>NZ_JAELVF020000009.1 GCF_018101125.2 Streptomyces tardus | reverse complement strand
CCACTCCACCTGGACCCGCGACGACCGCCTTCTGTCCCGCACCAACGCCCTCGGCCACACCACCACCCTGGAGTGGGACGAACACGACAACCTCATAGCCGTCCTCCACCCCGACGGCTCGACCTCCCGCTCCACCTACAACGACCTGCACCTCGCCACCGCCTCCACCACCCCCGACGGCACCACCACCCACCTCGGCTACGACGACCGCGGCAACCTCACCACCGTCACCGGACCCGACGGCGCCGTCACCCACCTCACCCACGACCCCACCGGAGCCGTCAACTCCGTCACCGACCCCACCGGCGCGGTACAGCGATCCCTCAACGACGCCGCCGGCCTTCCGTCTCAACTCACCGACCCGCTCGGCGCGACCACCCACTTCACCCGCGACGCCTTCGGCCGCCCCCTCACCGCC
>NZ_JAELVF020000008.1 GCF_018101125.2 Streptomyces tardus | reverse complement strand
CCCGCCTGAAGCGCCCCGCCGAACCCGGCACACAGCGACCGAGGACAGTCCGGCCGCCCGCGAAGTCCTCCGCGCCGCGCACCCGTTGCACCGGAAGGAGCCAACCACGCAGTGACCGGACCGAATCCTGAAAGTCCACAACCGACACTGCACGTGTCACCGCCCGCGCACTGGCCGCACCGCGAGCGCAGCTGACGCACCTGTCGCGCACGGCAACCGCGTATCGGCCCTGCGTCCCCGCTGACCAGCGCAGCAACCCTCGCCGAGACGACGTTCCAAGGGTGAGCGGGTTCATCGAGCCCGCTCACCGCGAACGTATAGTGGGATGGGTGAGTGACGCGAATGATTCCGTGGCCCAACTCCTCGCACAGGCCCGCCTCGAAGCCGCCATCCCCCCGCACGAGGAACGAGTTCGGCTGCGCAAGGCAGCCGGCTTCAGCCTGGAACAGGTCGGCGCAGCGGTGGGCGTCACCCGGGCTGCCGTGTCCAGCTGGGAGAAACCGAGGACCGAAGGCGGAAACGAGCCCCGGGGCGACCAACGCACGCGCTACGCACGGCTGCTGAGCGGCCTCGCCGAGATCCACCCACCTGCCGCGTCAACACACCACC
>NZ_JAELVF020000007.1 GCF_018101125.2 Streptomyces tardus | reverse complement strand
CCTACGCCTTCCAGCGCGAGCGGTACTGGCTGGAGGCGACCGACGCGCAGGCCGACCCGGCGGGACTCGACTCCGTCGTCCGGCTCGCCTCCGGCGGAGCCGTCCTGACCGGTCTCCTCAGCCTCGACACGCAGCCCTGGCTGGACGCCCACCGCGTCCACGGCACCGTCGTCGTACCCACCACCGCCCTCCTGGACTGGGCGGTCAGGGCCGGTGACGAGACCGGCCTCCCGGTCGTCGCCGCCCTCGACGAACACCTCCCGATCGCCGTCCCCGACGACGGCGCCGTCGAACTCCCACTCCGCGCCGGCTACCGACCGCGCCACCGCGCCGGGCACGGCCGAGGCGCCCGCTCCAAACGCTGAAGTCACCTCTGCGCAGGGGGAGTCCGCCGCCGCTACGGCGGCGGACTCCCCCTGCGCAGAGGTGACTTCAGCGTTTGGAGCGGGCGCCTCGGCCGTGCCCGGCGCGGTGGCGCGGTCGGTAGCCGGCGCGGAGTGGGAGTTCGACGGCGCCGTCGTCGGGGACGGCGATCGGGAGGTGTTCGTCGAGGGCGGCGACGACGAGGGCGGGATGGGGGGTGTCGCCGGAGTCGAGGGCCGCGGTGAGGTCGGCCAGGTCGCGGTGGACGCGGACGGTGACGCCCGCCCTCTCCAGGGCGGCGCTCCCGGACGCCTCAGCGCCGCCCTGGAGAGGGCGGGCGTCACCGTCCGCGTCCACCGCGACCTGGCCGACCTCACCGCGGCCCTCGACTCCGGCGACACCCCCCATCCCGCCCTCGTCGTCGCCGCCCACAGCCACGCCACCGACGACGTCACCGGCGCCACCACCGACCACGACACCGTCACCGCCGCGCACACCTCGGCGCGCCGGGCCCTCGCCCTTGCCACCGACTGGCTGCGCGCACCCCGTTTCGCCGCCACCCGGCTTCTGCTGCTGACCGAGGGCGCTGTCGCCACCGGCCCGGACGACACCGTCCCCGGCCTCGCCGACGCCACTGCCTGGGGTCTGCTGCGCTCCGCGCAGACCGAACACCCCGGCCGCTTCCTGCTCGCGGACAGCGACGGACACGACAGCTCCACCACGGCCCTCGCGCACGCCGTCACCGTCGCCGAGCACACCGGCGAGAACCAGTTCGCCGTCCGCACCGGGACCGTCACCGTGCCGCGCCTGGTCCGCGCCGACCACCCCG
The DNA here is from genome assembly GCF_018101125.2 of Streptomyces tardus. Lineage (GTDB taxonomy): Bacteria > Actinomycetota > Actinomycetes > Streptomycetales > Streptomycetaceae > Streptomyces > Streptomyces tardus. The sequence goes on along the minus strand of NZ_JAELVF020000007.1, from coordinate 10,885 downwards.
ACAGCGCCCCTGCATCCGTCACCACCGCGCCCTGGGGCGACGGCACGGGCGCGGGAACCGTCCTCGTCACCGGCGGCACCGGCGTCCTCGGCACCCTCGTCGCCCGCCATCTCGTCACCCGGCACGGCGTCCGCCGGCTGCTGCTCACCGGCCGCCGCGGCCCCGACGCCCCCGGCGCCGGCGCCCTGCGCGACGAACTCGCCGCCCTCGGCGCCGAGACCGAGATCGTCGCCTGCGACACCGCCGACCGCGACCAGGTCGCCCGGGTCCTGGCCGCCGTACCCGCCGAACACCCCCTGACCGCTGTCGTCCACGCGGCCGGAGTCCTCGACGACGGCCTCCTCGACACCCTCACCCCGGAACGCCTCACCACGGTCCTGCGCCCCAAGACCGACGGCGCCTGGCACCTGCACCACCTCACCCGCGACCTCAAGCTCAGCGCGTTCGTGATGTTCTCCTCCTACGCCGGGATCGCAGGCGGGCCCGGACAGGCCAACTACGCGGCGGCCAACGCCTTCCTCGACGCCCTCGCCGAGCACCGGCGGGCCCGCGGCCTCACCGCGCACTCCCTCGCCTGGGGCTTCTGGGAGGACCGCAGCGCACTGACCGGTGCACTCGACGACGCCGACCTCGCCCGCCTGGAACGCTCCGGCATCCGCCCCCTCACCGCCGACCAGGGCCTCGGCCTCCTCGACGCCGCGACGCTCCTGGACACCGCCCAACTGGTCCCCGTACGCCTCGACACCCGCGCCCTGCGCGCCGACGAGGCGCCCCCGCTGCTGCGCGCCCTCGCCCGCCCGGCCGCCCGTCGCACCGCCGCGGCCCCCGTCACCGGTGCAGCCGCTCCGGCCGACTTCCGGGCCCGGCTCGCCGAGCTCGACGGCCCCCAGCGGCAGACACTCCTGCGCCGCACCGTCCTCGCCCACCTCGCCGCCGTGCTCGGCCACGCCTCCGCCGACTCCCTCGACGCGGACCGCGGCTTCCTCGACCTCGGGATGTCCTCGCTGACCGCCGTCGAACTGCGCAACCGCCTCAACGCCGAGACCGGACTGACCCTCCCCAGCACCCTGATCTTCGACCACCCGGACCCCGCCGCCCTGGTCCAGCACCTGAGCACCGAACTCGGCACCGAAGCCGAGGAACCGGACCGGGCCGTCTTCGCCGAACTGGCCGTCCTGGAAGCCGCCGTGGGCGGCGCCGACCTCGACGACCAGGACCGCGTCCGGCTCGCCCAACGCCTCAAGGCCCTGCAGTGGAAGCTCGACGCCACCCAGGACACCGACGAGGACGCCGCCGACCTCGACACCTCCACGGACGACGAAATGTTCGACCTCATCGACAACGAACTCGGGCTCGCCTAGCCGCCGTCTCCGCCGACGCGCCCGCACCGCGCGTCGGCGGACACAGCTCCCGCCCCAGGTCCGGCCGAACGCGTCCTTCTCGAACTCAGAGGAACCACCCCATGGCAAGCTCCGAAGCCAAGCTCCGCGACTACCTCAAGAAGGTCACCGCCGATCTGCGCCGCACCCGGCAGCGGCTGGAGTCGGTCGAGGCACGGGACGGCGAGCCCATCGCCGTCATCGGCATGGCCTGCCGCTTCCCCGGCGGGGTCCGTTCCCCCGAGGACCTGTGGCGCCTGGTCGCCGAGGGCACCGACGCCGTCGGCCCGCTCCCCGCGGACCGCAGCTGGGACCTGGACGGCCTCTACGACCCGGACCCCGGCACCTCCGGCAAGAGCTACGTCCAAGAGGGCGGATTCCTGCACGACGCCGCCGACTTCGACGCCGACTTCTTCGGCATCTCCCCTCGCGAGGCCCTCGCGATGGACCCCCAGCAGCGCCTCATTCTGGAGACCGCCTGGGAGGCCGTCGAACGCGCCCGGATCAGCCCCGCGGCGCTCCGCAACACCGACACCGGCGTCTTCGTCGGCGGCGCCGACACCAACTACGGCTCCCTGGCCCGCACCGCCGACGAGACCGAGGGGCACAACCTCACCGGCGGAGCCATGAGCGTCCTGTCCGGCCGCATCTCCTACACCCTGGGCCTCGAGGGCCCCGCCGTCACCGTCGACACCGCCTGCTCCTCCTCCCTCGTCGCCCTGCACCTCGCGGTCCGCGCCCTGCGCGCGGGGGAGTGCTCCCTCGCCCTGACCGGCGGCGCCGCCATGATGCCGACCACCGAACTCTTCACCGAGTTCTCCCGGCAGCGAGGCCTCGCCGCCGACGGCCGCTGCAAGCCGTTCGCCGACGCCGCCGACGGCACCTCCTGGGGCGAGGGCGTCGGCGTCCTCCTCGTCGAGCGGCTCTCCGACGCCCGCCGCAACAACCACCCCGTCCTCGCCGTCGTGCGCGGCTCCGCCGTCAACCAGGACGGCGCCAGCAGCCGCCTCACCGCCCCCAACGGCCCCGCGCAGCGCCGCGTCATCGAAGCCGCACTGGCCGACGCCCGCCTCACCGCCGACCAGGTCGACGCCGTCGAGGCGCACGGCACCGGCACCACTCTCGGCGACCCCATCGAGGCCCAGGCCCTCCTCGCCACCTACGGCCAGAACCGCCCCGAGGGCAGCCCGCTGCACCTCGGCGGCATCAAGTCGAACATCGGCCACGCGCAGGCCGCGGCCGGTGTCGCCGGCGTCATCAAGATGGTGATGGCCATCCGCCACGGACTGCTGCCCGCCACCCTCCACGTCGACAGCCCCTCCTCCCGCGTCGACTGGACGGCCGGCTCCGTCGCCCTCCTCACCGAGGCCACCGACTGGCCCGACACCGACCGCCCCCGCCGTGCGGGCGTCTCCGCCTTCGGCATCAGCGGCACCAACGCCCACGTCCTGCTCGAACAGGCCACCGAGGCGACCACGGAGAAGACCGACGCACCCGAGGCCCCCGACGACGAGAGGCCCGCCACCGTTCCGGCCGCGCTCGTCGAACCGGCTGTCATCCCCTGGCCGCTCTCCGCACGTTCCGCCACCGCCCTGCGCGACCAGGCCGCCCGCCTCGGCGCCCGCCTCACGACCACCCCGCCCCCGCGCCCTGTCGACATCGCGCTCTCCCTCGCCACCAGCCGCGCACCCTTCCCGCACCGCGCGGTCGTCCTGGCCACCGATCCGGAGACCACCGCCGCCGCCCTGGCCGCCCTCGGCGCCGCCGAACCCCACCCCGCCGTCGTCGAGGACACCGTCCGTACCGGCGGTACGGCGTTCCTGTTCTCGGGTCAGGGTTCGCAACGTCTGGGTATGGGCCGTGAGTTGTACGCGCGTTTCCCGGTCTTCGCGGAGTCCTTCGATGCGGTGTGTGCGGGTCTGGACGTGCATTTGGAGCGTCCGCTGCGTGAGGTGGTGTGGGGTGAGGACGCCGAGGTCCTGAACTGGACGGAGTTTGCGCAGGCGGGTCTGTTCGCCGTTGAGGTGGCTCTGTTCCGTCTGGTGGAGTCGTGGGGTGTGCGGCCGGAGTTCGTGGCCGGTCACTCGATCGGTGAGGTGGCTGCGGCGCATGTCGCGGGAGTCTTCTCCCTGCCCGACGCCTGCGCTCTGGTCGCCGCTCGTGGTCGTCTGATGCAGGCGCTTCCGGACGGGGGCGCGATGTGGGCGGTCGAGGCGACGGAGTCCGAGGTGCTTCCGCACCTGGAGTCGGTTGAAGGCGTGTCGGTGGCTGCGGTCAACGGGCCTTCGTCCGTGGTGATTTCGGGTGTGGCGGCGTCTGTTGAGGCGGTTGCCGGGCACTTCCGTGAGCAGGGTCGGCGGGTCAGTGCGTTGCGTGTCTCGCATGCTTTCCACTCGCCGTTGATGGACCCGATGCTGGAGGCGTTCCGCGAGGTCGTCGAGGGTCTGTCGTTCGGGGAGCCGCGTCTGCCGGTGGTTTCGAATGTGACCGGTCGTCTCGCCGAGGCCGGCGAACTGACCGTCCCCGCGTACTGGGTGACCCATGTCCGGGAGGCGGTCCGTTTCCACGACGGGATCACCGCGCTCGTCGAGCAAGGTGTCGCCCGTTTCCTGGAGTTGGGCCCCGACGGCGTTCTGAGCGGGATGGCGCGCACCAGCGCGGGCGAGGACAGCGCCGCCGCCTTCGTGCCGTTGCTGCGGAAGGACCGTGACGAGGAGACCACCGCCCTCGCTGCCCTCGCTCAACTCCACGCCACCGGCACACCCGTCGAGTGGACCGCTGTCCTCGACGGCACCGGCGCCCGGCTCACCGACCTGCCGACCTACGCTTTCCAGCACGAGCGCTACTGGCCGGTGCCCAGTGTCACCGTCGGCGCGGACGTGGAGTCCGCCGGCCTCAGGGCCGCGGGGCACCCGTTGCTCAGCGCCGCCGTCGAACTCTCCGACAGCGGCGGCCTGTTGCTCACCACCCGACTCTCCCTGCGCACCCACCCCTGGCTCGCCGAGCACACCGTCATGGGCAACGTCCTGCTGCCCGGCACCGTCTTCGTCGAACTCGCCGTCCGGGCAGGTGACGAGGTCGACTGCGAACGTGTCGAGGAACTCACCCTCGCCGCCCCGCTGATCCTCCCCGCCCAGGGCGGCGTCCAACTCCATCTCCACGTGGGCCCCGCCGACTCCACCGGTCGCCGCAGCCTCACCGCCCGCTCCCGCGCAGAGGGAGCGGACGACCCGCACTCCTGGACCGAGCACGCCGCCGGCGTCCTCGTTCCCGGCGAACGCACCCTCGAGTTCGACTCGACGGTGTGGCCCCCCGCCGACGCCGAACTCCTCGACATCAGCGGCCTCTACGAGCGCATGGCCGACGGCGGCTACGAGTACGGGCCGCTGTTCCAGGGCCTGCGGGCCGCCTGGCGGCGCGGCGACGACGTCTTCGCCGAGGTCGCCCTGCCCGACGGTGTCGACGGCGACGAGTTCGGCCTGCACCCCGCGCTGCTCGACGCCTCCCTCCAGATCTCGGCCCTCGCCGGCCTGGCCAGGGGCGTCGTCCCGTTCTCCTGGGAAGGGGTGTGTCTGCACGCCTCCGGGGCCCGCGCCGTGCGGGTCCGCATGACCCGCACCGGCGATGCGTCCGCGACCGTCGCCGTGGCCGACGCGGACGGCGCACCCGTTGCCAGCATCGAGAACCTGGTGCTGCGCGCCGTCGCCTCCGCGCCCTCGGCAGCGGACGTCCTGACCCGCGACGCCCTCTTCCGGGTCGACTGGGTCCCGGCCGCCGACGCCGAGCCCGGAACCGCCCCGGCCGCTCTGCTGGGTGCGGACCTTCCGGAGCTGCCGGGTGTCCTTTTCGCGGATCTGGATGCGCTTTCCGTCGCTGAGGAGGTGCCGGGGACGGTGCTCGTCGGGGTCGGTGCCGGCGACGGTGCTGGTGCTTCGGGTGGGGTGGTTGGTGAGGTGCATGAGGTCGCTGGGCGTGCTCTTGGTTTGGTGCGTGGGTGGTTGGGCGAGGAGCGGTTTGCCGGTTCTCGGTTGGTGTTGGTGACGTCGGGTGTGGTGGACGGGGCTGATCTGGCTGGTGCGTCGGTGTGGGGTCTGGTGCGTTCGGCGGTGTCCGAACACCCGGGTCGTTTCGCTCTGTTGGACGTGGCGGAGGGCTCGGACCCCGCTCTTGTGCTGTCTGCCGCCGCGAGCGGTGAGCCGGAGACGGCTGTGCGCGACGGCCGCGTGATGGTGCCCCGCCTGGCCCGGGTGGCCGCGGGTGAGACGGAGGGTCCGGACTGGAGTCGTGGGGACGGGGCTGTCCTTGTGACGGGTGGTACGGGTGGTCTGGGCCGAGTCATGGCCCGGCACCTGGTCGCTGAACACGGCGTGCGGAACCTGTTGTTGGTGAGCCGCAGTGGGCGGTCGGCCGAGGGTGTGGCCGGGTTGACGGCGGAGTTGTCGGGTTCGGGTGCGCGGGTGTCGGTGGAGGCGTGTGATGTCGCGGATGCCGATGCGTTGGCGGAGTTGGTGTCGCGGTACGAGGTGCGTGCGGTCGTGCACACCGCGGGCGTTCTCGACGACGGCATGGTCGAGTCGCTGACCCCCGAGCGGCTGGCGAAGGTCCTGCGCCCGAAGGTGGACGCGGCCTGGAACCTGCACCGCGCGACCGAGGGCCTGGACCTCGACGCCTTCGTCGTCTTCTCCTCCCTCTCCGGCGTCCTCGGCGGCCCGGGACAGGCCAACTACGCGGCCGGGAACACCTTCCTGGACGCCCTGGCCTGCCACCGCCGCTCCCTCGGCCTGCCCGCGACCTCCCTCGCCTGGGGCCCGTGGACGCAGGACGCCGGCATGATCGGCACCCTCTCCGGTACCGATGTCCACCGCATCGCCCGCGCCGGGCTGCCCGAACTGACCCCCGAGCAGGGCACCGTCCTCTTCGACGCGGCCCTGACGACCGGCGTACCCGCCGTCCTGCCCGTCCGCCTCGACCTCGCCGCACTGCGCGAGCAGGCCGATCCGCACCCGATGACGCGCGGCCTCATCCGACGCAGGACCCGCCGGTCCGCTGCCGGTGGTTCGGCGGCGACGGCTGGTCTGGTGCAGCGTCTGGCTGTGCTGGGTGTCGACGAGCGGCGCGAGGTGCTGCTTGACCTGGTGCGTGGCCAGATCGCGGTGGTGCTCGGTCATGCGGGCGTCCAGACCGTGGACCCGGACCGGGTGTTCCAGGATCTTGGGTTTGATTCGCTGACTGCGGTTGAGTTGCGGAATCGGCTGGGTGCGTCGACGGGTCTGCGGTTGCCTGCGACGGTCGTTTTCGACTATCCGACCGCGCACGCCTTGGTCGGTTATCTGTTGGACGAGTTGTTCGGTGTGGTGGAGCCGGGTTCTGTCGTGCCGGTGTCGGCGTTGTCGTCGGTGGTGGATGACCCGATTGTCATTGTGGGTATGGCGTGCCGTTATCCGGGTGGGGTTTCTTCGCCCGACGATCTGTGGCGGGTGGTGTCGGAGGGCGTTGACGCGGTTTCGGAGTTTCCGTTGGACCGTGGTTGGGATGTGGAGGCTCTCTACAACCCGGACCGGGATGCGTCGGGTACGACGTATACGCGCTCGGGCGGTTTCCTCCACGGCGCGGGGGAGTTTGACGCGGAGTTCTTTGGGATGAGTCCGCGTGAGGCTGTGGCGACGGATGCGCAGCAGCGGTTGTTGTTGGAGACGACGTGGGAGGCGATCGAGCGCACCGGTATTGATCCGGTCACGCTTCGGGGCAGCCAGACCGGTGTCTTCGCGGGCGTCATGTACAACGACTACGGCAACCTGCTCGTCGACGAGCAGTACGAAGGATTCCGCGCCAACGGCAGCGCCCCCAGCATCGCCTCCGGCCGCGTCTCCTACACCTTCGGCTTTGAAGGCCCCGCGGTCACCGTCGACACGGCGTGCTCCTCGTCTCTCGTGGCGCTCCACTGGGCGGCGCAGGCGTTGCGTTCGGGGGAGTGCTCTTTGGCGGTTGCTGGTGGTGTGACGGTGATGTCGACGCCGATGACGTTTGTCGAGTTCTCCCGTCAGGGTGGTCTTTCCTCCGACGGTCGTTGCCGTTCGTTCTCCGATTCTGCTGATGGTGTCGGCTGGTCGGAGGGTGTGGGCATGGTGGTGTTGGAGCGGTTGTCGGATGCGCGTCGTCTCGGGCACAAAGTGCTTGCGGTGGTGCGGGGTTCGGCGGTGAATCAGGACGGTGCTTCGAATGGTTTGACGGCGCCGAACGGTCCGTCGCAGCAGCGGGTGATTCGGCAGGCGTTGGCGAGTGGTGGTCTGTCGGCGTCCGAGGTGGACGTCGTCGAAGCGCACGGCACCGGCACCACGTTGGGTGACCCGATCGAGGCGCAGGCGCTGCTGGCCACCTATGGGCAGCGGGCGGACGGCGAGGCGCCGTTGCTGCTGGGTTCGGTGAAGTCCAACCTTGGTCATACGCAGGCTGCTGCCGGTGTTGCGGGTGTCATCAAGATGGTGATGGCGATGCGTCACGGCGTGCTGCCGCGCACCCTGCACGTGGACGCACCCAGCTCACACGTCGACTGGAGCGAGGGCGCGGTCGAGCTCCTCACCGACGACCAGGAGTGGTCGGGGGAACGACTCCGCAGGGCCGGTGTGTCCTCCTTCGGCATCAGCGGCACCAACGCCCACGTCATCCTCGAACAGCCCGAGCCGGCCGCCGAGATCCCGGGCACGGACGTCGTCGCCTCCTCGGCCCCGGGCATCGTGCCCTGGACGTTGTCCGGTCGCACGGACGAGGCGCTGCGGGCCCAGGCCGCCCGCCTCCTCTCCCAGGTCGAGGCGGACCCCGCGCTGCGCCCGGCCGACCTGGCGCTCTCCCTCGCCACCCAGCGTTCCACCTTCGACCACCGCGCCGTGATTCTGACCGACGGCGACCGGGAGACCGCCGTCCGCGGTCTGGCGGCCGTGTGCGTGGGCGAACCCGACCCCGCCGTCGTCGTCGGTGCCGCTCGTACCGGTGGTACGGCGTTCCTCTTCTCCGGTCAGGGTTCGCAACGGCTCGGTATGGGGCGTGAGTTGTATGCCCGTTTCCCGGTGTTCGCGGAGTCCTTGGACGCGGTGTGTGCGGGTCTGGACGTGCATTTGGAGCGTCCGCTGCGTGAGGTGGTGTGGGGCGAGGACGCCGAGGTTCTGAACCGCACGGAGTATGCGCAGGCGGGTCTGTTCGCCGTTGAGGTGGCTCTGTTCCGTCTGGTGGAGTCGTGGGGTGTGCGGCCGGAGTTCGTGGCCGGTCACTCCATCGGCGAGGTCGCCGCAGCCCACGTCGCCGGGGTGTTCTCCCTGGAGGACGCCTGTGCTCTGGTGGCTGCTCGTGGTCGTCTGATGCAGGCGCTGCCCGAGGGCGGCGCGATGTGGGCGGTCGAGGCCACAGAGGCCGAGGTCCTTCCGCACCTGGTGGAAGGCGTCTCGGTGGCTGCGGTCAACGGGCCGTCGTCTGTGGTGATTTCGGGTGTCGTGGAGTCGGTCGAGGCAGTCGCCGGGATCTTCCGTGAGCAGGGCAGGCGGGTCAGCGCGCTGCGCGTCTCGCATGCCTTCCACTCGCCGTTGATGGACCCGATGCTGGATGCGTTCCGCGAGGTCGTTGAAGGCCTGTCGTTCGGCGAGCCGCGTCTGCCGGTCGTCTCGAATGTGACCGGTCGTCTTGCCGAGGCGGGCGAACTGACCACTGCCGGCTACTGGGTGACCCATGTCCGGGAGGCGGTCCGTTTCCACGACGGGATCACCGCGCTCGTTGAGCAAGGTGTCGCCCGTTTCCTGGAGTTGGGCCCCGACGGCGTTCTCAGTGGAATGGCGCGCACCAGCGCGGGCCAGGACAGTGACGCCGCCTTCGTGCCGTTGCTGCGCAAGGACCGTGACGAGGAGACCACCGCCCTCGCCGCCCTCGCCCGGCTCCACGTCCTCGGTGCCGCTGTCGACTGGGCCGCAGTCCTCGACGGCACCGGCGGTCGACCCGTCGACCTGCCCACCTACGCCTTCCAGCACGTGCGCTACTGGCCCACCGCGGCCACCACCTCGACCGGTGACATCCGGATGGCCGGTATCGGCGCCGCAGGCCATCCGCTGCTCGGTGCGGCCGTCGAACTCGCCGACGCCGACGGCCTGGTGATGACCGGACGCCTCTCGACGCGCTCCCACCCCTGGCTCGCCGACCACGTCGTACAGGGGGCAGTTCTGGTCCCCGGTACGGCACTGCTGGAACTCGCCGTCCGGGCCGCCGACGAGGCGGGCTGCGACTCAGTCGAGGAACTCGCCCTGGCCGCACCCCTGGTGCTCCCCGAACGCGGCGCGGTGCGTATCCAGGTGAGCGTCGGAGCGCCCGACGACCTGGGCCGCCGCCCGGTCTCCGTCCACGCACGGGACGACGACGGCGGCGAGCGTCAGCCGTGGACCCCGCACGCCACCGGCGTCCTCGCCCCAGCTGCCGCGCCCGCCGGGTTCGACGCCGCCGTGTGGCCACCGAAGGACGCCTCCCCGGTCGACCTGACCGGCAGCTACGAGCGCCTCGCCGAGGCCGGGCTCCACTACGGCCCCGTCTTCCAGGGCCTGCGGGCCGCCTGGCGGCGCGGTGACGACGTCTTCGCCGAGGTCGCCCTGCCCGACGGCGTCGACGGCGCGGAATTCGGCCTGCACCCGGCCCTCTTCGACGCGGCCCTGCACGCCTCCTTCGCCTTCGGTGACGAGGACGCCCCGAGCGGTGTGCCGTTCGTCTGGGAGGGCGTGTCCCTGCACGCGTCCGGCGCGTCCGCGCTCCGGGTTCAGCTGACCCGCACCGGGGACGACACCCTGGGCGTCCGGCTCGCCGACCCGACCGGTGCGCCTGTCGCCACGGTGGAGTCCCTCACCGTTCGCGCGGCCGGGTCCGGAGCCGCAACCCCCGACGCGGCGCGGCCCCTGTACCGCGTCGACTGGACGGCCGCCCCGGCCACCGGCGCACCCGTCGAGGCCGACGCGGTCGCGGTCCTCGGCGACCGGACCGCCGGCCACGGGGACCACGGCTTCACCCCGTACGCGAGCCTCGAGTCCCTCGCCGCGGCCGCCGCCGTACCGGGCGTCGTCCTCGTCGGCGTCCCGGACGGTACCACCACCGACGTCGCCGAGAGCGCGCACGGCGCTGCTGCTTGGGCGCTGGACCGGGTGCGTTCCTGGCTTGCCGAGGAGCGTTTCGCCGATTCCCGGCTGGTGTTCGTCACCGCGCCCGATCTGAGCGCCGCTCCCGTGCGGGGCCTGGTGCGTTCGGCATCGCTGGAACACCCCGGCCGTTTCGCCCTGCTGGACACCGACGACAGCACGGACCGGAAGGCGCTCCTCGCAGCACTCTCCGTGGAGGAGACGGAGATCTCCGTCCGCGAGGGCCGCGTTCTGGTGCCGCGCCTCGTCCGGGCGGTTACGGCTGGTGTTCCGGCTGATGTTCAGTCCCTCGATTTCCCTGTTGACGGGACCGTCCTCGTGACGGGTGGTACGGGTGGTCTGGGTCGG
>NZ_JAELVF020000006.1 GCF_018101125.2 Streptomyces tardus | reverse complement strand
GGCGGCTGCCGAGAATGCCGCACAGGCCCCTGCCACCACGGCCACCACCCCGCCACCGCTCGTCCCGCTCCGACACCAGGCCGAGCAGGTGCCGGCGCCGACAGAGACCGCGGAGAGCCCGGCCGCACACCGAGCCCGAACCGCCCACCACCGGCACCATGCCGCTCGCCGGACGACCAGTGCGGAGCAGGCACGCAGCGAGCTCGCCGCACACATCGACGACACAGTCGAGACCGAGCTGGCGCGCGCAGCCGGTGACCAGGAGGCCGCCGCACAAGCACTCGTCAAGAGGGCCATCCCCGACGTCATGGCCCTCTTCCAGCACACCCGGAAACAGGCCCGGTACGAGCACACCGCCTACCCCCGTCTGCCGGCCATCCTCCAGCGCCCCACCAAGAACGACCCGGACCTGATCTGGGAAGCCCGCCCGTCCTGGCGCCACCCCCAACTGCGCCGCAGCCCCGACGGACCGTTCTACGTCACCGCTCTGGACGTGAACGCCGCCTACCTGGCCGCGTTCACGACCCACCTGCCGATCGGCCGCCTCGAGCACAGCGCCGACGGGACGAGGGACCCGAAGCGCGCCGGGTTCTACCTGATCGACCCGCCCGCCTGGTTCCACACCGACCTGCCTCACCCGCTCGGCAACCGAGAGGAACCCGGACCGCTGTGGATCGGTGAGCCGACGCTGCGGCTCCTGCTTCGCCTGGCCGGCCCGAAGCACGGGCTCCTCGAGGCGCCCACCATTCACGAGTCTTGGACATCCGGCTCCTCCGAAGGCCTCCTCAAGCAGTTGCGCGCGACGCTCGCCGAGGCCCGTACGGAAGCCCTGGAAGCCGACAACGACGTCAAGCTGGACTACATCAAGGCGATGTACTCCAAGTTCGTCTCCACACTCGGCGAGAGCGTCCACAACCGCGAGATCGTGCGACCCGACTGGACCCATCTCATCCGCTCGCAGGCGTTCGCGAACCTATGGAGCCGCGCCTACAAAGCCCACGAAGCAGGACTGGGAGTCGTCGCCGTCCTTGGCACCGACGAACTGCACGTCGCAGGCGACTGGCGGCAGGCGTTCCACGAAGGACGCGGACTGGGAGACATGAAGATCAAGCACGATCGTGAGGGCAGCCCGGTGGACTACACGGTCAAGGAGACCGTCTGATGGCTCAGGACTACCGCTGGAGCCGCTTCGGCGAGCACGGTGCCGACGGCATTCCCGGCGGCACCGCCCTCGCGCTCGGCCTGGACGCCATGGTCACCGGCATCACCTCGCCACCCGACACCCCACGAGGCATCGCAGCCCGACTGCGCTATCTCACCGCCTCCTCTGCGGGTTACACCGCGATGGGCCAGGCCGGTATCTCCGTCACACGCCGCACGCTTTATGCGTGGCTGGCCGAAGAACGCTCGCCCTCTCCTGCAAACCGTTCCAAACTTGATGCCGCCTACTGGGCGTTGCGCCGCCGTCGCGTCGTTGCCGAGCTGAAGCGACGCCTCTCGCGCGGCGGTGGTACTCGTGTGGAGATCGACCCCGTCGACCAGCGAGAAGTGCCCGGGAAGTACCGCCGGGACCTCCAGATCCGCCGCATCACCTTGCGCCCTCACATCTGGGACGCGGCAGTTGACGCCTGGGTGGCGGACGACATCGAGGACCTGGGCGCGATCTGGGACGAAGCGATTACCGGCCTCGGCAGCGACTACGACTCGTATACGCACGTTGCCTCCGTGGGATGGAACGCCTGACTGGGTTCGCCCAGCGGACGCCGAGCGAAGGATGAGGCTTTCGCCGAATCGTGAACTGCGTTGAGCAGGCAGGGCGTTGTGGTTCTTTCGGTAGGACTCGTTGAGTTAGCTGGCGGTGGGCGGTGCTGGTTGTGGGGCGTTGTTGGTTGTGGGGCGCTAAGCGTTGGTCGCTTATGTGGGAGATGGAGATGGGTTAGCGGAGAGGTGAGGAGTGAGGGGTTGGGTGTTCTTTGCATGGTGTTTTTAGAGTAAGGATTGTGGGTAGCTTAGAGTCTTCTTTTGTGTTTTGTTCGGAGTTCCCCTACTGTTCGTGCTTGAATAGTTTATTAAGAATCTGAGTGCATGTCGGTCTGCTTCTTTCGAAACGTCCTAACTCGCCTGACTCCCAGGCGAGTTCACGGCGTTCGATCAGCAGGTCGAGCTGGAGCCGGGTATAAAGATCCGATTGTAGTCGAATGACGTGACGTCAGTTCGCCCGCAGACCCGACGAGTTACCTTGGGCAGCCCGCTTCTTTTGCCTGAATACGTTGGATAGCTTGCCACCAAGATTAATAATTATCGGCGCAAGCGATATGTGAACAATTCCGGAGGAATTGTTCTGGA
>NZ_JAELVF020000005.1:121125-122914 GCF_018101125.2 Streptomyces tardus | reverse complement strand
GCGGGTCCAGGTGGAGTGGGTGGTGTTGCCCAACGGGTCGGTTTCCGCGACGACTTGGTGGAGTTCGTTGTGGTGGAAGCGGGTGGTGGCGCCGCAGGCGTCGGTGTAGAGGGTGACGCCCGAGGCCATGTCGTATTCGAAGCGGCTGGACAACGCGCCGTCGGGGCCGACGGTTTCGAATACGCGGCCTTCGTGGTCGTAGAGGTACTGGAAGGTGTCGTTGTTGCGGTCGGTCCAGGAGGTGATCCGGTGCTGATCGTCGTAGGTGTAGATCAGCGGGAGGCCGGAGGAGTTGGTGATGTGGGTGAGGTTGCCGGCGGTGTCGTAGGCGTATGACCTGACCGGTGTGACGTCGCCGGTTTCGGGGTCGCGGACGGCGAGGGTGGCGATGCGGCCACCGGTGGTCGTGATGTCGACGTGGTAACCGCCCGTGTGGGTGACGGCGGTGGGGTTGCCGTTGCGGGTGCGGTGGAGGGTGACCGTGTTGTGGTTGCGGTCGGTGAGGTGCGTGAGCCAACGGCGGGTGGAGCCGGTAGTGGCGGAGTGGAAGTGGCGGGTGAGGCCGGTGTGGGGATCGGTGACGACGTAGGCGGGGAGGCCTGAAGCGGGTGCGTCGTCGGAGCCGGGCTGGTCCTCGTCCTGGCTGAGGGTGAGGGGTATGCGGGTGCCCTCTACCGGGCGTATGGGTTCGCCGGGGGTGGTGGGGAGGGTGGGGTAGTGGAGGATCGAGCCGTCCTGGCGGGCCCAACGGGCGCCGCCTTCGGTGTCGAGTTCCAGGCGTTCGTCGAAGAGGGAGGCCCAACTGGGGCCGAAGAACCGGCCGTAGCGGTAGTCCGTCTTGTGCTTGCGGCTGATGACGAGGGGAAGGATGCCGGGGAGGGTGAGGTCGGTCTCCTCCATGAACATCTTGCCGGTCGCGGCGCTGACCGGGTCACCACAGGCCTTGTCGCTCTTTCCGTCGGCCGCGAGGTCACGGTCCTTGGCGGGGTCGGTAGGGAGGTCCGGAGTTTCTACCGGGGTGTCCCCGTCGCGGTCCCCGTCCCTGTCGCCGTCGTCGGGGGCGGAGTCGTCGTCTTTGTCGCCCTTGCTGTCGCCGTCGTCATCGTGGTGGTCGTCGGCGGGGTCGTCCTGATCGCGGTCGTCGTTCCTGGGCGGGTCGCCGTCCTTCTCCTGGCGGCCGTCGTTGTCCGTTTCCTCGTTCCGGTCGCGGTCGCGGTCGCGGTCGGGGTCGCGGTCGCGGTCGGGGTGGGAATCGGCGTTGTCGTGCTTGTCGTCCGGGTGCTTGTCGTTGTCCCGTTCGGCAGGGTCGTCCTTGCGGCCGTCGGCGTCGTGCGGCTTGTCACCCTTGGGCCTGTCGGGGGCGTCGTCCGTGCGCTGTGGCGACTCGTCGTCCTTGGGGCGCTTCGGATCGTCGGTCTCCGGCTTGTCCTGGTCGTCGCGCTTGCCTTCGTCGCCCTTGGGGCGGTCGGTGTCTTCCCGGAGCTTGTCGCGATCCGAACGGTCTTTGTCATTGCGGTGGTTCGCGTCGTCGTCGTCCCGCTTGGAGTCGGAGTCTTCGGGATTGTCGTCGTCGCGCTTGGAGCCGGGTTCCTTGCGGGAATTGTCGTCGCCAGACTTGTCGCGGTCGGACGGGTGCTCCTCGTGAGGGGGCTTGGCGTCGTCGCGGTGTGAAGCGTCTTTGTCGTCGCGGGAGTTGCCGCTGTCATCGCGTCGGTCGGCGTTGTCGTGACTATGCGGCTCGGAGTCCTTGGGGCTGTCGTCGCGGTGCGGCGTGGCGTCGTTGTTCGGG
>NZ_JAELVF020000005.1:118138-120746 GCF_018101125.2 Streptomyces tardus | reverse complement strand
GTTCTCGTTGCTGGGGTCGGCGGACGGCGGAGTGGGCTGTTGCGGGGGCTGCTGGCCCGGGGTGCGTTCCGGGCCGCCGGCGTTGGAGGGTATGGAGGTGGGCGCCGTGGGGGCTCGGCCCGTACCGCCGCTGCCAGTGTTGTCGCCTTCGCTGCGGGTGGGGGCGGAGGCGTCCTGCGTACCGGGGGAACTCGGCGGCGTGGAAGGCGAGTTCGCTTCGGAACGCGGTGGGGCGGCGTCGGAGGAGGTCGGAGTCTCCGAGCGCGGTGCGGGGCCGTCGTTGTCGGTCCGGGGCCCGGGAACGTCGCTACGTCCGCCGTCGGAGGGCGGACGGTTGGCAGGCGTGTCCGCCTCGGATTGGCGTGCGGGACCGTCGCTGCCGTCCGGGCGGCCGGCGGGACGGTCCGCGTCGGGCCGGTGCGGTGGCCCGTCGCTGTCCGGCTGACGTGGCGGACCGTCGTTGCCCTGCTGCCTGGGCGGGCCGTCATTGTCGGGTTGACGGTGCGGGGCACCGTCGGCGTCGGGACGGTTCGGGGGGCCGTCCTGGGCCGGTCTGGGGCCGTCGTTGTCCGGCTGACGCGGGGGACTGTCGCTGGCCGGATGCGGTGTCGGGCCGTCGCCGTCGGGGCGGTTCTGTCCGTCCTGTGGCTGCCGAGGACTGTCGGCCTCGGACCGGTTGGCCGGTCCGTCCGCCTCGGGGCGGCGTGCGGGGCCGTCGCCGTCCGGCCGGTTGGTGGCACCGTCGGAATCCGAACGTGATGCGTCCGTACGGGAGTTGCCGCCCGCGTCGTCGGAGCTGCGGCCGTTGGCGCCCGGGGTGTTGTCGCCGTTGCCGGAGTCGCGGGGCGCGTCGAACGGGTTGTTGGAGTAGGGCCGGTTCGAGGTGTCGGTGGGTGTGGGGTACTGCTGCGGCGAGTCACCGCCGCGGTTGCCGTCACCACCCCGTTCGCCGTCTGGCCCGGAGTCCCGACCGCCCGACGAACTGGCTTCGGCTGCACCGGAGTTGGGCCCGCTGTCGGGGCCACCCGAGGGTGGTCCGTCACCGCCGCCCGTACGACCCGTACCACCTCCGGTACGGCCCCCGTCTCCGCCGGAACCCGCGCTGCCGGACGACGACGGCGTACCCGGCCCGCCCTCGTTCCCATTGGCGTCACCGCTGCCCGGCGCGCCGCCACGGCCGCCGTCGCCAGAACCACCCGAACCCGTACCGTCCCCAGAACCGGACGAGTCGGCGCCCGCACCATTGCCCCCACGGTCAGTGCCCCCGCCACCGTCACCGGATCCGTCGGTGCTGTCGCCCGACTCGCCACGGCGGCCGGAGCCGTCGCTGTCCCCGTCACCGCCCAGGCCCAGGGCGTCGTTGCCGGCGTCGGCGCCTGCCTTGCGGCCCTTGCCGGCTATCCCGCCGAGTGCGTTGTCCCGGTAGTTGCCCAGTGCGTTGTCCCGTTGGCTGCCCAATTCATCCTTGCCCGCCTTGATGCCCGCGTCGGCGGCGGCGCCCGCGTCGTAGCCGTCCTGGGCGCCGAAGTTGACGTTGACGGTCTGGCGCATCAACTCCTCGGCCATCGCCTGGATTGCCTTGAGCGCGGTCTGCTTCAAGGCATCCGCGATGGTTGACAACAGCGCCTTCGCGGCCTCTTTCAAGATCGTCTTCACGATCGACCGCACCAACTGCGTCGCCGCCGCACCCACGCCCGCCGACGCTCCGAAGGTGAACGGTGCTGCCGCTGCCGCTGCCGCCAACTGTGCTGCCAGCACGATGAGTTGAATGATCACCGCGATCTTCATCGCGATCACCACCATCGCCGCCGCGTCCAACACGAAGGCGACCACCGTCGCCGCCGTTCGCGCGTCATCCAGGTAACCCGAGCCGTTGCCCGAGAACTCCCGCCACGTCTCGTCGAACCCCTCGACCGACTTGCCGAAGTTCTCCGACAGCACGTTGCCCGTTGACTTGTTGGCACGCATCTGAAGTGTCGTCAGGTCCTCGGCGAACGCTCGCCACGCCTGCGCCGACTCCATCAACTGGTCCTCGTTCGCCTCGGGCCAGTTGAAGCCCAGAATCCCGAGAACCCACTCCAGCTCGGACGGCAGCATCATGGCCACGGCGACTTCCCCCCACGGAAACCCACGTCACACAACGGTCCCCGCGACACTGCAACGCACGTTCGAAGCCAGTGACGACGGGCGACTGTGCGTAGTTCTCCGGGCATATGGGGTCTGTGCGGAGTTCGTCAGACCGTGAAGTTCCGTACGGAACTGATGACTCCGTCGGGCTTCAGGGTTTGCGTTCCCTCGCCTGCGGTCGGTCACCTGAACTGGCACTCGGGCCAGCCCGACTCCGGTCGTTCCCCCGGGGAGAGACGCGAGACGCGCCAACGTCGGTGTGTCGGGTCCGCGGCTGCCGCGGTGCCCGGTACGGGCCCGGACCGGCGCGGTCATCTGCCGTGCGCGCTGCGGGGGGTTGAGTTCGGCGATCAGCGCGCTGAGCACCTCGGCCCGGCAGCGGGCCAACAGGAGCAGACGACGTGTCCTTGCCCTCGGGCTCCGGCGGTAGGCACGACGTACGGCAACCTGCGCTGGTGGTCACCGGGGGCAGCTGTGAGGG
>NZ_JAELVF020000005.1:13399-118097 GCF_018101125.2 Streptomyces tardus | reverse complement strand
GTTCGACGCCGGGCGGGCTCAGCCGTGTTTGACCGTCGTGTCCCGGGACTTGTTCGCGGCGGTGGCGATGTTGCGGGCCATGCCGCCGAAGACGAGTGCGTGGAAGGGGCTCACGCTCCACCAGTACAACTGCCCCGCCAGGCCGCGCGGATGGAACAGTGCCCGTTGGCGGTACTCGGTGCCGCCGTCGGAGCGCGTCACCACGCGCAGCTCCAGCCACGCCAGGCCCGGCAGCCTCATCTCGGCGCGCAGCCGCAGCAGTTGGCCGCGTTCGATGGCCTCGACGCGCCAGAAGTCGAGCGCGTCCCCGGTGCGCAGACGTGCCGCGTCCCGCCGGCCGCGTCGCAGTCCCACGCCGCCCGTCAGCCGGTCCATCCAGCCTCGTAGCGACCAGGCGAGGGGCAACGAGTACCAGCCGTTCTCGCCGCCGATCCCCTCGATGACCCGCCACAGCTCCTGGGGCGAGGCGTCCACGTCCTTGGCCCGCTCGTCGGTGTAGAGCGAACCGCCCGACCAGTCGGGGTCGGTGGGCAGCGGGTCGCTCGGCGCGCCCGGCCAACTCGCCGACGACCAGCGGGTACTGACCTGTGCCTCCTTGATGCGTCGCAGCGCCAGTCGGAGCGCCTCGTCGAAGCCGTACGGCGCGCCCGCCGGCGGCGGCACGTACCGTTCGATGTCGTTCTCCCGGCACACCACCTCGTGCCGCAGCGACTCGGTCAGCGGCCGGGCGATCGAGCTGGGCACCGGCGTGACCAGCCCCACCCAGTGGCTGGAGAGCGACGGCGTCAGCACCGGCACCGGCACCACGATCCGCCTCGGCAGCTCGGCCACCGCCGCGTACCGGCGCATCATGTCCCGGTACGTCAGGACGTCTGGCCCGCCGACGTCGAACGTCCGCGCCACCTCCGCGGGCAACTCCGCGCAGCCGACCAGGCACCTCAACACGTCGCGGATCGCCACCGGTTGGACCCGGGTGCGCAGCCAACTCGGGGTGACCATGATCGGCAGCCTCTCGGTCAGGTAGCGCAGCATCTCGAACGAGGCCGAACCCGAGCCGATGATCACGGCCGCGCGCAGCACCGCCGTCGGCACCCCGGAATCCAGCAGGATGCGTCCGACCTCCGCCCTCGACCGCAGATGCGGTGACAGCTCGCGCTCCGGCACACCGGCCGGTGTCAGTCCGCCCAGGTAGACGATCCTGCCGACCCCCGCCTCCCTGCACGCCCGTCCGAAGGTGCGCGCCGCCTCGGCGTCGGCGCGCTCGAAGCCGCTGCCGCTGCCCAGCGCGTGGACGAGGTAGTACGCCGCGTCCATCCCGTCCAACGCTTCGGCCAGCGACCGCGGATCGGTGACGTCGCCGCGCACCACCTCCACCTCGTCCGCCCAGGGCGTGTCCGCGAGCTTGGACGGCGTACGGGCCAGGCACCGCACCCGGTGCCCGGCCGCCAACAGCTCCGGCACCAGCCGACCTCCGACGTAACCGCTCGCTCCGGTCACCAGAGTGTGCACAGCCGCTCCTCTCCTGCTTCTCACTCGCCCGCTCGGAAGGGTGGCCGCACCGCGCCAGCGCTGTCGCCGCGTCGGCGAACCCGTCCGCCACTGCGTTGTCGCCGCCGGCCCGATCCGCCGCTCCCGGCGGGCCACTCCCGGTGCGTACCCGCGTACCCGGTTCGCGGCGGCCCAGCCACCGCTGCCGGGTGCCGCAACAGCGACCCGTGTCGGCCGCGTACGACCACAGCGGGGCGCGTACGTTCCCGCTGCCACGATCTCGCGTTCCTCGCCGCCCCGCCCACCGGCGGGTCGGGGACGCGGGCGGGGCCTGGACGCGGGCGTCCGACCGGGCCCGGCCGCGGGGCAGGGGCACCCCTTCGCGCCGCGTAGACTTGGCCTTTTGCCGCAGGCCCGTCGAGGCGAACCGCCTCCACACCGCACCCCACTCCTGGAGCGCCGCACCATGTCCGAAACCGCCACTGAGTCACTGGTCGGACAGGAGTACGAGGTCGAGGTCGGCCCGGTCGCGCACGGCGGCCACTGCGTCGCCCGCACCGAGGAGGGACGGGTGCTCTTCGTGCGCCACGCCCTGCCCGGCGAGCGCGTCGTGGCCAGGGTGACCGACGGACACAGCGACTCGCGCTTCCTGCGCGCGGACGCGGTGACCGTGCTGGAGGCGTCGAAGGACCGCATCGAGGCGCCCTGCCCGTTCTCCGGGCCTGGCCGTTGCGGCGGCTGCGACTGGCAGCACGCCAAGCCCGGTGCGCAGCGGCGGCTGAAGGCGGACGTGCTCACCGAGCAGTTGCAGCGGCTGGCCGGGCTGACGCCCGAGGACGTGAAGTGGGACGGCACCGTCGAGCCCGCTCCCGGCGACAAGGTGCCCGCGGGCGAGGTGCCCCAGTGGCGCACCCGCGTGCAGTACGCCGTCGACGAGGAGGGCCGTGCCGGCCTGCGCCGCCACCGCTCCCACGAGGTCGAGCCCATCGACCACTGCATGATCGCCGCCCCCGGCGTCAGCGAACTGGGCATCGAGAAGCGCAGCTGGCCGCAGATCGCAGGGATCGAGGCGAGCGCCGCGACCGGCTCCGCCGACCGGCAGGTCGTCCTGACCCCGCGTCCCGGCGGCCGACTGCCGATCGTCGAACTCGACAAGCCGGTCTCCGTACTGCGCGTGGGGGAGTCCAAGAAGCGCACCGAACCGCGCCGTATGCACCGGGTGCACGGCCGCGACTTCCTGCGCGAGCGCGCGGACGACCGTACGTGGCGGGTGGGCGCGGGCGGCTTCTGGCAGGTGCACGCACAGGCCGCGGACGTGCTGGTCGACGCCGTCATGCGCGGGCTGCTGCCGCGCAAGGGCGAGACCGCGCTCGACCTCTACTGCGGCGTCGGCCTCTTCGCGGGCGCGCTCGCCGACCGGATCGGCGAGAAGGGCGCGGTGCTCGGCATCGAGTCCAGCCGTCGCGCCGTCGAGGACGCCCGCCACAACCTGGCCGATTTCGACCGGGTCAGGGTTGAGCAGGGGAAGGTCGAGCAGGTCCTGCCCCGTACCGGCATCACCGAGGCCGACCTCGTCGTCCTCGACCCGCCGCGTGCCGGCGCCGGCCGCGACACCGTCGCCCGTATCGCCGCTCTCGGCCCCCGCCGCGTCGCCTACGTCGCCTGCGACCCGGCCGCCCTCGCCCGCGACCTCAAGTACTTCGCCGACAACGGCTACGCCCCCCGCTTCCTCCGCGCCTTCGACCTCTTCCCCATGACCCACCACATGGAGTGCCTCGCGATCCTGGAGCCGGCGAAGAAGGACGCCTGAGCTGCGGGTTTGTGCATGCGCAGTATGTGCGGCGTGGGCGTTACGTGTGATCGTGCCGCTTGATGGGGTCGGAAGTCCCAGTGGACTCCAACTGCTGACAGGGCTGTGGCCCGGTATCGCTGTCCGAGCGGGACCGCCCCGTCGCGCGGTAGGTCCTCACTCCTTACGAGGTTCCCGGTTGTTCACTCAGTGAACAACCCCTATGTGAACTGGTGAATGAGGACGAAGGCCGTGAAACTGGGCGGCGGGCCCGGGTGCGATGCGGTCCAGTCCCTGGCGGTCATCTCGGTTGGCTCCTGACCGGCTCCGGGGGGAATCGGCCAGGTCCCCTGCCTCGGCGGCTGCGGGCCCTCGTTCCGCAGGATGTGGATCCGTCAGATGCCCCAGCTGAGGTGAACCTCGTCCTCAGGCATGGGCCGCCCCAATGGACGTGAGCTTCCGTGCCAGGGCGAAGGAGTTGTCTGCTCCTGAAATGCTCGCCTTACGGGCGCCGGTCGGTTGGCTCGTCGCTCTTGGGCGGACCGGAAGGCGTCTGGGCGCCGGTCGCGTGATCGGAGGTGCCGGCGGCTTGGTGGCCATAGAGTCGATAGACCATTTCATCCGGACAACGGTCCAGGCGGGCGCGACGCCAGGCAGCGTCGTAGGACAGGGGTGTTGCGCTGCGCCATTGAACGAGGAGTGCTCGGAGGCTGGTCATTGGGGCCAGCAGTACTCGCCACAAGAAGAGCTTCATGGATGCTCCCTTCGAGCTGTCGTGTCGGCCCCGGGTATGCCCATCGGCGGGATGCTGCTGGGCAGACTGCCGCCGCTGAGCGCCTCGAGGGAATCGGACAGTACGAGCATTGCCTGCTGACGCTTTTCGACGTCTGTGAAACCTTGGCCAACCTGCTCCCATTGCTGCAGGAGTGGGAACCACCAGCGGTTGCAGGAGTAGATCAGGCGAGCGAGGCGCTGGAGCTCGGCTACATGCTCGTCAGCCAGGGCACCGGGGGCGTGGCGCTCAAGTCGGTCCAGGACGACGAGGTCCGGGTGATCGTAGAGGTTGTCTTTCAAGAACCGCAGGCGACGGACGCGTTGCTCGTCCGCTGCCCGCTGTGCCAGTAGGTCCTTGGCGGTGCTGGGCAGTCCGAGAGCCGCGTAGATGCTCAACAGGCGGTAGTTCGAGGCGCGGCGGGGCAGACAGCCGAGAGCGGCGTTGACGGCGTCCTGGGCAGCAGGTACGTCCGGGGCCGGCATATGCGCCGCTGTAGCGGAGGCAGTGGCATGCACGGCGGCGCGTACTGTCTCCTCCGTGTTGGCGGGCACACGCCACAGTGGTCGCCAGGTGATCGTGTACACCGCTTCGAACGAGATGCCGCCCGTGGAACTCGGCAGCAGACGTGGCTGGACAGACGTACTCCTACGAACTGCGCGCCTCCATGGCCACCTCACGTGAGGCTCTCTTCGAGCGGGAAGACCGTGCGTAGACGGCTGTCAACGAGGTGGTTGTAGAGGTCGTCAGCCACGCTGACGCCCTCAACGGTGGAGATGCCGCGCAGCTCGTTCATGAGCTTCATGCCGGCCTCGAACATGTTGTGGCCGCGTAGCGCAGGCAGGAGTTGGTTGCGCAACTGTGTGTACGTGCTGGGATCGCCGGCGCACGAGCGGATCCAGCCCGTCAGGCGCGAAATGGCCTGGGCAGCGGTGTCCGATGAGGAGAGCAGGTTGTTGAGGGCCCGCTGCACGTCGACGTCCGGGGGAGGCGCGCACACGAGCCACGGTGCGTCGTCACGGCGGACGGTCATCAGCGCGAGGAAGGCCAGCGCTCCGCCGCGCGCCGAAACTTTGCCCTGTTGCCAGCCTTGGACCTCAGCTACCAGCCGCGCTGCCACGGTGGGGTGTTGGGCAAGGTCGTCGTAGGCAGCCAGGACTTGGCCTGCTGCGTCGGTGTTCTTGTGCGCGACGCGACGCAGCCGCACCATGGCCCGCTTGGCCAGAACCGTGGCGGTGGCGGGGTCCTCCAGGATTCGTTGGCACAGCGCGATTACCGCGGGCGCGTAACTCTTCTGTTCCGCCCACCCGTAGAGCGCGGCCCATGCCAGGCGCCCGACGTGTTCGTTGCGCACGGCCTTTTCCAGGACCGCACCGAGCACCTCTGGCTGGCTGCTGCCTACGAGTTCACCCAGCTCGGTGAGGTAGCTCACCGTTCCGTGCCGCACGGTGAGTTCGGCCAGTGCCGCCACGGCGTGGTCTTCCGGATCGGTGCTCTGGGCTGTCGCGACGAGCCAGGTCAGCAACGGTTTGCGCATGACGTCGTAGTTGTCCCAGACATACTCCAGCACAGCGCGCCCGTAGGCGGGCCGGTCGAAGACCACGGTGTCCTGCAGGTCGACTTGACCCCCGACGTCCTGGATACGCCGACGCATTCCTCGTCCTGCCAGGGCGCTGAGGGGCGGTGAGAACCCTGGTGCTGTGTTGGCGGCGCCGGGCGCGTCTCCGATGGCTGCGAGCAGAGCAGTTGCACTGCGCGCCACGATGGGCATGGGTGCTGACTGCTGCACGGCCAAGGCCAGGAGCAGGCAACGGTCTTCCACGGTGAGTGACGGATTGCCATGCGCGTGCAGCCTGTTCAGCTCGCCGAATAGGTCGTCGAGTTCACCGCGCCAGTCGGTCAACGCCGCGATGATGCGGTCTTCGAGGGTGTTCCCGGTACCTTCGCCTTCCACCTGCGGGGGCGACTGCTGGGTGCTTGTGCGGCTGTGCTCGTTCCAGGCCATCACGACGGTGTGCGCGGCCCGCGCAGCGGCCACAGCTGTCAGTCCGCGCAAGGACGTGGTGGTCTTAGGGAAGGAGCGGAGTGACGTGACGAGTTGGTCGTAGCCGTGGGCGGCCAGGTGCGCCTCGACCACGTGCTGGGCATCGGGTGCCTGCTGCAGATGAACGACTTGGATGCCGTCACGATCGCTGAGTCGGTGGTCCTTCCACAGGCCCTGTGCGACGGTCAGCGCGAGGTAGGAGTGGCAGTCGCGCAGGTGAGAGGCGTGTTTCGACAGGGCGTCCAGGAAGTCGGTGGATACCTCGTCGTTCTCCGGATGCTTGAGATCGAGTTGGTACGCATGCGCCTTCTCCAAAGGCAGGCGCCCTTGGCGGGGAGTGTCCCAGTCCGCATCCAGCTGGACCAGGGTGGTTTCATCAGCAGTGTGCTCGGCCAGCAGGCGCAGAGCGAAAGTGGTGGAGCCACACGAACGCGGTGCCACGATGACGATGATCGGCTGGCGAGGACGGCTGGTTACAGGATTGACGATTTGCTCCCAGACCAGGTCCCAGTGCGGGCCCCGTACGAAAGGCTGGTCCAGCAGCCGCCCACGGTTTTGTTCCAAGCCTTCCAGTAGGTCCCGTTTCCGAGTTTCCAGGATCACCTGCTCGATGTAGTGGGCGACAACTTCGGGGTCCCCGTACACGTGTGTCGCTGCACCGTGCGTTTCGTGCACGCGGGGCGTGGGTGGCAAAGGGCCCGGCTGTGGGAGAGCTGGAGAAGCGGACGGGTCGTCAGGATTCGCACCCAGCCGATCGGCGGAGCCGGTTCCGGTGCGCAATCGATGCAGCCAGCCGCCGGAGCCGTTGGACCGGCTCTCATCACTTTCGTTGTTCGGTGGGGTGGCGTCGGAGCAAGTGGGGTCGAACGGTACGTCAGTCATTTGGAACTCCAGAGTGAGTGCGGGCTTGCGGGGGCGGAAGGGCCAGACGCTTCACCGCTGGCGGCGATCGATTCGCAAGGTTTCGATGCTGTTCGCGATCGTGGCGTCGCTGACCTGAGCGTGGAACTGGAATGTGCCGCCACTGCTGGCAGCAGCAGCAGCCGAAGCAGCGGTCTGCTGCGCGGGAGGGGATGGAGCAGTGGCCGACGACGCGGCGTATGCGACATAGGGATGTACGGCCGGACCGGTCAGGCCCGGTACATGAATCCGGCAGGGCTGCTCGAAGCCGGGCTTGTCGCTGACGCGAGCAACCGCCTCGAGGAAGTGATGTGCGCCCACATCCTGCGTGTGTCCTGAGTGCACGGTGCGCTGGTAGACGATCTCGGAGAGCGCGGCAGCAACGAAGCCGCCATTGTCCCTCGCGGCGGACAGCGCGTCGCGATTGGCCTGACTGTCGAGCAGCCGGGTGGTGTCATTGATGGCGTTACCGCGGTGGTCGGGCACGGCCAGCGGGCCGACGTGCACACTGACCCGCAGCCGCAAGACGGGGCTACTGGCCAGCCGCCGCCGCTCGTAGCGCACCAGAGCCGCATTGAGCCGGCCCAGCGCTGGGTCCACGAGTCGTGTCAGGACTGAGGGCGGGAACAGCAGGATCGCCCCGTCGCCGCTGTCCTTGTAGCCGCCGGGAAGTTCCCGCGGGTCGGGCAACTGGCAATCAGTGAGCACGGTCGCCACGATGTCGTCCACGGCGCACCGGGCGGCAGCCATCTTCGCCTCGGGGATCTGGCTGTACTTCTCCATGTCGATCGCCACGAGGGCGAGTTCGGCGGGCATATCCAAGGGCATTGCGTGCAGCGGCACAACCATCGGACACCGTCCTTCCAGCACAGGCGGTCAGGGAAGTGCCCATGCTGATCGGGTGGGACGGCTGCCGCTGCCCAGTAGTGGGCACGCCTGAAGTGCGGCCCGTCACGCCTGCGTACGCGCGTGCGATTGAATCGAATGGATGTCGCGAACGAGGAGACCACCACTGGAGGTCGTGCGGACCCAGTCACGCTCGCGCCAGGGTCTGAGCGCGTTGACCACCGCGTTGCGGGAAGCGCCAATCATCTGAGACAGCTCCGTCTGGGTCAGACGCACGGCGAGATCCGAAGCCGAAGCGGATGCGGCCTCGACCAGTCGAGAGAGAGCCGATGCCAGACGCAGCGGCACAGAAGCGGTGGCCAGTTCGAGTCGAACGGCCTCTGATTCCCTGACCCGGGCGATGGCATGGCGCAGGAGTGGAGCCAGCAGAGCATGCTCCTCAACGAACTTGAGGAAGGCGGCAGCAGGGATGATGCGGATCTGGCAGGTCTCGGCGGCGATTACCGTGGCCGTGCGCGGCTGGGAGTCCAACACGGCCAGCTCGCCGAGCAGCTCACCGGCGCCGCGCACGGCAAGAAGTGTCCTTTCTCCGCAGGCCCCGGCCAGGGTGATCAACGTTGACCCGGACTCCAGGACGATCACGTGAGTTGCTGGGTCTCCCTGGCGGAGCAGCACACTCCGAGCGGGCCTGACGCGCTGCGGTGCGAGCGCCTTCAGGCGTGCCCATAACTCGTCGCCGATCACCGTGGCATGCGGCTGATACATGCGTCCCCCTGCTATGCGGCCCCGACACACTTAGTCGATCGTCTCAACCAACCAGAATGTTGCTCAATAGACACATTCCAGCCATCAGGAGTGCTGCTAGGGCAAAGTCGACGGCCAGGCGGGCCGCTCGCAGCTTCCTGTCCGCCAGCCAGGCCAGCACTTGTAATCGGCGGCCCTCGACATGCCGTTCAAGCTCCCCGTGCGCAGCCGTGCTCACACCGACCCGGTGGTGTACGAGCGCTTCGTTCATCAATTCGGTATGCAGTCCCGCCCTCGGGACCACGGGTCGCAGTGCGAGCAGCGCAGCTCCTATCGCGGCCATCAGCAGAAGACACATCATGATTAACGAGAACACCGCGATGGGGGCCATGTCGTGCGCACTTGACAGCACGGCAACCCCTGCAGCCAGCAAGCCACCGGTTATTCCGCACAAAGTCGTTGCTTTCGTATCCGCCCGCTGTACCTCGACGAAGGCGCGTTCGGCGTGCCCCTGCAGTCGCTCCATCTCCAACTGAATATCGCCTGGCTCGTGCATGTCGCCCCGCATCCCTCTGTGGCCGTCGCCTGCTTGTCGTGCCAGTTGCCAGCCTGCTCTCAGCCGTCGAGGAGCGCTGCCTACCGCAGGGCGGGAGGAGCGAAAGGTTCCTCACTCCAAGGCCTTCCGTGGTCCGAAGTCAATGAGATGGGGGGCACCTTGCTGTTGGGTCAGCGCTCATAAGGTGCGGTGTCGGCTTTGCGGGCGTTGTCGTGACGCCGAGTCGACGCTGATGGGGAGGGCCGGTGGGCGTGACAATCGAAGCCCACGGCTCCAATGGATTGCCATGCACTGACAGAGCCGGCGGCTCAGAGTTCAACGCCGTCTCCATCCTGGACATGCCGTAATGCTGAGCCGGCAGCCGCAGAGCATCCGAAGGGTCCGACGTCGTGAACAACCACATCGAAACCCTGCGGGCACTTCTCCCACTCGGAGAACCACGCGGCGGCCGCATGGACTGGGGGCGGGTGGAGGCCGGGATCTGCAGCTCTCTCCCGCGCGACTACAAGGAGTTGATCGACTCCTGCGGTGGCGGATTGGTCGACGAGTACCTGCTGCTGCTCGAACCCGGCAGCAGCCACCGCGCCTACGATCTGGAGCGCGTTCTCGGCCAGCGGCTCGAGGCGAACGAGATCCTCTGGGACCTCGAGCCACCCCCGCCCGAAGTCACAGAAGACAACGCGCGACTGATTCCCTGGGCCACCACCGACAACGGCGAGTACCTGTACTGGGCGGCAGCGAAGGGCGTGCCGCCGGAAGAATGGCGCGTCCTCATCAACGATGCGAGCAGCACGGTGTGGGAAACGTACGGCATGACATGCACCGAGTTCCTCGCGTCGGTGCTCAACCGGAACATCACCTCGAACATCCTGTGGTCGCGATTCCCACTCGAGGAACACACCTTCAGATCCGTCCGGGAGATGTGACGCCACACCACCGCTCCGAGGGTCTGCACGCTCACGCGCCACACCTCACACGACATCGAAAGCCGTCGAGTGCGCCATGGCGCCCTACGAACGCCGGCAACTCTTCGCCCGCCCCACGCCGACCCCATGAGATGCCCGCTCATGTGACCGGCCCCTGATTCGCTGCCGTGTCGGAGCCGCCCGGCCTCGGCTCGTCAGCCGGCTTCGCGGAAGTGCCCGGGCCCTCGTGTCGGACGGGACTGGGAATCCAGCTGCAGACCGTGACCTGACACAGCGACAACTGTGGCGGCCCGCCGACGAGTTGATGACGGCCGGGCGCAATGGCACGTTCCGGATCCACCGTCTTTCCAGCGTGTGCCCGAGCTGGGGCAAATTCACGGCTGGGTGTGCCCGTCGGCGGCGTCCTCTTCCGTCCCGGCCGAGAGGACGCCGCACACGTGCACGAGCTGGTGACGAACCCCGTGGGCGCCCAACAGGACGAGACCGACGCTCGCCCGCCGCTCCTGGGTCAGAGAAGAAGAATGCCGACAACTGGCCACTGCCCTCATCGCGCGGCCTGGGCACTGTCCCTGGGCGCCGGGCGCCGGGCGCCGGGCGGCTGGCTGTACGGGCAGCGGCCCTGAAAGCCTCGGTGATCCTCGGGATCGATCAGACAGCACGCAGCTTCTGGGTGTGACGCACGCAGACAGGTCGGGCTTCGTAAGGCCGAGGCTCTCGCGGGCCTTGACGGCCGAGTGCCGGCGGACGTGGCAGAGGTGGCAGCGACGCCTGGAGGAGAGGCGAACGGACCTGGGGCGGAAGCGGAACTCACGCCATCAGGAGCGGAGTTCACATCCCCCATTCGAGCCGTACCGGCTCTCGCGCCGTGGTCAGTGCCCCGTCGAAGTCTGCGAGACGTTCGGCCAGGGTGGCGGTGGCCAGGCGCTGCGGGAGGGCCGCCGAGAACTTCAGGCCGCGGACTGCGCGCGGGTCGACGGTGGGCAGTGTGAGTGCGTTCGGGAGTTCGGTGCGGGCGGCTTTCCAGTCGGCGGGGGACAGGTCCTGGCGCAGGCGAAGATGGGTGTCGGTGGGCCGCTGGACGGGATCGGCGAGGTTGCCGAGGGAGGCGGCGAGGGTCGCGTTGGCGCGGTATCCGGCCCAGGTCCACCAGCGAGTGGCATCCGCGTCGCGGACCACGAGAGTGCCGGCCGGGTGGACCTCGTGAGGGGCGCGATCGGTACGCAGCTCGGCGAGGGCCGCAGTGGCGCGGCGGGTGAGCCGGACGGCCGGGTCGGTTCCGAGGAGGACGTCGCGGAGGGCGCGGGTCAGGGTGAAGGAGAGGCCGCGGGCCTCGCTGCCCTGCCATTTGGCCACACCGCCGTCCTCGACGGGTTCGACGAAGGCACGGCGGCGGGCCCAGTCGATGAACGTCACCTGCCAGCTGCGCCCGGCAAGCAGCAGACGGCGCGGGCCGGGACGTTCCTCGGTGAGCACGGTGGGGTCGGTGGTGCCGATCTCGGTGCGTCCGGCGAGGACGGTGAACTCGGGCGGCGCGGTGAAGGATGCGGTGAGTTCCATGAAGTGGCGGCGGCCGAAGTGCTTCTCGGCCTCGGCGCCGATGAAGAGCATGCCGCCGTCGCGGTCCAGGAAGCCTTCGTCGATCAGGTGCCTCAGGAGGGGGGCGGCCGACCGGTCGAAGGGCGCGAGGCCGTTCCAACGGTCCGGCCAGAGCCGGTCGCCGATGCGGTGTTCCTGCAGGGTGAGCGCGAGCAGTTGCTGAGCGACCAGGTGACGGGGCGACGGTGGCGGAGTGACGGGCTCGACCCAGCCCCGGGCCCAGAGGGTGAGCAGACCGGCTGCCTGTAGCAGCGACGCGGGCCGGGTGGCGAGGAAGAGACAGTTGCGGGAGGTGCCGTCGCGGCGGCCGGTGCGGCCGATCCGCTGCAGGAACGAGGCGACGGTGCCGGGGGAGTCGATCTGGATGACTCGGTCGAGGTCGCCGACGTCGATGCCGAGCTCCAGGGTGGAGGTGGAGACGATGACGCAGTCGCGCGCCTCGGCGAACGCCTGCTCGGAGCGGGCCCGTTCATCGGTGGAGAGCGAGGCGTGCGAGAGGAACACGG
This sequence comes from Streptomyces tardus, assembly GCF_018101125.2. GTDB lineage: Bacteria > Actinomycetota > Actinomycetes > Streptomycetales > Streptomycetaceae > Streptomyces > Streptomyces tardus. Next base: position 105,930 of record NZ_JAELVF020000005.1, on the reverse strand, counting down.
TGACGTCGCGGGCCCGCAGGGCCGCACCGAGTTCCTCGACCTGCTTGCGGGAGTCGCAGAAGACCAGGCGCTTCTCGCCGCGGTGCAGGGCGGAGATCACCTTGGCGGCGTTGGCGAGCGAGCCGACGTAGTCGAGTTCGACGTCTCCGGCGGGCCTTGGCGGCGGGCCTTCCCCAGCTGTGCCCTGCAGCGTGAGACCGGGCGCGACGACGCGTCCCGGGCGTTCGGCGGGGCGTGCCCCCTGCAGCCAGGTGAGCAGTGCGTCGGGGTTGCCGACGGTGGCGGAGAGCCCGATCCGCTGGAGTCGGCGACCGGCCAGCCACTCCAGCCGTTCGAGCACGGCGAGCAGATGCCAGCCCCGGTCGTCGCCCGCGAAAGCGTGCACCTCGTCGATGATGACGGCACGTACCCCGCCGAGCATGTGCCTGTGGTCGGTCTTGACGCTGATCAGCATCGCTTCGAGCGATTCGGGTGTGGTGAGCAGGAAGTCCGGCGACTCGGCGCGGATACGGCGGCGTACGGACTCCGGGGTGTCGCCGTGCCAGAGCGCGGCGCGGCGACCGAGCCACTGGGCGTAGGTGTCGACCCGGTGGACGAGGTTGTTGAGGAGGGCTTTGAGGGGAGCCAGATAGAGGACGGAGGTGCCGGTCCAGTGCTGGTTCCGCATGGCGGACAGGAAGGGGAAGGTGGCGGCTTCCGTCTTTCCGCCGGCGGTCGGCGCGAGCAGGATCGCGTCCTCGCCGTCCATCAGTGGCTCCACGGCGGCCTTCTGCAGGGGGCGCAGATCAGGCCACCCGAGGCTGTTGACGATGTGGTGCAGGACGACCGGATCGAGGCGATCGAGGGGGTCGGGGCCGGACGGCTGGTCCTGCACGTGCGTGGCTCCCTGCGCTTGGTCTCTCGGGAACGGGAGGGGAGGCGACGGATCAGATGTCGAGATCGAGGTCGTCGGCCGACGCGGCTGCCGGCGGCGCGGCGAGGTTGCGCTCGGTGGCAGTGAGATCGCCGCTGCCGAGAGTCAGTTTGTAGTGCGTCCGCGGATCGAAGTCGTCGAACTGATCGATCCGGTCGAGTACGTCCCCGACCAGCTTCTTCAGGTACAGCCGCGGCGCCACTCCGACTTTCCCGCCCAGCGCCCCGCCGACGGCCCGTGCCAGGTCTGCAAGGTAGGCGTCGTCGGCGAGCCGCTTGATCCGCTCCGCGGACTCGGAGGAGGAGACGCCGTCCGCGTACAGGTCTCGGATGGTGACACCCAGACCGGTCAGGGACTCCTCGGTGAATCCGGGAAGCCGGATCTGCACGGCGCGCGGGTTGTCGAAGCGCGGATCGGTGGTGAAGTCGGTGGCCAGGCGCTGGGCGAGCGGGGCGAGACGCTGAACGCCCTGCTGTCCGTCGTAGAAGGCGGGCGTGCCGGTGATGACGAGGTAGAGGCCGGGGAAGCGGCCGGAATGAACCTCGTCGATGAGCTGGCGCAGGGAGTTGAGTGCCTTGTCACGGGCGTCGGAGCGGACCCGCTGCAGCGTCTCCACCTCGTCCAGGACGAGGACGAGCCCGGCGTGCCCCGCGTCCTTGAGCATGGTCAGCAGGCCTTGCAGGAAGCCGAAGGCGCCGAAGTGGTCGAGGTCGCCGCGGACACCGGCACTGCGCCGTGCGGCAGCGGCGACGTGCGGCTGGCCGCCGAGCCAGGCCAGCACCGCGGCGGCGGTCGCCTCGTCGCCGGCGTCCAGGGACTGCTTGTAGCCGCGCAGGGCGGTGGCGAAGGCGGGGGCCTGGCGGGACACCTCGGCCAGGCGGGCGGTGAGCAACCGGTCCACGGCATGCGGCAGTTCACTCTCGGCCGCGCCGTCGGCGAGCGCGTCCTCCTCCAGGGCGTAGAACCAGGCGTCGGCGACGGGCCGCAGGGCGCTGGGCGGGAAGCTCGCGGTGGTCAGGCGTTCGGTGAGCCGCCGGTAGACCGTCTCCAGCTTGTGCAGCGGAGTCTCGGTCTCCGACACCTGCACCTCGGCCACGGCGAAGGTGCGCCGCTTGGCGCGCTCGCCGAGCCAGCGGGTGAAGAAGGTCTTGCCCGAGCCGTACTCACCGCGCACCGCTTTGAACACCGAGCCGCCGGAGGCGACGGTGTCCAGTTCCTCGTCGACCGCCTGCTCGAAGCGGCCCAGGCCGGTGGCGAGCAGGTCGAGGCCGCTCTCGGGGACGGCGCCGCGTCGCAGCGCGTCGACGACGGCGCGGCGGCGTACGGCGCCGACGGGCGCACCGGCACGAGGGGCGGAGGGTCCGATCGCGTTCACCCGGACAGTCTCCCATCAGGGAGGTCGCCGGTTGCCCGGAATGCCGACGGAAGGATCCCGTTCGTCGTGCTCACGGGGCGTGCAGTCCGAACTGGTCGATCAGCTGGGCTCGGTGCAGGCGCAGGGTGCGGTTGTCGGGGAGGATCTCCAGGATCTGGGCGCCGTCGTAGTTGAGGAGCTGGGCCAGCGTCGCGGCGAAACCGGGGGCGCGGCCGGCGGGTTGGCCCGCGCGTTCGGCCAGGGCGGTCATGGTCAGGGTGCCCGCTTCGACGAGGGCGACCAGCGCCTTGTGCAGGACGGAAGGATCTCGCGGCTTCCGGGCGAGCAGCTCCAGCTGCGCGGCGTACAGCTCGGTGGCGACGAGACGTTCCACGAGCCCGACGGCGGGCGGCTGGGCCGGAGTTGAGGGGGCTTCGGCCTCCGGCGCGGAGTCGGAGGGCTTCCGGGGCGCAGGAGGGGCGACTTCCTCCTCACCGAAGAGACCGATGACGCCCGCCGCCACGGGCGGTGTGGCTCGCTTGGACTGCTTGGTGCCCGAACGCGACGGCGCGACGACGGAGGCAGCGGCGCCGGAGGCAGGGGCGCCGGACGAGGTGACGGCCTCGGCGCCGGATTCCGCCTCGATGCCTGTCGCGTCCGACCACCACGGCGGAGCCGGGTCGCCCAACTCGCGCCACCCTTGCGGTGGTTCGGCGCCGAAAGGCAGCAGGGCGAGCAGCGGAATGGTGAACTCGGCGAGGGTCGCGCCGCCGTGGTAACCCGCCTTGAGGCTGGTGTACCGGGCGTCGTGGTCGCGCAGAGCGACGATGCGCGAGCCGGGTTCCGGCCAGACCACCCGCGGGCCGGCCAGCTCGATCTCGGAGGGCGCGACCGGGTCTCCGGGGTCGCGGTGACGGGCCGAACCGACTGTGCCTGCGGGCGCGTTGAGCTTGCTGCCCCGCCGCTCGACGACATGGCCGTGGTCGGAGGTCAGGAGCACGGTCATGCCGTTCGTACGGGCGGCCCGCAAGAGCGGTTCGAGACCGCCGACCTCCTTGGTCTGCCAGGTGCCGTCCCCGAGTTTCTGCTCCTTGGCGAGGCGGTCGTCGACGGTGTTGAGGACGACGGCGACATGCATGCGCTCGTCGGACAGTGCCTCGCCGAGGGCGGTGGAGAAGGGCGAGCCGGTGTCGGGGCCGCGCAGGTCGTCCTTGTGGAAGACGGCCGCCGGGGCGCCCTGCCAGCAGGAGTGCCGGGGGAAGAGCCGCTTCTCGTCTGCCTGGTCGCCCTTCATCAGGGTTCCGGTGAAGAGCGAGGTGCGCGAGACGGCGGTGAGTGTGGGCAGCGCCGCTGCCACGGCACGGCGCACCGGGGGGCCGTCAGCGCCGGGAAGCGGGTCGAACTCGGCCCACTGCGCGCGCAGTTCCTGCCCCAGCTCGGCCGCTATGGCCGCGCTCATCCCGTCCAGGAGCAGCAGCAGGACCCGGCGCCCCGGCTCGGCGACGACCGGCGCGACGATCCGGGTCAGGAGCGATTCGACGGTGAGCAGGGAACGGGGGGTGCTGCCGTCCGCCGTCCACACCGCGAGCCGCTCGCTGAAGGCGTGGTCGAGCGTGCGGCGAGCCCGCCGCGCCTGCTCGCCGATCCGGCTGTACGCGGCGGCGAGTACGGAGTCGGGGTCGCCTCCGGCCTCCAGATGTTCCAGGGCGCGGTCGGCCCAGCCGAGTTCGCGGATCTGGCGCTTCGTCCCGTCGGCCACCGATTCGATCTCTTCCGACGGGTCCCCGGCCAGCCACCGCTGTATCCGGACGGCCATCCGGACGCGCTCGATCCGGGCCCGGGTCTCACCGTCGCCGGTGGCCAGGGCGTGCGCGCGGAGCGCGGTGACGGAGTCCGTGACCGCCTCGCCGGAGCCGTCGGTCAGCGCGTGACCGGCGGCGGTGAACCGGGCGTCGAGCCCGGCGGGCAGCAGCGGACTGGCGGTCGCGGCTGCCTGCGCCCCGAACTGGGCGACCAGCTGCGCGGCCCGGGTCAGGACCGGGTCGGCGAGACGGTGCTCCCCCCGGTCGACGAGATCGCGTACGTACGCCTCGCCGCTTCGGGCGAAGGAGGCCAGAAGCCGGTCGAGTTCGTCGCCCTGGGCCGGCGGCTGCTCGCCGAGCCACCGCTCGGCCCGACCGCGCGCGCGGTACAGATCGTGGTCGGCCTCCGCGTGTCCCCACAGGGTGGCGCAGACCACCGCGTACGCGGCTGCGTCGGAGCCGCGCTCGGCATCGACCAGGGAGGTGATCACCGTGCCCGTGGAGCCGCCCTGCTCGGGTGCGGCGAGGAAGCGGGCGAGCCCCGCCTTCTCCGGTCCGCGCAGCTCGCGCAGGAGGTCCGGGCCGCCGGGGGTGAGGGTCCATTGGAACAGGGCGACGGGGTCGACCCGGTCCGGCTCTCCCGGCAGGACGCGTCCCCCCGGAGTGTTCCCGCTGCTGTCGTCGAGGCGGAGACGCCGTCGGGCCAGCCGGGTGAGGGCCTCGTCGCGGGAGAGCACGCCCCTGCCGATCGAGCGCCAGCCCCGGGTGCCCGCCGCGTCCAGGAGGGCCTCGGCCGCCCAGGTCTCGCCGCGCAGCCGGATGTCGAGGCCGCTCGCACCGAACGCCTCCTGCACAACCTGCCAGTTGTCGACGGATCTGATGCGGCGGCTGTAGACGCGGGCCAGCAGACCGGGGTCGAGCTCGGTGGCCTCACGGTCGGTGAGGACGACGAGGACGCGCGGCTCCGGCGGGTCCTGCGCCTCCAGGTGGGCCAGGATCTGCTCGTGCACCGCGAGGACGGACGGCGCGGCGGCCACCCGCACCTGCGTACCGCCCACCAACTGCTGCACGGCGCCCCCGTCCCACTGTGGGGCGGCCCGCAGCAGCATGACGCGGACCGTGCCGTCGCAGAGCCTGCTGCGCGCCGCGACGAACTGGCGGACCGTGCTCACCGACAGACGGGCGGGGCCCGCAGCTGCGGGCTCCGGCCCGGAGGCGGGCGCGGTGGTGACCGTGCCGGACATCAGTCGACGACCTTCCAGGTGACCTCGACGGTGGCGTCGGGGTGTGCTGCGGCGAGTGCCGCGATCTCGGCCTGCAGCTCCGCGGCCGCTCGGGCCGCCGTTGTCCGACCGCCGCCGGAGCGGGCCACCGGGAGGGCCGGATCACGCGGCGGGGGCGGCGTCGGCAGCACCTGCGGGTGGGCGGAGCCGCTGTCCAGAGGAACGGTGTCGGAGCTGGGTGCCGGGGCGTCGGGCTGCCGCGGGGCCGGCGGCGGACTCTGCCTGGATCGCAGCAGCGCCATCACCTCCCGGCTGCCCTTCTTCAGTACGGCCGGCAGGTCGGGGTAGTCGCCGGGGTCGCCGGCCGCGGCGTCGCGCACTCGCTCCAGGATCGCCGCACCGTCCCGGCCGAGCGTGTCGGCCAGCTCCAGCTGTTCACCCCAACTGGTGTTCTGCAGCGCATCGGCCACGGTCCGCGCGCTGGTCAGCGACATGCTGTACCGGTGTGCGGTGAACCCGCCGAGGTCGAAGCCGGCCAGCCGGTCCACCACGGCCTTGGCGCCGAGGTTCTCCGCCCGCACCGCGTCCACCAACTCCTGGGCCCGCCGGGCGAGTACGAGGCGGGGCGAGGCGTCGTCCAGGTGCAGGAAGCTGCGGTGCTTCTCCAACTCCGTGACGAGCCGCCCCGCGTCGGTGGCGAACGCGTTCGCCGCCTTGCGGATCTCCCCGGCGAACTGGTTCACGATCCGCCCGCGCCGCAACTGCGGTGCGGGCGTGCCGAACACCGTCTCGAACCGCTTGCGTGCCTCCGACCAGTCCGCCTCGGTGGGCAACGGCTGCTCGCGCAGTGCGTAGTCACGCCTCAGCTCGCTCGGCGCCGGTGCGGGCTCGACCGCGACCCCGCCGCGCACCCACACGCGGTCGGACATCTCCGCGTACGCGGCGGCGAGCAGCCGACGCAGCGGCTCGGGCAGGCCGCGCGGGTCGGGCTGGTCGCTCCAGTCGGCGAGCTTGACCAGGGTCGGCTCGGCGACCCCGTCCCGGCGGGCCTGCGCGTTGAAGTGGTCGAGCCAGGCGTTGGACTGCCGGTAGTACGCCTCCTGCATCACACCGAGCCCCAGGCCGCCCGCGATCCGCGTCATGACCCCGCGGTCCCTGGACTCGACCTCCACCTGCCCGTCCCGGTCCTCTGCGGCCCTGCGCACGTACTCGAAGACGGTTTTGATCTCGGCGGCCCGCAGCGGCTTCCCGGTGCCTTCCGGGTCCAGCTCGGGGTGGGCGGGGAACTGGTGGGCGAGCAGCTTCCCGGAGAGCTGACGCGCGGCGTCGCCCAGCTGCGCGCCGATCGGCAACTGCAGGTCCGCCACCTGCTGCTGTGCCTCCAGGTGGTCGGTGAAGTTGAGGTCGACGACGCCTTCCTGCTTCTGCGCGAGTCCGTACGCCTGCTTCAGCGCGCCCAGGACGCGCTCGGTGAGGACGTCGCGCTGCGACTGCAGCATGCCCTTGGCGCGGGCCTTGTCGTCGGCGCCCAGACTGCGCGCGAACTCGGAGTCGAAACGGGCCTCGTCGGACAGTGCCTTGTCGATGACGACGAGACGTTCGAAGTCGCCGCGGGTGGCGTCGGTGAGGTGAGTGGGCAGCCAGGCCAGGGTTCGCGAGCCGCCGCCCGTCCTCTCGCGCAGCCCGCGCAGCCGCTGGAGGTCGTCCATCGGCCCGAACTCGCCCTCGTCGTAGGGGAGGTCGACGACGAGCCGCCAGGCGTCCTCCTGGCTGGGCCGCAGCGCCGCGTCGGAGAGCGAGTCGATGTCGGCGACGTTCCCGAAGACCACCTCGACCTGCCGCTCGGTGCCCTTCCACACCAGGTCGAGGAAGTCGTACGGGTCGAACCCGCCAACCCCGTCGGTGATGCGGAGCGCCTCCTTGAGCAGCGTGCGCATCTTGGTCCGGCGGTTGCCCAGGTTGTTGTGGACCTGGGCGTTGGCGAGCACCGCGTCGAGGTCGACACCGGTCAGCTCCAGGCGGACGACCGCGCCGGGGCCGGTGCCGGTGACCTTGATCTCGGGGAAGGTCGCCGCCCATTCCTTCGCCTTCTGCTCCAGGCGGCCGATCTCGGTTCCGGCGATCCGGGTGGTGATGGACCCGTGGTTGAGCGCGTTGAGCCGGGCCAGGGTCAGGTCGGACAGGGCCGGGACGCTCGGCGCGAGTGCGGACAGCAGCAGCGTCTGGATCAGCCGGCTGTCACCGGTGAAGTCCCGGCAACGGGCCTTCAGCTGCGGGTCGTCGATCTCCTCCGGACGGCGCTTGTACGTCTCCACGTCGTCCTCGATGACCTGGTTGGTCTTCAGCAGGTAGGGGCGCAGCTTCTCGCGGTACAGCTTGTCGGCCGCCTCGAAGTGGACGCTGGTCTCGCCGCTGAACGCCTTGTCGCCGCCGCCGACGATCGCCGGGTACAGATCGCCGAGCGGTACGAGCTGGCCGAGCCGCCAGTCGTCCCGGTGGTCGACCAGGAGCTGGCTCATCAGCTTCAGGCCGGTGCGGGAGCGCTGCAGCGCCCCGGAGATGTGCACCAGGGTGTCCATGAACGCCGGCGGGAAGGGGTAGGTGCGCCGGAAGGTGTCCTCGTCGGCGCCGGTGGTGGAGTTCCTGTGGCCGAGCAGGGTCTGCCAGACGTCCGGCCCGAGCTTCTTGGCCTCGTCGAAGGCTGCCGCGACCCTGCCCTCGGCCTCTTCGTCGACGGGACACAGCAGACGGGCCTGCGCGATCGTCGGCAGGTTGCGGTCCTCCATGACGATCGAGTCGTACCGGCCGCCGTTGAGCTTCAGCGTGTCCTGCACGGCGGCTTCGGCGGCGCCGGACATCTCCTCGCCGACGAGCTCGCGCAGATCACGCTGGCGGGCGATGAACGAGACGACGGGAATCGCGCGGCGCTCGTCGGCGCCTTCCACGAAGCTGGTGACCTTGGCCGCTTCGCGACCCAGCGCTTTCTGGTCGTGGATGAGGGTGGCCAGCCACAGGATCAGCTCGTCCATGAAGAGGACGAGGCCGTCGTAGCCGAGCGATTTGGCGTGCGCGGCGATGATGCCGAGGCCCTTGTCCAGGGAGACGAAACCGTCGGCGTTCTCCGAGGCGTTGCGGGCGAAGGACGGGAAGAGGGTCTTGGTCAGGTCCTGGACGAGCCGGGCCCGCAGCTCCTGCGGGGTGGTCGGGTTGTCCAGGTCGAAGCCCTTGGTGTTCTCGTGCTCTTCCTGCGCGGCGACGGCCCGGTCGAGCAGCTCGCCGGTCCAGGCGAACGCCTCGCCCCACTCGTCGACTTCGCCGCTGTTCGCCTCGGTGAGCTGTGCGATCACCCGGTCGTCGCCGCTGCTGCGGCGATGGGCGGCGAAGTCCTCGAAGAGGCCGTCGGTCAGGTAGACCTGCGGCAGAGTGCAGCCGGGGTGCACCTTGCGCACGTGCTCCACGTACTTGCCGAGGATGCGCTGCTCAAGGGACTTGGCGTCGAGCATGTGGTACGGGACGAGGAGGAACTTGTGGTCTCCCGTGTCCACCCAGGAGTGGCGGGCACGGACGGGGTCGAGGCCCGTCTTGGCGTGCGCGGCCCGGTGGCCGGAGAGCAGGGCGTAGAGCACCGCCATGAAGTGCGACTTGCCGGAACCGAACGAGCCGTGCAGATAGGCGGCCTTGGAGGAGTGGCTGTCGAGCGCCGACTTGATCAGGTCCAGCGCCTCGTCGAAGTTGCCGCGCAGACGGTCGGTGACGACGTAGTCCCGCAGGGCGGCCTCGGCGCCCTCGGGTGTGACGGCCTCACCGAGCTTCAACACGAAGTCGGACGTCGACACGCGCTCAGGGATGCGGATCAACTCGCGCAGGAGGGGACGGTCCTCGGGACGCGGAGTGTTCCTGCTCATGAACGCCATGGTGTCTGTGATGCTCCTCGCCCGCCCGGTCCTTCAGCTCGATCCCGAGCTGCACTGCCGGAGCAATCGTAGAGGCAGGTACTGACAGCGCGTCCTGTGATTGGCGAGAACGGTGTAACACGGCGTTACCTTCTGGGGTTTGGCTGCGCATGCACGTTTCAGCATCAGCCGGGGCCCGTGCTGCGCGCGGCAGGCAAGGAGCCCTCCCAAGCGCTGGGCTCGATGTCCCGGCGTACATCACGGCAGGGGTACGGGGACAGATGACCGAGTGCGAGGTCGTGGTGCGCCGGTTTGCGGAAGTGGATGCCGCGATCACGGCCACGGACGCCGCGCCCGCGCCGCCCGGCGAGGCCGTGGACTCCACCGACGCGAACCTCACCGACGAGGATGTCGCGGCCGCACGGGCAGGCATGGCCCGGGCGTTGACCGCGACGGTCGACCATGCCGGGCCGCCCGCCGGTGATCTCGCTGCCCGTCCTCGCGCAGGCGTGGCGGCCCGGGAGGTGGACACCGCTGACCCGGCTGATCCCGGAGTGTGTGGTGTTCGGCACCCGGAGCGCTGAGCCGCCGCCGTGCGGCGTGTGTCAGGGCGGACATGTGACCGATGACGCCGAGCGGGCCGGGCAGCTGCTCGCGCTGGCCGGCCCGCTGGACGAGAAGTGCGCTGACGCGGTGGACGCGCTCGCGATCGTCCTCGCGGCACACCACCCGGAGGCGGTCGTGGTCACGTCCGCCCCTCGGGACCTGTGCGCTTACCGGGACGCTCTGGGGCAAGGCGGTACGGGCGTGCGGGCTCTGCCGGTGCCGGAGTTGGCGGGATTCCTTGAGGGCGAGCGCGTACTGCTCTGAGCCGACCGAATCCCGGCCGGGCGGCCTGGTGCAGGCGGTCGGCTCGGTCTGAGTCCGTACGGTCCTGCCGGGGCCGGTGCGGTGCTCGACGCGCTGTCGTCGGCGACCGCCGCGACGAGGGCTCGCCCTCGGCCGCCGTGGGCGCCCACGGCGGCCGAGGCGACCGTCGTGGGGTCGGGCCGTCGCGGGTGGGTCGGGAACCGTCAGATGCGGACAGGGATGATCGACCCTGCCCCCGGCATCTGATCCAAATACGCCTGGACGTCATCGACGTCGGAGGTCGCGATCAGCGCGGCGCCGGTCTGGAGCGCGGTCAGGGCCACCAGGCCGTCGACCGGGTCGGGCCGTTTCTTCGCCGGAAGGCGCGCGCGGCCGATGAGCTCACCCACGCGGCGCCACTCCCGCTGCGTGTAGCAGCACACCACCGCGCACTCCCGGAGTGCGCGGGCCAGATGGGCGAGCCGTGCCCCGCCGCGCCATGCCGGGGCGACCACGGGGGCGGGTACCACGGGCAAACCGGTCCGGCAGAACTCCCGGTGGCAGCCGAGCGCGACCCCCGGTCGCTCGTCGGCCAGGACGATCAACATGCCGGCGTCGTAGACCATGTCCCCGAGGGAGTCCAGGTCGGGACAGGTGGGGCAGCCGAGGTTCACGCGGCGGCCTCGCGTCGACGGGCCGCGGCCTCGGCGCGGGCGGCGGCGATCTCGGACCTGGCGCGGTCCACCGCGTCGGTGTCGGACTCCGGTGGCCAGGGAAGCTGCTCGGCATCGGTGTCGGCCCTGTCGATGGCGGCGTCGAGCTCGGAGAAGGCTTTGCTCATCCGGGCGAGGCGGGCGGCCTCCCTGCGGCCCGCCATCACGAGAAAGGCGGACACGTCGAGCCCGCTCTCCGCGGCGACCGCTTTGATCGTTTCGGCGTCTTCAGGGTCGAGGCTGATCGAAATTCGAGTCCTGGCCATACGCAGAGCGTGCCACTCCGTAATACGCAGGAAGTCGTCGGTGGGCGATGCCGGTGTCAGGGGCGACCCGATCCGCTCGGGTCCGGGGCGGCCAGGCCGGTCTGCGCCCGTACGGTCTTGCCGGGGCCGGTGCGGTCCTCGATGCGCCCGTCGTCAGCTACCGCCGCGACGAGGCGACCGTGGTGGGCTCGGCGACCGGTCGCGGGTGGGTGTGCAGGAGGAGGCGTAGCTCGAAGTTCCGCCCCGCTGCCCGGCCTTGGCGGGCTGCGTCGGCCGCGAGTTCGGCGACGAGGAGGGCGACGGTGTCGGAGAGCGGGCTGCCGGGCGGGACGTCCCAGTCGTCGAGCCGGGCGACGGCGGCCCGGCGGGCGAGGCTCGCGCTGAGACGGGTGGCGGGGGAGGCGAACGTGAACTCGTGGGCAGCCAGGGGAGGTTCGACCTGCGGTGTCGACGAGGTCCCAGCCTTCCGGCGGCGTTCGCCGTGCCGACAGGCACGCAACCCATACAGATCCATCTGTACTGGTTCACGCTCTGGACTGGGCGGGTGACTCCGCGTGATCCTGGACACATTGACCGACGCGGCGTACGGGGCGCGAGCACAGAGCACGGAGAGCGGAGCGGCGATGACGGCGGACCAGGACGGCAGCGGAACGGCGGCGGGTGGTGAACCCGAACTGTCGGACAGTCTCAAGACGTTCGGGGCCGTCTTGAAGGCGCTGCGGGAGGCGGGAGGGCTCACACAGGAGGAGCTCGCGGACCGGGTGCGGTACTCGGCGGCGTACGTCGCGAAGATCGAGCAGGGCAAACGGTTCCCGCCGGAGGCGCTGCCCGGCAGGGCGGAGGAGACGCTGGGGCTCGTGGCGGGCAAGGTCCTCGCAGCAGCGGCGAAGAGCCTGCGAAGGAAAGCGGGGCTGGCGTCCTGGTTCCTGCAGTGGGCTGGGATCGAGGAAGAAGCGATCACGCTGTACGCGTATGAGTGCCGGGGGATTCCGGGCCTGTTGCAGCCGGAGGGGTACATCCGGGCGGTGTTCGATCGACGCCTGCCGCCCTTGTCGGAGCAGCAGTTCGAACAGCAGGTTGCTGCGCGCCTCGAACGACAGGAGCTCTTGGCCGCGCGACCCAACACCTCGTTCTCGTTTCTGGTCGAGCAAGCTGTCCTGGAACGCCAGTTGGGAGGGCCCCAGGTAACCTCGGCCCTCGTCGACAACCTGCTGGCGCACGGCCGTCGACGCAACGTAGAAATCCTCGTCATGCCACTCAAGCAGCATGACCACTCGGGCATCGACGGCCAGATGTACCTCGCTGAGACCTCGTCCAACAGCTGGTTCGGATACGTCGAAGGCCACGACAGCAGCACTCTCATGGCCGACCCGAAAGTGGTCAGTGCCATGCTTCAGCGCTATGGCAAGATGCGCTCACAGGCGCTGAGCCACGAGGCCACAGTCGGCCTGCTGAAGCAGATTCAAGGAGCGCTATGAGCACTGAACTTGAGTGGGTCAAGAGCAGCTACAGCGGCAGTGGTGGCGACAACTGCATCGAGGTCGCGGTGGACGCCGAAGCGGTCCACGTCCGGGACTCCAAGGACCTCGGCCGCGACTCGTTCGCCGTTGCTCCCGGTGCCTGGGCGGCCTTCACCGCGCACGTGTCGGGTTCCTGACTGTCGTCTGTGAGGCGGCGGATCAGCCGCCTCACAGACACACGTCTCAGCCGGACTCTGTGGAGGCCGCTGCCTTCTTCTTCGGGGCGGCTGCCTTCTTCGCGCGGGTGGCGGGGGCGGGCCGCCAGGCGCGCAACATGTCGTCGGTCAGGCCGAGTTCGCCCTGCTTCTGCTGCCGGAAGGCGAGGATCTCGGCGGCGGGGGAGGCGCCGAAATCGGCGTCGTACTCGCCATACCACTGGTCCAGCCAGGGCTGGAGCTCAAGCAGCCCGGCCAGGAACGGCACGATCTCCTCGCTGTCGAGACCGGCGGTCTGGATGTACGAGGCGAGCGCGAGCGCCTGCTCCAGGTGGTCCCAGCCGGCCCACCCGTACAACTCGGGCGACTGTGCGTTCACAGTGCCGTACGAGACGAAGCGCTCCTTGGGTACGTCGAGCTTGCCCCGTGCACGCCAGTAGCTGGGCTTGAGGAAGTCGGCAGAGGTGTACTTCGGCGGTACGGGCGTCCGCTCTCGGATCTTCCGCTTGGCGGGCTCGTCCGGCGCGGCGTCCTCCTCGCGCTGGAGATCCCAGACGTGCTCCCAGTCGGCCCGCTTCTTGAGCGCGGCAGGCTTGTACCGGAGAGCGGACGCGAAGGGGACGTGCTCCTCGGACAGCAGATGGCGGACAGTCTTGGCGAGGTCCTGCCGAGGAGCGTAGAGGTCGGCGACAGAGGTGAAGTCCTCGTCGGCGGACAGCGCTTCGGTCAGCCGGGCGAGGGTGGCGACGGTGGGGTTGCCGTTCGCGTCGAACCAGTACGAGCGGTCCTCGATCCGGTCGAGCAACCAGGACTTCAGCGCCTTCTGACGCATCGAGTCCCACCCCTCGGTGGCCCAGCGCCGCTTGTACTCGGGACGCTCAATCATGCCGATGGCCCGGTTCGACTCGATCACGCCGATCCGCTTCTGCACGAGGGCGCGGTAGTCGTCGGGCCAGTGGGCCGGAATCTCGGTAATGGGAGTGGAGCCATGCCGCTTGAACCACTCACTGCTGGCCTCACCGGCCTCGACCCGGCGCGCGAGCACGATCTCGAAGGCCCGTTCGCCGAGGGCAAGTTCGGGGACGGCGTCAGAGTCGGGCAGGCGCAGGTCCTCGGAGTGCAGGTTGTAGAGGGAGTAGACCTGCCAGTCGAGTTCTTCCTGGAGGGCGATCATGCGGGCACGTGTGGAGCTGTAGCGGGTCTGGGCTTCACGGAGGGTGGAGGCGGTGGGGACGGCTTCGGCGGCGAGATTTGTCGCGTAAAGCTGTGAGAGGGCGTCGAGTTGGGAGGCGAGGGCAGTGGGGTTCTCGCCGGGCAGGGGAAAATCTTGGACGTTCGATCCGTTGAACTGGTAAAACCGCTCCCAGTCATTGCTGGTGAACCCTCCACCCTCGCCGCGGATTCCCTTGTCGTGGCACACCATTTTGAGCCACAATCCGGCGGTAGAGCTGTTTAGCAGCCCAAGGAGGGACAGGTGATCATTCTCGGTAGCCTCACTCCTCAATTTTATTACAGGAGCAGTTTGCTTGAACACCTTCCCGCCTCGATCTAGTACGAAGTGGTTATGTGTGGCCACCTCGGCAAAAGTGATTGACATGGGAACCCGAAGTTTACCGCTGGCCAAGCGGCCAAATTCTGACCATCGCAGACCAGACTCAACCTTGGTCCTGCCGCCAAACATTAGATTCCGCGAGATCACGGTGCGACACGGCCACATATGGTGGTAGAGGGATGGGAAATCTTCCACGTCGATGGCGGAGAAATCGTCGGAATAGGGGAATAGTGTGGTCTCGAAATCGGCGCCACTCCAGTCACGCAGTAGGTCACCTGTCACCATGGGGCGCTGAAATGCACGAGGGATTCTGTGACGCTGTGCACTGCGGGTAGGGAGGAGGTACAAGTCGTCCTCGAGGGTGAAGCTCGTGATTCCAACAGATGATGCGATGGAGCTCAGTTTGCTTTTGGAGCTCTCCGTCATTGTGGAGATCATTTCGATTCCTCCATCAGTCAGCACCCAGGGGTGAGTGCTGAAATGATGAACCCGCTCCAAGTCATCCACCGTTACCCATCGCCCTGTGCTCCCGGGCCGGTCAATATGTTCCATGATCGCCTGCCAGACCAGCCCGCACTGGGCGTGTTCTGGAGCCGAAGGTTCGCCCTGAACGCCGCGTACGGTACGGATCGTGGTCTGGCGAGTCCCTCTGTGGTCCCTCGATCGCCCTACAAGAATCACTGTTGGCGTGCCGTGCCCCGGGATAAAGGCCCCCGAAGTATCGATTACCTCCGTGAGCTCGACTTGGTCGCGGAAGTAGGTCTCGATCAGGGTTGTTCCGAACTCGCGTTTCATGAAGGAGTTCGCCGTGATCTGGCCGACCATGCCGTAGCCGCGTCCGGTCTTCTTGTCGCCCTGCTTGGCGAGTTCGAAGAAACGCTGGGCGAAAGGGACCGACAGTGCGTACTTGCCGGAGCAGGCTTTGTACAGCCTGCGGTAACGCTCGTTCAGCGTCTTATCCTTGACCGTGATGTACGGCGGGTTGCCGACCACCACATGGAAGCTGCCCTTGTAAAGGAGTTCCGGGTGGTCAAGAACGTCCTCAGTGCTTAGTGCGTAGTACGGGGTCTCGGTATCACCCGATTCTGGACCGTTGTCAGCTCCCTCTAGCCCTTCGTCCCCGAATAGACCCTCCTGTTGGTGCTCCGTCGGCAGCAGCGAGTCACCCACCGCCAGCTGGATCGGCCACTCGTACTCCCGCGCCGCCGCGAACGTCCGCATTCCGCTTGCCGCCATCGCCGCGACGAGCAGCCGGAACCGTGCCACCGCCACCGCGAACGGGTTCAGGTCCACCCCGTGCACCGACTCCAGCGCGGCCCGCACCCGCTCGTACGGGCCGACCTCCGGCCGCTCCTCGCCCCACATCCGCACCAGGCGACGGAACGTGCCCAGTACGAAGTGCCCCGACCCGCACGTCGGGTCGATCATCTTCAGTTCTTCGAAGCCGAACTCCCGCACCGCCGGCGTCATCGTCCGGTCGAGGATGAACTCCTCGACAAACTCCGGGGTTTGGAGCAGCGCGTACGTCTTCCGTGCCGCCTCGCTCAGGTCCTGGTACAGGTCGCCCAGGAACCGGGTGTCCCACCCCTCCGTGCCGTCCTCGCTCAGCGGGTCCGTGAAGTCGTGCACCAGCACCGACGCGCTGCCGCCGCCAGAGCCGTCCTCCGAACCCTCCGCCTCCGCCTCAGCGTCCACCGACTTCTGCTCCCGCCAGAACGCCAGCAGCGCTCCCGCCCCGTCGTGCGACAGCGGAATCTGGTACAGCGGATTGTGGTCCCGGTCGAACAGCAGCCGTCCCGCCTGCCCCGCGCCCAACTCCTCGAACGCGGCCTCCAGCCACCCGCGATACGTCGGATCGGCGTCCTTCGCCATGTACTCCTCGTACCGCGCCTGGGCGACCTCCCGCCCCGCCACGTCCGGCGCCGTGATGTACGGCTGCGCGATCAGCCGATTGTCCTCGCTGAACCGCACGAAGACCGTGCCGAGCACCCACGCCACCGCGACCTGCGTGACCCGCTCCCCGAGCCAACTGTTCCAAGTCGCCGCCGTACGCCCCAGCTTCTTCGCCTGGTCGTACTCGCCGCGCAGTCGCTCCCCGACCTCGGGAACGGCCTTGACCTGCGCGTCGAGGTCGGTCTCTGCCGCCTTGACCTGCTTCTGCAGATCGCGGAGGAGGCTCTTGCGGTCGATCACGGACTGCTCCTGAGGTGGTGACTAAGAGGTGTGCCCAAAGGCGAGGGGAATGCGAGGCGAGAAGTGTGCGAGGCGGACCAACGGCCCGCCGCCCGCACACCGGCCGTCAGACGGCGTCCGGCGCGAGGTGTCTGCGCGCCACCCACGCGTCCGGCACGACGATCCACTCGTCGAACGCGGCCTGGTAGGGAACGCTCCGGCCGGCCAGCCTCGGCGCGCGGGCCGGGTCGGACTGGGCGACGAGCAGCCACAGCGGGCTGCCGCCCTGCCGGGACTCCTCCGCGAGCCGGCCCAGGAGGTCGAACGCGTCGTAGCGGGCGAGCGCCGCCGTGTCGGTGAGGAGCAGCGGGCCGCCGCCCGTGGCCGCCAGACGCTCGCGAAGGAGCGGCTCGACGCGCCCCCACGCCTTGTCCGTACGGACCCGCAACCGCTGGTGAAGCGGCGAGCCCGGCTCGGCGGCGTCCGCCTTGAGGACGGTCTCCCAGGTCGGCTTCGCCGCCTCGGCGATCACGCCGCGCAGCTCGGCCAGGAACAGCTTGGTCAGCGAGACGACCGCTGCCCCGTACGGCGGAGCGGCCAGTCGCCGTACCGCCGTCTCCGCGCCCTGCTGCGGCACGGTCAGGACCCGGAACCCGTCCTGCCCCGCCGAGTGCCCGAGCCGCTGCTCGGCCTTCACCGCCGCCGCGACCGCCGCGTCCGCGTCGTACTGCGTCGGCGCGGACCGCCGCGCCGCAGAGGCCGTGACACCCCAACTCGCGGACGTCAGACCGCTGGTGAACGCCCCGGCGGGCCGGTCCGGGACGAGCCGGAGGACCTTGTCGTAGCGGGTCGCCAGCTTCAGCTCGAAACCGGCCTGCTTCAGCAACCGCACCAGCGCGCTGCCGCCCGGCAGTTCGCGGGGGAGAAGGGGATCGGCGCCCAGTTCGGGGAAGCGGGTCGCGACCCGCTTGTGCAGGGCGCGGACAGTGAGCCCCAGTTGGCGCTCCTCCTCAAGACCCGGCTGCTCGGCGACCACACCGGCCTGGGTGATCCGCAGTGCGCGCACGAGGTCCAGATCGCGCGGATAGATCTCCAGACGGGGTGTGAGCGCGGCCCCGGGGGAAGCCGCGACCGCGATCTCGGCCGTCCGACGCTCGTCCCAGCCGAGCACCCCCGGCGGCTGCCGCACCGCGGCCAGCCTGGTGAGGACCGTGCTCGCCGTCGGCAGGGATTCCAGGCCCGCCAGTTCGTCCGCCTGCGTGCCCAGCTTGAGGGCGTACTCCCGGAGGGCCGGCAGGCTCGGGGTGTCCGCCCCGTCCGAACCGCCTGCGCTGTCCTGTCCGTCGCGGACGTCGATGACGATCAGTCCGAGCACCGGGTCGGCACCCTTGGGCAGCCGGGCGTGGAAGTAGCGGAACCGCGGCGGCGTCTGCTCGTACTGCTCCCGGAACTGCTCGCGCTCCACCACCGCACGCAGCAGCGACAGCGCCAGCGCACGCCGGTCCCGCCGCTTGGGGACCTCGCTGCCGCGCAGGGGGAGCAGTGCGTCGGCGAGTTCGAGCACCGGCGCGACCCGGCCGCGCTCGGCGACCAGCTCGATCACCTGCTCGCTCAGCAGCCCCAGCGCGGGATCGTTGTACCAGCGCTCGCGCGACTTCTTCACGATCTGCGGGATGCGGCCCACCGTGAGGTCAAGGGCCTTGGCGACGTCCGTCTGCCGGACCCAGGGCAGACCCTCGGGCAGCTCGCCGTTCTCGTCGGGAAGCCGGAGCAGCAGCCGGACGGCCTCGCGTTCCTTCTCGTTGGAACGGGCGCTGCCGCCCGAGGGGCGCGGGACCAGACGGGAGGCAAGGGCGTCCAGGCTCAGCGCGCGCAGCACCTCAGGGCCGGTGTCGCCGCCGGCGGCGACCGCTTCGGCGGCGGCCTTCTCCAGCTCGGTGACCTCCTCGCGGGCGGCCTTGAGCGCCTCCTTGCTCATCGGCACCGGCGTCCTGCCGAGTCGCAGGTTCCACTGCTTCTGCCGGTTCTGGATCTCCGTGCGGGTCCGGGCGCCCATGCCCGGCGCGGTCAGGAACTTGCGCACCGAGTAGTCCAGGACGTCCCCCACGGTGTTCAGGCCCAGGCCGAAGAGCTGGGACTGCGCCGCGAGAGTCAGGCCGGCCACCGACAACGGGGTGGAACGGTCGGCCCGCTCCGCCTGCTCGTCGCGGATCGCCTCGGCCGAGGTGTCGTCGTCGCCCTGGCCGATCTCCGGCGCGGCGCTCTCCACCGCCACCGCCTTGTTGCCGTGCCCGGAACTCGGCGCTGTCGTCCGCTGGGCGTCCAGGAAGATCGCGTTCCAGGCGCGCTCCATCGGCTTCAGATCCGGGAAGCGGTTCTTCACGTCCCGGGCCAGGGCCTTGTGGAAGAAGGCCACCAGGCCCTCGCGCACCGGGTCGTCGAAGGCGTCGGAGGCGAGCTGCGGGTACGGCCACTCCTTCGGATCGGTCTGCCGGGGCGTGACCGATCCGTCGCCCCAGCGGGGCAGCTCGCGGGAGGCCATCTCGTGCAGCGTGACCGCCAGCGCGTACCGCTCGGCGTGGCCGTCGTACGAACCGCGCGTGATGATCCCGACGAACGGGTCGAGATAGCCCTCGGTGCCTGCCTCGATCTCCTTCGCCGGATAACCGGCGAGCGAGAAGTCGATCATCACGAGCTGGCGGGTGCCGTTGGGCCGGATCCGAATGGCGATGTTGTCCGGCTTCAGGTCCCGGTGCCAGATGCCCTCGGCCTCCAGGTGCTCCACCGCGCCGAACAGGTATTGCCCGTACCTCTCCAACTGGTCCATGCGCAGCCGGCCGTAGTCCTGCAGCTGGCGGGCGACGGTGTCCTCCCGCCTGCGTGCGGCCTTGCCCGTGCCCCCCGTGTCCAGCGCGCGATTGTCGCCCACGTACTCCAGGGCGAGCACCCTGCGGCCCGCGAGGGTCAGCGGCTCCCGCTCGTACAGCGCGATGATGCTCGAATCCCGGTGGATTCGGCCCAGGACATCGGCCTCCCGGTCGAGCACCACGTGCTTCGCCTCGCTGAGCGCGACCTTGAGCACCGCCACCGGCAGACTCCCGCTGCGACGCGGCTCACCGGCCAGGTCACGGACCAGGAACGCGCGCGAGGTCGAGCCCGTACCGAGACGGCGCACGATCTCCCAGCGCCCGGCGAACAGATCACCGGCCACGGCTTCCAGCGGGTCCTTCTCCGGCTCTCCGCCCGCTTCCCGGCCCGAGGAAGCGCCGGAAGGCGGATCTCCGTCCGCGGTGCCGCCGAGGGACGCGGCCTGCTCCGCGAACGCCTCCTCGACGAACTCCAGCATCTCCAGGAAGTCGTCGATCGTGGAGAGGCGGCGGTTCGGGTCGTAGGCGGTGGACGCCTCCACCAGCTCGTCGAGGTCGGAGTTGAGGCCGTCCACCAGCGCGCTGGGGGCGAGCTTCTCGCCCGCCTCCAGACGGGACAGGACCTCGCTCTGCGTCGCACCCGGCGCCTGCCCGGTGATGAGGAGATAGGTGAGAACGCCGAGCCCGTACACATCGAGCTGGACCGGGTCCGCCTTGGGGACCCGCAGCTCGGGAGCGAGATACGGGTCGGCCTGCTCGGAGACGTGCAGACCGGACAGACGGGAGGCGGCCAGCGTCAGCGGCCTGCCCCGGCTGGCGCTGTGCCCGGAAGCGATCTGCCAGTCCGCGATCTGCAGCCAGGGGCTCAGCCAGCGCTGCTCCTCGCCCAGCTCCTGCCCGCGCGGACCGCGGTTGCGCGGGATCACGTGCACCGCGTGCGCCGACAGCGTGCGGTGATGAAGCCGCTTGGAGTGCGCGGAACGGAGCGTCTCGGCGAGCTGGCGGACCAGCGCGAGACGGCCGGACAGGTCGAGGCGCTCGCCGTGCTCCGCCAGGTAGTCGTCGAGCCTTTGAGTCTCCGGGTGGTAGTCGAAGAGGATCGTCGGGCCCGCGGGATGCCCCGACGGCAGATAGCTCTTGAGCTGGACGGCGCCCTGATGCCGAAACCGGCTGAGCACCGTGGCCTCACGCGCGGCGGCCCTCTCCACCGAAGCGCGCTCCGCGTCCGAAGCGCCCCGCTCGCTGAGGAAGACCCGCACTCGCGCCGAGTCGTCCAACTGAGTGTGACGCCCCAGGTAGTCGGCCCAGGTGGGGCCGGAGTCGAACGCCTTCGT
This sequence comes from Streptomyces tardus, assembly GCF_018101125.2. Lineage (GTDB taxonomy): Bacteria > Actinomycetota > Actinomycetes > Streptomycetales > Streptomycetaceae > Streptomyces > Streptomyces tardus. The sequence continues at coordinate 85,317 of NZ_JAELVF020000005.1, read as the reverse complement.
CTCCAGGAGGTACGACCCCGCCTCGTGCTGACGGCGGATGGGCGCGATGCCGAGCTGCTTGAGGGCGCCGTCGACCTGGCGCGCGATCGCCGCGGTCACCTGCCCCCGGGTGTCCTCCGGCGGAACAGCGAGCATCTCGACCAACTGCCTGATCTTGAAGATGCCGTTGAGGTCGGCGCCCGCCAGATCCACCCGGAACTTGTCGTCGGTGAAGCAGACCGCCTCACCCACCCAGATCCTGGGCCGCCCGGGACCACGCCCCACGACGTTCCCGATGAGGCCCGCCAGCTCCTTGGCCTTCTGGTTGGTCAGGTGCAGCGGATTGCCGTGCCGGCGATTGGTGCCGCCGGGTGTCCTCTGCACCCAGCTCTTACCGGCGCCGCTCACCGACCCGTGCCAGTCCTTCAACTCGACGAGGAAGACACCGGCCGGCGCGGTGACCATGAGGTCGATCTCGCGGACGTGCCCGCTGTTCGCCGTGAAGGTGAAGTTCGACCAGGCACGCCAAGGCTCTTCGTCCGGAAGGAGCCTGCGGATCGCCTCAAGACCGCGGCGCTCGTGCTCGAACTCGGACTCGGTGACCGTCGTCCACCGGCCATCCCTCATGCGGCTCCCGCCCCGTGTCAGCTCATGTCCGTGCGTACCGGTCGCGATCCTGCTGGCGCGGCCCAGGCAGCCCGGCTGAATTCCCCGGAGGAAATCCTAGACGGTGACACTGACACCGGGTGGTCCAGAAGCGACAACGGCCGTACAGCGGCAGGTCGGAGAGCGTGGACGCAGGTCGCGGTGGCTGGGGCCGCGGAGGAGTGCACAGGGGATGCCCGCCGGACGGTGAGGGGTGGCGCGGTCGGGGGCACTGGCTCGGACCGCGAAGTCCGGGCTGCGGCTCGGAGGTTGGGCGGTGCGGTGGGTCCGAGGGGTGTGCAGCTGCCCTTGAACGCCGGACCACGGGGGAGGGGCGTCGGTCCGGCCGGGGCTGCGGGCACGAAGGACGGGGTGACGCGTCGTCCCAAAAGGGTGATGTGGGCTGCATGTCGCCCGGGCGGAGCCGGTCCGAAAGAAATTCCCGCGGCGCGAAATACTCGCAAATTCCTTAGCTCTGCCCGTGCTTGCATGGCGCGACGAGGACGGCTCGTGAGCGCAGTCAGGCGTCTCGTGCTTCTGCGATGGACGCTGCTCTGGCCGCCGGCCCGGGCACGACAGCACGCGCTGGGTGTCGATCGGTCCGCCCCGCGGGTGCGGGCTCCCGCCCAACCGGTCCTCACCGTGGCGGTGGAAAGAGGGAAGATGTCCAAGCGTGCACTGATCACCGGAATCACCGGACAGGACGGCTCGTACCTGGCCGAACACCTGCTGGGCCAGGGCTACCAGGTCTGGGGGCTGTGCCGGGGGCAGGCGAACCCCCGGAAGGACCGGATAGCCAGACTGATCCCCGGCCTGTCCTTCGTGGACGGCGACCTGATGGACCAGGGCAGCCTGGTGTCGGCGGTGGACCTGGTCCAGCCCGACGAGGTCTACAACCTGGGCGCCGTCTCGTTCGTGCCGATGTCCTGGCAGCAGCCCGAACTGGTCACCGAGGTGAACGGCACCGGCGTGCTGCGCATGCTGGAGGCGGTCCGCATCGTGTCGGGCCTCAGCAAGTCCACCGGCAGCACCGGAGGCGGCCAGATCCGCTTCTACCAGGCGTCGTCCTCCGAGATGTTCGGGCAGGTGGCGGAGAGCCCGCAGCGGGAGACCACCTTCCTGCACCCGCGCAGCCCCTACGGAGTGGCGAAGACCTTCGGCCACTACATCACCCGCAACTACCGCGAGTCGTACGGGATGTACGGAGTCTCCGGCATCCTGTTCAACCACGAGTCCCCGCGCCGGGGCGCCGAGTTCGTGACCCGCAAGATCTCCCTGGCGGTCGCCCTGATCAAGCTCGGCATGCAGGACAAGCTGAGCCTCGGCAACCTCGACGCCCAGCGCGACTGGGGTTTCGCCGGCGACTATGTGCGCGCCATGCACCTGATGCTCCAGCAGGACGAGCCCGGCGACTACGTGGTGGGCACCGGCGCCATGCACAGCGTCAAGGACGCGGCCCGTATCGCCTTCGACCACGTCGGTCTCGACTGGGAGGAGCATGTGGTCGTCGACCCCGACCTGGTTCGCCCGGCCGAGGTCGAGACCCTGTGCGCTGATCCCTCCGCGGCCCGCCGGGAGCTCGGCTGGGAGCCCGAGGTCGACTTCGAGGAACTCATGCGCATGATGGTCGAGTCCGACCTGCAGCAGGCGTCTCGCGAGCGCGACTACAGCCGTCTGCTGTCCACCGTCAGCTGGTAGGAGCCCGTACGGCATCCGCATCCGCTTCCGAGGAGGTCCGCACACGGCCGTGTGCGGGCCTCCTCGCGTCCGGGCCTGCCCGAACTGTCGTCACAGACTAGGGATTTCCAAAGACGGAGCGTCGCAGACTGAGCCCATGATCTGCGGAACCGTGTGCACGGCACGCGCCCATGGCGGGTGCCCCGGCGAAGCGGCCCGGGCCGGCCGAGGTCACCCCCGGCTCCAGGTGCCCACGCCGAACCACCAGCCGTCCGCCGGTCTTCTCCCAGATGGGTTGCGTTGATATGGACAAGGAACAGAAGCTCCGGGACTACCTCAAGCGGGCGAGCGCTGATCTGAAGCGTTCCCGGCAGCGGGTGGGCGAACTGGAGGCGGCGGCCACCGAGCCCATCGCGATCATCGGCATGAGCTGTCGCTACCCGGGCGGTGTCAGCAGCCCCGAGGAGCTGTGGCGCATGCTCGTCGCGGGCGAGGACGGCATCACCGCGATGCCGGACGACCGCGGTTGGGAAGCGGCCATCGGTGACGGGCCCGCCGACTTCGCCGGTGGCTTCCTCCACGACGCGCCCGCCTTCGACCCGGACTTCTTCGGCATCTCGCCCCGCGAGGCGCTGTCCATGGACCCGCAGCAGCGGCTGCTCCTGGAGACCGGCTGGGAGGCCTTCGAACGGGCCGGTATCGACCCCGCCGGAGTCCGCGGCTCCCGTACCGGCATGTTCGTCGGCGCCATGCCCCAGGACTACCGGGTCGGCCCCGAGGACGACGTCCAGGGCTTCCAGCTCACCGGCAACGCGACCAGCATCCTGTCCGGGCGGCTCTCCTACTTCTTCGGCGCCGTCGGCCCAGCCGTCACCGTCGACACCGCCTGTTCCTCCTCCCTCGTCGCCCTGCACCTCGCCGCACAGTCCCTGCGCGCGGGGGAGTGCTCGCTGGCGCTCGCCGCGGGCGTCACCGTGATGGCGAGCCCCACGACCTTCGTCGAGTTCGCCCGGCAGGGCGGCCTCGCGGGCGACGGCCGCTGCAAGTCCTTCGCCGACGGGGCCGACGGCACCGGCTGGTCCGAAGGCGTCGGCGTCCTCGCTCTGGAGAGGCTCTCCGACGCGCGCCGCAACGGGCACCACATCCTCGCGGTCGTGCGCGGCTCCGCCGTCAACCAGGACGGCGCCTCCAACGGCCTCACCGCGCCCAACGGCCCCTCCCAGCAGCGCGTCATCGAGTCCGCCCTCGTCAACGCCCGCCTCACCGGCGCCGATGTGGACGTCGTCGAAGCGCACGGCACCGGCACCGTCCTGGGCGACCCCGTCGAGGCGCAGGCGCTCCTCGCCACCTACGGCCAGAGCCGCGACCCCGAACGGCCGCTGCTGCTCGGCTCGGTGAAGTCCAACATCAGCCACACCCAGGCCGCCGCAGGCGTCGCGGGCATCATCAAGATGGTCATGGCGATGCGCCACGACCTGCTGCCCCGCACCCTGCACGTCGACCGGCCCTCCAGCCACGTCGACTGGACCGAGGGCGCCGTCCGCCTCCTCACCGAGGCCGCTCTCTGGCCCCGCCGCGAGGGCGCCCCGCGCCGGGCCGGTGTCTCGTCCTTCGGCCTCTCCGGCACCAACGCGCACACCATCATCGAAGAGGCCCCGCACCAGGCGCCCGTCGAGCCCGACGCGCCCGCCGTCGAGCCCGGCGCCCTGCCCTGGCTGCTCTCGGGACGCACCCCCGACGCCCTGCGCGCCCAGGCCGCCCGTCTCCTGGACCACCTCACCGCCCACCCGGCGCTCCCCGCCCTGGACGTCTCGCACGCCCTCGCCACCACCCGCTCCGCCCTGGAGCACCGGGCCGCGCTGACCACCTCCGACCGCGACACCGCCGTCGCCGCCCTCACCGCGCTCGCCGCCGGGACCGACTCCGCCGACGTACCCGGCCTCTCCGCCCACCAGCTCCGCGGCCGCACCAAGCTCGCCGTGCTCTTCTCCGGCCAGGGCTCCCAGCGTCCCGGCATGGGCCGCGACCTCTACGTCCGCTTCCCCGTCTTCGCCGCCGCGCTCGACGAGATCCTCGGCCACCTCGACGCCGGACTCGACCGCCCGCTGCGCCCCCTCATGTTCGCCGAACAGGGGACCCCCGAGGCCGCCCTCCTCGACCGCACCGGCTACGCCCAACCCGCCCTGTTCGCCCTCGAAGTGGCCCTCTACCGGCTCGTCGAGTCCTGGGGCGTCACCCCCGCCCACGTCACCGGGCACTCCGTCGGCGAGATCGCCGCCGCCCATGTCGCCGGGGTCTTCTCCCTCGCCGACGCCTGCGCCCTCGTCGTCGCCCGCGGCAGCCTCATGCAGGCCCTGCCCGAGGGCGGCGCCATGGTCTCCGTCGAGGCCACCGAGGACGAGGTGGCGCCGCTGCTGGCCGACCACCCGGGACAGGTGTCGATCGCCGCCGTCAACGGCCCCTCGGCCGTGGTCGTCGCGGGCGCCGAAGACGCCGTCGAGGACATCGCCGCGCGGATTGCCGCCCTCGACGAGACCGGACGCCGCACCCGCCGCCTGAAGGTCTCGCACGCCTTCCACTCGCCGCTCATGGAGCCGATGCTGGAGCCGTTCCGCGCGGTCGTCGCCGGACTCTCCCCGCAGGCACCCACCCTGCCCGTCGTCTCCAACCTGACCGGGGCGCCCGCCACCGTCGAGCAGCTGACCTCCGCCGACTACTGGACCGACCACGTGCGCCGGGCCGTTCGCTTCGCCGACGGCATCGACTGGCTGGCCGGGCACGGCACCGGCGTCTTCCTCGAACTCGGCCCCGACGCCACCCTCGCCGCCCTCACCCGTACCGTCCTCGACGCGGCCGGAGACGAGGGCGCGGCCGTGCTGCCGGCCCTGCGCAAGGACCGCCCCGAGGCCGCCACCCTCACCGAGACGGCCACCGGACTGCACCTGCGGGGCACCGCCGTGCGCTGGCAGCGCTGGTTCGACGGCACCGGCGCCCGCCGCGCCGACCTGCCCACGTACGCCTTCCAGCACCGCCGCTTCTGGCCCAAGGCCGTCTCCGGACTCACCGGCGACATGCGCTCGGCCGGACTCGGCGCCGCCCACCACCCGCTGCTGGCCGCCGCCGTCACCCTCGCCAACTCCGACGGCATGCTCCTCACCGGCCGCCTCTCGGTGCGCACCCACCCCTGGCTCGGCGACCACGCGGTGCGCGGCACCGTCCTGCTGGCCGGCACCGCCTTCCTCGAACTGGCCGTGCGCGCGGGCGACGAGGTCGGCTGCGACCGCGTCGAGGACCTCACCCTCGCCGCGCCCCTCGCCCTGCCCGAGGACGGCGGCGTGCAGGTCCAGGTCTGGATCGGCACCCCCGACGAGACCGGCCGGCGTCCCCTCAGCCTGTACTCGCGCCCCGACGGCGACGACGACCGGCCGTGGAACCGGCACGCCGAGGGCACCCTCGCAAGCGGCGCCCACCGCGCCGACGACGCCGACGGGTTCGCCGCCGTCTGGCCGCCCGCCGACGCCGAGCCCGTCGACCTCGCCGGCTTCTACGACGGCCTCGCCGAGGCCGGGTTCGGCTACGGCCCCGCCTTCCGCGGCCTGCGCGCCGTATGGCGGCGTGGCGAGGAGACCTTCGCCGAGGTCGCCCTCGACGCCGGACCCGCGGGCGACGCCGCCCAGTTCGGTCTGCACCCCGCGCTGCTCGACGCAGCCCTGCACGCCACCGCCCTCGCGCCGCTCGGCGAGGACGCCCGCGGTGGGCTGCCCTTCGCCTGGCAGGACGTCACTCTGCACGCGAGCGGCGCCGCCGAGGTCCGCGTCCGCATCACCCCCGCCGGGGACGACGCCGTCGCGCTCGCCGTCGCCGACACCACCGGTACGCCCGTCGCCTCCGTCGGCTCCCTCGTCCTGCGCTCCGCGCCCGACGCCCGCGCCGCCGCCTCCGCGCTGGAGCGCGACGCTCTCTTCGCCCTCGACTGGACCCGTCTCGCCGGTCCCGCCGACGCCGCCCTCCCGGCCGCCGTGACGCTGCTCGGAACCGACCCGTACGGGCTCGGCGCCGCCCTCACCGCCGCAGGCACCGAACTCGCCGCGGGCACCTCGGACGCCGGCACCTCCGACGCCGGCACCCCCGGCCTCGCCCTCGCGCCGGTCGCCCCGGGCACGGACGACGTCCCCGCCGCCGTGCACACCGTCACCGCGCGCGCCCTCGGCCAGATCCAGGAGTGGCTGGCCACCGCGCCGAACCGGGCCCGACTGGTCTTCGTCACCCGCGCCGCCGTCGCAGCGGGCGGCAGCGAGCTCACCGACCCGGCCGCCGCCGCCGTCTGGGGCCTGGTCCGCTCCGCGCAGGCCGAACACCCGCACCGCTTCGGCCTGTTGGACCTCGACCCCGCCGCGGACGCCCCCGACCTCGACGCCCTCGCCGTCGCGCTGGCCGCCGAGGAACCGCAGACCGCCGTACGCGCCGGTACCGTCCTCGCCGCCCGCCTCGCCCGCGTCCGTCCCGGCACCGAACCCACCGCCGCCGCCTGGAACCCGGACGGCACCGTCGTCATCACCGGCGGCACCGGCGGTCTCGGCGCCGTCCTCGCCGACCACCTCGTCACCGCACACGGCGTCCGCCGCCTGGTGCTGGCCGGACGGCGCGGACCCGAGGCGCCCGGCGCCGCCGAACTCGCCGCCGCACTGCGCGAGTCGGGCGCCGAGGTCACCCTCTCCGTCTGCGACGTCGCCGAACCCGACGAGGTGGCACGGCTGTTCGCCGCCGTGCCGGCCGAACACCCCGTCACTGCCGTGGTGCACACCGCGGGCACCCTGGACGACGGCACCGTCGAGACCCTCACCGCCGAACGCCTCGCCGCCGTGCTGCGGCCCAAGGCCGACGCCGTCTGGCACCTGCACCGTGCCACCCGCGACCTCGACCTCGCCGCGTTCGTCGTCTTCTCCTCCCTCGCCGGCACCACCGGCGCCCCCGGCCAGGCCAACTACGCGGCGGGCAACGCCTTCCTGGACGCCCTCGCCCAGCAGCGCCGCGACGCGGGACTGCCCGGTCTCTCCCTCGGCTGGGGCCCCTGGGTCCCCACCGGCGGCATGACCGGCGACCTCGCCGACCGCGACCTGGAGCGCATGTCCCGCTCCGGTACGCCCCCGCTCACCGTCGAACAGGGCCTCGCCCTCTTCGACGCCGCCCTCGCGCTGCCCCGCGCCGCCGTCCTGCCGGTACGCCTCGACCTCGCCGCGCTGCGCGGCCGGGGCGAGGTGCCCCCGCTGCTGCGCGGCCTGATCCGCGGACGCGCCCGCCGCACCGTGCGCACCGGCTCCGAAGCCGCGCTCGGCCTCGCCCAGCGGCTCGCCCGGCTCGACGACGAGGCCCGCACCGAGACCGTCGTCGAGCTGGTCCGCACCCAGACCGCCGTCGTCCTCGGCCACGCCTCCGCCACCGACATCGACCCCGAACGGCCCTTCCAGGACCTCGGGTTCGACTCCCTGACCGCTGTCGAACTGCGCAACCGCCTGGCCGCCGCCACCGGCCTGCGCACCTCCGCGACCGTCATCTTCGACTACCCGACCGTCGCCGCCCTCGCCGCGCACCTCCTGGAGGAGCTGAGCGACGCCCCCGAGCCGGCCGCCGCGGCCACAGCTCCGAAGCCCCGCGCCACCGCCGACGACCCGATCGTCATCGTCGGCATGAGCTGCCGCTACCCCGGCGGCGTCAGCTCGCCGGACGACCTGTGGCGCCTGGTCACCGAGGGCACCGACGCCATCGGCGGACTCCCCGTCAACCGCGGCTGGGACCTCGACGGGCTCTACCACCCCGACCCCGACCACCCCGGCACCTCCTACACCCGCTACGGCGGATTCCTGCACGACGCGGGCGAGTTCGACGCCGGGTTCTTCGGGATGAGCCCCCGCGAGGCGCTCGCCACCGACTCCCAGCAGCGGCTGCTCCTGGAGGCGTCCTGGACCGCCGTCGAACACGCCGGGATCGACCCGGTCGCGCTGCGCGGCAGCCAGACCGGCGTCTTCGCGGGTGTCATGTACAGCGACTACTCGGCGACCCTCGCCGACGAACGCTTCGAGGGCCACCAGGGCAGCGGCACCGCCCCCAGCATCGCCTCGGGCCGGGTCTCCTACGCCCTCGGCCTCGAGGGCCCCGCCGTCACCGTCGACACCGCCTGCTCCTCCTCGCTGGTCGCCATGCACTGGGCGATGCAGGCGCTGCGCGCGGGGGAGTGCTCCCTCGCGCTGGCCGGTGGCGTCACCGTGATGTCCACCCCGACCTCGCTCATCGAGTTCTCCCGCCAGCGCGGCCTGTCGCCCGACGGCCGCTGCAAGGCCTTCTCCGACGAGGCCGACGGCGTCGGCTGGTCCGAGGGCATCGGCGTCCTCGTCCTGGAGCGGCTCTCCGACGCGCGCCGCAACGGTCACCGCGTACTGGCCGTGGTGCGCGGCTCCGCCGTCAACCAGGACGGTGCCTCCAACGGGCTCACCGCGCCCAACGGGCCTTCCCAGCAGCGCGTCATCCGGCAGGCCCTCGGCTCGGCCGGGCTCACCACCGCCGACGTCGACGCCGTCGAGGCGCACGGCACCGGTACGCCGCTGGGCGACCCGATCGAGGCGCAGGCTCTGCTGGCCACCTACGGTCAGGACCGCCCCGCCGAACAGCCGCTGCTGCTGGGCTCGGTGAAGTCCAACATCGGCCACACCCAGGCCGCCGCGGGCGTCGCGGGCGTCATCAAGATGGTCATGGCGATGCGCCACGGGCAGCTCCCGCGCACCCTGCACGCCGACGCGCCCTCCCGGCACGTCGACTGGGAGAGCGGCGACGTCACCCTGCTGCGCGAGCAGACCGCCTGGCCCGAGACCGGCCGCCCGCGTCGTGCTGCCGTCTCCTCCTTCGGCATCAGCGGCACCAACGCCCACCTCGTCCTCGAACAGGGCGAACCCGCGCACCCGGACGCCCCCCGACCCGCCGCGCCCGCGGCGCTGCCCTGGACCCTGTCCGGCCGCACCCGCCCCGCGCTGCGTGCCCAGGCCGCCCGGCTCCTCGCCCACCTCGACACCCACGAGGGCGCCGCCGCCGACCTCACCCTCTCGCTGGCCACCACCCGGCCCGCGTTCGAACAGCGCGGCGTGGTCGTCGGCACCCCCGAGGACGCCCGCCGCGCCCTCGCCGCGCTCGCCGCCGACCGGCCCGACCCCGCCCTCGTCCTCGGCGAGACCGGCGGCGCGGGCCGCACCGCGTTCCTCTTCACCGGCCAGGGCAGCCAGCGCCCCGGCACCGGACGCGCCCTGTACGAGCGGTACCCGGCCTTCGCCGAAGCCCTCGACGAGGTGATCGCCCGGCTCGACCCGCTGCTCCTCGACGCCCCCGCCGACACCCCGCACGGTTCGCTCGGGGACGTACTGTTCGCCGCCGACGGCACCCCCGGCGCGGACGCCCTGCACGAGACCGGCTGGACCCAGCCCGCGCTGTTCGCCCTGGAGACCGCCGCGTACCGGCTGGTCCGCTCCTGGGGCGTGCGTCCCGGCGTACTGCTCGGCCACTCCGTCGGCTCCGTCGCCGCCGCGCACGCCGCGGGCATCCTCTCCCTCGACGACGCCTGCGCGCTCGTCGCCGCCCGCGCCCGTCTGATGCAGGCCCTGCCCGAGGGCGGCGCCATGTGGTCGCTCCAGGCGTCCGAGGACGAGGTCCTGCCGCTGCTCGAAGAGGTGCGGGACCAGGTCTCCCTGGCCGCCGTCAACGGGCCCTCGGCCGTCGTGGTCTCCGGCGAGCAGGACGCCGCCGACCGGATCGCCGCCCACTTCGCCGAACTCGGCCGCACCACCCGCCGTCTGAAGGTCTCGCACGCATTCCACTCGCCCCGCATGGACGCCATGCTGGACGCCTTCCGCGAGGTCGCCGAGAGCCTCACCTACCACGAGCCGACCGTGCCCGTCGTCAGCGACCTCACCGGCCGTCTCGCCGAGGGCGAGGATCTGCGCACCGCCGACCACTGGGTCCGGCACGTCCGTTCCACCGTCCGGTTCGCCGACGCCGTGCGAGCCGCCCGCGCCGCGGGCGCCGCCACCTACCTCGAACTCGGCCCCGGCGGCTCCCTGTGCGCCGCCGCCCAGGACACCCTCGGCGACGGGAGCGACGCCGACACCGTCCCGCTGCTGCGCACCGACCGCCCCGAGGACGAGGCCGCCCTCACTGCGCTCGCCCGCCTGCACGTGCGCGGCGTCCGCGTCGACTGGACCGCCGTCCACCGGGGCACCGGCGCCGGCGCCGTCGAACTGCCCACGTACGCCTTCCAGCACCAGACCTACTGGCCCGACACCGCCGCGCCCACCGTCCGCCGCGCCGGCGGCCCGGCGGACGCCGCGGACCCCGCGGACGCCGAGTTGTGGAGCGCCGTCGAGTCCGGCGACACCGCCTCCCTGGTCGGGCTGCTCGGCCTGCGCGACGAGGAACACGCCTCGCTGTACGCGCTGTTGCCGTCGCTGTCCTCCTGGCGGCGCGCGCGCCACGAGCGGGCCGTCCTCGACGCCGCCCGCTACCGCGTCGGCTGGCACCCGGCCGCCGCCGAGGGCGCCCCCGTCCTGGACGGGACCTGGCTCGCCGTCACCACCGGCGGCGCGGGCACCGACGTCCTGGACGCGCTGCGCGGCCACGGAGCCGTCGTCGAACGCCTCGACCTCGACGACACCCACCGCGACCGCGACCAACTCGCCGCAGCCCTGCGCGCCGCCACCGACACCCCCGACGGCGTCAACGGCGTGATCTCGCTGCTCCCGCTCGCCGACCCGGCCCGCCCGGACACCGCGCTGCCCGCCGGATTCGCCCTCGGTGTCGTCCTCGCCCAGGCCCTCACCGACATCGGCGCCACCGCCCCGCTGTGGACCGTCACCCGCGGTGCCGTCTCCACCGGTCCCGGCGACCCGCTCACCCACCCCGCGCGCGCCGCCGCCTGGGGCCTCGGCCGGGTCACCGCCCTGGAGTGCCCCGACCGGTTCAGCGGCCTCGTCGACCTGCCCGAGGTCCTCGACGCGCCCGCCACCCAGCGCCTGGTCAGCGTGCTGGCCACCCGCGAGGGCGAGGACCAGCTCGCCGTCCGTGTCGGCGGCACCTTCGCCCGCCGCGTGGTGCGCCACCCCGGCGACGAACTGCCCCGCGAGGACGCCTTCACCGCCTCGGGGACCGTGCTGGTCACCGGCGGCACCGGCGGCCTCGGCGCGCGTGCCGCCCGCTGGCTCGCCGACGCGGGAGCCGACCACCTGATCCTCACCAGCCGCCGCGGACCCGACGCCCCCGGCGCCGCCGAACTCCGCGCCGAACTGGAGGAGTCGGGCGCCCGGGTCACCCTCGCCGCCTGCGACAGCGCCGACCGCGACGCCCTCGCGGCGGTCCTCGCCGCCGTCCCCGACGACGCCCCGCTCACCGGTGTCGTGCACGCGGCCGGTGTCGGCCAGGCCGCGCCGCTCGCCGCGACCCCGCTGGACGACGTCGCCGCCGCGATGGCCGCCAAGACCCTCGGCGCCGCCCACCTCGACGCCCTTCTCGAAGGCCACGACCTCGACTTCTTCGTCCTGGTCTCCTCCATCGCCGGAGTCTGGGGCAGCGCCGGGCAGAGCGCCTACGCCGCCGCCAACGCCTACCTCGACGCCCTCGCCGAGCAGCGCCGCGCGCGCGGCCTCGCCGCCACCTCCGTGGCCTGGGGCCCCTGGGCCGAGGTCGGTATGGCCAGCGCCCACCGGTCGGTCTCCGACAGTTTCGAGCGCACCGGTCTGCGGCTGCTCGACCCGGGCACCGCCATGACCGAACTGCGCCGGGCCGTCGTGCGCGGCGAGAGCACCGTCACCGTCGCCGACGTCGACTGGGAGCAGTACCACCCGGTCTTCACCGCCTCCCGCGCCAGCCGCCTCTTCGACGCCCTCGACTCGGTCGCCGCCCTGGCCGCCCCCGCCGGCGGCACCGCCACCGGCACCGCCTCCGAACTCGCCGTCCGGCTCGGCGGGCTCACCGGCGAGGAGCAGGAGCGCCTCCTCGTCGACCTGGTGCGTTCCGAGGCCGCCGTCGTCCTCGGCCACACCTCCGCCGAGGGCGTTCCCGCCAAACGCGCCTTCCGGGACGCCGGGTTCGACTCGCTGACCGCCGTCGACCTGCGCAAGCGCCTGGTCGCCCTGACCGGCCTCGCCCTGCCCACCACCCTGGTCTTCGACTACCCCAACCCGGTCGCCCTCGCCCGCCACCTGCGCGGGGAACTCCTGGGCACCGCCGACCCCGCCGCCGTCGTCCTCCCGGCGCCCGCCGCCGACGAGCCCATCGCCATCGTCGGCATGAGCTGCCGCATGCCCGGCGGCGCCCGATCCGCCGACGCGTTCTGGCGGCTCGTCGCCGACAGCACCGACACCATCTCCGAGTTCCCCGTCAACCGCGGCTGGGACGCCGACGCCCTCTACGACCCGGACCCCGACCGGCACGGCACCACCTACTCCACGCAGGGCGGATTCCTGCACGACGCGGGCGAGTTCGACGCCGGGTTCTTCGGCATCTCGCCCCGCGAAGCCGTCTCCATGGACCCGCAGCAGCGGCTGCTCCTGGAGACTGCGTGGGAAGCCTTCGAACACGCCGGGATCGACCCCGCGTCGGTCCACTCCACGCCCACCGGCACCTTCATCGGCTCCACCTACCAGGACTACGGCGTCAGCATGGACGACGGGTCCGCTGGCCACGCCGTCACCGGGTCGAGCCCCAGCGTGCTCTCCGGGCGCCTCGCCTACACCTTCGGACTCGAAGGCCCCGCCGTCACCGTCGACACCGCCTGCTCCTCCTCCCTGGTCGCGCTGCACCTGGCCTGCCAGTCGCTGCGCAACGGCGAGTCCACCCTCGCGCTGGCCGGCGGCGCCACCGTCATGACCAACCCGATGCCGTTCATCGCGTTCAGCCGCCAGCGCGCCCTCGCCCGGGACGGCCGCTGCAAGGCGTTCTCCGACGAGGCCGACGGCATGACCCTCGCAGAGGGCATCGGCATCCTCGTCCTGGAGAAGCTCTCCGACGCGCGCCGCAACGGCCACGAGGTCCTCGCCGTCGTCCGCGGCTCCGCCATCAACCAGGACGGCGCCTCCAACGGCCTCACCGCGCCCAACGGCCCCTCCCAGATCCGCGTGATCCGGCAGGCCCTCGGCGCCGCCGGGCTCACCACCGCCGACGTCGACGTCGTCGAGGCCCACGGCACCGGCACCGCGCTCGGCGACCCGATCGAGGCGCAGGCCCTGCTCGCCACCTACGGCCAGGACCGCGACCCCGAACACCCGCTGCTGCTCGGCTCGGTGAAGTCCAACATCGGGCACACCCAGTCCGCCGCCGGCGTCGCGGGCATCATCAAGATGGTCATGGCGATGCGCCACGGGCAGCTCCCGCGCACCCTGCACGCCGACGCGCCCTCCCGGCACATCGACTGGACCAGCGGCACCGTCCGCCTGATCACCGAGCCCACGCAGTGGAGCCACGAGGACCGGCCGCTGCGCTGCGCCGTCTCCTCCTTCGGCATCAGCGGCACCAACGCGCACGCCGTCCTGGAGCAGGCGCCCGCCGTCGAGGAAACCGCCCCGGCCGCCGAGCCGACCCTCCCCGCGGGCGGCACCCTGCCATGGATCCTGTCCGCCGCCGCCCCGGCCGCCCTGCGCGACCAGGCCGCGCACCTGGCCACCCACCTCGCCACCGGCACCGCGCCGCACTCCGTCGACGTCGGCCACACCCTGATCTCCGCCCGCTCCGTCCTGGAGCACCGGGCCGTCGCCCTGGGCACCGACACGGCCGAACTCCTCGACGCGCTCACCGAGTTCGGCACCGGCACGCCCACCGCCCAGGTGGTGCACGGCACCGCCGACACCGACGGCCGCACCGTCTTCGTCTTCCCGGGCCAGGGCTCCCAGTGGGCCGGCATGGGCGCCGAACTCCTCGACACCTCACCGGTGTTCGCCGAGCGCTTCCACGAGTGCGCCGCCGCCCTGGCGACCCACACCGACTGGTCCCTGGTCGACGTCGTCCGCCAGGCCGACGGCGCCCCCACCCTGGACCGGGTGGACGTCGTCCAGCCCGCCACCTGGGCCGTGATGGTCTCCCTCGCCGAACTGTGGCGGGCCCACGGCGTCACCCCCGACGCCGTCATCGGCCACTCCCAGGGCGAGATAGCCGCCGCCGTCGTCTCCGGTGCGCTCTCCCTGGCCGACGGCGCCCGCGTTGTTGCCCTGCGCTCCCAGGCCATCGGCCGCGTCCTCGCCGGAGCGGGCGGCATGATGTCCGTGCAGATCTCCGCCGCCGAGGCCGAGGAGCACCTCGCCCCGTACGACGGCGCCGTCTGCGTCGCCGCCGTCAACGGGCCCCACTCCGTGGTCCTGGCCGGCACCCCCGTGGCACTGGACACCCTGCAGGCCGAGTTCACCGCCCGCGACCTGCGCGCCCGCCGCGTCGCCGTGGACTACGCCTCGCACTCCGCCCAGGTCGAACGCCTGGAGTCCGAACTCCTCGACGTGCTCGCCCCGGTCGCCCCGCGGGCCGCCCGCGTCCCGTTCCACTCCACCGTCACCGGCGAACTCCTCGACACCACCGGCATGGACGCCGCCTACTGGTACCGCAACCTGCGGCAGACCGTCCGCTTCGACGAGACCGTCCGCGCCCTTCTCGACGCCGAGCACACCGTCTTCGTCGAGATCAGCCCGCACCCCGTGCTCACCATGGCAGTCCAGGCCACCGCCGAGGACACCGGCCGCCAGATCGCCGCCGTCGGCACCCTCCGCCGCGACCAGGGCACCACCGGCCGCTTCCTGGCCTCCCTCGCCGAGCAGTGGACCCGCGGCGGACGCGCCGACTGGGCCGCCGTCTACGCCGGGACCGGCGCCCGCAGGACACCCCTGCCCACCTACGCCTTCCAGCGGGAACACCTGTGGGCCGTCGCCGGACGGCCGCAGGGCGGCACCGGGGACCCCGCGGACGCCGAGTTCTGGGCGGAGGTCGAGCAGCAGGACGTGGACTCCCTCGCCTCCCGGCTCCGCCTCGACCCCGACGCCCTCACCCCGCTGCTGCCCGCCCTCTCCACCTGGCGCAAGCAGCGCCGCGACCGCTCCACCGTCGGCTCCTGGCGCTACCGCGCCACCTGGAAGCCGCTCGGCGCGCTGCCCACCGCCCACCTCGACGGAACCTGGCTCCTGGTCACCGCCGACGGCACCGACCCCGACCGCGCCGCCGCCGTCTCCGAGGTGCTCACCGCCCACGGAGCCACCGCGCTCCCGCTGGTGCTGAGCGCCGCCGACGCCGATCGCGAGGCCCTCACCGAGCGGCTGCGCGCCCTGCCCGACCTCGCCGGCGTCGTCTCGCTGCTCGCCGACGCCGAGGACGCCGGCACCGTCCACCCCGTCCTGACCGACGGTCTCGCCCTCAGCGTCCGGCTGGTCCAGGCGCTCGGCGACGCGGGCACCGACGCAACCGTCTGGGCCGTCACCACGGGTGCCGTCTCCACCGGCCGCGCCGACCGCCTCACCCGGCCCGTCCAGGCCATGGTCACCGGTCTCGGCTGGACCGCCGCCCTCGAACACCCCGACCGATGGGGCGGCACCGTCGACCTGCCCGAGACCCTCGACCGGCGCGCAGGCGAACGCCTGGCCGCCGTCCTCGCCGGGACCACCGGGGACGAGGACCAACTCGCCGTACGCGCAGGCGGTGTTCTCGCCCGTCGTATCGCCCCCGCGCCGGCGCCCACCGGCGGCGACTGGAGCCCGCGCGGCACCGTCCTGGTCACCGGCGGCACCGGCACCCTCGGCCCGCACCTGGCCCGCTGGCTCGCCGACCAGGGCGCCCGCGACCTCGTCCTCACCTCACGGCGCGGCCCGGACGCGCCCGGCGCCGACGACCTCGTCGCCGAACTCGCCGAACGCGACTGCCGGGTGACCGTCGCCGCCTGCGACGTGTCCGACCGCGACGCCGTCGCCGCGCTCCTCGACGGCCTCGCCGCCGAGGGCCGCACCGTCCGCAGCGTCTTCCACACCGCCGCCGTCATCGAGCTCCAGTCCCTGGAGGAAACGGGCCTCGACGCGTTCGCGAAGGTCGTCCACGCCAAGACGGCGGGCGCCCGGCACCTCGACGAACTCCTCGACGACGACCAGCTCGACGCGTTCGTCCTCTACTCCTCCACCGCCGGCATGTGGGGCAGTGGCCGCCACGCCGCGTACGTCGCCGCCAACGCCCACCTCAACGCCCTCGCCGAGCACCGGCGTGCCCGCGGCGCCCACGGCACCGCCGTCTCCTGGGGCATCTGGGCCGACGACATGAAGCTCGGCCGCGTCGACCCGACCCAGATCCGCCGCAGTGGCCTGGACTTCATGGACCCCAAGCTGGCCCTGGCCGGGCTCCGCCAGGTCCTCGACGGCGACGAGGGTTCGATCGCCGTCGCCGACGTCGACTGGGACCGCTACCACCCCGTCTTCACCTCCTCCCGGCCCACCGACCTCTTCGAGGACGTCCCCGAGGTCCGGGCCCTCACCGAGGAGAACGAGGCCCGCGCCGCCGAGGGCGGCGAGTTCACCGCCCGGCTGCGCGCCCTGCCCGCTGGCGAACAGGACCGGCTCCTGCTCGACCTGGTGCGCTCCGAGGCCGCCACCGTCCTGGGCCACGCCTCCCCGGAGGTCCTCTCCGAGCGCCGCGCCTTCCGTGACGTCGGCTTCGACTCCCTCACCGCCGTCGACCTGCGCAACCGGCTGGCCACGGTCACCGGCCTCACCCTGCCGAGCACCATGGTGTTCGACTATCCGGACCCGCTGGCCCTCGTCGGCTTCCTGCGCGGCCTGATCGGCGGGCCCGAAGCCGACTCCGAAGGGCCGGTCCGCACCGCGGTCGCCGTCGACGACGACCCGATCGCCGTCGTCGCGATGAGCTGCCGCTACCCCGGCGGCGTCACCTCGCCCGAGGCCCTCTGGGACCTCGTCGCGGCGGGCGGCGACGCCATCAGCGGCTTCCCCGCCGACCGCGGCTGGGACGCCGACGCCCTCTACGACCCGGACCCCGACCGCCCCGGCACCACCTACTCCACGCAGGGCGGGTTCCTGCACGACGTCGCCGACTTCGACGCCGGGTTCTTCGGCATCTCGCCCCGCGAGGCGCTGTCCATGGACCCGCAGCAGCGCCTCCTCCTGGAGACCGGCTGGGAGGTCATGGAACGCGCGGGCATCGACCCCCACACCCTGCGCTCCAGCCTCACCGGCACCTTCATCGGCGCCAGCTACCAGGACTACAGCGCCGGCGGCAGCAGCACCGAGGGTGCCGAGGGTCACCTCATCACCGGCACCATCTCCAGCGTCATGTCCGGCCGCCTCGCCTACACCTTCGGCTTCGAGGGCCCCGCCGTCACCCTGGACACCGCCTGCTCCTCCTCGCTGGTCGCGCTGCACCTGGCCTGCCAGTCGCTGCGCAACGGCGAGTCCACTCTCGCGCTGGCCGGCGGTGTCAGCGTGATGGCCACCCCGCAGGCCTTCACCGGCTTCAGCAGGCAGCGCGCCATGGCCCCCGACGGCCGCTGCAAGGCGTACGCGGAGGGCGCCGACGGCATGAGCCTCGCCGAGGGCGTCGGTCTCGTCCTCGTCGAACGGCTCTCCGACGCACGCCGCAACGGCCACCCCGTCCTCGCCGTGATCCGCGGCTCCGCCGTCAACCAGGACGGCGCCTCCAACGGGCTCACCGCCCCCAACGGCCCCTCCCAGGCCCGCGTCATCCGGCAGGCGCTCGCCAACTCCGGGCTCACCGCGGGCGAGGTGGACGTCGTCGAGGGCCACGGCACCGGCACCGCGCTCGGCGACCCGATCGAGGCGCAGGCCCTGCTCGCCACCTACGGCCAGGACCGGAACGCCGAACGGCCGCTGCTGCTGGGCTCGGTGAAGTCCAACATCGGCCACACCCAGATGGCGTCCGGCATCGCCGGCGTCATGAAGATGGTCATGGCGATGCGGCACGGCACCGTTCCGCGCACCCTGCACATCGACACCCCCTCCAGCCACGTCGACTGGACCTCGGGCGCCATCGACCTCGTCACCGACACCGTGGCCTGGCCCGAGACCGGCCGCCCCCACCGGGCCGGCATCTCCTCCTTCGGCCTCTCCGGCACCAACGTCCACACCATCGTCGAGCAGGTCGTCACCGACGAGCCCGCCACCGCGCCCGCCACCGACCCGGACGCGCTCCCCGACGGCGTACCCGCGGTGCTCTCCGCGCGCACCGCCCCCGCCCTGCGCGACCAGGCCGACCGCCTCCTCACCCACCTCACCGACCACCCCGAACTGCCCCTGACCGACCTGGCCGCCTCCCTCGCCGGGTCCCGCGCCGCCCTCGAACACCGGGCCGCCGTCCTGCCCGGCGACCGCGGGCACCTGCTGCGCGCCCTCACCGCACTGCGCGACAGCACCCCCGACGGCGCCCTCCTCACCGGCAGCCCCGCCCGAGGAGGGCTCGCCTTCCTCTTCACCGGACAGGGCAGCCAGCGCGCCGCCGCCGGCCGCGAACTGTACGACCGGCACCCGGAGTTCGCCGACGCCCTGGACGCCGTCCTCACCCACTTCGACCAGGAACTCGACCGCCCGCTGCGCGAGATCCTGTTCGCCGAGGACGGCAGCCCGGAAGCCGACCTGCTGCACGACACCGCCTACACCCAGCCCGCCCTGTTCGCCCTCGAAGTCGCCCTGTACCGGCTCGTCGAGTCCTGGGGCGTGCGTCCGGACAGCGTCGCGGGCCACTCCATCGGCGAGATCGCCGCCGCGCACGTCGCCGGGGTCTTCTCCCTGGCGGACGCCTGCACCCTGGTCGCCGCCCGCGGCCGACTGATGGCCGCCCTCCCGTCCGGCGGCGCCATGATCGCCGTCGAGGCCGCCGAGGACGAGGTGCTGCCCCTCCTCGCGGGCCTGGAGGACCGGGTCTCCCTCGCCGCCGTCAACGGCCCCCGCGCCGTCGTCGTCGCCGGGGACGCCGAACCGGTCGCCCGGGTCGCCGCCCTCCTGGCCGAGGACGGCCGCCGCACCCGCGAACTGCGGGTCAGCCACGCCTTCCACTCGCCGCGCATGGACGCCATGCTCGACGACTTCGCCCGCGTCGCCCGCACCCTGACCTACGAGGCGCCCCTGCTCGCCGTGGTCTCCACGGTCACCGGCGACCTCGCCGGCGCGGCCGAACTCGCCACCCCCGACTACTGGGTCGGCCAGGTCCGCGCGACCGTCCGGTTCGCCGACGCGGTCCGCACCCTGCACCGCCAGGGCGTCACCTCCTACCTCGAACTCGGCCCCGACGGCACCCTGTCCGCCGCCGCCCGCGCCGTACTCGACGGTCCCGACGGTTCCGAGGGCCCGGAGAACGCCGCGGCGGCCCGCCCCGCCACCACCGTGCCCGCGCTGCGCCGCGACCGCGCCGAAGTGCCCTTCCTCACCGCCGCCCTGGCCCGTCTGCACGTCGACGGCACCCCCGTCGACTGGGCCGCCGCCCTCGCCGGCGCCGGCGCCCGCCGCGTCGACCTGCCCACGTACGCCTTCCAGCGCAGCCGCTACTGGCCCGACACCACCGGCGCCCCGATCGCCGCCCAGGGAGCCCCCGACGACGGCACCGACGCGGCGTTCTGGGCCGCCGTCGAACGCGCCGACCTGCCCGCGCTCGGCGCCGACCTCGGCCTGGACGACGACACCGTCGCCGCCCTCGTCCCGGCGCTCTCCTCGTGGCGGCGCCGCCGTGCCGAGCGCGTCACCGCCGACGGCCGCCGGCACCGCGTCCTGTGGAAGGTGCTCGACGGCGCCCCCACCGCCCGCCCCGACGGCAGCTGGCTGGTCCTGCGTTCCGCAGGCGACCCGACGCCCGACGCCACCGCCCTCCTCGACACCCTCGGCCTCACCACCACCGACGTCACCGTCGACACCACCGATCGCGCCGCGCTCGCCGACACCCTGCGCGGACTCCCGCGCCCCGAAGGCGGGTTCACCGGCGTCCTGGCCCTCCTGGCCCTCACCGACGGCGGCCGTGACGACGACCCGGCCGGAACCTGCGCGGTCGTCCCCACCGCCACCGCCCTGACGGCGCTCGCCGACGCCGGGATCGACGCCCCGGTCTGGATCATCACCCGCCAGGCCGTCAGCACCGGCCGCGCCGACCGCCTCGCCCACCCCGGGCAGGCCGCCCTCTGGGGTCTCGGCCGCGCCGCCGCCCTCGAACAGCCCGACCGACGCATCGCCCTCGTCGACCTGCCCGAGCAGATCGACGACCGCATCGTGCGTCGTCTCGCCCACCACCTCGCCACCCCGGGCGACGAGCTCCAGCTCGCCGTCCGCGCCTCCGCCGCCCACGTCCGTCGCCTCGCCCACCACCCGGCACCGCAGCGGCCCGCGCGCACCTTCGCCCCCGAGGGCACCGTGCTGATCACCGGCGGCACCGGCGCCCTCGGCGCCCGGGTCGCCCGCCGCCTCGCCGACCGGGGCACCCCGCACCTGCTGCTCGCCGGCAGGCGCGGCGCCGGCGCCCCCGGCGCCGCCGAACTCGCCGCCGAACTGCGGGAGTCGGGCGCCCGGGTCACCGTCGCCGCCTGCGACACCGCCGACCGGGACGCCCTCGCCGCGCTGCTGGCCGCCGTCCCCGCCGAACACCCGCTCACCGCCGTCGTCCACGCGGCCGGGGTCCTCGACGACGGACTCCTGGACACGCTCACCCCCGAGCGGTTCGCCACCGTCCTGGACGCCAAGGCCCGTTCCGCCGCCCACCTCCACGAGCTGACCCGCGACCTCGGCCTCACCGACTTCGTGCTGTTCTCCTCCACCGCCGGTGCCCTCGGCGCCGCCGGACAGGGCAACTACGCCGCCGCCAACGCCTACCTCGACGCCCTCGCCGAGCACCGGCGCGAACTCGGCCTGCCCGCCACCTCGGTGGCCTGGGGCCCGTGGTCCGGCACCGGCATGGCCGGCGACGGCACCGGCGTCGAGGACCGGGTCCGCCGCGGCGGCTACCAGCCGATGAGCCCGGAGGACGCCCTCGCCGCCCTCGACGCCGCCGTCGGACACGGTGACACCGCGCTCGTCGTCGCCGACATCGACTGGCAGCGCTACGCCGCCGTCTTCGCCCCCAACCGGGCCCTCGTCGGCGACCTGCCCGAACTGCGCGCCGCCGTCACCGCCACCACCCCGGGCGACACCGAACCGGCCCTGCGCCGGGAGGTCGCCGCCCGCACCGGAGCCGCCCGCGAGCGGTACGTGCTCGACTTCCTGCGCGCCCAGGTCGCCGCCGTCCTCGGCCACCCCGACCCCGACGCCGTCGAACCCGACCGGGCCTTCACCGACCTCGGCTTCGACTCGCTGACCACCGTCGAACTCCGCAACACCCTGGGCGCCACCACCGGACTGCGGCTGCCCGCCACCCTCGTCTACGACTTCCCGACCGCCCGCGACCTCGCCGCCCACCTCCTCACCGAGATCCTCGGCGCTCTGCCCGACACCACCACGGGCGCCACCGAGGGCGCCGGCCGCGCCACCGACGACGATCCGGTCGTCGTGGTCGGCATGGGCTGCCGCTTCCCGGGCGGCGTCGAGTCGCCCGAGGACCTGTGGCGCCTCCTGGACGAGGGCCGCGACGCCGTCTCCGGCTTCCCCACCGACCGCGGCTGGGACCTCGACGCCCTCGCCCGCGGCGGCTCCGCCACCCTGGAGGGCGGCTTCCTCGACGGAGCCGGACGCTTCGACGCCGCGTTCTTCGGCATCTCCCCGCGCGAGGCCCTCGCCATGGATCCGCAGCAGCGCCTCCTCCTGGAGACCGGCTGGGAGGCGCTGGAGCGCTCAGGCATCGACCCGCAGCGCCTGCGCGGCTCCGCCACCGGCGTCTTCGTCGGCACCAACGGCCAGGACTACGCGACCATGCTCCGCCGGGGCACCACCGACGTCCGCGGCCACGCCGCCACCGGCACCACCGCCAGCGTCATGTCGGGCCGCCTCTCCTACACCCTCGGCCTCGAAGGCCCGGCGGTCACCGTCGACACCGCCTGCTCCTCCGCCCTGGTCGCCCTCCACATGGGCGCGGGCGCACTGCGCTCGGGCGAGTGCTCCCTGGTCCTCGCAGGTGGCGTCTCCGTGATGGCCAGCCCCGACGCGTTCGTGGAGTTCACCGCGCAGGGCGGCCTGGCGGGCGACGGCCGCTGCAAGGCGTTCGCCGACGCCGCCGACGGCACCGCCTGGTCCGAGGGCGCCGGCGTCCTCGTCCTGGAGCGGCTCTCCGACGCCCGCCGCAACGGACACCCCGTCCTCGCGGTCCTCAGCGGCTCCGCCGTCAACCAGGACGGCGCCTCCAACGGGCTCACCGCCCCCAACGGCCGCGCCCAGCAGCGCGTTCTCCGC
The DNA here is from genome assembly GCF_018101125.2 of Streptomyces tardus. GTDB lineage: Bacteria > Actinomycetota > Actinomycetes > Streptomycetales > Streptomycetaceae > Streptomyces > Streptomyces tardus. Next base: position 62,635 of record NZ_JAELVF020000005.1, on the reverse strand, counting down.
CAGGCCCTGGCCGATGCCCGCCTCGCCCCCGCCGACATCGACGCCGTCGAGGCGCACGGCACCGGCACCGCCCTCGGCGACCCGATCGAGGCGCACGCCCTGATCGCCGCCTACGGGGACGGCCGCGACCCGTCCAGGCCGCTGTTGCTCGGCACCGTCAAGTCCAACCTGGGCCACACCCAGGCCGCCGCCGGCGCCGCCGGTGTCATCAAGACCGTCCTCGCCCTGGGCCGCGCGCACCTCCCGCGCACCCTGCACGTGGACGCCCCGTCCTCGCACGTCGACTGGTCCGCGGGCACCGTGGAACTGCTGCGCGAGCAGCGCGCCTGGCCCGAGACGGGCCGCCCGCGCCGGGCCGGCGTCTCCGCGTTCGGCGTGAGCGGCACCAACGCCCACGTCATCCTCGAACAGCCCGTGCCGGTCACCGAGGAGCAGGCACCGGAGGCGACCGGGCCCGTCCCGACCGTCCTGCCGTGGCTGCTCTCCGCCCGCACCGAGCAGGCGCTCACCGCCCAGGCGGCCCGCCTCGACGCCTTCACCGCGACCCGCCCGGAGGTCCCGGCCCTCGACACCGCCTACAGCCTGGCCGTCGGCCGCAGCGCCTTCGCACACCGCGCGGTCCTGCTGGTCACGCCCGACGGCGAGCCGGTGGAGACCGTCCGCGACCGCGCCACCGACCGCCGCCCCGCCGTGCTGTTCTCGGGTCAGGGTTCGCAGCGGGCCGGGATGGGGCGTGAACTGTACGGTCGTTGCCCGGTGTTCGCGGATGCGTTGGACGCGGCGTTGGCTCGTCTGGACGTGCCGGAGCTGCGGGAGGTGTTGTTCGCGGAGGACGACGAGCGTCTGCACTCGACCGGCTGTACGCAGCCTGCGCTGTTCGCCGTCGAGGTTGCCCTCTACCGGCTGCTCGAATCCCTGGGCGTCACGCCGGAGTTCGTGGCCGGTCACTCGATCGGTGAGATCGCCGCCGCGCACGTCGCCGGGGTCTTCTCGCTCGATGACGCGTGTGCGCTGGTTTCGGCGCGTGCCCGTTTGATGCAGGAGCTGCCGTCCGGTGGCGCGATGGTGGCCGTTCAGGCGACCGAGGCCGAGGTCGCCGGTCGTCTGACCGAGGGTGTCTCGTTGGCCGCCGTCAACGGGCCCGACTCCGTCGTCATCGCCGGTGACGAGGCCGAAGTCCTCGCGCTGGCCGAGGAGTTCGCCGCCGAGGACCGCAAGACGCAGCGTCTTTCGGTCAGTCACGCCTTCCACTCGGCGCTGATGGACCCGATGCTCGACGCCTTCCGCGCCGTCGCCGAGGGGCTCACCTACGCCGAGCCGCACATCCCGGTCGTCTCCCACGTCACCGGCACGCTCGCCGAGCCCGGCCAACTGACCACCGCTGCCTACTGGGTGGAGCACGTCCGGCAGACGGTCCGGTTCGCCGACGGGGTCCGTGCGCTCGCCGACGCGGGTGCCGACGCCTTCCTGGAGGTCGGCCCGCACGGCGTGCTGACCGGCATGGCCGCCGCCGTCCTGGACGACGACGCCGTCTCCGTCCCCGCCCTGCGCAAGGACCGCGGCGAGGAGACCGCCCTGCTCACTGCGGTGGCCCGGCTGCACGCGGCCGGTGTCGCCGTCGACTGGACCGCGTGGTTCGAGGGCAGCGGCGCCCGCCGCGTCGAACTGCCCACCTACGCCTTCCAGCGCGAGCTGTACTGGCCCGAGCCCGCCGCCGGGACCGGCGCCCACACCGGACAGGACCCGGTGGACGCCGCGTTCTGGGCCGCCGTCGAAAGCGAGGACCTGGAGTCCCTCTCCAGCACCCTCGACCTCGACGACGCACTCCTGTCGAGCGTGCTGCCCGCCCTGTCGACCTGGCGGCGCGGCCTGTCCGAGCGCTCCCTGCTCGACGGCTGGCGCTACCGGGTGACCTGGCGGCCCATCACCCCGACCGCCGCCACCGGGGCGAGCGGACCGTGGCTGATCCTCACCCCGGCGACGCTCGACGGCGACCCGTGGGCCGAGGCCCTTGCCACCGCGCTCGGCACCGACGCGACCCGCCTCACCCTCCCGGACGCCGCCGCCGACGCTGCTGCCGACGCCCTCGCCGCACTGCGCGACGCGGCCGCCGACACCGCCTGGGCCGGCGTCCTGTCCCTGCGTGCTGCCGCTCCCGACGCCCTGCTGCGGCTCCTCGCCGACGCCGCGATCGACGCCCCGCTGTGGTGCGTCACCCGGGGCGCCGTCGCCGTGGGCCGCGCCGACCGGGCCGCCGACCCCGAAGAGGCCGCCGTCTGGGGCCAGGGCCGAGTCCTCGCCCTGGAGGAGCCCGAGCGCTGGGGCGGACTCCTCGACGTCGACCTGATCGCCGACGCACGCGCCGCCGAACGGCTGCGCGCCGTCCTGGCGCCGGCCCCGGCCGACACCCCCGCCGAGGACCAGGTCGCACTGCGCGCCTCCGGTCTCTACGGCCGCCGCCTCAGCCGGGCGGCCGGCGGGCAGCGTGCCGACTGGCGGCCCACCGGGACCGTCCTGGTCACCGGCGGCCCCGAGGGCTTCGGCGGGCACGTCGCCCGCTGGCTCGCCGCGCACGGTGCCGCCGAGGTGCTCCTCGCCGGGCCCGAGGCCCCGCAGGACGCCGTCGACGCGCTCCTCGCCGACGTCGAGGCGGCGGGCGCCGTCCTCACCGTCGTCCGCCACAACGACCCGGCCGCGCCGGGCCCGCTCGTCGACGCCGTCGCCGCGCTGCCCGCCGAGCGCCCGCTCACCGCCGTCGTCCACACCGGCGACAGCGGCGCTGCGCAGGCGCCGGATCCGGCGACCGCGGTGGCCGGGTCGCGGGCCGCGTACGACGCGCTGACGGCCGCCGTCGGAACGTCCGTCCTCGACGCGTTCGTCGTCTTCGGCTCCATCTCCGCCGTCTGGGGCGTCAGCGGGCAGGGCACCGGCGCCGCCGCGGGCGCCTGCCTCGACACGCTCGTCCAGCAGCACCGGGCCCGCGGCACCAACGCCGTCTCCGTCTCCTGGGGCGCCTGGGACGGCGCCGAGCCCGAGGGGCTCGCCGCCCATCTGCGCGCCAACGGACTGCCCGCCCTGGCACCCGACCGCGCCCTCGCCGCACTCGCCGCAGTGACCGGCGAGGCGGCCGAGGACCCGACCGCCGACGCCTCCGTGACCGTCGCGGACGTCGCCTGGGACCGCTTCGCGCCCGCCTTCACCCGCACCCGCCCCGGTGCACTGTTCACCGAACTGCCCGAGGCCCGCGACGCCCTGCGCGGCGCCGAGGGCGAGGCCGGCGATGTCGGGACCGCCGCCCTGCTGCGCGACCGGCTGCGGCAGACGGACCCCGCCGACCGCACCCGGAGGCTGCTCGACCTGGTCGTCACCGACGTCGCCGCCGTCCTCGGACACGCCGACGCGGGCACCGTCCCCGCCGAACTCGCCTTCAAGGACCTCGGTTTCGACTCGCTCACCGCCGTCGACCTGCGCAACCGCCTGGCCACCGGCACCGGCCTCACCCTGCCCGCGACCCTGGTCTTCGACTACCCGACGCCCGCCGTCCTCGCCGACCACCTGCTCGACGAACTCCTCGGCGCACAGGCCGAGTCGGCCGCTGTCACGGCCCGCGTCGGCGCCGACACCGACGACCCGATCGTCATCGTCGGCATGAGCTGCCGCTACCCCGGCGACGTCCGCTCGCCCGAGGACCTGTGGGCGCTGCTCGGCGCCGGTACGGACGCCATCGGCGGCTTCCCCACCGACCGCGGCTGGGACCTCGAACGGCTCCTGCACGGCGACCGCGAAGGACGCGGACGCAGCGTCACCCGCGAGGGCGGATTCCTCTACGACGTCGCCGACTTCGACCCCGCCTTCTTCGGGATCTCGCCCCGCGAGGCCCTGGTCATCGACCCGCAGCAGCGGATCGTTCTCCAGGCCGCCTGGGAGGCCCTGGAGCGGTCCGGGATCGACCCGGCGGAGCTGCGCGGCGGCGACACCGGCGTCTTCGTCGGCGGCGGCAGCGGCGACTACCGCCCCGCCATCGGCCAGTCGGGACACGTCGAGACCGCCCAGTCGGCGAGCCTCCTCTCCGGCCGCCTCTCCTACACGCTCGGCCTCGAAGGCCCCTCGGTCAGCGTCGACACCGCCTGTTCCTCCTCCCTGACCGCCCTGCACCTCGCCGCCCAGGCGATCCGCGCGGGGGAGTGCTCCCTTGCCCTCGCGGGCGGCGTCACCGTGATGTCGACCCCGGTCGGCTTCGTCGAGTTCGGCGAGATGGGCGCGCTCTCCCCGGACGGCCGCTGCAAGCCGTTCTCCGACGACGCCGACGGCACCGCCTGGGCCGAGGGCGTGGGCATGCTGGTCGTGGAACGACTCTCCGACGCCCGCAGCCGCGGTCACGAGGTACTGGCCGTGCTGCGCGGCTCCGCCGTCAACCAGGACGGCGCCTCCAACGGCCTCACCGCCCCCAACGGCCCCTCCCAGCAGCGCGTCATCCGCAAGGCGCTGGCCGCCGCCGGGCTCACCGCCCGCGATGTCGACGCCGTCGAGGCGCACGGCACGGGCACCACACTGGGCGACCCGATCGAGGCGCAGGCCCTGCTCGCCACCTACGGCCGGGACCGGCCCGCGGACCGGCCGCTGCTGCTGGGCTCAGTGAAGTCCAACATCGGCCACACGCAGGCCGCGTCCGGCGTCGCCGGGATCATCAAGATGGTCCTCGCCATGCGCCACGGGACCCTGCCCCGCACCCTGCACGCCGACACGCCCTCCCGGCACATCGAGTGGGACCCGGACGCGGTGCGGCTGCTGACCGAGACCGCCGAATGGCCCGAGAACGGCAGGCCCCGCCGCGCCGCCGTCTCCTCCTTCGGCGCCAGCGGCACCAACGCCCACGTCATCCTCGAACAGGCCCCCGCCCCGTCCACCGCCGGACCGGACGCAGCCGCCGCCCCGTCCACCGCCGGCACCGCGCCGGACGCCGACGCCCGGCCGCTGCCCGTACCGCTGTCCGCCGCCACCGCCGACGCACTCGCCGAACAGGCCGCCCGGCTGCGCGCCCGGCTCGCCGCCGCACCCGCGGACCTGCCCACCCCCGCCGACCTCGCGCTCTCCCTGGGCACCACCCGGTCCGCGTTCGAACACCGCGCGGTCCTCGCCGTCCAGGGACGCGACGAGCTGCTCGACGCGCTCACCGCGCTCGCCGAGGGCCGCTCCGACGCGAACGTCCTGCGGGGCCGCTCCGCGCCCGGCGGACGCACCGCGTTCCTCTTCCCCGGCCAGGGCTCCCAGCGGGCCGGAGCGGGACGCGCCCTCTACGCCCGCTTCCCGGTCTTCGCCGCCGCCCTCGACGAGGTCCTCGCCCACTTCGACCGCCACCTCGAACGCCCGCTGCGCGAGGTCATGTTCGCGTCCGAGGGCGCCCCGGAGGCCGATCTCCTCGACTCCACCGGCTGGACGCAGCCCGCGCTCTTCGCGCTCGGCGTGGCCCTGCACCGGCTCGTCGAGTCCTGGGGCGTGCGGCCCGACCTGCTCGCCGGACACTCGGTCGGCGAGATCGCCGCGGCCCACGTCGCCGGGGTGTTCACCCTGGAGGACGCCTGCCGGATCGTCGCCGCCCGCGCCCGCCTCATGCAGGCGCTTCCGGCCGGCGGCGCCATGCTCGCCGTCCGCGCCACCGAGGACGAGGTCGCCCCCCGTCTCACCGACCGCGTCTCGCTGGCCGCCGTCAACGGCCCCGAGGCCGTCGTGGTCTCCGGTGACGAGGACGCGGTGACCGCGCTCGCCGACGAGTTCGCCGCACTCGGCCGGAAGACTAGGCGTTTGCGGGTGAGCCATGCGTTTCACTCACTGCACATGGACGCCATGCTCAAGGACTTCGAACAGGTCACCCGGAGCGTGTCGTACACCTCGCCGAAGCTGCCCCTGGTGTCGAACCTCACCGGGGAACCGGCCACCGACGACCAGGTGTGCGACCCCGGGTACTGGGTCGAGCACGTCCGCCGGGCGGTCCGCTTCGGCGACGGGGTCCGCACCCTCGCGGGCCGCGGCGCGACGCGCTACCTCGAACTCGGCCCCGACGGTGTGCTGTGCAGCCTCGCCCAGGACACCCTCGACGTCCTCGCCGACGAGAACCGGCCCGCCCCCGCGGTCGTCCCGGCCCTGCGCACCGGACGTGACGAGGAGCGCTCCCTGATCGCCGCGGTCGCCCGGCTGCACGCGGCCGGACAGTCCGTCGACTGGCCCGCGCTCCTCGACGGCACCGGCGCCCGCCGCGTCGACCTGCCGACCTACCCGTTCCGCAAGCAGCGGTTCTGGCCAGACGAGGCACCGGCCGCCACGGCGCCGACCCCCTCCGACGCGGGCGACGCCGAGTTCTGGGCCGCGGTCCAGGACGAGAAGTTCGACTCCCTCGCCGGTGAACTGGGCGTCGACGGCGAGGCGTTGGAGCAGGTTCTGCCCGCCCTGCGCGACTGGCGCCGCAAACACGGCGACCAGTCCACCGTCGACGGCTGGCGCCAGCGCATCGCCTGGCGGCCCCTGAACCGCGCCACCACCGGCACCCCCACCGGCAGCTGGCTCGCCGTGGTCCCCGCCGACCACGCCGACCACCCGTGGACCGGCTCCGTGCTGAGCACCCTCGGCACCGGCGCCCGCGTCCTCACGGTGACCGGGCAGGACCGCGCGGCGCTCGCCGCCGAGATCCGTGAACTCCTCACCCGGGCAGGCCGGTTGACGGGTGTGGTGTCCCTGCTGGCGCTCGCCGGACTGGACGGCACCACCGCCGGAGCGGCAGCCGGACTCACCGGGGGAGTGCCCACCGGCGCCGCCCTCACCGCCACCCTGGTCCAGGCGCTCGGCGACGCCGGCACCGACGCCCCGCTGTGGTGCCTCACCCGCGCCGCGGCCGCCGTCTCACCCGCCGACACCGTCGACGCGCCCCTCCAGGCCGCCGTCCACGGACTCGGCCGGGTCGCCGCGCTGGAGTACCCGCAGCGCTGGGGCGGCATCATCGACCTGCCCCACGCCCTCGACGAGCGGACCGCGGAGCGCCTGGCCGCCGTCCTCGCCGACCCCGAGGGCGAGGACCAGCTCGCCGTACGGCCCGGCGCGGTCTTCGGCCGCCGTCTCGCCGCCGTCCGCCCCGGCACGCCCCAGGGCTGGCAGCCCAGCGGCACCGTCCTGATCACCGGCGGCACCGGCGCCCTCGGCGCCCGCACCGCCCGCAGGCTCGCCGGAGCGGGCGCCCGCCGCCTGCTGCTCCTCAGCCGCACCGGACCCGACGCCGAGGGCGCCGCCGAACTCGCCGCCGACCTGCGGGCGCTCGGCGCCGAACCCGTCATCCACGCCTGCGACACCGCGGACCGCGACCAGCTCGCCGCCGTACTCGCCACGGTGCCCGACGACGCGCCCCTGACCGGCGTCGTCCACACCGCGGGCGTCCTCGACGACGGTGTCGTGGACGGCCTCACCCCCGACCGGTTCGCCGCCGTCTTCCGTGCCAAGGTCGCCTCCGCGCTGCTCCTCGACGAGCTGACCCGCGGCCACGAACTGGAGGTCTTCGCGCTCTTCTCGTCCGCCTCCGCCGCCGTCGGCAACCCCGGCCAGGGCACCTACGCGGCCGCCAACGCGGTCCTGGACGCGCTGGCCGAACGGCGCCGCGCCGAGGGCCTTCCGGCGACCTCCGTCGCCTACGGCGCCTGGGGCGGGGAGGGCATGGCCGACGGCGCCCGCGCCGCCGCGCTCGCCCGCCGCACCGGCATCCGGCCGCTCGACCCGGACCTCGCGGTCCTGGCCCTGCGCCAGGTCGTCGCCGCCAACGACCCGGTCGCCGTCGTCGCCGACGTCGATCCGGAGCGGTTCGTCCGCGCCTTCACCAGCGTCCGGCCCAGCAGCCTGCTCGCCGAGATGCCCGCCCACGCCGCCCTCACCGCTGCTCCCGCCGGCGACACCGGGCCGTCGGCGACCGGCCTGCGGGAGCGGCTGGCCCGCCTCCCCGAGGGCCGCCGCGCCCCCAGCGTCCTCACCCTGGTGCGGGAACGCGCCGCCGAGGTCCTCGGCCACACCGGTACCGACCAGATCGGACCCGACCAGGCCTTCCGCGACCTCGGATTCGACTCACTCGGCGCCGTCGAGCTGCGCAACCAGCTCGGCGCCGCCACCGGACTCACCCTGTCCGCGACCCTCGTCTTCGACCACCCCACCCCGGCCGCTCTCGCCGGGCACATCCTCGGACAGCTCCTCCCCGAGGGCGCCGCCGACAGCGCCGCTGCCGACGGCGCCGCCGCCGACGGCGACGGTGCCGAGGAGCGGGCCGTGCGCGCCGTCCTCGCAGCCGTCCCGATGGAACGGCTGCGCGAGAACGGGTTCCTGGACCGACTGCTGGAACTCGCCGGGCAGCACCCGGCCGGCAGCGACCAGGACACCCCGGCCGGCGACGGCAGCGACGACGCGTCCGACGCGTCGATCGACGCCATGGAGATCGACGACCTGGTGCAAGCGGCACTCAACGGCAACTCTGACAATGAGCGGGACTGACGGAGCCAACATGACCACGCCCAGCGAAAAAGTTGTCGAAGCTCTTCGGGCCTCGCTCAAGGAGACCGAGCGCCTGCGGCGGCAGAACCGCGAACTCTCCGCCGCGGCCTCGGAGCCCATCGCCGTCGTCGCGATGAGCTGCCGCTACCCCGGGGGCGTCAACTCTCCCGAGGACCTGTGGAACCTCGTCGAGACCGGCACCGACGCCGTCTCCGGCTTCCCCACCGACCGCGGCTGGGACCTGGACGCGCTGCGCGAGGCGGGCGTCGACGCCCGCGGCCACGCGGTCAGCCAGCAGGGCGGATTCCTCGACGGGGTCGCCGACTTCGACGCCGCCTTCTTCGGAGTGTCGCCCCGCGAGGCCGTCTCCATGGACCCGCAGCAGCGCCTCCTCCTGGAGACGTCCTGGGAGGCCGTCGAACGTGCGGGCATCGACCCGCGCGCTCTGCGCGGCAGCCGCACCGGCGTCTTCGTCGGCACCAACGGCCAGGACTACGCGTACCTGATGATCAGGTCCCTGTCCGACGCCACCGGCGACATCGGCACCGGCATCGCCGCCAGCGCCACCTCCGGGCGCCTCTCCTACACCATGGGCCTCGAAGGCCCCGCCGTCACCGTCGACACCGCCTGCTCCTCCTCGCTCGTCGCTCTGCACGCCGCCACCCACGCCCTGCGCGCGGGGGAGTGCACCCTCGCCCTCGCGGGCGGCGTCAACGTGATGTCCGCGCCCGGCTCGCTCATGGAGTTCTCCCGCCAGGGCGGTCTCGCGGGCGACGGCCGCTGCAAGGCGTTCGCCGACGAGGCCGACGGCACCGGCTGGTCCGAGGGCGTCGGCGTGCTCCTCCTGGAGCGCCTCTCCGACGCACGCCGCAACGGCCACCCCGTCCTCGCCGTGGTCCGCGGCTCCGCCGTCAACCAGGACGGCGCCTCCAACGGCTTCACCGCGCCCAACGGGCCCGCCCAGCAGCGCGTCATCCGGCAGGCGCTCGGCGCCGCCGGACTCACCACCGCCGACATCGACGCCGTCGAGGCGCACGGCACCGGCACACCCCTCGGCGACCCGATCGAGGCGCAGGCGCTGCTGGCCACCTACGGCCAGGACCGGCCGGGCGACCAGCCGCTGCTGCTCGGCTCCATCAAGTCGAACATCGGGCACGCCCAGGCCGCCGCGGGCGTCGCGGGCGTCATCAAGATGGTCATGGCGATGCGCCACGGCGTCATGCCCAGGACCCTGCACGCCGACACGCCCTCCCGGCACGTCGACTGGACCGCCGGCGCCGTACGTGTGCTCACCGACGCCCAGGACTGGCCCGAGACCGGCCGCCCGCGTCGGGCCGGTGTCTCCTCCTTCGGCATCAGCGGCACCAACGCCCACGTCCTGCTCGAACAGGTCGAGCCCGTCGAGGCACCCGCGGCTCCCGAGAGCCCCGCGGGGCCCGTGACCGTGGCCCCCGTCGTCCCGTGGCCGGTCTCCGCCCGTACCGAGGCCGCCCTCGCCGCGCAGCTGACCCGCCTCGACTCCACCTCCGGCACCCCCCTCGACATCGGCCACTCCCTGGCCACCGGACGCTCCCTCTTCGAGCACCGCGCCGTCCTGCTGGCCGGGCTCGACGGCATCCCCGCCGAGGCGGCCCGCGGCCGGGCCGGCCAACGCTCCCTCGCCGTCCTGTTCTCCGGCCAGGGCTCCCAGCGCCCCGGCATGGGCCGCGAACTGTACGCCCGCTTCCCGGTCTTCGCCGCCGCACTCGACGAGGTCCTCGCCCTCCTCGACCCGCATCTCGACCGCCCGCTGCGCGACCTCATGTTCGCCGACCGGCGCACCCCCGAGGCCGCCCTCCTCGACTCCACCGGGTACACCCAGCCCGCCCTGTTCGCCGTCGAGGTCGCCCTCCACCGGCTCCTCGAATCGCTCGGCGTCACACCGGAGTTCGTGGCCGGCCACTCCATCGGCGAGATCGTCGCCGCGCACGTCGCCGGGGTCCTCTCCCTCGCCGACGCCTGCACCCTCGTCGCCGCCCGCGCCCGTCTGATGCAGGAACTGCCGTCCGGCGGCGCCATGGTGGCCGTCCAGGCGACCGAGGCCGAGGCCGCGCCGCGCCTGACCGAGGGCGTCTCGCTGGCCGCCGTCAACGGGCCCGACTCCGTCGTCCTCGCCGGTGCGGAGAGCGAAGTCCTCGCCCTGGCCGCCGAGTTCGCCACCGAGGGCCGCAACACGCAGCGCCTCTCCGTCAGCCACGCCTTCCACTCGCCGCTGATGGAGCCGATGCTCGCGGAGTTCCGCCGCGTCGCCGAGAGCCTCACGTACCACGAGCCGCTCCTGCCGATCGTCTCCAACGTCACCGGCGCCCTCGCCGACGAACGCCTCCTCGCGAGCCCCGACTACTGGGTCGAGCACGTCCGCGCCACGGTCCGCTTCGCCGACGGCGTCCGCGCCCTCGCCGACGCCGGTGCCAACGCGTTCGTCGAACTCGGCCCAGACGGCGTCCTCACCGCGCTCGCCCAGCAGTCCCTGGAGAGCGCCGACACCGTCGTGGTGCCGGTGCTGCGCAAGGACCGGGCCGAGGAACGCGCCCTGCTCACCGGCCTCGCCCGGCTGCACGTCGCCGGTGTCGCCGTCGACTGGGCGACCTGCTTCGAGGGCACCGGCGCCCGTCGCACCGATCTGCCCACCTACAGCTGGCAGCACGAGCGGTACTGGCCCGTCCTGATGGCCGCCGCCGGAGACGTCAGCGCCGCCGGCCTGGCCTCCGCCGAGCACCCGCTGCTCGGCGCCGCCGTCTCCCTCGCCGGAACCGACGGCGTCCTGTTCACCGGACGCCTCTCCGCGCAGACCCACCCCTGGCTGATGGACCACACGGTCGGTGGGATGGCTGCCTTCCCCGCCACCGGCTTCCTCGAACTCGCCGTCCGCGCAGGCGACCAGGTCGGCTGCGACCGGATCGAGGAACTCACCCTCGCCAAGCCCCTCATCCTCACCGACACCTCCGCCGCCCTCGTCCAGGTCTGGGTCGGCGCCCCCGACGAGTCCGGCGCCCGCCCCGTCTCCGTCTACTCGCAGACCGTCGACGACCCCGAGCAGCGCTGGACCGAGCACGCCACCGGCCTCCTCACCACCGGCGAGCGCACAGCCGGGCTCGACGCCTCCGTCTGGCCGCCGCGCGGCGCGGTCGCCGCCGACCTGGACGGCTTCTACGAGCGCACCGAGTACGGTCCCGTCTTCCAGGGGCTGCGCGCCGTCTGGGCACGGGGCGACGAGGCCTTCGTGGAGGTCGCTCTGCCCTCCCAGGTCGACGACGCCGAGTACTACGGCATGCACCCGGCGCTGCTCGACGCCGCCGTCCACGCCCTCACCGCCCGCACCCTCGACCTGGTCCGGGAGTGGCTCGAGCTCGACCCGGCCGGCACCGGTCGGCTGGTGTTCGTCACCCGGGGCGCCGTCGCCGCCGGGACCGACACCACCGCGCGGGACCTCCCGGCCGCCGCCGCCCACGGCCTCGTCCGCAGCGCCGAGGCCGAGAACCCCGGCCGCTTCGCCCTTCTCGACCTGGACGGCGACGCCCGCGCCGTGGACGTACTGCCGCAGCTGCCCGCCCTGTTGGCAGGCGGAGACACCCAGTTCGCGGTCCGCGAGGACACCCTCCTGGTCGCCCGCCTGGCCCGGCTGACCACCGGCGCCGGACTGCTCCCGGTGCCCGGACTCCCGTGGCGTCTGGACAGCACCGCCCCCGGCAGCATCGACGCGCTCGCTCTGGTGCCCGCCCCCGAGGTGTGGGAGGAGCCGGCGGGTCGTGAGGTCCGTGTTGAGGTGCGTGCCGCGGGGTTGAACTTCCGTGATGTGCTGAACGCGCTCGGCATGTACCCGGGCGAGGCCGGTCTGTTGGGCGCGGAGGCGACGGGTGTCGTGACCGCGGTCGGTCCGGACGTCGCCGGCCTCGCCGCCGGTGACCGTGTGATGGGTATGGTGCCGGGCGGTCTCGCGTCGGAGACCCTCATCGACGAGCGTTTCCTTGCTCGTGTGCCCGAGTCGTGGACGGATGAGGAGGCGGCCTCCGTGCCGCTGGTGTTCCTCACCGCCCTGTACGCCTTCCGCGATCTGGCCGGTCTGTCGGCGGGGGAGAAGGTGCTGATCCACGCCGGTGCGGGTGGTGTCGGCATGGCCGCGATCCAGCTTGCCCGTCATCTGGGTGCTGAGGTGTATGCGACGGCGAGCGAGTCCAAGTGGGACACGTTGCGGGCCCTGGGTCTCGACGAAGAGCACATTGCTTCGTCGCGCGACGTGTCCTTCGCGGAGAAGTTCCCGGCGATGGATGTCGTGCTGAACGCGCTTGCGGGCGAGTTTGTGGATGCGTCGTTGCGGATCACCGCCCCCGGCGGCCGGTTCCTGGAGATGGGCAAGACCGACGTCCGTGATCCGGGGTCGGTGGGTGATGTCCGTTACCGGGCCTTCGATTTGGGTGAGGCTGGGCCCGATCGGACGGGTGAGTTGCTGTCCGAGCTGCTTGGGTTGTTCGCGGCGGGGGCACTGTCGCCGTTGCCGGTGAAGACGTGGGACGTTCGTCGGGCCCGTGAGGCGTTCCGCTTCATGAGTCAGGCCAAGCACATCGGCAAGATCGTCCTGACCATGCCGGCGCGTTGGAATCCCGAGGGCACGGTGTTGATCACCGGTGGTACGGGTGGTCTTGGGCGTGAGTTGGCTCGTCATTTGGTTCGGGAGCGGGGTGTTCGTCGTCTGCTTCTGGTCTCTCGCAGCGGTCCGTCCGCTGAGGGCATCGACGCGTTCCGTGACGAACTTGCGGAGTCCGGCGTTCATGTGGATGTTCGTGCCTGTGATGTGACGAGTCGTTCGGACCTGGCGGGGCTGCTTGGTTCGGTCTCTGTTGAGCATCCGTTGACGGCTGTGGTGCACACGGCGGGTGTTCTGGACGATGGTGTGGTGACGGCGCTGACGCCTGAGCGGTTGGCGACGGTGTTGCGTCCGAAGGTGGATGCGGCGTGGCATCTGCACGAGCTGACGCGGGATCTGGATCTCGCCGCGTTCGTGATGTTCTCGTCCGTCTCCGGTGTGATGGGGAGTGCGGGTCAGGCGAGTTACGCGGCGGCCAACGTCGTTCTTGACACGCTTGCTCAGCGTCGTGCCGATGAGGGTCTGCCGGGTCTGTCGCTGGCCTGGGGTGCCTGGGAGCAGACCGCCGGCATGACCGGCGCCCTCTCCGACGCCGACATGCAGCGCATCGCCGCCTCCGGCGCCGCCCCCCTGCCCGTCGAACGGGGCCTCGCCCTCTTCGACACCGCCACCGGCTCCGACGAACCCCTCATCGTCGCCATCGGCGCCAGTTCTGGCGACAGCCGTGTCCTCGGCTTCGTCCCGCCGCTGCTGCGCAATCTGGTGCGCGGCACCCGCCGTGCCGCCGCGACTGCCGTCGGCGGCGCGAGCACCGCAGCCGACCTCGCCCGCCGCCTCTTCGAACTCCCCGCCGACGAACGGGTCGCGCACGCCGTCGAGTTGGTGCGCGCCGAGGCCGCCGCCGTACTCGGCCACCTCTCGGCCAAGTCCGTCGAGCCCGGCCGCGAGTTCCGCGAGCTCGGCTTCGACTCGCTGACCGCCGTCGAACTGCGCAACCGGCTCACCACCGTCACCGGGTTGCGCCTCACCGCCACTCTGGTCTTCGACTACCCCACCCCGCACGGCCTCGCCGAGCACCTGGTGGCCGAACTCCTCGACGAGCACGGCGAGTCGGGCGCTCCGCTGGTGGCGGCCGACGTCGCCGACGACCCGGTCGTCATCGTCGGAATGGCCTGCCGGATGCCCGGCGGCGTCGACACCCCCGACGCGCTGTGGCGGATGCTCGCCGACGGCGAGGACCGCATCACCGGCTTCCCGACCGACCGCGGCTGGGACCTCGAACGGCTCCTGCACGGCGACCGCGAAGGACGCGGACGCAGCGTCACCCGCGAGGGCGGATTCCTCTACGACGTCGCCGACTTCGACCCCGCCTTCTTCGGGATCTCGCCCCGCGAGGCCCTGGTCATCGACCCGCAGCAGCGGATCGTTCTCCAGGCCGCCTGGGAGGCCCTGGAGCGGTCCGGGATCGACCCGGCGGAGCTGCGCGGCGGCGACACCGGCGTCTTCGTCGGCGGCGGCAGCGGCGACTACCGCCCCGCCATCGGCCAGTCGGGACACGTCGAGACCGCCCAGTCGGCGAGCCTCCTCTCCGGCCGCCTCTCCTACACGCTCGGCCTCGAAGGCCCCTCGGTCAGCGTCGACACCGCCTGTTCCTCCTCCCTGACCGCCCTGCACCTCGCCGCCCAGGCGATCCGCGCGGGGGAGTGCTCCCTTGCCCTCGCGGGCGGCGTCACCGTGATGTCGACCCCGGTCGGCTTCGTCGAGTTCGGCGAGATGGGCGCGCTCTCCCCGGACGGCCGCTGCAAGCCGTTCTCCGACGACGCCGACGGCACCGCCTGGGCCGAGGGCGTGGGCATGCTGGTCGTGGAACGACTCTCCGACGCCCGCCGCAACGGCCACGAGGTCCTCGCGGTCGTCCGCGGCTCGGCCGTCAACCAGGACGGTGCGTCCAACGGGCTCACCGCGCCGAACGGCCCGTCGCAGCAGCGGGTGATCCGGCAGGCGCTGGCCGGTGCCGGGCTGACCGGGGCCGACGTCGACGCCGTCGAGGCGCACGGCACGGGCACCACCTTGGGCGACCCGATCGAGGCGCAGGCGCTGTTGGCCACCTACGGCAGGGACCGGAACGAGCAGCAGCCGCTGCTGCTGGGCTCCATCAAGTCCAACATCGGCCACACCCAGGCCGCCGCCGGTGTCGCGGGCGTCATCAAGATGGTCCTCGCCATGCGCCACGGCACGCTGCCCAAGTCCTTGCACATCGACCGCCCCTCCACGCACGTCGACTGGGAGGCCGGCGCGGTCCGGCTGCTCGCCGAGCACGCCGAGTGGCCCGAGACCGGACGCCCCTGGCGGGCCGGCGTCTCCTCCTTCGGCCTCAGCGGCACCAACGCCCACGTGATCCTGGAGCGGCCGGAACCCGACACCGCCGAGCCGCAGGCCGCCGCGGAGCCGGGCGTCACCCCGGCCGTCGTGCCCTGGACGGTCTCCGCCCGCACCGAGGAGGCCCTGCCGGGTCAACTGGACCGCCTCACCGCGCTCGACGCCGACCCGCTCGACCTCGGGTACTCGCTGGCCACCGGTCGTTCCTCCTTCGAGCACCGTGCGGTGCTGCTGGCGGGTGTTGACGGTGGTCCGGTGGAGGTGGCGCGGGGTCGTGCCGTGGAGCGGTCGCTTGCGGTGTTGTTCTCGGGTCAGGGTTCGCAGCGGGCCGGGATGGGGCGTGAACTGTACGGTCGTTTCCCGGTGTTCGCGGAGGCGTTGGACGCGGCGTTGGCGCGTCTGGATGTTCCGGAGCTGCGGGAGGTGCTGTTCGCGGAGGACGACGAGCGGCTCGACGCCACGGGCTACACGCAGCCTGCGCTCTTTGCCGTCGAGGTCGCCCTCTACCGGCTCCTCGAATCGCTCGGCGTCACACCGGAGTTCGTGGCCGGTCACTCCATCGGTGAGATCGCTGCCGCGCACGTCGCCGGGGTGTTCTCGCTGGACGATGCGTGTGCGTTGGTTTCCGCGCGTGCCCGTTTGATGCAGGAACTGCCGTCCGGCGGTGCGATGGTGGCCGTGCAGGCGACGGAGACCGAGGTCGCCGATCGTCTGACCGAAGCTGTTTCGCCGGCCGCCGTGAACGGGCCCGGTTCGGTGGTCCTCGCGGGGCCGGAGGCCGAAGTCCTCGCCTTGGGCGCGGAGTTCGCGGCCGAGGGGCGCAAGACGCAGCGTCTTTCGGTCAGTCATGCCTTCCACTCGGCGCTCATGGACCCGATGCTCGACGCGTTCCGCGTGGTCGCCGAGGGGCTCACCTACGCCGAGCCGAGGATCCCGGTGGTCTCCAACGTCACCGGCGCCCTCGCGGAGCCGGGTCAACTGAGCAGCGCCGCCTACTGGGTGGAGCATGTGCGCGGTACGGTCCGGTTCGGCGACGGCGTCCGTGCGCTCGCCGACGCGGGTGCCGATACCTTCCTGGAGGTCGGGCCGGGCGGAGTTCTCACCGCCCTCACCCAGCAGACCCTCGACGAGGGTCTGTCCGTGCCGCTGCTGCGCAAGGACCGGGCGGAGGAGCCCGCACTGCTCACCGCGCTGGCCCAGCTCCACACCTCCGGCGTCGACGTCGACTGGGCGCGCTGCTTCGACGGCGTCGGCGCCCGCCGCGTCGAACTGCCCACCTACGCCTTCCACCACGAGCGGTACTGGCCGCGTCCGGCCACCCACACCGGTGACGTCACCGGTGCCGGGCTCCGCCCGGCCGAGCACCCGCTGCTCGGCGCCGCCACCGCGCTCGCCGCCTCCGAGGGCGTCCTGTTCACCGGACGCCTCTCCCTCACCACCCACCCGTGGCTCGCCGACCACACCGTCGGCGGCGGCCTGGTCCTCTTCCCCGCCACCGGCTTCCTCGAACTGGCCGTCCGCGCCGCCGACGAGGTCGGTTGCGACCGGGTGGAGGAGTTCACCCTCGCCACTCCGCTGCTCCTGCCCGAGGACGCCGCCGTGGTCGTCCAGGTGTGGGCGGGCGCCCCCGACGAGAGCGGCGCCCGCACGGTCAGCCTCTACTCCCGGTCCGCCGACGCGTCCGACGCCCCCTGGACCGAGCACGCGGCGGGCGTCCTGACCACCGGTGCCGTCACCGCCGTCCTCGACGCGTCGGTCTGGCCGCCGAAGGGCGCGGTCGCCGTCGACCTGGAGGGCTTCTACGACCGCACCGAGTACGGGCCCGTCTTCCGCACCATCCGCGCCGTCTGGAAGCGCGGCGACGAGGCGTTCGTGGAGGCGGCCCTGCCGTCCCAGGCCGACGACGCCGGCTACTACGGGATGCACCCGGCGCTGCTCGACGCCGCCGTCCAGTCCGTCGGCTTCGCCGGACTCGACGACGAGCACAAGCTGCTGCCGTTCCTGTGGGCCGGGGTGTCGCTGCACGCGAGCGGCGCCTCCGTGGTCCGCTTCCGTGTCGCCCGCACCGGCGAGGACTCGGTGTCCATCGCTGCCGTCGATGTCGAGGGTGCCCCCGTCCTGTCGGCGGAGTCGCTGGTCCTGCGGGTGCCCGCCGGGATCGCGGCGCCCGCGGCCCGTCGCCCCGAACTGGACTCGCTGCTGCGCCTCGACTGGACGGCCGCATCGGAGACCCCGGGGGACCCGACCACCGAGACCGCCCGGTACGCCTCGGTCACCGCCCCCGTCGGCACCGACCCCGCCACCGCGTTCGCCGAGCTCACCGGCGACGAGCACCTGGTCTGCGTGCCGGTTTCCGGCGACCTCCGGGACATCGACGTGCCCGCCGCCACCCAGAACCTCGCCGCGCACGCCCTCGGCCTGGTCCAGGAGTGGCTCGCCGGGGAGCGGTTCGCCGACTCACGCCTGGTGTTCGTCACCCGGCGTGCCGTACGGGCCGGCGCGGACGACCGGATCGGCGACCTGGCCGCCTCCGTGGTCTGGGGCCTGGTCCGCGCTGCCACGTCCGAGAACCCCACCCGTTTCGCCCTTCTCGACCTCGACGGCGACGCCGGCGTCGAGGACGTACTGCCGCAGCTCCCCGCCCTGTTGGCGGGTGGCGACAGCCAGTTCGTCGTCCGTGACGGGGCGCTCCTCGTCGGACGGCTCGACCGCGCGGTGACCGCGCCGACCCTGCTTCCGCCCGTCGACGGGCCGTGGCGTCTGGCCAGCGCGGCTCCCGGCAGCATCGACGCGCTCGCTCTGGTGCCCGCCCCCGAGGTGTGGGAGGAGCCGGTGGGGCGTGAGGTCCGTGTTGAGGTGCGTGCGGCGGGGTTGAACTTCCGTGATGTGCTGAACGCGCTCGGCATGTACCCGGGCGAGGCCGGTCTGTTGGGCGCGGAGGCGACGGGTGTCGTGACCGCGGTCGGTCCGGACGTCGCCGGGCTGGCGGTCGGTGACCGTGTGATGGGTATGGTGCCGGGCGGTCTCGCGTTGGAGACCCTCATCGACGAGCGTTTCCTTGCTCGTGTGCCTGAGTCGTGGACGGATGAGGAGGCGGCCTCCGTGCCGTTGGTGTTCCTCACTGCCCTGTATGGCCTTCGTGATTTGGGTGGGTTGTCGGCGGGGGAGAAGGTGCTGATCCACGCCGGTGCGGGTGGTGTCGGCATGGCCGCGATCCAGCTTGCCCGTCATCTGGGTGCTGAGGTGTATGCGACGGCGAGCGAGTCCAAGTGGGACACGTTGCGGGCCCTGGGTCTCGACGAAGAGCACATTGCTTCGTCGCGCGACGTGTCCTTCGCGGAGAAGTTCCCGGCGATGGATGTCGTGCTGAACGCGCTTGCGGGCGAGTTTGTGGATGCGTCGTTGCGGATCACCGCCCCCGGCGGCCGGTTCCTGGAGATGGGCAAGACCGACGTCCGTGATCCGGGGTCGGTGGGTGATGTCCGTTACCGGGCCTTCGATTTGGGTGAGGCTGGGCCCGATCGGACGGGTGAGTTGCTGTCCGAGCTGCTTGGGTTGTTCGCGGCGGGGGCACTGTCGCCGTTGCCGGTGAAGACGTGGGACGTTCGTCGGGCCCGTGAGGCGTTCCGCTTCATGAGTCAGGCCAAGCACATCGGCAAGATCGTCCTGACCATGCCGGCGCGTTGGAATCCCGAGGGCACGGTGTTGATCACCGGTGGTACGGGTGGTCTTGGGCGTGAGTTGGCTCGTCATTTGGTTCGGGAGCGGGGTGTTCGTCGTCTGCTTCTGGTCTCTCGCAGCGGTCCGTCCGCTGAGGGCATCGACGCGTTCCGTGACGAACTTGCGGAGTCCGGCGTTCATGTGGATGTTCGTGCCTGTGATGTGACGAGTCGTTCGGACCTGGCGGGGCTGCTTGGTTCGGTCTCTGTTGAGCATCCGTTGACGGCTGTGGTGCACACGGCGGGTGTTCTGGACGATGGTGTGGTGACGGCGCTGACGCCTGAGCGGTTGGCGACGGTGTTGCGTCCGAAGGTGGATGCGGCGTGGCATCTGCACGAGCTGACGCGGGATCTGGATCTCGCCGCGTTCGTGATGTTCTCGTCCGTCTCCGGTGTGATGGGGAGTGCGGGTCAGGCGAGTTACGCGGCGGCCAACGTCGTTCTTGACACGCTTGCTCAGCGTCGTGCCGATGAGGGTCTGCCGGGTCTGTCGCTGGCCTGGGGTGCCTGGGAGCAGACCGCCGGCATGACCGGCTCCCTCTCCGAGGCCGGGATGAGGCGTATGACGGCCTCCGCCGCGCCGCCCCTCACCGTCGCGCAGGGCCTCGCCCTGTGGGACGCGGCCACCGTCTCCGTCGAGCCGTACCTGGTGCCGATCGGCGCCTCCGGTGACAGCAGGATGCCGGGCGAGGTCCCGCCGCTGCTGCGCAATCTGGTGCGCGGCACCCGTCGCGCCGCCGCGACCGCCGTCGGCGGCGCGAGCACCGCAGCCGCCGTCACCCGTCAACTCCTCGACCTGCGCGAGGAGGAGCGGCTGCGCTTCGCCGTCAACCTGGTCCGCGGCGAGGCCGCCCCGGTCCTCGGCCACACCTCGACCAAGGCCATTGACGCCGACCGCGACTTCCACGACCTCGGGTTCGACTCGCTCACCGCCGTCGAACTGCGCAACCGGCTGACCGCCGCCACCGGACTGCGGCTGCCCGCCACCCTCGTCTTCGACTACCCGACCCCCACGGTCCTCGCCGAACACCTGGTCTCCGCGCTCCTCGACGAGGAGCGCAAGGCCGGCGCGTCCGCCCCGGCCGTCGTCGCCACCGCTGTCGCCGAGGACCCGGTCGTCATCGTCGGCATGGCCTGCCGGATGCCCGGCGGCGTGAGCTCCCCCGAGGAGCTGTGGCAGCTCGTCCTCAACGGCGACGAGGGCATCTCCGCCTTCCCGACCGACCGCGGCTGGGACCTCGACACTCTCCAGCGCGGCGGCGAGAGCGGCCACGGCCGCAGCGCCACCTCCGAGGGCGGATTCCTGCACGACGTCGCCGACTTCGACGCAGGGTTCTTCGGGATCTCGCCGCGCGAGGCGCTCGCCATGGACCCGCAGCAGCGCCTGCTCCTGGAGACGTCCTGGGAGGCGTTCGAGCGGGCCGGCATCGACCCCGCCACCGTGCGCGGCAGCCGGACCGGTGTCTTCGTCGGCACCAGCGGCCAGGACTACACCACCCTCGTCATGAACTCCCGCGAGGACGCCGAGGGGCACGCCCCCACCGGCCTCGCCACCAGCGTCATCTCCGGGCGCCTGTCCTACACGTTCGGTCTGGAGGGTCCGGCGGTCACCATCGACACCGCCTGCTCCTCCTCGCTGGTCGCCCTGCACTGGGCCGCGCACGCGCTGCGCTCGGGCGAGGCCGACCTGGCGCTCGCGGGCGGCGTCACCGTGATGTCCACCGCCATGGGGTACGCCGGTTTCACCCGGCAGGGCGGTCTCGCGGGCGACGGCCGCTGCAAGGCGTTCGCCGACGCTGCCGACGGCACCGGCTGGTCCGAGGGCGTCGGCATGCTGGTCGTCGAGCGGCTCTCCGACGCGCAGCGCAAGGGGCATCCGGTGCTCGCGGTGCTGCGCGGCTCGGCCGTCAACCAGGACGGTGCGTCCAACGGGCTCACCGCGCCGAACGGCCCGTCGCAGCAGCGGGTGATCCGGCAGGCGCTGGCCGGTGCCGGACTCTCCTCCGCCGACGTCGACGCCGTCGAGGCGCACGGCACGGGTACGACGCTGGGTGACCCGATCGAGGCGCAGGCGCTGTTGGCCACCTACGGCCAGGACCGTCCCGAGGACCGTCCGTTGCTGCTGGGCTCCATCAAGTCCAACATCGGCCACGCGCAGGCCGCCGCCGGTGTCGCGGGGGTCATCAAGACCGTCATGGCGATCCGGCACGGCTTCCTGCCCACGTCCCTGCACATCGACCGGCCCTCGACCCACGTCGACTGGACCGAGGGCGAGGTGCGCCTGCTGACCGAGACCACCGAGTGGCCCGAGACCGGGCGCCCGCGCCGTGCCGCCGTGTCCTCCTTCGGCATCAGCGGCACCAACGCGCACACCATCATCGAGCAGGCCCCGCCGACCGAGGAGCCCACGCCTGCCGCTGAGCCGGTCCCGGCTCCGGTTGCCGCCGCCTGGCCTGTCTCGGCGAAGTCCCCCGAGGCCCTGGACGCCCAGCTCGCCCGGATCGGATCCGTCACGAAGGTCGCCCCGCTGGACGTCGGCCTCTCGTTGGCCACCGGCCGTTCCTCCTTCGAGTACCGCGCGGTGCTGCTGGCGGGTGCCCAGGGTGTTGAGGGTGCTCCGGTGGAGGTGGCGCGGGGTCGTGCCGTGGAGCGGTCCCTCGCGGTGCTGTTCTCGGGTCAGGGTTCGCAGCGGGCCGGGATGGGGCGTGAACTGTACGGTCGTTTCCCGGTGTTCGCGGAGGCGTTGGACGCGGCGTTGGCTCGTCTGGACGTGCCGGAGCTGCGGGAGGTGTTGTTCGCGGAGGACGACGAGCGGCTGCACTCGACCGGCTGTACGCAGCCTGCGCTGTTCGCCGTCGAGGTTGCCCTCTACCGGCTGCTCGAATCCCTGGGCGTCACACCGGAGTTCGTGGCCGGTCACTCGATCGGTGAGATCGCCGCCGCGCACGTCGCCGGGGTCTTCTCGCTCGATGACGCGTGTGCGCTGGTTTCGGCGCGTGCCCGTTTGATGCAGGAGCTGCCGTCCGGTGGCGCGATGGTGGCCGTTCAGGCGACCGAGGCCGAGGTCGCCGGTCGTCTGACCGAGGGTGTCTCGTTGGCCGCCGTCAACGGGCCCGACTCCGTCGTCATCGCCGGTGACGAGGCCGAAGTCCTCGCGCTGGCCGAGGAGTTCGCCGCCGAGGACCGCAAGACGCAGCGTCTTTCGGTCAGTCACGCCTTCCACTCGGCGCTGATGGACCCGATGCTCGACGCCTTCCGCGCCGTCGCCGAGGGGCTGACGTACGCCGAGCCGCACATCCCGGTCGTCTCCCACGTCACCGGCGCGCTCGCCGAGCCCGGCCAACTGAGCACCGCCGCCTACTGGGTGGAGCACGTGCGCGGCACCGTCCGGTTCGCCGACGGGGTTCGCGCCCTGACCGACACCGGCGTCAACGCCTTCCTGGAGGTCGGGCCCGGCGGAGTTCTCACCGCCCTCACCCAGCAGACCCTCGACACCCTCGACCCCGCCAGCCCCGCCGACACCGACGCCCCGGTCGCCGTGCCGCTGCTCCGCAAGGACCGTGCCGAGGAGACCGCGCTGCTCACCGCGCTCGCCGGGCTCCACGTCAACGGCGTCCGCGTCGACTGGGCCGCCGCCCTCGACGGCACCGGCGCCCGCCGCGTCGAGCTGCCCACGTACGCCTTCCAGCGCTCCCGCTACTGGCCCGACACCCGGCGCCACCCCACCGGCGGAGCCGACCTCCTCGACGGCGCGTTCTGGACTGCCGTCGAGGGCGAGGACCTCACCAGCCTCGCCGCCGACCTGGCCGTGGACACCGACGCCCTCGGCGCCGTCCTGCCGGCCCTCTCCACCTGGCGGCGCAGGCGGCGCGACCAGGCCATGGTCGACTCCAACCGGCACCACGAGACGTGGAAGCCGCTGTCACTGCCCGCCGCCGCGCCCGCCCCGACCGGCACCTGGCTCGCCGTGGTGCCCGCTGCGCACGCCGACGACCCGTGGACGTCCGCTGTCCTCGACGCCGTCGGCGCCGGCGGTGCCGACCTCGTCCGCCTCACCGTGGACACCGTCGAACGCGACGCCCTCGCCGCCCGGTTGCGCGGCCTCGCCGCCGACGGCACCGCCCTCACCGGCGTGGTCTCCCTGCTCGCCCTCGCCGACTCCACCCGGGCGCCCGACACCGCCGCGGCCCCCACCGCCGTACTGGTGCAGGCGCTGCGGGACGCCGAGGTCGGCGCCCCGCTGTGGGCCCTGACCCAAGGAGCCGTGACGGTCGCGGGAACCGAGGCCGTCACCGCGCCCGCGCAGGCCGCAGTCTGGGGCCTGGGCCGGGTCGCCGCGCTCGAACACCCCGCCGTGTGGGGCGGTCTCGTCGACCTCCCCGCCGAGCTGGACGAACGGGCCTCCCGCCGGTTCGCCGCCGTCCTCACCGGACACGACGGCGAGGACCAGATCGCCGTCCGCGCCTCCGCCGTCTTCGGCCGCAGGCTCGTCCCCGCGACGGAGACCGCGCCCGACGCGGGCTGGCAGCCGCGCGGCACCGTCCTCGTCACCGGCGGCACCGGCGGCCGGGGCGCCCACGTGGCGCGCTGGCTGGCCGGTGCGGGCGCCGAACGACTGGTGCTCCTCGGCCGCCGCGGCCCGGGTGCCCCCGGCGCCGACGCGCTGCGCGCCGAACTCACCGACCTGGGCGCCCACGTCACCCTGGCCGCCTGCGACGCCGCCGACCGTGACGCCCTGGCCGCAGTCCTCGCCGACATCCCGGACGCCACCCCGCTCACCGCGGTCGTGCACGCGGCCGGTGTCGTCGACGACGGCGTCCTGGACGACCTCACCCCCGACCGGTTCGCCGCCCTGCACCACGCCAGGACCGCGCCCGCCCTCCATCTGGACGAGCTGACCTGCGGCCTGGACCTGGACGCGTTCGTCCTCTGCTCGTCCGTCGCCGGGACCATCGGCACCGCGGGCCGCGCCAACCTCGCCGCCGCCACCGCAGTCCTCGACGCGCTCGCACGCCGGCGCCGCGCCGCCGGACTGCCCGCCACCGCCATCGGCTGGGGCGCCTGGATCGGCGACGACACCCCCGCGCCGCGCCCCCAGCAGACCGGCGCGGGACACCCCGCCGTCCACCCCGATCTGGCGCTCGCCGCGCTCCGCCAGGCCGTCACCGGGCCCGAGGCGGCCCCCGTCCTCTTCGACCCGCGCCAGCCGCAGGTCCTGGACGGGCTGATCGGGATGCGCGGCAACGCCCTGCTGCGCGACCTGCCGGAGGCCAGGCAGGCCCTGGCCGACGCCGAGAACACCCGCGACCGGACCAGGACCGCCGCCTCCGGCCTCGCCGAGCGGCTGCGCCCGCTGCCCGCCGACGAGCGGGCCGGGCTCCTCACGGACCTGGTGCGCACCCACGCGGCGGCCGTTCTCGGCCACCCCGGACCGGAGGCGGTCGCCCCCGACCGCAACTTCCGCGACCTCGGCTTCGACTCGCTCACCGCGATCGAACTGCCCAACAGGCTCGCCCTCGCCACCGGCCTGCGGATGCCCGCCACCACGGTCTACGACTACCCGACCGCCAAGGCGCTCGCCCAGCACCTCGTCACGGCGCTGCTCGGCGAACCCGACACCAGGGGCGCCGACCCGGCCGCCGCCGCGGCGCCGGCCGAGGACCCGGTCGTCATCGTCGGGATGGCCTGCCGGCTGCCCGGCGGGGTCCGCTCCCCGCAGGACCTGTGGGCGATGCTCAGCGAGGGCCGCGACGGCGTCGAGGTCTTCCCCGAGGACCGCGGCTGGGACCTCGCCACCCTGACCAGCGGCGGCGCCGACGGCCGTGGCCGCAGCGCCACCCTGCGCGGCGGATTCCTCTCGGGCGCCGCCGACTTCGACGCCTCGTTCTTCGGGATCTCGCCGCGCGAGGCGCTCGCCATGGACCCGCAGCAGCGCCTCCTCCTGGAGACCACATGGGAGGCGTTCGAACGCTCCGGCATCGACGCCGACGGGCTGCGCGGCAGCCGCACCGGTGTCTTCGTCGGCACCAACGGCCAGGACTACTCCACCCTCGTCATGAACTCCCGCGAGGACCTGGAGGGCCACGCCGGCACCGGCCTCGCCGCGAGCGTCGTCTCCGGGCGGCTCGCCTACACCTTCGGACTCGAAGGCCCGGCGGTCACCGTCGACACCGCCTGCTCGTCCTCGCTGGTCGCCCTGCACTGGGCGATGCAGGCGCTGCGCGCGGGCGAGTGCGACCTCGCCCTCGCGGGCGGCATCACGATGATGAGCACACCGTCCAGCTTCTCCGGCTTCACCCTCCAGAACGGCCTGTCCACCGACGGCCGCTGCAAGGCGTACGCCGACGCCGCCGACGGCACCGGCTGGTCCGAGGGCGTCGGCCTGATCGTCGTCGAACGCCTCTCCGACGCGCGCCGCAACGGCCACGAGGTCCTTGCCGTGGTCCGCGGCTCCGCCGTCAACCAGGACGGTGCCTCCAACGGGCTCACCGCGCCCAACGGCCCGTCGCAGCAGCGGGTGATCCGGCAGGCGCTGGCCGGTGCCGGACTCACCACCTCCGACATCGACGCCGTCGAGGGTCACGGCACCGGCACCCCGCTCGGCGACCCGATCGAGGCGCAGGCGCTGCTGGCGACCTACGGCCAGGACCGGCCCGAGGACCGGCCGTTGCTGCTGGGCTCCATCAAGTCCAACATCGGGCACACCCAGGCCGCCGCCGGTGCCGCCGGCATCATCAAGACGGTCATGGCGATGCGCAACGGCGTTCTGCCGCGCACTCTGCACGTCGACCGGCCCTCCACGCACGTCGACTGGGAGGCCGGCGCGATCCGGCTGCTCACCGAGGAGTCCGCGTGGCCCGAGACCGGACGCCCCTGGCGGGCCGGCATCTCCTCCTTCGGCATCAGCGGCACCAACGCCCACACCATCATCGAGCAGGCGCCCGAGGCGCCGGAGGAGCCCGCGACCCCCGCCGCCGACGCGGTCACCCCGACCGTCGTGCCGTGGCCGGTCTCCGCCAAGTCGGAACAGGCCCTGGACGCGCAGGCGTCGGCCGTCATCGCGCTCGACACCGCCGACCCGCTCGACCTCGGCTTCTCGCTCGCCACCGGACGGGCCCTGTTCGACCACCGTGCGGTGCTCCTGGCCGGACCCGACGGCGTGCCCGTCGAGGCCGCCCGGGGTCGTGCCGCCCACCGCTCCCTCGCGGTGCTGTTCTCGGGGCAGGGTTCGCAGCGGGCCGGGATGGGGCGTGAACTGTACGGTCGTTGCCCGGTGTTCGCGGATGCGTTGGACGCGGCGTTGGCGCGTCTGGATGTTCCGGAGCTGCGGGAGGTGCTGTTCGCGGAGGACGACGAGCGGCTGCACTCGACCGGCCACACGCAGCCCGCACTCTTCGCCGTCGAGGTGGCGCTGTTCCGTCTGGTCGAATCCCTGGGCGTCACGCCGGAGTTCGTGGCCGGTCACTCGATCGGTGAGATCGCCGCCGCGCACGTCGCCGGGGTGTTCTCGCTCGATGACGCGTGTGCGCTGGTTTCGGCGCGTGCCCGTTTGATGCAGGAGCTGCCGTCCGGTGGCGCGATGGTGGCCGTTCAGGCGACCGAGGCCGAGGCCGCCGGTCGTCTGACCGAGGGTGTCTCGTTGGCCGCCGTCAACGGGCCCGACTCCGTCGTCATCGCCGGTGACGAGGCCGAAGTCCTCGCGCTGGCCGAGGAGTTCGCCGCCGAGGACCGCAAGACGCAGCGTCTTTCGGTCAGTCACGCCTTCCACTCGGCGCTGATGGACCCGATGCTCGACGCCTTCCGCGCCGTCGCCGAGGGGCTCACCTACGCCGAGCCGAAGATTCCGGTGGTCTCCAACGTCTCCGGCGCCCTCGCCGAGCCCGGCCAACTGAGCACCGCCGCCTACTGGGTGGAGCATGTGCGCGGTACGGTCCGGTTCGCCGACGGCGTCCGCGCCCTGACCGGGGCCGGCGTCAACGCCTTCCTGGAGGCCGGACCCGGGGGAGTGCTCACCGCCCTCGCCCAGCAGACCCTGGACGAGGGGGGACACGAGGAGGCCGTCGCCTTCCCGACGCTGCGCAAGGACCGCGACGAGGAGACCGCGCTGCTCACCGCGCTCGCCGGCCTCCACGTCAACGGTGTCCGCGTCCGCTGGAGCGACTGGTTCGCAGGCACCGGTGCCCGCCGCACCGACCTGCCCACCTACGCCTTCCAGCGCGAGCGGTACTGGCCCCGCCCGGCCGCCCTCACCGGCGACATCAGCACGGCCGGACTGATCTCCGCCGAACACCCCCTGCTCGGCGCGTCCGTTCCGCTCGCCGGCTCCGAGGCCGCCCTCTTCACCAGCCAGATCTCCCTCAACGTCCACCCCTGGCTGCTCGACCACAAGGTCGGCGGCACGGTCATCATGCCCGGCACCGGCTACCTGGAGATGGCGGTCCGCGCCGCCGACCAGGTCGGCTGCGGCCGGGTGGAGGAACTGGTCCTCGCCGCCCCGATGGTCCTCGACGAGAAGGTCCCGACCTCCGTCCAGGTCGTCATCGGCGCCCCCGGCGACGACGAGTCCCGCACCATCACCTTCTACTCCCGGCCCTCCGACGTCGTCGAAGGCCCCTGGTCCCGGCACGCCGACGGCCTCCTCGCCGTCGAGGAGCGCACCGACACCTTCGAGGCGCCCGTCTGGCCGCCCGCCGACGCCGTCTCCGTCCAGTTCGACGGCGACTACAGCCGCACCGAGTACGGGCCCGCATTCCACGGCCTGCGCCAGGTGTGGATACGGGGCGAGGAGGCCTTCGTCGAGGTCGCCCTGCCCGAGGAAGTCGCCGGTGACGCCCAGTACTTCGGGATGCACCCGGCGCTCCTGGACGCCGTACAGCACGCCAACGGCTACCTCGGGGTCGGCAGCGCGGACAACCCGCTGCTGCCGTTCGCCTGGAACGGCGTCTCCCTGCACGCCCGGGGCGCCACCACGCTCCGGGTGCGCATCCTGCGGCTCGGCGACGAGTCGGTACGGGTGACCGCCGCCGACGCCGAGGGCGTCCCGGTGCTCTCCGCCGAGTCGCTGGTGCTGCGCGCGCCCACCGTGCCCAGCGCCCCGGTCGCCACCGGCGGCCAGGAGCCGGTGTTCCGCCTCGACTGGACGGCCGTCCCCGACGTCAAGCCCACCGAGGGCCTGACCGCCGCCACTCTCGGCGGCGACCTCCTCGGCGCCACTCTCACCGACCTCGCCGGCCCCGAGGGCGACACCTCCGACGTCCCCGACTTCGTCCTCGTCCCGCTCACCGGAGAGGGCGGCGACGACCTGTACGGGCCCGGCCGCGACGTGCCGGGCGCGGTCCACGCGCTGACCAACCACACCCTGGACCTGCTCCAGCGGTGGCTGGCGACCGACGGGCTCGACCACTCCCGGATGGTCTTCGTCACCCGCGGCGCGATCGCCGCCACAGACACCGAGACCGTCCACGACCTGGCAGCCGCCGCGGCCTGGGGCCTGGTGCGGTCCGCGCAGTCCGAGAACCCCGACCGGTTCGTCCTGCTCGACCTGGACACCACCGGAGCCCCGGACAGCCGGGACGCGCTGAGCGCCCTGCTGCCCGACCTGCCCGCTCTGCTCGCCGGCGGGGACGCCCAGTTCGCCGTCCGCGACGGCGCCCCGCTCGTCGGCCGCCTGGAACGGCTCACCACCGCGCCGGGCCTGCTCGCCCCGGCCCACGTGCCGTGGCGCCTGGACACCACGGGCAAGGGCAGCCTCGACAACCTGGTCCTCGCCCCCTGCCCCGAGGTCCTCGCGGCGCTCGGCGCCCACGAGGTACGGGTCGCCGTGGACGCCACCGGCGTCAACTTCCGCGACGTCCTCAACGCTCTCGGCATGTACCCCGGCGAGTCGGTCCCGATGGGCACCGAGGCCGCGGGCGTGGTCACCGGGATCGGCGAGGCCGTCAGCGGGCTCGCCGTCGGCGACCGGGTCCTCGGCACCGTCGGCGGCGGCTTCGGCCCCGTCGTCGTCGCCGACCAGCACTACCTGGCCCGCGTGCCCGACGGCTGGACCCAGCAGGAGGCGGCCTCCGTGCCGCTGGTGTTCCTCACCGCCCTGTACGCCTTCCGCGATCTGGCCGGTCTGTCGGCGGGGGAGAAGGTGCTGATCCACGCCGGTGCCGGTGGTGTCGGCATGGCCGCGATCCAGCTCGCCCGCCACCTGGGCGCCGAGGTGTACGCGACGGCGAGCGAGGGCAAGTGGGACGCGCTGCGGGCCCTGGGCCTCGACGACGAGCACATCGCCTCCTCGCGCGATCTGTCCTTCGCGGACAGGTTCCCGGCCATGGACGTCGTGTTGAACGCGCTCGCGGGCGACTTCGTGGACGCGTCGCTCCGGATCACCGCCCCCGGCGGCCGGTTCCTGGAGATGGGCAAGACCGACATCCGCGACCCGCGCTCCACAGGGGACGTCCGCTACCGGGCCTTCGACCTCGGCGAGGCCGGGCCCGAGCGCAACAGGGAACTCCTCGGGGAACTCCTCGAACTCTTCGCCGCGGGGGCGCTGTCGCCGCTGCCGGTGAAGGTGTGGGACGTGCGGCGAGCCCGTGAGGCGTTCCGCTTCATGAGCCAGGCCAAGCACATCGGCAAGATCGTCCTGACCGTGCCGCAGCGCTGGAACCCCGACGGCACCGTCCTCATCACCGGCGGCACCGGCGCGCTCGGCGGACACCTCGCCCGCCGTTTCGCCGCCGCCGGGATGCGCCACCTGCTGCTCACCAGCAGGCGCGGCGCCGACGCCCCCGGCGCCGCCGAACTCACCGCCGAGCTGCGGGAGCTGGGCGCCGAGGCCACCGTCGTCGCCTGCGACACCAGCGACCGCGACGCCACCGCCGTGCTGATCGGCTCGGTGCCGGCGGCGCACCCGCTCACCGCGATCGTGCACACCGCGGGCATCCTCGACGACGGCATCATCGCCTC
The DNA here is from genome assembly GCF_018101125.2 of Streptomyces tardus. Taxonomy (GTDB): domain Bacteria; phylum Actinomycetota; class Actinomycetes; order Streptomycetales; family Streptomycetaceae; genus Streptomyces; species Streptomyces tardus. The sequence continues at coordinate 32,443 of NZ_JAELVF020000005.1, read as the reverse complement.
GCTCTCCCCGGAGCGACTCGCCGACGTGATGCGGCCCAAGGTGGACGCCGCCTGGCATCTGCACGAGTTGACCCGGCACCTGGACCTCGCCGCGTTCCTGCCGTTCTCGTCCATCGCGGGCGTCATGGGCAGCCCCGGTCAGGGCAACTACGCAGCCGCCAACTCCTTCCTGGACGCCCTCACCCGCCACCGCCGCGAACTCGGCCTCGCCGGAACCTCGTTGGCCTGGGGCCCGTGGGCCCACGACGGCGGCATGACCAGCACCCTGTCCGACACCGACATGCGCCGCATGCAGTCCGGCGGCCTCCCGCCGCTCCCGGTCGAGCAGGGCCTCGAACTGTTCGACATCGCGCGGGGCTCCGACGAGACGTTCCTCGTCCTGGTCGGTCTCGCCGCGGGCGCCATGCGCGGCGCGGCCATCGAGGACCTGCCGCCGCTGTTCCGCTCCATGGTCCGCAGCGGCCGGCGCACCGCCGCCGCCACCGACGCGGCAGGGGCCTCCGCCGCGCTCGGTGCCAGGCTCGCCGAACTCGGCGCGGCCGACCGCGTCCGGCACCTCACCGACCTGGTCCGCGAACAGACCGCGCGGGTCCTCGGGCACGCCTCCCCGAAGTCCGTCGACATCACCCAGGAGTTCCGAGACCTCGGCCTGGACTCCCTGACCGCGCTGGAACTGCGCAACCACCTCTCCACCGCGACCGGACTGCGCCTGCCGGCGACCCTGGTCTTCGACTACCCGACCCCCACGTCGCTCGCCGAGCACTTCGTCTCCGAGCTGGTGGGCGAGGACACCCCGCAGGGGCCGTCGCTCCTCACCGAACTCGACCGGCTCGAAGCGCTGTTCGCGGCGGGCGACCCGGACGAGATCACCCGCGCGGGCCTCGCCCTGCGCCTCGGACAGATGCTGGACAAGGTACGCGGCGCCGCCCCGGAGCCGACCCACTCGTCCGTCGACGACGACTTCGAATCGGCCAGCGCCGACGACGTCTTCGCGTTCATCGACAACGAGCTGGGCCGGCTGGGCGACCGCTGAGACGAGCTTGATCCACCACAGGAAGGTTCCCCCCGTCATGCCCGATGACAAGAAGCTCGTCGACTACCTCAAGTGGGTCACGGCCGATCTGCACAAGACCCGCAAGCGGCTGGAGGAGGCCGAGGCCCGCGGGCGCGAGCCCATCGCCGTCGTCGGCATGTCCTGTCGGCTGCCCGGCGGGGTGAACTCGCCCGAGGAGTACTGGAACCTCCTCGACGAGGGCCGCGACGGCATCGCGCCCTTCCCCGCCGACCGCGGCTGGGACCTCGACGCCCTCAACGGCGAGGGCGCCGGGAGCAGCGCCGCGGGCGAGGGCGGCTTCGTCGACGCAGCTGCCTTCGACGCCTCGTTCTTCGGGATCTCGCCGCGCGAGGCGGTCGCCATGGACCCGCAGCAGCGCATCCTGCTGGAGACGTCCTGGGAGGCCGTGGAGCGAGCCGGTATCGACCCGGTGTCGCTGCGCGGCAGCCGCACCGGCGTCTTCGTCGGCACCGCAGGCGTCGACTACGTCGGCGTGGTCATGAACTCCCGAGAGGACGCCGAGGGCCACGCCACCACCGGCCTCACCGCGAGCGTCGTCTCCGGACGCCTGTCCTACGCCTTCGACCTCGCGGGCCCCGCCGTCACCGTCGACACCGCCTGCTCGGCGTCGCTGGTGGCCATCCACCTGGCCGCGCAGGCCCTGCGCAACGGGGAGTGCGGCCTCGCCCTCGCGGGCGGCGTCACCGTCATGTCGACGCCCATGGGCTTCTCCGGCTTCACCCGCCAGGGCGGCATCTCCACCAGCGGTCGGTGCAAGGCCTTCGCCGACGACGCCGACGGCACCGGCTGGTCCGAGGGCGCCGGCGTCCTCGTCCTGGAGCGACTCTCCGACGCGCGCCGCAACGGCCACGAGGTCCTCGCCGTGCTGCGCGGCTCCGCCATCAACCAGGACGGCGCCTCCAACGGGCTCACCGCGCCCAACGGCCCGTCGCAGCAGCGGGTGATCCGGCAGGCGCTGGCCGGCGCCGGACTCTCCTCCGCCGACGTCGACGCCGTCGAGGCACACGGCACCGGCACCCCGCTCGGCGACCCGATCGAGGCGCAGGCGCTGCTGGCGACCTACGGCCAGGACCGTCCCGAGGACCGTCCGCTGCTGCTGGGCTCGGTGAAGTCCAACATCGGCCACTCGCAGGCCGCCGCCGGTGTCGCGGGCGTCATCAAGACGATCCTCGCCATCCGGCACGGTGTCCTGCCCAAGTCCCTGCACATCGGCGAGGCGTCCACGCACGTCGACTGGAGCGCGGGCAACGTCGCCCTCCTCACCGAGCGTCACGCGTGGCCGGAGACCGGCCGCCCGCGCCGTGCCGGTGTGTCGTCCTTCGGTATCAGCGGCACCAACGCCCACGTCGTCATCGAGCAGGCGCCGGACGGTCAACCGGCCGACGGGCAACCGGCCGAGGGCGAACCGGAGAAGCCGACCGCCACCCCCACCGTCGTGCCGTGGACGGTCTCCGCGAAGACCCGGGACGCCCTGGACGCCCAGCTCGCCCGCGTCACGTCCGTCACCGGCGCCTCCCCGCTGGACGTCGGCCTCTCGCTGGCCACCGGCCGTTCCTCCTTCGAGCACCGTGCGGTGCTGCTGGCGGGTGCGCAGGGTGTTGACGGTGTTGACGGTGCTCCGGTGGAAGTGGCGCGGGGGCGTGCCGTGGAGCGTTCACTTGCCGTGCTGTTCTCGGGTCAGGGTTCGCAGCGGGCCGGGATGGGTCGTGAACTGTACGGTCGTTTCCCGGTGTTCGCGGAGGCGTTGGATGCGGCGTTGGCGCGTCTGGATGTTCCGGAGCTGCGGGAGGTGCTGTTCGCGGAGGACGACGAGCGGCTGCACTCGACCGGCTGTACGCAGCCTGCGCTGTTCGCCGTCGAGGTGGCGCTGTACCGGTTGGTCGAGTCGTGGGGTGTGCGGCCGGAGTTCGTGGCCGGTCACTCGATCGGTGAGATCGCCGCCGCGCATGTGGCCGGGGTGTTCTCGCTGGACGATGCGTGTGCCTTGGTCTCCGCACGTGCCCGTTTGATGCAGGAACTGCCGTCCGGTGGCGCGATGGTGGCTGTGCAGGCGACCGAGGCCGAGGTCGCGCCGCGGCTGGCCGAGGGTGTCTCGCTCGCCGCCGTCAACGGGCCCGACTCCGTGGCCCTTGCGGGACCGGAGGCCGAAGTCCTGGCGCTGGCTGCGGAGTTCGCCGCCGAGGGCCGCAAGACCCAGCGTCTTGCGGTGAGTCACGCCTTCCACTCGGCGCTGATGGAGCCGATGCTCGACGCGTTCCGCGTCGTCGCCGAGGGGCTGACGTACGCCGAGCCGACGATTCCGGTGGTCTCCAACGTCACCGGCGCCCTCGCGGAGCCGGGTCAACTGACCACCGCCGCCTACTGGGTGAAGCATGTGCGCGGAACCGTCCGGTTCGCAGACGGGGTCCGTGCGCTCGCCGAGGCGGGCGCCGACGCGTTCCTCGAGGTCGGGCCCGGGGGAGTCCTCACCGCCCTCACCCGGCAGACCCTCGACTCCACCGACGCCCCCGACAGCGTGGCCGTACCGGCGCTGCGCGCCCAGCGGCCCGAACAGGACGCCCTGCTCACCGGCCTCGCCCAGCTGCACGTGTCCGGTGTCCGGATCGACTGGCCCGCGTGGTTCGAGGGCACCGGCGCCCACCGCACCGACCTGCCCACCTACGCCTGGCAGCACCGCCGTTACTGGCCCCGCCCGCTCGCCCACGCTGCCGACATCCCCGGCGCGGGGCTCGCCCCGGCCCAGCACCCGCTGCTCGGCGCCGCCGTCTCCCTCGCCGGGTCCGAGGGCGTCCTGCTCACCGGACGGGTCGGACTGCGCACCCACCCCTGGCTCGCCGACCACACCATGGGGGGCCATGTCCTCTTCCCGGCCACCGGCTTCCTCGAACTGGCCGTCCGCGCCGGTGACCAGGTCGGCTGCGGCCGGGTCCAGGAACTCGTCCTCACCACGCCCCTCGCTCTCGACCCGAGTGCCGCCGTCGCCGTCCAGGTCACCGTCGGCGCCCCCGACGCCTCCGGCGGACGCCCCCTCGGCATCCACTCGCGGCCCGCCGACGCGTCCGCCGACGAGCCGTGGACCCAGCACGCCGACGGCGTACTCGTTCCCGGCGAGCACGGGGTGCCCTTCGAGGAGACCGCCTGGCCGCCCGCCGGCGCCACCCCCGTCGACCTCACCGGCTTCTACGAGCGCACCGAGTACGGACCCGTCTTCCAGGGGCTGCGTGCCGCCTGGACCCGCGGCGACGACGTCTTCGCCGAGCTGGAGCTGCCCGCCCGCGCCGACGACGCCGCCCTCTTCGGGATGCACCCCGCGCTGCTCACCGCCGCCCTGCACGCGGTGGAGTACGTCGATCTCAAGGACGCCGACCAGGGGCTGCTGCCGTTCTCCTGGTCCGACGTCACCCTGCACGCCTCCGGCGCCTCCCGGCTGCGGGTGCGCATCGGCAAGGGCGGCGAGGACACCGTCTCCCTCGCCGCCGTCGACTCCGCGGGACGTCCCGTGCTGTCCGTCGGTGCGCTCGCGCTGCGCCCCTCGTCCGCCGCCCGGCTGCTCGGGCCCGGAGCCACCGACCGGGCCTGTCTGCTGAGCCTCGACTGGGTGCCCGCCGAGCCCGGCGGCACACCCGCCTCCGGCCCCCGCGCGGGCCTAGGGGCCGACTCCTTCGGCACCGGCACCACCCTCGCCTCCCTCGACGAGGTCACCGAGGACGGCACCGTCGTCCTCGTGCCCGTGCCCGACAGCGGGGACGATCCGGTCGCCGCCACCCACGGGGCGACCCGCGCCACCCTCGGCCTGCTCCAGGAGTGGCTGGCCGCACCGCGCCCGGCGGGCGCCCGGCTCGTCTTCGTGGCCCGCGGAGTCGTCACCGCCGGGCCGGGCGACCCGGCGGACAACCTCGCGGGCGCCGCCGTCTGGGGCATGGTCCGCACCGCCCAGGGCGAACACCCCGGCAGCCTCACCCTCGTCGACCTCGAACCCGGCACCACGCTGCCCCTCGACGAGATCCTCGCCGCCGACGAACCGCAGAACGCCGTCCGCTCCGGCAGGCTCCTCGTCGGCCGCCTCGCCCAACTGCCCCCGCCCGCCGAGGACCAGGACGGACCCGGTCAGCCCGACCTCTTCGGCGGCGCCCGCGGCGGCACCGTCCTCATCACCGGCGGGACCGGCACCCTCGGCGCGCTCACCGCCCGCCACCTCGTCGCCGAGCACCACGTCACCCGGCTGCTGCTGGTCGGACGGCGCGGCGCGGAGGCCCCCGGCGCCGCCGAACTCGCCGCCGAACTGCGCGAGTCGGGCGCCCACGTCACCGTCGCCGCCTGCGACGTCACCGACCGGGCCGCCCTGGCCGCCCTCCTGGACGAGGTGCCCGCCGACCATCCCCTGACCGGGATCGTCCACGCGGCCGGGGTCCTCGACGACGCAGTCGTCACCTCCCTCACCCCCGAGCGGCTCGACGGTGTGCTGCGGCCCAAGGCCGACGCCGCCTGGCATCTGCACGACCTCACCCGCCACCTCGACCTCGAGGCGTTCGTCCTCTACTCCTCGATCTCCGGTGTCACGGCCCGCGCGGGCCAGGCCAACTACGTCGCCGGCAATCTCTTCCTGGACACCCTCGCCCAGTACCGCGCCGCGCAGGGCCTGCCCGCGCTGTCCGTCGCCTGGGGCGCCTGGGACCTCGACGACGGCATGGCGAGCGAGCTGCTCACCGACGCCGGACGCCAGCGCATCCGCTCCCGCGGCATCGACACCCTGCCCTGCGGCCGCGCGCTCGAGCTGCTCGACGCGGCCCTGGCCCGTCGTACCCCCTTCGTCGTCGCCACCACCCTCGGCACGCCTCCGGCCGCCGTCCACGCCGACGAGGTGCCGCCGCTGATGCGCGGTCTGGTCACCGCACCCCGCAGGACCGCCTCGGCCGCCGCTCCGGCCCGGGTGCTCGACGCGGTCTCCTTCCGCGAGAGCTTCGCCTCGCTCGGCGCCGCCGACCAGGAGAGCGCCCTGCTGGACCTGGTGATCGCCTGCTCCGCCGAGCTGCTCGGCCACACCGACCCGACCGAGATCGACCCCGAGCGCGACTTCCTCGAACTCGGCTTCGACTCCCTGATCGGCATCGAACTGCGCCGCAAGCTCAGCGACGTCACCGGCCTCCAGCTGCCCGCCAGCATCGTCTACGACAGCGGCTCCCCGAACGGTCTCACCGCCTGGCTGCGCACCGAACTCGGCGCCCAGGGCGGCGCGGCCCCGCAGACCGGCGGCGGCCCCACCGAGAACGACTCCATGGAGCGCCTCTTCCTCGACGGACTCGCCCAGGGCAAGCTGCGCGAGGCACAGCGGATGCTCGCCACCGTCGCCGCGCTCCGCCCGTCCTTCGAGGTCACCGCCGAACTGGAGGACCTGCCCTGGCCGGTGACGCTCGCCGAGGGGCCCGCCGCCACCCGGCTGATCTGCGTCAGCGCGCCCACCGCCAACGGCGGCGTCCACCAGTACGCCACCCTCTCCGGGCACTTCCGGGGCCGCCGCGACGTCGCCGCCCTGCCGCTCGTCGGCTTCAACACCGGTGAGGCGCTGCCCGCCCACGCCGCCGCGGCGGCCCGGGTCATCGCCGAGAGCGCCCTCCAGGCCGCCGACGGCAACCCCTTCGTGCTCGTCGGCCACTCCTCCGGAGGCTCCCTCGCCTACGCGGCGGCAGGTGTTCTGGAGAGCACCTGGGGCATCCGACCCACCGCCGTCGTCCTCCTCGACACCCTCAGCATCCAGCACAACAGCGACGAGGGCGTCGACTACAACGGCATGATGAAGTTCAACTTCACCGCCGTCGACGACTCCCCGGTGCGCCTCACCAACTCCCGCCTCTCCGCGATGGGTCGCTGGATGGTGCTCCTCAACGCCCTGGACGTGCACCCCACCACCGCGCCCGTCCTGGAGGTCAAGTGCACCCGGGCCCTCATCGAGGGCGTCCCCGCGCCGGACCCCGAGCGGCTCCTCGTGCCGGTCGTGCCCGGCGCCGACGTCCTGCCCCTCGACTCCGACCATCTGTCCCTCATCCGTGAGGACTCGGGGCCCGCCGCCGACCTCGTCCACGAGTGGCTCACCGCTCTGGAGGACCGCGCCACCGCGCGGACGGAGACGGCCCCGGCCGGCTGAGAACCGCGCTCACTCGAAGGCCCGGGACCGGTCGCGCTGCGGCCGGTCCCGGGCCTTCGGCGTGCTCCCGCAAACGCCGTCCCGCCGAAAACTTCCGACACCAAGCCCGGTGGCGCCCGCCGATAGCAAGAACAGTCGAGGGAATTCACCAGTCCTCCGCGCCCTTACCGCCCGCTGTCGGGCCCCGTACGTCCGCAACGTCCCCATGCTCTAGGGAAACACGCAGTCCGAGATCGCCAGACTGGCCTTCGGAACGGTCGGGTCGTGGAGTTCGGAGATCGCCGTTCGTCGAACTTCGCGTTTCCGGAATCTCATGGAGAGGTGGGCTACCTGATGTCGAACGAGGACAAGCTCCGCGCGTATCTCAAGCGGGCTGTCGCCGACCTTCAGGAGGCCAGGCAGCAGCTGAGCGAGGCCGAGGGCCGCGACCGCGAGCCCATCGCCGTCGTCGGCATGGCCTGCCGCTACCCGGGCGGTGTCCGCACCCCCGACGATCTGTGGGATCTGGCCCGCGAGGGTGTCGACGCCATCTCCGCGTTCCCCGACAACCGCGGCTGGGACCTGGACCGACTGTTCCACCCGGACCCCGCGCACCACGGCACCACGTACACGCGCGAAGGCGGATTCCTGCACACCGCGGGCGAGTTCGACCCGGCCTTCTTCGGTATCTCGCCGCGCGAGGCGCTCGCCATGGACCCGCAGCAGCGGCTCCTGCTGGAGACGTCCTGGGAGGCGCTGGAGCGCGCCGGGATCGTTCCCGACACCCTCACCGGCAGCAGCACCGGCGTCTTCGTCGGCACTGGACACGGCGACTACGACGGCGCCTCCCGGGGACGTCAGGAGGAGGTCGCCGGACACCTCCTGACCGGCAACACCGTCGCCGTGGCCTCCGGCCGGCTCTCCTACACGTACGGCTTCGAGGGCCCCGCGGTCACCGTCGACACCGCCTGCTCCTCCTCGCTGGTCGCGCTCCACCTCGCGGTCCGGTCCCTGCGCCAGGGGGAGAGCTCTCTCGCCCTCGCGGGCGGCGCCACCGTGATGTCGACGCCGAAGATGTTCACCGAGTTCTCCCGGCAGCGCGGTCTCGCCGCCGACGGTCGCTGCAAGGCGTTCGCCGAGGGCGCCGACGGCACCGGCTGGTCCGAGGGCGTCGGCCTGGTCCTGCTGGAGCGCCTCTCCGACGCCCGTCGCAACGGCCATCCGGTCCTCGCGGTGGTGCGTGGTTCCGCCCTCAACCAGGACGGTGCCTCCAACGGGCTCACCGCGCCCAACGGCCCCTCCCAGCAGCGCCTGATACGTCAGGCCCTCATCGACTCCGGGCTCACTGCGGGCGAGGTCGACGTCGTCGAGGCGCACGGCACCGGCACCACCCTCGGCGACCCCATCGAGGCCCAGGCCCTCCTGGCCACCTACGGACGCGACCGGGGCGACGCCCAGCCGCTGCTGCTCGGCTCCCTCAAGTCCAACACCGGCCACACGCAGGCCGCTTCGGGTGTCGCGGGCGTCATCAAGATGGTGCAGGCCATGCGGCACGGCACCCTCCCCAAGAGCCTCCACATCGACGCGCCCACCCCGCACGCCGACTGGGCGGACGGCGGTGTCGAGCTCCTCACCGACCACACCGCCTGGCCCGAGACCGGCCGTCCGCGCAGGGCCGCGGTGTCCTCGTTCGGCGTCAGCGGCACCAACGCGCACCTCGTCCTGGAGGAGGCGCCCGCCGAGGACAGGTCCGAGGAGCAGGCCGCGCCCGCAGACGCGCCCGCAGACGCAGACGGCTCCGACGCCGACGGGCGCTGGCTGCCCTGGGTGATCTCCGGGAAGACCCGCACGGCGGTCCGCGAGCAGGCCGCCCGGCTCGCGGACGCCGTCCGCTCCTCGGACGCCGGCGCCCTCGATGTGGCCCACGCCCTGTCCGTCACCCGTGTCGCCCTGGACCACCGCGCGGCCGTCGTCGGCCGCACCACCGACGAGCTGCTCACCGGGCTCGATGCGCTGGCTGCGGGAGAGTCCTCGCCCGCCACCGTGACCGGCACGGCGGGTGAGGGCGCCGGTGGTGTGGTGTTTGTTTTTCCGGGTCAGGGTTCTCAGTGGGTGGGTATGGCGGTGGAGTTGCTTGCTTCGTCGTCGGTGTTTGCGTCGCGGGTTGCTGAGTGTGGTGTGGCGTTGGAGGCGTTTACGGATTGGTCGTTGCTTGATGTGTTGAGGGGGGTTGAGGGTGCTGCGTCGTTGGAGCGGGTTGATGTGGTGCAGCCTGCTTTGTGGGCGGTGATGGTGTCGTTGGCTGAGGTGTGGCGTGTGGGTGGTGTGGAGCCTGCTGCGGTGGTGGGTCATTCGCAGGGGGAGATTGCTGCTGCGGTGGTGGCGGGTGGTTTGTCGGTTGAGGATGGTGCGCGGGTTGTTGCGTTGCGGTCGCGGGCGTTGCGGGCTCTTTCGGGTTTGGGTGGGATGGTTTCGGTTGCGCGGGGTGTGGAGGAAGTGCGGTCGTTGTTGGGGGAGTTCGGGGGTCGTATTGGTGTGGCGGCGGTGAATGGGCCGTCGTCGGTGGTGGTGTCGGGTGATGCGGATGTGTTGGATGTTTTTGTGGAGCGGTGTGAGGGGTTGGGGGTTCGGGTTCGTCGGGTTGCGGTGGATTATGCGTCTCATTCTGTGCATGTGGAGCGTATTGAGGGTGAGTTGGCGGAGTTGCTTTCTTCGGTGGTGGGGCGTTCGGGTGCGGTGCCGTTCTATTCGACGGTGTCGGGTTCTGTGATTGACACCGTCGAGTTGGATGGTTCGTATTGGTATCGGAATTTGCGGGGGACGGTGGAGTTCGAGGCGGCGACGCGTGCGTTGCTTGCTGATGGTTTTCAGGTGTTTGCGGAGATCAGTGCGCATCCGGTGGTGGCGACGGGGGTGCAGGAGACGATTGAGGATGCGGGGGTGAGTGCGGGTGTGGTGGGGACGCTGCGGCGTGACGAGGGTGGTTTGGAGCGTTTTGCGCTGTCGTTGAGCGAGGCGTGGGCGTTGGGCGCGGACGTCGACTGGGGCGTTCACTGGGACGGTCTCCGGCCCCGCCGCGTCGACCTCCCCACCTACCCCTTCCAGCGCGAGTGGTACTGGCTCACCCCCGCCGAGTCGGACGCCCCCGCGGCCACCGGAAAGGCGGCCGACGGCGACTTCTGGGCCGCCGTCGAGAGCGGCGACATCACCCGTCTCTCCTCCGTACTGGAGGTCACCGGCGACGACGTCGAGGCCTTCGGTGCGCTGCTGCCCGCACTCGCCACCTGGCGCCGCCGCCGCACTCTCTTCTCCACTCTCGACTCCTGGCGCTACCGCGTCAGCTGGTCCCCCCTCACCGGCGCCGACGGCGCGGTACCCGACGGCCGTTGGCCCGCCCTCGTCCCGGCCGGCCACGCCGACGACCCGTGGGTGGCCACCGTCCTCGGCGCCCTCACCGCCCGCGGTCTGCGCGTCGAGCGCCACGACCTCACCGGCGACGAGGACACCGCGGCCCTCGCCGCGCTCCTCGACGGCCCCGACATCACCGGTGTGCTCTCCCTGCTCGCCCTCGACGAGCGCCCCCACCCCGACCACCCCGCCCTGCCGCGCGGCCTCGCCGCCGCCAAGGACCTGGTGCACGCCCTGTCCGGCACCGGAGCCCGCCTCTGGGCCCTCACCCGGGGCGCCGTCGCCGTCGACAGCCGCGACCCGCTGACCTCGCCGGTCCAGGCCGAGACCTGGGGCTTCGGCAGGGCCGTCGCCCTCGAACTCCCCGACAGCTGGGGCGGTCTCGTCGACCTGCCCGCCGCGCCCGACGCCCGCACCCTGTCCCGGCTCGCCGCGCTCCTCGACGGCACCGAGGACCAGATCGCCGTACGGCCCTCCGGCGCCCACGTACGCCGCCTCGCCCGGATGCCCCTGCCCGACCCGGCCCCCGCCACGGACGCGTCCGGCGACGTTCCCGGCGACGCGTCCGGCGCAGCCGACACCCCGGCCACCGACGACGACGGAATCGGCGGCTGGGGCGCCCACGACACCGTCCTGGTCACCGGCGGCACCGGCGCCCTCGGCGCGCACGTCGCCCGCTCGCTCGCCGCCTCCGGCACCCGCCACCTCGTCCTCACCAGCCGCCGCGGCGCCGACGCGCCCGGAGTCGTCGACCTCGTCCGCGAGTTGGAGGGCCTCGGCGCCCGGGTCACCGTCGCCGACTGCGACGTCGCCGACCGCGACCAGCTCGCCCGGCTCCTCGACTCGCTCCCCGCCGACCTCCCGCTGACCGGCGTCGTGCACGCCGCCGGCGTCCTCGACGACGGTGTCCTCGACGGCCTCACCCCGGGCCGCTTCGACGCCGTCCTGCGCCCCAAGACCCTCGGCACCGCGAACCTCGACGAGCTGACCCGCGGTCACGAGCTGACGATGTTCGTGCTGTTCTCGTCGATCGTCGGCGTCCTCGGCAACGCCGGACAGGCCAACTACGCCGCCGCCAACGCCTACCTGGACGCCGTCGCCGAACAGCGCCGCGCCGCCGGGCTGCCCGTCACCTCCGTCGCGTGGGGACCCTGGGCCGACGCGGGCATGGCCACCGCCGACGTGCTCGCCGACCGCATGAGCCACGACGGCCTCGCCCCCATGGCGCCCGACACCGCCGTCGCCGCGCTGCGCGCCGCCGTCGCCGAGGGCGTTCCGCACGCCACCGTCGTCGACGTCGACTGGCAGTCCTACGCGGGCGTGCTGACCGCGGCCAGGCCCAGCCCGCTCCTCGGCGACCTGCCCGAGGTCCGCCGCGCCCTGGAGACGGCCGCCGCCACCGCCCCTGCCGCCCCCGACACCCACGCCCTGCGCGAGCGGCTGCGCGGCCTCGCCCCCGCCGAACAGGACCGTCTGCTCACCGACCTGATCCGAGCGGAGGTCGCCACCGCGCTGCGCCACTCCTCACCGGACGCCATCGACGTCAACCGCGCCTTCAAGGACCTCGGGTTCGACTCGCTGACCGCCGTCGAGGTACGCAACCGGATCACCGCCGCGACCGACGTCGCCCTCCCCACCACGCTCCTCTTCGACTACCCCAACACCACCGCCGTCGCCGCCCATCTGCGCACTCTGCTGCTCGGCGACGAACGTCCCGCCGCCCAGCCCGTGGTGGTCTCCGCGGGCGTCACCGACGAGCCGATGGCCGTCGTCGCCATGGCCTGCCGCTTCCCCGGCGGCGTCACTACACCCGAGGAACTCTGGGACCTCGTGGCGGCCGAACTCGACGTCGTCTCCACCCCGCCCGAGGACCGCGGCTGGGACCTCGACGCGATGTACGACCCGGACCCCGAGCGGCAGGGCACCACCTACAGCCGCGAGGGCGGCTTCATCCGGGACGTCGCCGGATTCGACCCTGCCTTCTTCGGGATCTCGCCGCGCGAGGCGCTCGCCATGGACCCGCAGCAGCGGCTTCTGCTGGAGACGTCCTGGGAGACCTTCGAGCGCGCCGGGATCGACCCGCAGACCCTGCGCAACAGCGCAACCGGCGTCTTCGTCGGCAGCATCACCACCGACTACCAGGTCAGGCTCGGCGGAGCCGCAGCCCAGGAGGAGTTGGCCGGTCACCTGATGACCGGCAACGCCTCCAGCATCGCCTCCGGCCGCCTCTCCTACACGTACGGCTTCGAGGGCCCGGCCGTCACCATGGACACCGGCTGCTCCTCGTCCATGGTGGCGCTCCACCTGGCGCTGCAGTCACTGCGCACCGGCGAGTGCACGATGGCCCTCGCCGGCGGTGTCACCGTCATGTCCACGCCCGAGCCGTATGTCGAGTTCTCCCGGCAGCGAGGTCTCGCCGCCGACGGTCGCTGCAAGGCGTTCGCCGAGGGCGCCGACGGCATGGGCTTCGCCGAGGGCGTCGGCCTGGTCCTGCTGGAGCGCCTCTCCGATGCGCGTCGCAACGGTCATCCGGTCCTCGCGGTGGTGCGTGGTTCCGCGCTCAACCAGGACGGTGCCTCCAACGGGCTCACCGCGCCCAACGGCCCCTCCCAGCAGCGCGTCATCCGGCAGGCCCTCGCCAACGCCGGGCTCACCGCGGGCGAGGTCGACGTCGTCGAGGCGCACGGCACCGGCACCCCGCTCGGCGACCCCATCGAGGCGCAGGCCATCCTCGCCACCTACGGCCAGGGCCGCGCTCCCGGACAGCCGCTGCTGCTCGGCTCCCTGAAGTCGAACATCGGCCACACCCAGGCCGCCGCCGGTGTCGCCGGAATGATGAAGATGGTCCTGGCGATGGAGCACGGCGTGCTGCCCAGGAGCCTGCACATCACCAACCCGACCCCCGTGGTCGACTGGTCGAGCGGCGCGGTGCGCCTGCTCACCGAGGCCACCCCGTGGCCGGAGACGGGCCGTCCGCGCCGGGCGGGCATCTCCTCCTTCGGCATCAGCGGCACCAACGGCCACCTCGTTCTGGAGGAGGCGCCGGCCGAGGAGCGGGTCGAGGAGGCGGCCGAGCCCGTCACAGTGGGCGACGCCGACGCCGATTCCGCCGCCGCCGAGGGCCGTTGGCTGCCCTGGGTGATCTCCGCGAAGACCGGCGCCGCGCTCGCCGAGCAGGCGGCACGGCTGGCCACCCGGGTGCGCGCCTCCGGCGCCGCGCCGCTGGATGTGGCCCACGCCCTCGCCGTCACCCGGGCGCCGATGGACCGGCGTGCCGTCGTCGTCGGCCGGGACACCGACACCTTCCTGGCCGGGCTCGACGCGCTGGCCGCGGGCGAGGCGTCTGCCCGGGTCGTCGAGGCGACCGCGGGTGAGGGCGCCGGCGGCGTTGTCTTTGTTTTTCCGGGTCAGGGTTCTCAGTGGGTGGGTATGGCGGTGGAGTTGCTTGCTTCGTCGTCGGTGTTTGCGTCGCGGGTTGCTGAGTGTGGTGTGGCGTTGGAGGCGTTTACGGATTGGTCGTTGCTTGATGTGTTGAGGGGGGTTGAGGGTGCTGCGTCGTTGGAGCGGGTTGATGTGGTGCAGCCTGCTTTGTGGGCGGTGATGGTGTCGTTGGCTGAGGTGTGGCGTGTGGGTGGTGTGGAGCCTGCTGCGGTGGTGGGTCATTCGCAGGGGGAGATTGCTGCTGCGGTGGTGGCGGGTGGTTTGTCGGTTGAGGATGGTGCGCGGGTTGTTGCGTTGCGGTCGCGGGCGTTGCGGGCTCTTTCGGGTTTGGGTGGGATGGTTTCGGTTGCGCGGGGTGTGGAGGAAGTGCGGTCGTTGTTGGGGGAGTTCGGGGGTCGTATTGGTGTGGCGGCGGTGAATGGGCCGTCGTCGGTGGTGGTGTCGGGTGATGCGGATGTGTTGGATGTTTTTGTGGAGCGGTGTGAGGGGTTGGGGGTTCGGGTTCGTCGGGTTGCGGTGGATTATGCGTCTCATTCTGTGCATGTGGAGCGTATTGAGGGTGAGTTGGCGGAGTTGCTTTCTTCGGTGGTGGGGCGTTCGGGTGCGGTGCCGTTCTATTCGACGGTGTCGGGTTCTGTGATTGACACCGTCGAGTTGGATGGTTCGTATTGGTATCGGAATTTGCGGGGGACGGTGGAGTTCGAGGCGGCGACGCGTGCGTTGCTTGCTGATGGTTTTCAGGTGTTTGCGGAGATCAGTGCGCATCCGGTGGTGGCGACGGGGGTGCAGGAGACGATTGAGGATGCGGGGGTGCGTGCGGGTGTGGTGGGGACGCTGCGGCGTGACGAGGGTGGTTTGGAGCGTTTTGCGCTGTCGTTGAGCGAGGCGTGGGCGTTGGGCGCGGACGTCGACTGGGGCGTTCACTGGGAGGGTCTGCGGCCCCGCCGCGTCGACCTCCCCACCTACCCCTTCCAACGGCAGCACTACTGGCCGCGCTTCGCCGACCTCGGCGGCGACGTCAGCTCCGCCGGACTCGACTCCCCGGACCACCCCCTGCTCGGCGCCTCCGTCGAACTCGCGGGTGGCGACGGCCTGGTGGCCACCGCGCGCTGGTCGCTGCGCACCCACCCCTGGCTCGCCGACCACGCCGTGTCCGGCACCGTGATCGTCCCCGGCACCGCGCTCGTCGAGTCCGTGATCCGCGCCGGCGACGTCCTCGGCTGCGGTCGCGTCGACGAACTCACCCTCCAGGCGCCCGTCGTCCTCCAGGAGCGCGGCGAGGTCCAGGTCCAGATCGGCGTCGGCGTACCCGACCAGGGCGGGTGCCGGCCCGTCACCGTGCACACCCGCGCCACCGGACCGGACGGCGACACCGAGGACCTCTGGACCCTGCGCGCCCAGGGCACCCTCACCGAACCCGGCGCACCCGCCGTCGAACGGCCCGAGGACTTCACCGTGTGGCCCCCGCGCGGCGCCACCGCTCTCGCCTCCGACGGCTTCTACTCGACGCTCGCCGACCGCGGTTACGCCTTCGGCCCGGTCTTCCAGGGAGTCCGCGCCGTCTGGAGCCGCGGCGACGACCTGTTCTCCGAGGTCGTCCTGCCCGAGGCGGTCGCCGGCGACGCCGGACGCTTCGGCATCCACCCCGCGCTCCTCGACGCCGCCCTGCACGCCGCCCACCTCGCCCCGGGCGCCGCCGACGGCCGCACCGTGGTGCCGTTCGCCTGGTCCGGGGTCGCCCTGCACGCCACCGGCGCGACCGCTCTGCGGGTACGGGTCTCCCCGGACGGCCGGGACACCGTCTCCGTCCACCTCACCGACCCCACCGGGGCACCCGTCGCCGCCATCGAGCGGCTCACCGTCCGCGAGGTCGCCGCCGAGACCCTCGACGCGTCGGCCCGCGCCGCCCGCGACTGGCTGTTCCGCCTCGACTGGACCCCCGTCACCCCGCCCGCCGCCGCACCTGCCGCCACCGACTGGGCCGTCCTCGGCGACCCCGCCGCCGAACCCGTCGCACCCGACGGCAGCGGCGACCCGCTGCCCCGTCACACCACCGTCTCCGACGCCGTCGCAGAACTCCCCTCCGTCGCCGTCCTGTTCGCCGGGGCCGCCGCCGACGGGGACAGCACCTCCGACGTCCCCGACACCGTCCTCGACGAGGTGCTCGCCACCGTCCAGGAGTGGCTCGCCGACGACCGCACCGACACCACCCCGCTGGTCGTCGTCACCCGCGGCGCCGTCGCCACCGCGAGCGGCGACCCCGCCCACGACCTGCGCGGCGCCGCCGTCTGGGGGCTGGTGCGGTCCGCCCAGGCCCAGTACCCGGGCCGCCTGGTCCTCGCCGACCTCGACCCGCACACCGACTCCTGGCTCGCACTGCCCGCCGCCCTCGCCTCCGGAGAGCCGCAACTCGCCCTCCGCCAGGGCGCCGCGTACGCCCCGCGCCTGACCCGCCCGCGCGGCGACGACGTCCTCACCGTGCCCACCGGCACCGACACCTGGCGTCTCGACATCCCCGAGAAGGGCTCCGTCGACAAGCTCGACCTCGTGCCCTGCCCCGAGGAGCTCACCACGCCCGCCGCCGGACAACTCGTCATCGAGGTGCGCGCCGCCGGACTCAACTTCCGCGACGTCCTCAACACCCTCGACATGTACCCCGGCCCCGCCGTGCTCCTGGGCGCCGAGGCGGCCGGTGTCGTCACCGCCGTCGGAGCGGACGTCACCGGATTCGCCCCCGGCGACCGCGTGATGGGCCTGGTCTCCGGCGGCTTCGCCACCCACGCCGTCGCCGACGCCCGCATGGTCGCGCCCACCCCCGACGGCTGGACCTGGGCCCAGGCCGCCTCCGTGCCCGTCGCCTACCTCACCGCCTACTACGGCCTCCGCGACCTCGCCCACCTGCAGGCGGGCGAGTCCGTCCTCGTGCACGCAGCCGCGGGCGGAGTCGGCATGGCCGCCGCCCAACTGGCCCGGCACTGGGGCGCCGACGTGTACGGCACCGCGGGCGACCACAAGCGCGACCTGCTGCGCGCCGACGGCTGGGCCGGCGACCGCCTCGCCTCCTCCCGCACCCTCGACTTCGAGGACCGCTTCCGCGCCACCAGCGGCGGACGCGGCGTCGACGTCGTCCTCAACTCCCTCGCGGGCGAGTTCATCGACGCCTCCCTGCGCCTGCTCGCCCCCGGCGGCCGCCTCGTCGAGATGGGCAAGACCGACGTCCGCGACCCCGGACAGGTCGTCGTCGACCACCCGGCCGTCGCCCTCTACCAGGCGTACGAGCTGCGCGAGGCGGGCGAGGACCGCATCCAGGAGATGTTCCGCGACCTCACGGACCTCTTCGCGACCGGTGCCCTCGCTCCGCTGCCCACCGTCACCTGGGACGTCCGCCACGCCCGCGCCGCGTTCCGGCACATGGCGCAGGCCAAGCATTACGGCAAGATCGTCCTCACCCTGCCGCGCAGCTGGGACCCCGAGGGCACCGTTCTGGTCACCGGCGGCGTCGGAGTCCTCGGCGGCATCCTCGCCCGGCACCTCGTCACCCGGCACGGCATGCGCCACCTCCTCCTCACCGGACGGCGCGGACCCGACACCCCCGGCGCCGCCGAACTCGCCGCCGAACTGCGCGAGTCCGGCGCCGAGGTCACCGTCGCCGCCTGCGACGCGGCCGACCCCGACGCCCTCGCCGCGCTCCTCGCCGCAGTCCCGGCCGCACACCCCCTCACCGCCGTCGTGCACGCCGCGGGCACCGTCGACGACGGCGCCCTGGAAGCCCTCACCCCCGACCGGCTGCGCACCGTCCTCGCCCCCAAGGCCGATGCCGCCCGCAACCTCGACCGCCTCACCCGCGACCTCGACCTCGCCGACCTCGTGCTGTTCTCGGCGGGCGCCGGAGTCTTCGGCAACGCAGGGCAGGCCAACTACGCCGCCGCCAACACCTACCTCGACGCGCTCGCCCACCGCCGCCGCGCCGCCGGACTGCCCACCACCTCCCTCTCCTGGGGCCTGTGGGCCGACACCAGCGCCCTCACCGGCCAACTCGACGCCACCGACCTCGCCCGGGTCCGCCGCTCCGGTGTACTGCCTCTCTCCGCCGCCGACGGCATGGCCCTCTTCGATGCCGCGCTCACCGAACAGCGCCCGCACCTGGTGCCCATCCGCCTCTCCACCGGTCAACTCCGCGCCGAGACCGACGAGATACCGCATCTGCTGCGCGCCCTGTACCGGGGACCGGCCCGCCGCACCGCCGAAGCGGGCACCGCCTCCGGCACCGACGCCCTCCGCGGACGTCTCGCCGGACTCTCCGCCGACGACCGGCACACCGCCCTGCGCGACCTCGTCGGCACCTACGCGGCGGCCGTCCTCGGCCACGCCGACCCCGACCTGCTGCATGCCCAACGCGCTTTCCGCGACCTCGGGTTCGACTCCCTGACCGCCGTCGAACTCCGCAACCGTCTCAGCGGCGCCACCGGCCTGCGGCTGCCCGCCACCCTCGTCTTCGACCACCCGACCGTCGCCGAACTCGCCGCCTTCCTCGACGCCGAACTCTTCGACGGCCTCACCGCCGCACCCGCCGCGCCCGTCGCCGCGCACGCCCCGCACGGCGACGACGAGCCCTTCGCGATCGTCGGCATGGCCTGTCGACTGCCCGGCGGCGTCCGCTCGCCCGAGGACCTGTGGCAGCTCCTCGCCGACGGCACCGACGCCATCGCGCCGTTCCCCGCCGACCGGGGCTGGAACCTCGACGCCCTCTACGACGCCGTACCCGCCCACGAAGGCAGCTCCCGCACCCGCGAGGGCGGATTCCTGCACGACGCCGCCGACTTCGACGCCGACTTCTTCGGCATCTCCCCGCGCGAGGCCCTCGCCATGGACCCCCAGCAGCGCCTCCTCCTGGAGACCGCCTGGGAGAGCTTCGAACGCGCCGGCATCGACCCCCGCTCGGTCCGCGGCACCCGCACCGGCGTCTTCGCCGGGCTCTCCTCCAGCGACTACCTCAAGC
>NZ_JAELVF020000005.1:0-12438 GCF_018101125.2 Streptomyces tardus | reverse complement strand
GGCCACCGAGTGGCCCGCCTCGGCCGAGTCCCGGCCGCGCCGCGCCGCCGTCTCCTCCTTCGGCATCAGCGGCACCAACGCCCACGTCATCCTGGAGGAGGCGCCCGCGAGCCCCGACGAGCCGGCCGCGGCGCCCGGCGACGACACCACGTCCGGACCGCTGCCGTGGCTGCTCTCCGCGCGCGGCGACGCCGCCCTGCGCGGCCAGGCCAAGGCGCTCCTGGCCCACCTCGACGCCCACCCGCACACCGACCCCGCCGCCATCGCGCACTCCCTGCTGACCCGCCGGGCGCTGCTGGAGAAGCGTGCCGTCGTCATCGGCACCGCCCCCGGCGACTTCCGCGCCGGGCTGGCCGCCCTCGCCGACGGCGCCCCCTCGGCGCACGTCGTCAGCGGCGACTTCCGCGCCGGGCTGGCCGCCCTCGCCCCGCACGTCGACTGGTCCCTCACCGACGTACTGCGGCAGGCCGAAGGCGCCCCCACCTTCGACCGGGTCGACGTCGTCCAGCCCGCCACCTGGGCCGTGATGGTCTCCCTCGCGGCGCTGTGGCGGGCCCACGGGCTCAAGCCCGCCGCCGTCCTCGGCCACTCCCAGGGCGAGATCGCCGCCGCGGCCGTCAGCGGCGCCCTCTCCCTCGCCGACGCCGCCGAGATCGTCGCCGTCCGCAGCCTCGCCATCGCCCGCGAACTCTCCGGACACGGCGGCATGGTCGCGGTCACCGCCCCGCACGACGAGGTCACGGCCCTCCTCGCCGACCTGCCCGGCGTCTCCGTCGCCGCCGTCAACGGCCCCGCGTCCGTGGTGGTCTCCGGCGACCCCGACGGCCTGGACACCCTCCTCGCCACCTGCGAGGCGCAGGGCGTCCGCGCCCGCCGCATCCCCGTCGACTACGCCTCCCACTCCGCACACGTCGACCGGCTCGCCGAGAGCCTGCCCACCGCCCTCGCCGGCGTCGAACCCCGCGAGGGCGACATCCCGTTCTTCTCCACCGTCACCGCCGACTGGCTCCCCGGCACCGCGCTCGACGCCCCCTACTGGCACCGCAACCTGCGCTCCACCGTCCGCCTGGAGGACTCCCTGCGGGCCCTGCTCGACCAGGGCCACGACGTGTTCGTCGAGTGCGCGCCGCACCCGGTGCTCACCGTCGGCATCGAGGACACCGCCGCCGCGACCGGGACCGAAGCCGTCGTCCTCGGCTCGCTGCGCCGCGACGACGGCGGCACCGCCCGCGTCCTGACGGCCCTCGCCGCCGCCCACGTGGCGGGCCTCCCCGTCGACTGGAGCCCCGTCGTCGCCCACGGCCGCCCCGTCGATCTGCCCACCTACGCCTTCCAGCGCGAGCGGTACTGGCTGGAGGCGACCGACGCGCAGGCCGACCCGGCGGGACTCGACTCCGTCGTCCGGCTCGCCTCCGGCGGAGCCGTCCTGACCGGTCTCCTCAGCCTCGACACGCAGCCCTGGCTGGACGCCCACCGCGTCCACGGCACCGTCGTCGTACCCACCACCGCCCTCCTGGACTGGGCGGTCAGGGCCGGTGACGAGACCGGCCTCCCGGTCGTCGCCGCCCTCGACGAACACCTCCCGATCGCCGTCCCCGACGACGGCGCCGTCGTCGGGGACGGCGATCGGGAGGTGTTCGTCGAGGGCGGCGACGACGAGGGCGGGATGGGGGGTGTCGCCGGAGTCGAGGGCCGCGGTGAGGTCGGCCAGGTCGCGGTGGACGCGGACGGTGACGCCCGCCCTCTCCAGGGCGGCGCTCCCGGACGCCTCAGCGCCGCCCTGGAGAGGGCGGGCGTCACCGTCCGCGTCCACCGCGACCTGGCCGACCTCACCGCGGCCCTCGACTCCGGCGACACCCCCCATCCCGCCCTCGTCGTCGCCGCCCACAGCCACGCCACCGACGACGTCACCGGCGCCACCACCGACCACGACACCGTCACCGCCGCGCACACCTCGGCGCGCCGGGCCCTCGCCCTTGCCACCGACTGGCTGCGCGCACCCCGTTTCGCCGCCACCCGGCTTCTGCTGCTGACCGAGGGCGCTGTCGCCACCGGCCCGGACGACACCGTCCCCGGCCTCGCCGACGCCACTGCCTGGGGTCTGCTGCGCTCCGCGCAGACCGAACACCCCGGCCGCTTCCTGCTCGCGGACAGCGACGGACACGACAGCTCCACCACGGCCCTCGCGCACGCCGTCACCGTCGCCGAGCACACCGGCGAGAACCAGTTCGCCGTCCGCACCGGGACCGTCACCGTGCCGCGCCTGGTCCGCGCCGACCACCCCGACAGCGCCCCTGCATCCGTCACCACCGCGCCCTGGGGCGACGGCACGGGCGCGGGAACCGTCCTCGTCACCGGCGGCACCGGCGTCCTCGGCACCCTCGTCGCCCGCCATCTCGTCACCCGGCACGGCGTCCGCCGGCTGCTGCTCACCGGCCGCCGCGGCCCCGACGCCCCCGGCGCCGGCGCCCTGCGCGACGAACTCGCCGCCCTCGGCGCCGAGACCGAGATCGTCGCCTGCGACACCGCCGACCGCGACCAGGTCGCCCGGGTCCTGGCCGCCGTACCCGCCGAACACCCCCTGACCGCTGTCGTCCACGCGGCCGGAGTCCTCGACGACGGCCTCCTCGACACCCTCACCCCGGAACGCCTCACCACGGTCCTGCGCCCCAAGACCGACGGCGCCTGGCACCTGCACCACCTCACCCGCGACCTCAAGCTCAGCGCGTTCGTGATGTTCTCCTCCTACGCCGGGATCGCAGGCGGGCCCGGACAGGCCAACTACGCGGCGGCCAACGCCTTCCTCGACGCCCTCGCCGAGCACCGGCGGGCCCGCGGCCTCACCGCGCACTCCCTCGCCTGGGGCTTCTGGGAGGACCGCAGCGCACTGACCGGTGCACTCGACGACGCCGACCTCGCCCGCCTGGAACGCTCCGGCATCCGCCCCCTCACCGCCGACCAGGGCCTCGGCCTCCTCGACGCCGCGACGCTCCTGGACACCGCCCAACTGGTCCCCGTACGCCTCGACACCCGCGCCCTGCGCGCCGACGAGGCGCCCCCGCTGCTGCGCGCCCTCGCCCGCCCGGCCGCCCGTCGCACCGCCGCGGCCCCCGTCACCGGTGCAGCCGCTCCGGCCGACTTCCGGGCCCGGCTCGCCGAGCTCGACGGCCCCCAGCGGCAGACACTCCTGCGCCGCACCGTCCTCGCCCACCTCGCCGCCGTGCTCGGCCACGCCTCCGCCGACTCCCTCGACGCGGACCGCGGCTTCCTCGACCTCGGGATGTCCTCGCTGACCGCCGTCGAACTGCGCAACCGCCTCAACGCCGAGACCGGACTGACCCTCCCCAGCACCCTGATCTTCGACCACCCGGACCCCGCCGCCCTGGTCCAGCACCTGAGCACCGAACTCGGCACCGAAGCCGAGGAACCGGACCGGGCCGTCTTCGCCGAACTGGCCGTCCTGGAAGCCGCCGTGGGCGGCGCCGACCTCGACGACCAGGACCGCGTCCGGCTCGCCCAACGCCTCAAGGCCCTGCAGTGGAAGCTCGACGCCACCCAGGACACCGACGAGGACGCCGCCGACCTCGACACCTCCACGGACGACGAAATGTTCGACCTCATCGACAACGAACTCGGGCTCGCCTAGCCGCCGTCTCCGCCGACGCGCCCGCACCGCGCGTCGGCGGACACAGCTCCCGCCCCAGGTCCGGCCGAACGCGTCCTTCTCGAACTCAGAGGAACCACCCCATGGCAAGCTCCGAAGCCAAGCTCCGCGACTACCTCAAGAAGGTCACCGCCGATCTGCGCCGCACCCGGCAGCGGCTGGAGTCGGTCGAGGCACGGGACGGCGAGCCCATCGCCGTCATCGGCATGGCCTGCCGCTTCCCCGGCGGGGTCCGTTCCCCCGAGGACCTGTGGCGCCTGGTCGCCGAGGGCACCGACGCCGTCGGCCCGCTCCCCGCGGACCGCAGCTGGGACCTGGACGGCCTCTACGACCCGGACCCCGGCACCTCCGGCAAGAGCTACGTCCAAGAGGGCGGATTCCTGCACGACGCCGCCGACCTCGACACCTCCACGGACGACGAAATGTTCGACCTCATCGACAACGAACTCGGGCTCGCCTAGCCGCCGTCTCCGCCGACGCGCGGTGCGGGCCAGGGAGCCGTAGTTGGTGTCGGCGCCGCCGACGAAGACGCCGGTGTCGGTGTTGCGGAGCGCCGCGGGGCTGATCCGGGCGCGTTCGACGGCCTCCCAGGCGGTCTCCAGAATGAGGCGCTGCTGGGGGTCCATCGCGAGGGCCTCGCGAGGGGAGATGCCGAAGAAGTCGGCGTCGAAGTCGGCGGCGTCGTGCAGGAATCCGCCCTCTTGGACGTAGCTCTTGCCGGAGGTGCCGGGGTCCGGGTCGTAGAGGCCGTCCAGGTCCCAGCTGCGGTCCGCGGGGAGCGGGCCGACGGCGTCGGTGCCCTCGGCGACCAGGCGCCACAGGTCCTCGGGGGAACGGACCCCGCCGGAGTCCGCGGCTCCCGTACCGGCATGTTCGTCGGCGCCATGCCCCAGGACTACCGGGTCGGCCCCGAGGACGACGTCCAGGGCTTCCAGCTCACCGGCAACGCGACCAGCATCCTGTCCGGGCGGCTCTCCTACTTCTTCGGCGCCGTCGGCCCAGCCGTCACCGTCGACACCGCCTGTTCCTCCTCCCTCGTCGCCCTGCACCTCGCCGCACAGTCCCTGCGCGCGGGGGAGTGCTCGCTGGCGCTCGCCGCGGGCGTCACCGTGATGGCGAGCCCCACGACCTTCGTCGAGTTCGCCCGGCAGGGCGGCCTCGCGGGCGACGGCCGCTGCAAGTCCTTCGCCGACGGGGCCGACGGCACCGGCTGGTCCGAAGGCGTCGGCGTCCTCGCTCTGGAGAGGCTCTCCGACGCGCGCCGCAACGGGCACCACATCCTCGCGGTCGTGCGCGGCTCCGCCGTCAACCAGGACGGCGCCAGCAGCCGCCTCACCGCCCCCAACGGCCCCGCGCAGCGCCGCGTCATCGAAGCCGCACTGGCCGACGCCCGCCTCACCGCCGACCAGGTCGACGCCGTCGAGGCGCACGGCACCGGCACCACTCTCGGCGACCCCATCGAGGCCCAGGCCCTCCTCGCCACCTACGGCCAGAACCGCCCCGAGGGCAGCCCGCTGCACCTCGGCGGCATCAAGTCGAACATCGGCCACGCGCAGGCCGCGGCCGGTGTCGCCGGCGTCATCAAGATGGTGATGGCCATCCGCCACGGACTGCTGCCCGCCACCCTCCACGTCGACAGCCCCTCCTCCCGCGTCGACTGGACGGCCGGCTCCGTCGCCCTCCTCACCGAGGCCACCGACTGGCCCGACACCGACCGCCCCCGCCGTGCGGGCGTCTCCGCCTTCGGCATCAGCGGCACCAACGCCCACGTCCTGCTCGAACAGGCCACCGAGGCGACCACGGAGAAGACCGACGCACCCGAGGCCCCCGACGACGAGAGGCCCGCCACCGTTCCGGCCGCGCTCGTCGAACCGGCTGTCATCCCCTGGCCGCTCTCCGCACGTTCCGCCACCGCCCTGCGCGACCAGGCCGCCCGCCTCGGCGCCCGCCTCACGACCACCCCGCCCCCGCGCCCTGTCGACATCGCGCTCTCCCTCGCCACCAGCCGCGCACCCTTCCCGCACCGCGCGGTCGTCCTGGCCACCGATCCGGAGACCACCGCCGCCGCCCTGGCCGCCCTCGGCGCCGCCGAACCCCACCCCGCCGTCGTCGAGGACACCGTCCGTACCGGCGGTACGGCGTTCCTCTTCTCGGGTCAGGGTTCGCAACGTCTGGGTATGGGCCGTGAGTTGTATGTGCGTTTCCCGGTGTTCGCGGAGTCGTTCGATGCGGTGTGTGCGGGTCTTGACGCGCATCTGGAGCGCTCGCTGCGTGAGGTGGTGTGGGGTGAGGACGCCGAGGTCCTGAACTGGACGGAGTTTGCGCAGGCGGGTCTGTTCGCCGTTGAGGTGGCTCTGTTCCGTCTGGTGGAGTCGTGGGGTGTGCGGCCGGAGTTCGTGGCCGGTCACTCGATCGGTGAGGTGGCTGCGGCGCATGTCGCGGGAGTCTTCTCCCTGCCCGACGCCTGCGCTCTGGTCGCCGCTCGTGGTCGTCTGATGCAGGCGCTTCCGGACGGGGGCGCGATGTGGGCGGTCGAGGCGACGGAGTCCGAGGTGCTTCCGCACCTGGAGTCGGTTGAAGGCGTGTCGGTGGCTGCGGTCAACGGGCCTTCGTCCGTGGTGGTTTCGGGTGTGGCGGCGTCTGTTGAGGCGGTTGCCGGGCACTTCCGTGAGCAGGGTCGGCGGGTCAGTGCGTTGCGTGTCTCGCATGCTTTCCACTCGCCGTTGATGGACCCGATGCTGGAGGCGTTCCGCGAGGTCGTCGAGGGTCTGTCGTTCGGGGAGCCGCGTCTGCCGGTGGTTTCGAATGTGACCGGTCGTCTCGCCGAGGCCGGCGAACTGACCGTCCCCGCGTACTGGGTGACCCATGTCCGGGAGGCGGTCCGTTTCCACGACGGGATCACCGCGCTCGTCGAGCAAGGTGTCGCCCGTTTCCTGGAGTTGGGCCCCGACGGCGTTCTCAGTGGAATGGCGCGCACCAGTGCGGGCCAGGACAGTGACGCCGCCTTCGTGCCGTTGCTGCGCAAGGACCGTGACGAGGAGACCACCGCCCTCGCCGCCCTCGCCCGGCTCCACGCCACCGGACTCGCCGTCGACTGGGCCGGCTTCTTCGCTGCTGCCGGCGCTCGCGCCGTCGACCTGCCGACCTACGCCTTCCAGCGCGAGCGCTACTGGCCGGCCGTCACCGCCCCGACCGCGGCGGACCCGAGGTCGGCCGGCGTCGATGCGGCGGACCATCCGTTGCTCGGTGCGGTGGTGACGCTGCCGGATTCCGGTGGTGTGGTGCTGACCGGTCGTCTGTCGGTGGAGGCGCAGCCCTGGCTCGCCGATCACGTGGTGCTCGGCCGGGTGCTGCTGCCCGGCGCGGGCCTGGTGGAACTGGCCCTCGCCGCCGCCGACGCGGCGGGCTGCGCAACCCTTGAGGAACTGACCCTCGCCGCCCCTGTGGTGCTGCCCGAGGACGGCGGCCTCCAGGTCCGTGTCGTCGCGGGCCCGCAGCTCGACGAGCGTCGGACGTTCGCGATCTACTCCCGCGCCGAGGGCGAGGCGGACGCGCCGTGGACGACTCATGCGTCCGGTTTCCTGGCGGAGGGTGTGGTTGCTGCGGGGTTCGAGTTGGCGCAGTGGCCTCCGGCGGGTGCGGAGGTGCTGCCGGTGGAGGATGCGTATGAGGTGTTCGGTGACCGTGGTTACGGTTATGGGCCGGTCTTCCAGGGGCTGAAGGCAGCGTGGCTGAGGGGCGGGGAGCTCTTCGCCGAGGTGTCGTTGCCGGAGTCGGAGTCGCAGGAGGCGGGCCGGTTCGGTCTGCACCCCGCGCTCCTGGACGCCGCCATGCACGCCGGCATTCTGAACGATGTCGACGGTGACACCGTCGTCCCGTTCGCCTGGAACAACGTCTCCCTGCACGCCGTCGGCGCCACCGCCGTCCGCGTCCGCGTCGGGAAGCTCGACGGCAACGCGGTCTCTCTCTCCGTCGCCGACGTCACCGGAGCTCCGGTCCTGACCGTCGGCTCCCTCGCGAGTCGACCGGTCTCGGCCGAACAGCTCGGCGCCGCGTCCGGTACCGCGGGTGCGTTGTACGGGATTGAGTGGGTGTCGGTGGCTGCTGGTGTTGCGGGTGTGCCGGTGTGGGCTGAGTGGTCGGAGGTGGTGGAGTCCGGTGGTGTGGTGCCGGGTGTGGTGGTGTTGCGTGTGGTGCCGGGTGTCGGGGTGGATGTGCCGGTGGGTGTGCGTGCGGTGTTGGACGGTGTGCTTGGTGTGGTGCGTTCGTGGCTGGCTGATGAGCGGTTCGCCGCGTCGCGTTTGGTGGTGGTGACGCGTGGTGTGGCGCTTGTTGCGCCTGTTGGTGGTGCGGGTGATGTGGTGCAGGCTCCGGTGTGGGGTGCGCTGCGTGCCGCGTGTGCCGAGAACCCGGGCCGTTTCGCCGTCGTGGATCTGGAAGCTGCTGCGGACGGTTCCGTGGATGGTTTGGATCTGGCTTTGGCGGCTGTGGTGTCGGGTGAGTCGGAGGTTGTGGTGCGTGGGGGAGAGGTGTTGGTGCCGAGGTTGGCGCGTTTGCCCGAGGCCGAGGGTGTTGTTCCTGCGCTGGATGGTGACGGGGCGGTGCTGATCACGGGTGGTACGGGTGGTTTGGGTGCGGTAGTGGCTCGGTATCTGGTTGCCGAGCGAGGCGTACGTGATCTCGTTCTGACCTCCCGCCGGGGCCTGGACGCCCCGGGGGCCCACCAACTGGTCTCTGAGCTGGTCGAGTTGGGTGCCGCGGTGGAGGTGCGGGCCTGTGACGTCTCCGATCGGGACGCTGTGCAGGGTCTGGTGGGCTCACTGGTGGCGGGTCGTGGTCTGCTTGCGGTGGTGCATGCGGCGGGTGTGGGGGACAACGGCCTGATCGGTGACCTGTCGTCTGAGCGTTTTGATGGGGTGTTGGGGCCGAAGGCGGATGCGGCGTGGTGGTTGCACGAGGCGACGGCTGGGCTGGATTTGGCGGCGTTTGTGTTGTTCTCGTCGGCTGGTGGTTTGGTGTTGACGGCGGGGCAGGGCAGTTACGCGGCGGCGAACGTGTTCTTGGATGCGTTGGCTGCGCGTCGTCGTGCTGAGGGTTTGGTGGCGACGTCGATGGCGTTCGGTTTCTGGGATGTGGGTGCGGGGTTGGGTCAGTATTTGTCGGAGGTGGATCGGCGTCGGATGGCTTCGCAGGGTTTGCCGGTGCTGTCCCACGATGCGGGTCTGGCGCTGTTCGCCGCCGGTCTGGACCGGCCAGAGGCCACGGTCGTTCCGTTGCGGGTCGACACCGCTGCCCTGCGCACCCGGGCCGACGAGACCCCGGCCCTGTTGCGGGGTCTGGTTCCGGCACGGCGTGTGTCTGCCGCTCTCGCGTCGGCTTCGGCTGATGGTTCGTCCTCGCCGGGTGCCCGTCTTGCGGGGCTTTCCGGCGCGGAGCGGCATCGTGCGGTGCTGCATCTGGTGCGGTCGCAGGTCGCCGCCGTACTCGGGCACGGTTCCGCGGAGGCGATCGGTGCGGAGCGGGCTTTCCAGGAGCTCGGGTTCGACTCCCTGGCCGCGACCGAGCTGCGCAACCACCTCAACTCCCAGACAGGGCTGCGACTCCCCGCCACCCTCGTCTTCGACCACCCCAACGCCCTCGCCGTCACCGAGCACATCACCTCCCGCCTCGCCGGCGAGACCGTGCGGACGGCTGAACCGGTACGGGTCGGTGCGGGTGACCGCATCGACGACGAGCCCATCGCGATCGTCGGCATGGCGTGCCGCTACCCGGGCGGGGTGACCACCCCCGAGGAGCTGTGGCGGCTGCTCGAGGACGGTGTCGACACCGTCTCCGACCTGCCGGGCGACCGGGGCTGGGACATCGAGAACCTCTACGACCCGGAGCCGGGCAAGGAGGGCAAGAGCTACACGCGGCGCGGAAGCTTCCTGCACGACGCGGCCCAGTTCGACCCCGGGTTCTTCGGCATCTCGCCGCGCGAGGCCCTCTACATGGACCCGCAGCAGCGCATGCTGCTGGAGACCTCGTGGGAGGCGCTGGAGCGGGCCGGCATCGACCCGGCGACCCTCCGGGGCAGCCGGACCGGTGTCTTCGCGGGCGTCATGTACCACGACTACGCGCTGAACGTGTCGCCCTCCGGCACCGCCGGCGGCAGCGTGGTCTCCGGGCGGCTCTCCTACACCTACGGCTGGGAGGGCCCGGCCGTCACCGTGGACACGGCCTGCTCCTCCTCCCTGGTCGCCCTGCACCTCGCGGTGCAGGCCCTGCGTTCGGGGGAGTGCTCTCTCGCGGTAGCCGGTGGCGCCACCGTCATGTCGACGCCCGGCATGTTCGTCGAGTTCAGCCGCCAGCGCGGACTGTCGGTCGACGGCCGCTGCAAGGCGTTCGCGGGCGCGGCGGACGGCGTCGGCTGGTCCGAGGGCGTCGGCGTGCTCCTCGTCGAGCGGCTGTCGGACGCCGTGCGCAACGGGCACCGGGTGCTCGCCGTCGTCAAGGGCACGGCCGTCAACCAGGACGGAGCCTCCAACGGCTTCACCGCACCCAACGGCCCCTCTCAGCAGCGCGTGATCCGCCAGGCCCTCCAGGGCGCCGGGCTCGCCGCCTCCGAGGTGGACGTCGTCGAGGCGCACGGTACGGGTACGACGCTGGGTGATCCGATCGAGGCGCAGGCGCTGCTGGCCACCTACGGCCAGGACCGCCCCGAGGACCGTCCGCTGCTGCTGGGCTCCATCAAGTCCAACATCGGCCACGCGCAGGCCGCCGCCGGTGTCGCGGGCGTCATCAAGATGGTCATGGCGATGGAGCACGGCACCGTGCCGCGCACTCTGCACGTCGACCGCCCGTCGCCGCACGTCGACTGGACCGAGGGCCGCGCCGAACTGGTCACCGAGGAACGGCCGTGGCCGATCACCGGGCAGCCGCGCCGGGCGAGCGTCTCGGCGTTCGGCCTCAGCGGAACCAACGCGCACGTCGTCCTGGAGCAGGGGCCCGCCCCGGCCGCCGAGGAGACGGACGCCCCGACCGGTGACCGCGCTCCCGCCGTACTGCCGTGGACCGTTGCCGGCGCCACCCCCGAGGCCCTCCGCGCCCAGGCCGCCCGCCTGGCCGAGGACCTGGAGCGGCGCCCCGACGCGGACCCGCTGGACATCGCGTACGCGCTGGCCACCTCCCGTACCGCGCTCGAATCCCGGGCGACGGTGCTGGGGGCCGACCGGGCGGAATTGCTCACCGGGCTCCGCGCCCTCGCCAGCGGCGAGGACGCCCCCGGCGTCGTGTCGGGCACCGCGCGGTCCGTCGGCACGACCGCCTTCCTCTTCACCGGGCAGGGCGCGCAGCGTCTCGGCATGGGCCGCGAACTGCACGCCGGACACCCGGTGTTCGCCGAGGCGTTCGACGCGGTGTGCGCGGCGCTCGACGAGCACCTCGACCGTCCGCTGCGCGAGGTCGTCTGGGGCGAGGACGCCGAGACACTGGACCGGACCGTCTACGCGCAGGCCGCCCTGTTCGCCTTCGAGGTGGCCCTCCACCGGCTGCTCGGGGCCTGGGGCGTGACCCCCGACCTCGTTGCCGGGCACTCCATCGGCGAGATCGCCGCGGCGCATGTCGCCGGGGTGTTCTCGCTGGCGGACGCCTGCGCTCTGGTCGCGGCTCGCGGCCGTCTGATGCAGGCGCTCCCGACAGGGGGTTCGATGACGGCGATCGAGGCTACGGAGTCCGAGGTGCTGCCGCACCTGGACTCGGTCGAGGACGTGTCGGTGGCTGCGGTCAACGGGCCTTCGTCCGTGGTGATTTCGGGTGTGGCGGCGTCCGTCGAGGCGGTCGTCGGGCACTTCCGTGAGCAGGGCCGGCGGGTCAGTGCGCTGCGCGTCTCGCACGCCTTCCACTCGTCGTTGATGGACCCGATGCTGGACGAGTTCCGCGAGATCGCGGCACGGCTCTCCTACCGCGAGCCGCGACTGCCCGTCGTCTCCAACGTGACCGGCAGGATCGCCCGCGACGGTGAACTCAGCACCGCCGACTACTGGGTCGACCACGTCCGCGCGGCCGTCCGCTTCGCCGACGGCGTCGGCGCCCTGCGCGACGCGGGCGTGGACCGCTGCGTCGAGATCGGCCCCGAGGCGGTACTGACCGGTATGGCCCGCACCTGCCTCGACGGCGACCGGGACGGCGACGGCGGCACCGAGATGCTGCTGGTAGCGGCCGCCCGCAAGGGCCGCGCCGAGACCGACGCCCTCCTCACCGCCCTGGCCCGACTGCACACCGCCGGCCTCGCCGTCGACTGGGCCGGCTTCTTCACCGGTACCGGCGCTCGCGCCGTCGACCTGCCGACCTACGCCTTCCAGCGCGAGCGCTACTGGCTCACCGCCACCGACGGCGCCCCCGCCGCGAGCAGCGCCGGTGTGGATGCGGCGGACCATCCGTTGCTGGGTGCGGTGGTGACGCTGCCGGATTCCGGTGGTGTGGTGCTGACCGGTCGTCTGTCGGTGGAGTCGCAGCCCTGGCTCGCCGACCACGTGGTCCTCGGCCGGGTGCTGCTGCCCGGCGCCGTCCTCGTCGAACTGGCCCTCGCGGCAGGCGAGTCGGCGCACTGCCCGACCCTCGACGAACTGACCCTCGCCGGGCCGCTGGTGCTGCCCGAGCGGGGCGGCGTCCAGGTCCGGGTCGTCGTCGGCCCCCGCGACGCGGACCGCCGTACGGTCGCCGTCTACTCCCGGCCCGAAGGCACCGAGCAGGACTGGACGATCCATGCGTCCGGTTTCCTGGCGGAGGGTGTG
>NZ_JAELVF020000004.1 GCF_018101125.2 Streptomyces tardus | reverse complement strand
TTGTCGAAGCTCTCCACGGGGTGGCAGAAGTCCAGGTCGCGCCATTGGCCTTCGGAGCAGAATCGGGCCACCAACTCGGCGAATTCCGCGACTCGTTCCACGGGAGCGAGGTGGTCCGCCTCGCGGATCGTCGTGAAGTGAGCGAGAGGAAGACTGGCGGCGAGCGCGCGGGATTCTTCCGGCGGGGTGAGGATGTCGTGTTCGCCGGTGACGACGAGGGTCGGTACGGGTGGCATCGGTTCGGGTCGGCACCAGTCGTGCGCGACGAGCCGCTCGTTGTGCTCCACCCATTTGGTCAGGCCGTCTTCGTCCATGTCGAGGAACTCGCGTCGCAGGAATCGTGCCACCGCGGAGAGTCGGCGTACGAATTCGGCGCCGGAGGCCGCAGTGAAACGTGTGACCAATTCATCGGCGATTTCGGTCAGTTGGCCAGCTTTTGCCTGTTCGCGCCACCGGTCGACGACTTCGGCGTAGTCGCTGGGCAGTTGGCGTGCCATTCCCACCAGCAGCAACCGGCCGATGAGTGAGGGGTGCTGCTGGGCGAGGCGCATGGCGATGGCTCCGCCGAAACATGCTCCGACGAGGTTGACGCGTGGCATTTCCAGTGAAGTCAGCATGTGGTGGACCGCGGCTGCCAG
The DNA here is from genome assembly GCF_018101125.2 of Streptomyces tardus. Taxonomy (GTDB): domain Bacteria; phylum Actinomycetota; class Actinomycetes; order Streptomycetales; family Streptomycetaceae; genus Streptomyces; species Streptomyces tardus. The sequence goes on along the minus strand of NZ_JAELVF020000004.1, from coordinate 711,922 downwards.
AAAGTCCATGCCGTGCTCGACGGGGAGGAAATCGGAGTCGCCGTATCCCGGGAGGTCCACGGTGACGACGCAGGCGATCTCCGCCAGCCGGCGCTCGTGCCGCACCCAGGATTGGCGGTCCTGTGAGGAGCCTCCGAGGATCACCAGCGGTTCGGTCGCGGGGTGTTCGGGCTGTGCCACTCGGCAGGTGAAGCGGTATCCCCGGTAGCGCAGTTCCCGCTCTGTGACGCGGGGTTCGCTCCGCGCGCGGGGCACCCGGAGTGCGTCCGGGTCTGTGTCGGGACTCGAGAAGGACGGGCGTTCCGGCACTGCGCTGCTCCTGACGGACGTGAATCGGCGAACTACGAGGTGTAGCACCGCAGATGGCGTCGCGGAGCGTTTCCCACTCCATTGAGGGCGAGCCCCGGAAAAGCGTCCGACAATGCTTGCGAACGGACTCCGGTCAGCTCTGTGGGAAACGAACACTGCACTGATCCGGATTCAAATGAATCGAACAGTTCGGAGTGATCGAAGTTCTTGTGAGAGTCGTGCTGGCGCGTGTGAGAGGCCGTGCACCCGTGTGTCGGGTGCACGGCCTCTCGGGACAGCGCGGGGTGTTGTGCGGTCAGCGGATCGATACGCCGGAGATCGTGCGGGAGATGACCAGGCGCTGGATTTCGCTGGTGCCCTCGAAAATGGTGTAGATCGCCGCGTCGCGGTGCATGCGCTCGACGGGGTACTCACGGGTGTAGCCGTTGCCGCCGAGGATCTGCATGGCCTGCGCGGTGACAGTTTTGGCGGTCTCGCCGGCGAAGAGCTTGGACTGGGAGCCCTCGGCCGCGGTGAACGGCTTCTGTGCGGCGGCCATCCAGGAGGCACGCCAGACGAGGAGTCGGGCGGCGTCGACCTTGGTGCGCATGTCGGCGAGCTGGAAGGCGACACCCTGGTTGTCGATGATCGGGCGGCCGAACTGCTCGCGGGTCTTGGCGTAGTCGAGGGCGACTTCGTAGGCGGCGCGGGCGATGCCGACTGCCTGGGCACCGACTGCGGGGCGGGACGCCTCGAAGGTGGCCATGGCGGCGTTGCTGCCCTTGCGCTTCTTGCCCTCGCGGACGCGGGCGAGCCGCTCGTCGAGCTTGTCCTTGCCGCCGAGCAGGCAGCTGCCGGGGACGCGAACGTCCTCGAGCACGACCTCGGCGGTGTGCGAGGCGCGAATGCCGTGCTTGAGGAACTTCTGACCCTGGCTCAGGCCCGGGGTGTTGGGCGGGATGATGAAGGAGGCGTGACCGCGAGAGCCGAGCTCGGCGTCGACGACGGCGACGACGACGTGGACGTTGGCGATGCCGCCGTTGGTCGCCCAGGTCTTGGTGCCGTTGAGCACCCACTCGTCCTTGGCCTCGTCGTACACGGCGCGGGTGCGTATCGCGGAGACGTCGGAGCCGGCGTCGGGCTCGGAGGAGCAGAACGCGGCGAGCTTGACGTCGTTCTCGTCGCCGTACATCTGCGGGATCCAGGTACCGACCTGCTCCTCGGTGCCGTTGGCCAGTACGCCGACGGCGGCGAGACCGGTGCCGACGATGGACAGTGCGATGCCGGCGTCGCCCCAGAAGAGCTCTTCCATCACCATGGGGATGGAGAGGCCGGTGGGGTCGAAGTACTGCTGGGCGTAGAAGTCGAGGGAGTAGATGCCGAGCTTCGCGGCTTCCTGGATGATGGGCCAGGGGGTCTCCTCGCGCTCATCCCACTCTGCCGCCGCAGGGCGCATGACATCGGCGGCGAAGCCGTGCAGCCACTCCTGGACTGACTTCTGGTCCTCGTTGAGATCGAATGCGAACTCCGCCATCTTGCGCCTCCACGTATTTGTTACTAGCGGTAACCGCAGTTTGTTACCCATCAGTATCGGCTGTCAACTCCCCCGCCTGTCTTCCTTCCGGAGCCCGGAGTCGGGGACCTGGTCGACGCGCGGGTGTTACGTTTCCGAACCGTGGAACCGCACAGGCCGAAGGGACACGGAATGGAAACCCGCCAGCGAGCGGCTCAGCGGGACGCGGCACAGAACAGACGGCAGGAGCTGCTGGAGGCCGCCGACCGGGTCGTGCTGCGGGACGGCCCGAGTGCGTCGATGAACGCCATCGCAGCCGAGGCCGGGATCACCAAGCCCATTCTCTACCGGCACTTCGGCGACAAGAGCGGCCTCTACCGGGCTCTCGCCGAACGGCACACCGACGCCCTGCTGGCAGCGCTGCGCGCGGCGCTGGACGCCCCCTCGGACCGGCGCGAACGTCTGGCCTCGACGATCGACACCTATCTGGCCAGGATCGAGGCGCGTCCGCAGGTCTACCGTTTTCTGATGCACCCGGCCGAGAGCGAGCAGGGTTTCGACTCGGGGCGGCACACCGCACCGTTGCTGCGCCGGCTCGGCGAGGAGCTGGGGAAGTTCGTCCAGGACCGGCTGGAGCTCGGTCCGGGCAGCGAGCAGCGGGCACGGGTCTGGGGGCACGGCATCGTGGGGATGATGCACGCGGCCGGGGACTGGTGGCTGGGTGAACGCCCGTGCCCGCGCGAGCAGTTGGTGGCGCACCTGGTCGACCTGCTGTGGGGAACGCTCGCGACCGCCGAGGATCGGCCCCGTGCAGGGCGGACGGATCGGGCGGAGGCCGGCCCGGTGGAGAGCGGCGCCGAGAGCGGGCAAAACGAACAGAGTGGCACGGAGCTGCCCCGGGCCTGACGGGACCGGAGCCTCGGTCAACCGGCTGCGGGCGGCGGAGGGTTGGAGCTGGGGTCGCGCTCGTGCAGCGGCATGCGCTCGCTGACTCCTGCCCAGTCCGCGCGTGCTGCCGCGCGCAGCAGTCGGCGACGGCGCAGGGCGCCGAGGCGGTCGGCGTAGACGAGCCCTTCCAGATGGTCGTACTCGTGCTGGAGGCAGCGCGCGAAGAAGCCCTCGCCCTCGACCGTGACGGGGCTGCCGTCACTGCGCATGCCCTCAATCCGGGCGTAGGCGGCGCGTGCGGTGCGTGCCTCGAGTCCGGGCAGCGACAGGCACCCCTCGGGGCCGGTGATGTCGCCGTACTCCAGGGCGGCCAGGTGGGGGTTGACGAGGTGTCCGCGCTGCTGCTCGTCCTCGTCGTCGGGGCAGTCGTAGACGAACACCCGGGCGGTGACTCCCACTTGGTTGGCGGCGAGGCCGACGCCGTCTGCCGCGTACATGGTGGCGAACATGTCCGCGATCAGCTGCTCCAGCTCGGGCCCGAACTCCGTCACCTCCTGGCACGGCGTGTGCAGCACGGGGGCACGGAACAGACTGACCGGCCGTACCGCCCCGGCGGGTTCACCTTCTCGCATGACGCTCAGACTACGGCCCGCCACCGACGGTCGCGGCGGGGAGCGGTTGCTGCTGTGGTGCGGTTCGGGAGTGGGCGCCATATCTCGATAGGCTGCGGCATGAGCGAAGCGCAAGGAGGACCAAGGACGATGACAGGTAATTCGGACCCGCTGTCGCCGCGCGCCAAACTGGCCGTGACGGCGGGCAGGGCTGCGGCGGCGGTGTCCCGAGCCGCGGGCCGCGGCAGTGGATCGGTGATCGGTGGCCGGGTGGCGCTGAAACTCGATCCCGACCTGTTGGCCCGGTTGGCGTCGCACCTGGACGTCGTCCTGGTTTCCGCGACCAACGGCAAGACGACCACGACGCGGCTCATTGCCGAGGCGTTGCGCGCCACCGGCGAAGAGGTCGTCTCCAACGCGCTGGGCGCCAACATGCCTGCCGGCATCACCTCGGCGCTCGCCGGGGGCTCGCGGGCTCGGTACGGCGTGATCGAGGTCGACGAGAAGTACCTGGCCGGGGTCGCGCGCGATGTGACGCCGAAGGCGATCGCGCTGCTCAACCTCTCCCGCGACCAGCTGGACCGGGCCGGCGAGACGCGGATGCTGGCCGAGCACTGGCGGGAGAGCCTGGCCGGGTCCAAGGCGCTGATCATCGCGAACGCGGACGACCCGCTGGTGGTGTGGGCCGCTTCGTCCTCGCAGAACGTCGTGTGGGTCGCGGCGGGTCAGGAGTGGAAGGACGACGCCTGGTCCTGCCCGTCCTGCGGCGGTGTGATGCAGCGCCCGGGCGACGACTGGCTGTGCGGCGAGTGCGGGTTCCGGCGTCCTACGCCGACCTGGGCGCTCTCGGGCGACCACGTCCTCGATCCGCACGGCGCCGCTTGGCCGATCCGGCTGCAGCTGCCCGGTCGGGCCAACCGCGCGAACGCCACGACGTCGGCCGCGGTCGCCGCCGCGTTCGGGGTGCCGCCTCAGGTGGCGCTGGAGCGGATGTACGAGGTGGCGGCGGTCGCCGGCCGGTACGACACGGTGACCTATCAGGACCGTCAGATCCGCCTCCTGCTGGCGAAGAACCCGGCCGGTTGGCTGGAGACGTTCTCGCTGATCGACCCGCCGCCGACGCCGGTCATCCTGGCGGTCAACGCCCGTGGCGCGGACGGCACCGACACGTCCTGGCTGTGGGACGTGGACTACTCCCGCCTGGCGGGGCATCCGATCTGTGTGCTCGGTGACCGCAGACTGGACCTCGCGGTGCGTCTGGAGGTCGCGGGCGTGGACTTCCAGGTCTTCGAGCGCTTGGACGACGCGCTTCGGGCGCTGCCGCCGGGCCGGATCGAGGCCATCGCGAACTACACCGCATTCCAGGACCTGCGCCGCGTCGTCGGCAACTGACCGGCTGAAGGGTGACCAATTCATGAGTGACACGAGCCTGCGGGTCGTCTGGGTCTACCCCGACCTGCTGAGCACCTACGGCGACCAGGGGAACGTACTGGTGGTCGAGCGGCGCGCGCAGCAGCGCGGCCTCAACGTGCAGCGGGTGGATGTGCGTTCCGACCAGCCGGTGCCGACCTCCGGCGACATCTATCTGATCGGCGGCGGCGAGGACCGGCCGCAGCGGCTGGCTGCCGAGCGGCTGCGGCGGGACGGCGGGCTGAGCCGGGCAGCCTCCAACGGGGCGATCATCTTCTCGGTGTGCGCCGGCTACCAGATCCTCGGCCAGGAGTTCATCAACGATCTGGGGCAGCGCGAGCCGGGTCTGGGCCTGCTGGACGTGGTCAGCACGCGCGGCGAGGCGGAGCGCTGCGTGGGGGACGTCCTCGCGGACATCGACGAGAACCTGCGGTTGCCCCAGCTGACCGGCTTCGAGAACCACCAGGGCATCACGCACCTGGGCCCGACTGCGCGCCCGTTCGCCCGGGTGCGGCTGGGCAAGGGCAACGGGACCGGTGACGGGACCGAGGGCGCCTGGAACGACACCGTGTTCGGCACGTACATGCACGGCCCGGTGCTGGCGCGAAACCCGCAGATCGCGGATCTGCTGGTGAAGCTGGCGCTGGATGTGAACGCGCTGCCGCCGGTGGACGACCGGTGGTACGAGGAGCTTCGGGCGGAGCGCATCGCCGCCGCCACCGCGGCTCCCTGACCGGCGGGTTCCGGCGCCCCGCGCGCCGTGCGCGAGGAACCGCCCCCGGCCGTACCCGCGGCCGGGGGCGGTTCTACTCTTTGAGCGGGCAATCGGTACGAAGCAGGAGAGTGACGGATGGACCACGGCGACCACGGCGTGCCCGCGGATCTGCCGCCGTTCACATTGGCGCGGGGTCTGGAGTTCACGGGCGAGCCGGCGTTCCTGGTCGGCTGTCTGGCGATGCTGGCGTTCTACGGCTGGGGCGTGCTGCGTCTGCGCCGGCGGGGCGACCGCTGGCCGGTGCGGCGTACGGTCGCATTCGTCACGGGTGTGCTGACGATCGCGCTGGTGACGTGCACCGCGCTGAACGAGTACGGCATGGTGCTGTTCAGCGTGCACATGGTGCAGCACATGGTGATCAGCATGCTCTCGCCGATCCTGTTGCTGCTGGGCGCTCCGGTGACGTTGACGCTGCGGGCGCTGCCGTCGGCCGGGCGGGGGCGGCGCGGGCCGCGGGAGTTGCTGGTGGCGCTGCTGCACAGCCGGTATCTGCGGGTCGTCACGCACGCGGCGTTCACCATTCCACTGTTCATCGCGAGCCTGTACGCGCTGTATTTCACGTCCCTCTTCGACTTCCTGATGGAGTCCAAGGCCGGGCACGTGGGGATGATGGCGCACTTCCTCGCGGTGGGGCTGATCTTCTTCTGGCCGATCATGGGCGTCGATCCCGGTCCGCACCGGCCCGGTTACGTGATGCGGATGCTGGAGCTGTTCGCATCGATGCCCTTCCACGCGTTCTTCGGGATCGCGATCATGATGGCGTCCGAGCCGATGGTGGGGACGTACTCCGATCCGCCCGCCTCGCTCGGGGTGGACGCGCTCGCCGACCAGAACGCGGCCGGCGGAATCGCCTGGGCGTTCAGTGAGATTCCGTCCGTGATCGTGCTGATCGCGCTGATCTATCAGTGGTACCGGTCCGAGCAGCGCCAGGCCCGTCGTGAAGACCGGGCGGCGGACCGCAACGGCGATCGGGAGCTCGCGGAGTACAACGCCTACCTCTCCTCGCTGAATTCGCGCGCAAGGTAGCGGAAAAGTCCGTATTCGCGCGACTATGGGTGGAGTCAGTCGCGCGTGCTGTGGCGATCCGCCGCAGCGGCGGCACCAAGGAGGTGGCGGCCATGCAGGACTCCGTGAGGAACCCCCCGGAACCGTCGACGAGGCAGACGTCGGGCACCGTGAAGGGCATGACGACCGCGACGGTGACGGCGCTGGTGGTCGTGACGGCCTACAGCGTGGTGATCGGCGGCAGCGGCCTGGCGGCGGAGAGCTGCATCACCAGGTCGATGACTCAGGGGGCCGGTCAGGGACCCGATGGGTGGCAGCAGGTACACGCGAACACCGCACCGGGGGCTCCTGCCGGAGTGCCCGGAGGTCCGGTCGTCGCCGTGGCTGCCGCAGCCGTTCCGGAGCGGCCCGCGCCCGCGCCGCTCACCGCGGTACGGCTCACGCCCGTACCCGCCGCCGTCTCGCCGGTCCCCGGACCGGGGCCGCCACGGGGGAGGTTGCCGCTGCCCCGCCCGGGCCCCTGCGGGCGGCTGCTTTCCCGCACGTACCCGCGCAGGCGACCGCGCCGGGGCCCGCCCCCGCCGCCTCGGCCGAGGCGGCGGGGCGGCGGAGGTGGCGTGTGCGCGATGTGTGGGTGGTGTGTGCTTCGGTCGGTCCCGATGTGACGTAGCCGTACCCAGCGAGCGTGTCCATGCCGTATCGCTGTACGCTCTCGGCTTCGGGTGAGCGGTCCGTCTCGGCGGACCAGCGGTCGGTCAGCCCCGCTTCGTCAGACTCGGCGGGAACGCAGCGCACCCGCCTGCCAGGGAGTGTCCGTGTTTTATTACGTGTGCAAGTACGTGCTGCTGGGGCCGTTGCTGCGGTTGATGTTCCGTCCGCGGATCGAGGGCCTCGAGCACATTCCGGCCGACGGCGCGGCGATCGTCGCCGGCAACCACCTCTCCTTCTCGGACCACTTTCTGATGCCGGCGATGCTCCGCCGTCGGATCACCTTCCTCGCCAAGGCCGAGTACTTCACGGGCCCGGGGATCAAGGGGCGTCTGACTGCGGCGTTCTTCCGCAGCGTGGGGCAGATCCCGGTGGACAGGTCGGGCAGGGGCGCGGGCCAGGCGGCAATCGAGGAGGGCATCGGCGTACTGAGCAAGGGCGAGCTGCTGGGCATCTACCCGGAGGGCACCCGCTCGCACGACGGCCGGCTGTACAAGGGCCGGGTGGGCGTGGCCGCGATGGCGCTTCGGTCGGGGGTCAAGGTGGTGCCGTGCGCGATGGTGGGCACCTTCGAACTCCAGCCTCCCGGCCGCCGGTTGCCGCGCATCGGCCGGGTGACGATCCGCTTCGGCGAGGCGCTGGACTTCTCCCGGTTCGAGGGCATGGAGTCCGAACGGGCGGTGCTGCGCGCGGTGACCGACGAGATCATGTACGCGATCCTCGGACTCTCGGACCAGGAGTACGTGGACCTGTACGCCCCGGAGGCGAAGGCGCTGGACCAGCAGAAGGACCAGCAGCACAAGGACGCGAGGGGGAAGCAGGGCCCCGAGGCGAAGCAGGGGGAGCCGGAGAGCGGGCGCAGCGCAGAGGGCGCGGACTGAGGCTCCGGAGACAAGCACACCACCGGCGGGGCCGGGCGGACCGAGAGGCCTGTCCGGCCCCGCCGCGTCGCGGCGGCAAGCGTGGCCGGGTGGTCGGTGCGCGCGGCGGTTGGCGCGCGCGGCGGTTGGCGCGCGCGGCGGGGCGAACCTAGCCGTCGCGGCGGGAGCCGCGGTGGTGGGCGGCGATGCCGAAGCGGCTCGGTCCGCCGGGGGCGGCGTCGAGGGGGTGGACCGTGGAGAGGGTGCTGAGGACCTCTTCCTGCTCGGCGGCCTCCTGCGACTCGGGCGCTTCGGGGGCGTCCGTGGCGGCGCGGTCCTTCGCCTGGGCGTCGAGCCGCTCCAGGTCGGCGGCGGACACGAGGGCGATCAGCGGTTTGCCGTGGCGAGTGACGACCACGCGCTCGTCGCCGTAGACGACTCGGTTGATCAGGTCGGCGAACTCGGCTCTGGCGCGGGTCACCGGAATCTCGTACGTCATGGGAACAGCATAACCGCGGGTACGTCCTGTACATTTTGTACAGAACGGATTTCCGTCGTCCGAGGAGGACGCGATGCACTCTGCCCAGGCACGCCACGTACTGCCCGAGTTCACCGAGCGCACCGCGGACGGCACCCGCACGCTCGACCCCTACTCCAAACTGCTCGGGGAGCGCATCATCTTACTCGGCGCCCCCGTCGACGACGCCTGCGCCGGCGATGTGGTCGCGCAGCTGATGTACCTGGAGCACGCCGCTCCGGACCGTCCGATCTCGCTCTACCTCAACTCCCCCGGCGGCTCCTTCTCGGCGATGACCGCCGTCTACGACACGCTGCGGTACGTGCACTGCGAGGTGGAGACGGTCTGCCTGGGGCAGGCCGGCTCGGTCGCCGCCGTACTCCTGGGGGCCGGTACGCCCGGGAGGAGGCTGGCGCTTCCCGGCGCCCGGGTGGTGCTGAGCCAGCCGGCGCTCACCGAGCCGATCCAGGGGCAGCCGAGCGATCTGGCCATCCAGGCACAGGAGTTGCTCCTGGCCCGCGAGACGCTCCAGACGCTGCTGTCCCGGCACACCGGCAGGTCGCGGGAGCAGATCGGTCGGGACGTGGAACGGGACACCGTCCTGGACGCGGCCGGCGCCCTGGAGTTCGGGCTCGTCGACGAGATCAGCGTGCCGCGCGCACAGCAGTCCGGCACCGGGCTCGGAGGCTGAGGGCGTGCTGCCGGATCTGCCGCCGCTGCCGGCGCTCACCGCTGCCGAGGGCGAGTTGGTGGACCGCTACCTGGAGGCGGTGGACCAGCTGGGCCGCGCCAACCCGGCACGCGCACGGCACACGCTCTCCGCCCTGCGCGCCGCCCAGGCCCTGGTCTCCGCCGCCACGGCGCTGCGGACGGCGCTGGAGACGATGCACGCGCGCGGTGAACGGGACCTGTACGAGGCGGAGTTGGCGCGAGCACTGCGAGTCCTGGACGGGGAGCGGCGCACCGCACGCGTGCGGCTGCCGCCGGGCTGAGCCGGGCCCGCAGTGAGCCGTGATGCGCCGGCTCGGCGCCGGGCCGAGGGCGGTCAGGCGGGGCGCGGCGCGGTGCCGGTGACGACGCGTACGGCCTCGGCGAGTTCCTCGTCGTCGAGGTCGGCACGGAGCGTCAACCGCAGCCGTGAGATGCCGTCAGGCACCGACGGCGGGCGGAAGCAGGCGGCGCGCAGCCCTCTGTCGCGGCAGTCGGCGGCCCAGCGGACCGCGGCCTCCGGCGAGGGCGCGCGCACCGACAGGACCGCGGCGGCGGGTGGTGCGGCGTCCAGGCCCGCTGCGGTGAGGCGGTCGTGGAGCAGGCGGGTGGCCGCGGTGACGCGAGCGGCGCGTTCGGGTTCGCGGCGCAGCACGCGCAGGGCGGCCAGGGCCGCGCCGGTGGCGGCGGGGGCGAGGCCGGTGTCGAAGATGAGGGTGCGGGCCTCGTTGACCAGGTGGTCGATGACGTGGCGCGGGCCGAGCACCGCACCGCCCTGACTGCCGAGCGCCTTGGAGAGGGTGAGCGTGAGGACGGTGTCGTCGCTGCCGGCCAGGCCCGCGGCGTGTGCGGCGCCCCGTCCGCCGTCGCCGACGACGCCGAGGCTGTGTGCCTCGTCGATCAGCAGGCCGGCCCCGTGGCGGCGTACCACGGCGCTCAGTTCGGGCAGCGGCGCGGCGTCCCCGTCGACCGAGAAGACCGATTCGGTGAGCAGCAGGGCGGGGCCGTGGTGGCCGTGCAGCGCCCGCGCGGCGGCCTCGGCGTCGGCGTGCGGGACCACGGCGGTACGGGCGCGGGCGAGCCGGCAGCCGTCGATCAGCGAGGCGTGGTTGGCCGCGTCGGAGACCAGCAGGGCGTCGCGGCTGCCGAGTGCGGTGGTGGCGGCGAGGTTGGCGCAGTAGCCGGAGGACAGTACGAGTGCGGCTTCGAACCCGCAGAAGTCGGCGAGCTCGGCCTCCAGTTCGGCGTGGAGGGCGGTGGAGCCGGTGACCAGGCGCGAGCCGGTGGCGCCCGCTCCCCAGCGGTGTGCGGCCTCTGCGGCGGCACGGGTGACCTCGGGGTGCCGGGAGAGCCCGAGGTAGTCGTTGCCGGCCAGGTCCAGTTCGCGTTCCTGCCCGGTGCGCGGGCGCAACGCACGGACGAGTCCCGCCTTCTCGCGCAGCCGCCGGGCGTCGGTGAGCCATTGGAAGGGGTCTGCGGGCATCCGTCCGTCCCTGGTGATCTGTCGGGTCCCCACGAACCTAGTGGGACGGGAGGGCGTCGGGGGTGTGGCGATACACACACCCCCGCGCTGCCTTCTTGTCGACTCTCTCCTTGGCCTGCCGCCGGGACGTGGGTGAGGATCAGCGGCATGGACCTGTTGAACACGCTGGTGGACAAGGGGCTGCGGCGCGAGCTGCCGACGCGCGACGAAGCGCTCGCAGTGCTGGCGACCTCCGAGGACGAACTGCTCGACGTGGTGGCCGCGGCCGGACGGGTGCGACGCCACTGGTTCGGGCGGCGGGTGAAACTCAACTACCTCGTCAACCTGAAGTCGGGGCTCTGCCCGGAGGACTGCTCGTACTGCTCACAGCGGCTGGGCTCCCGGGCGGAGATCCTCAAGTACACCTGGATCAAGGCGGAAGAGGCCACCGAGGCGGCACGGGCGGGCGTGGCCGGGGGCGCCAAGCGGGTCTGCCTGGTCGCCAGCGGGCGCGGGCCGACCGACCGCGACGTGGACCGGGTCTCCAGGACGATCTCGGCGATCAAGGAGGAGAACGCGGACGTCGAGGTCTGCGCCTGCCTGGGGCTGCTGTCCGACGGTCAGGCGGACCGGCTGCGGGAGGCGGGCGCGGACGCGTACAACCACAACCTCAACACCTCCGAGGCCACGTACGGCGACATCTGCACCACGCACGACTACGCGGACCGCGTCTCCACGGTGCGGCAGGCGCAGGCGGCGGGGATGTCGGCGTGCTCGGGGCTGATCGCCGGCATGGGCGAGAGCGACGCCGATCTGGTGGACGTGGTGTTCGCGCTGCGCGAGCTGGACCCCGACTCGGTGCCGGTGAACTTCCTGATCCCCTTCGAGGGCACGCCGTTGGAAGCCGAGTGGAATCTGACGCCCTCGCGCGCGCTGCGCATCCTCGCGATGGTGCGCTTCGTCTGCCCGGACGTGGAGGTACGCCTGGCCGGTGGCCGGGAGGTGCAGCTGCGGAGCATGCAGCCGCTCGCACTGCACCTGGCCAACTCCGTCTTCCTCGGCGACTACCTGACCAGTGAGGGGCAGGAGGGCAGGGCGGACCTGGAGATGATCGCGGACGCCGGCTTCGAGGTGGAGGGCTCCGGCACGGGCACGCTGCCCACCCACCGGGCGGACGCGCTGGCCGCGGCGGGCGGCTGCGGCCCCCTGGCCGGCGGCGGTTGCGGCTCCCACGAGGAGGGGCAGGGCTGCGGCCCCTGCGGCGGCGCTTCAGCCGGCGACACCGGCACGGCCGAGGCCGGCACGCACACGGCCGAGGCCGGCACGGCGGCAGCCGGCGACACGGGCGCGGCAGCCGCCGTCCCGGGGCGCGGCGAGCGTACGGGCGCGGCGGCCGGCGCCGAGTCGCGGGCGGACAACGGGGCACGTGCGGACCTGGTGTCGGTGCGGCGACGCGGGGCGGGTACGGAGCTGCCGCCCAATGCCTGACCCCCGTATCGCCCGACTGCCGCTGTCCACCGGGGAGTTGCTGGCACTCGACCGCCGCCATGTGTGGCACCCCTACGGTCCGATGCCGGGCCGGCAGGAGCCGCTGGTGGTGGAGTCGGCCTCCGGGGTACGGCTGCGGCTGGCCGAACCCGCGTACGGCCGGCGGGAGCTGGTCGACGGCATGTCCTCCTGGTGGTCGGCGGTGCACGGCTACAACCATCCGGTGCTCAACGAGGCGGTGCGCGGGCAGCTGGAGCGGATGAGCCATGTCATGTTCGGCGGGCTCACCCACGAGCCCGCCGTGCGGCTGGCGAAGCAGCTGGTGGACCTCTCGCCGGCCGGGCTGGAGCACGTCTTCCTGGCCGACTCCGGTTCGGTGTCGGTCGAGGTGGCCGTCAAGATGTGCCTGCAGTACTGGCGTTCGCGCGGCCGTCCGGAGAAACGGCGGTTGATGACCTGGCGCGGCGGCTACCACGGAGACACCTGGCAGCCGATGTCGGTGTGCGACCCGGACGGCGGGATGCACCATCTGTGGGCGGGTTCCCTGCCCCGGCAGGTGTTCGCTCCCCGGCCGCCGGACGGGTTCGAGGAGCCCGTCGACGAGGCGTACGCGCGCGAGGTGCGGGAGCTGGTGGCGCGGCACGCGGACGAGCTGGCCGCGGTCGTCGTGGAGCCGGTGGTGCAGGGCGCGGGCGGTATGCGCTTCCACTCCCCCGGCTATCTGAAGGTGCTGCGGGAGGCGTGCGACGCCAGTGGAGTGCTGCTGGTGCTGGACGAGATCGCGACCGGATTCGGGCGTACGGGACGGATGTTCGCGGCCGAGCACGCGGATGTCGCGCCCGATGTGCTCTGCGTCGGCAAGGCGCTGACCGGCGGCTACCTGACAATGGCGGCGGCGCTGTGCACCTCGCGGGTTGCGGAGGGGATCTCCGAGGGCGAGGTGCCGGTCCTGGCCCACGGCCCGACCTTCATGGGCAATCCGCTGGCCGCAGCGGTCGCCGGTGCCTCCCTCGACGTGCTGCTCGGTCAGGACTGGGCCGCAGAGGTCGGCCGTATCGAGTCGGGTCTGCGCGCCGGGCTGGAGCCGGCGCGGCAGCTGCCGGGCGTGCGTGACGTACGAGTGCTGGGCGCGATCGGCGTGGTGGAACTCGACCACGAGGTGGACGTGGCGGCGGCGACGCGTGCGGCGGTCGGCCGGGGCGTGTGGCTGCGGCCGTTCCGCGACACCGTGTACACGATGCCGCCGTATGTGACCGGGGACGAGGACGTCGCCTCGATCGCCGGGGCGGTCGTGGCCGCGGCCTCGGCGGGGTGAGCCGTGGACGAAAGGAGCACGTTCGAAATACCCGGCGCGGACCGCGCGCACAGCGGACTCGGCGCGCACAGCGCACGCGGCGGCCGACGACGGGAGGAGACCGTGGGCGGCGGGCCGGCGCCGAGTGAAGCGGGCGCGCACCGCGGGACGTTGGTGGTCACCGGGACGGGTACCGGAGTCGGCAAGACGGTGGTCACCGCCGCCGTCGCCGCCGCCGCAGCCGCGCAGGGCCGCACGGTCGCGGTGCTCAAGCCGGCTCAGACCGGAGTGCCCGCGGACGAACCAGGAGACGTCGCCGAGGTCGTGCGGCTGACCCGGGGCGCCGTGCACGGCGTGGAGTTGGCGCGCTTCCCCGAACCGCTGGCCCCCGCCACCGCTGCGCGGCGTGCAGGTCTGCCTCCGATCGGCCCCGAGCAGGCGGCGCGAGCCGCCCTGGAGTTGGCGCGCACCCACGATCTGGTGCTGGTGGAGGGCGCGGGCGGGCTGCTGGTGCGCCTGGACGACCACGGCGGCACGGTGGCCGACGTCGCCGGGCTGCTCAGCGCCCCCGTACTCGTGGTGGCGGCTGCGGGGCTGGGCACGCTGAACGCGACGGCACTGACCGCCGAGGCACTGCGGGCCCGCGACCTCGAGTGCGCCGGCGTGGTGGTCGGGAGTCTGCCCGCAAGCCCCGACCTGGCCGAACGGTGCAACCTCACCGACCTGCCCACGGCCTGCGGTGCGCCGCTGCGCGGCGTGCTGCCGCAGGGCGCGGCGCGGGTGGAGAGCTTCGCCCGCCGCGCGCCGGGCTGGTTGGCTCCGCAGCTGTACGGCAGTTGGTACGCCTCGCACCGCGAACTCGCGGCGGCGGGCGGCAGGCGGCAGGCGTGACCCACAGGAGGCGGCCGTAAGGCCGCGCGGTGGGGCCGTAAGGCCGCGCAGTGGGGGCGTACGCGATCGTGCGGACGCAGGGGCCCCGGGGCGGTCGGGTGGACCGGGCCGGGTGCTCTTCACGCCGAGCGTCCTCTCGACGAACCGCACGGCCTGCACACTTCGCCCCACGCGAGGCACGGGCCCCACGGCCTTCATGGGCCGCTGTCAGGGTTGGCCGGCGATCCAGCTCCGGAGTTCGGCGGTGCTGGCGGGCAGTTCGCCGGCGTCCCGTTCGACCGGCTTGGCCAGGTCGCGGGAGCGGAGCAGCCGGGAGAGGCGGTCGGGAGACGCGGGCACGTTCACTCGAGGCGGACGGTGCACGGGTGTACGGGCGTCCGTTCGGGAACAGGACACCCGTCGTGGGGTGCTGTCCCTCACGACGCCCGAGCCCCGACTGACCGCGGAGTTGAACCGATGACCTCACCCTTCCGCTTCGGAATCAACATGCTCGCCCCTCCGGACCGATCGGCGTGGGCCGCGCAGTGCCGTACGGCGGAGTCGATCGGGTTCGACGTGCTGCTGGTGCCGGACCATCTGGGGATGCCCGCTCCCTTCCCCTCGCTCGTGGCGGCGGCCGAGGCGACGGAGCGGCCCAGGGTGGGCACCTTCGTGCTCAACGCCGGCCTGTGGAACCCCGCTCTGCTGGCGCGCGAGGTGGCGACCACCGACCGGCTGACCGGCGGTCGCCTGGAGTTGGGGCTCGGCGCGGGCTACGTGAAGGCGGAGCACGACGAGGCCGGGCTGCCGTTCGGCACCCCCGGCGAGCGGGTGGACGCCCTCGCACGTCTGGTGACGGAGCTGGAGCGGCTGCTCAACGATCCCGCCAGGGAGCCGGCGCCCGCACAGTCCCCGTTGCCGCTGCTGCTCGGCGGCAACGGGGACCGGTTGCTGAGGCTCGCCGCACGGCACGCCCGGATCGCGGCGTTCACCGCCGCGCGCCAGGTGCCGGGGGCCGCCCCGGGCACGCTCGGGCTGATCGCGCCGGAAGCCCTGGCCGAACGCCTCGCCGTGTATCGGGAGTTCGAGGCGGGCAGAGTGCGGCCGGCGGAGCTCAACCTGCTGGTGCAGAAGGTCGAGATCACCGGCGACCGGCGTGCGGCGGCCGAGCGGCTGGCGGAGCTGGGCCCGGGGCTGAGCGTGGACCAGCTGCTTGACCACCCGGGGCTGCTGCTCGGCACGGCGGCGCAGATCGCGGAGCAGCTGCGGGCCCACCGGGAGCGGTTTGGGTTCTCCTACTTCACCGTTCTCAGCCCCGACATGCGGGCGTTCGCACCGGTCCTCGAAGAGCTCGGCGGGCACTGAGACGGCGGCCGGGCGAACCAACTCGCTCGACAGGGGCGGGCCGACGGTGCTGGGATCGGAGGTATGCACAACGCACTCCGCACCGCCTCCGGCAGCCCCCACGGGTCCGGCCCCGCCGAACCGGCCGCTGCGGGGGACCCGCCCGATCCCGGCCGGGCAGCCCGTACGCCCCTGGCAGGCGTTCGGGTGCGCCACGCTCGGGCCGACGAGGCGGCGCGGATCCTCGCCTTCTGGCGCCGCGCGGCCGAGGGCGTGAGCATCAGCGACGACGAGGACGGCGTGCTGCGGCTGATCACTCGCGATCCGCAGGCGCTGCTGCTCGCGGAGTGGGAGGGCGAGCCGGCGGGGACGGTCATCGCGGGTTTCGACGGCTGGCGCTGTCATCTGTACAGGTTGGCCGTCGCTCCCGAGCTGCGGCGCAGGGGCGTCGCGTCGGCGCTGCTGGCGGCGGCCGAGGAGCGGTTCGCCGCCCTCGGCGGCAGGCGCGGCGACGCGATGGTGCTCGACCGCAACGAGGCAGCGCACCGCGCCTGGCAGTCGGCCGGCTATCAGCGGGAGCCGCAGTGGTCGCGCTGGGTCAAGGCGTTGTGACGCCGCCGGGACGCGCCCCGTTCGCGCCTCCTCCCACCGGCGCTGGAGCGGGCAGCTCCCGTACTCTGGTGCCGTACCACTCCTGCGGATCATGTGAAAGGGGTCGGCGTCCGTCCATGGACGAGCTTCCCAGTCCCGGTAACCCGCTTCCTCCCGCGCCTCTCCCCCGTGCGGCCACCGCGCTGCCTCCGGTGAGCGCCGAGCCGAGGGGGGTGGGACGGTGACCGAGATCCTGCTGCTGGCTGTCGCCCTGCTGCTGACGCTGGCTTGCGGACTGTTCGTGGCGGCCGAGTTCTCGCTGACCACCGTCGAGCGCAGCGTCTTGGAGAAGGCCGCCGCCGAGCGCGAGGCCGGCGCGGAGAGCGCGCTGAAGGCCGTGCGTTCGCTGACCTTCCAGCTCTCGGCCGCGCAGCTGGGCATCACGGTCACGGGGCTGCTGATCGGCATGCTGGCCGAGCCCTCCATCGCCGCGCTGCTGTCGGGCCCGCTGCGTTCGATCGGGTTGCCGGCTGCCGTCGCGTCCTCCACCGCTCTGGTGCTGGGCGTCGTGATCGCGACGATGGTGCTGATGGTCATCGGCGAGCTGGTGCCGAAGAACTGGGCCATCTCGCAGCCGCTGCCGGTGGCGCGGCGGATCGCCACTCCGCACCGCGCCTTCGCGACGGCGTTCCGCCCGCTGATCCGGCATCTGAACAACACGGCCAACCGGACGGTCCGGGCCGCCGGTGTCGAGCCGACCGAGGAGCTGGCGTCCGCGCGTTCGCCGCAGGAGCTGGTCGCGCTCGCCCGGCATTCGGCCAAGGAGGGCGCGCTGGAGGCGGACTCCGCGGAGCTGTTCGTGCGCACCCTGCACCTGGCGGAGCTGACCGCCGAGAACGTGATGACGCCACGGGTGCAGGTCACCGCACTGGAGGTGCAGGCGAAGGCGGAGGATGTCGCGAACGCCACCCGCGCCACCGGGCTCTCCCGCTTCCCGGTGTTCCGGGAGAGCCTGGACACGGTGGTGGGGGTCGTGCACATCAAGGACGTACTCGCCGTCCCGGCCGAACTGCGCGCCCGGCAGCCGATCACCGAGCTGCTGCGCGAGCCGCTGCTGGTGCCGGAGTCGCTCACCGTGGACCGGCTGCTGGACCGGCTGACCGAGGCCCGCAGCCTCGCGGTGGTCATCGACGAGTACGGCGGCACGGCGGGTGTGGTCACGCTGGAGGACATCGTCGAGGAGGTCGTCGGGGAGGTGCGGGACGAGCACGACCCGCAGGAGACCCCCGATCTGGCGCCGCTCGGCGCCGACCCGCAGGGGCAGGAGCGTTACGACGCGGACGGCGCGGCACGCACCGACCAGTTGGAGACCATCGGGCTGCGCGCCCCGGACGGGCCGTACGAGACTCTGGCGGGTCTGGTGGCGACGGAGCTGGGCCGCATCCCGCGGGTCGGGGACGAGATCGTGGTGGCCGGTTGGCGGCTGGCGGTCACCGACGCGACCGGCCGGCGGGCGGCACGGGTGCGTCTGGTGGCCCCCGCTGCAGAGGACGGGCCGGAGTCGGCCGGGGAGGTCGGGGCATGACGTTCGTGCAGTTGTTCCTCGGTGTGCTGATGATCGTGCTGAACGGGTTGTTCGTCGGCGCGGAGTTCGCGTTGATCTCGGTGCGTCGGAGTCAGATCGAGCCGCGGGTGGAGGAGGGCGAGCGGGGGGCGCGAAGCACCCTGTGGGGCCTGGAGCACCTGTCCGCGGTGATGGCGACGGCGCAGCTGGGCATCACCTTGACCACTCTGGTGCTCGGCGGTGTCGCCGAGCCGGCGATCGAGCACCTGCTGGAGCCTGCGTTCCACGCGATGGGTGTGAGCGGGGCGCTGGGCCACACGATCTCGTTCGTGGTGGCACTGTCGCTGGCGACGTATCTGCACATGCTCTTCGGCGAGATGGTGCCGAAGAACATCGCACTGGCGGAGCCGGTGCGCACCGCGCTGGTGCTGGGCCCGCCCCTGGTGGCGCTGACGCGGGCGCTGCGACCGGTGGTGTTCACGGTCAACGCCTTCGCGAACACGCTGCTGAAGCTGCTGCGGGTGGAGCCGAAGAACGAGGTGGAGGCGACGTTCTCGGACGACGAGCTGGCGCGGATCGTCTCGGACTCCCGTGCCGCCGGTCTGCTGGACGAGCGGGCCACCGAGCGGCTGCGGGACGCGCTGGAGCTCGGGCGGCGTCCGGTGGCGGAGGTGGTGCGGCCCAGTGCTCGGGTGGTGGCGGCGCGGTTGGGCGTCACTCCGGAGCAGTTGGAGCGGCTGTCGGCGAGCTCGGGCTTCTCCAGGTTCCCGGTGGTCGACGGAACCGGGCGCGCGGTGGGCTATCTCCATGTGAAGGACGCGCTGGAGTCGGAGGACCGGCAACAGCCGTTCCCCATGGGCGCGCTGCGTCCGATCGCGCGGGTGCGGGCGCAGACGCCGCTGGACGACGTACTGGGCGCGATGCGCGGCAGCGGTACGCACCTGGCCGCCGTGGTCGGGCAGGACGGGCAGCCCGCGGGTCTGGTGACCATGGAGGACGTGCTGCGCGAACTGGTCGGCCACACACCGCCGCGGTAGCGGCCCGGGCTCGGGCGCGCTTCGGAGGGGCCGCGGAAACCGGTTGACCGAGGCAATTGGTTAGCATGACACGGCCATGGAGAAGACACCTGAAATCCGCAGTTTCGTCGCTCTCGGTGACTCGTTCACCGAGGGCATGTCCGATCACGCGCCGGTCGGCGACGGTTACCGGGGCTGGGCGGATCTGCTCGCCGCCCGGCTCGCCGACCGCGCCGAGGGAGTGCGGTACGCGAACCTCGCGGTGCGCGGCAAGCTGATCGGCCAGATCGTCGAGGACCAGGTGCCGCCGGCAGCGGCGATGAACGCCGATCTGGTGACGCTGGTCGGCGGGCTCAACGACGTGCTGCGCCCGAGCTGCGACATGGCGCGGGTGCGCGGCCTCCTGGAGGAGGCGGTCTCCACTCTCGCGCCGTCGTGCGGGCAGCTGGTGCTGATGCGCAGCCCGGGCCGCCAGGGCCCGGTGCTGGAGCGCTACCGGCCGCGCATGGAGGAGCTGTTCGACTTCATCGACAAGCTCGCCGCCGAGCACGGGGCGCTGGTGGTCGACCTGTACGCCGCCGGCGCGCTCAGCGATCCGCGGCTGTGGTACGAGGACCGGCTGCATCTGACGACCGAGGGGCACCGGCGGGTGGCCGAGGCGGTGTGGGAGCGGCTGGGTCATCCGGCGGAGTTCGACTGGCGGCAGCCGGTCCCGGACGAGCCGGCCGCCGGCTGGGGCGCACGGCGCCTGGCGGACGCGCAGTTCGCCCGTCAGTATCTGCTGCCCTGGGTGCGGCGGCGGCTGACCGGGCGTTCCTCGGGCGACGGGCGGGCGCCGAAGCGGCCCGACCTCGCGCCCTTGGCCTGCGAGGACACCCCGTAGAATCCCCAGACGTGACTGACAAGCCGCGTATCCCGAACGTCCTGGCCAACCGCTACGCCTCCGCCGATCTGGCCGAGCTGTGGTCTCCCGAGCACAAGGTGCGCCTGGAGCGCCGGCTGTGGGTCGCGGTGCTGCGTGCGCAGCGGGATCTGGGTGTGGAGGTGCCCGAGTCGGCCATCGCGGACTACGAGCGGGTGCTGGACAGTGTGGACCTCGCCTCGATCGCCGAGCGCGAGCGGGTCACCCGGCACGATGTGAAGGCCCGGATCGAGGAGTTCAACGCGCTCGCGGGCCATGAGCAGGTCCACAAGGGGATGACCTCCCGGGATCTGACCGAGAACGTGGAGCAGTTGCAGATCCGGCTCTCGCTGGAGTTGGTGCGCGACCGCACAGTCGCGCTGCTGGCGCGGCTCGGGTCCCTCGCCGGTGAGCACGCGGCGCTGGTGATGGCGGGCCGTTCGCACAATGTCGCGGCGCAGGCGACGACGCTCGGCAAGCGTTTCGCCTCCGCCGCGGACGAGCTGCTGGTGGCGTACGAGCGGGTGGAGGAGCTGTTGGCGCGCTATCCGCTGCGCGGCATCAAGGGCCCGGTGGGCACCGCGCAGGACATGTTGGACCTGCTGGGCGGCGATGACGAGCGGCTGGGCGAGCTGGAGCAGCGGGTCGCGGCGCATCTGGGCTTCGGCCGGTCCTTCACCTCGGTGGGCCAGGTCTATCCGCGGTCGCTGGACTACGACGTGGTGACCTCCCTGGTGCAGCTCGCCGCCGCGCCCTCCTCGCTGGCCCGGACGATCCGGCTGATGGCCGGGCAGGAGCTGGTGACGGAGGGCTTCAAGGAGGGCCAGGTCGGCTCGTCGGCGATGCCGCACAAGATGAACACCCGTTCCTGCGAGCGGGTCAACGGCTTCGCGGTGATCCTGCGCGGCTACGCCTCGATGGTCGGCGAGCTCGCCGGTGACCAGTGGAACGAGGGCGATGTGTCGTGTTCGGTGGTGCGCCGAGTCGCGCTGCCGGACGCGTTCTTCGCACTGGACGGTCTGTTGGAGACGTTCCTGACGGTGCTGGAGGAGTTCGGCGCCTTCCCCGCGGTGGTCGAGCGGGAGCTGGACCGCTATCTGCCGTTCCTGGCGACGACCAGGGTGCTGATGGCCGCGGTGCGCGCGGGCGTGGGCAGGGAGACCGCGCACGAGGTGATCAAGGAGCACGCGGTGGCCTCCGCGCTGGCGTTGCGCGCGGGTGCGGAGCGCAACGAGCTGCTGGACCGGCTCGCCGGCGACGAGCGGATCCCGCTGGACCGGGCGCAGTTGGCGGAGCTGCTCGCGGACCGGCTGGCGTTCACCGGTGCTGCGGCCGGCCAGGTGGTGCAGGTCCTGACCCGGATCGAGGAGATCACCGCGCGGCACCCGCGAGCCGCGGCGTACCGTCCGGGGGCGATTCTCTGAGCCCGCGCGGGGCCGGGCGGGAGCAGACGGCCGGCGAGGTCCCGGACGTGCTCGGTACGGGGTTGCGGGTGCTGTTCTGCGGCATCAATCCGGGGCTGCTGTCGGCAGCGACCGGCCACCACTTCGCCCGCCCCGGCAACCGCTTCTGGCCGGTGCTGCACCGCTCCGGGTTCACTGCGCGGCAGCTGGAGCCGGCGCAGCAGTGGGAGTTGCCCTCGCACGGCGTCGGCATCACCAATGTGGTCGCCAGGCCCAGTGCCAAGGCGTCGGACCTCTCCTCGGGCGAGCTGCGGGCGGGCGGTGAGCGGCTGGTCGCGACCGTCGAGCGGTACGCGCCGCGCTGGCTCGCGGTCGCGGGTATCGGCGCGTACCGGACTGCCTTCGGGGAGCGTACGGCGCGGGTGGGGCCGCAGCAGCGGAGGATCGGCGCCACCGGGGTGTGGGTGCTGCCCAACCCCAGTGGCCTGAACGCGAGTTGGTCGCTCGAGGATCTGGTAGCGGCGTACGGGCGGCTCGCTGCCGTCGCGCTGGGCTACCGGCTGGACGACAGCGGGTGACACTTCTTCCGGCTCTCGCCCCCTCCGCCCGTAGCGGATACGATCCCGCAACACGTGTGCAGGTCAGGAGGCGGAAAGTTGGGCAGGCTCACCGGCGGGGATCCCTCGCTGTTGCGGCGCATCAACGCCACGGTCGTCCTGCGGGCGCTGCGGTCGGCCACCGACGCGCTGACGCTGACGGAGCTGGTGCGCGGCACCGGTCTCTCGCGTCCCACGGTCGAGGGCATCATGGAGGGTCTGCAGGTGGCGGGCCTGGCCGCGGAGTGTGCCGACGCGCCCGGTGAGCTGCGCAGGCAGGGTCGTCCGGCCCGCCGGTACCGCTTTTGCGCCGAGGCCGGACATCTGCTGGGCATCGAGATCGGCCCGCACCGGGTCTCGGCGGTGCTCTCCGATCTGGCCGGGGCGCGGCTGGACCGTGCGGAGCGGCCGATCTCCGAACAGGCGGGCGCCGAGGAGCGGTTGGAGCTGGCCGCCGCCAACGCGCTGGAGCTGGTGAGCAGTTGCGCCGTGGCGCGCTCGACGCTGCGGGCGGTGGGCGTGGGAACGCCCGGGATCGTACGGGCGGACGGCAGCATGCGGCTCAGCACGGCGCTGCCGGGCTGGACGGGCCTCCCTCTCGGCGAGCGGCTGAGGCGGACCTTTCGCTGTCCGGTCCTGGTGGAGAACGATGCCAATGCGGCGGTGGTGGCCGAGCGTTGGCAGGGTGTGGCGTCCGGTTGCACGGATGTGGTGATGGTGTTGGCCGGGCTGAGCCCGGGTGCCGGTTCGCTCATCGGCGGGCGGCTGCACCGCGGCTTCGGCGGCGCGGCGGGTGAGATCGGGGCGCTGCATCTGCTCGGCCGCGAGGCGTTCCCCGAGCGGCTGCTGTCCACGACGGGCGAGCCGCTGCATCCGCTGGACGAGGCGGCGGTGGCCGAGGTGTTCGCGCTGGCGCGCTCGGGCGACGAGCGGGCCGAGCAGGCGGTGGAACGCTTCATCCACCGTCTGGTGCACGATGTGGCGGCGCTGGTGCTGGCCCTGGACCCGGAGTTGGTGGTCGTGGGCGGGTGGGCCGCGGGGCTGGACGGCCTGCTGGATCCGTTGCGGACCGAGCTGGAGCGCTACTGCCTGCGTCCTCCGCGGGTGGCGCTCTCCGCGCTGGGCGAGGACGCGGTGGCGGTGGGAGCGCTCAGGCTCGCGCTGGATCTCGTGGAGGAGCAGCTGTTCGTGGTCGAGTCCACGTAGGGACGGTCGGCGCCCGGGTGCGGGTGCCGACCGGACGCGTGTACGTCTTCGGCCGCCCACCGCGCGGGCGGTGGACGGCCGAAGGTGAGCGCTCGGGCGGGCAGTTGCGTGCGGTCAGCCGGCGAGCAGCCGCATCGCGCCGGAGTCGCCGAAGGTGAGACGGCAGGTGTCGGCACGGTAGGTGGCGACGGTGACCGCTGCGGTGCCCTGCTCGGTGAGGTAGCGGGTGGTCACGACCAGGACCGGCGCACCCGGCAGCCGGTCGAGCAGCCGTGCGTCCTCGGCCTTGGCGGAGCCCAGCTCCACGGTGCGCTCCTGGCCCTTGAGGTCGCGGAGGTGCAGGGTGGCGAGGATCGCCTCCGCCTCCTGCCCCGCGGGCAGCTCGCGGGTGGGCACATACACCAGCTCGGTGGCGACGGGCTGGCTGTGTGCGGCACGGGTGCGGCGGACGGCGTGAACGGAGTCCCCGGCCGCGAGGCCGAGCAGCTGCGCAATCTGGGCGGGCGCGGCGGGGCAGGACGCGCTCTCCGTCTGCCAGGCGTCCCCCGGCTCTCCGGGCCAGCGGTCCGGGGCGGGCGAGACGTCGACACCGACGCGGGGCGGCGAGACGGTGGTGCCCACGCCTCTGCGGCGCTGCAGTCTGCCTTCCAGCTCCAACTGCTCCAGCGCCTGGCGCAGGGTCGCGCGGGCGACGCCGTAACGCGCGGCGAGATCACGCTCGTTGGGCAGGATCTGGCCGACCGTGAACTCGCTGTCCAGCGCTTCGCTCAGCGCCGTCTTCAGATGCCAGTACTTGGGCTCCGGAAGTGCCTCCAGCTGTGTGGTCGCCACCTGTGCCTCCGCTGTCGCTGTCGCCGCCGCGATATGTGAGCTTGTTTCTTAAAGGTTGTTGCGTATGCCTAGGACGATAGGTCGGGCTGTCAACTTGGTCAAGACCAATTCCCTTCCTCGGAACGGCCGATGGGGCGCCGCGGTGTAGCGTCGCTGCGTCGACGGGGCCGGCGCGGCTCCGATTGCTACGGAGGTTCGAGGATGACGCGGCAGGTCACGGTGGTCACCGGTGGCGGCAGGGGTATCGGCGCGGCGATCGCCGTCCGGCTCGGGCACGAAGGTCACGATCTGGTCATCGGGTACGAGCGCGACGAATCCGCCGCCGAGAGCACGGTCGCGCGCGTACGGGAACTCGGCCGTTCTGCGTACGCTTTCCGGGTCGACACCGGGTGCGAGGAGGAGGTCGAGTCGTTCTTCGACCGGGCCGTGGACGCGCTCGGCGCGCCCACCGGGTTCGTCAACAACGCGGGGATCACCGGTCCGTTGGGGAGTTTCACCCACACCCCCGCGTCCACCATGCGGCGCGTGGTGGAGGTCAATGTGCTCGGCGCCCTCTACTGCGCCCGGCGGGCGGCGCGGGAGATGTCGCGCGAGTGCGGCGGGCAGGGCGGAGCGATGGTCAACATCTCCTCGGCGGCGGCCACGCTCGGCGGCCCCGACGAGTACGTGCACTACGCCGCGAGCAAGGCGGCGGTCGACGCGCTGACGGTGGGCCTGGCCAAGGAGCTCGCGCAGCAGGGGGTGCGGGTCAACTCGGTGCAGCCGGGCATGATTCTCACCGACATCCATGCCGCGATGGGGGACGCGCAGCGCCCGTGGCGCAAGAGCGACCGGGTGCCGATGGGGCGGCCGGGCGAGGCGGACGAGGTCGCCGGCGCGGTGGCGTGGCTGCTCTCGCCGGACGCCTCGTACACGAGTGGCGCGGTGCTGCGAGTGGCCGGGGGCCTGTGAGCGCAGCGCGCCACCGGCTCAACTCCCCCGCTGCAGCTGGGTGTTGATGGGCTCGACCTTCTGTGGGTTGGTCCACAGGTAGAGGCGCTGGATCAGTCCGTCGGCGACCTCGATCTGCGCGGCCTGCCGCACTCGGCCCTCCACCAGGAAGACGACCGCTGTCGCGCCGTTGAACTCGACGAGCCGCACCTCGCCGTCGCCGATGGTCTGCTGCGCCACGGCGGCGATGAACCGGCCGACCTTGTCGGCGGTCTCGATGATGCGGCGCGGGGCCTTGGCGTTGCCGCCGCCGTCGCCGACCAGGCTCACGTCGGGGGCAAGCAGGGAGAGCAGCGCTTGCAGGTCCCCGCCGCCGGCAGCGCTCAGGAAGCGCTCGGTGAGGTCGCGGCGCTCCTGCGGGTCGACGGTGTAGCGCGGGGCGCCGGAGTCGACGTGGCGACGGGCGCGGGTGCCCAGCTGCCGGACGGCCGGCTCGCCGCGCTCCAGAACGCGGGCGACCTCGGCGTAGGGGTAGCCGAACGCCTCGCGGAGCACGAACACCGCACGCTCCAGCGGGGAGAGCGACTCCAGCACGACCAGCATCGCCATCGACACGGACTCGGCGGACAGCAACCGCTCGGAGGAGTCCTGAACGGCCGGCCCGGACTCGGTCACCAGGGGCTCGGGCAGCCAGGGGCCGACGTAGCTCTCTCTGCGGTTCTGTGCCTGGCGGAGTCGGTCCAGCGCGAGCCGGGTGGTGATCCGCACCAGGTAGGCGCGCGGCTCGGCGACGTCCCCGCGGTCGGCGGAGGCCCACCGCAGCCACGCGTCCTGGACGGTGTCCTCGGCGTCCACGACCCGGCCGAGCATCCGGTAGGCGACCGAGGTGAGCACCGCCCGGTGCTCCTCGAACTCGCGGGTCAGCCCGTCGGTGGAGTGCAGGTCGGTCGCCATGGGGCCATCTCACCGCAAGGGCGGACGGCCTGTCCACCGCGCCCGCCGCGGACGTCCGCACCGCGCACGGGGCGTACGGGCACGGGCGTACGGGCACGGGCGTACGGGCACGGGTCTGCCGGGCCGCGGGTCGGCCGTGCCGGGGTGTGTACGGGCACGGGGCCGGCGGGCCGATCAGGCGGGCGGCGGGCGCAGGCCCAGCAGTCGGACCGCCTCCGCCCGCATCTGCACCTTGCGCACCTTGCCCGTGACGGTCATCGGGAAGTCCTCGACCAGATGCACGTACTTGGGAATCTTGTGCCGGGGGAGGCTTCCGTCGCAGAAGGCGCGCACCGCCTCGGGATTGAGCGCGGGTGCGCCCTCGCGCATCCGCAGCCAGGCCATCAGCTCCTCGCCGTACTTCTCGTCCGGCACCCCGACGACCTGGGCGTCGACGATGTCGGGGTGGGTGATCAGGAACTCCTCGATCTCGCGGGGGTAGAGGTTCTCGCCGCCCCTGATCACCATGTCCTTGATACGGCCGGTGATGCTCGCGTACCCGTCGTCGTCCATCACCGCCAGGTCGCCGGTGTGCATCCAGCCGTCGGCGTCGATGGCCTCCGCGGTCTTCTCGGGCTGGTCCCAGTAGCCGAGCATCACCGGGTAGCCGCGGGTGCAGAACTCGCCGGGGACGCCCCGCGGCGCCACCGCGCCGGTCTCCGGGTCGACGATCCTGACCTCGATGTGCGGGCCGGGCCGTCCGACGGTGGCCACCCGGCGTTCCAGGCTGTCGTCGGTACGGGTCTGCATGGAGACCGGCGAGGTCTCGGTCATGCCGTAGCAGATGGAGATCTCCTCGACGCCCATGCGGGAGATGACCTGTCGCATGGTGTCCACCGGGCAGGTGGAGCCCGCCATGATGCCCGTGCGCAGGCTGCCCAGTTCGTAATCGTCGAAGTCGGGGACGGCGAGGGCGGCGATGAACATCGTCGGTACGCCGTACAGAGAAGTACAGCGCTCGGCGGCGACCGCGGCGAGGGTCGCGGCCGGGTCGAAGGCGGGGGCCGGGATGACCAGGGCCGCGCCGTGCGAGGTGGCGGCCAGATTTCCCATGACCATGCCGAAGCAGTGGTAGAAGGGCACCGGGACGGCGATCCGGTCGCGTTCGGTGTAGTGCAGCAACTCCCCCACGAAGAAGCCGTTGTTGAGGATGTTGCGGTGGGAGAGGGTGGCGCCCTTGGGGAACCCCGTGGTGCCGGAGGTGTACTGGATGTTGACGGGGTCGTCCGGGTGCAGCCGCTCTCCGATGTCGGCCAGTACGGCGGGGTCGGTGCAGCGTCCGGACTCCAGCAGCGCGCCCCAGGACTCCTCACCGATGAGGACGACGTCGAGCAGATCGGGGCACTCGGGCGCCGCCTGCGCGAGCATCGCCGCGTAGTCGGAGGTCTTGAAGGAGGGCGCCGCGATCACCGTGCGCGCCCCGGACTGCCGCAGCACGTGGACCAGTTCGTGGCTGCGGTAGGCGGGGTTGACGGTGACCAGTACGGCTCCGAGGCGGGCGCAGGCGTACTGGACGAAGACCCACTCGGCGCAGTTGGGCGCCCAGACGGCGACCCGGTCGCCGGGGCGCACGCCGTCCGCCCACAGGCCGAGCGCGACGGCGTCGACCTCCCTCAGGAACTCGCGGTAGGTCCAGCGGCGGCCGGTGGCGCACTCGACGAGCGCGTCCCGTGTTCCGTGCGCCCGTACGGTCGCCAGGAGGTCCGCGCCGATGGTGTGTTCCCGCAGCGGGGTCGTGGTGGGGCCGGCTTCCTGGCTCGGGCGTGTGCTCACGCTGTCTCCCTGCCTCGCACGTACGCGTCCGGCCCCGCACCCGCGGGCCGGCACTCGGGGTGAGTACGGCAGAGGCTAACCAGCCACAGCGCCGGGAGACAGCCCTTTGACCCGGCTCGGGTCACTCCGCGGGCAGGAGGGCTCCGGACTCGTCCGGCCCGGGGTGCATCTTCATCGGCTCCTGCACCTCGTGGTCGCTGGGGCGCGGTGGTTCGGGGCCGTCCGGTCCGCAGCGCACCATGCGCTCGATGCGGCACAGCCGCAGCAGTCTGCCCTCGACCGTCAGCTCGTTGGCGTGTCCGGCTTCGCGGAAGCTCTGCGCCGCCCGCCCGTACAGGGCCGCGCGCTCCTCGTCGTAGCCGTGGATGAGGGGCCAGGTGCGCGTCATCATCCCGTACAGAAGTCTTCTGGCGTCGTGGGGCGTGGGCATCAGCGGGCCGTGCGGGCGCCAGCCGCTCTCCTCGCATTCGGTCACCCCGAAGCCGACGGGCAGCTGCACGATCTCGGGGTGGGTCGTGACCGCCTGCACGGAGTGGCGGCGGACCTCGGCGGGGAAGCGCGAACCGGCGTAGGCGAAGACGCGCAGGCCCAGGCGGGTGGCGTGCCCGGTCGGCGCGCTGTCGGAGGCGTCCGGGCGCAGAGGGAAGCCGGGGTCGGCGGAGAGAGTGTCGCGCCGTTCGTCCCAGGAGGTGTCGTCGGCGTCACGGTCGGTGGGACGCGGTGGCTCCAGCCCGTCGGGGCCGAAGCGGGCCCACTCGTCGGCACGCACCACTCGGTAGCGGGCGCCGAGGACTTCGAGCTCGTTGACGGGCTGGTGCTCCAGGACCGCGACGGCGGCCAGGAGTTCGCGGCGTACGGCGGGGTCGCGGGCGTCGTCGCGAGCCCGGAACCACAGCAGGGAGTTGAGGGCGTCCCTGGCCTGTTGCGGTGTCCCGTCCATCACCGGGGTCTCCAGCCGCCAGTGCGGACCGGCCGCAGGTTCGTGCACGGCGAGACCGAAGACCGGTCCGCGCACCGCGAGTCGGGGGTAGGTGTGGGTTTCCTTCTCGGCGACGAGCTCGGCCTGGATGCCGCCGCGGGCCGGGTTCGCCCGTGCGGGACCCGGCTGTCGCCTCCAGTCATCAACCATGTTCATATTGTGACGCGCCTGCGGGGTTGTGGAGGTGCCGATGCACGAAGTCGTCGGCCGCTGCGGCTGCTTGGCCCGGGCCCGCGTTCGGACGGCAGTGCGGGAGCGCGGCGCCGACGCGGGGTGAGGTCCCGCCTCGGCCGCACTCCCGAAGAGCCGGCCGGAGAGAGGGCGGGGCCCGGTGACGGCGGTGCCGGGGCTCGCGGTCGGTGGTGGTCGGCGGGGCCGGATGCCGGGCGCCCGCGCCGAGCGGTGTGCTCGGCACGGGCGCCGGGGGCGGGACGCTGATGGCGGTGCGCGGACCGTCGGCCACCGGTGGCTGCCGACGGCCCGCGCGAGCCGTCAGCGGGAGGTTCCGGCGGGACCCTCACCGGAGTGGGGCTCGCCGGCCGCGGCTGCGGCGACCACCGGCTCGGCGTCGGAGCGCCGGGCGTCGGTCGCGTCGCTGTCGCCGTTCGCGGCGCTGTCGCCCTTCTCCAGGGACGGCGCGGACTCCTCCTTCATCCACTCGTCGACGTCCACCGTGGTGGGGTTGTCGAGCACGTAGCTGAGTCGTTCGCGGTCCAGGGCGCCGGTCCAGCGGGCGACGACCAGGGTCCCCAATCCGTTGCCGGTGAGGTTGGTCAGGGCGCGGCCCTCGCTCATGAAGCGGTCGATGCCGACGATCAGCGCGATGCCCGCCACCGGGATGACCGAGTCGAAGGCGGTCAGGGAGGCCGCCAACGTGACCAGTCCCGCGCCGGAGACGCCCGCGGCGCCGTTGGAGGAGATCAGCATGAACAGCAGCAGGCCGATCTGGGTGGCGATCGGTACGTCGATCCCGAAGGCCTGGGCGATGAACAGCGCACCCATCGACATGTAGATGGCGGTGCCGTCCAGATTGAAGGAGTACCCGGTCGGAATCGTCATGCCGACGACGTGCTTGGGCGTTCCCGCGGCCTCCATCTTGCCGATCATCCGCGGCAGCACCGTCTCCGAGGAGGAGGTTCCGAGGACGATGAGCAGCTCGTCCTTGATGTAGCGGATGTACTTCAGGAGGCTGAAGCCGGCGGCATAACAGATCGGCCCGAGCACAAGGAAGATGAACAGCAGGCAGGTCAGCCAGAAGGAGAGCATGAAGGAGGCCAGCGAGCCGAGGATGGAGCTGCCGTGCTCACCGATGGTGAAGGCGATCCCGCCCATGGCACCGAGCGGGGCGACCCACATGACGAGCTTGATCACGCCGAACATGATCTTCGCGAAGGTGTCCAGCGCGCGGACCACGGGCTCGGCCTTGCGACCGATCATGGTGATGGCGCAGGCCACCAGGATCGCCAGCAGCAGCACCTGGAGGAGTTTGCCCTCGACGAAGGCGCTGGCGAACGACTCGGGCACCAGGTCGAGGACGAATCCGGTGAGGCCGCCCTGGTCCGTATCGCCGGCGGACTTGATGGTGTCGTCGGCCGCCGAGGTGTCGAACTTGGCGATGTCGTAGCCCAGTCCGCCGCCGGGCTGGATCACGTTGACGACGACCAGGCCGATGGCGAGGGCGAAGACGGTGGTGATGTTGAAGTAGAGCACTGTCCGCAGAGCGAGTCCGCCGGCCTTGGCGAGGTTGCCCATTCCGGCGATGCCCACCACCACGGTGGCGAAGATGGTCGGCGCGATCACGACCTTGACGAGCTTGATGAAGAGGTCGGCCAACCACTTCATCTCGGCCCCGACGCCGGGCGCCAGGAGACCGATGGCGATACCGACGCTGATGCCGAGCAGCACCCAGAAGTACAGGTGCTGGTATATCCGCTTCTTCTTTGGTGCAGCCGCAGCGTCCGCTGCTGTCTCCTGCGTCATGGGCGTCCCATCCCTGTGACTGTTATGGTCGAGATCACAGCACGTTGAGGGTTGAGGGTGCGTCGCGGCAACGAATCCGGGTAAATCTTGAGGTTGATCTGACATTGGCCCGCTCGGCACGACCCACCAGACGCACGGTTCTCCTCTCCGCTCTGGGAGCGGCGCTGGCCGCCGCCTGTGACCGGCAGCCCGACCTCGACGTCTCCCGGCTGACACTCGCCACCGGCCCGGCGGGGGCGACCTACCGCGAGTCCGGCGCAGCACTGGCCCGGGTCTGGAACAAGGCGCTGGCGGGCCCCGTGGTGGAGACGCTTTTCACCGAGGCCGGGGTGGACAACAGCCGGATGCTGCGTGCCGGCGAGGTGGACCTGATCTTCTCCAACGTCGACATCCTGCGCCGGCACGAGGAAGTCGCGGCGCTGCTGCGGATCTTCGACTCGGTGGTGCATCTGGTGAGTCTGCGCGGCAGC
Source organism: Streptomyces tardus (assembly GCF_018101125.2). Taxonomy (GTDB): domain Bacteria; phylum Actinomycetota; class Actinomycetes; order Streptomycetales; family Streptomycetaceae; genus Streptomyces; species Streptomyces tardus. Next base: position 680,948 of record NZ_JAELVF020000004.1, on the reverse strand, counting down.
GGCATCCGCTCGCTGACAGACCTGCGCGGCCGTCCGGTGGCGTTGGGCCTGCCCGGCTCGGGCACCCGCTTCACCGGCACCCGGCTGCTGGAGGCGGCGGGGGTGGAGGTCGCCTCGCGCGACCTCGGCCAACAGGAGGCCGCCCAGGCCCTGGTGGACGGCGAGGTCGACGCGGTCATGTCGCTGACCGCGATGCCCACTCCGGCCATCAGCTGGCTGCTGGAGTACGGGCCGCCGATCCGCTTCATCGATCTGGCCGCCGAGACGGGGACGTTGCAGAAGGCGCACCCGGGCGAGTACCTGCCGGTGACGATCTCCAGCACCGTCTATCCCGGTGTGCGGACCACCAACACCGTTGCGGTTCCCACGCTCATCGCGATGGCCCGGGACTTCCCCTCCGACGTGGCGCGGGTGCTCGCGCGGGCGACCGTCGAGGAGGCCGACACCCTGGCCCGTACGCGCCCGGAGGCGCACCAGATCAACCCGCGCACGGCGGCGGCGACCGCACCGATCCCGCTGCACCCCGGGTCCGCCGACTGGTTCCGTTCGCAGAAGCCGTAGTTGTACTCAGCCAGGTGGTCGGCGGGGCAGCGGGCGGGGCTGTGTCGGCGGAGGCTGGGCGCCCGGCGGTTCGGAGACGAGCGGGAGCCGTACCAGTACGCGCAGACCGGTGGGGGCGTTGGCCTCCAGGCGCACGGTGCCGCCGACATCCTCGACGACATCGTGGATGATCGCGAGGCCCAGTCCGGTGCCGGGGGTGTTCTGGTGGTGCTGGGCGCGCCAGAACCTGCCGCGGGCGGCACGGCGTTCGCTCTCCGAGAGACCGCGGCCGTCGTCGGTGACGGTCACCGTGCCGCTGCCGTCGCCGAGGGTTCCGGCCCTGCCCGCCCGGCCCCTGGTCTCGCGCTCGCGTTCGCGTTCGCCGTGGTCGACGGACCAGGCGACGGTGACAGCGGTGGCGTCGGCGAGCCGGGCGGCGTTGTCGACGAGTTCGTTGAGCACCGCGACCAGGCCGCCCGGTGGTTGGCGCAGCACCAGTTCCGGGTCGGGTTCGACGACGTGCAGGGCCAGTCCGGCGTCGGAGGTGGCCTGTTCCCAGTGCGGGCGGCCGGCCGCGAAGACCTGCCGGAGCGTCCATGCCTCGCTGTCGCGCACGCGCTCCTCGCTGGCCACTGCGGTGGCGGCGAGCATCGCCTCGAACATCTCGCCCATCTCGACGGCTTCGGAGACCGCCTCCTCCCCCGCCTCGCGTGCCTCCGCCTCGTGCAGCCAGGGGCGGAGGTTCTCCACCGAGAGCCGCAGGCTCGCCAAGGGGTTGCGCAACTGGTGCGCCGCGTCGGCGACGAAGACGCGCTGCCGCTCCAGCGAGCGTTGGACGGTGTCGACCATCGCGTTGAACGAGGAGGCCAGACCGCGCAGTTCGGACGGCCCGTGCTCGACGGCCGCCCGTGCGTTCAGATCGCCGCCGCGCACGTCCGCGGCGATCCGTTCGAGGTCGCGAACGGGCCGCAGGATCCATCGGGTGAGCGGCCAGAGACCGGCGAGCAGCGCGCCGACCGGGACCAGCAGCATCGCGGCGCCCAGCGTCCACTGCCGTACGGTCGTCTGCCGCAGCCCGTCGGTGGGGGCCTCGATCACGACGACGGCGGTCACCTGCGAGTCGCGGCCGACCGGTTCGACCACGCGCAGCGGTGCGCGGGTCCAGGGCCACACCACGCTGGTCTCCACCGCGCGGCTGCCGGCGAAGGCGCGCTGGATCTTCTTGTCGATCTTCTCGTCGGCGGGCACCGGTCGGCCGGGGTCGTGGACGAGGCTGCCGTCCAGACCGATCACCCACACCGGGGAGCCGTACAGCTCCTCGTACGCGTCGAGTTCGGCGTCCAGCCGGGAGGAGTCGCCGGAGGTGATCGCGGCTTCGGCGAGGGTCGCGAAGCGCACCGCGTCACCGCTGCGGTCGATGAAGACCTGCTGGGTGGAGCGTTCGCCGACCACCACGGCGTAGGACAGTCCGACCCCGGCCACCAGCAGGATGAGGACCGGAAGGAGAGCGACGACGATTCGGCGGCGCACCGGGCGGCTACCTGCCCGGCTTCTCGACGGGCTCCAGCCGGTAGCCGATGCCGCGCACGGTGGAGATTCTGGCCGCGCCGCCGAGCTTGGCCCGCAGCGAGGTCATATGGGTGTCGAGCGAGCGGCTGCTGCCCTCGAAGGTGGAGTGCCACACCTGGTCCAGGATGTGGTCGCGTTCGACGACCGAGCCGACGCTGCGGGCGAGCATCACGAAGACGTCGAACTCCTTGCGGGTCAGCCGCAGCAGTTCGCCGTCGAGGTGGACCTCGTGGCGGTCCCGGTCGATGACGAGGCCGCCGTGGTCGATCACCCCGTGCGTCTGCGGCACGCTGCGCACCACGCGCAGCCGGCGCGTGACGGCTTCGATGCGGGCGAGCAGCTCGGCGACGCCGAAAGGTTTGACCAGGTAGTCGTCGGCACCGGCGCGCAGTCCGCGCACCCGGTCGGCTTCCTCGCCGCGGGCGGTCACCGCCAGTACGCCGGTGGACGCCTTCTCGCGCAGGGTGCGGATGACGTCGACGCCGTCGCCGTCGTCCAGGCCGAGGTCGACCAGTGCGAGGTCGAACTCCGAGCGGGCGATCGCCTCCACGGCGTCGCGTACGGTGCCGGCCCGTTCGATCTCGAAGCCCTCGGCCCGAAGCGTCCGGCTCAGTGCACGGGCGACCTTGTCGTCGTTCTCGACAATGAGGGCGCGCATGGGCCAAGACTAGGGCCTGCGGCCGGGATCCCCGCCGGGCTCGCTGCGTGCGACCTCGGACGACGCCTTCGGGACCGGGGCCGGCCGCCGGCCCGCGGTCGGGCGGGTCGGCGGCCGGAGCGGACGGCCGGGGCGCTCCCGGTGGTGCGGCGCTGCGGATCGGAGCGGGGTGCGGGCGGGGCCCGCGTGGTGTCGTGGTGCCGGGAGCCGGTCAGGGGGCCATCTCGTAGGCGCCGGAGAGGTTCTCCACCCGCTGCCAGACCCGGTCCGTGCGGGTCTCGTCGACGACGGGGCGGCGGAGTGCCGCGAGCGCCCACCGCTGCTGCTCCTCGGTGGCCGAGTCCTTGCCGTACAGCTCCACGCAGTGGGTGGAGAAGTCCCGCACGAGCACAGCGAAGAGCTCGTCGAGCACATCGGTGTCGCAGTCGGTCAGCCGGGCCTGCTCCAGGATGAGCTGGGCGTGCACGACGAGTGCGAAGAGCTGGCCGACGGCGAGCAGCAGGTCCAGGTCGCGGCTCTGCTCCTTGTCGGGTGCGGCGGTGGTGACGAACTCGCAGAGCGCGTCGGCCTGTTCGCGGAGGCGGGCCACGTTGGGCAGCTCGCGGTACCCCTCGAAGGCGGTGCGCCAGTCGTGGAAGCGCACCGAGCCCAGGCCGCGGGCCGGACCCTGGCTGAAGAGGAACGAGTCGTCCGCGGCCTCCAGCCGGGTCGCCACCTCGGGGTACTCGGCCGGGTCGAGGAGGTGGTTGGCCATGAACTTCAGGATCAGCGCGAGGTTGACGTGGACTGTCCCCTCCAGCTTGGGCAGACCTCGGATCTCCGCGGACGCCTGGGCGAAGTAGGTGTCCTTCTCGAACCCCTTGGCGGCGATGACGTCCCACATGAGGTCGATGACCTTCTCGCCCTCGGTGGTGACCTTCATCTTGGTCATCGGGTTGAAGAGGAGGTAGCGGCGGTCGTCGGGGCCGGCGGTGCGGAAGTAGTCGACGGCACGGTCGCTGAAGAGCTTCATCCCGACCAGGCGCACGTACGCGTCGGTCAACTCCCGCCGTACGTGCGGGAAGGCGGTGACCGGGCGGCCGTAGAGCACACGGTTGTGGGCGTGGGTGACGGCCTCGTACATCGCGTGCTCGCAGATGCCGATGGAGGCGGTGCACAGGTTGAACTTGCCGACGTTGACCGTGTTCAGGGCGGCGTCGAACGCCTCGCGGCCGGTGTGCAGGACGTCGGCGGCGGTGACCGGATACTGCTCCAGTCGGAACTCGCTGACGTACTTGGAGGAGTCGACGACGTTCTTGACCAGGTGGTACGCGTCGTGGCGGCTGTCGGCGGCGAAGAAGACGTAGCCGTCGGGGCCCTCGATGTCGGTGCGGCGGCCGAAGACGGAGACGAGGCCGGCGGCGTTGCCGTTGCCGATGTAGTACTTGGAGCCGCTCGCCCGGAAGCCGCCGTTCCCGTCGGGCTCGAGCAGCATGTCGGTGGAGTAGATGTCGGCGCCGTGGTTCTTCTCGGAGAGGCCGAAGGCGAACACCTCGCCCTGTTCGAGGAGTTCGGCGGCGCGGGCGCGGGCCTCGGCGTTCTCGCTCTGCCAGACCGGGCCCAGGCCGAGGATGGTGACCTGCCAGGCGTACCAGTAGTCGAGGCCGTAGAAGCCGAAGATCTCGTTGAGCGCGGCGATGCGGGCGGTGTCCCACCGCTTGTCCGGGGCGCCGTCGGCGGCGGCCTCGGGGGTGAGGAAGGTGGCGAACAGGCCCTCCTCGGCGGAGAAGGCGAGGAAGTCCTCGAGCCAGGCGCGGGTGCGGTAGTCCTCGATGAGCCTGCGCTTGCCGCGGGACTCGAACCAGTCGACAGTGGCGCGCAGCAGCCTGCGGGTCTCCTGGTCGAAGTGCGCGGGGTCGTAGGTGCGCGGGTTGAACAGCAGGGAATCCGCCATGACTTCGCCTTCCGGGGTGGGGATCGCGTCCACGGGTGGTTCCGCGCGGCGCCTGCGGCGGATGCGCGTCTCCGCCAGGAATCCTCTCTGCAACTTGTTGCACAAACAAGGCGGACCGGGGGCGTTGAGACGAGCTTCACCCTTTCGAGACCAGGGCCGGAACCGCAAGCCGGGGCATCGAAGGCACTCGCGGAGGCGGGCGAACGCGGAGCGCACACGGGGCGTTCGGGCATCGAAGCGTGCGCGAAGCCTTGACAGTTTGATTGGTCTGGACCAAATTCACCGATGACCGTCGCAACTGTGACCCGGAGGTAGCCGTGAGTCGATGGAGCAGTTTCCGCAGCGCGCCCGGAGTCGCCTTCCGGCCACGTCGGCGGCTCGGCGCCGCACTGCTCGCGGCGGCGCTCGCGGGCGGCGGACTGGCCGCCATGGGCCAGACCTCCCAGGCCGCCGAGTCGGCCCCCGACACCGCCCCCACGACGGCGGGAAGCACGGCCGAGCTGCCCGGACGCGCACTCGCCGGCTATCTGCACTCCAGCTTCGCCAACGGCTCGGGCTACACGCGCATGGCGGACGTGCCCGACTCCTGGGACATCGTCAACCTCTCCTTCGGCGAGCCCACTTCGCCGACCTCCGGCGACATCCGCTTCGAGCTGTGCCCGCAGGCCGAGTGCCCGGAAGTGGAGAGCGAGGAGGAGTTCAAGTCCGCCATCGAGGCCAAGCAGGCCGCCGGCAAGAAGGTGCTGATCTCGATCGGCGGCGCCAACGGCCAGGTGCGGCTGGAGACCGAGGCGGCGCGCGACGCCTTCGTCGACTCGGTCGGCTCCATCATCGACACCTACGGACTCGACGGCCTGGACATCGACTTCGAGGGCAACTCGCTCGCACTGGACGAGGGCGACACCGACTTCAAGAACCCCACCAGCCCGGTCATCGTCAACCTGATCTCCGCGGTGGAGACGCTGGCGGAGAAGTACGGTGACGACTTCGTCCTCACCATGGCGCCCGAGACCTTCTTCGTGCAGCTGGGCCACCAGTTCTACGGCTCCGGCGAATGGGGCGGCCAGGACGCGCGCGCCGGAGCGTACCTGCCGGTGATCCACGCACTGCGCGACCGGCTGACTCTGCTGCACGTCCAGAACTACAACTCCGGCCCGATCATGGGCCTGGACGGCAAGCAGCACACCATGGGCACCGCCGAGTTCCCGATCGCCATGACCGACATGCTGCTCGCCGGCTTCCCCGTCGCCGGCGACGAGGACGCGGTCTTCGAGCCGCTGCGGCCCGACCAGGTCGCCATCGGCCTGCCGGCCTCGACCAACGCCGGCAACGGCCACATCTCCCCCACCGAGGTCACCCGGACCCTGGACTGCCTCACCAAGGGGACCGACTGCGGCAGCTACGAGCCGCACGGCACCTGGCCGGACATGCGCGGCCTGATGTCCTGGTCGATCAACTGGGACGAGTTCAACGACCGGGAGTTCTCCCGGAACTTCGACGCCTACGGGGACTGACCCCGGACCCGGCGCACCGGGTTCCGAACGCCTCCCGCAGGCCGTTCCCACTCATCTCCGACGGCTCGTCCCCACGACGGCTGCGCGGTCGCGTTCCACGCGATGTCCGCGCAGCCGTCGTACTTTTGCCGTAGTACGCGTACGATGCACCCGCAACTCCCCACTTTTCAGGACGAGTTCGCCGCGGCGGCTGCTGCCCCGCAGGCGGACGGTGGTGAGCCCGCACACACCGGACGAGCCCCGACGGGGATGAGAGCAGCCATGGCGCACACGGACCGCCGCTTCGCCGCGGTCGTCGCCGCCTATTCCGTCTCTTCCTTCGGTACGTATCTCAACCTGATCGCACTCAGCCTCTTCTCCTACGAAGTCACCGGTACGGCGCTGGGCGTCGGGCTGATGATGGCGCTGCGGCTGTCGGCCGGCTTCGCCGCCGGGATGACCTCGGCCGCGCTGACCGCGCGAGTCCCGCGGGCGCACGTGATGTACGGCGCGCATCTGGCGCAGTGTCTGACCCTGCTCGTCCTGGCACTGTGCGCCGACGACGCACCGCCCGCGCTGCTCGCGGTGGCGGTCGTGGTGCTGGGTGCGGCGAACACCTGGTTCTCGGTCTCCCTGCGCAGCTCGGTGCCGGCGATGGTCGGTGCCGAACTGCGCGGCCGGGCCAACGGCCTGCTGGTGACGGCCCGTTCGATCGCCACGGTGCTCGGATTCGCCTCCGCCGCCGTCATCATCGGGTTCGGCGGCTACGCGCTGGCCTTCGCGGTGAACGCGGCGAGCTTCGCGCTGGCCGCAGCGGTGCTCCTGGTGGCGCGCCCGCGCACCGAGGAGGAGCCGAGCGGGGCCGTCCCCCCGGGCGGGCAGGCCACCGCCGGCGGGCAGGTCACCCCGAGCGCGCAGGCATCCGCACCGGGGCAGACCCGTACCGGGCTGCGGCGGCTGGGCTCGACACTGCCCGCGGTGCTGCTGGCCCTGGTCGCTCTGCGCGGGCTCGACGCGCTGGCCTCCTCCTCGCACAACGTCGCGCTGCCGGTGGTGGCCCACTCCGAGGCCCCGGACAACCCCGCGCTGCACATGACCCGCTTCTGGGTCGCCTGGGCGGTCGGCACGGTGCTGGCGCATCTGGTGCTGCGCCGCCGCCGGGGCGAATCCGCCTGGAGCGTACGGGCGTTCGCGCTGGGCACCTGTGCGATGTCGGTGGCCTTCGTCGCCGCCTTCCTCGGCCTGCCCGCGATCGGGCTCGTCCTGGTGGCGACAGCCGCCGGCTTCGCGGACGGCTGGACCGAGATCGTCTACACCTCGCGGTTGCAGGCCGCGCCCGAGCCCGAGCGCACCAGGCTCTTCGGGCTCTCCGCCACCGCCGAGCAGTCCGGTTTCGCGCTCGGCACCGTGGCCGCCGCCGGGGCGCTCGAAGCGCTGCCGGCGCTCGCCGTCGTCGGACTCTTCCACGCCACCGCCGCCTGCGGCGCCCTCCTGCTGTTGCTGTACGCCGTCCGACGGCACACCCCCGAACGACCGTCCCCCGAGGCGGACCATGGATCAGACGAGAGAGGCGCGCATGGAGCACGTGCGAGGGCAGGACCTGTGTCGGGGCCCTGAGCCGGAGCAGGACGAGCGGGACCCGGTGGACGCGGTCGACGCGCTGCTGCGTGCCGCGGGAGCCCGGGGACCCGCGGGAGGGGACGGCGTCGGGGGCGTCGCCACCGTGGAGAGCGACGGCACCGGCGGCAGCCGTGGATACGACCGACTCCTGGAGGACGCACGGCAGTTGCTCGGCGGGCTCCGGGCGCACGGGGTTCGTCCCGGCGATCCCGTGGTGCTGTGCGGACTGCCGCTGGAGGACTTCTTCACCGCGTTCTGGGCCTGTGTGCTCGGCGGCGCGCGGCCCGCGGCCATCGCCGAGAGCCCGCTGCCCGGTACGCCCGCCCGCAGCCGGCTGCTGCACACCGTGCGGCTGCTGGGTTCACCGCTGGTGCTGACCGACGCGGCCGGGGCGGCGGCGTCCGCGGACGGCGACGGCCCGGTCCCGCTGCGCACGCTGGAGCTGCGCGAGTGTCTCGGGGCCGCGCCCGCCCGGGAGTTCCACACGCCGCGGCCCGGTGACACCGCGCTGCTGATGCTCTCCTCGGGCAGCACCGGCGAGCCCAAAGCCGTACGTCTGACCCACGGCGGGCTCGCGGACTTCGCTGCCGGCACCCGCCGCATCCTGGACGTACGGGCGGGCGACACCCTGGTCAACTGGCTGCCGCTGGACCACAGCGGGGCCTTCCTCATCTACCACCTGCTGCCCGTCTTCACCGGCAGCACGGGGGTGCACGCGGCCACCGACCTCGTGCTGGCCGATCCGCTGCGCTGGCTCGACCTGCTGCACGAGCACCGGGCGCAGCACGGCTGGGCGCCGACTTTCGCCTACCGCCTGGTGGCCGAGGCGCTCGCCGAGCGCGATCCGGGCACCGGCTGGGACCTCGGCGGGCTCAAGTCCCTGGTCTGCGGCGGGGAACGGGTGGCGCTCCCGGTGCTGCGCGACTTCCTCGCGGCGACCTCCCCGTACGGCGTGCGCGAGGGACATCTCGCCCCCGTGTGGGGGATGGCCGAGACCGTCACCGCGATCACCTGGGGCAGGCTGGACCGGCCGGGGACCGTGCACCGGCTGCGGCGGGACAGCCTCGCGGGCCGGCTGGTCCGGGCGGACGCGGGCACGCCGGAGGAGGAGTGCGCCACCTTCGTCGCCTCCGGTTCACCGGCCCACGGCACCACCCTGCGCATCGTCGGCGAGGACGGCGCCCCCGCCGGCGCCGGGCACATCGGCCGCCTCCAACTGCGCGCTCCCGCACGACTGACTCCCGGGTACGTCAACAACCCCGCCGCCGATGCCGAGGCGTACCCCGACGGCCGCGAGTGGCTGGACACCGGGGACCTCGCCTTCCTCGACCAGGACCAGGTGGTCGTCACCGGCAGACGCAAGGACATCCTGGTGCTCAACGGGCACAACGTCTCCTGCCACGAGGTGGAGGACACCGCGGCGCGGGTTCCGGGCGTACGGCTGGGGGAGGTCGCCGCCTGCGGGGTGCCGCATCCGACCAGCGGCACCGAGGAGCTGGTCCTGCTCTTCGTGAGCCGGGGTGCGCGGGAGGACGAACGGATCGCCGGCGAGCTGCGCGCGGCGCTCTTCGGCCGGTTACGGCTGACCGTCGCCCGGACCGTGCCGGTGGCCGAGTCCGACTTCCCCCGCACTCCCGCGGGGAAGGTCAGACGCCAGGAGCTGAGGTCCCGGCTGCTGGCGCCGGAGACACCTCTGACGGCTCGGAACACCGATGCGCCGCGGGACCGAACGGACGCCCACGCGCCCGGGGCGGGCGCCCCGGCGGATCGGGACGCCGACGGACGACGGGAGGTCGCGGACGTACCGGCGAGTGCAGAGGCGGAGGCGGACGGCGGGCCGGGGCGCACTGCCGGGCCGCAGGCGGACGCTGTGGCGCGGGTCGTGCGCGAGGAGCTGGCCCGGCTCGTCGGACGGCCGGTCGAGGACGGGGTGCCCTTCTACGAACTCGGGCTCACCTCGGTGCTGTTGGCGCGGCTGCGCGGACGGCTCGAGGAACGGCTCGGCGTCGGCGTTCCGTCGACGCCCGCGGGTCGTGCCCCGCCCGCCGTGCGGCCGTCGCTTCCGGACGGTCGTACGCGGGCGGGGCACGACCCGCGGGCGTCGACGGCAGGGCGGGCGGGGCCCTCACATCGGACGACGACCGGGCGGCGGGCCGGCAGGAGGCGGCGGGCGCGGGCGGCGGCGAGGACCGCCGACTGGCGGTGGTCGGCATGGCGTTGCGCTTCCCCGGTGCCCGGACACCCGAGGAGTTCTGGGCCAACCTGCGCGAGGGGGTCGTGAGCCTGCGCCGTTTCGGGGAGGACGAACTCGCCGGCGCCGGTCTGACCGCCGAGCAGCGCCGGGCACCCGAACTCGTACCGGTGGCAGGGGTGTTGGACGAGGTGGAGTCGTTCGACTCGGAGCACTTCGGGATCGCCCCGAAGGAGGCGCGGCTGACCCATCCCGCGCACCGGCTCTTCCTGGAGGTGTGCCACCGCGCGCTGGAGGACGGCGGGTACGCCGGGGAGGGCGGCCCGGAGCGGATCGCGGTCTTCGCCGGTTCCGGTATGAACCTCTACGACCACCAGACGCCGGGCCGGTCGCAGCACCGAGCCGGTCAGGAGAGCGACCCCGCCACCGAGATGCAGACCGCGATCGGCCGCGGGTCGGACTTCCTGGCCTCCCGGGTCGCCTACCGGCTGGGCCTGCGGGGGCCCGCGGTGGGAGTGCGCACGGCGTGCTCCAGTTCACTGGTCGCCGTCCATCTGGCGGGTCAGGCGGTGCTGTCCGGGGACGCCGATCTGGCGCTGGCGGGCGCCGCGGCCGTGCATCTGCCCCAGGAGAGCGGCTACCGCACCGGCCCCGGTTCGGTCCTCTCCCCCACCGGCAGCTGCCGGACCTTCGACGCCGAGGCCGACGGCACGGTCGGCGGCAACGGGGTCGCCGTCGTACTCCTCAAACGCCTGGACCGGGCGCTCGCCGACGGAGACACCGTGCACGCCGTCGTGCTGGGCTCGGCGATCAACAACGACGGCCGGGGGAAGGTGGGCTTCACCGCCCCCGGGGTGCCGGGTCAGGTCGAAGTGGTGCGTCGGGCGCTCGCTCGCGCACGCGTGCCGGCCGAGTCCCTGTCGTACGTGGAGGCGCACGGCACCGGCACCCCGGTGGGCGACCCGGTGGAACTGGAGGCGCTCGCCGAGGCTCTGGGCGAGCACACCGACCGCACCGGCTTCTGCGCGGTCGGCTCGGTCAAGCCGAACGTCGGCCACCTCGACAGCTGCGCCGGAATGGCCGGACTGATCAAGACGATCCTGAGCCTGCGCCACCGCACCCTGGTGCCGACGCCGGGACTGACCCGGCCGCACCCCGAACTCCGTCTGGAGAAGGGCCCGTTGGCCCTGGTGCGGGAGCTGTGTGCCTGGACGGTCGCGGACGGCGTGCCCCGTCGGGCCGGCGTCAGCGCCCTGGGAGTGGGAGGTACCAACGCGCACGTGGTGCTGGAGGAGGCGCCGGAGCGGCGGACCGGACCGGCCGCCGGGCAACCCTCGCTCATTCCTCTCTCCGCGCGTTCGCCCGAGGCGCTGGCACAGGTCGCGGGCGCGCTCCGCGACCGTCTGCGGCAGCGTCCCCCACTGCACCCGGCCGATGTCGCCACCACTCTCGCGCTGGGGCGGCCGCACCATCCGGTGCGGGACGCCGTCGTCGGCCGCACGGCGGACGAGATCGCCGACGCGCTGGAGGCCGTCGTCCGGAGGGCCGGGAGCCAGGAGCAGGGCCCCGTCGGGCAGCGTGGGCGGAGCTCGTCGGCTCCGGTGTGGGCGTTCGCAGGACAGGGCAGCCAGCGGCGCGGGATGTCCGCGGGGCTGTACGCCGCGTTCCCGGCCGCGCGGCGGACGTTGGAGCAGTGTGCGGAGCTCTTCCGCAACGAGTTCGGCGGTGAACTGCTGCCGCTGCTGCTCACCGCGGACCCGACGGTGCGGGAAACCGGCGGCGGGGAAGGGCCGAAGGCGGGCGCGACGGGCGACCTGTGGCCGACGGACACCGCGCAGGCCGCGCTCTTCAGTCACCAGGCCGCCCTGGTCGAGGTGTGGCGGGGCGCGGGTGTGCAGCCGGCGCTGCTGCTGGGTCACAGCGTCGGCGAGTACGCGGCGCTCTACGCGGCCGACGCGCTGACGCTGGCGGACGGGGTGCGGATGACGGGGTGGCGCGGCGGCCTGATGGAGAGCCTCGGTGCGCGCGGCGGGATGCTCGCCGTACGCACCGACCGGGAGCGGGCGCAGCGGTTGGCGACAGCCAGCGGCGCCGAGGTGGCCGCGGTCAACGGCCCGGCTTCGGTGGTGCTCTCCGGCGACCCGGCCGCGATCGAATCGGCCCGAGTGCTGTGTGCGCAGCAGTCCTTGGAATGCCGAACGCTCCCTGTCGACCGGGCCTTCCACTCCGCCGCCGTCGAAGGAGCGCTGGCGGAGTTCGGCGTGCGGGCACGGCGGGTGCGCCTCGGCCCGCTGCGAGTGCCGCTGGTGAGCTGCCTCGACGGGGCCGTACTGGAGGTCGGCGCTCGGGTGGACGCGGAACACCTCTGCCGCCAGGCCCGGCAGCCGGTCCGGTTCGACCTGGCGATGGCTGCGGCGTGGGAACGCGGTGGCCGGGACTTCGTCGAGATGGGCGCCGACCGGACGCTCACCGGCCTCGGCCGGCACTGTCTGCCCGGCAGCCGCTGGGTCTCCGCGCAGGGGCCCGGCGAGGCGCACGAGCAGGTGAACGGGTTGCTCAGCGGCCTCGGTTCGCTCTACCGCGCCGGGGCCGAGCTGCGCTGGGAGGCGCTGTGCGCAACGGGCGGCCGGGTGCCGCTGCCCGGCCATCCGCTGCGCACGCGGCACCTGCCGTACGACCCCGCGGCGGACGAGCACGTACGGGGCGACGGACGCGGCGCACCGACGGGTTCCGGGGCCGCCGTCCGACCGGCCCCTGCCGCGGCGGCCTCCGTCGACGGCTGCCGCGCCGCCGCGCAAGAAGCGCAGAACTACACCGAGGAGCCGGATGTGGACGCCGAACTGCTCATCTCCATAAGGCGGTTGACGGCCGACAAGCTGGGCCGCGAGCTGGCCGAGGTCGGACCGGACAGCTCGTTCTTCGAGCTGGGCGCGGACTCGCTGTCACTGATGGGGATGACCGCACGGCTGCGCGAACTCCACGGGGTGCGCGTCCCGGTGCGTGAACTGTTCGACACGGTCGACACCCCGCGCCGGCTGGCCGAGCGCGTGCGCCCGGAAGCGTCCGACGTCTCGGCGCCGGCGGTCGGGGCGGACCCCGTCGCGCCGGGCGAAACTGCCGCCCCGGGCGCCGAGGCTGCGGATGCGCGGGCGGACGCGGCTGCGGCGCCGACGTCGCTGCCGCCCGTACCGGAGCGCCGTGAGTCGACGCCGGACGCGGCGCACGTGACGCGGCCTGTGCCTCAGCAGGAGCGGCAGGAGCCGTCCGAGGTGGAGGCGGCAGCACGGGCGCCGCGGGCTCCCGGATCTGTCGGCGACGCTGCGGAATCCGCAGCGGTCACCGCGGCCGATCCGTCACCGACGCATGCACTGCTGGGGCGTCAGCTGGAGGTGGCCGAGCAACTCGTGCGCCAGGTGGGCGGGTTGCTCACCGGTCAGCTGGAGGTGCTGCGCGCCGCGCCCGGACCGGCCGGTGCGCCAACGGCTCCGGCCGCGGGCCGGACGTCCGGGTCCACGGACGGCTCGCGGTCCGAAGCCGCGCCGCCCCTGCGCGGGGCGGCCGGTGCCGAAGCGCGGCAGGAGGCTCCGTCGGAAGCGGGTGCCGCGCCCACCGGTGCCGCGCCCACCGCCGCTTCCGCGACCGGCCCTCGGGGCGGCGCCCCGCAGGACGGCGGTGCCGTGGCGACGCAGAAGCCCCCGCCCCCACCGGCGACCGCCCCACAGCCCGGCGCCGGGTCGCCCCTCGACGCCGGGGCGCGCTGCGACTTCAGTCTGTACTTCTTCGGCGACTACCCCCAGGACACCTCGGACCGGGCGACGCAGGAGGACGCGGACCGCTACGGACTCGTCCTGGACGCCGCCGAGTTCGCCGACCGGCACGGTTTCCACGCGCTGTGGTTCCCCGAACGGCACTTCAACTCCTTCGGGTCGCTCTTCCCCAACCCCTCCGTGCTGGCCGCCGCACTCGCCACCCGAACCCGCCGGATCCGCCTTCAGGCCGGTTCGGTCGTACTGCCGCTGCACCACCCGATCCGGGTCGCCGAGGAGTGGTCGGTGGTGGACAACCTCTCCGGCGGACGGGCCGGGCTGTGCTTCGCCGGCGGGTGGCACGCGACGGACTTCGCGCTCGCCCCGCAGCACTACGGCCGCCACCGCGAGGTGATGTACGAGCAGCTGGCGGACGTACGGACGCTGTGGTCCGGCCGCCCGCTGGCGACCGCGGCCGGGGACGGCAGCCCGGTCGAGGTGACGCTGCATCCGCGCCCTGTCCAGCGTGAACTGCCGATGTACGTCGCTGTGGTGAGCAATCCGGACAGCTACCGCAGGGCCGCCGCCGAAGGGCTGGGGGTGGTCACCAATCTGATGACCCAGACCGTGGAGCAGCTGGCGGAGAACATCGCGCTCTACCGGCGCACCCGCGCCGAGCACGGGCTGGATCCGGCGCAGGGCCGGGTCGTGGTGCTGGTGCACACCTACCTCGGCGAGGACGGCGAGCGGGCACGCGCGCAGGCGTACCGGCCGTTCGTCTCCTATCTGCGTTCCTCGCTCTCCCTGTTCGACCAGGTGACCAACAGCCTGGGCTTCGACGTGGACCTGGAGGGCGCTTCGGAGGAGGACGTCGACTTCCTGCTCTCCCGCGCCTACGACCGCTACTGCTCCTCGCGTGCGCTGATCGGTGACGAGCGGGAGGCCGCCGAGGTCGTCGAGGGCCTGGTGGCGGCGGGTGCGGACGAGATCGCCTGCTTCGTCGACTTCGGTGTCCCCCGCGAACAGGTCATGGCCGCGCTGCCGGTCCTGGACCGGCTCCGTCGCGCACAGGCGCAGCCGTACGAGCCGCGGTCCCACGCCGCGCACGCGTACGCCCCGCAGTCCCACGCCCCGCAGCCCGGCGTCTCCGGCCCCGAGGCCCCGTCAACGGCGGCCCTGCCCGACGGGCCGGCGCCGCAGCCGGCTTCCGACCGGGGTCGTGACGCCGGCCACCGGCCGGTGCCCGAGGGCCCGGCGGAAGCCGGGCCGCAGACGTCCGGACTGCCGCTGACGCCCGCGCAGCGGCGGATCTGGTTCCTGGAGCAGCTGCATCCCGGCAGCAGCATGTACCACGAGCCGAAGGCCGTGCTGCTCGAAGGCGCTCTGGACACCGGGGCGTTGCGGGAGTCGCTGCTGGCGGCCGTGGCACGTCACGCGGCGCTGCGCACCGTCTTCGGCGACCGGGAGGGCGTGCCCTTCCGCGAGGTGCGGGCGGACATGGCGGCGCACTGTCCGGTCGAGGACCACGACGGCGCCACCGTCGACGAGGCGCTGCGCGCGGTGCTCGAGACGGCGGGGCGAGAGACGTTCGACCTCGCCGAGGGCCCGCTCCTGCGCGCCCGGCTGCTGCGGCTCTCCGACGAGCGCCATCTCCTGTTCCTCCTCGCCCACCACATCGTCTTCGACTCCTCCTCGACCGCCGTGCTGGTCGGCGAACTCGCCGCGCACTACCGCGTCCTGACCTCGGCGGACCCGCAACACCCCGTCGACGTCTCGGAGTTGCCCGTTCCCGCGGTTGTCGCGCCGGACGAGCGGGAGGTCGCGGCGTCGGTGGAGTTCTGGCGCGGTCGGCTGGCGGACGCCCCCGATCTGGAGCTGCCGACCGACCGGCCGCGGCCCGCGGTGCGCACCGGCGAGGGAGCGAGCCTCACCCACGAGCTGGACGGCCGGCTCGTCGCCGCCGTCTGCGCCCTGGCCGCCGAGCGGCGTGCGACGCCGTTCATGGCGCTGACCGCCGCGGTCGGCGCGGTCCTGGCACGCTTCGCGGGGCAGCGGGACCTGGTGGTCGGCACCGCGGTCTCGGCGCGCTCCGCCGGCCAGGAGCAGCTGATCGGCCTCTTCCTGGACACCGTGCCGCTGCGGCTGGACTTCACCGGCGATCCGGACTTCCCCGCACTGCTGCTCCGGGTGCGGGAGGCCGGCGCCGACGCGTACGAGCACCGGGAGGTGCCCTTCGAAGAGCTGGTGGAACGGCTGAACCCGCGACGCGACCCGGGCCGGAACCCGCTCTTCCAGGTGATGGTGGAGTACGAGCGCGAGTCCGCGGTCGACTTCGCCCCGCCCGCGGTGCGCGCCGCCCTGATCGACGTACCGAGCGACCGCGCCCCCTTCGACCTCAGCTTCTACCTGACACACCACGGGAACGGGGTGCGGATGATGGTGGAGTACGACACGGCGCTCTTCGACGCCGTCACGGTGCGGCGCCTGGTGGCGTACGTGGAGCTGGTGCTGCGGCGGGCGGTCGAGGCCCCGGCAGCGACCTTCGGGGAGCTGACCGCCGTCTCGGACGCCGACCGCGCTGTGCTGGACGGGCTCGGGCGCCCCGCCGGGACAACGACGCACGAGGACACCACGCTGCACGCACTGGTACTGCGACAGGCCCGCCGGACACCGGACGCCGTGGCCGTCGAGCACGGCGAACAGCGTCTGTCCTACGGCGAGTTGGCGCTGCGAATCGGCTCTCTGACGCGTCTGCTGCAAGCCCGTGGGGCGGGGCGCGGCAGCCGCGTCGCGGTACTGCTGCCACGGAGCGCGGGCCTGATCGCCGCACTGCCCGCGGTGCTCGCGGCCGGCGCCGCGTACGTACCGCTGGACCCCGGAGCGCCGACGCCGCGGCTGGCGGACCAGCTCCTGGACTCGGAGCCCGTGCTGCTCCTGGCCACCGAGGAGTTGCTGCGCGCCCACCCGGGCCTCGGGGACGGCACGCCGGTCCAGCACCTCGACGCGGACGGCTGCTTCGGGCCCGTCGATGCGGCGCGGCCCGGGGAGCCGGTCGGCGTCGGGGAGGACCACGGGGAGCCGGTCGGCGGTGGGGTACGGCCCGAGGACACCGCGTATCTGCTCTACACCTCGGGCTCGACCGGGCGGCCCAAGGCCGTGGTGGTGCCGCACCGGGGGCCGGTCAATCTGGTGCGCGCACAGCTGGCGGCCCATCCGCCGCTGCGCACCCTCCAGTGGACCTCCGCCGTCTTCGACGTGAGCGTGCAGGAGATCTTCACGACGCTCGCCTCCGGAGCGGCGCTGGTGCTGGTCGACGACTCCGACCGCCACGATCCCGTCGCGCTGGCCGAGGTGGTGCGGCGGCACGGGGTGGGCAGGATGTTCATGCCGTACACCCCGCTCAAGCACCTGGTGGACAGCGGTGTGGAGCTGCCCTCGGTGCGGGAGCTGATCTCGGCGGGCGAGGCGCTCGAAGTGGGCCCCGCCCTGCGGGAGTTCCTCGCCGCTCATCCCCGTCTGGCGCTTCACAACCAGTACGGGCCGACGGAGGCCTCGGTCATCGTCACCTCCCAGCAGGTGGACCCGCGGGGCCCGAGGTGGGCGCCGATCGGGCGGCCGATCCCGGGCGCGGTGGTAGAAGTGCTCGACGATGCGGGGCAACCGGTGCCGGTGGGTTCGACCGGGGAGATCCACCTCGGCGGTGTGCCCGTGGCCCATGGCTACCACGCGCGCCCGCGGGAGACCGCGGCGGCGTTCACGACCGCAGTGGCGGGCGGGCGCCGGTACCGCACCGGTGACCTGGGCCGCTGGAACTCCGACGGCACTCTCCAGTTCCTCGGCCGGATCGACGACCGGGTCAAGGTCCGCGGCCACCGCGTCGAGCCGGGCGAGGTGCAGGCGGCGTTGGCCGCGCTCTCCGGGGTCCGCGACGCCGTGGTGCTGCCCCGCCGCGACCGGCACGGACAGTGGGAGCTGGTCGCCTACGTGGTCGGGAGAAGCACGGACGTCGGGGCCGAGACGCTGCGCGCCGCGCTGGCCGAGATGTTGCCCGACCACCTCGTACCGCGCGGCTGGGTGGTCCTCGACCGGCTGCCGGTGAACGCCGCCGGCAAGCTCGACCGTGCACGGCTGCCCGAGCCCGGCCGGGCCGGCGACGCGGGCGGCGGTCAGAATGATGTACCGCCGTCGACCGACTGGGAGAAGGCGCTGCACGCGGTCTGGTGCGAGGAGTTGGAGCTGCGTCGGATCGGCGTGACCCGTTCGTTCTTCTCGGTGGGCGGCCACTCGCTGAGCGCGGTTCGGTTGATGAACCGGATTACCGCTCTGTGGAATCCGGGCCTGTCCATGGCCGACTTCTTCCGCGCACCGACCATCCGCGCGCTGGCGCGGATGCTGGAACAGCGGGAGACAGCACGCGAGTTCGGCACGTCCCCCCGGCCGGGTACTCCCGGCCGGTTGCCGGAAGCCACGGCGGAGCCCGCCGCCTCGGCTACGGAACCCGCGGAACGCAACCAAGCCGTGGCACCGCCGGAGCCCGCGACGCCGGCGAACGATGCGGTGGACCCGCCGGAGGGGGACGACGCGGATCGCGACGGGGCGGCGGAGGTGGTGGACAGGGCGCCGATGCCGGCCACGATGCGCAGGCTCTGGCTGCGCCACCACCAACGGGAGGACGCCAGCGTCTACAACGTCGCCCAGCGGATCGATCTGGAGGGCACGCTCGACCCGGAGGATCTGCGGCAGGCACTCGCCGGCCTCGTCGCACGCCACGGCGCACTCCGCAGTCGGGCCGTACGGAGGGCGGAACGGCTCCTGGTGGAAGAGCTCGCGGACGTACCGGTGGAGCTGCCGATCACCGAGCTGACGGGAGGGCCGCAGCTCGCGGACGGTCCGGCACGGCCGGAGACGACCGACGGCTCGTACCCACGGCCTGCCGACGAGAGCGCGCACGGGGCGGCCGACGACGCGTTGGACACCGTGGAGCGCTGGTGCCGGGAACAGGTGGCGCAGGTGATCGCGATGGACCGGGCGCCGCTCTTCCGCTTCCGGCTGGCCCGTCGCGGCCCCGAGAGTTGGACCCTGCTGACCGTCTGGCACCACGCCATCTGCGACGGGTGGTCCTTCGGTGTGCTGTGGCGCGACCTGGGTGAGCTCTACCGGGCCCGTGTGCAGGGCGACGCTCCCCGGTTCGCCGTCCCCGCGGGCCGGTTCACCGAGGTCGCCCGGGCCGAGAGCGAGCGGGACGCGGCGCGCGGGGCGGAGCTGGAGGAGTTCTGGCGTGCCGAGCTGAAGGGGACGACGACCGTACTCGCGCTGCCCTGCGACCGGCCGAGGCCCCCGGTGCTCTCCGGTCGTGGAGCGCTGTGTGTCGGGGAGCTGGACGGGGACTTCGGCGCGCAGCTCGCGCAGGCCGCACGGTCGCTCGGTGCCACGCCGTACTCCGTGCTGGCCGGTGCCTTCGCGGTGTGGGCGGCACGCCGGCGCTCGGAGGCGACCGGCCGTACGCCCGGCGAGGACCTGGTCCTCACCGTCTCCAACGCCAACCGGCTGGGCCGGGACCGCGAGCAGGTCGTCGGCCTGGTCGGCGACGCGGTGCCGCTGCGGGCCGGGTTCGGCGGGGTCGAGGGATTCGCGGAGCTGGTACGGCAGTTGGGCGGGACGCTCTTCTCGGTGCTGGACCACCAGGACCTCCCGCTCGGGGAGATCGTCGATCTCCTGGAGCCGGGGCTGCCCGCCGCGCTGGTGCCGAACGTGCTCTTCACCGTGGTCACCGCACCGCCGCAGAGCGTCGAGCTGGCAGGGCTGTCCTCCACGGTGCGTACGCTGCCGACCGCTGGTGTCGCACGCACCGAGCTCTACGTCGTCCTCGCACCGCACGAACAGGGGCTCACGGTGACGTTCGAGTACTCCACCGACCTCTTCTCGTCGGCGACCGTCGAGTCCTGGTCCGCCGAACTGATCGCGCTGCTGCGCCGGGTCGCCGCCGACCCGGAGCTGCCACTGTCCGAACTGCTGCGTCCAGCCACGGAGTACGACCAGCGGTAGCGCTCGCCGTCCGTCGGCTCGGCGCCGGGAGATCGGTCTGCGTCGAGCCTGCGGGCTCGGCCGCGGCCACGGCGTGCGGTGGGGCGCCACAACAGGCCGCCCCACCGCTCGCTCACGCCCAGGCGCACCGCGCCCCACGCCCGAGCCCGACGCCGTCACCGCCACCTGCACCGCTGAAGACACCGACAGGCATCGGACCGCGGGCGGGCGGGAGTTGACGGCAGCGGCGCCTCGGACTGAAAGTTTCCGCCACTCAACGGCACAACACCAGGTCAGCACTTGCTCAACTGGTGTAGACCACCGGGGGTGCGCCCGTGGTCTTTACGAGTGGTACTCGCGCCTGCGTTACTCATGCCCAACCCCGGCCGCCCCGATCGGCGGTCCTGTCGGACACGGCTCCGCCCGTTCCGGCGAGACCGCTCCCCCGCCCCCGCCCGCACCCGCGGTTCCGTGCCGAGCACCACGGGAACCGCCGGCCGACTCCCCTTCCGGGCCGCCCCGCCGACGGCTGATCACCGGCTGCGCAGTGGGCGCACTGCTGCTGACCGCCTCACCGGCCCAGGCCGCCCCGCCGACGCATCCGCCCGCCGCCGGCACCGTGAGCGCCGCCGGTACCGCGAGCGCGGACGCACCGGCCGCCGAGCGTCGGGGCGAGGCCTCGCGCTGGGCCGAACGGCAGCTGCGCACGATGTCGTTGGAGCAGAAGGTCGGACAACTCTTCAACACCTACGTCTACGGCGAGAGCGCCGACACCACCGACCCCGAGGACGTCGCGCGCAACCAGGAGTGGCTCGGCGTGGACAACGGCCGCGAGGCGGTCGAGAAGTACCACCTCGGCGGCGTCATCTACTTCGCCTGGTCGGACAACCTGGCGCAGCCCGCGCAGGTCGCCGGCCTCTCCAACGGCCTCCAGCAAGCCGCCCTGGGCGAGCGGAAGTCGGGCGTCCCGCTGCTGGTCTCCACCGACCAGGAGCACGGCGACGTGAGCAGGCTCAGCACCCCGGCCACCAGGCTGCCCGGGGCGATGGCGCTGGGCGCCACCCATCGGCCGGCCGACGCCCGGCGGGCCGCCCGGATCTCGGGCAGCGAGCTGCGGGCCGTCGGCATCAACCAGAACTACGCGCCGGTCGCGGACGTCAACGTCAATCCGGCCAACCCGGTCATCGGCACCCGGGCGTTCAGCAGCGATCCGCGGCTCACCGCAGCGCTCGCGGCGGCCCAGGTGCGCGGCTTCCAGTCGGGCCGCGGGAGTGTCGTGGCGACCGCCAAACACTTCCCCGGGCACGGCGACACGGACGTGGACAGCCACACCGCCCTGCCGGTCATCCACCACACCCTCCCGGAGTGGCGGAAGCTGGACGCGCCTCCGTTCCGCCAGGCGATACGCGCCGGCGTCGACTCGATCATGAGCGCGCACATCCAGTTCCCCGAGCTCGACCCGACCGGTGACCCCGCCACCCTCTCCGAACCGATCATGACCGGGCTGCTGCGCGAGGAACTGGGCTACGACGGCGTCGTGGTCACCGACTCGCTGGCGATGGAGGGCGTACGGGAGACCTACCCGGACGAGGAGGTGCCGGTGCGGGCGCTCAAGGCCGGGGTGGACGTCCTGCTGATGCCGCCGGACCTGCCGGGCGCCCATCGCGCCGTGCTCGAGGCCGTGAAGTCCGGCGAGCTCACGGAGGAGCGCATCGACACCTCGGTGCGCCGGATACTCAAGCTCAAGCACGACCGCGGCATCGTGCAGCGGCCCCTCGTCGACCCGTCCGAGGTGGACCGACGGGTGGGCACACCGGGGAACCTCGGGGCCGCCCAGCGGCTCAGCGACCGTACGACCACGTTGATCCGCAACGAGGACGGGCTGCTGCCGCTGGACGGCGGCGCCCGGGACCGGCTGCTGGTCACGGGGTGGGGCGAAGCCGCCACCGAGCAGTTCGCCGACCGGCTGAAGGAGCACGGCGCCACCGCCGCACACCACTGGCCGGGCGACAACCCTTCCGCCGACGCGGTGGCCGAGACCGTGCGCGAGGCGAAGGACCACGACACCGTGGTGGTGCTCACCAACGGCACCGGCAAGTCGCCCGGACAGGCGCGGCTGGTGCAGGAGTTGGAGGCCGCCGGCGCGGCAGTGGTGACGGTGGCCGTCGGCACGCCGTACGACATCGCCCACTACCCGGACGCCGGAACCCATCTGGCGACCTACTCGCGCAGCCCGGTGGCGGTGGAGTCCGCGGTGCGGGTGCTGCTCGGCGAGAGCGCTCCGCGCGGCAGGCTGCCGGTGACGGTGCCGAGCGCACAGGATCCGCAGAAGCCGATGTTCCGTTTCGGGCACGGTCTGCGCTATCGACGATGAACCGCGGAACCGGCAGGGTTCGAAGCGGAACGAGGACGACCGAAGCTGAGGAGCAAGGGTGCGACGCAGAAGTCTGTTGACGGGTTCGGTGGGGCTGGCCGCCGCCGGGGCGCTGGTGCCGGGAGCGAGTGCCCTGGCGGCCGGCCCGGAGGCGGCGCACGCCTCCGGGCGCCGGGTGCGCACGGGGTTCGACGCGCTGCGCCGCAGCGGCTACGCCTCGCTGCGCGGACGCCGGGTGGGCATCATCTCCAACCCCACCGGGGTCGACGAGCGACTGCGGCACGTGGTGGACGTGATGACCGGCGACGGGAAGGTGGACCTGGTCGCCGTCTTCGGTCCCGAGCACGGCTTCCGCGGCACCTCGCAGGCGGGCGAGGGCGAGGACTACTTCGTCGACGAGAAGACCGGCCTGCCGGTCTACAACGCGTACAACGACACCTCCACGATGCGCGAGCTCTTCGCCGAACTGCGCCTGGACGCCGTGGTGTTCGACATCCAGGACGTGGGTTCGCGTTTCTACACCTACATCTGGACGATGTGCCTCGCGCTGGAGGCCGCCGCCGAACTGGGGCTGCGCTTCGTGGTGCTGGACCGGCCCAACCCGCTCTCCGGGCGGGAGGCCACCGGCCCCGTGCTCGACCCGAAGCACTCCTCCTTCGTCGGGCTCAAGCCCATCGCCCAGCAGCACGGGATGACGGTCGGCGAGCTGGCGACGCTCTTCAACGAGACGTTCGTGCCCGAGGACACCGGGGGCAAGAAGGCGGAGCTGCACGTCGAACGGCTCACGGGCTGGCGCCGCCGGGACCGCTGGGAGGACACCGGCCTGCCGTGGGTCGCACCCTCGCCGAACATGCCGACGCCGGCCACCGCGCGCATCTACCCGGGCACCGGCTGGTTCGAGGCGTCCGCACTGTCCGAGGGGCGCGGGACCACCCAGCCGTTCCAGCTGCTGGGCGCCCCGGACGTCGACCACCGCTGGCAGGAGGCGCTCTCCGCCCGCAAGCTGCCCGGAGTCGCCTTCCGGGAGGCGTACTTCAAGCCCACCTTCTCCAAGTGGGCGGACAAGTCCTGCGGCGGCGTGGAGGTGCAGATCACCGACGACACCGCGCTGGACCCGATCCGCACCGCGGTGGCGCTGCTGGTGGACCAGCGGCGGATCTTCCCCGACTACGGATGGCGCAGCCAGGACGGCGACGGCGCGTACTGGCTGGACAAGCTCAGCGGCAACGCCAAGGTGCGGCTGGCGATCGAGCAGGGCGCGGACGTCGACGACGTCACCGCGATCTGGCAGCGCGATCTGCGCGCCTTCCGCCGACTGCGGGAGGCGCACCTGCTCTACCGCTGATCCCCCGGACCGGCGCCCCCGCCGATCCGCCCTGCCGCCACCGCGAGCCCCCGCTCGCCCGCCCCGCCGAGAGAACGGTCGTCGCCCATGAACGGTCAGCAGGATCCGTCGAGTTCGCGTACGGACGCAGTGGGGCGGCGACGTTTCCTGTACGGCGCCGGGGCGCTGGGCGCTGGGCTCGCCGGGCTGCTCGCGACGACCGGCCCGGCCGCCGGTGCTCACCCCCGAGGACGTCCGGTTTCCGCGCGTCGCACGGCGGTTGCGCCGCGGCAGACCGCAGCAGGTCGGACTGGTGCCGGGGCACATCGCACGCATCGCCGAGGAGGCAGAGACCTTCCTGAGCGCCGGCCCGGGGCGGCCCGCCCCCTCCTTCCCGGGGTGTGTGCTGCTCGCGGCGAAGGACGGCGTCATCGTGGCCCATCGCGCGCTGGGTCACGCGGTGCGTTACGAACGCTGGGACGAGGAGCGCGAGGAGGCCGTCGAGCTTCCGCCCGGCAGCCGGGTCCCGATGGCCGAGGACACGATCTTCGACCTGGCGTCGGTGACCAAGCTCTTCACCTCCCTGCTCGCCGTGCAGCTCGCCGAGCAGCGGCTGATCTCGCTGGACGATCCGGCCGCCCGCCATCTGCCCGAGTTCGCCGCCACCGACAGCGCCAAATCGGCGATCACCGTACGGCAGTTGCTGACGCACCAGTCGGGGATGGTGTCCTGGATCGACCTGTACGCGCTGCCGGACAACGAGGCACGGTACGCGGCGATCTACGCCTCCGAGTTGGAGACGCCGCCGGGCACCGCCCACACCTACTCCGATCTCAACATGATCTCCCTCGGCCGACTGATGGAACGCGTCACCGGGCGCACGCTGGACACCCTGGTCGCCGAGCGCCTGACCGGTCCGCTCGGGATGCGCGACACCTGCTTCAACCCGCCCGAGGCGCTGCACGCGCGGGTCGCCGCCACCGAGTGGCAGCCGGGCACGGACCGCGGCATGGTGCGCGGCACCGTGCATGACGAGAACGCCTGGGCACTGGGCGGCGTCGCGGGCCACGCCGGGCTGTTCTCCACCGCCCGCGATCTGGCCGCCTTCGGTCAACTCATGGCCAACGGCGGGCGTTACGGCCGCACCAGAATCCTCTCGGAGGAGTCGGTGCGGGAGGTGCTCACCGACCACAGCGCACCGCTGGGCGCCTCGCCGCGCGGCCTGGGCTGGCAGGTGGACCAGCGTTTCTACATGGACGCCCTGACCACAGCGGTCACCACGGGCCACACCGGCTACACCGGCACCTGCCTGGTCGTCGACCCTGTCGCGGGCACCGTCTTCGTCCTGCTGACCAACCGCGTCCACCCCACCCGCGAACGCGGCACCGAGAGCGGCTACCGGCGGCTGCCCGCCCGGGCCTTCGCCCGCGCCGTCCCCGTCCGTCCGGTCTCCGGCCGCACCTCCTGGCGCGCGGAGCCGACGGCGGAGGCCGCAGCGACCCTGACCGCACCGCTGCCCGCACTGCGGGGCCCGGCACGCGCGTACTTCCGGCTC
Organism: Streptomyces tardus; assembly: GCF_018101125.2. Taxonomy (GTDB): domain Bacteria; phylum Actinomycetota; class Actinomycetes; order Streptomycetales; family Streptomycetaceae; genus Streptomyces; species Streptomyces tardus. The sequence continues at coordinate 655,921 of NZ_JAELVF020000004.1, read as the reverse complement.
TGGTACGACACCGAACCCGAGGTGGACCGGGGCACGTTCGAGCGGTCCGAGGACGGCGGGCGCAGCTGGACGCCGGTGGCGTTCACCCTGCGCGGCGGGGCCCACCGCTGGCGCAGCGAGGGCGGGTTCGCCGGCTGGTCCGGTCGGCGGTGGCTGGTCGCCGCCGCGGAGCTGCCGGCCACCACCACCCATCTGCGCTGGACATACACCACCGACGGCGACAACCAGGGGCGGGGCGTGTACGTCGACGGGATGCGGGTGAGCGTCGCCGGCCGGCCGGTCTTCGACGAGGCCCGCCCCGCCGACGCCTCGCTGCTGGAGGCCGACCGCTGGCGCCGCTCCACCGACTGAGGGGCCCCGTACGGGAGTTGGGCGCGGCCGTCGCGTGCGGGAGCGGGCGGCGGTCGACTGCGCGACGCCGAAGCGGGCTCGGGAGATCGCGGACGCTCACCGGCGGGCACCGGCAGGCACCGGCAGGCACCGGCAGGCACCGGCGGGCAGGCGTACGACACGGGGACGTACGCGCCTGCGGCGACGCCTCGTCACAGGCCGGGCAGCGCGTCCTGCTCGACCTCGTGCTGCTCCGGGGCGGGCGCCAGGCGCATCCGCAGCTTCCGCCGGCAGTCCCTGCCCAGCCCCCACCGGCGCGACATCGGGTCGCGCAGCGGCTGGCCGCACATCCGGCACGGCACCGGGGCGGTTCCGGTCACCTTCGGGACCTCGACGGGCAGTTCGGCGGCTGAGGACATCCGCCCAGGATGACCGATCACCCCCGCCCGGCAAAGCCCCCACCGTCTCGGAACGGAGAGGGGCGTCCGTACCGGAGGGAGGAGGAAGCGCACCGTCGCGAGGTACGTCGACTCGCGGGCGGACGGCTTCCCTCTGACTCGGCGCACCTTCGCGAGCGTGCAACCCCGCTCCCGGGCGAGCCGGTCGCAGTGTCGAAGCGGCTCGGGGCACGCGGACGCGCGCATCAGGCTGAGTGTGCGGCACGTGCGGCCCGTCGCGGACGCGTGTGCGGGCACATGCGGCTCGTGGCGGACGATCGCCGACGGCAGACGATGCGGAGGTGGTGTGAAGCGCCTGCTGCTCCCCGAGAACTCCCTGGCGGTCCGAAACAGCTTCCGGCCGCCCTCGGTTCGCCTCGGTGGGACGAGGCCGAGAGCGGCCGAATCAGCTGGAAAACCTGGTCAGCACATGGTCGGGCGCATGACCTCGTAGGCGCTGCCCCAGTTGGCGCAGCCCGGGTCGGAGTGGCCGTACCAGTTGTGACCGAACTCGTGCGCCGCCAGCAGCGCGAAGTCGCTCACCATGGTGGAGAGCATGATGCGCTGGCCCTGGCCCCAGTTGCAGCCGACCACGTTGGTGGCATCGCCGCAGCCCTGGACGTAACCGCCGGTGCACTCGACCGGAGTGCCGCTGGAGGGCGTCTCGTTGGCCTCGCCCCAGAAGTTGGCGCCCTGACGGATCGGGGCCTCCATGCCGGCGCAGGAGGCGGTGATGTGGTAGCTCCAGGCTGCCTTGGTCTTCTTGGCCTCACCCTTGGCCGGAGGGGCGGCGTCGGTGAGGTTGCCGGTGGCGAAGCCGTCGCCGGCGTCGGACACGATCGTGGCGTGGGCGGTGCTGCCCGGCGCCACGGCACTTGCGGTGCCGGCGAAGGCGAACGCCATCGCGACCGCGAGGAAGGGGGTGACGAGTCTTCGAACCAGTTTCGACATGGTGTCGACGTCTCCTCGACTAGTGGGGGGAGGACATCGTCCGCGATGGTTCGGGCCCTGGACGACATCGCACGAGCCGGGCCCGAACTGCTACCCGTTGTTGGATCGGACCGCACAGTACCGGCGCCGGGAGCGGTCGCCAAGACGTCTCACCGCATCAGTTTGTGCATTCAACTCCCTTTGAATTAAAGGGAGTTGGCACCTATCTCACACTACGGACCGGTGCCGGGACGGAGCGCGGCACCGGGTGGAGGAAAGCGCCTGCATTGGTCTATGCCAAGCAGGTGGTCCTCGGTACTGTCGACAACGGCCGACGGCCCCACCCGAACCCGCCACGCGCCCACCCCTGCCGGATGTGCCGCTGCCGGCAGCCCGGCGGTTTCTCCTCTCCCCACTCGCCCCCACCGCCGCCGGTCAGAGAGGAACACAGTGAAGTTCGGCAAGAAGAGTTCGGCGGTTCTGGCCGCCGCCTGTCTGGTCGCCTCCCTCGGGACAGCGTCCGCGTACGCCGACGAGCCCGCCTCCCCGCCGCAGGCCGCCCGGGCCGCGCAGGTGGCGCTGGAGGAAGTGGCGGACGCCGAGAGCCCCACCGCCGGCGCCCCGGGCCCCGACGACTCGCTGTGGATCGCCGAACGCGCGGGCACCGTACGGGTGCTGAGCGACGGCGGTCTCGGCGAGCCGGTGCTCGACATCAGCGAGGAGACCACCATCGATGCCGAGCGCGGCCTGCTCGGCATCGCCTTCGACCACGACCTCGCGCACTTCTACATCTCCTACACCGACCTCGAGGGCACCAGCACCATCGACGAGTTCGCAGTCGTCGACGGCGCGCTGGACCAGGAGTCGCGACGCACCGTCCTCACCCAGGAGCAGCCGTACAGCAACCACAACGGCGGTGACATCAAATTCGGGCCGGACGGCTACCTCTACATCGCCTTCGGCGACGGCGGCTCGGGCGGCGACCCGCACGGCCACGGCCAGAGCCTGGACACCCTGCTCGGCAAGATCCTGCGCATCGACCCCAGCGGCGGCGACCCGTACTCCATACCGGAGGACAACCCCTTCGTCGACAACGCCGAGGCGAAGGACGAGATCTGGTCCTACGGCCTGCGCAACCCCTGGCGGTTCTCCTTCGACTCCGCGACCGGCGACATGCTGATCGGCGACGTCGGCCAGACCGACTGGGAGGAGATCGACTGGGCCCCCGCGGACAGCAAGGGCGGGGAGAACTACGGCTGGTCGGAGATGGAGGGCACCCACCCCTTCCGCGGCGGCACCGAGCCCGAGAACCACGTGCCCCCGGTGTTCGAGTACGACCGCAGCGGCCTCGGCTGCTCGGTGACCGGCGGCTTCGTCTACAACGGTTCGGCCATCCCGGATCTGGTGGGCCAGTACGTCTACAGCGACTACTGCGACGGCACCGCCCGCACGCTGAGGATCGAGAACGGCGAGGTCACCGAGGAGGGCGATCTCGGCGTCAACGGCGGCGAGGTCATCTCGATCGTCCAGGACGGTGACGGCGAGCTGTACCTGCTGGCCATCGGCGGCACCATCAGCCGCATCACCCCCGCCTGACGGCCTCGCGAGCCCGTCGCGGACAGCGACGGGCGCGCGGCGGACAGGGGGACGGACACGCTGCTCGGGCGCGCGGTCGCAGACAACTGCGGCCGCGCGCCTGCGCGTTGACGACGCCGCGGGCGGCCCGCGCAGGCGAAGTCGGCCCGGCACCGGCGGGCGCCCCGGCAGCAGCGAGTACGAGCCGATGCGCGGCGTACGCGGACCGATGCGTCGGCGTACGCCGTACACGGCCGGCCGCTGGGCGCGCACCCTCGCCCGCCGCCCCGGGGCGGCGGGCGGCTGCGACCGCGAGCGGCCCGCGACCGCCGGCTCGACGCCGGTGGTCGCGGGCCGCTCGCCTCGCCGATGGGGGTGCGTGCGGCCCGAGCCGGATGCACCACACCTCCCGCGACGGCTCACGCCACGGGCAGGTGCCCCCGTACGGTGTCGGCGAACTCGCCCGGCTCGTCGGGCAGTTCGTCACCGCGCCAGGCGACGTGGCCGTCGGGACGCACCAGCACCCAACGCCTCTCGTAGAGCGAGGCGAGCACGTCGCGGTCGGTGCCGCCGGTGGTGCCGGCCGCCCGGCTCCGGTGCACCGCCAGCGGGACGCCGCGCTCGGCAAAGGCACGCTCCAGTCCGGCGGTGCCGCCGCCGTCCGCACCGCCGGCGCCGCCGCCGGCTCCGTCCGGGCCGAATCCGAGCAGGACGTAGCCGCGGCCGAAGAGGTCGAGGGTGGAGGTGGAGTCGTCCCACCAGGCGTGGGCGGCGCGGTAGCCGGGCTCGCTGCCGGGCCGCCAGTCCTCGTCGGGCTTGCCCTCGCGGACCGGTACCCGGGGGTCCTCGACGATCGCCGAGGAGCGGTAACGCAGTCCGAAGTGGATCTGCGGGGCGTCGAACTCCCTCGGTGCACCGCTGTTCCGCAGACGGTCGGCCATCGCGGCGCGCGCCTGCTCGCCCTCGGGCCCGTCGAGGTGGATCTCCGGGGGAACCTCGCGGCGCATGGTGCGCTCCAGGTTGGCGTTGGCCTCCTCCAGGCTCTGAACCGCGATCGGCCTGCGGTCGGCGTCGTAGGTGTCGAGCAGGTGGTCGCCGCCCCAGCCCCGGAGGGTGGCGGCGAGCTTCCAGCCGAGGTCGGCCGCGTCCGCGATGCCGGTGTTGAGACCGAAACCGCCGGAGGGCGAGAGGGTGTGGGCGGCGTCGCCGGAGAGGAAGACGCGACCGGCACGGTAGCGGTCGGCGACACGGTGGGTCAGATGCCACTCGCCGTCGCTCAGCAGCTCGACCGGTGTGTCGACCGCGAGCGCGTCCTTGACCAGGGACAGGGCGTCGGCCCGGCCGGCGGAGTTCTCGTCGTCGATGGTGTCCGGGTCGACTCCGACCACCAGGTTGAACAGGTCGCTGCCGTTGAGCGAGCGCAGCGGGAAGCGCAGCGTGGTGGAGAGCATCAGGAAGTACACCAACGCGGCACGGTCGCCGAGCTGTTGGGCCAGTTCCGGGGCGCGGAAGAGGATGTTGCGGAAGATCTGCTTGCGGTGCCGGGCGGGGGCGTCGATGCCGCAGGAGCGGCGGATCGGGGAGGACGCGCCGTCGCAGGCGACCAGGTAGCGGGCGTGCAGGGTGTGGGTGGTGCCGCTCGCGTGGTCGGTGACGGTGGCCGTCACACGGTCCTCGCCGTCGGTCACGTCGTCGACGGTGGTGCGCAGCCGCAGCGGCCCGTTCGGATGGACGCCGACGGCCTTGGTGAGCACCGGGTTGAGCCAGTGGGCCGGGCAGATCTGGTCCGGCTCGGGGGTGTGCGCGAAGGCGGGGCGGTCGGCGGCGGTGCCGCGGCGGTAGCGGAACACCTCGTGCCCGCCGACCTGGGTCACCCAGGCGATGTCCAGCGGGTGGTCGGCCGGCCAGCCGGCGTTGCGCACGGCGTCGGCCACTCCCCACCTGCGGAACAGCTCCATCGAACGGGGGCCGATCGTACTGACTTTGGGGTGCCTGACCTCGCCGTTGCCGGCGTCGGCGATCACGCAGTCGATCCCCCGGTACTTCAGGTCGAGCGCCAACGCCATCCCGACCGGGCCTCCGCCCACGATCAGCACGTCGGTCCACTCATCGGAACGCGTCATCTGCTCTCTTCCTCTCTCCTGCTTCCGTCCAGCTCCTGCGGGCCCGGCAGCCGCGGCAAACTCGCCGCGCGCGCCGGGTGGTCGGCGCACCCGGGGCGGCCGGTGTGCCGGGAGAGCCCATCCCTCCCGGCACACCGGCCGCCGCCCGCTACGCCGGGTGGGGCGTGGGCCTCACGCGGTCTTCGGACGCTCTGCGGTGACCAGCAGGCAGCCGAAGTCGTCGACTCCCTCCAGGTCGGACGGCTTGAAGGTGCCGTCGTCGAAGAAGTTGCCCTCGTCCAGGGCCACCGGGCGGTCCTCGACCGCGCCGAGCTTGGCGACCTCGTCGGCCAGGCGCAGCGTGGTCTCCTCGGTGACGTCGACCACGGCCAGCGAGCGCAGCCCGGCGCGGTGCAGCATCGGGATGTAGTCCTCGAGGTCGGCCGTGGTGGACATCAGGCCCTCGCAGAACTTGTCGATGCCCTCGTGGCGGACCTCCTTGCGCGGGAAGCGCTCGAAGATGTCGGTGAGGACCAGCCGGCCGCCCGGACGCAGGACCCGCCGCACCTCGCGGAGCACCTGCTCGCGGTCGGGCATGTGGCACAGCGACTCCAGCGCCATCACGGCGTCGAAGGAGTCGTCGGGGAAGTCCAGCTTCATCGCGTCGGCGTGCTGGAAGACGGCGCGCTCGGAGGCTCCGGCCTCGGCGGCGAGCCGGTTGGCGGCCTTGATCTGCTCCTGGCTGATGCTGATGCCGGTCAGCCGCGCGCCGGTGCGCTCGACCAGCCGCAGTCCGGGCCCGCCGACGCCGCAACCGAGGTCCAGGACGTGGGAGTTCTCGTCGACCTTCAGCCGCTCGATGAAGACGTCGGTGAGCCGGTCCATCGCCTCCTCGATGGTGGCGGTGGAGTCGGGGGTGTCCCAGTAGCCGATGTGGACGTTGGTGTTGAAGGTGCCGTCGCTCATCGCGCTCACGGTCAGCCGGTCGTAGAGCTTGCCGACGTCTCCGGGCACGGGCAGCTTCTGGGCGGTCTCGCTCATGGGTTGGGCCTCTCTCGGTTCGGGTGGTGCGGTGCGAAGGGTGGGGGTTCGGTGCCGCCGGCCCGGCGGGTGCCGACCGGCGGAGCAGGTGCCGGGAGCCGGTGCTAGGAGCCGGAGTGCCGGCTCTTCTCGATGCGCAGGCAGTGGTCGTACTCCGGGAGCAGCCCGCGCTCGCGGGCCTCCTCCAGGGTGGGAGCGGCGCGGTCCCGGTCCGAGAGCACCGGCTCGACGCCGCTGGGCAGCGGCAGGTTCAGCGCGGGGTCCAGGAAGTCCAGGGCGAGTTCGTTGGCCGGCACATAGCTGTCGGAGAGCATGTACGACATGACGGTGTCGTCCTCCAGCGCCACGAAGGCGTGGCCGAAGCCGACCGGGATGTAGCTGGCGCGGTGGTGCTGCTGGTCCATCAGGACCGAGTCGCACCTGCCGAAGGTGGGCGAGCCGACCCGTATGTCGACCACGATGTCGAGCGCGCTGCCGCGGGCGCAGTAGACGTACTTCGCGGTGCCGGGAGGCGTGAGGGTGTAGTGGACACCGCGCACCACGCCCTGCCGGGACACGCTGTGGTTGGTCTGCGCGACGGGGAAGAGCGGGCTCCCGTGCGCGCGGGTGAACGCCTCCTCCTGGTACGGCGAGAGGAACTGCCCGCGTGCGTCGGGGAAGACGCGCGGAGTGAACTCGATCGCGCCTTCGACCGCGAGTGGCCGTGCTTCCATCACTGCTCCCGTGACTCGGTGTGGGACTGGACTGCTGCGGTGGGCTGGACTGCTGCGGTGGACCGGACCCGCGACCCGACTGCGGTCGCCGGCCGGGTGGTTCAGAGGGTCTCCAGGACTTCGCGCACCGCGTGGACGACCTTGTCCTGGCGGTCGGGGTCGAGGGCCGGGTACATCGGCAGCGAGAAGATCTCGCCGGCCAGCGCCTCGGTGACGGGCAGTGAGCCGGCCTTGCAGTCGAGGTGCGCGAAGCCGCTCATGGTGTGGATCGGCCACGGGTAGCTGATGTTGAGGTTGATGTCGTACGTCTTCAGCCGCTCGATGATGTCGTCGCGGCGGGGATGGCGGACGACGTAGACGTAGTAGACGTGCTCGTTGCCGGGGACGATGCGGGGCAGTTGGAGGGCGGTGTCGCCCAGGCCCTCGGCGTAGCGCCTCGCGACGTCCCGGCGTCCCTCGACGTAGCTGTCCAGGCGGGTGAGCTTGCGTCGCAGGATCTCGGCCTGCACCTCGTCCAGGCGGCTGTTGTGGGCCGGGGTGCTGACTGTGTAGTACTGCTTGTCCATGCCGTAGTAGCGCAGCCTGCGCATCCGGGCCTCGACCTCGGGGTCGGAGGTGAGGGTGGCGCCGCCGTCGCCGTAGGCGCCCAGCACCTTGGTGGGGTAGAAGGAGAAGGCCGCCGCGTCTCCGGTGGAACCGGCGACGACGCCGCTCTGCCGGGCGCCGTGCGCCTGGGCGCAGTCCTCCAGCACCGCCAGGCCGTGCCGGTCGGCGATCTCCTTGACGGCGGACATGTTCACGCACTGCCCGTACAGGTGCACCGGCAGGATGCAGCGGGTGCGGTCGGTGATGGCCGCTTCCAACTGGTCGGTGTCCATGAGGAAGTCGTCCTCGCGGACGTCGACGAAGACGGTCCTGGCGCCGGTGGAGTCGATGGCGACCACGGTGGGCGCGGCCGTGTTGGAGACGGTGATGACCTCGTCGCCGGGGCCGACACCCAGGGCCTGGAGGCCGAGCTTGATGGCGTTGGTCCCGTTGTCGACGCCGACGCAGTGGTCGACGCCGTGGTACGCGGCGAACTCGCGCTCGAAGCCGAGCACGCTCTCGCCGAGCACGAGGCGGCCGGAGCCGAACACCTGCTGCACGGCGTCGAGGATGTCCTCGCGCTCGTTCTCGTACTCCGTCAGGTATTCCCAAACCTGGGTCGTCATCTCTCCGCCTTTCCTGAGCTGTGGTGAATGCCTGCGCGTGGGGCCCTGCGCCGGCCGTGGCCGCGCGGGGTCTGTCCGAGGGGGTGCTGCGGGTCGCTCACCGGTGGTCCTGCTGCCGCACCAGTGCACGCACGGTGCGGCGGATTCCTTCGTCGAGCGGGATCCGGGGCTGCCATCCGGTCGCCGTCCGGAAGGCCGTGGAGTCCAGCGTCACGCTGGCGAAGTCCGTCGCGGGGGCGTGCCCGGGCGGCTCCACCGCCTCCACCGCGACGGGCGGGCGGCCGGTCTCCTCGGCGACGGCGGTGGCGATCAGCCGGAAGGCATCACCGAGTCGGTCGCCTCGGCCGGCGCCGATGAGGTGGTGGCCGCCGATCAGCGCCTCCGGGTGATCGAGGGCGGCGAGGAACGCCGCCGCGACGTCCTCCACGTGCACCAGGTCGCGCCGTACGGTGCCGTCGTGCCACATGGTCAGGGTCTGGTCGGCGACCGCCCGCCGGGCCATTCCGGAGATGACGCCGCGGTCGCCGCCGCCGGCGCTCTCGCCGAAGATCGTGGGCAGTCGCAGTGCGACACCGCGCACCAGCCCCTCGGCGGTCGCTTTCTTGAGCAGCTCCTCGGCGGCCAACTTCTGCTTGTCGTAGGCGGTTTCGGGACGGTCTGGCTCCTCGCCGTCGAGCGGCTCCCTGGGCGGGACGCCGACCTGTGAGGCGGCGCCGGCCCAGACGACCAGCGGCGGGCGGCCGTCGGCCCGCGCGGGCCGCAGCACCTGCACCAGATCGCGCATGACACCGACGTTGACCCGTTCCACGCCCGGATCGTTCTCGGCGGCGCGCCAGCCGCCCTCGCCCAGCAGCAGATGGACGACGGCGTCGGATCCCGCCACGGCCCCGGCGAGGGCGTCGCGGTCGGTCAGGTCCGCGGTGACCGCGGTCGACTCGGCCGGACCTTCGGGCAGGGCGCACTGCCGTCGGGCGACCGCCCGCAGCCGGATCGGCCGCTGCGCCAGTGCGCGCAGGACGGTCGAGCCGACGAAACCGGAGGCGCCGAGCACGGTGATCAGGGGTGCGGGGCCGGGTGTGCGCGGCATGTCACTTCCTTCCTCGGGTCCCGGCCGCCATCGCGTGCAGGCAGGCCAGGAGGGTGCGGGCTTCGACGTTGACGTAGTGGCCGTGGCCGGTGAGGGTGCTGAGCTGTGCGGGGGTGGCCCACAGGAAGCCGGGGGGCGGGTCGAGGGCTGCCGGATGCTCGCCCGCGTCGACGACGAGATAGCGGCTGCGGGCGTTGAGGAACCGGCCGCCCTCCTCGGAGTGCACCGCCCGGTAGAGGACGCGCGAGTCGGGTGCGTCCAACACGTGGTCCAGGAAGAGTGGTTGGTCGGCAGCGGGCAGATGGGCGTGGTTGCCGGGCGTGGCCTGCACGGTCGGTGCGAACTCGACGGTGTCGAGGAACCCGCCCTCGGCCACGGCCCGTACCAGTACGTGCCGCACCCCGGCGATCTCCCGGGTGAGGAAGGCGGTGACGCCGAGGCCCACCGGCTCGATCAGCGGCTGCGTCCAGCTGACCCGCTCGCGGTTGCTGCCGCGCACCGCGACGGCGACGACCCTGAAGTAGCGCCCCTCCTCGTGCTCGATCGTCTCCGCGCCCTGCTTCCACCCCTCGACCGAGGCGAGCGGCAGCCGTCGCACCTGGATGTCGTGGCGGGAGCGCTCACCGGTGAACCACGAGAGCAGCTGGGTGTCGGAGTGCAGCGCGCGCCCGTCGGGGTCCTCGGTGGGCAGGCAGGACAGTACGGTCCTGGCGTTCATGTTGACGGTCTCGTCCGCGTGCAGGAGGTCCGCGATCTGACCGAGCGTCAGCCAGCAGTAGTCCTCCGGGACCTCGACCTCCTCGACGGTCTCGACGCACATGTTGCGGTTGGTCTTGCGGTAGAACCAGGAACCCTGCTCGGACTGGAGGACGTCGACGACGACCCGGTCGGGATCGGGCTGGAAGAAGTGGTCGATCAGCTTGACGTCGGTGCCGCGGTGGGCGCGGGTGTAGTTGCTCCGGGTGGCCTGCACCGTCGGGGAGAGCTGGAGGACGTTCGGGTTGCCGGGCTCCATCTTGGCCTGCATCAGGAAGTGCAGGACCCCGTCGAACTCCTTCGCCAGAATGCCGAGGATGCCGACCTCGGGCTGACGGATGACGGGCTGCTGCCACCGCCGGCTCGGCCCGTCGCCGTAGGGGCCGTCGCGCTCGACGACGTCCATGCCCTCCACGGTGAAGAAGCGTCCGCTGCGGTGCACGACGTTGCCGGTGGTCTCCTCGAAGCGCCACTGGTCCAGTTCGTCGAAGGCGATCCGGTCCACGTGGAAGTCGCCCGCCGCGCGCCGCTCCTCGAGCCAGGGCTGCACGTCCTCGGTCCGCATGTGCGCGCCCTCGGTGGTCGCCGCCGACAGCGCCAGACGTGCGGCGAGTTCGCGGTGGTGCCGCGGACGCAGGGTCGCGGCACCGCCCTCGAGCACGGCGACGGGGGACGTGCCGTGCGGCGGCGCGTCCGGCTCTGCGGGCGGCGGACTGTGGCGGAGTGTCATCGGGAAGCTCCCTGTCTGCGGTTCGGTGACCGCACGGGGTGCGGTGCGGGAGGAGCGGCGGCGGACCGTCGGCCGTGGCGCGGGGCGTCGCGCGGTGGCCGCCGGGCGCGGGACCGGCGCCCGGGCGGTCGGCTCAGCGGCGCCTGGCGGTGATCAGCGCATAGCCGGCCTGCGGATGGGCGCCGAAGGTCTCCATCAGGTCGGCGGCGGAAGCGAGTTGGGCCGCTCCCTGCGGGTCGGGCAACTGCCCGGACAGCCCGCGGAACGCCTCGGCGGCGTGCCCGAAGCTGGGCCGGACCTGCTCGCCGATGTCGGTGAGTTCCAGCACCTCCCAGCCGGCGGCCTCCAGCTGTTCGCGGTGCTCCTCGACGGTGCTGATGCGGGCGATCTCGTAGACGTCGAGCATTCCCTCCAGCAGCTCCCGATCGGCTCCGGTGAACGGCTCCCGCAGGCACAGGTCCGCGATCACCAGTCGGCCGCCGGGGCGTACGACACGGTGCAGCTCCCGCAGTGCGGGGGTCTGGTCGGCGAGGTGGAGCAGGGTCTCGATGGCCATCGCCGAGGCGAACCCGCCCTCCTCGAAAGGCAGTTCGCGCACGTCGGCGAGGCGGAAGTCCAGCCGGTCGGCAGCCGGTGACTTCTTGGCCAGGTCCGTGGCGCCCGCCACCTGCTGGGCGTTGACGTTGATGCCGGTGACCCGGACGTCGTGCGCCTCGGCGACGCGCAGCGCGGGGTGGCCGTTGCCGCAGCCCACGTCCAGCAGGTGGTCTCCCGCGGCCGGTGCCGTCCGGGCGGCGACGAGGTCGGTGAGCCGGTCGGTGGCCTCGATCAGGGTCAGGTCCCGGGTCTCGTCCGTCCAGTAGCCCACGTGGATGTTGCCGCCGAGTGCGGTGGTCGCGCCCGCGTCGGCGAACACGTCGTAGGTCTCGCTGACCGCCCCTGCCGGGGCGTCGGACTGCTGGCTCATGGTCGGTTCCTCTCGTGGGCCCGCGGGCCGGGGTGTGGCGCTGTCTCGGGGAGTGCTGGGGCGGTTGCCGGTCACCGGCGGTGCGGCCGGATCAACCGGCCGCCCCCGGTGGGGCGTTGGGGTCCAGGACCAGCCGGGAGGGGCCGTGGAAGATCATGTCGTCGGCGTACTCGACCTCTGCCGTTCCTTCGCAGAGCCCCGGCAGGCCCTCGAGAACCGCGCGCAGTCCGATCTCGGCCTCGACCCTGGCGAGGGTGGCGCCCAGGCAGTAGTGGACGCCCAGGCCGAAGGTCAGATGCCGGTCCGCGGGGCGTGTGATGTCCAGTGCGTCGGGGTCGGGGAAGCGCGAGGCGTCGCGGTTGGCCGAGCCGAGCATCGCCACGACACGGCTGCCGCGCGGCACCTCGACGCCGCCGAGCACGGTGTCCTCGTAGACCCACCGGGTCACCGCCTGCACCGGGGCGTCCCAGCGCAGGATCTCCTCGACGGCGGGGCCGGTGGCAGCCCGGTCGGCGAGGAGCGCCTCGCGCACCCCGGGTCGGGCGCGCAGCGCGAGTACGGCCTTGCCGAGGAAGTTGGTGGTGGTCTCGTGCCCGGCGGTCAGGAGGTGGACGCAGGTCCCGACGATCCCCTCCTCGCTCACCGGGGCGCCGCCGTCCCCGGCACTTACGAGCAGTGTGAGCAGGTCGTCGCTCTCGGACTGGCGGCGGCGGCCGATCTCCCGGCGGAAGTAGAGGTCGAACTCGGCGGCTGCGGACTCGGCGCGCTCACGTCCGCCCTCGGCGAGCCGGCTGGAGCTGGCCTCCTGGAGCGCCACCGCGCGGTCGCGCAGCCAGTCGCGGTCCTCCCGGGCGATGCCCAGCAGTTCGGTGACGACCAGGATCGGCAGCGGCGCGGCGAAGCTCTCCACGAAGTCGACCGGCCCGCGGGCGCGGGCGATCGGCTCCAGCAGCGACTGGGCGATCTCGGCGATGCGCGGGCGCAGCCCGGCGACGACCGAGGGCGAGAACTCGCGGTTGAGGAGCGAACGCAGCCGGGTGTGCTTCGGCGGGTCGAGGAAGACCAGCCAGTTCTCGACGATGGTGCGCAGCGCGCGGAACTCCGCGGGCACGGGTACGGGCGCCGCCTCGGGGTTGCCGGAGGCGACGCGGGCGTCGCGGCCGAACCGGCGGTGGGTGAGCACCCGGACGCACTCGTCGTAGCCGAAGAGGTAGTAGGTGTCCGGCTGCCCCGGCTCCGACTCCGTGCGGTGCACCGGCGCACTGTCGAGGTAGCGCCGGTAGACCGGGTACGGGTTCGCGAGGTCCTCGCCGCTCCAGCCCTTCAGGCCGAACCGGGGCAGCGTCCCGGGTGGTGGCATGTGATCTCTCCTTCGGGCAACGTCTCGGGTGGACGGGCGGATTGGTGGGGGCGGACGGGCCGGGGCGCCGGGCCGAGGCGCCGCTAAGGGCCGGCCGCCCGTCGGAAGTGGTCGGCCCAGAAGGCGCTCATCTCGCCGACCCGGGCCGGCACCACGGGCAACTTGGCGCAGTCGGCGGCGAGTTGGTCCAAACGCGCGGCGATGCTGCGGCGTGCCACGTCGGGCCGGGCGAGGGGTACCGGCACCTCCGTCAGCTCGAAGGAGGGCCCTGCCGTACGGCCCCTGCGGCCGGAGGGCATGGTCACCAGCAGTTCGGCCAGTGGCCGCATCAGACCGGTCATCATGTCGATCGCGCCGTTCATCAGGTCCGACCGCCGCAGGCTGGCGTCCGGCTGCTCGCCGAAGTGCTGGACCATCAGTTGGAGCGCCATGAAGTACGCCCGGTTGAACAGCTCCATCACCGCACGGGCGTCGGGGTCGGTCACCGTCTCCTTGGCCGGGTTGCCGCGCTCCAGCGTCGGGTTGCGGAGGACCGGGTACGCCGGGTTCCAGGGTTCGCGCAGCCGTCCTTCGGTCTTCGCCTCGCGCAGCAGCGCCGCGATGCGCAGGAAGGAGACGTAGTGCGACTGCTCGGGCGCCGCCTCGTCCTGCGGTCCGAGGACGCCGCCCTCGCCCTGCTCGGTGATGACGTCGATGGCGAACAGCGCGCTGGACAGGTCGTCGACCTCGAGCTGGTAGTCGGGGTGGTCGCGGTTGACCGACTCCCGCAGGAAGAGGTGGTGTTCGCCGCCTCCCCGGCCCCGCTCGACCAGGAACAGGCCGGGCACCCGCCGCAGCCCCTCCCGGATCTCCGCGTACAGCTCGCTGAGCGAGGCGTACCGCAGCCGCTCGCCCTGTTCGCCCTCCGAAGCCGGCTCGGCGGCGGAGGTACGCCCCTCGTCCGGCCCGCCGCGGCGTACGTCCCCGACCAGCTCCTCGGGGCGCTCGATCTGGAGGAACCGCTCGACGCTCCCCGGCCCCAGGCGCTCCAGGCAGAAGTCCAGCGGGACCGGAATCTCCCCGTTGACGGTGCCGAAGTCGATCCGGGGGATGTGGAAGGGCTCCCCCACGGCGGTCAGGATGTTGTTGACCAGGAGAAAGTGGATCATCTCCTCCCGGGCGATGCCCATCAGCATGCTGCGTACGCCCTCGTCGAGGGTCTCGCCGCCGTCGCCGCAGGCCAGCCGCAGCTGTTCGGGCGTCCAGATCCCCCTGCGGACGTACTCCGCGCCCGCGCCGTGGGTGGGCACCGAGTAGGCGGCGTAGAGGTACTGGACCATCACTGCCAGCTCGATGGCGGCGGCCTCGCGCAGCACCCGCACCAACTGCTCGCGGGTGGTGATCCGTTCGGCGGCCGGCTGGGTCGCGGGCTCGGTGGTCAGCAGCTCCTCGGGCGCCTGCTGGGCCCGCAGGAAGGCGAGCAGCAACCGGGACTTGGGCGCCGACAGGTCGCGCGTGGGCGGCATGTAGTACGTGGTGGCCTTGTTGCGCGGGTCGCACATCTGCCAGATGAGCTTGGCGTAGGTCTCCACCTTGCAGCGGTCCGCGAGGCTGAAGACCTCGGCCTTCATGAACGAGTAGAGGTGCTCGTAGTACGCGAAGACCTCGCGGTAGACCAGGCCGAAGTCGGCCTGCTCGGGGCCGATTCCGTCCAGGTGCCAGTCGTCGGGCAGAACCCGCAGCGAGAGGTGGCCCGCGCCCGACCAGTAGCCGAGCGCGTCGTCGTGGTCGAAGGCCAGTCGCGCCGATCCCTCCGCTGCCGGGTCGCACGGCAGCTGCTGGCCCCGGACGGAGAACAGCAGCCGCGACGTACCGGCCCGCGCGCCGCGCAGGGTGAACAGAGCGCGACCCTGCCGGTCGGTGTCCAGGGTGCAGCCGTCGGCCCAGTCGCCGTCGGTGTCCCGGCCGCCGGCGCGCATCCGGACGATCTCGACATCGGTGCTCCGCGCCGCGGCCGAGCGCGCGGCCGGATCGCGGGGCAGGGCGCGGGGGTTGAAGAACTGGCGCACCGCGATCCCGTTCACCGGGGCGGGGCGTCCGCGGACGAAGGCCCGCAGCTCCACCTCGACGTCGTGCTCGGCGTCGGTGGCCACGCCTCTGGGGTCTCTGGGGTCTCTGGGGTGTTCCAGGATGAGGGCGGCCTCGTCGGCCTGGAGGTTGACCTCGCGTTCGCGCAGCAGCGTCACCGGGCCCTGCGGGCCGTCGCCGACCAGGCAGAGAGCCTGGTCGGCGACGGCGGCGCCCGGAAGCAGGGCGGGCACCGACACGACGCCTGACGCGCGGTCGTACTCCTGCCCCAGGTACGCCGCCCGGGGGATGCGGGCGACCAACTCGCCGCCCGCGGTGCGCAGTTCGAGGTCGCCGAGGTCGACCCGCGCGGGTACGGGAGCGGGTGCGGGCTGCGCGCCGGGAGCGGGCGGGGCAGCCGCCGGCAGCGGCTCGGTGGGCAGCGCGGTGACCATGTTCAGGGTGACCAGGTCGTCGGTCACCTCGACGGTGAGGTTGTGCGGTCCGCCGGCGGGCCGCTGCTCGCGGCGCCCCGGGACCAGGAGCCGGCCCGCGGGGTGGGTGCGCGGTTCGCTCCGGTGCCAGGGCGCGATCGTGCCGCGCAGCTGCCAGCGGCCCGGCGTGTCGGGCACCCGCGGGGCGGCGAGGTGGCTGAGGGCGAACTGGACGACCAGTCCGTCCGCCTCGCCGCCCTCGACGAGGTCGCGCAGCCGGGCCACCACCGGGGAGGCGTCGGCCTCCTGGAGCCAGCGCAGTTCGTCCTCGCGGTCGACCACGAATTGGTGGACCACCGAACGGTTCAGCCTGTCGGCGAGCCAGTGCCCCTCGCTCTGCGGACCGGTGCGCACATGTCCGGTGTGGTGCCAGCGCGGCGGGTGGAAGCCGCGTACGGCGCCGCCGGCCATGTAGCCGACGTCGTGCGAGCGGCCGGAGCGGCCGAAGGAGAACTGTCCGACCATCAGCGTGGTGGTCCAGGGGGACGCGGGGTCGAGGTCGAAGACCCGCGCCCGGTTCACGGTGGTGGCCAGGTACTCGTTGTAGTGCCCCCACATGTCGACCGCGCGGCCGACGGCGGCGTCCTCGGTGTCGAGCGCGCCCGCACTGCCCTCGACCGCCGCGATACGGGCGTCGACGGCGAAGTGGCCGTTGCCGGCGAAGTCCTCGCCCTTGGCCGCGTTGAACCCGCCCTCGGGAGCGGGGCGTCCGGTGGCGTCGTAGCGCGCTCCGATGCGGTCGAGGTGGTCGTGGTACTCGGTCGGGGGCCGGTCGGCGGGGAAGGGCTGTCCGTCCTCGGTCAGAGCGGTGTTCGTCGCGAGGTCGACGAGGCCGCTGCGGAGACCGGTGGGCAGATGCGTCGTCGCCGTCCCGCGGAAGTGCAGCCGCGGCAGGTCGAAGAGGCTCACGGGCGCTTCTCCGTTCCCGTCGCCCGCATGGCGAACACTCGGCTGGTGCGCGGCTCGTACCACTCGATCTGGTGCGCCACGTCGATGGCCGACTCGATGGCGCCCTCGATCCAGGCGGGCTTGGAGGAGCAGTGCTCGCCGGCGAAGAAGAGCCCGCGCTGCGGCCGGGCGGCCTCGCGCTGCTCTGCTTCGCGCAGCGACGCCTCCTGCCGCCAGCGCACGGTGGCCGCGCCGCGCGACCAGCGGTGCGTGCCCCAGGCCCGGCCGCTGATCGCCAGCACCATGCCGGGGCGGCGCAACTCCGGGTGCATGACGCTCAGTTCCTTGACGATCAGCGCGTCCCGCTCGGTGTCGCTGAGCTCGCTGAGTGCGTCGGCGTCCGGGCCGAGGGTGTAGCTGGCCAGCAGTACGGCGCCCTGCTCCGGCTCGCTCTCCACCGGCGGGTAGTACGTCTGCCGCACGTGGCCGCCGGTGAACGAGGCGCCGCCGGTGATGCCGTCCTTCTCCCAGAACGGCTCGCGGCAGTGGAAGGCGATCTTCGTGCCCGGCCAGTACTTCGTCTCGTTGACGATGTCCAGCTTCTCCTGGTCGAAGCCGGTCAGCCGCATTCCCCTGAGCACGGAGAACGGCACGGTGCACACGACGTAGTCGCATTTGCGCACCACGGTCCTGATGCCCCGGCGGATGCGCAGGTCGACACCGTCCTCGCCGACGTCGATGCCGACGACCTCCTGGCCGGTCATCACATTTCCCCGGATGCGGGAGGCCAGGCGACGGGGCAGCGCGTCCATGCCGTTGCCCAGCCGCACGATCGTGGAGGAGGACTCGTCCAGCACGTCGTCCAGGAAGCGCTCCAGGCGCGGCGGGCAGAACGAGCGCACCTGCGGGTGGTCGGCGAAGAAGGCGTGCAGATCGATCCGGTTGCCGGCGCCGCCGGAGAGGTAGGGCTCCAGGTCGATGTGGTCGATCAGGTTGAGCAGCTCCACACCGATCTCGTGCCGGAGTTCGGCGTAGAACTGGCGCGGTGCGATGGCGCGGATGCTGGCGTCCAGCCACGCGCCGAAGAGCAGGGTGCGCTCGCCGTAGTCGCGGCGGGGCAGCCCGGCCGCGAACTCCTCGATCAGCGGCTTGTGGGCGTCCCGCACGCGCAGGTACCCGTCCGAACTCGGCAGATAGGCCGCGTCGTCGGAGAAGAGGGTGCGGAACTCGCGCACCTGGTTCTGCAGGCCGAGCTCGGCGATGTAGTGCATGGTCAGCCGGTGGCCGGCGGGGATGCGCATCGCGCCGAGTTCCGCGGCCGGACCGCTGCGTCCGCGGTGGGAGAAGCGGTGGGTGTGCACCCTGCCACCGATGTCGTGGCTGCCCTCGATCACCTCCACCTGGTGGCCGAGGCGCTCCAGCTCGTAGGCCGCGACAAGTCCGGCGACACCGGCGCCGACGACGGTGACCCGCTTCGGGCCGTCGAACGCGCTGTTCAGCCCGTCGATCTCCTGCAGGGATGCCGTCACAGGTGTCCTCCAGTACGCGGTGTCCTAAGGCCGGGAGCATGTCCTGGGTGCCGGCGGAGCCCATCTGGGCCTGCGACGGTTCGGGCGCTGCCGGGAATGCCTGGTCGTCATGGTTTCGCGGGGAGAGCGCTCCCATATCCCCCAGCGGGCCCGCGGACGCATGGTTTGACCGACCCCTCGAACCTGCACACCGGGCAATCGAACGGCCCCACCCTGCGCGATCGTGCGGGATTTTCCGCGGACGCGCCGGTAGCACCTGTTCGGGGGTGATGCTGGCGGCCGAGGCCGGACGGACGCGCCCCCGCAGGGCGCCGCTGCCGAACCGGCACGGTGAAGGTGACCCACGGACCCGACGGAGGCGACGTTGACGCGAGTGTTGATCGCGACCACACCGGCACAGGGACACGTCGTCAGCATGCTGGAGGTGGCGCACGAGCTGACCCGTCGCGGTCACGAGGTGCGCTGGTACACCGGCCGGGCCTTCCGGCGGCAGGTGGAGCAGACCGGCGCCGGCTTCGAGCCGATGAGCGAGGAGTTGGACTTCGGCGGCAGGAGCCGTGAGGAGGCCTTCCCCAGCCACGCCGGCCTGAGCGGGTTGAAGAACTTCAAGATCGGTGTGCGGGACATCTTCTACCGCACGGCTCCGGCCCAGATGGAGGAACTGTTGGCGATCCTGGAGCGCTTCCCCGCGGACTGCATCCTGGGCGACGACATGTGCTACGGCGCCGCGTTCGCCAGCGAGCGCTCCGGCTTGCCGCTGGGCTGGCTGGCCAACTCCATCTACATCCTGGGCAGTCGGGACACCGCCCCCATCGGCCGCGGGGTGCCGCCGAGTTCGACGCCGCTGGGCCGGCTGCGCAACGCCCTGATGACCTTCGTCAGCGACCGGATCGCGATGCGGGACATGCGCAGGGAGGCCGATCTCACCCGTGATTCGGTGGGTCTGCCCAGACTCGGCACCAGCGCCATGGAGAACATCGCACGTCCGCCGGCGCTCTATCTGGTCGGTACCGTCCCCTCCTTCGAGTACCCGCGCAGCGATCTGCACCCCGGGACCCACTTCGTGGGCGGGCTGATCGGCCTGCCGCCGGAGGAGTTCGAACCGCCCGCGTGGTGGGGGGAGTTGGAGGAGGACCGCCCGGTCGTCCTCATCACCCAGGGCACCACCGCCAACGACGTGGAGTGGCTGCTGGCCTCGGCCGTGCGGGCGCTCGCCGACCAGGACGCGCTGGTCGTCGTCACCACCGGAACCGATCTGGACGTGGACAAGCTGAGCCCGCTGCCGGACAACGTCCGCCTGGAGCGCTTCGTCCCCTACCACCACCTGCTGCCGCACGTGGACGTGTTGCTCACCAACGGCGGCTACAACGGCGTCAACGCCGCACTGGCCCACGGCGTTCCGCTCGTGGTGACCCCCAGCTCCGAGGAGAAGCCCGACGTCGCGGCGCGCGCGCAGTGGGCCGGCGTCGGGGTCGTGGTGAAGAAGGCCGCTGTGTCCGAGGAGAGCCTGAACAAGGCCGTACGGACCGTGCTGACCGACGAAAGCTACCGCCGCCGCGCCCAGGAGCTGGCGCAGGAGTTCCGCAACAGCGACGCCCCGCGCAGGGCCGCCGATCTCATCGAGTCAATGGCCGATTCACAGGGCCAGATTCCCACCGGAGGTGTCACACATTGAACGCCAGGACCCCGACCGAGAAGCAGGCCTCGGGCTGCCCCGTCGACCACTCGGGGGCGACGGATCCGATGGAGCCTCCGATCACCGACATGCCGGTGGACCCGGGCCCCTTCGACGTCATGCCGGCGCTTCTGGTCGCCGCCAAGGTGGCACCGGTCATCAGGATCCCCTACCTGGACAAGCAGGCGTGGGTGGTCTGCGAGGAGAAGCTCGTCCGTGAGGCGCTGACCCACCCCATGCTCGCCAAGGACATCACCCTCGTACCGGAGTGGATGCGCAAGCCGGGGCTGATGCTCGGTTCGCAGCCCGACCCCGAGTACGCCCGCACCATGATCATGAGCGACGGCGAGCACCACGCCCGTATCCGCCGCCTGCACTCCGGTGTGCTGAGCCCCCGCAACACCGAGAGGTGGGGCGAGCGGGTCGGCGAGAAGGTCGACGGCTTCCTGGACATCCTGGAGGCGTCCGCCACCGGGGATTCCGCCGAGGTCAACGTGGTGACCGACTACACCCACCACATCCCGCTGGCGTTCATCTCCGAGATGCTCGGCCTGCCGCCCGAGGCGCGCAAGCAGCTGCGCGACATCACCGACGTCATCCTCTACTCCTCGGACTATCCGGCGCGCACCGCCTCCGTCCGCGCGCTCTACGAGGCCGTCGAGGGCTGGGTGCACAACCCCGAGCCGCTGGAGGAGGGCGTCATCACCGGCCTGTTGGCCGCCTCCGACGGCCCGGAAGCCAAGGTGACCGAGGGCGAGGTCGTCGTCTGGGCGCTGGCGATGATCATCACCGGGTACGAGACCACCGGCAGCCTCATCTCGGCCTCGATCTACGAGGCGATCCGCCGCCCCGTCGAGGAGCGGCCGAAGACCGACGCCGAGATCAACGCCTGGGTGGAGGAGACGCTGCGGGTGCACCCGCCGTTCCCGCACCCGACCTGGCGCTTCCCGCTGGAGGACGTCGTTCTGGGCGGCTACCTCATTCCCAAGGGCGAGCCGGTGCAGGTCAATCTGGCCGCCGCCAACCGGGACGAGGACGAGGGCGCGGACTGCTTCGATCCGGCCCGCGGCGGCCAGGGCCATCTGACCTTCGGCCTCGGCATGCACTACTGCATCGGTGCCTCGCTGGCCCGGCTCGAGGCGCAGATCGCGCTGAGCGGCTTCCTGCGCCGCTTCCCCAACGCCCGTCTGACGGACGAGGGTTCGGTCCAGTGGGAGTCGGAGTGGATGATCCGCCGCATGGCGGTGCTGCCCGCGACGCTCGGCTGATCCACCGGCCGCACCACCCCGCCGCTCCCCCGCCTCCCCGGACGCCCAGGCGGCTCCGGGGAGGCGCCGGGGCGCTTCGGTCCTCGCGCACGGCGCTTCCCGAACCTGTGAGCGGCAGCCCCGCGCCGTCGCCGTTCCCCGGCCGCGCCACCCCTCGCTCGTTGCCCTCCCCACCGCACGCACACAGCTCCGCCGCACCACGCTCCACGGTCATCACCGGCGGATCCCCCTCGCTCCCGGCCGGACACTCCGTACGGGCAGCTTCCTTCGACCTCCAGGGGCGCAGATGAAGGCTCTCGTACTCGCCGGCGGGTCCGGCTCAAGGCTGCGGCCGATCACCCACACCTCCGCGAAGCAGCTGGTCCCCGTCGCCAACAAGCCCGTGCTCTTCTACGGGTTGGAGTCGATCGCGCAGGCGGGCATCCGGGAGGTGGGCGTCGTCGTCGGTGAGACGGCGTCGGAGATCGAGGCCGCGGTCGGCGACGGCTCGCAGTTCGGCCTCGACGTCACCTACCTCCCGCAGGAGGCGCCGCTGGGCCTCGCGCACGCGGTCCACATCGCCCGCGACTACCTGGGCGAGGACGACTTCGTGATGTACCTCGGCGACAACTTCATCGTCGGCGGCGTCAGCGACCTCGTGCAGCGCTTCCGCGAGCGCAGGCCCGACGCGCAGATCATGCTCACCCAGGTCTCCGACCCGCGCGCCTTCGGCGTCGTCGAGCTCGACGACCGGGGGGCGGTGATCGGCCTGGAGGAGAAGCCCGAGCACCCCAGGAGCGACCTCGCCCTGGTCGGCGTCTATCTCTTCACCTCCCGGGTGCACGAGGCGGTCGCCGAGCTCAAGCCGTCCTGGCGCGGCGAGTTGGAGATCACCGACGCCATCCAGGAGCTGATCGACTCGGGCTGCCGGGTCGAGGCGACCCAGGTGTCCGGCTACTGGAAGGACACCGGGAACGTGGCGGACATGCTGGAGGTCAACCGCCTGGTGCTGGACAGCGTGCCCGGGCGCTGCGAGGGCCGGGTCGACTCCAGTGAACTGGTCGGGCGCGTGGTCGTCGAGGAGGGCGCCACCGTCACCGGATCGCGCATCGTCGGGCCGGCCGTCATCGCCTCCGGCACGCACATCCGCGACTCCTACATCGGGCCGTTCACCTCCATCGACCGCAACTGCTCGATCGTCGACAGCGAGGTGGAGTACTCGATCGTGCTGCGCGGGGCGTCGATGACCGGCGTACGGCGGGTGGAGCGCTCGCTGATCGGCCGCGAGGTGGACGTCACCGCCTCGGCCGGGGCGCTGCGCGCGCACCGGCTCGTACTGGGCGACCACAGCACGATGCAGGTGACCTCGTGAGGATCCTGGTCACCGGCGGCGCCGGGTTCATCGGCTCACACTTCGTGCGCTCACTGCTCTCCGGCGCGGACCGGGACCCCGCCGCGCGGGTCACCGTGCTGGACAGGCTGACCTATGCCGGCAACCTCGCCAACCTCCAGTCCGTGGAGGGGGGTTACACCTTCGTCCACGGCGATCTGTGCGACGCCGAACTGCTGCGCACGGTCGTTCCCGGACACGATCTGGTGGTCAACTTCGCCGCCGAGTCGCACGTCGACCGCTCCATCGAGGGCGCCGCGGACTTCGTGCACAGCAACGTCCTGGGGGTGCAGACCCTGATGGAGGCGTGCCTGGCCGCGGGCACCCCGCGGATCGTCCACGTCTCCACCGACGAGGTGTACGGCAGCATCGAGACCGGTTCCTGGGACGAGAGCGCTCCGCTCAGCCCCAACTCGCCGTACGCGGCGTCCAAGGCGGGCGGCGACGTGTTGGCGCTCTCCTACGCGCGCACCCACGGGCTGCCGGTGCTGCTGACCCGCTGCGGCAACAACTACGGGCCGCACCAGTACCCGGAGAAGGTCATCCCGCTCTTCGTCACCCGGCTCACCGACGGTCGGAAGGTGCCGCTCTACGGCGACGGGGGCAATGTGCGCGACTGGATCCACGTCGACGACCACTGCCGGGCCATCCGGCTGACGGCCGAACTCGGTGAGCCCGGCGAGGTCCACCACATCGCCGGAACCGCCGAGTTGACCAATCTGGAGCTCACCGAGCGCCTGCTTGCGGCGACCGGATCGACCTGGGAGCGGGTGGAGCGCGTCACCGACCGAAAGGGCCACGACCGCCGCTACTCCCTGGACGACAGCAGGCTGCGCGCGCTCGGCTACCGCCCTCGGGTCGGTTTCGCCGAGGGCCTGGCCGAGACGGTCGCGTGGTACACCGCTAACCGCGACTGGTGGGAACCGCTGCTGAAGCGCTCGCAATGACCTTCCTCGGCGGTGCTGCTTCGGTCCGGGGCTCCAGCTCCGCCCTGGACCGGACCAGCGCCGTACGGGACTGGATGCCGAGCTTGCGGTAGATCTGCCGCAGGTGGAAGCCGACCGTGTGCGGCGAGACGAACAGACGGCGCGCCGCCTGACGGTTGGTGAGGCCCTCGGCCACCAGCTCCGCCACCTTGCGCTCGGTCTTGGTCAGGCTCTCCCAGCCGGACACCGGGCGTTTGACATGGGTCCAGTGGCGGCGGCGCACTCCCAGGCTGCGCAGCCTGGCGCGTACCCGGGCGGCGTCGCGCTCACCGCCGAGCGCGGCGTACGCGGCCATGGCGCGGTCCAGTTCGCCGATCGCCGCCTCCTCGGTGCGCTTCTCCTCGGCGCTGTGGTGCTGCTCCCCGTCGCGGGCAGCCGGCAGCTGCCTCACCCCCGCCTCGTCGAACTCGCCCACCGCGCCCACCGCTTCCGACGCCACCGCTTCACGGTCGTTGTCGGCGGTGCGGGCGCGCTCCAGCAGCAGGCAGGCGAGGTCCTCGGCGGCTGCCGCGCGCGCCCAGGGGTTGCGGTGCAGCTCGGCGGCCTCGGCGAGGGCGGCCCGGTCCTCGGCGGCGAGTGCTCCGGCGTGGACCGAGGCGGCGACGATCGCCGGCACATCGACGTTGACGGAGCTGAGCCGCTGTGTGGCGGCCAGTACGGTGTGCGCCAGCTCCGGCCGGTCGGCAGCGCGGGCGATCCGTACGCAGAAGGCGGCGGCGGTCGAGTCCTCCAGCACCAACTCGCGCAGGGGCTCGGGGTGCTTGGCGATCTCGGCGAGCATGTCGGCTGCGGAGCGGCTGTCCTCCCGGGCCTCGGCGAGCTGGGCGGCCAGCATCAGGCGGGTGGACCACCAGGGGCTGGAGGCGTCCTGCGGATAGAAGTCCGCCAGGGTCCTCAAGTGCTCCTCGGCCTGGGCGAGTTCACCGGTGCGCAGGGCGACCGCGGCGAGCACCAGCCACGCCTGCGGCGCGAGCATCGGCACCTGTGCTCCGTGGTCGGCGACCACCGACTGCGCGGCCTGCGCCGCCTCGTCCAACCGGCCCTGCGCCAGCCTCAGCGAGGCCCTGAGCACCGCCGGCACGCCGGCGGCGAGCGTCCCGTCACCGGCCGGAGTGGTGCGTTCGCAGCGCTGGATGACGGCCTCGGCCTGCTCGAACTCGTCGGTCCTGGTCAGTGCCAGCGCGAGGAACCAGTTGGGGTCGAGTATCGGGGCGCCCTGGTCGCCGCAGTCCAGTGCGCAGGCGTCGGTCAGGGTGTGCACCGCTTCCCGCACCTGGCCCTGGCGCCACTGCCCGAAGGCGTAGAACGTCATCGCGCCGACGAGTACCGGGGCTTCGTGGTCCTCGGGTGAGCTGAGGATGCGCCAGGTCTGCTGGGCGACGCCGCTGTGGCCCGTGAGGTAGCCGGCCGCGAGGTAGGTGACCACCGCGTCGTGCTGGCCACAGCCGTCCAGCGCGCCCGCGGCGGCGGCCCGCGCCGGGCCGCTGTCCCCGAGCAGCAGCAGCGCCGTCGACATCGAGGCCCGCAGGGCCACCAGGTCCGCCGTCAGTGCCTCCGAGCACCGTGCCGGCAGCAGTTCGGCCTCCTCGATCGCCGCCCTGGCCAGGGCGATCGCCCGGTCCAGCTCGCCCGCCCTGGTGTACGCCTCGACTCCGGTCCTGGCCAGCCGCGTGCGGTCGGGGTGTTCGACCGACACCAGCTCCATGCAGTGCACGGCGAGCGCCGCGGCGGTCGAGGGGTCGCCGGTGACCATGCGGCGGGCGCCCTCGGCGATGGTCCGCAGGGTCTCCGTGTCACCGGGCTGGGCGACGTGGATCAGCTGGAGCGCCGCACGCTCGGTGCCGTCCGGCCGGGACAGGAGCGATTCCGCCACCTGACGACGCAGCAGCGCGCAGACCGGAAGCGGCACGGAGTCCAGCAGCACCCGCCAGATCGGCTCGCTGCTGAAGGCGAGGTCGTGCTCCCCGCACACCAGGAGGCCGTGGGCCACGGCCTCGTCGACCGCGACGAGCAGACCCACCGGCCCCTCGGAGAGCATCGCGGACAGATCTCCCGGGGAGAACGGCGAGCCGAGTATCGCCGCCAGCCGCAGCGCCTTGACGGTCGGATCGCTGAGGGTGCGCAGCTCCTGGTGGATCGCGGCGCTGAACCGCGCGGGCACGGGCGCGGGCAGACCGGCTCCAGTGGAGACGCGGTCGGCGGTGGCTGCCGCTAAACGGGCGGCACCCTCGAAGACCTGTACGTCGCCGTCCTCGACGAGGCCGCGGACGAGTTCGCGCACCGCGCGCGGGGTGGCGTTGACGCTCTCGGCCAGGCCCAGCAGCGCCTCGTCGGGTGCGCCCCCGGCGTCGTCGGCGACCAGTTGTGCGAGTGCCTCGCCGTTCAGCGGGTCCAGCGCGGTCAGTTGTTCGGCGGCTATCCGGCCGCGCAGCCGGTCGTGGGCCGCCTTGGCCGATTTGGAGGTCGGGGAGCTCGGGTCCACGGCGGCTCCGGCGAGGCCGGTGGTGCTGTCGCGGTTCCGGGTGAAGGCGAGCAGCCAGAGGATGGGTCGGCCGCCGCGTGCCACCACGAGGTCGCAGAGCTTGTCCAGGACGGGGAGCGAGACGACGTCGAGATCGTCCAGGACGACCACGGTGGGGTGCTCGGAGTCGTTGCGCAGACCGGCCCTGGCGGCCTCGATGGCGAACGACACCTGTACCGGGAGCGAGCCGGAGTCCTGGCCGGGAGCGCCGCTCTCGGGAGCGAACCAGCCGGTTCCGTGCGGCTCCCCGACCGGCCGGGACGCAACCGGGCCCGCTTCGGAGCCGCCGACGGCGAACCCCTCGGCTCTGGCCATCGCGACGGCCTCCCGCAGCAGACGGGTCTTGCCCGCGCCCACCGGCGCCTCGGTCAGAAGCACTTTGCTCCGCCGGGAGGTGGTCACTCCCCGAATGGCGGCCTGGATCTGTGCGAGCTGCGGTTCGCGGCCGTGAAGCCGTTTCAAGGGCTGTACGAGGGGGCCCATATCGCTCCGTATCAACGAATCGTGGGGGTGGTACTGGAACGTTCTTCGCCCGCTGGTCGGGCGGACGCGGCGGGTGTTCGGGCAACCGCGTACGGGCTGCGCGAACGGCGCCGGTGACCGGGACGGTCAGCCGTGCGCGCCGCGGCGGTGGGGCTGCCGCGGCGAGCCGGGTGGCGAGGGCCCGGTCTCCGGCTCCGGGGGTGGTGGCCCCGACTCGGCGGGAACGAGCAGCACCGGACGGTCGGTAGTGGGCGCCGGACGACGGACGGGGGTGCGGGCACCTGCGGTCCGGAGCTGCGCCGAGAGCGGTGCGGACGCTGGAACCGGAGGAGGCGGTGTGAAGGGTGGAAGCGGCGTGCAGGGTGTAAGTGGTCTGCTTCCACTGGCGGTTGCGGACAACTGGGTGGCGTGTCCTGGAAGGTGCGCCCGCTCGGGCAGAGCAGCCGCGGTTCGGCTGTGGCCCGGCTCTCCGTTCGGGACGAGGGAGGCGACGGTGATCCTGCTGCCGGGCACGCGGTCGACGTGCGGCATCGGCTTCCATTCACGGCTCGGGCCGTGCCGTCGCGCAGAAGCCTCGGGGGCGACGTACGGCCCACGACGGGCGGTCTTCACGGGTTCTGCTCCTTTTCAGGAGGCCCCTGGCCCCCGATACACGGACATTGGTCCACACCAAGAGCTGCCTTGAGCACAGTCTCCTGAGAACACCCGCCGCGCAAAAGGGGCAACGGCCCTTTCGCCCCGCCGTGCCCGTTCGGGCATCGAGTGGTGGAGACGGTCGGGCACACCCCGTCGCACACGGCCACAATCGGCCAAGTCCCTGGTTGTACGGTGATTGGACGTGGCCGCCGCGTGCAGGTGGCGGACAAAACAAGGGCGCCCGAGTACGACCGAATTTGATCGCTCGGGCGCAACTCGGTCTGCGTTCCGTATTCTTCGCGGTCACTCACGGCTACATCAGTGGCCGTTTCGGGAGTGCCAATTCACCGTCAACTGCCACCATTCTCCCGGATCAGCGGAATTGGCTTCGGGGGCTCATTCAGGGTCGGACACATTCGGTCACACGATCACCACAACCAGACCCGTCGGCACCGACGAATCAGTCATCAAGCGGTCCCGAGCCTTCCCGCAGAAGATCGGGGAGCGACCTCACAAGAGGCACGGCAACACGCCACATGCCGTCGGCCGCAAGCAAGTTGACGAGATTTCACCGCCATCACCGCCCGACCGGGCCGGCAGACACCACGCAGTCGCGCCCCCACCGGGGCACCCCGAGAAGGCAGCAACGAGGCACGCCCAGCACTCGCCCCCACCGAAGCCCACCGAAGCCCACCGAAGCCCACCGAGAAGTATGCCGGTCCCCCGTCACTCGAGCAGGGAACCTCATATTCCGGATAGGGGCGGACCATCCGGCGTTGTCTGCTCATGAACATGCTGAGTTAGGATGTGCCCGGTCATGGGCACCCGACGGCGCCGTGGCGGCCGAACTCGTCTCCCGTACGGGCGACTTCGGACGCCGAGCGCGAGGAAGGGCGGGGACGGTGTCGTCGCGAATATCGCGATTAGCCGGGCCGAGAACGCCACCCGATTCGACGGCGATCGGCTCTGGACTCCAACGCGCCCAGTCCTTCATGCTGTTGGCCACCATGCTCTACCGCGTCAGCCACCTCACGGTGGGTCTGCTGGCCGTGCTCCAGCACCAGCGGGACCAGCCGGCGCACTACGCGGCGCTCTTCGTCGCACTGGCCCTCAGCGTGCTGCTCTTCGGAACGGCGCTGCGGCGCGGCTGGTTCGACCGCCGCTTCCTGTGGGCCGACATCCTCGTCAACGGCGCCACCCTCCCGCTGGCGCTGTGCGCCTGGGGCGGAGCGGACCAGTCCGCTGAGCTCGGGTGGGTGATGCTGCTCGGCACCTCCTCCAGCGCCGCCGCCGCAGTGGTGCTGCGACGCTGGACGCTGCTCGGCGCCGTCGCGCTGCTGGCACTGACCCATCTGCTGGGCTATCGGCTGGTGTCGGCCGGCACCGCCGTGATCCTGGGCCACACCAACTCACTGCTCTTCTCCGCCGCGATGGCGTGGACCTTCTGGTGGTACCTGCGCCGGCAGGGCCGGATGCTCGACGACGCGAACGCACGCACCCTGGCCGCCGAGGCGAGGAAGGCGCGCTACGCCGAGCGCCTGGAGCACCATCTGATGCTGCACGACACGGTGCTGGCGACCCTCACCACTCTCGCCTCCGGCAGCGTGGACGCCAACTCCCCGCATGTGCGCGAACGTTGCGCCCGGGAGGCCGCGCGGCTGCGGCGCCTCATCCAGCAGACCGCCGACGAGGAGGCGCACCAGAGCATCGCCGAGGCTCTCGAGGGCGCGGTCGCCGACGCCGAAAGGCTCCGGCTTCGCGTCACCGTTCAGTGCCACGCCCTGCCCGAGGTCCCCTCCGAGGTCGCGACGGCCCTCGCCGACGCGGTCCGCGAGGCGCTCAACAACGTGCGCAGGCACGCCGGCACCGACCACGCGTACGTCACCGCGACCGGCGACGCCTCGCGCAGAAGCGTACGGGTCACGGTGGTCGATCGGGGGCCGGGCTTCGACCCGCGGAACTACGAGCCCGGTCTGGGGCTGCGCCGCTCCGTGCACGACCGGATGGCGCAGGTCGGTGGACGGGCGGTGCTCGACACGGCACCGGGAGAGGGAGTCCGGGTGGAGCTGCGATGGCCGGGGTGATCACCGTCGCGCTCGTCGACGACGACCGGATGCTGACCGACGGCATGCGGTCGTGGCTGGGAGACCAGCCGCAGCTGCGACTGGTCTCCACGGCCGCCACCGTCGGCCGACTGCTGGAGCCCGCCCCACCGGCCGCTCCGTACGCGCCGGCGGACGTGGTCCTGCTCGATCTGCGGCTGCGGGACGACTCGACACCCGGCGAGAACATCCGCCGGCTGCTGCACTCCGGCAGCCGCGTCCTGGTGATCAGCACCGTGCCCGACCGCACCCAGGTCATCGCCTCGATCAGGGCGGGCGCCGACGGCTATCTCACCAAGGACAACGATCTGCCCACCCTGGTCGCCGCCATCGAGGACGTCGCCGCCGGCCGCGGCGCCCACTCCCCCGAACTCGCCTTCGCCTGCGCCCACGACGACAGCCCCTCGCGGCCCCGGCTCTCGCCCAGGGAGCGGCAGGTGCTGCTCGACTACGCGTCCGGGATGACGCTGAAGTCGGCCGCGCGGCGTGCGGGCATCACGGTGCACACGGCCAAGGACTATCTGAACCGCGTCAAGGCCAAGTACCGGCAGGCGGGCCGGCCGACGTACACCAAGATCGACCTCGCCAGGGTGGTGCGGGAGGACAGCCTCGACGACGGCTGAGGCACTCGGGGCGTACGGGCGTACGGGCGTACGGGCGGGGCGGCGAGGAGCGGTCGCCAGAGGTGCGGGCGCGCGGAGCACGGAGCCCGGGGCAGCCGGCCGGAAGGGGACAGACGCGGCGGCAAGCCCCCCAAATAGACGGCTGGGAAAGGCTGTTGGCGCTCTCTATCGTGAGGCGCGCACTCGCGTGCCGCACCGGAAACCGCGTCGACGCCGGCCGGACCGGACCCGACGCCGGAACCGTTCCGTCGCCCCGCCGCACGATCGATCGAGTCGAGCTTTCTCTTCCCGGACCAGGAGAGACCGATGACGCAGACCCCAGTCCGTTCCGAAGCCCTCGCAGCCGCGCACCTCCTGCCCCGGGGCCACCGCCTGCCGGACCACTGCCTGCCGGACCACCGAGTCCCGGACCACCACGTCCCGGACCGCCGCCTGCCGGGCCGCCGAGCCCCGAGGCTGCGCGTGCCGGAGGAGGGCGACAGTGGCGGGCGGGCGACGCACGGCCACGACCTCTCCGCCCGCACCGGTTCCCCGCTGGTCGGCCGCGGCCCGGAGTCGGCACATCTCGCAGCCGTTCTGGAGGAGGCGAGGGCCGGCCGGGGAGGTGCCGTCTTCCTGACCGGCGAGCCGGGCGCCGGGCGCACCCGGCTCGCCGCGGAGGCGGTCGCACTGGCCGGCCCCCGGATGGCCACCGGGACGGGACGGGCGGGCACCGTGGGGCCGCAGCTGCCCTACCGGTGCCTGGTGGCGGCGCTGCACGCGCTGACCAGGCCCGGGCTCCCCTCGGAGCCGGCCGGGTGGGGTCCGTACGGACGCGTACTCGCGCGGCTGCTCTCCGGCGCTCCGCATCGGGCCGGCTCTCCCGTGGTGGTCGCCGAGTCCGTACTGCGGCTGCTCGCCGTCCTGGGGCGGCAGCGCGGAGTGCTGCTGGTGCTGGACGACCTCCACGACGCCGATCCCGGCACGCTGGCGGTGGTCGAGCACCTTCTGGACCATCTCGCACAGCTGCCGGTGGCGCTGCTGCTGACGGCGCAGCGGGAGAGCGCGGTGGCGGACGAGCTGGCGCCGCGGGCTCGCCAGCGCGGAGTGGCGACCGTACTGGATCTCGGTCCGCTGACCGCCGCGCAGGTGCACCAACTCCTCGCCCTCACCCGGGCGACGGCTCCCTCGGAGATCGCGGACTCCCAGGTGCGGACGGTGATGGAACGCAGCGGCGGCATCCCCTTCGTGGTCGCCGAGCTGCTCCACCTGACGGTCGCTGAAGGTCGCGTTCCCCGTGCGATCCCGGCAGCGGTCGCCGCTGATCTGCGCTGCCGGGTGGCCGGACTGGAGCCGGCCTGTGCGGACCTCCTGAGCACCGCCGCCCTGTTCGGGACGCGCTTTCCGCTCTCCGTCCCGCGCCGCGCACTGGGTTGGGACGACGGCCGGCTCTCCGGCGTCGTACGGGCGCTGGCCGCCGCCTCGTTGATCGTCGAGGACCGGGCGGACCCGAACTGGTACGCCTTCCGGCACCGGCTGGTGGCCGAGGTGCAGCTGGCCCGGCTGGGCCCGCCGGACCGGGCCGCGCGGGCCCGGCAGGTCGCCAACGCGCTGGTGGAGCTGGGCGAGTCGGGAGAGCCGGTCCCCGGCGTCTGGCGCGTACGCGCGGCCGAGCTCTACGAGCTGGGCCAGGAGCCCGCCACCGCCGTGGACCTCTACTGCCGCGAGGTGGAGTGCGCCCTGCTGTCGGGCGAGAGTGACCGGGCGCCGGCGCTGCTGGGACGCGCCAACCGCCTTGCCTCGACGGCGGGTTCGGCCGCCCGGGGCAGGGCGCTGGAGTCGGTGCTGGAGGCCGTCGCCCACACCGCGCGGCTCGCCCCTGTCTCCGCCCTGGTCAACAGCGCACAGGCGCTGCCCGACGACCTGCACCCCGCGCTCCGCGCCCGGCTGTACGCCCGGCTGACCGAACTCGCGCTGCTCGCGGGACGGCCCGACCGGGCGCTGGCCCACCTCGAACTCGCCGGCTGGTCGCTGCCGAGCGGTTCGCAGGGCGCCGCGGCGGCCGTCGTGGACCTGGCCGCCGCGCAGGTCGAACCCCACCGGCTGGGCCCCACCCGGCTGCGCACCGCTCGGGAACTCGCCCACCGCGCCCTGGCCGGCGCCCGTCGCGCGCAGTTGCCGGAGGTCGCCTGTCGGGCGGCTCTGCTGCTCTCCCGACTGGCCGCCGACCGCGAGGACTCCGCAGTACGGATCCAGCTCGCCGCCGCCCGTGCGTTGGCCCTCGCCCACCGCCTGCCCGCCGAGGCCGTGCTCGCCGAGGCGCGGCTGGCGCTCGTCGAGGCCGAACGGGGCGGCGAGCAGGCCGACGTCGAACAGGCCCTGCGCGAGGCGCAGCGTCTGGGCATGCCCGCGCTGACGCAGGAGATCGGGCTGTCGCTGGTGCGCGAGGAGATACGCCGGTGCGAGTTCGCGTCCGCGGACGTGCGGCTGCACGCTCTGGAGGTCGAGGCCGAACGGCTGGGTCTGGTCGGGGCGTCGGCCCGGCTCGGGCTCGCCCGGGCGACGCTGCTGGCACACCGCGGGCAGCGCGCGGAGATGGAGGAGGTGCTGGCGGGCCTGTGTCCGCCGGCCGAGGCCGTGCCGGGACTGCACCCGTTGGCGGACGGGTCGGCGCGGGCGTTCTGCTCCCTGCTGGAGGAGCGCCGGGCGGACGCCGACCGGGAGTTCGCCCGGGCGCAGGCGCACGAGGCGGAGAACCCCAGCGTGGAGGATTTCGGCCGGTACGGGCCGGTCCTGTTGCTGGGAGTGCTCGAAGGGCGGCTCGGCAGCAGCCATCACAGCGACCGGCAGGGCATGCACCACGCGAGCGCCCACTGGAACCAGGTCTTCGCCCGGTTGGCGAAGGCAGTGCTGCTGGGCAGGGAGCAGTGTCGCGACGAGGCGTCCGCTCAGGCCCGCGAGGCGCTGGAGCTCGCTGCCCGCTACCCGAACGCCCGCGCGCTCGGTCTGCGCCTGGTCGCCGAGGAGGCGCACCTCAACGGGTGGGGGGAGCCGGTGCGTTGGCTGCGCGAGGCCGAGGAGCACTTCCACGGCTCGCAGCTCTCCGCCGCGGCCGGCGCCTGCCGAGCGTTGATGCGCGGTATGGGCGCCCCGGTGCGGCAGCGGCGCAAGGGGATCGAGCACGTGCCGCAGACGCTTCGCCGACAGGGAGTCACGGCCCGGGAGTACGAGGTGGCGGGGCTGCTGGTCGAGCGGACCGCCAACAAGGAGATCGCGGCGGCGCTGCACATCTCGCCCCGCACCGTCGAGAAGCACGTGGCGAGCCTGCTTCAGAAGACCGGGCATCCCAACCGCACCGCCTTCGCCCGTGCACTGCGCCCGCAGGGCGGTCCGGGGCCCGGCCACGCACCCGGCCCGCTCGCCTTCCGTTGAGGCAGGTCGTGCGCGGCACGCGCGGCGGTACGCGCGTCCGTTGAGCCACCGGCCCACGCCCGCCCGTACGGTTTCCGCGCTTCGGCCGTACGAGCGGGGGCAGTCCTCAGCCGGCATGGTCGCCCCGCCGGGACGGAGCGAGTTCGCGCGCCCTGCCGCCTCGCCGGGCGCCGGGGAGGGTTCCGTCGCCGAGTTCGTGGCCTCTGTCTCCTCGGCAGGTGCGGGGCCGGTCGGCCGGCGCAGGGTCACCACGCGGTCGAAGCGGACGTCCAGGCCTTCGTCGCCGTGGTGGACGACCGGCAGCGCCCGCCCGGCGGTGCGTTCGACCAGTTCGCGCAGGACGGTGTCCCGGCCGTGCTCGTCGAGGTTGGCGAACGGCTCGTCGGCGGGTGGACGTCCGCCTCCTCGCCGAGCAGGGCCGCGACGCCCGCGCGTTGGCGCTGGCCGGAGGAGAGGTTGGCGGGCAGCTGGTCGAGGAGTCCGTCGAGCATCAGGGCGCCGCGCAGTCCGGCGCCGGGCACCAGCCCCCCACCGGCAGCGGGGGAGGTTCACCGGCGCGGTGAGGGCTGCGACCCGCGGCGGGAGGGTGACCGTACCGGTGTCCGGGGCGAGCGTGCCACCGAGTACGTGCAGCAGCGTGGTCTTGCCGCAGCCGTTCGGGCCGCGGAGCAACACCCTCTCGCCGGCAGCCGGTTCGAAGTCCGGCACCCGCACCTCGGCGGCGGAGCGCGGGTCGTGGCACACGGTCACCCCGCGCAGCCGCACCTGCGCGCCCTCCTGGTGGTACGGCTGCTGGCTGCTTTCGCGGAGGGTGTGGACGCGTTGGAGCACGGCGGTGTTGCGGCGGACCTGCGGGATCAGGTTGGTCAGGTCGAAGATGCCGGTCACCGCCCGCCAGAGCGAGTTGACGAAGGCCGGCAAGCTGCCGAACGTCATCCTGCCGCTGAAGACGAAGAACGCGCCGACGACCATGGAAGCGGTGTCCGAGAGGTTCATCGTCACGCTGCTCGGGGTGCGTTGTTTGACCGTCAGCCGGTAGTTGACGCAGGTGAGGTCGAGGAAGCCGCCGAGTCCGCGGCGGTTGGTCTCCCGGGTGCCGGGCATCAGGGCGGGCATTCCGCGCAGCGCGTGGAAGGCGCCGAGGGTGGCGCTCTGGCGGTTGACGCAGCCGGCCTCCGCCTCGCGTTCGGGCCCGGTGTTCTTCTCGATCTGCTTGGCGAGCCGGTTGCTGACCAGGACCAGCGGCGGGACGACCAGCAGCAGGACGAGGCTGGCCTGCCAGGAGAGCCAGAGCAGCACACCGAGGAAGACCAGGGAGGTCACCAGCAGTTTGCCGACGCGTACGCACACGTCGATGGAGGGCAGCACGCCTTCCTTGACGTCGTTGTGGATGCGGCTGACGCAGGAGGCGTGTCCGGGACCGGAGAGTCTGCGGCCGTCCAGGGCCAGGGTGCGGTCGAGGAGTTCGGCCTCCAGGCCGAGCACGACCGTGTTCTCGAAGCGCTTGCGCCAGGTGGAGATCCAGAACGCGGCGATGTTCAGGGTCAGTCCGAGCACCAGGTTGCAGCCGCCGAGCAGCGCGAACCGGTGGAAGTCGCCGGCCAGGACGGCCTGGTCGAAGATCGCCTTCAGCTGCAGCGGGTGCAGCAGCGATGCCGACGGTGCCCGCCTCGGCGATCATCAGCGTGAGGAACCTGGGGCGGTGGCCCCGCAGCGTCTGCCACAGCTCCTTCACGGCGCCGCCTCGTCCAGCAGGAAGTCCGCCCCTCCTCCGTGGTTCACCCGGTGCAGTACGCGCAGCACCCCCGCGGAGCCGGTGAGGTAGTCGGTGGCGCAGCGCGTCATCCCCTCGCCCGGCACGCCCAGCAGCCGCCGGCCGTCCTCGCGCGGCATCCCGAAGCGCGGGTCGGGTTCGAAGAGGAACGTCGTGCGCACGTAGTCGAGTTGGCGCAGCGCGATCGTGCGGTAGGAGGGGTCCCCGGTGAAGTCGGCGGCGTCCAGCAGGGCGTCGGCGACGCCGCTGATGCCGAAGCCGTACGCCGGGAGAACCGAGAACCGGAAGTCCAGTCCGCGTGCCACCGCCCGCGCCCGGTCCAGGTCGCCGTAGCGCAGCAGGACCTGGAGCACGCCGGCGGCGCCCACCTCGACGTAGGGCTCGACGGTGCCGCCCTGGGCGAAGGTCACCATCTCCCGGTCGTCGGAGGCGTCGCCGCCCGCGCCGGCCCGGGACATCTCGAAGGCGAGCGCCTCGCGGCCGAGCCGCAGAAAGCCGTCCTCACCGGTGACCTGGTGCATCCGCAGGAGGAAGAGCGCCACGCCGGCCTGGCCGTAGCCCAGCCCGCCGAGCGGCTCCTCGCGGGTGAAGGCGTTGCGCCAGTGGGCCGTTCCGTCCTCGCACACCGCCGACTCCCGCAGCGCGCGGGCGCATTCGCGGGCGGCCTCCAGATGGCGCGGCTCGCCGTCGCTCAGATGGAAGCGAAGATTGGTCATGCCGACGCCGGCAAGTCCGTAGTAGAAGGAGTGGTCGCCCACCTCTGGGGCGCGCTCGTTGGCCCGGGCCAGCAGCCCGCGGGCCTGCTCCTTCAGTCCGAGCGAGTCGGCCGCCCAGGCGATCCCGGCCAGTCCGGTCATCAGCCCGTCCGGGTATGCCTCGGTGCGCATCCCGTCGATGCCCCGCTCCAGCCAGTCGCGCCACTGCGGCTCGACCGGCACGCCGCTCGCGTTCAGCGCCCAGAGCACACCGCTCGCCCCGAATCCGAGACTGAGGGGGTTGCTGATGTGGGTGAAGGGGTCGACGGGGAAGAGGGTGGCGCGCTCGGCGTCGGCGACGGCCGCGACGAACGCCGCCACCTCGGTCTCGGTCCGCGCCATTCCCATCCGCGCCTCGTCGACCGCGGGAGCACCGGGGGTGCGCACTGCGCCGAGCAGCGCTTCCTCGTCGGCCAGCGCCTCCAGCACCTCGGGCAGGCTGACGCGGGCCGAGGCGAGGTCGGTGATGAGCCGGTGGACGGTGTCCGGCCAGCCCAGCGCCTCGAAGAAGACCCCGAAGTTCTCCAGGACGTTCTCGCGCAGAGAGGACATGGCGGCGATCGGGAAGACGAAGTGCGCCATCGAGGTGGCCAGGCCGAAGAGGTCGCTCTCGGGGCCGGTGAGCCGGTACTTGTTCCGGGAGAGTCTGAAGCCCGGCGTGAAGAGCTCCACCGGCCGGCTCAGCGCCTGCTCGGCGGCGGCGTGTTCGGGCTCCAGGAGCCGGCACGCCTCGAGGTCGACGATGCTCACCCGGTGGGTCTCGGTGTCGATGAGTACGTTGGCGGGAGTGAAGTCACCGAGGACGACGCCGCGTTGGTGGGCCGCGTGGATCGTGGCGGCCAGCTCGCGAAAGACGTCCAGATAGAGCCCCAGGAACTCCACCGAGCGCTCGGGGTCCGAACCGGGCCGGGTGAGCGGGTTCTTGTCCAGCAGCACCGCCCGGATGTCGGCGCCGGGCAGGAACTCCATCGCGATGAAGTGGTGTTCCCACTGCTGGAACCGGGCGATGGGCACCGGGAAGGAGCCCTCGTCCGCCAGCCGGTTCAGGAACTGCCACTCGCGGGCCTGGATCTCCACCGCGTCGTGCGCCTGGCGGAGGTTGGGGTTGGTGTGCGGACGAGCCTCCTTCAGCACCACCTTGCGGTCGCCGTCGAGGGTGTCCTGCGCCGTGTAGACGCCGCCGCTGTTGGAGAACCGGATCGCCCCGGTCACCCAGAACCGCCCGCCGAGCAGTCCGTCGCCCTCGGGCTCCTCCTCGGGCTTCCAGTCGTCGAACGGCCAGGCGACCCAGTCCGGATGCGCGCTGCCGGGGCGTCGGACGTCCTGGACGGGCCCGTCGGGGCCCTGGATGTGCGGCACCCTGCGCCCGAGCACGTCGATCTCGTGGGTGTTCAGGAACTGCCCGTAGCGGAAGTACAGCGTCCGGTGGTCCTTGTACCGCAGGTCCGAGAGGACGTAGGGGCCCTCGATGCCCTCCAGCCGCTCGGCGAGGTCCGCCAGGCAGGTGCGGAACTCGTCGTCGTCGCGCGGGTAGATCGTGACGAGCTTGCCGCCACCGCCGCGCGCCACGGCCTTGGAGTTGAGGATCTCGTAGATGTTGACGTCGAGCGCGATCTTGAAGTCCACCCGTCGCGCCGTGAGGTACTCGATCACCTTCGCGGCCACCTCGCGCACCCGGCCGGGCTCCGCGGACACATGGATCTTCCAGCCCTGCGCGGGGAGTTCGCCGTTGTGCCGGTGGCTCCACCAGATGCCGCTGCGCTCGAACAGTGCGCGCGTCCGCTGGTCCAGGGAGGCCAGGAAGTGGTCCGCCCGAGGCTCGTAGTACACATCGAGCGGGTCGAAGAACAGGGTGTTGTTCCAGGCGTAGTGGAAGCGGTTGACCCAGCGTTCGTTGCGCATCTGAAGCCTCTGTGAGTCCGGGAGCGGTCTGGTGGCCGGCGCGGGGACGGCTCGCGCGGAGGCGAGACGCACCTCCGCACGAGCCGGTGGATCACTGCTGCTCGAGCTCCGGCTCGTTCTTGCAGCAGTCGCTGGAGCTGCTGGTGACGCTCCAGGAGGCGGCGTGAAGGCGTTGATCTCGGGCTCGAGGTGCTGGACCGCTCATGGCGGTTCCTCTCGTGTGGTCGGGTGCCTCGGCACACCGGGTGGTGTGGTCGGGCCGACAGGAGTGAGTCAACGCGCCCCGGGCGCTGGGCACATGAGTGCTCACCACCCGTCTTCCGCACGCCGCTCCCCCACCTCCCGGGGCCGGCCGGCTGCCGGAAATGCGGGTGGCACCGAACGGTCCGCGGACGCCGGATCGCGCATCCGGCGACGGAGCCGTGCGTACGTTCGCGCTGCCGAAGACCGATGTCGGCGGGGTTCCGGCCGGTCGCGGGGACGCGCGGCCGAGGGGTTGACAAGGTGACGGGACACCGCGAACGTACATACATAACGTACGGACAGGTTGTCCGACTTCCTGGCGTGATCACGGAGAGCCCATGAAACATTCACCCCACGAGGACCGCACGATCGTCCCGCTCTTCGACGCCATGAACCGGCTTCCGGGCGGCCTGATGCTGGTGCCCCTCATCCTCGGCTCGATCATGGGCACCTTCGCCATGCCGGCCCTGGAGATCGGCAGCTTCACCACGGCGCTGTTCAAGGACGGCGCCATGGCGCTGATCGCGCTGCTGATCTTCGCCACCGGCACCCACGTCACCGCCCGCACCAGCGGACCCGTACTCGCCCACGCCGCGGTGATCCTCACCGCGAAGTCGCTGATCCCGGCGGGCGCGGTGGTGCTGCTCGGCCTCGCCGTGGGGATCGACGGCATCGCCGGGGTCTCGATCCTGGCGCTGCTGGTGGCCGTCGACAACTCCAACGGCGGCCTGTGGCTCGCCTTCACCGGGCGCTACGGCGACAAGCGGGACAGGGGCGCCTACCTGGCCTCCGCGATCAACGACGGCCCGTTCTTCTCCATGCTCTTCCTGGGCATGTCCGGTCTCGCCGCCATCCCCGGGACCCTGCTGCTCGCGGCGGTCGTTCCGTTCCTGCTCGGCATGCTGGTCGGCAACCTCGACCCCAAGTGGCGCGACATCATGCGGTCCACCCCGAACATCGTCATCCCCTTCTTCGCCTTCGGCCTCGGCACCGGCATCGACCTGGGCGCGGTCGTCAAGGGCGGCGCCTCTGGGCTGGTCGTCGGCGCCGTCGTCACCCCGTTCACCGGCGCGCTGGTCTACTTCGGCTACCGCTGCGTACTGCGCCGCGGCGACAAGAGCGGCCTCGGTTTCGCCGCCGCCACCACGGCCGGCAACGCCATCGCCACCCCGGCGATCGTCGGGGCTGCCGACCCCAAGTTCGCGCCCTACGTGGAGACGGCCACCGCCCAGGTGGCGGCCTCCGCCCTGATCACCGCCGTGCTGGCCCCGCTGCTCGCCTCCTGGGTACTCAAGCGCGAGGGCGGACTCACCGTCGTCGACGAGGACGGCAACCTCCTCGACGAGGAGTCCGGCGCGGATCCGGCTGCCGGCGGCGTGCCGGAGGGCGGAGCCGGCGCCTCGCGGGACGGCGCCGCAGCTGCGCCCAACAGGGCCGCGCCGGACACTGCGCCGAACGCCACCACGGACACCGCCACGGACACCGCGCAGGGCGGCGGCTCCGGCGGCTCGAGCGCGGCGCCGTCGTCGCGGGACTCCGGCGAACCGGACGGGGAGGCGCGCGCATGAGCGGGCGGGTACTGGTGGTCGCCGACGATCTGACCGGCGCCAACGACACCGGTGTCCAGTTCGCCCGGGCCGGTTGGCAGACCGTTCTCCGACTCCCGGGCGCCTCCGGCCACCCCGGCTCCGGTCCCGACCCGACGCGTCACGACCCCACGCGCGAGGACACCGCCCGGGGAGCGACGGCGGTCTCCACCGACGCCCGCGCCCTGGGCCACGAGGAGGCGCGGCGGGCGACCTCGGCGGCGGCCGAGCACGAGGGCCTCGCCGCGGACGACCGGCTCTACCTCAAGGTCGACTCCACACTGCGCGGCTCGGTCGCCGGCCAGCTGGCCGGGGCCCTGGACGCACGCCGCGCCGCCTTCCCCGACGCCCTGGTCGTGCTCTGCCCGGCCTACCCCGCGATGCACCGCACGGTGGTCCGTGGCCGGCTGCTGGTACGGGGCTCTCCCGTTTCCGAGTCCCCGGCCGGACGCGATCCGGTCACCCCGGTGACCCGCGACGCGCTGACCGAACTGGTGCCCGGCGCGGTCGGGTTGGGCACCTTCCCGACCGCGGCGCAGTGGGCCGCAGCCCTCGACGAGGCCGGCCGCCGCGCTCCGGTCGTCGCCGTGGACGCCTGTACCGACGAGGAGTTGGCCCGCCTCGCCGAAGCCGTCGACCTCCTGGGCCCGCGCGCCGTTCCCGCGGGATCGGCCGGACTCGCCGCCCCGCTGGCCGAACGGTGGGCACGGTCGGCGGACGGGACGGCTGCGCCCCGGCGCGCGGCCGACTCACCTCCGTACGCACGCCGTCCGCTGGTCCTGGTCTCCTCGCACCACGCGGTGGCCAGGGAGCAGGTGGCGGCGCTCACCTCCGGCGAGGTCGCGCCCAACGGAAGCCCGTACGCCGAGACGCCGTACGGCGGTCCCGCAGACGCCCCGCACGGCGCGGACGCCCCGCCGGACGGCGCGGTCACGGTCGTGCACACCGACGCCGACGAGCTGCCCGAGGACATCGCCCGCCCACTGCCGGCCGACGGCGGCGCGGTGGTCCTGCTCTCGCCGGAGGAGCGCACCGACTCGCTGCCCGGCTCCCGGCTGGCGACCGCCCTCGCCCGCCGGGCCGCGCACGCACTGACCCTGCCCGACCACGGCTTCGACGCCGTCGTACTGGTCGGCGGGGACGGCGCCGCGGCGTTCCTCGCCGCGGTGGGCGCCCGCGGCGTCGCCGTCCACGGGCTCGTCGCCGAAGGCGTGCCCCACGGACACATCGCCGGCGGCCCGCTGCACGGGCTGCCCGTGGTCACCAAGGCCGGCGGCTTCGGCGACCGCACGACACTCTCGCTGCTCCTGCGCGCACTGCGCACCCCGACCGATTCGGAGAATCCTCGATGACCAGGCCCGTGCTCGCACTCACCCTCGGCGATGTCGCCGGGATCGGCCCCGAGATCACCGTGCGCACGCTGCTCAACCACCCGCAGCTGCGCGAGCGTTGCGTGCCCGTGGTGATCGGCACCGCGGACGCCCTGCGGCGCGGCTGCGAAGCGGTCGGTGCCGATCCCTCGGTGGTGCGGGTCCTCAGTCACCCCCGCGAGGCGACCAACGACCCGGGGCTGGTCGAGGTCGTGCAGACGGGGCCGGAACTGCACCACGTACCCTTCGGCCGGCTCCATCCCGACGCGGGCGACGCCGCGCACCGCTACGTCGTGGCAGCCGTCGACCTCGCCAAGCAGGGCGCGGTGCAGGGCATCGTGACCGCGCCGCTCAACAAGGCCGCCATGCACGCGGCGGGCCACCAGTTCCCCGGCCACACCGAGCTGCTGGCGCACGAGTTCGGCGTACGGAACTTCTCGCTCGTCCTGTCCGCGGGCGACCTCTACGTCTTCCATCTGACGACGCACGTCTCCCTGCGCGAGGCGATCTCCGGAGTGACGCCCCAGCGGACCGATTCGGTGCTCGCGCTGGTCGGGGCGTTCACCAGGGCGCTGGGCCGCCCCGACGAACGCATCGGCGTGGCCGGGCTCAACCCGCACGCCGGGGAGAACCGGATCTTCGGGAACGAGGACGCCGACGTACTGGCCCCCGCCGTCGAACGCGCCCGGGCCGCGGGGCTGGACGCACACGGGCCGCTGCCCGCCGACGCCCTCATCCCCCAGGCGGTGCGCGGACGTTGGAACCTCGTGGTGGTCTGCTACCACGACCAGGGCCATGCCCCCTTCAAGGCCGTGTACGGCGACGACGGCGTCAACATCACCGTCGGTCTTCCGGTGGTGCGGGTCTCCGTCGACCACGGCACCGCCTTCGACATCGCCGGCAGCGGACAGGCGCGCGAGGCCAGCCTCGTCCTGGCGGCGGAGCGGGCCGCGGAGTTGGCACCGGGCTGGGGCCATGTGTGGGACGCGGCCCAGGAGGCCGAGCGTGCCCTAACCTGAGCCTGCCGGTACGAGAGCGGGCCGCGTGTTCGACGCAGCGGACGCACGGGACAGAAGAGGGCTACGTGGCCAGGACGCCGTTGCACACCCGGATCGCCGCGGATCTGCGCGGGCGCATCCACGACCGCGAGCTGACTCCGGGTGATCTGCTGCCCAGCGAGAGCGAGCTCCAGGAGCGGTTCTCCGTCTCGCGCTCGGTGGTGCGGCAGGCGCTGGCGACGCTGGAGTCCGAGGGGCTGGTGCGCCGGGCGCGCGGGCGCGGAACCGTCGTGGCACCGCGCGCCGAGATGCACCGCGACGTCGACCTCTCCTCCGGGCTGATGGCGCAGTTGCAGCAGCGCGGCGCCCGCACCACCACCCGGGTGCTGCGGCTGGAGCCGGCCCCGGCGCCGGGCCACGTGAGCGAACTCGGCAGCGAGGTCTGGGTGTTGGAGCGGCTGCGCAGCGTCGACGACCAGCCGGCGG
The DNA here is from genome assembly GCF_018101125.2 of Streptomyces tardus. Classification (GTDB taxonomy): domain Bacteria; phylum Actinomycetota; class Actinomycetes; order Streptomycetales; family Streptomycetaceae; genus Streptomyces; species Streptomyces tardus. The sequence goes on along the minus strand of NZ_JAELVF020000004.1, from coordinate 613,537 downwards.
CGTTCATCCGTACCCATCTGCCCGCAGAGGTGGCGGCCGTTCTGGACCGCGAGGCGCTGACCCACGGCTCGCTGCACCAACTGGTCACCGAGGCCACCGGCCGCAGGATCGCCGACGGCCGGCGGACCATCCGCGCGGTCGCGGCAGCGCCGCCGCTGGACTCCGCACTCGCGGTGGCCCCCGGGACGCCGCTGCTGCTGCTGGAGGGCACGAGCACGGATCAGGAGGGCCGGCCGGTCGAGGTGTTCTCGACCTGGCACCGCTCCGACCTCATCGCCTTCGACCTGACGCTCCAGCCCACCGGGCCGGCGATCCCGGCCGGGCCCGCAGTGCGTTCACCCGGCTCTGCGGCTCCGGCCGTGCGCAGGGACGTCGCGGGCGCCGCGCGGGCGCCGGCGGGCGGTTCGCTCGCCGAGCGGGTGGAGCGCGCCACGGCCCTGGCCGAGGAGGCACTGAGTGAGCTGCGGACCATCCGCACCCGACTGTGAGCCGCCGAGGCGCTGCCGGTCCGCAGCCCAACCACCACGCTTCTGCGGCCGGTTGACGGTCCGCGCGGCTGTCACGAAAGGCACGGCGCCGCGCGCCTCGCCCGAGGCACGCGGCGTCGGAACGAGGGCGGTACCCCGGCCGCGTCCCGGCCGGACGGACCTCAGTGCTCGTGGTCGGAGGAGCCTCCGCCGTCCCCGTCGCCCGCCTTGCCGGTGGAGATCTCGACCTCCTTGCTGAAGCCGCCCCAGTTTCCGTCCAGCAGCTTTCCGCGCACCTTCACGGCGTAGGTCTTCGCCGACTTGCCCACCGGGAGGCCGAAGTTGGCGGTCGACTTGGGCGCCGACTCCCCGAGCGTGAGCTTGGAGCGGAACTTTCCGTCCACATGGATCTCGTACTCGGTGACCTCACCGTCGACGCTCGGCGCGTTCCAGGTCAGTTCGAGGTGGTGGCCGTCCTTGGCGTGGCGGACGGTGGCCTGGAGGTCGGTGGGCACCTCGGAGCCGGAGTCGTCGGCGCCGGCCTCGGTGGTGACGCGGGCCGACGGACTGTCCTCGGAGGCGTTGTCGGCGGCGTCGCGGGCCCTGACCGTGAAGGTGTAGCGGGTCTCGGGGCGCAGTGTGGTCACCGACGCCGTGGTGCTCGCGCCGTCGACACTGTGGATACGGGTGCCGGCCTGGTAGATGTCGTAGCTGGTCACCTTCTTGTTGTCGGTCGACTTTCCCCAGGTCAGAGTGGCGGAGTGCGGGCCGTCCGCCCGGGCCTTCAACCCGGTGGGCGCGGTGGGTGCTTCGCTGTCGTCCTCGGCCGCGGAGGGGGTGGTGACGCGCTCGGCCTCTCCCGGCTTGGAGAGTTTGCCCTCGGCGTCGCGGGCGCGCACCGAGAAGGTGTAGGCGGAGGAGGGCTTGAGCCCCTCGATGTCCACCATGTGGCGCTTGCCCGGCACGGTCTCGACCTTCTCGCCGTCGCGGTAGACCTCGTAGCGCCGGACCTTGTCGGCGTCCGACCGGTTCCACATCACGTGCACCGTGGTGGAGCTGCTGGTGTGGGCGGTCACGCCGGTCGGCACCGGAGGCAGTTTCGGCTTGTCGGCACCGCTGTCCTCGGAACCGCCGCAGGCGGTGAGGGCCAGGAGGCAGGCGGCGGTGCTCAGCGCGGAGAGCCTTGGGGTGGGCCTCACGAGGACACCTCTCGTCGTACGAGTAATGGTCTAGACATTCATGCCACAGTGACCGCGTACGCACAAGATCTCGTTCGCTTCCGGCCCGACTCGCCGCCGGTGCACACCAATTCGGTGCCGGGCTCAACTACCGGCGAGCGGATTCGCGTCCTCCACATCGTCGAAGCAAGCGCCCGGCACCCCGTCGTGCGCCGCGCCGAACCGGCACCGGAACAGCCGCGGACGGGCCGCGCAGAGCTCAACTCCCGTTCTGCGCAGGCCACTTGAGGTCGTTCCGCTTGACCGTGCCGCAACGGCACGGTTTCCACTGAGTGCTCCGGCGGCGCATCCGCGTCTCCGGTGGATCGAGGGGCGGGGAATCGTCGTGGGGTGGAGCACCAACCAACTGGCCGACCTGGCCGGGACCACGCTGCGGACGGTCCGGCACTACCACGACGTCGGGCTGCTCAAGGAGCCCGACCGCCGCGCCAACGGCTACAAGAGCTACGGCGTACCGCATCTCGTACGGGTACTGCGCATCAGACGTCTCGTCGACCTCGGCCTGTCGCTGCCGCAGATCGGCACTCTGGAGGAGGACACCGAGCATCCCGGCGAGGCACTGCACGAGCTGGACGCGGAACTCGCCGCGGCCATCGAGCGGATGCAGCGCACCCGCGCGGAGCTGTCGGTGATCCTCCACCAGAAGACTCCGGTGGAGCTGCCGCCCGAACTGGCGGCGGCCTTCGACGGGGTCCGGGTCTCGGAGGCGGACCGTTCGCTGAACGTGGTGCTCGCCCACCTCCTCGCACCCGAAGTGCTCTCCCGGTACGCCGAGTCGGTGCGGGACCACGCAGAGGACCCGGTGCTGCTGGAGTTCGACGAGCTCCCGCCGGACGCGGACGAACCGACCCGCCGGGATCTGGCCGCCCGTCTGCACGCACTGCCCGTGGCCAAGGAGCTGAGGGAGACCTTCCCGGCACCCGCCGGGGTGTGCGCCGACGCACCGCGCGGCGAGAAGTTCACCCAGCGAGCCCTGGTCGAGGTCATCACCGAGCTCTACAGCAACGCCCAGCTTGACGTGCTGCGCCGCATGACCGTCTGAACCGACCCTCGTCCGACCCCATGGGGTGGCGCTCACCCGCGCCACCAGGAAGGCATGTGCACATGCGAAAGCTGTTGTCCCTCGCCGTGGTGATGGCCGCCTCCACGGCGACACTCACCGCGGTCCCCGCCTCATCGGCCGCAACGTCCGCTCCGGGCTCCCCCGGAGCCGCGGGCTCGATCAAGTGGGCCGACTGCCCGGAGGACGTCGCCGCCGACGGCGTGGAGTGCGGCACCCTCGAGGTGCCCCTGGACTACAAGAAGCCCGAGGGCCGCACCATCGAGGTGATGATCAGTCGGCTGGCGAGCAAGAACCCGGACAAGCGCCGCGGCGTGCTGCTCACCAACCCGGGCGGTCCCGGCGGGGCGGGGATCTCCTTCCCCGCGCAGCTCAAGGCGCTGGGTCTGCCCCAGGACGTTCTCGACTCCTACGACGTCATCGGCGTCGACCCGCGGGGTGTGGGCCGCAGCACCCCGGTGACCTGCGACCTCACCGACGAGCAGCAGGCCAAGGGCAATATCCCGCCGTACGCGGCCACCGAGGCCGACGTGGACGAGTGGGCCGCGGAGACCGAGAAGATCGCCGAGCAGTGCGCCAACTCCGAGACCGCACACATGCTTCCGCACACCACCACCGCCAACACCGCACGCGATCTGGACCGGATCCGCGCCGCACTCGGTGAGCGCACCGCGTCCTTCCTCGGGTACTCCTACGGCACCCACCTGGGCGCGGTGTACTCCTCGCTCTTCCCGGAGACCACCGACCGCGTCGTGCTCGACAGCAGCCTGGGCCCCAACGGCTGGGACTCCGAGGCCGGCCGCGACTTCGGGCTCGGGATGGAGGACAGGTTCCCGGACTTCGCCAAGTGGGTGGCTGAACGACCCGAGTTCGGACTCGGCACCACCTCGAAGCAGGTGCGCGCCAAGTACTTCGACCTCGCGGAGCGACTCGACGAGGCTCCTGTGCAGGACGTCGACGGCGTCGGCTTCCGCCACACGACCTTCGCCCAGCTCTACGCCGACAACGAGGCGTCCCTCACCCTGCTGGCCAAGAACTGGCAGGCACTGGACACCGACACCGAGCTGCCCCCGCCCCCCGCGCCCCCCGCGATGAACCTGGAGAACGCCATCGCCGGCCGGCTCCACGTGGTGTGCGCCGACTCGCGCTGGCCCACCTCGGTGGACTACTACAAGCGCAACGTCGCCACCGACCGCGAGCGCTACCCGCTCTACGGTGCGGCAGCCGCCAACATCCAGCCCTGCGCCTTCTGGCAGGACCCGGTCGAGAAGCCGGTGGAGATAACCGACGAGGGCAAGCGCAACATCCTCATCGCGCAGAACGACCGCGACCCCGCCACCCCGCTGGCCGGTGCGCAGAAGATGCGGCGCGCGCTCGGTGACCGGGCGGCGCTCGTCACCGCCGACGTGGGCGGCCACGGCACGTACGTGCTGGCCGGCAACGCCTGCGCCGACGACCGGGTGACCTCCTACCTGGTCGACGGCGAGTTCCCGTCGGACGACGTCGCCTGCGAGGCCGACGCCCCGGCCGACAAGTGACGGTCCGGTAGTCCCGGCCGGGCTCCGCGACCCACCACGGTCGCGGAGCCCGGCCCCGAACACCCGCCGGGCGCGCCGGAGTCGGACGCGCCGGGTTCGGCCGCCCGACCGGACCGCCGGACCCGCGGGACGACAGCCCGAAGTCCCCACAGCGTCGACGCGACAGCGCGACGGAACCCCGAGGACGGCCGGGACGGACACCGCGCATCCCGGCGGACGCCGCCCGCAGCGAACAGGTGTGGCGCACCCCGGAGTTGCTGCTGCGCACCCAGGCACGGTCGGGCCTCCGCCCAAGGGCAGAGGTGTGCGCTCGGCGCCGGGCGGATCGCGACCGAAGGCGGCGCGGTTCACCGGCGCGGCGGTGCCGGGACCGGTCGCGCTCTCAGCGACCGGCCGGCGGCACGTCGAGGTATGGCTGCGCGGGCGCGGGCACCGTGCGTACGCGACTCACGTCCAGACCGACCCCGGCCGAGGAGGTCCCGGGCACGCCCTCGGGACGCCAGCGCCCCTCGACCTCGACCCAACGCCCCGGCACCAGGCCCCGGGCCCCGTGCAGGACGACCCGCAGCGTACGCGCGTCGGCCGCGCAGCAGGTGACCACATGGCGGGCGAGGTAGTCCGCTCCGTCGTCGCCCGGAACGGTGAAGCCGTGCAGTCGCACGTTCCGTCCCGCCACCGCGCCGGTGCTGTCCCGTGTGACGCGCGCGGTGAACTGGGTGAGCGAGAGCGGCAGCGGGTCGGCTTCGGGCAGCGGCAGGAAGGCCGACGGCGATTGGTCCGGAACCTCCTGCGGCGCCGCCCGGGTCGCGCTGTAGACGCCCAACGGCGCAGGCGGGGCGAAGAGCAGGAGCAGCACCGGCACGAAGAGCAGCAGTGCTACCGCCGGGGCCCGGCCGTCCGCAGGGCCCGGCCGGCCCGCCCCGCGAGAGAGGAACGGGAAGCCGTCGCGGACCGCCGAGAGCGTTCCCGCGGCGAGCAGCAGCACCGCGGAGGCGACCAGCAGCGGTTGCAGACCGGGCTTGACGTAGCGCAGGTACAGATCGGTCAGGACCGTCGTGTGCAGCAGCGCGGAGCCGGCCAGCAGGAGCAGGAGCGTACGGGTCGTCGCCCTCACAGCAGCCACCACCCCACCGCGGAGGCCCAGCCGACCGCGACGACCGCGGTGGCGGCGCCGAACCGTACGGCGAAGGAACGTCCGAAGGTGCCCGACTGGAGGGCGATCAGCTTCACGTCCACCATCGGGCCGACGACCATGAAGGCGAGCTGCGCCGTCGCGGGGAAGGCGGTCATCGAGGCGGCGACGAAGGCGTCGGCCTCCGAGCAGACCGAGAGGAGGATCGCCAGGCCGGCGAGGAGCAGCACCGCGGCCCACACGCTCGCCGAGACGGTGTCCAACACGGCCCGGTCCACTGCCACCTGGAACGTCGCGGCGGCCATCGCCCCCGCCACGAGGTACCCGCCGGCGTGCAGGAAGTCGTGCAGGAACGCCTGCCGGAAGGCTTCCAGCCGCACCGCGGCACCGCCGCCCGCTGCCGCCGCGCAGGAAGGTGCCGGGCGGGCCGTCAGCCACCTCTCACGGCCCCGGAAGAGCCAGAGCCAGCCCATCAGGATCGCTGCCCCGAGCGAGGCGAGGAGCCTGGCCGCCACCATCTCGGGCGTGTCCGGGAACGCCACCGCGGTGGAGACGAGCACCACCGGATTGACCGCAGGCGCCGCGAGCAGGAAGGTGAACGCCGCGCTCTGCGGCACTCCTTGGCGGATGAGCGCGCTCGCGACCGGAACGGAGGCGCACTCGCACCCCGGCAGGAGCAGGCCCGAGGCCCCCGCCGCGGGAACCGCCAGGGCGGGTCTGCGCGGCAGCGCCCTGCGGAAGAACGAAGGCGGCAGGAACACCGCGACCGCGGCCGACAGCAGGGTGCCCAGCAGCAGGAACGGAACCGCCTGGAGGCACAGGGACACCGCGACCGTCTGCCAGGTCCCGAACGCCTGCGGAGTCAGCAGCGCGGCCCCGGCTGCACAGCCTGCCACCGCGCCCCCGACCAGCACCGGCCGGGACATCGCCCGGACGGGCGCCGCGCCGCCGCGGGCCGTGCCCCCGCGGGCCGCGCCTCCGCGGGCCGTGCCTCCGCGGGCCGTGCCGTCACTCATCGGGACAACTCCCCTCCACCCCGTGCCTCGTCGGCGGCCGCGACGGCCGGTGCGCCCCGGACAACAACCGGAGCGCACGGCCCGTCCGCGGGTGTCAGCCGTAGGTCTTCTTCAGGTACGCGCCGAACTTCTCCAGCCCGTCGACGTTGCGCGGGCCGGAGATGCCCTCGTTGTAGTCGAGGACGAAGAAGCGGTCGTTCTTGACCGCGGGCAGGTCCCGGGTGCGGGGCGACTTCTTCAGGAAGTCGATCTTCTCGGCGGCGGGCTTGTCGCCGTAGTCGAGGATGATGACGACCTCCGGCGCCCCCTTGGCCACCGCCTCCCAGCTGACCTGCGTCCAGCGTTCATCGAGGCCGGCGAAGATGTTGCGCCCGCCGGCGAGGCGGATGATGTCGTTGGGCGGGACCTGGTTGCCGGCGGTGAACGGCTGGTCGGTGCCGGAGTCGTAGAGGAAGACCGGCGGTCCGTTCTCCACCGCGTCGTCCGAGACCGCATCGACCCGCTTCCTGAGGTCGGCGACCACCTTCTCGGCGCGGTCCTCCACGCGGAAGATCGCCCCCAGCCGTTCCAGATCCTCGTAGAGCGCCTCCAAGGGGGCCGAACGCACCGGGTGGCCCGGGTAGTTGTAGCAGCTCTCGGTGTGCATGAAGCTCTGGATGCCGAGCTTGTCGAGGATCTTCGGAGTGATGCCGCGCTGGTCGCTGAAACCGGAGTTCCAGCCGGCGACGACCAGATCCGCCTTCTGCGAGACGACCAGCTCCTTGTTGAGCAGGTCCTCGCCCAGCTTCTCGACCTCGGCGTACTCCTTGGCCCAGGGCGACTGCGAGACCGGCGGGTTGGCCGGCGGCATGACGTAGCCGAGCACGTGCTCGGTGAGGCCGAGGCTGAAGAGCTTGTCCGCGCTCCCGCCCTCGTACGCCACCACGCGCTCGGGCACCGTGTAGGCGACCTTCTCGCCGCAGCGCTCTACCGTGGCGCTGCTCTTGTCGTCGTCGCGTTCCTCCACGTCGGCTCCGCAGCCGGTCAACAGCAGGGCTCCCGCCAGGGAGGCGGCGGTTGCGGCCCGCCCGCGGGAAAGGGGTGTGCGCATGGTTGTCTCCAGTTCACACAGAGGGGTTGAGGGTGTAGAGCAACTGCGGTCCGCCCGTCTCCGGGTGCGGCACGATCCGCGCCGCGACTTTGAAGACGTCGGCGACCAGCTCGGCCGTGAGCACCTCGCGCGGAGTGCCGGCGGCCACCAGCGCGCCGCCGCGCAGGACTCCGATGCGGTCGCAGGCGGCAGCGGCGAGGTTGAGGTCGTGCAGGACGACCAGCACGGTCGCCCGCGTTCCGCGCAGCAGCGACAGCAACTCGATCTGGTGGCGGATGTCGAGGTGGTTGGTCGGCTCGTCGAGCACGATGATCTCCGGCTCCTGGACCAACGCCCTTGCGACCAGCACCCGTTGACGTTCGCCGCCGGAGAGGGTGAGCACTCCCCGGTCCGCCAGCGCGAGCAGGTCCAGCCGCCGCATCGCCGCGCGCACCAGGCCCTGCTCGCGCACGCTCAGCGCCTGGGTGCCGCGCTGGTGCGGTGCCCGTCCCAGGGCGACCACCTCCTCGACGGTGAAGTCGAGGTCCACCGAACCGTCCTGGGTGAGGGCGGCCACCCTGCGGGCGCGCTCCCGCAGCGGGAGCGCCCGCAGATCCTCGCCACCGGCCAGCACCGTTCCCGAGATCGGCCGCAACGCGCCGTAGACGCAGCGCAGCGCCGTGGACTTGCCGCTGCCGTTGGGCCCGACCAGACCGACGACCTCGCCCGCGCCTGCCCGCAGCGACAAGCGGTCGACCAGGGCCCGGCCCTTGATCCGAACGGTGAGTTCCGTGAGTTCGAGTTCCATCTCAGCGCCCCCCGAAGACGTAGGCGCGACGCCTCATCAGCACCATGAACACCGGGACCCCGACAAGTGCGGTGATCACCCCGAGCGGCAGCTCGCGGGGCGCGACGACCGTCCGGGCGAGCAGATCGACCCAGACCATCAGGACGGCACCGGCCAGGGGCGCCACCAGCAGCACGCGCCGGTGGCTCGCCCCCACAACCAGCCGCACCACGTGCGGCATCACCAGTCCGACGAAGCTGATCGCGCCGCTGGCGGCGACCATCACCCCGGTGACCAGGCCGGCGAGCAGCAGCAGACGCTGCCGCTGCCGGTCGGGGTGGACTCCCAGGCTGGCGGCGGTCTCGTCGCCCAGCGCCATCACGTCCATCGACCGGCTCCAGCGGTGCAGCAGCGCACAACCCAGCACCACCACTGCGGCGACCAGCGGCAGCGTTCCCCAGCTCGCCGCACCGAAGCCGCCCATCGTCCAGTACAGAAGGGTGGCCGTCGCCTCGCTGTTGGGCGCGAAGTAGATGAGCACGCCCATCACCGCCTGGAGCGCGAACGACAGGCTCACGCCGGTCAACACCAGCCGCAACGGCGCCAGTCCGCCTCCTCGTGCGACGGAGGCGGCGTACACCAGCAGCGCCGCCGCGAGCGCGCCGACGAACGCGCCGGCCGACATCGCGTAGATGCCGAGCCCCGCCAGACCGCCGACCAGGGACACGCTCACCGCGCCCACGCCGGCGCCCGAGGAGACGCCCAACACGTACGGATCGGCAAGGGCGTTGCGCACCATCGACTGCATCGCCACGCCGACCGCACTCAGTCCGGCCCCGACGAAGGCGGCGAGCAGGACGCGCGGGGTGCGGATCTCCCAGACGATCTGGTACGTCGGGCCGGTGTCGGCCGACACGCTCCCTCCGGTCACCGCTGCCCAGAGCAGCCGCGCGGTTTCGCCGGGCGGCACTGCCGCCGGGCCGAGCCCGATGGCCAGCAGGACCGAGAGGGCCAGGGCCAGGAGCAGCGCGGCGCAGAGCAGAAGCGGGGCCGCATTCTGCCGGACCGAACTCCCGGCGCCGGGCGGCCCGGTGTCCTCGGCAGCGGAGGCGGGCGCGTGTCCGCCGGCCTTCTCTGCCGTGGCGGCGCCCGCCCGGCCCACGCTCCACCCCGCCATTCGAACCCCCGACATCGCACGAACATGAAAACGATTACCATGTAGATATCACGTTCGCCCCTTCGGGCCAAATCCGGTGCGCCCCTGCACACCGCTGCACACACCCCGGGCCGTGTACCGGTGGTCGACAGGCGCAGCCACCCGTGCGCGCCCCACCCCGCCGATCCGCGCACCCTCTCCGACTGGGCGGACGAACTCGACACCGGCCCGCGCACGATCACCCGCACCTTCACCACCGGGGCGGGCATCGCGCGGTGGGTGGCGACGGTGCGCGCCCAGCGCGCGGTGGAACTACTGGTGCACGGCGGGAAGGTGGACGAGGTCGCGCGAACCCCTTCGTTCCCGGCGCCGCCCACCCGGCACACCAGACGGCCGACACCGCCCCGGTGCCCCACCTGCCGAGACGCCGGAAAGGCACATGCTCCGGGCCGACTCCGCGGCTCCGTCGGGCCTGCCCCCTGCGAGCCTTCCGCGGAAACCCGCGCAGCCGACACTCTTCGAGGAGCCACCCACCCACTCCGCGGGCGGCTCAACCGGACGTGTCACCAGGGGCGCCTTCGACCGGGTCACCGGCGGCCGGCCGGAGGTTCTCGGCGCGCACCCGCCCGCCGGGGAACCAGCGGAGCCCGCTTCGCGGGCGACTGGAACTGGCCCCGCTCCTCTCGCACCCCCTGCCGTCGAGGCGGGCCGCGGCGCTCGCGACCAGCCCGCCTCGACGCTCGCGCCGGCGCCTGACTCGTCGCTACCGACCCAGGACGGGCGCACCTCGGGAGGCCGGGCAGCTTTCGGCCGGAACCCGTCCCGTCCAGGAGCCGCGGTCGACGCCGCTTCGAGCGCCGTGGATCTGACGCTCCGTAACTGCCGAAAGTGTTGACGGGGCCTGCGGGCGTTCCTATATTGGCGGCCAAATCGATTTGGCTCCCCGTTCGGGGCTGGATCGGCCGGAATCTCGAGCGCACCGAACCGAACGGAGCTCGCCATGCCCGATCCCCGCCAACCCATGCGTCACACGGAGCAACCACCGGAGCCCAAGCCGGTGCACCCCGTCGACGAGTCCCGCCCGCTGGGGCGGATCATCCTCTTCGGCATCCAGCACGTCCTCGTCATGGCCGCCACCCCCATCTCGGCCATCTTCCTGATGAGCGCGACCCTGAAGCTGGACCCCGGCCTCACCGTGGACCTTCTGTCCGCCGCCTTCGTGCTGTCCGGCGTCGGCTCGCTGATCCAGTCGCTCGGCCCGTGGAAGTTCGGGCCGCGGCTGCCCTTCGTGATGCTGCCGGGCGGCGCGCCGCTCATCCTCTTCCTCGCCATCGCCGAACAGCACGGGGTGCGCACCGCCACCGGCGCGGTCATCATCACGGCCGTCTTCTACTTCGTCGTGCTGCCGGTCTTCTCCCGGCTGCTGCGCTTCTTCCCCGCGCTGGTCATCGGCACGATGATCGTGATCGTCGGCGTCAACCTGGTGAAGGTGGGCGCCGTGCTGGTCACCGGGCGGCCCGGTGAGCCCGGGTTCGCCGACACCACTAATCTCGCGCTCGGCGCGGCGACGATCGGTTTCACCGTCGCCTTCTACCTCCTGTCCAGCGGTATCGTGCGCCAACTCGCCGTGATGCTCGGGCTGTTGGCGGGCACGGTGCTGGCCGTCCTGATCGGAAAGGCCGACTTCGGCGGGGCCACCGGAGACGCGCTGTTCAGCGTTCCGCAGCCGATGCCGTTCGGCTCGCCGGAGTTCAACCTGATCGCCGCTCTGCCGCTGATGCTCTACAGCCTGGCCTCGATGGCGGAGGCCACAGGCCAGACCGTCATCAACGCCGAGGCAGTCGGCAAGGAGATCGACCAGCGCGCCGACGTGCCCAAAACGGTGCGCGGCGACGCGGTCACCTCGCTCTTCGGCGGCTTCTTCGGACTGCCGCTGATGGTGACCAGCGGCGAGAACATCGGCATCGTCCGGGTGACCGGCGTGCGCAGCCGTTTCGTCACCGCGGCGGCCGGCGTGGTGCTGATCGTGATCGGATTCCTGGCGCCGGTGACCGAGGCCATCAGCGTGATCCCCTCGGCCGTGGTCGGAGGCACCGCCATGGTCGTCTTCGCGGTGATCACCGTGCTCGGGGTGCAGATGCTGGCCCGCTGCGATCTGAGCCAGCACACCAACACGTTCATCTGCGCCGTCGCGCTCGCGCTCGGCCTGCTGCCGATCCTGATTCCCGGCGTCTACCAGGGCTTCCCGCCGAACGTGCGGATCCTGCTCGAAAGCGGCGTCGCCGTCGGCGCGTTCGTCGCCGCGGTCCTGAACATCCTCTTCCACCATGTGCGGCCGGCCGTGGTGGCCCGTTTCACCTCCCGCACCGAAAGCGACCGATGAACCCTCTCTCCCCCGAACGCCTCCAGGGCCCAGGCCCCCATCTCCTGGTCCCCGACGCCGTGTTCCTCCCCGAGGGCCTCGTCGAGGGGCACGCGGTCCTGGTGCGCGACGGCGTCTTCGGCGACGTCGGTCCGGCCGACGCGCTCGCCACCGCCCACCCGCACCTCACCCCCGTACACCTGCCCGGCCATCTGCTGATGCCCGGCTTCGTCGACGCGCACCACCACCTCACCCAGAGCTTCGGCTCGGCCCTCGCCTTCGGCGAGCCCTCGGAGATCTTCCGCCGGGTGTGGGTGCCGCTGGAAGGCGCGCTGGACGAGGAATCGGCGTACGTGGCGGCCAAGTTGGCGGCGCTGGAGGCGCTGCGCGGCGGTTTCACCACCGTCGCCGACGCCGGTACCCGTGCCTCGGTGGACCACGGCGTACTGGCAGCCGCCACCCGTGAGGCGGGCATACGCTGCATCCTCGGGCTCGTCTGCGGCGACGCGGAGAGCGGGGACGCCGACGGGGCGCTGTCCCGCGCGGAGGCCCATCTGGCACGGTACGCCTCGGACCCGCTGGTCCACCCCTCGTTGGCCGTTCCGGTGCCCGAGGCCGCCTCGGCCGGGGTGCTGCGCGCCACCGCCGCACTCGCCGCCGACGCCGGAGCGGTCGTCCAGATCCATGTGAACGAGCATCTGGCCGGGGTCGAACGCTCCCTCGTCCAGCACGGGTTGCGCCCTCTGGAGTACCTGCACCACGTCGGCGCGCTCGGTCCGCAGCTGCTCGCCGCGCACGCCACCCTGCTCACCCCGCGCGAGCTGTCCCTGCTCGCGGAGACCGGGGCCGCCGTCAGCTACAACCCGGTCGCCAGCGCCTGGAAGGGCAACGCCGTCGCCCCCGCCGCCGCCATGGCCGAACGCGGCATCCGCTTCGGGCTGGGCACCGACGGCACCCGGGCGGACGGCTTCCGGCTCGTCGAGGCGGCGGAGTTCGCCCAGCGGCTGACCCACGGCCTGGCCACCGGTGACTCCTCCTGCGGCGCCGGCTGGACCTGGCTGGACCACGCCGCACGCGGTGGCGCCGACGCCCTCGGCCTCGGCGCCCGCACCGGCGCGGTCGCACCGGGGATGGCGGCCGACTTCCTCCTGGTCGACATCTCCACCCCCGAGCTCGCGCTCTCCTGGGACGTGCCGTGGGAGCTGCTGCGACGCGGCAACCGCGACCAGATCACCTCCGTCCACGTCGACGGCCTGCTGCGCATGTGGCGCGGCAGGCCCACCGGTTGGGACGCCGACGCGCTGGTGCGGGAGGCCGTTGCACGCTCCCGGGAGACGGTCCGCCGCGCCCGGATCACCCGGGCACACCCCACCTCCACGGCGGCCCGGGAGCGGAGCGGAGCACAGTGACGGTCATGACGCTTTCGCTGCTGGCCTGCGCCGTCGCGCTCGCCGCCTTCGTCCAGGGAAGCAGCGGTCTCGGCTTCGCACTGATCGTCGCGCCGGTGACGGGAATGCTCGCGCCGGAGCTGCTTCCGGTGTTCGTGCTGGCCGCGATGATCCCGCTCAACGCCTACGTCGCCTGGCGGGAACGCTCAGCCCTGGACCTGCGCGGCGCGTCCTGGATCTCCGCGGCGCGGCTGGCCGCCACACCCGGCGGGCTCGCCCTGCTGTGGCTGATCCCCGAACGGGGGCTGGGCCTTTTCGTGGGTGTCGCCACCGTGCTGGCGGCGGTGGTGAGCCTGGCGGCCCCCGCCTTCACTCCGGGCCGCGCGGCCTACCTGGGGGCGGGCGTGGTGACGGGGCTGACGGAGACTGCCACCGGTGTCGGCGGGCCGCCGCTCGCGCTGGTGTACCAGCACCGGCCGCCGTCGGAGCTTCGCGCCACCGTCGCGGCCTGCTTCCTGGTGGGCGAAGTCGCCTCGCTGGCGCTGCTGTTCGGCACCGGGATGGGCAGCACCGCGGACCTCGGGACGGTCGTGGCGGTGCTCCCGGCGATCGCGTTGGGAGCGTGGCTGAGCCGTCTGGTGCACCACCGGCTGGACGCGCGCCGGATGCGCCTGTTCGTGCTCGTCTTCGCGCTGGTCTCGGGGGCCGCCCTCATCCTGGGCATGTGACTCCTCCGGAAGAGGACGTGGCCAGGTGGTCGCGCCTGTGCGACGTGGCCAAAACGGCCGGGCGCACGGGCGCGGGCGGTGGGGGGCGTCAGTGCGCGCGGTCGCCGGCAGGGGTGCGCGAGGAGGACTCGCGCGCGATGACCCGCGGCCGACTGGAGGCGGACGGTTCCGGCGCCGGAACCGGGTTCCCGCGCAGCCGTCCGAGCAGCAGCTCCACCGCGGCGAAGGCGGCCCGGTCCAGTTGCAGGTCGACGGCGGTCAGCGGCGGCCGGCTGGTGCGCGCGCGCAGCCCGTCGTACCGGGTGACGACCATGACGTCGGCCGGGATCCTGCGACCGCTGTCGTGGATCGCCCGCACTGCGCCCACCGCGAAGGCGTCCACCATCGCGCAGACCGCGTCGATCTCGGGATGCTCGGCGAGCAGCGCCGCACACCGGTCGTAGCCGGCCTGTTCGCCCCCGGACTCCGGTTCCGCCGCCACGATCGGCTCCCAGCCGTGCTCCTCGGCCGCCCGCTCGTACGCGGCGCGCGCATCCACCGCGGAGTGGCGGGAGTTGGCGCCGACGATCAGCGCCGGGTGCCGCGCGCCCTGCTCCCGCAGATGCGCGAGCAGCGCCTCGGTCACCGCGCCACCGCGCAGATCGATGTACGGGCACTCCTCCTCGGCGGCGACCGGCCGACCCAGCGCCACGTAGGGCAGTCCGCGCTCGCGCAGCTGCGCCACCGCGGCGTCCGCCACGTCCGGCTCGACGACGATCGCGCCGTCGATGTCCACCGAGTACAGGGCGGAACCGGACTCCACCGGCGGGACCAGCACCAGCGCGTAGTCGTGCAGCAGGGCGCTCTCGGCGGCGGCTGCGGCCACCTCCATGTAGAACCCGAGCCGCGACGGCCCGCCGGCGACCGCGAACGGCATCGAGGAGGCCAGCGCGATGGCCCTGGCCTCTCCGCGCCGCAGCCGCTGCGCACGCAGATTGGGCCGATAACCGAGCTCGGCGGCCACGTCCTTGATCCGCGCCCTGGTCCGCGGGTCGACCTTGCCGAGCCCGTTCAGAGCGTGCGAGACCGTCGTACGCGACACCCCGGCGGCGCGTGCGACATCGGCGATCGTCGGCGGCTTGGGACCTGAACCGGAAGTGGGCATCTGCGCGGACCGCTCCTCGCTCGGCAGGACGTGGCAGACCCATCCTCACCCCTGGCGGCCGGGGCGCGAACACCCGGGCCCCTACCGGATCCGGCGTCCGGCCCGTACCGGATCGGACACCGCGCCCGTACCGGATCGGACACCCGGGCGCGAGTCGCAGCCGTACGGCAGCCGGGCCCGCACCGCGCGATGCGGTACGGGCCCGGCCCACTGCGGTGCTGCGGCGCGTCAGCTCTGTGCCGCGTCCTCGCCCGACGGCTGCTCGGCGCTCTCGGCCGCGCCGGTCTTCTCCCGCATCTTGCGCAGCAGTTCGGCCTTGCGGTCGGCGGCGCTCTGTCGGTCGAGGTTGCGGTGCGGGCCGTTGTTCTGGCGTTCGGTGCGCGACAGCCTCTTGCGCTGGCCACCGCCCATGCCCACGGGGTTGTTGATGTTCTTGCTCACGGGTCCTCCCGGAGTGATGTGAAGTGATTCTGCGGGTTCTTCGCCGGCGGGCGGAGCGGCGACGTTCGAGCACGTCAGCGGCTGCCCGTCACGCTCTCACTCGTCAACAGGCGTCTGGGAGAACATGGGCGGGACGTTACCCGTTCCCGACGGCAGCGCGCACCACGGTTTCCCGGCACCGGGCAGCGGTACGGGGCGCGCCCGCGGACCCGGGCCGGTGGCCGGCCTCTCGCCCCCTCGGAGCCGGTTGTCGGTGCGACGGCGGACAATGGGAACGGCAGCAGTGCCGGGACCGTCGGCCGAAAGGCCCGAGCGGGTTCGGGGCGCGGGCGGCCGGGCCGGTCGGACGTCCGACCGGCCCGGGTCCGCGGGCGCGCCCCGTACCGCTGCCCGTCACGCTGATCGGCACCGCGCCGCCGGATGCAGCTCCTCATGCGCTACGTCCCGCTGGTCGCCCCGGTCCTGCTGTGGGCGGTGCCGTGCTGGGTGCTGCTGTACACGGGGCAGGGCTGGCCGCTGCCCGTCACGCTGATCGGCACCGCGCTCTTCGTACTGGGTCTGGCCGGTATGCCGCTGGCGATGGTGCGCGGACACGGGCGGCGTCAGCAGGACGGTGCGGCGATCGTGGGCGACACACTGCTGGGCGCCGTCTGGGTCCTGTTCACCTGGTCGGTGCTGCTCGGCACGCTGCTGCGGCTCGCGCTGGTCGCGGCCGACGTCGGCGACGGGCAGGACCGGGCGCGCATCGTGACCTGGGCCGTCCTCGGCACGACCGCCGTGCTGCTCGCCTGGGGGTACGCCGAGGCACGACGCGTGCCCCGGGTGCGCCGCCTGGAGGTCGAACTCCCGCGCCTGGGCTCGGGGTTGGACAACACCAGGGTCGTCCTGATCACCGACACCCACTACGGTCCGCTCGACCGCGCAAGCTGGTCGGCGCGGGTCTGCGAGACGGTCAACAGCCTGGACGCCGACCTCGTCTGCCACACCGGCGACATCGCGGACGGCACCGCCGAGCGCCGACAGGCCCAGGCGGCACCGCTCGGCACCGTGCAGGCGACCCGCGGCCGTGTCTACGTCACCGGCAACCACGAGTACTACAGCGAGGCCCAGGGCTGGGTGGACCTGATGAACGAGCTGGGCTGGGAGCCGCTGCGCAACCGCCATCTGCTGCTGGAGCGCGGCGGCGACACCCTCGTCGTCGCCGGTGTCGACGACGTCACCGCCGAGTCCTCCGGGCTGCCGGGCCACCGCGCCCACCTCGACGGCGCTCTGGAGGGCGCCGACCCGGACCTTCCCGTGCTGCTCCTCGCCCATCAGCCGACGTTCGTCGACCGCGCCGCGGCCCACGGTGTCGACCTGCAGCTCTCCGGCCACACCCACGGCGGCCAGATCTGGCCCTTCCACTATCTGGTCCGTCTCGACCAGCCGGCCGTGGCCGGGCTCAGCCGCCACGGCGACCGCACCCAGCTCTACACCAGCCGCGGCACCGGCTTCTGGGGGCCGCCGTTCCGTGTGCTGGCCCCCAGCGAGATCACTCTTCTCGTGCTGTGCTCCCCCGGCCGTCCGGCGGGTGCCTGAGCCGCCGCGCGGCGGCCGTACCGGGGTCGCGTCACGCGGTGGAGCAGCTACTTGACGCTGCCGGCGGCCAGCCCCGAGCGCCAGGCTCAGCGAAAACAGAACCTCGTCGGAGAGCATCACCGGCGGGAGGAAGAACTTGTTCCAGATCATGGTGAGTTGGAAGAGGAAGACGGTGACGTGGCCGGGTGCCGGCATCTTCAACCCCACGCCCGCGTCCGCGCTCCTTCGGCAGGCGGGCAAGGCCAACACGGCGCCGCCCGCCGCCCTTCGGGCATTCCGAACGCCGCAGAACGCGGGACACGTCGGCCCGCCTTCCACAGCCACGGCCCCGAAAGTCTCATCGTTTGTGCGCGGGACCGCCGGGTACGCGAGTCAGTCACGTCATCGATGCGCGCAAGCGCCGAAGGAGAAGAATCTATGCCGGAGCGCGAACTGGGCACCAGAAATCCCGACAAAGGATACGTGGCGCTTCTCGGCTGGAGCCTCGCCGCAGTGGAAGCGCTCGACCGGTTCGACCGCAGATACATCGTCGTGGCGCCGGAATGGGCCGAGGAGTACTGCGTTGAGCACGACATCCCCTACGTCCCGTGGAATTTCGAACGGCTCAATGACCGCTCCATGGAGATTGCCGAAACCCTCCAGAAGGAGGGCGTCGACGTCGCGATCCCGTTGTTCGAGGAAACCGTGGAATGGGCCGGGGCGATCAACTCGGTGCTGTTGGAAGATCCCCGCCTGTACGGACAGGCCATGCTGCTGCGGGACAAGGCGCTGATGAAACGCCGCGCACAGCTCGGCGGCATCCGTGTCGGGATCTTCGAGGAGGCGCACGACCGGGACGACGTCATCCGCTTCCTCAAGCGCGTCAATCAGACGCTGCTCAAGCTCGACGGTGACCCGAACGACCCCATCCATCTCAAGGCGTTCGACAAAGCAGGATGCCTCGGGCACCGCGTCATCCGCACACCGGACGAGGTCGACACGATCCCGGAAGAAGAGTTCCCGGTCCTCATGGAGTCCCACCTCGACGGCTGGGAGTTCGCAGTCGAGGCGTGGGTGCACAACGGAAAAATCAAGTTCCTCAACATCTCCGAGTACGTCACGCTGGGGTACTCGGTCTTCGTACCCGCGACCCCGGAGCTGGAGCGGTACCGCCCGCAGATCACCGCTCAGATCGAAAAGCTCATCAAGGCGTTCGACATCGAGTTCGGATTCGTGCACCCGGAGTATTTCGTCACCAGTGACGGAGAGATGTACTTCGGCGAAGTCGCCTACCGGCCACCGGGCTTCAAGGTGTTCGAGCTCCTGGAGCGGGCGTACGGATTCAACGCCTACCATGGCCTCGTGCTGGCCTTCGACCCGAAGACGACGGAGGAGGAGATCGACGCCTTCTTCCCCCGCGAGGTCGTCGACGCGTCCGGAGTCGCCGGCTGCTTCGGTGTCTACCCGCGCCGCCGCGTCGTCAGCGACCTGCGGATCCCGGAGCAGACGGAGGACGACGACTACTACGAGTCGCACGACCTCTCGAAGCCGGTGGAGGAGACTGTCACCAAGAGGACTGCGTTCGGCACCCACTGGGGTCTGGTGTACTTCTTCGGTGAGGACCCCTACCGCATGCGCGACCTGTTGAAGCAGCAGGAAGAGCTCGACTTCTACGTCTGACGACCTCGCGGACGCAGAAGACCTGATCGAGGGAAGCCCCTTTTGGAACCGACCGTCGACAACGTCAACAGTGAGGCTGCGCGACTCGGCAAGCGCGTGGCCTCACTCGACGACGCCATCCGGGCCATGGCCGAAACCCGCGACTTCGGCAAGCACACGAAGCTGCGACGGGTCCTGGAAGCCCTGCGGCGGGTACTCCTGCAGCAGGGCGGCGCCGCCGCAGTCCAGAGCAGGGCGCAGGCCCTCGAGGAAGCCGGAGTCTTCCTCGAGACCGACTGGGCCTCTCCGGAGATCCTCATACCTTCGCTGGTGGGGCCGAGTCTGCACAGCGGGGACGCGGACACCGTCGTCATGGAGGCGGCCAGCGAGCTTCGCATGCTGGCCGTCGCCCGTGGCGACTTCGCGCACCCGACACTCTCCGCCGAGGACGCCCGCCTCTTCCTGTCCCAGGTGCTGGCGACCAACCTGGAGCTGCTCTTCGCTCCGATCAGCGAGGCGGAGCGGGCCCGGGACGGCCGGACCGCGGAGCTCGTCCGTGACCTGTTCCGCCACCTCGCCGACGAGATCGGCTACGACAGCATCCTGGACAACCTGGTCGACGAGATCTGGCGGATCCTGCGGCAGCGCCCGATCCAGGTCGAGGACGTGCAGTCCCTGATCACCCGTATCGCGGTCTACCGCAACGACCCGGACGTCGCGCTCGGCGTCTCGTCGGGGCAGGGCATCGACCGGCTGATCACCAGCCTCTTCGGGACCACCGAGGCGTGCCGGGAGGACCCCGGCTTCGACGTCTTCCACTCCCGGCTCGAGGCCATGGACGCCGGCGGTCTGCAGTACGAGGCGTCGGGGTTCGCCCGGGCGATGCACGACACCGGCCTGGTGTCGCCGTACCACGCGCAGCTGCTCCGGTTCCTCCTGCGCGAGAGCGACTACCTCCTCGCTGAAGCCCTCGGCCTGTCCGACACCGGCCGGAACTGTCTGCTGCGCTACAGCGAGCTGGTGCACCGGCTCATCGAGGTCTCCGTACACCCGCAGACCGCGCAGAGCGTCTACGGGCTCGCGCTGCTCCTCGACCGCGGCATCCTGCACGAGCCGCCGATCGTGCCCGCGCTCTGGCGCCAGCTGGCGCTCGATCTCTCCCCCGTCGCTCGGGACCGGCTGACAGCGGCCTTCGGCGACGTTCCGGACCCGCGGGCGAGGCTGGTCGCGGGGGTGCTCTCGATGCTGGGTCAGCCGCTCGGCGTCGGCCAGGGCGACAACCCGACCTGCCAGTCGGCCCGGGCGCTGTCGATGTGGTCGTACAACGACCCGGACTATCTGCTCCAGATGGTGGTCTGGGCGGCCCGCGACGACGAGGTCATCATGCACTTCGAGGGCCAGCCGATCTCGTCGAAGGAGAGCGCCTCCGGAGTCGCGAGCACGCTGCCGACGGACCTGGATCCGGTGTCGCTCCTGGTGGTACCGCATCTGGACCGGATATACGCCGAAATGGGGCGCCGCTGCGCGGGGCGGCCCGGGGACCCGCACCGGTGGGTCAACCCCGAGTTCCACGGCTGGTGGACGGGCCGCGGTTTCCACATCAACGTCGATGTCGAGACCGGGAACCTGGTCGAACTCGACGACTTCCTGCGGCAGTTCCACGCCAGCTACCACCCGTCGTACAACGGCGAGCAGCCGCTGATCCATCCGCAGCCGGCCGGCGTCGCCGTCACCGACAGTGCGGCCCGGTACGTCGGCTGGCACGCGATCACGATCCTGCGGGCGGCACCCGACCCGCAGGACGTGATGCGGGTCTACTTCTTCAATCCGAACAACGACAGCGGCCAGGACTGGGGCGACGGTGTCGTCGTCTCCACGGCGGGCAACGGCGAACGGTTCGGCGAGGCGTCGCTGCCGTTCGACCAGTTCGCCTCCCGCCTCTACATATTCCACGCCGACCCGCTGGAGCGCGGTGAGCCGGAACGGGTGCCCGCCGAGGACATCACCCGGATCATCGGCTACATCGAGCGCAGCTGGGGCAACGACCGGCTGCCGGCCGGATCGCTGCAAGCCCTCGAAGGCCCGCGGTCCTGAGGCGACCGCGGGGCTCGCGGTCCTGAGAGGGCCGCGAGCCCCGGAGCCGCTCAGCGCACGGGGGCGGCCGTCCCCTCGCCTCCCCGGCAGGTGGACGGCCGCCTCCGACGGCGTTGCTCAGCTCCCCCGGGCCACCGCGATCGACCCGTTCAGCCGGTCGCCCGCCTCGTACACCATGTACGGCACGCCCTTGTCGGTGCCGAAACTCGGCGCGGCAACGCGACCGTTGTCGGGCCCGCCGTCCATCGAGGCGTGGAAGACACCGAGATGCTCGCGACGGGAGAAGTCACGGCCGACCTCGGTGATCAACAGGTTGCCGCCGCTGCCCTTGTCGGTGTGGTAGACGACATACGCGCTGCCGTTGCGGGTCAGCAGATGCGGGCCGCTCAGGTCCCGCATCCCGACGTCCGAGTGCCGGACGAGGGGTTCCTGGGCGAAGGACCAGGACCGTCCGTCGGCGGACCAACCCCAGCCGATGTCACGGTTGTCGGCTTGGGGTCTGCGCATGAAGAGCATGACGTAGCGCGCCCCGCGATCCGGCAGGTCGTACCGGAAGACCCGGGCGTAGGAGGTCTCCTGCGTTCCGCTCGGGAGCATCGACTTGTCCAGCACCACCCGGTCATAGGTGAAGTCGATGCCGTCCTTGGAGCGGGCGAGACGGGTGGTGTGGTTCTCGCCGTGGAAGTAGAGCCACATCTCCCCCGCGTCCTCGTTCCACAACACGTGCGGCGAGGAGACATGGGAGACGTTGTAGTGCGGCTGCCAGTCCTTCGAGACGATCGGGTTGTGCGGGTACTCGGTGAACGGCCCTTCCAGGGAGTCTCCGTAGGCGAGGCAGATGCCGCCGGGCGGATCGTGCGGCGCGTAGTAGAGGTAGTAGCGACCCAGCGGGTTGGACAGCCGGTCGTACACGCCCCGGATACACGGGAAGATGATCTCGCCGGTGGGCCGGTACTTCAGCTCCGACGGGATCAGCAGCGTCTTCGCGTACCTGTAGTCGGGGAAGCCGCCCGGCGCGGCGGCGGCTGTGGACGTCATGGCGGTGCCGACCGCCGTACCGACCGCGAGGACGGTGCCGGTGGCGGCGGCCCCCCGCAGGAAGCTCCTGCGGTTGACGCCGGCCATGGGCGGGGACTGCTCGGTGTGGTGGTGCCGCGGCTCGTTCAACTGATCTCTCCGTTCCGGGAGTTGGTTGATCTACGTGGCTCACAGATAGGTGGCGGCGGTGACGACGAAGCCGCCCAGGGCGACGGTCCAGACGTACGGCAGGGTGCGCACCATCACCTGCTGCGGACTCACCCCCGCGTACTGGGCGCTCCACACCGTCTGGGTACTGGTCGGGTCCGACACACCGAAGACCTGGTTGTACGAGGCGGCGATGCCGAGCACCGCCATCGCGGGATAGATCTGGGCGGCGATCAGCACGCCCGCTATACCCGCCCCGAGGCCGTAGATGTTGAGCGGGCCGCGATAGAGGCAGAGCGGCACCAGCAGGGTGAAGACCAGCACGAACACGATCGGGTTCTGCGGGCTGACCGCCTTCACCAGCGGTTCCAACGCCGCCACGGCGCCGGGCAGTTGGACCGCCGCGAGCAGCATCCCGATCGCGATGAACAGGGCGATCGGCGGCGCGGCCACGTTGAAGCCCCCGTAGAGGGTGCGCAGCAGCCGCTTGTTCATGTCCCGGGGCCTGGTGGTGGTGACCAGTCCGTACAGCACGCCGGCGAGCAGCGAGGGGATGATCGCGAGTTCGAAGCCGAGCGCCAGCACCAGCGGTACGACCGGGGTGAGCAGCGCGTACCAGGGCGCGTCACCGAGCCGCTCGCGGCGCGAACTCGGCTTGGCGGAGGCCGACTTGAAGGCCCAGGCGTGCTCGACGCCGCGCCGCCGGGTCTCGATCAGCACGTAACCGACCGCCGCGACCAGCGCGAACGGGAACAGCTTCACCATGAACGACCGGACCTGCGGCACCGACAGATCCAGTGCGGAGGAGAAGAACTGCCAGATCGGCAGCTCGAACGGCACACCGACGGCGATGCCCATCAGGATGGTGCCGGCCGCGGTGACCTTGGGGATGCCCACCGCGATCATCGCGGGGATACCGATGATGCCCGCCATCATCGCCGCCGGCGCCGAGCCCGTCACCGTACCGATGAGCGCGGAGACGCCGAGTACACCGAGGGCCACCACGGTCGGCCGGTCACCGCCGAACTCGACGATCTTGCGGACGATGGTCGAGGCGACGCCCGTCTCGTCCAGCAGTTTGCCGAGCCAGGAGCCGAGCAGTACCGCGATCATCGTCGAGGCGAGCATCGGCGCGCCCTCCTGGAGCACCGTGTCCAGCACGCTCTCCTCGCCGGAGAACGCGGCTCCGGCGGCCACCGCGATGGCGACGGCCATACCCACCAGAGCGAAGGCGGTGGGGAGTTTGCGGCTCAGCATCGCGGCCACTCCGACCGCCATGATGAGCAGGATGACAACGCCCATGACGTTACTTCTCTCTGTGGGTGTCCTTCTGGGTGAAGACTTCGGCGAGCGCGGCGGTCAGCAGCAGCGGGCTGCGTCCCAGGCCGCAGACGGTGCGGGCGTACGCGTGCGCGGCGACCTCCTCGGCGCCCGCGACATGGCCGTACCACCGGAGTCGGCCGCAGCGCAGCAGCACATGTCCCAACTCCCGCTTGAGCGCGAGCCGTTCGGGCCCGTGGTGGAGTCGCTCGTGGACGGTCTCGTGGGCGAGCGCGGCTGCGCGGAGCGAGCCCGGTGGGTACCAGTGCCGCCAGCCGCGCCGGTCGACCAGCTCCTCGGCGGCGGCCAGGGTGTCGGTGAACAGTTCGACGGTGGGCGTGGGGCGGGAGCGGTACCTCGCGAGCAGGCCCTGCTGGAGACCGTCGGCGCGTTCCACCACCGTGGAGGTGAACTCCACCCTCGGCAGCGAGGCCCCGAACCCGTCGGCACACCGGGCCCATTGACGGAGCAGCTGCGGGTCACGGCTCTCGTGCGTCGGGGTGGCGGCCAGCAGCCGTACCGCGAAGTCCAGATCGGCGGTGGCCTCCAGCGCCGGCCCGGCGGGCCGACCCGCGGGGCTCACGACCGCACCTCCACGACCGCCACCACCGGTTCGGCGCCGCCGCGCGAGCGCAACTCCCCACGCGCCAGGGCCAGTAGCGGCTCGGGCTCCAGTACGCCGGAGAGGTCCGCTATCCGGGAGCCGAGCAACAGCCGTACTGCCGGCGCCCGTACCCCGCCGTCGCCGTAGGAGGTCTTCTCCTTCACCAGCCGGGCCAGTACGCCCGGGGCGTCGGCGACCGTGGTGGACTCCACATGGGCGTCCGCCACATGCAGCCGCACCACTCCGTCGGCGTCCACGACCCGTACCGGGCGGCGGGTGGCGCGCAGTCGGCGGCGCACCTCGGTCCCGTACACGGTGTGGGCCCCGGCGGCGGCGAGGACCTCGACGGCGGAGGCGTCGGTCTTGAGGCTGGCGGCGGCGTTGCGCAACCGCTCGCCGTCGTCCGTCCGGTGTGCCCGGTCCTGGGTGCGCAACTCCGTGGCGCCGGTGGCGACCGCGCGGACCTTGCTGGTCTGCGGGTCCACGGTGACCTCGACCTCGACGCCCTCGGCCGCCGCTCCCTGGGCGACGACCGCGGCCTCCGCCTCGGCCCGTACCGCGAGGATCTGTTCCTGGCCGGCGCCCGGGATGATCCGCTCGATCTGCTCACGGACCAGCGCCAGGGCGACACCGATCGGGCTGATCACCTCGCTGTGCCGGGCGATACGGCCCTCGAAGCCGGTGAGCCGGGCCAGATGAGGGGTGACCGAGGCGGCACCGCCGCCCCCGCCGACGAGTACGGCGGTGTCCTCGTCCAGCCGGTAGTCGCCGACCATCGCGTCGACGACCGTCTTCACCTGCTCGACGCCCGCGTCGAGCAGCTGCGTCGCGGCCCCGTCGACGTCCGTACCGAGCAGAGCGGCGAGCGGTGCGAGCGCGGCCCTGGCCACCTGCGGGTCGCAGCGGGCGAAGTCCCCCTCGGGGACCAGTCCGAGCGCGTTGGCGGCGCAGGTCATGGTGATGGCGAACCTGCCGCCGGCGGCGTCGAGCACGGCGTAGTCGGCCGGGTCGTCGGCCATCGGCCTGATGGTGCCGACCGTGGCGTCCCGCAGCTCCTCGACGGAGGCGAAGCAGGCGTACGGCAGTCCGGCGATGTGGGCGCTCCGCGGTCCGACGCCGGTGACAGTGCGGTTGGCGCCGTCACCGATGCGGACCATGGAGCCACCGCCGACGCCGACCGTACGGACGTCCAGCGCGTTGAGGTAGGACTTCTTGCCCAGCACCGTGGCGTGCTGGACGGCGACCTTGCCGCGGCGTACCACGCTGATGTCGGTGGACGTCCCGCCCGTCTCCAGGAACACCCCCTCGCTGATGCGTTCCTGCATGAGCGCGCCCGCCACCCCGGCCGCCGGGCCGGACAGGATCGTCAGCAGCGGACGGCGACGCATCTCGTCCAGCGACATCACGCCACCGTCGCAGCGCATCACCATCAGCGGGGCGGTCACCCCGGCCCTGGTGATGGAGGCGTCCACCAGATCGGCGGTCGCGAGCATCCGGGGCAGGATCGCCGCGTTGACGACGGCGGTGCGGGTGCGCTTGTGCAGCCCGTAGAGCGAGGTGATCTCGTGCCCGGCGGTCATCGGCAGCCCGTGCCCGCGTGCGGCCTCCAGTACGGCCTCCTCGCCCTCGGGCCGGTCCACGCTGAACGGTTCGCTGGCGACCAGGACTTCGGCGCCCTGCCGCACCAGCGAGTCCGCCGCCTGCCCCACCGCGTCCCGGTCGCGGTGGTCGGGAACGTGGGCGTAGACCAGCGGCAGCCGTTTGCCCGGGGTGAGTTCGAGCTTGCCGAGGGCGGCGAGTCGGCGGGTGAGGACCGCACCGGGTCCGGTGCCGATGCCGATCAGACCGGTGGTGGCGACGTCCCCCTCCAGCAGGGCGTTGGTCGCCTGGGTCGTTCCGTGGGCGAGGAAGGCGACATCCTGCGGGTCGCAGTCGATCTCCTCCAGCAACCTGCCGAGTGCTTCCACGATGCCGTGTGCGACACCGTCTTCGTGGTGGTGGCTGGTGGGGACCTTCACCTGGCCCAGCAGTTCGAGCGTTGCGGCGTCGACGGCCACGGCGTCGGTGAAGGTCCCCACCAGCCACCACCACGAAGACGGTGTCGCACACGGCATCGTGGAAGCACTCGGCAGGTTGCTGGAGGAGATCGACTGCGAGGGCCACATCCAGGACCGTCGGCCGAGGGCGGCGAGTCGGCGGGTGAGGACCGCACCGGCCACGCCCGGAAAAGTTATCCACAGGACGACAGGCGCGCTGTGCACAAGTCGACTTGTGCACAGCGCGCCTGTCGTCCTGTGGATAACTTTTCCGGGCGTGGCCGGTGCGGTTCGGCGCCCTGGTCGAGGCAGTGCGCGGCCAGCGCGCCGGCGACCTCGCCGATGTTCCACCCGGTCGAGTGGAACATCGGCGAGGTCGCCGGCGCGCTGGCCGCGCACTGCCTCGACCAGGGCGCCGAACCGCACCAGGTGCAGGCCGAGGACCAGCGGTTCGCCGAGTTCGCCCGGCAGTTGGACCGGGAGGGAGTACAGCGTCACTGGCCCGACGTACGGGGCTACTGACATCTCCCGGCAGCGCACCCGCTTCCCGAACGCGTTCGGGAAGCGGGTGCGCTGCCGGGAGATGTCAGTAGCCCCGTACGTCGGGCCAGTGACGCTGTACTCCCTCCCGGTCCAACTGCCGGGCGAACTCGGCGAACCGCTGGTCCTCGGCCTGCACCTGGTGCGGTTCGGCGCCCTGGTCGAGGCAGTGCGCGGCCAGCGCGCCGGCGACCTCGCCGATGTTCCACTCGACCGGGTGGAGTCGGTAGCAGCCGTTGGTGATGTGGGTGGTGCCGATGTTCTTGCCGGCCGGCAGCAGGTTGCGGACGCGGCGGGGTATCAGCGCCCCCAGCGGGATCTCGAACGGCACCGAGCCGACGTCGATGTAGTTGTCGCCGCCGGTGGAGGGGTGCAGATCGATGCGGTAGTTGCCGACGCCGACCGAGTCCCGGTAGCGGGTCCGCCCGTACGGCCCGACCACGTCGATCGCGACGTCCTGCTCGGTCACGGTGGTGACGGCCTTGATCCGGCGCGACTCACGGATGTAGGGCGCCTTGGCCAGACCGTCCTCGGTGCCGGTGATGTCGGGGCGGATGCGCAGCCCCGGGAAGCCGGTACCGCCGTCCTCACGGGGCGCCTCGGTCTGCAACCAGTACAGGACCGAGAGAGACAACTGCCGTGCCTCGGCAACCGCTTCGGCCGACGTCTGCTCGCCCGCGCCGATCAGCGGTTTGAGCCAGTAGTCGTTGAGCGGCCAGTTCACCAGGGTGATGTCGGAGTCGAAGGCCCCCGGGCGGTGCAGCTTGCGGGCGAGGATACGGCGGAACCCCCACAGCTCCTTGTCGCCGGCGTCCGCGCTCTGGTCGGCGCTGACGGCGAGCGGGTCGGTCGAGGGGTTCGGCAGGAACGTCCGGGGCACCGCCTCCAGCGAACGCGGGTCGGGGGCGAGGAAACCGAGCAGCGGGCCGGGCCAGAAGTCCGGCTGGTAGGTGCGCCAGAAGTCGTAGTCGGCGGGGCGGTCGATGACGTGGTTCTCGCCCTCGTGGTGGGAGAGCGCGAAACAGACGGTGATGCCCTGCTGGTTGAGCGGCTGTGCCTGCTCGGGCGCGTTCGGCTCGTCGAACTCGGCGCGCGCCTCGGCGCCCAACCCGTGTTCCACATCGGCGAGTTCGAGCAGTTCGCCGGTCTCGGTGGCGTCGATGACGTAGGGGGCGTGGAGCGTACGGCGAACGCCCGCACGCCGGTCCTCGACGGTGACCGAGGTGATGACATCGTTGTCCGTCGCGGCGGCGACCGGAACGTGTTCGGTCAGGACGGTCAGCCGACCCGCCGACCGGTGCGGCGCGAGCAGCCCCTCCAGCACCGCGAGCGCGACGCGCGGCTCGTGGCAGAGCTTGCTGACCCGCCCAGCGCCCGGGTTCAGCCGGGGAAGGTCGCGCGCCTCGGAACGCAGTGGATACCACTGCCGGTAGTAGTCGCGGATCGACTCGCGCATCCCCCGGTACGACGCGGTCGTACCGAACTGCTCGACCCACGGGTGCTCGTCCGGCGGCACCGCCTGCGAGGTGAGCTGGCCACCGATCCAGTCCGTCTCCTCGGTGAGGACGACGGTCCGTCCGGCCCGGCAGGCCGCGAGCGCGGCTGCCACGCCGCCCAGGCCGCCGCCGACGATGAGGATGTCAGGTTCGGGTGTCACTGCGTTGGTTCTCCTTGTTCGGTACGGGTGTTGCGGTTCCGACCGCGCCCCGGGACACGAGGCCCCGGCAACGGATCGGGTGGTTGCGGTGACGTCCGCCGTGGTGGCGCCAGGGTGTCGCCCGGCCGGAAGGTGCACGCCACAAGCGGTTCGCTCGCCTGCTCCCCGGCGACCAGGGCCGCGAGCAACCGGACGGCGGCCGCGCCGAGTTGGGCCCGGGGAATGTCGAAGCCGGCCGGTGTCGGACCGTCCGCCGCGTCCGGCGGCGGGCTGCCGAGGAGCGCGAGCGACACATCGCCGGGGCAGTTGAGCCCCGCTTCGGCGAGCGCCGCGTTCAGCGCCCGCCAGGCCGCCGAGGTGTCGGTCTCCTCCGCGACGAACGCGGTGACCCCGTCCGCCACCCACTCGCGTACCCGATCCGACGTCAGCTCCCGCGCCGGATCGGCACTGCGGAACACCGCCTCGGGCCCCACCGGCAACCCGGCCTCCTCGAGCCCCTCCCGGACCCCCTGTTCACGGTCGGTGGACGCCGGCGCCTCGTCGTCCTCGCGAACCAGGACGATCCGGCGATGCCCGAGTGCCACCAGCCGTTCCACGACACCCCGGCTCGCGCTGACGTAGTCGGCGCCGACCCAGGCAGGACCCTCCGGTTCGTCCCGCCGTCCGAGGTGGACAACGGGAAACCCCTCCGCCACCAGCCTGCACAACTCGGCAGTCGGTGCGTGGCGACCCAGAATCAGACAGCCGTCGGCCAGCCGGGCCCGGTGCAGCGCGTGCGTCCCCCCACCGGTGCCACCCGGACTGGAACCGGTGAACAGCACCAGGTCGTACCCCTGTGCCGCCGCCTCCTGCTCCACACCCACCAGGAACGGGTAGTACGAGTGCTGCACATCCGTGGGAAAGGTCGCCGTGAAGCTGAACACGCCCAGCAGGTTGTTGCGCGCCGCCGCCAGTCGACGAGCCGCCGGGTCCGGTACGTAGCCAAGACTCTCGGCCGCCCCGACCACCTTCTGCCGGGTCTCCTCGGAGATCGCCGCGCCGCCCGTCTTTTTGCCGAGCACCAGCGAGACCGTGGTCTGCGAGACACCGGCCAGCCGTGCGACCTCCGCCTGCCGCGGCCGCCCCGGACGCGCCGTCGTCCCACGGCCACGCGTCCGCTTACCGGCTTCCCTCACAACGACCCCATCTCTCGGCTAATGCGCATTAGTGATGCGCATTAGCCCGCACTCTGGGGGACCTCTCGAACGCCGGTCAAGGGGTGTGCACGGAGGAATCACCACCACGACGCCACCCCGCTCCCCCGACCGGCGGCCCGGAACGAGCGCAGGACCCGGTGCCACCACCGATGGAAACCACCGGGCGACGCCGGCGTCCCGAGCCTGGCAGTCGAATGCCGCTGCGCCCCTCAAGTACGCTGCTCAGTCAGTCACTTGACAGGTCGTCAGGCCTCGGGCCCTCTTGGAGGGGACCGGCCTTGTCGCCGCCAACGTCACACCGCTCGGCGCACGACCAGACGCATTCGCATCGCGCACCCATGACCGCACCTCTCGCCGCACGGAACCACAAGCGGACTTCCAACCACCGGCACGCGTGCGCAGATCGCCCCCCTCGTTCGATGTGCGCCGAGGACGACCCGAACCATGGTGGCTCATTGCATTCGAACGACCACGCAGGGTTTGCGTGTGGGCTTCCGTGAGTCGACCATGGGGGCTTCCGCAGTTCCGTGGAAGGACGTCCGAGCATGGCTCATCGCAAGGTGTATCTCGCGTCGGCAGGACCCACACCCGGATCCACCGACCCCCGACCACGCACAGCGGGTCGGGGCGGACTCGGCAGATCCTCCTCAACCCGCTGACAGCGCCGGGCGCGAGAGCCGAGCCATCGGGCGTACGGCCCCTCAACCAGGACGACAGGACTGCTTGGGCTCCGAAGCCAACCGCTTCCCGGCCGCAGGCACGTTCCGTCCCATCGCCGCGCAGATCACCGTCCGGGGCGAACCCGCTCGCCCACCACGTGAGTTGCCCCGCGCAGGCCTCAAAGCCATGCGTCTGCCCAGCAATTGACCATCTCCACACAGGACCGACCGTCGCCAGGGGTACGCATTCCCACGTGCGCTCCTGGGGAGAGAGACAAAGGAGCCGGCTCATGAGCCTGACCACCACCCAGCCTCCCGCCGATGGCCAGGAGTACGGCAAGGCGAGGCACCCCTTCCACGTCACCGGGGAAGAGGAACGGCAGTTGCGCCTCGCGGGCGCCAAGGCCGTACCGTCCCTGGTGATCGGACAGGCCACCACCTTCGACGAGTACGCCCGCCAGCTGATGATCCCGCCGGCCGTCATGGACCTCGCGCGCAAGGCCGAGGACCTGCGCCTGTCCGCGTGGGAGGTCGAAGCGCTCCGCGCCCACCTCGCCCCCGCCGCCGCACCCGGCGACAAGGTGGGTCTGCTGCGCCAGATCCTCGCGGAAAAGTACAGGCACGACCAGTCCCACCCGCCGTACATCCGAGTCGCCTGCTCCGGCCGGGGCGACTACGACCACCTGGCCACGGAGCACGGCCACCTCGATCCCGACGACCACCCGAAGGGCGACATCGGCTCACCCGTCGTCCTGGAGATCTGGCCGGCACAGCACTACTCGCCCATCCACTCCCACGGCCACACCACCGGCATCGTCTTCTGCCTCGCCGGCCAGCTCGACGTCATGGTCTACGAACACCTCGACCGGGACGCCCGCAAGCTCGGCCTCCTCACCCTCACCCCCGGCCAGTGCGCCTGGCTCTCCCGCGACAACTACGCCGTACACCGCGTGTACTGCCCCATGGACGGCGGCGGCGGTACCACCGGCCCCGGCTACATGAACTCCACCGCCGACTTCGGCGCGAGCTTCCACGTCTACCTCAACCCGGACCAGACCGCCGCCCACGACCACGACGGCGACAGCTACAACCGCGACTCCTTCGACTACATCGACGAGGAGACCAAGGAGAAGCGCGCCTTCGCCACCGAGTCCGACCTCTCGTGGGAGGTACTCCGCCGGGTTCTGGCCAACACCCCGCAGAGCTGAGTTCGAGCAGCCCTTCGTCGCACGCGCAGGTCCTGCGGCCTCGTCCGGCCGACGCCCGACCCGGGTCACCACGACCAGGGTCGGGCGCAGCGGAAGGCCCCCAACGGCCGGCCCGATCCTGACGGACGAGCAGAAAGCCCCACCCCAACAGACCCGACACCGCCACCACCCGGCAGCAAAAGCCGAGCCCCGGCTTCCTCCACGACGAGATCCTCTTGACCGAACCGGTAAAGCTCGTTCCGACCCAACTCACGCAGAAGAAACGGCTCGTGGCTTCCACCGCTCCGCCCAGGCTCGTGACGCGACACCCGAAACCTGGCCTACCGCCTGGAACGCCCCTCGCCCGGGCGACCAGCGCACAACCAGCGACGCCGGGCAGAAGCAGATCAGCACCCTGACGCGCCTGACGCAGGCGAAGCCGGCATGGCACAGAATCGTCGTACGGGCCCGTTCTCGCGGCGCGGCTACGGCCCCGGCTTGGGCCGAGCCATCGAGTCGGTGGCCACAGCGGCGACGAGGTCCCGCTCAACCCGGGAGAGTCGCCGGACGCCGGGCAGGCATCTGCCGCGGACGTCACAGGGGCGCTCGAGTCCGTTCAGGTCCGTACCGCGCAGACATCTGCGGTCGAACAGGCACGGTACGGAGATCCGGCCGGGCGAGGACGGGTTCAGCCCAGGAAACTGAGCCGCACCTGGCGGTTGGGGTTGTCGACGTTCGTATCCGCCAACCTTCGCAAAGGCAACCCCACGGTACCGATCTGAAACCGGGCGGCACCACCCCCAGCTGCTTCAACAGGATGCCTGTGAGCATCGGAGACGCCCTAACGAACATCGTGCTCAGCCAAGAGAGGGTAGGCCGGTTCCTGCTACTCGGGTTGGTACACGGCCCAGGTCTTTGGCGTCTCGGAGACCCGTACAACGGTCAGTTCCGGGAACTCGCCGGCCCAGCGGTCGAAGATCCAACGTGCCAGGTGCTCGGCAGACGTCGGCGATTTTGCCTCGCGCGCTCGGCGCCGGACGATGCCGCCGTGCTGGAATCCCCGCCTTCGCCGTCGTGGAGGGCTCCAGCGGGCCTCACTGTCAGGTGTAGGCCAGGAGTCGCCCGGCGATCGTGACTCCCGTCCATGAGGTGAGGGAGACGACCGCGGCGCAGCGGGCGGCGACGGGTGTTGGCTGGTCCGCGTCCCAGTCGGCCACGCTGCGGTAGGTGCGTCGGTGGAAGATCAGGATGTTAATTCCGGCGAGGAGGATGAGGCCGAGTTTCCATGGGGCGCTGCCCCGGTCGGCGAGGAGGTTCGCGCCGGGCAGGAACATGGCTATGCCGGTGGCGGCGGCGATGACGAAGCCGAGGTGGGACAGGCGCAGGAGATAGTTGGCTGCGGTGGTCACCCTCAGCGTTCGCCGGCCGACGCCGAGGAGGCGGAGGTCGAAGGCGGCGGCCGGGCCGATGAGGAGGGCGATGCCGATGATGTGGATGCTTTCGAGCATCGGGTACAGGTAGGCCGTGCTGCGGATGGTTTCGGCGAGCCAGGTGTTCTCCAGCCAGGAGAAGACGGTGTCCATGGCGGGCTCCGTCATGTCCGGCGCGAGCGGGCGCGCAGGTAGAAGGCTCCGCCGGTCACGACGGCGATCAGGATGGCGCCGAGCCCGGCCCACACCGCCACCGGTGATGTGCCCTCGGATTCTGCTGAGGCTGACGGCGCGTCCTGGTCGGCGCCGGAGGAGGACTGGTCGCCCTGGGGGTAGGGGACCGGGAGCGGTTGTGCGGGGAGTTCTTCGTTGAGTACCTGGTTGACGGGCTGCCCGTCGACCCAGAACACCACTGGGCGGAACTCGTCGTCGTGGCTCTTGCCGATGTAGCCGACGGCTTCGACCCGCTCGCCGTCGTCGAGTTCGCGGTCCAGTCCCCACGTCGAGGTGAAGCTCGGCGGGGCGATCGTGACGGCCAGCTCGTCGTGCGAACCGTCGTAGGACGGTGCGGCGTTGATCGGGTCACGGTCGGATGCGTCCCGCAGTCCTTCGGGCAGTTCATGCTCGGGAGTGTCGGCGGGTAGGCCGTCTTCGACGGTCACCGTGAAGTAGGAGTGCGGCTCGCCCCAGCGGACCTGTGAGACGGTGCCGGCGATGTAGTAGAGGCGGTCGGTGTCGAAGTCGTCGAATCCGTGGTGCGCTCGTGCGGTGCCCGCCGAGTAGGCGAGGAGCATCGTCGCTGAGAGCAGGGAGGCCGTGGCCAGCCTCGTGGTTCGGGTGCGGGCGAGCGGTATCGCGGTCGGGTTGGAGCGCATGCCGAGTCGGTCCTTCCGGGCGGCCTGGGGTGTCGGGCATCCAGCGAACCCTTTCCCGCGGGCGGGAGGGAGCCCCTGCTGAGGGATGCCCTGGCAGTACACCTTTCAGGAGGGTCTCCCTCACGGCCGGGGATCGCGGTTTGCTGTCCGTTCATGAGCCATCCCGCCGCTGCCGCCTGAGCCAGGAATCCGGCAACCCCTGCTCTTTCGTTGCGAGTTGCCCTGGTCAGGGTCGGAAGTATCAGTGGCACCCAATCCGTCCAGATGCATGAAATCCGGAAAGGCCAGTAGATGACTTCCGACGAGTCACGTGAATCGATGACCGCGCCGGGGAGCGGGCGCGGTCCGCAGCGGCGTCAGCTCCTGATGATGGGCGGTGCTGCCGTCGCGGCCGGGTCGCTGGCTGTTGGCGGCAGCACGACGGCTTACGCGCAGACGGCTCGGCGAGGATCGACGTGGGACAAGACCTTTCCCCGCAGCCGCAAGGTCGACCACACGAAGGTGTCCTTCCGTAACCGGCTCGGGATCGAGCTGGTGGCCGACCTGTACAGCCCCAAGCGGCTGCGCGGCCGTGCCCGCGCGTTGATCGTGGGCCATCCGTTCGGTGGTGTGAAGGAACAGACCTCGGGGCTGTACGCGCAGACCATGGCCGAGCGCGGCTTCGTGACGCTGGCGTTCGACGCCTCCTACAACGGCGAGAGCGGCGGACGGCCCCGGCACATCGCCTCCCTGGAGACGTTCGTCGAGGACTTCAGCGCCGCCGTGGACTACCTCGGCACCCGCCGCTTCGTGGCGCGGGAGAGGATCGGCGTGATCGGGGTGTGCGCCAGCGGCGGCTTCTCCCTCAGCGCCGCGCAGATCGACCCGCGCCTGAAGGCGGTGGCGACGGTGAGCATGTACGACATGGGCCGCGCCTACCGAGACGGCCAGGGCTACGCCCCGGCCCCCAGCGAGAAGAACACGGTCGGGGAGCGCAAGCGGGCTCTGGCCGAGGCGGCCGAGCAGCGGTGGGCCGAGTTCGACGGCGGCGAGGTGCGCTACGGCGGCGGGAGCGCGGTGCCGTTGAAGCCGTCCCAGCAGGCAGCGGCCGACGAGTTCGCCGAGTACTACGCGACACCGCGTGGCCAGCACCCTCGCTCCCACCCGCTGACCTTGACCAGCCTCGGCGCGATCGCGAACTTCATGCCGCTCGCCCAGATCGAGCTGACCGCCCCGCGCCCGCTGCTGTTCATCGCGGGCGAGAGGGCGCACTCCAGGTACTACAGCGAGGACGCCTACGCCCAGGCCCCCGAGCCGAGGGAGCTCCATATAGTCCCCGGTGCCGGGCACGTCGACCTCTACGACAAGGTCGACCTGATCCCGTGGAAGAAGCTCACCGGCTTCTTCGACAAGCACCTCTGACCCGGCAGGACAGACCAGTCCGTCCCTGCACGGACAGCGGGATGTGACTCGGAGGCGGCGACACAGCGCAGCACGCTGCAGGTCGCCGCCTCCGAGTCGGTCAAGGGCGCTCTGCTTCTGCGGGACCACGGCCACAAGCCGGGGAGCCGGGTTCCGCACGACTGCCTGACCGGGTCTCGCACCGGTGCTGATAACGGCGGTCAGCGGCGTGATGCCGCGCTCCGCGGCCAGTCAGCACGGGAGGGAGAGCCTGCCAGTACACCCATCGACCGGGTCTTCCTCACCCTGCCCCCGGCCGGTTGGCTTTCCCACGCGCAAGCGCGGGCGGCCGGGACGGCTGCTCTGGTGCCGCGGCTCCCGTACGCCGCATTTCCGCACTGGCCCCGGCGCATCAGCGCCGCCCCTGGAAGAGAAAGCAGCACTCCGTCATGGCCGATATGACCCGCCGTACCCTCCTGTTCTCCGCTGCCGCGCTTGGCGTGGGAGCCCTGGCCGCCTGCTCCACGGCTCAGAAGCCCGATGGCAGACCGGTCGCCAGCGACCTGGCATCGGGCCACGGGGGCAGGTTCGGGATAGGGGACTACAACACGCAGGAAGTCGCCGACGAGCTGGGCCACATCCAGGAGAAAGTCCGCCCGCTCCCCGGGAAGGACACCCAGCGCATCCTGGTGACCGGTTCCACCGGCGGCCTGGGCCAGCTCACTGCCGCCCACCTTCTGGCCCGCGGGCACCGCGTCGTCGCGCACGCCCGCAACGACCAGCGCGCGGCGGACGTACGGCGGGACCTGCCAGGGCTGGAGGCCGTGGTCACCGGGGACTTGAAGAACCTGGACGAGACGCGCAGGCTCGCCGCCCGGATCAACGAGCTGGGGTCGTTCGACGTCATCGTCCACAACGCCGGCGAGTACGGCGTGAGCAACGAGGAGATCCTGAACGTCAACTCACTCTCCCCGTACCTGTTGACGAGCCTGGTCGATCCTCCCCGGCAGTCGGTCTACCTGACCTCCGACCTGCACCTGGGCGGCGACCTCAAGCTCGACGAGCTGCGTGAGGGCGGCACGGACGTCACCTACGAGGACAGCAAGCTCCAGTTCCTCACCCTCGCCATGGCCGTCGCCCGGCACCGGCCCGGTACCCGTGTCAACGCCGTCGCACCGGGCTGGGTGCCGACCATGATGGGGTTCGCCAACGGCCCCTACGCCCCCGACGACCTCCGTGCCGGCTACCAGACCCAGGTCTGGCTGGCCGAGGCCACCGAGCGGGCGAGCCGGGGAACCGCCGGGTTCTTCTTCCACCAAGAGCCGGAGAACGACGTCCACGCCTCGGCGGGCGACACCCGCGCGCAGGGCGACCTGCTCGACGCCTACGCACAGCGCACCGGAGTCACCCTGCGATAGGCCCGGTGCACGGTGCCCGGGAGCCGGCCGCCAGGTTCGGTGACGCTGGGAACGAGATGTCCAGCCAGAGGGGCGCCGAACCGATCGCGGTTCGGCGCCCCCTTTTGGGTAGCCGCAGTTCAGCTGGCTGCCGACCGCTCGGTGTCCTGGGTGGCGGCCCAGGTGGCAAGGAGCCGCAGTCCCTCTTCCGAGGGTGAGCCGGGTTCGGCGGTATAGATGGTGAGGTTCAGGCCGGGGGCGGAGGCCATGTCCAGGCCCTCGAAGGCGAGGGAGAGGTCGCCGACGGCGTGATGGTGGAAGTGCTTGGTGCCGGTGCTGTGGTGGCGGACGTTGTGCGCACCCCACCGGGTGCGGAATTCGTCGCTGCGGGTGGACAGTTCTCCGACGAGGTCGTGGAGGTCCTTGTCGTGGGGGTTGCGTCCGGCTTCCGTCCGCACGATGGCGACGGTGATGTCGGCGAAGGAGTCCCAGTCGGGGTAGAAGCGGCGGGCGGCGGAGTCCAGGAAGGTGAAGCGGGCCAGGTTCTCCTGGTTGCCCGGGGTGGCGTAGAGGTCGGTGTAGAACGCGCGGAAGAGCTGGTTGGCGGCGAGGACGTCCATCCGGCCGTTGCGGACGAACGCCGGTCCGGCGGTGACCGCGTCCAGCGTCCACTGCAAACTGCGGTGCGGTGTCCACTGCTGGGTCGCGGTGCGCCGGCGGGGGCGGCTGAGGGCGTCGGAGCCGTCGGCGGCCTGGGCGAGGTTCACCAGGTGGGAGCGCTCGGCGTCATCGAGCCGCAGCGCGCGGGCGAGGGCTTCGAGAACCCCCGGGGAGACTCCGGCGAGGTCGCCGCGCTCCAGTTTCGAGTAGTACTCCACGCTCATGTCCGCCAGGGCGGCGACCTCGCTGCGGCGCAGGCCCGGCACACGGCGACGGGAACCTCCTGGCAGTCCGACCTGGTCGGGGGTGATCTTGGCGCGCCGCGAGGTCAGGAACTCGCGGACCTCCTCACGGTTGTCCATGCCATCGACGGTACGTCCCGCACGCCGCCATAGGGATGTACTGCTGGTACACCCTTCGTCAGTGACTCGCTACGCGCGTGAAGGGGCGGTTGCCTGGGATACGTGGTGCTTCTCTTCCGGCCCCTGACAGGCGGAGGAGGGGCCCGCACCCGGCCCCGGGCGATCCGCCGTCCGTGTTCCGGGGTTCGCACCCTGTACCCGGTAACGCAAAGGAACCTCTCTCATGCGCGGCGCAGTGATTCACGCCCCCGGCGACATCCGCTTCGAGACCCTTCAGGATCCGAAGATCCTCAAGCCGACCGACGCGATCATCCGCACGGCCGTGACCTGCGTGTGCGGGTCGGACCTGTGGCCCTACCGCGGCGTGGAGCCCACCGATCACGCGCACCCGATGGGCCACGAGTACGTCGGCTTCGTCGAGGAAGTCGGCTCCGACGTGACGGCGGTCAAGCCCGGCCAGCTGGTCGTCGGCTCGTTCGCGACCTCCGACAACACCTGTGCGAACTGCCGCAACGGGTTCCAGTCGAGCTGCCTGAACGTCGAGTTCATGACCACCTGCCAGGCCGACTACGTCCGCATCCCCAACGCCCAGGGCACCCTGGTCGCCACGGACGGCGTGCCGGACGAGAAGTTCTGGCCGGGGCTGCTGGCCGTCTCCGATGTGATGGGCACCGGCTGGTGGGCCGCCGAGGCCGCCGAGGTCAAGCCCGGCTCCACCGCCGTGGTCGTCGGTGACGGCGCGGTCGGCCTGTGCGCGGTCATCGCCGCGAAGGAACTTGGGGCGGAGCGGATCATCGCCATGTCCCGCCACGAGAGCCGGCAGAACCTCGCCCGCGAGTTCGGCGCGACCGACATCGTCACCGAACGCGGCGAGGAAGGTGCGGCGCGGATCAAGGAGCTGACCGGCGGGATCGGCGCGGACAGCGTCCTGGAGTGCGTCGGCACCCAGGAGTCGATGAGCCAGGCCCTGCACTCCACCCGCCCCGGCGGCAACGTCGGCTTCGTCGGCGTCCCGCACGAGGTCGCCGTCGACGGGCAGGAACTGTTCTTCTCCCACATCGGCCTGCGCGGCGGCCCCGCCCCCGTTCGCCGCTACCTGCCCGACCTCATCGACCGCGTCCTTGCGGGTGCGATCGACCCGGGCAAGGTCTTCGACCTCACCCTCCCCCTGGACCAGGTCGCCGAGGGCTACAAGGCCATGGACGAACGCCGCGCCATCAAGACGCTCCTCACCCCCTGAGCCCAGCCCCGCCCCATCCCCTTCTCGTACGAGGAGATTCTCCGTGCAGATCACCCGCAGCTCGATCGACACCGCCAAGGGGCCGGCCGACTGGTTCACCGGCGACGTCTACATCGACGCCGTCGCCGCAGCCCCTGCCCCGTCGAGGGTCACCGCGAACCTGGTGCATTCATGCCGGGCGCCCGGACCCACTGGCACCGCCACCCGCTCGGTCAGACCGTCTTCGTCACCGAAGGGATCGGCCTGTGCCAGCGGCGGGGCGGGCCGGTGGAGGTCATCCGGCCCGGCGACCGCGTCCTGTTCGAGGTCGACGAGGAGCACTGGCACGGTGCCGCGCCGAACCGGCTGATGGTCCACCTGGCCATCAACGAGGGCGACGACGACCACGACGTCGTGCACTGGCTGAATCCCGTCACCGACGAGGAGTACGCCATCGCCCCGGCCACCGGTGCGCCCCCTTTCCGTCATCGCCCATCGAGGGGCGTCCGAGAACGCCAGCGGGTCGTCCAGATCGGCCGCCGAGGTGTCCAGGACCGGCTTCATGAAGTCGCTCCGGGGCACCGGGCTGAACTGGAGGATCTCGACAGGCCCCAGAGTGTCCGCAGCTTCGTGCAGGGCCGTGGTGAGGGAGGCGGGGTCGAGGACATCGGCGGTGAGGCGGACGTCGCACTCCAGCGCGTGGGCGCCATCCTCGATGGCTTTGCGGTAGGCGGCCAGAGTGTGCTCGGGAGCGTCCTCGGACGCCCCTCGATGGGCGATGACGGAAAGGGGGCGCACTGCGTCATCGTGCCACTTTCGTGCACCCGCTCTCGTCGGCGCCGGCCCCGGTTTGGGCCTGGCCGCCGCCCGCCGCTTCGGCAAGGCGGGCCACACCGTCGCCCTTCTCTCGCGCAGCATCCAGCACCAGGACAACCTGGTGTACGAGCTGGCGCAGGAGGACATCCAGGCTCGCGGGTTCACCGCCGATGTCCTCGACCCCGCCTCCCTCACCACGGCCCTGCACGAAGCTGCGGACACTCTGGGGCCTGTCGAGATCCTCCAGTTCAGCCCGGTGCCCCGGAGCGACTTCATGAAGCCGGTCCTGGACACCTCGGCGGCCGATCTGGACGACCCGCTGGCGTTCTCGGTCAAGGGCCCGCTCACCTGCGTGAACGCGGTCCTGCCCGGGATGCGGGAGCTGGGCCGGGGCAGCCTGCTGTTCGTCAACGGCGGCAGCGCGGTACGCCCGAACCCCAAGGTCGCCGGTACCTCGATCGCGTTCGCCGCCGAGTGCGCGTACGCGCAGATGCTCCACACCGCGCTCGCCGAGGAGAACATCCACGCAGCCCAGCTCATCGTGCCCGGGGCGATCAGCCCCGACTCCACGACCCCCAGCCCTGAGAAGCTGGCCGAGCTGCTGTACGGCCTGCACACCGACCGCACAGGCTTCCGTCGCTACGCCGAGCCCATGCCCGACCCGCAGGACGGCATCTCATGATCGCCCTTACCCTTCGCCGCGCTCTGACCACCTCAGCCGTTGTCGGCGTGCTGCTGGCCGCGACCGCCTGCTCCGACGACTCGTCCGCCGAGCGGGCCCCCACCACCACCGCCTCGTCGTCCGCCCCGGCATCCGGGGAACCGCCGAGGTCGGCATCCGCGAACCCGTCCGGATCAGACAGGAGCACTCCGATGGACATCCGCGTCACCATCGACGGGCAGGAGGTCGAGGCGACCCTGAACGACAGCCCCGCCGCACGCGACCTGGCCTCCCTGCTCCCGCTCACCCTGGACCTGGAGGACTTCCACGGAACCGAGCGGTCGCCGATCCGCCGAGGAAGCTGACCACCGAGAACGCGCCCGAACCGCAGGCGCCGAAGACCGGTGACCTCACCAACTACGCCCCCTGGGGCAACCTCGCCATCTTCTACAAGGACGGCCCCTCCGCCTCGGAAGACCTGCTGGTCCTCGGCCACATCGACGCGGATGGCGACCAGCTCGCCGGGGCCGACCGGATCACCATCGAGGCCGCCCCCTGACCGCGCCCTCCGCCTGAAATCCGCCCGCCTCCTCATACGGGAAGTAGTTTTCGCATGCCCTCCGCCACCGGGTCCGCCTCCGGCAAGCTGCCCTCGTCGTCTGGGTGCTCGCCGCCGCACGTTCCTGATGGGCACCACCGAGTTCGTCATCGCCGGACTGCTGCCCGAGATGGCCGCCGACCTGAATGTCAGCGTGTCCCACGCCGGCCTCCTGGTCACCGCGTTCGCCGTCGGGATGATCGTCGGCGGACCCGCCATGGCCCTGGCCACCCTGCGCCTGCCGCAGCGCCACACCCTCATCGGCGCCCTCGCCGTCTTCGCCCTCGGCCACGCCGTCGCCGCGCTCAGCCCCTTCTTCACCGTCGTGCTCACCGCCCGCGTGGTGACCGCCCTGGCCACCGGAGCTTTCTGGGCCGTCGGCTTCGTCATCGCCACCACCACCGCGGGCCCGGCCCGGCCCACCCGCGCGGTCGGCGGGCCGAGGTCTCCGTCCGGGCCGAGGTCCGGGCCCTTCGCCAGGGGCGGCTGTGGCTGGCCCTCGGCGCGGCCGTGCTGATCATGGGTGGGGTCCTGGCGATGTACACCTTCATCACGCCGCTGCTGACCGACCGGGCGGGCATTCCGGCCGGTGCCGTACCGCTGGTGCTGATCGCCTTCGGTGTCGGGGTGCTGGGCGGCACCGCGATCGGCTGCCGTCTCGGCGACCACCGCCCGATGGCCACCACGATCACCGCGTCGGCAGCGACCTCCCTCATCCTGCTGGCCATGATCCCCGCCTCGAACAGCCCGGTGGCCGCCGTGGTCCTGGTCTTCGGCACGGCGCTGGCAGGGTTGACCGTCAACCCGGTCGCCACCTCCCTCGCTGTCCGCTTCGCCAGCGACGCCCCCACCCTGACCTCGGCGCTGACCACCTCCGGCTACAACACCGGCATCGCCGCCGGCTCCCTCGTCGCGGGCCGGGCCCTGGACTCCTCGCTCGGCCTGACCGGCCCGGTCCTGGTCGGCGCGGTCTTCGCCGCGCTCACCCTGCTGCCCCTGATCGCCCCCGCGCTGCGCGGCACCAACGGCCCTTCCCCGGGTCGTCGCCCACCACCCCACCGACACGGCCGCCGAACCGGAGACGGCCGACGCCTCCGACGCGACCGCACGCTGAACACCACGCCCGTACAACCTCGTTGGGAGCAACCATCATGAACCCCACCTACGACTTCACCGGCCACGTCGCCTTCGTCACCGGCGCCTCCTCCGGCATGGGCCTGGCCACCGCCCGCGCCTTCGCCCAAGCAGGCGCGGCCGTCGCCCTCGCCGACATCAACGAGGACGCCGTCAACGCCGCCACCAAGCAACTCACCGACGCCGGCCATAAGGCCCTCGCCCTGATCTGCGACGTCACCGACGAGGACCAGGTCGCCGCCGCCGTCGATCGCACCGTCGAAACCTTCGGACGCCTCGACATGGCCTACAACAACGCCGGGATCATGCCCCCACCCACCGACGCCGCCGACGAGAGCGCCGAGCAGTTCGACCGCGTCCAAGGCATCAACCTCCGCGGCATCTGGGCAAGCACGAAGCACGAACTGCGCCACATGCGGGAGCAGGGCAGCGGCGCGATCGTCAACTGCTCCTCCCTCGGCGGCCTCGTCGGCAACCCCGGCCGCGCCGCCTACCATGCCACCAAGCACGGCGTGATCGGCCTGACGAAGAGCGTCGCCCTCGAATACGGCGCCCGCGGGGTACGGATCAACGCCGTCTGCCCCGGCACGATCAGCACCCCGATGGTCGACGCCATGGTCGAAGGCGGAGAGCTCGACCGCTCCCAGGCCGAAGCGGGCCAGGCCATCGACCGGCTCGGCACCGCCGAGGAGATCGCCCAGGCCGTCCTGTGGCTGTGCAGCGACGGCGCCAGCTACGTCACCGGCATCGCCCTTCCAGTCGACGGCGGCTACACCGCCCAGTAGCCAGGCACTACTCGGTCCGGCACCACAGAGCTGCCGAACATCGGGCTCATACCTCGCCCTCGTCCCATTCCGGTGCTTCAGGGTCCCTCCGGGGAGCGCAGGTCGTCGGCGGCCGGGACACCGTCCGGCGAACGGAGATCTACCGGCCGGTCCGGTCCAGGACGACCTTGTTCAGCTCAGGAAGCTCAACCGCACCTGACGGTCTGGATTATCCACATTCGTGTCGACGAGGCAGACGGACTGCCAAGTGCCGAGTTCGAGGCGGCCGTTGACCACCGGAAGGGTGGCGTGCGGGGCGACGAGGGCGGGGAGCACATGGTCGCGGCCGTGGCCGGGAGTGCCGTGGCGGTGGCGCCAGGGGTGGTCGGCGGGCAGCAGCTCGTGCAGCGCGGAGAGCAGATCGTCGTCGCTGCCGGCGCCGGTCTCCAGGATCGCGATGCCCGCGGTGGCGTGCGGGACGAAGACGTTGAGCAGCCCGTCGCGTCCGCGGGCGACGTCCCCGAGGTACGTCTCGCAGTCGCGGGTGAGGTCGGCGACGGTCTCGCTGCCGCCCGTGGTGATGTCGAGGATGCAGGTGTCGAATCGGTCGCTCATGCCCCCATTGTGGCGCCGGCGGCGGGAAGATTCGGGAGACCGGCGCTGTTGAGCCGTACATGAACGAGGTGTCGGTGCTGGTGATCGGCGCGGGCCAGGCGGGCCTGTCCGCCGCCTACCACCTGCGGCGGGTCGGGTTCGTACCGTGGCGGGACTTCCTGGTGCTGGACCACTCGCCGGCTCCCGGCGGAGCGTGGCAGTTCCGCTGGCCGACCCTGACGTACGGGCGGGTGCACGGGATGCACGCGCTGCCCGGCATGGAGCTGACGGGCGCCGACCCGGACCGGCCGTCCTCCGAGGTGATCGGCGAGTACTTCGCGTCCTACGAGAGCACCTTCGAGCTGCCGATCCGTCGGCCGGTGGATGTGCGTGCCGTGCGGAAAGAGCGGGAGGTGAGGCGCGGGCTGCTGAGAGTGGAGACCGACGTCGGCGTGTGGCACACCCGGGCCTTGATCAACGCCACCGGAACCTGGGACCGCCCGTTCTGGCCGCGCGTGCCCGGCCAAAGCCGGTTCTCGGGGTCGCAGTGGCACACCTCGCGCTATCCGGGCCCGGAGGTGTTCCGCGGCCGGCGTGTGGTGGTCGTGGGCGGTGGCACCTCCGCGGTTCAGCATCTGTTGGAGATATCCGAGGTTGCTGCCGAAACAGCCTGGGTGACGCGGCGCCCGCCCGAGTTTCGGGCGGGGCCGTTCGACTCGGAGCTGGGCAGGGCAGCCGTGGCGCGGGTGGAGGAGCGCGTACGGGAGGGGCTGCCCCCGCGCAGCGTGGTGTCGGTGACGGGCCTGCCGATGACCGAGGCGATGCGCGCGGCCCGCGCGCGGGGTGTGCTGGTGCGCAGGCCGATGTTCGAGCGGGTGACCGCGGAGGGCGTGCGCTGGCCCGACGGCAGCGCGTTCGCGGCGGACGCGATCGTGTGGGCGACCGGTTTCCGTCCCGCGATCGGGCATCTGGCCCCGCTGGGGCTCAGGGAGCCCGGGGGCGGCGTACGCCTGGAGGGCACCCGGTCGGTTCGGGACCCGCGAGTGCACCTGGTGGGGTACGGGCCCTCGGCGAGCACCATCGGGGCGAACCGTGCCGGCCGGGCCGCTGTCGTGCGCGTACGCTCGTCCCGTGCTTCTCTCAGACAAGGACATCCGGGCCGAGATCGACGCGGGGCGGGTGCGGATCGACCCGTACGACCCGTCGATGGTGCAGCCCTCCAGTATCGACGTACGCCTCGACCGCACCTCCGTCGCGAATCCCATGACACGACGGAGCTGTCCCGAGCAACACACAAGGAGAACGTACAGATGGACCTCATCACCAACCTGCTCGCCGGTGTCATCCACTTCGTGGGTTGGCTCGTCTGACGGACGACAGGTCGGCCCGCTGAGGCCGGACCCTGTTCGTCGCGGCGCCGCGACGAACAGGGTCCGGCCTCAGCGGGCCGACCTGTCGTCCGTCAGACGAGCCAACCCACGAAGTGGATGACACCGGCGAGCAGGTTGGTGATGAGGTCCATCTGTACGTTCTCCTTGTGTGTTGCTCGGGACAGCTCCGTCGTGTCATGGGATTCGCGACGGAGGTGCGGTCGAGGCGTACGTCGATACTGGAGGGCTGCACCATCGACGGGTCGAAATGACTGCTCGGGGGCGGACGGTGGCGCTCGACTCGAGGTGAACCCGCCACCGGGCGGCGTCGAGACGTTGCGGCGCCCGAGAGCGTGACGGGTGGAGTTGAGGTCGGGGGTGGAGTCGAGGTCCGCTCGCGGGTTGGGTGGGGTTCTGGGTGGACACTCGCGCGAGCACTCGCTCGTGGGGGTGATGGTGCGGAATATGGCTGCCGAAACCCCGCAT
The DNA here is from genome assembly GCF_018101125.2 of Streptomyces tardus. Classification (GTDB taxonomy): domain Bacteria; phylum Actinomycetota; class Actinomycetes; order Streptomycetales; family Streptomycetaceae; genus Streptomyces; species Streptomyces tardus. The sequence continues at coordinate 568,571 of NZ_JAELVF020000004.1, read as the reverse complement.
CAGAGCTGATGATTACTTTGTGCGATCGACGGGATGCATACCGCGACCGCACCTCCGTCGCGAATCCCATGACACGACGGAGCTGTCCCGAGCAACACACAAGGAGAACGTACAGATGGACCTCATCACCAACCTGCTCGCCGGTGTCATCCACTTCGTGGGTTGGCTCGTCTGACGGACGACAGGTCGGCCCGCTGAGGCCGGACCCTGTTCGTCGCGGCGCCGCTCCTCCTCGTCCCAGGGAGGAGCGGCGTCGCCGCGTTCCTGCGGGAAACCGCATGGTGCTGTGTCGCAGTTGCTGCGTACGGTGCGCATGTGCCCCTGAAATTCCACGAGTATCAAAAGAGCATCACCTCCGAGACCGCCGAGTTGTGCGAGCTGCTGGAGTCAGCCGATCTCCGCGCGCAGGTGCCCAGTTGCCCGGACTGGTCGCTGGAGCAGTTGGCGGTCCATGTGGGCCAGGCCCACCGTTGGGCGGACCGAATAGTGCGCACCCGTGCCACCGAGGAGGTGGCGGACGAAGAGGTGCCCGCGTTCACGCCCCCGGAGGGCGGCGGCGTCCGGGAGTTGACCGAATGGCTGGCCGAGGGCGCCGCGCTTCTCTCCCGGGCGTTGGAGGAGGCGGGCGAGGATGCCCGCGTGTGGTCGTGGTTCACCGATCAGACAGCAGGCTTCTGGGCGCGCCGGATGACTCACGAGACCGTCGTGCACCGCGCTGACGCCTGCCTCGCCGCCGAGGTGCCCTTCACCACCGCACCGAGCGTCGCGGCCGACACCATCGACGAATGGCTCACCCTGGTGTGCTCGCGGGCCACGTGGGAGGAGGACGAGGAAGTCCGTGAGCTGGCCCAATGGGCCGGCGCCTCACTGCGGTTGGCCGCCACCGACGCCGCGGAGGGGGTCGACGCCGAGTGGCTGATCGAGCTGGGCTCGGACGGGGTGCAGTGGCAGCGCGGCGGGCGGAAGGAGGCCGATGTGGTCCTGAGCGGCCCGCTGGACGAGGTGCTCAGAGTCTTCTACCGCCGACTGCCCCCGGCAAGCGAGCTGGTGGAGGTCCGAGGCGATGTGGAGCTGCTGGAGGCGTGGTTGGCGAGGGTCTCCTTCGGCGGCTGACCTGCGGACCGTTCCGCGCGGGGCAGGCGCGGAGCGAGAAGTGGGTAGGGCCGAGACGGTGAGCGGGCGAGCACCGACCCCCAGGAGCGGCAGGCCCCCGGAGGAAGAGCGGCCGGGACAGGCGGGCGGTGGGAGGTGCACGGGGGCAGCTGGTGAGCTGCGCAGGTGTACTCGTCAATCGACGCGCACGCGACAGGTGCTGAGTTGAGTATCCGTACTCAGGCGGCAGCGGTCGGGCTGCCGCACTCTGTGTCCATGACGAACAACGCGCCCGTACGACCCCAGATGACCGCGGCCTACTTCCTCCAGGCGGCACTCTCCTTCGCAGTGGCGCTCGCCGCCGTCACGATCGGTGTCGCCTATATGCCGATGGGAGCGTGGGAGCGCGGCTTCCTCGCCATCGGCGTTCTCTTCCTCGTCTCCTCGTCCTTCACTCTCGCCAAATGCGTGCGGGACAGACAGGAGCACTCACAGGTGACCACCCGCGTCGACAAGGCGCGGCTGGACAAGCTCATCAGTGAGCACGATCCGTTCGATGTGAAGAACCTCTGATCCGGACAGGCCTGGAGTGCTGAGGTGGTCGTACGGCCGGGCCCGGTCCACGGGCGGGGCTGCGGTGCCCCAACGACCGCGGGCGTCAGCGGGCTTCGGGCTTGCCGCGGTGCACCGCGGCAAGCTCCGCTTCGAATGCGTCGTGGGCCCGGTCGTCGAAGAGTACGAAGGTTCACCTGTTCCACCGCGGTGCTCGCAGTGCTCACGGTCCGTACCGCGATGCGCGCGGCCTCCTGCAAGGGCCAGCGGTAGGCCCCGGTGGAGATCGCCGGGAACGCGACGGTGCGGGCCGGGCACCCAGCTCGTCCGCGACGAGCAGGGACTCCCGGTAGCAGGAAGCGAGTTCCCGCCCGTCGGCGCCGGGCCCGTGCACCGGCCCGACCGTGTGCACGACCCACCGGGCCGGCAGTCGTCCTGCGGTGGTGGCCACGGCACGGCCGGTCGGCAGCCCGCCGCCGTAGTGCCCCGCGCGCAGCGCCCGACAGTCGGCGAGGATCTCGGGCCCGCCCTTGCGGTGGATCGCACCGTCCACGCCCCCTCCGCCGAGCAACGAGGAGTTGGCCGCCTTGACGATCACGTCGACGTGCTGTCCCGTGATGTCACCGAGGAGCATCCGGATCTCTGGCATACGAACAGAATAGGGCGGGGTGCCTGCGCCCGGTCGGCGCATTCCCGGGCAGTGCGGTGCGGTGTGGTGCCCAACGGTGGGGTGCTGACCCGCACGGGGCCGGTCGGGGCGGATTCAGCGACGCGGGACGAGCGGATGCAGGCTGAACGGTGCAGTCGGCGGGCAGTTGGGTACCTGCGGGGCGGCAGCGGAGCACCGCAGCAGCCCGCGAGGATACGAGGCGCTGGGCGGTTCGCGACGCCGGCCGCAGCAGCGGCGAGACTCCGAGGGTGGCAACCGGCCCTGGCCACGACTGCGTTGACGAGCCATCAGGCCTTTCGAACTGCACCGGTGCGGCCTCGGGTGGGTGCCGTTGCGACTCACGGCGTGCAGCCGTCGATTGGACTCCCCACTCTGCGTACGATTTGCCCATGGGTGTAGCGGAATTCAAGGATTTGGCGCTGGATGCGACGGACCACCAGGCGCTCGCCGACTGGTGGTGCCGCGTGCTCGGATACACCCGCAGGCAGGCTCCTGCCGGCGGCGAGGAGTCGAGGCCGGAGTACCCGGTCCCGATCCACGATCCCCGCGGGCGGGGGCCGGTCATCTGGATCAACCCGGCGTCGGAGGCCAAGTCCGCGCAGAACCGTATGCATCTCGACGTGTGGGGCCGCACCGAGGATCTGCTGGAGCTCGGGGCGACGATGGTCCGCCGCGGGGACGCCGAGCACTGTTGGGACGTGATGGCCGACCCCGAGGGCAACGAGTTCCACGTGTTCGCACCCGACAGGCCGAGCCGCCCGGTCATCCGCCTGCGGCCACGCTGACGGTGTGGCTCGCGGCAACTCCGGGGCGCAACTCGTGCACCACGGCGGCTGCCCCGGGGTGCACGGGGTGGCGCCTGCCGCCTACTTGCGTTCGCCGCACCTGCGAGGACGAACCGGTACCGGGGCGGCCCCTGCACGGGCCCGTGCAGGGGCCGGCTCAGCCCGCCCGCCAGGTGCGGCGGTCGCGGGCCAACGCGTGCAGCCCGGCCGCCCAGGCCGGGCCGAGCACTCCCCCACACCGCAGGAAGTGACCCCGGACGTTGCCGTCGCTGAGGACCGCGACATCGTCCGCGGCTGCCGCCGAGCGCACTACGCGGTGCGCGCCGACCAGCACCAGTACGGCGGTCACGGGCACTTCGGTTCCCGCCGCGCGGGACAGCACGTGGGCGGCCTGGACCGCGCCGCGGCGGCAGTGGCGCACCAGCGGCAGCGGCAGCGCGGCCCCGTGCACCGTGTCCCCGTCCCGCACCTCCGCGCGGGCGGCCGGGTACCAGCGCGAGGACACCGTGTACGTGCCGCCGGGGCCGATCAGCAGATGACCGAGTTCGGTGCCGTCGGGCAGCGGCAGCGAGTGCAGGACGTACCAGCCGCCGAGTTCGAGTTGCTCCAGCTCGTCGGCGACCCGTTCGGCAGCGAGCAGCGCGCTCGCGGTGTCGCGTTCGGGCAGCGGACGTCCCAGCAGCCGCGCGATCGACCGGGCGAGGGCCCCGCGCTGCACCGACTCCCCCGGACGGTGGAGCGACTCTCCGGGCCGGTTCGGGGCGAGGTCGTCATCCGGATGCAGCCAGAGTCGGCCGTCCTCGGGCGTTCCGCGCAACTGCGCCCCCTCTCCCGGCCCCCGCACATGACAGCATGGCTGCCCGTCACGGCCAACAGGCCGGGGAAAGCAGGCATTTGGCGGGCCAAGGCACGACGCGCCGTGGGAACGGGACGCGCCGTCCCCGCGAACCGGCGTGCCGCGGTGCACGGACCGCCTCCGCGCCGACCGACGAGCCACCGGAGCCACCTGGAATGAACAAGTTGATCGACACTGTCGCCTGGATCCACCTGCGCGGCGGACTGGTGCTGGGCACCAGGTCACACGGCAAGGAGCTGTTCTTCATTCCCGGCGGCAAGCGCAACCCCGGAGAGAGCGATCTGGACACGCTCGTCCGGGAGACCCGCGAAGAGCTGACGGTGCGACTGGACCCGGACACCGCACGCCACTTCGGCACCTACGAAGCCCCGGCAGGTCCGCACTCGCCCGTCCCCCGCGTACGGATGGCCTGCTACACGGCGGCCTTCGCCGGGGAGCCGGAACCCTCGGCGGAGATCGAGGAGATGGCCTGGCTGGGGTACGCGGAACGCTTCCGCACCCCGCCCGTGGACCGGCTGGTATTCGACGAACTGTTGGCTCGCGGCTGGATCGAGAGATGAACGCCCGCAGCCTCGGGCGAGGTTGACGCTCTCGGAGCGCACGGGCCGAGGCGCAGAAGGAGCCCGGCGCTGAGCGTGCCTATGGTGCGAGGCCGCCCGGGACGTCCGCTACGCCGGGCTCTTGCCGATCGTCGCTTCCGCCGGCTCCCGGCCACCCGCCTCGCGACGCACCAGTGCCGCGTATCTGTCGTCGCGGCGCAGCAACTCCTCGTGTGTGCCGCGTTCGACGATGCGGCCCTCGTGCAGGACGACGATCTGGTCCGCCTGCCGGACCGTGGAGAGACGGTGCGCGATGGTCAGCGTGGTGCGGCCTGCGGACAGCGCGTCGATCGCCTGCTGCACCGCGTGCTCGGTCCGGGTGTCCAGCGCGCTGGTCGCCTCGTCGAGGATGAGGACGGGCGGATCGCGCAGGATCGTCCGGGCCAGGGCGAGGCGCTGCTTCTCACCGCCGGAGAAGCGGTAGCCGCGCTCTCCGACCACGGTCTCGTAGCCTTCCGGGAGGGCTGCGATGTGGTCGTGGATCTGGGCCGCTTCGGCCGCCGCGACCAATTCGGCGTCGGTGGCGGTGGGTTTGGCGAAGCGCAGGTTCGCTGCGACCGAGGCGTGCAGGAGGTAGGTCTCCTGGGAGACGACGCCCACCGCCGCCGCGAGCGAGGCGAAGTCCAGGTCGCGCACGTCGACGCCGTCGAGGGTGACGCGGCCGTCGCTCACGTCGTAGAGCCGGGGCACCAGGTAGCTGAGGGTGCTCTTGCCCGCGCCGGTGGCGCCGACGACAGCCAGGCTGGTGCCGGCCGGAACGATCAGCTCGACCTCGCTGAGCGTGGGGCGTCCGGAGGGTTCGTAGCCGAAGGTGACGTTCTCGAAGCGGACCTCACCGCGGGCGCGGTGCAGGCGGTGCGGGTCCGCGGACTCGGTGATGGTCACCGGCAGGTCCAGGTATTCGAAGATCCGGTGGAAGAGGGCGAGGGATGCCTGTATGTCCACGCCCGTGTTGAGCAGCGAGGTGGCAGGGCGAAGCAGCCCCTGCTGGAGCGTGACGAAGGCGACGAGTGTGCCGATCGACAGCGCGGGCCCGCCGATGAGCAGCATCGCGCCCGCCGCCCAGTAGAGCAGGGCCGGGAGCGCGGCCATGATGATGCCGATGGTGGCCATCCGCCACCGCCCGGCCATGCTGGAGCGGACCTCCAGATCGGCCAGGCGCCGGGACTCCTCGGCGAAGTCCCGGCTGAGCGACTCGCTGCGGCCCATGGTGCGGCCGAGCAGGATGCCGCTGACCGAGAGCGACTCGGTGACCATGGCGGCCATGGTGGCCATCTGCTTCTGCCGCTCGGCAGTGATCCGCTTGCGCTCACGTCCGACCCGGCGGCTGATCCAGACGAACAGCGGGAGCAGCGCGAGCGAGACCAGGGTCAGTCGCCAGTCCAGCGCGAGCATCGCCACGGTCGTCGCGATCACGCTGGTGGCGTTGGAGACCAGGGAGGTCGCAGTCGAGGTGACGGTCGCCTGCATGCTGCCGATGTCGCCCGCGATGCGGGACTGGACCTCTCCGGTCTTCGTCCTGGTGAAGAACTCCAGCGGCATCCGCTGGAGCTTCGAGTAGACGCCGGTGCGCAGATCGTGCATGACACGCTGCCCAACGGTGGTGGAGATCAAGGTCTGGAGAACGCCGAAGATGCTCGTGAGCACGGCGGCGGCGATCATGCCGAGCGCGAGGAGCGTCAGCAGCCCGGTGCGCTGCTCGGGGATCGCCACGTCGAGGATCTCCCGCAGCAGGAACGGCGTCGCCACCGACACCAGGGAGGCTGCCGCGACCAGTACCCCGACGAGCGCGAGCCGGGCCCGGTAGGGACGGAACAGCACCAGGATGCGGCGCAGTTGCCCCGGGCGGGTCTCCTGGTCGTGGTCGGTGGCCTGCTGCGGCGCGGGGGTGGTCGGCGGGCTGGGCAGCACGTCGTTCTGCACGGGTTGACCTCCTCGGTACGGGACGACGCACTCCGTCGACGACGCGGTCCGTCGTACGGCCCGCCCCTTCGGGCAGGCGCACGCAGGACAGAGTGCCGGACGCTCCCGCGTCACCGAGCATAGGACACAGTTACCTATGTTCACAATGTAGTGAGTCCTGTTATGCTCCCGTCATGAGTTCCGTCGACTCCTCCGGCCGACTGGCCGACCAACTGGCCGATCTCACACGTCGGTTGCACCGCGCACAGCGGCGTCGACTGGAGCCGCTCGGCGTGACCCCGGCCCAGGCCCGGCTGCTGCGCACCCTCGAGCGCTGCGGCTCGCCGCCGCGCATGGCCGACCTCGCCGCACTGATGGATGTCGTGCCGCGCGCGATCACCAGCCTCGTGGACGCGCTCGAGCAGCACGGCGCCGTACGCCGGGCCCCGGACGCGACCTCCCGGCGGGTCACCCGGATCGAGATCACCGAGGAAGGGACGGGGCTGCTGCGGCAGCTCCGAGAAGCTCGGCGCTCCGCAGTGCGGGAACTGCTCGCCCCGCTCAGCGGAGCCGAGCAGGAAGAGCTGAGCGCGCTGCTCTCCGCACTCGAGCCCGGGACGGCCAACGCCCCGACCTCGTCCGGTCGTTGAGCCAGAGGCCACCGGGGCCGGGCGCCGCGGGACGGAGTTGCCGGCGTCTGGCAGACCGCGGCGGTCGATCAGCCTCGCCCGACCGGCGCTCGTCCCACCTCTCGGCCGTACCTTGCGGCCTGTCCTTCGCCTCTCGGCACCCGCGACCCTGGCGCGGGCAGACCTTCGGATCGGCTCGCTCAGCCGACCACGCCGAGAGCTATCAGCGTGCTGCCGATGCCTATGACACCGAAGGCGGGCATCAGCACGCGCGTCTCGACCCAGGTGCCGGCCCGAAAGCGCATGAAGCGCGGAGTGCCCAGCGGGTACCACCGCTTGCGCGCTATGGGCAGCGGCCACAGCATCGGGCAGCCCGAGATCGTGATCGAGTCACCGATGGTGTGCACGATCGCACCCAGCACGATCGGCAGCCCCAGCCACATGTACTCCTGACCCTCGGCACCGAACAGCCAGTTGGAACCGTTCCCCGGCTGGTCCAGAACCTCCGCCAGAATCCAGGCGGTTGCCGCCCCCAGCAGCCAGACCAGGACGTCGCTGGAGACCCGCGCCATCCGCCACAGCAAGCCCTCCACAGCGAGCACCATGTGGATGAAGAGGATCACCAGAACCGCCCAGCGGCCACCGGTCACCGCTGCCGCGGAGAAGCCCGCACCGACCATCACCGCCCATATCCAGGTGTGGGTGAGGGTGCGGTGGCCGCCGGACCGCTTCCGCTCGGCCTTGCCCCTGGTCGCGTTGAACACGGCGGACGAGAGCTTGTCGACCACCCCGCACAGGATCTTCGAGAAGGGCCCGAACGCCCGGGATATCGTCGCCGACCTGTGGTCGAGATCGGGCGCGAGAGCCGCACCGGCACAGATCAGGGCGCCGACCACCAACACGGTCCAGGGCATGGGGCGATCGAGCGCCGCCGCCACTGCCCCCGCTCCCAGCCAGGCCGCTGCCCCTGACAGAGAGTGCGCCGGTCCCATCATCTGTACTCCACCCCATCGCTGTGTAGTTGAGCCGCCCCGAACACGTGGCCGGCGCCACAGCGTACTGCTGCGTGATCTTGTCCCCTCCCTCGCCTCCGCTCTCGGCCTTCCCCGCCGGTTCCCGTCCCGGAGCTTCGGGAGGGCAGTATGGGGACCGTGACCCTTATCGATCAGATCCCCCGGCCCGCAGACCCCGACGCCCTCTTCGACGCTTTCTCGTCCTGGGCCGAAGAGCGGGGCATCAGCCTCTACCCCGCGCAGGAGGAGGCCCTGATCGAGGTCGTGTCCGGGGCGAACGTGATCCTCTCGACCCCGACCGGCTCGGGGAAGTCTCTGGTGGCGGCAGGGGCCCACTTCGCGGCCCTCGCACAGGACAAGGTCACCTTCTACACAGCACCCATCAAGGCCCTGGTGTCGGAGAAGTTCTTCGATCTCTGCAAGATCTTCGGCACCGAGAACGTCGGCATGCTGACTGGCGACGCCTCTGTCAACAGCGACGCACCGGTGATCTGCTGCACCGCGGAGGTGCTCGCCTCGATCGCGCTGCGCGACGGCAGGCACGCCGACATCGGCCAGGTGGTGATGGACGAATTCCACTTCTACGCGGAGCCGGACCGCGGCTGGGCGTGGCAGATCCCCCTGCTCGAGCTCCCGCAGGCGCAGTTCGTGCTGATGTCCGCCACGCTCGGCGACGTCACTCGTTTCAAGGACGACCTCACCCGGCGCACCGGGCGCGACACCGCGGTGGTGCGCTCGGCCACGCGGCCGGTGCCGCTGAGCTACGAGTACCGCACCACGACGCTCACCGAGACGCTGACAGAACTCCTCCAGACCCACCAGGCCCCGGTCTACATCGTCCACTTCACCCAGGCGCAGGCGGTGGAACGGGCGCAGGCGCTGATGAGCATCAACATGTGCAGCCGCGCCGAGAAGGACGAGATCGCGCAGGTGATCGGCAACTTCCGCTTCACCACACGATTCGGCCGCAACCTCTCCCGCTATGTCCGGCACGGCATCGGGGTGCACCACGCGGGCATGCTCCCGAAGTACCGCAGGCTCGTCGAACGGCTGGCACAGGCCGGCCTGCTCAAGGTCATCTGCGGCACCGACACGCTCGGCGTGGGCGTCAACGTCCCCATCCGCACCGTGCTGTTCACCGCGCTTGCGAAGTACGACGGGACCCGGGTGCGGGTGCTTCGCGCCCGCGAGTTCCACCAGATCGCGGGGCGCGCGGGGCGTGCGGGCTTCGACACTTCCGGCTTGGTCGTCGCCCAGGCCCCCGAGCACGTGGTGGAGAACGAGAAGGCGCTGGCGAAGGCGGGCGACGACCCGAAGAAGCGCCGGAAGGTGGTGCGCAAGAAGGCCCCCGAGGGGTTCGTCGGCTGGGGGCAGAACACCTTCGAGAAGCTGATCGCCGCCGAGCCGGAACCGCTCAACTCGCGCTTCCGGGTCACCCACGCAATGCTGCTGTCGGTCATCGCGCGGCCCGGCGATCCGTTCGTCTCGATGCGCCGGCTGCTGGAGGACAACCACGAGGACCGGCGCTCCCAGCTCCGCCACATCCGGCGGGCCATCGCGATCTTCCGCTCCCTGCTCGACGGCGGCGTGGTGGAGCGGCTCGCAGAACCGGACGCGCAGGGCCGCACCGTGCGACTGACCGTGGACCTCCAGGAGAACTTCGCACTCAACCAGCCGCTCTCCACCTTCGCCCTGGCCGCCTTCGATCTGCTGGACCCCGAATCCCCCTCCTACGCACTGGACATGGTCTCGGTCGTGGAGTCGACCCTGGACGATCCGCGCCAGATCCTCGCCGCTCAGCAGAACAAGGCCAGGGGCGAGGCCGTGGGCGAGATGAAGGCGGACGGTATCGAGTACGAGGAGCGGATGGAGCGGCTGATGGACATCAGCTACCCCAAGCCGCTGGACGAACTGCTCTGGCACGCCTACGACCTCTACCGCCGCTCGCACCCGTGGGTCAGCGATCACCCGCTCTCGCCGAAGTCCGTGGTGCGGGACATGTACGAACATGCCATGTCCTTCTCGGAGTTCGTCTCCCACTACGAACTCGCCCGGACCGAGGGCATCGTGCTGCGCTACCTCGCCAGCGCGTACAAGGCACTCGAGAACACCGTCCCCGACGATCTGAAGTCCGAGGACTACCAGGACATCGTGGCGTGGCTGGGCGAGATGGTCCGCCAGGTCGACTCCAGCCTGCTCGACGAGTGGGAGCAGCTGGCCAACCCGGCCGAGGAGACCGCAGAGGAGGCGCAGGCGCGGGCCGACCAGGTGCGCCCCGTCACGGGAAACGCCCGCGCCTTCCGGGTCCTGGTGCGCAACGCACTCTTCCGGCGGGTCGAGCTGGCCGCGATGGACCGGGTCCACGAACTCGGTGCGCTGGACGGCGAATCGGGCTGGGACTCCGACGCCTGGGCCGCCGCGATGGACGCCTACTGGGAGGAGTACGACGAGCTCGGCTCCGGCCCCGACGCGCGCGGCCCCAAGCTCCTGCGGATCGAGGAGGTGCCCGAGGACCGGCTGTGGCGGGTGCGGCAGACCTTCGACGACCCGCGCGGAGACCACGACTGGGGCATCTCGGCCGAGGTGGACCTCGCCGCCTCGGACGAAGAGGGCCGCGCGGTCCTGCAGGTCACCGGCGTCGGGCCCCTCTAGCACCGCCCGACTGCCACCGTCGCCGCGCCCGGTGAGTAGCGGTGGCGGTGGCGGTGGCGGTGGCGGTGGCGGCCCGAACTCCGGCTTCCTGGCCGGTGGTACGGCCCGCCGACTGCGGCCGGGAGAAGGCAGCTCGGTGTCTTTTGCCCTCCTCTCCCCGGCCGGCCCGGGAGCCCGCACACCGCCGCCCCGCGGGTGCCGACACGGGCGCCAGTACTCGCACCGGCGCATGCACCGATCGGGCAGCGTGCGGCGGGCAGGACGCGGCGCGCCCCGACTCCTCCCGACCACCGGGAGCAACCGGGGAACACATCGCACGATCACGCCACGGGAAGACACACGGGGACACGCACCGGTACGAGGTCGCGGACACGGTCGGACACCTCCACAGCGGAAAGAGCACCTTGGAGAGCAACGCTATCCGAATCCGCAACTTCCCGTCACGGGCCTGTGGACAACTCCGAAACCGGCCTTGCCACACGGCCTGTTCACGCTGCCCAGTCTCTTCGGAAACTTCTAGGCACATCGCTCCACCGGCCCGCACCTCACGCCACACCGCGCCGCTTCCGCCCACCGGCGCCACCCGCCGCCACGCGCCGACGAGACCGCTCCACTGCAGACGCGACCGGCCCGGGCCGCCGGGCAGGGCCGAGCCCGACATCCGCACCCGCAGACGCACCCGCACCCACGCACGAGACCGACGCGGCGCACCACCGCACTCACCAGCGCAGCCTGCCCCGCCGCGCCTGTCCCGACGGAGGGACTCGGGCGCGGGGGGCAGGCCGTGCACCTCACGGTTCCTGGCGCGCCTCCACTCCCAGATGCTCTCCGACGCGATTGACCAGGAGCGTCATCTCGTACGCGATCTGCCCGACGTCCGCGTGCGCGCCGGTCAGCACGCACAGGCAACTCCCCTGCCCCGCAGCCGTCACAAAGAGCAGACCCTCCTCGAACTCGATCATCGTCTGCTGGACCCGCCCCGCGTCGAAATGTGTACCGACGCCGCAGGCAAGGCTGTGCAACCCCGAGGCCACCGCCGCCAAATGCTCACTGTCACCGCGGTCCAGCTCCGCATCGGAGCTGGTCACCAGACCGTCGGTGGAGAGCACCAACGCATGCCGCACACTGGACATGCGCTGCTTCAGGTCGTCGAGCAGCCAGTCAAGGCTCGCGCTCAGCGCCATCCCGTCCCCTTCGTTCCATCTCATGGCAACCGCCGTGGCTCACCTACCCATCTCATAAGCCTGTCCAACCAATTGAGGCGTGCGGGGTGCCGGTTGCGGCACCTGGGACAGAGGCCAAGGATGGGCGCATGGCACAGCAGATGACCGAGGATCAGTTGCGTTCCTTCCTCTCCGAGGGAACCAGGACCGGCAAGCTCGCGACGGTCCGCGCGGACGGCAGCCCCCATGTCGCGCCCGTGTGGTTCGTGCTCGACGGCGCGGACATCGTCTTCAACACCGGTGCGGACACGGTCAAGGGCCGCAATCTCGCCCGCGACGGGCGGGCGAGCCTGTGCGTGGACGACGACGCCCCGCCCTTCTCCTTCGCGGTGGTGACCGGGCGGGCCGAGCTGGTGGAGGACCTCGAGGAGGTGCGCCACTGGGCGACGCGCATCGCGGCGCGTTACATGGGCGAGGATCGGGCGGAGGAGTTCGGCGCGCGCAACGGCGTACCCGGCGAGCTCCTCGTCCGGCTGCGCATCGACAAGGCAGTGGCGCTGGCCGGCCTCGCCGACTGAGCGGCAGTCCGGGCCGGCCCGCTCGGGTGCGGTCCGGGCCGGCGCAAGCGCCTCACCGAAGGGCGGCGGCGGTCACTGCTCCTCGTGCTCGCTGCCGCCGGTCGCCACGGCGCCGCCCGAACCGGCGGCACGGCTCGTGCCCCCGGGCCCACCGAGGCGCTCGGCGCGGTCCTCGCCAACGGCGCGGTCCTCCCGATCGGCGGCGGATGCCGGGTGCGGCACCGGGCACACCCCCGGGAAGGTGCCGAGCTCGGCCAGCGCGTACCCGTTCGGGTAACCCCTGATCTGGGACTTCTGCCGGGCGTAGTGGGGGCGGCGGCGGGGCGGCAGCGCAAGGCGGACTGCTCGGCCGCGCAGCCTCAGCGCACCGCGCGCGGTACGGCGCAGCCACCCAGGCGGAGTGCGGTAGTCGAAGGCACGCAGCAGCGGCTCGTCCATCAGGGCGAGGGCGGCTCGGCGGGCGAACGGCGCGAGGGGCTTCGGGTACCAGGAGGCCATCAGATCGAGTGTCGCGTCGGAGACCGCGCGACCGCCCTCGTCGTAGCCGAAGTGCGCGGTCTCGTACTCGTCCAGGAAGCGCGCGAAGCCCTCGTAGTCCTCGGGGACTTCGCGGATGCCCATCAGCTTGCCCAGCTGCCGGTACACCGTCGCCACCGCGGTGCGCTCGTGCGCGGTGAGGGCGCGCCAGCCGTAGCTCTCCAGCCAGCGCACGGGGACGACGACGAAGGTGCACAGCACGTACCGCATGTCGTCGTCGGAGATGTCGTAGGCGCGGTGCATCCGGTTGACTCGGCGGATCGCGGTCCGTCCCTCTTCCGAGGAATGGCCGTGCTCGATCAGCGCGTCGAGCAGCAGCGCGGTGTCGTCGTACCGCTTCTGGCTGCGCTCGGTCAGCTCCGCGGTCTCGGCGAGCAGCCGGCCGATGCTGGGCACGGCGTAGGTGCGGTAGAGCGCGAACTCCAGGGCGCGCGCGGTGTCCCAGGGGAACTCGCGGGTGACGATGAGGCGGAAGATCTCCTCACAGTCCTCGACCGGGTCCAGCCGAAGGATGTGCCTGAGCCGGTCGTAGCGCCGCATCCGCTCAACTCCTTTGCACAGCACAGTGGGACGGACGAAGGCTACCTTCCCGCCCTCGCCCGCCGTCCTGCTTCAGCAGGCTTCAGCTTCCGATCTGCTTGCGCGAGACGCGCTTGAGCCTCGAACGCTGCGAGGGGTCGAGAGTGAGGTACGCGATCGCCGGCACGCCGAAGACGATCAGCAGAACCGCCCACAACGGCAGCCAGATCAGCAGCAGAAGCCCGATCGCGACGCCTCCGATGGCGACTTTCCCCTGTGTGCTCATGCTTTCCGCCTCCCAGTGCGCGCGGGCCGTGACCGGTCGGTCCGGCGCCGCTCCCTCCATTGAACGCCGTCAGCACCTTTCGCGTTCCCGCACGAGGGGTCGCGCCAACCCCGTCGCGCCCACCGAATCACGACCGTGACCTCCCGGCTTCCGGAGGCTCCCGCATCACGGCGGCCGACCCCTCCTGAGCGCCCCTGGCCCGTCTGCGCAGAAATCCCTGGTCGGAGCGGAGAGGACGCCATGTGATTCACGTCGTCCGCTGCTGTACCCTCGGCGACCCGCGCCCCTGATAGTCAAATTTGAGGAGAGTCGAAGCGCCGTGTCGTCGCCCCGGGCCACCCCCGCCCAGATCACCGCTCTCGCTCAGTGTGCGGCCGTACTGCTGCCCGGCGATCCACCGCGCACCTCGCAGATCGCCTTCTGGCATCCGGACGGGGAGCTGCCCGCGGAGGTGGGGGCGATGGGCGGCACTCCGCCGCTCGCCGTGGCCCTCCCGGACGGCACGGGTGGGATCGTGGTGCGGGAGACGTCGGCCCTGCGGATGCCGGTGGCGGCGGCGGTACCGGTGCTGACCAGAGCCCGAGCTGCGGCGGCCGGCTCCCTGTCCGGCGCGCATCCCGCAGCGGCCCACTGGGGCGCGGCGGCCGTTCTCGCGCTCCAACTCGCCGCGCGCGGACGGCTGCTGCCCGCGATCGACGCCGAGGACCACGACGTCTGGCGGCTCGCCCCGCTCGACCCCGAGGACCTCCGCCGCGTCCAGGAACTCGCGCAGACCATGCCGCCGTTCGCACACGCCGTCCCCGTGACGCCCGAGAACGACCGCGACCTCGCCGACGGCGGGGCGGTCGAGCTGGCAGAGCCCGAGTCGCTGCTGCGACAGTTCCTTGCTGCCGTGGCCGACGGGCTGCCGCGCACCCCCGCCGCCGCTCTCGCCGTGGGTTCCCCCGCCTACGCCTCCCCCGCCGTACGCAGGGCGCCCGCGGTGCGGCAGTGGGCGGAAGAGGTGGTGGCACGCCACGACAACGCGGTGCGCCTCTCCCTGCGCATCGAGGCACCTGCCCTGCTCGGCGCCCCGGGAACAGACGGAACAGACGGAACAGACGGAGCAGACGGAGCAGACGGAGCACGGGGCAGGGCGGACAGCTCCGCCGTGAAAGCGAGGGGGCCCGGCGCTCCTGCGGCCCACGGGATGAGCGCGGTCCTCCAGGTGCACAGCGTCTCCGACCCCTCGGTGGTGGTGGACGCACGTGAGCTGTGGCTGGCGGGCGGCCCCGCGCTGCGCACCTTCGGGACCCGTGCCCAGCCAGAGGTGCTGGTCGCGCTGCGTCGCGCCGCAGCGGTGTGGGAGCCGCTGTCGCCGCTGCTCGCCGCCACGGTGCCGGACGGCGTGGAACTCGGCCCCGAGGATCTGGCCGGTCTCCTCGCGCCGTCGGTCACGGCGGCGCTGACGGCTGCGGGGATGCGGGTGCACTGGCCCAAGGGCCTGGTGCGACGGCTGACCACCCGCGCGGTGGTGGGCCCCGACGACGACCGGGGCCGCCGAGCGGGCCCGGAGTCGGCGATGCCCTCGCTGCTCGGGCCCGACGCGCTGCTGAGCTTCGACTGGCGCTTCGCGGTGGGTGATCTGGAGCTGACCCGGGCCGAGTTGGACCGTCTCGCCGAGGCGGATCGGCCGCTGGTACGGCTGCGCGACCAGTGGGTGCTGCTGGATCCGCGGGAGGTGCGCCGGGCTGCGGAGCGCAAGGCCCACTCGGTGGCCCCCGTCGAGGCGCTGCGCGGTCTGCTCAGTGGCGAGGTGGAGAACGGCGGCGAGCGGGTGGAGGTGACCGCACGCGGCTGGCCGGCCCAGCTGCGGGAGCAGTTGGGCCGGTCGCCCGAGGAGGCTCCGCCCGTACCCCAACCGGACCTCCTCCGGGCGTCGTTGCGCGACTACCAGCTGCGCGGCCTGAACTGGCTGCACCAGCTGACCTCGTGGGGGCTCGGCTGCTGCCTCGCCGACGACATGGGCCTGGGCAAGACGATCACTCTGATCGCCTTCCATCTGCACCGTCAGTCCCTCGCCGACGGCGCTGCGGGCCCGACGCTGGTCGTCTGCCCCGCCTCACTGCTCGGCAACTGGCAGCGCGAGATCGAGCGCTTCGCCCCCGGCACGCCCGTACGGCGCTTCCACGGCCCGGGGCGCAGCCTGGACCGGCTGGCCGCGGACGAGTTCGTGCTGACCACCTACGGGACGATGCGCCTGGACGCGGCGAAGCTCGCGGACGCCACCGACTGGGGGCTGGTCGCGGCCGACGAGGCGCAGCACGTGAAGAACCCGTTCTCCGCGACCGCCAAAGCGTTGCGCACTGTTCCGGCACGCTCCCGGGTGGCGCTGACCGGGACCCCGGTGGAGAACAACCTCACCGAGCTGTGGGCGATCCTGGACTGGGCGACGCCGGGGCTCCTCGGCGGTCTCACCGCCTTCCGCCGTCGCTGGGCGGACCTCGTCGAGGCCGGGGCTGAGCATCCCGACAGCGCCGCGGCAGCGGACCAACTCGGTCGTCTGGTACGGCCGTTCCTGCTGCGCCGACGCAAGAGCGACCCGGGCGTGGCGCCGGAGCTGCCGCCCAAGACGGAGACCGACCGGGCCGTCTCGCTCACCCGCGAGCAGGCCGCGCTCTACGAGGCGACCGTGCGCGAGGGCCTGGCAGAGGTCGCCGGCGCGGACGGGCCGGCCAGACGCGGACTGGTGATCAAGCTGCTCACCTCGCTCAAGCAGATCTGCAACCACCCGGCACAGTTCCTGAAGGAGGAGGATCCGGTTCTGGTCGGGAGGTCCGGCAAGTGGGAGCTGTTCGACGAGCTGCTGGACACGCTGCTGGCCGAGGACGCCTCCGTACTGGTCTTCACCCAGTACGTCCAGCTCGCACGGCTGCTGGAGCGGCACCTCGCCGAGCGCGGCGTGCCCGGGCTGCTGCTGCACGGCGGAACGCCGGTACGCCGCCGGGAACAGCTGGTGCGCGATTTCCAGGAGGGCCGGGCGCCGGTCTTCCTGCTGTCGCTCAAGGCCGCCGGCACCGGTCTCAACCTGACCCGGGCAGAGCATGTGATCCACTTCGACCGCTGGTGGAACCCGGCCGTGGAGGCCCAGGCCACCGACCGCGCACACCGTATCGGGCAGCAACGCCCGGTGCAGGTCCACCGGTTGATCACCGAGGGCACCGTCGAGGACCGCATCGCGGCGCTGCTCGCGCGCAAACAGGCGCTGTCCGATTCGGTTCTGGAGTCGGGCGAGGCCGCCCTGACCGAGCTGAACGACCGTGAGCTGGCGGAGCTGGTCAGCCTGAAGGGAGCCCACGGGTGAGTGAGGACGGCACGCAGGAGACGGAGGTCGAGCGGGTCTTCGAGGCGCTCGCACCGGTGCGCACCCGGGGCTTCGCCCGTACCCCGTGGGGCGCCGCGTGGCAGCGCGCCCTGGAGGAATCGGCCCTGGACTCGGGTCAGTTGCGCAAGGGCCGACGGTACGCGAGGTCGGGTGCGGTGGGCGCCGTCGCGGTGCGTCCCGGCCGGATCACCGCGATGGTGCGCGAGTCGGGCGGCGAGGTCCACCGCGCCGATGTGCTGGCGCCCCGGCTGGACGACGCCGCCTGGGAGCGGCTGCTCGAGGTCATCTCGCGCACCGCCGGGCATTTGGCCGCGCTGCTCGACGGGGAGCTGCCGCCGGAACTGGTGGAGGAGGCCGACGCCGTACAGGTCCAGCTGCTGCCCGGTATGGGCGATCTCCAGCCCAGCTGCGACTGCGGCGAGTGGGACCACTGCACGCACACCGCGGCGGTCTGCTACCAGCTCGCCCGGCTGCTGGACGAGGATCCGATGATCCTGCTGCTGCTTCTGGGCCGGGGCGAGCACAGGATCCTGGCGGAGCTGCGCGAGCTGGGCTTCGCCCGGGCGACGGGTGAACTCTCCACGGAGGAACGGGAGTCGAGCCCCCGCGCGGTCGGCGAGTTCGGCACCGTTCCCGCGGCCGAGGCCTACGCGCGTACGGCGCCCTGGGAGATGCCCGCGCCCCCGGACGCCGTGCGGGAGTCCGCGGAGCTGCCCGAGTGGGCACGCCGGGAGGGGCCGTCGGCGCCCGGGCTGGATGTCGACGCCCTCGGACTGCTGGTGTGGGACGCCGCCCGGCGGGCTCGTGAGGCGCTGACGGAGGCGCTCTCCCCCGACCATGCGACAAGCGCGCCGTCGCCTGCGGTCGAGATGCGGGAGGACGCGGTGCGGCTCGCGGCACGCCCGGTGTGCACCGATGCGGTGCGGCGGAGGATTCTCGCGGAGGGAGGTTTCGACGGGCCTGCGTTCGCGACGGCGGTACACGCGTGGCGGGTCGGCGGCCGGGACGGGTTGCGCGTGCAGGAGGACTCCGCGCAGGAGGCCGATGAGGCGCAACTCGCGCGCGCACGCAGCAGGTTGGTCTCGGCGTGGGGCGAGGGCGAGCGGATGCCGGAGTTCAGCGAGGAGGGCAACCGCTGGACTCTCCGTGGGGCGGGGGTCCAGCTCCGCTGTGGGGCCGACGGCCGCTGGTGGCCCCTTCGGTGGGACGGGGAACGCTGGCTCCTCAGCGGGCCCGCCGGCCACGATCCGGCGGTGCTGCTCGCCGAGCTCGACGGCCTCCGGCCGTACTGACCCCAGTCGTGGCCCGCGGGGAGTCGGGGGCTCGCAGGGCGTGGCGAGTGACCCGCGGGCTCCGGCGGCTACGTGCGGTGGTCGGGTGCAGGTCGGGTGCGCTGGTCCGAGCCGGCGGCCGACTCCGCCCTCTGCCGCTTTCGGCAGAACACGCAAGTGCCCCGCGACCGCATGGAGCCGGTCGCGGGGCACTTCAACGCCGTGTGGCGGAGGGCGGGTTCACCGTGTGGGCGCCCGCCGCGCCGCTGTGCGGACGTTCCCGGTCAGACCGCCGACTTGAACACCGGCAGGTAGCCACCGGACTGGCCGGCGGCGGTCGGGTGGTAGGAGTCGCCCAGCGGGAAGGTCACGCTGTGCAGCCAGGAGTCGCTGGAGCAGATCTCGTGGCCGGTGAAGGACGAGCGCACGTCACCGAAGCTGAAACCGTGGTCGGCGGCACGCTTGTTGGTGACCTCGTTCAGCTCGTCGGCCACCTTGTTGAGCGCCGCGCGGGCGGCCTCGCTGATGCCGACGGAGCAGCTGCCGTTGAGCTCGTAGAGGCGCGAGTAGCCGAGCACGACGACCTTGGCGTTCGGCGCCTTGGCGCTGATCGCGTTGTAGGCCGTGTCGAGCTTCCCGGGCAGCGTGTTGTTGATGTAGCCGCGGGCCTCCTCCGCGGCGCTGATGCAGGCGCTCTCGCCCTGCAGGACGCAGGTGGTCATGACGCCGGCGAACCCGGCGTCGTTGCCGCCCGCACTGATGCTGACCAGGCTGGTGCTGCCGCTGAGTGGGCCCAGCTGGTTGTTGACGACGTCGTCGGTCGTCGCGCCGGAGCAGGCGGTGAAGTCGAAGGAGCTGGGCGAGTTGGCGTTGCTCCACAGCACGGGGTACGCGTTGTTGCTGCGCTTGCAGCCGCTGTCCTGGTAGTCGCCCGCGCCCACGCCCGAGGAGTAGGAGTCGCCGACGGCGACGTAGGACTCGGCCGCACGCTCGTCCGCGAGCGCGGTGCCGCTGCTCGCCAGTGGCAGCGTGACGAGCGCCGCGAAGACCGCGGTTGCCTTGATGAATCTGGAGGGTCGCACAGGATCTCCCTTGTGGGGGGTCAAGAAGAACTGCTGTGGTCCCTTGTTCTAGCAACAACCAGCGGTTTCGAGAAGTAGTACTGCCGGTTGTTCCGTGCAACGACCCCTGGGATTGGGCTGATTGATCCTCTTGCACACCAATGGGGCGGGTGAGGTGACCTCACCCGCCCCATCTGCCCGCGTCGCTCCGTGCGACTGCGGGAATGAGATTCCACGCACCGTCAGCGCCGACGCCCCAGGCCCGACAACCGCCTTGGCGTGCCTAGTTCAGCTTCGAGCTGAGCTTCTCGCCCTCCTCGGCCACCAGGCTGCACGTGACCGTGCGCAGCCCCGTCAGGTAGCCGGTGCGCTTCGGGAACTGCGAGAGGGTACGGAACTTGGTACCGGCGGCCTGCTTGCGCGCCTTGGCCTCGAGCTTGCTCTTGCAGATGCTGTTCGCCTCCGTCTGGAGCGCGGAGTCGGAGGCGTACTCCTTCTCCTTCAGCTTCTCGCGGTGGACGACCTCGCCGTCGTGCGACTTGGAGCAGCCGAGCTTCTCGTTGTAGCCCTCCTGGCTCTCCGACATGTCGAAGCACTCACCGACCTTGAGCTGGTACGCGGGCCGGGGCCCGGTGCTCGGGGTCGGGCGGTCCTCCGGATCGAAGTCCGGCAGGTCCGTCTCGGTCTCGGAGGGGTCGACCCAGGGCTCGTCCGACTCCTCGTCATCCGTCTCCGACTCGCTGGGAGTCGGGGTGGGCGACTCGCTGGTCGCCGTCGCGGAGGGCGAGTTCTTCGACTCGTCGTCCTTGTCGCCGTCACTACCGGTGAGCAGGAAGGCGCCGCCGATGATCAGCGCACCCGCGACCACCACCGAAACCAGGGCGATGATCACCGCCTTGCGGTTGCTGCCGTCACCACCGGAGGGAGGTTGCTGCCAACCGCCGGACGGCGGGCCGGGAGGGCCGGGAGGGCCGTAACCGCCGCCCTGGCCGCCGCCCGGCGGCGGACCGAAACCACCCTGGCCACCGCCGGGCGGGCCGGGCGGCACCTGCGGGCCGGGTGGGCCGAAACCGCCCGGCTGCGGCGGGCCGGGGTATCCATAACCTTGGGGCGGGCCGAAGCCGCCGGGGCCCGGCGGGCCACCGGCCGGGGGCTGCTGACCTGGGGGTGGAATCGTCATGCGCCAACTCTGTCATGTTCCCAACGGGCGCAGGAATCGAGGTCCTCACAGCTCTGCTACAAGAGTGTCATCATCGGTGGATCTTGTGGAGCAGGCTCCGGGACGCTTCCGGCTCTGACCGCACGGCGACGAACGGGCCCCGCACATCGATTTGTTGGCATTCGTGCCGATTGCCCGCGCCGCGGCGCCGCTGGACCGCGGCCGTCCCTTCGCGGCGCCCGGACGCGGTTGCACGGGGCTCGTGCACGGGACAGCGGCGGAACAGCAGCGCTGGGCGCAGGCACCCCACCGCACGCAGCGTTCGCCGCATCCTGTAACGCCGAGGCGACGGTGAACGACCGAACCGGCCCGGCAACGCAACGAAGCGACTCCCACCCGCCCCAGGACGAAGCGGCAGAGCCTCGACAACCCAGGACCGCGAACCGAAGCGAACCCTCAGGGCTCAGTCCTCGTCCTTACGACGCCTCCAGCGGCGCCTTCCGCGCGTCTTGCGGGCCTTGCGTCTGCTCTTGCTGAAGAACCAGCCCGCGGGCGGCTCGTCGGCTCGCCAGGGCTGGGGCTCGGGAGGCTGATTCCGCCAACGCTCCTGCAGCATCCGGGTACGCGCGGCGGGCTCGCTGACCTCGGCGCCCCGGATGAAGTTCTCGTCCAGAACCAGATCGTCCCAGTCGGCGCTGTCGCCTCTGCCCCCGGCACCGCCGGAGCTCTCATCGTCGCCCTGGTCTCGCGGCTCGGTGCCCACTCCAGCCTCCCGTCGCCGATCACGGCTTCCGCACACTGTTTCAACGTGTGGCGCACCGTGATGGTTCCCGCCACAGAGGGGGCCTACACGGTCCGCGGCGCCCGCGTCCCCACCGCCCCCGCCCGTACAGTTGCTGAGAGCAACAAACTATCTCGGGTGGCTTCGAAGGGAGTGACGAGCAGGTGGCAGGACCGGCAGCATCCGGGTACGCGCGGCGGGCTCGCTGACCTCGGCGCCCCGGCCCACGGCGAACACGGAACTGCTGGGCGGCAGGCCGGCCGGCGGTACGAAAGGCCACGGCGGTACGGGCGGTACGGGCTCGTACCGCCCGTACCGCCCGCCCCCGTACCGCCGGCGGCAGCCGCCGGTCGCTACGCGCCCCGGACACCCAGCAGGTGATCCATCGCGAGCTGGTCGAGCCGCTCGAAGGCCATTCCTCGCTCGGCCGCCGCATCCGGGTCGAACTGCTCGAAGGCGCTGGTGTCGGCGAGGAGTTGGGCGGGCGTCTCGTCGGGCTCCAGCGTGGGCCTGGCGAGTTGGTCGAGCCGGGAGTCCGCCAGCGCCTGGACGACATCCGGGTCGGCCCGGAAGGAGGCTGCGCGGTCACGCAGGATCAGGTAGTTGCGCATGCAGCCGGCGGCGGACTGCCACACGCCGTCGACGTCCTCGGTCCTCGGCGGCTTGAAGTCGAAGTGCCGCGGCCCGGTGTAGCCGGCGGTCTCCAACAGGTCCACCAGCCAGAAGGCGGCGCGCAGATCCCCGGCTCCGAAGCGCAGGTCCTGGTCGTACTTCACCCCGTTCTGGCCGTTGAGGTCGATGTGGAAGAGCTTGCCCGCCCACAGCGCCTGGGCCGCTCCGTGCGGGAAGTTGAGCCCCGCCATCTGCTCGTGGCCGACCTCGGGGTTGACGCCGAAGAGCTCCGGCCGCTCCAGCCGTTCGATGAACGCCAGTGCGTGGCCGACGGTCGGCAGCAGCAGGTCGCCGCGCGGCTCGTTGGGCTTGGGCTCGACGGCGAACCGCAGCGGGTAGCCCTGCTCGTGGACGTACTCGCCGAGCAGGTCGAAGGCCTCCTTCATCCGGTCCAGGGCGAGCCGGATGTCCTTGGACGCGCCGGACTCGGCGCCCTCCCGGCCGCCCCAGGCGACGTAGGTCTGCGCGCCCAGCTCGGCTGCCAGGTCGATGTTGCGCATGGTCTTGCGCAGCGCGTAGCGGCGCACATCGCGGTCGTTCGCGGTGAAGGCACCGTCCTTGAAGACCGGGTGGGCGAAGAGGTTGGTCGTTGCCATCGGCACGGTGAGCCCGGTGGCGGCCAGCGCCTTGCGGAAGCGGCCGAGCTGCGTCTCCCGCTCCTGGTGCGAGGCGCCGAAGGGGATCAGGTCGTCGTCGTGGAAGGTGATGCCCCAGGCGCCGAGTTCGGCGAGCCGGTGGACGGCTTCGACGGCGTCGAGCGCGGGCCGCGTGGCCTCACCGAAGGGGTCCCTGCCCTGCCATCCCACCGTCCACAGCCCGAAGCTGAACCGGTCCTCGGGGACGGGCACGTAGTCGCTGTGTGCTGCCGTCGTCGCCATCGGCATGCTGCCCTTCTCTCTGCTTATTTCGTCATCGGCGTTAACAAATTAGTATGCGAGGCATCCTGAGGAAACCCCGCGACGGCCTCCGTCGCGGCACAAGTGGCACAAGAGGCAGAAGAAGGAGCAGGCATGGCCGAACCGCAGGGCCCCGTGGTCATCGGTGTCGACAGTTCGACCCAGTCGACCAAGGCGCTGGCGGTGGACGCCTCGACCGGCGAGGTGCTGGCCCAGGGCCGGGCCGCGCACACGGTCGGGGCCACCCACGAGAGCGATCCGGAGCAGTGGTGGCGGGCGCTCGTCTCGGCGATCGAGCAGTGCGGGCCCCATGCGCAGAGCGCCGCCGCGATCTCGGTGGCCGGACAGCAGCACGGTCTGGTCACCCTCGACGAGAACGGCGACCCCGTACGCCCGGCGCTGCTGTGGAACGACGTGCGCTCGGCGCCCCAGGCCGAGCGGCTGGCGGGAGAGTTGGGCGGGCCGCAGGCGTGGGCCCGGCGCACCGGACTGGTGCCCGCCCCCTCCTTCACCGCCTCCAAGTGGCTGTGGCTGGCGGAGCACGAGCCGGAGTCCGTGGCCCGGACCGCCTCGGTGCGGCTGCCGCACGACTACCTGACGGGCCGCCTCACCGGCGCGGCGACCACCGACCGCGGCGATGTCTCCGGCACGGGCTGGTGGTCGAGCGAGAGCGGCGACTACGACAGCGAGGTGCTGGCCCATCTCGGCCTGGACCGGACGATGCTGCCCCGCGTGGTGGGCCGCGGCGAGGCCGCGGGGACCGTACGGGGCGGGCTCGGACTGCCCGTGCCCGCCGGGGCGTTGGTCGCCGGCGGGACCGGGGACAACATGGCCGCAGCACTCGGTCTGGGACTGCGCCCGGGCCAACCGGTGCTCTCCCTCGGCACCTCCGGAACGGTCTACGCCGTCGGCCGTCAGCGCCCCGTCGACCCCTCCGGGACAGTCGCGGGCTTCGCGGACGCGCTCGACGGCTGGCTGCCACTCGCCTGCACCCTCAACTGCACGCTGGCGGTCGACCGCATCGCGGCGCTCCTCGGCCGGGGCCGCGAGGAGGTGGAGCCCGGCGGCAGCGCGACGGTCCTGCCGTTCCTGGACGGCGAACGCACCCCGGCCCTGCCCTACGCCGGTGGCCTGCTGTACGGGCTGACCCACGACACCACCGGCGGCCAGATCCTCCAGTCCGCCTACGACGGCGCGGTCTACGCGCTGCTGCGCGCCGTCGAGCTGGTCCTCGACCCGGACAGCCCCTCCGACGCCCCGATCCTGCTGATCGGCGGCGGCGCCCGGGGAACCGCCTGGCGGGAGACCGTGCGCCGACTGTCCGGCAGGCCCGTACAGGTGCCGCACGCGCAGGAGTTGGTGGCGCTCGGGGCGGCTGCACAAGCCGCCGGACTCGTGCTCGGCGAAGACCCCGCGGCGCTGGCGCGCAGCTGGGGCACGGCCGACGGTCCGTACCACCCGGCGGTGGAGACCGACCGTGCCACTCTCGACCGGCTCGCCACCACTCTCGCCGACGCGGATACGCTGCTGCGCCGGCAGTGACCGCGGAGCCACGGCCTGTCGTCAGACGCTGCGGGCGGGCCGCTCGGCGAACACCGCTCGCCCGCGGGCCCGACACCCGACGGGCGCCCGACGGGCCTTGCCGGGGCCACGAAGCGAACAGGTCGGCCACCCGAACCCGCCGAACAGCCCGAGCACGCCCCATGGAATCCGAGGAAGGGGAGCCACCCGATGGCCGTCGCGCCCAGGCTCCACACCCAGCAGGACATGCGCCGCCGCAACCTCGCGGCCGTCCTGTACGCCGTGGCGGACGCGGGCCCCGCGTCCCGGGCGAGCGTCGCTGCGAGGATCGGCCTGACCCGCGCCGCTGTCTCGACGCTGGTGGACGAGCTGCTGACGGCCGCTCTGCTGGAGGAGCAGGGACCCGGCCGGTCGGGCACGGTCGGTCGACCCGGGACCGTACTGGGCCTGAGCGAACGCGGACCGTGCGGGGTCGGCGCCGAGATCGGCGTCGACCACCTCGCGGTCTGCGCGGTGGACCTGCGGGGCCGAGTGAGGGCGCGCACGGCCGTGGACGCCGCCAACCGGGAGAGCTCACCGGAGCTGGTGCTGCGCAGACTGGCCGGTCTGACCGCGCGGCTGGCCAAGGAAACGGCCTCACAGGGGCTGCGGCCCGCGGGCGTCTGCGTCGCCGTTCCGGGCCTGGTGGCACGCAGAACGACGCGGGTGGTCCGCGCCCCCAACCTGGGCTGGCAGGACGTCGATCTGGCTCCGTGGTTCGCGGAGCTGGACCGGGAGTTGGGGCTGTCGGCCGCCCAGCGCAGGACGCCGTACTTCTTCGTCGACAACGAGGCGCGCCTCGGCGCCCGGGCCGAGGTCTGGACCGGGTCCCCCGGCGACGGCGAGACCGAAGGCCCCGACGGGGCCGCGCCGCGCGCCGCGAGCCCGGAGGAGCTCCCGGCACCGGCCACCTCGCAGGAGACGCCGGGCGAGATCCTGCACGTCTCGGCGGAGGTCGGTATCGGTGCGGCCGTCCTGGTCGATGGTGAACTGCTGCGCGGCTCACGGGGGTTCGCCGGCGAGCTGGGGCACGTACCCGTGCGCCGCCGCGGTCGTCCCTGCGGATGTGGCCGGAACGGCTGCCTGGAGCAGTACGCCGGCGAGGAGGCGGTGCTGCGCGCCGTGGGATTGGACCCCGCCCGTGCACTGGCCGAACACCCCGGCCCCGGCGGCCGGGTGGAGATGCTCGCGCGCCGGGCCGAGAGCGGCGACCGCCAGGTTCTCAGGGCGTTGCGGGCGGCGGGCGGCGATCTGGGAGTTGCGCTCAGCGGCGCCGCGAGCCTGCTGGATCCGCGGACGATCGTGCTGGGCGGCGCCATGGCCCGGTTGGCGCCGTGGCTGCTGCCCTCGCTGGAGGAGGAGTTGGCACGCGGCCCAGCGGGAGGATCGGTGGTCGCGGTCGCCCGGCTCGGCGCGGACGGACCGCTGCTCGGCGCCGCACACGCGGTGGTACGGGCCGTCCTGGACGATCCGCTGGGCACCGCCACCCGAAGGCCGCTCGTCGCCGAGGAGAGCTGAGCCGTAGTCGCCCGCCGAGGCGCGGACAGGCGGCTGGGACGTTTCCGTCGTGGTGCCTTCGTCGTGGTGCCCCCGTCGTGGTGCCCTCGTTGAGGCGCCCTCGTTGAGCCGTACGCGCCGCGAGGCGCACCCGGAGCCGGCGACCTTCCCGGAGCCACCGGAGCGCGAGGGCGCGTACGCGGGCGCGCGGCGTCGGATCGGGCGCCGATACGAGCGACCGGAAGCAGCGCTGATCCGACGCGTTCTGCTCAGCCGGCCGCCGCAAAGGCGGGTAGGTACCCACCGCACGGTCAACTCCCACCTCTCCGCGGTGATTTCACCGGATCCGGCGAACAGTGCCGATCGTCCTCATGAACCGCCGGCGCACCGAGCAGGGTCAGCCACATGACCCCAAGTGCGAGGCGAGCCGGGCGGCAGATCCGGCCGGGAACGCTCCTGGCCGGCGCGGTGTTCGGGGCCGCCCTCGCCCTCACCTCCGCCCCACAGGCGTTCGCGGCACCCCACGAGGCCTGCGCGTTCGCCGACTCGGACCGCTCCGTCAAGGAGCTGATGGAGCGGGCCCTGAGCGGTGAGCCCGTGGGCCGGCTCTGCCGGCAGGCGCCACCGGAGCCCACACCGCCACGTCCGACACCGCCGACACCACCCGCGCCCACGCCCACGCCACCGGCGCCTCCCGCACTCACCCCGCCTCCGCCGCCTCCTGAACCGCCGCCGGCCACCACTCCGGCGCCGACCCCTTCGGCGAGCAGGCCGACCGTCCGCCCCACGCCCTCCACGCCCTCCACTCCCCCGCCGAGCCGCTCGCCCTCACCGCTTGCCGCACCGCTGCACGCACCGGTGGAGAACAAGCCGGCGCAGCAGGGGAGTTCACTCATGGGGCGGATGCTGCTGATCCTGGCGCCGGCCGTGCTGGCTGCCGCCGCGCTCAAACCACGCGGCGGCGGCTCGTCGTCGTCCTGAGCCCCGCCCTCAGCCGCCCTCAGCCGTGACGGGTTGCGCGGCTCCGCGGTCCTCCGGCAGCCCACCACACCGCCGCTGCCGCACCGCACATCCGCCACCCGCTTCGCCGCACCGGCCCCGGCGCCCCCGCGCCGGCGCACTCCCCTGCCGACAAGGAGCCCCCGTGTCCGAGTGGCTTGTCCTCGCACTGGCCATGACCGCCTCCTGCGCGGTCGTACTGAGCGTGGCGCTGCTGCGTCAACGCAGGCTGGGCGACGCCGAGGAGGACACCTCCCAGACCCCGGACGTGATCGAGTACATCACCATGATGATCGGTGTCGTCTACGCGATCGTCCTCGGACTGGCCATCGCCGGCGTCTGGGAGGAGCGCAACGCCGCCGAGGACCTGGTCGTACGGGAGGCACAGGCGCTGCACGAGGTCAGCGCGCGTGCCGAGGTCTACCCGGCGCAGGTGCGCGAGGACATCCGCGGCGACGTCGACCGCTACGTCGAGCACGTCGTGGACACCGAGTGGTCCCGGATGGTGGAGGACGGTGAACTCACCGCACGCGGCGACGAGTTGATCACAGCCGTGCGTTCCCACGTCAGCGGTTTCGAGCCGCGTACGACGCTCCAGTCCCACGCGTACCAGGGCATGGTCGACCAGATCACCGCGGCCGAACAGGCCAGGATCGGGCGCGGGCAGAGCGTGGAACCCACCCTGCCCGCCGTGGTCTGGTTCGGTCTGGTGGTCGGGGCGGTGGTGACCGTGGGCATGGTCTTCGCGCTCCAGATCCGCCGCTCCGCGCGGGAGTTGGTGCTCGCCGGCCTCTTCAGCGCGCTCATCGCCTTCCTGCTCTTCCTCATCTGGGTCTTCGACGAGCCGTACGCGCGTGGGCTGGCAGATCCGGCCGAGGCGTTCCACACCCTCTTCCCGGACGTGACGGGCGGCTGAAGCGACCGGAGGGCGACATGACGGGAGGCTGAGGCGACCGGAGGCCGACGCAACGGGCGGCTGGCGACGGACCGCCGAGGCACCGCGGGACGCCTACCCGAACACCCGGGCCCGCACCTTCCCTGCGCCGGGAGCGGGTTCGGCCCGTGCCGGACCCGGCGATCCGGCGCGGGTCCCGAGCAGGCGAAGGCAGGGGCCCGACCGGCGACGGACGGCCCTTGCCCCCGCCGGGCACTCGCTGATGAGATCGTGACGCACAGCCATCGCGACACTGACCACCAGCGAAGGAGTCCAGGTGTCACACCTGCTGCCCACTCTGGAGACCGAGCCAGCCAGGACCGCCGTGCGCGTCGGGGACCGGGCACTGGACTACTCCGAACTCGCCGCCGCCGCGCGGACTCTGGCCGGCAGCCTCACCTATCCGGCGAGGGTCGCGGTCTGGGCGACCCCGTCGCTGGAGACGGTCGTCGCGGTGGTGGCCTCGCTGCTGGCCGGGGTGCCCGCCGTACCGATCAACCCCCGCTCCGGCGAGCAGGAGCTGGCGCACCTCGTCAACGACAGCGCGCCGGGGCTGATCCTCGCCGCTGCCGACGACCAGCTGCCGGCGCCGCTCGCCGAGCTCTCCAGGGTCGACGTGGAGGTGCGGGTGAGCCCCGAAGAGGCGGTTTCCCACCGGGAGTTCGGCGCTGCCGCCGCCTCCGCCACACCCGCCCTGATCGTGTACACCTCGGGGACGACCGGCGCGCCCAAGGGAGTGGTGCTGTCCCAGGAGGCGATCGCCGCGTCGCTGGACGACCTCGCCGAGGTGTGGGAGTGGACGGAGGACGACACACTGGTCCATGCCCTGCCGCTCTACCACGTGCACGGGCTGATCCTCGGTGTGCTGGGACCGCTGCGGCGCGGTGGCACGGTGCACCATCTGGGCCGGTTCTCCACCGAGGCCGTGTCCGCCGGACTGGACGGCGGCGGCACGATGCTCTTCGGCGTACCGACCATGTACCACCGCATCGCCGAATCGCTGGACAGCGAGCCCACGCTGGTGCGCGCACTGCGCGGGGCGCGGCTGCTGGTGTCCGGCTCGGCCGCGCTGCCGGAGTCGGACCACGAGCGGATCACCGCGGCGACCGGCCGGCACGTGGTGGAGCGCTACGGGATGACCGAGACCCTGATGAACACCAGCGTCCATGCCCGCGGCCCCTACCTGCCGGGCAGTGTCGGGTTGCCGCTGCCCAGCGTCGACGTACGCCTGGTGGACGAGGAGGGGCAGCGCATCGAGGCGTCCGACGGGGTGACGATCGGTGAGATCCAGGTCCGCGGCCCGCAGTTGTTCACCGAGTACCTGGGCCGTCCCGAGGCGACCGACGCCGCGTTCGCCGGCGGCTGGTTCCGCACTGGCGACATGGCGACCAGGAACACGGAGGGCTTCTACCGGATCGTCGGGCGCGGTTCCACGGACCTGATCAAGAGCGGCGGCTTCAAGATCGGCGCCGGTGAGATCGAGAACGTGCTCCTCCAGCACCCCGGAGTGGCGGAGGCGGCCGTCACCGGCGAGCCGGACCCGGACCTGGGCGAGCGGGTCATCGCCTGGGTGGTCCCCGCGGATGCCGAAGCCCCGGTCTCCGCGACCGAGTTGGTGGAGCTGGTCGCGGGTGCGCTCTCGCCGCACAAGCGTCCCCGCGAGGTGCGCCTGCTGGACAGCCTGCCGCGCAACGACATGGGCAAGGTGCTCAAGCGGGAGCTGCGGTGAGCGAACGTACGGGCGCGCGTGGCCTGGTGCGCTCGCTGACCGAGCAGTTCACCGAGCTGCCCGTCGACTCCTTCCCCCAGCCCGCCGACGGGCCGCTCGGCTGGCCCGGTTACGACGCCGCGCGTGCACGTGCCGCCGAGCGCACCGGCGAGAGCGAATCGGTCCTCTGCGGCGTCGCCACCGTCGGCGGGGTACGGACCGTGCTGATCGCTTTCGAGTTCGGCTGGCTCGGCGGCTCGCTCGGCGAGCGCACCGGCCACCGGCTCGCCGCCGCGCACCGGACGGCCAGAGCCGAACGGCTCCCGGTGGTCTCGCTCATCGCGACCGGCGGAAGCCGTATGCAGGAAGGCATGCGGGCGCTCGGCCAACTCCAGCGCGTGGCAGCCGAGTCGGCCCGCACCAGGGCCGCCGGCCTGGCGCAGCTCGCGGTGCTGCGGGACCCGGCCACCGGCGGCGGCTGGGCGACGCTCGGCGCCGGTTCTGATGTGACGCTGGCCCTGCCGGGTGCCCAGGTCGCCTTCGCCGGCAGCCGGGTGCGCCCGGCAGACGCCGATCCGCTCGCCTACCTCGCCGAGAGCCGGCACCGGGCCGGGCAGTTGGACCGGATCGTCTCGCAGGAGGAGCTTCCCGAAGTGCTGGGCCGGTGGCTCTCGCTGCTGGGCCCGGCCGTCCGCGATCGGGCCTGCCCCGAACCGGCACCGGTCCCACCGCCCGCCGCGCTCGGTGGGCAGACGCTGCCCGCGGACGGATGGCAGGCGCTCACCGGAGCCCGCGCTCCGCACCGGCCGCGCGCCGAAGCGTATCTGGACGCCCACTTCACCGACCGGGTCGAGATCAGCGGCGACCGCAGCGGCGGCATCGACCCCGGTATGCGCTGCGGCTTCGGCCGCCACGAGGGTCGTACGGTCGCCTACGCCGCACAGTGCGGCACCGCCAACACCCCGGCCGGCTTCCGCACCGCCGCGCGGCTCCTGCGGCTGGCGGACCGGCTGCGGCTGCCCGTGCTCACCCTTGTCGACACTCCGGGCGCCGCCAACGACGCGGAGGCGGAGCGGCTGGGCGCGGGGGCGGCCATCGCGGACTGCTTCGCGGCCGTCGCCGAGGCGAGCGTGCCGCTGACCACGCTGGTGGTGGGCGAGGGCGGGTCCGGTGGCGCACTGGCGCTCGCCGCACCGGGCAACACCTGGGTGACGCCCGACAGTTACTTCTCCGTCATCGCCCCGGAGTCGGCCGCCGCCATCCTCAAGCTGTCGCCGGAGGAGGTGCCCCGGCTGGCCGACCGGCTGCGGCTGCGCCCTCAGGACCTCGTGGAGCTGGGCGTGGCGAGAGGTGTGGTGAGCGCCGCCAGCCGCCGGTAGGAGTCCAGCCGCTCGGCCGGGTCGTGGGTGTTGAGCGTGAGCATCAGCTCGTCGGCGCCGGCGGCCCGCGCCAGACCGTCCAGCTCCTCGACCACCTGCTCCGCCGTTCCGTGCACCTGGCCGCGTCTGGCCTGCCGGAAGTACCGCTCGGCGCGCTCGCCGCGCGGCTGCTCCAGCACCTGCGCGGGCGACAGCAGCGGAGGGAAGACGCCCCGTACGCGGGACTCCGTCATCGCCCACGCCTCCGGGATCTGCAAGAGCGCGGCCTCGCGCTCGGTCGCGCCGACCGCGGCGTTCACCGCGACCACCACGAACGGCTCCGCGGTCCGGGAGGACGGAACGAAGGCCGCGCGGTACCGCTCCACGGCCGCCAGGACCGTCTCCCGGTCGGGCCCGCCGACGACGACGGGCAGCCCCAGCCGCCCCGCGACCCCCGCTCCGGCACCGGTCGCCAGTACGAACGCCGGCACCCGCGCACCCTCGGCGGGCAGCGCCGGGACCGGGTGGACGCCGTCGAAGTAGCCGAGCAGCTCCCTGATCGCCGGCTCGAACTCCTCGGCGGCGGCGCGGTCGGTGCGCAGCGCTCTGCGCACCTCTTCGGTGAAGCCGACCGAGCGCCCCAGCCCCATGTCCACCCGCCCAGGGTGGAGCGCCTCCAGCACGCCGAACTGCTCGGCGACCACGAGGGGTTGGTGGTTGGGCAGCATCACTCCTGCGGTACCGACCCGGATGCGCGAGGTCGCCGCCGCGACCGCGCTCGCCAGCACCGTCGGAGCGGAGCCCGCCACCCCCGGGACGCCGTGGTGCTCCGAGACCCAGAAGCGGTGGTACCCCAGCGCCTCGATCTCCCGGGCGAAGGCCACGGTCCCGCGCACCGCCTGCGCCGGCGACCTGCCCGCCCGCACCAGCGAACGGTCCAGCACCGAAAGCCGTGCCGAGGCGAGGCCCGGTGAAGAGGCACACCCGGGCCGCGGGCCCCCTCCTGCGTCCGTCCCAGTCATGCCCGGCACAACGCCGGGACCGGCTCCTCTCATTCCCCGCACCGGCCGACCCCGCAGTACGGACCTCTCGGGCCTGCGTGGCCGTACGGACCGCGGTACATGCCTGCCGGGCAGGGTCGGCGCGCGACGAAAGTCGGTCGCCGACGGCGACTTTGTGCCGACGCCGGGCCCGTCGCCGCTCTCTACCGTTCGGTCCCATGAAGAAGATCATGGAGTTCCTCGCGCTCGTGCTGTTTCTGCAGGGGGCCGGTCTGTTGGTGCACCGTTTCGTCGGCTGGTTCGATCTGATGCCCCTCGCCCACCACCTGCCGTTCGTCGAGGGACACGAGGTGCTGGTCGCGGCGCTGCTGCTGACGGCGGCGCTGGGGGTTGCGACGGCGTCCGACCGGGTCCGCGGCTGAGGGCGTACGCACTCGCGCGGATCGCCGCCGACAGCCCCGGCGGCCCGAGCTCCCGGACCCAACGGCTCTCCGGTCCTACCTTGGGCGGGTGAAGCCCGCTCCCCACCGCCGCCGCCGCGCGGTGGTCGCCGATCTGCTGGCGGCCACCGGGGCCGTACTGCTGTTCGTCGTCGCCGCGCTCGTCGGCCACGCACTGGAGAACGACCACGGAACGCTGCGGCTGCACTGGCCGCCGCTGTACGCCTACGCCGACCCCCATGTGGGGCCCGGCACGCCCGCCGCGCTGATCGTCGCCGCACTGGTCGTGGCGTACGGTCCCACCGTCGCCCGGCGGCTGAGCTGGCGCGCGCTGCTGTGGGCGAGCTGGCTGGGGTCGATGGCGTGGATCTGGTCGCTGGCGCTCGTCGACGGCTGGCACCGAGGCGTCGCCCGGCGGCTGACGACCAGCTACGAGTACCTCCAGTCCGTCGGCGGCGTCGACGACATCCCGGCGATGCTGCGGGAGTTCACCTCGCGCATCCTGATGGACGCTCCGGACAACTGGCCCCCGCACGTGGCCGGTCACCCGCCGGGCGCGCTGCTCACCTTCGTCTGGCTGGACCGCGTCGGACTGGGTGGCGGCGCCTGGGGCGGGGTCTGGTGCATCACGCTCGGTGCGACGGCGACCGCGGCGGTCCTGGTCACCCTGCGAGCGCTCGGCAACCACCGGCCGCCTCCGGGCCCGGAGGCGCTGGACGGAGAGCAACTGGCCAGGCGTGCCGCCCCGTTCCTCGTGCTGGCCCCCGCCGCGGTGTGGATCGGCGTCTCGGCCGACGGCTACTTCACCGCGGTCGCGGCGTGGGCGGTCGCCCTGCTCGCGCTCGCCGCGACCCGCACCGCCCGCCGCCCCCGGTGGGCCGCGCTCGGGTCGGGACTGCTCTTCGGCTGGGTGCTCCATCTCTCCTACGGGCTGGGCCTGTTGGTGCTGCTGGTCGCGGCCG
This sequence comes from Streptomyces tardus, assembly GCF_018101125.2. Classification (GTDB taxonomy): domain Bacteria; phylum Actinomycetota; class Actinomycetes; order Streptomycetales; family Streptomycetaceae; genus Streptomyces; species Streptomyces tardus. The sequence continues at coordinate 535,075 of NZ_JAELVF020000004.1, read as the reverse complement.
TGCTGTGGATCGCCCGTACGCTGCGGCCCGTCGGCTGGGTGGTGCTCGGCGCGCTTCCGGTGGTGCTGGCGTTCGCCCTGGCCGAGTTCTGGTGGTTCGAGGGGTACTTCACTCTTGTCGAGCGGTACTACCAGGGCGCCGCGAGGGTACGGCCGTACGGTTACTACGTGTGGGCCAACCTCGCCGCGCAGGTCGTCGTCGTCGGACTGGCGACGGTCGCGGGCCTGCGGCGGGCCGTGACCCGCACGTCCTGGCGCAGAGCGCTGCCGCTGGTGGTACTGCTCGCCGGAGCGCTGTGCACCATGCTGGCGGCCGACCTCTCCGGCATGAGCAAGGCGGAGACCGAACGGATCTGGCTGCCGTTCGCGCTGTGGCTGCTGCCCGCGGCAGCCCTGCTACCGCGCCGCGACCACCGCTGGTGGCTGGCGGCGCAAGCGGCCCTCGCCCTGGCGGTCAACCATCTGCTGTTCACCGGCTGGTGAGACCCCGGCCCGAGCACAGCGGACGGCAAGGGCTGCACTGTTGAGTCCCGGCGAGTCCGAGTCGGGACCGGGAGGGTCAGGCGCCGTACGTCGGCAGGCCCCGGGCCCCCGACGACCTCCGCCGTGGCCCGGAGCCGTCCGGGAGCCCGTGCGGTGCGGGCTCCCGGACGGCTCCGCGGCGGTCACCCGGGTTCGGCCGCGCCCCCGGCGTCGTCGAGCGGCCGGAGGTTGAAGAAGTACCGCTCGCGGCAGGACCACTCCTCCAGTACCTCCCAGCCCGCCGCGAGCGCGCGCTTGCGAAGAGCCGGTACGCCGATTCGGGCCCACGGGAAGACCGGCCCGCTGCCTCCGTTGCCGTCGTCCAGACGCACCTCGACGCGCTCCTCGACCTCGGTGGGAGCCGCCTCCGCCAGCAGGGTGCCCTCCGGCGCGAGGATGTCGCGCACCCGCCCGAGCAGCGCCTCGGGGTCGCCGCCGATACCGATGTTCCCGTCCAGGAGGATCGCGCTGCCCCAACCGCCCTCGGCCGGCAGCGGATCGAATACGGAACGGCACAGCGCGGCACCTCCCCGGCGCCTCGCCCTGTGCACCGCGGCCGGTGAGGCATCGATGCCGAGTGCGGGGTGACCGAGCGCGGCGAGCGCGGCGACCAGCCGTCCGGGCCCGCAGCCCAGGTCGACCACCGATCCGCGGCAGCGTCGCAGGACCGTCATGTCGGCGGCGTCCGCACCCCCGCACCAGCGCTCGACCTCCAGCGGCAGCAGCCAGCCGTCGGTACGGCGCAGGTACAGCGGGCCCCGCCCCTCGCGCAAGGCGTCGGAGTAGGGGTCGGTGCGCCAGGAGAGTTCGTCGCCCGGCTGCTGCGGCGAGGTGGCGGTCATCGGGTCTCCGAGGTGGTCTCGCCGGCTGGGTGCGGGGCTTTGGCCCGGGTGGAACGGTTGGCCGGCTGCTCGGGTCCGGGAGCGCCGGGACTGTCGGCGAGCAGCGCACGGTGCACAGCGGCGAACTCGCCCGCGCACAAGGGTGCGACGTCGGCCGCGTCGGCCGCGGTGTCGACGTCGGTGAGCGCCGGCAGGTCCGCGACGCGCAGCCCGTGCCCGGTCAGCCGCGACCGCTGGTGCGCGCCCGTGTCCGGCCGCGACATCGGTACGCCGATCACCAGGCCGGGGCGCGGCTCCCGCAGGGCCAACGCCCAGAACCCGCCGTCGGTGGCCGGCCCGTACCAGGCGTCGCAGTGCTCCCAGGCGTTGGCGGCCAGCAGCGGGGCGAGGTGCCCGGCGTGCAGCTGTGGGGTGTCCATGCCGAGCAGCAGGGTCGGCCCGGTGCAGCGGGCGAAGGCGCGCTCGATGCGTTCGTCGAGTCCGCCGGTGCCCTGCGGCACCACGTCGAAGCCGTCCGGCAGCCAGGGGCCGGGCCGCCCCTGGAGTGCCACGATGCGGTGGGTGCACGGCAGTGCGCGCACGGTGGCCAGGGTGTCGGCCAGGGCGGCGCGGGCGAGCAGCGCAGCCTGTTCCGCGGTGAAACACGGGGTGAGGCGGGTCTTCACCCGGCCCGGCACCGGTTCCTTGGCGATGACCAGCACCGTCAGGCCCTCGCCCTCGCCCGCGCGGCGTGCAGACAACGGGGCGTGCGGTACGGGCCCGGTGCGGTGGTGCGGCGGAGGGGAGGTCATCGCAGCACCGCCCGCATGTCGCGCACCGCGTGGTACGTCCCGCGCCAGGTCCCGGTGACCTTCGAACGGCCGGTTCGCGGCCGATAGGGCACGGCGGTCTCGCTGATCCGCCAGCCCCGGTCGGCGGCGCGTACGACCATCTCCAGCGGGTAGCCGCTGCGCCTGTCGTTCAGCCCCAGCTCCAGCAGTTCGAGCCGCCGGGCGGCACGCAGCGGGCCCAGGTCGTGCAGCCGTACTCCGGTGCGCCTTCGGACCATGCGGGAGAGCGCCAGGTTTCCGGCGCGGGCGTGCACCGGCCACGCGCCGCGCCCGGTGGGCCTGCGCCGGGCGAGTACGAGATCGGCACGGCCCGCGGCGACCGGTTCGGCGACCCGGTTCACCTCACTCGGATCGAGTGAACCGTCGCAGTCGCAGAACGCGACCAGCTCGGCCTTGGCCGCCAGCAGCCCGGCGTGGCAGGCCGCGCCGAAACCGCGTCTGGACTCGTGGACGACAGTGGCGCCCAGCTCGGCGGCGATCCGCGCGGAGCCGTCGGTCGAACCGTTGTCGACGACGATCGCCTGCCAGTCGACCGGCACCCGCGCCAGGACCCAGGGCAGCGCCGCCGCCTCGTCCAAGCACGGCAGCACCAGATTTCCTCGGGGTGTTGGCGTGGTGTTCATCTCCCTCAGAGTACGAGGACACAACGTCATAATCAGGACGTAAGGGCGTGCAAAACGCGGACGGGCCGCCCGCACAGCGCCTACCGGCTCCTCCCGGGTCGCCCCGTCGGGCCTCCGGTGCACCGAACCGGGCCCGCCCGGACCTGCGGCGCGGGCGGGTGGCACGCAGTCTGCGCGCGACCCGCGGAGGGCTGCGGGTGTACCGAATCCGTTCAGTGCCGCGCCGCCGCGAAGTCCTCCATCCCCTCGCGGAAGCCCACTTCGGGCCGCCAACCCAGCTCCTGGCGCAACCGGGCGGAGTCCGCGGTGATGTGCCGTACGTCGCCGAGCCGGTACTCGCCGGTCACCACCGGGGCGGGGCCACCGTGGGCTTCGGCGAGCGCGGTCGCCATCTCCCCCACGGTGTGCGGATCGCCGCTGCCGGCGTTGTACGCGCGCAGCCCGCCCGCGCCGCCGGCCACCAGTTCCTCCAGGGCCGCGACGTTGGCGCGGGCGATGTCCGCGACGTGGACGAAGTCCCGCCGCTGGCCGCCGTCCTCGAAGACCGTGGGCGCCTCGCCGCGGGCAAGCGCCGACCGGAAGAAGGAGGCGACGCCGGCGTACGGGGTGTCCCTGGGCATGCGCGGGCCGTAGACGTTGTGGTAGCGCAGGCTGATCGCGCCGCCGCCGGTGAAACGCGCCCAGGCGGCTGCCAGGTGCTCCTGGGCGAGCTTGGTGGTGGCGTACACGTTGCGCGGGTCCACCGGGGCACCCTCGCCGACCAGTCCGGGGCTCAACGGCGCCGAGCAGCGCGGGCAGGCAGGCTCGAACTCCCCCCGGCTCAGAGCCTGTTCAGGACGCGGCCCGGGACGCTGTACGCCGTGTTCGGCGCACTCGTAGCGCCCCTCCCCGTACACCACCATCGATCCGGCGAGCACCAGCGGGCGCGGCTGCCCGTCCGCCAGCCGCTCCAGCAGTACAGCGGTGCCCAGGTCGTTGGTCGACACATAGTCCGCGGCGTCCGAGAGCCCCTTGCCCAACCCCACTTTCGCGGCCTGGTGGCAGACGGCGTCGACGCCTTCCAGCGCCCTGCGGACGGTGTCCGGATCGCGCACGTCCCCGCTCACCTCGCGATCGGCGCGCGCGTCCGGCGGCGAGGGCCGCAGATCCAGTACGACGGTGCGATGGCCTGCCTCTCGCAGTGCGTTGACGATGTGCGAGCCGATGAAGCCCGCTCCTCCGGTGACCAGTACGTCCATCGCTCCACGCTAGGACCGCGCGCCCGCTGCGCCGGGAAGCGCGCGGGTGCTCCGTCGCCCGGTGCGTTTCCACCAGGGCGTCTGGTCAACTCCTCCCGCTGCTGACACGATCCGGTTCCATGACCAACGACCGTCTTCGCGATGTCTATGTAGTCGACGCCGTCCGCACCCCGGTGGGCAAGTACGGCGGCGCGCTGTCGGGGGTGCGGCCCGACGATCTGGCCGCGCACGTACTGCGGTCCCTGGTGGACCGGACCCCCGACCTGGACCCGGGCCGGATCGACGATGTGGTGTTCGGCAACGCCAACGGCGCGGGCGAGGAGAACCGCAACGTCGGACGCATGGCGGTGCTGCTCGCGGGGCTGCCCGTCTCCGTTCCCGGAGTGACGGTCAACCGGCTCTGCGCCTCCGGGATGGAGGCCGTGATCCAGGCGGCCCGTACGGTGGCCTGCGGCGACGCGTCCGTGGTGGTCGCGGGCGGAGTGGAGTCGATGAGCCGCGCCCCCTGGGTGGTGCCCAAGCCAGAACGGGCGTTTCCGGCTGCCGCCCCGCAGATGCACTCCACCACGCTGGGCTGGCGGATGACCAACCCGGCGATGCCGCCGGAGTGGACGGTCTCCCTGGGCGAGGGGGCCGAGCTCGTCGCCGACCGCCACTCGATCACCCGTGCGCAGCAGGACGCGTACGCCGCCGCCAGCCACCGCAAAGCGGTGCGGGCATGGCAGGAGGGGCTGTACGACGCGGAGACGGTGGCGCTGCCGGGAGTGGAGCTGCCGCGCGACGAGAGCGTGCGCGACGGCAGCACCCCGCAGGCCCTCGGCAGGCTGAAGCCGGTCTTCCGCAAGGAGAACGGCACCGTCACCGCGGGCAACTCCTCACCGCTCAACGACGGCGCGGCGGCGCTTCTGCTGACCGACGAGGACGGGCTCGCCGCCACCGGGCGAGAGCCGCTGGCTCGGATCCGTGCCTCGGCCACCACCGGTGTCGAGCCGCAGCTCTTCGGGCTCGGCCCGGTGGAGGCGGTACGGCGCGCGCTGGCGCGGGCGCACACCGACTTCGCCGCGCTGACCACCGTGGAGCTCAACGAGGCGTTCGCCGCGCAGGTGCTGGGCTGTCTCGCCGAATGGCCCGAGCTGGACCCGGAGTCGGTCAATCCGCGCGGCGGTGCGCTGGCTCTCGGCCACCCGCTCGGTGCCTCGGGTGCGCGCATCGCGGGCGCGGTCGCGCACCAGCTCGCCGCTGCCGGCTCGGGCACCGGTCTGGCCGCCCTGTGCATCGGCGTGGGCCAGGGCCAGGCCCTCGTACTGGAACGCTGAACCCGCCCGCGGACAACGCCGAACAGCCCTCGTGCGGGACAAGGAGCGGGCCCGTCGCGGAAGCCCGTCGCGGAAGCCCGTCGCGGAACGGCTGCCCACCCCTCGCGGAAACGAGGAGCGGGCCCCGGTCGACATGCGCCGACCGGGTCCCGCTCCCCGTTCACCTGCTCGCTGCCCACCCTGCGGCAGGGCGGCGACGGTTCACGGCACCACCAGCACCTTGCGGCCGATACCGGCCTTGAACTGGTCGATCGCCCGCGGGTACTCGGCCAGCGGAATGCGGTCGCTGATGAAGACCTTCGGGTCGATGACCCCGGTCGCGAACAGCTCGGCCGCCCGCTCGTAGCTGTGCAGGACCGCCATCGAGCCGGTGATGGTGATCTCCTGGTTGTAGATCTTGTACGGCTCGATGGTGGCGGTCGTGGCGTAGTCGGAGACACCGAACTGGAGGAAGGTGCCCGCCTTCGCCACTCGGCCGAGACCGTCCTGGATGGCCTTGGCGTTGCCGGTGGCGTCGATGACGATGTCCCAGCCGTTGGGCCGGTCCAGCTCGTCTGCGCTGGTCGCGCTGGCGCTGCACCCCAACTTCTCGGCGGTGGTGAGGCGTTCGGCGTTGATGTCGACCATCTCGACCGAGGCCGCGCCGGTGCGCTTGGCCAGCTCCAGCATCATCAGGCCCATGGTTCCCGATCCGTAGATCAGCACCTTGGAGGCCATCTTGGCCGACAGGATGTCGTAGCCGCGCACCGCGCAGGAGAGCGGCTCGATCAGCGCGGCGTCCTGGAGGCCGACGTGGTCGGGCAGGCGCACGCAGTTGGCCACCGGCGCGACGGCGTACTCGGCCGCCCCGCCCGCGGTGGTCACGCCGATGGCGTTCCAGCGGTCGCAGAGGTTGTTGTGGCCCTCACGGCAGTAGCGGCACTCGTGGCAGTACAGCGAGGGGTCCACCGCGACCCGGTCGCCGACCGCCAGCTCGGTCACCCCGGTGCCGACCGCCGCGACCTCGCCGGCGAACTCGTGGCCCGGTACGACCGGCAGGGTCGGCGCGAACTCGCCCTCCATGATGTGGAGATCGGTCCCGCACAGCCCGCAGGAGGCGACCTTGACGACCACCTCTCTCGGACCGGGCGTCGGGTCGGGCACCTCGGTGACGGTGACGACGCCAGGGGCTTCGATGAGGGCGGCTTTCATTTCACGGCTCCAAGCGACAGGCCCTGGACCAGCTTGTCCTGGGCGGCGAACCCCGCGGCGAGCACCGGCAGGGAGATGATGAACGAGGCTGCGCACAGCTGCGCGAGGAAGAGCCCCTGACTGGTGATGAACATCGTCAGGAAGGCCGGCGCGGTCTGGGCGGTGACACCGGTCAGCACCCGCGCGAACAGCATCTCGTTCCAGCTGAAGATGAAGCAGATCAGCGCCGTCGCAGCGATGCCAGGGCCGGCGATGGGCGCGATGACCCGGAGCAGGATCGTCCACAGCTTGGCACCGTCCAGCTGCGCGGCCTCGATCAGCGACACCGGCACCTCCGCGAGGAAGGAGTGCGTCATCCACACCGCGATCGGCAGGTTCATCGAGGTGTAGAGCAGGATGAGCAGCCAGATGTTGTCCAGCATCCCGGCGTTGCGGGCGAAGAGGTAGATCGGCAGCAGACCGGCGACCACCGGCAGCATCTTGGTGGACAGGAAGAAGAACAGGACGTCGCGCCACTTCTCCACCGGACGGATCGCCAGCGCGTACGCCGCCGGGATGGCCAGCAGCAGCACCAGGGCGGTGGAGATGAGCGAGGCGCCGACCGAGTTCAGCAGCGGCGGCCAGGGGCTGGCACCGCCGCCCGCGCCGAAGAACTCCCGGTAGCTGTCCAGGGTCAACGGGGCGGTCAGCGAGGGCGGGTTGGTCGCGGCGTCCGCCTCGGCGTGGAAGGAGGTCAGCACCATCCACGCCACGGGCAGGAAGAACATCAGGGCCACGGCCCAGGCCAGCAGACCGAGCGCCGCGTTGCGCCTGCGCTGGGACCGGGTCCGGAGGTCGGGGCGGACCTTGTCCGCGCCGCGAGGTTTACGGGTGACTGTCGCGGTACTCATCACCGGGACGCCTCCTCACTGAACAGGGACGAAACCACTCGCAGCGCGAAGGTGGCGAGGATGATCGAACCGATGACGACCAGTACGCCCGCCGCGGAGGCCAGTCCGTACTCGTGCGCCTGGTAGAAGGTCTCGTAGATGGTGTAGGGCAGGTTCGCGGTGTCCAGGCCACCGCGGGTGATGGTGTAGACGGCGTCGAAGTTCTGCACGACGTAGATCGAGCCGAGCAGTCCGCCGAGCTCCAGGTAGCGGCGCAGATGCGGCAGGGTGATGTAGCGAAAGATCTGCCAGTTGCTCGCGCCGTCGATGCGGGCCGCCTCGATGACGTCCAGCGGTCGGCTCTGGAGGCCGGCCAGCAGGATCAGCATCATGAACGGCGTCCACTGCCAGATCAGCGAGGCCTGCACCGCCACCAGCGGCATTTCCGAGACCCAGTCGGGCTGTACCGGATCCTCGACCCCGACCAGCGAGGCCAGCCAGTTGATGGCGCCGTTGAACAGCCCGTACTCCGGGTTGTACAGCACGTGCTTCCACAGCAGCGCCGCGGCGACCGGGACGATCAGGAAGGGCGCGATCATCATCGTGCGCACCAGGCCCCGGCCGCGGAACTTGCGGTCCAGCAGCAGCGCGATCGCCAGGCCGAGGGCCAGCGAGACGATGACGACGGTCGCGGTGAGCAGCACCGTGTTGAGGACCGAGCCGCGCATGGCCTCGTCGCTCAGCACCGTGCCGTAGTTGCCGAGTCCGCTGAACTCGCGGGCGTCGGGATAGAGCGAGTTCCAGTCGAAGAGCGAGATGACCAGCGTCGCCACGAACGGCAGCTGGGTCATCACGATCAGGAACACCAGCGCGGGCAGCAGCGGTGCCCTGGTCGACCAGCGGCTGAGCCGGCGGGCTCCCCCGCCCTCGGCGCTCTTGCGGCCGCGTCCCGAACTCCCGCCGCCCGGAGGCGACTCGGGTGCCGGATCGGTGGCCTCGGTGGAGGTGGATGTGGCTGTCATCGGTTCTGGTACTCCTTGCCCACCTTGTCGGCCAGCTCCTGCGACTTCTTCAGCGCACTGGCGACGGACTGCCGGCCGGCTATGGCCGCGCTGATCTCCTGCGAGACCTTGGTGCCCAGATCCGTGAACTCCGGGATTCCGACGAACTGGATGCCGGGGGCGGGACGCTTCTGGACTCCGGGCTCACGCGGTTTGGCCTGGTTGATGGCCTGGAAGGTCACCTCGGAGAACCCGTCCGCGGCCTTCTTGTACTCCTCGTTCCGATACGTCGAAGCACGCTTGCCGGCCGGTACGTTGGCCCAGCCGCGCTCCTTGCCGACCAGCTCCTCGTACTCCTTGCTGGACGCCCAGGAGATGAACTTCCACGCCTTGTCGCTGTTGTTCGACGCCTTCTGCATGGCCCAGGCCCAGGTGTAGAGCCAGCCCGAGCTCTCGGTCTTCTCCACCGGCGCGGGAACATAACCGATCTTGCCCTTGACCGGGGACTTGCCGTCCTCCAGCGAACCGGCGCCGGCGGTCGCGTCGTACCACATCGCGCTCTTGCCCTGCGTCATGTTGTTGAGGCACTCGGCGTAGCCGGACTGCGCGGCGCCGGCCTGACCGTGCTTGCGCAGCAGGTCGACGTAGAACTCGGTCGCCCTGGTGAACTCCGGCGAGGTCAGCTGCGCCTCCCAGTTCTCGTCGAACCAGGTGCCGCCGAAGGTGTTGACCACCGTCGTCAGCGGCGCCGTCAGCTCGCCCCAACCGGGCAGCCCGCGCAGGCAGATGCCCTTCATGCCCTTCTGCTCGCCGTCCACCTCCGCCGCCAGACCGGCGACCTGCTTCCAGGTGGGCTTGTCCGGCATCTCCAGGCCGGCCTTCTCGAAGATGTCCTTGCGGTACATGAGGAACGACGACTCGCCGTAGAACGGCTGCGCGTACATCTTCCCGTCGTCCCCCGTGAGGGACTGGCGCATCGGATCGAGGACGTCCTTCTCGTCGTACTTCTTGTCCTTGCCCAGATACGGGTCCAGCTCGTGCAGCCAGCCGTTGCGGGCGTAGATCGGCGTCTCGTAGTTGCTGATCGTCGCGACGTCGTACTGGCCCGCCTGGTTGGCGAAGTCCTGCCCGATCTTGTCCCGCACGTCGTTCTCCGGCAGCACGGTGAACTGCACCTTGATGCCGGTCTTCTTCGTGAAGTGCTTGGCGGTGAGTTTCTGAAGGTCGGTCATCTGCGGGTTGTTGACCATCAGCACGTTGATCGTGTCACCACCACCGCCCAACAGGTCTCCCGCGCCCGCACAGCCGCTGACGACCACAAGCCCACCGGCGGTCAGGAGGGCGAGTGCTGCGCGGTTGCGATGTCGGCTCTGACTGCGCATCGAGAGCTCCGTTCACATTTCTCTCAGGCAGACGGAACAACGCCGTCTGCCGGCTGGGGAGTCGGACCGACGACCCGGTCTCGTCCGGACGGGTCGTCGTGAAACTGCGGGTACGCCTTCTCGTACGGATGGTGCGGTGTCCGGCGCGGACGTCGCCGGCGCGTGGGGTGCCGGCGCACCGGATCTGCGGCACGAGGTGCCCGGGCGCTCACCGGTCGGACGTCCGCCGGGCCGCGGAGGGGTGGTGCGGCCCGGACGTCCGGCCGGTTCAGACTCGGATGACCTGCGGTCCCAGCAGGGAGTAGCGCTGCGCCTCGGCGGTGGACAGGCCGCTGCTGGTGACGATCGCCTCGAAGTCGGAGACCTCCGCGAACCTCGCGAAGCTCACCGCGGCGAACTTGGTGTGCATCCCGACCAGGACCCGGCGCCGGGAGACCTTGATCGCCTGGGCCTTGACCTCGCCGACGGCCGGGTCCGGAGTGGTCAGACCCAGTTCGCGGGAGATGCCGTTGGCCCCGAGGAAGGCAAGGTCGATGACGAAGCCGGAGAGCATCCGCACCGCCCAGTGCTCGACAGTGGCCAACGTTCCGCCGCGCACCCGACCGCCGAGCAGCAGCACAGTGCACTCCTCGCGCTCGGCGAGCACGCCCGCCGTCGCCAGCGAGGTCGTCACGATGGTCAGCGGGCGCCCGACGGGCAGTTCCTCGGCGATCAGTTGGGGCGTGTACCCCTCGTCGATGTAGACGGTCTCCGCATCGCCGAGTAGTCCGGCCGCGGCACTGGCGATCCGGCGCTTCTCCGGGACGTTCATGGTGGTGCGGAAAGCGAGGGTCGTCTCGAATCCGGCACTCTCCACCGGGTAGGCGCCGCCGTGGGTGCGGCGTACCAGCCCGTGGTCCTCCAGCAGCCGCAGATCGCGGCGGACCGTCTCCTTCGCGACGCCCAGCTCGGTCGCCAGCTCGCCGACGTCCACTGAGCCGGCGCTGCGTGCAGCGGCAACGATCGCCCGCTGTCTGTCCTCCGCGCTCACCGGCCACCTCGGTTTTTCTTCGCGACTTTCGTTGCGCCCGCCGGTCGCTCGGCCGGTCCGCGTGCTGACGCCGTCCGACCGCCCAACCGGCCCGCGACCGCCGCTGCCCGGCGCTGTGCGCGGTACGGCCGGTCGCCGGGTGGGGCACGTACGGGCCGCGTTCGACCGTTCGTGCCCGTTCGGGCTCCTTGCCTCAGAGTTTTACCGTGCAGTGACGGGCGTCACCAGACACACAGTGAGATCGATCATGCCCGAGTGTGCCCGTTTCCGTACGAGCAAGTAATGCCGCGAACCGCAGAAACCCAGCGCTGACAAGGGTCTCCCGATCCGACACCCCTTCCAGCGAAGCGCCCGTTCAGCCATCCGCAGCCGCCCGTTCCCTGCCCGCGAGGCGGGCACCGACCCGCCCGCCCGGGCACAAGACGCACACCGGCACACCCCGAGCGACGCCCCGGGCCCGTCGCGCCACAGGCAACGGTTCGACAACGCTTCGGCGCCCCACGGTCCCGACATGCCCGAATCGACGCGCCCCGAACCGGAGTTGGTCCACCCTCCCTCGGGCCTCAACGCGCCAACACTTCCGCCGCACAAGCGGAGCCCCGGCCGACAGCGCCGGAGGCCTCGTCCACACCACCGCGGAGGGGCGGAGCGCTGCCGGTCGCGCAGCCGGACTCCGGCCGGACCTGCCCGCCGCGGTCACCGATCCGCCGGGCCCGCTCGAACCTGCCGCGTCCACCCGCACGGCACTCCGAATCCCGTACGCCCGGGAGCGCGCAGGTCTCGGGGAGTCGGGAACGGGCGGGCGGCCACCCGAAAGCCCCCCGCCGCTCGCACCGAGCCGTGACGCCACCCGTCTCGGGCACGTCCCTCGCGCAGGCAGGAGGCAGGCAGGCGGCGAGCGGTCAGCTCCGCCCGAGGTTCTCGGCGAGCATCACGATGATCCCGCTGGGTCCGCGGACGTACGCGAGCCGGTACACCTCCTCGTAGTTCGCCACCCCTCGAAGCGGGCGACATCCGTGCCCTGCCGCGATCTCCAGCGCCTCGTCGATGTCGTCGACGGAGAAGGCGACGCGGTGCATGCCGATCTCGTGGGGCCGCGTGGGCTCCGTCTCGACGGCTTCGGGGTGGATGTACTCGAAGAGCTCCAGAACGCCGTGGCCGTCCGGCGTACGAAGCATCGCGATCTTCGCGTGATTGCCGTCGAGCCCGACAGCGGTGTCGGCCCATTCGCCGCTGACGGTGTCCCGGCCGACGACCTCGAGACCGAGATCGGTGAAGAAGGAGATCGCGGCTTCGATGTCTCGCACCGCGATACCGACATTCTCAAGTCTGATGGCCATGCTCGGCATGCTACCGAGCGCACCCATGACCAGAACCGGGCAAACCTCCGAACCGCCCCGGCGCACCGGCCAGTTGGCCGGGCACGCCGTCACCCCCGACGCCGCCCGCCGCGACCGACGGTCCCTTGCCTGCCGCCGTCCTCCGACGCCGACGCCCCCGACACGGAGGTGAGCCACGGATCGGGCGGGCCAGGGCATCGCCAACCCCTGCCCGCTGCACATCACCGCCCCGCGACGAGAACCCGGCCGCGCACGGCCCACCAATGGTGGTCGGGAGGTGCGCACAGAACAGAGGTGGCACCGTGGAGGGGAGAAACACCGAGGACGCCGACTCCCGTCACGGCGCCCGGACGCGGCGGGTGCACGTTCACCAACCGACGGGGTACGTCCGAGCCGCCAGCTCGAGGAGCGTCCGCGGCGCCGTGACCCCGGACGTCCATATGACGCCCGGGCATCCAAGGCTGCGACCGGCCCGGTACGGCGCCCACCCGCGACGCCCCCTGCTGCCAGCGCCGGCGTGCGGCACGTGTCAGCACGTACTCGCGAGGAAGTCACATCCCGCAGAGGTGCCGCCGCTCCTCGGCAGGACCCTCTCGCTCGGCGAGGGCAGACGCGTGAGCCCCGAATTTTCAGAACACCGTCACAAGGAGGCCCCATGGTCGACACCCCCTCACCTCAGAACAGTTCCTCCGCCGGGTTGCGGGTCGCGGTGACCGGCGCGAGCGGCAACGTGGGGACACGGGTGGTGAACGCGCTCGGCGCCGACCCTCGTATCGACACGATCGTCGGACTCTCCCGGCGCGCTCCGGACACCGCCCCGCCCAAGACCACCTGGGTCACCACCGACCTCGGCAGAGCGGAATCGGAAAGCCGGCTCACCGCGGCCTTCCGGGGCGTCGACGCCGTGATCCATCTCGCTTGGCTGATCCAGCCGAGTCGCGACCCGCACACCACCTGGGCCGCGAACGTGCTCGGCAGCGAGCGGGTTCTGCGGGCGGTGGCCGCCGCCCGCGTTCCGCAGCTCGTGTACGCCTCCTCGGTGGCCGCCTACTCCGCCGGCCCGACCTCGGGCCAGGACCCGCCGGTGAGCGAGTCGTGGCCCACCCACGGACGCCCGACCGCCCCCTACAGCCGCGAGAAGGCCTATGTGGAGCGCCTTCTGGACGGATTCGACGCACGGCATCCCGAGATCCGGGTGGCCCGGATGCGGCCCTCCTTCATCTTCCAGCGCGCCGCGGCGATGGAACAGCGGCGGCTGTTCGCCGGACCGCTGTTGCCGAACCGATTGGTGCGCCGCGGAGTCGTACCGGTGGTGCCGGACATACCGGGACTGCGGTTCCAGGCGGTGCACGCTGACGACGTGGCAGATGCCTTCGTACGGGCGGTGCACGCGGGCGCCCGGGGCGCGTTCAACCTCGCCGGCGAGGGCACCGTACGCGCCCGGGAACTGGCCCTGCTGCTCGACGCCCGAACGATCCCCGTCCCCGTCCGCCCCGCCAGGGCGGCACTGGGCCTGGCGTGGCTGCTCCGACTGGTTCCGACGGATCCGGAACTCTTCTCCGCCCTGCTGCGGCTCCCCCTGATGAGCTCCGCCCGAGCCGCCCGAGAGTTGGGCTGGCACCCGCAGTTCAGCGGCGCGGAGGCGGTGGGCGAGCTGCTCGAAGGGCTCGGAGAGGGCGCTGGAGGAACCACACCGCCGCTCCTTCCCCGCGCGCCCGGTGGCCGTTGGGGGGAGTTCGCCACCGGCGTCGGCAAGCGGCCGTGAGCCGGCGAGTCTCCGTGAGCCGGCAGCCTCGCGGAGGACGGCGCTCGGGCCGGCCCGAGCCCTCGTGGGCCGACGTGACGGGAGGTCGATCCGAGCAGCGGCGCGGAACTCTCGCGAGTGCCCGCGCACCTCGTCAGGCGCCGGGCCCGCCCGGCGCCTGCCTCTCCTCGACGCCGGTGCTGCTGTCTCGCCGGCTGGAGCCGGGGCCGTGGTAGTCCAGGCAGACGACGGTGGCGTCGTCGATGATGTGATCGTCGGTCGCCTCCCGCAGTGCGCGGGCGAGGAAGCGGACAGCTTCGCGGGGGTGCACCTGCGCATCTCGCTCCAGCAGAGCCGGCAGGTCCAGAGCCTCGGTGTTGCGCTCGGTCATGCCGTCCGTGAACAGGAGCAGCCGATCGCCGGGTTCCAGATCCACCACCTGTGTCCGGTACTCGCCGCCCCAGGGGGAGCCGAAAGGAAGGTCGACCTCGGGCTCGATCTCCTGCGATCTGCCGTTGCGCAAGCGCAGCGGCCACGGGTGGCCGGCGTTGACCATGAGTGCGCCGCCGGTGGTCAGGTCGAGGCGCAGCAGCAGACCGGTGGCGGTGGCGTCCGGCCTGTGCTCCAGGAGGGCCCGGTGGGCGGCACGGGCCTGCTCGGCCAAAGCGGCGCCGGACCGGCGGGACTGGCGCAGCGCGCCGGTCACCAGGGTGGCGAGGAGGGCAGCGTCCTCGTTGTGGCCCATGGCATCGGTGACGGCCACGTGCAGTGTGCCCTCGTCCAGACTGAAGTCGTAGGTGTCCCCCGCGACCTCGGCGGACGGCTCCAGCGCTGCGGCGACCGTTGCCTGACCCGCCTCCACGGTCAGTACGGGAGGCAGGAGGTTCTGCTGGATCTCGGCGGCCAGGGTGGGAGTCACGCTGCGGCGGCCCCATTCGTACAGGTCGGTGAAGCGGCGATTGCTCGTCACCACGTACGCCAGCGCGTGAGCGGCCTGCGCGATGTGCTGCTCGTCCCGCACGCTCGGCCTCCCGGGCATCAGCAACTCCAGCACCCCGATGGAGTCGCCGCGGGCAGTCACCGGCGCCACCGCCCGGCTCACCTCCCCCCTGCCGCCGAGGGACGCTTCGGTCGTGACGCGCAGCTGCTGGGAGCGGATCACCTCGTCGTACAGCGTTCCGCGCAACGACTCGGGGTTGCCGTCCGTGTGCCTGTTGGCCCACGCTGCCGGCAGCCGCCAGGCCACGCTCCCCCCGACGTCGGTGATCAGGAAGCACACTTCGGTGGCACGCAGTTGTTCGGCCAGCAACCCGGCCACCACCAGCACCGAGTCGACCGGCGGCGCCTGCTCCACCGCCGCCAGCAATCGCGCCATGCTCGTCGAGGCTTCGCTCATCTGCGCGCTACCTCCTCAGAAGGAACCGCGGCCTGCCGGCGGACGTGGCGAGAGCGGTCACCGCCGCAGGCGCTCCGTAGCGTGTACATCGTCCCAAGTCCGCCGAGAAGGCGCACGGGCGCGGAGCGAGAGCGCGCGGGAAACGGCGTGCGGTACCCCCGAGGAAAGGGCCGGGCGCACGTCCGGTCTTCGACCTCGACCCGCCGAGGACGACTTCGAGGCCGACTCCGAGGCGCTGCGCAAGGCCGTACGGCGTTCGAAGGGCCGGCTGGACGGAGTGCGCTTGCCCGCCGGTCGACGAGCAGGCCGTTCGCGCCGGGGTGGTTTCACCTGCCGGCGAGCCAGGTACCCGTGGGCCCCGGCTCGCCGGCAGGTGAGCCACAGCAGCGAGGGCACGCCCGACCGCAGGAATCGAGACCGCGATGGCCGTACGGAAGCACCTCATCGACCCTTCGCCCACCGACGTGTGGGCCGTGCTGGAAGGCGAGCACCCGTACGGCCGGTGGGTCGTCGGCGCCTCGGATTCACGCGCCGACGAGGGCAACTGGCCCGAGAAGGGCTCCTCCCTCGCACACAGCCTCCGTCTCGGCCCGAAGGAGTTCGCCTCCCGCACGGTCGTACGGCGCATCGATCGGCCTCAGACGCTCGAACTGGAGGCCGACGGCGGCCCGTTGGGGACGGCACGCATCGCGTTCGACATCCGGCCGTGGGGCGACAAGACCCTCGGTGCGCACGAGACGGCTCGATGACGACCGCAGGCCCGGCAGCGGCCCCGGCAGGAAGCCCGACGCTCGGCGTCGAGGAGGAGTTCCTGCTGGTGGACCCGGAGACCGGTCGGCCCTGTGGGAAGGCGGCGCAGGTGCTGGAGCGGGTGCGGCAGGCCGGCGGCGACCCGGACCGCTTCCAACGAGAGCTGCTGACCAGCCAGGTGGAGTCGACCACGGCCGTCTGCGAGGACACCGCCGAGGCAGCCGGGCAGTTGTGGGACAACAGGCGTGCCCTCGCGGAGGCCGCGCGGAGTGCGGGAGTGGCGCTGCTGCCCTCCGCCACAGCCCCGTTCCCCGGTGAACGAGTGCCGCTGAGCGAGGGCGCGCGCTTCCGGCGCATCCATTCCGCACACCGCGAGGCGGTCGCCGACTACCAGGTGTGCGGGTGCCACATCCACGTCGGTGTGCCGGACGCGGAGACGGCCGTGCAGATCGTGGACCGGGTGCGCCCGTGGCTGCCGACCCTGCTCGCACTGTCCGTGAACTCTCCGTACCACCTCGGCAGGGACACCGGGTTCGCCTCCTGGCGACTGCTCGAACAGGCGCGGCTGCCCGGCTCCGGCATCCCGCCGCTGTTCGGTTCGGCCGCCGGCCACCGGGAGGAGGTAGCGCGCCTGACGGCGTACGGCTGCCTGGTTGACGAGCGGATGAGCTTCTGGCTGGTTCGCCCCTCCCCTCGCTGGCCGACCGTGGAGTTTCGAGTCGCGGACACCGCGGCCTCGGTGGACGAGGCCGTGCTGCAGGCGGCGCTCGCCCGCGCCCTGGTCACCACCGCGCACGCCGCCGTGCTGGAGGGGCGCCCGCCGGCCGAGTTCGGCAACCAGACGGCCGCCGCCGCGGTGTGGGCCGCCGCGCGGCACGGCTTGCGGGGCGCGGGGGTCGACCCGTGGGCGGCTCGCCCGGTGCCCGCCCAGGAGCTGGCGCAACGCCTGCTGGCCGAGGTCGACCAGGCGCTGCGGGCGAGCGGCGACCAGAAGTGGGTGGCCGGTGCGGTCGAGGGCCTTCTGGACCGCGGTACGGGGGCGGAGCGGCAGTTGCGCGCCGGCGCCCGGGGGCGGCAGGCCCTGTTGACGCAGCTCACCCGGGATCTGCTCCGGCCCGTGACCGGTGCGCCGGCGATCGCAGCCCCGCCTGGGACCGCACCCGTACGACATCCGCGCTCGAAAGGAAACCGCTCATGACCACCCTCACCGATCCCGCCCCGCCCACGGCCGCGCTGCCGCCGGCCCGTGGGCCGCTTTCCGCCGCGGTGGTCGCGGCGCTGGCCGGCGAGCCCCGCGGCGTCGTGACCGGGATGCCGAGCCCGGCCGGTGCCGAACCCTTCGGCGACGACCTTCAGCTGGCTCTCCAGCTCTGCTACGAGCTGCACTACCAGGGCTTTCCGGGCGTGCCGGACCAGTGGGAGTGGGACCCCGTGCTGCTGCGCTTCCGCGGCGAGGCGGAGGCGGTGTTCCTGGCGGGGCTCCGTGACCGCCTGCCGGAGAGCGGCGAGGTGTCGTCCGTGGTGGAGGAGCTGCTCGTGGAGCCGATCGGCGGTGGCGGCCTCGCCCCGCGCCTGGCCAGGCGCGGAGAGTGGTGGCAGATGAGGGAGTTCCTGGCGCACCGCTCCGTCTACCACCTGAAGGAGGCCGATCCGCACTCCTGGGTCGTTCCCCGTCTGCGGGGGCGGGCGAAGGCCGCGCTGGTGGCGGTGGAGTACGACGAGTTCGGCGGCGGGCGGGCGGATCGCGCACACTCCCGGCTGTATGCCGACCTCCTGGAGGGCGCGGGACTCAGCTCCGGCTACCTGCACTATCTGCCGTCCGTGACCGCGCCGACGCTGGCCTGGGTCAACATGATGTCGCTCTTCGGGCTGCACCGGTCGCTGCGCGGCGCGCTGGTGGGCCACTTCGCCGCCGCCGAGATCACCTCCGCCCCGAGCGCACGACGGATGGTCAGCGCACTGCGGCGGTTGGGTGCCGACGAGGCGTGTGTGCACTTCTACGCCGAGCACATCGAGGCGGACGCCGTGCACGAGCAGGTGATGCGGCACGAGGTGATCGACGGTCTGCTCGCTCGGGAGCCCTCGCTCGCTCCCGACGTGGTGTTCGGGATACGCGCCACCGAGCTGGTCGAGGACGACTTCGCCCGCCATCTGAGCGACGCCTGGGAGCAGGGCCGTTCGTCACTGCGGATCCCGCTGCCCGTTGCCCTCCCCGCCGACTGAACCACGACCGGCACCGCCGCCGTCCTCCGGCACGGAGCCCTCCTCCGGGACGGGGCCGGTGCCGCGCGGGCCGGAACCCTCGTCCGGGTCGGGGCCGGTCGGCACTGAATCCTCCGGGTCGGGTCCAGCCCCGGTGGATTCAGGAACCGTCCCGCGCGGTACGGGGCCCGCCCCGCAATCAGCGGGGCCGCCTCGTCGCTGTCGACGGCGGTGGCTGGTGTCGCACCAGGGGTAGCAGGCGCTCTTGCGGCACATGCAGATCGCCACCAGGAAACGGTCGGAGCGGGCGGTGCCGCCACCCGGCAGACACACCTCCACCGGCCCCTCGACCAACACCGGTCCTCCCGGCTCGATGACCACCCGTCTGGCTTCGGGCGGCGACGCTCCTGCCTGTTGGTCCGCGCGCCCCTCCCGTCCCGCGGGTGCGTTCTGCTCGACGCGGACGTCAGGGCCCTCAGGACACCCGGCGGACCCGTTCGGCTCCGCAGGCGGCGGCGCGTACTGCCCCGGGTCCTCAGCGGGGTTGGTCGGCACGGATCACCACCGTTCCTCGGCGCGTCGACCGGTGGCGATCAGCCCCCGGCTCTCGAACATCTGCCCCGGGTCCCCCGCCGCCCGTGCAGTCAAACGGCAGGCGCCGCCGGTCAGCCCCGCGGCACGGACCGCGACGTCGTGACCCTGGACGCACAGACCGCCGCGCACCCACCCCGGCGCCGACCGCTCGTCAAGCGCTCAGACGCCACCGGTCCCGCCAAGATCGGACGACCGGCCGGGACGCATGGCGGCTTCGACAACCCGCTCCAACGGGTGCCTCACGCGTCGAAGCTGAGCGAGCGAGAGCTGGTGACCGTCGCGCCCATGTTTCGCGACATCATCTCCAGCGCGGCCTCGGCGAGCATCGGGTGAATGTGCGCCACGCAGTCGCGCGCCACGGTCACCTGCAGATGGCGCAGATGGGCGTCCAGGGCGGAGTACAGCACGCACTGCTCGGTGACCTGGCCGCAGAGTACGAGGTCAGCGACCCCGAGTTCGGAGAGCAGGTGGTCGAGCGGAGTCTGGTAGAAGATCGAGTGTCGGGCCTTGACGACGAACAGCGAGGTGTCGTCCGGGCGCACGGGCGCCACCAGGTCCGCGTGAGGGCCGCGGAGCGCATGCTCGATCAGCTCCCCGTGGTGCGAACGCCAGCGGCCGAAGTTGTCGGTGACGTAGATGACGGGAACGTTCGCGCTTCGCGCCTGCTCCAGCAGCTTGCCGATGCCGGGCAGCGCTCCGCGCACCGAGGCGCGCAGTGCTTCCGCATCGGGGTGGTCATAGGTGTTGATCATGTCGATGACCACCAGGGCTCGCCGACCACCGGGGTTCACGCCCGCTCCTCTGCATCGGGGAAACCTGCCCACCCTCCACCGCACGTCGCACGCGCTCCGCGCTCCGGCCGACGAGCACCGCGCGCACGGATGTGGCCGGCGACGGGCCACGGGCCCTGCCCCCCACGGTGCCCGAACGGGTTGGACCGCGGTGCGCACCTTGGCGTCGTCCCTGTGTGGCCGCTCTGCGGGCCCAGCCGGCACCGTCGGTGAGCGACCCGGCCACAGACAGCACGGGGCGGGCCGGCTTCCGGCAGGCTCGCGGATCTGCTCACCCCGCTTCCGAGGTGCCGCCCGGTCCAGGAGGAGGGGCCGGCACCCAAGCGTAGGGGCCGCCGCCCCGCCAGTCGAAGATGTCCGTGTCCTCGAAGGCGGTGGCGGCGGCGTTGAGGCCCGCCCCGTTCAGCAGGTCCATCACCTCGTAGAGGCTGCCGGCACGGCCCAGGTCCTCGCCGGCGCACATCACCCGGCGGCGCCCCTCGGAGTCTGGCGGGAACACGGTGACCAAAGTTGCCATTCGGACAGTCTGCGGCTGCGTCGACCCGACCCGCCGTCTGCCACACCGAGCAACGGACCGCCACACCCACTGCCCACCGCCGACTCTCCGAGCCACCCAAGGCCCCGCGCATGGCCCAGCGGCTGATCGATGATGCCTTCGACGCACTGGACGAGCAGACCGTCCTCGTCCCGGGCTCCGGCACCCTCGACATCGTCATTCCCACCCTGGACTTCGCCCTGGCCACCGTCCACACCCAGCGCCGGGCCCTGGAAGCCCAGATCAGCACTCCGCTGGAGGCTCACCCTCTTTCCCCGGTCCTGACCTCGATGCCCGGCGTCGGCGTCAGGACCGCTGCCGTCCTGCTGGCCACCGTCGGCGGCGGCACCAGTTTTCCCACCGCCGCCCACCTCGCCTGCTACGCCGGCCCGGCCCCAGCACGAAGTCGTCCGGGACCTCCATCCACGGCGAGCACGCACCCCGGGGCGGCAACCGGCAACTCAAACGCGTCATGTTCCTGTCCGCCTTCGCCTGCACGAACGCCGACCCGGCCTCCCGCACCCACTACGACCGCCAGCGAGCCCGCGGCAAAACCCACGCCCAGGCCCTCCTCCGCCTGGCCCGTCAACGCATCAGCGTCCTCCCAAGGACGTCGAACTCGCCGCATGACCCCAGCAAGCCAAACCACCCCACAACCAACCCCGGGCGCCTTGACGAAAGACTAGAGGCCCCCCAGACACCGCCGTACCGCGGTCCGACATCGTCCTCCTCGTCACCGAGATCACCGCAGAAGCCGAAACATCCGGGGGAATCACGGCCGTCTTCCACACCAGAACAGGCGTCGCCACGCTCGCCCTTGGCTGAACATTCGCAGGAAACGGGTGCACTCGTCGAAGCGCTCGCCCACGTCGCCGCCTCCGACGCCCACGCGGCCCGCGAGCTACTCCAACACCCCACCACCAGAGGTCATTCGACTACCGAACAGCGTCGGTGCCTCGAAATCGTGGTCAGCGCATGCCTCGGGGCTGGACTCCTGCCGGCCCACCACGCACGCGTCCTGGTGGGCGCGGCGAACCGTGGGGAAGCCGCGCTTGACTTGCTCCTCAATCCCGCCGCTCGCGCCTCACCTCGCCCTGGCTCGCGCTTGCGCAATCGCACGACCGAGTGACCCCCCGCTCGTTCGAATGAACTGCGCCGCTCGCACCCGCGCAACGCGGGGCCAACACGATCCCTTCGCACACGGGTTCGCGAAATACCCGTTACCGCGCGCCCGTTGGTGCCGTTTCTAGAGCACCTGTACCACTCGCCCATCCGTACGGAGGACACCGTGGCTCGCCGCCCGCATTCAGCGCTCACTCCCGAATTGGTCGAACACGGCGGCCTTTGCGGGCCACCGGCCCCGTCTCTGCGACGTCGAGATGACGCCGCACGCCGCCGGATGCGGCACGCAGAGGAACTCGCCGGTAGTCGGCCCGGTCCCGCCCGAAGCACCGCCGCGCTGCATGGCGGCCCCGTGGGGACGGTGTCCGCATGAGGAGGCGCGAGGACGCCACGGAGGCGGAGGTCTCGGCGGTCGAACGGGAACTGTTCGGAGGCCGGCTGCGGTGGCGGCAGTCATACATCGAGCACGAAGGCGCCCTCACGCGCATGCGTTTCGGGCAGATGGCCGCTGCGCTGCCACGCATGGTGGGCCTGGTGCTACGGGCCGGATGGAGCGCGGACCCGCGGGCGTTGACCGGCCTGGTGGTGTCACAGGTCGGGCTCGGCTTGACCACCGGGGTGGGGCTGGCCGCGGTCAACAGCGTTTTGACCAGCCTGTTCGCAGACGGCCCGACTGCCGACAAGCTGCGGCAGTCGTTGCCCGCGCTGCTGGTGCTCGCGGTCGTCTCCATCGGAGCAGCCGTGCTGTCGGCGTGGTCGACCGCCATGACGGGGCGGTTGGAGCCTCGAGTCGAACGGGCTGTCTCTGCGCGGTACTACCGAGCCGTCACACAGGTCGAGATGGAGGCGACCGAACAGCCGGAAGTGCAACGCCACCTGGAGGCAGGCAAGTTCGGGACGGCTTCCGCCCGGCGCATGCTCGGCCTGTCCGTCGGCGTCGCGAACGTGTTGATCAGCATGATTGCGGCCGCTGTCGTACTCGCCTCGCTACACCCTGCGCTGCTACCGATGTTGCTGGTCATCGCGCTGCCAAAGGGTTGGGGTGCCGTACGCTCCGCTCGCCGCGAGTACATCTCGCGACTGCACTGGATCGACCACCGGCGCGCGGTGGCCACGCTTGTGCAGTACCTGACGATGCCGCACGCGGCCGGAGAACTCCGCGTCCACAAGGCGTCCGCCCTCCTGCTGCGGGGGTACGCCGAGATGTCGGAGCTGATGGAGACCGAACAGCGTCGACTGGCCCGCGCACAGGCGCACACCGACCTCGTCGCCGGCGCGTTCTCCGGCCTGGCTTCTGTGGGCTGCTACGGGGTCCTGTGGGCGCTGCTGACCAGCGGCGGACTCCCGCTGGCTGTCGGCGGTACTGCCGTCGTCGCGATTCGCACCTCCACTGCTCGGCTCACTTCCCTGGTGCAGCAGGTCAACCGCATGTACGAGGAGATGTTGATGCTGTCCGACACCGAGAGGGCCATCGAACTCGCAGCGAAACACGCCATCCCCACGACAGGGACACCGCTCCCGACCCCAACCCACGCCATCCAGGTCGAGAACGCCACCTTCACCTACCCCGGCGCGACAACACCCTCGTTGAACGGTGTCAACGTCACCATCCGCCGAGGCGAGGTCACCGCGCTCGTGGGAGCGAACGGCTCCGGCAAGACCACACTCGCCAAGATCCTGGCTGGGCTCCTGCTGCCCGGCAGCGGCGCCGTGTGGTGGGTGGGCCCCGACGGTGAACGGGTGGAAGTACGTGAAGCCGACCGCTCGCAAGTCTTTGACTCCGTCGGCCTGTTGGCACAGGACTTCCCGCACTGGCAGATGACGGCCGCAGCCAACGTCGCCGTCGGCGCCGGCGACCGCCCGCGGAACATGGAGAAGGTCGAAGACGCCGCACAGTCAGCCGACGCGAGGTCCCTTGTCGAGGACCTGGAACACGGATGGAACTCGATGGTCGTCAAGGGCTACGAACGCGGCGTGCAGCTCTCCGGCGGACAGTGGCAGAAACTCGGCAACGCACGCAGCCGATACCGCAACGCCCCGTTCCTGCTGGTTGACGAACCCACCAGCGCCCTCGACCCCCACGCCGAAATCGAAGCGTTCGAGCGGCTGCGGACCCTGGCCGGCGACGGCACCGCGGTCGTGCTGATCACCCACCGACTCGCCGCTACCGCGTCCGCCGATCACATCTACGTCATGGACCACGGACACGTCGCCGAACACGGCACCCACGACCAGCTCATGACCACCGGCGGCCTGTATCACGGGATGTACCAGGCACAGGCCGCCCAGTACAAAGTCGGCCCCGCAAACGAACTTCCCGCACCCCGCAAGAGCGTGGCCCCTGAGCCCGAGACCCCCGGGTGACCACGCAAGGTCGCCGCACTGAGAAATCCGGTAGTGCCGGAGGTCGAATGGGTGGCGAGCGCAGACCCAGTCACCGCACCGGCCACCTGCACTCGCCACCCGTTCCTGCGCGAGCACCAGACAGCGCCGTGGACGCGTTCGCCGATGAACGGGTACAGGCGCATCGTGATCAGGTCTTACCGTTCGTCCCGCCATCGTGCTCGACAACTACTCCCCGCACCTGACCACGAAGAAGGACACCCGAGTTGGGGCTGGGCCACGGCCAACAACGTTGGAGTTCACCCACCCCGACCACCAACCTCTCCTGGCTCAATCGCATCGACGCCCAGTTCACCGCCCTGCGCTACTTCACCCTTGACGGCACCGACCACGCCAGCCACGAAGAGCGGGGCAGCATGATCCGGCGCTACGTCAGCTAACGGAACCTCACGCTGGCGATCAACGGCTGCGAGCCCTTGTCGACAGGGCGAACGTGGCCTGATGCGGCGCTAGCCAGGCTCGGGTTCGTCATGGATGGTCAATGCTCCGGCGAGGTCGAGGTCGGCGACAGTGCCGTGTGCTCCGGCGCGGACGAGTAGCACTGCGCCGAACGCGGTGCTCCAGAACGTCCTGGTCTCCACACTGAGCGGTCGACGGGCCCTCCAGCCTCGACTGTCGATGAGCTGGCCTGCGAAGCGCTCCGATTGCTGAAACAGCAGCCGGAGGTGCTGGTCGACCACAGGGGCGAGTTCGGGCTTGGAGATCGCTGCAGCGAGTGCTCGCGCGACCGATGGGAGCGAGGGCATGGCCAGTACGACGCGGGCAATGTTGCGTCGAAATGCCGCCGCATCGGGGGCTTGGCGACCGAGGCGCTCGATCCGTCGGGCGTCGTGCAGCAGGCCGAGAAAGGCGGCATGCACAAGCAGCGAGTCCTTGGAGCCGAAGTAGTAGGTGACCTGGTTGGGGAAGACCCCAGCCGCGTTCGCGATCTCCGCGACGCTCACCTCAGCGCCGGGCTGCTCCTTGCAGAGTTGTGCAGTTGCCTCGATCAGCCGGCGCCTCGTCGCGCGACCGCGGCCCCGCGACCGAGCCGACGTTGATCGAGCTTCCATTCGCTTCTTCTCCACATCCGGATTGTATGTGATACAACAAGGCATCGTTGAATTTGTATCGCATACAAGAAAGGCTCAGGAGCATGCACCGGACCGAAGTCGTCGTGACAGGACTCGGCGCGATCACGCCACTCGGTGAAGGCGTGGAGTCAACCTGGGACGCCCTGCTTGCCGGCGAGTCCGGCATCCGCGACGGCGTCCTACCAGGCCACGACGGCACCGGCCTTCCCAGCACCGTCGCGGGCACTATGGCGACCGACCCCGCGGAGCTGCTGCCGCCGGTGCAGGCCAGGCGGCTCGACCGCTCGCAGCAGGCGGCCTTCGTTGCGGCGGCCGAAGCCTGGGCCAACGCCGGCGCCCCGGAGGTGGACCCGGACCGGCTCGCATCGGCGATCGGCACGGGCATCGGTGGTGTGCGGACGCTGCTCAAGGAAGACGACGTACTGGAGGCGGCCGGGCCCCGGCGCGTCTCGCCGCGCACAGTCCCGATGCTCATGCCCAATGCAGCGGCGGCGCTGATCAGTATCGAATACGGCGCGCGGGCCGGGGTCTACACACCCGTCTCGGCGTGTTCCTCCGGCGCCGAGGCGATCGCCCTGGGGGCCAGGCTCATTCGTGCCGGCGAAGCGGACGTGGTCATCGCAGGCGGGGCCGAGTCCGCAATCACCCCGATCACCGTCGCTGGCTTCACCCAGGCACAAGCACTGTCGCGATACACCGCCGAACCCGCCTCAGCCTCCCGGCCGTTCGCCGCAGACCGCAGCGGATTCGTCCTCAGCGAAGGCGCGGCTGTCGTGGTGCTGGAAAGCGCCGAGCACGCCAGTGCCCGAGGCGCGCGCGTACACGCAGCACTCGCGGGCGCCGGCATCGCCGCCGACGCACACCACATCACGGCGCCCGCTCCCGACGGCTCCGGTCAGATCGCCGCCATGCGGAAAGCCCTCTCGCAAGCCGGCTTGGCTCCCGAGCAGATCAGCCACATCAACGCCCATGCCACCGGAACTCCGGTCGGTGACGTCGCCGAGGCACACGCGATCGGCGAGGTCTTCGGCCGCGCCATCGTGACAGCCCCCAAGGCGGCGCTCGGCCATCTCTTTGGCGCCGCTGGCGCAATCGAAGCGCTCATTGCCGTCCTCAGCGTGGAGCACGGTGTCATCCCGCCCACCCGCAACCTCACTGTGGCCGGCGTCGGCCCCGACATCGACCTCGATGTCGTCGCAGAGCGACGAGACGCCCCTCAAGAGGCCGTGCTCAGCAACTCCTTCGGCTTCGGTGGGCAGAACGTTTCACTCGTCGTCACCAGCGCATGTCATCACGCGTCCCGAGCAGCCACTACCACACCGTGACCCACACGAACACACCCTTTGCCCGTTGAGGGGTCACCGCCGGTTGATCGAGCATTGCCAAGACTCTTCCGATCGCGCATGTCGCCGCAGAGATGGGGAGTGGTCGGCCACTCGCATCGCCCACGAGGCCGCCGTCGACGGGATTCTGATCTCGCGCGGCGCGGTCACCTGCCGCCTGACCGCCCCCGGTCTGAACTCGAGGGAGTGCATCGACCCCGACTGCAACACCAACGAGAGCCGCAAACGATCACTCTCGACGGCCCGGCCACATACCGCAAACTGCACGACCGGATCTGCCGATGGTCGCCTCGTCCCGCCCGGCCGTCGGCACATCCGGTAGACGCGGAGCCCGGCGCAGTACCCCGATCAGGGCCACGCCCCGGGCCTGCCGCAGAGGTTGTGGCGAGGCCAACACCCCCTCATGACGCGAGTGGCGGCGCCTGCTGACCCAACGGCCGAACAGTGCAGGGTCGGCGCTCGACAGGATCATCAGGGCTGTCGGCGTAGACGATTCGTGTCTCGCCGACCCCCGGCAGTTGGAGGCGGACGGGCTGCCGAGGGAGTGACGGCCCCGGCGGCGCTTTCAGCCGACGGGGGCGCGCAGGAGGCGGTCCCGGGTGCGCTCGGGCAGTCTGCGGCGCAGGACCGGCGCCGTGGAGCTGAGCGCTGCGGCGAAAGCGGGGACGAGGTCGTGCGGCACGCCGCTGATGAAGGACGCCGCCCACAAGTCTGGCCCGCCCGCGGTGGACGCGGACCACGCCCGCCAACCCTGCAGACCTGGCTCGTCCGCCTCCGGGACAGCCGACCGAGGATCACCGTCCTGGATCAGCGGCGGCACCTCGCCAGGCTCAGGTGCGAGACGTACATCGGGCCTGCTGCTGCGGCGGGCTCGTCGGCGTCGGGGATCCAGCCATTGGCAGTGGTCGCGGACACGACGAGGTCGGGGCCGCCGAGCGTGGCGGTGGGCTGCTCACGGGCGTCCAGGGCGAGCAGGGCGTCCTCGTCCTGTCGGGCATCTCCGCGGCGGGCAAGTCGGCTGGACCGGTCTGTTCATGTGCGGGGCGACTTCTTCCGTCGCGTGATCGTCAACGGCCATGTCGACATGACCGCCGACCCGGAGCCGGAGGCCCTGGAGCAGCTGCGCCTGAGGCACCGGCTGGCAGCGGCGTCCGCCGACGCGTACTGCCAGGCCACCGAGGGAAGGTCCGGACACGATCCTCGACTGGGGCGAGCGGGGCCGTCACCAGCTGATGACGGCCGCTCGGCGGCGGACGAGATGTTCCCAGACGGCGCGCACCGCTGCTGCTCACATGAACAGGACCCGGTTCAGGCGGACGCCGTACCCCGCGTCGGGGTTCGTGGTGGGGTCCCCGACCCTTTCCTGGATCGCGGCGACGGCCAGGTCGCGGCGCCTGGGCAGGCGGTCGGCATCCGCCGCGGACAGCGCGCCCGGCATCTCCTGGCGGGAGAGGTCCGTGCAGTAGCACGGCGCGCCCGGCTGCTGACGCCACGAGTCCGCGAGGGTCCCGGCGTCGAAGGCGTCGAATCCGGTGTCCTCGACCAGTGCCATGGCCACCTGTCGGTCCTGGTCGACGTCGGCGGCGACGGGGATGGCGATGCGGTCCGGGCTTCCCGCCGGCTTGCTCTTGGTCGCGAAGGAGTGGGAACCGATCGCGTTCCACGCCTTGGCGACCGGCCGGCCCAGCTGTTCGGTGACCCACAGGCTCTCGATCTGCCCGGCGTCGATGGCCTCGATCCGGTTGTCCCGTGCCGGGTAGTAGTTCGATGTGTCGATGAGGACCGTTCCGGCCGGTACACCAGCGATGAGCGGCGCGACCTGCGGAAGACGGTTCAGGGGAATCGAGAGGATCAGGACGTCGACGTCCGCCACGGCCTCCGTCGCGGTGACCGCTTGCCCGCCCGAGGACAGCACATCGGCCTCGATCGTCCGCGGGCCGCGCGAGTTGGCCACCTTCACCTCATGCCCCGCGGCACTGAGCCGCTGGGTCAGAGTCTTACCGATGTGTCCTACGCCCAGAATGCCGATCTTCACAGTGGATCTCCTTGCATCGAGTGGGGGTGCGGGAGGCGGTTGCGGCCGACATGCGCAGCGCCGCCGCGTGGCGACCCGGCCGGCAGCTGCCCTCAAGGACGCCTACGGTCATGAAAGCCCTTCGGACCTCCCGGGCGCCGTTTCCCTCGCGGGTGTCTCCCACCCGGTGCGCATGAGAGAGACGAGCGCGTCGGGCGATGACTCGTCGGCCATGACGGCGCCGCGCGCCCAGGCCGTGGCCAGCGTGCTGAGGAACAGGTCCCGGCCCCGTACCCAGGGCTGAGCGGCACCATCTCGCTGAGCCGCGCCGAGAAAGTCCTCGGTGGTCGTGACGAAGCCCTGACAGGTGATCGCCAGAGGCGACGTGCCCTTGCTCAGCGCGGTCCGGAGTGGCTCGGGCAGGCCGTCGAATGCGGTCACCCATTCGTTCAGCGCCTGAAGCCACGACGTGAGGGCGGCGCGGGAGTCGGTCACCTCGCGCTGGATGGCAACGCGACGGGCCTCCAGCTCTTCGTCGCGGGCCTGCAGCAACGCGGCCAGTAGGGCCTCACGGGTGGGGAAGTGCCGATACAGAGTGCCCGGGCCTACCCCGGCCCGCTTGGCGACGGCGTCCATGGAGCCGGTGATGCCCTGCTCGACGAAGAGCTCCTCCGCAACCTCAAGGATGTGCGTGCGATTGCGCTGCTTGTCCGTCCGCTGCCGACGCCCGCCGGCTGCTCCCTCACTCATGCCGTGCACCTCTCGTTGACAGCGCGGAGACCATCTCCGTATCGTCAGCCGCGAAACGGAGACTATCTCCTTATCGGCTCCGGCGTTACCGCCGGCAGGCCGCCGGCACTGCCACGGCGCTCGTGGCCGCCAGCAGCCGCACCTCGTTGGACGCGCATTCACGGCCGCCCCTGTGCCTCGCGTCCGGTGCGTGCGCCCAGGTTGCCGCGCGCGCCGAGCTGCCCAAGCTCACCCGCCCTGCCCAGGTCACACGATGCGCCGCGCTGCGGGACCGGACCACCCAGTCCGTCGAGCACCGCACGACGGTCTCAGCGCTACGCTCCACCGCTCAGCGGATCAAGCACTTCCAGCCCGAAGCCAAGCAACTCGAAGAGGAATCCTCCAGTTGGAACGGCAAGAAGCACCCGAGCTTCTTGAGCTGCTTGGCGTGGGCCCCATCACTGCAGCACAGGTCCTGGTCAGCTGATTCCACCCCGGAGGTTCCGATCCGAAGCTGCCTTCGCTCCCTTCGCCGGCGTCGCCCCGATCCCAGCCTCATCAGGACTCACGAACAAGCACCGCCTCAACCGCAGAGAGGCGACCGTCAGCTCAACCGCGCCTTCCACACCATCACGCTCATCAGGACGCGACTCAACCCGGCCACGGAGGAGTACGTCGCCCGACGCACCGGCGAACGAAAGACCTCCCGTGGCGCCCAGCGCTGCCTGTAGCGAGCCATCAGCCGACAGCGCTTCAAGATCCTCGAGCGAAAGGACCAACCGAGCCCTCACAAGCTCGCCCAAGCGGCTTGACACGAGATAGCAGCCTCGGGAGAACGCGAGAAGCGCGCGGGAGGAGCCAGCGCACCTACGAGGAAGCCTGGCGATGCCGCACCTGGTGAGCGGCCCGGCGGGCTTGGCGCTGACGGATAGCCCCGTCGCGTCCAACTGGGCCGGCGGGAGAGACCTGCTGGAGTACCAGCGAGTTGCGAAGCAGGCCGCGGTGACGCCCAGCGCCGCGACACGGAGGGCGGCGGCCGTCTCCACCCACGGTGCTCACCGCCTGGGCCTCGACGGTCCGCTCCACCTCCGTCAGGGAGTCGTCACCCGGTTGCGGCCCATGGCTGCGAGGCCGACGAGCAGCATCAGCGCCCCGGCCGCGGCGGCGTGCGGCGTGGAGGCCGGTTCCAGGAGTACGGCCCACGGGTACGGCTTCTGCGGCGCTTGAAGCCCGGTGACAACGGTCAGGAAGAGCGCACCGACCGACGCCGCAGCCGCGGCATGCGCGCCGTACCAAGCCCGCACCAGCAGGGCGAGGCCGACGAGGAGGATCACGTTGCGGGCAGCGGCAACCGCGTTGTCCATGCCGTACGCCCAGTTGAAGACCAACCCGACCATCACCGCCGCGCCACCTGTTGCCACGACCAGCGCTCGGTCGGCGGCGACCACCGGACGGACCGCCGTCGCTTCGGCGTGTCCGAGCCGCCGTTCCAAGCAGTACAGCAGCCCCAGAAGTGGGATCATCGGGAGGAAGTTCATCAGCTTGATCCCGGCGCTGCCGCGCATGGTGATCGACGGAACGTTCACCACGTCGTCCCGAACGAACAGCAGCAGAGCGACGTACGCCACCAGCGCCGCCAGCACGACCCAGGGACGGCGTACGATCGCCCACGGCATCACGGCAGTGCCTCCGCGTGCGCCTTCGGGTCGCAGCTACGCAGCGCCCGTAGCTGTACGTCGAACCAGCGTCGCTGCTCTACGCGGTCGAGGCCACGGACGCGTTCGGCCTCGCGGCGGGCGCGGACGGTACCGACGCCGGACGCGTCCCGTTCGTCCATCCCCGCTGACACCCGCAACCACGCGGCAAGCGGCCCGGGCGACGGGTGACCGTGGTCGTCCGGGAGGTCGGGGCATTCCCTGAAGGCTGGAATCACAGCTGTGGCCACCGCGTTGAACGCTCGCAGGTCGCTTACCGGCCGCTCGAGGTGCATCCGCCAATCACCCGGCTCCAAGCGGGCGTCCTGGGAGACGTACGCGACCGCGCCGGGCACGTCGACGCCGGCTTCGGCGAGGTTCGGTAGAGCCTTGTTCGCCGCCGCGCGCAACTGCGGTAGCGCGTCCGCGAACTCCTCCGGTACGCAGATGCGCGGGGCTCCCTCGTCGCAGGTCTGCGCACCGGTCCGCGGGACGGTAGGAGCCTCGTACCCGGCATCGGCGACCATGGCCTGCGCGGGCACGGCACCCGCGACCACACAGCACAGCGCGACACCTGCGCGCAGCAGACGGCTGCGCACCGGCACCGAGCCGAGCAGCACGGCGGCCACCACGCCTGCCGCGAGAACCAGCGGTGCCAGGAGCACGCTCGGTGCCAAGTCGTCGGTGAAGGTGAGTGCCGCACTCAGTACACCAGTCAGATAGCGGACCCAGGGAGTCTCCAAGGTGGCGGGGATCGCCAGCCAGAGCGTGACACCGATCAGTACCGTCGGGACGGCGATGATCCGCGAGAGGACACATCCCACCCCGAAACCGAGGATGATCAGTGCCGTCTGCAGGGCCACCGCGAACCCGATCACCGGTAGGTCCGCGGCTCGTGGCGACGCGTTCACCATTAGAGCAGCACTCAGAAAAGCGACGACGTCGACGATCAGGGCAAGGACGAGAACCGGCCGAAGAGCGTCGAACGCGATCCGGTACCGGCCACGAGCGGGCGCCAGACTCCACAGCAGGCCCGCCCGGCACCTCCCTGCCTCCCACGCCGCAAGCGCGGCAAGCACACCGCTGACAATGACAGCCGCTCGGGCGCCCCCGGCTACCGCGTCTCCTCCGAACCCGGTCGCACTCTGGGTCGTTTGGGCCGCATAGAAGTACCCCATCGCGAGAGCGGGTACTCCAAGCCAACGTACGGGCGAGCGACGCAGGGAGTTCAGGAAACGCACGCGTGGCTCCGTTCGGTGAGCAAGTGGTACGCCGAATCCGCTCGCCTGCCTGGCACTGCCCCCGCTTCCGCGTGTGCCAGGAACCCCTCGACCGAGCCAGAGAAGACCAACTTCCCGTCAAGCAACACCAGAACGTTGTCATACACTGTGTCGAGATCGGCGGTGTCATGGGTGGCCAGTACGACGTGCACGAAACTCGAGAGGTTTCCCAGGACATCAAGGAAAACCTGTCGTTGCCGGGGGTCCATTCCAGCCGTCGGTTCATCGAGTAGGAGCACTTCCGCGCCATGCACCAGAGCCTGTGCGACACCCACGCGACGCTGCTGCCCACCTGACAGCTGATCGATCTTGTCCTCGGCCCGATCACCCAACTCCACCTGCCGCAGAGCCCGCAGCGACTGGTGCCAGGCATCCGACTTCGACATGCCCTTCAGCCAGCCAGCGTACGCGACCTGATCGCGGGCGGTCAGCCCGGGCACGCGCGCAAGCTGCTGCGGCATCCAGGCGATACGCCGGCGATAGGCGCCTACATCGCGCCCGGTACTGGACAAGCCTTCGTAGACTACCTGCCCGGTTCGGGGAGACAACGCCGACGAGGCGAGGCCCAGAACGGTGCTCTTTCCGGCTCCGTTCGGTCCGAGGAAGACCGTTCGCCCGGGTGGCAGTTCGCAGTCCAGGTTCTCGATGACACGTTGGCGTCGTCGGTATCCGAACGAACAGGAGGAGAACCGAATCGGCATGGGAATTCCTTGCTGCGCGCAAAGGCGGCGGGGCATCGACCGATGGCCGCCCCGCCACCTTGGTGGTCGTAGATCAGTACGCGATCTTTACTGTGTCCACGTATAGTTGGACGTTGCTCGTATACCCGTTGATGGCGTCAATCTCGAAGTACACGTCATCTCCGCTGCTCATAGCAGGCCAATCACCCTTAGACGTGGAGCCATTCGTAGCGCAGGCGGAGAACGTCTTCCTACCCCTGTGATCATCTGGCCACGCCGTAATGTCTTCCCACGTAACGACGTCCGTATTCGCAAACTGTATTGTCGCCGAGCACGTCGTGAAATGGATCTTGGTGGGGCCGGTGCCACCGTCATCGGTCCAGCGACTCGATTCGAAGGTCGGATAAGCCCCGCTGATGTAAGTGGTCTTGTTACCCGCGTAAGCCGGCGTTGCTATCACAAGTGGTAGCACGGCCGCGGATGCGACGACCAAGCCTATTCAATTCAGCGCTTGACGCTTCACAAGTTGACGCACCTTCGGCTCCCAGATACACGTTGCGAAGAGGGGAGGGATGCTTGTCGCGGCGCCCCTCCCCCGATGGGCACGTACGGACCTTACATCCGGGTGAGGACGGGAAGTTGATCAGCTGGGCGATCTTGGCCTGCCTGTGATCTTGGTCCCGGTTCGTCGGCGGGGTGCCTGCCCGTGGCGCGGGCGATGATTCGCTTATGCGCACCGCCTGCGCCCAACTCCACGCCCGACAGGCGGAGGAGCCTGTTCCAGGTAGTCGCAAGTGGGACATGTGCGTGGTGTCGACAGACAGCGTACGCATGCGCTAGTCCCTCTCCGGCTCGGTTGCGACGACTCCAACTCGACTTCGAGTCGCGACAGTCGACGGGCGTGGTAGCTGAAGTTGACGAACAGGACGGCGGACAGCGCACCAGCCACCAGTGCGCTGGCCCTCAACCCACCGAGGGTGGCCACAAGCTTTCCGAGTGCCGCGCCCAGAGGCATCCCGGCCACCGAGACGGTACGGAACGGTGCACTGGTGCGGCCGATCACATCCTCGGGCGCGGAGCGCATCATCAGCGTCGGCGACGGGAAGTTCCACATGCCGGCGCCAAATCCGAGGATCGCCATGCCAATGCCTCCGGCCAGCAAGTTGCCCCCGACCGTGCTGGCCGCGTTCGCGGCGATGATCGCGCCGGAACTGCTCATACTTACGGCCGAGGGTGTGGGTGGCCAACAGCGGTACAGCGCTGCAGTTGAGGCCGTTGCACAGATTGCTCACCGCCGCGCTGCCCAACAGCAGGGACAGCAGCCACTGCCGCCGCACGCGTCGTATGCCTTCGGCAACGTCCCGCACCGGCGGACGTACGACGCCACGGCGGCGCGGCCCCGCCCGTTCCGTCGGCGGCCGGTGTCGGGTGGGAGAGATGCCGCCCACGCCGCCGAAGCGCCGAAAGTGACGGCTTTCAGGAGGAAGGGCCAGTCCGCTCCCACGGAAACCCGGACGCTGCCCGCCGGAAGGGCCCGCGATACCGGCGGTGGACTGGGATGCGCTCAGCCGGGCGTTCGCGAACCCGAGATCTTTATCCCCGACCACGCGGGGCAGCAGGCTCGTGAAGCAGCTGTCGTAAACAGTGTGAAGCGACGTCAGGACGACGACCCCGGCGATGAGCCAGGGAATGGACAGATGGTGGCGCCGTTCGCTTCTGTGGACTACGGCCATCACGGGGGCTTGCCCGACCGTGGCCAGATCCGGCAAGTGTTACGGAGCCTGGCAGGAAACGGGCAGGAGGCTGAGGCTGCCCGGGAAGCGGTGGTCGCCGTACGGACCATCGTTCCGGAGATCCTCCTGTCGATTCGGCTCGGCTGGAGTTGCCGAGTTGGCTGAGGGAGTTGCCTGGGCCGCGAGCGGCTCCTGGGTTGGACCTGTCGTCGCGCATGCTCTTCAGCGCCTCGGTCGACTCGGACTTCCTGGATACCTCGGCCCACTTCGACGGGAGCGGGCCGCGCGTGGCGGCTCGGTGTACGCGTGCTGGAGATGCACCTCGCAGAGGGCCCAGACATCGGTGGCACCGCCGCCTCAGCGGCTGAGTTCTCTCCCTTCACCCGCACCGGCAGTCTGGCCGGCGAGATCGCGCGGCGCGTCGGGCATGACCGCCGCGTACTCCCTGCGCTGCCGCGGACGGCGTGCCGCCGTCGCGCACCTCAGGGCGGTTGTGGCAGGTCGACGGGCCGCGGTCCAGGAGTACAGATAGCTCCAGGAGTACAAATAGCTCCCCAGGGGACGATCCCGCGGTCAGCAGGCCTGAAGCTCCCCAACGGCCTGCTCCGCCACCAGTCGACCGTTCAGTTCCTGATGGGTCGTCAGGTTGACGGGGAAGTCAGAGAATGAGAGAAGGCGCCCTGATCAGGGATTTCTCCCTGATCAGGGCGCCTTCTCGCACCGTCGGGACGGCGGGATTTGAACCCACGACCCCTTGACCCCCAGTCAAGTGCGCTACCAAACTGCGCCACGTCCCGGTGCTGCTCCGACCCTGGGCTCTGCCCCTGACCGGCCGTGCACGAGAACAATACCTCACTTCGGGGGGTGCTCGCGCACACCGTCGGCGCCGCTCAACAGCGGTGCGGACGGGGGCGCGGGGAGCAGAACGATCAAGGGCCGAACGCGGGCCGGGCAACGCCTTCTCGAGGCCGGAGGCGAGTGCCCGGAATCGCGGAACACCCGCCAAGCGGCGTGAACCGTCGTCGAGATCATCGCCGGGGCGCCGAGCCGCCCACCGGGGGCGGGCGCACTCCGCCCGGCCGCCGCCCCGCCACATCTCGCCGTCCCGCCGCTCACGTGCGAGTCGGCGCTCCCGGCGCACATTCGACGCACACGGGGGCTGCGAGTCGTGCACACGACGAGCAGCGCGTAACGCCAGGGAGCCGGCAAAAAGAAAAGTCGCGGATGAATTTGACATCCACGACTCGACTCAGCGTATATTCAATGCTTCATTTGCCTGCGACTGGACACACCACTAATGCACCGGAGTCAGAATAACTCGGCGGGAGCGGAATTGTCAAACAGTGAAATCGAGCGGGAGCAGCAATTCGTCGCTGCGCTCCACGAGCGTCTCGACGCGCTCAGGGTGCGGGCTCAGGAGTCCGCACACGGGGCGCTTGCGCAGGTCGGGAACGCCTACCAGGCCAAGTTGGAGCGGGAGGTCGCCGTCTCGGAGCGGTCCCGTCGACTCGCGGCGATCAATGCCGCGGAGAACGGACTGTGCTTTGGCCGACTGGATTTCGGGGACGGTCGAACACATCACATCGGGCGGATGGGAATTCAGTACGAAGAGCTGGCAGGCGCGCCGATGCTGATCGACTGGCGGGCCGAGGCGGCACGTCCCTTTTATCTCGCGACGGGCCATTCCCCGATGGGACTGCGGCGCAGAAGGCATCTGACGACCGAGGGGCGTACTGTCACCGCGCTGCACGACGAGCTGATGGACCTCAACGACCCGACCCGTACAGGGCACGAGAGCAGGGACGCCGACGCGGTGCTGCTCGCCGCGCTGGACGCGGCGCGCACCGGTCGGATGCACGACATCGTGCGCACCATCCAGGCGGAGCAGGACCGGATCATCCGCGCGTCCCCCCGAGGGGTCATGGTGGTGGAGGGCGGGCCCGGCACCGGAAAGACCGCGGTGGCGCTGCACCGGGCGGCGTTCCTGCTCTACGAGCACCGTGAACTGCTCGCCCGACGTGCCGTGTTGATCGTGGGTCCCAACCCGGCGTTTCTCGACTACATCGGCGAGGTGCTGCCCTCGCTCGGCGAGACCGGGGTGCTGCTGGCCACTCCCGGCGAGCTCTTCCCCGGCGTGAGGGCCACCGGTGCGGACAGTCCGGCTGCCGCGGAGGTGAAGGGGCGCCCGGAGATGGCCGACGTGCTGGCGAAGGCGTTGCGGGGACGGCAGACCGTGCCCGAACGGGTGCGGGAGATCGATCACGAGGAGTACGGCACGCTCCTGCTGCACCGCGAGACCGCCGAGGACGCGCGGCACCACGCACGCGAGAGCCGCCTGCCGCACAACCTGGCCCGTCCGGTCTTCGCGTTCCGGATCATCGACGAGCTGACCGCCCAGCTCGTCGAGCGGATCGGCGCGGACCCGCTCGGCGGGGACAATCTGCTGGGCCCCGACGACATCGCCCAGCTCGGCCGGGACGTGGCGACCAGTCCCGAAGTGCACGAGGCCGTCGAGCAGTTGTGGCCGCGGCTCACCCCGCAGCGCTTCCTCGCGGACTATCTCGCGGAGCCGGTGCACCTGGACGAGGAGTCCGCGGGGCTGATCCGCCGCGAGGGCGGTGCGTGGACGGAGGCGGACGTACCGCTGCTGGACGAGGCGGCCGAGCTGCTCGGCGAGGACGACAGCGCCGCGCGGGCCAGGGCGGAGGCCGGCCGTCAGGAGGAAATCGCTTATGCGCAGGGCGTGTTGGAGGTGTCCGCCGGATCGCAGTCCTACGAGTTCGAGGACATGGAGTCCGAGGCGCTGGCTGCGCACGACATCATCGACGCCGAGCGGATGGCCGAGCGCCAGGAGGAGACCGACGACCGCAGCGCGGCCGAGCGGGCGGCCGGAGACCGGACCTGGGCGTTCGGCCACATCATTGTCGACGAGGCGCAGGAGCTGTCCGCGATGGCGTGGCGGCTGCTGATGAGGCGGGTGCCGACCCGCTCGATGACGCTGGTCGGAGACCCGGCGCAGACCGCCGCCCCGGCAGGAGTCGGGAGCTGGGCGCGTGCGCTGCGTCCGCATGTGGGCGACCGCTGGGAACGGGTGCGGCTGCGGGTGAACTACCGTACGCCGGCGGAGATCATGGAGGTCGCGGCCGACGTGGTGCGGGCGCACGACCCGGACTTCACACCTCCGGAGTCGGTCCGTTGGACGGGCGTGCGGCCGTGGGCGCGGTCGGTGGGAGCGCGGGAACTGGCCGGTGCGGTGGCACAGGAGGCGCACGGCAGGAGCGGCCGGGGTCGGACCGCGGTGATCGCCCCGCAGGAGCTGCACGCCGCGCTCCTCGTCGAGCTGCCGGACGCCGGTTCCGCAGCGGGGCCCGATCTCACCCGCGAGGTGGTGCTGTTGACGCCTCGCGGTGCCAAGGGGCTGGAGTTCGACTCGGTGCTGGTGGTCGAACCGGCCGCGTACGCGCTGAGCGACCTCTATGTCGCGCTCACCCGCGCCACCCAGCACCTCGGAGTGCTGCACACGGGCCGGCTGCCACGGGGGCTCGATGGGCTGGCCGGGGCGGAGAGCGCGGGCGGGCGGCCCGGCTGAGGCAGGCGCGGCGGCAGTAGCACGGCGGGTGGCGAGGGGCCAACTCCCTTCGGGGAGCGCCGGGTTGGACGGGATCGGGTGGCTGTCGTCCTCGCGGGTGAGGGCGCACAACCTTCGTGCGGCTCCGGATGTCTTCTGTGCACCGCTCCACGCGACGCCGTGCCCGCCCGCCCCGGGGCAGCCGGCGGCAGGGGCGTCCTCCTCAACGCCGCGCCAAGGCCCGGCGTCCCAGTGGTCCCGGCCGCACTCTTCCCGCGCGCGGCCGGGCCTTCAGCCACCCAGGGAGCACCGTGAACCCGTACAACCGACCGAGTCCGCCTCCCCGTCCGCCGGACCTGCGACCGCTGCGCCGCCGCAAGCGGGTCTGGGGCGGCGGGGTCGGGCTCCTCCTGTTCGGCGCCCTGCTGGGCAGTGCCGGTGAACAGCCGGACTCCACAACGGCGTTGGGTGATTCCGTCAAGCCGACTCCGACGCTCACCGCGACGGTCGAGGCCACCACGACCGAGCGGGTGACCGTCGAGCCCGATCCGGCGCCGACAGTCACCAGGACCAGAACGGTCAAGACCCCGGGCCCGACCGTCACGGTCACCTCCGCCCCGGGCGGCTCCGGCACAGGCGCGGGCGGCGGTACGGGCAGCGGCTCGGGCGGGAGCGTGAGCGGGGGCGGTGGTACGGGAGGCGGCGCAGCGGCGAGCTGCTCGCTGGTCTCCAACGCGGGCAACTGTTACAGCCCGGGCCAATTCTGCCGCACCAGCGACCACGGTGCCAGCACCACCACCTCCTCCGGGACCCGCATCACCTGCCGGCAGAACGGCGACTCCTGGCGGTGGACCCGCTCCTGACACCGGCCCCGGCCGCATTCCGGACGAGGGCGGCTCCACCGTCCTGCCGACGCACGACGTAACCGCGAGCCGTGCTCCCGAGCCGTACGCCCCAGCCGTGCTCCCGAGCGGTGCGCCGGGGCGGTGAGCGGCGCGCGGTGGGGCAGGCTGCCGGTACGGGCGTGCACGAGCGGTGCGCCCGCACCAGTCCGAACGCACTGTGCAGGATGCCGCACACCGCCCCGGCCGCCCGTCCGCGGTGCTGCCGGAGCCCTGCCGCGAGCGGGGCGGCGCACGTACCGCACCGGAGCGCGGCGGCCGGGGCACGGAGAGGAGAGGCCATGCGGGTCGCACTGTTCATCACCTGCGTCAACGACACGCTCTACCCCGCCACGGGCAGGGCGGTGGTCACGCTGCTGGAGAGACTCGGCGTACAGGTGCACTTCCCCGAGGAGCAGAGCTGCTGCGGCCAGCCGCACTTCAACACCGGCTACCGGCACCAGACCGAGCCGCTGGTACGGCGCTACGCCCGCGTCTTCGCCGAGTACGACTACGTCGTCACGCCGTCCGGCTCCTGCGCCGCGATGGTGCGCGACCACCATCCGCAGGTGGCGCGGCGGGCACGGAAGGAGGGCCGTGAACTGTCGCCGGCCGCCGCGCAGCAGGCAGCCGACCGGACGTACGAGCTGACCGAGTTCCTGGTCGATGTGCTGGGGGTGACCGATGTGGGTGCCTGGTTCCCGCACCGGGTGACCTACCACCCCACCTGCCACGGGTTGCGGATGCTCGGCCTCGGCGACCGGCCCCGCCAACTGCTGGAGAACGTACGGGGGTTGGAGCTGTTGGAGCTCGAAGGTGCACAGGAGTGCTGCGGCTTCGGCGGCACCTTCGCGCTGAAGAACAGCGCCGTGTCCACTGCCATGGGCAAGGACAAGGCGCGCAGTGTCGAGGCCACGGGTGCGCAGGCCGTGTGCACCGTCGACAACTCCTGCGGCATGCACATCGGTGGGCTGCTCGCCCGGCGCGGCTCCACCGTGCGGCCCGTGCACATCGCCGAGATCCTGGCGTCGACCGCCGACGCACCCTACGCGGAGGCAGCGGTATGAGCAGTACGTATCTGGGCATGCCCGCTTTCCCGGAGGCAGCCGCCGCCGCCACCCGCGACGAGCGGCTGCGGGCGAATCTGCGGCACGCCACCCACACGATCCGCGACCGTCGGGCGAAGGCCGTCGCGGAGCTGGAGGACTGGGCCGAACTGCGGGCCGCGGGCGCGGCGTTGAAGAACCGGGTGCTGCGGCATCTGGACCACTACCTGGAACAGGTGGAGGAGAAGGTGACCGCCGCGGGCGGTGTGGTGCACTGGGCCGCCGACGCCGCGGAGGCCAACCGCATCGTCACCGAACTGGTCCGGGCCACCGGCGAGCGCGAGGTGGTCAAGGTCAAGTCCATGGCGACCCAGGAGATCGGCCTCAACGAAGCACTGGAGCGCGAGGGCATCCGCTGCTACGAGACCGATCTGGCGGAGCTCATCGTCCAGCTCGGCGACGACCTCCCCTCCCACATCCTCGTCCCTGCGATCCACCGCAACCGGTCCGAGATCCGCGACATCTTCCGTGAGCGGATGGCGAGTTGGGGCCGTGCCGCGCCCGAGGGGCTGACCGACAGCCCCGCGCAGCTGACCGACGCTGCCCGGCTGCATCTGCGGGAGAAGTTCCTGCGGGCCCGAGTCGGGATCAGCGGCGCCAACTTCCTGGTCGCCGACACCGGGACGGCGGTGGTCGTCGAGTCCGAGGGCAACGGCCGGATGTGTCTGACGCTCCCGGAGACGCTGATCTCCGTGGTGGGCATCGAGAAGATCGTTCCCAGCCGGCGGGACCTCGAGGTCTATCTGCAACTGCTGCCGCGTTCCTCGACGGCCGAGCGGATGAACCCCTACACCTCGATGTGGACGGGGACGACGGACGGCGACGGCCCGAGCACCTTCCATCTGGTGCTCCTGGACAACGGCCGCACCGACACGCTCGCCGACCCCGTCGGCCGGCAGGCGCTGCGCTGCATCCGCTGCTCGGCCTGCCTCAATGTGTGCCCCGTCTACGAGCGGGCCGGCGGCCATGCGTACGGCTCGCCCTACCCCGGACCGATCGGTGCCATCCTCACGCCCCAACTGCGCGGGACGTCAACCGCGTTGGACGCCTCGCTGCCGTACGCCTCCTCGCTGTGCGGTGCCTGCTACGAGGTGTGCCCGGTCGCCATCGACATTCCCGAGGTGCTGCTCCACCTCCGGGAGCGGGTCGTACAGGGCGGACGGGTGACCGTCCGTGGCCGGCGCCGCACCGTACGGCCGGCACGCGGGCACACCAGCGAGCGGGCCGTGCTGCGGGCCGCCCAGTGGGTTCTGGACCGTCCGGGCGCGCTGCGCGCCGCGCAGCGCCTGGCCTCCCGCACCCGCGGACTCCATCCTCGGCGGCTGCCCGGGCCCGGCCGGGCGTGGACGGACAGCAGGGAGCTGCCGCGGGTACCGTCGGAACCGTTCCGCGACTGGTGGCGGCGCACCCGGGGCGGCGCGCAGGAGAGCCCGGGCCGCGGCAGCCGAGCCGGTACCTCCGGAGCGTCCGGCGATGACCGAGGGCAGGAGGAGCGATGAGCAG
Organism: Streptomyces tardus; assembly: GCF_018101125.2. Lineage (GTDB taxonomy): Bacteria > Actinomycetota > Actinomycetes > Streptomycetales > Streptomycetaceae > Streptomyces > Streptomyces tardus. Next base: position 493,751 of record NZ_JAELVF020000004.1, on the reverse strand, counting down.
TCGTGAACGCGTACTGGCGCGCGTGCGGCGGGCGTTGGCCGACGTCCCGCGGGAGGAGCGACCGCAGGACGTCGTGGTGGACCGCGGGTATCTGGAGGTGCACGGCAGCCGTACGCCCGCGCAGACCGTCGACCTGCTCGCGGAGAACCTCGCCGACTACCGCGCCCGGGTGCACCGCACCGACGCCGCCGACCTGCCCGGACTCCTCGCACGGCTGACTGCCGAACGCGAGGCGGAGACCGTGCTGGCGGCCTCGGGGCTGCCGGCGGCCTGGGTCTCGGCCGTCGGCTCACCGGACGGCGTGGCCACCGTCGTCACCGAACACGACGGGCTGACGCTCGCGGATCTCGACGGTGTTGACACCGTGGTGACGGGCTGTGCGCTCGCCATCGCCGAGACCGGCACGATCGTCCTGGACTCGGGGCCCGGGCAGGGGCGCCGGCGCAGCACGCTCGTTCCCGACCACCACATCTGTGTCGTGGACTGCGGCGCGCAGGTGGTGGACTCGGTGGTGCGGGCGCTGGAACGACTGGACCTGACCAGGCCACTGACCTGGATCTCCGGCCCCTCTGCCACCAGCGACATCGAGCTGGACCGGGTGGAGGGCGTACACGGCCCGCGCATGCTGGAGGTCGTACTCCTCGATCCCCCGCTCTGAACACCCGGTGCGGGGCTCCGCGCTTTGAGCGCCCGGTGCCGCGGTCCGACGCCCCGTACCAACGGGGCGGCGGGTTCGGCGCCGCGGGTGCGGGGGCGCCGTCACACGCTCCCGCGCGGCCGGGCCTCGACATGCGCACCGACCCACGACGCGCGGTGCCCCCGCTGCCGGACCGGATCCGGCAGCGGGGGCACCGCGAGGTACGTCTGCCTCAGAGTTGCTCGCCGGCCGGATCGGCCGGCCCGGGCCAGTAGGCCGGGCAGGCGGCAGCAGGCTCACGTCCGGAGTCGGACAGCTCGACCGCTGCGGTGTACGCACCGTTCGGCGGGTTGTATCCGGTCGTTTCGGCGAAGTGGCCGCCTGCCCCGGAGGCGCGACCGGTCTCCGCGAAGGGCGCGGACTCCTCGCGGCGGACCGGCTGAACCGGCTGGACCGGCTCGGCCAGCTCGACGAAGGCGGGCGCGTCCGGCTCGATGAACGGCTGGCCCTGCGGCGTGGCCGGGTACAGGTCCCGGTACGCGACGGCCTCGCCGTACTCGCGGATCATGCGCTGGGAGTTCTCGCGGGCGAAGAGCACTCCCGCGGTGCGCATCGAGGTGCCCGTCCGGTCGGCCCGGCTCATCAGCCCGCGCACCAGCGGACGGATCTCGTCCGACAGGCGGCTGCAGGCGCCTCCGGGGCTGACGACTTCGCCCAGGATCACCCACCAGGCGCCGGCGGCTGCGCCGGTGTTGGCGATGAAGTCGGGCACGACGGTCACGCCCCGCTCCAGCAGCCGCTGTTCGGCCTCGGGGGTGGTCGGCACGTTGGCCGCCTCGGCGATGATGCTGCCTCGGATTCGGTCGCAGTTGGCGGCGGTGATGGTGTACGAGACGGCGGCCGGCACCAGCAGGTCGACGTCCTGGTCGAGCCAGCTGTCGCCGGGCAGCTCCTCGTCGTCCGCCCGCAGGACCGAGCGGTCGATGAGCCCGCCGGGGCTGCGCGCGGAGAGCAGCAGGTCCACGTCCAGACCTCGCTCGGTGTTGCGGATGAGCCCCTGGGCGTCGGTGATGCCGACGACCTTCACTCCGGCACGGGCCAGGTAGCGGGCGGTCGAGCCGCCCATGGCGCCGAAGCCCTGGAGCACCGCACGGGCAGAGCCGGCCGCGATGCCCCGGTGTCCGAGGGCCGCGAGCGCCGCCTCGGCGACTCCGTAGCCGCCGACCAGCTCGGAGAGCTTCAGCCCTTCGGTCTCGGCGGTGAAGGCGTGGCGGATTCGTGCGCGCACCTCGTCCGCGGCGGGGGCGCGGACCACCGCGGCGTGGAAGGAGTTCTCGCCGATTCCCACTCGGGAAAAGGCGCGGTCCAGTTGCTCCTGCTGGGTTCCGAGGTCACCCGCGGTGACCCAGAAGCGTTCGAGCAGGGGGCGTACCGCTTCGAGAAAGCGTTCCCGTACTTCCTCCGCCCGCGGATCGGTCGAATCGAAGTCGATTCCGCCCTTCGCGCCACCCACGTGAATTCCGAACGCACCCATCTTCAGCGTCATCTCACGGGCGAGTTCGGTGACCTCGTTGAGCGTGCAGCCCGGCCGCATTCGCAGACCGCCGGTGGCGATGCCCGTCACCAGCTGGTCGATGACGACGTACCCACGGGCCGAGGTCACGGTGTCACGCCAGGTGACCTGGAGGTAAGGTTCATGCTCAAGAACCTGCATTGGCGTCTCGACGGCAGTTTTCGTCACTTGGCACTCACCCTTTCCAGTCACTGATAGGCACGTACAGTCAGCGCCTACGGGCACACCGGAGCCGGCCGCGGAAACCAGCGACGGAACAACCCGTTCGACAACTGTGCGGAATTCATCCGCAATGTGAGCGGAGACCCTCGACGGGGAAACCGCAGCCATACGGCGGGACGGATTGCGCCGGGTGAAGAGCACACCGGAGCGGACCCTGGACGGGGCGCAATAAGGTTCTTCAGGAATACGCAGAGAACGCATTTCGTTGCGTTGTGCGTAGCGCCCACTGTGAGGTCGCCGGAGATCCCTTGTCAAGGCGTGACTTCGGTCCGTTCTGTCATCAACTTTCGGGGTGCTCGGGGGCCTTCGCGAGGAGCGAGAAATTGCAGCTCAGAGCGGTGTTACGGCTGGCTAAGGATTTAGCTGACAAAGCGTCGGAGCGTGCCCTGTCGCGCCGTCGGCGGTCGCCGCGCCTCCGCCCGCGCCGCGCGCGCCGCGTGGGCGGGGCCCCGGAGCAGCGGAAGACAGTCGCTCCGGTTCGACCAATCGCGTGGTGACCGGGCAATATCAGTCCCCTCGGGCCGCGTCGGGGGACGCGCCCGCACACCCGGTCGACGGCCGGGTGTTCCACAGAGCATCGAGAGTCTCCTCGGGAGGAGCGCCGTGAGCGGCAAGGTCGAGACGTACGAGTTCCAGGCCGAGTCCCGCCAGCTGTTGCAGCTGGTGGTGCACTCGATCTACTCCAACAAGGACATCTTTCTCCGTGAGTTGATCTCCAACGCGTCCGACGCCCTGGACAAGCTCCGCCTCGAGTCCCTGCGCGACGGCGAGCTGAAGGCGGACACCTCCGATCTGCACATCGCCCTCGAACCGGACGAGGAAGCGCGCACGCTCACCGTCCGTGACAACGGCATCGGCATGTCCCGCGAGGAGGTGGTGGCGCTCATCGGCACCATCGCCAAGTCCGGCACCGCGGAGTTCGCCAGGAAACTCAAGGAGGCGAACGAGAACCGGGACGGCGCCGCCTCGGCCGACCTGATCGGCAGCTTCGGAGTGGGCTTCTACTCCAGCTTCATGGTGGCCGACCGGGTGACGCTGGTGACCCGCCGCGCCGGCGAGGAGGCGGGCACGCGCTGGGAGTCGGCGGGCGAGGGCACCTACGACCTGCAGACGGTCGACGACGCCCCGCAGGGAACCTCGGTGACCCTGCACCTCAAGGAGGTCGACACCGAGGACCACCTGTACGACTACACGAAGCCGGACGCCCTGCGCGCGATCGTGCGCCAGCACTCGGACTTCATCCCCTGGCCGGTACGGCTGCCCGTCGAGAAGACCGGCGAGGACGGCGAGGTCGAGTCGACCGTGGAGACGGTCAACTCGATGAAGGCGCTGTGGTCGCGTTCGCCCGAGGAGATCACCGCCGAGGAGTACGGCGAGTTCTACCGGCACGTGAGCCACGACTGGTCCGATCCGCTGGAGACGATCCACACCAGGGCCGAGGGCACCTTCGAGTACCAGGCGCTGCTGTTCATCCCCTCCCGTGCGCCGCTGGACCTCTTCCACCAGGACGCACGCCGGGGCGTGAACCTCTACGTCAAGCGCGTCTTCATCATGGACGACTGCAAGACGCTGCTCCCCGACTACCTGCGCTTCGTCAAGGGCGTCGTGGACGCCCAGGACCTCTCGCTGAACGTCTCGCGCGAGGCTCTTCAGCAGGACCGGCAGATCCAGCTGATGCACCGCCGCCTGGTCAAGAAGGTCCTCTCGACGGTCAAGGCGCTGCGCGGCAAGGACCCGGAGAAGTACCGCACCTTCTGGCAGGAGTTCGGCCGCGCGGTCAAGGAGGGGCTGCTCAGCGACTTCGACAACCGGGAGACGCTGCTGGAGGCCTGCTCCTTCCCCTCGACCGAGGACCCCAAGGAGGAGACCGGGCTGCGCGCCTACAAGGAGCGGATGAAGGAGGGGCAGGAGCACATCTACTACCTCACCGGCCCCTCCCGTGCGCGCCTGGAGAGCTCCCCGCACATCGAGGCCTTCCGCGAGAAGGGGTACGAGGTGCTGCTGCTCACCGACCCGGTCGACGAGGTGTGGGTCGAGCAGGTCACGGAGTACGACGGCACCCCGCTGCAGTCGATCGCCAAGGGCCAGGTCGACCTGGAGAGCTCCGAGGACGACGAGGAGAGCGAGGAGGAGACCGCGCGCCGCACCGAGGAGTTCGGCCCGCTCCTCGCCTGGCTGGGCGACTCGCTCGGTGAGGACATCAAGGAGGTGCGCCTCTCCTCCCGGCTGACCACCTCACCGGCCTGCATCGTGGGCGACGCGGGAGACGTGACCCCGACCCTGGAGAAGATGTACCGGGCGATGGGCCAGGAACTTCCGCACGTCAAGCGCATCCTGGAGCTGAACCCCGAGCACGCGCTGGTCGTGGCGCTGCGGGAGGCGCACACCAAGGACAGCGAGGACCCGGGTCTGACGGAGACGGCCGAGCTGCTGCACGGCATGGCGCTGCTGGCCGAGGGCGGGGAGCTGAGCGACCCCGCACGCTTCAGCAGGCTGCTCGCCGGACGGCTGGCCGCGGGCCTGTAACCCGCGCCGTCGAGCGGGCCGGCCGCGGCCCGCTCGTCGAGCGGCGGCAAGGGCGTCGAGCGACGGCCCGGCACCGGTGGCGTACGGCCGCCCGGTGCCGGGCCGTCGCATTCGCCGCGGGCTCCCGCGCGTCCGGGACGTGCGTACGTGTCCGTAAGCACGCGTCGCCGGGCGGCTGGGCGGGCCGCGTCGCGCGAGCACCGCCCGCGGGCGTAAAAGGGTTGGCTCCCGCTGCCGCCGCGCAGCTACGGTCGGCGCTCCACTGCGCGCACGAACCCGAAGGCCCGAATGACCGACACAGCCGACCCGCCCCCGTCCCGTCCGCGGGAGGGCAGCGAGCTCCGGGCGCGGTGCGGGGACTGCTTCGGGCTGTGCTGTGTGGCGCTCCCCTTCTTCGCCTCCTCGGAGTTCGCGTTCGACAAGCCGGCGGGCAGCCCTTGCCGCAACCTCCGGCAGGACTTCCACTGCGGCGTCCACCCGGACCTGCGCGAGCGGGGGCTCTCCGGCTGCACGGTCTTCGAGTGCTTCGGCGCGGGCCAGAAGGTCTCACGGGTGACGTTCGGCGGCACCGACTGGCGCGGGGACGCCGGCCGGGCGCGCGAGATGTTCGAGGTCTTCCCGGTCATGCGCACCCTGCACGAGCTGCTGTGGTACCTGACCGAGGCGCTCGGGCTCCCCGGCGCGGCTGCGCTCCGCGGTGAGCTGCGCCGGACGCTGCGCCGGACCGAACAGCTCACGCTGGGCACGTCGCAGGAGCTGCGGGCGCTGGACGTAGAGGCGCACCGTGCCTCGGTGAGCGCGCTGCTGCTGCGCGCCGGCGAGCTCCAGCGCTCCCGCACTCCGGGCAGGAAGCAGAACCGACGCGGCGCCGATCTGACCGGGGCACGGCTGGAGTCGGCCCGGCTCCGCGCGGCGAATCTGCGCGGAGCGCTACTGGTCGCCGCGAATCTGCGGCACGCGGATCTGCGGGGCGCCGACCTCATCGGTGCGGACCTTCGCGGCGCCGACCTGTGCGGGGCGAACCTCGCCGGCGCGCTCTTCCTCACCCAGGCGCAGCTCGACTCCGCCCGCGGCGACGCGGACACGGTGCTGCCCGTCGCGCTGGCGCGCCCCGCCCACTGGTAGACCCCGCCGACGCCCGGTCGCCCCCCCCAGGTGCCTTCTCTCCCGCGCACCTCCCGGCGCCCTCCCAGCTCGGCCGGGGACACCCGCGCGACTTTCGATTGCTCTGCCACCCTCTTACTGCGTACGCTATCCACACCTGAGTTTATGGCATACACAGAAAGCGGGTGGCCGCCGTGCCCAACCCTCGTGATCCCGTCGAGGTGCACGACCTCCACAAGTCCTACGACGGTCAACCCGTGCTGCGGGGCGTGGACTTCACCGTCGAGCGCGGTCGGATGTACGCGCTGCTCGGCCCCAACGGCGCAGGCAAGACCACCACCGTGCGCATCCTCGCCACACTGCTCGCCCCGGACGGTGGAGCCGCGTACGTCGGCGGGTTCGACGTGGTGCGACAGGCCCGGGCGGTCCGGAACACCATCGGCCTCACCGGGCAGTACGCCGCCCTCGACCTGCTGCTCACCGGCCGGGAGAACCTGGTGATGATGGGCCGGCTGCACCGTCTGGGCCGAGCCGGGTCGCGCCGCAGGGCGGAGGAGCTGATCGAACGCCTCGATCTGAGCGACGCGGCCCACCGGCCGGCGCGGACGTACTCGGGCGGCATGCGCAGGCGGCTCGACCTGGCGGCCGGGCTGATCGCCGGGCCGCGGGTGCTCTTCCTCGACGAGCCCACCACCGGTCTCGACCCTCGCAGCCGCGCCACCATGTGGGAATTGACCAAGGGGCTCCTCGGCGACGGCACCACCATCCTCCTCACCACCCAGTACCTGGACGAGGCCGACCAACTCGCCGACCGCGTCGGGGTGTTGGACGCCGGTGCGGTGGTCGCCGAGGGCACCCCCGAACAGCTCAAGGAACGCGTCGGCACCGAACGACTGGAGCTCTGTTTCGCCGACGTGGACGAACTGCGCGACGCGCTGCGGGTGTTGGGCGGGCTCACCGACTCGTACGACGAGGAACGCCTGCGGCTGACCGCTCCGGTCCTCGGACCCCGCCAACTCCACGGCGCACTCGACGCGTTGTACGCGCACGGCGTCGACATCGAACGGGTCGGCCTCAGTCGGCCGACGCTGGACGACGTCTTCCTCAGCCTCACCGGCGGTGCCCCCGCCTCCCCCGCACCGGACCACCGCTTCCCCGCGCCCACGTCCGCGGCCGACACCCACTCCGCCGAAGGGCCGGTGACCGCACGGTGACCACGACGACCAGCACCACCGCGCTCCCCCTCGACGAGGACCGGCTGCCCTGCGCAGATCGGTCGCCGGTGGACCGGGTACGCCTGGGCCTGAGCGACACGCTGGTTCTCATCGGCCGCAGCATGCGCCATCTGACCCGCAACGGCGAGCAGTTGGTGGTGGCGATGGTGCTGCCGCTCGTCCAACTCCTGGTCTTCCGCTACCTGTTCGGCGGCGCGATCGACACCGGCAGTACGGAGTACGCCAGTTACGTCATCGCCGGGCTGGTGGTGGTCAGTGTCTGCTTCAACGCCTCCAGCACCGCGGTGAGCATGGCCAACGATCTGCAGGAAGGCATCGTCGAACGCTTCCGCTCGATGCCGACGCTCGAGATCGCCGTGCTGACGGGGCATGTCGTCGCCTCGGTCGCACGGAACTTCCTGTCGATCACGATCATCATGGCGGCCGGAGCGGCCGTCGGCTTCCGGCCGCAGGCGGGCCCCGGCCAGTGGCTCGGCGCGCTGGCGCTGCTGCTGCTCTTCGTCACAGCCGTCTCCTGGCTCGCGGTGATCTTCGCGCTGGTGACCGGCACTCCGGAGGGCGCCAGCGGGCTGGGTCTGATCATCGTCTTCGTGCCCTATCTGAGCAGTGGTTTCGTACCGGCGGAGACGATGCCGAGTGCGCTGCGGGGCATCGCGGAGCACCAGCCGTTCTCGCCGCTGATCGACGCGGTGCGCGGACTGCTGCTGGACATGCCGATCGGCGACTCGGCATGGCTGGCCACCGCCTGGTGGACGGGGGCGCTGGTGCTGCTCGTACCGCTGGCAGCGGCGCTCTTCCGCCGCCGACGCCTGACCGTGTGAGGCGACCGCGCTGCTCCGCCGCCGATGCGGACCGTGCCGGTCTGCCTGGCACACCCCGTCGCGGGTCCTTAGATTTGATGGTGCCCGACTGGGCAGGCCCCGGGGATCGGACCGTACGGAACGGCTGAACGGAGCGTGGGGTATGAGCGGCGAGAGCGCGATGGGCGACGACGTCCACCAGCCCGACGGCTCGGAGGTGCAGGACGACGCGGGACTGCTCGGCCCCGAGGACACCCTGATCGACCGCGGCGTCGATCCGGAGGTCGAGGGGTACTCGCCGCCCGAACGGCCTCTGGCGGTGGAGAGCTGGGGCACCACCGCCTCCGAGCAGCACGACGGCGAGCCGCTGGAGGTGCGGCTCTCCCACGAGGTCCCCGAGATCGGCGTGCCCGACGGCGACGGCGTCGGCGACCTGGCCTCCGGCGAGGGCGAACCGCTGGACGAGGAGGTGGGATCGCTCCGCTCCGGGCGGATCGTCGCGCTGGGCGAGGGCGTTCGGTCCGGCGCGGGGGGCGACGTGTACGCGACGGACGTCGGTATCGACAGCGCGGCGGCCTCCGCCGAGGAAGCCGCCATGCACACCGTCGTCGACGACCCGGACGAGCCGGAGGATTCCGGCAACCCGTACCGGCTCGACTGACGCGGGCGTCCCGACCGCGACCGCCTGACAAGACGCGGACGGCCCGTGCACGGGAGGTGGCCCGACACGGGATACGACCCGGCACGGGCGGCCCGGCGGCGCGGGCGGAGGTAAGGGCGCGGGTGGCCCTGCGCGAGTGGTGCCACGGTGCGCGGGCGGTCGTGACGGACGTACGGCGATCGTGTTGCGGCGAGCCGCGGGCGCTTCCACGTCGGCCGCGGCGCCGGTTGGCGTCGGACCACTCGTCGGGGCGGGCCGGGGCCGGTGCCCACCGGCCGGTCTTCGCCGACGCAGGACCGTGTGCCCGAGTGGCTCAGGGGCCCGCCTGCAAAACGGGTTGTGCGGGTTCGAATCCCGCCACGGTCTCGGGCCGCGTCAGCCGGGCCGGAACGCTCGTCCGGACCGGGCTGACGCGGACCGCCGGTCCACGCGGCAACACCGGCGGCAAGGCGGGGGCGCACGGGGAGGTACGCCCCGGCGGCCGGGGCTACAGCCGGCGGCAGCCTGCGGCGACGTTGCTGCGTTGCTCGGTGCACGACTCGGGCAGCGGGGCGGGTCGCTGCCAGTCGATGATGCGCACCGCCGCTCCGGCCGCCTCCAGACCCCGGCAGTGCACATGGTGCCGGGAGAGGATGTCGGAGGTGCGCAGCTGCTGCCCGAACTCCGGCAGGGCGAGCAACCTCCGGGCGTAGGCCCAGAGTTGGGGATGCGCCGCGATGCGGTGGGTGGCCCGGGCGTCGAGGTGCCAGCGGTCCACGTGGTCCAGCCGTACGAGAGTGGTCCACAGATGGACGTCGACGGTCGTCAGCCGCTCCCCCAGTACGTACGGCCGGCGCTCCAGCAGCGCTTCGAGGGAACCGAGTGCGGCCAGCAGCCTTTCCAGCGCCTCGGCGGCCCCTGACCGGGCCTCGCCCGCTTCTCCGGCCGCCTCGCCGATGTCCCGGTCGAACAGGTCCGACAGCTCCTGCGCCCGGGACCGCTGCGAGGCGTCGACGGGGAGGAGTTCACGCGCGCCCCCGTAGTGCGTGGCGAGGTCGGTGACGATGTCACCGGGCCGGTCGCTGACGATACGGCCGGTCCACGCGTCGGTGAGCAGCGGCGCGGTGTACGGGCCGGGGTGGCCGTGGCGGGAGGCCTGGTACCAGGCGCGCAGCTCCGGATGGTCGCCGCCCTCCCCCGGAACCGGTGGCAACAGGTGCAGAGCGACCCGCCCCTCGAGCCGCAACAGCGCGTGGGCGATCGCGATGCGCAGTCCGGACGGGCAGGAGAGCGCGAGATGGAGCCCGTACCGCTGGGGGACGGGGTAGAAGCCGCCGCTGCGGGCGTCGCCGAGGCGGCCGGTGAAACCGGGCGTGGTGGGTGCGGGTGCGTTCTTTCCCGACATGACTGGCTCCTTGGAGAGGCGGGTCGAGACACGGGCGCCTTGCGGCTGCGGACGGTCGGGCGGCTGCGGACGGCTGCGGACGGCCCCGGGGGTGCGGCCGGCGGGCGGTAGAGCGGGTGCGGCCCGTCGGCAGGGCGCGTCGATGGAGTGCGTCGAGGCGTGCGGGTGCGCCGCTGCCGGAGCGGTGGGCGCGCATCGGTACGATGCGCGCTCGGGACCGAACCGGGCGGGCGGGCCGAGTTCGGGGCGCCCCGCGGCGCGGCGTCGAAGTGCGCGGCCCCGGCCGACCCGGACGCGGGCAGGGGTCGGGAGCGGGCGCACGCACGCCTCCCCCTCCGCCCGGGAGCGGAGGGGGAGGCAGATGCGGGGCCTAGCTCGCGCCGGCGACCCGCAGCAGATCGATGTGGCGACGGGAGGTCAGCAGCGGACACACGGGCGGTTTCTCGGCCGCCTCGATATGCGTCGGTGCCGGTGCGCCGATCATGGCATCCCGTCTGTCGGTCGATGCCGAGTCCGGAAGGACCTCGGCGGCGGACGGCCCTCTGCGACCGCCGAAGCCCGTACCGGCGCTCGATGTCGAGTCTCCGTGAGCCCCGGGGACCGGTCAAGAGCGCCTGTTCACCGCCGGACGCCCCTGAACTCCCTTCCGCCCGTCCGCAGTTGCTCGCCGACGCCCGGTGGTGCCCCTCGCGAGAAGCCGGCCTTCACCGCGGTCTCGGCACCTCGCCGACCCTTTGCCCGCCGAGAGCCCCGGCACTCGGCGGCGGTCCGACCGTTCTGCCGCCACCGGCTGGAGACGGCTTCCGGAACGCCGAACGGGGGCCCGTTCAGCCGCTGGCGGCCCCGTCCGGCACAGCGACCTCGTCGAGCACGGCGGCGACGGACTCGCGGTCGCCGGGGCCGGAGAGCCAGAGTTCGGCGTGGTAGTGCCCGTCCGCCTCGAACCCCTCGGGCGTCAGGCCGGCCGCCCGCACCGCCTCGACCGCGTGCCGTTGCTCCTGCGCGGAGGTGAAGCGGCGCTGGCGATGGGTGCCCGGCCCGCGGACCGTGGTGAGCCCGTGTTCGGCGAGGGTCCGGACGATCCCCTCGTAGCCGACCGTGCGCAGCACCAGCGCCAACACCCAGGCGTGCGGCGGCAGATGGCGCACCAGCCGGGCGAAGGTCCGTTCGGTGACGTAGCCGACGCCGCCGCTGACGGTGATCAGCGAGACACTGCCGAGCGCCGCTTTCAGGGCGTCGCTCGGTTCGTGTCGCTCCAGGTCCTCGTGGTGGCCCTCCTCCAGGAGGCCGGCGTCCCGGGCGTAGCCGACGGCGTTCGCCGCGGCGTCCAGGCCGAGGGCCCGTACGGCGTCGTAGCGGCGGTGTGCGGCGTAGAACTCCCGGTCGACGGCGAGGAGTTCACCCGGTCCGGGCCGGGCGGTCGCGCTGCCGCCCGGGTTCGCGGTCCCGGCGCCGGTGTCGTGCTGCGCGTAGTGGCGGTAGAGGTCGTCCAGCGTGAGCGTGTGGTTGAGCAGGGCGGCGTTCAGCCCGTAGGAGCAGCAGAGGTCCAGCACTGCGACGGGGCCGTGTTCGGCAGCCGCCACCAGCGGCTTGGTGCCCAGCAGACGGCGGGTCAGCTGCTGTGCGTGGTGCGGGATCTGGTACTCGTACGGTCCCAGGGTGCGGTAGTACGCGCGGGGGTCGGGCTGGTCGTAGATGTCGTCGAACGACGATTTTCCGCCGGACGCGGACGCGCTGTCGGGCACGGGGGCCGCCGGGTCGGTCGGCCTCGCGGGTTGCTCCGTGTCATTCCAGTTACTCCTCATCACAGCCTCGCTGTCACTTGTGTACCGGGACAATCACTGGCGCTTGTCATGCTCGCAGTAGTACGGGGCTCTGGACAGCAGGCAGGTTCCGGCCACTTGGGGAGCGGCTCCCGGCCCCGAACCAGGAGTGGTGCGGCGCCCGGAGGACGCCGCACCACTCTCTTCGTGACCGAGGGCGGTCAGCGTGCGTAGAGCGCCTCGATCTCCGACTCGTGCGCCTTCAGCACGGCGGCCCGCTTGACCTTCAGCGAGGGCGTGAGCATGCCGTTCTCCTCGCTGAACTCCCCGTCGATGATACGGAACCTGCGGATCGACTCGGCCTTGGAGACCGCCTCGTTGGCGTAGTCGACGGCCTTCTGGACGTCCGCGATCAGCTCGGGGTCCTCCCGCAGCTCGGACAGCGGAGTGTCCTTGGGTCGCTTGCGCATCGCCAGCCAGTGCTCCCTGGCCTCCGGCTCCAGGGTGACCAGGGCGCAGATGTAGGAGCGTCCGTCGCCGAGCACGATGCACTGCCCGACCGGCGGACGGCTGCGCAGCCGGTCCTCCAGCACCGCCGGCGAGACGTTCTTGCCGCCGGAGGTGACCAGGATGTCCTTCTTGCGGCCGGTAATGCTGAGGTAGCCGTCCTCGTCGAGCGCGCCGAGGTCCCCGGTGGCGAACCACCGGTCGTGCAGCACCTCCTGGGAGGCGGCCGGGTTGTTCCAGTACTCGCCGAAGACGATGCCGCCCTTGATCAGCACCTCGCCGTCGTCCGCGATCCTGATGGTGGTGCCGGGGACGGGCTGGCCCACGGTGCCCGGACGCGGGCTCAGCGGCGGGGTGATGGTCGCCGCGGCGGTGGTCTCGGTCAGTCCGTAGCCCTCGTAGATGACGATGCCGGCGGCGTAGAAGAAGAGGCTCAGACGCTTGTCGAGCGGGGAGCCGCCGCTGATGGCATAGCTGAGCCGACCGCCGAGCTCCTTGCGGATGCGGCGGTAGACCAGCAGGTCGTACAGGCCCGCCGCCAGGCGCAGCCCCAGCTTCGGGCCGGCCCCCGTGCCCAGGTACTTCGCCAGCGACGCCTCGCCGAAGTTGACACCGATCCGGTCGGCCCGATCGAAGGAGGCGCCGCGGCCCAGGTTCTCCGCGGTGGCCCGGCCGGCGTCGTGGATCTTCTCGAAGAGGTACGGCACGCCGACCACGAACGTCGGCCGGAAGCTGCGCAGTTCCGGGCGGAGTTCGTCGGGCTTGATGCTCGGGCAGTGTCCGACCTCGATGCGCGCCATCAGGCAGGCGATCTGGATGGTGCGGCCCAGGATGTGCGCCAGCGGGAGGAAGAGCAGCGTCGAGGCGTCCTGCTTGGTCACCTCGCGGAAGACCGGGTGCAGCAGCTCGATGGTGTTCGCGGCCTCGGCGAGCAGGTTGCCGTGGGTGAGCACGCAGCCCTTGGGGCGGCGGGTGGTGCCGGAGGTGTAGCAGATGGTGGCGATGGAGTCCGGGGTCAGCGCCGCGCGACGGCGGGCGACCTCCGCATCCTCGATCTCCCGGCCGGCGGCGGCGAGTTCGTCCATGCCGTCGGCGTCCAGCTGCCAGACACGGCGGCTCTCCTCCAGGCCTTCGGCGGCCTGCTCGACCGTCCGCGCGTTCTCCGGGGTCTCGGCGACCACCAGCCGGGCGTCCGAGTCCTGGAGGATCCATCGGACCTGGTCCACCGAGGAGGTGGCGTAGATCGGGACCGTCTGGCCGCCCGCGGCCCAGATGGCGAAGTCCAGCACCGCCCACTCGTAGCGGGTGCGCGACATCAGCGCGACCCGTCCGCCGGGCTCCAGCCCGGCGGCGATCAAACCCTTGGCCGCGGCGTTCACCTCGTCGGCGAAGAGCTTCGCGCTGACCTCGTCCCAGCCGTCGGCGGTGCGGCGGCGGAGCGCGAGTGTCCCCGGCTGCTCCTGTGCGTTGGTGAACGGGATGTCGGCGGTGCTGCCGCTCGTCGGCGGGTCGACCAGGCGGGAGGCGCGCGCCTCCCGTACGACGCCGCCCTCCTTGACGGTCTCCACCCTTACCCGGTTGGCGAGTTCGGGATGCTGCTGCGCCTTCTTGAGGTCTTTGCGTACGCCCATCCTGTGGCTCCTGTTCGCGGCTCGTGCGTCGGTCTGCGGGTCGCGGTCGTGGTCGATGAAGCGCCCGCCGCCGGAGTGCGGCGGGCTCCCCCGAGTGGGCCGACTCAGCGCTCCAGTACGGCCGTCACTCCCTGCCCGCCCGCGGCGCACAGCGAGATCAGTCCGCGGGCGACGGGGCCGCCGTCCTCGGCCGGACCGCGCTCGCGGGCCTTGTGGTCGAGAAGCTTGGCGAGGTTGGCCACGATCCGTCCGCCGGTCGCGGCGAAGGGGTGGCCGGCGGCCAGCGAGGAGCCGTTGACGTTGAGCCGGTCCCGGTCCACGCTGCCGAGCGCCTCCGGCAGACCGAGCCGCTCGGCGCAGAAGTCGGCGTCCTCCCAGGCCGCGAGGGTGGCCAGCACCTGGGAGGCGAACGCCTCGTGGATCTCGTAGTAGTCGAGGTCGCCGAGTCCCGCGCCGACGTCCTTGAGCAGCCGGGGCACCGCGTACACCGGCGCCATCAGCAGGCCGTCCCGCCCGCCGACGAAGTCCACCGCGGCGGTGCGCGAGGCGCGCAGATAGGCGAGCACCGGCAGTCCGCGCTCGGCGGCCCACTCCTCGGAGGCCAGCAGCACGGTGGAGGCGCCGTCGGTGAGCGGAGTGGAGTTGCCCGCGGTCATGGTGCCGCCGGAGCCGCCGAAGGCCGGCTTCAGCTTGGCGAGCTTCTCGACGCTGCTGTCGGGACGCAGATTCTGGTCGCGCTCCAGCCCTCGGAAGGGCGTCACCAGGTCGTCCTGGAATCCCCGCTCGTACGCGGCGGCCAGGCGCTGGTGGCTGGTGGCGGCGAGCAGGTCCTGGTCCTCGCGGGTGACGCCCCACTGCGCGGCGGTGACCGCGGCGTGCTCGCCCATCGAGAGCCCGGTGCGCGGCTCGGAGTTCTGCGGGATCTCCGGCACCACGTGGCGCGGCCTGATCCCGGCCAGCGAACCGAGCCTGGCGGGCACGCTCTTGGCCCGGCGGGTGCGCAGCAGCACCTTGCGCAGCTGGTCGTTGAGAGCGAGCGGTGCATCGCTCGCGGTGTCGACGCCGCCGGCGACACCGGCGTCGATCTGGCCGAGCGCGATCTTGTTGGCGACCAGGATGACCGCCTCCAGGCCGGTGCCGCACGCCTGCTGGAGGTCGTACGCCGGCGTCCTGGCGTCGAGTTCGCTGCCGAGGACGACCTCGCGCACCAGGTTGAAGTCCCGGCTGTGCTTGAGGACCGCGCCCGCGGCGACCTCGCCGAGCACCTCTCCGGCCAGGTTGTACCGGTCGACCAGCCCGGTCAGGGCAGCCGACAGCATCTCCTGGTTGGAGGCGGTGGCGTAGGCACCGTCCGAGCGGGCGAACGGAATGCGGTTACCGCCGATGATCGCGACGCGGCGCCCGATCGAAGCCATGTCTGCTGCTCCTTGTGGTCTGACCGTACAGTTCTTACTGTTGGGTAAACTTACTCACGCGTAGGGAGAAATCAATGGCTGACCGCTACCAAAAACTGACCTCCGGGGGCGCGGGAGGCTTTCTCGCCAAGCGGCTGGGCCTTCCCCAGCCCGAACCGCTGCGGCGCCACCTCCCCGGCGCACCCGCCTTCCCCGGCCCGATAGTGCTGGGCGGTCAGCCCTCCGGACGCGTGCAGAAGTCGCTGCACAGCCAGTTGGCGGCGGCCGGTGCCGAGGTCGAGACCGGCACCGAGCCGCGCGACGGCCACCGCCCCGATGCGCTCGTCTTCGACGCCACCGGCATCCGGGACAGTGACCAACTGCACGCGCTGCACACCTTCTTCCACCCCCGAGTCCGCTCGCTCGCCGCCTCCGGCCGGCTCCTGGTGATCGGCACTCCCCCCGAGCACACGACCACCGCCCGGGAGGCCGCCGCCCAGCGCGCGCTGGAGGGCTTCGTACGGTCGGCGGGCAAGGAGCTCAAGCGCGGCGCGACCGCCCAACTGCTGCTGGTGGCCCCGGGTTCGGAGGAGGCGATCGAGTCGACCACGCGCTTCGTGCTCTCGCCGCGCTCGGCCTACGTCTCCGGCCAGGTCCTCGTGGTGGACGGCGACCGGGGCGGCGTGCCGCAGAGCTGGGATCTGCCGCTGGAGGGGAAGACCGCCGTGGTGACCGGTGCCTCGCGCGGCATCGGCGAGGTCATCGCCGCGACACTGGCCCGTGACGGCGCCCATGTCGTCTGCCTGGACATCGCCGCCCAGAGCGAGCAACTGCGCGCGGTGGCCGAGCGGATCGGCGGCAGCGCGCTGGAGCTGGACGTCACCGCCGAGGACGCCCCGCAGGCGCTCGCCCGTGAGCTGCGGGAGCGGCGCGGCGGCGCGGACATCGTCGTGCACAACGCCGGCATCACCCG
This sequence comes from Streptomyces tardus, assembly GCF_018101125.2. Taxonomy (GTDB): domain Bacteria; phylum Actinomycetota; class Actinomycetes; order Streptomycetales; family Streptomycetaceae; genus Streptomyces; species Streptomyces tardus. The sequence continues at coordinate 477,341 of NZ_JAELVF020000004.1, read as the reverse complement.
GGACAAGACCCTCGGCCGGATGAGCCGCGACCGCTGGGACTCCGTGCTGGCCGTCAACCTCTCCTCGGTCGAGCGGCTCAACGACCGGCTGCTGGACGAGAAGGACCCGGTCGTCGCCGAGGGCGGGCGCATCGTCTGCGTCTCCTCCATCAGCGGAATCGCCGGCAACGTCGGCCAGACCAACTACGCCGCGAGCAAAGCCGGCCTCATCGGCCACGTCCGCTCGCTGGCGCCGTACACCGCGGGCCGCGGGGTCACGGTGAACGCGGTGGCGCCGGGCTTCATCGAGACGCAGATGACCGCGCAGGTGCCGCTCTTCATCCGGGAGGCCGGACGCCGACTGAACAGCATGAAGCAGGGCGGGCAGCCGGTCGACGTCGCCGAGGCGGTGGCGTACTTCGCGTCCCCAGCCAGCGGTGCGGTGACCGGCCAGGTCCTGCGGGTGTGCGGCCAGGGCCTGTTGGGGGCGTGAACGGATGAGCGCGTACACCACACAGGAGCTCACCGGGGTGCCGGGGCTGGCCGGCATGTACCTCAGGGCGGTGCTGCCGAAGAAGGGCGCCCCGTGCGAACTGCCGGACAGACGGCTGGTGTTGCGCGGCCGGACCGTGCGGGAGAAGCATCTGGCCGAGTACGCCGGAGTCTGCGGCTTCCAGGAACACGCGGTGCTGCCGGCCACCTATCCGCACATGGTTGCCTTCGGGCCGTCGATGGCCCTGATGACGGCGGCGGACTTCCCCTTCCCGCTGCTCGGCCTGGTGCATGTGGCCAACACGGTCGAGCAGCTGCGTCCGATCCGTCCCGGCGAGACCCTCACGTACCAGGTGTGGGCGCAGGACCTGCGACCGCACCCCAAGGGCAGGGTCTTCGACATCCGGGCCGAGGCCGACGACGGCACCGCCACCGTCTGGCGTTCGACCAGCACGTATCTGCGCCGGGGCAGGAGCGAGGAGGAGGCCGGTGGCTTCGGCCGCACCGAGCCGCCGGCGACTTCCTTCGAGGACGCCGGGCTGACCCGGGAGTGGCATGTGCCGGGCTCGGTGGGGCGGCGGTACGCCTCGGTCTCCGGCGACCGCAACCCGATCCACCTCCACCCGCTGGCCGCCAAGCCGTTCGGCTTCCGCAGCTCGATCGCACACGGCATGTGGACCAAGGCCCGCTGCCTGGCGGCGCTTTCCGAGCGTACGGAGCGGCTCCCGGACGCGTACCGGGTGGAGGTCGCCTTCAGGTCCCCGGTGCTGCTGCCGGCCTCGGTGCGGTTCGCGGCGACGCAGACCGGCGAGGACTGGCGCTTCGGGCTGCGCGGCGCGAGCGGCAAGGAGCGCGAGCATCTGCGCGGCTCGCTGACCGCGCTGGACTGACAGGACTCGCGCGCAGGCTCGGCGCCGTACGGGTCGTCAACTCCGTACGGCGCCGCCCTCGCGGGGAGGCGCGGGCGGCGGGGCCGGGCTCACTGCGGCGGGTCCGGCGCGACCGGCGGCAGCCACGCCTCGCCGTTCAGGACGTTGCGCATGCCGACCCAGAGCATGTTCATCAGCCGCAGGGTGACGGTGTCGGGAGCCTGGTCCGGATGGCGCTCCATCCAGTCGGTCACGTAGTCGGCGGCGCCCACGAGCGCGTGCGCGACGAAGTCGGCGTCCTCCTCACGCAGATCGGCGGTGCTGCCGCTCTCCGCGATGCCGTCGCTGATCAGCCCCGCGACCTGCTCCATCACTGCCCGCCTGGCCAGCGCCACTTCGCCCGCGATGGTCTCGCTCAGCTCTGACGCCTGGCGGTGCAGCACCACCCAGCTGTCCCGGTGCTCGGAGACGAAGCCGAAGAAGGCCCCCAGGCCTGCGTACAGCCTCGCGTCCGGCCCCTGTTGACCGCGCGCAGCGGCCTGGAACGCCGTCACCAAGCGCTCGGCCTCGCGCCGCAGGCAGGCGACGAACAGACCTTCCTTGGAATCCAGGTAGAGGTAGACCATCGGCTTGGAAATGCCCGCGAGGTCGGCGATCTCGTCCACCGAGGCGGCGTGATAGCCGCGTTTGGAGAAGACCGTCACCGCCACGTCGATGATCTGCTGTTCGCGGATCCGCCGTGGCACTCTGCGCTTGCGTTGCTCCTTCACCCTTGTCAGCCTACCCAGCCCGAGCTACCTTACTTCCCAGTAAGATTACTTCTTAGTAAGGATCGGTCATGGCTGACGACATCACCAGCGACCTGAGCAAGCTCGACTTCGCCAGCGTCTCCCCCGAGGAGTTCGCCCGCATCGTCAAGAAGCTCTCCAACAAGGAGATCAAGGAGCTGGCTCAGGGCGAGCTGCGGACCCGCGTGCTCGGCGAGGTCTTCGGTCGGATGGAGAAGCAGTTCAAGCCGGAGGCGGCGGGCTCCACCGAGGCCCTGATCCGATGGAAGATCGACGGCGAGAGCGAGGTCGTCTACGAGACCCTGATCTCGGACGGAACCTGCACCGTCACCGAGGGCCGCAGCGAGGCCGAGCCGCGCGTGACCCTGCTGATGGGCGACGCCGAGTTCCTCAAGCTCGTCTCCGGCAACGCCGGCCCGGTCACCATGTTCATGACCCGCAAGCTCAAGATCGCCGGCGATGTCGCGCTCGCCTCCGGTCTCACTCGCCTCTTCGACATCCCCAAGGCCTGAGGAGCGCACCGCACATGAGCTTCTCTCTCGAACTCGACGAGGACCAGAAGGATCTGCGGGAGTGGGTGCACGGCTTCGCCGTGGACGTCGTGCGCCCCGCCGCGGCCGAGTGGGACGAGCGCGAGGAGACCCCCTGGCCGGTCATCCAGGAGGCAGCGAAGATCGGCCTCTACGGATTCGAGTCGCTCGCCGAACTCTTCGGCGACCCGACCGGGTTGTCGCTCCAGATCGCCAACGAGGAACTGTTCTGGGGCGATGCCGGCATCGGCATGTCGCTCTTCGGCACCTCTCTCGCGGTCGCCGGGATCTTCTCCTCCGGCACGCCCGACCAGCTCGCCGAATGGGTTCCGCAGTGCTTCGGCGACGAGTCCGAGCCGCAGCTTGCCGCCTTCTGCGTCTCCGAGCCGCAGGCCGGCTCCGACGTCTCGGCGATGCGCACCCGCGCCCGGTACGACGAGGCCAAGGACGAGTGGGTGCTCAGCGGCCAGAAGGCATGGATCACCAACGGCGGCATCGCCAACATCCATGTCGTGGTCGCCTCCGTCGACGCCGGGCTCGGATCGCGCGGGCAGGCCGCGTTCATCGTGCCGCCCGGGACGCCGGGGCTGGAGGGCAGCCGCAAGATCAAGAAGCTGGGGCTGCGCGCCTCGCACACCGCCGACGTCTTCCTGGACGACGTGCGAGTGCCGGGCAGTTGCCTCCTCGGCGGCAAGGAGCGCCTCGACCGCCGACTGGCGGGCGCCCGCGAGGGCAGGACATCCAAGGGCCAGGCGGCGATGGCGACCTTCGAGGTCAGCCGGCCGACCGTCGGCGCCCAGGCGCTCGGCATCGCGCGCGCCGCCTACGAGTACGCGCTGGAGTACGCCGGTGAGCGGGAGGCGTTCGGCCGACCGATCATCGACAACCAGTCCATCGCCTTCACCCTGGCCGATCTGCGCACCGAGATCGAGGCCGTACGGCTGCTGATCTGGCAGGCGGCGTGGATGGCGCGCAACGAGAAGTCCTTCACCGCGGGGCAGGGCTCGATGTCCAAGCTGCGGGCCGGTGAACTCGCCGTCAGCGCGACGGAGAAGGCGATCCAGGTCCTCGGCGGCGCGGGCTACAGCCGGGAGCACCCGGTGGAGCGGATGTACCGCGACAGCAAGATCTACACGATCTTCGAGGGCACCAGCGAGATCCAGCGACTGGTCATCGCCCGGGCCATCTCCGGCCGCCACATCCGCTGAGGCCAGACGGCACCTCGCCTCTCCGAGGACGGCTGCGCCCACGGGGACTCGGCAGGGCGTTTCACGGCCTGTCGACGGGGGTCGGGAGAGTTCTGGGAGACAGACCGCATCTCCTTGACGAGCGGGGGTACAGGCCCGTACCCCCGCTCACGCACACCCGGACGCATCGCCTCCCGCCACACCTCCCCCAGGCGCTCGGCGCCCTCCGCCCATCGACCACGTCGCATGCGAGCGGGTACTTCACCAGGCCCTGCGGCGTGATGCGGCGCCGCCACCACGGACCGGCACTGCGCCGACGAGGGGGACGGTGAGCTCGGCTCAGGTCGGAGGGACCCATCACCCATCCGGCTGGATGGGCCCTCCGACCCGAGCGTCAGGCTGCCGAGCGTGTCTCCCCGCGGGGTGCGGGCTCCGGTGCGGCCGACTCCTCCGCCCGATCCGACTCGGCCCGGCGTGAGCCGCGATCGCCCTTCGTCCCCTCAGCCTTCAGCGCTTCGCCCTTGGAGCGTTCCTTTATCAACTGGGAGACGCGCTGGAACGAGACACCGAGGATGCGTCCCGTGTCCCGCTGACTCAGCCCTTCGGCAAGCATCGCCGCCGCGGACTGCATGGCTTCGCGCTCCTTTGCCGCAGCCTTCTCCGATTCCGCTCTCGCCTCTCGGACTCGCGCCAGGGCTTCCTTCTCCTCACCGGAGAGCAGTGGCGCGACGCGGACGTGCACCTCCTCGGGTTCGACGTCGGCCATGAGGGCAATGGCTTCCCGGGCAGCCTCGTCGGCCTGGTCGAGCCGTTTCGTCTGGCTGAAGACTCCGGGCAGCTCGGGTACTTCAAGCGCCCACCAGTCGCCGGAGCGTCGGGCCGTGACCTCGTAGGTTTTCATCGCCACCAGTCCTTCCCAAGCGCTGTTTCCAACCGCTTGCAGATCCCCTCGGCGGTCATCTCGTTGACCTCGGCGTGCTTGGGGATCACGACGGAGATGTCGCCGCAGCTCCACATCTGGTGGCTGCCATTCTGGCGTTTCATCTCGAAGTCGATGCCCTGAGCACTCGCGGCGTCTCTGATCTTCCTGACCAGAACTCTGTACTTCACAGAATAAGTCTAGTAACGCTGGACGAGTCAAGTCAATTCGAACTAGACGCATCAACCGGAGTGCGAAACTCCATGTCTGCTCGAAACTCCCGCACGGTTCGGCTCTCAGCGCTTGGCGCCACACCCTTGGGTGCGCCCTCGCCGGCCACACTCGCAGCGCCGCCGGTGGGGCTTCGGCGGCACTGCGAGTGTGGCTGGTGCCCTGGCTTACCGCCCATCCAGCTGCGGCCGGGGAGAGCTTCGGGCACCAACCAGCCGCTCCCCCGATACGGGTGCGAGTCCCGGCAAGGCCACTACGACCTCACGGAGTTGAGGTGCGCGCGGACGAAGGGGTCAATGCGGTCATCGATGGCCCAGCAGCGGATCGTGGACAGCCACCGCAGCGTGCAGTCAGCCGCAGATTCGGCGTCGACCAGGATCACCGGGCCTCCGCACGGCATTCGACAGGGCAGCCCTCAGGGGGACGGCCCTGTCGGCGCACGCTGCGGCATATCGCTTCTGCTTGACGGCCCCGCCCGTGCGTGTGCCGCAGGTGCGCACGGGGTCAGCGCGGTCACGAGGAGGTGGGGTCAGAGGCGTTCGAAGCCCCGGATGCGCTCCCAGTCGGTGACCGAGCGCTCGAAGGCGGCCAGCTCGGTGCGTGCTGCACGCGCGTAGTGCGCCACCACGCTCTCGCCGAAGACCGCGGCGGCGATCTCGCTCGACTCCCAGCGGTGCAGCGCCTCGGTGAGGGTGCGCGGCAGCTGCGGCACCTCCGGGTCGGCCAGCGCGTTCGAGCTGTGCGGCGCGGGCAGCGGCAGGGAGTTGTCGATGCCGTACAGCCCCGCCCCGACGGCCGCGGCCACCGCGAGGTAGGGGTTGGCGTCCCCGCCCGGCACCCGGTGCTCCAGGCGCAGCGAGTGGCCGCTGCCGACGACGCGTATGGGGCAGGTGCGGTTGTCGCGGCCCCAGCCGATGCCGGTGGGCGCGAAGGCGCCGGGCTGGAGGCGTTTGAAGGAATTGATGTTCGGAGCCATCAGCAACGCGAAATCGGCCATGCAGGCCAGCTGCCCGGCGACGAAGTGCCGCATCAGCGCGGACATCTGCGCCGGATCGTCCTCCTCGGCGAAGGCCGCGTCGCCGTCGGTGCCGCGCAGCGAGAGGTGCAGATGGCAGGAGTTGCCCTCGCCCCCGTCGAACTTGGGCATGAAGGTCAGGGCGTGGCCCATCTCGGCGGCAATGTGCTTGGCGCCGTTCTTGAACACGACGTGGTTGTCGCAGGTCTCCATCGCCTCGGCGTAGCGAAAGACGATCTCGTACTGGCCGGGGTGGACCTCGGCGCGCGCGGTCTCCATCCGCAGCCCGGCGCGCACCATCTCGCGGCGGATGCGCCGCACCACGGGCTCGATGGAGGACAGGCCCTGGAGGGCGTAGTCGACGTTGTAGCGGGTGGCGGGGCGCAGCCCGTGGTAGTTGCGGTCCCACGCCTGCTGGTAGGTCTCGTCGAAGACCAGGAACTCCAGCTCGGTGCCTGCGAAGGCCGTCAGTCCGCGGTCGGCCAGCCGGTCCAGCTGGGTGCGCAGTACGCGGCGCGGGGCTATCTCCACCGGCTCCCCGCCGGGCCAGGTGGCGTCCGCGATGACCTGTGCGGTGCCCTCGTCCCAGGGCAGGAGCCTGAGGGTGGCCGGGTCGGAGCGCAGGACGAAGTCGCCGAAGCCCGACTGCCAGGCGTCGATGGCGTATCCGGGCCCGGTCTCCATCTCGGCGTCGGTGGCCAGCAGATAGACACAGGCGCCGAAACCCTCCTCGGCGGCTTCGTCGAGGAAGTGCTCCGCCGAGAGCCGGCTGCCCTGGAGACGTCCCTGGAGGTCCGGCACCGCGACGATGACCTCCTGCACCCGGCCGGCGGCGACCTCCGCGCGCAGTCGTGCCAGGGGCGGGGTGTCGAGTGCGTCGGTGGTCATCGGGTCTCCCGGGGGGACGTGCCGGATGCGGCGGCGGGTGGGACGGGCGCGGCCGGCGCTCCGGGCGCGGCGAGCGGGTTGGCGATACGGCCGTGTACGACGTCGAACCCCTCGTCGCGCTCGGCGCGGTCGTGGAATCCGCCGCCGAGCAGCTGCTCACGGTTGAGCGCCACCCGGTCGAAGTCGGCGGCGAGCAGCCCGAACTCCGGAAAACGGTCGGCCAGTTCGGGCCGGCTGTCGTGGTAGCGCTCGATCTCCCGGCGCACCATGGACCAGAACTCGGCCTCGGGCACGTCCAGTTCGTCGGCCAGCAGCGGGGCGAAGAACCGGAAGTGGCCGGCGAAGACGGCGCTCAGCAACGAGTGCGCCAGCTCGTGCGCGGGCCAGCGCAGCAGCACCTCGCGGGCGCGGTCGGTCAGCGCGGCGTACTCGGGCAGTTCGCCGGGGAGCAGGTTGACGTCCTCGGCGAAGTCCTTGACCGCGATGCCGATCGGGACGTCCCGGGCGTCGTAGAGGATCACCGTGTTCTCGCCGTGCGGGCAGAAGGCGACGCCGTACCGGTAGAGATGGTGGAGCAGCCCCGGCAGCAGGGCGCCGAGGAAGCGGTCGAGCCACTGCGCGGCACTGAGCCCGGAGCGGTTCACCAACTCGCCCACCAGGGTGGCCCCGTCGGAGCCGGTCTTCAGCAGCGCGGCCATGGTGCGGGCGCGTTCGCCCTCGCCGAGCAGTTGGCTCACCGGCTCGCGCCACACCGCGCCGAAAAGCTCGTGGTACCGGTAGGGCGCGTCGGCCACCGACTCGTAGAGCGGGTGGCGCACCGAGACGGCGGCGACCTCCCCGAGCGGGTGGAAGCGCAGCTCGTCGGAGAGGAAGGGGTCCTCGGCGCGGAGCCGGTGCAGCCAGTGGCTGATGTCGGGTGCGGCGTGCGTGGGCCCCGGCGAGAGCCCGCGCCAGACCAGGGTGTTGCGGATCATCAACGGCACCTTGACGTTGCGGCGCCCGGGGTGGTCGAGGTTGGCCAGGGTGCGTATGGACTGGAGCGGCCGGTAGCGGTCCGGCCCCTCCCCCAGGTGGACGATGCGGCCCTCGGCGAGCTCCGCGCAGTAGAGGGTCCGCACGGCCTCGTCCCAGTGGAAGGGGTGCACCGGCAGCCAGACGAAGTCCTCCGGCTCGAAACCGCCGACCGCGCACGACTCGCGGAGCGCGTCGGCGAAACCCTGTCGGGTGCCGGGGTCCAACTCCTCGCCGAGCAGTGTTTCGGCGTCCAGGCCCGGGACCCCCGAGTAGGCGGCCAGCGAGGTGTGCGCGGCGACCCACACCAGCCGTACCTCGCCCGCGGACTCCGGCGCGTAGGCCGCGGTGTCGGCGGCGGAGAAGCCGAGTCTGCCCTTGTTCAGGAGCATGCAGGGGTGGCCGTCCTGGTGGGCCTCCAGATCGAGGTGGTCCAGGTCGGCGAGCGCGGCGGCGGGCAGCGCGGCGGCCAGCGAAAGGGCGTCGGCGCGGCGGGTGGCGGTGAGTTCGCGCAGCACCTCGGCGGTGGTGGACCCGTCCCAGTCGAGCACGGCGCGGGCGTCCAGCAGCAGCCGTTCGGGTCCCGCCTCGCCCTCGGCGGCGGGGTGGCGGACCGCGCTGCCCGGGGTGACGCGCCAGGTGCCGAAGGTGCCCCGGCGAGCGCGGAAGATCCAGTGGACCGCCCCGAACTCCAGCCGGTACGACGCCTCTCGGCCCTCGACCGCCTCGGCGGGGTCGAGGGCCACGGGGACGAGCAGCTCCTCGTAGGCGAACTCCTCGACCGCCTTGAGCAGCAGCCGCTCGCCGGCGCGCTGCCACGCCTGGTGGGTGGATGGGTTCACTGGTGCTTCTCCTCCGGAAGGCCGCGGCCGGCACGTAGCGGGACGGCAACGGGCACGTGGGCGGGCTCGGCGGACGCTCCGGGAGCGCCGCCGGGCACGGGCGGGGCGGACGCAGGCGGGGCCGACGCGGGCGGGGCGGACGCGGACGGGCTCGGGGCCGTCGAACTTCCGCCGTCGGTGGGTGTGTTGACGTCCTCGGCGGTGGCGGCGGGACGGGCGTCGTCGGCACGGAAGACGTCGGCGTCGGGGCGAGAAGCGTCCGGGCGGCGGACGGCGCGGGGTCGCACGGTGGCGAGCAGACCGGCGACCACCAGGGCGAGCGCGGCGATCGCGAGCGGCAGCGCGAGGTCCCGGGCGACCGCGGTGGCCGCGATCAGCGGCGCTGCGATCAGCCCGGCCGACCGCACCGTCTGGACCACGGTGAACGCCGGGCCCGCCGTACCGGTGGCGCGGAACATCCGCAGCTCGACGGCGACCTGCGCCAGTCCGAGGCCCACGCCGAACAGCAGCCTGCCGCAGACCAGGCCGGGCACGGAGTCGGCCGCGTACTGCCACCAGAGTCCGGCGGCGGTCAGCAGCAGGCCGGCGGGCAGCAGCCGTTCGCCGAGCAGTCGCCGGCAGCGCGCGGCGAACGGCAGCACCGCCAGCGCCGCCACGCTGGGGAGGAAGAACAGCACGGCGGCGCCGGTCGCCCCGCTCTCCAGGTCCAGGGCGTACGCCGTGAAGAAGGGACGCACCAGCGCCGCGGCGAAGTCGAACGCGACGCCGATCAGGGCGACCTGGGCGAGCAGCAGCAGCCAGCCGCGTCGGCCGGGACGCAGTCCGGCGGCGGGCGCAGTGGCGGGCGCACCGGGCCCGGCGGCGGGCGCAGTGGGCGCCGCTGCGGTGGTCGACGAGGCCGCGACAGGAGCGGCCTCGTCCGGCTCCGGGGTTGCGGGCAGGCGGCCCAGCGACCGGTGGATCAGCACGGCGAGGACCACGTCGAGCAGCGCGAAGGCGGAGATGCCGATACGGGGGTCGGGCAGGGCCAGCACTCCGGCACCGGCCATCGTGGAGGCGACGATCGACAGGTGGAAGACCACCACCACCGCACAGATACCGGCCAGACGCGCTCCGTCGCCGTCCTCCGAGGCCTCCGGCAGGCCGGAGCTCCGCTGCCGGCTGTGGTGCCGGGCGTGCTCGGCGATGAAGGCCGGGTAGGCCAGCAGGAGCGCCGCGTTGGTGGCGACGGAGGCGGCCGAGAGGGCCGTGAACGCCGCGTGGCTCGGCGCCAGGCCGAGCGAGAGGTCGAGCACCGCGGCCCCGCACAGCCCGGTGAGGACCAGTCGGTGCAGCGGCCAGCGACGCGCGGCCAGGCCCCACAGCGGGAGCGCCGCGAGACCGACGACGCGGCAGACCCAGAGGTAGACGCCGGTGGCCGAGGGGTCGTCGATGCCGTAAAGGCGTTCGAAGAGTTGGGGCAGGAACGGCGCCAGCGCGGTCTCGGAGACCAGGTAGAGGCCGATCACCGAGATCAGCACCAGACGTGCGCGGCGCCCACCGCCGGTGTCCGGGACGGGCGCCTCGGCCGGGGAACCGTTCACGGACGGCTGCCCGTCTGCTCGTCGGCGCCGTGGCGGGCGGCGGGCACGGCACGGACGCCCGGGTCGGGGGCGCCGAAGGTGGTCCAGGCCGCGCGCTCGGGAACGGGATGTACGACCCGGTCCGCGGCCGAGTTGAGGATGGTCGCGGCCCGCCAGGCGCCCAGGGTGAGGTCGGGGGCGCCGACGCCGTGGGTGTGCATCTCGGCGTTCTGGACGTAGAGGCTGCCGGCCACGCGGGCGTCCAGCGCGACCCGGTACTCCCCGTCGACCCGGTAGCGCCCCCGTTCGTCCCAGTCGATCAGATCACCGAGGCCGTCCAGGAAGTCCGGACGGCGGGCGGCGTACCCGCTGGCCGAGACGACCGCGTCGGTGCGCACGGTGAACTCGCTGTCCTGCTGGCGGTGCCGACAGGTGAGCAGATACCCGGGGCCCTCCTGCTCGGCGGCCAGCAGCTCCACTCCCGGATGCAGTCCGACCCGGGGAGCGCCCCCGCCGATGGTGCGCTCGTAGAGCTCGTCGTGGATGTCGGCGAGTGTCTCGGCGCTGACGCCCTTGTACAACTGCCACTGCCGGGCGACCAGTTCCTCTCGGCGCTCCTCGGGCAGCGCGCGGAAGTAGTGGATGTAGTCCGGGGTGAAGTGCTCCAGCCCGAGCTTGGAGTACTCCATGGGCGCGAACGCCTCAGTGCGCGCGAGCCAGCGCACGTACGGGCCGCCCGAGCCCTCGCCGTCCTGCTGGCGTACGAGGTCCAGCACCACCTCGGCTCCCGACTGCCCGGCCCCGATCACCGTGACGTCCGCCGCCTCCGCGAGGGCGGCGCGGTGGTGTCCGTAGTCGGCGCTGTGCAGAATCCGGCCCCGGTGCTCCTCGGTGAGGAACTGCCGCAGCGGCGCGGGGAGTTGCGGGGCGGTGCCGACGCCGAGGACGACCTGCCGGGCGTACACCAGCTGCTCGGTGCCCTCCGCCGAGCGGTGCACCAGCGCGAACGCCTGTTCCGACTCCTCCCAGCGCAGCTCGGTGACCCGGGCGTCGAAACGGCAGGAGGGCAGGGACTGCGCCACCCAGCGGCAGTAGTGGTCGTACTCGCGGCGCGGGATGTGGAAGCGCTCGGAGAAGAAGAAGGGGAACATCCGGTCGTGGGCGCGCAGATAGTTCAGATACGACCACCGGCTGGTCGGGTCCGCCATCGTCACCAGGTCGGCGAGGAAGGGGACCTGGAGGACGGTGCCCTCCAGCAGCAGGCCGGGGTGCCAGGAGAAGGCGGGCCTGCCGTCGAGGAAGAGCGTGCTCAGTTCCGGGGCGCCGTCGGCGAGCGCGGCCAGCGACAGGTTGAACGGGCCGATGCCCACTCCGACCAGGTCGTAGCGGGAGTGGTCTGTGGAAGCGGTCACCGCGTGGCCTCCGCGAGAGGGTTGGGGAGATCGACGTAGACGGACTGGGTGTGGACGTCGCCGACGAGTTCGTCGAGCCCGTCGACACAGGTGAGGTAGTTGCCCTTGCAGCGCAGGGTGGGGGCGTCGAGCAGCAGGTCGAGCACGCCGCGCACGCCGGGCTCGGTGGCGCGCAGCTGCTCCAGACGCGCGCGCAGCCGCACGAGCAGGGCCTCCTCGTCGGCCAGCCGCAGGGCGCCGAAGGCACCGATCAGGCCGAGCAGGTTGTTAATGCCCAGGTAGTAGACGACTCGTTCGTCGACGAGGGCGTCGTCGAAGACGAGCTCCACCCCGTCGGCCACGCCGGGGAGCAGCGCCTCCAGTTCCTCGGCGCGGGAGGCGGCCAGGTAGTAGCCCTGGCTGTCCCGGTACCAGCCGGCCTCGGGGAGCCCGTCCGCGCCGAGGGCGACCAGGGTGTTCTGGTGGTGTGGTTCCAGCGCGAGGCCGTAGCGGGCCTGGAGCCGCAGCAGCGGCACCGCGAGCACGTCGAGGTAGCGCTCCAGCCAGCGCGCCGACGCCTCGGCGGTGGACAGCCCGTGGCGGGCGGCGGTGTGCTCCACGGCGCGGCACAGCAGCGCGCGGTGGCGCGGCGGGGAGCCGTCGCCGGGGCCGGTGCGTTCGGCCAGCAGGCCGGCTACGCACAGGCCCTCGGAGCCGCCGCCGGAGGTGAACGGGTTGTCCCGCAGCGCCGTTTCCAGTCCGGTCTCACCCTGGCCGGGGCCGGCGGAGAACCAACCGTGGTCGCGCAGCACGGTGAACTCCGGGTGTTCGCGGCGCAGCCAGTCGCCGGGCCCGGCGGCCAGCAGCCGCGCCGCGTTGACGCCCAGCCGCATCTCGCCGCGCAGGTTGTTGCGGCGGGAGTTGGTGATGCGCATCCCGAGGGAGAGCTTCAGCATCGTCTCGCTCGCCCGGTGGTGGACGGTGCGCAGTGAGGACGTGGGCGACCACCGGGGCCCGTGTGCGCCCAGGGGGCGCAGCGTGCCGTCGGCCAACAGGCCCTGGACCGCGGTCCGTTGCAGGATGTCTCTGGCCTGCCACGGGTGGGCGGGGAGCGCCAGCATTCCTCGCGGCAGCAGCCCGGCGCGGTCGAGGCCGGCGAACCGCCCCAGCTCCCGGAGCAGTTCGGCTGCCTCGCGCCCGTCCGCGGACTCCCCCACGACGATCGCCGGGTCGGCGGCGAACCAGTGCAGCGCGAAGGAGCCGCGCAACTCGGGCGAGTAGTCGCGCAGTTCGGCCTCCGAGGCCTCCTCGCGGCTCTTGGGGGCAGGATGGAAGGGGTGGCCGAGCAGCAACGCCTGCTCGCTCTCCGCAAACCCCGGCTCGACGGCGCCGGAGACGTCCGACTCGGCGCGGCGCGCGGCCAGATGGGCGGTGGTGCGCTGTGCGGAGTTCAGTACCCTCGCCACCGCGTCGGCCCCCAGATGCGGCGGCACCCCGCGGGTCACCGTCGTCTCCCGGACCGCCGCCGCGGCGACCAGCGCCACATCCGCGGGCGCCGGGCCCCCCGGGGTGACCACGGCGGGCGTGCCGAACCGGTGCCAGCCGGTGCGCGAACGGTGCCGCACCGGGATGCTCAGCCCGAACCCGCTTGCGGGCAGGGCCAGTTCGAGCCGCGATCCGGCCGCGGGCACCTCGGTGCCGGTCTCCCGCACGTACGCCCGCAGCAACGACTCACAGGCCGCCGAGTCACCGGCGCGAGCCGGGTCGGGGTCGTCCAGCGGGTCGGGGTCGTCCGGCGGGGCGAGGGCGTCGAGCGGGTCGTGGTCGTCCGGCGGTTGCGGGGAGCCCTGAGAGCCCGGGGCGCCCATCAGGCCCGGGACGGCCGGCGGTTCGGACGCTGCGGGGGTCCGCCCGGGCGCGGATCCGGTGGTCGTCGGCCGAACGGGCCGGGGCCCGGCGGTCACAGCATCGTCCGGTCGGCCGCGGGGTGGCCGAGGAAGTGCGGCATCGCGAACTCCCAGCCGTAGGAGCCGGAGTACGGGAAGACCACCAGATCCCCCGCCCGCACCCGGTCGATGTGCACCTCCCGCAGCAGGGTGTCCTCGGGCGTGCACAGCTCCCCGACGACGGTGACCCGCGTCCGGGCGGCCTCGGGGCGCGGCAGCCCGGCCGGCCACGTGTCGATCGGCAGCACCGCGACGTTGTGCACGATGTCCCAGGAGGTGGGCAGCTGGAAGTGGTTGATGCCACCGCGAAGCATCGCGTACGCGTGCCCGTAGGAAGACTTCACATCGGTGACCTCGGCCGCGTACCAGCCGCAGTCGGCGACCAGGAAACGACCCGGCTCCATGATCACGCGAGCCCCCTCGGGCGGCGCGGACCGCGCGATGAGTTCACCGAACCGAGTGGTGTCGAAGGGCTCCTCGCCCTCGAAGTTGACGCCGATGCCACCGCCGATGTCGATCTGACGCAGCTCGATGCCGTGGGCGGCAGCCGTCGCGGCGGACCACTCGACGCACCAGCGCAGGTAGGCGGCCTGGCTGACGGCGTCCAGATTGTTGGAGGCGGCGTGGATGTGGAAGCCGACGAGATCGAGCCCCGGCAGCCGGGCGGCCTCGGTGAGCACCTCCGGCACGTCCGGCTCGGGGACACCGAACTGCGAGGGCTCGCCGCCCATGTGCAGGGACCCGGTGACCGGGATGTCCTGGGGGTTCACCCGCAGCGCGACCCGAGCCGTGGTGCCCTCCTGGACGGCGATGGCGCTGATGCGGTGCAGCTCCAGCAGGCTCTCGGCGTTGATGGACTCCACCTCGGCGCGCACCAGATCGGTCAGGACCGGCACGGATTTGGCGGGGCCGGCCGCCACCACCGCGAGCGTCCCCGCCGGGCCCGAACCCGACCCCGATCTCGTCGTACCGGGCGCCAACGCCTCTCGGGCCAGGGCGAGTTCGGCGCGCGAGGCGACCTCGAACCCGTCCACGTGCGGGGCGAGCGCGGCCAGTACGCCGGGGAAGGAATTCGCCTTCACCGCGTAGTACACCTGCGCCCACTCGGGCAGCGCGGCGCACAGTTCGCGGGCGCGCCCCGCGGCCACCTCGCCGTCGTAGAGATAGGTGGCCAGCGGCTCCTCGCTGCGCGCGGAGAGCTCCCGCAGCCGTTCGCGGACGGCCTCGGGCAGTGCATCGGCGGGGTACGCGGAACGCGGGGCGGCGGACGGGGGGAACTCAACGGACACGGTGCTGCCTTCGAATCTGGGGGGCGGAACGGGCTGACGGGCGGGGCGGGCTGACGGGCTGACGGGCTGACGGACAAGGACTGTACGGAAGGCCACGGGTCGTACGGGTGTGCGGGACTGGGTACGGGCGGCGGACCGGGGGCCGTACGGGCGCCCGGCAACCGGCGTCCCGCACGCCCCGCGCCCGTACGTCTGCGCAGGCGGGCGGTTCAGCCGGTGCGCAGGGAGCGGACCACCATGTGGTGGGGACGCCAGCCCGGGTAGGGCTCCATCCGGCCCACGTGCGCGAAGCCGTACTTCTCGCAGCGGTCGAGGACCACGTCGTTCCCCTCCGCCACGAGCGCCGCCGCGCGCTCCTCGGTGCGTCCCCGCAGGAACCCGTCGAAGAGCTGCGCCCCCAACTGCGAGCGCCGCCAGGGCCGTCCGACCAGCAGCTCGCAGACGCCGACGGTGCGGCCCGGCCACTCCCGGGTCAGCTCGGGCGCGGGCGCCGGGGTGAGCCCGTCCCACCAGAGGGTGTCCACGGGGAGGGTGTAGCCGTAGATGTAACCGGCGACCCGCTCGCCGTCCATCGCTGCGAGGAGCTCGAAACCGGGGCGGTCGCCGTGCCGGACCAGCCGGTCGCCGATCGGCGGGTCGCTGTGGTCGCTGAGCTGCGCGGCGTGCGCGTAGCACTCCTGGTAGGCCCTGGCGAACGGCTCCGGGTCCGCGGCGACGGCAGGCCCGTCCAGGCGCGAGAACGTCGGTGCGGGCCTCGGTGCGCCGGCAGGTCTCTCAGTGGTGGCGTTCTTCATACGGCATCCCCTTCGGGCGGTGGCAGGGTCGGTGAGCGGGCGGCCGGGGCCGTCGCTCAGCGGCGTCGACCCGGTGCGGCCCGGCGGGTTGGGGAGTGGGGTAAGAGGACGGTCATCTCAGAGCGTCACCGACTGGAGGCGCGTCGCGGCGGCCGGGCCGGGCCCGCCCAGCGGCTCGGGCTGCGGGCCCACCCGCGGTGCGGGCTCCTGGCCGGCGAGGAACTCCGCGCGCTCCACGACGAGTTGCAGCAGTCCGGTCAGGTCGCCGGCGGTGGTGCGCGGGTGCAGCAGCGTCGCCTTCAGCCAGACCCTCCTGGCTCCGTCGGAGTCCGGTACGGTCGCCCGGCCCAGTACCGCCAGGCCCTCGGAGAGCAGCTGTCGCCGGATCGCCGCGACCAGCGCGTCACCGGCCTCGTCGGGCAGTCGATCGGCCGCGACGGGACGGAAGAGCACCGTGGAGATGCCCTCCGCTCCCGTCCGGCGACGCAGCGCCTCGTGCCGGTCGATGTCCTGGCCGAAGCGGGTCGCCGTGCGTACGCAGTGCTCGACGGTGCGGCCGAGGCCGCCGCGGCCGAGTGCGCGCAGGGTGGCGGCGATCTTCAGCACGTCCGGGCGCCGGGAGGTCTTGATGGAGCGGCCGAGCAGGTCGGGCAGGCCGGCTTCGGTGTCGTCGTCGGCGTTGAGGTAGTCGGCGCTCAGCGAGAGGTACCTCAGGCTGTCGGCCTCGGAGACCGCCAGCACACCCGCGGCGACCGGCTGCCAACCGAGCTTGTGCAGGTCGTAGGTGACCGAGACGGCCTCCTCGATGCCGTGCAGCCGGGGCGCCAGCTCCGGGCTGAACAACAGCGGTCCGCCGTACGCGGCGTCCACGTGCATCTCGGCGCCGAACGCCCGGCAGACACGGGCCAGTTCGGCGAGTGGGTCGATGAGGCCCTCGTCGGTGGTGCCGGCGGTCGCCACCACCAGCACGGGGCCGCCGCCGAGCGAGGCGAGCGCCCGGTCCAGGGCGGCCGGCACCATCCGCCCCTCTTCGCACTCCACCGTCACCGGTACGGGCAGACCCAGCATCCACGCGGCCCGGCGGACGCTGTGGTGGGCGTTCTCCCCGACCAGCACCTGCACGGTGCGCTCCCCGCGCGCCTGGGCGCGCTCCCTGGCCAGCAGCAGCGCCACCAGATTGGACTCGGTGCCGCCGCTGGTGATCACCGCGTCCGGTGCGGGCTCCCGGGGATAGACCAACGAGGCCAGTTCCGCGGTGACTTCCTCCTCGATGACCGCGGCGCCGGGCGCCTGGTCCCAGGAGTCCATCGAGGGGTTGAGCGCGGAGGCCGCGAGGTCCGCCGCAGCCGCCACGGCAAGCGGCGGGCAGTGCAGATGCGCGACGCAGTAGGGGTCGGCCGGGTCGGCGGCGCCCTCGGCGGCGGCCCGTACGACGTCGTACAGCGCGTCCTCGGCGCCGACGCCCTCCTCGGGAAGGAGCGGCGTGATCAACGCCCGGGTGCGCCGGGCGACTTCCTCGGGGCCCCCGGCGGGCAGCGGACCGCCCCGTCGGGCGGCGCCGTCGGCGAGCGCTTCGAGCGCGACGGCGGTCAGGGCGCGCAGCGCCGCGGGGTCCCCGGCGCCCGCCGCGACGGCGGTGGCGTCGGCGGTGGCGTGGGCGGTGGCATCCTCGGTCGCGGTGCGGTGCGCGAGCCCGGTGCGGTGCACGGGCTCGGCACCCTGTACGGGTTCGGCGTCGGTTGCGGGGCGCTCGGCCCCGTCTGCGTACTCGCTCACGCGGCAAGCTCCTGATCCATGGGTACGACGGCCTCGGACACCTCGGGTGTCCCGGTTCTGCCGCCGTGGGCGGTGGAGCCGGAGCGGGAAACGGCGCGGACGCACGGTTTCCGGCACGCCGAGGAGGGAGAACGCAGCATGAGCGAACCCTTCGATGAGGTGGGCGATGTGGCGGGGCACCGCTTCTGTGCGGTGCCCCGGCTGCCGTGACTGCCGCGGTACGGATCGACCACGGGCGTATCGGTGCCTTGACTCGGGCGTGACAACCGACCGACGCACGGACTTAGGTTACCCTAACCGAATTCGGTCGTGGATCTCGGAACTCCATGGCGGTGGTCACACTCGAACCGCGTCCTGCGGCGGGCCCACGCCCCGTCAGTCGCCCTTCACCGCCTGCCTGCTGAGCGGTATGACCAGCGGTACGCCGGTCTCCTCGTCGTGACGCACCCGCGCCCGGAGGCCGAAGGCGTCGGCGAGCAGTTCCTCGGTCAGGACGTCGGCGGGCGCCCCCTGCGCGACGATCCGGCCGTCCTTCATCACCACCAGCGTGTCCGCGCAGCGGGCGGCCAGCGAGAGGTCGTGCAGCACCAGCAGCACCGTGCGCCCCGTCTCCCGGTGCAGCTCCCCCACCAGGTCCAGCACCTCGACCTGGTGCGCGAGGTCCAGGTGGTTGGTGGGCTCGTCCAGCAGCAGCAGCTCGGTCTCCTGGGCCAGCGCCATCGCGATCCAGGCGCGTTGGCGCTGGCCGCCGGAGAGCTCGTCCAGGGTGCGCGTGGCCAGCTCGTACGTGCCGGTGCGGCGCAGCGCCCGGGCGACCGCCTCCTCGTCGTCGGCGTCCCAGCGGCGGTACCACGTCTGGTGCGGATGCCGGCCGCGGGCGACGAGGTCGGCGACGGTCAGCCCCTCGGGCGCGAGCGGGGTCTGCGGCAGCAGGCCGACCGTCTCGGCGACCTGACGGGTCGGCAAGCGATGGATCGGCGCTCCGTCCAGCAGCGCCCGGCCGCCCATCGGCTTCATCAGCCGTCCGAAGGCGCGCAGCAGTGTCGACTTCCCGCAGCCGTTGGGGCCGATGATCGCGGTCACCGAGCCGTCGGGGATGTCCAGATCCAGCTCGTGGACGACGGCCCTGCCGCCGTAGCCGAGCGTCAGCCGGTCGGCGCGCAGCCGCACCGCGCGGCCGTCCGCGGTGCGGGGCGCCGCCCCCTCGTCCGGCGAACGGCGTTCGCGCGGGCTGCCGTTCGGGGCACGGCCGCTCTTCTGCGCGCCACGGTCCCCCGGGGTGCCGCGGTCCTTGAGGATGTCGGTCACGACGTACGGGCCTTTCCGCTCCGGATGAGCAAGTACAGCAGGTAGGGCGCCCCGAGAGCTGCGGTCAGCACACCGACCGGAAGCTCCACACCGCCGAACGCGGTGCGCGCGAACACGTCGGCCCACACCGTCACCGCCGCGCCGAGCAGCGCGGAGGTCAGCAGCGGCGGTGTACCGGACCGCAGCAGCCGCAGAGCGAGTTGGGGGCAGGCCAGTGCCACGAAGGCGATCGGCCCCGCGGTGGCCGTCGCGGTGGCCGTCAGCAGCACCGCGGTGATCAGCAGCGCGCCGCGGGCGAGGGCCAGCCGTACACCGAGCGCGGTCGCGGTGTCGTCGTCGAAGGCGAGCGCGCCGAGCTGGAAAGTGAGCACCGCGCCGAGCGGCAGCAGTACGGCCAGTGCCAGCGCCGCGGGTCTGGCGGTGTCCCAACCCGCTCCGTTGAGACTGCCGTTGAGCCAGATCAGCGCGCGCCCGACGTCCACGATGTCGGCCTTGAGCAGCAGCCACGAGAGCACGCTGGTCAGCACGGCGTTGACGCCGACGCCGATCAGCAGCACGCGGTAACCGCTGAGTCCGTGCCGCAGGGACAGCGCCGCGACCACCAGCGCCGCGGCAAGGCCGCCCGCGACCGCCGCCAGCGGTACGCCCACCTCGGCCAGGACGCCGCCCACTCCCCCGTTGGCGCCGCCGATCACGATCACCGCGACCGCACCGACGCCGGCGCCCGAGGTGATGCCGAGAATGTCCGGGCTGGCGAGTGGATTGCGGGCGATGCTCTGGAAGATGGCGCCGGCCAGACCGAGCGAGGCGCCGACCAGCGCCCCCACCAGGGAGCGCGGCAGCCGGAGTTCGTGGACCACCAGCCGGTCGATGTCCTCGCCGCCGCCGAGCAGGACGGCGATGACGTTCGGCACCGGCACGGAGATGTCGCCGCGTCCGACGTTCATCACCACCGCCGCGCACAGCAGCGCCGCGACGACCATCGGCAGCAGCACCGCGCGGGGGCGCCAGACGGTGGACACGGGCCCCAGCCGCACCGGCCTCCGCCCGGGTACGGCGACAGCGCCGCGTGCGCGCAGGCCCTTCGGCCCGCAGCTCGGCCCGCCCGGGGACTCGCCTGCCGGGGGCGCGGGGGCCGGGGGTTCGGCGGTCGGCAGCTCAATGGCCGAGAGCTCGATGGTCGGCGATGTGGTCGGGGGCGTCGGGCCCGCAGGCCCGGTGCTCCGGCGCTCGGTGTCGCCGCCGGTTCCGCGCTCGGCTCCGCTCACGGTCTTCTCCGTCGTCACGCCTGCTCCGTCGTCGACGGGTACGGCGGCTCGCCCGGCCGTACCGGTGTTGTCCTCGTTCACAGCCTCACCGGCTTCACACGGCGCACCAGATAGACGAAGACCGGCCCTCCGAGGAGCGCGAGCATGATGCCCACCTCCAACTCCCCGGGTCGCGCCACCAGTCGGCCGAGTGTGTCGGCTGCGACCATGAGGGCGGCACCGAGCAGCCCGGAGTACGCGACGATCCACCGGTAGTCGGGGCCGGTGAAGTGGCGCGCCACATGCGTCGCCACCAGACCGACGAATCCGATGGGCCCGCAGACCGCGACCGCCGCGCCGGTGAGCAGCGTGATCGCGGCCATCCCGGTCGCCCGTGTCGCGCCGACCCGTACGCCCAGCGAGCGGGCGACGTCCTCGCCGAGCGACAGCGCGTTCAGTCCGGGCGCGTTGGCGGCGGCGAGCAGCAGGCCGATCGCGATGAACGGCAGCAGTTGGACGGTCGTCTCGATCGGCCGCCCGCTGACGCTGCCGACGGTCCAGAAGCGGTAGGTGTCCAGCGCCGCGCGGTCCATGATGACCATGCCCGCGGTGAGCGCGGTGAAGAGCGCGTGCACCGCGGCCCCGGCCAGGGCGAGGGTGATGGGGGTGGCGCCGCCGCGTGCGAGGGTGCCGACGAGGTAGACGATGGCGCTGGCCACCGCCGCACCGATGAAGCCGAACCAGATGTAGCCGTAGAGACCGCCGATCCCGAGCAGCGAGATAGAGGCGACCACGCACATCCCCGCCCCCGCGCTGATGCCGAGCACCACCGGGTCGGCGATCGGGTTCCTGGTGTGGCCCTGCATCAGCGCGCCGGCGACGCCGAGCGCGAGTCCCGCGACGAGCGCCAACGCCGTGCGCGGCAGCCGGAGTCGGCGGACCACGATGTCGCCCTCGGTGCCGCTCGGCGACCACAGCCCGTGCCAGACCTGCCCGAGCGTCAGCGAGTTGGCTCCGTAGGCGACGCTCAGCAGCACCGCCACCACGACCAGCACCGCCAGCACCAGCAGCCCGAGCCACCGTTTGCTCCGCTGCCCCGTCGCGACCTGCGACGTCACCCGTTCTGCGGGCGGCGCAGATAGCGCTTTTATCACGATTCCCTCCGCGGCGCCGTGCATTAAGTTAGGCGAGCCTATCTTTAGGTCGCGCAATCCCATGAGAGAGGGGACCCCTGATGAGAGCCCGTTGGCTCAGTCGCTTCGGCCGTACCGTCGGCGCCGTCGCCATCACTGCCGGACTGCTCGCCACCGCCGCGTGTGGCAGCTCGGACTCGGACAAGGATACGGACGAGGCCAAGAGCGGGTCCTCCGGCTCCTCCGGCAGTGCCTTCCCCCGAACCGTCGAGCACGCCATGGGTGAGACGGAGGTCAAGAAGGTCCCCGAGCGCGTGGTCGCCCTCGACATGACGTTCGTCGACGCGACGCTGGCCCTCAAGACGGACGTCGTCGGCTACACCACCTTCGCCGCCCCCGACGAGCCGCTGCCGGACTACTTCGGCGACGACGCCCGCAAGTACGGCAAGGACGCCAAGCCGGTCGGGCTGCTCGAGGAGGTCAAGCTGGAGGAGATCATCAAGCTCAAGCCGGATCTGATCCTCTCCGCGAAGGTCCGCCACGAGAAGATCTACAAGCAGCTCTCCAAGATCGCCCCGACGGTCTTCACCGAGACCACCGGGGCCACTTGGAAGGAGAACCTGGAGCTGGTGGGCGAGACCCTCGGCAAGGAGGACCTGGCCCAGGACCGCATCGAAGGCTTCGAGAAGCGGGCGAAGACGATCGGCGACGCGGTCCGCAAGTCCGAGGACGGCAACCCGACGGTCTCCGTGGTGCGGTTCGTCGACGGTCCGACCCGGCTGTACAAGGAGGACACCTACACCGGCGTCATCCTGGGCGACCTCGGTTTCGACCTGCCCGAGGACGCCCGGGGCACGGGCTTCAACGCGGACATCTCCGAGGAGGAGATCAAGCGGATCGACGCGGACGACATTTTCGTCACCGCCTTCCCCGACCCCGAGGGCGCCTCGCAGAAGTCCCAGGACAAGTTCCAGGCGAATCCGCTGTGGAAGCAACTCAAGGGCGAGGTCCACGAGATGAGCGACATCACGTGGATGCTGGCGGTCGGTCTCTACGGCGCCGACTCGGTGCTCGACGACATCGCCAAGACGTACAAGGTGGACGCCGCACGCGGCTGACGCCGCAGCAGCGCGTGCGAGGGCCGGGACCGGACCGCCGGTTCCCGGCCCTCGCGCGCGCCCGCAGACGTGCGCGGGCGCGGCCGTGTGCGGGCGCAGCCGTACGCGGGCGTGCGCCGGAGCGCGGGCGAGGCGCGGGCGGCGGGGACGCGCGAGGTGCGCGAGCGCTGCGCGTCCCGGTGAGCCGGGCGCGTGACCCCGGGCCCCGGTGGGGCGTTGAAGAAACGTGACTTCCACCAGTACCCCACAGACCGCGACTCGCTGGCGGAGCGAACGACCCGAGGAGCGAAGGGCCGACGCCCCCCTTGCGGGCGAGCGGCAGGCCTCCGGGTCCGCAGCAGCCGAAACGGTTCAGCAGACCGCCCCGACCCCCATCTACGCCGCTCTGGCACGCCAGTGGAGCGCCGAACACCGCACCGTCCCCGGCGACTTCGACCAGGAGTGGACCACGCTGGTGGACTACGCCGCCTGGCGACACCGCCAGCCCCGCGTACCGCGCCAGTAGCACCGGACCCTGCGCCGCAACGTACGCAGCACTCGCCCCGTACGACACCCCTGCCACCCTCGTTCACCGCAGCCCCGGCCCTTCTCACTGCGCCCGCCTCCCCCACCTGCACCTTTCCGGTCGCAGTCATGGCCGACAACCCGCTTGACCCCTCACGAAGTTGTCGCGATTCACCTAGCCTGAGCGCGTTCATGCCACCGAGAGCACAAAGCGAGGGCTCGAAGATGAGCGGGTTGCGTGTGTCCATGGACATCGGGGGCACCTTCACCGATGTCGTGGCCTACGACGAGAGGACCGGCCGCTATCGCGCCGGCAAGGCGTCAACCACTCCGCACGACCTGACCGAGGGCGTCATCGCCGCCCTGTCCACGGTGTTACCGCCCGGGGAAGCGGGTCCGGCAGACATCTCCTTCCTCGTCCACGGCACCACCCAGGGCCTCAACGCCTTCCTGCAGCGCCGCGGCACCCGCGTCCTGCTGCTCGCGAGCGAAGGCGCCTCGGACACGTACCACATCGCCCGGGGGCCGCGGACCAGGCTGTACGACCTGCACTACCGCAAGCCCGAACCACTGGTGCCGCGCGGCGACATCGAGCCGATCGGCGGCCGACTCGCCGCCGACGGCGCCGAGTTGACGGCGCTGGACGAGGACGCGGTGCGCCGCGCCGCCCGCCGCTTCGGGGACGAGGGCTTCGAAGCGGTCGCCGTGGCCTACCTCTTCAGCCACGCGAACCCCGCGCACGAGCTGCGCACCCGCGAGCTCCTGCGCGAGGAGCTGGGCGAGAGCGTCACCGTCTCGCTCTCGCACGAGGCCGCCAACGAGTGGCGGGAGTACGAGCGCACCTCCTCGGCCGTGCTGGAGGCGTACATCGGGCCGGTGGTTCAGCGCTATCTGACCACGCTGGGCGCGACCCTGAAGCAGCGCGGCCTGGCGGTGCCGCTGCATGTCATGCAGTCCTCCGGCGGCGTCAACACCGCCGATTCCGCCCGTCACCGCCCGTTGCAGACGCTGCTCTCCGGCCCGGTCGGCGGCACCATGGGCGGCGTCGCGCTCTCCCGGACACTGGAGCGGCCCCACCTCATCTGCATGGACATGGGCGGCACTTCCTTCGACGTCTCACTGGTCGTGGACGGCCGGCCGGATGTCACTTCCGAGGCGCGGCTGGAGGGGCTGCCGATACTGATGAGCGTGGTGGACATCCACACCATCGGCGCCGGCGGCGGCAGCGTCGCCTGGCAGGAGGCGGGCGGGCTGCGGGTGGGGCCGCGGTCGGCAGGCGCCTCGCCCGGCCCGGCCTGCTACGCGCGCGGCGGGACCGAACCGACCGTCACCGACGCGGACCTGGTCCTCGGCAGGATCGACGAAGCCACCTTCGCCGGCGGGGAGTTCGCACCGCGCTCCGAACTCGCCCGGCAAGCGGTCGGGGCGCTCGGCGAGCGGCTGGGGCTGGACGCGGTCGCGATGGCCGAGGGCGTCTGCGAGGTCGCCGGCGCCAAGATGGCGCAGGCCGTCCGGACCATCACCGTCTCCCGGGGCATCGAGCCGCGGGACTTCTCACTGGTCGCCTTCGGCGGGGCGGGGCCGATGCACGCGGTCGCCCTGGCACGGGAGTTGGGCATCCCCGAAGTGGTCGTTCCACGCTTTCCCGGGGCCTTCTCTGCCTGGGGGATGCTGGAGACGGAGATCCGCAGGGACTTCGCGGAGCCGTTCTTCCGGCCGGAGGAGGACCTCGACCGCGCCGAGATGGCCGAACTGCTGGAGAAGACCGCGGCGGAAGCCCTCGGCTCGCTGGACAGCGAGGGAGTGCCCGCCGAACGCCGCCGCACCGAGTGCGCCGCCGACATCCGGTACCAGGCGCAGGAGTACACCCTCACGGTGCCGCTGGCCGATCCGCGCGAGCCGCTGCGCGAGGACTTCCCGGCCAGGATCGCCGCGCGCTTCGCCGACCTCCACCAGGAGCGGTACGGCCACGCCAACCTCGGCGCCCCGCTGGAGTTCGTCGCGCTGCGCACCACCGCGCTCGGCGCGCTCGACGCCGCGCCGCCCGAACTGCTGCCCGCAGCCGCCTCCGAGGAGTTCGTGCACCGGACACGTCCGGTGGTCTTCGACGGCCGGCGCCTGGAGACCGTCGTGGTGGACCGCGAAGTGCTCTCGCCCGGACACGAGTTGAGCGGCCCCGCACTCGTGCTGGAGCCCACCGCAACGACCGTCGTACCGCCCGGACACCGGCTGCGCCTGGACGCGCACGGTTCGCTCGTCATACGCGAGGAGAAGAAGTGACCGCCCCGGACCCCCGTACCCACGCCGCCGACCCCGCAGGCACCGCCGAAGCGCTCCCGGGCCAAGCCGACCCGGCCGGGACCGGTCCGGTCACGGTGGACCCGGTCACGGTGGAGATCATCCGCAACGCCGTCATCTCCGCGGCCGACGACATGAACGCCACCCTGATGCGCTCGGCGTACACCCCGATCATCTACGAGTGCGGGGACTGCGTGGTGGCGCTGCTGGACGACGAGCACCAGGTACTCGGCCAGTCCGCCGGACTGCCCATCTTCCTCGGCAATCTGGAGAGTTGCACCCGTGCCACCGAGGAGCGCTTCGGGCGGGAGGTGTGGCAGCCCGGCGACGTCTGGATCCTCAACGACAGCTACCTGGGCGGCACCCACCTCAACGACGTGACCATCTTCGGCCCCGTCTTCACCGGCGAGGAGCTGGTCGGCTTCACCGCGACGCGTGCGCACTGGATCGACGTCGGCTCCAAGGACCCCGGCGGGTCAATGGACTCGGTGAACATCTTCCAGGAGGGCCTGCGGATGGGGCCGCAGAAGCTGGTCGAGGGCGGCGAGGAGGTCAAGGCCGTCATCGACACCATCGCCACCAACGTGCGCTTCCCGTACCCGACCACAGGCGACATGAACGCCATGATCGCCACCATTCGGATGGGCCAGACCCGGCTCGCCGAGCTGGTCGACCGCTTCGGAACCGCACGCCTGCGCGCGGCCCGGGACGAAATCTTCCGCCAGACCGAGGAGTTGGAGCGGGAGGTCGTGCGCGCCATTCCGGACGGCGTGTACACCGCCGAGGGGGTGCTCGACAACGACGGCATCGACCTGGACACCACGGTAGCGGTGCGGCTGCGCATCACCGTCAGCGGCGACCGGCTGGAGTTCGACATCACCGAATCCGCCGACCAGACGGTGGGGCCGATCAACTGCGGTGCCGCACAGGCCGTTTCGGCCTGCCGAGTCGGCTACAAGCTGCTGGTCAGCCCGGACGTCCCCGGCAACGGCGGCTCGTTCCGACCGCTGTCCGTACGGGTCCGGGAGGGCTCGGTCTTCGGCGCGCTGCCGCCCGCGGCCTGCCAGTGGTACTTCTCCCACCTGGGCCTGCTCATCGACCTGGTCGCCAAGGCGCTCGCCCCCGTGCTCCCCGACCGGGTCGCCGCGGCCAGCCACGGCGACTCGATGATCGTCATGTTCGCCGGAGTCGATCCGCGCAACACCAGGCCGTACGTCAGCCTGGAGGCCACCCTCGGCGGCTGGGGCGCCTGGGAGGGCTCGGACGGCCAGGACGCGCTGATCAACAACGTCAACGGCTCGCTCAAGGACATCCCCGTCGAGGTTCTGGAGAGCCGATTCCCGCTGCGCGTCCGGGAGTACGGCATCCGGCCCGACTCCGGCGGAGCCGGTCAGTGGCGCGGCGGCAACGGCGTGGTCCGCGAGTACGAGGCGCTCGCCGACTGCACCGTCTCGCTCTGGTTCGAGCGTTCGCTCACCCCGGCCTGGGGGCTCTTCGACGGCCGGGACGCCACGCCGCCGGAGGTGATCGTCAACCCCGGGCGCGAGGACGAACGCCGGCTGCTGAAGTGCAACGGCCTGGCGCTGCGCGCGGGCGACGTGGTGCGGTGCGCCACCGGCGGCGGCGGGGGCTTCGGCCCGGTCGAGCGGCGCGAGCGGGCCGCGGTCGCCGCCGATCTGCGGGACGGGCACATCACCCCGGAAGTCGCGCGGGCCTCGTACGGCAGCCCCGCCGGCTGACGCCCACCACGGGGCGGCAGAGGTGAACGACGGGTCACGACAAGCCAGTTGAGCACCCTGCCGCTCCACGGCAGCCCTGCCCGCGCCCCGAGCCGTTCGCGGCGGCCCGAGGCGGCGCGACACCAGGCACGGCGCGGGCGAGCAGGGCAGTACGACGCGGCGCGGGCGAGCAGCACGGCGCGAGCAGCGCTGCCCGGGCGCGCCCGCCCGCGCTCTCGGTCAGCGCGGGCGGGCGGGTCGACCGCTGTCCCGGGCCTCGCCGGTGGCGAGCAGGGCGTGGCAGGCGACGTGCAGGGCCAGTCGCTGGTCGGGACTGTCCAGGTCGATGCCCTTGGCCCGGATGCGTTCGACCCGCCCCAGCACGGTGTTGCGGTGCACGCCGAGCCTGGTGGCCGTCTGGCCGGTGGAGCCGGCGCAGTCCAGCAGCGCGGTCAGCGTCCGCAGCAGCACCTCGGCCTTGGGGTCGGCGAGCAGAGCGGCGAGCAACGTCCGTGCTGCGACGGCGCGTTCGGCCACCGGCAGCGCGGCGAGCACGGCACGCGGCCCCAACTCGCCGTAGCACTCGACTCGTTGGTCTCCCTGACCGCCCGCCGATCCCGCCGCCAGCTCCGCCTCCCGCAGGGAGCGCCGGAGTCCGGCCATGCCCTCGCCCTCGGTGCCTACGCCCGCGCAGAGCGGCAGGGGGATGCGGCTGGACGCGAGGCGCCGGCGTACGTTGCGCTCCACCGCCCGCGGGTGCGCGTCCTCGCCGGTGTACCAGGTGGCCCAGCCGTTCGCCAGGGGTACGAGCGGGGCCTCGGCCAGGTCCTCGCGCCAGGCGGCGGTGATCGCCGGGCTCGCCGCCTCCAGGTCGCGGTCAGGTTGGAGAGGCCGCAGGTGGACCGCCACCAGACGGCCGTCGATGGGCCAGCCCGCGTCCCGTGCCAACTCCTCCGCTCCCACCGCGGATTCGGCTCCGTGCGACGCACCCGCCCGGGGTGACGGCAGCAGGCGCCGGCCCTGCACTGTGGGCCCCTCGCCGAGCAGCGTCTCCATCAGCAGCCGGTCCCTGCTGCCCTGGTGGGCGAGGGAGAGCCTGCTGCCCGCTCCTGCGGAGGCCAGCGGCGCCCGGGCCAGGCGCAGGATCGTCTCGACGGTCTCCGTCCAGCTCGGCCCCGGTGCGCTCACCCGTGCGACGAGCGTGGCCCAGGCACGGCCGTCCGCCGAGGGCACGGCCACGGCGAGGCGGTGCTCCTCGGCCGCATCCTCGGCGAACGCGGACGCGCCGCCCGTCGCAGCATCCTCGCCCGGGGCGTTCGGCCCGTCGGGCGGGAAGGTGTCCGCGGCTGCTCGGCCGGCGAGCAGATGGCCGTCCTTGGTCACCAACGCGGCGATCACACCGGGCACTTCGGCATTGATCACTCCGACGATGCCGCGGAGGCTGAAGCGTTCGCCGAAGAGCACCGCACAGCGGCTTATCAGCCGGGCGCGCGCGGCCTCGGTGTCGGCGATGGCGACCGCCATGTCCAGCGCGATGCGCGCCGGGTCGGCGACGGTCAGCAGCGGCAGCCGCAGCCGTTCGGCGAGCTGTGTGGTGGAGGCCCGCACCATGACGCTGTCCGGGGCGACCACGCAGGCGGCGTTGCGCTCCCAGGCGCAGCGCAGCGCGGCTTCCAGCGCCCAGACACCGTGGGCCGCGACCGGGTGCACCACCATCGCCGTCTTCGGCTCGCACTGCCGGGCTTCGTCGAGGTCGGAGACCAGGGTGACCCCGGTGACCAGCCGCTCGAGGTGCGCCTCGGAGTAGCAGCGCGCGCTGCCGAGCGGGCCGAAGCGGATGAGCTGGGCCACGGTCAGCTGGCCGGTGACGCGCTGCGCGCTCATCGCGACACCTCTTCCGCGGGGTGCCGGACCGGAAAGCCGAACGCCCGCGGCCCGGCCATGGCCAGGCCCTGCGGGGTGTGCCACATCGGTGCGGCGGGGACGACGAGCACATCGACGTGGTCGGCGAGCGCCACGTTCTCCAGGCTGACCGGCTGGAGCCGCTGCCGGTCCAGCAGGCAGAGCACATCGGGTACGGCGGCGGTGACCGCGCCGTCGATCAGCGCGAGCAGTATCTCGTTCTGCGCCTCCAGCCGGACCACCGGGCCGTCGCCGGACGGGTCGCTGACCACGATGCTGGTGGGCACCGAGGGGAAGTGCCGCGCGCCGGCCGAGGGGGTCGGCAGGTCGAGTGCGGTGACCTGCCCGCTGGCCAGCACCCGGGCGCCGACGGTGCGCGCGAGCCCCGCGAGCAGCCCGGCGTGCCGGTTCTCCCCGGTGAGCAGCTCGCCGACGCGCATCACCCGGCTGGTCGCCCCCTCGATCGCGACACCGCGCAACCGGCCGACGGTGGTGGGATAGAGGGCGCAGAGCATCGCCCCGCCGGACGCCTCGACGATGCCGCGCAGCAGCCGGTCCGAGCGGGCGGTGGAACAGTCCAGCACCGCGGTCTCCCCGGTCTGGCTGACGGCGGCCAACGGGGTGGCGGAGAGCCCGCCGAGCGCGTACGTGGTCATGTTGATCAGCGGCAGGATGCGGCCCATCCCGTCGCAGTCCACCAGCGGCAGACCGAGCGAGGCCGCCGCGGCGATGGGGAAGAGCGCGTTGGGTCCGGCGGAGTTGAGCGCGACGACAGCGCCCAGCCGGTTGCCCGTACGCTCCTCCAGCGCGCGCACCGCGAGCACCGACTCGTCGCCGCCGGGTGGGAGTTCGAGCAGCGGGGCGAAGCCGCCGGCGAGGCCGACGGCCGCGCAGTGGGTCTCCGGCGGGAGTGCGTCCAGCGGTACCAGCTCCACCGGCCCGTGCCGGCGCAGCAGTTCGGCGACGCTCAGCGTCAGGCCGTCGATTCCGCCGCCGCCGGAGCTGAGCAGCGCGTGCCCGGCGACGACGGCGGGCAGATCGTCGGCGGTGATGCGGTGGACCACGCCGGTCGCCGGACTCGGAGCGGGTGCGCCGTTCATTGCGCCTCTCCCGCTGTGCTCCGGCCGCGGGCCTGCCCGGCGGCCGGCTCCGGCGCCGCGGCACCGCCCTGCGCCGGACGGCCGGTGTCCGGGCCGCCGTGGCTGCCGGCCCGCACCTGGAGCCGGTAGATCCGCAGGTAGCCCACCGCAGTGGCGGTGGAGCGCACCAGGTGGGCGCTGCCGGGGTGGGCGCCGTACGCGGCGACCAGTCCGAGGGCGCGCTGCTCGGCCTCGGCCTGGTGGCGGTCGAGGCCCTCCGGGGTGTCGGCGGGCACCAACAGGTCGATCCAGGCGCTCGGTTCGGTCATCGCGGCGCCCACCGCGGTGATGTCCGCATCCGGTCGTACCTGACGCGGTCCGCCCTCCGCGTGCCTCGGCAGTGCCTCGGCCAGCTCGGCGCCCTCGGGGCGCAGCGCCGCGACCACGTCCGAGGTGTGCCTGCTGCGGGTCGCCAACTGGGCGGCGGCGGAGGTGCGGTGGACGGGGATGCGCGTGGTGACGGACTGCGGGACCGAGGTGCGGATTCCGTTGCTGCCGACCAGATCGGCCTCGATGTGCGGCAGTCCGTCGCGCACCTGCCCGATGGTCAGCGCCCGGTCGTCGGCCAGGGCGACGACCGCGTCCGCGACCCGGGCGAGCCGGGCCGCGCCGATCAGCGCCGCGGCGATCCCCGCGGCCAGCCCGGTCACCGGCGACCAGCGCAGTCTGCGGCCGGTGACCCGCCCGCCGTCACCGGTGACGAACCAGCAGGACGGTGAGCCGGCCAGCGCCTCGGTGGCCTCCTCGCACTGGCTGATCAGTCGGTCCGCGACCTCCAGCAGCGCGGCGTTGAGCACGGTTGCCGCCTCGCGCTCCAACAGCCCGAGCCCGCCCGCCTCGTGGGAGAGGCAGACCCTGACGTCCGGTCGGCGGCGCAGGAGTTCGGCGGCGACGGCGACCTCGTGGTCGGAGCAGGCGGCGGCGCCCGTGCCGGTGACCGCGACAGCGCGGGCTCCCCCGGCCAGCAGCTCGTCCACCGCGGCGCTCACCGACTCCGCTTCCAGCGCTACCAGTTCGGTGCCGAACAGGTCGTGTCCGCCGGCCACGACGGCCCGTCGGGAGACCAGCGAGGTGATGATCGGCGCGTGGTGGCCGCCGCCCGCGGGCGCCACCGGGACGCGGGGCAGCACCCGTACGGCCGCGACCCGCTGCGCGCGGTACCGGCTGCCGTGCGGTGCGGTCAGCGCGGACTCCAGGATCCCGGAGATGTCCCAGGTCACCGAGGTCACCGGCTTCGTCCGGGCGGCCGGGGCGGTGGAAGCCGTCCGGTGCGCGGAGACCGGAGCGGCCGTCAACAGCTCGCGGAGCAGGGCGAGTTCGGGCGAGGCGCGGTCGCGGGGATGCGGCGCGGAGTGCGGCGCGGCGGGGTGGGGCCGTTCGGGGAGCGGGTCCCGGTCACCGCGCGGGCCGGGCAGCCGGTCGGCGGTGTGGTCCCCTAACGCCCGGGTGCTGCGGGCGCGGAGCACCCTTCCCCGGTCGAGCAGCGCGCCGTACACCCCGCAGGTGTCCAGCCGGACGCCGATCCGCATGCACTCTCCCTGAGTGACTCATGACAACGGCGGCCTCCGCGCCACCCGTCACGCAAGCCAGCCCTCGTACAGCCCGTCCGGCACTTCCCCGGCCGCGGCAGGGCGCCGCCGATGCCGGGCCCCGGGGCTCGTACCGCCCAGGCGCCGCTGTGAACGGACTGTACACAGCACGTCGTACAGCGCGGCACCGTCAGTGACCAACTCGTTGCTCTCGTGCGGGAGCAGCCAGAAGCGGCCGGGGCACGGACGGTATCCCACCCCGTTCCCGTCGGCCGACGAGCAGCGGGTGGAACGGGGCCGGCACAGCGTACGGGTCGGCGGCCATCGCCAGGCTCCGTCGTCGGGCCCGATGGGCACCTGGAGCAGGTCGTGTGAGAGGCAGACGAGGGCCGGACCGACGGCGTGACCGCCGTAGCGCATCTCCGTGAGGGCGTCCATGGCGGTGGGGCGCGGGGCCTGAACCACGCTGCCCGCGTATCCGGCCAGGCCCGCGGGGGGCTCCTCGCCGCAGCGGACGAGCCAGGGCAACTCGGCGGAGTGGGTCATGGTCTGCGTTTCGGAGAGGACGACGGTCGCCTCGCAGTCGCCCTTCCGCTCCCCCTTCCGACTCAGCCTGCACAGTTGTAGGTTGATTGCTCAACGGTGGCGCTCTGGGCGCTCCTGTGAATGCCGCGGAGTTCGCTGGCACTGCTTGTCGGACGGTTCCTCGACGAGTCGAACGGTCCGATCAGTCGACTGGACAGTAGCGGGAAAGCGATCCGACTCGGTGTGCAGAGCGCACAGTTGAGAATCGGCGCACTGTGCACACCGCACAGACGAGACGCCCCCGCGCCACCCCCGCACCGCAACGCCGCAGCTCAGGACCGCGAGCCGCGCACGGTACGGATAGATCAGGTACGGAGACTGTCCGTGACTGTCCCCGGTGTGCGCAGGGCACACCGGACGCTCGCCGTTCCGCCCGACTCCCGTCGGTCGCACGCCGGTTGACCGCGTGCGGCGGCTGTGCACACGACCCCGCTCGCCCCCGGGCACGCACGCGCGGCGCGCGGGTTCGCGTCCTCAGCCCCGCAGTCGGGGAGCGAGAGAAGCCGCGGACGGCGGCTGCTGCCCGTCCGCGAGCGTGCCCGCCAGGTGCTCCGCCCAGGACACCAGCCCGCCGATGTCGAGCCCGTACGGCGGTTGTTCGCACAGCGGCGCCAGTCCTGCTGCGCCGCGGCGCAGCAGGGTGCGCGCACCGGTGACGTTGCCGCGCGCCGTGTGCGTCACGCCCACCGCGAGCTGGGCCAGCGCCCGCCACAGCGGCTCCTCCTCGGGCGGCCCGCTCTTCCACGCGTCCTCGAAGACCTCGTGGGCGTGGAAGGGCTTTCCCCCGTCCAGCAGGCGCTGCGCCTCGGCGACCGAGTCCAGCGGGGCGCGCACCACACCCTCGGGCTGGCGCTCCACGCCCGGCGATCCGTACGGCAGCGGGCGTCCGAGACCGTCCCGGGGCCTCGCGTTGCGGGCGCGACCCTCCTCGTCGCGGTCCCGGCCGCCGCGCGCGGGTCGACGCGAACGCCCGCCCACCCCTGATCGGTCCTCTGCTGCCGGCCCTCGTTCTTCAGCCACGATCGGCCGCCTCCTCCACCAGTGCCGCCGTTCCCGCGAGCACCACGTCCAGTCCGAGGGTGAAGCTGTCCTGCAACTCCCCCGGCTGGTCGAAGGCGCGAGCCGACAGCAGCGCGGTGACCTCCGGGAAGTCGTCGGGGTTGGTCAGCCGGTGCAGCAGCACCCCGTAGTCGACCGTGGCGGCGGCGACGGTGGTGCCGTTGGTGCGCGCGCTGTGTTCGAGGTCGGCCAGGAGCCGCGCCTCGCCGCGGATGTAGGACGAGAGCAGCGTCATCACGCTCAGCTTCACCTCGGTCTCGAGCCCGGTGTCGCGCAGGCAGTGCAGCCCGCGCTCCATCCAGGCGAGGGAGTTGGGGGTCACCGGCGGCGAACCGATGGGGATGCCGAGCATCCACACATTCCGTTGGAAGACCTCCAACTGCGCCCGGGCCCAGGACTCCAGCGCAGGGCGCCAGCCCTCCTGCCGGCCGACATCCTCGGGCGGTCGGCCGATCGCGGTGTCCGTCATCAGCACCAGCAGATCACTCTTGGCCGAGACGTAGCGGTAGAGGGCCATCGTGGAGACGTCCAGCGCGGCGGCCACCCGGCTCATCGACAGGCCCTCCACGCCCTCCCGCACCGCGCAGTCGATCGCGGCGGCCACGATGCGCTCGGTGCTCAGTCCGCGCTTGGGGCCTTTCGACGGCGGGCTCCCGAGCCCCCAGGCCACTGCGACACCCGGCGGCAGGCCGGCCGGAAGACTGCTCTCCTCGTGTTGCGCCATGCCCTGTGTATAACAGACGCAGTACGGCCGGTACGCGGGCCGGGCACCGCCCCCGATCCGCCCGGGTCCTGCGGAAAAGCCCCGCAGGGGGGACCATGAGGGCATGCTCCTGGCCGAACTCGCCCGCACCTCGCGGGAGATCTCGACCACTTCGCGGCGGTCGGCGAAAGTGGCCCTGCTCGCGGCTCTCTTCCGCACCCTCGACCCGGCCGAGGCGCCCCTCGCCGTCACCTGGCTCGCCGGTCGGCTCGTCCAGCGCCGCACCGGCCTCGGTCCCCGCTCGCTCTCCGCGCACGTACCGCCCGCGGCCGAGCCCACGCTGACCGTGCTGGAAGTGGACCGGGCGCTGGAGCAGATCGCGACGAGGGCCGGCAAGGGCGCGCAGCGTGCACGCCTGGATCTGCTCCGAGAGCTGCTGGGCGCTGCCACCGAGCAGGAGCAGCGGTTCCTCGTCGCGCTGATCGCGGGCGAGCTGCGCCAGGGCGCGCTGGAGGCGCTCGCCGTGGAAGGGCTTGCCAAGGCGCTCGGGGCAGACCCGCAGGAGGTGCGGCGCGCGGTGATGCTGGGCGGTTCCCTCGGCGCGGTGGCGCGGCGCGCACTGGACGAAGGGCCGCGCGCGCTCGGCGAGTTCGGGCTGACGGTCGGGCGCCCGGTGCAGCCGATGCTGGCGCACTCGGCACAGAGCGTCACCGAGGCCCTGGAGCAGCTGGGACCGTGCGCGGTCGAGGAGAAGCTCGACGGAATCCGCGCCCAGGTCCACCGGGACGGCGACGAGGTCGCGGTCTACACCCGCAGCCTGGACGACATCACCGACCGACTGCCCGAGGTCGTACGCCTGGTGCGCCGACTGCCCCGGCGCACAGCGGTGCTCGACGCGGAGGTGGTATCCCTCGACCCGCAGGGCGTTCCGGTCGCCTTCCAGGAGCTGGCCGGCAGGGTCGGTTCCCGGCTCGACGTGCCCGCGGCGAGCGCGGCGCTGCCGGTGCTGCCCGTCTTCTTCGATCTGCTGGCGCTGGACGACGAGGACCTGCTGGACAGACCGCTCGCCGAGCGGCGGCAGGCACTGGAGTCCTTCGTGCCGCGGGAGTTGCTGGTGCGCAGGCTGCTGGTGCCGGATCCGCGCGCAGCGGACGGCCCGGACGGCCGGAGCGCGGCGGACGCGGCCGAGGCGTTCGCCGCGCGGATGCTGGCGCACGGTCGGGAGGGAGTGGTGGTCAAGGCGTTGGACGCGTCGTACCGGGCGGGCCGGCGCGGGCGCTCATGGCTCAAGGTCAAGCCCGTGCACACGCTGGATCTGGTGGTGCTGGCCGCCGAGTGGGGGCACGGGCGCCGCACCGGCCTGCTGTCCAATCTGCATCTGGGCGCGCGGGCCGAGGACGGCACGTTCACCATGCTCGGCAAGACGTTCAAGGGGATGACCGACGCCATGCTCGGCGAGCAGACCCGACTGCTCGGTGGGCTTGCCGTCGAGCGACACGACTGGGGCGTGGTGGTACGTCCCGAGCTGGTGGTCGAGGTGGCCTTCGACGGGGTCCAGCGCTCGACCCGCTACCCGGCGGGGGTGACGCTGCGGTTCGCGCGGGTGCTGCGCTACCGCAGGGACAAGCAGGCGGCCGAGACCGACCCGGTGGAAGCTGTCCGCCGACTCCTCCGCTGACGGCGGCTGTCCCCCCGCAGCCCGACCCGTACGCGGCGTGGGCACGGCGGACGCGTGGTCCCGGCGGACGCGTGGGCCCCGTACGGCCCGCCGCGAACGCCGGAAGCGACGCTACGGTCGGCCCGGTGCCGTCTCCTCCAGCGCCGTGCGCAGCCGTGCGGCCGTCTCCCCCGCCTCCGACCGGTCCCGGTATCCGCGGCGCGGCCAGAAGAACCCGCGGAGCCCGTCGCCTCTGTTGCGCGGCACCACGTGGGTGTGCAGATGCGGCACCGACTGACTGACCCGGTTGTTGGAGGCGACGAAGCTCCCCTGGGCCGGCGTCGCGCGCTCCACCGCCTCGGTGACCCGGCGAACCGTCGAGTAGTACGGGCCGATCTCCTGCGGAGCGAGGTCGGTGAGGGTGGGGACGTGGCGTACGGGCACCACCAGGACATGTCCGGGGAAGAGCGGCCGGCTGTCCAGGAAGGCGACGGTTTCGTCCTCCCGCAGCACCCAGTGCGCCGGCCCCTCGCCCGCGATGATCGCGCAGAACACACACCTCATCCCGCAAGTGAACTACGCCGCCCGGCTGTTCGCCCAGCCCGCAGCGGCCCGGACGCCTCTCCCGGTCCTCCCCCGGGCCGCAGCTTCAGCTCCCCGCGCCCGCCACGCAACGGCGCGGTGGCGGGCGCGGGAGGAGCGGCGCATGCTGTTGGCCGGAGGTGGCGCTCATGAGACACGAGATGCGGGCCGAGTACGCGCCGGGCGCGGAGTCCACCGCGGGCGCCCCGGTCAAGATCTGGCACATGGTGCGCGGCGAGACGACCACCGCAATGTGCGGGCGGAGTCTGGGCGACCGGGCCGCGACCCAGTCCGAGGACCTGTGGGGCCGTACCACCGATCCCTTCTGCCACAGCTGCGGCGCGGTCTATCTGCGCGAGGTGCCCTGAGCGGCACGCGCCGGCCGACAGGCACGGGGTGCCGGTGGCCTGGACGGGGCTCTACAGTGTGGCGCGATGCCCCGGCGAGACGATCCACCGCGCTCCGGCGCACCCCTGCCCTCCGAGCCCGCGCCCGCCCTCGGGCGCGGGCCTTCGCCCGCCGCGGACCTGGGCGGGTTCTTCGCGTTGCGCACCGACGGCCAGGCCCCCGAGAACGCTGTGCCGCTCGCTGAGCTGTACGCGGGGAACGCCGCCCCGCTCGCCGCTCGCATCGCGCGGGTCGCCGCCCGCCTGGAGGCGCGGGAGCCGCGGGTCGCCGCCTCCATCGCACAGCTGGGGCTGGCGGCACGGCTGTGGTCGCTCGCGCTGGCCGTCACGGTGGTCGAACGCCGGCTGCCCGAGGAGTTCGATCCCGTCCGCCTGCACTGGGACTCGGCCGGGAGCACCCCGGACGACCTGTGGCTCGCCCCCGCGCCGCCGGCTCCGGCCGCCCCCCGGTCCCACCCCGCAGCCCCAACTCGGGCCGCAGCCCGTGCCGCCCACGGCGTCGGCGCGACCCGTGCCGTATCCCGGGATCCGTCGCACGAGGAGATGGCGGCGGGCCTGTTCTCCCTCGTCGCCGAGCGGCATCTGGTGCCACTGGCCGCCGCGGTGCGTTCGGTCACCCCTGTCTCCGAACGGCTGCTGTGGGGCAACTCGGCCTCCGCACTGGTCGGTTCGCTTCAGCAGCTCAGTGCCTGGTGCGAGGAGCGGGACCGCCCCGGGGACGCGGCGCTCGCCCGCGCGCTGGTCGACGACGTACTCGGGCACCGGGTGTTCCGCGGGACGGGCACGCTGAGCGGTACGGAGTTCCGCAGAAGCACCTGCTGCCTGTACTACCGGGCGGGTGGCGGACTGTGCGGGGACTGCGTCTTCCGCGGCGAGGAAGGGCCGCGGCCACCGCGCGCCGTACGATCCGCGCGTCCCGGCTGAGCCGAGGCGCGGGCGGAGGCGCCTGTCAGTGGCCGGGCGTAGCGTTTTCGGTATGTGCAGAAGCATCAAGACGCTGCGCCCGCCGTATGCCGACTCGGTCACCGAGGAGGACATGCGAGCGGCTGCGCTGCAGTACGTGCGCAAGGTCTCGGGATTCCACCACCCCGCCGCCCACAACGCCGCGGCCTTCGACCGCGCGGTGGAGCAGGTGACGGCCGCCACCGTCGAGTTGCTCGACTCGCTGACGGTACGCGGCAGTAACCCTCAGCCGGGCGGCACCACCGAGGAGAGCCATCACAGAAAGTGACTCACGGTAGTCATTTCGCATCGCAAGGTTCTGGCCATATCGGAGAATAACCAGGCCAGCGATGTATACACCGTAGAAAGTCAGCCAATATTCCGCCACGAGGGGCAAGAAGCGCTACAGAGGGTATTCAACGGTGGACGGCGAATACCCGGCTGGAGGCGCGCCAATGAGCAAGCTGCCGCGGATCAGGGACTACGCCGCGCCCAGCGAGCACCTGGCGCGGCTTCTCGGTGACGCACGCAATCCCTTCGAGGTGAGTGACGCACTTCTGACGAGGCTGGAGTGCGCCCGGCTGTGCCGGGTCCGCCTGCGGTCCTGGCGCCAGCGCAACTCACCGGCGCCCGCGCTGCGTTGCCGCAGCTACCGGCACACCTTCGTACTGCCCGACGACATCGAGCTGACTCTGTGGGAGCTCCAGCACGACGCGGACGGCGGCAGCAAGCTGGTCTCGGAGGTCTACCCGGATCTGACCGCGCTGCGCCACGCCGAGCAGCGCGTCCACCGCCGCATGGGCGACGTGCCCGACGATCCGCACGGGGTGGTGATCGCCGCCAACGTCACAGGACTCACTCCCGAACTCCTGGCAGGGACAGTGGAGATGCCGCATCAGCGCCAGTTCACCGAACGAGACTCCGCCGACCACGTCCGCCGACTGCTCCGCCGCGCACGCAACACCGGCCAACCCGGGGAACCCGACCCGGACGTGCTGGAGGAGCTGCGCACCGCCTACCGGCACACCATCGCCCAGGTCGCCCGCCGCTTCTCCGACCTGGGTCAGCACTCCTTCTGCTCCGTCTACGAACACACCTTCCTGCTGCCCGACAACCGCGAGGTCAGCCTGTTCGAGCTGGAGCACGACTACACCGAGGACGGCCAGTTGATCTGCGAGCTGTACGCCGACGAGGACTCGGCCGCCGACGCGGCGGAGCGTCACGGACATCTGCGGCACGCGGACATACGGCAGGGCTGACCGACCGACACGGCAGCCGCCCGCACCTGCCGTGCAGATGCGGGCGGCAAGCTGACGACCAGTCAACCGGCCGCCTGTCGAAGGCGGTTCGGAAAGCCTCCCCGCCCGGTGGTGCCGGGCGACCGGCACCACCGGAATACCCGGAACCGGTTGCCGCTGCCGAGTGACCGCCTCTACCTTGGATCCGGCTGCCCAATCCGGCCGTGCTCCACGAGGCCAAGGAACGGGATCGTATCCGCGCACCGCTCGCGCGGGCTCTCAAGAGGAGGACACGACCCTCATGGCTCCTCGTGGACGTCACCGCCGCATCAAGCCCTCACCCATCGCCCGCGTCTCCCGCGCTTCGCTCACCGTCACAGCGGGCGGTGCCGGCATCGCGCTGCCGCTGGTGGGGGTGAGCCATGTGCAGGCGGCCCCGGTCGACATCTGGGACAAGGTCGCGGCCTGCGAGAGCACCAGCCGCTGGCAGATCAACACCGGCAACGGATACTACGGCGGGCTGCAGTTCAAGCAGACCACCTGGCAGGCGTTCGGCGGCACCTCGTACGCGCCCCGCGCCGATCTGGCGACCAAGGAGCAGCAGATAGCCGTCGCCGAGAAGGTCCTCGGCAAGCAGGGCCCGGGTGCCTGGCCGAGCTGCTCCGTGCGCGCCGGGCTCACCGGCGACATGGCCAACACCAGCCCCCAGCGCGCCACCATTCCCGCCCAGCCCGCGCCGAGACCGGCAGCGTCGCGCACGACGACCGACACCGCGGCGGAGCGCTCCGCCGAGCGAGGCGAGAAGAAGCGGGTCGGGCAGGAGTCCGCCCGCGGGGCGAGCACCTACGAGGTGGAGCGCGGCGACAGCCTGTTCGCGATCGCCACCGACCAGGGCGTGGACGGGGGTTGGCAGCGCCTGTACGAGCGCAACAGCGAGGTCGTCGGCGGCGATCCCGACCTGATCATCCCCGGCCAGCGGCTGTCGCTCGACGCAGGCGGCCCGGGAGCGAAGAAGAGTTCCGGCGGCACCTCCGCCTCCGACGGCGCCGAGAAGGCCGAGGACGCCGAGAAGCACGCGGCCGAGAAGAAGAGCGCCGAGGAAGCGGCGGCAAAGGCAGCAGCGGCCGAGAAGGCGCAGGAAGCCGAGAAGGCCGAGAAGCAGGCCGCGGCCGAGCGGGAGCGCAAGGCAACGGAGGCGAAGGCGGCGCAGGTCAAGGCCGCACAGGTCAAGGCTGCCCAGGAGAAGAAGGCGTCGGCGGCCAGGGCGGCGGAGAAGAAGGCCGCGGAGGCGAAGGCCGCCAAGGCACGCGAGGCGGAACGCAAGCGCCAGGCGGCAGCGAAGGCACCCGGCTATCTGACGCCGGTCAAGGGCTACTCCCCCACCACCTCCTACCGCGCCTCGGGCTCTTCCTGGGCCTCCGGCTACCACACCGGGGTGGACTTCGCCGTGCCCACCGGCACCGCCGTACGCTCGGTCACCTCCGGCACCGTGGTGTCCGCAGGCTGGGCCGGCTCCTACGGCTACCAGGTGCTGGTCCGTCACCACGACGGCCGCTTCAGCCAGTACGCGCACCTCTCGGCGATCTCTGTACGCAGCGGCCAGCAGGTCAACAGCGGCCAGACGCTGGGGCGTTCGGGCAACACCGGCAACAGCAGCGGCCCGCACCTGCACTTCGAGATCCGCACCGGCCCCGGGTACGGCAGCGACGTCGATCCGCTGGCCTATCTGCGTGGCAAGGGCGTCACCGTCTGAGCTGCTGCTCGCTCGGCGGGGTGCGCTCGATCCGCAGCCGCCGCAGCGGCTCGGTGACCGGCGCGGGCAGAATCAGCGGTGCCGAGCCGGGCGTCAGCGAACCGAGGACGGCCGGCGCGCGCGCCCCGGTCGCCGACGGCACGTTCGCCGGCACGCCGTGCACGCTCAGAAAGCCGAGCAGCGCGAAGAGGCACGCCTCCTTCTCCTGCGGCGCCACTGCGAGCACCTCGCTGTCCCGCACCCGTACGCCGTCCGCCAACGCGCCGATGCGCGCCATCAGTTGCGGATTGCGCACGCCGCCGCCCGAGACCGCGAGCTCCGCCAGCCCGTGCGCGTGGCAGGCGTCGGCAACGAGTCGGGCGGTGAGCTCGGTGACGGTGGCGACCAGATCGTCCGGCGCCGGGCACATACCGGCGGCCAACTGCTCGCGCAGATACGCCGCGTGGAAGTGCTCCTTGCCGGTGCTCTTCGGCGGCGGCAGCCGGTAGTAGGGGTCGGCGAGCAGCCGCTCCAGCAAGGCCCGGTCGACTCGCCCACGGGCGGCCCGCACTCCGTCGACGTCCATCCGCTGCACGCCCTCGCTCGCCCAGCGCGCGCTCTCGTCGATCAGCGCACAGGCGGGCCCCAGGTCGTACGCGGTCACCCCGGCGGCCGGACCGGCCGGCCCGGTCACCTCGAACGGGTCGGCCCGGGCGGAGGCGCCGGCCCGGGCAGAGGGGCGACGCACCGTCAGGTTGGCGATGCCTCCCAGATTCAGCGCGCCCCAGGAGTCGTCGGGCAGTAGCAGAGCGTCCAACAGGGCGACCAGCGGCGCACCCTGACCGCCGCGCGCGATGTCGGCCGTGCGCAGATCGCTCACCACGGGCAGTCCCGCTGCCTCGGCGATCCAGGCGGCGGCACCCAGCTGGAGGGTGCCGAGTGCCTGTCCGTCACGCACCCAGTGGTAGACGGTCTGGCCGTGGGAGACGACCCACTCCGCCCTGCCGTCCCCCAACTCGTCCCGCGCGCGGGCCGCCACAGACCCGAAGAACTGCCCGAGCCCGGTGTCCAGTTGACACATCTCGGCCAAATTTGTGTGCGCGGGCGGGAGCCGGTCCGCGAGGTCCGCGCGCAGCCCCTCCGGGAAGGGCACGCTCACCATCCCCCGGCTGTGCAGCGCCACTTCGCCCGGTGCCGTCCACCACAGGTCCGCCACCACCGCGTCGGCCGCGTCGTGCGAGGTGCCGCTGAGCATCCCGATGATCCGCATCACCACATTGTGCGCCCTCGGCGCCGACAGGGCACCGATCCGTCGCCGTACCTCACC
Organism: Streptomyces tardus; assembly: GCF_018101125.2. Taxonomy (GTDB): domain Bacteria; phylum Actinomycetota; class Actinomycetes; order Streptomycetales; family Streptomycetaceae; genus Streptomyces; species Streptomyces tardus. The sequence goes on along the minus strand of NZ_JAELVF020000004.1, from coordinate 435,704 downwards.
GCTGCCGCACGGTGGCGTCTCCCGCCCGGCGGGCACGGGAGATCCGCCACAGCACCACAGCCAGGTCGAGCACCGCGAACACCGCCAGCCCCGTACTGATCCAGGCCAGCGTGCGCAGGGAATCCGCGCTGGGTACGTCGTCGGGCGCCGCCCGGCCGGACCAGATCCAGAAGATCACGGCCCCGGCCACGAAGAGCGGGGTGAAGAGCAGCGAGAGGATCAGACGCAGCTTGAGCGCGCTGCGCGCGGTCAGCGGTTCGGTGCCGGTGCGCGGCAGGATGCGGCCGAGGATTCCTTCCCGGTCGGGGTCCGGGGCCCGGCCGCCGCCGCCCGCTCGCTCCGCCATCGGCCACCTCCGGTACGCCGTGCGCAGGTACTCCCCTTCGAGCCTCCGCGCCCCGCCGCCGGCTCGCAACCCGGGCCGCCCGCGCTCCTCGGTCCGGCTTCCCGCCGCGGGGCGCGGCGGCTCTCCCGAGCCTGCGGGCGGGGCCTTCGACGCGACGCGTTCTCACGGACCGTCAGCGCATCTCACGGACCGTCAGCGATTCCGTGCGGGCCGATCGCAGGATGGGGCTGAAACCCGTCGGTCGCTTCGAGGATTCCGTCTCCACGAACCGGGCATATAGCTCAACAGTAGGACAGTACCGGGAGGTTGAGTCTTCTTTTCCTTACTCCCACCCGCTTCAGGTAAGTAGCCTCATCCCTCGAACGTCAATGCGTCGGCGATCGCGATGAGGAGTACGAGATGGAACGTCCCGATTGGGCCCCGCAAGGCATCGACCTGTCCCGGCCGAGTGTGTCGCGCATCTACGACTTCTATCTGGGCGGCTCTCACAACTTCGAGGTCGATCGCGAGGCCGGCCGCAAGGCGATCGTGGCGTTCCCCGGGCTTCCCAAGATCATGCAGGCGAACCGCGCTTTCATGCGGCGCGCCGTGCGCCATGCGGCAAGTCAGGGCGTCACACAGTTCCTTGACATAGGTTCGGGCATCCCGACCTTCGGCAACGTCCACGAGGTGGCCCAGGAGGCCGATCCGGACAGCAGGGTCGTCTACGTCGACAACGATCCGGTCGCCGTGGCCCACAGCCGCGCGGTACTCGAGGGGAACACGAACGCGGCGGTGCTCGCGGCGGATTTCCGTGCGCCGCAGGACATTCTGAACAGCCCGGAGGTGCGCAAGCAGCTCGACCTGGACAAGCCGGTCGCCCTGCTGCTGGTGGCACTGCTGCACTTCATCCAGAACAGCGAGGAACCGGCCAAGACGATCGAGGCCTTCCACCAGGCGCTGCCCTCGGGAAGTTTCCTCGTCCTCACCCATGCCTCCACCGACGGCGGACCGCGCACCTCCGAGGAGGGCGCGCGGATCCAGGACGTCTACCGCAACGCCAGCTCGCAGCTGGTGATGCGCTCGCGCTCCGAGGTGGAGGCGCTGTTCGGCGGCTTCACCGTCGAGGAGCCGGGGATCGTGGCCATGCCCAACTGGCGCCCGGACGGGCCGGTCGACAATGACGATCCGGTGATCTTCACCGGCTTCGCAGGAGTGGGACGCAAGGCGTGAACCTACCGGCACAGGGTTCGGCCGGGTCGGGGGACTCCGACCCGGCCGGTTCCGGACGGCAGCGCGACGGTGTGCAGCGCTTCGCGACGATCTGGTCCAGAGCCGTCTATCCGACGACCGCGACCTCCATGACGCGCCAGGAGTTCGAGCAGCACCTGGTCCCGCTCACCGAGAAGCTCTGCGCCGCGCTCCACGAGCGCCCGTTCGACCCCGGCCCGGCGCGCGAGGTCGGTATGGCACTGGTCGCCGCGCACTGCACCTCGCCCGAGGCCCTGCCGCAGATCCTCGGCGTGGTGGACGCCTATCTGCTGCTCTACTGCTCGCACCCGGAGGAGCTGCCCACCGAGGAGGGCAGGGCACGCTGCGCACGGCTGCAGCACGGCATCGCGGCCGGTTTCGCCCGGGCGCTGCAGGAGCGCACCCTGGCCGAGCAGGAGTCCCTCTCCCGAGCGGCGCTGGCGGCGCAGAACGAGATCGAGCGCGCCCTGTACGACAGCCAGACCCGCTTCCGCACAATCTTCGAGGAAGCCACGTTCGGCATCGGCATCGCCACCATGGACGGCGAGGTCATCGATGTGAACGCCGCCCTCACCAGGATGTTCGGCGGGAACGAGGCGCTGCTGCTCAGCAGGAACGTCACCGCCTGGGTGCATCCCGACGACGCCCCCGGCGTCTGGCGCAAGTACAACGAGCTGGTGCGCGGCGAGCGCGAGCACTTCCACGCCGAGAAGGCCTACCATCGCGCCGACGGCACGGTGCTGTGGACCAACCTCACGGTCTCGCTGCTGCGGGACGCGGAGGGCTCCGCCCGCTACATGCTCGCGCTCATGGAGGACATCACCGAGCGCCGGCTGCTGCATCTGCGACTGCGCTACGAGGCCACCCACGACGCGCTCACCGATCTGCCGAACCGCACGCTCTTCTTCGAGCGCCTGGAGCACACCCTGGCCCGCTCCGCCGAGGACGCCCGCTTCGGCCTGTGCTACCTGGACCTGGACGGCTTCAAGACGGTCAACGACAGCCTCGGCCACTCCGTCGGCGACCAGCTCCTGGTGGCGGTCGCCGAGCGGTTGCAGAGCTGCGTGACGGGCCAGGGTCAGCTGGTCGCCCGTATCGGCGGTGACGAGTTCGTGGCGCTGGTGAGCGACCCGAGCAGCCGCACCGAGGTCACCGATCTTGCGGCCAGGGCGCTGGAGTCGCTGTCCACGCCCGTGCTGGTGGACGGCAAGGAGCTGTCGGTGCGCACCAGCATCGGCATCGTCGAGGGCCCGATCGGCACCCTCACGGCCGCCGAGGTGCTGCGCAGCGCCGACATCACCATGTACCGCGCCAAGGCGCAGGGCGGCAACAGGTACGAGCTCGCCGACCCCGATCTGGACGCCCGCGCGATCAGCAGGCACAGCCTCACCAACCGCCTGCCCACAGCGCTGGAGAGCTCGGAGTTCTTCATCGAGTACCAGCCGCTGGTGCGCATGGCCGACAGCTGCGTGGAGGGAGCGGAGGCGCTGGTGCGCTGGGACCATCCCCGGCACGGTGTGCTGGGCCCCGACCGCTTCATCCCGCTGGCGGAGCACACCGGGCTGATCGTCCCGCTGGGCCGCTGGGTGCTGGAGGAGGCCGTCCGGCAGGCGTGCGAGTGGCAGGTCCGGGGCATCGGCGGCACCCGCCAGCTGCGGGTCAACGTCAACCTCTCGCCGCGTCAGCTGCACCACCCCCATCTGGTCTCCGACACCGTCGCGGTGCTGCGCAACGCGGGTCTGCCACCGGAGTCGCTCTGCCTGGAGGTCACCGAGTCCGCGCTGATCCGGGCGGACGACGACGAGCTCAAGCCGCTGCGGCAGCTGGCCGACCTCGGCGTGGGCATAGCCCTGGACGACTTCGGCACCGGGTACTCCAACCTGGCCTCGCTGCGCAGGCTGCCGGCCAACACGCTGAAGCTGGACCGCTCGTTCACCCAGGGCCTTCAGCAGCACCCTGTCGATCCGGTGGATCTGCGGGTGGTGGAGGGCATCGTCTCGCTGGCGCACGCGCTGGAGCTCTCGGTGACCGTCGAAGGCGTCGAAACCGCCTCGCAGGCCGACCAGTTGCGTTCGCTCGGCTGCGATTCGGCGCAGGGCTGGTACTACGCCAGGCCGGGTCCGCCGGAGCGCTTCTCCACCGATATGGCGCTCGCCTCGGGCAGCTGAGGCGGCGGCGGACTTCGACCGCCGCAGGTGCCCCCGCGCGCGACGCGTCCGCGGACGCTTGACCTCAACCCAACTTCAAGTAGCACGCTGCCGTCATGACGACGACACCGCGCACCAGGGCCAGCGGGCACCCACCGACCACCGCGCACGCCGGGCGACCGAACTCCCCCGCTCCCCACCAGGACGCTCCGCTCGGCTTCCAGGACCTCCCGCGACTGATGAGCCTGATGACGGGCGCGGAGAAGCACAGCCCCGCGGCGACCTCCACCGCGGACGCGGTGTGGGTGCTCCACGACCGCGTGTTGCGACTCTCCCCCGACACCGCGAACCACCCCGAGCGGGACCGCTTCCTGCTCTCCAAGGGCCACGGCCCGATGGCCTACTACGCCACCCTCGCCGCCAAGGGCTTCTTCCCGGTGGAATGGCTCGCCGGCTTCGGCGGCTACGACTCGCCGCTCGGGCACCATCCCGACCGCACGCTCGTGCCGGGCGTGGAGATCAGCAGCGGGTCGCTGGGCCACGGACTGCCGCTGGCCGTCGGCACCGCTCTCGGCCTGCGGGCCCAGCGGCTCACGGACCCGGCCGTCTGGGTGCTGGTCGGGGACGCCGAGCTGGACGAGGGCAGCAACCACGAGGCGATCGACTTCGCCGGCGCCACGGGCCTGGGCTCGCTGCACACCGTCGTGATCGACAACTCCTCCGCCACGCACCGCAGTTCGAATGGGATCCCGGAGCGCTTCCGGGCCGCGGACTGGGCGGTGCGCACCGTGGACGGGCGCGATCACGACGCCCTGTGCGAGGCGTTCACCGCACCCCACCCCGGCCGTCCGCTCGCCGTGGTGGCCCGCGTCGAGCCCAAGAACGGCTGACCCGCGCGTCCGAGCCGCGCCCGCCACGCGACGTCCCGTCCCGTCCCGCAACGCGACGTCTCGGCCCGTGACGCGAACCGCTCGCCCGCTCCCCGTTCATTCCACGAAGGAGAACCCCCAAATGGACACCATGCGCGAACGCTTCACCACCATCACCTCCCAACTCCTGGACGGGCAGACCCGGTTGGCCGTGGTACTGGCCGAGATCGGCGCGGACGGCTTCACCGAAGCCGCCCGGCGCCACCCGGAACGAGTCGTCAACGTCGGCATCAGGGAGCAGCTGCTCGTCGGAGTCGGAGGCGGCCTGGCGCTCAGCGGAATGCGGCCGATCCTGCACACCTTCGCCAGCTTCCTCGTCGAGCGGCCCTTCGAGCAGCTCAAGCTGGATCTGGGCCACCAGGGCGCTGAAGCGGTGCTGGTGAGCGCCAACGGCTCCTACGACTGGCCCGCCGGCGGCTACACCCACATGGCACCCGGCGACGTCGCGCTGCTGGACACCCTGGAGGGCTGGACCGTCCATGTGCCCGGCCACCCCGACGAGGCCGAGGTGCTGCTGCGGGAGGCGGCGCTCGGCGGAGGCAGGGTCTATCTGCGCCTGTCGAACCAGACCAACTCCGTGCCGCAGAAGGTCGGTTCGTCCCGGGACGGCACGCCCGGCGGGTTCCTCACGCTGCGCACCGGGAGCGCAGGGGCCCCCGTCGTGGTCGCCGTGGGGCCGATGCTGGACGCCACCCTCGCCGCGCTGGAGGACACGGACGCCACCGTGCTCTACGCCGCGACCGTACGTCCCTTCGACCACCGGGCACTGCGGCGGGCGGTCGAAGGGCGCGCGAGCGCCGACGTGGTGCTGGTGGAACCGTATCTGCGCGGCACCTCCGCCGCACGAGTGGCCGAGGCCCTGGAAACCGTGCCCCACCGGCTGCTGGCGCTGGGCACCGCGCCCGAGGAACTGCGGCGCTACGGCGAGTGGGAGGAGCACGTCGCGGCCCACGGGCTCTTCGGGCCGCGCACCACTCTGCGCGCACCGCTCGGCACGCGCCGTCAGGCACGCGGGGTGCACCGTTGCCGGAGCACCACTGTTCGGCGCGGGCTGATCGACGCGGCCTGTTCAGCCCGCACGGCGGGACCGACGCGACGAGTACCGGACCTCGTGACAGTGCCGTGACGGCCGGACAGGTGCCGGCCGCCACGGCACTGTCACGAGGTCCGGTACTCGTCGCGTCGGTCCCGCCGTGCGGGCTGAACGGGAAGCCGCAACGGGGATCACCGGCGTACAGGTCGACCTGTACGCCGGTGATCCCCGTTGCGGCTTCCCGTTCAGCGCGGGCCTGTCGATGGACTGGGTGCTCGGCTCGCGCAAGATCAACGACCCGGCCCATTTCGGCCGTATCCCGCGCACCCTCCCGGTGCATGTCGCCGTCGGCGACCAGGACCCCTGCCACCAGGGGATGACGCTGGTGTACGAGCTGCTGGAGGACTTCCGCTACCTCGGCACCCGCGATCTGACCTGGCGTGCGTACGAAGGCGCCCGGCACGAGATCCTCAACGAAGCGTTGGTCGAGCCAGGCCAGGAGGTCGCCGTAGACCTCCTGGCGGTTCGTCTCGTTGAGGATCTCGTGCCGGGCGCCTTCGTACGCACGCCAGGTCAGATCGCGGGTGCCGAGGTAGCGGAAGTCCTCCAGCAGCTCGTACACCAGCGTCATCCCCTGGTGGCAGGGGTCCTGGTCGCCGACGGCGACATGCACCGGGAGGGTGCGCGGGATACGGCCGAAATGGGCCGGGTCGTTGATCTTGCGCGAGCCGAGCACCCAGTCCATCGACAGGCCCGCGCTGAACGGGAAGCCGCAACGGGGATCACCGGCGTACAGGTCGACCTGCTCGGGATCGCGGGAGAGCCATTCGAAGCCGGTGCGGCGCTCGTAGGGGTCGTTGAAGGCGCCGAAGAGCTGCGGCACGAAATCGGAGGGCGCGTCCCGGCCGTTCTTCTCGATCTCCGTGCCGAGGGCGCGAACCACCGACTCCGACTCGCAGCCCGGCAACGAGCGGAAGGTGCCGGAGAGGATCAGCCCGGCCAGCTGGTTGCCGTACTCCTGGGCGTAGTCGCGGGCGAGCTGGGAGCCCATGCTGTGGCCGAGCAGCACCAGGGGGACGCCGGAGAACTCGGCCCGCGCGCGTTCACCGACGGTGTGCAGATCGCGCACCACCGCCTGCCAGGCGTCGTCGCCCGCCGCGCCCAACCCACCGGTGTACTGGGCGGTGGCGCCGTGGCCGCGGTGGTCGGAGGCGACGACGGCGTAGCCGTGTGCGGTCAGCTCACGGGCGAAGCCGTCGTAGCGCAGGGCGTGTTCGGCCGCCCCGTGGGCGATCTGGATCAGCGCCCTCGGGGTGCCGCCGCGTGGACGCCAGCTGTGGGTGGCCACCGGCACCCCGTCCGACGCCTGCGTGAACTCCTCGGCTACTCCTGCGGCTTCCTGCACAGGTCCTCCTCGGGCGGGGTGCACGGGCATCGAGCGGAGGCACGATGCCGGGACGGTCGACCTCGACGGGAGTATCCCCACTTCCCCCGCACACCACCACTGTTGACGGATCGTCGGTTTCACCGCCGGTTCGCGGTCGGTCGCTTCGCGTGGTCGGCCATCGGGACAGGTCGAGCCCGACGGTCAGCCAACACTGCCCGGTCACGGTACCGGTGAAGCCTCCCGGTACCGCCTGATTTCCCCGTCGCGCGCGGCTTCGGCCGCCGTGCACCATTTTCGGCCATGGTGCTGCGGCAGGCGCGCGGGCGCCGGTGCGCGCGCTCGGTGCGCGTCCTCCATGGGCGCCCTCGGTACGCGCCCGCGCGCTTCGGTTCCGCGACCGGTACGGGTGGGTCGGACGCGACGGGCGCCGCGTGCTGCTGCCCGGCCGTCGTTCCGGGCCGACCACCCCGGAGGCGCGGCGGCCCCGAAGCCGGCGGGGACGGGGGAAGTTCGTCCGCCGATTCGGCTCAGGGCAGCCGCTGTTCCCTCCGCAGAATTCCGGCGACCAGCTCCGCGGCCTTCGCCTTGATGGTCTGCAGCCCCTGCAACCCCCACGGCCGCGGTTCCTGGGCGACCACGCAGACGGTTCCGAGCGCCAACCCCGTACGGTCCATCAGCGGCGCTCCGAGGTAGGAGCGGACGCCGATCTCGTCGACCATCGGGTTCCCGGCGAACCGGGGGTAGTCGCAGACGTCCTCCAGCACCAGCGCCCTGCGTCGTGCGATGACGTGCGGGCAGTAGCCGTGGTCCCGGGCCATCACCCGGCCGGGGATGCTCCGCCCCGGTGCGGTGCCCGGCTCGTTGCCGGGGGCTGTCGGAGCGTGGAGACCGGCGAAGAACTGGCGACGCTCGTCGATGAAGTTGACCATCGCCCAGGGCGCTCCGGTGAGCCTCGCGAGTTCGCGGGCGAACTCGTCGAACTCCGCGACCGGCACGCCGCCGATGCCCAGTTCGCGCAGCCGCACGACCCGGAGGGGCGCCTCGCTGTCCTCAGGGGTGAGGAGCAGATGGCTCGTGGGGTCGTACGACTTCGGGGGCATGCTCGTTCCTCGTTTCGATAAGATGCCGGACCAGGTTCACCAGGACTTCGGTCGTCGAACTGGCGTGCCGCGCGTCGCACATCACCAGGGGTACGTCCGCTCCGAGGTCCACCGCGGCACGCACCTCCTCGTGGGTGTAGCGGTGCGCGCCCTCGAACTCGTTGACGGCCACGATGAATCCGAGGCCGCGCCGCTCGAAGAAGTCGACCGCGGCGAAGCACTGGTCCAGGCGCCGGGTGTCGGCGAGCACGACCGCGCCGAGCGCCCCCTCGCACAGCTCGTCCCACATGAACCAGAAGCGCTCCTGGCCCGGGGTCCCGAACAGGTACAGGACGTGGCGCGCGCCGAGGGTGATCCGGCCGAAGTCCATGGCGACCGTGGTGGTCGCCTTGCCCTCGACACCCTCCAGGCTGTCGGTCGCCCGGCTGATCTGGGTGAGCAACTCCTCGGTGCTCAGCGGCTCGATCTCGCTCACCGCGCCGACGAAGGTCGTCTTGCCCACCCCGAACCCACCCGCGATCAGTACCTTCACGGCAGCGGGAAAGGGGTCACAGTCGTGCGCGAAGTCCATGCAACACCGCCTCCAGAAGGGCGAGGTCGGGAGAGTCGGGGCCGAGCAGCGTGGGTTCCCTGGTGGCCACCGCGCCGCAGTCGAGCAGATCGGACAGCAGCACCTTGGTCACCACGGCAGGCTGCCGGATGTGCGCGGCAATCTCCGCCACCGAGGTCGGGCGTCCGCACAGGCCGAGCACCTGCGCATGGTCGGGGCCGAGTTGGCTGTGCGGGCGGCTGCCCGTCGCCCGCACCAGGGTCAGCAGGTCGAAGCTGACCGTCGGCCGGGTCCGTCCGCCACTCACGGTGTACGGACGGATCAGCCGGCCGGCGTCCCCGTCCAGCCACGGGCCGCCCGAGGTTGCCGCCACCGGGGTCAGCGCCCCGCCGGCAGACGCGCCGGCGTGCCCAGATAGGGCCGGACACTCTTGACCAGCATCGCCATCTCATAGCCGAGCACCGCCGCGTCCGCCTCACGCCCGGCGAGCACCGCCAGACAGGCGCCCTGCCCCGCGGTGGAGACGAACAGCAGCGCGGTGTTGAGTTCGACCACCACCTGCCGCACCTCGCCCCCGTCGCCGAAGCGCACACCCGCGCTGCGAGCCAGCGAGTACAGGCCCGAGGAGAGCGCGGCCAGATGGTCGGCGGTGTCGGTGTCCAGGCCGTGGGCCGCCTTGACCAGTCCGTCCGAGGACAGCAGCAGGGCACTGCGGGAGTGCGGCACTCGCTGGACAAGTCCGGTCAGCAGCCACGAGAGGTCGGTGCTGTGTCCGACGGGGGCTTCGCTCACCATGATGGTTTTCGCTCCTTGATGGGTGGGGCCGGACACGTTCCACGAGGGTTCCGCGTACGTGCCGTACGGGTGCGGTCGGGCGACTTCCGGGCCCGGGGCGGGGGTCAGAGCCGGCCGCCTTCGTCGGGCCCGGAGTTGGCGCCGGAGCCGGGAAACGGAGCCGAGCCGGAGCTGCTGTCGGAGGTCGGGCCGCCGAAGTGCACGGGCCCGCTCGGCTCGTCGAGACCGAGGAGGCGCTCGCGGCCACCGAGGGTGTCCGTGCTGCGGGTGCCGTCGGCCAGGCTGGTGCCCCGTCGGAACGCCGCCATCAGATCCGGGTCGTGGAAGTCGAACTCGCCGGAGGCGTCCCGGTTCGGCGGCAGCTCGCGCAGCTCGGGCACCAGGTGCTCCTGCTTGCGCCGGCGCGGCAGCATCGGACGGTCGTGGTCGGCCTCGGGCGGGTACGGGCGCGCTCCACCGAGCGAGTCGCCGTACGGGTGGGAGCCGCTGGGCGCGTCGGCCCCCGCTCTGGCTGTCCCCCCGGCTCCCGGGTCGACCGCGCCCGCGCTCTCCGCGGAGACGACCGGACCGCTGGTGGCCGGAAGGTCGGCGTCCAGGAACCCGCCGCTCCCGAACTCCGTTCCCGCTGCGGCCTCCAGGGAGGAGGGGACCACTCCCGGGTGTGCTCCGAAGCCGTCCAACGGTACGGACAGGTCCAGCGGATCGACGGCCTCCGAACGGCCCGGGGCTGCCGCCGGATCGGTGGCCCCCGAACGGGCTCCCGGGTTCGCGGTCCGGTCCGCGGCGCCGTGCTTCGCGGTCGCGGTGTCGGTCTGCTGGGCCGGGATCGGTGTACGGGCGGGCCTCGGAGGCGTGGCCCCGTTCCCGGAGCCCTGCTCCCGCCGCATGATGACGGGCTGCGCCCCGGTGTCTCCCGGATCTTCCCCGAGCACCGACCGCGGCAGGATCAGCACCGCCTGGATGCCGCCGTAGATGTTGCTCTGCAGCTGTACGACGATCCCGTGCCGGCGGGCGAGCTGCGAGACGACGAACAGGCCGATGCGGCCGTCCCGCAGCAGATCCTGGACGTTGACGTGCTCGGGGTCGGAGAGCAGGGAGTTCATCCTGCTCTGCTCTCCGGCGGTCATGCCCAGCCCTCGGTCCTCGACCTCGACGGCCAGACCTGCCGTCACATGCTGGGCCCTGAGCAGCACTTGGGTCTGCGGCGCGGAGAACACCGAGGCGTTCTCGATGAGTTCGGCCAGCAGATGGATCACGTCCGCGACGGCGTGGCCGTGGAGGTTGCCCTCGATGGGCGGTACGAGCTTGATCCGCGGATAGTGCTCGACCTCCGCGATCGCCGAACGGAGCACCTCGGTCATGGTGACCGGCCGCGCCCACTGGCGTCGTGAGACCGCGCCGCCGAGCACCGCGAGGTTCTCGGCGTGGCGGCGGATGCGCGTCGCCAGGTGGTCGACGTGGAAGAGGCCCTTGAGGAGGTCGGGGTCCTCGACCTGGTTCTCCAGCTCGTCCAGCAGCTCGATCTCGCGGTGGACGAGGGACTGGAGGCGGCGGGAGAGGTTGACGAAGACCTCGACCCGCTCCTCGTTGCCGCCGCCGGTGGGCCGGTCGAACACCGTCGAGTCCACGATCGCGGTCTCGGCGCTCCTCGCAGCCGCCACGACCTCGCGGTTGAGCAGCGCGAAGGCGTCGTCCGCGGCGGCCTCGGGAAGCGGACCGTGGGCAGGGCGCGGGGGCCGCTCGCCGTCCTCCAACCGCTGGATCAGCGCCTGGAGTTCGGCCTGGTGCCGCGCGGTGGTGCGGCGCAGCGCGGTGTAGCCGTCCACGGTGGCGCGCGCCGCCGCGACGGCCTGAACGACCGCTCCCGCGATCGCCGCCGCACACAGCAGCACCGCGAGAACGAGCACCAGCCAACCGTCCGCGCCGATGTCGGCGGAGCCGGGTCCGGCTGCCAGCACATAGACCAGTGCGCAGAGCGCCACCACCGTGACAGCGGCGGCGGGAGCCACCGCGAGGCGTACCAGCGAACGCCGCGAGGCGCCCTCGGTCGCGGTCAGCCGGACGGCCGGACGGGCCCGTCGACGGCCCTCCCCCAACGGCGTACGCCCCGGGGTTCGCCCGCGCCTGCGGGCGCCGGTTGCGGGCTCGCTCCGGGGAGGTGCGCCGGAGGAGACGGAACCGACCGGTGCGGTGGCAGGCGCGGAAGCGGATTTCCCTCTTCCGTTGCGCACCGCACAGCTCTCAGATTCAGGCATCGCAGTCCTCGGAGGTCGGATCAACCCCGCCTGGGCACGCGGGGAAACGGTTCAGCGCACGTCGACGCCGGGGTTGGTTTCACGCTAGCGGCGCACTTCGGGGCGGCAGGGTGCACTCCGTTCATTCGCCACCCCGCGCCAGCTCCCTACGGGTGAATCTCACGCGTCCGGCCTCTCGGCGGGAGCACCGCCGGGTACCGCACTCCCCCGGCGCGCGCCCGCGTTCGCTCCCCCAACTCCGTACGCCGGTACGGGAGTCGGGCCGTGCGCCGCCCGCACCCGGCGCACGGGACGCGGGACGCGGGGCGGGACGGCCGCCGCGACGGGTGCGTCCCGGCGCCCGGGCGCCGGCGGCGGCCCCGGGCAGGCATCACCGGACGGGCACCTCCGGCGTACGGCAGCCCGGGACACTGCGCAGCCCAGTCCGCCCCGTCCGGAAGCCGGTGGAGCCGGTGGCCGGTCGAACCGGCCCCGGCGGGTCCGGTGGCCCGTGGCCCGTGGCCCGTGGCCCGTGGCCCGTGGCCCGTGGGGGCAGTCGAGCCCGGGAGCCGGGACCGTCCGCGGCGGGGCCGGTCGGGCCGTGTGGGTCAGGAGGGCTCGAACTGCCGGACGGTGACGCTGAGTCGACCGCGCAGCCCCAGCCAGGCGGGGGCCGTACCGGGCCGGGTGCGCGGGACGCCGTGGTACGCGAGCCGCGCCGGCCCGCCGAAGACGAAGGCGTCGCCGCCGGCCAACTCGGTGTCCGCATACGGCGATCCCCGGTCCTCGGCGTCGCCGAAGCGGAAGACGCAGGTGTCGCCGAGGCTGAAGGAGACGACCGGGGCGGACGACTGCTCGTCGCTGTCGCGGTGCATCCCCATCCGGGCTCGGTCGTCGTAGAAGTTCACCAGAGCGATGTCGTACGCGAGACGCTCCGGCTGCCCGCCCGGCAGCGGATGCGCGTCATACGCCGCGGCCACCGCACCGCGCGCCCACTCCCCCAGCCAGGCCGGGAACTCCTTCACCGGCGCACCGTCGCCGTCGACCACGGTGCGGGCGTAGCCGTAGGGGTACCAGTGCCGGCCGAGGCAGACCTGGCGCACCGACATCCGGCCGCCCCGGGGCATCGTCACCGTGCGCAGCCCCGCCGGCGGCAGCGCCCACCGGCGGCAGGCGGCCAGCAGCTCGCGCTGCTCCTCGCGACCGAGCCGGCCCGGCAGATGCACCGCTCCCGGTGCCACCTCCCGCGGCTCGGCCGGAAAGAGTTCCTCGGTCATCGCTCCAGGGTAGGAGCCGGGTGCGACAGCGCCCCGGGGCTGCCCGCGAGCACCCCCGGCCCATGGTTGCCGGAGGCATCGTTGTCGTATCGTCGGGGACGCCGCACCGTCGAACACGAGGAGTTCATGTGACGTCCGAAGCCGTCGAGCCCAGTCTGACCGGCGTGCGCAACTTCCGTGACGTCGGCGGGCTCCCGACGACCGACGGTCGGCGGGTCCGCGAGGGCGTGCTGTTCCGCAGCGGCCATCTGGCACACGCCACCGCCGAGGACACGGCGTTCCTCACCGGCCTCGGGCTGCACACGGTCTTCGACTTCCGCAACGCAGCCGACCAGGCCCTGGAGGGCCCGGACGTCGAGCTGCCGGGCGTGCGGAACGTGAACATACCGCTCACCGACCCCGCGCACGGCGCCGACTTCTGGCAGCTGGTGCGCGACGGCGCGCTGCCCGAGCTGCGTGCCGCGCTCGGCGACGGGCAGGCCGCCGCCAACATGATGGCGACGTACCGGACGATCGTCACCGAGCGCACCGCCGACCACAGCCGGGTGCTGCACAGCATGGCCGAGGGCGGTGTGCCCGCGCTGATGCACTGCGCGGCCGGCAAGGACCGGGCGGGCCTGAGCGTCGCCGTCACCCTGCTCGCCGTCGGGGTCGAGCGGGACGCGATCGAGACCGACTACCTGCTCTCCGGAGACCCGCGCAGACGCTACAAGGTCCACCGGGGCGACCCGACGCAGCCGGGGATCGACCCGGAGATCGCGGAGCTGCTCTCACCGCTGTTCGACGCACGGGTGAGCTATCTGAGCGCGGCGTACACGGCGATCGAGGAGACCTGGGGCGGAGTGGACAGCTATCTGCACGACGGGCTGGGGCTGTCCGAAGCCACCCGGGACCGGCTGCGCGAGCAGATGTTGATCTGAGCCACGGTAGGGCCGTCGCCGGCCCGGCCGGCGCTCGCCCGACCGCACCGGCTCTCACCACGCGAAGCCGCCCGGCCGCGGTCCTCCGCAGCCGGCCGGTCCGGGAACACGCGGCGGTCGTGCGCGGGCACCGAGTCGGCGCCCGCGCACGACCGCCGGGCTCAACGCCGCCGCTCGATGACGAACTTCGCAAGTGCGGCGAGCTGGTCGCGCACTTCCTGCGGCAGCTCGACGCTCTCCAGCGCGTCCAGCGCGAGCTGGTGCTGGCGACGCGCCTCCTGCGCGGTCCACTCCCGCCCGCCGGCCTGCTCGATCAGCGAGGCCCGGAGGGCGAACTCCGCCTCGTCGAAGTCGGCCATCAGATCGGAGGCGGGGTCCGTCTCGCGGGCCGCGGCATGTTCGGCGGCCAGCCGCCCGTACTGCTCCCCGGGGCCGGAGACCTCGCTGCCGACCCGCAGATGGGCGTCGGTGGCGAGCAGCTCGCCGAGCTGCTTTGCAGCCTCGCCGCCCGCCTCCAGGGCCGCTGCGACCGGCAGCGACTTCTTGCGCTGCCGCAGGTCCGACCAGGTCTGCTTGCCGGTCGACTCCGGGTCGCCCCAGATCCCGAGCAGATCGTCCACGGCCTGGTAGGCGAGACCGAGATGGTGGCCGAACGCCTCCAGCGCACCGGCCGTACGGTCGTCCGCGCCACCGAGCACGGCACCGATGGAGACGGCGCAGGCCAGGAGAGCGCCGGTCTTGTTGCCCTCCATCTCCAGGCACTCCGCGACGGTCACCCGGTCGCGGGTCTCGAAGGTGATGTCCTGGGCCTGCCCGTCGATCAGCTTGCGAGTCGCCGCGGTCAGCCTGGCGGCTGCTCTGGCGGCTTCAACGGTCCCGAGCTCCAGCAACACCTCGTTCGCCAACGCGAAGAGGGCGTCGCCCACCAGGATCGCCTGGGCCGGCCCGTGCACCTTCCACACGGTGTCACGGTGGCGGCGCTGCTCGTCGCCGTCCATCAGATCGTCGTGCAGCAGCGAGAAGTTGTGGACGAGCTCGACCGCCACCGCTCCCGGGATGCCCGTCTCCGGCGGGGCGCCCGCCGCGGCTGCGGACAGCATCGCGAGCGCCGGGCGCACGGCCTTGCCCCCGTCACCGTCGGCCGGCTCCCCAGCGGCGTCTATCCAGCCGAAGTGGTAGGCGGCGACGGTGTCCATGGGGGGCGCCAGGCGGGCCACGGCCTCGCGCAGCATGGGTTCAGCGAGGCTGCGTCCGCGTTCCAGCAACGGAAGCACTTCTGCTGCGTCGACGCCGACGTTAGCCGGTCGAACCGGGTTCACTAGGTCTCCTCTGCGTCTCAAGTGGCGGTAGCGCAAAGGCACTTGGCGGGTGCCGTCACCAACCGCCGGAACTCGTTCCGGCGGCCCGCGCGGTGGTCGGGCCTTCGCCTACCGTGCCCCCATGGTCACCCGCCGACTCCTGAAGTCGCACGCGCCCGGGGCACACTCACCCGGCGCACAGGCGCACTCGCCCCGATGCCGAGTGATCTACAACGAGTGCACGGGCAAACACCCGCGGTACCGAAACGGGCAGCGCGGGAGCTCGTCCGGGCACACCGGGCTCACTTGCCGGTGAACTTCTCGTACTCCTTGAGGACGTCGGCCGTGGGCCCGTCCATCCGCAGCTCGCCGTGCTCGAGCCACAGCACCCGCTCGCAGGTGTCCCTGATCGACTTGTTGTTGTGGCTCACCAGGAAGACCGTGCCGGCCTCCTTGCGCAGCTCCCGGATACGGGCCTCGGAGCGCTTCTGGAACTTCTTGTCGCCGGTCGCCAGCGCCTCGTCGATCATCAGGACGTCGTGGTCCTTGGCCGCCGCGATGGAGAACCGCAGCCGCGCGGCCATGCCCGAGGAGTACGTGCGCATGGGCAGCGTGATGAAGTCGCCCTTCTCGTTGATCCCGGAGAAGTCGACGATGTGCTGGTAGCGCTCCTGGACCTGATCCCGGCTCATTCCCATGGCCAGTCCGCCGAGGACGACGTTGCGCTCGCCGGTGAGGTCGTTCATCAGCGCGGCGTTGACGCCCAGCAGCGAGGGCTGGCCGTCGGTGTAGACGGTGCCGCGCTCGGGCGGCAGCAGTCCGGCGATGGCCCGCAGCAGCGTGGACTTGCCCGAGCCGTTGGAGCCGATCAGGCCGATGGCCTCGCCGCGGTAGGCGGTGAAGCTGACGCCGCGCACCGCGTGCACCTCGCGCACCGCGCGGCCGGCCTTGCCGCGCCGCACTATCCGGTTGAGCGCCGCGGTCGCGCTGCCCTTGCCCTTGGTGCCGCCGTAGACCCGGTAGACGATGTGCACCTCGTCGGCGATCACCGTCGGGATGCCGCCGGTCGCGGCACTCGGGGCGTTCGGTGAGTCAGCGGGGTTGGAGTCCGCTTCGGTTCGCTCAGCCACGGCCATAACGCTCCTCCGCCTTCCAGAAGTACACAAATCCGACGGCCGCCATCAGCAGGGCCCAGCCGATCGCGGCCGGCCAGACCAGCGGCGGGAGGTTCTCCGTGCTGTACCCGTCGATGAGGGCGCAGCGGATGAGGTCCATGTAGATCGCCGCCGGGTTCCACTGGAGCACGTCAACGATCCAGGTGGGAACGTCCCGGTCCTGAAGCATCAGCGGGATGCTGAAGAGCACGCCCGAGGCGTACATCCAGGTGCGCAGGACGAAGGGCATCAGCTGCGCGAGGTCGGGGGTCTTGCTGCCCATCCGGGCGAGGATCAGCGCCAGTCCGGTGTTGAAGACGAACTGGAGCACCAGCACCGGGATGATCAGCAGCCAGGACCAGCGCGGCCAGTTGCCGAAGGACAGCACGAAGACGAAGACGATCACCATCGAGTACAGCAGCTGCTGGAGCTGCTGGAGCGAGAAGGAGATCGGCAGCGAGGCGCGGGGGAAGTGCAGCGCCCGCACCAGCCCCAGGTTGCCGGAGATCGCGCGCACACCGGCGAGCGCGGAGCTCTGGGTGAAGGTGAAGACGAACACCCCGATGATCAGGAACGGGATGTAGTCCCTGATGTCCATGCCCCGGCCGGCCTTCAGGATCAGGCCGAAGATCAGGAAGTAGACGCCCGCGTTCAGCAGCGGGGTCATCACCTGCCACAGCTGGCCGAGCTTGGCCTGGCTGTACTGGGCGTGCAGCTTCGCCCGGGAGAACGTCAGGATGAAGTGGCGCCGCCCCCACAGCTGCTTGACGTAGCCGCCCAGTGACGGCCTTGCTCCTGACTGCGACAGCCCGTACTTGGCCGCGAGTTCGGCCGGGGACAGGCCTTCGTCGCTTCCGGGGCGGGGACTGACAGCGATCGCACCGTCGTGCGTTGACTCGCTCACGTTGAAACTTTCGTCCTCACTCTGCAAGGGCTCACAAAAGCTGAGATCCACCGTGAGATGGGGTGGGACCCGATGTTCTCAGATCCGAGCCTGTCAGATGACCGGCGGTCGGCCCAGACGGGCCATCCGCCACACGGTACGCCACCTCATGGCCCGCCTGGGGCCGCTGGAAGTGGTCCAGCCCTCCTTGAAACCGCCCAGCCACGCCTTCAGCGCCTGTCCGGAGGGACGACGGGCCAGCGTGAGCAGCACCCACACCCCGAGGTAGACCGGGATCAGCGGCAGCGGGAGGTTGCGCCGGGCGAGCCAGACGCGGTTGCGGGCCACCATCCGGTGGTAGACCGCGTGCCGGGAGGGCGAGGTGGTGGGGTGGTGCAGCACCATGTCGGCCCGGTACTCGATGCCCCACCCGCCGTCCAGCGCCCGCCAGGCCAGGTCGGTCTCCTCGTGGGCGTAGAAGAAGTCGCCCGGCAACCCGCCGACCTGCGCCAGGACCTTGGTGCGCACGGCGCTGGCGCCGCCGAGGAAGGTCGTCACGCGCGAGGAGCGCATCGGGTCGGCGGCGCGCAGCCGGGGAACGTGTCTGCGCTGGGTCTCGCCGGTCTCCGGGTCGGCGATCCGGAAGCTGATGATGCCCAGCTCCTGATCGGCGGTGAACGCCTCGCGGCAAAGCCGGGCGGTGTCGGTGCCGGGCAGCAGGCCGTCGTCGTCCAGGAAGAGGACGGCGTCGACCTCCCGGCCGTCGGCTCCGAACGCCTCGACACCGGCGTTGCGGCCACCGGGGATGCCGAGGTTCTCCGGCAGTTCGACGGTGCGCAGCCCGCCGGGCACCTCGGGGAGGTCGGGCAGCGGCGCGCCGTTGCCGACCACCACCACCTCGACCGGCGGCCCCTCCTGCTTGGCGACCGACTCCAGCAGCTCTGCGAGCTCCGCCGGCCGGTTGCCCATGGTGATGACGACCGCGGCGAGGCGGAAGGACTCCGCCGCCCGCGATGCGGTCTCCCCGTCGGCCCCGGTGCTCACTTCAGCCTCCGGGAGGCGAGGATGGACACCAGGTGGAGCACGGTCTGGAGGACCGCGATACCGGCCAGCAGCGCGATGCCGAAGCGGGTCCAGAAGATCCCGCCCGCGACCGTGTCGACGATCGCCAGCGCCAGGATCAGCAGTGACGCCTCGACTCCGCCGACCAGCCGGTGGAACTTCAGCGCCGCCGCCGCCCGTCGGGCGAGCGCCAGCCCGGAGGAACGGGGCGTGGCCGCCTCGTCCTTGGCCGTCTCCAGTCCGCTGCGTGCCCGTGCGACGTCCACGAGGTCCGTCTCGGCCTTGATGAGGATCGCGCCGAGCGCCGCGACGGCGCCGAGGAAGGCCCACATCCAGTTGGCCGAGGCGCCCTCGCGGGCGAGGAGGTCGGCGCCCCGCAGTCCGAAGCCGACGAGCAGCGCGGCCTCGGCCAGATAGTGGCCGACCCGGTCCAGGTAGACGCCGGTCACCGAGGTCTGCTTGCGCCAGCGGGCCAACTCGCCGTCCACGCAGTCCAACAGCAGGTAGAGCTGGATGAGCAGGGCGGCGACCAGCGCGCCGGTCAGGCCCGGCACCAGCAGCGCCGCGCCCGCCAGCACACCGGCGACGACCATCAGGTACGTGAGCTGGTTCGGAGTGATCCGGGTGTTCACCAGGTACCTGTCACAGCGCAGCGAAATCTCGCGCATGTACAGGCGGCCTGCCCAGTGCTCACCGCTGCGGCGGTCCTTGACCCCTTCGGGGTGGACGACCGGTCGGAGTTCAGCTACCGATGGCTTTTGCATAGTCGGCGTACGCGTCCCTGATCTGTTCGGTGGTCAGGTCCAGGTGCTCCAGGATCGTGTAGCGGCCCGGACGGGTCTTGGGTGCGAACTCGACGACCTGGACGAACTCCTCGACGGAGAAGCCGATGTCGGCCGGCAGCACGGGCAGCCGGTGCCTTCGCAGCACGTCGGCCATCTGCGCGCATGCCTCCCGGTCACCGCGCAGGTGCATCGCAAACGCCGCGCCCAGACCGCACTGTTCGCCGTGGCTCGCGGCCCGCTTGGGGAACGTGAGGTCGAAGGCGTGGTTGATCTCGTGACAGGCGCCGGAGGCCGGACGGCTGTCACCGGCAACCGACATCGAGATGCCGGTCAGCACCAGGCCCTCGGCGAGCACCTGGAGGAAGGCGTCGTCGCCCACCCCGCCGGGGTGGCGCAGCACCGCCTCGCCCGCCTGGCGCGCCATGGCCGCGGCCAGTCCGTCGATCTGCTCGCCGGTCTCGCGGGCGGACAGCTCCCAGTCCGCCACGGCGGAGATGTTGGAGAGCGCGTCGCCGATGCCCGAGCGCACGAAGCGTGCGGGGGCCTCGCGGATGACGTCCAGGTCGATGACGACGGCGATCGGGTTCGGCACCCCGTACGAGCCGCGCCCGGCGTCGTTGTCGAGGGTGGCGACCGGTGAACACAGGCCGTCGTGCGAGAGGTTGGTCGCCACCGCGACGAGCGGCAGGCCGATCCGGGCGGCGGCGAACTTCGCACAGTCGATGATCTTGCCGCCGCCGAGTCCGACGACCGCGTCGTAGCGGCCGGACTTCATCGCTTCGGCGAGCTGGATCGCGTCGTCCAGGGTTCCGCCGCTGACCTCGTACCAGCTGGCGCCGGGCAGCGCCGGGGCCAGCCGCTCGCGCAGCCGGGCCCCGGAGCCGCCGCTGATCGCGACAGCCAGCTTGCCGGAGGCGGAGATTCGCTGGTCGGCGAGGACACTCGCCAGGTCGTTCAGCGCGCCCGGACGGATGTCGACGACGACCGGCGAGGGGATGAGCCTCGTCAGTACTGGCACGCGATCTCCCTGCCCTTGGCGAGGTCCTCGTGGTTGTCGATCTCGACCCACCGGACATCGCCGATCGGCTCGATGTCGATGCGGAAGCCGCGGTTGACCAGCTCCTGGTAGCCGTCCTCGTAGTAGAGGTCCGGGTCGCGCTCGAAGGTGGTCTTCAGCGCGTCCGCGAGCTCGTCGGCCGCCTCGCCCTCGATGAGGGTGACGCCGATGTACTCCCCGGTGGCCTCGGAGGGGTCCATCAGCTTGGTGATCCTGCTGACACCGGTGGCCGGGTCGACGACGACCTTCATCTCCTCGTCGGCCAGGTCCTTCACGGTGTCCAGCGCGAGGATGATCTTCTGGCCCTTGCCGCGCGCGGCAAGGAGGGTCTTCTCGACCGAGACCGGGTGCACGGTGTCGCCGTTGGCGAGGATGACGCTGTGCTTGATGGCGTCACGGGCGCACCACAGGGAGTAGGCGTTGTTCCACTCCTCGGCCTTGTCGTTGTCGATGAGCGTGAGGGTGACGCCGTACTTGGCCTCCAGCGCCTCCTTGCGCTCGTACACGGCCTCCTTGCGGTAGCCGACGACGATCGCCACCTCGGTGATGCCGACCTCGGCGAAGTTGCCGAGCGTGAGGTCCAGGACGGTCAGCGACTCCTCCTGGCCCTCGGGGCCGACCGGCACCAGGGCCTTGGGCAGAGTGTCGGTGTAGGGACGCAGACGCCGTCCGGCGCCGGCGGCCAGCACGAGGCCGATCATGCGGGTTCTCCTGTTTCGTCGTGTACTGCGGGTGCTGTGGAGGACATCCAGAAGCGGATGGATTCCACCAGCACGATGAGTGCCAGCGCCACGGCCAGGGCCGAGATCACCAGCGGGAAACCTTGTCCGTCGAGCCAGTCGGTACCGAAGGTCGCTGCCGCGACGACCGCGATCAGCACGGTACGTCCCTCGTGCCCCCCGGTGGCGCGCACCAGCCCGCGCGGCGGCGCGCCGGTGCCGCCGCGGATGCGGTACACCGTGTCGTAGTGATGGTAGGCGAGAGCCGACACCAGGCCGAAAGCGGCAGGCAAAGCGCCGTTCACCGGATCGTCGGCGTGGGCGAAGCGGAGTGCCAGCACCAGGATCGTGAGGTACTCGGCGGCACGGAAGAGCGGCGGCAGCAGCCAGTCCAGTCTGTCCTTGAGCGGGCGGGCCGCAGCAAGGCCGGCCAGTACGGCGTACCCGAGGGCCACCAGCGGGAGTTGCCAACCGCCCAGCGGCGCGAACAGCGCCGTGGCCAGCAGCGCGGCCGTACCGGCACCGGCGAGGGCGGACGCGGGGCCGGGGCGGAAGCCGAAGCTGCCCGCCGCCTCCGCGAGCGGCCCCTCGCCGCTCAGCTCCCGCAGCGCCCGGGCGGCCCGATCGGTGCGGATCGCACGGCGGTTGACCGAGCGCAGCACGCGGCCGGCCAGGGTGTAGCAGCCGGCCAACGCACCCGCGACGATCAGCACGGTGAGGGTGATGCGGGGCGTGGTGAGGGCGGTGAGCAGGGCTATCAGCGCCCAGCGTTCGCCGATCGGCAGGATGACCATGCGGCGGGCCCAGACGGTCCAGCCGACACCGTCCAGTCGGTCGGAGAGCGAGGCGGTGGGACTGGTGTTCGCGGTGGCGTCGTGGTTGGCCTCGTTGAAGGCGAAGTCGATGACATGGCGAACGGTCTGGAGAACCATCGCACCCAGCGCCAGCCCCCACACGTCCTCCCCGCCGCGCGCGGCGCCGAGCGCGAGACCGGCGAGGTACGCGTACTCCTTGGCGCGGTCGAAGGTGGCGTCCAACCAGGCGCCGAGCGTGGAGTACTGGAGCGAGTAGCGGGCCAACTGCCCGTCCGCGCAGTCCAGTACGAAGGAGGCGAGCAGCAGGAGGCCGGCCGCCACGAAGCCGGGCCGGGTCCCGGTGGCCGCGCAGCCTGCCGCGACCAGCG
This sequence comes from Streptomyces tardus, assembly GCF_018101125.2. Taxonomy (GTDB): domain Bacteria; phylum Actinomycetota; class Actinomycetes; order Streptomycetales; family Streptomycetaceae; genus Streptomyces; species Streptomyces tardus. The sequence continues at coordinate 413,615 of NZ_JAELVF020000004.1, read as the reverse complement.
CGGTGAGCAGGGAGGCGGTGGTGACCTGGTTCGGGGTGAGCCCGCGGCGGGCGCACCAGCGGGCGACGTAGCGGGAGTACGGGCTGATGCAGTGGGTGGTGAAGAAGCCGTCCCGCGACTTCACCGAGGAACGCAGCCGTACCGCTTCGTCGTCGACGGCGTCGACGGCGTGCAGCGCGTCCAACCGCTCCTGGCTGTCGGTGGGGGCCGTGGCGACCAGAGTGCCGAACTCGGGTCGGTGCACGGCCAGTTGCTCGCGCTCCAGGGCAGTCGCCAGGTCACCGGTGGGATCGTCGGAGACGGCGGTGTCCACGCTCCGCAGCGCGGTCGAGAGGGCCCCGCGCGCCTTGGTCGTGACGGTGAGCAGGCCGGGCGCCGCGGCGGCCGGGAAGCGCGGGTCGGTGAGGGCCAGCCGGAGACTGTGCCGGTGGCCGATGAAACGGGCGTCCACCAGCGCGATGCGGTCGGCCAGAGGGATGTCGGCCACCAGGGCGGGCACCTCGGCGGGCGCGTTCGCGACGTGCACCGTGAAACCCAGCGAGCGCAGGTCGTCCGCCAGTGACGACCCGGCCACCGGCGGACCGGTGAGAATGGCGGTCGACAGTCGAACTCACTCCTTGGCTGCTGGATCGGACACGGGCCGCGGCTGCGGCGCCGGGAGGCCCGTTGACCGGGTCGGCGCGCGGCGGCCGGTCACCGGCACCCTCGGAGGGCGCGGGACATGTCGGCAGAGGCTATCCGATCAGCGCAGGAGTCCATTCACCGCAGGTTCACTCCACCCTCCTTGTCAGGCCACGAACAAGCCGTGCGGGCCGTCGGAGGTGCGGGCCGCAGTCGACCTCCCGAGTGCGCGTCCGTGCTCTGACCTGCACGACAAACCTGCAGGTCAGAGCAGATGACAACGGTGTTCAGCGTCGCGTTGCAGATACCCCCCACCCGTAGTTCACTGGGGCGCACACCGGGCAGCGGACAGGCCCGGGCAGTCGGCCGATAAACAGGCCGGGAACCGACGCAGCCGAACCGGCAGCAGGGAGGCGCTCCTCATGGGTGCGGGACACGACCACGGCGGACCGCGACCGCACGGCACCACCGGTACGGCCGCCGCCGCGTACCGCGGCCGGCTGCGGATCGCACTGGGCATCGCACTGGCACTGCTGGTCGCCCAGGCGGTGGGAGCCTGGCTGACCGGCTCGCTCGCGCTGCTGGCGGACGCCGGTCACGTGGCCACCGACGCCGTGGGTGTCGGTATGGCACTGCTCGCGATCCACTTCGCCAACCGGCCGACCGAGGCCCGCCGCACCTTCGGCTTCGCACGCGTCGAAATCCTCGCCGCACTGCTCAACTGCCTGCTGCTGCTCGGGGTCGGCGGCTACATCCTCGTCGAGTCCATCGAACGCTTCCGCAACCCCGTCGAGGTCCCCGGCGGACTGACGATCGTCTTCGGTGTGGTCGGTCTCGCCCTCAACCTCGTCTCCCTCACCCTGCTCATGCGCGGACAGAAGGAGAGCCTCAACATCCGCGGCGCCTTCCTGGAGGTGCTGGCGGACGCACTCGGCTCACTGGCGGTCGTGGTCGCGGCGCTCGTCATCATCACCACGGGCTGGGCCCAGGCCGACCCGGTCGCCTCGCTGCTGATCGCGCTTATGATCATCCCGCGTACGCTGAAGCTGGCACGCGAGGCGGTCGACGTACTGCTGGAGGCCGCGCCCAGGAACGTCGACCTGGACGAGCTTCGAACGCACATCCTCGCCATGCCGGGGGTGGAGGAGCTGCACGATCTGCACGTGTGGACGATCACCTCGGGCATGCCGGTGCTCTCCGCCCACGTGGTCGTCAGCCGCGAGACGCTCAACGACAAGGGAAACGAGCGGGTCCTGCACGAGTTGCAGGACTGCCTCGGTTCGCACTTCGACGTCGAGCACTGCACGTTCCAGTTGGAGCCGCACGGCCATGCCAGGCACGAGAGAAGAGTTTGCCACTGAGCTGGGTAGGACGTCCGCGTCAGCCCACCAGGACAAGGACGAAGGTAGACAGATGGCACTACAGCCCGCGGCTCCGATCATGCTCGAACTGGTCGACGAGAGCGGCACCACGACCGGTACGGCCGAGAAGCTCGCCGCTCATCAGGCCCCGGGGCAGCTGCACCGCGCCTTCTCCGTCTTCCTCTTCGACGAGCGGGGGCGGCTGCTGCTCCAGCAGCGCGCCCTCGGCAAGTACCACTCCCCCGGCGTGTGGTCCAACTCCTGCTGCGGACACCCGTATCCGGGCGAACCGCCGTTCGTGGCGGCGGCCCGGCGCGTGGGCGAGGAGCTGGGGATCGCACCCGCGCTGCTCCAGGAGGCGGGCACCGTCCGCTACAACCATCCGGACCCGGCCTCCGGACTGGTGGAGCAGGAGTACAACCACCTCTTCGTCGGCCGGGTGACCGCACCCACCGAGCCCGCACCCGAGGAGATCGCGGACCTCGCCTTCGTCACACCCCAGGAGCTCAAGGAGCGCCACGACCGCGACACCTTCTCGGCCTGGTTCATGACGGTGCTGGACGCCGCGCGGCCGGGCATCCGCGAGGTCACCCCGTCCGACGCGGGCTGGTAGCGGTCAGGGCGCGGCGAGCACGGGGGCTCCGCGCCCAATTCACGCGCGGCGGACGGCAGTCGGCAGATGTACGGGCCGGCCGTGAGGTGCGGGCGGCGACCTGCGGGCCGCGACGCCGACCGCCGCGCGCCGGAGGGTCAGAGCGTCAGGGGAAGCGGCAGAGCCGCCCAGATGATCTTGCCGCCGGCCGCCGTCTGTTCGATGTCGCAGACTCCTCCGGACTCGTCCACCACGCTCTTGACCAGCAGCAGCCCGCGCCCGCCGGTGTGCTGCTGGTCGGGGTCGGCGGCCAGCGCCTTGGGGCGATAAGGGTGGCTGTCCTCGACGGCGACCTTCACCCACCCGCGGCTCAGCGCGACCTCCACGCCGAGTTCGGGCGACAGCAGGGCCGCGTGCCGCACCGCGTTGGTCACCAACTCCGAGACGATCAGCATCAGTCCGTGCAGTTGGTCGTCCGTCACCGGTGCTTGCTGGCGCTCGATCAGCTCCCGCACGGCGCGCCGCGCCCGCGGCACCGACGAGTCCGTCGCCGGCGCGGTGAAGCGCCAGGCACCTTCGTACGGTGCCGGAGGCGGAGCTGAGGTCTGTGACAGCGGAATTCCGCTCTCCATCGTTTCCGGCACCCACCCTCTACGCGGTTGTCCAGGGACTGGCGCCCGGCCGCGCACCTCGGCAGTGCGGCGTCGCGAGCTCTGTCTGACTTCGAGTGTTGGCTGATGGCTCGCCCGCCGGGGGTACTGACCGCAACTGGCGCGGTTTTGCGCTTTTTTTGTTTGATCGCGATCGTTCCTGACGCGTCAATGGCTGCTCCCGATCGCCGGGCGCCACATCCCGGGCTCACCACCTCGTTCCATTCGCCCCGGTCGCCCCGTTTCGGCACGCTCGGTCCACCCGTACCGGCCGCACCGGAACGCCGATTGCGCGTCTACTGGCAGTAGACGCGCAATCCCGCGGTGGCACATCGACCCGGCGGCTGCTTCAGGCCACCCGACGCGCCAGTAACATAGGCGTCCATGGAGCCAGGTCTGGAGTGTTCGACGGCTGACGGCATCGCCACCATCACCCTGCGCAACCCCGCCAAGCGCAATGCCATGACCCCGTCGATGTGGCGCGAACTCCCGCCACTGCTCGCGGAGTTGGCCGCCACGTCGCAGGTGCACGCGGTGGTGCTCACCGGGTACGGCGCCACCTTCTGCGCAGGTGCCGACATCGGCAGCTTCAGCCCGGACGTCGATGTGCAGGACCTCGCGGTGCGCGCCGAGGAGGCGCTGGCCGGCTTCCCCGGCCCCACTTTGGCCGTCGTGCGCGGCCACTGCGTCGGCGGCGGGGCTCAGCTCGCGGTCGCCTGTGATCTGCGGTTCGCCGACGAGGACGCCCGGTTCGGCGTCACCCCGGCCCGGCTCGGAGTGGTGTACGCCGCCTCCTCGACCCAGCGGCTGGTGCGCCTCGCGGGCCCCTCGGCGACCAAGCACCTGCTGTACTCCGCGGAGTTGATCGGCGCAGCCCGCGCGCTGCGGATCGGACTGGCCGACGAGGTCCTTCCGGCGGGCGCACTGGAGGCCAGGGTCGCGGAGTTCACCGCGCTGCTCGTCTCGCGCTCGCGGCTGACCCAGTTCACCGCCAAGGAGTACGTCGACGGACCGCCGGACCCGGAACGGCAGCGGCACTGGGAGCATGTCGCCCGCGAGAGCGGCGAGTTGGCGGAAGGCGCCGCGGCGTTCCTGGAGCGCCGCCCGGCTCGTTTCCCCTGGTCGCCCTAGAACCTGTCGAGCATGCGGTGAGCGCCCGCCCGAAGCACGACAGCGCCCGGCCACCCCTGTTTCCCGCATTGGGGGAGCAGCTGTGAGCGGGCCGCGGAAGGGGACCCGGGACCGCTTGACCGCCCTCGGGATCGAGCTGCCGGTCCTCGGCGCACCCCGCTACGCGTACGCGGCGACTACTCGATGGGGGAACTCCTCTTCGTCTCCGGTCAGATATCCCGAACCGGGTCCGGCGGGATCCTGCGCGGGCGGCTGTGCGAGGACGCCCCGGTGCAGGAGGGGGTACGGGCCGCGGACCGCCGCGCTCAACCTCCCGGCGAGGGTCGAGGAGGCGGTCGGCCTCGAACGGGCACGCGTGCTCAAGCGACCGCGCCGCGCCCCGCGTTCGACTACCGGGACGATGCCGGCGGGGACGGACGACGCCCGCCAGGTCCGGCCGGTGCGCCGCGGTCAGGCCGCGCCGGGCCCGAACCCGCTGCCCACCGGGCTGTTGACGCGCCCCGCCGCTCGGGCGACGCGCCCCGCGCTCAGAGGCCGAGGCCGACCTCGCGCAGCTCCTGGACGATCTCCGCCGGAGCGGTGGCCGGCGAACCGGCGCGAAACGGTGGCGCCGGATCGTACTCGATCATCAGCTGGATGCGCTGGGCGACGCGCTCGCCGGCGAGTTCGGCGGCGAGGCCGAGCCCCATGTCGATACCGGCCGAGACACCAGCCGCCGTCACGTACTTCCCGTCGGTGACCACCCGTTCGGAGACCGGGAAGCAGCCGAGCGTGGCCAGATGCTCCAGCACGAGCCAGTGGGTGGTGGCGCGCCTCCCCTCCAGCAGCCCCGCGTCGGCGAGCAGCAGCGAACCGGTGCACACCGAGGCGGTCACGGTGGTGTACGGGTCGACGGCGCGCAGCCAGGGCACGACGTCCTCACGGGCCGCGGCGACGTTCTCCGGCGGGCCGCCCGGCACCACGACGACGTCGGGGCGCGGAACCTCCTCGAACCCGGCACCGGCGACCAGGGTCAGCGCCCCGCCGTCGTTGGTGACCGGTCCGGGGCGCGCGGCGACGAATACGGTACGGGCGCCGGGCAGATTGCTCAGCGTCTCGTAGGGGCCGACGGCGTCCAGCGAAGTGAAGCCGGGGTAGAGCACGATGGCGACGGTGGGCTCCGCGGGGAGCTCGGCGAACGTCATGGGGTGATCCTTTCTTCACGGAGGGTGACACCCCAACCGCTCGGCGCGGCAGGGCTGTTGACGATTGGTCGGACGGTTCGGGCGGGCCGGGGCCGGTGGGCCCGTGTGCTCTGCGGCGCGGCGACGGCAGCGGGCGCCGCGGTGCCGTGCACGGGTCAGGGGCCGGCTGCCTGGCTGTCGAAGCGACGGCGGTACTCGGCGGGCGGCAGCCCGAGTGCAGCGAGGAAGGCGCGCCTCATGGCCTCCGGGGTCCCGTAGCCGCAGGAACGGGCGATCTCCTCGACCCCGTCGCCGGTGTCCTCCAGCCGCTGCCTGGCGAGTTCGAGTCGCACCCCGGCGACGTAGCGCGCGGGAGGGACGCCCACCTCCTCGCGGAAGGCGCGGGCGAAGTGGCGCGGGGAGAGGGCGGCGCGCTCCGCCAGAGCGGGCACGCTCAGATCCGCCTCGGGGTGCTCGGAGATCCACGACTGGACCTCCCGCAACGGCTCGCGCGCAGCTGTCTGAGCGGCCAGCTGCGCGCTGAACTGGGCCTGGTTTCCCGGCCGTCGCAGGAAGACGACGAGCATCCGCGCGACGGTCAGCGCGATCCGCCGCCCGAGGTCCTCCTCCACGAGGGCGAGCGCCAGGTCGATTCCGCTGGTCACTCCGGCCGAGGTCGACACCCGGCCGTCGCGTACGAAGATCGCGTCCGGTTGGACGTCGATCGCCGGGTTCGCCCGCGCCAGGCTCTCGCAGTGGGCCCAGTGCGTGGTGGCGCGCCGACCGTCGAGCAGCCCTGCCCGGGCAAGGACGAAGGCGCCGGTGCAGACCGAGGCGAGCCGTTCGATCCTGGCCGCCCGACGGCGCACCCAGTCGGCGATCTCCGGCTGCCCGCCCCTGGTGCCCGGACCTCCGGGGACGATCAGGGTGTGCGGTGTACGGGCCGACGGCAGCGCCCCGTCCGGCTCCAGGCGCACCCCGCAGGTGCTGGTGACCGCACGGCCGTCCGGCGAGGCGGTGCGGACGGTGTACCCGGGCCGCCCCTCGGCCACCGCGAAGTCGCTCGCCGCGGCGAAGACCTCCAGAGGGCCGATGACGTCGAGGCTCTGCACCCGGTCGAAGAGGGTGCACAGCACGGTGCGGGAGCGCATACGGACATCCTTGGGGCGCGGCCCTGTTGGCGGCAAGGACGCGTTCCCCACCTTTTCAGCCATCGACGAGGGCCACCTCTGCCGCACTAAGCGACCGCTGCGTAACATCCGCACCATGACTCTCCAAGACGAGCGCGCCGGCCGCCGCTGCCACAGCGTGGTCAACCCGATCCACTCGGCGATCTACTTCTCCAAAGAGATCAACGAGCACTACGCCGCCGCCGGTGTGAGCGACCCCCTCTCCGCCTATCTGGCCGCCCGGGCGGCTCCGATGGGCGCCGTGGGCGCGGGCACGGTCACCGCGACCTTCTACTCCTTCGGCCACCGGGTCATCGCCGAGCGGGTGCCGCAACTGTGGGAGACGATCACCCCCCAGCAGGCCCTGGAGACCCGATTGGAAGCGGTGGACGCACTTCTGCGGCGACTCTGGGGCGAGGACGGCGTCGCCTCCGAGGAGGTCTCCGAGGCCGCGGAGCTGGCGCTGCGCGCGTCCGAGGCGTGCGGCAGGGAAGCACGTCCGCTGTACGCGGGCAACGCCGATCTGCCGGTGCCCGAGGCGCCGCACCTGGCGCTGTGGCACGCCTGCACCCTGTTGCGGGAGCACCGCGGCGACGGCCACCTCGCCGTACTCGCGGGCGCCGGGCTCAGCGGTCTGGATGCCCAGGCCACCCACACGGCCAGCGGTCGGGGCATGAGTACCGGCTGGGTGCTGCGCACCCGCGGCTTCACCCGGAAGGAGTGGGAGCAGACCCTGGAGGGCCTGACCGCTCGCGGACTGCTCACCGCCGACCACGAGTTGACGGAGGAGGGGCTCGGGCTGCGCAAGGAGATCGAACGCCGCACCGACGAGCTGGACCGCGCGCCGTACGAGCACCTGGGCGCCACCGGCGTGGCCCGGCTGACCGAGCTGGCCGGCCAACTCACCCTGAAAGCCGCCGAGTCGGGGGCGTTCCCGCAGGACCTGATCGGCAAGTAGCAGGGCGCGGCGGCCGAGGGAGGCCGCCACTGTCGGTGCCGCCTGCCACAATGCGGGGCGTGAGCGCATCAACAGTGTCCATCGAAGCCAGGATCGCCGACGAGCTGGAAGTACGGGAGCGGCAGGTCCGGGCCGCCGTCGAGCTGCTCGACGGCGGCTCGACCGTGCCCTTCATCGCCCGGTACCGCAAGGAAGCAACCGAGATGCTCGACGACGCGCAGCTGCGCGCGCTCGAGGAACGGCTGCGGTACCTGCGGGAGTTGGAGGAGCGCAGGACGGCGATCCTCGAATCGGTGCGGGGCCAGGGCAAGTTGGACGAGGCGTTGGAGGCCCGCATCCGGGCGGCCGAGTCCAAGGCCAGGCTGGAGGACATCTACCTCCCCTACAAGCCCAAGCGCCGGACGAAGGCGCAGATCGCCCGCGAGGCCGGCCTGGAGCCCCTCGCCGACGCGCTGCTGGCGGATCCGAGCACCGAGCCGGCGGAGTCGGCACAGGCCTACGTGGATGCCGAGCGGGGAGTGGCCGACCCGGCCGCGGCCCTGGAGGGCGCGAGGTCGATCCTCACCGAGCGCTTCGGCGAGGACGCCGACCTGATCGGCGAGCTGCGCGAACGGATGTGGCGGCAGGGGCGGTTGACGGCCTCGGTGCGGGAGGGCAAGGAGCAGCAGGGCGCGAAGTTCGCCGACTACTTCGACTTCGCCGAGCCGTTCACCGAGATGCCCAGCCACCGGGTGCTGGCGATGCTGCGGGGCGAGAAGGAGGACGTCCTCGATCTCGGCCTCGATCCGCTGGCCCCGGGGGAGGCCGAGCAGGCGGGCCCGACCCCGTACGAGGTGGCGATCGCGGACCGCTTCGGCATCCACGACCGGGGGCGCCCGGCGGACAAGTGGCTGCGCGAGACGGTGCGCTGGGCCTGGCGCACCAGGGTGCTGGTGCATCTGGGTATCGATCTTCGGCTGCGGCTGCGGCAGTCGGCCGAGGACGACGCGGTCGGCGTCTTCGCCTCGAACCTCCGCGATCTGCTGCTCGCCGCGCCGGCCGGCACCCGCTCCACGATGGGGCTGGACCCGGGGCTGCGGACGGGCGTGAAGGTCGCCGTGGTGGACTCGACCGGCAAGGTGTCGGCCACCAGCACGATCTACCCGCACGCCCCGGCGAACAAGTGGGACGCCTCACTCGCCGCGCTGGCGGTGCTGGCGAAGGAGCACTCCGTCGACCTCGTGGCGATCGGCAACGGCACCGCCTCGCGGGAGACGGACCGCCTCGCCGGCGAGCTCATCAGCCGCCACCCGGAGCTGAACCTCACCAAGGTGATGGTCTCCGAGGCCGGTGCCTCCGTGTACTCGGCCTCCGAGTACGCCTCGCGCGAGCTTCCGGAGCTGGACGTGTCGCTGCGCGGCGCCGTCTCCATCGCCCGCCGGCTCCAGGACCCGCTGGCGGAGCTGGTCAAGATCGACCCCAAGTCGATCGGTGTCGGCCAGTACCAGCACGACCTCGCCGAGACCAAGCTCTCGCGGTCGCTGGACGCGGTCGTCGAGGACTGCGTGAACGGCGTCGGCGTGGACGTCAACACCGCCTCGGCGCCACTGCTCTCCAGGGTCTCGGGCATCAGCTCGACCCTCGCCGAGAACATCGTCTCCCACCGGGACGCCAACGGCCCCTTCCACAGCCGCAAGGAGCTCAAGTCCGTTGCCAGGCTGGGCCCCAAGGCGTTCGAGCAGTGCGCGGGCTTCCTGCGCATCCGCGGCGGCGCGGACCCGTTGGACGCCTCCAGCGTGCACCCGGAGTCCTATCCGGTGGTGCGCAGAATGGCCGGTGGGACGGGCGGCGCGGTGGGCGAGCTGGTGGGCAACACCGCAGTGCTGCGCTCGTTGAGGCCGGATCAGTTCGTGGACGAGACCTTCGGGCTGCCCACCGTGACGGACATCCTGCGGGAGCTGGAGAAGCCGGGTCGCGACCCGCGGCCGGCCTTCCGGACCGCGACCTTCAAGGAGGGCGTCGAGAAGATCGGTGACCTCGCCGAGGGCATGGTCCTGGAGGGGGTGGTGACCAACGTCGCCGCCTTCGGGGCGTTCGTGGACATCGGTGTGCACCAGGACGGGCTGGTGCACGTCTCGGCGATGTCGAAGAACTTCGTGAAGGAGCCCAGGGAGGTGGCGGGGCCCGGCGATATCGTCCGGGTGAAGGTGCTCTCGGTCGACGTGGAGCGCAAGCGCATCTCGCTGACCCTGCGGCTGGACGACGAGGTGCCGGCGGCGGGCGAGCGGCCCCGGGGCAGGGGCGAAGCCTCCGGCCGGCGCGGCGGCCAGGAGGGCGGCGGTGGCGGCCGAGGCCGTTCCGGCGCGGGCCGCGAGGACGGCGGCGGCAGGCGGCAGGCAGGCGCGGGCCGCGGCGGCGGCGGCGCCAAGAGCGGCGGTGCGAAGAGCGGCGGCGCGGGTCGGCGTGAGGCTGCGCCGAGCGGGGCGATGGCCGACGCCCTGCGCAAGGCCGGGCTGCTGGACGGCCGCGGCTGAGCCGGTTTCGAGGCGGTACGGCTGCCCGGCACTGCTGCCGGGCAGCCGTACCGGACGTGCCGCGCGTCGGCATTTATTCCGTTGACTCGCCTCGGCGGGCGCCCTACGGTCGTCCGTGGCCCTGTTGTCGAGGTGAGGAGAGGCCGTTGCGCATCTGAGGTCATGAGACACCGTGCGCCCCTGGTGGCGACCGTGCACGTGCACATTCCGTGCGCCGGTTCGGCCCCTTCCCGCCGAGAAGCGTTGCTGCTTCCTGCGGCGGACTCCACGTGTGTGACCTCGGACTGCGAGCCGTCTCCCGGCCCCATCCGTACTCGCCCCCCAAGGGCCGGGTGTCTCCTGTGCTGCTCCTTTTCTCCCGACGGCCGCAGGAGGCCTCATGTCATTCGCGTCATCCTCCGATCTTCCTCCCTCGCGTCCGGTCGACAGCGGCGGCTCCGGCGCTGCCTGGTCCGTGCTCGCCGACGGGCTCTGCTTCGCCTGGCCGGACGGCACTCCGGTCTTCGAGGACCTCAGCGTCAGCTTCGGGTCCGGCCGCACCGGGCTCGTCGGCGACAACGGCACCGGCAAGTCGACGCTGCTGCGCCTGCTCACGGGCGAGTTGACGCCGAGCGCCGGCACCGTACGGGCCTCCGGCGAGCTCGGCCGACTGCCGCAGGACCTCGGACTGCACACCGGCCGCAGGGTCGATGAGGTGCTGGAGATCGCCGATCGACGTCGTGCGCTGCACGCGATCGAGGCCGGTGACGCCTCAGAGGAGAACTTCACCGCGCTCGGCGACGACTGGGACGTGGAGGAGCGTGCCTCGGCGACCCTGGCGGGCCTCGGCCTGGCGCACATCGGGCTGGACCGCACCGTCGGCGAGGTCTCGGGCGGTGAGGGCGTACTGCTGCGCCTGGCCGCGCTGCTGCTGCGCCGCCCCGAGATCCTGGTGCTCGACGAGCCGACCAACAACCTCGATCTTCGGGCACGCAGGCGGCTGTACGAGGCGGTGGAGGGCTGGCGCGGCGTGCTGCTGGTGGTCAGCCACGACCGGGAACTGCTCGAACGCGTCGACCGGATCGCCGAGTTGCGCGAGGGCCGGATCCGCTTCTTCGGCGGCAACTACACGGCGTACGAGGAGGCCGTCGCCACCGAACAGGCCGCGGCGGAGCGCGCGGTGCGCGTCGCGGAGGGCGATCTGAAGCGGCAGAAGCGCGAACTCTCCGACGCGCAGGAGAAGTTGTCCAAGCGGGTGCGCTACGGCAACAAGATGCACGCCAACAAGCGAGAGCCGAAGATCGTGATGAACGCGCGCAAGCGCGAGGCCCAGGTCTCCGCGGGCAAGCACCGCATCATGCACGAGCAGAAGCTCGCGCAGGCGGGCGAGCGGCTGGAGGAGGCGTCCGAACTGGTCCGCGACGACCGGGAGATCCGAGTCGATCTGCCCAGCACCGAGGTCCCTTCGGCCCGTCAGGTGCTGAGCGCGCGCGAGCTGGTGCTGCGCACCGGCAGCCGGGTCACCCTCGATCTGCACGGCCCCGAGCGTGTGGCGCTGACCGGCGCCAACGGCTCGGGGAAGACCACGATGCTGCGGACCGTGGCGGGTGAACTGCCGGCGGATGAGGGCGGGTTGACGCTCCATGTGCCGATGCGCTTCCTGCCGCAGCGGCTCGATCTGCTGGACGACGGGTTGTCGGTCGCGCAGAACGTCGCCCGCTTCGCCCCTCGGGCCGGTGACAATCGGATCCGGGCGCAGCTCGCCCGGTTCCTCTTCCGGGGCGCCGCGGCAGACCGGCTCGCGGGCGGGCTCTCCGGCGGTGAACGCTTCCGCGCGAGCCTCGCCGCGCTGCTGCTGGCCGAACCGGCACCGCAGCTGCTGATGCTCGACGAGCCGACGAACAGTCTCGACACAGCGAGCATGCGGCAGTTGGTCACCGCTCTGGAGTCCTATCGGGGCGCGCTGCTCGTGGTCAGTCACGATCCGGGCTTTCTGCGGTCGATCGGCGTGGACCGGTGGCTTGCCCTCGACGAGGAGCTGACGGAGATCGATCCGCTGTAGCGGTTGCCCGGCGGGCAGGGGCGGGGAAGCGGCCGGGCGGGTCGGCAGCCTCCCGCGGTCGGGTCGCACGGCCGAGCGGTCGGGTCGCAGGACCGACTCCTGGCGAGAGGGCTGATGCGGCAGCAACTCCGGCCCATCGAAACGTTCACCCGCGCAGGGTTACTCAGGCGTAGGGGCGCTGCTTGAATAGACAAGCCGGCGCGTCAGCCCCACCTCTTCCCCAGGAGCGACAGGTGTCCCACCGCACGAATCGACGGAAGTACAGGCAGTTCAGCGGGGTGCGTCTCGCCGCGCTGACGACCGCGCTCACCGCCGTGTGCGCAGCCGCGGCCGTACCCACCGCACACGCCCAGCCCGAGCGCACACGCTCCGGTCACGCGCACGCGCAGTCCGCGCCGTCCGAATCCGCGGGCCCGGGGCTGCGGGTGCTCAGCCACAACGTCTTTCTCTTCAGCAAGCTGCTCCACCCCAACTGGGGCCAGGACCACCGTGCCGCGCAGATCCCGCGGCAGGACTGGTTCCACGGCAACGACGCGGTGGTGCTCCAGGAGGCCTTCGACAACTCTTCCTCGGACGCGCTGCTGGAGAACGCGGCGGACCGGTACCCGCACCGTACGCCGGTGCTCGGCCGCTCCCGCGACGGCTGGGACGCCACCCACGGCGCGTACTCCGGCGCCTCCGTGGAGGACGGCGGGGTCGCAGTGCTCAGCAAGTGGCCGATCGTGCGCAGCGAGCAGTACGTCTACGAGGAGGGCTGCGGCATCGAGGCGCTGTCCCAGAAGGGCTTCGTCTACACGGTGCTGGACGTGGCCGGCAGCAACGTCCACCTCGTCGGCACGCACACGCAGTCGACCGATCCCGGTTGTGCGCAGGGGCGGCCGGCCGAGGTGCGCAGCGCGCAGTTCCGCGAGTTGAGCGCGTTCCTGGACCGCAAGGAGATCCCGGCCGACGAACAGGTCCTGGTAGCCGGGGACTTCAACGTCGACTCCCGCAGCGATGAGTACCCGCGGATGCTGGCCGACGCGGGGTTGGCGGACGTCGACAGCCGCAGCGGACTGCCGTACTCCTTCGACACCGAGGACAACTCCGTGGCCGCCGACCGCTACCCGGACGACCCGCGCGAGAACCTGGACCACGTGCTGCACCGCGAGGGCCACGCGCGCCCGCAGTCCTGGGACAACGAGGTCGTCGCGGAGCGCTCCGTGCCGTGGACGGTGCGCAGTTGGGGCAAGGAGTACACCTACACGAACTTGTCCGACCACTACCCCGTCGTCGGCGGCTGAGCGTACGCTCCCGCACACCCCATGCGGCTGGGCCCGGTCTGTCGAACAGACCGGGCCCAGCCGCGGGATCAGCGCCGGCGGGCGATCAACTCCCCACGCCCACCGACTCCTTCTCCTCGGTCGCCGATTTCTGCGTGGACAGCTTCTCGCCCTCCACGTCGACCGACGGCAGCGCGCGGTCCAGCCACTTCGGCAGCCACCAGGCGGAGCGGCCGAGCAGAGCCAGTACGGCCGGTACCAGGGCCATCCGGACCACGAAGGCGTCGAAGAAGACCGCGATCGCCAGTCCGAAGCCCATCATCTTGATCATCGGCTCGTCCGAGGCGATGAATCCGGCGAAGACACTGATCATGATGACGGCCGCCGCGGCGACGACCCGGGCGCCGTGGGTGAAGCCGGTGACGACGGCCTCGTGCGGGCTCTGCCCGTGCACGTACGCCTCGCGCATCCGCGTCACCAGGAACACCTCGTAGTCCATGGCCAGCCCGAAGACGACACCCACCAGGAAGATCGGCGCCATCGAGACGATCGGACCGGTCTGGGCGACACCGAGCAGGTCGGCGAGCCAGCCCCACTGGAAGACCGCCACGACGGCGCCGAGCGCGGCCAGCACCGAGAGCAGGAAGCCGAGCGCCGCCTTGAGCGGGACCAGCACCGAGCGGAAGACCAGCATGAGCAGCACGAACGCGAGTCCGACGACCAGTGCGAGGTAGGGAACGAGCGCGTTGTTGAGCTTCTCGGAGAAGTCGATGTTCATCGCGGTCGAACCGGTGACCATCACCTCGGCGCCGGTCTCGGACCGGGTGTCGCCCGCGGTGTCGCGGATCTCGTGGACGAGGTCCTGGGTCTCGATCGCGGTCGGGCCGGTCTCCGGGACGACGTTCAGCATGGCAGCGTCGCCCGCGCGGTTGAACTCCGGCGGAGTGACGGCCAGCACGCCGTCCAGCGAGCCCAGCTGCTTCGCCACTCCCTGCACCGCGGACTTCGGGTTGCCGTCCACCTCGTCCGTGTCGACGACCACCATCAGCGGGCCGTTGGCGCCGGGGCCGAAGCTCTCGGCGATGAGGTCGTACGCCTTGCGCTGGGTGGACTCCTCGGAGCGCGAGGAGTCGTCGGGCATACCGAGTTCGAGCTGGGTGACCGGAAGCGCGATGACGCCGAGTCCCAGCACCGCGGTCAGCAGCACCGCCACCGGGCGGCGCAGCACCAGCTTCGCCCAGCGAGTGCCGAGCGACTCCTTGGGCGTCGCCGGGTGGGCGCCGCCCTCCCCCTCGTCGAGGGTCTTGCGGGTGCGCCGGCCGAGCACCCGGTCGCCGGCGAAGCCGAGCACCGCGGGGACCAGGGTGAGCGCGACCAGTACGGCGATGGCGACGGTGGCCGCTGCGGCCAGACCCATCTTGGTGAGCAGCGGTACGCCCACCACTGCCAGGCCCGCGAGGGCGATCAGCACGGTGAGGCCGGCGAACACCACGGCCGAGCCTGCGGTGCCCACGGCGCGTCCCGCCGCGGTGTCGGCGTCGTACCCCTCGGCGCGTTCGGAGCGGTAGCGGGAGACGATGAACAGCGCGTAGTCGATGCCGACCGCCAGGCCGATCATGGCGGCCAGGATGGAGGTCACCGCCGACATGTCCATCAGCGGTGCGAGCGCGATCACGCCGCCGACACCGATACCCACCCCGACCAATGCGGTGATCAGCGGCATACCGGCCGCGACCAGCGAACCGAAGGTGATCACCAGGACGATCGCGGCGACCAGCACACCGATGACCTCACCGGTTCCGGTCTCCGGCTCGGTCTCCAGCGCGGTACCACCGGTCTCCACCACCAGGCCGGCGTCGCGCGCGGACTCCGCGACCTTCTCCAACGCCTCGCGCGACTCCTCGGTGACCTCGCCCATCGGCGCGTCGTAGAGGACCGTCGCGTAGACCGTCTGCTGGTCCTTGCTGATCGCCTTGGCCTCGTAGGGGTCGACGACGCCGACGACGTCCTTGTCCTTGCCGAGGCCGGCCACCGCCCGGTCGACGGTGCCCTTCGCCTCGCCGCCGGTCAGGCGTGCGCCGTCCTCGGCGCGGAAGACCATGCGTGCGGTGGCGCCGTCGGCGTTGGCCTCGGGAAAGCGTTCTTCGAGCAGGTCGAAAGCGCGTTGGGCCTCGGTGCCCGGCATGGCGACGGACATACCGGGTGTGCTGGCGGCGGTCGCGGCGCTGAACCCGATGCCGGCCAGCAGCGCCAGCCAGATCAGCGCGACGATGCCGCGGCGCCGGAATGAGAACCGGCCTAGTGCGGAGAGAAGTGTTGCCACGGGGGTAGCTCCCGTCGGTTCGTACGGTGGGCAGGGTCTGGCGCGCCTCGGGGCCGGTCTCGGCCCCGGGCGGTGGGTGGTTGGTGGTGCGGTGGGCTCCGGTCGGCTCGGTCGCCGTGGGCACGGCGCTCGGGCCGGTCCGGCCCCGGATCGGCGGCGGGCGGGGTCAGTCCCCCGGGGCTCCGTTCGGCTCGTCGGTCTGGCCGGCGTCCGGCGACGGGCCGGCCGAACCCGGAGCGGCGGGCGGTACGGGCGCGGGCTTCCCGGAGTCGCCCTCGACGGACGCCCCCAGGCCGAACATCGGCAGTACGACCTCGTCGACCAGCGTGACGACGTACTCCTCGTCCGGCTCCAGGCCGTCGATGAAGACTCGCGAGAACAGCGCGCCGAAGAGCAGATGCGGCACGTACTTCACCGCGGGCGGCACCTCGGCGATCTCGCCCCGCTCGACCGCGGCGTCCAACAGCCGCTGGAACGCGACGAGTTCGGGCTCGATGATGGTCTCGCGCATGACACGCAGCAGTTCACCGTCCGCCTGCATGGCGGAGCCGAGCGCGCGCATCAGCGGTACGTCCCTGGCGGCGTCGCGCCCGGCCCATCTGGCCAGCTCGCGCAGATCCTCCACCAGGCTGTTGCGGCCGAGCCACTCCATCGGGGGCGGCGGCGCACCGCACAGCTCGATCGCGGAGACGACCAGCCGCGACTTGTTCCCCCACTGGCGGTAGAGGGTGGCCTTGCTGGAACGGGTGCGACTGGCGACGGCGTCCATCGTCAGCGCCTCGTATCCCACTTCGCGCAGCAGGTCCAGCACCGCGTCGTAGAGCTCGCGCTCCCGCTCGGGGGTGAGCTTGCTCCGCCCCGAGAGCGGGCTGCGGCTGCATCGGATCGACATGCCCGGCACTCCTCGACGTGCTCGGTGGAACCGCCATCGAAACGGTTCCGTACTCCAGAAGCGTAGGGAGCGGTGATGCGAAACGCAAGCGGATCGATACGCCTGAGTTTCGCATCACACGCCGTACGCCGCACGGCTCGCCGGCCGGCAGTCCGGGCCGTGCGGAAGAGCGGACGCGGCGCGGACGCACACAACCGGAACCCGCCGCGCATCCGTCCGCACGCCTCACCGGTCGTCGGCGGACTCCAGGATCGCGCGCAGACGCGACAGGCACTCGGCGACGAAGGCGGGAAAGGTGGTCCAGTAGTACGACACACCGCTCACCGCCACCGCGACGGCCCATGCACGGGCCCGCGACCAGGTCGCGTCGTCCAGACCCACGGCGTCCCAGTACGCCTGCCGGGCCTCGGACGGAAGGTCCCACACGGGCGCGTGCTCGGCGTCGGGGAAGCCCACCGTGAGGCAGCCGAAGTCGATGACCGCCCGCAACTTCCCCTTCCGGACCAGCAGGTTGGAGGGTTTGAGGTCGCCGTGCAGCCAGACCTGCGGGCCGGACGGCTCGGGCAGCGCGAGCCCGGACTCCCACAGCTCTCGCAGCCGCGCGACGTCCAGATCGAGCCCGCGGATCGCACCGCAGGCGTCGAAGGACTCGCCGAACCCGCTCGCACACGCGCGCAGACCCCCGCCCCGGTAGCCGCCGAGTTCGCCGCGGCGTTCGGCACCCAGCAGAGGTGCGGCGTGCAGCCTCCGCACGACCTCGGCCAGATCCGCGCCGAAGGCGGACCAGTCGGCCACCGTGCCGGTGCCGGCCTCCTCACCCTCGATCCAGCGGTGCACCGACCAGACGAGCGGGAACACCGGACTGGGCACACCCGCGTGCACCGGCTCGGGGACGCGGCAGGGCAGATGCGGCGCCAGCCGTGGCAGCCACTCCTGCTCCTTGCGCACCGCCCCGGCGTTGTCCGCGGTGCGCGGCAGCCGTACGAGCAGCCGGTCGCCCAGTCGGTACATCGTGTTGTCCGTTCCGGCGCCCGCCGGCGAGACGGACAGGCCCTGCCACTGCGGGACCTGCTCGCGCAGCAGCGCCCGCACGACGCTCTCGTCCGCACCGACCTCGTTCTCGTGAAGTGCCACGTCGGCACTCTCGCGAACGGACGCCCTCGGGGCCACCGAATTACTCGCGCCCGCGAACCGCCGCGGCACGCGGCGGGTGAACGGCTGTTGCTCCGGGCGGGTTTCACAACTTCGCTGAGACAGCGATACTGCACAACACGGTCGCCCGGGCAGGGCGCGGGCCGTGGCACCACCGAGGGACTGAGCGCGAGAAGGGCAGAGCGGATGACCGAGCAGACCGAGGACACCGGCCCGGCCGCCCTGACCGTCGACGAGCTGGCGGCCCGTGCGGGGGTGACGGTGCGCACCATCCGCTTCTACAGCACCCGCGGCCTCCTCCCGCCGCCGCGGATCGGGCCGCGCAGGGTCGGCCGGTACGACCACGGGCATCTGGCGCGGCTGGCCCTGATAGAGGAGTTGCAGAGCCAGGGCATGACGCTCTCGGCGATCGAGCGCTATCTCCAGCGGCTGCCCGAGGAGATCACCGCCCAGGACCTGGCGATTCACCGTGCGCTGGTCGCCTCCTGGATGCCGGACAGCGCCGACGAGGTGACCCGCGAGCAGCTGGAACGCCGGGCCGGCCGTCCTCTCGCCGACGCCGACATCGAGCGGCTGGAGGCGATGAACGTACTGGTACGCGGCCAGGATCCGTCGGTGTTCGAGGTGGACGCCGGTCTGCTGCCGCTGGGGGTGCGGCTGCTGGAGCTGCCGATCTCCCAGGAGGCGGTGGTCAGATCGCGGCAGCTGATGCTGGACCACGCGCGCCAACTGGCGGGCGAGCTGAGCAAGTTGTTCCGCGAGGAGGTCTGGGACCCGTACCGCTCGCAGGAGCCCGACGAGGAAGAGGTGGAGCGGATGAAGACCCTCTCCGCCCATATGCAACCGCTCGTGGTGCAGGCCCTGCTGACGGCTTTCCAGCGTTCGCTGCGCGAGGAGTTGCGGGGCACGTTCCCCGAGGAACGCGCCCCGCAGCTCGGTCCGCGCTGAACACCCGACTCACCGGAGGACCCGGCGCACCGAACTACCCGACTCGCTGAACGGCCCGGCCCGCGCCGCAGAGCGGTGCGGGCCGGGCCGGGGCCGGGGCAACCCGGCCCCGGGGCGCGGTCAGCTGTCGCGGAAGGTCTCCCCCGCCGCCGCCTTCGCCAGCAGCAGCTCCGGCGGGGCGAAGCGGTCGCCGTAGCGCTGCTGCAGCTCGCGGGAGCGCTCGACGAAGCCGGGCAGGCCGCCTTCGTAGCCGTTGATGTACTGGATCGCGCCACCGGTCCACGGCGGGAAGCCGATGCCCATGATGGAGCCGATGTTGGCGTCGGCGACCGAGGTCAGGACGTTCTCCTCCAGGCAGCGGACGGTGTCCAGCGCCTCGGCGAAGAGCATCCGCTCCTTCATGTCCGCGAACGGGATGTCGGGCGCGGGCTCCTTGGTGAAGTGCTCGCGCAGACCGGGCCAGAGCCGGGTGCGCCTGCCGTCCTCGTACTCGTAGAAACCCGCGCCGCCGCTGCGGCCGGGCCGCTCGAACTCGTCGACCATGCGGTCGATCACGGCCTCCGCCGGGTGGACCGGCAGCTCGACTCCCCGTGCCAGCAGGGCCTTTCGGCTCTCGTCGCGGATCTTGCGCGGCAGCGTCAGCGTCAGCTCGTCCATCAGGGACAGGACCTTGGCCGGGTAGCCGGCCTGGGCCGCGGCCTGCTCGACGGAGGCCGGCTCCACGCCCTCGCCGACCAGCGCGACGCCCTCGTTGATGAACTGGCCGATCACCCGCGAGGTGAAGAAGCCCCGGCTGTCGTTGACCACGATCGGGGTCTTCTTGATCTGACGCACCAGGTCGAAGGCGCGGGCGAGCGCCTCGTCGCCGGACTTCGCGCCGCGGATGATCTCCACCAGCGGCATCTTGTCGACCGGCGAGAAGAAGTGCAGCCCGATGAAGTCCGCTTCGCGTTCGACGCCGGTGGCCAGCTCGGTGATGGGCAGCGTGGAGGTGTTGGAGCACAGCAGCGCGTCCGGCTCGACGACCTGCTGGATCTCCTGGAACACCTTGTGCTTGAGCTCGGTGTTCTCGAAGACCGCCTCGATCACCGCGTCGCAGCCGGCGAGGTCCTGGACCTCGGCGGTCGGCGTGATGCGGGCGAGCAGCGCATCGGCCTTCTCCCGGGTGGTACGGCCGCGCGAGAGGGCCTTCTCCACCAGGGCGCGCGAGTACTCCTTGCCCGTCTCCGCCGCCTCGGCGGTGACGTCCTTGAGCACCACCTCGATACCGGCCCTGGCACAGCTGTAGGCGATCCCCGCGCCCATCATCCCGGCGCCGAGCACCGCAGCCCGGCGGACCGTACGGGGTTCGACGCCCGAGGGGCGGCTGGCACCCGAGTTGACCGCCTGGAGGTCGAAGAAGAACGCCTGGGTCATGTTCTTGGAGGTCTGGCCGACGACGAGCTCCGTGAAGTACCGGCTCTCGATGGTCTGCGCGGTCTCGAAGTCGACCTGGGAGCCCTCGACCGCGGCGGCCATGATGTTGCGCTGGGCCGGGTAGGGCGCGCCGGCGGTCTGCTTGGTGAGGTTGGCCGGGAAGGCGGGCAGGTTGGCCGCGAACTTCGGGTGGGCCGGGGTGCCGCCGGGGATGCGGTGGCCGTCGGCGTCCCAGGGCTGGCGTGCCTGCGGGTTGGCACGGATGTGGGCGAGCGCGGAGGCGAGCATCTCCTCGCGGGTGGCGACGACTTCGTGCACCAGGCCCTTCTCCATCGCTCTGGCCGGGTGGTACTGCTGCCCCTGGAGCAGGACGTTCAGCAGTGCGTCGGCGATGCCGAGCAGCCGCACCGTGCGCACCACTCCGCCGCCGCCGGGCAGCAGGCCGAGGGTCACCTCGGGCAGGCCGATCTTGGAGCCGGGTGCGTCCAGCGCCACTCTGTGGTGGCAGGCCAGGGCGATCTCCAGACCGCCGCCGAGCGCCGCGCCGTTGACCGCGGCGACTACCGGGACGCCGAGCGTCTCCAGCCGGCGCAGATCGCGCTTGACGCCGAGGCCCCGCTCGAAGACCTGCGGGGCCGTCTCGGGGGTGGCTCGGATGAGGAGGTTGAGGTCGCCGCCGGCGAAGAAGGTCTTCTTCGCGGAGGTGACGACGACGCCGCGCAGCGCGTCCCCCTCCGCCTCCAGCCGGTCGACGACGGTGGTGAGCGAGGTGATGAACCCCTCGTTCATGGTGTTGGCGGACTGGTCGGGGTCGTCCAGCACGAGGGTGACGATGCCCTCGGCTGCGGTGCCTTCGTGGCCTTCGACGCCCCGCTCCCAGCGGATGGTGGTGGGCTCGGACATGTGTGAGGTCTCCTGGCGGATCGGGCGGTTGAGGACGGGGCGGACGTCAGAGACGCTCGACGACGGTGGCGATTCCCATACCGCCGCCGACACACAGCGTGGCCAGGCCGTACCGCTGGTCGCGGCGCTCCAGCTCGTCGACGAGGGTGCCGAGGATCATCGCGCCGGTGGCGCCGAGCGGGTGGCCGAGGGCGATCGCGCCGCCGTTGACGTTGACCTTGTCCAGGGACAGGCCCATGTCGCGCGCGAAGCGCAGCACGACGGCCGCGAACGCCTCGTTGATCTCCACGAGGTCGATGTCCTCGATCGTCAGACCGGCCTTGGCGAGCGCCTTGCGGGAGGCGGGGGCGGGGCCGGTGAGCATGATCGTCGGGTCGTCGCCGGAGACGGCGGCGGAGACGATGCGGGCGCGGGGGGTGAGCCCGTACCGCTCGCCGACCTCGGCGTTGCCGATGGCCACCAGCGAGGCGCCGTCGACGATGCCGGAGGAGTTGCCCGCGTGGTGGACGTGGTCGATCCGCTCGACCCAGTGGTACTTCTGCAGCGCCACCGCGTCGAAGCCGCCCATCTCGCCGATACCAGCGAAGGAGGGCTTGAGCTTGGCGAGGGAGTCGGCGGTCGTGCCGGGCCGCAGGTGCTCGTCGCGGTCCAGCACGGTCAGCCCGGAGCGGTCGAGGACCGGTACCACGGAGCGGTCGAACCGCCCTTCCTTCCATGCCTGGGCGGCGCGCTCCTGGGACAGCTCCGCGTACTCGTCGACGTCGCGACGGCTGAAGCCCTCGACGGTGGCGATGAGGTCGGCACCGATGCCCTGGGGCACGAAGTTGGTCTCGAAACTCGTCATCGGGTCCATCGCCCAGGCGCCGCCGTCACTGCCCAGCGGTACGCGCGACATGGACTCCACACCGCCCGCCAGGATCAGGTCCTCCCATCCCGAACGGACCTTGGCCGCGGCCAGGTTGACCGCCTCCAGACCCGAGGCACAGAAGCGGTTCTCCTGGAAGCCGGCGACGGTGTCCGGCAGGCCGGCCGCGATGGCGGCGATCTTGGCGATGTCCGAACCCTGGTCGCTGTGCGGGCTGACGACGCCCAGCACGACGTCGTCGATCGCCGCCGGATCCAGGTCGGGGAAACGGCGCCGGACCTCATGGATCAGTCCGACGACCAGGTCGATGGGCTTGGTGCCGTGGAGCGAGCCGTTGGCTTTGCCGCGCCCCCTGGGGGTGCGGACGGCGTCGTAGACGAACGCTTCGGTTGTCACGGTCTGCGGCCTTTCACTTGCGGGAGTTCAGCGGTGGTGGCGAATGCAACGGGGACGGGCGCTGCGGCGAGAGCGGACGGGTGCGACTGAGGGTGCATACGGGTGCGGTGGGGAGCGCGGACGGGTGCGGGACGGTCAGGCGAGCAGCGAGCGGCCGATGATCTCCTTCATGATCTCCGTGGTGCCGCCGTAGATCGTCTGGATACGGCCGTCGACGAACGCCTTGGCGACCGGGAACTCGGCCATGTAGCCGTATCCGCCGTGGAGTTGGAGGCAGCGGTCGGTGACCCGCTTCTGCAGCTCGGTCGCCCACCACTTGGCCATCGAGGCGTGCACGGCGTCGAGCCCGCCGGCGGAGTGCTCGGCGATGCAGCGGTCCATGAAGCTGCGGGTGACGGCGATCTCGGTCGCCATCTCGGCGATCTCGAACCGGATGTGCTGCAACTTGGCCAGCGGACGCCCGAACGCCTCCCGTTCCTTCACGTACTTCTTGGTGATCTCCAGCAGGTGCTCGGCGGTGGCGACGGCGGCGACGGCGATCCCGATGCGCTCCTGGGCCAGGTGCGTCATCAGGTGGAGGAAGGCGCCGTTCAGCTCGCCGAGCAGATTCTCCTTCGGAACCACCACGTCGTCGAAGAACAACTCGGCGGTGTCCTGGGCCTTCTGGCCGATCTTGTCCAGGTTGCGGCCGCGTTCGAAGCCCTCTGCGCCGCGTTCGACGACCAGCAGGCTGAGCCCCTTGGCGCCACCCTCGGGGCTTGTCCTGGCCACCACCACGACCAGATCGGCCAGGATCCCGTTGGAGATGAACGTCTTCGCGCCGTTGAGCACCCAGTGGTCGCCCCGGTCCTCCGCTGTGGTGCGGATCGCCTGGAGGTCCGAGCCGGCACCGGGCTCGGTCATCGCGATGGCGGTGATCGTCTCGCCCGAGCAGAAGCCGGGCAGCCAGCGGCGCTTCTGCTCCTCGGTGGCGAGCGAGAGGAGATAGGGGCCGATGATGTCGTTGTGCAGGCTGAGGAAGAGCCCGGAGGCGCCGGCCGTCGCGAACTCCTCGACCAGTACGGCGCTGTAGCGGTAGTCCGGCTCACCCCCGCCGCCGTACTCCTGCGGCATCGCCATCCCCAGCAGCCCCTGGCGGCCCGCGGCCAACCAGGCGTCGCGGCTGACGATGCCGTCCTTCTCCCACTGGTCGTGGTGCGGCAGCACCTCCTTGGCCAGGAAGGTCCTGACCGACTCGCGGAAGGCGTCGTGGTCCTCGGTGAAGATCTGGCGCGGCATGGGCGTCATGGCTGCTGCCTCTCGTCGGGCCGCGGCAGAGGGCCGGGCGGCGGTCCGCCCGCAGCCGGCTCGCACCGCGGCGCTCCCGCGCCGGGTCGCGCCCGCTCCCCGCGCGGCAACCCGTACGGGCCGTACGGGCGGTAACGGCTGTACGGCCCGTACGGGTTGCCGCGCGGGGAGCGGGCGCGACCCGGCGCGGGGGCGGTGCGCACCGCCCCCGCGCCGATCGGCGGGCACACCGCCGAGGTGGCCGAGGACTGGGACGTACCCGCCCTCGCCCGGCCGGAGGACTCCACCGGCTCGGACAGCCCCGCCCCCGGGAGGCCGCAGCCGCCCGACTGACCCCCCTGCCGCCCGCACCCTGTCCAGGTCGCGCTGGTGCCCCTCGCCGACGGTGTAGTAGATCGACGGCTGGCGGTTGCCGATCATCGGCAGCAGCGGCCAGTCCTCGGGCAGGTTCGGCCACTGGTTCCAGAGCCCGGGGTCGCGCGGGAAGAGCGCGGGATCGCCGGTGACCTGGTACATCTCGCGGTAGCCGATGACCAGCCAGGCGGGCACCTCGCCGGGCAGCAACACCGGTACCACCGGCCCGTGTTCACGCCGGATGTCCCGGTACATCGCGCCGGGGTCGGTGTGGAAGCGGGGGCCGAGGAGCGGCACCGCAGGCACCGCCGCCCGGCTGCCCCGCGCACGCCGGGGTGAACGCGGTGCCGCTCCTCGGCCCCCGCTTCCACACCGACCCCGGCGCGATGTACCGGGACATCCGGCGTGAACACGGGCCGGTGGTACCGGTGTTGCTGCCCGGCGAGGTGCCCGCCTGGCTGGTCATCGGCTACCGCGAGATGTACCAGGTCACCGGCGATCCCGCGCTCTTCCCGCGCGACCCCGGGCTCTGGAACCAGTGGCCGAACCTGCCCGAGGACTGGCCGCTGCTGCCGATGATCGGCAACCGCCAGCCGTCGATCTACTACACCGTCGGCGAGGGGCACCAGCGCGACCTGGACAGGGTGCGGGCGGCAGGGGGGTCAGTCGGGCGGCTGCGGCCTCCCGGGGGCGGGGCTGTCCGAGCCGGTGGAGTCCTCCGGCCGGGCGAGGGCGGGTACGTCCCAGTCCTCGGCCACCTCGGCGGTGTGCCCGCCGATCGGCGCGGGGGCGGTGCGCACCGTGGTGGGGGTGGCGGAGAAGCGCGGCGCGGGCGCCGGCTGGGTCAGCCCGTGCCGTTCGACGTACGTGCCGCGTGCGGCCAGGTGCGGGTGGTGGGGCGCCTCGGTCATCGAGAGCACCGGCGCCGCGCAGGCGTCGCTGTCGGCGAAGATCCGCGCCCACTCGTCCCGGCTGCGGGTGCGCACCCGGGCGGCGATGATCTCGCGCAGCTCGCCCCAGCGGGTGAAGTCCTCGCGCGGCGGCAGCCGTTCGCTGTCCACCACCGTCGGCCCCGCGCCGTCCCCGGACAGCCCGAGGAGAGCCAGGAACTCCGCGTAGAACTGCGGCTCCAGTGCGCCGACGGCCAGGTGTCCGCCACAGGCGGTCTCGTACACGCCGTAGAAGGGGCAGCTGCCGTCGAGCAGATTGACGCCCCTGCGGTCCTGCCAGGCCCCCGCGGCGAGCATCCCGTGCAGCATCGCGGTCAGATGGCTGGTGCCGTCGACGATGGCGGCGTCCACCACCTGTCCCCCGCCGCCGGCCCGTACGTGGTGCAGCGCCGCGAGCACGCCGGTGACCAGGTAGAGCGAGCCGCCGGCGTAGTCGCCGAGCAGGTTGATCGGCGGTACGGGAGCGCCGTCGGCCGGCCCGATCATGCCGAGTGCGCCGGTGACGGCGATGTAGCCGATGTCGTGGCCGGCGCGCGGTGCGAGCGGGCCGTCCTGGCCCCAGCCGGTCATCCGGCCGTACACCAGGCGGGGGTTGCGCGCCGTACACGCCTCGGGGCCGACGCCCAAGCGCTCGGCGACGCCGGGCCGGTAGCCCTCGATCAACACGTCGGCGCGCTCGGCGAGTTCGAGTACGGCGCCGGGGCCGTCGGACTTCAGGTCCACCACGACGGAGCGCTTGTTGCGACCGGTGAGGTCGCGTGCGGGGTCGATGCCGAGGGCCGCCCCGCCGGGGCGGTCCACCCGCACCACGTCCGCGCCCAGATCGGCCAGGAGCATTCCGGCGAACGGTCCGGGACCGATCCCGGCCAGCTCCACGACCCGCACCCCGGCGAGCGGCCCGTGCTGCTGCGACTGCGCTGTCATCGCACCTCTTCACCGCGTGTGACACCAATGATGTAACACCGGTGATGCTAAGAACGTGTTCCACTTTGCACAAGCCCCCTCGGGCGCACGGCGCACGTTCCCCGGCGGCACACGGCCCCGGTGGGCCGGAGCCCGGCTCCGCGGCCCCCCTCGGGGTGCCCGCCGCGCCACGCCGTACGGTCGGGAACACCCCAGGACAAGGAGCAGACGTGCCAAGGAAGTACGACGTCGTTCTCTTCGGTGCCACCGGGTTCGTCGGCCGGCTCACCGCCGAGTACCTGGCCGAGAACGCGCCCGACAAGTGCCGTTGGGCGCTGGCGGGCCGCGACACGGCCAAACTCACCGCGCTGCGCGCCGAGTTGGCCGCCCGCTTCCCCGAGCTGGCGGAACTGCCGCTGCTGCGCGCCGACTCCGGCGACCCGGACTCGCTGCGCGAGCTGGCCGGCTCCACGCGGGTGCTGGCGACGACGGTCGGCCCGTATCTGCAGTACGGCGAACCGCTGGTCGCCGCCTGCGCGGACGCGGGCACCGACTACCTCGACCTCACCGGCGAACCCCAGTTCGTCGACACCGTGTACGTCAACCACCACGCCCGCGCCCGGGAGACCGGCGCCCGCCTGGTGCACGCCTGCGGCTTCGACTCCGTACCGCACGACCTCGGAGTGCTGTTCACCGTGCTCCGGATGCCGCAGGGCGTCCCGCTGCGCGTGGAGGGCTATGTGCGCGCCAAGGCCGGCATGTCCGGCGGCACCTTCGCCTCGGCGCTGGAGTCCTTCGCCCGCTGGCAGACCATGGCCACCACCGCCAGGGCCCGCCGCGAGATCGAGCCCCGCCCGCGCGACCGGCGCATCTCCACCCCGGTCGGCCGGATCCGCCGTGCCAAGGGGATGCCGGCCTGGGCCGTTCCGCTGCCGACCATCGATCCGCAGATCGTGGGCCGCTCCGCCGCCGAACTGGAGCGGTACGGGCCTGACTTCGAGTACCGACACGCCGCGGCGGTCCGCCGGCTTCCGGTGGTGGCCGGCGGTGTGCTGGGCGTCGCCGGCATCGCCCTGGCAGCCCAGATCCCGCCCGCGAGGCGGAAGTTGGGGGCAAAGCTGGCGCCCGGTGAGGGACCGAGCGAGAGCCGTCGGGCCAAGAGCTGGTTCTCGGTGCGCTTCACCGCGACCGGAGGCGGTCAGACCGTGCGCACCGAGGTCAGCGGCGGGGATCCCGGCTACGGCGAGACGGCGAAGATGCTCGCCGAGTCGGCACTCTGCCTGGCCTTCGACGAACTGCCGCGCACCAGCGGGCAGGTGACCACGGCCGTCGCCATGGGCGAGCCGCTCATCGAACGGCTGCGCGCGGCCGGCATCGTCTTCCGGGTGGCCTGAGGCACGGCGCGGCCCGCCCCCGATCCCCGTCCGCATCCCGGCGAGGGCCGGGCTCGGTGCGGGTCGGGCCGGGTCAGCCGGGTGCGGCGAGTGCCTCGCGACAGAGCCGGTCGGCGAGGCGGGTGGTCTGCGGCTGGCGGTACTCCCGGGCCAGCGACAGGACGTGCGCACACGCCGCGTCCGCCGAGACCCGGTGGCCCGCCGACACGTACACGGGCTTGACGCCGCTTCGAGTGCGCAGGGCGGCGCCGACCTCCTCGCCGGTCTCCGGGTCCAGCAGCGGTGCCCGCGCACCGCGCGCGGCGCCCAACTCGCCGTGGTGGAAGCCGAACGGGTTCTTGGCGACGCCCAGGCAGGGCAGCCCGGTGACCACGCCCAGGTGGCTCGCCAGTCCGAAGCGACGCGGGTGCGCCAGCCCGTACCCGTCGCAGACCACCAGGTCGGGTCGGGACTCCAGCCGGGACAGCGCCTCCAGCACCGCCGGCAGCTCCCGGAACGCCAGCAGTCCGGGGCGGTAGGGGTACGGAACGGGGCCCCGGGCCGTCGCGCTGTGCACCACGCGCAGGTCGGCCGCGTCCAACAGCACTGCCGCCGCCGCGAGTCGGCCGCTCACGTCGTCGTACGCCACATCCACGCCGGCGACCAGCGTGCCCGGCGCGCCGGGTGCCGGGGAGGAGTCGACGAGGTCGACCCGACCGCGCAGCCTCAGCTGCTTCGCCACCGCCTCCTCGTCGTCGACCGGAGTGCGGTGCTCGTCCGTGGTCCTCATCCGCCCCACGCTACGCCCCTGTTCGCCCCGCCCCGCCCCGGCGGACGGCACCGGGCCGCAGCGCGGAGGACCGGCGGAGCCGCCCGTACCGCACCGGCACTGACGGACTGGCAGTCGCCGCCGGACGGCCGGGAGGACGGACGGCGACGGGCGGGAGGACGGACGCCGGACGGGACCGCGGAGGGGCGGCTGCCGGGTCGCCGGGCCCGCCCGGCGGGTCGGGCGCTGGTCTAGCGTGGCGTTCATGACGCGTTGCGAGAGCCCGCACGACCGCCCGTCCGGGGACGCCGGTTGGCGCGAGGCCGGTGGTCGGATCTGGTCGCGGCTGGGGGGTGACCCCGCCGATCTGCGGCGGCTGCGGCACCTTTCCGGGCACGGGCTCGTGGCGCGGCTGCCGGTGCTGGACCTCGCACGCGCCACCACCGGTGTGTGCGCGCTGGCCGCGGCCGAGTACGCGAACCCCGGCGCGCGGGTGGCGCTGGCGGACGCCCGGGTGGTTGCGGCCTTCCGCAGCGAGCGGCTGCTGCGCGTCGACGGCCGGGCGGTGAACGGTTTCGCGCCGCTGTCCCGTTTCTGGCGCACCGCCGACGGGTGGGTGCGCACCCACGCCAACTACCCGCACCACCGGGCCCGTCTGCTCGCCGCCCTCTCCCTGCCGGACCCGGGCGCGGACAGCGAGCAGTTGGTCGAACGGGTCGCGCGGACGCTCGCCGAACGCGACGCCGAGCAGGTGGAGCGGGCCGTCTTCGCCGCCGGTGGCCTCGCGGTGGCCGTACGCACGCACACTCAGTGGCGCGCGCATCCGCAGGGCGCCGTCGCCGCCGCCGGACCGCTGCTGGAGACCGTGCGGCTGGACGGCGCCGCCCCGATCGCCCCGCAACGGCCGTCGCGGCTGCGGGTGTTGGACCTGACGCGGGTGCTCGCCGGGCCGGTCGCCACCCGTACGCTCGCGCTGCTCGGCGCGGACGTGCTGAGAGTGGACCCGCAGGGGCTGCCGGAAGCCCCGGAGACCCACGCCGATGTCGGCATCGGCAAGCGCACGACCCGGCTCGATCTGGCGAACACCGCGGACCTTCGCACCTTCCGGGAGCTGCTCGCCGAGGCCCATGTGGTCGTCACCGGCTACCGGCCCGGCGCACTCGACCGGTTCGGGCTCTCCCCCGCCGCACTGGCCGAGCGCAGGCCGGGCCTGGTGATCGGCACGCTCAACGCGTGGGGCGACGAGGGGCCGTGGGCCGGACGCCGCGGTTTCGACAGCCTGGTCCAGGCCGCCTCCGGCATCGCGCTCGTCGAGGGAGAGGAGAGAGGGGACGAACGCCCCGGGGCGCTGCCGGCCCAGGCGCTGGACCACGGCAGCGGCTATCTGCTGGCCGCCGCGCTGCTGCGGGCGCTGAGCGCACAGCGCGCGGGCGAGCCCGGCAGCGTACTGGTACGGGCGGTGCTCGCCCGTACCGCGCACGCCCTGCTGCACTGGCCGGCACCCGACGCCTCCGGCACGCCCGGCGCGGAGCCCGGGCACTCGCCGGCCGGCAGCGGGCCGGGGGCGCCGGACACCGATCCCGTGTTCCGGGAGCGGGACAGCCCCCTGGGCAGACTGCGGTACGTCGCCCCGCCCCTGCTCCACGACGGCGGCCCGGACGACTGGTCCCGACCGCCGGGCGTTCCCGGCACCGACTTCCCGCAGTGGGAGCCCCGCTGACAGCAGGTCCGACACCGTCGCCCGCGCCCCGGCGCATCCGTCAGCCGTACCCCCGGGCAGGCGCACCGGGCAGGCGTGCGCGAGCGTGGAGAGGCCGGGCCGGTGCCGGCCCCCGTGGCCACCGGAGTACGGGTCTAGGAACCGTCCGACAGCTCCCGGTCCTCGCCCCGCTCTCCCTTCCGCGGCTTCTTGCGACGCACGTCGACGCCGCCCCAGAGGGCGAGCCCGCTGACCGTGACGCGCGGTGCGCCCGCGGTGCCGGTGCCGGTGGCGCCCTGCTCGAACCCGCCCATGATCCCGATGCCGGTGACCTCCACCTCGGCGTCGTGCGGAACGATGATGTCGATCCCGCCCATGATCGCGAACGCCTTGATCTCCACGTCCCGGTCCTCGAACCGGGCCTGCCGCAGATCGATCTGGCCGCCGCCCCAGAGGGTGAAGCAGCGGAAGAGCCGCGGCATGATCCAACTGCCCTTGCGCACGAACCCGCCCATCACCGCGATTCCGGTGCGGGAGGTCGGGGTCGCGCCGTAACGGTCGCGCCAGCGCTGGACGGAGGCTCCGGCGGACTGAGTCCCGTCGGCGGCACCGAGCGCCGTGTCGGAGCCGGGCTGCGGCAGGTCCCGCACCAGCGGCACCAGTTCGCCGCGGGTGCGGGAGGCGTACGCGGCTTCCAGGCGCTCCTCGAACTCCTCCGTGGTCAGCCGTCCTTCGGCATATCCGTCTCGAAGCCGTTCGGCGATGGCGTCGCGGTCCGCGTCGGAGGCGCGCATCTCGGGGAGGTCCTTGGTCATACCGGCAGCCTACGCAGGGAGTTGCGGCCGAGCGAGGCCGGAGTGCGCCGGGCGGGGGCGGCCCGTTCGCGCCCGGTGCACGCCCCGGCGCACCCCTCCCGAGCGCCGTCGGCACGACGGTCGGTGCACCGACCGTCAGGAGCCGGCCCGCACCAGCGGTTCGATCACCACGACGACGGCGATTCCGGCAACCAGCACCGCTCCGGCGACCCTGGTCCGACCCCAGCGGCTGAGCACGATCGCGGTGCCGGAGCAGATCAGCGCGACGCCGTACAACCCCAGCGTCACCAGCGAGGGTTGGGCCGCGAAGCGCACCACCATCCCCACGGCGACCACGACCATCACCACCGCGGCGGTCACCGCCCGCACCAGGCGCGCCTGACGTGGCGTCAGCCGCCCTCGGCGCGGAAGGACGGAGGCGGCTGCGGACTGGTCACCCTGACGGAGCGCGGTCATGTTCACGAGCGTAATCGGTCTCCCCACGCGGGGTCACCACCAGGTCCGTGGTCAGCTGCGCCAGGCTGCGGCGCGCGGCCCTGCGACCACAGCGCTCGTTCCCGACCTCCGGCCCGCACGCCCCAGCGCCCTGCACCGCGGACGAGTCGAGTCCGGCGGACGGGTGGTTCCCTGCGGACGGGTGGGCCGACGGCCGAACCGGGGGCAACAGCTCGGCCCGCACGGAGAGTTCGACCGCACCGATCACGCGCCGCAGCGAGCGCGGCAGCGCGTCGTCCCCGACGAATGCCGCCACCGTCGACGGCGCGAACCCCGGCTGGCGGTAGCTCAGCGCCACCGGCCGCACCGGGACCGCGGTGCGGACGGCGGCGTCGAAGACCGCGGCCCGGAACGGCCCTTGCCGCTGTCCGCACCAGGTGGTGCCCTGGGGGAACGCCACCACCGTCGCCCCCTCCCACAGCGCTCGCGCCACCCGGTCCACCGCTGCCGGCAGTTCCTTGAGCCGCTGCCGCTCGATGAACACCGTGCCTGCGGCGCGGGCCAGAGCCCCGATCACCGGATAGCGGCCGACCTCCGCCTTGGCGAGCATCCGCCCCGGGGACACCGCCGCCAGCACCACCACGTCCAGCCAGGAGATGTGGTTGGCCACGACCAGCGCCGGCCCCGATCCGCGGTGTCCCCGCACCCGCAGCCGTACGCCCAGCGCGCGCAGCAGCGTCCGGGACCACAGCCGTACCAGCGCGTACCGCGCCCGCCGGCCGGCGCAGGCGCACAGTGGCGCGCAGAGCGCCCCGACACACAGCACCGCCGCGGCACCGGCGGCCCGCAGTGCGACACGGGCGGCGCCCGCCGTGCGTGGGGCCGCCGGCAGACAGTGGTCGACGGTGCAGGTCGCGGACGGCAGCCAGGGGCCGGCCGCCCCGCCGTGGTGATTCATCATCGCGGGGCGAGCCCCAGGAAGTGCCGCAGATAGCGGGGGTTGGTGTCGCGGAGCGAGAGCAGTACGTAGAAGTCGGCGGCGTCGAACTCCGGGTCGTGGGCGGGCTCCCCACAGACTCGGGCGCCCAGCCGCAGATAACCGCGCAGCAGCGCGGGCAGCGGCGGCGGGTCGGTGAACCCGGCCCGAACCCCCGCGAGGTCGGGGACCGGCGGCAACCAGGGGCGGTGCGGGCGCAGCCGGTGCTCGACGGGCGCCGCCCAGCGCCCGGCGGAGGTGCGCCGGAGCACCTCCGCGGCCACCGCACCGCCGTCGCCCAGCGGTACGGAGCAGCAGCCGGCGAGCCAGTTGTGCCCGCTGCCGGTCAGATAGCGGGCGATGCCGGCCCACATCAGCGCGATCACCGCACCGTCCCGATGGTCGGGGTGGACGCACGAACGCCCCACCTCCACCAGGTCGTTGTGCAGGGGCGCGTGCGGGGCGAGGTCGAACTCCGCGTCCGCGTAACGCCCTTCGGCCGCGCGGGCGCCGTGCGGCGGGAGCAGCCGGTAGGTGCCGACGACGGCGCCGGTGGCGTTCTCGGTGACGAGCAGATGGTCGCAGTGGGAGTCGAACCGGTCGCTGTCCAGACCGTTCTGCGCTCCCGGCAGCCGAGCGCCGAACTCTGCGCTGAACACTTCGTACCGCAGTCGCTGCGCGGCGCGCACCTCACCGTCACCGGCTGCGAGGGCGACGGTGTAGCCGCCCTGCGAGGCGGCGTCGAAGACTGGGGTTCGGCGGAAGAGGACGGTGGGTGCGGTCATGGCGCGCTCCTGGGCTGTGGCCTGGACGGCTTCGTGGACGGAAAACTTGCCGCGACCTCCTTCCTCCCCGTACGCGCTGGATGTGCGGTGGCCGGCCGACGTCGGGCCGATGTGCGCCGGTTGAAGGGTCTGCGGCTCTGCCCGGTGAACCGACGCACGGGTGACGTGCCGTGGCCCAGCAGGCGCCGCGGGGGTTGCGAGGCGGGCCTGCGCGCGCACCCGGCCGCAGCCGTTCGGAAGATTTCTGCCCGCCCCGACTACTGCGCGGGCGGGGGCAGTTGGCAGAATCTGCGCATGACGGGCGTCGCCACCCGGCGCGGCATCTGCCCGAGGCACCGACTGACGGGAGCGGACGTTGACCCGGTCGAACTTCACCGTCGAGGTGAGCGGCACCTCCGGATCGCACGCCGGGCTCTGGCCCGAGGGTGAGATCTTCATGCTGCTCCCCGAGGGCGAACACCGCGCGGAGAACGCCCTGGCGCGCGTCGGGCTGGTGAAGGCCGGCGGCCCGCTGAGCCCGGACGAAGCGGTCTTCACCAGCTCTCCCGAACCGGCCGGCGGCCCGACCACCGTCACCGAGGTGGAGACCCGTACGGCCAGGCTGGCCCGACAGGACGAGGAACACCCCGTACTCGTCCTGCACGACCCCGACAAGCAGCTGGTCTGCTCGGTGCACCCCGACCCGCTGGCCAAGGGCGAGCCGCAGCAGTTCTCGGTCTACGACGACCACGGCGAGCAGCTGTGCCACATCTCGCGCGGGCGCTCCACGCGCAGCCGCAGAGCGTACTGGCGGATCGACCAGCCGGGCGGCGAACCGCCGCTGATCGGCTACAAGGGCACCGTGGCCGGCTGGCTCGGCTTCGCCCTGCTGACGCCGCTGTGGCTGCTCTTCTTCGCGGTGTCCCTGCTGATCACCCTGGTGACGCTGGGCAACACGACCGAACTCATCGTCTGGAGCTGCCCGCGCCGCACCGCCTGGCGCCGACCCGGCACCGCACGGGCCGCGATCACCTTCCGCTACATGAGCTCCCGCTACGCCTGGGACGATTCGCTGGCCGACCACCGCATCGTCCACGCTCAGGCCGCGATCCACCAGTTCACCAAATACCGCGCGGAAGGCTGACCCGCGCCGCTCCGCGCACACCGCGCCACCGCCCGTATCCGGAGGCCGGGCGCGGCTCAGCGGCCCGGGGTGCCGGGTGCGGTGGGCTGCGCGACACTGGCGACATGCCGGAACTGCCAGAGGTCGAGGCGTTGCGCCAGTACCTGACGGACGCGGTGACGGAGTGCCGCATCGCCTCGGTGACGCCTGTCGCGGTGAACGTGCTCAAGACCTGGGACCCGCCGCTGGAGGAGCTGGTGGGCCGGGTGTGCACCCGGGTCGAGCGCCACGGGAAGTTTCTGGACCTGTGCACGGAGAACGGACCGCATCTGGTCGTCCATCTGGCCCGTGCCGGCTGGCTGCGATGGCGCGCCGAGGAGCCCGCCCGCGCCGGGCCCGGACGGGGGCCGCTCGCACTGCGGCTGCGGCTCGCGGACGGACGCGGCGGCTTCGACCTCACCGAGGCCGGTACCCAGAAGCGGCTGGCGGTGTACTGCGTGCGCAGCCCCGAGGACGTGCCGGGTATCGCACGGCTGGGCCCCGAGCCGCTCTCGGACACCTTCGACGTCGCCGCCTTCGCCGAGCTGCTGAGGGGCAGACGGCACCGGATCAAGGGCGTGCTGCGCGACCAGAGCGTCATCGCCGGCATCGGCAACGCGTACTCCGACGAGATCCTGCACGCGGCCCGGATGTCGCCCTACCGACTCGCGTCCGATCTCGACGGCTCGGAGATCGAGACGCTGTACGCGGCGATGCGCGGCACACTGCTGGAGGCGGTGGAACGCGCCCGGGGGCTCGCGGCGCAGAACCTCAAGTCCGAGAAGAAGAGCAGTATGCGGGTGCACGGCCGGGCGGGGCTGCCGTGCCCGGTGTGCGGCGACACGGTGCGGGAGGTCTCCTTCCGCGATTCGTCGCTCCAGTACTGCCCCACCTGCCAGACCGACGGCCGCACCCTGGCCGACCGCCGGATGTCCCGACTGCTGAAGTAGACCGGGCCGACACCGTCTCCCGCAGGTCAGAACCCGTCGGAACCCGTCAGCGCCGGCCGGCCTCCCAGCCGGCCGCCGAGCAGGCCGGCAGTCACCGGTGGTCGGCGTCCGAGCGCGGGCCCACGACCGACCGCCGGCGCCAGCAGACGGCGGCGACGACCGCGACGGTCAGCACCGCGGAACCGCCCGCGACCGCCGCGGTGCTGACCTGCCGCTGGCCCCCGTCGTCGGCAACGGCGTTGCGGACGGGCCCGGTTGCGTCCGCGGCCCGGCCCTGACGGCCCTGCGGGGCGTCGCGCTCGCGTCCGGCCGCGGCGGTACTCGCCCCGCTCCCGCCGGCTCGGTCCTCGGCGGCGGGCGGCGTCTCGTCGATCCGGAAGGCCGCCGCCCACTGTTCGCCGCCGGGGCACACACCGTGCACGTCCCACTCGGACGTACGGCCGCCGGGGCGCGAGTCGTCGAACTCCGCCTTCTGCGAGATCCTGGCCCGGCCGCGGTAGGACGGCCCGCCCTCGGGGTCCTCCTCCTCGGGCGTGACGCGCCCAAGCCGTGCGCTCTGCCCGGTGAAGGCCGATGAGCGGGCCTCGATGCGCCGCGGCACGTCGCCCTCGACCCGGTCGCAGCTGACCAGCACCGTCACCGTGCTGCCGGGGTCCACCAGACGCGGGCTGGCGTCCGCGTCCGCGGCCGTCGCGGGCCCCGCCGCCAGGGCGAGCAGACAACCGGCGCCGCCGAGGGCGGACAGCAGCTGGGGAACAGGGCGCATGATGCCTCTCCGTCTCCTCGGCGCTTCGACCCGGACGCCCTGTGCGACATTCCGGTCACGCCGTGTGGCACCACGCTAGGTTTCGGGCCGAAGTCCCGCACGCGCCGTACGACCAACCCGGTGAGCGGCGCGATCAAGCCGCTCCGGTCGCCCGGGGCCGACCCCGGAGCGCTCGGCGAACCGGCCTCCGCGGCGCGGCAGTGACGGCGAGGTGGCACTCAGTGACTCCCGGCCGGAACGACGGCGATCGGGCAACGGGCGTGCAGCAGAACCGCGTTGGCGACGGAGCCCAGCGAGAAGGACGGCGGACGCAACCGGTGGCGGTGCTTGCCCACGACGACCAGATCGGCCGACTCCGATGCCGCCACCAGCCTGCCGGCGGCATCGCCGGGGGCGACGATGTGCTCGACCTGGACGTCCTTGAAGCGGCCCTGGAGGAACGGCCTCAACCGCTCCCGCTGCGCGTCCTCGGCGATCTTCGCGATGGCCGGCCCCTCCCCCTCGCCGGGGTCCGGGTAGTTGCCGAGCAGGGCCAGGGTGGAGAACGGAACGGCGTGGGTGGTGACGACCTGGAGCAGCGCCTCGTTCCGCTGGGCCTCTGACAGCGCGAACTCCACCACCTCCGTCGAGGTCTCCCCCGGTTCGAGGCCCAGCACCATGCGTCCGTGGGGTTCCGCGCCCGCCTCACCGGCGCGTTCGCGGTGCGGGACGACGACGACCGGGCAGGTCGCCCTGGCCGCGGTGGCGCGCCCGTTGGAGCCCAGCAGCAGGCTGGTGAAGCCGCCCCGGCCGCGCGAGCCCAGCACCAGGAGCTGGCCGTGGCTGCTCATGTCGGGCAGCGCGGCGGCAGGCGCGCCGCTCAACGTCGTGTAGCGCACCTCCGGCAAAGCTTTGCGCTCGGCAAGTCGCTCCCGCACCCAGTCCAGAACGGGGTCCTGACCTGCGGGCGGCGCCATGGGCTCGGTGCGCGGGAGGCTGTGGGCGTTGGGCGGCCAGGACCACACGTGCACGATCAGCACTTCCACACCGCGCTGCAGGGCTGCCGCGAGCGCCCAGTCCAGGGCGCGCAGGCTGTGCCCGGAGCCGTCCACCGCGGCGATTACGGGGAGGGCGGTCATCTCGAATCAGTCCTCTCGGCACCGAGGGGCGGGGTCCACGGAGTTGTCCGTGGACCCCAGGGTGCGCCTGCCGCCCGGGCGGCGCGACAGCTGAGGTCCGGCCGTGGGGCCTCACCCGTCCTCCGCGCGGCCTTCCGACCGACCTCGAATGTCACTGGGTGTCACCCGGGGTTCGGTCGGTGCGCAGCACCCCGGGGCCCCGTGCCGGTCGTACCCGAAGGGATGAACCAGAGCGTACGACCGACGGGGCGCCGACCACGCCAACTACCCGTTTCCGGCACGCGACATGATCAACTTCCTAGCCAATTGGCCTGGTTTGCAAGCCACTTGAGTGGACGTCAGGATCAAGATCAACTGACGTCGGATCAGGTAGCCGGTGTAAATAAACGTGTCGTCATAGTTATGCTGCTTCCGGTTCAGCATCGGGGGTTGCGTTCACGGCCAGTCCGTTTGGTGTGCCCGGATGCTGTCCTTTCGCCTGTCGTCCCACATTTCTCTGTTGGTTGAGGCTGCTGATGACTCGTCGTGCTGGATCGCCTCCCGGAGGTTCCCGGCCCGCCTCGGCTCTCGTCTGGGTACTACCCACCGCGGTGACCGCGGTCGCCGCGCTCGCGGCGACCTTCCTGGTCGCCTCGGACGCACGAGTGCCGATTGCCTGGATTGGCCTTGCGGCCACCGTCTCCGTGGCGGTGACCGCTGCCGAAGCCGCGCGCCGGGGCCGTTTGGCCACGGCGCTGCGTGCGGAGGTCCAGGAGCGGAACGCCGCTCTCACCAGGCAGGAGGCCGAGACCGCACGTCTGGCGCAGCAGCAGCTGCCGGGCGTCGTCCGCAGGCTCCGCCAGGGCGACTTCCCCGAGGACGTGCTCAAAGACCTCTCCGCCGACTCTCCCGCCGGGCTCACCCCGGAGTTCAGAGCCGCGCACCAGTCGGTGCTGCATACCGTCGTGGACGCGGTGTCGGCCGAGGAGGACCTGCGCGACTCGGCCCAGCGCGCCTTCGTGAACATCTCCCGCCGCGTCCAGGCCATCGTCCACCAGCAGGCCAGTGAGCTGCGCGGCATGGAGGACCGGCACGGCCAGAGCCCGGCGGTCTTCGGCGACCTGCTGCGACTGGACCACGGCACCGCGCTGATCGGACGTCTGGCGGACAGCATCGCCGTGCTCGGCGGTGCCCGTCCGGGACGTCAGTGGAGCCGTCCCGTGCCGCTGTTCAGCGTGCTGCGCGGTGGCATGTCGCGGATCATCGACTACCAGCGGGTCGAGCTGCACTCGGTCTCCGAGGTCGCCGTCGTCGGCCCCGCGGTGGAGCCGCTGATCCACGCGCTCGCCGAGCTGCTGGACAACGCCACGCGTTACTCGCCCCCGCAGACCCAGGTCCATCTGACCGCGGTGGACGTCCAGTCCGGCATCGCCATCGAGATCGAGGACGGCGGTGTCAGCCTCAGTGAGGAGGCCCGTGCCCGCGCCGAGCGGATGCTCCAGCAGGCCCAGGCCGGTCTGGACGTCAACGACCTCGGCGAGACCCCCCGACTCGGCCTCGCGGTGGTCGGTCGTCTGGCCCAGGCGTACGGGTTCCAGGTCTCGCTGCGCACCTCCGCCTACGGCGGCGTGCGCGCGGTGCTGATCGTCCCGCAGGAGCTGATCACCACCGCGCCGGCCACCGGCAGGGCGCACGGTATCGGCGCCTCGTCCGGGCCACGCCCGACCAGTCCCCGCAGGGTCCCGGAGAAATCCGCTGTGACCGAACAACCCGCGGCCGAGCCCACGCTCCGCGCCGTCACCCCGCTGGACCGACCCAGCGGCCCCGAGAGCATCCCCGAAGTCACCGACCGCACGCTCAGCGGGCTACCGCAGCGCAGGCGCCGCAACCGCGTGACGACCCCGGCGCACCACGAACCGGCCCCGGACGAGGCGAAGAGCGAGCAGCCGCCCGTGGAGCCCGGTATGTGGATGGCCGCGTTCCAGAGCGGCGTGACCGGCGAAGGTGCCGGCCAGTCCTCCCCCGCCACAAGTAACCGTGAAGCGTCTTCGGAAAAGAGTGAGCAGCCATGATTCAGCAGCGGCCCAACCTGGACTGGATGCTCAAGGACCTCGCCGACAGTGTGCCGCAGACCCGACATGTGGTCGTGCTTTCGGCCGACGGACTGCGGATGGGCGCGCACGGCTCGGACGACGACACCGCCGACCGCCTCGCCGCGGCCTGCGCCGGGCTGCAGAGCCTGGCGGGCGCGGTGGCGGCCGAACTCCCGCGCAGCGACGGACAGATGCGCATGGTCGTCATCGAGCTGGACGGCGGCTTCTTCTATCTGATGGCCGCGGGCTCGGGCGCCTACCTCGCTGTACTCGCCGACGAGGGTGTGGACGCCGGGCTGATCGGAGCCCGGATGCGGGACCTCGTCGCCAGGATCGGTCAACACCTCAGCACTCCCCCACGCAATGACGGACCGGTCGAATGAGAGAGGGTGACCAGGAATGGGACGAGGGATCGCCCGAGAGGCTTTACGTCATCACCGGAGGGCGTAGCGCCTCCACCGCGGACAGCTCGCTCGACCTGGTCACCCTGATCGTGGCCAGGTCCGGACCGACAGCCGGCATGCAGCCGGAAGCGGCGTCCATCCTGCGGATGTGCCACTCGCCACTGTCGGTGGCGGAGGTCTCCGCCTATCTCGAACTGCCGATGAGCGTCGTCACCGTACTGGTCGACGACCTCCTCGCCTCCGGCAAGATGCGTTCGCGCGCGCCGGTGGCCGCGGCTCAACTCCCCGACACCGCACTGATTGAGGCAGTGATCCATGGACTTCAAAGGCTCTGAGACGGTCGCCGGGCCGCGGAGCGAGGACGCACTGCCGGAGACGGCCACCGCTGCGGTCAAAGTGGTGGTGGTGGGCGGCTTCGGCGTGGGCAAGACCACCCTGGTCGGCTCGGTCAGTGAGATCCGTCCGCTGACGACGGAAGAGACGATGACCCAGGCCGGGGTCGGCGTCGACGACACCGTGGGGGTGGAGCGCAAGACCTCCACCACCGTCGCGATGGACTTCGGTCGAATATCGCTCAACGAGGAGTTGGTCCTCTACCTCTTCGGCACCCCCGGTCAGCAGCGGTTCTGGTTCCTGTGGAACGGACTGTTCGACGGCGCCCTCGGCGCCGTCGTGCTGATCGACACCCGCCGCCTGGAGGTGAGCTTCGACGTCATCGGCCGGCTCGAGGAGCGGGGCGTCCCGTTCCTTGTGGCGGTCAACTCCTTCCCCGACGCGCCCGGCTACCCACTGGACGAGCTGCGCGCCGCGCTGGACCTGCCCGGCAGCGTCCCGATCGTCGCCTGCGACGCGCGGGACCGGGCCTCCAGCCGTGACGTGCTCATCTCCCTGATGCGCTACCTCCACTCACTCGCCGCCACCCGGGAGGTCTCGTGAGCATTCCTTCGCATGACTCCGCTCCGCCGCCGGGCTGCCCCGCCCACCATCTGGGCCCGGGGCAGCTGCGCAGGCTCTACGGCCCGGAAGCGGAGGGCGACCCGAGCGCCCTCTACGACGAGTTGCGCGCCGAGCACGGCCAGGTCGCGCCCGTCCTCGTCCACGGCGACCTGCCGGCCTGGCTGGTGCTCGGCCACCGGGAGAACCTCGACGCCGCCCGTACGCCCTCGCGCTTCTCCCGGGACTCCCGCCACTGGCGGGCCGCCCAGGAGGGCATGGTGCCGCCGGACCACCCGCTGACGCCGATGACGGCGTGGCAGCCCGTGTGCCACTTCGTCGACGGCTCCCAGCACGAGCGGCTGCGCGCGGCCGTCACCGGTTCGCTGGCCCGGTTCGACCGCCGGGGGGTGCGGCGCTATGTCACGCGCTTCGCCCACCAGTTGGTGGACCGCTTCGTGGACGCCGGTGAGTCGGATCTGGTCGCCGAGTTCGCCGAGCATCTGCCGATGCTGGTGATGACCCAGCTCATGGGCATGCCCGAGGAGTACGGCCCGCGGCTGGTGCAGGCGGCCCGCGACCTCATAAAGGGCACCGACACGGCGGTGGAGAGCAACGACTACGTCACCGCCGCGCTGCGGCAGCTGGTGGAGCGCAAGCAGGCCGAGCCGGGCCACGACTTCGCCACCTGGCTGATCGAGCACGAGTCGGCGCTCAGCACGGACGAGGTCACCGAGCACCTGCGGCTCGTCCTGATCGCGGCGTACGAGACGACCGCCAACCTGATCGTCAACACGCTGCTCATGGTCCTCACCGACCGGCGCTTCCGGGCCAGCCTGTCGGGCGGTCACATGACGCTGCCGGACGCTCTGGAGCAGGTGCTGTGGGACGCACCGCCGCTGTCGACCGTGCTCGGTCGCTGGGCCACCGGCGACACCACGCTCGGCGGTCAGCAGATCAAGACCGGTGACCTGCTGCTGCTGGGGCTCGCCGCCGGCAACACCGACCCGGAGATCCGGCCGGATCTCTCGCAGCCGGT
The DNA here is from genome assembly GCF_018101125.2 of Streptomyces tardus. Classification (GTDB taxonomy): domain Bacteria; phylum Actinomycetota; class Actinomycetes; order Streptomycetales; family Streptomycetaceae; genus Streptomyces; species Streptomyces tardus. Next base: position 372,490 of record NZ_JAELVF020000004.1, on the reverse strand, counting down.
GCACGGCAACCGCTCCCACCTGGCCTTCAGCAGCGGGCCGCACGAGTGCCCCGGCCAGGACATCGGCCGGGCGATCGCGGACACCGGCATCGACGTGCTGCTCGCCCGACTGCCCGATCTGGGCCTGGGGGTGAACGAGACCGAGCTGGTCTGGGACTCGTCGCTGATGTCACGTCATTTGCGGTTCCTGCCGGTGCGGTTCACTCCGGCGCAGGACCGTCGCGGCAAGCCGGCCGCCTCGGCACCCGCGCCGGAGCCGAGCACTCCCGCGCCGGCACCCGCCGCCCAGGCGGACCGCACCGCCAGGACGCCGCAGCAGCCGACGTCCTCCGTCCCCCTGCCGCCGCCCAACCCCGCCGCGGGGCCCGCCCCCGAGCAGCCGGACCGGCGCAAGGAGCAACGCCCGCTGTGGCTGCGGCTGTTCGGCGGCAAGTGAGGCGCTGACGAGGTTCTGCACGGAGCAGCGGTCGACCGGTGAACGGTCGGCCGCTGCTCCGTTGTGCGGCGTGCGCGGCCTCCGGTCAGTCGCGCAGCTGCTCCCACCACCAGGCGATCGAGGGGATCGGCGGCGGCCCGGGGTCCGGGTCGCTCGGGGTGTCCCGGTAGCTGATCTCGAACGCCGCTCCCGGCACCGGCAGGGGGTGCCGGTTGCGGGGGCTGGCATACCGCGGTGCGGTGCGCTCACCCTCGATGAAGCCGGTGATGTAGTAGCCCAACGCGCTGGTGTAGCGCCGGAGTTCGGCGTCACCTTCCTCGTTCAGTCGTGCGCGCAGTCGCAGGAAGAGCGACATCGCCCGGTCGCGCAGCGCCACGGCCTCCGGCAGTACGTCCGCCGCGGTGCCTCCGTGCGCGTGTATGAGCACGTTGACCAGATTCTGGTCGGGGACCTCGAGATGGTCCTCCTTGGCGAACGAGAACAGGTCGTTGTCACAGCTCACGACGAAACCCGCGGCGTCGGTGAGTGCCTGCACCGGCGCCGAGTACAGCACGTCCGGCGGAAGGTGGATACCCTCCGCCGCCTCGACGAACGTCATCGTGAAGCGCGTGCCGTTGACCGAACCACGCATGCCCGCGAAGTCGTTGAGGGCGGGCATCACACCGCGCTCGGTGTTGGCCGTCTGCCAGGACGCCCCCAGCAGCCAGTCCCTGGCACCCTCGCCGAATCTCCTCAGCTGGTACGGCGAGAGCAGCTCCCTGCTGCGCCGCACCAGGTCGTCCAGGGAGGCGGTCAGCCGCGACTGCGGCAGCATCGAGGAGCCCGGGGCTTCGATGGCGCGGATCAACCGGGCGCTGTGGTCGGTGATGTCGGCCGCGCCGGTGCCCTCGTCGCCGCTGTCGTGCCAGTCGTCGAGGGCGGTGGCCCAGTAGTTCCAGAGGATGAACAGGAGCAGGATGTCCTGGTCGCCCCGCGGCGCCATCCGGCAGCTGTAGTCGACCGCGTTGCAGGCCAGACCCCAGGCGCGTTCGGTGGCGTTCGGGTAGACGTCGAACTCGTCGACCCAGGCCAGCGCCCGCTGCTCGATCTTCTCCACTTCGGGGTGCAGCAGTTCGCCGCGCTCGTCGGGACAGTAGAACGGCGGCAGTCGCCAGCCGATGGCCGGTTCACGGCCGGTGGGCGCAGGCATGTTCAGCTCCCCTTGCGGAAGAGCAGCAGCCGGGTCTCCACCGCGTGGTCGCGCCAGATCCGGAAGAGCTTGCCGTGGGTGAGCGCGGACTCCGTCAGCCGCTCGCGCTTGATCGGCGAGGGCTCGCCGGTGCGCTCCGCCCGCTCCAGCTCGGCGGTGCTCCACGCCATCGACTGGACCCAGAACTCGGCTACGCCGTCGGTGATGTCCTCGTCCTGCTCCAGCTCGAGACCGGCCTGGCGGGCGGACCGGATGTACTCGGTGAGGGTGCCGAGCCGCGTCTTGTAGTACGCGTCGATGAACTCGGTCCACTCGGGACGGCAGATGAAGTGCTCCTGGATGCCGAACCACCCGCCCGGACGCAGCGCCTTCGCAGCCACCGCGAACAACCGCTCGCGGTCCATGTAGCCGGAGCTCTCGATGGCGACGGCGCCGTCGTAGCGGGACTCCTCGTCCAGTTCGTGCACGTCCTGGGCGCGCGCCCGCACCCGGTCGGAGACTCCCGCCCGACGAGCGAGGTCCTCGATGACGGGTATGTGATCCTCGGCCACTGTCAGCCCCTGCACGGAGGCGCCGTGCTTCTGCGCCCAGAAGATCGACCCCCCGCCCAGCCCGCAGCCGATGTCCAGGATCTCGGCGCTCGGCCGGTGGTCGACGCGCCACTGCTGCGCGGCGTGCGTCAGCACTCTCTCCTGCGAGTCGGTGATACGGCGTCGCAGCACGTCCTGCGCGACGGTGGTGTTCGGCGCCTCGTCCTTGCCGAAGAGACCCAGATGGAAGTGGACGCGGGGGCCGGGGCCGTACTTGTGGAGGATGTCCTTGGTCTTGCGTGAGTAGTACAGCGGAACCTGTGTCTCGTCGAACGCCGGACCTGAGGCGTCGTTCATGACGAGGTCGTTCTCCATGCGGGATCTCCAGAGTGATCAAGCTGCGGGGCCAAGCGATCAAACATTGCCCATGATGAACACTCACAATCTCACAGTGATCGGAACGTGACACTCCTCATCGCCAACTGCGTGCATTACACGGGCATTTGAACCCATCTGACGCCGCAACAGACATGCTCACAGACCTGATACGGCGTCATCTGAGGTTGCGTCATGATGTGCGCGGAGCGAGGCGTCGGTTCGACCGTCCCGCATCGGCCCTGCACGGCGCGCGATCCAGCCGCGCCACGTACGCGACCACTCCGTGCGAGACCGGACGGCAGAGCACGAGCGAGCGGATGCAGGGCGGGTGCGGGGCGGACGCGGGGGCCGGGGCCGCATTGTCGTCTGCGGGAGACGCGCCTCGCCGCGTCGGCGGCGGCTCCCGATCGTCGTTCCTTCGCACGCTCGACAAGGAGACAGGGCTATGCAGCTCAATCGGAAGATCGCCGCCGGACTGGCCGCAGGTGCGCTCGCCGCGGGCCTGATGGGTTCTGTGCCGGCCGTGGCCAACACCCACGGTGCCGACAAGGCCCCCGCGCCGCAGGCCGAGCAGGTCCGGGCCGTCGGGGGGACCGTGATCGCCCGTACCGGCGTGATCATCCGGGCCTACCCGACCACACAGTCCGCCAAGCTCGGCTCCTACGCCTACGGCGCGCGCGTCCAGCTCCGCTGCCAGGCCGCCAGTGAGAACGTCCAGGACAACCGCCTGTGGTTCAAGCTCGCCAACCGCTCCGGCTGGGTCGCCGCGCGCTGGGTGCAGAACGACGCTCCGCTGCCGACCTGCGTCCCGACCATGATGAAGAAGGGCGAGATGCCGGAAGGCAAGTAGGGCTCACCGCTCTGCCGACGTTTCCGAGCGGCCCCGGACTCCCACCGAGTCCGGGGCCGCTCGGCGTGCGGCACGCACAGCAGGCCGACGTACGACGCGGGCGGCTCGTGCGGCGCGTGACGTACGGCGGGCGGCGCGTGGGGCGCGTGGGGGTTGTCCGTGCCGTGGGGTCGCGGAGCACGGGTCAGTCGGCCAGGGGCCAGCGGGCGAGACGGAGCCGGCTGGTGCACCGGACCTCCTCACCGGTCACGGGGTCGGTGAACTCCAGTGTGCGGGCGAGGAGTTGGAGCGGACGGTCCCAGTCGTCGACACCGTGGCGCACCGCGTCGGGGCCTGGTGGCGCGGTGGACGGGTCGGGACGGCTCAGGGCGGGACGGAGCCGGTCGGGACGGGGACGACGATCGGGGAAGAGCGGGTCGTGCAGCAGGGGCAGACCGAGGCCGCTCATGTGCAGCCGCAGCTGATGGGTTCGGCCGGTGGTGGGCAGCAGCCGGTAGCCGGCCAACCCGTCACGGCGGCCGAGGAGTTCGATACGGCTTTCACTGTTGGGCTCGCCCGGCACCTCCACAGCGGCGAGCCTGCCCGGAACCTTCTCGATGCGGTTGCGGACGGTCCTCGGGAACGTCAGCGCAGAGTCGTGGCGGGCGACGGCCACGTACTCCTTGCGGACCCTGCGGTGCTGGAAGAGCGACTGGTAGGCGCCCCGGTCCGCAGGGCGGACGACGAAGAGCACCAGGCCCGCGGTGAGCCGGTCGAGGCGGTGGGCGGGCTGGAGTTCGGGCAGCGAGAGTTCGCGGCGCAGCCGGGCCAGGGCGGTTTCGGTGATGTGGCTGCCCCGGGGCGTGGTGGCGAGGAAGTGCGGCTTGTCGGCGACGACGATCCGCTCGTCTCGATGGACCACGCCGACCGGGAACGGCACCGGTTCCTCCGGTGCGAAGTCCCGGTGGAACCAGACGTACAGACCCGGTTCGTACCGGGTGCGGTCGTCGACCGGCCCGCCCGCGGTGACGAACCTGCCCCCCTCGACCATCAGGTCGAACTCGGCGGCGCCGGCGAACTCGCCGTACCGCTCGCGCAGATGGTCCACCACCGTCGGCCAGCGGTGTTCGGGATCGGGCGGCAGCCTCAGCCTCACCGGGTCGATGCCGTACCGCTGCTCCAGCGGCGCGGGCGGGGGCGCACTGCGACGGCGGCGTCTCATGGCGGTGACCACTCCCCTGGTGCGCCCGGTGGCGGGCGCGGCGTGGCGGACGGGCCGCGCACGAACGTAACGCGGCCGACCGGCCGGCCGGCCACACAACGAAACAGGACCTCCACCGAGGTGGAGGTCCTTCGCTGTGTCCGAGGGGGGACTTGAACCCCCACGCCCGATAAAGGGCACTAGCACCTCAAGCTAGCGCGTCTGCCATTCCGCCACCCGGACCGGTGAGCGTCGCGACCTGGGCCGCGGCGACGAGGACAACAATACCAAGCCCCCGGAGTGCTTCTCACCCCGATTGCCGGACGATTCGATCACTGGTTTCCGATTTGCCCGAATTTCCGGACGGGCCGGCTCACCGTTCCGTCGTCGGGCCGCCTCCCCCGCTCTTCACCGCGCCGATCTGCACAGCGGCGGCAGGGGCGGGTCGCGGAAGCGCGGTCGCACCGCACCCGAGCGACTGGCTTCCCACAGGGGTGCCCCGCCGCTCGGGTGCGGTGTCCGTCAGCGGCTCTCGCGGGCCGGTGGCCGGATCAGTGGCCGGGACGGCAGCGCAGGGAGCGCAGGTACTCGGCCGAACGTCGGGCGGTGCTCAGGGAGCCGGCAGGGTTGGAGTTCGGGTCGGGAGCGTCGTCGCGCTCGACGAGCCAGTGGTGGTAGCGGCGGCGACGGCCCCTGGCGACGGCCGAGATGAAGTCGACGTAGTCGAGGTCGCCGTAACCGACGTCCGTCTGCACATACCCCTCGGGCAGCGCCTCGTCGTGCTCGCCGTCCTTGACGTGGAAGAGGGGGAAGCGGTCGGGGTCGGCCAGCACGTACTTCAGCGGGTCCAGCGGGTCCGGGGTCCCGTCGGGACGCTTGCTGAAGCGGTGCTGCGCGACGAACGCCCAGTAGATGTCCAGCTCCAGCTTGACCAGCTTCGGGTCGGTCTCGGCCATCAGCAGGTCGTAGAGGCGGACGTCGGGTGCGTCCAGGGCGAAGCTGAACTCCTCGCTGTGGTTGTGCTGGTAGAAGGCGAGGCCCCGCTTTCGGGCAGCGGCGCCGTAGACATTGAACTCCTCGGCGGCGCGCTTCCAGCCGTCGACGGTGTCGCCGTAGCGGTTGGGGTTGTTGGGTGTGCCGATGTAGGGAACGCCCAGTTCGGCGGCGTCGTCCAGCACCTTCTCCAGCTGGGTGGCGAAGGTGTACGCGTTCGGGTCGCCGCCGTCGGCGTGGTAGCCGACGTGACTGCCGATGGCGCGCAGACCGTTCTCGCGGAGCAGCCGCTTGAGCTGCCGGATCGAGATGTCACCGGTGCCGTGGGTGTAGCCGGCGAACTCGACCTCGTCGTACCCGTGGCGGGCGAGTTCCTCGAAGACCGGGCCGAAGCCCAGTTCCTGGACCTGGTCCCGCAGCGTGTAGAGCTGGATGCCCAGACGCCCCTTGGGGAGCAGGCGCTGTCTGCCGAACCCGCTCGCCTGCGCGGGGCTTGCCGCGCCGGCCAGCAGCGCGGCGGCGCCGGCGCCCGCCGCGACGCCGAGGAAGGAGCGGCGGTCCAGTGCGGCGCGCAGACTGTCGTAGCGGTCGGAGGATCGGTGCATGGCGGAGTCGACGCCGAAGACGCCGACGTTGGTGATGGTCACCGTCCCGGCCTGCATGTCCGCCGGGGAGGTCTTGCCCTCGCGGGCGGTGGAGACCAGGTCGCTCAGGGCGGTGGACAGCTCCGGCAGCGTCTTGGTGTGCGCGTCCTTGATGTTCGGCACGATCAGCGCCAGATCCACGCCAGCTCGGTCAAGGAGCTCGAGGACGGACTCGCGCCGGAGCTGATCGGCGAGCTGGAGCGCATCTCGCTGCCGTTCACCGACGAGGTCGAGTTCGCCGGCTACACCCACGGCACCGGTGACATCTCGATCCGGCAGCTCAAGCGGCTGCTCCGCGAGAACGGTCTGCGCGCCGCACTGGACCGCCGCTCCTTCCTCGGCGTCGCGGCGGGCGCCGGCGCCCGCCGCGACGCCGAGGAAGGAGCGGCGGTCCAGTGCGGCGCGCAGACCGTTCTCGCGGAGCAGCCGCTTGAGCTGCCGGATCGAGATGTCACCGGTGCCGTGGGTGTAGCCGGCGAACTCGACCTCGTCGGTGAACGGCAGCGAGATGCGCTCCAGCTCGCCGATCAGCTCCGGCGCGAGTCCGTCCTCGAGCTCCTTGACCGAGCTGGCGTGGATCTCCTTCAGCCTCGCCCGGCTCGCCTCGTCCAGCAACTGCTTGATCATGCTGCCGATTCGCATGACCTTCGCGGGCTGCTCGACCATCTCCGTCACGGGCACCTCACGGGGCTCGTCCTCCTCGGAGCCCTCGCTCCCGGCGGAGGCGCTGCCGAGAGCCATTCCGTCCGGGCCGACCACCAGGACCTGGGGGTTCTCCTGCGACCGTTCATGCATCGGCTGTGTCATACCCCCATTCTGCACCTTGGCGTCCACGGCTGTTCCCGGATGGTCCCGCAGCAGGATCGCTGCGGGCCGCCCGTACGGCGTTGTCGAAGGCCGGCGCGCTCCCCCGGTGGCGCGGGTCCGCTCATGCGTCGGGCCGGGGCCGGCCCCGGCCCGACGCATGAGCGGACCCGCGCCACCGGGGGAGCGCGCCGGCCTTCGACAACGCCGTACGGGCGGCCCGCACCCAGCTGGAGCAGATGCGCCGCGCACTGCCGCCGGGCGCGGCCGAGGGCCACGAGGGCGTCGACGGCGTCGTCACCCGCGACGACGTGCACGCCGCCGCCCTCCTCCGGCGACGAGCCGCCGACGACCGGCGCGACCCCTGAGCCGTCCGAGCTCCGCCCCCGCTCCGGGCAGCCGGAGGACGCGGGCAACGGACCGCCGCAGGGCGCACTGAACGTGCCCGAGGCGCCGAGCACGGCAGGAGCACCGTCCGTCGCCGAGGGCCCGGACGACGGCGCGGAGGACACCCGCGCGGAAGAGAGCCTGGCGATGCGCGGCGGCGAACCGCTGCTGCCCGTGCTGCCCCTGGGCGCCGGTCTCGCCTCGCTGGGGCTCGGCCTGGCCGCGCTCGGCTACCGCCTGCGCCGCAACGCCTGACCGCCACCCGGTGCGTCTGCCCGGCATCCGCGACGTGCGACCGATGCCTGACGGGCCCCGGCGCGCGCGTGCCCATGGGTCCGGGCGGCGCCGCCTTCGGCGCCGGCCCCTGCTGCGGGACCATCCGGGAACAGCCGTGGACGCCAAGGTGCAGAATGGGGGTATGACACAGCCGATGCATGAACGGTCGCAGGAGAACCCCCAGGTCCTGGTGGTCGGCCCGGACGGAATGGCTCTCGGCAGCGCCTCCGCCGGGAGCGAGGGCTCCGAGGAGGACGAGCCCCGTGAGGTGCCCGTGGCGGAGAGGTCGAGCAGCAGGTCCTTCACCGAGGTCGCGGGGACTCCGCCGCCCGCATCGAGGACGCCGTCCAGCGCCTCGGGTTCGGAGCAGATGAGCATCGGTCCGTCCTCCTCCCGGTCCGGCAGGCGGCCGTGGCTGCCGCGGATCGGTGAGGGGTCGAGCGGCACGACGGCCATCCGGTAGCGCATCCCGACCTTCTTGCGGGCCAGCGCAGTGGCCGCCCGCACCTTGACCCAGGGGTCCTGCGGGTCCATGAAGAGTTCGACCGGGTCGTAGCCGGGCTTGCGGTGGATCTCCACCAACTGGGCGAAGTCCGGGGCCCGTTCGTCGTCGAGCCAGTAGTAGTAGGTGAACCAGGAGCGGGGTTCGGCGACGGCGACGAACTCGCCCGCGCGCGGATGGTCCAGGCCGTGGTCCTTCTTGCCGGTCTCGTCGAGGAGTTCGGCGACGCCGGGGAGCTCTTCGAGCACCTCGCGGACGGTGGCCCGGTCGGCGGGGTCGCGTACGTAGACGTGCGCCAGCTGGTGGTCCGCGACGGCGAACGCCCGCGAGGTGGCGGGGTCCAGGTACTCCATGCCGTCCTGGGTGTGCACCTCGACGAGTCCGGCACGGCGCAGCGCCCGGTTGATGTCGACCGGGCGGTCGACGGCGGTGATGCCGTACTCCGACAGCACCACGACCCGGCGGCCCAGCTCGCGGGCGTCGTCGAGCAGCGGGCCGAGCGCGGTGTCGATCTCGCGCGCGGCGGCGTGCGAGCGGGGGTCGTCGGGGCCGAAGCGCTGGAGGTCGTAGTCCAGGTGCGGTACGTAGGCCAGGGTCAGGTCGGGCCTGCGCGTGTGCAGCAGATGGCGGGTGGCGTCGATGATCCACTGCGAGGAGGTCAGTCCGGCCCGCGGTCCCCAGAAGGTGAAGAGCGGGAACTCGCCGAGCTTGTCGACCAGTTCGTCGTGCAGCTCGGGCGGGCGGGTGTAGCAGTCGGGCTCCTTGCGCCCGTCGGCGTAGTAGATGGGGCGCGGGGTGACGGTCCAGTCGGTGTCGGCGCCCATCGCGTACCACCAGCAGACGTTGGCGACGGTGTAGCCGGGACGGCGTTCGCGGGCGGTGTGCCAGATCTTGTCGCCGCCCACGAGCGCGTTGTACTGGCGCCACAGCAGTACGTCGCCGAGTTCGCGGAAGTACCAGCCGTTGCCGACGATGCCGTGGTCGGCCGGGAGTTTTCCGGTCAGGAAGGTGGACTGGGCGGCGCAGGTGACCGCGGGGAGGATGGTGCGCAGCGGCGCCGAGGTGCCGCCGGAGGCGAGGGCCCGCAGACGCGGCATGTGGGTCAGCAGCGCCGGGGTGAGCCCGACGACGTCGAGGACCAGCAGTGGCTGGACTCGGGGTGTGGTCACGACTGCTCCTTGAGTCCGAGGTCGGTCAACAGGTCGCGGGCGACGACGAGTTCGGCGGCGATGCCGTCGGCAAGCTCGTCGGCGTCGGTGGGGCGCAGGCCCTCCGGAAGCGCCTGCCAGGTGTAGGTCTCCACCTCCAGGTGGTGGGTACGGGCGCGCGGGCCGCCGAGGAGGTGGCCGAGCGTTTCGCGCAGCACCTGGAGGGTGGAGGTGAGCGGCGGCTCCAGCTCCGCGTGCAGCGGCACGTGGAGGTGGACCCGCCACGGTCCGTCGGTCGCCAGCGCGTGCTCGCCGGCCAGTGCCAGGTCGAGGTCGTCTGCGCCGCGCACGCCCCCCGGCGCGGCGACGCGGGTCTGGTGCAGGAAGCGCGGTTCGACGAAGCGCTCCAGCGCCGCGCGCTCCTGCGGATCGTGCGGCCGGGCGGAGTGGAGGGCCGCGGAGAGCTGCACCTTGTGGACCGGCACCCGTGCCTCGTCCAGAAGGGCGACGGCGGTCCCGGGGTCCTCGAAGGCGGTGGCCAGATGACAGGTGTCCAGACACATCCCGATCCGGTCGACCGGCGGCGCGCCCGGTGCCCGCAGCGCTGCCACCGCCTGGGCGGTGGTCTCCACGGTGCAGCCCGGTTCGGGTTCCAGCCCGATCCGGATCCGGCGGCCGGTACGGGCCTCCAGCGCGTCCAACTCCCTTGCCAGAACGTGGAGTTGTTCATGAGCGACGGCCAGGCGCTCGGCGTCGAAGTCGGTGCGCCAGGCGAGTGGCAGAGTGGAGATGGTGCCCTCGGTGACGTCCTCGGGCAGCAGCTCCGCCAGCAGTTCGGCGAGGCGGACGGTGTGCCGCAGGCGCTCGGGTTCGGTCCAGTCCGGCCGGTACACCCGGTACTTGACGCGTTCGTCTCCGAAACCCTGGTAGGGGAAGCCGTTGAGCGTGACGACCTCCAGCCCGCGCCTGTCGAGTTCGCCGCGCAGCCGGTCCAGCCGCCGCCGGTCGGCGACGAGCGCCTCGGCGGCCGGGTGGGCGAGCCACAGCCCGATGCCGAGTCGGTCCCGGCCGAGTCTGCGGCGGACCGGCTCGGCGTGGTCGCGGAGCTGGGCGATCACACCGTCCAGCGTTTCGGCCGGATGGACGTTGGTGCAGTACGCGAGGTGGACGGTCGAGCCGTCCGGGTGGCGGAAGCGCACGGGCTCACTCCCCGCCGCGCAGCACGGAGTTGCCCTCGTGGGTGGGCGAGGCGGGCTCGGCCGCGTCGAGGTCCAGACGGCCGCTGAGTCCGTAGAACTCCACCGGGTTGCGCCACAGGACGAGGTCCACGTCGTCCTCGGTGAAGCCGGCCGCGAGCATCGCCTCGCCGACCCGCCGCGGGGTGAGCGGGTCGCTGTTGCCCCAGTCCGCGGCGGAGTTGACCAGAACGCACTCGGTGCCGTGGGAGCGCAGCAGCGCCACCATGCGGTCGGGGTCCATCTTGGTGTCGGGGTAGATGGAGAAGCCGCGCCAGCAGCCCGAGTCGGTGGCGGCGGCGACGGTGGTCTCGTTCAGATGGTCGATCAGTACGTGCTCGATGGGCAGGTCGGACTCCCGTACGACGTCCAGGGTGCGGGTGAGTCCGGCAGCCTTGTCGCGGTGCGGGGTGTGGACCATGGCGGGCAGCTCGTGGTCGACGGCCATCTGCAGCTGGGCGGCGAGCGCCCGGTCCTCGGCCGGCGTCATGGAGTCGTAGCCGATCTCTCCGACGGCGACGACCCCGTCCTTGGCCAGATAGCGCGGCAGCTCCTCCAGCACCGGGAGGCAGCGGGGGTCGCCGGCCTCCTTGGGGTTGAGCGCGATGGTGCAGTGGTGGGCGATGCCGTACTGCGCCGCGCGGAAGGGTTCCCAGCCGAGGAGTGCGTCGAAGTAGTCGTAGAAGCTGGCGGGGTGGGTGCGCGGTTGGCCGAGCCAGAAGGAGGGTTCGACCACGGCGCGCACCCCGGCGTCGTACATCGCCCGGTAGTCGTCGGTGGTGCGGGAGGTCATGTGGATGTGCGGGTCGAAGATGCGCATCAGATCTCCTGGCCGGTGGGGCGCTGCTCGCCGGGGGCTGTCGGGCGGGGGGCCGCGGGGCCGTCGACGGGGGACGGGACCGTCGAGGGGCGGCCGGTGACGGGGTGATCGGTGACCGGATGGTCGGCCACGGGGCGGCCGGTCGCGGGATGGTCGAGGGCCGAGCGGTCGGGAGCGGGGCGGGCCGGAGCGGGGCGGGAGGTGAGCTCCAGCAGGTGGTGCAGGTCCTCGGGCACGGTGCGGCCCGCGGCGGTGCGCTCGGCGGCGAAGTCCCGGAGCATCCGGGCCAGTTCGTCGTCTCCGGCGGCGCGAGGGGCGAGGTCGTGCACCTCGGCGAGCGGGATGCCGACGAAGAGGCACTTGAGGACGGCCTGCCGCCAGTCGTGCGGGGCGAGGCAGCAGGCGCCGTACGGGCCCAGCGCGGCGGCGACCAGCCGCGGGTCGTTGGTGCGCAGCGCGTCGTGCACCAGCTCCGAACCGTCGGTGTCCGGGGCCAGTTCGGGCAGGGCCTCCAGTACGGCGAGGCGTTCGGCGGCGTTGCCGCGCCGGTAGAGCTCGGCGAGCCGCGCGGCCGGCGGGCGGTGCTCGGCGAGCAGCGCCACCCGCACCCGTACGGCGTGCGGCGCGCCGCAGGCCCGTTTCGCCGCGGCGAAGGAGATCTCCAGTCGGTCCGGCTCGGCCAGCGCGCGCTTCAGCCAGTCCTGGGCGCGTTCGTCGAGCTCGGACCGGAGCGCGCCGAGCCGGTCGCGGTCGGCCGCGGTCACCGCTGGGCCTCCCTGAGGAAGTTGAGGGACCGCTCCGCGAGCGCCGGTCCGGCGTGGGAGTCCCTGGGCAGCTCGACCGAGACCAGGCCGCGGTAGTCGGCGGCGGCCAGCGCGGCGAGCACCGGCGGGAAGTCGATCTCGCCCTGTCCGAAGGGAAGATGCTCGTGCACGCCACGTCGCATGTCCTCGATCTGGACGTGCCGCAGCCAGGGCGCGCTCTGCTCTACGCACTCCTCGGGCGGGAGGGGCTCCAGGCACTGGCAGTGGCCGATGTCCAGGGTCAGTCCCAGCTCGGCCGGATCGCCCAACTCCTCGCGCAGCCGGTGGAATCCGGCCAGGTCGCCGAGGAGATGGCCGGGCTCGGGCTCCACGGCCAGGGGTGTGCCGCGCCGCCGGGCGCTCTCCAGGATCTGCTCGAAGCTGTGCCGGAGCCGTTTCCAGCCCTCCTCCTCGGTGGAGTCCTCGGGCAGCACGCCGCTGAAGCAGTGCACGGCGTGCGCGCCGAGGTCGGAGGCGATCTGTACGGCGGTCTCCAGGAGCGCGACCCGGGTGGCGCGCGCCAGCGGGTCGGCCTCGACGAGCGTGGGGTGGTGTTTGCGGCGCGGGTCGAGCAGGTAGCGGGCGCCGGTCTCGACCGTGACGCCGAGGCCGTAGCGGTCCAGGGTGTCCGCCAACTGCCGGGTGCGGAAGGCCAGTCCGGGCGCGAGCGGGTCGAAGTGCATGTGGTCCAGCGTCAGCGCCACCCCGTCGTAGCCGAGGTCGGAGAGCATGACGACGAGATCGCCGAGCCTGAGGTCGGTGAGGCCGTTGGTGCCGTAGGCCAGTCTGAGAGTGCTCATGTGGGGCTGACCTTTCGGGAGACGCGGCGGGCCAGCGGCAGCAGGGCCAGCAGCGGCAGGGCGGTGGTCACGGCGCCGGCGCGTGCGGCCAGGGACGCCTGGAGCGGGATCATCGCGCGGATGCCGCCGCCGACGGCTCGTTGCAGCAGCGGCGGCGAGGGGTTGAGGACGGCGTGGGTGTAGCCGCGTCCGCAGGTCGTCGCGTAGAGCGCGGCGCCTCCCGCGGCGGTCGCCTCGGTGGCGGTGCGCGGCGGGCGCAGGCCGGTGAGGTGGCCGGCGACGGCGGCGGTGGTCGCCAGCGCCGTCAGCGGCGCGAGCGAGGAGCCGCCCTCCACCTCCTCGCGCGAGACCGTGGTCACGGCGAGGGTGTGCGCGCCGAGCACTCCGGCCGCCGGGAGTGCTCTGGCCATCTCCGCGGGGCGGGTGGCGGCGGCACCGAGCAGGACGTCCAGCGTGCGCGCGGAGGCCATCGCGGCGGGCCCGGCGGGGGTGTTCTTCAGCCACAGGTCGTACGCCCAGACACTCGCCGCCAGCGCGCTCGCGGTGCGCAGCGCGGGCCGGCCGGCCGCCGCGGCGAAGCCGAGGCCGGCCGCGGTCAGAGCGACCGAGGCGCCCAGCGCCGCGGCGGGGCTGATGCGGCCGGCCGGGATCGGGCGGTCAGGGCGCTCGACCGCGTCGATCCTGCGGTCCGCCCAGTCGTTGAGGGTCATACCCGCCTCGTAGAGGCAGAGCGAGGCCGCGGCGGCCAGCGCCGTACGGGCGCGCGGCGGGCCGCCGGTGGCGGTGGCGCCGACCAGCGCATCGCCGGGGACGCTGAAAACCGCCGATACGCGCAGCAGCGCCGCCCAGTCGCGGGCGCTCATGCGCGGTCCGCCAGACGCTCGGCCAGCTGCGCCAACTCCCGTTCCTGGCCCGCGAGATCGGCGGGCCCGCTGTCCGGGTCCTTGAAGTAGAAGCCGAGCCCGTCAACGGGGCCGCGCAGGCCGAGGGCGTCGGCGCGGGCGAGGATGCGCGCGAGGTCCAGTACGAGCGGCGCGGCGAGCGCGGAGTCGCAGCCCTGCCAGATGGTCTGGAGGATCATCCGGGAGCCGAGGAAGCCGTCGAAGGCGATGTGGTCCCAGGCGGTCTTCCAGTCGCCGAGCGCGGGCACGTCGTCGATGTGCACCTCGCCCTCGGGTACCTCGGGGAGGTTCTCGGCAAGTACCCGTTCCTTGCCGGCGTTCTTGGCCGCGGCGGCGGCCGGATCAGCGAGCGCGGCGCCGTCGCCACCGCCCAGCAGGTTGGTGCCGGACCAGGCGCGCACGGTCAGTGCACGACTGCGGAACATCGGCGCCAGCACCGAACGAAGCAGCGTCTGGCCGGTCTTGCCGTCGCGGCCGGCGTACGGCACCTGGGCAGCGCCGGCGGTGTCCCGCAGGTCGGGGTGGTGCAACCCGGTGGACGGGGTGAAGTTGACGTACCCGCAGCCGGCGCGCAGGGCCGCCGCGGCGTACAGGGAGCTGGGCGGCAACTGCCCCTCGGCGGCGGCTGGTTCGGTGCTGGCCACATTGACGACGACGGTCCGCTCCAGGCCGTTGTCGCGGGTGAAGTCGGTCAGGTCGGCGGCGAAGCACTCAACGAGTTCCTCGGTGGTGCGGGTGTCGCCGCGCTCGGGACCGCCCGGGCGTATTCGGCGTTCGACGACGGCCAGTTCGGCGCCGACCGCGGCGGGCAACCCGTGGGCGAGTACGCCGGCGCCGACCAGCTCCTCGGCGCGTTTGGGCAGCGGGGTGCAGGCGGTGTCGTGACCACCGAAGACGAGGTCGGCCAGCGGCGGCAGGGCGCTGTCGGCGAACACCTGCGTCTCGGTGAGGAGACCGGTCGGCGGCTGGAGACCGGCGGCGAGGGCGGCGCAGCCCACGATCGTGGTGGTGGCGACCGAGCCCCTGGCTCCGATCAGCCACACCCCGGTGCGTGGTCGGTCGCCCGGCGACCGCCCGCCGCTGTCGCGACCGCTGTCGTGCTGCGGGGCGTCGTGCGCTGTCACGTCGTGGTTTTGCTCACTCACGTGGGTCTCCAAGGGGGTCGTACGGGCCGCTGGTTGCTCTGGGTGGTGCGGGGTGGGACGGGTGGAGCGGCGGGGAGGAGTCGGCGATCTCCTCCCCGCCGCGGTGGTCAGCCGCGGCCCCCCTCGGGCCTGCGGGTGACCGGTCGTGGCAGCCGTCGTACGTCCTCGACGGTTGCCTGCTCAGTCGCCCCGGCCGGCGCGGGGTTCACGGTCGGTGGAGTCGGTGGGGTCCGTCGGATCGCCGAGGTCCTGGATGCGGATGTCACGGAAGGCGACCTCGTCCTCGTCGCCGTGGTTCTGGATGCCGACGTGTCCGCGCGTCAGGTCACGGTCGGGGTCGGTGCTGGTGAAGTCGTTGATCCTGATGTCGTTGAGCCAAATCTGGATCCGGTCCTCCTCTACCCGGATCTCGTAGCTGTTCCACTCCCCCGGCGGGTTCAGTGCGGCGTCGCGGGCTTCGATGTCGGCCGACTGGAAACCGTAGATCGCACCGGTGGTGCGGTCCTCGGCGTCCGTGGCGTCGATCTGGATCTCGTAGCCCTGGTTGACCGCGTCCGTCGGGTCGTCACTCGCGGGGAAGCCCACGAAGACACCGGAGTTGTCGTCTCCGGCCATCCGCCAGTCGAGCTTGAGGGAGTACGCGCCGAACTCCTCGGCCTCGTACCAGAGCAGCCCCATGCCGCCCACGGAGGTGAGGGTCTTCTCCTCCTCGTCCAGGACGAACGAGCCGGGCCCCGCCTGCTTCCAGCCGTCGGTGCCGGTGCCGTCGAAGAGCTGCTTCCACTCCTGCTCGGCGCCGTCCGGGGAGCAGTCGGCCTCCTTCTCGCCGGTGGCGTACCGGATGCCGCCGAGGAGGTGCTGCCGGAAGGCCGGCTCGGTGAAGGACTCCTTGGTGTGGCCGCCGCCGGTGTAGAAGGCGCGACCGCCCTCGTAGGGCCGGCACCAGGCGATGGGATGGTCCTCACCCATGTTCCCGCCCTCGTACGAGCTCTCGTCGAGAGTCGCCAGCACCTTGGCACGGTCCCGGGGGTTGGTGCCGTAGTTGTACCACTCGTCCGTCCGCTCCCAGGTGGGGTCGAGATGGGCGGTGGCGGGGTGGTCGTGGTCCTCGACGTTGATCTGCGCGGACTGGATGTGCGGGTGGGAGTCGAAGTACGCGCCGACCAGGCCGCCGTAGAACGGCCAGTCGTACTCGGTGTCGGCCGCTGCGTGGACGCCGACGTAGCCGCCGCCGTCCTCGACGTAGCCCTCGAAGGCGTTCTGCTGCTCCTCGTTCAGCACGTCGCCGGTCGTGGAGAGGAAGACCACGGCCTGGTACCGGGCGAGGTTGTCGGCGGTGAAGTCCGCCGCGTCCTCGGTGTCCTCGACCGCGAAGCCGTGCTCGGCGCCGAGTTCCTGGATCGCGGCGATGCCGTCGGGAATGGAGTCGTGGCGGAAGCCCGCGGTCTTGGAGAAGACCAGGACTGTCGACTCGGCCCGCTCCTTGCCGGTGGTGCCGGTCGAATCGTTCGGTTGGGCCTGCGCGGGCAGGGCGGCCGTCCCCAGTGCGAGGACGGCCGCTGCCGCGGCCAGGCGGGTGCTCTTCACCATGGCTGCTCCTGCTTCCCGTGCGTCAGTCGGTGGTCAGGGTGAAGTCGTCGACCTGGAAGAGGTCGTCGCCCTCGCCCCCGGTGAAGACCAGGTAGAGGGTGTCCTCCGCCGACGGGTCCCCGGGTGCGGTGATCGCGGTGCTCACTTCCTCGAAGGTGCCGCTGCCACCGGTCGCCGGTACGTCGACGGTGCCGAGCAGTTCGCCGTCGGCGCCGCCGAGCCTGATCTCGATCGCCCCGCCGTCGCTCTCGGCGGCCACCTTGGCGCCGAACTCGCTGACGCCCTCCAGGTGGTAGGGGGCGAAGGAGATCCAGTCGCCGTCACCGATCGAGCCCGCGGCCTTGCCTCCGGCCGCCGCGTCGTTCTCCACGACGGAGGCGCCCTCCGAGCTGTCGAAGTGCTCGGCCTGGCGGTGCTTGGGCTGGAGCTTGTTCTGGTCGTGGGTGGTCAGCGGCGGCAGCTCACCGGCGCCCCGGTCGGTGTACTCGGCGTCGAAGACCCCGAAGATGTTGGCGTTGGGGTCGTGCTCGCCGTCGGCCGAGGTCTTGATCGTGCCCGAGCAGCCGTTGGCCGAGGTGATGGGGTGGCCGTGGCTGTCGTGGCCGAGGACGTAGGTGACCTTGACCTTCTCGCAGTCGATCTCGCCGTCCTCGGGGTCGGTCACCTCGACCTCGAAGGGGATCTCGTCGCCGAAGCTGAAGAGCGAACCGTCGGCGGGGAGCTTGAGCTGGACGGTGGGCGCGGTGTTGCCGACCGTGATGTGGACGCTGGCGCTGCCGGTCTTGCCGGTGGTGTCCTCGGCGGTCACCGTGGCGACGTACGTGCCGTCCTCGGTGTAGGTGTGCGTGGGGTTCGCCTCGTCCGAGGTGCCGCCGTCGCCGAAGTCCCAGCTGAAGGTGAGCTCGTCACCGTCGGCGTCGTCGCTTCCCTCGGTGGAGAAGGCGACCTCCAGCGGGCCCTGCCCGCTGGTCACATCGGCGGAGGCGCGGGCGACCGGGGCGTGTCCGTCGGTGGCGTTCTCGATGCGGTAGAGCGCCGAGTTCTCGTCGCCGTTGAAGTAGCCGGTGCCGTAGTCCAGTACGTAGAGCGCGCCGTCGGGGCCGAACTCCATGTCCATCACCTGGGTGCCTTCCCAGAGGAAGTCGTTGATGGACTCGACCTGGCCCTGGTCGTCCTGGGAGATGCGCTTGATCCACTGGCGGCCGAACTCGCCGGCGAAGAAGTCGCCGTCGTACTCCTCGGGCAGCGCGATGTCGGAGCCGCTGTCCGGGTCGTGGCGGTAGACCGGGCCGCCCATCGGGGACTCGGAGCCGTCGCCGAACTCGGGCACGGAGTTGCCGTCGTAGTTGATCCAGCCGGGCTTGGCCTCGGGCAGCTCGGTCAGGCCGGTGTTGTGCGGGGAGTCGTTGACCGGGTTGGCGCAGTCGAACTTCTCGCCCGAGGACTGGTCGGCGAAGTCGTAGTCGACGTAGGCGTCGTTGTCGCCGTGGCAGTAGGGCCAGCCGTAGTTGCCGGCCTCGGTGATCCGGTTGAACTCGACCTGGCCGGAGGGTCCGCGGGAGTCGCTCGCGGAGCCGGCGTCGGGCCCGTAGTCACCGAGGTAGACGGTGCCGGTGGGCTTGTCGACGCTCATCCGGAAGGGGTTGCGAAAGCCCATGGCGTAGATCTCGGGGCGGGTCTTGTCGGTGCCCTCCGCGAAGAGGTTGCCCTCCGGGATGTCGTAGCTGCCGTCCTCGCCCACCTTGATGCGCAGGACCTTGCCGCGCAGGTCGTTGGTGTTGGCCGAGGAGCGCTGTGCGTCGAACGAGGGGTTGCGGTCGGCCCGCTCGTCGATCGGGGTGTAGCCGTCGGACTGGAAGGGGTTGGAGTCGTCGCCGGTGGAGAGCAGCAGGTTGCCGTCGCCGTCGAAGGCGATGTCGCCGCCGACGTGGCAGCAGATGCCGCGGTTGGCCGGAACGTCCAGAACGGTCTGCTCGCTGTCGAGTTCGAGCTTGTTGTTCTCGTCGAGGGTGAAGCGGGAGAGGCGGTTCACCCCGTCGAAGGGTTCGAAGTCCGCGGCGTCACCGGTCTCCGGAGCGTCGCCCGAGGGGGTGTCGAGCGGCGGCGCGTAGTAGAGGTAGATGGCCCGGTTCTCCTCGAACTGCGGGTCCACACCGATGCCCTGAAGGCCCTCCTCGTCGTGGTCGTAGACCTCGACGCGGCCGGCCAGGCTGGTGGTGCCGCCGGAGTCGGTGATGCGTACGGCGCCGTCGCGCGAGGTGTGGACCACCGAGCTGTCGGGGGTCACGGCCATCGTCATCGGCTCGCCCATTTCGGGCTCGCCCTTGGCGAGGGTGACCTGCTGGAACTCGGCGGCGGCCGGGTTGTCCGGGGCGTCGGGCCCGTCGGACGGCTGGTGCGCGGCGGCCGGGCCGGCGGCGCCGAGGGCACCGCCGATCAGCAGTGCGCTCGCGCACGCCGCGAGCGTGGTGCGGAACCTCTTGGGTGTCCTGTGCACGCGTGTCCTCCATGAGGTTGTGCGGTCATGAGGTGCGGTTGACACAGGCGCGCGCCGTCGCGCCGGGCTGTTGCTCCAGCTCCTGGCCGGGCTCGCGAGCCGGGCCGGCGGGGGTGGGGTGAGGGGTCGGATCGGTGCCGGAAAGAGGGGCCGAGCAGGGGGAGTTGCGTGAGGGGGCGCTCGGCTCCTGTACACACCATGGGACCGTAACCGTGATCGTCTGGTTCGGAAAGACCTTTGACAAATGGGAAGTTGACTTCATCCTTGATCAGGACAAAGCGGGATTCGGGCATGGGAACGAGCCCGGCAGACCGTGGAGATCACGTCTGCCGGGCTTTCACCGGCCGCGCATCGGCCCGTCAACACCCCCTCAGCTGCGGGTTGTTGACGAAGAGCCCGGGGTCAGTCGCTCCCGAAGGCCGCGTCGAAGCTGGCGCTCGGAGGCTCGTAGTCGTACGCCTTGAGCTTCGCCAGCGCCTCGGGTGCGCCGGCGAGCCGGTCCATTCCGGCGTCCTCCCACTCCACCGAGATCGGGCCCTGGTAGTCGATGGCGCGCAGCATGCGGAAGACGTCCTCCCAGGCGACGTCCCCGTGGCCGGCGGAGACGAAGTCCCAGCCCCGGCGCGGGTCGCCCCAGGGCAGGTGGGAGCCGAGGCGGCCGTTGCGGCCGTCCAGACGCCTGCGCGCCTCCTTGCAGTCGACGTGCAGGATGCGGTCCCGGAAGTCCCAGAGGAAGCCGCTGGGGTCCAGGTCCTGCCAGACGAAGTGGCTGGGGTCGAAGTTCAGACCGAACGCGCTGCGGTGGCCGACCGCCTCCAGGGTGCGGTGGGTGGTCCAGTAGTCGTACGCGATCTCGCCGGGGTGGACCTCGTGGGCGAACCGCACGCCCTCGGCGTCGAAGACGTCCAGGATCGGGTTCCAGCGGTCCGCGAAGTCCTGGTAGCCGTCCTCGATCATCTTCGGTGGCACCGGCGGGAACATCGCCACCAGATGCCAGATCGGCGACCCGGTGAAGCCGATCACCGTACGCACGCCGAAGGCCGCCGCCGCCCGTGCGGTGTCGGCCATCTCGGCCGCCGCCCGCTGCCGCACGCCCTCGGGCTCGCCGTCGCCCCAGATGCGCGAGGGCAGGATGAGGCGGTGGCGCTCGTCGATGATCGCGTCGCTGACGGCCTGGCCCACCAGATGGTTGGAGATCGCCCAGCACTTGAGTCCGTACTTCTCCAGCAGGTCGTGCCTGCCCTGGATGTAGCCGGGCTCGTTCAGTGCGCGGTCGACCTCGAAGTGGTCGCCCCAGCAGGCGAGTTCGAGACCGTCGTAGCCGAAGTCGCGCGCGTGCGCGCAGACCTCCTCCAGGGGCAGGTCGGCCCACTGGCCGGTGAACAGGGTGAATGACCTGGGCATGGGACCTCCGTGACTAGCCGGCGGCGGCTGTGGGCTCGGTGGACTGGCTGGACTGGGTGGGCTCGTGGACGAGAGGGGTGTAGACGCAGTCGCTGTGCGCACTCTCCTCCACCGCGGCCAGCACCCGCTGGACCTGGAGACCGTCGGCGAAGGACGGCTGCGGCTGCCGTTCCTCGGCGATGGCACGCACCAGGTCCGACGCCTGGTGGACGAAGGTGTGCTCGTACCCCAAGCCGTGGCCCGGCGGCCACCAGGCGGAGAGGTAGGGGTGCTGCTCCTCGGTGACCAGGATCCGCCGGAAGCCGGAGTGGGCGGCCGGTTCCGTCTGGTCGTGGAACTGGAGCTCGTTCA
Source organism: Streptomyces tardus (assembly GCF_018101125.2). Classification (GTDB taxonomy): domain Bacteria; phylum Actinomycetota; class Actinomycetes; order Streptomycetales; family Streptomycetaceae; genus Streptomyces; species Streptomyces tardus. The sequence continues at coordinate 351,626 of NZ_JAELVF020000004.1, read as the reverse complement.
GCCGCTCCAGGTCGAAGGCGAGGGAGCCCCGGTCGCCGTTCAGCTCGATGCGCAGCGAGTTCTTGCGGCCCGCGGCCATCCGGCTCGCCTCGAAGGAGGCCAGCGCGCCCGAGGCGAACCGGCCGGTGAACACCGCGGCGTCGTCGACCGTGACCGCTCCTCGGGCGGTGGGGTCCTCGGGCAGCGGGCGCTCGGTCACGAACGTCGCGATCTGCGCCGAGACCCCGGCGAGCAGCTCGCCGGCCAGGTGCTGGCCCAGGTCGACGATGTGCGCGCCGAGATCGCCCAGCGCACCCGAACCGGCAGCCTCCTTGCGCAGCCGCCAGGCCAGCGGGAACTCGGGATCGACCAGCCAGTCCTGGAGGTAGGTCACCCGCAGATGGCGCAGTGTGCCGATGCGCCCCTCGGCGACCATCTGCCGGGCCAGTGCCAGCGCGGGCACCCTCCGGTAGTTGAAGCCGACCATCGCCAACTGTCCACGGGCACGGGCGGCTTCGGCGGCGGCCACCATCGCCTCCGCCTCCTCGACCGTGTTGGCCAGCGGCTTCTCGCACAGCACGTGCTTGCCCGCCTCCAGCGCGGCGATGGCGATCTCCGCGTGGCTGTTGCCGGGGGTGCAGATGTCGACGAGCGAGACGTCGTCACGGGTGATCAGTTTGCGCCAGTCGGTCTCGGTGGCGGCCCAGCCGAGCCGGGAGGCGGCCTGCCGCACGGCGACCGAATCCCGGCCGCAGAGGGCGGCCATGTACGGCGTGCGGGGCAAGTCGAAGACCCGTCCCGCGGTGCGCCACCCCTGTGAGTGAGCGGCGCCCATGAAGGAGTAGCCGACCATGCCGACCCCCAGCACCGGGAGTTCGGACGGCTGCGGTTCGCCGTCCCCCTGCCCGGGCTGGACGGCGGCACGGTCGGTCTCGGCGCTGGTGGTCACAGCGCCCGAAGTGGTCGACACGGATGTCCCCCTGTCAGTTGAAGCCGGTCGGCATGTACTCGTCGACGTTGTCCTTGGTCACGACAGCCGAGTAGAGGGTCAGCGAGGCCGGGATCTCGAACTCCGCCAGCCCGCCGATGCCCTTGCCCTGGGCCAGGGCGCGTGCCAGGTCGATGGCGGAGGCGGCCATGGTCGGCGGGTAGAGCACGGTGGCCTTCAGTACGCCCTTGCCCGCCTTGATGGCGTCCATGGCGTGCTTGGAACCGGCGCCGCCGACCATCAGGAACTCGTCCCGGCCGGCCTGCTCGATGGCGCGCTCGGCGCCCACGCCCTGGTCGTCGTCGTGGTTCCACAGGGCGTCGAACTGCGGCTGGGCGCGCAGCAGTTGGGCCATCTTCGACTGCCCGGACTCCACCGTGAACTCGGCGGCCTGACGGGCCACCTTCTCGATGTTCGGGTAGTTCTTCAGGGCGTCGTCGAAGCCCCTGGTGCGGTCCTGGGTCAGCTCCAGGTTGTCGACGCCGGCCAGCTCGACGACCTTGGCGTTCTTCTTCTTCTTGAGCTGCTCGCCGATGTAGCGGCCGGCGTTGAGGCCCATGCCGTAGTTGTCGCCGCCGACGTAGCAGCGGTACGCCTGCGGGTTGTCGAAGACGCGGTCGAGGTTGACGACCGGGATTCCGGCGCGCATCGCCCGCAGGCCCACCTGGGTCAGCGCCTTGCCGTCCGAGGGCAGGATGACCAGTACGTCGACCTTCTTGTTGATCAGCGTCTCGATCTGGCCGATCTGCTGCGCGTTGTCGTTGGAGCCCTCCGTCATCTCCAGAGTGACGTCCTCGTACTTCTCCGCCCGGCCCTTCGCCTGCTCGTTGACCGCGTTCAGCCAGCCGTGGTCGGCCTGCGGACCGGCGTAGCCGATGGTGACCTTCTTGCCGGGCTTGTCGTCGGCCACCTGGGCGGCCGTGTCCTCGCTCTTGCTGTCGTTGCTCTCGTTGCTGGTACAGCCGACCAGCATCGCGCCGGCGGACGCCGCCGCGGCACCGAACAGGAGTCTTCTGCGGCTCGTACTGACCGCCTGCGCTGCTGAGTTGAGCGACTTCATGGCATTTCGACCCTTCACTGGTTGCCGCTTCGAACGGGTGAAACCTCTGGGTGGGGCTGTGTGGCGCGGGTGGTGCGCGGGGTGGTGCGGTTGGCACGGGTGGTGGTGGGGCAGCTCTCGGGCCGCGCCCGCCGGCCGTCGCGCCGGTGGTGGCGCTCGGCGCAACGGCCGGTGGTGCGGCGCTAGTTGTCGGTGCGGTTCAGCCTGCGCTGGAGCAGTACGGCGGCCACGATGATCGCGCCCTTGGCGATCTGCTGCGGCGCGCTCTGGAGGTTGTTCAGCGCGAAGAGGTTGGTGATCGTGGTGAAGATCAGTACACCCAGCACCGAGCCGACGATGGTGCCGCGACCGCCGGAGAGCAGCGTGCCGCCGATGATCGCCGCGGCGATGGCGTCCAGCTCGTACAGGTTGCCGTTGGTGTTCTGGCCGGAGCCGGTGAGGATGATCAGCATGAACGCCGCGATGCCGCAGCACAGTCCGGACAGCAGGTAGAGCATCAGGCGCTGGCGCTTGACGGCGATGCCGGCGAGCCGGGCCGCCTCGGCGTTGCCGCCGATGGCGACGGTGCGCCGGCCGAAGGTCGTACGGTTGAGCAGCAGCCAGCCGAGCACCGTCACCACCGCGAAGACCAGCACCAGCGGGGGTATGCCGAGGACGTAGGCGTCCCGCTCACCGAGGCTGAGGACCGAGTCGACGGTCACCATCTGGGTCTTGCCCTCGCTGAGCTGGAGCGAGAGTCCGCGGGCGGAGGCCATCATGGCGAGGGTGGCGATGAAGGGGACCATCGGCCCGTAGGCGATGAGCACACCGTTGATCAGTCCGGCGCCCAGGCCGACCAGGACGGCGCACATCAGCATGCCGCCGAAGCCGAAGTCCTGGGTGGCCAGTGTGGTCGCCCAGACCGAGGCGAGCGCCACCATCGCTCCGACGGACAGATCGATGCCGCCACCGATGATCACGAAGGTGATGCCGACCGTCACCACGCCGATCACCGACGCCTGGGTCAGGATCAGTTGGAGGTTGCCGGTGCTCAGGAACTGGTCGGGCTTGGTGAGCGCGCCGACCAGTACGAGGATCGCGAGCACGCCCAGCAGCGCGAGCGTGCGCAGGTCCACCCAGCCGGGGAGCGCGGGCCGGGCCGCACTGCTCGTCGGCGGCCCCGCTGGGTCTGTCTTGCTGAGAGAGGGCGGGGAGTTCAACACTTAGGGCCTGCCTTCCGGCTCTGGCGAGCCTTCCATGACGAGATCGAGCACCCTGGACTCGTCGAGTTGCTCCGCGGGTGCGGTGTGGACGACGCGGCCCTCGCGCAGGACGAGCACCCGGTCGGCGAGCCCGAGCACCTCGGGCAGTTCGCTGGAGACGAGCAGGACGGCGACGCCCTGGTCGGCCAGCTGACGGATGAGCGCGTACAGCTCGGAACGCGCACCGACGTCGACGCCCCTGGTGGGCTCGTCGAGCAGCAGCACCCGGCAGCCGCGCAGCAGCCAGCGGGCCAGTACGGCCTTCTGCTGGTTGCCGCCGGAGAAGGTGCGTACGGCGCGCTCGGGGTCGTTGGGGTGGAGCGCCAGCTCCCCGGTGCGCGCGCGGGCGGCCGTGCGTTCGCCCTCGCGGTCCAGCCAGCCGCCGGTGGAGAAGCGGGGCAGCGAGGAGAGCGTGACGTTGCGGGTGACCGACTCCATCATCAGCAGGCCCTGGGCCTTGCGCTCCTCGGGCGCCAGCCCCAGGCCGGCTTTCACGGCCGCCACCACGCTGCCGGTGCGCAGCGGCTTCCCGTCCAGCACGACCCGTCCGGCGGTCGGCTTGCGAGCGCCGTATACCGTCTCCAGGATCTCCGACCGGCCGGAGCCGACCAGTCCGGCCAGGCCCACGATCTCGCCGGGCCGCACCACCAGGTCCACCGGCTCGAACTCGCCGCGCCGGGCGAGCCCTTCGACCCGCAGCACCGGTTCGGCGCTCTCGTCGAGCGGCTCGGTGCGGCGCGGGAAGGAGTACTCGACGTCGCGGCCGGTCATCAGCGCGACGATGTCCCGGGTGGCGGTGGACTGCGCGGGCAGGCCGCCCGCGACCGCGCGACCGTCCTTCAGCACGGTGACGCGGTCACCGATGCGGCGGATCTCCTCCAGGCGGTGGGAGATGTAGATGACGGCGACGCCGTCCGCGGTCAGCTCGGCGACGATCCGGAAGAGGTTCTCCACCTCGTCCGGGTCGAGCACCGCGGAGGGCTCGTCCATCACGATCAGCCGCACCTCGTGGGAGAGGGCCCGGGCCATGGAGACGATCTGCTGCCCGGCGGCGGAGAGTTCGCCCACCAGAGCGCGCGGGCTGATCTCCGGGTGGCCGAGCCGGCTCAGCAGCGAACGGGTGGCCCGCTCGGCCTCGCGCGCCCGGATGAAGCCCGCGGTCGCCAGTTCGTGACCCAGGTGGACGTTCTCCGCCACCGACAGATGGGGCACCAGGTCGAGTTCCTGGTAGATGGTGGCGATCCCCTTGGCCGTGGCGGCGCTCGGGGAGCTGAGCGTGACCGGGTGGCCCTGCCAGGTGATCTCTCCGTCGTCCGGCTGGTGGGCGCCGGCCAGGACCTTGATCAGCGTGGACTTGCCCGCGCCGTTCTGTCCCAGCAGGCAGTGCACCTCGCCGGGCGCGACCTCCAGGTCGACGCCGGCCAGCGCGCGTACACCGGGGAAGGACTTGGTGATGCCGGTCATGGTGAGCACCGGCGGCACCCGGGAGGGCCGCTCGCCCTGCCGGCCGGAGTCGTCCGGTGGCGGTGCGGAGGGCGGCTCCTCGACGGGCGGTGACTCGGGGGGTGAATCCTTGGGCGGGGGAGCCATGGCTGGCCTCCTGGGCAGTGTGTGCGCCGGTGTGCGGGCAGGACTGATCGCGGTGCGGGCGCGGGTACGCGGAAGCGGCTGTGCGTGTCAACCGCTCGGGGACCGGGACGAGTTGACGAAATATCAGGATGTTGCGGGCTGGATACGGGCCTTGCGGGTGCAGGTGGTGCGGATGCGGTGGTGCGGGTGGGTGGCGCCTGTGCTGCGGCTGTGCGGGACGGAGGTGCTGTCGCGGAGAGGTCAGGCGGAGGAGAAGACGTGATCGCTGATCAGCCGCGCCGCGCCGGTCACCCCGGCCGCGGCGCCCAATTCCCCGAGCACGATGGGCAGGTTGCCGGTCGCCAGCGGCAGCGACTGGCGGTAGACCTGGGTACGGATGCTGGCGAGGAGGTTGTGGCCGAGGCCCGTCACCCCGCCGCCGATGATCACCAGACCCGGGTTGAAGAAGCTGACGAGCCCGGCCAGCACCTGTCCGGTGCGCGCACCGCCGGCCCGGATGAGCTCCAGGCTGGCGGCATCACCGGCCGCCGCAGCCGCGGCGACGTCGACCGAGGTCAGAGTGCCGGCCGCGGCCAGTCGACTGGCGAGCTCCGGCGAACCGCCCTCGGTGGCCGCGATCTCCGCGTCCCTGGCCAGGGCCGCACCGCTGAAGTACGCCTCCAGGCAGCCGGTGTTGCCGCAGGCGCACGGCCTGCCGTCCGGCTCGGCCCGGATGTGGCCGATGTCGCCGGCGCTGCCGGTGGTGCCCCGGTAGACCTGGCCGCCGACCACGATGCCGCAGCCGATACCGGTACCGATCTTGACGCAGATGAAGTCGCGGACGCTGCGGGCGACTCCGGCCTGCTGCTCCCCCATGGCCATCAGGTTCACGTCGTTGTCGACCATGACCGGGCAGCCGAGCTCCTGGCTCAGCGCCTCGCGCACCGGGAACCCGTCCCAGCCGGGCATGATCGGCGGCGCGACCGGAACGCCCTCGGGGTAGCGGACCGGGCCGGGAACACCGACCCCGGCGCCGTCGAACTGCCCCGCCAGGCCGTCGTCCTGGAGCTTTCTGGCCATGGCGAGCGCCTGCTCGAAGACCGCGACCGGCCCCTCGCGCACGTCCATGGACTGGTTGAGGTGGCCGAGGATCTCCAACTCCGCGTTGGTCACCGCGACATCGATCGAGGTGGCACCGATGTCGATGGCCAGGAAGCGCAGCCCCGGCGCGATCCGTACGTTGTGCGAGCGGCGTCCGCCGCGGGAGGCGGCCAGTCCGTCGGCGACGATCAGTCCGGTCTCCAGCAGGCGGTCCACTTCGACGGCCAGCTTGGAGCGGGAGAGCTCGACCCGGTCCCCCAGCTGTGCCCGGGAGCTGGGCCCGCCGTCGCGCAACAGCCGCAGCAGTCTTGCCTGGTGGGGGTTGGCAGGTCGTGCCGTCATACGTCTCACCCTGCCCTCCTTCCCCGGCCCGAAGTGGGGAACCCGTGCCCTGTGCCGTCCCGGCGGTCGCGACGGACGAGTGCCGGCGACCGGCCGCTACGACCGTGGCGATGCTCAACGTCCCGCCGTGGTCGGCGATCGCCGACCACGGCGGGTGCTGGCCGCCGCCCGGGGCAAGGCGCCCGAGCCCCGGGCTCGCGCCGGCCGACGTACCCGCGCAGCCCCGGCGCGATCCGTACGTTGTGCGAGCGGCGTCCGCCGCGGGAGGCGGCCAGTCCGTCGGCGACGATCAGTCCGGTCTCCAGCAGGCGGTCCACTTCGACGGCCAGCTTGGAGCGGGAGCCGGAGCCGGCGTGAACGTCTTCGACGCGGCTACAGCGGCTGCGGGGCTGCGCGGGTACGTCGGCCGGCGCGAGCCCGGCGTCGCCAGACGGGCGCGCCAGCGGTCGGGCCGATCGCCCTCGCCCTGCCACTGGGCGAGCGTCGTACCGAAGGCGTACGGCGCCTCCGCGAGAGCGGCCAGCCGCAGCAGTCTTGCCTGGTGGGGGTTGGCAGGTCGTGCCGTCATACGTCTCACCCTGCCCTCCTTCCCCGGCCCGAAGTGGGGAACCCGTGCCCTGTGCCGTCCCGGCGGTCGCGACGGACGAGTGCCGGCGACCGGCGACCTGCAAGAATGGCGTGCATGGTCACCACAGTGCGCACGCGTCAGTTGGAGGACGGGACGATCCAGGAGCTGATCATGTCCAGGCAGTTGCTCGGGGCCGGCTTCACCGTCGTGCGGGCGGACTGGATGGGTGCGGCCGAGGAGTTGGGCGAGGCGCAGGAGCAGGGACGCACCTGACGGACACCGGCGGCGCGGGTCCGACAGCGGCCCTCCCGACGCGGATCCGCGTCGGGAGGGCCGCTGTCGGACCCGCGCCGCCGGTGTCCGTCAGGTGCGTCCCTGCTCCTGCGCCTCGCCCAACTCCTCGGCCGCACCCATCCAGTCCGCCCGCACGACGGTGAAGCCGGCCCCCTCGTACGCCTCGCAGACCCGCACGTCGTCGTCGACCACCACCTGCACGCGGCGCCGTTCGGCCAGTGACCGCAGCAGAACGAGCTTGGCCACCCGCGCGGGGCGGAAGTCCCGGTCCTCCCGCATCCAGAGCTCGCCCGCCGGCAGGCCCTGTGCCGCCAGCCAGCGCTTCGTGTCACGGCGACAGCGTTCGGGGCGTCCGGTGACGTACCCCAGCTCGCACTTTCCGGCCCACTCGCGCGCGAGCCGCACCCCCTCGGGCAGCGGCGGGTCCTGCCGGGCGGCTCGGAAGAAGGCCGCCCAGTCCTTCGGCCGCGACTCCAGGAAGTGGAGCCGGTGCCGGGTGTCGCAGAGGGTGCCGTCCAGGTCGAAGACCGCCAGGGGCGCCGGGTCACTGCCGGCCGCATCGCTCATATCGGCAGCCTAGAGTCTGCCGTTCGGGTCCTGTCGGATCGGGGGGCGCCCGGTACGTGCAGCTGCACGGCGGAGGACGGCGGCCCTGCGGAGCAGCGGCGACTGACGACAGCGCGGCAGATTCGGCTGCGCGTGGCAGGGCGCCGCGAGCCCGGCGAGGAGCCGGCCGACGGGCCACAGGGTCTGTCGTTCGGGTGCCGCCCGTCGTCGCGCCCGTCGGTGGACGGAGTCGGAGCGGGCGCCGGAGGGCGTTGCGGCGGGACAATGGGCGGGCACCTCTCCCCGACCAGTTGCAGGAGTCCACATGGGACGCGTCACCGTACGGCGCCCGGTCACCCGGATCCGCGAGGGCTCGGTCAGCCGACGCCCCGACACGCTCGTCGCCGAGGAGCCGATGGAGATCCGGCTGGGCGGTCGGCCGCTCGCCATCACCATGCGCACGCCGGGCGAGGACTTCGCGCTCGCGGTCGGCTTCCTGGTGAGCGAGGGCGTACTGGCGCAGCACTCCGAGCTGAGCGGTGTCGCCTACTGCGCCGGCACCGCCATGGACGGGGACGTCCCGTACAACACGTACAACACCGTGGACGTACGGCTGGCGCCCGAAGTCCCGCTGCCCGACGTGAGCCTGGAGCGCAACGTCTACACCACCTCCTCCTGCGGGCTGTGCGGCAAGGCGTCGCTGGACGCGGTGCGCACCCGCAGCCGCTGGCCGCTGCCGCCCGCCGGCGAGGACCGGCTCTCCACCGACACCCTCGCCGAGCTTCCGGACCGACTCCGTTCCCGACAGCGGGTGTTCGACCGCACCGGCGGGCTGCACGCCGCCGCGCTCTTCCGCTTCGACGGCGAGCTGGTGGACGCGGCCGAGGACGTGGGACGCCACAACGCCGTCGACAAGCTGGTGGGTCGCGCCCTCCAGGAGGACCGGCTGCCCCTCGCGCACACCGTGCTGATGGTCTCCGGCCGGGCCTCCTTCGAGCTGGCGCAGAAGGCCGTGATGGCCGGGATTCCGGTACTGGCGGCGGTCTCCGCGCCGTCGGCGCTGGCCGTGGAGCTCGCCGAGGAGACCGGGCTCGGGCTCGCCGGATTCGTGCGCGGCAGCTCGATGAACCTCTACGCCGGCGAGGACCGGTTCGCGCTCCCCTCCCCCGCCGAGGCGCCCGCATCGGCGTCCCGGTCCGGTTCCGCTTCCCCCTCCGCTCCCGACCCCGCCCCGAAGTGACCGAGGAGCAGCCCGTGCCGATCGCCGATTTCTGGTTCGACCCCTCGTGCCCCTACAGCTGGACCGCCTCCCGCTGGCTGCTGGAAGCGGCCGGGGTGCGGGAGTTGGAGCTGCACTGGCACGTGATGAGCCTGTCGGTCCTCAACGAACGCCTCGACGAGGACCCCGAGGGCGACACCGAGGGGTATCTGTGGGGCCCCGCCCGGCTCTGCGCGGCCATCGCCGAGCTCCACGGCGAGCAGGCGCTCGGCCGCTTCTACACGGCGTACGGCGAGCAGACTCGGGTACGGGGCCAGTGGCTCGGGTTCGAGGCTCCGCTGGCCGCCGCCGGTCTCCCGACGGGTCTCGCCGAGACTGCGTGGACGACCGCGTACGAGGAGCCGCTGCGCGCTTCGCACGCGCAGGCCGTGGCCCTGGTCGGAACCCGCGTCGGAACGCCCGTGCTGGCGATCACGGAGGACGACGGGGAGCGGCACGCCCTCTTCGGCCCCGTGGTGGCCCCGGCGCCTCGCGGGGAGGCGGCCGGGCGGTTGTGGGACGGCGTGCGCGCGCTCTCGGCGACCCCGAACTTCTACGAGTTCCGCAGGCCCGCCCCCGGCGAGCCGCCGCTCTGATCGTCCCGACCGGACGGCGGGTCCGTCGCTTCCGGGGCGCCCTGCGAGTCCGCAGCGCCGGCGCCCTGTGAGCCCTGAGCGTCCGGGCCGGCCAGCGCGCCCAGCGCGCCCGGGGCGGTCTCCGGCTGTGTCGCGTCGACCGCCTCCGCCCGCTCTGCCCGGCGGCCGAACCGCCGGGCGATCACCGCGCAGACCATCAGCTGGAGCTGGTGGAAGAGCATCAGCGGGAGCACGGCCAGCGATGCCTGTGCGCCGAACAGCACCGCGGCCATCGGCAGCCCGGCGGCCAGTGACTTCTTGGAGCCGGCGAAGAGCAGGGTGATGCGGTCCTCGGTGGCGAAGCCGACCTTCCGGCCGGCGTACCAGAGGAAGGTCAGCATCAGCGCCAGCAGTACGGTCTCCGCGCCGAAGAGCCCGACCAGCCGCCACGGGGAGACCGCGCTCCAGACGCCCTCGTTCATCCCCTGGCTGAACGCGACGTACACCACCAGCAGGATCGATCCGCGGTCGGCGCGGGAGAGCACACTGCGGTGCCGGGCGAGGAAGTCCCCGATCCAGCGCCGCAGCAGCTGCCCGGAGACGAAGGGGGCCAGCAGTTGGGCGCCGATGCCCAGCATGACGTCGGCGGAGAACCCCGCCACCTCGGTGCGGATCAGCAGCGCCGCGAGCAGCGGGGTCAGGAGGATGCCCAACATGCTGGAGTACGTCGCGGCGCAGATGGCGCCGGGCACGTTGCCGCGCGCGAGCGAGGTGAAGGCGATGGAGGACTGCACGGTGGAGGGCACGATGCACAGGAAGAGGAGCCCCATCCACAGTTCCTCGGTCAGCACATGGGGCACCAGGCCCCTGGCGGCGAGGCCGAGCAGCGGGAAGAGGACGAACGTCGCGCAGACCACGGCCAGATGGAGCCGCCAGTGCCGCAGCCCGTCCACCGCCTCCCGGGTGGACAGCCGGGCGCCGTAAAGGAAGAACAGCAGTCCGATCGCGATCTTCGCGGCGAGCCCGGCGGCCTCCTCGGCGGATCCGCCGACCGGGAGCAGGGCCGCCAGTACGACCGTGGCGAGGAGTAGAACGAGGAAGGGGTCGAGCAGTCGTACCAGGCGGCGCATGAGGAACACTGAATCACGGGGTGTCCCGCCGCCGCCGCTCTCCGCGGTGTTATCTCCGGCACGTACCCGGGGCATGCTGTGCAGGGGGCCGGGCACCCGCCGGGCCGGGGCGGAACCACCGGGCCCGTATGTGGAGATCACGCGAAGGGGGCGGCCCGCCGCCCCGAATCCCGGGCCCCGCAACGGTCGTTGCCCGGCGACCGCCTTCCCCGACTCCGGCTTGATCGGTTAACGTCAGCAGGCTGTGCGTGCACCACAGCACAGCGTTGTGAGGGAGAGAGCAACCGTGCGTGAGTTCACCGCCCCGCCGCTGACGACCGTCCCGCAGGCGGGGGGCCTGGCCGACTCGGTCTTCGAGCGTGCCGAGAAGGACCCCGGACAAGTGGCCCTCGCACGCAAGGACAGCGACGGCGTCTGGCGGGACGTGACCGCGGCACGGTTCCGCGACGAGGTCCTCGCCGTCGCGAAGGGGCTGTTGGCCGAGGGCGTCCGGTTCGGCGACCGGGTGGCGATCATGTCCAGGACGCGTTACGAGTGGACGCTCTTCGACTACGCGCTGTGGACCGTCGGCGCCCAGTCGGTGCCGGTCCATCCCACCGCCTCCTCGGAGCAGGTGGTGTGGATGTTCTCCGACGCGGACGTCACCGCCGCGGTGGTGGAGTCGGAGGACCACGCCATGACCGTCGGCGCCGCGATCGGTCAACTCCCGCTGCTCAAGCGGCTGTGGCAGTTGGACGCCGGCGCCGAGGAGCAGCTGCGGGCCGCCGGGGAGCGCATCGACAGCGAGGTGGTCCACCGCCACCGGATGGCACTCACCCCGGACACCGTGGCGACCATCACCTACACCTCGGGCACCGACGGCCGTCCCAAGGGCTGCGTGCTGACCCACTCCCACTTCATGTCCGAGTGCGACAACGTGAGCGCCTTCTGCCGCCCGCTCTTCAGCTCGGGCCTCAAACGTCCCCCCTCCACACTGCTCTTCCTCCCCCTCACTCATGTCTACGGGCGGATGGTCCAGGTCGCCGCGCTGCGCGCCGGGGTCCGCCTCGGCCACCAGCCTGAGCTGAACGCCGAGGCGCTGCTGCCCGATCTGCGCACGTTCCGACCGACGTACGTCCTCGCCGTACCCCACCTCTTCGAGCGGATCTTCGACGGCAGCCGCCGCGCTGCCGAACTGGAGGGCCAGGCCGACGCGTTCGGCAAGGCCGTGGACGTGGCGGTGCGGTACGCCGAGGCGGTGGAGCGCAGGGCCTTCGGAGAGGGCCCTGGGCCGGGGGCGAAGCTGCGTATGCAGCACCAGCTGATGGACCGCCTGGTCTACGCCAGGCTGCGGGAGGCGCTCGGCGGCCGGCTGCGGTACGCGGTGTCCGGGGGCTCGTCGATGGACCGCCGTCTCGCGCTCTTCTACGACGCCGCGGGGGTGCGGATCTTCGAGGGCTACGGGCTGACCGAGACCACGTCCACGGTCACGACCAACCCACCCGAGCAGACACGCTTCGGCACCGTGGGCCGGCCGATCCCGGGCACGACGGTCCGCATAGCCGACGACGGCGAGATCCTGGTGCGCGGTGGGCAGGTCTTCGCCGGCTATCTGCGCGACCCGGCCGCCACCGCACAGGCGCTGCGGGACGGCTGGCTGGCCACCGGCGACCTGGGCGAGCTCAGCGAGGACGGCTACCTCACGCTGACCGGCCGGAAGAAGGACGTCCTCGTCACCTCCGGCGGGAAGTCCCTCTCCCCGACGGTGCTCGAGGACCGGGTGCGCAGCCATCCGCTGGTCGCCCAGTGCGTGGTCGTCGGCAACGACCGCCCCTTCGTCGCCGCGCTGGTCACTCTGGACCCCGACGCGGTCGCACACTGGCTGGCGATGCACGAGCGCCAGGCCCCCTCGCCCACGGACCTGGTCAACGACGCCGAGCTGGAGCGCGAGATCCGCCGAGCCGTGGTCGGGGCCAACACCCAGGTGTCCAGAGCCGAGTCGATCCGCACCTTCCGGATACTGGGCCACCGGTTCACCGAGGAGCAGGGGCTGCTGACCCCTTCGCTCAAGCTCAGGCGCCGTGCGATCGAGAAGGCGTACGAGCACGAGATAGACGCCCTGTACCGCGCGGCCTGAGCGACCGGCCGGTACTCCGGCACACGGCGGCGCCCCCGTTCCTCCCGGCGCCACCCGCGCTCCCGTACGCCCGGCCCCGTTGCGTCGCGGCCCGTTGTGTCGCGGCCCGTGGGCCCCGTGTACGCTCCCGCGCGCGCCTCGGTGCCGCGCGAGCACCCTCGTGGCATCGTGCGCGGACCGGGCCCGCGGGGGCGAATTCGGCCCCCGACCAATCCGGCCGCGCCTCGGCTACGAACCGCAGGTGAAGCCGCGTATGGGAGGAACACACATGGGGTCTGAGCGCCCAGCAGTCCGTCTCCGGCCCGTCGGCCCGGTGACCGAACACGGTGCGGTCCTATGAAGGAGGCCGTCCACATTTCCGGTGTCACCGATCCGGGGCCCGATCTCCGGGAGCTGTTGAACCATGTCGCGCGCGGCGAGACGGACGCCTTCGCCGCGGTGTACGACCGGGTGTCGGGTCCGGTGTTCGGCCTGGTGCGCAGCGTGTTGAGGGATCCCGCGCAGGCCGAGGAGGTCGCCCAGGAAGTGATGGTCGAGGTCTGGAGGCGCGCGGCGCACTTCCAGCCCGACCGAGGCACCGCCATGGGGTGGATCATGACCCTGGCGCACCGCCGGGCGGTGGACCGGGTGCGTTCCGCGCAGGCGGCGACCGACCGCGAGGAGAAGGCTGCGCTGCTGGACCGCACGCCCGCGTTCGACGAGGTCACCGAACAGGTGGAGGCCCGGCTGGAGGCCGAGCAGGTACGGCGGTGTCTTCGCACGCTGACCGAGTTGCAGAACCAGTCGGTGACGCTGGCCTACTACCGCGGGCTGACCTACCGGGAGGTGTCCGAGCTGCTCTCCGTCCCGCTGGGAACCGTCAAGACCCGGCTGCGGGACGGTCTGATCCGACTTCGTGACTGCCTGGGGGTGACCGGATGAGCTCCGCCGACCTGCACACACTGACCGGCGCGTACGCGGTGCACGCGCTCTCCGAGGAAGAACGCGCGGCGTTCGAACGGCACTTGGCTGCCTGCCGCCCGTGCGCGGAGGAGATCTCCGAGCTGAGCGCCACCGCCGCGCGGCTGGGCCAGGCCGTGAGCGACACCCCGCCGCCGGAGATGCGGCAGCGGGTGCTGGACCAGATCGCCACCGTGCGGCAGGAGCCGCCGAAGGTGTCCGCCCGTGGGCGCGGGGGACGCGCGGGCGGCGCCCGTACGGCCCGTGCGCTGCCGAGGATGGTGCTGGCGGCCTGCCTGGCCGGGGTGGCGGCGTTCGGCGGTATCGCGGTGTGGCAGTACCAGCAGGCCGAGGACGCCCGGCAGCGCGCCGAGCAGGCCCAGCAGCGGTCCACCGACATCAGCGCCCTGCTCACCGCCCCCGACGCCAGCGTCGAGACCAGTGAACTCCCGGGCGGCGCCACCGGCACGGTGGTGGTCAGCCGCGAGCGGAACCAGGCGGCGTTCCTCGCCTCCGACATGCCGACACCGCCGCGCGGCAAGGTGTACCAGCTCTGGTTCAACGACGGTGGCACCATGCGTTCGGCGGGCCTGATGGACGCGCAGTCCGCACGCCCCGCGACCGTCATGGCCGGTGACCTGGACCGGGCCTCGGGGATGGGCATCACCGTGGAGCCCGCCGGCGGTTCCGACCGGCCGACGTCCGAACCGTTGGCGGAGATGGAGTTCCCCGGATGAGTCCGGATCCCGAACGCAGGGTGGCGGTGGTGCTGTTCACCGCCGACCTGCGCGTGCACGACCATCCGCCGCTGCACACCGCGGTGCGGCGTGCCGACGCCGTCGTTCCGCTCTTCGTGCGGGACAGCGGGGTGCGGGCCGCGGGGTTCGACGCCCCCAACCGGGCGGCGTTCCTTGCTCGTGCGCTGGAGTCGCTGGACGAGGAACTCCGCGCCAGGGGCGGGCGGTTGGTGGTGCGCGAGGGCGCGGTGGCCGAGCAGGTGCGCGCGGTCGTCGAGGAGGTCGGCGCGCAGGAGGTGCACCTCGCGGCCGATGTGAGCGGCTACGCCGCGCGACGCGAGGAAGCGCTGCGCACGGCGCTGGAGGGCACGGGGGCCGCACTGCACGTTCACGACGCGGTGTGCACCGTGCTGCCGCCGGGCGAGGTGACCCCGACGGGCAAGGACCACTTCGCGGTCTTCACGCCGTACTTCCGCCGCTGGTCGGGCAGTTCGCACCGCTCGGTGCTCGCCGCGCCGCGTCGGGTGGAGGTGCCGCGGGTGGCCTCGGCGGCGCTTCCCCCGCGTGAGGTGGCCGGCGTCTCGCCCCAGCTGGAGCCCGGCGGGGAGCGGGAGGGCAGGGAGCGGGTACGGCGCTGGTTGGCGCGTTCGGCCAGCGGTGTCGACGCCTACGAGGAGCGGCACGACGACCTTCCCGGCGACGCCACCTCGCGGCTCTCGCCCTATCTGCACTTCGGCTGCCTCTCCCCCGTCGAACTCGCCGACCGCGCGCAGCGCCACGGCGGCGTCGGGGCGGAGGCCTTCGTGCGGCAGCTGGCGTGGCGCGACTTCCACCACCAGGTGCTCGCGGCACGTCCCGCCGCGGCGCACGCCGACTACCGTCCGCGCGGCGACCGCTGGCGGAGCGGCGCCGCGGCCGAGCGGGACGCGCAGTCGTGGCGCGAGGGCCGTACCGGTTACCCGGTGGTCGACGCGGCGATGCGGCAGCTGAGCGCGGAGGGATGGATGCACAACCGCGCCAGACTGCTGGCGGCGAGCTTCCTCACCAAGACGCTGTATCTCGACTGGCGAGTGGGCGCCGCACACTTCCTGGAGCTGCTGGTCGACGGCGACGTGGCGAACAACCAGCTGAACTGGCAGTGGGTGGCCGGCACCGGTACCGACACCCGGCCCAACCGGGTCCTCAACCCCCTGGCGCAGGCCAGGAGGTTCGACCCGGAGGGCGCGTACGTACGGCTCTGGGTGCCGGAGCTCGCCGGGGTGGCGGGACGCGCGGTGCACGAGCCGTGGAAGCTGCCTCCCGAGCGGCGCGCAGAGCTGGACTACCCGGAACCGCTGGTGGAGTTGGGCGCCGGGGCGGACCGTATGCGCCGCGCCCGCGGCCTGGACCGGCCCGGCTGACCCTCGGGCTGCGCCCGGTGGCATACCGGTTCCACCGATGCGGACGAGTGCCGGTCCGCGCTCGCCCGAGCGGGCCGGGCGGCGCGGGCGCAGCCGGGTCGACGTGCGTCAGGTGTGGAGAGCGCAGGAGTGGTGTGTCGGTTGGGGCGTGTCAGGTGTGGCGGGCGAAGACCTCGCGGAGGCCGGCGAGGTCGGCCTCCTTCTCCGACTCGTCCTGGTAACGGCCGCCCTCCTCCCGCCGCTCCACGAGGGCTTCCGGAGTGAAGGGGCGGCCGAAGCCGTAGCCGCGCAGGCAGTAGTCGAAGCCGGACTCGCCGAAGAGGTCGACCTCCTCGCGGCGGCAGTACTCCTCCAGCCCGTCGGAGACGTGCCAGCTCTCGCCGTCGTACCAGAAGACGCCGCCCGCGTAGTGGATGGCCCGGCCCCCGGAGTCCGTGAGGTTCAGCGACTCGTAGTTCTCGGGGCGGTCGCGGACCAGGGCGACAAGGGGCTCGGGAACGCCGTCGTACAGGGACTCCTGGAGGGCGAAGTCGCCCTCGGCGTACAGGTTCAGCGAGGCCTCGTGGTCGAAGGTCAGCAGGAGCACTCGGCCGTCCTCCGCGAAGTACCAGACCGCGGACTGGCCGCCGCCGTCGTTCCAGGCCAGGCGGCGTGCGCCGGCCACCTCCACCGGCTCGACGCCCGCCAGCTCGTCCATGACGGCGGCCCTGCGCCGTACTTCCGGGAGGGGCGTCGCCACCAGGCCGTCCCACGTCGTGTTGCTCATGGCCGAAGGCTATCCACCACCTCTGACAACACCGGCCCCGACCGACCCACCGCTCTCCGTGTCCCCTCGGGTGACGCCGTTGTCGGCGGGCGTCGGCAGTCGCCGGCGGGAGCGCGGGTGGGCACGCCCGTCAGTCCGAGAACGCGAACCAGCAGATGCTGTCGCGGCATTGCTGGTCCCGGAGGACGAGCTCGCGGATGCGGCCGGGGAGCCGGTCGCGCTGCCGGTCCCGTTCCTCCCGGCCCGCCCCGGGGTCGTCCGGACGGGCGCTGCGCACCGCCTTGACCGCGTACGCCGCGGCGCCGAGGTCGTGTTCGGCGACATGGCCCACACAGGCGGCCTGTCCCGCCGCAAAGGCCGCGAAGCGGGCGGCGCCGGTCAGTGGGCGCGCGGCGCCCATCGCGTGGCCGCCGATCGCACGCGCCCGCATCATCGGCAGCTCTCCCGCGGCCCAGGCGCGGGCGGCGGCAACGGCCTCGCGGGGACGCGCGTCGGCCGGTTCCGCCCGCTCGAAGAGGTGCAGTACGTGTTCCGCGCACTGTGCCGCCCACAGGGCGAGCAGCCGGTGGTCGACATCGGTCAGCGTGCCGCCACGACGGATCGTGATCATGCGCGGGTCGCGTTCCCGGGGCAGGATCACGGCCGCCTCCGCGGCGCCTCGCCCGGCTCCCGGTCTGCCGGTTCCCCGGCGCACGACGCCGCTGCGGACGGCTCGCCGGCTGACGGCTCCTCGGAGGGCCGATCCGGAACGGGGCGCGCCGGAGCCGTCGAGGTGCTCCGCAGCTGCCGGTCGAGGGTGTGCACCAGACGTGCGACCGGAGTGCGACCGGCCGGGACCCGCGGATAGCGGTGGAGGACAGCCGTGAGCGACGGGGTGGCGCGGTGGAGTACGCAGCCCATCGGGTCCTGTCCGGGGCGCAGTTCGGGACACAGCTCGAAGACCCGTACGGTGTGCGCCGCGGCGCGCAGGATGTGGTTGACCTGGGCGGCGTCGGCCAGCGGATGGAGGTAGGCCGAGGCCGCCGCGTCGCCCGCAGCCGTCGCCGCGTGGAAGGCGGCCGGCGAGGAGCACTCCCGGCCCGCCCGGTGCGCCGCGGGGGCCGTCACGCGCTGGGCCCGGGACCGGGGTTGGCCGGCAGCGAATGCGGCTGCCGACAGCAGGGCCGCCCGGGGCCTGTCGTCGTGCGGATGCGCTGTCTCGAAGACCGGCAGCACCTGCTCGGCGCAGGCGAGTGCAAAGGCGGTGACGGCTCTGATCTCGTCCGTCGTCAGGAGGTGGTCTGGGGTGCGCGGGGGCTTTCTGCGCGAGGGGCCCGGCTGGTGGTCCATGCTTCACGATCGTAACTTTGAACCTTCGGTGGAGGGTTGGCCGATCTGTGCCGCGATGCTGCGGGGCTCCGAACCGTCGAACCTTCAAGGGAGTGGGATGCGACCGATCGATCTGGCGCGGGCGGTGGCCCTCTCACCGCAGGCGGTGCGCAACTACGAGGAGTGGGGCGTACTGCCGCCCGCTGCGCGGATGCCCAACGGGTACCGGCGTTACGGGCCGCTGCACCTGGCGGCGCTCAAAGCCTTCGTCGCGCTGGTGGGCGCTGCCGGCCACGGGCCGGCGCGCGGGATCATGGCGGCCTTCCACGCCGGTGAACCGGCCCGCGCCTGGGAGACGTTGGACGCGGTGCACGCCCGTGCGCTGGCCGACCGGCGCACCGTACGCCTCCTCGACGCGGCGCTGAGGACCGCCGACGGGCGGTCGGCCGCCTGCGGGCGCGGGAGCAACTCCGGTGAACAGCCGCTCGGGGCGGGAGAGCTGGCCCGCAGGGTCGGGGTCACCACGACCGCGCTGCGGGGCTGGGAGCGCGCGGGGGCCCTCTCGCCGCCGCGTGGACCCACCGGACATCGCCGCTACGGCCGCGAGGACGTGCGCGACGCCGAACTGGCGGCGCTGCTGCGGCGGTCCGGCCACGGGCTCGCGGAGATCGCCTCGGTGCTGGGCGAGATCCGTCTGCGCGGGGACGCCGCCCGCGCGCGGGCGGCGGTCGAGGAGCGGGCCCGCACGATCGACCGGGACGCCCGCGCGCTCCTGTCCGCCTCGGCCGCTCTCGCCGGCTATCTGGCGCTCCGGGAGGAACGTTCGGGCCCGGCGGACGGGAAACCGCCGTCCTGACAGCGACGCCGGCACCGACACCGTACGGACGGCCTCCACCGCCCAGACCGCACGCCCGCCCAGACCGCCGTACGACCCGACCGCCGCACGACCCGACCGCCCTACGCCCGGACCGCCGTGCCCGGCACGGGCCGCCGCCGGGCGTACGGCGGTTGGCGCGTTCAGCCGCGCTTCGGCGGGAGCGGGAAGAACCCGCTGGTGCGGGCGGCGTACTCGGCGAAGCCCGGGCGGTCGGCCATGCTCTTCTCCAGCAGCCGCTTTCCGCTGCCGACGGTCAGCAGCAGGCTCATCACCACCGGGGAGACCAACACCGCCGCCGCGACCGCCGGGTCGGAGGCGGCCAGCAGGAACAGACCCCACCAGACGGCGAAGTCGCCGAAGTAGTTGGGGTGCCGGGTGTACTGCCACAGTCCGCGGTCCATGATCAGCCCGCGGTGGGCCGGATCGGCCTTGAAGCGGGCGAGTTGGTGGTCTCCGACCGCCTCGAAGAAGATCCCGACGCACCACAGCAGAACACCCGCCACCACTACCGCGGGCACCGGTTCGGGGAGGTAGCAGGCGGCCTGCACCGGCAGCGAGATCAGCCAGACGAGCGCGCCCTGGAGCAGATAGACCTTGCGGAAGGCGTAGGCGTCCCTGCTGCCGGGGGCCTTGCTCAGCATCCGGTCGTAGCGCGGGTCCTCCCCGTGGCCGGCGCCGCGCCGGGCGATGTGCACCGCCAGCCGCAGGCCCCAGCCGGCGGTCAGGACCAGGGTCAGCAGCCGCAGCCCGCCGTGGCCCTGGCCGGCCGAGAGCAGGTACGAGACCAGGGCCACCGCGGCGAAGGCAGCGCCCCAGGCGCTGTCGACGATTCGGTGCATGCCGCGGGAGCGCGCCAGCAGGAAGGTGACGCACATGACCGCGAGAGCGGCGAGCGCGGAGTACAGCAGGTTGGTGGCGAAGTCCGCCCAGGGATAGTCGTTCACGCCGCCACCCGCTGAGCGCCGAACCGGTCCGCCGCGGACTCGGCGAAGCCGCTCTCGCCACCGGCGGTGGGCCGCACCGCCAGCAACTGGTCGACGCCCATGCGGCGTTCCTCGAAGGCCAGCGCACCTCCGACGAGGTAGAGCTGCCACACTCTGGCCGTCTCCTCGCCGACCAGGTCCACCACCTCGGACCACCGCTCCTGGAGCGTGCGGTACCAGGCCCGCACGGTGTGGACGTAGTCCTCCCGCATCGACTGCACCTCCCGCACCTCCAGTCCCGCGTTCTCCAACAGGGTGACGGTGTCCCCCACCGGGCGCATGTGCATGTCGGGGGCGATGTACGCCTCGATGAACGCGCCGCCGCCGGGTGCCACCGACCCCCGGGACATCTGCTGGACGAGGAGCCGTCCGCGCGGGCGCAGCATCCGGTGCAGGAGCGCGGCGAACGCCGGGTACTCGGCGTCGCCGACGTGCTCGCCCATCTCCACAGTGGCCACCGCGTCGTACGAACCGTCGCCGGTCAGGTCGCGATAGTCCAGGCGGCGCACCTCCACCAGTTCCTCCAGACCGCGCTCGGCGGCCTGCCGGCGCACGTGCGCGGCCTGCTCCGCCGCGAGGGTGACGGCGGTGACCCGCACCCCGTAGCACTCGGCGGCGTACAGCGTCAGCGAGCCCCAGCCGCAGCCGACGTCCAGGAGCCGCATCCCGGGGGCGAGCGCGAGTCTGCGGCAGATCAGGTCGAGCTTGGCCCGCTGGGCGTCGTGCAGACCGTAGGCGCCGGCCGTGCCGTCCTCCCGCACCGCGCGGGACCCGGGCTCCCGGGCCCAGTGGGCGCAGGAGTAGGCCATCGTCGGATCCAGCAGCAGGCCGTAGAAGTCGTTGGACAGGTCGTAGTGGTGCGCGATGACGGCCTCGTCGCGGGACTTGCTGTGCAGTGCGCCCTCGGGCCGGGCCTCGGTGCGCGGACGCGGCGGGCGCGGACCCAGCGCGCCCAGCCGAAGTGCGGTCCTCGCCGCCCGGATGCCGGTGCGGTCGCGCACCAGGCTCCTGGCGGTCGGCGGGCGCAGACCGCCCTCGCGCACCGCGCCCCAGACGGCGCGCAGCCCCTCGGCGAGGTCTCCCTCCACCGCGAGGTCGCCGCTGATGTACGCGCGGGCCAGGCCGAGTTCGTCGGGCTGCCAGACCAGGTGGCGCAGCGCCCGGCGGTGACGCAGCACCAGCACCGGGGCGTCGGCGGGCCCGCTCTCGCTGCCGTCCCAGGCGCGCAGCCGTACCGGTAGCGGGCCACCGAGGAGTTCACCGACGAGGCGGGTGATCTGGGGGGCGGCTCCGCTCATGGGGTGGGCTCCTCTGTGCTGTCGGACCGGGCCTGCCCGGCCGGTGTGGCGGGCGCGTCGGGTGTGCCGGGCGCGTCGGGTGTGGCGGGCGCGTCGGGTGTGCCGGGCGCGGTGAGCAGGAACTGCTGGACGTCGAGGTAGCCGGAGCGGAACCCTGCCTCGGAGTAGGCGAGGTAGAAGGTCCACATACGGCGGAACGTCTCGTCGAAGCCCAGCTCCCCGACCTCCTCGGCGCGGGCGGCGAACGCCTCCCGCCACAGTCGGAGCGTCTCGGCGTAGTGCGGACCGAACCCGGCGCGCCGGGTGATCTCCAGGCGCGGTGCCGCCTGTTCGGCCACCGCCTCGGTGGAGGGCAGCATCCCGCCGGGGAAGATGTACTTCTGGATCCAGGTGTGGGTGCGGCGACTGGCGAGCATCCGCTCGTGCGGCATGGTGATGGCCTGGAGCGCCACCCGGCCGCCGGGTGCGAGCACATCGGCCAGCTTGGCGAAGTAGGTGGGCCAGTACTCCACGCCCACCGCCTCGATCATCTCGACACTGACGACCGCGTCGTACTCGCCGGTCACCTCCCGGTAGTCGCAGAGCTCGACGGTGGCCGCGTCCCGGTGGCCGGCCGCGGCGATGCGGCTGAGGGCGAGGGCCCGCTGCTCCTCGGAGAGGGTCACGCTGGTCACCCGTGCACCGCGCGCAGCGGCCCGGATCGCCAACTCGCCCCAGCCCGTGCCGATTTCGAGCACGCGAGTGCCCGGTCCGACCTCCGCGAGGTCGAGCAGCCGGTCGATCTTGCGGTGCTGCGCGTCGGTCAGCCGGTCGGGCGTGGCGGGCAGCGAGCGGAAGATGCCCGAGGAGTAGGACAGAGTGCTGTCGAGGAAGAGCGCGAAGAGGTCGTTGGACAGGTCGTAGTGGCGGCTGATGTTGCGCTTCGAACCGCTCGGGGTGTTGCGCTGGGCGCCCGGCTGGCGCGCCGCCCAGACTCCGCGCAGCCGTTGCAGCGGGGCCGGTACCAGGGTGGCCATCTCGGAGGCGAGCACGGTGAGGACCGCGACGAGGTCCGGGGCGTCCCACTCGCCCGCGAGGTAGGACTCGCCGAAGCCGATCAGTCCGGTGCGGCCGAGCCTGGCGTGGAAGGCGCGCGGATCACGGATCTCCATCAACGGGCCGCCCCGACCGAGGAGTTCGCCGTCGGGCAGGCGCACCCACAGGGGCAGCTGTGCCACCGCTCGGCGCAGCAGCCGCTCGGTGGCCCACCTGCGGGCGGCCGAGGCCGACGGCACCGAGGCAACGTCGGGCCAGCGTTCGGGATCGATCGCGCTGGGGCTCGGGGAGAGGGTCGTACTCACTCCACACCTTCCTGGGACTGGTGACGGGGACGGGGACGCACGGGCAGGCCGCGCAGCCAGAGCAGCACTCCGTGCGCCCTGATGGCGGCGCTGACGGCGAGCGTCGGCCAGGGGTGCCGGACGGCCGCGCGCAGCAGGGCGGCGGTGCCCGGCTGTTGGCGTTCGCCGCGCACGGTCGCGGTGAACGGACGGGAGCCCGCGTGCTCCCAGTGGACGGCGAGGTCCAGGGCGCGGTCCGGCAGCGGCAACCGCATCCGGTAGCCGCCCTCGACGGGCAGGAACGGCGAGACGTGGAACTCCTTGGCCGTCTCGGCGCGTCCGCGCTCGTCGGTGCGCAGCAGGTAGCAGTGCCGCTCGCCGTAGGTGTTGTGGACCTCGGCGACGACACAGCGCAGCCGCCCCTGCGGGTCGTGGCACCAGTAGAGCGAGAGCGGGTTGAAGACGTGGCCGAGGACGCGTGCGTTGGCCAGCATCAGTACCCGGCCGCCGGCCAGGTCGACGCCCCGCGCGGCCAGGAAGCGCTCCAGCCCCTCGCGGATGGTGGGCGCGGTCCCGGCGAAGTGGTCGGCGGAGCGGAAGCGTGCCAACGGCCGCAGCAGACGCGGGAGTCGGGGCGGCCGGGCGAGGTCGATCAGCCACATGTACGTGCGGTGGCGCACCAGGTGCCGCTTGGGTGCCGTGCGCACGTGGGTGACCCGGCAGCGGTAGAGGGCAGCGGCCACCGGCGGGTCCGGCAGCGCGCTCTCCTGCGCGTGGTGCGCCGTGTCCGCCCGGGGGTCGTTCGCCGCGTTCACCAGCGCACCCCCAGCGCCGCCGCGGCGTCGACCCCCGAGCGACAGCCGTCCTCGTGGAAGCCCCAGCCGTGGTAGGCGCCCGCGTAGGCGGTGACGGGCCCGGCCAGCTCGGGCAGCCGCAGCTGCGCCGCCCTGGTGCCGTGAGTGAAGACGGGGTGCTCGTAGACCATCTCGGCGAGCACCAGGTCCGGGTCGATCCGGTCGCCGCCGCCCAGGGTGACGACGTACTCCCGGTCGGCGTCCAGCCGTTGGAGCCGGTTCATGTCGTAGCTGACGCGTACGTCGTCGGCACCGGTCTCGCAGTGCGGCATCAGGTAGTTCCACGAGGCGCGGGCGCCGGAGCTGCGCGGCAGTACGGAGGTGTCGGTGTGCAGCAGTGCGGTGTTGCGCGAGTACCGGAAGGCGCCGAGGACCTCGCGCTCGTCCGGGGTGGGGTCGTCGAGGAGCGCGAGCGCCTGGTCGGGGTGGACGGCGATGACCACACCGTCGGCCTCCTCGACGGCGCCGCCGGCGGTCGCCAGCCGCACGCCGCCGGCGGTCCGGCGGACCGAGCGCACGGGGGAGGCGAGGTGTACGGCGGTCAGCTGCTCGGCGATCCGGTCGACGTAGCTGCGGGACCCACCGGTGACGGTGCGCCAGGTGGGAGAGCCGCCGACCGAGAGCATCCCGTGGTGGTCCAGGAAGCGGAAGAGGTAGAGCGCGGGGTAGCGCAGCGCGGTCTCCGCCGGGCAGGACCAGACCGCGGACACCAGCGGAATGGCGAAGTGGCTGACGAAGTACGGCGAGAAGCGGGAGCGGCGCAGGAAGTCGCCGAGCGTGACGCCGGCCGCCGGCCCGTCCTCCCGGTCCGCTCCCCCGCCGGCCTCCGTCGGGGCACCGGGCCGGGCGTCGGCCCGGTGCAGCAGCGTCCTCGCGGCACGGTGGAAGCGCGGCACCTCCGCGTACATCCGCAGGGTGCGGGGACGAAGTGCCCGGCTCGGCTTGGCGAACAGGCCGGCCGGGCCGCGGGCTCCCGCGTACTCCAGGCCGCAGCCCTCGCACCGCACCGACATGCTCATCTCCGACTCCTGCGTGGCGACGCCGAGTTCGGCGAACAGCCGCAGAAGACGGGGGTAGGTCCGCTCGTTGTGGACGATGAAGCCGGAGTCGACGTGATGGACCCGGCCGTCCGGGGTGGCGAGGTCGTGGGTGTGGGCGTGACCGCCCAGCCGCTCGTCCGCCTCGTAGAGCGACACCTCGACGCCGCCGCGATGCAGCACATGTGCCGCGCTCAGGCCCGCGACTCCGCTGCCCACCACGGCGATTCGGCGCCGGTCTGCCGCCATGTCGGTCCTCCTGAGATTTCGGTGCGCGGGGGAGCGCGGGGTGCGCGCTCTCGCGACGCGCCTGTCGCGGATGATTCGGTGCCGAGGGCGGAACGGATTGGTCCGGCGGCACGAAAGCCGAGCTCGGAGCCGATTTTTCATTTGTTTGAGTGAACGACCAATCCGCCTCCGCAGCAGCGCCGAATGCGGGGTGTGACGGGAAACAGAGCACGGAAAGCGACACGCAACGCACTCGCCGCGTTCAGCGGAGTGCTGGCGGCCCTGGCCGCGCTCGCCTTCGCCGAGCTCGCTTCCGCCGCGGTGCGACCGGAGGCCTCTCCGGTCACCGCGGTCGGCTCGGCAGCGATCGACCAGGCACCGACTCCGGTCAAGGACTGGGCGATTCGCACCTTCGGGGAGGACGACAAGCTGGTTCTCCAGCTCGGCATCGTCGCCGTACTCACGGTGTTCGCGCTGGTTGCGGGCGTACTGGCGCTGCGGTTCCGCTGGTTGGGCACCGGCGGGGTGCTGGTGTTCGGGGTGGTGGGCGCGGGAGCCGCACTCACCAGGCCGGACGGCGGAACGGCGGACGCGCTGCCTTCGCTGGCCGGCGCTCTGGTCGGAGCGGTGGCGCTCCATCTGCTGATCGAAGCCCTTCGCCGCGCCCCCTGGCTCGCCCCGGACGAACACCGCACGCCGCACGACGACGTGGGGTCCGACCTCCCCGACGCCGACACCGCTCCCCCCGGCGGCACGCCCCGTGACCGGAACGGAACGGCTTTCGACCGGCGCGGATTCGTTGCGGTGGCAACAGCGACGGCCGCCGTGTCGGCGGGCGCGGGCCTGCTCGGCAGGCATCTCAACGCCAACACGGGCGCCGAGGCCGCGGCCTCGCGGGAGGCGGTACGGCTGCCCGCGCCCCGTTCGGCCGCTCCGGCAATCCCGCGCGGCGCCGAGCTGGCGGTGCGCGGCGTGGCGCCCTTCACCACCCCCAACCGCGACTTCTACCGCGTCGACACCGCGCTGGTGGTGCCGAAGGTCAACGCCGACACCTGGCGCCTTCGCATTCACGGCCAGGGCGTGCGGCGGGAGTTGGAGCTGGACTTCCGAGACCTGCTCGAACGCGATCTGGTCGAGCGCGACATCACGATGTGCTGTGTCTCCAACCAGGTCGGCGGACCGTATGTGAGCAGCGCCCGATGGCTGGGCGTGCCGCTGGCCGAGCTGCTGCGCGAGGCAGGCGTGCGTCCCCCCTCCAAGGGCGGGCCGGCCGACCAGCTGGTCTCCAGGTCCGTGGACGGGATGACGATCGGCACTCCGGTGGAGACCGTGATGGACGGCCGGGACGCGATGCTCGCGGTCGGCATGAACGGCGAACCGCTCCCGTTCGTCAACGGCTTCCCGGTGCGGATGCTCGTTCCCGGCCTGTACGGCTACGTCTCGGCCTGCAAGTGGCTGGAGGAGCTGGAGCTCACCACCTTCGAGGACACGGACGTGTACTGGGTCAAGCGGGACTGGGCGCAGCGGGCGCCGGTCAAGACCCAGTCCCGCATCGACGTGCCCGAGCCGCTTGCCTCCCTCAAGCCCGGCACGGTACGGGTGGCCGGTGTCGCCTGGGCACAGCACCGCGGTATCGACCGGGTCGAGGTGCGGGTCGACGAGGGTCCCTGGCAGGAGGCCGGGCTCGCGGCCGAGCACACCAAGGACACCTGGCGGCAATGGGTCTTCGAGTGGCCCGCCCGCCCGGGACGTCACCGGTTGGAGGTCCGCGCCACCGACGGCAACGGCGAACTCCAGACCGGTGAGCGCGTCGGGACCGTCCCCGACGGCGCGACCGGCCGGCATTCGGTGGTGGTCAACGTGGACTGACCCGCCGGCCGTACGTCCCGCCCGCCACGCGGACGCAGGACCGGCCGGACCCGCCCACCCCGGCGGGAGACCGACCCGGTGGCCCACACCCCCGTGGTGCACCGACTCCCCTGTAAGAGAGCTCCGTTCGGAGCCTCGCCACACCTCGCAACCCCTGGAGATGAATCAGATGAACGCCCGTATCCGTCGCAGCACCATCGCCGCCGTCGCCGCCCTCGTTCTGCCCTTCTCGGTCATGGCCTGCGGCAGCGACGACAGCGACAGCAGCAGCGACGACAGCACCGCGGCAGGCGAGGAGACGCCGGGCCAGGACGACAGCGACAAGTCCGAGGAGGGCGACGAGAAGGAGACCGCGTCCGAGCCCTTCGGCCCGGGCTGCGAGGCCGTCCCGGAGAGCGGTGACGGCAGCTTCGACGGCATGGCCAAGGACCCGGTGGCGACCGCCGCCGGCAACAACCCCGCGCTCTCCACCCTGGTGAAGGCCGTCGGTGCCGCGGACCTGGGCGACACGCTCAACTCGGCCGAGGACATCACGGTGTTCGCGCCCACCAACGACGCCTTCGACAAGATCCCGAAGGCCGACCTGGACGCCCTCCTCAAGGACAAGGACGCCCTGAGCAAGGTCCTCACCCACCACGTCGTCGACGAGCGCCTGGCGCCGAAGGACCTGGAGGACGGTGAGTACGCGACGCTGGCCAAGGAGAAGCTGACGGTCGCCGGTTCTGGCGAGAAGTACGAGGTCAACGACGACTCGAAGGTCGTCTGCGGCAACGTCCAGACCTCCAACGCCACCGTCTACATCGTCGACACCGTGCTGATGCCGGCCAAGTGACGCACCCCGCCCGCCTCTTCGGCGGGCGGTGAGGACCTTCCGGTCGGGCCCGCGCGGTCCGGGCCCGACCGGAAGCGGAATCCGCCGGGGGCGGGGCCGCCGTCAAGCCTCGGTGGCCCCGCCCCTGGTGGGCTGTGACGGGACGCCGCGGACACCGCTTCCGAAGAGTGCGGGTATGAGCGGAAACGGAAGCTCTTGCCGTACCCCACCGGTGGCCATAACTTCACCCCCATGGAACTCGAGCTGCGGCATCTGAAGGTCATTCGGGCGATCGGTCAGGAAGGCAGCCTGACCAGGGCAGCCACCACTCTCGGGCTGGCGCAGTCGGCGCTCAGCGGCCAGCTGAAGCGCATCGAACGCACCCTGGGCGGGCCGCTGTTCGAACGCGACCGCGCCGGCGCACGTCCCACCCCGCTCGGCGAGCTGGTTCTCACCAGAGCCAGAGTCCTGGTCCCCGCCATGCGTCAACTCCAGGACGACGCACGAAGATTCGCCAGCTCCTGGCAGGACTCGCCGCGCTTCCGGGTCGGAAGTTCACACGGGCCGCTGTTGGGAGCGCTGATCGACCGCATCTCCATGACCCACCCGGAAGCGCTGCTGTCGACGCACACCTCCTGGTCCACCACCGAGCTGTGCGAACTGCTGGTCGATGGCCGACTGGACTTCGTGCTGACCGGCGTCTGCGGGCAGAGCGCTCCCCCGCGCTCGGACGCCCTGGACTGGCGCACGGTGGGCCGCGATCCGGTCTTCGTGATGCTCGGCGAGGACCATCCGCTCGCCGTGGAACCGCAGTTGGAGCTGAGCAAGCTGGCCGAGCAGCGGTGGGCGAAGGCCCCCGGCGAAGGCTGCTTCCGGGACTGCTTCACCGCCGCGTGCGCCCGTGCGGGCTTCACCCCGATCTCCTTCTTCGAGACCGACGCCTCGGCCTGCGTCGAACTCGTCCAGCTCGGCAGGGCGGTGGGCCTGTGCCGCGCCACCTTCCCGCCCACTCCCGGCGTGGTGACGGTCCCGCTCGCCGGTACGCCGCTGAGCTGGCGCCACATCATCGGGTACGACCCGGAGTCGACCGCCGCGGGCACCGCCGCCTCCGTACTGCTGCACGCCCGCCAGGCGCACTCCGAAGCCGCCCGCCGCAACCCCCGCTACGTGGACTGGCTCGCCACCAACGAGCTGTTCGGTACTGCTCGCTGACAGTCCGATATGCGGTTACATCACACGGCAAGAGGGCCACTCTGACAGGTACACGTCGCGCAATCGACTGGCTACTTTGTGACCGACCCCACATAGAGCAGCGAGGAGAACCCCCATGCTCCGTAGCAGACGTACCGCGATCGCCGCCGCCGCCGTCGCGGTTGCGGCACTCGGCGTCACCACCCTGCCCAGCGTCGCCGGCGCGCAGCAGGCCACCCCCGACAGGACCGCCGCGGTCGAGAAGGCGACCGAGGGCGTCAGCTCCGGCCTGCTGAAGGCCATGGAGCGCGACCTCGGCCTCACCGCCGACCAGGCCAAGGTCCGCATCACCAACGAGGCCGAGGCGCTCAAGCTCGAGCCGACCGTGCGCAAGGACCTGGGTGCCGCGTTCGCCGGCTCCTGGGTGACGCAGAAGAGCGCCGACCTCGTCGTCGCCACCACCGACAAGTCGCAGCTGGCCTCGATCGAGAAAGCGGGCGCCACCGCCAAGCTGGTCGACCACAACGTCAAGTCCCTCGAGAAGGCGCTCAAGAAGCTCGACACGGCCGCCGAGAAGTCGGCCGGCACGGTCGCGCCGGTGCGCTACCTCGACGTGAAGACCAACAAGGTCGTCGTCCTGTCCGCGAAGCCGGCCGAGGCGAAGAAGCTCGTCGCGGCCAGCGGCGTGGACGCCGGCTCCGTGCAGGTCGTCAAGTCCGACGAGGCACCGCAGCCGATGTACAACCTGGTGGGCGGCGACGCCTACTACATGGGCGGCGGCCGCTGCTCGGTCGGCTTCTCCGTGCGCCAGGGCAGCACCCCCGGCTTCGCCACCGCCGGCCACTGCGGCACGGTCGGCACCTCCACCTCCGGCTACAACCAGGTCTCCCAGGGCACCTTCCGGGGATCGGTCTTCCCGGGCAGTGACCGCGCCTGGGTCGCGGTGAACAGCAACTGGACCCCGACCCCCACGGTCAACGGCTCCGGTTCGCGGGTCGCCGGCTCCCAGCAGGCCCCGGTCGGCTCCAGCATCTGCCGCTCGGGTTCCACCACCGGCTGGCACTGCGGCACGATCCAGCAGCACGGCACCAGCGTGACCTACCCGCAGGGCACCATCAGCGGTGTCACCCGCACCTCGGTCTGCGCCGAGCCCGGTGACTCCGGCGGCTCCTACATCTCCGGTTCCCAGGCCCAGGGTGTGACCTCCGGCGGCTCCGGCAACTGCAGCTCCGGTGGAACCACCTACCACCAGCCCATCAACCCGATCCTCAGCGCCTGGAACCTGACCCTGGTCACCGGCTGACGATCGTCCCGCTGAGGGAGCCCCGGCACCGCCGGGAGAGCAGTACCGAGCACGGCTCGCAGCGCTGAGCACCACAGCGCACCGCGGCCCGCCGGATCACCCGATCCGGCGGGCCGTCGGCGTGTGCGGACGCGCGCGCGTCCGCGCCGCCGTGCGACCGGCAGCTACGCCGGGGGGCGGTCCATCGTGCGGGAGCCGCCGACCGGGAGGTTCCACAGGTCCTCCGCGCGGTTGCCGGCGGCGGCCCAGGCCCGCAGCAGCCGCTCGCCCGGCTCCAGCGGCGGTTCGCCGGAGAGCAGGAAGGTCGCCCAGTGCATCGGCGCCATGCACCGCGCACCGAGGTCGGCGTGGGCCCGTACCGCCTCCTCGGGGTCGGTGTGCACCGGACGCAGCATCCAGGACGGGTCGTACGCCCCGATCGGCAGAAGCGCCAGATCGATGCCCGGGCAGCGGCGGCCGATCTCGGTGAACCAGTGCCCGTAGCCGGTGTCTCCGGCGAAGTAGAGCCGGTGGCCGCCCTCGCGGCTGAGCACCCAACCGCCCCACAGCGAACGGCAGGTGTCGGTGAGAGTGCGCCGGGACCAGTGGTGGGAGGGGACGAAGTCGAAGCGGACGACGCCGCCCTCGGGCGAGGCCAGCTCCACCGCCTCCCACCAGTCCAGCTCGGTGACGTCGGTGAACTTCCGCCTGCGGCACCAGCCGGCCAGCCCCGCGGGCACGAACAGCGGTGTGCTGCGCGGCAGTCGGGCCAGCGTGGGGGCGTCCAGATGGTCGTAGTGATTGTGCGAGATCACCACGGCATCGACCGGCGGCAGCGCCTCCCAGTCCACTCCGACCGGTGTCACCCGCTCCGGGGTGCCCATGATCTTGCGGGACCAGACCGGGTCGGTGAGCACCGTCAGCCCGCCGATCCGGACCACCCAGCTCGCGTGCCCCGCCCAGGTGACCGAGAGCCGACCGGTCGCCGGCTCGGGCAACGGCCCCGGAGCGTACGGGAGTCGGTCCAGCTGCGCGCGAGCGCTCTCGGAGGGCCGCAGCGAGCCGGTACGGGCGGCCCTGAGCAGGGTGCGGAAACCGGGCAGCGGGCTGGTGAGCCGGTCGGAGAAGCTGCGCGGCCAGTCGCGGCGCTCTCCCCTGCGACGTGCCGCGGAAAGCTCCGGAGCGGTGAACTCCTCGCCACCGCCAGGCAGTTCGTCCCCAGAACCGGCCTGCTCGGTCTGCTCAGTCATCGCTGTCCCTCATTCCCTGCGGGGTCCCGGTCAGTGCGGTGAGCAGGCGCCGCAGCCGCCGCGACGCCCGTGGTTCCCGTGCCGCCCGGCCCGCCGCCGCTTCCGGATCCCGGGCCACCGCCCGGTCCGGGAAGGGCTGCGCGGGGGCGAGCAGATGTGTGTCGAAGCGCGCCCGCAGGTCTTGGGGCGGCTCGCCGAAGCGGTGTCCGCCGCGCACCCACGTTCCGCCGAGCGCAAGCGTCAACTCGGCTTCCAGGGACGCCGATCCCGTCACCCCGCGGCACCGCAGCTCCGGCCCGAACCGCGACAGGTCCGCGTAGAGCGCACCGCCCAGTCGCGGCGGGCGGCACACCGCGCCGGCCTCCACCAGCGCCCGGTGGAGCGTCGCACCGTACGCCCCGCGGGCCCGTACCCGTGCGCGGTGCTCGGTGCGCAGCGCCTCCGGCTCCTCCAGCGCCACCGCCACCGGGCCCCGCGCCTCCTCGGCGAGGCCGACGCCGAGGTCGAGCAGCACCCGCTCCACCGCGCGGGCCAGCTCCGCCCCGCGCCGGGTGTGCGGGAACCTGGCCGCCGCGGCGGGCGGTCCGTCGGGCAGCAGCGCCTGCCGCAGGTCCACCAGTACGACGGCGGTGCCCGCCACCGGCAGTCCTCCCGGCACTTCCAGCATCTCCGCCGGCGAGACGATCACCGTCTCGTGCGGATCGAAGGAGGTGTCCCGTCCGCTCTCGTCACTGATGATCAACATCCCCTGGGAGGCCGCTGCTTCGCACACCTCGTGCAGCAGCTCGGGCGGGGCGCAGGTGCCGGTCGGATCGTCCGCGACCGAGAGCACCAGCACCCGGGGGTCGGCGCCGGCGGCCCGTGCCCTGCGCACCGTCTCCAGCAGCGCGAAGGGGTCCGGCACACCCCCGCACTCGGCGGGCACCGGCACATGGTGGACGGGACGTCCCAGCAGCCTCGCCTGCGGCTCGTACCACTCGGCGCAGGGCCGGGAGAGCACGACCGCACCCGGCCCCGCGGCGGCCAGCAGCGCCAGAAGCAGCACCGGGCCGCCGGGAGCGAGCAGGACCCGCCCGGGCTCGGTGTGCAGGCCGCGCCGCTGCCAGTAGCCGGCTGCGGCAGCCGTCGGGGCGCCGGCCGCGACCTCGCCTCCCGCCATACCCACCTCCGCTCGCCGGGCGCCCGCGCTCGGGCGGGAGCAGCACCGCGTTCCACACTCGCAGAACCCGCGTCCGGCCGCCGCTCAGCGGGGCGCGGACCGCCACGGGTGGATAACGCGGGGCAGGGTAGCGTTCCCGGGGTGACGAGCAGAGTGAGCAGGGTCGACAACGTACTGTTCCGGAAGGTCGCCGGTGGCAGGCTGCCCGGGGCCGACCGGGTGCTGCCGCGGCTGAGCCGCAGCGCCAACCACGGCCTGCTGTGGTTCGGTACCGCTGCGGCGATCGCCACCCTCGGCGGCGACCGGGGCACGGCCAGGCGCGCCGCGCTGCGCGGCACCGCCTCGCTGGCCCTGGCCTCGCTGGTGACCAACACGCTCGCCAAGCGCACCGTCCGGCGCGACCGCCCGCTGCTCAACCCGGTGCCCTCGATCCGCCACCTCAAGCGGCAGCCGCGCACCACCTCCTTCCCCTCCGGACACGCCGCCTCGGCCGCTGCGTTCGCCACCGGGGTGGCGATGGAGTCCCCGGGCCTGGGCGCGGTGGTGGCCCCGGTGGCCGCGGCAGTGGCGTTCTCCCGCGTCTACACAGGGGTGCACTACCCCACCGACGTGGCCGCCGGCATCGCCATCGGCGCGGGCGCCGCACTGCTCGTACGCCGGCTGCTGCCGTCCAGGCAGCTGGTCCCGCCGCCGGTGCGCGCCTCGGTGCGCGCCCCGCGGCTGCCGGACGGCGCGGGCCTGGTCGTCGTCGCCAACTCCGGCTCCGGCCCGACGGACGATCCGCCGGAGGAGGTCATAGGCGCGGCGCTGCCCGAGGCGGAGGTCATGATCTTCGGCCGGGACGGCGACGAGGACCTGCCCGCCGTGCTGTCCAGGGCAGCCAAGCGTGCGACCCAACTCGGCGGCGCGCTGGGGGTGTTCGGCGGTGACGGCACCGTCGGCGCCGCGGCCGGCGCGGCGCTGGAGGAGGGGTTGCCGCTGGCCGTGCTGCCCGGGGGCACCCTGAACCACTTCGCCCACGACCTGGGAATCTCCGAGGTCGACGAACTGCGCGAGGCGCTCGCGGCCGGCGAGGCGGTCGAGGTGGACCTCGCCCGCTTCGGCGAGCACGGCACCTTCGTCAACACCTTCGCCCTCGGCGTCTATCCCGAGCTGGTGCGCGTGCGGGAGCGCTGGTCGCCCAGGATCGGCAGCTGGCCCGCCGGGGTGGTGGCCGCCTGGCAGGTGCTGCGCGAGTACGCGCCGGCCGAGGTGCACATCAACGGCTCCCGGCACCGCGTGTGGCTGCTCTTCGCCGGCAACTGCCGCTACGACGGTCTCGGTCTCGCCCCGCAGAACCGCTCCAACCTCGCCGACGGCCTGCTGGACGTACGGGTCGCCTACGCCGACCACTGGGCCCGCACCCGTCTGCTGGCGGGCGCCCTCGCCGGGACCCTCCAGAGCTCGCCGGTGCACGGCGCCGCTCTGCTGCGCCGGTTGCGCATCGACTGGATCGAGCCGGGCACCCAGCTGGCGCACGACGGCGAGGTCACCGACGCGCCCCGGGCCCTGACGCTCTCGAAGGCCGCGGGCGGGCTGACCGTGTACTGCCCGCAGACCGCCCCCGACCTCACCGGCCCCGTCGCGATCTGACGCGGGCCGGCCCCGCCGGGGCGCACCGCCCGGCCCGCCCCGGACCACACCGGCACCAGCACCGCCTCACCCGCCGAAGAACGACGGAGGAAGACACATGCGCATTCTGGGAACGTCCCTGCGGATCTGCGTCGACGATCTGGAGGCCGCCGTACCCGTCTACGAGCGCCTGGCGGGAACGCCGGCGGCGCACTTCGAGCTCGGGGCGGTGAGCGTCGCGGCGGTCGGGCCGTTCCTGGTGATGAGCGGGCCGCCCGACGAGCTGGACATCCTGCGGCGGATCAGCGCGACCCTGTCGGTGGACGACGTCATGGCGGCGGCCGAGGCGCTGCGGGAAGTGGGTGCGGACATCCTGGTGGGTCCGCGCCAGACCTCGGCCGGACGCAGCCTGGTCGCCCGCCTCCCCGACGGCACCATCTTCGAGTACGTCGACCAGCCGGACGACTGAGGACGGCCGTGCCCGCGCACCCGCCGGACGATCCGCCCACACCGCCGGACGAAACCGCACCGCCGAACCGGCTCGCAGCGCCGACGCCGGCGGTCGTGCGCAACCTCGGCGGCGATCCGGACGGGGCGGCCTGGCTCCGCCGACTCCCGCGGCTCGTCGAGGAGTTCACCGCCCGCTGGGACCTGCGCGCCGGCCCGCCGTACCCCGGCGGCAGCTGCTCCTGGGCCGCACCTGTTCGGCGCGCCGACGGTACGCCCGCCGTGCTCAAGCTGAGTTGGCCGCACCCCGAGGCGGCCTGCGAGGCGGCGGCGCTGCGCCGCTGGGCGGCCGAGGAGAATCCGGCGGCCGTACGCCCGTACGCCTGGGACGAAGAGCGGTACGCGCTGCTGCTCGAACGCTGCGAGCCCGGCACGAACCTGCTGTCCTCCGAACCGTCCACCACCCCCGTCGAGCGCCTGACCGCGGGCCTGGATCTGCTGCGGGAGCTCTGGACGGCTCTGCGGGAACTCCCCGGACCCGACGCCGCGCCACCGGAGTTGGCCGAGGTGTGCGCCGGCTGGGCTGACTCGGTCGAGGAGCGCTTCGCACGCATGGGCGGGGTGCTGGGAGCGGACCCCGGGCCGGTACGCCGCGGGGCGGCGCTGCTGCGGGAACTGCCGCGCCGGGCTCCGGACAGGGTGCTGCTGCACGGGGACTTCAACCCGGGGATCGTACTCGCCGCACGGCGCCGCTCCCTCCTGGCCATCGATCCCAAGCCGATGGTGGGCGATCCGGCGTACGACCCGTGGCCGCTGCTCGACCAGCTGCCCGCCCGACTCCCCCTGCGCGCGAGGCTGTTGCTCGCCCAGGAGCGCACCGCGCAGCCGGCGGGGCGGCTCGCCGCCTGGGGCCTCGCCCGAACCGTCGAGTGCGCGCTGTGGGCGGCGCACCGGGGCGCTGCGGCGGACGCCCGCGCCGCACTTGACGGCACCGCCGAACTCGCCGACCTGGCGCAGGCCTGACCCGCTGCGAGCCCCGCTGCGGCCCGCCACGTCGCAGCCGCACACGTACGGGTCGCACAGATCCCCGCCCCGCCACGTCCCTGCCGGGCGCACGTCCGCGGTTGCTGCCGCACTCACCCGGACGGACCATGGGAGACGCGCCGCAACTGTCGTCGGCGGCGCGATCCGGAGGTACTCATGGCCACGGCCGAAGACATCATGCACCCCGGTGTGCAGTGGATTCCCACACACGAGACGCTTGACCGCGCCGCTCAGCTGATGCGTGAGCTGGACGTGGGGGCGCTGCCCGTCAGCGACCAGAACGAGCGGATGTGCGGCATCATCACCGACCGCGACATCGTCGTGGAGTGCGTCGCGCAGGGTCTCGACCCCTCGAGGATCACCTGCGGTGACCTCTCGCTCGGCACCCCGCGCTGGGTCGGCTCGGACGCGGACGTCGGTGAGGTGCTGGAAGAGATGCAGGACCACCAGATCAGGCGGCTGCCCGTCATCAAGGACAAGCGCCTGGTCGGCATGATCAGCGAGGCCGACCTCGCACAGCATCTCTCCGAGGAGCAGATCGCGGCCTTCGTGGAACGCGTCTACGCTCACTGACAGCAGGCCGGGCCCGTCCGCCCCAGGAGGGTCCCGCCCACTGCCGGCACCGCCGAGCGTGCGGCGACCGCCGCACCCAGGACCGGGGCACTCGTGCCCCGCCCGGGCCCGCCGACCGCATCGCGAACGATATGACACCGGTCGGCGGGCCCACTCCTGTCCACGTTCGACTCGTGCACCGGTCTTTTCGGCCCAGCCGGCAGCCGAGCGCGGAGCAAGCGGTCGACCCCGCGCTCCTCAGCGCCCTTCAGCGCTCCCGTCACCCTCGGTGCTCCCGCCGGCGGCCCCCCGCGGGCCGTCCGCACTTCGCGGGCCGTCCGCGAAAACCCGCTGGTAGAGGGCGAGTTCCTCCTCCACCGCGCGGATGATCGTCTCGGCCCGGCGGAATCCGTGCCCCTCGCCCTCGAAGGCGAGATAGGTGTACGGGACCCGCTCCCCGATCTCGGCGAGGAAGCGGTCGCACTGCTCGGACGGGCAGATCACGTCGTCGAGCCCCTGGAGCAGCAGGAACGGGACGGACACCCGGTCGGCGAGCAGCACCGGCGAGCGTTCCCGGTACCGGTCGGGCACCTCCTCGAGCCGTCCGATCAGGGACTCGGTGTAACGGGACTCGAAGTCGTGGGTCTCCCCGTCGGCCCAGGCCGCCGGGTCCAGGATGGGGTAGCTGATCGCCGCGGTCGCGTACAGGCCCTCCACGGAGGGCGCGACCAGCGAGGAGGCGGACGTCCAGCCGCCCGCGCTGCCACCCCGCACGGCCAGCCGCGTGCCGTCGGCGGTGCCCTCCCGGGCCAGCTCGCGGGCGACGGTGGCGCAGTCCTCGACGTCCACCACTCCCCACTGCTCACGCAGCCGGTTGCGGTAGACGCGCCCGTGGCCGGTGGAGCCGCCGTAGTTGACCTCGGCTACCCCGATACCGCGCGAGGTGAAGTAGGCGAGCTCCAGATCGAGTACGAGCGGCGCCCGGCCGGTGGGCCCGCCGTGCGCCCAGATGACGTACGGCGGCGCCTGGTCCTGCGGGCCGCGGTGGTCGGGGTGGTGCGGCGGATAGACGTGGGCGTGCACGGGACGGCCGTCCGGGCCGGTGAAGGTGCGCCGCTCGGGCCGCGGGTAGAACGCGGGGTCGACGGCGTCGGTGTGGTGCGCGGCCAGCACGCTCAAGTGCCCGGTGCAGGTGTCGAGTTCAACGATCTCGTAGGCGCTGTGGGGGCCGGCCGCGATTCCCGCCACCCGGCTGCCGCGCACCGCGAGCGCGGCGCTCCACTCGCTCCACGGCCCCGGTGCGTCGGCCAGTTCGCCGGACTCGGTGTCCAGTATCGCCAGTTGCGCACTGCCTCGGCCGTGCAGTACGGCCACGAGTCCGTTCTCCAGCGGCGCGAACCAGCGGTGGCCGAGCTTCCAGAGCGCGTCGGCGAACTCCTCCTCCCGCGGGCAGAGGTTGACCGGTGTGCCGCCACCGGGGTCGACCCGGTGCAGGTTCCACCAGCCGGTCCGGTCCGTGGCGGCCAGCAGGCTCCCGTCGGCGGCCCAGTCGGCCTGTACGACGGACTCCTGCGGTCCGCCCAGCACGGTGCGCGCCGCTTCCAACCGGCCGTCGGCGGTGACCTCGGCCAGACGCAGTTCGGTGCCGTCCCACGGCATCGCCGGATGGTCCCAGACCAGCCAGGCCAGCTGCCGCCCGTCGGGCGAGAGCCGGGGGCCGGTGAGGAAGTCGTGGGCGTCGTCGGTGAGTTCGCGCAGCGCACCGCGGTCCTCGGCCGCCGAGCCGTCCAGCGGCACCGCCACCAGCACGCGGCGCACCTCGGTCGGCCCCTCCCCGGTGAACTCCTCCAGCACGCACCAGACTTCGCCCCGGTCGGGCAGCACCAGCGGGTCGACGAACCGCAGCCCGCCGCCCACTGTGCCCAGCGGCGTCAACGGCACCGGCTCGCCCCCGCCGGGAGCGCTCGCCGCGTCAACAGCGCTCGCCGCGTCGGGGGCGCTCGCCGTGTCGGGAGTGAGGACGTAGAGCCGCTGGTCGGCGAAGTGGGAGAAGACCACCAACGGCCCGCCCCTCTCGCGCGGGGCGCCGGCGAAGGGCTGGCCGCCGTACTCGATGACCCGGCTGCGCACGTTCCAGGGGGCCGGCAGCACGGACTCGGCGACGGGCGCACCGGTGCCGTCGCCCGGGCGCAGCCTCATCAGTGTCCGCCGTCCGCCCTCGGCCGGCCGGGGTGCGGTCCACCAGAGCTCGTCGCCGATCGCGGTCAGGAATTCCGGTCGTCCGTCGTGCGCCGCGACCAGTCCGGCGTCGATCGGCGAGGGCCAACTGCCGTACGGAGCCTCGTGGTTCACCATCGGGTGGGCCTCCTGGGGTCAGCCCACATCCTGCTGTGGGCAGTCGGGGGTACCGGGTCGGCGGAACGCCGGGTGCGCTGTGCCCGCGGCCGGCTGTGCGGAACGGGCGGAACGGGCGGAACGGGCGTTGGCCGCATGAGCGGCGCGGGGCGGCTCGGTGGCCTGCCGCCGCGCCGACGGGGTGCGCGGCGCGGCGGCGGGGTCACAGGCCCAGTACGGCGCGGTCCAGGGTGCGGACGCCGAAGTGCAGGGCGTCCACCGGGACCCGCTCGTCCACGCCGTGGAACATCGCGGCGTAGTCGTACCCCGGCGGCAGTCGCAGCGGCGAGTAGCCGTAGCCCTCGATGCCGAGCTGGGAGAACTGCTTGGCGTCCGTGCCGCCCGACATGCAGTACGGGATCACATGGGCGTCCGGGTCGTGGTGCTCCAGCGCCTCGCGCAGCACCGCGTACGTGCGCGAGTCGACAGGGGCCTGGAGCGGCTGCTCGCGGTGGTAGAAGGACCAGTCCACGTCGGGACCGGTCAGCTCCTCGATGGTCGCCTCGAACTCCGCCTCGGTGCCGGACAGCATCCGTCCGTCGATGCCCGCGGTGGCGACGCCCGGGATCACGTTCATCTTGTAACCGGCGTCCAGCATCGTGGGGTTGGTGCTGTTGCGCACGGTCGACTCGACGACGGCGCGGGCGGGGCCGATCGCGTCGAGGAAGGCGTCGACGTCCCAGTCCGGGTCGTCCAGGCGGGGCTCGGGCAGGCCCCGCACCCGCGCCAGCTCCAGCAGCGCGGCGCGCACGGTCGCGGTCAGGCGCAGCGGCCAGGGGTACGCGTCGATCCGGTGCACGGCGGCGGCGAGGCGGCCGACGGCGTTCTCTTCGTTGACCTTCGAGCCGTGGCCGGCCCGGCCCCTCGCGGTCAGCGTCATCCAGGCCGTACCGCGCTCGCCGGCGCCGACCGGGTAGAGCCGGGTGCCGTCGCCGGTGTGGAAGGTGAACGCGCCGGATTCGCTGAGCCCTTCGGTGCACCCCTCGAACAGCTCGGCGTGCTGGTCGGCGAGGAAGCCGGAACCGAACTCGGCGCTGTCCTCCTCGTCCGCGGTGAACGCCAGGACCACGTCCCGCCGGGGCCGAACGCCGCTGCGCGCCCAGGAGCGGACCATGGCCAGGATCATCGCGTCCATGTTCTTCATGTCGATGGCGCCCCGGCCCCACACCACCCCGTCCCTGATCTCGCCGGAGAAGGGGTGCACGCTCCACTCGCTCGCGTCGGCCGGGACGACGTCCAGATGGCCGTGGAGGAGCAGCGCGTCGGCGCCGGGGTCGGTGCCCTCGATCCTGGCGACCACGTTGGTCCGCCCGCTGGCCTTCTCCAACAGCTGTGCCCGGATGCCGACTTCGTCGAGCCGGGCGGCCACGTACTCGGCGGCGGGGCGCTCCAGCCCCTCGCCCTTCCCGTGGTTGGTGGTGTCGATCCGGATGAGGTCGCTGGTGTAGGCGACCACCTCCTCCAGCGCCTGCTCGTCGCAGCCGACGGGCCGGTGGTCAGCCATAGGTCTCCTCCACGGCGTTCGAGACGACGGTGGTGACCGCTTTGAAGCAGCGGATGCCCTCGTACATGTTCGGGGAGCGGTAGGCGACGCGGCGCTCGCCGGTCTGCCGCACGCCGGGCACCACCGTGGCGGCGCCCGCCAGGTGCTCGGCGTCGAACTCCATCTCCATCTCGTGCGGCCCGCTGACCGGCTCGGTGCGAACGGCCAGCCGGACGGCGGCCGCAGCCGCGGCGCGGATGTCGGCTGCGGTGCGGGCGGGTGTGCGGCAGACGGCCGCGTAGCGCGAGACGTAGTCCTTGACGGCCACGGTCTCGGCCTCGGGCGCGTAGCCCCGGGAGTCCTCGCAGGCACGGTCGTCACCGGTGACCAGGACGACGGGGACCCCGTACTCGGCGACGACCAGAGAGTTCAGGAGGCCCTCGCTGGCGCGCACCCCGTCGACCCACACCCCGGTCAGGGAGTTGGCGAGGTAGGTGTGGGCGAGCACGCCCTCGTCGCCGGCGCCGGTGTGGTAGCCGATGAAGGCGATGCCGTCCACGTCGCCGTGCTGCACGCCCTCCACCATGGACAGCGCCTTGTGCCGGCCGGTGAGCATCTGGACCCGCTCGTCGAGCTCTTCGAGGAGCAGGTTGCGCATGGTCCAGTGGGCCTCGTTGACCAGCACCTCGTCCGCGCCTCCGGCCAGGAAGCCGAGGGCTGCCGCGTTCACGTCACTGGTGAACATCGAACGGCACCGCTGCCACTGCGGGGTGCCGGGCAGCACGTCGGCAGGCCAGGTGACGCCGGTGGCACCTTCCATGTCCGCGCTGATGAGGATCTTCATACCGGGCAACGTTAGCCGCCGTGCGGTGGGCTGAGAAGCCCGGTCCCGGGCGCGGCCGGGACCGGGTCGAAACGGCCGGTCGGCGGCTCGGTCAGGCGGAGGCCTTCTCCACCTCGGCCGCGAGGTTGGCCAGAAGTTCGTCGTGGATTCGAGCCAGACCCTTGGGCGCGAACGTCCGCTCGAAGAATCCGCCGATGCCGCCCGCGCCGTCCCAGACGGTCTTGACGACGACCCGCGCCCTGCCGGTGCCGGCCGGGCTGACGGTCCAGGTCGTCACCATCGAGGAGTTGCGGTCCTTCTCGACCAGCTGGCCGTCGCGCGGCTCGGTGACCTCCAGCAGGCAGTCGCGCACGCGCTTGCTGGTCGCCTGGAGCTTCCAGTGCACGAGGGTGCCCTCCCCGTCGCCGCCCTCGCGCACCTCGTACTCGCTGTACTGGCCGGGGAGCACCTTGCCTCGGACCTCGCGGTAGTCCGCGAGGGCGTCGAAGACATCGTCGGGGTCGGCGGCGATCTCCCGCTGCGTCGTTGCCTCGACCTGTGCCATGTGGCTCCTCCTGTGCCTCTGAGCGACCCGCCGGCCCTCGGCCTCGACCGGCTCAGCGGTCACGGCGGGATGACGGCAGCCATCCCATCACCCCGAGCCCGGCCGCCCAAATCCGGCTTGACAGCCCGGATGCGAACAGGTGTTCTATTGATAGCGAACCAAGGAGGCAGCATGCGCTGGGACAACCTGCGAAGCGAAGGACCGGAAGCCCTCTTCGGGACGGACCGGGTCACCCGCACGTTCGACACCCCGGAGTTTCGCGGGATCACGTTCCACGAGGTCAGGGCCCGCTCGATCGTGAACCGGGTGCCCGGGGCGTCGAAGGTGCCGTTCGCCTGGACGGTGAACCCGTACCGCGGCTGCAGCCACGCATGCGTCTACTGCTTCGCACGCAAGACCCACAGCTACCTCGACCTCGACACCGGCCTCGGATTCGACTCCCAG
This sequence comes from Streptomyces tardus, assembly GCF_018101125.2. GTDB lineage: Bacteria > Actinomycetota > Actinomycetes > Streptomycetales > Streptomycetaceae > Streptomyces > Streptomyces tardus. The sequence goes on along the minus strand of NZ_JAELVF020000004.1, from coordinate 310,188 downwards.
ATCGTGGTGAAGGTCAACGCCCCCGAGCTGCTGCGCCGCGAGCTCGCCGCCCCGCGCTGGCAGGGCGAGCACATCGCCATGGGCACCAACGTCGACTGCTACCAAAGAGCGGAGGGGAAGTATGCGTTGATGCCCCGCATCCTGACCGCGCTGCGGGACTGCGCGAACCCGTTCTCCATCCTGACCAAGGGCACACTGGTGCTGCGCGATCTGGAGCTGCTGCGCTCGGCGGCGGCCATCACCGAGGTCGGCGTCTCGGTCTCCGTCGGCTTCCTGGACCAGCAGTTGTGGCGCACCGTGGAGCCGGGCACCCCCGCGCCTCAGCGGCGCCTGGACGTCGTGCGCACCCTCGCCGAGCACGGCATACCCTGCGGGGCCCTGATGGCCCCCGTCATACCCTTCCTCGGCGACTCACCGGCCCAACTTCGCGAGACCGTGCGGGCGGTGGCCGCGGCGGGCGCCAGTTCGGTGACCCCGCTGACGCTGCACCTGCGGCCCGGGGCCCGCGAGTGGTTCATGGCCTGGGTGGCGCAGCACCACCCGGGGCTGGTGCGTCACTACGAGGCGCTGTACGCCGGGGGCGCCTACGCACCGACCTGGTACCAGCGGCGCATCACCGGCCAGGTGCACGAGTTGGCCGCCGAGTACGGCCTCGCACCCGCCGCGCCCGGCGTCGCCCGCCGCTCGACCCCGGCGCGCGAGAGCACCGCCGATCGGCCGTCCGAGCGGGTGCCGGTCGGGTGCGAGGCGAGCCCCGAGGAGTCCGCGTACACCCAGATGACGCTGCTGTGAGGGGCGTGCAATGCTGCGTCGATGCAGATCAGAGCAGCGAGCGAGGCCGACTGGCCGTCGATCTGGCCCTTCCTGAGGGAGATCGTGCGGGCCGGCGAGACCTACACCTACGAGCGTGACCTCTCCGAGGAGGACGCCAGGTCGATGTGGATGCTGCCCTCCCCGGGCCGCACGGTCGTCGCGGTCGAGGAGGACGGCACCGTCCTCGGCACCGCCAAGATGAACCCCAACCACATGGGCGGCGCCTCCCACATCGCGAGCGCCAGCTTCATGGTCGACGCCGCGCACGGCGGTCGCGGAACCGGGCGCGCCCTCGGCGAGCATGTGATCGACTGGGCGCGCGAGCAGGGCTACCGGGCGATCCAGTTCAACGCGGTGGTGGAGACCAACTCCCGTGCGGTGGCGCTCTGGCAGTCGCTCGGCTTCGAGATCATGACCACTCTCCCCGAGGGGTTCCGACACCCGACCCAGGGCTTCGTCGGGCTGCACATCATGTACCGCCGGCTCTGAGGCGGCGGTCGCGCAGCCCCCACCGGGACCGGCGGGGGCTGCGGTCGGATCCGGTGGGCGCGCCGACCGCATTCCGCGCCGACCCGCGCTTACGGTTCCGCCCGCCGCGGCCCGGCCACCGGCGCGGCGGGTGCGGGCCGACGGAGGTCAGGGACGGGGCAGTCGGGCGAGCGCGGTCGTGGCCGTCTCCCGCAGCTGCGGGAATCCGGTGGCGGCGGTCAGCACCGGCCGCGCCCTGACGTCCCGCAGCACCCCCAGCCCCTCCACGCACGCCCGGGCGATCGGCCAGTAGTGGCCCGGGCCCGCGAGCAGTCTGCGCAGCGTGGCGACGAGCACGGGCACCGACTCCGGCGCACCCAGCCTCGCCAGCAGCCGTACCGACTCCAGCGCGTAGGCGGTGCGCAACTCGTTGCCCGCCAGTGCGGCGGCGGCGCGGGCGGTACGGGGGTCGCCCAGCCGCGCCAGCGCCTCGGCGGCGGCCGAAGCCCGTACCGGCTCCCGGTAGTTGAGCAGGAAGACCAGGGTCTCGAAGGCCCGGCGGTCGCCGGCGCCGGCCAGCGCGCAGGCGGCCACCTCCTGCGCCCACACCGGGTGCCCCTGCTCGGTCAGCACCCGCGCCAGCGCGTCCCTGGCCGGCTTCGCGGTACGCGGTTCCCTGGCCGCGGCCCGTACGGACCAGGTCGCCAGCCGCTCGTAGGCCCGCGGCCCCGAGCGCTCCGGGTCGCCGGTGGCCGCACCCCGCGAGGCCTCGGCACGGGCGCGGTGCAGCAGTGCGCTGAGCCAGTCGTCCATGCCCTCGCGTCCCCCCTCGGGTTCGACGGGCGGCGAGGACCGTCGGTCCGTCATGCCCGTGCCACACATCCTGGCCAACTCATGCCCCGGGTATTCCAGTTACTCACCAGTCACCACGGAAGCGGCCGGTCGACGCGGGTCACGTGTAACGTTCGGCGCATGCCGCAGCCAGTCAAATCCACCCGTGCCACCGCCCCGTCCCAGCGACTGAAGATGCGCCGGGAGCTGGCTGCTGCCGCCATGAACCTCTTCGCCACCAAGGGGTACGAGGCGACGACGGTCGACGAGATCGCGGCCACCGCGGGCGTCGCCCGACGCACCTTCTTCCGCCACTTCCGCTCCAAGGAAGAGGCGATCTTCCCCGACCACGACGACACTCTGGAGCGGGCCCGGGCCGTGCTGGACGCCGCTCCCGCGCACGAGAACCCGCTGGACACCGTGTGCCGGGGCATCAAAGAGGTCATGAAGATGTACGCGGCCTCCCCGGCCGGCAGCGTCGAGCGCTACAAGCTGACTCGACAGGTGCCCGCGCTGCGCGAGCGGGAGATCGCCTCGGTGGCCCGTTACGAGCGGCTGTTCACCCGCTACCTCCTGGGCCACTTTCCCGAGTCGGCCCACCGGGACGGCGACGACGACCCGCTGCTCGCCGAGGTGGCCGCCTCCGCAGTGGTCACCGCACACAACCACGTGCTGCGGCGCTGGCTGCGCGCGGGTGCCCAGGGCGATGTGATGACCCAGCTCGACGGGGCGTTCGTCATTGTGCGGCGGACCTTCGGCACCGGCTTCAGTCACCACCGCGAGACGCCGGGCGCGGCGCCCGCGGCCACCGCGCGCGGCGAGGTGCTGGTGGCGGTGACCCACACCGACACCCCGCTGCCGCAGATCATGCGCACCATCGAGTCGGCCCTGCACAGCCACCGTGCGGGCAGCGCCGAACAGCGGGCCGCGGGCGCACAGTTCACCGGCGGCGCACCGAGCTCCGAGGGACAGAGCGCGGGCAAGGAGCCGGTCGACGAGAAGCCCGTCGGCGAGGGGGTCGTCGGCGAGGGGGTCGTCGGCGAGCAGCCGGTCGGCGAGGAGTCCGCGACCGGCTGAGGGGCGTCAGCGCTCCGGTTCGCTCGCGCGCAGCCGGGCGTGCAGATGGGCGTCGTGGAGTCCGTCGCAGTGCAGCAGCGCACGGCGCCGGGTGCCCTCCAGCGCATAACCGCATCGGTGCGCCACCCGGCAGGACGCCTCGTTGTGCACCGAGTGCGTCAATTCGAGCCGGTGGAAACGCGGTTCCGCCAGCGCCCACTCGCCGGCCGCCCGTACGGCGCACGTCGCCACTCCCGCGCCGCGCGCCCGCGGAGCCGTCCAGTACGTCACCTCCGCCTGGCCGCTCATCGCGACGAACCTCGCCAGCGACAGCCGCCCTCGCACCTCGTCGCTCCGGCCGTCCGCCACCGCCCAGTGCGCACCCCCACCGGCCGTCCAGGCGTCCCGCCACCCCCCGATCCAGCGCCGCGCCTCCTCGGCGTCGTCCAGCCGCCGGTTGTGCCAACGCCTGGTCACAGGGTCCGCGAACACCTCCACCAGCGCCTCGGCGTCCTCGGTGCGCCACGGGCGCAGCACCAGACCGCCCTCCGCGCCCAGCGAGGGCTGTGCGCCCTGAGCGAGTCGAGCGGGGTCCAGCAGCGGAGAGATCAGCAACGGCATCGCCCCATCCTGCCCCGCGCACGCCCCCGCCGCTCCCGCGAGCCCAACGGCCGGACGGCGCACGGCGGTTGGGCCCGCCTCCGCCGCCTGTGGCCGGCCCCGCGGCCCGCACACCATCACCGCGATCGCGCCCCGGCTGCCGACGCGCCCCACGGGCACCTCCGGTCAGGCGTCGGACGGCCGCCCCGGCGGCGGGGCACGGCCCGAGGCGGCGTACGTGCGCGCGAGGGGCGCCGCGTATCGTTTCGAGGCGTCAGCCCAGGTCACCACAGGCCCGCCCCGGAGGTTTCCATGACGTCCCCGACGTCCCCGTCGCCGGTCAACCGGCTCCGACCGCGCCGCACCTGCCTGGCAGTCCCCGGCAGCAACCCGCGCTTCCTGGAGAAGGCGCAGGGCCTGCCGGCCGACCAGGTCTTCCTGGATCTGGAGGACGCCTGCGCCCCGCTGGCCAAGGAGGGCGCCAGGCACACCATCGTCGAAGCGCTCAACTCCGGTGACTGGAGCGGCAAGACCCGCGTGGTCCGGGTCAACGACTGGACCACGCAGTGGACCTACCGCGACGTGGTGACCGTGGTGGAAGGGGCCGGCGACCGGCTGGACTGCCTGATGCTGCCCAAGGTCCAGGACGCGGGCCAGATCCACGCACTGGACCTGCTGCTCACCCAGATCGAGCGGACGATGGGCCTGGAGGTCGGCCGTATCGGCATCGAGGCCCAGATCGAGAACGCGCGCGGGCTGATCGCCGTGGACGAGATCGCCGCGGCCTCGCCCCGGATGGAGACGATCGTCTTCGGTCCCGCGGACTTCATGGCGTCGATCAACATGAAGTCGCTGGTGGTGGGCGAGCAGCCGCCGGGCTACCCCGCGGACGCCTACCACTACATCCTGATGCGCCTGCTGATGGCCGCCCGCGCGCACGACCTCCAGGCAATCGACGGGCCCTATCTCCAGATCCGCAATCCCGACGGCTTCGCCGAGGTCGCCGGCCGCTCGGCGGCGCTCGGCTTCGACGGCAAGTGGGTGCTGCACCCCGGCCAGATCGAAGCCGGCAACGCGATCTTCTCGCCGAGCCAGGAGGACTACGACCACGCGGAGCTGATCCTGGACGCGTACGACTGGTACACCTCCGCCGCGGGCGGTACGAAGGGCTCCGCCATGCTGGGCGAGGAGATGATCGACGAGGCGAGTCGCAAGATGGCGCTGGTGATCTCCGGGAAGGGGCGCGCGGCCGGGCTGCGGCGCACCTCGGTCTTCGAGCCGCCGACCGGCTGAGACCGTCCCGGGATACCACCCTGCCGTGCAGGGTGGCTCACACCCCCGGAAGCCGGCTCGGCGACCTTGCGGCGGCTGGTTTTCGCGGCCGAAACCCGATCTCAGGTGAAAGTCCGGACGAGATTCTGCGCAAGATCGTCGGAGTTCCGGCACCGGACGTACCCGGTCCCGAGGGACAAATGTGCCGGTCCGCGTGATTTCCCTCGCATCCGGCGCCGGAATACGACCCATCGGTAACCATGAGCGGGCGCAGCCGACTTACCCGGTTGGCGTGTTGAGCGGATACCATCGCGTTAAAGCCGTGGTCTCAACGCTCTGCGCGGCACCCTCCGCTACGAAGGTCTTCCATGCCCCACAGCTCACCGTCCACCGGTGGCGTTCGTCTGGCTCGTGGCAGCTCCCCCTGGCTGCTTCCCACCGTCGCCACTGCCGCCGTCAGCCTCGTCTGCGCCCGCCGGTCGAAGAAGGCGGCGGCGCTCGCCGTACCGACGACCGCGCTCGCAGCGGGCATGCTGTGGTTCTTCCGCGATCCCGAGCGGGAGATCACCCAGGGCCGGGTCATCTCCCCGGCCGACGGCGTGGTGCAGAGCATCATGCCGTGGGCGGACGGCCGGACTCGCGTGGCGATCTTCATGAGCCCGTTGAACGTCCATGTCAACCGTGCGCCGCTGGCCGGCACCGTGACCTCCGTCGAGCACGTGCCCGGCGGTTTCGTCCCGGCGTTCAACAAGGAGAGCGAGCACAACGAGCGCGTGGTGTGGCACTTCGACACCGAGCTCGGCGACATCGAGATGATCCAGATCGCCGGCACGGTCGCGCGCCGGATCATTCCTTACGTCCCGCAGGGCACCAAGGTCGAGCAGGGCGAGCGGATCGGCCTCATCCGCTTCGGCTCCCGCGTGGACATCTACCTTCCCGAGGGGATCGAGCCCGCCGTGGAGGTCGGTCAGACCACTACCGCTGGGGTGACTCGCATTGACCGCGATTGACAGTGACCCACCCTCGTCGTGGGAGGTCGACGACGACCTCGACGACGACGAGATGCCGCTCTCGACGCGCCTGTCGATAGCGGACACCCTCACCCTTGGCAACGCCACCTGCGGCTTCATGGCCGTGTACTTCACCACCACCGGCGTTCTCATCCCGCACCTGACGGGCCACGACGACGGCGGAATGGCCCGGCACAGCGCGGCGACCGCCGTGATGCTGATGCTGCTGGCCTCCATCTTCGACCTCTTCGACGGCATCGTCGCGCGAAAGCTGCGCAGCTCCGCGATGGGCGCCGAGCTGGACAACCTCTCGGACCTGATCAGCTTCGGTCTCGCGCCCGCGTACTTCGTGCTGGTCTGGGGCATGGTCGCCAGCGACGCGCACCAGCACGTCTCGGCGCTGGCCGCGATCGTGGTGCTGCTGGCGGTGGTGCTGCGGCTTGCGAGATTCTCCTGCGTGACACTGCGGGAGGGCATCTTCCAGGGCATGCCGAGCCCCTTCGGGGCGCTGACGATCGTCTCGATCGTCCTGCTCGAGCTGCCGTTCATCCCGACCCTGATGGCGATCGTGGGCACCGCGTGGCTGATGGTCAGCCGGGTCGAGTACCCCAAGCCGCGCGGACTGCTCGCAGTGGCGATGCTGGCCTGGATCGTGACGGCGATGGGGATGCTGGCCGCGTGGGCGTTCGACGCTCCCGGCGGCGAGCTGCTGCTGCAGACCGGCTGTGCGCTCCAGGTCGTGCTCGGCGCGGTGATCCCGCTGTTCGCCACGGCCCGCCGGGTGAACACCTTCCGCGACAACCGCCGCGAAGCGCGGCTGGCTGCGCGCGGCTGACCGGCTTCGCCGACTGACGAAGGGGCCCGGAACGAGAGCATCGTTCCGGGCCCCTTCTTCGTGTGCGGCTCTCCGGCGCTTCGGACCCGTGCACCGGGCGCCGACCCCGCCGTACGCCGTCCCGACCGGGGACCGCGCGGCCCCCGCCGGTCCGGCGGCGGTGTCAGCCGAGCTGCTCGGCGGCCAGAGCGGCTGCCGCGCGTTCCAGCAGCGGGCCGGCCTGTGCCATGGATCTGGCCGGGTCGGGCTCCAGCTCGGAGAGCGCGTACACCGCCTCGATTCCCGCCGCGCGCACCGCCTCCTCCTCGATCGCCAGCCGCCCGCAGACCGCGACCACGCGCTTGTTCGCCGCGCGGGCGGCGGCGGCGACACCTGCGGGCGCCTTGCCGTGCAGGGTCTGGGCGTCCATCGAGCCCTCGCCGGTGATGACCAGATCGGCCCGGGCCAGCGCGGCGTCGAAGTCCAGCACGTCCAGGAGCACCTCGATACCGGGCCGGAACGCGGCCTTCAGCCCGACCAGGGCGGCGTAGCCGATACCGCCCGCGGCGCCCGCGCCGGGCGCGGAGGCGCACTCCCGGGCGCGGGGACCGACCGCCTCGGCGAGCACCTGCGCGAACCGGTCGAGCGCGGCGTCCAGCGTCGCCACGTCGGCGGCGGTGGCGCCCTTCTGCGGGCCGTAGACGGCCGCGGCGCCGTGCGGACCGGTGAGCGGGTTGTCGACGTCGCAGGCGAGGATGATCTCCACGCCCGCCAGCCGGGGGTCGAGTCCGGAGAGGTCGGCCCGTGCCAGTCCGGCGAGCGGGCCGCCGCCGGGGCCGACCGGCTCGCCGTCGGCGTCCAGCAGGTCGGCGCCGAGCGCCTGGAGCATGCCTGCGCCGCCGTCGTTGGTGGCCGATCCGCCCACTCCGAGCACGATCGTACGGGCGCCCGCTTCGAGCGCCGCGAGCAGCAGTTCGCCGGTGCCGCGGGTGGTCGCGGTGAGCGGGGCGAAGGTCCCGCGAGGCAGCAGCTGAAGGCCGGACGCCTCGGCCATCTCGACGATGGCGGTCTCACCGCGCAGCGCCCAGGAGGCGTTCACCGGAGCGCCGAGCGGATCGGTGACCCGGGCCTCCCGCCGCTCGAAGCCTCCGGCCACCGCGGCGGCCACGGTGCCGTCTCCTCCGTCCGCGACGGGCAGCGCCTCGACCACGAGGTCGGGGCGGATGCCGTGCAGACCCGCCGTCACATGCTCGGCGACCTGCACCGCGGTCAGCGATCCCTTGAACTTGTCGGCGGCGATCAGCACGCGCTCGATCTGCGTCATAGAGGTCGTCCCTTGCTTGTCAACGTGCGTCGCGCCGTCTGCGACCTTATCCGCACCGCCCCGGGGAGTGCCATGAGTCCCGTCCGCAATCACGTTCCGTCAACCATCGTTGACAGTCGACGGCCGTCAACCTACATTGACATCCATGGCCGACTCAGAAGCACGGGACGCGGTCGACGCCGCCGGAGCCGCCCTGCACCAGGACCCACGGATCGGACTGCACGCCGTCGCCTCGCTGCGACGGCTGGTCGAGCGCCTCGAAGCGCTCCAGGTGGACAACGCCCGCCGCCAGGGCTGGTCCTGGGACCGGGTCGGATCGGCGCTCGGCGTCAGCAGGCAGGCGGTCCACAAGAAGCACTCCAGGAGGTAACCCATGTTCGAACGCTTCACCCCGGCGGCCAGGGAGGCCGTCGTCCGAGCGCAGGAACACGCCCGGCAGCTGCGACAGGAGGAGATCCGGACGGAGCATCTGCTGCTCGCCCTCCTCGAGGACCCGACGCTGCCCGGTCCGGCCACACTTCGTCGACTCGGCATCACCGAGCAGGCGGCCCGACGGGAGGTGACGCTCCTCGACTCCCCCGGCGGTCCGCTGGCCCAGGAGGACGCCGCGGCGCCGGCCTCGCTCGGCATCGACGTCGAGGAGGTGCGTCGCCGGGCCGAACAGAGCCTCGGCGCGGGCGCGTTGGAGGAGCCGGTCCCTCGGCGCGGACGTCTGGGTCTGCTGCGCCGCGGGCGACGGCCGGGCGCCGGGCACCTCCCGTTCACCCGGCCCGCCAAGCAGGCACTGGAGCTCTCGCTGCGGGAGGCGGTGCGCCGCGGCGACCGGTCGATCGGGACCGAGCACCTGCTGCTCGGCCTGCTCGACGAGGCGGACCGCAGGACGGCGGCGCTGCTCGGCCGGTTCGGCACCGACCCGGCGACGCTGCGGGCGGAGATCCTCGAGGATCTGGCCGCGAAGGCGGACTAGCCGCCTGTGGCCGCGCCACCGGCCCCGTCACCGCCCGTACCCGGCGCGCGGCCCCGCCCCGCGGCGTCCAGGGCGCCGCGGCGGCGCAGTGCGCGCCACACCGCCTTGGCAGCGTTGTGGCCGGACATGCCGTGCACCCCGGGCCCCGGCCAGGTCGCCGACGAGCAGAGGAAGACGGCCGGGTGCGCGGTGGCGTACGGGACCCGGGCGAGCCGGGGCCGCAGCAGGGTCTGGAGGCCGGAGTAGGCACCGCAGGCGATGTCGCCGCCCACATAGTTGGCGTTGCGCGCGGCGAGTTGGGGAGGTCCCGCGGTGGCACGGGCGAGCACCAGATCGCGGAACCCCGGGGCGAAGCGCTCCAGTTGGCGCTCGATCGCCTCGGTGAGGTCGCCCTCCCAGCCGCTCGGCGCGTGGCCGTACGCCCAGAACGTGTGCTTGCCCTCGGGTGCCCTGGTGCTGTCGATCAGGGTGGGTTGGGAGGTGATGAGGAACGGTGTTTCCGGAGCCTTGCCGTGGGTGCTGACCGCCCGCAGCGCGGCGCTGATCTCCCCGTCGGTAGGTCCGATGTGCACCGTTCCGGCGCGCCGGGCGTCGCGGGACGTCCAGGGCATCGGGCCGTCCATCGCATAGTCGATCTTGAACGCGGACGGACCGTAGCGGAAACCGGCGTACGCCCTGCCGAGACCGGCGATGCGCGCCAGCGCGGTGGGCGAGGTGTCGAACACGTACGCCTTCGCCGGCGGCAGCTCGTCCAGCCGCCGGACCTCCACTCCGGTGTGGATGGAGCCCCCCAACTCCCGCAGGTGGCCGGCGAGTGCGTCCACGATCGACTGCGAGCCGCCGCGCGGAATCGGCCAGCCCCGCTCGTGGGCGGCGAGCGCGAAGAGCATCGCGATACCGCCGGTGGCGTTGGTGGTGGTCGGGGTGATGGCGTGCGCGGCCAGGCCGCTGAGCAGGGCGCGCGCCTTCTCGTCGCGAAAGCGCCGGCCTAGCCACGCGGCGGGCTGCACCGCGTCGAGGCCGAAGCGCGCGACGGTGAGCGGATCGCGGGGCAGCCCGTCCCAGGGCACCTTCATGAAGTCCGCCGCCACCGTCTCCCAGCGGCCGACGTACGGGCCGATCAGTCTGCGGTACGCACCCGCGTCGCGCGGGCCGAGCGAGGCCGCTGTCTCCCCGAGGGAACGCGAGAGGACGGCCGCGCTGCCGTCCGGGAAGGGGTGGGCCATCGGCAGTTCGGGGTGCAGCCAGTGCAGTCCGTGGCGGGCCAGCGGCATCGTGTCGAAGGCGGGCGAGCCGATCGCCAGCGGGTGGACCGCCGAGCAGGGGTCGTGCCGGTACCCGGGGAGCGTCAGCTCCTCGGTGCGCGCTCCTCCGCCGATCGACCCGAGCGCCTCGAAGAGCTCGACGCTGAGGCCTCGTCGGGCCAACTCCACCGCTGCGGTGAGGCCGTTGGGACCTGCTCCGACCACGACGACGTCACGCGTCCACGGCACTGTGGATCTCCCCTCGGGAACGGAGGTTCAGCCGGCAGCACCTGCCAGCAGGGAGAGAATACGCTCCAGTGTTCGCTCGTCCCCGGCCGCACTGAACGGCAGCGCGTTGGCGTCCGAGTCGACGCGGTACGGCTCCCCCGCGACGGTCCGCTGCACGCCGCCCGCCTCGGTCACCAGCAGCAGTCCGGCGGCGTGGTCCCACGCCTTGTCCCAGGAGAACACCGTCGCCTCCAACTCGCCGGTGGCGATCGCCAGATACTCCAGCCCCGCCGACCCGCAGGCGCGCGGCGCGACGCCCTCCGTCCAGAGCCCGAGCAGTGCGCGCTTCTGGCGGTCGTCGGTGAAGTCCGGGTGGGAGACCGCGACCCGCAGCGCGGCACCGGGCGGCGGCGAACCGGCCGTGAGCACACGGCCGTTGAGCCGGGCGCCGTGCCCCAGACGCGCTGTGGCGAACTGCTCGCGCGCGGGGGCGTACGTCCACGAGCCCAGGAGCCGCCCGCGGTGCGCCAGCGCCACCAGGGTGCAGAAGCCGTCCTCGCCCCGTACGAACTGCCGGGTCCCGTCGACCGGGTCGACGATCCACACCGGGGCGTCACCGGCGAGGGCGGCGTAGCTTGCCGGGTCCGCGTGGACGGCCTCCTCGCCGACGACGACGGAGCCCGGCAGCAGCGCCGTCAGCGCCTCGGTCAGCCGAATCTCCGCCTCCCGGTCGGCAACGGTGACCAGATCATGCGGGCCGTTCTTCTCGATCACCTCGTGGGCGGCGAGCCGGCGCCAGCGCGGCACGATCTCCGCGGCGGCAACCTCGCGCACGGCCTTCTCCACTGCGACGACAAGCTCCTCATCGATCATGTGCCCCATACAAACACGTCCCGCCGACACGCCCTCGGGCGGGCGGCAAGGGCGGCGGATCTGCTCGGGGCACATGCCCCGACGGCCGGTGACGGCACCGTGTGGCACGGTGACGGCGCTGTGTGGCACGGCCTCCGGCCCAAGTTCTTCGTGACACACGGGCGGTGCTGCTCCCGCCCGACCGATGGCAGTGAGTCCGTGCCACGAGCGCGAGGTTCCCGGGGCCCGCCGGATCGTCTCCCGGCGCGGACGGCGGTGGTCTGGTTGCGCGCGTTCCGGCGCGGGCCTGGGGGCGTCGCACGGGCCCGGTGTCTGCCGCACCGGATGCGGCGGGCCTCGCGAACCGCCGTGCCCGGCGCGGCCCTTCGGCGGCCCGCGGTCAACTGCCGCGGGCCGCAGGGCTCTGGGAGAACGGCTGTGGTGCGTGGGCTGCCGGGTCAGACCGTCCCCGGGTGGGCTCGCGCGTACGGGTTCACCCTGCCGTACCGGGCGCCGCGCTCTGCGGGTCGAGCGCGGGGATGATGTCGCGCCCGTAGCCGTCGATGACCTCCTCCCGGGCGTCGTGCATCGCGTACAGCGCGAACTGGTCCACGCCCAGTTCGCGCAGCCGTTGCAGTTTCTCGATGTGCGCCTCTGCGGGTCCGAGCAGGCAGAAGCGGTCGATGATCTCGTCCGGCACGAAGGCGGTGTCCGGGTTCCCGGCGCGTCCGTGGTGGCTGTAGTCGTAGCCCTTGCGCTGCTTGATGTAGTCGGTCAGCTCCTCGGGCACCATCGAGGAGTGCTCGCCGTAGCGGGCGACGAGGTCGGCGACGTGGTTGCCGACCATGCCGCCGAACCAGCGGCACTGCTCGCGGGCGTGGGCCAGATCGTCCCCGAGGTAGGCGGGAGCGGCGACGCAGACGGTGATGGCGTCCGGGTCGCGGCCCGCGTCGGCTGCGGCTTCGCGCACCGAGCGGACCATCCACTCGGTGAGGTAGGGGTCGGCGAGCTGGAGGATGAAGCCGTCCGCCTTCTGTCCGGCGAGCGCGAGCGCCTTCGGGCCGTACGCGGCCATCCAGACCGGGAGGCTGCCGTTCCGGACCCAGGGGATGGTCAGCGGTCGGCCGTCGACCAGCGCCTCGCGACCCTCGGCCAGTTCGCGGATGGCGGTGATCGCCTCACCGAGCGAGCGGAGGTTGTTCGGGCTGCGGCCGGCGACCCGCATCGCGGAGTCGCCGCGGCCGATGCCGCAGACGGTGCGGTTGCCGTACATCTCGTTGAGGGTGGCGAAGGTGGAGGCGGTCACCTCCCAGCTGCGGGTGCCGGGGTTGGTGACCATCGGGCCGACCTTCAGACGGTCGGTGTGGTCCAGGATGCGGCTGTGGATGACGAAGGGTTCCTGCCACAGCACCGCGGAGTCGAAGGTCCAGCCGTGGGTGAAGCCGTTGCGCTCGGCGCGGCGCATCAGCGAGACCGTCGCCGAACCGGGCGGGTCGGTCTGGAGCACGAGTCCGAAGTCCATCTGTTGCTCCTGTCGTCCTGGCGGGTTCAGTCGAGGTACTGGCAGGTCGCGCGGGGCAGATAGCGGCCGTCGCCGGCGGAGCCCGTGTAGCGGCCGTCGTCGATGATCACGCGGCCTCGGGAGAGCACGGTGCGCACCGCGCCGGTGATCCGCTTGCCCTCGTAGGCGGAGTAGTCGACGTTCATGTGGTGGGTGTCGGCCGAGAGCACCTGCTCGGCGCGCGGGTCGTAGATCACCACGTCGGCGTCGGCGCCCGGAGCGAGGGTGCCCTTGCGACCCGCGAGGCCGAACATCCGGGCCGGGGTCGCGCAGGCCAGATCGACCCATCGGCGCCGCGAGATGTGGCCCTCGACCACCGCCTGGTGCAGCAGGTCCATCCGGTGCTCGATGCCCGGCATCCCGTTGGGAATCTTCCTGAAGTCGCCGCGCCCCAGCTCCTTCTGGCCGGTGAAGCAGAACGGGCAGTGGTCGGTGGAGACGACCTGGAGGTCGTTGGTGCGCAGTCCGCGCCAGAGCGAGGCCTGGTGCTCGCTGGGCCGCAGCGGTGTGGAGCAGACGTACTTGGCGCCGCCGAAATCGGGTTCCGCCAGGTTGTCCAGGGACAGGAAGAGGTACTGCGGACAGGTCTCGCCGAAGACCGGCAGCCCCAGATCGCGCGCCGCCGCAAGCTCGGCGACGGCCTCGGCGGCGGAGACGTGCACGACGTACAGCGGACAGCCGGCGACCCGGGAGAGCTGGATGGCGCGGTGGGTGGCCTCGGCCTCCAGCAGTACCCTGCGCACCTCCCCGTGGTACCGGGGGTCGGTGCGGCCCGCGGCGACGGCCTGCTCGGCGAGCACGTCGATCGCGATGCCGTTCTCGGCGTGCATCATGATCAATCCGCCGTTGTCGGCGCCGCGTTGCATCGCCCGCAGGATCTGGCCGTCGTCGCTGTAGAAGACGCCCGGGTAGGCCATGAACAGCTTGAAGGAGGTCACTCCCTCCTCCACCAGCCCGTCCATCTCCTTGAGGGTGCCGTCGGTGACCTCGGAGAGGATCATGTGGAAGCCGTAGTCGACGGCGCAGTTGCCCTCGGCCTTGGCGTGCCAGGCGTCCAGGCCCTCGCGCAGCGCGTGCCCGCGGGACTGCACGGCGAAGTCGACGATGGTGGTGGTGCCGCCCCAGGCCGCGGCCCTGGTGCCGGTCTCGAAGGTGTCGGCGGAGAAGGTGCCGCCGAAGGGGAAGTCGAGGTGGGTGTGGCCGTCCACGCCGCCCGGCAGGACGTAGCGGTCGGTGGCGTCGATGACCCGCGCCGCGCCCTCGCGCCAGCCGCCGGCCACCTCGCTGCCCCGGGCGGCGAGCGCGACGACCCGCTCGCCCTCGATCAGTACCTCCGCCTCCAGCTCCTCGTTGGCGGTGATGACCAGTCCGCCGCTGATGACCGTACGACTCATGTCAGCCCCTTCCGCCGTGCTCGGACGCGCCGCGTTCAGTGCCGCCGTGTTCGGACTCGGCGCGGCGCAGGGCGCGTTCCAGTACGGCCGCGCCCTCCTCGGCCTCGGCGACGGTGAGGGAGAGCGGCGGGGCGATGCGCAGCGCGGAGCCGGTCAGGCCGCCCTTGCCGATCAACAGGCCCTCCTCACGGGCGAGTTCGAGCACCCGGGCGGCGGCGCGGGGGCCGTCCAGCTCGATACCGATCATCAGTCCCCGGCCGCGCACCTCCACGACGACGTCCAGGCCGGCCGAAGCCGCGCGCAGCCTTTCGATGAGCAGTCCGCCGACCCGGCGGGCGTTGCCCTGGAGGTCGTGCTCCAGGAGGTACGCGAGGTTGGCGTTGCCCGCGGCCATGGTGATCGGGCTGCCGCCGAAAGTGGAGATGGAGTTGCCGTCCAGGCAGTTCATGACCTCCGCGCGGGCGACGACACCGCCGATGGACATGCCGTTGCCGATGCCCTTGGCGAAGGTGAGCATGTCGGGCGGCCCGGCCGCCGCGTGCGCCTGCCAGCCCCAGAAGTGCTCGCCGGTGCGTCCCCAGCCGGTCTGCACCTCGTCGCTGATCCACAGCACCCCGTGCTCGGCGAGGACTTCGCGGAACGCGGCGTACAGCCCGTCCGGCGGCGCGGTGAAGCCGCCGACGCCCTGCACCGGTTCGGCGATCAGCGCGGCCGGGCCGCGGGCGCCCTGGCCGAGCATGTCCCGCAGGTCCTCGACGCACGCCTCGATGAACGCGGCGTCGCTCAGCTCCGCGAAGGGACCGCTGCCGCGTACGCCGCCGTGCACGTAGAGCGTCTGGAGCGGCGACAGGCTCGTCGGCGACCAGGAGCGGTTGCCGGTGATGCCCACGGTGGAGAAGGAACGCCCGTGGTAGCTGTTGCGCATCGCGAGGATCTGGTTGGACCCGCGGAACGTGGTGGCGAGCAGCAGCGCCGCGTCGTTCGCCTCGGTGCCGGAGGTGGTGAAGAAGACGCGGGCGTCGGGGATGCCGGAGAGCGCCGAGACGCGTTCGGCCAGTTCCACCATGGAACGGTTGAGATAGAGGGTCGAGCTGTGGATGAGCCGGCCGGCCTGCTCGCTGACCGCCTTGGTGACCTCCGGCAGGGCGTGGGCGGTCATGGTGGTCAGGATGCCGCCGAAGAAGTCCAGATACCGACGTCCCTCGGAGTCCCAGACGTGCCGCCCCTCACCGTGGACCAGCTCGATCGGGCGGTCGTAGTAGAGGGAGAGCCACTCGGGCATCACCGCACGGTGCCGGTCGTGCAGCCCGGGGTGGGTGTCGTACGCGGGGGCGGCGCCGGGGTCGGCGACGCCCGCGGGGCCGGCGTGGGCGGGGGTGGTGTCGGTCATGGCTGCACCAGGTTTCCGTAGGCGTCGGGACGGCGGTCGCGGTAGAAGGCCCACTCCTGCCGGACCCGGTCGATCAGGCCGAAGTCCAGGTCGCGCACGAGGAGTTGCTCGGACCGGTCGTCGGCGACGTCGCCCACGAACCGGCCGCGCGGGTCGACGAAGTAGCTGGTGCCGTAGAAGTCGTTGTCGCCGTACTCCTCGACGCCGACCCGGTTGATCGCGGCGACGAAGTACTCGTTGGCGACCGCGGCTGCCGGCTGTTCCAGCTGCCACAGGTGGGAGGAGAGTCCGCGGGAGGTCGCCGAGGGGTTGTAGACGAGCTGGGCCCCGGCCAGACCCAGTGCGCGCCAGCCCTCGGGGAAGTGCCGGTCGTAGCAGATGTAGACGCCGATCCGACCGACAGCCGTGTCGAAAACCGGCCAACCGAGGTTCCCGGGACGGAAGTAGAACTTCTCCCAGAATCCCTTGAGCTGAGGGATGTGGTGCTTGCGGTAGCTGCCCAGTACGGTGCCGTCGGCGTCGATCACCACGGCGGTGTTGTAGTAGAAGCCCGAGTCCGCGACCTCGAAGACCGGCACCACCAGCACCATCGAGGTCTCGCGCGCGAGCGCGCACATCCGGGTGACGGTCGGCCCGTGGGGCACCGGCTCGGCCCAGCGGTAGTGCTCGGGATCCTGCACCTGGCAGAAGTACGGGGCGTTGAAGACCTCCTGGAAGCCCATCACCCGGGCGCCCTGCCGGGCCGCCTCACGGGTGTGCTCCTCGTGCTTGGCGATCATCGATTCGGTGCCGCCGGTCCAGGTCGCCTGGACGAGGGCGGCACGTACGGCGGCGGGACCGCCGCCGCTCTCCCCTGCCGCTCCCGGTCCCGTACGACCGGCGGTGGGGTCCTGGTCCGAGCCAACTGCTGTCATGAGCTGCTCCTTTGCCGGGGCGTCAGCCCTGCCTCCCGCCGGGGCGCACGCGCCCGGGCGCCAAGACGTCACCCCTGCCAGACGCGGGTAGATCGGCGCGAGGAAGAGACGGTATGCCTCGTCACGTTACGTCGCAAGCAGTTCGGCACAACGTCACCGAATTGGCCATGGCCGCGGCGGCGGCGGGGCGGCGAGCGCGTACCCGCGTGCTCGGATCGCCGGTGCGCGGGCGGCGGCAAGTCCCTTTCGTCCGGCTGGCGTTGGCGGCGACGCCGCCCGGCGGGCGCGGGTGCGGTGGTGCGGCAGACAGCGCGTTCCGGGGTATCGAACCGTCGGGCGTCCTGCTCTAGGCTCGCGCACCATGAGCGACTCGCTGCGCGACCCCGCCCACCTCGCCGTCGCCGCCGTGCTCGGCGTCCTGCTCGGCTGGCTGCTCCGCAACGCCGCCCTGCGCCGGGCTCGGCGGCGCAAGCAGCGCTTCTTCGGGCTGCCGGACCACAGCGAGACGGCCCTGGTGGTCGGGCGCGACGCCGGCAGCGACGGCGCGGTGGCCCGGCCCGAGGTCTTCGCGCTGCTGGAGCTGTCCGCACTGATAAAGGAGTGCGGGGCTCAGGCGGGCGTGGTCTGGGCGGACTCCGCCCACCAGGGCTTCGGTGAACGCACGGAGTTCTGCCTCGGCCCGCCGGTCTCCAACCGGCGGATGGCCGCGCATCTGCGGTCGCTGCTGCCGGGCGTCGTGGTCAGCACCGACCCCGAGTCGGGCCAGGACCGCGGCACCTTCGTCATCGGCTCCGAGCACTACAAGCTGGACCCGGGCGCGGTGGAGTACGTGCTCCTCGCCCGCCTCACCGCGGGCGAACACACCCGGCCGGTCTTCCTCGCCTGCGGCCAGCGCCCCGTCACCCTCCAGGCCGCGACCCGCTATCTGGCGCGGCAGCACCGTCGGCTGAGCCGCAGACACGGCCCGGAGGGCACCTTCTGCCTCCTGCTGAAGGTGGTCAACTCCCATGCGTACGGGCCGGACGTCGTCGAGCTCGTCGCCGACGTCACCCGCGCGGCCTGCGCGGCGCCGCGCACCCCGGCCGAGCCGGCCGAGGAGGGCACCGTCCGCAAGCGGCTCACGCGCGGCTGACGACGCGTGAGCCCCCGGCACGCGCGCGGGGCGCGGTGACCGGTGCGGCGGAAGCACCGGTCACCGCGCCCCGCGCGCGTGCCGGGGGCTCACGCGTCGTCAGCCGCGCGTGAGCCGCTTGCGGACGGTGCCCTCCTCGGCCGGCTCGGCCGGGGTGCGCGGCGCCGCGCACCCCGGCCGAGCCGGCCGAGGAGGGCACCGTCCGCAAGCGGCTCACGCGCGGCTGACGACGCGTGAGCCCCCGCCCGTCGGCGCGACCTCGGTCCTGCCGGTGCTTCCGCCGCACCGGTCACTTCGAGGAGAACGTCTTCCGCTTCTGCTGGATCGTCGACTTCCCGATGTACGAGAAGGACGAGGACACCGGGAAGATCGAGTTCTCGCACAACCCCTTCTCGATGCCGCAGGGCGGCCTGGAGGCGCTGGAGGGCAAGGACCCGCTGGACATCCTGGCCTGGCAGTACGACATCGTCTGCAACGGTGTGGAGCTCTCCTCCGGCGCGATCCGGAACCACGAACCGGAGGTCATGTACAAGGCGTTCGAGATCGCCGGGTACGACAAGGACGCGGTGGAGGAGGAGTTCGGCGGCATGCTGCGCGCCTTCAAGTTCGGCGCCCCGCCGCACGGCGGCATCGCCCCCGGCATCGACCGGATCGTGATGCTGCTCGCGGACGAGCCGAACATTCGCGAGACCATCGCCTTCCCGCTCAACGGCAACGCGCAGGACCTCCTGATGGGCGCGCCCTCCGAGGTCGACGACGCCCGTCTGCGCGAGCTGCACCTCTCGCTGCGCAAGCCGCCGCCGGCGAACAAGTAGCGGCCGGGGCCCGCCGCGTTCGGCGGCCCTCGCTCCACCGGCCCGGGCCGGTCCCGATTGCGGGACCGTTCCGGGCCGGTCCCGATTGCGGGACCGTTCCGGTGCGGCCGGGCCCGGTGCGGTCCCGGTGTCGGCGTGGGTGCGGTCAGCGGCTGCCCGCGCCGATGTGCTCCCGCCGCGCCGCGTCCGGCTCCGAGGACTGCCCCGCTGCCGCCGGCCGGTGGACAGCGAGCCACACCCACAGCCGTACGGGCAGCCGGCGGCAGCGGGGCAGTCGTCGGGGCCGGACGCGGCGCCGGGTTGCCAGACTGCCCGGGGTACCCGCCCCCGGCGCGGCCTCCGAACCGGAGCGCGGCGCGCCGCGGCGGGCGGGGTACGGAGAGGGGCGTTCCCTGTGTCCTGCGACGGCCGGTCAGACCTCCGCGGCCTCCGCGTAGCTCTGCGAGAGCTCGGGCGTGCCGTCCACCGCCCAGGCGTGGCCCGCCTCGACCACGTCCAGCACCCGCCCGGCGGCCAGCCGCACGACCGGGCGGCCGTCCTCCAGCACCTCCCAGTGAGCACCGGGTACGCGCCGCACCAGGACCGTGCCCAGATAGAGGCCCGCGTCGCTGCCCAGCCGGAGCAGCACCTCGGGGTCGTCCCGCCAGCGCGGCAGCAGTTGATCCAAGGACTCCAACGAGCCGACGGAGTCGTCGAGTTCGACCCCGTGCTCGGTCGCCTGCGCACGCAGCACCTCGCACTCGGCCAGCAGCTCCCCGAGCCCCTGCTCACTCACCTCGCCCCGGCTCATCACGCCGGCTGCGCGCGAGGTTCCGTGCTTCTTGCGCCAGTTGTCCAGGAACGGGATGTTCATACCTCTCAGGGTCGCATCCGCTCCGGCCACCGGGCCACCGGCGCGCTGCCCCGGGTTCGCCCGGCGCACAGCGCACGAGGCCCCAACTCGCCGTCCCCTTGGCCTGATCGACACCTTGACGCCGCCGTGAGGTCTCCCGTCGGTGGTCCTGCCCTGGTCGGATCGTCCCGGCGCTGACCGTTCCGCCGGTACGCCGCGCCACCGGCACCACACCACCCCGCGGACCGCCGCACCTCCGTCCCCCGCACCGCACCGCACCGCCACACCTCCCGCACCTCCGTCTCCACCGCACGCCACACCTCCCGCACCTCCGCTGCCTGCCGCCCGTGCGCCTGCCACCCGCATCGGCGCCTGCCACCGCCGCGCCCGCCACCGGCCGGACGCACGCCCACGCACCCACCCGCGCCGTACCCGTGCGGCAGCCGCACCCGAACTCCGGGTGTGCCGCGGGCCCGACCGACGAAGGGACACCGATGCGTACCCGCTTGCGCACCACCGCCGCCGCCACAGGGCTGGCCGTACTCTTCTCCGGACTCCCGGCGCTCAGCGCCGCATCGAGCGCCGCACCCGCCGCGCCGGGTGCGTACGCCGCTCCCGCCGACGAGCGTCCGCTGCCGTTGGAGCGCCACTACGACAACCGCGCCGTCAGCGACGAAGGACGCCCGGACCGGGCCGACTTCGACGGCGCCGGAAACTCCCTGACCTCGGCCGACCTCGACGCCGCCGGCTGGCGTCCGGGTACGCGGCTGCGGCTGGACGCCGCCGAGCTGCGACGGCCCGACCGTGCGCCCGGCCGCCCCGACAATGTCCTCAGCGACGGCCAGCACATCGAGCTGGGCGGCAACGGCAACGGCGACGGCGATGGCGGCAACGGGGGCGACGGGAACAGCAACAACACCGGCGACGCACTGTCCTTCCTGGTCGCCGCCACCGCCCCGGACCGCCCCGGCAGCGCGGTGACCGGCACCGGCACCGTCCACTACGCCGACGGCGGCCGGGCCCCGTACACCCTCACCGCGCACGACTGGCGCGCCGGCCCGCTCACCACCAAGGCGCTCGCCCTGCCGCGCATCAACACCCCCTCCGGCGTACGCGCGGAGAGCGCCCGGCTCTACGCCGCGACCGTTCCCGTGGACCGGGGCAGACGGATCGCCTCGATCACCCTGCCCAAGGACCCCGGACCCGCCGCGGACCTGCACGTCTTCGATGTCGCCGTCCGCTCGGGCAGCCCTGGCTGGACGGGGAGTTGGGCCGCGAGCACCGGCGGGTACACCGAGGTCGGCCCGTGGCGCGACCGGACGCTGCGCCTGGTCGTGCGCACCAGCGGCGGCGGCGAGTCCGCGCGGGTACGGCTGGCGAACACCTTCGCCGGGAAGCCGCTGGACATCGGGCGCGTCACCGTCGCCGTGCAGGACGAGGACGCCGCCACCACGGCCGAGCCGCTCGCGGTGACCTTCGGGGGCCGGCAGGCACACCGGGTACCGGCCGGCGCCGAGGCCGTCAGCGATCCGCTGCGAATGCAGGTGCCCGCCGACACGACGCTGCTGGTCAGCATGTACCTCCCCGGTACGGTGACCGCCGCCCCGATCCACGCCCAGGCGATCCAGCGCTCCTACGCCTCCGCCGACGGCGCGGGCGATCTGACCGGACGCCGCGACGGGCGGGGCTACGAACCGGAGTTGGCCTTCTGGCCGTTCCTCACCGGGATCGACGTCTCCGGCGGACCCGGCTCGGTCGTCGCGCTCGGCGACTCCATCACCGACGGGGTCACCTCCACCGAGGGCGCCAACCGCCGCTGGCCGGACGTGCTCTCGCGCCGCCTCCTGGAGGAGCGCGGCAGCTCCGACGTCCCCGCCTACGGCGTGCTCAACCACGGGATCTCCGCCAACCGCGTCGCCTCCGACCGCTACGACGGCGACGGCAGCGACCCCGACACGGCCGGCGTCAGCATCCAGAACCGGCTGGAGCGCGACGTGTTCGCGCAGACCGGCGCCCGCACCCTGGTCGTCTTCGCCGGAATCAACGACATCCGCTGGGGCGCCGACTCCGAAGAGGTGCTCACCGGACTGCGCGCCGTCGCCGACCGGGCCCGGGCACGCGGGCTGCGGGTCATCGCAGCCACCCTCACCCCCTGCGAGGGCTACCACGACTGCTCGCCCGAGGTGGAGGCCAAGCGCACCCACATCAACGACCAACTGCGCGGCGGGCGCAGCGGGTTCGACGCGGTGCTCGACTTCGACGCCGTGGTCCGCGACCCGGCCCGCCCGGCGCGGATGCTGCCGAAGTACGACAGCGGCGACCACCTCCACCCGGGCGACGAGGGGCTGCGCGCACTCGCCGACTCGGTGGACCTGCGCACGCTGGTGCCGCGGAGCCGCTGAGCCGCACGCCGTGTCGGGGTACGGCCGAGCGCAGCCTGCTCGGCCGTACCCCGACATCTGCCGCCGGGCCGACGCTCGCCGGTGAACACGGACCGGAGGCGTGCGGGCCGGGCCCTGGGAGCGGCGGGCACACGCACCGGTGCGCGCACGGGCGTGGGGGCGTACGGGCCCGAGTGCGTACGCGCGTCGGGGCGTACGGGCGTCGGGAGTGCGGGCCGGAGCGCGGGCGTCCCGGGTGGCGTCAGCCGCCGTGCGGGCCGGGCCCGGGGCCCGGCGGCCGGCGGCGCAGGGCCTCCACCGGCAGCGCGGGCAGCGTACGGCCCCGGTGCCCGGTGGTGGTGACGGCGGCGAGCAGCGAGTTGAGCACCGACTCCTCCACCGTGTCCAGCGCGGCCTCGAAGAGCGGGTTCAGCGCGGAGTCCGCAGGAGCGGGCCGCGGCCTCTCTCCGACCGGCGCGGACCGCTCGGAGTACCGGGCCTCCGAAGCCCGCCGGGTGGCTCCGGAGGTGGAGAAGGCGATCGCGTAGTCGCCGCTGCCGTGGCCGTACGCGGCGCCGACCCGGGCCAGCGCGAACACTGCACGCCGCGCCAGCCGCCCCAACTGCCGGGCGTCCAGCGGCGCGTCGGTGCCGACCACGATCATGCAGGAGCCCTTCTCCGGCGGCGGCGCCTCCGGACGCAGGCCGAGCCCGCCGGGGGTGAGGAGTTCGCCGCCGATCCGCAGGGTGCCGCCGAAGTTCGCCTGCACCAGCGCACCGAGCGTGTAGCGGGCCCCCTCGCCGGGAAGCTCGACCACTCGCGAGGCCGTACCGATGCCGGCCTTGAAGCCGAGCGCCCCGGTGCCCGTGCCGGCGCCGACGCAGCCCTCCTCGACGGGCCCCGCGGAGGCGCCGTCCAGGGCCGCGCGGACGTGCTCCTCGCGCACCGGCCGGGCGCGGATGTCGGAGAGATAGCCGTCGTTGCACTCCCCCACCACGGGGTTGAGGCTGACGGCCTCCGCGCACTCGGGACGCTCCAGCATCCAGCCGACGAGGGCGTCGGCGACCCGGAACGCCGAAAGCGTGGAGGTGAGCAGCACGGGAGTCTCCAGCTCGCCCAGCTCGGCGAGCTGGGTGGAACCGATGAGCTTGCCGTAACCGTTTCCGGTGAACACCCCTGCGGCCACCGGCCGTTGTGGGCTCACCCGCTCGCCGGGCAGGATGGCGGTCACCCCGCTGTGGATGTCCGGCGAGCGGCGCACCGTGGTGTGCCCGACGCGCACTCCGGGGACATCGGTCAGCGCGTTGTGGGCGCCGCTGGGGAACCCGCCGACCGACAGGCCCCACTCCGCGGCGCGCGGGCGCCCCGTGTTTCCCGTACGTCCCTGCATCCCCACTCGGCACTCCCGGCACTCATCGGACCCGTGGACCGTTCGACCCTACAGATCGTCGCGCGCGTGGCCCGGAGCGTGTGGCGCGCCCCGCCGCCGGTGCGCGCCCGTACCGTGCTGGAAGCGACCGGCGCGGTCGCGGGCCGGTCGTGCGGGGCACGCGTGACCGGCCGCGGAGCGGGCGCGGAACCGACGCGGCGCGGAACGGACGTGAGAAGTGAACGGGGTCGAGTGATGTTCGGTGACGGGGAGTTCGTCCCCACGCGGGCGACCAAGGCGCTGGCCGGGTACGAGGGCCCGCGGCCGCTGCTGGCGCCGAAGGTGTTCGTGGCGATGCTCGCGCTGCTGGTCGCGCTCGGCCTGGTGCTGGGGGTGAGCCTGGGCTCCAGTCTCACCGTGGCGTTCTGTTTTCTGCCGGCCTTCGTCGCCGGTGTCGGCACGGTGCGGCAGACCGCCGTCGCGGCGGGCGCCGGCTTCCTGGTCGTCCTGGTGGCGCTCTACGACGACGACCGGATCGGTGAACCGACCCCGGCGCTGGTGGTCGCCGGAATCGGCGCGCTCTGTGTGATCGTCTGTCATCTGCGCATCCACCGGACGGAGGAGGTGACGCGGTTGCGGTCGCTGGTCGCCGCCCTCCAGCGCCAGTTGCTCCAGCCGCTGCCGGTGACGACCGGGCAGCTGTCCGCCGACGGCCTGTACCAGCCCGTCGAGGTCGACAGCCTGATGGGCGGCGACCTGTACGACCTGGAGACCTCCCCGTACGGCACCCGGGTGTTGATCGCCGACGTCCAGGGCAAGGGGCTCCAGACCGTCGGCACCACCATGGCGCTGCTCGCCGCCTTCCGCGAGGCGGCCCACCACGTCGCCGAACTCCCTCGGGTGGCCGACGCGTTGGAGGACGCGGTGCACCGCCACAACGCCCGCAGCGCGGCGCGCGGCGAGCCCGAGCGGTTCGTCACCGCGCTGCTGCTGAGCTTCGACGACGAGGGGCGGGTCAGCGTCGTCGACTGCGGCCACGTCAGCCCCCACCTGGTGCGGCACACCGCGCGCGAGGTGCTGCCGATCGAGTTTCCGGACCCCGGACTGCCCCTGGGCATGGGCGAGTTGGCGCCGGGCCCGCGCTCCCTCAAGGAGTTCACACTGCCCCGTGACGCCACCCTCTTCGTCTGCACGGACGGCGTCACCGAGTCCAGAAGCGCCGACGGCGACTTCTACCCGCTCGAGGAGCGGCTGCGCGCCTGGGCCGGAGACCCGCCGGACCAACTCACCGAGGCGCTCCGCAACGATCTCCACGCCTTCATCGACGGCACTCCCCGCGACGACATCGCCTGGCTCTGCCTCCGCCGCCCCTGACAGCCCGCCGGGCCCCGTACACCCCGGGGCCCGGAGCGCCCCGCGCCCCGCGTGCACTCCCGCACACGCGGGGCGCTCCGGGTCCGCCGGCCGGGGTGTCCGCACGAGCCCGCCCCTCGACGGGGCCACCGCCCGTACGCCCGCCGCCGGACGGCCCTGGCCCGCCGTTCGTGTCAGGCACCCCGCCCTGAGAGGCTGCTGCCCGCTCGGCCGGAGTCGCCACTCCGCCCACCCACGCCCACCACGCGCCCCCGCGCACCGTCACGCACCGGCCCCGAGGCCGCGTCGACCGACCGGCGGGCCGGTGGCCACGACAGCTAGCCGCTGGTCAGCGAGCGTGCCGAGGTGTACACGTCCAGCACCGCCAGGCACAGCGGTGTCAGCGAGAGCAGCACCGTGATCTCGACGATGTCCAACAGGCGTCCCCAGAACGGGGTCAGGCCCGATCGCGGCACGATCAGCGCGATCGCCATCAGCAGCAGTGCGCCCGCCGCCAGGGCCGCCGAGAGCCACAGCGTCCGCAGTCCGCTGCCCTGTGAACCGCCCAGCAGCTCCGTGGAGTTGAGCACCAGCCCCACGACCAGCAGCGTGAGCGCCGTCGCGCCGGCGACCATCGCGCAGGCCACCTGCGCCGAGTAGCGGAAGAGTCGTGCGCGCATCAAAAGCGCGAGTCCGGAGGCCAGGGCGAGCAGTTGGGCCCAGAGGTTTCCGGAGAAGCCGAGCACCGCGGCGCTGCCCACCACGACCGCCGAGAAACCGCCGACGAGGCCGATCAGCACCTCGTGGCCGCGCCGCGCCTGCGCCGCGATGCGCTCGGCGTCGATCGGCCCGGGGTCGGCCGGGGCGAACGGGTCCTCCTCGCTGTTGTCCGAGCCGTCGTATCCCGAACGCGGCGCCGCGTACCCGATGGGGAGCCTGGCGAACCGCGCCGACATCCCGGGCAGGAAGGCCAGTACGCCGATGGCGACCGGTGCGCAGACCGACGCCGCGGCAAGGGCGCTGCCGTCGCCGAGGATCGCCCCGAACGTCGCCAGCACACCCGTCGTGCCGAGCACCGCGGCGCCGACGAAGAACGCGTCGTTGCCCGGCATCGCGGAGATCATCACCACGGCGGCGACCAGCACGGCCGCGCACGCCAGCAGGAACTGCAACCTGCCGACGCCGTGGCCGTCCTGGAGGGACAGCAGCGCCGAACCCGCGAGCGCCGCGTGCGGCAGCGCCGCCAGGCCGAGTGCGGTGGCCGAGCCGGTGTCGTCGTAGAAGCGTGCCCGCACCGGCGCCAGCACCAGCAGCAGCACTGCCGTCACGGCGGCGACGACTCCGGGCAGGCCGTGCATGTCCCGGCCGGCGGCGTCGGCGAACCAGAGCACCAGCGCCATCAACGACATCAGCGCCACCGCGCCGACAAGCCCGGAGGTCCGCAGATAGCGGTCGTTCCACAGCGTGCGGTCGCGCGTCACCGCGGTGGCCACCGCGTCGGAGACATCGTCGAAGACCACCGGCGGCAGCGAACGGGCGAAGGGACGCAGCGTCAGCACCTCGCCGTCCGTCACTCTCAGGCCCAACAGGGTTCGCGCGCTGTCCAGCACGCTGCCGTCGCGCCGCACCAGATGGTGGCCGACCAGCTCGCCCTCGCCGGGCGCCTGCCCGGTCAGCCGCTGCACCTCCGGGTACAGATCGGCTACCGGTACGTCCTCGGGCAGCGCCACATCGATACGGCTGCCGGTCGCCACCACGGTGACGCGGCAGTAGCCGGTCGTCGCGGATGATCGTGAGAACGTCGTCGCGGTGGACGGCGGCGTCGTCACTTCTGGGCCCCCTCGTTCACGGTGTGCGCGGTGCCGCGCCTCGCTGGTGGGTCGTACGGGTGGATCGTGCAGTGGGTCGTACGGTCCCGGTCGGCGCGCAGATCTCGCACGCTGTCCGCCCGGCGGTGCGGGCCGCGTTGCTCACGCACGGCGCCCGCTTCACCCGCGGCACGGAACTCGGTCTGCTCGCCGCGAAGCGGCAACAACCCCCCGAAACACGGCCGGTAGTCGATCCGGGACCTTGAGCGACACCCTACCGCCCACCTGCCGTGCCCCTGTCAGTAGGATCGTCCCGCGCGGATGGGGACCGCCGCCAAGGGGGCGACGACGGGTGAACTCCGCGCGGAACCAGAGGGATTGGGTACGCGTGAGCCAGATCGTCATCAAGCGCCGAAGCCGGGTGCTGCCCGCCGACGTACCCGCCGAACCGCTCACTCTGGAGTCGCCGCCAGAACTCCCCCGCGGCCAGCAGGAGGGGGTGTGGATGCAGATCCTGCCCATGCTCGGCATGGGCGGCTCGATGGTCTTCTTCTTCAACCCCAACCAGACGAATTCCTTCATGCGGATCATGGGCCTGATCATGCTCGTCTCGATGGTCGGCATGATCGTCGCGATGTTCGTACGGTTCCGCCGCGGCACGCTGGGCGAGATGGCCCAGAGCCGGCGCGACTATCTCAAGTACCTCGCCCAGACCCGCCGTACGGTCCGCAGAACCGCACGCAGCCAGCGCGACGCACAGCTCTACCTTCACCCGCCCGCCGACCAGCTCTGGTCACTGGTCGAGGCCGGCGACCGCGTCTGGGAACGCCGCCCCGCCGACCCCGACTTCGCACAGATACGCGTCGGTCTCGGCACCCAGCAGCTCAACACTCCGCTGGTGGCGCCCGACACCGCGCCGGTCGACGAGCTGGAGCCGCTCACCGCGGGCGCGATGCAGCGCTTCATCGCCACCCACAGCTCGCTGGACGACCTGCCCGTCGCGGTCTCGATGCGGTCCTTCTACCACGTCACCGTCTCCGGCCGCCCGGAGAGCGCACACGGCACCGCCCGCGCGCTGCTCGCCCAACTCGCCGCCCTGCACTCCCCCGACGATCTGGTGATCGCCGTCGCCGCGAGCGGCGCGGAGGCCGCTGCACGCTGGGAGTGGGCCAAGTGGCTGCCGCACGCGCAGCAGCCGGGCGAGGCCGACGGAGCGGGCAGCGGACGGCTGATCACCGACGACCTCATCGAGCTGGAGGACCGGCTGCGCGTACGGCTGGAGGGCCGCTCCCGCTTCACCGGCGAGGCTGCGCCCCCCGACCGCGCCCACCTGGTCGTCCTGCTGGACGGCTCCTCGGTGCCGCCCGGCTCCGCCTTCGCCGCCCCCGAGGGCATCCAGGGCGTCACCGTGATCGAGGTCATCGCGGGCGAACTGCGCGAGCCCCGCGGCGCGTTGGCCATCGTCGCCCATCCGGACACGCTCCGGCTCACCTCCGCCCAGGGCATGGTCTACGAGGGCACCCCCGATGTGCTCGGCCCCGAGGCCGCCGAGGCACTGGCCCGCCTGCTCGCCCCCATCCGGATGGGCAGCGGCGGTGACGACGACGCGCCCCTGCTCGCCAACCTGGAGTTCACCGACCTCCTCAACCTCGGCGACGCCGACTCCGTGGACACCTCCCGCACCTGGCGGCCCCGCTCACAGGCCGACCGGCTGCGCGTACCGATCGGCGTCGGCGAGGAGGGCCAGCCGATCATGCTGGACCTCAAGGAAGCGGCCCAGGACGGCATGGGCCCGCACGGTCTGTGCGTCGGCGCCACCGGCTCCGGCAAGTCGGAACTGCTGCGCACCCTCGTACTGGGACTGGCCGTCACCCACAGCTCCGAGACCCTGAACTTCGTCCTCGCCGACTTCAAGGGCGGCGCCACCTTCACCGGCATGTCGGCGCTGCCGCACGTCTCCGCCGTCATCACCAACCTCGCCGACGACCTCACCCTCGTCGACCGCATGGGCGACTCGATCCGCGGCGAACTCAACCGCCGCCAGGAACTGCTGCGTTCGGCCGGCAACTACGCCAACATCCACGACTACGAGAAGGCCCGCGCCGCCGGCGCCGCGCTCGACCCGATCGCCTCGCTGGTCATCGTCATCGACGAGTTCTCCGAACTCCTCACCGCGATGCCCGACTTCATCGAGATGTTCATCCAGATCGGACGCATCGGCCGCTCGCTCGGCGTCCACCTGCTGCTCGCCTCGCAGCGCCTGGAGGAGGGCAAGCTGCGCGGACTGGAGACCTACCTCTCCTACCGCATCGGCCTGCGCACCTTCTCCGCCTCGGAGTCCCGCACCGCGCTCGGCGTACCGGACGCCTACCACCTGCCGTCCGTCCCCGGCTCGGGCTACCTCAAGCACGGCACCGAGGAGATGGACCGCTTCAAGGCCGCGTACGTCTCCGGCGTCTACCGCCAGAACGACGACCGTCCCACCGGCCTCGGCCCCCGCCCCGTCGAACGCCGCGCCGCGCTCTTCACCGCCGCCCCGGTGCCCGTCACCCTCTCCGAGCCCGACCCCGAACAGCTCGCCGCCGCCCTCGCCGCCGCCCGCCGCGAGGACGACGCGCTGGCCGACACCGTCCTGGACGTCATCGTGCGGCGGCTGGAGGGCCAGGGCCCGCCCGCCCACCAGGTGTGGCTGCCCCCACTGGACTCCGCTCCCGCACTCGACCAGCTCCTGCCCGGACTCACCGTCGTCGAGGGCCGCGGCCTCACCCAGTCCGACAACCCGCGACTCGGCCGTCTCGCCGTCCCGTTCGGAATCGTCGACAAACCCTTCGAGCAACGCCGCGAGCTGCTCACCCGCGACTTCTCCGGCGCCGCCGGCCACATGCTCGTCGTCGGCGGACCGCAGTCCGGCAAATCCACCCTGCTGCGCACCCTGGTCTCCGCCTTCGCCCTCACCCACACCCCGGCCGAAGTCCAGTTCTACGGCCTGGACTTCGGCGGCGGCGGCCTCTCCGCCCTCCAGGACCTCCCCCACGTCGGCGGCATCGCCTCCCGCCTCGACCCCGAAAAAGTCCGCCGCACCACCGCCGAAGTCATCGGCATCCTCAACGAGCGCGAGGAGTACTTCCGCACCCACTCCATCGACTCCATCGCCACCTTCCGCAGGCGCCGCGCCGCAGGTGAACTCCCGGACCAGCTCTGGGGGGACGTCTTCCTGCTGGTCGACGGCTGGGCGAACCTGCGCCAGGAGTACGAAGTCCTGGAGGAGGTCGTCACCGACCTGGCCGCACGCGGACTGGGCTACGGCATCCATGTCGTACTGACCGCCTCGCGGCACATGGAAGTGCGTGCCGCGCTCAAGGACCAGATCCTCAACCGGCTGGAACTGCGGCTCGGCGACCCGTTGGACTCCGAGTTCGACCGCCGCGTCGCGAGCAACGTCCCGGCCAACGTGCCCGGCCGGGGCCAGGTGCCCGAGAAGCTCCACTTCATCGGCGCCCTGCCTCGCATCGACTCGCGACACTCGGTCGAAGACCTCGCCGAGGCCGGCAACGAGCTGGTCAAGGCGGTCGCCACCGCCTGGCAGGGGCCCCTGGCTCCGCCCGTACGCCTGCTGCCGCGCACCTTCCCCGCACACCAGCTCCCCGCCGGGCACGAGAGGCCGGAAGAGGGCGTCGCCTTCGCGCTCGACGAGAACAGCCTCCAGCCCGTCTTCATCGACTTCGAACGGGACCCCTTCCTCCTGATCTTCGGCGACAGCGAATCGGGCAAGACCTCACTGCTGCGACTGCTCATCAAACAGATCACCGAGCGCTACACCCCCGACGAAGCCCTCATCATGCTCGGCGACTACCGCCGCTCCCTGCTCGGATACGTGCCCGATGAGCACCTGCTCGAGTACGCCGCCATGTCCAACGCCATGGAGACGCACATCGAGTCACTCAACAGCCTGATGGTCCGACGAGCGCCTCAACCGGACATCACTCCACAGCAGTTGCGCGACCGCAGCTGGTGGGACGGCCCACGGTTCTTCATCGTCATCGACGACCACGAGCTGGTGTCGACCTCCAGCAGCAACCCCCTCGCCACTCTCGTCGACAACCTGCCCTACGCCCGCGACGTGGGCATCCGCTTCATCGTCGCGCGCAGCTCAGCCGGCGCCGCACGCTCCACCTACGACCCGTTCATGCAACGCGTCCGCGAACTCGGCGCCCAGGGCCTGGTCCTGTCCGGCGACCCCATGGAAGGCGAGGTCATCGGCAACATACGACCCCAACCCCTCCCACCGGGCCGCGCCTTCTTCGCCTCCCGCAAACGCGGCAACCCCATCCTCCAGATCGGCTGGCTCCCCGACGAACACTGAGCGAACAACGGTGTGGGGGCGTTACCCGGCCGGGTAACGCCCCCACACACATGACAGGACTCGCGCCGAACGGCGCCTCAGATGTCGAAGCGCCCCGCGGCCTTGCGGTCGCTCGCCTGGTACTCACCGCTGGCCTGCCGGACCTTCGAAGCTATCTGCATCAGCGTCCGCTCCATGCTGTCCGCCCGCTGATCCCACGTCACGTGCACACGCATATAGGCGCTCTGCGCCTCGCCCTCCCACGTCTGGGCGACCTTCTTCACTTCCTGCTGCACGCGCTCCAGATCACCGCGCAGCCGCTTCGCCGCCGACTCGATGTCGGCCGCGGCCTTCTCCAACGAGCCGTAGTTCACTACGAGCTGGCTCGGGTCACTCGCCATTTCACGCCTCCAAGCAGTTGGTCAGATCCACTCGGTCACCGTCGAAACGATGACCCCCGTCTAGAACTTGTCGAACCCCGAGTACTTCTGCGAACCGACCCCGGTGTCCTGCATGGACCCCATCGTCGTCCCCTGCGGAACACTCGACAGCGGCACACCGTTCCCCTCGATGCCACGCATGCTCTGCAGCACGTTCTCATCGTTCGAACCACTGTCGCGCCGGGTCTCACCGATCGCCGTCCTGATACCACTCAGGATCTTCTGCAACGCCACATGATCCTGGTTGATGCGACCCTGCTGACTCTTGAACTCCGCAGCACCGATTCCGGACCAACGCCCGGCCAGTTCATCGATCGCCGTCTGCAGGCCCCGCACCTGCTTGTCCATCGACTCAAGCACCGAGCCGAGGTTGTTCTCCAAATTCTTCAGGTCAACCCCATTGACCTTCTGCGCACCAGCCATCTCATTCCCCTCTCAACATACGGTCAGTGAACAACGAACCGAACCCTCGCCAGCCGCAGCACAAGGCGTTAAGGCAAGCAGCCTACGCACCCACTTCGGCACCTCTGAAGCTAGCAGCCAAGAGACACCAGACGCGCCAATTTTACCGGCAACCTCGTCCTCGGAACGCGAGAATAAACGCAATTCTGCTTGCCGACTCTACTCATCTTGGCCCGTGCGCCCATTCGGTCCCCTCTCCAAACGGATTACGGAGTTGCACGTCATTCTCACAATTCATTCCTGAAACAACGGATCGAGCCATCTGAATCAGGATCTTCATGCGATGCTCCACCGCAAGAGTGTAGAGCAAATTGTCACGCAGTTCACCGTGCAGGGCATTGTATCCATGACGTGAACCGACTTCACTTCGATCACATCTCGCGTACAAGTTCAAATGCTGAATTCCGCCGGAAGCGAATCTGATCTCCGCGTAGTCGCCGATCAGCCGCACGTCCTCCCCAGGCTTCTCTTCCGGTTGATTCAGAGAAGTCAACCCTTGCACTTTAACCCACTCAAAACCAGCGACAAGATCATTCCCCTTCTCAAGTCCCGACTCAAGTACACAGGTCTCAATATGTGAACGAGGCGAGGACAGTAGCTTTTCACCTACGCCCTGAAGATTCTTTGACTCCTCAACAATTTCCACTTTCTCTTCTTTGGCGATCTCATCGAAACGACCGGGGTGCCTCTCCGGCACGTCCGCTACATCTTCATACCCCTCAAAAGATCCACCACAAACACTGTTCCAATTAATTTCAGGGGAAGGAGCTGGCGGCGCTCCCGTGCAGCCCCCCATGAACATGATGGAGACCGCGCAGAGCACAGTGATTCGATCAGTGCGCATTTTCTACCTTAGCGACTTGAGAATTCCTTCTGTATACGACCAGCCACTCGACTGTTTATCGGAGGCAGCACTGGACAAACCTCTGCCACCGTCGTGATTACTGGTGTACGACGACTCCATCTCTGTCAGCCTCAGTGAAATTTGATCCCTCAGATCACCCGAATGAGCCCCCTGTTTACTCTCACTTTTGTCGTCATCGTCATCAAATCCCATGTAGTGCTCAAATGCGGAAATTGCGAGGTCCCCAACGATCGGGAAAGCGACCATCCCAACCGCAGCCCCAGGAGGGCCAGCAATTGCGCCGCCAATTGCTGCTCCGGCTGCAGCACCTCCTGCGCTATTCACGACAGAAGTACCCTCCGCCAGGCTCCACGTAGTCCATGATCCCGACTCCTCTGAATCTTTGTCAGCCGATTCTCTCTCATCTTTCTCCAAGGAATCGAGGTACTCATTTCGGGCCGATGCCATAATGCCTTGATTGTAAGCTCCGGAATCGAGAGCGCTCTGAACTCGGTACCTATCACCAGCATTGTCTTCCATGACGCTTGCAGTATATATGTGCTGCGCGGTTGCCATAGCTTCATACGCACTCGAATGTTTGGCGACTTCGATCATGAAATCTCTAGCCGTATCAATGGGTATGTCACCGATACCGTTGTCCTGGGAGTCATAGATACCGCTCTCAATGAGTTCCGCATTATTAAATCCGCCACGCATAGCGGTTGCCTTTGTAAGTTCGTCAATATATCCGGATCCGATTCGAGCAGCACTTTCCACTAGACCGGGAGTGTTATGTAGTAGTTGATTCTCTTTGCTCCTGACATCTTCGCCCATTATTTTCATGACTTCGCGTGCGATTTTTGCTGTCTCCGCGTCTCTGTTAATACCTGTTTCGTCCCAAGGGACTCCAAGAGAAGCGGACTGTAGTGCTCTTCCAAGGTCACGGTGCTGATACTCGGGCTTGACTGTGACGCTAGTCTGGTCAGCCACCCAGTCGCGTTCTTTGATCAGGTAGCGGAGATCATGGGGGTTATTCAAAGCCTCCTTGGCCGCATCTGGGTTGTTACCCAATGCGTGCATGTAGCCGCGCATTGGATCTGCTCCGTGGTCGTCGCCTCCAAAGTTGAGACGAATATTGTCCGGTTGCTGCTTCCAATCTTCGGAGTCCATCTTCTTGTCAAAGTCGATCAGTTTCTCGCCGTAATTAATCAGGAAGCGCGAATCGTAGTCCCCCTCCCTCATAAGGGCACTCATTACCTGAAAGTTGTATGGTGGACGACCTGGTTCCGGGGTCTTCCGCTCAAGCTCGATCCTGTCAGGCCCCAGATCTAGGACATCGTTCTTCCATTTCTTCATCGCGTCGCTGTCAGAGTGTGTCGCGGTGGCCAAGGTGGTCCCCAAGGACTTCTGCAACTTCTCGATGATCTTCGCGCGGCCGTCCGAAACTCCCGGATCGTTCACCATGTCGTTCCACTGGACAAAAAGCTTCTTTGCTCCGACACCTGCAGTGAACTTCTCGGTGAAATACGGGTCGCCTTGCCGATTCGTGAGTATCGAGTTCAGGCGAGTCATCTCGCGGTCGCTGGCCTTTTCGCCCTTGCCAAGAATTTCCTCGGCTTCTTTTGCCTGCTTTACTGCCTCCTCCATCGATTTCGATGCAGCCTTGATACTGTCTACGGTGCCTGCGTTGAATCCAGGTTTTGATCCGTTTCGATCCTGCATGAGCGCCCAGTTGAGCGCCCGATCTGCCTCGGTCGCCCGGTTCACTAGCGTATTAATTTCCGTGTTGTATTCGTTGATGGTCTCGCTGAGGTGTCTCTGAATCGTCTGCCTCTGTTTGAAGTCCTCCTCGGGTGAATCGAATAGCACTTTCCCAGTCGTCTTGTTCAGTGACAGGTGGGTGCTCTCAGCCACCTCTGAGGCGATCCCTTTAAGCTTCTTCTGTACCCTCTCCAGTTCCTCGACAGCGCTGCGGATGAGGCCGTATACAGCTTTGGATTCCTTGGATGCGTCTTCTAGCTGGTCATAGACCTTTGTAAAATTCCGTCGCCCGGCCTCCGCTGCTTTCCCGTCCCAATCACGACGTGAAAGTTTTCGTGTGACAGTCGGCCGAAAGGAGTTTGCGATCCCGACAAGCTCATCCGGCAACACTCTCCACCTGCTGGCAGCCTTCGTGAGACCTGATAGGTCAGCGCCCACGACTGTCTCATAGCTGAGCGGCATCTAACCTTCTCCCACCGAGTTCAGTTCTTCGACTTGAACTTTGTTGCCTGGTTCGTGTCCTGCAAATCCATCTCGGCGGCCGCTGAATTGAGACCGCCCGCCACTCCGTTCTCAATGAGCCTGTCCAAGTGGTCGACCTGCCTCTCCCAGCGCTCCTCGAACGTCCGTATACCTTTCTGGCACTCAAAACCCTTGAGCCCGGGCGATGCCTTCTTGATCGCATCCACCGCAGAGTTGTCTGCCTTCTTCAGGTTCGCCCTGGTCGCGTCTGCCTCTTTCGCTTTCTTCCTGAGCAGTGCCGGTGTTATCACCACAGCACCGAAGTCAGGGCCGGGTCCCGGTATTTCTTTTCCATTACCGTCGTACTCGGGCGCCAAGCCGGCCAAGCTCATCTTTGCTTTGTCTTGCTCAACCTCCGCCTTGATGGAATTCCATTCACCTCGAAAAGACATCGCTAGCTTCCCTCATTGCTCCAGAAGATCAGTTCCGACATATCCTCACGCTGCAGTCACCGCGATACCCGTGTGCGTCGGCGCAGGAATACTGCGGCTAGGGCTGCGCCGAGAACTGCGACAGCGCCGACGGCGACGGCCGGCACCAGGAATGAATTGCTGTCCTTCTCCGACGCGTCGCCCTGGGCCTGCTGGTCTTCTTCGCTTATGTCGCTGCCGCTCTTGCCGTCGTCAGGCTCTTCCGACGAGTCAGACTTCTCCTCCTGCTTCGCGTAGTACTTGGAGAAGAGAGGGTTCTTGTCCGGATCCCCGGGGTCAATACTGTCGTCAGCAAGCGCAATACGGGGACGGACAGCGCCGTACCCGATGTATTTACTCGGAATCTTGCCGGCAACCGGTTTCCCAGCCGTTTCAATCAAGACTCGCAGCACCTGATTCGCGGTCCAATCCGGGTACTTTGACCAGATCAAAGCAGCTGATGCGGACGCCAGGGCCGATGCCGCGCTAGTGCCGCTGTTCTTGCAGATGTCCGTGTTTTTCTTGCATCTGACTGCCAGGTCACCGCCTGGGGCGCTCAGCGAGACGTGCTGCCCGTACTGCGAACTGCTAAGCCGTTGGACCTGCTTGTCGGTCGCGGCGACCGCAACCACGCCCGGAAGAGCCGCCGGGTAATTCGCTGTATCGTCGCCAGCATTGCCGGACGACGCAAATATCAGGACCCCCTCTTTGTTGGCCCTGTCAATCGCCTTCTGTACTTTGGCTCCTCTTCCGCTTTGAGAAGCACCGAGAGAGACGTTAATAATCTTCGCTCCCACATCAATGGCATGATTGATCGCTGCAGCCATATCTCCAGGAATGCCGAACTCGTCTGTCGTCTTCAAGGCAAGGATCTTGGATTCTGGCGCCAGCCCATGAATGCCGGATTCCTTGCCGGTTCCGCTGATCAACGCGGCAATCGTCGTGCCGTGACTTCCCGGATCGCGATACGGACTACCGGTACCAAGGAAGCTCTTCCCGCCCGCTACTTGGCCTCGGAGTTCGGGTACGGTTCGGTCAACCCCAGAGTCTATAACAGCGACGGTGACTCCGTCTCCTCTGGCTGTTTTCCACATTTCCTCAGCTTTCATGGACTCCAGATACCACTGAAGATCCTTCGCTTCCTGCGCATACGCAGAAGGCGCGATTAGACCCACAGCGACCAGAGCAGCCAATAGTGCACCGAACAGGTCGCGTGCTGTGAAGCGTGGCTCACGAGGATTTTTCAGCATGCCGAGATACCCGAATTCGTGTCAGGGAAGGGCTAGTTGTCAATAACCGGAGGTACCGTGCGCCGTCTCCCTGCGTACCAGGTCTCTTCTTCTTCCGTTAGGTAATCAGGACGCGGCTCACTCTCGTCACGAACACGCCTCGTGGATCTGTTCGTCTGCCTCGTTCCGTGAGCGACCTGCGATGGTGGCGCTCCCATACCCGCTGAACCACGAGGTGCAGCACTGCCTCTCCCGATGCCCACGGCGGCGCCGCTCGCCCCAGGTGCTCTCCCTGCCGCCTGCGGTGAGCGGCCGGCGGGCCCTCCCATCAGCCCATTGACAGGCCCACGAGTCGGCGCATTGCCTGCAGTTGTCGGAGCCTGACCGCCAATGACTGTTCCTCGAGGCATACCTGCTGGGCTGGGGCCGGCACTCACAGGTCTCGCGGTACCACCGTGAATACCAGTGCCATTGGAGCCGGCCGGCAGCACGCCCGGCCGAGCCACGGCGACAGCAGGCTGACGCGGAACTCCGGCAGCGCCCGGGCCACCAATTGCCCCAGGCGCGGTGTTCCGCCCCGCTCCAAGGCCGGGCGCACCGCCGACTGGTCCCACTGGCCCGGTTCCCGCGACAGGCCCGGGAGATGCGCCCGTGGTTCCGGTGGGTGCATGGGACGGCGACGCGGAGCGCGGATCCGTCACTACACCCGCCGAATCCAGTTCTGTCTGCACCTGAGAATCTGCCGGACCACCACGGGAA
Source organism: Streptomyces tardus (assembly GCF_018101125.2). Classification (GTDB taxonomy): domain Bacteria; phylum Actinomycetota; class Actinomycetes; order Streptomycetales; family Streptomycetaceae; genus Streptomyces; species Streptomyces tardus. The sequence goes on along the minus strand of NZ_JAELVF020000004.1, from coordinate 272,991 downwards.
TTACTCCTCTCACTTCCGTCCTCCGGCTCGGTGATGCCGAAATTGTTGGAGAGGTTGCGCCCCGCCTGGTCTGAAGTTCGGTCCACGCCGCCCGGAATGGGCTTGCGGGGTGTCTCAGGGGATGGTGCAGGCAAATCTTCGACGACGAGCAAGGGGAAGTTCGGGCGGGTGGGGGAGGCTACGTCCTTGGCGGCTTCGCTGTAGTAGGAGTTGAGTCGAGTGATGACCCGCAGCGCGTCCTGACGGTCCTTCTCGGACTGGCTGCCGTCCTTCACTTCGGGCATCGTCTTCTTGGCGTAACTCAGCCCGTCGCTGGCGAAGAAAAGCGCGGACCCGACAAGAGTGGCGTAATCCCCGAGAGCGCGGCCCTCTTTGGCGAAATTCTTCGTCCAGGTGCGCAGTGCCTCACCGGACTCGCCCTCCCACTCCGCCTTCTTCACCAGACGCTCGAGGTCCTGGACGATCGAGTAGATCTTCCGTGCCGCGACGCTCACGGCGTCGCTGCGGGTCGAGAGATCGTTCGGCCTGGCGCCGGAGACGAGAGCGTGCAACTCCTTGTGGCTGAGGCCCTCTGAGTTGTCTGCTGGCAAGGTGTGGCCCTCTTTCGCGGGTCTCAGTAGTTTTCGGCTTCGGTGCCCGTGCCGGTCGCGCGCTCGTCGCGGGTGTCCGGGCGGGGCTCCGGGGTCCGGTAGTTCTCCCGGGCGTTCTCCTGGAGCTTGTGGAAGCGGGCGATCTGCTCTTCCTCGGCGTTGTCGAAGCCCTTCTTGGACATCTCGACGACCAGGCTCAGCGACTCCAGCTGTTCACCGAAAATGCGCACATAGCGCTCCAGTTCGACACGCGCCTTGTCGTACGCCTTCGACAGGTCGTCAGCGTGCGCGAGGTTGGCGCTGCCGTACGCGTCGCGGGCCACGATCTGCTGACGGACCTTCGCCGCCGAAGCGGACGAATCACGCAACTCGCTGGCAACAAGGTCGACTTGCTTACGCAGCCGCGTCAGGGTCTCCGAGTCGAGAACCAAGCCCCCATCAGCTTGCGGCAATTCCCCGCTGCCGTTCGTGCCTCCGACATGGTCGAGCGCCACGGCTCAATCCCCCCACAGATTTGGCCACTACGGTCCGTACAAGTTTACTCACTACGTACATGACAGGTGAAGCAGTGAGCAGATGATTACAGCCATGTGCTCTGTGGTCTGCACCACACCAAAACCCCAGGTGGGCACGGCAGTTGACAGGCCGGCAGAAGCACGCGTGACGGGATATCCGCTTCTGTCCTGACAGATGGGGCACCGTCACAGACGGGGCGCCATCAGTGATGGCGCACCGAGTCGTTCCTCGCCCCGGGCGGGTCTCGTGGTGCGTCAGTTGTTTGGTGTTCGGCCGGTGGCGCTGCTGCCGGCGCGGTCGCGGAGGATGCGGGCGGCGGTGGCGATGAGGCCGACGAGGACGAGTACGGCGAGCAGGACGTACGTGGCCAGGCGTTCGTTGCGTTCGGCGTACGTCTCGTGGAGGTTGAGCGCCGCTGCCTCCGGCTTCTCGGCCTGCCGCACGCCCTCGCGCGCCACGGGGCGGTCGACGGGGCTGCTGTCCTCGGTCAGGGCCCGTACGGGGTCGACGACTCCCCAACCGATGTGCCGGTCGCGGCCGCTGACGGCGCGTTCGGCGGTCTGCTGGATCTGGGCGACGACCTGTTGGTGCGTCCAGGTCGGGTGCTTCTCGCGGATGAGGGCGGCGACGCCGGCGACGAACGGTGCGGCGAAGCTCGTTCCGTTGTCGACGCAGTGGCCGCCGAGGGGCACGGTGGAGACGACGTCGACGCCGGGTGCGGCGACTCCGACGAAGTCGCCGCGCTGGGAGAAGTACGCGCGCTCGTTGTTGCGGTCGGAGGCGGCGACGGCGAGGACACCCGGCAGCGCGGCGGGATAGGTGTTGACGGACTTGCCCGAGGCTCCGTCGTTGCCTGCCGAGGCGATGACCACGATGTCCCGGTCCAGTGCCCGTTGGACGGCGCCGGGCAGCTGCGAGTCCTCGTGCAACGGCCCCTTGGCGTCCTGGCTGATGTTGATGACGTGGGCCCCGGCAGCGATCGCGTGATCGATGGCTCGCACCAGGGAATCGACGTCGCCCTCGCCCTGCCCGTCGTTCTGGCGGATCGGGACGACAGTGGCTTCCGGTGCGAGGCCGGCGAAGCCCGTCTTGGCGCGCGGGCGGGCGGCGATGATGCCCGCGACCTTGGTGCCGTGACCGACGTTGTCGACGGTGGGACCGCGGGGCGTGCCCTTCGGCTCGTTCTTCCTGGGCTTGAGCAGGTCCTTGCCCGCTTTGCGGTCGACCGCTCCGGCCAGTTGCGGGTTCTTGGCGTCCACGCCGCTGTCGATGACCGCGACCCGAATGCCCTTCCCTCTGGATTCCTGCCAGAGACGGTCGAGTTGGACGCGTTGCAGCGGCCAGGGGCGGCCGGGAAACGGCTTGCCGCCGAAGCGGCACTCCCCCGCGTCGCTGAGCGCCAGCGGCGCCGGGTGCGGGCCGCCAGTGCGTTCTCCGGCGGCGTCGTACCCGGGCGGGACGGCGGCGTGCCCGGGCGGGACGGCGTCGTGCCCCGCGGCGGCGTCGGGCCCGCTGGACAGGGCGGGCTGCTGGTGCCCGGAGGTGGCGTGGGCAGCGGCTGCGGGGGTTGCCGGTGCGGCGGCGGGGACGGCCAGTACGAGGCCGGCCAGGGCCAGCGGCGCGCAGGTTCGCCTGCGCATCAGGAGCCCTGGGGCAGTCGGGCGCCGCTGACGTCCAGCCGCGGTCCGGTCGGCAGGAACTGGGCCCACTCGATCGGCACCGGGAGCGGCTTGACGTTCTGGTAACCCAGCCGCATCTGGGCCTCGTTGACCTGCTCCTGCTCCTTGCCGTCCTTCTTGGAACCGTCCGGATCGCCGTCCGTGCTGCTGTCGTTGTTGGACTGGACGGCGTACCGCAGACCGGTGTCGGTCAGCAGGAAGGTGCCGCCGGTGCCGGTGTCGCTGCCCTGGAACTGACGGAAGAGCATGCCGGCGCCGGGTGTGACGTAGGCGCTGGTGGAGCGGTCGGAGATGGTGCGCGGATAGTCCTTGGCGGCCCAGGTGGAACGGGTCGTGGTGCCCTTGGAGCCGTCGACGTCGCGCAGCACGCTGCACAGCGTCTGCCGCTCTCCGCGGTTGATCTGCTCGGTTCGGTGGACCGGCCAGTCCTTGTCGGCGGTCGGGCTGAGCGTCCGGGAGACGGGTGTGATCGACTGCGGGTTCACTTCGTACGGCTTGGCCCGCTGGCGGAGTTCGGCCGTGGCGGGGTGGTACAGGACCATGAACGCGGAGAAGTCCGTGACCGGTACGACCCGGCCCTGCTCGACGAGGTAGTGCTCGTAGCCGTCCGCGGTACGGGCGCGCAGGACCATGCCGATCCGGTTGGCGCTCTCGTCCAGGCCCTCGACGCCTGCCGGTGCGCCGATGGGGCCGCGCAGTTCGGGGAAGACCAGCGGGTCGCCGGTCGGCAACGTGGCCAGCCAATTCCTGTCGACCGGCTGCGGGGTGCCGTTGGTCACCGCGCGGTTGAGCAACTCCCGCTGGCGGTCCTTGAGTTGGTACTTCTTGCCCTTGGGGTCGACAAGGTACTCGGCGCGGCTGCCGCGCTCGCGCACGTACATGACGTCGCCGCCGCGCAGCCGGTTCTTCCCCTCCACCGCGTCGTGCTCGTGGTCGCCGAGCACGAAGGCGGCCTGTCCGGGAGTGCGTCCCACGCCGCCGGGCTTCTCGCACACGGCCCAGCGCATGGCGCGGCCGGCCTCCTTCTCGTCCGGCAGCCGGTCCGGTGCGTACGGGATGCCGACGGTCGGCCCGTGCGGTATTCGACCGCTGTCGAGCTCCTTCTCCGCGACCTTGACGATCTCGAAGGAGTCGGAGGTCAGCAGCAGTTTGGCGGAGGCGAGGTTGAGCACGGGGTGCAGTTGCACCTTGCCGTCGGTCTCCAGGACGACGTACCGGGTGGTGGAGTCGCTGCCGATGATGACGTTCTTCTTGGGTGTGTCCCAGTCCTTGGGCGCCAGCGGTTTGAACATTCCCCAGGCGCCGAAGCCGACCAGCAGCAGCGCACCGACGATCAGCCCGGGCAGAAACCCGCGGATCGGCTTCGGTGCGCCCTCGTCGCTCCCGGAGGGCGAGGGTTGCAGGAACGCGGCGACGGTGCGCTTCTTCTCGAAGGTGTACGCGTTCAGCTCATCGCGCCTGGATGCCATCGGCTGGTCTGCTCCCCCTGGGCTGCCCGGTGTCCGGTGCCCGGTCCACGGTCCTCACCTGCGCACGACGGGCAGGTGTACGAATTCCCCGCCGGACATTGTGCCTCTCGGCTACCGGAGCAACACACTCGGGTGTCCCCAACCCGTCGCGCCCGCAGGGTCGTTGGCGGGCAGCGTGCCGCGCAGCGGGACTTCCGCGCCCGCCTGGCACGGCCGCGCGGGCGTGGAACGGCACGGAAGGTGGCGGCGAGGACGTGGCACCGTCCGAGGACGAACAGTCCGGCTGCGCCACCTCTGCAGGAGCAGACTTGGTCCAGGAGTTGGTCCGGCCGTGTACGTGAGCGCGGTGTCCCTCTGGGAGATCGCGATCAAGCAGTCCTTGGGCAAGCTCGGCGAGCCCGAGGACCTGGCCGAGAGGGTGCGGGACAGCCGGTTCAGCCCGCTGCCGGCGACCGCCGGCCACGGGGTTCGGGCCGGGCGGCTGCCCGCGCACCACCGGGGCCCGTTCGACCGCCTGCTGGTCGCTCAGGCACAGATCGAGGGCATGACCCTGGTGACACGCGACAAGTACATCCCGCAGTACGACGTACGGGTCCTGCCCGTCTGAGTCGCCCTCGCTCCGGCGGTGCTCGTGCCCTACAGCTCCAGATCGGCGACGACCGGGGCGTGGTCGGAGGGGGATTTGCCCTTGCGGGCCTCGCGGTCGACGAAGGAGTCGGTGACGGCTGCGGCGAAGGCGGGGTTGGCGTAGATGTGGTCGATGCGCATACCGCGGTTCTTGGGGAAGTTGAGCTGGCGGTAGTCCCAGAAGGTGAAGGCGACGTCGTACTTCAACGCTCTGGGGCTCAGCTCGGTCAAGCCGGTGGCGGCCAGCGCGGTCAGGGCGTCGCGCTCGGGCCCGGTGACGTGTGTGGAGTTCTCGAAGAGGGAGATGTCCCAGACGTCCTCGTCCTTCGGCGCGACGTTGAAGTCGCCGAGGATCGCGTACGGGGTGTCGCCGCCGGCATCGCGGGCTGCGGTGTCGCGCAGGGCGGCCAACCACCGCAGCTTGTACTGGTAGTGGGCGTGCTCCGGGTCGCGGCCGTTGGGCACGTAGACCGACCAGACGCGCACGCCGCCGCAGGTGGCGGCGACCGCACGGGGCTCCAGAACGCCCTCGAACTCCGGGGCGTCCGGCAGCGCGGTGACGGGGTCGGTGAGACCGACGCGGGAGAGGACGGCGACGCCGTTCCAGCGGCCGGTCGCGGTGAACGCGGCCTCGTAACCGGCGTCCGCGAGCGCCTGGGCGGGGAACTGCTCGGCGGTGCACTTGAGCTCCTGAAGGCACAGGACGTCCGTCCCGCTGGACTTCAGCCAGTCCAGCAGCCGCTCGAGTCGCGTGTTGATGCCGTTGACGTTCCAGGTGGCGATTCGCATGGGGAGAACCTATCGCCCACCTCTGACACTCCGCCGCCGGTCCCACGCGGGTCCACGCGCGCGGGCGTCGCGGACAGAGCGGGGGCGCTCGGGCGGGACGACGGTGCGACGCGGGCGGGACGGAGGCGGGCGCGTACACCGAGCCGACGCCGGTCGTACGGAGCGCATGTCGTACGCGGCGCCCGTCGTGCCCGGCGCCAGTCGTACGGAGCGCGTGTCGTACGGAGCGCTCGCGTACGGTCCGTACGCGGCGCCCGTCGTGCCCGGCGCGGACACGCGCGCGGGAGGCGCGGCGCCGGGGAGCGGGCCCGCAGGGCTCAGAGCGTCGTGGACTCGCCGGGCAGCAGCCGGGCGTGGTCGGCGCCGCCGAGGCCGGGGCCGGTGGGGCCGAGCATCCGCTCGTAGATCGGGAAGGCGTTGTCGGCGAGCAGGCCGTCGTGGATGTCGTACGCGCGGCGCGGCGCCAACTCCCGTACGTAGTCGACGATTTCGGAGAACTTGCTCCAGGGCGCCTGGAGCGGCAGCAGCAGTGTCTCCACCGGGGCGTCCGGCACGGTGAGTGCGTCGCCGGGGTGGAAGACGCTCTCGTCGATCAGATAGCCGACGTTGGTGACGCGCGGGATGTCGGGGTGGATGACGGCGTGCAGTTCGCCGTGGACCGCGACGCGGAAGCCGGCCGCTTCGAAGGTGTCGCCGTGGCCGACGGTGTGGACCCGGCCGGGGAAGGCGGGCGCGAGCTGCGTGGCGACGCTGCGCAGCGTCCACAGCTCGACGGAGCGGTCCGCCTCCAGCGCCGCGCGCAGCCGGCCCTCGTCGAAGTGGTCGGGGTGCTCGTGGGTGACGAGCAGTGCGGTGGCGCCCTGCGCCGCGTCGTCCTCGCTGAACCCGCCCGGGTCGATGACCAGGGCGCGGCCGTCCCGCTCCAGCCGGACGCTGGAGTGGCCCTGTTTGGTGAGCCTCAGCGGCGGACGGTCGGCGGCGGAGCGGGAGGAGGACGCGGCGGCGGACGTCGCCGGGGGCACGGAGGCGGACGGTGGGGAGCTGGCCATGTCCGCCATTGTGCTACTCCTCCGGGGTCGTCTCCTCCCGCACGACGCGCTGGGCGACGCGGAAGGCGGCGTCGGCGGCCGGCAGCCCGCAGTAGACCGCGGTGTGCAGCAGCACTTCGCGGATCTCGGCGGGGGTGAGGCCGTTGCGCAGTGCGCCGCGCACCTGGTCGGCGAGGGCGTCCAGCTGCCCGGTCGCGGTGAGGATGCCGAGCGTGGCGACCGAGCGGGTACGGCGGTCGATGCCGGTCCGCGACCAGGCCTCGCCCCACTCGACGCGGGTCAGGAAGCTCTGGAAGTCGGCGGTGAAGTCGTCGGTCTCGGCGGCGATGCGGTCCACGTGGCCGTCGCCGAGCACCTCGCGGCGCAGTCTGGTGCCGGCCTCCACCGCGTCGGCGCGGCCCGCGGTCCCGGTGCCCGCGGTGAGCTCGCCGACGGCCCATCCGAGCGGTGAGGAGACGGGTTCGGCGATCGGCGCGACGGCAGCCGGCGCGGGCACATGGTTGGGCCTCGTCGGCAGCACGCTCTGGGAGCCGGTCTGCTGGCCGCCGTCCGGCTGGTCCTGCCAGGCGGTCTCGAAGTGCTGGATGAGCAACTCGGTGACCTCGCCCGGGCGTTCGACCGGGGTGAGGTGCGCGGCGCCGGGGATCATCGCCAGTCGGGCGTCGGGGATGCCGGCGACCAGCGCGCGGGCGTCGGCGGGCGGTGCGAGCTGGTCCTCGGCGCCGCACACCACGAGCGTCGGGATGCCGATGCGCGGCAGCACATCGCGTACGTCGAAGGCGGCGTTGGCCTCGCAGGCGGCGATGTAGCAGCCGGGGTCGGTGGTGCGCACCATCTGCACGGACCACTCGGCGATGGCGTTCTGCGCGCCGATGAAGTCGCCGGTGAACCAGCGGTCGGGGGTGGTCCGGGCGACGGGGTCGAGCCCGTTGGTGCGGATGACGACGCCGCGCTGGCGCCATTCGTCGGCGGTGCCCTGGCGCGGTGAGGAGGAGATGAGCGCGAGGGTGGTCAGCCGTTGCGGCTGGGTGAGGGCGAGCTGCGCGCCGATGGCTCCGCCGATGCCGCAGCCCGCGTACCCGAAGCGGCCCTCCCCCGCGTTGTCCAGGGTGACCAGCAGGCGTTCGGCGAGGTCCGCGACGGAGGCGGCGGGGTGTGCGGGGGCTCCCCCGTGGCCGGGGAGGTCGAAGCGCAGTACGCGCCACTCCCGCGTCAGCTCCGGTATTTGGCGGTCCCACATGTGCCAGGTCGCACCGAGCGCGGGCCCGAGGACCAGCAGCGGCGCTCCTGCCGGGCCGTCGATGCGGTACTGCAGTGCTCTGGCCGTCGCCGTCGCCGGCTGCTCGGTCCGCTGCTGGGGCACCGGGCGGCTCACCGCCCTTGCCGCCGACGGGTTCGCGCTCTCGCTGCTCTCACTCACGTGGGACACGCTACCCAGTGCTACCGCCGGTACAGAACCCGGGCGGCCCCGGAGAACGCCTCCGGCGCCGGTACGCTCCGGCGGAACGGGTGCCGACGGACGGCGAAGCACGACGTGAGAGGCGGCTTCGGGCGGATGCCGCGGATCAGAACTCGGCGGTGGAGACGACGTACACCTGTGGGCGCTCGGGCCGGGAGAGGTCGACGGTGATCCTGAGATCGGGCCGGTTGCCGGGGTTGCGGACGGTGGTGCCGAGGAACTCCGTACCGGACTGACGCAGGTCCCAACCCACCACGTCCGCCTGCCCGTGGCTGACCGCCGACCCCTCGGTCAGCTCCCCGCGGCCGGAGCCGTGGGCGGCGAGGAAGGCGTTCAGCTTCTGGGGCGAGGTGCGGAACTGCGTGTACAGGGAGCTCTTCTGCCAGCTGTTGGTCTCGAAGTACGCGACGTAGGTGGAGCGGCTGGGGATCGGCACCTCGTAGATGCGGCGGGTGACCTTGCTCGGCCACTCCCACACCAGGCTGGTCGCCGAGGCGACCTGTTCCTTGTCCTTGCCGCTGTCCCGGCTCTGGAACCCCGAAAGGACGAGATAGCCCGCCGGCACGGCGACCAGCAGGACCGCGATCACGGCGGTGACGGCCCGGCGGAAGGTGAGCCGGGGCCGCCCCGAGGCCTCGGGGTCGGGCTGCTTGCCGGTGGGCGGCGGCTCGACCTCGTCGGTGGTGCCGGTCGTCACCTGCTCACCATCCGGGTGCGGGGCGCCAGGCCGAGCTGGGCGGCGGCGCGCTCGTACCGCTCGTAGCGCTCCAGCCGGCGGCGGTTGGCGCGGCGGAAGCGGCGGGCTACGAGCCGGGCGAGGTCGGCGGCGCCCACCATGCCTGCCTCCGGACCGAGTTGGGCGCGTACGACGCGGGCCTCGGGGCGGTAGCCGCGGCCGGTGAGGTGGCGGCGGTACGCCTCGGTGGCGGGGCCGATCAGCAGGTCGTCGGCGGCGCTGACGCCACCGCCGATGACGAAGCAGGACGGGTCGAGGGCGGCGGCGAGATTGGCGATGCCGATGCCGAGCCACTGTCCGATGTCCTGGAGGAGCTCGACGCACATCGCGTCGCCCTCGCGGGCCAGCTCGGTGATGAGCGGGCCGGTGATGTCGGAGACGGTGCCGCCGACGCGGTCGATGATGTTGTACGCGACCGGGGAGTCCGCGGCGGCCAGCTCGCGGGCCTCGCGGACCAGGGCGTTGCCGGAGCTGTACTGCTCCCAGCAGCCGCGGTTGCCGCAGGGGCAGCGGTGGCCGCCGGGCACCACCTGCATGTGCCCGAACTCGCCGGCGACCCCGTACTTGCCGCGCTTGACCTTGCCGTCCTCCAGGATCGCGCCGCCGATGCCGGTGCCCAGCGTGATCATCACGAGGTGGTCCTCGTCCTTGCCGGCGCCGAAGCGCCACTCGCCCCAGGCGGCGGCGTTGGCGTCGTTGTCGATCAGGACGGGAACGGCGAGTCTGGCCTGGAGCGACTCGCGCAGCGGCTCGTCGCGCCAGGACAGGTGCGGTGCGAACAGGATGCGGGAGCGCTCGGCGTCCACCCAGCCCGCGGCCCCGATGCCGACCGCGTGCACGTCGTGCCGGTCGGAGAGGTCGAGCACCAGCTCGGTGATGGTGTCCTCGACGACCTTGGGGCTCTTGGACTTGTCCGGCGTCTCGGCCCGGAGCTTCTCCAGGATGGTGCCGTCCGCGTCCACGACGCCCGCCATCACCTTGGTCCCGCCGATGTCGATACCGACGGTCGGGACACGGGGCGCGGACAGATGTGAGCGCCGCTCCCTGGTGGAGACGGTGCGCAGCACGGTGGCGCGGGCAGCCGGCTCGGAGCTGCGATCACGGTGCGTACTCATCGACTCGATTGTGCCTTACGCGGCGCTGCCCGGGGGCGGCGGAGCCGGAGACCGTTCCAGCTCGTGACTGAGCTCGTCCAGCTCGCTGCCGCCGGCCATCTCCCGGGTGAGCCGGTCGAGGGTGATCGACTCCTTGGCGTGTGAACCGGCCATCTCGCCGCGCTTGAGCAGTACGAAACGGTCGCCGACCAGGTAGGCGTGGTGCGGGTTGTGGGTGATCAGCACGACGCCGATGCCCTCGTCCCGGGCGGCGGCGACGTACTTGAGCACGACCCCGGACTGTTTGACGCCGAGCGCCGCGGTCGGCTCGTCCAGCACCAGGACGCGGGCGCCGAAGTGCACGGCGCGGGCGATGGCCACGCACTGGCGCTCGCCGCCGGAGAGCGTGCCGATCGGCTGGTCCACGTCCCGCAGGTCGATGCCCATGCGCAGCAGTGCGCGGCGGGTGGTGCGGCGCATCTCGGCCACGTCCAGGCGGCGCAGCGGGCCGCGGCCGACGCGGGGTTCGGAGCCGAGGAAGAAGTTCCGCCAGACCGGCATCAGCGGGACGACGGCGAGGTCCTGGTAGACGGTGGCGATGCCGCGGTCGAGGGCTTCGCGCGGGGAGCCGAGGCGGGCCGGTTCGCCGTCGATGGTGTAGGTGCCGGAGTCGTGGGGGTGGAGTCCGGCGATGATCTTGATGAGGGTGGACTTGCCGGCGCCGTTGTCGCCCAGCACGCAGCTGACGGAGCCGGCGTGCACGTCCAGCGACACCTCGCTGAGCGCGGCGACGTTGCCGTAGGACTTGGTGACCTGCTCCAGCCGGAGCAGCGGGGCGTCGGCGGCCGACTGCTCGGCGGCGGCGTCGGTTTCGGTCGCAGTCCCTGTGTCGGCCCCGGTGTCGGCTCCGGTGGCGGTCCCGGTGTCGGCTCCGGTGGCGGTCCCGGCGTCCTCGGCCGGGTGGGCGCCCTGTTCGGGACGGGCGCTCTCGGGCTGTTCGTCGGTCATCGGGTGGCCTCCGCGCGCTTGCGAATCCAGGCGTTGAGCAGCGCCGCGAGCAGCAGCATGGCGCCCAGGAAGAACTTGAACCAGTCCGGGTCCCACTGGGCGTACACGATGCCCTTGCTGGCGATACCGAAGATCAGCGCGCCGATCGCGGCACCGGCGGCGGACCCGTAGCCGCCGGTGAGCAGGCAGCCGCCGATGACGGCAGCGGCGATGTAGATCAGCTCGTTGCCCACGCCTTCGCCGGACTGGACGACGTCGTAGCTGAAGAGCAGGTGCTGGCCGAGCACCCAGGCGCAGAAGGCGACACCGGCGTACAGGCCGATCTTGGTCGCCCTGACCGGAACGCCCACCGCCCTGGCCGCCTCGGAGTTGCCGCCGGCCGCGAAGATCCAGTTTCCGGCGCGGGTGCGCAGCAGGACCCAGGTGGCGACGGCGACCAGTCCGAGCCACCACAGCACGGTGACCCGCAGATTGAAGCCGCCGATCTGGAAGGAGGAGGCGAACACCTTCTCGGCCTCCGGGAAGCCCTCCATGTCGCCGATGGACTTGGTGGAGACGGTGCCCGAGATCAGCTTGGTGAGGCCGAGGTTGAGTCCGGTCAGCATCAGGAAGGTGCCGAGGGTGATGATGAAGCTCGGCAGCCCGGTACGGGTGAGCATCCAGCCGTTGAAGACGCCGACGGCCAGCGTGACCAGCAGCGACATGCCGATGCCGACCCACACGTTGGCGGTCATCTGGTAGCTGAACATCGACGAGACCAGCGCCGAGGTGGTGACCAGCACACCGGCCGAGAGGTCGAACTCGCCCCCGATCATCAGCAGCGCCACGGCGACCGCCACGATGCCGATCGTGGAGGAGGCGTAGAGCACCGTCGAGAGGCTGCTCGCCTTGAGGAAGGTGTCCGCGGCCACGGCGAAGAAGACGAAGACCGCGACCGCGCCGACCAGGGATCCCAGCTCGGGGCGGCTGAGCAGGCGCCGGGGCAGGGAGCGTACGTGCGGCGGCTCGGCGCCGGCCGCCGGGTCCTCCTCGGCGGTGGCGGCGGAACCGGTGGCGGCTGAGCTCTCGGGGGCGGCTGGGCTGTGGCTCATCGGGTGCCCCTGCCGGTGTACTCCTCCAGCGCGTCGGCGTCTTCGCCGGTCAGCACCTGCGGGCCGGTGAGCACCGGCTGGCCGCCGCCGAGCATCGTGGAGTTGTAGAGGTAGAGCCAGAGCAGGTCGACGGCCTGGTACCCCTGGAGGTAGGGCTGCTGGTCGACGGCGAAGGTGATCGACTCGTCCTGGAGCCCGCTGACGACCTTCTCGTTGAGGTCGAAGGTGCTGATCTGGGCGTCGCTGCCGGCCTGGTCCGCCGCCTTGGCCGCGGTGCCGGCGAAGGGCGCGCCGAGGGTGACCACGGAGTCGATGTCGGGGTCGGACTGGAGCTTGGACTCCAGCGAGGACTCGACGGAGGGCATGTTGGTGCCCTCGACGTAGAGGTTCTCGATCTTGCCGTCGAACTTCTCGCGGACGCCGTCGCACCGCTCCTCGTGCCCGACGTTGCCCTGCTCGTGCAGAACGCAGACCGCCTTCTTGCGGTCGCGCTCGTTCAGCTCCTCGCCGACCGCCTCCCCCGCGGTGACCTCGTCCTGGCCGATGTGCGCGAGCGCGCCGAAGCTCTTGGACTTGTCCTGACCGGAGTTGATGGTGAGGACCGGGATTCCGGACTTCACCGCCTTGGCGACCACGGTCTTCATCGCGGCCGGCTTCGCGAGGGAGACGACGATGCCGTCGACTTCCTGGTCGATGGCGGCCTGGACGAGCTGGGCCTGCTTGCCGGCCTCCTTGTCGTGCGAGTAGAGGAACTCGATGTTGTCCTTGACCGCCGCCTGTTCGGCGCCGCTCTGCACGATGTCCCAGAAGGTGTCGCCGTCGCCGGAGTGGGTGATCATGGCGACCTTCCAGCGCGGTGTGTCCACCGCGGACTTGCCGCCCGCACCCTTGGCCCGCTCCTCCTCGGCGCGCTTGCCACCGGTGCTGCTGCACGAGGTCAGGGCGAGGGAGAGCACCACGCCCACGGCGAGTACCGCGGCCCTGCCGCGCCCCGTCCGGGTCGCGGCTCCTTCTCCGTACGCCCGGCCGGATGCGTTCGAACGCACCGGCCCACGACTGCGAAACGTCTTCACGCTGGCCACTGGCTCCTGCCCCTCGTACTGATCGTGTCGCCTCACCTGCGGACTCCACCGCGGGGCCGGCCGGACAAGTATCCGCCACTGTGCCGGGAGGGTGACACCTGGGTGAAGGGGGCGGGCGCGGCCGGGGCCCTCCCCTTCACCAAACCCACGCACCGCGCGCGCGGTTGGTACCGTTCGCGGCTTTCTGCGACGACCGCCGCACCGCCACGGAAGGGGCGGCGTGCGGCGGTCGGCGCGGATGCGGACGCGACACGGGCGCGCGAAACCGGCCCACGCCGTCGGGCGCGGGCCGGTCTCGTCGGTCGCATCGGCGCGGGCGGTCCCGCGTCGGCGGGGCGCGTCGGCGCGCGCCGGTCGCGTGCCGGTCGCGTGCCGCGGACGGCAGGGACGTCACGTGGGCCGATCGGTCGGCCCGGCGAGCCGGTCGGCCGGGCTGCACGAGCCGTCGGCCGGTTCGGGTGGGCCGGTCAGCCGCCGAGTTCCCGGTGGCGGGCGGCGAGTGCCGCGGCGCCCTGCTCGGTCAGCGAGCCGAAGAGCCGCAGTCGGGAGATGCCGCCGTCGGGAAAGATGTCGATCCGTATCTGCGTCACCGCGGGCACGTCCGAGAGGACGAAGCGGTGCACGGTGTCCGGCTGGAGGCGGGTGCGCGGCAGCAGTTCGTGCCACTGGCCGTCCTCGCCGTCCCGGCCGACGAGCGCCGCCCAGCCGGCGGAGTTGCCCTTGAGGTAGGCGGTGTCGATCTCCACCGCGCGGATGTCGCTCTGCCCGGTGAGCGCGTAGTGGATCCAGTCGTTGCCCTTGTCGCGGCGGCGGCGGGTCTCCCAGCCGTCGTCCATCTTCTGCGACCGGCCGGGCTGGATGGTGTGGTCGGCCGGGGAGTAGAAGCGGTCCGAGGCGTCCAGGACCGCGCCGCCGTTCTCCAGTGCCACGGTGTCGAAGGCGCCGAGCGCGGCGAGCCAGGACGGGTCGGGGACGACCTCGCCGTGGACCCGCAGCCGGGCGATGCCGCCGTCAGGATGCTGCTTGAGCCGCAGGTGGGTGAAGCGCCGCGGTGCGTCGACCGCGAAACCGTTCGCCGCGTGGCCGCCGACTGCCGTACGGGGTACGAGAGTTGTCCACTCGACCCGCTCGTCGAGCAGGTCCTCCGGGGAGGCGGAGAGCGGGGCGCTGGTGGCCTCGACGGAGACGGCCTGCGGGTAGTTGCCGCGGAAGTGCGCCGTGTCGACGACGATGCCGTGGATGACACCCGGTGTGCCCAGGCGCACCAGCGCCCAGTCGTGGTCCTCGTCGACGGGGTGCGGGGTCTCGGCGCCGGTGCCGCGCCGGCGGCGGGTCTCCCAGCCGTCCATGATCTTGCCCTTGTGCCCGAACAGGCTGGGGTCGAAGACGGCCCGGCCGGGCAGCAGCAGATTCTCCCGCTGGGCGAAGAACTCGTCGTTGGCGGCGATCACCCCGCCGCCGAGCCTGCGGTCGGCAAGGTCGACGTGGTGGGCGAAGGCGAACTCCTCGCTGCGGTAGTCGGCGTACGGGTCGCCGCCTCCGTAGGGGTTGGCGTCGCCGGTGAAGCGGGTGGGTGCGGGGCTTGCCGCGGTCATGCGGAGTTCCTTTCGATGAGTCGGCCGCTTCGCCCGATGGCGCGGCCGTGGTCGGTGATCCGCTGTCCGCGCAGCCAGCTGGACCGTACGACTCCGTGCAGGGTGCGGCCCGCGTAGGCGGTGACGCGGTTGCGGTGGTGGAGCTGCTCCGGGTCGACGGTGAACGTCTCCTCCGGGGCGAGTACGGCGAAGTCGGCATCCATGCCGGGGGCGATGGCTCCCTTGGCCGTGAGCCCGGCGAGGGCCGCGGGGGCGGTGGACATCCAGCGGACGACGTCCGCCAGGTCGTGGCCGCGGTCGCGCGCCGCGGTCCAGACGACGGGCAGGCCGAGCTGGAGGGAGGAGATCCCTCCCCACGCCTGACCGAAGTCGGCGGTCTTGAGCTCGGCCGTGCAGGGTGAGTGGTCGGAGACGACGCAGTCGACGGTGCCGTCGGCGAGCGCGGCCCACAGGGCGTCCTGGTTGGCCTGCTCGCGGATGGGCGGGCAGCACTTGAACTCGGTCGCCCCGTCGGGGACTTCCTCCGCGGTGAGGGTCAGGAAGTGCGGGCACGTCTCGACCGTGATCCGCACGCCCTCGCGGCGGGCCTCGGCCAGCAGCGGCAGCGCGTCCGAGGAGGAGAGGTGCAGCACGTGGACGCGGGCGTCCAATTCGCGGGCGAGGTCGACGAGTCGGGCGATGGCCTCGTTCTCCGCGGCGCGGGGGCGGGAGGCGAGGAAGCCGGCGTACGCGCCGCCGCTCGCCGCGGGCGCCTCGGCGAGGTGGTGCGGGTCCTCGGCGTGCACGATCAGCAGGCCGTCGAAGCCCGCGATCTCGGTGAGCGCCGCGCGCAGTTGTGCGGCGTCGAGCTCGGGGAACTCCTCCACGCCGGACGGCGAGAGGAAGCACTTGAAGCCGAACACCCCGGCCTCGTGCAGGGCGCGCAGCTCCCCGACGTTGCCGGGGATCGCGCCGCCCCAGAACCCGGTGTCCACATGGGCCTTGTCCTCCGCCACCGCACGTTTGACGTCCAGATGTTCCGAAGTGGTGGTCGGCGGCAGGCTGTTGAGGGGCATGTCGAGCAGCGTGGTGATGCCGCCCGCGGCTGCTGCCCTGGTGGCCGTCCAGAACCCCTCCCACTCGGTCCTGCCCGGGTCGTTCACATGGACGTGGGTGTCGACGAGGCCGGGCAGCAGGGCGTCCTCGCCGCAGTCGACCAGCTGCGGACCGTCCGGGTGCGGGGTGTCGTACGGCAGTACGGCGTCGATGCGTCCCTCCCGCACGGCGACGACCGCCGGGCGGATGCCCTCGGGGGTGACGACCCGGCGGGAGCGGAACAGCAGTTCCGCCTCACCGGGGTCGGCGGACTTCTGCGGGTGTCGCGGGGACTGTGCGTGCCGCGGTGGCTCTGCGGACAACCCGACCCTCCTCCAGATACGTTGGGGCGAAAACGCCACGAACACGGATGAAACGCATTGAACGCCATGAACACGGTGAACACGGTGAATATCGCGAACGTCGCGAACATCGCGAACATCGCGAACATCGCGAACGTCCGTAGATGTTGCGAACGTGACGGACATGGTGCGCCGGCGGGCCGGCGGTTGCGCGGGCGATGCGGCGGCGGTTCGAGAACGTGCAGCTGACGGAGCGGGCCGCACGGGCGCCACCGCAGCACTGGCGAGTTCCACAGTACGGAAATTCAACGTTCTGTTGAAGAATCCCCCCTCGGTAGGTCTTCCGTCAAGGGGTGGGCTCCCCTCCCCGACTTCCACGATCCGGAGTTTGTAGGTTTTCACCAACCGAAATGGATGTTCCGTACCGCAGAATGGAGGACTTGCCGACCGCTCCCCGTCCACCCGGCCGACCACCCGGAAGAACACGGCCGGCGCGGGGTCTGACCGGCGAGAACCCGAGGCGGCACACCGGCCGCCCGACCGGGCCGCCCGGTACGATGCGCGCAGCCGCCTCGACCGGAACCGAAGGGAAAGCGCCACGTGCCGCCGTCCGAGCGCAAGACCACCAGCACTCCCGCCGCGAGCGGCGGCGTCCAGTCCCTGGAGCGCGCATTCGACCTCCTGGAGCGCATGGCGGACGCCGGCGGTGAGGTCGGCCTCAGCGAGCTCTCCAGCAGCAGCGGCCTGCCGCTGCCCACCATCCACCGGCTGATGCGCACCCTGGTCGCCTGCGGCTACGTGCGCCAGCAGCCCAACCGCCGCTACGCGCTCGGCCCGCGTCTGATCCGGCTCGGCGAGAGCGCCTCCCGGCTGCTGGGCACCTGGGCGCGCCCCTACCTGGCCAGACTGGTCGAGGAGACCGGCGAGACCGCCAACATGGCGCTGCTGGACGGCGACGAGGTCGTCTACGTCGCACAGGTCCCCTCGCGGCACTCGATGCGCATGTTCACCGAGGTCGGGCGGCGCGTACTGCCGCACTCGACCGGCGTCGGCAAGGCGCTGATGGCGCACATGCCCGACGTGGAGGTACGCGCCCTGCTCGCCCGCACCGGCATGCCGGCAGCCACCGACCGCACCCTCACCACCCCCGAGGGCTTCCTCGGCGCACTGGAGATCACCCGCGACCGCGGCTTCGCCCTGGACGACAACGAACAGGAGATCGGCGTGCGCTGCATCGCGGTGCCGATCCCCGACTCCCCCACCGCGGCGGCGATTTCGGTCTCCGGGCCCGCCGGGCGCGTGACCGACCCGGCCACCGAGAAGATCGTGCCGCTGCTCCAGGACGTCGCCCGCGAACTGTCCGTGGCACTGGCCAGCAACGGCTCACCCACCGGTTAGGGCGTCCGGCGAGAGTGCTGGTGCACATCGTCTCGTTGAGGCCGTGCACCAGCACCGTCGTTTCGATGGCGGCAAGTGGCCGGTCAGCGCACCAGCAGGTCGATCACGCCCGTCAGATCCTCCTCACCGCTGCCCTCGGCCAGACGACGGCGCATCAACTCGAAGTAGGGGTTGAGCAGTTCCGGGCTGACTCCCTGCTGCTCGGCGGTGCTCAGGAAGGTCGGCGTGCCGGCCACCTGCATGGCGAGGTTGGAGACGACGCCCTTGGCGTAGTCGCCGCTCCGCAGCTGGTCGGCGGTCTGGTGAACGGCCGGGGCCATCGCGATGAGCCAGTCGGCGAGCAGCGGGGCGAGCGCCGCAGGGTCGATGTCCTCCTTGCGGATCAGCGCGAAAGAGTGCGCGGCACCGGCGAACATCCCGTACATCGCGCTGAGCAGGGCCACGTCGTACAGGGCCGCGAAGCCCGCGTCCTCACCGACGCAGGTGGTGCCCACCGGGACCGCGAGGGTCTCCCGGTGCCGCTCGAACAACTCCTGCGAGCCGCTGTAGAAGACGTAGCCGCCGGCTTCGGGGACACCGATCATCGGAGGGACGGCCATGATTCCGCCGTCCAGGTAGCGGGCCCCGCGCTCGCGGGCCCACTTCGCGCGTGCGCGGGCCTGGGCAGGGGTGCTTGTGGTCAGGTTCACCAGGTCCTTGCCGGCCAGGTCGATGCCGGACAGCACCTCGTCGACCGAGGTGTCGTCCAACAGGCAGACGATGATCAGGGTGTTCGCTGCGACTGCCTCGGCGGCGGTCTCCGCCGGCCTTGCACCGTCGGCGGCAAGCGCCGCGGCACGGGCCGGGGTGCGGTTCCAGACAGTGAGCGGGTGGCCGGCGGCAAGCCAGGTGCGAGCCAGCGCGGCGCCCATCGCGCCGAGGCCCAGCAGCGTGACGGGAGTCTTCTTCAAAGTGTTTTCTGCCATGCCGATCAGGCTGGCCACTGGGCCGGTGATGATCAAGTACGCACTTGACAGTGGGTGGTTACCCCGGGGTGAGCGAGCACGTCGAAAGGGTGGGGCACGACCACGCCGAACCGGCCTGGCGCACCGGACGGACACGTCTGCGGGATCGACGCCGCGACGGAGACGATCGACGGCGGGCGGAAGGCGCTGATCCTTTGGGCGCTCCACGAGCATCCCTGCCGTCGCTTCAGCGAGCCGCGTCGGCTGCTCCCGGGGGACACCGAGAAGGTGCCGGCCTACTCACCCGCAGGATCTGGAAGCGGCCGGTGTCGTCGTTCTTGTCGACCTTCGGTGGCCGCCCTCTGGGGGAGCCGCACTTTCCTGCGGATGCGGACCTGGTCCTTCTTCTCCCGGGACCGTGCACCGGATCCCATGTCCCCGACGACCCGACCTGCCCCGCTTCCGTCAGCGGGCGTCCGTGAAGTCGACGAACCCGGCGATCACGTCGCGCAGTTCGGCGAGCGGATCGGCGAGTGCGCTCACCGAGCCCAGCGCCGCCAGCACCAGCAGCAGCGCCTGGCGCAGCTGGTCGGGGTCCAGGACCTCCGACGCGGCCATGATGTCCAGCGCGGCGAGCTGCTCCTCCGCGGCTTCACGGTCCGGCAGATCCGCCTGGTGCCCTGCCAGCGCCAGCCGCAGAGCCAAGACCGCTTCCGCGAGCGTCGGCGGCCGGCCGGACGCCGGTTCCGCGGGCGTCGGCGGCCGGTCGGACGCAGCTTGCGCCGGCGTCGGCGCGCTTGGCTGCCGCACCGTCAATTCCTCTGTCGGCTCACCGCCCACGGCGGTAGTCCCCCACCCAGTCACCTTGCCCCTGACGCCGTGGTGTGTGTCACCGGACCGTGCGGCGCCGCTCGACACCGCGGGCGCACCCTGTGGGGCGCGCCGAACCGCTCTGTGCAGAAGTGCTCTTGCTGTGTCCCTGTGGGGATCGTCACACTCCGCGTTCAACAGCTCACTGCCGGCGGCGGAGGTGACAGTAAACGCCACTCTCCGCGCAACAGTCCATACAGAAGGCTGAATTCAGCCTTCTGTATGGACTGTTGCGCGGAGAGTGGCGTTTACTGTCACCTCCGCCGCCGGCAGTGAGCTGTTGAACGCGGAGTGTGACGATCCCCACAGGGTGCGCCCGCGGTGTCGTGCGGCGCCGCACGACACCGCGGGCGCACCCTGTGGGGATCGTCACACTCCGCGTTCAACAGCTCACTGCCGGCGGCGGAGCCGAAGTTGCGGAGCACGTCGTTGCTCGCGATCAGCGCGGAGACCCGCTGACGCTCAGCCGGGTCGATCGAACCGTCGGCAGCCGCCACCAGCCCGATGCCGCCGCACCCGCCGGAGGACGTGATGGATGTACTCGTACTGATCGGACGGCTTCTCCTCGTCCCGCTCTTCCTGGGAGGGGCCGTCGGGCATCTGACGAAGAGCAAGGGCATGGCGCAGTACGCCGCGTCCAAGGGCGTACCCGCCCCGAGGCTCGCCGTCCTGGTGGGGTCGAGCTCGACCCCACCAGGACGGCGAAGAACTGGATCGACGCCCGCTTCAAGGCGGAGATGCGCCGTGCCTGCAAGACCAAGTACAAGAAGGGCAACCCGCTCAAGCTGTGCAACTCGGCAGCAGCCGCGTACCACTTCGCGGTGAACAACGCCGGGGACAAGCACTTCTTCGGCTGATCCGGGTCGCCGGGCGGGCGGCGGGCGGACGCGAACACCCCCGTGTTCCGCGTCCGCCCGCCGCCCGCGCTTCCGCGCCCGCCACCTGTGCTCCGGGCCCGCGCGCCCGTACGCCGGAGCCGCGTGCCGGTCGGGCACGGCGTTGACGCGACAGGGCGCTGGTGCGGCGCGAGGTTGACGCGGGGGCGGGCGCGTACGGGCGCGCGGCGAGGAAGCGGGTTCGACGGCCGCTCCCAGGAAGAGCGGGACGAGGAGAAGCCGTCCGATCAGTACGAGTACATCCATCACGTCCTCCGGCGGGTGCGGCGGCGACCGGTTCGGGCGCTTCGGCGCCTCTCCCAGCGTAGGCCGCTTCCCCTGGCCCCGCAGAGCGGCGTCGTCCCTGGTCAGTGGCGGTAAGGACGACCCCGGTGCGGTGCCCGACCGGCACGCGGCTCCGCACTCAACACCGCGCTCCCCGGCGGCCGTCGAACCCGCTTCCTCGCCGCGCGCCGCCCCGCGAAATGCACCCGCACACACTCCCGGACCGGCACTGTGTGCCAGCGCCACAGAGGCGGACACGAGAGCCCCAGGAGCTGTCGCAAACAGTCAACGCCGCACTCTTCAGGGGGACTTCACGCCGACTCCGGTGGTCACTACAACACTCTGGGTCGCCTTCGGCGTACGCTCGGCATATGGCTGAGTCCTTGTATCCCGCACGAATCGCCGGCCTGCTTCTCGCGGCAGGCGGCGGGCGGCGACTTGGCGGACACCCCAAGGCGCTGCTCTCCCATCGAGGGCGCCCGCTCGTCGAGCACGCCGTCCGCACCCTGCGCGAGGGCGGATGCGGACCGGTACTGGTGGTGCTCGGCGCACAGGCCGACGCCGTACAGGAAACGGCCGACCTGGGTGGCTGCCCGTTGGTCGTCAACCCGGACTGGCAGCAGGGCATGGGGTGTTCACTCCGCGCGGGCCTGCGCGCGGCGGCGGCGCTCGAATCACCGCCGGACGGGCTGCTGGTGGCGCTGACCGACCAACCGGGCATCGGACCGGAAGCGGTGACCCGGGTGCTGCAGGCGTTCAACTCCCCGGCCTCATTGGTGATGGCCTCCTACGACGGGCGCCGCGACCACCCCGTACTGATCGGCTCGGAGCACTGGAAGGGCGTGGCGGCGACCGCCGCCGGAGACCAGGGCGCTCGTCGCTACCTGCGCGAGCACAGCGGCAGGATCACGCTCGTCGAGTGCGCGGACGTCGCCGATCCGGCGGACATCGACACCCCCGAGGACCTCGTCCGGCTCGACTGAGCCGCCTGCGACCCACAGCCCCGGGGCACATTCCGCGACAGGCCGTACACGCGCGAAGACACACCGTCGGCTTGGCCGAAAAAATATCTCGACATCAACGATCTCGATGTCAACAGAGCGTTGAGATTCCGCGATAAGGAAACTATTCTCCAATTTGCAGAGGGTCGCTGGCACGCAGTGTCAGGCACCCGTACACGCGCTTGTGATCTTGGTGGCGCCCCACGGGGAGCACCAGGCAGCACCGCCCGCTAAGGAGTGACAGCCCATGTCCGCACCAGCGCCGTCACCGCTGGCCATCGTCGATGTCGACCCGAGCCAGGCACCCGCCCGTCAGGACGAGGTGCTGACCGAAGCGGCACTGGCCTTTGTCGCCGCGTTGCACGAGCGGTTCACCCCACGCCGCGACGAGCTCCTCGCCCGCCGCGGCGAGCGCCGTGCCGAGATCGCCAGGACCAGCACCCTCGACTTCCTGCCCGAGACCGCCGAGGTGCGCGCCGGTGACTGGAAGGTCGCCGAGGCCCCCGCCGCGCTGAACGACCGCCGGGTGGAGATCACCGGTCCCACCGACCGGAAGATGACCATCAACGCCCTCAACTCGGGCGCCAGGGTCTGGCTCGCCGACTTCGAGGACGCCTCCGCTCCCACCTGGGAGAACGTCATCGGCGGCCAGCTCAACATGACCGACGCCTACCGCAGGCAGGTCGACTTCACCGACGAGAAGAGCGGCAAGAGCTACGCCCTGCGGCCCGCCGACGAGCTGGCCACCGTGGTCATGCGCCCGCGCGGCTGGCACCTGGAGGAGCGCCACCTGCGCGACGCGGACGGCAAGGCCGTGCCCGGCGCCCTGGTCGACTTCGGCCTCTACTTCTTCCGCAACGCCCAGCTGCTGCTGGACCTCGGCAAGGGCCCGTACTTCTACCTGCCGAAGACGGAGTCCTACCTCGAGGCCCGTCTGTGGAACGAGATCTTCGTCTTCGCGCAGGACTACCTCGGCATTCCGCAGGGCACCGTCCGCGCCACCGTGCTGATCGAGACGATCACCGCGGCGTACGAGATGGACGAGATCCTCTACGAGCTGCGCGACCACGCCTCGGGCCTGAACGCCGGCCGCTGGGACTACCTCTTCTCCATCGTCAAGAACTTCCGGGACGGCGGCGAGAAGTTCGTCCTGCCGGACCGCAACGCCGTGACGATGACGGCCCCGTTCATGCGCGCCTACACCGAACTGCTGGTGCGCACCTGCCACAAGCGCGGCGCGCACGCCATCGGCGGCATGGCCGCGTTCATCCCCAACCGCCGCGACCCCGAGGCCAACGCCAAGGCGCTGGACAAGGTCAAGGCGGACAAGGACCGCGAGGCCGGCGACGGCTTCGACGGCTCCTGGGTCGCCCACCCCGACCTGGTGCCGGTCGCCAAGAAGTCCTTCGACGAGGTGCTCGGCGACAAGCCCAACCAGAAGGAGCGGCTGCGCGAGGACGTGCAGGTCGGCGCCGCCGATCTGATCGCCATCGACTCGCTGGAGGCCAAGCCCACCTACGAGGGCCTGCGCGCCGCCATCCAGGTCGGCACCCGCTACATCGAGGCGTGGCTGCGCGGTCTGGGCGCGGTCGCGATCTTCGGACTGATGGAGGACGCGGCCACGGCCGAGATCTCCCGCTCGCAGATCTGGCAGTGGGTCGACGCCGGCGTCGTCTTCGACGACGCGCCGCAGGGCCGGGACAAGGCGACCGCCGCGGTCGTCCGCGAGATCGCCGCCGAGGAACTGGCCGCGATCCGCGCGGAGATCGGCGACGAGGCGTTCGCCGCGGGCAAGTGGCAGCAGGCGCACGACCTGCTGCTCGAGGTCTCGCTCAACACCGACTACGTCGAGTTCCTGACGCTGCCGGCGTACGAGCTGCTCGACTGAGCCGCTGAGGCGCCGCGGTTCGTTCCGCGGCCGACGCGCCACCGATGACGAGCGGGTGCGGTACGGAACTCCCGTACCGCACCCGCTCGTTCGCGTCGGTCCGTCTCCCCGCCCAGCCCCGAACCGGGCCGGCTCCCGGGTCCGTCTCCCGGCTCAGGGCCGACGTCACCGTCTCGCTTCGTACGCGCACGCCCGCCCCGTACGCGCCGCCGGGCCGTACCGGGAGCGCGCTCGCCGGAGCCTCGCCGGCCTCGAACTCCCGGGCCCGTACCGAGCGCTGCCCCGACGAATGGGGGCACCCCGCCCGCCGCTGCGGGGCGCCGGAGGGACGCGTCGCGCGCCGGCGCGCCGAAGGGCCCGGATCGCCCCGTGCGGGATCCGGGCCCTTCGGCGTAGCCGAGAGGCCAACTGTCAGTGGGTGACGGCCGGTTCGGGCGCTTCCTCCTCCTGCGGGGTGCGCCTGCCGACGTGGTGGAAGAGCAGGTTGAGCAGCACGGCCAGTACGCAGCCGGTGCTGATGCCGGAGTCGAGGATGATCGTCAGCTCGTCGGGGAACTGCGAGTAGAAGCCGTGCGACATCTCCGGCACCAGGCCGACGCCCAGGGTCACCGCCGCGATCAGGCTGTTGGAGGTCTTGCCGAGGTCTGCCTGCGCGAGCGTCTGGACACCGCTGACCGCGATGGTGCTGAAGAGCACGATGCCGACCCCGCCGAGGACCGGCAGCGGTACGGCGGAGATCAGCGCTGCGGCGAGCGGGCAGAGCCCGAGGACGACCATGAACGCGCCGGCGACCGCGACCACGAAGCGGCTGCGCACCTTGGTCATGGCGACCAGTCCGATGTTCTGGGCGAAGGCGCTGGCGGCGAAGCCGTTGAAGAACGGGGCGATCGCGCTGCCGAGGGTGTCGGCACGGAGTCCGGCGGCGATCGTCTTCTCGTCCGCGGGCCGGCCGACGATGCGCCCGAGGGCGATCACGTCCGCGGTGGACTCGGTCATGATCACCAGCATCACGATGCACATGGAGACGATCGCGGGCAGCGAGAACTGCGGTGCCCCGAAGTGGAACGGGGTGGGGAAGCCGATCAGGTCCGCGTCGCCGAGCCCGGTGAACTCGGTCATCCCCATGGGTATCGCGACCAGGGTGCCGACGACCAGACCGAGCAGGATCGACACGGACTTGACGAAGCCGCGTCCGAAGCGGTTGAGCCCGATCGTCACCGCGAGAGTGATCGCGGCGAGCGCGACACCCTTGCCCGAGGCGCCCTCGCCCTCCGCGCCGTCGTCGGTGACCCAGCCGAGCGCCACCGGCAGCAGCGAGAGACCGATCAGTGCGATCACGCTGCCGGTGACCACGGGTGGGAAGAACCGTACGAGGCGGCAGAAGAACGGGCTGATGAGAAAGCCCAGCAGCCCCGCGACGATCACCGCGCCGAAGATCACCGGCAGTCCCGCCGCACCGCCCTCGGCCGCGATGATCGCGGTCATCGCCGCGACGCCGCAGAAGGAGACGCCGTTGACGAACGGCAGCCGGGCGCCGATCTTCCACACGCCGAGCGTCTGGAGCAGCGTGGCGATGCCGGCGGTGAAGAGGCTGGCCGCCATCAGCAGCGTGGTGTCACCGGTGTCGAGGCCGGCCGCCGCTCCGATGACCAGCGGGACGGCGACGACGCCGGCGTACATCGCGGCGACGTGCTGGAGTCCGCTGGTGAGCATCTTCCACGGCGAGAGGATCTCGTCGACCGGATGCCGGCCGCCGCCCTCCTCGGCGGTACCGGCCTCGGCCGGGTCGGGTGTGCGGTCCGGGTCGGGTGTGCGGTCCTGATGGATCCCGGGCTCTGCGGCCACTGCGGACCTCCTGTCGTTGAACTGCGCCGCGCCGGCGGTGCGAGGGTTTCAGGGAGGTGGTGCGAGTTGTTGGGCCGGCACCCCGGGTGCTCGGGGTGGGAGCACATCGCGGGAGGGGTGGACCGCGCGTTGGGTGGGGCGCTGCCGGAACGGGTACGTGGTGCCACTGCGGCGTACGTACACCGTCCCGGCAGCGTGTTCAGGACCCCGCTCGGGTCCTGAACCACCGGCCGGGAGCCGTCCCTCCCGGCCGGAGTCCTGATTCGGCGGAACGCGGCGGGCTCGTGGGTACGAGCGCCGCGGTCCGCGCACACGGCGGTTGCCGTGGGAAGCGTCGGTCGTCCTGTGCGGACATTCGGTTGTGGCGGCCCGGACGCCGCGCCTGCGCGGGCGGGCCGCTGCCGCCGGGCGGGCCACCGTCTCCGGGCGTGGTCCGACGGGCGGTGCGCGGACGCCCCGTGCGCGGTGTCCGCAGGTCTCCAGGTCCGCGGCCTGCCAGTACGGAGCCGCGGGTGCAGGGCTCTGCCCGCGCGGGGCCTGCGGCTGCGGGGCGTGGAGCGGGAGCGTCGCGGGCGTACACGGTGGTGGGCCGCGCGAACACCGCCCCGTCCTCCCCCGGACTTCGCCGCCGCCCGGTCGCGCACGCCCCGAACTGCGGGGGCGTGCGCACCGGTTGCGAACAGAGGCGCAGTGCGGGGTTCCGTTGCTAGAGATTCGTCAGGTCCACCGGGATCAGCGCTTCGGCGCCGTCGCGGAGGATGGTGGCCTCGATCAGCCCGTACGGGCGGTCGGCGGCGAAGTAGACCGCGCCGTCGGCGGTCTCGTTCTCCATGCCGAACGGCTCCAGGTCCACCAGGAAGTGGTGCTTGTTGGGCAGCGAGAAGCGGATCTCGTCGATCTCGCTGCGGCTGTTGATGACGCGTGCGCCCATCTGGTAGAGCGTCTGCTGGAGCGAGAGGGAGTAGGTCTCGGCGAAGGCGTCCAGCATGTGCTTCCTGGACTGCTCGTAGGAGCGCTCCCAGTTGGGCATCCGGTCCTCGTCGCTGGTCCAGTTGTGCCGCCAGACCCCGGTGACCTCGGTGGCCAGGATGCGGTCGTACGCCTCCTTGAGGGTGGTGTACCGGTCCTTCACATAGCCCCAGAACTCCGAGTTGGTGGAGTTCATGACCGTGAGGTCCTTCAGCCCCGAGAAGACCTCCCAGCGCTCACCGTCGTAGGTGATCTGCGCGGTGCGGGTCTCCTGACCCTGTCGCACGAAGGAGTGCTTGACCTCGTCGGCGCCGATGAACTGCGAGCCGGAGTCGGAGTTCTCGATCCGCTCCCAGGCGTACTCCTCGATCCGGATGCGCGCCCGGTGGATGGGCTCCTGGGAGTCGACGAAGTGACGGGCGAGGTGGATGCCGAACTGCTCCGCGGACTCGATGCCGTACTTCTTGGCGAAGGCGTACACCGTGTTCTTGGTGGTGTCGGTCGGCAGCACGTTGGCGTTGGAGCCGGAGTAGTGCACGTCCTCCATGTCGCCGGAGAGGGCTACGGAGACGTTCAGGTCCTTGATGTGGTGGGTGTCGCCGTCACGGGTGATCTTGACGACGCGGTTCTCGGCCTTGCCGTACTGGTTCTGGCCCAGCATGGTCGGCCGGCCGCGGTGGCTCGGGTTGGTGCGAGAAGTAGCAGTCATCTCGGTCGTCAGCTCCCTCGGTACACGGAGTAGCCGAACGGGTTGAGCAGCAGCGGTACGTGGTAGTGCTCGCCCGGGACGACCGCGAAGACGATCGTGACCTCGGGGAAGAAGACACCGCTGTCCCTTGCGCGGGGGGCGTCCTGCTGTTCCTCGGCTTGCCTGGTGAAGTCGTCGTTGTGGGTGGGCGGTTGGGCGCCGGATGCGGCATTGGCGCCCTCGTTGTCGGTGGTTCCGGCGTTGCGGGAGGTGAAGTACGGCTCGACCTCGAAGACCAGCCGCACGTGGGCGGTGCCCTCCGGCAGTGCCGGAAGGTCCTTGCAGCGCCCGTCGGCGTCGGTGCTCGACGCCCCGAGCGCGTTCCACTCCTCCCGCGATCCGCTTCGTGCGGACAGCTGGACGGCGACCCCCGCCGCAGGGCGTCCGAGGCTGGTGTCCAGAATGTGCGTGGACACCGAGGCGGTGGTCTCCGTGCTCATGAGTGCGCGTCTCCTTCTGCGAGGCGGGTCAGCCGGATGCGGTTGATCTTCACCAGCTCGGTGCGGACGTTCTCCCGCTCCCGCTCCGGCGTGTTGTCGATACGGCCGCGGAGCGCGTCGCGCATCTGCTCACCGGTGAGCCCGGTGGCGCAGATCAGGAAGACGTGCCCGAACCTGTCCTGGTAGGCCAGGTTGAGTTCCAGCAGTTCGCCGCGCAGCTCCTCGGAGGCTCCCGCCATTCCGCCCTGCTCGCGGGCGGAGGTCGGGTCGCCCGGCTTGGGGCGGCCGATCGGCGGGTGGCCGGCCATGGCCTCGGCCAGGTCCGCCGCGGTCAGCTCGGCCGTGGCGGAGTCGCTGGCTGCGAAGAGACCTGCGGCGTCGCCGTACGGGCGGCGGGCAAGCAGCTTGGCCGCCCAGGAGGTCGAGGCACACACCTCCAAGAGATCCGCGCGGGCGGCGGCCTCGTCGGCGGCGTTGAACCGGGTCAGCCCCGGTGTCGGACTCGGAGTCACGGGGGCTCCAGTTTCTCGGCGGTGCCGTGGTGGTCCCGTTCGGGCTGGGGAACAGCTAAACCCCACGACAACCGGACGTCAACACTTTGTTGAAAGTTCGTCTCGGGGTTTCTCCGCCCCACCGACCGGCCGGAGACCGCCACCACCGCCGCACCGCAACGCCTCGCCCCAAGCATCCGCGCAGGTCAGAGCCGCCGAACCCGCCCGTCCGCCCGTCCGCGGGTCACCGGCGGCACCGGGTCCTTCGCCGGCGCGCCGCCAGCACCCGTCACAGCAGCTCACCCCGCCGCCGGGTACGGGTGTTCACCTCGTACAGGCGGTGTCGCAGCGGCGCCCTGCGCGCCTGCAACCCGTCCTCCAGCAGATCGGCGATCAGATGCGCCACCTCCGGCAGCACCTGGCCCAACTCCACCACCCGCACCGCCCCCTCGCCCGGCAGTTCCCAGACAGACGGCTCGACCGCCAGCCCCGGCGAAACGATCCCCGCGCCTGCCCGAGGAGCCCGCACAGCCGCTCCGCCGCACACCGCGCACTCGCGCGATGCCCCTCGGCAATCACCGCTCCACCACCGCGCACAGGTCCTCGCGCCGCGTCTCCCACTCGCGGCCACCGCCGGGCGGACGCAACCACACGAGACCGCATTCCTCCTGCTGCACCACCCCCACCCGCTCCGCCCGCAGGTCGTACACCGACCCGCCCACGGCCACCTCCACCGCCGAACCCGGCACACACCCGTCCACAAGCGGCACCAGCCGCCCCACCAACCGTTCGATACGATCGGCCATGTCAACACCCCAGTCAGGTAGTTGGCCACGCCCCGGACTGTTCGCGCAGTCGCGGGGTCTTCGTTCTCATCTCGACACCACACTCAACGACCGATCTTCAAGATCAGTTGACACTCGGCTGACACACTCTCAACTGCACCGGCGCCAGGCGCGGTTGCCGCCTCCCCTCGACCGGGGATGCCTGGCACAGTGGAGTGATGGATCGCACGAAGCCTGCGGCGGGCGACAACATCGCCGTCCTGCGCAGAGCGCGCGGAATCGGCCAGGAGACCCTGGCGGCCAGAGCCGGCGTATCGGTGTCGCTGCTCCGGAAGATCGAACGAGGAGACCGGGCCGCGACACCACCGGTCGTCGCGGCGATTGCCAGGGCCCTGGGTGTCAGCACCGGACGCCTCAACGGAAGCCCGTACACGGAACCCGAAGAGCTGGAGACACAGCTCAACGCCCTGCGAGGCGCCGTCAGGCGGCACACCCTCCCCCGGGAGGACGCTCCTGAACCGGAGGTGCTGGCAGGCAACCTGGCGAAAGCCTCCGCCCTGCGGTCCGACACCCGCTACGGCGAACTGCTCGAACTGCTTCCGACCCTCCTCGGCCAGGTGACGGCCTCCGCGTTCACCGCGAGTGGGGACGCGAAGGCCTGGGCCCGCGTGGCGGACGTGTACGG
This sequence comes from Streptomyces tardus, assembly GCF_018101125.2. Taxonomy (GTDB): domain Bacteria; phylum Actinomycetota; class Actinomycetes; order Streptomycetales; family Streptomycetaceae; genus Streptomyces; species Streptomyces tardus. The sequence goes on along the minus strand of NZ_JAELVF020000004.1, from coordinate 243,607 downwards.
GTGCGCCTTCGCCGTGGCCCACCGGCTTGGCCAGGCGGACCTGGCCGAGACCATCGTGTCCCGGCAGTCATGGGCCTCCTCCCGCACCTGGAACCCCGCGGCAGAGGCGGCAACCGCTTGGAACGAGGCGGGAGTTCACCAAAGCGCCGGAGACTACGCGGACGGACTGGCGATAGTCGACCGGGCCATCACCGCCTTCGAAGGCGCCTCCACCCGCGGCAGCGCATCGGTGATCATCCTCGGCTCGCTGCATCTGCGAGGCGTGGTGCTGGCCTCGCGACACCGCGACCGCGCGGCCACGGAATCCCACCTGAACGTGGCCAAGGGCTTGGCCGAGCAACTGCCCGAGGACCGCCTGCTCCACAACCTGACCTTCGGCCCGGGGAACACCGCGCTGTACGAGCTCGCGGCGCGCGTGGAGCTCGGCCAGCCGGACCGGGCGTGGGAGATGGCGGAACCGTTCTCCGCCCAGCCGCCCAAAGGACTTCGACCGAACCGCCTGGGCCGCCTGCACATTGACGCGGCCAGGGCCCGTCTCGCCCTCGGCGACTACGGTGGCGCCGAGGAATCGCTCGGCGCCGCCTTCGGAGTGGCCCCCGAGATGACACGACTGCACCCCATGGCACGCGAGGTGCTCCGGGTCATGCTGATCGCGCACCAACGAGCGAGGCCGGGCCTGTCCGCCATGGCCAGGAAGTCCGGACTCCGCTGACCGAAGCGAGTCAGCCGCCACGCCGACTTCTGAGCAGGCGTGCCGGCCCGAGAGCGGCTGCGGAGGGCCTGGTGAGCGCGAGCGCGCCGAAGCTCCGAGCACCACCACCGGGAACGGCCACCGACCTCCCCGCACAATCACTCGATATCGCGAGCTGTTGAAGACTGCGAGGTTCCGGGTACCACACCCGCGAACGAGAGAGGCCGTGGCAACCGTCGTGGGGGTGAGCGCTGCCGTGTTGTGGCCGTCCAGGGTGAGGCAGGCAGCGAAGAGCGGCTCGGATCGCGAGGTGGTGGCTACGTACCCGTACCGGAACGCGTGCCCCACGTCGGTCTGGACAAGCCTTGTGGACCAGGCGGAGAACGTCATCGAGTACGCCGGATACACGAACTACTTCATCTGGCAGGAGCAACCGCGATTGACGGAACGCCTCCGCGAGAAGGCAGAGTCCGGCTGCGAGGTGCGGTTCCTGATCGGAGACCCGGACAGTCGGGTCACCCGGGACCGGGAAGCCGTGGAGAACGTACCCCTGACACTGACGACGCGCATCCGGATCACTCTCGGCGCACTGGAAGCACTCAGAGAACTGCCCTGTGTGCAGGCGCGGTTCAGCGACCAACACGTGGCTCTCTCGGTGTTCCGGTTCGACGACCAGATGCTGGTGACACCGCACCTTTCCTCGCTGCTGGGACACGAGAGCCCGACGCTCCATCTGCGACGACTCACGGAGGACGGCCTCTTCGATCGGTTCGCCGGCCACGTGACGGCCCTGTGGGAGCGTTCCGACAGACCCGTCTGGTGACGCCCCAACCGCCCCCGGGTTCCGGCCGGTTGCAGAATCCGGAGGCGTCTTCACGACCGATGGGATGACTTCGAGGCGAGTCCCTCACCCGCGCGCCGGGGCCCACACTGGGACGTACCGCGCTCGCGCCGGTCGAAGCCGAAGCCGCACCGGCGCGGACCAACTGCCGGGCGGGTGGGGCTACTTGGAGCCGTTGTCGCGGTTGATGTAGTTGTAGACGGTGAACCGGCTGACGCCGAGTGCGGTGGCGACCGTCTCGACGCCGTGGCGCACGGTGAAAGCGCCCCGGGTCTCCAGGATGCGCACCACGGACTGCTTGGTCTTGCGGTCCAGGTCCTTGAGCGGCATGCCGTGCCGCCGCTCCAGGTCGACCAGCAGATGGTCCAGCGAGTCCGAGAGGTGCGGCAGCCGTACGGCGAGCACCTCCTCGCCCTCCCAGCTCAGCACGACATCGTCGCCGCTCGCCTCCTGCGGGCCGACTATCTCGCCGCCCATGGCGTCCACCAGCGGCTTGACGGCCGCGGCGAACGGGTGCTCCCCCGCCCCGCTCATGCCTCACGCTCTCCTTGCTCCGAGTCCACCACGGTGACCTGGAGGGAGATGCGGTCCGCACCCGCGTCCAGGCTCCTGCGCAGCAGCGACTGAACCACCGCCAGCACCTCGTCCGCCCCGCCCTCGGCCGTGTTGCCGAAGGGGCCGACGTCGACGGCGTCCAGATCGGCGTTCTGCGCGATCTCGCGGGCCACCACGGCGTGCCGGGGCGCCTCGTCCAGATCGAACGGCTCGGTCGTGAACTCCACTTTCAATCGCACGCGCTCAAGGTACCGCGCGCCCCCGGCGCCGCCACCACCCAGAACGGACAATCCAGACGGACCCCTTGACAGCACACTCGACCTCGCTGCAATCTTCCACCACATAGAAAAACACTTCCGCCATACGGAAGGAGCGTTCGACCTCATGGGCTTCACGGATACCCGCTTCACGGTCAACCTCTCGATCCTCTTCACCGAGCTCCCCCTGCTGGAGCGTCCCGCTGCTGCACGCGCGGCCGGCTTCACCGCGGTCGAGCTGTGGTGGCCGTGGCCGGACAACCCCACGCCCGACCGGGCCGAACTCGACGCGCTGCGCGAGGCGTTGGAAGACGCAGAGGTCCAGCTGACGGGCCTGAACTTCTACGCCGGACAGCTCCCCGGCCCCGACCGGGGCGCACTCTCGCTCCCCGGCGAGGAGTCGGAGAAGTTCCGGAAGAACGTGGACGTCGTCGCCGACTTCGCCGCCTCCGTCGGCTGCCGGGCGCTCAACGCGCTCTACGGCAACCGCACACCGGACGCGGACCCCGCCGAGCAGGACGCACTGGCGCTGGAGAACCTGACGCTGGCCGCCCGCGCGGCGGACCGGATCGGTGCCGTTCTCCTGATCGAGGCGCTCAACGAGACCGAGTCGCCGCACTGCCCGCTGGTCAGCTCCAAGGCCGCGGTCGACCTCGTCGAGCAGGTGAACGCCGCCACCGGACTGGGCAACGCCAAGTTCCTGATGGACCTCTACCACCTGGCGATGAACGGCGAGAACCTCGCCGAGGTCATCGACCGGCACACCGCCGTCACCGGCCATGTGCAGATCGCCGACTGCCCCGGGCGCGGCGCACCCGGCACCGGTGACCTGGACTTCGCCGATCTGCTGCGGCAGTTGCGGCAGGCGGGCTACGAGGGCTGGGTCGGCCTGGAGTACAAGCCGGGCGACGCTCCGAGCGCCGGCTCCTTCGCCTGGCTCCCGGCCCCGCTGCGCGCCGCTCGCTGACGTCTCACCGAGATCGGCACCTCCCCCGCAGGACGCCCGCCGGGAACCGCGCAGAGGACTCACGAAGAGGACTCGCCCAGAGAACCCGCGAACAGGGCTCGCTCGGCGAGCGGTGTCGTTCCGGGAGGGGCGTCAACCCCGAACTCCCCCTGCCCGGGGGCGACTTCCGGGCGCGCGGCGGGACGGCCGCGCGTCCGGGGGACCCGGGCGGCACCACACGAAAGGCAACGGCACACATGAGCAACGAACTTCCCCGGATCGCCTGGATAGGCCTGGGCATCATGGGCTCCCCCATGGCAGAGAACCTGCTCAAGGCCGGCTACCCGGTCACCGGCTTCACCCTGGAGAAGGAGAAGCTCGACCGGCTCTCCGCCAGCGGCGGCACCCCGGCCTCCTCGATCGCCGAAGCAGTGGCGGATGCGGACGTGGTGATCACCATGGTTCCCGCGGACCCGCAGGTGAAGACCGTGATCCTGGGCGAGGACGGCGTTCTCGCGCACGCCCGTCACGGCGCCACGATCATCGACATGTCCTCGATCACCCCGCAGACCTCGATCGCCGTCGCCGAGGCCGCCGCCCGGGCGGACAAGGGACTGTCGGTGCTGGACGCCCCGGTCTCCGGCGGCGAGGCCGGTGCGGTCGAGGCCGTGCTCTCCATCATGGTCGGCGGCGAACGGGCCGACTTCGACCGGGTGAAGCCGATCTTCGACGCGCTGGGCAGGACGGTCATCCTCTGCGGCCCGCACGGCAGCGGCCAGACGGTCAAGGCCGCCAACCAGCTGATCGTGGCGGTCAACATCCAGGCGTGTGCGGAGGCCGTGGTCTTCCTGGAGAAGTCCGGGGTGGACCTGGACGCGGCGCTGGACGTACTGGCGGGCGGCCTCGCCGGCTCGACGGTGCTGGAGCGCAAGAAGGAGAACTTCAAGAAGCGGGACTTCAAGCCCGGCTTCCGCATCGACCTGCACCACAAGGACATGGGCATCGTCACCGACGCCGCCCGCAGCGTGGGGGCCTCGCTGCCGGTCGGCGCCGTCGTCGCCCAGCTGGTGGCCTCGCTGCGCGCGCAGGGCGACGGCGGGCTCGACCACTCGGCGCTGCTGCGCTCGGTGGAGCGGCTCTCCGGCGACGCCGTCTGAGCCGCACGAGCCCGCGCGGCCGGTAGCCCTCGAAGCACTGGAAGCGCCGCCCGTACCGCTCGGAGCGGCCGTAGCTCCCGCACCGCCGGGAGCGCCCGTACCCCCAGGGGTTCCGGCACCGCACGCAGCTCCTGGCAGGCCACTGCCACCTCCCGATCCGCACCACCTCCGCCGCGCCGCCGCGCCCGGCAGGGGCCCGACCGCCTCGCCCGTACGGACGTTGAGATCGCCCGCGAGATGTCGCCCGCGACGAGAGCGTCCGCACTGAGCCGCCCGTACGCGACGCGCCCTCCACGTGCGTGTCCGCACCGCTCGGCCCGAGGCCCTGCGGTGCCGCACAGCGCAACCGACGCCCCGCGCCGGCACTGCCCGCTGCGCGGATTCCGCCCCCGATCTCCGGATGGCGGCGCCGACAACTGTCCTGTCGCGCCCAAGGCGCCGCCATCCGGAATTTCAACAAACTGTTGACGCATCGCGGCAGCCGTCCATACGCTCCCAATCCGCGGAAGCTGACTTCCGCAGCCCCGCACGGAAGGTCAAACCCGAGAACATGGCGCAACGAACCCTGACGACCGAGTCCGGCGCACCGGTCGCGGACAACCAGAACTCCGCCTCCGCCGGCGCAGGCGGCCCGCTGCTCCTCCAGGACCAGCACCTGCTGGAGAAGCTCGCCCGCTTCAACCGCGAGCGCATCCCGGAGCGCGTCGTGCACGCCCGCGGCTCGGGTGCCTACGGCCACTTCGAAGTGACCGACGACGTCACGGAGTTCACCCGCGCCGCCTTCCTGGACACCATCGGCAAGCGCACCGAGGTGTTCCTGCGCTTCTCGACCGTGGCCGACAGCCTCGGCGGCGCCGACGCCGTACGCGACCCGCGCGGCTTCGCGCTGAAGTTCTACACCGAGCAGGGCAACTACGATCTGGTCGGCAACAACACCCCGGTGTTCTTCATCAAGGACCCGCTGAAGTTCCCGGACTTCATCCACTCGCAGAAGCGCGACCCGTTCACCGGCCGCCAGGAGCCGGACAACGTCTGGGACTTCTGGGCACACGCCCCGGAGGCGACCCACCAGGTCACCTGGCTGATGGGCGACCGCGGCATCCCGGCCTCCTACCGCCACATGAACGGCTACGGCTCACACACGTACCAGTGGACGAACGAGGCCGGCGAGGCGTTCTTCGTCAAGTACCACTTCAAGACCAACCAGGGTGTCCGCAGCCTGAGCAGCGAGCAGGCGGCCGAGCAGGTCGGCAAGGACGCCAACAGCCACCAGACCGATCTGCTCCAGGCGATCGAACGCGGTGTGCACCCGTCCTGGACGCTGTACGTGCAGGTCATGCCCGCCGCCGAGGCCGCGGACTACCGTTTCAACCCGTTCGACCTCACCAAGGTGTGGCCGCACGCGGACTACCCGCTCCAGCGCGTCGGCCGCCTGGTGCTGGACCGCAACCCGGACAACGTCTTCGCCGAGGTCGAGCAGTCGGCCTTCTCGCCGAACAACTTCGTCCCCGGCATCGGCCCCTCGCCGGACAAGATGCTCCAGGGCCGGCTCTTCGCCTACGCCGACGCGCACCGCTACCGGCTGGGCGTCAACCACACCCAGCTCCCGGTCAACGCGCCCAGGGCCACCACCGCCGAGAACCACGGCCGCGACGGCCTGATGGCCACCAACCCGCAGGGCCGGTACGCCAAGAACTACGAGCCCAACTCCCACCAGGGTCCCGTGCAGAGCGACCAGCCGCTGTCCGCCCCGTACGCCCTTGTCGGCCACACGGGCAACCACGCGCCGGTCGCCCACACCAAGGACGACGACTTCCACCAGGCCGGTGAGCTCTACCGGTTGATGTCCGAGGACGAGCAGCAGCGCCTGGTCGCGAACATCGCCGGCGGCCTGTCCCAGGTGACCCGCGACGACGTCGTGGAGAAGAACCTCGCCCACTTCCGCGCCGCCGACCCCGAGTACGGCCGCCGCGTCGAGGAAGCGGTGCGCGAGCTGCGTGAGAGCTGATTGGGAGGTCGGCTCGCACGCGATTCCCGTATCGCCGGTCGTACACATCCGGTGGAGGGGTGACCGGCGATACGGGAACACCCTCACAAGCTGCCCGGCGGTGCGAACGTCCTGTCGCGCCCAGCTCGCCCCGCCGGGCGACCACTTCCCTCCCGGCAGGCCCCGTTCGTCCCGTGGTTCACGGGGGACGGGGCCTGCCGTGTCACCGAACGCGCATCAGTCATCTGGTTTCGGTGACCGGCTCCGGGTGAACATCACTCGATGAGGCCGACTCGCCCGCGGCACGGGGCCGCCCGCGCCCGCGAGGACGCGCACAAGCCCCGGCTCGCCGTTCCCGCGCGTCACATCGGCCGCCGGGACCCTGGAGGGAAGACCGAGATGACGGAGAACGTGCCGGTACGTTGCCCGGACTGCCGCCGGGAGCACGCCTACGCACCTCCGCACTACCCCTGCGCCTGCGGAGCACCCGTCGGCCTTGACATCCACGCCGAGGCCGAACCCAAGCCGATCCGTCGCCGCACCTGGTCGGACTCCTGGGTGCGGGTGCGCTGCGTGGAGTGCGGGCGCCAGCAGGACTGGCCGGCACCCGAACTGGGCTGCTCCTGCGGTACGTTGCTCCGCCTCCCGCTCCGCTCCGAGGAGCCCTCGCGCACCCCGGACTCCCCCGCCGGGACACCCGACGCCTGCACCGAGCAGTCCGCCCACCGGCCCGAGGGAGGCCGCGGCGAGCCCCGCGGCAAGGCCGCGGAGCGGCGCACGGCACAGGGCCGGGAGCAGCCGCAGGAGCCCTGGCGGGACCAGGAGTTCAGCCGGGCGCAGCCCGGGGCGGGCACCGAGGAGCCGGGACCGGTGGTGGGCCGACCCGCTTTCCGCCCGGTGACGATCCGTACCGCCAGGGACGCCGTGGTCACGGCGGGACGCTATGTGCGTTGGCTCGGCTTCGAGGACGTGCGCACCTCGGAGACCAGGCCCGCCTCCGGAGTTGACCTGCGCGGCCCCGGCATAGTCGCCCGGGTCGACCCGACCACCACGCCGACCAGCCTGCGCGCCGTCGAGACGCTGTGGCTGAACGGGCTCAACGAGTCGGCCCTACCGATCTGCTTCTCCCTCGCGGGGTACGCGCGCGACGCCAGGGCGCGCGCGGACTCCCTGGACATGCCGCTCTTCGTCCTGGACCTCACCGGCGCCCCGCAGCCGGTCAACACCGCCGCCGACGAGCTGATCGCCGAACAGGACTGAGGAGCCCCAGGGACCCGGCTCCCGGCCGGCGGCCCGAACGACGCGAGCGCTCAAGCGCTCGACGGCTCACAGCGCGCGGCTCACGGCTCACGGCTCGACCATCACGCTGCCCGCGCTGGGTTCGGCGCGTCCTCCCCTCGCGCGGGCCTGCCCGCCTCTGCCTCCGCCGACTACCCGCCGCCGACTACCCGTTACCCGCGGGGCGCTGCCCGCGCCCGGCCCCCTCGCACGTCGGACAGGGCGTCAACGCGGTACGCCTGCGCGTCCGTTCCTCCCCGCCGCCGGGCCCCGTCCCGCACCGGCGCTGTGCCGCAGGTGCGATCTCGCGCGTCCGGGTGCGTCCGACCGGCTCCGTGATCGGTCGCGGTGGCCCGAAGCCGCCCAAGAGCCCTTGACTCCCCCGCCACCACGCTCCTACATTGTTTCCATATAGCAGAACGCTAATTTCGCATTGCGAAAGTCAAGCTCATGCGGTGACCGTCCCCGCCAGCGGAGCGAGTAGCGATCCCTCACCAGTGATTCCGCCCTGCCCCGACTCCCCCGGAGTCCGGCGGCGCGGGTCCGAGCAGTTGAGACAGGAGCACTCATGCCTCGTATGACCGCTGCCCGCGCGGCAGTCGAGATCCTCAAGCGCGAGGGTGTCAGCGACGCCTTCGGCGTTCCGGGCGCCGCGATCAACCCCTTCTACAAGGCGCTCCAGGAGGGCGGCGGAATCCGCCACACCCTGGCCCGGCACGTCGAGGGGGCCTCCCACATGGCGGAGGGCTACACCCGTACCGCGCCGGGCAACATCGGTGTCTGCATCGGCACTTCCGGTCCGGCCGGCACCGACATGATCACCGGGCTGTACTCCGCCATCGGCGACTCGATCCCGATCCTGTGCATCACCGGCCAGGCACCGACCCACGTGCTCCACAAGGAGGACTTCCAGGCCGTCGACATCGCCTCCATCGCCGCACCGGTGACGAAGAAGGCGACCACGGTGCTGGAGGCGGCTCAGGTGCCGGGCGTCTTCCAGGAGGCGTTCCACCTGATGCGCTCCGGTCGCCCCGGGCCGGTGCTGGTCGACCTGCCGATCGACGTCCAGCTCACCGAGATCGAGTTCGATCCGGAGCTGTACGAGCCGCTGACGCCGTACCGCCCCTCCGCCACCCGCGCCCAGGCAGAGAAGGCCGTGCGGATGCTGGCCGCGTCCGAGCGCCCGGTGATCGTCGCCGGCGGCGGCGTGGTGAACGCGGACGCGAGCGAACTGCTCGTGGAGTTCGCGGAGTTGACCGGCACTCCGGTGATCCCGACCCTGATGGGCTGGGGCACGATTCCGGACGACCACGAGCTGAACGCGGGCATGGTCGGCATCCAGACCGCGCACCGCTACGGCAACGCGAACTTCCTCGACTCCGACTTCGTGCTCGGCATCGGCAACCGCTGGGCGAACCGGCACACCGGCTACAAGCTGGACGTGTACACCCGCGGCCGGAAGTTCGTGCACGTCGACATCGAGCCGACCCAGATCGGCAAGATCTTCGCCCCCGACTTCGGCATCACCTCGGACGCGGGAGCCGCGCTGGAGCTCTTCGTCGAGGTGGCGCGCGAGCTGAAGGCGGCGGGTGAACTCCCGGACCGCACGCAGTGGTCGGCCGCGACCCAGCGCCGCAGGGCGGAGCTGCAGCGCCGTACGCACTTCGACGACATCCCGATCAAGCCGCAGCGGGTCTACGAGGAGATGAACCGGGCGTTCGGCCCGCAGACGCGCTACGTCTCCACGATCGGCCTCTCCCAGATCGCCGGCGCCCAGATGCTGCACGTCTACCGGCCCCGGCACTGGATCAACTGCGGCCAGGCCGGCCCGCTCGGCTGGACGGTCCCGGCCGCCCTCGGCGTGGCGGTGGCCGATCCGGACAGCCCGGTCGTCGCCCTGTCCGGGGACTACGACTTCCAGTTCATGATCGAGGAGCTGGCGGTCGGCGCCCAGCACCGCATCCCGTACGTGCACGTGCTGGTGAACAACTCCTACCTCGGACTGATCCGCCAGGCGCAGATCGGACTGGACATCAACTTCCAGGTGAACCTGGAGTTCGAGAACATCAACGCCCCCGAGCTCGGCGTCTACGGCGTCGACCACGTCCGCGTGGTCGAAGGCCTGGGGTGCAAGGCGATCCGGGTCACCGACCCCGCCGAGCTGGGCCGCGCCTTCGAGGAGGCGGCCGAGCTGGCCCGGGAGCACCGCGTTCCGGTCGTGGTGGAGGCGATCCTGGAGCGGGTCACCAACATCGCGATGAGCAGGACCGCGGACATCAGCGACATCAGCGAGTTCGAGGAGCTGGCGACCGAGGCGGCGCACGCGCCGACCGCCATCGCGCCGCTGAAGTCCTGAGGCCGCACCGAAGTCCCGCCGCAGCGGCGGGACTTCGGGCTCCGCAACCGCGGCGCCCGTGCGCGCCCGTACGCACGCCGCCGGGCACGTACGGCCGTCCGCGCCGCCGGACACCGACCGCGCCGCCCCGGCCCCGGACACCGCGCACCACCCGCGCGGCCCGGGGCGGGGCGGCGCCACCCTTCACTAATCAAATTTGACTAAACGCTCCGCGAGGCTTACTTTCGACACTGCCCGCGCAGACCCGGCCGAAGGAGCGGCGACTGCATGACCTTCCGTACCGACATCCCCACCGAGTCCGTCACCGGCCACGCCCCGACCGAGGAGGAGCTGTGCACTCTGCGCGAGTGGTTCACGCACTACGACGCCTGCGCCGCCCGGGGCGAGACAGCCAAGCTGGCCGAGTTGGCGCACTTCCCGCTGAACCTGGTGACCGACGACTCCTCCGGCACTCCCTGGTGCGGCCAGTGGAGCCGCGAGCAGTACCTGAGCGTGATGGGCGAGGTGATGGGCGGCGGTGACGACGTGGCCTTCGAAGCGACCCGCACCCCCTTCTTCCTCGGCGGCTCGCTCGCCGTGGTCTTCACCCGCTCCACCATGACCGCGGCCGGTGTGTCGTACCAGCTCGACTACGCCGACATCCTCGTCCGCACCCCGGAGGGCTGGCGGTTCCAGACGATGGTCCAGTCGGGCTGGGGCGAGATGATGGCGCAGGGCGCGGCGTAACTCCTAGCTCGGGCGGCCGGGACCGGCACGCAGACGGCACCGGCCGCCCGGGACGAATCCACGAGAGGCTCGGGACAGAGACGGGCCGGGACTCGTGCCGCATGGAGCTGTCCCGCTGCCGCATAGGGCAGTATCGAGGGGTGTACACGGGGGAGAGCCAACACCGCAGCCGCTACGCGCCCGACCGGGTCGCGCCGAGCCCCGCGCGGCCCGCCGCCCGGTCGCGCCGAGGACGGCGGAGCTTCGCCGCCTGGCTCGCGGTGCTCCTGCTGATCCCCGGCACGGTGCCCGCGGTGGCACGGGCCATGGACGTCGACGGCCCGACGCCGGTGCCCCAACTGCTCGCGTTTCTGCCCTGGTTCCTCGCCCCCGGCTGGCTGGCGCTGCTGGCCGCCGTGGTGGCCAGGCGTTTTCTGCTGGTTGCCTGGTCCCTCGCGCTGCTCGGTACGACCGCCTGGTTCCTCCAGCCCTACGGAAGCGGCCAGACCGTACCCTCCCGGGAGCCGAGCGCGCAGATCCGGGTCCTGACCGCGAACCTCCGCTTCGGCGAGGCGATGGACGCCTTCCTGGAGGCGCTGCGCAGCCACCGGCCACATCTGGTCTCGGTCCAGGAGTGCGACAGCGGCTGCGCGCGGACGCTGCGCAGCGCGGAGGTGCGCCGCACCTACCCGCACCAGGTCATCACCGGGAACGAACCGGCCGAGGGCTCCGCGGTGTTGAGCGTCTACCCGCTCGCCGCGGGGGCGCGGGTACCGGGCGAGCTGTCGATGCCGAGCGCCGTCGCCGATGTGGCGGGCATCGACGTGAGGTTCCAGGTCGCGCATCCGATGCCGCCGATGCCGGACTCCATGGACTCCTGGCGTCGTGAGCTGGGGGCGCTGCGCGCGATGGCGAGCGGGCGGGGAGAGACCTCGACCATCATGGCGGGCGACTTCAACGCCTCCCAGGACCATGCGGCGTTCCGTGCCATCGTCGACACCGGAATGCGCGACAGCGCCCGGCTGCTGGGACGTTCACGCACCCCGACCTGGCCGGTGCCGTTCTCGCCGCCGCTCGGCGCGCAGATCGACCATGTGCTGGTGAGCGAGGGGCTGACCCCGGTGGACGCGCAGTTCTTCGAGCTGTCCGGCAGCGACCACCAGGCGCTCCTGGTGGACGTACGCCTGTACTGACCCGGCGTACGTCCACCGGCTCGTACGGCCCACCGGGCTTGTGCGACGCTCGCGGCCCGTACGACACCGCCGGCGCGTACGACCTCCCACGACCTCCTACGGCTTCCCACGGCCTCCCGAGCCGACGCTCACCGGGCCCGACGCGCCCCTACGGCTCGGCGGACTCGCGAACGGTGCCGGGTCCGGGCTCGCCCCGGCCGCCGCCGCCACCCGGCGGGCCCAGCGCCGTGCGGGCTTTGGCGTGCGGGACCACCATCGGGGTTCCGGCGCGCGGATCGGGAACGATGTCGCAGGGCAGGCCGAAGACCTCCTCGACCAGCTCCGAGGTGAGCACCTCCCCCGGCGGGCCCTGCGCGTGCACCGTACCGGCGCGCATCACCACCAGGTGGTCGGCGAATCTCGCGGCCTGGTTCAGATCGTGCAGCACGGCCACGACCGTGGCGCCCTCGCGGTTCAACTCGGCACACAGCTCCAGGACTTCGTACTGATGGGCGATGTCCAGAAAGGTGGTGGGCTCGTCGAGCAGCAGCAGATCGGTCTGCTGGGCGAGGACCATGGCGATCCAGGCCCGCTGGCGCTGCCCACCGGAGAGCTCGCCGACCTGGAGGTCGGCGATGCCCGTCAGATCGGTGCGCTCCAGCGCGAAGGCGATGGCCGACTCGTCGTCCGGCGACCACTGCCTGAACAGGGTGTGGTGCGGAAAGCGGCCACGGCTGACCAGGCCTCGCACGGTGATGCCCTCGGGGGCGATCGGGCTCTGCGGCAGCAGCGCCAGGTGCCGGGCGGCCTCCTTGCTCCGGTAGGAGTGCAGATCGGTGCCGTGCAGGCTGACGCTGCCGCTGTCCGGCTTCAGCAGCCGGGCGAACGCCTTGAGCAGCGTGGACTTTCCGCAGCCGTTGGGGCCGATCACCGCGGTCAGGCTGCCGTGCGGGATGTCGAGGCTGACGTCGCGCACGACGGGTTGGCCGCCGTAGGAGAGCGTGACGCCGTGAGCGCTCAACCCCCGCGCCCGACCGGCGGGTTCGCGGGAGGGTGCCGGTTCGCGGGAGGGTGCGCGGAGGTCCGTGGCGGTGCGGCGGTCGGCCGGGGGCGGCTGGTCGGCGGTCACAGGATTCCCTTTCGCCATTCGCGGGTCAGCAGATAGCCGAGGTAGGAGCCGCCGACCGCCATGGTGTAGATGCCCACTGGCAGGTTGTCGAACAGCGGCAGCTGCTGGGCGCACAGGTCGGCCAGCACCAGCAGCAGAGCCCCGACGAGGGCGGCCAGGAAGAGGTGCGGTCCGGTGCCGCGGCTGAGCCGCTTGGCGATCTGCGGCGCGGTCAGCGCGATGAAGGCGATCGGCCCCGCCACGGTCACCGCGCCCGCGGAGAGCGCCACGGCGAGCAGCACGGCCCAGGTCTTCGTACGGGCGGGGTCGGCGCCGAGCCCGCCCGCCAGTTCATCGCCCATCTCGCCGATCTCCAGCTGCCGGGCGATCAGCGCGGTCAGCGGCGCGGCCAGGAGCAGGACGGCCCAGATGACGGTGGCGTCGCTCCAGTCCTTCGCGGCCAGTGAGCCGTTGACGTAGGAGGTCAGCGCCGCCGCCTTGTCGCGCTCGACCGCATAGACGACGTACTGGGTCAGAGCGGTGGACATCGCGGCGACCCCGATTCCCGCGACCACCAGACGGGCCGGATTGCGGAAGCCGGTGCCGGTGGAGACGTACACCAAAGCCATCGCGGCCAGCGCGCCGCCCAACGCCCCCAGCGAGACCGGGACTTGCCCCGGCAGCAGCAGCGCGACAGCCGCCGCTCCGGCGCCCGCTCCGGCGGCCAGGCCGATGACGTCGGGGCTGCCCAGCGGATTGCGGGTGACGGACTGGAAGAGCGCGCCGGACAGGCCGAGCGCGGCACCCGTCGCGAGCGCCACCACCAGCCTGGGTCCGCGCAACCGCTCCACCACGAAGGCGTCGGCCCCGCTCGCGCCACCGGTCAGTGCGGCCGGGAGATCCGCCGGGGCGATACCGACCCGGCCCATGGTGAAGGTGGCGAAGGAGGCCGCGACCGTCAGCAGCAGAACACCGACAGCCGTCAGCACCGCGGCGCGGCGGACCGGCAGCGCGAACCCCGAGCCGAAGGCGACCACCCCCGCGGGCGGCGCGGTCCGACTCCTGGCGGCGGCCTCCGTCGCGGGCGGGCGGATCGGCGGGAGGGCGTCCCCTCCGGGGCCGGCGTTCACGAGGCTCCCTTCATGCGGCGTACGGCGAGCAGCAGCGCGGGCGCGCCGAGGAAGGCGGTGACCACTCCGACCATCAGCTCCTGCGGGCGCAGCAGTACGCGGCCGACGATGTCCGCGAGCAGCAGCAGGATCGGGCCGGCGATCGCGCAGAAGGCGAACTGGAGCCGGAAGTCGACGCCGACCAGGGCCCGTACGACGTGCGGAACCGCCAGTCCCACGAAGGCGATCGGCCCGACCGCGGCGGTCGCGGCGGCGGCCAGGAGCGTCGCCGCGAGCAGCCCGCCGCCCCGCAGCAGCGCCGGGTTGGCCCCGAGGGAGGTGGCCGACTCGTCACCGAGCGCCAGCGCGTTGAGACCGGAGGCGAGGAGGGCGGCGACCGCGAGGCCCGCCAGCGCGAAGGGCAGCACCGCCGTGAAGACGTCGAAGTCGCGTCCGCCGAGTGCGCCGACGACCCAGTACCGGTAGCTGTCGAATACCTGCGGTCTGCTGAGGGTGACGGCCTGGATGAAGGCCGTCAGCACCGCGCTGAGTACCGCGCCGGCCAGCACCAGCCGCACCAGGCTCGTACCGCCGCCGGCGGACCCGATGAGGTGGACCAGCAGTCCGGCGAGCAGGGCGCCGGGCAGGGCCCACCACACGGCCTCGGTGGCACTGGTCGCGCCGAGGAACGCGGTTGCGGTGACCACTCCGGCCGCGGCGCCGGTGTTGATGCCGAGCAGTCCGGGCTCGGCGAGCGGATTGCGCGAGACTCCCTGCATCAGGGCGCCCGCGACCGCCAGGCAGAGCCCGGCGAGCACACCGAGGACGGTGCGCGGGTAGCGGCTCTCGACGACGGTCGCGACGTACGGGTCGGCGGACCCGGACAGCACGTCCAGCACCTCCGCGACGCTGGTGGCCCGGCTGCCGAACATCACGCTCGCGAGTATCACGAGCACCAGCAGCACGAGTCCGGCCGAGAGCAGCAGGAGGTTCCGGACGACGCCGGCACCGCGACGGGTGCAGCGGTCGCCGGTTCCGGCGGGCGCCTTGGTGAGGGTGGTCATGGGGAGTACGACGTACCTTCGTCTTCTCTTCTGCGGGCTCGCGCCCGGCGGTGTGCCCCGGCCCCGCGGCGAGCGACGGGGCTGCCTCACGCGGCGGGCGGGGCCGGCCGGTTCGACCCGGGCTGTTGCCGGCTCCGGACCGAACCGGCGCGGGCCGTACGGCAGTTGACCGCTCCGGCCGGCGCCCGAGGGTCAGTCCTTGCCGCCGCTCTCGCCGTCGCCGGACTTGTCGAGCTTCTCGACGGCCTTGTCGATCAGCGGCAGATAGCGGTCGACGACCCAGGGGACGGTCAGCGGGTTGATGATCGAGGAGGCGGTGACGAAAGCGTTGTTCTCGCTGGCGACGACCGTGCCGCGCTCGACCGCGGGGATGGCGGCGTACAGCTTCTGCGCCTCCACCTCCCTGCGCGACTTCTTGTCGCTGTAGAAGGTGAAGACGAGGTCGCTCTTGTTGAGCTTCTCGGCGTTCTCCAGACCGATGAGGGCCGAGTCGGTGCCCTTGGTCTCCTTGAAGGTGTTGACCACGGGGTCGACCTTCAGGCCCAGCGAGGAGACCATCTCCACCCGCTGCTCCTCCTCCTGGAACACTCCCAGGCTGCCGGGGCCGTTGGTGTAGACGTACGAGAAGCTGACGTCCTCGTACTCCGGACGCTTCTTCGCCGCGTCCGCGAGCCGGCCCTCGATGGTGTCGACCAGCTTCTCGGCCTTCTCGGGCTTGCCGAGCGCCTTGGAGATCAGCTCGATCTGCTCGTCCCAGTTGGTGCTCCAGGGCAGGCCCGGATACGCGACGGTCGGGGCGAGATCGGAGAGCAGGTCGTACTGGTCCTGGGTGATGCCGGACCAGGGCGCGAGGATCACGTCCGGTTCGAGTTCGAGGATGGCGTCCATGTCGATGTCCTCACCGCCCTTGAACTGCTTGGGCAGTTCGTCGCCCTTCTCGGTGACGGCCTCGTGGATCCACGGCAGATAACCGCTCTTGTCGCTGCCCCACGGGTACTCCTCGACGCCGACCGGGGTGTGGCCGAGTGCGATCGCCGTCTCGGCCGAGCCCTGGCCCAGTGTGACCACGCGCTCGGGTTGCTCCTCGATCTTCGCGGTGCCGAGCGCGCTCTTGATCGAGACCGGGAACGAGCCGTTACTCACGCTCGAACCGCCCTTGTCGTCGTCATCGGCCGAGGAGCAGGCGCTGAGCAGGAGGGCGGACGCTGCTGTGACAGCGAGAAGCGATCCGCGGCGCGCGCCGGAGAACCAGGTGAGCATGGTGACCTCGTGGAGTCGTGGACCGCTCTGGGCGGTGGATGTTCATCGGATCGAGTGGTGCCGCGGGCACCGGGACGGGCACGGCGGTGAGTCGTCGAGCACGCACACCGGCCGGAAACGGCGCGAACACCAACCGACCTTAGGCAAGCCTAAGTAAACATACCCTTATCGGATTGGCCGGTGTCCACCACCCCCTGCCCTCCCGCTCGTTGCCGCCGTCCGGCGCCCCGGCGGTTGCGGGGTGTCGGGGTGCGGCGGTTGCGGCACCGTGCCGAGCGGGACGCGACGGCACGACGTGCACATCGACGTGTGGCGGCGTGCATCACCGTGCGGGGCGGCGTGCGGCCCGATCCGGGTGCGGTGTGCGTCCTGGCGCGGGGGCGGCGGGGGCGGGCGGTGCAGGCCGAGGTCACGTCGCGTACGGTCGGCCGTCGGGATCCGGCACCCGGCCGCGACGCCCGCAGGTCTCGCGGGCGCCGCGCGTCCCGTACCGATCGGGGCGTATGAGCCCACCCACGGGTGGGAACCGCACGGATCCCGGTCACGTTCTACACAAGCAGCGCCCACGCGCGGGCCCTTCGGGCGTCGGCGGCGGATTTTCCGCCGTTCCGCCCCGGTCCCGCTCGATGCGCGGACCCGGATCGTCCGGGCCGGGCGGGCGCACCAGCCGAGGAAGGGCCCCGGGTTGAATCTGCTCGACGTCGTACTGCTGCTGGCCGTCTTGGCCTCCGCCGTCTCCGGCTACCGCCGGGGGCTGGTCGCGGGCGCCGTGTCGTTGGCGGGCTTCGTCGGCGGCGTGGTGATCGGTGTCTGGCTGCTGCCCCACACCCTCGAACTCGTGGAGCGGGGCACCGGTTTGGCGCTCGTCGTCGCGCTCGCCACGGTCCTGGTGCCCGCCGCGCTCGGCCAGGGGTTGGCCGCCCGCCTGGGCTGGAAGCTCCGGGAGTCCCTGCACTGGGTCGCCCCCGCGCGCTGGCTCGACGGCGTCGGCGGTGCGCTGGCGAACGCGCTGGCAGCCCTGATCGTCGCCTGGGTGGCTGCGAGCGCGCTGGTCTCCTCCCCCGCCCCCGAGCTGAACCAGGCGATCCGCGGTTCCTCGGTGCTCGGCGCCGTGGACGACCGACTGCCCGAGCAGGCGCCCACCTGGTTCAGCCGCGCGACCGGCGCACTCGCCACGGCCGGTTTCCCCCAGGTCTTCAACCCCTTCGAGCGCGAGTCGGTCGCCGAGGTGCCCAAGCCCTCGGGCGACAACGTCACCGCCGCGGCGCGCACCGCGGCGCAGCGCAGCACCGTGAAGGTCGAGGGCGTCGCCGAGGTCGACGGCCGCCGGCAGGGCCAGGAGGGCAGCGGGTTCGTCTACGCGGACAAGCGCGTGATGACCAACGCCCACGTGGTCGCCGGGGTCAGTGATCCGACCGTGCAGATCGGCGGCGTCGGCCGCCGGTACGAGGCACAGGTCGTCCACTTCGACGCCGACGTCGACGTGGCGGTGCTGCGGGTGCCCGAGCTGAGCGCCCCTGTACTGCGGTTCGCCGACGACGCGAGCCGCGGCGATGGCGCCGTGGTCGCCGGGTACCCGGAGAACGGCGGGCTGGACCTGCGCGCGGCCACCGTCGCCGGCCGCACCCAGGCGCGCGGCCAGGACATCTACGGCTCCAGCGTCGTCACCAGGGACATCCACCCGCTGCGCGGCAACGTGCGACCGGGCAACTCGGGCGGCCCGCTGCTGACTCCGGGCGGCAAGGTGTACGGCGTGATCTTCGCCAGATCGGTGAGCAACCCGGAGACCGGGTACGCGCTCACCGCCGACCAGGTGCGTTCCGCCGCCTCCCGCGGAGACGCGGCGACCGAGCCCGTGGACACCGGCTCCCGCAGCGCGCTGTAGGCCGCGCGCCGCACCCCGGTACGCAGACGCCGGACGACCGGCCCCGTCGGCGACGGCGCCGGGAGACCGCGGCCCGCACCGCGGGCCCGCCGCCGGCGCCAACAGCCTCCCCCGCAACCGCGGTTGCGGGGGAGGCGAGCGGGCGAGCAGGCGCGGCGGCGCACGGTCAGCCCTCCCGGCACCCGTTCGACGGCACACTCGCCGGGCGCGGAGCCGGACGTCCGGCAGCCGTACGCTCGGACGGAACGCCGGGCCAGAACGGCTCGCGCCGGTCCCGGCCGGCGCCCAGGACTGTCGTCCGGATCTTCACCGGGCTCGCGACGCCTTGCCCGCGCATCAGCCGCGTCGTCGGCACTCGCCGCCGCTCCGCGCAACTCTTTCCTCGCCCTGCGGCTGACCGCGCCGGACACCGCTCCCCGATCCGCCAGAACCCGGCCGACGGGCCTAGCGACGGCAGCCGGCGAGGAGGACGGCGACCATGCGCCCGGCGTCGACCCGGTCGTAGTCGGGACCGGTGATGCAGAGGTTCCCGATGGCGCGCATGAGCGTGTAGGCGGTGATCTCCGGGTCGACCTCGTCGGCGGCGACACAGGCGTCGAGCAGCGTCGCACAGGCCGGAACCAGGGTGTCGAGCATGAGGGCGTGGAGGTTTTCCAGCCCGGGGTCGCCCGAACCCAGCGCGGCGCCGAGGCCGTGTTTGGTCACCAGAAAGTCAACGAACGCGTTCGACCACTGCGACAGGGCGGAGAAGGGGGAGGCCGACTCCTCCAGGAGCCGGGGGGCGAGCGCGGCGCAGGTGTCGATCTGGTGCCGGTAGACGGCGGTGACCAGGTCCGCCCGTGTCGGGAAGTGCCGGTAGATCGTGCCGACGCCGACACCCGCGCGTTCGGCGATGTCCCGGATCGGGGCCTGGACACCCTGGTCCACGAAGGCTGCCGAGGCAGCCGCCAGCACACCGTTGCGGGTGCGCTGTGCCTGTGCTCGACGCACTCCGGTCCCTTCGGGCACGGAGACCTCCCTTTGCTTGCGGAACAATGTTCCGCTATTTTGACGGAACGACGCTCCGCCAAAGTATGGCAGAGCGCTTTCACGCGGAAAGCGCAGGCCTCTCATGCTCTCCACCCGCCCCGACCCGCGGATCGTCGCGGTCAAGCCCCTCACTGTCCCCGCGCCGGGCCGAAGCCTCGACCTCCAGGTGAAGGTCACGGCTCCGGTTTCCGACCGGGACCTGCCCGTCATCGTCTTCAGCCACGGCAACGCCTGGTCCCTGGACGGGTACGCGCCCCTCGTCGACCGATGGGCGGCGGCGGGATTCATCGTCGTGCAGCCCACCCACCTGGACTCCCGCCGCAACGGCATCGGGTGGGAGGATCCGCGCTTCGCCACCGTCTGGCGGGTTCGGATCGCCGACCTGCACGCGGTCCTCGACCGTCTGGACGACATCCTCCTCCAGACAGTCGGCACGGATGCCCGCGTCGACCACGAGCGCATAGCAGTCGTCGGCCACTCCTGGGGCGCGCAGACCGCCGGCGCGATCCTCGGCGCGCGCGTGTTCGACGCCGACGGCGTCCCCGGAGAGGACTTCTCCCACCCCTCGGCATCTGCGGGCGTGCTGATCGCCGCGACCGGAACCGGCGACACGCTCACCCCGTTCGCAGCCGAACACCTCCCGTTCATGAGGCCGGACTACTCCGGCATGACCGCCCCTGCTCTGGTCGTCGCGGGTGGCCGGGACCAGTCCCGGCTCTCCACCCGCGGGCCGGACTGGTTCACCGACGCCTACCACCTCAGCCCGTCCCCGAAGAGCCTGCTCACTCTCACCGAGGGCGAGCACACGCTGGGCGGTCTCGCCGGCGAGGCGGTCGCCGAGACCACCGACGAGAACCCGGCCCGCGTTGCCCTCGTCGCCGACGCGACCTCCGCCTGGCTCCACGACACCTTGAAGATCGACAGTGCCGCGTGGACCGCCTTCGGCGACGGCGCTGCGGCTGCGGACGACGCGTGGAGCCTCGTCCGCAAGTAGCCCTCGCGCGCCGCCCCTCCTGGGCTCCCACCCGGGGCGCCTCACCCGGCCCCCCGGGGGCGTTCCCCCGGCCGAGCCCGAGGGCGTACGGGGCGGGCTCGCCGAGCCGGACCGGACCCGCCTGCCGGATGCACGAAAACACGGACGGCCGGCCGCGGCGAGCGGCCCCGTCCGCGCGGACGCGATCGGATCGGTCGCCCGGCCCCCGCGCGGTGTGCGCACGGGGGCCGGGCAGGGCGTCAGTGGCCGACGTCGTTGAAGGCGAAGTTGAAGATGAAGAGCGCGGTCAGCAGCCACATGAAGAGGCCGGGTTCGCGCCATTTGCCCTGGGCGAGCTTGATCGCGGTGTAGGCGATGACGCCCGCCGCGACGCCGTTGACGATGGAGAAGGTGAACGGCATCAGCACGGCCGTGAGGAAGACCGGGATCGCCACCGAGCGGTCCTGCCAGTCCACGTGGCGCGCGTTCTGCATCATCATCGCGCCGATGACGACCAGCGCGGCGGCGGCGACCTCCCCGGGCACCACCTGCGCGAGCGGGGTGAAGAGCAGCATCGCGGTGAAGATGAGTCCGGTAACGGTGGCCGAGAGCCCCGTTCTGGCCCCCTCCCCCACGCCGCTGGCGGACTCGATGAAGACGGTCTGGCCGGAGGCGCTGGTCGCGCCGCCGATCGCACCGCCGGCGCCGTCGATGAGCAGGGCCTTGTTCAGCCCCGGCATCCGGCCCTTGGAGTCGGCGAGCTTTGCCTCCTGGCCGACGGCGATGATGGTCGCCATCGCGTCGAAGAAGCCGGCCAGCACCAGCGTGAAGACGATCATGGTCACGGTGGTCGCGCCCAGCGCCGCGTAGCCGCCGAACTCGATCTGGCCGAAGAGGCTGAAGTCCGGGGAGGAGACGAGCGCGGAGGGGATCTCGGGCGAGGCCAGTCCCCAGTCCTTGTCGCTCAGGTCGTAGATCTGGGTGACCGCGAGGGAGAAGACCGTGCCCACGCCGATACCGATGAGGATCGCGCCCGGGATGTTCCTGGCCAGCAGCATGAACATCGCGAGCAGGGTGATGCAGAAGGCGAACACCGGCCAGCCGACAAGCTGGTTGCCCACGCCCAGGGTGACCGGCGGGCCGCCCTCGGCGCCCGGGCCGACGAAGCCGGCCTTCTCCAGCCCGATCATGGCGACGAACAGGCCGATGCCGATGGTGATGGCGTGCTTGAGGCCCATCGGGATCGCGTTCATGATCTTCTCGCGCAGACCGGTGATCACCAGCAGCATGATGACCACGCCGTAGATGACGCACATCCCCATCGCCTGGGGCCAGGTCATGCTCGGTACGACCTGGGTCGCCAGCACGCCGGAGACGCTGAGCCCGGCCGCGAGCGCCAGCGGCACCTTGCCGACGATGCCCATCAGCAGGGTGGTGACGCCTGCCGCGAGCGCGGTGGCAGTGACCACGGCGGTCGCCGAGAGGGTGTCGCCGTTGACGTCCTCGACGCTCAGCAGCAGGGGGTTGAGCAGCAGGATGTAGGCCATCGCCATGAAGGTCGTGACTCCGCCGCGCACCTCCCGCCCGACCGTCGAACCGCGCTGGGAGATGTGGAAGTAGCGGTCGAGCCAACCTCTTCCGGCGGGCGGGCGGGTGCCCTCGCCCGCGTCCTCCGGTGAGGACGTCGGCTCTACCTTCGACTGAGACATTGTGCGAACTCCCAAGGTTCATAGGGGCGCCCGCGAGACGTACGGCGTACGCGGGGTTTGGGATGCACGACGCGGGGGACGGCCCGAGAACGTGGGACTGAGTGGATGGGCAAGGTGGTACGGGCCGTCGGACCTGACGGGCGACTCGCGGCGAACACCGGTGCCGCCGGTGTGCGTGGCCGGTCTGTCGCTGTGTTCCTCTCTGCCGCCCGTGGATGCGCCGGTGCGGCGCGGACGGGTGCCGGCCGGCGCGGGTGGGCCGGGAGGCGTACGGCTTCATACGGCGTTCATCTGCTGTGTGGGCCCAGTAGACAGGGGCGACGACAGCGGGTGCAGTCACCAAACGCATGAAGCGGTTGGCTGGTGGCACCGCCGGTCTTGTAGATTCGAACGAATCTCTGGGTGGCGGAAAACTCCGGTGCCGCCACAGCACCACACAACAGAAACGGTGAGCGAGAAGATGCGGCTGCGCGCTCTGCTGGAGACGGAGTCCCTGGGCCTGCGACTGGTCGGCGGCGAGGACGAGCTGGACCGCTCGGTCCGTGGCGTGATGACCACCGACCTGAGGGACCCGAGCCGGTATCTGTCCGGTGGCGAGCTGGTTCTCACCGGTCTGGCCTGGTTGCACGACCCAGCCGACGCCGAACCTTTCGTCCGGACCCTGGCCGGCGCCCAGGTTGCCGGGCTGGCAGCCGGCGAGGCCGAGGTGGGCGGCGTGCCGGAGGACTTGGTGGCGGCGTGCGCGAAGCACCGCATGCCGCTGTTCACCGTGGACGAGCAGGTCGCCTTCGCCACCATCACCGAGCACGTCGTGCGCCAGGTGTCCGGCGAGCGGGCGGGCGATCTGGCGGCGGTGGTGGACCGGCACCGGCGGATGATGACGTCCGGGCCCGCGGGCGGCGGCCCCGAGGTGGTGCTCGACCTGCTCGCCGCCGACCTGGACCTGCGCGCCTGGGTGCTCTCGCCCACCGGACGCCGGGTCGCGGGCGCGGGACCGGCCGCGGTCTCCGGCGAACCGGTGGCCGAGGTCCACCAGGACCTGGCCGGCGCCCACTTGGCCGCGATGCGCTCGGGCCGCATCGGGCCGCAC
Source organism: Streptomyces tardus (assembly GCF_018101125.2). Taxonomy (GTDB): domain Bacteria; phylum Actinomycetota; class Actinomycetes; order Streptomycetales; family Streptomycetaceae; genus Streptomyces; species Streptomyces tardus. Next base: position 220,435 of record NZ_JAELVF020000004.1, on the reverse strand, counting down.
CGTACGACGGTCACCGCGCCCACCGAGCCCGGCTGCGCACCGGCGTCCACCACGTACTCCCTCTTCCCGGTGAGCGCCCCGGCCGAGGCGGCGCCGCGCACTCCCGACGTGCGTGAATCACTCCTCTCCGACTGGCTGTTGGCCGTCGAGGCCGACGCCGGCGACTGGCCGGCCGAGCGGATGGAGCTGGTGCACGGTGTCACCCAGCTGATCGCCGCGGAACGGGCCCAGCGGGACGCCGCCCGCACCGTGCGGCGACGACTGGCACACGAGGTGCTGGAGCTGATCCAGGGCGGCGCCGCACCCGCCGAGATCGCCGCACGGCTGCGGGTGGCCACTCCCGTACTGCTGCCGGGGCTCGACGCCTCGCCGCACTGGCAGGTGGTGGTGGCCGCCGTGGAGTGGAAGGGCGCGGACTTCCCGCCGGGCCCGGTGGCACAGGCGCTGCTGGAGGAGCTGCTGGTCGGCCCGGCGGCCGGCGAGCAGGGCGGCGGCGACCGGATCGCGGTGGCGCACAGCGGCGAGGAGGCGGTGGCGCTGGTGCCGCTGCTGTCCGATCCGGAGCACCGCAACGACAGCGCAGTCGCGGTCGGCGAGCACGTCGGGGCCGCCGGTTGCGCGGTTCCCGCCGCGGGCCGGCCGCTGGACGCGGGCGGGTTGCTGGGCGCCGTACGCCGGCCGCTGACGCGGGGGCTCGGCGAGGACGGCCGGGTCACCTTCGGCGTGAGCGCGGCGGTCACCTCCGCCGAGGGGCTGCGCGGCGCACTGGAGGAGGCCAGGCACGCGCGGCGGGTCGCGGCGGCGCGCCCCGGCCCGGTGTGCGCCTCGGGCCACGAGGAGCTGGCCTCCCACGTGCTGCTGCTGCCCTTCGTGCCCGACGACGTACGGCGGGCTTTCACCGCTCGGCTGCTCGACCCGCTGCGCGACTACGACGAGAAGCACCGCGCGGAGCTGGTGCCGACCCTTCGGGCCTTCCTGGAGTGCGACGGCTCCTGGACGCGCTGCGCCTCCCGGCTGCACCTGCACGTGAACACGCTGCGCTACCGCGTCGGGCGGATCGAGCAGCTCACCGGCCGGGACCTCTCGCGGCTGGAGGACAAGCTCGACTTCTTCCTCGCCCTGCGGATGAGCTGAGCACCTGCGCGAGCCTCCCGCGCGGGGCGCTCCAGCCCGCTCCGGGCCTCGCGGGACTCGCGCAGACGGGGGCGCGAGTACGGCCCGGGCGACGGGACGCGACCACCGCGGGGAGCCGCGGCCCGCGCAGGCGCACGCCCGCCCGCGCGGGCAGCCGCCGTACGGGTGATGCGAACTGCCGCCCCCAACGGCCGCCCGCAGTACGGGCGTTGGGGGCCCGTCGCCCCTGGCTGCCGGAGGCGTACGGGCCGGTCAGCCGAGGCGGCGGCAGAGGAGCGCGTCGGGGGTGCCGGCCGAGCCGAGCCGAGCCGGTTGGTGTGGGCGATCCCGGCCAGGTACTCGTCGGCCGCGCACTGCCCCTTGTGGCGTCCTCGGGCGAAGTCCCCGCCGCCGGGGCGCTCGCCGCGGTCGTCGCCCTTGTCGAACCGGACGGTGCGACCGTCCGCACCGAGCCGCGCGGGAGTGGCGGGCGCGCAGAGCACCGAGGACATCCGCGCGCCGCGGACGCCGTAGCCGGTGGCCGCGTGCCCCTGCGGGCACTGGAGTTTGGTGTAGCCGGGCGCCCAGTCGCGGCCCGACTCGACGTGCCGCTCGTCGGTGACGGCCCGCGGCTCGCCGTCGGCCTGCCACAGGCCCTCCCCGGAGGCGTCACCGCACAGGCCGCGGTTGCCGGTGTGGCTGATCCCGAGGAGCCGCTCTCCGTCCGGACAGACAGCCTTGCGAGCGCCGGAGTCGAAGTCCGGCAGCGCGCGCATCCGCCGCGACTGCACGAAGTCGCCGTGGTCGGGACTGAGTTGGGACCAGTGTGCGGGCTGCGGCACCGGGCCGGTGCGGCTGTCGGACTCGATCAGCCGGGTCCACGCGTCGGCCCGCCAGTCGTCGCCGTCGTAGAGGCCCATCCGCTCGCCCTCGGCGTCCCAGTGCAGCAGGCCCCAGCCGTTGCCCTGGCCGTCGCGGTGCCAGCCGACGATCGGCCAATAGGCGAAGTCGGCGTCGGTGCGCACGAGGTGGTCGACGAAGTTCTCGAACCAGGCGCGGTTCTTCGGGTCGGTGTCCTCCCGACCGCCGACGCCGAACTCGCTGATCCACACCGGCGCGGTGAAGTGCTGCCCCTCCTCGCCCGAGACGTAGAACGCCTGGCGGTCCAGGACCTCGATCAGCTCCGCCGGGGAGAGGTCGCGGTAACGGGGGTCGCTGGTCTCGCCGATGCCCGTGGCGCCGCTGTGCCGTGGCCCGGTGTAGCCGTAGAAGTGGGCGGAGTAGACGAGCTTGCCGGAGTCGACGAGGGTGTGCGACAGCTCGCGCACCGGCTCCAGCGTGGGCCGCTCGTGCGGCAGTCCGTCGACCGGCAGGCCCGTCCAGTTGATGCCCTCGATCACGATCAGCAGGTCGGGGTCGGCCTCCGTCAGGATGCGGTCGCCCGCGCGCTGGGCGGCGGCGAACCAGTCGTGGTTGTTGCCCCAGCCCCAGTTGGGGTCGTCCCATACGTCGCGGCGCACCTCGTTGTAGAGGTCGGCGCCAGCGGTACGAGGGCCGACGCATCGCCCGCGATCAGCTGCGTACGGCCGATCCGGGCGAACGCTGAGATCCGGTCGACGCGCTGCGGGCGGCGGGGTGTTCGACTGCCGCCCGCAGCGAAGCCGGGAAGCCGGGAAGCCGGGAAGCCGCCGGAGGGTGGCCGGGGATGCGAGAGGAGTGGTGGCCGGTCCCGGTGGGCGGGCGGCGGGATCCTCAGGAGGCCCTGCCGGGCCGCGACGCAGCGCGATCGCCCGGGCACGCAAAGCACCTGCCCGGTGCGACGGGGGATGCACACCGGGCAGGCACAACTCCTTTGTACCGCATGTGCGGTCACTTGGGCACCTGATCCCGGAATGCTGTGCGCCTCACCGGGGAGCGCCAGACGAGTTCCGGCCATTGCACCGGGCGGCTTCGAGGCCGTCGCTCGGGCCGCGGAGCCGCCCGCGCGGGCGGCGCGGCGCACCGGAGCCGCCCGGCGCAGTCGCCGGATCGCGCAGTTGAAACCCGGTCACACCAAAGTCATTTGGCCGGTTCTCCACGCAACCCCGTGCCCCACCACGGCAGTTGGCGACACGGTTGCACCTGCGAGCGAGTACCCCCGAACGGAAGTTTGTGAACTGATTCACACCAGACCCTTGGCCACACCCCTTGATCCATGCTGAGATTCGTCCCACATCTCGCGGATCTGGCAATCGAGCTCAATGGCGCGCTTGGGAGGGCACTGTGGCGGAACCCGCCATGTCTGGTTCGGTACAGCCGGGTTACGGGGAGGGAGATGACCCGCTGGAACGAGCGGTCTGGCGTCTGCGCTCCCGCGGCTGCTGGGGAGACGCAGCGGCACTCCTCGCCCCGCGGGCCGAGCAGGACGCCGGGTTCGCCGTCCACCGTGCCGCCCTGCTGGTGGAGGGCTGCCTCTTCACCGCGGTCGGCTGGGCCGAGGCCGAGGACGCGGTACGTGCCGCGGAAGCCCTCGCCGTCGACCCCGTGGCCCGCGGGACCGCCGCCTGCGAACGCGGCCAACTCGCCTACGCGGCGACGGTGGTGGGCAACCGGGACCGTTCCGACGAGGCCCGTGCCGCCCTCGGACGCGCCGCCGCGCTGATCCCGCCCTCCGCCCCCGAACGGGCCCTGGTGGACTTCCGCCGGGGGCTTCTGGCCGAGCACCTGGCCGACAACCCCGAGTCGGCCCGCGCGGCCTACCGCCGGGCGCACGCGGGCGCCACCGCCAACCGGCACACCCTGCTCTCCTCCTTCACCTGGCGCCATCTGGCCGGCCTCGCACAGCGCAGCGGGGACCTGACCGAGGCGAGACACGGCTTCGCGGAGTCGCTGAGGCTGCGGGAGGAGCTGGGCTACCTGGTCGGCATGGCGCCCGCGCTGGCCTCGCTCGCCGGGGTGGAGGCGGAACCGGAGGCCGGCCGACTCCGCGCCGAGGCGCAGCGCCTCTTCCGGCTGCTGGGCGGCGTGCCCACCTGGCTCGAAGGACAGCTCGCCGCGGCCTGATCTCCCCGCCCGGCGCCGGGCGGGCACCCGCCGTCGCACGTGGCACGTACGCGCACCGACGGGACGCCGCTCCGTGCCCGCGGCGCCGCGGGCACGGGGCGTGCGCGGCGTTCACGTGCGGCCCACACGGTCGTCGCCGCCCACGCGCCCGTGTGCGGCCCGTACGAGCGCACCCGGAGCGGTACGACGCGGCCGGCCCGTGCGCACCGGGAGCGGCAGCGCCCCCGAGCGTGGCGCTCAGACGCTCAGCTGCTCGCGCAGCAGCGTCTCCGCCTGCTCCGTCTCTCCGGCGCCGAGTGCGTCGAGCAGCGCGCCGTGCAGTCGGCCGCGGGCCCGCAACCGCTCCGGGGTCGCCGGTGCCCGCCAGGCCCGTCGACACAACTCCTCGACCAACGCGGCCAGTTGACGGTTCCCGCCCGGTTCGACCAGGGCGCGGTGGAAGGACTGGTCCGCGACCACGTAACCGGCGGTGTCACCGCGTGCGGCGCAGCGGTGCGCGGCCTCCGCGAGCGGTCGCAGCGCCTGCCAGGTCAGCGGCGGCCGGCTGCGCGCGAGCGCCAGCACGGTGGGGACCTCCAGCAGCGTGCGCAGCTCCGCCAGCTCCGCCAGCTCGTCCGGCGTGCGCCTGGCGACCCGGAACCCGCGGTTGGGCACGGTCTCCACCGCACCCTCCGCGGCGAGCTGCTGCATCGCCTCGCGGACCGGTGTCGCCGACACGCCGAAACGCGCGCCGAGCAGCGGTGCGGAGTAGACCTCGCCGGGTACCAGTTCCCCTCTGAGCAACGCTTCTCGCAACGCCGCGAGCACCTGCCCGCGCACCGAGTGCCGCTGGGGCGTGCGCGGCGGCGCCGGCTCGCTGTGGACGTGCTCACCCCGCGCGGCTTCGGCCCGCGAAGAGCCCGCGGCGCCCTCGCGCAACGGCGAAGGCTCGGCACACACCGCGGTGGAGCCCGTACGGATCGGGGGCGCGCCAGGACCGTCCGCCGGCCTTCGCGCGGGGTCGGGCGCCGGTATCGGGCCGCCGTCGCCGTCGGTCTCCGCCGCGGGGGCGGTGGCCGGCGACGGAACGGCAGGCCGTACGGCGGGCTCGGACGGGGCGTTGACCTGGCCGGGAACGGCCGCGCGCGTCGCACGCTCGTTCATCCGCACCTCCTGCCTCTCGTCTTGCACTCCACCAATTGTCCGAAGAGCACCATAGGCCGCCAGTGCGAGAGATCAAACACGGATGGCATCGGGTAAGGTAAGGCTTACCTGCAAGTGATCGCTACACCGGGAACGCCGATGGCTCTGACGGTCCTCACTCCACACCCCGCCGCGCCGGCCGGGGACTCGCCCTTCACCGCCGCCTACGCGCGCCTCGCCGAGGTGCTGCCGGGACTGCGCGTGCTCGAGCTGGGCAGCGGCGAGGATCTCCCGCAGGGACAGGGCTGGGTCACCACCGACGAGTTGGCGCTCGGCGGGCCGGCGCTCGAGGACTTCCTCGGCTGGGACACCGACCAGCTGCTGCGCGACTACGGGCGCCGGGCGCGCCGCGATGTGGTCGCCACCTTCGGACTCCACCGCTACGCCTGGCCGGCCACGCTCATGATCACCTTCCCGTGGTTCATGGCCCGCCGGGTGCCCCGCCTGCCCGCGCACACCGTTGCCTTCGACCGCCGGTCGGGCCGGATGGCTCTGCGCCTGGGCGAGTTCGCCTGCCTGCCCGACGACCCCGCGGCGTGCCTGCCCGGCGCCAGGGTGGTGAGGGACGAGGCGGCGCTCTGCGACGAGGTGCGCCAGGCCGTCGCCGAGCATCTGGCACCGGTGCTCTCCGCCTTCGGGCCGCTCATGCGCCGCCGCCCGCGCGCCCTGTGGGGTGTCGCCTCGGACGAGATCACCGAGGGCCTGTGGTACGTCGGCCGGCTGCTCGGCCAGGAGCGCGCCGGCATCGAGGCCGCCGAACAACTGCTCCCCGGCGCCACCGCGCCCTACCCCGTCGGGGCGGGCTTCCGCGAGCTGCTCACACCCGAGGGCGACGCCTTCCCCACCCGGACCCGGGCGAACTGCTGTCTCTTCTACACGCTCCGCCCCAAGGACACCTGTGTGACCTGCCCGCGCACCTGCGACGCCGAAAGAGTCGAGCGCATGGCCGGGCACGGCTGAGCGGTTCGAATATTTCGTTCGCAATTCACCCTCCCCGAGGGCTCTTTGGCGTCCAATTGAGCCGAATCGCCGTGTGCCCCACGGACTTTCGGCCAGTATGCGGCGCGAAAGCAAAACCACGCGAAAGCGTAGCCACGGCCGAAAGGGCCGAACTAGGGGCAGGGAAATGACACTTGCGGCACTGGCGGACGTCTCCTCGAACTGGGTGCTGGCGGGTGCGGTGTTGCTCCTCGGCTTCCTCGGTGCCATCGCGCTCATCGCGCGTGGCCGCAAGGACGACGAGGACACCTCCGCAGCGGCCGACTCCTGGGAACGGATGGAGGAACGGCGCCGACGCAAGGAGACGGTGTATGCCACCGCCTCCTACCTGCTGCTCTTCTGCTGCGCGGGAGTTGCCGCGGCGCTCTCCTTCCACGGGCTCGTCGGCTTCGGCCGGCAGAATCTCAACCTCTCGGGCGGCTGGGAGTACCTCGTGCCCTTCGGGCTCGACGGCGCCGCCATGTTCTGTGCGGTGATCGCGGTGCGCGAGGCCAGCCACGGCGACGCCTCGGTGGCCTCGCGCATGCTGGTGTGGGCCTTCGCGGGAGCTGCCGCCTGGTTCAACTGGGTGCACGCCCCGCGCGGTTCGGGCCACGCGGGCGCCCCGCACTTCTTCGCCGGCATGTCGCTCTCCGCCGCGATCCTCTTCGACCGCGCGCTCAAGCAGACCCGCAAGGCGGCACTGCGCGAGCAGGGCCTGGTGCCGCGCCCGCTGCCGCAGATCCGCGCCGTGCGCTGGATCCGCGCGCCCAGAGAAACGTTCCGCGCCTGGTCGCTGATGCTGCTGGAGGGCGTGCGGACGCTGGACGAGGCGGTCGACGAGGTCCGAGAGGACCGGCGGAACAAGTACGAGGAGGGCGTGCGGCGCAAGGAGCAGCACAAGCTCGAACGAGCCAGGATCAAGGCGCTGGGCAGGCAGCATCGCGGCTGGCGCCGCGGCGGTGGCGGTGCCACCCAGGTGCAGCTGGAGGTCGCTCCCACGGGCGGGTCCGAGGCCAGCTCCGGGGCCGGCACCACCGCCAAGTCGATCCCCGCGCAGCAGCAGGGCGAGGTCGAGGCGGGCCAACTGCCCGTACGTACCCGTCCGGCGCTGCACGGTGGGCTGGAGGACGATCGCGGGAAAACCGGGAAGGCAGGGCGCGGGCCGAGCCACGACAGCCGTCGGTACGACGGCGAGCAGCGCACCGACGGGTACGAGGAGGACGGCTCCGCGGGGCCGCGCCTGGACTCGCTGGAGGAGAAACTCGCCGCGATCGAGCGGCAGTTCGGCTAGCCGACCGGGCATCCGGCCGATGTCGGAGGGGCGGTGGGGCTGCGGGGACGGCGTGCGCGCCGATCCTCGCAGCCCCACCGCGTGCCCGCCCCTCAGCGGCCGACGGCCGGCTCCCAGACACCGATGACCGTGCGGTCCTCCGTGTGGCCCTTGGACGGCAGCTGCGCATCCCCGAGGAACTCGGTCAGATTCGGTGGGGCCGCGGCGTTCCACCGGGTGCCCAGCTCCTCCCCGAACGCCTCCTGGGTGCGCAGCGGCTCCGCCATCCCCTCGCTGCACAGCATTAGCGCGTCCCCGGGCTCCGCCACCGAAGTACGGAAGAGGAACGGCGGCGTACGCGGTGCGAGCAGGTCCTGCGGATCGACCGGCACCCGGGCCAGCGCGCTCGCGGCGCTCGAGGGGAGCGCCCCGCCGGAGCCGTTCCCGTCGCCGATGACCATGGCCGGCCGGGCCGGCGGGTGGACCGGCTCCAGGTCCTGCCACTGCCCTCCGCGCAGCCTGAACAGGCCGCCCGCCCCCACTCCGAAGAACAACCGGATGCGGCACCGCGGATCGGCGGGCAGTACCAGGCACCTCAGCACCGCCGTGTACTGGGTCGGGTCGAGTCCCTGATCGACGGCGCTGGCGCGCAGCCGCCCCAGAGTGCGGGCGGTCAACCTGCCGAGCCCGGACTTGAGCGAGGCACGGCGCTCGCGGCGCAGGTCCTCCGAGAGGCGGTGCCGGCTGCGTCCCACCGCCGCCGTGATCTCCTCGCACGCCTCCCTGGCGGCGAGATGGCCCTCCGCGTGGCGGCTGGCTCCTGTCGCCAGCACCAGGAGCAATAGGGCCGAATCACCGCTGCCGAAACGGGCGGTGAGGAGCGCGTCGTAGCGGGGCTGCCCCTGGTGGCGGGCCCGGTCGCCGCGGGTGGAGACCGCCCTGACCGTCAGCGGACCGTGATGGGCTCCGTCGAGCACCGTGTCGGGGGTCAGCGCGTGCAACCGGTCGGGATCGGCTGCGGGAAGCATCGCCGGACCGGCGACCGGTGCGGGCCGGGGCGACGGCAGCGCGGTCCTGCGCCTGGCGAACGAAGCGCCACCCTGCGGGCCGACGCGGCTCGGACTGCGCGGCTCGGCGGTGCGGTGCGCGGGCGGATCGACGGCCCGTCCGAACGCCGCCCTGCTCCCTGCCCCGGTGCGAGGGCCGCCGGTGTCCGGCGGGACCGCGTCGCGCGGGGCACCGACCCGACGAGGCTCCGGGCCTTCGCCGCCCGAAACTGCCGCGCGCGGGCCGGTGTTGGCCGGTCCGGCGCCGGGGTCCGCGTCACGCACATCCGCGTCACGAGTCCCCGCGTCCCCGGAATCCGGGCCGCGGAGGTCGCCGGCGCGCGGGTCGGTGGGCCGGTCGGCCCTGCCGGGTGCCGGGCCCTCGTCCCGTGTCGGCGGCGCCCCTGCGGACGCCTCGTCCGTTCGTTTCGGGCCTGCATCCGGTCGCGGACGCCGTACGCCGCCGCCGGAGCCGACCGTACGGGCGGCCGAGCGGAAGCGTTCGTCGATCGTGTCCCCCGCGGTGGTCTCGCCCGCGTCGTCGTTCCCCCTGCGGGCCTCCGCGTCGCTGCCCGCGTCGAGCTGCCCGTCCTCGTAGAGCTCGCTCCACCAGTCGGGCGCTCCGGCCCCGTCCCCCTGCCGATTCATGCCCTTATTGTCCCCGCAGATTCGGCCCCGGCCACCTCTTCTTCTTCAAGAAGCTTCCAACAGGCCGATATTGGCCCTCGCCGCCTGGCCCGCAACCGGGCCCGGCCACCGCGCCGCGCCGGGCTCGTGCCACCGATCCGTCCGGGCACACGGCCGGGCCGGGAGCGGCTGCGCCGGGGTCCGGTCAACTCGCCCTGCCTCGGGAGCACTTCGGTGTGTCACGCAGCTTCCGTTTGCGATGGCCGACCGGGTCGGGCATTGCTACGCTCGCGGCTTTGCGGAGCGTGTGGGACGGCGGACGGGAGCAGCGTGATGGCGAAGTCAGGTGGCACCAGGGCCGCGACGGGTCTGCTGGCCGCGGCTCTGCTCGCGGCGCCCGCCGGCCTCCAGCACGGAGCGTCCGCCGCTGCGCCCCCGGAGGCGGCCACCGCGGCCGAGCCGGTGCGCCTGGTGACCGCTAACGTGCCGTTCACCCTCGCCGGTGCGAAGGCACGCGCCCAGCTCCGTCATGTGGCCACCTCAGGGGCGCATGTGGCGACCTTTCAGGAGGTGCGCACCCGCAAGGTGGGACGCGTCCTCGACCGGGAGACCTCGCCGGGGAAGTGGGCCGTGCACCAGCCCGCCGGGGCCGCCGGAGCATCCGCGGTGGCGTGGGACAAGGAGCGCTTCGCCGCCGTCGACAAGGGGTCGCGCCTCGCCTTTCGCGGCCCGGACTACTCCCGCCATCTGCTCTGGGTCACGCTCCGCGAACGCAGCGGCGGGCAGCAGTACACGGTCATCGGCCTGCACTACCCGCCGAACGCGTCCAAGGACCCGAAGATGCGCGAGCTCTACCGCACCATGAACGCCAACTACCGTGCGCTGGTGGGCGATCTGAAGAAGCAGGGGCGCCATCCGGTGGCGGGCGGCGACTGGAACAACCCGCTCGACGTGCCGCGCGAGCCCTGGGGCCCGGTGCAGGTCAACAAGAAGCTCTCCATGACCACCAACTGGCAGCAGGGCACCGCCTGCAAGAGCGGCAGCAGCGCACGCGGCGGGCGGATCGACGGGTTCGCCTACGCCGCCGCCCGGTACCGGCTCCAGCAGCAGGGGTGCATGAAGCGGCTGCACTCCGACCACCGCCCGGTGTGGATGACCTTCACCGCGGGCTGACCCCGGCGCGGCCGACCTCCTCCCGGGCCGCACCGTCGTCACGGCCGCCCCCGCGCCCGGCCGCCCTCTCGTCACGGCAATGGCGAACTCCCCTGCGGTGTGAGGGAGTTCCACAGGTGGTGCAGGGCGTACGAGCGCCACGGCCGCCAGCGTTCCGCGTCCGCGGGCGCCGCGCCGAGCCGCTCCAGGCCCTGCCGTACGCCCACGTCCGAGGCGAGGAAGACGTCCGGGTCGGCGAGCGCGCGCATCCGCAGATAGCCGGCCGTCCACGGGCCGATGCCGCGCAGGGCGAGCAGCGAGCGCTCCGCCTCGTCCCGGTCGGCGCCCGGGTCGAGCGCGATCCGGCCGTCGGTCAGCGCGGCCATCAGCGTGCGCAGCGCGGCCCGGCGCGCCTCGGGCATGCCCAACTCGCCCAGCTCCGCCTGCGCGAGGGCTTCGGGCGCGGGAAAGAGATGGGTGAGGGGGCCGACGGGCTCGGGCAGCGGTTTGCCGTACGCGGCGACCAGCCGGCCGGCCAGGCCGCGCGCCGCGCCGACGGTCACCTGCTGGCCCAGCACCGCACGCGCTGCGAGCTCCGAGGCGTCGGCAGCGCCCGGCGAGCGCAGCCCCGGAGTTGCCCCCGCCAGGGCGCCGATGCGCGAGTCCGCGCCGAGGCTCTCCAGCACTGCGTGCGGGTCGGCGTCGAGGTCGAAGAGTCTGCGCAGCCGCTGGACGGCGGCGGTGAGGTCCCGCACGTCGCTCAGCCGCAGTCGGCACTCCAGCCATCCCGGGCCGCCCTTCTCCCCCACCTCCGCGACCGCGTGCCCGTACGGCAGTGCGAGCGTCCGCCGGTAGCTGCGGCTGCCGGGGGTCCCGTCCATTGCCTCGATGCCGGGCACCACACGGCGGCCGAGGAAATCGAAGAGCTGCCGACTTGCGAAGGGGCCGCGGTGGGCCAGGCGCAGTCTGATGCCGTCGCCCCCGGCGGACGGTCTGGCGGCGCCGCGCAGGGCGGTGGGGGTGCTGTCGTAGATCTGCCTGACGGTGTCGTTGAACTGCCGGACGCTGGCGAAGCCCGCGGCGAACGCGATCTCGGTGACGGGCAGTGCGGTGGTCTGCAGAAGCACCCGCGCGCTGTGCGCCCGGCCGGCCCGGGCGAGGGCGACCGGGCCGGCTCCCAGCTCCTCGGTGAGCTGCCGCTGCACCTGACGGGTGCTGTAGCCCAGCCGCCGGGCGAGCCCGCCGACGCCCTCCCGGTCGACGACTCCGTCGTTGATCAGCCGCATGGCCCGGCCGACCGAGTCCGCCCGGATGTTCCACTCCGCCGAGCCGGGCACGGCGTCCGGCCGGCAACGTTTGCAGGCGCGGAAGCCGGCAGCCTGGGCGGCTGCGGCGGAGGCGTGAAAGGCCACGTTGGCGCGCAACGGCGTCCGGGCGGGACAGCTGGGGCGGCAGTAGATGCGGGTGGTGGTGACGGCGGTGAAGAACACCCCGTCGAAACGCGCGTCGCGGCTGCGCACCGCCTCGTACCTGCTCTCGTCGTCCATCACCACTCCAGTGTGGGCCCGCGCGCGGCGTACGCACTGGCGGAATTCGGACACCGCCGACGGCCGTCCCCCGGCCGTCGGGGCACGCATGGGCCGCGCCTCGCGGCGGTACACCACCGCCGTGGCCGCGACGACACCGACGGAACGGGCAGCAGAGCGGACGCGGCGACCCGCTGCGGGGCAGCGGTCTCTCCGAGCCTGGCAGGCTCGGCCAGAGCTCAGGCAGGCTCGGCCAGAGCCCGGCCGGGACCGTTCAGCGCTCGGGGAGGCGCTGGAGCAGGCCCCAGGTGAACTCGGCGAGCACCGGCCGGGGTTCACCGTCCTGCGCACCGGGCGCCTCGAAACGCAGCCGCCAACGGGTCGGCGCCGACCCCTCCAGCGGGATCGCGGGCGGGAAGGCGCGGGCAACCTCGTCCACCGTGCACGACCAGGGCCGCAGGTCCGCCACCGTGTGCAGGTCCGGGCCCGGCGCGGAGGGCGCACGTACCAGCCACTCGTTCCACACGGGGCCGCCCGGCACCGCCAGAACCTCCAGTCGCAGATCCGGCCAGAGCGGAAGCGGCCACAGGAACGCCCGGAACTCCAGATCACCGACGGCGCGACGGCCGACCGACTCCGGTTCGCCGAGCGCCGCGCGGTAGCGGCCCAGCGCGCCCCGGCCGCGCGGCGCGCGCACCATCGCCTGCCAACGCCGGTTGGCCTCCCGCATCCTGGCCCGGTCGACGCCCAACTCCCGCAGGGCGTCGTTGACAAGATCGGGCTGGAAGTCGGCCATCCGCCGCAGCAGCACCAACTGGAGGTCAGTCTCGTCGAACGCGTTCACGCCCGACTCCCCTCGCTGCGAGGGGAGTCGGGCGCGTACACGGCACCCTCCGCGCCACGAATGCGGCGGATGTCGCGTTCACTCCGGCTCAGCTTCCACACGCGGCCAGGCTACGACCGCCGGCCGTCGTACCGGTGCCCGCCGCGCTTGTGCTCGCCGCGCGCCCGGCCGTCGGCGTCCCGGCGCTTGTACTCCTTTCGCTGCTCGGCCCGCAGACGTGCGTCGGTACGCGCGGCGAGCCGCTCGTCCTCCCGGCGCAGCCTGCGGTAGCTCTCCAGCCGACGGAGCGCCAACTCGCCGTCCGCCACGGCGTCCTGTACTGCGCAGCCCGGCTCGGAGCGGTGACCGCAGTCGCCGAACCGGCACCGCCGCGCGAGGCCCTCGATCTCTCCGAACGCCCGGCCCAGGCCCTCGCCCGCGTCCCAGAGACCGACCCCGCGCAGCCCCGGGGTGTCGATGAACACCCGGCCGGAGTCGGTTGCGTACAGCTCGCGCGTGGTGGTGGTGTGCCGGCCCTTGCCGTCCCGGTCGCGCACGGAGGCCACGTACATCACCTCCTCGCCGAGCAGGGCGTTGGTCAGCGTGGACTTGCCCGCGCCGGAGACGCCGAGCAGCACGCTGGTGCCGCAGCCGAGCAGCGCGGAGAGCTCGGCCACGCCCTCTCCCGAAGCAGCGCTGACGGGAACCACGGGGACCCCGGGAGCGACGGCAGCCGCGTCGGCGAGCGCATGTTCCAGGTCCGGCGCGAGGTCGGCCTTGGTCAGAACCACCACAGGCGCTGCGCCGCTGGACCAGGCCAGCGCGACGAAGCGCTCCAACCTGCCCTGGTCCAACGGGCCGACGAGGGAGACGCAGATGACGCTGTGGTCGATGTTGGCGGCCAGGACCTGCCCGTCCGACCGCTTGGAGGACGCCGAACGCCAGAAGGCAGTGCGCCGGGGCAGCAGCGCACGGACGAACGCGCCCTGCCGGTGGTCGGGTTCGACCACCGCCCAGTCCCCGGTGCAGGGCACCCGGGCCGGATCGCCGGTGGCGACGAGCCCGGTGTCGGCGAGGATCGTGGTGACCCCCTCGCCGTCGGCGACGACCACGTCGAGACGGCCGCGGTCGACCCGCACCACGCGGCCCGGCACCAGGCCGCCGTCGCGGTACGGGGTGAAACTCTCGGCGAACCCCTCGTCCCAGCCGTAGCGGGCGAGCGGATGCGCGGTGCGGAACGGAGACGCGGTGCCGCACGAGGACACGGCGTCGCGTGCTGCCGGAGTGACAGATGAAGACAACGGAAAACCCTTCGAACCGAAGGGCGGCCCCGAGAACCCGTGACGACGGGCGGGGCGGAACGCCGGGCGGGTCCGCGCGAGCGGAACGTCAGCCGACGGGCGCCGATCTCGGGCCGCACTTGGAGTGGTGGACGGTCGCGGTGCGGGCGAAGCCCTCTGCCAGGACAGTCATCAGCACTCACCTCCTGCTCTTCCCTGCCGGTCGCGGGACCGGCGGCGTGCGGCACCGGCGGGGCGCGCGGTACGTGCTCGACGCTAGCGGCACGCCACTTCGGGCGCCAACGGTTTTCCGGCGACGGCCGCCCCGGGCACGTCCCCCCGGCGAGCGCCTCGCGCTGCACCGCACCGCACCGCACCGCACTGGCTGAGCACGGCACACACCGGCCCCCGTGCGGCAACCGGCCTCGGGACGGCGCCCGTTCACCACCCGCGGGGCGCAACCCGCCTGCCTCCGGCGGGACTTGGCGCCCCACCCGTTCCCGGCCCACGGCTCCGCAGGCCCACAACCCCGCCGCCCCGACCGGGCCCGCGGACCCAACCGGCCCGCCCCGTACGCCCGTTCGCCGGTACCCGGCGGGCCCGCCGGGCCCGCCTCAGCCGGCGGCCGGGGGCGGGAGGATCTGCACCGGCCGCCCCGGGGAGCGTCCGTGGCGACGCCACTCGCGGGGATAACCGAGCGAGACCTCCTGGTGCGGTACGCCGTCGATCCGCATCAGCCGCGGAATGTGCAGATGCCCGTAGACGACGGTCGCGGCGCCGAAGCGGGTCGGCCAGTCGGCGGTGGCCTCGGTCCCACACCACAGCGCGAACTCCGGGTACCAGAGCACGTCGGTCGGCTCCCGCACCACCGGCCAGTGGTTGATCAGCACGGTGGGCAGCTCGCCCGAGAGCTCGACCAGCCGCTTCTCGCTGTACTCCAGCCGGGCGCGGCACCAGGCGTCCAGCGTCGGGTACGGATCGGGGTGGAGCAGGTGCTCGTCGGTGCACACCACCCCGGCCTCGGTCGCCCGACGCAGTGCCTCTTCCTTGGTCGCCACCCCGGGCATCCGGAAGCTGTAGTCGTAGAGCAGGAAGAGCGGCGCGACCACGACCGGGCCGCCGATCCCCTCGAAGACGGGGAACGGGTCCTCGGGGGTGACCACGCCCAACGACCGTGCCAGCTCCACGAGATGGCGGTACTTGGCCTCCCCGCGCAGCTGCACCGGATCGCCGGGCGCGGTCCACAGCTCGTGGTTGCCCGGGACCCAGATCACCCGCGCGAACCGCTCGGTCATGATCCGCAGCGTCCACTCGATGTCCGCGACCGTCTCACCGATGTCGCCGGCGATCACCAGCCAGTCCTGCGGCGACTCCGGCTGGATGGCGTCGGTGATCTCGCGGTTCTCCTGGTAGCGGATGTGGAGATCGCTGATCGCCACCAGCTTCGCCGCCCGGCCCTGCGCCTCCGGCTCCGGTGCGGCGCCGGGCTCGGCGGCACCGGTCGGTTCCACCGTGCCGCGCACTTCGTACGGCGTCGTAGGCATCCTGCTCCCTCTCGCGGACCGGTTGATCTCGCCCCGAGCGTAGGCGCAGGCCACCGCCGATGAACAGCCGCACCCAGTGCGGGAGATGGCGGGCCGACCGGTCCGAGCTCCACACGGAGGACGGGACGGGCGGAGCACTGCTTGCTACCGGGCGGTAGGGTCGCCGGAGAGGATCGGAGGAGTTCCATGGCGCGCACGCTGCAGGTTTCGGACAGCATCGAGATCGCCGTCAGCCCGTCCATCGCGTACGAGCAGGTGAGCGACCCGACGAAAATGGGCCGCTGGAGCCCGGAGAACCTCGGGGCGACCGTTCAGGACCGGGACGGCGGCGCGTTCGTCGGCATGGTCTTCGACGGGCGCAACAAACGCGGTGCCTTCCGCTGGACCACCCGTTGCGAGGTGGTCGCCGCCGATTCCGGGGAGCGGTTCGCCTTCAGGGTGCGGGCCATCGGCGTCCGCCGCCCCCGGCTGCGCGCCCCGATCGCGACCTGGGAGTACCGGTTCGAGCCGACCCCCGTCGGCACGAGGGTGACCGAGACGTGGATCGACGACCGGTCCTGGCCCGACTTCGCGGCCGGGATCTTCGACCGGATCGCCACCCGCGGCCAGACCTTCGCCGACTTCCAACGAGGCAACATCCGCCGCACTCTGGACAACCTCAAGAAGGCACTGGAGACACCCGCCGACGGGGACGCCAGGCACTGAGGCGCCGCCGTCGGCCGCGGGCCCCCGCCCGTACGACACCGAGCGCGCGGCCGAGCGGCGCGACTGCTACCGCACCACGAGCACCGCGCGACGAGCGCGGACTTCCGGCCGACGGCGCCACCACCGCACGCGCCCCTCGCCCGGCGGCAGCCGAGGGACGGCGGCCCACCAACTCTCCGCCACCGGACCGCAGGTGACAGCACGTCAGTGCACAGCGGCACTGGCGTCGCGCGCTCCGAGGGCCGAGGCGTCGCCGACCGCGACCGGGCTCAGTCGATCGTTCCGATCACCCGTGCGGGCACTCCCCCGACCACGGTGCCCGCAGGGACGTCACGAGTGACCACCGCGCCGGCAGCGACCACCGCTCCGGCGCCGACGGTCACCCCCTGAGTGATCACGGCGGAGGTTCCGATCCACACCTCGTCCTCGACGACGATCGGTGCGAAGCAGAGGTGCTCGCGGCGTTCGGCCAGGGGCAGCGGATGGCCTCCGGTGATGAGGCTGACCCTGGGGGCGATCATGACGCCGTCGCCGATGCGGATGCCTCCCCGGTCCATGAAGGTGCACCCCTGGTTGACGAAGACCCTCTCCCCGAACGTCGTGTTCAGCCCGTACTCGGTGAAGAACGGCGGGTAGATCACCACCGACTCGGGCAACGGACCGCCGAACACAACCGACAGTAGTTCGGCGCGACCTTCGCTGTCGCTGAAAGGAAGCACGTTCAGCCGGGAGGTCGCATCGGTCACCTCGACGACCCGCTCCGCGTGACGTGCAAACTCGGGTGTGCGGACATGCATGATCTGCTCAGTGCGGGAGGACATGCGCCGATCCCACCACCGCGCAGCGCGCACGATCAAACAACCCGAAAGCGCTCCGGACACAACCCTCGGTTGTGCAGCTACGGTGGGAGATGTGGATGTCGAAGCGCTGCGGACGTTCGTGACCGTCGCCGGTACCGGCCATTTCCAGGCCGCGGCCGACGAGTTGGGGGTGAGTCAGCAGGCGGTCTCCAAGCGGATCGCCGCCCTGGAGCGCCGCCTGGAGGTCGTGCTCGTGGTGCGCACGCCCAGGGGCTCGCGGCTCAGCCCGGACGGGCAGGTCCTCCTGCCGCACGCCAGGGCGGCGGTGGCGGCCGTCGAACGGGCCGAGCAGTCCGTACGCCCCGGAAGCCGCCCGCTGCGGATCGACGTCCTCAACCGGCGCATCCTGCCGGCGCAGGCCGTCCACCGCTTCTACCGCTCCCGCCCCGGAACGGAGCTCGACGCCGTCACCCTGAGCGAGGCGAACGCCGGCCAGGCCGCCCGTGCGGTGCTCGACGGGACCGTCGACGCGTCCTTCCGCGCCCTGCCGGCGGACCGCGTACCGGCCGGGCTCAGCATCGAACGCCTTCTGGACGCACCCCTGGAGCTGCTCGTCGGGCCCGGCCACCCGCTGGCCGGCTCTCCCGGGGTCACCCCCACGGACCTGGTCGGTCACCGGATCTGGATCCCGGGGATCGCACCGGGCACGGAGTGGGCTTCGTTCCACCGGTCGCTGGCCGAGACCTTCGGTCTGAGCATCGACGCACTCGGCCCCCATTTCGGCGACGAGGCCCTGATGGACGCACTGGCCGAATCAGCCTCGCTGGCCACCCTGGTCGGCGGCGGCGACCGGTACCTGTGGCCGCAGACCCACGATCTGCGGCGCATTCCCCTGCACGATCCGACGCCGGTCTACCCGCACCTGCTGCTGTTCCGCAGTGGGGACCGGCACCCCGTGCTGACCGCGCTGCGCGACCATCTGCGCACGGCTGCCCCGCAAGCCCCGCAGGAGGTGTGGATGCCGGAGTGGGTGGCGGGCTGAGCGCTCGGCCGGAACCGGCGGACGCCTCCCCGCCCTATGGGCTGTCGAACTCGCACCAGACGCATTTGCCGGCGCCCCGCGACTCCACTCCCCAGCGGTCCGCCAGCCGGTCGACCAGCAGCATCCCGCGCCCGGTGCGGTGCCACTCCTCGGCCTCCAGCAGCTTGGGCTGGCGGGTGGAGCGGTCCGCGACCTCGATGCGCAGCCGCCGGTCCGCGCCACCGAGCAGCCGTACGGTCACGGTGACGCCCTCCTCGGTGTGGAGCAGCGCGTTGGTCGCCAACTCGTGGGTGGTCAGCACGATTTCCTCGGTGAACTGGTCCGCGCGCCAGGCCCTGGTGGCGTCCCTGACCATGTGTCGCACCCCGCTCAGCGCCTCCATGTCGCCGGGCGCGATGTACTGGTGGAGCCGCCGCCCCACCTGCGGGTTGACCGGGGGCTCGCGCCGCAGCAGCAGCACGGCGATGTCGTCCTCGCCGGAGGTCACCCGCGGGGACTCCACCAGCCAGTCCGCGAGCCGGTCCAGGTCCGAGGGCCCGAGCGGTACGGAGTCCGCGAGGGCCTGCACCCCTTCCTCGATGTCGCCGCCGGGCCGTTCCACCAGCCCGTCGGTGTAGAGGAGCACCGTCTCCCCCACCGCCAGTTCCAACGCCGTCTCCCGGTAGTCGAGCGGGCCCAGATGGAGCAGCCCGAGCGGGAGCGAGCCGGCGACCGGCAGCGGCCGGCACTCGCCGTCGCCGCGCATCAGCAGCGGGTCCAGATGACCCGCCCGCACCAGCCGCAGCCAGCCGGTGGACGGATCGATCTCCGCGTAGAGACAGGTGGCGAACCGCTCGGTGTCGAGGTCCGCGAGGAAGGCCGAAGCCCGGGCCATCACGGTGGTCGCCGGGTGGCCCTCCGCCGCGTACGCGCGCAGCACGATCCGCAGCTGGCCCATGACTGCGGCGGCGTGGGTGTCGTGGCCCTGCACGTCGCCGATGACGATCGCGACCCGGCCGCCGGGCAGCGGGATCACGTCGTACCAGTCGCCGCCGATCTCGCCGAGCTGTCGCGCGGGGCGGTAGCTGACGGCCGTGCGCACCCCTGCCAGGCGGGGGATGGAGTGCGGCAGCATGAACCGCTGGAGGTCCTCGGCCAGCTTGCGCCCCTGGTCGAAGAGGGTGGCGCGCTGGAGGCTCTGCGCGACGCTGCTGGACATGGCGTTGAGCAGGGTGCGCTCATGGGCGTCGAAGTCGTGGCGCCCGCGGTAGAGCAGCCCGAGCGCCCCGATGACCCGGGCATGGGCAACAAGGGGCAGACAGACCGCCGAGTCGACGCCCTCCGGCTCGACGTACGGCCACAGCCGCGGATAGCGCTCCGCGAACTCCTCGCCGGAGCCGATGTAGACCGGCTGCATGGTGCGGACCACTTCGCTCATCGGCAGATCGGCGTCCAGCTTGGTCAGGCTCGCGTCCGAGGGCTGGTCGGCGTCCCGGCGCTCGGCGATGATCCTCAGGTGGTCGCCCTCGACCAGGCCGAGGCCGAGGCTGGTCGCGTCGAGCCGGCTGAGCACGCCCGGGCTCTCCAGCACGTCCAGCACGTCGCGCACCGAGCGAGCGGTCGCCAGCGCGGCGGTGGTGTCGCCGAGGACGGCGCTGACGCCGCTCTCGGTCGCCTCCAGGCTGAGCCGATCGGTGGAGTGCTGCAGCTCGTCCGTGGCGTCGCGCAGAATGCCGACGATGCGGTGCGGGCGGCCGTCCTCGATCCGCCGGATGTACGCCTGGACATGGCTCCAGCGCGTTCCGCCCTCGGTGGTGCGGACCCGGAAGTACGCGCCGAAGCTGTTCCTGCCTTCCTTGATCGCCTGGGAGGTCAGCAGGTCGAGGCGGCTGACCTCGGCAGGGGGAAAGTACGCATGGAGACTCTGCGGGCGCATCTCGTACTCGTCGGGGGGCAGCTCCAGTACGTCTCGCGCGGCACTGTCCAAGTGCAGCAGGTTCTGGTCGAGGTCCCAGTCGAAGACGCCCATCCGGTTCAGAGCGAGGATGGTCTCCACGCTGGTCGGCCGGTTCTCGTGCGGCGGCGTCGCCCCGGACATCGCTCCTTGAGTGTCCATCGGCACTCCCGTGCTGGCACGGCGATCACACCTACTCTGTCATCCTTCGTCCGATTCTTCGACTGGTGTCCCGGAGCCTGTCCAGCTGCTCCCTGACTTCGGTCGAACGCAGCAACCGCTGCCAGGCACGCATCTCCTCGTCGCTGTCCGGGTCGGTCCGCGAACCGCCCTGCTCGGCGTCGAGTTCCGCGCGGGTTCGGCGGGCCACCACTGCCTGGACCATCGCCGCCATCGCCGCCTCCCGCCTTCGGTCCTTGGCGGCGCGGGCGGCAGCCGTGGTGGCGGCCGGCCAGACCCGGTCGACAGCTGCGTTCACCGCGGCGCCCACGAGCACGGCGAACGCCGACATCCCGAGCCAGAGCAGCAGCGCCACCGGGGCCGCCAGCGAACCGTAGATGCTCTGCCCCTCGACGGCGCTGCGCAGATACGTGCGCAGACCGACCGCGCACAGCACCCACAGCAGCAGCCCGACCAGCGCCCCCGGCAGATCCTCCCGCCAGGGCGAACGCACGGGCACGGAGACGTGGTAGAGCGTCGCCAGGAAGGAGACCGCGAGCAGCAGCACCGCCGGCCAGTACAGGTACTGCACGAAGCCCTGAAGCACCGGCCACCACTGGACCGCCGCGCGGGGCCCGATCAGCGTCATCGGGACGATCACGGCACCGACGACCAGGCCGACCACGTACAGGCCGAAAGCGAGAAGCCGGGTGGCGACCGCGTTGCGGTAGCCGTCCAGGCCGTACATCACGGTGATGGTTCCGATGAAGACGTTCATCGCCCGCGAGCCGGACCACAGGGCGAAGACGAAGCCGAAGGAGAGCAGCCCGGGCCGCGCGCTGTTGACCAGATCGTCGAGCAGGGGGACGACCAGCTCGGCGACGCCGCGTTCGGAGAGCATCGCCGAGGAGGCGTCGACCAGCTGGTCGCGCACGTGCTGAAGGATGCTCGTGCCCGCCAGGGAGTCCACGCCGCTCAGCAGTCCGAGCAGCCCGAGGAGCAGCGCGGGCAGCGAGAGCATCGTGAAGAACGCGGCCTCTGCGGCCATCCCCATCACCCGGTACTCCGCGCAGGAGCGGTAGGTGTCCTTCAGGAGCAGGTAGCAGAGCTTGCGCTTGGGGACGTTCCGGTAGATCGCCCGCATCGAGACCGTCGTCTTCGCCGCTGTTCCGGACCCATCCGCAGATTCCCCCGTCGCTAGTCCCACGGAGGTCAAGATAACGGGCGGGTGCACACGGCAGGAGGGCGCCCGGCCTCCGCCACGTTCCGGCGGGTCGGCCGGCGCGGGACGGCGGCGGGGCGAGGTCGGCCGGATCGGGGCGCGCGGCGCGCGCCGGGGTGCGGGCGTCGGGGCGTCCGCCGCCGCTACTCCCGGTGCGGGCCGCGCAGGCGCGAGCGCAGGTCCTCCGGCGGGTGGAAGCGGGCCCAGCGCTCGGGGAACTCGGCCGGCTGCTCACCCGTCGGACCCTGCCCGGAGCCCGATTCACCGGCGCGCTCAGTACCTGCGCCGGTGGCGGATCGCGCACCGGCGCAGGGCCCCGGGCCGGAAGGGGTGGCACCCCGCCGGTCCGCTGCACCGTCGGGGCCCGCCTCGCTCTCCGCCTCGTCGCCACGGTCACGGTCGCCGTGATCGGAGTTGCCGTGATCGGGGTCGTGGTGATCGTCGTCGCCGTCGGGGTCGTTGTCGGGGTCGTCGCCCTCGGCGGATGCTTCGTGCTGCCGGCCCTTGCGGGCCGCGACGGCTGCGACCAGGGCCGCGGCCTGGTCCTCCTTGAGCTGTTCCCTGGCCCGCCGGGCCGCGGCGGTGGCCACGGAGGGCCAGACGCGGTCGATCGCCGCGTTGACCGCGGCCCCCACCAGCACGGCGAAGGCGGAGACGAAGATCCACAGGAGTACGGCGACGGGGGCGGCCAGCGAGCCGTAGATGGTGGGCCCCTCGACGGTGCTGGTGAGGTAGACCCGCAGCAGGAAGCTGCCGCCGACCCACATGATCAGCGCCACCAGCGCACCGGGGATGTCCTCCCGCCACGGGGACCGGACGGGGACCGAGACGTGGAAGAGCGTGGTCAGGAAGACGATCGACAGCAGCAGGATGACCGGCCAGTAGAAGAACCTGACCAGCCACTCCAGTTGGGGCACCCAGCCCACCACCACCTCGGGCCCGACCACCATCAGCGGCAGCGCGACGGCTCCCAGGAGGATGGCGACGACGTAGAGCAGGAAGGCCAGCAGCCGGGTTCTGACGATTCCGCGGTGGCCGTCCAGCCCGTACATCACGGTGATGGTGTCGATGAAGACGTTGACGGCGCGCGAGCCGGACCACAGCGCCAGCGCGAAGCCGAACGAGACGATGTCGGGCCGCCCGTCCTTGATGACGTCGTCGATCAGGGGCGTGGCGATGTCCTCGACGCCCCGGTCCGAGAGCACCTTGGAGGACGCCTCGAGGATGTTGGCCCGGACGTTCTCGATAGTGTCGGTGCCGATCCAGGCATCCATGTACCCGAGCAGGCCGATGAGTCCCAGCAGCAGGGGCGGCAGGGAGAGCAGGGTGAAGAACGCCGCCTCCGCGGCCAGGCCGAGGACCCGGTACTCGATGCAGGAGTTGACCGTGTCCTTGAGCAGCAGCCAGCTGAGGCGCCGCTTGGGGATGTTTCGGTACAGACGGGCCGTTCCCGGCTTGGGTTCCGGCTGCTCGTCCTCGGTCGTTCTCGCTGCGCACACGCCCTCAACGTAGCCGTACGCGGAGGGTGCGCACGCACCGGTGACACGCTCGCCCCCTCGCAGCCGCGGGGAGAAGGCACGCTTCAGCGGCCCTTCGGCACGAGGCGCGGGGCGACCGTGATGGGATCGACGCATGGAAACGCGCACCGTCACCACCTGGTCGCTGGAGCAGACCTCGCCCCGGGACCTCCTTGCTGTCCAGCACTCGGACGACCTGTCCGGGATACGGATCGTCCGGGCGGCGGTGCCGAGCCCGGAGTTCAGCCGGTTTCTCTACACCTCGGTGGGTGCGGACGTGACCTGGACGGATCGCCTCGGCTGGAGGTACGAGCAGTGGCGCACCTTGCTCGAACGGCCGGGAGTGGAGACCTGGGTGGCGTACGACCGGGACACCCCGGCCGGTTTCGTGGAGCTGGACGCACAGGACGAGGGCGTCGTGGAGATCGGCTACTTCGGCCTGCTGCCCGCCTTCCGCGGCAGGGGCATCGGTGCGCTGCTGCTGAGCGAAGGCACGGCTCGCGCCTGGGACCTGGCCGACCGACTGCCCGACCGCCGCCGGACCGAGCGGGTCTGGCTGCACACGTGCAGCAAGGACGGGCCGTACGCACTGGCCAACTACCGGCGTCGCGGGTTCCGGGTGTTCGACACCAGGACCGAGGAGGAGCCGGCGGTCGCCGCTCCGGGCCCCTGGCCGGGAGCGTGACGCCCGGCGTCGTCCGCCGACATCCGGCCGCGGTCGCGCGCCTCACCGACCACCGCTCCCCCACGCTGCACAACCGCCCCGGCCGAACCCGACCACAGGCGCCGTACGACACCCCTGACCTGCAATGATGTGAGCGAGCCCACATGTCTCACAGAGTAGGACCGAGTTGTCCGCATCGCGGACGAAGCTGGACTGGATCCAAATCACCGTGCAAGTCTTCCGTCATGTCCGGAGCTGGAACCGCCTTGGTGAGTCGACGTCACGTCGACCTCGGCCGCATGTCCAGCGCCATGTGTTGAGCGGGCTGACAGTCCCAGCACAGCAGCATCGAACCGCCCCCACCGTCGCGGGCGTTCCCCCTCTCCCAGCTCTCCCCCTCTGCCGCGGGGCGCCGGCGCGTGCCCCGTTTCCGCAGGTCCGAGCCTTCTTGACCCGAGCCGCCACACCCCGTCAGCCCGAAGGACGTTTCCGCCATGGCCGACAACGCCAAGCCGACCGCTGCCGCCCCAGCCCGCCGCAAGACGGGCCGCCACCGCGGCGAGGGGCAGTGGGCCAAGGGACATCTCACCCCGCTGAACCCCAACGAGCAGACCAAGAAGGACGATGACGGTCTCAACGTCCGGACACGCATCGAGACGATCTACTCCCGGCAGGGGTTCGACTCGATCGACGGGGCCGACCTGCGCGGACGCATGCGCTGGTGGGGTCTGTACACCCAGCGCAAGCCCGGCATCGACGGCGGCAAGACGGCGGTGCTGGAGCCGGAGGAGCTGGACGACAAGTACTTCATGCTCCGGGTCCGGATCGACGGCGGGCGGCTGACCACCCGTCAGCTGCGTGTGGTGGGCGAGATCTCCGAGGAGTTCGGCCGGGGCACCGCCGACATCACCGACCGGCAGAACGTCCAGTACCACTGGATCCGGATCGAGGACATGCCGGAGATCTGGCGCCGGCTGGAGGAGGTCGGGCTCTCGACCACCGAGGCGTGCGGCGACACCCCGCGGGTGATCCTCGGCTCTCCGGTGGCCGGCATCGCCGAGGACGAGATCGTCGACGGGACGCCGGCGATCGACGAGATCCACCGCAGGGTGGTCGGCAACCCCGCCTTCTCCAACCTGCCCAGGAAGTTCAAGTCCGCGATCTCCGGTTCGCCGCTGCTCGACGTGGCGCACGAGATCAACGACGTCGCCTTCGTGGGCGTCGACCACCCCGAACACGGGCCCGGCTTCGACGTCTGGGTGGGCGGTGGCCTCTCCACCAACCCCAAGATCGGTGTACGGCTGGGCGCCTGGGTCGGTGTCGACGAGGTGCCCGACGTCTTCGAGGGCGTCATCGGAATCTTCCGCGACTACGGATACCGGCGGCTGCGCACCCGGGCCAGGATCAAGTTCCTGGTCGCGGACTGGGGCGCCGAGCGGTTCCGGGAGGTGCTCGAAGAGGAGTACCTGGGACGGAAGTTGGCCGACGGGCCCGCACCCGAGGCGCCCGTCCAGCAGTGGCGCGACCACGTCGGCGTGCACCGGCAGAAGGACGGCCGCTACTACGTCGGCTTCGCACCGCGCGTCGGCCGGGTCGACGGCGCCACGCTGACGAAGATCGCCGATCTCGCCGAGGCACACGGCTCGGGCCGGGTGCGCACCACCGCCGAGCAGAAGATGATCGTGCTCGACGTTCCCGAGGAGCAGGTCGCCTCGCTCAGCGAGGAGTTGGGCGCGCTGGGGCTCACCACGACCCCCTCGCCCTTCCGTCGGGGCACGATGGCCTGCACCGGCATCGAGTTCTGCAAGCTCGCGATCGTGGAGACCAAGGGCCGGGGCCAGTCGCTGATCGAGGAGCTGGAACGTCGGATGCCCGACTTCGACCAGCCCGTCACCATCAACATCAACGGCTGCCCCAACTCCTGCGCCCGCATCCAGGTCGCCGACATCGGGCTCAAGGGCCAGCTGATGCTGGACGAGAACGGCGAACAGGTCGAGGGCTACCAGGTGCACCTCGGCGGCTCGCTCGGCCTCGAACCGGGCTTCGGCCGCAAGGTGCGCGGCCTCAAGGTCACCGCCGCCGCGCTGCCCGACTACGTCGAGCGCGTCCTGCACAACTTCCAGCAGCAGCGCACCGACGGCGAACGTTTCGCCCAGTGGGCGGCCCGGGCCGAGGAGGGCGACCTCAAGTGAGCGAGCGAGCGGCGCCGTACTACTGCCCGTACTGCGGCGAGGAGGACCTGCGGCCGTCCGAGGAAGGGCCGGGCGCCTGGGAGTGCGCGGACTGCAACCGGGCGTTCGCGGTGAAGTTCCTCGGGCTGCTTGCCGCGGGCTTCCGCGGCGGAGCTTCCGCTCCCGCGGACACGTCCCCGACGCACGACCGGAGCGAGGAGGAGCACCGATGAGCACGGACGCGGAGCTGCGCGAGCTCGCCGAGGAGGCGGGGCGTCGGCTGGAGGACGCCACCGCGTCGGAGATCCTGCGCTGGGCGACGGAAACCTTCGGCGCTCGCTTCTGTGTGACCTCCTCGATGGAGGACGCGGTCGTCGCCCATCTCGCCTCGCGGGTGCGGCCCGGCGTCGACGTGGTCTTCCTGGACACCGGCTACCACTTCCCCGAGACCATCGGCACCCGTGACGCCGTCGCCCAGGTGATGGACGTCAACGTCACGACCCTGACGCCCCGTCAGAGCGTCGCGCAGCAGGACGCCCGGTACGGGCCGAGGCTCCACGACCGCGACCCGGACCTGTGCTGCTCGCTGCGGAAGGTCCAACCGCTGGAGGAGGGCCTGGCCGGCTACGCCGCGTGGGCGACCGGGCTGCGCCGGGAGGAGTCGCCGACCAGGGCGAACACTCCGGTGGTCGGTTGGGACGAGCGTCGCCGGAAGGTCAAGGTCTCCCCGATCGCGCGCTGGACCGCTGCCGATGTGGAGGAGTACGTCGGCGCGCACGGCGTGCTCACCAACCCGCTGCTGACCGACGGTTACGCCTCCATCGGCTGCGCCCCGTGCACCCGCCGGGTCGCCGCCGGCGAGGACGCCAGGGCCGGCCGCTGGTCGGGCAACACCAAGACCGAGTGCGGACTGCACGGCTGATGGCCCCGACGACGAGCAGGGAGCGGGAGATGACGACTGCGGGCACCGCAACGACCGGGCCGCCGACCGACGTCGGCACCGGCATCACGAGCCCCGACACGGCCACCGACACGGGCGGGCACTCGGCCACGCCCACGGACGCGGACAGCGGTGGCGTGACGGTGTGGCTGACCGGGCTGCCGAGCGCCGGAAAGAGCACGCTGGCGCGGGAGTTGGCGCCCCGGCTGCGCGCCGCGGGCCGCCGGGTGGAGGTGCTGGACGGCGACGAGATCCGCGAGTTCCTCTCCGCGGGGCTCGGCTTCTCCCGCGAGGACCGCCACACCAACGTCCAACGCATCGGCTTCGTCGCCCAGTTGCTGGCCTCGCACGGGGTGACCGTGCTGGTGCCGGTGATCGCGCCGTACGCCGAGTCCCGCGAAGCCGTGCGCGAACGGCACCGGGCCGCGGGCACCTCGTACCTGGAGGTGCACGTGGCGACGCCGGTGGAGGTCTGCTCGGTCCGCGACGTGAAGGGCCTGTACGCCAAGCAGGCCGGCGGTGAGATCACCGGCCTGACCGGCGTGGACGACCCGTACGAGGCTCCGGTCGATCCGGACCTGCGGATCGCCGCACACGAGCAGAGCGTCTCGGAGTCCGCCGCGGCGCTCGAGTCGCTGCTGAGGGAGAGGGGATCGGCGTGAGTGTCACGACCACCGCCACTGAGGAGAAGGACAGCCCGTACGCGCTCAGCCACCTGGACGCGCTGGAGTCGGAGGCCGTGCACATCTTCCGGGAGGTGGCGGGCGAGTTCGAGCGGCCGGTGATCCTCTTCTCCGGCGGCAAGGACTCCATCGTGATGCTGCATCTGGCGCTGAAGGCGTTCGCGCCGGCACCGGTGCCGTTCGCGCTGCTGCACGTGGACACCGGCCACAACTTCCCCGAGGTGCTGGAGTACCGGGACCGCACGGTCGCGCAGCACGGGCTGCGGCTGCACGTCGGCTCGGTCCAGGAGCTGATCGACCGCGGCGAGTTGCGCGAGCGCCCGGACGGCACCCGCAACCCCCTCCAGACGGTGCCGCTGCTCCGGGAGATCGAGGCGGGCCGCTTCGACGCCGTGTTCGGCGGTGGCCGCCGCGACGAGGAGAAGGCCCGCGCCAAGGAGCGGGTGTTCTCGCTGCGGGACGAGTTCGGCGGCTGGGACCCGCGCCGCCAGCGCCCCGAGCTGTGGCAGCTCTACAACGGGCGCCACTCCCCCGGCGAGCACGTACGCGTCTTCCCGCTGTCGAACTGGACCGAGCTGGACGTCTGGCAGTACATCCTGCGCGAGAAGATCGAACTGCCCGCCATCTACTACGCGCACGAGCGCGAGGTGTTCGCGCGCAGCGGCATGTGGCTGGCTCCCGGCGAGTGGGGCGGGCCCGGCCGGGGCGAGTCGCTGGAGCGCCGTCGGGTGCGCTACCGCACCGTCGGCGACATGTCCTGCACCGGCGCGGTCGACTCCGACGCCGACACGATCGAGAAGGTCATCACCGAGATCGCGGCCTCCCGGCTCACCGAACGCGGTGCCACCCGGGCGGACGACAAGCTCTCCGAGGCCGCGATGGAAGACCGCAAGCGCGAGGGGTACTTCTGATGACCACCGAACAGACGGCCTTCGAGGCCGATCCGACGGCGACCGCGGCGACCGCGCTGCTGCGCTTCGCCACCGCGGGCTCGGTCGACGACGGCAAGTCCACCCTGGTGGGCAGGCTGCTGCACGACTCCAAGTCGGTGCTGAGCGACCAGTTGGAGGCCGTCGAGCACGCCTCTCGCAACCGCGGCCAGGAGACGCCGGACCTGGCGCTGCTGACCGACGGGCTGCGCGCGGAGCGCGAGCAGGGCATCACCATCGACGTCGCTTACCGCTACTTCGCCACTCCTCGGCGCCGGTTCATCCTGGCCGACACCCCCGGGCACGTGCAGTACACCCGGAACATGGTCACCGGAGCCTCCACCGCCGAGCTGGCGATCATCCTGGTCGACGCCCGGCACGGAGTGGTCGAGCAGACCCGCAGGCACGCCGCGGTGGCCGCGCTGCTGCGCGTGCCGCACGTGGTGCTCGCGGTCAACAAGATGGACCTGGTCGACTACGCGGAGCCCGACTTCGCGGACATCGCGCGGGAGTTCACCCGGTACGCCGCGGAGCTGGGCGTGCCCGAGGTCACCGCCATCCCCATCTCGGCGCTGGCAGGCGACAACGTGGTGACCGCCTCCGCGCGGATGCCCTGGTACGGCGGGCCCACCGTCCTGGAGCACCTGGAGACGGTGCCGGTCGGCCACGACCCGTCCGAGGACGTGGCGCGCTTCCCCGTGCAGTACGTCATCCGTCCGCAGACCGCCGAACTCCCGGACTACCGCGGCTACGCGGGCCAGATCGCCTCCGGCATCCTGCGCGTCGGCCAGCGGGTCGCGGTACTGCCCTCGGGCCGCGCCAGCACCGTCGAGGCCATCGACGCGCTCGGTGAGCAGGTCGACGTCGCCTGGGCCCCGCAGTCGGTGACGCTGCGGCTGACCGACGACCTCGACATATCCCGCGGCGATCTGCTGGTGCCCGTCGACGACCGTCCCGAGCCGAGCCAGGACCTCACCGCGACCGTCTGCCATCTGCACGACCGCCCGCTGCGTCCGGGCGCGAGGGTGCTGCTCAAGCACACCACCCGCACGGTCAAGGCGATCGTCAGGGAGCTTCCCTCCCGGCTGACTCTGGACGACCTCTCCCAGCACCCCGAGCCCGGCGAGCTGGTGGCCAACGAGATCGGCAGGGTGGTGCTGCGCACCGCCGAACCGCTGGCGCTCGACGCGTACGCCACCTCCCGGCGCACCGGCTCCTTCCTGCTGATCGACCCGGCCGACGGCACCACGCTCACGGCGGGCATGGCCGGCGACGCGTTCGCGGAGAAGGCCGACGAGCTGCACACGGCCGAGCGCGACGACGACGGCTGGGACTTCTGACAGATGATCGACTCGGTTTTCACCACCTTCGACCAGCGCGGCGGCCGGATAGGCGACGGCGTGGTGGGGAGCGGGCACGGCGGCATCGACCGATGTATGCGATGCCGAACCGCCCCAGCCCCGCCACCGACTGCCTGAGTCTCGAAGGGACTTGCCCCATGTCTGCACCCACCGCCCGTTCCGGGTCCCGCCGCCGCACCCTCGCCGCGCTGGCCGGCGCGGCCGTGTTCCCCCTGCTGCTGACCGCGTGCGGCTACGGGTCCGAGGCGTCCGACGAGGCCGGGGCGCCCAAGGCGGAGGGCAAGAAGGTGGGCGGCCTGGACGAGGTGAAGGTCGGTTTCTTCGCCAACGTCACCCACGCCACCCCGCTGGTCGGCTTCGGCGGGGAGGGGCTCATCCAGAAGGAGCTCGGCGGCACGCAGGCCAAGCCGTACCTCTTCAACGCCGGCCCGTCCGCGATCGAGGCGCTCAACTCCGGCTCCGTCGACATGACCTGGATCGGTCCCTCGCCGGCCATCAACGGGTACACCAAGGCCGCGGGCAAGAACCTGCGGGTGGTCGCCGGAGCCACCTCGGGCGGCGCCTCGCTGGTCGTCGACCCCGAGAAGATCAAGAGCGAGGCGGATCTGAAGGGCAAGCGGATCGCCACCCCGCAGCCCGGCAACACCCAGGACGTGGCGCTGCTCAACTACCTGAACGAGAAGGGCCACAAGGTCGACCCCGAGACCGGCAAGGGCGACGTCTCCGTCCTCCGGCAGGACAACAAGGAGATTCCGACCACCTTCCAGCAGGGCGATCTGGACGGTGCCTGGGTGCCCGAGCCGACCGCCTCCAACGTCCTCGACAAGGGCGGCAAGGTGCTGATCGACGAGCGCGACCTGTGGGACGACGGGAAGTTCGTCACCACCCATCTGATCGTCTCGCAGAAGTTCCTCGAGAAGCACCCGGAAGTCGTCGAGGCGGTCGTCCGCGGCTCCGTGAAGACCAACGCCTGGATCAACGACAACCCCGGCAAGGCGCGCGAACAGGTCAACGCCGGGCTGGAGAAGCACGGCGGCAAGAAGCTCCCCAAGTCCGTGATCGACCCGGCGTTCCGGAACATCGAGGTCACCGACGACCCGCTGGCCTCCACCCTCGACGAGCAGGCGAGGAACGCCGTCGACTCCGGGCTCCTGGACAAGGCCGAGATCAAGGGGATCTACGACCTCTCGATCCTCAACAAGGTGCTCGAGGCCGAGGGCCGGCCGGCCGTCGAGGACGCCGGACTCGGCGCCAAGTGACCGTGACCGCCCACCCATCACCCCAGTAGGAGGTGGCCCGCGATGGCAACCGCACTTCTCAAGGCGCCGGTCGACGAGCAGACCGAGCACGGCTACGCGGCGCGTATCGACCACGTCTCGAAGTCCTTCGGCCGGCAGGGCGAGCAGCAGCTCGTGCTGGACGACATCTCGCTGGACGTCGCACCCGGCGAGTTCGTCACCCTGCTCGGCGCGTCCGGCTGCGGAAAGTCCACCCTGCTCAATCTGGTGGCCGGGCTGGACCGGCCGTCCGCCGGTTCGATCCACGTACCCGGCGGACGGGCGGCGCTGATGTTCCAGGAGCACGCGCTGTTCCCCTGGCTGACCGCGGGGAAGAACATCGAGCTCGCGCTGAAGATGCGCGGACTGCCCAAGGGCGAACGCCGCGCCGAGGCGGAGCGGCTGCTGGAGCTGGTACGGCTCCAGGGCGCGCACGGCAAGCGGGTGCACGAGCTCTCCGGCGGTATGCGGCAGCGAGTGGCGCTGGCGCGGGCGCTGGCCCAAGACAGTCAACTCCTGCTGATGGACGAGCCGTTCGCCGCGCTCGACGCCATCACCCGGGACGTGCTGCACGAGGAGCTGACCCGCATCTGGCGCGAGACGGACGTCTCGGTGCTGTTCGTGACGCACAACGTGCGCGAGGCCGTACGGCTGGCCCAACGGGTGGTGCTGCTCTCCTCCCGGCCCGGCCGGATCGCCCGCGAGTGGCGGGTGGACATCCCCCAGCCGCGCCGTATCGAGGACGCCGCCGTCGCGCAGCTGTCCGTCGAGATCACCGAAGAGCTGCGGGGAGAGATCCGTCGTCATGGCCAACACTGAGACAACGGGCTCGGCCCGTGAACGGCACCGGACCGGCCGGGACACCGCCGACAGCGGCGCGCCGGGCCCGGTGAACGGGCCGGGCGGCCCCGGCGGCAACGGCGGCTCGGACGGCAACGGACAGGCCGCCTCCGACCTCGCCGGTCTCGAGGCCGGGCTGGACGCGCTGGACAGCAAGTCGGCCGCCCGCACCTCGCTGGGCCGGGTGCTGCTGACCAAGGTCCTCCCGCCCGTGGTGGCGATCGCGCTGGTGCTGCTGCTGTGGCAGCTGGCGTTCGCGCTGGAGCTCAAGGAGGACTACCAGCTGCCCAGCCCGCTCCAGGTGGGCAGCGCGATCGGCGACCTGTGGCTGAAGGGCACCCTGCTGGAGGTCATCTGGACCAGCGTCTCGCGCGGGCTCCTGGGCTTCGGCATCGCCATCGTCATCGGCACCCCGCTGGGTCTGCTGGTGGGCAAGGTGTGGTTCGTACGGGCGGCCATCGGACCGATCCTGACCGGACTCCAGTCGCTGCCCTCGGTGGCCTGGGTGCCCGCGGCGATCATCTGGTTCGGGCTCTCCGACGCGATGATCTACACCGTCATCCTGCTGGGTGCGGTGCCCTCGATCGCCAACGGGCTGGTCTCCGGCCTCGACCAGGTTCCGCCGCTCTACCGGCGCGCGGGGCGGGTCATCGGAGCGACGGGGCTGGCCGGCGTACGGCATGTGCTGCTGCCCGCCTCCCTCCCGGGCTACCTCGCCGGCCTCAAGCAGGGCTGGGCGTTCGCCTGGCGTTCGCTGATGGCGGCGGAGATCATCGCGCGCTCCCCGGATCTCGGGGCCGGGCTGGGACAGTTGCTGGAGAACGGGCGCGGCAACCAGGACATGGCGATGGTCCTGAGCGCGATCCTGCTGATCCTGATCGTCGGCATCGCCATCGACCTGCTGGTCTTCGCCCCGCTGGAACGACGGGTGCTGCGCAGCCGCGGTCTGCTGGTGAGCCGCTGACACCGCCTCCGGCGAGCGTGTCCGTTCCGTCCTACCCGCACCGAGAGAAAGCCGCATGAACCGCTTCCCCCACGCACTGCCACGGCCCGACCCCGGGCCCCGGCCGACCCTGCTGGTCGTCGCGCACGGCAGCCGCGACCCGCGGCACGCCGCGACCGTCGCCCGGCTGTGCGCACGGCTGCGCCTGCTGGCGCCCGGGGCCCGGGTCGAAGCGGCCCATCTGGACTTCAACGCGCCGAGCGTGCCGCAGGTTCTGGAGCGGCTGCACGCCGAGGCGGTGACCGAGGGCAGGGAGGTGTGCGAGGTGGTGGCGCTGCCGCTGCTCCTCACCCGCGCCTTCCACGCCAGGACCGACATCCCCGCCGTGCTGCGGGAGTCCGCCCTTGCGCTGCCCCGGCTGTCGGTCACCCGGGCAGAGGTGCTCGGCCCCGACGCTCTGCTGGTCGCCGCGCTGGAGCGGCGGCTGCGCGAAGCCGGGCTCCGGCCCGGCGACATCGGCTCGACCGGGGTCGTACTGGCCGCGGCGGGCTCCTCCGATCCGGAGGCGATCGCAGTGATTGCCGACGTCGCGCGGGAGTGGCGGCGCACCACCGGCTGGTGCGCTGTGCGTCCTGCGTTCGCCTCCGCCTCCGGCCCCCGCACCGAGGACGCGGTACGCGCGCTGCGGGCCGAGGGGATACGACGCATCGCCGTCGCGCCGTACGTGATCGCCCCCGGGCGGCTGCCCGACCGGATCGCGGCGGGTGCGCTCGACGGCGGCGCGGATCTCTGCGCACCCGTGCTGGGCGACGCCCCGGAACTCGCGCAACTGCTGCTGCGCCGGGCGCGGGAGCAGCTGCACACGACCGCGGCCGTACGCAGCGGCGGTTCCGTCCACAGGGCGGCGAGCCCGCGGGCGGGGACGGACGCGGCGCAGGCCGCCTGAGCCCGCTCCTGCGAGCGGAGGGCAGTGCACGGCCCGACCTGCGCGACTCCCGTGGTGGTCCCGTTCCGTCCGCGCGCCCGGCGCGGGGACGGAACGGCGCCGGTCGGCGCGGGTGTGGAACGGCGCCGGGCCCGCGGGCCCGGCGCGCGCTTCAGGATGCGGTGGCCAGCGGCGCTTCGTGCTGTCGCGGCCCGAGCGGTGCGGAACGGTGCGGGTGGTGCCAGAGCCCTTCGCGTTCCAGGAGAGGGAGCACTCCCTCGCCGAACCAGTACGCCTCCTCCAGATGCGGGTACCCCGAGAGGACGAACTCCTCGATGCCCAACTCCCGGTACTCCTTGATGAGTTCGGCGACCTCGACATGGCTGCCGACGAGCGCCGTGCCCGCGCCGCCGCGCACCAGCCCCACTCCGGCCCACAGCCCGGGGTGGATCTCCAGCGCGCGGCTGTCGCCCGACCTCCGGTCGCCGCCGTGGAGTTCGAGCATCCGCCGCTGCCCTTCGGACTCGCTTCGGTGCAGACCTCGTTGTACGGCGGCGACCGTCTCCGGGTCGAAGCCGTCCAGCAGCCGCTGCGCCTGGGCCCACGCCTCGGCCGAGGTGTCGCGGGAGATGACGTGCAGACGAATGCCGAAACGCACCGTCCGCCCCTCCTCGGCCGCCGACGCGCGCACCCGGTCCAGCTTCTGCGCGACCTGCGCGGGCGGCTCTCCCCAGGTGAGGTAGACATCGCTGTGCCGACCGGCGACCGCCACCGCTGCGGGCGAGGATCCGCCGAAGTAGATCGGCGGCACCGGATCGGGGAGCCGCGTCAACTCGGCGCGCTCCACCCGCAGATGAGCGCCGTCGAGGCTGACGCTGCGACCGGCCCACAGTCCCCGTACGACCTCCAGGAACTCGCCGGTGCGGGCGTACCGCCCGTCCTTGTCGAGGAAGTCGCCGAAGGCGCGCTGCTCCTCGCTCTCCCCGCCGGTGACGACGTTCAGCAGCAGCCGCCCACCGGTCTGCCGCTGGTAGGTGGACGCCATCTGGGCGGCGAGCGTGGGCGAGATCAGGCCGGGCCGGAAGGCGACCAGGAACTTGAGGTGTTCGGTGTTCTCGCTGACCAGCGCGGTGGTCAGCCAGGCGTCCTCGCACCAGGTGCCGGTGGGCGTCAACGCGCCGGTGAAGCCGACCTGTTCGGCGGCGCGAGCGATCTGGCTGAGATAGCCGACGGAGGGCGGCCGGTCGCCGCCCGAGGCGGTGGTGGGCGTACCGTGCCCGCCGCCCACCACATGGCGGCTGTCGCCGCTGGTGGGCAGGAACCAGTGGAAGGTCAGGCTCATCTGTGTCTGCTCCGGGAGTGGAAGGCGTAGGGGTGGGAGAAGGTCTGGTCAGGCTGCGACGGAGACCCGGGCGTCACCGGGGCCGCGGGCGTCGTGCCGGCCGCGGGCGGCGTGAGCAGTTGGAGCGTCGCGGGGAGCGAGGGCGTCGCGGGCGGCGAGGGCCGTGGTGAGGCGTTCGACCGCCGCCTCGACGCCCTCGGCGGCCTCTCGGCCCAGCGTCAGCCCGCCGTCCGCGTCGAGCGACAGTTCACGGTCGGTCACGAACCAGCCGCGCAGCACACTGTCGGTGCCGAGCGAGGTGAGAACGGGTCTCAGCCCGTAGTCGATGGCCAGTACGTGGGCCGGGGTGCCGCCCGTGGCAAGCGGCAGCACCGTCTTGCCGGCCAGCGCGGACTGCGGCAGCAGGTCGAGCAGCGTCTTCAGCAGCCCGCTGTAGGCGGCCTTGTAGACCGGGGTGCCGATGACGACCGCGTCCGCCTCGGCGACGGCCGCCAGCGCGGCGGCGATGGCGGGGTGGGAGGCGTCGGCGGCGAGCAGCGCGACGGGCGGCAGATCGCGCACGTCCAGATGGTCGACGGTGTGTCCGGTGGCGCTCAGCCGCGAACCGACGTGGCGGACCAGGGCGTTGGTGCGTGAGGTGGGCGAGGGGCTTCCGGTGAGGGCGAGTACATGCGCCATCGCTGGCTCCTTCTCGGTGGTGCGGTGCGGGTGCGGATGTGGGCGGGGGCGGTGCGCGAGTGTGGTCGGATGCGCGCTGCGGATGTGCGGCGCGGGTGCGTTCGGCGACAGGGGCGGCGCGCCCGGCTGGGGCGGGGCGGCGGGCAGGGGTGCAGCCCCGCCCCAGCCGGGCGCTGGATGGAACGCGCGCGGCGCGAGCGTCGCCGCGCTCAGGTCCGGTCGGGCACGTACTTGTAGCCGACCCGCCGCACGGTGACGATGCTGTCCCGCCGCTCGACGCCGAGCTTTCGACGCAGCCGGGCGATGTGCACGTCGACGGTGCGGCCGTCGCCCGGATAGTCGTAGCCCCAGACGGTGGAGACCAGCGAGGTCCGCGAGTGCACCCGGTGCGGGTGGCCCACGAGATGGGCGAGCAGCTCGAACTCCAGGTAGGTCAGGTCGAGTTCGGTCCCGTCCAGCAGTGCCACATAACGCTCGTGGTCGATGACCACGGCGGCCGGACCCGACTCGGGTGCCTCCACGACGGGCGGCTGCTGCGCGGCCTGCTCCCCGCTCTGCGTCACCTCCGCCACGGTCGCGGGCGCTTCGGTCAGCGGTGCTCCGGCGGCGGCCCGGCTTGTCGCCGCGGGTCCGGGTGGGGCGGAGGGCAGCGCCGTACGCGGCTGGGTCGCGGCGCCGGCGGCCAGTGGCGGCGGCCCGGACGTGGGCAGCCGGGGATCGACGCGGCGCACCGTCACCGTCGAGGCGAAGAGTTCGGCCGGCGAGGTGCCCTCCGGGGCGAGCACCAGATAGCCGACCAGCGGCACGTCCTTCGTGCGACGCGGGTCGACGACGCGCAGGTGGCGGCTGCCGGCCGACACGACGGAGAGAGCGGGGGCAGGGGCGGAGGTCAGGGCGGGCTGCGACACGGGAGACTCCTGGAGTGCGGTGCGTGGAGGGGGATTCGGGAAGGCGCCGAGTGGTGCGGCGCGGCGCCGGGCGATGCGGGGCGGTGCCGGGTGGCGCCGGGCGATGCCGGGTGGCGGGGTGGGGCGGGCACATGAGCCCGCCCCACCCGCTGGTCAGGCTGCGGCCGGCGTGTAGTGGGCGGCTTCGTCGCCCTCGAGGATGTAGCTGTGCCGGCCGTCGACGCCGACGGGCACATCACCGGCGACGGTGATCCGGTGCAGCCGGCGGGGCAGCTCGCCGTAGTCGTCCGGGGCGTAGTGCTGGGTGCTGCGGTTGTCGAAAAGCACGACGTCCCCCGGCTCCCAGACGACCCGGAGCAGGTTCTCCGGGCGGGTGACGTAGGACTGGAGGATGCGCAGCAGATCCCTGGACTCCGAGGAGTTCAGGCCCACCAGGCTCTGCGCGAACCCGCCGATGAACAGCCCGCGTTCACCCGATTCGGGGTGGACGCGCACCACCGGGTGCGCGGTGCGGTACTTGGTCGAGACGAACTTCGCCCGGTGCTCGGACGCCGCGTCGCTCGACGGCCTGGAGTGGGTGGCGTAGTCGTAGTCGTTGGTGTGGACGGCCCACAGCCGGTCCGCCAGCTCGCGCAGCGCCTCGGGCAGATCCTGGTACGCGGTCTGGGAGTTGGCGATCAGGGTGTTTCCGCCGTAGGGCGGCACAACGAGGCTGCGCAGGGTCGACGCCTTGGGCGGGGTGCGTACGAAGGTGACGTCGGTGTGCCAGTGGTTCGCGCGGATGCCCTCGCCGCCGTCGACGGGAAGGATGTTGGGGCGTCCGTCGACGGAGTCCACCGTCGGGTGTGCGCCGGTCAGTTCCCCGAAGAGCGCGGCGAAGCGCAACTGCCTCTCGTCGTCGAGGTGTTGGCCCCGGAAGACCAGTGCCTTGTGCTCCAGGAGGGCGGCGTTGATCTCGGCGGCCAGCGCCGGCTCCAGCGGCTGGGAGAGGTCGACGCCGACCAGTTCGGCGCCGATGCGACCTCCGATGCGGCGTATGTCGAATGCGGTGGTGGTCATGAGGATTGTTGCCTTTCGTTCCGGGTTCGTCGTCGGGTTGGGCGGTTTCGGGTCGGCCGGATCGGGGTTTCAGGTGCGGCCGGTCCGAGGTCACCCCCGGGGTTGGGGTCGCCAGGAGGTGAGTCGGCGCTCCGCCCACAGCAGCAGCTGGTTGAGCAGCAGCCCCAGGGCGGAGATGGTGATGATCCCGGCGTACATCTGCGGGATCGCGAAGTTGTACTGCGAGGAGTTGATGAGGAAGCCGAGGCCGGCTTTGGCGCCGACCATCTCCGCCGCGACGAGCACGAGGATCGCGGTGCCGCCGGCGAGCCGGATCCCGGTGAAGACGGTCGGCAGCGCCGCGGGCAGGACGACCTTCTGCAACAGCCTCGGTGCCGACAGGTCCATGGACCGGGCGAGCCGGATCAGCGTGGGGTCCACGGTGCGCACGGCGCTGACGGTGTTGAGCAGGATCGGCCAGGTGCAGGCGAAGAGCACGATGGCGACCTTCGAGGTCTCGCCGATCCCGAGCAGCAGGATGAAGACCGGAAGCAGCGCGAGCGCCGCGGTGTTGCGGAAGAGTTCCAGGAGCGGGTTCAGCAGGTCCGCGAGCGGCCGGTACCAGCCGATCAGCAGACCCAGCGGCACGGCGCAGAGCACCGCGAGACCGAAACCCAGCCCCGAACGGACCAGACTGGCCTCGGTGTTCTCCCAGAGCCGCCCGTCGAGAGCCAACTCCCACCAGGCGGCGGCCACTTCGGTGAACGGGGGAAGGAACGTACGGTCCGCGAGCTCCCACCGCGGGGCGAGCTCCCAGAGCGCGAACAGCGCCAGCACCACCACACTGCGGGTCAACGTCAGCCGGCTCAGCCGGCCCAGGGCGCGCAGCGCGCGGGCGCCGCGGGCCGGGGTGTCGTCGTGCGGCGGTGGGGCCCCGGGGCCGCTGCGCGCCGGCGCGGGTTTCTCCAGCACGATGGTCATCGCGCGACCGCCTCCCTCTCCAGCTCCTGTGCGCGGTCAACCTCTTCGTGCAGCAGCTGCCACACCTGACGCCTGTGCAGGGCGAATTCGGGAGAGGACCGCAGATCGGCGTGTGCGGCACGGGCCTCGCCGAGCTCGACGGGGACGACGTCCTTGATCCGGCCGGGTCGGGAAGTGAGCACCGCGACCCGTCCGCCGAGGTAGACGGCCTCGTCGATGCCGTGGGTGATGAAGACGATCGTCTTCCCGGTGCGCTCCCAGATGCGCAGCAGCTCGTCCTGGAGTGACTCCCTGGTCTGCGCGTCCAGCGCGGCGAACGGTTCGTCCATCAGCAGGACCCCGGGGTCGTAGGCCAGGCTGCGGGCGATCGCGACGCGCTGGCGCATACCGCCGGACAGCTCGTGCGGGTGCCGGTCCTCGAAGCCGCCGAGACCGACCAGCTCCAGGTGCTCGCGGGCCAGCGCGGCCCGTTCGCGGCGAGGTGTGCCGGTGGCCTCCAGCCCGAACTCGACGTTTCCGGCGGCTGTACGCCAGGGCAGCAGCGCGTACTGCTGGAAGACGATCCCCCGGTCCAGCCCGGGGCCGGTGACGGGAGCGCCGTCCAGCAGGATCTCGCCGGAGGTGGGCCGGTCGAGTCCGCCGAGGAGGTCCAGAAGCGTGGACTTTCCGCAGCCGCTGGGGCCAACGACGACGGTGAACTCCCCTGCCCCGATGTCGAGTTCGAGGCCGTCCAGGGCGAGGACGGACTCTCTGCCGCCGCGCGCGGGAAAGGCCTTGCTCACCGCGCGCAGGTTGATCTTCGCTGTCATACGCGCTCAGTCCCTCTTCTCGTTCCGCGGCTCCGCGGTCTTCGGGGAGTCGTTGAACTCGTTGGTGTAGATGTCCGAGACCTTCACCTGGCCGGCTTTGATGTCGCCGCGCTT
This sequence comes from Streptomyces tardus, assembly GCF_018101125.2. Classification (GTDB taxonomy): domain Bacteria; phylum Actinomycetota; class Actinomycetes; order Streptomycetales; family Streptomycetaceae; genus Streptomyces; species Streptomyces tardus. The sequence continues at coordinate 180,868 of NZ_JAELVF020000004.1, read as the reverse complement.
GCGCAGCCAGTCCAGCCAGAGGTTCAGCTCCTTCGGGGCGATACGGCCGCCGGTGCCGGCCACGCCGTAGGAGCGCCAGTGCGCAAGCGCCGCGGTGTCCTCGTTGCGTCCGCGGTCCCTGATGACCTTCTTCTTCAGCTCGACAACCTCCGCACGCGGTGCGGCGCGGGCCCACTCGATGGCCCGACCCACTCCGGTGACGAAGGCGCGCACGGTCTCCGGGTTGCGGTCGATGAAACGGTCGGCGATGACGTAGGTGCCGGCGCTGGAGTCGCCGAGGATCGCGTGGTCGCTGAAGAGGACGCGCACACCGCCGCGTTCCAACGCCTTCTCGCGCAGTACGCCGTCGAGGGCTCCGAGATGTATCTGCTGTTTGCGCAGGGTCTGCTCGATGTTGACGGGCGGTACGACCAGCCGCTCGACGCGTTCGGCCTCTTTCTCGCTGAGGCCCTCGCGTTGGAGGTAGATGTCCAGCATCGCCTCGGCGTGCGCGCCGAGTGTGTTCATCCCGACCTTCTTGCCGATGAGGTCGCGGGCGGTGCGCACCGATCCGTCGTCCAGGGTGGTGAAGCCGTGGTAAGCGTCCCGGTCCGAGCCGTAGTAGCTGATCACCGCGGTGACCGGCGCCTTGGCTGCGGCGAGCTTGATCACCGCTCCGTTGAAGGCGCCGCCGAAGTCGACCTCGCCGGAGGCGGCGGACTGGATGTCCTGCGGTCCGGAGATGGTGTTGCCGACCCATTTGAGCTTGACGCCCTCCAAGTAGCCGAGTTCCTCGGCCAGTTCGGCGGGGGTGACCTGGCCGGCCCAGCCCTGGTAGCGCAGGGTGTCGGTGGAGCCGCCGGAGCCCCCGCCGGTGGCCCGGCCGCAGCCGACGGCCACCGCGGCGGCACCGGTGAGAGTCAGGAACGCGCGTCGGGTCGCGAGTACGGGAGACAAGGGAGAACTTCCTGTCGGACGGGTGCGGCAGGACGGGAGAGGTGACGCGCCCACCGGAGGCGGCACAGGGCACACGGCGCAGTGCACACGGCGGTGGGTGCCGGACTCGGTGCGAAACAGTGCGGAAAGCACCGTCCACATCGGTCCGGGCAGGGCGCGAAACAATCCAGGGGCAGCACGAAGAAGGCGGGGAACGAGAACGGAAAAGGCGTGTGAAAGGCACACGGAGACAGCCCGCTGACACCGAGCGAAGAATCTCGGAGAACACCGGGACATTTACAGAAGAGGCACGCGAGAAAAGCCCGGTCGAACGGGAGTGGTTTCCCTCCGCGACCGCCGCCGCTTTCCGCCGGTTCCGCGGTGTGCGCCTGCCGCCTCCGCGGTGCGCCGCAGAGCAGGCACCAAAGTGGGGCGAGCCGCTCAGCGCCTGCGGGCGGAGAGCGGCGGCGGAATCACGGAGCCGACGGAATCGGCGTCGTCACGGCCTCGGAAGCGACCCGGAGTTCGTTCCGCGGCAGGTGGGGAGGGGGTGGGGTCAGCTGGGCGCGGTTCAGCGGCAAGCGGCACAGAGTGCGCTTGCGTGACGTCGAAGGTCGACGTGGCGACGCGATACGAGAACTTCAGCTTGACTCACAATCGATGACCCTGCCATCAACTCCGGTCGGTCGTCAACGCTTTCCCGAAGAATCTCGCCATGCGGGAATACCGAGGTCCGTCGCCTCGATGGAGGCGTTCCGCAGCGGCGACGGAAGAGCCTGTGGAGGCCCTTTCCACAGCGGGGAGAATTCTCCCCACCTTCGCCGTTCCTCCTCGGTTCGCCTTCCGCGCGGCGATGTCCGACCGCATGCTGCCGAGGCCCCTCCGATTCTGCGCGGTGCTCCCCGCCCTGGGGCGGTCGGAAGCGGGGGCCGATTGACCGGGTGCGGTATCCCTGCCACTGTGGGGCCATGCTGATCGGCACGCGCCTCTTCGCCCGCCACCACGTGGACTTCGTCCGCGTGGCGAGCGCGCTGTGTCCCCGCGACGGACGCTGACAGCCGCGCGACCCTGATCCGCAGCGAGCAGCCCCGTTCCCACGGGCGCGGCTTCCTCCGCCCTGCGTCGTCCCGCACCCGCCCGCTTCGGGCTCTACGACGCGTACGCATCTGCTCCGCGCAGCTGCGTCTCTTCGCACCGCTTCCGTCCGGTGCAGCGTGCGCCACCGCCGCGTCCGCTCACCACAGCCTCCGGGGAACACGATGTCCACCACGCTCCAGCCCGCCGGCCCCACCTCCGAACCCGCGCAGGGCAGCAGCCTCCTCACTCCCACGGCGCTCTCCGAAACGGTGCGCTCGTTCGCTGCACGGCCCGAACTCTGGGCCGCGCAGGCGGAGTTCACCACGCCGGAGCGGTTCTACACTCGGCTGGAGGTGACCGACGCCCACGAGGTGTGGCTGCTGACCTGGCTGCCCGGCCAGGGCACCGAGATCCACGACCACGGCGGGGCCAGTGGCGCCTTCACCGTCGTGCGCGGCGCACTCACCGAACGCACCTTCCCGCGGTCGCCGCACCCCGTGCACCCCACGCCGTGGGAGCTGCCGACCGGGTCCATCCGCGCCTTCGGCCCGCGCCACACGCACCGGGTCACCAACCTCTCCGCCGAGCCGGCGGTGAGCATCCACGCCTACTCCCCCGCGCTCGCCGCGATGTCCTACTACCGTCAACTCGACGACGGCAGCGTGGAGTTGGTACGCACCGAAGGAGTCGACCGTTGACCGCCGACCCGTCCCGCACCGCCGTCGAGCACGCGCCCGACCACCCCGCGCAGGAAGCGGAGGCCGGTGGCATCGACGCACATCTGGCCGCGCTCCGGGCCACCTTAGAGCGTCCGGGCCCGGCCGCGGCGCTCGCCGCCGTGGCGGAGGGCGCCGTACTGGTCGACACCCGGCCCGCCGACCGGCGACGCACCGAGGGCGCGATAGCCGGCGCGCTGGTCGTCGAGCGCAACCATCTGGAGTGGCGACTGGACCCGTACAACGAGGGCGCGCTGCCGCAGGCCACGGACCTCGGCATCCACTGGATCGTCTTCTGCGACGAGGGGTACGCCTCGACCCTGGCCGCCGCCTCCCTGCGGCACATCGGGCTCACCCGCGCCACAGATCTGGACGGCGGTTTCCGCGCCTGGCGCCGGGCGGGCCTGCCCGTCCTCCCGCCGACCGGCGACGCACCGAGGGCGCGATAGCCGGCGCGCTGGTCGGCGGCGAGACCGCCGAGCACCCGCGGCCTGCCCGCGGTTCACAGCCGGGCGCGTACGCCACACGTCCCGGCGCCCGCACCGCGCACGCGAACACGACCGTTCGCCCTGGGCGATTACGCCGGGAGCCGACCCGCCGCCAACTCTCGCCCGCCGAGCGCACCATGACGGCATGCGACTACTGATTCTTGGCGGAACGGACTTCGTCGGCCGGGTGATGGCCGAGGAGGCCGTCGCCGCAGGTCACGAGGTCACCGTACTGAGCCGCGGCACCAGACCCGCACCGCAGGGCGTACGCGCGCTCGTCGGCGACCGCGAGACGGACGACGGGCTCGACGCTCTCGACGGCGGCGAATGGGACGCCGTCTACGACACCTGGACCGGCGCTCCCCGGGTGGTGCGCCGCTCGGCCGCGCTGCTCGCGGACCGGGTCGCCCACTACGCCTATGTCTCCACCCGGTCCGTGTACGCCCAGCCGACACCGGCCGGCGCGGACGAGGACGCGCCCCTGGTGGACGCCTTCGCCGACGCCGGGTTCGTCGACTACCCCACCAACAAGCGCGGCGGTGAACTGGCGGTGCGGGAGTTCTTCGGTGACCGCTCCCTGCTGCTGCGCGCCGGGCTGGTCCTCGGCCGCTACGAGAACGTGGGCCGACTCCCGTGGTGGCTGCGACGGATCGCGCGGGGCGGGCGGGTTCTGGCGCCGGGCCCCCGCGATCTGCCGCTCCAGTACATCGACGCCCAGGACCTGGCGCGCTGGACGTTGCGGGCCGTGGACGCGGGCGTCGGCGGCGCCTTCAACACCGTCTCCCCGTCGGGACACGCCACCATGGACGAGCTGCTCACCACCTGTGTCCAACTCACCGGTTCGGACGCGGAGTTGGTGTGGCGCACGCCCGAGGAGATCGAGGCGGCCGGCCTGGAGCCGTGGAACCAGCTGCCCGTCTGGATCCCGCCGGGCGAGCTCCACGACACCATGCACCGCGCCGACGTGAGCCGCGCGCTGGCGGCCGGACTGCGCTGCCGACCGCTGCGGGAGACAGTCGCCGACACCTGGGAGTGGCTCTCCGCCGGCCCGCCGGTCGAGTTCACCCACCCCCGAAGGGCCGCCGGCCTCACCGCCCGGGAGGAGGCCGACGCACTGGCCGGACCGGGGAGTTGAACCACCGCGGGCGACGCACCCGGCACCCGGGCGCCGCTCCCGCCGCGGTCGGGTCGTCACCGCGGACCCGGACACCGCGGACCCGGACACCTCGCCCCGGACGCCGCAGACCGGACGCGCCCCGGGCCGGTCGTCGGGGCGCCGCTCGCGGCCCCGGGTGCCTCGTGAACACGCAGAGCCGCCCGCCACTTCCCGAAGGAGGTGGCGGGCGGCTCGTTGTCACTCGACCCCTGAGCGGGGGTCAGCCGTGGTGAGCGATGCTCACTTGGCGGCCTCACCGGTGCCGACGTTCAGCAGCACGTTGTCGGTGTCCGCACCCGGGTTGGTGATGGCGTCCTTGGTGCCGGCCTCGACGAGCGCGGCCTCGACGTCGGCCGGGGCGGCCTCGCCGTTCTCACCGAGGTACAGCGCCGCGGCGCCGGCCACGTGCGGGGCGGCCATCGAGGTGCCCGAGATGGTCTCGACCTCGTCCGGACCACCGATCCAGGGAGCGGTGATGTCCGAGCCCGGCGCGTAGATGTCCACGACCGAACCGTAGTTGGAGAAGCTGGACTGCTCGTCGGCGTCCGTGCTGGAGGCGACGGTGATGCCGTCCTCCACACGGGCCGGCGAACCCTGACCGGCGTCGCTGGACTCGTTGCCCGCGGCGAGGGTGTAGGTGATGCCCGCGTCGATGGACTTCTGGACGGCGGCGTCCAGCGCCTCGTCCGCGCCGCCACCGAGCGACATGTTGGCGACGGCCGGGCCCGAAGCGTTCTCGGTGACCCAGTCGATGCCGGCGATGACGCCCTCGGTGGTGCCCGAGCCCGCGTCGTCCAGCACGCGGACCGCGACGACGTCGGCCTTCTTGGCCACACCGTGCGCGGCACCGGCGATGGTGCCGGCGACGTGGGTGCCGTGGCCGTTGCCGTCGTCCGCGTCCTCGTCACCGTCGACCGCGTCGAAGCCGTGGGTCGCACGGCCCTCGAAGTCGGAGTGCTCGATGTTCACACCGGTGTCGATGACGTAGGCGGTGACGCCCTCACCCGCGCTGTCCGGGTAGTTGTAGGCGTCGTCACCGGCGGTCTCGGCCTGGTCGATACGGTCCAGACCCCACGACGGCGGGTTGTCCTGCGTCGCGTTGATGGAGAACTTCTTGTTCTGCACGACCTTGTCGACCGACGAGTCGGCGGCGAGGCGCTTGGCCTCGGCCTCCGACAGGCCCTTGGCCGAGAAGCCGTTGATGGTGGAACCGTAGGTCTTGCTGACCTTGCCGCCGTACTCGGACACCAGGTCCTTGCCGGCCTTGGCCGCGCCGACCTGGCCGTCCTTCAGCAGAACGACGTAGCTGCCGTCGATGGCGCCCTTGGCGTTGGCGCCGAAGACGGTGCCCTCGGCCTGGGAGGCACCGGCGGGCAGGGCCATCAGGGTGGCACCGGCGGCAACGGCGACTGCTGCACCGATGGCCAGGGACATACGGCGCTTGGAGCTCTTGTGCTGAGCCATGACGAGGGTCCTCCTCGTAATTCTGTGGGGGGCGGTCGCTGCGCCACGGACGTGGTCGTCGTCACGCAGCAGTCGAACCGGCAAGGCAGTTGGGGTCGCCCTCAGTTGGGAGATCCCGACCTCACCCCGTTCGGTTGGTTCGCAACTCTGTCCGAAAGAGGCCCCTCGCTCAACCATTCGCCGCACGTGTGACATACACAACATCCTTGCGTAACTTCATAGCAGCATAAGGAAGTTGAAAAGCGACACCCTGGGCGATTCCAGCACCCTGGCAGACGAGCCGACACCAATCCGGATGCTCGACCAACCCGTGGGGTTCGAGCGGGAGTTGCCGTTGGCTCCGTCCGGATTCGGACAGCAGCCGAGCCGTCGCCGCACCCATTGCCCTGGCTTTGCCCCGACTTTGACGCACCTTTGCCCCACGTGCTCCGCCCGTCGCACCGGCCGACGTTCACAGGCACCCGGGTCGACGCTCGCCGTACGGACACGCCCGAGCGGGCTCGCGCCCGTACGGACACGCCCGAGCGTGCTCCGCGGGGTCAGGACACCGAGCGGGCGTCCTTCCAGGCCGCCTCGAACTCGTCCCAGTACGTGCCGAACAGGCCGTCGTCCTCGCTCCGGTACCCGCCCGGGCGGCTGTCGCTGTCGTGCCGGAGCGGCGCTCGGCCTCCGCCGCGCAGCACCAGCACCGGCGCCTCCATGCCGCGCGAGCGGCGCAGATAGGACTGCACCACGGCCAGGCCGTCCGGGCCGTCGCCGTCCACCATGTACGCGGTGAAGCGCGGAGTCTCGTCCGAGACCTGGATGTCCACGGCGCCGCTGTCCCGCACCCGGGAGCGCACCCGCCGCATGTGCAGGATGTTCATCTCCACGGCGCGGCTCAACTCGCCGCGCTTGAGGCCGAGTTCACGCTCACGTCGACGCACCGCGCTGCTGGCCGGGTTCAGGAAGAGCAGCCGCATCCGGCAGCCGGACTCGGCCAGTCGCACCAGCCGGCGCCCCGAGTAGTTCTGCACGAGCAGGTTGAGGCCTATCCCCATGGCGTCGATCCGGCGCGCCCCGCCGAACAGGTCCTCGGCCGGCAACTGCCGCTGCAACCGCACCCGGTCGCGGTGAACACCCACCACGTCCGCGAACCGGTCGCCCACCAGCTGCTCCATCGCGTCCACCGGCAGCCGTCCGGCCGAGGGCGCGCAGCTGTCCGCGGGGCCGAGCAGCTCCAGCAGCCGTGCGGAGGTGCGTTCCGCGTGGGCCAGCACGGTGGCGGGCAGCGCGCGGTTGCGCGAAACCGCGCTGCGGGCCACCTCCAGTTCGTCCAGGGCCAGTTCGAGCTCGCGCCGCTGGTCGAAGTACTGCTCGTAACAGGGCCAGTGCTGCACCATCAGTTCGCGCAGCTGCGGCAGCGTGAGGAAGGAGAGCAGATTGTCGTCGGCGGGGTCGAGGACGTACCCCTTGCGGCGGCTCACCTCGCGCACGGCCACCGCCCGCTGCACCCACTCCTGGCCGGTGGGCCCGGCAGCGGCGACAACCCACTCGTCGCCGTGGACCGGCTCGTAGATGGGTAGCAGCACTCCGGCGACCACCGCACGCAGCCGCTGCTCGACGAGGTTGAGCCAGATGTACGCCCGCCCCGCGCGCTCGGCGCGCACCCGGACCTCGGCCCAGGAGGCCGCGTCCCAGTCGAGGTCGACGCCGATGTCCATGGGCCTGGCCAGCGGCACGGTCTCGGGCTGTACGCCCGCCGCCACCGAGCCGTTCGCGGAATCGCCGGCACCGCGGCCCTCGGGGGCACCACTGTCACCTGACGGGAGCTGAAGCCCTCCCGAACTCACCTGCACACCTGCCTTCCGCCCCACTCCCGGACACGGAAGCCTACTTCTCCCCTGCCGTGCGTCACAGCAGTATCGCCCATCAACTCCCTTGGTACTGCTGATGATCCGCGCAGCACTCAGCCGCCTTCCGGCCCGCGGCGCGGACGGTCCGTACCGCACACCGAACGTGGGCCGGCCGCCCACCGGAGTGCGCGACTCCCGCGGGCGGCCGTCCGGGTGCGGTCAGCCCGGGTGGACCATGCAGTAGCGGTGCCGGTCGACCGGGTAGCCGGCGCGGGCGAACGCGGCGGCCATCGGATGGTTGCCCAGATCCGTGGAGGCGGCGATCTCCTGCGCACCCGCCTCCGCCAGTTGACGGGTGCACTCGACCAGCAGGTCGTAGGAGTACCCCCGGCCGCGGTGCTCCGGCAGGACGCCGACGAACCCGACGATCGGCCGGTGCGGGTTGCGGGCGGGCGCCTGGAAGCCGACCACCTCGCCGTCCGGTGTGCAGGCCACCCGCCACCAATCCCTGGGCGAGGGGCACCAGTTGAGGAACTCCAGCTCCTCGCGCGCCGCCCGCGCCGGGTCGCCTGCGGCCTGCTCGTGCGCGTCCAGGCTGCCCTGCTGGATACGTGTCAGCAGTTCCAGTACGACCCCGTCGTCCGGCTCCGGGCGGAAGACCAGCCGATCTCCGCACTCGGGCAGCCCGTCGGCGGGCGTCCAGCGGTAGGTGAAGCGCTCGACCAGCTCGCGGTAGCCGGCCGAACGCGCCGCCTCGATACGACTGTTGGCCTCGGCGTACACCCGCGGGCCATTGCGCCAGCCGGCGGGCAGGATCAGTTCGTACTCGGGGTGGCGCGGCATCGCGCGCAGCAGCTCGACACCGGCCTCCTGGTCGGGGCAGTCGAACCAGTCCAGCACCAGGGGCTCCCGGTCCTCCGGGGCCGCCCACCAGGCGGCCCGGGCGACCACGACGCCGTCGCGCTCGGCGACCCACGTCCAGTCGGGGCGGTACTCGCCGCCCTCGGCAAGCGTGCGGTAGGGGCGGCCCAGCAGTGGCCTGCCCACCAGGCCGGCGTCGGGCAGGGAGGTGAAGACGGCACGCGCCTCGGACTCGGCGAGCGTGCGAACGACCAGAGCGGTCACGGGGTTTCCTTCCGGAAGGGCGGAATTGCGCCCCCGGTCAGATCCGTGACGCCCGGTGCGACGGACGGGAGCGCGAAATGCGGTGGATCGGCATCGGGCTCGCCCCCTTCCTCTTCCTCGGTCGTGCGACTGCGAGCGTCGCCGTGACGGTACGCCGTGCCGTGCGCGCTCCGCATCTGCTTTTCGGGTGGGCTGCGCGCGAGCCGGAACCTTCCGGAGCGGCGCCCCCTTCGGCACGTCCGTGACACGCGGCGGCGTACAGGCCCGAATTCGGCGGCTGCGGACCCCCGAACTCGTCTGGACAGTGACCGAACCGACCGGAAGAATGCCTGTCCATGACCTCGCTCGAATTCCGTGCCGTCCCGCCGCGTCTGTCGGATGCGGAGCGGGACCGGGCGCTGAGCCTGCTGCGGGAGAGCGCGGTGCGGGGTCAGGTCTCCCAGGACACGTTCGCGAGCCGGGTGGAGCTGATCCTCCAGGCGCAGAGCGCCGACGAGCTGCACAAGGTGTTGCACGACCTCGGGCGCCCCCAACTCCTGCCTGCCGAGGGCCCGATGGTCCGCGCGGTCTCGCGGATGGCCTCCCTGCGCGGCAGGCTCCGCCGGGCATGGACGGCCGAGGACCTGCCCGAGCTGCTGCTGCCCGCCTCCGGGCCGTACGCGCTCTCCATCGGTCGCGCTCCGGGATCGATCCTGCGCCTGACCGACCACACGGTCTCGCGGGCGCACGCGCAGGTGCGCTACACCGGGCAGGGCTGGACTCTGCGCGACCTCGGCTCCTCCAACGGCACCTGGGTCAACGAACGGCGCATCACCGGCGCCGTCACCGTACGGCCCGGCGACCGGGTGCGCTTCGGGCGGGTGGGCTTCCGGCTCACCGCCCCCTGACCCGCCTTCAACTCGCCTGCGCCCGGGGGCGGTTCACCGGTGCCCGCCGCGCTCCGACCGCGGGGCCCGACCACTGCGCCCCGCCGGGCCGGTCGGGCTCCGGGGCCACTGAACGAGCCCCGGAGCGAGGGGAGTTCAGCTGTCGGACGTCGGAGTCAGCCGCAGCGAGACGCTGTTGATGCAGTAGCGCTGATCGGTCGGCGTCGGGTAGCCCTCGCCCTCGAAGACATGCCCGAGGTGGGACCCGCAGCGCGCGCAGCGGACCTCGGTGCGGGCCATGCCCATGGAGGTGTCGCTGAGCAGCTCCACGGCGTCGCTGCTCGACGGGTCGTAGAAGCTCGGCCACCCGCAGTGCGAGTCGAACTTGGTGCGTGAGCGGAAGAGCTCGGCGCCGCAGGCGCGGCACTCGTACACCCCCTCCGCCTTGCTGTCGGTGTACTCGCCGGTGAACGCCGGCTCGGTGCCGGCCTGGCGCAGCACGCGGTACTCCTGCGGGGTGAGCTCCGCCCGCCACTGCTCGTCGGGCTTCTCGATCTCGTAGGCCATCAGCGCTCTCCCTCGTCGGACGCGGCCAGCCGGGCCAGGATGCGGGGACCGAGGTCGGTGACGTCCCCGGCTCCCATGGTGAGAACGAGATCGCCGGGCTTGACCATTCCCGCCAGCACCTGCGGAATCTGCTCCGCTCCGTGCACAGCCTGGACGTCCGCGCCCGCCTCCCGGGCCGCGTCGATGATCAGCTCGCTGGTGACACCGGGGATCGGGTCCTCCCGCGCGGGGTAGATCTCCAGCACCAGCGAGGCGTCCGCCAGCGCCAGCGCCGCGCCCATCTCGGTGCCCAACTCCTGCGTGCGGCTGAAGAGATGGGGCTGGAAGACGACCAGCACCCGGCCCTTCTCACCGGCAGCACCGCCGGCACCGGCAGCGCTGTCCGCGCCGTCGGCGCCGAGCGCGCCGCGGATCGCCTCCAGATCGGCGGTCATCTCGGTGGGGTGGTGGGCGTAGGAGTCGATCACCTGGACCCCGGCCGCCTCGCCCTTGAGCTGGAGGCGCCGCTTGACCCCGGTGTAGGACGCCAGCGCCGGGGCGAGCTCGGCCACCGGCACACCCGCGGCAGCGGCCACCGTGAGAGCGGCGACGGCGTTGTGCGCGTAGTGCCGACCGGGGACGGAGACGGCCAGGTGGACGTCACCGTCGGCGAGGTCGGCCGCGGCGCCGCCGAAGCGCACGACCACTTCGCTGGTGAGTCCGCGCGGCCGTACCGAGAGCACCCGGACGTCCGCCCGCTCCGACTCTCCGTAGGTGAGGACGGCGACGTCCGAGCGCGCGCGCACCCTGGCGGTCAGCTCGCGCGCACCGTCCTGGTCGGCGTTGACGACCAGGGTCCCGCCGGGCTCGATCCGGTCGACGAAGATCTCGAAGGACTCGTGGATCTCCTCCATCGAGGCGTAGTTGGCGTGGTGGTCCAGCTCCGCGTTGAGGACGACAGCGACCCGGGGCGCGTACCGGTGGAAGCTGCGGTCGCTCTCGTCCGCCTCGGCGACGAAGAGGTCGCCCGCGCCCTGGTGGGCGTTGCTGCCCGGCTCGTCGAGGTCGCCGCCGATGGCGTAGGAGGGGTCGAGCCCGAGGGTGCGCAGGCCGACGGCGAGCATCGAGGTCGTGGTCGTCTTGCCGTGGGTGCCGGCGATCGCGAGCGCGCGGGCGCCGTCCATCAGCGCGGCGAGCGCGTCCGAGCGGTGGACGACCGGAACACCGCGCTCGGCGGCGGCGACGAGCTCGGGGTTGTCCTCACGGATTGCGGAGGAGACGACGACGCTGGTGGCGTCGGCTGCCAGATGATCGGCGGCGTGGCCGATCCGGACGGTGGCACCGAGCGACTCCAGTGCTTCGGTGACCGGCGAACCCTTGGCGTCGCTGCCGGCGACCCGAGCGCCGCGCTGGGCGAGGATCTTCGCGATGCCCGACATCCCGGCTCCGCCGATGCCGATGAAGTGCGGCCGTTCCATCGAGGGCGGGATCGCCGGTGCCATAGATTCAGTCTCCCTGGTCGTCGCTGTCGGCTCCGATTGTCGCACCCGGACGCCCGTCATCGGCCCCGCGGCCCGGCGCAGGCTGCCCACCGGCCGAACACGTCACACCCGCCCCGCGGCCCCGCGCCGGATCGACCTCACTCCGAGTGCGCGAAGAGCTTGAGCACGGGCACGCCCACCCGGTGCCGGGCTCTGGACGCCCAGTCGCGGTGGAAGAACTCCTCCACGAAGTGCGGGGCGGTCAACACGATCACCTCGTCCGCACCGACCTCCTCGACGACCGTGGTCAGCGCGTCCAGCGGGTGGCTGTCCACCACCCGGCCCTCGGCCCGGAACCCGAGGTCGCGCAGGGAGCGCACCGAGTGCTCCAGCGCCACCCGGGCGGGCTGCCCGGCCTCGTCGCCCTCCGGCTCGTCGGCCTCGCGCACCGCGTCCTCCAACTCGCCGAGCGCCACATCGTCCAGCGCGCGCAGCAGCCGGTCCTGGTGGCCGCGCGGCTGCATCAGCACGAAGAAGGCGACGTCCTCCTCCCCGTGGAGGGTGCCGACCATCTCCACATCGGTGGGCACCAGGGGCTTCTCGATCATCAGTACGGTCGTGAACACGGTGGCGCCCTTCTGCTCGCGGTCGACTCGGAGCCGGGGCGGAGTCCGCTCTCCCCTCGCCCGCGCGGGTCTTCCGAGGTGTCGCTGTCCGTTTGCCGCTGTCCGTCCAAGCTAAGCGGAATGCCTCATTACGGCGATTACGGCGATTACGGCGATTGCCGCACCCTGCGGTAGCGCGTGAACAGGAAACCGGCCTCCTCAAGCAGCGAGTCCAGTACGAAGTCCGAGGGAAGCGCCAGATCCGGGCCGTGCGCGATCCGCGGAGCGCCGCCGGCCACCAGCCGGGGCGCCACGGTCAGACACAGCTCGTCCAGCACGTCGGCGGCGGCGAACTGGCCGAGCAGCGCCGGGCCGCCCTCGGTGAGCTGCCGCCTCAGCCCGCGCGCGGCCAGCAGCGCGGGTACGCGGTCCACCTCCACTGCCGCGCCCTCCCCTGCGAGCACCACCTCGGCCCCGGCCCCGCGGGCCGCGGCCAGCCGGTGCGGGGGCGCCCCCGCACCCGTGACCAGCAGCGTCGGAGCCGCGGGCGAGGTGAACAGCGGGGAGTCGAAGTCCAGATCGAGCCCGGAGGTGACCACGGCGATCGCCGCCGCCGGGGCCTGGCCCGCCGCCGCCCGCCGCTGCGCAAACGCCTCCCGCGGCCGGGCGCCCCCGTACCCCTCCTGCCGTACGGTCTGCGCTCCCACCACGACGACGTCCGCCAGCGCCCGGAGCACGCCGAAGATCCGCATGTCGGCCGCGCAGGAGAGGGGTTGGGAGCGGCCGTCGTGATGTGCGGCACCGTCCAACGAGGCCACCATGTTGCCGCGCAGCCAGAACTGCCCCTGCTCCAGCGGCGGATAGGCGTACCCGTCGGCGATCTCCGTCAGGCTCCACTGCCGGTCGGCCGCCGACGCATCCGCTGCCTCGGGCGCGGTGACGGGGCCCGCGGGCCGTACCGACGCCGTGGGGCCCGGCGCCGCTCCGGCGGACGGCTCGCGTGCTGCGGGCTGCTCGGGAACGGGACCGGCGAGGGGGAACAGACGTCGCATGGCGGCAGTGTGGCACGGGACACCATGGCCGGGCGGGCGGCCCCGAGCACCGTAGAGTGAGGAGAGTGTCAAGTGCCGCGCCTGAATCCGCAGAAATCTCCGGTCCGACAGCCGGCCGCCCCGCGTCGCCGGAGGAGACACCGCTCTCGCTGTGCGAGCGGGAGCCGCACGTGCCCGCGGAGCGGCTGGTCGCCGAGATGGTGCCCCCGCCGCGCTTCGGCGAGGTGCGCTTCGACACCTACATACCGGACCCGCAGCAGCCGAGCCAGACCGAAGCGGTACGGGTGCTCGACGACTTCGCCCGCGGGCTGGACGGAGCGTCGGCGACCGGGAGCGGCAGGCGCCGCTGGTTCCGTCGCGAGCCCAAGCCCTCCGGGAACGGGCCGCGCGGGGTCTACCTCGACGGCGGATACGGCGTCGGCAAGACCCATCTGCTGGCCTCGCTGTGGCACGCCACCCCGGCCGACCCCTCGCGCAAGGCGTTCGGCACCTTCGTGGAGCTGACCAACCTGGTGGGCGCGCTCGGATTCCAGCAGACCGTCCGCACGCTCAGCGACCATCGGCTGCTGTGCATCGACGAGTTCGAGCTGGACGACCCGGGCGACACCGTGCTCGTATCCAGCCTGCTCAGCCGGCTGGTCGAGGAGGGGGTCGCGCTCGCCGCGACCTCCAACACCCTGCCCGGCAAGCTCGGCGAGGGCCGGTTCGCCTCCGCGGACTTCCTCCGCGAGATCCAGGGGCTGGCCGCGCACTTCAGGCCGCTGCGCATCGACGGCGAGGACTACCGCCACCGCGGCCTGCCCGAGGCGCCGAAGCCCCACGACGAGGACACGGTGACCCGGGCCGCGTACCGTACGCCCGCCGCCAGCCTCGACGACTTCCCGAGCCTGCTGAACCACCTCTCCCGCGTGCACCCCAGCCGTTACGGCGCGCTGTGCGACGGCGTGGACGCCGTCTGCGTCACCGGGGTCGAGCCGGTGCCCGACCAGTCGACAGCGCTGCGTCTGGTGGTGCTGGCCGACCGCCTCTACGACCGCGAGGTGCCGGTGCTGGCCTCCGGGCGGCCGTTCGACGAGCTGTTCAGCGAGGAGATGCTGCGCGGCGGCTACCGGAAGAAGTACTTCAGGGCGATCTCGCGGCTGACCGCGCTCGCCCGGGACGCCGGGCGACTCCTGGACACCTCCCGCTGAGACCCCGCGCCGCCCGCCGGCGCCGGGAGGGAACTCCCCGTCTCGGCACGACGTTCTACGCGTGAGGCCCTGCAGCTCCCCGCCCCTTGAGTTCTAGCGATCATCGCAACACTGGCTCAGGCAGCGAGTAGATCACGTAGACGCTCGGCTGGTGTATCCCAGTCGAGCGTCTTGCGTGGGCGGCCGTTGAGTTCCTGCGCGACGTGTTCGAGATCCTCGGGGCTGTGCAGGCTCAAGTCGGTGCCCTTGGGGAAGTACTGCCGCAACAAGCCGTTGGTGTTTTCGTTCGAGCCGCGCTGCCAGGGCGAGGCCGGGTCACAGAAGTAGACCGGCATCCCGGTGGCCATGGTGAACTGCCCGTGTCGTGCCATCTCGGCCCCCTGGTCCCAGGTGAGAGAGCCACGCAGATGACGGGGGAGGGTCTGGATGGTGCGGACCAGACCGTCACGGACGGCCAGGGCGTCGTGAGAGCTGGCGGGCAGGTGGACCAGCATGGTGTAGCGGGTGGTCCGCTCGACCAGGGTGGCGATAGCGGAGCGGCCGCCTGCTCCGACGATGAGGTCCCCTTCCCAGTGGCCGGGCACTGCTCGGTCCTCAACTTCGGCTGGACGATTACTGATCATGACCATCGGCTCGGTGAACCGTGGAGTGCGGCGGGCCGGGTCGCGTCGCGGCTTGCGGTGCGTGCGACCGGTGCGGATGGCGGCCTGAACTTCCCGCCTCAGACCGCCCCGGGCTTGGAAGTACAGTGCCTGGTAGATCGTTTCCACGCTCACCCGCATGTCCTGATCGTCGGGATGGCTCTTGGTCAGAGCGTGGCAGATCTGTTCCGGGGACCATCGTCTGCGCAGGCCGTCCTGGACGAAGTTCCGCAGCGGGCTCTCGCGTAGTAGCTTGCGCTCCTTCGGCCGGGGTCGACGCGCGGCGGAGGCTCTCTGCGCCGCGTAGGGGAAGTAGCCGGTGAGTCCCGCGTTGGCCTTCAGCTCGCGCGAGATCGTGCTTGCCGGGCGCCCCAGGGCCCGTCCGATGGCAGGGCCTCACCAGTGTCCGGGCGCGCCGGCGTCCGACAGCTGCACGCAGCCGGCGCCGCACGGGGCCGCACCACCGAGCGGTGGTGCGGCGGCCCGGCTGAGGTCAGGCGAGCCCGGCGATCAGGTCGCCGACCTCCTTGCGGCGCCCGGTGTAGAACGGCACCTCCTCGCGCACGTGCATCCGGGCCTCGGAGGCGCGCAGATGACGCATCAGGTCCACGATGCGGTGCAGCTCGTCGGCCTCGAAGGCGAGGATCCACTCGTAGTCGCCCAGCGAGAAGGACGCCACCGTGTTGGCACGCACGTCGGGGTAGCCGCGCGCCATCTTGCCGTGGTCGGCCAGCATCCGGCGACGGTCCTCGTCCGGCAGCAGGTACCAGTCGTAGCTGCGGACGAAGGGGTAGACGCTGATGTAGTCGCGGGCGTGCTCGTCGGCCAGGAACGCCGGGATGTGCGACTTGTTGAACTCGGCGGGCCGGTGCAGCGCCATGTTCGACCAGACCGGCTCCAGCGCGCGGCCCAGCTTCGTGCGGCGGAAGAGGTTGTACGCGTTCTGGAGTGCGTCGGAGGTCTCGGAGTGCCACCAGATCATCACGTCCGCGTCCGCGCGCAGCCCGGATACGTCGTAGGTGCCGCGCACCGTGACGTCCTCGGCGTCGAGCCGCGCGAAGAGCTCCTCGACCTCCTCGGCCCAGCCGGAACGGTCCTCGGGCAGCACGTCCCGCAGCCGGAACACGGACCACAGGGTGTACCGGATGGTCTCGTTGAGGTCCTTCGCCTTCTTGCCGGCGTGGGGTGATTTCTCCGAAGCAGCAGTCATGGCCCCATTCTCGCGCGCCGCCGCGAGCGCTCCGCACCGGCCTCCCGCATACGCCTGCGCCTGCGGCAGGCGCAGGTCAGGCCGAGTGCGTACGGGCCCCGACCGAGGTCACGACCTCGTCGACCGCGCGGCTCGCCGACGCCACGCACGCCGGGATACCGACGCCGTCGTACGCGGCTCCGCAGACCGCCAGGGCCGGCTTCGCCGCCACGGCCGCCCGGATCCGCGCCACCCGCGCCAACTGCCCGACCGGGTACTGCGGCAGCCCCTGCTCCCAACGGGTCACGCGCTGCCCCACCGGTCGGACGTCGATGCCGGTCGCCTCGCGCAGATCAGCGAGCGAGAGCCGCAGCAGCTCCTCGTCGTCCCGCTCGTACACGCCGCGCTCGCCGTGCCGCCCCACGGAGGTGCGGACCGCGAACAGCTCCGGGTCGCTCGCCGAGACCCAGTCCCACTTGTTGCCCACCAGCGTGGCCGCCTTGATCGTGCGTCCGTCCACCGGCGGGACGAGGAAGCCGCTCCCGCCCGGCAGCCCGGACAGGTCGGAGCGGCGGAACGCGTACGAGCAGAGCGCCGTGGCGGCGTACTCCACGGTGTCCAACTCAGCTGCCGCGTACGGGACTTCGGCGCGCAACAGCTTCGACGCCTGCCCTGCGGGCAGCGCCACGACGACGGCGTCCGCGCGCCGCACCGTGTCGGTGCACTCCAGCTCCCACCCCACGGCGGTACGCCGCAGAGCCCGCGCCCCGACGCCGGTCAGCACCGTGCCGCCGGCCGCGCGCACGGCACTCGCCACTGCCTCGGGCAGCCGGCCCACGCCGCCCTCGATGCCCAGGAAGACCGGCGGTGCGACCTCGCCGGCCGCCTCCCTCGCCCGCGCCGCCTCGCGGGTCACGGACTGCACCGAGCGCACCGCGTCCATCAGGGTGCGTTCCTCGGTGGCGGCCGTGTAGAGCTGAGGAACCGCCGCGCGCAGCGAGATCCGGTACGCGTCGCCCGCGTACACACCGCCGAGCAGCGGCTCCACGAGCCGGTCGACCACCTCTCGCCCCAGCCGCGCCGCGACGTACTCGCCGACGGCGACGTCCTCGCCGGGGTCGCAGGGCGGCATGGTGGCGTCCTCGGCAATACGGGCCAGCCCCTCGGCGGAGACCACTCCGCGCACGCTCTCCGCCGTGCCCGGAACCCCCATCACATGCCCCTGGGGCATGGGCCGGATCTCGCCCCTGGTCCAGATCGCTCCGCCCGCGACGTTCGGCGGGCGGAGCGCCTCGCCGAGTCCGACCTCGCGGGCGAGCCGGACGGCCTCCGGACGACGGGCGAGCATCGCCTCCGCGCCGAGGTCGACGGTGACTCCGGCGACCTCGCCGCGGCGCAGCTTGCCGCCGAGCCGGTCGCCGGCCTCCACCAGCGTCACGGTGAAACCGCGGCCCAGCAGTTCGTGGGCCGCCGCGAGGCCGGCGATGCCGCCGCCGACGACCAGCGCGTGCGGCGGCGCGGTCTCAGCGCGCGGTGCGCTCATGGACATGGGCGACGAGACGGGTCAGCGCTTCGGGGTCGGTGTCGGGCAGTACGCCGTGGCCGAGGTTGAAGATGTGCCCCTCCAACCCTTCGGCGGCCCGGAGCACCCGGTCCGCCTGCTCGGCGACGGCAGTGTGCGGGGCGAAGAGCACCGCCGGGTCGATGTTGCCCTGCAGCGCGCGGCCGGGGCCGACCCTGCGAGCCGCCTCGTCCAGCGGAACGCGCCAGTCGACGCCGACGACGTCCGCGCCCGCCTCTCCCATCAGACCCAGCAGCTCGCCGGTGCCGACGCCGAAGTGGATGCGCGGCACGCCGTAGTCGGCCACCGCGTCGAAAACCTTGACCGAGGCCGGCATGACCCGCTGCCGGTAGTCCTCGGGGGCGAGCGCTCCCACCCAGGAGTCGAAGAGTTGCACCGCGCTCGCGCCCGCCTCGATCTGCACCGAGAGGAAGGAGGCGGTGATCCCGGCGAGCCGGTCGAGCAACTCCGCCCACAGCTCCGGGTCGCCGTACATCATCGCCTTGGTGTGCTCGTGGTTGCGGGACGGGCCGCCCTCCACGAGATAGCTGGCGAGGGTGAACGGTGCGCCGGCGAAGCCGATGAGCGGGGTCCCGCCGAGCTCCCGGGTCAGCATCCCGATCGCCTCGGTCACGTACGGCACGTCGTCCGGACCGAGCGGACGCAGCCGCTGCAGGTCGGCGCGGGTACGGATCGGCTGCGCGACGACGGGGCCGACGCCCGGCTTGATGTCCAGATCGATGCCGATGGCCTTGAGCGGCACCACGATGTCGCTGAAGTAGATGGCCGCGTCCACGTCATGGCGGCGCACGGGCTGGAGCGTGATCTCGGTGACCAGGTCGGGCCGCATGCAGGAGTCGAGCATGGCGATGCCCTCACGCAGCTTGCGGTACTCCGGCAGCGATCGGCCGGCCTGCCGCATGAACCAGACGGGGGTGTGCGGCACCGGTTCTCGGCGGCAGGCCTTCAGGAAGGCGGAGTCTGCGGTCGCGCTCGGCGGGCCCTTCGGGCGGTCATCGGCAGTCACGCGTCCGAGTCTCCCACGGGCTCCGACATGCCGAGCACGCGCCGGGTGTTCCTACCGTCGCACACGGTCCGTAGCCCTTACCCTTCGGCCCATGGCAGCGGCACGAGCACAGGCGGCGGAGGGTATGAACGACGACGGGGAGGCCGTTCCGACGGCGTTCCGGAACGCCGTGGCGACTCTGGAGGAGATCACGCCCCGCACGGAGATCCGGCTCGACCCGCTCCCCGCCCCCAAACGTCTGGCCCCCTACGCATTCGCCCTGGAGGCGTCGCTCGGCGTCGACGACGAGGAGCTCGCCGACGGACGCTTCGTGCTGCTGCACGACCCGCAGGGCCAGGACGCCTGGCACGGCACGTTCCGCGTGGTGACGATGGCCCGCGCCGAGCTGGAGCCGGAGATGGCCGCCGACCCGCTGCTGCCCGAGGTGACCTGGTCGTGGCTGACGGGCGCGCTCCAGGCCCGCCGGGTCCCGTACGGGGCCTCCAGCGGCACCGTCACCCGTGCCTCCTCGCACTACTTCGGCGGGCTGGCGGAGCGCGAGGCGCAGGCCGAGATCGAGATCCGCGCCTCCTGGTCCCCGGCGGGGCACGGCTCATCGCTCACCGGTCAGCTGGACGCGGGCGCACATCTGATGGCGTGGTGCGAGCTGCTGGCACAGTGCGCCGGGCTGCCGCCGGAGAGCAGCCCCGAGGCGGGGGTCGTGCAGCTCCCGCAGCGGCGCGGACCGCAGCCGGGCTGACCCGTCTCCGGCCTCCTCAGTGGATGATGCCTGTGCGCAGTGCGACGGCGACCATTCCCGCGCGGTCACCGGGCGGCCGGGACGGCGGCGTCCACGGCCTTCACGATCCGCTTGTCGGACACCGGATACGCCGTGCCGAGCGCGTCGGAGGCGTCGGGAGCGCGTGCGCGAAGTAGCTCACCCGCAGCTCCTCGATCATCCAGCGGATCTCCCCGGCCGCCCGGTGACCGGAACGGACCCCGCTCGGGAGGCCCGCTCGAACGGGCGCCCCGCACAGGCCGCACCCAGGGGTGTCGGACGGCCCCCGAACCCTCAACTGCGCGGCTGCCCGTACACGCCTGAGGGGCGTCTCGTTCGCGAGGCGCCCCTCAGTAATGCGGTCCTGACGGGATTTGAACCCGCGGCCTCCACCTTGACAGGGTGGCGAGCACTCCAAGCTGCTCCACAGGACCAGGTTTCGCGCCGCTTTCCTTGGCGCGAAACCTGGTCCTGTGGAGCAGCTTGGAGTGCTCGCCACCCTGGGCGCCGTCGCCCAGGTGCGGGAGGTGCTGGCCGCCTGGCAGTCCTGCGAACGCCGCATGAAATCGCCGCCGTTGGTCTCCAGCACTCCGCACGGCAGCGTCCAGGCGCTCTTCGCCGACTGTGTGTCCGCCTCGGTCGACCGTCTGGTGGCGGTGCACGGCGGCCCGGCGTGGGACGAGGCCGCGTTCCGCAAGCTGTTCGACGCGGTGCGCGCGGAGCAGGGCCTTCGTGCTGTGCCGCCGGTGCTGCCGGGGCCCCCGGGCTGTCGCCATGCTGACACCTCCTGGTAGCAGAGGTACTCGCGCTGCGTAGCCGAGTCAAGACTGCGGGTGGAAGCTCTCGTACGGACGAAGCGGACCAACCCGGTCCGTACACCGCGCAGTTGAGGGTTCGGGGGCCGTCCGAATGCGCGCACGCGCTCCCGACGCCTCCGACGCGCTCGGCACGGCGTATCCGGTGTCCGACAAGGCGTGCGACGATCTGGGCAAGTGAGCGATTTTCAGCCGCAGTTCCGATGGATTCACGCCGTTCTCGACACGGATTTTCCGAGACCCGAGCGCGTCGGAGGCGTCGGGAGCGCGTGCGCGCATTCGGACGGCCGAAGGGAACGGATCGGGCGCCGACTCGACTTTCTGTCCGATTTGCGAAATTTGTACTCACTCGTTCGTGATCTTCCCCTAAAGCAGCCCGGGAGAGCTGCCGAAGGTTTGGTTGACCCTTCCACGAGGGATCGTCCCCGGCTTCACCCCCGAGCCGGCCGTCCCCAATCTCCTCTCCCAGGAGGCCCGGTGTCTGTTCTCCTCGAGCACCCCACAAGCCTGGTCGCCTACCGCCCGAACAAGCCGACGGCCATGGTCGTCATGGCTGACCCACGAGTCCGTTCCACCGTCACCCGCCATCTGTGGGCACTGGGTGTACGGGACGTGATCGAGGCGTCGTCGGTCGCGGAGGCGCGTCCACGAGTAGGCAACCCACGAGACATCTGCGTCGCCGAGGTCCACCTCCCCGACGGGTCCGGCCTCACCCTGCTGTCCGAGACCCGCGCGGCAGGCTGGCCCAACGGCCTCGCACTCTCCGCCGCCGACGACATCGGCGCCGTGCGCCACGCCCTGGCCGGCGGCGTCAAGGGCTACGTCGTCACCGGCACCCGCAACAACCTCGCCGTGGGCCACCGCCCCGGCGCCGCCCAGATCGGCATGGCCGCCGCGCGGATGCACCGACGTCCGCACGGCGCTCCGGGCCACCCCGGAGGCCACCGCGAGCTCTCCGGCCGCGAGGTGGAGGTGCTGCGCCTGGTCGCCGAAGGCCAGTCCAACAAGGCGATCGGTGTGTCGATGGGCCTGTCCGCGCTCACCGTCAAGAGCCACCTGGCACGCATCGCCAGGAAGCTCGGCACCGGTGACCGCGCGGGAATGGTCGCCGTCGCACTGCGCACAGGCATCATCCACTGAGGAGGCCGACCGGCCGCCCGGAACCGACCGACCACCCAGGTCCGGCCGCTCTCCCGGCATCGCCGGCCGGGCCTCCGCACCACCCGACCGACTGACCGGCCCCCTTGCCGGCAACACCCACCGCACCCCCGAGCACCTGCCGACGGACCGTTCCGCCGGCAGGTGCTTCGCTCTTCACGGGCCCGGCTACCCTTGCCTGGTGACCGAAGCCCATGAGACCGCGCGAGAGAAGACGACAGCAGCCACCGCACAGGACGGTCCCGCGGCCGAGGGCCCGGCGCCGGTACCCCTGCTCGCGCCCCGGGAGGGCACCCCGGAGGTCACCGCGTCCGCCGACGCCCTCGCCGAGGTCGTACGAGCGTTCGCCGCGGCCGAGGGCCCCGTGGCCGTGGACGCCGAGCGGGCTTCCGGCTACCGCTACGGCCAGCGCGCCTATCTCGTGCAGCTGCGCCGCGAGGGCGCGGGGACGGTGCTGATCGACCCGATCGCCTGCCCCGATCTGACTTCGCTGCACGAGGCGCTGGCGGACACCGAGTGGGTTCTGCACGCCGCAACGCAGGACCTGCCGTGCCTGCGCGAGACCGGCATGGTCCCCAGCCTCCTCTTCGACACCGAGCTCGCGGGCCGCCTGGCCGGCTTCGCCAGGGTGGGCCTCGGCGCGATGGTGGAGAACGTCCTCGGATACAGCCTGGAGAAGGGCCACTCCGCGGCCGACTGGTCCACCCGCCCACTGCCCGACCCCTGGCTTCGGTACGCCGCACTCGACGTGGAGCTGCTCACCGACCTGCGCGACGCGCTGGAGACGGAGCTCCGCGAGCAGGGCAAGCTGGAGTGGGCCCACCAGGAGTTCGAGGCGATCGCCTCCGCTCCCCCGCCGCCGCCCCGCAAGGACCCTTGGCGGCGCACCTCGGGAATGCACAAGGTCAGGCGGCGCCGACAGCTCGCCGTCGTGCGGGAGCTGTGGACCGCTCGCGACGAGGTGGCGAGGCGGCGGGACATCTCCCCGGGCAAGGTCCTCTCTGACGCGGCGATCGTGGAGTGCGCGCTGAACCCGCCTGCGGACGTACGGGCGATGGCCGCGCTGCCCGGCTTCGGCAACCGCTCCGGGCGCCGCCAGCTGGGGCAGTGGCAGGAGGCGGTCGACCGCGCGCTGGCCCTGACCGAGCAGGAGCTGCCGGTCCAGGTGAAGCAGCCCAGCGGCCCGCCGCCGCCCCGCTCCTGGGCGGACAAGGACCCGGCCGCCGCGGCCCGGCTGTCGGCCGCGCGGTCCGCGATCAGCTCGCACGCGGAGCGTCTGCGGATGCCCCAGGAGAACCTGATCACGCCCGACACGGTGCGGCGGCTCTGCTGGGAGCCGCCGACGGACCCGTCGCCGGAGAGCATCGCCGAGGTCCTGCGCAGCTTCGGGGCCCGCCCCTGGCAGATCGAGCAGACTCTCCCGCTGCTCGTCGGCGCGCTCACCACACAGTCCTGAGACTTCCGGGCCGTCGCATGTGACACGGACCGCACGGCTTCGCCGGGCCCTGGCCTTGCCTAGCAGTTACTGGCAAGTAGCATGGGGGCAGGAAGCGTGCCGCGAGGCGGCCCGCAGTCTCCCGGGCGGAAACCCCGGAACCCCGGCCGCACTCTGTAGGAGGAGAGCCAACGTGCCTCGTACCGCAAGGGACGTCGTCTTTGTCGACGGCGTCCGCACCCCGTTCGGCAAGGCGGGCCCCAAGGGCATCTACCACGAGACCCGCGCCGACGATCTGGTCGTCAAGTGCATCCGTGAGCTGCTGCGTCGCAACCCCGACCTGCCGCCGGAGCGCATCGACGAGGTCGCGCTCGCGGCGACCACCCAGATCGGCGACCAGGGCCTGACCCTGGGGCGTACGGCGGGCATCCTCGCCGGGCTGCCGCAGACCGTTCCCGGCTTCAGCATCGACCGCATGTGCGCCGGCGCCATGACCGCGGTGACCGCCACCGCCGGTTCGGTCGCCTTCGGTGCCTACGACGTGGTCGTGGCCGGCGGTGTCGAGCACATGGGCCGCCACCCGATGGGCGAGGGCGTGGACCCCAACCCCCGGTTCGTCTCCGAGAAGCTGGTCGACCAGTCGGCCATGTTCATGGGCATGACGGCGGAGAACCTGCACGACCGCTTCCCGCACCTGACCAAGGCGCGCGCCGACGCCTACGCGGTGGCCAGCCAGGAGAAGGCGGCCAAGGCGTACGCCAACGGCACGATCCAGCAGGACCTGGTGCCGGTGTCGATCCGCCGCACCAACCCCGAGGGTGGCGAGACCGGTTGGGGCCTCGCCACCGCCGACGAGCCGATGCGCCCGGGCACCACGCTGGAGAGCCTGGCCGGGCTCAAGACCCCCTTCCGGGCACACGGCCGGGTCACCCCGGGCAACGCCGCCGGCCTCAACGACGGCGCCACCGCCTCGCTGATCGCCGCCGAGGACGTGGCCCGCGAGCTCGGGCTGCCGGTCCGGATGCGCCTGGTCTCCTACGCCTTCGCCGGTGTGGAGCCCGAGGTCATGGGCATCGGCCCGGTCCCCTCCACCGAGAAGGCCCTCGCCCAGGCAGGCCTGGCGATCGACGACATCGGCCTCTTCGAGGTCAACGAGGCCTTCGCCGTCCAGGTGCTGGCCCTGCTCGACCACTACGGCATCGCCGACGACGACCCGCGTGTGAACCAGTACGGCGGCGCGATCGCCTACGGCCACCCGCTCGCCTCCTCCGGTGTCCGGCTGATGACGCAGCTGGCCAGGCAGTTCGAGGAGCAGCCGCACGTCCGCTACGGCCTGACGACGATGTGCGTCGGCTTCGGCATGGGCGGCACCGTGATCTGGGAGAACCCGCACTTCGAAGGGGCAGGCAAGTGACCACCACCGCAGAGCTGTTGAAGGGCGCGGCCGAGCTCTTCCCCGACGAGGTCGTGACCCAGGCGCACGTACGCCACCTCGACCTCCCGCAGGGCGCCGGCCGGTTCGCGCTGATCACGCTGGACAACGGCTTCGACCACTCCAAGCCGACCACCTTCGGTCCGGCCTCGCTGGCGAACCTCAACACCGCCGTCGACCAGGTGGAGAAGGAGGCCGCGAGCGGTGAGATCGTCGCCGTCGGCCTTACCGGCAAGCCGTTCATCTTCGCCGTGGGCGCCGACCTCAAGGGCGTCGAGCTGCTGAAGAAGCACGAGGAGGCCCTGGCCATCGGCAAGGGCGGCCACGACGTCTTCAAGCGCCTGTCCGGGCTGGCCGTACCGACCTTCGCGTACTACAACGGTGCCGCGATGGGCGGCGGTGTCGAGGTAGGGCTGCACTGCACCTACCGCACCGTCTCCAAGGCCGTTCCCGCCTTCGGTCTGCCCGAGGTCTTCCTCGGTCTGGTGCCGGGCTGGGGCGGCTGCGCGCTGCTGCCGAACCTCATCGGTCCGGAAAGCGCTGTCAAGGTCATCATCGAGAACTCGCTCAACCAGAACCGTCAGCTCAAGGGCCCGCAGGTCTTCGAACTCGGCATCGCCGACGCGCTGTTCGAGGGCGCGGACTTCCTGGAGGAGTCGCTGAAGTGGACGGCCTCCGTCCTCAAGGGCGACATCGAGGTCGAGCGCGCGAACATCGACCGCGGCGAGGCGTGGGACAACGCCGTCGCGCAGGGTAAGGCCTTCGCGGACAGCAAGGTGCACGGCGCGGCCCCGGCCGCCTACCGCGCCCTGGACATCATCGCCGCGGCGAAGAACGGCGACCTGCGCGCCGGGTTCGACGCCGAGGACAAGGCGCTGGCCGACCTCATCATGGGCGGCGAACTGCGCAGCGGCATCTACTCGTTCAACCTGGTGCAGAAGCGGGCCAAGCGGCCCGCGGGCGCGCCGGACAAGAACCTGGCCCGGCCGGTCTCCAAGGTCGGGATCGTCGGCGCCGGTCTGATGGCCTCGCAGCTCGCGCTGCTCTTCGCCCGCCGTCTCGAGGTGCCGGTCGTGCTGACCGACATCGACCAGGAGCGGGTCGACAAGGGCGTGGGCTACGTCCACGAGGAGATCGACAAGCTGCACCTCAAGGGCCGCGTCAACCAGGACGGTTCCAACCGTCTGAAGGCGCTGGTCACCGGTTCGTTGGACAAGGCCACCGCCTTCGCCGACGCGGACTTCGTGATCGAGGCCGTCTTCGAGGAGATGGGCATCAAGCAGAAGGTGTTCGCCGAGGTCGAGGCGGTCGTGCCCGAGCACGCCATCCTGGCCACCAACACCTCCTCGCTCTCGATCACCGAGATGGCCTCGCAGCTGAAGAACCCCGAGCGGGTCGTGGGCTTCCACTTCTTCAACCCGGTCGCGATCCTCCCGCTGCTGGAGATCATCCGGGCCGAGAAGACCGACGACGCCTCGCTGGCCACGGCGTTCGCCGTCGCCCGCAAGCTCCGCAAGACCTCGGTGCTGGTCAAGGACGCCCCCGCGTTCGTGGTCAACCGCATCCTCACCCGCTTCATGGGCTCGGTCCTCGGCGCCATCGACGAGGGCACCCCGGTGGAGGTCGCGGACCGCGCACTGGCACCGCTGGGCCTGCCGATGTCTCCGGTCGTGCTGCTCGACCTGGTCGGCCCGGCCGTCGCGCACCACGTCGCCGGCACCCTCAACGCCGCCTTCCCCGAGCGCTTCGGCGTCTCGGAGAACCTCGGCCGCGTGGTCGAGGCCGGCAAGCGCAACCTCTACCGCTACGACTCCGGCGCGCCGGAGCTCGACGCCGAGGTCGCGGAGCTCTTCCAGGTCGGCGACACCGTCCTGACCGAGGAGCAGGTGCGCGACCGCGCGCTGGACGCCATCGCCGAAGAGATCTTCCTGATGCTCGACGAGGGCGTCGTGGCCGAGCCGCAGGACATCGACCTGTGCCTCATCACCGGCGCCGGCTGGCCGTTCCACCTGGGCGGCATCACGCCGTACCTGGACCGCGCGGGCGTCAGCGAGCGGGTGCGGGGCCGGAAGTTCCACGCACCGGGCGTCGCCAGCGTCCCGGCGTAGGGCGCTGCTCCCACCGGCCCTGCGGGGCGGGTCGGGACCGAACCGCGGGCCTCGTTCGTACCCTCCGGTACGGGCGGGGCCCGCGGGCGTGCCGGGGCTCGGCGCACCGCGCGGCGGCCCCGCGGCGGCCCGCCCCGCGCTCGTCACCGGGCCGCCGGGACCGGGGCCCCGCTGGCTACACTGCCGGGATGACCTACCTCATTACGGGCGGCGCCGGCTACATCGGCGCACATGTGGTCCGGGCGATGGCACAGGCGGGCGAGCCGGTCGTCGTGCTGGACGACCTCTCCAGCGGCGTACGGGAGCGGGTGCCGGCCGAGGTGCCGTTCGTGCACGGTTCCACTCTCGAACGAGCGGCGCTGGCACGGGTGTTCGCCGAGCACGACATCCGCGGCGTCGTCCACCTGGCGGCGAAGAAGCAGGTCGGCGAGTCGGTCGAGCAGCCGCTCCGCTACTACGACGAGAACGTCGGTGGACTGCGCACCCTGCTGGAGGCCGCGGTGGCCGCCGGGGTGCGGGAGTTCGTGTTCTCCTCCTCCGCCGCCGTCTACGGCTCCCCCGAGGTCGACCTGGTCACCGAGAACACCCCGTGCGTGCCGATGAGCCCGTACGGCGAGACGAAGCTCGCGGGCGAGTGGCTGGTGCGCGCGGTGGGCCGGGCCCACGGGATGTCCACCGCCTGTCTGCGGTACTTCAACGTCGCCGGGGCGGCGTCCCCGGAGCTCTCGGACACCGGTGTGTTCAACCTGGTCCCGATGGTCTTCGAGAGGCTGACCGACGGCGAACCGGCCCGGATCTTCGGGGCCGACTACCCCACACCCGACGGAACCTGCGTACGCGACTACATCCACGTCGAGGACCTCGCCGACGCGCATCTGGCCGCGGCGCGCCGCCTCACCGAGTGGGCCCGCGAAGGTACTTCGCGCGATCTGACCGTCAACATCGGTCGTGGCGAGGGTGTTTCGGTGCGCGAGATGGTCGACCTCGTCGCGGAGGTCACCGGCCGCCCCGACCTGGCGATCGACGTGACGGAGCGGCGCGCGGGCGACCCGCCGAAGGTGGTCGCCTCCGCCGAGCGGATCGCGGCCGAGCTCGGCTGGAAGGCCCGTCACGACGTACGGTCCATGGTCGAGTCGGCCTGGGCGGGCTGGTTGCTGAGCCACCCGCGGGCGGCGGGCGACCGCTGAGCCCGGCGGGCGGGGAGGGAGCCGTGAGCGGGGAGCACGGTCCGCCGCCCCTGGTGCTGGTGGACGCGGCGAACGTCGTCGGTTCGGTGCCGGACGGCTGGTGGCGCGACCGGCACGGGGCGACCGAGCGGTTGCGCGACACCCTGGCCGATCGTGCGGCGCCGGGCGTGGCGGGGTTCGGGCCGCCGGTGGAGCTGGTGCTGGTGGTGGAGGGCGCCGCCCGCAGAGTGGCATCGACGGCGGCGGTTCGGGTGGTGGCCGCGGCAGGCAGCGGTGACGACCGGATCGTCGAGCTGGTGGCCGCGACGGGGCCGGGGCGGGCCGTGCTGGTCGTCACCGCCGATCGCGAACTGCGCGATCGCGTACGGGAATTGGGGGCGGAGACCGCAGGGCCGCGTGCCGTGCGGGAGGGCTGACCGTCCGACGGGCCAGTTGAGCGGGGCGCCTCAGCGCGGTGGGGCGAGTCCGCGTTCGGCGGACTCGGGCCGCCCGGCGGGCTCCCGCGGCTCCTCGCGGTCGGCGCGCTCCGCAGGATCCGCCCGACCTTCGCTGCGGTCCTCGGCGTCGGTGCGGTCCTCGACATCGGTGCGGACGTAGACCACCGCACCGCTCACCACCGCCATGCGCTCGTACTCCCCGGCGAGGATGCGCTTGAGCCGGGGCATGCGGGCGGGCTCGTACGGCTGGCCTCGCGAGTCGTCCACGATGACCCGCGGCGGGTCCTCCCGCATCTCGGCCAGGAGCGTGGGCCAGGAACCGTCCATGCCGTACCGCTCCCCCACCGTCGGGCCGTCCCGGCCGCCGCTGAAGTTGGTCAGCAGTCCGGCGGTGAGGTAGCGGGAGGCGGGCGGTCGGTCGGCAAGCCAGTAGTGCTCGGGGTGCATGCCCCAGAACAGCACCCGGTCTCCGGGCTCGGTACGGGTCTGCACGGCCTTCGCCAGGCGCTGGGAGTGCTCGACGCCGGGGTGGGTGGTGTTCGCGGCCCAGCCGACGAAGACCGTGGCGGTGACCGCGGAGCAGGTCACCGCCAGACGCAGCCAGTCGACGGCCAGCAGCTGGAGCGCGCCCGCTCCCAGCAGCGCGAGCGGCGGCAGCAGTTGAAGGTAGTAGTGGCCGAAGAAGTGGAAGCCGGTGACGACCGCGAGCCCGGAGGCGCCGAGCCACACCCACAGGTCCGGGGTGAGCACGCTGCGGTGCGCCAGCTTCCGCCGTACGACCGTGACCAGCGGAATCACCAGGCCGAGGCAACCGACCGTGAAGATCAGCGTGTTGACCAGGCCGCGACCGAGCACGTGCAGCTCGGAGCCGGTGAACGAGGCGTACGAGCCGGATCCCGTCACCGTCCAGAACAGGCTCTGCCGCACGCCCAGGAGCAGCCCGGTGGCCACCAGCGGAACGGCGAAGCCGGCGAAGACGGTCAGCAGTGCGCGATGCCGGGCCCCACCGCGCGGGGTGCCCCGCCAAAGCAGGAAGAGCACGGGGATCAGCACCGCGCCACCGGTCTGCTTGACCAGGAACGCGCCGGCCACCGCCACCCCCGCCGAGGTCCACCGGCCCCGGTCCGCACACCACATCGCGGCGGCGGTGAAGGGCAGCATGAAGATCTCGAAGTTCGCGGCCTGGGCGTCCTCCGGGTTCAGTCCCACCGAGGCGAGTACGCACAGCACCGCCGCGGTGGCGCCGGCCCGGTTGCCCCAGCGCCGCCGTGCGATCGAGGCGACCAGGAGCGCGGTGGCGGCGACCGCGAGGACCGCGAGCACCCTCAGCGGCCACAGCGACTGGTCGCCGAAGAGCGCGAACGCGCCCCGGTAGAGCAGCGGAGCCAGTGGCGGTTTGCGGTCCACCACCGTCTCGTACATCACTCCGCCCGCGGCCAGCATCCTGGCCTGGGTGGCGAGGAAGCCCTCGTCCGGGTTCCAGATGGGCTGGAAGAAGGAGGGCAGCCGGGTCAGGGCGGTGAGCAGCAGCACCACCGGCAGCAGCCGCAGCCAGTACCGGCGCGAGTCCCAGCGGGTGAACTGGGTGCGCAGAACGCCGAGGGCCGAATCGCCCACGCTGCGCGCCCGCTCGGCAACGCTCCGGCCCGGGCGCACCGGCCGCTCGACCGCCGGATCGGCGGGGGCAGTGGCCTCGGCGGAGATGCTGCCCGATGGCTCGGCGGTCGGCATGGTTCCAATCTATCCGGGGCGGTGCGCACGTGCGCAAGCGACCTCGTTCGGGCCGCGACCTGGGACATTCGTCGCGGGGAGCGACAATCCGGATCATCGTCGACGGAGTTCGCGGGCGCGCGGGGCAGCGTCGGCGAAGGCACCGCGGCACCGGCCACTCCGTACCGGTTCGCACGGCGCCGGGCGGACCCCTCCCCGCGCTGGGAAGAGGCCCGCCCGGCGGCCGGCTCAGTCGCTGATGCTCTGCTCGCCCGCCCCGGCGGGGGCGAAGCCGTCGTCCTCCCGGCGCACCAGACCGGTGATGCGCCGTGCCAGGTCCGGAGCGGTCAGCCCGATCTCGGCCAGCACCTGGTCCCGCGAGGCGTGGTCGAGGAAGCGCGGCGGAATGCCGTAGTCGCGGAAGGGCAGGTCGACCCCGGCGTCCCGCAGAGCCTGCGAGACGGAGCTGCCGACGCCGCCCGCGCGGCTGTTGTCCTCGACGGTGACGACCACCCGGTGCTGGGCGGCGAGCGGCGGCAGCGCCTCGTCGACCGGCTTGACCCAGCGCGGGTCGACCACCGTGGAGCTGATGCCCTCGCGCTCCAGCAGTTCGGCGAGCTCCAGACACATCGGTGCCAGCGCCCCGACGGAGACGACCAGGACGTCCGGGCTCTCGGTGCCCGGATCACGCAGCACGTCCATCCCGCCCACCGTGCCGACAGCCGGTACGGCGGGACCGACGGCGCCCTTGGAGTAGCGCACCACGGTGGGCGCGTCCTCGACGGTGACGGCCTCGCGCAGCTGGAGCCGGAGCTGCGCGGCGTCGCGCGGCGCGGCCAGCCGCAGGCCGGGAACGACCTGGAGGATAGACATGTCCCACATGCCGTTGTGCGAGGCGCCGTCGGTGCCGGTGACACCGGCCCGGTCCAGTACGAAGGTGACACCGCAGCGGTGCAGCGCCACGTCCATCAGGACCTGGTCGAAGGCGCGGTTGAGGAACGTCGCGTAGACCGCGAAGACCGGGTGCACCCCGCCGGTCGCCAGGCCGGCCGCGGAGACCGCGCCGTGCTGCTCGGCGATGCCGACGTCGTACACGCGGTCCGGGAAGGCCTCGGCGAAGTCGTGCAGTCCGACCGGCCGCAGCATGGCGGCCGTGATGGCGACGATGTCCTTGCGCTCGCGGCCGAGGTGGACCATCTCGTCGGAGAAGACGGAGGTCCAGTCGGGGGCGGAGGAGGTGGAGACCGGCAGCCCGCTGTCGGGGTGGATGACGCCGACGGCGTGGAACTGGTCGGCCTCGTCCTGCCGGGCGGGACGGTAGCCGCGGCCCTTCTCCGTGAGGCAGTGGACGATCACCGGCCCGCCGAAGCGACGGGCGCGCTGGAGCGCGGACTCCACCGCGGCGATGTCGTGACCGTCGATGGGGCCGACGTACTTCAGGCCCAGGTCCTCGAAGAGGCCCTGCGGGGCGACGAGGTCCTTGAGGCCCTTCTTCGCACCGTGCAGCGTCTCGTAGAGCGGCTTGCCCACGACCGGGGTGCGGCTGAGCATCTCCTTGCCGCGGGCGAGGAAGCGCTCGTAGCCGTCGGTGGTGCGCAGGGTGGCCAGGTGGTTGGCGAGGCCGCCGATGGTCGGGCCGTAGGAGCGCTCGTTGTCGTTGACGACGATGACCAGCGGACGGTCCTTGGCGGCGGCGATGTTGTTCAGCGCCTCCCAGGCCATGCCTCCGGTGAGCGCGCCGTCGCCGATGACGGCCACGACGTGGTCGTCCAGGCCACGGACCTGGTGCGCCTTGGCGATGCCGTCGGCCCAGCCGAGCACCGTCGAGGCGTGGCTGTTCTCGATGAAGTCGTGCGGCGACTCGGCGCGCGAAGGATAGCCCGACAGGCCGTCCTTCTTGCGCAGCCGGCTGAAGTCCTGGCGTCCGGTGAGCAGTTTGTGGACGTAGGACTGGTGCCCGGTGTCGAAGAGCACCTTGTCGCGCGGGGAGTCGAAGACCCGGTGGAGCGCGATGGTCAGTTCCACGACCCCGAGATTGGGCCCGAGGTGTCCGCCGGTCTTGGAGACCGACTCGATGAGAAACTCTCTGATCTCGCCGGCGAGCCGGTTCAGCTCCTCGTTGCTCAGTCTGTCCAGATCACGGGGCTCCGTGATCCGCGCCAACAGTCTGTTGGGCCCGTCCGTTACAGTCTCGGCTCGACTCACGTCACGCGGCACCTTTGGCACTGAGCCTCCTCGCTTGATCACACCGGCTCGGATTCAACCGATCCGGGAAGTCTAATGTCCGCGGGGCGCGCGCATGGGCGTGCGGGTGTACTCAGCACTGTCAGACAGGTCACCAGAAGCAACTCCCGCGGTCACGCACCGAGAAGGTGCGCGACCGCGGGAGGACGCCGAAAGGCGGGTGCGGAACGGGATTTCGGCTCAGGTGCGGCCGGCGGTCTTTTGGGTGCGCCGGGAGACCGAGTCGATCACGACCGCGGCGAGCAGCACGCCACCGGTGATCATGTACTGGACGTGCGCCGGGCTGCCGAGCAGCGCGAGGCCGCTGGCGATCGAACCGATCACCAGCATGCCGAGCAGAGCCGACCAGACCTTGCCGCGCCCGCCGAAGAGGCTGGTGCCGCCGATGACCGCGGCGGCGATGGCCTCCATCAGCAGGTTGCCGGAGCCGGCGCCCTGGTTGGCGGCGGCGATGCGGGAGGCGATCATCAGTCCGCCGAACGCCGCCATGGTGCCGGCGAGGGAGAACACGGAGATGCGTATCGCCACCACGTTGATGCCCGCACGACGTGCCGCCTCGGTGTTGCCGCCGAGGGCGAACACCTTCCGCCCGTAGGTGGTGCGGCGCAGCACGAAGTCGAAGACGACCAGCACCACCAGGAAGATCAGCAGCGCCAGCGGCAGGCCGCGGTACTGGTTGAGCATGTACGCCGCGGCGAAGGCGAAGACCGCCAACACCCCGGTGCGCACGGCGATCTCGACCATCGGACGCGAGGGCACTCCGGCAGCGTCGCGGCGCCTGGCGTCCAGGTACTGCGCCAGGCCGAAGACCAGCACAGCGACCGCAGCGAGACCGTAGGCGGCGGCGACATCGTCGAAGTAGTGGCTGGTGAGCTTGGCGACCAGGCCCTCGTCGTCGAGGTTGATCGTGCCGCTGCGGTCCAGCACCTGGAGCATCAGGCCGTTCCACGCCAGGAGTCCGGCGAGGGTGACGACGAAGGCGGGTACGCCGATCCTGGCGAAGAAGAAGCCGTGCACGGCTCCGGCGGCGGCGCCGGTGGCGAGCGCCGCCAGCAGCGCGAGCCACTCGGGTGCCCCGTTGTTCACCGCCATGACGGCGAAGACCGCGCCCGCGAGTCCGCTGACGGAGCCGACCGAGAGGTCGATCTCGCCCAGCAGCAGGACGAAGACGATGCCGACCGAGATCAGGCCGGTGCCGACTATGTAGATGGAGAGGTTGCTGAGGTTCTGCGCCGACAGGAAGCTGCTGTCCAGTGACTGGAAGATCGCCCAGATGACGATCAGCCCGACGACGACCGGCACCGAGCCCAGTTCACCGCTGCGCATCCGGCGGAGGAACTCGTTCGCGTAGCCGCGGAATCCCTGCTCGCGCACGAGCAGCCGGGGGTCGACTGCGGTGACGGCGGCAGCTGCCGGCGGCTCGGCTGCGGGCCCGCTGCCGACCCCGCCTTCCGGCTCGGGGGACTTGGACACGTCGGTGCTCACTTCTGGTCCTCCGCGATACGCGCCGTACGGCGGGTCACGGCGTTTTCCGTGGCGCCGGTGATGGCGGAGATGATCTCTTCCTGGGAGGTGGTCGCCACATCGAACACCCCGTTGTTGCGGCCGAGTCGAAGTACCGCGACCCGGTTGGCGACGGCCTTCACATCGGCCATGTTGTGGCTGATGAGGATGACGGCGAGACCGCGCTCACGGAGCCGCTCGACGAGGTCGAGGACCTGGGCGGTCTGCTCGACGCCGAGCGCTGCGGTGGGCTCGTCGAGGATCACCAGGCCGGGCTCGCCGAGCATGGAACGGGCGATGGCGACGGTCTGCCGCTGACCGCCGGAGAGCGAGGCGACCGGGATGCGGACGCTGGGGATGCGGATGGAGAGCTGGTTCAGCAGCTCGCGGCTGCGGCGCTCCATCTCCACCTCGTCGAGCACGCCGGCGCGGCGGATCTCGCGGCCGAGGAAGAGGTTGCCGACGACGTCGAGGTTGTCGCAGAGCGCGAGGTCCTGGTAGACGGTCGCGATGCCCAGGTCCTGGGCGTCGTGGGGGCGTTGGACCTGTACGGCCCCGCCCTTCCACAGCAGCTCGCCTTCGTCGGCGGGCCCGACGCCGGCGATCGCCTTCACCAGCGTGGACTTGCCGGCACCGTTGTCGCCGACGAGAGCGACGACCTCGCCGGCGTTCACCTCCAGGTCCACATCGGTGAGGGCCTGGACCGCGCCGAATCGCTTCGACACTCCGCGCAACGCCAGCACTGGCGTAGCGGACATGGGATCAACTCCTTGAGAACGTACGCCGTCCGCGGGGCGCGGACGCAAGGGGCGCACGTGGGACGTACCTGGGCTTGCCCGCCCGGCCCGGCTCGGAGAGCGGGGACTGCACCGAGCCGGGGCCGGGCGGAGTGGGAGGGACGGGCAGGACGGGAAGGACGGGCGGGACAGGCGGAACGCGGACGGGCGGCGGGGCCGTTGCGGCACGTGGCCGCGGCGCCCACCGCCCGGCGGGCGTTACTTGATCCCGGCCTTGTCGCAGGCGGACTTGTACTTGGCGGTGCACAGGTCGCTCACCTTGTACAGGCCGTCCTTGATGACCGTCTCGTTGATGTTGTCGACGGTCAGCGAGATCGGGCTGATGAGGGTGGCCGGCACGTCCTTGGTGGTCGGGCTGTCCACTGTGGTCTCCGCCTTGACGTCCTCGCCCCTGCCCAGCGCGATCGCCATCTCGGCGGCGGCGTCGGCCTCGGGCTTGTACGGCTTGTAGACGCTCATGTGCTGCTCGCCGGCGATGATCCGCTGGACCGCGGCGACCTCGGCGTCCTGGCCGGTGACGGGCGGCAGCTTGTCGTAACCCGCGCTCTTGAGCGCGGTGATGATGCCGCCGGCCATGCCGTCGTTGGCGGAGTAGACGCCGACGATCTTGTCCTTGCCGATCGCCGCGAGGGCGCCGTTCATGTTCTTGTTGGCCTCGCTCGGCTTCCACTCGGTGGTGTCGTAGGACTTGCCGATCTTGACCTTGCCGTCCAGTACGGACTTGGCGCCCTTCTTGTACGAACCCGCGTTGGGGTCGGTGGGCGAGCCGTTCATCATGACGATCTGGCCGTCCTCGGCCTTGTCGCCCAGCTCCTCCAGCAGCGCGTTGCCCTGGACCTTGCCGACCTCCTCGTTGTCGAAGGAGGTGTAGGCGGAGATCGGGCCCTCGGCGAGCCGGTCGTAGGCGACGACGGGGATGTTCGCTCCGTCGGCCTTCTTCACCGAACCGGCGATGGACTTGGAGTCCACCGCGTCCAGGATGATCACGTCGACCTTCTTGGTGATCATCGAGTCCATCTGCTGCTGCTGGACCGAGGCGTCCTGCTTGGCGTTGACGTAGGTGACCTTGCAGTCGCCGCAGAGTTCCTTGATCTTCTTCTCGATCAGCGGGCGATCGAAGTTCTCGTAGCGCGCGGTCTGGTCCTCGGGCAGCAGCAGCCCGATGTTGAGCGGACCGTCCTTCTTCTTCTCGCCGGAGTCGCTGCCTCCGTCGGCTTCCTTGGCGCTGCCGCACGCGGCGAGCGACACGGAGAGCGCGGTGACGGCCAGAGCGACGGCGGTACGACGCACGGTCGCGTTCATGTGGGTTACCTCCCTGACAGGGCCGCGTCCCTGCGGCCGAGGTGGCGTGAAGTCAACCCCCACCCCAAGGTGACGTCAAGAAGTAAATCCTTAACGAGATGGCAACGATGCCATTCGTATGCAGAGTGAACGCGCAGCAGTGCGCGAGGAGTTCGCCGCAGAGAGCGTCGGCAGGTGCGGGCCCCGGGGCAGCAACAACCGCCCCGCGGACCGGCCGGCGGGGTGGCGGCGTACGGGAGGGCTCGCGGCGGCGCCGTTCGGAGCGGCCCGTACGGGGTGGAAGGCGTTCTTCGTCGGCCGGTCAGCGCGAGGCGGCCACCACCTCGGGCGGTGCGGAGAGCAGGGGCGCGTCGCCCATCTCGTTCAGCACCAGTGCGAGTGCGCCCAGCACCTCGGCGCGCGAACCGAGCGCCCCGGACACGACGGACAGCTGACGGGCTGCGCTGGGGATCGCGTAGCGCGCCACCGAGTCCCGCACCGGGTCCAGTACCAGGTCGCCGGCTTCGGCGAGATCGCCGCCGAGCACCAGCCGGCTGGGGTTGAGCAGGTTGCAGAGGTTGGCCACGCCCCGCCCGACGTGCCGGCCGACGTCCGCGACCATCCGCTGGCAGCCCGGATCGCCGTCCCTGGCCAGGGTGACGACCTGGGGCATGGTGAGCTCGGAGCCGTAGCCCGGCGCGAGCAGCGGCAGCACGTACCGCGCGGCGGTGAAGGTCTCCAGGCAGCCGCGGTTGCCGCAGCGGCAGACCGGGCCGGACTCGTCCAGCGTGATGTGGCCGATCTCCCCGGCGGTGCCGCCGGGACCCCGGTAGACCTGGCCGCCCATCACCAGTCCCGCGCCCACGCCGCTGGCGACCTTGATGTACGCCAGGTCCGCGACCCCGCGACCGCTGCCCCAGACCAGCTCCCCCAGCGCCCCGAGGTTGGCGTCGTTGTCCACGTGCACCGGCGTACCCAGGCGGGTCTCCAGCTCGTCCCTGGGATTGGTGCCCGCCCAGCCCGGGAGGATGGCAGTGGAGCCGAGCGTGCCGGTCTCCACGTCGATCGGTCCGGGCACACCGAGGCCGACGCCGATGATCTTCCTGCGGTCGATGCCCGCGGAATCCAGCAGCTCCTTGACCAACTGCTCGGCGCGGTCGAAGCCCTGGGAGGCGGAGGCGTCCACGTCGATGGGTTCGGCCTGCTCGGCGAGCACCTTGTGCGCCAGGTTGCCGAGCGCCACCCGCAGATGGGCGTGCCCGAAGTCGATGCCCACCACGATGCCCGCGTCGCCCGACAGCGAGACGCTGCGGGCCCGACGGCCGCCGGCGGAGGTCGGGGTGACGTCGACCGTACCGCTGTCCTTCAACTCACGAACGATGTTGGAGACGGTCGCGGCCGACAATCCCGTCGACCTCGCGATCTCCGCCTGGGTGAGCGAGCCCGCCATCCGCACGGCCCGTACGACGCGCTCCAGGTTGGCCCGGTGCAGAGAGGACTGCGACCCCGGTGTCTCCACTACTGCTCCACTCCCGCCTGGGCGTGCGGCACGCCGGCCACCCGCCCGCCGCGCCAGCTCGGCTGGGTACGGCTGTGTCCAACACATGAACTCCAAGGGGACCCCGGCGGCGTACCCTCCGTCAACCCCTTGAAGACCGCAGCCGCTCAGATGGGCACGTCGAAAAGGCGATGAGCGACACCGGAGTGCCGCTCATCGCCGTTGTCCGCGGGCTCTTCAATGCCCGCCCTGTGTACGACTGTTGACCGCCAGACGCCCGTACGACGCCCGTACGGGCGCTACTTGACCGCGCCCGCGGTCAGGCCCTGCTGGACCTGGCGCTGGAAGATCATGTAGACGGCCAGGATCGGCACCATGGCGATGGAGAGCCCGGCGAACAGCGCGCCCCAGTCCCCCTCGTATCCCTGGGCGACCGAGAGTTCGGCCAGTCCCTGGGTGAGCACCGCGCGATCGGGGTCCTCGGCGTTCAGCGCCAGTGGCAGGAAGTACTGGTTCCACTGGCCCAGGAAGTTGAAGATCCCGATGCTGATCAGGCCGGGCTTGGCCATCGGCAGCATGATCTGGAAGAACGTCCTGGTGTGCGAGGCGCCGTCGATCGTCGCGGCCTCGGCGACACCGCTGGGCAGGGTGCGGAAGAACGAGGTCATGAAGAACGTGGTGAACGGCAGCGAGTAGGCGATGTAGACCAGGATCAGTCCGGGCCTGGTGTCCAGCAGCGCCAGGTTGTCCAGCACGAAGAAGAGCGGGACCACCGCGAGGATGATCGGGAACATCATTCCGCCGGCGAACAGCAGATAGACGAACTTGTTGCCCGGAAAGGTGTAGCGGGCGATCACGTACGCCGCCATCGAGCCGAGCAGCATGGTGCCGGGCAGCGAACCGGCCAGGATCAGCACCGAGTTGAGGGTGTACTGGCCGATGTTCGCCTCGGACCAGGCGTTGACGAAGTTCTCCAGGCTCAGCGACGTGGGCCAGCCGAACGGGTTGCCCTGGATGTCGCCGGAGTCGCGCAGCGAGTTGACCATGACCCAGACCAGCGGGCCGGCAGCCATGATCGCCCAGACGACGAGGATGCCGCCGGAGAAGGCGTTGAGCACCCCGCCCTCGCGCTCCTGGCCGCGCTGCTCGCGCCCGGCCCCCTTCGGGTCCGCGGTCGGCGCTTCCTGCGCGTCGGCCTGCTCAGGCGTGTCCGGTTCGGTCGTCTCGGTGGCCGCCATGGTGTGCTTCTCCCCGCTCATCAGTACTCGATCCGCTCGCGACGGCTGAACAGCATCATCACGACCGAGAAGGCCATCGTGACCAGGAGCAGCAGCACCCCGATCGCAGTGGCGTAGCCGGCCTCGCCGGAGTCGAACGCCTTCTTGTACAGGTAGACCGGGGTGACGAGCGTCGAGTCGCCCGGGCCGCCCTTGTTGATGGTCATGATGTGCACGATGGCGAACGCGTCCAGCGCCTGGATGCCCATGTAGATCCAGCCGGTGTGCACGGTGTCGCGGATCAGCGGCAGCGTCACCCGGAAGAACGTCGTGGGCCGGCGGGCGCCGTCCAGCAGCGCCGCCTCGTAGATCTCCTTGGGGATGGCGCCCATCGCGGCGGAGAACAGCACGACGTAGAAGCCCACGAACATCCAGCACAGCACGAACAGCACGCACCACAGCGCGATGTTCGGGTCGGCCAGCCAGTTCTGGGTCAGCGAGTCGAGACCGGCGACCCGCAGAACCTCGTTGAGCGGGCCGGTGATCGGGTCGAACATCGCCGCCCAGACCACGCCGATGATCGCCACCGAGATGACCTGGGGGAAGAAGTACACGATCTTGTAGAACTTCGCCCCGGTCACGCCGGAGACCGCTTCGTTCTTCTTGCCCCGGCCGCCGGCCTGGAGCATGAACGCGAAGAACAGGCCCATGGCGAGGGTCGCGAGCGGCGCCACCACCAGCAGGAAGAGGCTGTTGCGCATCGACTGCCAGAACGTCGGATCGTCCATCAGCCGGCTGTAGTTGTCCAGGCCGACGAAGGAGAAGTCCGAGCTGAAGCCGGTCCAGTCCGTCAAGGAGTAGTAGAACGCCTGGAAGAACGGCGAGATGACGAAGATCGCGTACAGCACCAGCGGGATCGACAGGAACCAGAAGACGAACCGGTACTTGTCGAGGTTCCGGTAGCGCCGGTCGTTCTTCACCCGCGGTGGCGTGAAGCGGGGCGGGAGCAGGAAGGCGCTCGCGAAGAGCGGCCACTGGGAGATCGGCAGAGGATCGGGTCTGCGTGCCCCGCCCTTTGCACCACTTCGCTCGGATGTCCCGCCGGTGGACCTCTCGTCCACTGTGCGGACGTCGTTCTTCATGCCGCCCCGCTTCATCACTTCACCACTGCGCGGATCACTTTTCCGTCCGATTCCTCACGCGCCGAACGGCGCGGAATCAGGCGTGCTTGTACTTGTCGGCACCGTCTGCCTTGGCCGCCCGGTCGGCGTGCTGCTGACACTGCTTCACGGCCTCGGCCGGCGAGATGTCGCCCGCCATCATGGTGGCGATGGCGCCGCCGATACGGTCCTTGTGCAGCTCGATGTGCCAGT
This sequence comes from Streptomyces tardus, assembly GCF_018101125.2. Taxonomy (GTDB): domain Bacteria; phylum Actinomycetota; class Actinomycetes; order Streptomycetales; family Streptomycetaceae; genus Streptomyces; species Streptomyces tardus. Next base: position 140,982 of record NZ_JAELVF020000004.1, on the reverse strand, counting down.
CGGGCAGGCGCGGAACGATGATGTTCTCGCCGGCCGCCTTGTGCATACCGTTGGCGGCGGTCAGACCCGGCATCAGGTCCATCCCGTCCGCCGCGCCCTTGACGCAGGTGAGCGCCGAGACGAGCTTGGTGAAGTTCTGCGCGGACTCCTTGCCGAGCATCACCCGCAGCCACTCCATGCCGCCCTGAACGTTCTTCGCCTGCGCCGGAACCATGAACGGCTCACTGGCCTCGGCCCAGATCGTCTCGAAGGGCATGGCGTCGGACTTGTCGAGACCGGTCGAAGGGGCGACGGCCATGCCGAACTCCTTCGGCGTGGTCTTCTTCGTCTCGTTCTCCACCCAGGAGCCGTTCGGGAGGAACAGCGCGCGGCCCTTGTTCCACTGGGTCTGCGACTGGATGTGGTCGATGCCCGGGGTGCCCTTGAGTACGTAGCCCTTGGCGTACAGCTCGTGGTACGCCTCGAACGCCTTCTTGACGGCGTCGTGCCGCCAGGCGTTCGGCTCCAGGTTGTCGATCGCCTTGATGACGTCGGGGCCGCCGATCTTGGCGATGAACGGGTAGAGCGTGAAGGCGAAGTAGTAGGGGTGCTTGCCGGCGTACGTCCAGCCCGCGATCCCCTCCTTCTTGGCCTTGGCGCAGACCGCGAGCATCTCGTCCCACGTCTTGGGGTACTCGACCTCGAGCTTCTCCAGCGCCGGCTTGGAGTACCAGGTGCCGTAGACGGTGTACGAGTAGTTGAAGTGGTACACCTCCTCGCCGCCGAACTGGCCCTTCTCAATGGTCCCCGGCAGCAGGGTGTCGCGTACCTTCTTGTCCGGGTCGTCCAGCGAGGGAGCGTCCAGGAGCGGAGTCAGGTCGGCGACCTGGTCCTTGGAGATGAGGCTCGCGACGTCCATCTGCTCCGCACCGGAGTTGTTGATGACGTCCGGCGGATTCCCCTTCACCAGCAGGGGCTGCATCCTGGTGCGGATCTTCTGCGTCCGCTCGTGCTTGACCTTGCCGAAGCTGCGCTCGTAGACCTTGTGCGCGTCGGTGGCGTACTCGTCGCCGTAACCGCCGTTGAAGATGACGACCGAGAGACCGGCCTTCTCATTGACCTCAAGCGGGTTCTTGGCGCTCTTCTCGCCCTTTTCGACCTTCTCGCTGTCGTTGCCACCGCCCGTGGCACAGGACGACAGCGCTCCCATCGCCGGCAGCGCGAGCGCACCGGCGGCAGCTGACCGCTTGATCAGGTCGCGACGGTTGACCTCGGTTCCCATGCTCAAGTCCTCGCCTTCTCACAGGACTCTGGCGGTGCTGCGGTCGCCCGTCGGCGCCAAGAAATGGCGAAGGGGTCCGACACCGCTGTCGGTTGAAGCTCGGATCGTTTACGTCGGGGGCCGCCTGCTCGGCACACACGGCGTTCCGAGTTCCGATAGGTATAGTCCACTCGACTGTACTGGGCAAGATCGAATGGGCACTCGAGCGGGCATCTTTCCCGAGTTGAGACCTGCGGAGAGACGAGTCAGGGCCGTATCCCGCGAAGTGCGGAATACGGCCCTGAGCTGTGCTATCGGGGGAAGCCTCGACAACCGCCCCCGCAAGGCGCCTACTTGGAGATCAGCGAGCGCAGCACGTACTGCATGATGCCGCCGTTGCGGTAGTAGTCGGCCTCGCCCGGGGTGTCGATACGGACCTTGGCGTCGAACTCCACGCCGCTGTCCGTGGTGACCTTCACCGTCTCCGGGATACCGCCGTCGTTGAGCGCGGTGACGCCGCTGAAGGAGAAGGACTCCTCGCCGGTCAGGCCCAGCGACTCCGCGGAGGCGCCCTCGGGGAACTGGAGCGGCAGCACGCCCATGCCGATCAGGTTCGAGCGGTGGATGCGCTCGTAGGACTCGGCGATCACGGCCTTGACGCCGAGCAGCGCGGTGCCCTTGGCGGCCCAGTCGCGCGAGGAGCCGGAACCGTACTCCTTGCCCGCGAGGACGACCAGCGGGATGCCGGCGGCCTGGTAGTTCTGCGAGGCGTCGTAGATGAAGGCGACCGGCGCACCGTCGACGGTGAAGTCGCGGGTGTAGCCGCCCTCGGTGCCCGGCGCGATCTGGTTGCGCAGGCGGATGTTGGCGAAGGTGCCGCGGATCATGACCTCGTGGTTGCCGCGGCGGGAGCCGTAGCTGTTGAAGTCGCGACGGGTCACACCGTGCTCGGTCAGGTACTGGCCGGCAGGGGTGTCGGCCTTGATCGCACCGGCCGGGGAGATGTGGTCGGTGGTGACCGAGTCGCCGAGCTTGGCGAGCACCCGGGCGCCGGAGATGTCACCGACCGGGCTCGGCTCCATCGTCATGCCCTCGAAGTACGGGGGCTTGCGGACGTAGGTGGACTCGGCGTCCCACTCGAAGGTGTTGCCGGTCGGGATCGGCAGCGCCTGCCACTGGGCGTCGCCCGCGAAGACGTCCTCGTAGGACTTGTTGAACATGTCCTCACCGATGGCCGAGGCCACGACCTCGTTGACCTCCTGCTCGGAGGGCCAGATGTCGGTGAGGTAGACCGGCTTGCCGTCGGTGTCGGTGCCGATCGGGTCCCTGGTGATGTCCACCTTCATGGAGCCCGCGATGGCGTAGGCGACGACCAGCGGCGGGGAGGCCAGGTAGTTCATCTTGACGTCGGGGTTGATCCGGCCCTCGAAGTTGCGGTTGCCGGAGAGCACCGCGGTGACGGCCAGGTCGTTCTCGTTGATGGCCTTGGAGACCTCTTCGTCCAGCGGCCCGGAGTTGCCGATGCAGGTGGTGCAGCCGTAGCCGACCAGGTTGAAGCCCAGCTTGTCCAGGTACGGCGTGAGGTTGGCCTTGTCGAAGTAGTCGGTGACGACCTTCGAACCCGGCGCGAGGGTGGTCTTGACCCACGGCTTGCGGGTCAGCCCGCGCTCCACGGCCTTCTTGGCGACCAGCGCGGCGCCGACCATGACGTACGGGTTGGAGGTGTTGGTGCACGAGGTGATCGCGGCAACGGTGACGGCGCCGTGGTCGATCTCGTAGCTGGAACCGTCGGGCGCGGTCACCGCGGTGGGCCGCGAGGGCACACCGCCCGGAGCGGCCGGCGAGTCGGAGGCCGGGAAGGACTCCTTGCCCGCCTCCTCGTCGTCCGAGACGTAGTTGCGGACGTCCTGGGCGAACTGCTGCGAGGCGTTGGCGAGGACGATGCGGTCCTGCGGGCGCTTCGGGCCGGCGATGGAGGGGACGACCGTGGCGAGGTCGAGCTCCAGCTTCTCGGAGAAGTCCGGCTCGGCGCTCGGGTCCAGCCACAGGCCCTGCTCCTTGGCGTACGCCTCCACCAGCGCGAGCTGCTGGGGGCTGCGGCCGGTGAGCCTCAGGTAGTTGATCGTCTCGTCGTCGATCGGGAAGACCGCGGCGGTCGAACCGAACTCCGGCGACATGTTGCCGATGGTGGCGCGGTTGGCGAGCGAGGTCTGGGCGACGCCCTCGCCGTAGAACTCCACGAACTTGCCGACCACTCCGTGCTTGCGCAGCATCTCGGTGATGGTGAGCACCAGGTCGGTGGCGGTGGTGCCGGGGCTGAGCTGGCCGGTCAGCTTGAAGCCGACGACGCGCGGGATCAGCATGGAGACCGGCTGGCCGAGCATCGCGGCCTCGGCCTCGATGCCGCCGACGCCCCAGCCGAGCACACCGAGGCCGTTGACCATGGTGGTGTGGGAGTCGGTGCCGACGAGGGTGTCCGGGTACGCCTGGCCGTTGCGGACCATCACGGTGCGGGCCAGGTGCTCGATGTTCACCTGGTGCACGATGCCGGTGCCCGGCGGGACGACCTTGAACTCGTCGAAGGCGGTCTGGCCCCAGCGCAGGAACTGGTAGCGCTCGCGGTTGCGGCCGTACTCCAGCTCGACGTTCTGCGCGAACGCCTCGGGGGTGCCGAACTTGTCCGCGATGACGGAGTGGTCGATGACCAGCTCGGCCGGCGCCAACGGGTTGATGCGGGCCGGGTCGCCGCCCAGCTCCTTGACGGCCTCGCGCATGGTGGCCAGGTCCACGACACAGGGCACACCGGTGAAGTCCTGCATGATCACGCGGGCCGGCGTGAACTGGATCTCGTGGCTGGGCTGGGCCTGGGAGTCCCAACCGCCGACGGCCCGGATGTGGTCGGCGGTGATGTTGGCGCCGTCCTCGGTGCGGAGCAGGTTCTCCAACAGGACCTTGAGGCTGTACGGCAGCCGGGCGGCGCCCTCCACCTTGTCCAGCTTGAAGATCTCGTACGAGTCGTCGCCCACCTGCAGTGTGCTACGAGCGTCGAAGCTGTTCGCCGACACGACAGTCTCCTTCAGTGCATGATTCGCGCGTACTGCCACGATCCTGCCGTCACAGGACCTTGCTCTTGCGTTAAGGTGCACCTAAGTTAGGGTCACCTTAGTAATCGTGGCGGCGGTACGCCCTCCGGCAGTTATCTCGATGTCGAGATAATTCTAGTACATCGCCGCCCCATGGTCATGCCGCACCCCCGCGGATCATGCGCATCGCCCACCCGCGGGGCGTCGCGCGTGTGCACCCAACTCACGCCGCAACGCGACCGGCTCGCCGGCGCGTCCGCCGACACGCACGCCAACACGCACGCCAGCACGCACGCCAGCCGTCGCGGCCGGGCGAGCGCGCGCCCCGGCCGGACGCGCCGGTACACCTGTCGGCGCACAGCCCGGGATCGACGCATGACCCCCGGCTGCGCACTCGGGCCCCGAGCCCGCGGCGGGCGGCTCAGTGCGCAAGTCCGGTGCGGACGAGGTCCAGGACCTGCTGGTCGCTCAGGCCCAACACCCTTGCCTCCTCGACCAGTTGCTGCACGGTACGTACCAGATGGGCCTGGGCCGCCGGGTCGGTCCCACCGCTGACAACCGCACCCCGCCCCCGGCGCAGCTCGATCAACCCTTCTTCACGCAGCCGCTGGTAGCCGCGCAGCACGGTGTGCATGTTGACGCCGAGCGATTCGGCCAACTCCCTGGCCGCGGGGAGCCGTTCACCTCGCGCGACGCCGCCGTCGGCGATGGCTCCGCGCACACAGGAGGCGATCTGGTCGCTGAGCGGCTGCGTCGCGGAGGGATCGATTCGGAAGAGCACGTCGGTATTGTCCGATACTCCTCGACGTCCGGTTACTTGCCGTCGACGAGTGTGTTGAGCAGTGCGGCCGCGGTCTTCGAATCGTCGACCGTGACCACGAACTCCCGGCCGCCCACCAGCTCCACGGTGAGCGCCTCCCCCGTCCGCGTGACCAGGCCGCTTCGCCCCGGCCGGACCCGGTAACCCCAGCCCTGGAAGTCCTTCATCGGCGAGATCTGCTGACTGCGCGCGCCCGCGATCCGCTCCAGCGGGATTGTCTTCCCGAACCGCGCCAGCAGCCCGGAGCCGATGCGCACACCCCGCCGGTCGACGGTGACCCGCACCGACAGGAAGGCCAGCGGCACCAGCCCGAACAGCAGCGAGGGCAGCGCGGCCATCCAGGCACCGAGCGCAGCGGCCAGCACAGCAGCGAGCAGCACCGAGCCGACGACCAGCAGCCCGAGGCCCGTGGTGCCGACCGCGCGTGTCCAACTCGCCTGCTGGCCGGGGCTCATCGGCAGCCGCGGCGCGACCCCCGCCCCGCCGGGCTCGGGCGCGGGATCCTGCGGCCCGAGGGCCGCGAGACGGAAACCGATGTAACCGGAGAGCAGGACCACCACCGAACCGGCCAGCATGTGCCGACCCGACAGCGCAACCCCGCGGGCGCTCTCCAGGTCGAGCTGGAGCATGAAGGTGCCGATGAACAGATAGCCCATGAGTGCCGCACAGCCGTAGGACACCGGATAGATCAGACGCCGGGCCTCCAGCGGCATGCGACCGAAGTACTGCGCCGCACCGAACAGCGCCCCCATTCCCAGCAGGACACCCAGGGCCGGCCAGACCATCCCCGCCTGCGAGCTGTACCCGTCGGCCGTCAAGCCGCTGAAATGGATGGCCACCTCCTCGGGCAGCCTCCCGCTCCACATCGCGAACAGCGTGCCGTACACGAGCGCGATGGCCGCATAGGGCAGCACGAGCACGGCCGCGCGCCGCAGCCGAGTGTCGTGATCCATGGTGCACCTCCCCGTTAGTTGTTCGTACTCTACTAGAACAATAGACGCACAGTAAAGGTGCAGCCAGAGGGGCGACTCATCCCCCGTACGGCCGTGCTCGAGTCGTCGTCATCTCATATCTGAGATAAAGTCGCACGCATGAGCGATGACTACCTGGCACGTATCGGACGACTCATCAGGGATGCCCGCCAGCACCGGGGTTGGACACAGAGCCATCTCGCGGAAGCGTTGAACACCAGCCAGAGCGCGGTGAATCGCATCGAACGCGGCAATCAAAACATCAGCCTTGAGATGATCGCCCGAATCGGTGAAGCCCTCGACAGCGAGATCGTCTCTCTGGGCTACTCCGGCCCGATGCACCTGAGGGTCGTGGGGCGCAGGCGGCTGTCCGGCTCGATCGACGTCAAGACGAGCAAGAACGCCTGCGTCGCCCTGCTGTGCGCCTCCCTGCTGAACAAGGGGCGCACCGTGCTGCGCCGCGCCGCCCGGATCGAGGAGGTCTACCGACTTCTGGAGGTGCTCAACTCCATCGGCGTGCGCACCCGTTGGATCAACGACGGCGCAGACCTGGAGATCCTCCCACCCGCCGAGGTCGACCTGGCCGGCATGGACGCGGACGCCGCACGCCGAACCCGCTCGATCATCATGTTCATGGGTCCGCTGCTGCACCGCGTCGACCGCTTCCGCATCCCCTACGCCGGCGGCTGCGATCTGGGCACCCGCACCGTCGAGCCGCACATGCAGGCGCTGCGCCGCTTCGGCCTGGAGGTCACCGCGACCGACGGGATGTACCACGCCGTGGTGGACCGCTCAGTCAAACCGGACCGCCCGATCGTCCTGACCGAGCGCGGCGACACCGTCACCGAGAACGCCCTGCTGGCGGCGGCCAGGAGCGAGGGCGTGACGATCATCCGCAACGCCTCCTCCAACTACATGGTCCAGGACCTGTGCTTCTTCCTGGAGGAGCTGGGCGTCCGGGTCGAGGGCGTCGGCTCCACGACCCTGACCGTGCACGGCCGCGCCCAGATCGACGTGGACGTCGACTACTCCCCCTCCGAGGACCCGGTCGAGGCGATGAGCCTGCTGACCGCCGCCGTGGTCACCGAGTCCGAACTGACCGTGCGCCGCGTCCCGGTGGAGTTCCTGGAGGTGGAGCTCGCGGTGCTGGAGGCCATGGGCCTGGACCACGACCGCACGGCCGAGTACCCCGCCGACAACGGCCGTACGCGGCTGGTGGACCTGACCGTGCGGCCCTCCAAACTGGAGGCGCCGATCGACAAGATCCACCCGTTGCCGTTCCCCGGGCTCAACATCGACAACGTGCCGTTCTTCGCCGCCATCGCGGCCTCGGCGCACGGTTCGACGCTGATCCACGACTGGGTCTACGACAACCGCGCCATCTACCTCACCGACCTCAACCGCCTCGGCGGCAGGCTCCAGTTGCTCGACCCCCACCGCGTACTGGTGGAGGGCCCGACGCGCTGGCGCGCCGCCGAGATGATGTGCCCGCCCGCACTGCGTCCCGCCGTGGTCGTACTGCTGGCGATGATGGGCGCCGAGGGCACCTCCGTGCTGCGCAACGTCTACGTCATCAACCGCGGCTACGAGGAGCTCGCCGAGCGCCTCAACTCCGTGGGCGCCCAGATCGAGATCTTCCGGGACATCTGAGCTGCGAGCACCGCCGCGCCCCGTCCGACCTGCTGTTGCAGCAGGTCAGAGCGCGGGGTGCGGAGGCGTCTCCGGGGCTGGGCTCGCGCAAAGGTGCTGCGGCCGACGAATTCCCCTCACCCGCAGCACGGGTGAGGGGAATTTCGGTGATGTCAAGGGGCCTTCCTGCAGTGGAAGGGAACCGTGTGCCCAGTGACAACGGTTCCTCGCGCTCTCAGGTCAGTGGCGTCCGCGGGCGGAGCTGGAGGCCCCGCTGAACAGGCGGGCCACCGCCCGGAACGGCAGCGTGACGACCGTGGCGATCGCCCCTCCGATGGACCGGAGAACATCTGCGATTGCCTTCAACACGTTGAACCTCCGTTCTCCAACGCAACTGCGCCAGATATGGCTTGCCTGCACGGCCGGTCCTCGGACGCGTGCCCGGCGAACGACTGAGGAAACACAGCCGGGAGTCGGCGTCACGTCGTCAACCGGGCCCGGGAGCCGCCGCTTCCAGGCTGTCGTCCCACGGCTGGCAGCCGCGTTCACCTCTCTTGAGCACCGTCTCCGCCGCCTCGACCGCGCGGGCGGCGGCAGACAGCCCGTACAGGGCGGGCATCGGCTCAACGGCCGAATCGAGGACGTCGGGAGACGTCGTGGGCGTGACCTCCCGGCTCTCGGCGCCTGGACGGCGGGGCGCAGGCGGGCACAGCGCGGACGTCGGGGAAGGCTTCGCCCGCCCTCCTCCTGCTGGTCACGCACGAGCTCCAGCAGCGCTCGGCCTGGGCCGTGCACAGGTGGTGCTGTGGGCGCACGGGCTCATCACCGACAGCGCCGTGCGGCCCCGGCCCTCGCCCTGGGCGTCCCGACGCGTTCCGCGCGGTACGAGGCCTCGTCCCTCTCGGCCCCGCAGCCCTGCCGGAGCGGCGCCGGGTGACGGTCTCGCAGCGGGCCCGCCCTGCGCCCGGGTGGGCGCCGGGCGGGCCACACCGGGGCGCTGTGGCTCTGCGTCACCGTTCGGCGGGTGGGGTCGGTTGGTGTGAAGGGTCAGGGTGCGGGGGTGGTGGGGGTTGGTTGCCAGGCGGTGGCGCAGAGGGAGTTGGTGACGGCGTCGGTGTAACGGGCGGCGGCGAGCCAGTGGAGGGCGAAGCCGTCGGTGTCGGCGGGGAGGAGGCGGCCGAAGTGGTCGCGTGAGCGTTGGGCCGCCGTGGTGCGAAGCGCGGTGAGCAGACCGGCGGCGGCGCAGACGGTCGAAGCCGAGGTCGACCGTGCCCTCCCCGGTGGGGTGGGCACAGGCGAGCAGCGCGAGCCGGGGGTGCGGGGCGGAGATCAGGCGGCCGATGATCCGCAGCCGCGTCCCCGGAGCGGTGGCGAGGAGCGTGAGGTTGTCGCGGTGGGGCAGCGCGGGGTCGTCGTCGGCGACAGTGAGGCGTACGGAGACCCCGCCGTCGCACCGGGCGAGCAGACACATGCCACCGGACTCCCGTACGGCGCCGCGGAGTTCGACGTCGAGGAAGAGCAGATCGCTGCCTGCGGCGTCCGGTTCGGCGTAGTGGGCGACGGATCGCAGGGCACGTACGACCTGTTCGGCGGGCGGGGCCTCCCAGAGGGCGGCGAGCGGTGGCTCCGTCCAGGCCGCGCCCCCGGCCGTGACGGCTCTGACGCCCTTGCCCGCGCCCAGTCTGCCGTCCGGGGAGACCGTCGCCCCGGAGACCATGAGCCCGGCCCGGCCCAACTCCCGGTGGGTCAGGGCGCTGTCGCCGAGCCGTACGGCGCGGTTGGCCACGCCCGTGGCGCGGGACGCCCCACCGGGCGCCACGTCGCCGACCGTGTACAGCCGCCCGTCGGGCGCGGCGGTCCAGGTGCGGGCGCCGGCGTGGCCGGAGTCGGTGACCACCGGTTCGGTGAAGAGGCCGTAGAGGCGCAGGGAGCCGTCCGGGCTGTACGGGCGGCGTGCACGGCCCCGTACGGTCTCCAGCTCCGCGCCGGAGGCGGTGCCCACGCGGTGCGCGGTGCCCAGCAGTTCGGCGAGGGCGGTGACGAGGTCGACGGTGCGGTACGAGGCGTCCCCGGCGCGTGCGGAGCGCAGCAGCGTCACGACGGAGAGCGCGGCGGACGCTCCGCGCGGCAGCTGCCGGAGGCGGGCGGTGTGCGCGGCGCGCAGCAGCGCGGCCTGCGCGACGGCGCCGGCCCCGTCCACTCCGGCCTCCAGCACTGCGGCGGCGGCCGACCAGAGGGCGGCGGCTTCCGCGGTGGACGCGAGGGCTTCCGTCGCGACCGCGAGTTCCGTGGCGGCTTCCGCGGCGGCGACCGCGGCGGGGACCGTGGGGGCAACCGCGGCTCGTACGAACGCCGTCACGGCGTTCGTACGAGCCGCGGTTGCCCCCACGGTCCCCGCCGCGGTCGCCGCCGCGGAAGCCGCCACGGAACGGGCGGTTGCCACCGCCGCTGCCGCCGCCGCAGTGCTGGAGGCCGGAGTGGACGGGGCCGGCGCCGTCGCGCAGGCCGCGCTGCTGCGCGCCGCGCACACCGCCCGCCTCCGGCAGCTGCCGCGCAGGAGGAGGCCGAGGCCGCCATCCGCGAGGCCAAGGAGGCCGCCCGGGGCGTACAACCGGAGTTCGGTGTCGTCGTCGACCGCGATGGTGACCGTGTCCCCGTCGCGGTGCGTCGGGCGGGTGGTGAGCTTGGTGACCGCCGCGTCCAGCCGCTTGCGCAGCCGGGCCGAGAGCTCCTCCACCAGGATGGCCGCGACCTCCGGCGCGACGGGCGGCAGCGGGACAGTGGTCATGTGATCTTCTCCCCTACCCAGCGGGCGAGTTCGAGTGGGCTGAGCGCCGCCACGGGCATCCCGGCGGCGACGACCTGCCCGGCCACTCCCGTCGAGTAGCAGGGGCGGCCCGCATCGTCGAGGCTGGCGCACCCCAGCACGTGGCAGCCGGTGGCGACCAGAGCTCGTACCTCCGACAGCAGGCCGCCGAGCGGGGCGCCCTCCTCGAAGTCGCTGATGAGGACGACGAGAGTGCGGCTGGGCACTGTGATCAGGCTGCGCGCGTGCCGCAGTCCGGCGGCGATGTGCGTGCCCCCGCCCACGCTCACCTCCAGCAGGAGGGAGAGCGGGTCGTGGACATGGCCGGTGAGGTCGAGCACCTCCGTGGAGAAGGCCAGGAAGTGGGTGCTCAGAGCCGGAACCCCGGCCAGCACGGAGGCGGTCAGCGCCGACCAGATCGTCGACGCCTCCATGGACCCGGAGACGTCGGTGACCAGGATCAGGTGCCAGTCCGCGGACCGGCGGGCGCTGCTGCGGAACACCGGCTTCTCGGGAACGACCCGGACGCTGCCGTCCTCGGCCCGGCGGGCGGTCGCCAGATTGGCGCGCAGGGTGCGCGGCAGGTCGAGCCGTCCGCCCGGACGACGGGTGGGACGCGCCAGGGTGGCGCCGGTCAGAGCGGGCCGCAGACGTGTGGCGAGCTGCCTGGTCAACTCCTCCACCAGGCGGGCGACCAGCGGGCGGAGCGCCGCGAGACGCGCCTCGGGGAGGCCACCCGCGTAGCGCAGAACCGTGCGGAGCAGTTCCACGGAGGGCGTGGCGGCGGCCGGATCGAGCTCGGTGAGTACGTCCTGCCGGCCCGTCGCGGCTGCGGCGGCGAGCACCTCCTCCCGAACGCCGGGCCCGAAGAGGGCGGCGAGTTCCTCGGACCAGTCGCGGACGCCGGGGAACGACGCCTCCCGGCCGCCACGGCTGCGGGTGGGCGGCGGCAGGTCCCCGCGTGAGCCCTCACCGCGCCCGGCGCCGTACAGCTCGTCCAGTGCCGTCGCCAACCGGGCTGCCGTGGGCGGCAGTTGGTCCGTCCGCCGTCCCAGCACGAGGCGCCACCGGTCGGCGGGCGCGAGTGCCGGGGCGGGGGTGTTCGTGGCGGTGTACTCGGGGGTGGTCGTGGCGGTGTGGCCTTGGGCGGGCACAGCTTCGGAGGCGGTTTCCGGGAGGGAGACGGTCTCGGGGACGGTGGTCCCGGTCCCGGGGACGGTGGTCCCGGTCCCGGGGACGTTCGCGGTTCCGGTCTCGGGCTCGGACTCGGTCCCGGCGGTGGCCCCGGTTCCGGCTCCGGGGGTGCCGGGGCCCGTCGAGTTGCCGTGCGGCGGCACGGTGGCGGGCGGCGGTGGCGCGGGGGCCGACGCCGCGTTCCTGGCCCGACTCCCCGCGCTGCGCGGCGGCTTCGACACCCTGAGCCCGGCCGCCCGCGACCGGCTGCTGGAAACCGTCGAAGAGCGCCTGGGCACCCGGATCGACCTCGCCGCCGCGCAGCGCGGGGAGTCGGGCCAGGAACGCGGCGTCGGCCAGCGCGACGACCCGGTGCAGCAGCGCGTCCAGGGCCGTGGAGCCGACGGTCAGAAGCGGGCCCGCGACCCGCAGGGCTTCGTACGGCTCTTCCTCGGGCCCCAGCAGAGCGTGGTCACCGAGGCGTTGGAACGCCTGGCAGACGCCGGGCTGGGCTGGGCGGACGAGGACGCGCACAGCTGAACGCGGCCGTGCGTGCGGGCGGGCGAGCGGGCCCGTGCGCACGCACGGGGTGGGCCCGGCGGCTTCCCCGTACGGGCCTCGCGCCGCCGTACGGGCGTCCCCGCCCCGGCCCGTACGGCGGGCCAGCTCGGCCGGATCGTCGGCGGCGGCGAGGTCGATCCGGGTGCCCAGGCGCTCTTCGACGGTTTCCAGCAGCCGGTCGCGGGCGGCCGGGCTCAGGGTGTCGAAGCCGCCGCGCAGCGCGGGGAGTCGGGCCAGGAACGCGGCGTCGGCCAGCGCGACGACCCGGTGCAGCAGCGCGTCCAGGGCCGTGGAGCCGACGGTCAGAAGCGGGCCCGCCACGGTCAGAACACCGGCGAGTCGGGCGGTGAGCGCGGCTCTGGAGGCGCTGTCCACTGCCGAGTCCACCCAGGAGGCGACGCGTGTTCCGAAGGCGTCTGCGTGCTCCTGTCCCGTGAGCACCCGGACGGCTCCGGCGGCGGCTGCGATCAGCGGGGCACCGTCGGCGGCCAGCCGGGCGAGCGCGTCGGCCAGCCGGATGCCGCCCAACCGGTCGGCACGGTGGGCGAGTTCGAGGAGCGCCCGGGCATCCTCCGCCTTCTCCGAGCCGGTGAGCCCGTCGACCTGGCGCACCGCCGCCGCGGTCAGAAGTTCTCTGGCATTGCCGACGCGGGGCACCTCCGGGCCGGGCAGGTGCCCCGCTGCGATGCGGTCCAGGAGGTCCAGCCCGCCGAGGAGTTCGGGCAGGGTCCCGCTCGCGGGGAGCACCGCGGCCAGCTCCGTCAGACGGGTCTCGGCGAGGGCCGGGAGCCCGCACTGCGCCGCGTCCGTGAGACCGCGCACGACCTGCGCGGCGGTCGGACCGCCCTCCGCCAGCTCGGCGGAGTGCCGCCCCCGCAGCACGCCCTCGGCAGCCTGCGCGGACGTGACACCGCGTACTCCGGCGGCCGTGAGCATCGCGGCAGTGGCCGGGGTCCAGCGCACCTGCCAGCGGGTGGTGAGCCCCTCCGAACCCGCCGCGCCGGTCACCGCCTGCTCCTGCCCGTACGGGATGCCGCATGCGGTCAGCCGGCGGAGCAGCAGTTCGCGGCGCCCGTCGAGGGCGGAACGGGCCGGGTCGAGCCGCAGGTCCCGCGGTGTCCTCTCGTGCGCGTCCGACGGGCCGGGGAGGGACAACGCCTCGGTCTCGGCCTCCACCGCGGGGCCGAGACCACTGCGCGGGGCGCCCGGAGCGGGGCGCCCGGAGCGGGTGCCGACGAGTACGCGTTCCAGCGCGTGGGCGACGGCACGGCCGGTACCGTACGTCTCGCCCCGGCCGAGCACCGTCTGTACGGCTTCCAGGAGCTCGCCCCGGCCGGGGGCGGGCAGGTTGCGCAGCCGGGCCAGGTCCCCGGCGACGCGCACGATCTCCCGGCCGTCCGCCGGACCGCAGGGGTGGCCCTCCTCCCGCAACGCGGCGCAGAGGCGGACCGCGGTCCTGATCAGCGCCTCGTACAGGTCGTCGGGGTCCCCGGCGGCGTCGAGCACGATGTGCTGCCACTCCGGGTCGCGGATACCGGCCGGATAGCCGGAGCGGGAGTCGAGCAGGGGGTAGGTGTACGGGATCAGCGAGACGGTGCTGCCCTCCGCCGTGGCGTCCGGGTCCGCTGCCGGGTCCGCCGCTCGACCCACCCCTCGGCCCGCGTTCGGGTCCGACGCGGGGTTGGGGGCCGAGTCCGGCGCGGGGTGCGGCGCGGGTCCGGGCACGGTGGGCACGTTCGGGGAACGGGGTGCGACGGCGTGCGGTGCGCCTGCCGCGGGGGCCGTGGTCGCCCCGGCGACGGACGGCAGCAGCGCGGGCGTGTGGAAAGCGCCCACCACGACGGCGGGACGCCGCCCGTTCGCCAGGGCTTCGGCTATGTGCCCGCGCATGCACGCCTCGCGCGCCGGGTCGGTACGGTCCACGCTGCGCCGCGCCTCCGCCTCGTACCGCAGCGCCCAACCGACGAGCAGCGCGGCACGCCGCACCGCTTCCGGTGAGGAACCGGGCGCGGGGTGCGCGAGCGCGCGGCGGGGCTGCTGGAGGCGGTGGACCTCACCGCGCAGGCGGACCGCAGACCGCACCAGTTGTCCGGCGGGCAGCGCCAACGGGTCAACATCGCCAGGGCGTTGATGAACGCGCCGGACGTGCTGCTGGTCGACGAGCCGACCAGCGCGCTGGACCACGAACGCGGCGCGGCGGTCGTCGGGCTGCTGACCCGGCTCACCCGTGAACGCGGTACGGCGACGGTGCTCGTCACCCACGACCGGTCCCAACTCGCCGACGCCGACGAGGTGGTGGAGGTGCGCGACGGCAGCCTCTCGACGACACGGGCGGCCGGGGCGGCGTCCGGGGCCGGGACGGCGGCGCGGTAGCCACCGCCCCGGACGGGACGCGGGTCGCTCAGCCCTGCGGGCGGGCGGCGGCACCGGCACGGGCGACGGCGCGGGAACGGGCGACGGCACCGGCGCCGACGCCCGTGCCGGTGCCGCCGCCCGCCCGCAGGGCTGAGCGACCCGCGTCCCGTCCGGGGCGGTGGCTACCGCGCCGCCGCATCCCCCGGCCCGGGCACTGCCAATCCGGACGCCGCGGTGGCGCGGTCGGTAGCCGGCGCGCCGGGCACGGCCGAGGCGCCCGCTCCAAACGCTGAAGTCACCTCTGCGCAGGGGGAGTCCGCCGCCGCTACGGCGGCGGACTCCCCCTGCGCAGAGGTGACTTCAGCGTTTGGAGCGGGCGCCTCGGCCGTGCCCGGCGCGGTGGCGCGGTCGGTAGCCGGCGCGGAGTGGGAGTTCGCGCGGTCGGCGAGGGGCAGGTCGCAGGCGACCGCCGGGACGCCGTTGCGTGCCGCCCAGCGCAGAGCAGCCAGCTCGGGCGAGAAATCCGCGAACGGGTAGAAGGCGGGCACCTGTTGAGCGTCCGGGACCCCGCCGTCCACGCCGCCGGGCAGCACGGCGGCCAGGGCCACCGGTGCGCGGGTGTCCTCGTGGGCCAGCCAGCCCAGCCACGGCTGGAACTCGGCGGGCAGTTCGACCAGGAGCACATCGGGCGCCGCCGCGTCCAGCAGGGCCGGTACGGCCGCCGCGAGGGAGGGCGCATGGTGGCGCACTCCGATGAGGAACGGCTGCCCGGTCCCGTCCGCCGCGAGCGCCGCCACCGCGGCGTCCGGATCGGCAGGGCCCGGGCCGGGGGATGCGGCGGCGGGGTACGAGCCCCGGGACGGGGCGGCGTTCCGCGCGTCGGAAGCCCCGGAAGCACGGGAAGCCCCGGAAGCGCGGGTAGCCCCGGAAGCACGGGTAGCCTCTGCGGTCTCGGAGGCGGCAGGCGCTGCCGCCCCGGCGCCCATCTGCGGCTCGGGGGTGGTCGGTTGGTCCATCGGCTCAGTTCTCCAGCACCGCGCGCAGGTCCCACAGGGCGCGCCAGGTCGACGAGCCCTGCTCCGCGCGTCTGCGCACCGCTCCGTCCCAGTACCCGAGCAGCCGCGCCGCATCGGCCGGGTCGTCCTTGCGCACGACGCCGAGCAGATGGCCGGGCAGCAGGGAGAGCACGTCCCGGTCGCCGGGGAAGTACGCGGCGGCCAGGCCGAGGGAGCCCGCGACGGAGACCGCCTCCGCCGTACTCATCACCGTGGAGGGCCGTTCGACCTCCCAGCCCTCGGCGGAACGCCCCTCGCGCAGGTCCCGGAAGGCGGTGACCAGCGCCTCCAGCACGGCGTCGTCGACCTCGTAGGCCGCGCCCGCGCGCTCCACCGCGGCCCGGGACTGGCGGCGTACGAGTGCGGCCTCCGCGTCCACGTCCCCGATGGGGCCTACCGTCTCGAAGTTGAAGCGCCGCTTCAGCGCGGCGGACATCTCCGAGACGCCCTTGTCCCGCAGGTTGGCAGTGGCGATGAGGGTGAAACCGGGTGCCGCGTGTGCCAACGCGCTCTCGCTGCCCGCCAGTTCGGGGACAGCGATACGGCGTTCGGACAGCAGCGAGACCAGGGCGTCCTGCACCTCGGGCAGGCAGCGGGTCACCTCCTCGACGCGGGCGACCGCCCCTCGGGTCATGGCCGTGAGCACCGGCGAGGGAACCAGCGCCTCCTCGGTGGGGCCCTGGGCGAGCAGGAGCGCGTAGTTCCAGCCGTACTTGAGCTGGTCCTCGGTGGTGCCCGCGGTGCCCTGCACGGTGAGCGCGCTGGTGCCGCAGACCGCCGCCGACAGCAGCTCGGAGAGCATCGACTTGGCGGTGCCGGGCTCGCCCACGAGGAGGAGCCCGCGCTCGCCGGCGAGGGTGACCACACAGCGTTCGACCAGGGCGCGTTCACCGACGAACTTCTGCTCGATCACCAGGCGGCTCGGCAGCCCGGCATCCGGCACGGCGCCCTTGGGCAGGCTCAGCGCCTCCCCCGCACTGCCCGTCACGAACACGACGACGGCACGCGGGGTGAGTCGCCAGCCGGGTGGACGGGGGCCGGTGTCGTGCGCGGCGAGGAAGGCCAGCTCGGTGGCGTACCGGTCCTCGGGCGGGGTGACCTGCCGGTGCCGGTCGCCGGACGTCGCCGCCCGTTCCCGGGCAGCGGCGCCCTGGCCGGTGGTGGGGTCGGGGCTGGTGGTCGTCATCGGCGGCGGCCCTTCCGGGGTGCGCGGGTGTCCAGTTCTTCGAAGGCGGGGGCGTCACCGTCGCGGACCCGTGCCCAGGCCGCCGCGAACAGCGCGGCCACGGGCAGGTCGGGCACGGTGCGGATGTCGCCGACCACCGGGTAGAGGCCTTCCTTCCAGGTCTCCAGCGGCAGCGCGGGCGACCGGCGCTCCCGCCAGCCGCAGGGCAGGAAGAGGGAGCGCCCCGCCCGGGCCCGCTTGGCCTCGGTGACCAGGCTGCCGGCGGCGAGCTCGGCGCGGGCCTTCTTGATCCGCGCGGGCTTCCACTGGGTCCAGCGGACGCAGTTGCGGTCCGTGGGGTCGGGCAGGGCGAGCAGCATCAGGTACAGAGTGGCGGCGTCCGCGCTCAGGCCGAGCTCCCCGGCGGCCTCCGCCACCAGCTCGGGCACGGTGCGGGACGGGTCCTGCGCCGGGTGGTGCACAACCGGCCCGGAGCCCGGGTCACCGGTGCCGCCGGCGGGCAGACCGGCCGCGACCAGGGCGTCGCTCTCCCCGTCGAGCAGGGCGCGCAGCGCGCGCAGGTCGAGGCCGGCATGGGAGTCGATCATGCCCTCGACGAGGCCGAGGACCGGGTCCTCGGAGCCCGTCAGACCGGCCGGACGGACGAGCAGCCGCTCGTAGCCCCTGCGGCGGTCGGGCGTCAGCAACAGCGCCTCGCCGGCTCGTACCAGCCCGACGGCGTCGGCACCCTCGGACTCGGGGAGCCCGAAGGCGGCACGGATGGGGGCACCGATCGGCCCGCCCTCCTCCGTCCAGGCCAGGCCGAGGTCGAGCAGCAGCTCGGGGTCGGCGAGGCGGGCGCGCAGGGCCGCGAGCCCGGTGGGCAGATGGGACCGCAGCGGATGCCGGTACGGCAGGTCGTAGGCGAGGACGCGCAGCCCGGCCAGGGCGCCGTCGATCGCGCCGCGGGCACCGGCCCGCAGCAGACCGGTCCGCCCCCTCCCGTCGGAGGCGGCGGTCCCGTGGGCGAGCCAGCCGCGGGAGCCCGCGTTGAGCACCAGGTCGATCGCGTCGAGCGTGGCCCCCGACAGATCGAGGTCCAGCTCTTCGGGGACGCGGACGAGGGAGCCCAGGCGCCGGCGCCAGACCTCGGTGGCGGCCGGGACGTCCGGTCCGGTGGACCAGAGGGCGGCCGGGTCCGCCGGCAGCAGCGCGCGGACCAGCGCGTGCCTGTCGTCGCGCGGCAGGGCCTGCAGCCTGGCCTGGGCCGCCTCGAAGGCGCGGGTCTTGGCGCCGAGCAGGGCGAGCGCCTCGGCCTCCGGCTCCTCGGTGGCGGCCGACAGCAGGGCGACGGCCTGGAGCGGCCCGATGCCGGTGGCCGTGTGGAACGCCTCGGCCGCCTCCGGGCGCCAGGGCGCGGGACCCTCCCTCCGCACCAGCGCGGTGAGTCGGGTGAGCCGGTCGGCGGCGATGCCGTGCCGGTGCACACGTTCCCTCTCCAGGGTGAAGCCCGGCACGGCCCCGAAGGCTCCGGTCGGGTCGTGGTCCAGGGCAAGCCAGCGAGCCGCCTCGTCGCCGTATCGGTGGCAGTCGTCGAGGAGCACCACGGTGCGGGGGCCCTTGCGCAGCACCTGGCCGAGCCGGGGAACCGGCTGGTGGTCGCGCTGCCCGGGCGTGCCTGCGTACGGCTCGACGAGATGCACCCGCCGCAGAGTGCCGGCCGGATCGGCGAGCGGACCCGCGGCGAGGGCGTCGAGCAGGACGAGGAGCCCCTCGCGCTGCTCGACGGTGACGGCCGGCGACGCGGCCCGGTAGGCGAGCTCGGGGAGCTTGTCGAGGAGGGAGGTCCAGCGCGCGCTGTCCCCGGGCACCGTGTACTCGTCCCGCTGCCAGCCGTCGACCGGGGTGAACGGCGCCTTCGGCGGCACCGGCGGGCCGAACGCGGGCGCACCGCCGAGCACATGGTTGACGGCGAGGATCGCCCGGATTGCGGTCCACTCCCGGCCGCCCCGCCACCAGGAGCCGCGGATGCGCTCGGAGCCCCAGGCGGTGGCCTGCCGCAGGGTCCGGTCGTCACCGTGCTCGGGCGCGCAATCGAAGAACATGCCCTCGGTGCGCGCGGTCCTCGTGGGCCGCTCCGACTGCGCGGGCTCGGGCGGACTCAGGAACCGGGCGACCGCGACGGCGTGCCGCACCGCGACGTCGACCGTGGCGCTGACTCCGGCGCGCAGCCGCGCATCGGTCACCTCGGGCAGGACCAGCGCGACGGCCTCCTCGCTCATCTCCCGCGAGGAGGGCCCGGTGTACTTCTCGACGCTTCGGAACGCCTCCAGATGCTTGGCGATGGCGGCGGCGACCTCGTCGAGCAGCTGCTCCGCCCGGTCCTGGGTCAGAGTCCGCAGCGCGGCGGAGCCCGCCTCGTCCCGCGGACGCAGGGCGTGCCAGTAGACGACGGGCGGCACATACGGGGTGCCCGCCGCGATGCGGCCGGCACCGGAGTTGTCGGGGGTGACGGACCACAGGCTGCCGCCGGTGCCGTCGGTGTCCGCCGGGTGTGCCTCCACGGCTCCGTGTCGCCGGACCAGGACGGGACGGGATCCGCCGGGCAGGGCGAGAGCTCCGAGCGGCACCGCAGAGCCGTCGGCGCCCAGCGGGCCCGGCAGGGTCACGGTCGTGCCGTCGGGGCTGCCCGCGACGGCACGGTGGCCGTCCGCGGGCGCGGTACCGCCGGGATCGGCGGCCGTACGGCGGACCCAGCGGCCGAGGACGGCGCCGTCCGTGCCGAACGGGGTGGCCTCCAGGCCGGGTTGGAGCGGCAGAACCTGGCAGTGCTCGGCGAGCAGCCGGGTGCCGTCCCGTACGCCGGAGCGCAGGAAGGGCGGCAGCGAGGCGCGGCCGTGGGCGCCGGTGGCCGGGTCGTACTCCAGCCACGCGTGCTGCGTGCCCTGGTGCCCCGCACGCCAGTGGCCGGTGCCGTCGGAGAGGACGGCGCGGCGCGGCGGGAGGTCGGTGTCGCCCGCGTGCAGCGCCTTGCCGCCGGTGGCGCGGCCACCTCCGGGCAGCGGCAGGCAGACGTTCTCGGATACGCCGCCACCGCCCCAGCCCGCGATCTGCTCACCGCCGGGAACGAACACCTCGGTGGGTCGGTTCGACCAGTAGCCGTGCTGCTTGCCGTCCTCCCACCAGACGACGAGCAACTCGCCGTCGACGTACCGGAATCCGAGCGATCGCCACTGATCGACGCCTGCGGGCAGCCGCAGGGTGTGCCGGAGCAGAACGCCCTCGGGGCCGACGACGACGGCACGCTCGCGGGTGCTCAGGATCAGGGCGGGCCAGGCGCCGGTGACCGCGACCTCGGACGCGCGGTGGTTGCGAGCCCGCGGCACGGCCGCCGCCTCCGCGGCCAGCTCCGCATACGCCTCGTCCAGCGCGGGCCAGCCCAGCTCGTCCAGGACACCGGCGCGCAGGCTGTCGGCGAGCACGGGCACCACCGAGTGTGCCTCGACGAGGCGCACCGCCTCCGGCGCGACCTTCTCGGCCACCGGCCCGAAACCGGCCAGCCTGTCGAGCGCGGACCGCAGCCCGGGGATTCCGCGGGCGGCGGTGTACTCCTCGGCGCGGGCGGTCAGCCAGTCGCGCAGCACACCGGAGAGCACCGGGTGCGCGGCCAGGGCGTCGAGGACCGATTCGGCCGCTCTGCGGTTGCGTCCGCTGCCACCGATCTCGCCGACGGAGTGGCTGAGCCGGGCACGGAACTCCGGGCTCTGAGCGACGGCGACGAGATCGCGCGCGCCGGGCGCGGTGTCGGTGAGCCAGCGGTCGAGGGCGAAGCCCGGTGGCCGCCTGTGGCCCTGGTCCTGCTTCTCCGGCTGAGCAACGGGTATCCCCTCGGCCAGGCAGTGGTCGAGGACGTCGAGATCGGCCGTGCAGTGCCAGCGGCCGTGAAAGAGCTGGACGGGCCGCCCGTCGGCGCGCAGGCGGTCCGCCATGCGGTCGAGGAGCGCGAGGGTCTGCGGGCTGCGGCCCGAGCAGGACCGGTCGCGCCGGCGGTACGCCTCCCAGCGGGCGAGCCAGTCCGCCGACGAGACGGAAGGCACCTCCTGCGCCGTGCCCGACTCGCCGGCGGCGGCCGGGAGTTCGGTGAGCAGGTCCTCGGCGCCGGCCTCGGCCAGCAGGGTGAGCCAGCCGTGCTCGCCGTCCGCGGACCGGTCGCTCTTCTCGGTGAAGGTCTCCGGGAAGAAGCCGGTGAGCCGGGCGCGCACGGCCGGGTCCTGCCGGCCGAGTGCGACGACGGCGGAGCGGTAGGCCGTCCAGAACGACGCGGGGGCGCGTACCACTCCCGGCGAGCCGATCAGGTCCGCGACCAGCTCGCGTTCGGCCGCGCCGCGGTCCAGCCCGGTGGCCTTGAGCAGGACGCGCACGTCCTGCGGCAGCGCCGCGTAGGGCGGCACACCGGCGGAGCAGCGCTCGACCAGCAACCTGCGGAACTGCGCCCAGGCTTCCGCCGGGGAGAGCCGGTCGGCGAGGTCCCGCACATACTGGCGCAGGGCCTTGACGGTCAGCGCACCGGCGAAGGCGAACTCCAGGAAGACGGCCCGCTGTCGGTCCTCGTCCACGACGAGTCCGTGCACGCGCTCCGCCTCGCGGGCCTTGCCGAAGAACGTGGCCGCGTAGGTGGTGTTCTCCGCCTGGAGGAAGAGGCGGGCGACCTGCTCGTAGTAGGTGGGCAGGAAGTGCGGCACGGCGCGGCCCAGCCGGGTGCCGAGCTCGTCGAAGCCCTCCTTGGCGGCGCCGGCACGGCTCCTGGCCTGGCGGCCGAGCCGCTCGATGTCCTTGACCAGCGCCAGGGCGTGGTGGCCGTTGGCCGGGTCGTTGACCAGGGCCCAGGCGGGGAAGCCCAGCGTCACGCGGCGGACCTGGCCCACGACGGGGGCTTCCTCGGTCCGCGACAGCCCGAGGAACTCCAGCGCCAGGTCCTCGGCCTCGCCGAGGGTGCCGGGCACCAGGCGGACGACGGGGCGGTCGCCGAGGGCGGGGTGCGTGTAGGTGCGGGCGGTCAGTGTGTCGGCGTCGTCCCGGCCGGTGGTGCCGGCGGGGAGGACGGCGTCCGCATCCAGCAGGGCTGCGACGCGGGCCCCGGTCTCACCGCCGGTACGGCCGGTGGACTGGCCGGGGATCGCGGCCGTGCCCGGGCGGGTGTCCGCGTCCGCGGGTGTGTGTGTCGTGGTGGTGCTCATGCCGCCTGCTCCTCGTCTTCCACATCACGGCCCGCGTAGAGCGCCGCCGCCATCCGCATGCCGTCCGACCACGCGACGGGGCCGATCTCGGCCGCCGTCAGCGTGCGCCCCGAGGTGTCGGTCCAGCCCAGCGGGCCCGTCTCGGTGCCGTACGAGTCGTATCCGTCGTGC
This sequence comes from Streptomyces tardus, assembly GCF_018101125.2. Lineage (GTDB taxonomy): Bacteria > Actinomycetota > Actinomycetes > Streptomycetales > Streptomycetaceae > Streptomyces > Streptomyces tardus. The sequence goes on along the minus strand of NZ_JAELVF020000004.1, from coordinate 118,716 downwards.
TCGCCGATCCAGATGCGGGCCTCGACGGTGACGCCGTCCTCCACGACCGGGCAGACGGCGTACCCGCCGCGCGAGCGGTAGCCGAGCTGGGTGGTGCGGCTGTGCAGGAACCGCAGCTCCTTGAAGACCCCGCCCGCGTAGGTGTCCACCGAGACGGTCTCCGGTGCCGGGCCGGGCGGACGGTGCCACACCTCGCGGAACAGCTGCTCCACCCGCTGGTTCATCTCCAGCTCGACCGCGAACTCCCGCAGCTCGTCGAGGTCTTCGAGGAGCACGGGGTGCGGGACGCGCACCACGTCGGGGGTGATGCGGACGGTGTCGCCGTCCAGGTCGACGAGGCCGAGACCGCGCTCGGGGTCCACATCGCGCAGGAACCCGGCCACACCGCCGTCCGCGCCGGTGACGACCATGTCCCTCAGCGCCGCACGCCAGGCCGGGTCGGGCCAGACCCGGGCGAGCACGGTGGTCGGGACGGGCAGCGAACGCACCATCCACTGCTCGACGTCGGTCAGGCAACGGGCTTCGTGCCGCTCCAACCACTCGCCCAGCTGCCGGAGCCCGACGACCGCCGGATCATCCTTCAGCTTGGCCGGTACGGATTTCAGCCGCCGACCCTTCCCGTTGCGGCAGACCAACCTGCCGGCCTCCAGGGCGACTTCGTAGTCGCCCGCGGATACCCACCCCATGCGCTGTGCTCCCCGTGTGCCCCGCTGCGCCGCCGGACGGCGGCACGCTGATGAGACCCGCCGACGGATGCACACCGCGGCGAGTAGCAGAGACTCTAGGCCCACCGACTGACAACGCGACCAGGCACGTTCACCCTCCGGCACGCCCGTCCCGGACGCCCCACCGCCCGGTACGGCCCGGCCCTTCCGTCGGCCGCGGCGCCCCTTGCCGCCGGTGCCGACCGCGAAGCCGAGATGCGGGCGGGGCACACGTACGAACACGGCCGCAGCGCAGTCCACCGCCGGACGGCAGCCGGACGAGATCCGGACGGCCGGCTGCGCCCGGGCACGGGGCAGCGCCCGGGTGGAGACGCCCCGTCACATGCCGTTATCCGGCCCGCTCCAGCCGGGTTCGGGGTCAGCCGGGCAACGCATCACCGGGCCGCCGCACCCCGGACCGCCGCAGGCATCCTCGGCAGACATACCAACCACCAACGTGGGGCGGCGAGTTGGCGCGTCGCAACCTCGCACACGGCGCCGGTCGAGGTCGTGTGCGCAGAGGACGCGGCCCGGCGCACCGGCTGCGCCTCACGGCGGGTGACGAGAGAGACGCTGCGGCCGGTCGGGCGGCACCTCTCACCGCGCCCGGCCCGCCGCACACGGGCGACGGACCGGACTCCGCGTCTCGCGACGGGTGGCACGACCCGCCCGCCGCGGACGATCTCGGCTCATCGTGGCGGGCCGACCGAGATCAGCTTCTGGAAGTAGCCCTCCGGCACGTTCTCGCCGACCGGAACGCCTTCGGCCTCGACCCAGGCGTGCGCGGCGAACGGCGGGACGGTGCGCGGGCCGACGCACCAGGTGGCCCAGGTGCCCCGCAGGCGGCAGAACAGCGTCACCGTCAACGACCGGCGCAGGCACGCCTCCCGGCCCGCGCACCCCAGGCTGGCGGCCACCACGGCCGCACGGACCCGGGTGACCTCTTCGAGGGTGGCCGGGCGGGCGCCCCGACGCACCACGGTGAGCACCCTGTGGATCTGCTGGGGCGAGCGGCGTGCCAGCAGCCCGGCGAGGAGTGCCGTGGCACGGATGCCCCAGCGCTGCACGAAGGGGACGCGGTTCGGCCGGTACGGGATGGTCTCCGGTGTGGTCATGGTGTCGGCTCCTGGGCGATCCGCTGGTGGTGTCCGGTGGGAGGAGAGGGGACGTCAGGGTGTGGGCGCGGTCCGGGCCCTGGCGGATGTGGCGCTGCGCAGCCAGACTTCGGCGGCGATCAGCGGGTAGAGGTCGCGGCCCAGCTCGTTCGGGGAGCCGCTGGGGTGCGCGCACTCGCGCAGCAGATGGTCCTGGTCGACCAGGCCGAGCTCGGCCACCCGTGACTCGGCGAGGAAGTCGACGATCTCCGCGCGGTGGGCTTCGATGCCCTTGTCCTCGGCCGCCGAGCCCTCGCCCTTGGTGTCCCGGCGCAGCGCGGGCATCGGGACGATGCCACGCATCGCCTCGGCCATGATCGGCTTGTAGGCCCAGCGCGAGACCCGGTCCTCCGGACGGATCGACAGGGCTGCTTCGATCACGCGGTTGTCGTAGTAGGGGGCGTGCAGCGTCAGCCCGTGCCGGTCGGCCGCCCTCGCCAGCTGCCCGGTGTAGCGCGAACCCGCCTTCATGTAGGACAGGTCTTCGTGCATCCCGTGGATGGGCGAGAGCGGTTCGGCGCCCTCCGCGTGCTGCAGGACGAGCCCGCGCACCGCGTCGACGGCCTCCGGGGTGGCCCACCCGGCCATGACGGAGAAGTAACCCCAACCCAGGTCGGGTGTGCGGTCGCTGACGACCGGTTCGGTCAGGGCTCGGGCCTGTCGCCGCAGCCAGCCCGAGTACGGCGTGCGGTCCAGGAGCATCGCGGTGGTCTGCTTCCAGCTCCACCGGCCGTTCGCCCGGGAGGCCCGCAGGTTGCGCAGGGCCAGGGCGGGGCTGGTGCGGTAGTAGTGCATCAGCCAGGAGTTTCCTCCGCTGAGCACCTCGTCACCGCCGTAGCCGCCGTAGTGGTTTCGTGCCCCCTGTGCCGCGGACCAGGCCAGGAGCACGCCCTGCCTGCTGTTCCCCGCGGCGGCCAGGGGGTCGGGCTCGTCGGGGTCGGCGACGATGCCGGGCAGATTGTCGAGGTACAGCGGAAAGCTCTCCGCGCTCAACACCTCGTGGGTGACATTGCCCAGACCGGCCACGGTCCTCCGCGCGTGGACGAGGTCGTCGTCGTACGGGTCCAGGCCGGCCATCGTGCATGCGCGCACGTCCTGGCCGGCAGCGGAGAGCAGGCTGCACAGCCCGGTCGAGTCGACGCCGCCGAGTTCTGCGGCGACGAGGCCGCCCGGGACGGTGCGCACCTCGATCGCCGTCTGGAGGGCGGTGCGCAGCCCGGTCGCTCCCTGGCGCATGGGGAGTACGGGTTCCGGCGGGGACCACCACCGCACCTCCTCGGCCCGGCCGGTCGGCGGAAGGCTGAGGTAGTGCGTACCGGCGAGCTCCGCGAGCCGTGGCCACACCGGCAGGTCGCCGAGCGGGTGCGGGATCGTCGGCGCGAGCAGGTGCAATGCGAGGCGGGCCGGGTCGGGCTCGTCCCCGATCAGCTCCGCGAGAACGTTGGCCCGGTTGCCGGCGAGCCGGTCCCGGCCGGCGACGGTGTGGAAGACGCGGCGGAGTTTGGTGATGCTGCCCTGCACCCGGCAGGTACCGTCGATCGACGCCAGCAGGTGCCAGCTTCCGTCGACGGTGGCGGCGAAGGCGTCCAGGTCTCCCGGGCAGCCGGCGTTGTGCGCCACCCGCTCCAGTCGTTCTCCGGTCACACCGTGCAGGCCGAGCAGCACCACTTTCGACGAGCCGGCGGTGCCGACGGACAGTTCCTCGGGCAGCCACTGTCCGACGATCCAGGGCCGACCGCTGGGGTGGTCGATCCGGTTCGGCGCCGGATGCGTCAGCCGGGCGAGCGCGGCCGAGCCGGAGGTGTGGTCCGGAAACACGACGAACCACGGCATGCGCTTCGTCTGCTCAGCATGCGTAGACATGGCAGTTCCCATCGGTGATGGCGCACCGGGCTGCTCCGGCGGCCGGCTGAACTGATCCGGCTCCGCCCGGTGGCCGGTTGAACCCGGCCACCGGGCGGAGACTCAGGACGGCAGACCCCGGCGGCTCAGTCTTCGGTGCCGCCGGCGCCGGTCAGTCGGAGCTCACTTGCGCCAGAGGCGCCACGGGCCGACAGCGTCGTTCTTGAAGTAGCCGGCGAAACCGGTGTCCTTCTTGAAGGAACCCGCCTTGCGCAGCGTCGGACGTGCATAAACCTTGGCCATGGCCGTACCCCAATCTTTTCGAGTGTGTCCCTTTTCCGGAACGAACAATCCTGCCGTTCTTTCCGGCACCCGGGTGACCCGGACAAGTGCAAATCTATCGGAGTCGGCTTGCCGACCACTTGTTCGTCGCTTGTCGCAAGAAAGCAGAGAGCGGCAGCGAGAAACAAGCGTCTCGAAGATGCTCGTCAATCACGAAGAAACTCCCCGGCGCACGGGAGCGCCGGGGAGTTCGGGGATTCTTCTCAGTTCGATTCGACCCCCGCTATGACCCGGTAGAAACTGCTGTCCGCCAGCAGCTCCTCGTGGTCGCCGGTGGCCGATACGACTCCGTCCTGCAGAACCACGACGCGGCCCGCGGCCCTGATGGTGGTGAAGCGGTGCGCGATCACCAGCAGAGCGCACTCCTGCGCCACCGCACGCAGCACGGAGACGAAGGCCGCCTCGTTCTCGGCGTCGAGATGAGAGGTCGGTTCGTCCAGCAACAGCAGATCGGGTTCGGTGAGCAACGCGCGGGCGATCGCCACCCGTTGCCGCTCGCCGCCGGAGAGTCGGCTGCCGTGTTCGCCCACCGCCGTGTCGAGACCGTGTGGAAGCCTGGCGACGAGACCGTCGAGATTGACCATGCCTAGCACGCGGCGCACTGCCTCGCTGTCCGCGCCGGGTGCCGCGTAGAGGAGGTTGTCGCGGAGGGAACCGTGGAGTATCGGCGATTCCTGCTCGACCAGCGCTATGCGGGACCGGTAGGAGCCGAGCTCCTGCTGCGCGATGTCCTCGCCGTCGAAGAGGATCGTGCCGGAGTGCGTGTGGTAGAACCGCTCGACAAGATTGAAGATCGTCGACTTTCCGGCCCCCGAAGATCCCGTGAGCGCCACGAAACCCTGCCGGGGAACGACGAAAGAAGTGCCGCACAGTACCGCTTCCCGGTCGTATCCGAAATGCACGTTGCGGAATTCGAGAATCGGTTCGTTCGAGCCCGGGCGGGATTTCGGGCGGACTCGCGGTGCGGCGGGCTCGAGCGAGCGGCCGGTCTGCTCCTGCGGCAGCCGCTCGGTGGCCGCGATCCTCGACAGCGCACCGCTGCCCTCCTGCACCACCACCACGGCTTCGAAGACCGAGCCGATGGGCATGGCCAGGTACGTGAGGTACATCAGGAACGCCACCAGGTCGGCGAGCGAGCTCTGACCGCCGGCCACCCGGAGTCCGCCGACCAGCAGCACCACCATCAGCGACCCGTTGACCGCCAGTTCCATCGCCGGACTGGTCAGCGACCGCAGCTTGGCCATCCGGACGCTGGCGGCGTACACCTCGTGCGCCGCTTCGCCGATCCTGGCGTCCTCGCGCTGCTCCGCCCGGCTCGCCCGGACGGTGCGAATCGCGCTCAGTGCGCGCTCCAGGTCCGCGGACATCGAGCCCAGCGCGTTCTGCGTGGCGAGCGAGGCGGACCTGATGCCCGCCAGCAGGGTGCCGACGACCGCGGCAGCCAGCGCCACCATGCCGACCACGATGAGGAAGAGCAGCCAGTCCAGCCAGATCATCAGTGCCACGGTGCCGACCAGTCCGACCACGCCGGTGATCAGATCGGTGACGCCCTCGCTGATCACCCTGCGTACCGCCGTGGCGTCCGCGCTGGTCCGGGACATCAGATCGCCGACCCGGTTCTGGTGGTACGCCTCCATCCGGAGCCGCAGCAGCCTGCCGATCAGGCGCTGCCGGATGCCCAGCACCACCATCTCGCTGGTGCGGTGCAGCACGAACTGGCCCACCGCCCGCACCGCGGCCTGCCCGACGAAGAGCAGGACCAGCACAGCGACAGTCGTCCAGGCGACGTTCGTCGTGCCCGCCGAATCGATGACCTCGCGCACCACGAGTGGTTGGACGATGCCGAGCAGCGAGGCGAACAGCGTCAGGACCACCGCGAGCGCGACCCACCGCACGTTTCCCCGGACCAGCCCCAGAACGTGCCGGTAGCCCACGCGCGGATTCGCCGACTGCGGCATGTCACTTGGTTTTTTCGTCAAGGATGCCCGCCTGTCGGAGCTGGTCGAGCAGATCGGCGACATCGCGCTCCGCCTCGTCCGGGCCGATGTCGTAGTGCCGGCGAACGGCTGTCACGGCATCCGCCGCACTCCCTCCCCGGCGCAGCGTGTCCACCACGATCGCGCCGGTGTGGTTGAGGTTCCAGTAGCTCCCGCTGTTCATGTCGAGCAGCACGGAGCCGTAGTCGGTTTCCGTGATCGCCAGCCAATCGCGAAGTGCGGGCATGGCACACCTTTCAAGATGGAACGGAGGATTCGAAGCTTCGCCCGACGCTATGGGCGGGCTCTTGCCGCTCGCTTGTCACAGATGTGCTTTCTGCCGCGAGTCCTCCTCGCGCAGCACGGCCGCCTGCAATCGACGCAGCTCGACGCCGGGTTCGAGGCCGGCCTGCTCCACCAGATTGCGCCGGACCAGGTCGTAGTGGTGCAGGGCTTCGGCGGTTCTGCCCGAGCTCTGGAGCGCCTTCATCAGGGCACCGGTGAGTCGTGGTCGGTGCAGGTGTTCGTGGGCCATGGCCGTGAGCTCGGGAACGAGTTGCGCGGCTTCGCCGAGCCGCAGACGAGTCTCCACGCTGTCCTCGTAGACGAGCAGGCATTTCTCCTGCAGTGCGCAGGAGAGCGACTCGAGGTAACGCGCGGTCGCCATCGGCCGGCCGCGCCACAGCCGCAGTGCCTCGCTGTAGAGAGCCCTCGCCTCGCTGTCCCCGGCACGGCGGGCCCGCGCGACCAACTCGTCGAACCTGACGATGTCCACTCGGCCCGACTCGAGCACCAACCGGTAGCCGCCGGGCACCGTTTCGATTGCTTCCCTGTGCTCGCCCCCGGCGAAGAGGACGGAACGCAGCCGGCTTATGTGCGCTTGGATGCTTCCCTTGGCCCCCTCGGGCGAGTCGCCGCCCCAGAGCATGCGCGTGATCTTCTGCAGACTGACCGGACGGTTCGCCTCCAGGGCGAGAACGCCCAGTACCGCCCGCCGTTGATCCGGGCCCAGTGCGAGGACGGAACCGCTCCTCAAGGCCTCGATACCGCCCAGTATTCTGACTTCCAGCATCCCTGACGTCTCCCCCTTGGACATCCGGCACCTCTCGAAGCTCTTGAGCAGCGCGTCCCTTTCGGTGTTCGGATTGAAATCCTGAGAACGGCCTGTGACAGCTCGGTGGTGGCACGGCGGCAATGGCCGACAGGATTTTCCGGTCACAGTACGGGTTGAGCGGACACTGAGCTCTTCGGTGAAACTCCGGAAGAAGCTGACGACTTAACGCTGTACGGGAGCGAAGAGCGACGAAAGCCCGGAATAAGACATTCTCGCAGGCGCGTATCGGCCAGATCTCGTCACCGCGGCTTGCGCCGGAGCGGAAGCGCCGGGCCGTCGCCGAAAGACGCTGCGGTGACCCGACGGTCGAGCAACGACCTGCGACGGCCGCTGCTTTCGGCCGCCGCCCGCAGTCTGGGCCCGCCCGGACGGTGTATGCGTCAGACACCCGTGAGCAGGCTGTGAACCCGCCTCCCGCAGTCGGTGCCGCACCGCGCAACTCGTCGACGGGCAGCAGGATTCGGCCCGGCCCGACGTCCGCCCGCAAGCCCGGTTGTACGGGAAAGCGCTGCGGTCGGGCCCGTTCAATGCCCGTTCCACAGGAGTTGCGACTCCCGCTCCTCGGCGGCGCGGTTTCGGCCACGTCGGCCGTATCGGGTCCGACCCCCGCCCCGTTCGCATTCCATTGCCGTCAGGAAATGTCTCGGAGACGGCGAAGCAGAAGCGGAGTCGATTTCGCCATGGGGAGATTTTCGGCGCCGCCCCTCCAGTTCCTCACCACACCACCGTGGCCCCTCTTCTCGACCGCGCCCAACGCGCAGCCGGAACCTGCCCGCCGCGACCGCCCACCGGGTTCCCGTGGTCCGTGAAGCAAACGCGGCTGGGTGGATTCGTTATCGGCACGAGAGGCGGAAGCTCTCTTCGCCCGAACGGAGTCCGGTCTTCCCGCGGGCCGCCGGAGAACGCCCTCGCACAGCCCGGTGTGCAGCAGTGCGGTGCAGCCCGCGGCTCCCACCGCCCCCGTTCGGGACGGTTCGCCGCCCGTTCTGCCGGAACGTCGGCGGAACGGGGACCGTGAGACTTCCGCTCCCCGCCCCGCACGCCCGCTCACGAACTCACGCCGCCCACTTGGAGGTTGCTTCCGGGCGCCGGCGACTTGCAGCCACCGGGCGACGACGTTCACCACGACGGCAGGGCCGCAGGGCGGCAGGACGGCCGGCACGAAGCTTCGGCAGCACTGACTGCCTGCGCCCGCGGTGGGTGCACGGGGCTGGTGGCTGGATCGTGTGGGGTCGGGGAGGGGCCGGGAGCGCGTGGGAGACATCGCGGGCGCGGGCATTGTCGGCAACAGCGAGCGCTGAGCACCCTCTTGAGCTGCGAGGAAGGGATCCTCGCCGGGCAATAGCGGACTCCGGGTTTGGGTCGGGGAAGTCCGAGCAGGTAACGCCATGTACAGGACACCTTTGCAAGGAGACGCACATGTCAGACACGAGTGGTCGGCGTCGTACGTCCGCCACTCCCACCACAGAATGCACGCCCCTGCCGGAGCCGTGACCGCGGGCTGCGCAGGCGGCGGCGCCGGGGCCGACGGGACTTCCGCACGCACGGACCCGACGCCGTACGGACAGCCGCCGGTGGAGCGCTCGACTCCCCACGCGGCGGCGCTGGTTGTACGGTCTCGGTAGTCCTCCCGGCTCGTCCCCGATGTCACAACTGCCGCAGGTTTCACACCACACGGGTTGATACTTTTGTCACCGAGCGACACAGTGGCGTTCAATGACACGATGACACGGAAGTAGTGGCCGAGGTGATGAGGGGTGCAGAACGCCCGAGCGGCGCGTACGGCGGGGCCGACCGCCCTCCGCGGCCGACGAGGACCGGCGGCCCTCCCCCGGAGCCGGACCGGGCCGCACACCGCGCAGCTCTTCCTCGGTGCAGCCCGGCCCACGCCCCCGCAGGAGCCCGGCCGTCCGGCCTCCGAGGCGGCGCCCGGGACACCTGCGGCGAAGTGGTGAAGGCGATGTCCTCCGGCCACATACCCGAGCGTTCGTACGCGGAGATGCTCGCCGCCTTACGGAACAAGATGTTCACCGGCAGATCGGCCGAACTGCGTCTGCTGCGCGAGCTGTTGCTCGGCGAGCGGCAGGGTTGCTCGGTGGTGTGGCTGCACGGGATGGGCGGCGTCGGCAAGACCGCGCTGCTGCGACGGTTCGCGGACGAGGCGCAGACGCACGAACGGGTCGCCCGTACCGTCGACATGCGCCATGTGAAGGCCGAACCCGAGGCGTTCGAGGCCGCGTTGGCTGCGCAGGGCCCCACCGAGGACGCCCATGTGCTGGTCGTCGACTCGGGTGAGCTCTTGGGCCCGGTCGAGAGCTGGTTGCGGGACGTCTTCCTGCCGCGGATGCCCTCCCACCTTCTGGTGGTCGTCGCGGGGAGACGGCCTCCCTCGGTCGAGTGGCGCACCGACGCGCAGTGGTGGCACGTGCTGCGCAGCGTGCGCCTCGGCGGCATGAACGACGTCGAGGCCGCTCAACTCCTGCGCAACCGGGGGGTGTCGGAGCACGCGACCGCCGCTCTGGTCCGAGCCGCCCACGGTCTTCCGCTCGCTCTCGTGCTCCTCGCCGACCCCGGCGACCAGGGCATGTACCCGGCTGGCCCCCAGGACGACCACGGCTCCGCAGCCGGGCCGCGGCACGTCACCGGACTGCAAGGCTCCCCCGAACTCGTCGGCGAACTGCTGCGGTTGCTGCTGCGCGAGTCGCCGACACTGCCGCAGACGGACGCGCTGCACGTGCTCTCGCTCGCCCGCGTCACCAGCGAGGAGCTGGTGCGGTACGCCCTGGAGGTCTCGGCGGCCGAGGGCAGGGAGCTGTGCGACTGGCTGCGCGGGCTCTCGTTCGTCCAGAACACGGCCGAGGGCCTGGTGCCGCACCCCCTGGCGCGCGACGCGCTCCTGACCGACCTGCGCTGGCGCGGCCCGGAGAAGTACGAGCGCCTCTTCCGCCGCCTGTACGGCTACCAGGTCGAGCGCGTACGCCAACGCACCGGCTCGCGCTGGGTGTTCGGGGCCGGGCTGGCGCACCTGGGGCGCACCCACAGGATCGCCTGGGACGCCGTCGACTGGCGCGACGCCGATCGGCAGCGGCTGCGCCCCGCCGGTCCCGACGACCTGGAAGAGGTACTGGCGGGCGTCGAGAAGGAGCACGGAGTCGCCGCCGGCCGGCTGGCCCTGCGGTGGTGGCAGCACCAGCCGACCGCCTTCACCGTCGCCGAGGACGGCCTCGGGCAGATCGTCGGCGCGGTGATCGCCCCGAGCCTCGAGGCGGGCTCGACCAGGATCCCGGACGACCCCGTCGCCCACGCGGCGCTCGCGCACACCGCCGACCGCTCACCGCTGCGTCGAGCCGAACGCCTGCTGCTGGCCCGCTGGATCACGGGCAGCACGGCGGCGGCGTGCTCGGTGCTGACCACCCTGTGGGCGACCGCCCCGGGGCTGGCGATGAGCTGGACCTGCACCCGCGAGGGACCGCGCGGGCTCGCGCCGATGCTCACCCTCTACGGCCATCGGCGGGCGGGCACGATGCACGGTCCGGACAGCGAGCGCGTGCTGCCGTTCGTACAGGACTGGCGCGGCACGCCGTTCGACCGCTGGGCCGCGACGCTGCGCACCCGGCTGCTTGCCGACGAACCCTCGGCCGCCCGCGCCCCCGAGGCCGGAACCGAACCCGTCATGCCCTGGCCGGAGTTCGCCGACGCGGTCAAGCACGCCTACCGCAGCGCGCTGGATCCGCGCCAGCTCGCCGAGAGCCCGCTGCTGGCGACCCGGCTGGTGTCGCCCGGCGGGGACTCCTCGGAGCTGCGCGAGGCGCTCGTCGAGACGGTGGCGCAGCTGCGCTCGCATCCCGGACGGCGCCAGCTCGGCGACGTCCTGGAGATCACCTATCTGAGCGGGCCGCGCAGCCAGCAGGCCGCCGCGAGCCGGGCGGGGCTCTCCTTCGGCACCTACCGCCGACGGCTGTCCTCGGCACTGGCCAGGGCTGCGGAGCTGCTGCGCGAGCGCGAGCTCTACGGTCCGATGCCCAGATGAGCACGGAAGCAGTCCTGCGAACGCTGCTCACCTTGTGCTCATTCCGCGCTCATCGCGCCCGCGCGGGCGGCACGGCACGGATGCACGATGGTTGACTGCCCGGGTGTGGAATGTCCGGAGAGGTCCGCGCAACCACTGTCGAACACCTGCGAGTTGGGAAACGGACGTTGGCTGAGACGGAGCAGGACGACGAGAAGCGGCGCCGTCGGGCGCGGTTCGTCGACGCGCTGGCGACAAGCGCCCAGCAGCCGGGCGAGCGGTCCCGTGTAGGCACCAGGATCGCGGGCGCGGTGGCCGTCATGGCACTCGCGGCCGGCGCCACCCTGGGCCTCGGCGCCTGGCGCACGTACCAGAACGCCGAGGAGGAGAAGAAGCAGCAGGTGGCCGCCGAGCAGGCGGCTGAGGAGAAGAAGCTCACCGAGTCCCACGCCGCCGAACAGCGGGAGCGGGAGAAGCGCGAGGAGGAGCGCAAGAAGAAGGAGGACGAAGAGAAGAAGAAGGCCGCCGCGGAGGCCGCGAAGCCGGCGCCGCCGGCGCCCACGCCCACCCCGGAGAAGGAGAGCGCGGCGGAGATGCTGCGCGACAACCGGGCCGAGGGACCGCAGCTGCGGTCCAAGGTGCTGCTGAAGAACGTCGAGACCGGCCTGTGCGCCGATGTGCCCGGCTACGGGCCCGGCAAGACCGGCAAGTCCATCAACCAGCACCGCTGCAACGGCACATCCAAGGACAACCAGCTCTGGGACATCCGTATCCAGTACGAGGACCGGGGCCCCGGCGGGGCGCCGCTGGCGATCATCGCCAACACCAAGGACGACCTCTGCTTCGACGTGCCGACACGCGGTCCTCAGCCGCCCGGCACGCCGCTCGGCCAGGCGTTCTGCCACCCCGGGATCGAAGAGGACAACCAGCTCTGGTGGTTCGAGGACGCCGGGAACGGCACCTTCAAGATCCGGAACTTCGCCAGCAACCACCAGTGCCTGCGCGTCGGCAAGGCCGCCGAGGGGCACCACGACCGGCGGTTGATCCTGGAGCGCTGCACCACCGGCCCGGAAAGCGCCTGGCGCATCCAGCGCTGACCCCACCGCGCTGACCCCACCGCACCTGCGGTCACGGCCCCGCACGGCCCAACAGCCCTGCGGGGCCGTGCTGTTGGCAGCCGCCGCCGGGTTCGGCGCACGAGCCGCCCGTCGGCACACCGTCGCGGACCCCGGCCGCCGCGAGGCGGTGGCCGGGGTCCGCGGTGCGTCAGGCGTCAGGCGTCAGGCGCCGTGCGTCAGGCCAGGGAGTCCAGCGGGTAGCGGGACCCGCCGACGCCTTCGCGGCAGCGGTCGGCCCCCAGTACGCCGGCCATGCCGGGCATCGCCGACCAGGCGCGTTCGCCGGCCGCACGCTGGTCCTGCTGCTCGTGCCTGGCCTGCTCCAACTCCTCCCGGACCGCCCGGTGTTCGCGGTCGAGCCGGTCTCGCTGCTGTGTCGCCCTGGTCAGCGCCTCGGCCGTGACGGCTTCCCGCCGCGCGGTCTCCTCCACCCGTTCCCGAGCGGCGGTGACCTCGTCCGCCAGCCGGTCCGCCTCCGCGACCGCCCGTCGTACCGCTTCGCCCGCCGGCTCCGCCGGGGCGCTGGTGGCTGCGTCGGTGCCGTCGACGGGCAGGGCGGCGGCGATGCGCTCCGCGTCGGCCCGTACGGTCTCGGCGGCGGCCAGCTGCTCGGTGAGCCGGTCCAGATCGCCCACGGCCGCGGTGCGGTCCGCCTGCGCGCCGGTGTGCGCGGTGGCGGCCTCGGTGAACGCGCCGCGGGAGGCGGCCAGTTCGGCCTCCGTCCGGATGCGGAGCGGCTCCAGCCGGGTTTCCCGGGCCGTGGCGTCCGCCTCGGCGGTGGCGGTCCGGGTGACGGTGTCCATCGCGGCGCGCATCCGGTGCCAGGTGTCCACCGTGGCGGGTGTGTGGTCGGCGAGCATCCCCTCCGCGGTGAACGGCCAGAACCTCAGGCCGGTTGTCCCCCGGGTGACCAGCTCAACCGGTCGTCCCGCCGCCTGCGCCGTGCGCACACCGATGTGGAGGGCGCGGGCCAGCCGCGTCCCCTCCGGGTCCTGACCGAGGTCGAGCCAGAGCTGGACGCCCTCGCGCCCCCCGTCCAGGGCGTGTGCGAGGACGCCGGGGAGTTCGCTGACCGGGTGGGTGGCCCAGTCCCGCGTTCCGGCCTCGGGCTGGTCGCGCAGCAGCGCCGGCAGATCGTAGACGCGCGAGGCGCTGCGCGGGCCGATGACGCCGTGGCCGAGCAGATCGCGGTCGAAGGCCCGGGTCAGGGCGCTGCCCAGTACGTACCGGGTGCCGTTCGGGCCGCTCACCCGTACCACCGTGTCCACCAGGACCTCGTGGTTGCTGGTCGGTTCGCCGGACGCGGGTGCGGCCGTGTCGCCGTGCTTGGCACGGTCCCAACCGCCCCCGGCGGCGGAGGTTCCCTCGCCCCGGGTGACCTGCTGCCGGGCGAGGAACGGAACGGTGACGCCGAGCAGTTGGAGGTTCACGTCGTTGCCGCTGAAGGTGGACGAGTAGCTCACGCCCGCCGCCGACCCCGCCGAGGAGGAGCCGCTCGCGGAGCGCGAGACGGTGCGCAGCCGGTCGACGGCGATGTCGTCCGCGCTGGTGACGGGCCGCGGGTTGTGCAGGGTGACCTCCAGTCGCGGCCCGGCGTCCGCCTCGTCCTCCACCCACGCGCCGGGCATCGACGGGGTGAGCCCGGCAGCCGTGCGCGGAGTGCCGACGCTGATGTCTCCGGCACGCACCAACTCGCCCAGCCGCACCGCGATCGCCTCCGGCGGCGCGTCGACCGGCAGGCTCAGGATCCCGTCGGTGTCGGGCGCCACCTGCCGCAGCGCGTCGGCGAGTTCGTGGAAAGCGTTGAAGCCCTGTACGGGTAGGTCTCCGGTGGGCGTCAGCCGCGAGCGGTCGACGAAGGGCCGTGCGTCGGTCGGTCGCACGCCGGGCGGACGGGGGGCGCGCACCGGTTCGCGCGGGTCGGTCTCGCTCACGCGCGGTGCGGTGGCCGGTTCGTGGTGGTGCGGCGCGCCGGTCTCCGAGCCGGCGAAGCGCAGCCCGACCGAAGCGGGCACCTCGACCGTACGGGTGGGCCTGCCGTGCAGCAGCCTGCCCAGCCGCTCGGCGAGCGGTCCGCCGTCGCGTCCGGTGAGGGTGATCCAGCCCTCCTCCAGCAGCCCGCCGACCAGGTCCGGCGGCCACTCCCAGATCAGCTCGGAGCGCACGGTGGCGGTGAGCACATAGGGGACGTCGTCGAAGTCGGCGGCGGCGCGGGTGCGGGTCCAGTAGCGGTCGTCCGCGGAGACCTGGTTCCTCGCGGCGCCCGAGCGCGTGGCCGAGGCGGAGAGCACCGGGCCGGTCCGGTCGGTGCGCGCGGGGTGCCCGGGCCGGGGGTAGCGGGTGATCAGGTTCGCCGTGAACTGCACGCCGCGGGAGGTCTGTTGAGCGGAGGCGCGGGTTCTGGGGCTGTGCGCGCCGACCTGTTCCAGTCCCGTCCCGTCACCGGCGGGGCGGCCCCGCAGCCGGCGCAGCGCCGGGGTCTGGGCCTGCGGCGCCGCGCTCAGCGCCACCTCCACCAGACGTGCCCCGTGCCGGGTGTGGTGCCGGAAGTACAGGCTGACGGTGCCCCGGCCCGGCAGTGCACGCAGCTGGCCGGGCGAGGCCAGATCGGCGATGCGGGTGGCGACGCCTGCGAGGTACGAGGGGTGGCCGGGCCGGGTGGCCCCGGGTGCCTCCCGCTCCACCAGCGAGAGCAGCTCGCCGCGCATCCGGTCCCGGCTCTCCCTGCGCCGGATCGGATCGTCGAGCTGGGTGACGGACCTGGCGCTGCCGAAACCGAGGCTGCCGGTGCGCGCGAAGCTGTCCGGCAGCGGCACGGCGGCCTCCGGCAGCATCGGCCGGGGAATGCCCGGCACTCCGGCGAACCACGGGGCGTACCGGGCGAGTTGGCTCTCGTACAGCCGGAACTGCACTGACCTCGGCAGGTCGATCGCGACGGTGACCTCGCCGTGGGAGCCGAGACCGAACAGCTCGCCGACGACGTTGCGAGTGCCCTGCCGGAAGGTCACCAGCAGGGTGGCGTCGGCGGTGATCAGGTGGTGGGGGCCGGTCTCCACCGGCACCCGGGTGACCGAGGTGCTCGCCGACTGCTCCGCGGTGTCGTCCACGCGCCGGTTGGCGGCGAGGCGCCCGCCGGGGTTGGCCTGCGGCGTCTCGGGCGGCGCCTGGAGCGCGCCGACCGAGACGCCGGTGTCGCGGGTGGCCGCCACGGTGTGCGTGTGCGCGGCGAAGTCCGCGGCGGTCTGGTCGGACTCGCCGTATCCGCGGAAGGTTCCCCGGTGCACGGGGTGGTGCAGGTAGCCCTGGATCTCCGCCGACAGCTCCTGGTCCGCCCCGAGGCCGGGGAAGACCAGTCCCTCGATGACGTGTCCGCCGTTGAAGATCTGGTGCGCCCGCCCGATCAGGTCGGCCACCCGGGTCTGGTGGTCCATCGCCTCGGTCGCGAAGGCGCTGCGGTCCGTGGCGTCGGAGCCGGCGAGGTACGCCGCCGCTCCGCTGCCCGCCGCGGCCACCGGCCCCGGTACGTACTCGCCCGCGCGGGCGGCCAGTTGGCCGAAGGTCCCGGGGTCGGGGCGGCCGGGGTGGGTGCCCGCGGCCAGTGCCCGGAACGCCTCGCGGATCGCCGCGGAGGCGCGGAAGAAGTCCACGTTCGCGTCGTCGGGCAGCCGGACCAGCCCGGGCCGGGGCCGGCCCCGGTCGTCGGTGAGCCGCAGTCGCAGGTGGTCGTCGAGCGCGCTGCCGTCGGTGCGCGGCACGCGCAGGGTGTCGCGCGCCGGGGACGGGGTGATCTGCTCGCCCGGCGGCACGGTCCGGTCGTGCGCCACGATCAGGGTGACGTGCCCGGGGGTGGACCCGCTCGTACCGGGGAGACGTGTCCCCGGCAGGCTCGTACCGGGCAGGCCCGCGCCTGCGGCGCCGCCGAAGCGTACGGCCGGATCGGGCGCGCCGCCCTCGAAGAGGTCGAGGGTGAACCGCGCCGGCACCGAAAAGCGTTCGGTGCCGCCCTGGGTGCTGTTGAACTGGTCGGTCCCCGCGGCCGATCCGGCGCTGACGCTGCGGATCTGCCTGCGGCCCCAGACCCGGTCCGCTGTGGTGTCCAGCGCCCAACTGCCGTTCTCCAGCGGCCAGCGGGGGCCGCCGCCGCCGCCCGCGGTCACGCCGAGCTGGTGGCTGTGCAGACGTCCGCCGCGCGCCTCGTGGGAGCTGAAGGTCACCCCGTCCACGTCGGCGAGGCGGCGCTCGTGCACCGAAGGCGGCGCGCCGGCACTGCCGGGCGGCGCGGTGCGGTCGCGGGTCGCGCCCAGGCGCAGCTCCACGCGCCGGGTTCCGGCGGTCGGGCCCGGCAGCTGGAACCAGACCGACCTGCCGCCCTCGACCGCATCCGGCATCGCGGCGGCCTGGCCGAGTGCGGAGCGCGCCTGCTCGAAGCGGCGCAGGTTCGTCAGTTGAGCGCGTACCCGCGCCTCGTCGAACGGAGCCCGGGAGGTCTCGGCGGCGGGCAGGAAGCCCTCCGCGCGGAGCCACTCCCCGGCGTCCCGGAACATCTGCTCGGTGCCGCGCACCGCGACGGGCACGGCCGAAACGCCGATGCTCTGCAGGTTCTCCAACTGCCCGGGCAGCTGCCGGCGTTCACCCGGCGCGGGCTCCTCGCCGAGCACGGTGGAGCGCTGCGGCAGCCGAAGCCGCAGACCCTCGCGGTAGGGCCCGTACGTGCCCCGGGTCTCGCCGCCGCCCGCCCGGTGCAGCGTCAGCGTGTAGGTGACATCCGCGGGGGCCACCAGATGGGAGCGGCCGGTGGCCAGCGCGTGCATCAGCGACGCCCGGCTGGAGGTGTTCAGCGCGTCGCTCGTCTGGAAGGACGCGCCGGCCTTGCCGATGAGTCCGCCGCCGACCCGGGTGGCCGCGTTCGGATGGCCGGCCGCGGTGTCGGGCGTGAACTGCGGCCCGCCGCTCCCGTCCAGCCCGACGCCGCTGGTCAGTCGTGCCGAACGGTCGACGGCGGACCCGTGGCTGAGCCAGGACTCCAACCCCGAACCGCCGTCCGGCGTCTGCGAGGTGGCCGCCCCCGGGCGCACCTGCGCCGTCAGCCGCAGCACACCCACGGCGAGGCCGTCGCCGTCGTACAGCACGGGTGAGAAGACACCGCCGTCGCGCTGCATCGGCGCGGTGCCGCGCAGCGTTCGCTCGGAGAGGAACTCCTCCAGCGCCCGCCGGGACTCGGTGCCGAGCCCGCGCAGCGCCACGAACTCGTCGTCCGCCCGCAACTCGCCGAGGAGTCGGCCCGGTTCGAGCACGTCCTCCACGCCCCACAGCAGCGAATCGTCCAGCCCGGCCGGCTGTGGCAGGACCGCCCCCGGAGAGGCGGTGCCGTCGCCGAACGCGCGGTGCTCGGGGAACCAGACCGTCACCGGCCCGTGCCGGGACTCCGCGCCCCAGGCGTTCGGGGACGGATCCTCGTCGATCCGCAGCTGCCACTGACCGGTGTAGTCCACCGGGTGCGTCAGGTCGTCGACCCGCTGCACCGTACGGGTCGACAGGTCCTCGCTGACTGCGACCGACTGGTTGAGCTGGTGGTGGGTCAGGTTGAGGCTGAGCGCGCCGTCGAACCAGCGCAGCGGCCCGGCGGGGCCGAGGTAGATCGCAGGCCAGGAGACCGGCACCGTGCGCAGGGTCCCCGAGCTCTCGCTGCCCGACTCGGCCTGGCTGCCCTCGGCCTGACGCTCCACCCGTGTCGCGCGCACAATCTCGGCGAGGCTCTCGTCCCGGGCGGCGGGCGAAGCGTCGGTCAACCGCAGCCGGATGTCGACGGTGTGCTCGCGGTCGCCCACGGTCACGGTGATCCGGTGACCGCCGGACGAACGCAGATAGGGCAGATGGAGGGCGATCTCCGAGACGCTCAGCAGATCGCGCAGCTGGGCGTCGACCCGCTGCTCGTGCTCGCTGCCCGGAGTGACACCGAGGCGTTCGCGGATCTGCCGGTACAGCCCGTCCAGCACGTCCGAGCCGGGCGGTTCGACCAGCACCAGCCCGACGCTGCCGTCGTGCTGGGCGCCGTACCGGCGTGCGTACGGGGAGAGTTCACGCGTGGCGGCCGTCCCGGCTGCCGACGGCTCCGTACCCACCACCGCACCGGTGACCGCGGTCCCGGCGGGAGCCGGGGTGGTGTGGGTGACGGACGGGGTGTGGGTGACGGACGGGACCGGTGCCGGGGGCTCTGTGACGATCGGCGCCGGGGTCGAAGCCCCCGAGATCGCCGGAGCCGGGGTCGAGGTCTCCGAGGTGGCTGCCGGCGTCTCCGTGGTCTGCGGCACCGACGTGGTGTCGCGTTCGGTGACGGGAGGCGCCACCGGCTCCGTCACCGCGGGCGCGACCGGCTCGGTGACGGGAGGCGTTGCGGGTGTGGCGGGCCGGGGCTGCTCGTTCGCCGGCCTCGGATCGAGTCCGAAGAAGACCTGCGGCTGCGACTTCTCGGCCGCAGCCGACGCAGGCCGTACCGCACTCGGTCGCGCGGGAGCGGGTGCGGCCGGCCCCGAGGTGGCGGAAGCCGAACGCGCGGGGCCGGACGGAGCGGACGGACGTGCCGTGCCGGCCGTCGAGTTGCCGCTCCAGGTGAACCCGGTCTGCTCGGTGGGGGTGTCCACGTCGAGCGGTCGGGCCGTTCGCGCGGTCTCGGCCGGCTCGGTCGCCGACCATGCTCCGGTGTACGGGCCCGGGTTGGTGTCGTGGATCAGTGCGACCGGACGGCCGTCCTGCGGGCCGACGGTCCAGGGCACGTTGCCCGTGGCCAACACGGTCAGCCGCACGCCGAGCAGTGGTGCGGCGGCGGCGAGCAGCAGCCCGTCGGAACCGCCGATGCCGGTGCGGACGCCCCGTACCGACTGCTCCTGTTCCCCCGGGGCTGTGAGCGACCGGGCACCGCCCGGGTCGGTCAGGGCGTCGAGCTCCGACCACAACCGGCGTTCGGTCGACGGCCGTTGGAGGTCGTTGGCGAGCGCGTCGGCCACGGCCGTCCGCAGCTCCTCCGGCGAGGCGGGCCAGCGGTGGCCGACCAACTGGCCGCTCTCGCGCGGCGCCACCGCGATGAGCGCGTGCGCTGCCGGGTCTCCCTGGTCGAGGACGTACACCGTTGAGAGCTCGCGTTCGGCAAGCTCGGTTTCCACCGAACGGGGCCCGGACGCCGGCGAGTTGACCGATTGCTCAGCCGGCGGCAGGACGGAGAGTTCGATCGCCGAGGGCTCGGTGACGAAGGTGTCGGTTTCCGTCGGGGCCGCGGGCGAGGTGCCCCCGGCCGCCGGGGCGGGCGGGGTGGAGGCACCGATGGGCGGCACGGGACGGGCCCCGGCCCGGGGTTCGTTCGCGCCGCGGGACGTCGGGGGCGCCACCGCCGGTGGAGCCGTCGACGCGGAGCTGTCCGACGGCTCGTGCACAGGAACGGTGGACGTCGACTCGGACGGCGTCGATGCAGGCGGCGTCGATGCAGGCGGCGTCGATGCAGCCGGCGTCGATGCAGCCGGGGCGGTCCGTTGTGCCGCGGCCGGGTCCTGCTCCGGGGCCGGTGCCCGGTCCTGCGTCTGCTCCCAGTTCCGGACCGGAACGCCGTCGGCGTCCAGCCGGGTGAGGGGGATCTGCACGGACGGTCGGTCCGGCACGGCGGGGACCATGCGCAGGCCCCGCGGGTCCGGTACGGCGGTGAACGGATCGCCGAGCGGGTCGAGTCGGGACCAGGTCTCCTCGACCGCGTCCAGGTTGGCGACGTGGCCGATCCAGCCGTTGTCGCCCCGCAGGTACGCGCCGGTCGGCTCGTGGATGAAATCGTCACCGAAACTGCGCCAACCCTCCGGCGACAGCTCCGCACCGTCCGGCAGCCGCACCCAACCACCGTCGTTCACCTCGTAACCCGGCAGCCGCGAGGACGAGGACTCGACCGAATCCGGAACCGGCAACACCACCCGGGTCCACTCGCCGACCGGTTCGTCGGTCAGCCGAACGGCAGGCGCGGGGCCCGCCTCCGCGTCGGGAACGGCGACGCCGCCCAACCTCGGTTCCATCAGCGTCACTTCACGACCCACCGGCCACTGGGCCTCCAGCGGATCCACCCCGTGGTCGGGCGAACCACCGCCGCCGTGGCGCGGCTCGAAGCGCATGTCGTACATACCGCGCTGCTGCCCCAGGAACCTCCGGTCGGCCTGGCCACCGGTCTGGTCCATCTGGTTGCGGAGCTCATCGGCGTCCACGGTCCGATAACCGAAGTCGAGATAGTCCAGCCCGTCGGGCCGGAACTGGTCGGCACGAGGCGTGATGAGCGCCTGCCGGTCCCGGGACGGATCGAAGGGTTGCAGCCGCTCGTTGAGCAGGAACGGGAAGTTGAACTCCACCGCGGTCGCCGGACGTGCGTCGCCCTGCCAGGCGTCCAGCACCACGATCTCGCGCGGCCGGTCCGGGAACCCGATCGCCACGAAGACATGGTCGGTGTACGGGGCCGCGGATCGCGGAAACGGCTCCCCCGGAACGCGGTTGAGACCCACGTGCCAGATGGAGACGCCCGGCGGAAGATCGGTGCGGCGGTTGAGCAGCGAGAACACCATCGCCGCGTGCTCGCCGCAGTTGCCGAGACAACGGATGTCGGCCCTGGCCGCACTCTGCCCCAACTGCTCCTGCATCGTGCGGGGATCCTGAAGCGGCGCCGTGTTGCGCGCCCGATGGAGCATCTCCATCATCCCGACACCGTGCGCCGCAACCGACGCCGCCTGGTTGGCCGCGCCGTAACTGATCCGCTGCCGCGTCTCGGCGATCACCTCCTGCCCGATCAACGCAAGCCGCTGCTGCGTCGTCAACGGCGCCGGGGCCGCAGGAGCCGGACGCGGAGACGTGTCCACCTCCATCGCATCACGCCCACCCACATACGGCGAAGACGACGGAGCCCGCGACGAACGCGGCGTATCGACCTCCATGCGCTCCTCACGACGAGACCTGCGCGAAGTCGGCTCCACCTCCATCTCCTCGGGATACGTGTACACATAGGTGCGACTGCCCGAACCACCACCGGAACGCGAACCCGACGCGTAGCCCGAGTAGCCGCCACCGGAATAGGTGGAGTAACCACCGCTCGAACGCGAACCACCGGAACGCGAACCCGACGCGTACCCACCACTGGCGTAACTGCCGCTCGCGTAACCGCCGCCGGAGCGCGAACCACCGGAACGCGAACCGCTGGCGTAACCGCCGCCCGAGCGGGAGCCGCCGGAGCGCGAACCGGACGCGTAGCCGCTCCCGGAACGCGAACTGCTCGTGCGATGACCGCCGGAACGCGAACCGCCGGAACGCGAGCCCCCGGAGTGCGAACCTCCCGCGTAACCACCGACACCGGAGTAGCGGCTTCCGGAGTAACTGCCGCCGTAGTAGTCGTACTCACGAGGCATCCCGCCGCGCAGCCCCAACGGCCCACCGGTCACGATTGACTGCGCGAGCGCCTCACCACGCGCGTTCAACGGCCTCGTCCGCCGAATCCAACCCGGCAGAGCGTCGTACTCCTCCAACGCCCGCTCCACACCCACCGGCTGCGCACCCAGACGATCCAACTCACCGTTGACCGCATCCAGCAGGAACCCGCGCGACAGCGGATCGAGTTCGGCCGCCACCGGAGTGGGGAGACGCGAGGGGCCCTCGATCTCCATCTCGCCCGTACGACCCGCGCCGCCCGTCGCGGTACCGACGCCCGGCCGCTCCGTCGGGGCGCCGGCCGCCGGGGTGCCGGCCGTCGGGGCTGCCGCGGGCACGGTGCCGCGACCGGTCACCGGTATCGCGGTGCCCTCCGGGGTGAGGCGGGTGAAGGGGACCTGGACCGATTCACGGTCTTCCGCGGTCGGCACCATCCGCAGGCCCTGGCCGTCGGGCAGAGCGGTGAAACCGCTGGTGTGCGGGTCGAGCAGGGACCAGGCGTCCTCGACCGCGTCCAGGTTGGCGACATGGCCGATCCAGCCGTTGTCGCCCCGCAGATACGCGCCCGTCGGCTCGTGGATGAAATCGTCACCGAAACTGCGCCAACCCTCCGGCGACAGCTCCGCACCGTCCGGCAGCCGCACCCAACCACCGTCGTTCACCTCGTAACCCGGCAGCCGCGAGGACGAGGACTCCACCGAATCCGGAACCGGCAACACCACCCGAGTCCACTCACCGACCGGTTCGTCCGTGGATTGCACCGCAGGCGCGGGACCCGCCTCCAGGCCCGGCAGCGCGACGCCCCCGAATCTCGGTTCCATCAGCGTCACTCCACGACCCACCGGCCACTGGGCCTCCAACGGGTTCACCCCGTGGTCCGCGGAACCGCCGCCGAACCGGGGTTCGAACCGCAGGTCGTACATCCCCGGCTCGTTGCGCACCGAGTCCGGGTTCAGCGGTTCACTTCGCAACTCCCCCTGGCCCCTGAGCTGCTCGGCATCGACCGTCCGGTGGCCGAACTCGAGGTAGTCGACGCCGTCGTGCGGCATGTGCACCGAACGCGGCGTGATCACGGCGTGCTCGTCGGTCCTGGGATCGAACGGCTGAGCACGCTCGTTCAGCAGGAACGGGAAGTTGAACTCCACCGCCGTCGCCGGGCGGGGATTGCGCTGCCAGGGGTCGAGCACGACGATGTCGCGCGGGTACTCGGGGTAGCCGATCGCGAGGAAGACGTGGTCGGTGTGCGGTGCCTGGGCGACCGGTCCGGTCTCGTTCTCCTGCCGAGCGAGGCGCACGTTCCAGAAGGACACCCCTTCGGGCAGGTCGGTCCGCCGGTTCAGCAGGGCGAAGACCATCGACGCGTGCTCGTCGCAGTTGCCCACGCAGCGGATGTCGGCCGTCGCCGCCATCTGCCCCAGCCTCTCCTGGTGGGTGCGCGGAGGCTGGAGCGGCGCCGTGCCGCGTGCGCGGTTGAGCGCGACAAGCATGCCGAGCCCGCCGCGCGAGAGCGTTTCGACCTGGTTCGCCGGACCGTTGCTGATCCGCTGCTGGGTCTCGGCGATGGCCTCGCGGCCGACGTCGAAGAGCCGCTCCTGGATCTGGGGAGCGAGGCGCGGAACGTCGTTGAAGACGCTCTGGTCCACGTCCATGGAGCTCTGCTCCAGTCCGCGCCAGACCGTGCGGCCACCGCCCGCGGCGGCTGCCGACTCCCCTGTCACCGGGGGCTGTACGGGCGCGTCGAGCTGCATCTCCGTGTCCTGACGGTCGATCGGAGTCGTGGCCCTCTCGGGCGAGTCCACCTCCATACCGTCCACGGAGCGCGGCGGCGCCGAAGTCCCCTGCCCTGCCTCGGGCCCACCGACCGGAGTCGCAGCCCGAGACGGAGTGTCCACCTCCATACCGTCCTGGGAACGGGGCGGCGCCGAGGTCCCCGCACCCGGCTCCGGCCGAGCCACCGGAGTCGTGGAACGCTCCGGGGTGTCGACGTCCATACCGTCCACCGCACGCGGCGGCGCCGAAGTCCCCCGACCCGCCTCGGGCCCGTCGACCGGAGACGCGGCCCGAGGCGGGGTGTCCACGTCCATACCGTCATCGGAGCGCGGCGGCGCAGTGATCCCGGGGCGGCCCTGGGGAGTTGAGGGCCCGGCCTCGGTCTCCACCTCCATCTCGGTGGTGTAGGTGGGGCTGCCGCCCGGGAGAGTGGCCCGCTTCCCGCCGGTAATGGTCTGGGCCATCGCCTCGCCCTGCGCGCGCAACGGCGTCGTGCGCCGCACCCAGCCGGGCAGCTGGTCGTAGCGCTCGAGTGCCTCCTCGAGACCGATCGGCGGCTGGTGCAGACGGTTCAGTTCGTTGTTGACCGCGTCGAGGAGGAAGCCCTGGGACAGCCCGTCGAGGTCGGCGGCGACCGGCGTCGGACGCGA
Source organism: Streptomyces tardus (assembly GCF_018101125.2). GTDB lineage: Bacteria > Actinomycetota > Actinomycetes > Streptomycetales > Streptomycetaceae > Streptomyces > Streptomyces tardus. Next base: position 94,599 of record NZ_JAELVF020000004.1, on the reverse strand, counting down.
CGAGGGGCCTTCGATCTCCATCTCACGACCGCGACCGCCCGAACCGGCGGTGCTGGTGCCCGTGCCGCTGCCCTGGCCCGTGCCGCTGCCCGTGCCCGAACCGGTGCCGGTGCCCGTAGGGGCGGTGGGCGTGGTGGGCTGCGTGGTCGGCTGCGCCGCGGGCGGGTTGGCGGGCGGCGCGGCGGAGCCGGGGCCCGCCGGCCACGCCCGGCCCGGCGGGCCCCGGCTCCGCCGCGCCGCCCGCCAACCCGCCCGCGGCGCAGCCGACCACGCAGCCCACCACGCCGGTCGCGCCCCCGACCGGGCCCACGACAGCACGCAGGGACGCGGCGGCGACCGACAGACGTCCAGTGGAGAGAACCTGCCGAACACGGGCGGCACCAGGCCCGAGGGGTCGGCCACACCCGTGGTCGGACCCGGCATGTCCGACGGGCCGGGGCGCACCACCGGCCCCGACTCGGGCCAGGCACCGCAGTCCGGCCAGTCCGGGCCGGCGGGTTCCGGCCGGGGCGGCGCGTCGACTCCGGTGACGGACCGGACGGACGGCGCGTCCGGCCGGCAGCAGGACGGCTCGGCACACGCTGCAGTACATGGCGGTGTTCCGCCCGTAACGCCGCTGCAGCCGGCTGCAGCGGCGTTACGGGCGGAACACCGCCATGTACTGCAGCGTGTGCCGAGCCGTCCTGCTGCCGGCCGGACGCGCCGTCCGTCCGGTCCGTCACCGGAGTCGACGCGCCGCCCCGGCCGGAACCCGCCGGCCCGGACTGGCCGGACTGGCCGGACTGGCCGGACTGCGGTGCCTGGCCCGAGTCGGGGCCGGTGGTGCGCCCCGGCCCGTCGGACATGCCGGGTCCGACCACGGGTGTGGCCGACCCCTCGGGCCTGGTGCCGCCCGTGTTCGGCAGGTTCTCTCCACTGGACGTCTGTCGGTCGCCGCCGCGTCCCTGCGTGCTGTCGTGGGCCCGGTCCGGGCCGCTGGTGGTGTCCCTGGTGGGCTGCGTCGTGCCTCCGCCGCCGCGCGACTCGTCCGGACCCGAAGCCGGGGGCGCGGCCGGGGCCTTGGTCTGCGGCGGCCTGCCCGGGGCGGGCGGCGGGTTCTTCGACGGCCCGGTGCCGGGCGGTGCGGCGGTGCTGCTGCCGGGGTCGGGTGCGCGGTGCTCCGATCCGCCCTGGCCGTGCGGTGAACCACCGGGCGCGGACGGCCTGTTGGTGTCCGTGCCCGCATGACCGTCGGGGCGTCCGCCGGGACCGCGGCCACCGTCCGACGTCGGCGTCTCCACGTAAGTGGTGGTGCCGTCGCCCTGGTTGGAGCGGAGTCCGCCGCCGGGACGGTCCGAACCGCCGCCGCCCGGTCCTCCGGTGGAGTTGCCGTCCTTCAGGTCGCCCATCGTCGCGGGCCGGTCGTGACCGGGGCCGGAGGGGCGGGCAGGGGGCGCACCCTGGCCGTCGCCCGTACGGTTCGGGCCGCGCTCCGGGCGCGGACCGGTGGTGCCGTACGGGTCCTTCTGATCTCCGCCGAGCCGCCTGCCCTCGTTCTGGAAGGGGTCCGAACCGAGGGAGCCGCCCTGCTTCGCACCGCCGTCACGGGTCGGCGGCGCGGGGACCGGTGTGCCGTGCGGGTTGTCCTGCGGTCCGCCCAACCGGCGCCCCGGACCCGCCATCGGATCCGAACCCCCCGAACCACCACTCCTCGAATCACCACCACGATCCGGCGCCCCCGGCGTCGGCGTACCGTACGGATTCTCCTGCGAACCACCCAACCGACGACCCGGACCCCCCATCGGATCCGAACCCCCGCCGCCCCGCGACTCGCCGTCCCGGCTCGGCGGGCCGACCGGAGTGCCGTACGGGTTCTCCTGCGAACCGCCCAGCCGTCGGCCGGGTCCGGGCATGGAGTCCGAGCCGCCGGAGGAGCGGTTGTCGTGGGTGGCCGGGTAGTCGTGGCCGCGTCCGGTGGGCGTCGGACCCGGGCGCCCGCCCGTACCCGGCGGGACACCGTCCGAACCAGGGCGCGACACCGGACCGGGTGTCACTCCGTCAGAACCCGAACGCGAACCCGGACCGGGCGCAGCCCCGTCGGAGCCGGGGCGCGAGACCGGGCCGGGCGCCACTCCGTCGGGGCCCGGGCGCGAACCGGGGCCGGGCGTGACGCCGCCGCCGTTGCCGGGGCGCGAGACGGAGTCCGGCCCCAACCCGCCGCCGGGGCGGCCGTTGCCGCCCGCGGGAACGCCGCCCGCAGGTGTGCCTCCCCCGTCGGGCCTGGCGGCGACCGGCGTGGGGGTGCCCTGGCCGGGCCCTCGGCCCGGTGCGGGCATCGGGGCCGGCGGCGGCGCTGCCTGGGAGTTGCCCGGACGGCCGCTCTGCGGAGCGCCGATGTCTCCCCCGCGCTCGCCGCCCGCGGGCCCGCTGCTGGTGGCGCGCGAGTCGTGCGCGGAGACGTTGCCGCCGATGCCGGCGGCCGCGCCGATCACCACAACCATCGCCGGGATGAGCGGCGGCGCGGTGATCGGCGCGGCCGCCGGCATCGGCGGCAACATCGGGCTGGGCGCGATCGGTTCGGGCATCGCCGGCACCGATTACCAGGTCGACTGGGAGTCCGTGGCCTGGAGCGCGGGCATCGGCGGATTCGTCGGCGGCATCGCGGGCGGGCTGGAGTAGAGGCCGCCCGCGATGCCGCCGACGAATCCGCCGATGCCCGCGCTCCAGGCCACGGACTCCCAGTCGACCTGGTAATCGGTGCCGGCGATGCCCGAACCGATCGCGCCCAGCCCGATGTTGCCGCCGATGCCGGCGGCCGCGCCGATCACCGCGCCGCCGCTCATCCCGGCGATGGTGGTGGTGATCGGGCCCATCGCGGAGGCGACCCTCGCGATCACCGGGAGCAGCGTGGCGATGATCCTGGTGACCAGCGACAGCAGGTTGCCGATCATCGGGCCGAGGTAGAAGAAGATGGCGCTGAGGATGGCGCCCAGGATGTCCGCCCACATGGCCGCGTTCAGCTTCTTCGCGTACTCGTCGGCGGCCTCCTTCAGCTGGTCTGCGTAGCGGTGGATCGTCTGGCCGACGGTCCACGCGGTCTCGGCGGCGGCGTCGATGTTGCCGGCCAGCGCCCCGGTCCAGGCGAGCCTCGCGGCGTTGCCGGCCGAGCCGGTCATGCCGAGGCTCTCGACGTGGCCGTCCACGGCGACCCGACGCTCGTGCAGCTCGTCCCCGAGACTGATCCAGGCGTTGCCCAGGGCGTACATCTCGTCGAGCTTGATCGTGTCGAGTACGGAGTCCGCGTCTGCTGCCATGGTGGGTACCGCTCTCCCTGGGCGTACTGCCTGTTGCGCTGCGGGTGTTGCCGTGTGAGTGGTGCTGTGGTGCGGGTGGTGCTGTGCGGGCCGTGCTCAGCGGTGGTGCTGTGCGGGCCCGGGTGGCCGGTGCGGGCTCACCCGGCAGCGCGGGCGGTGGTGGTCCCCCGCAGGTCGAGGTCGCCCCCCGGGGAACCGGCTGCGACGCCTCAGCTGCTCAGTTCGGCTGCGGGCGGGGACGCACCCGCGGAACCGTCGCCGCGGGCACCCTTCTTCCGCTGCTCCCCCTGCTCGCTCTGCTCGTCCACCGCGACCTGCATGAGCACCGGTTCCTGACTGCGGCGCACCAGCGTGCCGCGGCCGGGCCGGGTGCGCCTGGCGCGCTGTTCGCCGATGAGCACACCCTCGCGGTGGTCTCCGGAGAGCAGCAGCCCGTCGGTCCCGACCTCCTTGAGCTTGCTCATCACGGGGTCGGAGAGCAGCGAGCGGGCTGCGCCGCCGACCCGCCGCGCCAGCACGAGGTGGAAGCCCAACTCCTCGGCCTGCGGCACGAACTGGGCCAGCGGCGCCAGCGGGCCGCTGCCCATGCTCCCGCCGGCGAGGTCGTAGTCGTCGGCGACCACGTACAGCTCCGGTCCCTCCCACCAGTCGCGCGCGGCGAGTTGGGCCGCGGTGACGTCGGCCGGGGGCATCCGGCCGCGGAGGGTCTCGGCGAGCGCCTGCGCCTGGGCGGCGACGAGCTCGGCGTTGCCGCCGCGTGCGCCGAGGTACTCCTCGGGCACCGTGTCCAGGAGGCTGTGCCGGTAGTCGACCACCATGAAGCGCAGTTCGCGCGCGCTGCGCTGGGCGGCGAGACCGCGCATCCAGTTCCGCAGGAAGGTGGTCTTGCCCGCCCCCGAGTCGCCGAAGATGACGAAGTGCGAGGAGCCGTCCGTCAGATCGAGACCGACCGGACGCAGATCGGACTCGCGCAGACCGACGGCCACCTCGCCGTCGCCCAGGCCGCGACCGTGCCCCTCCCAGCGCTCCGCGGGGTCGGGGGCTCCGATGGCAGTCAGCTCCCGGACGGTGATCCGGTCCGGCAGTACGCGCAGTGCCGGAGCGGCGGCCTTCGACCAGCTCTCCGCGAGCCGGGCGACCAAACGCCGTTCGGCGGCAGCGAGTTCGTCCGTGGAGTCCACTCCGTCCAGGCGGGGCAGCGCGATCTGGTGGATCAGTCCGGCGGAGACCAGTCCGCGTCCCGGTACGCCCCGGCCCAGCGCCCTGGCGGTCGGCCGGCTGATCTCGGACTCGGTCGGATCGTTGAGCCGCATCTCCATCCGGCCCGGGATGTTGTCGCGCAGGCTGACGCGGATCTCCGCCCAGCGGTTGGCGGTCAGCCACAGGTGGACGCCGACGCCCAGGCCGCGGGCGGCGATCTCGGTCAGGGTGACCACGGCGTCCTCGTCGGCGGCGTGCAGGGCGGCCCAGTTGTCGACCACCAGCACGATGTCGGCGGACCGTACGCCCTCGGGCAGTTCGCCCGCTGCGCGGCGCTCGCGCAGCTCCACAGCGGACTGGATGCGCAGATCGTGGAACATCTGCTCGCGGGCGGTGACCAGCCGGCTCACCTCGGCGAGCGTGCGCCGGATGCGCTCCTCGTCCCGGCGGCCGGCCACTCCGGCCATGTGCGGGGCGTCGGCGAGTCCGTGCAGGCCGCCGCCGCCCATGTCGATGGCGTAGAACTGCAGCTCGTCGGGGGTGTGGGTGAGCATGGCGCTGAGCAACGCGGTCCGCAGGAAGGTCGACTTGCCGCTCTGCGGCGCACCGACCAGGGCGAGGTGGCCCTGCCGTCCCTCCAGGTCCATGACCAGCGGACGCTGCTCCTGTCGCGCGGGTACGTCCAGTACGCCGACGGGGAACTTCAGCCGCCCGGCGTACGGCCACTGGGGACAGCGCAGCCCGAGCTCCGGGTCGGGCTCGGCGTCGCCGAGCAGCGGGTCGAGGGGCACGTGCGCGGGCAGCGGCGGCAGCCACACCTGGTGGCCGGGCGCGTCCTCGTTGACCAGACGGTCGACGGCGATCTGCAGTTCGGTGGCGCCGCCCTCGGGGTCCCACTCCCAGCCCGGTGTCTCCTCCTCGTCGGCGACGATCGGCGGCAGGTCGCCGTACACCTCGTACGCCACCGGCAGGGCCGCTCCCGGGGCGGCCTCGGCCTCCTGGTCGCGATAGGACGCGGAGACGTGCGCGACACGGAAGCGCTCGTAGATCGACTCGTCGACCTTGAGGTACGCGGAGCCGGGCAGTGCGGGGAGCGTGTAGGCATCGGAGGTGCCGATGACGGCGCGGGACTCCGCGGCGCTGAAGGTGCGCAGACACATCCGGTAGGACAGGTGCGACTCCAGTCCGCGCAGCCGGCCCTCCTCCAACCGCTGCGTCGACAGCAGCAGATGCATGCCGAGGGACCGGCCGACCCGGCCGATCTGGACGAACAGGTCGATGAAGTCCGGCTGCTGGGAGAGGAGTTCGCCGAACTCGTCGACGATGATCAGGAGGTAGGGCAGCGGTTCCAGCGGTTTGCCGTCGACATCGGTGGCACCGGAGGCGTGGCGCACCTGGTACTCGCGCACCGAGTCGACGTTGCCGGCCTGGCGCAGCATCTGCTGGCGCCGCTGCTGTTCGCCCTGGAGCGCCTTGCGCATCCGGTCGACCAGGGCCGTGTCGTCGGCGAGGTTGGTGATCAGGCCGGAGACGTGCGGCAGTTCGGTGACGCCCGCGAAGGTGGCGCCGCCCTTGAAGTCGACGAGCACGAAGGCCAGATGCTCGGGTGCGTGCACCAGCGCCAGGCCGGTGACCAGGGTGCGCAGCAGTTCGCTCTTGCCGGATCCGGTGGCGCCCACGACCAGTCCGTGCGGCCCGATGCCGCCCTGTGCCGACTCCTTGAGGTCGATGTTCAGCGGCTCGCCGGTGCCGGTGACCCCGATCGGGACGCTGAGCAGCTTCCGGTCGTCCGGAGCGCGCCGGCCCGCGGCCGGGTCGAAGGCGGCGATGTCGGAGAAGCCGAGCATGCCGGAGAGCGAGACGTGCTCGGAGAGGACCTGCTCGCGTTCTCCGGACAGCCTCAGCGGCGCCAGCGAACGGGCGGTGGCCGCCAGCACCCCGGGCGCGACGGTGTCCACGGTGGCCTTGTCCACGGTGGCGTACAGCTGGGAGGAGCGTCCCTCCAGGAGCAGCGCGCCGCGCGCGTCCGTACGCGCGCGCACGTCCACACGGCCGGGCTCCGAGCCCTCCTCCTCGACCAGGCAGACCACGTGGACGCCGAGGTCGGGGCCCGCTTCGGTGATGAGGTCGGCCAGCAGCGAGGAGCGGGCCCAGTGTGCCTTGGGGTCGTACTCGTCGAGGAAGACCACCAGGCGGCGGCGCGGGGCACTGTCGCGGTGCACGATCAGCCGGCTGGAACGCTCGGCGCGAGCGGCGGCGGCCTGGTCGTAGGCGGTCTGGAGATGGTCCCTTATCCCGGTGAAGTCGTCGGCGAGCAGCGGGACGATCTCCTGCTCGCGACGTTCCTCGTCGCTGTCGGGCTGCTGGGTGTGCGGCAGCCACTTCGCCCAGTCCCAGCCCGAGTGGCCGCCGGTGACCACCGCGACGCGTACGTCGTCGGGGGCGTGCAGCACGGCGAGTTGCACCAGCAGGTTCTGGGCCAGTTCACGGGTGCGCGCACGCGGACCGAGCAGGCTCACCACGCCGGAGCCGCTCATGTCCAGCCAGGCCGCCTGGCCGTCGACGGTGCTGTGGGTGCGGACCAGTTCGGCGGCGGCGTGCTCGCAGGAGATGTCGATCTCGACCGTCGGGTCGCTCGGCTCGGAGGTGGTGAGGGTGTGGGAGAGCGGCGCGGTGCCGGTGCCCAGCCGCAGATGGAGGAAGTCGCTGTCGCCCGGGCGTCGTTCCCAGATGCGGCGTCGGCGCGAGGCGACGGCCCACAGCCGCTCGGGGTGCGGATGGCGCCAGGCGTCGGCGGTGCGCTGGGCGGCCTTGGTCCGCAGGGCCTGCTTGCGGATTCCGGCGAGGTACTCCATGTACCGCTCGCGCTGGCGGAACTGGTTGCGTCGGCGGCTGCCGCGCATCTGCATGCGCACGCCGATGGTGATACCGACGGACACCACGACGAAGGCGATGCCCAGCAGGATCATCCACGGCCGGCCGAAGGCCACCATGTACGCGGCCATGCTCACGCTGGAGAGCAGCGGAAGCAGGATCATCAGCCAGGTCGCCGCGCCCTGCGGCTGCGGGCGCTGGGGCGCACCTGCGAGTTTGGTGCCGCCCTCCGGCGTCGGCGGGGGCGTCATACGGACGGGGCGGTGGAAGGGTATTCGACTCACGGTGGCTGCCTAGCGGGACGGTCGGGGGTGCTGGGGCACGTGCTGCGGAGGTGCTGCGGTGCGGGAGTGCTCGGCCGCGGCTGCGCGCGGCGGCGGGCCGGGTGAGCGGCCCACCGGGGACGTCACTTCGGGAAGGTCAGGGTGACGGCGGTGTTGTTGGTGTTCGTCTCGTTCTCGGGCTTGTCGGTCGGGTACTCCTCCTTCGACCCGCCGTCGCCGTCCTCCTCCGGCTGGAGGCCGTCGTGGAAGTCCGTGAAGATGGAGGTCACTCCCCTCTCGGCCTTGCTGAAGTTGGCGGCTGCCCGGTCGAGGCCGCCGGAGAGAGCGGACAGGACGCCCTTGCCCGGCTCGTCCTCGGTGCCGAACAGCCGGGTCATGACGTGCATCCACTGCTTGTTGACCGCTTCGGCGTCCGTCGCCGCCTGCCCCTGCCAGGCCACCCGCAGTGCGCTCAGCTCGGTGTTGATGGTGCCGAGGCTGTCCGCGACGTTCTGGGACAGGGTGTTCAGGGTCTTGGCGGTGGCGCTCATGCCGATGGGAGAGACGTTGATGGTGGAGGTGTTGTAGTCGGTCTCGCTGTCACTCATGCGGTGCCTCTCCTTCGGTCTCTGACGGTCGCTTCGTTCGCTTCGGTCTCTTCGCTCGCTGAAGTGCTGGTGGACGGCGCCCAGAGCTGCGGGTCGTCAACTGCCCGACGCCACCCGCACGCTGACAAATAGCCATACAAGTGATAAACCTGGCGCGGGTTCCTCGGGGCTGTCCGCCGGCAGCCCGCAGACCGGGTGCCGCCGCCACCGAGCGCCGCCCGAGGAGCCGCGCGAGAGACCAGGGAGACGCCGTGACCGAGCCGATCGAGTCCGAGTACGACGAAACACCGTTGGCGGAGCCCGAGGAGGGGGAGGGCGAGGAGGAGACGACCGAGGACAACGGCCGGGACCTGGCGTACATGGTCCCGGAGACCGAGGTCGCCTGGGACGAGCTGCCGTCGTTCAACGACGACCCCTCGGACCTCTCCGAGGACTCCGGTGACGGCGACCAGGACGAGAACAGCGACCCCTCCGCCGACTTCAAGATGGACCTCTCGACCCTGCGCACCGCCGAGACGTCGATACTCGCCGAGGCCAACGGCGCCGTCGACAAGTACGAGGAGGTGCGTGCGCTGGTCGCCTCCGTCAAGGACACCGTCTTCGGGCAGGGCGCCACGTCCAAGGGCGACGGGGGCAGCGGCCACACCAGCCTGTCGGCGGGCTACAACCCCTCGGCCGACAAGGAGACCAAGAACCCCTTCGCCGAGGCCGGTGAGGCCTTCGGCGCCGAGATGAACCCCGCGCAGGAGCGCGCCCTGCTCCAGGTCGCCAGCTCGCTGAACAAGCTGGGCGAGTACATAGCCCGGCTCAACCACTCCGGCCAGGTCTACGCGCAGGCCGACCGCCAGTCGCACTTCCCCGACCCGCCGCCCACCACCTGAGCGGGCGCACCGCCTCGCGTGCTCCGGGCCGCGGCCGGCCGCCGGCCCGGAGCACGCGAGGCGTGCGCGGGCCCAACGGGGAGCATCCCGGCGGGAGTTCGACCGGACGACGTACGCGGCCGGCGCGGGGGCGTACGCGGCCGGCGCGGTGCGGCGCGCGGCCGGAAGGGCGACGTACGGGCCCGGCGCGGGTGTGTACGGGGGTCGCACGGCGGCGCGGGAACTCCGGTACCGGCGGCCGGAGTTCGGCATGCGGCGGGCCGGCCCCGGGGCAGCGCGGCCCGGCCCGGGACGGCGGCCGGCGGCGCCCGGGGCGGGGCGTGCGGCATGCGGCGCCGGGCGGCGTGAGGGCGCGTCAGACACCCGTGGGGTTCCCGTCGCCCAGGTTGTTCAGGTTGGTGCTCTCCGCGTCGAGGTAGTTGCGGTGGCTGGTGTCCATCCGGTTGACGATGTCGTCCAGCAGCGTCTCCAACTCGTGCTCGACGGTGTGGAACCACTTCTTCACATCGTCGAAACTGCCGTGCGCCGGGCTCGACCAGTCGTCGGCGATCTCGTTCATCTTGCTGTCGATCGACGCCATCGTCTCGGAGATCGACTTGGACTGCTTGCGGACCACCTCGGTCGCGGACTTCAGGTCCGCCAGGTGGGCACGCCACTCCTCGATCGACACTTCCTGCGCCATCAGCCCAACACCCGCCTCTCGTCCATCGGTTGTGCTCTGCCTGCCGTGTGCTGCGGAAGCTCAGAGGGCTCCGGATACTCAGAGTGCTCCGCAGGGCCGTGCGTTCCTCCCGACCACCCGCGGCGTTCGCGGGGGCTCACCGCACCCCTCCCGACGGCAGGTCGTCGGGCAGCAGGGTGGTGAGCACCGCCGCGTCCGCGTCGGCGAGGTCGAGCGCGGCGAGGTCCAGCTCCGACACCCGCTGCGCGTGCCGCTCGGTCATCCGCTGGAAGACCTGCCGCGCGCTGCGCCCGTTGCCGAACTGGTCGCCCCTGGGGATTGCCTCGAAGTGGTCGTGCAGCGCCGCGGCGGTCTCCGGCGCGAGCGTGTACTGGTGGTCGGCCGCCTGGTGCTCGACGATGCGCACCAGCTCGGGCGAGGTGTAGTCGTCGAAGTGCAGGGTGCGGGTGAACCGTGAGGCAAGTCCGGCGTTGGACTCCAGCAGCCGGTCCATGTCGCCCGGGTAGCCGGCCACGATGACCACCACCTCGTCCCGGTGGTCCTCCATCAGCTTGACCAGCGTCGACACGGCCTCGGCGCCGAAATCGGTCATCTGCCCCTGCGGCACCAGGGAGTACGCCTCGTCGATGAAGAGCACGCCGCCGAGTGCGCGCCGGAAGACGGCGGCGGTGCGGGGCGCGGTGTGGCCGACGTACTCGCCGACCAGCTGGCCGCGGTCGGCCTCCACCAGGTGCCCGCGCTCCAACAGGCCGAGCGCGGCGAGGAACCCGCCGTAGAGGCGGGCCACGGTGGTCTTGCCGGTGCCGGGGTTGCCCGCGAAGACCAGGTGCCTGGAGAGCGGCGGCGGTGCGAGCCCGGCGGTCTCGCGGACCTTGACCATCTGCATCAGATTGGTCAGCGTCACCACATCCCGCTTGACGCCGTCCAGGCCGACCAGGCGGTCGAGTTCGCGGTGCAGCACAGCAAGTCTGGCCTCCGCGCTCTCCTCCTCCTCGGAGTTCCGGTCGTCGGTCTCCGAGGACTTCGCGTCCGCGTCGCCGCCGCCGGTGCGTCCCGGGACGGCGACCACGGTGACCCCGCCGGTTGCCGCACCGTCGCGGACGACGGTCAGCCGGGGCTCGGCAACGCCCTCGACCCGGCAGTCCTCCGCTCGGATCTCCGCCTCGTCGTCGCTCAGCAGATCGGACTCGGAGCCCTCGACGGCGCACCGGCGCAGCAGCAGTCTGGCGCGTGCGCCCGCGTAGACGGCCGGGAAGCGGCTGCCGGTGAAGAGGCAGTCCTCGTACCGGCCTTCGCCGCCCTCCTCGACGAAGAGCGCGTTCTTCGCGGCGTTGGCGATCGTCAGCCCGCGCACACGCGGACGCGCCCCCGCGCGCACGACGACACCGCTGCCGCCCGCGCCGCGGATGGTTCCGCCCTCGACGACCGGGGTGCTGTCCTCCTCCAGCAGCAGCCCCGAGCCGCTGCCGGGTGCGATGGTCAGGTCCTCCAGCAGCGCTCCGGTGGCACGGCCCACCCGTACCCCGCTGTCGGTGCTGCCGGTGATCTCGCACTCCGTCAGCAGCGGGCGGTGGTCGGTGCGCAGCCGTACGCCTTCGCGTCCGCCGCGGACACGGCAGTCGCGCAGTTCGGCGTCGCCGTCCTCCACACAGACGCCGCTCAGCTCCGCGTCGCTCACCTCGCAGCGCTCGGCCAGCAGCGCGGCCCGGCCGGTGACACGTACGCCGTGTTCGGGAGTCGCGCCGACAGTGCAGTCGCGCAGCCGAGTGCGGGCCGCACCACCGAGGTGGACGGCGGTGTAGGTGCTCTCCCGGACGGTGCAGTCGGTGAGCGAGACCTCCGACTCCCCCACCGCGTACAGGCCGTTGGCGCCGGTGCGGGCGAAGGTGCAGCCGGTCGCGGTGACGCGCGCGGTCTCGCTCACGACCAGTGCGGTGTCCTGGCAGTCCACGGCCCGCACCGAGACCAGTTCGGCGGTTGCCTGCGCGGTGGCCAGTACCGCGGCGCCCTCGGTGTGGTGGATGTGGCAGCCGTCCAGCAGCACCGCGCTGGTCCCGTCGACCAGCGCTCCGGCGCCGGTGGTGCGCAGGATCTCGCAGTTGCGCAGCCGTACGCCCTGCTCCGCCCGGGCGGAGGCGGAGCCCGAACCGCCCGTTCTGGACGCGGACGCGGCCTGCAGTGCCGCCTGCCCGGCCTGCTCGCGGTGCTCGTCGCCGCCGGGCAGGCGTCCCGCCCGGCCACGGGTCCACAGGCCGGGCCCGCCGGATCCGTGCAGTCGGCAGTCGCGGAGGTTGGCGGTGGCGTGGTCCTCCACCAGTACGGCGACGGTCCCGCTGGCGCGTATCTCGCAGCGGGTGAGGGTGGTGTGCGCACCGGCTGTGGCGCGCACACCGCAGCCGGTGGCGCCGTCGACCAGCCCTTCGGTCAGTTCGACCCGCGCCTCGTCCTCGACGAAGACGCCGTCCCCGGTGCAGTCCGAGACGGTCAGGTTCTCCAGTGTGGTGCGGCTGGCGCCGGTGAGGCGCACTGCGAAGCCTTCGGCGCGGCGCACTGCGCAGTCGCGCAGCAGCGGCGCCGCACCGCCGGTGACCTCCAGGCGGCCTCCGGTGATCTCGCAGTCGTGCAGCGCCGGTTCACCGTCGCGCAGCAGCACCGCGGGCTCCCTGGGGGTCCCGGCGGAAAGGTGGAAACCGCGGAGCTCGACCCGGCCGCCGTGCACGGTGACGGCGGGGCCACGGGAGGCGACCAGCCGCACCTCGCCCTTGGCGACCAGAGTGACGTCCTTGTCCAACACCAGGCTCTCGGTGTAGGTGCCGGCCTGCACGGTGATGACGGCGCCGGGCGCGGCGGCCCTGACCGCCGCGCCCACTGTGCGGTGACCGCCCCAACTGCCGGGGGCGACCCGCTGTCCGACCGCCTTCACCGGCCGCGCTCCCACGCTTTCCCGCAGCGGCCCGGAAAGCGGGGCGCCGTCGCGGGGACCGCCTGGACCGGGGCCCCGGGGCCGGCGTGAGGCGCCGTCGCGGGAACGGCGTGCACCGACGCCCCCGCGGCAGGCGGGCGCCCGCCGGTCACAGCCCGCCCCCGAGGTTGGCCAGCCAGCCGAAGAGGCCGAACACCGCTGCGGTCAGCGGCAGACTCGCCACCGTGAGCAGGGTGGTGACCGCGCCGGGCCAGGTCGGGCGCTCCGGTTCGATCGGGCGCAGCGCCGCGCTGAAGGCCAGGAACAGCCCGCAGACGACCAGCACCGCGCCGCCCCCGAAGGCGGCAAGCGGCCCGAAGGCCGGCGAGCCGAAGAGGTACTCCGGCACACGTATCACCAGCGCCAGCAAACCCACCACACCGGCAGCCAGTTGGGGCACCACGGCGGTCAGCACCCGTACAGTGCCGGCCTGGAGCAGCAGCCCGATGCTCACGACCGCGGCGAGCGCCAGCCCCGCCCCGCCGCGGGACGAGGAGAGCACGACCAGCGAGACCGCGAGGGCCGTACCGGTCACGACGCTCAGCAGGGTGAGCAGCCCGTTGCCCCGGCGTACGACCGCGGCAACGTCGTCGTTGTCGATCAGCGGCGCCCCGGTGTCCGGTCCGGAGGGCACCAGCACCGCGATCTGGCTGGTGACGCGCGGCAGCAGCGTGGCGAGCAGGAAGAGCACCATCGCGACCACGGCGGCGGCGCCGGTCGTTCCCGCGCCGAACACGGTCAGCGGCAGGACGAACAGCGCCGCGAGCGCGGTGAGCGCCAGCAGGACCGCGGTGGACGGGGCGGGCAGTGCGACCAGTCCGAGCAGCGCGCCCACCACTGCGGTGACCGCGACCAGTACTGGTGTGGCGGTCGGACCCTGGATCGGCGAACAGAGTCCGACACAGGCCATCAGCGGGCCGGCTGCGAGCGCGAGCAGCTGGCGCACCGCGGAAGGCAGTGGCCAGTTCTTGCGCTGGGCGTACCAGGCCAGCAGCGGCACGGTCAGCGCGGCGAGCGCGAACAGCACCGCGGCGAGCGCCGCGAGCCGGTGCGCGCCGAGCCATGCCGCGGAAACGACCATGACCAGCAGCCCGGCACCCAGCACGCTCTGGGCACGGCGCCGGCCGTCCCACAGCGTCTTGTCGTCGCGGGCGTCGGCGACCTGGTCGTCCAGGTCGGTGACGGTCAACTCGCCGAGTTCACCGGCCCGATGGTCGTGCAGATAGAGGGTGGCACCGTCGAGGATGCCCGCCTCGGCGAGGGATTCGCCTGGCGCCAGCGGCTCCGCCCCCGGTTCGGCCAGGGACCATACGGGCGGTTTGGCCTCGGGTTCGGACTGGCCGCACAGCGTGGCGAGCCTGGGTGCGTACTCGGCGATCGGGGCTCGCGCCGGAAGCGCGAGGTCCACACGTCTGCGTTCGCCGACCACGGTGACCCGGCAGCGTTCATCGGGCACGGGTTTTCCTTGTTGTCCGGCGGCGGTGGCCGCTGCGGGTCAGCTGCGCCAGGTGGAGATGTTGGACCACTCGGCTTCGCTGTAGTTGTTCCAGTTGACGTTCATGGCGTGGGCGATGCGCCCGAGCACGCCGTCGGGACCGAAGAGGCCGTTGGCGGCCATGTCCCAGTTGTTCTGCATGTCCTGGTAGTACGTGGCGGCTTCACTTTCCCGCCACGCCTCCGAGAGGGGCGCCAACTTGGACTTCAGCGCCTGGAGTTCGCCGGAGATCTCGCCGGCCCGGGTGTTCAGCGTGGTGCCCGCTGCGGCGAGCCCCTCGCCGACGTAGATCTGCGTGCCCTCGATGTTGGCCATGCCTAGCTCCTCGAAGTCGCCCCGATCCGCGGACCGAGGGGCGGGTGGCTCGGTGTGGGATCAGTTGAAGTTCGTGGACGGCGGCTTCGGCACGTCCGCACCCAGTGCGGTGAGGTTGCCGAGGTTGCGCTCCTCGGACTCCTTGTAGTTCACGTACGTGCCCTGGAGGCCCTTGGAGATGCCCTCCAGCGCGTCGTGGAGCATCCGCGCGTAGATGTCGTACTCCTGCATGAGGGTCTGGAACTGGCCGTGGGCCATGCCCTGCCAGCTCGCTCCCAGACTGGTCACGTAGGTCTTCAACTCGGCCAGCTGACCGGAGATCTCGGTCGCTGTCGCGTTCGTGCTGGTGACGGCGTTGGCCAGGTACTCCGGAGTGACCCGGTACGTGACACCGCCGACGTTCACGGAAGGCTGGTCAGCCATAAGTGGAATCCGCCCCTCTCGCCTGGTTCGGGATGCAGTCAAGCACCGTCGTGGATCAGGCCGGAACGCCACGAACCCCACTGAGCAGAGGCTGAGCACGTTCTGAGCGCAACTCATGACGAAAAGCCCGTACCCGCGAGCATCACCGGGGCTGCGAAGGCGGCGGACGGTACTGTGCGGGGCACGGAACCGGCGTACCCGCGACGGTCGTTGCCCCAGTTCGGGCACGGGGCACGGGCGCGGCAAGAGGCGTCGCCGCACGCCCGCGGAGGCGTCGGGGACCCGGATTGGGCAGCCCCTCAACACACTGGCAGCAGGCGTCACTTAATGTCACTATGGCACTCGATGTAGCGCGGCGGACGAGGAGCGACGGATGGCCGGGGTGGCGTCGCCCGGTCGCGGGCGGGGTGGCATGAGCGAACAGCGGCGCCACCGGCTGCGTCTGGAGATCTCCCGCGAGGCCGCGCGCCTGTTCTGGGCCCACGGTGTGGACGGCACCAGCGGCGATCAGATCGCCGACGCGGTCGGCCTCTCCACCCGGACGATCTGGCGCCACTTCCGCAGCAAGGAGAGCTGCGCCGAGCCCATCGTGACGCAGAGTGTGGACTGGGAGATGACCACGCTGCGCGAATGGCCGGCTCACCTCTCGCTGGAGGAGCACTTCGAGGAGCGTTCTCGCCGCTTCGCCCGCGAGGCCGACGCCTCGGCGGCGGCCGACATCGGCCTGGGCGTGCGCATGATCCGCCTCGGCGACAGCGAACCGGCCATCCGCACGGCCTGGTTGATGGCGTGCGACCAACTGGAGCGCGAGATGGCGGAGATCATCGCGACCCGACTGCGGTCGACCGCCGACGATCTGGAGGTACGTCTGCACGCCGCGGCGGCCTCGGCCTCGCTGCGGGTGATCAACGAGTACATCGGCGCTGCCCTGCTGGACGGTGCCGATCCCCGGGAGTTCGCCGACAGCCCGGCGCGGATCGCACGGGCGGTCCGTCGGGCGACGGCGGGCGCGGTCGGCGACCCGGTCCAGCCGGGCCCCGGCTCCGGCCCCGGCCCCGCAGGGCCGAGCGGCGCCCGCGACGGGGTCGGCTGAGCGGACCGAGCGGTGGGCGAGGCGGCCGGCGCACTGGTGAGGACGACGTGCCGGGGCGACGCACCGTGGGGCGGACGTACGGGTCGGGGCACGGGTCGGGGCACGGCTCGGCGGGCGCTCGTTGGGCCTGCACGCGGCCCGGGGCTCTGGTCGTTGGCTGCAACGCCCGTACGGGGAGGGCAGGTTGAGGCGGTCCGAGCCGGGGTTGTCGGGGCCGCGCGACGGACACCGGGACTCCGGTCCCGGAAGTCGCGGAGCGGGCGAGAGGCTCGGCGAAGGCGGCTCACTCGCTCCGACCGCCTCGGGGTGGACGGGCACGGTGGTCGGCCGGACCGGCCGGTTCGTACCCGCGCCGCGCGTACGGAGGTGCGGGCGCCGAGGAACGCACACCTTCGTACGCGCGGCTCACCCACGAGGGCCGCGGCTCAGCGGGAGATGTCCCCGGAGCCCAGGAGCCCAAGCTCCTCGTGCCGCGGCAGTCCGCGCCACTCCCCCTCGGAGCTGACCGAGAAGGCCCCGCACACCGCGCCCCGGCGCAACCGGCCCGGCACGTCCTCGCCGTCCAACAACGCGGAGAGATAGCCGGCCACGAACGCATCGCCCGCGCCGACCGGGTCGACGGAGGTCACCGGCAGCGCGGGCTGCCGGTGCTCACCGTCCGCCGACAGAACGCAGGCGCCGTCCGGGCCGAGCTTGACGACCGCCTCGGCGGGTCCGAGCGCCCGGAGCGCCCGCGCGGCGCACGCCGCCTCGTCCCCGGCCCCGTCCCGCTCCGGGCCCGAGGCCCCCGAAGTCCGGAGTTCGGGCGCGTCGGCCGGGAGTTCGGGCGCGGGGACCGGGGTGACCAGCGCGGCCTCCTCGAGGCCGGCGAAGACCACGTCCGTCTCGGCCAGCAGCTCGGTGAAGACCTCTGCGGCACGGTCCTGCGACCACAGCAGCGAGCGGTAGTTGAGATCGAACGAGACCAGGGTGCCGGAGGCCCGGGCGGTACGGGCCGCGAGCCGTACCGCCTCCAGCGCGCTCGCGCCGAGCGCGGGGGTGATGCCGGTCAGATGCAGCACGCGTGCGCCGCCGACGAGCCGCGGGTCCACATCGTCCGGACCGAGCCGCGAGCCGGCCAGCCCCTCGCGGTAGTAGCTGATCCGCACCCGGTCGGCCGTACGGCTTTCGCGCAGCATCAGCCCCGTCGGCCGGTCCGGGTCGAGACGCGCGGCGGAGACGTCCACGCCCTCTCCGCGCAACGTGTCCAGCAGCACGGTTCCGACCGCGTCCGCACCGACCCGCCCCACCCACGCCGCACGGTGGCCGAGCCTGGTCACCCCGATCGCGACGGTGGCCTCGGCACCGGCCAGCCCGAGCCGCAGGGTGCTGCCCTCGCGCAACGGTCCCGTCCCCCGGGCGCCGAGCAGGCCCATCACCTCGCCGATCGTGACCAGTTCGGGCTGCGCGGCGTTCATCCGAGCGCTCCGAGAAGCCGCTCGGCCCGCTCTCGCAGAGCTGCGAGGCCGCCGCCCTCGCAGGCGTCGCCGAGGAGCGGCGTACCGAGGCCCACCGCGACCGCGCCGGCGCGCAGATAGGCGGCGGCCTCCTCGATCCCCACTCCACCGGTCGGCACCAATGGCACCTGCGGCAGCGGCGCCCGTACCGCGCTCAGATGGGACGGGCCACCGCTGCCGGCGGGGAAGAGCTTGACCATGCTCGCGCCCAGCCGCCAGGCGGTCAGCACCTCGGTGGGGGTGAACGCCCCCGGCAACACGGCCACTTCGAGCCTGCGCGCCTCGGCAACGACCTCGGGCACCACCGCCGGTGAGACGACGTACCGTGCCCCCGCCTCCACCGACAGCTCGACCTCCACCGCGGTCGTCACGGAGCCGATGCCGAGGTGGAGGGTGTCCGGGGCGTCCGTCGCCATCTCGCGCAGGGCGTCCAGCGCACCGGGCGTGGTGAGCGTCAACTCGACGACTCCCACACCGCTTTCGTGCAGGGTCCGGGTCACCTCGGCGAAGCGCGAGGCGGTCGAGGAGCGCAGGATGGCGATCGCGGGTGCTGCGGACAGCGCCACCTGCAGCTGCCCGTCATGACGCGGAGGGTCCTCCCCGCTCGTCGGCGGCACCGCGCCGGCGGGAGTAAGCGGCCCGGGGTGCCCCGGCGTCGCGTTCGGGCTGGACGCTGTCGGGCTCGCGGCACCCGAAGGGGTCCGGTCCTGGTCTGGGCGCATCTGCTCCATCCACTCTCTGGCCGCCGCGCCCTGGAGTGTGCGCGGCTCTCCGCCGCGCGACCGCGCGGCTCCGGGGCCGGCGACTGTGCCGGCCGTACACTTCTGCGCCCGCCGCACCCGGACGCGGGGCAAGGGTCGGCCCCGGGCCAATGGTGCCCGGCCGGCGGCGCCCGGCGCCACTGCGGTGCGGTTCGGTTCGCTCGGCCGCCGACCCCGACCTCCGCCTCCGCCTCCGCCTCCGGGCGCCGCCAACTGACCTCGTTTGGAGGGCGGTTGGCCTGCCAGGACCCTTCTCGCCCGGGTGCGAGACATTTCTTGGAGGAGGAGCGATGAGTTCCGCCGACCCCGTCCGTCTGTCCCTCCGAGAACAACCGCCCCGCCGCACACCGCGTCGGACAGCTCAGGGATCGGAACACGTCATGGCACGCAAGATCTTCGTCAACCTCCCCGTCAAGGACCTCCCGGTGGCCAAGGAGTTCTTCGAGAAGCTCGGCTTCAGCATCAACCCGGACTTCAGCGACGAGAACGCGGGCTGTGTCGTCATCAGCGACACCATCCACGTGATGCTGCTGACCGAGACGCTCTACCGGACCTTCACCCCCAAGGACATCACCGACACCGCCACCTCCGGCGAGACGATCCTCTGTCTGAGCGCCGACAGCCGCGAGGAGGTCGACCGGCTCGTCGAGATCGCGCTGGATTCCGGCGGCAAGCCGATCGGCGAGACCCAGGAGGCCGAGGCGATGTACGGCCGCGCCTTCCAGGACCCGGACGGCCACCACTGGGAGGTCATGTACATGGACATGAGCGCCGGCTGATTCGGGGCGCACCCGCAGGACCGACCCCGGACGGGCCGGTCCCGGACGGCTGTGGCGGCGACCCGTACGGGGGGCGGGTCGCCACCACAGCCGCCCCATCCGCACGGAGCACGTCCGGTGCGGGTACAGCGCCGCCCGGTGCGGGTACGCGGCTCAACTCGCGCGACTGCCGACCGGCGGTCGGGTCGCCGGTGCAGTCGCAGTCGCAGTCGCAGTCGCAGTCGCAGCAGCGTGCTCCTCCGACGTGCCACCGGGCGGCGAACCGCCGCTGCCCGGCTCCTCTGATTCCTCTGATTCCACGTGGGTCACGCCTCTGACTTCCCGCCGCGGCAACAGCGTTCCTGTGAGGTGGGCCACCGGACACCCGCGCCGGACGAACCGCGACAGCGGGCACGAGAGAGCCGCCACATCCGGCCATAATGGCGCCCGCCAGTTCGCCGGTGTAGCGTGCGCTTCCCCCACTGTCGGCACGCGCCGGCCCTGACACTTCACCTCATAAGCCGTGTACAGCCCCGAAGTTCGCTACTCACCGCGACCGGGCGGGCCCGCTGCCGCGTGGCCGTATACAGCAGCGGACTCCGCCCCTCCGTCCTGACCTCGGTTAGCTTCACCCTGCACATCTGCCTGGGGGGGCTCTATGGGTGTGGTACTGCCGGAGTGGGCGGACGAGGTCCTCGACCTCATCGGAATCGCCTGGCCGAACGTTGACGAAGACGACTTCCGTGAAATGGCCACTGCCATGCGGGAGTTCGCCACCGCACTGGAGACCGGGGGCGCAGAAGCACAGCAGGCGGTCAACGCCTTTCTCGAATCCAGCAGCAGTCCGGCGATCGACGCCTTCGGCACTCACTGGAACAAAATCAACGGCCAGCATCTGGCCAACCTCGCACAAGCCACCCAGCTCGCCGCAACGGCCGCCGAGATCGCCGCCTATCTGATCACCGCGGCGAAGATCGCGGCCCTGGTCCAACTCGCGATACTCGCCGCCCAGTTGATCGCTGCCGCAGCAGCCGCGCCGTTCACACTCGGACTCTCCTCGCTCGGTGGAGCAGCAGCCGTCCAAGCCACCCGGATGGTCGTCAAACAGCTGCTCAAGGAGGCGCTGCGGGCCATCGTCGAACAGGTCGCCGCCATGGCGCTCGGCCCGGCGTTCGAGGCGCTCGGCTCGATGGCGGGCGACCTCGCCATCCAGGGCGCGGCCACCGCACTCGGCGCGCAGGACGGCATCGACCTCCAGCAGACCGGCCAGGCGGGCAAGGACGGCCTGCGCGCCGGACTCGACGGCGGCGACACGGTCATGGAGCTCAACAGCGCGGGCGGCGGGCCCGCGACAGGCTCCAAACGCCCGATGCAGTACAACCTGGACGACCTGGACGAACTCGGCCCGAAACTTGCCAAGTTGGGCGAGAACATCACGGCCGACAGCAACTCGAAACTCGGCCGGGCGAAACGGCGCCAGAGCAGAACCCGAGGCAAGGACGAACTCGCCGACGCCGCCAACGAAGGCCTGAGCAAGGCCGTCGACGGCATCGAGACCGGCGCGAAGAAGCTCGGCAAACACATGGAGAAGGTCGTCCCCGACGGCCTCAAGAAGATGTCGCGCAACCACCGCGACAACGATAAGGACGCCGCCCTCTCCCTCGACGCCCTCGGCAAGCGCACCGACAACGGCACTCCCATGTACCTCATGGGCGACGACGGCAGCATCCGCCGCCTGCGCCCCGACGGCAGCACCGCCGACCTCACCCCCGACGACAAAGCCCGCATCGGGCTGTCACCGGAGAACATCGGCAGACCCAGACCCGGAGAGGATGAGGCCAGATTAAGCCAGGGAACGCCGGGCAACCGACCAAGCGTACAATCCACCGAAGTTCCATTCGGCAGCACGGATCTCTCCAGAGCGACACAACTCGCCAGGCATTCGCAGGAGTCCTACGGCAACAACAAGGAAGGAAAAGACTTCCGCAGCAACAACTACGCCGCATCCCGAATCACCGGCGCCGGAGATTCCAGTGACTTCATATTCGTGACGCGCAGCAACGGATATCGACACTCCGAGCGCATGGTGATGCCTTTCATCAGGGAAGGACAGGCGGATCGGTTAACGGCGATGTATTCGGAGCGAGAGCCATGCACCACCGGTGCACAGTGCAGCGCATGGATCAAGGAGAAGTTCCCTCACGCCGACATCACACACAGCGTGGAGTACGGCGCCTCCGAGCAATCGAGACAACGCAGCAAAGAAGTAATGCAAGACTATCTCAGCACCCTGAGAGCAAACAGAGAGCATCGGTGATATGGGA
The DNA here is from genome assembly GCF_018101125.2 of Streptomyces tardus. Lineage (GTDB taxonomy): Bacteria > Actinomycetota > Actinomycetes > Streptomycetales > Streptomycetaceae > Streptomyces > Streptomyces tardus. Next base: position 73,171 of record NZ_JAELVF020000004.1, on the reverse strand, counting down.
ATCACACACGAAGACCTGCTCCAAGTGTTCAACGAGGAGGAAATTTCCCGACGCGACCGGATCGAAGGCGTGGACACAGTGGACCCGTCCACCCTCCACGCGCTCCAGAACATCGGCGTTCCCACGCCCCCGAGCCCCTGGTTCGAATACGTCGAGGACCTGGGATCCTCCGAGACGGTTATTGAGATCGACGAACCCACTCGGCAGTCTGGAGGAATTACATCCTCCGCTCTTCTGTGCATCGCCGAGATCCCCTATGACACGATCGTACTGGACCCGGCGGACGGAAAGGTCTATTGCGTACCGAGCGGAGGTTCGATCTATCAGCTCAACACGTCGCTGGAGAACTACATTCACTTCACGCTCATCCTCCACCAACACGCATTGCCGAGGGAGAAGGACGGGGAGTGGGACCTCGACGCACAGGATTCGGAGGCCGCGAGGCAGCAAATCCAGCACCTGTGGCGCGAAGTGGATCCTGCGGCACTCGGGATCCGTGAATCCGCCTGGTACAGGGTTCTTCTGGACTTCGTCGACCCTGAGGCTCACCACCATTCGGACGCGGTGACATATCCATACCCACACTTCGAAGAAGACCTCATTCGCACCCACGCGGGCGAGAACAGGTGAACTGCGAGGCTGACACGGGCGCATGACTCAAGAGGGCGGCTTGCCCCACCACGGCCGAACACGCTCCTCCGGAACGGAGGCCCAGACGGACAACCTCATCACCCGAGACGAGTTGCTCCAGCACTTCACCGAAGATCAACCGATCAGGTATCCGGACGAGTTGATCGAGCACGTAACGGACCGGACTGCTAGGAGCATACTGCGCAGCACGGGGCTGCCCTCGTGGCCCGTAATCGGTTTCGATTTCTCTGCCACTCCGACCGAAGGCCCCCATCTCGTGCGGGACTGGGAGAACCTGAACCAGTACCTCGAGGGAGATTCGCACCTCCTACCCCCTGACGCCGGCGACTGGTTGGTGTTGGCCACCTATTTTCCCTTTGTGGACCACCTCCTGCTCGACCCGCGGGGGCGGCGGAGTCCACCAGGTGCGGCACGGGACGGACGAGTTCCGCACAAACACGGATCTCGATTCCTATACCCGCTTCCTCCTCAGCCTGAAGAGGGAGGCGCCCATGGACCCCGACAAAGACTTCGAAGATTTCTTCGACCTGGACACCGAGGCCGTGCGGCACCGCATGCAGGAGCAGTGGAAGGAAATCGACCCCTGCGCTCTGGGGTTTCGTTCGTCACTCTGGTACGAGCTGCTCCTGGTCATGCACTTCCCCGAGGCCTACCACGGTTCATCCGCAGTCGATTTTCCCTATCCCTTCTTCGAAGAATCCCTGATCAGTTCCTGCACCAACGACCAGGGCCCCGAACAAGGTTGACGCACTCACGACACAGGCGCACACGTCTCGGACGCAACAGCGACGGGACCCGAAAGAGTGGACGGATCCGATGCCTCTCACCCACGACGACCTTCTGGAGGTTTTCCGCGCGGGCGAGATCACACGCCCGGGAGAGGGACGAAATCCGTCTGAAGCGGTACTGACTCGCAGTGGTGTCCGGAGGTGTCTGCTCGGGAGTGCGGGCCTCGGCGCCGGGTGTCTGCGGCGCCCTAGGATCTGTGTCAACGCAGCTGAAACGAATGAGAGTTGACGGTGGCTGACAGCGGAGCAATGCGTGAGTTCGCCCTCCCCGAGGGCGCCGATCCGTTCAATGTGTCCGCGGCGGCGCGGCGAGTGGCCGCGTTGCGGGTGCCGTTGCAGGTCGGTCCGTACTTTCGGACGAGCGCTCAGGAGCCCGTGGTGCTCGGGGAGTTCGCGGCGGCTGCCGGAAGGCAGGTGCGACAGGAGCGCTGCGCGGGCTGGGCCCGGTTCGGGACCGACCGCGGCTTCGAGCTCTGCGCGGACGGCGAGGGGGTGGTGCGCGCCGTACTGCTGGATTACCAGGAGGACCACCGCTTTGTGAACTCCTCGCCCGAGGCGTTCGCCACCGGCCTGCTGGATCTGCGCCGGGCGCTGGGCGTGATCCTGGGTACGGACGATCCGCAGGCAGCATCCACGGCCTACGACTCACTGTCGCAGCGGCTGCGGGAGACCGACCCGCAGGCGTTCGAGGAGCGGGAGAGCTGGTGGCCGCTGGTGCTCGACGACATCCGCGACACCGCCAACGCACAGTGGTACGCGGCGTTCGAGTATCTCGACCACTCGGGGCAGAAGCAGATCGTCACCCAGGGGTCGGCCGTCTCGCTCCACCCCGAGGAGCGGCTGTGGGACTCGCTGCGGTCCGCGGGTCTGGAGGCGGAGCAGGTGCTGCGCGTCCACACCGATCTCCAACCCTGCTTCATGCCTGGTCACTACTGCTCGATGTGGCTGGCCCAGGTGTTTCCCGAGGCCGGGATGACGCACAGCTTCCCGTACGGCGAGAGCGCGGAGTCGCGGGCGGCGGGGCTGCGGCGGATGGCCGAGGAAGCCGGCTCGTGACAGGGAACGGCGCGAACCCCGGCAGCGGAACGCACAACGACGCGGCGTCGAACGGCGGAACGCAGCACGGCGGGACGCCTGGCGACGGGCCAGCGACCGGTTGCAGGCCGGACCTCTCCGCCTGGCCCCCGGCCGAGGGGGCGGCAGCGGAGCACGGTCCCGCGCTGCTGGAGTGGGTGACGGCCGACGAGGCCTCCGGGACCCGTCTGTGCCTGATCAGGGGTGCGCGAGGGAGCGGGAAGAGCGGGCTGCTCGCCTGGTTCCTGGCGGGTTCCGCGAGTTCGCCGCGGACCGCCGCACATGCGATGGCACCGGCCGCCGGGCTTCATGCGGACGCGGTGGCACGGGAGTTGGGCAGACAGCTGGGGTACGGGCCGGTGTCGGTGGAGCGGCTTCTCGCCCGGATCGACCTGGACGAACGACCGCTGCTGCTGGTCGTCGCCGATCTGCATCGGGCGGGGCGCGGCCCGGCCGACCGCCCCGAGGCGCTGCCGGAGACGGTGTGGCGGAGGGTGCTGCTGCCGCTGCTGGCGCGGCCACGGGTGCGGTTGCTGGCCGAGGTCGGTGGTGGGGAGGTGCCTGCGGATCTGCCGGTTCCGGTGCCGACGACGTCGCTCCCGCAGGTGCCTCCGCAACGGCCCGCGGAGGAGCACCACGACCAACCGGGCCAACAGCCGTACGGACAACCGGAGTCGCAGCCATCCGCGGCCTCGTCCCACTCGCCGGGGTGCACGGTGATCGACCTCGGCGACGTCGGGCCGAGCGGGCCGGGCGAGTTGTCGACGGAGGCGCCGACCGCCGGCGCACAGGGCGTGCCGCGCTCCGCGGACGGCAGGCCCAGGTGGGATCTGGCGTCCGCGGCGGCGCGGGAGGACGCGTTGGACGACGCCTGCGCCTCGGGTGACGCCGCTGCCGTGGGGGCGCTGCTGAGCGACCCCGGTTTCCTGCTGTACGGCTCGGCGGTGGCGATCGACGCGTGCCTGGCGGACGAACGGCTGCCCGCCCCGCCCGGGCTGCGGGAGACCTGGCGCCTTGCCGCACCGCAGCTGACCGACACGGCGTACGGGGCCGAGGAGCGGGCGGCTCTGCTGCACGCAGCCGCCACCGCCCACGCCCCCTCACTCGCCCGCTACCTGCTCCCGCTCGCGCGACGCCACTGCTGGCACGCCCGCTGGTGCCGTACGGACACGCCGGTGACCGCCCTCGGCGGACGCGCAAACGCCCCGAACGCCAGCACCGCCGCAGACGCCACGGACGCCAGGACCGCCACGGAGGCCACGGGCGCCACGAGCACGGCAGACGCGCCGGAGGCGGAGGGCACTCTGCTGGCGGTCGAACCGACCGGCGCCGTACGGCAGTTGGACCGGGCGACCGGCGAGTTCGCCGGGGCGCTGCCGCTGACGCACGAACGTGCCGGGGTGCGCGGCGTCGCAGTCCGCAGGGACGGGGCGATGCTGCTGCTCGACGGGGGCGGCGGTCTGCGCGCGCTCACCGGGGAGGACGAGGGGACGTCGGCGACCGTACTCGACGGCATCACCGCCCACCACGGGTACGCGGCGCTGCGTCGGCCGGAGGCGGCGGTGACGGCGCTGGCCCAGTGCCCGGTCTCGGGCAGCACCGTGCTGGGCGACCGCGACGGAAACGTCCATGTGTGGCAGATCGACGAGTACCGGCCGCTGCCGGTGACGCAGTCGGTGCACCGCGCGCCGGTGCTCGCCGTGGCGCCGCTCACGCTGGACGGCGGCGTCGGGCTCGTCTTCAGCGCAGGCATGGACGGGGCGGTGCGGATGTGGGCGCCCGGTTCGCCGCCGATGGACGAACCGGTGGAACAGCGACCCGTGTTCGCCACCGCACTGGCCGCGAGCCGTACGCGGTACGGGCCGGTGCTGGCGGTGGCGTGGAGCGATCTGTCGTTGAGTCTGTGGCGGATCGAGGACGGTGCGCTGCGACGGCTTCCGCTGCTCGCCGAGGCGGATGCCATGGCACTGGACGGGACCGGCCACCTCGTACTCACAAGTACCGCCGGCCTGTGGGGACTTCGCCTCGACCTCGACGCCCTCTGGCCCTGAGAAACCTCCCTGCCCCGAAGGCACCGCAGGCCCGAACGCATCGAGGACCCGAACCGTGCCGCGGTCCGGACCGTGCCGTCGGCGTGGACACACCCGAACCTCCGACGTACCCCGAACCTCCGAACACACCGGACCCCGAACGCGCTCGGCGGCAGCACTCCGGACCGGTCACACCGTGCAGCCGAACACCCGTCGGCCACCAGCCCTCAAACGACGGCCCGGCCCCGACCCCGGGCGCGACGGCCCCGCTCCGCGCGCCCCACAGCCTCCGTCCCGGTCACGACGCTGCATACGGTCCCGTCGAGACGCACCGGCTGCGTCCGGTCCCGTCGAAGCGGCACGCGCGTTGTGTGCGGCGGAGTCGGTCGAGGAGCTTGCCGCGGCGCAGGTGCCGGGTCTGCGCACCCTCACCTGGGGCACCGACGGCGGGGCGGCGGACGAGAGCCCCGGCGAGCTGGAGCGGCTGGCCGCGGCCCGGCCGGACCGGTACGAAGCAGTGCCGACCGCCGCCGACGATGTGGCGCTGATCGCCTTCACCTCCGGAACCACCGGCCGCCCCAAGGGGTGTATGCACTTCCACCGCGATGTCCTGGCCATCGCGGACACCTTCTCCGCGCACGTACTGCGGCCCACCGAGGACGACGTCTTCGCCGGCAGCCCGCCGCTCGGGTTCACCTTCGGACTCGGCGGGCTCGTGGTGTTCCCGCTGCGCGCGGGGGCCTGCGCGGTGCTGGAGCAGTGGAGCGGGCCGGACAGGATGCTGGAGGCGATCGCACGGCACCGGGTGTCGGTGCTGTTCACCGCACCGACCGCCTACCGGGCGCTGCTCGCCGGGCTGGACTCGGGCGACGTCTCCTCGCTGCGCCGCTGCGTCTCGGCCGGTGAGAACCTGCCCGCCGCCACCTGGGAGGACTGGTACGCCCGCACCGGGCTGCGGTTGATCAACGGAATCGGCGCCACCGAGATGCTGCACATCTTCGTCGCCGCCGCGGACGAGGACGCCCGGCCCGGTCGCACCGGTCTGCCCGTCCCCGGCTTCACCGCGCAGGTGCAGGACGCGGCGGGGCGCCCGTTGCCGGACGGCGAGGCGGGGCTGCTGGCTGTACGCGGCCCCCTCGGCTGCCCGCTATCTCGCGGACGAGCGCCAGCGCGACTACGTGCGCAACGGCTGGAACCTCACCGGCGACACCTATGTGCGCGAGCCGGACGGCTGGTTCCGCTACGTGGCCCGCGCCGACGACATGATCATTTCCTCCGGCCACAACATCGCCGGCCCCGAGGTCGAGGAGGCGCTGCTGCGCCATCCCGATGTGCTGGAGGTCGCGGTGGTCGGCGAGCCGGACGAGAAGCGCGGGCAGCGGGTCGTCGCACATGTGGTGCTGCGCGAGGGCGTGGAGCCGGGCGAGGCGGCCGCGCGCGAGCTGACGGAGTTCGCCAGGGCCGAGCTGGCGCCGTACAGGTGCCCGCGACAGCTGGAGTTCGCCGAGTCACTGCCGCGCACGCCGACCGGCAAGCTTCAGCGCTTCCGACTCCGCCGAACTCCCGCGTCCGGCACCGCTCTAGAGTGACCGCGTGGCAGACCAGCACACTCCGGGTTCACTCGTTCTGACCTTCTTCGGCGCGTACGGGCGCGAGCTCACGCCCTCGGGGCGGTTGCCGATCGCGGCGCTCATCCGGCTGCTCGGCGCCGTCGGAGTGGACGCTCCTGCCGTGCGCTCGGCGGTCTCCCGGCTCAAACGCCGCGGGCTGCTGGAAGCGGGCGCGCGCGAAGGCGCCCGCGCCGGCGCGGGCTACGCCCTCTCCCCCGCCGCCGCCCAACTCCTCGCCGACAGCGACCGGCGGATCTATCAGCGTCCGGTGCCGGACGGCCGGTGGCTGGTGGCCGTCTTCTCGGTGCCGGAGAGCGAACGCGACCGGCGCCATCTGCTCCGCTCCCGACTGGGCAGGCTCGGATTCGGCAACGCCGCTCCGGGCGTCTGGGTCGCGCCCTCCCACCTCGCCGAGGAGACCCGGCACACCCTGCGCCGCCTGGAGCTCGCGGAGTACGTCGACCTCTTCCTCGGCACCCACGAGGGCTTCCGGCCGAGCGCGGAGACCGCCGCCCGCTGGTGGGACCTGGAGTCGATCGCCGCGCGGCACCGCGACTTCCTGACCGTGCACGAGCCCGTACTGGCCGCGCTGGAGTCCGGCGGAGGCCCGACGCCCGAAAGCGGATACGCCGCCCACCTCCGGGCGCTCGACGCCTGGCGGCAGCTGCGGTACGCGGACCCCGGCCTGCCCGACGCGGTCCTGCCGCCCCACTGGCCCGGCACCCGTTCCGAGCAGGTCTTCGGCGAGCTCCACAAGCAGCTCCACGAGCTGGGCGCGCAGTATGCCGCGTCCCGTCTCGCACCGAACTGAACAGGCCGAACACGCCCCGGGGAAACGGCCCGTGACCGGCCGCGCCCCCGGCGTCCGGGCTCGCGCTGCCGGGTGCCGGGTGCCGGAGTTACGCTGAAATCGTGTATTCACGGCGGCGTCGGCGGTACTTCGCGCTGATGACGGTCAGCTTGACGTTGTTCGTCAGCGCCTCAGCCTTCGTGCGTCTCTTCTCCGTCCCGCTCGCGGTGGCGATGTGCGTGGTGGCGGCGGTCATTCCGCCGGTCGCCGCCATCTCCGCCAATCGCTGGGACGAGGACGACCACTGGTGGGACGAGCCCGGCCCGGGAAGCGGACGCGACGGGGCCTCGGGCGGCAGCGGGCCGGACGGCGGCCCCGACAGCGGGCCGGACGGCGACGGCACCGCGCGGCCGGGCCCGCACGGCGGTTCCTCTCCACACGGTGGAGGCCCGGTCGACCGGCCACCCAGCGGTCTGCTGCCGCCCGAGCCCCCGCCGCACGATCCGCAGCCGCCGAGCCGCCACCCCCGTCCGCCGGACGCCTCCGGCCGGTACCCGCCGGAGGCGCAGCCGCCCGGCTCGGGCCCGTCCCGCACCGGCCCGTCCGGAACGCAGCAGGGCGCGTCCGGAACTCAACCGCCCGACCGCGGACGGCCCCCGGTCGGCAACCGCCCACCGGGCCACCCGTCCCGGCAGCACCCGTCGGGCGGGTGGGCGGCGGAGCCACCGTCCCGGTCCGCTCAGGAACCGACGCTCGACGAGCTGCTGTGGGAGGAGGAGCTGCGCGGCTACAACGGCGAACGCTTCCGCCGGGGCGACTGAGCGGCGCAGCGACTCCAGCGTCCGGGACGCTTCCCGTACGCCCTGGACACCCGGACCGCCTCGAGCAACGGACTCTCCCGTGCGGCCCAAGACCCGTGAGGCCGGGGCACGTCCCGCCTCAGGCGCACCACTCGGCCTTGGACACCTCGCGCGGCACACCTCGCCCGGCACGCCTCGCCCCGCACGCGCCTCCCGCGCCCCGACGCAGTGTCCCGCACCGGGTGCGTCCCGTCGACGGGAGCCCTCCGCCTCAGGCGCACCGGCTACAGGCTCAACCGCGGTTTGGGGCCCTCGGTGCGGCCGGTCGGCGGTCGGCGGCTTCCCGCGGCGTACGGGAGCGGCCAGGGGGCGCCGGGTCCGCTGTACCCCTGCTCGGCGGCGGCGTGCAGGGGTACAGCGGGGATCGTAGAGGTGCGGTCGCGCGAGGGCGCAGAGGTCGGCGCGGCCGGCGAGGATCAGCGAGTTCACGTCGTCCCAGGAGGAGATCGCGCCCACCGCGATGACCGGCACGCCGGCCTCGTTCCGGATGCGGTCGGCGTACGGCGCCTGGTACGAGCGTCCGAAGTCCGGCTGCTCGTCGGCGAGGACCTGGCCGGTGGAGACGTCCACCGCGTCCGCGCCGTGCTCGGCGAAGGCGGAGGCGATGCGGACCGCGTCCGCCGCGGTGGTGCCGCCGGGCGCCCAGTCGGTGGCGGAGATCCGTACGGTCAGCGGACGCGTCGACGGCCAGACCTCGCGCACCGCGTCGAAGACCTCCAGCGGGTAGCGCAGGCGGCTCGTCAGGTCTCCGCCGTAGGCGTCGGTGCGCAGGTTGGTGAGCGCGGAGAGGAAGCCGGACAGGAGGTAGCCGTGCGCACAGTGCAGCTCCAGCAGATCGAACTCCGCGCGGGCGGCTCGGCGCGCGGCGGCGGTGAACTGGTCGCGGATCTCGGTGAGGCCGCGCCGGTCCAGCTCGCACGGGCTCTGGCTGACGCCCGGCAGACAGGGCAGCGGTGAGGGAGCGACGAGCGGCCAGTTGCCGTTCTGCAGCGGCTGGTCGATGCCTTCCCACATCAGCCTGGTGAAGCCCTTGCGCCCGGCGTGGCCGAGCTGGACGCCGAGAGCGGTGCCCGGCGACTGATGGTGGACGAAGTCGACGATCCGGCGCCAACCGGCCTCCTGCTGCTCGTTCCACAGCCCGGTGCAGCCGGGGGTGATGCGGCCGAGCGCGCTGACGCAGACCATCTCGGTCATCACCAGGCCCGCGCCGCCGAGCGCCCGGCCGCCCAGGTGCACCAGATGGGAGTCGCCGGGCACTCCGTCGACCGCCCGGCACATGTCCATCGGCGAGACGACCACGCGGTTGCGCAGGGTCAGCGGGCCGAGGTCGAAGGGGGTGAACATCGCCGGTGTCCCCTCGGGCACCCCGGCCTCGCGTTCGACCTCCGCGACGAACTCCGGGTCCCGCAGCCGCAGGTTGGCGTGGGTGACACGGCGGCTGCGGGTGAGGAGGTTGAAGGCGAATCGGTACGGCGGCTGGTCGACGTACCGGGCCGGCTCCTCGAACCACCGGAGGCTGGCGTGCGCGGCCCGCTGGGTGGAGGTGACGACGGGGCGCCGCTCCGCCTCGTAGGCGGCCAACGCCGCCGGGGTGTCGGGCTGTTCGCGCAGGCAGGCGGCGAGGGCGAGCGCGTCCTCGACGGCGAGTTTGGTGCCGGAGCCGATGGAGAAGTGCGCGGTGCGGGCGGCGTCGCCGATCAGTACGGTGTGCCCGTGCGACCAGCGTTCGGTGACGACCGTCTCGAACGCCGTCCAGCGGGAGTCGTTGCCCCGCAGCGGACGACCGAGCAGCGTGCGCTGGAACCACCGGGCGCACCGCTCGGCCGACTCCGCCTCCCCGCACCGGTCCAGCCCCGCGGCGCGCCCAGACCTCCTCGCGCATCTCGACGACGACGGTGGAGGCGTCGGCGGCGTACGGGTAGGCGTGCAGCTGCATCACGCCGTACGGGGTCTCGGCGATCTCGAAGCGGAAGGCGGCCAGGGCGAAGTCGGTGGCCAGCCAGATGTAGCGGCAGCGGTGGGCGGTGATGCGCGGCGCGAACACCTGCGCGTGGGCGGCCCGGGTGGCACTGCGCACCCCGTCGGCGGCGACCACCAGATCGTGGGCGGCGGCCAGTTCGTCCGGGGGCGGCGCGGGCTCACCGAAGCGCAGATCGACACCGAGTGCGCGGCAGCGCTCGTGCAGCACCGCGAGCAGCCGACGCCGTTCGAGGGCGGCGAAGCCGTGGCCGCCGGAGGTGAGGGTGCGTCCGCGGTGCAGGATCTCGATGTCGTCCCACCGCACGAACTCGGTGCGCAGGGCGGCGTACACCTCCGCGTCGGCGTGCTCGATCCCGCCCAGCGTCTCGTCGGAGAGGACGATGCCGAAGCCGAACGTCTCGTCCGGGCCCCGACGTTCGTGGAGGGTGACCTCGCGGTCCGGGTCCAGGCGTTTGAGCAGCGCCGCCGCGTACAGCCCGCCGGGTCCGCCGCCGACCACCGCGATGCGCACGGCGCTAGCGTCCCTGCCAGCGGGGCCTGCGCTTCTCGGTGAACGAGGCGTGGAACTCGGCGTAGTCAGCGCTGTTCATCAGCAACGCCTGGGTGGAGGCGTCGAGTTCGAGGGCGGCCGGCAGGGGCATGCCGAGCTCCGCGGTGAGCAGCGCCTTGGTCTGGGCGTGGGCGAGGGCCGGCCCGTCGGCCAGCCTGCGGGCGAGGAGGCCGGCTGCGCTGTCGGCCTCTCCCGGCGCCGTCAACTGGCTGATCAGACCGATGCGTTCGGCTTCCGCGGCCTCGACCGCGCTGCCCAGCATGAGGATGCGGGTGGCGTGGCCGAGCCCCACGACCCGCGGCAGCAGATAGGCCGCGCCCATGTCCCCGCCGGAGAGGCCGACTCGGGTGAAGAGGTAGGAGAAGCGCGCGCTGGGGTCGGCGACCCGGAAGTCCGCGGCCAGTGCGAGGACGGCGCCCGCGCCCGCCGCCGCGCCGTGCACCGCGGCGACGACGGGGAACGGTGCCTCCCGGACGGCCCGTACGACCTGCCCGGTCATCCGGTTGAAGTCCAGCAGCTCGGCGGTGTCCAGCTCGAGTGTGGCGCCGATGATCTCCTCGACGTCGCCCCCGGAACAGAAGCCGCGGCCCTCGCCCGCCAGCACCAGTGCGCGCGCGGACCGCTCCCTGGAGAGCTCGGCGAGCAGGTCGCGCAGGTCGGCGTAGGCGCCGAAGGTCAGGGCGTTGAGCTTCTCGGGCCGGTCCAGGGTGACCGTCACGACGCCGTCGGCGCGCTCGACCCTCAGGTGCTGCCATTCGTCGGTGCGGGATGCGGAACCGGTGAACGGGCTCATGGACGGAACGTATCACTGGAACGTGACCGTCGTCACGACTGCGCGACAACTCTGCGGGAGCGCCGCACCCGCCCCGCGACCGCACACATCACGACCCGGGCGCGACTCAGCCGAGCGTCGCCACCAACACCGCCTTGATGGTGTGCATCCGGTTCTCCGCCTCGTCGAAGACCAGCGAGCGCTCGGACTCGAAGACCTCGTCGGTGACCTCCAGCGACTCCAGCCCGTAGCGCTCGTGGATGTCCTGCCCCACCTGGGTGCCCAGATCGTGGAAGGCGGGCAGGCAGTGCAGGAACTTGACCTCCGGGTTTCCGCTGGCCGCCAGCGTCCCGGCGGTGACGGCGTACGGGGCGAGCAGCTTGATGCGTTCGTCCCACACCTCGGCGGGCTCGCCCATCGAGACCCACACATCGGTCGCGACGAAGTCCGCGCCGCGCACGCCCTCCTCGACCTGCTCGGTGAGGGTCAGACGGGCACCGCTGTCGGCGGCCAGCGTCCTCGCCCGCTCCACCACCTCGTCGGCGGGCCAGAGCGCACGGGGGGCCGCGATGCGCACATCCATGCCGAGCAGCGCACCTGTGATCAGGTAGGAGTTGCCCATGTTGTTGCGGGCGTCGCCGAGATAGGCGTACGCGATGCGCTCCAGCGGCTTGGCGCAGTGCTCGGTCATCGTCAGCACGTCGGCGAGCATCTGAGTGGGGTGCCACTCGTCGGTGAGGCCGTTGTAGACGGGGACGCCCGCGTACTCGGCCAGCTCCTCCACCGCGCTCTGCGCACTGCCCCGGTACTCGATCGCGTCGAACATCCGGCCCAGGACTCGGGCGGTGTCCTTCACCGACTCCTTCCGGCCCATCTGGGAGCCGGCCGGATCGAGGCAGGTGGTGCTCGCCCCCTGGTCGGCCGCCGCCACCTCGAAGGCGCACCGGGTCCTGGTCGAGGCCTTCTCGAAGACCAGCACGAGGTTCTTTCCGCGCAGTCGCTGCTGCTCGGTGCCGAGCCTCTTCGCCGCCTTCAACTCGGCGGCCAGCGTGACCAGTTCGCGGAACTCACCGGCGCTGAAGTCGAGCTCCTTGAGGAAGTGCCGGCCCTTGAAGTCTGTCGTCATGACGGCACCCCTCGCCCGTTCACGGAAAAAACCATCACTCGCAAGTCTATACGCACCGACGCATTGCTATGCAGCGCCGTGGGGTGACTCGCCTCTCACCCGCTCCGCCGTTCCGCCCGCGGTCGGCGGGAGGGACGGCGGAGCGGTCTCAGGGGCGCCGACACTCGGCCGGCCCGGAGGAGCCGACCGCCGGACGAGCGGTCCGCCGGAGGGGGCGAGGCCGGTGCGGGCCGCCGGTGGCGCGTCGGAGTCAGGTGATCGGGTCCCGCTCGATCGGACAGCTCATGCAGCGCGGACCGCCGCGTCCGCGGCCGAGCTCGCTGCCCGGGATCTCCAGCACCTCGATGCCCTGCCGGCGCAGATGGGTGTTGGTGGTGACGTTCCGCTCGTAGGCGATCACCACGCCCGGCTCCACCGCCAGCACGTTGCAGCCGTCGTCCCACTGCTCGCGCTCGGCCGCGTGGACGTCCTGGGTCGCGGTCAGCACCCGGATGCCGCCGACGCCCAGCGCCGCCGCGATGGCGTGGTGCATCTGCTCCGGCGGGTGGTCGGTGACCTTCAACTCCTCCGGGCTGCCGCCCGGTTCGATCGTGTACGAGCGCAGCATCCCGAGCCCCGCGTACTGGGTGAAGGTGTTGCCGTCGAGCATCGTCATCACGGTGTCCAGATGCATGAACGAGCGCCGCTTGGGCATCTCCAGCGCCACGATGGTGCGCGCCGAACCCGCCGCGAAGAGCGCCCGGGCGAGCGTCTCGACCGCCTGCGGAGTGGTCCGCTCGCTCATCCCGACCAGCACCGCGCCCTCGCCGATGACCAGTACGTCGCCGCCCTCGATCGTCGAGGGGTGCGCGCTCTCGCCGCGCGACCACACCCGGAACCCACCGCCGGTGAACATCGGGTGGTGGTGGTAGATCGCCTCGAAGTGGACGGTCTCGCGCTGACGCGCCGGCCACCGCATGGCGTTGATCGCCACCCCGTCGTAGATCCAGGCAGAGGTGTCCCTGGTGAAGAGGTGGTTGGGCAACGGATTGAGCAGGAAGTCGTCCATCTGCATCACGTGGAAGGCCACCGAGGTGGGCTCCGGCTGACGCTCCAGGTACTCGCGCTTGGTCTCACCCCCGATCAGCACCTTCGCCAGTTCTACCGAGTCCAACTCGTCGTACGCGGCCCGGAGGTGGTCGACCGCGAGCGGCCCGTACTCCTTCTCGGAGAACACCCGGTCCAGTATCAGATGGCGGGCGGCCGGCACCCGGAGCGACTGCGCGAGCAGATCGCCGAAGAGGTGCACCTCCACACCGCGATCACGGAGTATGTCGGCGAACATGTCGTGCTCCTGGCGCGCGCGGCGCACCCAGAGCACGTCGTCGAACAGGAGATCGTCCTTGTTCGTGGGGGTGAGCCGCTTCAGCTCAAGATCGGGGCGGTGCAGGATCACTCTGCGCAGGCGCCCGGCCTCAGAATCGACATGGAATCCCATGCGCCCATCCTGACCGGACCTCCCCGGAAAACCCAGCTCTGCGAGATGACGGTTCCGCCGCCGTGCCCGGGTACGGGCCCTCTCGTGCCCGTACGATCACCGCGCGGAGCCGGACTCCCCACCGGATACGGGCGGTTGCTCCCCGGCCAGCGTGCGGGCCAGAGCGGCGATCCGGTCCGGTCCCACCCGACAGCAGCCGCCGATGAGCCGGGCGCCCGCGGCACGCCAGCCGAGCGCGGCCACCGGGTCGAAGGCGGCCGGCCCCTGCCAGCGGCCGTGCTCGAAGCTCTCACCGCTGTTGGGGTAGACGACCACCGGCTTGCGCGTCGTCGAGGCGGCCAGCTCCACCGCCTCCGACACCTCGCGCGGGGCGCAGCAGTTGACGCCCACCGCGATCAGCTGCGCATTGCCGGCGGCGAGCGCGAAGGCGTCCGCGAGCGGTTGGCCGGCGCGGGTGAGCCCGCCCTCGACGGTGTAGCTCAGCCACAGCGGCACTCCGCAGCCCTGCGCGGCGGCCAGCATCGCCTCCGCCTCCACCACGTCCGGCACGGTCTCCAGCGCCAGCACATCGGGCCCCGCCGCCGCCAGCGCCTCGATCCGGGGCCGGTGAAAGCGCGTCAACTCTCGCACGCTCAACCCGTACCGGCCCCGGTACTCGCCGCCGTCCGCGCACACCGCGCCGTACGGGCCGACCGAGGCGGCCACCCAGACCGGCTCCCGGGTCTGTCGCCCGGCCGCCCGCGCCAACCGGACGCTGCGGGCGAAGAGTTCGTCGACCTCCGCCGACGCCACCCCGGCCCGGGCGAAGCCCTGCGCCGACGCCTGGTAGCTGCCGGTGATCAACACCCTTGCCCCCGCCCGCACATACGCCAGATGCGCCTCGTACACGGACTGCGGGTCGTCCGCCAGAAGACGGGCGGACCACAGCTCGCCGGAGAGGTCGCAGCCCTGGTCGGCCAGCCGGTCCGCCAACCCGCCGTCCAGCACCGGGGTTCCGGCCGCGAGCGCCTGCGCGAGCGGGGGCGGCGGCGTCACCGGGCGGGCGACGGCGCGAGTTGGGACTGCACCTGCGCGGAGATCAGCTCCAGATGGTCCAGGTCCTCCAGATCCAGGACCTGGAGGTAGACGCGGGAGGAGCCGACCTCCGCGTACCGGCCGAGCTTGTCGACGATCTCGGCGGGCGAGCCGGCCAGCCCGTTCTCCCGCAGCTCCGCCGGGTCCCTGCCGATGACCGCCGCACGTCTGGCGACCTCGGCGTCGTCCCGGCCGGCGCAGACGACCAGCGCGTTGGAGTACACCAACTCCTCGGGTCCGCGGCCCTGTTCCTCTGCGGCGGCCCGCACCCGGCCGAACTGGCGGCGGCTGTCCTCGACCGAGGCGAAGGGGATGTTGAACTCGTCGGCGAATCGCGCCGCGAGGCGGGGTGTGCGCTTGGCCCCGTGGCCGCCGACCAGCACCGGGATCCGGTCCTGCGCCGGTTTGGGCAGCGCGGGCGAGTCCTGGAGGCGGTAGTGGATGCCGTCGTGGCTGAACGTCTGGCCCACCGGCGTCCCCCACAACCCGGTCACGATCGCCAGCTGCTCCTCCAGCCTGGCGAACTTCTCCTTCGGGAAGGGGATGCCGTACGCCGCGTGCTCGGCCTCGAACCAGCCCGCTCCCAGACCCAGTTCGACGCGCCCGCCGGACATCGCGTCCACCTGCGCGACCTGGATGGCGAGCACCCCCGGCAACCGGAAGGTACCGGCCGTCATCAGAGTGCCCAGACGGATCCGACTCGTCTCCCGGGCGAGGCCGGCCAGGGTGATCCAGGCATCAGTGGGGCCGGGCAGTCCCGTCGAATCGCCCATCGCCAGATAGTGGTCGGAGCGGAAGAAGGCGTCGAAGCCCAGGTCCTCGGTCGCCTTGGCGACGGTGAGCAAGGTGTCGTAGCCGGCACCCTGCTGGGGCTCGGTGAAGATGCGTAGGTCCATGGCCACCATGGTCCTACGCGGCCCCGCCGACGCCGCGACAGGCGTGCGGTACGGCGGGGCGTGCGGTACGGCGGGGCGTGCGGCGGTGTGCGGTGCGGCGGCGGGATCCGTCCGTCCGCGCCCGGCCGGCGGTGGCGGGGCGGACGGGCGGTGGCGGGCCGGTCAGACCGGGAAACGCCCTTCGTTGCGGTCGATCTTCGCACTCAGCGCGGCCGACGCGTCGACGCCCAGCACCTGGCAGAACTGGAGCAGATAGGCCAGCACGTCGGCGACCTCGTCCTCCACCCGAGCGGCCTGGTCCGGCTCGGTCATGATGCGCTGCGACTGCTCGGGGGTCAGCCACTGGAAGATCTCCAGCAGCTCGGACGCCTCCACGCTCAGCGCCGCCGCCAGGTTCTTCGGGGTGTGGTACTGGCCCCAGTCCCTGGCGACGGCGAAATCGGCGAGCCGCCGCTGGAGCGCGGCGAGTTCGGCGGCAGGCGGCCGGCCGGCGGCGGTGCGGGAGGCGGTTGGTGAGGAGGAGCTGCTCATCCCCCAGGTGTACCACCCGCGGGCACCGGCACACCGCCCAGCTTCACCACGCTCGCACCGTCCATGGTCTCCGCGAGCGCCGCGTCCTCCATGGTGGCCAGCAGCCGTACGTGGCCCCCCTCCTCGCCCATCCTCCGCGCCAGCGCGAGCAATTCGCGCGTGTGGTGGGGCTCCAGTCCGAGGTCGAGGTCGTCGGCGAGCACCACCAGCGGCTGCTGCGCCGCCTCGCGCACCGACCGGCCGGAGCGCGCCGAATCGTCCAACAGCGCCCTCGAACCCGTCAGCAGCACGAACGCCTGCGCGACGCAGCGCAGTTCGGCGTCGGAGAGCGCGTCCAACGGCGTACGGCCGGCCGCGCCGCGCTCCAGCACGGCGCGCACCAGCCCGGGCTCCGCCTCCGTCGTCGGGCCCGCGCTCAGCTCGGTGACCAGATCCTCGACCCGGGGTCCGGTGCAGATCTCGCTCAGCATCGCGGCGAGCTCGGTGTGGGACTCGCACTCTCCACGAGTGCGGCGCAGTACGGCGGCGATGTTCTCGCAGCTGCTCCGCAGGCGACTCTCGCCGACCGGCGCGGCGGTGCGCATCAGCGACGGACGCGGCGAACAGGCGAAGGCCGCGCGCAACGCACGCACCGTCTGCTCCGCCGCGGCGAGAACCTGCCGCTGCCCCTGGGTGGAGCCGGCGACACGCAGGGGCAGCACGGGAGTTGCCAGCCGGTCGTCGGGCAGCGGACCGCTGGTGACGGCCTTGACGCCGGCCGTGTGCCACTCGGCCTGGACGACCGGACGGCGCGGATCGCGCAGCGCGGTGGAGAGCAGGACGCGGGAGTGGTCGGAGAGCCGCTCCCCGACCACCCGCAACGAGGGCTCCGCCTGCACGGCGAGGTCGAGGCGCACATCCCCGACGGGGCCGGTCACGGTGACGCCGATGCGGAAGCCGCGCCGGCCGAGCTCGTCGGGCCCGGCGGAGCGCGGAACGTAGGAGCTGGGGCCGCCCTCGGCCGTGCCGAAGACCTGCCGAAGGCTCTCACCGGCAGCGAGGCGGGACAGCGCCTCGTATGCCTCGACGACGGTCGAACGGCCGCTACCGGCGGGGCCGGTGACGAGGGTCAGCCCGCTCATGGGCACCCGCACACGCCGCGCGCCCCGGAAGGCGGACAGTCGGAGCTCGGTGACCTGCGGCAGCACGCTGCTGGAGGATTCGGGACCACTGGCGGTTACGAGGCTCATGACCAGGGAAGCTAACTCGTTCGGCACCGGATGAACCGTTACACCCCTTGGCCCTTCCCACTAACGGATGACGGCGTCTGGCGGTGGGGTGGACGTTTTCGGCGCGTCGCGGCCCTCGGCCGCCCTCCGCGACGGCCTCGCCGCGCGTCGCACCACCGCCCCCGCCGCGGCTCGGAGTTCAGCTCCGGCGGACCGGGCCGCCGCACCCCGTGCGTCACGCACGTCGCGTGCGTCACACGCGCCGAGTCACGCGCGGCTCGTACGTCGGCGGCTCGTACGTCGACACGGCTCGTACCTCGGCGGCTCGGACATCACGCGCACCGCGTCGCGCGGGCGGTGGCGGCCGGGTGCCGGGTGCCGGCCGCGGCGCGCGCATGGCCGCGCGCCGGCCGCTACACCCGGCGCGTCGCCACGAACTCGCAGAGGGCGTCCAGCACCCGCAGCGCCGGGGTGTTCGGCAGCCCGCGCAACGCACCGCGTGCCAGGGCCAGTCGCCGGTCCATCATCTCCGCGGCCTCCGCCATCGCCGGCGATTCGCGCAGGAGGGCCAGCGCCCGCTCGTGAGCCGGGCCCGCCAACTCGGCGGAGGGGTCCAGCAGAGCCCGCAACTCGGCCGTCCCCGGGCGCTCGTCGGCGCGCGCCAGCAGCACCGGCAGGCTGGCGACGCCGATCGCCAGGTCCTTGCCCTGTTCCTTGCCGGAGAGCGAGGAGCGCGAGGTGACGTCGAGCAGATCGTCGGATATCTGGAACGCCACGCCCAAGTGCTCGCCGTAGGTGCGCAGTACGTCCTCGGTGCCGGCGGGGGCGCCGCCCTGGAGCGCGCCCGAGCGCAACGAGAGAGCGATCAGCGAGGCGGACTTGTCCGAGACCACGTCGAAGTAGTGGGTGAGCCGGTCGACCGAGTCGCGAGGACCGACCATCTCCTTGAGCTGCCCGCTCACCAGTCTGCTGGACGCCTCGGCCTGGAGCGGCACCACCTCGGGGCCCAGCCGTGCGGAGAGCTGCGCTGCCTTGGCCACCAGCCAGTTGCCCGCCATCACACCGACGGGGTTGCCCCAGCGCGCGTTCACGCTCGGCACGCCGTGGCGCATCAGGGCCCGGTCCATCACGTCGTCGTGGCACAGAGAGGCGGTGTGCACCAGCTCGGAGATGACCGCCGCCTCGACCACGCCGTCTGCCTGCGGATCGCCGAACTCGGCGCCCAGCAGCGTCAACGCGGGACGCAGACGCTTTCCGCCCGCGACGACCAGATGCCGGACCACCTCGGAGACACAGGGGTCCTTGGCCTCGTCGAGGCAGTCGAGCAGCCGCTGCTCGACCACCTCCAGATTGCCGGAGAGCCGACGCTCCAGTTCCTTCTCGGCCGCGGCCACCCTGGTGAAGATCGAGCGCCGTCGCAGCTTCGTGGTCAGTGCCGGCATCGGCATCCACCCCTCCTCGGGGGTCGCCCCCTCAACAATCCACACGCACCGTAGAAACCGCACGCCCGTCCGAGAAGGAAACCCCCCGACGCCTGGCCGCAACTGGACAAACCCCGGCCCGACCAGCACGAACGACCGCACACCCACACCCCCGTACTGGCACCTACCTGCCACCACCGGGACGACCACCCACCGTCACCCAACGCGCGTACGTGCGTGCGTCCCGAGATCGCGCACTGCCCTCCACGCCGCCCCGGGCACACCGAATCGTCCCGACCGGTCGTGGGTCAGCGGTGGGTGGCGACCGGTCGTTCGCAGTCGCCACCCTGGGTCGTGGGTCAGGCGCGGCCGGCGTTCATGTCCATGAGGCGGGCGAGGACTCGGTCGCCGGAGGCGTTCACCCCGTCGTGCTCCCACTCGTTGGTCACCCAGGCGCGGGCGGCACCGACCCGGCCCGCGGTCTCCAGGGAGAGTCCGGCGTCCACGTACATGTCGTCGTGGTAGACGATCGCGGCCAGCGGTACCTCGTTCGAGGCGAGCCGGTCGAGGTCGTACAGCGGCGGCCAGTCCGTGCGTTCGGCGATCAGCTGGGCGGCCTCGGCGAACGGTCGCAGCGCGCGGATGTCGGAGAACATCCAGGGAAACATCATCTCGCCGGTGAGCATCAGCGGATCGGCGTCCTCGTCGAACTCCGGGTGGCGGGAGAGGGCCCGGGAAGCGGCCCAGTCCGTCGCAGCGCCGCCCGTCGCGTAGATGGACTCCTGCATCACGACGAAGAGCGGGTTGTCGACGAACCCGGTGAGGTTCGCGACCTGTTGGAGGAAGGTGTCGGTGGGCAGCCCGTCGACGTCGCACGCCTCGTCCAACAGCCAGTGGAGACGCTCGAATCCGTCGCCCATGCCGAGCATCAGGCCGAGAGTGCGCAGCCGTCGGACGGTGAGCCGGTCGCCGTCCGGCAGGCGTACGTCCTCCTCCCGGAGCCGGTCCGCGAGCAGGCGCAGCACGGTGGCGTCGGCCGGGTAGCGCGCGCAGAAGTCCCGCACCCGGTCGCGCACTCTGGGGAAGGTACGCGCGTACACCTCGTCGGCGCCGGCCTCCAGACCGGGCAGTCCGCCGGTCACGTGGCACGCCTTCAACCCCTCGGGCGCGCGGGAGAGATAGGCCAGCGTGAGGAACCCGCCGTAGCTCTGCCCCAGGGTCTCCCAGGGCTGGTCCCCGCAGAGCGCGCGGCGGAGGTGCTCGGCGTCCGCGACGATGGAGTCGGCCCTGAAGTGGCCCAGGTACTCGGCCAGTTGGGCGGGACCGGCGAAACGCGAGGCCGCACGCGCTGTCATCGGGGTCGAGCGTCCGGTGCCCCGCTGGTCCAGGAGCAGCACCCGGTGGGTCTTCAGCGCGTGCGGCAGCCAACCGGGCCTGCCCGCCACCGGCCGCGGGGACTTCCCTCCCGGCCCGCCCTGGAGGTACAGCAGCCACGGGAGCCGCTCACCGGCTTTCGCCGGGTCGACCACCTCCCGGGCGAAGACCTCGATGGTGCGGGAGTCTCCGGCGTCCCCGTGCACCAGCGGAACGGTGAAGACGTGGTCGGTCGTGGCGTACTTCGGCAGCACGGGCAACTCCTCGCGGACGGTCTCTGCCGACGATTGGACCACCCCTCCCCCGCCGCTCCGTCGGCCGGTGTGCTTCGTCCGGGACGGCGGTCGATCCTGCGTGCAGCAGTCAGCGCCGGCTTCCCGGGGCAGCGGTCAGCGCCAGGACTCGGGCCGTACGTACTTCCGGCCGGTCCGAGGATCCTCCACCACACCGGGAAGCCGGGACCCGGCGCAGCTTGGTCCCGCTGATCGTGAAGGCTGGGGGAAGCGGCTTCTTCAGCTCACCGGAGCGCCGGTCGGGCGGGAACGCCGGGCACAAGTGTCAACTGCGGGTTGACCCGGCGAGAGGACCGTACGGGCCGGGCACAGGTCGCTGCCCGCACTGATGACGAGCACGCCGTCCACTGCCTCGAGGCCGCGATCTCCTCGAGGGGTACGGGTCCGTGGCCCGGGGGTCAGAGCGGGAGGTCGTCGGGGAGGAGGCGGAACGCCTTGTGGCGGCCCAGCGGCCGTACGGCGCGGAAGTCGCGGCGGTCGAGGGTGAGGACGGCGTCGGTGTCGTAGTCGGCGGCGAGCGCGACGTTCACGGCGTCGGCGAGATCGAGGTCGAGATCGCGGTAGCGCGCGCGTACGGACTGAGCGATGCCCAGGTGGTCCTCGGTGATCTCCGGCAGGACGATCCGGCCCCGCCGTGCCCACTGCCGGATGTCGTCGACGGCGCTCAGCGCCGCCTCCCTGCCGAGTTCACGGGTGGCCACGTGGTCGATCTCCGCGAGCAGCAGCGGTGACATGACCAGCAGTCCGGCCGCCATGAGCGCCTCGCCGGACGCCCGGTGCTCGGGATGCCGGGAGTCGAGCGCGGCCAGCAGCCCGGACGTGTCCGCGATGACGATGATCACGCGGCGTTTCCGGTCCCGCTCTCACGACGTACGGCGTCGGCGACGGTCTCGCGCACCCGGCGCTTGCCCGGCGTACGGCCCGCGCCCTCGAAGGTGCGGGAGAAGAGTGGCTCGTCCCACACGCGGTTGGCCATGGCCGCGAGGTGGATGCCCTGGCGGATGATCTCGGCCTCGCTGACACCGCGCCGCTTGGCGGCCTCCTTGATGATGGCGAGGTCCGCGGGATCGGCGTAGACGTTGGTTCGCTTCATGGACATGTACCAAAGCTAACCCATGTACCAGGCCGGTGTACGTCGCGCGCTGCGACCTGGCAGGCTGGAGGGACACGCGGGCCGGGGCCGGACGGCACCCGGGAGTCGCGATCCGGACGCCTCGGAGGGGAGCCGTTATGACCACCGCCACCACCACGGCGAAGGACCTGTTCATCATCGCGATGGACCCGGCGCACGCCGTCGGGCAGGGCGATCTCTCGCTCGCCCTGGCGGGCGCGGAGCTGATCGACCTCCTCGACGCGGGCACGGTCGAGGTGCGGGACGACCGCGTCGTGCCCGCGTCGCGGCCGGAGCCGGACGATCGGCTGCTCCGGGACGCGGCGGCGGAGATCGCCCGGCAGACACCGCACGAACGGATCGAGGACTGGCTCTGGCGCCGGGGCAGCGAGCTCTCGGCCGCTTACCAGTCCGCGCTGGAGGAGGACGGCGAGCTGACGCACCGGCGCGACGGCCGGCTGCCCTTCGGCCCGGACCGGATGGAGACCGTCGACAGCACGCCCGCGCACCGCCGTGCCGCCGACCGCTGGCAGGAGGAGGAACCCGTACTGGTCGCCCTCGCCTCGGCGTTGGGCATCGGCGAGCAGTCCGACGAGGAGCCGACTGTCGACGGGCCCACGGGCGAGGAACCGGCGGACGTCGGGCCTGCGGAGCGGGAGCTGTCCGACGGGGAACGGACCGCCGTGGAGGCTTCCGGAGCGGAACCGGTCGCCACCGAGCCGGGGTTCGAGAGCGAGGCCGTCACCGCAGTGGTGGCCGCCGTGCACGACGCGGTGATGGAGCTGGAATCCGTACGGCAGCGGAGGGCCATCGAGAGCTCGGCCTTCGCCAACCTGTGGCGCGGAGTCTGACGCCCCGCCGCATCCCGCGGGCCCGCGTCCGGCGCCGCCGTGGGCCCGCCCCCGTACGTCTGCCGCCGTCGTACGTCCGGCACCCCCGGTACGTACCGCGCCGCCACCGGTCCGGTGCTCCCCGCGTCCGAGACGGTCCGCGCCCTCGTGAACCCTGCTCCGACGTCGGGGCGAACCGGCCCGCGAGGGAGAGGAGTCGAGGCAGTTCAGCCCTCGGGCCGGCGGTGCACGCTCACGGCATAGCCGCCGCCCTCGTACGGCTGCCCCTCCCAGGTCGCGAACCGGTCGGACAGGGTGAGCCCGGCGGCGGCGCAGTGGCCGTCGTACTCGGGCAGGGTGATCGAGGGCGGCACCGGCAGATGTGCCGCGTCCAGCCCGAATCCGGCCACCAGGAGGCAGCCGGGACGCAGCGTCGCGGCGAGGCGGGCCACCGACGCGGACTCGGTGCCGGGGGCGAGGAGCGGGAAGATGTTGCCGGCTGCGACCACCAGGTCGAAGCCCGCACCGTCACGGGCGTACGTCGCCGCGGGTGCGGAAGGGTCGGAGGGCGCAGCGGAGGCAGCGGAAGGGGCCCCGGCGGGGTCGTCCGGGCCGGTCGCGGCCGAGTCGAGCGCTGCGGGGTTCAGCGCGGCGGGGTCCAGGGTGGCCAAGTCGGCTCGGACCCAGGGAAGTTCGGGCGCCCGTCTGCGCGCCACCGCCAGCATGGAGGCGTCGAGATCGACTCCGACGCAGTCGTACCCCAGCTCGGCCAGCCGGATCATGACGCGGCCCGTACCGCACCCGGCGTCCAGCACCCGCGAACCGGGCGGCACCAGCGCCGCGCAGAACCGCGCCTCGCCGTCCATGTCCCGACCGCTGTCGGCGAGCGCCGCGAACCGCGCGGCGTACTCCTCCCCGGACGCCCCGCCGGTCAACTTCTCCCAACGACTCATGACGGACAGCGTAGGCCCGTCGACGGGCTCCGGGCTCCGGGCTCCGGGCTCCGGGGATCGTGACGCTGCGACGGACGTACGACCGCGGCCAGGCGTCCGCGCCCTCCGCCACCGTGAAAACCCGACCCGGGCACCATCGCGTTCGGGCCGCGTGCGGTGCGGCTGTCGGCTCGGGGGGAGCCGGCGCTGTCCCGGCGACCGGCGGAGCGGGCGCGGTCGAAAGGCGCGGATGAGCGCAGCGCGGCGGCTCCCGCCGCGCCCGCCGGTCGCGCTTGCGCCGCGTCCGCCGGTCGCGTTCCGATCCGGGTCAGGCGGTGGGGGGTGTGGGCGTGAAGGGGGCGGGAGCCGCGGGGGCCGCGGGCTCGCCGAGCATGGCGGAGGCGCGCTGCACCGCGTCCTCCTGGACCTGCACGGGCGCGGCCTCGGGGAGGGTGCGGCAGGTGAAGCCGAGCTTGGCCATGGCCCGGGTGACTTCGCCGGCGCTGAAGTCGCGTCGGTCCTGCCTGGTGATGACCTGACCGACCTGCATGACGGGGTAGTTCCGGCGGCCGATGGTGACGAACTCACCGGTGCCGGGCTCGGGCTTGATGCCCTTCATCGCCTCCAGCACGCCGATCTTGGTGAGCTCGAAGGGGAAACGGGCGATGACGCAACGCATGTGGCCTCACAGGGAGCAGGAACGAACGGATGGGCGGGTCAACAGGTTCGATGTGGTGCAGTCGCGGCCGGGCCCGTGGGCCCGGCCGGCCCGAGGATCAACGGGTTCCGAGAGGCGCCGCCCTGCGCACGGCGTTCGTCGGCGCAGCGGTACGTGCTGTGCGCCGGTTGCCGCGCGGGCGGGGCGGCCCCTGTTCACGAACGTCCCGACGAACCCCCGCGCCGAGCGGGGGCCCTCGTGCCGGAGCGGCGGGCCGCAGCCGGTGCCGCACCGCGGCGACGGTTGCGGGGAGCGGCGCTGCGCTTGGGCCGTTCGACGACCGGCGCGGTCACCACGACCGGGACGCCGGAGGGCGCCTGCGCCCCCGTGATCTGGCTGAGCGCCTCGTCGCCCGACTGGACCTGCGTGGTGCGCGGCCGGATGCCGGCGTCCGACATGAGGCGGTCCATGGCTCGGCGCTGGTTCGGCACGACGAGGGTGACGACCCGGCCGGACTCCCCCGCCCGCGCGGTCCGGCCGCCTCGGTGGAGGTAGTCCTTGTGGTCGGTCGGCGGATCGACGTTGACGACGAGGTCGAGGTTGTCGACGTGGATGCCGCGCGCAGCGACGTTGGTCGCCACCAGCACGCTGACATGGCCCGTCTTGAACTGCTCGAGGGTCCGGTTGCGCTGCGGCTGTGACTTGCCGCCGTGCAGCGCGGCGGCCCGGACCCCGCTCTTGAGCAGGTCCCGCGCCAGCCGGTCGACGGCGTGCTTGGTGTCCAGGAACATGATCACGCGGCCGTCACGGGCCGCGATCTCGACGGTGGCTGCGTGCTTGTCGGCAACGCGGACGTGGAGGATGTGGTGCTCCATCGTCGTCACCGCACCGGCCGAGGGGTCGACGGAGTGCACGACCGGGTCGGCTAGATAACGGCGCACCAGCCGGTCGACGTTGCGGTCCAGGGTGGCGGAGAACAGCATCCGCTGACCCTCCGGGCGCACCTGGTCGAGCAGCGCGGTGACCTGCGGCATGAAGCCCATGTCCGCCATCTGGTCGGCCTCGTCCAGCACCGTGATGTCCACTGCGTCGAGACGGCAGTCGCCGCGCTCGATGAGGTCCTTGAGTCGCCCGGGGGTGGCGACGACCACCTCCGCGCCACCGCGCAGCACACCGGCCTGCCTGCCGATCGACATTCCGCCGACGACCGTCGCCAGCCGGAGCCGGACGGTACGGGCGTACGGGGTGAGCGCGTCCGTCACCTGCTGGGCCAGCTCGCGCGTGGGCACGAGGACCAGTGCCAGCGGTCGACGGGGCTCCGCCCGCTTTCCGGCGGTACGGGCCAGCAGTGCGAGGCCGAACGCCAGGGTCTTGCCGGAGCCGGTGCGCCCGCGGCCCAGAACGTCCCGGCCCGCCAGCGAGTTGGGCAGCGTGGCGCCCTGGATCGGGAACGGTACGGTCACGCCCTGCTTGGCGAGCTCGGCGAACAGCGGCTCGGGCAGGTCGAGTTCGTCGAAGCCCTCGACTGCGGGGAGCCCGGGGACGGTCGTTCTGGGGAGCGCGAACTCGCCGCTGACCGGGGCCGGTCGACGGCCGGCGCCGCCGGAGCGAGCACCACCGCCGGAGCGGGCTCCGGCGCCGGATCGTGCCCCGCCGCCGGAGCGGCGCTGTGCCGGCGGGCCGCCACGGCTTCCGCCGTTCCGGCCTGCCTCGCTGCCGTCACCGCGGCCACGGGTGTGGGCTCGTCCGTCGTTGGTACGTCTGCGGTTCATGAAGGAACCTTCCTCGAAGCGGCACACACCGAGGAATTTCCACAGCGCGAAGAGGCGCTGAAAATCACAAGCATGGGCCGAAGATGCAACACGCCAGCGACCGTCCGGCGATTCCACGGATTCCTCCGCGTCAATTCGCCGCGCCGCGGGCCTTTCAGAAGTCTGCGGGAAAACGCAAGCAGCCGGAACCCGGCATCCCAGGGATGCCGGGCCCCAGCTGCAAGTTGAGTCAGCGTCAGGAAACGACGATGTTCTCGGCGGTCGGGCCCTTCTGGCCCTGGCCGATGTCGAAGGACACCTTCTGGCCCTCGTGCAGCTCACGGAAACCCTGGGCGGCGATGTTCGAGTAGTGGGCGAACACGTCGGGGCCGCCACCATCCTGCTCGATGAATCCGAAACCCTTTTCCGCGTTGAACCACTTCACGGTACCGGTGGCCATGTCAAATCTCCTCTGGGGCAGTACATCGGAACCGCACTGTACGAATTCCGTGTCGCCGCGATGATTACCCCAACCGGAAACGACCGGCTAATTCAGAGAGACTCACCGGCGGAAAATCCGCCAGGAGCTCGAAGTTCTGGGAACCACAACTGCAACCGGGCGAACAGTAGCACGACGGGCTACACCATGCGTCGCCGAGCCATATCGCAGCCCGGGCACCGCCTCGCCGACTGCGAGCATACCGGGCAGCGCCCGAAACCGATCCGGCGGCGTCGGCTGTCGAGCCGAGCCTGCCCGGCCACGCGGACGCGAGTTGCGTACTGTCGGAGTCACGGGTGGCCCCCCGGCCGCGTGGCCGGGCAGGCTCGCGGGTCCGGTGGCGGATCTACCGGCTGCTCGACCGGTTCACCTCCCACCCGGCGGACCTGCTGGACGTGCCCGACGCGACGACGACGATCGTGGGCCGACGCATCCACGTCTGAGAGGCGGGAACGACGAGCGGGCGGGGCGGGTCGACCCGCCCCGCCCGCTCGTCGTTCCCGCCTCTCAGACGTGGATGCGTCGGCCCACGATCGTCGTCGTCGCGTCGGGCACGTCCAGCAGGTCCGCCGGGTGGGAGGTGAACCGGTCGAGCAGCCGGTAGATCCGCCACCGGACCCGCGAGCCTGCCCGGCCACGCGGCCGGGGGGCCACCCGTGACTCCGACAGTACGCAACTCGCGTCCGCGTGGCCGGGCAGGCTCGGCTCGACAGCCGACGCCGCCGTGAGCACCGCACGGGGACGGAAGACGTCGTCGTAGCCGATGTCGACCCGTACGACCCACACACCGACATCGGCGCCGGCCGCGTCGACCGCGGGCGTGCTGTCGGTGCCGGCCGCAGGACGGTCCAGCGTCCGGCAGCACAGGACCACGACCCGCTCGTGCAGGCTGTGCTCGTTCCCCAGGTGCACCCGTACGGCGAGCGGCGCGCGTTCGTGGTCCTGGCCGACGAAGACGGCGGTGCCCCGGGGACGGGCGAGCCCCGCGCCGCGGGCCCGCACCTGTTCGACGATCTCTGCGAGGGGCGGTTCGAGCCGCCGGGTCGCCCGGCGGACGCGGGCCTGCCCGGTCCACCAGGCGTACATCACCGACGCCAGTGCCAGGGTCACGACCATCGGCAACCAGCCGCCGGTGCGCACCTCGGCACATTGGCGGCGAGCACCGCGAGGACGACGGCCAGCACCGCCACGGCGACGGCCAGCGCACCCCAGCGGCGCGACAGCGCCAACCGCGCGGTGAGCAGCAGCGAGGTGACGGTGATCGTGATGGTCACCGCCAGCCCGTACGCGGAGGCCAGCGCGGCGGAGCTGCCGAAGCCGACCACCAGGACGACCACCCCGGGCAGCAGAAGCCAGTTGACGACCGGGAGGTAGGTCCGCGGACCGCGCACCGTGGCGTGGGCCGGCGGCAGCAGTCGGAGGCGGCCGGCCTGTGGTGGACCACGGTGAAGGTGCCCGTGATCACCGCCTGGGAAGCGATCACCGTGGCCGCGGCGGGAGAGCGCTACGGCGTGTCGGCGCTGCGGGCGTAACGGGCGAGCATCGTCGTCACGGCCTCGTCGACGGCGCGGTCGACGTCGGCGGGCGTGGGATCCCAGTCGGGGAGCAGCATCCGCGGCCACAGGACGTAGTTGGCGATCAGGCCGAGGAACTGGTTGGTGGCGCTCGTCGCGTCGGGAACCACTGCGGTGCCCGCGGCGTGCTGGGCCTCCAGATAGTGCTGAACGGAGATGAAGTAGGGCAGCTTGCCCAGCTCGAACTGTGCCCGTCCCAGCTCCGGGAACCGCGGCAGTTCGGCGATGACGATGCGGAAGAGGGCCGCCATCGCGGGCCGGCCGATCAGCTCGGCGTACTGGCGGCCGATCGCGCTCAGGCCGGCGCCCAGCTCGTCACCGGACTGCGGTACGGGCGCAACCGGGCCCGGCCCGCCCTTCCAGTACTCGATGACGATGGCCTCGAAGAGCGCCGCCTTGGTGGGGAACTGCTTGAACAGCGTGGACTTCGAGACGACGGCTTCCTGCGCGATCTTCGCCAACGACGTGCCGTCGTAGCCCCGCTCCAGGAACAGCTTCGTGGCCGCTGCGGTGATCGCCTCGCGCTTGCGCTGGGCGAGCCGTTGGTGGTGGGCGGAGAGTCCTGCGTTCATCGGCCCACAGTAAGCCCCAGTGCGAGACGAGTCACTTGACTCGCCTTCGGGGAGATGTTTCTGTGAAGTGAGGCGAGTCGCTCGTCTCGCCACCGGTTTCCGGGGAGCACTCCGGCCGCCGTCGTTCCGTTCCTCGAGGGAGAAGCACCATGGAATCAGGCAGGATCGCACTGGTGACCGGCGGCAATCGCGGGCTCGGTCGGGCCACGGCTCAAGCGCTGGCCCGGCACGGACTGCGCGTCATCGCCACCCACCGCGGCGACTCGCAGGGGGCCGAGGAGACGGTCGAAGACATACGGAGAACGGGCGCCTCAGCTGCCGCACTGCGGCTGGACATCCGCGATGTGGCCTCCTTCCCCGCCTTCGTCTCCCAACTGACCGCGCAGCTGGAGCGCTGGGAGGCGAGCCGGCTGGACGTTCTCGTCAACAACGCCGGAATCGGTCTGTTCGGCCCCTTGGAAGCGGTCACGGTCGACGACTACGACGTGATGATGGACACCAACGTGCGCGGGGCTTTCTTCCTCGTCCAGGCGCTGGCGCCCGTGCTGGCCGACGGCGGTCGGATCATCAACATCTCCTCCTCGCTCAGCCGCCACACCAGCGCCGGCACCTCCGTCTACTCCGCCTCCAAGGCGGCGGTCGAGGCGCTCAGCCGGACGTGGGCGGTGGAGCTGGGCGCACGCGGGATCCGCGTCAACGCCGTCGCGCCGGGCCCGACCGCCACCGACTTCAACGGCGGCGCCATGCGGGACGACGCGCAGATGCGCGAGGGCCTGGGCGCGCAGACCGCGCTCGGCCGCGTCGGCGAACCGCACGAGATCGGTGACGCCATCGCCGCACTCGCCTCCGAGGACCTGCGATGGGTCACCGGCCAACGCATCGAAGTCTCCGGCGGCGCCCTCCTGTAACGACGCCCGCCGTCATCGAGGCGTCCCGACCCTCGCCCGGCAGGACCGGGCGGCGGGGGCAGCGGGGACCGGGCAGGGCTCGGCGCGCGCCCGCACTGGGGCCGAACTCGCGCGGCCCACCGGCGACTTACTCCCCCCGGCGCACCATGCTTCGCCCCGACGCCCGACGAACTCCCGTCCCGCTCGGCCGACATGGGCACGAGAGGGCCCCGAGGCAAACTGTCCGGGCCGTCAACCCAGGTCCGCTCCAGGGCAGTTCAACGGCCCGATCACCACTCACCGTGGCACCCGCCCGGCCTCGGCCGCTCCCGCAGGAACGCCGTTCTCGTCGGGAGCGTCGGGACGGCCCGGCCGAGACAGCCGAAGGGAGCGGGCAGTTGCCGCGACTTCGACACGACCGGGATGCGACCGGGACACGACCGGGATGCGACCGGCGCCTGGCCCTCCGAGCTTCGGCACGTACTCCGTTCCGTTCGTTCCGCTCGTTCCACTCGCCCAGACGCGGTCGTGGAGGAGGCGGGGGTCGCGGATCAGCCGCTCCGAACGGAGGGCGAGACCGCGCACCCCGCCGTCCTCGGTCGAAAGAGTGGTGGCACGGCCGCAGTTGGGCGGGGCCGGGGCGATCAGGTCACCGGGAACGGCGGGGTCGATCTCGATCAGGCCGTCGGAGGGACGAGCCCCGTCGGAAGGAAGAGCCCCGTCAGGGGACGAGGGCAGTCGACCGGTCCAGTGCGGGCCGCCGGTGGTCGGGGCAACGCCGGACGGCCGTCGGAGTGTCCGGGGCTGCGGGGTACGCGCAGCCGGTCACTTGATGAAGTCCTCCACGACCTTCGGCGGCCAGGTGCCCACCTTGAGGACGCCCATCGAGTAGGCGCGGGAGACGAGTGCCGCGCGATTGGGGACCTTCAGCGCACGGAGCAGTCCGGTGACGTGGTACTCGACGCCCTGCCGGCTGAGGTAGAGGCGGGAGGCGAGAGGGATGGTGGAGACCCCGGCGGCTATGCCCTCCAGTATTCGGGCGTCGATCTCGCTGAGGATCCGCTTGCGGGGCGCGACCGCGGCGACCTCTTCGGTCTTCTCTCCGGCGGCGGACATCACCACGAGGATGGCTGCGACGTCGGGGGTGTGGCTGCCGCGGACCGCCATGGCGTTCAACGGCAGCATGGAGGCGTTGGCCTCGCTGCCCACCGCGATGACCTCGGTGGCGAACCGGTGGCGCTTGCCTTCCAGCATGCGGGCGAACTGCTGCAGCAGGGGCTGCTGGACGCTGGGGTGGACCAGGTCGCAGAAGCGCGTCCCGCAGAGGTCGGCGGTGGGCCGACCGAAACGCCGGTCGAATTCCTGGTTGACCTGCTGGATGGTGAGGGAAGGATCGAGACAGGCCACGTAGGCGTCGTGCCTGTCGAATCCGTCGGTGGCAGCTGTGACGGACGAGGAACTCGCTCCGTCGGTTTGCGCACGATCAATGAGTGTGGCGTGGGGGGTGGGGGTCAAGGAACTCGGAACCCTTCTCCAATTAGCACATACCGGTGACTGGGGCAGGAGTCCCGACTGCGGGACAGGAACCTGCAGGGGCCTTGCTGAAAAAACGTTTGCAGTGGTGCAGATGTTGCGGATATTACGAACGTGACTAAGCGCCGGTCAACGTCACCATCACCCGTTTGGCCAATCCTGTGGTTTCCCCTTCGGTAGGTACGGTCCCGTACCGAAGGGGTACGGCGGCGAGGGGTTCGGTGTACGGCCCCTTTCCCGCCGAAGCCCCTACCGAAGGGGGTCGGCAGGGGGTTCGGTGCACCGACCGGAACCGCTTCCCGCAGCCGCGACCACAGCCACGGACACGGCCACGGACACAGCCACGGTGACCCCACCACGAACAACACCCGCCCGAGAAGGCGTCACCCCATCGCAACGAGCGGGAAATACCTGCACTCACCATGGTGGGACACACGGGCCCGTACGCGGGGGACGGCTCAGCCATTCCCGTTGCGGAGATTCCCGGTCACACTTCGAACGCATACGGAAACGCGGGCGGAAACACAGGCGGAAACACGTCGCCGCGGCACCCCTCAATTACTCGGGATAAAATCTGGATGCCGTCGTCCTGTATTACTTGAGGACGTCGCCGGTTTCCGAGCCGGCCACCAGCCCGATAAGTTCCCGGCGGCCCGGGATACCCACTTTCCGGTAGACATGGGTGAGGTGTTTCTCGACCGCCCGGGAGCTGACCTGCAGTTCCGCGGCGATCTCCTGGTTGGTCAGCCCCCGGCAGGCCAGACCGGTCACCCGGCGCTCGGTCGGGGTGAGCAGATGGTGCGGGAAGGCGGCGGGTGCGGACCGGTCCCCCGTACCGTTCACGGCGCGCTCCGCGAGGACGGGCGCACCGCAGGCGCTCGCCAGGGTGGCGGCCTCCCGGGCCAGCGCCTCCGACTCCGGACCGCTGCCCAGACGTTCGGAGAGCGACAACAGCGCGCGGGCAAGCTCCAGTTGGTTGGCGGAGCCGCGCAGCACCGTCACCGCCTCGCGGAGCAGGGCGACTCCCCTGCCGCCGTCCTCCAGCCGGCCGAGCAGCCGCATGGCCCGGCCGACACCGAGGGGCGCGCCCCACTGCTCGGCGCGCGCGAGTTCCTCCTCGGCGAGGGCTCGGGCGCTACGGGTGTCCCCCAGACGGTGGTGGACGCCGACGGCCCAGGAGCGCCAGGGGAAGAGAACCGGATTGTGCCAGCCGGCGGCCTCCAGTTGGCGCCCGCAGGAGCGCAGTGAGTCCAGCGCACCGGTGTGGTCGCCGGCGGCTATCTCGCCGGTGGCCTCCAGCAGGCGGAGTATGCCGGTGAGCGTGAGTCCCTGGGGGCTGATGCGGCTCGCGCGGCGCAGGACGCGCTCCGCGAGGTCCGGGTCGCGGGACTCCAGGGCAACGATGGCGTGCGTCATCGTCGCGACGGTGCCGAGGGTGTCGTGGGTGGTCTCGGTCATGCCGAGGGCCGTTTCGGACTGTTCCCTGGCCTGAGCGAGTCGTCCGCGACCCAGGTGGACCAGGGCCTGTTCGATGTGGACCAGTGCGTTGGCGGGGGTGGTGCCCCGCGCCTGGGCCCGGTGTTCGACGGCGAGCCAGGAGTCGACGGCCTCCACCGAGTCGGCGGCGATCATCGTGATGATCACCAGGGGCAGGGTGGAGTGGACGCGGGCGGAGGTGGCGGGTTCGCGGTCGAGGATGCGCCCGGCGAGCCGTACCACCTTGTCCGCGCGCATCCGGCAGCCGAGGGTGACGGCGCCGAGCAGCGCGATGGTCAGCTCCCGCTCCGCGGCCGTGTCCAGGGACGGTTCGGGGCCGAGCTCCTTCAGTCGCTCGGCCGCGGCGGTCAGCATGGCGGGGTCCTCGTGGCCGCAGTGGCGCAGCCTGGCCTCCAGCCGCAGGGCGAGATCGCGGTCGGCGCCGGTGAGCAGGTGGGCGGGGCCCAGCCCTTCGTCCGCCTGGCGCAGCAGCTCGACGACGGTCGGCAGGGCGGGGCCGAGCGGGGTCGGCGAGATGCGCAGCGCGGCGACGGCGCGGTCCCGTGCTTCGGGCAGCAGCGTCATCGCCTGGGCTATGTGCCGTTCGCAGGCGAGGGAGTCGAAGCCCCTCTCCGCAGTGGCGAGTTCGACGAGGAGGCGGGCCCGGTCGACGCCGTCGGCCGGGCTGTCGAGGAGGGCACGCTGGAGGTAACGGGCGGCGGCGTCGGGGGCGCCGCGGCGCAGGGCGGTGTCGGCCGCGGCCCGCAGCACGTCGACGGCCCACGGCTGGTGGCGGGTGACGACGGCCATGAGCTGGGCGGCGACCTGTTCGGCGGGGGCACCCGCGGTGTACAGGAGGTTCGCGGCCTCGTCGCGCATCTGTTCCCGCTGGGTCATGGTGAGGGTGGACTCGGCGGCGTCGCGCACGGCGCGGTGGACGAAGCGGGGTTCGTCGGCGGCGAGCATCCCGAGGGCGCCGAGGGCGCGCAGGGCGCCGGTGTAGCCGAGGGAGTCGAGTCCTGCGAGCCGGGCCAGCGCCAGGGGGTCGGCCTGTTCGCCGAGGACGGCGATGGCGGCGGCGAGGTCGCGTACGGGTGCGGGCTGGGTGCGCAGGATGCTGGCGATGCGTTCGCGCAGCTGGGACGTGGCCAACCCGCGTACCACGTCGGCGTGTTCGGCCAGGGGGCGGCGTCCGAGGACCTCGGTGCCGATGAGGGCCGCCTTCAGGAACAGGGGGTTGCCCGCGGAGACTTCGTGGCAGGCGCGGACGAACTCCTCGTCGCCGGACTCGCCGAAGCGTTCGTGAACGAGAGTGTGGGCGGCCTCCAGGCTGAGGGATGCGGGCCGCAGGGTCTGGGTGGCGGCCTCGCGCACCTCGCGGATGAGGGTGTGGTGGGTGCGCGGCTCACCGTCGCGCAGGGCGCAGACGATGACGGCCCGCAGTCCGTGCAACCGCTTGGCCAGATAGGTCAGCCAGCGCAGGGAGGGCACGTCGGACCACTGGAGGTCGTCGACGAGGATCATGAGTCGGTGCTCGGTGTTCACGTTGACGATCAGGGAGAACAGCCCGTGCAGCACCGCCTCGGTGGCGGCGATGGCCTGGTCGGCGCCGGGCGGGGCCGTGTCGTCGGCGAGGATGTGACCGGCGAAGGAGGCGTGGGCGTCCATCCAGCGGTCGCGGTACTCCTCGTCGGTATCGCTCAGCAGCGTCTCGAAGAGCTGCCGTACGACGCCGAAGGCGAAGTCCTGTTCCATCGGGGCCGCGTTGGCGCGCAGCACCCGTATGTCGTCGTGGCCCTCAGCGAGTCCGGACAGCCGCTGAAGCAGGGCCGTACGGCCGCTGCCCAGTGGTCCGGTCAGCAGGATCAGGGAGGACCGCCCGTCGGTCGCGGCGCCGAGCGCTGCGTCGACCAGTGCTGTCTCTATGTTGCGCTCCAGCAGCATTGGGTAAGCTGCCCTCCGATCCTTGGGACGGTGCCCGCAGTTCCTCGCGTCCGCGGATGCGGAGCTTGCGGTAGACACCGCTGAGACGCAGCTCGACGGTGCGCGTGGTCACGGAGAGGAGCGCGGCGATCTCCCGGTTGCCGAGGCCACGGGCGGCGAGCGCCGCGGCCTCGTGTTCGGCGTCGCTGAGGCACCGCCACGCGGCGGGAGTTCGGGCGCCGGAGCGCCGACGGACGTCGGAGGGCGCGGGATCCGCGGGTCGTTGAGCCCTGGCGAGGTGGGACGGCATGTCAGGGCTCGCAGCGTCCGCGAGCAGCATTGCGGCGAGGTCGTCGGTGCGGGGCCTGCTGCCGGGGCTGACGGCGACGACCGACCTGCGTTCGGCCTCTTCCCGTTCCACGGAGGCCAGTTCGAGCACGGCGCGGGTGTAGGCGGTACGGGCGGGCGCGTCGCTGAGGGTGGCGACGGCGGCGCGCAGGTGTTCGACGCGGTTTCCGTCGGCCACCATGGCGAGACCGAGTTCGGCCCGGCCCAGGGAGCTGGCGGCGCCCCAGCGCCGGGCGAGACCCAGCTCCTCGTCCGCCAGTCGCTGGGCCTCCTCCCCCGAGCCGAGGTCGTGCGCGGCCTCGGCGGCGAGCGAACGCCAGGGCACTTCGGCGGGGTTGGCGCAGCCGAAGCGCAGCAGCCAGCGACCGGCGGCGCGGAAGTACTCCCGAGCTTGGAAGGGGTCGTCGTCCACGCGCGCTGTGACGCCCTGGGCGAAGAGCATGTAGGCGGTGGTGGCGCACTCCCGGGCGAGGTGGGGCATCGGCCGGGCGGCGGCCTCGCGGGCCCGGTCCAGCCGGCCGTTCTGTATGTCCGCGACGATGCCGAGGGCGGTCCAGTACGAGAGGAAGAGCGGGTGCCGCCGGGCGGGCGGCAGTTCCGCCTCCGCCGCGGCCAGGTCCCGAGCGGCGGCGTCGGGGCGGCCGTGCCGGATGTGCAGGTCGGCGCGGACGGCGAGGATGTGGGCGACGGCGATCGCGGAGCGTTCCTGGTGGGCCTCGGCGAGCATCGTGGCGAGGTGGGGCTCCGCCTCGTCGCCGTCGTCGGTGAGCAGCATGGTGCGGCAGGCGAAGAGGCGGGGGACCACGAGCGGGGGGCGTCCGGCGGGGTCCGGGGCGAGGGCGGCGCGGGCGAGCCTGCGGGCCTCTTCGATGTGGGCGCCGGCCAAGGCGTGCTGCCAGGAGCGCAGTCCGGCGACGGCCGGGCTGTGGGAGTGCTCGGGCAGGGCGGGCGCCGGAAGGATGTCGAGTTCGTTCGCGTCGTGGCGCAGCGCGTCGGCGATGCGCAGCAGAGCGGTGAGTTCGTGGTGTTCGGCCGGCTCGGGATCGGCGGGCCCGGTGGGTCCGGGGTGCGGGTCGGCGGACACCGCGGGTTCGGCCCCCGGTCCGGGTGCCGGGCTGTCGTCCGGGCTCGGGCAGTGGACCGCGGCATGGGTCCCCGGCGACTTGGGGGGAATCGGCGGGACGGCGGCATACGGGAGGGCGGTTCCGCTCCCCCGCCCGGGCCGCGCTCCCGGCGCCGCCGTCGGCCTGGGGAGTTCACCGGATTCGGCCAGGGCGAGCCGCGGGGAGCGGGTGTCGCCACCGAGCAGGCACAGGTCGATGGCGCGGGAGCGCAGTCCGGTGCCGGGGGCGCGGATCAGTCCGTGCAGGCGTCGTTCCGCGGCGGCGGGGACGGTGGCCATCTCGGCCGAGGCGAGCTGGAATTCGATACGGGGGCGGGTTTGGGCGTCGAGGGGTTCGTCCAGTGCGCGGGCGAGATAGCCGACGGCGCGGTCCCGGCGTCCGTCGCGCAGGGCGTCGGTGAAGCCGCGGCGCAGGGTGTCGACGGCCCAGGAGTCGCCGACCGGTCCTGCCAGAAGCAGCAGATCGGCGATGCCCTGGTCGTCGGCGGCGACCCGCTGGGCGAGCCGGGCGGCGCGGACGTAGAGGTCACCGCGATCGGCGGCCGTCATCTCCTCCAGTATGCGGGCCCGCACCACGCTGTTGCGCACGTACGGGGAGCCGTCGCGGAGGGTGGTCAGGCCGCTGGCCTGGAGTGTGGCGCGCAGCCTGGCCTCGGGCACCGCGTGCGGTCCGGCGAGCCCGCAGACCAGCGGGAAGTCGAGCAGGTCGCCGCAGACGGCGAGGGCGCGCAGGGCGTCCACGGCCGCCGGATCGTGCAGTTCGCTCAGGGCCTTGGCGGCGTGGTCGCCGACCACTTCGGCGGCGAGTGCGCGGAGGTGGTCCAGGTGGTCGGCGCCGGGGCGGTGCCCGGCCCGGGTGAAGCGCGAGAGGACGTCGTGGAGGACGGCAGGGATGCCGCGGGTGGCCTCGGCGACCGCGGCGGTGAACTCGGGGTCGCCCGGGGTGCCGCAGACCGCGTGGACGGCGGCGGCGGTACCGCTCGTGGTCAGGGGTGGCAGCGCGAGTTCGACGGTGCTGACGGTGCTGGTGAGAGAGGTGCCCACGCTCCACTCCGGCCTGGTGATGGCGGCGCCGGTGCTGCTGGTGAGCAGGGCCATCGGCACTCGGGGCAGACGCCGGGCCAGCGCCTCCAGCCAGCGCAGGGAGGCCGTGTCGAGCCATTGGACGTCCTCCACCACGAGCAGGGTGGGCCGGTCGCGGGCGGCAGTGAGGAGCCCGCCGAGGCCGGGCAGTCCGCCGGAGCCGTCCCGGGTGGTGAACAGGCGCGGGGCGATGTCGCGGTCCTCGCCGGCGAGCAGCTGGGCGACGACGCCGTACCGGAGCTGGTGCTCGGCGGGGGTGGCGCGGGCGGTCAGCACTCTCAGCTCGGTGTTGCCGGCCTGTTCGGCGGCCCAGCGGAGCAAGCCGTTCTGGCCGAGCCCTGGCTCTCCGGTCACCGTGACCACGGCGGGGCGCGCGGACCGGAGCTCGCCGATCACGGCCGAGAGCACAGCCTGTTCCCGGTCACGCTCCAGGAGCAGGAACTCGAGGGGCAACATTCGATTATCTTAGCTACGCATGGGAACGGGGTTGCCCCGTGCTACGCGATCTTCTTCTCGCCGACGCGCCTTGTTCTCCGGAGTTCTCCGGAGTTCTCCGGATCGGACGCCCACCCGGGGGAGAACGGGCGGCGGCCCGCCCGCGCGCAGTGTCTCCGTCAGATCGCGGCGCCGGCCGACGCCCAACTTGCGGTAGACACTGGTCAGATGGAGCTCCACCGTACGAACGGTCACGAACAGGGATTCGGCGACCTCGCGGTTGCCGGCTCCGGAGGCGACCAGACCGGCCACCGTGCGCTCGGTGCCCGTCAGCATGTCCAGCGGTGACGCGGTGATCTCCCGCATCCGGCCGCCCGCCTCGACCAGGTCCTCCCTGGCCTCCCTGGCGAGAGCCACGCAGCCGCCGCGCCGGGCCAGTGCGACCGCCTCCCGCAGATGACCGCGCGCCTCCCGCATCGATCCGCCCGCCAGCGTCGCCCGCCCGAGCAGCAGCAGCGCCCGCGCGTGCTGGGCCCGCGCCGGTGAACCCTCCAGCAGGGCGACCGCCTCGCGCAGCAGCGCCATTCCGGCCGGGCCCGGCGTGGCGGCTCCGCGGGCCAGGGCCGCGTACCCGAGTGCGCGCGCAGTGCCCCACTGCTCGGCCAACGGTGCGCCGTGGGCGGCGACTTCGCCGGCCTCCTCGACCCGTCCGAGCCCGGCCAGCAGGCAGGCCGCCTCCAGCCACCAGGGGGCGAAGACCGGGTTGCGCAGCCCCGCCGCCTCCAGCGAGTCGCCGCAGCTGCGGTACGCCGCCAGCGCCCCTTCGGGATCACCGGCGACCGCCCGGACCCGGCCACGCGCCATCAGGTACCAGTGGTACTCCCAGACGAAGCGCTCCAGCCGGGGCCGTCTGACGGCGGTGAGGGAATCCTCGGCCCGTGCCGCCTCCCCGCGTTCGGCGAGGGCTGCCGCGTACGCGGTGTACGGCCTGACCGCGCTGTCGTCCCCGCGTTCCTCCCCGAGTATCTCCAGTGAGCTCTGGGCGTCCGCCAGCGCGTCCGCGACCGCGCCGTTCTCCAGGCGGTACAGCGAGCGGGTGGCGAGGGCGAGCCCGTACGTCCGCACCGCGGCGGTGTCCCGGCTGCCGCGCAGCACCGTCTCCAGCGCGGCGTCGGCGGCGCGGTTCTCGTCCGCGAGCGAGAGGGCGAGCGAGGCGGGCAGCAGCGACGACGGGCCCAGCGGGACGCCGGGCGCGCGCAGCGCACGGCGCGCCCTGCGTACGCTCTCGGCGGCGGGATGACGGCCGTCCACTGCCGCGAGCACACCGAGCATGGCGAGCTGCTGGCGCTGGGCGGGGGTGTCGCCGGGCGGCGGGGTGAGGCCGGCGGTGCGGCGCAGGACGTCGGGGAGGGTCGACTTCTCGTCGGCGCCGACGATCAACAGGGCGGACTCCGCGAGGGTGCGCAGTTCGCGGTCGGCCGGCTCGGGGGCGCTTCCCAGTTCCCGGTCGAGGTCGTTGAGCGCCCGGGTCAGGACCCGGGCCCCGTCCGGGGACCGCTGGACGCTGAGACAGGTGAGGGCGAGCCGGACCGCCGTCGCAGCACGGGCGCGGACGTCGGTGGTGCGGGCGTGCGCCTCCTGCAGCAGACCGACTGCGCGCTTCGGATCGGTCTCGGCGAGGGCCTTGCCGAGCCGGGCCGGCACCTCCGGGTCGTCCGGGTCCGCCTCCCGCACCCGTTCCAGGTAGCGGGCGGCGGCCTCGGCGGCGCCGCGCTGCTCGGCCCGGGTCGCGGCGGCTCTCAGTACGGAGGTGGCCCAGGCGTCGCCGGGCCCCGGCACCGCGAGGAGCTGGACGGCGGTTTCCTCGGGGCAACGCCCGATGTCGCTGAGCAGCCGGGCGGCGCGCAGCCGCAGCCGGGCCACGCCGGCGGCGCCGAGCGAGTCGAGCACAGCGGCGCGCACCAGCTCGTGGACGGGGTCGCGGCGGCCCGTCCGGACCAGCCCCGCCCGTCCGAGGATCTCCACGCCCTCCTCGACGTGCAGGGCGGAGAGTCCGGCGAGGGCGGCGAGGTGGTCGGTGTCCTCGGCGCCGAGGACGGCAAGTGCGAGCAGCACCTCGCGAACCCAGCCGGGCTGGTTGGCGAGCACCCCGTGCACGGAGGCGGCGACGACCTTCCCACCGGCCTCGGTGATGCGCCGGGCGCCCTCCTCGTCGGGGCCGAGCCCCGCGGAGCGCAGTTCGCTCAGCAGCCGTACGACCGCCAGCGGGCTGCCGCCGGTGACGGAGACGAGCCGACCGACGAACGCCGGCTCGGGCCGGTCCCCGGGAAAGTGCCCGGCGGTCAGCTCGGCCACCTCCGAGGCGTCCAGCGGGCCCAGGCGCAGCGATTCCGGCAGATGGTGGGCAGCCAGGTCGGCGAGGGCGTCGGGGGCCGCGACTCCGGCCTCCGTACGGTGGGCGGCCACCACCAGCAGCGGCAGTCCGTCGGCCCGGCGCAGCAGGAAGTCCAGCCAGTGCAGGGAGCGTTCGTCGCACCAGTGGGCGTCGTCCAGGACCAGGACCAGGGGGCCCTGGGCCATGAGGTTGACGGCGAGTCGGTACAGGCCCTGGAGGAGCGAGAAGGTGTCGGGCGCGGCGCCGGGGTGGTCGGGGTCCCCGGGGTCGGTGACGAGGGCGGACAGCGCGCGCCGGGCGCCGCCGTCCAGGAGCGGTGAGGTGCGGCCCTTGCGGCTGGTCAGTCCGAGCCGGCCGCACAGTGCGCGGACCCCGCTGTAGCCGGTGGCGACGTCGGCGGCGCGGCAGCTGCCGTGCAGGACGGTCATTCCGGCGAAGGGGCCGTCGGCGGCGGCCCGCAGCAGGGCGGTCCTGCCCACGCCGGCCGGGCCGTCCACGAGCACCAGCCGGGGCCGACCCACGCGCGCGGCGGCGGCGTGCCGGGCCAGGGCCTCCATCTGACGGGCCCGTCCGACCAGTGGTGGTGCGGAGGTGACGGCACTGGCCCGATCGCTCACTTGCTCTCCCTCACGCCTCGACACGGCCCGGTACGGCGGCCGGTGACCGGGGGCGCGGGCAGCCCCGCCGCCGGCGGTGATCACCGGCCATCAGACGCACTTGCCCTGCCGGAACCTCATCTACGCACACTCCGGGGCCCGCAGGAGGCGCCGGAGCCGAAGTCTAAGGATTTCCCCGGTGGCCGACATGAGATCAAGTGAGGGTGCGGTCGGCAATGCCCGTGTCCGACTCCGGCCGGCGCACCGCACGACTTCCGCGCCCGTTCCCAGGTGACCGGCGGACCGCGGCGACCCACGGCAGTCACTTCGTGAAAGGGCGTTCCCTCCAATGACCTCCGCCGCCCGGCCGATCCTCTTCGTCAGCCTTCCCGAGAGCGGGCTGCTCAACCCGTTGCTGGTGCTTGCCGGGGAGCTGGCCCGACGGGGCGTCCCCGACCTGTGGTTCGCCACCGACGAGCACCGGCGCGGCGACGTGGAGGCGCTCGGCGACGCGTCGCCGGTTTCGTTCGCCTCGCTGGGCGAAGTGGTGTCCGAGCTGTCCGCGGTGACCTGGGACGACGAGGTGTACCGCGAGGTGACCCAGTCCTCCCGGTTCAAGGCGCACCGCGCGGTGGTCCGGCAGTCGTACAAGCCCGCGCTCCAGGCCCGCAAGTACCGGGAGTTGGAGAAGGTCGTGGACGAGGTGGACCCGGCGCTGCTGGTCGTCGACTGCGTGGCCGGTTTCGCCGTCGACCTGGCACTGGCCCGAAACATCCCGTACGTGCTGAACGTTCCGTTCGTCCCCAGCAACGTCCTGACGTCGCACAACCCGTTCGGCACCTCGTACACCCCGAAGAGTTTCCCGGTCCCGAACTCCGGGCTGCCGCAGCGGATGTCGGCACGGCAGAAGCTGGACAACGCCCTGTTCAAGTGGCGCACGCTGGGCATGTTCCTCCACCCGGACATGGGCAAGGTGCTGCGGGAGGACGCGGCGATCCGCAAGGAGCTCGGCATCGCCCCGCCCAACGCGATGACCCGTGTCGACAGGGCGGCGGCCGTGGTCTGTTCGTCCGTCGCGGAGCTGGACTACGCCTTCGAGATCCCGGAGAAGGTGAACCTGGTGGGGGCCCTGCTGCCGCCGCTGCCGGAGGCACCGGACGACAACGAGGTGTCCGGCTGGCTCGACCGGCAGTCCTCGGTGGTCTACATGGGGTTCGGCACCATCACCCGGCTCACCCGCGAGGAGGTCGGGGCCCTGGTGGAGGTGGCCCGGCGGATGGCGGACACCCATCAGTTCCTGTGGAAGCTCCCCGCCGAGCAGCAGCATCTGCTGCCGGCCGCCGAGTCACTGCCCGCGAACCTGCGGGTGGAGAACTGGGTGCCCTCGCAACTGGACGTGCTCGCCCACCCGAAGGTCTCCGCGTTCTTCTCCCACGGCGGCGGAAACGCCTACCACGAGGGCGTCTACTTCGGTAAGCCCCAGGTGGTGCGTCCGCTGTGGGTGGACTGCTTCGACCAGGCGGTCCGAGGCCGTGACTTCGGCATCAGTCTGACCCTGGACAAGCCGCACACCGTCGACCCCGACGACGTGGTCGACAAGCTGACCCGCGTCACCGCCGAGCCGTCGTTCCGCGAGCGGGCCGAGCGGCTCGGCGCCCTCCAGCAGGCGGCCGGTGGCCGCAAGACCGCCGCCGACCTCGTGCTCGGCCTGCTCCCCTCGGCGTGAGCACCCAGCGCCCGCCCGACCCCATCCCGCGTGAGCCCAGCGACAGCAGCGAGGACTTCATGGACTTCACCCACCCCGTCTCCCGGCCGAGTCTGGACGGCCGCGAACTGGAGTACGTCACCGACGCCGTCTCCAGCGGCTGGATCTCTTCCCAGGGCCCGTACGTCCAGCGGTTCGAGGAGGCCTTCGCCCGGTGGAACGGGGTCGCCCACGGCGTCGCCTGCTCCTCGGGCACCTCCGCCCTCACCCTCGCGCTGCGCGCGCTGGGCATCGGACCGGGCGACGAGGTGATCGTGCCGGAGTTCACGATGGTGGCGTCCGCGTGGGCCGTCACCTACACCGGCGCCACCCCGGTCTTCGTGGACTGCGGTGACGATTTGAACATCGACGTCACCCGCATCGAGGAGAAGATCACCCCGCGCACCCGGGCGATCATGCCGGTGCACGTCTACGGCCGGCGCTGCGACATGGACGCGGTGATGGACCTCGCGCACCAGTACAACCTGCGGGTGGTGGAGGATTCGGCGGAGGCGCACGGGGTGCGTCCGGTGGGCGACATCGCGTGCTTCTCGCTCTTCGCCAACAAGATCATCACGGCCGGCGAGGGCGGTGTCTGTCTCACCGAGGACCCGCGCCTGGCGCAGCAGATGGCGCATCTGCGGGCGATGGCCTTCACCCGCGACCACAGCTTCCTGCACAAGAAGCTGGCCTACAACTTCCGGATGACGGCCATGCAGGGCGCCGTCGCCCTGGCCCAGGTGGAACGGCTCGACGAGATCCTCGCCACCCGCCGGGAGATCGAGGCCCGCTACGACGCGGGCCTCAAGGACCTTCCCGGCATCACGCTGATGCCGGCCCGCGACGTGCTGTGGATGTACGACCTGCGCGCCGAGCGCCGGGAGGAGCTCCGCGCCCATCTCGACGCGCGCGGTGTGGAGACCCGGCTGTTCTTCAAACCGATGAGCCGCCAGCCCGGCTACCTCGACCCGGTGTGGCCGACCCTCAACGCCCACCGGTTCAGCGAGGACGGC
Source organism: Streptomyces tardus (assembly GCF_018101125.2). GTDB lineage: Bacteria > Actinomycetota > Actinomycetes > Streptomycetales > Streptomycetaceae > Streptomyces > Streptomyces tardus. The sequence goes on along the minus strand of NZ_JAELVF020000004.1, from coordinate 30,183 downwards.
CTCTACCTGCCCACGCACACCGGACTGACCGCAGCCGACCAGGAGTACATCACCGGCGCCGTCCGGGAGTTCTGCACCGGGAGCTGATCCCTGGGCCCGCCGCGGCGGGCCCCGCACCCGCCCGCCACCGGGCCCGACCGGGCCCGGTCCGCCGACCCCAGTACGAGACCCGCCGACCGCGGGACGAGAAACAAGGAGCGGACATGACGACCAGCCCCGGCCCCACGGTGGTCGACTTCCCGTTGCGCACGCCCGAGGAACCGCTGCCGCTTTCCCAGTACGCCTCCCACCGGGAACAGAGCGGCCTGGTCAGGTCCTATCTGCCGAACGGCATGCCGATCTGGCTGGTCACCCGGCACGAGGACGTGCGCGCGGTGCTCACCCACCCCAAGATCAGTGCCAACCCCGACAACGAGGGGTTCCCCAACGTCGGCGCGACGATGGGCGTTCCCAAGCAGGACCAGATCCCCGGCTGGTTCGTGGGACTCGACTCCCCCGAGCACGACCGGTTCCGCAAGGTCCTCATCCCCGAGTTCACCGTGCGCCGGGTCCGCGACCTGCGGCCCGCCGTGGAGCGGACCGTCGACGAGCGCATCGACGCCCTGCTGGCCGGCGGCAACACCGCGGACCTGGTGGAGGACTTCGCGCTGCCGGTGCCGTCCCTGGTCATCTCCTCGCTGCTCGGAGTGCCCTCCGCCGACCGCGACTTCTTCGAGTCGCGCACCCGCACCCTGGTCGCCATCCGCACCTCCACCGACGAGCAGCGCGCCACCGCCACCCGCGAGTTGCTTCGCTACATCAACCGGCTCATCGCCATCAAGGACAAGTGGCGCGGCGACGACCTGATCAGCCGGCTGCTCTCGACCGGCCAGCTCAGCCACGAGGAACTCTCCGGCGTCCTGCTGCTCCTGCTGATCGCCGGGCACGAGACCACCGCGAACAACATCGGCCTCGGGGTGGTGACGCTGTTGTCCAACCCCGAGTGGATCGGCAGCGACCGGGTCGTGGAGGAGCTGCTGCGGCTGCACTCGGTGGCCGACATGGTCGCGCTGCGGGTCGCCGTCGACGACGTGGAGATCGCCGGGCAGCGGATCCGCAGGGGCGAGGGAATCGTGCCGCTGATCGCCGCCGCCAACCACGACACCGAGGCCTTCGGCTGTCCGCACGCCTTCAACCCGGAGCGCACCGAGCGCCGGCACATCGCGTTCGGCTACGGCGTCCACCAGTGCCTGGGGCAGAACTTGGTCCGGGTCGAGATGGAGATCGCCTACCGCAGGCTGTTCGAGCGGATTCCGACCCTGGAACTGGCCGTCCCGATGGACGAGTTGGCGTTCAAGTACGACGGGATTCTGTTCGGCCTCCACGAGCTGCCGGTGCGCTGGTGACCACCGGCACCCGGGTGGGGCCGGACGGTCCCGGTCCCACCCGGACGTCCCCCACCCGACCCCGAGGAGCCAACGATCATGCGTGTCACCGTCGACAGGGACCAGTGCGTCGGAGCGGGCCAGTGCGTACTGAACGCGCCCGACGTCTTCGACCAGGACGACGACGGCGTCGTCGTCCTGGTGACGGATGAGCCCGGCGTCCAGGACCGGGACGCGGTCCGCGCCGCGGGAGACCTGTGTCCGTCCCGCTCGGTCACCGTCCACGAGGACTGACACCCGCCGCCACGACCCCCGGCCGGCGGGCCCCCGCCGGCGCGTACCACTGAAGGGACACACACCGTGACCACCGCAGTTGACGAGATCGCGGCCCGCTGGCTGCGGCGCTACCACCCGGCCGACGCCGACGCGGTCCGGCTGGTCTGCTTCCCGCACGCCGGCGGTTCCGCCAGCTTCTACCACCCGGTCTCGGCGCGGTTCGCGCCGACCGCCGAAGTGATCTCGCTCCAGTACCCCGGCCGCCAGGACCGGCGCAAGGAACCCTGCGTGGCGGACCTCGGCACGCTCGCCGACCTGATCACCGAACAGCTGCTCGCGCTGGACACTCGGCCCACCGTGTTCTTCGGGCACAGCATGGGCGCCGCCCTCGCGTTCGAGACGGCGTGGCGGCTGGAGCAGAAGGGTGCGGGCCCCCGCGAGGTCCTCGCCTCCGGGCGCCGTGCCCCGTCCACCACCCGCGCCGAGGAGGTCCACCTCCGCGACGACGACGGCATCGTGGCCGAGATGAAGCGCCTCAACGGCACCGCCGCCGGTGTCCTCGGCGACGAGGAGATCCTGCGGATGGCGCTGCCCGCGCTGCGCGGCGACTACCGCGCCATCGAGACGTACTCCTGCCCCGCCGACCGCCGCGTGGCGTGCGACCTCACCGTGCTGACCGGCGACGCCGACCCGCTCACCACGGTCGCGGAGGCCGAGCGCTGGCAGGACCACACCACGGGCGGGTACCAACTGCGGACCTACGCGGGCGGCCACTTCTTCCTCGTCCAGCACCTCGCCGCGGTCCAGGCCGAGATCGCCCGCGCACTCGCCCCCGCCTCCTGAGCGTCCGGCCCGGGGGTGGTGCGGGGCCGCCTCCCGGGCAGGCGCTGGAGCCGTGACCGAAGCACACCGACCGGCGCCGTGCCCGAGCACGTCCGCCTCGGCCGTGGCCGCCGCGCGGCAGGAGAACCGCCCGCGGCCGGACGGCACCCCCGTCCGTCGCCTCCCACGTCACTTTCCGCTCACGCGCCTCCTGGACAAGGACACCATGCGCACACTTCTCGTGGACAACTACGACTCCTTCACCTACAACCTCTTCCACTACCTGTCCCGGGTCAACGGGCGGGAGCCGGAGGTCATCGCCAACGACGACCCCGCCTGGCGGCCCGGACTGCTCGACTCGTTCGACAACGTCGTCCTCTCCCCCGGCCCCGGCACCCCGCACCGCCCCGCCGACTTCGGCCTCTGCGCCGAGATAGCCGGCGAGGGCCGCCTCCCGGTGCTCGGCGTCTGCCTGGGCCACCAGGGCATAGCACTCGCCCACGGGGCGCGCGTGGACCGCGCACCGGAACCCCGGCACGGCAGGACCTCCGCGGTGCGGCACGACGGCACCGGACTCTTCGAAGGGCTGCCGCAGCCCCTGGAGGTGGTCCGCTACCACTCCCTGGCCGTCACCGACCTGCCGCCGGACCTCGAAGGCACCGCGTTCTCCCCCGACGGCGTGCTGATGGCGCTGCGCCACCGCACCCTGCCGTTGTGGGGCGTGCAGTTCCACCCCGAGTCGATCGGCACCCGCGAGGGCCACCGGCTGTTGGAGAACTTCCGCGGCCTCACCGAACGCCACGGCCGCCCCCGCAGCCGCGCCGCCGCGCCCACCGCTCGACCGATCGCCTCCGAACCGGCCTCACCGGTGCGGGAGTTGCGGGTCCTCGTCGAGCAACTCCCTGCCCGCTTCGACCCCGAAGTCGCCTTCGACACCCTCTTCCGGGGCGGCGAGCACCCGTTCTGGCTCGACAGCAGCCGCCCCGACGACCGTCTCGGCCGGCTCTCCGTGCTGGGCGACGCCTCGGGCCCGCTCGCCAGGATCGCCAAGGCCGACGTCACCGCGGGCACCGTCACCGTCACCGAAGGCGGCGCCACCCGTACCGTCGACAGCCCGTTCCTGACCTGGCTGGAGCAGGACCTCGCCGGAATGCGCACCGAAGTGGCCCCACTGCCCTTCGAGTTCGCCCTCGGCTGGGTCGGCTACCTCGGCTACGAGCTCAAGGCCGAGTGCGACGGCGAGGCCGCGCACCGCTCGCCCGACCCCGACGCCACTCTCGTCTTCGCCGACCGAGCCCTGGTCGTCGACCACCACAGCGACACCGGCTACCTGCTGGCGCTCTCCGAGGACGGCCACGAGGACGCGGCACGCGCCTGGCTCACCGAAGCCGCCGACGCCCTGCACGGCATCGCGGGACAGCGGCCCGGCCCCTGCGCCGAGGCCCTGGAGTGCACCACGGGGCCGGTGGAGCTGCGCCACGACCGGGACGCCTACCTCAAGCTGATCGACGTCTGCCAGCAGGAGATCGCCGCGGGCGAGACCTACGAGGTCTGCCTCACCAACATGGCGGAGACCGACACCGACCTCGACCCGTGGCAGGCCTACCGAGCGCTGCGCCGCGTGAGCGCGGCACCGTTCGCCGCGTTCCTGCACTTCGAGTCGGTCGCGGTGCTCAGCAGCTCCCCCGAGCGCTTCCTGCGCATCGACCGGCACGGCGCCATGGAGTCCAAGCCCATCAAGGGCACCCGGCCGCGCGGCGCCACCCCGGAGGCCGACGCGCTGCTCGCCGACGACCTCGCCACGTGCGAGAAGGACCGCGCCGAAAATCTGATGATCGTCGACCTGGTCCGGCACGACCTGGGCCGGTGCGCGGCGGTCGGCTCGGTCGTCGCCGACCCGGTGTTCCAGGTGGAGTCGTACGCGAGCGTCCACCAGCTCGTCAGCACCGTGCGGGCCAGGCTGCACGCCGACAGCAGCCCGGTGGCCGCGGTGCGGGCGGCGTTCCCCGGCGGGTCGATGACCGGCGCCCCGAAGATCCGCACCATGCAGATCATCGACCGTCTGGAGGGCGGCCCCCGCGGCGTCTACTCGGGCGCCATCGGCTACTTCTCGCTGACCGGCTCGGTCGACCTGTCCATCGTCATCCGCACGATGGTCCTCAGCGGCAACCGGCTGCGCTACGGCGTCGGCGGCGCCGTCATCGCGCTCTCCGACCCGGCCGCCGAGTTCGAGGAGACGGCCGTCAAGGCGACCCCGCTGCTGCGGCTGCTGGGCGCCGGGTTCCCCGGCCGCGACGCCCCCGACGACACCGCCCGGCCCCCGGGACGCGCGCAGGAACCGGCGCTTCCCTAGGGCCCGTTGCCGCGGTGCGGGCCGGCGGCCGGAGGCGGTCGCCGGCCCGCACCCGTTCCCCGCCCGGGCCGCTCCGCGCCGCTTCCCCGGGCATCTCTAGGGAAAACACGGCCCGCGCGGCAAGAGTCTGGAGCGGTTCTCTCTCCATGACGGCGACGCTCGACCCCCGGGAGTGATGGTGCCCGTCCACACCCACGACTATCTGATCGATCCCCGCGGTCGCGCCCTGGACGGGCTGACCCTGCCCGAGGTGTTCGACGCAGCCGTGCGCCGGAGCGGCGACTCCGTCGCCCTGCTCGCCGACGACCGCACACTGACCTGGAACACCTGGCGCACCGAGGTGGACGCGCTCGCACGCGGCCTCCAGGCCGCCGGAGTGGCCCCCGGCGACGTACTCGCCCTGCATCTGCCCAACTGCTGGGAGTACCTGACGCTGCATCTGGCGGCGGCCTCCATCGGCGCCGTCACCATGCCGGTCCACCAGGGCAACGCCGCCGTCGACGTGCGGGCGCTCCTGGAGCGGGTCCAGCCCGCCGCCGTCGCGCTGCCGCCGCGCCCCCGGGAGGAGGCGGGCCCGCTCTCCGCGACCGCGCTGCGCGAGGCGCTGCCCTCGCTGCGGGCCGTGCTGGTCGCCGGGGACGAGGCCGCGCCGGGCGAGGAGACCGTCACCGGTCTCCTCGCCCGGTGGGCCGGACAGCGACCCGAACCCGTCGACGTGCGGCCCGAGTCGCCGTTCGTGCTGCTGCCGTCCTCCGGCACCACCTCGGCGCGACCCAAGATCTGTCTGCACTCGCACGACACGCTGCTCACCAACTCGCGGGCGGCCACCGAGGATTCGGCGGAGGCGTTCGCGGGGACCGTACTGACCGCGTGCCCGCTGACCCACTGCTTCGGACTCCAGTCGGTGTACTCGGCGCTCTTCCGCTCCGGGCGGCACGTGCTGCTGCGCACCTGGGACGGCGAGCGGTTCATGGAGCTGGCCGGTCGGCACAACCCGACCATGGTCGTCGCGGTGCCCGCACAGCTGCACGACATCGTGACGCGGGCAAGGCAACTGCCGGACAGCGGCGGGCTGCGGCCCGCTCGAATTCTCACGGCCGGCGCCGCACTGCCGCCCGCGCTGGTGCGCGAGGTGCGGCAGACACTGGACACCACGCTGTTGGTGGTGTGGGGCATGTCGGAGGCGGGCAACGGCACCAGCAGCCTGGCCGCCGACCCGCCGGAGGTGGCCTCCGGCAGCGTGGGCCGGCCCGTACGCGACTCCGAGATGCGGGTCATCGGCGAGGACGGGCTGCCGTGCCCGCCCGGCGAACCGGGCGAGCTGCAGTACCGCGGGCACACCCTGTTCCACGGCTACTACGGGGAACCGGAGTTGACCCGCTCGGTGCTGACCGAGGACGGCTGGCTGCGCACCGGCGACCTCGCCTCGATCGGCGCCACCGGGCTCGTCTCCTTCCACGGCCGGTCGGCGGAGCTGATCAACGTGGGCGGCCGCAAGTTCAACGCGGTGGAGATCCAGACCCTGCTCGCGGAGATGCCGGACATCGGCCCGCTCGCCGTCGTCGCCCGACCCGATCCGCGGCTGGGCGAGTACCCGGTCCTGGTGGTCACCGAGCGGGCCGCGCCGATCGACGCGCCCTCGGCGTCCGGCACGTCGGCGTCCGGCACTTCGGCGACCGGCACTTCGGCGACCGGCACTTCGGCAGCGTCCGGCACCTCGGGGCGCGGCACCGTGTCGCTCCGGGACGTCACGGCGTTCCTGCGCGCGTCCGGGACCGCCGAGTACAAGATTCCGCTGGAGGTCGTGGCGCTCCCCGCGCTGCCCCTCACTCCAGCCGGGAAGGTCCACCGTCGGTCGCTCGAACAGCACCTCGCCCAGACCGCCGAACAGCCCGCCGTCGGCGGGGAGCACACGCCGCGCCCGACCCTGCGGGACGCGCTGGGACTGGTCGTCGAGGCCGTCACCGAGGTGCTGGCCGCCGTACCGGGCGAGGACGCCCCGGGCGCCCCGATCGGACCCGACGTCACCTTCCGCGCCCACGGCCTGGACTCGGTCGCCTCCGTACGGCTGCGCAACGCCCTCGCCGAGGCGACCGGGCTGCCCCTGCCCGCCGGACTCGCCTTCGACTTCCCCACTCCGCAGGCGCTGGCCCGCGAACTGGCCGGCCTCAACGGGCCGCAGGCCGCGGAGACCGCACGGCCCACGGCCCCCGACGAGCCCGTCGCGATCGTCTCCATGGCCTGCCGGCTGCCCGGCGGCGCCAGCTCGCCCGAGGCGCTCTGGGAGCTGCTGCGGGACGGCACCGACGCCGTCACCGGCTTCCCCGAGGACCGCGGCTGGGACCTCGACGCCCTCTTCGCCGACACCCCCGAGGGCGACGACGCCCCCGGCACCTCGGTGGCCCGCGAGGGCGGGTTCCTGCGCGACGCCGCCCACTTCGACGCCGGGTTCTTCGGGATGTCGGCGCGCGAGGCGCTCGCCACCGACCCGCAGCAGCGGCTGCTCCTGGAGATCGCCTGGGAGGCCGTCGAACGCGCCAGGCTCGACCCGGCGGCCCTGCGGGACAGCCGGACCGGCGTGTTCACCGGCGCGATGTACCACGACTACGCGGCGGGCGCCGCCGACCCGTCGGGCGAGCTGGAGAGCCTGCTGCCGGTGGGCACCGCGGGCGGCGCGCTCTCCGGCCGGATCGCCTACACCCTCGGGCTGAACGGCCCCGCCCTCACCGTCGACACCGCCTGCTCCTCGTCCCTGGTCGCCCTGCACCTGGCGTGCCGCTCGCTGCGTTCCGGTGAGTCGGACCTGGCGCTGGCGGGCGGGGTCGCGGTGATGTCCACGCCCGCCGCCTTCGTCGGCTTCTCCCGGCTGCGGGGCCTGTCCCCCGACGGCCGCTGCAAGTCCTTCGGCGACGGCGCCGACGGCGCGGCCTGGTCGGAAGGGGCCGGGCTGCTCGTCCTGGAACGGCTCTCCGACGCCCGCCGCAACGGCCACCCCGTCCTCGCCGTGATCCGCGGCTCCGCCGTCAACCAGGACGGCGCCTCCAACGGGCTCACCGCCCCCAACGGGCCCGCCCAGCAGCGGGTTGTCCGGCAGGCCCTCGCCGACGCGGGCGTCGGCGCCGCCGAGGTCGACGCCGTCGAGGCGCACGGCACCGGCACCACCCTCGGCGACCCGATCGAGGCCGAGGCACTGCTGGCCACCTACGGACGCGAGCGGCCGGACGGACGGCCGCTGTTCCTCGGCTCCGTCAAGTCCAATCTGGGCCACACGCAGGCCGCCGCGGGCGCCGCCGCCGTGATGAAGATGGTGCTGGCCCTGGAACACGAGCACCTCCCGCGCACCCTGCACGCGGACACCCCGACCACCCGGGTCGACTGGAGCCCCGGCTCCGTAAGGCTGCTGTCCGAGGCGCGGGACTGGCCCCGCACGGACGGCCGGCCGCGCCGGGCCGGGGTCTCGTCCTTCGGCATCAGCGGCACCAACGCGCACCTGGTCCTGGAGGAGGCGCCCGCCGCCGACCCCGCCCAGGGCGCCCCCGCGGGCGACGCGGGCGGACGTCCCGTGGCGCCGTGGCTGGTGTCGGCGAAGGGCCCGGACGCGCTGCGCGGACAGGCCAGGCGGCTCGCCGGGTACGCCGCCGCGCATCCGGAGGTCTCCGCCGCGGACATCGCCCACTCACTCCTCACCACCCGCGCCGTCCACTCCCACACGGCCGTGCTGACCGGCTCGGACCGGGCCGGACTCCTCGCGTCCGCCGAAGCGTTCGCGCGCGGCGAGACGCCGGGGAGCGCCGGACGCGGTCCGCTGGGCGGCAGCCGGGAGACGGCGTTCGTCTTCACCGGGCAGGGCAGTCAGCGCCCGGGCATGGGCCAGGGGCTGGCCGCGGCGTTCCCGGTCTTCGACAGCGCACTGCGCGAGGTGTGCGCGCTCCTCGACCCGCTCCTGGAGCGGCCGTTGACCGAGGTGCTGCGAGCCGCCCCGGAGAGCACGGACGCCGCGCTGCTGGACCGCACCGCGTACGCACAGCCTGCCCTGTTCGCCTTCGAGGTCGCCCTGTACCGGCTCCTGGAGTCCTGGGGCGTGGTCCCCGACCGGCTGGTCGGGCACTCGGTCGGCGAGATCGCTGCCGCGCAGGTCGCCGGGGTGCTGTCGCTCGCCGACGCCTGTGCCCTGGTCGCGGCACGCGGACGACTGATGGAGGCGCTGCCGCCGGGCGGCGCGATGGTGGCGGTGCGCTGCTCCGAGGCGGAGGCGGGCGCGCTCCTCGCGGAGTGCGCCCCGGAGGTCGTGGTGGCCGCCGTCAACGGTCCGTCCTCCGTGGTGCTGTCCGGCGCCGAGGACGCGGTGGCCGCGCTGGTCGCCGAGGCCGCAGCGCACGGTCACAAGACCCGGCGGCTGGTGGTCAGCCATGCCTTCCACTCGCCGCTGATGGATCCGATGCTCGCCGAGTTCCGGGCGACGGTCGCCGGGCTCACCTTCGCGGCGCCCGCGCTGCCGGTCGTCTCCGGTGTGACCGGCAGGCCGCTCACCGCGCAGGAGGCGGTCGACCCGGAGCACTGGGTGCGGCACGCCAGGGACACCGTCAGGTTCGCCGACGCGGTGGCGAGCCTCGACGCCGAACACACCTCCGTGTACGTCGAGTTGGGCCCGGAGGCGGCCCTCACCCCGATGGTCGGCGAGTGCCTCGGCGACCGCGATCCCGACACCGCGCCCACCGTCCTGCCGGTGCTGCGCGGCGGCACCGACGAGGCCGGGTCCGCGCTCGCCTGCGCGGTCCGTCTGCACGCGCTCGGGCTGCCCGTGGACTGGCGGGCGGCGCCGGCGGGCGCGGGGACGGTGACGCTGCCCACGTACGCCTTCCAGCACGAGGCGTACTGGCTGGCGTCGGTGCCGCTGGGCGCCGTCGCCACCGGGCCGCTCCCGGCCGGCGCGGGAGCGGCCGGGGCAGGAGCGGCCGGCGCGCGCCCCGAGCTGGCCGAGCGGCTGGCCGGGCTCACCGACGCCGAGGCCGAGGGCCTGGTCACGGAGCTGGTCCGGGGTGAACTCGCGGCGGTGACCGGCGGTGCACTGCCGTCCGACACGGGAGCCGATCTGGCCTTCACCGAGCTGGGGGTCACCTCGGTCACCGCCGTGGAGCTGCGCAACCGGCTGACCGCCGCCACCGGTGTCCGGCTGCCGCCCACCCTGGTCTTCGACCACCCCTCCCCCGGCGCGGTGGCCCGTCTGGTGTGCGACGCGCTGCGGGACACCGGCCCGCACCCCCGTCGTGACCCGACCGCCCTGGTGGACGAGTTGGAGGCGCTGCTCGTATCCGGCGCGACCGTCGACTCGGACACCGCGGCCCGGCTGCGGGCCCTGGCGAGCCGCTGGGGGCCGTCCCGGGGCGGCGCCCAGGGCCATGGCACGGGCCAGGGCACGGCCACCGTCGACGTGGCCGACGCGTCCGACGAGGAGCTGTTCCGCCTCATGGACGGCGACCCGGCGTGACCGCCCCGCGCCGACCGGCCCCGTACGGCCGCAGGGCCGGGTGCGGCCCGTCCCGCGGAGGGCCGCACCCGGCGGCAGCGTTCCGGCGGGGCAGGGGCCCCTGTCCCCACCGCCCGGGAGCCCGGGGCGCGGCGGCCCGCGGTCCCGGCGCCTGAGCCGGCCGTGACCGGCCACGATCGTCAGCCCCCCGCCCTCCGCGGGCGGGGCCCCTCGCACGCGGGGGCCCGGCGTACGGGCCCCCGTCGCCCAACCGGCCGGTGATCCACCGTCCGCACCACCCACCAGCGGGAGTACATCTCATGAGCGGGCTCCTCACGCCCCCTGTCACCCGGCCGGGACCGGCGCCGGGCTCCGGTTCCGGAGACCTGATGATCGAGGTGGAGAACGTCACCAAGTCGTTCGGCTCGGTCCACGCACTGGACTCGGTGAGCGTCACCGCCCCGCGCGGCACGGTCCTCGGGCTCCTCGGCCACAACGGCGCAGGCAAGACCACTCTGGTCAACATCCTCACCACGGCTCTGCCGCTCACCTCGGGGCGGGCCAGCGTGGCGGGCTTCGACCTCGCCGACAAACCCGTCGAGATCCGCCGCAGAATCGGTCTGACCGGGCAGTTCGCCTCGGTGGACGGCCAGCTCAGCGGCCGCAAGAACATCGTGCTCATCGCCCGGTTGCTCGGCGCGGGACGCCGAGCAGCCGCAGCGCGCGCCGACGAGCTGCTCGAACTGTTCGGCCTGACCGATGTCGCCGACCGGCGGGCGAGCAGCTACTCGGGCGGACTGCGGCGGCGGCTCGACCTCGCGGTGTCGCTGGTCGGCGCCCCGGACGTGCTGTTCCTCGACGAGCCGACCACCGGACTCGACCCGACCAGCAGGCTCAACCTGTGGGAGATCGTCGAGGGTCTGGTCCGGCAGGGCACCACCGTGCTCCTGACGACGCAGTACCTGGAGGAGGCCGACCGGCTCGCGGACACCATCACGGTGCTGTCCGAGGGGCGGGTGGTGGCCGCCGGAACGGCGGCCGAGCTGAAGGCGACCGTCGGGCGCCGCACGGTCACCCTCACCCTGGACACCGGCGAGGACCTGGTCAGGTCGCGCGCGGCCCTGCGCGCCGCGGGCTTCGCCGCGGTCAACGGGGAGGACGAGGCGCGCACCCTCGTCGTCCCGACCGAGACCACGCGGGAGATCACGGGCGTCATCAGGACTCTGGACCGGGCGGGCGTCGAGGCGAGCGAGCTGACCTTCGGCGAGCCCAGCCTCGACGACGTGTACCTGGCGCTCGCCGACCGCTCCGCGGTCCGGGCCCCGGCGTGAGCGCCCCGGGTCCGGGGCTGCCGGCGCCCCGGGTCGCGGCCGCCGACCGGCCCGTGTCCGGCGGGAGTTCGCTCTTCGCCCAGATCCGTGTGCTGACCGGGCGGTCGCTTCGCGCCATGGTGACCGACCCGGGCATCGTGCTGTTCGGCCTGATCCAGCCCATCGTGATCCTCTTCGTGCTGACGCAGGTGTTCAGCAAGATGGGGATGCCGCCGCACTTCCCCGAAGGGGTCAGTTACCTCGACTACGTGCTGCCCGCCGTGCTCGTGGACAACGCGGCGCAGTCGGCGATGCAGTCCGGGGTGGGCCTGGTCGAGGACCAGAAGAACGGCATGGTCGCCCGGCTGCGCTCGCTGCCGGTGCACCCGGGAGCGCTGCTCGCGGCACGGAGCCTGGTGGGCCTGGTGCGCAGCGCCGTCCAGGTGCTGGTGATCATGGTGCTGGCGATGACGGTGCTCGGTTACTCGCCGCACGGAGGCATGGCCGAACTGGCGCTCTCCGCCGGTCTGACGCTGTTCATCAGCTTCTCGCTCAGCTGGGCCTTCATCGCGGCCGGTGCCTGGCTGCGACGGGCCGAGCCGCTCCAGAACCTCGCGCTGATCGTCATCTTCCCGCTGATGTTCGCGTCCAGCGCCTACGTTCCGGTCGAGGACCTGCCCTCGTGGCTGCAGGTGGTCGCGAACGTCAACCCGCTGACGTACGCCATCGACGCGACCCGCGCGCTCGCCCTCGACATGCCAGGCCTCGACCACGCCTTCCCCGCCGTGGCGATCTGCGTGGTGATCACCGTGGTCGGCGTGGTGGCCGCCCTGCGCGGCTTCCGCAGGCCCCTCTGACCCCTGCCCCTCCGACCCCCGCGCGAACTCCCTCACGCGCACGGAGGAAGAGGCCCGTGGACGCTGGTCCTCAGCGTCCACGGGCCTCTTCTCATGTTCGGAACCGGTTCCTCCGCGGTGCCCGTTTCCGGTCAGCCGTAGTGGCTCAAACAGACAAGGCGGGCGCATACATCAAGCCAGGGGCCGGTCAGGCAGGCAGAGCTGTCCGATTCCGTACGTTTGAAAGCGGGCGCTGCGAGGCACGGGAACGGGCGCCCGAAGAGGCGCCGAGGCGGCCGGGGCGGCATCCGTTCGGGCAGGGACCGGTGGCCACGGCGACGGCCGGACCGACGCAGCGGCGAAGCCTCCGGCCAGGCGCAGTTGCGAGGGGCGGAGGGCCGGCGGGAAGCAGCCGGGAGCCCTCGGGGCCCGGTGCCCGTGTTCCGGCACCGGGCCCCGAGGGCTCTCCTGGTCAATGCCCGTGTGGGGGCGGGGTTTGGTCAGTCGCGACCCAGCTCGTTGTCGAGCATGTCGAACATGTCCTCGTCGGAGGCCGAGTCGAAGTCGAAGGACTCCTCCTCCTGCGGTGCCGCGCCGCCGCCACTCGCCGCATGTGCCTCGGCGCGCAGGGACTGCCACTTGCCGCGCAGCACCTCCAGCCGTCCCGCGACCTGCTCGAAGAGTTCCGGGCCGGCCGCGACGCCCGCGAACGCCTTCTCCAGCCGGTCCAGTTCGCCCAGGACCGCGCCGAGTCCCTCGGCCGGAGCCGGGGCGACCCTGGCGTACAGGTGGTCGACCAGCTCGCTGGGCGTCGGGTAGTCGAACAGCAGGGTGGCCGGGAGCCGGACCCCGAGCAGGCCGCCGAGCCGGTTGCGGAGTTCGACGGAGGTCAGCGAGTCGAAGCCGAGGTCCTGGAAGGCGCGGGTCGGTTCGACGTCGGCGAGTCCGGCGTGGCCCAGCACGGTGGCGATCTGGCCGCGCACCAGGTCCAGCAGGACTTCCCGGCCCTCGGCGGGGGTGAGCCCGGCGAGGCGCGCGGCGATGTCGGCTGCAGCGGCGGCGCCCCCGGCGGGGGCGGAGCGCCGGCCGTTGACCCGGATCAGCGACCGGAACAGCGGCGGCACCTCGCCCCGGGCGCGCAGGGCGCCCAGGTCCAGCCGGACCGGCAGCAGGTCCGGAGCGTACGTACCGCCGGTGACCGTGTCGAAGAGGGCGAGGCCCTGTTCGGGGGTCATCGGGGGCATGCCCGCCCGGGTCATCCGGGCGATGTCCGCCTCGCCGAGATCGCCGGTCATGCCGCTGCCCCGGGTCCAGGGTCCCCAGGCGAGGGACACCGCGGGCAGCCCGCGCTCGCGGCGGTGGCGGGCCAACGCGTCCAGGAAGGCGTTGCCCGCCGCGTAGTTGGCCTGTCCTGCATTGCCGAGGACTCCTGCCACGGAGGAGAAGAGGACGAACGCGTCGAGCCCCAGCCCCTCGGTCGCCTCGTGCAGGTGCCAGGCCGCGTCCGCCTTGGGCCGCAGCACGTCCGCAAGGCGCTGCGGAGTGAGGGAGTCGACGACTCCGTCGTCCAGGACACCGGCCGCGTGGATCACGGCGCGCAGCGGACGGTCGGCGGGGACGGTCGCGAGGAGCGCATCGACGGCGTCCCGCTCGCCGACGTCGCAGGCCGCGACGGTGACCTCGGCGCCCGACTCCCGCAGGCCGGCGGCGAGTTCGTCCGCGCCGGTGGCGGCCGGACCGCTCCTGCTGACCAGCAGCAGCCCGCGGACGCCGTGTTCGTCGACCAGATGGCGGGCGACTGCGGCGCCCAGGCCGCCGGTCCCGCCGGTGATCAGGACGGTACCGGTCGGGTCCCAGACCGGGACGGTCTCCGCGGTCCCTTCGGTCTTCTCGCCGGCCCCGGAGACGGTGGCCCGGACCAGGCGTGGCGCGAGGAGTCGTCCTTCGCGCACCGCGAGCTGCGGTTCGGCGGAGGCCGCCGCGGCGGCCAGGGCCGACCGGACGTCGGCGCCGGGCTCCAGGTCGAGGAGGGTGAACCGGTCGGGGTGCTCGGCCTGCGCGGCGCGCACCAGCCCCCAGACGGCGGCCGCCGCCGGATCGGTGCCGTCGACGGCGCCCCGGGTGACGACGGTCAGGCGGGCGGCAGCGAACCGTTCGTCGCCCAGCCACTCCTGAACCGCCGCCAGGACCCGGGCGGCCGTGGTGCGGGCGGCCGTCGCGGCGTCCGGGCCGGTGGCGTCCGGGCCGGTGGTGACCGGCAGCAGCACCACGGGAGACAGCTCGTCGAGGTCCGCGGCGCGGGCGACGGTCGGCGCGTCGAGGTCGGCGCCGAGCAGGTCGGCGTCGGGTCCGACGACGGTGAACGGGCCGTCGGCCGGCGCCGCCGTCTCCTCCGCGGTGACCCACTCGACGGTGAACAGGGAGTCGCGGTGGGCTCCGTCTCCGCCGAGCTGGGCGGCGGAGATCGGCCGGGTCACCAGCGAGGCGACCTCGGCGACCGGGGCGCCCGCGAGGTCCGCGACGGCGATGGCGAGAGTGCCGTCGTCGGCGCGGGAGAGCCGCAGCCGGACCGTGGAGGCGCCGACGGCGCGCACCGCCACTCCGTTCCAGGAGAACGGGACGCTGCCGCCCGACCCCTCGCCCTCACCTTCGCCTGCCCCGGCGAGGGCGGTGGCGTGCAGTCCGGCGTCGAACAGCGCGGGGTGCAGGGTGAACCGGCCGCCGTCGGTGCCGTCGGGCAGGGCGGCCTCGGCGAACACCTCGCCGTCCCGGCGCCAGGCGGCCCGCAGCCCCTGGAAGACCGGTCCGTAGCGGAACCCGGCGTCCTCGAACCGCTCGTAGAGCCCGTCGACGTCGAGCGGTTCGGCTCCCTCGGGCGGCCACACGGTCGCGTCGAAGCCGGTGTCCGGCGCGTCGGCAGGTGCGGTTGTCAGGGTGCCGTCGGCGTGCGAGGTCCAGGGCGCGGACGGGTCGTCGGCCGGCCGGGAGTGGACGCCGAGGGTGCGGCGGCCCGACTCGTCGGGGGCTCCGACGCCGACCTGGATCTGGACGGTGCCGCGCTCCGGGAGGACCAGCGGCGCGGCGAGGGTGAGTTCCTCCACGCGGTCGCAGCCGAGGACGTTCCCGGCGTGCACGGCGATTTCCAGCAGGGCGGTGCCGGGGACCAGGACGGCACCCATGACCTGGTGGTCGGCGATCCAGGAGTGGCTGCCCCGGGAGAGCCGTCCGGTGAACAGATACCCCTCGGTGCCCGCCAGTTCCACCGCCGCGCCGAGCAGCGGGTGGTCGGCGGAACCGAGACCCGCGGCCTCGGCGCCCGCGCCGCGCGCCATCAGGTCCTCCGGCCAGTAGCGGCGGCGCTGGAAGGCGTAGGTGGGCAGTTCGGCGCGGCGGGCGCCGAGTCCGTCGAAGAACGCCGCCCAGTCGACGCGGACGCCGTGGCCGTGCAGCCGGGCCAGCGCGTCGACGAGCGCCTCGTCGCCGGGCCCGGTGCGGCGCTGCGCGGCGACCGTGACGGCCTCCTCGGGGAGCGTCTCGCGGGCCATCGCGCAGGCGACGCCGTCCGGGCCGAGTTCGAGGAACCGAGTGGCGCCCGCCGCGCGGAGGGTGGCGACACCGTCGGCAAAGCGGACCGCCTCACGGACGTGCCGCACCCAGTAGTCGGCGGAGCGCAGCTCCTCCTCGCTCGCGGTGGCACCGGTCAGGTTGGAGACGACCGGCAGGACCGGCGGCTGCGGGGAGAGCCCGGCGACGACCGCGCGGAACTCCGCCAACATCGGTTCCATCAGCGGGGAGTGGAAGGCGTGCGAGACGCGCAGAGCGGTCGTGCGTCGGCCCTGCTCCCGCAGGATCGCGGTGATCTTCTCGACGTCCTCGGCGGCGCCGGAAACCACCACGGAGGCGGGCCCGTTGACGGCGGCGACGGAGACCCCGTCGGTGAGGTGTGGCAGCACCTCGTCCTCGGTGGCCTGGAGCGCGGCCATGGCGCCGCCCTCGGGCAGGGCCGCCATCAGCCGGCCGCGCGCGGCGACCAGGGCGCAGGCGTCGGCGAGGGAGAACACCCCGGCGACGTGGGCCGCGGTGATCTCGCCGATGGAGTGCCCGGCCACCAGGTTGGGGGCGACGCCCCAGCACTCGGCGAGCCGGTGCAGGGCGACGCCGAGCGCGAAGAGCGCGGCCTGGGCGTACGCGGTGTTGTCGAGGGCGGCCCGGTCGTCGCCCCACACGACCTCGCGCAGCGGCCGGTCCAGATGCTCGTCGAGTCCGGCGCAGACCGTGTCGAACGCCTCCGCGAAGACCGGGAACCGGTCGTGCAGATCGCGGCCCATGCCGAGCCGCTGGGAGCCCTGTCCGGGGAAGAGGAACGCGAGGAGCCCCTCGCCCACCGTGGTGACGGGTTCCTCGCCCCGGGCGACGGCGCCGAGCGCGGCGAGCAGTTCGTCGCGGCCGGAACCGGTGACGACGACCCGGTGCTCGAACGCGGCCCGGCCGGTGGCGAGCGCGTGGGCGACGTCCAGCGGTCGCGCGGCGGCGTCGGCCGTCAGCCGGGTGTGCAGCCGCTCGGCTTGGGCGCGCAGGGCGTCCTGGTCGCGGGCGGAGAGCAGCCACGGCACGACGGGGGCGTCGGGCGCGGGGGCGTCGGGTGTCTCGGCCGGGCGGGGCGCGGCGGGCGCCTGCTCGACGATGATGTGGGCGTTGGTCCCGCTGATGCCGAACGAGGAGATGCCCGCACGGCGCGGACGTTCCGCACCGGTCCACGGGCGTGCCTCGGTGAGCAGTTCCACCGCGCCGGTGCTCCAGTCGACCTGGTCGCTCGGCGCGTCCACGTTGAGAGTGGCGGGCAGCAGGTCGTTGCGGAGCGCCATCACCATCTTGATGACGCCGGCGACACCGGCGGCGGCCTGCGTGTGCCCGATGTTGGACTTCACCGAGCCGAGCAGCAGGGGCCGGTCCTCGGGGCGGTCCTGCCCGTAGGTGGCCAGCAGGGCCTGGGCCTCGATGGGGTCGCCGAGGGTCGTCCCGGTGCCGTGCGCCTCGACGGCGTCGACCTGGTCGGCGGCGAGCCGGGCGTTGGCGAGGGCCTGCCGGATGACGCGGCGCTGCGAGGGCCCGTTGGGCGCGGTGAGTCCGTTGCTGGCACCGTCCTGGTTGACGGCGGAACCGCGCACCACGGCAAGCACTTCGTGGCCGTTGCGCACGGCGTCGGAGAGCCGTTCGACGACGAGGAAGCCCGCGCCCTCGGAGAAGCCCGTGCCGTCGGCCGCCGCGGCGAAGGACTTGCAGCGGCCGTCGGGGGCGAGGCCGCCCTGGCGTCCGAACTCGGCGAAGACGGCGGGCGTCGACAGCACGGTGACTCCGCCGGTGACGGCGAGGGAGCACTCGCCCTGGCGCAGCGCCTGCACGGCGAGGTGCAGCGCGACCAGCGAGGAGGAGCAGGCGGTGTCCACGGAGACCGCGGGGCCTTCGAGTCCGAGCTTGTAGGAGACGCGTCCGGTGACGACGCTGCCGTTGCCGTCGCTGCCCGGGTAGTCGTGGTACATCACGCCGGCGAAGACGCCGGTCCTGCTGCCCCGGAGGGTGTGCGGGTCGATCCCGGCGCGCTCCAGCGCCTCCCAGGACATCTCCAGGGCGAGACGCTGCTGCGGGTCCATGCCGAGGGCCTCGCGGGGCGAGATCCCGAAGAACCCGGCGTCGAAGTCGGCCGCCCCGTCGAGGAAGCCGCCCTCCCTCGCGTAGAGGCCGTCGGGGTGCCTGGCCTCGGGGTCGCGCAGGATCGACAGGTCCCAGCCGCGGTCCTCGGGGAACGGCACGATCGCGTCGTCGCCGGTGGTCACCAGGCGCCACAGGTCCTCGGGCGAGGAGACGCCGCCCGGGTAGCGGCAGGCCATGCCGACGATGGCGATGGGCTCGTGCCGGGCCGCGGTGAGCCTGCGGTTGTCGCGACGCAGCCGGGCGGTCTCGGCGCGCAGGGCGTCGGTGCCGGGTGCCGTGTCGTCGTCCGTCTCGCTGTCGGGTCCTTCCTCGTCGTCGAGGGTGGCGAGGAGTGCGTCCCGGTCGGTGTCCCGGAGGTCGCCCGCCTCATCGGCGAGTTCCAGCAGGGTGTCCATCAGTCCGGCGTCCCGCAGGCGCCGGGCGGGGATGGCGGACAGGGCGCGGCGGACGCCGTCGTCCTCCCCTGCCGCCGTGGCTCCTTCGCCTGCCACCGGGTGGGCGGCGGCGAGTTCCTCCACGACGACCCGGGTGACGGCGAGGGCGTTGGGGTGGTCGAAGACGAGGGTGGCGGGGAGTCGCAGCCCTGTCTGGGAGTTGAGGTGGTTGCGCAGCTCGGTGGCGGCCAGGGAGTCGAACCCGAGCTCCTGGAAAGCCCGCTCCGCACCGATCGCCTCCGCGGAACCGTGCCCGAGTACGGCGGCGACCTGCGACCGCACCAGATGCAGCACCGCACGATGCCGCTCCGCCCCGGGAAGCGCCGCGAGACGCGCACCCGGCGACGTGCCCTCCGCCGCAGCCGACGCGAGAGCGGCAGACACACGCCGTGCCGGAACCAGACCCCGCAGGAGGGCCGGGGTCTCGTCGGCCCGGGTGCGCAGGGCAGCGGTGTCGACCCGCAACGGAACGACCGTGGCCTCTGGCCGGTCCAGACCGGCGGCGAACAGCGCCAGACCCGCATCGTGGGACAGCACCGGCAAACCCTGCGAAGCCATCCGACGCCGATCCACCTCCGACAAATACTGACCCAACCCCGCACCCACATCCCAGAAACCGAACGCCATCGACGTCGCCACCAAACCCTCAGCACGACGACGCGCAGCCAACGCATCCAAGAACACGTTCGCCGCCGCGTAACTGCCCTGCCCCGCCGTCAACACCAAACCACCAGCCGACGAGAACAACACAAACGCCGCCAAATCCAGCCCAGCCGTCGCCTCGTGCAACCACCACGCCGCATCCGCCTTCGGCCCCAACACCCCATCAAAACGCTCAGAAGTGAGAGCACCGATCAGGCCGTTGTCCCCCACGCCGGCGGCATGCACCACCGCGAGCAGGCCACGATCCGCGACCAGTGTGCCGACCAAGCTCTGCACGGCGTCCCGATCGGAGACGTCGCAGGCCCGCACCTCGGCGGCTGCCCCCAACTCAACCAGTTCGGCGACGAGTTGGTGGGCGCCCGGGGCGTCCAGGCCCCGGCGGGAGGTCAGAACGAGATCACGTACGCCTCGCTCGGCAACCAGATACCGAGCCACTACCGCACCCAAACCACCCGTACCACCCGTGATCAGCACCGCCCCGTCACCATCCAGCGCAGGAACAACACCGTCGACCTCGGGCAGGCGTGCCAACCTCGGCACCAACACCTCTCCCCCACGCACCACAACCTCCGACTCACCCGACACCACAGCCGCAAGCGCCAGATCCAAACCTTCCGCAGGCCCGTCAGGTCGTGCACATCGCCGGGCAGTGCAGGCACCTCTGCCACCGGCACCTGCGGATGCAGCGCGGTGAAGCGGTCCCTGGCGCGCCGCTCCCGTGCGATCACCCGCATCCGCTCGGCGTGCAGCCGCAACAGCCCCGCCGCGTCCGCCTCCACCACCGCCGGATCCGTACGCGTCGGCCCGTCCTTGCCCGCCGGCCCGCCGGTGCGGGGCGGGGAACTCTTTGCCGAGGTGTCGTTGCCGGAGTCGGAGTCGCAGGAGGCGGGCCGGTTCGGTCTGCACCCCGCGCTCCTGGACGCCGCCATGCACGCGGCCATCCTCAACGACAGCAACGCCTCCGACGACGGAGGCATGGACATCCGCGTCGCCGACGTCACCGGAGCCCCGGTCCTGACCGTCGGTTCGATGGTGAGCCGCCCGGTCGACGCCGGCCAACTCGGCACCGCCTCAGCGGAATCGGGTGCGTTGTACGGGACTGAGTGGGTGTCGGTGGCTGCTGGTGTTGCGGGGGTGCCGGTGTGGGCTGAGTGGTCGGAGGTGGCTGAGCCTGGTGGTGTGGTGCCGGGTGTTGTGGCGCTTGTTGCGCCTGTTGGTGGTGCGGGTGATGTGGTGCAGGCTCCGGTGTGGGGTGCGCTGCGTGCCGCTTCGGCCGAGAACCCGGGCCGTTTCGCCGTCGTCGGAGGCGTTGCTGTCGTTGAGGATGGCCGCGTGCATGGCGGCGTCCAGGTCCGGGTCGTCGTCGGCCCCCGCGACGCGGACCGCCGTACGGTCGCCGTCTACTCCCGGCCCGAAGGCACCGAGCAGGACTGGACGATCCATGCGTCCGGTTTCCTGGCGGAGGGTGTGGTTGCTGCGGGGTTCGAGTTGGCGCAGTGGCCTCCGGTGGGTGCGGAAGTGCTGCCGGTGGAGGATGCGTATGAGGTGTTCGGCGAGCGTGGTTACGGTTATGGGCCGGTCTTCCAGGGGCTGAAGGCAGCCTGGGTGCGGGGTTGGACGGTGTGCTTGGTGTGGTGCCGGGTGTGGTGGTGCTGACCGGTCGTCTGTCGGTGGAGGCGCAGCCCTGGCTCGCCGATCACGTGGTGCTCGGCCGGGTGCTGCTGCCCGGCGCGGGCCGTCTCCAGGAGTCGCCGCCAGGAGGTGACCGTCGGACGTCGGCGCAGCAGGGCGCGTCGTTCCCGCTCGGTCATACCTCCCCACACGCCGAACTCCACGCGGTTGTCGAGGGCGTCGGTCTCGGCGCGGCCCTTGCGGGCGGCCGCTACCAGCAGCATCTCGGTGCCGCCGTCGCCGTCCCGGTCGCCGTCGAGGCAGGTGCGGGCCATACCGGTCAGTACCGCCTCGGGGCCGATCTCGACGCAGCGGTCCACGCCCGCGTCGCGCAGGGCGCCGACGCCGTCGGCGAAGCGGACGGCCGCGCGGACGTGGTCGACCCAGTAGTCGGCGGTGCTGAGTTCACCGTCGCGGGCGATCCTGCCGGTCACGTTGGAGACGACGGGCAGTCGCGGCTCGCGGTAGGAGAGCCGTGCCGCGATCTCGCGGAACTCGTCCAGCATCGGGTCCATCAACGACGAGTGGAAGGCGTGCGAGACGCGCAGCGCACTGACCCGCCGGCCCTGCTCACGGAAGTGCCCGACGACCGCCTCGACGGACGCCGCCACACCCGAAATCACCACGGACGAAGGCCCGTTGACCGCAGCCACCGACACGTCCTCGACCGAGTCCAGGTGCGGCAGCACCTCGGACTCCGTAGCCTCGATCGCCGTCATCGAACCCCCTGTCGGGAGCGCCTGCATCAGACGGCCGCGAGCCGCGACCAGAGCGCAGGCGTCCGCCAGCGAGAACACCCCGGCGACATGCGCCGCGGCGATCTCGCCGATGGAGTGCCCGGCAACGAGGTCGGGGGTCACGCCCCAGGCCCCGAGCAGCCGGTGGAGGGCCACCTCGAAGGCGAACAGGGCGGCCTGCGCGTAGACGGTCCGGTCCAGTGTCTCGGCGTCCTCGCCCCAGACGACCTCGCGCAGCGGACGGTCGAGGTGCTCGTCGAGCGCCGCGCACACCGCGTCGAACGCCTCGGCGAACACCGGGTGTCCGGCGTGCAGTTCGCGGCCCATGCCGAGACGCTGCGCGCCCTGCCCGGTGAAGAGGAAGGCGGTCGTGCCGACGGACCGCGCGGTGCCCGACACGACGCCGGGGGCGTCCTCGCCGCTGGCGAGGGCGCGGAGCCCGGTGAGCAATTCCGCCCGGTCGGCCCCCAGCACCGTCGCCCGGGATTCGAGCGCGGTACGGGAGGTGGCCAGCGCGTACGCGATGTCCAGCGGGTCCGCGTCGGGGCGCCGCTCCAGGTCCTCGGCCAGGCGGGCGGCCTGGGCGCGGAGGGCCTCGGGGGTGGCGCCGGCAACGGTCCACGGCAGTACGGCGGGAGCGCGGTCACCGGTCGGGGCGTCCGTCTCCTCGGCGGCCGGGGCGGGCCCCTGCTCCAGGACGACGTGCGCGTTGGTTCCGCTGAGGCCGAACGCCGAGACGCTCGCCCGGCGCGGCTGCCCGGTGATCGGCCACGGCCGTTCCTCGGTGACCAGTTCGGCGCGGC
This sequence comes from Streptomyces tardus, assembly GCF_018101125.2. Classification (GTDB taxonomy): domain Bacteria; phylum Actinomycetota; class Actinomycetes; order Streptomycetales; family Streptomycetaceae; genus Streptomyces; species Streptomyces tardus. The sequence continues at coordinate 7,735 of NZ_JAELVF020000004.1, read as the reverse complement.
CCTCGGTCCAGTCGACGTGCGGCGACGGGCGGTCGACGTGCAGAGTGCGCGGCACGGTGCCGTGCTCCATCGCCATGACCATCTTGATGACGCCCGCGACACCGGCGGCGGCCTGCGCGTGGCCGATGTTGGACTTGATGGAGCCCAGCAGCAGCGGACGGTCCTCGGGGCGGTCCTGGCCGTAGGTGGCCAGCAGCGCCTGCGCCTCGATCGGATCACCCAGCGTCGTACCCGTACCGTGCGCCTCGACGACGTCCACCTCGGAGGCGGCGAGCCCGGCGCCCTGGAGGGCCTGGCGGATCACGCGCTGCTGAGAGGGGCCGTTGGGTGCGGTGAAGCCGTTGGAGGCTCCGTCCTGGTTGACGGCCGTGCCCTTGACGACGGCGAGCACCCGGTGCCCGTTGCGCACGGCGTCCGACAGCCGCTCGACGAGGAGCACGCCGACGCCCTCGGACCAGCCGACGCCGTCCGCCGCGCCCGCGAACGCCTTGCAGCGGCCGTCGACCGACAGTCCGCGCTGGCGGCTGAACTCGACGAACATGCCGGGCGTCGACATGACGGTGGCGCCACCGGCTACCGCGAGAGAGCACTCCCCCGAACGCAGGGCCTGCACCGCGAGGTGCAGGGCGACCAGGGAGGAGGAGCAGGCCGTGTCCACGGTGACGGCCGGGCCCTCCCAGCCGTAGGTGTAGGAGAGCCGCCCGGAGACCACGCTGCCGCCGGCGGTGCCGGAGGGCGACACGTTCAGCGCGTAGTCGTGGTACATGACGCCCGCGAAGACACCGGTCCGGCTGCCCCGGAGGGTCGCCGGGTCGATGCCGGCCCGCTCCAGCGCCTCCCACGAGGTCTCCAGCAGCATGCGCTGCTGCGGGTCCATGTAGAGGGCCTCGCGCGGCGAGATGCCGAAGAACCCGGGGTCGAACTGGGCCGCGTCGTGCAGGAAGCTTCCGCGCCGCGTGTAGCTCTTGCCCTCCTTGCCCGGCTCCGGGTCGTAGAGGTTCTCGATGTCCCAGCCCCGGTCGCCCGGCAGGTCGGAGACGGTGTCGACACCGTCCTCGAGCAGCCGCCACAGCTCCTCGGGGGTGGTCACCCCGCCCGGGTAGCGGCACGCCATGCCGACGATCGCGATGGGCTCGTCGTCGATGCGGTCACCCGCACCGACCCGTACCGGTTCAGCCGTCCGCACGGTCTCGCCGGCGAGGCGGGAGGTGATGTGCTCGGTGACGGCGAGGGCGTTGGGGTGGTCGAAGACGAGGGTGGCGGGGAGTCGCAGCCCTGTCTGGGAGTTGAGGTGGTTGCGCAGCTCGGTCGCGGCCAGGGAGTCGAACCCGAGCTCCTGGAAAGCCCGCTCCGCACCGATCGCCTCCGCGGAACCGTGCCCGAGTACGGCGGCGACCTGCGACCGCACCAGATGCAGCACCGCACGATGCCGCTCCGCGCCGGAAAGCCCCGCAAGACGGGCACCCGGCGAGGACGAACCATCAGCCGAAGCCGACGCGAGAGCGGCAGACACACGCCGTGCCGGAACCAGACCCCGCAACAGGGCCGGGGTCTCGTCGGCCCGGGTGCGCAGGGCAGCGGTGTCGACCCGCAACGGAACGACCGTGGCCTCTGGCCGGTCCAGACCGGCGGCGAACAGCGCCAGACCCGCATCGTGGGACAGCACCGGCAAACCCTGCGAAGCCATCCGACGCCGATCCACCTCCGACAAATACTGACCCAACCCCGCACCCACATCCCAGAAACCGAACGCCATCGACGTCGCCACCAAACCCTCAGCACGACGACGCGCAGCCAACGCATCCAAGAACACGTTCGCCGCCGCGTAACTGCCCTGCCCCGCCGTCAACACCAAACCACCAGCCGACGAGAACAACACAAACGCCGCCAAATCCAGCCCAGCCGTCGCCTCGTGCAACCACCACGCCGCATCCGCCTTCGGCCCCAACACCCCATCAAAACGCTCAGACGACAGGTCACCGATCAGGCCGTTGTCCCCCACACCCGCCGCATGCACCACCGCAAGCAGACCACGACCCGCCACCAGTGAGCCCACCAGACCCTGCACAGCGTCCCGATCGGAGACGTCACAGGCCCGCACCTCCACCGCGGCACCCAACTCGACCAGCTCAGAGACCAGTTGGTGGGCCCCCGGGGCGTCCAGGCCCCGGCGGGAGGTCAGAACGAGATCACGTACGCCTCGCTCGGCAACCAGATACCGAGCCACTACCGCACCCAAACCACCCGTACCACCCGTGATCAGCACCGCCCCGTCACCATCCAGCGCAGGAACAACACCCTCGGCCTCGGGCAAACGCGCCAACCTCGGCACCAACACCTCTCCCCCACGCACCACAACCTCCGACTCACCCGACACCACAGCCGCCAAAGCCAGATCCAAACCATCCACGGAACCGTCCGCAGCAGCTTCCAGATCCACGACGGCGAAACGGCCCGGGTTCTCGGCACACGCGGCACGCAGCGCACCCCACACCGGAGCCTGCACCACATCACCCGCACCACCAACAGGCGCAACAAGCGCCACACCACGCGTCACCACCACCAAACGCGACGCGGCGAACCGCTCATCAGCCAGCCACGAACGCACCACACCAAGCACACCGTCCAACACCGCACGCACACCCACCGGCACATCCACCCCGACACCCGGCACCACACGCAACACCACCACACCCGGCACCACACCACCGGACTCCACCACCTCCGACCACTCAGCCCACACCGGCACACCCGCAACACCAGCAGCCACCGACACCCACTCAATCCCGTACAACGCACCCGCGGTACCGGACGCGGCGCCGAGCTGTTCGGCCGAGACCGGTCGACTCGCGAGGGAGCCGACGGTCAGGACCGGAGCTCCGGTGACGTCGGCGACGGAGAGAGAGACCGCGTTGCCGTCGAGCTTCCCGACGCGGACGCGGACGGCGGTGGCGCCGACGGCGTGCAGGGAGACGTTGTTCCAGGCGAACGGGACGACGGTGTCACCGTCGACATCGTTCAGAATGCCGGCGTGCATGGCGGCGTCCAGGAGCGCGGGGTGCAGACCGAACCGGCCCGCCTCCTGCGACTCCGACTCCGGCAACGACACCTCGGCGAAGAGCTCCCCGCCCCTCAGCCACGCTGCCTTCAGCCCCTGGAAGACCGGCCCATAACCGTAACCACGGTCACCGAACACCTCATACGCATCCTCCACCGGCAGCACCTCCGCACCCGCCGGAGGCCACTGCGCCAACTCGAACCCCGCAGCAACCACACCCTCCGCCAGGAAACCGGACGCATGAGTCGTCCACGGCGCGTCCGCCTCGCCCTCGGCGCGGGAGTAGATCGCGAACGTCCGACGCTCGTCGAGCTGCGGGCCCGCGACGACACGGACCTGGAGGCCGCCGTCCTCGGGCAGCACCACAGGGGCGGCGAGGGTCAGTTCCTCAAGGGTTGCGCAGCCCGCCGCGTCGGCGGCGGCGAGGGCCAGTTCCACCAGGCCCGCGCCGGGCAGCAGCACCCGGCCGAGCACCACGTGATCGGCGAGCCAGGGCTGCGCCTCCACCGACAGACGACCGGTCAGCACCACACCACCGGAATCCGGCAGCGTCACCACCGCACCCGCCGCCGCATCCGCCCGCGTACCGGCCGCCTCCGTACGCACCGCCGGACAGCCCGGCGGGAACGGCCCGGTGCCGGGCGCCGACTGCCACGCGCTCGCCGTGCGACTGCTGCGCGCCGACACGCAACAGTCTGCCGCCGTGCGGCAGTTGGCCGACCGGATGGCCGCTCACCACTCGGTGGCCGGCTGGTCCGAGGAGGTGCCGTGCGGTTCGGAGGAGCCCGCCGCGCAGCAGCGCCGCAGCCACCTCACCGATCGAGTGACCGGCCACGAACTCCGGCCGCACACCCCACGACTCCACCAGACGGAACAGAGCCACCTCAACGGCGAACAGACCCGCCTGCGCAAACTCCGTCCAGTTCAGGACCTCGGCGTCCTCACCCCACACCACCTCACGCAGCGAGCGCTCCAGATGCGCGTCAAGACCCGCACACACCGCATCGAACGACTCCGCGAACACCGGGAAACGCACATACAACTCACGGCCCATACCCAGACGTTGCGAACCCTGACCCGAGAAGAGGAACGCCGTACCGCCGGTACGGGCGGCACCGACGACGGCCGCGGAGTGAGGCTCGCCGTCAGCGAATCGAACCCGAGATCCCGGAACGCGCGGTTCGGGTCGACGATCTGGGCACCCGAGTGACCGAGCACCACGGCGATCTGACCGCGCACGAGGTCGAGCATGGTCTCGCGGCGTTCCGTCTCACCGAGGCCGGCGAACTGACCGTCCCCGCGTACTGGGTGACCCGATCGAGGCGCAGGCGCTGCTGGCCACCTACGGTCAGGGCCGCGGGGCACCCGTTGCTCAGCGCCGCCGTCGAACTCTCCGACAGCGGCGGCCTGTTGCTCACCACCCGACCCAGACCACCCGTACCACCCGTCACAAGGACAGCCCCGTCCCCACGACTCCAGTCCGGACCCTCCGTCTCACCCGCGGCCACCCGGGCCAGGCGGGGCACCATCACGCGGCCGTCGCGCACAGCCGTCTCCGGCTCACCGCTCGCGGCGGCAGACAGCACAAGAGCGGGGTCCGAGCCCTCCGCCACATCCAACAGAGCGAAACGACCCGGGTGTTCGGACACCGCCGAACGCACCAGACCCCACACCGACGCACCAGCCAGATCAGCCCCGTCCACCACACCCGACGTCACCAACACCAACCGAGAACCGGCAAACCGCTCCTCGCCCAACCACCCACGCACCAAACCAAGAGCACGCCCAGCAGCCCCATGCACCTCACCAACCACCCCACCCGAAGCACCAGCACCGTCGCCGGCACCGACCCCGACGAGCACCGTCCCCGGCACCTCCTCAGCGACGGAAAGCGCATCCAGATCCGCGAAAAGGACACCCGGCAGCTCCGGGAGGTCCGCACCCAGGAGCCCCACCGCAGGCGCGTCGGCGGGAGCGGTGGCCGGGATCCAGTCCACGCGGTACAGCGCGTCGCGAGTCGGGGAGTTGAGCTCTGTCGTGGCCAGCGGGCGCACCGTCAGGGCCTGCACGGAGGCGACGGGCTCACCGGCGGGATCGGTGAGTTCCAGACCCATGGTGCCGTCGGCGTCCCGGGTGAGCCTGACCCGCAGGGCGGTGGCTCCGGACGCGTGGAGGCCGACGCCCGCCCACGAGAACGGGACTCCGCCCCGGCCGTCGTCGTCGATCGCGAAGGCGTGCAGCGCGGCGTCGAACAGGGCCGGGTGCAGGCCGAAGGAGGCGGCGTCCGACTCGTCGTCGAGTGTGATCTCGGCGAAGAGGGCGTCGCCGCGCCGCCAGGCGGCGCGCAGCCCCTGGAAGGCGGGACCGTAGGCGAACCCGGCCTCGGCGAGGCGGTCGTAGCACTCGGTGACGTCGACCGGGGTGGCGTCGCGCGGCGGCCACAGGGTGGCGTCGAAGTCCGTGGGGGACACGGCTTCGGGGGCCAGAATTCCGGTGGCGTGGACGGTCCACGAGGTGTGTGTGTCGTCGTCCTCGGCCCGGGCGTGCACGCCGAGGGTGCGGCGGCCGTCCTCGTCCGGGGTGCCGACCCGTACCTGTATCTGGACCCCGCCGCGCTCGGACAGGACCAGGGGCGCGGAGAGGGTGAGTTCCTCGACGGAAGCGCAGCCCACCTCGTCTGCGGCGCGCACGGCCATCTCCAGCAGCGCCGTGCCGGGCACCAGGACGGCGCCCCGGACGACGTGGTCGGCGAGCCACGGCTGGGCCTGCGCCGACAGTCGTCCGGTCATCACCAGGCCGTCGTCGTCGGCGAGTTCGACAGCCGCGCCGAGCAACGGGTGCCCGGCCGCGTCGAACAGCGCGACACCCTCCTCCGCAGTCACCGCAGGCAGACCCGAACGCGCAATCCGCCGCCGATCCGTCTCCGACAACGCCTCCGTCATCCCCGCATCCTGCGACCACGGACCCCACACCAACGACACACCCGACAAACCAAGACCACGCCGATACGCAACCAACCCATCAAGGAACGCATTCCCCGCCGCATACGCACCCTGACCCGCACTACCAAACGTCCCCGCCACCGACGAGAAGACGACGAAGGCGTCGAGGTCCAGGCCCTCGGTCGCGCGGTGCAGGTTCCAGGCCGCGTCCACCTTCGGGCGCAGGACCTTCGCCAGCCGCTCGGGGGTCAGCGACTCGACCATGCCGTCGTCGAGAACGCCCGCGGTGTGCACGACCGCACGCACCTCGTACCGCGACACCAACTCCGCCGTCAACCCGGCCACACCCTCGGCCGACCGGTCTGGAACACCAGGACGTACGTGCTGGACGGCACGCTGGCCCCGGCTCCCGTGGGCAGCAGCGGCGAGCTGAGTGTCGCCGGAGGGCGGCGAGGTCGCCGGTGCGGTAGAGGCGGGAGCCCGCGGGGCCGTAGGGGTCGGCGACGAAGCGCTCGGCGGTGAGGGCGGGCCGGCCGAGGTAGAGCTCGCCGCTGCTGCCCACGGGAGCCGGGGCCAGCGTGCCGTCCAGCACGTACGTCCTGGTGTTCCGGCTGATGTTCAGTCCCTCGATTTCCCTGTTGACGGGACCGTCCTCGTGACGGGTGGTACGGGTGGTCTGGGTCGGGTGGTGGCTCGGCATCTGGTCGTTGAACACGGTGTGCGGGATCTGTTGTTGGTGAGCCGCAGTGGGCGGTCGGCCGAGGGTGTGGCCGGGTTGACGGCGGAGTTGGTGTCGCGGTACGAGGTGCGTGCGGTCGTGCACACCGCGGGCGTTCTCGACGACGGCATGGTCGAGTCGCTGACCCCCGAGCGGCTGGCGAAGGTCCTGCGCCCGAAGGTGGACGCGGCCTGGAACCTGCACCGCGCGACCGAGGGCCTGGACCTCGACGCCTTCGTCGTCTTCTCGTCGGTGGCGGGGACGTTTGGTAGTGCGGGTCAGGGTGCGTATGCGGCGGGGAATGCGTTCCTTGATGGGTTGGTTGCGTATCGGCGTGGTCTTGGTTTGTCGGGTGTGTCGTTGGTGTGGGGTCCGTGGTCGCAGGATGCGGGGATGACGGAGGCGTTGTCGGAGACGGATCGGCGGCGGATTGCGCGTTCGGGTCTGCCTGCGGTGACTGCGGAGGAGGGTGTCGCGCTGTTCGACGCGGCCCTCGTTTCGGGCGAGCCGGTCGTCCTCCCCGTCCACCTCGACCTCGCCGCCCTCCGGGCACAGGGCGAGATACCGCCGCTGCTGAGCGGCCTGATCAGGACGCCGGTCCGTCGGGCCGCGGCGGGAGCGGGAGCGGCCACTGCCACCGGACTCGCCGCCCGCCTCGCCGGCCTCGGTGAGACGGAACGCCGCGAGACCATGCTCGACCTCGTGCGCGGTCAGATCGCCGTGGTGCTCGGTCACTCGGGTGCCCAGATCGTCGACCCGAACCGCGCGTTCCGGGATCTCGGGTTCGATTCGCTGACGGCGGTCGAGCTGCGGAACCGGCTCGGTACGGCGACGGGCCTGCGGCTGCCCGCGACCGTCGTCTTCGACTACCCCACCGCCGAACTCCTCTCCGGCCACCTCCTGGACAGCGTCCTCGGCATCGAGGCCGCGACCGCGATCCCGGTGTCGGCGCTGCCCTCGGTGGCGGACGACCCGATCGTCATTGTCGGTATGGCGTGCCGTTATCCGGGTGGGGTT
>NZ_JAELVF020000003.1 GCF_018101125.2 Streptomyces tardus | reverse complement strand
CGCCGGCAACCGCACCACCCTCACCACCGAAGGCCACCAACTCACCTTCACCCACGACGAATTGGGCCGCGAAACCACCCGCACCCTCGACGCCGCATCCGCCGACCTCGCCCCCGTCACTCTCACCCACACCTGGGACCCCCTCGGTCGCCTCACCGAACAGGCCCTCGGCGCAGGCGACCACACCCTGCGCCACCGCTCCCACACCTACCGCGCCGACGGCCACCTCACCGCCACCACCGACCACCACACCGGCGACACCACCCACTACCAACTCGACACCGTCGGCCGCCCCCTCACCGTCACCGCCGAGAACTGGTCCGAGACCTACGCCTACGACACCGCCGGCAACCAAACTCACGCCGACTGGCCCGACCGCACCCCCAACCGCGCCGCCCGAGGCAACCGCACCTACGTCGGCACCCGCATCCAACACGCCGGCCGCATCCGCTACACCCACGACGCCGCAGGACGCACCACCGTCCGCCGCAAGACCCGCCTCTCCCGCAAACCCGACATCTGGCGCTACACCTACAACGCCGAAGACCAACTCACCACCTGCACCACCCCCGACGGCACCCTCTGGACCTACACCTACGACCCCCTCGGCCGCCGCACCGCCAAACACCAATGGCCCCAAGACCGTACGACCACGGTGTCCTCCACCCTCTTCACCTGGGACGGCACCCGCCTCGCCGAACAGACCGACACCACCACCGGCGTCACCCTCACCTGGGACCACCAGGGCCACCGCCCCCTGACCCAACTCGAACGCAAACCCCGCACCCAGAGCGAATACGACTCCCGCTTCTTCGCCATCATCACCGACCTCGTCGGCACACCCACCGAACTCATCGACCACACCGGCCACATCGCCGCCTACGCACGCACCACCCTCTGGGGCACCACCACCTGGAACCGCGACGCCACCGCTCACACCCCACTCCGCTTCCCCGGCCAATACGCCGACCCCGAAACCGCCCTCCACTACAACCACCACCGCCACTACGACCCCCTCGGCCTCGCACCCTGCGAGATTTTCTATCGGATGATGTCGTTGAAGGAGTTTGAGCAACTCGGACCCAACGGCGAAATCACCGTCAAAGGCACAGAAAATTTCGTAACACAGGAGAAAGATTACATTGACACCCTTCTTTACAATACCCGAAAAATGAAAGGACGAAAAGGAGAACAGTACCAAGTGCTAGTGCGCTACGAAATGACACATGGAACCAGAGAAGCACTACTGGCCGCCGGCAGAGGGTCAGGCAAAAACAGAGACACCGTACTGGAGAGGCACGGAATCGAGCTGGACGAACTAAACGGAAGCAAGGATCATATTCACGTAAAGCAAGAACGGTTTGGATTGAATTTTGGCCTGCGTCCAGGATCCGCCGACATATTCAACGAGAGGATCGGAGGAGTGACCTACGAAATGCTGTAACTTCCCGTGTGCTAAAATCCACCCCATGAACGATAGCGATCTTCTCGTACGAATGATCACAACCCGAAAGTTGAAACCGACCAACACACAGGAAGCACTCGATGCAATTCCAACAACGCGCGAGAGAATTGTCGACTGGCTCACAGAGGCAAGGAACAGTGGGGATACTCTAAAATTTCACACGCTGGCAAATTTCGCCGTCTACCTCAATCCACCCGGCATGGCGGAGGTACTTATCCCGATCATCGAGAATCGAGAGGAGGGGTATCTCCTGGAGGACATCGTAGAGATTTTGGGTGAGCTTGAATCGGCCAAGGCAGTCGCGCCCGTTGCGCTGCTACTGAACTCAAGGGCCCAAGGAGATGAAATCGATCAATCCCTCTGCCTTAAGTGCATCAACGCTCTCGCGATTATCGATACCAACGAAGCCCGTGCCACTCTCGAAGGTATTGCACTGGGAGACAACCCAAATCTGCTCCGTTGGCATGCCGCGCTCGCACTGGAGATTGAGGAAGAACTCGGATTCGACGAAGACTTGATGACTGGCCCAGTTCACAGAAGAGAGACCTGAGGTTCACGAAGATGGTTTTCGCGTCATGATCGTTCGTCCGTGATCGGCGTGACATTCAGCCGTCTGCTCGGATTGAGTGCAGTAGCAGCGAGGGCAGGTCGTGTCGACTGCAGCGAGCAGTCTGTGTGGCCGCATCACTGGAGCAGAGATCAGCGTGCACGATCGGCTCGCGCCCGGCATGTTGCGCCATATTGGCAAGGGGGGGGTGTTCTTTGCGCTTTCCCGGTTCGGCAGGCTTAAAGACGGCGCAGCTCTGCGCGACTCTCTCCGAGAGGGGCTGCAGCTCAAGCAAAGATTCGTATCATTCCGGGGCTCTGGATGCATTGCTGTTCATCAAGGAGCAGCTCAGGGCATGATCTTTCCAGCGAGCTCATTGAACCCAATTGGGTTTGGGATGAGTGGAGTTCCAAGAGAATCCTGGAAAGCAAGAGACCAGAGTACTGGAGAAACGAAGTCGAGGGATGGGCAGTCGGCCTGCCTCGAACCGCTCCTGCGATAGCGGGATCCGCAGAGGCTGCGGCATACGAACTGCTCGTCCATGGTTCACGGCCGCGCTCTGGTCCGGCGACGCCCGTCGCGCAGCTCCCACCGGCCGACCGAATCGTTCGACTCGGCGAAGGTGATCATTTCCGCGACTGGTGTGAAGTGGTCCTAGTGTCCTGAGTCGGTAGTTCGTGTGCAGTATGCGGCGAGGGTTTTGAGGATCTCGTCTGCGGTCTTGGTCCACACGAACGGTTTGGGGTTCTTGTTCCACTCGTTGATCCAGCCGCGGATGTCTCGTTCGAGTTCGATGACGCTGCGGTGGGCCGAGCGGCGGAGTTTGCGGCAGGTCAGCTCGGCGAACCAGCGCTCGACGAGGTTGAGCCAGGAGGCGGAGGTGGGGGTGAAGTGCAGATGGAAGCGGGGGTGTCGCAGCAGCCACTTCTTGACCGCTTCGGTCTTGTGGGTGGCGTAGTTGTCCAAGACCAGGTGAAGGTCCAGGTCCTTGGGTACGGCGGCGTCGATGGTCTTCAGGAAGCGGAGGAACTCCTGTTGGCGATGGCGCCGGTAGTGCTGGGCTATGACCGAGCCGGAGGCGATGTCCAGGGCGGCGAACAGGCTGGTGGTGCCGTGCCGGACGTAGTCGTGCGTCATCCGCGCCGGCGTACCCGGTGTCAGCGGCAGCACGGGCTGAGTTCGGTCCAGGGCCTGGATCTGTGACTTCTCGTCCACGGCCAGGACCAGGGCGTTCGCCGGCGGGGACAGGTAGATGCCGACCACGTCACGGACCTTGGTCACGAACTGCGGGTCGGTGGACAGCTTCCAGGTCTGCACAATGTGCGGCTTGAGGCCGAACGCCCGCCAGATCCGGGACACGGCCGACTGCGACATACCCGCAGCCTGGGCCATCGACCGCGTCGACCAGTGCGAATCTCCCGAAGGCGGTGCCTGGTCAAGAGTCCGGGCGACCAGAGACTCGACCTGCTCGTCCGTGATCTGGCGCGGGGCACCGGAACGCGGAGCGTCGATTAGCCCCTCAAGCCGGTCGGCAGCGAACCTGGACCGCCACTTGCGCACCGTCTCCCGCGAGATACCGAGCTCCTGCGCGACCCGCGCGTTCGGGCGACCCTCGGCGCACGCCAGCACGATCCTCGCGCGCAGCACCAAGGCCTGCCCCGCGGTCCGCTTGCGCAACCAGCCCCGCAGTACACGGCGTTCACGCTCGGACAACTCCAATGACAACGGCTTCGGGCCCGGCATGCCCCAACCCTACAACCGCCAAAGAACTACCGACTCAGAACACTAGTGCAAGACGCCGATCATGTCCTCGTCGCCGTGCCTGCTCCTGAGTGCCTTTGACGCCTGGGCCGCGGTAGGAGCTCTTGACACTGAAAGGCGAGCGGAGGGCGATCCCACCGGTCCCCGCAGTTCGGTCTCCCCCGGGCTGGTTCAGCATTCCCTGACCACGCGCGAAATTCTGATTCTGCCTGTCGTAGCGGATCTTGCTTCGCGAGACACCGCCCCAGAGCAGGGAGCGAGAACAGTCAACGGGTCACCAAGTCGCCGGGCACGGCGCGCAGTTCACGTCGACGAGATCGACCTCCGCCTCATGACCGAGCAGGCTCATGGTGACTGGGCAGGCGGGCCTGCGGCACGAAGGCTGCAACCGGGGGCCTCGACCCGAGGCAGCGAGGTTCTCAGGGTCGGGTCGGTGACGTCAGGCCGGACCATCTGGTGGGACACGTCGGCGTCGTGCTCCTCAGGGAGCCGATGGAGAACACATGTGATCGCATGTCCCTGTTGGCGCGCGGTGCGTTTCGATGCTCGTCCGCACCATCTCAGTCGATCACCTGCGCACGGAGTGGGCCCAACGAAACTCATCTGGACCTGGCTTCTGAATCATCATGTCGGCTCGTCTCGACGGCGGGTCGAGTGCCGTGCCGTCCGAGCCCGGTGGGGAGTCGGGACGGGTTCGGCGGCGCCAACTGCGGTGTTCGGGCGCGCTTTCCGCGGCTTCGGGGCGGCTTCGCGTTGGCGAAGGCAAGGTACGTGCCACGCGGCTTCAGTCTCGGACACATCCGGCGTCCTGCCTGGCTGACCGACTGGGTTGCCCGCGCCGGCACCGCGGTTGGCTGCATCGATCAACAGTTGCCATGCATAACTGTCAAGAACCCCTGCCTCGAACGGTCTTGCCGCACCGGTGTCGTCAACAACAGAGTTTGCTCTCACGGCGACCTCCCCCAAGGCGCCGTCAGGGCAGGCGAGAAGACACCCCCATCACGTCTTCGGCCGCGCAGGTTGTCTGCCCTGCGACCGAAAGGAAGCACGGTGACTTCTCGCAGATCTCTCATGGCAGCGACTGTCGCAGGCGCGTTGCTGTCAGTGTCGGGAGTGGCGGCGGCGCAGGCCGCGCCCAGTGGTTCGGCCGACACCTACGACCCGCAGATGCTCAAGACCCTGGCGGCCTCCCTGGACATCAGCCGGGCGGACGCGGCGGACCGGCTGGACCGACAGGCCGACCAGCAGGGCGCGTTGGAGAAGCTTCGCAAGGACGGCGTGAAGGTCGACAGCGCCTTCTTCGACGCCGACGCCGCCCTCGTGGTGAACGTCGGTGACAAGGCGGACGCGGCCGAGGTGAGGAACGCGGGCCTCACCGCCCGTACGCCGGACCACCGCGCCGAGAAGCTGGAGCGCATCAAGAAGGCGCTGGACGAGCGGGCTTCGGAGATCACACCCGAAGGTGTGACGTCCTGGAGCGTGGACGTGGAGGCCGGCAAGGTCGAGATCCGCGTGGCCGACGCCGGTACGAAGGCGGCCAAGGGCTTCCTGAAGGCGGCGTCGAAGTACGAGGGCGCGGTGAACGTGGTGAAGGGCGAGAAGCCCGTCACCTTCCAGCAGTCGGTGCTGCCCGGTTCGAAGATGACCTACTCCGGCAGCGGCGGTTACTGCTCGGTGGGCTACGGGGCGAAGGACGACAGCGGCAAGGACTTCCTCGTCACCGCCGGCCACTGCATCGGGGAGGGCGACCAACTCCTCAACAACGGCGGCCAGTTCGCGACCGCCGAGGACACGCGGTTCGCGATCGGCACCGACAGCGTCGACATGGGCATCGCGGCGCTGGAGTCCGGCGCCTCGATCTCCACCGACGTCGACACCTACGGCAACGGCTCCGTCTCGGTCCAGGGCGGCGAGCGTGCCCTGCCCGGCGCGGACCTGTGCAAGGGCGGCGCCACCACCGGCTGGACCTGCGGCAAGGTCCAGGAGTACGACGTGACCGTCACCTACACCGACCCCAGTGGCGGCCCGGACACCGTCGTCACCGGCCTCGGCCGCTCGACCGTCTGCACCGAGGGCGGCGACAGCGGCGGCGCGTACATATCCGGCAGCCAGGCGCAGGGCATGACCTCCGGCGGCCCGATGGGGCAGACCTGCGGCGGGGTCGACGACACCGGCAGCTCGTACTTCCAGCCGCTGGACGACACCCTGGAGCACTACGGTCTGACGCTCAACACCGTTTGATCCGCGCGCTCCTGGCGAGCACCGGGCCGAGGGCCGCACCTGTCCGCACGGAGGGTGCGGCCCTCGGCCGCTGCGTATTTCCGCCGACCCGCTGAACGCGAACCGCGTTCCGAGCGTCCTGGAAGGTACACATGTCTGCCCGACCAGCAGACCCCCCACAGAACACGCCGTGGAGAAGAACATGACCGACTCCAGCTTCGCGGTGGCCCTGCGCGACGCAGTAACAAGACGCGGGCTTCCCCTCGACCGACTGTGCAGCAGACTCGCCGAGCGCGGCATACGCCTCAGCCCCTCGACCCTCAGCTACTGGCAGCGTGGCCGCAGCCAGCCCGAACGCGCCGAATCCCTCCGCGCTGTCAGCGAGTTGGAATCCATACTCAAGCTGCCGCCGGAGAGCCTGCGCGCCCTCATCGAGCCGCACCGGCCGCGCGGCAAGACGGTGGGCCGCGCCGAGAACGTCGCCGCCATCCGCCAGATCTACGGGACCGACTCGCTCCACGAGCGCGCGCTCGGCGAGGACTTCCCCAACTTCAACTCCGGGCTGCGCGGCCTGAGCACCCGCGACTTCGTCTGGCTCGGCCGCAACCGCGCCATCCACCGCATCCAGGCGAGCCAGGTCTTCCAGGTCCTGGAGGACGGCGTCGACCGCGTCGTCGCCCTCCACAGCCTGGACGATCCGAACGCGGGACCGATCGACGTCGTCGTCCACAGCGGGCGGCTGGGACAGGTGCGCCACGAGCCGCAGTCGAGCTTCGTGGTGGTCGAGATCCTGCTGGACCGGCCGATGCGCAGCGGTACGACCGTCTACGTCGAGTACGAACTGCGGTTCACCGACCCGCAGTTGCCCTCCACCACGCTCCAGCGCGCAGTGCGGCACGGGCTGCGCGATCTGATGCTGGTCGCCCGCTTCCACCCGGACGCGATACCGACCAACTGCCACCGGTTCCACCAGCCCAGGGTCAACTCCGCGCGCGAACAGGTGCGCCGGATCGCCATCGACGCCTCACACACCGCCCATCTGCTGCCCAGCGTGCGGGCGCTCGGCTTCCACGGCATCTCGTGGAGCTGGCCCGGCAGCGAGGACTGAGACGGCGGGCGCGCGGGGCGTACGGGCGGCTCCGGCGTGCGGGCAGCCCGACGGCGGACGACCGGTCCGCCCGGTGACGGAACGACGCGGCGGGGGCGTCCACCGGGGCGGCGCAGGGGACGCGGGGACGGGAGGCGGCTCCCGTCAGGGGGGCGGCGTCAGGCCGGACGGGCGGCTCAAGCCCCGGGGACCGCCGACAGGGCGGCCTCCGGAGCTGCCCGGTGCGCGGGGGAAGCGCACGCAGGCGGCCCCTTCTCCGTACGCCTCGACGAGACACAAGGCGATGAAGCGGTGCATCTCAGGCGCACCGGTTGGTCACCGCCGAGGCCGGTGGGGCGAGGAGTAGCGTGTGCCGCACCGCCGGGTTCGGCCCCGGTGGGCTGCCGGGGTGGGCCCGGTGGTCAGTGCGGCGCGGAAGGTGCGAGGTAGCGGCCTCATGCACATCGTCATCATGGGGTGCGGGCGCGTCGGCGCCGCCCTGGCCAGGACTCTGGAAAAGCGGGGGTACGGCGTCGCGGTCATCGATCGCGACTCCGCCGCGTTCCGGCGGCTCGGTCCGTGGTTCGCCGGTCGGCGGGTGACCGGTATGGGTTTCGACCGGGACACCCTCCGGGAGGCGGGTATCGAGGAGGCCGGGGCGTTCGCCGCGGTGAGCAGCGGCGACAACTCCAACATCATCGCGGCGCGGGTCGCCCGCGAGATGTTCGGCGTGGAGAACGTCGCGGCCCGTATCTACGACCCGCGCAGAGCCGAGGTGTACCAGCGGCTCGGCATCCCGACCGTCGCCACGGTGCGCTGGACGGCCGACCAGATGCTGCGCAGGCTGCTGCCGACCGGCGCCGAACCGCTGTGGCGGGACGCCACCGGTGAGATGCAGCTCGCCGAGGTCGCCTTCTCCCCCGCCTGGGTCGGTCAGCTGGTGAGCAGGTTGCAGGAGGAGTCGGGGGCGCGGGTGGCGTTCGTCAACCGCGCCGGCGAGCCGATGCTGCCCAACGCGCAGACGGTCGTGCAGGACGGGGATCTGATCCAGGTGATGATGCGGGTCGCCGACATGGGCGACGTCGAGGCCGTCTTCGCGGGCGGGCCGAGCGGTGCGAGCGGGGCTAGCAGGTCGGGCGGTTCCGGGAGCGCCGGCCGGCCGGGCGCGGCGGGCGGGTCGAGCGGATCGGGGGCAGTCGAATGAGGATCGCGATCGCCGGTGCCGGCGCGGTGGGCCGGTCCATCGCCGACGAGCTGCTGGACAGCGACCACGAGGTACTGCTCGTCGACAAGTCCCCGAAGGCGATAAAGGTCGAGGTGGTGCCGCGCGCCGAGTGGCTGCTCGCGGACGCCTGCGAGATCTCCTCGCTCGACGACGCCGGGATACAGCGCTGCAACGTCGTGATCGCCGCCACCGGCGACGACAAGGCCAATCTCGTCGTCTCGCTGCTCGCCAAGACCGAGTACGGCGTGCCCCGGGTCGTCGCCCGCGTCAACGACCCGCGCAACGAATGGCTGTTCACCGAGGCATGGGGCGTCGACGTCGCGGTGTCGACACCGCGGCTGATGTCCGCGCTGGTGGAGGAGGCGGTGAGCGTCGGCGATCTGGTGCGGCTGATGCGCTTCAGCCAGGGCGAGGCCAACCTCGTGGAGATCACCCTCCCCCCGGAGGCCGAACTGGTGGGAGTGCGGTCCGGCGACGTGACATGGCCGCAGGACACCACACTCGTCACGATCGTCCGCGGCACCCGCGTGATCGCGCCCAGCGATGAGGACGTGCTGGAGGACGGCGACGAACTGCTCTTCGTCACCACCCAGGAACGCGAGGAGGAGCTGGAGGAGATGTTCTCCGTCCGCCCCCAGGGTCCCGCCCGGGGCAAGTGACCCGGTACCGCGCGCAACGGGCCCGCGCGGGTGGGTTCGGAGGACGAACGGCCGTACCGCGGCGCGCGCTTCGGCGGCTGCGGGCTGCTCACCGGCGCCGGTGGTACGACCGCGGGTGCGGGCGGGGACGACGTCGGTCGAGCTCGGCGGGCGCGGGCTCGGCGGCGGGTGAGGTGCGTGGCAGTGCGATGGGCTACGCGTCCAGTCGCCCAGCGCCCTGCGTGACGGGCACACCGTCGTGTGCGGTACGCGCGCACCGTCATGGGTGCGGTACGCGGGCGCTGTCGGCGGGGTGGTGTCGGCGGAAGGACCGGGAGACGCTGGGCCGGACCGGAGCCGCTGTCGTCCCACGCACCGCCGACCCAACTCCCCGGGAGTCGCCGCCGATGACCACCGAGAACCCGTTCGAGCAGCTGTCCCTCCAGGAGCTGCGCAGGCGCTCCAGCATGAAGTGGCGCGCCCACGGCGACGACGTGCTGCCGCTGTGGGTCGCGGAGATGGACGTCGTCCTCGCCGAACCCGTCGTCCGCGCCGTCACGGAGGCGGTCGCGCGCGGCGACACCGGCTATCCGGCGGGTACCGGGTACGCCGAGGCGCTGGCGGAGTTCGCGTCCGATCGGTGGGCCTGGGACGGACTGGACGTGGGGCGCACCGCGCTCGTCCCGGACGTGATGCTGGGCGTCGTGGAGATGCTGCGCCTGGTCACCGAGCCGGGCGGGACGGTGGTGGTCAACTGCCCGGTGTACCCGCCGTTCTACTCCTTCGTGGAGCACATGGGCCGCCGGATCGTCGAAGCTCCCCTGACGTCCACGGGACGTGTCGACGCCGAGACGCTGGAGGAGGCGTTCGCGGGTACGGGCGGTGTGGGAGCCGCCGCGTACCTGCTGTGCAACCCGCACAACCCGACCGGGACCGTGCACACCCGCGCCGAGCTGGAGCGCGTCGCGCAGCTCGCCGAGCGGTACGGGGTGCGGGTGGTGGCGGACGAGATCCATGCGCCGCTGGTCCTGCCCGGAGCACGGTTCACGCCGTACCTGAGCGTGGACGGGGCCGGGCGCGGGTTCTCGCTGATGTCGGCCTCCAAGGCGTGGAACCTCGCGGGCCTCAAGTGCGCGGTGGCGACCGCCGGTTCGGGTGCCGGGGCCGATCTGTCCCGGCTGCCCGAGGAGGTCGGCCACGGGCCGAGCCACGTCGCCGCGATTGCTCACACGGCGGCACTTCGGGACGGCGGCGACTGGCTCGACGCGGCGCTGCGGGGCATCGCCGCCAACCGCGATCTGCTCGGCGAACTCCTCGCCGAGCACCTGCCGGATGTCTCGTGGCTGCCGCCCGAGGCCAGTTACCTGGCGTGGCTGGACTGCACGGCACTCGGTCTGGAGGACGACGGCGGCGTGCCGGAGAGCGCCGGAGGTCCGGCGGCGGCGACCGGGGACGTGACGGCCATCGCCGGGCCGGCAGCTGCTTTCCTCCAGCGCGCCCGGGTGGCGCTGAGCTCGGGGCCGGCCTTCGGCAGCGGAGGAAGGGGTCACGCCCGGCTCAACTTCGGCACCTCCTCCGCGATCCTCGTCGAAGCGGTACGACGCATGGGCGAAGTCGCCCGCGGTAGGCGGTGAGAGCGGCCGGTGTGGTCCGGGCGATTGGCTCGTGAGGGCAGACGACGAGTGCGGCGGACCGGGCAGGCGGCTGGTGGGCCGGTGAGCGTAGGAGTGGGCCGGGAGCGTGCGAGGTGTGGCAGCCGGAGCGGGCCGACCGGACCGGGCACGGCGTCGTCGTCCCGCATCGGCAGCCGCCCGGTTGGCGGGTTCCAGCCCCGGGACAGCGCGCGCGGGAGTGGCCAACGAGAGCGCTGAAGGCGGCGCGTGCGGGTGGCCGCCGCCGATCAACGGGCCGTCCGCACAAGCGGTCCCGAGCAGACCCGCGGCGCGGTCCCCACGCTCACGCCCGGTCGTCGGCGCCGGTGGCCGGCCGGCTCGGGGCCCGACAACGTCCGAGCCCCGCCACCCGGGTCGGGTGGCGGGGCTCGGCGAGTGCGTCGTGCCGGGTCAGGGCGTACGGCGCTCCTCCTCGGCGGCTGCCTGCGCGGCAGGTCCGGTCGGGCCGGCGGGCTCGGTGCTGCCGGGCTCTCCGGCCTGCTCCGCCTCGCGTTCGGCGCGCTCCTCGGCCTCCATCTCGGCGATGACGTCGATGGGGGCGGGGGCCTTCGCGAGGAAGATCCAGGTGAGGTAGACGCAGAGGAGGAACGGCGGGATGCCCAGCGCCACGCGCAGCCAGCCGAGCTGGGTGGCGTCGCCCCAGAAGTAGATGGGGAAGGTGATGCAGGACTTCGCCAGCAGCACGAAGCCCCAGGAGTAACTGGCCTTGGTGTAGGCGCGTTTGCGACCGGGGTTGCGGGTGCGCCAGGAGAGGTTCTCGCGGAAGAGCGGGCCGAGGATCAGTCCGAGCAGCGGCCAGCCGACCAGCGAGCTGAGGATGTAGGCGACGGCCAGCCCCAGGGTGTAGAGCATCCCGGGCAGATAGAAATTCTTGGCGTCGCCGGACATCATCGCGAAGACCGCGCCGATGCCGACGCCGAAGACGCCGCTGAAGGCGTGTTTGACGGTGTCCTTGCGGGCGAGCCGTACCAGCGCCATGACACCGGAGAGGGCGAGTGCCGCGATCGCGGCGGTGTGGATGTCCCGGGTGATCGTGTAGCACAGGACGAAGACGAGGCCGGGCACGGTGGTCTCCACCATGCCGCGCACGCCGCCGAACGCCTCGAGGAAGGCGGCCTTGGTCACCTCGGTGTCGGCGGCCGGTGCCTCCGCGTCCGCGGTGGGCTTGTCGAGTGGGGTCACCCGTTACTCCTGTCCCGGTGGTAGCAGTTCGTACTTGGGGTTGAACAGCACCGGTCGACCGTGATGCATCGCGATCCGTCCCGAGGCGATCAGCGCCGTGCCCGGCTCGATGCCCGCGATGTCGCGGCGGCCCAGCCAGACCACCGACAGCGAGGCGGAACCGTCGGACAACTCCGCCTCCAGCGCGGGCACTCCGGCCCGGGCACGGAGTGTAACGGTGCGGAGCGTCCCGATCACCTTCACGATCTGCCGATCGCCGCACGCACCGATCGGCGTGCAGTCGCGCCCCGCCTCCGCGCCCCGGGGCTCGGGACAGCTGTGCGGACGTTCGTCGTGGGGGGATAGCCGGGAGAGCAGCCGACGTATCGGACCCGAGCTCTTGCCGGAGGCGTTGACGCTGCCCATGCCTGCCAGCCTACCCGTGCTCCGGTTCCCGCCCGCGCGGCGACTGCCGGGCCCGTGTTCGAGGGGCCGTCCGGCTGGTCGTGCGGAAGGCCGGGCGACGGGCTGACCGGTTGGGCGGGGAGGCCGGTTCGGCGGAGAGGCCGGTTCGGGTCGGAAACAGCCCGGTGCGCTCAGCCCTCGAAGCGGTAGCCCATGCCGGGTTCGGTGATGAAGTGCCGGGGGTGGGAGGGGTCCGCCTCCAGCTTGCGGCGCAGCTGGGCCATGTAGACCCGAAGATAGTTGGTCTCCTTCTGGTAGCTGGGCCCCCACACCTCCTTGAGCAGCTGCTTCTGGCTGATCAACCGCCCGCTCTGGCTGACCAGCACCTCCAGCAGATGCCATTCGGTGGGCGTCAGCCGTACGTCCTTGCCGTCCCGCCGCACCTTCTTCGCCCCCAGGTCGATGCTCAGTCCCTCGGCCTGGAGCACCACCGGCTCGGCGGTCGGCGGCGCGGGCTCGGCACGTCGTACGGCGGCGCGGAGGCGGGCGAGGAGCTCGTCCATGCCGAAGGGCTTGGTGACGTAGTCGTCGGCGCCGGCGTCCAGCGCCTTGACCTTCTCGTCGGAGGTCTGGCGGGCGGAGAGCACCAGGATCGGCACCCGGCCCCAGGCGCGTACGCCCTTGATCACCTCGACGCCGTCCATGTCCGGCAGGCCGAGGTCGAGGACGATCACGTCGGGGCGGCGGTCGGCGGCGGTGCGCAGTGCGGTGGCGCCGTCGTGGGCCGAGTCGACCTCGTAGTTGCGGGCGCGGAGGTTGATGGCGAGGGCGCGGACGATCTGGGGCTCGTCGTCGACCACCAGCACCCGGTGCTTCGGCGGCTCCTTCGGCGGGCGCGACGTACGACGGGCTGGGCTCACTCGGCGGCCTCCCTGGCGCTGGTGGAGCTGTCGGTTCCGGTCGCGGTGGCGGCTGGGGTTCCGGTCGGCATGGTGCTGGTTGCGGCGTCCCCGGTCGGCGCGACGCCGGGCGCCGGCCCGCTCCCCGCCGGCCCGCCGCCGCCCGCGAGTCCGCCGCCCGCGACGCCGACGCCCGTGCCGCCGCCGGCAGGTGCTGCTTCCTGGGCGGCGCGGGCCTCCTCGGCGAGGTCGGCGTAGGTGAGCGGACTGTCCCCGCCGGTGCGCAGGGTGAGCACCATCGTCATCCCGCCTCCCGGAGTGTCCTCCGCCTCAAGGCTGCCCCCCATGGCCTCCGCGAAGCCTCGGGCGACCGCGAGACCCAGCCCCACGCCCGCACCGCGCGGGGCGTCGCCAAGCCGTTGGAACGGTTCGAAGATCCGCTCCTTCTCGCTGTCCGGCACTCCGGGGCCGCGGTCGGTGACCCTGATCTCCAGCCGGTCGCGCAGGACGCTGGCCGAGACCTTCACCGGGGTCTGCGACGGGCTGTACTTGACCGCGTTCTCCACGATGTTGGCGACCGAGCGCTCCAGCAGCCCGGGGTCGACGGCGACCAGCGGCAACCACTCGGGGATGTCCAGCCGCACGCTGCCCTCCGGCACTCCGCTCAGCGCCTTCGGTACGACCTCGTCGAGGTTGGTGCGGCGGATCAGCGGGGTGACGGTGCCGGTCTGGAGGCGGGACATGTCCAGCAGGTTGCCGACCAGGTGGTCGAGCCGGTCGGCGCCGTCCTCGATGGCCTCCAGCAGGTCCGCCTCGTCCTCCGGCGACCAGGCGACGTCGTCCGAACGCAGCGAGGTCACCGCCGCCTTGATCGCTGCGAGGGGGGTGCGCAGGTCGTGGCTGACGGCGGCCAGCAGCGCCGTGCGGATGCGGTTGCCCTCGGCGAGCGTCCGCGCCTGGTCGGCCTCGCGCTGGAGCCGCTGGCGGTCCAGTACGCCGACGGCCTGGGCGGCGAACGCGGCGAGCACCCGCCGGTCGGAGGCCGGCAGCACCCGTCCGGAGAGGACCAGCATCATCTGGTCGCCGACGGGCATGTCCGCCTCGCCGTCCTCCGGCCTGGTCAGCGGCTGCCCGCCGGCCGGTGTGCCGACGCTGCCCGCGCAGGTCCACGGGCCGTGCTCCTCGGTGCGCTCCAGCAGCGCCACGGCCTCCATCGCGAAGGTCTCCTTGACCTGGCCGAGCAGCGCCTCCAGCGAGTCGCCACCGCGCAGCACTCCGCCCGCGAGCATCGCCAGAATCTGCGACTCGGCGCGCAGCCTGGCCGCCTGCCGGGCACGGCGCAGCGCGAAGTTGACGACGAGCGCGACAGCGGCGGAGGCCGCGAAGAAGCTCGCGATGGTGATGACGTACTGCGACTCGGCGATGCGCCAGCTGTTGACCGGCTCGACGAAATAGCGGTGCAGCAGCGCCGAGCAGAGCGCGGCGGAGGCGAGCGCGGGCAGTACGCCGCCGAGGAAGCCGGCGACCACGGAGACCGCGAGGAAGAGCAGCACGGTGTTGGTGAAGCCGACGGTCGGGTCGAGCTCGGTCAGCAGCAGGGTCAGCAGCAGCGGTACGGCGACCGCGACGACCCAGCCGCTGAAGACCCGCGAGGTGCTGAGCAGCGCCCCGTGGGCGACGGGCAGTCCGCGGCCCCTTGCGACCTCCTCGTGCGTCACGATGTGCACGTCCAGATCGGGCCCGGACTCGCTCGCCACGGTCGCCCCGACACCGGGGCCGAAGATGTACTGCCAGCTCTTGCGACGGCTCGAACCGAGCACGATCTGAGTGGCGTTGACACCCCGGGCGAAGTCCAGCAGCGCAGCCGGAATGTCGTCGCCGATGACGTGGTGGAAGGTGCCGCCGAGGTTCTCCACCAGGGTCCGCTGGAGCGCCAGCTCCTTCGGGGAGGCGGCGGTCAGCCCGTCGGAACGGGCGATGTAGACGGCCAGCAGCTCGCTGCCGGAGGCCTTGGCCGCCATCCGCGCCGCGCGCCGGATGAGCGTACGGCCCTCGGGTCCGCCGGTGAGCGCGATGACGATCCGTTCACGGGCCTGCCAGGTGGTGCGGATGGAGTGTTCGGAGCGGTACTGCAGGAGGTACTCATCGGCCCGGTCGGCGGTCCACAGCAGCGCCAGTTCGCGCAGGGCGGTGAGGTTGCCGGGCCGGAAGTAGTTGGAGAGGGCGGCGTCGACCTTCTCCGGGCTGTAGACGTTGCCGTGCGCCATGCGGCGGCGCAGCGCCTGGGGCGTCATGTCGACGAGCTCGACCTGCTCCGCGCGGCGCACCACCTCGTCGGGCACGCTCTCCGGCTCGCGGACGCCGGTGATGGACTCCACGACGTCGCCGAGGGACTCCAGGTGCTGGATGTTCACCGTGGAGATCACGTCGATGCCGGCTTCCAGCAGCTCCTCGATGTCCTGCCAGCGCTTCTCGTGCCGGGAGTCGGGGGCGTTGGTGTGGGCGAGCTCGTCGATCAGGACCACCGAGGGCGCGCGCCGCAGCACGGCGTCGGTGTCCATCTCGGCGCCCTCCGCGCCGCCGACCCGCGGCAGCACCTCCAGGCCGTCGAGCTGCGCCTCCGTACGGGGACGTCCGTACGCCTCCACGCAGCCGACGACGACGTCCGTGCCCCTGGCCGCGCGGCGGTGTCCCTCGGAGAGCATGGCGTGGGTCTTGCCCACGCCGGGTGCCGCACCGAGGTAGACGCGCAGCGTTCCGCGTTGTGCCATGTCGTCCATTCTCGGTGAAGCGGCGGGCGATCGGCGCCGTTCACTTTCGGTGACGAACGGCGACCGTGCGCACGAAGGGTCGGTGACCGCGGGCGCGGTGCCGAATCGGCCCGCTCGCAAGGGCGTTCCGGGACACGGCGAAGGGCCGCCTTCCGGTACGGAAACCGGCGGCGGCCCTTCGTGTCGAGCGGCCGGGCGACCGGACGGGAGCCCTTACGGGCCCGCCCCGGTTCGCGGCGAGGGCTCAGCGGACCTCGGTGACCTCGGGGCCGCGCTGCAGCTTCTCGATGCCGCCGGCGAACCGGGAGCCCTGCTCCGTCGTCTCGTCCTGCTTGACGCCGTCGGGCACCATCTGGGCGTCCTCCGGCAGCTTCAGGACGATCGGGTCGCGGGGTGCCATCGGGGCGTCGCCGCGCACGACGACCGTGTCCTGGAAGATCTGCTCGAGCAGCCCCGCACCCTCGGGCTGGACCGCGCCCTGGCCGGAGATCACACCGCGCAGGAACCAGCGCGGGCCGTCGACGCCGACGAAGCGGACGACCTGCACGCCGTTCTTGCCGTCGGGCAGCTGCACCGGCACCTGGGCCCGCAGCTCCCAGCCGAGAGTGCCCTCGGTCTCGTCGATGACACCGCCCTGCTTGGTGATGCCGGAGGAGATCTCCTCGCGGATCTCGTCCCAGATGCCCTCGCGCTTGGGCGCGGCGAACGCCTGGAGCTGGATCGCGCTGTCCTTGAGGACGACGGTCGCGGCGACGATCGCGTCCCCGGCGACCTCGACCCGCAGCTCCATGCCCTCGACGCCGGGCACGAAGAGCCCGCCGAGGTCGACCCGGCCCTTGGTGGGGTCGCCGACCTCGGAATGGTCCCAGGGGCCGTCCGGGCGGGGGGCCGGCGGCAGCTTCGACCTGGTCACCTCCGCGGAGGTCTCCTCGGCGTCCGCGGAGCCCTCTGCGTCGGCGTCCTCGACGGCATCCTCACCGGTCTCGATGTCGTCCTCGACACCCTTGGGCTTCTCGTCCCGCTTACGACGACGTCCGAACACGTCACTGTCCCTTCAGGTCGGTGCTCTTGTCCGCACCGACCGCAGCGTTATGAATGGTGCTGTGCAGAGCCGGCGGTCGTGTCGGCTCCGCTGCCGGAGGTGCCGGTCGAGCCGAAGCCCCCGTTGCCCCGGGCCGAGCCGGGGAGTTCCGCCACCTCGTGGAAGCTGACCTTCTCGACCTGCTGAACGACGAGTTGGGCGATGCGGTCGAAGCGCTCGAACCGCACGGTCTCGCGCGGATCGAGATTGACCACGATCACCTTGATCTCCCCACGGTACCCGGCGTCAACCGTGCCCGGGGAGTTCACCAGTGCGACTCCGCAGCGGGCCGCGAGGCCCGAGCGCGGGTGCACGAAGGCGGCGTAGCCGTCGGGCAGCGCGAGGGAGATCCCGGTCGGCAGCACCGCCCGCTCGCCCGGGGCGAGTTCGGCGGACCGCGTGGTGACCAGATCGGCGCCGGCGTCGCCCGGGTGCGCGTACGAGGGCAGCGGCACCTCGGGGTCGACGCGGGCGATGAGCACGTCAACGGGCCTGTTCTCGCTCACGGGTTCACCTCGAAGGCGCGCGCCCGGCGCACCTGGTCGGGATCCTCCATGGCCGCGCGGATCTCCTCGTCGCGGCCGTTGTCGATGAAGTGCTCGACCTTGACCTCGATGAAGAGCGCGTCCGCCCGTACCGCCAGGGGTCCGTCGGGGCCTCCGATACGGCCGGTCGCGGAGCAGTAGATCTTGCGTCCGTCGACGGCCCTGACCTGTGCGTCGAGGTGCAGCACGGTCTCCACCGGCACGGGCCGCAGGAAGTCGGTCTCCAGGCGGCCGGTGACCGAGATGACGTGCATCATCCAGTTCAGCGCGCCCAGCGTCTCGTCGAGTGCGGAGGCCAGCACGCCGCCGTGGGCGAGGCCCGGCGCGCCCTGGTGGTCGGGGGTGACGGTGAACTCGGCGATGACGTTGACGCCTTCGCCCGCTCGCGCCTGGAGGTGCAAACCGTGCGGCTGACCCGTGCCGCAGCCGAAACACTGGTCGTAGTGGGAGCCGATCGGCTCCCCCGGCGCAGGTGCTTCGGGATGGCGTTGCGGTGCGAGCGCCCCCGGCGGGGGCGTCAGCGAGGTCTTCGGTGCAGTCACGAGTGCAGACCCTACCGCCGTGCACAGTGCGGGGTCGCCACCGTGCCAAGCTGGACCCATGCAGCACTTCGACGAGCGTCTGACCGCTCCTGGTTTCTGGTGGTTCTGCGCGGCGATGCTGGGCGTGGTCTGCGGGTTGACCCTGCTCCCCATGGGCCTGCTTCCCGCACTGGTGGGGCTGGTGGTGGGCGGCGCCCTCGCGCTGCTCGGGGTGAGCTCGTACGGGGCGGTGCGCATCCGCGTCGTGGGCGGCCGACTGGTCGCGGGCAGTGCCCGCATTCCGGTGGGGGCGCTCGGCGAGGCGCGGGCGCTGAACCGGGAGGAGGCCGCGGCCTGGCGTTCGCACAAGGCCGATCCGCGAGCGTTCATGGTGCTGCGGGCGTACGTGCCGACGGCGGTGCGGATCGAGATCGTCGACCCCCAGGACCCGACGCCCTACGTCTACCTCTCCTCGCGCCGGCCCAAGCGGCTGGTGTCCGCGCTGGAGGCCGCCCGCTCCGAAGCGGAGCACGAGGGCGGCGGATCGGGGACGTGCGCCGAGGCGTCGGCCGCGGCTTCGTAGGGCTGCTGCCCGGCGCGGCGGGGATCGGTTGACTCATCGGCGGTGCGCCGCGAGCCCCGGTCCGTTAACGAGACCCCTCCGACGGCCGCCCGAACGGCCCGGCAGTGCTCGGGAGTTGAACGTGCTGCGCGGGGCCCGCGAGAGTGCGGGGCGGTCGGATGCGGGGTGTCGCCGCGCGGGGCGCCTCAGGGGCCGTACGCGCTCTGCTCGGGCGCGCAACGCGCCCGGCTCACGCAGCCTTCACCAGCGGACGGCCCTGAGCCGCGCCGGAACTGCGGTGGTGGTGCGGTGCCGCGGGAAGTGCTGCCGCGGGAATACGAGCGAGGCTTCGCAGCCTCGCTCGTCCTCACCCGCTCCTCGGCCGGGACGGTCAACTCCGGCCGGACAAGCCGAGATCGCGCCGACCTCAGGCCGCACAGTCGCGGCAGATCGGCTGACCGTTCTTCTCCTCCGCCAGCTGCGACCTGTGGTGCACGAGGAAGCAGCTCATGCAGGTGAACTCGTCCTGCTGACGGGGCAGTACGCGGACGGACAGCTCCTCGTTGGAAAGGTCCGCGCCGGGCAGCTCCAGCCCCTCGGCCTGCTCGAACTCGTCGACGTCGACGTTGGACGCGGACTTGTCGTTCCGCCGCGCCTTCAGTTCCTCGATGCTGTCCTCGTTGGCATCGTCATCGGTCTTGCGTGGAGTGTCGTAATCCGTAGCCATGGTGTTCTCCCCCTCCGGGTTGCTGTGGTGTCTCAAGCGGTCGTAACGCATGAGAGGCCGGACTTGTGCCCGACCTGAGGCGGAGATTTTGCCTCACATCAAGGTCTGTTACTCAATCGACACCCAACCACCCCTCCGAAGAGGTGGGCAGGTCAGCTGCCGTACGGGCCCTCCTGGACCCGCACCGGGCTCCGCCAGACGCCATCCCGGGTACTTCCCGCGATCACGACCTGCGGAAACCTCGGTTATCTGACGATTTGAACCAACCGAACGGTCACGCAGCGTGGGCCGTCCGCAACGTCACATGTGTCCTCGATCACAAGGTGCCCGACTCACGCCCTTCGCATGGAAATCGTCCGTTTCGCTCTAAGCCTCGAAACCGCCGGGGATGCACTGTGCCAGACGTCGCCGACTTCCGCACACGGAATCAAACCGGCAGGACAACGCGCATCACCAGGCCGCCCTCGTCCCGGGGCTCGGCCGTAATGGTGCCACCGTGCGCGCGCGCCACCGACCGCACGATCGACAAACCCAGTCCGACGCCTTTGTCACTTCCGGTACGTTCCGCCCGTAGGCGGCGGAAAGGTTCGAAGATGTTGTCGATCTCGTACGCCGGTACCTGGGGGCCGGAGTTCTCCACCGTGAGGACGGCCTGCCCCGGCCTGGCCCGGGTGTCGACCGAGACCCAACCGCCCTCGGCGATGTTGTAGCGCACCGCGTTCTGGGTGAGATTCATCGCGATCCGCTCCAGGAGCACGCCGTTGCTCTGCACATACACCGGCTGCCGGGCGCCGCGCAGCTCCACCCCGCGCTGCTCGGCCTCCGCGCGCACCTGCTCGACGGCGTGCGAGGCGGCCTCGGAGAGGTCGACGGGTTTGCGGTCGACGATCTCGTTCTCGCTGCGGGCGAGCAGCAGCAGCCCCTCCACCAGTGCCTCGCTGCGCTCGTTGGTGGCCAGCAGGTTCTTGCTCAACTGCTGTACCTCCGCGGGGGCTCCGGGGTCGGAGAGCTGGACCTCCAGCAGCGTCCGATTGATCGCCAGCGGGGTGCGCAGCTCGTGCGAGGCGTTCGCGACGAAGCGCTGCTGCGCGGTGAAGGCCCGGTCCAGCCGGTCCAGCATCTCGTCGAAGGTGTCGGAGAGCTCCTTGAGCTCGTCGTCCGGTCCGTCCAGCTCGATCCTGCGGTGCAGGTCGGAGCCGGCCACCTGGCGCGCGGTGCGGGTGATGCGGCCGAGCGGCGAGAGCACCCGGCCCGCCATCACGTATCCGAAGGCGAACGCGGCGACGGCGACACCCAGCAGCGCCAGCAGGGAGCGTTTGAGCAGCGAGTCCAGGGCTGCCTCGCGCTGGATCTGCAGGCAGTGGTGGATGGCGTCGTTCAGCTCGTTCGCAAGTCCGGAGGAAGGCAACTGGCAGGCGTCGCTGGTCATCTCGACCCGCCCGCCGAGGATGCGCACGGACATCACCACCCCGTCGTTCATCGCCCGGGCGGCCAGCAGATAGATGATCGTCAGCAGGATGATCCCGGCGATCAGGAACATGCCGCCGTAGAGCAGGGTGAGCCGTATCCGGATGGTCGGCCGGAACCAGGGGGCCGCCGGTGGCGCGGGGTCCCAGGTGGGCTTGGGCGGGATGCCGGACGAGCCGGGCGGTGCGGAACCGGAGGGCAGGGTGGGGGGCATCGGCTCAGATCCGGTATCCCGAGCCGGGGACAGTCATGATCACCGCGGGCTCGCCGAGTTTGCGGCGCAGGGTCATCACCGTCACCCGCACCACGTTGGTGAACGGGTCGGTGTTCTCGTCCCACGCCTTCTCCAGCAGCTGCTCGGCGGAGACCACCGTGCCCTCGCTGCGCATCAGCACCTCCAGCACCGCGAACTCCTTGGGCGCCAGCTGGATCTGCTCCTCGCCGCGGAAGACCTCGCGGCGGTTGGGGTCCAGCCGGATACCGGCGCGTTCGAGCACCGGCGGCAGCGGCGCGGTCGTACGCCTGCCGAGCGCGCGGACGCGGGCGATCAACTCGGTGAAGGCGAAGGGCTTCGGCAGATAGTCGTCGGCGCCCAGCTCCAGGCCCTCGACCCGGTCGCTCACATCGCCGGAAGCGGTGAGCATCAGCACCCTGGTCGGCAGGCCGAGCTGCACCACGCGGCGGCAGACGTCGTCCCCGTGGACGAGCGGGAGGTCGCGGTCGAGCACGACGACGTCGTAGTCGTTGAGCTCCACCCGCTCCAGGGCCGCGGCCCCGTCGTAGACCACGTCGACGGCCATCGCCTCCCGGCGCAGCCCGGTGGCCACCGCGTCAGCGAGCAGTTGCTCGTCCTCCACGACGAGTACGCGCACGGTGCTGTCCCTTCCCTCACCCGGATCATCCGCCCTCCATCCTGCCCCGCACGCCGGTAAACCGGCTGTAAGTGACCGCGGCCGTACGGTGTTCCGGCCTGGTTCTCGGGCCTCGACGGACGGGGGCGGGAGGGAGATCACACACATTCTGCGGGAGTTGAGGTTTCTCTGAGGACCGGCGCGGGGATAACACCCGCACACTCAGGATCACGCCCGGCAGGCGGCATGCCCACAACGCGCTGACGACCGGTCACCGGAGCACCCGTGATCTGCGTGACCCACCCATACCCGGCACCGTCGGCGTGCCGCTTTCCACAGACGAGGGGGCGCACCATGGACGCGTTCACCGCAAGCCTCTTGCAGCGGATAAAGAGCACGGAGGACGATCTGCACCGAGCTCGGGAGTCCGGTGACGAGTTCCTCGCGGAGGTCGAGGAGGCCGAGCTGGACGATCTGCGCCGGCTCGCCAACGAGCACGGCGTCGAGGTCAGCGCCTGACGAGCGGTCGCGAGGGCCGCCGGCGGGGCCGGCTGCTCCGGGGCCGGCCGAGGCCCGAGGATCCGAGCGGCGACCGCGAGGTGGGGCCGCCGAGAGCGGAGCCGCCGCGGGTCGCTGAAGGTCGCACAGGGTGAGGGGTGCTCCCGGAGGTTCGGGAGCACCCCTCACTCGTGTCCGTACGGCGCGGGGCCCGCACTCGGCGCGGGCCCGGTCGGTGGGCCGCTGCCGGGCTGCGCGGGGTCAGTCGTGCCAGGCGCCGAGCTCGTCCAGGAGCGGCTGGAGCCGCTCGAAGACGCCGGGCGAGGCCGCCACCATCAGCTCGGGCCCGCCGATCTCGCCGACCCGGCCGCCGGTCAGCGCTCCGGCCTCCCGGGCGATCAGATCGCCGGCCGCGTGGTCCCAGGCCTGCGTCCCGCGCTCGTAGAACGCGTCCAGCCGGCCCGCGGCGACGTCGCACAGGTCCAGGGCCGCGGAGCCGGAGCGGCGGATGTCCCGTACGTGCGGCAGGAGTTCGGCGAACAGTCGGGCCTGGACCTCCTTGCGCTCCTGCACGTAGGCGAAGCCGGTGCCGACGAGCGCCTGGCCGAGTTCCGGCGAGGGGCGGCAGCGCAGCCGCTCGCCGTTGAGCCACGCGCCGCCGCCGAGCACCGCGTGGTGCACCTGGCCGCGGGGCGGTGAGGAGACGACGCCGACGATCCGCTCGCCGTGCAGTTCGGCGGCGATGGAGACGGCCCAGTCCTGGCGCCCGTACAGGTAGTTGACGGTGCCGTCGATCGGGTCGACGATCCAGCGCACCCCGCTGGTCCCGGTGGTGCTGGCGCCCTCCTCGCCGAGGATGCCGTCGTCGGGGCGGTGCTCGGCGAGGTGCGCGGCGATCAGCTTCTCGGAGGCCAGATCCATCTCGGTGACGACGTCGATCGGGCTGGTCTTCGTCGCGGCGACCCCCAGCGAGGCGGGGCGCTCGTCGCGCAGGAGGGCGCCCGCGCGTTCGGCCGCCTCCAGTGCGACGCGCAGCAGTTCGGCGTGGGGTGTGTCGGGCTGGTCGGTCACGGTCTCTCCTCTGGTTCCCGGCTTCGGCCGAACTCTTCGGGCGTACGGGGCAGACGTACGGATCAGACGTACGGGCTGTCGGCGCCGGCCGCCGCCGGTTTGGCGGTACGGGCGGGGCAGCAGCCCACTGGACACAGGTCGTGGGAGGGGCCGAGCGGGCCCAGTGCGCAGCGGACGGGCTCGGCGCCGCGCTCGGTGGCGGCTCGCTCCAGGACGAGCTCCCTGATGCCGGCGACGAAACGCGGGTCCGCGCCGACGGTCGCCGAGCGGACGGCCGGCAGGCCCAACTCCCGCGCCCTGGCGAGCGCTTCGGTGTCCAGGTCGTAGAGCACCTCCATGTGGTCGGAGACGAAACCGACCGGCACCATCACCGCTGCCGCCGCGCCCCCGGCGTGCAGCGCGGTGAGGTGGTCGCAGATGTCCGGCTCCAGCCACGGGATGTGCGGCGGGCCGCTGCGGGACTGGTAGACGAGCTGCCAGGGGTGCCGTGTCCCGGTCGCCTCCGCCACCCGCTCGGTGAGGGTGCGGGCCGCGTCCAGGTGCTGGGCGACATAGGCGCCGCCCTCGCCGTGCACCTCGGGCGGTCCCGAGGTGTCCGCGGCGGCGGTGGGGATGGAGTGGGTGGTGAAGACCAACTGGGCGTCCGCGCGCACCTCCTCCGGCAGTTCGGCGAGCGCCGCGAGGATGCCCTCGGTCATCGGCTCGACGAAGCCGGGGTGGTTGAAGCAGTGCCGCAGCTTGTCGACGCGGGGCGGGTTCAGCCCCTCCTCGACGAGGACGGCCAGGGACTCGGCGAGGTTTTCCCGGTACTGCCGGCAGCCCGAGTACGAGGCGTACGCGCTGGTGGCCAGCACCAGTACGCGGCGGCGGCCGTCGGCGGTCAACTCCCGCAGGGTGTCGGTGAGGTACGGCGCCCAGTTGCGGTTGCCCCAATAGACGGGGAGGTCGACACCGTGCTCGGCGAGGTCGGCGCGGATCGCGGCCAGCAGTTCGCGGTTCTGCTCGTTGATCGGGGAGACGCCGCCGAAGAGGAAGTAGTGCTGTCCGACCTCTTCGAGGCGTTCGCGCGGGATCCCGCGTCCTCGGGTGACGTTCTCCAGGAACGGCACCACGTCCTCGGGCCCTTCCGGGCCGCCGAAGGAGAGCAGCAGCAGGGCGTCGTACGGGTCAGCGGTCGCGTCGGACATGCCCCGATCCTCCCACTGGGAAAAGGGGAGCGATCACCGCCCCGGCACGGTTAGCGTTCGGGGCGGGCCGGCGAGGCGGTCGGCCGCCCGCGGTCCCCCGCCCGTACGCACGTCCGCACCCGCCCCGTACGCACCCCGTACGCACGCCCGTCGACCCGAGGAGCGCCCTGTGCCGAGCCCGTACCGGGCGATCTTCGCCGAGCCCGGGACCCGGAGCTTCACCGCCGCCGGTCTGGTCGGACGGATGCCTGTCGCCATGCTGGGCCTCGGCGTGGTGACGATGATCTCCCAGCTGACCGGGGAGTACGGACTGGCCGGGGCGCTGGCCGCTACGGTGGCGCTGTCGACGGTCGTGCTCGGCCCGCAGGTCTCCCGTCTGGTGGACATGCACGGCCAGCGCCGGGTGCTGCGGCCGGCGTCCGCGGTGACGGTGACCGCGGTGGCGGGGCTCACGCTGAGCACCGTTGTGGGCTGGCCGCCGTGGACGCTGTTCGCCTTCGCCTCGCTCGCGGGATGCATGCCGAGCCTGGGCTCGATGGTGCGGGCGCGGTGGACGGCGCTGTTCCACGACTCCCCCGGGCGGTTGCACGCCGCGTTCTCCTGGGAGTCGATCGTGGACGAGACCTGCTTCGTCCTCGGGCCGATGCTGGCGATCGGACTGTCCACCGCGTGGTTCCCGCAGGCGGGCCCGCTGGCCGCGGCCAGCTTCCTGGCCGTCGGGGTCCTCTGGCTGACCTCCCAGCGGGCCACCGAGCCCGTACCGGGGCCGCGCGGGGAGCAGGGAGGGGGTTCGGCACTGCGCACACCGGGGCTGCCCCTGCTGGTCGCGACGATGGTGATGCTCGGCGTGATCTTCAGCTCCATCGACGTGGTGACGGTCGCCTACGCCGAGGAGCGGGGCGCCAAGGCGGCAGCAAGTCTGCTGCTGGCCGCGTACGCCCTGGGGTCCGGGGTCGCGGGCGCCGCGTTCGGTCTGCTGCCGGTGGCGGACGCGGTCGGCAGGCGCTGGCTGCTCTGCGTCTGCGCGGTGGGTGCGGGCATGCTCCCGCTGCAACTGGCGGGCGGGCTGGCGGTGTTGGCGGCGGCGCTGTTCGTCGCCGGGATGGCGATCGCTCCCACCATGATCACGACCGTCGGGCTGGTGGCCCGGCTGGTGCCCCGGCGGAAGCTGACCGAGGGGATGACCTGGACGAGCACCGGGGCGACGCTGGGAATCTCGCTCGGGGCCTCGGTCTCCGGCTGGGTCGTCGATAGGGTCGGTGCCGACCGGGCGTACCTGGTGCCCGCGGTGGCGGGCGCGTGTGCGATCGCGGTGGCGCTGGTCGGTACTCGTCAGTTGCGGCGGCTCCCGGCGCCGCGGCAGCAGGAGCGGCACCAGCAGGAGGGGACGGACGATGAGCGGCATCAGCACGCTGACCGGAGCGGGCGGCACGAGGGACGCAACCTGGCGTAACTGGGCGGGGAACACGAGCGCGAGGCCGCTGCGCACGGTGGCACCCTCGACCACCGAGGCGCTGGCGGAGACGGTGCGGCGGGCCGCGGAGGACGGGCTGCCGGTCAAGGCCGTCGGTACCGGGCACTCGTTCACCTCGGTGGCGACCACCGGCGGTGTGCTGATCCGGCCCGAGCGGCTGACCGGTGTGCGCCGGATCGACCGTGCCGCCGGGACGGTGGCGGTGGCGGCGGGCACCCCGCTCGAGCAGCTGAACCAGGTTCTGGCCGGCGAGGGGCTCTCGCTGGCCAACATGGGCGACATCATGGACCAGACGGTCGCCGGCGCCACCAGCACCGGCACCCACGGCACCGGACGGGACTCGGCGTCGCTGGCCGCGCAGATCGTCGGCTGCGAGATGGTCACCGCCGAGGGATCGGTGCTGCGCTGCTCACCGACGGAGAACCCGGACGTCTTCGCCGCCGCCCGGCTGGGGATCGGCGCGCTCGGTGTGCTGACCGAGCTGACCTTCGAGGTGGAGCCGCTGTTCACCCTCACCGCCCGCGAGGAGCCGATGCACTTCTCCCGGGTGGTCTCGGAGTTCGAGGAACTCGTGCGGGAGAACGAGCACTTCGAGTTCTACTGGTTCCCGCACACCGACAACTGCAACACCAAGCGCAACAACCGCACCGACTCACCCGCCCGGCCGCTCCCCCGGGTACGGGGATGGGTGGACGACGAACTCCTCTCCAACGGAGTCTTCCGGGTCGCCTGCTCTCTCGGCCGGGCCGCACCCGCGACGGTGCCCGCCATCGCGCGGGTCTCCAGCCGGGCACTGTCGGCCCGCACCTACTCCGACATCCCGTACAAGGTCTTCACCAGCCCGCGCCGGGTCCGCTTCCTGGAGATGGAGTACGCGCTCCCCCGCACGGAGGCGATGAGCGCGCTGGCCGAACTCAAGGCCATGGTGGAGAGTTCACGGCTGCGGATCTCCTTCCCCGTGGAGGTGCGCACGGCGCCGGCCGACGACATCCCGCTCTCCACGGCGAACGGCCGGGACACCGCCTATCTGGCGATGCACGTCTACCGGGGCACCCCGCACGAGGCCTACTTCACCGCGGCCGAGCGGATCATGACCGCGCACGGCGGACGCCCGCACTGGGGCAAGCTGCACAGCAGGGACGCGGCGTACCTGGCGGGCGTCTACCCGCGCTTCGAGGAGTTCCTCGCGCTGCGCGAACGGCTGGACCCGCAGCGGAGGTTCGGCAACGACTACCTCAGGCGTGTACTGGGCGCCTGAAGCGGACCACGGCGGCCCGGGCAGGACGGGCGGGGCCCGCGGCGCCGCGCAGGCGCGGCCGGCCGGAACGGTGCACGGACAGCCGGCAGGCAGGCAGGCAGCCGACTCGCGGGCGGCGCGGTCAGCCCGCGCCGGGGCCGTCGCCCGTGCGGGGCCCGGGGCGGTCGGGCGCGGTCACTCCTGCGCCGCCGTCCTCATCGGAGTCCACGTCCGGGTCCGGGGCCGGGTCGGGGTCCGCCGGGGTCGTACCGCCGCCGCTCCCGCCGGGCGTGGGTGTGGGTGTGGGCTCTGCGCCGTCCGGACTCCCGTCTCCCGGCTCGGAGTTGTCGGCACCGTCCTGCGGTGCGCCGGTGGAGGGTGCTTCCTCCCGAGGTCGCTGCTCGGCTTCCCCCCGCTGCTCCTCGTCGTCCGGCCCGTCGTGGCCCGGTTCCGGGGACTCCCCGGGGGCGTCCTGCCCGGGGGCGTCCTGCTCCGAGTCGGAGGGCGATCCGCCCGATGCCCGGTCGAGCACCCGGCCGATCGAGGTCCCGCCGCCGCCCGAGACGGTGTGGCCCGACAGCGCCTCGTACAGGGTGATCCCACCCATCGCGACGACGAAGACCAGCACGGCCGGCAGCAGCGCGCGTCGCACACCTCGCCGCCGGGTGCCGTGGGTGCGCGCCTCGCCGTAAGGCTCGACGGGCGTCGCGCCCGCTCGCTCCGGCGGAGCCGGGTCGGCGACCGTACGCGTCAACTGCGTGCGCGCCTTGTCCACTCGTTCCGGTACGACCTCCGCCGTGGCGCGCCCAGGAGTCGGAGCGGCCTCCGCCGGAGAGCGACGAGTCGTCCGCGGGCGCCTCGCTCCGACCTCTCCGGACTGCTGCCTGACCTGCTCCCTGACCCCTTCGCCGGTACGACTCAGCAGATGCTGGAGCAGCGGACCGCCCGTGGTGGCGACCACGCTGATCACCCCGGCACCGATGATCGTGCCGTAGACGCCGAGCCTGCCGGCGATCAGCGCCGCGATGACTGCCGCGAGCGCACTCCCGGCCACCTGGGCGACGCTCACGTCAACGACCCGCTTTGGAGCGAGTTGTCGGCTGTCCGGGCTTTCCTCGGACAACGACCCGTTCACGGGCTCCTGTCCGGTTGTCCTGCTGTTGCTCATACCTCGCCTCGATCGCACACCTACGGCACCGCGCACGAAGTACGACCGATAAGCGACGGCGATAGTTCCGCTTCGCCCGATTCTGTGAGGCGTACCACCGGCACCACTCTCGACCGGAGTGCCAAGGAATCCCCAACTCCCCTGCACACGCACAAAATCGCAGCGTGCCGACTCACCGGGGTGTCCCCAATGGAGTAGTGTGAAGAAACCTGATCTCAACCTCGCTGAACTGCGTGGCACAGAGTGACGGCGAGTCCACACTTCCGTCACCGTCGGTGAAATCCGGTAACTGTGCCTCAGCAGTGACGAGAGGTGCGGGGTCGAAGACGCCGGGCACGTCGGCAAAACAGTGGCAGGCTGCACCCGGGCAGGCCACACTCGTCTACGCGGGAGCAGCGACGCACGTGACGTCGGCAGGCACCACCCGGGAGGTCCCCATGCCCGAACTGCGTGTCGTGGCCGTCAGCAACGACGGCACACGACTGGTGCTCAAGGCTGCCGACAACTCGGAGTACACACTTCCGATTGACGAGCGGCTGCGGGCCGCCGTGCGCAATGACCGCGCCCGGCTCGGCCAGATCGAGATCGAGGTCGAGAGCCACCTCCGCCCCCGTGACATCCAGGCCCGTATACGAGCGGGCGCCAGCGCCGAGGAAGTCGCGCAGTTCGCCGGCATCCCGGTCGAGCGGGTGCGTCGTTTCGAGGGCCCGGTGCTCGCAGAGCGCGCCTTCATGGCCGAGCGCGCCCGCAAGACCCCCGTGCGCCGTCCCGGCGAGAACACCGGCCCGCAGCTCGGCGACGCGGTCGCGGAGCGGCTGCTGATGCGCGGCGCCGACAAGGACCACGTCCAGTGGGACTCCTGGAGGCGGGACGACGGCACCTGGGAGGTGCTGCTCGTCTACCGCGTCGCGGGCGAGACGCACTCGGCGAGCTGGTCCTACGACCCGCCGCGGCGGCTGGTCCAGGCACTGGACGGCGAGGCGCGCGGGCTGATCGGCGAGACCGACGAGGCCCCCGAGCCCAGCTACCCGTTCATTCCGCGGATCGCCCGGCTGCCCAAGGAGCGTGCTCCCCAGGAGCGCGGCGGCGAGCGCGCGGAGTCGGAGCAGGAGACCGAGCGCGAGCCGCGCGAGAAGCCGCTGCGGGCCGAGCGGCAGATCGAGCCGAACGAGGACCGGGACTCGCTGACCAGCCTGCTGGAATCGGTGCCCAACTTCCGTGGCGACATGGTGGTTCCCGAGCCGCCCGCCGCCCGGGACGAGCAGGTCGAGGTCAACGACGAGGCGGAGCCGCTGGAGCCGCCTTCGACGGCGGTCGGCGCGGGTTCCGCGTACGCGGATGTGCTGATGCCGCGGTCGGTCGGCGGTCACCGCGACCGGCTGACCGGCACCACCGACCGCCAGGCCGAGGCCGACGGCGTACGCCCCGGACGTCGGGCCGCGGTGCCCAGCTGGGACGAGATCGTCTTCGGCACCCGGCGCAAGAAGCAGGAGTAGCGGCCCCGGCCGCACCCCAACGGCGGGCCCCCGCGCACCGATTCGTCGGAGCGCGGGGGCCCGCCGTGTGATCAGCCCGGCTCGGGGCCGGTGGCCACTGGCCGGCTCGGGTCGGCGGTCCACTGCGACCAGGAGCCCACGTACAGCCCGGCTTCCACTCCGGCCACCGCCAGGGCCCACACCTGGTGCGCGCCCGAGACCCCGGATCCGCAGTAGACGCCCACCTCGGCATCCGGGCCCGCACCCAACTCGGAGAAACGGGCGGAGAGTTTGCGCGCGGGAAGCAAGCGGCCGTCCTCGTCGACGTTGTCGCCGGTGGGAGCCGAGACCGCGCCGGGGATGTGCCCGCCGGCGGGGTCGATCGGTTCGACCTCGCCCCGGTACCGTTCGCCGGCCCGCGCGTCCAGCAGCACTCCGCGGCGGGAGAGCGCGGCTGCGTCGTCGGCGGAGAGCAGGACCGCGCCGCCCGGCTCCGGCCGGAAGTCGCCCGGCACAGGTGTGGGCTCGACCTCGCTCAACGGCCCTTCCCAGGCGGCGAGTCCGCCGTCGAGGACCCGTACGTCCCGGTGGCCCGCCCAGCGCAGCAGCCACCAGGCGCGGGCAGCCGCCCAGCCCCTGCCGCCGTCGTAGACGACCACAGGCCGGTCCCGGCCCACACCCGCCGCACGCATGGCGGCGCCGAACGCCTCCGGATCCGGCAGCGGGTGCCGGCCACCGTCGCCGGCCGGCCCTGCCAGCTCGGTGTCCAGGTCGATGTATACGGCCGAGGGCAGATGGCCCTTCTCGTACTCCGGTCGGCCGGGCGGCCCGCCCAACTCCCAGCGCACGTCGAGCAGTACGGGAGCGGGGGCGACGTCGGACGAGGCCTCGTGGTCGTCGGGCCCACCCAGCTCGCTGAGCAGTTCGGATGCGGAGATGATGGCAGTCATAGCCGCATTCTGGCGCAGTCGCCGGGACGGCAGTGCCGGTTCGCAAGCGCCGGTTCGCGAGCGGCCGGTCGCGGGCGGCGACTCGGGCGGCCGGTGCCGAGGCGCACGAGGCGCGGCGCCGGCCGCCGGGCGAACCGGCTTGCGCGACATTCGGGCCCCGTGGAATGCCGGGGAAGGGGGACAGAACTCGCGGAGAGTGCGAGCATCGACACGCAGCGCGTACGACCACCCCGCACCTCCCACCTCACGACCCTCCGAGGAGACAACAGCGATGACGGAGGCACCGGTTCAGCCCTCCCCCGGCACACCCTGCTGGGTCAGTCTGATGGCCCGCGACCTGGGCGCCAGCAAGACCTTCTACGGCGAGCTGCTCGGCTGGGAGTTCCGCCCGGGCCCACAGCGGCTCGGGCCGTACGTACGGGCACGGCTCGGTGAGCTGGATGTGGCGGGGCTCGGCGAGATCTCCCCCGACCGCAGGCTGCCGGTGACCTGGCTGCCGTACTTCGCCACCGACGACGCCGACGTCACCTGCGCGCTGATCAGGGAGTGCGGAGGCACGGTCGGTGTCGGCCCGATGGACTCCGAGTGGGGCGGGCGGGTCGCGATCGCCGCCGATCCGGTCGGCGCCGCGTTCGGGATCTGGCAGACCGACGGCCGGCCCGGGGTCTCCCCCGACGGCACGCCCGGCACCTTCGTCTGGAACGAGCTGCTGGTGCGCGAGTGCGTACAGGTCACGACGTTCTACTCGGCCGTCTTCGGCTACCGGATCGAACCGCTCGGCACTCCGGAGCGCGAGTTGCGCACCCTGCTGCTCAACGGCCGTCCGGTGGGCAGTGTCCGCGGGACCGACCTGCCCGAGGACGGCGGCGCGAGTTGGGTGACGTACTTCGCGGTGCCCGATGTGGAAGCCGCGTTGCGGCTGCTGCGCAAGCTCGGCGGGACGGTCGTGCGGGAAGTGCGCGACTCCGCCTACGGTCGGTTCGCCAGGGTGAAGGACCCGGAGGGCGGACCGTTCTCGCTGATCGAGATGCGTGACCCCAACGACGCCGTGGAACGTCCGCTGCGCGAAGTGTGACCGTCGTGGACGGGTCACGGCCCGCGCCGACCCGGCCCTGTGGGTCGCCGGCCGTCCCCGGCGGCCGTCGTTCGGAGCCGGTCGGCCGGGCAGTACGGAGCCGGTCGGGGCGGCCCGGGAGCGCCGGCGTCAGGGCTGCGGGGCGGGACTGGCGGGCTGCTGCGCCGGTACGGCGGTGCGGGCCGAGGCGCTCGTCATACGGCGACGGTGGTGACGTCGGCAGAGCACCTCGTACCCCACCTCGGTCGCCGGCCGGCCCACGTCCCCGACGACGACCTGCGCGCCCTCGACGACCATCTCGCCGTCGACGGTGCGCGCGTTGTGGGTCGCCCGGGCGCCGCACCAGCAGAGCGCCTCGACCTGGAGCACCTCGACCCGGTCGGCGAGCTCTATCAGTCGGCACGAACCGGGGAAGAGCCTGGTGCGGAAGTCGGTGGTGATGCCGAAGGCGAAAACGTCCAGGCCCAACTCGTCGACCACCTCGGCCAGTTGGTCGATCTGCCGGGCGCTGAGGAACTGAGCCTCGTCGACGATCACGTAGTCGCACCGCTGCCCGGCTGCCAGCTGCGCCGCCAGATGCCGGTGGAAGTCGAAGGAGTCGTCCACCTCGACCGCCTCGGTCACCAGGCCGAGGCGGGAGGAGAGCCGCCCCTCCCCCGCCCGGTCGTCGCGGCTGAAGATCATCCCCTGCAGACCGCGTGCGGAGCGGTTGTGCTGAATCTGGAGCGCGAGAGTGGACTTGCCGCAGTCCATGGTGCCGCTGAAGAAGGCCAGCTCGGGCATGCGAAGGTAAGTCCCCTTGGATGAAGGTCGGTTGTGGTGGCCACCGGTCGCCCCACAGGTTACTGGCGGCCTCCGGGAGCGGCGCGGGCAGCCCGGAGACGCCCGCACGTCCCGGGCGGACGGGCCCCGCCCGCGGGCCCGGCGACGAACGAGCAGGCGACGCCCGCCGGAGCGGATCCGGCGGTGGCGCTCAGGTGCGTACTTCCAGCAGGGGTACGAGCTGCTCCGCGGCGGTGACCGAGCCGTGCATACCGACCAGCGCCGACTCCTTGGGCTCCGTGCGGGTGGCGACGATGGCCGCACGGCCGCTCATGGCGACCACCACATCGCCGATCCGCTCGCGCACCCTGTCGTCGACGCCCGCCCCCGGCGGGCCGAACCAGCCGAGCTCGATGGCCTCCTCGCGCCGGGCCACCCAGGCGTCCGGGCCCAGGACCTCGCGCCAGACGGTGTGCACATCGGCAGCGGCGCCCGGCACCGCGTACACGTGCCGGGCCCGGCCCTCGCCGCCCAACAGCCGTACGCCGGCGCTCAGCTCCCAGTCCTCGTCGAAGTCGAAGCGGTGCCGCTGGTCGTCGGGCACATCCACCATGCCGTGGTCGGCGGTGATGTAGAGCGCCGAGCGCGGCGGGAGCTGCTCGGCCAGGCGCTGCGCCAGGCCGTCCACGTAACGGAGCTGTTCGCGCCAGTCCCGCGAGTCGACGCCGTACCGGTGGCCGTTGCCGTCCAGGTCGGCGTAGTAGGTGTACACCAGCGAACGATCGGCGGCGGCGAGGCGCTCGGCAGCGAGGTCCATGCGCTCCTCGCCGGTGAGCCGGCCGAGGAAGGTCCCGCCGGACAGCGCGATCTTGGTGAGCGGTGTGTGCTCGAAGTGCGGCGCGGAGACCTGGCTGGTCTCCACGCCGGCGTCCTGCGCCCGTTGGAAGACGGTCGGGTGGGGCTGCCAGGCGTACGGGTCTGTCCAGGGCTGCCAGCGCAGCTGGTTCATCAGCCGTCCGGTGCCCGGGTCGAGCGCCGAGTACCCCGGGAGCCCGTGCGCGCCGGGGGCCAGCCCGGTGCCGACCGAGGCGAGCGAGGTGGCGGTGGTGGAGGGGAAGCCCGAAGTGAGCGGCGCACCACTGGAGTTGAGCGAGGTGGCGAGCAGCGAGGTCAGGAACGGCGCCTCCCGCGGGTGGTCGCGCAGGATCTCCCAGCCCATGCCGTCCACCAGGAAGACGCAGACGCGGTCGGCCGGCTCCAGCGTCAACCCGGTCTCGAAACCGGTGAGTTGCTGCCCGGTGGCGATCGCGGGCAGCAGATCGGCGAGCGAGCCGGCGCCGTAGGCGGGCAGCGGGGCGGTGCGCGGATCGAGCGGCAGGTCGGACGCGGGGTCGGTGGTCTGCGGCGAGATCATCGACGGGACGCCGAGGCGGGTACGGCGGCCTCGACCGCGGTGGTCGACTCCGCGAGCGCCTGCGCGAAG
Organism: Streptomyces tardus; assembly: GCF_018101125.2. Classification (GTDB taxonomy): domain Bacteria; phylum Actinomycetota; class Actinomycetes; order Streptomycetales; family Streptomycetaceae; genus Streptomyces; species Streptomyces tardus. The sequence continues at coordinate 116,888 of NZ_JAELVF020000003.1, read as the reverse complement.
TCCAGCGCCTGCTGGACGGTGTGCGGTCCGTCGCCGGCCTCGCTCACCCGCAGCGCCAGATCGTCGGCGGTACTGGAGCCCGAATAGCCGTGGTCCGCCTCGCAGTTGGGGTCGCCGCAGGCGGCGGGCTCCAGCTCGATACGGCTGACCGCGCCCCAGCCGATCGTCAGCACGACCTCGCGGGGCAGGGTGCCCGGTGTGTACGACTCGGGGTTGGCGACGACACGGCTGAGCACCACGGAGGAGATGCGCGACAGCTTGACCGATTCGGTCGAGGTCGTGGCGTACGGAACGGCCGAACTGCCGTCCGCGGGCTGCTCATCGGTGTGGCTGACGATGAACCGGGTCGCGGTGAGCACCAGCACGGTCACATGGCGACGGACCTCGTTGGCGTCGAAGGTCGTCTCCTGGTGCACCACGTACGAGACGACCGGCTCCGAGCCGACCGCGGTCTCCACGGCCTCGGCCACCAGGGCCGGGTAGTAGCCGCTGCGTTCGATCGCCGCCCGCAGTCCCTGCGTCGTCGTTCCGGTCTTCGCCATACGGCCATCCTAAGGCCCAGAAAGGACCCCGCAGACGGCCCGTGACCGGAGGAGCCGGTGCGGGTGCGGCGCACGGCACGTGGTGAGCACGGCGCATCCGCGCCCCGCGGGTCGCGCAACGAGGCGTCGAGGCACTCCTGCGGCGCTCCAACGGGGCGGGCAACGGCGGCCTCACGGGGTACGTGCGGCGCCGGGTGGCCGCCGGTCGGGGTCGCGTACGGCACTGGTCGGAGCAGGTTCGGCGCCGGTCGGGGTACGTACGGCGCCGGTCGGGCGTACGGACCGGTCAGACGGGGCGTACGGCGCCGGGCGGCGGGGCCCGGGCGGTCAGTGGGTGGCGAGGCGGCGGGGGCCGAGGTCCGTGGTGGCGGGAGGGAGCGCGAGTCGCACGGCGGCGCCGAGGACGGTCAGGCCCTCCGAGGCGACCACGGTGGGCTCCAGGTCGAGCGCGACGATCTCGGGATGGGCGTCGAGCAGCACCGAGACCCGCAGCAGCAGCTCCTCCAGCGCCGGGACGTCCGCGGGGCGGGAACCGCGCCAGCCGTAGAGCATCGGTGCCGACCGGAGATCGCCGACGAGCCTGCCCGCCTCCCGGTCGGTCACCGGGACCAGCCGGTAGGAGAGGTCGCCCAGCAGCTCCGAGGGGGTGCCGGCGAGGCCGAAGGAGAGCACGGTGCCGATCGAGGGGTCGAAGGAGGCGTGCACGACGGTGTCGACGCCGCGCGGCGCCATCGCCTGCACCACCGGCCGCAGTTCGTCCGCCGAGCCGAGGGTGGTGGTCAGCTCCTCCCAGGCGCGGCGCAGCTCCCGCTCCCCGGCCAGCGAGAGCCGTACGCCGCCGAGATCGGCGCGGTGGCGCAGATGCGGCGCGGTGGTCTTGAGGGCGACGGGATAGCCGAGTTCGCGCGCCGCCTCGACGGCGCTGTCCGCGTCCGGCGCGGGCCGGGTGGGCTGGACCGCGATGCCGTAGTGGCCCAGCAACTCGGCGGTGCGGGCCGGGTCCAGGGGGACGCTGCGGCCTCCGGCGGCGGGGTCCGCGGGAGCGTCCCGGTCCGCCGCGGCGCCCTCCAGGGCGGCGGTGACGAGGCGGGCGGCGGCGGCCTCGTCCACGTCGTACTCCGGTACGCGGCCCGGCTGTTGGGCGTCGGACCGCCACTGGGCGAGCCTGGTCGCCTCGGCCAGTGCGCGCACCGCGCGTTCGGGGGCGGGGTAGGTGGGGATCCGGCGGGAGCTCAGCTCCTCGTCCAGCCCCTCGATGGCCAGCTGGGCGACGGCGATCGGCTTGTCCGCCGTGCGCGAGGCGTCGAGCAGCGCGTCGGCCAGCTCCGCCGCCGCCCGCCCGGCGACCCACGGGATCGCGGTCACGACGACGGCGTCCGTCTCCGGGTCCGCCAGTGCTGCGGCGAGCGCCGCGCGATAGTCCTCCGGGGTGGCGGCGACGGTGAGGTTGACCGGCGGGGAGGGCCGCAGCCCCCGGGCGAGGCAGGCGTCGTAGGTGAGCAGGCAGAGCGACTCCGCGTTGCCGAGCACCGCGACGCGCGGCCCGGCCGGCATCGGCTGGAAGGCCAGTTGGACCCCGGTGTCCACCAGCTCGGTGACGGTGTCCACCAGCAGTACCCCGGCCTGCCGAAGCAGCGCCGAGACGGTGGCGTCGGGCGTACGGCTGGCGGGAACGGCGTGGCCGGGCGGCGGCGCGCTGGCACTGTGCCTGGCGCCCTTGACGACCACTACGGGCTTGCTCAGCGCTGTGCGCCGCACCAACCTGGTGAACTTGCGCGGGTTGCCGATCGACTCCAGGTACATCAGCACCACGTCGGTGTCGGGATCGTCGTCCCAGTACTGGAGCACGTCGTTGCCGGAGACGTCGGCGCGGTTGCCGGCGGAGACGAACGAGGAGAGCCCGGCGCCCTGGCGGTGCAGGGTGCTGAGCAGCGCGACGCCGATCGCGCCGGACTGGGTGAACAGTCCGATGCGCCCGCGACCCGGCGTCTCCGCGGAGAGCGTCGCGTTCAGCCGTGCGTCCGGCGAGGTGTTGATCAGCCCGAAGGCGTTCGGCCCGATCACCCGCATCCCGTACGAACGCGCCTTGCGCACCAGCTCGCGCTGGTCCTCGCGGTCGATGCGGTCGGCGAAAACGATCACGCCCTGCACCCCGCGCTCGCCGCATTCGGTCAGCACCGGGTCGACCTGGTCGGCGGGGACCGCGAGAACGGCCAGATCCACCGGCTCCTCGATCTCGCCCACCGAGCGGTGGGCGGGTACGCCCCCGAGCCGGTCGGTACCGGCGGGCAGCAGCCGGTTGACGGCGTGGACACGGCCGGTGAAGCCCGCAGCGGCCAGTGAGTCGATCACCGTGCGGCCCGTACCGCCGGGGTTGCGCCCCGCGCCGATCACCGCGATGGAGCCCGGGGCGAGGAGCCGCCGCACCGAGCGGGCCTCGGCGCGCTGCTCCCGGGCGCGCTGGACCGCCAGCGACTTCTCGGTGGGTTCGAGGTCCAGATTGAGGTGGACGGACCCGTCCTCGAAGCTGCGCTGCTGGGAGTAGCCGAAGTCCGTGAAGACTTTGATCATCTTGTGGTTGGCCGGCAGCACCTCGGCCGTGAAACGGCGCACTCCCCGTTCCCTGGCGCAGGCGGCGATGTGTTCCAGCAGGTTGGAGGCGACGCCGCGGCCCTGATGGGCGTCCTGCACCAGGAAGGCGACCTCCGCACCGTCCGCGGGGGCGGAGGCGGGGCGGCCGGTGCCGTCGATGCGGTCGTAGCGCACGGTCCCGATGAACTCGCCACCGACGGTGACCGCGAGCCCGACCCGGTCCACGTAGTCGTGGTGGGTGAAGCGGCGCACGTCTCGGTCGGAGAGCCGAGGGTAGGGCGCGAAGAAGCGGTAGTACTTCGACTCGTCCGAGACCTGCTCGTAGAAGCTGACCAGGCGCCCGGCGTCGTCGGGGGTGATCGGCCGGATCAGCGCCGTGCCCCCGTCCCGCAGCACGATGTCCGCTTCCCAGTGGGTCGGGTAGGCACGCTCTGTAGACCGCTGCATCGCCCCAGGGTAAGGGCAGTTGACCACGTCCGGGCGGGCTCGGAGCACCCGGCCCGCGGTCGGCCGCCCGCCCCCGTGGCGACGGCTCGGCAGGGGCGCGAACGCCGGGGGCGAGCGTGGCGATACGGTCTGGAGAAGCTTGTGAGAGTCTCCGTCTGAAGGGCAGAACACCATGGCAGAGCGCCGCGTCACCATCGGTTGGACTGAGGGCCTGCACGCCCGCCCGGCCTCGATCTTCGTCCGCGCCGCGACGGCCTCCGGCGTCCCGGTGACCATCGCCAAGGGCGACGGCGCCCCGGTCAACGCGGCCTCGATGCTCGCGGTGCTGGGCCTGGGCGCGGAGGGCGGCGAGGAGGTCGTGCTCGCCTCGGACGCGGAGGACGCGGACGCGGCTCTGGACCGGCTGGCGAAGCTGGTCGCCGACGGCCTGGAGGAACTCCCCGAGACCGTCTGACCGCGCTGCGGCACCACGCGGCTCTGCGGTCGCCACAGCGACCGGGCCGCAGCTCCCGCCGCGCCCGCACCGCTCACGTTCTGCGCCGGCCCACTCCGTGCCGGCCGGCGCAGAACAGGCCGCGCCCCCGGAAGCCGTACGACCCCGGCGACCCCCGCGACTTCGTCAACGGCCGGGCCTTCGACATCTCGGCCGAATCGGGGCCGCAACCGAGGCTCCAAGGACTCACGACGCATCTGCTGCCCCTCGTGGGTGCCGGCTCCGGCACCTACGAGCGTCACGGATACGAACAGGCGCTGCGGACGCAGATCGAGCACGGCGTCGTCGACTGCGTCGGCAGCCGCCGCGGTGCCACCGCGTTCGTCCACGAGTCCGAGCAGCGCTCCGCACGGATACGGAAGCGAGCGTCGCACGCGCCGTACACGCGGTGAGCAGGGCCGTACGGACGGGGACGACGTCCTCGCGGACGGGGACGACGGCTTCCGCAGTGTGACGCTCCCGGTCGGGGAAGGCGGGCGGCGGGGGTGCGACAGCACGAAGGACCCCGGGGTGAACCGGGGTCCTTCGTCGCGTCCGCGGTCTGCCACGAGCCGCCGCAGGTGGCGACCGCGTCCGCTGTGGTCGCGGGTTCTCCGCGGCCCGACGCGCGGCCGACACTCAGCAGACAGCCGGTCGCGCGGCGGGTACGGCCTCAGCCGTGGGGGCGGGGTCAGCCGAGGCCGACACCCTTGTCGCGGAGGTAGTTGATCGGGTTGACGTCGGAGCCGTAGGCCGGCGTGGTCCTGGCCTCGAAGTGCAGGTGCGGCCCGGTGGAGTTGCCGGTGGAGCCGACCCGGCCGATGGACTCGCCGGAGGTCACCTTCTCGCCGATGTTGACGTCCATCTTGGAGAGGTGGCCGTACTGGGTGAACCGGCCGTCGTTGTGCTCGACGACGATGTTGTTGCCGTAGGAGCCGCCCCAGCCCGCCTCGACGACGGTGCCGGGCCCGGCGGTCTTCACCGGGGTGCCCTCGGCGGCGGCGAAGTCGATGCCGCTGTGAGTGCCGGAGGACCAGCGGGCGCCACCGGAGTTGTACTGGGTGGTGACGTCGCCGCCCTTGATGGGGCTCGCGAACGCGTTGAGCTTGGCGCGCGAGGACCGGTCGGACCGCTTCTCGCCACCGCGCTCCGCGGCGTCCTTCTCGGCCTTCTCGGACTTGTCGCTCTTCTCGGACCCGCCGGAGACCTTCTCGCCGGCCTCGACGTCATCCTGGTCACCGGAGTCCTCGGAGTCCTCCGCCAGCGGGCCGACGGCCTTGGTCTGGGTCAGACCGGTCTGGTGCTCCGCGGTGGCCGTCAGTGCGGCGGTGGCGGGAGCGGCGAGCGGACCGGTGATGGCTGCCACGAGCGCGACGGCTCCGGCGGCACCCATGCGGTTGCGCTGCTTGCGGGACAGGTTGATCTTGCCGGTGGCACGGTTGAACGCCATGGAGGCGAACTCCTTTCCTTCCTTCTCGCCTACCGGGTTAGCTGACGGGTTCGGAGCAGGAAGGTCTCCTACGGGCGGCTGTCCCAGTTCGGACACAGCCCGATTCACCCCAAGGACTTGAATGGGTCCCCGGCTCCCTCGAAGGGACTCGGCGATGCTGCACGGTCGGTCGCGGTCGCGATCACTTCGGACGAGCAGCGACCACCGAAGCTAAAACGGACATCCGGCGCAGAGCAACCAGATCAGGCACTTTGAGGCACAGCACACATCAACCCAACGAAAAATGCGGCCAAATCGGACATAGTAGGTCCCCCGGTCGTGGCCTGAGCCACAACCGGGGGACCGGACAAGCGACTTCGCCGGAGCTGCTCGAGCGGCTCGCAGCGTCGGGGCGGTCAGCCGGTGACGACGGTCACCTCGCCGATGCCCAACGCCCGCACCTCCTCGCCGATCTTCTCGGCATCGCCCACGAGCACCGTGACCAGGCGGTCCACCGGGAAGGCGTTCACCACCGCGGCGGTCGCCTCGACGGTGCCGGTCTCGACCAGCCGGGCGTAGAGATTGCCCTGGAAGTCGTCCGGCAGCTCCTGCTCGACCTGGTCGGCAAGGGTCCCCGCGACCGCGGCAGCGGTCTCGAAGCGCAGCGGCGCCACTCCGACGAGGTTCTGCACCGCGAAGTCGCGCTCCTCCTCGGTCAGCCCTTCCGCGGCCAGCGTCCGCAGCACCTGCCAGAGGTCGGTCAGCGCCGCGCCCGTCACCTCCGTCGCCACCGAACCGGCGATACCGAGCAGCGCCGCGCCGCTGCCGTCCTGGGCGGAGCGCAGCACGTGGCTGTAGGCACGGACGCCGTAGGTGTAGCCCTTCTCCTCGCGCAGCACCCGGTCCAGGCGCGAAGTGAGCGTGCCTCCGAGGCAGTAGATGCCGAGCACCTGCGCACCCCACACGGCATCGTGGCGGTCCGCTCCGATGCGCCCGAGCAGCAACTGCGTCTGCACAGCGCCCGGTCGGTCCACGATCACCACCCGGCCGCTGTCGTCGGCGGTGATCGGGGTGAGGGCGTACGACTCGGCGGCGGTGCCCTGCCAGCCGCCGAGTGCCTCGGCGATCAGCGCCTCGGGATCCAGACCGGTGAAGTCGCCGACCGCGACGACCGTGGCCGTCGAGGGACGTACGTGCGCGTCGTAGAAGGCGCGCACCGCACCGGCGTCGATCCGGGCGACGGTCTCCTCGGTGCCCTGTCGGGGACGGGAGATCCGGGCGCCCGCGGGGTAGAGGGCGTCGGAGAGGGCGATGGCCGCACGCCGGGCCGGGTTGGCCAACTCGTGGGGAATCTCGTCCAGTCGGTTGGCCACGGTCCGCTCGACCTCGGCCTCGGTGAAGGCCGGGGTGCGCAGTGCGTCGGCGAGCAGCTCCAGCGCCTGCGGCAGCCTGGACACCGGCACCTCCAGGGAGACCCGCACACCCGCGTGGTCCGCGCCGGCGTCCAGCGTGGCGCCGCAGCGCTCCAGCTCGGCGGCGAACTGCTCGGCGTCGTGCTTGGCGGTGCCCTCGGACAGCGCGCGCGCCATGATGGTCGCCACGCCGTCCAGGCCCGCGGGCTCGGCCTCCAGCGGCGCGGTCAACTGCACCTCGACGGCGATCACCTGCTGGCCGGGACGGTGGCAGTGCAGCAGGGTCAGGCCGTTGGACAGCGTGGCGCGCTCCGGCTGGGGGAAAGCCCACGGCCGGGGCCGGCCCGCCTGCGGCTGGGGGTGGAAGTCCATTGCGGGGGCCACGCCCCGGTCGGTCGTCTCGCTCACTGCTCGGCACCTTCCTGCGCTGCCGCGTCAGCGTCGTCCGCCGACGGCTCGGTCGGTTCGTACACCAGCACCGCCCGGTTGTCGGGCCGCAGCCGGGCGGCGGCGACCGCGCGCACCTCCTCGGAGCCGATGTCCAGGACGCGGCTCACCGCGGTGAGCGCGAGCTGGGGGTCGCCGAAGAGCACGGCGTAGCGGCACAGCTCGTCCGCCCGGCCGGCGACAGTGGCCAGCCGGTCCAGCCACTCCCGCTCCAGCTGGGCCTGGGCGCGCTCCAACTCCTCAGCGGTGGGGCCGTGTTCGGCGAAGGCCGCCAGCTCCTCGTCGACCGCGAGCTCGATGTCGGCGATCTGCGCATCGCCCGAGGTCTTCACATCCAGCCATGCCAGGGAGGGCGCGCCGGCCAGGCGCAGCAGCCCGAAGCCGGCTGTCACCGCGAGCCGGTCGCGACGCACCAGGCGGTTGTAGAGACGGGAGGACTCGCCACCGCCGAGGATGGTCAGCGCCACATCCGCGGCGTCCAACTCCCGGGTGCCGTCGTGCGGCAGGCGGTACGCGGCGGTCAGCGCGGGCGAGGGCACCTCCTCGCGCAGCGGCTGCCGCAGCTCCTCGCCGATCACGTCCGGCAGGCTGCCGTCCCGGGGCGCCTGCTTGCCGTCGTGCGAGGGGATCGAGCCGAAGTACTTCTCGATCCAGGCCAGGGTCTGCTCGGGGTCGATGTCGCCCACGACCGAGAGCACCGCGTTGTTCGGCGCGTAGTAGGTGCGGAAGAAGGTGCGCGCGTCCTCCAGGGAGGCGGCGTCCAGGTCGGCCATCGAGCCGATCGGAGTGTGGTGGTACGGGTGGCCGTCCGGGAAGACCATCGCCGTCAGCTTCTCGAAGGCGGTGCCGTAGGGGACGTTGTCGTAGCGCTGGCGGCGCTCGTTCTTCACCACGTCGCGCTGGTTCTCCAGGGACTCCTCGTCCAGGGAGACCAGCAGTGAGCCCATCCGGTCCGCCTCCAGCCAGAGCGCCAGCTCCAGCTGGTGGGCGGGCATGGTCTCGAAGTAGTTGGTGCGCTCGAAGCTGGTGGTGCCGTTGAGCGAGCCGCCCGCACCCTGGACCAGCTCGAAGTGGCCGTTGCCCGGGACCTGCGCGGAGCCCTGGAACATCAGGTGCTCGAAAAGGTGGGCGAGACCCGTACGGCCCTTGACCTCGTGCCGCGAGCCGACGTCGTACCAGAGGCAGACCGCCGCAACCGGCGTCTGGTGGTCTTCGGAGAGCACCACGCGCAGGCCGTTGGACAGCCGGTGCTCGGTCGCTGTCAGCCCTCCTGTGGTCGGAGGAGGTGTGGCCGTGTGACCCATGGGCGGGGCCGTCCCTTCGGTTGTCGGTCATGGAAAAATCGGTGGTCCTGCCGCGAGGGCTGTCATGCGGAGCTTCGCCGGCCGGCGGTGCCCGGCACGCGACATCGCTCCCCGGTCCAGCAAGATCCAAACGGCGGACCGCAGCTGCTGTCACTGTATGCAACCGTGCGGTGGGCGCGCTAAGTTCCCGTCGGGCGGGCATCGGACCCTGCTCGACCCGGAGTTGTCGCACGTTGTCCAGCGGTGCTCGTGCGGCTGTCGTACGGCTGTCGTGCGGCTGTCGTGCGGCTGTCGCCAACCGCCTTGTGGGCCGCGCCGCTTGGGCCGGGCGCCGAAGTGTCAGCGACTGGGTTCACAATGGTCGGCGACCCGCCGGGTCGCCCGGCCCCGCCCGCCGCCTGCCACCACCGCAGGGGCGAGGCCCCGCACCGTCACGGATTCCGAAGGAGCCGCAGCCACAATGGCCCGCCGAGTTACGAAGTCCCCGCCGCCGGAGCCGTTCGAGGAGCGCATCCTCGACATAGACGTCGTGGACGAGATGCAGGGGTCCTTCCTCGAGTACGCGTACTCGGTCATCTACAGCCGTGCGCTGCCCGACGCACGGGACGGCCTCAAGCCCGTGCAGCGCCGCATCCTCTACCAGATGCACGAGATGGGCCTGCGTCCCGAGCGCGCCCATGTGAAGTGTGCGCGAGTCGTCGGCGAGGTGATGGGCAAGCTGCACCCGCACGGCGACAGCGCGATCTACGACGCGCTGGTGCGGATGGCGCAGCCGTTCTCGATGCGCCTGCCGCTGGTCGACGGCCACGGCAACTTCGGCTCGCTGGGCAACGACGACCCGCCCGCGGCGATGCGGTACACCGAGTGCCGCACCGCCCCCGCGGCCGGCCTGATGGTCGACTCGATCGAAGAGGACACCGTCGACTTCGCGCCGAACTACGACGGCAGCGAGCAGGAGCCGGTCGCACTTCCCGCCGCCTACCCGAACCTCCTGGTGAACGGCTCGTCCGGGATCGCGGTCGGCATGGCGACCAACATGGCGCCGCACAATCTCGGCGAAGTGATCGCCGCGGCACGGCATTTGATCAAGCACCCGGGCGCCGACCTGGAAACCCTGATGCGCTTCGTGCCGGGCCCGGACCTGCCGACCGGTGGCCGGATCACCAACATCGCCGGCATCAGGGACGCGTACGCCAAGGGCCGGGGCACCTTCAAGATCCGCGCCACCGTGGCGGTCGAGCAGGTCACCGCCCGCCGCAAGGGCCTGGTCGTCACCGAGCTGCCGTTCGCGGTCGGCCCGGAGAAGGTCATCTCCAAGATCAAGGATCTGGTCAACGCCAAGAAGCTGCAGGGCATTTCGGACGTCAAGGACCTGACCGACCGGGAGCACGGCCTGCGCCTGGTCATCGAGGTCAAGAACGGATTTCACCCGGAAGCGGTACTGGAGCAGCTCTTCAAGTTGACGCCGATGGAGGAGACCTTCGGCATCAACAACGTCGCCCTGGTGGACGGCCAGCCGCTGACGCTCGGGCTCAAGGAGCTTCTCGAGGTCTACGTCGACCATCGCTTCAACGTCGTACGGCGGCGCAGCTCCTTCCGCCGCCAGAAGCGCCTGGACCGACTGCACCTGGTCGAGGGCCTGCTGGTGGCGCTGATCGACATCGACGAGGTCATCGCCCTCATCCGCGCCAGCGACAACGCCGCGGCGGCCAAGTCGGCGCTGATCGAGCGCTTCGAGCTCTCCGACACCCAGACCCAGTACATCCTCGACACTCCGCTGCGCAGGCTCACCCGCTTCGACCGGGTCGAGCTGGAGAGCGAGGGCGAACGGCTCCGCTCGGAGATCGAGGAGCTCACCCGCATCCTGGACTCCGACGCCGAGCTGCGGAAGCTGGTCAGCTCCGAGCTGGCCGCGGTCGCCAAGAAGTACGCCACCCCGCGCCGGACCGTACTGCTCGACGGCGAGACGCAGACGCCGGTCGCCGCCGTCCCGTTGGAGGTCGCCGACGACCCGTGTCGCGTGCTGCTGTCCTCCACCGGCCTGCTGGCGCGCACCGCCGGCGGCGACTCCACCCTGGACACCTCGGGCCGCAGAGCAAAGCACGACGTCATCGTCTCCGCCGTACCGGCCACCGCCCGCAGCGAGATCGGAGCCGTGACCTCGGCGGGACGGCTGCTGCGGCTGTCGGTCATCGACCTGCCGCAGCTGCCCGAGCCCGCTCCCGGGACGCTTGCCGGCGGCGCCGAGATCTCCGAGTTCCTGTCGCTCGCCGACGGCGAGGCGCTGCTGTGCCTGACGACGCTGGACGAGTCCTCGCCCGGCATCGCGCTGGGCACCGAGCACGGCGTGGTCAAGCGCGTCGTGCCCGACTACCCGTCCCACAAGGAGGAGTTGGAGGTCATCACCCTCAGGGACGGCGATCGGATCGTCGGCGCGATGGAGCTGCGCACCGGCGAGGAGGATCTGGTCTTCATCACCAACGAGGCGCAGCTGCTGCGCTTCCCCGCCGGCCAGGTCCGCCCCCAGGGCCGCCCCGCGGGCGGAGTGGCGGGCATCAAGCTCGGCGACGGCGCGCGGGTGATCGCGTTCAGCGCCGTCGATCCGGCTGCCGACGCCGCGGTGTTCACCGCCGCGGGTTCGCCGGACACTCTCGACGGTGCCGCTGTCTCGGCCAAGCTCACCCCGTTCGACCAGTACCCGCGCAAGGGCCGTGCCACCGGGGGCGTGCGCTGCCAGCGGTTGCTCAAGGGCGAGGAAGGCCTGCTGTTCGCCTGGGCCGGGCCCGCCCCGGCACGCGCCGCCACCGCCGCGGGCAAGCCCGCGGAGCTGCCCGAGCCCGACCCTCGCCGGGACGGCTCCGGCGTGCCACTCGCCGTACCCGTCGCGGTGCTGGCCGGACCGGTGTAGCCCGGCCCGGCACCGTTGCCGGGCCGGGCCGTCGCGTCGCGGCCCGGCCCGTCGCGGCGCGGCCTTCAACGGGCCCGTACGGCCGGGGCGTACGGCATCTCCGTCGGATGCCGTACGCCCCGGCCGGCGGCGAAGGCGCGGGCCGGCGAGCCGCGCCTCAGTCGGCCGCGTGCAGCCCGGCCTCGTGCAGCTCTGTCTCGTCCAGCTCTGTCTCGTCCAGCGCGTCCTCGGCGCCCGGGCTGTCGGCGGAACGGGCCTGCGCGGAGGGCTCGTCGACGTAGCGCAGTACGCACCACATGCCGCTGGGCCCGCTCTCCTGCGGGCCGGGCCCGCGGCACTCGAGCAGCTCGGCCCGCAGCGTCGCGACGTCCAGACCCGCGCCGATCAGCACCAGCGCCGTGCTCGGGCGCTCACCGCGTCCCCACGGGGCGGGGGTGAACTGCAGATACCCCCCGACGGAGTGCACCGTCCAGCGCCGGTCGGCACCGTCCGCCCCGAAGTGGACCTGCCCCTTCATCCGGTAGAGCCCGACCGGCCGGGAATCCATCAGCGCCATGAACCTGCGCGGGCTCAGCGGCTCCTCGGTCTCAAAGTCGAGACTCTCGTAAGCGGTGTGGGTGTGCTGGAGTTCGCCCGTCTGCTCCAGGAGCAGGTCCTCGAACGTCAACTGCCGGCCGCCGCCCGGCTCTTCACCGACCGGTCTCCGGTCGAAGAACAACTCCGGGTCGATACGGCCGTGTTCGGCCCCCACCACCGGCGTGGCCGGGCTGACCCGTGCCAGCTCGGCGCGGAGCGCCTCCCGACGGCCGGCGTCCACCCGGTCGGTCTTGTTCAGCACGATCAGGTCGGCGGCCCGCAGATGCCGGTCCAACTCCGGATGGCGCTCCCTGACACCCTCGAACTCGGCCGCGTCCACGACCTCGACCAGACCTCCGTACACGATCCGCTCGTGTGTGCTGGCGAGCACCATCCGGATCAGCGTCTCCGGTTCGGCGAGCCCGCTGGCCTCGACGACGATCAGATCGATGCCCGCGGACGGTTCGGCGAGCCTGGCCAGCACCTCGTCCAGGTCCTCGGTGTCCACCGCACAGCACAGGCAGCCGTCACCGAGCGAGACCATCGAGTCGACCTGGCCGGCGAGCGCCAGGGCGTCGACCTCGATCCCGCCGAAGTCGTTGACCACCGCCCCGATCCGCAGCCCCGCCCGATTGTGCAGCAGATGGTTGAGCAGGGTCGTCTTGCCCGAGCCGAGAAAGCCGGCGATCACCATGACCGGGATACGGCTGCTGCTCAAGGGAGTTCCTCCAGGGTGGTCGGGCGGCCGGCGAAGCGTGACCAAGGTTAGGCTCAGCATCGTGAGCACGTGCACCACCGCCTCCCTCGAACTGGCCGAACCGCTGACCGCCACCGCGGCCACCGCCCGGACCTGGCTCCTGCTGGAACAACCGGGCCCCTGGGGCACGAACGCCCTGACGCACAGTCATCTCGACCCCGCGCTCGCCACCGCCCTGTCCGCAGCGCTGGAAGGCACCGAGACCCGGCTCGCCCTCATCCGCCGACCGGGCCGGCACCCCGACCCGCAGGCGCCCCGGCGGGTGTACGTCGCCCACACCGAGCCCGGCCGGTCCTGGGTGCGCACCACGACCCTGACCGACCCCGCCGAGCTGCTCGACCTCGATCTCGCCGCACTCGGCGAGGGCGAGCACCGCGGTCTGTGGCAGCCCCACGACGGACCGCTGGTCTGTGTCTGCACCAACGGAAAACGCGACCGCTGCTGCGCCCTGCTCGGCCGGCCGCTCGCCGCGGAGCTCACCGCCTCGGGGATCGAGACCTGGGAGATCACTCATATCGGTGGTCATCGCTTCTCCCCCACCCTGCTGGTGCTCCCGTACGGCTACGCCTACGGCCGCACGGACGCCCCAGCGGTCAAGGAGGTGACGGAGGCGCTGCGGGAAGGGCGGCTGGTCACCGACCGTTGTCGCGGACGTTCCGCCTGGGACCGTCCGGGCCAGGCCGCCGAGCTCGCGGTGCGAGAGCTGACAGGTGAGGACGGCGTGGACGCCCTGCGCGTCACCGGCCCACGGCGGCGCCCAGGATGCCGATGCGTGGGCGGTCGAGGTCACCCACACCGACGGGCGCCGCTGGCGGGTGAACATCGTGGCCGCCGCTGACGCTCCACCGCTGGCCGCGAGCTGCGGGGCGGCCCTCAGCAGGCAGCCCCGGATGGAAGCGGTGGCGGTCGCCCAACTCCCCTGACCGGAGCGGCCGTCCGGAGCGGGCGTGAGCACGTGGCTGCGGGTTGCGGGGGCGGATTGCCGGTGGCAGGAGGCGGGAGGCAGCGCTTGCGAGGCACGGCGGACAGCGCCCGAGGGCCGGTCCGACCCCGCGGCAGGCACGGAGGGCCTCACTGGCGGCCCGCCGATAAACCGTTGGCCGCCCTCACCCCTGCGATGCTTCAATCGGCCGGCCGACCCCCGAACTGTGAGGAGAGACCAGCGTGCAGCCGCTGAGCGAGACCGAGATCAGGCAGTCGTTCGTCAACTGTTCCAAGGGCGAGGCGAAGCGGTTGAACCTTCCCCGGGACTTCGCCGGGACCGCCTGGTCCGAGCTGGAGTTCCTGGGCTGGCGCGACCAGGGGACGCCCGATCGCGGCTATCTGGTGGCTCTGATCGCGGGCACCGCCGTCGGCCTCACCCTGCGGGTCCCTCCCGGGAGCAGGCGGAGCCTGCTCAGAACGTCCATGTGCTCGCTCTGCACCACCCGCCACCCCTCCTCCGGAGTGACCCTCTTCGCAGCGCGCAAAGAGGGCGCGGCCGGCCGCCGGGGCAACACCGTGGGCACCTACATCTGCGCCGACCTCGCCTGCTCGCTCTACATCCGGGGCAGACGGACGCCCGATGTGCTGCCCGTCAAGGAGACGTTGAGCCTGGAGGACCGGATCGCACGGGTCGAGGAGAACCTGGCGGAGCTGGTGGACGCCGTCCGGAACCAGGGCCTGTCCTTCGACTCCGCTACGCGGCCCCCGCGCCCGTCAGCGACCTGACCTCGGTCTCCGCGTGCCGGTGCACATCCGCACCGGCCCGGTCGGTGACCGTGCCCAGCCAGCCGGCGAGGAAGCCCAGCGGAATCGAGACGATTCCCGGGTTCTGCAACGGGAAGAGGGCGAAGTCCACTCCGGGGAAGATCGCCGCGGAATCGCCCGAGACCACCGGCGAGAGGACGACCAGGGCCACTGCCGGCAGCAGCCCCCCGTAGACTGACCACAGCGCGCCCCTGGTGGTGAAGCGCCGCCAGAAGAGCGTGTACAGCAGCACCGGCAGGTTCGCCGAGGCGGCGACGGCGAAGGCGAGGCCCACCAGGAACGCCACGTTCAGGTTCTGGGCCAGCAGCCCCAGCCCGATCGCCACCGCGCCGATCCCGACCGCCGAGATCCGGGCCACCGCCACCTCACGGCCGCTCCCGCGTGCGTCCTCTCCACTGCCCTCGAAACCGCCGCCGTCCGCACCCCTGCGCCGCCGTCGGCTGAACGAGGCGTAGAGGTCGTGCGCGACGGCGGCGGAGGAGGCGAGGGTGATCCCCGCGACCACCGCCAGGATTGTGGCGAACGCGACCGCCGCCACCACGGCGAAGAGCGCGGCGCCGCCCGTGGTGCCCGCACCGCCGCCCAGATGCTGCGCGAGCAGCGGTACGGCGGTGTTCCCGGCCGGATTGTCCGCGCGCACCGTCTCACTGCCGAGCAGGGCGGCAGCTCCGAAGCCGAGGACGATCGTCATCAGATAGAAGCTGCCGATGAGGCCGATGGCCCAGACCACCGATCGGCGTGCCGCGCGAGCGGTGGGCACCGTGTAGAACCGGGCGAGGATGTGCGGAAGCCCCGCCGTGCCCAGCACCAGCGCGATGCCCAGGCTGATGAAGTCCAGCCGGGAGGCCGCGCTTTCGCCGAAGAGCAGGCCCGGCCCCAGGAAGTCCTCGGCGTGGCCGCTGCCCTCCGCGGCCCCGGACAGCAGGGCGGCGGGATCTCCGTCGAATCGAAGCAGAACCAGCACGGTCAGGGCGAGCGCTCCGGCCATCAGCAGGCATGCCTTCACGATCTGAATCCACGTGGTGGCGCGCATCCCGCCGCAGGACACGTAGACCACCATCAGCGCGCCGACGCCGACCACCGTCCAGGTCCGCACCTCACCGCTCGACCCGCCGAGCAGCAGCGCCACCAGTGTCCCGGCGCCCACCATCTGCGCGACCAGGTAGAGCACCGACACCACGACGGAGGAAGCGCCCGTCGCCACCCGTACCGGACGCTCGCGCAGCCGGGTCACCAGTACGTCGGCCAGGGTGAACCGCCCGCAGTTGCGCACGAGTTCGGCCGCGAGCAGCAGCACCAGGAGCCAGGCCACCAGGAAGCCGACCGAGTACACCATCCCGTCGTAGCCGTGCAGCGCGATGAGCCCGGCCACGCCGAGGAAGGACGCCGCCGACATGTAGTCGCCCGCGATGGCGAACCCGTTCTCGGCCGGCGAGAAGAGCCGGCCACCCGCGTAGAACTCCTCCGGGGTGCCCTGTCTGCGCCGACCCGCCCAGGTGGTGATCACCAGGGTGACCGCGACGACGACGCTGAACAGCACCACGACCAGCGTCCGCTCACCGCCGGTCATCGCCCGACCTGCCTCGTCCGCAGCTGGGTCTCCCAGCGCAGCTCGAACGCAGCCCGGTCCCGCCGGCGGCCCGCGTTGTGCACATACGCCCAGGTCAGCAAGCCAGTGCTGAGGAACTGCGCGAGCCCGGCGAGTATTCCGATATTCAACGGCCCCTCCCCCACGGGGGTGGCCATCAGCGTGGGGAACGCGGTCGCGGTGACGATGTAGAGCAGGTACCAGCCGAGGAATCCGGCCGTGGCGGGGAAGACGAACCGGCGGTGGCTGCGGCGCACCCACTGGAACTCCGCACTCTGCTGCACGGCCAGATACACCGCGGCTCGCTCGCTGGAGGCGGCGTCCCGGCCGGGCTCGGAGTACGTCGTCACACCCGCAGGACCGTTCCTGCACGAGGGCGGCGCGTACGGTTCGCCCTCGGCGCCGGGATCGGCGGCCTCCGCGGCCCGTCCGGAGGCCAACTCGTCGTACCAGGGGTCCGCCACCCGCAGCGGCGCCGCGGTACGGATACCGGCGTCGCCCGTGGCCTCGTGCTCTGTCACCGCAACTGTCACCCGAACTCTCGTCGCTGCCCGGACCGTTGGCCCGTAGGGGCCGGTGGCCCTTGCTGGGCCGGTGGCCCTTGCAGGGCCGGCTGGCCGAGACCAGAATGGCGAGCGGCGAAGAGCGCGGGGCACGGTAATCCCGGACCTTCACCCCTTCAGGTGACGTGTACTGGACGGGGCCGCCTTCGCGGGGTCGGATACGGTCCGCCGTGCGGCCGTCCTGCGAGACGCGTCAGCCGACCCGGCGGAAGAACTCGACGAGTGCGGCGGTGAGTTCGGCGGGGGCGTCCTCCTGGACCAGGTGCCCCGCCCCCGCGAGGGGCTCGAACTCCGCCCCCGGGATCCGCGCCGCGAGCTCCCTGCCCTTCGCGACCGGGATCCAGGTGTCCTCCTCGCCCCAGCAGACCAGGACAGGCAGATCGATCTCCCCGTACCGGTTCTGGACCTCGTCGGTGTAGCGCTGGTCCGCCTGCGCGATCTGGCGGTAGAAGGCCGGCTGCCCGGCCTCGCCCGACCAGGGCTCCACCAGCCGGTCCAGGACTGCCGGATGCAGCCCCGGTCCGCTCGCGGAGGCGACGTACTCACGCACCAGAGCCCGGTGCAGCGCGGGCGGCAGCTGCTCGAAGACCTCGGAGTGCTCCCCCACCAGCCGGAAGAACGGCGATCCCCAGGGCGCCAGCGCCACGGGGTCCACCAGCGCGAGCGCCCGGTAGCGGGCTCCGTGCAGCAGATGTGCGCGCAGAGCGACCGCACCGCCGAAGTCGTGCGCCGCCACCAGCGGCGGCTGCCGGAGGTCCCAGTGCGCCAGGAGCCCGGCGAAGACCCGGCCCTGAGCGGCCAGCGAAACGTCCTGCCCGGTGGACTGCTCGGAGGCCCCGTAACCAGGCATGTCCCAGAAGAACACCTGGTGGCGGCCGGCGAGGGCGCGAGCGACCGCTCGCCACACAAGGGAGGAGAACGGGGTGCCGTGCAGCAACACCACCGGGTCGCGCCCGGGTTCGCCGAGGCTTCCCCAACGGACCTCGCCCGAGTCGCTTCGGTAGGTGTGCGGCAACGGCCATTCGCCCATGGATCCACTTCCTCCTCGATGCCGACGCCCGCTCGCGCCGCACATGTTCCGCCCCGCCACCCGGCCTGTCGGCCCCCGAACCTCTCAGCCCGGACCTGGACGGCCCCGTGCCCGGACACGGCAGGGCGGCCGGCAGCGAACAGCGAGCGGGGTGGGTCCCCTCCCGCCGGCCTCCGCCGACCCGCACCGTGCTCGCGCCGTCGCGCCCCTAGATGTCGATGCGCGAGCGGTCCAGCGTCGCCGCCGATGTCGTGATGAACTCCTTGCGCGGCGCGACCTCGTTGCCCATCAGGAGGTCGAACGCCTTCTCCGCGGCATCCAGGTCGCTGATGTTGATACGCCGCAGGGTGCGGTGGCGCGGGTCCATCGTCGTCTCGGCGAGCTGGTCGGCGTCCATCTCACCGAGGCCCTTGTAGCGCTGGATGGAGTCCTTGAAGCGCACCCCCTTGCCCCGCAGCTCCAGGACCGTCTGGCGCAACTCGTTGTCCGAGTACGTGTAGATGTACTTGTCCTGGCCCTTCTTGACATTGGTCAGCTCGAGGCGGTGCAGCGGCGGCACCGCGGAGAAGACCCGGCCCTGCTCGACCATCGGCCGCATGTAGCGCTGGAAGAGCGTCAGCAGCAGACAGCGGATGTGCGCGCCGTCGACATCGGCGTCGGCCAGGAAGATCACCTTGCCGTAGCGCGCCTGGTCGATGTCGAAGGTGCGACCGGAACCTGCTCCTATGACCTGGATGATCGCGCTGCACTCGGCGTTCTTCAGCATGTCCGAGACGGAGGACTTCTGGACGTTGAGGATCTTGCCGCGGATCGGCAGCAGCGCCTGAAACTCGGAGTTCCGGGCCAGCTTCGCAGTGCCGAGGGCGGAGTCCCCCTCGACGATGAACAGCTCGCTGCGCTCCACGTCGTCGCTGCGGCAGTCGGCGAGCTTGGCCGGCAGCGCCGAGGACTCCAGCGCCGTCTTCCGCCGCTGGGCCTCCTTGTGCTGGCGCGCGGTGATCCGTGTGCGGGCCGCCGAGACGATCTTCTCCAGCACGGTGCGGGCCTGCTGCTTGTCGTCCCGCTTGGTGGAGGTCAGGAACGCCTTCAGCTCCTTGGCCAGCACCTGGCCCACGATGCGGGCGGCGGCCGAGGTCCCCAGCACCTCCTTGGTCTGGCCCTCGAACTGCGGCTCGGCAAGTCGTACCGTCACCACCGCGGTCATGCCCTCGAGGGCGTCGTCCTTCACGACGTCGTCCTCGGCAACGCGGAGGAGCTTCGCGGACCGGAGCACCTCGTTGACCGTCTTGGTCAGGGACCGCTCGAAACCGCTCACGTGGGTGCCGCCCTTGGGCGTCGCGATGATGTTGACGAACGACTTGACCGTCGAGTCGTACCCGGTGCCCCAGCGCAGCGCGATGTCGACGCCGAGCTCCCGGGTGACCTCGGAGGGGATCATGTGGCCGCGGTCGTCCAGGACCGGCACCGTCTCCTTGAAGCTGCCCTGGCCCTGCAGCCGCAGCACATCGCAGATCGGCCGGTCCTGCGCCAGGTACTCGCAGAACTCGCTGATGCCGCCGTCGTAGCGGAAGACCTCCTCGGCGGTGGACACACCTTCCAGGGTGCGCTGATCACGGACCGTTATGGTCAGCCCAGGGACGAGGAAGGCGGTCTGGCGCGCTCGCGCGTACAGGGTCTCCAGGGAGAGACCGGCCTCCTTCAGAAAGATCTGCCGGTCGGCCCAGTACCGGATCCTGGTGCCCGTACGGGCCTTCGGCACCTTCTTGCCCTTGATCAAGCCGCTGGAGGGGTCGAACGGAGCCTCGGCCCCGGACTCCGTGAACATCCCCGGAACGCCCCGGCGGAAGCTGATCGAATGCGTCCGGCTGTTCCGGTCGACCTCGACATCCAGGCGCGCGGACAGCGCGTTGACGACCGAGGCGCCAACGCCGTGCAGACCGCCGGACGCCGCGTACGACCCGCCGCCGAACTTTCCGCCCGCGTGCAGCTTGGTCATCACGACCTCGACCCCGGACAGGCCCGTCTTGGGCTCGACGTCGACCGGGATACCGCGGCCGTTGTCGCTGACCTCGACCGAGCCGTCTTCGTGCAGCACGACCTCGATGCGGTCGCAGTAGCCGCCCAGGGCCTCGTCGACGGAGTTGTCGATGATCTCCCAGAGGCAGTGCATCAGACCACGACTGTCCGTCGACCCGATGTACATGCCGGGACGCTTGCGGACCGCTTCGAGCCCTTCGAGAACCAACAGGTGACGCGCGGTGTAATTGGAGCTGTCCCGATCCGCTCCGGTGAGCAGTGCGGTGGACGACGTCTCGGCGGTCACGCGGTTCGCTCCTCGCTGAATTCACTGGGGTGGCTTATTGCCGCTCAGAGGGTACCGACCCTTGCCAATGCTGGTGAAACGCCACCCGTGGGTAAACCTATGCTAGCGGCGAATCGTCCAGGCGTTCGATAACTCGCAAGGGTGACGTGTACATCACGTTCCCTTCGGGGCATGAACCATTTAGGCTCCGGGCACGTCCTCACCAACGAGTGGTGCACCCACTCGGAGACGACAACTGGACAAGCGCAACGAAACCGACAAGCTTCTAGAACCAAGCAAACGGCCCTTTCGCCGCCAACCGGCAGCATCCAACCGTCCCGGAAGGCGACTTCAAGGAAAGTGGTCCGAGGCGGGAACATCTCGGACTGGTTGGATGTTGACCCTGGTACGACAGCTCGTCGAGCTAGAGAAGAGGCGACGTGACTACTGTTCTGACACCCGCGAGCCCGCTGACCGCCGCTGACCGCTGCGACCGCTGTGGCGCCCAGGCGTACCTGCGCGTCGTGCTGGCAACGGGCGGCGAGCTCCTGTTCTGCGCCCACCACGGTCGCAAGTTCGAGCCAGAACTCAAGAAGATCGCCGCGGAAATACAGGACGAGACGGAGCGGCTCACCGCCACTCCGGCAACCGTGGGCGACGACGACCGCTGACCCGACGCACAGCGTCCTGACACCGACGAGCTCGGTTCCGGCCCAGGGCCGGGAAGACGACGGGCGGGCGACCACCGAGAGTGGTCTGTCCGCCCGTCGTCGTGCGCGCCCTGTACCGCCCGCAGCCGAGCGACCGACGGCTCGTCCCGCCTAATCGCGCATCCGCCCGGTGATCTCCTTCTCGAGCGCGGAGATCCTCGTGTAGACGCCGGGCTGCCCCGCGACGCCGCAGCCCGACCCCCAGGAGACGAGTCCGATCAGCTTCCCCCCGGCGACCAGCGGCCCGCCGCTGTCTCCCTGACAGGCGTCACGGCCGCCTTCGGGAAGCCCTGCGCAGACCATCGTCTCCGCCCGGAACCGCCCCGCCGCTGCGCCTCCCGGGTAGGCGGTGGCGCACTCCCGGTCCTTCAGCACCCGCACACGCGAGGAGTGCAGCGAGGACGCGTAACTTCCGTCCCCGCCGGTGTCCCCCCAGCCGTACACCGACGCGGACTGCCCGGCGCCGTACGCCGCGTCACCCGCCCCGGCCAGTGGGACCGCAGCACCGGGCAGCGGCTTGGCCAGCGTCAGCACCGCCAGGTCCCCGGCGTTGGTGCGCCGGTCGTAGCGGGGGTTGACCCAGATGTCGCTGACGGCCACTTCGCGGCCCTGCTCGCCGCGCAGATCGTCCCGGCCGGCGATCACACGGAAGTCCCGGACCCGGTCGGGGTCCGCGCCGAGGATCTGCCGGTCGAAGCAGTGCGCCGCGGTCACCACCGTGCGCGCCGAGACGACAGCAGCGCCGCAGAACTGGCCCGATCTGGCGGAGCCGAAGAGCTGCCGGCTCCCGACAGCCACCACCCAGGGGTGGTCGGCGGTGCGGGCGGCGTCACCGCCGATGACGGAGCGGTCCATCGCATGGGCCACGGGCGGCCCGACAGCCGCGACTGCGGTGAGGGCCAGGGACGAGACGAGGGTGGCGGTCAGAGCGCGCGTGAATGTGTTCATACCGCTAGCTGACTTTACGGAATCATCCGGTCACCCGCTGTCCGCCATACCGGCGAAAGTACCCACACCTCGTTGACTTCGCCGCCAGGCCCTTACAGCGACGGCCCGGCCACTCGCCCCGCAGGGAGTGTGGCCGGGCCGTCGTTGACGGGCAACGTCGGTCGCCCTTCGCCTGTCCGGCTCGTCAGTCCGGCTCCGTCAGTCCAGGTAGTCGCGCAGGACCTGGGAACGGGAGGGGTGCCGCAGCTTCGACATGGTCTTCGACTCGATCTGACGGATCCGCTCACGCGTCACGCCGTAGACCTTGCCGATCTCGTCCAGTGTCTTCGGCTGTCCGTCGGTGAGACCGAAGCGCATCGAGACCACGCCCGCCTCGCGCTCACTGAGGGTGTCCAGCACCGAGTGCAGCTGTTCCTGGAGGAGGGTGAAGCTCACCGCGTCCGCCGGAACGACGGCCTCGGAGTCCTCGATGAGGTCACCGAACTCGCTGTCCCCGTCCTCACCGAGGGGGGTGTGCAGCGAAATCGGCTCACGACCGTACTTCTGGACCTCGACGACCTTCTCGGGCGTCATGTCCAGCTCCTTGGCCAGCTCCTCCGGGGTGGGCTCCCGGCCCAGGTCCTGGAGCATCTGACGCTGCACCCTGGCCAGCTTGTTGATGACCTCGACCATGTGCACCGGGATACGGATGGTGCGGGCCTGGTCGGCCATGGCGCGGGTGATGGCCTGACGGATCCACCACGTCGCGTACGTGGAGAACTTGTAGCCCTTGGTGTAGTCGAACTTCTCGACCGCACGGATCAGACCGAGGTTGCCCTCCTGAATGAGGTCCAGGAAGAGCATTCCGCGACCGGTGTAGCGCTTGGCCAGCGAGACCACGAGTCGGAGGTTGGCCTCCAGCAGGTGGTTCTTCGCCCGGCGACCGTCCTCCGCGATGATCTCCAGCTCGCGCTTGAGCTTGGGTGCGAGCTTGTCGGAGTTGGCGAGCTTGTCCTCGGCGAACAGCCCGGCTTCGATGCGCTTGGCGAGCTCCACCTCCTGCTCGGCGTTAAGCAGCGGGACCTTGCCGATCTGCTTCAGGTAGTCCTTGACCGGGTCGGCGGTGGCACCCGCCGCGGCGACCTGCTGAGCAGGAGCGTCGTCCTCGTCCTCGTCGGAGAGCACGAAGCCCTCGTTCTCGTTCTTGCCCTCGGGGGCGGCCTCGTCGCCGGGTTTGCCGGGCTTGGCAGGGGCCTCCACGGCCTCCTCGTCGCCCTCGAGGATCTCGTCGACGACCGACTTCTTGGCCGTCTTCTTCGCGGCTGCCTTCTTGGTGGCCTTCTTGGCCGGGCCCTCGGCAACCTTCTTGGCGGCGGCGGTCTTCTTCGCCACTGCCTTCTTGGCCGCCTTCTTGGCCGGCTTGGCCTCCGAGTCGGCACCGGAGTCGACCGCCTCGGTGGCCGAGGCCGCGGTCGACTGTCCGGCAGCGACGGACTTGGTGGTCGTGCGCCGCGCGGGTGTCTTGGCCGCGACGCTCTTACGGGTGCGCTTGGGCGCTTCGGCGGCACTCACCATCAGCGTCACACCCTCCTCGTCGAGGATCTGGTTGAGGCTGCGCAGAACGTTCTTCCACTGGGTTGGCGGAATCTGGTCAGCCTCGAAGGCCCGACGCACGTCATCGCCGGCGATCTGCCCCTCAGCCTTTCCCCGCTCAATGAGCGCCAACACGGACTCGGACTCGGCGATCTCCGCGGGGAGCGTACGGGATGTGCTGGCCGACACGAACAACCTCTCGGAACGATGGAATTGGCTACGCCCCAGTCCCTCTTCGGAAGGGGCGCTGCGGGCACCGACGGGGATCAGTCGGCACCGGGATGGATGCGGAACGTCGGGGAACGGAACGCCGGCAAGCGGCTCTCCCATTCCCGTTGGCGCTGCTACCTCTTGAGTCATCGCGCTTCCACGGAAAGCGTTACGCCCAATTCGAGTGTCCCGAGTCACAGCCCATGTGTGCAGGTATCAGCACACATCCTGCTATATCACTGAGCCGAACGGTCCCATCGCTGTGCGGCCGGAGACCGTCGTGCGAGCCATCCGGAGAAGGGTTCGCACGACGGTCTCGGAAACGGGAGGACGCGGCTCGCGACTCAGCGCATCCGGCTCAGTGCTCGCGCGGAGCCGGAACGACGTGGTCCGCCGCCCTTCCGGCCGGTGCAGGAGACTCCGACCGCACCGCGAGCAGCTGCCGCATCGCATGCTCGGCACCGGCGGGGTCTCCGCCGCCGAGAGCGTCAACGATCGCCTGGTGCAGGCCGATCGCCGCTTCGGTCGGCCGGTCGCATCCGGTCAGCGGGCCGCCCGACACCTCCAGCGCCGAGGCGACGATCGCAGAGAGATGCTCCAGCATCTTGTTGCCCGCGGCCTGGATCAACAGGGTGTGGAACTCGGCGTCGGCCCGGGCGAAGGTCACACCGTCACCGGCGCCCAGAGCGTGGCCCATGATCTCGACCATCTCCGTGAGGCGCTGCTGCAGCTCGTCCCTGCCGTGGCCGACCGCGAGCCGGGCGGCGAGGGGCTCGATCGTCCAGCGCAGTTCGCAGAGCTCGCGGCGCTGGTCCTCCCGCTGAGGGCCGAAGGCCCGCCATTCGATGATGTCGGGGTCGAGCAGGTTCCAGTCGCTGACGGGTCGAACTCGGGTGCCCACGTTGGGGCGTGCGCTGACGAGGCCCTTCGCCTCCAGCACACGGAGCGATTCGCGCACCACAGTGCGCGAGACCTCGAAACGCTGGCCGATCTCTTCGGGCACCAGCGGGCGATCGGCGCCCAGCTCACCGGCGACGATCATCTGACCGAGCTGCTGAACGAGTTGGCCGTGCAGGCCGCGTCCCCGCGTACCGGTCGTTCTGCGGCCGGAACGCGTCGCCGCGTCGGGTTCGCCACCGTCCCAGCTGGGAGCGCTGGCGCCGGAGCGTGGGGCGCCGGCGGCAGCGCCGCCGGGATATCGGCCGAGCTCACCGGCACCGGTGAGGCTGGAACGGCCGGGCGAGGTCATCATGGAGTGCGCAAGGGTAGTCACGCATCCTTTGTCGGCGGCCAGTTGAGCCACCTTGAGGGCTTTGGTGAAAAGCACACGAAAGGGTGATCGCCGACTCGTACGCCCTTGACGGCCGGACGCACACGGGCGCCGTCGCCCTCCAGCGGAGAACTCGCAGCTGGGAGCCGCTGAAGCAACACCCGAATCGGCACCGCACCTACCGCACTCTGCCGCACAGGGTCCCGAACACATAGGCGCCGAACAAGCTGACGAGCGACAACATCATTGCACTGCCCAGCGGTTGAGCGAGCAGCTGTGCCACCGGCTCCGCCCACTCGTCGGCGGTGAAAGGAAGCGGCACCAGCAGCAGTGCCGTCAGTCGTTCACTCACGGCGGCCAGCGCTTCCACCGCCGGCGGAGCCAGCAGCTCGCGGACCGCCGGCGCCACCAGAAGCGGCACCGCAAGGACGCTCAGGACTCCCGCGAGAAAGGAACGGCAGATCGCTGCGGCCAGGAGACCGGCCCAGGCACTTCCCAGAGCCAGCAGGATCATCCCCATCGTCGCGAGCCAGGCCGGCAGTTGGGGGTTCGGCCCGGTCGAAGAGCCGTACAGGGTGAGCAGAACCGAGGCGTTCAGCGCGACCGAGGCCGCACACAACACCACAGCTACCCCGGCGGCCACCGCGAGCTTCGCCGACAGCAGACCGAGGCGCCTGGGGATCGGCGCCTGGGCCGGAGCCAGCGCCGGGTAGCGATGCTCCTGCCCGAACGCCAGGGCTCCCAACAGCCCGGCCACGGCAGCCACCGGCGGCAGCGGCCAGCCGGCCGGCCAGCCGACGAGCGCCCGGGCCGATTCGTCCACTCCGCCGCGGCCCACCCAGCACGCTGCCGCGAGCGCGGCAAGCAGGGCGGAAGCGACCAGCAGCCAGGTGGACCGCAGCCCGACCAGGCGCCGCAACTCGTACCGCAGCGGCCAGACCGGGCCGGGTGCCGGAACCGCACGCAACCGCGGCGGCAGCGGGGAGACTCCGGACGCGGCGGGCGTCTCCCGTCCCGAGCGGGACCGGCCGAGCGCGAGGCCGAGAGAGGCGATCCCGGCCGGCTGCAAGGCCCTCGACTCGGTGCCGCCGCCGCTGCTGCTTCCCTCACCGACACCCTGACCCGTGGCCTCGAGAGACAGCCGTGCATCGCGGCCGTCGGCTCGGTTCAAAGGCGCGGCGACGGCGGCGGATTCACCCGTCTCGTCGGCGAGCTGATGGACGAGAATGCCGTGCCGGTAGGCCGTCTCCCCCACCATCGCGCAACTGCTGCCGTAGACCGAGATCTGACCTCCGCCCTCGTTCACCACCTCGAGCGCCTCCGGCGACTCGGCGACAGCACTCTGAGCGACCGACGTCGAACGCGCTTGGGGAGGCAGCCCGGCCAGCGGCGAACGGGACTCCCGCAAGAGCACGCTGCCCAAACGCTCGGCGTGCGGGGAGCTGACAGCGACTCGGGGGCGCAAACGCGTGCGCGTGAAAGCCTGCACGTCCTGGTCGGCGACCAGCCGGCCGTCCTCCAGCGTCAGCACTCGGTCCGCGAGGCGCGACGCCTCCCGCGGCTCACTGGTGGTGGTGAGAACCAGCCCGCCTTCCTCTGCGTATGCGCGCAACAGGCCACGCAGCCAGGCTGCTTCGCGTGGCGCCAGCCCCTGCGAGGGATCGTCCAGCACCAGAGTGTGCGGATCTCCCAGCAGAGCAGCCGCGATACCCAGCCGTCGATCCATTCCCAGGGAGAACGTGCCGAGACGCTGATCGGCCAGACCGCTCAACCCGACCACGTCGAGGACTTCGTCGGCTCGCGAGGAGGGAACACCCGCGACTGCACTGAGCATGCGCAGGTGTCCGAGCGCGGTTCGCGCCGGATGCCCCGGGACGTCTCCGACGAGCACTCCCACCTCGCGGTACACGTGGGGCACTCGGTGAAGTGGACGGCCCCGGAAGAGGGTTACGCCCCTGCCGCGACGCAGCTGGAGCATCAGCCGCACCGCGGTCGACTTGCCCGAGCCGGAAGGTCCGCAGAGCACGGTCACATCGCCGGGCCTGGCCTCGAAGGTCAGGTCGGCGACTGAGGGTGGGCGGTTCCGGTGAGAGGCGCTGGTGAGTCCGATGGCCTGGATCATCACTTCTCCCCGCTGAACGCATGAGTGACTCAGGCAAGGTATCGCGACATTCCAGACATATAGCGAATAGCGCGATCCTGGCCGCGCCGCTGCCCGCCGGCGGGCGGTCCAGGAGAACGGGGCCACGGTGACGGCGGCAGTCAAGTGCCGTCCGTCCGAGAGCACTTCGGCGCACTGCCGGAACGGAGGCGACGTCAGATTTCGGGACGCAACATCGGCGGGTTGAGCACCGTGGCCCCGCCGGCGCGGAAGAGCTGCGCAGGCCGGCCGCCCTGACGTGTGGTCGTGCCACCGCTGGGGACCAGAAAGCCGGGCGTACCGGTGACCTTCCGGTGGAAGTTACGCGGGTCGAGCGCCACCCCCCACACTGCCTCGTACACGCGACGCAGCTCCCCCACGGTGAACTCCGGCGTACAGAAAGCGGTCGCGAGGGCCGAGTACTCGATTTTCGACCTGGCCCGCTCCACGCCGTCCGCCAGGATCTGCCCGTGGTCGAAAGCGAGTTGGTCGCTGTCCCGGTCGCTTTCGGGTTCCAGCTCGTCGCCGGCCTCGAGCAGCAGGGTGTGGACCGGCGCCCAGCGCGCCGACTGAGCGTCCCCGCCGGAAACCGGAGCCGGAAGATCCGGCGCGAGCACCAGATGCGCAACACTGACCACACGCATACGTGGATCGCGGTCCGGAGCGCCATAGGTGGCCAGCTGCTCCAGATGAACGCCGGCGGCGCTGCCCGCCGACTCCCCCACCCGGAGCCCCGTTTCCTCCTCCAGTTCCCTGGCCGCAGCCGAACCCAGGTCTTCGGAGGCGGCCACAAAGCCGCCGGGAAGAGCCCAACGCCCCTGGAACGGCGATTCACCGCGCCGGACTGCCAACGCGCACAGTGCGTGTTTGCGCACCGTGAGCACGACCAGATCCACGGTGACGGCGAAGGGCGGGTAGGCCGACGGGTCGTATGGCATGCGGTGATCATAGTCGTCTGCATGACGATAATCAGGCGCTCAGCACACCCGGCGCCAGGACCGCCACCGACTTGGGGTGCCTTGCGGAGCCGAAGGCCGCCACTCGGCGAATGACCCCGCGAGCGCAGCCGCCGGCTGCGCGACACCATCGGGCAGCTCGGGGCGGTCAACTGCTCGCCCATCGCTCGTAGTCGGCTCGCTGCTTGCGCAGACACTGACGCAGCGGCTCCGGGTCCAGGCCCCGGTTGCACGCACTGTGCAGGAGATGCGCGAAGGTGTAGCGGGGATCGAGCCGCAATGCCTGCTCGAGGGCCACACGGGCGCTCGGCTCGTCGCCTCCCGACCAGGCGACCCAGCCGGCAAGGGCGAGCGCGGGGGCGCCGTACTCCGCGTAGGTACCGACGCAGCGCCTGCACAGGGCGCGCCAGAGCCTCAACGCGGGCTCTGCCTCTTCGCCCTCCATCCACTCTGCGGCGCGATCACGGGTCACCCGGTCCTGAAGCCCGACGAGGAG
Organism: Streptomyces tardus; assembly: GCF_018101125.2. GTDB lineage: Bacteria > Actinomycetota > Actinomycetes > Streptomycetales > Streptomycetaceae > Streptomyces > Streptomyces tardus. The sequence continues at coordinate 88,468 of NZ_JAELVF020000003.1, read as the reverse complement.
CTCGGCCGCTTCCTCGTCCGCCAGGATTGCGTCGTCCTGGATGTCGTCGAGGCCAGGGCCGACCGGCAGCGTGCTCCTGGATGCGGCGAGGTACCTCCTGCGCAACCTCGCTGCCAGACGCAGGGTTCGCTCTCGGATTCGGGCGCGGCCCTCTTCCGTCACCAGGTCAGGCAGCAACCGCGCCGACGCCTCGCGCAGGGCGCCCTCCTGCCTGCACGCGCGCGGCGGCCCCAGGGGCGCGATCCTTCTCGTCAACTCCTGGGCGGAGCCACGCGTGCGGATGCCGGCGTAGGTGGTAGCAGCCGCAAGCTCCGAGACACCGGACGGACCGAGTCGCCTTCCCTCGGGAGGACAACAGCGGCCGTCCTGGCACAGATAGGTCCAGTACCGGCCGCCGGACAGGAAGAGTGACTCGTGAACCGGCATCCCACGCGCAACGAGGGCTCGGCGCAGCTCTTCCGCCAGTGGTCGGAGCTGCTCTTTCACCGCGGTGCTCGAATCATCCTCGACGGGCTCGCGGCAGAGGTAGACCAAAGAGGCGTCCGGGCGCTCGCCCCGTGCCAGCCCGGACTGCATCAGGCAGTCGGCGAGCTGACCGGCAGTGTCGGGCCACTCCGCCCGAACGGACGGGATGCCCAGCCGGATCCGGCCGCCGAAGCGCCCGCGCCCGCCGTACAGGCCGATGAGGACGATCGAGTCGTCCGGGTGGTAGCCGATCAGGTAGGGAAGCGCGTCCGCGAGCGCTGCGGGTCCCCGCAGTGTGACGTTGGTGAGTGTCCGGGCGGGCGGAACGTAGCTGGTGCCGTGGCTCATGCCGGAACAATCGCCCGGTCGGCGCGTCTCCCGTCGGGCGCTGTCCACAGGCATGGCCATTGGTCGTACGTTCACACCTATACCGAGTTGTCCACAGTGGCGTTGGCGAAGGACGCCACCCATCGGATTGCATGGGGCCATGACGTCCCACGAGCCGCTCGACGCGGCCACTCTCCGCCGCGAAGCCGACGCCGTTCTCGCTCCGCTCGTCGGCGCCCCGGTCGGCGGCGCCGCTCTGCGCGAGGACCAGTGGCGCGCGATCGAAGCCCTGGTGCGCGAGCGCAGGCGCACCCTCGTAGTACAGCGCACGGGCTGGGGGAAGTCCGCCGTGTACTTCGTCGCGACCGCCCTGCTGCGCGCTCGGGGCAGCGGCCCCACAGTGATCGTCTCCCCGCTGCTGGCGCTGATGCGCAACCAGATCGAGGCCGCGGAGCGCGCGGGTCTGCACGCGCGCACGATCAACTCCTCCAACACCGAGGAGTGGGAGGAGATCAACCGCGAGGTGAACGCAGGCACCGTGGACCTGCTCCTCGTCAGTCCCGAGCGACTCAACAATCCGGACTTCCGCGACCAGGTCCTGCCCCGTCTGGCAGCCGCCACGGGGCTGCTGGTGGTCGACGAGGCGCACTGCATCTCCGACTGGGGTCACGACTTCCGGCCCGACTACCGCAGGTTGCGCACCATGCTCGCCGAGCTGCCGGCCGATGTGCCTGTGCTCGCCACCACAGCCACCGCCAACGCGAGGGTGACCGCAGACATCGCCGACCAGCTCGGCACCGGCGCCGGCGAGCACACCGGTCAGGCCCTCGTGCTGCGCGGCGAGTTGGACCGCGAGAGCCTCTCCCTGTCCGTGCTCGGCCTCCCCGACGCCTCACACCGGATCGCCTGGTTGGACACCCACCTCGATGAGCTTCCGGGCTCCGGAATCATCTACACGCTGACGGTGGCGATGGCGGAGGAGATCAGCAGTTATCTGAGCCGGCGCGGCCACCGGGTGGTCGGATACACGGGCCGCACCGAACACGCCGACCGCGCAGCGGCCGAAGCCGACCTCCTAGCGAACAACGTCAAGGCGCTCGTGGCAACTTCCGCTCTGGGAATGGGCTTCGACAAACCCGATCTCGGCTTCGTCGTCCACCTCGGGTCGCCGTCCTCGCCGATCTCCTACTACCAGCAGGTCGGCAGGGCCGGCCGCGGCGTCGAACATGCCGAGGTGCTGCTGCTGCCCGGGCGCGAGGACGAGGCGATCTGGCGCTACTTTGCCTCGCTGGCCTTCCCCGCGGAGGAGCAGGTGCGCACGACCCTCGCCGCACTCGAGCGCTCCGACAGACCGCTCTCGCTGCCCACCCTCGAGACGGTGGTGGAGCTGCGGAGATCTCGCCTGGAGATGATGCTCAAAGTGCTCGATGTCGACGGCGCCGTCCGGCGGGAGCGGGGAGGGTGGACCGCCACGGGACGAAGCTGGGAGTACGACGCCGAGCGGTACGAGCGGGTCGCCCGGCAGCGAGCCGCGGAGCAGGAGGCGATGCGGGAGTACGCGCGTACCGGCGCCTGCCGGATGGAGTTCCTGCGCAGACAGCTGGACGACCTGGCAGCGGCTCCGTGCGGACGGTGCGACAACTGCACGGGAGAGCGCCCCGAGGAGACAGTTGCGTCGGACTCCCTGGCTGCGGCAAGGGGCGACCTGACACGTGCCGGGGTGGTTGTGGAGCCGAGACGGATGTGGCCCAGCGGACTGCCGGCAATCGGCGTGGAGCTCAAAGGACGCATTCCCGCGGGTGAACAGGCCCATGAGGGGCGGGCGCTCGGGCGGCTTTCGGACATCGGGTGGGGCAATCGGCTGCGTCCCCTGTTCACGGCGGGTGCGGCGGACGGCCCGGTGGGGGACGACGTGTTCGACGCCGTGGTGGGCGTGCTGCGGGACTGGGCCACAGGTCCGGGCGGCTGGGCCTCCTCCGAGGCGGGGGCGACTGAGCGTCCGACAGGTGTGGTCGCCTTGAGTTCACGCAGCCGGCCAGAGCTGGTGCAGTCGTTGGGCGCCCGGGTGGCGGAAGTCGGCCGGATGCCTCTGCTCGGCAGCCTGGAGTGGATCGGAGAGGGCCCGCTCGGGCAGACCAACAGCGCCCAGCGGGTGCGCGCACTCCACGACGGGCTGCTCCTCCCGGAAGCCGTGGCGAAGGCGGTCGGGCAGAGCCCGGGGCCGGTTCTGCTGATCGACGACTACACCGATTCGGGTTGGACACTCGCAACAGCCGCTCGTCTGCTTCGCAGAGCAGGCGCGACCGCCGTTCTGCCATTGGTGCTCGCCGTGCAGGGGTGAGCTCGCCGGCTCCGACGCCCGGCTGAGCTGAACGGGCCGGACGGATGGGCAACGCATCCGGCCTGCGGCCGGAGGCGTTGCCCTGAAGCCGGCGGCCTGGTCGTCCGCGTAGGACTGTCGTTGCGGTCTGGCTCAGCAAGGTCCGCGACCGGGGCCGGCGACGCGGCTGTGATCACAGTCGCCGGGACGGTGTCCCTCGAACGAGCTGAGGTACAGAAGACGCCGTTGGCATTCGCCTTCGGTCCGCACGCAAAGCAGCTTGCCCGTGAACTCCGGGCCTCCGCCGAAGGCTTGGCACACTGTGGAGAAGGGAAGGATTGAACGTATGGGGCCCCGCGGCGGAGAGGGTTCAGACCTGCTTCACGGTGGGCGTCGGAGGCTCGGTGACTGCCTTCCTCTCACGGAGACACGCTGTTGACGGAGCCGTCCGGGCAGTTGGGTCCGCCCGACCGCAATGCAGCCAGAGGGAGGGTTGGGGGCGGGAGGAGGCCACTCCCGTACGCCGTGTCGAGTTTTCGGGTCGCCCAGCGGTGGTGAAGGACGAGATCGCTTCTCCTGCCTTCCGTGAACGGCCGCTTGTCTGATCGCGGTTGACCTCTGCGCGCGCTCGCTGCGCGGAGTGCTGTGCGCTGTTGCTTGCACCGTCTGTACGTGCAGTCCGCTGCCGACCATGCGCACTCGCCCCGGCTGTCGGGCGGCTCGGCGCCACCGTCCCGGGAGGAAAGAGCGGTATGGCATTTGGTGTTCTCGGCTCGGCTCCGGCGCCGACACGAGGCGTCCCGACCCGGCTTGGTCGTGTTCTGGAACCCTCCGAATGGGCTGCGGCGGAAATTCCGCTCCTCAACAGCCCGCGAGAGGTGGTGACCGGTCTGCACGATCTTCATCGACCGATTCTGGCGACGGCAGTCGTCGGCGTGCTGGGACCGGACGAACGGGTCACCGCCAGCGCCTCGTTTCAGCACACAGCACGTCCTGACGGATGGGAGCTGCGCAACCTGCTGCTGAGTCAGCTCCGGCGAATTATCCCGCACGATCTGCGCCGTCGTCGTCCCATACGTACCGCTGTACTGCTCTACTACCGCGAGGGCGAGGGCTCTTGGACAGAGGAAGACGGTGCCTGGATGTGGGGCCTGCGCGACGCGTGCTTGCTGCACGGACTGCGCTGCGGCGCCTACGTCACCCTCACCGGTGCGGGCTGGCGCATACTCGGCGAAGGGCGAAGAGGTCGCAGACCGAGCTTCGCCGCGGAGCCGGCTTCGGCGGCACGAATGACCGCTTGAAGCCGGACGAGGGTGTCACCGGCCGAGCTGCCTGCACAGCAGAGGGCAATCAGGCAGACGTACCGACGGGGCGCTGCCCGGCAAAGCAGTCCGGCAAGGCTGCCGGGTGGGTGGGCCGGGGCAGGCGTGGCCCCGCTGGCGTACCTGTCGTTGTGCGCAGAATGCGATGCACTGCATCGGCCGGCCGTGCGGGGAGAATCGGCCGCCGAGGAGGGGCGATCCGCTCGCTCCTGCCGTGGTGGTGCGGCAGTTGATCTGTCTGCGTGCCGCACGGCCGGCGGTCCGGTGACCGAACGTCGGCCGGCGGCATCACGACCGCAGGTGCGTGAACCGGCGGCATCAAATGCCGGATCCGGGCCCACCACGACGCACCGCTCCGCCCCTCGGCAGACACGGGGTGGAGCGCAACAGCCCACTCGGAGCCCGGACTTCGCGAGAGCAGGATGCCGTGAGAGCGGGTCGGTGGGGCCAGATGTCACAGACCCGCACTGCGCAGAGCTGGACGGCAAAACTTGGGCTGCACGCGCCAGGCTCGGAGAGAGACCCGAGCTGAGTACGACCGAGCCTCCGGAAGCCGAGACAGAACACTTCGGCTTCCGGAAGCCGGACAGCGAGAACCAGGGCGCCGAGCGACCTCGGGCGACCGACCGCTCACGGGCCGACGCTCTCCGCGCTGAGCCGCCCAAGCGCCGCCGCTCAAGCGCGCGCCGACAGCCCATGCCCTGTAAGCCCGGCCAAGCACTGTGCCGGTCAGAGCGAAAGGCAGCCGGGGCAGGCGTCACTCGAGCAGCGCCGCTCAGGGGTGAGTGCCGGTCAGCTCAGAGCACCGATCGGGGGTAGCCAGTGAAGGCAGGTGCCTTCAAGCACTCCGCTCAGCGCACTGCAGCGGTCAGAGCAGGGTGCGCAGACGGGACGGGTCGCCGCAGACGATCAACTCGTCCGTGGCCCGCTCCAGTGCCTGCGGCAGCGCGCCGGCGACGTCCGCGTCACTGCCGCCGTTCACCGCGAGGATCACCACGGGTCGGGCAACGGCCTGTGCGGCATGGGAGGCGTGGGCGGCGAACACGTCATCGCCCTCGGCCTGCTGGCGCCAGTACGCATCGTCCCCGAAGCTCAACTCGTGCTGCGCCCACGGATGTTGATCGCCCGTGGTGAGCAGCAGTACGTCCGACGGGGCCCGACCGAGGTCGAGCAGGCGGTCGACAGTCTCGTCCGCGGTGTCGATCGCACCGGCGTCGGTGGTGTCGACGAGCTCGATCTTGGCGGTCGACGCGGTTTCGGTGGCGTCGGTCCTGACCGCGGTCGCAGTGCTCGCGCCGGTGCTCGCACCGGACGCCGGATCGGCGGTCGGATCGCCCGGCCGCTCGGAGGTCTGCGCCGCGCCAACAGCGGGACGCGCACCGGTGGTTGGGCGCGATGGCCCGGGACGGCTGCGGTCTGCGCGCGGCGGTGCGGGACGCGGACCGGGTCGTGGGCCGGCAGAGCCGGAAACGCCAGTGGGCTGTGAGGTACGGGCTGGAGCCGCGGGTTGACGCGGGCCCGGAACGCTGGGGTGAATCTGTGGCTCCTCGGAGCTGAGTGGCATGGTGAATTGTCTATCAAACGCCGTCGCGGGATTCCGCAGCGGGCTCCACCGCGACGGGACGCCCCGAGGGGGGCGAGGTCGGGGCGGGGACCGACGGCGGTGCGAAGAAGTCCAGCTGCCCGTCGACAGCTTCCGGCCGGCCTCCCACACCCCTCGGGGTGGGGACATCTACCGGGTCCGGCAGCCTGGTCTTCTTCAAATGCTGCCATTGCGGCAGGACATCAAGATACGACCAGGTCAACCGGTGGTGCGGAGTGGGGCCCAGTTCCGCGAGTGCCGCCTTGTGCACTGGCGCAGGGTATCCCGCATTGGCGTCGAAGCCGAAGTCGGTGTGCTGCGTGCCCAGTTCGGCCATGAGTGCGTCGCGCCGCACCTTCGCGATGACGGAGGCAGCGGCCACGGCGACGCAGCTCTGGTCCCCCTTGATCACTGTGCGTACTCGCCACGGCGGGCCGAGGTAGTCGTGCTTCCCGTCCAGGATCACCGCGTCGGGCCGTACCGGCAGCTGTTCCAGGGCTCTGGTGGCCGCCAGCCGTAGGGAGGCGGTCATCCCCAACTCGTCGATCTCCTGCGGCGATGCGTGCCCGAGAGCGTGGCTGGTGACCCAACGTGAGAGTTCGACGGCGAGCTTCTCGCGGCGCGCGACCGTGAGCAGCTTGGAATCGGTAAGCCCCTCGGGTGGCCGCCGCAGTCCCGTGACGGCCGCGCAGACGGTCACCGGCCCCGCCCAGGCGCCCCGCCCGACTTCGTCGACCCCTGCGACGACTTTGGCTCCGGTCGTCGCGCGCAGCGACCGTTCGACGCGGTGGGTGGGTGGCTCGTACGGCACAACCACAGCCTACTCGGCCGTGTGTGGCCGACGGTGGGGCACCCGGGAAAGCAGCGGTTCGACGTGCGAAAGCTGCACGGGCGGCTCGACGCTCGGGTGCCGCCCCGAGCACCAGCCGCCGTGGGCGCAGGTGTCGACGTCTCCGCGAACGGCGGCGACGACGACGTCGGCATCGAGCAGGTCGACGGCGCGGCGGAGCCCGGCCTGTGCGACGCTGCGAGGCACCACTTCGGTCACGCCCGCGAGCAGCTCCGCCCCGCAGCCCCGCACGTCCGTCCCGACACGTTCGCTCGCAGCGCGGTGGCCGCCGCGACGGCGACGGAGCCGCAGACGGCTTCCCTCTGCTGTGGGTGACGTACGACGAGAGCTGCGCCTGCGCCACAACGTACGCAGGATCGTCCGCGAACACGGCGCCCGGTGGCACAGTCCTCGTGGCCGTTCCGTTGCCCCCGGAACGGCGTCCTCCGAAAGGCTCGGCCGCCTCGTGCGCCGCGCCTCCCTGACGGATCAGCCGGAGCACGCGGTCGACCGCCGGACCGTAGCCGCGGTCCACGTCGTGGTGGCGGGCGAACGCGGCGGCGCGAGCGTCCTGGTCGAGATGGACTGCCGGTGCGGAACGTTCGTGCCGGAGCAGGCAGTTCCGTGTCGTCCGTCCGGTGCAGGCGCCCGGCTCCGGTCGTCGCTGCCGGACCAGGGCAGGTTCTCCGGGACGAACAACTGCGAGCCCAGAACGTCACCCACGGACAACCCCCGCGGACTCGCCGACGCACGGGCCCTGCGAGCGAGTTCTACGGTCATGGTGGCGGGCGCTCCGTCCGGTGCCGCGACCGTGAGCTGCGGACCGTCCGGCACGCGCCTCCTCCGCGCGTCGCCGCGGCAGCAGCACGAGGTGCCGTGCGCCGGTTCGCCGCGCACCTCCCGCCTGCCTCCTGTACTCGCCACTGCCCGGCCGCCGGCACCCGATCACACCAGCCCCTCCGACCACCCGGCCCCAGACCTCCCGACACACGACACCCCGGCCCCAGACCCTCCCGGCGCCTCGGCGCCTCGGCACCCCGGCGCCTCGGCACCCCGGCACCCCGGCACCCCGGCACGGTCCGCCGAGCCCGGACCGGCTACAGCGTCTCGAAGGGCTCGGGTACACACCAGCGTTCGAAGGGGCGGTCGAGGTGGTAGCGGCCGTCACGGCCCAGGACCAGGGCTCGTGACTCGGCGTTCCCGGGATTGGACAGCGACTCGAACTCGGCCACGCTCCAGTGCATCCAGCGCATGCAGAACAGCCGCATGGTCAGGCCGTGCGTGACCAGCAGGACGTTCTGCGGGTGATCGGCAGCCTCGAAGCTGCGCCAGAGGCTTTCGAGGAAGGCGCCGACCCGGTCGTAGACGTCGGCGCCCGATTCGCCCTGCGCGAAGCGGTAGAAGAAGTGCCCGTAGGTGTCGCGGGCGGCCTTCTGCCGCTTGACCTCGGGAGGGTCCTGCCAGTTCCCCCAGTCCTGTTCGCGCAGTCGCGGTTCCTCGCGGGCGCGGACGAGTGACGGGTCGAGGCCGAGATGGCGGTAGGTCTCCAGTGTCCGGCGGTAGGGCGAGACGTAGGCGGACACACGCTCGCCGTCGAAGTACGCGCGCAGCCGGGCACCCGCCCCCTCGGCCTGCTCCCGGCCCAGGGCGGTGAGCCTGAGTGCGTGGTCGGGCACGTGCTCGTACACCGTGTCGTCGACGTTGCCCTCGGATTCGCCGTGTCTGATCAGAACGATTCTCCGCGGTCGTGCCATACGGCCAGCCTAGGCCGCCGCCGAGAACGGCGGCGCTGGGGTGATCGTGGGCGGCCCCGCGGAGGCCGCCCACGACCGCCCTTCGCAGTATCGGCGGGACGAGCACCGCGTCCCGCGCACGCCGCCCGTTCGAGACCGCCCGCCGCATCCGCGACTCTCCGAACGGGCGCCCGGAGCAAAAGCTCAGAGCAGGAGCCCGGAGCAGGCGCCCGGAGCAGCGTCCGAGCGAAGCCGGGGCCTCAGAGCAGGCTCAGGTCCGGATCGTCGCTCTGACGGGCCTCGATGGTCCACTCCGGTTCCAGGTCGATCACATCGCCGTCGATCGCGGCGATGTCAGCGCCGGTCTGAGCGCGGAAGGCCAGGCGCTCCACTCGTTCCGTGCGGTACTTCCCGCGCTCGGCCGCGGTGTCCCACATGGACAGCACCAGGAACTCGTCCTCGCTGCCCGCCTGCGCGAAGACGCCGCGGACCATGCCCGGCGATCCGGCCATGGCGGGGTTCCAGACCTTCTCCTGCATCAGGGTGTAGTGCTCTATTCGGTCCTCTCGCACCGTGCAGTGCGCCACCCGCAGCAGGTCCGCACCGGAGAACTCGGGGCGGAACCCGGTCTTCACGTCGAAGCGGTACTCGAAGAGCGAGGTGCGGAGGTCGCTGTACGTGCCCACCTGGGCCGACTGCAACCGGTCGTGGGAACGCGCCATGAACGAGTCGTAGAACGCCCGGCTGTCCCAGAACCCGAAGATGTGCACCGTTTCCGGGGTGGATCGGCTCCATCCACCGCCCTGCCCGCGGAAACCGGGCTCGCCCAACAGGCCCGCCCACTTCCGCTGGGCACGTTCGAATCCACGGCGATCGCTTACGGTGCATCGCATCCACTTGACCAGCACCGCGCCATCGTACGGGCATCCAGGGCCCGGATGATCCAGGTCCGGAGGATCAACTCCCGTACCTGCGGCGGAGATACGTCTTGTGATCGACGGCGCCGACAGCTCGGTCCTCGGCCAGCAGCCCGCCCGACCGCACCGCACGCACGGCAGCGCCGGGCAGCCGCAGCGGGAGGACGGGACGCGAACTGCCGCGCGCCCGCCGGCTCATCGAGGCGAGTTCCCGCAGGTCGTGCACGAGCGGCCCGCCCATCTCGGCTGCCCGGCCCGACGGTTCGCCGAGCGCGAGCGCCGCGAGTCGTTCGGCCACCTCGCCGGAGTCGATGGGTTGCAGCCTCGCACCACCCGCAAGGGTGAACATCACCGGCAACCGACTCTGGGCCGCGAACATGTCGGCGACCAGGTCGTGGAACTGAGTCGTGCGCAGGATCGTCCACGGCAGTCCGCAGTCCTGTACAACGCGTTCGGCAGCCAGCTTGGCGCGGTAGTAGAACATCGGCACCCGATCGACACCGACGATCGAGATGTGGACGAGGTGCGGTCTTCCACCGCTCGTCCGCGCCGTGCGCACCAGACGCTGAGTGGCACGCACATCCGCGCTGCCGAGCGTGGTCGCGCAGTGAACGATCGCCGTCACGCCCCGTACAGCGTCGGCGATTCCCGTGCCCTCGACGAGGTCGGCAACCGCCCACTGAGCGGGAGGCCCGATCCGGTCCTCGACAGCGTCCGGTTCCCGGGGCCGGCGACTCATCACGCGTACGGGGGCTCCGTGGGCACGCAGCGCACGCACCACTTGACGACCGAGCGTCCCGGTTCCGCCGGTGACCAGTACGGGGCTGCTGGGCTGTTCGCTCATGGCGCCATCCTGTGGTGCCGGCGCCGCTGCGTCCGGTATCGCCACCCCTCGTTACGAAGCCCGCCATGAACCTCGGCAGGCGTTTCGAGAGCCGGAGAAGGCGTCTCCGGGTGCCGTCCTTGTGCGCGCGACCGGCGGCCGGAAGGATCACTCCACATGCACACCACCGCACTGGAGATCCCCACCGCCGACGGCCTCGCCGACGCCTACGCCGCCTTTCCCGAGCACCGCGGCCCGCTGCCCGGCGTTCTGCTCCACCCGGACGCGTTCGGCCCGCGCCCCGTGCTGGAGTCCTTGGCAGGGGAGTTGGCGAGCCACGGCTACTTCGTGCTGCTCCCGAACGTCCTCTACCGCAACGGGCGCGCGCCGGTGGTCGAACTCCCCTCGCGCATCACCGCGCAGGTCCGTCCGGCGCTCTTCGATCAGCTGATGCCGATGATCGCCGAACACACGCCCGACCGCGTACTGCGCGACGCGGACGCGTACCTGAAGTACCTCGCCGAGCGGCCGGAGGTCCGCAACGGCCCGGTGGCGGCGGTGGGTTACTGCATGGGGGCGGCGCTGGCGCTGCGCACCGCGGCGGCGTATCCCGAACGGGTGGCGGCCGTCGCCGGGTACCATCCCAGCCCGCTGCTCACCGACGCCCCGGACAGCCCGCATCTACTCGCCCACGACGTCACCGCCGAGGTCCAACTGGGTCTGGCCGAGGGGGACATGACGCCGGAGTCGTTCGCCGAGCTGACCGGGGCGCTGGACGCGGCCGGTGTGCGGCACCGCACCGAGATCTACCCCGGCACCGTTCACGGCTTCACCATGGCGGACACCGAGGCGTACGACGCCGCCGCCTTCGACCGTCACCGCAACAGTCTGCCGGCACTCCTGGCCCGCACTCTGCCGAACTGACGCTCCTGTCCGTCCGGTGGCAGCGGAGAGGGAGCCGACCCCTGGCCGACTCCCTCTCCGCTGTGCCGTTCAGCAGCCCGAGCGGTGGGCGCTCACGGCGCGGCGCAGGCCGCGCCGTCCGCCCTCAGCTGCAGCCGCTGGTGGAGCCGCAGCCTTCGCAGAGGTAGCAGCTGCCGGCGCGGCGCATCTTGGTACCGCAGGAGAAGCACAGCGGCGCGTCGGCGCTGAGGCCCAGTTGCATCTCTGCCAGCTCGGTCGAGTTGTGTGCCGCCCCGGTGGATGCGGGGGGCGTGGTGGGCTGCCCGGTGCTCTGCGGCGCCTCGGCGGCGGGGTGGGGCAGGCTGTCCGCCTCCAGCACCTCGTCCGGCTCGTACGAACCGGTCTCCAGGTGGCGCTCGCGCTCGGCCGCGGAGTGGATTCCCAGCGCCGAACGCGTCTCGAACGGCAGGAAGTCCAGAGCGAGTCGACGGAAGATGTAGTCGACGATCGACTGCGCCATCCGGACGTCCGGGTCGTCGGTCATACCCGCCGGCTCGAAGCGCATGTTGGTGAACTTCGAGACGTAGGTCTCCAGCGGAACGCCGTACTGCAGGCCGACCGAGACGGCGATCGAGAAGGCGTCCATCATGCCCGCGAGGGTCGAGCCCTGCTTGGACATCTTCAGGAAGACCTCGCCCAACCCGTCGTCCGGGTAGGAGTTGGCCGTCATGTACCCCTCGGCGCCACCCACGGTGAACGAGGTGGTGATGCCGGGGCGGCCCTTGGGCAGCCGACGGCGCACCGGGCGGTACTCGACGATCTTCTCCGGCTTGGCCTGCTCGGCACCGCCCCCGTCGGACGCGGCGTCCTCCGTCTTGGTGTCCTTGGACTTGGCGGAGAGCGGCTGGCCGACCTTGCTGTTCTCGACGTACACGGCGAGGGCCTTGGTGCCGAGCTTCCACCCCTGGAGGTAGATCTCCTCGACGTCCTCGACGGTGCTGGAGCTCGGCATGTTGACCGTCTTGCTGATCGCGCCGCTCAGGAAGGGCTGTGCGGCGGCCATCATCCGCACGTGCCCCATCGGGGAGATGGAGCGCTCGCCCATGGCGCAGTCGAAGACGCTGTAGTGCTCGGTCTTCAGGCCCGGTGCGTCGACGACGTTCCCGTGGTCGGCGATGTGCGCCACGATCGCCTCGACCTGCTCGTCCTGGTATCCGAGGCGCTTGAGCGCCTTGGGGACCGTGTTGTTGACGATCTGCATGGAGCCGCCGCCGACGAGCTTCTTGAACTTGACCAGCGCGAGGTCCGGCTCGACGCCGGTGGTGTCGCAGTCCATCATCAGGCCGATGGTGCCGGTCGGGGCGAGCACGCTGGCCTGGGCGTTGCGGTAGCCGCTCTTGCGGCCGAGCCGCAACACGTCCTGCCATGCCTCGCTCGCCGCGGCCCAGACGGGCGTGTCGAGGTCGTCGACGCGGGTGGCGGCGTCGTTGGCGTCGGAGTGCTGCTTCATGACGCGCTTGTGCGCGTCCGCGTTGCGCGCGTAGCCCTCGTAGGGGCCCACGATGGCGGCGAGCTCCGCGGACCGGCGGTAGGAGGTGCCGGTCATCAGTGAGGTGATCGCTCCCGCGAGGCCGCGGCCTCCGTGGGAGTCGTACGCGTGGCCGGTGGCCATCAGCAGCGCGCCGAGGTTGGCGTACCCGATGCCCAACTGCCGGAAGTCGCGGGTGGTTTCACCGATCTTCTCGGTCGGGAAGTCCGCGAAGCAGATCGAGATGTCCATCGCGGTGATGACGAGCTCGACAACCTTGGCGAAGCGCTCGGCGTCGAAGGACTGGTTGCCCTCCTCGTCTGCGCGCAGGAACTTCATCAGGTTCAGCGAGGCCAGGTTGCACGAGGAGTTGTCCAGGTGCATGTACTCGCTGCACGGGTTGGAGGCGGTGATGCGACCGGACTCCGGAGAGGTGTGCCAGTGGTTGATGGTGTCGTCGTACTGGATGCCGGGGTCGGCGCAGACGTGGGCGGCCTCGGCCATCTTGCGGAACAGCGCCCGGGCGTCGACCTCTTCCAGTGGCTCGCCCGTCATGCGTCCGCGCAGGGAGAACTTCGAGCCTGCTTCGACGGCCTTCATGAAGGCGTCGTTGACCCGGACCGAGTTGTTGGCGTTCTGGTACTGGACGGAGGTGATGTCGTCCCCGCCGAGGTCCATGTCGAAGCCCGCGTCGCGCAGGGCGCGGATCTTCTCCTCCTCCTTGACCTTCGTCTCGATGAAGGCCTCGATGTCCGGGTGGTCGACGTCGAGCACGACCATCTTGGCTGCCCTGCGGGTCGCGCCACCGGACTTGATGGTGCCGGCGGAGGCGTCCGCGCCGCGCATGAAGGAGACCGGGCCGGAGGCGTTGCCGCCGGAGGAGAGCAGCTCCTTGGAGGAGCGGATGCGGGAGAGGTTCAGGCCTGCGCCGGAGCCGCCCTTGAAGATCATCCCCTCTTCCTTGTACCAGTCGAGGATCGACTCCATGGAGTCGTCGACGGAGAGGATGAAACAGGCCGACACCTGCTGGGGCTGCCGGGTGCCGACGTTGAACCAGACCGGGGAGTTGAAGGCGAAGATCTGGTGCAGCACCGCGTACGCGAGCTCGTGCTCGAAGATCTCCGCGTCCGCCGGAGAGGCGAAGTAGCCGTTCTCCTCACCGGACTTGCGGTAGGTCGTCACCACACGGTCGATGAGCTGGCGCAGGCTCGTCTCGCGCTGCGGGGTGCCGACCGCGCCTCGGAAGTACTTGCTGGTCACGATGTTGGCGGCGTTCACCGACCAGGACTCGGGGAACTCGACGCCCCGCTGCTCGAAGTTGACCGAGCCGTCCCGCCAGTTGGTCATGACGACGTCGCGCCGCTCCCAGACCACCTCGTCGTACGGGTGCACACCGGGAGTGGTGTGGATGCGCTCCACGCGCAGCCCCTTGCTCGCCTTGCCGCCCTTGGTACGGGGACTCCGTGCCGGGCCGCTCGTCGTCTCGGTCATTCCGCCTCCCTGTGCAGGCATAACGCCCTGTGTGCCCCGGAACTTCCCGGATCACGGTTTGTTTCTGATGTGGGCGGGGCCGCTCAGTGGCCCCGGACTGCGCCGCGCGTACGGCGCAGTCAGTCCGCGGTCGCCGGACGGGCCGGGCGCGCGGCACTCGCGGCAGGGGCTCCGTCGCCCCCGCCGGTGGTCGGGGCCGGGCTCTCGTCGTGCCCTGCCCTCAGCTCCTCGATCGCCGCCTCGAAGTCCTCCAGCGAGTCGAACGCCCGGTAAACGGACGCGAATCGGAGGTAGGCGACCACGTCCAGCTCACGCAGCGGGCCGAGTATGGCCAGCCCGACGTCGTGAGTGGACAGCTCGGCACTGCCGGTGCCGCGCACGGCCTCCTCGACCCGCTGGCCGAGCTGGGCCAGTGCGTCCTCGGTGACCGGGCGCCCCTGACAGGCTTTGCGCACACCGACGATGACCTTGTCGCGACTGAACGGCTCGGTGACCCCGCTGCGCTTGATCACGGTGAGTGAGGCGTTCTCCAGCGTGGTGAAACGGCGGGCGCAGTGCGGGCACTGGCGGCGACGCCGGATCGCGGTGCCGTCATCGGCGGTCCTGCTGTCCACCACGCGGCTGTCGGGGTGCCTGCAGAAGGGGCAGTGCATGGCTTCCCCCCTCCTTTCTCACCCTCGCCGGCGCAGCATGACGTGACAGCTCCCCGCTGAACGAACAGCGGGATGGAACGTGCCCCCAGCATAGGCGATCCCCACCTCCAGATGGAGCAGGGGACCACTACTTCTGGTGGCTCGCGCCAATCTAACCACTAGATCTGGGGTCGGAACCCAGGAGACACGCCCGGCGTGTCGCAACCTCGCAAGCCCGCCACACGGCCCGGAGGAGGCTATCGCGGCACCGGCACCACCCCTCCCGGGGTCAGCAGCGAGCCCCCGTCGCCGAGGAGCGGCGAGCGACGCACGCGAACTCGGCCCCGCCGGAGCCCCCGCCCCCAACACCCGCACAGGGACGGCGACATACACCCTCTCCCGCTTCGAGGACCACCGAAACGACACATTTCACTCGAACGTGTGTTTGGCGCAACCTTTCGAAAGCAACTACCGTTGCGACTAGGGAGAACCGCTTGAGAAGGGGCCGACGTGACCACGACCGCAGACAGTGCCAGCATCGCCGCGCAGCAGCGTTCCGGCAGGGACCATCGCGACCTCCCGGAGCACTTTACGGGTGAGGATTCCACCGACGGCGACGAGGGCGCTCCGCCTCCCCGGCCCGGCCGCTCGCTGCCCGGCCGACCGCCGGGGATTCGCGCGGACAGCTCAGGGCTGACGGACCGGCAGCGCCGCGTCATCGAGGTCATCCGCGATTCGGTGCAGCGCCGCGGATACCCCCCGTCCATGCGCGAGATCGGCCAGGCGGTCGGGCTGTCCAGCACCTCCTCCGTGGCGCACCAGCTCATGGCCCTGGAGCGCAAGGGCTTCCTGCGGCGCGACCCCCACCGTCCGCGGGCGTACGAGGTGCGCGGCTCGGACACCCCGGCCAGCGCCCAGACCACGGACACCACGGGCAAGCCGGCCGCCTCCTACGTACCGCTGGTGGGCAGGATCGCCGCGGGCGGCCCGATTCTGGCGGAGGAGTCCGTCGAGGACGTCTTCCCGCTCCCCCGTCAACTCGTCGGCGACGGCGAGCTGTTCGTTCTGAAGGTCGTGGGCGACTCCATGATCGAGGCGGCCATCTGCGACGGCGACTGGGTCACCGTCCGCCGCCAGCCGGTCGCGGAGAACGGCGACATCGTCGCAGCCATGCTGGACGGCGAGGCGACGGTCAAGCGTTTCAAGCGCGAGGACGGCCATGTCTGGCTGCTCCCGCAGAACGCCGCCTACCAGCCGATCCCCGGCGACGAAGCCACCATCCTCGGCAAGGTGGTCGCAGTGATGCGCCGCGTCTGACGGCGACGCGCGGTCGCGGCGTCCTCCTCTCCCTGAGCGGCGCCGCGCACCCCCGTACTCCGCCTGCGCGGCCGGGCACACAGCGGATGCCGTGCGTCCGTCGTCACCCCGCACCGGACCCCGAGACCTCTGCGCCGGCTCGGGGTCCGTCGCTGTGCGCGGGCGGCCCGGGCTCCGCCGCGGGCGGCGCGCTCCGCTCAGCCCGTGGCGGCCGTGCGTGCGGACTCGTCGATCGCAGCGAGCGAGCGGCGCACCTGGTTGCGGTCCGTGGTGTACCAGAAGTCCGGCATGGACGCCCGCAGAAAGCTCCCGTACCGCGCCTTCGCGAGCCTCGGATCCAGCACCGCTACCACCCCGCGGTCCCCCGAGGCGCGGATGAGTCGGCCGGCGCCCTGCGCCATCAGCAGAGCCGCGTGGGTCGCGGCGACCGCCATGAAGCCGTTCCCCCCGCCCTCCTCCACCGCCTTCTGGCGCGCGGCCATCAACGGGTCGTCCGGGCGCGGGAACGGGACCCGGTCCATCACGACCAACTGGCAGCCCGCGCCGGGCACATCGACTCCCTGCCACAGCGACAGAGTGCCGAAGAGACAGGTGCGGTCGTCCTCGGCGAAGCGACGGATCAGCTCACCGAGCGTCTCCTCCCCCTGGAGGAGCACCGGTACGTCGAGCCGGCCGCGCAGATCCTCCGCGGCGAGCTGTGCGGCGCGCATCGAGGAGAACAGCCCGAGGGTGCGTCCCCCCGCGGCCTCCACCAGCTCGGACAGCTCGGAGAGCATGTCGGTGCGGCTGCCCTCGCGGCCGGGCGTCGCGAGGTGCTGCGCGACGTAGAGAATGCCCTGCTTCCGGTAGTCGAACGGCGAACCGACGTCCAGACCGCGCCAGTCGGGCAGGTCCTCGCTCTGCCTGCCCTCCGGGCCGAGGCCGAGGGAAGCGCCCACGCCGTTGAAGTCGCCGCCGAGCTTGAGCGTGGCGGAGGTGAGGATCACCGTGCGCTCGGTGAACAGCTTCTCGCGCAGCAGGCCCGACACGGACAGCGGCGCCACCCGCAGCGACGCGCCGAACCGGTCGTGGCGCTCGTACCAGATCACGTCGTACTCGGAGGCGGCGACGACCCGCTCGGCGACGGTGTGGACGTTCTCCACCGAGGCGAGAGCCTGCTTGCGCACCGCGTCCTCGTCGGTGACGGATCGGTCGCGGGTGTTCCCGAGTGCGGTGATGCAGGTGCGCGCGGCGTCCCGGAGGGCCATCAGCACCTGGGCGAGGTCCTCGGGAACGGTCTCCAGGCGTCCGGGCAGGGCGAGTTCCATCTGGCGCTCGAAGCCCTCGGCCGCCGTCTGGAGCTGGTCGGCCGCCTTCTCGTCGATCAGCTTCGCGGCCCGGCGCACCGCTCGGTTGACCGCTCCCGGAGTGAGCTCGCCCGTCGCGACACCGGTGACCCGGGACACCAGCTCGTGCGCCTCGTCGACAATCAGCAGGTCGTGGTCGGGGAGGATCGGCGCCCCCTCGATCGCGTCGATCGCGAGCAGCGCGTGGTTGGTGACGACGACCTCGGCGAGCTTGGCGCGCTCCCGGGCGGCCTCGGCGAAACAGTCGGCGCCGTACGCGCACTTGGAGGCGCCCAGGCATTCGCGCGAGGCGACGGAGACCTGCGACCAGGCCCGGTCGGAGACCCCGGGGCGCAGATCGTCCCGGTCGCCGTTCTCGGTGTCGTCGGACCAGTCGCGGATGCGCAGCAGATCCTGACCGAGCTTGCTGGTCGGACCTCCCTGCGGCTGCGACGCCGCCTCGAGCGGGTCGAAGAGGCTGTCCTCGTCCTCCTTGGGCACGCCCTCGTGGAGCCTGTGCAAGCAGAGGTAGTTGGATCTTCCCTTGAGCATGGCGAACTCGGCGCGACGGCCCAGCAGCGGCTCCAGCGCCTCGACCGTACGCGGCAGATCGCGCTCCACCAGCTGGCGCTGCAGCGCCAGCGTCGCCGTCGCGACCACCACCCGCTCCGTCTGCGCGAGCGCGGGGACCAGGTAGCCCAGCGACTTGCCGGTCCCGGTGCCGGCCTGCACCAGCCGGTGACTGCCGTCCTCGACGGCCTGTGCGACCGCCTCCGCCATGGCGACCTGGCCCGGTCGCTCAGTGCCTTTGACCGCGTGGACCGCGGCCTGGAGAAGTGCGGTCAGATCCGGGCCGCCTGCTGCTGTGCTCATAGGGCCGTCAGCTTACGCGGGACCTCTGACAACAGCCGCCGTACGGCGATTCCGCCGGGGCACGGGCAGGCAGGGCAGGGCAGGGCGACGGTCACAGCCGGTCGCGGTGGGCGCGGTCGTGCACCATGATCGCGGCCCGTTTGCCCGGCAGATACGCCTCGGCACCGAACCGGAAGCCCGCGCCCAGAAAGGCCGCCACCGACGGGGTGTTGGTGATGTCCGGCTCCGCCAGCACACGTCGGCAGGTGGGCCGGTGGTCGAGCACCAGCGCGGCGACGGTGCGCAGCAGCGCGGTGCCCAGGCCTCTGCCGCGCCGTTCCGCGGGCCCGACCAGCAGATGGACGCCGGTGTCGTGCGGCTGGACCGGGAAACTGCGGGCGAGCGGGTCGAGATCCGCGCGGTAGAGCTCCCAGTAGCTCATGGGCACCCCGTCCAGCAGGCCGAGGCAGGGGACGCTGCGCCCGTCGCCCGAGAGTTGCGGCGCGAGGTGCTCCCGTACGCGCTCCTCGTCACCTGCCAGCTCCCAGTAGCGGGCGACGGCGGGGTCGTTCATCCACTCCGTGAGGAGGCCGAGATCGCGTTCCAGGCGGACCGGAGCGAGTTGGAAGGCGGCACCCTCGCCGAGCGTGGTGGGCGGCCAGCTGTGCACGGAGTCGAGGAGATCGGTGGGGTCGGCCAGCAGCGGTGCCCGGCGCGGCGCGGGCTGCGCGTCGGCGGTCGACTCGCCGTGCGCAGCGAGGAGTTCGGGCGGGAGCTCGACCTCCAGCGTGTCGTCCTCGCTGGGGTCGGGCGGCAGTTCGGCGGCGGGCGCGGGGTCGGAGGCAGTCATCGGTCGTCGTCGTTCAGCCGCGACGGGCCAGCGGGTTGGCGATGGTGACGTAGACGGACTGGGTGTCCACCGGCCCGACCAGTTCGTCGAGCCCGTGCAGTCTGGTGAGGAGGTTGGCCTTGCAGCGCAGCTCGGGCGAGTCCAGGAGCAGGACGGGCAGCGGCGAGGCGGCCCCGGCGGGGCCTGCTGCGTCCGCGTGCGTCGCCAGGAAACTGCGGGCGGCGGCGAGCAGCAGCTCCTCGTCGGCCAGCTGTTCCGCGCCGAGGGCCCCGATGAGGCCGAGGATGTTGTTGACGCCCAGGTAGTAGGCGAAGCGTTCGTCGGTGACCGCGTCCTCGACGTAGCTGTCGCTGGCCGCCCCGACGCCGGGCAACCGGTGCTCCAGCGCCTCGCGGTGCGAAGTGCGCAGATAGTAGCCCTGGTTGTCCCGGTATCGCCCGCCCTGCGGCCAGCCGTCCGGGTCCAGGAGGACCAGGGTGTTCTGCTGGTGCGCCTCCAGCGCGACACCGGCCACGGCGTCCAACCACAGCACAGGGGCGACGACCGTCGACAGATAGCGCAGCAGCCACTCGGTGGCGACGGCTGGGCGGGGGCGGCCGGTGCGACGGGCGAGCGCGGCGACGGTCCGGGCCAGCGGCGAGGCCAGCTGTTCGGCGGGCGCGTCCGGCCAGGGGCGCGGCGAGGTCAACGCGGCGAGGCAGACGGGCCGTTCGCCCGGGCCGAAGGGGTAGTGGCGGATCACCGTGTCGAGGCCGGCGATCGGCTGTCCGTCGGGACCGTCCACGGCGAGCCAGGCGGGGTCGCGGACGATGTCGAAGCCGGGCCCGGCGGGGAAGGCCGCCCGCCACCGGTTGGCGAGTCCGGTGCGCAGCAGCCGGTGGATCTCCACACCGCGGTGCAGCTCCTTGCGGAGGTTCTCCCGGCGCGAGTTGGTGATCCGCAGGCCGAGCGAGAGCTTGAGCATCGCCGCGGTGCCGGGCTGGTGGACCGTGCGGACCGAGGAGGTCGGGTGCCAGTGCGCCCCGGCCGGTCCCAGGTCGAACAGCAGCCGCTCGTCCAGGAGTTGTCGCAGCTGCGGGCGGCGGAGCAGCTCCCGCGCCTGCCAAGGGTGCAGGGGCAGCGGTACGGTCTCGCCGGGAACGGCGACCCCGGGGCCGGCGAGAACGGCCGCCAACCGCGAGGCGGAGACCGTACGTCCGCGCTCGGTCCACGCGGAGTCGGCCGCCAGCAGCGAACGGTCCACGGCGAACCAGTGCAGCGGGAAGCTGCCGCGCAGCTCGGGCGCGAAGTCGCGGCTGTCGCGCTCGTCGAGGTGGTCGCGGCTCTTGGGCGCCGGGTGGAACGGATGCCCGAGCAGCAGCGACTGCTCGGCCTCCAGAAAGACCGAAGTCCCCGCGGGCGGGGCGGGTTCGGCCCGCCGGTGGCGAAGAATCCGCGCGGTCTGCCGCACGGAGTCGACGACTCGGCCGAGCAGGTCGGCGGTCTCCTCGGTGACCGCGGCCCCGGGCCCGGCGGCTTCGCGGACGAGCAGCGCGGCCAGGGTGACGGCGTCCACGGCAGCGCCCGCGGCCCGGTGCCCGGGCGACGCGCTGTCGCGCGCCCCGGGGTCGGCGCACGCCGGGTCGGCTGTCGTGGTCGCGGAGGGTGCGGGCGAGGCGGGGCGCAGCCTCGGAACACCGAAACGGTGCATCCCGGTGGCCGACCAGTGGCGTACCGGAACGATCAGTTCGGCGGCGGAGGCGGACAGTTCGACCCGGAGATCGGGGTACGGACAGCCCTGAGACGGCGCGGGAGCGAGCGCGCGTTCGCGCACCCAGCAGCGGAGCAGGTTCTCCGCGGTGGCGGCGTCGGCGGCGGCGAAGGGGTCGGCGGACTCCCTCGGGTCGGCAGGCTCCACGGAGCGCGGCGGCGCTGGCGAACGCGGCGGCTCTGGCAAACGCTGCGGCTCTCCGGGTTCACACAGGCCGCTAGGCGCCGCGGTCGACGAGCCGTACGGGCCGCAGGGTTCGGTGTCCGGAGTCAGCGGCTCGGTACGGCGCGGGCCGGGCAGCGGCGGGGCGTCACCTGCGGTGCGCCGCTCGCCTGTCGGCGGCGGGAGCAGCAGGCCCGTGTCCGCGCCCGGTTCCTGCGAGCCGCTCAGTGGGTTCACCGATTCCTCCCTTGCCGCGCGGGCGCGCCTCGGCCGGCGGCCCGACCGATACAACGACGCCGTACGCCGGTGAACACGGTTTTCGCGAAGGTTGGTTCACGGATTCACACGGTCGCGGCGCGACCCGGAATGCCTGGTTCCGGAAGACCGGGAGGTGCTGGTCGGCGGCGGTTCCGCCACGCGTTGCGCCGGGTTGGGAACCAAGGACCCGATGGCCGCCGTCGTAGGCGGCACCGGCATAGTGGGGGTCGCCTCCGCTCCGGCGAGGTCCATGACAAGAGGAAAGCAAGTTGATCCACTTCAGGGGGAGTTCATCCATGTCAGCTACCCGCACGGGGACGCGTCGTCGCTCGACGCTGGCCGCGGCAGCGGTCGTCGCGGCGCTCGCACTGACCGCCACGGCCTGTGGACCGGAGGACGAGAGCGACGCCAAGCCGTCCGAGTCCTCGCCCGCGGAGAACGACAAGAGCGGCGACGGCAAGGACACCGTCGGCCTGCCGGAGAACCTTCCGTTCGACCTGGATGACCTGAAGGACTGGAAGGACGGGGCCTGGAAGGACTGGGACCCGGACGGCTGGCTCGGCGACGCCAAGGCCTTCATCAACCCGATCATCGAGGACCTCTGGGACCGCGAGCGGATGGGCGACGCCGAGGAGCCCGACCGCGGCATCGACGAGGACGAGATCGAGGACGAGCCCGCGGGCGACGGTTCCAGCGAGGACGAGGGCGTGACCGACCCGACCCCCTCCGCCGTGCCGGCCAAGCAGGTGCCGACCTCGTACACCCAGAGCGCCCCTGCGCACGGCAAGGTCTTCTTCGACTCGCCGCAGGGCCAGATGGTCTGCTCGGCGACCGCGGTCAAGGACCCCAAGAACCCCGGCAAGTCCAACCTCGTCGCCACCGCGGGCCACTGCGTGCACGGCGGCAAGGGCAAGGGCTGGTTCCGCAACGTCGTCTTCGTGCCGAGCTACAACTCCAAGGGCGTCGCCGGTCCGCAGCTGGAGACCGCGCCCAAGGCCGATGTGACGCCGCACGGCGTCTGGTGGGCCGACAAGGCCGTCACCACCGACCACTGGCGCGGCAACGGTGCCGACAGCGGGGGCCGGGGCGCCGCCCAGGACTTCGCCGTCCTGGACGTCAAGCCGGAGAAGGGCAGCACCAACACCAAATCGCTCGAGGAGACGATCGGCGCGGCGGTGAAGGTCAACTTCGGTTTGCCGAAGGTGACTTCGATGAAGGACCTGACTGCTCGCGGCTACCCCGCGGCCAAGCCGTTCGACGGCGCCCGGATGTTCAGCTGCACCGACAAGCCGAGCCGGGTCACCATCGACCCGAACGAGCCGACCATGTACCGCATCGGCTGCACCATGACCGGCGGTTCCTCCGGCGGCGGCTGGGTCTCCGAGGGCCCGGACGGCGAGGACGAGCTGTACTCGGTGACCTCCATCGGCCCGCTGACCGCCACCTGGCTCGCCGCACCCCGACTGGGCGCGGACGCCAAGAAGGTGTTCGACCAGCTCGCCAAGTGATCGCGGGCGGGGCGGGTCCGAGGCGGACCCGCCCCGCCGTCGTCCCCCAACCGACAGAGAACAAGACCGGCCAGGAGATTCCAGACGATGCCTTCCATACGCAGGTCCTCGCGCAGGCGTCCGGCGCTCGCCGCGGCGGCCGTCGTGGCGGCGCTCGCCGTCACGGCCACCGCCTGCGGCCCCGGTGACGACGAGGCCGGTTCCTCCCCCGACGCGTCCAGCAGCGCGGGTTCGGACACTTCGCAGGGCAAGGGCGGCGACGAGTTCGACCTGAACCTGCCCAAGGACCTGCCCACTTCGCTCCAGGACCTGGAGAAGTGGAAGGACGGCGGCTGGGAGAACTGGGACAAGAAGGACTGGCTGCGCGACGCCGCCGACTTCGTCAACCCCTACATCAAGGACCTGTGGAAGCCGGACCGGATGCAGGACGCCCAGGACGCCACCAAGGACGTCACCGAGGAAGAGGTCGCCGCTGCGTCCGGCCCGCAGGACGACCCCGAACCGCGTCCGGTGCAGGCCTCGAAGGTCAAGACGCCGTACCACAAGCACGCGGCGCCGGTCGGCAAGCTCTTCTTCGACTCCCCCGAGGGCCCCTCGGTGTGCTCCGGCACCGTCGTGAAGGACCCGCGCAACCCGGGCAAGTCCAACCTCGTCGCCACCGCCGGCCACTGCGTCCACGGCGGCAAGGGCAAGGGCTGGTACCGGAACATCGTGTTCGTGCCCTCCTACAACGACCTCGGCCGCCCGGCGAACCAGGTGGGCAGCGGCTCGGCGCACGAGGTGTACCCGTACAAGCAGTGGTGGGCGACCTGGGCGCAGACCACCGGCTACTGGATCGACCGCGGTGACGGTGTCGACGGCGCCCGTGGCGCGAGCCAGGACTTCGCGGTGGTCCAGGTCAAGGCCGAGGACGGCTCCGCCAAATCGGTCGAGGAGACGGTGGGCGCCGCGTTGGAGATCAACTTCAACGCCCCCACGCCCAAGCAGCAGACCGGGCTGACCTCCTACGGCTACCCGGCCGCCCCGCCGTACGACGGTGCGCTAATGCACCGCTGCACCGCCCGTCCGGGACAGCTGACCACCGACCCGAGCCAGCCGGCGCTGTACCGCATCGGCTGCACCATGACCGGCGGCACCTCGGGCGGCGGCATCCTCGCCAACGGCGACGGCGGCAAGGCCCAGCTGGTCTCGGTCAACTCCATCGGGCCGCGTCCCGCGACCTGGCTGGCCGGGCCGTACCTCGGCACCGAGGCCAAGGGCGTCTTCGACGCGATCAGCAAGCGGCACGCGGGCAAGAACTGACGCGGCAGATCGCCAACGGCGAACGTCCCGGTGCTCCGTGCGGAGTGCCGGGACGTTCGCCTGTTGTACGGGCAGCGCACCGTACGCGGCGCGAGGCGGCGTACCCGGTGGTGGAGCGAGGCGTGCGGCGAGTGCGGTGCCGGAGGGGTCAGTGCGTCAGGGCCAACGGACTGCGCTCGGTGCTGCTGCCGGGAACGGGTGCGGAGATGTCACTGCCCAGTTCGACGATGCGGTTGTCGGTGTCGACATGGACCACCCGGGGCTCGTGCGCCCTGGCCTCGGCGTCTTCCATCTGCCCGTAGCTGATCAGGATGACCAGGTCACCGGGGTGGACCAGATGGGCCGCGGCGCCGTTGATACCGATGACGCCGGAGCCGCGCTCGCCCTTGATGGTGTAGGTCTCCAGACGGGCGCCGTTGGTGATGTCGACGATGTGGACGAGCTCGCCGGGCAACAGATCCGCGGCGTCGAGCAGGTCCGCGTCCACGGTGACCGAACCCACGTAGTTCAGGTTCGCCTCGGTGACCGTCGCACGGTGGATCTTCGACTTGAACATGGTGCGCAGCATCGAGGTACTCCTGGACGTAGGCTCCCTGCCTGCTTTTTGCAGGTCAAGTGCGGTTTCCTTACCCTACAACGAGTCGCATGTTCGGGCAGT
Source organism: Streptomyces tardus (assembly GCF_018101125.2). Classification (GTDB taxonomy): domain Bacteria; phylum Actinomycetota; class Actinomycetes; order Streptomycetales; family Streptomycetaceae; genus Streptomyces; species Streptomyces tardus. The sequence continues at coordinate 63,614 of NZ_JAELVF020000003.1, read as the reverse complement.
TTTCCCAGGTTTTTCAGGACCCATGCTGACCGTTTGCTGACTTTTTTGACGCTTCGTCAGGTAAATACAGGAGAGCTTCGCCCACCCTTGGACCCACCGCGACGACTGCACAAGCTTACGCAGCAGCCCCCGAAGCGCGTCCGTGATCGTTGTCACTCTGGCAGGCCTGGGCGGCGGTCAGGAGCCACTGCAGTTGGCTGGCCGCCTGCCACGCTCCGCCGCGGCAGCCAAGCCCAGGCACCTCGTTCCGCCTGAAAGGAGGAGGCTCCCACGGCTAGGCCGTGTTTTAGAAGTCGCGGGCGGCCAGCCATTTGGTGAGGTCGCCCGCGATCCGGTCACGATGGTTCTCGATGGCGATGTCGTGCTCGCGGCAGGTGGTGTCGTGGCGGACGATCTCGAATCCGTCCTCGTCTAGGACGGAGACAGAGGCGAACCAGGCTGGCTCGTCCTCGTCGGGCTGGATGACGATGAAGGTGTTGTCGCTGTCGTTCAGATCGCTGATCAGCATGAATAGGGCATCCTCGGACGGGTCGTCGACGTGGTCGCCGTTCTCGCTGTCGGCGCAGTAGTGCCCGGCGGCCACAGGTCCTCCCCATGTGCGTGCTGATCGAACCGGTGGCCAGGATGGCACGGCCGGACGACCAGCCGATGGGTCACAGCCACTGGTGGATCGCCGCGATCTGCACGGTGGCCTCGAAGCGGACCGCCAGCTTGTCGTAACGCGTCGCCACCGCCCGGTGTTGCTTGAGCCGGCTGATCCCGCACTCGACCGCATGTCGGGCCTTGTAGTCCTCCCGATCGAAGGCCGGTGGCCTGCCGCCCACACGGCCTCGACGCTTGCGGTGGCGGATCTGATCGGCCGGCTCGGCGATGGTGCACCGGATCCCGCGTCTGCGCAGGTAGGCACGATTCGCGCGAGACGAGTACGCCTTGTCACCCCGCACCCGCAGTGGCCTGCGCCTGGGGCGCCCGCCACCGACCTTGGGCACCCCAATCGCTTCGAGGACCGGTTCGAACTGCGGGCTGTCACCCCGCTGTCCTGCCGTGACCAGCAGCGACAGCGGCTTCTGGCCCTGCTCGCAGGCCAGATGAATCTTCGTGCTGAACCCGCCCCTGGACCGTCCCAGGCCGTGATCGTCCGGCTCTTGGCCGACCCCGCCGGGCGGCTCCTTCTGCCCGACCCCGTCTCGGCGGGCACCAGCGGCGTGCTGATGAGCCCGGCAGACCGTGGAGTCGACGTTCACCTCCCACGTGACCAGCCCGGCCGCATCGGCCCGCGCCTGGAGCGAGGCCAGCAGCCGAACCCACACACCCTCGCGTTGCCACCGGCGGAAGAGCCCATACACGGTCTGCCAGGGTCCGTACTCGCCCGGCAGATCACGCCAGGGAACACCGGTCCGCACCCGCCACCGCACCCCGTCGATCAAACGCCGACGGTTCTGCGGCCGACGACCCAACCTCACCGCCGGCAACAACGGCTCCAGCACCGACCACTGCTCATCAGAAAGATCCCCTCGCCCCACACCATGATCATCACGCCGCAAGGCAAGACCCGGAGACCAGTTCTAAAACACGGCCTAATCGAGGTACCTGAGTGCGCGGCAACACAGCAGCCGATCGCCGGTCGGTCCCGACCAACGTTTCTCATGACCATGGCTACAACTCGTCCGGTGACTCCTGGCGGTGACACAGGGCGAGTGTCAATGACGTTTGGAATTCAGCCAGGGCAGAGCGCGAACCGATGCCGCGATCAGGCCCCAGCCTGCCGCAAGGAGCAGTTTTGCCCCTGGACCCGCAGTCGCACCCCGAAGCGACCCGCACTGACATCAACGCGTCGCGCAGGCACCGAAGCGTCGAGCCTGTCCTGATGGACACAGCTGAGGTTGCTGCGACACTCAACATGTCCACGAGCCGGGTCTACGGGGAGGCATCGAAATTGGGCTTGAAGTGCTACAAGCTCGGTCGAGGCAGGAACGCCAAGGTCCTGTACAAGAGGGCCGAAGTCTTCAAGTGGCTGGAGCAGCAGAAGATCCACTAGACGCCGACTCGGTTCCCCTGCTTTGCCGCCCGCACAAACCTCCGCCGCGAGGCGCGGGGTCGACAGTTCCAGGGCGGGGTCATTCCCGTCCTGGAGCGGACCATCCCCGCAGGCGCAGGGTCGACGGCGGGCGGCCCGCCGGGTGTGGGCGTGCCTCCGGACCATCCCCGCAGGCGCGGGGTCGACCAGGCCCGTGTTCGCGCTCCCTCGGCACTGGTAGCCACCGGGGAGGCGCTGCGCGCCCACCGGCCCCCTGCCTTGAGGCCGCTACCACCACCCGAACCCCGCGAATGGACTCAACTCCGCACCACGGAAGGGTACTTGCGCTGCGTCCCGGCCGATCTGGCCCTCGGGTACATTCACGCGGTCATCTCCTCCTTGAGGAGCCTCACCTGTTCCCCGGCAGTATCGGATACCTCCGGCAACGTGTGCCGGGAAACGCGGACGATTCGCTGCAGTTGGTGGGGCCGCCGCTGGCGCGCGGCTTCGGCCGCTGCAGAGCGCAAGGAGTGGGCGGCTCCGCTACGATCGCCCGCCACCAGCTGGACTTGGCCAACCGTTACCGCTTCGATCACTCGCCATTGAGGCGCCGCAGTGGTCGAAGCCGGCGGGCCGAGCAGGCCAACTGCGGCGACGGTGCGGCCGGTAGAGATCAGGCCGCGCAGGCGGATTTCGTAGAGCGCGGCCGGGTTGACAAGCGAGGTGTGGTTGACGGTGTCGACGAGAGCCTCTGCCTCGCTGATCGCCGTGTCGAACAGCTGGCTGTCGCCGAGTTCGCCTGCTGCGCGTACGAGCAGCGGCAGTACGGCTGCGCGGGCTCGCGGGTCGGATGCAAGTGCGGCGGCCTGGCGGAGACGATGTACCGCGGCCCAGTGCAGGCCGGCTTTGCGCAGTTCGTTGCCGTGCATTCGCAGGGCGTAGCTGGTGAACGTGGGGTCCTCGGTGAACCGGGCCAGGCGGACGGCCTTGGCTGTCCAGTGCGCGGCGGTTGGCAGCCGCTCTTCAGGGAGGACGTTGCCCAGAGCGACACCGAGGCCGACGCGTGCGCGGGCGAGCAGGCGCACGACTTCGCGTTCGGCGTGACCGTCTGCGATGCGCGCTTCCCATCTCGCGACCAGCGGCCAGAGTTCGGCCACCGCGTCAGCAGCGTGACCGTTCTGCCGAGCGATGTCGGCGAGCCGGATCGTGGAGGCACCGAACTGGACCATCGCTCGGTGGTCGCTGTCCGCGGGGTCGGTGATTCCCAGAACGTGCGGTGGCAGACGCAGCCGAACAGCGATGTGGCGGCGAGAGGCGAGGTCGTCGAGTCGTCGCCGACCCCGCTCGACAAGCGAGATGTAGGTCTTGTCGTAGCCCAGCGCTTCACCGAGTTGGGACTGCGCCAGGTCGTGGACAGACAACATTCCGGGTGACGGGGGCAGCAGGGGCGTCCTCGTCCTGTCGGGCATCTCCGCGGCGGGCAAGTCGACCGTCGCACAGGCTCTGGCCGAGCGGTTGGACCGGTCTGTTCACGTGCGCGGCGACTTCTTCCGCCGCATGATCGTCAACGGCCAGGTCAACATGACCGCCGACCCGGAGCCGGAGGCCCTGGAGCAGCTGCGCCTGAGGCACCGGCTGGCAGCGGCGTCCGCCGACGCGTACTGCCAGGCGGGCTTCACCGCGATCATCCAGGACATCCTGCTCGGCGAGCACCTCCAGGAGATCACCGAGACGATCAAGAGCCGGCCGCTGGCCGTGGGCGTGCTCGCTCCCAGCCCCGACGCCGTGCTGGCGCGGGAGGAGAAGCGCGCCAAGACCGGGTACGGCCCGGACTGGCAGCCCAAGGGCCTCGAGACGGTGCTGCGCGGAAGCACCCCGGAGGTCGGCCTCTGGCTGGACACCTCCGACCAGACCGTGGACGAGATCCTCAAGCGGGCCTGGACCGAGAGCGCCGTTTCCTGAACGACTCCGCAAGCAGTTCGGCAGCCCGGAGGCTTACGCCCCGGGCCGTATCGACCTCGGCCTCGGCCGCGCGCCCGGCACCGACGGCGCGACGGCCGCCGCCCTGCGCCGCACCGAGCGGCTACGCGAGGGCGCGGACGACTTCCCTCGGCAGCTCGCCGAGTTGACGCACTTCCTCGACGACGACTTCCCGGCCGGCCACCGCTACCACCGCATCCACGCCATCCCCGGCCTCGTGCAGGGGAGTTCGCCCGGCGGCGTCCAGTCGCCCGACCGGCCGCAGATCTGGCTGCTCGGCTCCAGCGGCTTCAACGCCCGCCTCGCCGGGGCGCTCGGGGTGCCGTTCTCCTTCGCGCACCACTTCTCGGCGCAGAACACGATCCCGGCCCTCGACCTGTACCGCGAGTCCTTCCGCCCCTCGGCGGTCCTCGACCGCCCGTACACGAAGATCGGTGTCGCCGCGCTCGCCGCCGAGGACGAGCGCGAGGCCCGCCGCCAGGTCATGACCGGAATGCTGTCCACGATCCGCCTCCGCCGTGGCGACCCCGGCCTCGTCACCACCCCCGAGGAGGCCGAGTCCTACCCGTACACGGACCACGAACTCGCCTTCGCCGAAGGCTGGTTGGCGAACGTCGTGCACGGCACCCCCGACCGGGTGCGCGACGGGTTCGACGAGCTGGCCAAGTGCACCGGCGCCGACGAGGTCATGCTGACCGCCAACGCCCACAGCGCCTCCGCTCCTACGAACTCCTCGCCGACGCCTACGACTTCCCCCGGCTCCCCGCGACCCCTGAGCGGAGAGCGCCGAACGACGTCTTCCCGACCCCGCCGTACAGCACCCCTCGGCCCGCACGGACGGGACGGACGGCGAACAGGGCAGTCGGTGCGGCTCCCGGCGCCGTGCGGACCCGCACGAGGCGGACGGGTGGACGCGGTGCGCAGGGATTTCAATCGTTGAATTCTGCACAGCATTTCACCGCTCCGAGGGAATGCGCGGAGCGGCGGTGACATGAAGTTGCCGCATCGGTGGATCGGCGTGAATGGGCAATGGCATTAAGTGGCCCGTGTGCGAGTCGCGGGCGTTGATGGAACCTGCTCTCACAGGGTCTGAGCTGTCCGTATTCGCTGTCCGTATTCGCTGTCCGTATTCGCTTCCCGTAGTGCCGTTCAGGACTTTATGGGTGACCCTCCTCGGCGGTGCGGAGGGAATCCCGCATTCCGGATGCGGTGGTTCAAATGAATCGAAGCGATCTTGTCCGCCCGTTGACGGCGTGACAGGGTGAGTCTGCGGATGAGGATTCCGTGAATCGATCGAAAAAGGTTATTCCATGCAGAATGAAATGGAATTCGTCGCCGAGTACGAGGCTCCGCTCTTCGAGGAGATGGGCGACTTCCAGGAGGAGACCGGCCTGTGGCCGTTCGGCCCCTCCGCCGACCACTTCGCCCCGGGCTTCATCTGAGGACACGGCGACCCGAATCGCTTCGTGACACCCCCTGGGGGCGCTGGGAAGTCGCGCCCCCAGGGGTACGGAAGGTCCGCAAGAACCGAGGTGAAGATGCTGAAGGCCGGTGTCCCGTTCTTCGTCGCCCTGCCCGACACGGAGGCGGGTCGCGCTGTCGCGCGTCATCCGCTCCTGCAGGACCCGGAGTTGGAGGTCCACACCCACAGCTCGGGGCGACCGTGGCTCATCACCCGCCCGCTGGAAGGGCGACTGCGCATCCTGCGAGCGGGCACGTCCGCCGTGGCCGTCGCCGGTCTCCACGAGGAGGACGCCGGACGGCTGGAACGGGCCCTGCGCAGGCTCCCCGACCGGGACGCCTTCGTCGCGGACGTCTCGCGCCTCGCGGGCGACTTCCACGTGATCGCCGCACACGGCGCGGAGCTGCTGGTGCGCGGGACCGCGTACGGCGTGCGGGCGGTCCACTACACCGAGCTGGAAGGCTGTGTCGTGGTGTCCGACCGGGCGCGCGTACTCGCCGAGCTCACCGGTGCGGACCTGGACGAGGGCGTGTTCGCGACGCATCTGATGGGGGCGTGGACGCACGCGCTGTTCCGGCGGCCGCTGTGGAAGGGCGTACGGGCCGTGCCGTCCGGGCGGTATCTGGCGGTGTCGAGCGGCCGCCCGGTCACGCGGCAGTGGCATCGTGTACCCGAGCCCGAGGTGCCGCTGGCGGAAGGTGCGCGTCGGCTGCGGGAAGAGCTGCTGACCGCAGTGGGCCTGCGCGTCGCGGGCGGTGGAACGGTCAGTGCGGACATGTCCGGCGGTCTCGACTCCACCTCGATCGCCTTCGCCGCTGCACAACTCATGGGCGACAGAGGCGAGTTGATCCTCACCAGCGGCGGTGACAGCGAGGACAGCGAGGACCTGTACTGGGCCCGGCGCGCCGCCAAGCACCTGCCGCACGTCGAGCACGACGTCTTCCACGGCCGCGAACTGCCGCTGTTCTACGAAGGGTTGCTGGATCCGGACGACGCCTTCGACTTCCCCGCCAACGTGCCCGTCTGCCGGGAGCGGGCAGGTGCGGTGCACCGCCGGATGGCGGCCAGGGGTTCCCGGCTGCACCTGAGCGGCATGGGCGGTGACCAGCTCTTCCTCGGACTGCCCGGCCACTACCACGACCTGGTGCTGCGCAGCCCGCTGGAGGCGCTGCACCGACTCCGCGGCTATCGCGTCATGTTCTCCTGGCGCCGGCGGGACGTGCTGCGCGCGCTGCTGGACCGCAGGTCGTACGCCGAGGCGCTGCGCACCTCCCTGCCGGACCCGGGCACGGGGACCGAACTTCTCGGCGTCGACCGTCTCGCCTGGTTCTTCAAGCCCCCCTGCCCGCCGTGGATGACCGAGCACGCCCGCGAGCTGGTCGCCGACGAACTCCGCGCCGCCGCGGCCACCGCCGAGCCTCTCCACCCGTGCCGGGGGCGGCACATGGAGCTCAGTTGCCTGCTCCTGAGCAGCAAACTACTGAACGCGACCGAGGACATGGCGCTGCGGATGGGCATCCGGATCGAGACGCCGTACGCGGACGACCGGGTGATCGACGCCGCGCTGTCCGTGCGGATACCGGACCGGGCGACCCCGTACGCGTACAAGCAGCTGATCGCGGAGGCGATGCGGGGCATCCTGCCGCGTGAGCTGGCCGAACGCCGCACCAAACTGTCCGGAGGGCAGGCGAACGAACGCGGGCTGCGCCACCACCGCTCGGCCATCGCCGCGCTCTGGGACGGCTCGGAGCTCGCCGCCCGCGGCCTGGCCGACGAGACGGTGCTGCAGCGGATGAGCCGCAACCCCAACTCCCGTGAATTCGGCGGCCAGACGCCGGAAGTCGCGCTGAACCTGGAAGCGTGGCTGCGCAGCACCGCCCCCGTCGCCGAGGGCAGGCAGCGCGCCACGCAGAGAGCGAGCAAGTGATGAACGCCGTACTGCCCGAGCACGTCGTGCTGAGCGAGACCGACTACGGGGCCGTTCTGCTGGACCAGCGGCGCAACACCTACTTCCAGCTCAACCCCACCGCCGTGCTCGTGCTGCGCACGGTCCTGGACGGCGGTAGCGAAGAGGACGCCGTCCGGCGCGTGACCGAGACCTTCCCGGTGGCGGAGGAACGCGCCGCCGGCGACGTGGCCGCCCTGCTGGAGCGGATGCGGGCGGCGGAGGTGCTGCAGGCGTGAGTTTCCAGGTGATGATTCCGTGGGAGCAGCGCAACCGCCGCCGCACCCTGCGGGACCGGATCGCGACCCGGCTCGCGCTGACCGCAGGCTACGTCCTGGCCAGGCAGCCGGCGCGGCGGCTGCGGCGGATCATGGAACGCCTCAGCCGGGGTGCGCGCCCGGCGACCAGGGCGGAGACGCAGGCGGCAGTGGACTCGGTGCTGTCGGCGAGCCTGCCGATGCACGGACTGAAGGCCTGCCTGCCGCGGTCGGTGTCGGTGGCGCTGCGCTGCCGGTTGCGCGGTACGTGGCCGACCTGGTGCACCGGCGTCTCCCGCTCGCTGCCGCCGGCGGCACACGCCTGGGTAGAGGCCGACGGCGAGCCGGTCGGCGAGGGCGACGGCGACCGCGGCGAGTTCGCGTTCGTCAAGATGCTCGTCGTCGCCCCGCGCGACGAGCGGACCTACGGGACGGCGCGTACCCGTAGCTGAGCCGCCTGCCCCTCCCCCGGGAGGGGCAGGCGCGCGGGCGCCGCTCGTCGTACGAGCACCGGGGCGTACGGGGTGCCCGACTCTCGCCTGCCGGGACGCCTGCTTGCGTACGCCCGACCGCGTCAGCCGGCCGCCCCGAGCGCGGCGGCCCCGCACCGGTCCGCGGTGAACGAGGCGGTCCCCACCCGCGCCCTCGCCGCGACGAGCGTGCTCGGCGGCGCGGTGGGCGCCGCGCTGCTGCTGACGCTGCCGTCGTCCTCCTTCGAGGCCGCCGTCCCGTGGCTGCTGGCCTTAGCCACCCTGCTGCTCGCCCTCGGCGACCGGCTGCCCCGGCTGCTGCACGCCGTACGGGGGCGGCCGCTCCGGATGGGCCAACGCGCCGTACCGGCCGCCCAGTTCGCCCTCGGCGTCTACGGCGGGTACTTCGGCGGAGCCGTAGGCATTCTCATGCTGTCCTGTGGAGCGTCGGCCTCGGGCTCGACACCGCCGCGGGCAACGCCGCGCGGCTCGTCCAGCTCGCGGCGATCTATCTCAGTGCCTCGACGCTCTTCCTCCTCGCCCTCGGAGCCCAGGGCGACGTACACGGAGACGGGTGTGCCCGGCGCCGGTGAGGACGCGGGTGGCGTGCGGCAGGACCAGGCCGACGAACCCGATCGCGCCTGCACAGCTGACCAGGACGGCCGTGAGCAGTGCGGTCACGCAGAGGAGGACCACGCGGGTACGGGCGACGCGGACGCCGAGTCCGGCGGCGGCCTCCTCACCGAAGGCGAACGCGTCCAGCGTGCGGGCGTGCCCCAGGCAGACAACGAGGACCACGGCAAGCACGACCGTGCAGAGCAGTACCTGTTCCCAGTCGGCCCCGGTGAGCGAGCCGAGCAGCCAGAACAGCACGCCCCGGGTGGTCTCCGCGTCCGCCGAGGTCAGGACGGTGAACGAGGTCAGCGCGGAGAACAGCTGCATGACCGCGACCCCGGACAGGACGACACGGTCGGTGCTGCCGCCGAGGGCGTGGCTGAGCGCCAGCACCAGGGCGAAGGAGAGCAGCGCGCCGAGGAAGGCGCCCGCCGACAGGGACACCACTCCCCCGCCCACACCGAGCACCACCACGGCGACCGCTCCGGTGGACGCCCCGGAGGAGACTCCGAGAACGAAGGGGTCGGCGAGCGGGTTGCGCAGCAGCGACTGCATGACCGCACCGCACACGGCGAGTCCGGCTCCGCACACAGCGGCCAGCAGGGTGCGGGGCATGCGCAGATCCCAGACGATGCCGTCGCGCAGAGGCGCCAGCGTGCTCTCGCCGAGGCCGAGGTGGGCCGCGACGGAGGCCCAGACGTCTCCGGTGGAGATGTCGGCTGGGCCGATCGTCACCGCCACGGCGATCGACGCGAACAGCGCGACCAGGCCGCCGCTCGTCAACACCAGAGGGCGGGCACTCACTTGACGAGCCCGAAGTCGCGCAGACCGGCTGCGACCTTCTCGATCCCCTCGACGGTGCGGATGGAGGGGTTCATCGCCTGCCCGCTCAGCAGGACGTACCGCTTCTTCTGCACTGCGGTCAGGTTGCGGGTGGCGGGGTTGGTCTCCAGGAAGCGGATCTTGGCGGCGGCGGTCTCCGCCGTCTGCTGCTTGCGGGTCAGATCGCCGATCACGATCACATCGGGGTCGCGGTCGGCGACCGTCTCCCAGCCGACCTGGGGCCATTCGTCGTGGGTGTCGGCGAAGGCGCTCTTCGCGCCGACCGCACGGGTGACGGCGCCCGGTGCGCCGCAGCAGCCGGCGAGGTAGGGCGACTGGGAGTTGGCGAACCAGTACATGAGCGAGACGTCGGAGGAATCGAGCCCGGCGGTGGCCGTGCTGACTCGCTTCTTCAGGGACGCGACCAGCTTCTCGCCCCGCGCCTTCACACCGAACGCCCGTGACAGGTCACGTATTTCGCCGTACACGACATCGAGAGTGAGCGGCTCGCTGCGCGATCCGTCGCCGCCGCTGTCGTTGTCCTTGCCCAAGCAGTCGGACGGTGAGACATACGTAGGCACGCCCAGCCTCTCGAACTGAGCGCGGGTGGCGACCCCGCCCTTGCCCAGGGTGGAGAGGAACGAGGCGGTGACGAGGTCGGGTTCGGCGTCCAGGGTCTTCTCGAAGGAGGGCGCGTTGTCGGCGAGGCGCGGTACGGACGCGTTCGCCTTCTCCAGCCCCTCCAGCACCGGGTCGGTCCAAGTGGCCGTACCGGCAACGCGGTCGGCGAGGCCGAGAGAGAACAGGATCTCGGTGGTGCCCTGGTTGAGGGACACGGTCCGCTTCGGGGCGGACTCCAGGGTGACCTTGTGGCCGCAGTTGTCGAGGGTCAACGGGTAACCAGCGGCTGAGGTCCCCTCGGACTTCGCGTCACCCGCGTCGGAGGAGCCGCACGCGGTGATCAGCAGGGCGGACGCGACGAGCAGCGCCGGGGTACGGAGGAGAGCGGGAGCACAGAGCACGGCATGCCTCTGGGGTCGGGGCTCATACGCGGAGCCTGGCCTGTGGACGTCCCCGCGCCGGGGCGCGGGGTGCCAGCAGGTCTTCGGACTCGGGTTCGTCCGGACGGGACGCCTTCCCGGTCTCCCAGTGGCGTCGTGCCCCGCCCGTCCCCCTCACCGCTGCGCGTCAGCTCCGGATTCGCACCGGATTCCCTGACCACGGATGTGGTTCGACTGGCCCGTGGAGGTTACCAAGGCAATCGCCGGGTCAACTCGTGTGCTCAGTCTTCCGGGTACGGCACCACGGTGCTGGTGTTCTGGCACGAGGCTCAGCCGCCTCGAACACCGCGGGCCCGCGGCCGAGCCCGGTCTCCCCCTCAGGGGTGCGAAACCGGCCTGCGGCGCGGGCCGTTCGGTGCGGTCATACCGACCGCTTCACAGCGCAGCGCGGCCATCTCGGACCGCTCCTGTGAAGCATGCCCCTACGGGCCGGCCGCTCGGCACGTCCGTCTCGGAAACACCGCTCATCACACCCGCCGGCCCGCTCAACGCGGCCCGGGTGCCTGCGCGTCGGCGGCTCACCCCTCGGAGGTCACCCCTCTGCGGCGACGGGCTGGTACGGCCGCAGCAGGGCGGCAAGCTCCTCGTGCACCCGGACCTTCATCAGGGTGCCTTCGGCCGTGTGCTCCTCGGAGAGGATCTCGCCCTCGCCGTGGACGCGGGAGACCAGCGCCCCCTCGGTGAAGGGCAGCAGAGCCTCCAACTCGACCTCGGGACGGGGCAGTTCGCTGTCGATCAGCTCCCGCAGCTCGGCGATGCCGAGACCGGAATGCGTGGAGACGGCGAGCGCGTGCGGCTCCGAGCGCAGCAGCCGCTGCACCGTCAACGGGTCGGCGACATCCGCCTTGTTGATCAGAACGATCTCGGGGACGTCCACCGCGCCCACGTCCCGGATCACCTCGCGCACGGCGGCGAGCTGCTCCTCCGGCACCGGGTGGGAGCCGTCCACGACGTGGAGGATCAGCGTCGAGTCGGCGACCTCCTCCATGGTGGACCGGAACGCCTCGACCAGGTGGTGCGGAAGGTGGCGCACGAAACCGACGGTGTCGGCCAGCGTGTACGCCCGCCCGCTCGGCGTCTCGGCCCGGCGCACGGTCGGGTCGAGGGTGGCGAACAGGGCGTTCTCCACCAGGACTCCGGCACCGGTGAGGCGGTTGAGCAGCGAGGACTTGCCGGCGTTGGTGTAGCCGGCGATCGCGACGGACGGCACCTGATGGCGTCGCCGCTCCTGCCGCTTGACGTCCCGGCCGGTCTTCAGCTCCGCGATCTCGCGGCGCATCTTCGCCATCTTCTCGCGGATGCGCCGACGGTCGGTCTCGATCTTCGTCTCACCGGGGCCGCGAGTGGCCATGCCGCCACCGCCGCCACCGCCCATCTGCCGGGAGAGCGACTGGCCCCAGCCGCGGAGCCTGGGCAGCATGTACTGCATCTGGGCCAGGGCCACCTGCGCCTTGCCCTCCCGGGACTTCGCGTGCTGGGCGAAGATGTCCAGGATCAGCGCGGTGCGGTCGACGACCTTCACCTTGACCACGTCTTCGAGATGGATCAGCTGGCCGGGGCTCAGCTCACCGTCGCAGACCACGGTGTCCGCGCCGCTGCTCAGCACGATCTCGCGCAGCTCCTGGGCTTTGCCCGAGCCGATGTAGGTGGCCGGGTCCGGCTTCTGCCGCCGCTGGATCACGCCGTCGAGCACCTCGGCGCCCGCCGTCTCGGCGAGCGCGGCCAGCTCCGCCAGGGAGTTGTCCGCCTCCTCGGCGGTGCCCGAGGTCCAGACGCCGACCAGCACGACCCGCTCCAGACGCAGCTGGCGGTACTCGACCTCGGTGACGTCCTCCAGCTCGGTGGAGAGTCCCGCGACGCGGCGCAGAGCCGCGCGCTCGGAGCGGTCGAGCTGGTCGCCGTCACGCTCCTCGTCGATCGAATGACTCCAGGCGACGTCCTCTTCCATCAGGGCGTCGGCCCGGCGCGTGCTGCTTTCGGAGCTTTGCTGAGCGCTGTGGGGAAGAGAAGAGGAGTGGGTCATTGCGTCCTTACGTCGAGGAGTGGTGCACGAAGGTGCGTGCTCTGCGGTAACGCGCGGGGGTCGCGGGAGTATTCCCGCCGGCCCGCTGTCCGCCGCCCGATCTGCGGGCGGGGCCGGCCGCGGTCGGTCACGGGAACGATGGTCCCACGGGCGTGTGCGGGCGTCACCCCGATTTTCCAGCGCGTCAGCCTCGCGCGTCAACGGCGCCGTCAGCCGCCGCGCCCGTACCCGCCGGCCTCGACCGCGCGGCGGTCGCCGGGGCGCTCGCGGGAAAATCGCCGGTGCTCGGGGCGGCTCAGTGCACCGGCTTGGTCACCCGGGCCACGTCGTAGACGCCCGGCACCGCGCGCATCGCACGCATCAGTGCCGGCAGCTCCCGTGAGTCGGCGAGCCGCAGGGTGTACGTGTGCCGCACCCGCTGCTCGCACGGTGGCTCGACGGCCGCGTAGAGCACCGCCGCGCCCTGGACCGCGATGGTCTCGGTCAGATCGGCGAGCAGCTGCTGCCGGCCGAACGCCTCCGCCTGGAGCGTGACCCGGCACGCGGCTCTGCCTCCCCGCCACCCCACCGCGACCTGCGCACGGCCGGCGTCGCGCATCCTGCGGACGGTGGCGCAGCTGTCGCGGTGCGCCGTCACATTGCCGCCGCGCACCAGGAAGCCGGTCACCGCGTCGGGCGCAACGGGGGTGCAGCAGCGGGCCAACCGCACGGTGTGGCCCGGGAGTTCCTCCGCGACGGCGCCGCTGCCGGCCGAGGCGGCGCTCGGCGGCGCGTCGTGGAGGCTGTCGCGCTGCGCCTCCGAAGTGCCCGCCACCGGCTCGGGTTCGGCGCCGTCGGCTTTTGCCGCACCGGCCTGGCCGGCCGGCGACTCCAGCTCGAGCCGACGGCGGATGGAGATGCGGGCAGCGGGCGTACGGGCGTGGTCGAGCCACTCGGGGGACGGTCCGGAGCCGCCTTCGGCCGCCATCAGCAGTTGCAGCACGTCGCCGTCGCGCAGGACGGTGGCCAGAGTGGTCAACCGCCCGTCGACCCGGGCGCCGATACAGCGATGTGCCTCCTCGCCGTATCGGGCGAACGCCGCGTCGAGGCAGGTGGCGCCACCCGGGAGGTGGAGGGCTGCCGTCCCGGCGGCGCTGCCCGGCTCACCGCAGAAGACGGTGATCTCGCGGTCCTGCGCGAGATCGTCGCGCAATGCGGCCCAGAAGGTGTCCGGATCGGGGGCGTGGCTCTGCCACTCCAGCAGCCGGGAGAGCCATCCGGGCTGGGTCGGGTCGGAGCGCTCGCCGTCGGCGGCGGGCTCGGCGGCGGGCTCCGCGCGGTGCGGATTGCCCAGCGCGACCACGCCGGCCTCGGCGACCTTGTGCATGTGGTGGGTGCGCATCAGCACTTCGGCCACGCGGCCCTGAGGGTCGGCGAAGGCGGTGTGCAGCGACTGGTAGAGGTTGAACTTCGGCACCGCGATGAAGTCCTTGAACTCCGAGATCAGCGGAGTGAAGCAGGTGTGCAGCTCGCCGAGGACGGCATAACAGTCGGCTTCCTCTCCCACCAGGATCAGCAGTCGGCCGAAGTCGCACGGGCCGAGCTCACCGCGTTTGAGCCGCGAACGGTGCACGGAGAGCAAGTGCCGCGGCCGGATGAGGACTTCGGCGGTGACCTTCGCCTCGCGCAGTATTCCGCGGACCTGCTCGGCGATTTCCTCCAGCGGATCGGCGGCTGCCCGATGGTCGCGCACCAGCTCGCGGGTCCGCACGTGCTCCTCCGGGTGGAGGATCGCGAAGACCAGGTCCTCCAGCTCGGTCTTGAGCGCCTGCACTCCGAGGCGCTCGGCGAGCGGGATCAGCACATCGCGGGTGACGGTGGCGATCCGCACCTGTTTCTCCGGCCGCATCACGCCCAGCGTGCGCATGTTGTGCAGCCGGTCGGCGAGCTTGATCGACATCACCCGGACGTCATTCCCGGTGGCAACCAGCATCTTGCGGAAGGTCTCGGGCTCGGCGGCGGCGCCGTAGTCGACCTTCTCCAGCTTCGTCACGCCGTCGACGAGATAGGCAACCTCCTCGCCGAACTCGCTGCGCACCTGCTCCAGCGTGACGTCGGTGTCCTCGACCGTGTCGTGCAGCAGCGAGGCGGTCAGCGTCGTACCGCCTGCGCCCAGTTGGGCGAGGATCAGGGTCACCGCGAGCGGGTGCGTGATGTACGGGTCGCCGCTCTTGCGCATCTGGCCGCGGTGCGAGGACTCGGCGAGCAGGTAAGCCCGCCGCAGGGCGTCGAGGTCGGCGTCCTGGTGGTGTCTGCGGTGGGCCTGGACGACGTGCTCCAGAGCGTGCGGCATACCGCCGCGGGAGGCCGTGCCCACCAGTGCAGCCCTGCCGAGCTTTCGCAGGCTCCGTACTGCGCTCATGGGCAGCCCCCTGGGTGTCGCGCCGTCAGTTACCCGATGCTATCCATCCCGCGGAGGCTCGCCGACGGGTCCCCCAAGACCGTGTGCGGGATCACTCCTTCGAGCGAAAAGTCGTGCCCTTCGTCCTCATCGGCCCGTCCACCGCGGGGAGTTGACGTCCGACACTGCCCCGGGGAGAGCCGACCGGCCGCCGAGCAGCCTTCGATCAGGCGCCCTCGAGCAGCGAGGGGTCGAGAATGCCCTCGGCGACGACGACGGCGGGGCCGGTCATCTCCACCTCGCCATCGGCGCGTTCGGTGATGATCAGGGAACCGCCGGGCACGTCCACGGTGTACGTCACCGTCTCGCCGTCGGCGGCCGGGTCCAGACCGTCTCGACGTGCGGCGGCGACCATCACCGCGCACGCCCCGGTGCCGCAGGAGCGGGTCTCGCCCGAACCCCGCTCGTGCACCCTCAGCGCCACGTGCCGCGGACCGCGGTCGACGACGAACTCGACGTTGGTGCCGTTCGGCACGGCCTCGGCGGGCGCCACCCCGGGCGCTTCGAGCAGCCGTCCCGCCTCGTCCAGGGAGTCGACGAAGGCGACGGCGTGCGGGTTGCCCATGTCCACGTGACGCGCGGACAGACTGCGCCCGTCCACCGTGACGGTGAGCCCGGGGCCCGGCAGCACCGCGCGGCCCATACCCACCGTGATCGCCCCGTCCTCGCCCAGCGTCACGCGGCGCACGCCCGCCCTGGTGGCGACCGCAAGCTCTCCGGGCTCCGCCAGCGCCATCCGCTCCAGACAGTGGGCGAAGACCCGTACGCCGTTGCCGCACATCTCGGCGACGCTGCCGTCGCTGTTGCGGTAGTCCATGAACCACTCGGCGGCGTCCGCCATCGCGCGCGCCTCCGGGTGGGCGGCCGAGCGGACGATGCGCAGCAGACCGTCGGCGCCGATCCCGGCTCTGCGGTCGCACAGCCGCGCGACCTCGGCGGCGGACAGCTCCAGGCGGCCCTCCGGGTCGGGGATGATCACGAAGTCGTTCTCTGTGCCGTGGCCCTTGAGGAAGGTGATCGGCTGCGCTGGGGTGCTCACACGACCGATCGTACGGGAGCACCCATGGGCACCCCGCGGGGCGTTCACCCGCAGCGGGGCTCTCGCCGGAACGGGGTGCCGTCGGCCGGCGGGCGCAGGCTGATGCCGTCGGCGGGCCGGGAAGGTGCCGGCGGCCGACCGCTAGCGCAGGGTGGCCACTCGCAGCGCGGCGAGCACCACGAGCAGGGCGACCAACAGGGCGTACAGGGCGACCACTCGCCAGTCCGCCCGGCGCTCGCCGCCCCTCGGCGGCAGACCGGGCCAGGAGAGTCCGACCCGGCGGGCGGCCATCATGCCCCAGCCGGCGGCGCAGCAGCTGATCAGCAGTCCGAGCATGGCCACGACTGCTCCGCCACCACCGAACTCGAAGGCGAGCGGGAAGGCGAACATCAGCGAACCGACAGCGGCCAGAGCGACGATCGGGGTGATCTGCCACAGCCTCAACCGGCGCGGTGGCCGCAGCTCGCCGTAGGACTCGCCGCTCTCCGCGACCGGGGCACTGTCCTCGCTCGGGGCGGGGGCCGTCAGGGGATCGCTCGACACCTGCGACGGCAGCGCAGGATCATCGTTTCTGCGAGGGCCGGCATCCATTGCCACGCGCCCTCCCAACTCCCGACATCGCGGCTCCGATCGTCGATGATGGCACGCCTGCACGCGCCTCCCGGCCGGACTGAGCGTCCCGATGCCATCACGTGATCAGGCTGTGACCGGGCGATCGATCAACGCCAGTGACCGTGCGAGGAGTTCCGCTCTTTCGGGTACGGCCCCGCTCAACCAGTGCACACGCTCGTCCCGGCGGAACCAGGTGTCCTGGCGGCGCGCGAAGCGTTTGGTGGCGCGTACGGTCTCGGCGCGCGCCTCCTCCAGGGTGTACTCCCCCGCCAGCGCTCTCAGCACCTGCTGGTAGCCGAGGGCCCGGGAGGCGGTGACTCCCTCGCGCAGCCCCTGCTGCTCCAGCGCCTCCACCTCGGCGACCAGCCCCGCCTCCCACATCCGGTCGACCCGTACCGCGATGCGCTCGTCCAGCTCCGGCCTGGCCACGTCGACTCCGATCTGCAGGGTCCGGTACACCTCGCGACGCTCGTCGGTCGGGGGAAGGTGCGCGGTGAAGGGGCGGCCGGTGATCTCGACGACCTCCAGCGCCCGTACGATCCGGCGTCCGTTGCTCGGCAGGATCGCCTCCCCCGCGGCCGGGTCGACGGCCGCGAGCCGCGCGTGCAGGGCGCCGGGCCCGAGGCGGTCGAGCTCCTCCTCCAGCCGCGCCCGCACCAGCGGATCGGTGCCCGGGAACTCCAGGGCGTCGATCGCCGCACGCAGATAGAGCCCGGAACCGCCCACCAGCACCGGGGTGCGACCGTCGGCGAGCAGTGCGTCGATCCGCTCTCTGGCCAGCGTCTGGTACTCGGCGACGCTCGCGGTGACGCTGACGTCCCAGACGTCCAGGAGATGGTGCGGCACGTTCCGACGCTCGGATTCGGACAGTTTGGCGGTGCCGATGTCCATCCCGCGGTAGAGCTGCATCGAGTCGACGTTGACGACCTCGCCGCCCAGTGTGCGGGCCAGCGCGACGCCGAGGTCGGACTTGCCGGCCGCGGTGGGGCCGACGACGGCGATGACCTGAGGGGCGCAGACACGACTGTTCACGCGCGCCAGTCTCCCAAACCCGGAGGACGGACGGGACCGTGCGTCCGCTCGGGTCCGCGGCGTACGTACGGTCCGGGGCGGGGTGCGGGCGGTGGCGGCTTCCACCCGGCGCGGGCCTGCGCCGGCACGTAAAATCGGACAGCGAGAGAAGACTGTCCGTCCGGAATGCGGAACGTCCCGTTCCTCGGGGCGGATACGATCAAGCGGCTTCGCGGAAGGTCCCGGACCACCGTGCGCGTGGGCGCCGACCCCTCACCGCTTGCGCGGAGGGTGCGGCAACTGCAGGGGTGCGGTGCGGCCGTGGACCGCACCGACCGCGAATCCGCCCGCAGGAACTCACCGTTGGACTCACGGAAGGCAGCCGTCATGGGAATCATGGAAAAGATCAAGGGCCTCCTCGGACAGCACAGCGACAAGGTCGGCCAGGGGCTGGACAAGGCCGGGCAGGCGGTCGACTCCAAGACCGGCGGCAAGTACAGCAAGCACATCAGGACCGGGACCGACAAGGCCAAGGAAGCCCTCGGCGACAACGGCAAGGGTGACGGCGGCAAGGGTGACGGCGGTCGGAGCGGCGAGGGCGACGACGGCACCAAGGGCCGCTGAGTCCCGCACTCCGCCCGGCCCCTGCGGATGCGGGTGCCGCGGCGTCCAGCGGTCGGCTCGTACGGAGAGGGTGCTCCCCTGCGAGTGCGAGCCGACAGCGCCGCTGCGCAGCCGGCGCCGGCTGTGCCCCGAGCCTGCGGGCGCGCGGGTCGCTTCCCGGGGGAGTGCAGGAGGTCTTCAGGGAGCCGCGAGGCCTCAGCTCCAGGACGCGACCAGGTACCCGACGCCGTACGGGGCGCTGTCGTGCAGGAGCCGGCCGCTGAGGCCGGCGTCCTCCGCCGCGCCGGCCAGCACCTGCCAGGGTGCCCGGCCCGCGGCGAGCAGCTCTCCGCCGAGATCGGCGTCCAGTGCGCCGAGGGCGGCGTGGTCGGCTTCTGCAAGGGCACGTGCGGCAGCCGCGTCGAAGTGCGCGGCCCGCTCGTCGAGATAGCCCGGTGCCTTGAGAGTGCGGCACGCGCTGCCGTCGCCGAGGACCAGCAGGGCCAACCGCTCCTCGCCCGCGGCCAGTCGACGGCCCTCTCTCAGGCATTTCGCGGTCGGCAGCGCACGGTCCACGCCGAGGCCGGAAACCGGCGCGGCCCGCCAGGAAACCGAACGCAGCAGCCACGCGCCGACGGTCAGCGGCGCCGGCAACTCCCGTACCGCCGCCGGTGGTTCTCCGCCGGCTTCGGTGGCAGTCTCCTCAAACCGGGCCCGGCCCAGGACGAACTCCGCGGGCACTCCGAAGCCGTGCAGCCCTCCGACGCTGCCCGCCGGGTACTGCCCGCTCCCGTCCCGCTCCACCGGGGCGAGGACCACCAGCCGCTCCGGGCGGGCCGCAGCGAGGGCCGCAAGCGCCTCGGCGCAGGCGTCGCGCACCGCGTCCAGCTCCGCCACAGCACCCTCCGCGACCTCGGGGACGAGAACCGGCGGGCAGGGGCAGACAGCGGCAGCGGCAAGCATGTCCGCAGCCTACCCGCGCCCCTCCCTGCGCCCGGCCCGGCGGAGTCCGTCGCCCCTCAGCGGGGGCAGCGCGTCCCAAGAGGCCCGTGAGCAGCGCGAGTTGGGCGAACGGGCCCCGCACCTGTCCACGAGCCGCGGCGGAGGATCGGACGTACGAGCCGTCGGCTCAGCAGGCGCTGCAGCCGCCCGTCGGAGCGGGCAGCGGCTCGGGTGCGCCGATCTTCGGCAGCCCGAGCATCACGCCGCCGCCCCCGGCCCCCTCGGGCGCGGCCTGCCGCGCTTCCCAGGCGTCGCCGGCACGGGTACGGCGCACCCCGAGCGGCTTGCCCTCGGCGAGCAGGTGGTGCGGGGCGGCGTAGCTGATCTCGACGGTCACCATGTCGCCGGGGCGCACGGGCTCCTCGGGGCGGGTGAAGTGGACCAGGCGGCTGTCCGGTGCCCGGCCGGAGAGCCGGCGCGTCTCGCCGTCCTTGCGTCCCTCGCCCTCGGCGACCATCAGCTCCAGGGTGCGGCCGACCTGGCGCTTGTTCTCCTCCCAGGAGATCTCGTCCTGGAGCGCGACCAGGCGCATGTACCGCGCCTGGACGACCTCCTTGGGGATCTGCCCGTCCATCTCGGCCGCGGGGGTCCCGGGGCGCTTGGAGTACTGGAAGGTGAACGCCTGCGCGAAGCGTGCCTCGCGCACGACGTGCAGGGTCTCCTCGAAGTCTTCCTCGGTCTCGCCGGGGAAGCCCACGATGATGTCGGTGGAGATGGCGGCGTCGGGCATCGCCGCGCGGACGTTCTCGATGATGCCGAGGAAACGCTCCTGGCGGTACGAACGCCGCATGGCCTTGAGGACCTTGGAGGATCCTGACTGCAGCGGCATGTGCAGCTGCGGCATCACATTGGGCGTCTCGGCCATGGCCGCGATCACGTCGTCGGTGAAGTCGCGCGGGTGCGGCGAGGTGAAGCGCACCCGCTCCAGCCCGTCGATCCGGCCGCAGGCGCGCAGCAGCTTGCTGAACGCCTCGCGGTCGCCGATGTCGCTGCCGTAGGCGTTGACGTTCTGCCCGAGCAGGGTGATCTCCGTGACGCCCTCGGCGACCAGCGCCTCGATCTCGGCGAGGATGTCGCCCGGCCTGCGGTCCTTCTCCTTGCCGCGCAGGGCGGGAACGATGCAGAAGGTGCAGGTGTTGTTGCAGCCGACCGAAATGGAGACCCAGGCCGCGTAAGCGCTCTCCCGGCGCGTGGGCAGCGTGGAGGGGAACGCCTCCAGGGACTCGGCGATCTCGACCTGCGCCTCTTCCCTGACCCTCGCGCGCTCCAACAGCACCGGCAGCTTGCCGACGTTGTGGGTGCCGAAGACGACGTCGACCCAGGGCGCCCGGCGGACGATGGTGTCCCGGTCCTTCTGCGCCAGGCAGCCGCCGACGGCGATCTGCATACCGGGCCGGGACGCCTTCTTCGGCGCGAGCTGGCCGAGGTTGCCGTACAGCCGGTTGTCGGCGTTCTCCCGCACCGCGCAGGTGTTGAAGACGACGACGTCGGCACCGTCCGCGTTCTTGGGCGCACGTACGTAGCCGGCGTCCTCCAGCAGACCGGACATCCGCTCGGAGTCGTGGACATTCATCTGGCAGCCGAAAGTGCGCAGCTCATAAGTCTTGGCAGTCATCTCAATCGACCAGGGTACGCGCATCCCGAAGGCACTCCTCCCCGCCCACCGCGAACGCGGGGGTCGGCCGCCGGGCCCGCGGATGGCAGGATCGGGCGCATGGTGAGGTTCCCGGCCCGCGGGCCGAGCAGACGGCATGTGCTGTGGGCGGTCGGCGCCCTGGTCGTGGTGGTCTCGCTGCTGTGGTGGATGACCCCCGGCGGGCGCGACCGGCCCACCGGGACCGCGACGCTCGCCACCGGCGTTCCGTCGGGGGTGTACGCCCGCTACGGAACGCTGCTCAAGGAGCGGCTCCCCCGCGATCTGCCGGAGGTCGAGCTGGGGCTGCGCCCGAGCCAGGGTTCGGTCGACAACATCGAGCAAGTGGTCGCCGGCAAGGTCGACTTCACCATCGCCCAGGCCGACGCGGTGGCGGCGTACCTCACCTCGGGAGGCAAGGATGCCTCCCGGCTGCGGGCCTGCGCCCGGCTGTACGACGACTACGTGCAGCTCGTCGTCCGCGCCGACTCCGATGTCGAGTCGGCGGCCGACCTGCGAGGGCTGAAGGTCGGTGTCGGCCAGCGGCAGTCCGGTGTGCGTCCGGTCGCCGAACGACTGCTGCGCGCGGCGGGGTTGGACCCTGCGAAGGACGTCCGCCAGGTCTACGAGGGCATCGGCCTGATGCCCGAACTCCTGGAGAACGGCGGCCTGGACGCCTTCTTCTGGACCGGCGGGCTGCCCAGCAGCGCCATCCAGGACCTGGCGGCCAGCAGCGACATCCGACTGGTGGAGCTGGGCAGCCTGGTGCCGGCGCTGCACGCCCAGGATCCGCAGGCCCGCCATTACCGTGCCGCGGTGATGCCGGCGGACGCCTACCCGCAGGTGCAGCAGGGCGAGGCGGTGGAGTCGGTGGCGGTGGCCAATCTGCTGGTGACCACAGACCGCGCGGAGAAATCGCTCACCGAGGGCCTGACCAGGGCACTTATCAAGAACCGGGACTACATCGGCTCGCGGGTGCACGCCGCCCAGCGAGTCGATCTGCGCACCGCGATCTACACCGACCCGCTCCCTCTGCACGAGGGCGCCCAGCGCTACTACCGCACCGTCAAGCCCTGACCGCCGCCGCCTTGGGCGCCCGATCCGTCCGCCTCCGGGCACGGCAAGACCGAGACGTTCTCGCGCCCCGGCACGACTGAGCGCGGCGGGACCCGGCCCGGTACGACGAGCCCGAGCCCGACGACTCGAAGCCGCCGCCGCGTGCCGTTACGCAGTGCCCTGCCCCGCCACCCGCGCGCCGTCCTCCGCCGGCTCCCGGCCGGGAGCCGGGTCCGGGTCCGTAGCACCGCCGCCCCTGGACGACCCCGCGGGCGGGCCGCCGTCCGACGCACGGTCCCGCCCGTCGGCCCAACCGGCCAACGTCGCGACGACGCGGCCGAGTTCCTCGCGGTGGACCCCCGGCAGCGCTGCCGCGAGATAGCCGTCGGGACGCACCACCAGCACCGTGTGCGCCGCCGCCCCCGGGTAGGACTCGGTGACGAACAGCTCGGCGGGAGCGGGCAACGCCCGCACGGCGGCGGCCAGTTCCGGCATCACCCCTGCGTTGAGCCAGTGCCGGCTGTCCCACACCGCGGTGCCGGGCGCCACCAGGACGACCAGCAACCGGGCACCGAGCCGCTCGGAGAGCGCCTGGCGGGTGCCGTCCAGCGCGGTCAGCGGGATGTCCTCCGCGCGCTCGCCCGGCTCGGTGGCGACGCCGCCACCGAGCGGCGCGGTGGTGAGCGGGGAGCCGCGGTGCTCCGGCGCGGCGCCGAGCGTCCCGCGGCCCAGATGGCCGTCGGTGAGGAGCGTCAGCCGGCTCCGGGCACCACCGGGGAGCAGGGTGCGCAACGCCCCGGCGTTGCGCACCAGGGGCAGCGCCTGGTCCACCGCGCGCAGCCGGGCGACGACGGCGCCGCGGCGCTCCTGCTCGTAGCTGTCCAGCAACCCCTCGTCGCCGGCGCCGAGCCGGTGCAGGGCGAGTTTCCAGGCCAGGTTGTCCACATCCCGCAGACCCTCGTCGACGGCCTGGGTGCCGAGCGCCCCCAGCAGATGCGCGGCGTCCCCGGCGAGCAGGACCCGTCCTCTGCGCCACTGCCGTGCCAGGCGCTGGTGGGCGGTGTGCACCCCGGTGTCCAGCAGCTCGTACGCGGGGTCCTGCTCGCCCGTCCAGGCCGCGAGCGTCTCCTGGATGCGCTCCAACAGGGCGTCGGGCGTGACCAGTTCACCGCGCGCGGGCAGCAGCCAGTCCAGCCGCCACACCCCCGAGGGGAGCGCCCGGGCGCAGACCTCGCCGCCCTTGCCGCCGGGCATCTCCCGGTGCAGCAGCGCCTCTTCCGGCCAGGGAAGTGCGACCCGCAGTGCCGCGACCGCGTGCCGTTCCACCGCCGTGCGGCCGGGGAACCGGGTACCGAGCAGCTTGCGGACCGTGGAACGGATGCCGTCGCAGCCGACCAGATGGCTGCCCCGCCAGACCTCGCCCTGCTCCCCCTTGGTGCGCGCACGCACCCCGTCCTCGTACGCCTCCAGCTCGACGACCTTGCTGTGGTCGACGATCCGCACCAGCCCGGTGCGCCCGGCCGCGGCGCGGAAGGCCTTGCGCAAGGTGTGCTCGGGCACGTGTAACGGGGCGTCGGCGGGGGTGAAGTCCCGCTGCTCCAGCACCTGTCCGCGACGCAGGGTGCGCCACACCATCCAGCGCGCGCCGGGAAGCGGTTCGGGAGCTATCAGGCGCTGTACGAGCGCGGCGGTGTCGGGCCGCAGTACGCAGCTGCGCGCGGGCCGGGGGGTGATCCGCCCGTCCCCCGCGTCCAGCACGACGGTGGGCACCTCGTGGCGCGCCAGCGAGAGCGCGAGCGCGAGACCGACCGGGCCGGCACCGACGATGATCACCGGTTCCACGGCTGCGAGACCTCCCGGCCCCGCGAGCGGGTCTCACTGCAGGCACGGTGGCCTGCGCTCTTGTGGGGACGGGGAGTTGACGCGAGGCGGCGGCCGTGGAGCGTGATCACACCCGGTATGCAACCCACTGCCCGTGCACGCGTCAAGTGAGCATGGGGTGGGCACCGACGCACCGAAGGGGAGCAGCGCCGACCTCGCGCTGCTCCCCTTCGCCGCCCGCGCCCGTGCGGGTGCTTCACACGGGCCGGTGCGGGTACTTCACTTGCCGTCCTTGCCGTCCTTGCCGTCCTTGCCGTCCTTGCCGTCGAGTGCCTTGTCCGGCTCCGCGACGGGCTCGGCGTCGGCAACCTTGATTCCGGTCTTGGCACGCCGGCCGCGCTTCTCCAGCCAGGTCGCGAACCAGGACAGCAGCAGGCAGATGCCGACGTACAGCGCACCCACCGCGCCCAGGAGAACGACCTCCGGGTTGGCACCGTTGATGAGGGTGTTGTCGGAGAACTGCCGCGCGACGTACAGCAGCTCCTCGTACACGATGATGTAGCCGAGCGAGGTGTCCTTGAGGGTCACCACCAGCTGGCTGATGATCGTCGGCATCATCGCGCGGACGGCCTGCGGGATCTGGACGGTCAGCATGACCTGGCTCTTGCGCATGCCGATCGCGTACGCGGCCTCGACCTGCCCCTTGGGCACCGAGAGGATTCCGGCGCGCAGCACCTCGGCCTGGACCGAGCCGTTGTAGACGGTCAGACCGAGGACCAGGGCCCACATCGGGTCGTTGATGAGGAAGCCCTGCCAGAACACGAAGATCGTGATCAGCAGCGGCACCGCACGGAAGAGCTCGATGAAGGCGGTGGCGAACCACCGGATCGGCAGGTGGTCGGAGAGCCGGGCGACCGCCAGCAGCACGCCGAGGACCACCGAGAAGATCCCGGCGAAGAAGAACGCCTTCAACGTGGCGACCAGGCCCTCGAAGATGCGCTCCTGTGTGGAGGTGTACTGCAGGATCTCCCACATCTCCGGCGCCAACTGCCCGGTGCGGGCGAGCCGGAAGACGATGAAGGCCCCGACACCCAGCAGGGCGATCCCGCCGACCACGGAGAGGATCAGGTTCCGCGCCTTGGCCCGGGGGCCAGGCACGTCGTAGAGGACTGAGCTCATCGCGCGACCCCCAGCTTGCGCTCCAGCAGTCGGAAGAGGCCGGAGATGGAAAAGGTGATGATGAGGAAGGCGACTGCGATCCAGAAGAAGACGAACAGGATGTTGTAACCCATGTCGCTGAGGTCCTTCTGGGTGCCGAAGAGCTCGGCGTTGCTGAAGGCGCCGGCGATCGCCGAGTTCTTGGTCAGCGCGATCATGATGCTGCTCATCGGGGCGATCACTGTTCTGGTCGCCTGCGGGAGCACGATCAGGCTCAGGGTCTGGGTGAAGGTCATTCCCAGGCTGCGAGCCGCTTCGGCCTGGCCGACGTCGACGGTGTTGATGCCCGAGCGGACGGCCTCGCACACGAACGAGGAGGTGTAGAAGCTCAGGGCCAGGACCGCCAGCACGTACGGGCTCATGCCGGGGAAGAGGACCTTCGGCAGGATGAAGAAGGCGACCACGAAGAGCAGGACGAGCGGGGTGTTGCGCAGCAGGGTGACCCAGGCCGCGCCGAACCAGCGCAGGGGCGGGATCGGCGAGACCCGGCAACCGGCGATCACCACTCCCAGCACAAGGGCGATCAGCGCGCTCGCGGCCGTGAGCGAAAGGGTTCCGATGAACCCCTCCCGGAACAACGGCAGGTTGTCGAGCAATACGTTCATCTAGGTCTCCGCGTTAATCTCCGCGCGGGCGGGGAGCGGGATGGGCAGGACAGAGGGTGCCCCGTACGCCCTCGAGTGCGGACATACGGGGCACCTCGTGCTTCACGCTTCGATCGGCCCGAACAGCGGGGTCCGGTCCGGTGTCAGCGGATTCAGGAGCGGTCGAGCTTCGGCGGGTCGACGAACTCCGAGCCGGAACGGCCGAGGGTCGCCTCGTACGCCTTCTTGTAGTCGCCGTTCTCGATGTGCGCCTCGATCGCGTCGGAGACCGCGTCCTTGAGCGCCTTGTCGCCGAGCTTGATGCCGACGCCGTAGGGCTCGTCGCTGAACGTCTCGCCGACGACCTTGAGGTCGTCGGGGCGCTGCGCCGCGTAGCCCTTGAGGATGGCGTCGTCGGTGGTCATCGCGTCGACCTGGCCGTCGACCAGCTGCTTGACGCAGTCGGTGTACTTGCCGAGCTCGATGGTCTTGGCACCGTACTCGGACTTGTTCTCCGTGATGTTGCGCAGCGGAGTGGAGCCCTTGATGGAGCAGACCGTCTTGCCCTTGATGCTGTCCGGGCCCTTGATCGCGTCGTCGTCCTTGCGCACCAGGAGGTCCTGGCCGGCCATGTAGTACGGACCGGCGAAGGCGACCTGCTTCTTGCGCTCGTCGTTGATCGTGTAGGTACCGATCATGAGGTCGACCTGGCCCTTGGAGACCGCCGTCTCACGAATGGAAGAGTCGATCGTCTTCCACTGGATGTCCTTCTCCGGGTCGAAGCCGAGGTCGGCCGCGATCATCTTCGCGATCTCGACGTCGAAGCCTTCGTACTTCTTGGAGCTGGGGTCCTGGAAGCCGAGGTACGGCTGGTCGGCCTTGGAACCGACGATGAGCTTGCCGCGCTTCTGGGCCGCCTTCAGCACGGGCGAGTCGACGTCGACGTCGTCGGCAACGGTGTACGTGGGGACCTCGGGGCCCTCCTCGTCGTTGTCGTCACCGGCGCTTCCCTCCTTGCCGCAGGCGGTGAGAGCGAGTACGACCGCCACGGAGGCGGCCAGGGCCGCGCTGGTCTTGCGGAGTCTCATGACTGAACTTCCCTCGTCTTCGGTTGATGTGCCTGGCCCCGCCGGGCCGCTGCGTCGTGTCTTCAGTGCTGGAGGATCTTCGACAGGAAGTCCTTCGCCCGGTCGCTGCGCGGGTTGCTGAAGAACTGGTCGGGAGTCGCCTCTTCGACGATCTTTCCGTCGGCCATGAAGATCACGCGGTTCGCGGCGGATTTGGCAAAGCCCATCTCGTGCGTGACGACGACCATCGTCATTCCCTCACGAGCCAGCTGCTGCATGACCTCGAGAACCTCGTTGATCATCTCGGGGTCGAGGGCGGAGGTGGGCTCGTCGAAGAGCATCACCTTCGGCTCCATCGCCAACGCCCGAGCAATCGCGACGCGCTGCTGCTGACCGCCGGAGAGCTGGGCGGGGAACTTGTCCGCCTGAGCGCCCACACCGACGCGGTCGAGCAGCTCGCGGGCCCGCTCGTCGGCCGCGGCCTTGCTTTTGCGGCGCACCTTGGTCTGGCCCAGCGTCACGTTCTCCAGCACCGTCTTGTGTGCGAAGAGGTTGAACGACTGGAAGACCATGCCGACATCGGCCCGCAGCTTGGCCAGCTCGCGACCTTCCTCGGGCAGCGGTTTGCCGTCGATCTCGATACGACCGGAGTCGATCGTCTCCAGACGGTTGATCGTGCGGCACAGCGTGGACTTGCCGGACCCGGAGGGACCGATCACGACGACGACCTCGCCCTTGGCGACAGTCATGTCGATGTCCTGGAGCACATGCAACGCACCAAAGTGCTTGTTGACGTTGTCCAGTACGACCAGCGGGTCCGCCGCGCCTGCGGCGTCCTTAGTCACCGATACTTCACCCATCGGCGTCACTCGCTCCCTCCTCATCGGTTGAGGGGACCTTAATGACCTGCGTGAACCGCCGTCAGTACATCTGAGGGGAAATTGAGCATAACGATCCCGTCACACGTCAACACCCTACGTAAAGGACCCGACCGGCAGCGTACCGGCCGGATAACGGAAGAACCCCTGGTGGGCGCAGAAGTCTTGACGCGACTGGCCCCCGTAAGCGTGGATGCGTAATCTGCGGCGCCGTACAACGAAAGAGCCCGCAGGGCTCCCGAAGTGCACGGACGCTCGTGGGGAACGGGTCCCGCGAGTGCTCACGGGACCTTGGTCGCCCACGGTCGGCCGGGTCACGTTGCGCGGGCTCTCACGGGGTCGGCTCGCAGACAGCGAGCCGACGGCGCACGGAACTGCCGAAATCGGCGGTGCCCGTCGCCGCAGAGTACGGAAGGAAGGTCCTATGCGGCTTCTGCTGGTCGAGGACGACACACATGTCGCCGCTGCCCTCACCGCCGTACTGGGGCGGCACGGCTACACCGTGGTGCACGCCGGCAGCGGCGAGGAGGCCATGCAGGCGCTGCTGCCGGTCGTCGGCGGCACCCCGTTCTCGGTGGTCCTGCTGGATCTGGGCCTGCCGGACCAGGACGGCTTCGAGGTCTGCGGACGCATCCGCCGCCACAGCAGCATCCCGGTGATCATGGTCACCGCCAGGGCGGACGTGCGTTCCCGCATCCACGGTCTCAATCTCGGGGCCGACGACTACGTGGTGAAGCCCTACGACACCGGCGAGCTGCTGGCCCGCATCCACGCGGTGAGCCGCAGGCACCCCGTCGACGATCTGCCCGAGCAGCCCGGCGACGACCGGCCCGGACGCGGCGTACTGCACTTCGGCACCGTCGCCGTCGACCTGGACACCCGACGGGTGCAGGTCGACGAGGAGCTGGTCTCACTGACCCGCAAGGAGTTCGACCTGCTCGCGCTGCTCGCCGGACGCCCCGGCGTGGTCTGCCGCAGGGAGCAGATCATCAGCGAGGTCTGGCAGACCAGTTGGGAGGGCACGGGCCGGACGCTGGAGGTCCATGTCGCCTCGCTGCGCTCCAAGCTGGGGCTGCCCCATCTGATCGAGACGGTGCGCGGCGTGGGGTACCGGCTGATCGACCCGGCGGGGTGACCTGGCCCCGGCGGGGTCGGCCGGGTGGACCGTGCTGCGGGGCCTCCGGGACGGCTTGAGCACCGCGGCTTCAGCGGCCGGAGCCTCGTGAGCAACCGGACCGCTTGTGGCGATCGGGCCGCCTCGTGAGCAACCGGGCCGCCTCGTGAGAGCCCGGATCGCCTCGTGCGCGGCCCGGATCGGTGGGTGGTGGCGGACAGCCCGTCGCTCCGCGGTCCCGCGTCGACTACGGTCATGCGGTGCGCGCCCGCCTTCTGCCCCTGCTGATCCTGCTCTTCGCCGGTGTCCTGCTGGCGCTCGGCTTCCCGTTGGCGATGAGCATGGCGGCCACCGAGCAGCAGCGGGTCGTGATCGACCGGATCGACGACACCACACGCTTCGCCTCGCTGGCCCAGTTCGTCACCGTGCCGCCCACCGACAGCAGCGACCCCAAGCGCCCCACCTCCGAACGCAACGAGCGGCTCTCCGCGCTCACCAGCGAACTCAGCCGGTACCACCAGCTGTACGGCATCCGCGCGGGTGTCTTCTACCGCGACGGGAAGGTGATGGCGGCCTCGCCCGGTGACTGGCGGCTGCCCGAACAGGGCGAGGGCGCGCAGGCGTTCAACGAGGCGTTGGCGGGACGGCGGAGCCAGGACCCGCCACAGGTCTGGCCGTGGCAGGACCGGCGCATAGCGGTTGCCTCCCCGGTGGTGCGCGACGGGGACGTGGTGGCCGTCGTGCTGACCGACTCCCCCACCGACCAGCTGCGTTCCCAGATCCTGCGCCACTGGCTGCCACTGGCGCTCGGAGAGGCGTTCGCCATGCTCTGCGCGGTCGGCGCGGCCGTACAGCTCACCCGCTGGGTGCTCCGCCCGGTCGGGGTGCTGGACAAGGCGGCCCACGACATCGCCACCGACCAGCTCGCCGCCAGGGTCGTCGCCTCCGAAGGGCCGCCGGAGCTGCGCCGCCTGGCGCGCTCCTTCAACGAGATGGCCGGCCACGTCGAGGAGATCATGGAGCAGCAGCGGGCGTTCGTCGCGGACGCCTCGCACCAGCTGCGCAACCCGCTCGCCGCGCTGCTGCTGCGCATCGAACTTCTCGGCCTCGAACTCCCGCCGGGCAGCGAGGAGTTCGCCTCGGTGGAGGCCGAGGGCAAACGCCTCGCCCGGGTGCTCGACGACCTGCTCGGCCTCGCGCTGACCGAACACAGCCGGCCCGATCTGCGCCTGACCGACGTCGGCGCCCTCGCTGCGGAACGGGTCGACGCCTGGCGGGTTTTGGCCGAACGGCGCGACATCATTCTGCGTACCTCCGGCAACAGCGCAGTCACCGCCTGGGTGGACCCGGTGGGGCTCTCCAGCGCGCTGGACGCCGTGGTCGACAACGCGCTGAAGTTCACCCCCGCCGGGGAGACCGTCACGGTGTCGGTCTCCCCGGACCGTGAACAAGTGACCATCGTGGTGGCCGACGGCGGGCCGGGGCTCACCGACGACGAGTTGGCACGGGTGGGCGACCGCTTCTGGCGCAGCGGCCGGCACCAGAACGTCAAGGGCTCGGGCCTCGGGCTGTCCATCACCAAGGCGCTGCTGGCGGCGGGCGGCGGAACGCTCTCGGTGGAGCCCAACCGTCCGCACGGTCTGCGCGTGGTGCTGGTGGTCCCCCGCAACGCGTCGTAGCGGGCCGTCCACGCCCGTCGCCGTTCGAGCCGCACTGCCGGCCCACGCCTCGTCGAGCGGGCGCGGGCCGGCGAACTCCGGCCGCCTGCGACGGGTGCCTCCGGAGTGGAGGTCCCGTCGTCCGCTCCGCCGCCCGGTTCAGCGGGAAAGGCGGAGGGTGAGGATCTGGAACGGACGGAGCGCCACCCGCACCCCCTCGTAGCCGGAGACGACCGCCTCGGCGTCCTCCTCCCTCGGCCGTTCCAACAGATCGACGGCGGTGACGGAGGTGATGGGGAAACCCGGCGTCAGCGCGGCGACGGCGCGACCGCCGTGCGACTCGTAGAGGCGTACCACCACGTCGCCGCTCCGGTCCTCGGCGAGCTTCACCGCGGCGACCACGATCTGCTCGCTGTCGACGGTGACCAGCGGCGCGACCTCCCGCTCGCCGCGCACCGTGCGCTCGGGAAGGTTCATCCGGTGGCCCTCGCGCACCGCGTCCCCGATACCGGCACCCGGGACCAGCGCGTAGCGCAGCACATGGGTGCCGTGGTCGGTCTCCGGATCGGGGTAGCGGGGAGCGCGCAGCAACGAGAGCCGCACCGTGGTCGTCTGCCCGCCGTCCTGGCGCACGTCACGGGTGACGTCGTGGCCGTACGTGGAGTCGTTGACGAGCGCCGCGCCCCAGCCGGGCTCCTCGACGTGCAGGAAGCGGTGCGCACAGATCTCGAACTTCGCGGTCTCCCAGGAGGTGTTGGTGTGGGTCGGCCGGAAGACATGCCCGAACTGGGTTTCCGAGGCCGACCTGTCCGCCTTCACATCCAGCGGGAAGGCGGCCTTGAGGAACTTCTCCGTCTCCTGCCAGTCGGCCTCGACCTCGCAGTCCAGCCGCGGCGACCCACCGGCCAGCGTCAGCCGCTGAACGAGCGTGGAGCTTCCGTACTCCCGGCGGACGGTGACGGTGGCGCTGTCATCGGCGGCCTCGACGGTGAGCGCGGTGTGGTCGGTCAGGTCGGTGACGCTGTGGCGGTAGAAGGCGTCGACGTCCCAGGCGTCCCAGAGGTTGGGGAAGTCGGGGTGGATCTGCAGGAGGTTCGCGGCGCTGCCCGGCGCCACCGCCTCCCGGCCGGACGCCAGGTCGCGCACGGAGACCACCAGTCCGCGGCCGTCGATCTCCACCCGGATCAGCTCGTTGGCGAGGATGTGGCCGCCGCCCGGACGCTCGTGACAGCCGACCGGCCCGGCCGGCGCCGCTTCCCGGGCTCCGCCCGCCGGCACGCCGTGGCGGGAGTGCGGCGCGGCGTTGAAGACGAGGGGACGGTCGCCGGCGCCCGCGAGTGCCTGCTGGGCTGCGAGGGTGAGGGCGGTCAGCTCTTTCTGCAGCCGCGCGTAGGTCTCCCTCGCCTCCCGGTGGACCCAGGCGATGGAGGTGCCCGGCAGGATGTCGTGGAACTGGTGGAGCAGCACCGTCTTCCAGATCCGGTCGAACTCCGCGTACGGATAGCCGTATCCGCTCACCCGCACCGCCGCGGTCGCCGCCCAGAGCTCGGCCTCCCGCAGCATCGACTCGCTGCGGCGGTTGCCCTGCTTGGTCCTGGCCTGCGAGGTGTACGTGCCGCGGTGCAGCTCGAGGTAGAGCTCACCGCTCCACACAGGGGCGTCCCGGTACTCGGCGTGCGCCTGCTCGAAGAAGGCGGACGGCTTCTCGATCTCCACCCGGGGCGAACCCTCCAGGTCCTTGAGGCGGGCAGCCCTGGCAAGCATCTCCCTGGTCGGCCCGCCGCCGCCGTCCCCGAAACCGAAGGGCGCCAACGAGCGCGAACCCGCGCCCTTCTCCCGGTAGTTGCGCGCCGCGTGCGCCATCTCCCGGCCGCTGAGATCCGAGTTGTAGGTGTCGACCGGCGGGAAGTGGGTGAAGACCCTGGTGCCGTCGATGCCCTCCCACCAGAAGGTGTGGTGCGGGAACTTGTTGGTCTGGCTCCAGGAGATCTTCTGCGTCAGGAACCAGTCGGCACCCGCGAGCTTCACGATCTGCGGCATCGCCGCCGTGTAGCCGAAGGAGTCCGGCAGCCACACCTCCCGGGTGTCGACCCCGAACTCCTCCAGGAAGAACTTCTTGCCGTACACGAACTGCCGGGCCATCGCCTCGCCGCCGACCATGTTGGTGTCGGACTCGACCCACATGCCCCCGACCGGTACGAACTGCCCGTCCGCCACCTTCTCCCGCACCCGCGCGTACACCTCGGGGCGGTGCTCCTTGATCCAGGCCAACTGCTGCGCCTGCGACATCGCGAATACGAGCTCGGGGTGGTCGTCCATCAGGTTGACCATGTTGGAGGCGGTCCTGGCGACCTTGCGGACCGTCTCGCGCAACGGCCACAGCCATGCCGAGTCGATGTGCGCGTGACCGACCGCGCTGACGCGGTGCGCCGAGGCGCGGGCGGGCGTGGCGAGCACCCCTGCGAGCTGCGCCCGGGCACCGGCCGCGGTGCCGGCCACGTCGCCGAGGTCGACCGCGTCCAGGGCTCGTTCGACGGCTCGCAGGACCTCCCACCGCCGGGCGTCCTCGACGGGCAGGGCGTGCATCAGACCGCCGAGGACCTCCAGATCCTGGACGAGCTCCCACACCTCGCTCTCGAAAACGGCCAGCTCCACGCGGTTCAGCCGGTAGAGCGGGCGGTCGCTCGCAGTGAGCCGGTCGCCCTCGTGGGTGGGCTGCTGCACGTTGAGGATCGGATTCGCCGCGGCCTCCACGTAGAACTCGAGCTCGCCACCGGGCGGGACGTCCGGGAAGCGCACCCAGTCGTTGCACGGATTGAGCGCCTTGACCGCCTCGCCGTCCGACCGGTAGACGAGACCCTCGCACTGGAAGCCGGGCATGCTCCGCTCGAACCCGAGGTCGACCACGGCTTCCACCGTGCGACCGGCCCAGTCGGCCGGCACCCTGCCACTGACCCTGAACCAGGTGGTGCCCCAGGCCGGCCCCCACTCCTGGCCGACGGCGGCGCTCACGTACTCGGCGGCCAGCCCTTCGGCCACCGGAACCGGCTTCCCGGGCGCGTCCCAGCGGGCGACGGTGAGCGGTTGCGGAGAGCTGTGGACAGCGGGCTTGATCCGCTCCTCCAGGACGCGGCGCAGGCGGTCCTCAACGATGTTGCGATCGTCATGCATGGTGTGCGGCTCCGTTGACGCGTGTGCGCGGGCAGGGGGTTGGGGTGAGGCGGTGGGGTGAGTGGGTGGGGTGGGTTCGGAACGTGGCGAGTTCGGAGTGGGTGAGGGTCGGAGGCGGGGTGCGGGCCGGGGCGCGTGCGGGGCTGAGGTGCCGGCGGGGTGTGGAACCGGCACGGACGGTGCGGTGAGCAGTGCCGTGTGCAGATGTGGTGCGGCCTCCGTCAGGGCCTTACCACTGACGCTGCCCCGCAATCGTCCGAAGGAGGACGAGCGGCAAGCCGTTCCCCGTGTGCGCACCCGATCCGAAGCGCGGTTCGCCGAGCGGGAGTTCGCAGCTTCCCCCACGGACTCGGCACTCATCTCCTCGAAGAACGCGGCGGACGGACCCGGACCAGCCGCACGCCCCTCCTCCCGCCCTCCTCCCGCCGGCCGCACGCGCCCTTCGGACGGGTTTCCCAGGGAGATACGGGCCCGCCGACCCAGCAACCCCGAGAGCGGCAGCCACCTCGGGCGGGCAGCGTCCCCGGCCGGCCGGCCCGAGGTCTGCCGGGCCAACCCCCGGGTCAGCCCGGTCTGTTGACCTCCTCCGGGCGGAGAACCTCGACGATTCCGCGCCGCGAGAGATGTGCGGGGTCCGATGCGCGCCCGGCGAGTACCGCGGTGGGGCGTACGCCCTGCTCCGCCAGCACCGCCCACGCCTCGTAGAACTCGCCTCCGGGCGCCGTGGTGGAACGCGCGGGGGCGTACTCCTCGTCGCCGACGTCCAACACCAGCGCCGTGCTCCGGGTACGCGGCGCGGGCGGATCGGCCCGCAGGGCAGCGGCGAACTCGCCGACGGCGTCGGCGAGCGGCTTGCGCGCGCGCTCGGAGGTGAGCAGGCCGAGGTCGTACTCCCGTTCGGGAAAGTCGCCCAGCGAGCGGGGCACGTCGTGGGAGCACCACCAGGTGACTGCCCGAACGTCCTCGCAGTCCCACGCGTTCCGCAGGGTCTCCACGGCGAACTCCGCAGCGAAGGACGGCGGGATCAAGGGCCCGGGCGCGCCCACCTCCTGGAGCCAGACCGGACGTCCCGGCTCTGCCCACGCCTTGGTGAGCTCGACCTGGTACGCGGCGTGGTGCAGGGTCGCCGCGCCGCCACGTCCGTGACGCTGCGCAGTGCCGTTGAAGACCCAGGAGTGCACCACGCTCGCCGCGCCGAGCCTCGCGACCTGCGCGGGCGTGAACGGGTGGTCGTCGCGGAACCAGACGGCGTCGTACGCCCCGTGGACGTGCAGACGGCCCGGAGCGGCCTCCTCGCACACGGCAAGCAGACGTTCCAACCAGGCGGTCGCCTCGTCGGGTGTGCAGAGGTCGGGGTCCGGGTGCGGCGGCCCGGAGAACTGGTTGACCTCGTTGCCGAGCGTCATGCCGAGGAAGTTCGGCCGGTCCGCCAACGCCGAGGCCAACGTGTGCAGATAAAGCGCTTCCGCCTCGACGACCTCGGGGTGGGTGAACATACTGCGTCGATGCCAGCTGTGCAGCCAGGACGGTACGAAATCGAAACTGGACAGATGCCCCTGCAGCGCGTCGACACAGACGTCCAGGCCGCGTTCGGCCGCCGCGTCGACGAGTGCGCACAGCTGCTCCACCGCGCGAGGCCGGACGAGGGTGCGGTTGGGCTGGAAGACCGGCCAGAGCGGAAAGACCCGCACATGGTCCAGCCCGATTGCCGCGAGGGAGTCGAAGTCCCGGCGCACGGAGTCGAGTTCGAAGTCGAGCCAGTGGTGGAACCAGCCGTTGGTCGGTGTGTAGTTGGCGCCCATCCGCGCCCCGCGGCGCCCGAAGTGCCTCGCGGCGTGCTGCTCGGTCGACATGTTCGGCACAACCCTTCGTTCGACGCCGCGGTGGGCACACGCGGTCTGCTTCCGCTCGGCCGCGGGGCTGCTCCGTAGCCGGGGAGGCTCGTCGGCCGGCCCGCTGCCCTGCCCCGTCCGGCGGTCCCGGCCCGGTGCTGCTCCCGCTCCCGTCCCGCTGCTGCGTACGCGGCCCCAACGAGCTCGTACGGGGACCAGCCGTGCGTACGCCATGCCCGGCAGCCCGGACGTACGCAAGGCCCGCTCCAGCGCGAACGGAAGGCCGACGGCCGGGACGGGGAGCCCGGTCAGCCCTGAACCGCCCGGCCCGCGGCGGGCACGCCCGTCAACCGCTCCCACACACGTGTCATCGCGTGCACAAGGGCCAGTGCGACGACCTGTATCGCCAGCGCGACCAGCGCATGGACCAGCCACGCGCCCGCCAGCGTCGGCCCGCCCCAGGCGTTGTCCAACACGGAGTCCGCGGTGAAGGGGTGGCCGATCGCCTCGATGACGTCCGGGCGTATCGGATAGAGGTAGCCCGAGATCCCCACGAACACCCCCAGGCCGACCAAGAACAGGGCCACCAGCGCGAGCACCAACGCAACCAGCGCCCCTGGCACCGCCAAGCGGCCGGGACGGCCGGAAGTGCCGCGTCCCGCCAACGCTTTCGCTGTCAACGGCAGGAGTGACAGACCCCGTCGGGCGGTGCGCAGGGCGGTGCACACCGCCGTGTACGCGGCACTGCGCAGCCGACCGTACTCCCGTGCGTCAGGCTGTCGGTCGTCGGATTGCATGGTCCCGTCCTCCTCGGGTGAACGGACGGCGGCCCGATGGAGCGGGCTCCCGCCCCGTCGGAGACACCCCAAGGGTCGCCCTCCCCCTGCCTGCGACGGCCGCTGATCGACCGACGCCACACCGCCAACCCTGCGTCGGCCGGACGCTGCCGCATTATGTGGCAAGCCCCTGTATCGCCGTGCGGCCCACCTCCTCCGGGCGGGCACCGGCCGACGCCGCATCCCTGCAGGTCGCAAGCAGCGTCTCCGTTCGACGAGGCGTCGGCGGTCCGCAGCACCGGCGCACCGCTTCGAACCGCCGGCCGCAACGGACCGCGTCTCAGGTCACCGCTCCACGGAGATGAGGTACCGCGGCGGCTGCGCGGAACGCGTCATGAACGCTTCGCGCACGCCCGTGTCACTCCCGCGCCTGTCACTCGCGCCCTCGCCGCTCCGCAACACGCGTCGCCGAGCCCCGCCTCCGACTCGGCGCGCGCAGTCGATGTGCACGGTGGTGCTGCTACGGCGCCCAGGGCCCCAGCATGTCCTTCATCGCGTCGGTCGCTGCAAGTTGGAGCAGTGGGCCGTAGGTGATCCGACCGACGCCGAGGCGGCGGAAACGTTCGAGGTCGTGCTTGACGGGGTGAGCAGTGGAGTTCACCGGGATGCCGACTGAACCGGTCACCGCCGCGAGCAGCTCGTCGTCGTCCTGGATACGGACCGGGTAGACGCTGTCGGCGCCCGCCTGCTCCAGGGCCCGCAGCCGCTCGATCGCCTCGTCGAGGACGTCGGCAGCCGCCTCCGCGTGCAGAAAGAGATCGGTACGGCCGTTGACCCAGACCGGAACTCCCGCGTTGTCGGCCGCCGCGCGCAGTCCCGCGATGTAGCTCGCGTGCTCCTGCGTACTGCGCATCCGACCGCCTTCGGAGTGGACGGTGTCCTCGATGTTCAGACCGACACCGCCGATCTCCGTGAGTCCGGCGATGAGGTCTGCCGGCTCTTTCCCGTACCCGGCCTCCAGGTCGACGGAGACGGGCACGTCGACCGCCGAGACGATCGGCCGTACGGCGGCGAGCACCTCTTCGAAGGTCTGTCCTTCCTGGTCCTCCGCGCCCCTGGAATCGGCGAGCGGATGACTTCCGACCGTCAGTGCGGGAAACCCGGCGCCGGCCGCCGTCCGCGCGGACCACACGTCCCAGACGGTCGGCAACACGAGCGGCTTGTACTCGGCGTGAAGCTGCTTGAGGCGTTGAGCGCGCTCAACAGTGGTACGAAAGTCCATGCCGAGGACGCTACCCCCGGAACCCCGTCCGCAACGTGCCGACGGGCGCTTCCGGACGGCGGAGCAACAGCGCCCCGGCACGGCTCGGCGCCATCCGCCTCAGTCGTCCGGCAGATGATGATCCAGGAGCTCTTCCTGCTCCCCCTCCTCCTCAAGGGCCTGTCTGACCACGCGCATTGCCAGCCCCTGGCCGTACCCCTTGCGGGCGAGCATGCCGACCAGCCGGCGCATCCGTCTGGCCGGATCCACTCCGCGAGTGGAGGCCAGCTTCCGGTCCACCAGACGTCTGGCGGTCGACTCCTCCTGCTCGGGGTCGAGTTGCTCGACCGCCGCGGAGATCACCTCGGAATCGACGCCCTTGGTCCGCAACTCCCGCGCAAGGGCACCGCGCGCCAACCCTCTGCTGCGGTGCCTGGATTCCACCCAGGCACCGGCGAACGCGGCGTCGTCGATGAGGCCCACTTCCTCGAAACGGGACAGCACCTCCTCGGCTACCTCTTCCGGGATCTCCCGCTTATGAAGGGCTTCGGCCAACTGCTGTCTCGTACGGGGAGTGCCCGTGAGCAGACGGAGGCAGATCTGCCGCGCCCGCTCCGCCGGGTCGGTGGGCTCCGAAAGCTCGTCCTCAGCCTCACGGCCTCGCCCTCGCGAGCGCCTGCCCTCGCCGAACTCCCTCGATCCGCGCGGTGGCCCCGCTCCGGCCCTCGACGGACCGGGGCCACCGCTGTCATCAACCGGTGCTGCGTCGACCGCCCACTCGGTGCGTCGTGTCACCGGTCAGCTCTTGGCAGCGCTCGGCTTGGCCTTGCTCTTCGGTGCGGCGGTGGCGGCCTTCGCAGCCACGCCGGCTCCGGCGCTCGTGGCCAGGGGCTCGACCGCAGGGCCGCCGGCCGCATCGGCGCCGGGCTCCGCTTCGGGAGACTCGGTGCGCACACCGATGCCCAGCTTCTCCTTGATGCGCTTCTCGACCTCGTTGGCGAGGTCTGGGTTGTCGCGCAGGAAGTTGCGGGCGTTCTCCTTGCCCTGGCCGAGCTGGTCGCCCTCGTACGTGTACCAGGCGCCGGACTTGCGGATGAAGCCGTGCTCCACGCCCATGTCGATCAGACCGCCCTCGCGACTGATGCCGACGCCGTAGAGGATGTCGAACTCGGCCTGCTTGAAGGGCGGTGCGACCTTGTTCTTCACGACCTTGACGCGGGTACGGTTGCCGACCGCGTCGGTGCCGTCCTTGAGCGTCTCGATCCGCCGGATGTCCAGCCGGACCGAGGCGTAGAACTTCAGCGCCTTGCCACCGGTCGTGGTCTCGGGCGAGCCGAACATGACGCCGACCTTCTCCCGAAGCTGGTTGATGAAGATCGCGGTCGTCTTCGAGTGGTGCAGAGCACCGGTGATCTTCCGCAGCGCCTGGCTCATCAGCCGGGCCTGGAGTCCGACATGGGAGTCGCCCATCTCTCCTTCGATCTCGGCCCGGGGGACCAGGGCGGCGACGGAGTCG
The DNA here is from genome assembly GCF_018101125.2 of Streptomyces tardus. Taxonomy (GTDB): domain Bacteria; phylum Actinomycetota; class Actinomycetes; order Streptomycetales; family Streptomycetaceae; genus Streptomyces; species Streptomyces tardus. The sequence continues at coordinate 24,670 of NZ_JAELVF020000003.1, read as the reverse complement.
ACCACGATCAGGTCCAGCGCACCGGATCGGATCAGCATGTCGGTGATCTCCAGCGCCTGTTCGCCGTTGTCCGGCTGGGACAGGATGAGCTGGTCCACATCGACCCCGAGCCTCTTGGCGTACTCGGGGTCGAGCGCGTGCTCGGCGTCCACGAACGCCACGGTGCCGCCGGCCTTCTGGGCGTTGGCAACGGCGTGCAGAGTCAGCGTCGTCTTTCCGGAGGACTCCGGGCCGTACACCTCCACGACCCGGCCCCGGGGCAGGCCACCGACACCGAGCGCGACATCCAACGCGGTCGAGCCGGTGGGGATGACCTCGATGGGCTCGTTCGGCCGCTCGCCCAGGCGCATCACGGCGCCCTTGCCGAACTGTCGTTCAATCTGCGCGAGTGCGGCGTCGAGCGCCTTCTCGCGGTCCGTACCTGCCATGGGTGCCACCCGGTTTGCTTGAGTCGATCGCTTCACGTCCGAGACGCTAGCGGCTGCCACTGACAATCGATCCGGCCGTGGCCACCTGGCCACCCCGGCACACTCATGGGAATCCATGTTCGATTTACGTGTCAAGTGCCGCCCCGCACCCTGTGGATAACTCGAATCCGCAGGTCACAGCGGTAGAAAGGCATCACATCGACTCGTGGAGCTGCGACGTGACTCAAACGAGTGACCTCGCGAAATCAACCTCAAGGCGCACGAACACCCACATTCCGCAAACACCGGTCGGGGCCCGGAACTTGGGCGGGGCGGACCGGAGGAGCGACCGCGGTCCGGCCGACCTTCCGCACCCCACCGGCACGGACGAATCCCCGCGCCGGCAACCGCCCACGACCGTCCGGGCGTCGAGCCCTGTCAGCGCAGCTCGGCGGGTACGTCGACGGCCCGGCACACCGCCCGCCAGACGCTCTTCGCGTCCCACCCCGCGTCCAGTGCCTCGTGCACCGTGCGCCCACCCAGCTCCGACATCACATGGTCGCGCGCGAAGGAATCCGCGTAGGCGGCTCCGAAGTGGGTGGACATCCGCTCCCAGAAAATCGTCAACCGCATGACCCCAGTATCACGCGCTCGGCACCGGGCTCCGTCACCGCGAACACCGCGAGCGCCGCGAACACCACGAACACCGCGAACACCGCGAGCACCACGGGTGCCGCGAACACTGCGAACGAATCCCACCGCCGCCGCAGCCTCGGCCGGTCGGACTCCGACATCCAGCAGGCCGCGCGCACGCCGGATCCGGGCGTCCGTCAGCCAGGCGTGCGGAGGCAACCCGTAGCGCGCCCCGAACGCCCTCGTCAGCGCGAACGGGCTCGTCCCGACCTCCGTGGCCAGCTCCTCCAGACTCGGCGGCTCGGCCATGCGGCTCTCCAGCACCTCGCGGGCAGCAGCCGCGTTCCGCGCGCCGGCTCCGTGGACCGTACGGACCGGCAGCGGGCCGCCGTGCCGGTGCAGCAGCCGATGGACGACCTGTCGCAGCAGGCTGTCCGCGGCCAGCGCGTTTCCCTCCTCCGCCGCACGGTGCACCGCGGAGATCAGCGCGCAGGTCTCGCCGTCCCGTACAGCCGGGACGGCGAAGGCGGCCGTACCGCGCAGGGTGGTCGTCTCCCGGGCGACGGCGGCCACCAGCCCGCGTGTCGGGTAGAGAGTGTCGTACGCCCACCCCTCCGGCGCGCCGGCTCGCGCGGTGTGCGGCACCTCGGGGTTGATCATGACGACGCCGCCCGGTGCGACCGAGACGGCGCCGTCCGGCAGCCCGACGGTCTCGACACCGCCGGTGACCGCGGCCAGCACATAGCCGTCGTGGCTGTGTCGCGAGAACGTGTGCCGCACATAGCGGGCACGCAGCAGATCGGTGTCATGCAGCTCCTCGCAGCGCCAGTGCCTGGCCCACTCCCCCGCAGCCGCCCGGCCCGTCACCGCGGCCTCCGCGAAGGTGTCCGCGCCGGCCACGTCGTCGGGCCGCACCGCCGGCCTCCGGTACCCGGCGCCGGTGCGCGGCGCCTGCCCGGAGGCCGGCGTACGGTCGATCCCGCGGTCGATGGGCGCCGTCGCACCGCACCGAGCGCTCGGAGGTCCGCCGAAGTCCTGTCCCACCCGGCCATTGTCGCCAGGGCTCCCGGCTCTCGCGCCTTGCGCCCGGACTGCGAGACAGGGACCGCCCCGCAGACCTCGCCCCCCCCTGCACAGCGAAGCGCCCAGTCGCCGCCGATCGGGGGGTACGGGCGCCCCTCGAGGGTCGGCGCGCCAGCCCGTGCCGCACCGCCGGCAGGCCGCCGCCCCACGCCCGCCGGGGCCGAAGCCGACGGTCGATGTCAGTGGTCCGGTGCACCATGTAGGCATGAGTCACGCAGCGGCTCTCGACGCCTTCTCGCCCGCCACCCGCGCCTGGTTCACGGCGGCCTTCAGCGCGCCCACCGCCGCCCAGGAGGGCGCCTGGCAGGCGCTGGCCGAGGACGCGGACGCGCTGGTGGTCGCACCGACGGGTTCGGGCAAGACTCTGGCCGCGTTCCTCGCCTCGCTGGACCGTCTGGCGTCCGCTCCGCCGCCGGCGGACGCCCTTCGGCGATGCCGGGTGCTGTACGTCTCGCCGCTCAAGGCCCTCGCCGTCGACGTCGAGCGCAATCTGCGCAGCCCGCTGACCGGTATCCGCCAGGAGTCGATACGGCTCGGCCTCCCCGAGCCGGAGGTGCGGGTCGGAATCCGTTCGGGGGACACCCCGGCCGTCGAGCGGCGCGCCATCGCGCGCCGCCCGCCGGACATCCTCATCACCACGCCCGAATCGCTCTTCCTCATGCTCACCTCCGCCGCCCGGGAAGCGTTGCGAGGCGTGGAGACGGTCATCCTGGACGAGGTGCACGCCGTCGCGGGCACCAAGCGCGGCGCCCATCTCGCCCTGTCTCTGGAGCGGTTGGACGAGCTGCTGGACCGGCCCGCCCGCCGCATCGGGCTGTCGGCGACGGTGCGCCCGGTGGAGGAGGTGGCGCGGTTCCTCTCTCCTCAGCGGTCGGCGAAGATCGTGCAGCCCCCGTCGACGAAGCGCTTCGATCTGCGGGTGGAGGTCCCGGTCGAGGACATGGGGGAGCTCGGCGGCTCGCCCGTGCAGGAGCAGGGCGGTGCCGCCGAGAAGCCCTCGATCTGGCCCTCGGTGGAGGAGCGGATCGCGGACCTGGTCCAGGAGCACAGCTCGACCATCGTCTTCGTCAACTCCCGTCGCCTGGCCGAGCGCCTGTGCAACCGGTTGAACGAGATCGCCTACGAGCGCGCCACCGGTGAGCCACTGCCCGAGGCGCACTCCCCCGCGGAGCTGATGGGCGGTTCCGGCGGCGCGCTCGGCGCCGTGCCCGTGCTGGCCCGCGCCCACCACGGTTCGGTCTCCAAGGAGCAGCGTGCCGAGGTGGAGGAGGAGTTGAAGGCCGGTCGGCTGCCCTCGGTGGTCGCCACCTCCAGCCTGGAGCTGGGCATCGACATGGGAGCGGTCGACCTGGTGATCCAGGTCGAGTCGCCGCCCGCCGTCGCTTCCGGGCTGCAGCGGGTCGGGCGCGCCGGGCACCAGGTTGGCGCGGTCTCCAGCGGTGTGGTCTTCCCCAAGTACCGCGGGGATCTGCTGCAGTCCGCGGTGGTGACGGAGCGGATGCGCGAAGGCGCGATCGAGGCGCTGCGGGTGCCCGCCAACCCGCTGGACGTACTGGCACAGCAGCTCGTGGCGATCACCTCGGTGGAGAGCCGGGACGTGGAGGAGCTGCTGCGCCTGGTCCGCCGTGCCGCGCCGTTCGCCGCGTTGCCCGAGTCCGCGTACCACTCGGTGCTGGACATGCTCGCGGGCCGCTATCCCTCCGACGCTTTCGCCGAGTTGAGACCGCGTCTGGTGTGGGACCGGGTGGCGGGGACCGTCACGGGTCGACCGGGGGCGCAGCGGCTGGCGGTCACCTCCGGCGGGACGATTCCCGACCGAGGTCTCTTCGGCGTCTTCCTCGCCGGCTCCGACCCGCGCCGGGGAGGAAGCCGGGTCGGAGAGCTGGACGAGGAGATGGTCTACGAGTCCCGAGTCGGTGATGTCTTCACTCTCGGCACGACCTCGTGGCGCATCGAGGACATCACCCGCGACCGAGTGCTGGTCACCCCGGCGCCCGGGGTCCCGGGCCGGCTCCCGTTCTGGAAGGGCGACCAGCTGGGGCGTCCGCTGGAGCTCGGCCGGGCCCTCGGCGCCTTCGTGCGGGAGGTCGGCGCGCTCCCCCGGGAGGCGGCCGAGGAGCGGCTGGCCGCGGCCGGTCTCGACACCTCGGCCGTGCGCAACCTGCTGGAGTACCTGGCCGAGCAGCGCGAGGCGTGCGGCCATCTGCCCGACGACCGCACCATCGTCGTCGAGCGCTTCCGGGACGAGCTGGGCGACTGGCGGGTGGTGGTGCACTCACCGTTCGGCGCGCAGGTGCACGCGCCCTGGGCGCTTGCGGTGGCAGCCCGGCTGACCGAGAGATACGGGCTGGACGCCCAGGTCATGCACGCGGACGACGGCATCGTGCTGCGCCTTCCGGACGCCGATCTGCTCGAGTACGACCTCGACGCCGACCTCGACCCGGAGCGCGCGCAGGACCTCGGCCGGGCGGCCCTCGCCGTCCCGCAGGACGGCAAGCCGCCGGTGGCCGCCGCGGATGTGCTCTTCGAGGCCGGCGAGGTGGACGGGCTGGTGACCGAACAGGTCGGCGGCTCGGCCCTGTTCGCCGCTCGGTTTCGTGAGTGCGCCGCCCGGGCGCTGCTGCTGCCGCGCCGCAGTCCGGGCAGACGCACCCCGCTGTGGCAGCAGCGCCAGCGCGCTTCCCAACTGCTCCAGGTCGCCTCCGAGTTCGGGTCGTTTCCGATCGTGCTGGAGGCGGTGCGCGAGTGCCTCCAGGACGTCTTCGACGTGCCCGGCCTCACCGAGCTGATGGGGGACATCGAGTCCCGCCGGGTGCGGCTGGTGGAGGTCACGACGCAGGACCCGTCACCGTTCGCCCGCTCCCTGCTGTTCGGCTACGTCGCGCAGTTCCTCTACGAGGGCGACTCGCCGCTCGCCGAGCGCCGGGCCGCTGCCCTGTCGCTGGATTCGGGGCTGCTCGCCGAGCTGCTGGGCCGCGCGGAGCTGCGCGATCTGCTGGACGCCGACGTCGTCGCAGACCTCGAGCGCGAGCTTCAGTGGCGTACCTCGGAGCGCCGGATCGGTGACGAGGAGGCGGTCGCGGACGCGCTGCGGGTTCTCGGCCCTCTCGCTGTCGAGGAGTTGACCGAGCGGGGCGCCTCACCGGAGTGGGCCGAGCGGCTGGAGCGTTCACGGCGCGCGGTGCGGGTGCGCATCGCCGGCGACGAGCGGTGGGCAGCGATCGAGGATTCGGGAAGGCTGCGGGACGCGCTCGGGGTGGCGCTGCCGGTAGGCGTTCCGGAGGCCTTCACCGAGCCGGTCGGGGACCCGCTCGGTGATCTGCTGGGCCGGTTCGCGCGCACCCACGGCCCGTTCACCACGGAGCAGGCCGCCTCCCGTTTCGGTCTCGGCGTCGCGGTGGCCGACGGCGCGCTGCACCGGCTGGCTGCCGAAGGCCGTCTGGTGCAGGGCGAGTTCCATCCGGCCAGAGCGGGCGGCGGCCAGGAGTGGTGCGAGTCGACGGTGCTGCGCCGCTTGCGCCGTCGTTCTCTGGCTGCGCTGCGGCAGGAGCTGGAGCCGGTCCCCGCACCGGCGCTCGCGGCGTTCGTCCCCCGCTGGCAGCACCTGGACGGCACCGGGCTCTCGGGCCTCGACGGACTGTCCAGGGTGGTGGAGCAACTGCAGGGCGCGGCAGTTCCGGCCTCCGCTCTGGAGCGCCTGGTGCTGCCGGCGCGGGTGCGGGGGTACGACACGACCCTGCTCGACGAGCTGACCGCTTCCGGCGAGGTCGTCTGGGCCGGGGCGGGGGCGCTGCCCGGCAAGGACGGCTGGATCGCTCTCTACCCGGCCGAGGTGGCACCGCTGCTCCTGCCCGAGCCGCTGCCGCTCGAGCTTTCGGCCGCGCACCGTTGCGTGCTGGAGGCGCTCTCCGGCGGTTTCGGGCTGTTCTTCCGGCAGTTGCTGGAGCGCGCCCGGGCCATCGACCCGGACCTCGGCGAGTCCCAACTGGCGGATGCGGTCTGGGATCTTGCCTGGTCGGGCCGGCTCACCAACGACACCCTGGCGCCGCTGCGGAATCTGTTGGGCTCCGGCCGTACCGCCGGTTCCACGGCGCATCGCGCCCGCCGCCGGGCACCTCGAGGCCGCTACGGCTCACTGCCGCGTACCGCCTCGCGGGTCGGCCCGCCGACCGTCGCGGGGCGCTGGTCGCTGCTCCCCGACCGGGAGCGGGACCCGACGGTGCGCGCACACGCGCTGGCCCACACCCTGCTGGACAGGCACGGTGTGGTCACCCGCGGCGCGGTGGCGTCCGAGGGCGTGGCCGGCGGTTTCGCCGCGGTGTACCGCGTGCTGGCGGCGTTCGAGGAAAGCGGCCAGACCCGGCGCGGTTACGTCGTGGAGGGCCTGGGAGCCGCCCAGTTCGCGATGGCCGGGGCGGTGGACCGGCTGCGTGCGGCGCACACCGCGCGCGAGCGCGCCGAGTCGCCGGAGGCGGTGCTGCTCGCCGCCGCCGACCCCGCCCAGGTGTACGGCGCCGCGCTGCCCTGGCCGGATCCGCCGGAGGGCTGCGGGCACAAGCCGGGCCGCAAGGCGGGTTCCCTGGTGGTCCTGGTCGACGGCGAGCTCGTTCTCTATCTGGAGCGCGGCGGCAAGACCCTGCTCTCCTGGTCGCCGCCGCTGCTGCCGCAGGCGGTGGAGGTCCTCGTCGACGCGGTGCGCCACGGCCGGGTGGGCCCGCTCACAGTGGAGCGGGCGAACGGCTCGCCGGCTCTGACCTCACCGCTCGGACAGCAGCTGGAGACGGCCGGCTTCCACGCCACCCCGCGAGGGCTGCGGCTGCGCCCCTGAGAGGTGGACCGCGGAGCGAGAGGAAGGGAAGCGGCGTGCCCGAGGGAGACACGGTCTGGCGTACGGCCCGGCAGCTGAACGACGCGCTGGCGGGGGCCGAGCTGGTCTCGGCGGATCTGCGGGTGCCGCGGCTCGCCACCGTGGACCTGGCGGGGCGGGAGGTGCTGGAGACGCTCCCGCGCGGCAAGCACCTGCTCACCCGGCTCTCCGGCGGTCTGACACTCCACACCCACCTGGGTATGGAGGGCAGTTGGCGCTGCCGCCCGGTGGGTTCGCGCTGGGACGGCGGGCCCGCGCACCAGGTGCGGGCCGTCCTCGTCGGTACCGAGCAGCAGGCGATCGGCTACCGTCTTCCCGTTCTGGAGCTGCTGCGCACCCGCGAGGAGGAGTCGGCCGTCGGCCATCTCGGCCCCGATCTGCTCGGCGCGGACTGGGACCCCGGCGAGGCGTGGCGCCGGCTGACCGCCGAGCCCTCCCGCCCCCTCGGCGAGGCGCTGCTCGACCAGCGCAATCTGGCGGGCGTCGGGAACGTCTACCGCTCCGAGCTCTGCTTCCTGGTGCGGCTGCTCCCCTGGGCTCCCGTCTCGGCCGTCCCGGACCCGGACCGACTCCTGCGGCTCGCCCACCGGCTGCTTGTCGTCAACCGCGACCGGCTGCGCCGTGCCACCACCGGCGAGCGCCGTGCCGCCGGCCGAGCGCTGTGGGTGTACGGGCACCGATCGGCGCCCTGTCTGCGCTGCGGAGCACCGATCCGCCGCGCCGAAGTCGGGCCGCCCGACCGGCTCCGCCCTGTCTACTGGTGCCCCCGCTGCCAGCACGGCGGCCGATAGTCCGAGGCGGCTCTGCCCACCAGCCGTGCTGCATGCGCTCCCACGTCATACGGCGTTCGTAGGGCACCGCCTGCACGGGTATCAGCCCGAGCCCCCAGCTGCCGACGAGCACCGCCGCCTCCCAGGCGCCGGCCGTGTCGGGCGCGGTGGTCAGCCGCCACAGCGCGAGCGCGCCGGCGAGCACGCAGCAGACAGCGAGGGGGATACGGCACATCCTGGATATGCACATGGCGTCCATGCTCACCGAGGGGGCCCGGTCCCGCGAGCGCGCCAGCACAGCGGGACCTTCGCTCGGGCAGGGGTTGCGCACGAGCCCGAGGATGGCGGCCCCTGACACCGGGCCCCGGCACCAGCAGAGGCGCCGGGAGAGATCCTCCCGGCGCCTCTGAAGGCTTGTGGTGACGCGTCAGGCAGCGACGACGTCCACGGCTTCGGCAGGCCGCTTGATCGTCACCCGCTCCCCCGGGCGGCTCGTGACCGAGGTCACGGATACAGGGTTGAGCATGGGTCGCATCGGCGCAGGCACCGCATCTTGTGTCGCGGACTGTGCCAGCTCGGCGAGTGCCAGCTCATCGCTGACCTCCCGCATCAGCTCGGACATTCGGATGTCCAGCGCGTCGCAGATCGACGAAAGCAGCTCGGAGGAAGCCTCCTTCTGCCCCCGCTCGACCTCGGAGAGATAGCCGAGAGAGACGCGCGCGGATGCGGAGACTTCGCGCAGGGTACGGCCCTGACGCTGGCGCTGCCGACGCAGCACGTCACCAAGCAGGCGACGAAGCAGAATCATCGGTGGCTCCCTCCTCGGACCGCGTTCCTGAATCCTTCATGCCCCACCGTACCGTCTACAACCGTGGTAGCGCGGGGCGCTATCTCGTGTTCACTCTGGGCTGTAAACATCAGGTCCCCCATTTTGCTCCGTATGGTTCGTACCGCGTCGGCCCGCGGGCTCCTCGCGGTGCTCCGCGATCCGTGCGCACAGCAGTTCAAGCGCCGCGTGTACGCTTTTGTTCCGGATCTCGCCGCGCTCCCCCTGCAGCATCAGTCCCTCGACGGCCGGCTCTGCGGACATAGGTCCGGCGACCGCGACGAAGACCGTGCCCACCGGCGCACCGTCCTGCGGTTCCGGCCCCGCGACTCCGGTGGTCGCGAGCCCCCACTCGGCGTTCAGCAGGCGACGGGCGCCGGACGCCATCTGCCGGGCGACCTCCGGCTGCACCGCGCCGCCGGACGCCAGCAGCTCCCCGTCCACGCCGAGCAGTCCGCCCTTGAGGTCCGTCGCGTAGGCCGTCACTCCGCCCCGGAACGCACGGGAGGCGCCCGGTACGTCGGTGAGCGCGGCGGACACCAGCCCGCCGGTCAGCGACTCGGCCACCGCAAGGCGTTGGCCCGCGTCGGTCAGCAGGCCGAGCGCCCGTGCCGCGGCCTCACCGCTCACGCGGCTCCTCCTCCGGCAGTTCTGCCGGCTCGGGCCGCACCGCGGCAACCGGCCCGCCGGACGCCGCCGCGAGGCCGGCTCGGCGCAGCACAACCGCCTGCCGAACGTAGTCCGCGGCGGTCAGCACCGTCAGCACGACAGCGACTGCCATCACCCACCAGCGCAGCGTGGCCAGCGGCCCGGTGAGCGCCAGGATGTACATGCCGACGCCGACCCCCTGGGCCAGCGTCTTCATCTTCCCGCCTCTGCTTGCCGGGATGACGCCGTGCCGGATGACCCAGAACCGCATCAGCGTGATGCCCAGCTCCCTGGCGACGATGACACCCGTCACCCACCAGGAGAGGTCGCCGAGGGACGAGAGGCAGATCAGGGCGGCGCCCATGATCGCCTTGTCCGCGATCGGATCCGCGATCTTCCCGAAGTCGGTGACGAGGTTGTAGCGCCGGGCCAGCTCGCCGTCGAAGAGATCGGTGATCATCGCGATGGTGAACGCCGCCCACGCCAGTGAGCGCCAGGCCGGATCGTGACCTCCGGCGACGAGCATCAGTGCCACGAAGGCGGGCACCAGACCCAGCCGGATCATGGTCAGAATGTTGGCGATGTTCCACAGGCTGACCTGCCGCGGGGCGGCCTTCGTGGCACGCGCCACGGACCCGCCTCCCGCGGCCGAAGCCGGAACACCGGTCATAGGGACGCCTCCCCGCCCGGCAACCGCTCGGCAACCAGGTCGACGCCCTCGCTGGCCACCGCCTTGGCGAGCACCAGCTGCCCCGGCTGCGGCTCGGAGCCTTCCGCCCAGTCGCCCAGCAGTCGCACCTGCCCGTCGGTCTCCGGCGCCTGGTGCAGTGCGCGGCCGAGCACTCCGTCCTCGCCGTCCACCGACTCCACCAGGACCGACAGTGTCTCGCCCAGACGCTCCTCGGCCCGCTGCGCGGTGAGCTCCTCGGCCAGGGCGCTGACCCGGGCGAGCCGCTCGGCGACGGTGTCCTCGTCGTGCTTGTCCTCGTATCCGAGCGCCTCGGTGCCTTCCTCGTCGGAGTAGCCGAAGACCCCGATGGCGTCCAGGCGCGCGGCTGCGAGGAACCGTTCCAGCTCGGCGACGTCGTCCTCGCTCTCGCCGGGGAAGCCGACGATGAAGTTCGACCGGACGCCGGCCTGCGGTGCCTTGCTGCGGATCGCCTCCAGCAGCTCCAGGAAGCGGTCGGTGTCACCGAAGCGGCGCATGGCGCGCAGCACCTTCGGTGCGGAGTGCTGGAAGGAGAGGTCGAAGTAGGGGACGACCTTGTCCGTGCCGGTGAGGACCTCGATCAGCCCGGGCCGCATCTCGGCGGGCTGGAGGTAGCTCACCCGGACGCGTTCGATGCCGTCGACCGCCGCCAGCTCCGGCAGCAGGGACTCCAGCAGCCGGATGTCACCGAGGTCCTTGCCGTAGGAGGTGTTGTTCTCCGAGACGAGCATGACCTCCTTCACGCCCTGCTCGGCCAACCACCGTGTCTCGCCCAGCACATCGGAGGGCCGACGGGAGATGAAGGAGCCGCGGAAGGAGGGGATGGCACAGAACGAGCAGCGCCGGTCACAGCCGGAGGCCAGCTTGACGGAGGCCACCGGGCTGCGGCCGAGCCGGACGCGCAGCGGCGCGCGGGGGCCGGAGGCGGGCGCCACGCCTTCGGGGAGGTCCTCCGGCGCCGAGTCCCCGTGGCCCGGCAGTGCGACGGAGCTGCCCTGCCGCTCGGCCGGGCTGATCGGCAGCAGTTTGCGCCGGTCGCGCGGAGTGTGGGAGGCGTGGACGCCACCCGAAAGGATGGTCTGCAGTCGGTCGGAGATCTGTGCGTAGTCGTCGAAGCCGAGCACTCCGTCGGCTTCGGGCAGCGCCTGGGCGAGGTCCTTGCCGTACCGCTCGGCCATGCAGCCGACGGCGACCACGGCCTGCGTACGGCCGCTGTCCTTCAGGTCGTTGGCCTCCAGGAGGGCATCAACGGAGTCCTTCTTGGCGGCCTCCACGAAACCGCAGGTGTTGACGACTGCGACATCCGCTTCGGCGGCTTCCTCGACGAGATCCCAGCCGTCCGCTGCCAAGCGGCCTGCGAGCTCCTCCGAGTCCACCTCGTTGCGAGCACAGCCAAGAGTGACAAGGGCGACGGTACGGCGTTCGGGCATGGGCTCAGCCTACTTCGTCCCGCCCGGCACACTCTCCCGCACCCGGTGGACGGCTGTGATCAGCCCTGCTCCGGGTCTCCCTTGGTGTAGGTGAGCCGCTCGACCTGGCCGGGGCCGGTGGTGCGCTCGACCTTCTTGCCGTTGACGAAGAGCTCTATCGCGCCGCCGTTGCCGAGGACAAGCGAGATCTGGTCCTTGTCCATGAAGGTCTCCGACTGGCCGTCCTCCAGCAGGCCCTCGTGCAGCCTGCGACCCGTACGGTCCTCGACCGAGACCCAGCTGCTGCCCTCTGTCGCGACGACCTTGACGGTCACCCGGTCCTCGGGGGCCGCGGCGATCGGGCTCTCGGTCGGGTCGGGCGCGGTCTCCTCGGCGGGCTCACTCGGGTCCGGCCCCTTGGTGGTACCGCCGGAGTTGCCGGTGATGCTCGGGGACGCCTGGGGCGACGCGCTCTTGCCGCCCTCCTCACCACCACTGAAAAGAGTGAAGCCGACAAAGCCCACCACGGCGACTATTGCGGCCACCATCGCGGCCGTCCAGTTGGGGCGGCGGGACTCCGGCTTGACCCGCTCGGCGTCGAACAGCGGGGCGGCGGAGGTCGGTTCGGGGCGTCCGCCGTGCTCGGCGTCGTACTGCGCGACGAGCTCGTCGGCGGTCTCGGTGCCCAGACCCGCGGCGCGGGCGAGCGAACGGACATGGCCTCTGGCGTAGACGTCGCCACCGCAGCGCGAGTAGTCGTCCTCCTCGATGGCGTACACGATCGGCGCCCGGACGCGGGTCGTCGCGCTGACCTCGTCAACGCTCAGGCCGGCGTCGACACGGGCCTTCTTGAGAGCTCGACCGACCGAAGGCCGGTCCTCTGCGGAGGAGTTGCCGATGGACACGGGAGAGCCTTTCGAGCGTGTAGCCACCTGCTGGAAGTTCAGTCTATGGGCGGTGCGAAAGTTTCGGGCAAGCGGGCGGTGAATGTTTGTCCGCCATCGGGAGTCGCGGGACTCCCGTGGCTCGGGGTGTGAAGGAGCGTTCTCCTACACCTGTCCCAACTAGCGTGACGTATGCCTCACCGGAAAGGTTGTCTTGACGTTTATTACGACTGGGCCACGTACGGCGCTCACGCCTCGCCGCGGATCCGGGCCAGCACCTCGTCCAGCCCGTCCGCGTTGATCAGCACGTCACGGGCCTTGGAACCCTCGCTGGGGCCGACGATGTCCCGGCTCTCCATCAGGTCCATCAGCCGGCCCGCCTTCGCGAAGCCCACCCGCAGCTTGCGCTGGAGCATCGAGGTCGATCCGAACTGGGTGGAGACCACCAGCTCCGCCGCCTGGCAGAGCAGGTCGAGGTCGTCGCCGATCTCCTCGTCGATCTCCTTCTTCCTGCTCTGGCCGACCGTCACGTCGTCCCGGAAGATCGGCGCCATCTGCTCCTTGCAGTGCTGGACGACCCGGCCGATCTCGTCCTCGGTGACATAGGCGCCCTGCATACGCGTCGGCTTGCTCGCGCCCATCGGCAGGAACAGGCCGTCGCCCTTGCCGATCAGCTTCTCCGCGCCGGGCTGGTCGAGGATGACGCGGCTGTCCGCGAGCGAGGAGGTCGCGAACGCGAGACGCGAGGGGACGTTCGCCTTGATGAGTCCGGTGACGACGTCCACCGAGGGCCGCTGCGTCGCGAGCACCAGGTGGATACCGGCCGCCCGCGCCAGCTGGGTGATGCGCACGATGGCGTCCTCGACGTCCCTGGGCGCCACCATCATGAGGTCCGCCAGCTCGTCGACGATCACCAGCAGGTAGGGGTACGCCGACAGCTCCCGCTCGCTGCCGGGCGGGGTGGTCAACTTGCCGCTGCGCACTGCGGCGTTGAAGTCGTCGATGTGGCGGTACCCGAACGCCGCGAGGTCGTCATAGCGCAGGTCCATCTCCCGCACCACCCACTGCAGCGCCTCGGCGGCCTTCTTGGGGTTGGTGATGATCGGGGTGATCAGATGCGGGATGCCCTCGTAGGCCGTGAGCTCCACCCGCTTGGGGTCGACCAGCACCATCCGTACGTCCTCGGGGCTGGCCCGCGCCATGATCGAGGTGATCAGCCCGTTGATGCAGGAGGACTTTCCGGACCCGGTGGCACCGGCGACGAGGATGTGCGGCATCTTGGCGAGATTCGCCGACACGTAGCCGCCCTCGACGTCCTTGCCCAGTGCCACCAGCATCGGGTGCTCGTCGCCCGTCGCCTGCGACGAGCGCAGGACGTCCCCGACATTGACCATCTCCCGGTCGCTGTTGGGGATCTCGATCCCCACGGCCGACTTGCCGGGGATCGGCGAGATGATCCGCACATCGGGGCTGGCGACGGCGTACGCGATGTTCTTGGTCAGTGCGGTGATCTTCTCGACCTTCACCGCGGGGCCGAGCTCCACCTCGTACCGCGTGACCGTCGGGCCGCGGGTGAAGCCGGTGACCGAGGCGTCCACCTTGAACTCGGTGAACACCGTGGAGAGCGAGTCGACGACGGCGTCGTTCGCGGCGCTGCGGGTACGGCCGGGCCCGCCTCGTTCGAGCAGATCGAGCGAGGGCAGGGAGTAGGTGATGTCACCGGCGAGCTGGAGCTGCTCGGCACGGGGCGGCAGCGAGTTGGGCTCGGAGCCCGCGGGCTTCGTCAGATCGGGTACGACGCCCTTGTCCAGGCCCTTCGCGGCGTCCTTCCCGGCGGTCCGAGCGGCGCCGTCCTCGGCGAGCAGCTCGTCCTGCTGCGACTCGGCGAGCTTGGCCATCCTGGCGCGCGCGGACTGGTTGCCCGACGCCGAGCTGCTGAGGTCGGCGATCAGCGAGGACGGCTGAATGCCGTGGAGCACCGCGCCGTCGAGATCGGCCGCAGCCGCCGCAGCGATGTCGACGGCGTCCAACGAGCTGTCGGGGCCGGAGTCGTTGACCGACCGGCTGTCCTCGCGGCGTCGCGTACGACGGGAGCGGCGGTTGTCCAGTGCCTCCTTCTCGGCGTGGATCGGGTCGACGTCCTTGCGGAGGTTCGCCCGGCGGGAACGGGGCGGGCGGCGCTGCTCGTCCTCGTCCGTGCGCTCGTCGTCGGCGTCGTCCTCATCGGCTTCGTCCGCGTCCACCAGGCCCAGGCGCACGCCGAGTTGACGCAACCGCTCGGGAATCCGGTTCACCGGTGTTGCGGTGACCACCAGCACACCGAAGAGCGAGAGCAGCGCCAGCAGAGGCACGGCCAGCGCCTCGCTGACGGTGAAGATGAGCGGCTTCGAGGAGGCCCAGCCGATCAGGCCGCCCGCATCCTGCATCGCGTCGTGGCCGTCGGAGCGCCCAGGCGCACCGCAGGCCATGTGCACCAGCCCGAGCACACCGAGCACCAGCGCGGAGAGCCCCACGACGATCCGGCCGTTGGCCTCCGGCTTCTCCGGATGCCTTATGAAGCGCACCGCCATGACGCCCAGCAGGATCGGCACCAGCAGGTCGAGTCGCCCGAACGCGCCGGTGATCAGCATCGTGATCAGATCTCCGACCGGCCCGCGCAGATTCGACCAGGTTCCGGCTGCCACCACCAGGCCGAGGCCGAGCAGCAGCAGCGCGAGCCCGTCCTTGCGGTGGGCCTGGTCAAGTCCCTTGGCCCCGGCCCCTATTCCGCGGAACACCGACCCGACCGCGTGCGCGACGCCGAGCCAGATCGCGCGCAGCAGCCGGTAGAGGCCGTTGCCCGGCGGAGGGGTCGGTGCCGCCTTCTTGGCGGGCGCCTTGCGGGGGGAGGCCTTCTTCGCCGGAGACTTCCCGGCCGCTGCTTTCTTCGCGGGCGCCTTCTTGCCGGACGTACGTGAGGCCATGACGGAGAGGTTACCGCCGTCCGTGAGCGGGGGCGCGGAGGGATTGGGCGGAGCAAGGAGGCTGACGGCTCGTCAGCCTCCTTCTCTGCACCTGCGAACGGTCCTCGACCGCATGGAAGGCAGCCGACGCTGCGCCTGACCGGCTGCTACTGCGTGCCGGGCTCCAGGGCGTCAAGTGCCCTGCGCAGCCCGGTGAGCTTGCGCTCCAGGTGGGAGGCCGTGGCGACCGCCGCCCCGTCGGAGCTGTCGGCGAGCTGCTTGGAGAGTGCCTCGGCCTGCTCCTCGACCGCGGCGAGGCGGGCGGAGAGCTCGGCGACGAGCCCCACTGCCTCCCGATCCTCGGACGAGGCCGCCTGGCCGCCGTCGAGCTGCGCGCGCAGCAGTGAAGCCTGCTCCCGGAGCTGGACGTTCTTCATGTAGAGGTCGACGAAGACCGACACCTTCGCCCGCAGCACCCACGGGTCGAAGGGCTTGGAGATGTAGTCCACGGCGCCGGCCGCGTAGCCGCGGAAAGTGTGGTGCGGCCCGTGGTTGATAGCGGTCAGGAAGATGATGGGGATGTCCCGGGTCCGCTCCCGGCGTTTGATGTGTGCGGCTGTCTCGAATCCATCCATACCCGGCATCTGCACATCGAGCAGAATCACCGCGAAATCGTCCGTCAGAAGTGCCTTGAGCGCTTCCTCCCCGGACGATGCCCGCACCAGCGTCTGATCGAGCGCGGAGAGAATTGCCTCCAGCGCCAGCAGATTTTCCGGCCGGTCATCGACCAGGAGGATCTTGGCCTTCTGCACCATGACCCGTCCTCCTCGCCCCGGCAGCGCCTGGGACGCCACCCCTTGGAACGACTCTTCTGCGCCGCCCGTTCTTGTGCCGGTCATGGTAGCCGCACCGAGCGGCCCACCACACCCTGTCACCGAGATGTCACCGTGCACGTACCGGGAACGCTTCGGAAGACCAGAAGGTTCCTGGAATAACGCACTTCCACCCCCAAACGACCACAGTCTGTCAGCAGTGGTCCCCCGGAAGGGTATCGGGCGTCACTTCTCCCCCATCCACTGGTCCATCACAGTCAGAAGATGATCGGTGTCGACCGGCTTGGTGACGTAGTCCGACGCACCCGCCTCGATGCTCTTCTCCCGGTCCCCCTTCATCGCCTTCGCGGTCAGCGCGATGATCGGCAGCCCCGCGAACTGCGGCATCCTGCGGATCGCCGTCATCGTCGCGTAGCCGTCCATCTCCGGCATCATGATGTCCATCAGCACGAGCGCGGCGTCGTCGTGCTGTTCCAGCACCTCGATGCCCTCCCGGCCGTTCTCCGCGTAGAGCACCTGGAGACCGCTCTGCTCCAGCACGCTGGTGAGTGCGAAGACGTTGCGGATGTCGTCGTCGACGATCAGCACCTTGCTGCCGCGGAACCGCTGCGCGAACTCGGCCGGCCCGAACCGCTCCTGCTCACCGACCCCGCCGGACTCACCGCTCTCGGGATCCGCGCCGTCCGCCGAAGCCTCCGGGCTCTGCCCCTGCGCACCGTCCTCGACGGCACGCCTGCCGCCCGCCGCCGCACGGCGACGGCTGCGCTCCGCCAGGGTGTTGGCGGCCTGCTCGGCGTCGGGTACACCCGCCGGCAGCGCCGGCAGCCCGGGCGCCTCCTCGACCGCCGCAGGCTCCCGCGGCTCCTGGACGCCCTCCCGCGCGGCCGACGGCAGCGCCTGCGCGCCACCCAGCTGTGCATAGCCGTGCGGCGGCAACTCCGTGGGGAACAGCGGCAGATAGAGCGTGAAGGTGGAGCCCCGCCCCGGCTCGCTGGCCGCGTAGATCTCACCGCCCAGCAGACGCGCGATCTCCCGGCTGATCGACAGCCCGAGCCCCGTACCGCCGTACTTCCGGCTCGTCGTACCGTCCGCCTGCTTGAAGGCCTCGAAGATCACCCGCATCTTGCTCTGCGCGATACCGATACCGGTGTCGGTGACCGAGAAGGCGATCAGCTCCGCGTCCGCGTCCTGGAGGGAGCCGTGCTCCAGCATGAACTCCCTGATCGACACCGGTACGTCCGCCCGGGCCGAGCGGATCACCAGCTCCACCGCGCCCCCGTCGGTGAACTTCACCGCGTTGGAGAGCAGGTTGCGCAACACCTGCAGCAGCCGCTGCTCGTCGGTGTGCAGAGTCGGGGGCAGCTCGGGCGAGACCCGCACCGAGAAGTCGAGGTTCTTCTCCGCCGTCAGCGGACGGAAGGTCGCCTCCACGTAGTCGACGAGCTGCACCAGCGCGATACGGGTCGGACTCACGTCCATCTTTCCCGCCTCGACCTTGGACAGGTCCAGAATGTCGTTGATCAGCTGCAACAGGTCCGAGCCCGCTCCGTGGATCGTCTCCGAGAACTCCACCTGCTTGGGCGAGAGGTTGCCGTCGGCGTTGTCCGCGAGGAGCTTGGCGAGGATCAGCAGGGAGTTGAGCGGTGTACGCAGCTCGTGCGACATGTTCGCCAGGAACTCCGACTTGTAGCGCATCGAGACCGCGAGCTGTTCCGCGCGCTCCTCCAGGACCTGGCGGGCCTCCTCGATCTCGGAGTTCTTGATCTCGATGTCCCGGTTGGTCTGGGCGAGTTGGGCGGCCTTCTCCTCCAGCTGGGCGTTGGAGTCCTCGAGCGCCTTCTGCCGGTTCTCCAGCTCCGCCGAGCGGTCCTGGAGCTGCTCGGTCAGCTCCTGCGACTGGCTCAGCAGGACCTCGGTCTTGGTGTTGACGCTGATCGTGTTGACGCTGGTCGCGATCATCTCGGCGATCTGGCTGAGGAAGTCCTTCTGGATCTGGGTGAACGGCTGGAACGCGGCCAGCTCGATCACTCCCAGCGTGAAGCCCTCGAAGACGACCGGCAGCACGACGACATGTGTCGGCGTCGCCTCTCCGAGCCCCGAAGTGATCTTGAGATACCCAGCCGGGGCGTTCTCCATCAGGATGGTGCGCTTCTCCACCGCGGCCGTGCCGATCAGCGACTCGCCCGGTCCGAACGTCGTCGGCATCGCACCGAGCGCGTAGCCGTAGCTGCCGAGGAGCTGGAGCATGTAACTGCCGTCCGCGCCCTGGCCGACCGCGACCGTCTCCTTGTCCTTTCCGGTCGGCACCGCCAGGAAGAACGCGCCGTGGTGGGCAGAGACTGCGGGGGTCAGCTCGCTCATGATCAGCTGGGCGACGTCCTTGAGGTCGCGCCTCCCCTGCATCAGCCCGGAGATGCGCGCGAGGTTGCCCTTGAGCCAGTCCTGCTCCTGGTTGGCGAGCGTGGTCTCGCGCAGGTTGCTGATCATCGTGTTGATGTAGCCCTGCAGCTCCAGGATCTCCCCGGAGGCGTCCACGTCGATCCGCACGCCGTGGTCGCCCCGCGTCACCGCGGTGGCGACCTGGGCGATGGCGCGCATCTGGCGGGTGAGGTTGCCCGCCATCTCGTTCACGGACTCCGTCAGGTCCTTCCAGGTGCCGGCCACGTCGCGCACTCGCGCCTGGCCGCCCAACTTGCCCTCGGTGCCCACCTCTCGGGCCACCCGCGTCACCTGTTCGGCGAAGGACGACAGCTGATCCACCATCGTGTTGATCGTGGTCTTCAGCTCCAGGATCTCGCCCCGGGCGTCCACGTCGATCTTCTGCGAGAGATCGCCGCGCGCCACCGCGGTGGCCACCTGCGAGATGTTCCTCACCTGAGCGGTGAGGTTGCCCGCCATGAAGTTCACCGAGTCCGTCAGATCGCGCCAGACACCCGCGACGCCCGGCACCTGCGCCTGACCGCCCAGACGGCCCTCGGTGCCCACCTCGCGGGCCACCCTGGTCACCTGGTCGGCGAAAGCGGAGAGCTGGTCCACCATCGTGTTGATGGTGTTCTTCAGCTCCAGGATCTCGCCGCGGGCGTCGACCTCGATCTTCTGCGAGAGATCGCCGCGCGCCACTGCAGTGGTGACCTGCGCGATCTGCCGCACCTGCGAAGTCAGGTTGCCCGCCATGAAGTTGACGGAGTCCGTCAGGTCCTTCCAGGTGCCCGACACTCCGTCGACCCGCGCCTGACCGCCGAGGCGGCCCTCCGTGCCCACGTCCCGGGCCATCCTGGTGACCTGCTCGGCGAAGGAGGAGAGCTGGTCGACCATGGTGTTCACGGTGTTCTTCAGCTCCAGCATCTCGCCGGAGACATCCACCGTCACCTTCTGCGACAGGTCACCGTTGGCCACCGCCGTGGTCACCTGGGCGATGTCCCGCACCTGACCGGTGAGGTTGCGGAACGCGGTGTTGACCGAGTCCGTCAGGTCCTTCCAGATTCCCGCGGCGCCGGGCACCTGCGCCTGACCGCCGAGGATCCCCTCCGTACCGACCTCACGCGCCGCACGGGTCACCTCGTCGGCGAACGTACGCAGGGTCTCCGTCATCGTGTTCATCGTTCCGGCGAGCTTGGCGACCTCGCCGCGGGCGTTGACCGTGACTTTCTGGGACAGGTCGCCGCTGGCGACCGCCGTGGTGACCCGGGCGATCTCCCGCACCTGGGAGGTGAGGTTGCCGGCCATCAGGTTGACGGAGTCGGTGAGGTCCTGCCACACCCCTGCGACGCCGTCGACCCGTGCCTGACCGCCCAACTCGCCCTCGGTGCCCACCTCACGGGCCACCCTGGTCACCTCGGACTGGAACGAGGAGAGCTGATCGACCATCGTGTTGACGGTGTTCTTCAGCTCCAGCATCTCGCCGGCCACGTGCACCGTGACCTTGCGCGACAGATCGCCCTTCGCCACCGCCGTCGTCACCAGCGCGATGTCGCGCACCTGGGCGGTCAGCCGGGAGGCCATGGTGTTGACGGAGTCGGTCAGGTCCTTCCAGGACCCCGACATCCCGCGCACCTTGGCCTGGCCGCCGAGCTTGCCCTCCGTACCGACCTCGCTGGCCACCCGCGTCACCTCGTCGGTGAACACCGACAGCAGCTCGACCAGGCCGTTGACCGTCTTGCCGACCTTCAGGAACTCCCCGCGCAGCGGCTGGGTCCCGTTGGCCCGCTGGACCCGGAGGTCCATCCGCTGCTCGAGATCGCCCTCGGCGACCGCGTTCAGCACCTGCCCCACCTCGGACACCGGCCGCACGAGGTCGTCGACGAGCGAGTTCGCCGCCTCGACCGAGGTCGCCCAGGCACCCTCGCCG
This sequence comes from Streptomyces tardus, assembly GCF_018101125.2. GTDB lineage: Bacteria > Actinomycetota > Actinomycetes > Streptomycetales > Streptomycetaceae > Streptomyces > Streptomyces tardus. The sequence continues at coordinate 4,311 of NZ_JAELVF020000003.1, read as the reverse complement.
GCGCCCACTTCCAGGCGCTCGGTGAGCTTGCCGTCCCGGCCGACCACACGCCGTACGCGGCTCAGTTCGCCCGCGAGGTGCATGTTGCGGTCGGCAACCTCGTTGAAGATCGCGGAGATCTCCGCCATCGGTCCTTCACCGGTGACGGTCAGGCGTTTGCGGAAGTTGCCGTCCCGCATCGCCTCCAGAGCCGCTCTCAGCCTGTCCACGGCCGCGGCGTCCACCTCGACGGTTCCCGCCCTCCGGGATCGTCCGCTCTTCGTACGCGTGCCAGAGGCCCGCGTCTCAGCGCCAGACTCCACCGTGTCCCTCCCGCAGGTCGACCAATTCACCCGGGTTCTCTCTTCGAGCCTTCCCAGTGTTTCACTGCGGCCGAACCAGGCGATAACAGTTCGGCAGCATCGCACACCGAGATCTGGTTCCGCTGCGGGGGGAATCATTCACTCCGGCCCACATCGGGCCCGGATACGTAAGTAACCTGGCTGCTTGCTGCCTATCCGTACCGGTCGCACCGAAATCGGGACGACCACGCCAAGACGGGCAGGATGACGGACGGCAGAGTGACACGAAAGGCAACGGAGGGGCAGCCGCGGTGAACCAGCACAGCGCCGAGCGGGGACGAGCCGCAACCATCCCCGCACAGGTAGGTTCGCAGAGCAGCAGCACAAGATTCTTGGGGAGTTCAGTGATCACGGCCCGGGCCGCCGCCACCTACGAGCCGGTCGGACGCTCGGTCGCAGCCGCCCGCGGCTTCGTCCGGGACACCCTCCACGGCTGGGGGCTGGCGGACGTCGTGGACGACGCCGTGGTCCTCACCAGCGAGCTCGTCACCAACGCCGTTGTCCACGCGGGCACCGCCGCGGACGTCATCTGTCTGCGCGAGGACACCGGGATCCGCGTCGAGGTCCGGGACCGCCACCCCGAGCGTGAGCTGCCGCTCCAGGAGAGCAGCCACCAGCCCGGCCACCCGGACCGCGAGGGCGGGCGCGGGCTGCTGCTCTGCGCCGCGCTCGCATCCCGCTGGGGCGTGGAGTACACCGCCGCCGACAAGCGGGTCTGGTTCCGTCTGGACATGCCGGACCGGCCGGTCGGCACCCGTCTCGCCGGCCCCGAGCTGCCCGAGGAAGAGCTGCCGGTCACCGACCACCGAGTGCGCGTGGCCGTACTGCAGGTCGACGGCGCGGGCGCGGTCTCCGCGTGGAACGACGACGCCCAGTCGCTCTTCGGCTACTCCGCGGAGCAGGTCATCGGCAAGCCCCTCACCGACCTCGCCGCCTGGCCGCACACCCCCGGCACCGGCACCGGCATCGCCGAGGCGCTCGTCCTCTCGCGCTGGGAGGGCACCTACGGGCTGCGCGACGCCGGCGGCCGTACGGTTCCGGTCTACGCCTCGCACCTGCGAGTGCGCGACGAGGACGGAGCACCGTCCACGGTCTGTCTGCTCGTCCTCGACAGCGAGCGGGCCGTACTCCAGTCGCACCCACGTTCCAAATCGCACGACGGCGGCCACGGCGAGCGCGAGTCCCGTACCACCGACCCCTTCGAGGCGTTCATCGGTTCGCCGCCGCCGGAGGACCTCGACGGGCTGCTCCAGCGCACTGTCGAGCGCGCCCGCGACATGCTCGACGGCGACGCCGCGTACCTCCTGCTCGCCACCGACGACGAGACGGAGCTCGAGGTACGCGCCAGCACCGGTCTGCCGTCCGCCCGGCAGCGTTTCGCCCGAGTCCCCGTCGAGGCCGGCACCGGCCGGTACGGCAGTGCGCGAATGCCCTCCGTCCACGAGGACGTCACCTCCGCTCCCGGCTCCGTACCGCTGCTCAGCGGCACCGGGATGCGTTCTGTGGTCACCGTGCCGCTCAAGGTCGAGGGCCGGCTGACCGGTTCCCTCGGGGTCGCCGCGGAGGCCGCCGCCCGGTACACCAACGAAGAGGCGTTGCGGCTCCAGTTCGCCGCCGACCGCATCGCACTGGCCGTCGAGTCCGCCCGGCTCACCGAGCTGGAGCGGCTGCGGCGCGGCTCGCTCAGCTTCCTCGTCGAGGCCTCCGACCTGCTGGCCGGCACTCTCGACCGGGACCAGACGCTGGCGCTCATGGCCCAGATGACCGTCCCGACCCTCGCCTCGTGGTGCGCGGTCTACACCGTCGCCGACCAGACCTCGGAGCCCTACCTCAGCTACGTGCTGCACGAGGACGAGGACCGCATCGACGGCCTCAAGGCGCTGCTGGGCAAGGTCGACGCCCCCGAGCCCCTGATCACCCCCGGCGCCCGCGTGTGGACCGCTCCCAGCGACGCCGCCCACTCCGCGGCGCTGCGCACCTCGCTGCGCACTCTGCTGCTCGACGACCCCGCGCTCACCGCACCCGGCACATCCCTGGCCACAGCCTCGGCAGTCGGAGGCGAGACGGTCGTACTGCCCCTGGTCGCCCGCAATCGCGTCATCGGCATGCTCGTCCTCGGCAAGCCGACCGACGAGCGGTTCCGCCAGGAGATCCTCGAGCTGGCCGAGGACCTGTCCCGCAGAGCCGCGCTCGCCCTGGACAACGCACGGCTCTACTCCGAGCGCACCACCATCAGCCAGTCGCTCCAACGCAGCCTGCTCCCACCGGAGTTGCCTCCGATCGACGGCGTCGAGGTGGAGGTCATCTACCGAGCCGCGGGCGAGGGCAACGAGGTCGGTGGCGACTTCTACGACCTCTTCCCCATCAGCGACGGCGCGTACGGCTTCGCGATCGGCGACGTCTGCGGCACCGGCCCCGAGGCCGCAGCGGTCACCGGCCTCGCCCGTCACGCACTGCGGCTGCTTGCCAGAGAAGGCTTCGGCGGCCCGGCCGTGCTCGAGCGTCTGAACACGGCGATCCTCGACGAGGGTGCACGCAGCCGCTTCCTCACTCTTCTCTACGGCGAGCTCTGGCCACAGGAGGACGGCAGCGCGCTGCTCAAGGTGGTCTGTGCCGGCCACCCACTCCCGCTACGGCTGAGGCCCGACGGCACGGTCGAGCCCGCCGCCGAACCCCAGCCGCTGCTGGGCGTCATGGACGATCTGGAGCTGTACGAGCAGGTGCTCACGCTCGACCCCGGCGACGTCCTGCTCTGCGTCACCGACGGTGTGACCGAACGCCGTGAAGGCACCCGGATGTTGGGGGACGACGGACTCGCCGACTGCCTGAGCAGCTGCACCGGTCTCAACGCCGGCGCAGTCGCCGCCCGCATCATGCGCGCGGTCGAGCGATTCGCCGCCGACGCCCCGTCGGACGATATGGCAATCCTCGCGATGCGCGTACCGCACTGAGGCGCCAAGAACCCCGGACACGAAGAAAGGCCCGCCAATGGCGGGCCTTTCCTGTGCGAGCCCCAAAACGGAATCGAACCGTTGACCTTCTCCTTACCATGGAGACGCTCTGCCGACTGAGCTATTGGGGCCTGTCGACAAAGTCGATCATACCTGACTCCGAGCGGTGCCTGCGACATCGGACTCTGCCCGGCTCGCCCCGGCCGTTGACCTCAGCAGGCAGGTTCCATCAGAAGACCACCGAGCGAGTTGCAGGCAGAGGCGATGCGCGAGAGCTGACGTCGGCTCATGGAGTCCTCGAGCGTCAACGCCAGCCCCTGCTCGGCCGCCAGTTCGGACTCCTGCAGCCACTGGGCGGTACGCAGCCCACGGGCTCGATGCGCAGGGGTCACTATCGGCACGTAGCACTCGATGCCCCGCGCGCGCAGCGCGTGCCGGAAGACGTCCCGGTCCGGACGCCCGTTCCCGGGCACCCGCACCACGTACTCCTCGAAGGCGTGCTCGGCGCCGGCCCGGGTCTGCGGGGGCAGCACTCCGCGCAGGCGGCTCCCCAGGAACGAGGCCCGTTCACGACGGCGGAGCGCCTGGCCGGACGGGATCTCGCCGAGACTGCGACCGTCCTCGACCAACTCTGCGCCGCGACGCTGAGCGAGTTCCTCCAGCCGCACCATGTCGGCGGGGTGGCCGAACAGGTGGATCGCGACGATCGCCACTGTCCGCTCGCTCATCACCGCTTCTGCAGAACTCGGTGAGAGGCAGAAGCTCAGCGGGTCGATGTCCGCGAACACCGGTACCGCGCCCGCCAGTTGGACCTCGCGGGCCGCACGGTCGCCGCCGTAGGACGGGAGGACGACTTCGTCCCCGGGCCGAAGTCCGAGCGCTGCCAACTGTGTCATCGCCATGCCAGGATCATCGAGGCAAGACATGAACTCCCGGTGACAGAACACAAAAAGGCGGGGTCGTCCGGAGTGAACTCCGGACGACCCCGCCCTCAATGATTGTTCGGCGGCGACCTACTC
>NZ_JAELVF020000002.1:6575-277852 GCF_018101125.2 Streptomyces tardus | reverse complement strand
CACCCACACTGACCCCCTCGGACTCGCCCCCTGCGAAGGGGAGCAGAACTCACTGCCGGCCGTCGGTCCCGCCGAGGTGTGGCAGGGAGACGTGCACGGGGACGTCGTGGTGCAGGGCGGCACGGTCGAGGGAGATGTGCACGGCACCGCGATCGTGGTGGACGGCGGCACGGTCCACGGCAACGTGCAGAACGCGGTGCAGATCGGCGGCCACAACGTCATCGGTGAGCAGGGCCCGCCGGGTGCGAACACCATCACCGGCAACGTCACCGGTGTGCCCGGCCACTCGCAGGGTGTCTCGGTGCAGACCGGGCAGCTCGACGGCGGCGTCAACATCGACGGCGAACGGGTCTGGCCGCTGGACGGCGTCAGCGCGCACGGCGCCCGCCCCCGTCACGTCACCAACCAACTCACCGGCGACGTGAACGGCCTGGCGGTCCAGGCCGGCTCGGTCCACGGAGGCGTCCACCTCGACTGACTCGACACCATGGGCCGGACCCGTCCGCCGAGGCGGACGCCCGTCCCTCGCCGGGCCTCCGGCGGCCCGTTCGCATGAGACTTCCGGCGTCCCCGGTCCGACGTGCCGCGATACGTGTGCGTGAACGCCGTCGGGGAGTGCCGACCCCGGAGGCGTGTCGGCGACCACGGCCCCACGGGCCGTACTGCCGTCGCCGCCCGACGCCGCGTCATTTGTGCGCCGCCCGCAGCTGCTTTCCCGGCCCGGAGCAGATGCCCTGTGCAGGTGGCTTTCGGATTTCGAGGTGGCGGGCCGGGATTCTGGCCGGTGCGTGTAATCCTCATCGTTCTTCCGGGGTGCCGTGTACGCGAAGAAGTGCGGGTGGGAGCGGTGTTGGCAGTCCCGGCGCCCATGCGGATTCAGCCGCGTCGCGTTTTGCCGGCCGTTTGTCCGTCGGGAATCGAGAACGGCGACCAGCCCCCCGCGGAGCCGTCCATCCGTCCCCGTTGTCCCGTTGAGGCGGCGAACAGGCGAACAGGTGGGCCGACGATCTGATGGGCTTACGGGATCGTGAATTCCGGCAGCTCGGTGAATCCCCTGTTCGTCAACTCGTTGCCAGTCGGGCGCAATTGGCTGCTTTCGCGATCTTCCTTCCGTCCTGCGGCCCTCTGGATCCAGTTATCCGAGACCGTGAACCCTCGGATCGGAGTGGCGAAGGGGAGGCAGCGGTGGATATTCCGCCTCTCGCTTCCTGTTCGCGCGGAGTCGGTCGGGTTCTGCGCGGTGCCTCTCGGTCGGGAGGTCGCGCAGGGAGACCGGGGGGACGGTCGCGCCGGCCCTCCGATCGACGCGGAGTCCGGCGCGACCCAGGTGCTGCCGGCGAGCTGCGGCTGCGTGCAGCACCGTGCCGCCGTCCCTCGCACCTTCTGTTTTCCGGTCCGCGGGGTGCGCTGCCGTCGGACTCGCCGCACTCACGCGGCGGTTGGGCGGCGGTCGCGGCACGTGTTGTGCCGCGACCGCGCACTCAGGGGCGAACCTCTCAGGAGGAGAGCAGGCAGAAGTTCAGGCCCTGGAGCCCGAGTAGTCCGCCCTGCTCGTTTTCGTTCTCATTTCCGCCGACATTGCAGATCGAGAGCCGGCAGAGATTCGTTCCCTGTGTGGAGCGGCCCTCCCGGTCGGCGGAAGCGGCGTTCTGCGAGACGTTCTGTGTGTTCTTTGTCTGGGCGGGAGCGGCCCGGGCGGCGGTTCCCGAGAGCAGCAGCAGGGCCCCCGCGGCTGTGCCGACGATCGCCCAACGCTGCATGGTCGCACGGTGTTTCACGATTACTCCCAGGTGTCTGTTCGTGCGCGGTGCACCGTGTCTCTATGGAGCCGCGAGGCCCGCGGATTGGTTACCGGCCGGTTTTTTCTGCTCCGGGAACCCGGTAACTCCGCGCCGTCGCCCGTGTTCACGTCTTCGGCGGCAGCCTCGGCGGTGACGACTACCGCGTCTACCCGATGGGCGGGATCTTCGTCCAGGCCGTCACCTTCAATGTGAGCTTCACCGCGCTCGGCCTGGCCAACGACATGGACAAGGGCCTTGTCGACCGCTTCCGCTCGCTGCCCACGCCACGCCTGTCGGTCGTGCTCGGCCGCACTCTGTCCGACCTGGTGATGAGCTCCGTGACTCTGACGGTGACGGCGCTGTGCGGGCTGGCCGTCGGGTGGCGGGCTCAGGCGTCGCCGGGGGAGGGCCGCGCTCGCCTTTCTCGTCATCCTCGCCTTCGCCTTCGCCATGTCCTGGGTCGGCGCCACCATCGGGCTGACCTCGCGCAGCGTCGAGGTCGCCCAGAGCGCCGGGCTGATCTGGCTCTTCCCCGTCACCTCCGTCTCCTCCGCCTTCGTCTCCACGGCGGACATGCCGGGCCCGCTGCGTCATGTCGCCGAGTGGAACCCCATCTCCGCCACCGCCACCGCCGCCCGCGACCTGTTCGGCAACCGGCCGCCGCCCGGGCTGGAGACCGCCGCCTCGTGGCCGGTGCAGAACGCCCTGCCGTACTCCCTGATGACCACCACGGCGATCACCGCGCTGTTCATGTCCCTGGCCATCCGCCGCTACCGCCGCATCACCCGTGGGTGAGGCTGCGGCCCGGGTCAGCGCAGGCGGACGGAGGTCGCCTCGTAGCGGACGGCCACGCCGTCGGCAGGTCCGCGGCAGGTCAGTCTGCGCGGCGGGGAGCGCCGGGCGACGACCTCCACGTCGAGCTCCGCCGGATGCGGGGGGCGGCCGAGGACGCGGATGCGCCAGCCCGCCCCGGAGCGCTCCGTCGAGGCGATCGCGTAGTCGTGCCTTCCCGCCGGACCGAAGCGTTCGAGCACCGCCGCGACGGCCGCCTGCTGCGGCGGGCGGAGGGTGGTGTAACCGCGCAGATAGCCGCCGTGGATCCGGTCGGCCAGATGCTCCTCGACCACGGCGAGCGACGAACGGGCGTCCAGGCCGCCGTAGTAGACGCCGTCGGGCAGTACGACGACATTGGCCGCGAAACGGTCGCCGCCGACGTGGGTGCACTCCCACACCGCCTCCGGCCAGCGTTCGCTCAGCGCCCGGACGACGGGCCGGCCGCGAACGGCGCAGCAGGCGTCGTGCAGACCGTGGGCGCAGACCAGAACGACGGGTGGCAGGCCGAGTTCCCCCGGGCTCTCCAGCGCGTCCGCGATCTGTACCAGGTCACGGTCGCGCTGCCAGCTGCCCCACTGCTGACGCAGCGCGCCCGGCCCTCCGTGGCGCAGCACCGCCCACCGGTCGCTGCCTCCGGCCCGGCGGCGGCCGTGGCGCCTGACCAGGAGGACGCGCGCCCGCGCCGCCCGGGCCCCGGAGTGGACGAGTGCCTTGACGGCCGGATCGAGGTCCAGCCCGTCGAAGCCGTTGGCGGGCCAGCCGCCCCGGTGCTCGATGAGTACCCAGACTGCCCCGTGCGGCGCGGTGCCCGCACACAAATCGCCGCGGGCGCGGGCCGCCTCGGCGCAGAAGAACCGTCCGGCGCTCGGCGGTTCGACCGCGTTCACCGGTCCGCCGCCACCAGCAGGCCCGCGCGCAGCAGCCGCGCGGCGAGGTCCATCCCGAGGTCGCCCGCGGTGTGCACGCCGCCGTCCAACAGCCGTGACACACGCGGGAGTTCGGACTCCGAGAAGTCCAGCCATCCCACTCGGCTGGAGAGCCTGACGCCGGAGAGCCGGGCCTGGACCGCCTGCCGCAGCCGGACCGGTGTGGCGGGGCCCAGCTCGCGCAGGGCCGCGAGCTGGGCCAGCGGACCGAGCGGCGCGGGGCGTGCCTGGGCGCGTCGTGCCCGTTGGAAGAGGGGTTCCGGCTCGGCGTCGGCGACTGCCGCCAGCAGCCGCGTACGGATCACTTCGATCTCGGCGTCCAGATCGTCGGCGCCCAGCGGGAGGGTGCCGCGAGCCGCGGGGTCGTCCCTGAGGACGGCAAGCGCGGCCCCGGTGAGCTGCTCGGCCAGGGCGTAGCGGGTCCAGGCGTGGATTCCGAGAGTGAGGTGGATCGAGACCTCGCCCTGCGCCTGCGCGGAGTGCAGCCAGCCGCGCGGCAGATACAGGACGTCACCGGGACGCAGCTCCGCGTCCAGCTCGGGCTCGTTCCGTCGGGCAGCCTCGGCCACAGCAGCGCGGTGATCGGTCCACGGCTGGTCGCGCAGCGGCTGGGACAGTACGGGTTCGTGGACGATCCAGCGCTTCGTGCCCTCGATCTGGAGCACGAAGACGTCGTGCACGTCGTAGTGGGCGTCGAATCCCCGGTTCTGCGGCGGCGTCACATACGCGTTGGCCTGCACGGGGTGGCCCAGCTCGCTGCCGAGCGCGGTCACGAGGTCGGCCACCGGCGCCCAGGTGCGGTGCAGCGCCTGCAGTACGAGGGTCGCCCCGTCGGCGAAGGCGCGCCAGAGCGCGGTGTCGTCGAGCTGGTCGGAGACGGTGGCGCCGACGCCGGCGGGCGAGGTGAACGACGATTCGGGCAGCGTCGACCCGTTCTTGGCCACCCGCAGGAACGGCGTGCGCAGACCGCGGCGTGCGACCAGCTCGTCGACGGCGGACGCGGAGAACAGATCGGAGAAGTCGTCCGCGTTCCGGGTCAGCAGCGCCGTACGGGCCCAGACGTCGCGCGCGAACTCCTCGCGTCCGAGCCCGGTCAGACGCGACTCCAGGACGCCACCCCGCGGGGCGGCGTCCCGGGTCTCGGCGCGCGGGAGGCTCAAGAGCGGTCCGCCCCTCCGTCGGCGCCACCGTCGTGTACGCCGGGGGTGCCGGCTGCGCCGCCGTCCGCGGGACCTTCGGCACCGCTGTCCGCGCCGCCGTCGGCGCCTCCGTCCGCGCCGCCGTCGTGGACGCCCGGGGTGCCTGCCGCACCGCTGTCCGCGGGGCCCTCTTCCTCAGTCGACCGGTCCTCGGAATGCACCATCGTTCCTCCCAGAAGTTGCTGTGCGACCGGGTCCGGCCGGATCTCGGGAGACCGAGCTTCCTGCTGTGCGCCGCGCTCCTCGGCGGGCGCCGGGAAGTTTCGCCGAACCGGTACTGCCGCAGACGGGCCCGCTCGGTGCAGGCGGTTTTCGGGTCGGGTTCACGCTTTCCACGCCCTCGGGAGCGCGTACCTCTTCACACCGTAATCCGGTGATTCGAACTCGCAACCGAGAGCCTTCGGGACGTCGCGGCGGTCCGTGGAACGGCCCGTACGCGCGGCTGTGTCCGCCGGCGTCACCCCTGCCGCTGCCGCGTTCGCCCGGGGTGTCGGCCGGGCCGGAGGGCCCGGCCTGCGCTCACCCACCCGCCTCGCTCGCGCTCGCCGCCCGCGCAGGGGTACGGGCCGACGCGTCCGCATCGGCGCCCAACACACGCGCGCCGACCCGGCCGCACGCACCACCTCGGCTGACCGCACGCACCACCTCGGCCTCGGCGCACCCGTACCGACCCGGCAGGCCCGACCGCCCGGGGCGGCGCGAACACGTCGGGGGCGGAACGCGGCGCGTACCGCCCGCGCGCGGCGCTCAGTGAGCGTCCGGCCCGGTCGAGCTGCGGCTGCGCAGGACCGAAACGGCGAGCAGCAGCGCACTGGCGCCGAAGAGCGCGGCCGTCACGAGCAGCCAGTTGGTCAGGAAGCGGTCGGAGGACAGACCGGAGGCCGCACGGTAGGCGTCCTCGGTCCTCCCGCTGATCGTCGGGAACCAGACGAGCAGCAACAGGAGCGAGAACGCGGCGGGCACCCGTACGTATCCCGCCAGGGCCCGTTCGCCGACGGCTCCGGCCGTCGCCAGCAGGGCCCGGTCCGCGGCCGAGTACAGCGGCAGCAGCACGAGGTCGTGCAGCAGCGCCGCGCCGACGATCCACAGCGCCACACCGAGCCAGTCGTCGGCGAGCAACCGGATGCCGACGTAGGCGGAGAGCGCGAACGAGCAGAGCAGCAGGGCGAGTTGGAGCGGGCTGCCCAGCGGCAGTCGCGGCCCGGGGGCGCGGTGGGTGGTCTTCCGGTCCGACACGGGTCACAGCCTCTCGAAGTTCAGCCGGGCCACCCACTTGGTGTTGAGCACCCCGGGCGCGGCCGGCACGATGACGCGCGCCGGATAGCCGTGATCCGGTGAGAGCCGCGCGCCGTTGACGTACAGCGCGAGCAGGGAGCGCGGATCGGCCACCTGGTTGGCCCGCAGCGCGCCCCGCCGGAACGCGCCCCGGCGCTGAAGGGATTCGACCGTCACGTCCGGGGGAGGGCCGTCGCCGCCGTATCCGACGAGAGCGGCGAGATCGCTCAGCCGCACGCCCCGCCACCGCTGGTCGCCCGTGGACCAGCCCTCGACGCAGGCGATCGGCAACTCGGCCGTGTGCAGGGGCATTTCGGCGAGCTGTGCCCGGCTGAGACGGACCGTCCCGGTACGCCCGACGACCGTCAGACGCCAGGTGTCCGCGCCGGTCTCGGACGCTTTGATGCCCGCGGCGGCAGCGGTCTTGTTGATCTGGAAACCGTTCGGGCCGCCGCCCGGTTCGGGCCCGCCGCGCGGGGCGAGCAGCGCCGTCGGGCGCAGGCTGTCGAAGCTGCGCCCGACCGTGGTGGCGAACAGGAGCGCCGAGCCCCCGCCCACGAACCAGAGGGCGCCGCGCCGAGAGACGGTCGGCGGGTCGGGCTCGGGCGCGGCCAGGACGTCCGTACGGCCCTGCGGTCCGGCCTTCCGGAGGGTCCGCAGGTTCCGCACCGCGACCGGCACCCGGAGCACGGCATGGGTGAGGAACGCCGCGAGGAAGATCCAGGCCCCGTAGAAGTGCAGCGGGTAGAAGGAGCCCGGGAAGAGGTAGTCCAGCTGGACGTTCAGCACCCCGGTCGCGAAGACAAACAGGCCGCCGCCGACCAGCAGAAGCAGCGAGATCCGCTCCAGCCCGTGGACGAGGGAGCGCACCGGCGGCAGCGCGAACAGCCGCGGAACCACCGACCACAGCTTGGCGAGCAGCACCGGAATCAGCGTGACGCCGAGCGTCACGTGCACACCCTGGTTCAGCCGGTACAGCCAGTGCGGGTCGGTCGGCCAGGGGAACAGGTAGAAGCCGAGCAGCCCCTTGTCGGGGGTCGTGTCGTTCACCGGCGCCAGGTCCGGGTTGTACGCGGCGTAGGAGAGCAGGCCGGTCAGGAACAGCACCGGGACGCCGACGAGCAGTACGAGGCCGAGCACGGAGGTCAAGCGGGTGCCGCGCAGCGGACTGCGCCAGAAACGCGGCGAAGTGGGCAGTACGGGGAGGTCGCGCATGTAGCGACCGTAGGACCGCAGCGCCCGCAACCCGGTGCCCGACCTGCGAGGAGCGGCCACCCCCGGCGGTTCGTTCACCGAACGGCCGTGCCCGAGCGCCCCCGGCGGCCGGCCGGCGCTGCCCACCCACCCGCCGCACCGGCCCCGTTGACACTGGTCCACGCCAATATTGGTGCGCACCCGTTGGGCGGGGGCACTGGTCCCCGACTCCGCCGCTCGCGATAGTGGAGTGATCCGCCGCGCAACGGCCGGCCGCCGCCCGTACACCGAACTGGGGGACCCCACCGCATGAGCCGAACTTCCGCCACTCGCCGTACCGTTCTGACCGCGGCGCTCGCAGCAGCCGCCGGTCTCGGTGCCGCGTCCGCCGCGTCCGCGTCGGGCGCCCGCCTCCCGGCCGGCGCCCGTACCCCCGCCGGCCTCGCCGGACCCGCAGCCCGCAACGCCGCCGAGGAGTCGACAGTGAGCTACCACGCCTGGACGACCGCGGCGGACTGGGCCACCGGTACCGGCGAGGGCACCCGCGTCGATGCGGTCAAGCGCGCCGGGATCGTCATCGACAGCGCACAGGGCACGGTGGAGTACGAGGACCCGCACGGCGGCACCGAGACCACCAGCTGGGAGTACGCGCGCTGGACCGGCCCGGTCACCGAACTGGACACCCCCGCCACCGAACTGATCGCCTCGTGGAACGCCCGTACGCCGGAAGGCAGTTGGGTGCGAACCGAGGTGCAGGGGACGTACACCGACGGTGAGACCACCCCCTGGTACACCCTCGGTGTCTGGGCCTCCGGCGACGGCAGCGACGTACCGCGGCGCACCTCCGTCGACGACCAGGGCGACGACCGCACCTCGGTGTGGACCGACACCGTCTCCGTCGACGACACGGAGGCCGGCCCGCTGCTGGCCGCCTTCCAGCTGCGGCTGACACTGCTGCGCACACCCGGTTCGGACGCGACCCCGACCGTGTGGCGCGGCGGCGTGATGGCCTCCGCGGTGCCGGAACGCTTCGAGGTACCGGCCTCCGAGCCCGGCGAGGCGAGCGGCGTGGAACTGGACGTGCCCACGTACTCCCAGAACGTCCACGTCGGCCGCTACCCCGAGTACGACAACGGCGGCGAGGCCTGGTGCAGCCCCACCTCCTCGCAGATGATCATCGAGTACTGGGGACGCGGGCCCAGCGAGGAGGACCTCGCCTGGGTCGAGCCGGAGTACGACGACCCGCAGGTCTGCCACGCCGCCCGCCAGACCTTCGACTACCAGTACCAGGGCTGCGGCAACTGGCCGTTCAACGCCGCCTACGCCGCCACCTACCGCGACATGCAGGGCATCGTGCTCCGCCTGGACTCCCTCGCGGACGTGGAGCACCTGATCCGCGCGGGCATCCCGCTGATCACCTCCCAGTCCTTCCTGGCCGAGGAGTTGGACGGCGCCGGCTACGGCACCGCGGGCCACCTGATGACCGTCGTCGGCTTCACCGAGGACGGCGACGTCATCGCCAACGACCCCGCCGGCAGCGACAACAGCGACGTCCGCCACGTCTACAAGCGCCGCCAGTGGGAGAACATCTGGCTCCGCACCAAGCGCTACAACGCGGAGGGCAAGGAGGCATCCGGCTCCGGCGGCGTCTGCTACATCTACCTCCCGGCCAAGCCGAGCGCAGTCCAGCGCCGCGCCCTGAAGGACCTCGGCATCCGCTAGCGGCCGGTCCGGGGAGCGGTGCCGTCAGGTGTTCCCGCACCTGACGGCACCGCTCCCTGCCATGCCGGATCCCGCGCCTTGCTGGGCTGGTTGCCGACGATCTTCTCCGCGGCCTTCCTGTCGCTGCACTAGGGTTCAGCGAGGCAGCGCCGGGAATATTGCTGCCGCTTGGAATTGAGTGATCGTTAGGGGAGGGGACGGGGTGTCGACAGCGTTCGTCGACCGGGTCGAGACCATGGCGCGGCTGCAGCAGGCTGCCCGTGAAGTGGTGGATGGTGCCGGGCGGTTGGTCATCGTCGAGGCCGAGAGCGGGATGGGGAAGACGGCGCTGTTGACGGCGTTCGCCCGCAAGGCGGGGCAGGAGCAGCAGCCCGGTGCGACCAACTGCCGTGTGGTGCAGTTGTCCTGCGGGGCGGCGACTTCGACCACCGCCTTCCACCTCGCGTACGACGCGCTCCTCGCACTGGGCGAGACCGTGAAGCCGCAGCAGACCTTCTGGTCCAGGCTGCGGCGCATGGGCGTCGCTGCCGCGTGGTCCACCCCGAAAGCGGTGGGGGACCTGGTGCCCGGCCTGGGGGCGGCGGTGACCATCGGTCAGGACGTGGTGTCCGCGGCCCTCGACTCCGGCTCGATGCCCGCCGACAGCCTGCAGCCCCAACAGCAGGCGGTGACCCTGGGAATCGCTCAGGAGCTGCTGCGGCTCGTGCGCGACGGGGCACCCGTACTGCTGATCCTGGACGATATCCAGCACATTGATCTGAGTAGCCTCCAGGTGCTGCACCGCCTGGTCGCGGAGCTGCCGGGCGCACCGTTGGGGCTGGTCGTCAGCCGCACACTGCGCGAGCCGGCGACCAACGCTGAGGCGGTCGCGGAGCTGCTCGCCCTGTGGACGGCGCGGGACGGAGCGCAGAGCCTGTCGCACATCGTCCGTGAATCACTGTCAGCGTTGCCGCCGGACGCGGTCATGGACTGGGTGACGCTGGACCGCCCCGGAGCGTCTGCCTCCGAGCAGCAGAAACTGGCCGGAGCCCTGACCGAAGTGACCGCGGGCAGCCCTGTCTTCCTCCGGCAGTGCCTGGCCCTGCTCCCCGGCGACGGTGTCTCCACCGTGTCGTTGCCGCGCCGGCTTCCGGAGGCCTTCGCCCGCCGCTTCGACCGAGTCGAGGAGGCGGACCGGGACCTGCTGAAACTGGCCACCTGTTACGGGAACACCTTCGTCGCGGCCGTCCTCGCGGAGGTGCTCCGAGAGGACCACTCCCACGTGATGGAGCGGCTTCTGCGCATCTCCAGCGTGCACGGGCTGATCCGCGCGGTCGAAGAGCGGCCCGACTGGGTTGAGCATCTGGGCTCGGACAGCTACGAGTTCGAACATCAGGCACTGCGGGCCGCGATATACCGGCAGCACCAGAGCACCGGCCTGCGCGAGACTCGGCACGCCGAGCTGGCCGACGCCCTGACACGGTTGGCCGAGCGGAACTGGCAGAACAGGCAGACGCCGTACGAAGTGCGCCTGGCGACGGCTCGGCAGTTGCGCCGAGCCGGCTTCGCACGGCGGCTGGACTCGGCAGCCGCCCACCACGAGCTTGCCCGCTCGGTGGCGCTGAGCGGCCTGTCGTTCACGGAGGCCGAGCAGCACTGCCTGGTGGCGATCGAGGCAGTACGGGCGCTGGAGCCCGATCCGGAAGGTCATCGGGACGCGCAGTTCGTCGAAGCAGTGGAGTTGCTGCTCAGCCTGACCGAGGTCCGCTGGCAGGGCCACACCACGGTGGCCGACGGCCCCGACATCGACCGCCTTGCGGACGAGGCCGAGCAGGCTGCGCTGAGACTCGGCGACCAGCGGCAGATCGCCCGTACCACGCTGCTCCGTGGCAAGACACTGCTGGTCAAGTTCGGCCTCGAGCCCTCGCTGGACAAGCTCGCCGCCGCGGTCGAGCGGGCCGAGGAGGCCGGCGACCCGGTGGCCCTGTTCGTGGCGAAGGTGGAGTACGGGCGGCAGCTTCCCAAACGGAACCTGGAAGCGGGACTGCGGGTGCTCATCGAGGCCGAGGAGCTGTACGCCTCCGAACCGCTCCTGGGCGAGGCGAACAGCCCGGTCCTCCAGCACGCCCGCAACCTCAACGAGATGCAGCTCGGCGTCAACCTCTTCGACCACGGCCGGTTCGGCGAGGGCCGCAACCGCCTGGTGCGCTGCACCGAGCGCCTGCGTGCCGAGAGACTGTGCACCGAGCTCCCCATCGCGCTCAACTACCTCGCCCAACTGCACCTCGCGACAGGCGAGTTCACCGAAGCGGAAGCCGTACTCGCCGAAGCCCGCGACATCGAGGCCGCACGCGGCGCGGACAGCGGCTGGCATGCCTACAACACGGCACTGCTCGCCCTGCTGTACGCGCAGGACCCGGCTCGCCGGCAGGAGGCGCGCGATCTGGCCGCTGCTGCCTGGGCCGAGACCGAGCGCACCTGGCTGGCCAACCTCGTACCCATCGTGCGCAACCTCTACGTCGAGGTACTCGTGGCGCTCGCGGAAGAGGGACGTCCGGGGGAGGAGGATCTGGACTTCGCCGATCGGCTCGCCTCGGACACCATCGAGGAGACCGTTCGCAGCGGGATGCACCGCAGCCGGATCGCCGCACTGTCGTTGCGCGGAAGGGTGGCCCTGCGACGTGGCGACGCCACTGCGGCAGCTGCCCACGCTCGCCAGGCACTGGCTCTGCTCGAACAGTACGGCGACATGCCGGCACTGCGGACCGAAGAGGTTCTCCACGACGCGGCGTGCGCGCTGGAGGCCGTCGGAGCGCAGGCCGAGTCGACACAGTTGCTGGAGCGGGCGCGCGGCGAGGTGGAGCGCAAGGCGGCGAGCATCGAGGAGCCGGAGCGGCGACAGCGCTTCCTCCAGGAGGTACCGCTCAACCGGTGGATCACGGGCACCCAGCCCTAGCACATTGACGCACTACGAGCCGAAGTCGAGCAGAAGGCGCGAAGCCGGGCATGTACACAATTTCCAAGGAGTTCAATTTCTCAGCCAGCCACGTGCTCGCCCGACTGCCCTCCTGGCATCCGTGCTCCCGGATGCACGGGCACAACTACGTGGTGGTCCTCGAACTCCGCGCCCAGGACGAGCAGTTGTCGGACGTCGGCTTCGTCCGCGACTACCGGGAACTGGGCGTCGTCAAGGCGTGGATCGACGACACCCTGGACCACCGCCACCTCAACGACGCCCTCGGTGACCTCTCGCCCTCCGCAGAGCACCTGGCACGTTGGATCTTCGACCGCTGGATCGGAGAGTTCCCCGAACTGACCGCAGTACGGGTCTCGGAGACGCCGAAGACCTGGGCCGTGTACCAACCCGAGTAGCAGAGCCCGCCCCGCTTTCCACCCGGCCGACCGCGCCGGCGCCGTCGACGGTGCTGACCATGCCCTCGACGACGGCCCGGCCCCCGCGTGAAGGCCGCTCCGTCGAAAGCAGGCCGACCCCCTCCAGGGCTGACGAGGACGCATTGGCGAACCCCTGAGCCAGTGCCTGCAGCGGGTGTTGCGAGCCCTCGAGGGCTGATGAGGACGCAGAACACACTGGTAACCCGCGCTCTGGAGGCCCTGTTGCGAGCCCTCCAGGGCTGATGAGGACGCGGACGGGGACGACCTGAAGTGGTCGCAGGAGCGGAGTTGCGAGCCCTCCAGGGCTGATGAGGACCCAGGCACGCATTCCGCGCGCCTCCCGACCCCCACCGTTGCGAGCCCTCCAGGGCTGATGAGGACTGGCCAAGTACGGCTACACCGTCGACCAGGCCCTCGGTTGCGAGCCCTCCAGGGCTGATGAGGACCACCGCGGAGCAGAAGCTGCCCGCCTACCGGTGAAGTTGCGAGCCCTCCAGGGCTGATGAGGACCGCCACACCTACGGACCCGACACCTACGCCAGCCGTGAGCTTTGCGAGCCCTCCAGGGCTGATGAGGACCGCTGGCGCGGCCGGCTTCGATGAGGCCGATTGACGGCGTTGCGAGCCCTCCAGGGCTGATGAGGACGCTCCGGCGGTCGACGATCAGCCGGCTCCTTTCCTGGTTGCGAGCCCTCCAGGGCTGATGAGGACGCTACTTCCACCAGCGCAACATCAACTACCCGCTCTCGTTGCGAGCCCTCCAGGGCTGATGAGGACGTTGCTGAGGGACGATGGCGCAACCTACTACGCCATGTTGCGAGCCCTCCAGGGCTGATGAGGACTGGGTCCTGCGCGAGCAAGTGTCCCTGCCCGCCGCGCGTTGCGAGCCCTCCAGGGCTGATGAGGACAGGACTTGACCGTCCACTTGCCGTCCAGCCGCACGTGGTTGCGAGCCCTCCAGGGCTGATGAGGACTGGAACGGGAGGTGCACGCCGCCCTCCGGCTGCCGCGTTGCGAGCCCTCCAGGGCTGATGAGGACCCACACGAGCGACGCGAAACTCGCCAAGCAGGGCGTGTTGCGAGCCCTCCAGGGCTGATGAGGACCCCCACCGCAGGGGCAAGGGCTTCGCCCACTCGCTTCGCTGTTGCGAGCCCTCCAGGGCTGATGAGGACCGGCCTCGCCATCAGCGCCGCCACGCACTACGTCGCGTTGCGAGCCCTCCAGGGCTGATGAGGACCGAAGTGGAAGGCGGCGGCGGAGAACGCGGCGGAGCGCTGTTGCGAGCCCTCCAGGGCTGATGAGGACTGCCATGAACTCAGCGTCCACGTCCAGACAGCTCAGGTTGCGAGCCCTCCAGGGCTGATGAGGACCGGCGAGCGCCTGGCCGACGGCCCCGCTGTACCCACGTTGCGAGCCCTCCAGGGCTGATGAGGACGCCTGAGGACTACACCGACGACGACCCCGAGTTCATGTTGCGAGCCCTCCAGGGCTGATGAGGACGTCGCCGCCCGGTTCGCGTACTCGTACCTGACGTGGGAGTTGCGAGCCCTCCAGGGCTGATGAGGACCCGCATGGCCGCCGACATGGACCGCGTCGCCTACCACGTGTTGCGAGCCCTCCAGGGCTGATGAGGACACGATGAGCAGCAGGGGAGCGACCGCGTGAACGGGTTGCGAGCCCTCCAGGGCTGATGAGGACGCGACGCCAACCCAGTCGCCCTTGAGCGCGGACCCGCGTTGCGAGCCCTCCAGGGCTGATGAGGACTCGCCGCGCGCCTCGCGAACACGCTCGGACACCCAGGGTTGCGAGCCCTCCAGGGCTGATGAGGACCCCGTCCGACCACCCCGAGCGCTCGTCCTCCTCCTGTTGCGAGCCCTCCAGGGCTGATGAGGACCCGACCAGGCCGCCGCCCTGCGCACCACCGCGGCGGCGTTGCGAGCCCTCCAGGGCTGATGAGGACGAGCGACGCCCGGTAGGTGATCTGACCGGCGATCTGGTTGCGAGCCCTCCAGGGCTGATGAGGACGGAGTGCCGTTATGGCCACCACAGTACCCACCCCCGCGTTGCGAGCCCTCCAGGGCTGATGAGGACGATGCAGATGGAGCTCGGGATCATCCGCAGCTACGAGTTGCGAGCCCTCCAGGGCTGATGAGGACAAGGGGGAGGAGCGGCCCGACCCGATCATGGTGTCGGAGTTGCGAGCCCTCCAGGGCTGATGAGGACAGGGCTGGTCGGACGGCCCCGATGCGGCCCTGTCGTGTTGCGAGCCCTCCAGGGCTGATGAGGACCCCCTCGGCGGCGTCCGGGTCGAGGCCCTCCCGCTGTTGCGAGCCCTCCAGGGCTGATGAGGACTCGGTGTCGTGTGGTCGTTCGCTTCGGCCATGTCCGCGTTGCGAGCCCTCCAGGGCTGATGAGGACGCGACATGTACGTCCCGCTGGGGTGGAGGGCGCTCGCGTTGCGAGCCCTCCAGGGCTGATGAGGACTACCTGACCCGCGGCGGACGCTGGATCGAGCACGTGTTGCGAGCCCTCCAGGGCTGATGAGGACGTCGGAGAGATTACCGATACGAGCCCCGGGGGCAGTAATCGCGTTGCGAGCCCTCCAGGGCTGATGAGGACGTCCTGTCGGTGAGGTAGGGAAAACCGATGGGGAGCGGGTTGCGAGCCCTCCAGGGCTGATGAGGACGTGGGCAAGGAACCCCTTATGGATGTCCAGCCATTGTTGCGAGCCCTCCAGGGCTGATGAGGACGACGCCACGGCGCCGCGCTCGGCGGTGTGCCAGTGTTGCGAGCCCTCCAGGGCTGATGAGGACGCTGCAGGAGCGCACAGGGCTGGGCCGGAGCACGCTGTTGCGAGCCCTCCAGGGCTGATGAGGACGCGCGTACAGGGCCGGCAGTCGTCTACCGCCGCCAGGTGTTGCGAGCCCTCCAGGGCTGATGAGGACCCGAGGGTAAAGCTGCTGGTCGGGGTGGTCTTGGGGTGGGCTGCCGGGTCGGTTTTTGCAGCGTTCTGGCGGTAGTGCATCAGTGCAGGTCAGAGTGGTGGGCTGGTTCGGGTGTTGACGTTCCTGAGCCATTGTCAGTGGCACCGGCTAGCTTACGAGCTCAGCACGGTGAGGGCGGGCGGTCGGCTGAGGTGACGGCATTCGGTCACGCACAGTGATGTTTCTGGCTATTTATGCGTTCTCATCACCTTTGTTCCCCTGTCGCAATACAGTGCTTCGCAGCCCTTGAGGTCTATGTGCGAGGGCTCAACTGTCGCTGAACCAGCAAGACTTGGGAGTGGGATGCGGGTCAGGGTGGACGTCGACGCGAACGTTCCGAGCTTGCCGTGGAACGAAGTCCACGGTCCGGCTCGGGGCGTGGTCTATGACCTGATCGGCAGCCAGAATCGTGAACTGGCACAGTCGTTGCACGACACGGGGTGGAAGGGCCAGCCTCTCAAGCCGCTGGGAACGACGAGCCCGCAGTTCAAGGGCGCTCCGAGGAAGAACGGCGTATACACGACGTCGCGGGATGGGGCGTTGTGGTTCGGCTCGCCGGTTCCGGAGATCGCGGCGGCGTTGATTGCCGCCCTGGCCACCCGGTCCGAGCTTGTGTGGGGCTCTGCTCGTCTCGGCATCCGGGGATTCGCTGTTGATGTCTCCGCGCCGGCGGGGGACGGGCCGGTGGAGCTTGGTACGGCCACGCCTGTGATCGTCAAGCACGAGAACCGCTATCTCCTGCCGGGAGACGCGCACTATCTCGAGCGGCTGCAGCACAACCTGACGCACAAGGCGGACGTTCTCGGGCTTCCGGCGCCTACTGGGCTTCAGGTTCTGGAGAGCGGACCGCGGCGGCGTTTCAGTGTGCGGGGAGCACCTCGTATCGGTGCTCAGGTGCGGGTCGCGATGGAGGCTGACGCACGCTTCGTGGACGGTCTGCGGTCGTGGGGGTTGGGGCTGGACACTGTTCAGGGCTTCGGGTGGATTCGGTGAGCGGGGTGAAGGAGGCGGTGGCGCCGCTGTCGTTGACGAGTCATCCGCTGCAACGTGCAGGGGCCTGGGCCGTGGCGGTGCTTGCTGACAGACCTGCGCCGCAGGGCGCCACGAGCGGCGATTTGGACGCTGTGGTCTCGCGGCTGGTGGCTGATGTCGTGAACGCGGCCTCAGCCGGGAAGGGGACTGCCGCTTACGACTGGTGGAAGGTGCTCTTCGCGCTCTACCCGAACTCCAAGGCCACCCACAGCAAACGGTCTCGCGACCGCGCCGTGCTGGAAGTGAGCATCGCCGAGATGTTCGCGCCTGAGCTCGCAGGAGAGCCGGAGCGACCCTGTACGTTCTGTGGGGCCGCAGCGACCGCCGTATGGGCGAAATCCACACTTCCCCTGTTCGACACCAACAAGGCACTGAACACCCTGCCGCCGGGTGTGCCGGGCTGGCCAGTGTGCCGAGGCTGTCGTATCGCGATGTGGGCCCTGCCGTACGGCGCGTGGGTGACGGTGGGATCGGCCACGGTGCTCTCGTGCGAAGTCGGCGCGGCGGAGCGGGAATTCGCGGAGCGCAATGTGCGCAACGCACAACGTGTGATGCAGCTCGGTTTCGGCGGGCTCCCTCCGGGGGCGCGCGCGGAGCAAGTCGCTGCCCACGCACTGCGCTCGCTGCAGCCGCTGCTGCCGGCCGCCGCCACGTTGTGGAGCTTCAAGAACGACAACCAAGATCCCTGGCTGCGGGTGACCCAGACCCGTCGGGCTGTTCCTCTTTTCCTGGCCAGGGTCGATGGGAACGCCGAACTCCGCCTGGGGTGGCTGTTGTTGCAACGGTCTTTGACGCGCCGCGACAAGAACGGCCAGGTGACCACAAGTGGGCCCGCCGAGGCGGCGCGACTGTTGTTCGAAGCTGAGGACGGACGCAGCAGGTCACTGATTTCGCAACTTCACTATCTCCTGCAAGATCCTGATCGTGCATGGCGGGCAAGGGATCGAGCCGCCCTCAGCCGGCTTGCTTTCACCTATGCCGAGGAGGTTCTGGGTATGAAGACCGATCTGAAGCCCGTAGCGACAGTGATCGCGGACTGGATCGAACACGGCAGCGGAAGCCCGCGCGGGCGCCTGGCCGAATACCGGTCGGTCGCACTCAACGACTACAGGCTGGGCGCCTTGCTGCTGCAGGCGCACTTTCGCCTGACGCTTGACGGGCGGGAAGTGGGGGCCCAGCCGCAGCACTGGGAACCGTTGATTCAGCAACGGCCTCGCGCCTGGGAGCAGCGAATGCTGCTGGCGGCGCACGTACTGGAGCTTCTGCGGGAGCGCGGCGTAGCGGTGAACGACAAGGCAGAGGAAGAAGTGGACGACCCGGTTGAGCAGTTGTTGCAGAAATCGGTGTTCGACGACGAGATGGGACCGGCGTAATGGCCTACCTGGCGGGGAAGATGGTGCTCGCAGTTGAGGCGGGCGCGCCCAACAACGGCAAGGGGGAGGAGACCACATCGCGGGTGAAGTTCGCGAGGATCCGCGGGCGGAAGTACCCGTATGTCTCCGCCCAGGCCGTTCGGCGGTGGACCCGGGACGGCATGGTCGAACTCGGCTCCGTACCTTCACCGGTCACCCGGGTGGGGAAAGCGCAGAACAAGGCGCAGAAAGCCAACACCGAGGCTGATCCGGTGCGTTACGCCGACGACGACCTCTTCGGGTACATGCGGGCGGGCGCGAAGAAGGACGACGCGGCCACGACGTTGCGCGACAGCCCGTTCATGCTGGGAACCCTCATGTCGGTCGAAGCGGCCCCTCCCACGGAGGACTTCGGTGTCATGTCGCGAGGTGTCTCGGAACCGGTCCTGCACGGGCACGAGTTCTACACGGCGGACCTCGCAGCTCCTTTCCTGCTCGATATGCCTCGGATCGGGACGTTCACGCTCCCCAACAGCAACGGGGTGGGCAGGCCCAACTACCTGGACGAGAACCAGGCCCTCCAGCTGGCTGAGGCGGCGAAGGTCGGTGCCACGGCGACCACGTTCCGCGACCAGCCGGCTGTGCGGTTGCCGATCGAGGAACGCCGCTCTCGTGCGGCAGTCCTGTTGGAAGCCCTGGCACATCTCAGCGGCGGGGCCAAACAGGCTCTGCACTACGGGGACCGGGTGCCTTCGCTGATCGTGATGGTCCCCTTCAAGGGAGGCATCAACCCGCTCGCTCACTGCCTCGATGGCGAAGACGGCATGGGAGTTCGACTGCGTGGTGACGTACTGCGGCGAGAGCTTGAAGCGTGGGACGGCGAGTGGGAGGCGCCGGTCCGCGTTGGCTGGCGCCCCGGCTTTCGTGACGTGATGCGTGAGGACTTCGAGAAGGAGTGTGCGGAGGAGATCGAAGCGGGGACCATCGTCATCGACCACCCCCGCACGATCCTGCGCAGGCTGGCCGCTGACATGCGTGAGGGGCAGCTCGACGCGTGGTTCGACGACCCCGCCCGGTGAGTTCGATGGCACCAGAATCCGTTCATGCTTGGCGAGCTCAGTTCTGGGCGCCTGTCGCCTCGTTTCGCGATCCGCTCTTCCCCGGCCTCACCCGTGGGTTGCCGGTCCCACCGCCCTCCACGGTTCGAGGGCTACTGGCTGCCGCTACCGGAGAAGTGGCGGAACCACTCCCGCTGGGTATCGCTGCGTGGGCCGAAGGCGGAGGCGTGGACGCCGAGACGTACCACCCGATCTCCGCGGACGGTTCAAATCCCGCTGTCGCAGGGCGAGTTCGTGGAGTGAAGGGAGGCATGACGATTCGGGACCGTCCGTTCCTCGCCTTCGTACACCTGACGGTCTGGTTGCCCGGGGAGGAAGGGGCGAGGGTCGCGCGGGCTCTGCGACGCCCTCGCTGGCCGCTGCGTCTGGGGCGTTCACAGGACCTCGTCCACCCCCTCCGCGTGGATGCCGTCACCCTGCGCCCTGCCGAGAGCGCACACGTGGGCCACGCGGTGGCACCGACGGCGAGCCATGACGTCCCGTCTGCGACGGTCCACCGTATGGCGGCCAGCGTCTCCGTCGACCGCCTCAGCACCCGCTGGGCCGACTACTTGTGGTGTGACGACACGGACACCGGAGAATCTCCGGTCCGCGGCGCACACCGGGACGAGAACGGACAGGCAGTGTGGCTTCTGACTCCTTAGACCGCCCGGCAACGCCCCATGGGCTCACCGGTATCCGTGCCAAGTCCACTCCCAAGCAAGACCCAGAGCGCCTGACCACGCACTCACGGATCGTTCACCAAGCGGTGGGGCAGATCGAGGAACGCGTCGCCTCGGCCGGCATCCTGGCCACCGAACCCGCCTTCTGGACCCGTGTGCGCCTCGCTGCGCTCCTCCACGACACAGGCAAGATCGCCGAAGGCTTCCAGGAGCAGATCCGCCCGGGCGGTCAGCGGTGGGGTGAGCGACACGAGGTGCTCTCCCTGGCATACGTCGACATCTTCGCGCTCGCAGCAAGCTGGACGGACCAGGACCGGCTGATGGTGGCGACGCTCGTCGCCACCCACCACCGTGCCCTGCACCCTTCGTACGGCAGCGCCACCGGGAGCAAACTCAGCCTGGCGCAGATGTACAACCAGCGCACCAACTGGCCTGAGGCCTTCACCAGCACGCCTCGGTCCGGCGGCGACCAGACCCAGGTGCCCCGGCGGCGACACTGCGAGCTGGTGGCCTGGCTGTCCGGCGCACTCGGTACCGATCCGCCACCTGAACCTCAGGACGCCCCCACCCTGGCCGAACGCTCCCGCCGACTCCTTGAACACCTCCTCGACGTGTGGCGCAGCCCGGTCAAGGCGAACCACGGTCTTCTCGCGGTCCTCGCGCAGGGGGCGCTGACGCTCGCCGACCACGCAGGCTCCGCACACGAACGCCTGCAGACCCACATACCCCTGCCCTTCGACTACCTCGAGCGGCTGGCGTACGTGCCGTACGAGCATCAGCGCCACGCAGCAGAGGCCGACAGCCACCTCGTACTGGTCGCCCCGACCGGAAGTGGCAAGACGGAAGCCGGACTTGCCTGGGCCGCACGCCGGCTGGCGGTGATGCCTGGCTTGCCACGAGTGGTCTGGACGCTGCCCTACCGCGCATCCCTCAACGCCGTTCGTCGCCGCTTCGAGCGTGATCTCATCGCAGCTCCTGGCGACGACGTTCCCGACATCGGTCTTCTGCACGGGACAGTCGCCCACACCCTGCTCAACCAGGCCGTGGAAGACGATTGCCCGTCGTCAGACTCCGGCGAGGAGCAGCGTGCCGCCCCGAGCGCGACCATGGCCCGACAGGCTCGTGCCCGTGCCAACGCCATGCGGCTCTTCACCCAACGCCTGCGGGTGGCCACACCTCACCAGCTTCTGCGAGCCGCCATCGCCGGACCTGCCCACTCCTCCACCCTCCTGGAACAAGCCAACTCCCTGTTCGTCCTGGACGAGTTGCACGCGTACGAGCCGGCGACATTCGGGCGCCTGTGTGCGGCAATGGCCCTGTGGGAGCGGCTCGGAAGTCGCACCGCTGTCCTCTCGGCGACGCTCGCGCCGCCGATGGTGGACCTGATCGACGACAGCCTGAAGCAACGGGTGACGATCCACCGTGCACCACAGGGCACCAGCCCGGTCCGTCACCGCCTCGTACTCGACGAAGACGCGCTCACCTCTCCGTCCAGCGTCGACCGGCTGCGTTCCTGGCTGGGGGAGGGCCACAGCGTCCTTGCGGTCACCAACACCGTTGCCGTGGCGCAGCAGCTGTTCACGGAGCTGTCCCGCACAGCCCGGGAAGGCCAGCCGGCTGACCCCTACGCGGCCTTGCTGCTTCACTCCCGCTTCAAGAATCGGGACCGCGACGCCATCGAGAGCAACCTGCTGACCCGCCACCCCGAGCGCCGGGCAAAGGAGAAGCCGCGCCGTGGTGGTCTTGTCGTCGCGACGCAGACCGTCGAAGTCTCGCTCCAACTCGACTTCGACAGAGGGGCGGTGGAGGTCGCTCCGATCGAGGCTGTCGCCCAGCGAGCGGGCCGGGTCAACCGACGCGGACGGCACCCCGACGGTGCTGTCGAATTCCGAGTACACCGCGGCGACAGCCATCGTCCGTACGAGGCTGCCGCCGTCGATGCCGCATGGCTGGCGCTCAACACACTGGTGAAGGAGGGCATCGAAACCCTCTCCGAGCACGACATCGACCGGCTTCTCCAGATCGCGTACGACACGGCCTGGGGACAGAAGTGGGCAGACGAAGCACGTGACGCTCGCGACGCCTTCGCCACGACCTTCCTCACCTTCACCGACCCGTTCCACGACCGAACCGAGTTCGCCGAAAAGCTCAGCGAGCAGTTCGACGGCGTCGACGTGTTGCACAGCGAAGATGTCGACGAGTACCGCGAACTCAACGATTCCAAGGGTGATCCGCTGCTCGCCGTCGGGCTGCTGATCCCACTGAGCCGGGGCCTACTCGCCAGGTACAACGCACGATTCGACCGCACTCTGAATGTCCACGTCATCGATGGCGAGTACGACGCACCGATGGGCCTTCGCCCTCCGCCGGAACCGGAGACCATCCTGTGACGCCGCCCGACAACAACCCGGCCGACGAGGCTGCCCAACTCGGCGGCATCCACATCAAGTACTTCCACCACTGCCCGCGCCAACTGTGGCTGTACGCCCGCGGCTACCGGCCCGAACAGCGCAGTGAGCTCGTGGCCTTCGGCGAAGTCGTCGACGACACCACCTTCACGCGTCGTCGCGACGTCGACCTCGGGGAGGCAAAAATCGACTGGGTGACCGCGGGAGCGATTGTCCACGAGACCAAGTCCTCGCGTGCGCCCTCACCTTCGCACGCTGCCCAGGTCCGCCATTACTGCCTCCTGCTGGAACGCCGCGGCGTCTCCGTTCGTGGTGGGACCGTCCACTACCCGCTGATACGTCGCACCACCGATGTCCCCTGGGGCGCCGACGCACGCGCCGAAGCCGAAACCTCCGAAGAACAAGCTCGTGCCGTCATCGCCGCAGCTGAAGCACCAGCGCGACTCAAACGCTCGGCCTGCCGCGGATGTTCGTATCTCGACTACTGCTGGGGAGACTGATGCCGGCCGTCGGCCGCACCTACTGGTTGACCGAACCCTGCCGAATCCGCCGCGAGGACAACAGCGTCCGCATCGAGCGCCACGACGGCACCCCGGTCCGCATTCCCGTCACAGACATCCGCGATGTCGTCGCCTTCGATCACGTCGACGTCAACACCTCAGCGCTCTCCCTCCTCAGCCGCAACGGTGTGACCCTCCATGTGCTGGACCACTACGGCAACCACGCCGGGCACTTCGCACCGTCGGACAGCATGGCCTCGGCGAGCGTCGTCCGACGGCAGGTCCTCGCCACCGCGGACGACGAGGGACGCGCCCACATCGGACGTTCCCTCGTCCTCGCAACGGCGGAGAACCTGCGCTGGGCCCTGGACACAGACCTTCTCGACGCTGCCCTGGCCACCCTGCGAGCCGCGCTCCCGCAGGCCGCGACCAGCGAGGAAATCATGGGCCAGGAAGGCAACTTCCGACGGACCGGCTGGGCAGTCCTGGACACCCAACTGCCGGCCTGGCTGAGACTGAACGGTCGAACCCGCCGACCACCCACCAACGCCGGCAACGCCTTCATCAGCTACCTCAACGCACTCGTCTACGCCCGCGTGCTGACCGCCCTGCGCACCACGCCCCTGCACCCCGCCATCGGATTCCTCCACTCCGACACCGACCGGCGCCGCAACACCCTCGCCCTCGACCTGGCCGAGCCCTTCAAACCTCTCTTCGCCGAACGTCTCCTCAAGCGAGCCGCAAGTCAGAAGAGCCTGAAGCCGTCCGACTTCGAGACCGAGGTGGGCAGGGCCTCGCTGAGCAAGGACGGCCGCAAGAAGGTCGCGGCCCTGATGAAGGAGGAACTGGCCACCTCCGTTCACCACCGCAAACTCAAGCGCAAGGTCAGCTACGAGGAACTGATCCACCTCGAAGCCCTCAAGATCGTCCGGATGTGCCTCGAGGGCAGCCCCTACAAGCCGTTCCGCCCGTGGTGGTGATCAACGATCTTCGTCATCCTCGTCTACGACACGGCCGTCGAACGAAACCCCAAAGTGCTGAAGACGTGCCGCAAGTACCTGCACTGGACACAGCGGAGCGTCTTCCAGGGCGAACTCTCCACCGCCCAGTACCGCGCCCTGACGGCAGCCCTGAACGCCGTCATCGACCCCACCCACGACAGCATCGTGACCTACCGGACCAGGTCACCCGACCTGGTCGAAACCGCCACTCTCGGCATAGACCTCGGAGGCCCCGGCGACATCCTGTGACGCCGCCGGCGCCGCGCTTCTTACTCAAGGACGCCTCAGCAAGCACCGCAGCTTGGCCGACCTGGCTTCATGGCGGCCCCTCCCACGGCTGGTCGAGCCTGCGGTCGGTCACCGCCGCGGGTCTGGCGTGCTCTGGAACTCTCTGCCAATACGTCGATCAGTAGACAGCGGTAGTCGAGAAGGGGACGGGGCCGCCCTTAGCCGGGCGCGGACCCGTTCAACTACCTGGGGGCGACTCGGATTTCTGCGAGCCGGAGCGATCCCTCCAGGGCTGATGACGGGATGCGGGAGGTCCGCGACCGCGGCCTGGTCGCCGCGCTGCGGGCCGTCCAGGGCTGATGACGGGGCGGGGGCTGGGTGCAGGCCCGGTACGTACACCTGTGTTGCGAGCCCTCCAGGGGCTGATGACGGGCGCTCGCTCAGCACCTGGCGAGGTGGAGCGCTTCGAGTTGCGAGCCTTCCAGGGCTGATGACGGGGACTGCTGCACGCGCCCCCACCCCGCGTTGTACCCGGGTTGCGAGCCCTCCAGGGCTGATGACGGGGGACGACCAACACCCCGGCCCGCGCCCACCCGAGCAGTTGCGAGCCCTCCAGGGCTGATGACGGGGGAGCAGAACCGAGAGGGCGGCCGCGAACCCTCTACGCGTTGCGAGCCCTCCAGGGCTGATGACGGGTTGGTCAGCGTGGACCCCCGCGGGTGAATCGCTGGAGTTGCGAGCCCTCCAGGGCTGATGACGGGAAGGCGTCCGAGGGGGACGCGCAGCGGCTCGTGATCATGTTGCGAGCCCTCCAGGGCTGATGACGGGGTCGGGGCAGGCGGCGACGGCGGCCCGCAGCCCGGGTTGCGAGCCCTCCAGGGCTGATGACGGGTACGGGGCCGGGGCCACGTCTGCGGCGGTCACCACGTTGCGAGCCCTCCAGGGCTGATGACGGGCGGTGACCGCAGGAAAGGCGCTCGCTCACCTCCAGACGTTGCGAGCCCTCCAGGGCTGATGACGGGCTGGTGATCGCCGACACCGAGCGCGGCCCGGTCATCGTGTTGCGAGCCCTCCAGGGCTGATGACGGGCTGGCGGGTCGGGCAGACTCTGCGGCGAGCCAGCAGGTTGCGAGCCCTCCAGGGCTGATGACGGGTCGTGCTGAGCGGCCATCTGCCGCACCGCCGGACGCACGTTGCGAGCCCTCCAGGGCTGATGACGGGGAGGCGAACGAGAGCGGTGCGTGCATGCGATGCGGGGGTTGCGAGCCCTCCAGGGCTGATGACGGGGGCCCACGCAGGGCCATGCGGTCCACCGCGCGTTCGGGTTGCGAGCCCTCCAGGGCTGATGACGGGGGAGGGGCACGCGGGCGACCTGCGGCGGCTCACCGGTTGCGAGCCCTCCAGGGCTGATGACGGGGACCGGGGTAACCCTTTGGCCGGTCCTCGCCGTGCGGGTTGCGAGCCCTCCAGGGCTGATGACGGGGGAGAGACCAGCAGGACGGCAGGCGCCCGCGAACTCGCGTTGCGAGCCCTCCAGGGCTGATGACGGGGAGGGCGGCGGCCGTCTCCCAGCCGTGGTGCCATGTGCTGTGTTGCGAGCCCTCCAGGGCTGATGACGGGGCCGGGCACCGGATGAGGATCTCTGGTGACGAGCAACGCGCGTTGCGAGCCCTCCAGGGCTGATGACGGGGAGTGAATGATGAGTCGATACAAAATGCGGCTGAATCGGTTGCGAGCCCTCCAGGGCTGATGACGGGGCAGTCGCGGGCCGGCTGGGCCGGCCCGGACAGCAGGTGTTGCGAGCCCTCCAGGGCTGATGACGGGGAGTTCACCGAACGCGGCAACAAGCTCACCGTCTCCCTGTTGCGAGCCCTCCAGGGCTGATGACGGGGCGGCGGCGACAACCAGCGGGTCTACCTGCTGCTGACGTTGCGAGCCCTCCAGGGCTGATGACGGGGCATTCGGCGGGCAGTACCCACCGCTCGCCCCACATGCGTTGCGAGCCCTCCAGGGCTGATGACGGGGGCCGCCCGGAAGAACTCCTGACGTCACCCACCCAGTTGCGAGCCCTCCAGGGCTGATGACGGGGTGGGCGAGCGGGGAGCGTCCCCCAGCCGGTACAGCGAGTTGCGAGCCCTCCAGGGCTGATGACGGGGGTCGACGCTGCCGGCGGCGGGGCCGCCCGGTTCGCGTTGCGAGCCCTCCAGGGCTGATGACGGGGCACCCTCGACGAGATGGACAACATCGCCAGCATCCTGTTGCGAGCCCTCCAGGGCTGATGACGGGGGCGAGGGTAAAGTCGCTGGTCAGGGGTGGTCTCCTGGTGGTCGGCGGGTGGATTGGTGCAGCGTTCCGGCGGTAGTGCATCAATGCAGGTCAAAGCGTCGGCTCGAGTGCTCGCCCTGTGGGAGGAACGAAGACAGTTGTTCTGGACAGCGTACTGAGTCAGCACCTTGAGTGGACGTGGACGGCAGCGAGCCGAACTCCGGTGGTGGGTCATCCCGTGACACTGTTTCTCGCCGTTCAAGTGTTCTCACTACCTTGTCGTTGTGCCGGAGATCGGTGTTCGCAGCGCTCCTCGCTTTCTGTGCGAGGGAGTAACAGCCCCTGAAGCAACTGGGCTTGGGAGCGCAATGCGGGTCAGAGCAGATGTCGACACGGACAATGCGAGCTTGTACTGGGCACGAGAGCAATGGCCAACTCGACGGGTCGCCCACGACCTGATCGGTACCCAGGATTGTGAGTTGGCAGAGTCGGTTTCACGACAGCGGATGAGAAAGGCAAGCCGTTTACGACACTTGGCGCCAGGAGCCCACAGTACAAGGGCGGCCCGAGGAGGAACGGCGTCTGTACGACTTCGCACGATGGGTCGGCTGGTGGTTCACCGGTCCCAGTGATTGCGCCGGGCGTTGATCGTCGCGGCTGTCCGTCCCGAGGTGGCCGGAGCACTGGTTGCCTCAGCATTCGCGGGTTCACTGTTGACGTTCCAACGTGGTCGGCCGACGAGTCGAGCTTCGTACTGTGACCCTGTAATCCTCGTGCGCGAGCGCGCAGTTGCCATCTGACGGAAGGCGAGCTCTGCCTCGAGCCGCTGCGGCACAACCTGGGTACAACGCGGACATGTTCCGAGCGCCGACGCCTACGGGGCTTCAGATACTTAACGAGCGGCCAGGACGTGTGCTGGGGGCGGGGTCAGGGTGAGGGAGGGCGGTTGAACTCCTCTTGGAGGTCGTGCATCCGGGCGATGGCGGCTGCGCTGTTCTGGGAGCGGAGTCGGTCGTGGACCCGGGAGGGGACGGGAGGTTGGTGGGCGCGGCGGTTGAAGATTCCGTCCTGGATTTCGCGGCAGTCGGCGGCAGTGATGTGACGCCCGTTGGCGCGTTGCTCGAGGAGTTCGTCGACGCTCTCTTCGAGTTGCTCCTGGGCACGGGCGGCTTCGGTGTGGCGGCGGGCCAGGTCCGAGAGGTTGAGCAGGGCGGGGGTGAGGGGTACGGCGAGTTGGACGAGGCACTGCTGGAGGGTGAGGTTCCGAACGGTGGCGAGAGTGAGTGCGGCAAGGACGGTCACGGTGAGTACTGCCCCGAGCAGGCGGACGTAGCTGCGGTGGTTGCGGCGGCTGTGGATGAGGTTCTGCGTCTGGCAGGAGAGAACGTCGTTGGGCCAGGGCACGTTCGGGACTTGCTCGTACCAGTCGTGGTCCTTGTGGACAGTGGTATGGGTGCGGGAGCGGACCTGTTCGCGGGCGAGGCGTAGGGGGCCGGACAGGGAGGCGTTCCAGGGCAGGGTGAACAGGGTGGTGTCGTAGAGCTCGTTGCGCTGGACGCCCTGGAGGTGGGCGTTGCGCTGCCAGGTGTCGAGGGCGGTACGTGCCAGAAGGAGCCAGAGGACGGCGGCGACGGCCAGTGCGCCGGAGGCGCCCGGCGAGAACACCAGAAGAACGGGCGCGAGCAGGGCCAGACAGACGGCGCCGGCAGTCTGGACGGCGCGGATGTGCTCGGCCCGGTCATAGGCGACCCGGGTGGCGGCGCGAGCCTGCAACATGTCCGGTTGCTGCTGGTGTTCGGCTATCGGCCTGTGTTCGGGCGGCGGTTGAGGGGGCGGCGGGTTGGTCGGCCGGGTGGGCATGGCGGGCGCTCCGGAGGTCGGCTGGTGACGTTGACGTTCACGTTGGCGTTGGCGCTGGCGTTCACGTTCACCTTGGCGTTGAGGTGCAAGGGGGACGTCAGTGGCCCCCGCCGGGGTGGAGGGGCAGGTTCGGTTCGTGCCAGATGGGGAGGCTGAGGCCGCGGCCCTTCTTTGGCTTGTCATTCCTGGAGCGCTCGTTGGCGGTGAACCAGGCGTAGTTGTTGCCGTCGGGATCGGGTGCGACGGCTTGCCCGTCTCCGGAGTCCGCGACGTACGTTCGGGGGTAGTGGACGGCGGTGCCGGACGGGCCGGCGCTGGTGGCGAGGAACGCGGCGAGGTGCGGGGCCCGGTCCGCCGCCGGGGCGCCGTAGGTCCTTTCCACGTCGGCCTCGAAGGCTTCGCAGGCGTGGGCGAGCGCGGACCGCGCGTTGTCCATGGGCTGGTCGGACTCACGGCCGAGGCTGCGGTAGGCGGTACGCCACTGCTGCTCGGTGCGGAGGTCGAGGGTGCCTTCCGGGTCGATGTCGAGGCGGACGCTGCCGAAGCCGAGGGGCTTGCCGAGGCCGAGGCGGTGACAGTGGCCGTCGGGGAGCCGCAACAGCCAGATGAGGGCGCCCAGTTCGACTGCGGTGAGGTCGGAGACGGAGAGAGTGAAGGTGGCGGACGAGCCCGGGGTGATCCAGCCTCGGACGGAGCGGTTCTGCTTGTCGCGCTGGGGCCGGCCGTTCTGGTCCGGCCGGCGGTACTCCTGGAACCGCAGGGTGCTGTCGGGCTGTTGTGTGCGGTCGGTGGTCGGGTCGTCCCAGTAGCCGTCGGGCAGGTCGCGGTGGTGCCAGTACGCTTTGCGGCCGCGTGGGCGCTGGTTCTTGGTGTACCACGTGTCCTTGGACGCGCCATCGGGGAGCGGGGTCGTACCGTCGGGGCCGTTGCCGAGGTAGAAGCGGGCCTGCTGGGGCTTGGGTCCGCTGAGGATGGCCAGAGGTACGCCGTCCTTGCCGAAATCGGCCGGGACGAAGCCTGCGGTGTCGACCGGGCCGATTCTCAGACGACCGCGTTCGGCGCCGTGGCCGGACTGGTTGACCCAGCCGAACACCCGTTCGGCCGGGGTGAGTTCGGCGCGCGAGGTGGCGGGGCGCAGGCTCGGGTCGAGCAACTCGGCGGGTGCAAGGGGGAAGAGCTTGCGGGCGATCATGACGGGGTAGACGCCCTGCACGGTGCGTCCGCCCGGCGCCATGCGGGCATAGCAGAGGGAGCCGGGGCGGAGGGTGAGCCAGGAGTCGTCGTACTGGTGAGGGCTCCAGGCGGTACGTCCGGGTTCCGGCCCGAGATGGGCGTCCGGCTCGACCCGTTGCCCCTGTCTGTCGGTGCGCTCGTACAGTTCCGCAGCGCGGTGGGCGGCCCGGTAGTTGCGGATGGTCCCGTCCCACTGGTTCCTGAGCGCTTGGGTCAGCGGTGTCGACTGCTCTGGGGCGGCCGCGAAGAAGAGCCGTTCGTCGTGCTTGCCGTTGATGTTGCGGTTGGTGAGGCAGGCCCAGCCGCGGACGGCTTTGAGCTCGCCGGTCGGTTCGTGCCACGACGTGCCGGAGCGATGACTGGAGCTCTGTGCCGGCGCAGGTCGGTCGGGGAGCGGGCTGCCGGCCGGGGCGAGAGTGCGGACGCGCCAGTAGTCGAAGTCGCGCTTGTACTGTCTGTTGTCCCGGTTCCGTTTCCAGTGCCTGATGCGTTCCACCCACGCTTCGTACGCGTTGCCGTGGGCGGGGTCCTGTCCGCCGGTGTCGGTGACGGGCAGCGCCGGACCGGGGTACCGGGGCAGCCAGGCGGCGTGCAACGGGGGCCACTGGTCGGCCTGGCCGCCGGGCTGGGTGTGGCCGAGCGGGGTGTCGCCGGGCAGCAGGATCAGCTGCCGGCCGTCGTCGCTGACCCGGGCCGGGACCATGTGCTGGGCCTCCGCCGCGGGCATGCGAACGGCGAGCCGCTCGTCGTGGCCGGTGAAGACGCCCATACGGGAGTTGGTGACAGCTTCGTATGCGGCGCGGAGCATGCCCTTGACGGTGGTCACGGGCAGGTGGGGGCGGCCGTCGCGGCGAAGCAGCGGGTAGGTGAGGTGTCCGTTGTCCGCCTGGTCGGCGCGGGAGGGGTCGAGGAGAAGCAGCGGTGTGACCACGGTCAGGCGTACGGGGATCCGGCCGGTGAAGTGGCCTTCGTGCAGCCGGTCCTGGGCAGGGGGCGGGCCTTCGCCCAAGGTGCCGTCAGAGCCGTCAGAGCCGTCAGAGCCGTCAGAGCCGTCAGAGCCGTCAGACCGGACGGGGCGCGGGGCGGCGGGCAGGAAGGTGTACGGGTTGACGAACGCGTCCACCGAGACGCGGCGGGGCTTCGGGGTGGCAGCGGTGCCGGTCGGGCGGACGTCCTTCGCCTTTCCGCTGAACCATCGGAACTCGACGCGGAGGCCGTCGAGTTCCGATGGGGCACGGCCGGCCAGAGCCGGGCCCAGGTCGTACTCCGGGTTGACCTTGCGCCGACTCTTGGGGGCGACGTCGCGGATGACCCGGAGCTGCTGATCGGCTTCGTTCCACCGCAGAACACCGGTTTCGGTCTGCTCAGACATCGTGCTCCCTTTCGGGGACGGGGCCGGCTGCCGCCTCGGGGTCTGGCGGCTCTGCCGGCTCAAGGCGCAGCAGGCGTTCCTCCGCCACGTGGGCGTTGCCGTGTCGCGGCTCGACGCAGACGTACTCGCGGGCGGCCAGGCGCAGCCGTTGGCCGTCGGGAGGCGGTGGCGCGGGAACGTGGAGGCTGCCGATGCGCGGGGTGCGCAGGACGGTCCAGTCGCCGTCCGACGTGCGTATCGGCTTCGGGGCCGGGGTGCCCCAGAGCAGGTAGTGCGCCGGCAGCGTCTGGAGCGCGTGCAGTTCGGGAAGGGGGCTGCCGAACTCGGCGGGCAGGGCGTCCGGTTCCTCGCTGAGCAGGACGCACTGGGTGTCCTGGCCGGCGAAGGTCAGCCAGCGCAGTTCGCGGTGGCCGTCGAAGACCCGTGCTTCGAAGACCGTGTCCAGCGGTGCGGGGGCGCCCGTGTGGGTGCGGCAGCGGCCCTGGCTGAAGCGGGCGACCCGGAAGTCCTGCGGAGAGCAGAGCAGCGCGGTGGCCTCGGTGAAGCCGGCGCGTTCCAGGGCTTCGACGAGTGGGACAGCGGGGCAGGCCCGGCCGTACAGGGTGGTCATACGGCGGCTCCGTCCAGGTAGGTGCTCCAGGCGTCGGTGAGGCGGCCGGTCTCCTCGCCGAGCAGGAAGGCGTCGAGTTCCACGGGCGTCCCGCCGCTGGGGTCGTCGTCGGGGAAGGTCAGCAGGATCTCGTCCACCGCCACGTCGCCCATCCCGCGGTGGGTGCTGCCGCCCAGGGGCAGGCGGCCCGCCTTGAGGTCGCGCAGGACGAGCAGCAGCAGCGCCAACGCGGCGTCGGGCACCTCTGGTTGACCGGTTTCGGGGCCCGTGGTGGTGGCGTGGGCCGCCGCGTGGCCGGCCAGACGGCGGAGGTCGACGGTGAGCGTGATCGGCGACCAGGTCAGACCGTGTGGTTCGAGGACGCTGTACAACAGGCCGTCCGCCGCGCCGCCGGTCCAGCGGTCGATGGCCACGTGGTCGGCGCGTTCCAGTCCGTACTCGCGCAGCCGCACCAGAGCAGCAGCGGCGTCCGGCTGGTGGGCCAGGTCCCAGAGCTCCGCGGGGATCTCGCTCTCCGCGTGGCAGTCGTCCACCAGCAGCGCCCCGCGACCCCGTCCGCGGTCCCCCTTGTGCCGCGGTGCTGAGCCGAACAGAGCCCGAACGGCGGGCAGTTGGTCGAGCTGTTCACGAAAGGCGGCGCTTCCGGAGGTGTCGTGCCGGGTGGCCTCGGTGTCCGCGGCGGGGGCGTCCGTGCCGCGTGCGGTGCGTTCGATGTGCTCGGCGCGGGAGCGCAGGGCGCCCTTGAGGGAGGTACCGGGCAGGACCAGCGTCACCGTTTCGCCGTCGTCCCCGGGGCCTCCCGGGCCGGCCGTGGTGAGTGGCAAGGTGTCGACGGTGAGGCCGTCGACCCCGGACCGCACCATGACCGGCGCGAGGGGCCGCCAGCTCACCCGGATCTCCAGGTGCCGGGCCGCCGCCTGCGGCGTTTCCGTTCCGTGGTCCCGTATCCAACGGTCGGCGGTGTGGTGTTCGCTGTCGCCGCGCAGGACGGCGAACAGGCCCCGGGGGGAGTCGAGTTGCTCTGTGTGGACCGTGGTGCGGTCGGCTGCGAGGCGGGTGCGGCCCAGGCCGCGGGTGACGGCCGCGCCCAGCCGAAGCTGCCCGGCGGCGAGGAGCGCGAGGAGCCGGGCGAGGTACGCACTGTCGTCGCCGGCGTTCCGGGCGTCGCTGCGCAGGTCGAGTTCCAGCCGGAGCCAGACGCCGCGGGGGATGACCGAGCGGGTGAAGAGGATGCCCTGGGCGGCAGCGCCGTGGCGGCGGTCGATACCCACCGACGTGCGCGACTCCAGCCGGGCCGGGCTCAGCGGGCGCGCCGGAAGCCCCTCCCCGTCCAACTCCGGTCCGGCTGCCACGAGTGCGTCCCCGACCACGATGCGGGAGACCGCGCCGTCCTGGCCGCCCTGTTCCGCCCAACCCCACCGGTGGTTGGCCGCTTCGTCGCGCGGCCCGTCACCCCCGGCCGGATCGGCGTGCAGCAGTGAACGCAGCGCTCCCGCCAGGCTGCTGCCCGGCACACAGAGTCTTCCGCGGCCGTCCACCGCCGTGGCCAGGGTCGCGTTGGGGTCCCGACCGGAGTCGCCGATGTGCAGTGCGCTCTGCGTGCGCAGCCATCCGGCGACGCGGAGCCGCACCACCGAGCCGGCCGCGCCGTTGTGCTGAATCATCCGTCCTCGCTCTCCGCCGTGCTCAACTGCCAGGTGATGCCGAGGTGTGGCCTCGTAGTCGGGAGCCGCGCGCTCAGCTGTCCGCGCCAACGCCGGGGACTTCCTGAGTGCGACGCTGCGCGGTCAGGCAGTCCTCCACCACCATCCGCACGGCGACCGGCCACAGCCGGACCCGGGACGCCGCTGCCCGGTCCGGGGAGGCTGTCAGCTGGTCCTCGGGCAACCGCAGCAGCTCCCACACCCGTCCCGGCTCGCCGAGCAGCCGCGTCACCGCCTCCACCACCGCGTCCGGCCAGGGACGGCGGCGCTGCTCGCCGGGCACCCGACACAGGCGCTCCAGCCACGCCGACGCCGCCGGGTCCGAGGGGCCGCTCAGATGGGAGATCAGGGTGAGCAGACCGGCCAGCTGCGAGGCGCGGACGCCGCCGTGGTCGGGCCCGAGCACCGCGTCGCGGTCCTGCTCTGCGAGGACGGGGCTGCGCCGGCTCAACGCCTCGCGCCACGCAGCGTCTTCCAGGACTGCGAGCGCCAGGAGCGCCGCCCCGTCGGCCTCGTCGCGCTCAACTTCCGCCTCGAGCCCAGACGTTGACGGTCCGGACCCGTTGCAGGTCGGGGCACCGGGCTCTCCCGCCGTGGCGGGTCGGCCCTGCGTTTGGAGAGCGCTGAACGTGGCGCGGAGCAGCGGGTCGTCGATGGTGAGCTGGCCGAAGCCCTCCGCGCGGCGCAGCCCCAGGCCGTCGCACTCCACCCGCCCGACCGCCTGCACGGTGACGGTGCCGGCGACCACTTCGAACGTCAGGCAGCTGCCCGCCCGCAGCCCCAGCACGGAGATCTGGGGCAGGCCCCAGCGGGTGTGCCACGAATCGCCGCGGCTCACCTCGCTGAACCGGACACCCCCGGCAGCGCCGCCACCCTCGGCAGCGCCTGTGTTGCGGGGCCGCTCCTGCGGCTCGTCCGGCACCGCGGCCAGGGTCACGCCGAGCGCTGTCCCCAGATGGCGGGCCACGTCCTGGGGCCGGGTGCTCTGGCGCAGCCGTTCGTCGGGGACGAGGAGATCCGACAGCAGCCAGACCCGCAGCCGTTCGCCTGGCCCCCGTTCGGCGAACTGTCGTGCGGGGCCGCCGCGTTGACTGGGCGCGACGGTCGCGGTCACGTCGGTCAGCCCGTAGCCGTCCTTTCGCGAGCGTCCCAACCGCCAGGTTCCCGACAGTCGCTCCTGCCAGCCGGCAGGAAGCAGCCCGGCCGGCAGACGCACCTGCGCGCGGAGCACCGTGCCCGCGGCGATCGCCTGATAGGTGTAGAGACCGCCGACCTCCTCGACCGGACGTTGCAGGGCGTCGTCAACGGTGTTGTGGGTGAGCTGGGTGTAGCCACAGGCCCCGCGCTCGGGCGGCCGTCCCGGACTGTGGGGGCCCACGTACCCGCTCCCGTCCGGGTACTCGACAGCCTCGGTGGGCAGCTCCTGCAGCAGGTTGACCGGTCGCCCCGGGACCTGTTTCGTCCGTGCGAGGGCCAGCGGCTCCGGCCGCCCTGCCGCGCCGTCGACCTCGACGGTCGCGTCGGTGATCACAAGCCGGCCGCCGCGTGCCGCCGCAGCCAGCTCGGCCGATCCCAGCTTCTCCAGCACGGCGGGGAGCAGCCGACGGCCCGCCACCCGGCCCGCGCTGCGCACGGAGTTGCCGACCGTGCGCTCGTGGGCCACCAGCGGTCGGCGCACGACCAGACGCAGCTCTGCCGCCTCCCACTCCTCGTCAACGTCCGTCCGGTGCGGCGCCACGGGCAACACCTCGGGCGCAGCGCCCGGATCCGGCAGCGGCGGAGCTGCCCTGCCCTCGAGCCATCGCCAGTCGGCCGGAAGGCCCGCCACCTCAAGCCGGCACCGCCCTGCCCCGCGACGACGCTTGCCGCCCAGAGCCTCAAGCAGCCGTGCGCCCGCGTCGAGCAGCGCACCCGCACAAGCCCACTGCTCCTCGCTCAACACCGCGCCGGACACGTTCAGTTCGGCCTGGCCGCTCAGATCCACGCCGCCCCGGGCCCGCTCCTCCATCCGCAACAGCTCGTCCTCGGCCCGCCCGCTGATCGGGTCGATCACCACTCCGGGCCGGATGTACACCGCGGCCGACGCCAACAGCGGCCGTCCGCGGACCGACTCCCGCACCACAGGCGGATAGTGCAGGCTGTCCACCCACAGCGCCGCCGGACGCGGCGGCCCGAGCGTTCCGTCCCCGGACACCACCCCGCGCTCCTGCAACACCGGTTGGCTGCCGAAGAGAAACTCCACCCACGCCTGCCATGCGGACCCCGACCCGCTGCCGTCCAGCGCCCGGGCTGCCTTCTCGCAGGCATCCCGCCACACCCCGACCAGCGTCTTCGCCGGAACGAACGGCAGCCCGTCGTCGTCCCGCTGCACACCACGGTCCACGCTGCCGTGCCGCCCGGCCCCGGAGCCGATCTGCCAGTCGCCCAGCATGTGCGCTGTCACGCGCAGCGGCACGGATTCGGCCGGTCGGCCGGCGATGTTCGGCGTCTGCGTCATGCTCGGCTCCCCGTGCCCGGGACCAGTGTGGCGTCGCCCGCTTCCGGCACGAAGCCCACGGCGTTCATCGCGTCCAGGAGTCCGCAGATCCAGCGCCCGCGGTCCGGTTCCTCCTGCCAGAACAGGCTGCCCCCGTCCCCGCCGATGCGGTCCAGCCCCCGTCCGTCGTACCGAGCGTGCAGACCGGCGAACAGCGCGTCCGCCACCTGCGGCCCGGCGAACAGCGACTCGCGCAGGCCGTGCATCTGCGACGTCGGCAGCAGCCGCTCCGCGTCCTCGCCCCGCGCGGTCAGCGCCGTCACCCGGTCCACCAGATCCCCCCACCGGCGCCCGCGCACCCACGGAACCGCCGGTACCCGGTCACCGACCACATACGGCTGTGCCACCAGCCGAGTCCCCTGGCCGTCACGGTCACCGCGGGGATCGGCGACGAACGCTGTCTCCGCGCGCAGCCGAGCGAGGTCGGGCCGGGTGCTGTCGTAGAGCACATGGAAGGAGACTGCTGAACACGGCCCGGGCACCTGCCCCTTGACCTGCTTCGCCTCCCGCAGCAGCGCGTACGCCAACTCCTGCGCGCCCACGAACGGGAAGTGCCGCTTCACCACCGCCACCCCGGCGCACGCCGACAGCCGCACCTCGTCGGCCGGGCCTTCGGACTGCGAGCCGACCGACCCGGAGCCGTCGAAGTCCGCTCGGCCCGCCTCGGCGAACCGGCGCAACGGGCCCGCCACCGCCTCGCGCTCACCGGTGAGCCGCTCAAAGGCACGCAGATACGCCTCCGTGAACGAGAGCGACCAGGCGCCGTCGCACAGCGCCACCATGTCGTCCCCACCGAGGATCAGCGGCAGCACCGGCACGCTCCCGCATTTCAACGCCGCGCCACGCGCCTCCAGTTCGGACACCGCGCTCGCGAACGCCTCCCGGGTACACGCCTGCAGACCCGCGGAGAACGCTCGGAAGGTGTCCGCGTACCCCCGGTTCGGCGCACCCGGCACGCACCGGTCGAACGCGCCGAAGACCTGCCCCAGTCCGTTGCCGTCGGCGTACACCGTGCCGACCCACTCCGCCCGGTCGTTCAGGTGCTCCACCACGTCCCTGAGCGGCCCCGGGCTCGTCCCCGCCAGCTCCGCCAGCCGCTGCAGCCCCAGCTCCTCGCCCTGCCTGCCGTAGGCCCACCACTTCGCCACCCCCTCGGCCGAACGCGCCTCCACCGAACCGTCCGGCAGGCGCAGCAACCGTGCGGCCGGCAGCCCGGTCGCCCGGCAGTAGTCCACCGGAGGCAGCCGCTGGAACCGCGCGTCCGGACCGGGCAACGCCGTGCGGACCGACGCCAGTTCACGCCCGGACCCGGCTATCGCCTCGTGCAGCGCCCCAGGACGCTCCCAGTCGAACCCCGCGCTGACGACACCGCACACCTCCAGCCCCGGAGCCTCCCGCAACGCGCGCCCGGCCACCGCCGTCACCAGCCGACGAGCCGCCTCCGCGTCACGCACCAGCACGTTCGCCGTACCCGCTCCGGTCTCCAGCAGCTCGACGGGCTGTTCCTCGATCCGCCACCCGTCGCCGCACTCCGCGCCGAAAACCTCCTCCAGCGCTTCTCGCACCCATCGACGGTCCAGATACGTGATCAGCTCCGACGCGCCGGCGATCTCCCGCCGCTTGCCCGTCACGAACATGAACCGCGTGATGTTCCACGCTTCGAACGACACCAAGCAGACCTGCACGGCCCCCCCAACCAGCTCTGTCTCCCGCCTCGGCCTCCGCGGCCCCGGCCACCAACGTCCAGTGACCCGAAGCGAGGCACCTGACCCCCAGTCAGGCAGCATACGAGCCGCACCACTTACGTCGCGCGCAAATCACGAAACCGCCGAGCGCCAGCCGATCGCCGGCGATGCGCAGCGACGCCAACGGCCGTGCACCGCAGACGAATTGAGCGTCGGTTGGTGGGCCTTCCCTCTCCGGCCGCAGCGGGCTACGCCCGGATGACCCGGGCGAGCGCCTTCATGTCGTGGCGCAGGAGCGGATGTTGCCGCTACCCACAGAACCCTCCAGGGCTGATGACGACACCAGAAGTTCTGCTACAGCGCCGACGCGAAGATCACGTTGCGAGCCCTCCAGGGCTGATGACGACGCGCGCACCGCCGCCGACCACGCCGCCCGCACCGGCGCGTTGCGAGCCCTCCAGGGCTGATGACGACAGGGGAAATACCGTGGGCAGAGCGCAGCTGGATATGGGTTGCGAGCCCTCCAGGGCTGATGACGACAACATCACCGTGTACGAGCGCTTCCGCAACGCCAAGGTTGCGAGCCCTCCAGGGCTGATGACGACCGGCCGGCCAAGAGATCACCAGCGTCACGCTCACCCCGCGGGTTGCGAGCCCTCCAGGGGTGATGACGACGCTCTCACCACAGAGAGAGATCACGACGCATGTACATCGTTGCGAGCCCTCCAGGGCTGATGACGACCCGGTACCGGGTGTGTGCGTCTCGGGCGGAGGCGCCGCGGTTGCGAGCCCTCCAGGGCTGATGACGACACCTCGCACGGCTCCAGGATGCGCGGCGTGCGCTCGCGTTGCGAGCCCTCCAGGGCTGATGACGACGGGACGGTCAACCGGCCGTTGCCGCATCCGAAGTGTTGCGAGCCCTCCAGGGCTGATGACGACCTGGCGGCTCGCTCTCGTCGCTCTCGGACACCAGCGAGTTGCGAGCCCTCCAGGGCTGATGACGACTGGCGAGGCGGGCCGAGCAAGCAGCGTCCGCCCGTGTTGCGAGCCCTCCAGGGCTGATGACGACGCACTCGTTCATGTACGTCGGCTCCGTCTCGCAGATGTTGCGAGCCCTCCAGGGCTGATGACGACGATCAGGGGCCCTGATCTCGCGGTGACCAGACGAGGTTGCGAGCCCTCCAGGGCTGATGACGACCACCGGGCAGCGGCCGGTGCGCACAGCGGCGACAGCGCGTGTTGCGAGCCCTCCAGGGCTGATGACGACCCGAGGGTAAAACAGCTGGCGGGAGGGGTGTAGTCGGGGTTTGTGTCGACCTTGTTTGCGGCGATCCGGCGGTGATGCATCTGTGCTGGTCACAGGCTTGAGGAGTGAGGGGCGAGTGTGGGCAAGCTTACTGGCTTGAGGCGATCAGTTGGTTTTGAAGTGGGTGAGCTCGCAGGCAGCTTCGTACCTGCAGCAGGGGACTTGGAAACCTCTCCGAACTGCTCTTCGCTGGACGAACGTGATTTCGTCGGGAACTTCGGGACTGGCTCAGCCAGGGGGGAACGACTCTCTGCCGTGCGGCTGGTAATGCCATGGCAGCGGAGGGGAACGAACGCGTTGGAGAGAGCCCTGCTTTGAGCATTCGATCGTGTTCGGGCACGGCCCAATGCAGGCGGTCTCCTTGTGCTCGAACGCCAATGCGCCTCGGCGCCGCTCATCGATCCGCTGTTGTGTCCCTGAGGGAATACTGGGGAGCGTGGGCCCGGTGGGCGGGTCAGGCGCCGGTGGTGGCGAGGGCCTGCCAGAGGGCGGTGATCGCGTCGATCAGGCCGTCGGCGGTGGTGCGCCAGCTTGTGCGGGCGGTCGGCTCGTCGTCGGCCAGGGCGCGCTCGCGCTCCGCCACCATGCAGGTGATCAAGTGGCGCGTCATCGCAGCGCGTTCGGCGTGGACCTCGGCGGGAAGGTCGGGCAGACAGCGGTTCAGACCTTCGGTGAGACGGCCCATCAAAGGTGAGGCGGCCGAGGATGCCTCGCTGGTAAGGGCGCGCAGGGCAGGGTCGCCGGTGGTCTGGGCGATGAAGCGGCCGTACCAACTGGGCGTGCCGAGCGAGTCGAGGTGCTCGGTCACCGGCCGTACGGCGAAAGCGACCCAGCCTCTGAGATCGGTGAACTCGCCTTCGGTGTCGAGCATCCGCTGACGGTTGCGCTCGATGCTCTCGGCGTGCCGGTGGGCGATGGCGCGGACCAGGTCCGCCTTGGTGCCGAAGTGGTAGCTGACGGCGGCGTTGTTGCCCTGGCCGGCGGCTTCGCTGATCTGACGGTGGGCCACCGCGTGCACTCCGCGTTCGGCGAAGAGCCGTTCCGCGGCCCGCAGCAGGGCTTCGCGTGTCGCGGCGACCTGCTCGTTCCGTGTCATGGCGGGGGTCTCCGTCGTCGGACGTGTGGTGTGGCGGCCGGGTGGGGCGGTCGAGGCTTTGGCGCGGGCGGCGGCGCCAGTTGTGGGGGAGCGCGTGCCGGGTGGATTTTACGCAGTGTGCGGGTCCTGCCCCCAGTTGGCCCCGGACGGGGGAGGTCTGGCGACGCGCTGAACTCGGCGACGTGAACAAGCCGTTGGGGCGGGTCGCGCGAGGGTGCGAGGGGCGGGCGGCGGCACGGAGGCGGGGCACGTCGGGCGCCGTGGGGCGCGCCGTACGGCCGACTGGGAACGTCGGCGGGACGTACGGAAGCGGGGCCGGAAACCGATGCGACTGCTTGACGGTGGAGCAGCTCGCTCTAGCCTTTTAAATAAATGCCTTGATTTAAAAGGGGGTTCGGCCTCCGTTCCCGTTCACGTGCCCGCTTACGCGCCCGTGCCCGCCGCCGATGCCAGAGGTGCGTCTGCGGTCGGCAGCCCAGCCCAGCCCAGCCCCAGCCCCACCGGAGGAACCGCATGACGTCCCAGGAGCACACCGTTCGGCTGCCGCTGGTCAGCGACGGGCCGCTCGATCCGCCGCAGGAGCAGGCCCGGCTGAGAGAGCAGTGCCCGGTGGCCACCGCCGTACTGCCCAGCGGCGACACCGCTGCCTATCTGACCCGTTACGCGGATGTGCGTGCGCTGCTCGCCGACAAGCGGTTCGCCAGGCCCACCGCCGAGGACGACGCCGCGCGCGTCGCACCGCCGGGCGGTGGCGGCATCGCGGCCGACGGGGCGCCGACGGTGATCCCCGCCAAGGGGGAGGGGCACCAGCGTTGGCGGCGGCTGTTGAGCCGGTACTTCACGGTCAAGCGCGTCAACCTCCTGCGGCCCGGGATGGCCGGGACCGCCCACCTCCTGGTCGACCGGATGCTCGCGCGGGGAAGTTCGGCCGATCTCAAGGCCGCCTTCGGGTTTCCGCTGCCGGTGTACGTCATCTGCGATCTGCTCGGCGCCCCCGCCGAGGACCGCGACCGGTTCTCGCACTGGTCGGACTCCTTCCTCAACGTCTCGCGCTACACCGGGGAGCAGACCGCTGTCGCGCACGAGGAGTTCACGTCGTACATGGCCGAGTTGGTCTCCGAGAAGCGCCGACGGCCCGGCGAGGACCTGCTCAGCACGCTGATCGCCGAGAGCGCGGCCGAGGGGGAGGGGATGAGCGACGA
This sequence comes from Streptomyces tardus, assembly GCF_018101125.2. Classification (GTDB taxonomy): domain Bacteria; phylum Actinomycetota; class Actinomycetes; order Streptomycetales; family Streptomycetaceae; genus Streptomyces; species Streptomyces tardus. The sequence continues at coordinate 237,395 of NZ_JAELVF020000002.1, read as the reverse complement.
GCAGTTGGTGTTCACCGGTATGGCGCTGCTGGTCGCGGGCCACGAGACCACCGCGAACATGATCGCCAAGATGATGGCCATGTTGCTGAGCGACCGCAGCCGTTGGGAGCGCCTGCTCGCGGACCCCTCGCTGGTGCGGACGACGGCGGACGAGGCGCTGCGGTTCGACGCCAACCTGGGCGCGTTCGGGGCCCGTCGCTATCTGGACCAGGAGGTCGAGATCGGCGGCCGGACGCTGCCCGCCGGAACGACCGTCCTCTGCGACATGTCCTCCGCCAACCGGGACGCCACCGCTTTCGACAAGCCCGAGCTGATGGACCTGTCGCGCAGCCCCAACCCGCATCTGGCGTTCGGTGCGGGGCCCCACTCCTGCCTGGGCCAGTCGCTCGCCCGCACCGAGCTGCAGGTCAGTCTGGAGACGCTGCTCCAGCGCATCCCCGCACTTGAACTGGCTGTGCCGGTGGGGGAGTTGGAGAAGCTCGAAGGTCTGAGTGTCGGCGGTCTGAGTGCGCTGCCCGTGCGCTGGTAGCGGACGTACGCCGCGTTGCCCGCGTCGCGTGCAGGACGTGCACGGTGTCGCGCGCACGAACGCGGCGGTGGTTCGCACATGCCGGCGCGGCTGCGGCGATGAGTTGCCGCGGCCCGGGGAGTCTGCACACGGTCGTCCGACTGCACTGGAGGAAAACGTGGCACAGCTCCTGCGGGTCCAGAACTTCACCGTCTCCCGCGACGGGATCGGCGCCGGTGCGGATCAGAGCCTGGACCGGCCGTTCGGACATGTCGATCCGGCGCAGCTCTTCACCTGGGCGAGCGCCACGGCGAGCTGGCCGGGGCGCACCGAGCCCGGCGGGAGCAGAGGGCTGGACGACTGCTTCACGCGGGACTTCGCCTGCGGCATCGGCGCCGAGATCATGGGACGCAACAAGTTCGGGCCGCAGCGAGGGCCGTGGCAGGACCACCAGTGGCACGGCTGGTGGGGCGACGAACCTCCCTTCCACACACCGGTGTTCGTCATGACCCACCATCCGCGGCCCTCGTTCACGCTCGGCGACACCACGTTCCACTTCGTCGGCGGCGAACCGGCGGCTGTACTGGAGCGGGCGCGGGAGGCTGCCGAGGGCCGGGACGTACGGCTCGGCGGCGGAGTCGCGACCGTGCGGGAGTTCCTGGACGCCGATCTCGTCGACACCCTGCATGTGGCGGTCGCGCCACTGGACCTGGGGTCGGGGCTGCGTCTGTGGGAGTCGCCGGAGCAGCTTCTCGACCGTTTCCACCTTGAGGTGGTGCCCAGCCCGAGCGGAGTGGCACACCACCTCTTCTGGCGGAAGTGACGGCGGGCGCCACCGCCGTCGGCAGTCGTACGGCGGTGTCCAGGCCGGGCGCGACGGGAGCAGGCCGTTGCCCGTACACAACCAGTAGGACCACGAAGGGAGTCGACGCAATGAAGGTCACCGTCGAGGAGGACAGGTGCTGCGGCGCCGGCAGCTGCGTCCTGGTGGCGCCCGAGGTCTTCGACCAGCGGGAGGACGACGGCATCGTCCTCGTACTCGACGAGCGTCCGCCGGCCGAGCGGCACCGGGCGGTGCGCGAGGCGGTCGCCGTCTGCCCCACCTCGACGATCTCGGTGGCGGAGGTCGCGCGGTAGCGGGGCCGCGGCGGGCACCTCGGGATCGGCGGCGCCACGCTCCGACGGACTTGCCGCGGGCGCGGGCGGATTCGCGGCTTTCGGCGTGCGGTCGGGGCAGCGCGGTGAAGAAGAACGAGCGCTGAGCCTCTGCTGTCACCCGTCCTCCGGCGATCCCCCTGCCGAGCCGAGGCGGTGCTCCGTTCTGCCGGAGGGGACCGTATGGTCCCTCCATGAGCGTTGTGCAGCAGCCCTCCCCTCCCGATGACGCCGAACCGGGCCCCTCGGCCATGGACGTCGGGAAGCGGAAGCAGGAGATTCGCAGACGTCTGGAACGGCTGATCGGCATCGCCGCGACAGAAGGCAACGACCTGCGCGTACTGCGCAACGGTGACGAGATCTTCCCCGCGATGCTCGGAGCGATCCGGTCGGCGCGGTACACGATCGACATGATGACGTTCGTCTACTGGCGCGGTGAGATCGCCCGGGACTTCGCCACCGCCCTCTCCGAACGAGCCCGGCAGGGCGTACGCGTGCGACTGCTGCTGGACGGGTTCGGCAGCAGCCCGATCCAGCAGAACCTGCTAGACGAGATGGCCGCCGCGGGCGTGCAGGTGGTGTGGTTCCGCAAGCCGATGTGGGTCTCCCCGCTCAAGCAGAACCATCGCTGCCACCGGAAGGCCCTCGTGGTCGACGAGCACACGGCCTTCACCGGAGGGGTGGGCATCGCCGAGGAATGGTGCGGGGACGCACGTCATCCGGGAGAGTGGCGCGACACCCACATCCAGGTGCGCGGACCCGCGGTCGACGGCATCACGGCCGCCTTCGCCCAGAACTGGGCAGAGTGCCATCAGGAACTCTTCGACGCCAACGACCGCTTCATCGAACACGACACGACCGGTCGGTCCGTGGTCCAGGTCGTCCGCGGCTCGGCGAGCTTCGGCTGGCAGGACATGCAGACCCTGCTGCGTGTCGTCCTCGAGTCGGCGCGGGACCGGGTGCGCGTGTCGACCGCGTACTTCACCCCGGACGACTTCTTCGTTGAGCTGCTGTGCCGAGCAGCTCGCCGTGGGGTCGAGGTCGAGATCCTCATCCCCGGCCCGCACACGGACAAACGCGTCTCGCAGCTGGGTGGCCGCCGCTCCTACGAGGATCTGCTCGACGCGGGAGTCCGGCTCGCCGAGTACCAGCCGACCATGCTGCACACCAAGGTCCTGACCATCGACGGCATCGTCTCCCTGGTGGGTTCCACCAACTTCAACCGCCGCTCGCTCGAGCACGACGAGGAGGTCATGCTCGCGGTGGTGGACGAGACGTTCACCGCGACGCTGGACGAGCACTACACCGAGGACTGGCAGGGCGGCGACCTCATCACCCCTGGACGCTGGAAGCGCAGGCCCTTGCAGCAGCGCCTGGGAGAAGCCGCCGTACGTCCCATCCGCCGCTTCCTGTGAACCACCCGGCGCGGAGCCTCCCGCGCGGGGTTCCGGGCCTCTGAACCCGGCCGTCGGCGGCGAGCGCTCCGACGCGGGGCCCGAGCCCGCGTGCGTCCCGGCCCGGTGGGCGGGGTGCGCGGCAGGCGGCGTCCAACGGGCTTTCGCCTCAGGGGTGTTGACGGGCCGGAGCGGTCAGTAGGGCTTCTTCCTGCCGACCGTGTGGCCGGTCAGGAAGCAGATGCCGCCCGCGAGAGCGAGGCCTATCAGTGCGACTCCGCCGCTCAGGCGCTCCCACCAGAACTCCGCCGGCGCCCCGGCGTCGTGCTCCAGCATCGCTTCGAGCAGCTCGGTGCCGCCCGCCTCCAGGATGACGGCGACGTAGCCGTTGGTCACCGCGAAGAAGGTCGCGGCGGTGGCGATGATCGCGCCGCCGATGTGCGAACCGGTGCTGCGGCCCGCGATGTTGCCGGTGGTCAGACCGATCAGCACGGCGAGCGTCGCCGCCAGGCCGAGGTAAGTGATCTGCAGGCTGTCGCGGGAGAGGTCCTCGTAGCTGATGATGAGGAAGAGTGCGTAGCCGCCCATCAGCGCACCCGCGATGATCAGGGAGAAGAGGAAGGCCTTGCCGCCGTTCGCGCGCGGGGGCGGCGGCGGGAAGCCGGGGTGGCGGTAGCCGCCGTAGCCCGGCCCCATCGGCTGCTGGGGCGGGTAGGGGCCCGGGTAGCCGTAGCCGGGCGGGGGCTGCGGCGGTCCGTACTGGTTGGGCTGCGGCTGCCAGGGCTGGCTCATTGGTCCCCCGATGGTGGAGTGCGCGCGAAGTCGTGCGAAGCGTGGTGGGTGAGCGTCAAAAGTACCAAGACCGCACCTGCGCGGGGAGGCCGATGCCGACGTCCGGGATCGGGCGGCGGGGGCCCAACCTCCCCTGAAACAGCCCCGCTACGGCTGTGCAACAGCTTGTGCCGAAGCCTTTCGCGGACCGGGGGTCGCGCGGACGTCATCCCTTAGGGTGCTTGTGGTGTGCAGCAGTTGCCACCGCGCGGTCGCCAACTGGCCGTCGTCGCACAGCGCGTGCCACATTCGTGAACGTCTGAACCTGCGCCCGCCGACCCGCGGCGCAGCACTCCGGGGGATCAGCAATGCGTATTCGCCACGCCATCGGTGCCACCTCGCTCAGTCTCGCCGTCGTCGCCGCGCTCTCCGGCTGCGCCGCCGACGACCCCAAGGACAAGGCGTTCGGCGGCGGCGGCGATCTGCCGAAGGCGCCGTCGACGCTCCCGACGCTGCCCATGCCCTCGCTCGACCCCTCCCTGCGGCCCGACGCCACCGGCGGCTCCTCGGGCGGCCTGTCCTCCGGCGGTTCCTCGGGCGGTACGGGCGGCTACTCCTCGGGCGGTTCCTCGGGCGGTACGGGCGGCCCCTCCGCCCCGCCCACCTACAACCCCAACGCCACCGGCGAGGTCGTCGGCGGGGTCTGCAAGTACGACCGCAACTCCGGCCGGATGACGTACGAGGTGGACATCCAGAACGCCTCGAACGAGCAGTCCTTCCGCTACAGCTTCAGCGTCGTCTTCAAGGTCGGCACCAGTGCCAGTTCCACGGTCGCGACGCGGAACATCGCCACCCGGCCGAACTCGGTGACGGTCAACGCCGGCGGCAAGCGCTCCGTCAACTCGTACACGACGTACACCAACAACGAGCGCTTCGTGTACTCCTGCCAGCTCCTCTCCCCGCGCAAGTACCTGAGCCGCTGAGCCGTCAGCGGCCCTCTCCGCCCCTTGGCGGGCCTCGGTGGCGCGTTCAGTCCTGCCGCAGCAGCCACTCGTACGCGCGGTCGGGGTCGAACTCCGGCTGCCCGCCGGGAAACACCAGCTCCTGAAAGCTCTCCCGCACACCACCGCCCGGCGCCCGGCCGCCCGGGACCGCACCCTCTGCCGGGCCGCCCGGGGCCCCGCTCTCCGGCGCCGCGGCGTCCGAGCCGTCTGCTCCCGGTCCCTGCGCCGTGTACGGGACGACGATCCTCCGCATCCCCGCGCTGCGGGCCGCCTGCACACCCGGTACCGCGTCCTCCACCGCCGCACACCGCGCCGGCCGGACGTCCAGCCGTCTCGCCGCCTCCTCGAAGACGTCGGGGGCCGGTTTGCCGCGGCCCACCTCCTCGGCCGAGACGAACCGGGGCAGCAGCGGGAGCAGACCGGTGCCCCGGAGCACGGCCTCGATGGCGCTCAACGAGGAGCCCGAGGCGACGATCAGCGGATGGCCCGCCTCGTGCAACCGCTCCAGCAGCGTCCGCATCCCGGGGAAGACGGCGGTGCCGCCCCGGGCGAGGTCGAGGTAGATCTCGTTCTTCTCCCGCAGCAACTGCTCGACGGGCGCGGCGAGACGGTGTCGCAGCCGCAGTGTGGCGAGTGTCTCGCGGGTGCTGATGCCGACGAACTCCTGGTGCTCGCGCCAGGTGAAGTCCGCCACCCCGTGCCGGGCCAGGACGAGCCGTCCGGCCTCGTAATAGTGGGGTTCGCTGTCCACGAGGGTGCCGTCCAGGTCGAAGATCACCGCAGGGGTGGGGGAGTGCGCCATGCGCTCAAGGATGCCAATCCGGGCGGTCGGGAGGGGAGAGGGATTTTGCTGTAGCCGACAAGCGGTGCTTTCCTCTTGCTGTATCAGGATGTGGACCGGGAGGCGTGGGTCAGTTGTGAAGCGGATGTTCGTGGCACCCGACCCGGGCAGGGTCCGGCTTCGCACCTCGCTGCGCGCGGTGGCGGGCGTGGGACTCGCGGTGGCGGCGACGCTGCCGTGGGTCGGCCTGGAGTCGGCCGTCGTCGCCGGTGTCGCCGCGCTGTTGGCGCTCTTCACGGTGAACGACCCGACCGTACGGTCCCAGGCGCTCACCACCGTGCTGCTGCCGCCGGTGGGGCTCGCCTCCCTCGCGCTGGCCGCCTCGCTCCACGACCAACCGCTGCTGCGCGACGGCGCCTTCCTCGTGGTCGTCTTCCTCACGGTGTACGCCCGCAGATTCGGTCCGCGGGGCAACGCGGTCGGCATCTTCGCGTTCATGATGTTCTTCGTCGCGCAGTTCCTGCGGGCCGCGCCCGCGGACCTGGCCGCGCTCTGCGTGGCCGTGCCGACCGCGCTGGCCGCGACCTCCCTGGTGCGGTTCGGGCTCTGGTGCGTGGAGCGCGGACGACCGCTGCCGCCCGTACCCTCGCCGCTGTCCGGCCGCGGGCTGCGCCGCCCGACCACCAGGCAGGCGTTCCAGGCGCTGGTGGCCTGCGCGCTGGCGCTCGCCGCCGGCCAGGCGCTCTCCCAGGAGCGGTGGTACTGGGCGGTCGGCGCCGCCTGGTGGATCTTCGTCAACACCTCCTCGCGCGGCGAGACGCTGGTGCGCGGGTTCCGCCGGTTCCTCGGCACCGCCTGCGGCGTTGTCGCGGGGCTGCTGGTGGCGCTCCCGGTCGACGGCGCCCCGGTGCCGACGGTGCTGGTGGTCGCCGTCTGCGTCTTCGGGATCTTCTACACGGCGGCGGTCTCCTACAGCTGGATGATGTTCTTCGTGACGCTGATGGTCAGCGTTCTGTACGGGCTGCTGGGCGCGCTGCACGCGGGGCTGCTGGCGCTGCGGGTGGTGGAGACGACCGTCGGGGCGCTGGCCGCGGTGCTGGCGGTGGCGTGCGTACTGCCGGTCACCACCCACCTGACCACCCACGCCTGGATCCACCGCGCCCTGCGGTGCATGCAGCGCTGCACCGCCGAGGCCGCCGCGCGTCTTTCCGGCGACGAGGAGGCCGCGCCGGCCGCCCGGGCCGCCGAGCTGGAGGTGCTGCTCGGACGCGCTCGGCTCTCCCTCGCGCCGCTCGTCCACCCGCTCAACCCGCTGTGCGCCCGCAAGGAGCGGGCCCGTCAGGTCCTGGCGCTGCTGGACGACTGCGCCCGGCAGGTGCACGGGCTGGCCGAGGTCGCCGCCGACCCGTCGGCCTCGCACGACGCCCGGCTGATGGCCGCCTGCTGGCGGGTGGAGGCCGCGGTGCAGGATCTGGTGCGCGAGGGCGACCGCGCGGTGGCGCTGGTGCGCCCGACGTGGCTCGCCGGCGTACCGCAGCAACACCCCGGCGCGGACCGCGCGCTGGTGCATCTGCGGGACCTGGAGTCCGCGCTGGCCGGCCTCGCGGCGCCGCTGCACAGCGAGCCGGGCGCCCCGCTGCCGCAGCGCTGAGCGGAGTCGTACCGAAGGCCCCGAAGGTCGCGTCCGGCGCGGTCGGTGCGCACCGCTGCGAGCAGCAGGGCGCCATACGAAGCCGGTGCCGCCGACATCCCGCGAGCCGTCCGGACGGGTATCGTCCGCGCCGCCGGAGGGCACTGTGCGGGCCGTCGCCCCGTACGGCCGGAGTCGGCCGGGCGCGTCACCTCGGCGCGGCGCCCGCGCAGCCGCCCGCCGCGCGACAGCTTCCGGACGGTTTCGCGGGCGCGTATGTCTGGGGCATGGTCCAGACCAACTGCTACGGTCGGCTGAGCCGCGACCCGCGCCCCGTACCGCGTCCACGCCGTACGGAGGGTCGCGGGGCAGTGCGGTAGCAGGGCTCGAGGAGAGGCGGCAGTCGTGGCCGGCACGGGGAACGGGCAGTGGGCTTACTTCGGATCGTTCACCAAGGACGGCGGGCGGGGCGTCACCACCGCGGCCGTCGACACCGACAGCGGGGCGCTGACAGTGCGGGGGCACTGCGACGAGGTGGTGAACCCCTCCTACCTCACCCTGGCCCCGGGCTCGGCGTTCCTGTACGCGGTCAGTGAGCAGGAGGAGGGGGCGGTCGCCGCTTTCTCGCTCGCCGAGCCGGGCAGCCCGCGGCTGCTCGGTGACGGGCCGGTGTCGGTCGGGGCGAGCGGACCCACCCATCTGACCGTTGCGGCGGGGCAGTTGTTCACCGCCAACTACACCTCGGGCAGCGTCACCGCGCTGGCGGTGCGCAGCGACGGCAGCGTGGGCGGGGCGGAGCCCGAGGTGCGCCCGCACCGCGGCAGCGGACCGGACCCCGACCGCCAGGCGGGGCCGCACGCGCACGCGGTGGTCGCCGATCCGCGCTGGCACTGGTTGCTCTCCACCGACCTCGGTACGGACTCGGTGTGGGTCTACCGCCTCGACCACACCGGAGCCGCCCTGATCCCGCACGGGCAGGCGGAGCTCACCGCCGGCAGCGGCCCGCGCCATCCGGCCTTCCACCCGGCGGGCGAAGTGGTGTACGTGGTCAGCGAGTTGGGCTCCACCCTGACCGGCTGCCGCTGGGACGGCGAGAGCGGCACGCTGCGGCCGGTCCGCTCGGTGAGCACCCGCGCGCCCGGTGCCCAGGGCGAGAACTACCCCTCGGCGCTGACGCTCTCGGCCGACGGAAGCACCGCCTGGGTCGCCAACCGCGGCGACGACACCATCGCCGTCTTCCGCCTCGAGGCCGAAGAGGGCAGCGCGGAGCTGGTCGAAACTGTCTCCTGCGGCGGGCGGTGGCCCCGGGACCTGGTGCTCGGGCCGGGCGGACGTCACCTCTACGCCGCCAACGAGGTTTCCGGCGAAGTGGTCTGGTTCGATCTCGACCCCGTGACGGGCGTACCGACGCCGGCCGGCGCGGTGCCTGCGCCCGCGGTCAGCTGCGTCGTGTTCGGCTGATCCGCCGCCCGGCCCGCCCGGACGTGGCAGTGCCCCCGAACCCCCGGATCGCTCCGAGGGGTTCGGGGGCACTGTCGTACGCGCGGCGCGAGTGTCTCAGCGCAGCACGGCACCCTGCTGCTGTCCGGGACCCGCGATGCCGGCCTTGGCGCCGTAGGCGGAGGCGACGAGCTTGCCGATCGCCGGGTAGGCGCCGAGCGGCTCGGCGGTCTGACATCCGGCCTCCTGCGCGGCGGAGGCGAGCAACCCCTCCGGGACCTCCGGGCCGATGAGGCACGGAGCCAGCGCGAGGTGCTGCGAGCCCGAGGAGGTCAACTGCTCGGCGGTACGGGCGATCGCGCCCTCCTCGTCGAGCGGCGCGGCCAGCACCGGAACCGCGAGGCGGGCTGCGAGCAGCATGCCGGTGATGCCGGCGACCTGGACGGCCTCCTCGCCGCCCACGGTGGCCAGGATGATGCCGTCGGCGGCGGTGGCCACGGTGAACAGCCGAGCCCGGTCGGCCCGGGCGAGACCGGCCTCGGAGAGCCGGACGTGCACGCCCTCGGCCAGCAGGGGGTGCGGGCCGAGCACATCGGTCAGCTCCGCGCCCGAACCGCTGTTGAGCACCGCCTGACGCACCCGCCGCATCAGCGCGGCGTCCGGCCCCGCAAGCAGCGGAATGACGATCGCGGCCGGTGACTGCTCCGCGTCCACCCCGGCGGCGGCGCGCTCCGCCGCGATCTGCGCCAGCACGTTCTCCAGTGCGGGGAACTCCTCGTCCTGGCCGTCGACATAGCCGATCCTGGCGTCCATGCCCGGCAGTTCCGAGCGGGCTATGCTCAGGATCTCCTCGGCCAGGCTCCGGACCGCACCGCTGGGCGCACCGGGTACGGCGAGCACCAGGGCGGGAGCGCCGTCGGGGGCGACGACGGGCTCGGGGCGGCGGTGTCGTCCCGACTGTCGGGGGCGAGGCATTCGGACGGGCAGGCCATTGTCGGGGCCGGTAGAGGAGCTCATGGCGCCGCATGCTAATGCCTTGATGGCTCCCGCATGTGGTCCGGGGGTGTTAAAGGGGCCTCTGTCCCGTTATCTCCCGCGTGGCGGACGGCAGTCGGAGCCTGCGTTTTGGTGGGTCCGCCCAAGTGGTTCACCGAGGTCACTGCCGCTGTGGTCGGTGTTGGTGTGGTCAGTGCAGCCTGTGGCCGGTACCGAGTGGCCGGCACCGTGGTGCCGCCGCAGCGCTGACGGCGGCACCGTGGGCACGCTCCGGACGGCTCAGAACACGCTCAACAGCCGGCCGTCGACCGGCAGCCGCAGCCGCCCCTCCGGCAGCGCGGCGGCGAGACGCAGGGCACCGGCGAGCGGCTGTCCCTCGGCGCGGCTCACCGCGGTGTCCGGCAGCCGTTCGGCGAGCTGCCGCAGCAGCGGCGCGGTCAACGCCTCGCCGAGCTCCAACAGCCCGCCCGTCAGGGCGAGTCGAGCCGAGGGCAGGGCGGGCATCGCGGCCACGGCGGAGACCGCGATCTCCTCGGCGGCGCCGGACATGATCGAGATCGCCCGGGGATCCCCGGACGCGGCGAGATCGGCGACGTCCGGGGCGAAGGAGGCCAGCACTGCGGGCCGGTCCGTACGGGGGTAGAGCTGCCCCGGCAGCTCGCCGGCCGGGCCGAAGCGCCGCTCGGCGCGGGCGAGCAGGGCGGCGCTGCCGCCGGTCCTCCCGTCGTGCGCGCGCATCGCGCACTCCAGGCCCGCCCGGCCGATCCATGCGCCGCCGCCGCAGTCCCCGAGGAGGTGGCCCCAGCCGTCGGCCCGGCGCCACTGCCGCAGGTCGGTGCCGAGCGCCATCATCCCGGTGCCCGCAGCGACGACCGCGCCGGGCTCCTCGCCGAGGGCCGCCGCGTAGCCCGCCACCGTGTCGGCGGCGAGCGCCAAGCGCACGACGCCCAACTCCCGCCGCAGGGCGCCGGGCAGCGTTCCGCGCAGCCCGTCGCCGAGGGTCGCCATCCCCGCGGCGCCGATGCACACCGCTTCCGGACGCTCGGCTCCCGCCTCGGCCAGCAGTCCGCGCGCGGACGGCAGCAGCCGGTCGAGCAGCTGGGCGCTGTCGATGCCGTCGGAGCCGGTGCGCAGCGGCTCGAACCGGTGGACTCGACCGACCGGCTCCGGCGCCCGTGCGGGGGTGCCGCCGGAGCGGGCCCCGGTGCCCGTCTCGGCGCGCGCCAGGGCGATCCGCAGCCCGGACCCTCCCGAGTCCACTCCGAGGACCCAGGAGGCGCTCACGGGAGCCGCCAGTCGACCGGCTGGGCGCCCTGGCCGCTCAGCAGTTCGTTGACTCGGCTGAACGGACGCGAGCCGAAGAAACCCCGGTCCGCGGACATCGGGGAGGGGTGGGCGGACTCCACGCACGGAACACCGCCCAGCAGCGGCCGGAGATTGCGTGCGTCCCGGCCCCAGAGCACCGCCACCAACGGAGTGCCCCGGCCTGCGAGCGCCCTGATTGCCTGCTCGGTGACCTGCTCCCAACCCTTGCCGCGATGGGCGGCGGGCTTGCGCGGGGCAGTGGTGAGCGCCCTGTTGAGCAACAGCACGCCCTGACCTGCCCAGGGCGTCAGATCGCCGCTGGAGGGCCTGGGCGTGCCCAGGTCCGTGTGCATCTCGCGGAAGATGTTCTCCAGGCTCCCGGGCAGCGGTCTCACCTCCGGCGCCACCGCGAACGACAGCCCGACCGCGTGCCCCGGGGTGGGGTACGGGTCCTGGCCGACGATCAGGACCCGGACATCCTGGAAGGGCTGCTGGAACGCGCGCAGTACGTGCTCGCCCGCGGGCAGATAGGTACGGCCCTGGGCGATCTCGGCGCGCAGGAAGTCGCCCATCACGGCGATCTGCCCGGCCACCGGCTCCAGCGCTTTGGCCCAGCCGGGCTCGACTGGCGGCTACCGTTAGCGCCTCCTGGGTCCTCGGAGTGGACTCGGGAGGGTCCGGGCTGCCCCACGAGCCGCACTTCGGGCCCGTTCTGCGGGACGCACGCAATCTCCGGCCGCTGCTGGGCGGTGTTCCGTGCGTGGAGTCCGCCCACCCCTCCCCGATGTCCGCGGACATCGGGGAGGGGTGGGCGGATCAGGAACCTGCGGGCTCGTACACGCAGAACGTCCGCCGACTCGCCCCGCCCGCGGGCGAGCACGTACTGCGCGCGTTCCAGCAGCCCTTCCAGGATGTCCGGGTCCTGATCGTCGGCCAGGACCCGTACCCCACCCCGGGGCACGCGGTCGGGCTGTCGTTCGCGGTGGCGCCGGAGGTGAGACCGCTGCCCGGGAGCCTGGCGGCGGCGGGCTCGGGCTGCACACCGTGCTTCCCGATCCGCGCGACCCCCGTCGTCGCTGCGGAAGAAGCCCCAGTGGTTCTGCAGGTAGAGGCGGTCGGGATCGACCGCGTCTCGCGCGACCTTGTGCACGCACTGGCCGAACTCCGGTGCCGGGCCGGGCAGATCGCCGCTGGAGGGCCTGGGCGTGCCCAGGTCCGTGTGCATCTCGCGGAAGATGTTCTCCAGGCTCCCACTGGGGGCGGTGAGGATGGTCCCACAGCGGCCGGAGATTGCGTGCGTCCCGCAGAACGGGCCCGAAGTGCGGCTCGTGGGGCAGCCCGGACTCCAGCGGGGACCAGCTGCGGCCGGCGTCCTCGGTGCGGTATACGCCGCCGGTGGAGATCGCGACCAGCAGCGAACGGGGGTCGCGCGGATCGGGAAGCACGGTGTGCAGCCCGAGCCCGCCGCCGCCAGCTGTCGCCGTCGTCGGTGGCGACGTAGAGCTCGCCGTTGCGGTTGCCGAAGTAGACGCCGGCGGGGTCGTGGTCGTCGGTGCACAGGGCGTCCCGCAGAACGGGCCCGAAGTGCGGCTCGTGGGGCAGCCCGGACTCCAGCGGGGACCAGCTGCGGCCGGCGTCCTCGGTGCGGTACACACGGCAGCGCCGCTCGGCCGGGACGCGGTCGGAGTCGGCATTGAGCGGGAAGGCGTACGCGGTGTCCGCCCGGTGCGGGTGGGCGGCGACAGGGAAGCCGAAGGTGGAGGGCAGACCCGACTCGATGGCGGCCCAGTGCCGACCCCCGTCGTCGCTGCGGAAGAAGCCCCAGTGGTTCTGCAGGTAGAGGCGGTCGGGATCGACCGCGTCTCGCGCGACCTTGTGCACGCACTGGCCGAACTCCGGTGCCGGGCCGGGCAGAAACACCGTGGAGACACCGGAGTTGGACGCGGTCCAGCTCTCGCCGCCGTCCTCGGTGCGGTATACGCCGCCGGTGGAGATCGCGACCAGCAGCGAACGGGGGTCGCGCGGATCGGGAAGCACGGTGTGCAGCCCGAGCCCGCCGCCGCCAGGCTCCCACTGGGGGCGGTGAGGATGGTCCCACAGCGGCCGGACCAGGCTGAACGACTCGCCCCGGTCCGTCGATCGGTAGAGCGCCGCGGGCTCGGTGCCGGCGTAGACGACGTCGGGCTCCGAGTCGCCTGCCGGCCGCAGCTGCCACACCCGCTCCAGCGAGGCACCGGTGTCCTCGGGGAAGGAGATCGCGGGCTTCGCGGGCTCGTGCCAGGTGGCGCCGAGGTCGTCGGAGTGGAAGACCGAGGGCCCCCAGTGCGCGCTGTCCCCGCCGACCAGCAGCCTGGGGCCCGGCGCACGGGTGTCGATGGCCAGGGCGTACACCGCCTGGTCGACGAAGTGCGGCCCGCCGGCCGGGCTCCAACTCCCGTCGGCCGCGCGAGAGAAGAGAAAGAGTCCTTTGCGTGTGCCCACGGCGAGGAGTACCTGCGACATGCTGCCCAACCCTTCGGGACGTCCTTGTCCCTGTCCGGCCCTGCGGTCTGAGGTCAGGCACCGCGCAACGGCCCGGAAGACCCCACTGCGGCACCTGCTCCGCAGTCTGCACCCGGCCACTGACAATCGCCGCCCGGCGCTGCCTTCCTGCAGGTGGGGAAGGGGGTCGGGAGCCTGTCGCCCGGCTGCGGCACACAGCAGCACGGGCGACAGCGGGCGAGGGTGCGGCGAGGGTGGATGCGGGAGCGGGTGCGGCGGGGGTGGGCGCAGGGCGACCGGGAGCGGCGTCAGCGCAGGGAGCGCATCCGGCCGATCTCCGCCTTCTGCTGGGCGGCGATCTCGGTGGCGAGCTCCGAGGTGGTGATGTCGTTGCCCTCGCTCAGGACGTCCAGGGCCATGGTCACGGCGCCCTCGTGGTGGGTGCTCATGAGCGTGAGGAACAGCGCGTCGAACTTCTCACCGCGGGCCTCCTGCAACTCCCCGAGCTGCTTGGCGTTCGCCATGCCGGGCATCGTGGAGTGGTCGTGATCCTCCGCGGAACCGGACGGGTCGTTTGCTGCGTTCCGTTTCAACCAGGCGCGCATGAAGGTGATCTCGGGCCCCTGGGCCGTCCTGATCCGGTCCGCGAGCCTGCCCACCCGCTTGTCCTCCGCGTGCTTCTCGGCGAGCTCGGACATGTCCAGCGCCTGCTGGTGGTGGACGATCATCATGGTGTGGAAGGTGATGTCGGCCCGGTTCGGCCGGTTCTGCCTGCGGTGCGCCGCCTTCGCCTCGTCGGGGGAGACGGTCGTCGCCTCCTCGCCAGGCCTGCCCGGAGCGATCACCTCGGGCCCGGCGCTGTCGTCGGAGTCCGAGTCCGAGCCCGAGCAGCCCGCGGCGCCGGTCAGCAGAACGAGCGCCAGGAGCGCGGAGACCGTACGCGCGGTACGCCGGGTGGGGTGACGACGCGTCACGAGATCCTCCTGTGGCGAGGGGTGCAAGTCGTCTGTTCCTAGCACGTGGTTGACCGACGCTGAGACCGGTGTGGATGACAACCTTGTTTCGTTCTATTGGAATGTACATGAGAAGCGGGATACTGCCGGGGTCCCCGGCGGGCCCAAGTCCGGGCCGGTCAGGGCCGATCCAAGGAGGAAGCTTTGACCTCGTTGCACACATCCCGCGTGCGGCGCAGACGCCTGGGAGCGGCCGCGGCCGCGGTGGGCGTGCTCGCCGCGCTGCTGACCGCACAACCGGCGGTCGCCACGCCCGACCCGGGTGACACCCCGCGGGTGGCCGAGGACGTGTCCAGGGCCGAGCAGGCGGAAGTCGAGAAGTCCATCAAGTCCGGTGAGATACCCGGATCGGGCGAGATCGACATGAGCAAGAACATGCGCCACCTGTCGAACACGCCCAAGGGCGCCATCCTCGGGACCAACAGCGACCTGGCCTTCCAGGGCAAGTACGCCTTCGCGGGCAACTACGACGGCTTCGTCATCTACGACATCAGCCGGCCCAAGTCCCCGAAGATCGTCAGCCAGGTGCTCTGCCCCGGTTCACAGAACGACATCTCCGTCACCGGCGACCTGCTGATCCTCTCCGTCGACTCCTCGCGCAGTGACGACACCTGCCACAGCGCCTCCGGTCCGCCGGACGAGAAGGACTCCTGGGAGGGCGTGCGGGTCTTCGACATCAGCGACAAGACCAAGCCCCGCTACGTCTCCGCGGTGGAAACGGCGTGCGGTTCCCACACGCACACCCTGGTGCCGGACCGCAAGAACGTCTACGTGTACGTCTCCTCGTACTTCCCGGACGAGTCCTTCCCCGACTGCCAGCCCCCGCACGACGGAATCTCGATCGTGAAGGTGCCGAAGAAGTCCCCGCAGAAGGCCGAACTCGTGCGTTTCGAGGGCCTGTTCCCCGACGGCGGCTTCCCCGGGAACCCGGACCGGCCCGAGAAGGTCGAGACGACCGGCTGCCACGACATCACCTCGTATCCGAAGTTCAAGATCGCGGCGGGCGCCTGCATGGGTGACGGCATCGTGATGGACATCAGCAGGCCGGACCGGCCCAAGGTGGTCGAACGCGTCCGTGACGAGGAGAACTTCGCCTTCTGGCACTCCGCCACCTTCAGCAACGACGGCCGCAAGGTCGTCTTCACCGACGAGCTCGGTGGTGGCGGCGGCGCCATGTGCAACGAGGAGACCGGCAGCGAGAAGGGTGCCAACGGGATCTACCACCTGAAGGGCAAGGGCAAGAAGACCGAGCTCTCCTTCCAGAACTACTTCAAGATCTCGCGCCACCAGGCGGACACCGAGAACTGCGTCTCGCACAACGGCTCGCTGATCCCGGTCGAGGGCCGCGACATCATGGTGCAGTCCTGGTACCAGGGCGGGGTGTCGGTCTGGGACTTCACCGACTCCAACAAGCCCGAGGAGATCGGCTGGTTCGAGCGCGGACCGGAGTCCACCACCGGTCTCACCTTCGGCGGTAGCTGGAGTGCATATTGGTACAACGGTCACATCTACAGCAACGATCAGAACGGCTTCGACGTCCTGGAGCTGAAGGACCGGCGCACCGACGGTGCCAAGAAGGTCAGGCTGGACGAGTTCAACGCCCAGACCCAGCCGCACATCCGCCACTGACGCTCAGTCGCCGGCGGATCCACCCGGCTTCCGGGTGACCGGTTCCGCCGGGCGGGTCGTCCCGCCCGGCGGAACGCCCAACTGCCACTCCAGGCCGTACCGGTCGAAGAGCTCCGCGCGCAGCCGCGACAGCGGCATCGGGGCGCCCGGCAGCAGTACGGCGACCATCGCGCCCATCAACAGCGCCCGCAGCAGCGGGTAGTCGGCGTCCGGATCGTCGGATCCGTAGTCCACCATCGCCCGCCGCAGCAGCTCGGCCAGGCGCTGCTGCTCCTCGCACCGCACGAAGCCCTCCTGCTGGAGGATCCCGGCCATGTGCGTGCGCATCAGCAGCGGGTGGTCCTCGGCGAGGCCGAGGATCGCGTCGATCGCCCGGGCGAGCTGGTCCTGACCCGCGTCGGCGCCCGGGGTCAGCGCCGCGGCGCCCAGTGCCCGTTCCAGCCTGAGGTGCATCAGCCGATGGACCGCGGACTGGAGCAGCTGGCGCTTCCCGGGGAAGTAGTAGGAGACCAGCCCCCTCGCCGTACCGGCACGATCGGCGATGCTGCCCAAAGTAGTTGCTTCGTAACCCCGCTCGTCGACCAGCTCGATTGTCGCCTGGAGGAGGCGTTCTCGGGATCGGCGGCGCAACTCCTCGTTGACCGCGGCGCTTCTAGGCGACATGCTGTAGCTCCTGCGTTGGCTGGCTCCCAGCCAATATACTCAGCAGGGCCTGCGGAGTTCCGCCCGGTGCGGACTTCGGGGGCAATGAGAACCGGTACGGGCGACGCGGGGGATCGCCCGTACCGGTTGTCGCAGAAGGGGGCGGCGTTGCGCCGCCCCCTTCAGTGCTGTCCACGGCAGAGCGGGCCCTGTGATTCACGTCACTTCCGTTCGGTGGGGCTCGGTGCGGGAGCGCGGACATCCGTCGGCTGCGAACGCAAGCTGTGTGAACGGAAGCCGTGTGAACGGAAGCCGTGCGAACGGCAGTCGGGGGACGGGCGGACCGCTGCCCGCCGGGCAGCGGGTGCGGAGCGCGCGGGTGCTGCGCCCGTGTCCGCGGCGCTCCGCGTACGCACCGCGCCGACTCGCCGCGGACGGCGGTCAGTTGAGCGCGTACAGCCCCGGGACGAAGGCGACCATTACCGGTACGACCGGCACCAGCGAGGCCACTGCCGTCATCCGCACCCGTCGCGACAGGCTCATCCGGTCGGCGGGTGCCAGCAGACGGTCCACCCGCTGGGGGACGCCCCCGTGTGGCAGCGGGCAGGGGCCGAAGACGCCGCGGTCCTCGTTCAGGCCGACCAGCGCCAGGGCCGTGGTCAGTCGTCCGTACCGTCGCGAGGCCACGTCGTCGGCGGCCAGCTCCACGAGCCGGTGCATCTGCACCCGGAACGCGCGGAACACCGGCACCTGCGGGAAAGCCGTGGCCAGCGCGGAGGAGGAGTGCAGCAACCAGTCGTGACGGGCGCGCACATGGCCCTCCTCGTGGGCGAGCACCGCGTCCAGCTGCCGTCCGCGCAGCCGTCGCAGGGCGGCGGAGGTCACCACAAGCCGCGGCGGACTGCCCGGCAGCCACCACGCTTCGGGACGCTCGCCCTCCAGTACGATCACGCGGCGTTCGGCATCCTCCTCCTCGCCCGGCAGCAGCGGAGCCCGCTCGCGCAGCTCCTCGCGGCGCCGACGCCGACGGCTGCGGGCGGCAAGCACCTCTCGGGTGAGCATCGCGGCCGTCCAGGCGCCGCCGCAGAACAGCAGCACCGCGAGAGCGGCGGCCCAGGTGTGTCCCTCGGCCGACAGCGCGTACGCCTCGATCACCTGCTGCGGGGCAGGCCCGAAGACATGGCCGCGCACGGCCTGCCACGCCTCGGCGGCGCTCAGGGCCATCGCGAGGACGCAGCACAGCAGCACCGCGGCAACCACGCACTGCCAGACCCACAGGGCGAGCACCGGTTCGCGGTCGGGCCAGACACTCCGGGCCAGCATCCGCGGCGCCATCGACGCGGTCAGTCCACCCAGGAGCAGCAGCGCCAGCGCGACCATCATGGCCCCAGCCTATGGCGCCCGCGCTCGTGGCAGGTACGACGGTGAACGTGAAGTGACGTACGACTCAGCCCGGTTCGGCTCTTCGGTGACGCCGAGGCGGCCGTCGGGACTCGGCGGTGCGGACCCTCGGCGCCCGGGCGGGGCGCGGGTGCGGAACCGGGTGGGGCGGCGGCTCAGAGCAGCAGCATCATCGCGGTCGCCAGGGCCAGGGCCGCCCGGCAGGCGTGCGCGGTCTCCGGGAGCGCCGCGAGGCCTGGTACAGGAGCGGGCGTCGCGGTCGGCGTCGCGGCGACCGCGTACGGGCCGGCGACCACGGGGGAGGCGGCCGCCGGGACAGCGTTTGCCGGGGCGACGACCGCCTGGGCGGCGGCCGGGGACGGGACGGTGGCCAGTGAGGCGGCGCGGCGCAGGGCGCAGACCAGGAAGTAGCAGGCGAGCAGTGCTGCCGGCAGGCCGACGCCGCCCCCGTGCGCGCCGCCGCCACTGTGCGCGGCATGGCCTCCGGGCCCGCCACCGGAACCGAGAGCACCCAGTGCCATCGCGGCCATCGCGCCGGCCTCGATCAGATGGTGGGGCAGATGCCGCCGGCCCGGGCCCGGGCCGTTACGGGCCCAGAGCAGGGCCGCGACGAGCCCGATGCCGACGAAGACCACGGCGAACACCGGTGCAGGCACCGGCGAACCGGGCACCGCCATCAGCGCCATCGAGAACCCCATCGCCGTCTCCAGCCACGCGCTCCGACGCTCCGGCCCGCCGGTCCTCCGCCGCGAGCGCGCCAGGCACACCGCGCCCGCCGTCGCGCACACCAGGACCAGCAGCCACCCCACCAACGGCGGTCCGTGCATCCCCACCTCCGTGACTGCGCACCCGTCACCCGCGACCTACCCGGGAGGCGGCGCCGTACGGGAGCGCAGGGGAGCACGCCCGCTCGCGCCGTGCGCGGGGGTGCGCGCTCCCGGACGGTCCCGCACGGCCCCGGCGTTCGCCGCCGTGCGCGGCCGACCGGCAGGGTGGCCGGTCCGCTCAGGGGGCGGGCCGGTAGCGCAGTGGATGGTCGGCGGGGATCTCCACGACGCACAGGCTCACCCCGTCCGGGGCCGCCACCCACATCTCGACCAGCCCCCACGGCTCGCGCACCGGCGGACGCGTGATCTGCGCGCCCCGCTCGCGAAGTTCGCGGTGGGCCGCCTCGACGTCGAGGACCTGGAGCCACAGGCGCAGGCCCGGGTTCAGGGGCTGCTCGGCGCGGCCGGAGAGTTCGAGGAAACCGCCGCCGAGGAAGTAGACCGTGCCGAGGTCCTCCGGGCCCGGCCCCGTCTCGAACTCGCGCTGGACCGCGAGGCCGAGGACGCGGCCGTAGAAGTCCCTGGCGGCTGCGGGATCGGTCGGACGCAGCAGTACGCGGCTGCTCAGTACGTGCACCATGCGGCCGACGATAGGGCCCGGCTCCGCGTTAGGCTCGCCGCCATGGAGATTTCCCTCGCTGCTGCGCTGAGCTTCCGGGCCGCGACCGCCGACGACGTACCCGCGCTGGTCGCGCTGGTGGAGTCGGCCTACCGGGGCGAGGCCAGCCGTGTCGGATGGACGACCGAGGCGGATCTGCTGGACGGCCGGCGCACCGACCACGAGGGTGTGGCCGATCTGGTCGACGCCCCGGACGGGCTGGTGCTGGTGGTCGAGCGGTCCGGCGGTACGGTCGCCTGCTGCCACCTGGAACGGCGCGAGTCCGGGGCGGGCCCCGCCGCCTACTTCGGGATGTTCGCCGTGCGTCCCGAGGCGCAGGCGGGGGGTGTCGGGCGGCAGGTGCTCGCGGAGGCCGAACGGCTCGCGGCGCACCGGTGGGGAGCGCGGGAGATGCGGATGACGGTCATCTCGGCGCGCGAGGACCTGATCGCCTGGTACGAGCGGCGCGGCTATCGCCGTACGGGCGAGCTGCAGCCCTTCCCGTACGGCGACGAGCGCTTCGGTCTGCCGCGGCGGCCCGACCTCTGCTTCGAGGTGCTGCTCAAACCGCTGGGCGCAGCGCCGCGCTGATCTCCGGCAGGTCGGTGACGACACCGTCCAGCTCCAACTCCCTTGCGCGGCCCAGGTCTTCGGCGGTGTTCACCGTCCAGCTGATGACCTTCAGCCCCGCCTCGCGGCACTCCCGGACGACGTCCGGTGTCAGGTGCCGCAGATCGCAGGAGACCATGTGCGCGCCCAGCTCCACCGCGCGTGCCGCGGCGGTCGGGGTGGAGCGTCCGGTGACCAGTACCAGCGGGATCTCCGGCAGCAGTGCGCGCGTTTCGCGCAGCGCCGCGGCGTGGAAGGAGATGACCGTGACCCGGTCGTGCAGCTCGCGTCGGGCGATCACCTCGGCGAGCACCCGGGCCGCGGCGACGTCCTTGATCTCCGCCTGCAGGGGCGAGCGGACCGTGTCGACGACCTCCTCGAAGACCGGCACCTGCTCGCCCGACCCGGCGTCCAGTCCGCGCAGTTCGGCGAGGGTGAGGTCACCGATGGCGCCGGTGCCGTCGGTCGTGCGGTCCACGGTGGTGTCGTGCATGACGACGAGCGCGCCGTCCTTGCTCAGGTGGAGGTCCAGCTCGATCGCGTCGAGACCGAGGCGGTCGGCGTGCCGGAAGGACCGGAGCGTGTTCTCCGGTTCGACACCCATCACGCCGCGGTGGCCGACAGTCAGTAGGGACACCAGCTGCTCGCTCTCTGCCTGCGCCGACTTCGTCCGACCACCCTAGATCCACGAGCGGGCCGGCAGGCGGCGGCCGGGCGGTGGGCGGCCGGAGCAGTGGTGAACAGTCCATGGCCGGCCCAAGAGCGGCCGGGCGGGCGGCTGTTCGGCGAATCGAAGATCCTGATGCGGACAAATGTGGGCGAACATAGCATCTAAGAAGTTCTTGACGGGAAAATGTTGCCTTGATCGCACCCAGAGCCGGAAGATTTACAGTCTTCGACCTTGAGTAGGGGAATGCTGACCGGTTAACGTAGCCACACGCGATTTTTTCCTGTGGAGGCACGCTCATGACGGAAACCCTCTCGTCACCCACCGCCGGCGGCGCCGTTCGTGCTGCCCACAGTGAGTCAACGATCGAGCCCGTGGTGTCCCACCCCGCGTGGAGCGAGCTCAAGGACGCGGTCGAGACGATTCGCCCCTGGCAGTCCGCCGACGGCTCGGTCGACCTCACCGCTCCCGACGCCCCCGCCGCCGAGCAGGTGCGCGCCCAGGTGGACCGGATGGCCACCGCGGTCGAGCAGCTCTCCCCACTGCTCCCGCACGGCAGGGAGTACCACCTGGCGCTCGTCGCCGACCTGCGCGGCTGGGTCGCGTCCGACTTCGCCGTACCCGACTTCCTGGACTCGCTGCTCGCCTTCCAGCCCGCCGCGGAACGCGTGGACGGCCGCCAGCACCTGGTCCTCTTCCCGATGTACACGCAGAACGGCAACCCCGACCGCAACTTCGAGGCCGTCGCCCTGCGGATGGTCTGGCCCCAGTGGCTCGCGGACCTCGAGCGCACCCGCTACGACAACCCGCTCTTCCTCGGCATCACCTTCGAGGACTTCACCAGCGGGTACGACACCAACTCCGCGGTGCTCTTCCCCGAGACCATCGCCGTGCGCGAGGCGCCGGAGCGCTTCTCCTGGGGCGGAATCTTCTGCGACCGCGAGGCCGCCCGCTTCTCCCGCGTCGTCGAGGCGGCCTGCGAGGTCACCAGCCTGGAGCTGCCCGAGAGCGCGAAGGGCCTGCTCACCGACCTCCCGCGCACCCAGCACGCCTTCGTGCTGTGGGACATGGTCCACGACCGCACCCACAGCCACGGCGACCTGCCGTTCGACCCGTTCATGATCAAGCAGCGCCAGCCGTTCTGGATGTACGGCCTGGAGGAGCTGCGCTGCGACCTCACCGCCTTCCACGAAGCCGTCAAGCTCGAGGAGGACGGCTACCCGCAGGGCCGGGACGTGCAGTACGCCGTCATCCTCGACCGGATCTTCCGCTTCCCGGTCACCGGCGAGCGCAACCGCAACTACGACGGTCTCGGCGGGCAGCTGCTCTTCGCCTACCTCCACCGTCACAACGCCCTGCGCTGGACCGACAACCGGCTCACCGTCGACTGGGAGCTGGCCCGGCAGGTCACCGTGCAGCTGCGCGAGGAGATCGAGACGCTCTACCGCCAGGGCATCGACCGTCCCAAGCTCGTGCACTGGCTGAAGGCCTACGAGCTGGTCTCCGGCTACCTCGCGCCGCACCCCGGCTCCACCTGGGCCAAGGGCGCGGAAGCCCTCGACCTCTCGCTCCCGCCGCGCAAGCTCGTCGACGAGGTGCACCCCGACGAGTTCCCGCTGAGCATGTTCTACGAGGCACTTGGGAAGAAGCTGCGCACTGTCATCGCGTCGACCAAGGGCATCACGGCGGAGCAGGCCCCCAGGGCCGCCGCGGCGTGAGGCGCCGGACACGGCACGAGAGACAACCAGGACGGTACGGGCAGTGGAGGCGAGCATGAGCACAGCGAGCGAGGGCAACAGCGGGGCGCTGGAAGGCGCCGTGGTGGCGGTGGCCGGAGCGGGCGGTCCCGCGGGACAGGCGCTGCTGCTGCGGCTCGCAGAGGCGGGCGCGGTCGTGGTGGCCTCGGACTCCGACCCCGAGCGGCTGGCGGTCGGGGTGGACGCGGCGCGCTTCGCCCACGGCGGCGCCACGGTCGTCGGCGACACCGTGGACCTGCTCAGTCCGGACGACACCCGGGCCTGGGCGCTCCGTACGGAGAAGGAGTTCGGCCGGATCGACGGACTGGTGCACCTGGTGGGCGGCTGGCGCGGGTCGCGGACCTTCGCCGAGACCGACCTCGGGGACTGGGGGGCGCTGGAGAGCCTGCTGATCCGCACCGTCCAGCACACCAGCCTCGCCTTCGAGGGCGCCCTGGACCGCAGCAGCAACGGCCGCTATCTGCTGATCAGCGCGGCCGGCGCCTCGAAACCCACCTCGGGCAACGCCGCGTACGCCGCCGCCAAGGCCGCCGCCGAGGCGTGGACGCTTGCGCTCGGCGACGCGTTCCGCAAGGCGGGGGGCGAGCAGGGGCCGCGGGCGGCGGCTGCGATCCTGGTGATCAAGGCGCTGGTCCACGACGCGATGCGGGCCGAACGCCCCAACGCAAAGTTCGCCGGCTTCACCGACGTCAAGGACCTGGCCGAGGCCATCGCCGGGACGTGGGAGAAGCCCACCGAGGAAGTGAACGGAAAACGCCTGTGGCTCACTCCCCAGCCGTGAGGACCGACGCCAAGCGGCGCCACGACCCCGCACTGCGCGGCTTCGCCAGCGACAACTACGCGGGGGCTCACCCTGAGGTCCTCGCCGCCCTCGCCCTGGCCAACGAGGGCCACCAGGTCGCGTACGGCGACGACGACTACACCGAACAGCTCCAGCAGCTGATGCGGCGCCACTTCGGTGGCAACGCGCAGACCTACCCGGTCTTCAACGGCACCGGCGCCAACGTCGTCGCGCTCCAGTCGGTCACGGACCGCTGGGGCGCGGTGATCGCCGCCGACAGCGCCCACATCCACGTCGACGAGTGCGGCGCCCCCGAACGCGTGGGCGGCCTCAAGCTGCTGACCGTGCCCACCGAGGACGGCAAGCTCACTCCCGAGCTGATCGACCGCGAGGCGTACGGCTGGGACGACGAGCACCGCGCGATGCCGCAGGTCGTCTCGATCACCCAGAACACCGAACTGGGCACCGTGTACACGCCGCAGGAGGTCCGTGCCATCTGCGAGCACGCCCACGAGCGGGGCATGCTCGTCCACCTCGACGGTGCACGGATATCCAATGCCGCAGCGGCGCTCGACGTGCCCATGCGCAGCTTCACCAACGTCGCAGGGGTGGACATCCTCTCCTTCGGCGGCACCAAGAACGGCGCCGTGTTCGGCGAGGCGGTCGTGGTGCTCAACCCGGACGCGGCCCGCGCCATGCGGCATCTGCGCAAGCTGTCGATGCAGCTGGCGTCGAAGATGCGATTCGTCTCCGTCCAGCTGGAGGCGCTGCTCGCCGGCGATCTGTGGCTGCGCAACGCCCGGCACGCCAACGCGATGGCGGCCCGGCTCGCCGAGGGCGTACGGCAGGTGCCCGGCGTGCGGATCCTCCACCCCGTGCAGGCCAACGCCGTCTTCGCCCGGCTCCCCAAGGAGGTCAGCGAGCGCCTGCAGAAGCGCTACCGCTTCTACTTCTGGGACGAGGCGGCCGGCGACGTGCGCTGGATGTGCGCCTTCGACACCACCGAGGAGGATGTGGACGGCTTCCTCGCCGCGCTCCGCGAGGAGATCGGCGCCTGAGCCCCACGGCCCCGCCCGTCGTCCGCTGATGCCTCAACCGCCCTCGGACGACGGGCGTTTCGGTGTCTGCCGCCGTCCCCGGCCGCCGCCCGCAGGCCCTGCCCGGCGCATCGAGGGCGGCGCGGGCGAGCCCCGACACGTCGACTGCCCGCCGGTTCACAGAGCCGGCGGGCAGTGCGGTCGAGGTGTCGGGCCCCGGGCCGGTGCGGTCAGGCCGCGGTGTGGCCGGGGGCGGGCGGTGCGCTGCCGCCGAGGTGGGCGGGCAGCCACCAGGTGTCGTCAGGGCCGCTGGGCTTGGCCGGGTACGCCTCCTGCGCAGTCTCCAGCAGCTCCTGCATGCGGTCCCGCATCAGGTCGGTCAGCGCGGCGGGGGACTCGTCGGCAGGGGCCGGGATCTGCTCGCCGACGCGGATGGTGATGGGGAAGTGGTTGCGCCCGAAGTCGCGCTTGCGTCCCTTGGTCCACAGCCGTTGGGTGCCCCACAGGGCGAGCGGCAGCACCGGCACTCCGGCTTCCTGGGCCATCCGCACCGCACCGGACTTGAACTGCTTGAGCGTGAACGACGGAGAGATGGTGGCCTCCGGGAAGACACCCACGATCTCGCCCGCCTTCAGCGAGCGCACCGCGTGCCGGTAGGAGTCCTGGCCCGCGGAACGGTCCACCGGGATGTGCTTCATCGCTCGCATCAGCGGTCCCGAAACCTTGTGTTTGAAGACCTGGTCCTTCGCCATGAAGCGGACCAGCCGCTTGGCCGGGCGCGCGGCGAGTCCGGCGAACACGAAGTCCAGGTAGCCGATGTGGTTGCTGACCAGGACGGCTCCGCCGCGGCGCGGAATGTGCTCGGTGCCCTGGATGTCGAAGCGCAGATCGAGGACCTTGAACAGGGTCCGGGAAGCGCCGACAACGGGGGGATACACAAGCTCTGCCATGCGGGGGGAACCCTTACGTGAGACTGCCTGGGGAACGTACTCCCGGCGCGGACATCCCGCTCAACTTACGCGACCGTAAGTTGATTCGGCTACCCCCGCCGGGCCGGGATCGGGGTCACTGGTGAGGCGGATGGTGCGGGTGTGGGTGAGCCGCGGCGGAGCCGGGCACGGGAATATCCAGGCGCCCGGCAGTGCTGCCGGGACACGGAACCGGAGGTCGGCAGGAGGCGCCGGGCTCGACAATGCGCGGCCCGCGCAGGAGGTGCGACCGCCGCCCTCGGGCAGGCCGGTGCTGCGGTGCTGCGGTGCGTTCGGAAGCGAGGCACCGGCTGAGGTGCGAACGAGGAGGAGTGCGGTGGGAGAGCCGTCGGGCGTCGAGCGGGTGGAGGCCGCCCTGATCGGGGTGGCGAGTCTGGGGGAGCGGGCGACTCTCCTGCAGTTCTCCACCGCGTTCTGCCAGCCCTGCCGCGGCACCCGCCGGGTGCTCGCCGAAGTCGCCGCGATGGTGTCCGGCGTGGCGCACGTGGAGATCGACGCGGAGGAACGCCTCGCGCTGGTGCGGCGGTTGGGCATCGTACGCACACCGACGGTGCTGGTGCTGAACGCCTCGGGAGAGGTGGTGCGGCGGGCCACCGGGATGCCGCGCCGCGCCGACGTCATCGCAGCGCTCGGCGAGACGGTGTGAGCCGGCGTTGCGGCGCCCCGGTGCCGGTACGCGCCCCGGTGCGATCGGAGTGGGTGCCGTGCTCGCGGGCGCAGGGCTCCGCCCGCGCTGCTCCGCCCGCGCGTCGGGGCCGGCGTCGGGGGCCGCGTCGGATTCCGTGTCCGCGGTCTGCCGTGTCCGTGGTCGTGTGCCGTGAGTGAGAGTGATCGCATCCGGGGAGGCTGTCTTGACGGGGTTGTCGACACATCGTCAACCTGGGGCGATGCAACTGGGAGCCGCGCGGTGAGCACACTGGAGACCCGTACGGCACCGCATGTGCCGCGATCGACCGCCGCGGAGGACGCCGCCGCCCTCGGCGGCGGGGAGCAGGCGTCACGACTGCTGCGCGCCGCCTTCCGCCGCTCGGCCGCCGGGGTCTGGGTGGTCACCGCCTCGGCTCCGGACGGCTCCCCGGTCGGTTTCACCGCCACCTCGTTGGCGTCGGTTGCCGCCGAGCCCGCGGTGGTCTCGTTCAACATCGGTTCGTCCTCCTCCAGTTGGCCGGTGCTCGCGTCGGCGGCGCAGGTGGCTGTGCACGTGGTGGGCGAGCACCAGGTGGAGCTGGCCGAGCGGTTCGCCCGGCGCGGGGCGGACCGGTTCGCCCCGCCGACCCGGTGGCACCGGGGTGTGACGGGGGTGCCGGTGCTGGAGGAAGTGCCCGCCTGGATGCTGTGCCGGATCGTGGCGCGGGTGCCGGCCGCGGATCACCGGGTGGTGCTGGCGGAGGTGCTGGAGGGCGACGCCTCGGGGCCGGGACGACCGCTGGTCCACCACGAACAGCGATTCGCCGCCCTGCGCGACTGACGCGCTCGCGCCGTGTTCGCGAGCCGGCGGTCGGTGGCTGCTGGTGGCCGGAGCGGAAGGCCGTGCGCGACAGCTGAGCGCCACTGCGCGTGCCCGCGTGAGCGGGCGGTGCACGACGTTGGCAACGTCACAGTCGTCTCAGCTTGCTAACTCTTCTCCGGAGCGGTGTACTGGCGAGTAACAATCTGCGCGGAGCGTCGGTCCGACCCGACCGGAGTCCGTGCCGACAGGCGCCTATGCTGCCTGCACAAGGCAGCCCGTAACGACGCAGTAGGAGAGCCGGCGTGAGCTTGAGGATCGTTGTCTGTGTGAAGTACGTGCCCGACGCCACTGGCGACCGGCACTTCGCCGAGGACCTGACCACGGACCGTGATGCCGTGGACGGTCTGCTGTCCGAGCTCGACGAGTACGCCGTCGAGCAGGCCCTGCAGATCTCCGACGAGGCCGACGACGCCGAGGTCACCGTGCTGACGGTCGGCCCCGAGGACGCCCGCGACGCGCTCCGCAAGGCTCTGTCCATGGGCGCCGACAAGGCCGTCCACGTCGACGACGAGGACCTGCACGGCACCGACGTCTTCGGCACCTCCAAGGTGCTGGCCGCCGCCATCGAGAAGACCGGCTACGACCTGGTCGTCTGCGGTATGGCCTCCACCGACGGCGTCATGGGCGTACTGCCCGCGGTGCTCGCCGAGCGCCTGGGCGTGCCTCAGGTCACCCTGCTCTCCGAGGTCTCCGTCGCCGACGGCAAGGTCACCGGCCGCCGGGACGGCGACGCCGCCACCGAGAACCTCGAGGCCGCGCTGCCGGCCGTCGTCTCGGTCACCGACCAGTCCGGCGAGGCCCGTTACCCCTCCTTCAAGGGGATCATGGCGGCCAAGAAGAAGCCGGTCGAGGAGCTGGACCTGGACGACCTGGACCTGGACGGCGACGACTTCGGTCTGGAGGGTTCCTGGACCGCGGTCGACGAGGCCAACGCCCGTCCGCCGCGTACCGCGGGCACCGTGGTGAAGGACGAGGGCGAGGGCGGCAAGCAGCTCGCCGAGTACCTCGCGGGCCAGAAGTTCCTCTGAGCCCCGCCCCCTTCCTCCAGGCCCCCAAGCGCCGAACTTTCCTCCCGGGAGAAGATTTCCATGGCTGAAGTCCTTGTCTACGTCGACCACGTGGACGGTTCCGTCCGCAAGCCCACCCTCGAGCTGCTGACCCTCGCGCGCCGCCTCGGCGAGCCGGTCGCCGTGCACCTGGGCGCCGGCGTCGAGACCGCCGCCCCCGTCCTCGCCGAGTACGGCGCGGTGAAGGTGCTGGCCGCCGACGCCCCCGAGTTCAACGACTACCTGGTCGTGCCGAAGGTCGACGCGCTGAAGGCCGCCTTCGACGCGGTCTCGCCGTCCGCGGTGCTGCTGCCCTCCTCGGCGGAGGGCAAGGAGATCGGTGCGCGCCTGGCCGTGCGCATCGACTCCGGCCTCATCACCGACGCCATCGACCTCGAGGCCGGCGACGAGGGCCCGGTGGCCACCCAGTCGGTGTTCGCCGCCGCCTTCACCACCAAGTCCCGTGTCACCAACGGCACTCCGGTCATCACCGTGAAGCCGAACTCCACCGCCCCCGAGGCGGCCTCGGCCGCCGGCAGCGTGGAGCAGCTCTCGGTGAGCTTCGGCGAGCTGGCCACCGGCACCAGGGTCACCTCCCGCACGCCCCGTGAGTCCACCGGTCGTCCGGAGCTGACCGAGGCCGCGATCGTGGTCTCCGGTGGCCGCGGCGTCAACGGCGCGGAGAACTTCCACGTCATCGAGTCCCTCGCCGACTCGCTCGGTGCCGCCGTCGGCGCCTCGCGTGCCGCCGTGGATGCCGGTTGGTACCCGCACACCAGTCAGGTCGGCCAGACCGGCAAGACCGTCTCGCCGCAGCTGTACGTGGCGGCAGGCATCTCCGGCGCGATCCAGCACCGCGCCGGTATGCAGACCTCCAAGACCATCGTCGCGATCAACAAGGACTCCGAGGCGCCGATTTTCGACCTGGTCGACTACGGCGTCGTGGGCGACCTCTTCGAGGTCGTCCCGCAGCTGACCGAAGAGGTCAAGACCCGCAAGGGCTGAGCCACTTCGCGCGGCGCGAGCCGAAGCGTCCCGCCAGGGGCGGCGTCACCGGACCTGTCCGGCGGCGCCGCCCCTGGCGTCGTTCCCGGCTCTGCCCCTGCCTCTTTCGCCGTGCCCCTGCTGATCCCGCCGCCCCCGGGAGCCGCCGGTCTCCGTACGGGTTCGGCGACGTCCCGCCGGGTGGAGGGCTGTTGACTCACCCCGCGCGCGGGGGCTAGCTTCCCCGTGACGACTTCAACGTTTTGTTGATTTTCCAGGGGAGTGCCGATGACGCAGGCCAGTACGGTCGCCACCACCTTCGCCAGTTCGGTGAGCCGGGAGGTCGGCGCCGCGCTGGCGGCCGTCGACGCGGAGTTGGAGCGCCGCTACCCGGGCGACCCCGGCACCCGTCAGCCGGTGCACACCGTCTACGTCCCCGGTGACGTCTTCGGTGCCGACACGGTGCGCACCTGGGGCCGGGAGGCGCTCGCGCTGCTGGACCGGCACGCGCCCGACGCGGCGAGCCTGGCCGGGGTCCTGGACCTCGACGAGGTCCTGGCCGGCGCTGTGCACGACCGGGTCCGCGACAAGCTCGTCCGCGAACCGATCGAGGACCTGCGCATCGACTTCGAAGACGGCTACGGCAACCGTCCCGACTCCGAGGAGGATGCCGACGCCGCCCGTGCCGCCGCGCTGGTGGCGGAGTGGGCCGAGCGCGGGGGAGCCGAGTGTGCCCCGTACGTCGGTATCCGGCTCAAGTGTCTGGAGGCCGAGGTCCGCGACCGAGGCATCCGCACTCTGGACGTCTTCCTCACCGCGCTGCTCAACGGCGGCGGCCTGCCCCCGGGCCTGGTCCTGACGCTGCCCAAGGTCACCTACGCCGAGCAGGTCGCAGCGATGGCGCGCCTGTGCGAGCAGTTCGAGCAGGCCCACCGGCTGCCCGCCGGCCGGATCGGCTTCGAGATCCAGATCGAGACCAGCCAGTCCATCCTGGGCGGCGACGGCCGGGCGACCGTGGCCCGCATGATCGAGGCGGCGGACGGGCGTGCCACCGGCCTGCACTACGGCACCTTCGACTACAGCGCCTGCTGCGGTGTCAGCGCCGCTCACCAGTCCATGGACCATCCGGCCGCCGACCACGCCAAGGCCGTGATGCAGGTCGCCGCGGCCGGGACCGGAGTACGGCTCTCCGACGGCTCGACCAACGTCCTGCCGGTCGGTTCGCGCGAGCAGGTCCAGGACGCCTGGCGGCTGCACCACCGCCTGGTGCGCCGCTCCCTGGCGCGCGCCTACTACCAGGGCTGGGACATGCATCCGGGGCATCTGCCGACCCGCTACGCGGCCGTCTACGCCTTCTACCGCGAGGGCTTCGAGTCGGCCGCCGACCGCATCGCCGCCTACGCGCAGCAGCGGACGGGCGGGGTGCTCGACGAGCCGGCGACGGCGAAGGCGCTCAGTGGCTTCCTGCTGCGCGGGCTGGACTGCGGCGCCCTCGGCGAGGACGAGGTGGGGGCGCTGACCGGTCTCTCCCGCGCGGACCTGGAGGGCTTCGCCGCCCCGCGGCGCGCGGCGCTGACTCTCGCCCACCCGTAGCCCCGCGGATCGGGACCGGTCGACGAGCGGCTCCGGGCCGAGGCGGCGGGTCCGGGGCCGGCGGTGAGTCCACGGCCGGCCCCTGCGGCCCGGAGCCGTCCCGGTGTACGGCCGCGGCTCCGCGGCCCGGTCTCCCGCACGGCTCGGGTCAGCTGTGCGGCGGCAGCTCTCCCGAGCCGCGCGGTATCAGGCCCGCGGGCAGCACCACCCGGCGCGGGGCGGCTGCGCCGCCGGCGAGACGGTTGAAGAGCAGCTCGGCGGCGGTGCGCCCGAGCAGCGCGGCATCCTGGGCGACGACGGTGAGCGGCGGGTCGAGCAGCTCGCCGAGCTCCAGATCGTCGAAGCCCACCAGCGCCGTCGGCCTGGGGTGGCCGGCGAGCAGGCGGGCGGCGGTGGCGGTGACCCGGTTGTTGCCGGTGAACAGAGCGGTGACGGGATCGGGTCCGGCGAGCATCGCGCGCAGAGCGTGCTCCACCCGCCCGGGGTCGGTGGTGCCCAGCGCCGTCCACTCCGCCCGCACCGGCAGGTCGGCCGCTGCCATCGCCTCGCGGTAGCCGCGCAGCCGCTCGGTGGTGGTGTGGATCTGCGGCTGGTCGCCGACGAAACCGATCCGCCGGTGCCCGTGGGCGATCAGATGGGCGGTGGCCTCCTTCGCCCCGGCGAGGTTGTCGGTGAGTACGGTGTCCGCGTCGAGGAGGCCGGCGGGCCGGTCCACGAAGACGGTCGCCACGCCGGCGGCGATCTCCGGTTCGAGGTAGCGGTGGTCGTCGCTGGCCGGGACGATCACCAGCCCGTCCACCCGCCGGGCGCACAGCGCGAGCGTCAACTCCTGCTCGCGCACCGGGTCCTCGTCGCTGGAGCCGGCGAGCAGCAGCGCGCCGTGGCCGCGTGCCGCCTCCTCCACCGCGCGGCTGAGCGGGCCGTAGAACGGGTCGGCGAGGTCCTCCAGCACCAGGCCGACCGTGGCCGTCCTGCCCTTGCGCAGGGTGCGGGCGCTGTCGTTGCGGCGGAAGCCGAGAGCGGTGATCGCCTCCCGCACCCGCTGCTCTGTGTCCGGCAGCACCCCCGGCTCGCCGTTGACGACCCGGGAGACCGTCTTCAGGCCGACCCCGGCGCGGTGGGCGACGTCCTTCATGGTGGGACGCCTGCCGTAGCGCGGCGAGGCGCCGGAGGTGGGGTCGTTGCGCTGTGTCACGGGGAGTTCCGTTCTGCCGGACGCGGACTGCCATGCCGAGCATACGAGTTGGTGATCACGGCTAGACAACGTTGTCTGCAAGAGGTGAACATACTCGCCATGACTACTGACCTGGTCGCGGCTCTGGACATCGGAGGCACCAAGATCGCCGGAGCGCTCGTCGACGAGCGCGGAACCGTCCACGCGCGGCAGCAGGTGCCGACCCCGCCCTCGGCGCCGGGAGAGACCGTGCTGGCGGCTGTGGCGGACGTACTGAGCCGGCTCGCCGAGGACGGCCGGTGGTCGCGGGTGGGCGCGCTGGGGATCGGCAGCGCCGGACCGGTGGACGCCGTCTCGGGGACGGTCGGACCGGTCAACATCCCGGGTTGGCGCGACTTCCCGCTCGTCGAGGGCGTACGGCAGGTGGTGGGCGGGCTCCCGGTCACCCTCGTCGGCGACGGGGTCGCGATGGTGGCCGCCGAGCACGCCGCGGGCGCCGCGGTGGGACGTCGCAACGCACTGGGCATGGTGGTCTCCACCGGTGTCGGTGGCGGGCTGGTGCTGGACGGCAGACCGCTGAGCGGACCCACCGGCAACTCCGGCCATATCGGCCACATCTGCGTGGAGTTGAGCGGAGACGAATGCCCCTGCGGCGGACGCGGCTGTGTCGAGACGATCGCCAGCGGACCCAGCATCGTGCGCCGAGCACTGGCCCGCGGCTGGCAGCCTGGTCCGGAGGAGGAGACCACGGCCGCGGCGGTCGCGCGGGCTGCCGGACGGGGCGACGAAGTGGCCGTGGAGGCGTTCGACCGCGCCGGACGTGCGCTGGGCGCTGCGGTGGCCGCCGCCGCGGCGCTGGTGGAGATCGAGGTCGCGGTGATCGGGGGTGGTGTGGCACAGGCCGGTGAGCTTCTCTTCGCGCCGCTGCGTGCCTCCCTGGACCTGTACGCCGGGCTCTCCTTCACCCATGGTGTGCAGGTGCTCCCCACTCGCATCGGTTCGGACGCGGGGCTGGTCGGCGCTGCTGCGGCCTGTCGCGCGGAGCTGCTCGAACTCCCCTGAGGTGCGCGGGGCGTGTGCCCCGGTGCCCCCGCGCTCCGGCGCATGCTCCCCTTGGACCGGCGCACATCCGTGGCAGTGTGTACCGGTCACTGAACGGGGCGAGAAAGGGGGAACGGTGATCATCTGGCTGAACGGGATCCACGGAGTCGGAACCTCCGCCGTCGCGGAGGAGCTGCGGCAGCTGGTGGCCGGCAGCGCGGTGTACGACCCGGAACCGGTCGACGCGGGGCTGCGTGAGCTGCTGCCCAAGGAGCGCCTGGCGAGAATCGAGGAGCTGGCTGAAGGGGTCCGCGAACTCCCGTCCTGGCGGCGGCTGTTCGTGGAGACCGCTGTCGCTCTGCTGGCCGAGGTTCCGGGCCCGCTGATAGCCCCCGTGTCACTGCCGCACCAGGAGCACCGCGACGAGATATTCGGTGCCCTGGCATCCCGGGGCGTGCCCGTACGACACTTTCTGCTGACCGCAGAGGAAACGATCCTTCGCAAACGGGTCGACCAACTCGCCCTGGTGGTGGGGGAGAAGGCCCGGAACACATACCAGCGGCAGTTGCCCGAATACCGTGCCGCCCACGACTGGCTGGAGCGGGACGCCTACCTCGTCGACACCACGCGCCGTACGCCGAGGACCAGCGCACGCACCGTCGCCGACGCGATGGCGCGCGGCGAGGGCGACTGCGCCATCGTGCAGACTCCGGAGCCGCGGGGCGAGACGGTCGCCGCCGGGGTGCTGCTCTTCGACGACGAGGACCGGGTGCTGCTTGTCGACCCGACCTACAAGCCCGGCTGGGAGTTCCCCGGGGGCGTGGTGGAGGCCGGCGAGGCTCCGGGCTGCGGAGGGGTGCGCGAGGTGGCCGAGGAGCTCGGGCTGCGGCTGGACCGGGCCCCCGATCTGCTCGTCGTCGACTGGGAGCGGCCCGTGCCACCGGCGGTCGGCGGCCTGCGGCTGCTCTTCGACGGCGGCCGGCTGGGCCCGGCGGAGATCGCCCGACTGAGCCTGCCTGGCGAGGAGTTGCGCGAGTGGCGCTTCGTCTCGGAGAGCGAGGCGGTGGCGTTGCTGCCCGGGCCGCGGAAGGAGCGGCTGAGTTGGGCGCTGCGCGCACGCGAGCTGGGCCGCCCGCTCTATCTGGAGTCCGGCGCCCCCACCGGCGGGCTCCCGTAGCCGCGTCCACG
This sequence comes from Streptomyces tardus, assembly GCF_018101125.2. GTDB lineage: Bacteria > Actinomycetota > Actinomycetes > Streptomycetales > Streptomycetaceae > Streptomyces > Streptomyces tardus. The sequence goes on along the minus strand of NZ_JAELVF020000002.1, from coordinate 203,444 downwards.
GTGGGGCGCCGGGCGCCGCCCGGGCTCGTGGTGCGAGCACGACCCGGGCGGGCCGGCGCGTCGGCGGCCGAGTGGTGCCGTCGGCACCGAGCGGCACCGCGGCACCGAGCGGCACCGAAGCGGCGCTGTCGGCGCGGAGCGGAGTGCGGCGAGAGGCCGGCGGCCGTGTCAGGCCCGGGCGGCCAGATGCTGGAGGAAGAGCGCTTCGGCGATCGACATCCGTTCCAACTCCTCCGGGCTGACGCTCTCGTTGACGGCGTGGATCTGCGCCTGCGGTTCGCTCAGGCCGGTCAGCAGGATCTCCGCCTCGGGGTAGAGCGCGGCGAGCGTGTTGCACAGCGGGATGGAGCCGCCCTGGCCGGCGACGGCCATCTCCACCCCGTCGTACGCCTCGCGCATCGCGGAGGCCATCGCGGTGTACGCCGGACTGCCGGTGTCGGCACGGAACGGCTGGCCCTGGCCCTGCTGTTCGATCTCCGCCCGCGCGCCCCAGGGCACATGCGCGCTCAGGTGGGCGGCGAGGCGTTCGGTCGCCTCGGTGGCGTCGAGCCCGGGCGGTACCCGCAGGCTCACCAGTGCCGCGGCCGAGGCCTGCACCGAGGGCGTGGCGCCGACGATCGGCGGGCAGTCGATGCCGAGGACGGTCACCGAGGGGCGGGCCCAGATGCGGTCGGCCACCGTGCCGCCGCCGACCAGCTCGACACCGTCCAGCACCTTCGCGTCCGCGCGGAACTGCTCCTCGTCGTACTGGAGTCCGTCCCAGACCGTGTCACGGGCGAGTCCGTCGACGGTGCTGGTGCCGTCCTCGGCGTGCAGCGAACCCAGGGTGCGGATCAGCGCGGCGAGCGCGTCCGGGGCGGCGCCGCCGAACTGGCCCGAGTGCAGATTGCCCGCGAGGGTGTCCACCTTCAGCCGCAGCACGGTCATTCCGCGCAGCACGCTGGTCACGGTGGGAAGTCCGGCGCGGAAGTTGCCCGAGTCGCCGATGACGATCGTGTCGGCCCTCAGTAGCTCGGGGTGCGCCTGCGCGTACTCCTCCAGACCGCTGGTGGCCTGCTCCTCGGAACCCTCGACGATGACCTTGACGGTGACCGGGACACCGCCGTTGGCGCGCAGCGCCCGCAGCGCGAGCAGATGCATGATCAGCCCGCCCTTGCAGTCGGCGGCGCCGCGCCCGTACCAGCGGCCGTCGCGTTCGGTGAGGGTGAACGGCGGGGAGAGCCAGGCCTCCTCGTCCAGCGGCGGCTGGACGTCGTAGTGCGCGTAGAGCAGTACGGTCGGCGCTCCGGCCGGCCCCGGCAGGAGGCCGTAGACGGACTGGGTGCCGTCCGGGGTCTCCAGCGTCTCGACCTCGGTGAAGCCCTCGGTGCGCAGTGCCTCGACGATCCAGGAGGCGGCGGCCTCGCACTCGCTCTTGGGGAACTGGGTCTCGTCGGCCACCGACGCGAACCCGACGAGCTCGGCGAGCTCGGTCCGTGCCTGCGGCAGCAGATCGGCGACGGTGCGCGCAAGCGCGGTGTGCGCCGTTTCGTGCGCCATGGAACGCTCCTGGAGGTGTGTGGCGTTGGGCCGGTGTGCGGGATCACCGCAGCTGCGGCCGGTCCGGCGACGGCTGCGGACCGGGTCGATCCTCCCACGGGACAGTTGTGCGACCCCGGGCCGTAGGATGCGGCACTGGGCCGTTCCGTGATCATGGGACGGCCGTGACGGCGGGAGCAAGTGGGGACTGTGAGCGGCGAGAACACCGAGAACGGCGAGGAGTTCGCGAACAGCGGCGGCGCCGGGAGCGCCGGCGGGGCCGGCGACGGCGCTGGGATGCGCGACGGCGAGGGGCCGACCGGCGCCGAACAACCGGAGGAATCCCGGGAGTCCGGGACCAGCGGGGGCCCCGAGCGGTCCCGGGACGCCGAGACCCGGGAGGACGCCGAGACCCCGGAGGACGCCGACGAGGAGCGGACGCCGGTGTGGGACGTGGTGGTGGTCGGCGCCGGCCCGGCCGGCGCGTCCGCCGCCTACGCCGCAGCGGTGGCGGGACGTCGGGTCCTCCTGCTGGAGAAGGCAGAGCTGCCGCGCTACAAGACCTGCGGCGGAGGCATCATCGGGCCCTCCAGGGACGCGCTGCCGCCCGGCTTCGAACTGCCCCTGCGCGACCGGATCAACGCCGTCACCTTCACCCTCGGCGGCCGGCTCACCCGTACCCGCAAGTCCAAGAACACGCTGTTCGGCCTGGTCAACAGGCCCGAGTTCGACCACGCGCTGGTGGCTGCGGCCGAGCGGGCCGGGGCCCGACTGCGCACCGGCGCCACGGTGTCGCGAGTGGAGCAGCACGGGCCGGCGGTGCCGGATCGCCGCACCGTCGCGGTGGTGCTCTCCGGTGGGGAGTCGGTGCTGGCCCACGCGGTGGTCGGCGCGGACGGCAGCGCGAGCCGTATCGGCGCGCACGTCGGAGTGCGGATGGACCAGGTGGATCTCGGCCTGGAGGTGGAGATCCCGGTGCCCCCCACCGTGGCCGAGGACTGGGCGGGCCGGGTGCTGCTGGACTGGGGGCCGCTGCCCGGTTCCTACGGCTGGGTGTTCCCCAAGGGCGACACGCTGACCGTCGGTGTGATCGCCGCTCGGGGCGAAGGCGCCCGCACCAAGCGGTACTTGGAGGACTTCGTCGGGCGCCTGGGACTCGCGGGTTTCGAGCCGAGCGTCTCCTCCGGCCACCTCACCCGCTGCCGGGCCGAGGACTCGCCGCTCAGCCGGGGCCGGGTGCTGGTGTGCGGGGACGCCGCGGGACTGCTGGAGCCCTGGACCAGGGAGGGAATCTCCTTCGCGCTGCGCTCGGGCCGGCTGGCCGGGGAGTGGGCGGTGCGCGTCGCGGAGTCGGGCGACGCCGTGGACAGCCGCCGCCAGGCGCTGGGCTACGCGCACGCGGTCCGCTCCGACCTCGGGGCGGAGATGAGCGTGGGCCGCAGGCTCCACCAGGTTTTCGCACGCCACCCGCGCGCGATGCACACCGCGCTGACCTCACTCCCGCCGGCCTGGCGCGCCTTCACCAGGGTGGTACGAGGCTCGACGACGTTCGCGGAGATCGTGCGCACACAGCCGCTGGCACGGCGCGCGCTGGAGGCGCTGGACCGCAGGGGCTGAGCGGCGCGCGGGCCCGCCGCCGGTCAGGGGCGTCCGGCGCCCGGCTCCGGTCCGCCGGCGCGTACGGGGTCGAACGTCGCCTGCCCGTCGGCGCCGCCCGCTCTCTCGCCGGAACCCGCGGCGTCCCCGCTCTCCGCGGCGTCCCTGGCGCCCGTGCCGGTCCCCCCCCCCGCGGGGGAGTGGAAGGTGAGGGCGAAGACCGGGAAGTGCTCCGCGGTCTCCCGCCACTGCGGAAGCGTGGCGTCCCGCCCCACCCCGAGCTCGGAGAAGTACCGGCCGACCTCCGACCAGCGGCGGGCGTAGGCGCGCAGCACCCGCGGCTTCTCCCGGTCGGCCAACTCGACCGCCGAGAAGGGCCGGACCCGCTTGCCCAGCCGCAGCTCAGCAGTTCCGGCCGCGCGCAGGTTGTGGGTCCACTGGACGTGTCCGCGCGGTGCGACCAGGTAGGTGCGGCCGTCCAACTCCAGGGGGTTGACCGGGGCGTGGCGCAGGGCGCCGCTGGCCCGTCCGCGAACGGCCAGCGTGTGGGCGCCGTGCAGGCTCAGGCCGCGGCGGTTGAGCCACATCACGAAGGGGTTGAGGACGCGGCGGGTGAGGCGTCCGGGGGTCAGGGCATGGGTGGAGGGCATGATCAGAGCTCCGTTTCGTGAGCAGTGCTCTCGTTGTGGTCCAGTGTTCACCTCGGTCGACGGAAAAACAAGAGCAGTGCTCTCGCATTGGTTCGGTGCTCTGCTTCGGGCAGACTGTGGCGATGGTCGGGATCGAGGGAGCGCGCAGCCGCGCGAGGGCGGAAGTGACGGCGGCGATCAAGGAGGAAGCGCGGCGCCAGCTCGCCGAGGAAGGAGCGGCGCGACTCTCGTTGCGCGCGGTCGCCCGGGAGTTGGGGATGGTGTCCTCGGCGCTCTACCGCTACTTCCCCGGCCGTGACGAGCTGCTGACCGCTCTCATCGTGGACGCCTACAGCGCGGCGGGGGCGGTCGCCGAGGCCGCGGCCTCGGACTCCGAGGGGTCGGCCCCGTCGGTGCGCTGGCGGGAGGTCTGCCGGGCGCTGCGCCGCTGGGCGCTGGCGCATCCGCACGAGTACGCCCTGGTGTACGGCTCGCCCGTGCCCGGTTACGCCGCACCCGACCGTACGACCGAGGCGGCCTCGCGGATCGCGATGGCGCTGTTCGGAGTGGTCGCCGACGCGGTGGCGGCCGGTGACTGCGCCGAGCCCGTCGACGGCCCGCCCGCCGAACTCCTCGCCGACGCGCGGGAGGTGAGGGCTCGGATCGGGCTCGAACTGCCCGCTGCCGTCCTGGCGCGTTCGCTGGTGGTGTGGCCGCAGCTGTTCGGGCTCATCGGCTTCGAGGTCTTCGGTCAGCTGCGCGGTGTGATCGAGCGGCGCGAGACGTACTTCGACCACGCTGTGGACCAACTGGCCGCCACTCTGGGGCTGTTCGGCGAACGGTCGGCGCGCTCCTAGCCCTCGGTGGCCGGCGCCCGCTCGTCGCGCCGCTCGGCCGGCTTCTCGGTGCCGGGCGTCGCGGCGGAGCGCTTGCGGCGCACGTACAGCTGCTTGCGCACTCGTGCCACCACCGTGCCGTCGGCGGCGACGACCTCGTTCTCGAACCAGGGGAGCGCCTTGGAGCCGTCCGCGGTCGCCTCCCGGATCTCCGTCAACTGCCGCTCGCTCAGCGAGAATTCGGCGAAGACGTCGCCGCGTCCGGGGGAGACGAAGTCGATCTCGGCGGCCTTGTCCCAGACGATGTAGTCCTTGCCCAGGGCGGAGACGGCCAGCAGGGCCCAGAAGGGATCGCTCATCGAGAAGAGCGATCCGCCGAAGTGGGTGCCGAAGTAGTTGCGGTTGGTGCGGCCCAGGCGCAGCCGCACACGCGCGCTGCTCCAGTCGTCGGCGATGTGCAGCACCTTGATGCCGGCGAAGAGGTACGGGGGCCACCAGCGCATGCCGCGGCGAAGGGTCTGGGGACTGATACGACGGGCCATGGCGCGAAGCTACCAGACATGCTACTCGTGAGTAATGCGTCCGTGACCAGGCTCTCATCGGCCGGTGCGCCCTGCGTGGTTGCGGACGCCGTCACACGCGAAGCGTCGTGTGCGGCGCCGGAAGGGGCTGTCGGGGTCAACTCCCCGATGGCGTCCCGGAAGGACGAGCGGTGCCGTATTTTGTTCCCCTCCCACACAAAGCGAGAATGAGGACGTGACCCAGATTCGTACCAGGCCGGAAAGAGGTCGCAGCGCTCTCGGCCCCGCACTGGAGCTCGTACACACCGGGCGGGCTCCCACGCGCGCGGTGCTCACCGCGGAGCTCGGGGTCACCCGTGCCACCGCCGGCGCGGTCGCGGCGGAGTTGCAGCACCTGGGGCTGATCACGGTGGACGCGAGTCCGACCACTGGCGCCGCCTCCCAGGGGCGGCCGTCCCACCGGCTCGGCATCGCGCCGGACGGCCCCGTCGTGCTGGCCGCACAGGTCCACGCGGACGGGTACCGGGCGGCGCTGGTCGGCCTCGGCGGGCAGGTCGTCGCCACCACGCCCGGCTGCGGAACGGTCGACGCGGACCCTGCGCAGGTCATCGGCGAGGCAGTCGCGGCGGGCGCCGGTCTCCTCGCCGGGACCGGCCGCCGCTGCGTCGGCGCCGGGCTTGCGGTGCCCTCCGCGGTCGCCGAGCCGGACGGCACCGCGCTCAACCCGCTGCACCTGGCCTGGCCGGTGGGTGCGCCGGTGCGCGGCATCTTCCGCGACTGCCTGGCCGAGGCGGGCGTACGCGCACCCACCGAGACCGGCTTCACCGGCAACGACGTCAACCTCGGGGCGCTGGCGGAGCACCGGCACGGCGCCGGACGGGGCTCCCGGCACCTGCTGTGCGTGGCCACCGGCCACCGCGGGGTGGGCGGCGCGCTCGTCCAGGGCGGCCGGCTGCACAGCGGCAGCTCCGGCCTCGCACTGGAGGTCGGCCACCTCGTGGTGGAGCCGCAGGGCCGGCGCTGCCACTGCGGCTCGCGCGGCTGCCTGGATGTGGAGACCGACCCGCTGGCCTTCCTCGAGGCGGCCGGGCGCACGCCGGGACCCGAGAGCTCCCTGCTGCACCAGTCGACCGAACTGTTGCGCGGTGCCTACGAGTCGGACGAGAGCGTCCGCGCCGCGGCGCACCGGCTCATCGACCTGCTCGGTCTGGGCCTGGCCGGTCTGGTCAACATCCTGGACCCCGACCGCATCATCCTCGGCGGGCTCCACCGCGAACTGCTGCGCGTGGACGAGGAGCGGCTGCGGGAGGTCGTCGCGGAACGCAGCCTCTGGCGGCGCGGCGGCGCGGTGCCGCTGCTCAGCTGCACTCTGGACCACAACAGCCTGGTGGGCGCGGCCGAGTTGGCCTGGCAGCCTGTACTTGACGACCCGTTGGTACTGCAGGAGGACGTGCCATGCTGATCCGCCCCGGACGCGCCGAGGAGATGGCGACGTGCCAGGACATCGAACGAGCGGCCGGCGAGCCCTTCCGGGAGCTGGGGATGGACGCCGTCGCCGACGACGAACCGTTGACGCTGGACGATCTGGAGAGCTACCGCAGGAACGGCGCGCTGTGGGTGGCTCAGCGGGGGGACGAGCTCGTCGGCTATCTGCTCGCCGCCCCTGTGGACGGCCGCACCCATGTCGAGCAGGTCTCCGTACGGCCCCGCTGGGCGCGGCGGGGGATCGGGCGGGCTCTGATCGACCACGCGGCACTGGCCCACGGCGGCGGCGACCAGACGCTGACCACTTTCGCCGACGTGCCGTGGAACGCCCCGTACTACCGCAGGCTCGGTTTCCGCGAGCTGCCGGAGGACCAACTCACGCCCGGACTGCGGCACATCAGGACGGTCGAGCGCAGGCTCGGCCTGGACCGCTGGCCCCGGTTGTGCATGCTGCGCACCGGACTCCCCCGCCCGCACGTAGCCTTGAAGGCATGATCCCCGCAGAGCTCAGCCGCAGCCGCTACGTCAGCCTGACCACCTATCGCAAGGACGGCACCGCGGTCGCCACCCCGGTGTGGGCGGTCGAGGACGAGGGGGAGCTGCTGGTGTGGACCCGCGAGGACTCCTGGAAGGTCAAGCGCCTCCGGCACGACCAGCGGGTACGAGTCGTCGCGTGCGATGTGCGCGGAAAGGTCGCCGAAGGCGCGGCGGAGGCGGAGGGAACCGCCCGGCTGATGACCGGCGAGGGCGAACTCGACCGCGTGCGGCGGGCGTTGAAGGCCCGTTACGGCTGGCAGTTCTGGCTCACCGACAGCGGAGGCGCGCTGCTGCGCCTCGGCAAGCGGCCCCATGTGGGCATCGCGGTCAGCCTGTGAGCTCGGGCTCCCCGCGCCCGGCGGCACGCGTCGGCGCGGCACCCGCCGCCGGCCCGCCGACCGGTGCGGGCAGCGTGAACCAGACGACCTTGCCCCGTCCGCCGCGCTGAACCCGGACGCCCCAGCTGGTGCTCAGCGCTGCCACCAGCGCCAGCCCGCGACCACTGGTCGCCCAGGTGCCGGAGGTCCGAAGCTCCGGCAGGCGCGGGTCGTGATCCCGCACCGAGACTGTCAACCGGTCCCACAGCAGCACGAGTTCGACGGTGCAGTGCTTGTCGGGGCCGGTGTGCCGGTGGACGTTGGCCAGCAGCTCGGTCACCGCGAGTGCGGCGCTGTCGATCAGCGGATCCACCTTCCAGCTGTGCAGCTGGGAGGAGATGATGCGCCGCACCTGACCGATGCGGGAAGGCAGCGCCTGGAACTCCACCGCGCAGTGCCTGCTGGAAGAAGGATGACTGATCACGGCTGCGACTCCCTGAGGCCGGGGGCGACATGCGCGGGGGACGCTCCCGACCGCCGGCGGCGGAAGGGGGAAAGTGTCCCGGCCTCAAGAGTGATTCACGACACACAGCCGCGCAAATCCACCGGAAATCACCGCAGGCGGGCAGGGCGAGAGGCCGGCTCCGGGTCGGTCGACCTCAGGTGGAGACCGTGCGCCTGTCCGAGGCGAGGCGGGTGGACCGCTCGCGCGTCGTCACCGACTGTGACTGGCGGCCGGCGGCCTCGCGCACCTTGGCGGCCTGCTCCCGCGCGTCCCCGAGGGCGTGGTCCAGCCGCTCGTGCGCCGGGGTGTCCAGCCGCAGCGAATACCGCTCGCCGTCCAAGGAGGCGAAGGTCAGATCCCGACTCAGCGGCACCGGGCCGCTCAGTCGCACCTGATCGACGGAGGCGCTCGCGATCTCCCGGCCGTAACTCGTCAGAAGTGTCAACCGGCCGTCCTGTACAAGGACTTGACCCGCTCTGGTAACAGAGCGCCACCGTCGTCCGACTCGCACTCCGGTCAGCTCGAAATCCGGCTCCGTCATGGCCCACCGCCCTCCCCGCCGCTCCCGCGGCAAGCGTCCTTCTGCAGTCTGCACCCTATCCGGACGCCAGGCCAGGGTGCCCCCATACGATTGGCCGGTGACCAACAGCGAGCACCGGCCCTGCGGCACCACCCCCGCCCCGATGGCCACAGTCGACGTGGACCGCAGCGACAACGCCTACCGGCACTGGCTCAAGGAGTCCGTGCGCAAGGTCCAGGCGGACTCCAACCGCAGCGCGGACACCCACCTGCTGCTCTTCCCGCTGCCCGAGGAGTGGGGCATCGACCTCTACCTCAAGGACGAGTCGACCCACCCGACCGGCAGCCTCAAGCACCGCCTCGCCCGCTCCCTGTTCCTCTACGGCCTGTGCAACGGCTGGATCCGGCCGGGCAAGCCCGTCATCGAGGCGTCCAGCGGTTCCACGGCCGTCTCGGAGGCGTACTTCGCGGGACTGATCGGCGTGCCGTTCATCGCCGTCATGCCGCGGACCACCAGCAGCGAGAAGACCCGGCTGATCGAGTTCCACGGCGGCAGCTGCCACCTCGTGGACGATCCGGGCACCGTCTACGAAGTCTCCCAGCGTCTGGCCGAGGAGACCGGCGGGCACTACATGGACCAGTTCACCTACGCCGAGCGCGCCACCGACTGGCGGGGCAACAACAACATCGCCGAGTCGATCTACCAGCAGATGCGTCTGGAGCGCTACCCCGAGCCGGCCTGGATCGTGGCCGCCGCGGGGACCGGCGGCACCTCCGCGACCATCGCCCGCTACGTCCACTACATGCAGTACGACACCCGCGTCTGCGTCCCCGACCCGGAGAACTCCTGCTTCTTCGACGGCTGGCTGAAGAACGACGCCGACGTAGTCAGCGACCGCGGCTCCCGCATCGAGGGTATCGGCCGCCCCCGCATGGAGCCGAGCTTCGTCCCCGGCGCCATCGACCGCATGATGCGGGTGCCGGACGCCGCCAGCATCGCGGCGGTGCGCACCCTGGAGCGGGCGATCGGCCGCCAGGCAGGCGGTTCGACCGGCACGGGACTGTGGAGCGCGCTGCGGATCGTCGGCGAGATGGTCGCCGAGGGGCGCAGGGGCTCGGTGGTCACGCTGCTGTGCGACCCGGGCGAGCGCTACCTGGACAAGTACTACTCGGACGACTGGCTCGCGGAGCAGGGCCTCGACATCGCCCCCTACTCCGAGGCGATCGACCACTTCCTGGCCACCTCCCACTGGCACTGACTCCGCGTCGGCCCCTTCCCGTGCAGCCGATCGTCCAGGCGTCGGCTGACGTCCCGTCAACCCCCTTCGGGCGTCCGCGGGTCGGGCCCCCGGCGTCGCGGTCCGGCAACTCGCCCGGACGCCTCCTGTTGCCCGGCCGTCGCCAACTGCCATGATGCGGGGGAGGGTTGACGCATGTCCCCACCGGGAGCGACACACGGGGAGACCATGGACAAGCAGCAGACCGCCCCCGCGCTGGAGCTCATGGTGCACGGGGTCGGCGGGGCCACTCCGCAGGACGTGCTGGACGATCCGCGCACCGTCCTGGTCACCGGCGACGCCACCGCGGGCATCCACCGCAGGGCGGACGACGAGGACGCCGAGGAGCGCCCCGAGGACTACCGCGACGGGCCGATCCGCGAGGCGTACTGCTGGTCCGGCCTGACCTCGGGCAACGGTGCGCGCGCCCTGTGGCTGGTGCTGCTGCCGTTCATGATCGCGAATCTCGCGTACTGGATGCGCCCGGCCGCCCCGCTGCGACACCCCGCGCAGCGCCTCTACTCCGCGATCGCCAGGCTCCTCGCGTTCAGCCTGACCGTGCTGCTCACCGCCGCAGTCTGCGAGCTGGCGCTCGACCTCGTCGCCTGGCAGTGCGCCGGCTCGGCGGCCTGCGCAGAGGGGTCCTCCTGGCTCTCCTTCATGGCCGTCTCCGGGGAGGGCTGGTGGAGCCTGCCCGGCCGCAGGCTGGCACTGGCGACCCTGCTGCCGCTGCTTGTCACCCTGCTGCTGTGGTGGCTCTCGCACCGCACCTGGAGCGCCTACGAATCGGCCTCGCCGCCGCCGCGCCGCCCGGGCACCGTGCACACCGAACCGGGCGAGGAGCCCCCGCCGTTGAGCCTCCCCGGCTTCTGGTACGGCCGCCGGCTCGTCTCCCGGCTGCGTGCGGCACACACCACCGCCGGTCTGCTGACCATCGCCACCGCACTGTCCCTGGCCACCCGGCACTACGACGCGGACGCGGGCGGTGCCCGGGCCCTGATCGGTCAGGTGCTGCTCGTGCTCTGCGCCGGGCTGTGGTGCGCCGCGGTACTGGCGGTGGTGCGGCGCGGGCGCACCGAGAAGGAAGCCGACGAACACCTCGACCCGGCGGTCACCCGGCTGCTGCCCTGCTCCGCGCTCGCGCTGCTCGCCCTGACTGTGGCGCACGCCGCCTGGGACCGGCCGGGCTGGGAGTCCGCCGGCGCACTGCCGGGCTCCGGCATCTTCTCCTCGCTCGCACTGGTCCAGGGCGCGCTGCTCACCGCGCTTGCCGGCACCGCGCTCGTGCTCAACCGTGCGGCCCGCCCGGCCGACCGCAGCGCGATGGCGGGTCTGGGCGGTGTCGGCGTCGCGCTGATCGGCTGCGGCATCGGCCAGGTCCTCACCGGCGGGCTGGCGCAGCGGATCTCGGAGTGGCTGGCCACCGGATCGACCGTCGGCGACTCCGAACTGATCGCCGGGCCGCCCGTGGTGCTCGTCTGGCAGGCGGCCGTCATCCCGCTGGTGCTGCTGTCCGCCGTGGTGTTCGTGCTCGTCTCCGCGGTACGGGTGATGCGGCTGCGCAAACGTCTGACGCCCGGCATCGTCGACGGCTACCCCGGCGAGACCACCGAACTCCCCACCCGCAGCGGGCAGATCGCGAGCACCATCTCCCGCGCCGGACTGACCGACTCCACCCCGGTGCTCATCGGCGCCATCACCGTCCTGTCGCTGGTCCTCGGAGCGGGCGCGGTCGCCGGAGCGCTGATCAGCGGTCAGTCACCCGGGCAGGCATCCGTCGGCGCCCCTGCGCCGCTGCCCGCCCTCGGCGCACTCGCCGAGGGCGTCGGCTCCTGGCTGATGGGCGCCCTGGTCATACTCCTGGTCGCCATGGGCCGCCAGGCGTACCGGGACCCCGGCGCGCGCCGCACCGTCGGCATCCTCTGGGACGTGGGCACCTTCTGGCCGCGCGGCGCCCACCCCTTCGCGCCGCCCTGCTACGCAGAGCGCGCCGTGCCCGACCTCAGCTGGCGGATCGGCACCTGGACCGAGCTGACCGGCGGCCGGCTCGTGCTGTCGGGCCACTCGCAGGGCAGTGTGCTCGCCGCCGCCGCGGTGTGGCAGCTGGACCCGGCGACCCGCAGCAGGGTCGCGCTGCTCACCCACGGCTCCCCGCTGGAGCGTCTGTACGGGCGCTGGTTCCCGCAGAGCTTCGGGCCGACCGCCCTGCACGCGCTGCACCGCGAGGTGGAGGGCTGGCGGAACCTGTGGCGGCTGACCGATCCGATCGGCGGCCCGGTGAAGGTCTACGCCGACGGGCCGCGCGTCGACACCGACTCACCGCCCACCACGTACACCGGCGAGGTCGACCGCGGCCCGCTGAAGGACCCGTTGACGTACGGGCGCACGCTGCGCCACCCGCTGCCCTCGCCGATCCTCGGCCACGCCGACTACCACGCCGACCCGGCCTTCGACGAGGAGCGCGACACGCTGCTGGCGAGCGTCGCCCGGCCCCGCGAACGCGTCCGGGGGGCCGGGCCGAAGAGCCCGGCGACGGACGGCGGCCCGACGGACACGGGAGCGGCCGGCGCGGGCGAGCCTGCGGGCGGCAGCGGCCCGGCGACGGACGGCGGCCCGGCGAAGGGCAGGGACGGCGGCCCGGCGAAGGGCGGGGATGGCGGTACGGCGACCGCGGTCGACACGGACCGGATCCCCGGTCAGGGCAGGGCGGGCAGATCCTCGGAGTAGAGCAGCGTCAGATCGTCGGTGCTCGGGTCCTCCACCTGCGCGACCCGGCCCGCGTGCCGCTCGACCATCGCCTCGAAGGTCTGGCGCGCGGTGCGGCCGTTGCCGAAGGAGGGACCGCGTTCCATGGTCGTGAAGTGCTTGAGCACGGCCTCCTCGGTGCCGTCGGCGAGGTGGTACTCGTGCTCCTCGGCCTGCTGCTCGACGATCCGCAGCAGGTCCTCGGCCGCGTAGTCGCCGAAGGTGATGGTCCGTGAGAAGCGGGACGCCACACCGGGGTTGACGGCCAGGAAGCGCTCCATCTCCTCGGTGTAGCCGGCGGCGATGACGACCACCTCGTCGCGATGGTCCTCCATCAGCTTCACCAGGGTGTCGATGGCCTCCCGTCCGAAGTCGCGGCCGGAGTCCTCGGGGGAGAGCGCGTACGCCTCGTCGATGAAGAGCACCCCGCCGCGTGCCTTGTCGAATGCGGCCTGGGTGCGCAGGGCGGTCGAGCCGATGTGTTCGCCCACCAGGTCCACCCGGGACACCTCGACGAGATGGCCGTGCTCGAGCACGCCCAGGCTGTGCAGGATCTCCCCGTAGAGCCGGCCCACGGTCGTCTTGCCGGTGCCGGGGGAGCCGGTGAAGACCAGGTGGCGACGGGCGGAGGCTGCCTTGAGCCCCGCGCGCTGTCGCCGCCGGCCGACCTCGATCATCGCGGTGAGCGCCCGCACCTCCCGCTTGACGCTCTCCAGGCCCACGAGCGCGTCGAGCTGACCCAGCACCTCGGTGGCCGGTCTGGCCTCCTGCGGCTCCGGCCGCGCCTCCCCGGAGGGCGCAGCGGGGGGTGGGGCAGCAGGTCGGGCGGCAGGGAGCGCCGCGGTCGCGGTGAGCAGCCCCGCGGTGCTGACCGCGGGCGCCGGCGCGGGGGCGAGCGGCTCGGCGACGGCCGCCGACTCGTCGCTGTCGCAGTCCTCCACGATCGGCCCCGGCTCGGCGAACTCGAAGCCGCCCCGACCGCAGCGTTCGGTGCGGCAGCGCCGCAGGACCGTACGGCAGCCGTCGATGACGTGGAAGCCGAAGCCCCGGGCGCCCGTGACCCGGGTGCCCTCGAAGGTGCCGCGGCCCTCGGCCGAGACGTAGACGCCCGCCTCCTCGGCGCCGGTGATCGTGCACCGCTCCACCGCGGGGTCGGCGCCCTTGGTGACGATGATGCCGGTCGCCACCGCGTCCACGACGCAGCCGGCCAGTACGCCGCCACTGCCGTGGTCGCGGAACCACGCGCCGGTGCCCGCCTCCCGGATGCGGCAGTCGTCGAGCTGGACGGCCGCGCCGTCGCTGACCGAGACCGCCGTGCCGCGGATCTGGCTCAGATCGCTGTCCACGACGTCGGCCCTGGAGCCGCGGTCGAGCACGAACAGCGCGTCGGGCACCTCGCGCACCCGGCAGCTGTCCAGCACGGCGGAGGCGCCGTCGCTGATCCAGATCGCCGGATAGTCGCCGGTGGAGTCCTGTATCTCGCAGTGGTGCGCGTCGACGCGGGTGCCCGGGTCCCAGACCGAGAGCCCGTTGCGTCCGAAGCGGCGCACCGCGGTCCTGGTCAGCGTGAGGATGGCCCTGGAGCGCAGATCGACGGCGTTCTCCGGCACGTCGTGCAGCTCGCAGTCGGTGAGGGTGAGCACCGCGTCGGCGTCCAGGGTCAGACCGTCGCCCGTGGTCCGGTGGATCTGGCACTCGGTCAACTGCCCCTGGGCGCGGGCCGTCGCGCTCACCCCGGAACCCTTGATCTCGTAGATCTCGCAGCCGTGCGCCTCCAGGGAGGTCTCCGCGCCGGTCAGTGAGATCCCGCTGCCGGAGGTGTGGTGGATGCGGCAGCGCTCGAGTCTCGGGGTGGCCCCGGAGCTCGCCGCGACGCCGGACTGGCCCGCGGCCACCACCTCGCACTCCTGGAAGAGCCCGGCCGCGGCGCCCGAGACGCTGATGCCGAGCCCGCCCGGATTGTCGATCGTGCAGCCGCGTATCACCGGGCGGGCGCCCGCCCGCACCTCGACACCGGCGGCTGAGCGGGTGACCACCCGCAGCCCCACGAGCTCGGCCGCGCAGTCCTCCACCAGCACCGCGGGGGCGGCTGCGTCCTGCCCCTCGATCTGGAGATCGGCGATCCGGGCTCCCGCGCGCACGGTGAGCGGCACACCGGTGTCCGGGGCGATGCGCACCGAACCGGCGCCGGAGCGCTCGGGACCGCGGAGGGTGACGGCGGTCTCGACAACCACGTTCTCCCTGTAGGTGCCCGGCGCGAGGGTCAGCACGTCCCCCTCGGACGCGGCCTCCAGCGCGGCCCCGAGCGTGGGGTAGTCGCCTGTCCGGCGCCGCCACCGCGACGTACCTGTATGCGTCACCTGGACCGAGCCCTGAGCCATGGACCGCTGTGCCCCAACTTCCTGCGAGAACCGAGCGCGTGCCGCGGTGCCTGCCGTGCGCCGCCGCCGTGCGCGCCTGAGTGTTTCCGTGTGTGCTCTGTACGGGTCTGTGCGTGCTTGCGCCTGTGCCGGTCTGTCCGTGCGAGCCGCGGACGGGCCGAGTCAGTGGACGTCGAGCCTGGTCGGCGCGGTCTTCACGGGGCGCCGTGGGTGGCGACGCCTGCCGGCCGCACCACCGTAGCGCGTACCGGGGCGGGCGGATGACCGATGGGGGAGCGCTGCGGCGAGGGAGGCCCGATTGGGGCGGTGGCGGGTGCAAAGTCCCGCGGGCGAGGGGGAGTTGGGTGTGCGGCGCGGCAGACGGGTCAGCTGGAGGCGGCGGGCCAGGAACGGCCCCAGTCCGGGCCGACCTTGGCCCACTGCCGCTCCCACTCCTCCAGCCGCCGACGCAGCAGCAGCCGCAGCGCCTGCCGGCGGACCAACTCCACGGCCAGCGCGGCCACGATGCCCATCACCACGCCCGCCAGCGCGGCGTGCGAACTGGCGGTGGCGGCGCTCATCGGCCGGGTGGTGAGGGCGCCGGCCATGTCCACCCAGATCCGGAAGCGGTCACCGGTCACGACCTCGCGCGTCACGGTCACCTGCGCCGCGCGCTGTGCGCCGCTCGGGGCGCGCCAACTGGCCATCACCTGCTGCTGGTGGGAGAGCTCTTCGGACTCCTCGCCGGCCGGGCGGCGGGGCAGCACCTTCTCGACGGTGGCCCAGACCTGCTGGTGGGCGAGTTGCTGGGAGCGAACGGTCTCGGTGAGCTTGCGGTGCGCGATCTCGCCGGCGGCGGCGGCCACCAGGGGGCAGGCCACCAGCACGAGGAGCAGCGCTCCCAGGGCGAGCCATCCCTCGGCGCGGTCGGTACGGCGGCACAGTGCGCTACGGCGCCAACGCCACAGACCGACGATCGCCCGGAACACCTGCTCCTCTTTCCTCTTGTCTCTCTTGCTTCTCCACATCGCGCGCACGTGCCCGTCCGCCCGGCCCCGCCGGCGGGGCCGGGGACCTGCCCGTACCTCGTGCCCGTACGTCCTGCCCGTATCCGGTGGAACTACGTGAACGGTAGCGGGCCGGGGGCGAGTTGTCCCGTGCGATCCCTGTCCGGTTGTGGACGAATCCTTGCGCGCGGGGGCGCGCACCTCTGTGCGACGAGGGTGATTTCGGCGCTCCCGGCGACCGGTCAACACCCCTTCGCGTAGCTGAACGTGACGATGGCAGGGCGATTATCACGTTCCGTGCGGAAGTCGGCGAGAAATGGCGGGGGGTACCCCGATGCCGCAATCCACATTCTTGCGCTGAGTCTCTCTTTCGAGTGATTGCACGGGACGGAATTCCCTCGTTATTTTCAACGCGCATCCCGGGCAACTGCTCGGTGCCTGACAAAGATTGGCGGTGTCCTGCGTGACGGCTCCGGTCGAAACGACCTCTGCGGGAGATACGAGTCACCCGCGACTCAGTCTGGCGACGGCGGCTGCCAGACAGCTGGCGACCACCACCAAAACGCCCCCGCAAATGCAGGGGATCTCCTCCCGCTGGCTGCTGAAGGTCCTGCCCTGGGTGCAGGTCTCCGGCGGCACGTTCCGGGTCAACCGCAGGCTGAGCCACACTCTCGGCGACGGTCGGATCGAATTCACCACCACCGGCGCCGAGGTGCGCGTGATCCCGGCCGAGCTCGGCGAGATCCCGGCGCTGAAGGGCTATCAAAACGAAGCCGTGCTGGCGGAGCTCGCCTCCCGCTTCGTGCAGCGGGACTTCGGCCCCGGCGAGGTGATCGTCGAATCCGGCCGGCCGGTCGACCGGCTCGTGCTGGTCGCCCACGGAAAGCTCACCAAGACCACCGCCGGCTTCTACGACGGCGAGTCGGTCCTCGGAGTGCTGGCCGACGGCGACTACCTCGGCGAGGCGGGGCTGACCGAGGAGGACCCCGGCACCTGGGACTGCACCGTGCGGGCCGCCACCAGCGGCACCGTGCTGACGCTCGAGACGGGGCAGCTGACCGAGGTGCTGGATCGCGCGGACAGCCTGCGCGCGCATCTCGCGGCCTTCCGCAGCGCCATCCCGCAGGCCCGCAACGCCAGCGGCGAGCGCGAGATCGAGCTCGCCTCCGGTCATGAGGGCGAGCTGGAGCTGCCGGGTACGTTCGTGGATTACGACGTGTCGCCGCGGGAGTACGAGTTGTCGGTGGCGCAGACGGTGCTGCGGGTGCATTCGCGGGTCGCGGATCTGTACAACGAGCCGATGAACCAGGTCGAGGAGCAACTGCGCCTGACCATCGAGGCGTTGCGGGAGCGGCAGGAGCACGAGCTGGTGAACAACCGGCAGTTCGGTCTGCTGCACAACGCCGATCTCGGTCAGCGGCTGCACACCCGCACCGGTCCGCCCACCCCCGACGACCTCGACGAGCTGCTGGCGACCGTGTGGAAGGAGCCGAGCGTCGTCCTGGCCCACCCCAAGGCGATCGCCGCCTTCGGCCGGGAGTGCAGCAGCCGGGGGCTCTACCCCGACTCCGTCGACCTCGACGGCCACCGGGCGCCCGCCTGGCGCGGTGTGCCGATCCTGCCGTGCAACAAGATCCCGGTGACCTCCGCCGGTGCCACCTCGATGATGGCGATGCGTACCGGCGAGAAGAACCAGGGAGTCGTAGGACTCCACCGCACCGGAATTCCCGACGAATACCAGCCGAGCCTTTCGGTGCGTTTCATGGGCATCAACGAGAAGGCCATCATCAGTTATCTGGTGAGCGCGTACTACTCCGCCGCGGTTCTCGTCCCGGACGCGCTGGGAATTCTGGAGGACGTCGAAGTCGGTCACTGAAACCGCGTTGGGGCGTGCGCGGAGAACCGGTTCGAACGGTTCTCCGCCCGGCCCGGCGTTCATCGCGGCCCCGCGGCCCGCCCGGCGGCGCCCGCGGACTCACCGGCTCGCCGCCCGGCCCTCTCACAGGTCGGGCGTGCGGTGCCCGGCGAATCCGCCGAAGCCGCGTACGGGCGGCTCCCCTCGTCCCGCCGCCAGTTGCACCATGCCGCGTCCCCGCGGCGGCGCGCGGCCTCACGGTCCCGCGCGCGACACACACGTACCGGAAGGCCCCACACCGTATGACCAGCACGCCGTTGACCGACCAGAACACCGCTCCCGGCAGCAGCCTGAACACCGCGGCAGCACGCACCCTCGCCACGACCACCAAGACGCCGCCGCAGATGCAGGGCATCTCCACCCGGTGGCTGCTGCGGATCCTGCCCTGGGTGGAGGTCTCGGGCGGCACCTACCGGGTGAACCGGCGACTCACCCACACCCTCGGCAACGGACGCGTGGAGTTCATCAGCGCTGGCGCCGAAGTCCGCGTGATCCCGGCCGAGTTGACCGAACTCCCCGCGCTCCACGGATTCGAGGGCACCGACGAGCTCCAGACGCTGGCCGCACGCTGCGTACAGCGCGAGTACGCCGCCGGGGAGCGCATCGTCGACGGCGGCAGCCCGGTCGAGGAGGTGCTGCTGATCGCCCACGGAAAGATCAACAAGGTCGGCGCCGGCGAGTACGACGGCGAGACCAACCTCGGGGTGCTCGCGGACGGCGACTGGGCCGGCGACCAGGCACTGACCGACCGCGAGGGCCGCTGGGACTGCTCGCTGCGCTCGCTGACCCGCTGCACCGTACTGGCCCTCCCGCTCACGGAGTTCAGGGCGGTAGCAGAGCAGTCCGCGCCCCTCAGGGCGCATCTGGAGGGCTTGCTCAGCCGACTGATGCCCCGGCAGAACAAGCGCGGTGAGGCGGACATCGAGCTCGCCTCCGGTCATGAGGGCGAGCTGGAGCTGCCGGGTACGTTCGTGGATTACGACGTGTCGCCGCGGGAGTACGAGTTGTCGGTGGCGCAGACGGTGCTGCGGGTGCATTCGCGGGTCGCGGATCTGTACAACGAGCCGATGAACCAGGTCGAGGAGCAACTGCGCCTGACCGTCCAGGCGTTGCGGGAGCGGCAGGAGCACGAGCTGGTGAACAACCGGCAGTTCGGTCTGCTGCACAACGCCGATCTCGGTCAGCGGCTGCACACTCGCACCGGTCCGCCCACCCCCGACGACCTCGACGACCTCATCACCCGCCGCCGCAAGACCCAGTTCCTGCTGGCACACCCGCGCACCATCGCCGCGATCGGCCGGGAGTGCAGCAGCCGGGGGATCTATCCCGGCCACGCCGAAGTCGACGGCTCCGCGGTCCGCACCTGGCGCGGCATCCCGCTGCTGCCCTGCAACAAGATCCCGATCAGCAAGAACCACACCAGCTCGGTGCTCGCGATGCGCCTGGGCCAGGAGAACCAGGGCGTCGTCGGGCTGCACCAGAGCGGCATCCCGGACGAGATCGAGCCGAGTCTGAACGCCCGCTTCATGGGCATCGACGACAAGGCGGTGATGTCCTACCTGGTCAGCGTCTACTTCTCGGCCGCCGTACTGGTACCGGATGCCCTCGGCATCCTGGAGGACGTGGAGGTCTAGAGATCCGGCACCGGACCGCAGCACTGGGCGCGGTACCGGGTTCGACGGCCGCCGGCGCGGCAGGACCGCGCCGGCCGCCGCCCCGCCGCCGCTCGCCGCCCTACCTGTGCCGGCCGCCCTGCGCCGGCCGCCCTGCGCCGGCCGCCCCGCACGGGTCGCCCGGCCACGGCTGTCCCCGCCACGGAGTGGGTGTGACACTGGGGGAGGGGCAGCCGTGGTGACCGCCCGACCTCGCCGGCAGTCCGCGCCGGTGGCCGGGCCGCGGGCTCCCCGTGCCGGGGACGCAGAGCCCGGCGAGAGGAGGCGCCATGCGGACCAAAACAGGACTGCTCGGCACGCTCAGCCCCGAGCACTCGGCGCGGCTGCGGCAGCTCGGTCGGGAGGTCGCGTTCCCCTCGGGCGAGCGCATCTTCGAGGAGGGCGAGAAAGCCGACCGCTTCTGGATCGTCCACACCGGATCGGTGACGCTGGAGCAGCGGGTCCCGGGCCGCAGCGCCCAGGTCGTGGAGAACATCAGCCACGGTGAACTGCTCGGCTGGTCCTGGTTCTTCCCGCCCTTCGCCTGGCATCTGAGCGGTGAGGCGGGCAGCCCGGTGCGTGCCCTGGAGTTCGACGCCGCCGAGGTGCGAGCACTGTGCGAGCAGGACCACGAGCTGGGGTACGCGCTCGCGCTGGCCGTCGGCGAGATCGTCTCGCACCGTCTCCAGCGCTCCCGCAGCCGGCTGATCGACCTGTACGGCTGAGGGCCGGACAGGGCGCCCCTCCCCGACCCGCTCCCGCCCCGCAGGGCCGGACAGGGCCGACGATGAGCCCGTTCCGCCGGGCCGGCCGGCCACCGGACGGGCACGAACCGGGGCGGGGCGCGCGCTCGCGCCCGACTCCGCGCACTGTTCGTACAGACGGTCCCATTGCCCACCCGTCCGCGCTGGCGCACGATGTGCACGTGCTGAACCCCTGGCTGGCACTGGCAGCCGGCGCGGACCCGCGGGAGCGGGCCGTCGCCGTGCGTCGCGCGCACGCCGACTTCCTGACCGACGGCACCGTGCGGCCCGGGGTGCGCCCGGTGGTCGCCGAGTCCTGGCGCCGCTGCGCCGGGGCCAGGGTCCGTCCCGCCGAGGTCGCCGAGGTGGACATGTCCGACGCCGACCTCGCAGCGCACCGCGTTCAACACCCGCTCGCCCAGGTCATGCCGCTGGTACGGGAGTTGCTGGGCGGCATCGCCGATGACGGGGAGCATCTGCTCTCGGTCTGCGACGAGTACGGGCGGATGCTCTGGGTCGAGGGGCACCCCCAGGTCCGACGGCGCGCGGAGCGCATGAACTTCGTCCCGGGGTCCCGGTGGGCGGAGGCCCGGGTCGGCACCAACGCGCCGGGCACCGCGCTGGCCGTCGACCACGCGGTGCAGATCTTCAGCGCCGAGCACTACTGCCTCCCGGTGCAGCAGTGGACCTGCGCGGCGGCCCCCGTCCACGATCCGCGCACCCGGCGGGTCATCGGCGTACTGGACATCACCGGTGGTGACCATCTCGCCGCCCCGCAGAGCCTCGCCCTGGTCCAGGCGACCGCCCGGGCAGCGGAAGCACAGCTGGCGGCGCTCGGCACCCTCCCCGACCGTGCCCGACTGCAGGTGCTCGGCCGCGACGAGGCCGTACTCCACCGCGGCGGCGGCAGCGTGCGGCTGGGCCGCAGACACAGCGAGATCGTGACGCTGCTCGCCGCCCGCCCCGACGGCCTGACCGGCCAGGCGCTGGCCTGGGAGCTGTACGGCGAGCGCGAGGTCAACCCCGTCACCCTGCGTGCGGAGCTCTCACGGCTGCGGCAGCTGCTCGGCACCTTTCTCGCCTCGCGGCCCTACCGGCTCACCCAACCCGTCGACACCGACGCCGGGTTCGTCGCCGACGCCCTGCGCACCGACCCCGCCTCGGCGCTCGCCGCCTACCGCGGTCCGCTGCTGCCCGAGTCCGAGGCGCCCGGCATCGTCGGGATGCGCCGCCGTCTCCTCGGCGGGCTCCGGCAGGCACTGCTGGGGGCGGGCGAGCCCGCGCTGCTCCGCGACTGGGTCGCCACCGGCTGGGGCGAGGACGACCTCGAGGTGTGGGAGGCGCTCCTGGCGCTCGTCCCCGCCCGGGAGCACGCCGTGCTCACCGCCCGTGTCGCAGCGCTGCGAGCCGACTACGGACTGTACGGGGCCCGCTGAGCGCGGGCGCGCAAACCGACCGCACCGCTCCCCGCCCCCGCCACACCGCCCGCACACCCTCGGCGCCCGCTGTCGCGTACGCCATCCGGCGCCGAACTCCCCGCGCCCGCACGGCGCGCAACGTCCGTGCAACCTCCCCGCACCTACGCTCTGGGCCCAGGCCGCCGTACCGCAGTGGGTGGGGCGGCGACCCCAGCCAGGAGGGCGACCATGAGCCGCTACGCCGCGCCCGGGACGGCCGACGCCGTCATGAGCTACCAGTCCCGCTACGACCACTGGATCGGCGGGGCCTACACGCCGCCCGCGGGGGGCCAGTACTTCGAGAACCCGAGTCCCGTCAACGGGCAGCCCTTCACCGAGATCGCCCGCGGCACGGCTGCGGACGTCGAGGCCGCGCTCGACGCGGCGCACGCGGCGGCTCCGGGCTGGGCCGCCACCTCGGCCGGCGAGCGGGCCCTCGTCCTGAACCGGATCGCCGACCGCATGGAGGAGAACCTCGAGCGGCTGGCCGTCGCGGAGAGCTGGGAGAACGGCAAGCCGGTGCGCGAGACGCTGGCCGCCGATCTGCCCCTGGCCGTCGACCACTTCCGCTACTTCGCGGGCGCGATCCGCGCCCAGGAGGGCACCCTCTCCGAGATCGACCCCGACACGGTGGCGTACCACTTCCACGAGCCGCTCGGCGTGGTCGCGCAAATCATCCCGTGGAACTTCCCGCTCCTGATGGCGACCTGGAAGCTGGCCCCGGCTCTCGCGGCGGGCAACGCCGTCGTGCTGAAGCCGGCCGAGCAGACACCCGCCTCGATCCACTACTGGATGAGCCTGATCGCGGATCTGCTGCCGCCCGGTGTGATCAACATCGTCAACGGCTTCGGCGCCGAGGCCGGCAAGCCGCTCGCCTCCAGCGCGCGCGTCGCCAAGGTCGCCTTCACCGGTGAGACCACCACGGGGCGGCTGATCATGCAGTACGCCTCGGAGAACCTGAAGCCCGTCACCCTCGAACTCGGCGGCAAGAGCCCGAACATCTTCTTCGACGACGTCTCCGCCGAGCAGGACGACTTCCTCGACAAGGCGCTCGAAGGCTTCACCATGTTCGCGCTGAACCAGGGCGAGGTCTGCACCTGCCCCTCGCGCGCACTGATCCAGCGCGGCCACTACCGGGACTTCCTGGACGCGGCTGTCGCCAGGACCGAACAGATCGTCCAGGGCAACCCGTTGGACACCGAGACGATGATCGGCGCCCAGGCGTCCAACGACCAGTTGGAGAAGATCCTCGCCTACCTCGACATCGGCGCCCAGGAGGGCGCGAAGGTGCTCACCGGTGGCGCGAGGGCGGAGCTGGACGGCGAGTTGGCCGGCGGCTACTACGTGCGACCGACCATCCTGGAGGGCGCCAACCACATGCGGGTCTTCCAGGAGGAGATCTTCGGACCGGTCGTCGCCGTCACCGGGTTCGACGACTACGCCGACGCCATGAAGATCGCCAACGACACGCTCTACGGGCTCGGCGCCGGAGTGTGGACCAGGGACGGCAGCACCGCCTACCGAGCGGGCCGGGCGATCCAGGCCGGCCGGGTGTGGACCAACTGCTACCACGCCTACCCCGCACACGCCGCGTTCGGCGGCTACAAGCAGTCCGGCATCGGGCGGGAGAACCACCGGATGATGCTCGCCCACTACCAGCAGACCAAGAACCTGCTGGTCAGCTACTCCCCGAAGAAGCTCGGCTTCTTCTAGGCCGCGCGAGTGCCGGCTTCGGCGCTGCCCGCGGCGGGTCCGCACGCAGGAAAGGAAGAGCGCAGGTGTCGAGAGTCGAACTGACCGATGCGGCGGGCGAGTTGCTGGCGCGGCTCACCGCTCTGCACGGGCCGCTGATGTTCCACCAGTCCGGTGGCTGCTGCGACGGCAGTTCACCGATGTGCTACCCGCGCGGCGACTTCCGCACCGGGGCCTCGGACGTACTCCTCGGTGAGCTGACGGCGCCGGGGGTGCCGGAACCGGTGCGGTTCTGGATGTCCGCGAGCCAGTACGCGTACTGGAGTCACACCCACCTCACGGTGGACGTGGTGCCGGGCCGCGGCGGCGGGTTCTCGGTGGAAGCGCCGGAAGGGGTGCGGTTCCTGATCCGCTCCCGCCTGCTCACCGACGAGGAACTGCGAACGCTGGAGGCGGAGGACAACCCGGAGGACAACCCGGGGGACGAGCAGGGCGAGGCGTCGCGGACCGACCGCGCCGCACCGTCCACCGGGCCTCGTCCCGACTGACGGGGCATCCCGATACCCGTCGCATGCCTGCCCGTGGTGCACGGGTCGCCGGCTCTTGCAGGAGGCGACTCGCTGGCCGACGGCGGCGGGCAGGCGTACGGCGGCCCGGAGGCCGCGCTCTCGTGCGAGCGGGGCGCGGCCTCTTCCGTGACCGCCGAGCTCCCGCCGCGTGCCGAACCGCCCCCACCCACGCGACGGGGCGGCGGCGGAGGAACGGATGTCGTTCCTCCGCCGCCGCCCCGGACGGCTGAGCTGGACCACCCCCGTGGTGCTGGGCCCAGTGGATGCGGTGCGCAGGGCGCGTGCGGTGGTCTGCGGCTCAGTAGCCGTAGCCGGGGTGCGGCCTTCCGTACGGGTCCTCGTAACGCGTGGGCGCGGGCTGCGCGTTCATCGGGCGGGGCGCCGCGGGCCGCGGCGCCGCCGGACGCATCCGGGTCTGCTGCGGGTACCCGCCCGGCTGCTGGTAGGGCTGGCCGTACT
This sequence comes from Streptomyces tardus, assembly GCF_018101125.2. Lineage (GTDB taxonomy): Bacteria > Actinomycetota > Actinomycetes > Streptomycetales > Streptomycetaceae > Streptomyces > Streptomyces tardus. The sequence continues at coordinate 179,105 of NZ_JAELVF020000002.1, read as the reverse complement.
GCTGCTGCGCGCCGGCCGCTGCCTGCTGCGGGATGTAGGGCGCGGGTGCCTGCTGGAGCGGCGCCGCGTGCTGTACGGGCTGGGGGAAGCCGCGCTGATGCCCCAGCGAAGCCTGACTCGGCCCCGAGGCGAGCGCCGGGAGGGCGGGCAGATTGCTCGCGCTCTCATACGCGGCAGGGACCCGGATGGGCGCGATCTGCGGGGTGCCCCGCTCGGCCACCAGGCTGTCGTAGATAGGCGTGTCGGCGAAGGATGGGGCGGAGTAGTAGCCGCCGCCGTATCCGCTGCGGGAGGAGGGGGAGGTCATGCTGCCCAAGTTAAACCGAAGAAAGGCTTTCTGAGGAGGGTGGCAAGGGGGTCATTTGCCGCCGTTCCGGTGGCAACGATCTTCGAACCGTCGCGAAGTGTCGCAAACCGCCCAGTAGTTGACCGTCTCGGCACGACGCCGGCGCCCCGCGAGTGGCCGACCGCCGCCGTCCGGCAGCGGGTCGCGGTGGCATAGGTTGGGTGGTCGGCGAGCAGTGAACAAGCGGGCGGCGCCATGAGGGTTGGCCGTCTTGAGGGGAATCACCATGACGATGAGTAAAGGCATGAACGTCCCGGTCGCGGCGTCGGCGGTGCGAGTGGAGATCGGCTGGCAGGCCGGCGCCGGGGTGCCCGACGTCGACGCCTCCGCGCTGCTGCTGCTGGACACCGGCAAGGTGCGCTCGGACGAGGACTTCGTCTTCTACAACCAGGCGCAGCACCCCTCCGGCGGAGTGCGCCACGTCGGCAAGACACCTGCGGGCGGCACGGTGAGCGACGCGCTGACGGTCGAGTTCGGGCAGGTCGAGGCCGGGATCGAGAAGGTCGTGCTCGTCGCCTCCGCCGACGGCGGCACCTTCGGGCAGGTGCCCGGGCTGCACGTGCGCGTCCTCGACAGCGCGAACGGCGCGGAGTTGGCCCGCTTCGACAGCGAGGACGCCTCCAACGAGACGGCGTTCGTCCTCGGCGAGCTGTACCGCAGGCAGGGTGCCTGGAAGTTCCGCGCCGTCGGCCAGGGGTACGCCACCGGACTCGGCGGTCTGGCCACCGACTTCGGGATCTCCGTCGAGGAGCCCGCCCCGGCCCCCGCGGCGCCCGCTCCTGCTGCGCCGCCCGTGCAGCAGGCCCCGCCTGCGCCGCCCGTGCAGCCCGCCCCGCCGCAGACGCCGCCCGCACAGCCGGTGAGCCTGAGCAAGATCACGCTCACCAAGGAGGCGCCGGTCGTCTCCCTCACCAAGCAGGGCGGCACCTCCGGCAATCTGCGGGTCAACCTCAACTGGGAGGTCCGCAAGCAGTTCAAGGGCTGGGGGCAGAAGCTCGGCCGCGCCATCGCCCAGCACAACGATCTCGACCTCGACCTCGGCGCGCTCTTCGAGCTGAGCGACGGCCGCAAGGGTGTCGTCCAGGCCATCGGCAACACCTTCGGCGCGCTGGACCGTCCGCCCTACATCCACCTGGACGGCGACGACCGAACCGGCGCCGTCTCCAGCGGCGAGAACCTCGACGTCAACCTCGACCACGTCCAGGACTTCAAGCGCATCCTGGTCTTCGTCACCGTCTACGAGGGGGCCCGCTCCTTCGCCAACCTCAACGCGACCGTCACCCTCCAGCCGCAGCACGGCGCCCCGGTGGAGTTCTTCCTCGACGAGTGCACGGTGCCCTCCACGGTCTGCGCGCTCGCGCTGCTCACCAACCAGGGCGGCGAGCTCGTGGTCCAGCGAGAGGCCCGCTACCTCGTCCCCGAGCGCGGCGTCAGCCCGCAGCGCACCCTGGACTACGCCTACGGGTGGGGACTGAACTGGACCCCCGGCAGCAAGTGAGCCTCCGCGGAGGGTGACCGCGGACCGACCGCGACCGCGCCGCCGCGCTCCCCGCCCCGGGAGCGCGGCGGCGCGGTGCGTCGTCCGGCTCGGGGCAGGCGGACGGGGCACGGCGCCCCGCCCGCGCCACGGCGCCCCGCCCGCGCGGCAGCGGTGGCGTGCACGCCGGTGCCGGACACCGCCGACGTACGCTCTGTGTTGTGAAAATCGCGCTCATCGATTCCGGAGTCGGGCTGCTGGCCGCCGCTGCCGCCGTACGCAGGCTGCGGCCCGACGCCCATCTCGTGCTCTCGAGCGACCCAGACGGGGCGCCCTGGGGCCCCAGGACCGAGGCCGAGATCCGTGAGCGGGCGCTGCTGTGCGCACGAGCCGCCGCGGCGCACGGACCGGACGCCCTGATCGTCGCGTGCAACACCGCCTCGGTGCACGCGCTGCCGGCCCTGCGCGCGCAGTTGGAGCCCGACATTCCGGTCGTCGGTACGGTGCCCGCGGTCAAGCCCGCCGCGGCCGGCGGCGGCCGGGTCGCGGTGTGGGCCACGCCGGCCACCACCGGCAGCGCGTATCAGCGCAGGCTGATCGAGGAGTTCGGCGGCGGCGCGGACCTCACCGCCGTTCCCTGCCACGGCCTCGCCGAGGCGGTGGAGCGCGGCGACGAGACCGCGATCGACGAGGCCGTCTCGGCCGCCGCGGACCTCACCCCCGAAGGTGTGAACGCGGTCGTACTGGGCTGCACCCACTACGAGTTGGTCGGCGAGCGGATCCGCGAGGCCGTACGGCTCGACGGCCACCGCGCGCCCGACACCCACGGCTCGGCACGGGCGGTCGCCGCGCAGGCGCTGCGGCGTGCGGGCGCGCTGCCCAAGTCGCCTGCGCACCCGGTCGGCACGGTGACCGTGCTGCACAGCGGCCGTCCGGCAGGACTGGGCGCGACCGTGCAGGTCTACGCCGAGGGCCGGTTGCTCGCCGCCCCGAGCCCCGTGGTGTGACTGCCGCCGCGCACGCGCCCGCAGGCCCCCCGTACGGGCGCGCCGCACCGTCTGTGGAGGCCGGCCGAGGGCTCCCGGCGGCGACGTAGGGTCGGGGCATGGCCACTCCCGACTTCATCCGCGAGCTGCGTGCCGACATCGGTACGCAGCTGCTCTTCCTGCCCGGTGTCACGGCGATCGTCTTCGACGACGAGGGCCGCGTACTGCTCGGCCGCCGTTCGGACACTGGTCGCTGGGCGGTGATCGGTGGTATCCCCGACCCCGGCGAGCAGCCCGCGGAGACCGCGGTGCGCGAGGTGTACGAGGAGACCGCGGTGCACTGCGTGCCCGAGCGGATCGTCCTGGTGGAGACGCGGGATCCGGTCACCTACGACAACGGCGACGTCTGCCAGTTCATGGACGTCACCCTGCGCTGCCGTGCGGTCGGCGGCGAGGCCCGGGTGAACGACGACGAGTCGCTGGAAGTGGGCTGGTTCGCGCGGGACGCGTTGCCGCCGCTGGAGGAGTTCGGGCTGACCCGCATCAAGCTGGCCGTCGACGACGACCCGACCTGGTTCGCCCCGGCCGCACCGCAGGACGTCTAGGGTCCGACGTTCGGACCGTGTGCCCCGGTGGGGCTCGTCGGGGCGCAGCCGCTCGGGTTGCACCTTCCGCAGCGGCATGTGTTCCGGTGGGAGCCGGCTCCCACCCTGCCCAGGAGGGCCCCTGCTCATGTCTTCGCCCCTCATCAACTCGCCGCGCCGGGTCAAGATCGGTGACGCGGCGGCCTTCGTCGCACCACCGCCCGGGCGATCCGTCACTACCACGGGATCGGCCTGCTCCCGGAGCCGGAGCGCGGCGGCGACGGCCGCCGCCGCTACGGCTACGAGGACATGATCCGGCTGCTGTGGATCCGCAGGATGGCCGACGCCGGAATCGCCCTGGACGACATCCGTGGCGCCTTCGCCGACACTGATCCCGCCGATCCCGCCGATCCCGCCGATCCCGCCGCACCCGCCGATCCTGCCGGCGAGGACGGCCTCGCGAGCATCCTGGAACGACTGGAGGAGGCCCTGCTCGCCCAGGAAGCAGAACTCCGGCGCCAACGTACGGCTGTGCAGCGCATGCGTACCGAGGGCAGCCGGACGGGTCTGCTCTCCGACTTCGTCACCGGCCGCCTCACGGGCCTGCCCGAGGGCTCTCTGGGTCAGACGGACCTGGACAGCCTGCTGGTCACCGAGCGGATCTTCGGTCCGCTCGGTGCCGCCGTCCAGGCCACCCGTTTCATCGCCCTGGCCACGCACCCGGAACTGCGGGAGGGATCCGACCGCATCGACGCCGCCGAGGAGTCACTGGACGACACGGTCGCCGTCGACGACCCCCTGGTGGCCCGGGTGGCTGCCGAACGACACGCCTTCGAGGCGGCGTTGCACGCCGTCATCGAGGAGTCCGGCCTGGCGGCGAGCGACGAGGCGCTCTTCGACGACTGGGAGGCCCTGCACCCCGACGAGGGCGCCTCGGACTCCGACAGCAAGCAGAGAACCATGAGCGCGTTCGAGGCGACGGGCAAGATGCCCTACGACTTCTCCCCGGCCCGTCTGCGCTGCATGGAACTGGCCGTCGTCGACGGATGTGCCGACGTCGACGGCCGGCTGGGCCGACTCAGAGTTTGCGGTACGCGTACGCCTCCTCGGCCGCGGCCCGCACCGCATCGACGTCGCCCCCGGCCGAGGCGGTGACCAGTGCGGACACGGCCCCCTCCAGGAAGGGCGCGTCCGCGATGACCGTGTCCGGCGGCAGTTCGTCCTCGTCGGCCAGCAGACTGCGCACCGTCAGCACGGCGCTGCCCAGGTCGACCAGAACAACGACGCCCGCACCCCGGTCGACCTCGCCCGCAGCCGCCACCACCCGCTCCGCGCTGGTGCCCACCCCGCCGTCGGGGGTGCCGCCCGCAGCGGCCAGTGGCGCGTGGCCGCCGCCCGGTGTGAGGTCCTGTGCCAGCCGGGCAACCGACTCGGCCACCTGTGCGCTGTGCGAGACCAGCACCAGCCCGACCTGCCCGCGCTCACTCATCGCCCGCCACCTCCGCCAGCGCGCCGAGCAGCAGGGCGGCCGAGGTCGCGCCGGGGTCCTGGTGGCCGACGCTGCGCTCGCCCAGATAGCTCGCTCTGCCCTTGCGGGCGCGCAGCGGCACCGTGCCCTCGGCGCCGTGCAGCGCGGCCTGCGAAGCTGCCGCGAACCCGCTCTCCAGCGCGTCGACCGCGGGTTGCAGGGCGTCCACCATCGTCTTGTCGCCCACGGCCGCCCCGCCGAGCTTCACCACGCCCTCCACGCCGGCGCGCAGACCCTCGCTCAGCACCGCGGGATCGACCTCGGCCTCGTCGCCCAGCGTCTTGCCCACCCGCCGCAGCAGGGTCCCGTACAGCGGCCCCGAAGCACCGCCGACCTTGGAGATCAGCGTGCGGCCCGCGAGCGTCAACACCGATCCGGGGCCGGTGAGTTGGCCCTCGTCCTGGGCGGTGTCGAGAGCCGAGGTCACCGCCTGGAAGCCTCTGCGCATATTGCCGCCGTGGTCGGCGTCGCCGATCGCCGAGTCGAGCTCGGTGAGGCGCTGCTCGTTCTCCGTCATCGCGCGGGCCGCCGCCGCCATCCAGTGCCGGGCCCGATTCGAGTCCCACTTCGCCTCTGTGTTCCGGTCGCTCACGCCGCTCCGCCTCTCTGTCGGCAGTCCGAGATCCGCTCCGCCCGTCCGCTCAGATGCCCCAGCGCAGGCCGGGCGTCCGCACGGGTGCGTCCCACAGCTTCAGCGTCTCCTCGTCGGCCTGGCACAGAGTGAGCGAACAGCCGGCCATGTCGAGCGAGGTGACGTAGTTGCCGACCAGCGTGCGGGCCACCACCACACCGCGCTCGGACAGCGCCCGCTGGACCTCGGCGTTGAAACCGTAGAGCTCCAGCAGCGGTGTGGCGCCCATGCCGTTGACGAGCGCGAGCACCGGGGCAGTGGGCATCCGGTCGGCGAGCAGCGCCTCGACGGTGGCGTCGGCAATCTCGCCCGAGGTCATCATGCCGCGCCGTTCCCGCCCCGGCTCGCCGTGGATACCGACACCCAACTCCAGCTCGCCGGCGGGTAGTTCGAAGGTGGGGCTGCCCTTCGCCGGAGTCGTGCACGGGCTCAGTGCGACGCCGAAGCTGCGGCAGGACTCCGACACCTGCCGGGCGACCGCGGCCACCCGGTCCAGCGGAGCACCCTCCTGCGCGGCGGCGCCGGCGATCTTCTCCACGAAGAGCGTGCCTCCGGTGCCCCGGCGGCCCGCGGTGAAGGTGCTGTCGGTGACTGCCACGTCGTCCTCCACCAGGACCCTGGCGATCTGTACGCCCTCGTCCTCGGCGAGTTCGGCGGCCATGTCGAAGTTGAGCACGTCGCCGGTGTAGTTCTTCACCACGAACAGCACGCCCGCGCCGCTGTCCACCGCCGCCGCGGCCCTGGTCATCTGGTCCGGCACCGGCGAGGTGAACACCTCTCCGGGGCAGGCGGCGTCCAACATGCCGAGTCCGACGAAGCCGCCGTGCAGCGGCTCGTGACCGCTGCCGCCGCCGGAGACCAGCGCCACCTTGCCCGCGACCGGGGCGTCCGCGCGCGTGATCACCCGGTTCTCCACATCGACAGTGAGGTCCGGATGGGCCGCAGCCATCCCGCGCAGCGCATCGGCCACCACCGTCTCGGGCACGTTGATCAACTGCTTCATGGGACCTCCTGGCGCGAGTGGCGGATCGCCGCAGCGGCGGCGTCCGTGCCTGGTGCCGACCGTGCCAGTATCGCGGCAATCGTCCACTCCGGCAGGGGTACGGCGACACAGCTTCGTACGTGCCCGGGGAACGGGAGGCTCGCGGCCTCCGTACCGGGTGCACGGGGCCGTTCTGCCAGGTCCGGGACCGCGGAGGACGCGGGCCGCACGGGCGCGGCCGGTGTGCGCAGCACGGGTCGCCGTACGGGGCCCGCCATATCCAGGCCGAGCGGTGACGGACATACTGTTCGGGCGCAAGGGGAGCTGAGGCACACGACGGGGGCAGAGAGATGGAGGGGACCACGCTGATCCAGGGCAGGTACCGGCTGCTGGAGCGGATCGGTCGTGGCGGCATGGGCGAGGTGTGGCGCGCCCGTGACGAGTCGTTGGGACGGCGGGTGGCCGTCAAGTGCCTGCGGGCGGGCCGCAGTCGGGGCGGCGGCCTCGACGACGAGCTGCACCAGCGCTTCCGCCGGGAGGCGCGGGTGGCCGCATCCCTCCAGCACCGCGGAGTGACCGTCGTCCACGATTTCGGCGACTCCGAGGGCACGCCGTTCCTGGTGATGGAGCTGCTGGAAGGGCTGAACCTCAGTCAGCTGCTCAAGGAGAACGACGGCGATCCGCTGCCCGTGGCCGACATCTGGGACATCGCGCAGCAGATCTGTGAGGCGCTCGCGTACACCCACGGCCAGGACATCGTCCACCGGGACCTGAAGCCGGCCAACGTGATGCGGCTGACCGACGGCACCGTGAAGATCTGCGACTTCGGCATCGCCCACCTGAACCAGGAACCGGGCTTCACCGCACGGACGCCGAACGCCGGCGCCGCGATGGGAACCCCGCCGTACATGTCGCCCGAGCAGATCAGCGGCCGAACGGTGGACGAGCGCAGCGACCTGTACTCGATGGGCTGCGTCCTCTACGAACTCGCCACCGGTGCACCGCCGTTCGACCTGGAGGACACCTGGTCCATCCTGATCGGCCACACCGAGACCGAGCCGACTCCGCTGCGCGTGGTGCGCCCGGGGCTGCCGGAGGAGCTGGACCGGATGGTGCTGGCGCTGCTCGCCAAGGAGCCGCACGACCGCCCGCAGGGGGCTTCCGAGGTCAGTGACTGGATACAGCGGGCCAGGCTCGACACCGGCCCGCTGGTGCCCTCCCCGCGCGGGGGGCCGCAGGAGCTGCTGCCGGGCTGGGCACTGGGCATCCGGGCCGGCCTGGCCCCCGGCCGCCTGCCGCGCGGACGCACCCCGGAGCCGTCGCCGCTCAGCGCGCGCTGGACGCTGCCCCGCCCCGGCCTCGAACCCCACGCGGCCGTGCTCGGCGCCCTGCCGACGCCCGCGACCGTCGAGGAACGACACGCACTGGGGCTGAGCCTGGGCCACAACGGCCGGTGGGCCGAAGCGGGCGAGCTGCACCAGCAGGTCGCCGCCGAGCGGGCCGCGGCCCTCGGCCCCGACCACCCCGAGACCCTCTCCAGCCGCTACGAGCTCGGTTTCGCCCTCTCCCGACAGGGCCGGCACGCTGCGGCGCTCACCGAGTTCGAGCAGGTGGCCGCCGCCCGGGAGCGTCACTTCGGGGCCACCCACGCCGAAGTGCTGGACGCGCTCCAGGAGTCGGCCTACGTCCTCGACGGCCTGGGCCGTCACGAGGAGGCGCACCGCACGTACACGGCAGTGCTCGCGGCGCGCGAGGCGAGCGCGGGCCCGGACGATCCGGAGACCCTGCGCTGCCGCCACAACCTCGCCTTCAACCTCAGCGGGCTCGGCCGGCTGGAGGAGTCCTGCCGGCTCTCCCACGAGGTCGCCGCGGTCCGCGCCAGGGTGCTGGGCGAGAACCACCCGGACACCCTCTCCACCCGGTACGAGGCCGCGTACGCGCTGGGGCGGCTCGGCCGCTGGGAGGAGGCGCTGGCGATGTACGGTCTGGTCGCCGACGCCCGTGCCCGCGCCCTGGGCCCCGACCACCCCGACACCCTCGCCGCCCGCTACGAGACCGGGATCAGCCTCGGCCGGCTCGGCCGCAGCGAGGAAGCCCTCGCGCTCTACCGGGAGTTGGCCGCCGCCCGCAGCCGTGCGCAGGGCGTCGGGCACCCCGAGACGCTGCGCGCCCGGCACGGGATCGGCGTCAACCTGGGGCGGCTGGGCCAGTGGGAGGAGGCGCTGGTGGAGGCCCGCGCGGTCACCGCGCTGCGGGCCGGCACCATGGGGCCCTCCGACCCCGACACTCTGGTGAGTCTGCGGGAAGTGGCCGTCGCCCTGGGCTGGTTGAGCCGCTGGGAGGAAGCGCTGACGATCTACCGGCAGGTGGCCGCCGCCCGCGACCGGGTGCTCGGGGCGACCCATCCGGACGCGCTCACCAGCGGAAACGACGAGGCGCACTGTCTGGAGCAGCTGGGCCGGCACACCGAGGCCACCGCCGTCTACCACCGGGTGGCGCAGATACGCCGCAGCGCCCGGACCTGACCGGGCCCCGCCGGGCGTCGGCGGCCCCCGCCCGTCGCGTCCCGTCCCGAGTCAGTCCCCGTCCCCCGGCCGGCCACGCCCCGCGCGGCGGTGAAGGGGCGGGGCGAGCGTGTACGCACTGCTGCCGCGGTGGCCGCACCCGTGCTAACCAGGTGCCATGAGTGCATCCTCCGCGCCGTCCGCGGCCCGCCCGAACGCCGTGTACGACGCCGTCATCGTCGGCGGCGGCCACAACGGGCTGGTCTCCGCCGCCTATCTCGCCCGCGCCGGTCTGAGCGTCCTGCTGCTGGAGCGGCTGGACCACACCGGTGGCGCCGCCGTCTCCGACCGGGCCTTCGAGGGGGTGGACGCCCGCCTCTCGCGCTACTCGTACCTGGTCAGCCTGCTGCCCGGAAGCATCGTGCGAGACCTCGGGCTGGACTTTTCGGTGCGCGGACGCTCGGTGGCCTCGTACACGCCGGTGCGACGCGACGGCCGCGACCAGGGGCTGCTGGTAACCGACGATGCGGCCCACAACCGCCGGGCGTTCGCCGAACTCACCGGATCGGACCGGGAGTTCGAGTCCTGGCAGCGCTTCTACGGCAGAGCCGCGCAGGTCGCGCGACGGGTGTTCCCCACCCTGACCGAGCCGCTCCCCAACCGCAGCGAACTGCGCCGCAGACTGGATGACGACCGCACCTGGGAGGAGTTCTTCGAGCGCCCGATCGGCGAGAGCATCGAGCGCCACTTCGCGGACGACCTGGTGCGCGGCGTCGTGCTGACCGACGCGCTGATCGGTACGTTCAGCCACGCCCACGACCCCTCCCTGCGCCAGAACCGCTGCTTCCTCTACCACGTGATCGGCGGCGGCACCGGTGACTGGAACGTGCCGGTGGGCGGCATGGGGGCACTGACCGACGCCCTCGCCGCCTCGGCCCGGGCGGCCGGCGCCGAACTGGCCACCGGGCACGAGGTGACCGCGGTCGCCACCGACGGCAGGGAGGCGGAGGTCACCTTCCGCACCCGGGAGGGCGAGGGCCGGGTGGCAGCGCGCTACGTACTCTCCGGCGCGGCCCCCGCACAACTGGACTCGCTGCTCGGCGCGGGCGGTCCGGCCGGTCTGCCCGTCGGCGCCCCCCTGGCCGGGCCCGACGCCGACGAGGGCGTGGAGGGGGCGCAGTTGAAGGTGAACATGCTGCTGCGCCGCCTGCCCCGACTGCGCGACCGGCGGGTCGACCCGCGGCAGGCGTTCGCCGGGACCTTCCACATCGCGGAGGGCTACGAGGCGCTGGAGCACGCCTACCGGCAGGCGGCCTCCGGCGTCCTGCCCTCGGCGCCGCCCTCGGAGATCTACTGCCACTCCCTGACCGACCCCTCGATCCTCGGCCCCGAACCGGCCCGCGAGGGCTACCAGACGCTCACCCTGTTCGGACTGCACGCCCCGGCCCGCCTCTTCCGCGGCACCGACGAGGCGGCGGTGCGCGAGGAGTTGTGCGAAGCGACCCTGGCGCAGCTCCAGGAGCACCTCGACGAGCCGCTGTCCGACTGCCTCGCGACGGACGCCGCGGGCCGGCCGTGCCTGGAGGTCAAGACGCCCCTGGACCTCGAACGCGATCTGCGGATGCCCGGCGGGCACATCTTCCACCGGGACCTCGCCTTCCCGTACGCACCCGACCCCGGTACGACGCAGCCCGGCGGCCCCGCGACGCAGCCCGGCGACCCGGCCGCCCCGCAGGCGCGCTGGGGGGTGGCCACCGGGAGCGCGAACGTACTGCTGTGCGGCGCGGGCGCGGTGCGCGGAGGCGGTGTGAGCGGCATCCCCGGACACAACGCGGCCCGGGCGCTGCTGGAGTTGGAGGCCCGCTCCGCGCGCTGACCCCGCGCGCCGTACTCCCGCTCGGCCCCGCTCGGAGCGACGGGCGTCGCCGGGCGAGGCCTGGCCCAACCCGGTGGCGCTGCGCGAGGATCGGGCCATGGACTTCCTCACCGCAGCAGACGGAACCCGCCTCGCCCACCACCGCCGCGGGGACGGGCCACCGCTGCTGTGCGTACCGGGCGGGCCGCTGCGCGACTCCGCCTACCTCGGCGGGCTGGGCGGCCTCGACGCGTACCGCGAACTGCGTCTGCTCGATCTGCGCGGCACCGGCGGCTCGGACCGTCCGCTCGACCCGCAGAGCTACCGGTGCGACCGGCAGGTCGACGACGTCGAATCGCTGCGTCGGGCGTCGGGCCTCGAACGGGTCGATCTGCTGGCGCACTCGGCGGGAGCGGAGATCGCGGTGCAGTACGTGTTGCGCCGTCCTGACCGGGTGGCGCGGCTGGTCCTCCTCACGCCGAGCGCCGCCTCGCTCGGCTTCGCCGACGACTTCCCCGCGCGGCGGCGGGCGTACAAGCGGCGCAGCGGACCGCAGTGGTACCCCTCGGCACACGCCGCGCTCGAGCGGATCGCAGCCGGGGAGGCCGAGGGCGAGGACTGGGCGGCGGTACGACCCTTCACCTACGGCCGCTGGGACTCCGCCGCCCGGGAGCACGCCGCGCGCAGTGCGCAGGAGCGCAACCAGGAGGGCGCCTCGCACTACTACGCCCCCGAGGCGTTCGACCCGCCGGCCGCCCGGGCCGCGCTGCGCGACTTCACCGGCCAAGTGCTGGTGGTGGCAGGCGAGTTGGACGGCGGGCCGACCCCCGAACGTGCCGCCGAGATCGCCTCCGCCTTCCCCCGCGGACGTGCCGTGGTGCTGCCCGGCGCCGCACACTTTCCCTGGCTCGACGACGCCGAGCGCTTCACGGCCGCGGTGAACGGCTTCCTCCGGCTGCGCTGAGGCGCCGGACCACACCACCCCGCACCGCGACCTGAGCTCGACCCGCACCACGCCCCGCGCCACAGTCCGCACCCGCCCCGGGCCACGGCCTGCGGCCGTGATCGCCGGCCCGCCCTCGTCGGCAGCCGCCGGCCGTGCGGCTGCGCGGCCGTGCGGCCCGTGCGTCCGGTCGAAGGAGCCGGGCGGGGCGCGCCACCGGGAGAGGAGGCGCCGGGTGGCCCTCATCGCAGGTGTGCGCGAGGCTGGTTGACGACGCAACCACCGTCCGGGCCGCTACCGCACCCGCATCGCGGCCGTGCCTACCGCCCGGACCGGCCGAGGAGGTGTCATGCCCGAGCCCCGGGGCGAGGAACTGGAAGCGATCCGGTCCAGGCGGGAGGAGGTGCGGGAGCGCTATCTGCGCCCGCGCGCCGAACGTCCGGCGAGCACGGCACGCGGTGTGCACCATGTCGCCTTCATCTGCGCGGACGTCGCCGAGACCGTCCGCTTCCACCAGGAGCTGCTCGGCTTCCCGCTGGTGGAGATGGTCGAGAACCGCGACTACCGCGGCTCCACCCACTTCTTCTTCGACATCGGACACGGCAACCTGCTCGGCTTCTTCGACTTCCCCGGCCATCCGCACCCGCCGGCGGCCGAGCACCTGGGCGGCGTGCAGCATCTGGCGATCTCCATGGGCAGCGCCCAACACACCGCCGCGAGGCGGGCGTTGGACGAGGCGGGCGTCGAGTACGCAGGCCCGGACCGCGGTGTCGAGGAGAGCCTGTACCTGAAGGACCCCAACGGTGTTCCGCTGGAGCTCTACCGCGAGCGACTCGGCGACTTCGACGGAACGCCCCTGGTCGACCCCGGCATCCCCGCCACGGACGACTGACCGCCCCCGCCGCGCGGCGACCCGCCACCCGCCGTGCGGCCCGTGCGGCCCGTGCGCGTGCCCGTCCGCGCAGCCGGGGGCGGGCACGCACGCCGTCGGAGCCGCCTCGCGGCCGTCCCCGCCCGCCGCCCGTACGCTGGCGATCATGACTGGCGAGCGCGACCTCAAGAAGCTCCTGACCGGACTGCGACCGGAACTGCGGGAGGGTCCGTACGTCTTCAGCAGCATCGAGGGTGCTGCTGCCCCGGACTCGGTGCACCCGGTCGTCACCGTCGCCGAGCAGGAGGGCCTGACCGTGGTGGTGCCCCGCGCGGAGGCGGACGCCGCCGGACTGCGCTACCACTCGGTCTTCGGCTGGATCACGCTGCGCGTGCACTCCTCCCTGGAGGCCGTCGGCCTCACGGCGGCCGTCTCCGCCGCGCTCGCCCGTGCGGGACTGGGGTGCAACGTCGTCGCCGGCTTCCACCACGACCATCTGTTCGTCCCCTACGAGCAGGCCTCCGTCGCGGTGGCGGTGCTGGAGGACCTGGCGGCCCGGGAAGCCTGAGCGGTTGCGTACCATGGCGGCATGTCCTTCCTCCGCCGCCGCAGTGCCACACCCGCAGGGCCGGACTTCGACGTCCTCGCGATGGACCCGGGTGACTGGCCGGGAAATCTAGGCGCCGGCCTCCTGCCCGCCGCCGACGGAAGCTGCCAGGGCGTATTCCTCAGGTACGACCTCTTCGGCGGTCACGGCCCCGCCATGATCATCGGCAATCTCCCCGAGGGCAGCCCCGCGCGCGAGACCGCCGATGACGAGGTGCCCTTCGAGGTCGCGCAGTTGCTGCTGGCGCTGGAGATGGACGAGCCGGTCACTGTGACCGGGCGCGAGGACACTCCGGTCATGCACGAGGACAACCTGCTGATCGTGCGGCGGATCACCTGCTCGGAGCGCCGGATCTCCTGCGTGCAGTTCGACCGCAGCGACAACGTGCTGGTGACGATCGCCAGTTGGGACCGTCCGATCACCGACGACCTCTACCAGCTGCTCAAGCCGCTGCCCCCGAAGCTCTTCCAGCAGTGAGCGCGGGTGCGCGCACGGCGCCCCGCGCGCCGTGCGTACGCACCTCCGCGGGCGGTCGGTGAGTCAGCGCGTACCGACGGCGGCGCGCACCGCCCGTCGGGCCAGTCCGCAGTCCTCGTGCAGCTGGCGCAGCAGCAGCCGCTGCTCCTCGCCGGGCGCCGGGACGGCGTCGCCGGGGGCGGGGGCCTCGTCACGCATGGTGCGCTGCACGGCCGCCTCGCAGGCCCGTACCTCCTTGGTCAGCACCAGCATCAGATTGACCAGGAAGGCGTCCCGACCGACGGGACCGCCGCGCTGCGCGAGCTGGCTGATCTGGCGCCGCGCCGCCAGGGAGTCCCCGAGCGCGCACCACAGGGTGGCCAGGTCGTAGCCGGGCAGGTACCAGCCGGCGTGCTCCCAGTCCACCAGCACGGGGCCGTTGGGCGCCAGCAGCACGTTGTCCGGGCGGGCGTCGCCGTGGCAGAACTGGCGCAGCGAGGTGCTGCGTGCACCCGAACTCACCACCGAGCGCAGCAACTTGTGCAGATCGTCCAGATCGCGGTCGGTGAGGAGGCCGATCTCGTGGTACCGGGCCAGCCGCTTGCCGTAGTCGAGCGGGCTGTCGAAGAGGTCGTGCGAGGGCTGCCAGGCGTTGAGGCGGTTGACCGCGCCGAGCACCGCGCGCAGCTGCGAGCGGTCGGGCAGGTCGATCGCCTGGTGGGGAGTGCCGGCCGGTCTGCCCAGCATCCGCTCGACTACCAGCGTGCTGGTCTCGGGGTCGGCGGCGATCAGCCGGGGCACCCGTACCGGAGGGCGGTGCCGTACGAAAGTGCGGTACGTCGCGACCTCGTTGCGGTAGCGCTCCGCCCACGACGGCGACCGGTCGAGTAAACATTTGGCCACGGCCTGACCGCGCCCGATCGTCCCGGCGAGCAGGACGGTGCGTCCGCTGCGGCGCAGCAGTTCGGTCGGCTGGAAGTCCGGGCACACGCGGTGCACGGACGCCACCGCGGCACGCAGGGCGACGCCCTGCGGACCGGACAGGTCCAGCCGTGCCCGGCCCGTGCGCGGGCCCGGGGGAGCGGGCACCGTACGCACCCGGGGGCGGGGGGCGACCATGGCGCTCGCGGAGGTCTGCGAGGGCCGGCTCCGAGGAGGAGCGGCCACGGGTGACGTTGCGTGATACATAGTCGAACCAGATCCCTTCGCACGCCGGCAAGTTCACTGCGCACCCCGCCCCGGACATCCGATGCGGCCGGGACCGCACCCTGGGGAGTGCCGACCCGGTCGCCCCGGACACCCGGGGCGGGGTGGCGCGTTTCTACAGCACACCCGAGCGTGGGTGGCAGACCACATGGCGAACCCTGGCGAACGGTGGCGAATGCTCGCAGCCCCGGTCGGACGGCCGTTACTGTCAACTCAGCCGAGAACCTGGGGGCTTGACGTGAACAAGGGGCCCAATGCCCGACTCGCGGACCTGTTCGACCTCACCGGCTGG
Organism: Streptomyces tardus; assembly: GCF_018101125.2. Classification (GTDB taxonomy): domain Bacteria; phylum Actinomycetota; class Actinomycetes; order Streptomycetales; family Streptomycetaceae; genus Streptomyces; species Streptomyces tardus. The sequence continues at coordinate 163,837 of NZ_JAELVF020000002.1, read as the reverse complement.
TCCAAGGGCGAACTCGCCCGACTGGTCAACCGGCAGGCGGCGGCCATGGGCCACGCGCATCTGTCGACGGACACCTCCCGCGTACGGCGCTGGATCGAACGGGGCGAGACCCCGCGCGACCCCGTGCCGCGAGCGCTGGCCGCCCTGTTCACCGAGCGACTCGGCCGTGTCGTGGCCATCGAGGACCTGGGGATGGGCAGATCAGGACCACCGGGCAGGAGGCCGTCCGTCGCCGGACTGCCGTGGAACTCTGACCAGACCGCAGCGGTCCTCACCGAATTCACGGGAATGGACCTCATGCTCAACCGACGCGGCTTGGTGGGCGCGAGTGCCGCGCTCGCCGCCGGCTCAGCACTCAGCAGCTCCCTGTACGAATGGATCCAGACCGACCCCACCACGGCGTCTCCACAGGCGGGCTCCATGGGCCTGACCCAGGTGGACGCTGTCGCCGACCGCTACGAGGCCGCACCCGTGGGCTCGGCCGAGGTCGAGGAGCTCGAACGCTCCGTGGAGGTGTTCCGGGCCTGGGACGCCGCCCGCGGCGGCGGCCTCCAGCGCAAGGCCGTGGTGGGCCAACTCAACGAGGTGGGCGGCATGTTGGCCTACCAGGACCATCCCGCCCATCTGCAGCGAAGGCTGTGGGGGGTGGCGGCCAACCTCGCCGTGCTGGCGGGGTGGATGTCGCACGACGTCGGGTTGGAGCCCACCGCCCAGAAGTACTTCGTGATCGCCGCGCACGCCGCGCGCGAGGGCGGCGACCGGCCGCGCGCCGGCGAGGCTCTCTCCCGCGCGGCACGTCAGATGGTCCATCTGGGCCGTCCCGACGACGCATTGGACCTGATGAAGGTCGCCAGGGCCGGCTCCGAGGAGGAGACGCTGCCGCGCACCCGCGCCATGCTCCACACGATCGAGGCGTGGGCGCAGGCCTCGAAGGGGCAGGGGCAGGCGGTGCGGCGCACGCTCGGCGAGGCGGAGGAGCTGTTCGTCTCCGACCGGGGCGACGGTCCGCCGCCGAGCTGGATGCAGATGTTCGACGAGGCGGATCTGCACGGGATGCAGGCGCTGGCCTTCCGCACGCTCGCCGACACCGACGCCTCGGCCGCACTCGTCGCGGAGCACCACGCCAAGCGGGCCCTGGAGCTGCGCGAGGACGGACGGCAGCGCTCGAAGCTCTTCGACCATCTCTCCCTCGCCTCGGCCTGCTTCATCGCCGACGATCCCGAACAGGCCGACCTGTACGCGCGGTTGGCGCTGGAGGCGATCTGGGAGAACTCCTCGCACCGCACCTGGCACCGGTTGCGCGAGATGTACCGGCTGACCGGCAGGTATGCGGGCGACGCGAAGATCGAGGTGCTCCGGGAGGAGATCCAACTCGCGCTGCCCAAGGCCCCGAAGGCCCCGCCGCCCGGCCGGGTCGCCTCGCCGCGCGGGCTGAAGGTCTGACCGCACCGAGGCCCTCACCGGGCTCGCGGTGCGCATGCTCGCGGTGCGCACGGGCATCGAACCGGGCGTCAGCACCGGCCGGGCACCCGAGCCGACAGGTGGCCGGGCTTCGGTACCGCTACTCGCAGACGCGGGCGACCAGCGCGCAGGCGTCGTCCTCGCGCTCGGTGTCCCCGAACTCCTCCACCACCGCTCGTACGCACTCCCGTGCGGTCCGCGCCTCGCTGAAGCGCGGTGCGAGCTCCAGCAGCCGGGCCGCGCCCGAGCGCGTCGAGCTGTCGAACTCCACGCTGCGCGGGGCCAGTCCGTCGGTGTGCAGGACGAGCAGGTCCCCGGGCGCGAGCTGCTCGGTGCGCTGGCCGTAACGGACGCCGTCCATGGCGCCGAGCAGTACGCCCTCGGGCTGGTCGAGCATCCGGCCCCGTCCCTCACGGAAGAGCAGGGGGGCGGGGTGCCCGGCCTGCGCCCAGGTCAGGCGGCGGCTGCGCGGGTCGTAGTGGCAGCACAGCGCGCTGCCGAGCGCGGGCTGTGCCGCGCTGTCCAGGAGTTGGTTCAGATGTCCCATCAGCTTGCCCGGCTCGACGCCGGCCAGGGCGATACCGCGCACCGCGCCGAGCAGCATGGCCATGCCGGAGGTCGCCTCGACCCCGTGGCCGGTGAGGTCGCCGACCGTCAGCATCGAGCAGCCGTCGGGCAGTTCCATGGCGTCGTACCAGTCACCGCCGATCAGGGCGCTGGTGGCGGAGGGCAGGAAGTGCGCGGCGAGCTCGAGCGCGCCGCCCTCCTGGCGGGTGGCCGAGGGGTGCCGCATGGTCTCGCGCCAGGGAGGCAGTACAGCGGCCTGGAACTCGACCGCCACCCGGTGCTCGGTCTGGGCGAGGTGCCGGTCGCGGGCGTAGCTCTCCTGCGTCTCCAGCAGCGCCCGCTCGCTGCGCCGGATCTCGCTGACATCGCGCAGCACGCCCCACATCGCGACGGTGCCGCCGTCGGACGCCAGTACGGGCTCCGCGGACATGTGCACGGTGCGCACCCGGTCGTCGGTGCGCCGTATCCGGAACTCGCCGTCGACCGGCTTCGCGTCCACAAGGCAGTTGGTCACGGCCTCCATCAGCCAGGGCTGGTCCTCGGGGAGCAGCCAGGCGGGCAGCTCGTCGAGGGAGACCGGGCCCTTGGCGGGGTCGCGCCCGAAGATCGTGTAGAGCTCGGGCGACCAGCTCACCTCGTCGGTGCGCAGGTTCCACTCGGCGCTGCCCGCGCGGCAGGAGAGCGTACGGGGGCCGCCGTCCTCCGAGGGCTCGACGACCGCGATCTGGGGGGCGGGCGGCGCCTGGGCGCGCAGCGGCGGCAGGCCGTCGCGCAGCAGGCCCAAATGCTGGCCGAAGTCCTCGAGGTGGTGGACGGCGATCTCGCACAGTGCGCGCTGCCAGCGGTGCTCGGGTGTGCCGACGCCGTCGCTCGTGGCGGCGTTGGCGTTCCGCCGGACACTCTCCATGCCTCCGCGCAGTCTGCGCGCCTGGGAGATGAGGGTGTCCAGGGTGCCGTGCTCAGCGGGGGTTGCGGGACGTTCCGCGGAAGGCTGGGGCATGGCGTACTCCGAATTGAGCGGTCAGCGGTAACACATCGGTCAACCGGTTTCGGGTAACGACTCTTGCACAGCCTGCGACGGTCCGTAAGACGTTTGGCAATACCCGATACGGTGGTGCATCTGGCATATGCCTACGGCTGACCCTGGGGCATTCCTGCCCCTCGGTCCGGAACACCCCGAACGAGTTCCGCCGGACTCGGGCCGAGGTTGCCGCACCGGTAGGATTTCCGCCAGTCGTGCCCTCTGCCCGGCCCGTCGTCGGTGGTCTCTGCCACCGGCGTCAATCGGCCACCGCAGGGTCCGCATGGCGGAAATCCCGTTGCCAGCCCTCGACTCCGCACCGGATGCTGACCACTATGTTCGCCGAATACGTCGATCCAGACACAGCGCCCAGCGGCACGCTGCTCGGCCTGCTGCAGCGGGGCCGCGGTGACGGCACCCTGCACGCGCTGGCGGCACCCCGCGCCGAGGCGCTGGCCGCGCTCCACCACTGTCTGCTGCACGACCCACGGCGAGACTGGCAGCTCGAGAACCGCTCCCTCTACTACGCCCGCCTCCACCGCGACCTCCAGGCGGGGCCGGCCGAGCTGGAGGCCCACCTCTTCGCCCCCGCCGACCTCCTCGACCAGCGCGAGGAGCGCACCGGCCTCGCCCTCTCCGTGCTCGGGCACCTCACCTCCTACGGCGACACCCGCGCCCGCGACCTGCTGCGCCGCTACGCCGCCGTCGGCAGCAACTGGCAGTGGGCGCTCGACGAGTTGGCCGTACGGGACGACGACGCCGCCCTGCGTGCGCTCGGGCCCCGCACTCTGGAGCGTTTCCCCCGCACCCCCGAGGGCGACGCGCAGCTCGCCACCGCCCTGCGCGAGGCGTACGAGCCCCGGCCCTGGCGCCTGTGGGAGGAGGACGAGCGCCACCCCGAGCAGCGTGCCCGGCTCGCCGCGGTGCGCGAGACCCAGTCCTTCGACCGCTGGTCGCGGCAGCTGCGCACGCCGGGCCCGCGGCCCGGGTGGAGCGTCGGCGAAGTGCTCGACTGGGCCGGCCAGACACCTCACGACCCGTCGCCCCAGGCCGATCCGGGCCGGCTGCGGCGCGCACGCGAGGCGGCTGCGGCCCGCTGCCTGGGAGCCGTCGCCGGCCCCGAGGACCGCGCCGAGCTGCTGGCCGCAGCCGACCGAGGACCGGACGCGGCACGCGGTGCGGCGTTGCGCCACCTCGCCGAGCGGGACGACCCGGCCGTGCTCGACCTGATCGAGGCCGCCTGCCTGACCGCCCCCGCTGCCGTGGCCGAGGCCGCCCGCACCGCCTTCGCCCGGATGCGCGGTCCGGCCGCGCTCGGGCGCAGTCGCCGATGGGCCGAAGGCGAGGACGAACTCGCCACCGAGGCCGCCGTGATGCTCGCCCGCCGGGGCGGACCGCAGGACACCGCCCGGGTCCTCGGTGCGCTCCGCCGGATCGTGCAGACCGAGGGGCCGGACGCCCCCTGCCTGCCCGCGCTGGTCGACGGCGCCGCACGCCTGGCCATCGAGTGCGCCGCACCGGTGCTGCGCCACCTCTACCGGGAGACCGCCTCCTCGCAGTTGCGAGGGTGCACCGCTGCCGCGCTGGCCGCGACCGACCCGCAGTTCCCGGCCGGTTTCGCCGTGGAGTGCCTGTGGGACTGCGAGGAGAGCACCCGGGAGCTGGCCGCCCGCGTCGCCACCACCGGTGATGCGCGTGTGGTCGAGCGGTTGCGCCGGCTCGCCGCGGATCCCGCCGAGGAGGCGGGTGTGCAGAGCGCGATACGAGGTCGGCTGCGTCCCCACCCCAGCCACGGCTGACCCGGTCCGCCCGCGCCTTCGCACCCACCCGCTCCGTCCTGCCGCGGCGCCCGCGCTCCGGGTCCAACCGGAGCGCGGGCGCCGCCCTTTCGCGGCTCGGACGGTGCCGGTGCCCGCCCTGGCACGATGGCGGCATGACTGGACGCTGGGAGTTCTGGATCGACCGTGGCGGCACCTTCACCGACGTCGTGGGCAAACGCCCCGACGGCCGGCTGGTCACCGAGAAGCTGCTCTCGCACGATCCCGCGCGCTACCGGGACGCCGCCGTCGCGGGCATCCGCCGGATGCTCGCGGTGCCCGAGGGGCGGCCGGTTCCCGCGGAGCGCGTCGAGGTCGTCAAGATGGGCACGACGGTCGCCACCAACGCCCTGCTGGAGCGCAAGGGCGAGCCGACCCTGCTGGTGACCACCGCCGGCTTCCGCGACGCACTGCGCATCGCCTACCAGAATCGCCCCGCGCTCTTCGACCGCGAGATCGTGCTGCCCGGCGTCCTGTACGAGCAGGTGGTCGAGGTTCCCGAACGAGTGGGCGCCGACGGGCGGACAGTCCTCGAGCTGGACCGCGAATGTGCCGAGCGGCTGCTGCGCGAGGCATACGGCCGGGGCCTGCGCTCCGCGGCGATCGTACTGCTGCACGGCTATCGCCATCCCGAGCACGAGCGCGCACTGGCCGAGCTGGCGCGGACGATCGGCTTCACCCAGATCAGCGTCTCGCACGAGGTGAGCCCGCTGATCAAGCTGGTGCCGCGCGGGGACACCACCGTCGTCGACGCCTACCTCTCCCCGGTGCTGCGCCGCTATGTACGGGAGGTGGCGCGGGAGTTGGACGGCATCCGGCTGATGTTCATGCAGTCCGGCGGCGGACTGCGCGAGGCCGCCCACTTCCGTGGCCGGGACGCGGTGCTCTCCGGCCCGGCGGGCGGCGTGGTCGGCATGGTCCGCAGCTGCGCCGAGGCCGGGTACGACCGTGTCATCGGCTTCGACATGGGCGGCACCTCGACCGATGTCTCGCACTGTGCGGGCGAGTTGGAACGCACCTTCGACGCCACCGTCGCCGGGGTGCGGATGCGCGCGCCGATGATGGACATCCACACCGTCGCGGCCGGCGGCGGCTCGATCCTCCACTTCGACGGCGCCCGTTTCCGGGTCGGTCCCGACTCGGCGGGCGCGGACCCGGGCCCGGCCTGCTACCGCCGGGGCGGCCCGCTGACCGTCACCGACGCCAACCTGATGCTCGGACGGGTGCAGGCCGCCCACTTCCCCTCCGTCTTCGGTGAATCCGGCGACCTGCCGCTGGACCGCGAGACCGTCGCCGAGGGCTTCGGCTCGCTCGCAGAGCGGGTCGAAGCCCTCGGCGACGGCAGCCCGCGGCGCAGCCCCGAGGAGGTCGCGGCCGGCTTCCTCCAGATCGCGGTGCTCGGCATGGCCAACGCCGTCAAGAAGATCTCCGTCCAGCGCGGCCACGACGTGACCCGCTACGCGCTGGCCGGTTTCGGCGGCGCGGGCGGCCAGCACGTGTGCGCCGTCGCCGACGCGCTGGGGGTGGCCACCGTTGTCGTCCCGCCGCTGGCCGGGGTGCTCTCCGCCTACGGCATCGGGGTCGCCGACGCGACCGCGCTGCGCGAGCAGTCCGTCGAACGCCGCCTGACCGACGAGGAGTTCGGTCGGCTGCGCGAACTCGCCGAGGCGCTGGAGGTACGCACCCGCCGGGAACTGGCGGCCGACGGGGTGCCGGCGCACTCGGTGACCGCCACCGCGAGGGTCCATCTGCGCTACGAGGGCACCGACGCCGTACTCCCCGTGGCGCTCGCCGAAGTCGGCGCCATGGCCGGGGAGTTCGCCGCCCTCCATCGCGCCCGGTACGGGTTCACCATGGACAAGCCGCTGGTCGCCGCCACCGTGGTGGTCGAGGCCGCCGGAGCCGCGGGCGGCCACGCGCCGCACACCGCGGCCGGCGAACACGCGGGCGCCGTACCCGAACCCGCCGACCGGGTGCGGATGTACGCCGACGGCGCCTGGCGCGACGCCCCGCTGTACCGCCGGTCGGAAATCGCCGCCGGCGACACCGTCGAAGGCCCCGCGATCGTCGCGGAACCGGACTCCACCACCGTCCTCGACCCCGGCTGGCAGGGCCGTGCCGGTGAGGCCGGCCATCTGCTCCTGACCCGGGTGCGTCCCCGTGCGCGCGCCGCCGCGCTCGGCACCGAGGTCGACCCGGTGAAGCTGGAGGTCTTCAACAACCTCTTCATGGCGGTCGCCGAGCAGATGGGCGTCACGCTGGAGAACACCGCACACTCGGTCAACATCAAGGAGCGGCTGGACTTCTCCTGTGCCGTCTTCGACGCGGACGGCAATCTGATCGCCAACGCGCCGCACATCCCCGTGCACCTCGGCTCGATGGGGGAGTCGATCAAGGAGGTGCTGCGCCGCAACGAGGGCACGATGCGACCGGGCGACGTCTACGCCGTCAACGACCCGTACCACGGCGGCACCCACCTGCCCGACGTCACCGTGGTCACCCCGGTCTTCGACGAGGCCGGCGCCGGCCTGCTCTTCCTGGTCGCCTCGCGCGGCCACCACGCGGAGATCGGCGGACTCACCCCGGGCTCGATGCCCGCCTTCAGCCGGACCGTGCACGACGAGGGCATCCTCTTCGACAACTGGCCGCTGGTGCGCGACGGTTCGCTGCGCGAACAGGCCACCCGCGAGCTCCTCGCCTCCGGCCCCCACCCCTCGCGCAACCCCGACTCCAACCTCGCCGACCTGCGGGCCCAGATCGCCGCCAACGAGAAGGGCATCACCGAACTGCGCGCCATGATCGAGGAGTTCGGACCGGACGTCGTGCACGCCTACATGGGCCATGTGCAGGACAATGCCGAGGAGTCGGTGCGCCGCATCATCGCCGAGCTGCCCGACGGGCACTGCCGGTACGAGACCGACGGCGGTGCGGTGATCGAGGTGCGGGTCGCCGTGGACCGCGAACGGCGCACCGCCGCACTGGACTTCACCGGCACCTCCGCGCAGCGCGAGGACAACTTCAACGCGCCCCGGTCGGTCGTGATGGCCGCGGTCCTCTACGTCTTCCGCACCCTGGTCGCCGACGAGATCCCGCTCAACAGCGGCTGCCTGGTGCCGATCGACGTCGCGATTCCCGAAGGCTCCATGCTCGCCCCGCACTTCCCGGCCGCCACCGTCGCCGGCAACGTGGAGACCTCCCAGGCCGTGACCGGCGCGCTCTACGCCGCGCTCGCCGTTCAGGCCGAGGGGTCGGGCACGATGAACAACATCACCTTCGGCAACGACCGCGTGCAGTACTACGAGACGCTGGCCAGCGGTTCGGGCGCAGGCGAGGGCTTCGCCGGCACCGACGCCGTGCAGACCCACATGACCAACTCGCGCCTGACCGACCCCGAGGTCCTGGAGTGGCGATTCCCGGTACGGGTCGAGGAGTTCGCGGTGCGCACCGGCAGCGGCGGCGAGGGCCGTTGGCGCGGCGGCGACGGAGTGGTGCGCAGACTGCGCTTCCTGGAGCCGATGACGCTCGCGCTGCTCACCGGCCACCGCCGGGTGGCTCCGTACGGGATGGCCGGCGGCGCGCCGGGAAGCCTGGGGCACAACGCCCTCCAGCGGCGCGACGGCACCGTCACCGAGCTGCCGGGCGTCGCCTCCGCGCACGCGGCCGAGGGCGAGGTGCTGATCGTACGGACGCCAGGCGGCGGCGGATACGGGGCAGTTGAGCAATGACCCGCGTACGCGGCTCGCGGCGCGCGCACGCCGTTTCGGTCGATGTCACAGCGAGCGCCTAACCTGTCCGTCGTGACCACCGCACCATCCACCTCCCGTACGGGCAGGCCCCATCCGGCCCCCGGACCCGCGGCCGACGAGGGCCTCGCCCGTCGGCTGCGGGCGCTCGCCTGCACCGCTCCGCTGCACGACCTGGACGTCCGCAAAGCGAATCTGGCGGGGGAGTTCGGCAAGTACGCCATGGCCGAGGTGGCGCTGTCGGCGATCGACCTCGTCACGCTCCAGATGGACTTCGACACCGGCGCCGACCACGAGGAGATAGTGGCCAGGCTGCTGCCCCGGATCGCCGCCCAGGCGCCCGGCAGCCCCTCGGCCGAGCACGACCGCGTCGCCCGCTGGGTCCTGGAGAACCTGATCAACGTCGGCAGCGTGGACCGCGGCTTCCGCGCCGTCTACGGCACCTTCGGCCCGGACGGCCAGTACGTGCGCAGGGACTACGACTTCAAGCTCATCGAGGAGGTCCCCGGGCCCGGCGGCGGGGTCTGTCTGCGCACCACCGACGAAGCGGTCAACGTCCTGGTCGGCGCCCTGGACACGGACGTCACCAGCGCCCAGATCGCCGCCGAGGTCAAGCTGGAGGTGCTGGTCAACCGCGGGCGCCTGGCCGACGCCCAACTCGCCGCCGAGCAGGCGCGCTACCGCACCGTCCAGTACGCCGAGACCCTCCGTCGCACGCTGGACGCCACCCGCCGCAACGTACGCGCGGTGGACTGGCTGGAGACCGTGCCGGACATGATCACCGAGGCGCTGGACCACGTCGCCGACCGCTACCGCCACGAGAACGCCATCCTCACCAACATCCGGCGGGTGCGCGACGACACCAGCCACCAGGGCCACCAGGACACCCCGCAGCACCGCGCCCGCGCCGCCGAGCTCGTCGACATAGTCAAGGACTGCATCCGCCGCCACACCCAGCTCCAGTCGCGGCTGCTGGACGCCGGGCCCGTCTTCCGTGCCGAGCAGGACCGCCAGGCGTTCGCCCCGCCCACCGCGCACTCCGGCCTCGACCTGTACGGCCAGCTCCTCGCGCCCCTGCTCGGCGAGCCCGTCGAACGCGCCCAGCGCGTCACCGACGCGTTCTTCGCCCGCGGCACCGGGCTGCGCACCCCCTCCTCGGTGCGCCTGGGAGACCTGACCGACCTGCTGTTCACCCCGCCCGCCCCGCGCGAGCACCTGGGCGCGCAGATGCCCGAGCCCGACCTCATCGCCACCCCGGACGACAGCCGCTTCAGCGAGGAGCAGCTGGCCGCCGCCACCGAGCTGCTGGACCTGCCCGTCGACGCACCGCGCAGACTCTCCGGGCTCCTCGCCGAGGCCCGGCGCAGCGACCCCGAACTCCCGTACCTCGTCGCGCTGATGGCGGTGCACGCCGCCTCCCCGCCGGTGGGCACCGCCTACCGGCAGGGCGAGGAGAGCCTGCTCTTCGCGGTCGACGACGGCACCGAGCTTCAGGACCGGGAGTTCGGCGGTGCCGACCTCGTGGTCGGCACCGCCCGGCTCGCCGCCGCACAGATGGCCGCCGCCCGCAGCGAGACCCAGGGATGAGCCCCGACACGGTCCGCACCCACCGAAGCCCCCGCACGTCGGCCGTCCCGGCCCACCCAGATCCCAAGGAGTCCCGGCAGTGAGCGAGTACGGCACCGAGTCCCCGCAGAGCGCGGGCGCGGCGTCCGCGGCGCCCTCCGCACTCAGCCCGGCGGACGCGGCGGACGCGGCCAAGCTGGTCGCCTTCGGCCTGCAGCCCAAGCTGCTCCCGGCCCGGGACGCCGAGTACGCGGACATACTGCGCCGCTACCGCGAGGAGCCCGCCTTCGCCCGGGTCACCGACGCCGTCGCCACCGGGCTCGGGCTGATCGTCCTGGAGGTCTCCCAGCGCGCCGGCATGGTCGTCACCGCGGCCGAGGACTCCGTCTTCGCCGTCCGCATGGGCGACTACGCCCGCCGTGCGAGCACCGACTCCACCGACCGCTTCCTGCACGGGCTCGCACATCTGGCCGTCGCCGCCATGGCCTTCCCCAGGCCCGAGGACCTCGCCGACGACGGCTACATCGGCCGCATCACGGTCAACGGCGTCGACTCCTTCGTGCGCCAGGCCTGCCGCCGGCTGGAGGAGCGGTCCGCCGAGCAGGGCGAGAACACCGACCCCGGCAGTGACGCCCCCGGCCTGGAGGCCGCCTGGCGGGTGTACGCGCGCCGCAGCGCCACCGGCGCCACCAAGGACGCCCGGCGCCTGGCCGGTTCGACCACCGGCATCATCGGCAAGGCGGTCGCCTTCCTCACCGACTCGGGCTTCCTCCAGCGCACCGGGGACGACTCCGGCGGCACGTACCGCACCACCGCCCGCTACCAGCTCCAGGTCCGCGACATGGCAGGCAGCGCCGCCCTCAGCGAGCTGTTGGAGCTCGGCATCGTGCCGGTCAGCGACGGCACCGGCAGCCTGCTGCCGCCCGGCGTGGACGAGTTGGAGCTCGTCGAGGGGGCGGGGCTGCCGTTCCATCAGGACTCCGGTCAGGCGCTGCCCGCCCAGCGCCACGGCTGAGGCGGGCCCGCACCCGCCCCTGCCGCGGGCCGGCGGCAGGCCGTCGCCCCCTGCAGGCGCGGGATGCGCGGCCACCCGTATCCCGCTGCCCCGCACCCCGGCGCCGCCACCCGCTTCTCGCCGCCCCGCAGACATCCACCGACCCGCACCGCCCGCAACGAGAGTCCGCACCCCATGTACGAGCTGTCCCGCATCCGTCTCTACTCCATCGGCCCGGCCGGCGCGCGCTACGCCGACACGGTGCTCGACCTGCGGGGAGTCGGTGCGCCCGTGCCCGACCCCGCGCCCACCCAGGCGGACTTCTTCGAGGACGAGCCGACCGGCCCTCCCCGCCGCCCGGCGCCCGCCGGCGTGTTCTTCCTGGAGAACGGCGGAGGCAAGTCCGTACTGCTCAAGCTGATCTTCTCGGTGATGCTGCCCGGCCACCGCAACACACTGGGCGGTGCCAGCTCCGGCGTACTGCGCAAGTTCCTGCTCGCCGACGACTGCGGGCACGTCGCGCTGGAGTGGCAGCACACCCTCACCGGCGAGAGCGTCGTGGTGGGCAAGGTCAGCGAGTGGCGCGGGCGCCAGGTCTCCGGCGACCCGCGGAAGTTCGCCGAGGCCTGGTACAGCTTCCGGCCCGGCCCCGGCATGAATCTGGACTCGCTTCCGGTGGCCGAGTCGAGCGTGCTGCGCGGCGCCGCCGAAGGCGCCTCGGGCGCGCGCGGCAGACGCCGCACCATGAAGGGGTTCCGCGACGTCCTCACCGAGACCGGCAAGGCGTACCCCAACCTCGACGTGGTCTGGGAGGAGATCCACGACCGCTGGAAGGAGCACCTGGGCAACCTCGGACTGGACCCCGAACTCTTCCGCTACCAGCGGGAGATGAACGCGGACGAGGGCGAGGCCGCGGGCCTGTTCGCGGTCAAGAACGACGCCGACTTCACCGATCTGCTGCTGCGCGCGGTCACCGACACCCGCGACACCGACGGCCTTGCCGACCTCGTGCACGGCTTCGCCCACAAGCTCGGCCGCCGCGCCGAGCTCACCGCCGAACGCGACTTCACCGCCGGCTCGTTGGACCTGCTCAACCGGATCGCCGAGCACGCCGTCACCCGTGACCGCGCCAGGGCGGTGCACAGCGGGGCGGAGGAGCGCACCCGCGGCCTGGCCTCCCGCATCGCCGCCCGCGCCCGCCAGGAGCGGGAGCGCTCCGGCGAGTTCGCCGACCGGGTCTCCGACAGCGCCGAAGCCGTCACCAGGGCCGAGGGCGCCCGCGCCCAGGCCGCCCAGGTGGCCGCCGAAATCGCCTACCGCCACGCCTCGTTGGCGCTCGCCGCCGCCGAGAAGTCCGCTGCCGCGGGCAAGCGCGAGCTCTCCGACGCCCGTACACTCCACGCCGCCTGGCAGGCCGCCGAGGTCGTACTCCGCCACCGCGCCGCCGCCGACCGCTCGGCCAGGGTCGCCGAAGCCATCCAGGAGGCGGAGCGCGACGCGGCACCCGCCCTCGCCGCCCGCGCCAAGGCAGCACTGCGTCTGGTCGCCGCGCTGCACGGCGCCGCAGCGGAGAGCGAAGAGGCCGCGAGCACCGGCGAGGAGCGCTCCCGCGCGCTCCAGGAAGCAGCCGAGACGGCGCACCGCGACGCCACCGCTGCCGCCACCGCCGCCCAACGCGCCCGCAGCGAACGCGAGTACCTCCAGCAGCGCCTGACCGAGCTGGAGGAGGAGACCACCGAAGCCGTACGCGCCGGATGGCTGGCCGAGGCCGAGGCCAAGGGCGACCCCGCCCGCGCCGCGCTCGCCGCCCAGGACGCCGGTAGCCGGGCATCGGCCGCCTGGGAGGAGGCCCGCGCCGCCGCGACCGAAGCCACGGCCCAGGACCAGCAGTGCGCCGCCGAGTCGGGCCGGGCGGAGCTGGCTGCCGCCCGGGCCGCGGATGCCGCGCAGAGTACGCAGGCCGCCCACCGCGTGGAGCGGGAGGCCGCCGCGCTGCTCGGAGCGGAGCCGCGCCTGGTCGAACTGCTCGGGGCCGAGCAGGCGTTGGAGGCCGAGGAGGTCGACCGGTACGCCGACGAGCTCACCGAGCTGCTGGAGGGCCGGATCGGCGACGCCGAGCGCAGGCTCTTCGACCTGCGCACGGCAGCCGCGGACGACTCCCGCATCCTCGGCGCCCTCGGCGACGGCGGACTGCTGCCCCCGGGCCGCGATGTGCTCGCCACGGTGGAGTTCCTCGCCGAGCACGGCATCCCCGCCCTTCCCGGCTGGCGCTATCTGGCCCAGTCGGTCGACCCCGCGCGTCACGCCGACGTGCTGGCCGCCAGGCCCGAGCTGGTCGACGGGGTGGTCATCACCGATGAGGCCGGCCACGGCCGTGCCAGGGAGGCGCTGGAGCAGGCCGCACTGCTGCCCCGCTCGGCAGTGGCGGTCGGCACCCCCGCCGCGCTGCTGGCGCCCGTCGCCGACCGGGACGGCTCCGTCTTCCTGGTACCGCCGAACCCGGCGATGCACGACGAACACGCCGCCGACGGCGAGCGCGACAGCCTGCGCGAGCGCGCGGTCGGCCGTGACGAGGACATCCGGCGCGTTGCCTCCCGGCTCTCCGGCGACCGTGCCCTCGCCGCGCGCCTCGGCGCCTGGCGCGACGGCTGCGCCACCGGCCGCCTCGGCGAGCTGGCGCTCGCGGCCGAGGCCGCACAGGAGGCGGCCGACACCGCCGTCGACCACCACCAGCAGACCGTCACCGCCTCCGCGGAGGCTCGCGCCCGCGCCGCCGAGTGCACGACCCTGCGGGACAGCCGCCAGGAGGAGGCGCAGCAGGCCCGCCGCCGCGCCGACGCCCTCGCCGGCCTCTCCGGACGGCTGCGCGAACGCGCCCGCTGGCAGGGGATACTGCGCGAACTGGCGGCGGACCAGGCCGAGCAGGAGCAGCGCGCCGCCACCTGCCTGGAGGCTGCCCGGGCCTCGGACGAGGACCGCAGGGCGGCCCAGCGCGGCGCGGACGACGCCCGCCGCACCGCCCGTGCGCTGCGCGCCGAGCGGGCCGAGATCGCCGGCGTGCCCGAGGACGTCGCGCCGCAGGAGGAGAGCGGCGACGCCCGTACCGCCGTCTCGCTGCCCGCGCTGCGCGAGGCGTACCGCAGCGCCTCCCAGCTGTACGAGAAGGTCGGCGTCGGCGCCGACCTGCGGGCCGAGCAGGCCCGCGCCGAGGGGGACGAGTCCGCCGCGTTGGCCGAGTTGGACCGGCTGACCAACAAGGTCCGCACCCGCGCCGCCGTACTGCTGGACTCCGCCGACGGCGCCGACGGGCCCTCCCGGCAGGCCGCCGCCTCCCGTGCGGAGGAGCTGGTCGCCCTGCTGGAGGCCCGTGCCTCCACCGCCAGCGAGCAGCTCGGCCGGCTGCGCGGCGATGCCGAGCGCCTCGCGCCCACCACCGGCACCGCCCACACCGAGCTCGCCGCTGAGCAGACACCCGCCGACGCCGAGTCCGCCCAGCGCCTGCTGCGCGGCGCCAAGCAGGAACTCGCCGCGCGCACCGAGGCGTTGGAGACCGCCCGGTCCGCGCACGAGGAGGCGACGGTGGCACACCGCGGCTCCCAGGACGCCACCGCCGCATTCGAGGAGACCGCCGCGCTGCTGCGCGATCTGCTGCGGGATCCGTCCGCCGGCGAGAGCGAAGACCAGCCCGAGCGGAGCCCGTACGAGGGTTCCCCCGCGGAGGCGCGCCACTCCGCGGGGGAGACGCGGCGCTCGTTGCGCGGTTGCGCCGCCGACCTGTCCACCGCCGAGACCGCGCTGCGCGAGTCCTGCGACGTGCTGGTCCGGCACGCCAACTCCACCCGTTTCGAGCAGGTGCGCACGCCTGCCAGGGCGCAGATCCGGGAGCTGCCCGCCTCCGCGCTGCCCGAGCACGCCGCCGCCTGGGCCGAGGCGTTCGCCCCGCGGCTTCGGGTGCTCACCGACGAGCTCACCCAGCTGGAGCGCAACCGCGACAGCATCGTCGACCGGCTCCGCGGCCTGGTCGAGGCCGCCCTGGCGACCCTGCGCTCGGCACAGCGGCTGTCCCGGCTGCCCGAGGGGCTGGGGGAGTGGTCGGGCCAGGAGTTCCTGCGCATCCGCTTCGAGGACCCCGACCAGGCCACGCTCGCCGAGCGGCTGGGCGAGGTCATCGACGACGCCACCCAGGTCGCGGTGCGCCGCAACAGCGATCTGCGCCGGGACGGAATGACGCTGTTGCTGGGCGGGGTGCACGCGGCGCTGGAGCCGCGCGGGGTGTCGGTGGAGATCCTCAAGCCCGACGCGGTGCTGCGTGCCGAGCGGGTCTCCGTCGGTCAGATGGGGGACGTCTTCTCCGGCGGCCAGCTGCTCACCGCCGCGATCGCGCTGTACTGCACGATGGCGGCGCTGCGCAGCAACGACCGCGGTCGGGACCGCCACCGCTTCGCCGGAACGCTGTTCCTGGACAATCCGATCGGCCGGGCGAACGCCACGTATCTGCTGGAGCTCCAGCGTGCGGTCGCCGATGCGCTCGGCGTCCAACTCATCTACACCACCGGCCTGTTCGACACGACGGCGCTCGCCGAGTTCCCGCTCGTGGTGCGGCTGCGCAACGACGCGGACCTGCGCGCGGGGCTGAAGTACATCAGCGTCGAGGAGCATCTGCGCCCCGGACTGCCGCAGCCGGACCCGGACTCGCAGTTGGTGCACGGCGAGATCACCGCGACGCGGATGTTCCGCAGGCCGCCGGAGCAGGCGCAGAAGACGGAGGCGACGGCCAAGAGCAGCTGAGCGCGCGCGTGCCTGCCGTCTCGGCGCCCGGGACGAGCCCCGAGCCGGTCACGGGCGGTACGGGGCGCGGTACGGGGGCGCGCCTCGGGCCGGGCGGCAGCGGCCCGCGCGACGGGCCCGCGCCTGCCGTGCCGCAGGCGCGGAGGTGCTCAGTGCCGCCCGGCGCGCGCCCGGCGACGGGCCGCGCTGCTCGGCGTCGACACCACTCCGTGCCGCTGGATCCACACCTGCCGGGTGACCCAGACGTCGAGCACGGCCCAGGTGGCGAGCACGGTGGAGGCGACCGTGGAGAGCAACGCCGGGAACGCGAACCAGACTTCGGCCAGCGAGCACAGCACCGCCACGGTCAACTGCATCAGTGTCAGCGCGACGATGATCACCGCGCGCACTGCGGCACGGCGCACCGGATCGGGCAACCGCGGTTTTGCGTACATGTAATTTTCACTCCCCCTGCACAGGATGCCGCAAGCCCGGCCCGACGTGCACGTGTGCAGCACCACACCAACTGGTGGTGATGTGCCGGTATCTCGGGAAACAACGGGACGATAGCCTCTCCCACGGTTCTGTAAACCGTCCTACGGACCTACGAGTTGGCGCATCGGCAGTAGTAGGCTCGCGAGGTCCACCGACGCGGACCGTTCGGCACAGGACCTGCGGGTTTTCCTCCCCTCGGGGCGAACACACCGCGGGTTCGGAGTGCACCGGGGCGAAGCCGCCCCGGCGCACCGGACGGCCCCGGGGCGCCGGGAGCCCAGGAGCGGACGCCAGTCGAGCCGAGTGGCACGTCACAGACCCGTGGCGTCGAGGTAGGGGAGGCCATGCGCTTTCGCGGGAAGACCATCCGCCGGAAGATCGTGGCGCTGCTCGTGGTGCCCCTGTTGGCACTGGTCTCCATGTGGGGAATGGTCACCCACCAGATGGTGGGCGACGCCAAACAGATCCTGGACGTGCGGGAGACCGTCGACGAGCTGAGCCGCCCGATCGAACAGACCGTCCGTTCGGTGCAGTTCGAGCGCCGTCAGGCACTGGTCTACCTCGCCGATCCGCGCCGCTCGGACGCCCTGCCCCGGTTCAAGCGGGAGCAGCGGGCCAGTGACCAGGCGGCCATGGACCTGCGCGAGAGCGCCCGGGCCGTCCGGGGAAAGCTGTCCAGCGGGTCCCGGGAGCGCCTGGACGGGGTGCTCGCGAACATCGACGGCCTGGAGTCGCTCCGCGAGAAGGTCGAGCGCAACACCGTCTCCCGCCCGCACGCCTCCACCGGCTACGACGGCGTCATCGAGCCCTCCTACGAGCTGCTCAGCCGAATACCCGCCCTCGACCACGCCACCCTGGACAAGGAGGCCCGGGCGATCGCCGGGCTGATGCGCGGGCGCGAGCTGCTGGCGCGCGAGGACGCGCTGATGGCCGCCTCGCTCGCCGCCGGGCGCATGACGCAGGGTGAGTTCCAGTCCTTCTCCGACCGGGTCGCCGAGCGCCGCATCACCTACCGGCAGAGCTTCGAGGCGCTCCCCGACTCCGAGGCCAAGCGCTACGGCGAGTACTGGCAGGGGCCCGACGGCCGGACGCTGACCTCCTTCGAGGACGAGGCCCTGCGGGCGGGGCCGGACGAAGCGGTCCGGGTGCTGAACGCGGACCGCTGGGACTCGGCGACGGCCTCCGCCCTCCTGGACCTGGAGGAGCTGGACCGGGCCGCGAACGACACCTACGAGGATCGGGTGGACCCGGTGGCTCACTGGGTGTTCCTGCGCGCCGCCGTCGCGGCCTTCGTCGGACTGCTGGCGGTCCTCGCCACCATCGTCATCTCCTTCCGCGTCGGCCGCGGGCTGGTGCGCGACCTGCGGGCGCTGCGCAAGGAGGCCAAGGAGGCATCGGCCGTCCGACTGCCCAGCGTGCAGCGGCGGTTGGCTGCCGGCGAGCAGATCGACGTGGAGACCGAGGCGCCGCGGCTGGAGTACGGCGACGACGAGATCGGACAGGTCGGCCACGCGCTCAACACCCTTCAGCGGGCAGCAGTGGAGGGCGCGGTGCGCCAGGCGGACATGCGCCGCGGAGTCTCCGAGGTCTTCGTGAACCTCGCCCGCCGCAGCCAGGTCCTGCTGCACCGCCAACTCACCCTGCTGGACACGATGGAGCGCCGGACCGAGGACGCCGACGAGCTGGCCGACCTCTTCCGCCTCGACCACCTCACCACCAGGATGCGCCGCCACGCCGAGGGCCTGGTGATCCTCTCCGGCGCCGCCCCCTCGCGCCAGTGGCGCAAACCGGTGCAGCTGATGGACGTGGTGCGTGCGGCCGTCGCCGAGGTGGAGGACTACGAGCGCATCGAGGTGCGCAGGCTCGAGCGCCTGGCAGTGGACGGGCCGGCCGTCGCCGACCTGACCCATCTGGTGGCCGAACTCCTGGAGAACGCCACCGTCTACTCGCCACCGCACACCGGCGTGCAGGTGATGGGCGAGCGCGTCTCCAACGGCTTCACACTGGAGATCCACGACCGCGGCCTGGGGATGACGCCCGACGCTCTGCTGGAGGCGAACCTCAGGCTCGCCGAGACGCCCGAGTTCGAGCTCTCCGACACCGACCGCCTGGGGCTGTTCGTCGTCTCCCGGCTGGCGCAGCGCCAGGGCGTACGGGTCTCGCTCCAGCCCTCGCCCTACGGTGGCACGACCGCGGTGGTGCTGATCCCCGGCGCAATCCTGAACGAGTCGACCGAGGCGCCGGCGGAGCCGCTTGAGGCCGGACGCGAGGACGGGCGCGGCGCCAGCCCCGCACTCGCGCAGCGGCTCGCGCTCGGCAGGCGTCCCGGAGCGGGCAGTGTGTCGAGCCCGCCGCAGCTGGGCGCCTCCGAGCCGCCCGCGCCGCGCCGCACCGGCCGCCCGGTCGAACTGGACGCCGCGCTGGAGGAGTTGGACGAGCCCGAGGACTCCATCGGCCGGCTGTTCCGAGGCGGCGGCGAGCACGAACGTCCGCACGGCGACCAGCAGTCCGGCGCAGAGGACACCGAGCGCGACGGCGGCCCGCGGCCGGCCCATCACGACGGTCCCCTCCCGCTGCCGCGACGGCGGCCAGGGAACCACGGCGGCCCCGTCCTCGTCTCCGACCACGGGCGCACTGTCGGCGAACACCGGCCCCGGGAGGAGGGTGCCGACAACGATCCTGCCGTGCCGAGCCCCGCCGCGGGCCCGTCCGGCGAGAGCGCCTTCGCCGCCGGCCGGTCCGATGCGGACGGGTCCGGTCGGACAGCGCCCGACACCGTGGACGGGCTGCCCCGGCGAGTGCGGCAGGCGAGCCTGGCACCGCAGTTGAAGACTCCGGCCGAGGCCCTCAAGGCCCTGCGCCGGGGCAGCGAGGGGCGCGAGCGAAGCCGGGAGGGCGAGGCGGAGGCCGAGCGTGACCCGGACGAGATCCGCAGCCGTATGGCGTCGCTGCAACGTGGCTGGCAACGTGGCCGCCAGCACAATGACGGAAGCACACCGGAGGGAAACGGGCGATGACCGTACCGAATGCCGCCAATGACAGCGCGTATGCCGAAGGGCCCGGCGGTTCGGGCGAGTTGAACTGGCTGCTGGACGACCTGGTCGACCGGGTCGGCAGCATCCGCAAGGTGCTCGTGCTCTCCGGCGACGGTCTGCCGAGGGGCGGTTCGCGCGACCTCTCGCGCGAGGACGGCGAGCACCTGGCCGCAGTGGCCTCCGGTTTCCACAGCCTGGCCAAGGGCGTGGGCCGCCACTTCGAGGCCGGCAGCGTGCGCCAGACCGTCGTGGAGCTGGACGGCGCGTTCCTCTTCGTCACCGCCGCCGGAGACGGCAGCTGCCTGGCGGTCCTCGCGGAGGCGGAGTCCGACATCGGCCAGATCGCCTACGAGATGACGCTGCTGGTCAAGCGCGTCGGCGCCCATCTGGCGACCGCCCCCCGCACCGACAATCCGGGCGGAGGGTGAGCGGGGCGCATGACCGAGCGATGGTTCGACGACGCCGCCGGGCCCGTGGTACGGCCGTACGCGATGACGCGCGGCCGTACCCGCGGAGCCAGTGACGAGCCGCTCGATCTGATCGCGCTGGTGCTGGCGGAGGATGAACGCCCCACGGTGCCGGCAGACGCGGAGAAGTCCGAGGAGGCCGGTTCGGACGGCGTCGAGGGGCAGCCGACGCGGGCCGAGACCGAGGAGCGGTTCCAGTACGAGCACCGCCTCGTGCCCGAGCATCTGGACATCCTGCGTCTGTGCCGCGAGGAGCTGATCTCGGTCGCCGAGCTGGCGGCTGCCCTCGATCTTCCGGTGGGGGTGGTCCGAGTGCTGCTCGACGACCTGCTGGACGTCGAGCTGGTACGGGTGACCCGGCCCGTGCCGCCCGCCGAGCTGCCGGACGAGTCCGTGCTGCGAGAAGTGATCGACGGCCTGCGGGCTCTGTAGAGACCCCTCTTCGGCGGTCGCCGCCGCCCTTCTGTCGCAGAAGCCTCGATTTTCCTCACCCTGATGACAAACACCACTGTTCGTGGATCGGTTAGCCTCCGAACATGCCCCGATCACATGTGAAGGACCTCACCGGACGGAACGTCTTCGTCACCGGCGCGGCCAGCGGTATCGGACGAGCCACTGCCCTGCTCGCCGCCGAGCGCGGCGCGCGGCTGCACCTCACGGACATCCAGGCCGACCGCCTCCTGGAGGTGGCCGAGGAGATCATCGCGCGGGGCGGGCGGGTCCCCTTCGCCGAACCGGCCGACCTCGCCGACTGCGCCGCGGTTCGGGATCTGGCGGTCCGGCTCACCTCCCGGCACGGCTCGATGGACGTGGTGATGAACATCGCCGGCGTCTCGACCTGGGGCACGGTCAGTTCGCTCGAGCACCACCACTGGCGACGGATGGTGGACGTCAACCTGATGGGGCCCATCCACATCATCGAGTACCTGCTGCCGGCGATGATCGACGGCGGTCGCGGCGGCCATCTGGTCAACGTCTCCTCCTCCGCCGGGCTTCTCGGACTGCCCTGGCACGCGGCGTACAGCGCGGCCAAGTTCGGACTGCGCGGTGTGAGCGAGGTGCTCCGCTTCGACCTGCGGCGCCACCGGATCGGCGTCAGCCTGGTCTGCCCGGGCGCGGTCGACACCCCGCTCACCGAGACCGTCGACATCGTCGGGGCGGACGCGAGCACACCCGCCTTCCGGCGGTTGCAGGCCCGCTTCCGCAGCCGGGCGGCCAGGCCCGAGGATGTCGCCGAGGCGATACTCGAGGGCATACGCACCGGCCGCTACCTCGTGCACACCTCGCGCGAGATCCGCCTGCTGCACTTCCTCCAGCGCGTACTGCCGCCCGTCTACGAGCTGGTGATGCGCCTGCTCAACGGCCTCGCGCACCGGGCCCTGCCCGCGGTCGCCGAGGCACGCGCCAGCACTGCGCGGACCCCGCAGGGCCCACCGGCCGAACGGGCCGCCGAACCCGAGGGCCCGGCCCTGCGCACCGGGAAGGCGGACCGGTGAGCCGCCCGCGCATCGCCCCCGGCGACCGGCGCCAGGTCGGCCTGGCCGCCTGGGTGTTCAGTCGCGCAGCGGGAAGGGTGGCGGGCACCCGGCCTCCGCACCTCTTCCTCACGCTGGCCCGCAACAGGCGGCTCTTCCTGGGCTGGCTGCACTTCGCCGGCCGGCTGATGCCCGGAGGGAAGCTGCCCCGGCGCGAGACCGAACTGGTCATCCTGCGGGTCGCCCATGTCCGTGCCTGCGCCTACGAGTTCACCCACCACGTACGCCTGGGCCGCCGGGCCGGTGTCACCGAAGCGGATGTGGAGCGGGTCACGCAGGGGCCGGAAGCATCCGGTTGGTCCGCGCGCGAACGTACGCTACTGACCTGTGCCGACGCCCTGTTGGCCGACGGCGACCTGGACGACGCGGCGTGGGCGTCGCTGCGCAGCCACCTCAGCGAGCCGCTCGCACTGGAGTACCTGCTGCTGGTGGGGCACTATTCAATGCTCGCCACCACGATCACCACACTCCGCCTCCAGCCGGACCGTCCCCGCCCCCGCCGCCGAACCGCACCACCAGCCACCGCCGAGCGCAGCCGTACGAACCGCCGCCCCACCGACTGACGAGCACGCACCGGGCGAGCGCACCGGCCGAACGCACCTGCCGAACGACCAGCCACCGACGTCCGCGACCAGACCGGGACACGATGACCAGCACCAACCCCCTGCCCAGAGGCCGCCACAAGCTCTCCCGCGAGTTCGTGGCGGCGACCCAGCGCGAACGCATGCTGCTCGCCTGCGCCCAGGCCATGTCCGAGAAGGGGTACGCCGGGACCCCCGTCGCCGCGATCCTCGAACGCGCCGGAGTCTCCAGGGAGACCTTCTACCAGCAGTTCGGCTCCAAGCAGGACTGCTTTCTGGCGACCCTGGACAGGGCGTCGGCCCTCTTCGTCGAGCGCCTCTCCGCGGCGCTGGGCGAAGTCGAGCTGACCCCGGACCTGTTCCCGGACTTCCTCGGCATCTACCTGGACACCATCGCCGACGAGCCGGACCTGGCCCGGGTGTTCCTGGTCGAGTCCTACGCCGCCGGCCCCGAGGCGATCGCCCACCGTGCGGCACTCCAGCACCGTTTCGTCGACGCGCTGGTGCTGCTGTACGGGGAGGCGGCCGAGCGGTTCGCGCTGGAAGTGCTGGTCGCCGCGGTCGGGGCCAAGGTCTCGGCGCTGCTGCTGGAGGGCGACCTCGAGGCCATCCGCGAGCTGCACGGCCCGTTCGTCGCCGTCGCCGGTCGACTCTTCGACTCCCCGTCCGGCGCCGGGAGTTGAGACACGGCGTACGCGCAGGCAACCGGTCCCGAGGCACCGGTGGTGCGCCACCCCTCGCGCGGCACGTACGAACCGGACCGAACGGCTGAAACACGACGTCCCGCCCCTCGATCGGCGTGACCACCGCCCCGCCGGTCACTGCACGTTCCGCTGCGGCTACAGTCCCTGTCTACAACGACGCCCAGCAGCACGGCACACCGGTGGAACACGGAGCGCACGGCCCCGTCCGCCGGCCGCGCGGGCCCGACGAGCGGGAGGAGACGACATGGTTTTCGGGCGTGCCAGACGAGCCCGCCAGAACGCTCCCGACCCGGTCGCCCTGAAGGTCCTCGTCGCGGGCGGATTCGGCGTCGGCAAGACCACGTTCGTCGGCGCCGTCAGCGAGATCAAGCCACTTCGGACCGAGGAGACCCTCACCGAGGCGAGCGTCCCGCACGACAGCACCGCCGGGGTGGAGCGCAAGACCACCACCACGGTGGCGATGGACTTCGGCCGCATCACGCTCAGCGACAGCCTGGTGCTGTACCTCTTCGGCACCCCCGGACAGGACCGCTTCTGGTTCCTGTGGGACGAGTTGGCACAGGGCGCGCTCGGCGCCGTGGTGCTCGCGGACACCCGCAGACTCGAGGACTGCTTCGCCGCCATCGACTACTTCGAACGCCGTGCCATTCCCTTCGCCGTGGCGGTCAACTGCTTCGACGGGGCCCAGAGTTACCCGGAGGAGACCGTGCGAGCGGCCCTCGATCTCGACGCCGGGGTGCCGCTGCTCCTCTGCGACGCCCGGCGACGCGAGTCCGCCCGCGACGTACTGATCGCGGCGGTGCGCATGGCGTGTTCGACCACCGCGATCAGTACGTCGCGGGCGGACTCGCGTCGCCGGGCGTCGCAGAGGAGCAGCGGCACCCCGGCGTCGAGATCGAGGGCCGCTCGCACGGTCTCCTCCGGGTAACTCTGGGCCCCGTCGAAGCAGTTGACCGCCACGGCGAAGGGAATGGCACGGCGTTCGAAGTAGTCGATGGCGGCGAAGCAGTCCTCGAGTCTGCGGGTGTCCGCGAGCACCACGGCGCCGAGCGCGCCCTGTGCCAACTCGTCCAGATCCGACCAGACGCCGGTGTGCCGTGCTGCTGGGCGTCGTTGTAGACAGGGACTGTAGCCGCAGCGGAACGTGCAGTGACCGGCGGGGCGGTGGTCACGCCGATCGAGGGGCGGGACGTCGTGTTTCAGCCGTTCGGTCCGGTTCGTACGTGCCGCGCGAGGGGTGGCGCACCACCGGTGCCTCAGTCCTCCAGCCAGCCGAAGCTGCGTTCCACAGCCTTGCGCCAGTGCCGGAACTCGCGGTCCCTGGTGTCGGTGTCCATCTGCGGGCTCCACTCGGCATCCCGTTTCCAGTGCGTGCGCAACTCGTCCAGATCCGACCAGACGCCGGTGGCCAGCCCCGCCGCGTACGCCGCGCCCAGACACGTCGTCTCCGCGATCACCGGGCGGATCACCGGTACGTCCAGCACGTCGGCCTGGTGCTGCATCAGCAGGTTGTTGGCGGTCATGCCGCCGTCCACCTTCAGCGTGGTGATCTCCACCCCGGAGTCCTGGTACATGGCGTCCACGACCTCGCGGGTCTGCCAGCTGGTCGCCTCCAGCACCGCCCTGGCCAGGTGGGCCTTGGTGACGTAGCGCGTCAGGCCCGTCACCACGCCGCGGGCGTCGGACTTCCAGTACGGCGCGAAGAGCCCGGAGAAGGCCGGCACGATGTACGCGCCGCCGTTGTCCTCCACGCTCGCCGCCAGCGGCTCGATGTCCGCCGCCGTCCCGATGATGCCGAGCTGGTCGCGGAACCACTGCACCAGCGCCCCGGTGATCGCGATGGACCCCTCCAGGCAGTAGACCGGTGCCTCGCCCGCCAGTTGGTACCCCATCGTGGTGAGCAGGCCGCTCTGCGAGGCGACGGGCCGCTCGCCGGTGTTGAGCAGCAGGAACGAGCCGGTGCCGTAGGTGTTCTTGGCCTCGCCCACGCCGTAACAGGTCTGGCCGAAGACTGCGGCCTGCTGGTCGCCGAGAGCCGAGGCCACCGGCACTCCGCCGAGCTGCCCGACGGCCTCCCCGTACACCTCGGAGGAGGTGCGGATCTCCGGCAGCAGCGAGGGGGGAATGCGCATCGCGCTCAGGATCTCCGGGTCCCACTGGAGGGTCCGCAGATCCATCAGCATCGTGCGGCCCGCGTTGGTCACGTCGGTGACGTGCCGGCCGCCCTCGACTCCGCCGGTGAGATTCCAGATCAACCAGCTGTCCATGGTGCCGAACGCCAGCTCGCCGCGCTCGGCGCGCTCCCGCACCCCGGGGACGTTGTCCAGCAGCCAGGTCACCTTGGGGCCGGAGAAGTAACTGGCCAGTGGCAGACCGGTGGTTGCGCGGAAGCGGTCCTGACCGATGTCACCGCCGAGCTCCGTGCAGAGCTGGGCGGTCCGGGTGTCCTGCCAGACGATGGCGTTGTGGACGGGCTGACCGGTGGCGCGGTCCCACAGGAGCGTGGTCTCCCGCTGGTTGGTGATGCCGAGCGCGGTCAGCCCGTCCGCGCGCAGACCGGCCCTCGCCAGCGCACCGGCGACCACCGCCTGGGTCTTCGCCCAGATCTCGGTGGCGTCGTGCTCCACCCAGCCCGGTCGCGGAAATATCTGCTCGTGCTCCTTCTGGTCGACGGCGACCACCGCGCCGTCGTCGCTGAAGATCATGCAGCGGCTGGAGGTGGTGCCCTGGTCGATCGCGGCGACGTACTTCGTGGTGCTGCTCATGCTCGATCCCCCTGTCAGAAGGCGAGTTGGAAGATCCCGGCGCCGATGAGGGCGCCCAGGATCGGGCCGGCCACGGGGACCCACGAGTAGCCCCAGTCGGAGGTGCCCTTGTTCGGGATCGGCAGCAGGTGGTGCGCGATACGGGGGCCGAGGTCGCGCGCCGGGTTGATGGCGTACCCGGTCGGACCGCCCAGCGACAGGCCGATGCCGACGACCAGCAGCGAGACGATCAGAGTCTGGGTGCCGTGCTCGCCGAGGCCCTCGGTCATGCCGAACGCCAGCAGCGGAAGGATCAGCGCGGCGGTCGCGATGGCCTCGGTGGCCACGTTGGCCGCGGGGTTGCGCACCTCGGGGATGGTGGCGAAGTTGCCCAGCGTGCCCTGCGCCTTGTCCTCGTCGCCGTTGGCGCGGAACTGCGAGTAGTACACCAACCAGGCCAGTACGGCACCGATGACCGCCCCGATCATCTGGGAGACGATGTAGAGCGGCAGCTTCGCCCAGCTGCCGTCGTCGGTCGTGGCGATGGCGACGGAGACGGCCGGGTTGATGTGGCCGCCCGAGAGCGGGCCGGCCGTGTAGGCGCCGGCGAGCACGCCGAAGCCCCAGCCGAACGAGATGACGACCCAGCCGGCCGCCCGTGCCTTGGAATGGTGGAGGTTGACCGCGGCGCACACACCCACGCCGAACAGCACCAGAATCGCTGTGCCGATGATCTCGCCGACGAAAATATCGCCGTTGGGAAAGTCCATTGCGACTCCTCGTACGTGCCCTCGCCCGGGCCGCGCGGACCGGGCCTCCTGCGGCTGCGTGCTCCCGTCCCGGCCCACGGAGGGCGGAGCACCCGCATCGCGGGGCGCCCGCCCGGCCTCGAAACGGGCGTACGTACCTGTCGCCGGAACCGTCCGCCTGCTGCGCGCCGCTGCGGAGCCAGGGCCCGCACGGGAGCGGAGATCCGTTCGATCCCGGCAGTGTTCACCGCTGCTGAGAGGCCGTCAAGGACGTCTGCGACCACCGATGCAGCTGCTGTCGAACCCGCGGGCACCCCCTGCGCTCGCGGCGCCGACCGCCGAACTGCGCATACGTCGGCGGCCCACGCGTACAGTCTCGCCCGACCACCGCGCGCCTGCATGCCGAGCGACCGCGCCGACCTCGGCGCCGCGCCGAGCCGAGGTCCAGGGGGCACTCGCGTCCCGCTCGCGCGGGTCAGCGCCGCCCGACCAGCTCCTCGCGCGCCACGGGGAAATCGAACCAGCGGTCCGGGAAGGCCTCCGGCCGGTGGGTGAAGTGCCACCACTCCTCGGGCAGGTTGACGAAGCCCTCGCGCTCCAGCAGCCGGCGCAGCCACTGCCGGTTAGCCCGCTGCCTGCCGACGACCTCGGCGTGGTCGGTGTGGGACAGCTCGTCGAAGCAGTCGTAGCCGGTGCCCATGTCCAGCGAGCCGTCGCCGGCCCGGTCCGCCGGCGTCGCGCGGCACGGGCCCCGGCCGCCTCCGGACCGTACCGGCTCCGGGCCGTACCGGGGCACCAGCGTCAGGTCGACCGTGGAACCGCGGCTGTGCCCGGACCGCTCGGCGATGTACCCGTCGGGGATCAGCCGATCCTTGTCCACCCGGGGATAGAACTCCCGCTTCATACGGAGGTCGGAAGGGTCCTTGGCCCACCGCACGAAGCGGTCCACCGACCGCTGGGGCCGGTAGCAGTCGTAGACCTTGAGACTGTGCGCCGCGGCCAGCGCCGCCCGCTGTGCCCGGCGCAGCGCCAGGGCGGTGTCCCGGGTCAGCAGGCACTGCGACTCGCGGTAGCCGGGGATCGGCTCCCCGACGAAGTTGTGGGACCCGGCGTAGCGGATCTCCTGACGGATCGAGGGAGCGACCGACTCCAGTGCCGTGAACTCCGCGGGAGCCCGCCGCTCGCCCGTGCGTACGGCGCCGGGGGAGCGGGCCGGGTCGGAGGAGGGGGCGGGCGCCGTGTCGCCGGAGCCGGCCCGGTCGCCGGAGGTGCGTACGGCGGGCGAACCGCCCGGAGCGGCGGCAGCGGCCGCCGAGGCGGCGAGGACCAGCAGGCACACAGCAGTACGTCGCATGCCCCTCCCAACGACGCCGGCGCCACCGCGGTCACCCCGGCCCGCTCGCTCCCTGCCCGACCGCCCGCTCACCGCCGCGCTTGGCTGCTTCGGAGGAGGCCCGCTACGCGCCCCGCCCGCGTATCCGTACGGGCAGCTCCAGCGCCCGGGCGTCCTCGCGCGTGACGACCGGCTCCCCGTCCCGCATCACGACCGCGTACCTGCGAAGCGCGCCGGTCGCCGTCCCGTCTCCGTGCGGCAGCCCATCCGCGCCGGACGGCGTTGCAGGCGCCGCACGGAGCCCGCCCCCGGTACGTCCCGCCGCGGGCGCCCACACCTCCAGCACCACGCCGCCGTCGGGCTCCGCCACCGGCACCACCGCGCCCGCCCGGGCCAGCACCGGCAACCGGGTCGCGGGCGCGGCGACCGTCACCGTTCCCGGCCCGTGCCGGACCTCACCGGTGGCGGTGTCGTACCAGGCACCGCGCGGCAGTCGCACCCGGCGCTCCCGGACCCCCGGCTCGCACACCGGCGCCACCAGGAACGCGTCACCCAGCAGGAAGTCCACCTCCCGAGCCGTCCGCAGCCCGCGGTCGGCCGGCGTGTGCCACCACAGCGGCCGTACCGGCGGCGCGCCGCTGACCGAGGCCATCTGCGCCAGGGTGGCCAGATACGGCAGCAGCCTCTCCCGCTCGGCGACGGCCGCGACCAGCCCGTCCGCCTCCCTCCGGTCGCTCGGCCACCGCGGCGCCGCCCCCGACCCCGAGAAGGTACGGAACAGCGGCAGCCACGCGCCGAGTTGGAACCAACGCTGCCCCAGCTCCGTCGAGAGCCCTGCCCGCACGTCCACGCCGGCGAAGGGCACCCCGCACAGACCCAGCCCCACCACCGTCGACACCGCGGCCCGTATTCCCTCCCAGCCCTCGGGAACCCGCGCGCACACCCCGCCGTAGCGGTGCGAACCGGCCCAGGCGCCGCCGGAGAACGACCACCGCCCCGCTTCGCCCCCGGCCTCGTGCGTGGCGCGCGCCATCGCCAGCGCCAGTACGTTGTGCGCCTCGCGCAGCTCGCCCCCGCGACCCTCCAGCGCGAGCCGCGACCGCGGCGGCAACCCACCGCGGACGCCAGGCCCCGGCGCCCGCGAGCCGAACGGGCGCAGCCAGTACGCGCTCGCGCCCTGCGCGTACAGCGGCAGATACGACTCGCCCCACCACTTGCGCGCGCCCGGATCGGTGAAGTCGGGCACGACCGCACGCCCCGTGGGGCCCGCCACGGTCGCAGGCCGGGCGGCACGCTCGGGGGCGGGCACGAAGACCTCCGCCGCCAGCCCGCACTCGTAGAACTCCGCACCGGGGCGCACCGGAACCCGTGGATCAACGCCCCGTACGAGCCGCACCCCCGGCAACTCCTCTCCGCCGACCGCTCTTTCACCGCTGCCGCTGCCGCTGCCGCTGCCGCTGCCGCTGCCGCCGGCCGGTGGGCCGCCGACCGCTCCGACCAGATGCAGGCCCCTCAGCGGTACACCGCGTTCGCGGAAGGCGGCGACCAGCGCGGACAGTTCGCCGGGCTCCGCGCGCCCGACCGCGTGCTGGTAACCCAGCGCCCACACCGGAGGTACGGCCGCGGCCCCCGTCAGCGCCCGCCAGCCGCGCAGCGCCCGCGCCGGCGGCCCCGGCAGCACCCAGTAGCGCGCCGTACCGCCCGAGAGCCGCAGCAGGCACCGGCCCGGCCGGTCGTGCCCGGACCCCTCGCCCGTCGTCCCGTGCCGCAACGTCAACTCCCCGTCCCCGCCCACGTCGTGGAAGACCAGGTGAGAACCCGCGTCCGCCACGACCAGCTGGACGGGCAGGGCGAGCGGCGAATGCCCGCCCGGCCCGCCGACCACCTCCTCGCCCACCTGCCACAGCCGGTAACCGCCGTCCGGCAGTCGGGGGCCCGCCGCCCGGCCCCCGAGCCCGAACACATCGGCGTCGGCGGTCAGCACCGAGCGCTGGACGACGTGACCGTCGCCCGCCCGGTCCGAGCTCTCCCACCAGCGAGGCGGCATGTCCCGCCGCAGCAGCAGACCGCCCGGCGTACGTATCTCCACCGCGCCGTACTGCGCCACCACCACCGACACCCGCTCCGAGACCACCCGCCACCCGCCCGCCGCGTGCGGCTCCAGCGTCACTCTGGCGTCCACCGGCGGACAACCGACCTCGGGCACCGCACAGGACGGCTCCGGCCCGGCACCGTCCCAACCGAGGAACACCGCACCGCCCGTCGCCACCCGTACGCGCAGCACCGACCGTGCGAACCGCACCACCCCGCCGCCCGGTTCCGGCTCCACCCGCTCCAGCAGGCCCGGCACCCTCGCCCGCCAGGCGTCCGGCGACGGCCGCGCTCCGCCCGGGCGCAGTCTCCACCACGAGCCGAGAGCGGCCCGCGGCCCGCCCGCCGTGCCGGCCCGCCGTACCGCCCGCACCAGGTCCCCTGCGTTCATGCTGCTCAGCCTGCCACCGTCCCGGGCGCGACCCGGCATCAGTTCAACTGCTGTTCACCGCGCGAGCGTTCGGAGTTCGGTCGGGCACACGCACCCGCGGGTCCCGCGCATGTGGCGCGGCAACCCCGTGGCAGTGCCCGCCATGTGTGACGGACCACCCTGGCGGCGCGGACGATCACATGGCATCGTCCCCTGCGAACCCCGCGTCACGCGCACACCCTCGCCCGTGCGCGGAGCACGCACACGACGCGTAGAGCCGGAGCCGCAATGACCGCAGCGCAGCAGCCAGAACCCCTGTGGGAACCGGGAGCCGACCGGATCGAGCAGGCCCGGCTGACCCGCTTCCACGACTGGGCAGTCGACCGCCACGGCGCGCCGGCGCGCAGCGAGGCCGACCCGCAGGGGAGCTACGCGGCACTGCACCGCTGGTCGGTCGAGGAGTTGGAGACGTTCTGGGAGTCGGTCGTCGAGTGGTTCGACGTACGTTTCGACACCCCGCCCACCGAGGTCCTCGCCGGCTCCGCAATGCCCGGCGCCGCCTGGTTCCCCGGCGCCACGCTCAACTACGCCGAGCACGCCCTGCGCTCCGCCCTGGACCCCGCGCGCGCCGACACCCCGGCGCTGCTCCACGTCGACGAGGAGCAGCGCCCCGACCCCGTCGGCTGGGCCGAACTGCGCCGCCAAGTCGGCTCGTTGGCCGCCGAGCTGCGCCGCCTCGGCGTACGTCCGGGCGACCGCGTCTGCGGTTACGTCCCCAACATCCCGCAGGCGGTCACCGCGTTCCTGGCCGCCGCCACCGTCGGAGCGGTGTGGACCTCCACCGCGCCCGACTTCGGCGCCCGCAGCGTGCTGGACCGGTTCCAGCAGGTGGAGCCCGTCGTGCTGTTCACCGTCGACGGCTACCGCTACGGGGGCAAGACCCACGACCGTACGCAGACCGTGGCCGAGCTGCGCGAGGGCCTGCCCACCCTGCGCGCGACGGTCCACATCCCGCTGCTCGGCACCGCCGCGCCCGAGGGCGCCCTGGAGTGGGCGGACCTCACCGCCGCCGATATCGAGCCCGTATTCGAGCAGGTCGCCTTCGACCACCCGTTGTGGGTGCTCTACTCCTCCGGCACCACCGGTCTGCCCAAGGCGATCGTCCAGTCCCAGGGCGGCATCCTCCTGGAGCACCTCAAGCAGATCGGCCTCCACTGCGACCTGGGCCCCGGCGACCGCTTCTTCTGGTTCACCTCCACCGGCTGGATGATGTGGAACTTCCTTGTCTCCGGCCTCCTGACGGGCACCACCGTGGTGCTCTACGACGGCAGTCCCGGCTACCCGGGCATTGACGCCCAGTGGCGCATCGCCGAGCTCACCGGCGCCCACCTCTACGGCACCTCCGCCGCGTACGTCATGGCCTGCCGCAAGGCCGAGGCCCGCCCGGCGCGCGACTTCGACCTCTCCGCACTGCGCTGCGTCGCGACGACCGGCTCCCCGCTGCCGCCCGACGGCTTCCGCTGGCTGCACGAGGAGGTCGCCGAGGACCTGTGGATCGCCTCGGTCAGCGGTGGCACCGACGTCTGCAGCTGCTTCGCCGGCGCCGTGCCCACCCTGCCGGTGCACACCGGTGAGCTGCAGGCCCCCTGCCTGGGCACCGATCTGCGCTCCTACGACCCGCAGGGGCGACCGGTGGTCGACGAGGTGGGGGAGCTGGTCGTCACCAACCCCATGCCCTCCATGCCCGTCCGCTTCTGGAACGACCCCGGCGACGCCCGCTACCGCGAGAGCTACTTCGAGATGTACCCGGGCGTCTGGCGCCACGGCGACTGGATCACACTCACCTCGCGCGGGTCCGTCGTCATCCACGGGCGCTCCGACTCCACCCTCAACCGCCAGGGCGTACGCATGGGTTCGGCCGACATCTACGAAGTCGTCGAACGACTCTCGGAGATCAAGGAGTCGCTGGTCATCGGCGTGGAGGAGGCCGAGGGCGGCTACTGGATGCCGTTGTTCGTCCAACTCGCCCCGGGCGCCGCGCTCGACGACGAACTGCGCGACCGGGTACGGGCGGCCCTGCGCGCCGAGCTCTCCCCGCGCCACGTGCCCGACGAGATCATCGAGATCGAGGCCGTACCGCACACCCTCACCGGCAAGCGCCTCGAAGTGCCCGTGAAACGCCTCCTCCAGGGCACCGCACTGGAGAAGGCCGTCAACCCCGGCTCCGTCGACCACGTCGAACTCCTGCGCTTCTACGAGGAGTTGGGCAGCAAACGCGGAGGCCGGGCGGACCGGGCGGGCTGAGCCGACGCAGCGACCGAACGACGAGCGGGGCCGACCGCCCGGTCCGGGAAGGTCGGCCCCGCTTGCGCGTCAGCGCGCGCTCACTCCCCGGACAGCACCGCCTGCGCCGCGGCCCGCGCCTCGGACGCGCTCTCCGCGGCTCGGGCGGCAGCAGCCGCGCGCTCGCACTGTGCCAGCGTGTGCTTGGCCAACGTCGCCCGCACATAGGGGATCGCCGCCGCCCCCATCGACAGGCTCGTCACTCCCAGACCGGTCAGCACACAGGCCAGCAGCGGATCGGCCGCCGCCTCGCCGCACACTCCGCAGCTCTTGCCCTCGGCCACGGCGGCCTCGGTCGACAACGCGACCAGGTCCAGCAGTGCGGGCTGCCAGGGGTCCTGAAGCCGCGCGAGTGCACCGACCTGACGATCGGCGGCGAAGGTGTACTGCGCCAGATCATTGGTGCCCAACGAGAGGAACTCCACCTCCTGCAGCACCGATCGCGCCCGCAGCGCGGCCGAGGGGATCTCGACCATCGCCCCGAACTTCGCGCGCAGCCCCACCTCCCGGCAGGCGTCGGCGAACGCCCTCGCATCCGCCCGGTCGGCGACCATCGGGGCCATCACCTCGAGGTAGACCGGCAGTCCCTCCGCCGCCTCGGCCAGTGCGGACAGCTGTGTGCGCAGCACCTCGGGATGGTCGAGCAGCGTGCGCAGCCCCCGCACCCCGAGCGCCGGGTTGGGCTCGTCGGCAGGCGTCAGAAAGTCCAGCGGCTTGTCCGCACCCGCGTCCAGTACCCGTACGACCACCCGCCCGTGCGGAAACGCCTCCAGCACCTTCCGGTAGACCTCGGTCTGCCGCTCGGCGGACGGCGCCCGGCTGCTGTCGTCGAGGAAGAGGAACTCCGTACGGAAGAGGCCCACCCCCTCCGCACCCGCCTCCACTGCCGCCCCGACGTCGTCCGGTCCGCCGATGTTCGCCAGCAGCGGCACCTTGTGTCCGTCGGAGGTGGCACCCGGCCCGCTCGCCGCGGCCAGCGAGGCCCTGCGCTCCTCGGCAGCGCGGGTGAGCGCGGTCCGCTCGGCCTCGTCGGGGTTGACGATGATCTCGCCGGTGCTGCCGTCGACCGCCACGACGGTCTCCTCGGCGAGATCGGCCGCGCCCGGCAGCGCCACCACCGCCGGTACCCCGAGTGCCCGCGCCAGGATCGCGCTGTGGCTGGTCGGCCCGCCCTCGGCCGTGACGAAACCCAGCACCAGCGAGGTGTCGAGCAACGCCGTGTCCGCAGGCGCCAGATCGCGCGCGATCAGTACGAAGGGTTCGTCGCTGTCCGGGACCCCGGGCATCGGCACACCGAGCAGTCGCGCCACGATCCGGTTGCGCACATCGTCCAGGTCCGCGACCCGTCCGGCGAAGTACTCGCCCGCGCCCGCCAGGAGCGCGCGGTAGGAGGCGAACGCGTCGTACACGGCCCGCTCCGCGCTGCTGCCCACCGTGATGCGCCGGTCGACGTCCGAAAGCAGCTCGGGGTCCTGCGCCATCAACGCCTGTGCCTCCAGGACGGCTTGAGCCTCACCTCCTGCGAGGTTGCCCCTGGCGTTGAGGTCCGCAGCGACGGCCTCCACCGCCCGCCGCGCGCGCTGCTGCTCGCGCGGCGCATCCTGTGTGGCGATCTGCTTCGCCGGGGGCTCCAGCACGGCGGTACCCATGTGTCGCACCTGCCCGATCGCCACGCCGTGGCTGACCCCGACGCCTCGAAGCTTTGCGTCCATCTCACCCGTCCCCGGTTGCCGCGGCCCTCGTGGGTACCGCGTCGTCTGGCTCCACCACGCTGTGGAACGTCTGCACTAGCTCCATCGGAAGAGCAGGTCCCCACTGTCCACGTCGGTGCCCTCCGCGATGTCGACCAGGGCTTCGGCCGTCGCCTCCAGCGCGACCACCGGGCTCACCGCGGATCTGCCGGCACTCTCCACCGCTGCGGGGTTCCACCGGACCACCGGAGTGCCCCGCGTGACGGTGTCGCCCTTGGCCGCGAGCAGCTCGAAGCCCTCGCCGTGCAGCTTGACGGTGTCGATGCCCAGATGTGTCAGCACCCCGTGGCCCTCAGCGTCCACGACCACGAAGGCGTGCGGATGGAGCGAGACGATGATCCCGTCGACCGGAGCCACCGCCTCGGTCGGCTCCCGCACCGGGTCGATCGCGGTCCCCGGGCCCACCATCGCGCCCGAGAACACGGGATCGGGGACCGCTGCCAGACCGATGACACGGCCGGGCAGCGGGGACGTCACGGTGGTCATGGAGCCTCCCGGCGAAGAGCTGTGCACAGCGGGTACCGCGTTCGTTGGCCGCCGTACCGTTTGAGAAGCCTAAGTCATAGGAACGTATGATTCCGGTTCGATGGACCAATGGTCCCAACGCCGGTGTCCGGCAAGTGATTTGCCTCGTGTCCGGCCCAGCTGTACTGTCGTGTGTCTGCCCAGCGCCAAGCGCGGCAGCTTCGACTGAACCATTCAGTTCTTCTTCCCAGTGGAAGTGCTTTTCGTGTGCCTTCAAGGCTGCGCCGAGTACCGGATTCTGAGAAACCAAGAACACCTGGTAATGTCGGAGACACCGAAGGGAAGCCCGGAGGAAAGCCCGAGAAACTGGGGTGAGTACAAAGGAAGCGTCCGTTCCTTGAGAACTCAACAGTGTGCCAAAAGTCAACGCCAGATATGTTGATACCCCGTCCCCGCATGATGTGGGAGACGTGGTTCTTTTGAGAGATACACAGCGAGGACGCTGTGAACCGGTCGAGTATTTCCGCTCGTACCGGTTCCGCTCTTGTTGACTGTGCAACCGGATAGTTTGTTCTGTCTGGTGAAAGCATTCATGGAGAGTTTGATCCTGGCTCAGGACGAACGCTGGCGGCGTGCTTAACACATGCAAGTCGAACGATGAAGCCGCTTCGGTGGTGGATTAGTGGCGAACGGGTGAGTAACACGTGGGCAATCTGCCCTGCACTCTGGGACAAGCCCTGGAAACGGGGTCTAATACCGGATATGACACACGGAGGCATCTCCTGTGTGTGGAAAGCTCCGGCGGTGCAGGATGGGCCCGCGGCCTATCAGCTAGTTGGTGGGGTAATGGCCTACCAAGGCGACGACGGGTAGCCGGCCTGAGAGGGCGACCGGCCACACTGGGACTGAGACACGGCCCAGACTCCTACGGGAGGCAGCAGTGGGGAATATTGCACAATGGGCGAAAGCCTGATGCAGCGACGCCGCGTGAGGGATGACGGCCTTCGGGTTGTAAACCTCTTTCAGCAGGGAAGAAGCGCAAGTGACGGTACCTGCAGAAGAAGCACCGGCTAACTACGTGCCAGCAGCCGCGGTAATACGTAGGGTGCGAGCGTTGTCCGGAATTATTGGGCGTAAAGAGCTCGTAGGCGGCTTGTCACGTCGGATGTGAAAGCCCGGGGCTTAACCCCGGGTCTGCATTCGATACGGGCAGGCTAGAGTTCGGTAGGGGAGATCGGAATTCCTGGTGTAGCGGTGAAATGCGCAGATATCAGGAGGAACACCGGTGGCGAAGGCGGATCTCTGGGCCGATACTGACGCTGAGGAGCGAAAGCGTGGGGAGCGAACAGGATTAGATACCCTGGTAGTCCACGCCGTAAACGTTGGGAACTAGGTGTGGGCGACATTCCACGTCGTCCGTGCCGCAGCTAACGCATTAAGTTCCCCGCCTGGGGAGTACGGCCGCAAGGCTAAAACTCAAAGGAATTGACGGGGGCCCGCACAAGCGGCGGAGCATGTGGCTTAATTCGACGCAACGCGAAGAACCTTACCAAGGCTTGACATACACCGGAAACGTCTGGAGACAGGCGCCCCCTTGTGGTCGGTGTACAGGTGGTGCATGGCTGTCGTCAGCTCGTGTCGTGAGATGTTGGGTTAAGTCCCGCAACGAGCGCAACCCTTATTCTGTGTTGCCAGCAACCTCTTCGGAGGGTTGGGGACTCACAGGAGACTGCCGGGGTCAACTCGGAGGAAGGTGGGGACGACGTCAAGTCATCATGCCCCTTATGTCTTGGGCTGCACACGTGCTACAATGGCCGGTACAATGAGCTGCGATACCGCGAGGTGGAGCGAATCTCAAAAAGCCGGTCTCAGTTCGGATTGGGGTCTGCAACTCGACCCCATGAAGTCGGAGTCGCTAGTAATCGCAGATCAGCATTGCTGCGGTGAATACGTTCCCGGGCCTTGTACACACCGCCCGTCACGTCACGAAAGTCGGTAACACCCGAAGCCGGTGGCCCAACCCCTTGTGGGAGGGAATCGTCGAAGGTGGGACTGGCGATTGGGACGAAGTCGTAACAAGGTAGCCGTACCGGAAGGTGCGGCTGGATCACCTCCTTTCTAAGGAGCATTCCTTACTGTCCTGATTTTTTTGGGGCGGTCAGGTGGCCATTTCGCAGGCGAATGTTCTGCGGTGGTTGCTCGAGGGTGGAACGTTGACTATTCAGTCTGGCCTGTGTGGCTGGGTTTCTAGTACTGCCTCTTTTTGGGGTGTGGAACGGGGTCTGGTGATGTGGGTTGGGTTGGGCACGCTGTTGGGTGTCTGAGGGCACGGCCGTTTGGTTGTGTTTTCGGTTGCCGGTCCCGGTGTACTCACGCTGTTGTGTGGGGTGGCGGGTGGCTGGTTGTTGTTTGAGAACTGCACAGTGGACGCGAGCATCTGTGGCCAAGTTTTTAAGGGCGCACGGTGGATGCCTTGGTACCAGGAACCGATGAAGGACGTGGGAGGCCACGATAGGCCCCGGGGAGCTGTCAACCGAGCTTTGATCCGGGGGTGTCCGAATGGGGAAACCCGGCAGTCGTCATGGGCTGTCACCCATACCTGAACGCATAGGGTATGTGGAGGGAACGCGGGGAAGTGAAACATCTCAGTACCCGCAGGAAGAGAAAACAACCGTGATTCCGGGAGTAGTGGCGAGCGAAACCGGATGAGGCTAAACCGT
The DNA here is from genome assembly GCF_018101125.2 of Streptomyces tardus. Taxonomy (GTDB): domain Bacteria; phylum Actinomycetota; class Actinomycetes; order Streptomycetales; family Streptomycetaceae; genus Streptomyces; species Streptomyces tardus. Next base: position 126,518 of record NZ_JAELVF020000002.1, on the reverse strand, counting down.
ATGTGTGTGATACCCGGCAGGGGTTGCGCATGCGGGGTCGTGGGAGTTCTTTTGATTGGTCTGCCGGCCGGTCGGTGAGTAAAAAATTGTGGGTGTAGGCGAAAGGCATGCGAAAGGCCTGGCGTAGAGGGTAAGACCCCCGTAGCTGAAACATCTGCAACTCATTTGAGAATTTCCCAAGTAGCATGGGGCCCGAGAAATCCTGTGTGAATCTGGCGGGACCACCCGTTAAGCCTAAATATTCCCTGGTGACCGATAGTGGATAGTACCGTGAGGGAATGGTGAAAAGTACCGCGGGAGCGGAGTGAAATAGTACCTGAAACCGTGTGCCTACAAGCCGTGGGAGCGTCGCGCATCAAACTTGTTTTGGTGTGTCGTGACTGCGTGCCTTTTGAAGAATGAGCCTGCGAGTTTGCGGTGTGTTGCGAGGTTAACCTGTTGTGGGGGAGCCGTAGCGAAAGCGAGTCCGAATAGGGCGTTCGAGTAGCATGCTCAAGACCCGAAGCGGAGTGATCTAGCCATGGGCAGGGTGAAGCGGCTGTAAGAGGTCGTGGAGGCCCGAACCCACCAGGGTTGAAAACCTGGGGGATGACCTGTGGTTAGGGGTGAAAGGCCAATCAAACTCCGTGATAGCTGGTTCTCCCCGAAATGCATTTAGGTGCAGCGTCGTGTGTTTCTTGCCGGAGGTAGAGCACTGGATAGGCGATGGGCCCTACCGGGTTACTGACCTTAGCCAAACTCCGAATGCCGGTAAGTGAGAGCGCGGCAGTGAGACTGTGGGGGATAAGCTCCATGGTCGAGAGGGAAACAGCCCAGAGCATCGACTAAGGCCCCTAAGCGTGTGCTAAGTGGGAAAGGATGTGGAGTCGCAGAGACAACCAGGAGGTTGGCTTAGAAGCAGCCATCCTTGAAAGAGTGCGTAATAGCTCACTGGTCAAGTGATTCCGCGCCGATAATGTAGCGGGGCTCAAGTACACCGCCGAAGTCGTGTCACTCCAACATGAGACCTAACGGTTGTTGGGGTGGGTAGGGGAGCGTCGTGTGCCGGGTGAAGCAGCCGCGTAAGCGAGTTGTGGATGGTACGCGAGTGAGAATGCAGGCATGAGTAGCGATACAAGAGTGGGAAACTCTTGCGCCGATTGACTAAGGGTTCCTGGGTCAAGCTGATCTGCCCAGGGTAAGTCGGGACCTAAGGCGAGGCCGACAGGCGTAGTCGATGGACAACCGGTTGATATTCCGGTACCCGTGATACAGCGCCCAACACTGAATCTTCTGATGCTAAGGCCGTGAAGCCGCCCCTGTTCTCCTTTGGAGTGTGGGGGAGTGGTGGAGCCGCTGATCCAAGGTGGTAGTAGGTGAGTGATGGGGTGACGCAGGAAGGTAGTCCAGCCCGGGCGGTGGTTGTCCCGGGGTAAGGGTGTAGGGCGGCATGCAGGTAAATCCGTGTGCTGTGTGCCTGAGACCTGATGCCGAGCCTTTTTGGTGAAGTGGATGATCCTATGCTGTCGAGAAAAGCCTCTAGCGATGTTGTGTTGCGGCCCGTACCCTAAACCGACTCAGGTAGTCAGGTAGAGAATACCGAGGCGTTCGGGTGAACTATGGTTAAGGAACTCGGCAAAATGCCCCCGTAACTTCGGGAGAAGGGGGGCCATTTCTGGTGATAGGGACTTGCTTCCTTGAGCTGGGGGTGGCCGCAGAGACCAGCGAGAAGCGACTGTTTACTAAAAACACAGGTCCGTGCGAAGCCGTAAGGCGATGTATACGGACTGACGCCTGCCCGGTGCTGGAACGTTAAGGGGACCGGTTAGCTGTGATTCGTCATGGCGAAGCTGAGAACTTAAGCGCCAGTAAACGGCGGTGGTAACTATAACCATCCTAAGGTAGCGAAATTCCTTGTCGGGTAAGTTCCGACCTGCACGAATGGCGTAACGACTTCTTGACTGTCTCAACCATAGGCCCGGTGAAATTGCATTACGAGTAAAGATGCTCGTTTCGCGCAGCAGGACGGAAAGACCCCGGGACCTTTACTATAGCTTGATATTGGTGTTCGGTTCGGCTTGTGTAGGATAGGTGGGAGACTTTGAAGCGCACACGCCAGTGTGTGTGGAGTCGTTGTTGAAATACCACTCTGGTCGTGCTGGATGTCTAACCTGGGTCCGTGATCCGGATCAGGGACAGTGTCTGGTGGGTAGTTTAACTGGGGCGGTTGCCTCCTAAAGAGTAACGGAGGCGCCCAAAGGTTCCCTCAGCCTGGTTGGTAATCAGGTGGTGAGTGTAAGTGCACAAGGGAGCTTGACTGTGAGACTGACGGGTCGAGCAGGGACGAAAGTCGGGACTAGTGATCCGGCGGTGGCTTGTGGAAGCGCCGTCGCTCAACGGATAAAAGGTACCCCGGGGATAACAGGCTGATCTTCCCCAAGAGTCCATATCGACGGGATGGTTTGGCACCTCGATGTCGGCTCGTCGCATCCTGGGGCTGGAGTCGGTCCCAAGGGTTGGGCTGTTCGCCCATTAAAGCGGCACGCGAGCTGGGTTTAGAACGTCGTGAGACAGTTCGGTCCCTATCCGCTGCGCGCGTTGGAGTTTTGAGAAGGGCTGTCCCTAGTACGAGAGGACCGGGACGGACGGACCTCTGGTGTGCCAGTTGTTCTGCCAAGGGCATGGCTGGTTGGCTACGTTCGGGAGGGATAACCGCTGAAAGCATCTAAGCGGGAAGCCTGCTTCGAGATGAGGACTCCCACCCACTTGATGGGGTAAGGCTCCCAGTAGACGACTGGGTTGATAGGCCGGATATGGAAGACCCGTGAGGGTTGGAGTTGACCGGTACTAATAGGCCGAGGGCTTGACCATAGATTTGCTCGCGTCCACTGTGTAGTTTCTGAGACAGCAACCTGTTCCGGTTGTGTGTTTCACCGTGTTTCGGTGGTCATAGCGATGGGGAAACGCCCGGTTACATTTCGAACCCGGAAGCTAAGCCTGTCCGCGCCGATGGTACTGCATGCGGGAGCGTGTGGGAGAGTAGGTCGCCGCCGAACAATCATTGAGGAAGGGCCTGTTGGCGAGCCAACAGGCCCTTCCTCATGCCCGGAAACGCCCCGGCTCCGGATTCGGCGGACTCGCCGGTAGGGTGGCTGGAGCGCGACGGGCACGGAGCAGCGGGAGGACATCGGTGGAGGTCCAGGAGACGGCCGTTCAGACGGATCGGATTTTCACCGTCCCCAATATTCTGAGCATGGCCAGACTGGCCGGCGTTCCGCTTTTTCTATGGCTCATTCTCTGGCCCGAGTTCGGCGGCCCGAACCACGATCTGTGGGCTCTCGCGCTGCTGGCGTTCAGCGGTGTGAGCGACTACCTCGATGGCAAGCTGGCGCGGCGCTGGAACCAGGTCAGCAGCCTCGGTCGCATCCTGGACCCGGCCGCCGACCGCCTGTACATCCTGGCCACTCTCGTCGGCCTGACCTGGCGGGAGATCCTGCCGCTCTGGCTCACCGGGTTGATCCTGGCGCGCGAGCTGATGCTTCTTGTGATGGTGTGGGTCCTGGACAGGCGCGGCTATGCCCCGCCCGAGGTCAACTTCCTCGGCAAGGCGGCCACGTTCAACCTCATGTACGCATTCCCGCTTCTGCTCCTGAGCGACGGCAGCGGCTGGATTGCGACGATCTCCGCGGTGCTGGGATGGGCCTTCGCCGGATGGGGTACTGCCCTGTACTGGTGGGCAGGGATGCTCTACGTGGTTCAGGTCCGCAGAATTCTGAGTGCGGACTCCGCAGCCGACTGAGCAGGCCTCTTGGCAGTGTCGCCGGAGCCGGATGAGCCGACGCCTGGAGTGTGACCCGCGGTGAGCGGGCCGGGTCGGGGCTCGGTCGGCATCACCGTCTCTTCGAGGAGGGCGCAACCGACATGAAGGCCGTAGTGATGGCGGGCGGCGAGGGCACGCGACTTCGCCCGATGACAGCGAGCATGCCCAAACCGCTCCTGCCGGTGGCCAACAGGCCGATCATGGAGCACGTTCTCAGGCTGCTGAAGCGGCACGGCCTCAGCGAAACCGTCGTGACCGTTCAGTTCCTCGCCTCGCTCGTGCGCAGCTACTTCGGCGACGGCGAAGAGCTGGGCATGGAGCTGACCTACGCGAACGAGGAGAAGCCGCTCGGCACCGCCGGCAGCGTCAAGAACGCCGAGGAAGCGCTGAAGGACGATTCGTTCCTGGTGATCTCGGGTGACGCCCTGACCGACTTCGATCTGACCGACCTCGTCCGCTTCCACCGGGAGCAGGGCGCCATGGTCACGGTCTGCCTGACGCGGGTGCCCAATCCGCTCGAGTTCGGCATCACCATCGTCGACGACGAGGGCAGGGTCGAGCGGTTCCTGGAGAAGCCCACCTGGGGCCAGGTCTTCTCGGACACTGTCAACACCGGCATCTATGTCATGGAACCGGAGGTGTTCGACTACGTCGAGGCCGACGTCTCCGTCGACTGGTCCGGTGATGTCTTCCCGCAGCTGATGAAGGAGGGCAAGCCGATCTACGGCTATGTCGCGGAGGGCTACTGGGAGGACGTCGGCACGCACGAGAGCTACGTCAAGGCGCAGGCGGACGTGCTGGAGGGCAAGGTCGACGTCGACCTCGACGGCTTCGAGATCTCGCCCGGCGTCTGGGTGGCCGAGGGCGCCGAGGTGCACGCCGACGCAGTGCTGCGGGGCCCGCTCTACATCGGTGACTACGCCAAGGTCGAGAGCGGCGCCGAGATCCGTGAGCACACCGTGATCGGATCCAACGTGGTGGTCAAGTCCGGGGCCTTCCTGCACAAGGCAGTCGTGCACGACAACGTGTACATCGGCCAGCAGAGCAACCTCCGCGGCTGCGTGGTCGGCAAGAACACCGATGTGATGAGGTCCGCCCGGATCGAGGACGGCGCCGTGATCGGGGACGAGTGCCTGATCGGTGAGGAGTCCATCGTTCAGGGAAACGTCCGCGTCTACCCCTTCAAGACGATCGAGGCGGGTGCGTTCGTCAACACCTCGGTGATCTGGGAGTCGAGGGGCCAGGCGCACCTGTTCGGCGCGCGCGGCGTCTCCGGCATCCTCAACGTCGAGATCACGCCGGAGCTCGCCGTACGCCTGGCGGGCGCGTACGCGACGACTCTGAAGAAGGGCTCCACCGTCACGACGGCACGCGACCACTCGCGTGGCGCCCGCGCGTTGAAGCGGGCGATGATCTCCGCGTTGCAGGCCAGCGCGATCGACGTGCGGGACCTGGAGAACGTACCGCTTCCCGTGGCTCGGCAGCAGACCGCCCGCGGAAGCGCGGGCGGCATCATGATCCGCACGACGCCGGGGGTCCCGGACTCGGTGGACATCATGTTCTTCGACGAGCGGGGAGCCGACCTCTCGCAGGCGCGGCAGCGGAAGCTGGACCGGGTGTACGCGCGGCAGGAGTACCGCCGCGCGTTCCCCGGCGAGATCGGCGACCTGCGTTTTCCGGCCAGCGTCTACGACGCGTACACCGGTTCGCTGCTGCGCGCGGTCAACACCGCCGGAGTGCAGGACGCGGGGCTCAAGGTCGTGGTGGACGCCGCGCACGGCAGCGCAGCCCTGGTTCTGCCGAGCCTGCTCGGCCGACTCGGAGTGGACGCGCTGACGATCAACCCCGGCCTGGACGAGGCGCGGCCCACCGAGACCAGGGAGGAACGCCGCGCCGGGCTGGTCAGGCTCGGCGAGATCGTCGCGTCCGCGCACGCCGACTTCGGTGTGCGCTTCGACCCGGTGGGCGAGCGCATCTCGCTGGTGGACGAGCGTGGCCGGGTGATCGAGGACGAGCGCACTCTGTTGGTCTTCCTCGACCTCGTCGTCGCGGAGCGGCGCAGCGGGCTGGTCGGCCTTCCCGTGACCACCACGCGTATCGCCGAGCAGGTCGCGGCCTACCACGGCGCGAGGGTGGAGTGGACGACGACCTCGCCGGACGACCTGACGCGGGTCGGCAGGGACGACGCCGCGATCTTCGGCGGGGACGGGCGAGCGGGCTTCATCGTGCCCGAGTTCAGTTCCGTCTTCGACGGTGCCGCAGCCTTCGTACGGCTGGTCGGGCTGGTGGCGCGAACCCAGCTGACCCTGAGTCAGATCGAGGAGCGCATCCCGCGGGCGCACGTGACCCGCCGAGACCTCGCGACGCCGTGGGCGGTCAAGGGGCTGATCATGCGGCACGTGGTGGAGGCTGCGGGCGAGCGCCGGGTCGACACCACCGACGGCGTACGCGTCGTCGAGCCGGACGGCCGCTGGGTGCTGATTCTTCCCGACCGTGCCGAGGCCGTGACCCACCTGTGGGCCGAGGGCCCGGACGCGACGTCCGCCGAGGTGCTGCTCGACGAGTGGGCCGCGGTGGTCGAGGGCGCAGGCAAGTAGCCGCGTCGCGGGGGCCGTCCGGCTGCGCGTCGGACGGCCCCCGCGACCGAACAGGCCGTAGCGGTGGGCCCATTGGGTGGTCGCGGTGTCCTCGTGCGACGATGTGCGGTATGTCGCAGCAGCATCCGGCCAAGAAGGCCGGCACGAGACCTGCGCGACTCGATGCCTCGATGTCGTTGCTGAACAACGTCATCGACCACAGCCTCGACGACGGATATGCGGAGGCAGCCGCCCGGAGGGGCGTGACGGGCCGGTCCCATCTGCCGACCACACTGCGCGCCAAGCTCGGTCTCGCCTTCGGACTGGTGCTGGCCGCGCTGGTGGTCACCGTCGGCGCAGCGCAGGCCCAGCGGGCCGCACCCACCGTGGAGAAGGAGCGCCAGGAGCTCATCGACCGTGTGGAGGGCGGCACCGCGGACGCGGACGACCTCCAGGGCGAGGTGGACGGGCTGCGGGAGTCGGTGGCGGCGATGCAGCGCAAGGCGCTGGAGCGGCACGGCGGGGACAAGGGCGAGCTGACCGCACTGCTCTCGGGCTCCACGCCGGTCCAGGGGCCGGGCATCAAGCTGGTGATCGACGACGCGAAGGGCAGCGGGGGAGACGGCGGCGGCCCGCGCGAGGGCAGCGGCTTCGCCGACACCGGGCGGCTGCGCGACCGGGACCTCCAGCGGGTGGTCAACGGGCTGTGGGAGTCCGGGGCGGAGGCGGTCGCGGTCAACGGCCAGCGCCTGACCGCGCTTTCGGCGATCCGGGCGGCAGGCGACGCCATACTGGTGGACAACAAGCCGCTCGCACCGCCGTACACCCTGCTGGCGATCGGTGACGGGCAGCGGCTGAGCACGACCTTCCAGGACAGTGCGGACGGCCAGTATCTGCACGTGATCCAGGAGAACTACGGCATTCGCACGAGCATCGCGGCACAGGACGAGGTCAAGCTGCCGGCGGCGCCGAGCGTCAACGTCAGAACGGCCCGGCCGGTCGAGGAAGAGAAGGGCAGCACAGAGTGATCGCCGTACTGGGGCTGATCGTGGGAGTCGTGGCGGGACTGGTCCTCCAGCCCGTCGTGCCGACGGCCGTCGAGCCCTATCTGCCCATCGCGGTGGTCGCCGCGCTGGACGCCGTGTTCGGCGGCCTGCGGTCGATGCTCGACGGGATCTTCGACGACAAGGTGTTCGTGGTCTCCTTCCTGTCGAACGTCGTCGTTGCCGCGCTGATCGTCTTCCTCGGGGACAAGCTCGGCGTGGGCGCCCAGCTCTCGACCGGCGTCGTGGTCGTGCTCGGCATTCGGATCTTCTCCAACGCCGCGGCCATCCGACGGCACATCTTTCGGGCGTGAGTGACATGGCGGACGAGCGAGACGAGCGCGAGACCCCGGACGGTCCGCCGGCGCCGAAAGGGTCGGACCGCTCCCGAGGTGCCTCCTCGGCGCGCCCGGCGAAGACCCCGCTGCCGCCCGAGCGGCCCGCCGCCCGGGAGCGCAACGGCGAACCGCAGGAGCGTACGACGGCCGACGGTTCCGACCACGACCGGCCGCAGGAGACCGGTGGGAGTGGAACGCCGGAGCCGGAGGCGGACGGCACCGGGGTGCAGACCGGCCGCGCCAGGCTGCTCGCCGGGTTGTGGCCGCTGCGGGTCAACCGCAACCAGCTCGTCGTCGCACTGCTGTTGTGCGTGCTGGGCCTCGGTCTTGCGATCCAGGTCAGGCAGACGAGCGAGGACAGCGCACTGCGCGGCGCGCGCCAGGAGGACCTGGTGCGCATCCTGGACGAGCTGGACGATCGCACCACCCGGCTGGGTGACGAGAAGCAGCGCCTGGAGAAACAGCGCTCGGAGCTGGAGAACTCCTCGGACCAGGCCGAGGAGGCGCGCAAGCAGACCGAGGAGCGCGAACGCCAACTCGGCGTCCTGGCGGGGACCGTGGCGGCGGAGGGCCCCGGAATCCACTTCGAGATCGGGGACCCGTCGGACGCGCTGGCGGCGGACAAGCTGCTCGACGCAATCCAGGAGCTGCGTGCGGCGGGCGCCGAGGCGATCCAGATCAACGACGTGCGGGTGGTCGCCGACACCTACTTCTCCGACGCGGACGGCAAGGGTGTACGGGTCGACGGGCGCCGGGTCTCACCGCCGTACAGTTTCGACGTCATCGGCAAGCCGCAGGACCTGGAGCCGGCGCTGAACATCCCCGGCGGGGTGGTCCAGACGCTGCGCAAGGAGCAGGCGACAGTGACCATCGAGCAGTCGGAGAAGATCGTTGTGGACGCCTTGCGGACGGCGAAGCGGCCTGACTACGCTCAGTCGTCTTCGCGGTGAGGGGCACGATGATCATTTCCAGGGGGCGACAGGATCGGGAGACGGACAGTGGGGGAAACTGTCCGGGGGCTTCCGACGTTGTCGAAGTAGCCGCATCAAGCTGTACACGCACCATGTATCTGACCTGCCCCACGGGCCGGCCTGTTTCATGCGAGGGGAATCGCCCGTGAGTTTCTTTGCGAAGTTGTTCGGTAAGCGCCAGAGCACCGACGGCGCGCGTCATCGAGCCCCACGGCCGAGCGCGGACGCGCCCGCCGAGGAATCGGCCCGTCCGCTGTTCCGGGACGAGGTGGGTGCGACCGGCGGCAGCACCCCCGGTGGAGACAGTGCACCCTCGCCCTCGCACGCGGGCGGCGGATCCGGCGCACAGGCCTGCACGAAGTGCGGAAACCAGGTCGCGCAGTCGAGCCGCTTCTGCTCCCACTGCGGTGCTCCGCTCGGTGGCGGCCAGCCGGCCGAGCGCCCCTCGGAGACGACCTCCACGATCTCCATTTCCGGCCTGGAGGCGTACGACGCCGAGGCCACCGGGCAGACCCCGATGCTCTCGGCCGAGGCGATGGCCGCGGTCGATGCGCTGCCCATGGGATCGGCGCTGCTGATCGTGCGCCGCGGTCCCAACTCCGGCAGCAGGTTCCTGCTGGACGGCGAGGTGACCACAGCGGGACGTCACCCCGAGAGCGACATCTTCCTGGACGACTTCACCGTCTCGCGTCGCCACGTGGAGATTCGCAGAGCGTCGGACGGCACCTTCACGGTGTCCGACCACGGCAGCCTCAACGGCACCTATGTCAATCGCGAGCCGATCGACTCGGTCGTGGTGAACAACGGGGACGAGGTCCAGATCGGGAAGTTCCGGCTGGTCTTCTTCTCGAGTCCGCGAAGCATCTGACGACCCCGCGAGGGAAGGCTCATGCTTCACACTCCGTCGGGCGGTGCCGGCAGGGGCACCGCCGCCTCGGGGCGTGCGCCGATGAGTATCGGCGCCGTACTCAGCCTGCTGCGTGAAGAGTTCCCCGAGGTGACACTCTCCAAGATCCGATTCCTGGAGTCGGAGGGGCTGGTCGAGCCGCAGCGCACGCCTTCGGGATACCGCAAGTTCACCGCCGGGGACGTCGACCGGCTTGCCCGAGTGCTGCGGATGCAGCGGGACAACTACCTTCCGCTGAAGGTGATCCGCGAGCAGCTGGACGCGCAGCAGCGCGGTGCGGCACCGGTGCCGTCACAACCCTGCGAGCCGCCCCAGGAGCCCGTGAGCGGCCCTGCGAGCGGCGAGGGGGAGTCGGCAGTGCACAGCACGCGCGCCGAGCTGCTCGCCGCCGTCGGTGCCTCCACGGCCGAGCTGGCCGAGTGGGAGTCCCACGGGCTCGTACGGCCGGAGGGGGACGACAGCTACACCCCGGAGTCGGTCGAGGTGGCGCGGCTCGTCGCGAGCCTGTGCCGGCACGGTTTCGAGCCGCGGCATCTGCGGGGTGTCAGGGCTGCCGCCGAGCGGGAGGCGGCCATGGTGGAGCAGCTCGTCGCGCCGTTGCGCAAGCACCGCAACCCCCGGACCAGGACGCACGCCGAGGAGACCGCGACCGAGCTGGCCGCTCTCTCGACGCGGCTGCATGCGGCGTTCCTGCACACCGAGGTCCGTGACCGGTTGTGCTGAGATGCCCGAGTCGGCCGGTGCCCGACTATCCAAACCTGCCGCCCACGTCCTAGGGTTGCTGTGTGAACGAGCTCGACGTCGTGGGTGTCCGGGTCGAAATGCCCTCCAACCAGCCGATCGTCCTTCTCCGCGAGGTGGGGGGCGATCGCTACCTCCCCATCTGGATCGGCCCCGGGGAGGCGACCGCCATTGCCTTCGCGCAGCAGGGCATGGTTCCGGCCCGCCCGCTGACGCACGACCTCTTCAAGGAAGTGCTGGAAGCGGTCGGTGAGGAACTCACCGCGGTGCGCATCACGGATCTGCGGGAGGGCATCTTCTTCGCGGAGCTGGTCTTCGCCAGCGGGGTCGAGGTCAGCGCCCGGCCGTCCGACGCGATAGCGCTGGCGCTGCGAACCGGCACGCCGATCTACGGCAGTGACGGTGTGTTGGACGACGCGGGAATCGTGATTCCGGACGAGCAGGAGGACGAGGTCGAGAAGTTCCGGGAGTTCCTCGACCAGATCTCGCCGGAGGATTTCGGCTCCAGCAATCAGTGATGCGCGTCGGAACACGTTCTCGGTACGGGGGCGGGGCGCTGACGATGTGGCTGAAAATGAGTGTCGAGCTTTCCCGGAAATGGGATACGTGAAACCACTCGTTCGGTGATTATCACCCGGCGTGGCGAGTGCGGCGATGGTTGACGCACCCCTGGTCACTGCTTACCTTCATTGAGGCAGATCCCGGGGTGTCCACGGGATGTGAAGGGACGGAGGTCGGCGTGAGCAGCACCGGCGAGAGCAGTGCGGCAAACGGACCAGTCCCGCTGCGCGAAGCTCCGGCGCAGCCCGTCTCGAAGCCGGCTCCGCCGGGAACCGAGCCGTCCACGGAAAGCCTCGGCTATCGCGGGCCCACTGCCTGCGCCGCGGCCGGCATCACCTACCGCCAGCTCGACTACTGGGCACGCACCGGGCTGGTGGAGCCGAGCGTGAGAGCCGCCTTCGGTTCCGGCACCCACCGCCTCTACAGCTTCCGGGACGTGGTCGTCCTCAAGATCGTGAAGCGCCTCCTGGACACCGGCGTCTCGTTGCAGAACATCCGCACCGCGGTGCAGCACCTTCGTCAGCAGGACAGCATCGCGCTGCCCCAGCTGACGCTGATGAGCGACGGCGCCACGGTGTACGAGTGCAACTCGCCCGACGAAGTGGCCGAGTTGCTCCAGGGCGGTCAGGGAATCTTCGGCATCGCCGTCGGAGTCGTCTGGCGCGACGTGGAGCAGGCGCTTTCCCAGCTGCACGCCGAGCGGGTGGACACCGGCGAGACGCTGGTGCGCGTCAACCCTGCGGACGAGCTCGCCAAGCGCCGCCACCGCGCGGGCTGAGCCCGGGGAGGCCGGCGGCCTCCGATTGTCAGTGGTGTACGGCAGTATCGGTCGGTGTGAGGCACGCTCCCACGATTCTCCATCTCGACATGGATGCCTTCTACGCCTCGGTGGAGCAGGCATCCAAGCCCAGCCTGCGCGGGAAGCCGGTGATCGTCGGCGGCCTGGGGCCCAGGGGAGTGGTGGCCACCGCTTCCTACGAGGCGAGGGTCTTCGGCGTCCGCTCCGCGATGCCCACGGCGATGGCCCGGCGCAGCTGCCCGCATGGCGCGTACCTCGTACCGCGCTTCAGCCTCTACCGGCGGATCAGTGAGATCGTCATGGAACGCCTCGCTGAACTCTCCCCGCTGGTCGAGCCGTTGAGCCTGGACGAGGCCTTCGTGGACCTCGCGGCCGGCGGGGTGGCGCAGACCGTGGAGGAGGCGCGCGGGGTCGGGCAGGTGCTGCGCCGGACGATCCTCGAGGAGACCGGGCTGCCGGCCTCCGTCGGGCTCGCGGCGACCAAGATGCTGGCGAAGATCGCCTCGGAGGAGGCAAAGCCCGACGGTATCTTCCTGGTCGAGCCCGGGACCGAGCGGGACGTGCTGGCGCCGATGCCGGTGCGGGCGCTGCCCGGTGTGGGGCCGACGACGGCCGAGACGCTGCGCAGAGCCGGTCTGCAGACCGTGGCGGACGTGGCGGGGGCGGAGCGGGCGGAGCTGCTGAGGCTGCTCGGCACCGCGCACGGCACCGCCGTGCACACCATGGCCCGCGGCATCGACGAACGTCCCGTGGTGGCCGAGCGGGAGTCCAAATCGGTGTCGGTGGAGGACACCTACGACGAGGACGTCACCGATCGTTCGCTGGTGGTGCTGAAGGTCGCACGCCTCGCGGGGCGATGTGCGGAGCGGCTGCGCGCGGCGGGGCGCTCCGGTCGTACGGTCGTCGTCAAGGTCAGGAGGCACGACTTCTCGACGTTGACGAGATCGGAGACCCTGCGCGGGCCCACCGACGATCCGGTGGTGATCCGGGAGGCCGCGGCGCGTCTGATCGCGGCCGTCGACACGGGGTCGGGGGTGCGATTGCTGGGCGTGGGGGTCAGCGGGCTCGCCGACTTCACTCAGGAGGACCTCTTCGCCCAGAGTGCGCCCCCTCAGGAGCCCGAGGCGCCGCAGGAGAGCGAGGGCGCCGCGCGCAGATCGGCGGGCGAAGAGCCCAGAGGCTGGCGACCCGGCCTGGACGTTCGACACGAGCGGTACGGGCCGGGCTGGGTGCAGGGGAGCGGGGTGGGGAGAGTGACGGTGCGGTTCGAGACGCCGTCCTCGCCGCCGGGGAAGGTACGCACTTTCCCGGTGGGGGACGAGGAGTTGAGCCCGGCGGAGCCGTATCCGCTCACGGCTCGGATGGCCGAGACCGGTCAGTCCTCGCCCGCCAGCCTGCCGAAGTCCCTGTCCTCGGGCGGCTCCTCGCCCCGCGAGGAGGGCAGGTCGAGCCCGTAGTGGTGGTAGAGCTGAAGCTCCTGTTCCGGCGAGAGGTGCCTGCCGACGCCGAAGTCCGGCGCTTCCTTGATCAGGGCTCTGGCGAAGGGCACCTGCAGGACGTCCTCGACCAGCTCGCTGGGTGCGAGGGGGACGAAGGCGTCGCGGCTGAAGAGCCCGGTGCGGACCGCCGCCCACTCCGGCTCGCCGGTGGCGTCGTCGAGATAGACCTCGTCGATCGTGCCGAGCTTGTTTCCGTCGCGGTCGAGAGCTTTGCGCCCGATCAGGCTCCGCGGATCGATATCGGTGTGCACGATTCCTCCCAGAAGTGGGCATCACGTAGTGCGAGGCCGCTGCTGCCGCTCCCTCCAGAGAAGTCGAGTTCTGCCTGGACAGCCACTTGGGAGCACGCGGACTGCGGGTGAACGGGCGCTGGTAGTCTCGACAGTGGCTGCAGACCCCGCGCGGGAGAGTCTTTCGGTCCGAGAGGGCCCAAGGCGCCGAAGGAGCAATACCTCCCCGGAATCTCTCAGGCACACGTACCGTGCGGACGAGGTCACTCTGGAAAGCAGGAGGGGCGGAGCCGGGCGACCGGCCGCATCCTCCTCACCGACGGTGAAAGCCGGTGCGCGGCCAGCGTGCCGGTGAAACTCTCAGGTTGAGATGACAGAGGGGGAGGCCGTACGGGCACCGCGCCTCGTGGTGCCCCGACAGGTCGTTGCAGACCAGGAGGCCTCCGCTGATGACCGAAAACCGCGTTCCGCTCGCCGCTCTCCATGGCGACACCCCCTTCGAGCACCGGCACATCGGCCCGAACGCCGAGGACCAGGCGAAGATGCTCGCGCACATCGGCTACGGCTCGCTCGACGAGCTGACCGCGGTCGCGGTGCCCGACGTCATCAAGAGCACCGAGGCGCTCGACCTGCCTGCCGCTCGCTCGGAGGCCGAGGTGCTGGCCGAGCTGCGCGAGCTGGCCGGGCGCAACGAGGTGCTCAGCCCCATGATCGGCCTGGGCTACCACGGCACCTTCACCCCGCCGGTCATCCTGCGCAATGTCATGGAGAACCCCGCCTGGTACACGGCGTACACGCCGTACCAGCCGGAGATCTCCCAGGGCCGGCTGGAGGCGCTGCTCAACTTCCAGACGATGGTCGCCGACCTGACCGGCCTCCCCACCTCGGGATCCTCGCTGCTCGACGAGGGCACCGCCGCCGCCGAGGCGATGGCGCTGTCCCGGCGGGTCGGCAAGGTCAAGCAGGGGGTCTACCTCGTCGACGCGGACTGTCTGCCGCAGACCGTGGAGGTGCTGCGGACCCGCGCGGAGCCGACCGGCGTCGAGGTGGTCGTCGCGGACCTGACCGACGGAGTGCCCGGCGAGATCGCGGAGCGCGGTGTCTTCGGACTGCTCCTCCAGTACCCCGGTGCCTCCGGTGCGGTGCGGGACCCGCGTCGCGTCATCGAGCAGGCGCACGAGCTCGGCGCGATCGTCGCGGTCGCCGCCGATCTGCTCGCGCTGACGCTGCTGACCGCGCCCGGCGAGCTGGGCGCTGACATCGCGGTCGGATCGAGCCAGCGCTTCGGTGTTCCGCTGGGCTTCGGTGGTCCGCACGCGGGCTTCATGTCCGTGCGCGAGAAGTTCGCCCGCAGTCTGCCCGGTCGGCTGGTCGGTGTCTCCGTCGACGTCGAGGGCAACACCGCGTACCGTCTCGCGCTCCAGACCCGCGAGCAGCACATCCGCCGCGAGAAGGCGACCAGCAACATCTGCACCGCGCAGGTCCTGCTGGCCGTGATGGCCGGGATGTACGCCGTCTACCACGGGCCGGAGGGTTTGACCGCCATCGCGCGCCGCACCCACCGATTGGCGACACTGCTCGCCGCCGGGCTGCGGGAGGGCGGTGTGGAGGTCCTGCACGACACCTACTTCGACACGGTCACCGCGCGGGTGCCGGGCCGTGCCCGGGAGGTGGTGGACGCGGCCCGCAGCGCCGGCGTCAACCTGCGCCCGACCAGTGCCGACCTGGTCGGCATCGCCTGCGACGAGACCACGACGGTGGAGCAACTGGACGCGGTCTGGGGCGCTTTCGGCGTCGCCGCCGACGTGGAGCGGCTGGATGCCGCGGGCTCGGACGCGCTGCCGTCCTCGCTGCGGCGCACCGAGGACTTCCTGACCCACCCCGTCTTCCACCAGCACCGCTCCGAGACAGCGATGCTGCGGTACCTGCGCAAGCTCTCGGACCGGGACTACGCACTGGACCGGGGCATGATCCCGCTGGGCTCGTGCACCATGAAGCTCAACGCCACCACCGAGATGGAACCGGTGACCTGGCCGGAGTTCGGGGCGATCCATCCCTTCGTGCCCGAGGAGCAGGCCGGCGGGTACCTGACCCTGATCCGGGAGCTCGAGGAGCGCCTGGCCGAGATCACCGGCTACGACCGCGTCTCGATCCAGCCCAACGCCGGTTCCCAGGGCGAGCTGGCGGGCCTGCTGGCCGTGCGTGCCTTCCACCGCGCGAACGGCGACACCTCGCGCACCGTCTGCCTCATCCCCTCCTCGGCGCACGGCACCAACGCCGCCAGCGCCGTGATGGCGGGGATGAAGGTCGTGGTGGTCAAGACCGGCGAGAGCGGCGACGTCGACCTCGCGGACCTGCACGCCAAGATCGAGCAGCACGGCGCCGAGCTGGCGGTGCTGATGGTGACCTACCCCTCCACCCACGGGGTGTTCGAGGAGAACATTTCAGACATCTGCGCGGCCGTGCACGACGCCGGCGGTCAGGTCTACGTGGACGGCGCCAACCTCAACGCCCTGGTCGGCCTCGCCAAGCCCGGCAGGTTCGGCGCGGACGTCTCGCACCTGAACCTGCACAAGACGTTCTGCATTCCGCACGGCGGTGGCGGCCCCGGCGTCGGGCCCGTGGGTGTGCGCGCCCACCTCTCGCCGTATCTGCCCAACCACCCGCTCCAGCCCTCGGCCGGCCCCGAGACCGGCATAGGCCCGATCTCCGCCGCGCCGTGGGGCTCTGCCGGAATCCTGCCGATCTCCTGGGCGTACGTACGCCTGATGGGGGCCGAGGGGCTGCGCAGGGCGACCCAGGTCGCGGTGCTGAGCGCCAACTACATCGCCAAGCGCCTGGAGGGGCACTACCCGGTGCTCTACTCGGGCCCGGGCGGTCTGGTGGCACACGAGTGCATCATCGACGTCCGGCCGCTGACGAAGGCCACCGGCGTGAGCATCGACGATGTCGCCAAGCGGCTCATCGACTACGGCTTCCACGCCCCGACGATGTCCTTCCCCGTCGCCGGAACGCTGATGATCGAGCCGACGGAGAGCGAGGACCTCGCCGAGATCGACCGCTTCTGCGAGGCGATGATCGCGATCCGGGCGGAGATCGAGGAGGTCGCCAGGGGGCGTTGGACCGCCGAGAGCAGCCCGCTGCGCGGCGCCCCGCACACCGCGGAGCAGCTCGCGGGGGAGTGGGAGCTGCCCTACACCAGGGCGGAAGCCGCCTTCCCCGAAGGCGTGAAGGCCGCCGACAAGTACTGGCCGCCGGTGCGACGCATCGACGGTGCGTTCGGCGACCGCAACCTGGTCTGCTCCTGCCCGCCGCTGGAGGACTACGACGGCTGACGCCGACGGTCTGCGTGACCGGGGCCGGTGCCGTCGTGAGCGGGACGGTGCCGTGACGGAATGAGCCGTGACGGAATGAGGCCCCCAGTGTCGAACTGGGGGCCTGCCGTTCTGTGGTGTGCTGTCCGCTGCCCGGGCTGCCGTTCCGGCCGTGGCGCTCCCGCTGCCCGCGGTGGTGGCCGGCCGTCGGTCGTCGCGCTTACCGCTTCAGGCGGCGGTGGCGACGCTGCGCGGGACGATCGGGCGGTGGGGCGCCACGATCTGCCCGTCGGGCAGCAACTCCCCGGTGTCGTCGAAGAACAGGACGCCGTTGCAGAGAAGGCTCCATCCCTGCTCGGGGTGGTGCGCTACCAGGTGGGCGGCTTCCCGGTCGGTGGATTCCGCTGTCGGGCAGGGCGGTTGGTGCGAGCACATGGTGGCGGACCTTCGTTGTGTCGTCTGGTGGCTGCTGTCGCGGCTGATGGTGGTCATGACCGCTTCCCCCTGAGATATGTGGTGTTCTTCCGTCTCCAGTCTCGTCCCGCGGATGCTGTTCCGCAGGGATTCCTCTGTATCGGCGCTTACCGGTGTGGGACGCGTCACTCTTCCGGATGGTTGCGCGGACCCTCGCGGGGGCTGCGGAGCCACGCCCGGGAGGCGGTCAGGCGGTGCGCAGCAGTGCGGGCGGGGCTGGGTGGAGTCGGTGGGTCAGTAGGGGCAGCAGCCCGTCCACACGCACGGGGCGCTCCGCGGCGATCCCCGGGGGCGCAGGGGCGAGAGGGGCGAGCAGGTCGGCCGGGCCGAGGCCGTCCTGGTCTCTCGCGGGACCGGGGCAGTGCAGCCAGAGGGTCACCATGTAGAGCTCGGGTACGCACAGCAGCCGCGGCTCGTACGTCGCGGTGAGGGTGCGCGCGGAGTCCAGGCAGCGGAGCGCCGAGGCGGCGTAGGGGCCGTCGCTGAAGTGGGAGAAGGCCCAGCCGTCCGCGGTCGGTACGGTGTCGGCGGTGAGCAGCGGGCCGGTGCCGTCCGAGAGCAGGAAGCGCCAGCCCGCACGGGGGGCGCTCGGTGCGCGGTCCCCGATGTTCGGGAGCAGGTGGAGCGGGAGTGCGGCGGCGACCCGGACCCCGGAGCCGGCGGTGCGCTCGGAGGCTGGCTCGGACGGTGTCGGGGGAGTCGGCCCGTGGAGGGGCGAGGAGCTGAGTGCGGCCTCGACAGTGCGCAGGGCGTGGCTGGGGGCCGTGCGGGCATGCAGGGGCATGGTGGGTCGCCTCTCGCTCGGGAGACAGGAAAATGACGTGGCAGTGCGGCGGTGTGGCATGCGTGCGTGGCGGTGGGCGGGCGGCGATTCCCCAGTGCCGTACGCCGGGCGGAGCAGATGTCCATCAGGTGGGAGAAATGTGAAGCGTCTCTCGCCGGTGTGCGACTTGTAGCAGCCTCTGGGTCGGAGTTTATACGAATCCGCCTCGATCGAGGTTTCTGCTAGCGAACTCCCGGTATTTCGGCAAGGCTGTATTCCGTCGTTATCCCGTCGAAATCCATAAGCCTTCGACCTGCGTGGATATCTTCGAGAAACCAGTGACGAGGCTCGTGATCCGGTTCACGGACGGCTGGATCGCGCGCCTGTGCAGGGACATGCCCGAGGGTGCTGCGCATTTGTGCCGCATGTCACGGGAATGTGCCTGTCGAGTATTCTCCAAAAGATCTCTCCGGCCCCGATCGTACGCGTTGTCGATCACCTTCGGGGGCATCATCCGGGCACGCTCACCTGAGGAGGACCCGTACATGGGCGAGAAGGTCGCGGCCGACACATTCGGCCCAGCGGAGCGCAGACGGTACCGGGACAAGCTGCGTCGCTGTCTCGAAGCGCTCGAGCTGCTGCTGGAGGGGCAGCGGTTCGACCGGCCACGCGATCTGATGGGGCTGGAGATCGAGCTGAATCTCGCGGACGCCGACGGCTTGCCACGGATGAAGAACGACCAGGTGCTCGACAGGATCGCCAGTGAGGACTTCCAGTCCGAACTGGGGCGGTTCAACCTGGAGGTCAACATCCTTCCGCACCGGCTCAACGGGCGGGTCTTCGACCAGCTTGCCGAGGAACTGCGCACCGCTCTCGGCTATGCGGACAGAAAGGCGCGGGAGGTCGCCGCGGGCATCGTGATGATCGGGATTCTGCCGACTCTCACGCACGAGGACCTGAGCTCCGCGAATCTTTCTTCCGACGACCGGTTCACCATGCTCAACGACCGCATCATGGCCGCCAGGGGGGAGGAGATCGAGCTGGACATCGAGGGTGTGGAGAGGCTGCAGCACGTCTGCGACTCCATCGCCCCCGAGGCCGCGTGCACCTCCGTGCAGCTGCATCTGCAGGTGACGCCCGGGCGGTTCGCCGACGTGTGGAACGCGGCGCAGGCGATGGCCGCCGTGCAGGTGGCACTTGCCGCCAACTCGCCGTTCGTGTTCGGCCGCGAGCTGTGGCGGGAGTCGCGCATACCGCTCTTCCTGCAGGCGGCCGATCCCCGGCCCCCGGAGTTCGCGGCACAGGGAGTACGGCCGCGCACCTGGTTCGGGGAGCGGTGGATCGAGGGGCCGAAGGACCTCTTCGAGGAGAACCTGCGCTACTTCCCGGCGCTGCTGCCCGGCATCGCCGAGGAAGACCCGCTGGAGGCCCTGGAGCGGGGCGAAGTCCCGGAGCTGTCGGAGATGGTGCTGCACAACGGGACCGTCTACCGGTGGAACCGTCCGGTCTACGGAGTGGTGGACTCGGTGCCCCATCTGCGGGTGGAGAACAGGGTGTTGCCGGCCGGGCCGACCGTGACCGACGTGATGGCCAACACCGCCTTCTACTACGGTCTGGTCCGCGCACTCGCCGACGAGGGGCGTCCGCTGTGGTCCCGGATGCCCTTCGAGACGGCCGAGTCCAACTTCGAACTGGCCTGCCGGTACGGCATCGACGCACGGCTGACCTGGCCGAGGCCCGGACGCGGCGCGGGCTCGGGCCAGGTACCGGTGGACCGGCTGGTGCGCGAGGAGTTGCTGCCGCTGGCGGCGTTGGGGCTGGACGCCTGGGGCGTGGAGCCCGCCGACCGGGACCGCTGCCTCGGCGTCATCGAGGCGCGCTGCGAACGCCGTACGAACGGCGCGTCCTGGCAGGTCGCCGCCTACCACCGGGCCAGGGAGAGCGGGCTGGACCGCGAGAAGGCGCTCGCCGCGACCGTACGCAGATACGGCGAGCTGGCACGCGCGGGGGAGCCGGTGCACTCCTGGCCGGCCGGCCCCTGGGCGTGAGCCGCCCGCCGGGAGTGCCGTCCTGCCCGTCCTGTCGGAGGAGGTCGCCCCGCCGAAGGGCGCTGCCTCCGTCCGCCCCGCCGGGGTCGCTCGCCGGAGGCCTCCGCCTCGCGCGCCGTCGGCGGGCGTCGGTGAGTCGCGGCGGTGCGGACCCGCCGAGGGCTGGGACGCTGCCCTGCGGCAGGCTGTGATCTGCTGAGCCGGGCACTTCGCGCCGGACGCGGCCTGAGCGGCCGTGCCCGGCCGTGCCCGCCGGACGGGCGGAACACAGAGGAACGGGAGGTCCGCGTGCGGTCACTGCCTGCGCGAGAGCCGTACGGTCAGGGGCAGTTGCTGCCGCAGGACGCGCTGTCGCCGCGGATGGTGCGCAACGAGACGCTGCTCGTCCTGGGGCTCTCCCTCGGCGCGAGCGCGATCTCCGCGCTCATCAGCTTCACCGGTTCGCTGACCAGGCCGGGCGGACTCGGCGACCAGGCGGCGAACCTCAACCGCTCGATGGCGCCCGACCGACCCTGGCTGGACCTGAGTTGGCAGCTTTTCGGCATCGCGACCGCGCTGGTCCCCGTGCTGCTCGTCGGTCATCTGCTGATGCGCGAGCGGGCGGGCATGGGCGCGATCGGATTCGACCTTCGCCGCCCGTGGTTCGATCTGGGTCGCGGCGCGGTGGTGGCTGCGGGTATCGGCGGCAGCGGGCTGCTGCTCTATCTCGGGGCGCAGCAGGCGGGGTTCAACCTGACGGTGGTGCCGGAGTCGCTCCCCGAGGTCTGGTGGAAGTTCCCGGTGCTGATCCTCTCGGCGACGGAGAACTCCGTCGTCGAGGAGGTGATCGTGATCGGCTATCTGCTGCGGCGACTGGACCAACTGGGCTGGAGCCCCATGGCGTCCATGGCGGCGAGCTCCGGGCTGCGCGGTCTGTACCACCTCTACCAGGGCATCGGCGGCATGATCGGCAACATGGTCATGGGCGTCATCTTCGTCTGGCTGTACCGGCGTTGGGGCCGGGTCGGGCCGCTGGTCGCCGCGCACGCCCTGATCGACATCGTCGCCTTCATCGGCTACGCGCTGCTGGCAGGCAGGGTCGGCTGGCTGCCGACGGCCTGACGCGGTGCCCGCCGCCCAGGGCGGGGGCACCTGCGCGCGGCCGGCGTCACAGCGGTACGCGCAGTTCCGCCTCCATCACGGCGACCGCGTCGCCGCCGAGCAGCGTCCGTTCCCCGCGCACCGTGGTGTGCACGATCCCGCCGCGCGCGGACGCCTGGAACCCGACCAGTTGCTCCGAGCCCAGGCGTGGCGACCAGAACGGCGCGAGGGCGGTGTGGGCGCTGCCGGTGACCGGGTCCTCCCCGACGCCGACGTCCGGGTAGAAGCAGCGGGAGACGTAGTCGTACGTCGAGGACGCGTCGGCAGCCCGCGCGGTGACGATCACCCCGCGCTCGGAGAGGCCCGCCAGCCGTCCGGGGTCGGGGCGGACGCTGCGCACAGCGCGTTCGTCCTCGACCTCCAGCAGCAGATCCCCCACGTCGGGGCCGGTGCGCCAGGCTGAGCGGATCCGGGTGCCGCCGAGTGCCTCGGCCGCACTCGCCACGTCCCGCACGGGCGTGAGCGGGGCGGTGGGGAAGTCGAGGGTGAGGGTGCCCTCGGCCTCCCCGGTGGCCGTCAACACGCCGCTGAGGGTGGCGAATCGGACCCGGCCGGCGAGCCTGCCGGAGGTGCGCAGCACGTGTGCGGTGGCGAGAGTGGCGTGACCGCACAGCCGTACCTCGGCAGCCGGTGTGAACCAGCGCAGCGCCCAGTCGGCCTCGGCGCCCGGCGGGAGCGGACGGGCGTAGGCGGTCTCGGAGAGGTTCAGCTGCGAGGCGAGGCGCTGGAGCTGTTCGTCGGGAGGGAAGTCGTCGTCCAGCAGGACCACGGCGGCGGGGTTCCCGGAGAACGGGCGATCGGTGAAGGTGTCAACGAAGTGGATCCTCATGGGCCGAGCATACGAGCGGCGGGCGCTGCCGGTCGGCGTTGCGCTCAGTCCCGGGGTACGTCGCCGCCGGCCTTCGCGGGGTCAGTCCAGGCGCCAGATCTCGGCGGCGTCGAACGCGTCGGAGACCCGCGGCAGGCGGCCCCCGTCCTGACTGCCGTCATGGCAGTGGAAGGCGGACCAGAACACGTCGCCCGGCAGCGCGTCGGGGGGTGCGTACACGCGGTAGACGTACTCACGTCCCCCGGGCGCGGGCAGCGCCACCATCCAGACGCAGATGCGCGGTTTCGTGCGGGTGGTGGCCATCGGACTCCTCGGCCGGTTCGACGGTGGCGGTCAGTCTCCAGGACGTGGGCGAGAGGCGCGACGGTTTCGCCGATCGACCGCGGGAGGGATCAAACCACGGTCGTCGAGACGAAGTTGACGGTTCGTCGGTTCACCGGGACGGTGACTGACAGGTGTGAACGCCTCGACACTCATGTCGGCCGGGAGGCATGATGAGCGGATGCACGCACCCGACCGCGCAGCCGCGCCCCCACGGAGGCTGGGCCTGACCCTCGCTCTGGTGTCCGCTTTCGCCTTCGGTGGTTCCGGAGTGATGGCCAAACCGCTCATCGAGGCCGGTCTCGCTCCGCTCCAGGTGGCCTGGGTGCGGGCCGCGGGCGCAGCCCTGGTGCTGCTTCCGCTCGCTTGGCGGCACCGCCGCCTGGTGCGTGAACGCCCGGCGCTGCTGCTGGGGTTCGGCATGCTGGGCGTCGCCGGAGTGCAGGCGTGCTACTTCGCGGCGATCGCGCGCATCCCGGTGGGAGTGGCGCTGCTGATCGAGTATCTGGCACCCGCCCTGGTGCTGGGCTGGGTGCGATTCGTCCAGCGCCGCCCGGTGAGCCGCGAGGCGGCCGTCGGCGTCGTCACCGCGGTGACCGGCCTGGTCTGCGTCGTCGAACTGTGGGCGGGGCTCGGGTTCGACGCACTGGGCGTCGCGCTCGCGCTCGCCGCCGCCTGCTGTCAGGTCGGGTACCTCGTGCTCTCCGACCACGGCAGCGCCGGCGACCACCGGCCGCCGCCCGAGCCGGCCGGGGTGATCGCCTACGGCCTGCTCGTCGGCGCGCTGCTCCTCACCGTCCCGGCCCGGCCGTGGGACATGGAGTGGGCGGTGCTCGGCCGGTACGCGGCGATGGACGGGTTCGAGGTGCCGGGATACGCGCTGGCGGCCTGGACGGTCCTGGTGGCGACCGTGCTGGCCTATCTGACCGGAGTGCTCTCCATTCGCCGGCTCTCCCCGCAGGTCGCCGGGGTGATCGCCTGCCTGGAGGCGGTCGTCGCCACGGTGCTGGCCTGGTTCCTGCTGGGGGAACGGCTCGGAGCCGTTCAGGTTCTGGGCGGTGCGCTGGTGCTCACCGGTGCGCTGATCGCGCAGCGTACGACGCCGGTTCACTCCGCCGCGGAGCCCGTCGCCCGGGGCGGGGGGCAGCGCCCGGGGCTGTCCCTCCCGGTCGGGCGCACGGATCTGCCCGACCGGGAGGGCCCGCCGGGGGCGCTGGACCCTGCGGGCACTCCCGGTCCTGCGAGCCGGACGGGCCCGTCCGACTCACCGTCCGGCGGCGGTTCGTAGCGTGCGGTCGAGGTCGTCGAGGTAGGCGGGCACGGGGATCGAGGGGTCCAGATCGGCTGCGGGCTCCGGCGCGCCGTGCACGGTGCGCACCGGCACGATGCCGCTCCAGTGCGGCAGTCCGAGGTCCTCCTCGTCGTCGTTGGGCCCGCCCTCGCGCACCTTCGCGGAGACCTCGGCCAGCTCCAGGCGGAGCAGCGCGGTGGCGGCGAGCTCGCGGGCGTCGGCCGGGCGGATGTCCTGCGACCTGCCGGGGGCGACGCGTTCGACGAGGGCGTCCAGCACGGCCGCCTTGTGGTCGGTGTCGGTGACGGCGCGGGCCGTGCCGTGGACCATCACCGAGCGGTAGTTGAGCGAGTGGTGCATCGCGGAGCGGGCCAGCACCAGCGCGTCGACGTGGGTCACGGTGACGCACACCGGCAGGCCCTCCTCGCCGCGACCGGCGAGCATCGGCCGCGATCCGGTGGAGCCGTGGAGGTAGATCTGCTCGCCGTGGCGCACGTACATGGTGGGCAGTACGACGGGTGCGCCGTCGCGTACGAACCCCAGGTGGCACAGGAAGCCGCTGTCGAGTATCGCGTGCACTGTCGTGCGGTCGTAGTGGGCCCGGCCGGGGTTGCGGGTGGGGACGTTTCGGTCGGTGGTCGGATAGTCGGCGCCCACGGCGTGCCTCGATTCTGTATTAGTGCATAATGATGTTTGTGTGGGGAGGATAGATGATCGAAGGAACGAACGCAGCCGAGATCGCCCTCAGTGTGGAGGGCGACCTCGGCGCGGGTGAGCTGGCGCCGGGACAACTGCTCCCGCCCATCAGGCAGTTGGCCGCCGAACTGGGCGTGAACCCCAACACGGTGGCTGCCGCATACCGCACCCTGCGCGAGCGCGGAGTGATCGAGACGGCCGGACGACGCGGCAGCCGCGTCCGCGACCGGCCCGCCACCACGCCGCGCGAGGCGCTGGGTGTGGAGGTGCCGCGCGGGGTCGCGGACGTCTCCCAGGGCAACCCCGACCCGGCCCTGCTGCCCTCGCTCCCGACTGCGCTCGCCGCGGTACTGCCCCGGTACGGCGCCACCGCCCCGCTGTACGGCGGACCCTCCCTCACCGAGGAGTTCGAGACGTTGGCACGCGAACAGCTGCGGCGCGACGGCGTACCGCACGGCCCCCTCGCCGTGACCTCCGGCGCCTCCGACGCGATCGAGCGCGTACTCGCCGCCCATCTGCGCCCCGGTGACGCGGTCGCCCTCGAGGACCCCGGGTGGGGCAGCCTGCTCGACCTGGTTCCCGCGCTCGGACTGCGTCCGGTGCCCGTCGCGGTCGACGACGACGGCCCGCTGGCGGGGGCGGTGGAGTGCGCGCTCGAGAGGGGGGCGCGGGCCCTGCTGGTCACCACCCGGGCCCAGAACCCCACCGGCGCCGTGCTCGGCGCCGACCGCGCCGGGGAGTTGCGCGCGCTGCTCGCCGCGCGCCCCGAAACACTGCTGATCGAGGACGACCACGGGCACGGCATCGTCGCCGCCCGGCCGCGACTGATCGCCGGCGCCACCAGGCACTGGGCACTGGTGCGCTCCACCGCGAAGGCGTACGGCCCGGACCTGCGGCTGGCCGTCCTGACCGGCGACGAGGTCACACTCGACCGAGTCCGGGGCCGACAGCTGCTCGGTCCGGGCTGGGTCAGCCACCTCCTCCAGGCGACCGTCTGCGAACTGTGGCGCGGCGGCGCCGTGGACCCCGCCGAGGTCGGCGCCGCGTACGACCGGGCCAGGACGCGGCTTCTGGACCGGCTGGCGCGGCAGGGCGTACGGGCGCACGGGCGCAGCGGGATGAACGTGTGGGTACCGGTCCCCGAGGAGAGCGCCGTGGTCAGCAGGCTGCTGCTGGCCGGCTGGGCGGTCGCGCCCGGCGCCCGGTTCCGACTCTCCTCCCCGCCCGCGATCCGGCTGACCGTCTCGGGCTTGGAGGACGCGCGCATCGACGCGCTCGCCGATGCGGTCGCGGACGCGGTCCGGCCCGGCCCGGCCCGCCGCTACGGCTGAGCCGCCCGGCGGCGCGGTGGTGCGGTGGTGCGTATGCGGACGTGTCCGGGCGCCCTGCCCGGTACGACCCCGCACCCCCGTACCCCCGCACCTCCCGGCACACCGGCGCGGCCGGGCGCGAACGGGCCGTCACGCGCGGCCGGTTGGCGCCCGGAGCGGCCGATGCTGCGGTCCTCAGCCGAGCCTGATGCTGCCGCCCTCGACGTTGATCCGCGCCTCCGGCAGCGGCTCGCGGGCGGGTCCGCCGGTGACGCTGCCGTCCGCCACGGAGAACGCGCTCTGGTGGCAGGCGCAGTTGATCGAACCGTCCTTGACCGAGCTCACCAGGCATCCCTTGTGGGTGCACTCGGCCGAGTACGCCTTGAACTCGCCCTCCGTGGGCTGCACCACCACGACCTTCTCCTCGCGGAAGACCTTGCCCTCTCCGGGCTGGATGTCGTCCGTCCTGGCCAACTCCTTTCCGTCGCCGCCCTCTTCGCCGCCCCCGGGCGACTCCTTGCCCTCGGCGGACCGGTCCTCGGAATCGCTCGAACCGTCTGCGCCCTTGTCCTCGGAACCGCCGCAGGCGGCGAGCGCGGTGGTGAGACCGGCGGCTCCGGCGGCGGTGAGCACGGTACGGCGGCTGGCCCTGGCTGCGGACATGGTGGTCCTTCCTGCTCGGGGACCGGACCGGCGGCGCCGTCGCTGCGGTCGGCCCACCGGATCCGGGCGGTACGGAGCGTTCGGGGGCCCGGACTCCGTGACCTCCAGTACGCGCCGCGGCGCCCGCGCGTTCAACGTGTGTGCTGCCGGACGTGCGTGCGCCTGCACACGCCGACGGACGCACGGGCCCGCGGGCGGGCGTGCCTGCCCCCTTGGCGTGCCTGCGGTCGGGGCGTGCTTGCGGGCGGAGGTGCCGGTGGAAGGACGTGCTGTTCGCGGTTCGGCGGCGAAGGCCACTCGTTCGACTCGGCAGCTGTGGCGCCGTGCGCGGGCGCGCCGGACAGTGGGTGCGAGCAAGTACCGCAGCCCGGGTGGCCCGCGAGGGCGTACCCCGTCACAGGAAGAGGGCGATGCGATGCCAGCCCTGCGTGCTCTGACCCTCGTCGCCCGCATCCTGCGGATGGTCGGCCGGGGGGCCGCGAAGCGGAAGAAGGCCAAGGGAGGGGGCGGCCACCCCAGGGCCCGCTCCGCTCCGCGGCGACGGTAGCGGCCGACCGGCTCGGCGTTCGTCGAACTGCGGCCGGACGGGCGCCGATGACGGACGCGCCCCACCGGCGCGCCCCACCGGCGCGCCCCACCGGCGCACTCCATCGGCGCGCCAGACCGGCGCTCGCCACGGACGCGCCCCACTGGCAGGTCCGGGACGCCCCGGCCCCGCCCGCCCGGAGCCCGAAGGCATACGGCGGGCGGGGCCGGGGCGCGAGGAGCGTCGTCGCTCAGCGGCGAGCGGCTGCGGAACCCAGTTCCAGCTCGCCCTGGTTGAGCGTGCGGGAGTGGTAATAGGCGGCCTGGATCTCCTCGTCGGTGTTGTCCTCGCGCAACTGCTCGGACCAGACCATGAAGTAGCTCCACTCCGTCTGGTTCTCCAGCAGTTGGGCGTCGGGGATCCTGCCCATCTCGGCGAGTGCGATCGGCTTGTCGCCGGCTGTGTCCCGCAGTTGGCGGTAGTCCGCGTCGCTGGGGTGCCCCTTGTACCAGACGTCGAGCGAGACGACGTCGGCGTACTCCTCACCGGGGTAGTAGCTGTCCCAGCCGCCGTCGGGGTTGTCCTGGACGTTCCACACCCAGACCAGGTTGTCCACACCCTTGGTGTCCTCGAGGTAGTCGCGGGTGAGCTGGAAAAGCCGGGCGCCACCGTCCTCGCCGGGCTGCTCGCCCCACCAGTTCCACGACTCGTTCATCTCGTGGAAGGGCCGGAAGAGCGCCGGGATCCCGTCGTCCTGGAGCTGCTCGAGATAGGGCGCGATCTCGTCCAGGCGGCTCTTCCAGGTCGCGTTCAGCTCGGTGCCGTCCGTGACGATGTC
Source organism: Streptomyces tardus (assembly GCF_018101125.2). Taxonomy (GTDB): domain Bacteria; phylum Actinomycetota; class Actinomycetes; order Streptomycetales; family Streptomycetaceae; genus Streptomyces; species Streptomyces tardus. The sequence goes on along the minus strand of NZ_JAELVF020000002.1, from coordinate 98,841 downwards.
GCGGAACTCCTGCGGGCTGATGTCGGACTTCACCCCGCCCTCGAACTCGCAGGTCGACGGTCCGGTGGGCGGGCAGGCGTGCCAGGAGAGCGCTACCAGCGAACCGTTGGCCCACTCCGTCTTTGCCTGGTCGATCACCAACTGCCGGTCGCGCGCGTCCTGTTCGCGAAACATCAGGTCGCCGCCCCACAGGCCGGGGTACTCGCCGGTGATGTCGTGCACCTGCTTGGTGTACTGCGAGGGCTGGTTGGCCGGCTCTTTGTTGTGCTGGCCGGAGACGATCCCCGACCCCTGGACGGAGTGCAGGTAGTCCAGTACGGCCTGCTTGTCGGCGGCGGGCAGCGCCTGGGCCGAGGTGGGGGCCAGGCTCAGGGCCGCGGCTGCCGCGGTGAGGGCGGCGATGCCCAGCGCGGCGAGCGAACGACGGGTGGAGCGCGGACTTCGGTGGATACGCATGGACGTCTCTTTCGTGGGGGGACAGGGACGTTGCGTTGCGGGGGGGAGCCCGGTGGTGCCGCGCCCGGAACGCGGGTTGAGTGTCCAGCTCTCCCCGGCGCACCGCACAATCTAGCGAGCGCGCCCGCCCGGGTGTGGCCGAAGCCGCGGAACGGGGCCGCCCGGCACCGGGCGGTCGGGGCGAGCGCCAACCCCCTTGGTGAGCCCGGCAGTTGGCGCCTCCCCGGCGAGCCCGCCCGAGGTGTACCGCGCGTACGCGGCAGGGCGCGTCGCGTACGGCGCCCGCGCCCCGTGCCGTGCTCAGCCGGAGCCGGAGCCGGAGCCGGAGCCGGCCGGGCCGCTCGTCTTCGAGGCGCCGGTGCCCTCGGTCCGGCGGCGGACGCGGACGACCGTGGCCGCGGCGGCGAGGACGAAGAGCGCCAGCCCGACCCACAGGACCCACTTCTCGGGCCAGGGAGCCAGTGGCGGGTCCTGCGGTGAACGTCCGCCGTCCACCCCGCTGACGACCACCGCCACGAGAGCGAGCAGCACGGCGACCACCGCGGCCCGGCCCAGCCACCGGGCACTGACCGGCAGTGCGGTTTCGCGGGTGCGCGGGCCGCGCGCGGTGAGGCGTTCACTGCGCCGGGCCGGCGCCGCCAGCCGGGCGAGGAGCAGCAGCGCGATGGGGATCTGGAGCACCCAGAGCATGGTGCGGAACGGGCCGTCGAACCAGCCCTGCGTGGTGTAGAGCAGCGTGTGCCAGGCGCTCAGGATGTAGACGACGATGGCGAAGCGGTGCAGGGCCAGCCATGCGCGGGAACCGGTCCGGTGGCGCAGGTAGAAGGCGAGCCCCAGGGGGATGGCCAGATACAGGGCCAACAGGCCCACCAGGATGGCGACTCGGCCGGTGCCGGTGGCGTAACCGCCCGGCACGAACACGTCGACGAAGGCGGTCCACATGCTGCGCCCGGTCGACCACTGGTCCCGGTTGGTGCGTGTCTGCTCCAGGAAGAAGAACAGCGCGTGCATGAACATCAGGCCGATGGTGGTCAGGCTGGTGGTGCGGTGCCACTTCTCCAGCCGCGCCGCGGAGAGGCGGCGCAGACGCGGCCTCGGCCCCGAGCGCAGCAGTCCGAAGACCACCGTGGCGTACGCCCACAGCATCGCCGACCAGCCGAACGCCTGGCACATCCAGTACATCCAGAACTCGTCGGCGTCCGCCAGCATCGGCATGATCTTGATCGTCGCCGAACTGCCGTTCTCCACGCGGACGTAGAGCAGGCAGTAGATCAACACGGTGATGAGCAGGGCGAGTGAGGCGTCGGGGACCGCGCCCCGCAGATCGGCGCGCAGCGCCGCCCAGTCGAACCGGCCGCGGTCCTTGCCGCGCAGGGGAGCGGGCGTTGTCGGCACAGAGGAATTCGGCACCACGAACTCGCCCTCCTGCTGTTCTCGCGGAGCACTGACGGGAGACCCACAGGGGAGTTCGTGGACGGCCAACTGCCCCACGGTGGAGGGTATCTGCACGTATCCCGGTACGGAAGACGATGATCAGACTTCGTGGACGACGGCGGTGCGGCACACCCGGAGAATGCGAACGCCCCTGCGGGCACGGGCACGGCCCGCCCGTCGCGCCCCGGGGCGGCCTCAGGGCGTCTGCGGGTCCGGCGGGTAGACGAGGCGGCCGTCGCAAAGTCTCGCGTGCTCGTTCAGGACGGCCGGCCGGGAGGCGTTCCTCGACATGATGTGCACGACCTCCACCCCGGCGACCAGCAGTGCGTCGGTGATGAGCCGGCGGTGGCAGCGCCACGGCACCGCCTCGCTGCACATCACGGCGGGCCGTCCCCGCTCGGCGAGGCCGATCAACTCCCGCAGCCCCTCGGCGAATTCGTCCCCCGCCATGTAGTCGGCGTAGTCGCGGAACGCCTTCACCCGCCAGGCACCGTTCTCGCTGGGAACGCCGCTGGGGGTGTAGCGGCGGCCTCCGAGCCGGGGCATCCACTGGTACGGGAGATCGGGCGGCAGCAGCTCGACGATCGCCGTCCGGTTCCACTGGGGATGCTTCCTCGACGAGGGGAAGGAACGCACGTCGACGAGCCGGGTGACGTCGTGTGCACGCAGCATCTCCAGCACCTCGTCGAATCTGCGCGTCGAATGTCCGATCGTGTGCACCGGGGCGCCCATCGCCGTCACGCCTTCGTCAGGGCACCGCCTCTGTGCATGGCGGTGTGGTCGGTCCGGTCGCTCCTGATCTCGTACTGCGGGTCGTCCTCGGAGCAGCGCCGGATGCGGCCCTTGAACTCCACGTCGCGTGTGTGCTTTTCGATGACGACGCCCTCGACGTGCCCGGCCTCCGAGTTCCAGCGCACGTGATCGCCCACGGAGAAGTCGTTCGCCATTGCTTTCGCTCCGATCCGCTCGTCGCTTCGGGACACCCCACGCCCCGACAGTCCGCCCCGACAGCCCGGCCCGTCAGTCCGGCCCGTCAGTCCGGCCCCGGCTCCGCCCCCGCGTTCGGCTCCGTCGCGGCGCCCGCTCCCGCGGGTGCGGGTTCCAGGCGGACGACCAGCGACTTCGACGTGGGCTGATTGCTGATGTCCGCCACACTGTTCAGCGGCACCAGCACCTGGGTCTCGGGGTAGTACGCCGCCGCGCAGCCGCGGCTCGTCGGGTACGGGACGACGCGGAAGCCCTCCGCGCGGCGCTCCTCCCTGCCGTCCCACACCCCGACCAGGTCGACCCGCTGCCCCTCGGCCAGCCCGAGTTCGGCGATGTCGTGGGGACTGACCAGGACGACCATGCGGCTCCCGTGGATGCCCCGGTAGCGGTCGTCGTTGGTGTACGGGACGGTGTTCCACTGGTCGTGCGCCCGAAGCGTCTGGAGCAGCAGGTGACCCGCCGGGGCCTGCGGGCATCTCCCAGGCGTTGCGGGTGAACAGGGCCCGGCCCACCGAGGTCACAAAAACTCCCTCGTTGACCGGGTTGGGCAGCAGGATGCCGCCCGGACGGGCCACCCGTCGGTTGAAGTCCTGGAACCCCGGTACGACGTGGGCGATCCGGTCCCGGATCGACCCGTAGTCGGCTTCGAACCGCTCCCAGGGGACGTCGACCCTCCCGCCCACGGTGCGGCGTGCCAGCCGGCACAGGATGGCGACCTCGCTGAGCAGCCGCCGGGACGCGGGCTCCAGTCGTCCGCGCGAGGTGTGCACCTCGCTCATCGAGTTCTCCACGGTGACGAACTGCTCGCCGCCGGACTGGACGTCGACCTCGGTGCGGCCCAGGGTCGGCAGGATCAGCGCGGTCTCGCCGCAGACCGTGTGCGACCTGTTGAGCTTCGTCGAGACGTGCGCGGTGAGACGGCACCTGCGCATCGCCGCCATCGTGAAGTCCGTGTCCGGAGCCGCCATCACGAAGTTGCCCGCGACTCCGAGGAAGACCCTGATCCGTCCCTCGTGCATGGCCCTGATCGAGTCGACCGAGTCGAGTCCGTGCTCCCGCGGCGGCTCGAAGCCGAACTCCTCGCGCAGCGCGTCGAGAAAGGAGTCGGGCATCTGCTCCCAGATGCCCATGGTGCGGTCGCCCTGCACGTTGCTGTGTCCGCGTACCGGGCAGGCGCCGGTGCCGACCCTGCCGAGATTCCCGCGCAGCAGCAGGAAGTTGACGATCTCTCTGATCGTCGGGACGCCGTGCTTGTGCTGGGTGATGCCCATCGCCCAGCAGACGACGACCCGCTTGCTGCGCAGCACGTCGTTGCGGACCAGTTCGATCTCGGCCCGCGTCAGCCCGGTCGCCCGCAGAACGTCCTCCCACGCGACGGACCGGGCGTGACGGGAGAACTCCTCGAAGCCGCTGGTGTGCGAACGGATGAAGTCGTGGTCCAGTACGCCGCCGGGCCGGGCGTCCTCGGCCTCCAGCAGCAGCCGGTTCAGCCCCTGGAAGAGCGCGAGGTCGCCGCCGCTGCGTATCTGCAGGAACCGGTCGGCGATCCGTACGCCGCGACCGATCACACCGCGGGCCTTCTGCGGATTCCTGAACCGCAGCAGACCCGCCTCCGGCAGGGGGTTGACCGCGACGATCCGGGCTCCGTTGCGCTTTGCCTGCTCCAGCGCGGCGAGCTGGCGCGGGTGGTTGCTGCCCGGGTTCTGTCCGACGAGGAAGATCAGGTCGGCCTGGTGCAGGTCCTCCAGGCTCACCGTTCCCTTGCCGGTGCCCAGGGTCTCGTGCAGCGCGAAACCGCTGGACTCGTGGCACATGTTGCTGCAGTCCGGCAGGTTGTTGGTGCCGTGGGCGCGAGCCAGCAGCTGAAGGACGAAGGCGGCTTCGTTGCTCACCCGGCCGGAGGTGTAGAAGACGGCCTCGTCGGGGGAGTCCGCCGACTTCAGTTCGTCGGCGATCAGGTCCAGGGCGTCGTCCCACTCGATGGGCTCGTAGTGCTGCGAGCCGGGTCGCTTGACCATCGGTTCGGTGAGCCGGCCCTGCTGGTTGAGCCAGAGGTCGGAGCGTTCGGCCAGCTCCGGGATCGAGTGCTCGCGGAAGAAGTCTGCGGTGATCCGCCGGGACGTGGCCTCGTCGTTGATGTGCTTGGCGCCGTTCTCGCAGTACTCGTTGAGATGCCGGCGGCCGGGTGAGGGGTCGGCCCAGCGCAGCCGGGACAGTCGATCCCGTCGACCTGGTTCATGTTCAGCAGGGTCAGCCCGGTGCGCCGCACGGAGGTCTCCTCCAGGGAGTACTCCAGGGCGTGCGCCACCGCGGGCACACCGGCTGCCCACTCCTTGGGCGCGGTCACCGAGAGTTCCTCTTCGGGCTCCCCGCCCGCAGGACTGTGCGTCAAAGCGACCTCCCGCTCTCGTACCGCTCGTTCAGCCCACGGGCCATCGGGGCACGCTGCTCCACGGCGGTGTGGAATCCACCGGGCAGACCCGCCCGTCGCGAATCGTCCCGCGCCAGCCCTCGACCTCCCGGTCTCGGTCCTCGACGAACTCCTTGAAGTGCGCCAGCTCGACCCGCATCACGCGGCGGACGAGTCCGAACACGTCGGAGGCGAGGAACGCGGCGCCCGGTCGCAGGACCCGCAGCTGCGCGGTGACCGCCGCCCGGTCCGGGGCCACCTCGTGGAACGTCACCTCGCCCCGGTGCCGACCGTCCAGGCTCCGCCACTCCACGCGGGTGTCCGGCTGCTGCTCCACGATCTCCGTCGTGAACTCGTGGCGGAGCGGCCCCACCCCCACGGTCCAGCGCGTGATCGACGGTCTGGTCTGCTCCACCCTCTTCACCGAGGGCATGAACCGGGGAAACATCCCGAACCGGGTCCACTGGTCATAGGCGGTGCGCACCGGCACCGCGACCCGGACGGTCTCTTCGACAGTGGTCATTGCTCGCCCCCCGTCGCCGATGGCTGGTCCTCTCCGAGTGTCGCGGCCTCCGCGTACGGCTGCCATGTGGATCTTGCGGGGGTGCGGCAGCGAGGGGCGGTACGGCTTTCGCTCCGCGCGGACGGTTCGCGCGCCGGCCTGCTGTCGGGGCAGGCGCGCGAGGGTTCGGTGCCCGGCCAACGGCGCGGGTGCGCACGGAAGTTGGCGGAGGCTTGTCGACGCGGAACAGGCCGTGCGGAGCTCGGATTGTATTGACAATCATTTTCATCTGATGGATGCTGCTCGGGCTCGGGCCCGCATTCCTGTTCGGCGGATACGGCTCGGGCCCGTCCACGTGATCAGCCGGGAGCAGCATGTCCACCCACTACCGACGCCGCACGGAACGGCGCAGCGCCTCGCCCCAAGCCGCCGGCGCACGGGCGGAACCCGGACGCCCGCCCGTCCCGACCCGCTGACCCGTCCGGGCCGGCCGTCCGGTCCGGAGTCGAGGGCCGAGCCCTGCTCCCGGTGCGCGCCCACCGCCAAGCGGGCCCGCCCCGCCGGACGTTGGTCGGGCGGACCGCCGGACCCCGCCCGGCGAGCCGCCCGGCCCACCGCTCGCGACCGCCGACGGCCTGCCCCGCGACCCCAGCCCCGCGCTTCCACCCCGCACCCGACCACGGAGACACTGATGACCCACCGGCCCGCGGCGTCGCAGGACGACGTCAGCGACCTGCTGAGATCGCTGCCCGAGGCACAGCCGCCTCGAAGTGCCCCCGGGCCCGGCGGACCGTCCTCCGCCCTCCACACCACGCGGAGGTACGGCTACAACGGCTGGGATCTCACGGTGCCTGCGGGCGTCTTCGAGCCGGACGAGACCAGCCGCGTCGTGCACGACCGGTTGCTGGACGGCACGATCGCCGTCCGCGGGCGGTCGTACGCCGCGATGGGGGTCGGGCTCGGCGTCGAGGCCGTGATCGCCGGCACCCGCGGGGCGCGGGAGGTCTGGGCGTCCGACATCCACCCGGACAGCGTGGCGACGGCCGCGGCGCACTACCGGCGCCTCGTCGGGGACCGGTCGGATACGGTGTTGCACCCGCTGGCCTGCCACCTCTTCGAGGAGTTCCCGAGCGCCTGCCGGCTGGACGCCATCACCTTCAACCCTCCTGCGGCCGACCCGCGGCCCGGCGACGACCCGACCGTGGTCCGCAACTTCCGCGTCGGCGCCGAGATCGTCACGCGCTTCTTCGACCAGATCGCCGACCGCGAACTGCTCGCGCCCGGCGGCGAGATCCACCTGGTGATGACCGGCGCCGCGGACCTGCGACGCATCGTCGGGCACGGAGCGGACCGCGGCTTCCGGCCCGAGGTCGTGCACCGCGGGCCCCGGGAGGACGGCGACCGCCACACGTTGCTTTTCAGGTTCGTCCGACACGCACAGCCCGACCGGGAGGCCGGACATGCATGAGCACATAGCCGAGGCCATGAAGGAACCGGACGTCGTCTCGGTGCCGCCGGGCGCGATCTGTCTGCGCTTCGAGACGATGAAGCTGTACGCGGCGCTCGGCGCGGTGCGCCACCTCCTGGCCACCGGCCAGGTGCGGCCAGGCGACACCCTCGTGGACAGCTCCAGCGGCATCTACGCCCATGCGCTCGCCCTGGCCTGCCACCGCCACGGCCTGCGCTGCCACATCGTCGGGTCGACGACGGTCGACCGCACTCTCAGGGTCCAACTGGAGATCCTCGGCGCCACCCTGGAGCAGGTCCGGCCCTCCCGGAACCTGCGCCTGGACCAGAACCTGCGTGTGGAGCGGATCGGTGAACTGCTGCGGGAGAACCCGCACTTCCACTGGATGCGGCAGTACCACGACTCGATCCACTACCTCGGCTACCGGGACGTCGCCGACCTCGTCCGAAAGGAGGTCCCCGAGGGACCGTTGACGCTCGTCGGTGGTGTGGGAACCGGCGCGTCCACCGGCGCCATCGCCGACTGCCTGCGCGAGGCGGGCCGGCAGGTGAGGCTCGTCGGGGTGCAGCCGTTCGGCAGCGTCACCTTCGGCGCCGAGCATGTGGCGGACCCCGACATGATCATTGCCGGCATCGGCAGTTCCATCCCCTTCCACAACGTCCGGCACGAGCTGTACGACCGCATCCACTGGGTCAACTTCGACTACGCGATGTCCGGCGCCGTCGAACTCCTGCGCGCCTCCGGCATCTTCGCCGGCCTCTCGGCGGGGGCGGCCTACCTCGCCACACTCTGGGAACGTGAGCGCTCCGCCGAGGGCACGTACGTCTTCCTCGCCGCCGACACCGGACACCGCTACGTCGACACCGCCTACGCCCGCCACGCCGACGCCGTGGGAGTGGGGTCGATGCGTCCCCACGAGGCCGCCGCCCAGGAGGAGTTGAGACATCCGTGGTCGGCGATGGACTGGCCTCCCCGAGACCGTGCGCAGCTGCCGGCCCGTCCCGAACCGGTGCCCGAAAAGGCATAGGGCCCGGTTCCGGCAGCCTGCCGGCTCGCCCGCCTGTCGGCGCGCGGGCGGCGTTCGCGCCCTGTACGTCACCACCTCCGTCACCACCCCGTCCGAAGGAACCGACATGCCCCCCTCACCCCCGTACTCCGTGGCCGAGCTGGCCGATGCCGTCCTCGACGGCGCGTACGGTCCCCGGCCCCGGGAGCTGGCCGTCACCAGCGCCTTCTGGCTCCACCACACCACCCGGCTCGCCGGCAGCCCGGTCACCTACCGGAACAACTACCTGCTGATGAGGTCCGGCGACGCCTTCGGCGCCTGTGCGTTCGAAACCGGCGAGCTCGCCCCCGACTTCTGTGCCGACGCCTCCGGGCGCAGCCTCGACACCCTCCTCCGGCACGACTGCGAGCCGGTGCGCCTGGCCGCGCTCGACGCCTACCTCGGGCGGGTGCAGCCCCACCGCGACACACCGATCGCCGAGGCCGTCGTCCTGCCCGCCGGGGCACCCGAGGTACGGGCTCGGGCCAGGGACGCGGCCGTCGCCGGGCTGCTGGACATCGCCCCCGGGGCGCGCGTCGCCCTGATCGGCGTCGTCAACCCGCTGGTCGAGGCGATACGCCGGCGGGGAGGCGTCCCGCTGCCCTGCGACTTCAATCTGACCACCACCCAGTGGGGCGACCCCGTGACCGACGACATGACGCAGGTGCTCGCCGAGGCGGACGCCGTGGTGGCCACCGGCATGGCGCTGAGCAACGGGAGCTTCGACCGCATCCTCGAACACTGCCGCAAGCAGGGCCTTCCGCTGGTGGTCTACGCCCAGAGCGGCAGCGCCGTCGCACGCGCCTTCCTCGGCGCCGGGGTGACCGCGCTGTCCGCCGAGCCCTTTCCCTTCTCCCAGTTCAGCGCCGACGCCACCGCGCTCTACCGCTACCGGGCGGAGGCGGAATGAGCGGCAGGACCCCGGAGGCGGGAACCCCCGTCGAGGCGCTGGACTCTGCCGGGTTGCCGGGCGCTGCCGGAGAGTCAGGGACAGCCGAGGAGGCCGCCGCACAGCGGGAGTCGGCGGGCGAGAACGAGGTCCCCGGGGATCTGAGGATGACGCGCCTGCTGTGGCCGTTCATGCTCGCCTCGGCCGTCGGGCTGGTGCCCTTCACCATCTACAGCACCTTCCTCGTACCGATCGCCCACACGGCGGGCGGCGACGTCGCCTCGCTCGGCCAACTCCGAGGCCTCGGCGGGCTCGCGGCCCTGGCCGTCGGCACCGCGCTCGCGCCGCTGATCGACCGGGTGCGAAGGGAGCACGCGGCGGCCGGCGGACTGGCCGCGCTGGCAGTGGCCGCCGCGCTGGGCGCCGGCGGCGACCTGCTGCTCCTGGCTGCGTTCTGCCTGCTCGTCGGCGCCGCCACCGCGGTGCTCAACCCCGCTCTCACCGCGGCAGCCGCCGACTGCTTCGAGAACGACGCCGCCGCCGGCCGTGCGGCGACCCTCGTCACCGCCACGCAGTCGCTGACCGCTCTGCTCGCGGCGCCGCTGGTGGCCGTGCCCGCCCTGCTGTGGGGCTGGCAGGGCGACCTGTGGGCGATCGCCGCGATCTGCTGCGCCCTCGCCCTGTACTTCCTGCTGCGCACACGCCGCCGCGGCGCAGGCGAGGGCCCGGAGGCGGCGCGCAGCCCGGAGCGGCCCGGATATCTGGAGTCCTTCCGGTTGTTGGGCGCTCTGCCGGGGGTGGTCCCGCTGCTTCTGATCGCCATGCTGCGCACCGCCGCCTTCATGGGGTACCTCGCCTACCTGGCCGCCTTCTACGACGAGCGGTTCGGTCTCGGCCCCGGGATGTTCGCGATGGTGTGGACGCTCAGCGGCACCTCGTTCTTCCTCGGAAACCTGTACGCCGGACGGCTGTTGAGCGCCGAGCGGCAGCGGGTCCGCGCCGAGCCGCTGATGGCGCTGGCACTGCTGCTCGCGACGGTCGCGGTGGTCGGGGTCTTCTTCACCGGCTCGCTGCTCCCCGCCCTCCTGCTGACCGCGCTGGTCGGCGTCGGCCACGCGGTCGTGGCAGCCTGCGTCACCACGTTGCTCGTACGCCGCTGCGGCTCTCTGCGCGGTACGGCGCTCAGCGTCAACGCCGCCGGGATGAGCTTCGGCGTCTTCCTCGGTGCGGGCCTCGGAGGCGTGGGGCTCGCGCTCGGCGGCCACCCCGGAACGGCGGCGGCGCTGGGCGGGCTGACGCTGGCGGCTCTCGTCCTCGCCCGGACGGTCGCCCGGTCCGCGCCGGCAACGCACGTCGGGTGAGGCGACACCTCTCCGGGCGGGACGGCACCGTACGCCGCGCCGGGGGCGAACGCCTCTTCGCGCAGGTCGTACGGGCCGTGGGCGAGTCCGGCAACCCGGGACACGGATGCCGGATGCAGCACACCGCCGACCGGTGCGCACCCCGGAACCGCACCGGGGCGGGCGGGCCGGCGCGGGACAACCCGACCGGTCGAGCGGTGTCGGCGTGCGGTCGCGGGGGACGGGCCTGAGCCGCAGTCTCGGATCGGGCACGTTTGGACACCGCCGCACCGCGGCAGCCGTCCCGAACCCGCCCTGTGAGCGACATCGCCGGACGGGTCGCGCTGCTGCGACTCGTCGCTGCGGTCCGCCCCGGGCGGCGGGTGCGTGCCGGCCCGGGGTCGGCGCGGCGCACAGCAGGACTCCGGTGCGAGCGGGAGCCTTGCCGCAGAACCCGGAACACCACTCGTTCCGGTACCGCGTTCGGCTCGGTGGCCCGGCCCCTCCCGGCACGGTCCGCCGGACCGAACCAGCCGCGACGGCCGTACGGCCCCGGGCAGCCGGGCGGACACCACCGCGCGCAGACCACTCACAGTCGAAGGAGACAGTGTCGATGGCGAAGGTTCAGCACACCCCGACGACGACCGACGCGGGCGCGCCCGTCGAGAGCGACGAACACTCACTCACCGTCGGCGCCGGCGGCCCCATCCTGCTCCAGGACGCCTACCTCATCGAACAGATGGCCCAGTTCAACCGGGAGCGCATCCCCGAGCGCCAGCCGCACGCCAAGGGCAGCGGCGCGTTCGGGAACTTCCGGGTGACCGGCGATGTCAGCGCCTACACCCGGGCTGCGCTCTTCCAGCCCGGCACCACGACGGAGCTGGTGGCACGCTTCTCCACCGTGGCCGGAGAGCGCGGCAGCCCGGACACCTGGCGCGACCCGCGCGGCTTCGCGGTGAAGTTCTACACCAGCGAAGGCAACTACGACATGGTCGGCAACAACACTCCGGTGTTCTTCGTCAAGGACCCGATGAAGTTCCAGCACTTCATCCGCTCCCAGAAGCGGCGGGCCGACAACAACCTGCGCGACCACGACATGCAGTGGGACTTCTGGACGCTCTCCCCGGAGTCGGCGCACCAGGTCACCTGGCTGATGGGCGACCGCGGCATCCCGCGCACCTGGCGCCACATGAACGGCTACACCTCGCACACGTACATGTGGATCAACGCCTCGGGCGAGCGGTTCTGGGTCAAGTACCACTTCAAGACCGACCAGGGCATCGAGCACTTCACCCAGCACGAGGCCGACCAGATGGCCTCGGCCGACACGGATTACCACACCCGCGATCTGTTCGAGCACATCCGCGACGGCAAGTACCCGAGCTGGACGCTGTACGTGCAGCTGATGCCGTACGAGGACGCGCCCGGCTACCGGTTCAACCCGTTCGACCTGACCAAGGTGTGGCCGCACGGGGACTACCCGCTGCACGAGGTCGGCACGATGACGCTCGACCGCAACCCCACCGACAACCACGCCCAGATCGAGCAGGCCGCGTTCCAGCCCAACAACCTCGTCCCCGGGATCGGCCCGAGCCCGGACCGGATGCTGCTGGCACGGCTCTTCTCCTACGCGGACTCGCACCGCTACCGGATCGGCGGCAACTACCAGCAGCTGCCGGTCAACGCCCCGGTGGCCGAGGTGAACACCTACTCCAAGGACGGGGCGATGGCCTACCGGCTGACCTCCGACCCGGTGTACGCGCCCAACAGCAAGGGCGGGCCGGCGGCCGACACCGACCGCCACGGCAACCCTCCCAGCTGGCACGCCGACGGTGAGATCACTCGCGCCGCGTACGTCTCGCACGCCGAGGACGACGACTGGGGGCAGGCCGGAACGATGGTGCGGGAGGTGTTCGACGACGCGGCGCGCGACCGTCTGGTGGACAACGTCGTCGGGCACCTGCTGAACGGCGTCACCGAACCCGTGCTGGTGCGCGCCTTCACCTACTGGCGCAACGTCGACCCGGACGTAGGCGCCAGGATCGAGGAAGGCGTACGGGCCAAGCAGGGCGAGAAGGACCCCAAGGCCGATCAGCAGGCGAACCCGGCCCGCAGCAGTATGCAACGCAAGGCGTGATCCGCTCGGCGGGCCGCGGCGTCTCCTCCAACGGGGGCGCCGCGGCCCGCCGTTGCCCCTTCCGCGCCGGAGCGACGGCCGGTCTCCCGGACCCGACCGAGCCGCGGCGCATTGGGCAGGCCTCCGGTCGGCTCCGGCCTCCGGCCGCACCGGCCGGGACGCGGGTCCGGTGCGCCGGTCGGTGCGCCGGCGACAGCCCGTGCCGCCCGGCTCTGCCGTCGCCGGTCAGCGGTAGGCGGCGAGAAAGGCGCGTACGCCGGCGGTGGCGCAGTGGTCGAGATCGGCCTCGCTGTCCTGCAGACTGCCGTGGAACATGGCCCTGTTCACGGGGATCCACAGCAGCAGACCGGAGAAGTGGTTGGCGGCCAGGAGCGGTTCCTCGCACCGCAGCAGCCGCCGGTCGGTGAGGTCCTGGAAGGTGGCCGCCAGGGTGGTGAGCACCCGTTCGAACCCCTGCTCGTACCAGCTCGCGCCCAGCTCGGGGAAGGCGTCCGCGTTGGCGATGACCAGGCGCCGCAGCTGAAGGACCTGGGGTTGGGTGAGCGCGGCCAGAAACTGTCGGGCGAGACGGGTCAGGCTCGCTTCCAGGGCGTCGGCGTCGGCCGGGACGTGGCCCACCAGGTCGAGCATGCCGTCGATCCGGTCGGTGGTGGCCAGCACGATCTCGGCGAACAGCTTCTCCTTGTCGGAGAAGTGCTTGTAGACGGTCTGCTTGGACACCGCGGCCAGCTTCGCGATGTCGTCCATGCTGGTGCTCTGGCTTACCGCGGTCGCCGCCCGGCTGATGGCCGAGGAGCCCCCGGCCCGTCCGTAACCACCGCCCCGCCGCTGCGGCGCACTGGGTGACCACCGGCCACCGACCGACCACGATCACCGAGCACGAACGGATGGAACGAGACTCATGGCCGACCAAGTGAAGGGCCCCGCCAGCTACTTCCCCTCGATCGAGAAGAAGTACGGCCGGCCGATCGACGAATGGAAGGAGTTGATCCGCAGCTCGCCCCTGTCCAAGCACATGGAACTCGTCGCCTGGCTCAAGACCGAGCACGGGCTGGGTCACGGTCACGCCAACGCGCTCGTCGCACACACTCTCGCCGAGGACGGCAAGAGCACGAAGTGAGCCGTGGCTGACGCGCGTTGGGCGAGCGTCACGGCTCGGCGCCGCTGAGCCGGCGATGGCCGGAGTCGAGCGGTCCGGCCTGCCACCTTGTAGGCTGCGCGATCCTCCCACGCCCTCCGCGGCCCACCGTTCGGTGCCTTCTGCGGCACCGCGCGGTGGGCAGCAGTCATCGTTCGCGCACGTCGCGAGCAGCGGGTCGGGCCCGCCACGACCGCTCGTACGCGGCCTCGACCGGGCGCCGGGCCAGGCCCACCCACCGGCCCGACGGGCGGAGCCGCTCCGACGCGAGGCAAGCGCGCCGCAACCCACGGAGCGGGGCGACGGGCATCCGGCGGCGATCCGACGCCGACCGGGCAGAGATCGCCGAGGGCGATCCTGAACGCCATGAGCAGACGGAACGGCCAGGACCGCATCGTGCTGGCCACGCCCTCACCGGTCACGCACCGCACCGCGGAGGAGAACCTCGGTCTCGGATACCTTGCCGCCTACCTGCGTCAGGAGGGGCACCGGGTCGACCTCGTCGACGGGTGGTTGCAGGGGATCGACGTGGAGGCGCTGGCCCGGCGCATCGTCGAGGCTCGCCCCTCACTGGTGGGTTTCGCCTGCTACCGCAGCAACATGATGCGCGCCATCGAGGCCATGCAATTGGTACAGCGGGCCGGGGTCCGACCGCTGACGGTGGCCGGTGGCTACGGTCCCACCTTCCACGCCAACGAGTTCCTCGAGGCCGGGTTCGACGCGGTGGTGCGCGGCGAGGGCGAGTTGCCGATGTGCCTTCTCGCCGAGCACGTACGCACCGGCACCCCGGCGCTGGCGAGCATTCCGGGCCTGAGCTTCCGCGACGAGGACGGCTCGCTGTGCCACAACTTCGAGCCCGCCCCCAAGCTCCCCTTCTCGCAGCTGCCGCACCCGCACCGCGACACTCTCGATCTGACGATCGCGCGGCGCAGCCTCGTCCATCTGCAGACGGCCCGTGGTTGCCAGGCCACCTGCACCTTCTGCTCCATCATCGCCTTCGAACGGGTCGGCGGCGGATCGAACTGGCGCCAGCGCAGCATCCGGGACGTCGCCGACGAGATCGAGCAGCTGTGGGAAGCCGGTGCCCGGTACTTCAAGGTCATCGACGATTCGCTGGTCGAGCCGCCGCGGGACGCCGCCTGGTGCGCCGAGCTCGCGGACGAGTTCGAGGCCCGCGGACTGAGCCCGAGGCTGCGCGGCTCGATACGCGCCGACCGCGCCGAGGAGGACGTGGTCCGGGAACTCGCGCGGGCCGGGTTCTTCTCCTTCTCCTGCGGCATCGAGAACTTCTCACAGTCCGCCCTGCGCCGAATGGCCAAACGGGCCACCGTGGAGCAGAACTACGCAGCGCTGGACCGTTTCCGCGCCCACGGCATCTACGTACAGGCCGGGCACATCCTCTTCGACGACCGCACCACGCTGGCGGAACTCGAGGACAACTACGCCGCGATGCGCCGCTACGCGTGGACGATCTCCAAGGGCATCTTCACCGAGATGTACGCCGCGGCCGGCACCAACTTCACCAGAACACTGACCAGACGCGGCGGGTTGCAGATCGACCAGGACGCGCTCGGCAACACGCGCTACGACGTACTGGACCCCCGTGTGAGGTGCGTCTACGGCGCACTCAAGCGCTGGCAGAAGGAGCACGCGGCGGTCTACGACAAGGCCATCGACCCGCTCTCCGCTCCCAAGGCCCTGGACGACGCCGAACTTGCCCTGATGCACGGGCTCTCCATCGATCTGCGCGAGACGGACCTGGACCTCTTCCGGCTGCTGCTCGACGCCGCCGCCGGCCCGACGGCCACCGAACACCTCGAAGAGGAGACCCACGAGCTGATCGAGGCGGAGCTCGTCCGCACCGCCCCCCGCTACCGGGCGTTCGACACGCGTGTGAAGGAGGCGTACCGCAAGGTCGGGCTCGTCTACGACGCGGACGACAACCCCTTCCTGTGCTGACCCGCTGATTTTTCCGACTGCCCCTGCTTCTCCCGTTCCCCCCTTCTACGGAAAGGCCGTGGTCACCGTGTCCGAAGAGCAGAGCCCCAAGGTGGAACTCCCCTGGAAGCGCAAGTCGCTGCCGCTCGAAGTGGTCGACGCCAAAGAGCACTTCACCAGGCCGGTGGGCCCGATCGAGCACGAGGAGGCGGAGGAGTGCCCGATCGACATCAAGAACATCGGCTGGACACTCGGCAACGACTGCCCCTACCGCTGCACCCACTGCTACTCCATGTCCGCCCGTGAGAAGGGCATGGACTTCACTCCGGAGATCGTCGACCGCATCGTCGAGCAACTGGCGCTGAACGGCGTCGAGACGGTGAACCTGGGCGGCAACGAACCGCTCTTCACCAACGGGCCGAACCCCAAGAACACCATGCTGCCGCGGATCATCGACGGCCTGACCGACGCCGGCATCATCGTCGGACTCACCACCTCCGGCATCACGGCCCTGCACCTGGAGCGGGACCACAACGCGAGCTGGCGCCGGCTCAACGACCTCGACATCAGTTTCGACTCCCCGTTCGAGGACGAGCACAACGCCAACCGCGGCGCGAAGATCTACAAGCAGGCGATACGCACCCTCGAGCTGGCCAAGGAGTACGGCCTCGACCACTCGATCATCATGTGCGCGATGAACTGGAACTTCACCCAGGCCCATCTGGAAGGCCTGCTGGAGCTGGCGGTCGAGTACGACGCGCACATCCGGATCAACCCCATCAAGCCCGTGGAGTCCAAGCACATGGACTCGCTCCTGCCCGCGGAGCAGTACTACGAGGGCTTCTCCTTCCTGATGAAGCACTGCTCACCGGTCGACCTCGGCGAGCCGCCGATCGCGGCGGTGACGGACTACCAGAACGCCAAGGGCTGCCCCTGCGGTCGCACCTCGTTCCGCATCCACTCCATCACTCCGGACGGACGCATACCGGTCTCGCCCTGCGTGTACCTGCACGACTACAAGGTGGGGGACCTGCGGGTCGACAACCTGTACGACATCATCCGTTCCCCGCAGTTCGCCTCCTTCCGCCGCCGCAACGCCAACCCGGAGCTGCTGGAGGGCTGCGCGGGGTGCGAGCTGCTGCAGGCCTGCCGCGGAGGTTGTGCCGGGCGCTCCTACCTGCACCACGCGCACGAGACCGGCAAGCGCTCGCTGTTCGTGCGCGACCCGTACTGCCCCAAGGAGGTCGCGCCCAAGCAGGAGTTCCCGCAGCAGCCCACCGTGCCGACCGACAAGCGTCTGGTGCACATGGACTACCTGTGCACCTGGATCGGCAAGCCGAAGTGAGTGCGCCGTCCGGGAGCGGCGGAGTCCTCGGCGGGGCGCTGGTCGATCTGGTGCCGCAGCAGGTGGCCGACCGACTGGCGGCCCGGGCCGGGGCCGACCGCCTGGCCCAGGTGCGGGCCACCGGCTTCAAGGAGAGGTCGACGAATGCCTGGTTCCGCGGCACGGCTCTCGGGCGCGAGATCTTCGTGAAGCTGTACGCGCGGCAGGACCGGGCCGCCACCGAACGAGTGGTCGCCCCGGCGGTCGGCCCGACGCGCAGCACGCGTCTGCTGGACGCCGGGACTGCCCCGGGCCTCGGCGCGTACGCGGTCTTCGGCTGGGAGGACCTCGCCCCGCTGCCACCGACCGCCGACTCCGCCGCGACCGCGGGACGCCTGCTGGCAGCCGTGCACGATACGGCTCCGCCGGCCGGCGCCACCTTGACGCAGGAGCCGACCTCCTGCGAGGAGCAGCTCGGGAAGCAGTTGTCGGCGCTGGCCACCGAAGCGCCGGACCTGTACGGGCTGGTCCGCGGCCGGACGGACGCAGCCGACCCGACCGCGCTGGCGCGGGAGGCCGACCGGCGTTCGGCGACCGCCCCGCGGGTGCTGCTGCACGGCGACTACTCGCTGCGCAACGTCGCGCGCGGGGCCGCCGGCCGCGAAGTGGTCTTCGACTTCGAACGGGCTGCGCTCGGCCCGTTCGAGACCGACCTGCAGCGGCTGTGGGACCGGGAGCTGGCCGCTCTCCCGGCCGGCCGTGCCGCGTTCACCGCCGCCTACCGGCGGGAGCGCGGCACGGACCCGGGGCCGCCCGACCCGGTCCTGCTCGACTTCGCCCGCCTGTCCTGCGCCCTCAGCACGCTCACCGCGGCACGGCGCACCGACGATCCCGCCTTCGAGGCCGAGGGCCTCACGATCCTGAAAGCACTGCGATGACGACCAAGAGCTCGACGGCCCGCCTGCTGGCCGTACCGGCGTCCGGCATCACGCTGACCGTCACGGGGGAACCGCGCACGGTGGCCTCGCTGGAGGAGCTGGCCGCGCCGTTCTTCACGCCCCTCGCCGGCCGGAGCGGGCAGCACACTCCGCCGGCCGGGGAGCACCACTGGCAGCTGGAGCTGGTCCGGGGGCTCGTCGACGGCCCGGCGGAGGCTGAACCGGACGGCACCGCAGCGCACCGCACACACTTCGACAAGGCGGCCCGCCGCATCACCGTGCGCTGTGCCGAAGCCCGATGGCTGCCGGTGATCGGCCTGCGCTACGCCCGTACCCTCAGCCGAGCGGTGGCGATCGGGGCGGGCGCGGTCCCGCTGCACGGAGCGGCCGTCGAACTGGCGGGCACCGGGATCATCCTGACGGGCGAGAAGATGGCCGGGAAGACCACTGCCGCGCTCTCCCTGGTCCGAAGCGGCGGCGCCCTGGTCTCCAACGATGACGTTCTGCTCGTGGAGCGCCCGGAGAACTGGCAGATGGTCGGCGGGCCCCGCTCGGTGGGCATCCGGATGGAGTCGCTGGGCGAGCACCGTCCGCAGCTGTCCGCGGAGCGCCTCGCCGAGGCAGCCGGCACACACCCGTCCAACCGCCCCGAGAAGCGGTTCCTGGCCCCCGGAGCGGTCGAACGGCTGGGTGGCTCGGTGCTGACCCGGGCTCCGGCCCACGTACTGGTCGAGCTGGTCTGCGAGCCGGGCGGGCCCGCGGGGCCCGGCCGATCGGACGCTCATCCACTCGAGGACAAGGAGGCAGCAGCCGTGCTGCGCGCATACCTGGAAGAGGCCGCCGACCGACGGCGCTTCGAACTGCTCGACTTCCTCGGCGCCCCGCCGCCCTCACTCACCGTCGACGTCCTCGACTCCGTGGTGGGATCGCTGCGGTTCTACCGCTACACCCACCCGGCCCGCGGCTGGGTCGACGACTTCCTGGACTTCGCCCGCGACCTCGCGCCGGCCCTCTCCACCGCCCCCGCCGGGACGGTGAGCGCCGTATGAAGCTCGGAGTGGTGCTGCGTGCCGAGAATTTGATCCGGGAGAAGGAGTTCCGCCGCAACCGGGTCGTCACCCCCCACGGACCGGTGGACCGCATCTTCAGCGGCACCCTGCACGGGGTGGAGACCCACTTCCTCTACGGACGTTTCCCAGGCCGGCGCACGCCGAGCTGGGAGATCCCCTACCAGGCCAACCAGAGCGCCTTCGACGAACTGGACGTGGGCCACCAGATCGGCACCTACGTCGTCGGCGGGGTCGACAAGTCGGTGCGCGGCGGCGACCTCGTCATCCCGCACGACCTGATCAGCTTCTCGGGCCCCAGCGTCAGCATGCCGCCCGGCAACGGCCGCTTCAGCAACGCCCACGTCGTCCCGGCCTTCTGCCCGGTGCTGCGCTCGCTCCTGATCCGCGGGGCGCGGGAGACCGGTACGGCCGTGCACGAGAGCGGCGTGTACTTCAACTTCTACGGCTTCGCCCGGATCGAGACGGACGCCGAGCTGAACCTGATGGAGAAGCTGGGCGTACGGCTCGTCGGGCAGACCCTGGACCCCGAGTTCACCCTGGCGAGGCTGCGCCACCGGCACTACGTCGCGATAGCGGTGGCGATCGACTCCTACCACGACATGAAGAACGAGGCCGAGCAGGACCCCGACGTCTTCCGCGCCCGCTCCCGGCAGGCGATTGCCGACGGCCGCGAGAGCTTCGAGCGCATCATCGAGGCCGGGCTGGCCACCCGCGGCGACGACCCCGCCGAGAAGTGCGGCTGCGACCGCGTCGCCACCGGCAACCACCGCGACATGTTCTCCTCGTTTCCCGAGGACCTGCTGTGAACAGCTTCCCGGGGCTCCAGGACGCCTATCTGCACCACCTGGACGAGCTGCTGAACCGGCCGCAGTTCCGCAACGCCCCCCGCGGCCACGACAGTCAGGAAGTCCTCGGGGCCGCCTTCACCCTCGACGACCCGCTGCGCCGCCTGGTCACGCACCCGGCCAGGCGCACCTATCTGGTCTTCAACTTCGCCGAGGCCCTCTGGTACCTCTCCGGGCGCGACGATCTGGCCCTCCTGGCGCACTACGCGCCGAGCGTCGCCCGGTACTCCGCCGACGGCAGCCGTCTGACCGGCACCGCCTACGGGCCGCGGATCTTCCGCCACGGCACCGGCGCACTCGACCAGTGGGCCTCGGTCGCGGAGACGATCCGCCGGGACCCGGACACCAAACGCGCCGTCATCCAGATATTCGAGCCGCGCGAGCTGCTCGTCCCGGCCAACCCGGACGTCGCCTGCACACTCGCCCTGCAGTTCCTGCTGCGCGAGGGGAAACTGCACGCCGTCGCCTACATGCGCGCCAACGACGCCTACCGGGGCATGGTCAGCGACGTCTTCTCCTTCACCTTCCTCCAGGAGGTGATGGCACGGCAGCTCCGGGTGCCGTTGGGCACGTACACCCACGTCGCCGGGTCGCTGCACCTCTACCGCCCCGACGTGCCCGCGTCCGCCCGGCTGATGAAGGAAGGCGGACGCGGCCACCTGCCGACGAACCGCATGCCCCCGCTCCCCGAGGGGGACCACCGGCCCCACCTCGTCCGCGTGCTCGAACTGGAGGAGGGCCTGCGCACGGGAGCACTGCGGCTGGAAGCCGACGGGATCGGCGCACTGGGCCTGCCCGCCTACTGGGCGCACGTCGTGACCCTCTTCGAGCTGCACCGGCGGGCGCTCGCCGCAGAGCCCGCCGCCGACCTGGCCGACTCCCTGCCACCGCTCTACCGCCACCTGATGCACCGCCGTTTCCCCGTGCTGGAAGCGGCCCCTTCCTCACTGGAGGAGACCGATGCCGCAGTCTGAACCGGGGCCCGCACGCCTCACCGTCTTCCTGGGCGGGCCCTTCAAGGGCCTGATCGACCCGGTCACCGGGCGGCTCCGCGAAGCGGACCGGGCCCGCTACTCCACGCTGATCGACGCGTTCGAGGACAGAGGATGGCGGGTCCTCAGCGCCCACCGGACCGAGGGCTGGGGTGACGCCCTGGTCAGCGCCCGCGAGTGCACCCGGCGTGACTGGGAGTGGATGCGGGACTGCTCGGTATTCGTTGCCTTCCCCGGCCGGCCCGCCTCCCCGGGCACCCACGTGGAACTCGGCTGGGCCTCCGCGCTCGGCCGCCCCACCGTCGTCCTGGCGGAGCCGGGCACCGAGTGCGCGGCGCTGGTCGCCGGACTGCCCGGCATCGCCCCCGTACGGCTCCTCGAGTACACCGGCGACGCCGCGCAGGTGTGCCGGGCCGTGACGGAGGCGGCCAGGACGGGTGCGGCCACGACGGACGTGGCCGGGACGGGGGCGCAGGCATGAGCGGCACACCGACCGGACCGCGCGTCCGCTGCCTGACCATCGGCTCCTCCGACTCCGGCGGCGGGGCGGGCATCCAGGGCGACCTCAAGGCGTTCGCCCGGGCCGGCGTCTACGGCTCCAGCGCGCTCGTCGGAGTGACGGCGCAGAACACGACGGGTGTGACCGCCACGGCATCGATCGACACCGACATGGTCGGCCACCAACTCAGGGCGGTGCTCGAGGACATCGGCACGGACGCAGTGAAGATCGGCACCACCTGGAGCGCCGAACTGGTCTGGCTGCTGGTGGACCGTCTGGTCTGGCTGGACGAGGTGCCGGTCGTCCTCGACCCGGTGATGATCAGCGCGGCCGGCTCCGCACTGGGCGGCGAGGAGGACGCGGTCACCGCGGTGCGGGAGGGCCTGCTGCCGCTGACCTGGGTGGCGACCCCGAACCCGGCCGAAGCACGGCGGCTGACGCGGCTGGAGGAGGAGAGCGACCCGAGGAAGCTGGCCGAGGCGATCGTTGAACTCGGTGCCCGCGCCGCGATCATCACCGACGCCTTCCCCACCGGCGCGGGCGACCTGCTCTTCGACGGCGAACGGCATCACGAGATCACCGGACCACGGCGCGTCTCCGGCTGCGACCACGGCGCCGGCTGCGCGCACTCCGCGCTGATCACCGCCTTCCTCGCCCAGGGCATGCCGCTCACCCGCGCCGCGCGCACCGCACACGCCGCCGTCTCGCTCGCCATCGAGCGCGGCGCCGCGGACATCGGGGCCGGCCGCCATCCGGTCGAGCTGCATCCGGTCGGGCCGACCACCGAAGGTCCGCCGTGGTGACCCCGCTCGGCTGCGACGTCGCAGTCCTCGGCGCGGGGGTCGTCGGCCTCTCCACGGCCGTGCTGCTCGCGCGCCGAGGAGCCGCCGTCACCCTGCTGGACTCCGGAACGGCAGGTTCCGGGGCCTCGCTCGGCGCGCAGGGCCAACTCGTGCCGCCCTCGCCCCGGTTGCGGCCCCTGTGGCAGCGCAGCCTGGCCCTCTACACCGAGCTCGCGGAACGCACCGGGATGCCCTGGGACGCCGAACCCACCGGCACGCTCGTACTCTCCGCCCCCGGCGAGGCCGACGGCGCACCGCGAACCTTCCCGGACGCCACGGCGCTCACCGGGGAGGAACTGCGTGCGCTGGAACCCGCTCTGGGGCCGCTGGTCGAGACGGGCCTGCTGCTCTCCGAGGGCCGACGCATCGAGCCTGCGGCGGTCCTCGGCGCGCTCCTGGCCGAGGCAGCCGGCGCCGGGGCACAACTGCGCCTGGGGCTGGGGCCGTTGAGGCTTGAGGAGGCGGGCGCTGCGGGATGGGCCTTCGTACGCGCCGACGGAGAGCGGCTCACGTCGCCCCGCGTCGTGATCGCCGCCGGGGCCGGCGCCCGGTCCCTGCTCGCCCCGCTCGGGCTGCACGTGCCGCTCACCCCGGTGAGCGGGCGGGTGATCGTCACCGAGCCCGCACCGTTCACCCTCGGACGGGTCCTGGCCGAGTCGGTGATCGGGGTGCCGCGGTCGGTGGCTCTCCTGGCCCACCAGGCGCCGGACGGCGCTCTCGTCCTCGGTGGTTCCTGGTACCCGCACGACGAGGCGGAGCCGGAGGACCTCGCGGCGCGCATCCTGTACCGCGCCGACGAGCTGGTGCCGGGGACGGCCCGGCTGCGGATCACCGCCCAGCGCGGCGGTCTGCGGCCGTTCCTGCCCGACCGCGCCCCCGTCGTCGGCCGGCTGGCACCGGGGCTCTACGGCTGCTTCGGGCACGGCGGTGAGGGCTATATCGCCGGCCCCGGCTCGGCCGACCTGCTCGTCGGCCTGCTCGTCGCCGAAGACGACGGGCAGGCCCAACCGACGGCGGAGCAGCAGACGCTGCTCGACGGATTCCGGTTCGACCGGTGGAAGGAGCACACATGAGTTTCCTCCGGGAGTGCCGCCGGCAAAGCGCCGACGTCTGGGAGGCATACCGCCGCCACCCCTGGATCGAGGCGATGGCGGCGGGCGCACTGAGCCCGGAGCGCTTCGTCTTCTTCCAGCTCGACGACGGCCCGCACGTCGCCGAGTTCAACCGCACGCTCGCCCTGGGGATCGCCAAGGCCCCCGTCGGGCACGCGTGGGCCAAGGCCGCCGCCCACGTCCTGGACGATCTGTCCACGGTCGGCGAACTCGGCGAGAAACGCTCCCTGGTCGAGGAGCTCGGCTTCGCCGCAGAGCTCGCCGCCGACCGCTGGACCTGCTCCCCGGCACGCGAGGGATACCTCAACCACCTGGTGCGCGTGGGCTACGAGGGCACCTTCGCCCAGATCGCCGCTGCCGTGTATCCGTGTTCGCTGTTCACCGAGGTGATCGGGGAGCGGTTCGCCGGCCGTGAGATCCCCGGCCCGCCCGCGTACCGCCGCTGGGCGGACATGTACACCCGCCGCACCCGTACGCAGATGTGCGCGGCGCACGCCCGCGTGGTGGAGGAGGCCGCCGCCGAGGGCGGCGCCGCCGAACGGGCCGCGCTGGAGCGGCTCTACCGGCGCAGCCTGGAGCACCAGGTACGGGTCTTCGACGCGGCCTGGGAACTCGACGGTGCCTGGCCGGGCGGCACGGTGGCCCGGGCCGCCCGTGCGACGGCCGCGCAGGACTACCGGTGACGGCCGAGGTCCACCGCGCCGGGCGCGAAGCCGCCGACCAGCTCGCCGCGCGGGCTGCTGGTACGGGCGACCTCGCGGCCGTGCCGCACCACGTGCAGCCGGGCGGGCAGCAGCCGCAGCGCCTCCACCGGATCGCAGGCGTCCAGCAGCACGAAGTCGGCGGGGCGGCCCTCGACAATGCCGTAGCGCTCGCCCAGTCGCATCGTCCGGGCGCCCGAGCAGGTCACCAGGTCGAGCGCCCCGGCCAGCTGTTCGTACCCGGTGAGGTGGCCGAAGAGGGCGCCCGTCTGGGCGACGGCGAGCATGTCCCCGGTGCCCAGCGGAAGCCAGGCGTCCAGGACCGAGTCCTGCCCGAACGCCACCGTGACGCCGGCCTCCAGCAGCTGCGCCACGGGCGCCATGCCGCGGCGCACCGGGGGCGGGTCGCCGCGGCCCTGGAGCACCGCGTTGACCATCGGGTTGGCGACCACCGCGATGCCGGCGCGGGCGAGCAGCCCGGTCGCCGACGCCAGCGTGTCCGGGCAGTAGGCGGCCATGGCGGTGCAGTGCCCGAGCGCGACCCGGCCCTGCCAGCCGCGCGTGAGCGTCTCGCGTGCCACCGCCTCCGCCAGGCGGGAGCCCGGATCGTCGGTTTCGTCGCAGTGCGGGTCCACGTCGGCGTCGAACTCCTGGGCCACGTCGAAGATCTCCCTGACGTGCCGCTCCGCGTCCCGGGGTGTGCGCTCGTAGTGCGGGATCCCGCCGACCACGTCGCAACCCCTGGCCATGGCGGCGCGCAGCGCCTCTCGTTGGCCGGGCTCGCGCAGCAGCCCGTCCTGCGGGAAGGCCACCAGCTGGAGGTCGCAGACGCCGCGGGCCTCCTCCCGCAGGTCGATCAGTGCACTCAGCGCGTCCGGGGCACCCGGGCTCATGTCCACGTGGCAGCGCACGTGCAGGGTGCCGGCCGCGACCATCCAGCGCAGCACCTCGCGCGCGTTGCGGTGGATCTGCCGACCCGTCAGCCGGGCCTTGCTCCGCCCCCAGACCTCGATCCCCTCCCGCAGCGTTCCCGAGCGGTTGGGGTCGGCCGGGTCAAGTGTGAGCGCGGAGTCCAGATGCATGTGGGCGTCGACGAACGGAGGCACCACCAACCGCCCGCCGGCGTCGATGACTTGAGCGGCGGCCGGAGTGCCGCCCTCGGTCGGGGCGCCGATCCTGGCGAACCTCCCCTCGCGCACCAGGATGTCCACCGACTCGGTGCGATCGGCCAACCGCGCGCCCCTCACCACCAGTTGCGCCGGTTCGGCTGCTTCCCCCGCTCCGCGGGCCGGTTGAGTGACCATCCCCCGATTATGGCCGCCTCGGCCACGCCCTCCAGCCCCGTTCCGGCCAAGCAGGCGCTGCCGGACCGCCGATTCCTGCCAGGAGACCACCATGCCCAACACCCGTTCCCCGGCCGCCTTTCCGGAGCTGCAACTGGGAGCCCTCGCCCCGGCGTCGCCCGTCGAGGAGACACTTGAGCGGATCGCCTCGCTGGTGGCGCGCGGCGAGCGCCCGCTGGACCGCGTCGCCGACGTGATCCGGCGCAACCGCGTCGTACTCATCGCCGCGGACCACCTCGCGACCGCGGCCGACGGCGACGAACTCGCCCGTGAACTGGAGCCGTTCGTCACGGAGCGGATCCGGCGCGCCGCCGCGCTGGACGCGGCGACCGGGCTGCTCGACCGCCTCGGGACCGACCTCGACATACCGGTGTGGGGCATCAAGGGCCTCTCCAGCCGGGCCGACTACCCGCAGTCGAAGCTGCGCGAACTGCGGGACGCGGACGTCTGCGTCACCGGCGCGGACGAGGCGCTGGCCCTCGCCGACCGGCTGCGGCGGCACGGCTACCGCACCGACCACGGTGAACTGCCGTGGATCAAGCAGACCCTGGACGGCGCGCCCTACGGCCAGTACAAGCTCACCGGGCCGAGCGGATTCGCGGCCGTGGACATCCACTTCGGCCCCGGCTACTCCACCGGCCACTCCGGACTGCTGCCGCTGCCCGCGCCGACCGTACCGGGCCTGCACCCGTTGCCGCGGGTCGCGAACCTGCGGCCGATGCTGGGCAACAGCGGCGGAGACGTGCACATCACGGTCAAGGACGTCAACGACCTCTGGGTCGCAGCCCGTACGCTCGGCCCGGCCGAGGTCGACGCACTCGCGGCCGACGCCCGGGCCGTCGTGCTCGGCGGTCATCTGGCGGACATCGCACGCGTCGTCCTGGAGATCACCCGCACCGACGCCGACCAGCGCACAGCCCTGGAGAACCTGATCGCGGCCGGCCCCGGGCGCACCGCCCGACCGGTGGTCGCCACCGGCCTGATGCCGCGCACAGCGCCGGTCCGTGTGCTGCGCACCACCGGCCGGGCCTTCGGCCAGGCCGGTGCACACACCGCCTCGCTGCCGGCCCGGGTCGGTGCGGTGCTCGGCGCGCTCGCCTTCTACGCGCTGCCCACCCGGCCGCGGGTGGTCGCGGCGCCGGCGCTCTCCCGCCGGCCCGCGCCGTGGCGCTGTGTGCGGCTCGTCCCCCTCGAACTGGCCCGCACCCTCCACCACCAGGGCGCGGACGCGGCCGACCGCTGGCCTGGCGACCCGCTCGCGCCTCCCGCCGACCCCGACACCTCCGCGGCCTCCGCGGGCCCCGACACCTCCGCGGGCCCCGACACCTCCGCGGCCTCGGCCGAGGAGCGGACCGGCACGGGCGTACCGGGGGGCGGGCTGCGCTGGTCGGCCGGCCATCGGACGCTGACCTACGGCTCCTCCGTCTTCGTCTCCACGGTGTGGGGCGCGCTGCCGCGAGCGGTGGTCCGCGACGCGGGGGAGGCGGCGCGATGACCGGCTCCGCCGCGCTGCGGTCGCCCGCCGCCGAGGAGGCGCTCGCAACCGTCGGACTGACCACCGGCGAGGTCACCGCGCTCCTGGACCGGGAGAGGGCGGACGGGCCGCGCCATCTCGTCGGTTCGCTCGCCTCCGGCTTCGGCAACGCCCACAGCGATGTGGATGTGCACATCCTGGTCGACGGGCTGGAGGAGCCCGTCGGGCCCCGACTGCGCCATGTGGGCGAGACCGCGGTGGACGTGGAGCTCTTCCCCGCTCGGTGGCCCGCCCAGGAGGTGGCCCGGCTGAGCGAAGTCCCGGTCGCCGAGCTGCCCTTCGGCCGCATCGCACTGGAGCCCGCGGTACGGAGCTCCCAGCGGCGCTGGCTCTGCCGCTGGGTGCACGCCGCCCCGCTGGGAGCCGGGACCGGTCCGGTGTTCACCGAGGAGGAGGTACGGGTGCTGCTGCCCGCCATCGTCCGGCAGGCCTTCGACCGGGCCCTGACGGAGGCCGCCGTCGCACTGCTCGCCGACCGTGCCGCCCGGGACGGGGCCGACGGCTGGACCGCGCAGGCGTGCGGCTACCTGTGGAACCGAGCGGCGCGCGGGGTGCTGGAAGTGCACTGCCGGGCTGCGGGCGAGGTGACCACGGGAGAGAAGTGGCTGCCCGCCCGCGCCCGTCGACTCGGTCTGACGCTGCCCGATCCGGGAGCGCCCGCCGACGGCGGCGCGGCCCTGCTGGCACTGCTCGACCTGACACCGTCGGACGTTCTGGAGGCGGTCCGCGTACGCCCCGCCGAGGGACTGCGCCGCGCCGAGCTGGCCGGGCGGAGCTTCCTGGCCAATCGGCACGACCGTCTGTTCGCCGAGTGGCTGGAGACCGAGGGCCCCCTCGCAGGAGTGCTGGAAGAGCACTCACCGGGCCGGCTGCTGGACGCCTTCCGGCGTGCCCAACTGGACTTGACCGCGGATCCGGACGCGCTGAGCGGGAGGTCGCAGCCATGACCGTTCTCTCCTCGGACGACGGGATCGACGGCCCGTGGCTCGCGACGCACGGCGCCAACGCCGCCTGGCGGTACGCCCGTTCGGTCGACCCCACGCTGGACGACATCGAGGCGGCGAGCGCCACCGGGGCCTGGGACCTGTGCGTCGAAGCGTGCGCGAAGGCGCTGCAGGCGATCCTCGTGTGCCACTGCTGCCTGGACGGGATGAAGGGGGTGCCCGAGCGGGAGCACCTGCACGCGCTCATCGCCTCCTCTGGCCACCCCGTGGCGGCAGCCCTGCGCACCCTGCCGCTCTCCTACCGGGCCACCGCGGCCGACGCCGATCACGCGCGCACGGCCGTCGACGAGCAGGACGCCGCGCTCCGCGCACGGCTGCCGTTCGAGCTGCCGGTGATACGGCAGGCCGGACGGCACGCCGCCACCGTGCGGGCCACCGCGCAGATCGCCCGCTTCAGGTCCGCACGCGGGCTCGGAGCGCTGGACTGGGACCGTTCGGGGCTGTGATGCACGACGTGACCGGGGCCCCGTACCGGTGGCCCGAGGATCTGGCGGGACTGTGGCGGCACTGCCTCGAACGGGCGGTCCGCGAGCCGGGCTGGGACACCCGGCCGCCCTGGCGGGGAGACCCCGGGTTGCGGGCCGCGCTGGGCGCTGTGCTCGGACTGCCGGCGGCGGAGGGCGGGCCGTTCGTCAGCTCCGGAATCCGGCCTCTGGTGGCGCCGTTCGCACTGCTGGGGCGCAGGGTCGTGGTCGAGAGGCCCACCTTTCTCGGTGTGGTGACGGCCTTCGAGCGGTGTGGCGCCCGGGTGCTCCGGGCGGAGTTCGAGGAGGCCGTGCGGATCGCCCGCCCCGCCCGCGAGCATCTGCTGTGGATCACCTCGCCGTGGCGCAATCCCGACGGCTGGAGCCTGGACCGTGCGACCGCCCACCGCCTGGCCGAATTCGTGGCCGACGGCGGGGTCCTGGTGCAGAACGAGACGTACCGGTTCTTCACCACCGCGGCGAGTGCGGACGGCCTGCGGGTACCGGGAGCCTTCGTCGCCGGATCGATGGCCAAGGCCGCCGGACCGTGGGCCCGGTTGGGGTGGCTGCACGGTGGGCACGACGGCACGGTCCCGCCGCAGATCGAGGCACATCTGCGCGCCGCCGCCCCGCCCACGGTCTGGCAGCGGGCCTGGTCCCGCTTCGCCGCGGACGGGGGATTCCACCTGCTGCTGGACCGCTGCCGAACGGTGGCGGCCCTCACGGCCCACGCCTCGTCCCTCGCCGGTGCGAGGCAGCACGGCGGCGCCAGTGTGCTGGTGCGACTCGACGTCGAGGAGCCGGTGGAGCAGCTGCGGCGCCGGCACGGTCTGCGGGTCGGCGACGGACAGGACTTCGGGGCGCCTGCCGGCACGGTGCGGCTGTGTTTCCTCGGCTGCCCGGCCGACTGCGACCACCGCGCCCTCGGCCGCCTGCCG
This sequence comes from Streptomyces tardus, assembly GCF_018101125.2. GTDB lineage: Bacteria > Actinomycetota > Actinomycetes > Streptomycetales > Streptomycetaceae > Streptomyces > Streptomyces tardus. Next base: position 69,491 of record NZ_JAELVF020000002.1, on the reverse strand, counting down.
TACCCGGAGTCCCCCCGCGCCCGGAAGCCGCCGGGGCGAGGGGAATCCGGCCCCTGAGCCCGGCTGCCGGCCTTGCGGGCTGCCGGGCTGCCGGCCTTGCGGGCTATCCGGGCTGTCCGGTCTGTCGGCGGGGCACCAGCAGGCCGCCGATCTCCAGCACGTCGTTGAGCAGACGGTGCACCTGCTCGATCTCCGCAGGGGAGCAGCCCAGCAGAATCTTCACCTCCACGTCGCGCTTGAGCGGGTCGGCGGTCAGGAAGACTCCGACCACGCCCGCACGCGGCGTGCTGCCCGCGAAGACGTCGACCCCGTCGCCGTCGCCGCCGGTGGTCCCGTCGAGGTATCCGTAGTCGACCGGGTAGACGGCCTCGGGGACGCGCGGGTGGCGCGAGCCCTTCGGCCGGTCGACCACCAGCTCGGCGGAGGCGACCAGCCCGTCGAGGTTGTCGAAGAACCCCGCTCCACCGCCCGTCGCGCTCTCCTGCTCAGCCATGAACGCTCACCTTCCCGGCCACCAGGTCGGTGATGCTCTGCAGCGTCTCGAAGTTCTCGAAGTTCAGTTCGTCGTCCTCGAAGGCGATGTCGAATTCCTCCTCGATGCGGAGCGTCAGCTCCACGCTGAGCAGTGAGTTGAGACCGTGATGGGAGAGGATGTCCCGGTCGCCGATGTCGCGGGCGTCGTCGAGCAGTTCACCGATTCGTGCGCGCACGATAGCGGCGATTTCGCGCCTGTTCATGGATGGGCCCTTCGCATTCCGGTGGCGACTCGAATCGTCGCAGAACATTCTGCATTGTTCCAGTGTCGAGGCGCCCGGGAAGACGCTGGGGAAAGGCTGCGCATTCCTGTGGCGTTCGTCGACCGGCGACGGACGGTGCACCTGCGCCCCGGGCGCGAACGCCGGCTGGGTCCGTCCGGCCCGGGGCGGGCCGAGGGGGGCTCCCGATGCGGAGGCACGAGGTGGTTCCGCATCGCCCCGCCGCCCCGCCCGTCGGCCCGGGGGCGCCGCGCAGCCCGCCGGACCTGCACGGCCCCGCCGTGTCGATCGCCGGTGCGCAGCCGGACACCGAGCCGGCCCTGCCTCCGCGGCGGGGCACGCGGCTCTCCGTCTGCGCTGCCCCGCCCGCCGGGTGGGTGCCGGTCGACCGTGTCCGGACGTCCGACCGGGCAACAGCCGTACGAAGTCCGGGCGTTGACCGTGCCGCCTCCCGTGACGGCGTACGTCTCCCGTCGGGGAGGGGAGAGCGGGCCGGGGCCCGATCCGGCGCGGGGGCCGTACGCAGTGCCGCGGGGCGGTACCGGCTCGGAGCCCGTGCGCGCTCTCCCCGGGCGGCGGCCCGCGCGGGTGAGCTGCCCGCACCCGGCCCGACCGGCTGCGCTGCGTCGGCCGCCGGACGCCCCGCCACGACGTACGGGCAGGAGTCGCCGTCCCGGCCGGTAGCCGGTAGCCGGTACGCCGCGTCCGCCCGGCGGTCGGCGCCGTGGGCAGGGACGCGGGCGGGGCGTGGGCTCCGTCAGAGGTGCTGATCGATCGGAGATCGGAAATATATCCGCCGGCCCTAGATTGTGGCGGAGGGAGATACCGGCGGCTCGGCCCGCGAATTCGAGACGCGTCCGTGTGAAACGTGAAGTGCGTACCCGTACGAATTCTGATGTGTGAGAGCAATGAATCCAGCTGTGATTTCGGAGTGCACGGTGAAGAAGACCAGGGCGCCGGTGAATTCCGACGCCTCGCCGAACTTCAGCGACAGGCTGTTCTCCGTCTCTGCGAGAGGCATGCGGATCGCCGCTCGGGAGTTCACGGCTGCCGCGGGTGCGGTGGCGGTCGTTTCCATGGCTGCCGGGGCGGTGCCGAGGGACGCTCTGCCCGGTCGGCGCACCGGCGGCCGGGGGCGCCGGATCCCACCGGCCCGTGTGCCGGCGCGGAGGCCCGGAGACCCGCCCTCGGAGGAGCCTCCCGGCGAGATGTCCGGCGCCTGCGTCCCCCGTACGGAGCGCGTGCCGCTCCGTACGCCGCGCGGCGCCGTGGCCGCGCGCGCCACCGCCGTCCGGGCGCCGGAGCGGAACGTCGTGCCCGACGGAGGCCCCGCCGTACCGGCGGATCGGAGCAGAGCGCCGGGGGCGCAGCACGGCCGCCACCGCCACCCGTCGGTCGGGCACGGCGGTGAGGGCGAATGGTGACAGACCCCGCTTTCGTCGCGCCGCCGGCACCGACCGAACCCGCCGATCTTGTCGCGCTCCTCGACCGGGCCGCCGATCTGCACGGCCAGCGCCCGGCGGTGCGCGGCGCCACCGGGGCCTGGACCTGGAGTCGTCTCTCCGCGGCCAGTCGGACGGTCGCGGACCGGCTCGCCGAGCTCGGCGTCGAGCCCGGCAGCCGAGTGCTCTCGGTGCTGCGGCCGGGCCGGGAGTTCGCCGCGCTTCTCTTCGGTGTGCTGCGGGCCGGCTGCTCCCTCGTGCCGGCGCGCCCGGCAAGCAGCGACTTCGAGCTCTCCCACCTGCTGAGCGATGCACTGCCGGTGCTCGTGGCGGTCGACGACGACGGGCAGGCCCCGCCCGCCGGAGGCAGCGCCGCGGTCCGCATCTCCACTCTGCTGCGCGACGGCGCCCCTCCCGCCGCCCGACCGCGTACCCGCGGCACGGCAGGAGCGTCCGAAGAGGCACTGCTGCTCTACACCTCGGGCTCCACCGGACGACCCAAGGGCATCGTCTGCCCGCACCGGGCGGTGGTCTTCGCCGCCCGTGCCATCTCCGAGCGGCTCGGCTACCGGTCGCAGGACGTGGTCTGGAACCGGCTGCCGCTCTCCTTCGACTACGGGCTCTACCAGTTCTTCCTCTGCGCGCTGGCCGGTGCCGAACTGGTGCTGCCGCCGGGGGGGTTGTCGGCCGACGAGCCGGCCAGGCTGAGGGAGGCGGGCGCCAGTGTGCTGCCCCTGGTGCCCGCCTACGGCACCGTGCTGGCCAGGCTCGCGGAGCGCGACCCGCGCCCCACCCGGGTCCGGCTGCTGACCAACACCGGAGCGGCCCTCGTCGGTGCGGACGCCGCACGGGTCCGTGCCGCGTTTCCCGGCAGCTCCCTGGTGTGCATGTACGGGATGACCGAGTGCAAGCGCATCACCGCGGCCGATCACGACGAGGATCTGACGCATCCGGGCACCGTCGGCCGGGCCCTGCCGGGCACCCGACTGTTCGTCGTGGACGAGCGCGGTCGCCCGCAACCGCCGGACACCGTCGGCCAGATCGTCTCCGCGGGTCCGCACGTCATGGCCGGATACCGGAACGCACCCGAGGAGACCGCGCGCCGCTTCGGCCCGTCCCCGGACGGCGACGGCAGGGCCGTCTACACGGGCGACACCGGCCGTATCGATTCGGACGGTCGGCTCTACTTCCTCGGCAGGAGCGACGACATCTTCAAGCACCGCGGCTGGCGGATGAGCACCCAGGAGCTGGAAACGGCCCTGCTGGACGTCCCGGGGGTGCGGTCGGCCGCCGCGGCCCCGCCCGACGCCGCCGGCGTGCTGACCGTATGGGTGGCCACCGAACTCGCGGCACGCGAGGTGCTGCGTGCGCTGGTGGAGCGACTGGGCGCCGCGCGGGCGCCGGACCGCTGCGTCGTACTGGCGGAGCTGCCCCTTACGGCACACGGCAAGGTGGACCGCGAGGAGCTGCGCTCGGCGGGGTGGGCGCAATGAGCCGCCCCGGCGAGGCCGACAGGACCGGGCTGCTCACCCGCATCGCCCGGGAGTACGGCACGCCTGCGTACGTCTACGACTTGGCCGCGGTGAGCTCGGCCGCCGCGGCCCTCGCCGCGGATCTCCCCACCGACGGCGGCCTGATGTACTCGCTGAAGGCGAATCCGCACCCGGCGGTCGTCGGCCGGCTCCTCGTCGGCGGCAACGGCGCGGAGGTCAGCTCCACCGGCGAACTCGCCGCCGCCCTGAACGCCGGCTGCCCGCCGGAGAAGATCATGTACACCGGGCCGGGCAAACACCTTCGGCAGCTGACCGAGGCCCTGTCCGCCGGAGTGCGCCGCTTCTCGGTGGAGTCGCAGGCCGACCGGGACCGGCTCGCCGACGCCTGCGGCCGGACGGGCGTCGACGCCGAGTACCTCGTGCGCCTCAACACCCCTCGCGGCAGCGCCCGCGGCTCCCTGCGCATGACCGGACGACCCACCGCGTTCGGCACCGACGTGGCCAACCGGCAGGAGATCGCCGCACTGTTGCGGCCTCGTGGCCGAGCTCGCCCCGTCGGCACCCACACCTTCAGCGCCACCAACGTCGAGGACCCCGCCGCGCTGCTCCAGGAGTTCCGCAACGCCCTTGCCGCCGTCCGAGACGTCTGCGGCGCGGCGGAACTCGCCCCGCAACGGCTCGCGCTCGGCGGCGGGTTCCCGGCGCCCATGGCGCGGCCGGGCACACTGGCCCGCCATCCGGACCTCGCGGCAGGTATCGAGAGCGAGCTGGACGGGGCGTTCCCGGGCTGGCGCCGAGGCCGGCCGCGCATTCTCTTCGAGTCGGGCCGCTATCTGACGGCCACCGCCGGCACCCTGCTCACCACCGTCCTCGACGTGAAGACCTCGGGCGGCCGGACCTTCGTGGTGCTGGACGCCGGGGTCAACGTGCTCGGCGGGATGACAGGCCTCGGCCGGCTGATGTCGCCCGGTGCCCGGCCCTTCACCGTCGGCGCGAGCGACGACGGCGAGCAGACGGCGGTGACGCTGGTCGGCCCGCTCTGCACCCCGCTGGACGTGCTCAGCTCCTCGGCCCGGCTGGTCGACCCGAGGCCGGGGCAGCTGCTCGCCGTCCCCAACACCGGCGCCTACGGCCCGACCGCGAGCCTGCTCGGCTTCCTGAGCCACCCCGGCCCGATCGAGGTCGTCGTCGAGGGCGCCCGCGTCCGCAGCGCCCGCCGCCTGGTCGTGAGCTCCGAGGAAGTGGCTCCCCGTGTCTGACTCCCGCACCCCTTCCGCTTCTGCCCCGGGCGCCCGCGACAGCGGAGCGCCGGACGTCACGGACGCGCTCGTCGCACTGCTGGCCGCCAATGCCGCGGACATCGACCGCAACGCACGTTTCCCCGTGGAGAACCTCGCCGCCCTGCGCAGCGCGGGCCATCTCGGCCTGCTGGTGCCACGCCGGTACGGCGGCGCGGGCGCCGATCTGGCCGACCTGGTCCACACGGCCCAGCGCCTCGCCGGGGGGTGCCTCTCCACGGCGATGATCTGGGCGATGCACTGCCAGCAGGTCGATGTGCTGGTGCGGCACGCAGGCCCGCGCCTGGCCGCGGAGTTGCTGCCTCGGGTGGCCGCGGGCGAGGTGTACCTGGCATCCGTCACGACCGGGAAGGCGACGGGCGGCCACCTGCTCTCGGCCGCCGACGCGCTGGAGCGCGGTGCGGGTGAAGAACTCCTGCTCAGGCGCGAGGCCCCGGTGGTCACCGGCGGGCAGCACGCCGACGGATTCCTGGTCACCATGCGCGAGAGGGCCGATGCGGGCGAGCACGAGGTCAGCCTCGTCTACGCGGACCGCGCCGCGCTCACGGTCGAGGCGACCGGGGGGTGGAACACCCTCGGTATGCGGGGCACGGCCAGCGGGGCGCTGAGACTCTCCGGCACGGTGCCGCCGGACCAGGTCGTCGGGCCGTCCGGCGGCTTTCGGGAGGTCGCTCTGGACAGCATGGCCCCGGTGGGGCACCTGGCCTGGAGCGCCTGCTGGCTCGGCGCCGCCCGTTCCTCGTTCTCCGCCCTGGTGCGCTGGCTCAGCAGGGAACAGCGCGATCGTCTCTCCTCCTCGCTGGTGCGCGAACGACTCGGTCGGATCAGGCTCGACCTGGAGTTGGTCAGCGGGTACCTCGGCGGGGTGCGCAAAGAGGTGGAGCAGGTACGCGCCGAGGGTTCCCGTCCCGACGCCGCCGAGGTGCAGATCCACCTCAACTCCCTGAAGGCGGCTGCCTCCGAGCTGACCTACCAGGCGGTCGACCGCATGGTGCAGCTCGCCGGACTGACGGTCGGGTACAGCGCGGACTCGCCCGTACCGCTGGAGCGGACGCTGCGGGATCTTCGCTCGGCCGCGCTGAACTACTCCAACGACCGCCTGTGGACCGCCAACGGCGCGCTGTGCCTCGTCGACCGCGGCGTGAAGCTGCTGTGAACCGGCCGGCACCACCTGTGGCGGACCTCCGCGCCGGGTGGCGCCCGCCGCTGTGCCGACCCCGAGACGACCGGTGCGCCGACTCCTCCCGGACGCCGAAAGGAGCACGATGACTCAGCGGCAGGTCCCCGAGAGCGGAGAACCGCGGACCCCGCCCCGTGCCGAAGAGGCGCGGGCGCCCCTCATGTGGTCCCAGGAGCCGTACTGGTACCAGTACCACCTCCCGCTTCCGGTCGTCGACAGCGCCAAGATTCAATTTACCGTGCGCGTACCGGGAAAAGGCGTGCCGGAGAGTGCGGTCGCTCCGGCCGTGCGAAAGCTGATGAACCGGCACGAGGCATTGCGCACGGTTTATCCGACCGACCGGGACGGCGTCCCGTTCCAGTCGGTGCTGGAGCGGTTCGACGATCCGGTTCCGTTTCGGCGGGAGGGGAACGAACCGGAGGACGTCGAGGCGGTCTTCCACGCCCTCTTCGGCCCACCGATGATTCAGTCGGTGGACCTGCCGCTGCGCGTGGGGTTCACGGTGGAGGAGAACCACGCGAAAACTCTCGTCCTGCTGCTGAACCACATTTCGGCGGACGGAGTGAGCCTCCCGGTGATGCGAGCGGACCTGGAGAGGTACCTCGGGCTGCCCCCCTCGGCCGACGCTCCGCCGAGCACACCCGCACGGGACACGGCGATCCTGCAGCCGGCGGCGCTCGCACGGGAGCAGCACTCGGGATCGTGGGACGCCCGGAACGGCAGCGCCCTGCGGTACTGCGAGGACGTACTCTCCTCCGCCCCGGCGGCGCAGTTCCCCCGCTTTCGCTTCATCGCCGGTTCGCACGCCGGAGTCGGCAATCACTACCTGAGGACCTGCCTTCATTCCTCCCGGCTGCTGCTGGCTCTGCAGAAGATGCGCCGGGAATCGAGGTCGAGCGTTTCCTCGGCGCTTTCGGCAACGTTCTCGATCGCCGTCGCCGCGCTGTCCGGAAATCCCAGGACCGTCTTCAAGACGAACTTCTCCAACCGCTTTCGCGGCTTCGAGCGCTCGGTCGGCTGCTTCTTCCAGGAGGCGCTTGTCTCCGTGAGCGCGAGGGGGGAATCCACCATCGGCGAGCTGATGGCCGAGACCGCGAACCGCACCCTCGTGGGCGCGAGGCGTGCGCGCTATTCGTATCTGCACTTCCGGGACCTCAAGGCACAGGTGGAAGCGCGCCGGGGCCACTCGATCCGGCTCGGCACCGTCGTGAACTTCAGCAGCCGGTTCGAGAAGGAACTGCGCGGATCCGCCGGCCCTGCCCGTCCCACCGAGGTGAAAGAGCTCGAATGTCTGTGGCGCGACGAGTACGCGGACCTCAGCCTGAGGAGCTTTCCGCGCGGCGGCGAAGCGGTCCTGGACCTCATCGCGCACCGGACGGTCATCGAGCGATCTCAGATTCGGAGCATGCTGACCGGGATGGAGCAGTTCCTCATCGCGTTCGCGGACGAACCGGAGCTGGCGCAGGCCACGGTCGCGGAGGTGGTCGACCGGTTCGCGCTGCCGGTCGCCCAGTACCCGGACGGCTGGGTCCACATCGATCACAGCTGGGTGAACACGGCCAAACTGGCGACGCTGATCCGCACGGTCGAAGGTGTCGAGGCCGCTTCGGTCGGCGTCGAGGAACGCCCCACGGGTGAACGCGTGCTCCTCGCCCGGCTCGTCGGCAGGCCGAGCGCAGAACCGGAAGTGCTCAACCGCGTCCTCGTCGCGCTCCGCGCGGAAGTGGACCTCATCTGCCCGCACGAGTTCACATGGCTCGACGGGACGTCGCAGACCTCCGCGGCGTCCGCCGATGCCGAGCCGCACAACGCCGCCGCCGACGGCCGCCACACCGACGCCGATGGCGCAGGCCGCCGCACCGACGGCCGCCGGGCGGCCGACAGGCCGGCCGACCGGGCGCTGGTGGAGGCCGTATCGGCAGCCGTCGCCGGCGCCCCCGTCGATCTGGACCTCTCCTACGGGCAGCAGGGAGGCACCGCCGTCCTCGCACCGGCCGTGGTGCAGCGCCTCGCGCTGCAAGGATTCACCGGGCCCAACCCGGACGATCTGCTGGGGCCGTGGCCCCTGCGTGCGGTGGCGGACCTGTGCGTCGCGCACCGGGAGGACTGCGACCGATGAGCACCGGCAACCCCTCTGCGGCGCGGTTGCCCGGCCCCGCGAAGACCACGGTCCGGCGCACGCTCTGGTGGACGGCGCAACGCTCGCTGCTCAGCGACCGGATCGACCTGCTGCGACTGTCCGCCGCCGAACGCAGCGTCAGCGCGCTCCTGATCCTGGTCCACCTGTGGACGGCCGCGGTGCCCGCCCTCACCGCGATGGCCACCGGCTGGCTGGTGGCCGGGCTCACCGGCGCCGCCACCGGGAGCGGGGCCGCTTCGACGGTGGTGGGGCCGCTGGTTGCCATCTCCGTGCTGCTGGTGGCCGACGAGGTCCTCACCTCGGTGGGCAGGGCCCTGGAGCAGTACACGGCCGGACGCATCGACGCACGTATGCGGCGCAGGGTTCGCCGGTTGGCCATGGCGCCGTCGAGCATGGCGCATCTGGAGGACCCGGTCTTCGCCGACGACGCCGCTCGTGCCTCGGACGTCGGTGAGGGCCGGGTCCGGTCACCGGGAACCGCGGCGGTGGGCCAACTCCGCCTGTGCTTCCGCTTCCTGGGGGCGCTGGGCTCCGCCGCCGTGATCGCCGTGTCCTTCTCTGCATGGCTCGCCGTCGCCCTGCTGCTGGTCTGTCTCGTCAACCGCGCGCTGATCCGCCGCTGGTGGGTGTACCTGGCCGAGGTGCGCGACAAGCGCGAGGGCATGCGCCGCCGGGCGCAGTACTGGAGCGACGTGGCCTCGACCGGGCCGGCAGCCAAGGAAGTTCGACTCTTCGGCCTGCACGAGTGGGTGGTCCGGCGGCGCACGCGCGAAGTGCTGGACTGGGCGCAGACGATCTGGTCGGCCCGTCGGGGGATCCTGCGCCAGCAGGGCTGGATCGCCCTGCTGGCAGCGGTCGCCGCCGGCTCGGCGCTGCTCCTGCCGGGGCTGGCCGCCGCGCGCGGCACTCTCCCGGTCAGTGACCTGATGGCCGTGATCGTCGCCGCATGGGGCGTCTTCCAGATCGCCTCCATGGGGCGCGAAGCGTTCGACATCGAGTACGGCCTCGGCGCGGTCCGGGCGATGGAGCGGCTGAACACCGCCCACCGCAGGAACCCGGCACCCGCCGTCACCGACGTCCAGCGGGCCGAGCCGGTGGCTGCGGCGGCGGCCGGCGCTCCGGCGACACTGAGCACCGAAGGGCTCGTCTTCACCTACCCCGCGAGCCGGCACCCGGTCATCGACGGTCTCGACCTGACCGTCCGTCCCGGCGAGGTCCTGGCACTGGTCGGGCACAACGGCGTCGGCAAGACCACACTGATCAAACTGATTTCGGGCCTCTACCGTCCGACCGCCGGCCGGCTGTGCGTGGACGGAAGGCCGCTGGAGGAGGCAGGGGTGTCGGCGTGGCGCAAGCGCGTCGCGGTCGTCTTCCAGGACTTCAACCGCTATCCGCTCTCCCTCGCCGACAACATCGCTCTCTCGGCGCCCGAACACCGCCACGACGAGGAAGGGATCCGAGCCGCCGCACGCCGCGCCGGCGTCGACACCCTCGCCGAACGGGGCCCGGACGGCTACGACACCGTGCTCAGCGCCGACCGCGCCGGCGGCACGGACCTCTCCGGCGGGCAGTGGCAGCGCGTCGCGATCGCCCGCGCGGTCTTCGCCGTCGAACACGGACGGGACCTGCTGGTCCTGGACGAGCCGACGGCCCATCTGGACGTCCACGCGGAGGCCCGCTTCTACCGCCAGGTCGTCGCCGAGGTCACCGGAGCGACGGTGGTGCTCATCTCGCACCGCCTCTCGACGGTGCGGCAGGCAGACCGGATAGCCCTGCTGGAGGCCGGACGGGTCACCGAGCAGGGCACCCACCGCCAACTGCTGGACGCCGGCGGCGAGTACGCCCGCCTCTTCGAACTCCAGGCCGCCCGCTTCACCGACATCCGGCAGCCCGCCGGTCGCGACACCGGTCACCCCACCGGTCGCGACACCGGTCACCGCTCCGGCAGGAAGGAAGCCCCACGATGAGCGCCAAGAGCTCAGGAGGCGCGGCGGTTCCAGGGTCCGGAACCCTGCGCACCGCACGCCACACCTTCGCCCTCTCCTGGCGCATCGACCCCCTCGTGGTGAGCGTGGTCGTCGGCCTCGCCCTCGCCCAGACGGGCGCGGTCGCGGCAACGGGGCTGAGCCAGCGCTGGGTTGTCGACTCGGCACAGAGCTCCGGCGGGCAGTTGCTCGGCGCCTTGGCCCCGGCCGTACTGATCGGAGTGGTCGCCCACGTCACCGCCGCGGCGGGCAATCGGGTTCGGTACAACTACCAGCACGACCTCACCGACCGCGTGGACCTGGAGGTGAACCGGGAGATCCTCACCGCCACCGCCTCCATCCCCACCCTCGAGCATCTCGAACGTCCCGACTACCTGAACCGTCTCGAACTGCTGCGCCGTCACACCGCCGCGCTGGCCGGCTCCTGCTGGTCCCTGTCCGACACCGGTATCGGCGTAATCAGCGCCGGGCTGTCGGTATGGCTCCTGGCAGGTGTCCACCCGGCTCTCGCCGTGCTGGCGCTGCTCGCGCTCCCGCCGCTGTGGGCGGCCAAGCGGGCCCGGCACAGTCTCGCCGCAGCCCGGGCCGCCACGGCTGAGGACCAGCGTCTGGAGGACCGGGTCCACCGCATGTTCCTGACACCCGAATCGGGCAAGGAGATCTACCTGACCGGGGCGGGGGCGGTACTGGACGAGACCGCCCACTCGGCTCGCACCCGCGTGACCACCGCCGTTCTCAGGGCCCGGCTCGGCGCGATCGTCTGGCAGCTCACCGGCTGGGTCTGTTACGCGGCCGGTTTCATCGCCGCCCTGGTCCTGACCGCCTGGCTGGTCGCCGAGGACGCGGCCTCCCTCGGCGACCTGATGCTGGTCATCACGCTGGGCACTCAGCTGCGTTCCCAGATCCGCGGCACCGTCGACGGCTTCTCCCGGGTCGCCGAGGCAGGCCACACCACCGACCACTACCTGTGGCTGCTGGCCCACGCCCGCCGGCAGCAGCCCACCGGCACCCGCCCTGCACCTTGCGCTCTGGAGCACGGCATCCGGGTGCACGACCTCGCCTTCACCTACCCCGGCGCACACGAACCGGCCCTGACCGGGGTCGACCTGACGCTCCGTCCCGGATCGGTGATCGCCGTGGTCGGAGTGAACGGCGCCGGCAAGTCCACCCTGGTCAAGCTGCTGAGCGGGATGTACACACCCACCGGCGGAAGCATCACGGTCGACGGCGTACCACTGGACGAACTGGACACCACCGCCTGGCGCCGACGCCTCACCGGCGCCTTCCAGGACTTCGTCCGCTTCCAACTGCCGATCCGGCACGCCGTGGGCATCGGCGATCCGGACGCGATGGACGACCGGGAGGAGGTCGCCCGTGCGATCCACGCAGCAGGAGCCGACCCGATCGTCGACCGGCTGCCCGACGGGCCCGACACCCAACTGGGCACGATCTACGGGGGAGTGGAGCTCTCCCAGGGGCAGTGGCAACGTCTGGCGCTGGCCCGCGCCCTGATGCGCCGCCACCCGCTGCTGCTCGTCCTGGACGAGCCGACCGCCGCACTCGACCCGCTGGCCGAGCACGAGCTGTACGAGGTGTTCATGCGGCAGGCGCGCGCGGATCCCGGCCGCACCACCCTCCTGGTCTCCCACCGCTTCTCGACCGTGCGGGGCGCCGACCACATCGTGGTCCTGGACGGCGGACGCGTCACCGAACAGGGCACCCACACGGAGCTGATGGCCGCAGACGGACGCTATGCGGAGTCCTACAGAACCCAGGCCGCGGCCTACCAGGAGAAGGACATCCGATGAGCTGACCGGGGTGCCGACGGGCCCAACGGCCGTCGGGCGGAGGCCATTCGACGTCTGCGGGGCCCACGTACCGTCACCGGCCCCGGCGTCACCGACGTACCGTCACCGGGCCGGCGGCCCCGGCGGCTCCGGTCGGGACGTCCAGCACGGCTTGCCGCCGGCCGCGCCGGTGCCGACGTTGCGCTCGCGCGCGGGACGGCCCCGGCGCCCGCCAGCTGTCCGCCGGCGCCGGGGGCCGGCGAACAACGGACCGCGGGCCGACGTCACTCGGGCCGGGTCACGACGAACCCGGCCCGCCGAGAGGCGGGGGAGACGGCGGGCGCGGTGCGGAGCTTCGCAGCCGCCTCCGCCCGGGCGTGATGGCGGGCGAAACAGCGCACCAGGGGGTGCATGGTGTAGCTGCCCGGCGTCGAGGGTTCCAACAGCGCCGCGTCCACGAGCGCTTCGAGCACGGCCTCCGCCTCGAACCGGTCCGAGTGGAGCACCGCTGCGGCGGCGGAGACCGTGATCCGCTCGCCCGTACCCGTCGCAAGCAGCCGCAGGGCACGAGCCTGTACGGGAGGCAACCGCCGGTAGCCGGGCTCCAGCGCGCTGCCCACCGCGAGTCCGCCCACCTGCAACTCCGCGACGGTGCGCCGCTCGTCGCCGAGGCGCTCGCCCATCGCGGCCAGCGGCCAGTCCGGACGGGCCGCCAGCCGGCTCCCCAGGATGCGGACCGCCAGCGGCAGGCCCCCGCAGGCACCTGCGAGGAGCGACGCCTCGCCGGGCTCCCGGTCGATCCGCTGCCGTCCGAGGGTGCGGCCGAGCAGTTCCAGCGATTCGTGCGGGGTGAAGGACCGAAGTCCCAGCTGGCGGCTGAGCGGCAGCCCGGCCAGTCGTGCGCGGTGGGTGACGACCACGGCGCAGCTCGGCGACCCCGGCAGAAGGTCCCGCACCTGGTCCGCGTCGCGCGCGTCGTCCAGCACCAGCAGCATCTTCCTGCCGTCGAGCAGGGAGCGGAACATCCGGCAGCGGGCGGCAGCTCCGGCGGGTACCGCATCCACTCCCAGCGCGGACAAGAACCCCGCCAGCACCTCACCGCTGCGAGCGGGGCGGTCGCCGGTGCCGCGCAGGCCGCAGAAGAGCTGCCCGTCCGGGTAGGCGTCGCGGACCCGGTGTGCCACGTGCACCGCCAGTGCGCTCTTTCCCATACCGCTCATCCCGGTGAGGGAGACGACGGGCGGCGCGCTGCCGGGGCTTCGTGTCAGCAGCTCGCACAACTCGTCGACTTCGGCCTCTCGGCCGGTGAAGTCGGGCAGATCGGGCGGTAACTGCGCCGGAACGAGGCAGGCGGGGCCGGCAGGAGCCGGTGGCACCGTCTCGGTGTCCGCCGCCAGGCGCAGATCGCCCTGGAGGATGCGCTGGTGAAGCTCCGTCAGCTGCGGTCCGGGTTCGAGCCCGTACTCCTCCACCAGCAGAGTGCGGGCCGCGCTGAAGACCGCCAGCGCGTCGGCCTGGCGTCCGGCCGCGTACAGCGCCCGCATCAGGAGGCCGTGCAGCCGTTCGCGCAGCGGGTATGCGTCGGCCAGCTCCCGCAGGCGCAGGATGGTCATCTGGTGGCGGCCACGGGCGAGATCGAGCTCCAGGTGCTCTTCGACCATCGTCAGGCGCAGTTCGGAAAGCCTGTCGCGCTGGCGTTCGACGAAGGGGCCCGGCACTCCGGCGAGCGGGTCGCCCCGCCACAGTTGCAGCGCCTCGTCGAGAGTGTCGCCCGCCGCGTCCGGCTGTCCGGCCAGCCGCAGCCGCGCCGCCTTCTTCAGCGCGGACTCCGCGCGGTTGGCGTCCACGGCCGATGCGTCGATGTCCAGGCGGTAGCCGTCACCGACGGAGATCAGCTCGCGTGCGGGCGCCCCGTCGCTGCCCAGGAGCCCGCGCAGCCGCCAGATGTGGGTGCGGATGCTGCGCACGGCAGCGGCGGGGGGCTCCTCGCCCCACAGCGCCCTGACGAGTTGGCTCATCGAGACGGCGTGGCCCGCGAGCAGCAGCAGCACCAGCAAGGTGCTCTGCTGCTGCGGCGCCCCGAGCCGCGGCAGCTTCGTCCCGTCCCGATAGGCGCGCACCTCGCCGAGTACGTCGAATCCAAGCCCGGGGATCAATCCAACCTCCTGGGGAGAGAGCTGCGTTGGCGTCGAAGGTGGTGATCCGTTACTGCCGTGCGGCGGGAGCCGGCGCCGCCGGGGGCTCCGGTCCGACGAGGCGACGCAGCGCTGCACGCCCGCGATCCGTACGCGCGAGAGGGCCCGCCGGGAGTGTGAACCGGGGGCGCCGAGCGCTGGGCCGCGGAGCTCTTCCGGTCCGCTGACGTGCCTTTCGGTGCGCAGACGCCGGTGGGACCGGCGCGCTGTGGGAACGGCCTCCGGGCTGGGGCGGCGTACGTCTCCAGCATGCGGGCGGCCGGACTCCCCGGCGTCGCTCCGGGGTGCTTCGTCACCTGCCCGGCACCGCGTTCACTCGAACCGGGCGGGCGCCGGGGCAGGGTCGTACCGCGGAGCGGGTTCACCCGTCATCTCGGGACGGGCCGGGGGAGTTCGGTGGAGCTGCAGCCAAGTCGCGGAGCCGGCGGGCGCGGTGGGCGAGCGGCGCAGATACGTCGTCGACGTGCCGGACGGCTGCGCGGCGATCGTCGGCGGAACGGCGGGCCGTGCGCCGACGCGGAAGCCGGTGCGGGAACGGCGTACCGGATCTGACGGGACCGACCTGCGAGGACATGGCGCACCACCCATTCCGAACTCGAGGGACAGCCGCGAACCGGGACGGAGAGCGGGAGCCGGGTCCCGGGAGATCCACCGCCCCCGGGGGAACGTGGGCCAGCGTCGCCCGGGAAGGTCAGCGACCGCCCCACGAGCTGTCGTCGTCGCAGCCGTTGTCACCCCGTACCGCTGTCGCCGTCTGCGTTTCCGGCGACGGCTGGGCCGCGCTCGGGCTCGGCTGCGGTGCGGCGACGGACGAGGTCGGCGCGCAGAGGGCCAGGACGACCGCCAGGGCGGCGGGAGCGACAACCGTGGTCCAGCGGCGGAGCGTCGAACGTGTCATGTATGGCTTCCTACGGAGGCTGCGGGGAAACGCCCGTGATCGATCGCGTGGGCGCACCGATTAGAGTGGTTCACCAGTTGCGTCTGCTCCAGGTCGCCGACCCTTCAGCAAGTTGCGTGGCAGTAAGGTGTCAGAGAAACAAATGTGGGATAAGGGTCAGATCTCCTCCCGAGGGGCGCGGTTGAAGGAGATCGACGTGAGGGTCTACACCTGGATCCTGCGAAATCGCTCGTTGCGCACCGATGTCGTGATGGCGGAGTTACGGGTCTCCCGCGAAGAGGTGACCGACAGCATCCAGCGCCTCCTCGATGCGCACCTCGTCTACCGCTCACCCGACGATCCCGCGGTCGGATTCGCCCGGGCGCCGGAGACGGCTCTGGCCCGGCGGGCCGCTCCCCACGAGGTCCGCATCCGCCAGAACCAGGACCAACTGGCCCTCTACGAGGAGGAGATGGCCAGCTTCTGGCCCTCCTACGAAGAGCACCGCCCCCCGGACGCCCGCGCCTTCGAGGTGATCAACAGCCTGGAGGAGGTGCGCGCCAGCCTGAACAGGGCCTCCGACGAGTGCCGGACCGAGATGATCAGCTCCCAGCCCGGCGGCGGCTATCGCGTTCCGGAGGCGATGGAGGAAGCGATCGCCCGCGACCGCCGACTCCTCGAACGCGGCGTCAAAATCCGCACCCTCTACCACCACACGGCCCGTTTCAACGCTCCGAGCCAGGCCTACGTGGCCGCGGCCTCCGCCCTCGGCGGTCAATACCGCACCGCCCACGCGCTGTTCGGCCGGCTCATCGTCTTCGACCGCACGAGCGCCTTCATCCCCTTGCAGGACGAATCCTGGGGCGCCGTCGTCATACGGGAGCCCGACACCGTCGGCTACCTCTGTGACGTCTTCGAGCAGACCTGGGACACCGCCACCCCCTTCGCGGACGCCGCCAGCGAGGGCCTCGAACAGGTCTCCCCACAGGTGGACGAGACGATCCTCCGCCTGCTCGCCACCGGCCTCAAGGACGAGACCGTCGCCCGCCGCCTGGGCATGTCGCTGCGCACCGTACGACGGCACATCGCCGAGATCATGGAAGAGCTGAACGCCACCAGCCGTTTCCAGGCCGGCGTCACCGCGGCCCTCAACGGCCTCGTCGGCACATCCGCCCCCGCGGACACCGACCAACACCGCCCCACCGACTGAATCAGGGCCTTCGCGTCCTGATGCCCTGTCAGGTTCACCATCGCGGTCGTCGAAGGGGCTCTGACGCCGGCCTCCCGGCCGCCGACTGCCGACGGGGCGCCGTCGCTGAGCCGCCCGCCCTCACGCTTGTCTGTTCTGCCTGATCTTTTCTCTGCATCAACTTCTACGGTCGACCACGTCACGCAGGTTCGGCGCTCTCAGCGTTCAGGAAGAAGTGCGGCACGGGGCATTCGACCGCCCCGGGGAGGCGTCACGTCAGAGGGAGCGGATCTCACGGAAGAGAACACTTTCGACGGTGTCGACCACACCCGGCACAGCGCGCAGGCCGAGGAGGGCTGGACTGGAGCGCCGCCGCGGAACGCGAGGAGCCTCCCACTTCTCCCACCTCTCCTGCCGCTCAGGAGCCGGCAGAACCTCACGTCGAAGGGCTGCGCGCTGAACCGGGGCGCGTCGGGTGCGGCTCGCCGCGCCCGAGAGCGTGCAGCGCCCCAGCGGTCGCTTCCGCGATGACGGATTCATGCTGTACGACCACACCTGGGTGGTGCCGGAGGCGGGGGCCCGTGGCGGCTCCGGCACGTCGGCCCGAGCTCTCTCGCCGATCACCCTCGGCTACTATGCCCACCTCGTGGCGCGCTGCCACCAGACAGACGTGCTGCCGCTGGGGGAGCGGCTGAGCAGGCACTCGCCGGGGGCGGGGAGTGCGGGGCGAGAGAGATGGGTGGCCTGGGAAGTGTTGAAAGAGGTCGCAGCAACGCGCTATGTGACGCCTCTGTGGGAGGGCGGATCGCTGCCCGGTCTGGTCGAGGCGGACGATCTGGGCACGTACGTCATGAAGTTCACCGGGGCGGGGCAGGGGCGCAGGACGCTCGTCGCCGAGGTGATCAGCGCCGGGATTGCCCGGCGGCTGGGCCTGCGGGTGCCGGATGTGGTGCGGATGGAGCTGGATCCGGTCATCGGGCTCGGTGAACCGGACCAGGAGGTGCAGGAGTTGCTGAAGGCGAGCGGCGGCGCCAACTTCGGCATGGACTTCCTGCCCGGTTCGATCGGCTACGACCCGCTCGCGTACGCGGTCTCGGCGCGGGAGTCGGGGCGGATCGTCTGGTTCGACGCGCTGATCAACAACGTCGACCGCTCCTGGCGCAACCCCAACCTGCTTGTCTGGCACGGCGACCTGTGGCTGATCGACCACGGCGCCAGCATGATCTGGCAGCACAACTGGCCGACCGCGGCGAAGGCCGCGCTGCGTCCCTACGACGCCTCCGACCATGTGCTGGCCTCCTTCGGCCCCGACATCGGGGCGGCGCAGGAGGAGTTGGGGCCGCGTGTCACCGAGGAGGCGCTGCGCGAGTGCGTGGCCGAGGTGCCGGGGGAGTGGCTGTGCGAGGAGCCGGGCTTCGACTCGGTGGAGGAGGTGCGCGCTGCCCATGTGCGCACTCTGGCGGCCCGGTTGGAGGGGCTGGGGGAGCGGATCACCATCGGCGAGCGCAGCGGTGACGGACCCTCCCGGGCGCCCGGCTGGCTGACCGGCCGTACCGGGGATCCGCCCGGATCGGGTGACGGAAGGGCGTCCGCGAGCGGCGACCCGAAGGGCGGCCGGGCATGAGTGGGCGGCCGGAGCGGGCGGTCTTCGAGTACGCGCTGCTGCGAATCGTCCCCCGGGCGGAGCGGGGCGAGCAGATGAACGCGGGGGTGGTCCTCTACTGCCGGCCCCGCTCGTTCCTGGCGACCCTGGTGCATCTGGACGAGGAACGGCTGCGCGCGCTGGACCCGTCGGCGGACGTGGCCGGTGTCCGGGCCGCACTCGGCGCCTTCGTCTGCGTCTCCGAGGGCGGTGCGGCGGCGGGGCAGGCCTCTGGTGAGGAGCCGGGCCGGCGCTTTCGCTGGCTGGTCGCCCCGCGCAGCACGGTGCTGCGGGCCGGGCCGGTGCATCTGGGCTTGACGGTCGACCCCGCGGCCGAGGTGCGGCGGCTGCTGAAGACGCTGGTCCGCTGAGTGGCCCCGGATGGGCGTTGACAGCACGGTGGCCGCCTTCTAGCGTCACGTTCCGGTAGCTACTAAGCGGTTGCTCATCAATCGAGGGCGAGGAGAAGCAGCATGTCGACCACTGAGCAGCGCGTCGCGATAGTGACGGGTGCGGCGCGGGGAATCGGTGCGGCCACTGCCGTACGGCTGGCCGAGGAAGGACGTGCGGTGGCCGTCCTCGACCTGGACGAGGGCGCCTGCGCGGAGACCGTCGAGCAGATCATCGCGGCGGGCGGCCGTGCGCTGGCCGTCGGCTGCGACGTCTCGGACGGCGAGCAGGTGGAGGCGGGTGTCGCGAGGGTCGCGGCGGAGCTCGGCGCCCCCTCGATACTGGTGAACAACGCCGGAGTCCTGCGCGACAACCTGCTGTTCAAGATGAGCGAGTCCGACTGGGACACCGTCATGAACGTGCATCTGCGCGGCGCGTTCCTGATGTCCAGGGCCACCCAGGCGCACATGGTCGACGCCGGCTTCGGCCGTATCGTCAACCTCTCCTCCAGCTCGGCGCTGGGCAACCGCGGCCAGGCCAACTACGCCGCCGCCAAGGCCGGTCTCCAGGGCTTCACCAAGACGCTCGCCAAGGAACTGGGCAAGTTCGGCATCACTGCCAACGCGGTCGCCCCCGGCTTCATCGCCACCGACATGACCGCGGCCACGGCCGCCCGGGTCGGCATGGGTTTCGAGGACTTCCAGGCCGCCGCCGCCACCCAGATCCCGGTCCAGCGCGTGGGCCGGCCCGAGGACATCGCGGACGCCGTCGCCTACTTCACCAACGAGCGTGCCGGCTTCGTCTCGGGTCAGGTGCTGTACGTGGCCGGCGGGCCACTGGACTGACCAGGGCGCCCGACGAGCACGAGGAGAACGGACAGAGCATGAGCAGCAAGGACAGCGGCAGGGTCGCACTGGTCACCGGCGCCAGCCGGGGTATCGGCTACGGCATCGCACGGGCCCTGGTGGCCCGCGGGGACCGGGTGTGCCTGACGGGGCGCAACGAGGAACCGCTGAAGGAGGCCGTTGCCGAACTCGGCGCCGACCGTGCCACGTACGTCGCGGGCAAGGCCCACGACGAGGAGCACCAGGCACGTGCGGTCGAGCACGTGATCTCCGAGTACGGCCGTGTGGACCACCTGGTCAACAACGCCGGCACGAACCCGGTGTTCGGCCCTATCGCCGACGCCGACCTCGGGGTGGCCCGGAAGGTCTTCGAGACCAACGTGATCTCCGCCCTCGGCTTCGCCCAGAAGACGTGGGCCGCCTGGCAGCGCGACAACGGCGGCACGATCGTCAACGTCGCCTCGGTCGCGGGGATTTCGGCCTCGCCCTTCGTCGGCCCGTACGGCATCAGCAAGGCGGCGATGATCAACCTCACGCTGCAGCTCGCCCACGAGATGGCACCCGGGGTGCGGGTCAACGCGATCGCCCCCGCGGTCGTGAAGACCAAGTTCGCGGCGGCGCTGTACGAGGGCCGCGAGGAGGAGGCGCAGAACGGCTACCCGCTCGGGCGCCTCGGGGTGCCGCAGGACATCGGCGGCGCGGTGGCCTTCCTGACCTCCGAGGACTCGGGCTGGATCACCGGTCAGACACTCGTCATCGACGGCGGGCTCTTCCTGAACGCCGGAGTCGCCTGACGCACGAGGGCTCCCCGGAGGGCGCGGTGCGCTATCCGGGGAGTCCCGGGCATGGACATCGGCCGCCAAACACACGATGGTTGAGCAGTCGATTCAGCGCGGGTGGGGCTGCGGTACGGCTCCCACCTCCTGTTGGCTCGCCGACCTGCCGAAACGTCCCCGCGCCCGCGTACGGCCGGACCTGCTCCCACGGTCGGCAACTTCCCCCCACCCCCCCCTTGCTGTACCGAAGTTGTGGCCCGTTGATGTGAGGAGCGTGCACGTGGTCGGCCGGACAAGGCGTCCCAGAGGTGTGTTGGTGGTTTCCCTGATGTCGGTCGCCGCGCTGCTGGCGGGGTGCGGCACGCTGTCCGGCTCGGACGGCGAAGGCGGGGGGCCGGTGAGAGTGGGCACCACGAGCCAACCCTCCTCGCTCGACCCGGCGGACGCCTGGGACGGCTCCTGGGAGCTCTACCGCAACACCTTCCAGTCGCTGATGCACATACCCAAGTCCAGCGGCGCCCCCGAGGCGGACGCCGCGGAAAAGTGCGAGTTCACCGACCGCAAGAGCCAGGTCTACCGCTGCACCCTCCAGGAGGGCCTGAAGTTCAGTTCGGGCAACGCCCTGGACGCCGAGGCGGTCAAGCACTCCTTCGACCGCATCCGGCAGATCGACTCCGCCAAGGGGCCGGCACCGCTGCTGGAGAGCATCGACGAGGTTGAGACCAGCGGCGACCGCACCGTGATCTTCCACCTCAAGCGCTCCGACGCCACCTTCCCGCTCGTCCTCACCACGCCCGCCGGTTCCCTCGTCGACCCGGCGGAGTACCCCCTGAAGCAGCTGCGCCGGGGCAACGAGCTGACGGGCTCGGGTCCGTACCGGCTGGCCGAGTACGAGCCGGGCAGGCTGGCGCAGCTGGAGCGCAACGACAGCTACAAGGGCGCCGCGGAGCTGAAGAACGACACGGTCGAGATCCACTACTTCAAGAAGTCCGGCGGACTGGTCAAGGCCCTTCGCGACGAGAAGATCGACCTCGTCTACCGGGGTCTGACGCCCGACCAGATCACCAGCCTCAAGGACGGGACGGCCGGCTCCGACATCCGCCTCGACGAGGTCGTCGGCACCGAGATCCGCTATCTGGCGTTCAACCCGCAGGACGAGGCGGTCTCCGATCCGGCGGTCCGCGAGGCGATGGCGCAGCTTCTGGACCGGGGCGCGCTGGTGCGCAAGGTGTACCGGCGCACCGCCGAGCCGCTGTACTCGATGGTCCCCAGCGGCATCACCGGCCACACCAGCGCCTTCTTCGACAGGTTCGGCGCGCCGAGCCGGGCCAAGGCCGAGAAGCTGCTGACCGATGCCGGCATCGACGAGCCCGTCGAGTTCACGCTCTGGTACACCACCGACCGCTACGGCGCCACGATGAAGGCCGAATTCGAAGAGATCCAGCGGCAGTTGAACGACTCCGAGCTCTTCCGGGTGAAGGTGCGCGGCCAGGAGTGGGAGTCCTTCCAGAAGGCGCACCGCCGGGGCGAGTACCCGGTCTTCGGCCGCGGCTGGTTCCCCGACTTCCCGGACGCGGACAACTACATCGGCCCGTTCGTCGGCGAGAACAACGTCCTTGGCATCCCGTACGAGGAAGCCGAGTTGACCGGCAGGATCCTGCCCGCCTCGCGGCAGGAGAGCGACCGGGGCACCGCTGCCAGGGACCTCCAGGAGGCTCAGAAGATCCTCGCGAAGGACGTCCGGCTGCTCCCGCTGTGGCAGGGCCGGGTGTACGTCGCAGCCAAGGAGGACATCGCGGGCGTCGAGTGGGCGATCGACACCTCGACGCTGATGCGCGCATGGGAGCTGCACCGCAAGGGCAGCTGGTAGCGGGCGGAGCCGGGCCCGGAGGGGTCGGGCCCGGACTGTTCGGGTACGGCGCGCGATGTCAGTGGTGCCGGGTACTTTCTGAGGGGTTCTCGGATCGAGGACAGCCCCCAACCCGATAGCGGAGGTCTCCCGTGCTCGACATGCTGCCCGGTTCCTGGCAGGACGTACTCGGAGAGGAGCTGGACAAGCCCTACTTCAAGGAGCTGACCGAGTTCGTCGAGGAGGAGCGGGCCGCCGGGCCGGTGTTCCCGCCGCGTGAGGAGGTCTTCGCCGCGCTGGCGGCCACCGCCTACCAGGACGTCAGGGTGCTCGTACTGGGCCAGGATCCGTACCACGGCGAGGGCCAGGGGCATGGCCTGTGCTTCTCGGTGCGTCCCGGTGTGCGGACCCCGCCCTCCCTGCGGAACATCTTCAAGGAGATGCAGGACGAGCTCGGCCTTCCGGTTCCGGACAACGGCAATCTGATGCCCTGGGCCGAGCAGGGCGTGCTGCTGCTCAACGCCGTGCTGACGGTGCGCGCGGGAGAGGCCAACTCCCACAAGAACAAGGGGTGGGAGAAGTTCACCGACGCGGTGATCCGCGCGGTCTCGCAGCGGCCGGACCCGGCCGTCTTCGTGCTCTGGGGCAACTACGCCAAGAAGAAGCTGCCCCTGATCGACCGGGAGCGGCACACCGTGGTGGAGGGCGCCCACCCCTCGCCGCTCTCCGCCCGGCGTTTCTTCGGGTCCAAGCCGTTCACCCAGATCGACGAGGCCGTGGAACAGCAGGGTCACGCGGCCATCGACTGGCGCCTCCCGCAGCTCGGCGGCTGAACCCCCGCGTGGTGTACGGCGGCATGCGGGCGGCGGTTCGGCCGCTGCGCCGGCCGGCGCCGGCATGCCGCCGGCTCCACCCGCCGGTAGGGAGCGCCTGAAGGGGATCGGGCGGGGGCGGCGTTAGCGTCGGGGCCGGGCACGGCGGCCGGGCGATGCGGGAGGTTCCATGGGTGAGCGACGCGAGTCGGCGGAGGCGGTGCGCACCCGCATCGGGCAGGCGGTGATCCTGCATCACGGCGGCGACCGCGAGGAGGCGCGCCGCCGGCTGGCCGAGCTGTGGACGGAGCTGTACGCCGGCTCCTCCGCGCTGCAGCGCTCCACCGTCGCGCACTACCTCGCCCAGACCCAGGACGAGCCGGACGTCGGCCTCGTCTGGGACCTGCGGGCGCTCGCCGAGGCGGACACCCTCGGTGCCACCGCCGACGGCGAAGGCACCACAGGCCGTCCCGGCGCGGCCCCGGCCCCGGAGCACCGGGCCGTGGCCCAGCGGGAGTTGCGCGAGGTGCGGTCCTTCTACCCCCGTCTGCATCTGAGCCTCGCCGGCGCGTACGCCCGCCTGGGCGAGACGGCCGCCGCCCGGCGGGAGATCGTCCGCACCCGCTCCGCTCTGCGCGCGCTGCGCACTGACCGGTACGCCGCCGATCTGCGGGCCGACGCCGACCGGTTGGAGCGGACCCTCGAAGCCGGTGGCACGACGCAGGGCTGAAGTGCCCGGTGTCGCAGGCTCCTTCGAGGACCGCGGCGACGACGTATCCTGCCGGAGCGCGGCCCGGCACCCACCGGGGCCGCACCGGGCACGACGGCGTCGGACCGGCGTGACCTGCGGCCAGGCCGCGTCGGACCGTGGGCGGAACCCGTGCCCCGGACACCAGCGCCACCCACGTCCACAGAGCGCCACGCACGTCCACGAACAGCCATGAACAACCACAATCAAGCAGCGAGGTGCGGCAGTTGAGAATCGGCGTGATCGGACTCGGGGACATCGCACGCAAGGCATACCTGCCGGTGCTCACCACTCAACCCGGCCTGGAACCGCGGTTGTTCACCCGCACACCGGCTGTCCTGCGGGAGGTCGGTGAGACCTACCGGGTCCCGCGGGAGCACCGCCACGCCGACCTCGACTCACTGTTGGAGTCAGGTCTGGACGCAGCCTTCGTGCACGCCTCCACCGAGGCGCACCCCGAGCTGGTGACCGGGCTCCTGGAGGCCGGGGTCCCGACCTTCGTCGACAAGCCGCTGGCCTACTCGCTCGCCGAGTCCGAGCGTCTGGTGCGGTTCGCGCAGAGCCGCTCGCTGCCGCTCACCGTCGGCTTCAACCGGCGCCACGCCCCCGGCTACGTGCAGTGCCTGGACCACGCGCGGGATCTGATCGTGCTCCAGAAGCACCGGGTCTCGCTGCCCGAGGACCCTCGCACCATGGTCTTCGACGACTTCATCCACGTCGTGGACACGCTGCTCTTCCTGGCGCCCGGCGCCCACGACCAGGTGGACGTTCGCGCTCGGCAGGTCGACGGGCTGCTGCACCACGTGGTCCTCCAGCTCTCCGGCGAAGGCTTCACCGCGCTCGGCATCATGAACCGGCTCTCCGGTTCCGCCGAGGAGGTTCTCGAGGTCTCCGGTCAGGACACCAAGCGCGAGGTCCGCAACCTCGCGGAGATCGTCGACCACAAGGGGCAGCCCAGCGTGCGCCGTCGCGGCGACTGGGAGCCGGTGGCCCGTCAACGGGGCATCGAGCAGTGCGTTCTGGCGTTCCTGGACGAGGTGCGCCGGGGCGGCCCGGGCAACGCGGCCGAGGCGCTGGAAACGCATCGGCTGTGCGAGCAGATCGTCACCAGCGTGCTGCTGGACGCCTCCTGACGCTGCCGCGCCGCTGCGGCCGGACGGGTCCTCAGGCGCGCAGGGCGCGGTAGGACGCCTGCCGGGAGGAGAGGCAGTCGTCGAAGGACGGCTGGGACGCGCCGTCTCGGGAAGCGGTGAGCATGTCGAGGCAGTACGCATGTCGAGGCAGTACTCCCGGCCCGGCCCCGCAAAGTCCACCGCGTCGGTGGTCGACAGGTGGTGGACGAGCCGCAGTTCGGTGGTGCCGTCGGTCTCGGAGAGCTCCACCCCCATGAGCCAGTCCTCGCCCTCCTCGCCCACCGTGGCGAGCACCGGGCGGAGGGGTGGTTCGCAGACGTCGACGCGCATCGTGCACCAGGGCGCCGACTCCTCGAACGCCGTCTGCACACCTGCGCCGGGGCGGCTCGGACCTTTCGGTGTCCGTGCCGCCCCGGCGTCGCAGCGTGCCGCCCGCGGTGTCAGTCGGCCTCGTCCAGGTGTCCCGCTCCGGCCAGCGGGTCCAGCACCCCGAGGCCGACCAGCACCAGCAGCGCGAGGCCGACCACGATCCGGTACCAGACGAAGGGCATGAAGCTGCGGGTGGCGACCCAGTTCATGAACCAGGCGATGACCGCGTACCCCACGAGGCCGCCCACCACCGTGGCGAGGATCGTCGGGCCCCAGGCCACCTGGGCGCCCTCGCCGCCGATCTCCCGGAGCTCGTACGCGCCCGAGCCCAGCACCGCCGGAATCGCGAGCAGGAAAGAGTAACGGGCCGCCGCCGCGCGGTTGTAGCCGAGGAAGAGACCGCCGGTGATGGTGGCCCCTGACCGGGAGACGCCCGGCACCAGGGCGAGTGCCTGCCAGGCGCCATACAGGAGGCCGTCGCGGACGGTGAGTTGGTCGAGGTTCTTGCGCGGCCTGACCGACCGGTGGCGCCCGCCGCGCTCCGCGCGAGTGGCGAGGTGGTCAGCCACGCCGAGGGCGATGCCGAGCACGATGAAGCTGAGCGCGATGAGCCGCAGATCGCGGAAGGGGCCCTCGATGTGGTCCTTGAAGGTCACGCCCAGGACCGCGATCGGGATCGATCCGAGGATCACCAGCCAGCCGATGCGTGCGTCCTGATTGCCGCGTGCGGATCTGTCGGTGATCGAGCGCAGCCAGGCCACCAGGATGCGGGCGATGTCCTTGCGGAAGTAGATGACGATCGCGATCTCGGTGCCGATCTGGGCGACCGCGGTGAAGGCGGCGCCCGGGTCGGGCCACCCGGCGACCACCGCGGTCAGGCGTACGTGGGCGCTGGAGGAGACCGGGAGGAACTCGGTGAGTCCCTGGACGAGTCCGAGGATGAGGGATTGGAACCAGGTCATGGCGGAGTCTGCTCGCCCCTGTGGTCGTGGACTGACAACGGACGGAACGTGGGGGCGTGTGCCGCTCTGCGCGCGGCGGCCGGCTCAGTGCTCGGCACCGTGCTCCGGTACCCGGTGTGCGGCGAGTGCCCTGCTGACGCGGCGTCGGACGAGCGGGGCGATGCCCAGCGCGGCGACCATGGCGATGCCCGCGAGTGCGAGCTGGCCCGTGCTGAGCGGGTCGGTCGCGCGGTCCCCCGCCCAGGCGTACAGCAGGATCTGCGGCAGACTGCCCAGCGCGCTGGCCGCGAGGTAGACCGGCCAGGGCAGCCGGGAGAGGGCCACGACGTAGTTCGACGGTGCGAACGGGATTCCGGGCAGCAGTCGCAGCGCGAGGATCGTACGGAAACCGTGCCGCTCCAGGTAGCGGTCGCTCGTGCGCAGCCAGTCGGCCCGTTCGATGAAGGGGCGCACCGCGCGTTGCCCGAGCCCGCGGCCCACCACCAGGCACAGGGCGGCCCCGAGCACTGTTCCGCCGAGCGCGACCGCCACGCCCACCGAAATGCCGAACACGGCTCCCGCCACCAGTCCCATCAAGGGGCGCGGCACAAAGGCCGCCGTGGCGGCCCCGTAGAGGCAGGTGAACAGCAGCGCCTCGGCGGCTCCCGCGCCCTGCCACCGCTCGGCGGTGAGCAGCTGCTGCGGTTCGAGCACGGCCGCGGCCAGTGCCGCTGCCGCGAGCAGCGCTCCCAGCAGCGCCAGGCGGACGCGCGGAGTGAGCCGACCGCGTGCGGGCGGCGGTTCGGCGGGCGGGGCCGGATTTTCGGCAACGGAAGAGGGAGGGTCGTGCACCGGTGGAGGGTAGCTGACCAAGGTGACGCAGCGGTGGACGGAGCGTGGCGCAGACGGGATCCGCGCCCCCGGTCGGGCTGCCGGGACCGGCGGTCGACAATGGGGGAGTGGACATGCGAATCCCTCTCACCCGGACCGTCGACCTGGGTGTCGCCAAGCTGCTCCCGGACGTCGACCGCCCGCGCGCGTGGCTGCTGACCGTAGACGGCGCGCCCCAGTCCTACGTCGATCTCGACGACCCGTCGCATCTGGAGTTCGAGTACGTGCGCAGGCTCGCGCACGTACTGGACCAACTCCCCGGCGACCCGCTGGATCTGCTGCATCTGGGCGGCGGGGCGATGACGCTCGCCCGTTACGCGGCCCGGGCCCGGCCCGGTGTGCGGCAGACCGTGGTGGAGGCGGACGCGGGGCTGAGCGCACTGGTCGCCGAAGAACTGCCGCTGCCCGCGGGGTGCGGGGTGGACGTCACGGTGGCCGACGCGCGCGAGGCCGTCGGGCGGACGGCCGCGGCCTCGGTGGACCTGCTGGTGGCGGATGTCTTCAGCGGCGCGCGAGTGCCCGGAAGTCTCACGACGCTGCCCTGGGTCCGGGCCGCCGCACGGGTGCTCCGGCCGGACGGTGTGTACGCCGCGAACCTGGCCGACGCCGCTCCGTTCTCCTTCCTCGGCTCCCAACTGGCCACCTTCGCCACCGAGTTCGACCAGCTGGCGGTGATCGCCGAGCCCTCGGTACTGCGCGGCCGGCGGTACGGGAACGCCGTACTGCTGGCGTCCCGGCGGGAGTTGCCGCTGGCCGGGCTCGCCCGCAGTACGGCGGCGGACGCCTTCCCCGCACGGGTGGTGCACGGGGACGCGCTGCGGGCGCTGATGCGGGGTGCCGAGTCGGTGCGCGAGGACGAGGCACCCGCCCGCTCGCCGGAGCCGCCGAGCGGCGCTTTCACGGTGGGCTGAGCTGCCGCAGTGCCAGTGCTGCGGGTCGGGTGCCGCGGTGCGGGTGCGTGGTCCGGCGCGCCGCGAACGGGCGCCGGGTTGCGGCGTGGCGGGGAGGAGAGGGTGCGCGGGGCTCGTCCGGGAGTCCGTCGGCCCCGAAGCTACCGGCTGGTAATGTCGGGGTCATGTCTGAGAACGCGCCGTCGATCGGCGACCTGATGCTGGCCTCGGTCCCCATGACCGCCACCCTCAACCTCGAGTTCCTCGAGACCGGTGCGGACCGCGCCGTGGTGCGGATGCCCGACCAGAGCGCCTACCACAACCACGTGGGCGGACCGCACGCCGGCGCCATGTTCACCCTCGCGGAATCGGCGAGCGGCGCGATCGTGATGAGCGCCTTCGCCGACCAGCTCGGCCGGGCCGTGCCGCTCGCCGTGCGGGCCGAGATCAGCTACCAGAAGCTGGCGATGGGCCCGGTGACCGCGACCGCGAAGCTCGGCCGCCCGGTCGCCGAGGTGGTCGCCGAACTTGACGAGGGCGAACGGCCCGAGTTCGCCGTGGAGATCGACATCACCCGCGAGGACGGCGCCGTGACCGGGCAGATGAGCATCGTCTGGACCCTGCGCCCCAACCGCTGAGCAACCTGCCGGCCGCCCGGCGCGGCTCTGCGCCCAGCCCGTCCCACCACTCGGCGCGAGTCCGCGCGGGCTCGGCCGTCACCGGACCCGCGCGGTCGGGCGAGGCCGCTCAGCGCTCCACCTCGTGGGCGTCGGCGCGATGGGCAGCGGCGAGGCCGGTGTACGCCTCGGCGTTGAGGACCAGTCCGGCCCGCTCCTCCTCGGTGAGCTCGCGGCGCACCTTGGCCGGCACGCCCGCGACCAGCGAGTTGGGCGGCACCTCCATCCCCTGCGGCACCAGAGCCTGCGCGGCGACCAGCGAACCCGCCCCGATCCGGGCCCCGTTGAGCACCGTCGCCCCCATCCCGACCAGCGAGTCGTCCTCCACGACGCAGCCGTGCAGCACTGCTCCGTGGCCCACCGAGACGCGCTCGCCCACCCGCGCCCCGTAACCCGGGTCGGTGTGGATCACGCAGTTGTCCTGGATGTTGCTGTCCGCGCCGACCTCGATCGCCTCGAAGTCCGCGCGGAGCACCGCCCCGTACCAGACACTGGCGCCCTCGCCCAGGGTCACGGCGCCCACCACGGTGGCGGTCGGGGCGAGGAATGCCCCGTCCGCGATCGCCGGTCGCCGGTCTCCCACGGCCCTGATCAGCGGCTTGTGCGTCATCTGCCGTTCGCTCCCTTGGTCCGGGCGGTGTCCGCCCCCGTCACCGGCGCATCGTCGCGCCAGGGCGAACGGTACGTGAGCCCTTTGGCGAAGATCACAGCGCTCCGGCAGGTCGTTGCGCCGCGCACCGGACTACGGTGGCCGGATGGCAGCCTGGCCGAAACCGCTCACCTCACTCGCCTCCCGCGGCGTTCACCGCGCCTGGCGCTGGGCCCAGCGGGCCGGCGCACTGACCGCCGAGCACCCCGGCCCGTACGCCTTTCGGCGGCTCGGTCCCGGAACCAGGCTCGCCTTCCCCCAGGGGACGATCTTCGGAGCGCCCTGGATCGAGATCGGCGACCACTGCATCGTCGGCGCCGAAGTCACCCTGACCGCGGGCATGATGCCCGATCTGGAGCTCGGGCCCGACACCATCCTCTCGATCGGCAACGGCGTGGTGCTCGGACGCGGCAGCCATGTCATCGCCGACACCTCGGTCAGCATCGGCGACGAGGTCTTCTTCGGCCCGCACTGCTACGTCACCTCGACCAACCACTCCTACGACGACCCCGCCGTACCCGTCGGCAAGCAGTGGCCGCGCACCGCGCCCGTGACGATCGGGCCGGGCTGCTGGCTGGGGCACGGCGCCGTGGTGCTGCCCGGTGCGCGTCTGGGGCGCAACGTCGTGGTCGGAGCGGGCAGCGTGGTGCGCGGCGAGGTGCCCGACCACGCGGTCGTCGCAGGCGCCCCCGCCCGGGTCGTGCGCCGTTGGAACCCCGACGACGGGTGGCAGCCACCGCTGCGCACCCCCGCCCCGGTGCCGGTGCCCGAAGGGGCCACCCCGCAGCAGCTGATCGCACTGGCCGGGCTCACTGCCGCCGAGGAGGCGCGGCTCGCCGCGGACGTCCCCGACCGCACGCGGCCGGGCGGCGCCGCGAACACGGCCGGGCCCGCGGCGGACGCCTGACCCGCACCTCCGGTCAACTTGCCCCGGGTCCCGCCGGATCCGCGATCCTCCAAGGAGGAACCGAAAGCGTGAACCCGAGGAACCTGCGCATCCTGATCCTCGTCCTGGCGGGGCTGCATGGCGTCGCGCTGCTGTTGCTGGCACTGCGCCACTTCTGACCCACTGCCCGAGCGCCTACCGGGCCCCATGCCGTGAGCGTGCCCCGGCGTCGCGTCCGTGCCCCGGGTGGCCTGCGCCAACGCAGCGCAACGGGCGCCTCAGCCCAGCCGGGGTATCTCGATGGCGGGGCAGCGATCCATCACCATCTCCAGCCCGGCCTCCACCGTCCGGCCGTACGCCTGCGTGTCCACCACGCCGAGCTGGAACCAGACGGCCTTCGCACCGATCCCGACCGCCTCGTCGGCCACCCGCCCGGCGAGCGAGGAGTTGACGAAGACGTCCACCACGTCGACCGGGAAGGGCACTTCGGCCAATGACGCGTAGCCCGGCTCTCCCTGCACCGTCTCGGCGGAGGGGTGGACCGGCACCACGCGCTTGCCGAAGCGCCGCAGCATCTGCGCCACGCCGTACGCCGCCCGCGCGGTGTTGTTGGACAGGCCGACGACCGCCCAGGTGTCTCCCGCGGAGGTGAGGATCCGCCGCGCTGCCGCATCCACCTCCGCGGCCGTCGGCTCCTGGGCCTGCCGACTCTTGGCCCCGGGCGGTCCCGCGGGTCCGGTGGGCTGCTGGTCGGTCTGGTCGGAAGAGGTCATACGGGCGCCAACACCCGCGCCGTGGACGGTATTCCCCGCTGCCCGCCGAGGCAGATGTCGCGCCGCCCCGGCCGGCCGCCACTGCCCCCGGCACCCGCACGGTGGCGCTGTACGGCGCGGCATAGGGTGGCGGAATGCAGGAGCAGTACGTCACCGTGGCCGGTCCCGGCGAGCACGAGACCGAGGTGCGGGGCTCCCGGTTCCTGTGCGCTCTGGCGCCCGTCACCACCGAGGAGCAGGCCCGCGCCTTCCTGGAGCGGGTGCGCGCCGAGCATCCCGGCGCCAGTCACCACTGCTACGCCTATGTCCTGGGCGCCGACGCGGGGGTGCAGAAGTCCGGTGACGACGGCGAACCGGGCGGAACGGCGGGTCTGCCGATGCTGCAGATGCTGCTGCGACGCGAGATGCGCTTCACGATCGCCGTGGTCAGCCGCTGGTTCGGCGGCACCAAGCTCGGCGCGGGTGGGCTGATCCGTGCCTACGGCGGCGCCGTGGGCGAGACGCTGGACGCCGTCGGGACCGTCGTGCGCCGCAGATACCGCCTGCTGACCGTCACCGTCGACCACCAGCGTGCCGGCCGGCTGGAGAACGAGCTGCGCGCGACCGGCCGCGCGGTGCGCGAGGTCCGGTACGGCGCGGAGGTCACCATCGAACTCGGCCTCCCCGAGGCACAGTTGGACACCTTCCGGGGCTGGCTCGCCGACGCCACCGCGGGCACCGCCCGTACCGAACTCGGCGGCGAGGTGTACGGAGACGGCTGACCGCCGGCCCGCCCGAGCAGCCTTGCGGTCCCGCGAAGGAGCCACGATCGACCCCGCGCGTCTGCTCCCCACACCGGCCCCGCACACCGACTTCCCACACCGGCCCGGCCGGTGCCGCCCGAGCCCGTACCGGAGCTCCCGAGTTCGTTGTCAGTGGTCGGGCTTAGGGTCGGGCAGCATGCGTCTGCTGCACACCTCCGACTGGCATCTGGGCCGCTCCTTCCACCGCGTGAGCCTGCTCGACGCCCAACGGGCGTTCCTGCACCACCTGGTGGAGACGGTGCGGCGCGAGCAGGTGGACGCGGTGCTCGTCGCCGGTGACGTCTACGACCGTGCGGTGCCGCCGCTGCCCGCCGTCGACCTCTTCGACGAGGTCCTGCACCGCCTGGGCGAGTTGGAGGTGCCGACGGTGATGATCTCCGGCAACCACGACTCCGCCCGCAGACTCGGGGTGGGCGCGGGCCTGCTCGGGAGAGCCGGCATCCATCTGCGCACCGATCCCGAAGGCTGCGGCACCCCGGTCGTCCTGCACGACGCGCACGGCGAGGTCGCCTGCTACGGACTGCCATACCTCGAACCAGCC
The DNA here is from genome assembly GCF_018101125.2 of Streptomyces tardus. Classification (GTDB taxonomy): domain Bacteria; phylum Actinomycetota; class Actinomycetes; order Streptomycetales; family Streptomycetaceae; genus Streptomyces; species Streptomyces tardus. Next base: position 37,535 of record NZ_JAELVF020000002.1, on the reverse strand, counting down.
CTGGTCCGCGACCGGTTGAGCGCCGGTAGAGGCGGCCACACCGCCGTGCTCACCGCGGCGATGGACCGCGTCCGCGCCGATCTGGCCACCCGCCCGGGGGCGCGTTCGGTGGTGCTGGCGCACGCCTTCGTCGCCGGCGGCCAGGCCAGCGAGAGCGAGCGCGACATCACCGTGGGCGGTGTCGCCTCGGTGCCCGCCGGGGTGTTCGACGGAGTGGACTACGCCGCGCTCGGCCATCTGCACGGCTGTCAGACGATCACCGAACGCGTCCGCTACTCCGGCTCGCCGCTCGCCTACTCCTTCTCCGAGGCCGCGCAGCGCAAGGGCATGTGGCTGATCGACCTCGGGCCGGCCGGCGAGTTGGCCGCCAGACGTCTGGATGTGCCGCGTCCGCGGGCGATCGCCCGACTGGCCGGGCAGCTGGAGGAGTTGCTCGCCGATCCCGAGCTGGAGCGGCACACCGAGTCCTGGCTGGAGGTCACCCTGACCGACGCCGAGCGGCCCGCGGAGCCGATGTCGCGGCTGGCGGAGCGGTTCCCGCACGTCCTCAGCCTGGTCTTCGCCCCCGAGCGCTCCGGGGAGGCGGGCGGCGAGAGCTACGCCTCGCGGCTGCGCGGTCGGGACGACCGGCTGATCACCGAGGAGTTCGTCGCCCATGTGCGCGGCGGCCGGGGCCCGAGCGAGGCCGAAGGCGCGGTGCTGCTGTCCGCGCTGGAGGACGTACGGGTCCGGGAGAGCACGAGCGAGGTGGCGCGTTGAGGCTGCACCGGATGACCGTGACCGCGTTCGGGCCGTTCGCCGGCACGCAGCGCGTGGACTTCGACGCGCTCTCGCAGGGCGGCCTCTTCCTGCTCCACGGAGCGACCGGCGCCGGCAAGACCTCGGTGCTCGACGCCGTCTGCTATGCGCTCTACGGCGGTGTCCCCGGCTCCCGCCAGTCGCGCGGCCGGGCCTGGCTGCGCAGCGACCACGCCCCGCCCGGTACTGCCACCGAGGTGGTCCTCGAACTCACTGTCGCCGGGCGTCGGTTGGAGCTGACCAGACGCCCCGAGCAGCCGCGCCCCAAGCGGCGGGGCAGCGGCACCACCGTCGAGAAGGCCGTCACACTGCTGCGCGAGTGGGATCCCGCCGGCGACCAATGGCAGGCGCGCAGCCGCTCGCACCAGGAGATCGGCGAGGAGATCGGCACCCTCCTCGGGATGAGCCGCGAGCAGTTCTGCCAGGTGGTGCTGCTGCCGCAGGGCGACTTCGCCCGGTTCCTGCGGGCGGGCGCGGAGGAGCGGGCCGCGCTGCTCGGCCGGCTCTTCGACACCGGGCGTTTCGCCGCGCTGGAGCGTCGCCTCGCCGAGCTGCGCGGCAGCGCGCAGAGCGCGGTGCGCGCCGGGGACGAGCACCTCCTGGCCCTCGCCCACCGGATGCGCGAGGCGGTGCACGAGCAGCAGGACACCGGCCCCGAGGACGCACTGCCCGCCTTCCCCGAGTGCGCGCCAGGCGAAGTCGGCCTGCCCGAGGCCGTGTTGGCCTGGGCGGCGCAGGCCAGAGAGTACGCCGCCCAGCGCCTCGCCGTGGGCGCCGAGGCGGTCGGCTTCGCCGGGCAGCGGCACGAGAGCGCCCAGCGGGTCCGCCTGGAGCGAGCCCGCCGCGCGGAGCACCGGCGCGCCTGTGCCCAACTCGTCGCGCGCACCGAGGAGCTGCGGCGCGCCGAGCCCGAGCGTGAGCGCGCCCGGCAGCGGCTCGGCCTGGCCAGAGCCGCGGAGCAGATCGCCCCCGCCCACGCGCTGCGCGAGCGGGCGGCGGCTGACCACCGCGCCGCCCTGCACCGGGAGGCAGTCGCCCGCGGCGAGCTGCCCGCCGAGCTCGCCGAGTGCTCCGCGGCCCAGCTCGCCGAGCGCAGGCAGCGCACCGGAGAGCGGCTGGGCGAGCTGCACGGCGCCCGTCGCGCCGAGGAGCGCGGCGTGCAGATCGGCCGGGAGCTGGACCGCCTCGACGCCGAAGTGCGCGGCAGCGAGGCGTCGTTGGCCGATGCCGAGAGCTGGCTCGTGCGCTGGCCCGCACTGCGCGAGGACGCGCAGCGGCGGCTGGACGCGGCGTACGGCGCGGCGACCGCGGCCGAGCAGCTGGCGGCGCGTCAGGAGCAGGTCGGCGCCAGACTGGAGGCCGCCCGGCTGCGGGACGGCCTCGGGCGAGAGGTGGAGGCGGCCCGGGAGCGGGCGCTGTCCGCGCGCGAGGAGGCGGTCGGCGCCCAGGAGCGCTGGCTGGACCGCCGGGACCGCCGACTTCGGGGCATCGCCGCGGAGTTGGCCGCGCAGCTGGCGTCCGGGGAGCCGTGCACGGTCTGCGGCAGCCGGGACCATCCCCTGCCGGCCAGGCCCACCGAGGGCCAGGTCGACAGCGCGCAGGAGGAGGCCGCTCTCGCGGAGAGCCGTCGCGCCGAGCAGCGGCGCGAGCAGCGCGAGCGGGAGCTGACGGAGGTGCGGCGCCGGCAGGAGCGTGCCGCCGCGGATGCGGCTGACGGCCACGCCGGGGCGCTGGCTGCCGAGTTCTCGGCTGTGGCCGAGGAGTTGGGGGCCGCCCGGCGCACCGCGGGCACTGCCCCGATGGTCCGGGAGGAGCTGGGCCGGGCCGAGGGCGAGTACGAGCGCAGGCTCGCCGCCGGCCGTGAGCTCGGGGGCCGGATCGCCTCTCTCACCGCCGAGCGGGAGGCGCTGCTCGCCGAGCGGGACGGGCTGCGCCGGGAAGTCGACCGGCTGCGCGACGGCGAGGAGACCGTCGCCGCGACCGCCCGTCGCTTGGAGGCCCTCGCCGAGCGGCTGGGAGAGGCGGCCGAGGCCGCCAGGGAAGCCGCCGGCACCGCGCAGCGGGGCAAAGAGGCGGACGCCGCGCTCGCCGACGCCGCCTGGAAGGCCGGCTTCGACTCTCCGCGGTCGGCGTTCGTGGCCGCGCTCGACGCCGCGGGGCAGCGCGGGCTCCAGCGGGCGCTGGACAGTTGGCAGGCCGAGGAGCAGGCGCTCGCCGAAGCGTTCGCCGACCCCGAGATGCGTGCCGCAGCGGAGGATCCGTACTCCGACCCCGAGGCGGAGCTCGCCGAGGCCGAGCAGGCACTGGCCGCGGCACGGTCCGCGCTGCGGGCGGCCGAGACCGCCCACGCGCTGGCCCGGTCGCGCTGCCTGGCGCTCGCCCGGCTCGGGTCCCAGGCCACCGCGGGCGCGAGGAAGTCGGCGCCGGGTCGCGAGCGTGCGGATCTGGTCGTCGGCCTCGCGGGGCTGGCCGCCGGCACCTCCGTGGACAACTCCCGCCGTATGCGGCTGGAGTCCTATGTGCTGGCCGCACGGCTGGAGCAGGTGGCGGCCGCCGCGAGCGACCGACTGCGGCGCATGTCGGACGGGCGGTTCGAGCTGGTGCACAGCGACGAACGGGTGGGGCGGGGCGCCCGCTCGGGCCTGGGCCTGCACGTCGTGGACTCCTGGTCCGGCCGCGAGCGCGACACCGGAACGCTCTCCGGCGGCGAGACCTTCTTCGCCTCACTCGCCCTGGCCCTCGGCCTGGCCGACGTCGTGGCGCAGGAGGCGGGCGGCACGCGGCTGGACACCCTCTTCATCGACGAGGGCTTCGGCAGCCTGGACGAGCAGACCCTGGACGAGGTGCTGGACGTGCTCGACACGCTGCGCGAGCGGGACCGCAGCGTGGGCATTGTCAGCCACGTGCCCGACCTGCGCATGCGCATCCCCGCCCAGCTCGAGGTGCTCAAACGCAGGGACGGCTCCCGGCTGCGCCACCGCGGCACCGCCGACGGCTGACCGGACCGAAACTGCGCAAGCGGTACGGCAGTTGGCCCTGCCCCCGCCGGGCCACGCCGGCGTGGCCCGGCGGGGGCAGGGCCACGGGGTTGCACCCGAAAGCCGGGCCCGCCGGTCAGAGCGCTGCCAGCTCCTCCTCCAGATCGTCCAGACCCAGCGAGCCGAGCGAAAGGGCCGCCATGTGCCAGGACTTGAGGTCGAAGTCCGCGCCCCGCGCCTTGCGGGCCGCGTCGCGGCCGCGCAGCCAGGCGCGTTCCCCGAGCTTGTAGCCGATCGCCTGCCCCGGCTGGCCGAGGTAGCGCACCAGCTCGCTCTCGACGAAGGCCGGCGGACGTCCGCTGTGCAGCCCGAAGAACTCCTGCGCGAGCGCCGCGGTCCACCGCTCGCCCGGGTGGAAGGGGGAGTGGTGCGGGATCTCGAGGCCCAGATGTGTACCGATGTCGACGATCACGCGCACCGAGCGCATCATCTGCGCGTCCAGGTAACCGAGTCTGCGCTCGGCGTTGTGCAGGAAGCCCAGTTCGTCCATGAGGCGTTCGGCGTACAGGGCCCAGCCCTCCATGTTGGCGCCGATCCCGCCGAGCGTCGTCTGGTAGTGCGAAAGCCGGTCCGCCACGTGCACCCACTGCGCCAGTTGCAGATGGTGACCGGGGACGCCCTCGTGGTACCAGGTCGTCACCAGGTCGTACGCGGGGAAGCGTGTCTCGCCCAGGGTCGGCAGCCAGGTGCGGCCGGGGCGGGAGAAGTCCAGCGAGGGCATCGTGTAGTACGGCGCCGCCGCGCTGCCGGCGGGGGCGATCATCGACTCCACCCGCCGCAGCGGCGGGGCGAGTTCGAAGTGGGTGCCGTCCAGCGAGTCGATCGCCTCGTCCATCAGCCCCTGGAGCCAGGCGCGCACCTCGGTGACGCCCTCGACGGCCTCGCCGTGGGTGTCCAGATGGCGCAGCACCTCCCACGGGTTGCGCGCGTCGGGGAGGATTTTGCCGGCCTCGGCCAGCATTTCGGCGCGGATGCGGTGGAACTCCGACCAGCCGTACTCGTACGCCTCGTCCAGATCCAGCTCGGCGCCGTTCCAGTAGCGGGACCACAGGGCGTAGCGCTCCCGTCCGGCGACCTCAGGGGAGCCCTCCACCGCCGGTGCGTAGGTGTTCCGCAGCCAGTCGGACAGCTGTGCGTACGCCCCGGTCGCCTCCTGCGCCGCGCCCGCCAGCTCGCTCCGCAGCGCCTGCGGCCCGTCGGCGACGAAGCCGTCGAACCAGCTGTGCCCCGGCCGCGGCCCCACCCACTGGCCGAACTGCCCCAGAACGGTGGAGACTTGGCGCGGCCCGGCGCGCCTGCCCTGCCGCAGCCCCTCGGCCAGCGACTCGCGGTAGCTCTCCAGGGCCGCCGGCACGGCCCGCAGCCGGGTCGCGATCGTCGCCCAGTCGTCCTCGGTGCTGCTGGGCATCACGGTGAACGTGGTGCGCACCGCGTGGGCCGGCGACGAGAGGTTGCTGACCGCCCGCAGCCGCTCGCCGCCGTCGAACAGGGCGAGCTGCGCGGTGAGTCGCTCACGCAGCAGCCGGGCGCAGCGGCGCTCGTCGGGTGCGTCGGCGCCGGGCCCGTGCTCGGAGTCCTCCAGTGCGCGCAGCGTCTCGCGGGCGAGTGCCGCCTGCTCCGCCAGACCGTCCGGCGAGTAGTCGGGGAGCCGGTGCTCGTGCTCGTGGACGCCCAGGAAGGTGGCCTCCACCGGTTGGAGGGCGAGGGCACGGCTGACGAACCGGTCGGCCAACTCGCGCGGCAGGGGAGCGTGTTGTGGAGTCTCCGTCTTCTGCGACATGGGCCCATCCTCCCCCTCCGGCCCCAGGCGCGTCAGCGGTCTCGTCAACTTACGCGGACGCGGCACCGGGCCTGGGCCGGTGCGTCGCGCCGGGCGGCAACAGCGGGCCGCAGGACCACTGTTGGAAGATGAGCCGGGTCTCGACCCTGGCCACCTCCTTGACCGAGGTGAACTCGTCGAGCACCAGCCGCTGGAGGTCCGCCGCGTCCGCGACCGCCACGTGGACCAGATAGTCGTCCGGCCCGGTCAGATGGAAGAGCGCCCTCGACTCCGGAAGTTTCCGGACCCGTTCCACGAACGGCCCGATCAGCTCCCGCCGGTGCGGACGCACCTGCACCGAGAGCAGCGCCTCCAGCCGTCGGCCGAGCCTGCTGGGATCCAGCCGCAGCGCGTGGCCGAGGATCACCCCGCTGCGGCGCAGCCGGGCCACCCGGTCCAGGCAGGTGGAGGGCGCGACCCCGACAGCGGAGGCGAGATCGCGGTACGTGGTCCGGGCGTCGTTCTGGAGAATCCGCAGAATCTCCAGATCGACCGGATCCAGAGCGACGGAATCCGACATCGGCCGAACGTAGCACGGCAGTTCAGGGCTTCCGGCCGATCGTCATTCAGCATCCCTCTCATGGACACACCATCGCGTTCGCTGGCCACCGAGGCTGTGCACGCCGGTCGCGAGGACCTCGCGGCTCTCGGTCTGCACGCCGTACCGCTCGACCTGTCGACGACCTACCCCTCCCGCGACAGCAGGGGAGAGGCCGCCCGTATCGACGAGTTCGCCGCGACCGGGGCGAGGCCCGAGGGGCCGCCCGTCTACGCCCGGCTGGACAATCCGACCGTCGCGCGTTTCGAGGACGCCCTCGCCCGGCTGGAGGGCACCGAGTCCGCTGTCGCCTTCGCCAGCGGAATGGCCGCCCTCAGCGCCGTACTGCTGGTGCGCGGCTCCGCCGGACTGCGCCACGTGGTCGCTGTACGCCCCCTGTACGGGTGCAGCGACCATCTGCTCGGCAGCGGCCTGCTGGGCACCGAGGTCACCTGGACCGACCCGGCCGGGATCGCCTCCGCCATCCGGCCCGACACCGGCCTGGTGATGGTGGAGACCCCGGCCAACCCCACCCTGGCCGAGGTGGATCTGCGGGCCGTCGCGCACTCCTGCGGTTCGGTGCCGATCCTCGCCGACAACACCTTCGCCACCCCCGTGCTCCAGCGCCCCGCCGAGAGCGGCGTGCGGCTTGTGCTGCACAGTGCCACCAAGTACCTGGGCGGTCACGGCGACGTCCTCGGCGGCGTCGTCGCCTGCGACGAGGAACTCGCCCGCGGGCTGCGGCAGATCCGCTTCGCCACCGGCGGCGTGCTCCACCCGCTGGCCGGCTATCTGCTGCTGCGGGGCCTCGCCACCCTGCCGGTACGCGTACGGGCGCAGTCCGCCTCGGCGGCCGAACTCGCGCGCCGGCTCTCCGAGGATCCCCGGGTGAGCCGGGTGCACTATCCGCGCATCGGCGGTGCGATGGTCGCCTTCGAAGTCGCGGGCGACCCGCACGGGGTGATCGGCGGCGTGGACCTGATCACCCCGGCGGTGAGCCTGGGCAGCGTCGACACGCTCATCCAGCACCCGGCCTCCATCAGCCACCGCATCGTCGAGGAGGCGGACCGGCGCAGCGGCGGCATCAGTGAGCGGCTGCTGCGGATGTCCGTCGGGCTGGAGGACGTGGAGGACCTGTGGGCCGATCTGGACCGGGCGCTCAGCGCGACGGCTGCGCCGGCACGGCAGCAGGAGCGAGCGGCGCGCTGATGACCACGGTGCCCTCCTCGAACTGGTAGTCCAGCGGGAGGCCGAGGCCGCGCATCGCGGCGATCATCGCCGTGTTGCCCGCCCGGGTGACGGCGTAGACGCTCTCGCTGCGCGCCTCGACGGCCAACGCGATGAGCCTGCGCAGCAGTTCGGCGCCGATCCCGCGCCCCTGCCACTCGTCCTCCACGATCAGGGCGACCTCGGTCTCCTCGCCGTCCCACAGCAGATGCCCCAGCGCCACCAGATGCCCGGCGGCGGTCTCGACCGCGAGGGTGCGGCCGATCCGGGGCGAGAGCAGATGCCGCAGATAGCGGTCCGCGTCACCGACCGGACCGTGGTACCTGCTGTGCAGGGTCTGTGCCGAGCAGCGCCGATGCATCGCCCTGGCTGCGGGGACGTCCTCGGTGTCCGCCCGGCGCACGGTGATGGTGCCGCCCTCGGGCAGCTCGACGGCGTCCCGGCGGCGCGGCAGCCGTCGGCCGAGCCGGGCCTCCAGCTCCACCAGGGCCCTGGCGCGAGCGAACTCGCTCGGGGTGAACGGCAGATGGGGGCGTTCGACGACCAGGGTCCCGCCCGCCGGGTCGGGCAGCCGCAGCACGGTCTCCTGGAAGCAGGCCGCCGGGGGCGCGGCGGGACCGCAGGCGTCACCGGTCTGCTGCGCCGAGGCGGCCCCGTCCGCCTCCTGCGGCAGCGACCTGATGCGGCAGCGGCCGAGCAACTCCCGCAGCGCGCGCGGCAGTTCGGAGGAGTCCAGCGCCGTGCGGGTGGCCATCTGGAGAACTCTGGTGGGAGTGTCGACCAGGTCGTGGGTGTGGGCGCGCTCCAGCCAGGTGTCGGTGCCGCCCGCGCGCTCGACCGCCACCGACAGCGCGTCCCCTTCCACCCCGCCGGGGGCCCGCAACAGAAACTCGTCCACCGTCGCGCCGCCCAGCGGATGGGTCTGGAGCGCCAGGATGTCCACCCCGATCGCGGCCAGGGCCGTGCAGAGCGCGGCGAGCGCACCGGGCTCGTCCACCACCGTCGTACGCATCCGCCACAGCGCGGGCGGTGGTCCGCCCTCGCCCTCCTGCTCCCCGCCGTGCTCGTGCTTACCGGTGCGGTGCGCTGCCCCGCCCTCCGATGTGCTGGTGCCCATCGCGTTACCCGTCGTCTCCTTCGTATCGTCGTCCGTCGGGCCGAAGGCCCTTCGGGGCCGGTGCGGGCGCCCCGCCGCCCGGATGCTGCGACTGAGCGCGGCCTGGCAGGCGTACGACCCCGCCGCGGCGAGCGCCGCCGACGCGAGCGCGGTCAGGAGCGCCGTCTGCTCCGCTGGGTACCCCGTCCACACGACGGCGAGTGCCGCCCCCGCACAGAGCGCCGCGACCCGGCCGGGGCGGCGCGCGGAACCGGACACGGGCCGCCCGCCGAGGGGGAGCGGTCCGCCCCCGGCGGTCTGATCGGAAGATGCGTCAGCCATCGGACCACTCTCGCGCGCGGCTGTTGCGCGGCCGACAAGGCGCCGTGACCGATGCGTTAAGGGCGCTCGGCCCTTTCCGGCGCACACCGCGCAGCCGGCTGCGGCGCACACTACTGCCCGACGCGCCCGGGCTGGAGCTCCTTGGCGAAGAGCACCTCGCCGCCCTGTTCGCGCAGGCGCACGGTAAGTGCGCCCGACTGTCCGTCGATGTCGACCTGCCCATAGAACTGACCACCTTGTGAGGGAGGCACATTGGCTTCCGCTGGTGCCTTCACGAACGGTTGCGAGGGCCCGAAGGTTCCGTCGAGTTCGAGCGCGGGGAAACCGCCCGCGTGCAGCGGTCCGGTGACGAACTCCCAGAACGGTTCGAAGTCCCCGAAGGCCGCCCGGGACGGGTCGTAGTGCTGAGCCGAGGTGTAGTGCACGTCCGCCGTCAGCCACAGGGTGCCGGTGATCCGCCGGTGCTTGATGTGCCGCAGCACCTCCGCGAACTGAAGCTCGCGGCCGAGCGGCCGACCGGGATCGCCCTGCGCGACCGCCTCGTAGTCCTGATCCCCGTCGGTCACCACCAGCCCCAGCGGCATATCGCAGGCGATCACCTTCCACATCGCCCGCGACCGCGCCAACTCCTTCTTCAACCAGCGCAGTTGGCGTTCACCCAGCGCGCCCCGGCGCTCGTCCACCTGCCTGCCGGGGGAGTTGGCGTTGCGGTAGGTGCGCAGATCCAGTACGAAGACGTCCAGCAGGGGGCCGTGCCGCACCACCCGGTAGACCCGCCCCTCCGGATCGGCCGCCGGCAGCGTCTCGATCGGGAAGTACTCCGAGAACGCGCGCCGGGCCCGCGCCGCCAGCACGTCGACCCGGGTCTCGGTGTACCGCTCGTCCTCCAGGATCTCCCCCGGGTACCAGTTGTTGGTCACCTCGTGGTCGTCCCACTGCGCGATCATGGGCACTTGTGCGTTGAAGCGCCGCAGGTGGTGGTCCATCAGGTTGTAGCGGAAGTTGCCCCGGAACTCGGCGAGTGTCTCGGCGACCTTGGACTTCTCCTCCGTCGTCACGTTCCGCCACAGGCCGCCCTCGGGCAGCGCCACCGTCGGTTCCAGCGGGCCGTCGGCGTAGATGGTGTCACCGCTGTGCAGGAAGAAATCGGGATCGATCCCGCGCATCTCCTCGAAGATGGTGAACCCGTCGCGGTCGGGGTTGATGCCCCAGCCCTGCCCGGCCACGTCCCCCGACCACAGGAAGCGCACATCCTGGCGCCGCCGGTCGGGAGCGGTGCGGAACGTCCCCTCCACGGGTCTGCCGCTGCGGCGCGGGTCGTCCGGATCGCTCAGCGTGACGCGGTAGTGGACCTGCTCGCCCGAGGGAAGTCCGGAGAGCGAGGTGCAGCCGGTGAAGTCGGTGCCGGGTCCCACCACCGGACCTCGCCAGCGCCGCACCCGCCGGAAGGACTCGGTCGCCGAGGTCTCGACCGTGACCCGTGCGGGGCGGTCCGAGCGGACCCACACCAGACCGGACGAGCCGGTCACGTCGCCCACCTGTACGCCCCACCGCGCGGCGGGCCGACCCGCCCGCACCTGCGCGGGAGCGGAACCGGCGAGCGGGATCGGAAGAGCGAGGGCAGCGCCGGCCGCGAGCGACCCCCGCAACAGGGCCCGCCGCGCGGTGCCCGCGGCGGGGGAGGGGGCCGACGGGGCGGAAGAAGGTGCGGAGTCGCTGTGCGCCATGAGCAATCCTCCGGAAGGAGACGAAGACGGCGGCCAACACAGGCCGCAGGCACGGGAATTGTCATCGAACACGGCGCGGGGCAACAGAGGGCGGCACCGGGGTGAAGCGCAGATGACCTGGACGGCGCAGAGCCGCACTGCAAGCCCTGCGCGCTCTCCGCGTCGCGGTCGCCGTATGGGTTGCCGCGTGCGAACGGCCGAAAATAGGCTCGCCACCATGCCTCCAGAGCCCACCCGCACCCGCACCCGTCTGAGCGCCGACGAACGCCGCCGGCAGCTGATCGGCATCGGGCTGCGGCTGCTGGTGGACCGGCCCATCCACGAGCTGTCGATCGACGAGGTCGCCGCCGAGGCGGGCATCTCCCGGGGCTTGCTCTTCCGCTACTTCCCGACCAAGCGCGACTACTACTACGCGGTCGTCGAGGCCGCCGGCCGCCGACTGCTGAAGCACGCCAAGGCCCCGGAGACGGGCACCTCCCAAGAGCGGGTCCGCGGCATCGTGACCGGTTTCGTCAGCTTCGTCCAGCGCCGGCGCACCAACTACGTGGCGCTGGTACGGGTCGCTGCCGGCGGTGACCCGCTGGTGCTGAAGGTCTTCGAGGGACACCGGAGGACGATCGCCGAGAGGGTGCTGGCCGCAGCTGAGCAGGAGCGGCCCACGGCGTTGACCTCGCTCGCCGTTCGCGGCTGGCTGGCGATGGCAGAGGAGATGGCCGTGGAGAGCACCGAGGAGGTCGTTCCCGCCGAGGAGCTGATCGACTTTCTGGTGGTCAACCTCGACCGGGTCCTGGACCTCTCCCGCGCCACGGCGGGCTGACGCCGGCCCGGGGCCGAGGCGCGTCGTGGCCCGGGCCCTTCCCGCCCGCCGCTGTCCCGGCGGAACGATCCGGTCCACGCTATTGAGCATTGCTCAACAAGCCACTAGCCTCCGTACTCCGCGCCGCCGAACCGCCGTCCGGGCGGCGACGGACGACTGCCGACCGACCGAGAACCGACCGACGAGCGAGACGGGCCGACTCACCGTGGACTTCGCACTCTCCCCCCGGGCACGTGACTACCAGGCGCGCGTCCGCGACTTCATCCGGACCGAGATCGAACCGCGCGAGGCCGAGTACCATGCGGCGCTGCGCGCCCTGCCCGATCCGTGGACCCGGCTCCCGGTGGTCGACGAGCTCACCGCCAGGGCCAGGGACGCCGGCCTGTGGAACCTCTTCCTGCCCGACGAGCGGCACGGCGCCGGGCTCGACTGCCTGGAGTACGCCCCGCTCGCCGAGGAGATGGGCCGTTCCTTCCTCGCCCCCGAGGTCTTCAACTGCAACGCCCCCGACACCGGCAACGCCGAGGTCCTCCACCAGTACGGCAGCCAGGAACAGCGCTCCCGCTGGCTGGAGCCGCTCCTGGAGGGCCGCATCCGCTCGGCCTTCTGCATGACCGAACCCGACGTCGCCTCCTCCGACGCCACCAACATGGCCGCCACCGCCGTCCTCGACGGAGACCGGGTCGTGCTGAACGGCCGCAAGTGGTGGAGCACCGGGGTCGGGCACCCAGACTGCCGATTCGTCATCTTCATGGGCGTCACCGATCCCGACGCCCACCGGCACTCCCGCCACACCATGGTCGTCGTCCCCACCGACACCCCCGGCTTCGCCGTCGAGCGGATGCTCCCCGTCCTCGGCTACCTCGACGAGCCCTACGGCCACGGCGAAGTCTCCTTCACCGACGTCGTACTGCCCGCCGACGCGATCATCGCCGGTCCCGGCCGCGGCTTCGAGATCGCCCAGGGCAGGCTCGGCCCCGGACGCATCCACCACTGCATGCGGCTGATCGGCCTGGCCGAGCGCGCCCTGGAACTCGCCTGCGAACGCGCCGTCACCCGTACCGCGTTCGGCAAACCGCTCTCCAACCTCGGCGGCAACCGCGAACGCATCGCCCGTGCACGGATCGCCGTCAACCAGGCCCGGCTGCACGTGCTGCACACCGCCTGGCTGCTCGACCGGTCCGGCCCGCTCGGCGCCTACGACGCGCTCTCCCAGGTGAAGGCGGCCGTACCGGCGATGGCCTGCGAGGTCATCGACATGGCGATCCAACTCCACGGCGGCGCGGGCCTCTCGGACGACTTCCCGCTCGCCGCCGCGCTGGCAGGCGCCCGCGCGCTGCGCCTGGCCGACGGCCCCGACGAGGTCCACCTCGGCGTCGTCGCCCGCACCGAACTGCGCGCCCACCGCGAGGCCGCCGAGAAGGAGAACCGATGAGCCTGCGCGTCCTGATCACCGGCGGTTCGAGCGGCCTCGGCCGTGCGCTCGTCGCGCGCTACCTCGCCGACGGGCACCGCGTGCTCGTCGGCGACCTGCTGCCGCCCGAGGAGCCGGGCGGAACCGAGTACGTGAAGCTGGACGTCACCGACCCCGAGGACTGGCGACGGGCACGCACCTGGTGCGAGACGAACTGGGGCGGCCTGGACCTTCTGGTCAACAACGCCGGAGTGGCCGCCGCCGGCCGGCTGGAGAGGATCGAACAGGACGACTGGGACTGGATCCTCGACATCAACCTGCACGGCACGGTCCTCGGCTGCCGCACCTTCATCCCGCTTCTCAAGGAGCAGGGCAGCGGGCACCTGGTCAACGTGGCCTCTCTCGCCGGGCTGATGAACCTGCCCGGGATGTCCTCCTACAACGTCTCCAAGGCCGCCGTGATCTCCCTCACCGAGACGCTGCGGCACGAGCTGGCGCCCTGGCACATCCGTACCAGCGTGATCTGCCCCGGCTTCGTGCCGACCCGCCTCAACTCCGGCCTCCGCAGCCCCGATCCGGTACTCGCCCGGCTCGCGGACCACCTCATCCGGCACGGCTCGCTCACCCCCGAGCAGCTCGCCGACCGTGCCGTGCGCGCCGTGGCCAAGGGCCGCTTCCTGATCAACACCCACCGCGAGGGCCGGATCGCCGTGGCCGTCAAACGACTGCTCCCCGCGCTGGCGGACCGCCGCATCGCCCGCCAGTGGCTGCGCACCAAGGCCAAGCTCGACGCCCAGGACCGCGAGGCAGCGCAGTCCACCGCCGCAGCCGACACCGCCGCAGCCGACACCGCCGCGGGCGTCGTCCCCGCGGGCAACACCGCCGCGGACGACGCCCCGGCCCGCACCGGCTCCGAGCACACCGGCCCCGAGAAAGGCGTGCGCGAGGACATCGCCGCCGACGGCCGGTCCGCCGCGACGGGCGGCACCGCCCCCGACACCCCGCGCGGGACGGCGCGATGAGCGAGGGACTCGGACAGGTACGGGCCGAGGACGCCTTCGACACCGACCGCGTCACCGCCTGGCTGGCGGAGCGGCTGCCGGAGGTGAGCGGAAACCCCACTGTCACCCAGTTCTCCGGCGGCGCGTCCAACTTGACGTATCTGCTGCGCTACCCGGACACCGAGCTGATCCTGCGCCGACCGCCGAAAGGCGGCAGATCCTCCACCGCGCACGACATGGCCCGCGAGTACCGGGTCCAGCAGGCGCTGCGCCCCGCCTTCGGGAAGGTACCGAACGTACGGGCGCTGTGCCGGGACCAGGAGGTCATCGGCGACGAGTTCTACGTGATGGACCGGGTGCCGGGCGTCGTACTGCGGCGCAACCCGCCCGCGGGCCTGGACCTCGGCCCCGCCAGGGCCCGCGCACTGTCCGAACGCTATGTCGACACTCTGATCGAGCTGCACCGGGTCGACCCCGCCGGCACAGACCTCGCGGACCTCGGCCGAGGGCCTGGCTATGTCGAGCGCCAGGTCGAGGGCTGGACCCGGCGGTACGCCCGCGCACGCACCTGGAACACCCCGAGCTTCGCCCGCGTCTCGCGCTGGCTCGCCGACAACCGTCCCGACGACGTCGCCGCCCGCGTCATTCACAACGACTGGCGCCTGGACAACCTCGTCCTGGAACCCGACTCCCTGGAGGTCGCCGGGGTACTGGACTGGGAACTGGCCACGGTGGGCGACCCGTTGATGGAGCTCGGCAGTGCGCTGGCGTACTGGGTGCAGGCGGACGACGACCGGATGGCCCGCTCCACGCGGCGCCAGCCCAGCCACCTCCCGGGCATGCTGACCCGCGCCGAACTGGTGGAACGCTACCGTCGTGGCACCGGCCTGCCGGTGGAGAACTGGGTCTTCTACGAGGTGTTCGGCATGTTCCGCCTCGCCGGTATCGCCCAGCAGATCTACCACCGCTACCACCACAGGCAGACCCGCAACCCGGCCTTCCGGCATCTGTGGCTCGCCGTCAACTACCTTGACCACCGCTGCCGTTCGAGGATTCGCGCGGCGGAGTCCGGTCCTGCGCGCAGGAGTTGACGCGCGCCGGAGGCCTACCGCTCCCTCGTGAAAGGCACCAGGCAATGCCCGTCATCCATCTCGTGCGCCACGGACAGGCGTCCTTCGGCGCACAGGACTACGACGCGCTCTCGGACACCGGCCGGGCCCAGGCCGCCGTGGTCGGACGCGAGCTGGCACGCCGGACGCCGCGCGACCCCCTGCTGGTCTGCGGCACCCTGCGCAGGCAGCGCGAGACCGCCGAACTCCTGGCCGGAGCAGGCGGCTTCGAGAGCGCCCTGCGCACCGACGCCCGTTGGAACGAGTACGACCATCTGCGTCTGCTCGACCGCCACGGCCCCGCGGCCACCGAGGGCCCCGGCAGCTCCGCAGACTCCGAGGGCGCCGCGCGCGAACGTGCGCACAGCGCCGCTCCGAGCAGCTCGCGCGAGGTCCAACAGATGCTGGACGCGGCACTGTTGCGGTGGATCGAGACGGACGTGCCTGCGGCGGACGAGGACGGTTGGCCGCGGTTCAGCGAGCGCGCCGGCGAAGCCCTGACGGACCTCGCGGCTGCCCTCGCAGCTTCCCCGGCCCCCGGTTCAGCCCCCGGCCGCGCGACCGCTGCCCGCGACGCCGTCGTCGTCACCTCGGGCGGGGTGCTGGCCGCGCTGTGCGGGCGACTGCTGTCGCTGCCGGCCACCGCGGTGGTGGCCGTCAACCGCGTGATGCTCAATGCCGCCGTGACCACGGTGCTCCTCGGACGCTCCGGCGCCACCCTGCTCGCCCTCAACGACCACGCCCATCTCAGCGGCGAGCAGCAGGCCCTGCGCACCTACCGCTGACTGCACGCCCGCCCTTCGGCAGACCCCAGCCCGACCGCAGTCCTCCGCCCCCCCAGCCCGCGCCCACACCCACCAGAGGAGAACCGCCCATGCGCGCAGTACAGGTGTCCACGCTGGACGGCCCCCGGTCCGTCGCGGTCGCCGAGGTCGACGACCCGCAGGCCGGTCCCGGCCAGGTCCTGATCGAGGTCCACGAGGCCGGAGTGGCCTACCCCGACGTGCTGTTGACGCGCGGCGAGTACCAGCTGAGGCCCGAACCCCCGTTCAGCCCCGGCTCCGAGGTCGCCGGTGTCGTACGCAGCGCCCCGGACGACAGCGGCCTGACCGCCGGCGACCGGGTGGCCGCGTTCCCGGGGTTCGGCGGCTTCGCCGAACTGGTCGCCGTCGACGTCCGAGCCGTCTTCCCGCTGCCCGACCGGCTCTCCTTCACCGCCGCCGCCGGGCTGCCGATGAACTACCTCACCGTGCACTTCGCCCTCACCCGCCGCGGGGGCCTGCGCGCGGGGGAGACCGTACTGGTGCACGGCGCCGCCGGCGGGGTCGGCACCGCCGCCGTGCAGCTCGCCCGTGCGCTCGGCGCCCACGTCATCGCCGTCGTCTCCACCGACGCCAAGGCCGACGCGGCGCGGTCCGCGGGGGCGCACGAGACCGTGCTCGCGGACGGGTTCCGGGCCCGTGTCGCGGAGTTGACCGGCGGCAGGGGAGTGGACATCGTCGTCGACCCGGTCGGCGGCGACCGCTTCACCGACTCGCTGCGCAGCCTCGCCCCCGAGGGACGGCTGCTGGTCGTCGGCTTCACCGGCGGCGAGATCCCCACCGTGAAGGTCAACCGGCTGCTGCTGAACAACATCTCGGTGGTCGGGGTCGGTTGGGGCGCCTTCTGGCTGGCCCGTCCCGACTACCTGCGCGCACAGTGGGAGGAGTTGCTGCCGCTCCTGGAGTCCGGTGCGATCGTTCCTCCGCCCGGTCCCCGCCACAGCCTCGACGAGGCCGCCGACGCCCTGGCCCTGCTCGACGAGCGCCGCGCCACCGGCAAGGTCACCCTCCGGCTGCGCTGACCCGGCACCGCGCGACAGACGCGCCCGCCGCCGCACACTTCGGGGCGCCCCGAAACACGGGGCGCCCCGAAGTGCCGTACGCGACAGGTCACTTCACCGCGTCCTGGAACTCCTTCATCGCGATCACCGAGCTCTCCTGCGGCATGGTGATGCGCAGGTCCTCGCCGAAGGAGTCGTAGCTCGTGGTGCTCTTGCGGTCTCCGTGCTCGGAGTCCATGCGCAGCACCAGCGCCCTGCCCTTCGCCGCGACCTGGTACACGTCCTTGTTGCCCTGGGACTCGGCCACCAGGGCGGTGGTGGCCTTGCCGCCGACCTCGTCGTTCAGCTTCTCGTCCAGCTTCGCGCCGGGGAAGATCTCGTACAGCCGGTTGCAGCTGCCGCCGGCGGTGGTGCTGACGTACTTGTTCTCCAGGTCCTTGGGCACCTGGACCTTCTGGCCCTTCTGCGCCAACTGGGCGGAGACGAGCGCGGTGCTGGTGTAGAGCGTGCCCTCCGAACAGAACATGTCGGTCGTCGCCAGCTCGGGCGCCGAAACCCGGATGCGCAGACCCTGCTCCGGATCCACCCACATCTCCTGCTGCCCGCCCTCGAAAGCGGTGCTGCTGCCCTTGGCGCGGAAGGAGGTCGCACCCATCTCCTTGTTCACCGCCTTCACCAGCTCCTCGGCGGAGCGGCCACCGGAATCGGCGCCCTTGTCGGCGGACCCGCTCGACCCGTCCTCACCGCCTCCGCAGGCCGAGAGCAGAACGGCGGTGAGCGCGGCGGCGACTGCGATACCCGAAGTACCCCGTCGTGACATGGTGCTGATCCTCCTGTGGAACGCGGAAAGTGATCCCCCTGCTGCAGACGAGCAGCGTACGACACCTGTGCCGCCCCGCTCACCCGCAGTAGTCGCGCCGGGCAACACACGTACCGCCAAAGGGTCTTGGGCAGGGCTCACACCGGCGAAAAGGGCACAGCCGTACGACGTCGCGTGCGTCCCCGTGCCGCTGTCACGCGGTCGCCCCGCCCGGTGCTTCGCGCCGTACCGCTTGCGCGGTCCTGGGTTCAGCTGTCCTCGTAGCGGATCGCCGGGTCCAGGAACATCTGGATGTAGCCGCACTGCGCGCACACCAGCCCGGTGGCCGCCCTGTTCGCCCAGTCCAACCCCATGAACGACATGCCCGTGGTGTTGAGCTTTATCTCGCGCCGGTCGAATTGGTCGAACCGACAGAAGACACAGCTGACCTGCTGCTCGTTCACATACGCCCGTGCCGTCATTTCCGCCCGCTCCCTGGTCGCCGCCGATCCCGGCCGCCGAGAATGCGTGGCGGGCCGCACCGCCAGACGTTACCGCCGCGGCCCCGCGCCCCGTCGGGCGCGCCCCGTCTCCGGGCACCTCAGGCGGCCGGCGGGCCGCCTCCCGATCGGGACAGCACCGTCCGCGGCGGGCCGTACCGCCCGATCCGGACAGCACCGTCCGAGCGGGACGCGCCTCGCCGCCGACGGGGCGTCAACTCGCGCCTTCCGCAGGCCCGTACGCCCCGGCCCGCTTCCCCGCGGCGTCGCCGCCGCACGCAGGGGGGCCCGGGTACGGTCGGCGGACCAGGCGCGACCAGCACCACCAGCCGAAAGGAACCGCGGATGAGCCGGCCCGGCAGGACCAGGAGCCCCAGAAGAATGGTGATCGTCGGGGGCGACGCCGCCGGCATGTCCGCCGCGTCCCAGGCCCGACGGCTGTGCCCGCCCGAGGAGTTGGAGATCGTCGCCTTCGAACGCGGCGACCACACCTCCTACTCCGCCTGCGGCATCCCGTACTGGGTCGCCGGTGACGTCACCGATCGCGACGAGCTGGTGGCCCGCAGTCCCCAGGAGCACCGGGAGCGCGGCATCGACGTGCGTACCCGCACCGAGGTCACCGCGCTGGACGTCCAGGGCTCGCGGGTGCGCACCCGCGAGGGCGGCAGCGGCCGGGAGGAGTGGACCGGCTACGACGAACTCGTGCTGGCCACCGGCGCCCGGCCCATCCGGCCGCCGCTGCCCGGCATCGACGCCGAGGGCGTGCACGCCGTACAGACCCTCGGCGACGGCGAACGCCTCCTGGCCGACCTCGCCGCGCTCGACCGCCGCCGCGCCGACGAGCGGCCGCGCGCCGTGGTCGTGGGAGCCGGCTACATCGGGGTGGAGATGGCCGAGGCCCTGCTGCGCCACGGCTACCGCGTCACCCTCGTCGACCGGGCCGAGGAGCCCATGACCACCCTCGACCCGGACATGGGCGCCCACGTCCGCGAGGCCCTGAACCGCCTGGAGGTGGCCACCGCACTCGGCTCGGCCGTCACTGGCCTGGAGACCGACGCGGAGGGCCGGGTACGGGCTGTCACCACCGAGACCGACCGCCACGAGGCCGAACTGGTCGTCCTCGGCATGGGCGTGAGGCCGCTCACCGACCTCGCCCGGGACGCCGGCCTGCCGCTGGGCGACAGCGGGGGAGTGCTGACCGATCTGGCCATGCGGGTGCGTGGGCACGACAACATCTGGGCCGCCGGCGACTGCGTCGAGGTGCTGGACCGAATCACCGGTGCCCACCGGCACATCCCGCTCGGCACCCACGCCAACAAGCAGGGCCAGGTCGTCGGACGCAACATCGGGGGCGACTACGCCACCTTCCCCGGCGTGGTCGGAACCGCCGTCAGCAAGGTGTGCGAGCTGGAGATCGGTCGCACCGGGCTGCTGGAGGCGCAGGCCCGGGCTGCCGGGCTGCGCTGGGTCACCGTCACCGTCGAGGCCACCAGCCGCGCCGGCTACTACCCCGGCGCCGCTCCGATGCGCGTCAAGCTGCTCGCCGAACGCCGTACCGGCCGTCTGCTGGGCGTGCAGATCGTCGGACGCGAGGGCGCGGGGAAACGGGTCGACATCGCGGCGGTGGCGCTGACCGCCGGAATGACCGTCGAGCAGATGACCATGCTGGACCTCGGCTACGCGCCGCCCTTCTCACCGGTGTGGGACCCGGTCCTGGTGGCCGCGCGCAAGGCCGTCTCGGCGGTGCGGGAGGCCGGCTGAGCCCACCGGCCTGCCCGCCGTGCCCGCGCACCGGTAGCGCCCGCACCGCGCACCCGCTGCGTTGTGGCACCCGGACTCCGATCGGGTGCCACAACGGCCGCCCGCACCCGCGACGTTCGTGAGAGCCTGGCAGGGCTGTGCCGGCCACGCCGTGACCTGGTTCTTCTCGTCGCAGTGGGCCGGACACCGGGACCCTGGACGAGGAGCGCTGATGACGCAGGAAGTACGAGCCGTGGTGGCGCCGGGCAAGAACGAGCCGGTGCGGGTGGAGACCATTGTCGTGCCCGACCCGGGGCCCGGCGAGGCGGTGGTCGACATCAAGGCGTGCGGTGTCTGCCACACCGACCTCCACTACAAGCAGGGCGGGATCAACGACGAGTTCCCGTTCCTGCTCGGCCACGAGGCGTCCGGCGTCGTGGAGTCGGTGGGCGAGGGCGTCACCGAGGTCGCTCCCGGCGATGTCGTGATCCTCAACTGGCGCGCCGTGTGCGGCCGTTGCCGCGCCTGCGAGCGTGGCCGCCCCTGGTACTGCTTCGACACCCACAACGCCAGGCAGCCCATGACCCTGACCGACGGGACCCCGCTCTCCCCGGCGCTGGGCATCGGCGCCTTCGCCGAGAAGACGCTGGTCGCCGCGGGGCAGTGCACCAAGGTCGACCCGGCGGTGGACCCGGCCGTCGCCGGGCTGCTCGGTTGCGGGGTGATGGCCGGCATCGGCGCCGCCATCAACACCGGACAGGTCGGCAGGGGCGACAGCGTCGCGGTGATCGGTTGCGGCGGAGTCGGCGACGCGGCCGTGGCCGGAGCGCGACTGGCCGGAGCGGCCCGGATCATCGCGGTCGACGTGGACCCCCGGAAGCTGGAGACCGCCCGCACCTTCGGCGCCACCCACACCGTGGACGCCACCGCCACCGACCCCGTCGAGGCGATCCGGGAGGCCACCGGAGGCTTCGGCGCGGACGTCGTCATCGAAGCCGTCGGCCGCCCCGAGACCTACGAACAGGCCTTCTACGCAAGGGATCTGGCCGGCACGGTCGTCCTCGTCGGAGTGCCCACCCCCGACATGAAGCTCCAACTGCCGCTGCTGGACGTCTTCGGCCGGGGAGGCGCGCTCAAGTCCTCCTGGTACGGCGACTGCCTGCCCTCCCGCGACTTCCCCATGCTGATCGACCTGCACCAGCAGGGACGCCTGGACCTCGCCTCCTTCGTCACCGAACGCATCGGCCTGGACGACGTGGAGGCCGCGTTCGACCGGATGCACCGCGGCGACGTCCTGCGCTCCGTGATCGTCCTCTGACCCGCACCGCAGCCCGGACACCCGTCCGGGCCCGCGGCCCGGCCGCCCCCGCTCCGCCGCGGGGACGGGGGCGGCCGGATGCCCCGCCGATGCGGTGACGCCCCGTACCCGCATCGGGCATAATCCACGGGCCACACGCACCGCCCGCGCGTTCGTCGACCCGAAGCGCGACCGGTTGCCCGACCACCGGGCGTACCGGGCCCACCAGGCCCGCCCCGCCCGTCCACTCCGCCCCACAGGGAGGAAGCCCGACCATGCCCGACCACGGTCCTCAACCGGTGGAGCGCCTGCTGCCCACCGACGAAGCCAGGGATCTCCTCAAGCTCGTCCGCGATCTGGTGGAGCGCGAGATCAAACCGCCCGCCGCCGAGGAGGAGGAAGCCGGCCGCTTCCCGCGCGAGAGCTTCGCCCTCATGTCGCGCACCGGTCTGCTCGGCCTCCCCTACCCCGCCGAACACGGCGGCGGCGAGCAGCCCTACGAGGTGTACCTCCAGGTGCTGGAGGAGCTGGCCGCCGCCCGTCTGACGGTCGGACTGGGCGTCAGCGTCCACACCCTGGCCTGCCACGCTCTCGCCGGCTTCGGCAGCCGGGAACAGCGCAAGAGCCGGCTGCCCGACATGCTCGGCGGCGGCCTGCTCGGCGCGTACTGCCTCTCCGAACCCGCCTCCGGTTCCGACGCCGCGTCCTTGCGCACCCGTGCCGTGCGCGGCGGCGACGACTGGGTCATCGACGGCACCAAGTCCTGGATCACCCACGGCGGAGTCGCCGACTTCTACACCGTGCTCGCCAGGACCGGCGAGCCCGGCCCCCGAGGCATCACCGCCTTCCTGGTCCCCGGCGACGCCGAAGGGCTGACCGCCGCCGTCCCCGAGCGCAAGATGGGCATGAAGGGCTCACCGACCGCCCAGCTCAACTTCGACGGCGTGCGCATACCCGACAGCCGCCGCCTGGGGGAGGAGGGGCAGGGCTTCTCGATCGCGCTCGCCGCCCTGGACTCCGGCCGGCTGGGCATCGCCGCCTGCGCCGTCGGTGTCGCCCAGGCCGCGCTCGACGAGGCACTGACCTACACCGCGCAGCGCCACCAGTTCGGCCGCCCCGTCGCCGACTTCCAGGGACTGCGCTTCATGCTGGCCGACATGGCCACCCAGATCGAGGCGGGTCGCGCGCTGTACCTCTCCGCCGCCCGACTGCGCGACCGGGGCGAACCGTTCTCCCGGCAGGCCGCCATGGCCAAGCTGTTCTGCACGGACGCCGCGATGCGCGTCACCACCGACGCCGTCCAACTCCTCGGCGGATACGGCTACACGCTCGACTTCCCCGCCGAACGTCTCATGCGGGAGGCGAAGGTGCTCCAGATCGTCGAGGGCACCAACCAGATCCAGCGGATGGTCATCGCCCGCCACCTGGCGGGCCCCGAGAGCCGCTGAGAGTCGCGACTGGGGCGGTGCGGCACTCCCGGGTGCCCGCCGCCCCGTTCATGCGTCCGACGGCCCGTCAGCCGCTCGCGTCCCAGCCCGCTCTCGCGTCCCGCCTGCTCTCGCACCTCAGCCGCCTCGGGCGCGTCACCGTGCTCCGAGAGCTTGCGGTCCGGACACCGAACCGCCCACGGCGACCACAGCCGGGCGCGCCACCGCTCCGTGCTCACACCGGCAGCACACCCCGTATCGGCCCGGCCCCGCCGCACCCGCACAGCCGCGTGCGGCGAACCCGTTCCCTCGCGACCGCCGGCACCGACATCGTGCCGGCGCCCCGCCGTCGACCCGCGCCCCGCAGAGGGACCGCGCGGAATCCGGCCAACCGCTCAGCCGCGCCGCGCCTGCGCGGGCACCACGGGCCCCGCGTGCGAGAACGGCTGGGTGCGCCAGTCGAGCCCGGCCGGCAGCGTCAGCAGCACCGCCGCGTCCTGCTCGGCGACCTCCCGCTCGTCCGTCGCCTCGGCCCGGGCCGAGGGCGTACCGGAGGCCCGGCACACCGTCATCCCGAACGGCTCGTGGGCGGTGGGCAGCATCGCGTGCTCCGGCAGCTGCTCCTCGTCCGCCAGCAGGCCTATCCGCTGACCGCACTCCGGGCACAACACCCGGTAGATCTCCAGGAGTTCGTGAGCCTCCTCGACGTCCGCGACCAGCTCGGCGGTTGCCGTGACTTCGGACCGGGACGACTTCGTCGTACGCATCTGTTCCCCCTCTGGGTTCCCGAACCGGGCACCCGGCCCGGCCAACCGAAGCACTTCCCGTCGCCCCACCCCGGTAACCGCGCAGGGCGACCACTGTCCGGACCCTGCGTGTGTCCTTCGTCACACGAGATGAGCGGCGCCGCAGCTGGCGTGTGTTCCCTCGTCACCCTGAGTGTGCCGGACCGCCCCGGGCGCAGTAGGTTTTGCTGCTGTGGAGCAGCTGGATCGAGAAATTGTGGAACTGCTCGTCAAGGACGGGCGGATGAGCTACACCGACCTGGGCAAGGCCACCGGCCTGTCCACCTCGGCGGTTCATCAACGCGTACGGCGACTGGAGCAGCGCGGCGTCATCAAGGGCTACACCGCCCTGATCGACGCCGAGTCCGTCGGGCTGGCCATGACCGCGTTCATCTCGGTCAAGCCCTTCGACCCCAGCGCTCCCGACGACATCGCCGAACGGCTCGCCGGCATCGAGGAGATCGAGGCCTGCCACAGCGTCGCCGGCGACGAGAACTACATCCTCAAGGTGCGCGTCGCCACCCCCACCGAGCTCGAACTGCTCCTCGCCAGGGTGCGTTCGGTGGCGGGCGTCTCCACCCGCACCACCGTCGTCCTCTCCACCCCCTACGAGGCCCGCCCGCCGCGCCTGTGACCCTGCCGTGCCGCTGACCACGGCCGGCGACGCTGTGGCAGGCCTCGATCTCCTCGATGCCGGCGAGCCGTTCGGCGATGTCGTCGGGAGCGCTGGGGTCGAAGGGCTTGACCGAGATGAACGCGGTCATGGCCAGCCCGACGGACTCGGCGTCGATCAGGGCGGTGTAGCCCTTGATGACGCCGCGCTGCTCCAGTCGCCGTACGCGTTGATGAACCGCCGAGGTGGACAGGCCGGTGGCGGTGGTGTGCACGTGTGCGTCCGTGAACGCGGGAGTGACCAGCGCCCCGTCGAGGTGCTGGACCTCGTCGACGCCGTCGGCGAAGGAGTCCGCAGCGCCCTCGGAGCCGACCCAGGCGATGCGGTCGCCGCGTACCACCATGGCGGTGGCGAACGGGTCGGCGGGGCTGTGCACCTCGCCGCCGCGCAACGGAGCGCGCGCCGCAGGCGGGAGACTGTCCCCATGAGCGACACCACCCCCGTCAGCGACACCCGTACCCTCCTGCTGCGCGGCGGCGAGGTGCACAGCCCCGCCGACCCGTTCGCCACCGCCATGGTGGTACGCGGCGACCGCATCGCCTGGGTCGGCTCCGAGGGCGCTGCGGACTCCTTCGCCGACGGCGTCGACGAGGTCCAGCACCTCGACGGGGCGCTGGTCACTCCCGCGTTCACGGACGCACACGTGCACACCACCGCCACCGGCCTCGCCCTCACCGGTCTCGACCTCGGCGACGCCCCCACCCTGGACGCCGCCCTCACCCGCGTACGGCAGTACGCCGACGCCCATCCCGACCACCGCATCCTCCTCGGCCACGGCTGGGACGCCACCGCCTGGCCCGAGCAGCGGCCCCCCTCCCGGGCGGAACTCGACCGCGCCACCGGCGGACGACCGCTCTACCTCAGCCGTGTCGACGTCCACTCCGCCCTCGCCACCACCGCACTGCGCGCCATGGCCGCCCGGCTCCCCGAGGAGAGCGGACACCACCCCGAAGGCCCGCTGACCGCCGACGCGCACCACCGCGTACGAGCCCTCGCCCTGGACTCCGTCAGCCCCGCCCAACGCGCCGACGCCCAGCGCGCCGCACTGCGCCGCGCCGCCGAGCTCGGCATCGGAACCCTTCACGAATGCGCAGGGCCGCAGATCTCCGGCGAGGACGACCTCACCGCGCTCCTCGCCCTCGCCGCACAGGAATCCACCCCCCGCGTCGTCGGCTACTGGGGCGAACTCCTCACCCACGCCGACCAGTTGGACCGCCTCGCCGACCTCGGTGCGCACGGCGCCGGTGGCGACCTCTTCGCCGACGGCTCACTCGGTTCGCACACCGCCCACCTGCGCGCCCCCTACACCGACCACGACCACACCGGCACCGCCCACCTCACCGCGGACGACATCGCCACCCACGTCGCCCTGTGCACCGAGGCAGGCGTCCAAGCCGGCTTCCACGCCATCGGCGACGCCGCCCTGGACGCCGTCGTGCACGGCGTACGGGAAGCCGCGCGGCGAACCGGCCTCCCGCGTGTACGCGCCCTGCGCCACCGAGTGGAACACGCCGAGATGCTCGACGGCACCGCCATCGCCGCCTTCGCCGAACTCGCCCTCACCGCCTCCGTGCAGCCCGCCTTCGACGCCCACTGGGGCGGCGATGACGGCATGTACACCACCCGTCTCGGCGCCCGCGCCCGCGGCCTCAACCCCTACGCCGCCATGCAGCGCGCCGGCGTCCCGCTCGCCTTCGGCTCCGACAGCCCCGTCACCCCGCTCGACCCCTGGGGCACCATCCGCGCCGCCGCGTTCCACCGCACACCCGAGCACCGGATCTCCGTGCGCGGAGCCTTCACCGCCCACACTCGGGGCGGCTGGCGGGCCGCGGGGCGGGACGACGCCGGGGCGCTCGTCCCCGGAGCACCCGCCGACTACGCCCTGTGGAGGGTCGGCGAACTGATCGTCCAGACCCCCGACACCCGCGTCGCCAACTGGTCCACCGACCCCAGGTCCGGCACCCCCGGCCTGCCCGACCTCACGCCCGGCCGCGAACTGCCCGTCTGCCTGCGCACCGTCGTCGCCGGCAGAACCGTCCACCGGCGGCCGAACGAGTGATCGCAGCCCGGCGGATACGCCGAACGATGCCCGCCACGCCGACCCCGTCCGCCCCAACCGCTCGGCACTGACCTGCTGATTCGCCGAAACGCCGCAGCTCACACGGGTGTTGACAGACGCCAGTCGAAGCCCGATAGGTTCGGCGAGTCCACCACAGGACGTCCGACCGCGAAACTTCCGCGCAGTCGTCGCATGCCGCTGGGCCAACGTGGGGTGCGAGGTACCAGCACACCGCCACAGAAAGCCAGGTCCAGCGCCCACGGCCGGGGGCGGAGCGTTTCGAGCGGTCGGCAGGTGCGACCCGGGTGGGGCCCGGACGCTCAGTAGACAACGGCTCTCGGTCGACCCGCAGCCAGCGGGTCCCAGGTCGGCCCGAAGGGCACCGGGCCCCGATCCGCAGTCCATTCCGCGCCCTTCGCGCGCCACCCTCCACCCAGTCGTTACGGCACCCGGATCCCAGCACGGCCCGCCTCGTTGTACGGTCGCTATTCACCAGCTCACCGACCTGCAAGGAAGACCGTGCCACCGGGCCCCGACACCACCGCCGACAACGGCCACCGCCACCCGCCGGCCGTCGCCGACGCGTCCGGCGAGGACACACCCTCCGCCGGCGGGCCCCCGCGCGCCCGGAGCGAGAGCCGCGGCGCGCGCTTCGCCAGGCGCTGCCGCACCGGCGCACCCCGCACCCTGGCCGCCGCCCTGGCCGGTCTCGCCCTGGCCGCGGCGTTCCCGCCCTACGACGTGTGGCCGCTCTCGCTGCTCGCCGTCGCGGCCCTCAGCCTCCTCACCCACGGCCGCGGACTGCGCCAGGCGGCCTGGACCGGCCTGGTGTTCGGCCTCGCCTTCTTCCTCGGCCTGCTGAAGTGGCTGCACGTCATCGGCTGGGACGCCGTCATCGGCCTCTCCCTGCTCCAGGCGCTCTTCCTGACCGCCCTGGCCACCGGCCTCGCCCTCGTCTCCCGGCTGCCCGCCTGGCCGCTGTGGACCGCCTGTCTCTGGGTCGCCGAGGAGTGGGCCAGAGACCGGATACCGCTCGGCGGGTTCCCCTGGGGCCGACTGGCGTTCGCCAACACCGGCTCGCCGTTCACCCCGCTCGCCGCACTCGGCGGCGCCCCGCTGGTCACCTTCGCCGTCGCGCTGTGCGGCGCTCTGCTCGCCGCCGCGGGCCTCGCCCTGTGGCGCGGACGCGAGGGCGCCGCCCGCCGGCCCGGCCGGAAGACGCTGCGCACCGCCGCACCGCCCGCCGCAGCCGCACTCGTCGTGAGCGCATGCGGCTTCCTGGTGCCGATCCCCACCGACGCGGACGACACCGTCGAGATCGCCGTCGTCCAGGGCAACGTCCAACAGCCCGGCATGGACTTCCTCGGCCGCCCCATGATGATCCTCAACAACCACGTCGAACCCACCGTCCAACTGGCGAAGGACATCGAGGCCGGCCGGGCGGAACAACCCGACCTGGTCATCTGGCCGGAGAACGCCTCCGACCTCGACCCGCACCGCTTCAGCGAGGCACGCGAGGCGATCGACCGAGCCGCCAAAGCCGTCGGCGTACCGATACTCGTCGGTGCGCTGGTCGACCACCCCACCAAGGAGGGGTACGTCGAGAACCAGGGCATCGTCTGGGACCCTGCGACCGGACCCGGCGCCTCGTACACCAAGCAGCATCCCGTGCCGTTCGGCGAGTACGTCCCCTACCGCGAGCAGCTCAGCAAGATCATCACCCGGCTCGACCGGGTGCCCCGGGACTTCTGGCCCGGGGAGGGCAGCGGCGTGCTGCAGGTCGGCCCCGCCCGGCTCGGCGACGTCATCTGCTTCGAGGTGGCCTACGACGAGATCGTCCGAGACACCGTCACCTCCGGAGCGCGGGCGCTGGTCATCCAGACCAACAACGCCACCTACGGCAACACCGGCCAGCCCGAGCAGCAGCTGGCCATGTCCCGTCTGCGTGCCATGGAGCACGGACGGGCCATCGTCACCGCCGCGCCCAGCGGCATCAGCGCGATCGTCGCACCCGACGGCACAATCGAGCAGCGCACCGAAGAGTTCACCCAGGACGTTCTGACCGGAAGCCTTCCGCTGCGCGACGACATCACCGTCGCCGACCGCGTGGGCCCGGCACCGGAGTGGATCGTGGCCTTCATCGGCCTCCTCTCCTGCGCCGCCGCCGTGGCAGCAGGTCGACGCGGACGTACGCAAGAGAAGGGGCAGCAGCAGTGACGAACGCCGGAGCCAGGCCGCAGGGGCCGATCGGCAAGGTCCTCGTGATCATCCCGACCTACAACGAGGCCGACAACGTCGAACCCATCGTGCGACGAGTGCGCAAAGCCGTGCCCGAAGCGCACATCCTGGTCGCCGACGACAACAGCCCCGACGGCACCGGCAAGCTCGCCGACGAGCTGGCCGCCGCCGACGACCGGGTCCACGTGCTGCACCGCAAGGGCAAGGAGGGCCTGGGCGCCGCGTACCTCGCCGGTTTCGCCTGGGGCAAGGACAACGGTTACGACGTGCTGGTCGAGATGGACGCCGACGGCTCGCACCAGCCGGAGGAACTGCCCCGTCTGCTCACCGCGCTCGGCAACGCCGACCTCGTGCTCGGCTCCCGCTGGGTGCCCGGAGGACGCGTGGTGAACTGGCCGAAGTCCCGCGAGTTCCTCTCCCGCGGCGGCAGCGCCTACTGCCGCGCCTTCCTCGGCGTCTCCGTCCGTGACGTCACCGGCGGCTACCGCGCCTTTCGCACCCACACCCTGGAGGCCCTGGACCTGGCCGAGGTCGCCTCCCAGGGCTACTGCTTCCAGGTCGACCTCGCCCACCGTGCGGTGCGCCAGGGCTTCCAGGTCGTGGAGGTGCCCATCACCTTCGTCGAACGCGAACGCGGCGACAGCAAGATGAGCAAGGACATCGTCTTCGAGGCGCTGTGGCGGGTTCCGGCCTGGGGCGTGACCTCCCGAGTCAACCGACTGCTCGGACGCAGGCACAATTGACCCATGACGACAGGCGATCCCACTCCGTACGAGAGACCGCGTGAGCAGTCCGACACTCCCCGGGCACCCCGGGGAGCCTCCGGCGCCACCCCCCGCCCTCGGGGAGTCCGCCGGTTCCTGCCACTGCTGGTGGCCGCCTGGGCGGTGCTCGAGGTCTGGCTGCTGATACAACTCGCGGGCCCCATCGGCCTGTTCGGTGTCGTGCTGGTACTGGCCGCCGGGTTCGTCCTGGGCGCGGTGGTGATCAAACGAGCCGGACGCAGGGCCTGGCACAACCTCGCCGAGACGCTGCAGCCGGGCTCCACCGGCGCCGCGCCCGACAGCGAGAACCGCCGAAAGGGCGGCGGCAACGGCCTCGCCATGCTCGGCGGCCTGCTGCTGATGCTCCCCGGTCTTGCCTCGGACGTCCTGGGCCTGCTGTGCATCTTCCCGCCGACCGCCGCGCTCATCCGGCGAGCAGCGGGCCGCAGCTTCGCCGGCGGCGGACTGGCGGACGCCGTCCAGCAGGCACGCAGCGCCCAGGAACAGGTGCGCATCCACCGCCCGGACGGCAAGGTCGTAACCGGCGAGGTGATCCGCGAGGACGAGCCGGGGGGCAAGCCCGAGGACGGCGACGGAGCCACCGGCCAGGGCCCGACCCGCCCCTCAGCCCGCCGACCCGGATCTCACCGGGTCGGCGGGCTGACTGCCTCACACCTCAACAGGCCTGCGGCCTCATGGACCTAGGCGCTCTTGCGGCTGTCGCGCGGATGCACCGCGATGTTCATCGCGCCGGAGCGGAGCACTGCCAGCCTCTCGGCCAGCACCTCCTCCAACTCCTCACGCGTACGCCGCTCCATGAGCATGTCCCAGTGCGTACGCGCCGGCTTGGTCTTCTTCTCCTCAGGGCCCTCGCCGTCCACCAGCAGGGCCTGGATGCCGCATACCTTGCACTCCCACTCGGCCGGGATTTCGGCCTCGACGGAGAACGGCATCTCGAAGCGATGGCCGTTCTCGCATGCGTACTCCACCGCCTGGCGTGGGGCCAGATCGATACCGCGGTCCGTCTCGTAGCTGGTCACCACGAGTCGCGTGCCGCGCAGAGCTCGCTCACTCATGAATAGTGCCTCCCGGGCTTGTCGCCCACAGGACAGATGTCGCTGTCGTCGTCATCCGGTCAACGTCCGATCGGCGGTGATGATTCCCGTTCGGGAGAAACGTCGCCCGTCGTGCCGCCATACCTGTACCCGTCGACGCCCGTTTCGTCACATCAATGAAGATATGTCGCCCTGAGTTGCTGAAGAGAGCGCTGCAGTAACGGGCCCAGCCGACGGACCAGAGGCGTACACTACCGCCCCCGGCGGCCCACGCCTAAATCCGGGCCGGAGGAGTGTTGCCCACCGCTCGCATCGCCCGGCCGACCGGCACCTTGAGCAGCAGGACAAAACCCAGCACAAAAAAGACGATCAGCGAGATGATCGCGTCCCGGTAGCTACCGGTCAACTGGTACACCACACCGAACAGCAGCGGACCCAACCAGCTCGTACCCCGATCACTGACCTCGTACAGCGCGAAGTACTCCGCCTCCTTGCCCGCCGGCACCAGCTGCGCGAACAACGAACGCGACAACGCCTGACTGCCTCCCAGCACCATGCCGATCGCCGCCGCCAGCGCGAAGAACCACAACGGCTCCCCGGACGGCAGGAAATACCCCGCACCCACCGTCACCGTCCACGCCACCAGCGAACCGAGAATCGTGCGCTTCGCACCGAAGACCTCCGCCAGCCGCCCGAGCAGCAGCGCCCCCGCCACCGCCAGCACCTGCACCAGCAGGATCGCGCCGATCAACGTCGTCTGGTCCATCCCCAGCTCCTCCGAGCCGAAGACCGACGCCTGCGTGATCACCGTCTGAATACCGTCGTTGTACAGCAGGAACGCCGCCAGGAACAGCAGCGTCAACGGGTAGCGCCGC
>NZ_JAELVF020000002.1:0-6442 GCF_018101125.2 Streptomyces tardus | reverse complement strand
CCCCACCACAGGCCCGCCGAAGCCAGACAGATCCGCACCGCGGTCCCCTCCGACACACCCAACGACTCGTGCCCCAGGAACAGCGCCAGGTTCACCACCAGCACCAACGCACCCGCCGCATACCCGAACGCCCAACCCCGGGAGGACACCGCGTCCCGCTCGTGCGGCAACGCGATCTGCGGCAGGAACGCGTTGTAGACCACCATCCCCACCGCGAACGCCACATTCGCCACCACCAGCAGGAAGCCGCCCAACAGATAGCGGTCCCCCTCCAGGAAGAACATCGCCGTCGTCGCACCCGCACCCACGTACGCCGACACCGCGAGAATCGGCTTCTTGCGGCCACTGCGATCCGCCACCGCCCCCGCCAACGGCATCACCAGCACCGACAGCAACACCGAAGCCGACACCGCATACGCGAAGAAGGACCCGTCCCGCACCGGAATGCCCAACGGGTACACATAGCCGTTCTCGTCCGCCGCCGCCTTCGCGACCTCCGTCAGATACGGACCGAGGAAGACCGTCAGCACACTCGTGGAGAAAACCGAGTTCGCCCAGTCGTAGAAATACCAGCCCCGCTGCTCACGCCTGCGCTCCGCCGCATCACTCTGCGGCCCGCTCAGACCCACCGACTGCGAATCCACCCGCGGTCCCCTCCTCGTGCCGCACATCCCGGGGCGAAACCGTCAGCCACTCCAGGCCCCCCGCTCCCGAAGCACCGCACGAAGATCCTCCGTGCGGTCAGTCATGATGCCATCGACCCCCAGATCCAACAGCCGCCGCATCTGCCCCGGGTCATTCACCGTCCACACATGCACCTGCAGTCCCAGCCCGTGCGCCGCCGCCACGAACTGTCGGTCCACCACCCGCACCCCGCCGTGCCGCACCGGAACCTGCACACACACCGCACTGCGCCGCACCTCCGCGGGCAGCCCCCACGAACGCAGCCGCAGCGCCAGCACACCCCGCGACCCCAACGACGTCGCCAACCGGGGGCCCGCCAGTACCTGCGCCCGCGCCACCCGACCCTCGTCGAACGAGCCGACACACACCCGGTCCCACGCCTCCAGCCGCTCCAACTCCGCCAGCAGCGGAACAAGAGCCGCTTCCGACTTCACGTCCAGATTCCACCGCGCCCGCGGAAGCGCCTCCAACAACTCCCCGAGCAGCGGCACCGGCTCCCGACCTCCGACTCGCGCCCGCCGCACCTGCTCCCAGGTCAGGTCCGCGATCCGGCCGCTGCCATCGGTCACCCGGTCCAGCGTGGCGTCGTGGAGCGCCACCAGCCGCCCGTCAGCCGTACGACAGTCGCCGCCGGCTACGCCGCACTGCGCACCGGCGCCATGGGAGCGGTCTCCGCCATCTGCGGACTGCTCGCCGCCCGCGGCGAACGCATCGCCGTCGAACATCCCTCCTACGCCAACATCCTCCAACTCATGCGCGAAGCCGGCGCCCGACTGGTCCCGGTGCCCATGGCCGCCGACCACACCGGCTGGGACCTCCCCGCCTGGCAACGCACCCTGCGCGCCGCCGCCCCCCAGCTCGCCTACGTCATGGCTGACTTCCACAACCCCACCGGCGCCCTCGCCGACACCGGCCAACGCCGCGAACTGGTCACCGCCGCACGCACCGCCGGCACCCTCCTGGTCGTCGACGAAACCATGGTCGACCTCGCCCTGGACGAACCCACCGCCACCGCCATGCCCAGCCCGGTCGCCGCATTCGACCCCGCCGGATCCTCCGTGATCACCCTCGGCTCCGCCAGCAAAGCGGTCTGGGCCGGAATGCGCCTCGGCTGGGTCCGTGCCGCCCCGGACCTCATCCGCCGCCTCGCCGTCGCCCGCGGATCCGCCGACCTCGGCAGCCCCGTACTGGAACAACTGGCACTCACCCACCTGCTGCGCTCCGGCGAGTGGCACCAGGCGGTCGACGTCTGCCGCACCCGCGCCCGCAGCCACCGCGACGCACTGGTCACCGCCGTCCGCGAACAACTGCCGCAGTGGGAGTTCACCGTGCCCCACGGCGGACTGACCCTGTGGGCGCGCACCGGAGGCCTGTCCGGCTCACGCATCGCCGAAGTCGGCGAACGCCTCGGCGTACGAGTCCCCTCCGGCCCCCGCTTCGGAGTCGACGGGGCGTTCGAGGGCTACGTACGCCTGCCGTTCACCGTCTCCGGCGCCCAGGCCGTCGAAGCCGCCTCCCGCCTCGCCGCCGCCTCCCGCCTGGTAGCCGGTGGCGGTACCGCCACCACCGCAACACCCCCCGGCCTCGTCGTCTGACCAGCCCGCCCCGAAACCCACAGCGCCGACGCACACCTGCCTAGAAGGTGAAAGGCAACCCCACCACCCGGTGGTCGAAGAAGGCCGAGCCAAGACGCGGCTCCGCCGTGGAGCGCACCCCCGGCAGCCGACGCACCAACTCGCCCAGCAGCGCCCGCATCTCCTGCCGCGCCAGATGCGCACCCAGACAGTAGTGCGCGCCACCGCCCCCGAAGCCCAGATGCGGATTGGGCGAGCGACCGATGTCGAACCGCTCCGGCCGGTCGAAGATCCGCTCGTCGTGATTGGCCGAGCAGTAGAACAACGCCACCCGGTCGCCCGTACCGAGCTGCACACCACCAAGCGTGTACGGCCGCGCAACCGTCCTGCGGAATTGCGTGATCGGGACGCTGCAACGGATGATCTCCTCCACCGCCCCGTCGAGCATCCCCTCCGGATCGGCCCACAGCCGCGCCCGCTGCTCCGGGTGGGCAGTCAGCAGACACAGACCGTGCGCCAGCGCATTGCGCGTCGTCTCCACTCCTGCCACCAGCAACAACGAGAAGTAGGCACCCAGCTGGCGCCCCGTCAACGCCTCACCCCGCACGTCTGCCGTCACCAGCGAGGTGATCAAGTCGTCCGCCGGACGCCGTTGTCGCTCCCGCCCCAAAACCACCATGATGCGCTGCAACGAAGCCAGCGCCCGCAGTCCCTGCCCCGGGACTCGCGCCCACCGCCGCACCCCCTGGCGCTGCCCGGCCGAACGGGCAGCCACCTCCACCAGCGCCAGGATCCGCGGCCTCAACTCCACGGGCACGCCCATCATCGAGCAGATCACCGTGAACGGCATCGGCCCGGCGAGCGAGCTCACGAAATCCGCCGGCCGCTCCCGCTGCACCGCGTCGACCAGTGCACTCGCCGTGCTCCGTACATCTTCCTCGACTCGCGCAAGCAGCCGTGGCGTGAAGGATCGCGCCACCACACGGCGCAGCGCCGCGTGCTCGGGATCGTCCAGATTGACCATCGAGTCCCCGAAAGCCCACCGCACCCACCGCGGCGGCGGGGGAGCGGTGGCGCCCGGGGCGCTGCGGAAGACCTCACGGTTCCTGCTCGCCTCGGTGACCTCCGCGTGCCGCACCACCGCCCAGAACCCCCCGCCCGCCGAACCGTCCCGCACGAAAGTCGGTCCCTCTCGTTCCCGCAGCGCAGCGAACGTCAACTCCCTCTGACGCCAGGGGAGTTGCCAGAACTCGCGAGCGGCGAGGGCGGCAGCGGGATCGGCCGGTGCCGCGGGGATCAGCGTCACAGTCGGGCTCTCGGGAAGCAGGAACGGGGGTCCCGCATCCTGGTCGATGAACCGTGCCGGGCCAGGAGGCGGTCAGACGTTGGTCACAGGAGTCGCATCCGGCTCGTGCACGGCGGGAAGCAGACCCTCCACGGCCGTACGCAGCGCCGGCGCGGTAGCGGAATCCTGCGGGTCGGGCGTGTGGGGAACGACGATGCGATGTGTCGGCCCGTCACCCAGCCGAACATGACCCTGCCCCGGCTGAGCCGGCGCCGTGCCGAGAACGGGATTAATACGGTCACCGTCGACGGACCCCATCTGCCCCAGGACAACCTTCGCCCGGGTGCGGCTGCGAACCGTCGCGCTCAGCCCTTCCTCGGCCTCCGGCAGCTGGTCCGCCAGGGCCACCGTGACACGCGCGGCCCTGCCGTGCCGCAGCGGCGTCTCCAGCAGGTCCTGCGGATCGCAGTGCCCCTGGTCGTGGGCAAGATGACTGAGCAGCGTGGGTCGGTCCACGATCACCCACAGCGGCCTGCTCTGCGAGAGCTCCGCCGGCGTGTGCAACCGTCGCGAAGTTTCGTGCGCAGCCCACTGCAGAGCGGTGTGCGCACCAGTGGGCGAGGTTTCGACCGCCAGCACACCGGGACGACCACTCAAGAAGGAGTACGCGCCCTCACCCGTACCGTCGACGACGATCAGATCGCTGTGCGCAAGAGCCTGGAGCGCGAGCGACCGCAGAAGGTTCGATGTACCCGAGCCAGGAGGCCCCACCACCAGCAGGTGCGACTCAGTCGACGCCGGACCCGTGCGCCAGACCACCGGCGGCAACTCGCACTGTTGCCCGTCCACGATGACGGGCAGCCGCCGTGCGGTGGATTCTGGGTCGGTGAAACCGAGAACCGACTCCGTTGGAGCGGTGACGAAGCGCTGCGCGTCAACTGGATGCGGAAGTGCCGCGCGCACTGTCATGCGCAGCCGGTTGTGCTCCTCGTCCCAGTCGAAACGGTAGTCCCGGTCGCGCCCCGCCTTCGTCGCCAGTACCTGCTGGACCCGACCGCGGGCAGCGGCGTCGGTATCCGGAAAGTACGGCGGGTAACGCAGCTCCACATGCTCCAACCGCTCGTTCGGCGCGAACGCGTGGGCGACGAAGGCGTGGTCCCAAGTGCCGTCCGGTGTGTACAGCGGCTGCGGGTGAGGATCGTCCTCCGTGCAGAAGCACGGCGCCACGGCGTCGTAGAGAGCCTGCAGCCGGTCACACTGTTCGGCAGTCGGGCCCGCCGGCGCCTCCTCGGCAGCCTCTCGACCCGTCCACGCCGCCGCGCACATCAGTGCTCCCACAGCCAGCCACGGCCCGTACGGCGTCAAGGCGATCACCAACGCACAGGCAGCCCCGAGGAACACCGCCGGACCTCGACGATCCGACGGTGTGCGACCCCACCAGCCACGAGCCGAACGACTCAACCGCAACAACCCCCTCGCCACCACGAGAAGCGGCTGGAGCACATCGGTGACCCCGTCCGCCGCCGCCCCCAGCGCCCGGGTGAGTCGATGCGTACGGAGTGCCGGCAGCCAGGACATGGAGGCTCTCTTCCCGTATGAGCGAAGGTCAGATGTTCAGGCCGCTGAGGAGGTTGGCCAGCGTCGTTCCGCCGGCCTCGATACCCGGAGCGATGGCCGACTCGGCGAGGTAGAAGCCGAGCAGCGCGCACACCGCTGCATGCGACAGCTTCATGCCGTCCTTGCGGAAGAAGAGAAACGCGACGATGCCGAGGAGCAGGACACCGGAGACAGAGAGAACCACGAAGCACTCCCGGAGTGGATGCGGGCAGACTTGTCTCTCAGCTTCACAGAAGGTGCGAAAAGTTTGCTGTCAGCAGATGGGTGATTTATCCGTTTAGATGGGCTCTCTGTGCGTTGCTCGAAGTGATGAGAAGCAGACCGATCTCGATGGTCAATGGCGACGGTGAGAAGTTGGGGTGTTGGGCGCGTGAAGGACCGCCCGGGCGGTGGGAAGCAACTGCCTTTGCGCGGTGGCGAGTTGAGGTCGGTGTTGTGCGGGTGGGCGCACGGGAGTCGGCATGGGCTGTTCTGGAGAGTCGTCCTGGT
Organism: Streptomyces tardus; assembly: GCF_018101125.2. GTDB lineage: Bacteria > Actinomycetota > Actinomycetes > Streptomycetales > Streptomycetaceae > Streptomyces > Streptomyces tardus. The sequence goes on along the minus strand of NZ_JAELVF020000002.1, from coordinate 793 downwards.
GTGGCTGTTAATTGCTTGATTCTGGCGTCGTTTACGCGGTGGTGTCGGTGAGGCGCGTTTTTCGGTGGTGCCGGTTCTGGTGGGGAACGGGGAGAAGGGAGATGTGGTATTGCTTTCTTGCGGCGGTGTTTCGTGGCGTTCTGGGGGTGATTGGTTCGTGTTCCATCCGGGTCGGGAGCGCTGATTTCATGAGGTCTGCTGGTGGAAGTCAGGCTTATTTTGGGTGCAGCTGGTGCCGTAGAATTCTTGGATGCAGAAAAGTTGGGTACTAGTGTCAGGGTCGTTGGGCATAATATTTTTCGAGTAGTTCAGTTACGTCAAAATCGCTCTAGGTGAGTGATAGTTCAACTGGTCGAGTGCAGGTTGTTTTCTTTCCAGATCAGCCAATGAAATGGTACTGCTGTTACTGATTACCAACTCTCTTTTGGGTGAGCGGAGTTGGCCTCTTCCTATGGAGATCGGTGAATGAGTACAGCCGGGGGTAGGCGAAGATTGTAGTGGTTGATCAGAGTTATTCTGGTTCCGGGTCTGTGTTTATTCGAGGTTATCTGCGTGCCTCTGAGGGTAGGTTGGCGGAGTTTGGGTTCCTTGTGTTAGGAGGTAATGTGAGGCGACTGTTTCTGGTCGTACTCTGGTAAGTTGCGTCGGGTTTGATGCTGCTTCGGCAGACTTCCCTGACCCAGATACTCTGGTAGCCGGCTTCTTTTGTTTTGGCATTTTGGGTATTTTGCCACTAAAATCAGTAATTATCGGCGTAGTGATGTGTGAACAATTCCGGAGGAATTGTTCTGGA
>NZ_JAELVF020000001.1:4876648-4878575 GCF_018101125.2 Streptomyces tardus | reverse complement strand
GTGGGTGAGGCGGTTGCCCTCGCCGTCGTACGTCCAACTCTGCGTGCTGCCCTCGTCGTTGGAGCGCGAGAGCAGTCCGCCCTCGGGCGTCCAGCCGAATCGGGTGGTGCTGCCGAGCGGATCGGTCGTCTCCACCGGGCGGCCGAAGGCGTCCCGGGTGACGAGGGTGGACGCACCGAGTTCGTCGGTGAGCCGGACGGGCAGGCCCGCCGCGTCGTTGACGGCGTACCTGGTTCCGCCCGCCGGATCGACGACTGAGGTGACGGCGCCGGCGCTGTCGCGGGTCAGGCGGGTGGTGGCTCCGTCGGGCCCGGTCACGGAGACGGTGTTGCCGCTCTCGTCGTGGCCGAACGTGACCGTACTGCCGTCGGGGTTCGTCCTGGTGGTGGGCAGGTGCAGATGGTTGTGAGCGGTCCGGCTGACAGTGCCGTCGCGGTGGCGGACGGCCACCAGGTTGCGGTGCTCGTCGTAGTCCAGGGTGGTGGTCTGGCCGAGCGGGTCGGTACGGCTCAGGAGCAGATCGTCGCGGGACCAGGTGGAGCGGGTGGTGTTGCCGAGCGGATCGGTCTCGGCGACGACTTGGTGGAGTTCGTTGTGCTGGTAGGTGGTGGTGGCGCCGCACGCGTCGGTGTACAGCGTGACGCGCGATTCGGTGTCGTACTCGAAGCGGCTGGAGAGCGCGCCGTCGGGGCCGACGGTCTCGTGGACGCGGCCCTCGTGGTCGTAGAGGTAGCGGTAGGTGTCCTCGTTGCGGTCGGTCCAGGAGGTGACGCGGCGGTGCTCGTCGTAGGTGTAACGGAGCGGCCGGCCACTGGAGTTCGCGATTCCGGCGAGGTTCCCGGCGTCGTCGTAGGTGTAGGAGGTCACCGGGGTCGCGTCGTCGGTTCCTGTGTCGCGTACGACGAGGCCGGTGACGCGGCCGGCGGTGGTGGCGACGTCGACGTGGTAGCCGCCGGTGTGGGTGACGGCGGTGGGGGTGCCGTCGGGGGTGCGGTGGAAGGTGATGGTGTTGTGGTTGCGATCGGAGAGGTGGGCCAGCCAGAGGCGGCGGTCGCCGGCGCCGCCGGTGTGGAAGTGGCGGGTGATGCCGCTGCGCGGCTCGGTGACCAGATAGGTGGTGGCGCCGTCCTCGTCCGGGCCGGTGGCGGTGAGCCGGCTGGGGTCGCCTTCGAGGGGGGTGACGGTGTCGTCGGGGGTGGTGGGGAGGGTGGGGTAGCAGAAGACGGCTGAGTCGTGGCGGGACCACTGGGCGCCGCCGTGGGCGTCGAGTTCGAGGCGCTCGTCGAAGGTGGAGGACCAACTCGGACCGTAGAACTGGCCGTAGCGGTAACCGGTCTTGTGCTTGCGGCGGATGACCAGCGGAAGGATGCCGGGCAGAGAGAGGTCGGTCTCCTCCATCAGCATCTGACCGGTGGCGGCGTTGACCGGGTCCGTCGGACACTCCGTGGCCCGCTCGTGCTGCGACGCCTCCTGCGGATCGGCCGTCGCATCCGCGAGAGGTTCGGGGTTGACCGGAGGCGGCGGTGGCGCATCGCCTTCGGGGCCGTCGAGTGCCGGGGCGTCGGCGGCGTCCGCGCTGTCGGTGTCGGCGGTCTCCGACCCGTCGTCGGAGCCGTGGCTGTCGCCGCTGTCCGCAGTGGCGGGCCCGTCGTTCCCTGGCGTGTTGCCGGTGCCGGCGTCGGCGGGCGTCGGACCGGACGGTGACGGGGCGGCCTCGGAACGGGCCGATCCGGCCGGCGTTGCGGAGTCGGACTGGTTCGGAGCGGCACGGTCGCCGCCGGACGCAGTGGCGGAGGCGCTCGCCTCGGACGGAGGCGCGGAGCCCGAAGGAGCCGCGGGACGGGACGGGGACGCGTCACCGGACGGGGAGGCCGGTCCGGACGGGGACGCGGCGCCGGATGCCGAAGCGGGCTGCGTGCTGCCGGGC
>NZ_JAELVF020000001.1:4873549-4876512 GCF_018101125.2 Streptomyces tardus | reverse complement strand
GCCGTGGACGGGGCGGCGGCGCCTCCGTCCGGCTGCGGCCGACCCGTGGGCGCAGCGCTGTCGGCGCCCGTCGAAGCATGGGCCGGTGCCGGTTCCGGCGCGCGAGCGGTGTCGGGGGCCGGGCCGTCCGAACGCGGCCCCTCCGGAGCCGGAGCCGGCCGGGGCGCGTCGCCCTCGGATGCGGGCGGCGCGGGTGCGGGCCGTACGGAGTCGCCGTCCGGCGCGGGCCGGGAAACGCCGTTGTCGGGCGCGGGAGTTGGGCGCGGCGCGTCCGCCTCGGGCGACGTACGGGGCGCGTCGGCGCCGGACGCGTCCGAAGGCGACGCGTCGGGACCGGGGCCGGAGTCCGGCGTGGGACGGGGGCTCGGCGCGGGGCCGGGGTCCGAAGCAGACCCGGGATCCGAAGCAGACCCGGAGTCCGGCGCGGGGCGCGGGCTCGGCACCGGCCCGGAGTCCGGAGCGGGGTGCGAGGTGCGATCGGTGGAAGGGCCGTCGGAGGGGGACGCGGACGGTTCGGGCGACGTCGCGGGGGTTCCGGCGTCGGGCCGCTGGGTGGTGCCGGTGTCCGATGCCGGCGTCCCTGAGGGCGGGTCGGCGGCGCTGTCGGCAGAGCTCGGCGGCCGACCGGAGCCGGACGCGGCGGGATCGGAACCCGAATCCGGGGCGCCGGGCGCGTCGAAGGGGTTGTCGGAGTAGGACTGGTCGCTGGTGTCGGAGGGGCGGGGGTAGTGGCTGCCGCCGTCCGATCCGTCGCCGCTGTCCGAGCGAGTGCCGTCGGAGCCGTTGGGGGTGCTGGAGCCATCCGTTCCGTCGCCGCCGCCGGAAGCGGTGGCGCCGGAACTGCCGTCACCGGTACCGGGGTTGGGCGCAGCCGAACCGGACGGGCCGCCGGAGCCCGCGGGCGCGCCGGAGCCCGCGGGCGCGCCGGAGCCCGCGGGCGTACTGCTGCCCGAGGGTGCGGTGCTGTCGCCGCCCGCGCTCGTCGTGCCGTCCGAGCCGTCGCTGCCGGTCGAGCCGTCGCTGCCGGTGGAAGCGGGCCCGTCGGACCCGTCGCCGGAGGTGGTGGTCCCGTCTGCGCCGTCCGTACCCGGGGTGGTGCCGTCTCCGGCGGAGTCGCTGTTGCCGCTGTTCTCGACGCCTTCGCGGGCCGAACTCCCGGCCTGCGAGGCGAAGTTGTCGACGAAGTTGGAGCCGGCGTTCTCGACCTGGCTCTTGGCCTCTTCCTTGCCGGCCTCCACGCCCTTGTCGGCGGCGCTGCCGAAGTCGATGCCGTCCTGGGCGCCGAAGTGCTGGTTGGTGAACTGCCGCGCCAGGTCCTGGACCATGGCCTGGATGGCTTTCATCGCCGTCTGTTTCAACGCGTCGACGATCGTGTCCAGCAGCGCTTTCGCCGCCCACTTCAGGACTTGCGTCAAAATCGTGCGAGCCGCCGCGTAGAAACCGCCACTGGCCAGCGCCGACAACCCGAACGTCGGCGCCGCCGCGGCTGCCGCAGCCGCCAACTGCACCAGAAACACGATGACCTGAATGATCACCGCGATCTTCAACCCGATCACGATCCCGGCCGCGACCTGCAACGTCGTCGCCAACACCGTCGCCGCCGTACGGGCATCATCCAGATAACCGCTGCCCGTCCCCGAAAACTCCCTCCACGACTCGTTGAAACCCTCGATCGAGGTACCGAAGTTCTCCGAGGTGACGTTCCCCGCCGCCTTGCTCCCCGCCACCTGCAAAGCCTCGAGATCCATCGCGAACTGGATCCACGCCTGCGCCGACTCCATCAGCTTGGACTCATCGGCCTCCGGCCAGTTGAACCCCAGCATCCCCAGGCCCTTTTCGACCTCGGCAGGAAGCATCATCCCCACGGCCGGTCCCCCCTCGCACTACAGACACGGCAGCTTCGCCGACACCCTAACCGCACCTCCCTGACCAGCCACAAGGGCGGGGTGGAACGACCGGACGGCGGCGGCGTCCTCGCCACCCGGTGGCCACCGCCCCCAACCGGCTGTCGTGCACGGCCCGTTGGGCGGCCGACCGAAGCGTCGGGCCACGGTCACCGTCCGCCCACGGCGACCACGGCACCGCGCGGTCGGGCCCGGCGCGGACAGCGGTACGACGCGGATAGCGCGGACAGCGGTACGGCGCGGACAGCGGTACGACGCGGACAGCGGTACGGCGCGGACAGCGGCGCCGCGGAGCGCGGCCCACTGCGGCGCGTCAGCCGGAGGCGACCCGGGCGAAGGCGCTGTCGTCGAGCGTGTCCAGCAGTTCGGCCGGATCGCGGTACACCTCACCGGCTCCCGCCTCCGTGAGGTCGGCCTTCGGCAGGCCGCCGCTGAGCAGGCCGATCGCCGCCACCCCGGCACGGGCGGCGGCGCGCATGTCCCACACCGAGTCGCCGACGAAGACCGCGCGCTCGGCGGGGACGGAGGCCATGCGCAGTGCGCGTTCGACCTGTTCGGGGTGGGGTTTGCCCTGGGTGACGTGTGCGCCGCCGGCGATGTCGGTGATGGCGTCGTCGGCGTCCAACGCCCGCAGCAGCGCCTTCAGTTCGGTGTCGCCCGCGGAGGTCACCACGACGATTCGCCAGTCGCGGTCGGCGAGCTCGCGCAGCAGGTCGCGGGCTCCGGGCAGGACGGGGATGCGGCCGAACCAGGTGCCGTAGAGCACCGTGTGAGCGCTTTTGAGCGCCTCGTCGCCCTCGGTGTCCCGGTCGGGACCGAGGAGCCGTTCGAGCAGATCGGTGGCGCCCAGCCCGATGGCGCGGTGGATGGCGGCGGTCGGCACCGTGTGGCCGGCCTGGCGGAAGGCCTCCCACCAGGCCACCACATGGAGTGCGTTGGTGTCGGTGAGAGTGCCGTCCATGTCGAAGAGGGCGACGCGGTCGGTCATGGCGCTGTTCCGTTCGCTGGTGCTCCGTCGTCCCGGGGCGCAGGCCCCTGGGTCGTGGAGGTCTCGGGTGT
>NZ_JAELVF020000001.1:4868872-4873523 GCF_018101125.2 Streptomyces tardus | reverse complement strand
CGGTCCAGATCGTCACTGCCGCAGCCGGGGTCGAGGGGCAGAGTGTCGTCGAGCGAGAGGAGCGCGCCGCGCCTCCGGTGCCGGGCACGGCTGCCCGCACCGGCTCCAGGAGAAACCCCTCGTGGTCGCCACCGTCCACGCCTCACACCGCGCCGACACACCAGGCCGCGGCCCCCTCCAGGACGGGCGCCCCGCCGGGGCCCGAACGCCACGGTGTACGGGCGAACTTGTCGGTCTCGCCGCCGAACAGGCGTGCCAGGTCGAGCCGTTCGGGGTCGAGCAGACGGACGCCGAGGTGGTCGGCGCGGTCGGCGACCCGCCAGGTGCGGTTGGCCCGGGAGAGCCAGACCGCGAAGCGCACCGGCCGCAGCGAGCACTGCCCGGCGAAACCGACCAGGCAACCGGCGCGCTCTCCCCCGGCTGCGGCAGTGACGATCTGGACCGGCTGGTCCAGCAGCGCGGCGTACGCCTGCGCGCTGCCCGAGACCTCCCGGCCTTCCGTGGGCCTTCCATCGGCGCCGCCCGGTGGATCCGGCACGCTACAACCTCCGGAGCGCGGGCAGGAGTTCGCGCTCGGCCCAGTCGATGAACGGCTGCTGGTGCGCTCCCCCGACCTGCACGAGGGCGATCTCGGTGAACCCGGCCGCCGCGTACGGCCGTACGGCCTCGACGAAGTCCGCCACCCTGTCTCCGCAGGGCACGGCGGCGGCGACGTCCTCGACGGTGACCTGCGCGGTCGCGCGGTCGAAGGCGACGGGCCCGGGCAGCTCGGAGTTGACCGGCCAGGCACCGAGCGCCCACCGGAACTGGTCGTGCGCGCGGGCGCGGGCCGCCTGCGGATCGGGGTCGTAGCAGACCGGGAGCTGGCCGACCCGGGCTTTGCCGGCGCCGCCCGCGCGGTCGAAGGACTCCAGCAGCTCGGCGCGCGGCTCGGTGGCGATGACGAGGTCTGCCACTCGTCCGGCGAGCTTCGCGGAGCGAGCGCCGGAGACGGCGAGGCCGATGGGCGGCAGTGTCTCGGGCAGGTCCCACAGCCGGGCGTTGTCGACGTCGAAGTGGGTGCCGCGGTGGTTGACGTTGCCGCCCTCGAAGAGCGCGCGGATGATCTCCACGGCTTCTTCGAGCATCTCCAGGCGGGTTTGGGCGGACGGCCAACCGCCGCCCACCACGTGCTCGTTGAGGTTCTCGCCGGAGCCGAGCCCGAGGCGGAACCGGCCCTCGGCCAAGAGCTGGGTGGTGGCTGCCTTCTGGGCGACGACCGCCGGGTGGTAGCGGGTCGTCGGGCAGGTCACGTACGTCATCAGCGGGATGCGGCTGGTGGCCTGGGCGGCGGCCCCGAGGACACTCCAGGCGTACGGCGCGTGCCCCTGCGAGGCGAGCCAGGGGAAGAAGTGGTCGGAGGTGACGGAGAAGTCGAAGCCGGCCTTCTCTGCCGCCACCACATGGGCGACGAGCTCACGCGGCCCGGCTTGCTCGGTCATCATCGTGTATCCGATTTGCACCATAGGTCCTGCTGTAGCCCGCTCCGACCCGAGTGAAACATCCCCTCCGGCGCCGGATCCCCGGCGTCGCCCAGCCAGCCACCCGGCCGCGAGCGGGGCCGTGGCGGCACCCTGGGCAGGGCACGGCGGACCCCGTATCTTGGGGCGACCCGAGGCATCTGCGCGCACCCCGTCCGCGACCGCACCGGCTACCCCGAGCAGGCGACATCGACATGAGCACTGAGCCCTCCGACCGCGAGCCCGCCGCCTGGAGCATCGGCGAGCTGGCCTCCTGGCTGGCCGGGGCCCCGCCCTCGTGCGGGCCGGTGCGACTGCTCGGCATCGACGGCCACGCGGGCTCCGGCAAGACGACGCTCGCCGCGCGACTGTCCACGCTGCTGGGAGGGGCGCCGGTGCTGCACCTGGACGACCTCAGTCGGCACGAGGAGCTCTTCGACTGGACCGAACGCCTCGGCGACCAGGTCGTCCGCCCGCTCTCCCGGGGACGCACCGCCCGGTACCAGGTGTACGACTGGGTGCACCGGCACGCGATCCACAGCGCCGAGCTGCCACCCGCCCCCGCGGTGCTGGTCGAGGGCGTCGGGGCCGGCCGGCGTGCACTGCGCCCCCATCTGTGCGCCGCGCTCTGGCTGGACCTGCCGCCGGAGACCGCCTGGGAGCGCGGCCTGCACCGGGACGGCGAGGAGCTGGCCGATTTCTGGCACGAGTGGGTGGCCGAGGAGCGAGCACACTTCGCCGACGACCCGACCCTGCCGTACGCGCGCTATCTGGTTCGCCAGTCGGACGGAGATTTTCGGGTTCTTCCGGGGCCCGCCCATCCGCTGCACGCCGTGCGCGTCGGGCCGTGACGGCCGCGGATCGGAGCGGCCCGGACACGGAGGCTCCACTACGGAGCGTGGTCAATCATCAGCTCCCCGTGGCGTATTCGGTGGCCAGGGCGCAGCACCCGCGAGCCGTTCCACGAGACACTGACTCTGGGTAGCGAAGTCCACTCTTCCGAGTGCAATCGTGATCGCGGCGGCTCAGGACCGGCAACGCGAAACGCCTGCTCCGGCCGCCTCATCCGGCCGGTCCTCGCACCACTGAGCACCCCGCCGGGCGGGTAACATGCCAGCACGCCGGGCCTTGAGGGTGCGTCAACAACCCTCCCTGGCACCGCTGTTGTACGCACCACCCGTGTGCTCACACGTGGTCGGTACCGGGTCGCCGGCGTGGGGGAGGTCCATGGATTTCGGCACGCACGACGCGCTCGAACCGTACGCTCCCGCCGATCTCGCCTGGCTGCGCGGAGTGGAGGCTTACACCATCGGCGGCTACACCCAGGCCGAGGAGGAGTTTCGCACCGCGGTCCGGCTCGACCCGGGCATGGCGGACGCCTGGCTGGGTTTGCACGCGCTGCGCGCGGACACCGTCACCGCGCTGCTGCGGATGTACGAGCACCGCGACCGCTTCGGCGAGCAGCGCTCCCGGCACCGCCGTACGTTCAACTCCTGGTACTGGCTGGGCTGGTGGGTCCAGCCGGTGCTGGAGTCGGGTCGGGATCTGCTGCTCGCGCACGCCTCGCACTGGCTGGACGGTCGCCATCTGGCCGAGCTGGACCGGGCGCTGGCCGGTTGCCCTCCGGTGGAGGCCGACGGCCAGGTGCGGTTTCTGCACGCCTGCCGCGCCTACCTCGCCAAGGACTGGGACACCCTGGTCGCGCACACCGAACCGCTGGTGGGCGACACGATCCTGGGAATCGAGGCGGGCCTGTTCGCCGGGATGGCCCGGGTCCGGCTGGAGATGTACGGCCAGGCGGAGCCGCTGTTGGCCTCCGCGCTGATGCGCTGCCGCAGCGAACAGCCCCAACGCAAGGAGCTGCGCTACTGGTTGGCGCGCGCCCGCGAGGGTACCGGGCGCAGCGCCGCCGCACTGCCGCTCTACCGCGCGGTGCACCGCGTCGACCCGGCGTTCATGGACACCGCTGCCCGGCTGACCGCCATCACCGACGCGGACGGCCTCGGGGACGCCCACGGCCTGGCCGCGGTCGCCATCGGCGGCTTCACCGGCGGCGTCAGCGCGGACGGCCCCGGCCCGGCACCGGGCGGGCCGCTCGACGGCGACGGGCTCGGCGGCGAGGGCGGCGACCGCATCGACAGCACGGACCGCTCCGCTCCGGGTGAGGGCACCGACCCCGGAGCGGACACCGTGCTGCTGCCCGGGGAGGGGCGCGGCGAGGCACCGCCCGCGCTCGCGGACGCGGTGCGGGAGAGATCCGCGCGGCTCTTCCCCGACCGGCAGGGCGGTGCGCAGCGCTGGCCCGCCGGCCCGGCCGATCCGGTGCTGCTCGGCCACGCCCTCGCCGAGCTGGAGCGGATGGTCGGGCTGGAACCGGTCAAGCGCCAAGTGCGGGCGCTGTCAGCCCAGTTGCACATGGCCCGGCTCCGCGCGGAGCAGGGGCTGCCGGTGCACCCGCCCAAGCGCCACTTCATCTTCTCCGGCCCGTCGGGCACCGGCAAGACGACTGTCGCCCGCATTCTGGGCCGGGTGTTCTACGCGCTGGGGCTGCTCGGCGGTGAGCATCTGGTGGAGGCGGGCCGGGCCGAGCTGGTCGGTGAGTTCCTCGGCCAGACCGCGGTCAAGGCCAACGAGCTCATCGACTCCGCGCTCGGCGGTGTCCTCTTCGTCGACGAGGCCTACAGCCTGGCCAACTCCGGCTACGCCAAGGGCGACGCGTACGGCGACGAAGCACTCCAGGTGCTGCTGAAGCGGGCCGAGGACAACCGCGACCGGCTGGTGGTGATCCTGGCCGGCTATCCCGAGGGCATGGACCGGCTGCTCGCGGTCAACCCCGGGCTCGGCTCCCGCTTCACGACCCGCATCGACTTCCCCAGCCACCGTCCGCTGGAGCTGACCTCGATCGGCGAGGTGCTGGCCGCCGACAGCAACGATCTGTGGGACGAGGAGTCGCTGGAGGAGTTGCGCAGCATCGCCGGACACGTGGTTGACCAGGGGTGGATCGACGAGCTGGGCAACGGCCGCTTCGTACGCACGCTCTACGAGAAGAGCTGCGCCTACCGCGATCTGCGGCTGGCCGGGTACGCGGGCGAGCCCTCGCGGGAGGATCTGGCGACGCTTCGGCTGCCCGATCTGATGCAGGCGTACGGCGA
>NZ_JAELVF020000001.1:4761263-4868365 GCF_018101125.2 Streptomyces tardus | reverse complement strand
CGCCGGCACGGTCCGGGCCGGCTGCCGGAACCGTCAGGGCTGCTGCTTCGGTTCCCCGCCCGTGCCGCTGCCGTGCTCCTCGGCGAGCGCGCGCAGCGCCCTGGCGTCGTTGATCGCCTGCTCGCGGTCGATGCCCGGCTGGATGCCCATCGCGGCCAGGCTGGTGCCGTCGGCCAGGTCGAGGAAGACCCACGGGTCCCCGTAACGCAGGTTCACCCGCAGAATCTCCGCCCACGCCAGACGCCTGGTGCGGGTGAGGTTGACGACCGTCACACCGTCGTTGTCGGCGGTGAGGTGCGGCCTGGCGAGCAGGGCGAGCACGCCGAGGAAGAGCAACCCGGTCAGGATGAACGTGGCCCGCTCTCCCGGATGCAGTCGCTCCAGCACCAGCCCGACCACGGCGAGCACGGCGAACATCGCCAAGCCGACGGAGAGCAGCACCACCCTGGTACGGGTGGGCCGGAAGGTCGCCGGGAGCGCGGGCAGCGGTGCGGATGCGGCGGGCACGTTCGTACTCCCGGGACAGGTGCGGAGCTGGGCTTGGTGCGTGGGAGCCGCGCGGGGCGGGCGGCTCCGACGGGCGACGGGCGCTGCCTCAGATGCGGCAGGCGTGGATGTTGGTCGTGAGGATGGCACGCGCGCCGAGGTCGTAGAGGTCGTCCATGATCCGCTGCGCCTCCGAGGAGGGGACCATCGAACGGACGGCCACCCAGCCCTTGTCGTGCAGCGGGGAGACCGTCGGCGACTCCAGACCCGGGGTGAGCCGGACCGCCTGCTCGACGTGCTCGGCGCGGATGTCGTAGTCCATCATCACGTACCGGCGGGCGACCAGGACGCCGTGCATCCGGCGCAGGAACTGCTTGACCTTGGGCGCCTCGACGTCCGTGCCGCGGCCCCTGATCACCACGGCCTCGGAGAGGAGGATCGGGTCGCTGATGATCTCCAGGCCGGCGTTGCGCAGGGTGGTCCCGGTCTCCACCACATCGGCGATGATCTCGGCCACACCGAGCTGGATCGCGGTTTCCACCGCACCGTCCAGCCGTACGACCGAGGCGTCGACCGCGTGTTCGACCAGGTGAGCGCGCACCAGGCCGGGGAAGGAGGTGGCCACCGTCATGCCGCCGAAGTCGGTGACGTGCTGCGCGGTGCCCGGGCGGGTGGCGTAGCGGAACGTCGAGCCGGCGAAGCCCAGTTGGAGAATCTCGTCCGCCTCGGCGCCGGAGTCCAGCAGCAGGTCGCGGCCGGTGATGCCGATGTCGAGCTTGCCCGAACCGACGTAGACGGCGATGTCGCGCGGGCGCAGGAAGAAGAACTCGACCTCGTTCGCGGCGTCGACGAGCACCAGCTCCCGGCGGTCCTTGCGCTGTTGGTATCCGGCCTCATGCAGCATCGCCGACGCAGGCTCGGACAGTGAACCCTTGTTCGGGACGGCGATGCGCAGCATGGGTGTCTTCCTTCGTGCCTTGTGCGGATGGTGGTGCTGATCGGGCGCCGGGCCGGTACGGGCGCTCGGCCCGTGCGGTCACCCGGCGTACGAGGGCGGTGCGGGACGGCGGGTACGGCGGCGGCGCCGCTCGCGGCGCCGCCGGGACACCGCTCAGAGGTGGGCGTAGACGTCGTCCAGCGAGATGCCCCGGGCGACCATCATGACCTGGAGGTGGTAGAGGAGCTGCGAGATCTCCTCGGCGGTGCGGTCCGCGCCCTCGTACTCGGCGGCCATCCACACCTCCGCGGCTTCCTCGACGACCTTCTTGCCGATGGTGTGCACACCGGAGGAGACGAGCTCGGCGGTGCGGGAGGTGATCGGGTCGCCGGTGGCGGCCTTTACCCGGAGCTCCTCGAAGAGCTCCTCGAATGTCTTGTTCGCCATGGTGACCCAAGCCTACGCGCTCGCCCCGCGCAGCTCAGCGCCAGGGCTCGGCGACCGTGCGCAGGGTCACGGCGGTCGCGACGGCCGCGGTGACCGCCTCGCAGCCCTTGTCCTCGCGCGAGCCCTCCAGCCCCGCGCGGTCCAGTGCCTGCTCCTCGGTGTCGCAGGTCAGCACGCCGAAGCCGACCGGCACGCCGGTGTCGACGCTGACCCGTACCAGCCCGTCGGTGACGCCCTGGCACACGTAGTCGAAGTGCGGTGTGCCACCGCGGACGACCACGCCGAGCGCGACCACCGCGTCGTAACCGCGGCCGGCCAACGCACTGGCGACGACGGGGAGTTCGAAGCTGCCGGGGACGCGCAGAACGGTGGACTCGTCGATGCCCAACTCGCTCAGCGCCCGCAGCGCGCCGCCAAGCAGACCGTCCATGATCTGCTCGTGCCACTGCGCGGCGACGACGGCGACCCGCAGGTCCTGGCAGTTCTTGACGGTCAGCTCCGGTGCGCCGTTGCCGCTCACGTGTGTGCTCCTCGGTTGTGATGGTGCGGTGGGACAGGTGGTGCGTGGTGCAGGTGGTGCGGTGGGGCGGGCCGTGGGGACGCGCCGGGTCGTGGGGTGGGCCGGTGGCCTACCGGCTGCCCGCGGCGGGCAGGATGAACGCGGTGCTGTCCGGGCGCTCCTCCCCCGCCGGGCCGGCGGGCGGCTGCTCGGCCTGCTCGACTGCGTACTCGGCCGGGTACTGGTCCGGGCGCGGTTGCCGGTGGTCCTCCAGCCAGGGCAGGTCGTGGCCCATCCGGTCCCGCTTGGTGCGCAGATAGCGGATGTTGTGCTCGCCGACCTGTACGGGCACGGCTTCGCGGCCGGTCACGCGCAGGCCGTTGCGGCTGAGGGAGTCGGCCTTCTCCGGGTTGTTGGTCAGCAGCCGCACGGAGCGGACGCCGAGGTCGTGGAGGATCGAGGCCGCGGCGACGTAGTCGCGGCCGTCGGCGGGCAGTCCCAGCTCGGTGTTGGCGTCCAGGGTGTCGCGCCCGCGCTCCTGGAGCTCGTACGCACGCAGCTTCGGCAGCAGCCCGATGCCGCGGCCCTCGTGCCCCCGCAGGTAGATCACCACGCCCCGGCCGGCCGCCTGCACCCGACGCAGGGACTCCTGGAGCTGTGGGCCGCAGTCGCACCGCTGCGAGGCGAGGATGTCGCCGGTCAGGCACTCGGAGTGCACCCGGACCAGGACGTCCTCGCCGTCGCCGGGATCGCCCGCGACCAGCGCGACGTGCTCCACACCGTCGACCGCGGAGCGGTAGCCGAACGCCCTGAAGTCGCCGTACAGCGTGGGGAGTCGGGTCTCCGCCTCGCGCCGCACCGCAGGCGGGCCGGGGGGCGCCGTCGGGGCGGCTTCGGCGGGGTTGCGCCCGGCCGGTTCGTGCGCGGCCCCGCGGTCCGATCCCGGAACAGCCTCGCGCTCCGTTCCGGGCGCGGCCTCGCGCTCCGCGTCGTCGGCCCGGGGCTGCTCGACGGCGCGGCGGTGGGCCACCAGGTCCGCGATGGAGACGATCGACAGTCCGTGCTCGCGGGCGAACGGCACCAGCTGCGGCAGCCGCATCATCACGCCCTCCTCGTCCGCGATCTCCACGATCGCGGCGGCCGGGCGCAGACCGGCGAGCCGGGCGAGGTCGACCCCGGCCTCGGTGTGGCCGCGCCGGGTGAGCACCCCGCCCGGCTTGGCGCGCAACGGGAAGATGTGGCCGGGACGCACGAAGTCGGACGCGCCGAAGGCGGGGTCGGCGAGCATGGCGATGGTGGCTGCCCTGTCGGCCGCCGAGATGCCGGTGGTCACTCCGTGCGCGGGAGCGGCGTCCACCGAGACGGTGAAGCCGGTGCCCATCGACTCGGTGTTCCGCTCGACCATCTGCGGCAGCTCCAGCCGGTCCAGCTCCTCGCCCTCCATCGGGACGCAGATCAGGCCGCGGCACTGGGACATCATGAAGGCGACCAGCCGCGGAGTGACCTTCTCGGCCGCGACGACCAGATCGCCCTCGTTCTCCCGGTCCTCGTCGTCGACCACCACGACCGGGCGGCCGGCGGCGATGTCCTCCAGCGCCTGCTCGATCGGGTCCAGACGCAGCGAGGGCGCGCCGCGCTGCGGCAACTGCCCGCCGGGGGCCGGGTCCTGGGAGGTGCTGAGCGCGGTCATGCCACCGCTCCTTCCGATGCTCGGACCCGTTGGGCCGAGGCGGCTTCGGTCGTGCGGGTGCGCAACCACCAGTCGCGCAGGCCCCACAGGACCAGGACGAGATAGACGAGATAGACCAGGCCGGAGAAGGCCAGCCCGCTGCTGAAGGCGAGCGGCACCCCCACCAGGTCGACGAGCAGCCAGGCGAACCAGAACTCGACCAGCCCGCGCGCCTGGGCGTACATCGCGGCCAGCGTGCCGACGAAGATGTACGCGTCCGCCCAGGGGCTCCAGGACAGCTGCGGGAAGAGCGTGAAGAGCCCGCCGACCGCGGCGGTGCCCAGCGCCGTACCGGCCACCAGCAGCAGCCGTTCCCGACCGGTGCCGAACCGCACCCGTACGGCGCCGTCGTCGCCCTTGGCCTCCCGGGCCCGCCACTGGCGCCAGCCCCAGACGGCAACCGCGATCACCAGCAGCTGCTTGCCCACGCCTCCGCTGAGCTGCGCCGAGTGGTACGCGAGGACGAGCACGACACCGGCGGCGAGCTGCACCGGCCAGGTGAGTATCGACCGGCGCCAGCCGAGCGCGAGCGCTGCCAGACCCAGCAGGTTGCCGATCATGTCGGACCAGATGACCTGCTGGCCGAGGAGCTGGAACGCCTCCTGCTGCAGCCCGTCCAGCGCGCTCATCGCCGCTCCTCCGCCGTGCGCGCACCGGCGCCCGGGGCCGTGTTCGGAACGACTCCGGCGGCCAGCAGCCGCTCCACGTGCTTGGCGAGCACGTCGACCTCCAGGTTGACGGGGTCGCCGGCCTTCTTGCTGCCCAGGGTGGTGAGTTCGAGCGTGGTGGGGATGAGGCTGACGGTGAAGTCGTCCCGACCGACGGCGGCGACGGTCAGGCTGACGCCGTCGACGGTGATGGAGCCCTTCTCCACGACATAGCGCGCCAGTTCGGGCGGCAGGCCGATGCGCACCAGTTCCCAGTGCTCGGCCGGGGTGCGCTCCAGCACGGCGCCGGTGCCGTCGACGTGGCCCTGGACGATGTGGCCGCCCAGCCGACCGCCCGCGGGCACCGCGCGCTCCAGGTTGACCGGCGAGCCGACGCGGAGCGCGCCCAGGCTGGTGCGGCGCAGGCTCTCGGCCATCACATCCGCGGTGAACCCGCCCTGTCCGAAGGTCACCACGGTCAGGCAGACGCCGTTGACGGCGATCGAGTCGCCGTGCTTCACGTCCGCGGTGACCAGGGGCCCGCGCAACCGCAGCCTGCTGGAGTCGCCGAGCTCCGTCACCTCGGTGACCTCGCCCAGCTCCTCGACGATTCCGGTGAACACTTCAGGACTCCTCGGTGGTCCGGGGCACGGCGGTGATCCGCAGATCCGGCCCGATCAACTCGGTGCCGGTCAGGGTGAACCGCTGTGCCTGGGTGATGGTGGTGATGCCGGCGTCGGCGAGCACGGCGGGGCCCGCGCCGAGCAGAGCGGGAGCGAGGTAGCCGGTGATCCGGTCCACCAGGCCCTCGGCCAGGAAGGCGGCGGCCAGTGTCGGGCCGCCCTCCAGCAGTACCGAGCGCACGTCGCGGCGGTGCAGCTCCGCGAGCAGCGCCCGAAGGTCCAGGCCGACGCCGTCGCGTGCCGCGGGCAGCCGGAGGATGTCGGCGCCAGCCGCCTCCAGAACACTGGTGTCGGCGGTCGTGGAGGTAACGACGAGCGTGGGTGCCCGGTCGTCCAGCACTCGGGCGCCGGGCGCCACCGCGGCGGCGCTGCTGTCCAGTACGACGCGCAGCGGCTGCTCGGCGCCGGGCACGTCCCGGACGGCCAGGTGCGGGTCGTCGGTGCGCGCGGTGCCGGAGCCGACGAGCACGGCGTCGGATTCGGCGCGCAGCCGGTGGACGTCGGCGCGGGCCGGCCCGGAGGTGATCCAGCGGCTGGTGCCGTCGGCCGCCGCGGTCCTGCCGTCCAGGGTGGCGGCGTACTTCCAGTGCACATGGGGGCGTTGACGGCGTACCGCGGTCAGCCAGGCGGTGTTGACCTCCTCCGCCTGTGCCGCGAGTACGCCCGCCTCGACGTCGATCCCCGCCTCGGCCAGGGCGTCGGCGCCGCCGTGCGCGGTGGGGTTGGGGTCGGCGACGGCGTACACGACGCGTACGACTCCGGCCGCCACCAGCGCCCGGGAGCAGGGCCCGGTGCGACCGGTGTGGTTGCAGGGTTCCAGGGTGACGACGGCGGTGCCGCCGCGGGCGTCGTCGCCGGCCTCGGCCAGCGCGTGGATCTCCGCGTGCGGACCGCCGGCCCGCTTGTGCCAGCCCTCGCCGACGGTGCGTCCGGCCGGATCCAGGATGACGCAGCCGACGACCGGGTTGGGGCTGGTGCGGCCGAGCCCGCGGGCGGCGAGGTCGACGGCACGGCGCATGGCTTCGCGCTCGTGGTGCGGTGCTGCGGTGGCCACCGGGTCCTCCTGCCAAAGGGCACGGACTCCGGGGTACAAGAAGGACAACAGCGGGCGCGAACGCCGTACGGAGGCCGCCGGGAGCCCTGCTGCCCGGCCGTCACGACCGGACGCGAGGCACGCCGCGGACCGAACGCCGCAACTGCCCGCCGCGCACTGCCTCCCATCCGGACTTTCACCGTCGGTCCAGGAATCTCACCTGGTCAACCGGCCGCTGGCTGCGGCCGGGTCGCGGACTTTAACCGCCGGTTCGGACTTTCACCGACCCCGGAGTGCGCTGACGTCACTGATACGGGCCAGTGTGCCACGGAGTGCGCGTCCGGGTGCGGGGTGATCATGTGCGGTCTCTCACAGGCCGGGGCGGAAGAAAACCGGACCCGCCGGATCGCGGGCACGGCCCGCGGCTCCGCGGGCGTCGCGTGGGCGCTCCGGCGCGTCATTGGGCGGGGCAGCGGCCGTGCCGGCTCCGAGCGAGGCGGCCGGGCACCTGCGGGGCCCCGCAGGTGCGGCACGGGGCGGCCGGAAACCCGGCTGCACGCGTGGGCGCGAGCGGGCAGGCCGGGGCGCAGCCCGTGGCCCGCCGCCCGTGTGCCCCGCCTCCCGTGTGGGTACGGGGTGAGCGGCGTAGCGCTCACCCACCCCCACCGCCCGAGGAGTTCGCCATGCCCCAGCCGGAGATTCCCGGGGCGCGGCCACCCCGGGCGCGTACGGCTGTCGGGGCGGTCTTCGCCGCGCACGGCGTGGCCAGCGGCACCTTCGCCACTCGCATTCCCTGGATCCACGACCGGTTGGACGTCGGCACCGGGCTGCTCGGTCTGGCGCTCGCCTGCGCCACCGTCGGGGCGGCGCTGGCGATGCCGCTGGCGCCCCGGCTGGCGCTCAGGTACGGGCCGCGGGCCGGGATGCGCCTTCCGATCGTGTGGTGCTTCGGGACTCTGCTGCTGCCCGTGCTGGCTCCCGGGCTGCTCTGGCTCTGCCTGGCACTGCTGGTGCTCGGCGCGGGCCTGGGACTGCTCGATGTGGCGATGAACGCCCAAGGGGTCGAGGTGGAGCGGGAGTTGGGCCGCTCGGTGATGTCGGGGTTGCACGGGATGTGGAGCGTCGGCACGCTGCTCGGCGGTGCCGTCGGCGCCCTCACCACGCATCTGGAGCTGGACGGCAGGCTGCACACCGCGCTGGTCGTGCCCGTGCTGCTGGCCGTGCTGCTGGTGGTGAACCGCACCCCCGACCACCGGATCGCCGAACCGGTGGAGCCGCAGCCGCACTTCGTACGGCCGCCCCGGGCGGTGCTCGCGATCGGCCTGGTCGGGCTGTGCGCGGTCTTCGCCGAAGGGGCGTCGATGGACTGGTCCGGCGTCTATCTGCGCGATGTCACCGGCTCCTCTCCCACGCTCGCGGCGGGTGCCTACACCGCCTTCGCCACCACGATGGCCGTGGCGCGGCTGTCGGGGGACGCGGTGGTGCGCCGCTTCGGCGCGGTGACGACGGTACGCGCCGGGGGCGTCCTCGCGGTGGTGGGGGCCGCGGTGGTGACCGCGGCCCGGACGCCCTCACCGGCTGTGGCCGGATTCGCGCTGGTGGGCGTCGGAATCGCGGTGGTGGTGCCGCTGTGCTTCGCCGCCGCGGGCCGGGTCGGGGACGTACCGGGCCGATCGATCGCCGGGGTGGCGACGCTGGCCTACGCCTCCGGCCTCGCCGCGCCCGCGCTGGTCGGCTGGATCGCCGAAGTCAGCAGCCTCTCCTTCTCCTTCGGCCTGGTGGCAGTCCTCGCCTGCGGTCTGGTGCTCGGCGCCGGCCTGCTGCGCACCGCACCGCACACCACAGCCGCCTCTCCCGCCGCCTCCCCGCCCGCCGACAGGCCGCGGCCAAAGGCGGGCCACGGATCGGAAGGCGACGGGCGGACCGTGGCGCACGAGGGGAACGCGAGCGACTGACGGCGTCACCCGCGCAGTCGTCCCGCACGCGCCCCGCGGATGCTTCAACGCACCGCTGTGCGCTCCCGTTTGGCCGAGCGTGCGCGGCGACGATCTCGCGTGCGCTCCCTCGAACGGGGCGTATCACAGCCGGCAGGCCACACGGGGACGGCCGCCCTGCCAGCCTTTCGGCTCATGAAGGCAGCTCCCTGGGCACCTCCCCCACACCAGGTACCTCCGCAGTCGAACTGCCCCGCGGACGGGCCCGGTTCGCCTCCAGCGGCGGGCTCACCCGTGCCCGTCTCCCCCGTGGTGGCGTCCGTGCACGATCCGCTCGCCCGGCTGCGCACCCGCACCGCCGCGCTCGCGCCCGACGACGGGGTCGCCGTGTGCGCGGGCGTACTGCTCGCCGCGGTGGACGATCCCGAGGGAGCCGCGGACGACCCCCCTGCACGCGCCCTCGCGCGGGAGTTGGCGGACCGTCTGCTGGCCGCGTGGGACGCGGAGGCGCGCGGCGGACCGCTCGCGGCGTGCTGGCGGCCGGTCTTCCGCCTCCGCCGCCATCCGCGGCTGACGCCGCTGCAGTTCGCGCTGGCAGGGCTCAACGCGCAGTTCGGGTACGACGTGCCGCTGGCCCTGATCGGCAGTACTGCGCGCCTGTCGGGCGGTGAACCGGGCACGGTGGAGCGGGAGTTCCACCGTGCCGCACAGCCGTTGCTGCTGGCTCTGGACGAGGCCGCGCACGACTGGCTGGCGCCGTACTGGTCCGCGCTCCGGGTGGCCGATCCGCTGACCCACCTGGTCGGCGTCTGGAACGCCGACCGGGCCCGCCAGCAGGCGCTGACCAGCTGTCGCATCTACGCACAGCTGGCCGAACGGCCCACCGGCGCTGCCGAGTTCACCGAGCAGCTGGCCGCGCGGGCAGGCACCACCGCGGCCCTGCTGCTGACCCCGCTGACGCCTCCGTAGCAGTCACGACGGCACCGGTGGCGGCAGCCGTCGGCCCCGCGGCGCCGCCTGTCGGCACAGCACCTCGTCGCGGGCCGCTGCCGCGGCACCTCACCGCGCGGGACGCACCGTGAGCCCTCACCCCACGACGCCGCACGACGGCGCACGCCGCCACGGGCTGTTGCCTCGAGGTGGCAGTTCGGGGAGCACGGCCGGACCCTGACGCCTGCCCGCCGCTCAGTCCTCCGGCAGTTCGACGGGCGCGATGCTCTCGTACACGTCGCCCGGTCCCGGGTTGGTGGCGTCCGTGCCGCCGCCGAACTGGTCCATCACGCCCCAGACCGCGTTCAGCGCGGTCTGCACCGCACCCTCGGCCCAGCCGGCCGTCCAGGACACGTCGTCGCCGGCGAGGTAGAGCCCGCGCTTGTCCGACGGCAGCCGGTCCTGCATGAAGTGGGTGAACAGCCGACGCTGGTAACGGTAGTGGCCGGGCAGGTTCGCCTTGAAGGCGCCCATGAAGTACGGCTCGTTCTCCCAGGAGACGGTGGCCGGGTTGCCGATGATGTGGCTGCGGATGTCGACGTCCGGGTAGATCTCGCCGAGCGACTTGAGCATGACCTCCATCCGCTCGTTGGCGTCCAGCGGCAGCCACTTCAGACTGTCGTCGCACCAGGTGTAGGAGAGGCAGATGACGGCCGGCTGGTCGGGCCCGTTGTCCAGCAGGTAGGTGCCGCGGGTCATCCGGTCGGTGAGAGTCATGCTCATCGTGTCCCGACCGGTCTTCCTGCCGTCCCGGTCGACCGCGGCGTCCAGCCAGAACGGCCGGTCCACCGGCACGAACAGCTTGGAGGACTCCATGTAGTGGGTGCGCTCGACGGCCGTCCAGTGGTCGATGGGCAGCAGTGACTCGTCGCAGTCGATCTTGGAGAGCAGCATCCAGGACTGGGCGGTGAACACCGCGGCGCGGAAGGTGCGGATGTCCCCGTCGGCGTCGGTGACGGTGATCCGGTTGCCGGCCGTGCGCGCGAGCCGGGTGACGGCGGGCCGGTGGCCGCGCTCGTGCAGCGAGTCGAGCGAAGTCCCGTACGGCCAGTGCACGATCTTGGCGGGTTCGCGCTCCCAGAGCATCCGCGGCAGCTGCTGGCTGCCGCCGACGATGCCTCGGTGGTCGTCGTCGGCGCCGGTGTAGACCACGCGCAGGATCTCCAGGATGGAGTTGGGGAAGTCGGTGTCCCAGCCGCCCGTCCCGAAGCCGACCTGGCCGAAGATCTCCCGGTGGCGGAAGGAGCGGAAGGCCGCCGAGTCGCAGAGGAATCCGTAGAAGGTCTGGTTGTCGAGCTTCTCGACCAGCTGCGACCAGATCTCGCGAATGCGCGGCACGTCCCGTTCGCGGATGGCGCTCTGCATGGCGGTGAAGTCGGCGCCCTCCTCCAGAGTGGAGTTCCAGGCCCGCATGACCTCGTGGTAGACCTCCGGCAGGTCCTCCACCGTGCGCGCGTAGTGGCTCTCGCCCTTGAGGTCGACCACGGTCGAGGGGGTGTCGGCCGCCAGCGGGTTCGGGAAGGGCTTGGTCTCCAGCCCGACCAGGTCCAGATAGTGCTGGAAGGCGGTCGAGGACGGCGGGAAGCGCATCGCGCCCATCTCGGCGGTGAGTTCGCCCTCGCACCCCTCGAAGGTCGCGGTGCGCAGTCGGCCGCCGATCTCGTCCGCCTCGTAGACGACCGGGCGCAGGCCCATCTTCATGAGCTCGTAGGCGGTGATGATGCCGGACAGGCCGCCGCCGACGACCGCGACCTCGGTGCCGTGCACGGTGGCCGGCAGCGATCCGATACCGGCCGGGTGAGCGAGGAAGTCGTCGTAGGCGAACGGGAAGTCCGGTCCGAACATGGTGATCGGCGCCTGCGGCTCGGTGGCGTCGGCGTGCTCGTCATGGACGGCGGCGGGCACGTTGGCACTCATCGGGGCGTCTCCTTGCGGGTGGTGCGTGGACGGGGCTGCGGTGGGTGCGCTCACAGGTGTGCTGCTGTGCGCACGGGACGGCGCCGGCGCAGGGCCGGCCGGTGTTCGGTTCGGCGTGTACGGGCGCGGGGCCGTGGAGGTGTGTGGCTCGCCGGGTGCGACCTGCCGTGCTGGGGCTCGTGGGGATCGGGTCAGCGGTACAACTCGGGCCTGCGATCGGTGAGATGGGTGTTCTCCGCCCGCGCGGCGGCAAGCAGCGCCAGGTCGATGTCGGCCACTACCAGGTCCTCGCCGGCGCCCGCCCTGGCGCGCACGGTGCCGTCGGGCGCGGCGAGCGCGCTGAGCCCGGCGAAGGTGAGGTCTCCCTCCGTGCCGTACCTGTTGGCATAGGCGACGTAGAGCTGGTTCTCCCAGGCACGGGCGGGGATGAGGGTCTGCGGCACGAACTCGTAGGGACGCATCAACGCGGTGGGAACCAGCAGCAGTTCGGTGCCGGCCAGGGCGTGGGCGCGCACCGCTTCGGGGAACTCCACGTCGTAGCAGATCAACAGGCCCACCCGGACGCCGGCCAGCTCCGTCTGGACGACCGGTTCCGAGCCGGGCACGAAGGCCGACTTCTCGAAGTCGCCGAAGAGGTGAGTCTTGCGGTAGTTCGCCAGCGGGGTGCCGTCGCCGCCGATGAGCTGGGCGCTGTTGTAGACGCTGTCGCCGTCGAGTTCCGGATACCCGTGGACCAGTGCGATGCGGTGGCGGGCGGCGACAGCCGACAGCGCCCGTGCGGCCGGCCCGTCGGCGGGCTCGGCGAGGGCTCGCACCCTCTCCCCCAGCGCGTAACCGGTCAGCGACAGCTCCGGGGTCACCAGCAGTGCGGCGCCCGCGGCGGCGGCCGACTCCGCCGCGCGCTCCAGCGCCTCCAGCGCCTCGCTCCTGCTCTCGGGTACGCCGCCCGGGCCTTGGTACAGGGCGATGCGCAGCGCTGTCATGGAACCTCGTGACCTGGGAACTCTCGGCCGGCGGGCGTTTCCCGGGCGCCTTCGACGGTACGGCCGCCGCACCCGTCGGAACAAGACGCCTTCCTTGCGCATCCGTACCGCCTTCGTTGCGTCGAACCGCCGTTGGGCGGCGATTCGTTGCGCAGGCCTGCGCATACCCGGCAGGGCGGCAATTCGTTGCGTGTGGCGCGTGCCGGTCGGGGCGGCAGTTCGCCCCGTACGACTGCGCGCGGACGGCAGGGCGATTCACGGAACTTCGCACTCGTCGGGCGGCGGCGCCACACCGGCGGGTGCGGCGGGCGCTACTCCGGGGTGCCCGCGCCGAAGCGGCGCAGCAGCGGGGAGAGCACCAGCACGGATTTGGTGCGCTCCACGAACGGCTCGCCGGCGATACGTTCCAGCACCCGCTCGAAGTGGCGCATGTCGGCGGCGTAGATCTGCACCACGGCGTCCGCCTCGCCGGTCACGGTGGAGGCCGACACCACCTCGGGGTAGCGCGAGAGCGCCTGCCGGATGTCGGCGGGCGAGGTGTTGTGGCGGCAGTACATCTCCACATGCCCCTCGGTCTCCCAGCCGAGCGCCGCCGGGTCCACCCGCACGGTGAAGCCGGTGATGGCGCCCTCGGCACGCAACCGGTCCACCCGCCGCTTCACGGCCGGGGCGGAGAGGCCGACGAGGCCTCCGATGTCGGCGTAGCTGCGGCGGGCGTCCTCCGCGAGGGCGTGGACGATGCGTTCGTCGAGTTCGTTCAGTCGCACTGCGGGTCGTTCACTTCTCTGCGTTCGGCGAGGTGGCGGCGGTGTCGCCGCCCGCGCGGGAAGCCGGTGCCGCCCGCCCCGGGAAGTAGAACACGGGGCGGGCGGCGGCACGGCGTCCGAACCCTCGCCTCCCGGCCCGCCGGCACGAGGATCCGCGCCGGCGGACGGCGGGATCAGGTCCAACTGGCGTGCAGCGGCTTGCCCTCTGCGTAGCCGGCCGCGCTCTGCACCCCGACCACGGCGCGCTCGGCGAACTCGGCGAGCGAGCCGGCGCCGGCGTAGGTGCAGGAGGAGCGGACCCCGGCGATGATCGAGTCGATCAGGTCCTCGACGCCCGGCCTGGCCTGGTCCAGGAACATGCGCGAAGTGGAGATGCCCTCCTCGAAGAGCGACTTGCGTGCACGGGCGTACGCCGACTCCTCGGCGGTGCGGTGCCGCACCGCCCGCGCGGACGCCATACCGAAGGACTCCTTGTAGAGCCGTCCGTCGGCGGACTGCTGGAGGTCGCCCGGCGACTCGTAGGTGCCGGCGAACCAGGAGCCGATCATCACGTTCGAGGCGCCCGCCGCCAGTGCCATGGCCACATCGCGGGGGTGGCGCACTCCGCCGTCGGCCCAGACGTGCTTGCCGTGCCTGCGAGCCTCGGCGGCGCACTCCAGCACGGCGGAGAACTGCGGGCGGCCCACACCGGTCATCATCCGCGTGGTGCACATCGCTCCCGGGCCGACACCCACCTTGACGATGTCGGCACCCGCCTCGATGAGGTCGCGCACACCCTCGGCGGCGACGACGTTGCCGGCGACGATCGGAACCTGCGGGTCGAGAGCGCGCACGGCCTTCAGCGCCTCGATCATGCCTTCCTGGTGGCCGTGCGCGGTGTCCACGACGAGGGTGTCCACGCCCGCGTCCAGCAGGGCCCGGGCGTGCGCGGCGACCTCGCCGTTGATGCCGACCGCCGCGGCGATCCGCAGCCGGCCCCGGTCGTCGGTGGCCGGCGAGTAGAGCGTGGCGCGCAGGGCGCCCCTGCGGGTGAGGATGCCGACGAGCCGGCCCTCGGCGTCGACCGCGGGTGCCAGCCTGCGGTGCGCGGCGTCCAGCCGGTTGAACGCCTCGACGGGCTCGATGTCGGCGTCCACCAGCAGGAGTTCGCCCGACATGACCTCGCTGAGCTGGGTGAACCGGTCCACGCCCACCAGGTCGCTCTCGGTCACCACACCGACCGGACGCCCGTCCTCGACCACCACCGCGGCCCGGTGGGCCCGCTTGGGCAGCAGGGACAGCGCGTCGGCCACGGTCGCCCGCGGCGCGAGGGTGATCGGGGTGTCCAGCACGAGGTGGCGCCGCTTGACCCACTCGACCACGTCGGCGACGACCGGGATCGGGATGTCCTGGGGAATCACCGTGAGCCCACCGCGCCTGGCAACGGTCTCGGCCATCCGGCGACCGGCCACGGCAGTCATGTTCGCGACGACGAGCGGGATGGTGGTGCCGGTCCCGTCCGGTGCGGACAGGTCGACCGCCTGCCGGGAACCGACCGCCGAACGGCTCGGCACCATGAACACGTCGTCGTACGTCAGGTCGTACGGGGGCCGCTGGTCATTGAGGAATCGCACGTGCAGAACATCCCAGTCGATCGGAGGGCCTCCGGCCTGCCGCCGGAGGAAGACGCACGTACTTCATTCTCCCACGGCCGCCCTCGCGAACACCCAGGGACGATCCACCAGAGGGCCTCCGGGCGCCCTGGTAGGAACCCACGAGCCGCAGCGCACACCGCCCGGGCGGGACGGCCCGTCCGGACGGCCCGGAGCCCGGGGCCGGAGCCCCGGGGCCGGACTCGGGGCGCTGCACCGAGTCCGGCCGCGCCCCGCCGGGAGTTCGACGGGCCCTAGTCGACGGGCCCGGGCCGACGGGCCCTAGTCGACGGCGAGTTCGCCCATCCTGCTCCAGCCGTCGACGCCCTCGATGGTGGTGCTGACGATGTCGGGTGTCCGGCTGACGAGCGGGCGCAGCTCGGTCATCGCGGTGCGGAAGTGCTCGGAGTTGACGTGCGCCTCCGCCGCGTCGTCCTCGAACGCCTCGACCAGCACGAAGGTGTTCGAGTCGTCCACGCTGCGGGACCACTCGAACCACTTGTTGCCCGGTTCCGCCCTGGTCGCCCGGGTGAACGCGTCCACCCTCTCCAGCCACTGCTCGGCGTACTCCGGCTTCACCGGGAACTTGACCGTGATGAAGATCATGCGCTGCTGCCTCCTGGCCGTCTGGGTTTTCGGGGTCCGGGCGCCGGAGCCCGGGGCGCCGGCGGTCCTGCCGAGCCGAGCTTTTCCCGAACGACCGGCCGTCCGCAAACCGCGCGGTTGCCGACCGGACGGCGCCCGGGACGGCAGGTCCGGGCGAGGGGCCTGGCGAGCCCACTGAGCAAGCGCTTAGCATGAGCGCCGCCAGTACCGCAGACCGGTGCGCGTCCGTCCGTGCGCCGCCACCGCCCAGCCCGTGGAGAGTGCGCATGTCCCTGCTCCTGTCCCGCCGCGACCTCGACTTCCTGCTCCACGACTGGCTCCGGGTGACCGAGCTGACCTCTCGCACCCGGTACGCCGAGCACTCGCGCGAGACCTTCGACGCCGTGCTCGACCTGAGCGCCCGGCTGGCGGAGGAACGTTTCGCGCCGCACAACCGGAAGGCGGACGACCAGGAACCGACGTTCGACGGCGAGCGCGTGCACACCGTGCCCGAAGTCGCCGACGCACTGCGGGCGTTCGGCCGCTCGGGACTGACCGGCGCCACCATGGACGCCTCGGTCGGCGGCGGGCAGCTGCCGAACGTCGTGGCCAACGCCTGCTTCGCCTGGTTCCAGGCCGCGAACGTGGGCACCAGCGCGTACCCCTTCCTGACCATGGGCAACGCCAACCTGCTGCTCGCGCACGGGAGTCCGGAGCAGATCGGGACCTACGTCCGGCCGATGGTCGAGGGGCGTTTCTTCGGCACGATGTGCCTGTCCGAGCCGCACGCCGGCTCCTCGCTCGCCGACGTCACCACCCGGGCGGAGCCCCTGCCCGACGGCGGCTACCGACTGTTCGGCAACAAGATGTGGATCTCCGGAGGCGACCACGAGCTCTCGGAGAACATCGTCCACCTGGTTCTCGCCCGCATCCCCGGCGGCCCGCCCGGCGTGAAGGGGCTGTCGCTGTTCATCGTGCCCAAGCACCTGGTGCGCGCGGACGGTTCGCTCGGCGAGCGCAACGACGTGGTGCTCGCCGGACTCAACCACAAGATGGGCTACCGGGGCACCACCAACACCCTGCTCAACTTCGGCGAGGGCGCCCACACGCCCCAGGGCGCGCCCGGCGCCCTCGGGGAGCTGGTCGGGGAGCCGCACCGCGGGCTGTCGTACATGTTCCACATGATGAACGAGGCCCGCATCGGTGTCGGTCTCGGCGCCGCCGCTCTCGGGTACACCGGCTATCTGCACGCGCTGGACTACGCCCGCAACCGGCCGCAGGGCCGTCGGCTCGGCGTCAGGGACCCCCGGTCCCCGCAGACGCCGATCATCGACCACGCCGACGTACGGCGGATGCTGCTCGCCCAGAAGTCCTACGTCGAGGGCGCGTTGGCGCTCACGCTCTACTGCGGGCGTCTGGTCGATGAGCAGCGGACGGCCGAGGACGCCGAGGACCGGGACAGTGCGAAGACCCTGCTGGACGTGCTGACCCCGATCGCCAAGAGCTGGCCGAGCCAGTACGGGCTGGAGGCCAACAGCCTCGCCATCCAGGTGCACGGCGGGTACGGCTACACCCGCGAATACCCGGTCGAGCAGTTCTACCGCGACAACCGGCTCAACCCGATCCACGAGGGCACCCACGGCATCCACGGCCTGGACCTGCTGGGCCGCAAGGCGATCATGGACGGCGGCGCCGGACTGCGGCTGCTGGCCGAGCGGATCACCGCGACGACAGCCCGCGCGCACCACGCAGGCGGCGCGGCGGCCGGGTACGCCCGGGAGCTGGACGGATGCGTCGCACGCACCCTCGGGGTGACAGCACGGCTGTGGGCCGACGGCGATCCGGCGACCGCACTGGCCAACGCCACGGTCTATCTCGAGGCCGTGGGGCATGTGGTGGTGGCCTGGATGTGGCTGGAGCAGCTGCTGGCCGCCGAGGGGCACGGCAGCGCCTTCCACGACGGCAAGCGGGGCGCCTGCCGGTTCTTCTTCCGGCACGAACTGCCCCGCGCACGAGCCCAGTTCGACCTGCTGGAGAGCCTGGACCGGACGGCCGTCGACCTCCCCGACGACTGCTTCTGACGCCCGCCGCCCCGACCGGCCCGGGCGGCCCCCGGGCATCTGCTGGGAGCGGTCCGTCTCGCGGCACTCGCGGGGCAGCCGGGGCAGGACGGCGCGCGACAGGACGCGGGGCCGGGGCGGCTACGCGGCGTCGGGGTCGGTGCGCTCGCGCGCCGGGTGCGGGCCGGGCCTGAGCTCCTTGAGCAGCCGGTCGGCCGCCGCGGTGTCGGTGACCAGGCTGGTCACCAGGCCCGAGCGCAGCACGGCGTTGATCGCCTCGGCCTTCCGCCCGCCGCCGGCGATCGCCACCACCTCCGGCACCCGGCGCAGCCGGTCGGCCTCCACGGTGATGCAGCGCTCTCCCAGGTCCCGCCCGATCCGGCGCCCCTCGGCGTCGAAGAGGTGCGCGGACATCTCCGCGGCGACACCGAGCGAGGCGTAGTGCGCCCGCTCCTGCTCCGAGAGCATGTCGTGCACGGTGGAGACGCCCGGCTCCCAGGAGCCGATGGAGACCGCCGCCACCGTCACCTTGTCGAAGTACTCGAAGGCGGCGGCGATACCGGTCTGGTGACGCAGCGCCTCGGCCGTCGCCGGGTCCGGCAGCAGCATCGGCGCGTAGATCGGGTGTGCCTCTCCCCCGGCGACCTCGGCCGCACGGCGGACCGCCTCGACCGAACCGCGGTCGGCGGTGCCCGCGTCGTACACGCCCGTGAGCTGGACAACGGTGCAGGGCGGCAGCCGGCGCAGCGCGGTGGCCATGTGGATCGTCGAACGCCCCCAGGCCAGCCCCAGCACATCGCCCTCGGTGACCAGCTCGCCGAGCAGGTCGGCGGCGACCTCCCCGAGGTTCTCCGGGTCGGCCGCGTCCTCGGCGGCCTCGGCGGGCGCCTCGACGACGACCGCGTGCCGCAGCCCGTAGCGGGCGCGCAGCGCGTCCGAGCGGTCGGCGTCCAGCTCGGCCGGCACTCGGATCTCGATACGGATCAGATCGCGTTCGAGTGCCGTCTCCAGCACGCGGGCGACCTTGAAACGGCTCACCCCGAACTCGTCCGCGATCTGGATCTTGGACTTGCCCTCCAGATAGAAGCGCCGCGCCATCGCCGCCGCCTGCATCAGTTCCGCGGGCCCCATCCTCGTCGCCGCCCGACCCGTCGACACCTGCAACTCACCTCGCTGTTAGCCGCCCTCGCGCGTCAACGCACGGACGTATCCTCGCAGATTCGCCGGGACCATGATCAGTACCGGCCGGGTGCCCCGCCGGTGGGCGACGGTGGCGCGTATCGGCTTCCGCAACTGCGCGGCTCGCGCGGGTGCGAGGTGCCCGCGGGCGCGGGCCCCGGCCCTCGGCCCGGACCTGCGGCGCCGACACCGGTTCCCGCGCGCACGGCCTGCGCGAAGGGTCGGTGCGGGGGCGGTTCAGTGCCGGCAGGCACGCACCCCGGCCTCCTCGGCCTGCTGCCGCAGCATGCGCACCGCGGCGGCCGGGTCGTCGGTGCCGTACACCGCGTTACCGGCCACGAAGACGTCCGCGCCGGCCTCCGCGCAGCGCTCGATCGTCTCGGCGGAGACCCCTCCGTCGACCTGGAGCCACATCTCCAGACCGTGCTTCTCGATCAGCTGACGGGTGCGGCGGATCTTGGGCAGCATGATGTCCAGGAACGCCTGACCGCCGAAGCCCGGCTCCACCGTCATCACCAGCAGCATGTCCAGCTCGGGCAGCAGGTCCTCGTACGGCTCGATCGGCGTCGCCGGCTTCAGCGCCATCGCCGCGCGGGCGCCCTTGGCCTTGATCTCGCGGGCCAGGCGCACCGGAGCAGCGGCAGCCTCCGCGTGGAAGGTGACCGACCCGGCTCCCGCCTCGACGTACTGCGGCGCCCAGCGGTCCGGCTCCTCGATCATCAGATGACAGTCCAGCGGGGTGGCCGTCGCCCTGCTCAACGACTCGACCACCGGCAGACCGATGGTGAGGTTGGGTACGAAGTGGTTGTCCATCACATCGACGTGGAGCCAGTCGGCGCCGTCCTGGCCTGCGACCCGCTCCGCGTCCTGTGCGAGCCGGGCGAAGTCGGCCGAGAGAATGCTGGGATTGATCTGAACCATGGCTCCAGTATGTCCCTTGACGGGCGCTGCCCCTCAACCGGTGCGACGCAGCAGGGCCAGATACATCGCGTCGGTGCCGTGCCGATGCGGCCATAGTTGGACATCCGGCCCCTCGCCCAACTCCGGTACGCCCGGCAGCAGGGGGCGGGCGTCGATCCACTGCGCGGACTCGCTCTTCAGCACGTCGTCGACGACCGCACGGGTCTCGGCCAGATGCGGTGAGCAGGTCGCGTAGCCGACCACGCCGCCGGGCCTGGTCGACCGCAACGCCTCGGTGAGCAGGCCGCGTTGGAGCGGCGCGAAGCCGTCCAGATCCTCCGGGCGGCGGCGCCAGCGCGCCTCGGGCCGCCGGCGCAGCGCGCCAAGTCCCGTACAGGGCACGTCGACCAGCACCCGGTCGAAGGTCCCGGGCCGCCATGCAGGCCGGGTGCCGTCGACCGTCACAACGCCGTACTCGCCCGGGCTGCCGGCCAGCGACCGGGCCACCAGGCCGGCACGGTGCGGCTGCTTCTCGGCGGCCAGCAGCGCCGCACCGCGCTCCGCGGCGAGCGCCGCCAGCAGCGCCGCCTTCCCGCCCGGTCCTGCGCAGCCGTCCAGCCAACGGCGGTCGGGACCTTCCAGCGGGGCCGCCGCGAGCGCCAGCGCCACGAGCTGACTGCCCTCGTCCTGGACTCCGGCGCGTCCCTCGGCCACCGCGGGGATCGCTCCCGGTTCCCCGCCCTCGGAAAGGCGCACCGCGTACGGCGACCAGAGTCCGGGCTCGGCGTCCGGCTGCTCCAGCAGCTCCGCGGCGGTGGAGCGCCCGGGACGGGCGACCAGGGTGACTGCGGGGCGGGTGTTGTCCGCCTCCAGCAGCTCCTCGACTCCGGAGCGACCGCCACCGAGTGCGTCCCAGAGGGCGGAGACGATCCAGCGCGGATGGGCGTGGACGAGGCCGAGGTGGTCCTCGGGGTCCTCGTCGTAGGGCGGGGCGACACGCTCCAGCCAGCCGTCCAGATCGTGCGCGGTGACCCGGCGCAGCACGGCGTTGACGAACTTCGCCCGCCCGTCGCCCAGCACGCAGCGCGCCAGCTCCACGGTCGAACTCACCGCGGCGTGCGGCGGAATCCGAGTGCCCAGCACCTGGTGCACGCCCAGGGACAGCACATCGAGCACCGGCGGGTCCACCTCGCGCAGCGGGCGGTCCACGCACTGGCCGATGATCGCGTCGTAGGTGCCCTGCCTGCGCAGGGTGCCGTAGACCAGCTCGGTGGCGAGCGCCGCGTCCCTGCTGTCGAAGGCCGAACCGTCCGGGCCCGGCGGCGCCTGGCGCGCCTTCCGCAGCAGCGGCGGCAGCACGAGGTTGGCGTACGCGTCCCGCTCGTCCACCGCCCTCAGCGCCTCGAAGGCGAGGATGCGCACGGGGTCCCGCTGCGGACGGCGGTAGGGCTTGCGGTGGCGGCGGGATGACTGGTCGGTCAAGGGAAAGGTGCTCCGGAGCGTGGGTCGGTGCGAACGCGTTCAGCGTACGCCGCGCCGCCGGGCGGGTACCCCGCGGTCGCCGGCCGGGAAGCGGGGCACGCGCCCACCCGCACCGCGGCGGCGGAGCGCGGCCGGGGTGCGGCGGCCCAGCAGGCGGGTTGCGGCGGTGCAGGAACGCGCGGTCGGTCGGGGCGGAGGCGGGCGGTGCGCGGTCGGTCGGGGCGGTGCGGGCGGTCAGTCGCCCAGGGTGCTGCCGGAGGCCAACCGCGCGCCGCGCGCCCAGTCGGCGGCCTTCATCGGCCGCTTGCCCTGGGGCTGGACCCACAGCAGCTCCACCGCGTGCGATCCGGTACCCACGTGCACCGTGTGTTTGCCGACCGCCAGCTCGCCCGGCGCCAGCCCGGTCACGGCCGGGTCGGGGGTGGCCTGGATCAGCTTGAGCCGATCGCCGCCGAACCGCGTCCAGGCGCCGGGAGCGGGCGAGCAGCCGCGCACGACGCGGTCCACTCTCAGCGCCGGAGCCTTCCAGTCGACCCGGGCGTTCTCGACGCTGATCTTCGGCGCGTGGGTCACCCCGCCCTCGTCCTGCGGCACGGGGTGCAGCGTGCCGTCCTCGATGCCGTCCATGGTGGCCGCGAGCAACCCGCTTCCGGCGAAGGCGAGTCGGGTGAGCAGGTCACCGCTGGTGTCGGTGCGCCGCACCTCCTCGGTGACGACTCCGTAGACGGGGCCGGAGTCCAGCGACTCCTCGATGCGGAAGGTGGCCGCACCGGTCATCTCGTCGCCGGCGAGCACCGCGTGCTGCACCGGTGCGGCGCCGCGCCAGGCGGGCAGCAGGGAGAAGTGCAGGTTGACCCAGCCGTGTGCGGGAATGTCCAGCACCGGGCGCGGCAGCAGCGCTCCGTAGGCGACAACGGGGCAGCAGTCCGGGGAGAGTTCGCGCAGTCGCTGCTGGAACTCCTCCTCGCGGGGGTGGCGGGGCTTGAGCACCTCGATACCGGCTTCCTCCGCCCGCTCGCCGATCGGGCTCGCCACCAGCCGACGGCCCCGGCCCGCCGGTGCGTCCGGCCTGGTCACCACCGCGACCACCTCGTGGCGTTCCGAGGCGATCAGTGCGTCCAGTGCGGGTACGGCGACCTCGGGGGTGCCGGCGAAGACAAGCCTCATCGGTGCGGTTTTACCTCTCCAACTGCGCGGGCGGGCGCATCAGTCTACGGTCCCCGCCCACCGGCGCCCGGGGGGCGTGCAGGGGTGCGGACGTGGTGCGCGGCAGGCCGTGCACCACCTGAGCGTGACCGTGTGCCGAGTGAGGCGTTTGTCAGGACGTTCTCCCGGTCAAGTCCCCTTGACCGTCGGCATCCCCGGCTCGACCACCGGGCCGACTCGCAGCACCGCACACCGCTGGCACCCGCACACCGACCGTCGCACCGATCCGTCGGAGCACATGTACGGGGCAGTCATCACGCAGCACCGGGACGCCGACAGCGCCCCGCATCCGACGCAGGTCCGAGAGGCTAGTCCATGTCCGACCACGCCACGTTCGACGCCCAGGCACGCGCAAGTCTGCACCTGTTGGTACGGGACATCGAGCGGGTCCGCCGGCAGGTGGAGGCGATGCGCACCCTCACCTCCCAGCTCGGCACCGTCTACCGGCCGCGCCGCACCAGCCCGTCGACCGGCTTCGTCGTGTACGGCCGCGCCCCGGCACCCACCGTCGCCCTCGCACAGGAGCTGCGCGAGCACGTCGAGACCCTGGTGACGGCGGCGGTCGACTTCGACCGTTCGCTCGGCTTCTCGTGGGACTCGGTGGGCTCGGCCCTCGGCGTCACCAAGCAGGCGGTGCACCGGCGTTACGGTGCCCGGCGCTCCGAGCGGGCCACCTACCCACCGCCCGGGCCGCCCGGCAGGCCGGTGGCCCCCGCCGAATCGACGGAGGCCGCGGGACCGGTGGCCGCCGCGCCGCAGACCGGCCAGTCGACTCCGGGCGAGGGACGCTCCCAGGTGGTACCGAGGCCGCGCAACGGCTGACCCGCGCTGCGCCTCCTTCCCTTCCACCCCCGCCGTACGCGCGCTCGGGCCCCGACCGGGCGACACGGCCGGACGACACCCACCCGCCGCACGTCAACCCGACGCCGCGGCGGGCCCGTTCACCCGATGTCGGCCCGTTCACCCGACGTCGGGCGCTTCACCCGACGTCGGGCGCTTCACCCGATGTCGGGCGGGTCGACCCGGATACGCACCGGCGGCCCCTCCCGCTTGGCCAGCCGCGCCGCCTGGGCGGTGCGCAGCGCCAGAGCCAGCGCGGCCCCCCTGCCCGGCGGCACCCGGACGAGCGCGCGCTCCCACTTCTCACCGACCGGCGGGTCCCCGACCCGGCGCGGACGCCCCGGCTCGATCACAGGCAGCTCCACCGGGCCCAGCACTTCCGCCTCCTCGGGCAGCTCCGTGCGCGCCAGCAACTCCCGTACGGCTGCGGGCGGTCCGCTCAGCGCGGCCATTCGGGAGACCGGCGGATAGCCGAGCTCCGCCCGGTCCGAGAGCTCCGCTGCGGCCAGCCACTCCGGCGCCCACCGCAGCAGGGCCTGCACCGGACGCAGCGACGGCTCCGCGAGCGCGACCACGGTGCCACCCTCCCCGCCGGGCCGCACCAGCGCCGCCGCCGTCAACCAGCGGCGCAACGCCTCCTCGGCCGCCCGCAGGTCGGGCCTGGAGAGCAGCGCCCAGCCGTCCAGCAGCAGCGCCGCCGCATACCCGGGGCCCTCGGCCACCGGCTCCGCACCGGGCGTGCTCACCACCAGCGCCGGCCGGTCCGGCACGGTGTCGAGCACATGGTCGCGCCCCGAAGTGCGCACCTGCACACTCGGGAACGCCCGGCCGAGCTCCTCCGCCGTGCGCCGCGCACCGACCACGCTGGCCCGCAGCCGGACGCCGCCGCACACCGGGCACTGCCGGCCCGCGGCGTCCAGACCGCACCAGGAGCAGCTCGGCGCGCCGTCCGCCTCGCCCGCCATCAGCGGGCCCCGGCAGTGCACGCAGCGTGCCGGCTCCCGGCACCGCGCGCAGGCCAGCCGGGGCACGTACCCGCGGCGCGGCACCTGGACCAGCACCGGGCCGAGCGCGAGCGCCTCCCGGGCCACCTCCCAGGCGAGCGAGGGCAGTCGGGCGGTGCGCGCGGCGACGTCCCTGGCCTCCTCCCGGTCCCCGACCGTACGCATCCGGGGCGCCTGCGCCCGCACCGTCTCGCGGGGCGCGGCGAGCTCCGCCGCCCAGCCGGTCTCGACCAACTGCGCGCCCTCCACGGAACGTTGGTGGCCGCCGAGGAGCAGCCCCGCGTTCTCGTGGGCGGCGCGCAGCAGCAGTACGTCCCTGGCGTGCGGTTGGGGGGCGTGGTCGTCGCTGTGCGCGGCGTCGGCGTCGTCCCAGATCGCGGCGAGGCCGAGGTCGGCGACCGGGGCGAACATCGCCGCCCGGGTGCCGACCACCGCGCGCACGGCGCCGCGTTTGACCGCCAGCCAGCGACGGTAGCGGCTCTCACTGCCGGCGTCGGCGGTGAGCAGCACATGGTGGCCGGGACCGACCAGCTCCGTCAGCGCGCGGTCCACCCGCGCGGCCGTCCGCCCGTCCGGCAGCACCGCCAGGGCGCCGCGCCCGGACGCCAGCGCTGCCGCGATCGCCCGGGCCAGCTCCTGCGGCCACTGGGGGCCGGGCAGCGCGCTCCACACCGCTCTCGGGGCGCCCCCCGCGGCGAGCGCCGCGAGGAATTCCGCGCCCTGGCCGTAGCGCTGCCAGCCGCCCGGCTCCGGCGGGGCGGGCGGCTCCGGCGACTGCCCGCCGCCGCCCTTCTCCGCCCGCGCCACCCTCGGCGGCACCGCCAGCTGTACGACGTCGGCGAGGGCGCCGGCGTACCGGTCGGCCACGGCACGGCACAGCTCCAGCAGCTCGGGCGTCAACACCGGCTCGGCGGAGAGGACTTGGGCGATCGGCGCCAGCACGCCGGGGAACTCGCTGTGCTCCACCCGCTCGACGACGAATCCGTTGATCAGCCGCCCGCCCTCGCGCCGGCCGTCCCGCTCCCCCGCACCGAACCGCACCCGTACGCGCACGCCCGGCTGTGCCTCGGCGTCCAGCGCCGCCGGCACCGCGTAGTCGAAGTAGCGGTCCAGATGCACCAGACCCTTGTCGACCAGCACCCGCGCGACAGGCAGAGACTCCGCCGTCGCCGCGCCGCGCCAGGTGCGGGGCTTGGCCTTCGGCAGCTTCTTGCGCTCGCGCACCGTCTCCCGGATCAGCGCAAGCTGCTCCGGGGGGCCGCTCTCGGCCGCCGCCCCCTCGCGATCCCCGTCTCCGCTGCTCACGGGCCCAAGTCTGACAGAGGCCACCGACAGCCGACGGCGCACGGACCGGCGCCCACCGGCTTGTTCGGGCCGGCGCGGTCGTCCGCACGCCGAGGCCGGCACCGCGGTGTCGGCGGCGGCCCGGGAGGTGTCCGGCGGCTCCCGTCCGCACGCACGTCACCCGCCGGGCGGCAGCCGCGGCGGGTGACGGTGGAACAGGTGTGGGACTACAGGCCGGCGGCGACGCGCAGCGCGTCCGCGCGGTCGGTCCGCTCCCAGGTGAACTCGGGCAGCTCGCGCCCGAAGTGGCCGTAGGCGGCGGTCAGCGCGTAAATCGGACGCAGCAGGTCCAGGTCGCGGATGATCGCGGCCGGCCGCAGGTCGAAGGTGTCGGCGATGGCCTGCTCGATCCTCGCCACATCGGTCTTGGCGGTGCCGAAGGTCTCGACGAAGAGACCGACCGGCTCCGCCTTGCCGATGGCGTACGCGACCTGGACCTCGCAGCGCGAGGCGAGGCCGGCGGCCACGACGTTCTTGGCGACCCAGCGCATCGCGTACGCGGCCGAACGGTCCACCTTGGACGGGTCCTTGCCGGAGAAGGCGCCGCCGCCGTGGCGGGCCATGCCGCCGTAGGTGTCGATGATGATCTTGCGTCCGGTGAGGCCGGCGTCGCCCATCGGGCCGCCGATCTCGAAGCGTCCGGTCGGATTGACCAGCAGGCGGTAGCCGTCGGTGTCGAGCTTGATGCCCTCGTCGACGAGCTGGCCGAGGACGTGCTCGACGACGTACTCGCGGATGTCGGGAGCGAGCAGCGAGTCGAGGTCGATGTCCGAGGCGTGCTGCGAGGAGACCACCACGGTGTCCAGACGGACGGCCTTGTCACCGTCGTACTCGATGGTGACCTGGGTCTTCCCGTCGGGCCGCAGGTAGGGGATGGTGCCGTTCTTGCGGACCTCGCTCAGTCGGTTCGACAGCCGGTGCGCGATGGTGATCGGCAGCGGCATGAACTCGGGGGTCTCGTCGCAGGCGTACCCGAACATCAGGCCCTGGTCGCCCGCGCCCTGCTTGTCGAGGTCGTCACCCTCGGCCTCGCCGCCGACGCGCTTCTCGTACGCGGTGTCCACGCCCCGGGCGATGTCGGGAGACTGCGCGCCGATCGAGACCGACACTCCGCAGGAGGCTCCGTCGAAGCCCTTCTTGGAGGAGTCGTAGCCGATCTCCAGGATCTTCTCGCGGACGAGCGAGGGGATCGGCGCGTACGCCTTGGTCGTCACCTCTCCGGCGACGTGGACGAGGCCCGTGGTGATGAGCGTCTCCACGGCGACGCGCGACGACGGGTCCTGGGTCAGGAGAGCGTCGAGAATGGTGTCGCTGATCTGGTCAGCGATCTTGTCTGGGTGACCCTCGGTGACAGATTCCGAGGTGAACAGGCGGCGGGACACATCGCTCCCTGAGGTTGCAGCGGCTGCTGGCTGAATCATTAACGGACCGCCGGGGGCTGCGCCCCTTCGGTGGCGGTCCTGGCGACAGCTTATCGGTAGTACTGCCGTACGGACCGGGTGTCTCACGAACCGACACCGAACCGTCCCACGCACTGACAGGGTGTGGGACGACTCATCATGCCCTGACCGGCGCACCTGTCAAGACGCTCCCGCCCCGTGGACACCACCCGCACCACCGCCCGTGCGCCCCGCCCCGCCAGGGGCTCAGCCGGGGGTCCCGCCCGTGAGGCGGTCGACCACCAGGTCCCAGACAGTGTCGGCGAGCGCCTCCTTGGGGCCGTGCGGCACCGGGACCTCGGTGCCGTCCGCCGCCAGGACGATCGCCTCGTTGTCGGTCGAACCGAACGTCTTCTCCGCCCCGACCTCGTTCACCACGAGCAGATCGCAGCCCTTGCGGGCGAGCTTGGCGCGGCCGTTGGCGAGCACCTGATCCGTCTCGGCGGCGAAACCGACCACCACCTGCCCCTCCCGGCCTCGCTCGGCGGAGAGTTCGGCCAGGATGTCGGGGTTGCGCACCAGCTCGATCGGCGCGGGGCCGCTTCCCTCGCGCTTCTTGATCTTCCCCTCGGCGTACACGGCCGGCCGGAAGTCGGCCACCGCGGCGGCCATCACCACGGCGTCGGCGTCGGCCGCGGCCATCAGCACCGCCTCACGCAGCTCCAGGGCCGTACCGGCGCGGACCACGGTGACGCCCTCGGGGTCGGCCAGCGCGGAGTTGGCCGCGACCAGGGTGACCCGGGCGCCGCGCGCCGCCGCGGTGGTGGCCAGTGCGTACCCCTGCCGGCCCGAGGAGCGGTTGCCGAGGAAACGCACCGGGTCGAGCGGTTCACGGGTGCCGCCGGCGCTGATCACCACATGCCGGCCGGCCAGGTCCGTCGCACGGTTTCCGCGCGCCAGCACCCGCCGGCAGACGTCGAAGAGGCGGGCCGGGTCGGGCAGTCGGCCCCGTCCGGTGTCCACCCCGGTCAGCCGGCCGACCGCGGGCTCGACCACGGTCGCGCCGCGGCGCCGCAGCGTGGCGACGTTCTCCCGGGTGGCGGGGTGCTCCCACATCTCGGTGTGCATGGCCGGCGCGAAGACGACCGGACAGCGGGCGGTGAGCAGGGTGTTGGTCAGCAGGTCGTCCGCGAGTCCGTGCGCGGCCCGGGCGAGCAGGTCCGCGGTGGCCGGGGCGACGACCACCAGATCGGCCTGCTGGCCGATCCGCACATGCGGTACGTCCTGGACCGACTTCCACACCCCGGTCGCGACCGGCTTGCCGGACAGCGCGGCCCAGGTCGCCTCGCCGACGAAGTGCAGCGCGGACTCGGTGGGGACGACCTGCACGTCGTGTCCGCTCTCGGTCAGCCTGCGCAGCAGCTCGCACGCCTTGTACGCGGCGATCCCGCCGCTCACACCCAGAACGACCTTGGGCTTGTCCATCGTCCGTCTCCCCGGAGCAGTTTGCGCGATCGAGCGATCGCTCGGCAGGTGGGTGCTCGTCCGCGCGGCAGCGGCCCGGCCGGACCCCGCGCCGGGACACACCTCAGGCCCGGCAGCGACGCTACCGGGCCCGAGGCGGTCAGGCATGGGCGCCTGCCGCGGCGCTGTGCGCCTACTGCGGCGGGGCGTCGATCTTCTCGGAAGTCAGCAGGCCGGCGTTGATCTCGCGGAGCGCGATCGACAGCGGCTTCTCGTGGACGTGGGTGTCCACCAGGGGGCCGACGTACTCGAGAAGGCCCTCACCGAGCTGCGAGTAGTACGCGTTGATCTGACGCGCGCGCTTGGCGGCGTAGATCACCAGGCTGTACTTGGAGTCGGTGGCTTCGAGCAGCTCATCAATCGGCGGGTTGATGATGCCCTCGGGCGCGGTGATGGAAGAGGACACTCTGTGCCTTCCGAAGGTGGTGAAAGAGATCAGCTGACGCGCATCAAGGCTAGCAGCTCGGCTGCCACGTCCTCGACGGAGGTGTTGGTCAGGGTGGTGTCGAACTCCGGCTCGGCCGCGAGCTCGGTGCGTGCCGCGGTCAGGCGCCGCTCGATGACCTCGGGCGTCTCCGTGCCTCTTCCGGTGAGGCGGCGCACCAGCTCGTCCCAGCTGGGCGGCGCGAGGAAGACCAGGCGGGCCTCGGGCATGGAGGCGCGCACGAGCCGGGCGCCCTGGAGATCGATCTCCAGGAGGACCGGTTCCCCGGCGTCCAGGCGGTCGAGGACCGCCCGCCGCGGAGTCCCGTAGCGGTTGCCTGCGAACTCGGCCCATTCGAGCAGCTCGCCGTTGGCCACCAGCTTGTCGAACTCCTCGTCGTCGACGAAGAAGTACTGGACGCCGTGCTGCTCGCCGGGGCGGGGCTTGCGCGTCGTGGCCGAGACCGAGAGCCAGACCTCGGGGTGGACGGTGCGGAGATGAGCGACGACCGTGCTCTTGCCGACCCCGGAGGGGCCGGAGAGCACGGTCAGCCGCGGGCGTTCACTCATACAGCGATTATCCCGGTTTTCTGGAATGCCTGGGCCCCGGGGGTGCTCCGGAGTCGCACTCCGGCCTCACCCCGCGGCGCCCGTACGGGTGGGACTCAGCCCGCCGGGGTGCCGAACTCCCGCTCCAGGGCGGCAATCTGGTTGGAGCCCAGACCACGGACACGACGGCTCTCGGAGATGCCGAGCCGCTCCATGATCTGCTTGGCGCGGACCTTGCCGACGCCCGGCAGGCTTTCCAGGAGAGCGCTGACCTTCATCTTTCCGATGACGTCATTCTCCTGGCCCTGCTTGATGACCTCCTGGAGCGAGGCTCCGGAGTGCTTAAGCCGGTTCTTGACCTCGGCGCGCTCCCGGCGAGCCGCGGCGGCCTTCTCAAGCGCGGCTGCGCGCT
Source organism: Streptomyces tardus (assembly GCF_018101125.2). Taxonomy (GTDB): domain Bacteria; phylum Actinomycetota; class Actinomycetes; order Streptomycetales; family Streptomycetaceae; genus Streptomyces; species Streptomyces tardus. The sequence continues at coordinate 4,838,795 of NZ_JAELVF020000001.1, read as the reverse complement.
GTTCAGGGGTAAGGGGCGGAAGAGCCACGCCTTCGTCACCTCAGATTTGAACGGTCGGATACATGGATCGCGTGAGCCTTGCGACTCGGATGCGGGACCCGGCAGGCCCCGCACCTGCGGAACTGTGGACATCGCACCTGTGCGCGGTGTCCACGTCGGAGACTAGCGCCAGAGTCGCCCGGAGTCAGCGAGAACAGCGGAAAAGTCCTGGTCAGACTCAAGTCGACCTGGACATATCCGGACAGAACAGAGCAGGAAGTTCTTCCTGTAAGGGGCAGCGATCGGGTCGAACCGTCCGGTGACGCAGGGGACTTGGGTTTCCTACGCGCCGGTAGCCCGTGAGGGGAGTTCTGCCTGTCCCTTTTCCGGCCCGGCGGATGATCGTCACCGGCCCGTCCCTGCCCCCGGCTCCGACGACGACGCCGAGCTTCAGCCGAGCCGGAGCCGAGCCCGGGGCGTCACCGAGCCGGGCGCAGCCGAGCCCCCCACGGTCGGGCCGGGTGTCAGCCGAGAGCGTCGGCGAGCTCCTGCACCGACCGCTCCGCAGCCGCACGCAGCGCCCGGGGCGCGGGGCCGCTGCGCAGCACCCCGCGGCTCACCGAGGGCAGTACGTCGCGCACCCGGTCCCCGAAGACCCTCGGCAGATCGGCCGCGGTCGCGCCCTGCGCGCCGAGGCCGGGAGCGAGAAGCGGCCCGTTGATCGCCAGATCGGCGCCGGTGTCGCCGAGCGTGGCGCCGACTACCGCACCGACCGAGCCGAGCGGCGTCGCGTCCGCGTTCTCCCGGGCGATCCGGTCCAGCATCCGCTGAGCGAGCATGACCGGGCCCCGCGAACCGTCGTCCGCCACGGTGGCCCGCTGGACCTCGGCGCCCTCCGGATTGCTGGTGAGCGCCAGTACGAAGACGCCGGCCCCGCTGTCCCGCGCCGCGTCCAGCGCGGGACGCAGCGAGCCGAAGCCGAGATACGGACTGACGGTGAGCGCGTCCGAGAACAGCGGGCTGCCCTCGGTGAGATAGGCGGAGGCGTACGCGCCCATCGTCGAGCCGATGTCCCCGCGCTTCGCGTCCATCAGCACCAGGGCGCCGGCCGCCCGGGCGTCGGCCACCGCGCGCTCCAGGACCGCGACACCGCGCGAGCCGTGGCGCTCGAAGAACGCCGACTGCGGCTTGAGCACGGCCACCTCACCGGCCAGCGCCTCGACGACGGTGCGGGTGAAGCGTTCCAGGCCGGCGACATCGTCGGACAGGCCCCAGTCGGCGAGGAGTTCGGCGTGCGGGTCGATGCCGACGCACAGCGGACCGCGGGTGTCCATGGCCCCGCGCAGCCGGGCGCCGAAGGGTTCGGGTGCGGTGGGAGCGGTTTTCATGCCGCGGACTCCGCCTTTCTGACGTCGGCGCCGACGGCGTCGGCGAGGGTGCGGTACCGGCTGTTGCGCAGCCGTGCGGCCAGTCCCTTGTGGATGCCGCGGCACCACAGCGGGCCCTGGTAGACGAAGGCGCTGTACCCCTGTACGAGGGTGGCACCGGCAAGGATCCGCTGCCAGACGTCCTCCGCGTCCTCGACACCGCCGACGCCGACCAGCGTGACCCGGTCCCCCACCCGGGCGTAGAGGCGGCGCAGCACCTGGAGCGAGCGCTCCCTGAGCGGGGCGCCGGAGAGTCCGCCGGCCTCCGCGGTCTGCTCGGGCGGCGAGGCCAGGCCCAGCCCTTCCCTGGCGATGGTGGTGTTGGTGGCGATGATGCCGTCCAGGGCGAGTTCGACCGCGAGGTCGGCGACGGCGTCGATGTCGCTGTCGGCGAGATCGGGCGCGATCTTGACCAGCAGCGGGACCCGCCGGTCGGTGACGGCGGCGTCGGCGGCGTCACGCACCGCGGTGAGCAGCGGGCGCAGGGAGTCCACGGCCTGGAGGTCGCGCAGCCCGGGGGTGTTGGGCGAGGAGACGTTGACGACGAGGTAGTCGGCGTGCGGTGCGAGTCTGCGGGTGGAGGTGACGTAGTCGTCGGCGGCCTCGGCCTCCGGTACCGCCTTGGTCTTGCCGATGTTGACGCCCACGGTGGCGCGGAAGACCTCGCGGCGCGCGGCCAGCCTCGCGGCGACGGCCTCGGAACCCTCGTTGTTGAAGCCCATGCGGTTGATCAGGGCCCGGTCCTCCACCAGCCGGAAGAGCCGCGTGCGCGGGTTGCCGGGCTGTGGGCGGCCGGTGACCGTACCGATCTCGACGTGGTCGAAGCCGAGCATCGTCAGCCCGTCGATGCCGACCGCGTTCTTGTCGAAGCCCGCGGCGAGGCCGAACGGGCCGTGCATGCGCAGGCCGAACGCCTCCACCCGCAGCTCGCGGTGGCGCTGGGCGAGGAAGGCCGCGGCAAAGGTGCGCAGCACCGGCACCCGGGCGAGCAGCCGAATCCAGGAGAAGGCGAGGTGGTGCGCGCGCTCGGGATCCATGCGGCAGAAGAGGAGCTGGAAGAGGAGGCGGTACATGGCTGGTCTGCCTCTCGGCGTCGGAGGAGGAGTGAGGCTGTGGGCCGCCCGCCTGCAGCCGCACCGCCGCCGAAGGGCGGGCGGCGCGGGCGCGGACGGGCGGGCGTACGGGCGCGGGGCCGCGTCGGTCGGGGCACACCGGTCCGGCGCCGTGGCGTGCCACGGCGTACGGCCCGGGCCGGCGTACGGCCCGGGCCGGCGTACGAGCCCAGGGCGGGCGTACGAGCTCAGGCCCGGGGCCGGGCGATCAGCCGCGCGAGGCGGTCAGCTGCGCGGCGTGCTCCTGGAGCGAACGCACGCCTATGGCTCCCCGCCCGAGCGCCTCGATGCCCTGCACCGCCGCGGCCAGCGCCTGCACGGTGGTCAGGCAGGGAACGCCCCTGGCCACCGCCGCGGTGCGGATGTCGTACCCGTCCAGGCGTCCGCCGGTGCCGAACGGGGTGTTGACGATGAGGTCGATGCCGCCCTCGTGGATCAGCTGGACCACCGTCGGCTCGCCGTTCGGCCCGACGCCCTCGGACTGCTTGCGCACCACGGCGGTGTTGATGCCGTTGCGCTTGAGCACCTCGGCGGTGCCCGCAGTGGCGAGCAGCTCGAAGCCCAGTTGGACGAGTTCGCGCGCCGGGAAGATCAGCGAGCGCTTGTCCCGGTTGGCGACCGAGATGAAGGCCCGCCCCTTGGTGGGCAGCGCACCGTACGCACCGGCCTGGGACTTGGCGTACGCGGTGCCGAACACCGAGTCGATGCCCATGACTTCACCGGTGGAACGCATCTCCGGGCCGAGCACGGTGTCCACGCCGCGACCGTGCACGTCGCGGAAGCGCGACCACGGCATCACCGCCTCCTTCACCGAGATCGGCGCGTCCATCGGCAGGGTGCCGCCGTCACCGGTGGCGGGCAGCAGGCCCTCCTCGCGCAGCTGCGCGACGGTGGCGCCCAGCGAGATACGGGCCGCGGCCTTGGCCAGCGGCACGGCCGTCGCCTTGGAGGTGAAGGGAACGGTGCGCGAGGCGCGGGGGTTGGCCTCCAGCACGTAGAGGATGTCCCCGGCCAGCGCGAACTGGATGTTGATCAGACCCACTACGCCGACGCCTTGCGCGATCGCCTGCGTGGAGGCACGCAGCCGCTTGATGTCGTGGCCGCCGAGAGTGATCGGCGGCAGCGCGCAGGCCGAGTCGCCGGAGTGGATGCCGGCCTCCTCGATGTGCTCCATCACGCCGCCGAGGTAGAGCTCGGTGCCGTCGTAGAGCGCGTCGACGTCGATCTCGATGGCGTCGTCGAGGAACCGGTCGATCAGTACGGGGTGTTCGGAGATCAGTCCGGCGTGCCGCTCCAGATAGGCGCCGAGCGAGGCCTCGTCGTAGACGATCTCCATGCCCCGGCCGCCCAGCACGTAGGACGGCCGGACCATGACCGGGTAGTTGATCCCGGCGGCGATGGCCCTGGCCTCCTCGAAGGAGTACGCGGTGCCGTACTTGGGCGCGGGCAGTCCGGCCTCGGTCAGGACGCGGCCGAAGGCGCCGCGGTCCTCGGCTGCGTGGATCGCCTCCGGCGGGGTGCCGACGACCGGTACGCCGTTGTCCTTGAGCGCCTGCGCCAGGCCCAGCGGGGTCTGGCCGCCGAGCTGGACGATGACGCCCGCGACCTCGCCCGCCCGCTGCTCGGCGTGCACGATCTCCAGCACGTCCTCCAGTGTGAGCGGCTCGAAGTAGAGCCGGTCGGAGGTGTCGTAGTCGGTGGAGACGGTCTCGGGGTTGCAGTTGACCATCACGGTCTCGTAGCCGGCCTCGCTGAGCGCGAAGGAGGCGTGGACACAGGAGTAGTCGAACTCGATGCCCTGGCCGATGCGGTTGGGCCCCGACCCGAGGATGATCACCGCGGGCTTCTCGCGCGGGGCGACCTCGCTCTCCTCGTCGTAGGAGGAGTAGAAGTACGGGGTCCGTGCCGCGAATTCGGCGGCGCAGGTGTCGACGGTCTTGTAGACGGGGCGCACCCCCAGGGCGTGCCGCACCTCCCGTACGACGTCCTCGCGCAGTCCGCGCACGGCGGCGATCTGCGCGTCGGAGAAGCCCACCCGCTTGGCCTCGAAGAGGAGTTCGGCGTCCAGGCGCTCGGCCGCGGCCAGCTCGTCCGCGGTCTCCTTGATCAGGAAGAGCTGGTCGACGAACCAGGGGTCGAGCCGGGTCGCGTCGAAGACCTCCTGCGGGGTGGCGCCCGCGCGGACGGCCGCCATCACCATGTTGATCCGGCCGTCGGTGGGCCGCGGGATGTCCGCCAACAGCTGCGCCTTGTCGCCCAACTCCTCCATGGGGGTGGCGAAGTCGAAGGAGCTGCCCGTCTTCTCCAGCGAACGCAGCGCCTTCTGGAGCGCCTCGGGGAAATTGCGGCCGATCGCCATCGCCTCGCCGACCGACTTCATGGTGGTCGTGAGCGTGCTGTCGGCCGCGGGGAACTTCTCGAAGGCGAACCGGGGCGCCTTGACCACCACGTAGTCCAGGGTCGGCTCGAAGGAGGCCGGGGTCTGCTCGGTGATGTCGTTGGGGATCTCGTCGAGGGTGTAACCGACGGCGAGCTTGGCGGCGATCTTCGCGATCGGGAAGCCGGTCGCCTTGGAGGCGAGCGCGGAGGAGCGGGAGACGCGCGGGTTCATCTCGATGACGATGACCCGGCCGTCCGCGGGGTCGACCGCGAACTGGATGTTGCAGCCGCCGGTGTCCACCCCGACCTCGCGGATCACCGCGATGCCGATGTCGCGCAGCATCTGGTACTCGCGGTCGGTCAGCGTCATCGCCGGGGCGACGGTGATGGAGTCGCCGGTGTGCACGCCCATCGGGTCGAAGTTCTCGATCGAGCAGACGACCACGACGTTGTCGTGCTTGTCGCGCATCAGCTCCAGCTCGTACTCCTTCCAGCCGAGGATCGACTCCTCCAGGAGCACCTCGGTGGTCGGCGAGAGCGTCAGGCCCTGGCCGGCGATCCGGCGCAGGTCCTCCTCGTTGTGGGCGAAGCCGGAGCCGGCGCCGCCCATGGTGAAGGAGGGGCGGACGACGACCGGGTAGCCGCCGAGCGCCTCGACGCCGGCGAGTACGTCGTCCATGGAGTGGCAGATGTGGGAGCGGGCGGACTCGCCGTGGCCGATGTCGCGGTTGACGGCGGCGACGACCTCCTTGAACAGGTCGCGGTCCTCGCCCTTGTTGATGGCCTCGACGTTGGCGCCGATCAGCTCGACGCCGTACTTCTCCAGGGTTCCGGAGCCGTGCAGCGAGATGGCCGTGTTGAGAGCGGTCTGCCCGCCGAGTGTGGGCAGCAGCGCGTCGGGGCGCTCCTTGGCGATGATCTTCTCGACGAACGCGGGGGTGATCGGCTCGATGTAGGTGGCGTCGGCGATCTCCGGGTCGGTCATGATCGTGGCCGGGTTGGAGTTGACCAGGATGACGCGCAGGCCCTCGGCCTTGAGTACCCGGCACGCCTGGGTGCCGGAGTAGTCGAACTCGGCGGCCTGGCCGATGACGATCGGTCCCGATCCGATGACCAGGACGGACTGGATGTCGGTGCGCTTAGGCACGCTGGCCCTCCATCAGGGAGACGAAGCGGTCGAAGAGGTAGGCCGCGTCATGCGGGCCCGCCGCCGCTTCGGGGTGGTACTGGACGCTGAAACCGGGCTGGTCGAGCAGCCGCAGCCCTTCGACGACGTTGTCGTTCAGGCAGACGTGGGACACCTCGGCACGCCCGTAGGGAGTGTCGGAGACGGTGTCCAGCGGTGCGTCGACGGCGAAGCCGTGGTTGTGGGCGGTGATCTCCACCTTGCCGGTGGCCCGGTCCTGGACCGGCTGGTTGATCCCGCGGTGGCCGTACTTCAGCTTGAAGGTGCCGAAGCCCAGAGCCCTGCCGAGGATCTGGTTGCCGAAGCAGATGCCGAACAGCGGTGTCCTGCAGGCGAGTACACCCTGCATCAGGGAGACCGGGTGCTCGGCGGAGGCCGGGTCGCCGGGGCCGTTGGAGAAGAAGACGCCGTCGGGGTCGACCGCGTAGATGTCCTCCAGCGAGGAGTCGGCGGGCAGCACGTGGACCTCGATGCCGCGCTCGGCCATGCGGTGCGGGGTCATGCCCTTGATACCGAGGTCCACCGCCGCGACGGTGAAGCGTTTCGCCCCGATCGCGGGGACGACGTACGGCTCCTTGGTGGCGACCTCGCCGCACAGGTCCGCGCCCTTCATCTGCGGCGAGTCCTGCACCCGGGCGAGCAGCGTCGCCTCGTCGGCGAGCGCCTCGCCGGAGAAGATGCCGGCGCGCATCGCGCCGCGCTCGCGCAGATGGCGGGTGAGGGCGCGGGTGTCGATGCCGCTGATGCCGACCACGCCCTGGCCGGTCAGCTCCTCGTCCAGCGAGCGCTGCGAGCGCCAGTTGGACGGTACGCGCGCGGGGTCCCTCACGACGTACCCGGCGACCCAGATCCGGGCCGACTCCGGGTCCTCGTCGTTGACGCCGGTGTTGCCGATGTGCGGGGCGGTCATCACCACGACCTGGCGGTGGTACGACGGGTCGGTCAGTGTCTCCTGGTAACCGCTCATGCCGGTGGAGAACACCGCCTCTCCGAACGTCTCCCCCACCGCTCCGTAGGCGCGGCCCCGGAAGCTGCGCCCGTCCTCCAGAACGAGTACGGCGGGAGCGCTCCTGGCTCTGCGGGTGGCGGTCGTCATTGCGGGCCTTCCTGGTGCTGCGGATTGGCTGCCACGTCTGCGGGGCTGCCGGCGAGTTCGTTGACAGCCTCCACCCACCGGTGGTGCTCGGCGGGGTGGTCGGCGCGGAAGCCGGAGTCGAGCTGCTGGTCGCCCAACTGCCAGGTGATCACCAGCAGTCCGCCCTCGGTGAGGACCTTGCCGGCGATCCCGGTGTCGAGTCGGGCGCCGCGCAGCTGGTCGGCGGGGACGAAGAAGTCGGCCGCTCCCGGCCGCTCGATGCCCAGCCCCTCGGCGGTGAGGGTGAGCGTGGCCTGGCTCCTGGTGCCCAGACCGTGGGCGACGACGCGGTCCAGCCACTGGCCGGCCGTCGTGGAGGCGTGGTACCGGCCGGTGAGGGTGAGCCGGGCGGTGCCCTGCTCGGTGGGGAGCGCCTCGGGCGCGGGCAGGTCTCCGTGCAGGGTCTCCCGCCGCTTCCAGCCGGTCCGCATCAGCCAGTAGACGAGCACGATGAACAGCAGCGTGCCGACGGCCCAACCGATGTGCGCGCCCCAGTTGGTGACCTCCTTGGACTTTCGCTCGACGTTCTCGTCCGCGAGGAGGGTGAGGAGAGCAGAGTTCACGTGAGGTTCCCGTCCATGACCGTGGCCCGGCCCCGCAGGAAGGTGTGCGTCACACGGCCGGGCAGGTCACGTCCACGGTAGGGCGTGTTGCGGCTGCGGGACGCGAAATGTACGGGGTCCACCTGTCCACGGTAAGCGGAGTCGAGCAGGGTGAGGTTGGCGGGCTCCCCCGCGGCGATCGGACGGCCCTGCCCGGCGAGGCGGCCGATCTCGGCGGGGCGGAAGGACATCCGCTCGGCCACCTGGTTCCAGGTGATCAGCCCGCTGTCGACCATGGTGTTCTGGACGACCGAGAGCGCCGTCTCCAGGCCCACCATGCCCATGGCCGCCGCCCCCCACTCACAGTCCTTGTCCTCGTGCGGGTGGGGGGCGTGGTCGGTGGCGACACAGTCGATGGTGCCGTCGGCCAGCGCCTCTCGCAGCGCCGCGACGTCGGCCTCGGTGCGCAGCGGCGGGTTCACCTTGTAGACCGGGTCGTAGGAGCGTACGAGGTCGTCGGTGAGCAGCAGGTGGTGCGGGGTGACCTCGGCGGTGACGTTCCAGCCCTTGGACTTGGCCCAGCGCACGATCTCCACCGAGCCCGCGGTGGAGAGGTGGCAGATGTGCACCCGGGAGCCGACGTGGGCGGCCAGCAGCACGTCCCGGGCGATGATCGACTCCTCCGCGACCGCGGGCCAGCCGCCGAGGCCGAGCTCGGCGGAGACGACACCCTCGTTCATCTGGGCGCCCTCGGTCAGCCGCGGCTCCTGGGCGTGCTGGGCGACGACGCCGTCGAAGGCCTTCACGTACTCCAGCGCGCGCCGCATGATCACCGCGTCGTGGACGCACTTGCCGTCGTCGGAGAAGACAGTGACACCGGCGGCCGACTCGTGCATCGCTCCCAGCTCGGCGAGCTGCTTGCCCTCCAGACCGACGGTGACCGCGCCGACCGGCTGGACGTCGCAGTACCCGGCCTCGGCGCCCAGCCGCCAGACCTGTTCGACAACGCCGGCGGTGTCCGCGACCGGGAAGGTGTTCGCCATCGCGTGCACCGCAGTGAAGCCGCCGACCGCCGCAGCACGGGTACCGGTCAGGACGGTCTCGGAGTCCTCCCGGCCGGGCTCCCGCAGGTGGGTGTGGAGGTCGACCAGTCCCGGCAGCAGAATCTGGCCGTCCGCCTCGACGACCGTCGCCCCCGCCGCGTCGAGCCCCTGGCCGACCTCGGCGATCGTTGCGCCGTCGATCAGTACGTCCTGGGCCCGGTCGCCGAGCACCTTGGCACCGCGGATCAGGGTCTTGTGCTGGCTCATGCGTTCTCCTCGGTGCGGGTGGCGGGGCCGGGCGCGGCGGCCGGTGCGGCGGCGGGGTTCTCGCTGGTGTCGGTGACGGCCGGCTCGGCACCGCTGAGCAGCAGGTAGAGCACGGCCATGCGAATGCTCACGCCGTTGGTGACCTGCTCGACCGCCGTGCAGCGGGGGGAGTCCGCTACCTCGGCGGTGATCTCCATGCCGCGGTTCATCGGCCCGGGGTGCATGACCACCGAGTGCTCCGGCATCCGCGCCATGCGCTGGCCGTTGAGCCCGTAGCGGCGGGCGTACTCGCGCTCGGTCGGGAAGTACGCGGCGTTCATCCGCTCACGCTGGACGCGCAGCATCATCACGGCGTCGGACTTCGCGAGCTGGGCGTCGAGGTCGTAGGAGACCTCGCAGGGCCACTGCTCGGTGCGTACCGGCACCAGCGTCGGCGGCGCCACCAGAGTGACCTCGGCGCCCAGGGTGCTCAGGAGGTGGACGTTGGAGCGGGCGACGCGGCTGTGCAGGATGTCGCCGACGATGGTGACGCGCCGGCCGGCCAGGTCGGTTCCCGGCCCGTCGCCGAGGCGGCGCCGCAGCGTGAAGGCGTCCAACAGCGCCTGGGTGGGGTGCTCGTGGGTGCCGTCACCGGCGTTGACGACCGAGCCGCCGATCCAGCCGGAGGTGGCGAGCCGGTGCGGCGCCCCGGAGTCGTGGTGGCGAATGACAACGGCGTCGGCGCCCATCGCCTCCAGGGTCAGCGCAGTGTCCTTGAGCGACTCGCCCTTGGAGACCGAGGAGCCCTTCGCGGAGAAGTTGATCACGTCGGCGGACAGCCGCTTCGCGGCGGCCTCGAAGGAAATGCGGGTGCGGGTGGAGTCCTCGAAGAAGAGGTTGACCACCGTACGGCCGCGCAGTGTGGGGAGCTTCTTGATCGGCCGGTCCGCGACCCGCCCCATCTCCTCGGCGGTGTCGAGGATCAGGACGGCGTCGTCGCGGCTGAGGTCGGCGGCCGAGATGAGGTGGCGCTTCATCTGTTGCCTTCCGTGAACTGGGTTGGCTGGATGCGGGCAGGCGCGGACCGCCGAACGCACCACCGGGCGCGGGCGCCGGTGCGCTTCGGGGCGTGCGGAGGAGCTACTGCTCGGCGGTGGGCGCTGTCGCGCGCTGGCCGAGCAGGACGCCGTCCCGGCCGTCCTCCTCGGTGAGCCGCACCCGCACGGTCTCCCGCAGCGAGGTGGGGAGGTTCTTGCCGACGTAGTCGGCACGGATGGGCAGCTCACGGTGGCCACGGTCGACGAGCACGGCGAGCTGCACGGCGCGGGGGCGGCCGATGTCACCGAGTGCATCGAGCGCGGCGCGGATAGTGCGCCCGGAGAAGAGCACGTCGTCGACGAGGACGACCAGGCGGCCCTCGATGCCGTCGCCGGGGATCTCGGTGCGGGCGAGGGCGCGGGCCGGACGCATCCGCAGGTCGTCGCGGTACATGGTGATGTCCAGCGAGCCGACCGGCACGGGATGGCCGGTGATCTCCTGGAGCTTGGCCGCCAGGCGCTGGGCGAGGTGTACACCTCGTGTCGGAACGCCAAGGAGCACGACGTCGTCGGCGCCCTTCGCGCGCTCCACGATCTCGTGGGCGATACGGGTCAACACCCGTGCGATGTCCGGAGCTTCGAGCACCGGGCGGGCGGGAGGCGTCGGGACGGCCGCGGAGCCGTCCACGGGCACGCCTGCGGCGCCCTCACTACTGCTGTCCATGCGAAACGGACCCCCTTCCCCGCCTCACGGGACGGGTCTTAAAGGACGTCTGGATTGACTTTCTCCACCGTACCAGCGGGGTTTCCACCCTCCGTATCCGGCCTGGTCGACGGCGGAAGTCCTGCCCTCAGCTTGACGGCGGACATTACGCTGCGTAACCTCACAGTGAGTTACGAGAACCTCATCCGGGGAGCCTTATGTCCAGCGAATACGCCAAGCAGCTCGGGGCCAAACTCCGCGCCATCCGCACTCAGCAGGGCCTGTCCCTCCACGGAGTCGAGGAGAAGTCGCAGGGCCGGTGGAAGGCCGTCGTCGTCGGCTCCTACGAGCGCGGCGACCGTGCGGTGACCGTCCAGCGTCTCGCCGAGCTGGCCGACTTCTACGGCGTTCCGGTCCAGGAGCTGCTTCCGGGCACCACCCCGGGCGGCGCCGCCGAGCCGCCGCCCAAGCTCGTGCTCGACCTGGAGCGACTGGCCCACGTGCCGGTCGACAAGGCCGGCCCGCTCCAGCGGTACGCCGCCACCATCCAGAGCCAGCGCGGGGACTACAACGGCAAGGTGCTCTCGATCCGCCAGGACGATCTGCGCACCCTGGCCGTCATCTACGACCAGTCCCCCTCGGTCCTCACCGAGCAGCTGATCAGCTGGGGCGTACTGGACGCCGACGCCCGGCGCGCGGTGGCCTCCGAGGACATCTGAGCCGCTCCGGACACCCGGGGAGACCGAGCCACCGCCGAGGGGCCCGGAGGAAGCAAAACGCTTCCTCCGGGCCCCTCGACGCGTACCGGGTCGTACGCGCGCACCGGCGCCGACGGGCGTACCGGGCGCCAACCGACCGCGCCCGGTACGGAGTTCGCGCTCCCGCGAGCGCCGGACACGAAGTGTGCGCGCCCGGCCGCCCGTTCGGGTCGCGTCGGAGGCCGCAGGACTACTGCACGTGATCGTCGGCGACACTTCGCAGCCGGCAACCGAGCGCCGCATCCCGCCTCTCGGAGCGTTCCGCCGGCGCGCGGGCACTGCCGCCGGAACGCACAAGGGCCTTCCGGCGGCAGTGCCGGAGGTCGCCCTCCGCACGGCGCCAGAAGGCCCCCGGTCGTCAACGCGCCTAGACGCGGCGCAGGTTGGGACCCAACTCTTTCAAACGGCCCAGCAGGCCGTTGACGAAGGACGGGGAGTCGTCCGTGGAGAACTCCCGCGCGAGCTGGACGCATTCGTCGATCACGACCGCGTCCGGCGTCTCCTCCACCCACAGCAGCTCGTACGCCCCCAGGCGCAGGATGCTGCGGTCGACGACCGGCATCCGGTCCAGGGGCCAGTCGACCGTGTAGGTGGAGAGAAGCTCGTCGATCCGGGCGACATGCCCGGCGTACCCCTCCACCAGCTCCATCGTGTACTCACTGACCGGTGGCTGCCGGCTGTCGGTACGGGCGTGCCGGATCCAGTCGGCCAGCACGTCGGTGACGCCGCTGCCGCGCTGGTCGGCCTCGAAGATGATCTGGAAGGCGCGCTTGCGGGCCTTGCTGCGGGCTGCCACGGTTAGCTGTTCACCCGGCCGAGGTACTCGCCGCTGCGGGTGTCGACCTTGATCTTCTCACCGGTGGAGATGAACAGCGGAACGCCGATCTCGTAACCGGTCTCCAGCTCGGCGGGCTTGGTGCCGCCGGTGGAGCGGTCGCCCTGCACGCCGGGGTCGGTGTGCTTGATGACCAGCTCGACGGAGGCCGGCAGCTCGACCGAGAGCGGGTTGCCCTCGTACATCGCGACGGTGGCCTCGAACCCCTCGATGAGGTAGTTCGCCGCCTCGCCGAGAGTGGGCCTGTCGACGTGGATCTGGTCGTAGGTGTCCATGTCCATGAACACGTAGTACTCGCCGTCCACATAGCTGAACTGCATGCTGCGACGGTCGACGGTGGCGGTCTCGACCTTCGTACCGGCGTTGAACGTCTTGTCCACGATCTTGCCGGAAAGGAAGTTCTTCAGCTTCGTCCGCACAAAGGCGGGGCCCTTGCCGGGCTTGACGTGCTGGAACTCAACTACGGACCAGAGCTGGCCCCCGTCGAGCTTGAGCACCATGCCGTTCTTGAGGTCGTTCGTACTGGCCACGGTGGCGGATTCTCCTGAGACTGCTGCTCGGACGACCTGGGAGCCGGACCACCCGCCTTCTGCGGCGGGGCGCCTTACAGGGCGAGCAGCTCCTTGGTCGTGATGGTAAGTAGCTCCGGCCCGCCGTCCGCGAGGGAGCGGACAACGAGTGTGTCATCGATCCGGACCCCGCCCCGGCCCGGCAGATGGACCCCGGGCTCGACGGTGACCGGTACGCGAGCGTCAAGTTTACTCATGGCGTCCGGCGACAGCTGAGGGTCCTCTCCGATTTCCAGTCCCACCCCGTGCCCGGTGCACGCCTCCACCGCCCCGCCGTGCCCGGCCGCGGCCAGTACCTCGCGGGCTGCCCGGTCCACCGCACGGCACTCCGCACCCGGCGCCAGCGCCTCACGCCCAGCGCGTTGAGCTGCGAAAACCAGCTCGTACAGCTCGATCTGCCACTCCTCGGGAGCGGTGCCGATGACAAAGGTGCGGCCGATCTGGCAGCGGTAGCCGCGGTAGCGGGCGCCCATCCGTACGGAGAGAAAATCGCCCTCCTCGACCCGTCGATCAGTGGGCACGTGGGTCGGGACGCCCGCGTTGGGGCCGGTCGCGACGGAGGTGGGGAAGGCGGGACCGTCGCCGCCGTGGTCGATCAGACGCCGCTCCAGCTCCAACGCGAGATGGCGCTCCGTCCGGCCGACGAGGATCGACTCCAGCAGCTCGCCGAGCGCCTGGTCGGTGATCTCCGCGGCGATGCGCAGACAGGCGATCTCGTCGTCGTCCTTGACCAGTCGCTGGTGCTCCACCGCGCCGCTGAGGTCCCCCAGCCGCAGCTCGGGGGCCGCCACGAGCAGTGCACGGTGGCGCCGTACGGTCAGATGGCTCTCCTCGACGACCAGCAGCTCGGTACCGATCGAGACCGCCGACCTCGCCGCGGCCAGCAGCGGATCGCCCCCGCCCGGCAGCAGTTCGTGTCGCAGTTCGTCCTGCGCGCCCGGGAGCCACAGCGGTCGCTCCCCCAGGTCCGCGGCGAGCGCGGCCGTACCGCCCGCCCCCGCAGCCACCGGCGCAGGCAGGGTCGGCTGCACGAAGAGGGTGTCCCGGCCGTCGTGGCCGACCAGCAGGACGGCGTACGGCGGCGCGCACCCGGTGAGGTACCGCAGGTTCGCGGGTTGGGAGACGACTGCCCCGGTGCGCCCTTCTCCGGCCCCGTCGGCGGCCAGCGCACAGCGGTCCCGCAGTCGGGCGCGACGGGCCATGTGTACCTCGGACATGTCGCGAGCGTACGACCGCACGGGCCGCCCGGCCGGTCGGGGCACTCCGAGTGGGCGGCGGACGCCGGCGCGGACCCGGCGGGATCACGACCGCGGACCACCCGATCGGACACGGACAGGGACACGACGGCGTTCGGGTGTCGGCCCCGGCACGAGGGCGGCGTACCGGCGTCGGCCCGGGCACGACGGTGTACGCCGCGCAGGCCCGGGCCGACCCGGCGTACGGGTCGCGGAGGCAGGACGGGCGGGAGCAGGCGGGAGGCGGGGACGGACGCCGGGCGCGCTGCTACCAGCTGGGCGGGCTGGCGAGGCTGCGCGAGACGGCCTCGTCGAGCAGCCGCGCGGTCGTCTCCACGTCGTTGCGGGAGTTGTCGATGATCGGCAGCCCCGACCCGTACCAACCGGCCATCCGCCCGTGTATCCGGGCCACTTCCTCGTCGCTCAGACGCCGGTTGCCGCTGCGCTCGGCGTTGCGCTCCAGCACGATCTCCAGGCCCGGCAGCAGCACCACCGGGATCAGGCCGGGTCCCACATGGCGCTTCCAGCCCCCGAGCCCGATGACGGGACGGTCGGGGAAGACGGCGTCGTCGAGGATGCAGGAGACGCCGTTGGCCAGGAAGTTGCGCGCGGCGAAGCCGCAGGTGCGGCGTGCCAGGCGGTACTGGGCCTCGGAGTTGTCGTCCCAGCCGCTCTGCGGATCGGCGAAACCCGAACGCACCCACTCGCGTACGTCGTCCAGGCTGATGTGTGCGGTCGGCACTTGGCGGCGGTCGGCCCAGTAGCGGGCAACGGTGGTCTTTCCCGCGCCCGCCGGACCGATCAGGAGCACCGCCACCGCGGTGTGCGCGACGTCCGGAGCGGACTGGTCGGCCGTCTGGTGGGGCGCCAGCACCGGGTCGCCGGTGGGGAGCGGCAGATGGCCGGTCAGCTCGCTGCCCGCCTGCTGGGGCGGGGCGGGAGGCGGAGCCCAGCCGCCGTGCGGCGGATGAGGCTGCGGGGCGTGCGGTTGGGGCTGCGGGGCGTGTGGCTGAGGGGGCGGCTGCGGATGCGGCTGCATCGGTGGCTGCGGATGTGCGTGGGGCGGCGGGGGCCCGGGGTGCTGCCCGGAGGGCGGCCGATGGCCGGGAACGGCCATGGAGGGGGGTACGGGCTGCTGCGCCCCGTAGTGCTGCATCCGGTCCCACTCCGATCTTTCACGCACCCGCTGTGCGCTGGGTCAACGGTACCGAACCGTACCGTCCACCCGAACGGGTGGGAACGGTGCACCCGCCACCGGCCGTCCCGGCCGCCGACGTCCGGCCGGGCACGCGGCCGTTCCCGCTCAGGTGCACCCGGACCGGGAACGGCGGCGCGGACCTGCTGGTTGTCTCAGCCCTGACCGCCGCCGCGGGCCCCCTCGGCCAGTGAACGCAGCGCCAGGAGATAGGAGTCGATACCGAAACCGGCGATCGTCCCGGAGGCGACCGCGGCGACGACCGAGGTGTGCCGGAAGCTCTCCCGGGCGTGCGGGTTGGAGATGTGCACCTCGATGAGCGGAGCGGTGCGCTGCGCCGCGGCGTCCCGCATGCCGTACGAGTAGTGGGTGAACGCCCCCGGGTTCAGCACCACCGGCAGCCGTCCGTCGGCCGCCTCGTGCAGCCAGCGGATCATCTCGCCCTCGTCGTTGGTCTCGCGCACCTCCACCGCCAGGCCCAGCTCGCGGCCGAGCGCGGTGCACCGCTCGACCAGGCCGGCGTAGGAGGTGGCGCCGTAGACATCGGGCTCGCGGGAGCCCAGCCGACCGAGGTTGGGGCCGTTGAGCACCAGTACGCGGCTGCCGTTCACGCCGCGATCTCCGCGTGCGCGGCCAGCAGCATCGCCGGGTCGGGGCTCTCCAGCACGGTCGGTGCGGCGAGTCCGTTCAGGACGATGAAGCGCAGCCGGTCCCCGCGGGTCTTCTTGTCGACCTTCATCGTCTCCAGCAGCATCGGCCACTGGTCGCCGCGGTAGGTGACGGGCAGCCCCACGGACTCCAGTACGGCGCGGTGCCGCTGCGCCGTCGCCTCGTCCAACCGGCCAGCGATACGGCCCAGTTCGGCCGCGAAGACCATACCGACGGAGACGGCCGCACCGTGGCGCCACTCGTAGCGCTCGTTCTTCTCGATCGCGTGGGCGAGAGTGTGGCCGTAGTTGAGGATCTCGCGCAGCCCGGACTCCTTGAGGTCGCTGCCGACCACCTCGGCCTTGACCCGGATCGAGCGCTCCAGCAGTTCGGTGGTGTGCGGACCGGCGGGCCCGCGAGCACCCTCGGGGTCGCTCTCGATGAGCTCCAGGATCGTCGGGTCGGCGATGAAGCCGGCCTTGATGACCTCGGCGAGGCCGCTGACGTAGTCGTGCACCGGCAGGCTGTCCAGCGCCGCGAGGTCGCACAGCACCCCGGCCGGCGGATGGAAGGCTCCGACGAGGTTCTTGCCCTCCGCGGTGTTGATTCCGGTCTTGCCGCCGACCGCCGCGTCGACCATGCCGAGCACGGTCGTGGGCACGGCGATCCAGCGCACCCCGCGCAGCCAGGTCGCCGCCACGAAGCCCGCCACGTCCGTGGTGGCGCCGCCGCCGACCCCGACGATGACATCGCTGCGGGTGAAGCCGGTCTGGCCGAGCGCCTTCCAGCAGTACGCGGCGACCTCGGCCGTCTTGGACTCCTCCGCGTTGGGCAGCTGGACGGCGATGGCCTCGTAGCCCTGCTCGGCGAGGTCCTCGCGCAGCACCTGCCCGGTCTCGGCGAGGGCCTCCGGGTGGAGCACGGCGACCCGCCTGGCCTGCCTGCCGATCAGGGTCGGCAGTTCGCCGAGGAGTTGACGGCCGATCAGGATGTCGTAGGGCTCGGTGCCCGCGCTGCCTGCGACCGCGACGCGTACCCGGGTTTCGTTGCTCATGCCTTCCTCAGCTCCAGAGCGTCCATGATCTCCTCGACGACCTCGTCGGGGGTGCGTTCGTCCGTGCTCACCACGACCCGGGCAACCTCCGCGTACAGCGGGCGGCGCTCCTCCATCAGGCGGCGCCACTGCTGGCGGGGGTTGACGGCGAGCAGCGGCCGGGCGACGTCGAGCCCGGTGCGGCGCGCGGCCTCGGCGACGCCCATCTCCAGGAAGACCACCGGGCGTCCGGCGAGCAGTTCGCGGGTCTCGGCGGCCATGACCGCGCCGCCGCCGAGCGCGAGCACGCCCTCGTGCTCGGCCAGGGCGGTGCGCACCGCGGCGCGCTCCAGGGCGCGGAAGTGGTCCTCGCCCTCGTCGTAGAAGATCTCGGCGATCGGCTTGCCCGCACCGCTGACGATGTCCTCGTCGGTGTCGCGGCAGGCGGCGTCCAGGCGTTCGCCCAGCAGCTTCCCGACCGTCGACTTGCCGACGCCCATCGGGCCGATCAGGACCACCGCCGGACCGGCGTTCGCGGCGCTCACCGGATCGCCAGGTTCTCGAGGTAGCCGGTGACGTTGCGGCGGGTCTCGGCGACGTTGTCGCCGCCGAACTTCTCGGCCACCGCGTCGGCGAGCACCAGCGCGACCATCGCCTCGGCCACGATCCCCGCCGCCGGCACCGCACAGACGTCGGAGCGCTGGTGGTGCGCCCTGGCCGTCTCGCCGGTGCTGACGTCGACGGTGGCCAACGCCCGCGGCACCGTGGCGATCGGCTTCATCGCGGCGCGCACGCGCAGGAGTTCACCGGTGGTCAGTCCGCCCTCGGTACCGCCGGAGCGGCCCGAGGCGCGGCGGATGCCGTCGTCGGTGACGACGATCTCGTCGTGCGCCTTCGAACCGGGGACCCGTGCGAGGTCGAAGCCGTCCCCGACCTCGACTCCCTTGATGGCCTGGATGCCCATCAGCGCACCGGCCAGTCGTGCGTCCAGCCTGCGGTCCCAGTGGACGTGCGAGCCGAGGCCCACCGGCACACCGTGGGCGACGACCTCGACCACCCCGCCGAGGGTGTCCCCGTCCTTGTGGGCCTGGTCGATCTCGGCGACCATCGCCTCGGAGGCCGCGGGCTCCAGCGCGCGCACCGGGTCGGCGTCCAGCCGCTCGACGTCCGCCGGCACCGGCACCCTGCCGTACGTCGCACGGGCCGCGCCGAGCTCCACCACGTGCGAGACGATCTCGACGCCGCAGGTCTCCTTCAGGTACGAGCGCGCCACCGCCCCGAGCGCCACCCGCGCCGCGGTCTCGCGGGCCGAGGCGCGCTCCAGGATCGGACGGGCCTCGTCGAAGCCGTACTTCTGCATACCGGCGAGATCGGCGTGGCCGGGCCGGGGGCGGGTGAGCGGGGCGTTGCGGGCCAGGTCGGCGAGAACGTCAGGATCGACCGGGTCGGCCGCCATCACCTGCTCCCACTTGGGCCACTCGGTGTTGCCGACCATCACCGCGACCGGGGAGCCCAGGGACAACCCGTGGCGCACGCCGCCGAGGAAGGTGATCTCGTCGCGCTCGAACTTCATCCGGGCGCCGCGTCCGTAGCCCAGACGGCGGCGCGCAAGGGCGTCCGCCACCAGCTCCGTGGTGATCGGCACACCGGCCGGCAGCCCCTCCAGCGTCGCCACCAGTGCGGGGCCGTGGGACTCCCCTGCGGTCAACCAGCGCAACCTGCTCAACGGTTCTCCTCAAGTCCTCGACGCGTCGGGTCCTGGCGCGACGTGTGGTGCAGATCCTGCCACGGACCGCGTCGCGCTCCGGGCGGAGGTCCGTCAGCCGGACAGCCCGCCGGACACCGTGCCGCGCGCGGTCAGCGCAGCCTCTCCGGCGCTGCGCATCGCGGTCAGCGGGCCGTGCTCGGCGCCGGTCATCAGCTCCACCTGGAGCACCGCCTGGTGCACCAACAGGTCGAGGCCGCCCACGAGTTGCCCGCCGCGCTGCTGCCAGGCGGCGGCCAGCTCGGTCGGCCAGGGCTCGTACAGCACGTCGAAGAGCGTGCCGGGGCGTGGAGGCACGGATCCGGCGAGTGCGTCGGTGGCGCCGGCGGGAGTGGTGGCGACCACCAGCGGTGCGCCCAGCGCCTCCGCGGCCCGGCTCCAGTCGGCGGTGGTGACGGACACGCCCAACCGCTCGCCCCAGCCGCGCATCTCCGCGGCGCGCTCGGCACTGCGCACGTACGCGGTGATCTCGCCGTCGCAGATCCGACCGAGGGCGGAGAGCGCGGAGGCCGCGGTGGCGCCGGCACCCAGCACGGCGGCGTGCGGCACCCGTCCCACGCCGCGCTCGCGCAGCGCGGCGAGCATGCCGGGCACATCGGTGTTCTCGCCGACCCGGCGGCCGTCCTCGGAGAACACGACCGTGTTCACCGCCTCGATCTCGGCCGCGGTCGAACTCACGTCGTCCAGCAGGGGGATGACGGCCCGCTTGAGCGGCATGGTGAGGGAGAGGCCGGCCCAGGACGAGTCCAGCGTGCCCATGAAAGGCGCGAGCGCCCGCTCGTCCACCTCGAACATGTCGTACGCCCAGCAGCTCAGCCCCAGCGCCCGGTACGCGGCGCGGTGCAGTTCGGGCGAGAGCGAGTGGGTGATGGGCGAGCCGAGAACGGCGGCCCTTCGTTCTTCGGTCATCAGTCGTTCCTGCGCTGTTCCTCGTTGAACTCCCGCACGTGCTGCGAGTGTTCCTCGAAGGTCTCGCTGAAGCGGGTGTCGCCGGCCCGGACGGTGACGAAGTAGAGCCACTCCCCCTTGGTCGGCTTGAGGGCCGACTCGATCGCCTGGTGGCCGGGGTTGTCGATCGGGCCGGGGGGCAGTCCGGCGATGCGGTAGGTGTTGTACGGGTGGTCGAGCTTGGTGTCGGTGACGCTGACGTCCAGAGTGGAGCGGCCGAGCGCGTAGTTGATGGTGGAGTCGAAGTCCAGGCGGCCGTTGGTGGCGCTGTTGCCCGGCTTGATCCGGTTGTAGACCACCCGGGAGACCTTGCCGAACTCGTCGTCGGACTGGGCCTCGGCCTGGATGAGCGAGGCGATCGTGAGCACCTCGTAGGGGGTGTGCCCGACCTTCTTGGCGTTCCCCTCCAGGTCCACCTTCGTGAACTCGGCGTTGGCGCGCTTGACCATCTCCTTGAGCACGGCCACCGGTTCGGTCTTCTTGGAGACGCTGTACTTGGACGGGAAGAGGAAACCCTCCAGCGGATCCCCGCCCCCCTCCGCCCAGGAGGGCAGGTCGAACTCGGTGCTCTTGGCGAGCTTCTCGGTGGTGCCCTCGGGGGATTCCGTGCGCTCGTCGATGAGTTCGTAGATCTTGCTGGCTCGCAGGCCCTCGGGCACGATCAACCCGCTCTGGCTGGCGGGGTCGAGCATCAGCTTGATCGCGGCCTCGGCGGACATCCCCTTGCGCAGCAGATAGGTGCCCGCGTGGATCTTGGCGGCGTCGCCGTTCTTGCCGCTCGCCTCCACGAAGGCGTCGTGGCTCTTGACGACGCCTTCCTTCTTGAGGATGTTCCCCATCTGGGAGAGCGAGGACGCGGCCGGGATCTCGACCTGCACCTCGCCGCTGCCCGCGCCCGAGTAGTCGGGGGCGGAACCGAACCGGCCCTGGAAGAAGTCGTACGCCAGGTAGCCCGCACCGCCGACACCGCCGACCAGGACGACCGCGGCCGTCAGACAGGCCATGCCGTTCTTCTTGCGACCGCCGTCCTTGCGACCGCCGTCCTTGCGACCGCGTCCGCGCCTGCGGCCCGGCTCGCGATCGCCCGGGTCGTCGTCGAGGTCGTCGTCCTCGGCTGCTCCGCCGCGGGCCGACCGCCCCGAACCCTCGCCGCCCTCGCCGCGTCCCGCCGCCCGCTCAGCCCGCGCCTGCGCGCGACCGCCGGAAGCCGCGGGGGCGTGGTCGTCCGAGAAGAAGGCGTGGTTCTCCAGGCGGGAGTCGCTGTCCCACTCCTCGGGTGCCGCCGGCTCGGGCTGCCGCGCCTGCGCAGCCGCATGCCCCTGGGCGCCGGCCGCCCCCGCGTACGGAGCCTCCTGCCCCGGGGAGCCGTCCCGGCCGTAGGAGGCGTCGTGCCCGTACGAAGTGTCCGGCGCGTACGAAGTGTCCGACGCGTGGGAGGCGGCGTGCCCGTACGAGGTGTCCGGCGCGTACGAGGCGTCCCGGCCGTGGGGATCTCCGTGCCCGGCGGTCCCGCCGTACGGGTCCGCCGCACCGTAGCCCTGCTGCTGCGCGTACGGATCGCCTGCCGGATAGCCGTCCTGCTGCTGCCCGGGTGCGACGCCGCGGCCGTAGGACTCGTGCTGCTGCGCGTACGGGTCCTGGCCGTAGGCGGATCCGGCTCCGTAGGCGTCCGGGGAGGTGTAGGGCTGCTGCCCGCCGCCGGTGTCGCCGTAGCCGTAGCCGCCCTGCTGGGCGTGCGGGTCGTAATGCTGCTGGTGTTGCTGTTGCTGCTGGTACTGCTGGGGCGGGTCCTGGTACGGGCCCTGCTGCTGGCGCGTGCCCAACGGGTCGTCCCCGTACGGTGACTGGGGCGCGCCCGGCTGCTGCTGCCAGTCGGCGTAGCCGTAGGGGTCCTGGTCGGGCCGGCCCTGCTGGGGGTGGCCCTGGCCCGGGGGCTGATGCGCCTGCTGAGTACCGTCCCAGCCCTGGTCCCCGTACAACGGGTCCTCGGGGTGCCACGGTTGGGAGCCTTGGCCCCGGCCATACTCAGTCATCGATCCCCTATGCCGCGCTTCGGCTTCCGCCATCGAGAGCTCGACGCTCGGTCGGCCGCCGTGTCGCCCGGAACGCTACCGTATTGCGATCACACAACCACCTGAGCCGGACCCTTGCGGGGCGTGCCTCTCCCCCGGTCGGGCCCGCGGCGACGAGCGGTCGACCGGGCGTCCGCGAACTCGGCACCCGCCCATGCCAACGAGCCCCGGGACGACGACGTTCCCGCGGGGCGAACTCCCCGCAGTCGGAGTACCGGGACGGATTCCGCGCGGGCGCACATCCCGCGGGGCGGCGCTCCGCGGACGAGCACGGCGGGCCCGCTCAGACGCTGTGGCCCGGCGGCTGCCCGGATCCGCGCTCCGCCTCCAGCGCACTCTGCAGGATCACCACCGCCGCGGCCTGGTCGATGCGGGACCGGCCCTTCTTCGCGCTCACCCCGGACGCACGCATCGACTGGGCCGCGGTCACCGTGCTCATGCGCTCGTCGACCAGCCGTACCGGCACCGGGCCGACCAGCGCGGCCAGCCGCTCCGCGAAAGTCCGCACCTTCGCCGCCGCCGGGCCCTCGCCGCCGCTCAGCGAGCGGGGCAGCCCGATCAGCACCTCCAGCGGCTCGTACTCCTCGACGATCTGCGCCAGGCGGCGCTGGGCGGCCGGTACGTCCTTGCCGGGCACGGTCTCGACCGGAGTGGCGAGCACCCCGTCGGGGTCGCAGCTCGCGACCCCGATCCGGGCGTCCCCCACATCCACGGCCAACCGCCGTCCCCTGCGCATCAGTTGACTCCGAGCGGGCTCACGCGACCTCGGCCACCTGACGCTCGACGGCGGCCAGCGCCTCGTCGACCGCGGCCGGGTCCTGCCCGCCGCCCTGGGCGACGTCGGGCTTGCCGCCGCCTCCGCCGCCGAGGGTCTTCGCCGCGATGCGCACCAGGTCGCCGGCCTTCAGCCCACGCTCGCGAGCCGCCTCGTTGGTCGCGACGACCGTCAGCGGGCGGTCCTTGACCACAGTGAAGAGCGCCACCACCGCGGCCCGGTCGCCGGCGATACGGCCGCGCACGTCCAGTACGAGCTTGCGCAGGTCGTCGGCGCTGGTGCCGTCGGGCACCCGCCCGGAGGCCAGCGCGACGCCCTTGAAGTCCTTGGCCTGCTCCACGAACGAACCGGCGGCCTGAAGCACCTTCTCGGCACGCAGCCGGTCGATCTCCTTCTCCGCCTCGCGCAGCCGCGTGATCATCCCCGATACGCGCTCGGGAAGCTCGTCGCTGCGACCCTTGACCAGCTCGGTGAGCTGGGAGACGACGGTGTGCTCCTTGGCGAGGAACTTGTAGGCGTCGGCGCCCACCAGCGCCTCCACCCGGCGCACGCCGGAGCCGATGGAGGATTCGCCCAGCAGCTTGACCAGACCGAGCTGCGAGGTGTTCGAGACATGGGTGCCGGCGCACAGCTCCTTGGAGAAGTCGCCGATGGTCACGACCCGGACCTGCTCGCCGTACTTCTCCCCGAACTCCGCGATGGCGCCCTGCTTCTTGGCCTCGTCCAGCGTCATGACCTCGGCCTGGACGTCCAGATCGCCGCCGAGCACCTCGTTGATCCGCTGCTCGACGTCGAGCAGCACGGAGCCGGGCACGGCGGTCGGCGAACCGAAGTCGAACCGGAAGCGGCCCGGGGAGTTCTCCGAGCCGGCCTGGGCGGCGGTCGGGCCGAGCGCGTCGCGCAGCGCCTGGTGGGTGAGGTGGGTGGCGCTGTGCGCGCGGGCCACCGCCCGGCGGCGGCCGACGTCGATGGCGCAGTGCACCTGCGCACCGACCGTCACCTCGCCGACCTGGACCACGCCCTTGTGCACGCTGACGCCGGGCACCGGACGCTGCACGTCCCGCACCTCCACGACGGCCCCGCCCGCCAGCCTGATCCGCCCGGTGTCGGCGAGCTGGCCGCCGCCCTCGGCGTAGAACGGGGTGCGGTCCAGGACGACTTCGACCTCGTCGCCCTCGTACGCGGCCGGGGAGGACGCCCCGCCGACGAGCAGGCCGACGATGCTGGCCTCGCCCTCGGTGTGGGTGTAGCCGGTGAAGTCGGTGGCGCCGGCCGTGTCGGCGACCTCTCGGTAGGCGGAGAGGTCGGCGTGGCCGGTCTTCTTGGAACGCGCGTCGGCCTTGGCCCGCTCGCGCTGCTCCTTCATCAGCCGACGGAAGCCCTCCTCGTCGACGCTGAGCCCCTGCTCCGCAGCCATCTCCAGGGTGAGGTCGATCGGGAAGCCCCAGGTGTCGTGCAGCAGGAACGCCTGGTCGCCGGCGAGCACCCGTCCGCCGGACGCCTTGGTCTCGGTGACGGCGGTGTCCAGGATGGTGGTGCCGGCCCGCAGCGTCTTCAGGAACGCGACCTCCTCGGCCTGCGCCACCGTGGAGATCCGCTCCCGGTCGGTGGCCAGCTCGGGGTACTGCTCCCCCATCGTGTCGATCACGGTGTCGACCAGGGTGCGCACGACCGGCTCCTGGGAGCCGAGGATGCGCATGTTGCGGATGGCGCGGCGCATGATGCGGCGGAGCACGTAGCCGCGGCCCTCGTTGCCCGGGGTGACGCCGTCCCCGATGAGCATGACCGAGGTGCGCAGGTGGTCGGCGACCACTCGCAGCGAGACGTCGCCGTCGTCGGTGGCGCCGTAGCGGACACCCGTGAGCTCGGTGGCGCGGTCGATGACCACGCGCAGGGTGTCGGTCTCGTACATGTTCCGAACGCCCTGGAGGATCATCGCCAGTCGCTCCAGGCCGAGCCCGGTGTCGATGTTCTGGGCGGGCAGGTCGCCGAGGATCGGGTAGTCCTTGCCGGAGCCGGCGCCGCGCTCGTACTGCATGAAGACCAGGTTCCAGATCTCCACGTAGCGCTCGTCGTTGACGGCGGGGCCGCCCTCCTCGCCGAACTCCGGACCGCGGTCGTAGTTGATCTCCGAGCACGGTCCGCAGGGGCCGGGCACGCCCATGTCCCAGTAGTTGGGGCCCATCCCCAGGCGCTGGATGCGCTCGGAGGGGACGCCGACCACCTCGCGCCAGATGCGCTCGGCCTCGTCGTCCTTCTCGTAGACGGTGATCCAGAGCTTCTCCGGGTCGAGGCCGTAACCACCCTGCGCCACCGGGGAGGTGAGCAGCTCCCAGGCCAGGGTGATGGCTCCTTCCTTGAAGTAGTCGCCGAAGGAGAAGTTGCCGCACATCTGGAAGAACGTGCCGTGCCGGGTGGTCCTGCCGACCTCTTCGATGTCCGGTGTGCGCACGCACTTCTGCACGCTGGTCGCCCGGGCGAACGGCGGCTTCACGTCGCCGAGGAAGTAGGGCTTGAACGGCACCATGCCGGCCGGGATCAGCAGCAGCGTCGGGTCGTCGGCGATCAGCGACGCGGAGGGCACAGCCGTGTGTCCGCGCTCCTCGAAGAAGCTCAGCCAGCGGCGACGGATTTCAGCCGACTCCATCAGAGGTCCTCTTTCCCTGTCCTGCGGTGTCCGTTGGTGCGGTTCGTGTGGGTGCCGGGTGCCGACCCGAGCTGGGCGCGCTTCCCGCCGCCCGGAAGTTGACGGATTGTCACCGGCTCGTTCGGGTCGGCGGTGAGTCCCAGCGCATCGTTGAGCTCTTCCTCGCGGCGCGCCATCTGGTGGCGCACGTCGACGGCGAACTCCCGGACCCGGTGGCCGGTTTCGACTGCCTTGTCCGCGGCACGCGCGGCAAGCGACTCGGGGGTGAGGCTGCGCAGCTTGCGGTTGACCTTGGTGGTGGCGTACACGCCCGCGGCGGCGCCTGCGCTGAACCAGAAAGCTCGGCGGAACATCGCTGTCAGTCCTTTCCACCGCGCCGCCGCCGACCGCCTCTGGCGAACGGCACGGCGGCGCCCGGCACTACGGTCACTCGGCGCCGCTTCTGCGGCTCGGTCCTGCGCGCGCCCAGGGCCCGGCGCACGCCGTAGCCGAAGGCGGCGACCTTCACCAGCGGGCCGCCGAAGGTCGTGGAGACGGTGGAGGAGAGCGCGGAGGCGTTGGAGGTGACCTCTTGGACGTCGGTGGCGATGGCGTCCACCTTCTCCAACTGCGTCTGGGCGCTGCGCACCGTCTGCGACGCCTCTCCCAGCAGCGGAACGGCCTTCTCGGTGACGTCCGCCACCAGCTTGGTCGCCGCTCTGAGCGTCTGCGCGAGCCTCACCAGTGCGACGGCGAGGAACGACACGAGGATCGCCCAGAAGACAGCCACGAGGATGCCGGCCACCTCTCCACCGGACACGCTGCACCGCTTCCTTGGTCGGTATGGGTTCGACCGCCTCCCCGGGCCGGGTACGCGCGGCAGGGCACGACCCTATCGCGCGGCGGGGACAGCGACGGACCGGATGAGCCGCGGCCCGGAAGTCGGGCCGCGCCCGGGGAGTTGGGACCCGACCCGGGCCCCGACCGGGCCCGACCCGGGGAACGCGAACGCCCTCCGCCGCGGCCGGAGCCGACGGGCGGAGGGCGTCACCGATCACGGGGCGGGCGGAACCCGTCCCGGATGATCAGCGGGCGTAGTACTCGACGACGAGCTGCTCGTCGCAGATGACCGGGATCTCCTTGCGGTTGGGGTCCCGGTCCATGCGGAACGCCAGCGCCTGGAGGTTGACCTCCAGGTAGCGCGGGGTCTCGCCCTCGCCCGCGTAGCCACCCTCACGGGCGACCAGGAACGGGTGCTTGGCGCGGCTGCGCTCGCGCACCGACACGACGTCGTCCGGACGGACGCGGAAGGACGGCTTGTCGACCTTGCGGGTGTTCACCGCGATGTGGCCGTGGACCACCATCTGGCGGGCCTGGTAGATCGTGCGGGCCAGGCCGGACCGCAGGACGAGCGCGTCCAGACGGCGCTCAAGCTCGATGATCAGGGCCTCGCCCGTCTTGCCATCGACCTTCCGAGCGCGGTCGTAGGCACGCACCATCTGGCGCTCGCTGATGTCGTACTGCGCGCGCAGACGCTGCTTCTCCAGCAGACGGACCTTGTAGTCACTGTTCTGCTTGCGGCCACGACCGTGCTCGCCCGGCGGGTACGGGCGCTGCTCGAAGTACTTGACGGCCTTCGGGGTCAGCGCGATGCCGAGTGCACGCGACTTCTTGACCTTGGGACGCGACTGGTTCACGTTGAACAGTCCTCCGTGTAAGTTAGGTGAGGCTTACCTTAGTAGAGGAGAACGCATGTTTCGTCCTGGGAACCCCCTGCCCGGAACCGTTCACGATGACCAGGCGTCCCCCCACCTCAAGCAGGGGGAGGGGCAGCCGCGTCCCATGGAAGACCTCCGGCAGCCGTCGGCCGCCGAGCGGGTGCGCACCCTCGTTGAGTCCAGGGTATCCGCAGCACTGAGCATTCCGGGAATCGAGCCCGACGAACTGGGCTCGGGAGTACCGGAATCGCGCGCCGTGAACACCGATGGAGACGTCATCCTACTGGTCCCCGCGGACTCCCCCGCAGCCAGGGCCGTCGCACACGCCCAGGACGACGAGGCCACCGCGGTGATGGAGATCACCGATGTGGCACCCGTCTCCGTACCCCACCGGATCCGCGGTCGGGCCCGGGTCGCCGGCTGGCTCACCGCTGTGCGCGGTCCCGCCCTGGACGAGGCCGCGAAACTGCTCGCCGCACACGATCCCACCGGCCCCTCGGCGCACAGCCGACGCTGGACGGTGCTCAGGCTGGAGGTCGGCGAGGCGTACGTGGACGACCTGTGGGGCGAGAAGCACATCGAGCCCGAGGACTTCCTCGCCGCCGAGGCCGATCCGCTCTGCCGCCACGAGGCCGAGCTGCTCCAGCACCTGGCCACGGCCCACCCGGACCAGGTCGAGCGGCTCCAGCACCTGCTCGGTGAGGACGCCCTGCGCCTGGTCGACCGCAGACGAGCGGTGCCGCTCGCACTCGACCGCTACGGGATGCGGGTGCGCTTCTGCGGGCCGTACGACGGCTTCGACGTGCGTTTCGAGTTCCCCGAGCCGGTGCGCGACGTGAGCGGGCTGCGGCGGGAGATGCACCGGCTCTTCGAAGCCGCGCACTGACCGGGCCGGGGAGGAACGGACGCCCCGGTCGCCACGGAGCCGCGCGGAGTCAGCCGGCGCTCTCGCCGCCCTCGCCCCGCAGTCTGGCTCTGACCCGCTCGGCGACCTCGGCGTAACGCGCCTCGGCGCCGTACCGCGTGGGCTCGTAGTAGCGGCGGCCGTGCACCTCGGTCGGGGCGTACCGCTGGGCGGCGATCCCGCCCGGTACGTCGTGCGGGTACTGATAGCCCTCGCCGTGACCGAGCTTCTGGGCGCCCTTGTAGTGGGAGTCCCGCAGATGGGACGGGACCGCGCCGGCCAGCCCCGCGCGCACATCCGTGAGCGCGGCGTCGATCGCCTTGATCGCGGCGTTGGACTTCGGTGCGAGCGCCAGCGCCAGGGTGGCCTGCGCCAGGATGATGCGTGCCTCCGGGAAGCCGACCATGGCCACCGCCTGGGCCGCGGAGACAGCCGTCTGGAGAGCGGTGGGATCGGCCAGGCCGATGTCCTCGCTGGCGGAGATCATCAGCCGTCTGGCGATGAAGCGCGGATCCTCGCCCGCCTCGACCATGCGGGCCAGATAGTGCATCGCCGCGTCCGCGTCCGAGCCACGGATCGACTTGATCAGGGCGCTGGTGACGTCGTAGTGCTGGTCGCCGTCCCGGTCGTACTTGACCGCCGCCCGGTCGACGGCCTCCTCGAGGGTCGCCAGCGAGATCTCGCTCTCGCCCTTGGCCAGCGCCGATCCGGCCCCGGCCTCCAGCGCGGTCAGCGCGCGGCGGGCGTCGCCCCCGGCGATGCGCAGCAGGTGGTCCTCCGTGTCCTTCGGCAGGCCGACGGCCGCGCCGAGCCCGCGCTCCTCGGACACTGCGCGGCGCAGCAGCGCCCGCAGGTCCTCGTCGGTCAGCGGCTCCAGGGTCAGCAGCAACGAGCGCGAGAGCAGCGGGGAGATGATCGAGAAGTAGGGGTTCTCCGTGGTCGCCGCGATCAGCGTGACCCAGCGGTTCTCCACGGCGGGCAGCAGCGAGTCCTGCTGGGCCTTGCTGAAACGGTGGATCTCGTCGAGGAAGAGGACGGTGTCCTTGCTGTACGCACCCGAGGAGCGGCGGGCGCCCTCGATGACCGCACGGACCTCCTTGACGCCCGCGGTGATCGCCGACAGCTCGACGAAGCGCTTGTCGGTCGCCTTGCTCACGACGTGCGCAAGCGTCGTCTTCCCGGTGCCCGGAGGCCCCCAGAGCAGCACCGACGACGAGCCGGCCGGACCCGCCCCGCCCTCCCCCACCAGGCGGCGCAGCGGTGACCCGGGACGCAGCAGATGCCGCTGACCCACCACCTCGTCCAGCACTCGCGGGCGCATACGGACGGCGAGCGGGCTCGAGGAGGGGTCGCGCTCCTGGCGCTCCTCGGCGGCGGCGGTGAACAGGTCGGGCTCCACGTCCACGACCCTAAGTCACCCCACTGACAGTGCGGGACGCCCCTTGCCCCGCACCGTCCGCGACCGGGACCGCGACCGCGACCGGGGGCTGGGGGCTGGGGTCGGGGTCGGGTCCGGTCAGCTGGTCCAGAAGTCCCACCAGTTGGTGAGGATCAGCAGGCCGATGATCCCGGTGTGCAGTACGGGCAGCATCCACGGGAACTCCAGCACGATGCTGCGCACGCTCTCCGGGGCCGGGATGAACCGGTGCCTGAGGTTGTGGGCGAGGGTGAACCAGAACATGAAGAGGGTCGCGACCCAGGTCAGCGTGCACCACAGGCAGAGCAGGCCGATCTCGTACAGCGACTGGTACATCAGCCAGGTGCAGAAGACGACACCGAAGAGGGTGCCGGCCTGCAGGCCGAGCCAGAACCATCGCCGATACCGGGCACCCGCCAGCACACCGACCCCGATGGCGACGACGACCGCGAACGTCACCATGCCGAGCATCGGGTTGGGGAACCCGAAGGCCTCCGCCTGGTCGCTCTCCATCACGCCCTTGCAGGCGACGATGGGGTTGAGGCTGCAACCGGGGGTGTGGACCTCGCCCACCAACTCGGCCTGCATCAGCCGGAACTTGTCCAGCGTGATCATCCAGGCGGAGAGGAGCCCTGCCGCGGCCGTGATGATCAGGAGCCAGGCGAAGGGCCTGGTCGCCGGAACGGCACCCCCCGAACCGTCGTCCAGGCTGCTGCCCGCAGAGCTCTCGGAGGGTGCCGTGGTGGTCATGGCGTCGTCATCCCGTCAGGTGGTCGTGTGTGGCGCTCATTGTGCCTCAACGACCACGACATCAACGGAGTTTCGTCAGCACCTGACCGACTGCGGAATCGAGGGCGACGGCAGTCTGCTCGCCGCTCTCCAGGTCCTTGAGCTGTACGACGTTCTCGGCGAGGTCGCGCTCACCGAGAACGAGCGCGTAGCGGGCGCCGGAGCGGTTCGCCGACTTCATGGCGTTCTTCATGCCCTTGCCGCCGTACGCGAAGTCGGCCGCCACGCCGGCGCGGCGCAGCTCGGTGACCACCGAGAACAGCGACCGCCTGGCCTCCTCGCCGAGCGGCACCGCGTACACCTCGGTGGTCTCGCCGGCCGGCAGCTCCACGCCCTCGGCACGCAGCGCGAGCACCGTCCGGTCGACCCCCAGCGCCCAGCCGACCGAGGGCAGGGCGGGACCGCCGATCATCTCGGCCAGGCCGTCGTACCGGCCGCCGCCGCCGATGGCGGACTGCGAGCCCAGCCCGCCGTGGACGAACTCGAAGGTCGTACGGGTGTAGTAGTCCAGACCGCGCACCAGCCGCGGGTCGTCCCGGTACTCCACACCGGCCGCCGTCAGCAGCTCGCGCACCTGCTCGTGGTAGCTCTTGCAGCCCTCGCAGAGGTGGTCGCGGATCAACGGCGCGTCGGCCAACTGGAGTTGGACGCTCTCGCGCTTGTCGTCCAGCACCCGCAGCGGGTTGATCTCGATCCGGGCTCGGGTCTCCTCGTCCAGGTCGAGGTTGCGCAGGAAGTCCTGGAGGGCCGCACGGTAGACCGGACGGCACTCGCGGTCGCCCAGGGAGTTCAGCAGCAGCGTGAACTCGCGCAGGCCGAGCGTGCGGTACGCGTCGGCGGCCAGAACGATCAACTCGGCGTCCAGCGCCGGGTCCTCGGCTCCCAGCGCCTCCGCTCCGACCTGTGAGAAGTGCCGGTACCGCCCGGCCTGCGGGCGCTCGTAGCGGTAGTAGGAGCCGGAGTACCACAGCTTCACCGGCAGGGCTCCGCGGTGCAGGCTCCCCTGGAGCGCGGCGCGCAGCACGGAGGCGGTCCCCTCGGGCCGCAGCGCGAGCTCGTCGCCGCCCCTGGTGGTGAGGGTGTACATCTCCTTGGTCACGATGTCGGTGGACTCGCCCACGCCTCGGGCGAACAGCTCCACCTGCTCGAAACCGGGTGTCTCGACGTAGCCGTAACCGGCCCGGCGCAGCGGTGCGGAGATCGCCTCCCGCACCGCGAGGAAATCGGCGGACTGCGGCGGCAGCAGATCGTAGGTGCCCTTGGGGGCGGAGAAGGTGTTCACGGAAGGTCTCGTCACATTCCTCGTCGAGGCGCGGACGGCAGGTCCTCGCCTCCGGCGGCCAACTCCCGAAGGAAGGGGTTGGTGGCGCGCTCACGGCCGATGGTGGTCTGGGGACCGTGCCCGGACAGGACGACCGTCTCGTCGTCCAGGGGGAGACAGACGCGGGAGAGGGACGCCAGCATCTCCTCGTGGTCGCCGCCGGGCAGGTCGGTGCGTCCGATGGAGCCGGCGAACAGGAAGTCGCCCGCGAACATGATCGGCGGGATGTCCGCCTGCTCGGGGAGACCGTAGGTCACCGACCCCTTGGTATGGCCGGGTGCGTGGGTGACGGTCAGCTCCATCCCTGCCAGCTCCAGCACGGCGCCGTCGGTCAACTCGTTGACCTCGTCCGGCTCTCCGACGGTGAGTTCGCCGAGCAGCCGATCGCCGAAGCTGCGGCCCAGCGCCTTCTCGGGCTCGCTCATCATGTAGCGGTCGGCGGGGTGGATCCAGGCCGGGGTGTCGTGGCTTCCGCAGACGGGCACGACGGAGGCGACATGGTCGATGTGGCCGTGGGTGAGGATCACCGCCACCGGCTTCAGCCGGTGCTTGGCGACAGCCTCCTCGACGCCCGCGGCTGCCTGGTGGCCCGGATCGACGATGACGCACTCCTCACCGGCCGCCGGGGCGAGAAGATAACAATTGGTCCCCCAGGAGCCTGCTGGGAACCCGGCAATGAGCACGTTCGTCCTTCAGTCGTCCGGCAGAGATTCGCGGTGACCGCGAGCTTACCGGCGGCGGCGGTGCCGGTGCGAACCAGTTCACTCCCGGCCCGTCCAGGCTGTTCCCGATTTTGCGTGGACGCCCCGCGGGGCGTTCGGAGTTCGAAGGAGTCATCTCGTGGTCAGCGGTGAGCAACGGCGGAAGCAGCTGGCGCGGGAGAAGCGGCAGCGGAGACTGGAGAAGGAGCGGACCGCCCAGCGCCGACGGAAGGTCCGCAACGCCTCGGTCGCGGCGGTCCTGGCGATGGTGCTGGCCGGTTCGGTCGTCTGGGCCGGGGTCTCCGCGTTCACCGGCACCTCCGACCCGGCGGACCCGGCAGCCACCGGGGACGGCGGCGAGGAGCGCGAGGCGAAGGACCCCTGTGAGAAGCCCGCGGGCGGCGAGCCGAACGGCAAGCAGTGGGACAAGGAGCCCAAGGCCACGGTCGACGAGGACGCCTCGTACCGGATGAAGCTGGCGACGACCTGCGGCGACATCGAGCTGACCCTGGACGCCGAGAAAGCGCCCCGCACGGTCAACTCCTTCAACTTCCTCGCCGGCGAAGGGTACTTCGACCACACCCGCTGCCACCGGCTGGTCGACCAGGGCATCCATGTGCTCCAGTGCGGCGATCCGACCGGCACCGGCCAGGGCGGCCCCGGCTACACCATCCCGGACGAGAACCTCGACGCCCCCGAAGTGCAGGACGACGTGTACCCGGCGGGCACCGTCGCGATGGCCAACACCTACAACGCCCAGCAGGACGAGGGGCGCGACACCGGCGGAAGCCAGTTCTTCCTGGTGTACGAGGACAGCCCGCTGCCGCCCGACTACACGCCGTTCGGCACCATCGGCAAGGGCGGGAAGGGGATGGACGTACTGCGGAAGATCGCAGAGGCTGGTTCCTACGACAACGAGGAGATCAGCGCGACCTCGCCGAACGCCACCGTGGTGATCAACAAGGCGACGGTCAGCGCGGACTGACCGTCCGCACGGCGGCCGAGCCGGGCCGGGCACCGGCAGTCGGCTCGCGCGCTGTGCGGACAGCCCTTCGCGCTTCGCCTATGTTGGGCGTTGCGCAGGGTGCGGCCGGCCCGTCTCGGCGGGCGCGCCGCTCTGCCGGACGACAACTGTGGACGATGCCGGGGGTCTTGGGGCCCGCCGGCGTCATGTGGAGGAGGCGCTGTGAGCAGCGACCCGTGGGGCCGCGTCGACGAGACGGGGACCGTATACGTGAGGACGGCCGACGGCGAGAAGGTGGTCGGGTCGTGGCAAGCCGGCTCTCCGGACGAGGCCCTCGCCTACTTCACGCGCAAGTACGAGGGTTTGGTCGTGGAGATCGACCTCCTGGAACGGCGTGTGAAGACGACCGACCTGTCCGCCAAGGACGCGGAGACGGCCGTCTCGCACGTCCGCGAGCAGGTGGACGCCCATCACGCCGTCGGCGACCTCCAGGCGCTGCGTCAGCGCCTGGACAAGCTGACGGAGACGATCGAGTCGCGCCGGGCGGAGCGCAGGGTCGCGAAGGCCAAGCAGTCCGAGGAGGCCAAGCAGCGCAAGGAGGAACTCGTCGCGGAGGCGGAGCAGTTGGCCGTCAGCGAGCAGTGGCGGGTGGCCGGTGAGCGGCTGCGGGCGCTGGTCGACATCTGGAAGGGTCTGCCCCGGCTGGACCGCAAGAGCGACGACGAGCTGTGGCAGCGCTTCTCGCACGCGAGGTCGGCCTTCTCCAAGCGGCGCAAGGGGCACTTCGCAGCGCTGGACAGCGAGCGCGAGCAGGTCAGGAAGCGCAAGGAGAAGCTGGTCGCCGACGCCGAGGCGCTCACCGGCTCGCGCGACTGGGGCCCGACCTCGGCCAAGTACCGCGAGCTGATGCAGGAGTGGAAGGCGGCCGGACGGGCTCAGCGCGAGCACGAAGAGGACCTGTGGCAGCGCTTCCGCGGCGCCCAGGACGTCTTCTTCCAGGCGCGGAGCGAGGTGTTCGCCGAGCGGGACGCCGAGCAGCGGGAGAACCTGACCCGCAAGGAGGAGCTGGCGGCCGAGGCCGAGAAGCTGCTTCCGGTCACCGACCTCAAGGCTGCCCGCAACGCGTTCCGTCTGGTCAACGAGCGCTGGGACGCCATCGGGCACGTGCCCCGGGACGCCAAGGCCGGCGTCGAGGGACGGATGCACACCGTCGAGCGCGCCATCACCGAGGCCGAGGAAGCCGAGTGGCGGCGCACGAACCCGGAGGCGCGGGCGCGCGCCGCGGGTCTGACCGGTCAACTCCAGGACGCGGTCGACAAGTTGCGCGGCCAGATCGAGAAGGCGCGCGCCGCCGGCAACACCGCCAAGGCGGAGAAGCTGGAGCGCGAGCTGGCGGGCCGCCAGGCACTGCTGGACCAGGCGCTGAAGGGCCTGGAGGAGTTCGGCGGCTGAACTCCCCGTACTCCGGGCGTGTGTGGGGCCCCGATCGCGGATCGGGGCCCCCGCGTTTCGCGCTCACGCTGTCGGGCCGGATCGGCGGCTCCTCGCACGCGGGGGCGGCCAGGTCGGGAGCCGGCGCGCACCGGAGCGGGCCGCGCCGGCAGCGGCTGCCCGGTGAGAGGTTGCTCCCGGTACGAAGCCGCGGCCGGTGAGGAGTTGCGCCTCGGTCAGGGTCGGCGGGCGGAGGTGACGCGGTAGACGTCGTAGACGCCCTCCACCCGGCGCACCGCCTTCAACACGTGGCCCAGGTGCTTGGGGTCACCCATCTCGAAGGTGAAGCGCGAGGTCGCCACCCGGTCCCGGGAGGTCTGGACCGCCGCCGAGAGGATGTTGACGTGCTGGTCGGACAGCACCCTGGTGACGTCCGACAGCAACCTGGAGCGGTCCAGCGCCTCGACCTGGATGGCGACCAGGAAGACCGAGGACTGCGTCGGCGCCCACTCCACGTCCAGCATCCGCTCGGGCTCCCGGGCGAGCGAGTCGACGTTCAGGCAGTCCGCACGGTGCACGGACACCCCGCTCCCCCGCGTCACGAAGCCGATGATCGGGTCACCGGGCACCGGGGTGCAGCAACGGGCCAGCTTGACCCACACATCGTCGACGCCCTTGACGATGACGCCCGGGTCGGCCTTCGAGCGGCGCTTCTCGCCCCTGCCCCCGCGCATCGGGGGCGAGGTCTCTGCGATGTCCTCGCTGGCCTCGTCCTCTCCGCCGAGAGCCTGGACGAGCTTCTGCACCACGCTCTGCGCGGTCACATGCCCCTCGCCGATCGCGGCGTAGAGGGAGGAGATGTCCGGGTAGCGCATCTCGTGCGCCAGCGTCACCAGCGAGTCGCCGGTCAGGATGCGCTGGATCGGGAGGTTCTGCTTGCGCATGGCACGGACGATGGAGTCCTTGCCGTGCTCGATCGCCTCGTCCCGGCGCTCCTTGGAGAACCACGCCCTGATCTTGTTGCGCGCCCGCGGGGACTTCACGAAGCCCAGCCAGTCCCTGGACGGGCCGGCCCCCGAGGCCTTGGAGGTGAAGACCTCCACGGTGTCGCCGTTGTCGAGGGTGGACTCCAGCGGTACCAGGCGACCGCCGACCTTGGCGCCGATCGTGCGGTGCCCGACCTCGGTGTGCACCGCGTACGCGAAGTCGACGGGGGTGGCGCCGGCGGGCAGCGCGATCACGTCGCCCTTCGGCGTGAAGACGAAGACCTCGTTGCGGGAGAGGTCGAAGCGCAGCGACTCCAGGAACTCGCCCGGGTCCTCGGTCTCCTTCTGCCAGTCCAGCAACTGCCGCAGCCACGCCATGTCGTTGAGCGTGTCGCCGCCCTTGCCTGCCTTCTTCGGCACGTCGGTGCGGACCTTGGAGGCGCCCGCGACGGCCTCCTGCTTGTACTTCCAGTGGGCGGCGATGCCGTACTCGGCGCGGCGGTGCATGTCGAAGGTGCGGATCTGCAGCTCGACGGGCTTGCCGCCCGGGCCGATCACCGTCGTGTGCAGCGACTGGTACATGTTGAACTTCGGCATCGCGATGTAGTCCTTGAACCGGCCGGGGACCGGGTTCCATCGCGCGTGCACCGTGCCGAGCGCCGCATAGCAGTCGCGGACCGTGTCCACCAGGACGCGGATGCCGACCAGATCGTAGATCTCCGCGAAGTCCCGGCCGCGGACGATCATCTTCTGGTAGACGCTGTAGTAGTGCTTCGGCCGGCCCGTGACCGTCGCCCTGATGCGGGCCCCGCGCAGATCGGCCTGCACCTCGTCGATCACCGTGGCCAGGTACTCGTCCCGCTTGGGCGCACGTTCGGCCACCAGCCGGACGATCTCGTCGTACATCTTCGGGTAGAGGATCGCGAAGGCCAGATCCTCCAGCTCCCACTTGATGGTGTTCATGCCCAGGCGATGGGCGAGCGGGGCGTAGATCTCCAGGGTCTCGCGAGCCTTCTGCTCCTGCTTCTCACGCCGCAGAAAGCGCATCGTGCGCATGTTGTGGAGCCGGTCGGCGAGCTTGATGACCAGTACGCGCGGGTCCTTGGCCATCGCCACGACCATCTTGCGGACCGTCTCGGCCTGCGCCGCCTCGCCGAACTTGACCTTGTCCAGCTTGGTGACACCGTCGACCAGCAGTGCGACCTGGTCGCCGAAGTCGCGGCGCAGGGTGTCCAGCCCGTACTCCGTGTCCTCCACCGTGTCGTGCAGCAGGCCGGCCATCAGAGTCGCCGGGTCCATGCCGAGCTCGGCGAGGATGGTGGTGACCGCGAGCGGGTGGGTGATGTACGGATCGCCGCTCTTGCGCTTCTGGCCGCGGTGCCAGCGCTCGGCGACCTGGTAGGCACGCTCGAGCTGGCGCAGTGTGGCGGTGTCGGCCTTGGGGTCGTTGCCCCGCACTATCCGCAGCAGCGGCTCCAGCACCGGGTTGTACGGGCTGGAGCGGTGCACGCCGAGCCTGGCCAGCCGGGCACGCACCCGGTTCGAGGAGCCGTAGCGTCCGGAGACGCCCGAGACGGCGCGTCCCTGCTCCGCGGCGGGCGCCGTGTCGGCGGGGTGCTCCGCGGGCTCCGGCGGCGGAGCCTGCGCGCCCTGCGCCCTGCGCTTGGCGCCGCGCGCGGCGGACTGGTCCCCCCGGGTGCTCGCCCCGGAGGCCGGGCGCGGGCCCGCGCCCGTCGACTCCCCGTCGGAGTTCGCGTCCGGTGCGTGCGCGCCACTGCCCGTGGGCGCACCGGAATCCGGTCGCTGGGTCGCGGTGGGCGGCTGGGCCTCGTCCGGCAAGAGCACTCCTCTAGCTGTCCCGGCCAGGGATCGGTCGGACAGCCATGGTAGCGAGCCGTGCCCCACACCACCCTGGCCGGTGCCCAGGGCACCCTCCGCCGCTGGTCGGCGATGGTGCGCAACAGCGGGCAGAACGACGTGAGGGGGAAGCGGGGCGCAGTGCCCCGCCTCCCCCTCCTCAGCGGGATCCGACGCTCAGACGCGCACCAGCGCATCCAACGGAACGGCGCCGAGTACAGGAGCGAGTCGCTCGCGGCCGCCCAGGAAACCGAGCTCCAGCAGTACGCAGACACCGGCCACCTGCGCGCCGGCGCGCCGAACGAGCTCCACGGACGCCTCCGCCGTGCCGCCCGTGGCCAGTACGTCGTCGACGACCAGCACACGGTCCCCGGCGGACAGCGCGTCGGCATGGATCTCGATCTCGGCGGCGCCGTACTCCAGGGCGTAGTTCTGCCCCAGCGTGGGGCCCGGCAGCTTGCCGGCCTTGCGCGCCGGGACGAAGCCGACACCGGCCCGTACCGCTACGGGCGCACCGAGGATGAAGCCACGGGCCTCCAGGCCCACGATCTTGGTGGCCCCGTACTCGGCACAGCGGTTCGCCAGGGCGTCGGTCAGCGCGGTGAAGGCCAGAGGATCCGCCAGCAGCGGCGTGATGTCCTTGAAGGTCACGCCGGGCTTGGGGTAGTCGGCCACGTCCCGGATGCGGCTGATCAGCAGACTCCTCAGCTGCTCGGGCGACATCCCGGAGCTCTCGGCCATCGGGGCGACTCCCATCACCTGCGCCCTGACCGACCGCGGCTGGCTGAGCCGCCTGCACGACGTGCGGGGGTGGCCGGCGCCGGTACCGATTCCGCTGCTGCGTCACCCGCCTCGGCATGTTCGTCGTCAGCGCCCTCCCCGGCGGGAGGGGTGTCCTCGTCCGGCCGGGCACCCCGCTCCGCGGCGAGAGCCGCGGACTTCGCGCGCTTCGCGAGCACCTTGCGGTCGTGGACCCTGGCCTTGGCATCGGTGCGCTTGAAGTCCACCACCAGCGGGGTGGCGATGACGATCGAGGAGTACGTACCCGCGGCAAGACCGACGAAGAGGGAGAGGGCGATGTCCTTGAGCATCCCGCCGCCCAGCAGGCCGGCGCCGATGAACAGGAGCGCGCCGACCGGAAGGAGCGCGACGATCGAGGTGTTGACCGAGCGCACCAGCGTCGCGTTGAGACCCAGGTTGGCGAGCTCGCTGTAGGTGAGCCGACTGTCCTTGCCCAGCCGGGAGGTGTTCTCACTGACCTTGTCGAACACCACCACGGTGTCGTACAGGGAATAGCCGAGGATCGTCAGCACACCCACGACCGTCCCCGGCGTCACCTCGAAACCGACGAGTGCGTACACACCGATGGTGATCACAAGGTCGTGCAGCAGCGCGAGCAGGGCGGCCAGGGCCATGCGCCACTCGAAGGTGACGGCGAGGTAGACCGTGACCAGCACGAGAAAGATCCCCATGCCGGTCAGGGCCTTGTCGGTCATCTGCTCGCCCCAGCTGGGCCCGACCAGCTCGGCGTCGAGGTTGGAGACCTCGATGCCCAGGCCCTCGGCGAGGGCCTCACGAGTGGCGTTGGACGTGTCGGTGTCCAGACCGGTGAGCGTGATGCGGAGCGAGTCGTTGCCCAGCCGCTGCACGCGGGCTTCCTTGCCCGACGCATCCTCCGCTTCGCTTCTGACCTCCTCCACGGTGGCCTGCGTGGGAGGTGTCGTGTAGACCGCGCCGCCCTCGAACTCGACGCCCATGTTGAGGCCCTTGCCGAAGACGCCGCCGAGCGAGATGGCCAGAAGCACGATCGAGATCAGGTACCAGATCTTGCGCCGGTTGACGAAGTCGTAGGCCACTTCGCCCCTGTGGAGCTTGCCACCGAGTTCACCGAGTCGCGACATCTCAAGCCTCCTTCGGCTCTGCGGTGACCGAGCCGCGACGGCGGCCTCGGACTGGCGGCCTGGCGCCGAGCCGTTTGGCGTCCAGACCCGACCAGGGGTGGCCTTCGCCGAAGAACGGCTTGCTCACCAGCAGGCTGGTCAGCGGCTTGGTGATCAGGAAGACGACCAGGACGTCCAGCAAGGTGGTCAGGCCGAGCACGAAGGCAAAGCCCTGTACCGAACCGACCGCTGCGAAGAACAGGACGACGGCGGCCAGAAACGACACCACGTCGGAGATGATGATCGTGTGCCGAGCCCTGGGCCACGCCCGCTCGATCGCCGAGCGCACGCTGCGTCCTTCGCGCACCTCGTCCCGGATCCGTTCGAAATACACGATGAACGAGTCCGCGGTGATACCGATGGCAACAATGGCGCCGCACACGGCGGGAAGGCTCAGCGCGAACCCCACGGCGGGGCCGAGCAGCGTCATGACGACGTAGGTGAAGGCGCCCATGGCGAGCAGGCTCAGGACGGCGACCATGCCCAGAGCGCGGTAGTAGAACAGCAGGTAGGCGATCACCAGAGCCATGCCGATGGCCCCCGCGATCAAACCTGCCTTGAGCTGCTCACCACCCAGGGTCGGCGAGATGCTCAGGACGTTGGACTCCTCAAAGCTCAGCGGCAGGGCACCGAACTTCAGCACGTTGGCCAGGTCCTGGGCCTCTTCCTGCTGGAAGCTTCCGGAGATCTCGGCGCTGCCGGAGATGCGCTGGCTCACGCTGGGCGCGGAAACGACCTCCCCGTCGAGTGAGATCGCGAACTGGTTCTGCGGCTGGGGCAGCGAGCTGATGCGCGAAGTGGTGTCGGCGAACTTCTTGGAGCCGGCCGAGGTGAACTCAACGTTGACGACCCACTGGCCGCGCTGCTGGTTGAAGACGGCACTGGCCCCGTCCACGTTTGTCCCCGGCACGGCGAGCGGGCCGAGGATGAACTTGGAGGCGCCGTCCTGGTCACAGGCGACGACGGTGTCCTTGGCATCGGCCTGAGCCGCGTCCTGGCCCGCTTGGGACCTGCTCTTCTGGCTGGTGCAGCTCAGACTCTCGAACTCCTTGCCCACTGCTTCGGAAACACCGCCGTCGCCCTGGGCCGGCGGGTCCTCTTGCTCATCAGGCTTCTCCTTGTCGCCGGGGGACGGAGAGGGAGAGGGAGAATCGTCCGCGGTCAGGGCTTCACGCGCCGTGCCGCCCTGCGGGCTGGGTCCGGGTGAGGCCGACGCGTCGGCATCGCCCTTGTCGGCATCGCCCTTGTCGCCCTTGTCGGCGTCGTCACCCGTACCCGGGGACTCCTCGCCGGCGCCCGGCTTCTCCGCAGGAGGGGTGGCTGGCGCTGCGGCAAGCACCGGCCGAAAGCCGAGCTCAGCGGTGGTGCCCACCTGCTCGCGTGCCTGCTTCTCGTCGGTACCCCGCGGGATGTTGACGATGATGTTGCGCTCGCCCTGCGTGGTCACCTCGGCCTCGGACACGCCGAGGCCGTTGACCCGCCGGTCGATGATGGACGCGGCGGTGTTCATGTTGG
The DNA here is from genome assembly GCF_018101125.2 of Streptomyces tardus. Taxonomy (GTDB): domain Bacteria; phylum Actinomycetota; class Actinomycetes; order Streptomycetales; family Streptomycetaceae; genus Streptomyces; species Streptomyces tardus. The sequence continues at coordinate 4,798,004 of NZ_JAELVF020000001.1, read as the reverse complement.
CCTCGTTGACGGCGTCCTTCTTGCCGTCTTCTTCCTTGGCCGTCAGCGTGATGCTCGTACCGCCTGCCAGGTCGATCCCGAGCCGTGGCGTGTTGGCACCGGTGAGCAGCATCCCGCCGGTCAGTACCACGATCAGGCCCAGCACCAGCAGCAGCGGTACCAGCGGCCTTCTCTGCGCCCCCGAGGACCTGCGGCGCTTCTTCGGTGTTGCCACCTTCTCTTGTCTCCCTGTCCAGTCACCCTGGCACGGTGATCGGTGATCACCGTGCCCGCGGGGTGATGAGTCGGCACGAGTAGACTGCCGGGCTGCTTCAGACCCCGGCGACGCTCTCGCTACTTGGGTCCGTCCTCGCCGTCCTTCTTGTCCTTGGCGTCCCCCGACTCCGGCTCCTGGGACCGCTCCTCGTCCTCGGCAGGAGCTGCGTCCTTCTTCAGGCTGGGCTTCTCGTCCGCGGTGGTGGAGGTCTCCTCGTCGGCGGTGCCGGTCAGCGAGGAGGCGTCGTCGGGCACGACGGTGCCGTCGCTGTCGAGCTCGGCGGCCCGGGGGTTGATGATCTCGTTGTACTCGTCGTCCTCCAGCACGGCGCCGATGGCGTTCTTGGCGAAGTGCGCGTGCACACCGGGGGCGAGCTCGAGGAGGACCGTGTCGTCGCCGATCTCCTTCACCCGGGCGTACAGGCCCCCGATCGTCCGGACTCCGGTGCCGGGCTGCACCTGGTCGCGCATCTCCATGGCCTGCTGCTGCTTTTTCTTCGCAGACCTCGTCATCATGAACATGGCGCCGATGAGCAGGAGGAGGGGGAAGAGAACTACGATATCCACGGCGGAAGAGGTCCTTAGTGTGACCGCCAGGGAGCGGTCTGGGGGTTTGGGTGGTCGTCGCCGCCCGAGGGAGGCGGCATCGGCGGAGTCTAAGCGAGCCCACGCCTGTGGAACAACGTCCAGCAGACGGCCGGGGTTCCGTGAAGGTCGATCTCCTCGACGCGCGGTCCGTTCACATTCCGAAGAGTCCGGTCTGTCCCGAGCCGTTCGCCCGGCTCGACGCCGGCGGGGTCAGGTTCAGGTGGGCCCAGGCGGCCGGAGTCGCGACGCGGCCTCTGGGCGTACGGGCGAGCAGCCCCTCGCGCACCAGGAAGGGCTCGGCCACTTCCTCGACGGTCTCGCGCTCCTCCCCCACCGCGACCGCGAGCGTTGACAGGCCCACCGGCCCTCCGTTGAAGAGCTTGAGCAGCGACTCCAGGACCGCCCGGTCGAGTCTGTCGAGCCCGCGTTCGTCAACCTCGTACACCGCCAGCGCCTGCCGGGCGATCTCGCTGGTGATGACGCCGTCGCTCTTGACCTGGGCGTAGTCCCTGACCCGGCGGAGCAGCCGGTTGGCGATCCGCGGCGTGCCCCGCGAACGGCCCGCGATCTCCCGCGCGCCGGCCTCGTCGGTGCTGACGTCCAGCAGCCGGGCGGAGCGGTGCAGCACCCGCTCCAGCTCCTCCGCCTCGTAGAACTCCATGTGCGCGGTGAAACCGAACCGGTCCCGCAGCGGCGGCGGCAGCAGGCCGGCCCGGGTGGTGGCGCCGACCAGGGTGAACGGCGGCAGCTCCAGCGGGATCGCGGTCGCCCCGGGGCCCTTGCCGACGATCACGTCGACGCGGAAGTCCTCCATCGCCATGTAGAGCATTTCCTCGGCCGGCCTGGACATCCGGTGTATTTCGTCCAGGAAGAGCACTTCCCCCTCCTGGAGCGAGGAGAGGATCGCGGCCAGGTCTCCCGCGTGCTGGATGGCAGGGCCCGAGGTGATCCGGATCGGGGCGCCCATCTCGGCAGCGATGATCATCGACAGCGTCGTCTTGCCCAGGCCCGGAGCGCCGGAGAGCAGTACGTGGTCGGCGGTGGCGCCGCGCTGGCGGGCGGCTCGGAGCACCAGGTCGAGCTGCTCGCGCACCTTGGGCTGACCGACGAACTCGCCGAGGTCCTTTGGCCGCAGGGCCGCTTCCACTGCGGTGTCCTCACCGTCGGCGACGCTGCCCACGAGCCGCTCCGCGCTCGCGTCCGGACCTCCGGGGGTGGCGGTCGCGCTGTCGTCGGGGCCGGTGTCGTCCCAGTTCATCGGTGGTCTTTCGTCGAGGCGGGCGGTACGGGCTGCGGCGCCGGCGGGTGCGCCGCGCGCAAGCAGGCTGCGGACAGGCGGTGTGGTACGGCGGACAGGCGGTGCGGTACGGGGCGGCGGCCCGCCGGCGGCGGGCCCGACGGGCGCCTCACCGGGCGCGGTTGAGGCTCTGCAGCGCGGCGCGCAGCAACTGCGGCACCGGCGGGACGCCTCCCTCGGCGATCGCCGCCTCGGCCCTGGGTGCCACCGTCGCGACCGCCTCCTCGGCCTCCCTGCCTGCGTAGCCGAGACCGAGAAGCGCGTCCTGGAGCTGGTCGCGCCAGCCCGCGGCGGGGGTCTGCGCGGAGAGGGCGCCCCGCGCGGAGGAACCGACAGGTGGGCCGAGCCGGTCCTTCAGCTCCAGCAGCAGCTTCTGGGCGCCCTTCTTCCCGATGCCGGAGACGGCAGTGAGGGCCTTCTCGTCGCCGACGGCGACCGCGGTGCGGAGCGCGTCGGGGCTGTGGGTGGCGAGCATCGCCTGGGCGAGACGCGGTCCGACACCGCTGGCGGTCTGGAGCAGCTCGAAGACCTGCCGCTCGTCGTCGTCGGCGAAGCCGTACAGCGTCAGGGAGTCCTCGCGCACGACCAGCGAGGTGGCGAGCCGGGCGGGCTCGCCCTGGCGCAGCCCGGCCAGCGTCGAGGGTGCGCACTGGACCGCGAGGCCGACGCCTGCGACCTCGACGACGGCGCTGTCGGGCGCGAGCGCCGCGATCTGCCCCTGCACGAAGGCGATCATGTGGTGGTGCCTTTCCGGGTACGTGCCCGCTGGGGCCGGGAGGGCGAACCCGCCCCGGAACCGCGGGAGTCGGGAGCTGCCGCACGGCGGGCGAGTTGGTGTGCCTGCTGGAGGCGGTTGAGGGCGGGGGCCCGCCAGATGTGGCAGATGGCGAGCGCGAGGGCGTCCGCGGCGTCCGCAGGTCTGGGCGGCGCGTCCAGCCGCAGCAGCCGCGTGACCATGGCGCCGATCTGCGCCTTGTCCGCCCTGCCCGAACCGGTGACGGCGGCCTTGACCTCGCTGGGGGTGTGCAGGGCAACGGGCAGGCCCCGCCTGCCGGCGCAGAGCATCGCGACCGCGCTCGCCTGGGCGGTGCCCATCACGGTGCTGACGTTGTGCTGGCTGAACACCCGCTCCACCGCGACGGCTTCGGGGCGGTACTCCTCCAGCCACTCCTCCAGCCCGCGCTCGATGCCCACCAGCCGCTCGGCGATGTCGGAGCCGGGATCGGTCCGCAGGACCCCCACCGCGACCATCCGCAGCGGGCGCCCCGCCGTGCCCTCCACGACGCCCACCCCGCAGCGGGTCAGCCCCGGGTCCACGCCGAGCACACGCACGATGCCCTCCCCTGTCGTCCACGGCCGCCCGTCCGGCCGCCGGCTGTTCGGCAGGCTACCGGCCGACACTGACAACACCGACGGGCCGGTGCGGGTGTGTCATCCCGCCCGGCCCGACCGGGAGTTGGCGCGCTCGGCCGGAGAGCCGGCCGCGCCCGTGCCTCAGGCGTCGACCTGGGCCATGACCTCGTCGGAGACGTCGAAGTTGGCGAAGACGTTCTGCACGTCGTCGCTGTCCTCGAGGGCGTCGATCAGCTTGAAGATCCTCCTGGCGCCCTCCTCCTCCAGCTCCACCTGCACGGAGGGGACGAAGCTGGAGTCGGCCGAGTCGTAGTCGATCCCGGCCTCCTGGAGCGCGGTGCGGACCTGCACCAGATCGGTGGCCTCGCTCAGCACCTCGAAGGACTCGCCGAGGTCGTTGACCTCCTCGACCCCTGCCTCCAGCACCGCGCCGAGGACGTCGTCCTCGCTCAGCTCCCCCTTGGGCACGATGATGACGCCCTTGCGGGTGAACATGTACGAGACCGAGCCCGGGTCGGCCATGGAACCCCCGTTGCGGGTCATGGCGACGCGCACGTCGGAGGCGGCACGGTTGCGGTTGTCGGTGAGGCACTCGATGAGCACCGCGACACCGTTGGGGCCGTAGCCCTCGTACATGATCGTCTCGTAGTCGGCTCCGCCCGCCTCAAGACCGGCACCGCGCTTGACCGCACTGTCGATGTTCTTGTTCGGAACCGACTGCTTCTTGGCCTTCTGGATCGCGTCGTAGAGCGTCGGGTTGCCCTCGATGTCGGCGCCGCCCATCCGGGCCGCGACCTCGACGTTCTTGATCAGTTTGGCGAAGAGCTTGCCGCGCTTGGCATCGATCACGGCCTTCTTGTGCTTGGTGGTTGCCCACTTGGAGTGGCCGGACACGCCTGGCTCCTTCGATGTCACCTACAGAAACAGTGCGCTCGATCCTACCGTCACGCCGCGGCCGTCCCCGCGGCCCGCCGAGGACCGGAATCACCGGATACGAGCTGTCTTGTCACCTCTGCGGACGCGCGGAGAGCACCATCTCGGTGAACAGCCGGTGCACGCGGTGGTCGCCGGTCAGCTCGGGGTGGAAGGAGGTGGCCAGCAGCGACCCCTGCCGCACGGCGACCGGGTGCCCCTCGACGGAGGCGAGCACCTCTACCCCCGCACCGGTCGACTCCACCCACGGTGCGCGGATGAAGACGCCCTCCACCGGCCCGCCGTCCACACCGGCCATGTCGACGGCCGCCTCGAACGACTCGTTCTGCCGGCCGAAGGCGTTGCGCCGCACGATCATGTCGATGCCGCCGACCGTCTCCTGACCGGAGCGGGGGTCGAGGATCTTGTCCGCGAGCATGATCATGCCCGCGCAGGATCCGTACGCCGGCATCCCCGACCGCACTCGCTCGCGCAGCGGTTCGAGCAGGTCGAAGATGCGTGCCAGCTTGAAGATGGTGGTGGACTCGCCGCCGGGGACGACCAGCCCCTCGACCACCGCCAGCTCCTCGGGACGGCGGACGGAACGTGCCTCGGCGCCCGCGCCGGTCAGCGCAGCGAGGTGCTCACGCACGTCACCCTGGAGGGCGAGCACGCCGATCACCGGCGCGGCAGGGGGAGTTGGGGTGTTCACAGGGTCGCCTCATCGTTCGGGGACACATCATCGTTCGGAGACACGTCGGGCTTGCGGTTGTCGTCGGCCGGGCGGGCACCTCGGCGGACCGCGCCGTCCGGTGCGCACGCAGGTGCCGGGCGCATCGGACACGCGCCGGGCGGCCCGCGCTCCGCCAGGAGTTCGGACCGCCCGGGCGCCGCTCGGGTCGTACGCCGCTCAGGCCGTACGGACGCGGGTCACCAGCCGCGGGAGGCGTAGCGCTCGTTCTCCGGGAGGGTGTCGCAGTTGATGCCGACCATCGCCTCGCCCAGGTCGCGGGAGGCGTCGGCGATCACCTTCGGGTCGTCGTAGAAGGTGGTGGCCTTGACGATGGCGGCGGCACGCTTGGCCGGGTCGCCGGACTTGAAGATGCCCGAGCCCACGAAGACGCCCTCGGCGCCCAGCTGACGCATCAGCGCGGCGTCGGCGGGGGTGGCCACACCGCCCGCGGAGAACAGCACGACCGGCAGCTTGCCCAGCTCGGCGACCTCGCGCACCAGCTCGTAGGGGGCGCGCAGGTCCTTGGCGGCGGCGTACAGCTCGTTGTTGTCGTAGCCCTTGAGGCGGGCGATCTCACCGCGGATCTGCCGCATGTGCCGTACGGCCTCGACGACGTTGCCGGTACCGGCCTCGCCCTTGGAGCGGATCATGGCCGCGCCCTCGGCGATCCGTCGGAGCGCCTCTCCGAGGTTGGTGGCGCCGCAGACGAAGGGGGTGGTGAAGGCGAACTTGTCGCTGTGGTTGACCTCGTCGGCCGGGGTGAGGACCTCCGACTCGTCGATGTAGTCGACACCGAGCGCCTGCAGCACCTGGGCCTCGACGAAGTGGCCGATGCGCGACTTGGCCATCACCGGGATGGAGACGGCACCGATGATGCCCTCGATCATGTCCGGGTCGGACATCCGGGCCACGCCGCCGTCCTTGCGGATGTCGGCGGGTACGCGCTCCAGCGCCATGACGGCGACCGCGCCCGCGTCCTCGGCGATCTTGGCCTGCTCCGGAGTGACCACATCCATGATCACGCCACCCTTGAGCTGTTCGGCCATGCCGCGCTTCACGCGGGCGGTGCCGGTCTCGGGAGCGGCTGCGGACGTGCTGTTGGGCGTGCTCGACACGGTGTGACCTCACTCGACGAAGAAACCTGCGGGCCGGACCCATCGTAGGTCCGCTCGGTGCAGCGGCCGACGGACCGGACGGACCGCCTGCACTGCTACCTCAGAGGGAAGCCGACCGGGGCGTCCGCGGGAAAGGGCCAATTGCGCACCGGTGGACCGCAGCCGGTTCGAAGTGGCCGCACCGCACGGCGGCGGCGGAGCGGCGGCTCGTGGGCCCCCGGGGGGCCCGCCCGCCGAGGGGTACGCGGAGCCGGGTCCCGCGAGGCACGTAACCGGCACACCGGCAGGGGCGCGGCCGTACGGGCCCGGGGTGCGGACGGACGCGCCGGCTCCGCGGACGCGCGGGGCCCGCAGCCGTGCGCCGACGGCTCGACCGGCGGCGACCGCGCTCAGCCGTGCTCGGCGAGCACGGCCGGCGGTTCGTCGTCCATCTCGAACGCCAGCGGGAACGGCGCGTGGCCGGCCAGCCGGAACCAGCGCACCTTGCGGTGGCGGCGCAGCGCCCGTACGGCGCGTACCGCGTCGTTGTGGAAGCGGCGGGCCATGGGCACGCGCCGCACGGCGGCGAGGAGTTCGCGGGCGCTCTCCTGGCCGCCGGGCGCCTCCCGCACCGCGACCAGTTGCTCGCGATCGTCGAAGACCGCACGCAGCGCCTGGCTCAACTCGCTCTCGGCGACCTCGCGTCCGTCCTCCTCGGCCTGTCTGGCGTGGTGCGCCGCGTCGTAGAGCACCATCGAGGCGGCGGGGTCGAAGACCCCGGAGGTCGCCAACTCCTGGGCCACCGAGGCCCGTCGCAGCAATTGCGCGTCAAGTGCCGCGCGGGCGGCGTCGATTCGGGTGTGCAGCCGGTCCAGACGGCCGGCCGTCCAGCTGAGGTAGACACCGATGAACGCGAGCGCCGCGACAGCCCAGAAGATCCAGTAGAACGTGGTCACGGCGGGCCACAGTACCCGGCGCCGTCGGCGCCCGGGTTACCGGAGCCCGCCGCCCTTCAGAGCCTCGGGCGCAGGCGGCCCAGCGCGCGTGGCCGCTCGTCGGCCGCCACCGTCGAGGCGCCCTCCGTCACGGTCTCGTACACGGCCAGGATGTCGGCTGCCACCGTCGACCAGTCGAAGCGCCGCACGTGGCGGGAGGCCTTCCCGCGGAGCTCCTCGCGCCGTTCGGGGTGGGCCAGCAGCTCGACGGCCGCGCGCGCCAGGTCGCCGGCGTCCTCGTTGCGGAAGAGCTGACCCGCGCTGCCGCCGTCCAGCACCTGGGCGAAGGCGTCCAGATCGCTCGCCAGCACCGGTGCACCCGCCGACATGGCCTCCACCAGGATGATGCCGAAGCTCTCCCCGCCGAGGTTGGGCGCGACGTACACGTCCACGCTGCGCAGCAGTCGGGCCTTGTCCTCGTCGCTGACCATCCCGAGGAACTCGACGCGGTCGCGGAACTCCTCCGGCAGCTCCGCCAGTGCCTCCTGCTCGTCGCCCCGGCCCGCCACCAGGAGCCGGGTGCCCGGCCGTTCGCGCAGAATCCGCGGCAGCGCGCGCATCAGCACCTGGAGGCCCTTGCGGGACTCGTCGATGCGGCCGACGAAGCCGATCGTGCCGCCCTGCCACTCCGCCTTGGGCTCGGCGTCGGCGAAGAAGTCGACGTCGACACCGTTGGGGATCACCACCGCGTCCCCGCCCAGATGCTCCACCAGGGTGCGCCGGGCGTACTCGCTGACGGCGATACGGGCGCTGATCTTCTCCAACGCGGCCTGGAGCATCGGATAGGCGGCCATCATCGCCCGCGACCGCGGGTTGGAGGTGTGGAAGGTGGCGACGATCGGGCCGCGCGCCGCCCAGCAGGCGAGCAGCGCCAACGAGGGTGCGGCCGGCTCGTGCAGATGCAGCACCTCGAAGTCGCCCTCGTTGACCCAGCGGCGGGTGCGGGCGGCCGACAGGACACCGAAGTTCAGCCGCGCCACCGACCCGTTGTACGGCACCGGCACCGCCCGGCCGGCGGAGACCACGTACGGCGGCAGTACGGAGCCGTCGTCGGCGGGGGCGAGCACGGAGACCTCGTGGCCGAGCGCAATCAGATGCTCCGCGAGGTCGCGGATGTGGAACTGCACCCCGCCCGGCACGTCCCAGGAGTAGGGGCAGACGATGCCGATCCTCACGGCAGCTCCCTCTCGGCCCCGGAAGGCCGCGCCTCACGGTCGGGCATCTCGCGGTCGGGCGTCTCGCGGTCCGACGTCTCGCGGTCCGACGTCTCGCGGTCCGACGCAACAGGGTCCGCCGGCTCGGGGCCGGCCGCAGCGGGCCCGCCCTCGGAGGTACGGCGGCGCCCCAGGTCGGCCGCCCACAGCCGCTGAAGCATGTGCCAGTCCTCGGGGTGCTCGGCGATACCGACGGCGAACCCGTCAGCCATCGACTGCGTCATCGCCGCCGCCTTCTCCGCACGGGTGCCGGTCTCGGGCACCTCCACCGGCGGGTGCACCCGGCCCTTCATCACCTCGGTGCCGTCGAACCAGAGGTTGACCGGCAGCAGCACCGCGCCGGTCTGGAGCGCCAGCAGCGCGGGGCCTGCGGGCATCCGCGCGGTCTCGCCGAAGAACCGGACCTCGATGCCCGAGGAGGACAGGTCGCGGTCGGCCACCAGCGCCGCCACCCCGCCCGCACGCATCCGCCGTGCCAGGACGCCGAAGGCGGCGCCGCCCTGGTGCGGCAGCACCTCCATGCCCAGGCCCTCGCGGTAGGCGACGAAGCGGTCGTAGAGGGTCTCGGGCTTCAGCCGCTCGGCGACCGTGACGAACGGGATGTTCTTGTGGGTGGCGAGCCAGGCGCCCGCGAGGTCCCAGTTGGCCATGTGCGGCAGTGCCAGTACGGCGCCGCGGCCCTCGGCGTGGGCGTCGGTGAGGTGGTGCAGTTCGTGGATGTGGACACTGCGGGCGATGCGCTCCTGGCTCCAGGCCGGCAGCCGGAAGGACTCCATCCAGTACCGCAGATACGAGCGCATCCCGGTCCTGGAGAGCTCGCGCAGCTCCTGCTCCCCCGTTTCGGGGCGCACCCGCGCCAGGTTGCGCTCCAGCTGGGTGACGCCCTTGCCGCGCTTCTTCCAGGTACGGTCGGCGACGCGCTCCCCCAGCCGGACAGCGGTGCGTTCGGGGAGGCGTTTGACGACGCTCCAGCCGAGTCCGTACAGGCTGTCGGTCAGACGTTCCTTCACGCGGTGCCACTCCCCCGGTCTGCGTCGGGCTTCGCGGCCCGGCGCCGCGCCCCGTTTGTCCCCGTCCCCGTGCGGTGCTGCGTCTCGCGGTGCTGCGTCTCGTGCTGCGGTGCCTCGCGCTCCTGCGCCGCTGCGTCCCCGCTCTCCGCCCGCGCCTGGGCCGCGTCCGCGGACTCGGCCTCGCGGCGTACGGTGACCACTCGCTGGGCGAGGGTGACGCAGCTGCCTGCGGCGACCACCCACAGCGCGGCGGGCAGCAGCACCTCGATGTAGGGCACGCCGAACGTCTCGAAGCCGGCAAGTCCCGTGCACACCAGGGTGATCACCAGGCGTTCGGAACGCTCCACGAGTCCGTTGACGTTGACGGGCAGCCCGATGCTCTCGCCGCGCGCCTTGGTGTACGAGACGACCTGGCCGCCGGCGAGGCAGAAGATCGCCACCGCGCACATCGTCACACTGTCGCCGCGGCCCGCGTACCAGAGCGCGAGGCCGCCGAAGATCGCCGAGTCGGCGACCCGGTCGAGCGTGGAGTCCAGGAAGGCGCCCCAGCGGGTCGACTTGCCCGACTGCCTGGCCATGTTGCCGTCGAGCATGTCCGAGAACACGAAGACGGTGATCGCCACGGTGCCCCAGAAGAAGGCGCCCTGCGGATAGAAGACGAGCGCTCCGGCGACCACCCCGCCGGTCCCGATCAGGGTGACCGCGTCAGGGCTGACTCCCAGCCGCAGCAGCAGCGCGGCGAGTGGCGTGAAGACACGCGTGAAGAACGCACGCGCGTACTTGTTCAGCATCGTTGTCCCGGAGTGTTGGTTCTGCCCGGTGGCAGTGGGCCGCCGGGTGGCCCATCGTAGCCAGCGCCCGCCCGCGCGCTGCTGGCGGATCGCCTCCGGCCGCCCGCGGGCGCGGGGTGTGTGCCCCGTACCGGCGCCCACCAGGACGTCCCCGGGCGTCCGGTTCGTCACCGGGGTGCAGCGGCGCTGCCTGAGCCGGACCACTCACCGCACCGACCGGCTCCCCGCGGCCCGCCGCACACCCGCCTTCCACTGCCGGGTTTCGCGAAGCCCGGCAGCACAAGCGGATGCGTCGATACCCTGACGGTCCGGCAGGATGTGTGCGACACCCCCGGGTTGGGAACTGGCTGGGTGCGGACGCGCGGACAATGTTGGGGGCTCCAGGTGGCAGGATTCGACGACGGCAAGCAGCAGGGCGTGGAGGTGGACTTCAGCCCTGGCGCCCAGATTCCCCTGTCCGGTTCCTCCGGGCAGACCGCCGTGACGCAGGCGCTCGCCTCCGCGGCGTATCAGGACTTCCCGGTGCAGAAGCTGGTCGACGCCAACGACGCCGCCGCGGTCAAGCCGCCCAAGCTCTCACTGTTCGAGCCCAATCTGGGTGAGGCGTACGCCCGCGCGGTGCAGGTCCGTATGCTCGGCGGCGCCAGGGCGCCGCTCATCCAGTCCTTCGGCACCGATCCACAGGTCATCGTCGACCACTGTCTGGCCGCCAGCCGTATCCGCAAGGCCAGGGACGCCCGGCTGACCGCGGTGATGATGCTTCTCGGCGTTCTCTTCCTGCCCGGTGTGCTGATCTGGCTGCTCGGCTTCCAGCTGCGCCGCTGGCTGGCCGGTGCGCAGGACAAGCGCGCCGGAGCGATCGGCTTCGCGGCGCTCGCGCTGCTGGCCGGTGTGGTGATCCTCGCCGCCATCCAGCTTCCGGTGAACGGCGTGCTGGCCATCTATCTGCGGGTCATGTTCGTGGCCCCGATACTCGGCTGGTTCCTGGCCAAACGGATCAGCGAGCGGTACGCCCGCGATCTGCGGGAGTTCTGGAGCGGGTTGCTCTCGGGCGGCGGCCCGGGCGCGCGCATCCCCGAGGCCGTTCCGCAGGACCCCAACGACGAGGAGGCCGAGCGGCTGCGCAAGGCGCTGGTCAAGCTCGCCGCCGAGCAGAACAGCAACATCGTCTTCTACGCGGGCCCCAAGGGGATACTCGGGATGGGCACCCGCTGGGGCAGCTGGCAGCTCGCCGAGGAGCTGACCCCGGCCGCGGGTGTCGACGAGATCAACCCGTTCCGCAGCTGGGACGTCATCCAGTCCATCCACGACCAGTTGCGGATGCTGGAGCGCGGACCGCTGCACACCGGCGGGTTCCCGACCCCGTCGATACGCCACTGGGTCGTCTCGCCGGTGCCCGAGGGTGCGAAGGGGGTGTCCAGGCCGGAGGGCCAGGAGGTCTCGTCCTTCCAGGTGCGCGACCACGAGATCCAGCGCATCTGCAACGAGCAGCAGTTCGGCAGCGGCAACCGCCACTACCTGGGCGTCCAGTTCGTCCTGTGGGACGGGCAGTTGGTGCTGACGCTGCTCATCACTGTCACCGTCCTGCACCACACGCTGCGCATCGAGGTCACCGGTCACGCGCTGGGTCCGGTGCACCCGCTCTTCACCACGAAGCCGTCACCCAAGTCCAAGCAGGTGTCGAAGACGGTCAAGTTCTGGGAGACCAAGAGCGTGCCGCTGCCGCTGGTGGACGCCAAGGAGGTCGTACGGCTGGCGGCACGGGCCCCGTTGACCTGGTTCCCGCCCGTACTGGACTATCTGGGCGGCAAGTTGGCGCTGCCGGAGCCGTTCGGGCTGCGCCATTCCTGGGCGGACAAGCCGTGGCGCCACCGCTTCATGGCGGACGACGCGCTGCGCGCGGCGACGCCGGTGCTGCGGGTGGTGCATTCGGCCGCGATGAAGGTGCTCGCCGAGAACGGCGTCGCCACGGAGAAGTTCGGCGCGCGTTCCCAGTTCCTCAGCGGACAGGTGCAGGGCGCCACGCCGGGCAAGCCCGACGAGTACGGGCTCTGATCTTCCCGCCGCACCGCTGGAGCGGGTTCTTCGTGCCGTCCGCGCCGGGCGCGGACGGCACGAAACGTCGGAAGCCGCTGCCGGGAGAAGTGAACTTCCCTCCCGACAGCGGCTTCCGACGTTTCGCAGGCTCAGTCGGCCGGCCTCAGTCGGTCGGCCAGGCCCCGGCGATGAGCCGACGGGTGTCGGCGAGCAGCTGCGGCAGGATCTTCGTGTGCCCGACGACCGGCATGAAGTTGGTGTCCCCGCCCCAGCGCGGCACCAGGTGCTGGTGGAGGTGGGCGGCGATTCCGGCGCCGGCGACCGTGCCCTGGTTCATCCCGATGTTGAAGCCGTGCGCGCCCGAGGCGGCCCGCAGCGCGGTCATGGCCCGCTTGGTGAAGTCGGCGAGCTCCGCGGTCTCTCCCGCGTCCAGCTCGGTGTAGTCGGCGACGTGCCGGAAGGGCACCACCATCAGATGGCCGCCGTTGTACGGGTAGAGGTTCAGCACCGCGTAGACGTGCCGCCCGCGGGCGATGACCAGCCCGTCCTCGTCGTCGCGTTCGGGAATGGCGCAGAAGGGGCAGCCGTCTCCCGGCGCGGAGCCGGTGGGTTTGTTCTCGCCCTGGATGTACGCCATGCGGTGGGGAGTCCACAGGCGCTGGAACGCGTCCGGTGTCCCCACTCCGATCTGCTGCTCCGGCTCGCTGGTCATGTCGGCCAGCATATGGCGTCGGTTGCGCCGGCAGGCCCGGGGGTCGTTGCCCCCGGGCCTGCCGGTGAACCTGCTTGTGTCCGCGTCCTCGTGGCGCGGTCGGGTCAGATCTGCACGCGGTCCCGGACCGCGGTACGGATCTCCGCCAGCGCCTCCTCGCGCGGGATCCCGTTCTTCTGGGAGCCGTCGCGGTAGCGGAAGCTGACGGCCCCTGCGGCGACGTCGTCGTCACCGGCGATGACCATGAAGGGCACCTTGGCCTTCTGGGCGTTGCGGATCTTCTTCTGCATCCGGTCCGAGGAGGCGTCCACCTCGACGCGCAGCCCTTCGGTCCGCGCCTGTGCGGCGAACTCGCGCAGGTAGGGGACGTGGTCGTCGCCGATCGGGATGCCGGTCGCCTGGACCGGGGCGAGCCACGGCGGGAAGACGCCCGCGTAGTGCTCCAGCAGCACGGCGAAAAACCGCTCGATCGAGCCGAAGAGCGCACGGTGGATCACCACGGGCCGCTGGCGGGAGCCGTCGGCGGCGGTGTACTCCAGGTCGAAGCGCTCGGGCATGTTGAAGTCCACCTGGATCGTGGACATCTGCCAGGTGCGGCCGATGGCGTCCTTGGCCTGGACGGAGATCTTCGGACCGTAGAAGGCGGCACCGGCCGGGTCCAGCACCAGCTCCAGACCCTGCTTCTGGGCAGCCTGGCGAAGCGCCTCGGTGGACTCTTCCCAGACCTCGTCGGAGCCGACGAACTTCTCCGGGTCCTTGGTGGACAGCTCGAGGTAGAAGTCGTCGAGCCCGTAGTCGCGCAGCAGGTTGAGCACGAAGGTGAGCAGCGAATCCAGCTCGTCGGCCATCTGCTCGCGCGAGCAGTAGATGTGCGCGTCGTCCTGCGTGAAGCCGCGGGCACGGGTCAGCCCGTGCACCACACCCGACTTCTCGTAACGGTAGACCGTGCCGAACTCGAAGAGCCGCAGCGGCAGTTCGCGGTAGGAGCGGCCTCGAGCGTCGAAGATCAGGTGGTGCATCGGGCAGTTCATGGGCTTGAGGTAGTAGTCCTGGCCCTCGTCCAGCTGCATGGGCGGGTACATGCCGTCGGCGTACCAGTCCAGGTGCCCGGACTTCTCGAAGAGGGTGCCCTTGGTGGCGTGCGGCGTGTAGACGAACTCGTAGTCCGACTCCTCGTGCCGCCGCCGCGAGTAGTCCTCCATCACCCGGCGGATCACACCGCCGCGGGGGTGGAAGACGGCCAGCCCGGAACCGATCTCCTCGGGGATGGAGAAGAGGTCGAGCTCGGTGCCGAGCCTGCGGTGGTCGCGCTTTTCGGCCTCGGCCAGGAACTCCAGGTGCGCCTTGAGCTCGTCCTTGGTGGGCCAGGCGGTGCCGTAGATCCGCTGGAGCTGCTTGTTCTTCTCGCTGCCGCGCCAGTACGCGGCTGCCGAGCGCATCAGCTTGACGGCCGGGATGAGCCGGGTGGTCGGCAGGTGCGGGCCTCGGCAGAGGTCCTTCCAGCACAGCTCGCCGCTCTTGGCGTCGATGTTGTCGTAGATGGTCAGCTCGCCGGCACCCACCTCGGCGGAGGCGCCGTCCGCAGCCTCGGCGGCAGAGCCCTTGAGCCCGATCAGCTCGAGCTTGTACGGCTCGTCGGCCAGCTCCGCGCGCGCGTCCTCGTCGGTGGTGACCCGGCGGGAGAAGCGCTGGCCCCGCTTGATGATCTCCTGCATCTTCTTCTCGATGCGCTTGAGGTCGTCGGGGTGGAACGCCTCCGCCACGTCGAAGTCGTAGTAGAAACCGTCCTTGATGGGCGGGCCGATGCCGAGCTTGGCCTCCGGGTAGAGCTCCTGCACGGCCTGCGCCATCACGTGCGCCGCGGAGTGGCGCAGGATGTCCAGCCCGTCGGGGCTGGACATCTCGACCGGCTCGACCTCGTCGCCGTCGGCGAGCTCGTAGGCGAGGTCCTTCAGCTCTCCGGCGACTCGGGCGGCCACGACGCTCCGCTCCCCCTCGAAGAGTGCGGCGGCGCTCGTGCCCGTGGTGACCACGCGCTCTTCCCGCTCGGAATCGCGTTGAACGGCCACACGCACGTCTGACACCGGATCTCTCCTGTTTCGCCGGGGAAGCGGCGGCGAGTGCCGACCGCCGCAGGAATCGTACCGAGCCGCGAGCGGTGGACGCGAAGCAGTTCCCCGGGCGACCGGGAGCCACGGCGCACACGACGAAGGCCGGTCAGTCCTCCGACTGACCGGCCTTCCGGGGGTGGGCGATACTGGGTTCGAACCAGTGACCTCTTCGGTGTGAACGAAGCGCTCTTCCGCTGAGCCAATCGCCCTCTGCTCGGCATGAGGCTACCCCACCACGACACCCCCGGGTGACCAGGTGCTCACCGGTGGCCCGGAGTCAGAATCTTGACGCGTTCACACCACGGCGCAAAAGCGACTTTCATCACCTCTAGGTACGCACGTCATAAACACCCAATCGGCTTGCCCTTCGTCTGAAACAGCCCGATATCCGGCGGAGGGGTTTACAACCGTCTGGTAAGTGGCATGTCGATTTCGCCGACGTGCGAATCCCCGAGCGCACACTGAGCGAAAGGCCCTGGCGCTTATGAACACCACGGTCAGCTGCGAGCTGCACCTGCGCCTCGTTGTATCGAGCGAGTCCTCCCTTCCCGTCCCTGCGGGTCTGCGGTATGACACGGCCGACCCCTACGCGGTGCATGCCACCTTCCACACCGGTGCCGAAGAGACAGTCGAGTGGGTCTTCGCCCGCGACCTGCTCGCCGAGGGGCTGCACAGGCCCACTGGCACCGGCGACGTACGTGTCTGGCCCTCCCGGAGCCACGGGCAGGGTGTCGTCTGCATCGCCCTCAGCTCACCCGAGGGCGAAGCACTGCTCGAGGCTCCCGCCCGCGCGCTGGAGTCCTTCCTCAAGCGGACCGACGCAGCGGTGCCCCCGGGCACCGAGCACCGCCACTTCGATCTCGATACGGAGCTCTCCCACATCCTCGCGGAGAGCTGAGGCAACCGGGACAACCCAAGACCCCACCGCTCGTGCCGTCCGACTCGGGGCGATGGCACGGGTCCGGTGGGAACCACCCCGAAGCGACGACAGACGTCGCCCGACCGGGCAGGCCGTCGCCACATCACCGTGGCGGCGGCCTTGCTCTGTGCAGCCGATAGAGTCCTCGGTCAGCGAGCACCCACTGGAACCGAGCATTCCCACCGGCCTGGAGCGACACCGTGCTGATCAACCACGACACCAGGTTCGCCCTCGACGGTGTCGTCGACCTGCTGAACACCGCGCCCGACCAGGATGTACCGGAGGGGCTGCCCGACCTGAGCGCGCTGCGCGAGTTCGTGCGGCGCAACAGCATCAGCGGCGTCGACCGGCTCTGCGAAGCCGACCTCCTCGCGGTCCGCGAGGTCCGCGAGGACTTCCTGCGGATCATCGCCGCGCCGGACGACCGCACCGCCGCCGGGCTCGTCAACGCACTCGTCGCCCGGGCCGGTACGACTCCGCAGCTCACGGACCACGACGGCTACGACTGGCACGTGCACTACTTCGCGCCGGACTCGGGCGTCGCGGACCACCTCGCCGCCGACGGAGGGATGGCGCTCGGTTTCCTGCTGGTGGGCGGCGAGCGCGAGCGGCTGCGCCGCTGCGGCGCGCCCGACTGCCGCCGCGCGTTCATCGACCTCTCCCGCAACCGCTCGCGCCGCTACTGCTCGAGTCGCACCTGCGGCAACCGACTGCACGTGGCCGCGTACCGTGCGCGCCGCCGCGAGTCCGCGGAGAACGCCGGGACGGGCGAAGGCGCGAAGCCCTGACAGCGCTCGGCCGGTGTCAGGGCCGCCGCCGGCCGTACCGCCGCGCCCGCTCCCGGCTCGAGCCCCTCCATCGCGGGAAGGCGCCTCACAAGCCTCACAAGCCTCACAAGAGGAAGAGGTCGTGCATCGCGGCAAGGAGGAACAGCAGGCCGATGAATGCCAGGAAGAGCATCAGCGGCGGCTGGGAGAGTGCGTAGAGACAACCTCTGGGCTCCGGTGCCCCGGGCTGCGAGGAGGTGTCCGACTCGTCTTGTGCTGGCGGAAGCTGGTCCGCGGGGTAGTGCTGCATCTCGCCGCGATGATCGCGCAGGCCGACCGTGCCGCGCGCTCAACACGCCCGGCACACAACGGAGTTCGTCAGATTCCGTGCTTCTTGAGGATCGCCTCGATATCGCTGAAGTCCTCGGTGCCCGACTGCTGCGCAGGAGCCTTGCCCCGGCCCGAACGCACAGCCGGCGGTGCGGCGGTCGGTGCGGGCGCGGACTGACGGCCGGCGGGCGCGGACGCGCCGGGCTCCGCCGCCGGCGCGGGAGCGCCGGCGGACCGTGCCTGGGCGAAGCGCGCGATGAGATAGAGCACCACGGCCAGCGCGAGCACGGCGAAGCCGGCCCACACCGTCGGCTTGAACACCAGATCGGCCGCCCAGGAGGAGAACGCCCGGACGATCTTTCCGCCGAGCCCGATCAGGCCGGCCATCGCCAGGCCGATGGGCACCAGGGACAGGGCCGCCAGCCGGGTGGCGGCGACGAAGCGGCGGCGGTAGGCCGTCAGGAACGAGACGGCCAGCCCCGCCGCGGAGAGTGCGGCACACACGGTCACGGTCAGCATGTCTCCATCCTGCCTTCCCACCGGGGGCGGATGCCAAGCCGCGGGGGAAAACTTCAGGGTCATCCCCGGGGTTCCTCCTCCGCGGGGCCGAGCACGGCCGGCCGAACGGGCACAGGTCCCGCTGCCGGGCACAGCGCGCAGACACGTCCGAGTACGGAAGTCCGCGGTACGCGGGGACGGGGTCGGGCGAGGTCGGACACGGGGACCGGACGGGCGCGAAGGGCTGGGAGACTGGGCGCATGGACAACGACAGCGGGCCGCGCGCCGTACTCGAGACCTGGTTCGATCTTCAGTGTTCGGACTGCCACACGGCTCAGGGCGATGTCGACGCCCTGCGGGAGCGGTACGGCGACAGCCTGGAGATTCGGCTGCGGCACTTCCCGCTGCCGAAGCACAAGTACGCCTACGCCGCCGCCCAGGCCGCGGAGGAGGCGTACGCGCAGGGCGGCGGTGAGGGCTACGTCCGGGAACTGCTGGCACGCACGGCGGAGTTGGGCGAGCGCGGCGAGACGCTCCTGGTGGAGCTGGCACGGGAGTCGGGACTCGACGCGGACGAGGTGGAGAGCGCGTTGTTCGACGGACGCCATCTGCTGGCGGTCGACGCCGACCAGGCCGAGGGCAAGGCGCTGGGGATCACCGGTACGCCGACCTATGTGATCGGCGGGCAGCGGCTGGACGGTGGGAAGAGCCAGGAAGGGCTGCGCGAGCGCATCGGCGAGTTGGTGGACGCCGCCGACGGCTCCTGACCGGCAGCCGCGGCTGCCGGAGCTGCTGCCGCTGATCTCGCGCTCGACGTGCGGAGCCGGGTGAGCGGGTACCGCGGGCGGAGCGCGTCGAGCGTGTGGTGCGCGGCGCCCCCGTGGGGCCGTGCCGCGCGGATCTCAGAGCAGTGCTTTGGCGTAGTGCGAGAGCATCGGCTCGTACCCGAGCCCGTCGTACAGGGCGCGGGCCGTGGTGTTGTGGGCGAAGACGTTGAGCGCCAGTCGGCTGCCACCGGCGGCCAGGACCTCGCGCTCGGCGATGTGCATGAGCGCGCGTCCGTGCCCTCGGCCGCGGTGCTCCTCGGCGACCGCGACCGCGTAGACGAAGCCGCCCCGGTCCACCGGCTCGTGCAGGGCCAGCCAGAGAGTGCCGACGTCCTGGCCCCGGTGACGGGCGACGAGCAGCAGCACGTCCGACGAGGCCGGGCCGTCGGGCAGCAGCTCGGCGAAGTCGGACCGCGATCTCGCCTCGGCGTGGTCGCGGTCCAGGCCCTGAGCGACGCAGCTCTCGACGAACTGCGCGTGCGAGGCGGCGCTCCAGGCCGGGAACTCCTCCTCCGTCAACGGACGGACGGTGGTTCCGGGCGGCAGTTCGGGCGGGGCCCAAAGCGCCTTGGTCAGATGGCAGTTGGTCTCGCGGTAGCCCAGCGCCTGCGCCAACCGCCGTGCCGCGACGGCCGTCGCGGGCACCGAGACCCACATCCGGCGGCAGCCCCAGCCGCGCAGCACCTCCTCCCCCGCAAGCGCCGCGACCGTGGCACGTCCGCGGCGGCGGTCCGGCTCCTCCACCGCGAGCCGGTCTATCCGCCCCACCGAGCCCGGACCGGCCAACTCCGGTTCGGCGCGCAGCCGTACGCCTCCGACCACCCTGCTGTTGACGCAGATGTCGTAGGAGCGCGAGCGGGTGCCGTCCCGCAGCAGGTGCTCGGGCTCGACGGGTCGGAGTGTGGTGGTCATCGACAGTGTTCTACCAGTGGCAGGCGGTGCTGCCCAGTGCGCCTGTGACCGGGAACGGACGCGGTGACCGGTGGCGACGGGCCCGGGAGCACGCTGCCGCCGGAAGCACTCTCCCGGGGGCGGGCCGCACGGGTCGGCGTTCCCGGCGGTGGGCTCAGGGGTCGATGTCGGCTGCCGAACGCTCGGCGAAGACGCGCTGCGCCTTCGCTGTCAATGGCCCGGGGGCGTCCGGCAGATCGCGGCCGTCCAGACGGTGCACGGCCTGGACGTCCCGCAGCGAGGAGGTCAGGAAGATCTCGTCGGCACGTTCGAGCACGTCGAAGGGGAGGTCCGTCTCGTGGGCGCCGACCCACTCCAGCACCAGCGCCCGGGTGATGCCGGCCAACGGGCCTGCCGCGAGCGGCGGGGTGTGCAGCTCGCCGTCGACTGCGACGAAGACATTGGTGCCGGTGCCCTCGCACAGCTGCCCCGCGGTGTTGGCGAACACCGCCTCGGACGCCTCGCTCCGGTGCGCCCTGGCGAGCGCGACGACGTTCTCCGCGTACGAGGTGGTCTTCAGCCCGGTGAGTGCACCGCGTTCGTTGCGCACCCAGGGCACGGTGATCGCCGCCGTGCTCGGCGCCGCCGGCCCGCAGGGGTCGACGGCGACGACCAACGAGAGCTCCTCACCGCCGCGTTCGGAGCTGAGCGGCGAGCGTCCGGCCGTACAGGTCAGCCGCAACCGGCCGTGTGCGACGGGGTTGGCCTCCAGCACCGCCTCGCAGGCGTGGCGCACCAGCCCGAGATCGGGTGCCTCCAGGCCGAGGCCGCGCGCGGAGACGGCGAGCCGGTCGAGATGACGGGTGAGAGCGAAGGCTCTGCCGTCCTGCACCTTGAGGGTCTCGAACACCCCGTCGCCGACGGTCAGTCCGTGGTCGAGCACCGACAGACGTGCGCTGTCGCGGTCGTGCAGCGCACCGTTCACCCAGATCAGAGCCACGGTTCCACCTTTCGCTCGGGTACGGGACGCATGGCGCCCGCCGCACCTGTTGTGCCTGCTTTGCCTGTCATGCCTGCTGTTGGGCCTGCGGCCCGGGCGCAATCCCGTCCGGTTGCGGGTGGGCCTCCCCCGCTGCCACCCGCAGCAGCCGGGCGGCCTTCAGCTCCGTCTCGGCCCACTCGCGGTGCGGGTCCGACCCCCAGGTGATGCCGGCTCCGGTGCCGAACCGCAGCGCGGGGCCGCCCGGGGCGTCCCGCTCGATCCAGAACGTCCTGATGCCCACCGCGAGTTCACCGGTGCCGCGGTCCGCGTCGACCCAGCCGATTCCTCCGCAGTACGGGCCGCGCGGCGAGGTCTCCAGCTGCTCGATGATCCGCAGGGCGCTGCTCTTGGGCGCCCCGGTGACCGAGCCGGGCGGGAAGGTGTCGCGCAGCAGATCCGGCCAGCCGGCACCGGGGGCGAGTTCGCCGCGCACGGTGGAGACCAGGTGCACGAGCCCCGGGTGGGACTCGACCCGGCAGAGCGCGGGCACGGTGACGCTGCCCGCGGCGCAGACGCGGCCCAGGTCGTTGCGCACGAGGTCGACGATCATGACGTTCTCGGTGAAGTCCTTCTCCGCCAGATCCGCCTCGGTGCGGCCGGTGCCCTTGATCGGACCCGACCACACGGTGCCCGACCGCCTCCGCAGATAGAGCTCGGGCGAGGCCGTGGCCACCTCGACACCGTGTGCGGGCAGCCGCACGGAGCCCGCGTACGGGGCCGGGTTGCCGGCGGCGAGAGCGTCGGCGAGCGCGGTGATGTCGGCGCTCGCGGGGTCGGGCAGTGGCGCGCTCAGCACCCGGCAGAGGTTGGCCTGGTAGACGTCTCCCGCGGCAATGTGCTCCCGGATGCGCCGCACGCCGTCGAGGTAGGCGCTCTGCTCCAGCGAGGAGGTCCAGCTCGCGGGGTGCGGGCCGCGCCAGCGGTGCGGGCGGGTCGCCGGAGCCGGTCGTACGTCGCCGAAGCGCGCACACCGCAACCCGCCTTCGAAATCGGCGACCACTGCCCACCAGCCGCGCGATTCCAGCGCGGCGGGGTCGCTGGTGACGTCCCGGAGGTCCGAGGCGACAACTCCGTCGAAGGAGGCGAGAGGCGGTTGGTCGAGCACGGCTGCGAGTCTAGGCATGTCCGATAACGGGAACGGAATTTGAGCTGGCCGAGGAATCCGCTAGAGTTCACCACGTCGCCGGGTCACACAGTGGCCGGGATCACGGCAAACTGCGGACGTAGCTCAGTTGGTAGAGCATCACCTTGCCAAGGTGAGGGTCGCGAGTTCGAATCTCGTCGTCCGCTCGTGGGTACGGGGTTGCACCCCGCGCTCCTGGTGGAGTGGCCGAGAGGCGAGGCAACGGCCTGCAAAGCCGTCTACACGGGTTCAAATCCCGTCTCCACCTCCAAGGACGATTAGCTCAGCGGGAGAGCGCTTCCCTGACACGGAAGAGGTCACTGGTTCAATCCCAGTATCGTCCACCGCACATGAAGGCCCCGGTCTCCGCGACCGGGGCCTTCGCGGTGTCCGGGAGCCGAGGGCCGGGCCACCCCTGCCGGGAGCGAGGGCCCGTGTGGGCGTCTGGGAGCAGGGCGCCGGTGGGCGCTCGCCAACAGAGATTTGAGGGCCAGGCGGC
This sequence comes from Streptomyces tardus, assembly GCF_018101125.2. GTDB lineage: Bacteria > Actinomycetota > Actinomycetes > Streptomycetales > Streptomycetaceae > Streptomyces > Streptomyces tardus. Next base: position 4,776,006 of record NZ_JAELVF020000001.1, on the reverse strand, counting down.
TCCCCAGCCGCCTGGCCCTCCGTGCCGTCCGCCGCACCCCCGTCCCCACGGGGCTGTCAGCCGGAAGTGCCTGGCGCGGGCCGCTCTCCCGCCCAGGTGCGCCAATCAGCGCTGCAACATTCCCGCTACGGACGACGCCTGGGTGGCCACCGCGTCGAAACCGCCGAAGAGGGCGGCCAACAGCAGTGCCACAGGGAGGACCATGGCGGTCGCGACGAGTGGGTGCCGCTGCCCGGAGGGCTGGGTGCCGAAAGTCGCCACCGCGGTGGTGATCCCTGCTGCCCGCGCCTGCAACCGGCTCGGTGTCCTTGCCTCTGTTGCTCGCGCCATGGTTTCCCCTTCTGGTCGGAGCGGTGAGCGACAAACCTCGGGGGACGAGCGTGTCCCTCACCGCTTGGGATCAACAGTAGGAGCGCGGTCGTCGGACGGCGTCATGCCGGCGTACCGACCGTGGGCATCCTCCAGAAGGAGCGATCTCCACCCCGGGTAGTACCAGGGGTGGAGGGAGACCCTGGCCGAACGGCAGAGTTCGGGGCCGCCTCGCGGGGGTCGGACGGGCCCGGCGGCGGGTCGCGCAGAGTGTCGCCGGGGCCGCTATCACGCCTCCCACGTGCACAAACCACGCCCGGGACACGTGACTTCACTCACCTCGGGGCACCCCGACAGCTGCCCCGAAAGGCTGATGTGCCCGACGCGACGGGGCGACGGGAGGGGGTGGACCGCTGGTCCCTCCGACGGCGCCAGAACGCGTGGTCGACAGGTGGCGTCGCGTCATATCCCTTTGCAGCGAGGGGTGTTGGGGGTGAGAGTGGCCGCAGCCGCGACGGGAGGGCGGCCGGGGGCGCACAACTCCCGTTCTTCACCGCGCACTCGCAATCGGTCCGCGCGGACGTGCGCGGCATCTGCGCAGACGCACCTGGCACTCCGTAAGCTGTGGACATCCGCACACAAGCAGCAGCGCGAACCAGTATCGAAGAAGTGGGGCCTCCCCACCGGAGGTAGGGGAAGGACAATGGCGATCATGCGGCTCCGACGCGAAGACCCGCGCGTCGTCGGCTCGTTCAAGCTCCACCGGCGGCTGGGAGCGGGCGGGATGGGCGTCGTCTATCTGGGCTCCGACCGGCGCGGCCAGCGAGTCGCACTGAAGGTGATCCGGCCCGATCTGGCCGAGGACGAGGAGTTCCGCATCCGGTTCGCCCGGGAGGTCTCCGCCGCCCGGCGCATCAGAGGCGGCTGCACGGCACGGCTGGTGGCCGCGGACCTGGACGCGGCACGGCCGTGGTTCGCCACCCAGTACGTGCCCGGGCCCTCGCTGCACGACAAGGTGCACGACGGCGGCCCGCTGCCCGCCTCGCAGGTGGCCGCGGTCGGCGCGGCGCTTTCCGAGGGCCTGGTGGCGGTGCACGAGGCCGGTGTGGTCCACCGCGACCTCAAGCCGTCGAACATCCTGCTCTCCCCCAAGGGCCCGCGGATCATCGACTTCGGCATCGCCTGGGCGACCGGTTCCAGCACGCTGACGCACGTGGGCACAGCCGTCGGCTCACCGGGCTTCCTGGCGCCGGAGCAGGTGCGGGGAGTCGCCGTCACTCCGGCGACCGACGTGTTCGCGCTCGGCGCCACGCTCGCGTACGCGGCGACCGGTGACTCGCCGTTCGGTCAGGGCAGTTCTGAGATCATGCTCTACCGGGTCGTCCACGAGGAGGCACAGCTCCAGGGGGTGCCGGCAGCGCTGGCCCCGATCGTGCACGCCTGCCTGGCGAAGGACCCGGAGGAGCGGCCCACCACTCTTCAGCTCTCGCTGCGGCTCAAGGAGATCGCCGCCCGCGAGGCACGTGCGGTGCCCGAGAGCCGGCTGCCTCCGGCGCCGGCCCGCAGCGCCGCGGAGCCCACCGTACGGGCCCGGCAGTCCACCGCGGGCCGCAGCTCGCAGCGTACGGGCAGCGGGCAGGAGGTCCGGCGCACGGGCGCCGCCTCGGCCACCCGCCGTCCCCGCCCGCAGTCCGGCGCCGGAGGTGCGCGCAGGTCGGGCAGCCGGCCGAGGACCGGGCCCGGGCGCACCGGTTCCGGTTCGAGCAGGCGCACCGTGCCGCCGGACCGGAGACTGCTGCGTCAGCGACTCTTCGTCTTCGTGACGGTGACGCTGCTGATGGCGCTGGGCATTGCGCTCGCGCAGGGTTGTGAGAGCGAGGTGCGCGGGGCGGCGCCTGCGGAGCGGGTGTCCTCGGAGCATGTCTCCTCGGGCGGGAGTTCGGGGACGGACGCCTCCTCGGCGTCGCGCTGAGAGACGGCGGCGGGCCGGACGGGCCCGCGTGTCGTCGGCGGCTCGTCTGCGCGCAGAGCCGGAAGTTCGCCGCGGCGTGGCTCTTCCGTAACCCCGTCCCACCCGCCGAACGTGCACCCCGCGCGCATTCTTCACGACCCGGCCGCGACTCCGTCATGGGTTGGGCCCCGAGCCGCACGAACTCGTGCCTGACCGCCGTCACTTCGGAGCCGGTCCCGTTGAGCGTGCGGCACGCAACCAATCAATGAGGGTCGGCCCGCAGGAGAGGGTTCCGGGCGAACGAGGGGCTGAACGCGAGCTGAGGACGAGGGGCCGGGTTGTGAACTCCCGGGCATCGCCAGGCCCTTTTCGTCCTCGGCGGACAGCTCACCGGTGCGAAGTCCGCAGATGAGACTCCTGCCGGGCAACCGCCCTCCGGGCAGCCCGCCGACGACACGTCGGCCCGTCCGGCCCGCCGCCGTCTCTCAGCGACGGGCGCGGTGCGGCGGCAGAACCTCAGAGCCTCGTCGCGTAGAAGGCCACGGCAGAGGCTGCGGCGACGTTGAGGGAGTCCACTCCCGCGGCCATCGGGATGCGGACCCATTCGTCGGCCGCCCGCTGGGCGTCGACCGACAGGCCGTCGCCTTCGGTGCCGAGCATGAGCGCGAGGTTCTCGTAGCGGCGGGCGGCGAGTTCGTCCACGGTGATCGACTTCTCGTCGAGGCAGAGGGCAGCCGTCACGAAGCCGTTGCGGCGGAAGAGGTCGAGGTCCTTCGGCCAGGAGGTCAGCCGCGTCCAGGGGACACGGAAGACGGTACCCATCGACACCTTCACGGCCCGCCGGTACAGGGGGTCGGCGCAGCGCGGAGTGAGGAAGACGGCGTCCACGCCCAGCGCAGCCGCGTTGCGGAAGGCAGCGCCCAGATTCGCGTGATCGACGATGTCCTCGAAGACGGCGACGCGACGGCCGGCGCTCGTTTGCGGGGCCTCCGGAGAGCTCGTGTCGTTGTCTGCGCGCTCCACGACCGGCTCCGGGGCCACCGCGCTCGGTGCGACATGCAGCAGCTCCTCCGGTTCGGGAAGGGGTTTGCGCTGCATCGAGGCGAGCGCGCCCCGATGGACGTGGTAACCGGTGACACGTTCGGCGAGGTCCGGGGAGACGAGGTAGACCGGCGCACTCGCCTCCTCGATCACGTCGCTCATCTGCTCGGTCCACTTCTCGGAGAGCAGCATCGAACGCATCGTGTAACCGGCGTGCAGGGCCCGCCGGATGACCTTCTCGCCCTCGGCGATGAACAGCCCCTCGGCCGGCTCTCTGCGACGGCGCAGCTCGACGTCGGTCAGGTCGGCGTAGTCACCGAGCCTGGGGTCGTGAGGGTCGTCGACGGTGATGGGATCTGCCTTGCGGTGGGCCACGGGACGATAGTGCCCTGCCCGGCGGGCGACCGAGTACGCGGGGGTACGCGGGTACGCGGGGGTACGCGGGGGTACGCGGGTACGCGGGGGTAAGCCGCCGAAGTCGACGGCGGCCGGGGATGAGCCGCGTGCCGCGAGCCCGGCCGCGCAAGCTGTACGGCGTGGCGCAGAGGGCCGGGAGGTGCCGGTGGCCGACCGGGTCGCCCGGTCGTGGAAGGCTCCCGGGGATCCGGGGTCTACGACATGGGGTTCGTGGGCGGCGGCTGGGCCCGGGGGGCGTTCGCCGGGGCCCCCGACCGTTCGTCGAAGGCCATCCCGTTCCCGTGGAGGAGCCCTCCCGAGCGGCCGACATCGACGACCGGGCCGATCACGATCACCGCCGGAGGACGTACGCCCTCCTCCCGCGCCCGGTCGGCGATGTCGGCCAGGGTGGCGTCGACCCGGCGCTCGTTGGCCGTGGTGCCCTCCTGGATGACTGCGACCGGGGTGTCCGCCGCACGTCCGTGGGCGAGCAGGGCCGCCGCGATGGCGGCGAGCCGTTCCACTCCCATCAGGACGACCAGGGTGCCGTGCAGTCGGGCGAGCGCCGACCAGTCCACCAGGGACCGCTCGTCCTCGGGCGCCACATGGCCGCTGACCACGGTGAACTCGTGGGCCACACCGCGGTGGGTGACCGGCACACCGGCCAGCGCGGGCACGCTGATCGCGCTGGAGATGCCGGGCACGACGGTGACCGGCACACCGGCCTCGGCGAGCGCCTGCGCCTCCTCCATGCCTCGACCGAAGACGTACGGGTCACCGCCCTTGAGGCGTACGACGGCGCGGCCGGCCCGGGCGTGCTCGATGAGCGCGTCGTTGATCGCCTGCTGGGCCATCGCCCTGCCGTACGGGATCTTGGCGGCGTCGATCACCCGTACGTGCGGCGGGAGTTCGTCCAGCAGGTCGCGCGGACCAAGGCGGTCGGCGATCACCACGTCGGCGGCGGCGAGCAGCCGACGGCCGCGGACGGTGATCAGATCGGGGTCGCCCGGACCTCCACCGACCAGCGCCACCCCGGCGGTGCGGGAGCGGTGGGAAGGGGCGACGAGGCTGCCGTCCTGGAGCCCTTCGACGACCGCGTCGCGCACCGCGGCCGAGCGGCGCGGATCGCGCCCGGTGAGCACGGCGACGGTCACGCCGTCACTGCGGCCGGTGGCCGGGGTCCAGGCAGTGGCGGCCTCGGCGTCGTCGCTGCGCACCGCCCACACCCTGGCCGTCTCCGCCTCGGCCGAGGCGGCGAGATTCGCCTCGTGGTCGCTGGTGGCGATCAGCGCGTACCAGGCTCCCTCCAGATCGCCCGCACGATAGCGGCGGCGCTCCCAGCGGATCTCGCCGCCGTCGGCCATCGCCTCGACGGTGGGCGTGACCTGCGGGGAGATCAGCTCCACGACCGCGCCGGCGGCGATCAGCGCCGGCAGCCGACGTCCGGCGACGGTGCCGCCGCCCAGCACGACGACCCGGCGGCCTTCCAGACGCAGTCCGACGGGGTAGGCGGGTAGCTCGGACATCGTGGTGCTGCTCCTTGCACATGGTGCGGGGCCGCTGCGGCGCCGGAGCGGCGGGTACGGGCACTCTGGAGGGCCAGTTGCGGGTTCAGTTCTTCTCCGTGACGCCGGCGGCGTCGAAGGTCGCCACATCGTGCATGGCGCGGGCCGCACTCTGTACGACCGGCAGGGCGAGCAGCGCGCCCGTCCCCTCGCCGAGGCGCAGCTCCAGATCGACGAGCGGGCGCAGGCCGAGCGTCGTCAGCGCGGCGTGGTGGCCGGGCTCGGGGCTGCGGTGGCCGGCGATGCAGGCGGCGAGCGCCTCGGGTGCCATCGCCCGGGCCACCAGGGCCGCGGCTCCGGCGCTGACGCCGTCCAGCAGCACCGGTGTGCGCAACGAGGCTCCGCCCAGGATCAGTCCGACGAGCGCGGCGTGCTCCAGTCCGCCGACGGCTGCCAGCACCCCGATCGGGTCGGTCGGGTCGACCTGGTGCAACTCCAGTGCGCGGCGCACGACTTCGGCCTTGTGGGCGTGCATCTCGTCGCTGATTCCGGTTCCGCGACCGGTGACCTCCAGCGGGTCGACCCCGGTGAAGACGGAGATCAGCGCGGCCGAGACGGTCGTGTTGGCGATCCCCATCTCGCCTGTGAGCAGCGCCTTGTTGCCGGCCGCGACCAGGTCGCGCGCGGTTTCGATGCCGACCTCGACGGCCCGCTGGGCCTCCTCGCGCGTCATCGCGGTGGTGGTGGTGAAGTCGGCAGTGCCCGCGCGCACCTTGCGCGGCAGCAGTCCGGGGGTGCTGGGGAGCGGCTGTGCGACACCGACGTCCACCACGCACACCTCGGCGCCCACCTGCTTGGCGAACGCGTTGCAGACCGCGCCGCCGGAGAGGAAGTTGTCGACCATCTGGGCCGTCACCTCCTGCGGCCAGGACGTGACGTGCTGGTCGTGCACCCCGTGGTCACCCGCGAACACCGCGACCGCGGCGGGCTCGGGCACCGGCGGCGGGCACTGCCGGGCGAGGCCGCTCAGCTGCGCCGAGATGATCTCCAGCATGCCCAGTGCGCCGGCCGGCTTGGTCATCCGCTTCTGCCGCTCCCACGCCTCGCCGAGCGCCTTGGCGTCCAGCGGGCGGATGGCGGCGAGCGTCTCACCGAGCAGGTCGTGCGGTTCGGCGCCGGGCAGTACTCGGCGGCCGTAGGACTCCTCGTGGACCACCCAGGACAGCGGGCGCCGCCGAGACCAACCGGACTGCACCAGCTCCGGTTCCTCGGGGAAGGCGTCCACATAGCCGACGCAGAGGTAGGCGACGACCTCCAGGTGCTCGGGCAGGCCGAGCTCGCGGACCGTCTCCCGCTCGTCGAAGAAGCTGACCCAGCCGACCCCGAGCCCCTCGGCGCGCGCGGCGAGCCAGAGGTTCTCCACCGCGAGGGCGGAGGAGTAGGGGGCGGTCTGCGGCTGGCTGTGCCGGCCCAGGGTGTGGCGACCGCCGCGGGTGGGGTCCGCGGTGACGACGATGTTGACCGGGGTGTCGAGGATCGCCTCGACCTTCAGCTCCTTGAACTGCTTCGCCCGCGCCTTGGGCAGCGACTTGGCGTAGGCGTCGCGCTGCCGCAGGGCGAGCTCGTGCATCGCCTGCCGCGTCTCGGGCGAGCGGATGATGACGAAGTCCCAGGGCTGGGAGTGGCCGACGCTCGGCGCGGTGTGGGCGGCCTCCAGGACCCGGAGCAGCACCTCGTGCGGAATGGGGTCGTCACGGAACCCGTTGCGTACGTCGCGGCGCTCACGGATGGCACGGTGCACGGCCTCGCGCTCGGCGTCCGGGTAGCCCGGCGCGGGCGGTCCGGAAGCCTCGACGGGGGCGGGCTCGGGGGCGCCGGGCTCGGAGGCGCCGGACTCGGCGCTTTCGGCGGACGGTTGTACGGCGTCCCCGGGCAGAGCGGCGCCGTCGGAAGCCGCGTCGTCGGGGGTCGCGTCGTCGGGGGTCGCGTCGTCGGGGGTCGGGGCGTCGGGGGTCGGGGCCTGTGGTGCGGCGGGGGCGTCGAGCGCGGGCTCCGGTGCGGCGGCTGCCGGCGCGGCGGGCTCCTCCTGCGCCACGGGCTCGGCGGACGGCGCGGGTTCCGGGGCGGGCTCGGCAGCGAGGTGCTGGGCCTCCTCCGGCCGCGACGCTGCGGCGGCGGCCGAATCGCCCTCGGGCTCCGGGAGTTGCAGGTCGGTCGGCTCGGCGGCGGACACCTCGTCCGGGCCGGGGGCGACGGAGCCGTCCTCGGTGTTCACGGCGGAGGCCTCGGCCTCGCGCGGGGCGGGCACCGCCTGTGCCGTCGCGGAGAGCGGATCGGGATCCCCGACCTGGGCGGGGATCGCGGCCCCCGGATCCTGCACCGGAGCACCGTCCACCGCGGCCTGCTCCTGGGCGCCCTGCGGCGCGGGCTGCTCGACGGGCTCGGCCACCGCTTCTGCGGCGGCGCCGGCCTCGGCGGCGACCGGCTCCACCTGGCCCGGCTCCGCGGCCACCGGCTCGGCCGGCTCCACGCCTGCCGACCCGTCGGCGGCGACGGGCTGCGGGGCGTCGTACACCGGCACGGCCTCGGCGGGCGGGGACGGGTCGACCGCGCCCGGAGCCGCCACGGGCTCGGCCACCGGGTCCGGCCCGGCCAACGGGTGTTCGACGGGGTGGACGGCCGCGTCCGCGTGCACGGGCTGCGCGGACCAGGCGTCCGGCTCCTGCGGCGGCAGCGCACCGAGCTGCGGCCCGGGCAGCTGCGAGGGGTCCTCGAAGTGCTCGGGCTGCTGCGGGAGTTGATCGGCGGGGGGCACGTCGAGGTACTCAGGCTCGGCCGGGAGGCCCTGCTCCCCGCTGGGAGCCGGCGGCGCGGTCTGGTTCAGCGAGGCGTCGTGCGCCCCGGGCGCGGAGTGCGGTGCGGCAGCGGGTTCCGCAGCCGGCCGGACACCGCTCTCGACCGGGGCGGGGAAGGCCGTGCCCGGCTGAGTGCTCGGCCCCCGCTCGGCCAACGACCGTACGGCGCCGGACTGTTCGGGAACAGGCGGTCCCAGGTGCAGCGGGCGGCGCGGCGCGGTCGCACTCGGCTGACGGCTCGGTTGCGTCTGCCGCCCGCCCCAGCTCTGCGCGGGCACGGGCTGCTGCGGCTCGTCGCCCGGAGCTCCGCCACCGGTGGCCGGCGGCTCGCCCGGCAGCGGGTCGGACAACGGATCGCCCGCCGGAGCACCGCCGGACCGGGCATCGCCCGGCAGCGGGTCGGACAGCGGGTCGACGGCCGCCGGCTCGACGGGTACGGCGCCGGCCGGGGCTTCGCCGAACGAGGGCTCGCCGGGAGCCGGTTCACCGGGGACGGCGGTCATGCCCTCGTGGGCGGCGGAGAGGTCCGCACCGGGCACGGGCGAGCCGGCGGGCGGCGTGCGCACGGCGCTGTAGTCGTGCGCCCCCGAGTCCCTGCCGTCGGCCTCGTGGCCCTCCGGGACGTGCGGGCCCTGCTCCGGGTGGTGCGGCACGGCTGCGGCTGCCCCGTCGTAACCGGCGTCGGCCGGCACGGGCTGCGGGGTGAACGGCTGGGCCCCCGGGTCGCCCCAGGCGCCCTGCGAACTCGGCATCAGCAGCAGGTCGTCCTGCGCGTGGCGACCCGAACCCGCGGAACCGGGCCTGCCGTTCCGCGGCGGAGCGTAGGTGTGCCCGACAGGCGCCGGCGCGCCGGGCTCCTCCTGCGGTGCGCCTGCGTTCTCCGGCTGCCCCTCGCCGGGCATTCGGCCGGTGTCAGTCATGCGTACCCCTCGCCCATTGCTCGTCTTCCTTCCAGCCCGACGGGATCGACGCCCCCACGGAGAAGAACGAGCGCGTCAAGCGCACGGCACGTCTCCGCCCGTGTGTCATCCGTGGGTTGACGGGTGCGCCACCGCGCTCCGGCCGGTTCGGCGGACGCCGTCGAAACCGAAGCAAGAGGGTGCGAAACCGCCCGGCGGGCCGGACACACAACGGTGCATAACCCTACCCGCAGCCGCTGGTCGGACCCTCCACGGGGAGGTGACTGGACCCGGTTGGTCACGGTTCATTCCGGACAGATCACATACGACTTCCGGACAGCAGAAAAACGACCGTCCGATCCCGTTCGGTCCAGTCCTCGGTGTCCATCTCGACCGACTGCAGCAGTGCGCACTCGACGCGGTAACCACGGTCGGCGAGCGCCCGTCCAGTGGCTTCTGCCTCATCCCGGGTAGTCGCGTGCGTCACGATGCGCTCGGGCCGCCGGTCCGCGCACGCCTCGACCGTACGCAGCCCGCCGCCGCCGATCCGTACGACATCGGGCTCGGGCAGCCGCTCCAGCACCTGGGGAGCGCCTCCGTGAACGGCCTCCAGCATCACCCCGGTCTCGGCCGCACGGGCGGTGGTGCGGGCCAGCGCCTCGGCGTTGCGGTCGACGGCGATCACGGCCGCGCCGAAGCGGGCGGCGTCGGCGGCGATCAGCCCGGGGCCGCAGCCGATGTCCCAGACCAGATCGCCCGGTCGGGGGCCCAGACGGGCGAGTTGGGCGGCCCGCAGCTCCTGGGACCGACCGTCGGTACGTGCCCCGCGGTCCGGTACCGGCCCGTGTCCCGCCCAGCCGCGCGGCCCGTCCGGGTAGCCGGGCGTGCGGCCGGCCAGCCAGCCGTCGCCGCTCCTGACGGGCCGGGCGGCTGCCGCGGGGTCGACGTCGACGGGCGCCTGGGGCCGGGTGTGGCCGCCGACGGCGATGACCACGTTGGGGTCGCGCCAGAGGTAGTCGACGGCCTTCTCCGAGGTGAGGACGGTGACCCGCTCCTCGCGGGTGCCGAGCGCCTCGCAGATGACGAAGGTGCGGTGCACCTCCCCCAGCAGCAGCGCCAGTTCGGCCGGACCCGCACCCGGCGAGGTGAGGACGGCGACCTTGGGATGGGCCCGGCAGATGTTGACCGCGCGCCGCAGGTTGCGGCTGTGCGCGACGACGACCTGGGCGTCGTCCCAGGGCATCCCGGCCCGGGCGAAGGCCGCGGCCACCGCGGAGACGGCGGGCTGGACCTCGACCTCGAGCCCATGCTCGGGAGCGCGCAGGGTGCGCACCACGCCGAAGAACCCGGGGTCGCCGTCGGCCAGCACCACGGCGGTGCCGCGGTGACGGGCGATCCGGCGCGCCGCCAGGGCGACGCTGCCCAGACGGATGCGTTCGGCCCGCTCGGGCACGTCGTCCAGCGCGAGATGGTGTGCGGCTCCGGCGACCAGGCTCGCGGCCTGAAGTGCGGCGCGCGCGGCGTCGGTCAGCGGCGAGCCGTCCCACCCGATCACGGTGACACGGTCGGCCATGGGTGGGGTCTCCTGGGTCAGCGCAGGTGGGGGCAGGGCGACACTACCCGAGCCTTCGGGTGCGCGCCGAGCCGTCTTTCGGCCGACCCCCGCGCGCGGCACGGCACGGGCGCCGGGCGGGAGCCTGTGGCGTCAACCTCCGTGCACGCCCGGCCAGTTGGGGTAGTGGGAGTAGGTGCCTCCCTGGTCGAGCTCCTCGGCTATGCCGTCTGTGTCCTCGGGCAGCAGGCCCCACACGATCAGATCGCCGCGCAGCTCGACCCAGCCGCCGGCCTCCGTTCGACTGCGGGCTATCCAGGCGTTGCGCAGTACGCCCTCGCTGATGCCGCCGACCTTCTGCGCGACCTGCTGGGCCGCGGTGTTGTCGGCGGCCGTGCGCAGCTCCAGGCGTTCGAACTTCTGGTCCTGGAACAGCCAGCCCGCGATGACCAGCAGCGCCTCGCTGGCGTACCCCTCTCCCCTGGCCCACGGGGCGATCACATAGGTGGCCTCGGTGGAGAGCAGTCGCCAGTCGGTGTTGCTCAGCCGCAGGGAGCCGACGAGTCGGCCGGTGAGGAACTCCGTGACGGCGAAGGCGATTCCGGTGCCCGCGGTGCGCTGTGCGGGCGCGGTGAAGGTCACCCAGCGGCGCGCGTCGCTCTCGCTGAAGGGCACGGGGACATCCGTCCACGCCGCCACCAGCTCGTCGTTCATCATCTCGGTGTGGGCAGGGATGTCCGCTTCCTCGAACGGTCGCAGTACGAGACGTTCCGTACTGATGGATACGTCCGGGAAAGTCGAAGTCATACGCCGCTCCAGCCTGCGAGGGGTCAAGTGCACCAGCATGCCGCATGCGCGGGTGCACACGAAGCGGTGGGCCCCTCAAGTGGGGCCCACCGCTTCGCCGTTGGTGCGGACGGACCGCGGCCCGCGTGGGGTTCCGCGCGCCGCGGTCCGTCCGCGGCCGGGTCAGCCCCGGACCGCGCCGAAGACCGGGAGCACCGAGTCGTCGTACTCCTTCTCGATGTACTTCTTCACCTCGTCGGAGTTGAGGAGCTTCGCCAGCTTCTCGACCCGCTCGTCGTCCTCGTTGCCCTTCTTGACCGCGAGGAAGTTGGTGTACGGGTTGCCCTCGGCCTTCTCCAGCACCAGCGCGTCGTCGGCCGGCTTGAGGTCGGCCTCCAACGCGTAGTTGCCGTTGATGACCGCGGCGTCGACCTCGCCGAGGGAGCGCGGCAGGGTGGCGGCCTTGAGCTCCTTGAACTTCAGGCCCTTGGCATCGGCGACGTCCCGCAGGGTGCCGGTGGTGCCGGCGCCCTTCTTGAGCTCGATCAGGCCGTTGTCGGCGAGCAGCTTGAGCGCACGGCCCTCGTTGGTGGCGTCGTTGGGCACCGCGACGGTCTGGCCCGGCTTGATGTCCTTCACGTCCTTCGCGGACTCGGAGTAGAGGCCGAGCGGCTCCAGGTGCACGTTGACCACGGGGACGAGGCTGCCGTCGCGCTGCTCGTTGAAGTCGTCCAGGTGCGGCTTGTGCTGGAAGAAGTTGGCGCCGATCTCGCCCTCCTGCGTCGCCGTGTTGGGCAGCACGTAGTCGTCGAAGACCTTGATCTTGAGGTCCAGGTCCTCGTCGGCCGCCAGGTTGTCCCGGACGTACTCCAGGATCTGGGCGTGCGGGGTGGCGGAGGCGCCGACGGTCAGCGGCTTGCTGCTGTCGGAGCCGGCGCCGCTGTCCGGGTCCGATGCGGTGCCGCAGGCGGTCAGGCCGAGAGTGAGGGCGGTGGTGGCCGCCGCGGCGAGGGTGAGGTGACGGGTGTGGCGGGTGGTGATACGCACGAAGAGTGCCTCGTTCCTGTGTGGGTGGTGCGTGCCCGACGAAGGGTTCGGGACAGGGGTCGCCCGACGCGGTGGGCGGTGCGGTGCAGGTCAGCCCGCCTTCCGCTCCTGCCGCGTCAGCAGTCGTACAGCGAGGTCGCCGATGAGCTGGACGAGTGTGACCAGGACGATCAGCACGCCGACGGTGGCGAGCATCAGTCCGGTCTCGAAGCGCTGGTAGCCGTAGGTCAGTGCCAGGTCGCCCAGCCCGCCTCCACCGACCGCGCCGGCCATCGCCGAGTAGCCGAGCAGCACGATGACGGTGGTGGTCAGGCCCGCGACCAGCGAGGGCAGCGCCTGCGGCAGCAGGACCTTGAAGACGGTGGTGCGCGTACCGCCGCCCATCGACTGGACGGCCTCCACCAGCCCGTGGTCGACCTCGCGGATCGCGGTCTCCACCAGCCGGGCGAAGAACGGAATGGCCCCGATGGCCAGCGGCACGATGGCCGCGGTGGGCCCGATGAACGTGCCGACCAGCAGCTTGGTGAACGGGATCAGGGCCACCAGCAGGATGATGAACGGCAGTGAGCGGCCGACGTTCACGATCGCGCCGACCACCTTGTTGACCACCGTGTTGCGCAGCATCCCGCCGCGGTCGGTCAGCACCAGCAGTACGCCGAGCGGCAGACCGCCGAGCGCCGCGATCAGGGTCGACCAGCCGACCATGTACACGGTGTCCACCAGGCCCTGGTTGAGCAGGGGCTGCATCTCCGACCAGGTCACTTGGCCGCCTCCTTCGTCAGGTCGCCGCCGCGCCCGGGGAGCTCCACTGTCAGTCCCTGCTCCCGCAGATGGGCCAGCGGCAGGGCGTTCTCCTCGCGTCCGCCGGGAAGTTCGATGCGCATCCGGCCGATCTGGCGGTCGCCGACGGTGTCCATGGCGGCTCCCAGGATGGAGACGTCGATGTCGTAGGCCCGGGCGAGGTGGGAGACGACCGGCCTTCCCGCGGCCTCGCCGTGGAAGGTGATGTCGACCACCGTCGTACCGGCTTCGGTGGGGGTGCCACCGACGGGGAAGAGCTCGGCGGCGAGCTCCGAGCCCGGGGTGGCGAGCAGCCGCTGTACCGTGCCGGACTCCACGACGCGGCCCTCGCGCATCAGCGCCGCGCTGTCGCAGACGGTCTTGACCACGTCCATCTCGTGGGTGATCAGCAGCACGGTCAGACCGAGCTGCCTGTTGAGATCGCGCAGCAGCTGGAGCACCGAACGGGTCGTCTCGGGGTCGAGTGCGGAGGTCGCCTCGTCGGAGAGGAGCACCTTCGGATCGCCCGCCAGGGCCCTGGCGATGCCGACGCGCTGCTTCTGGCCGCCGGACAGCTGGGCGGGGTGTGCGCGGGCCTTGTCCGCGAGGCCGACGAGGTCGAGCAGTTCGAGCGCCTTGCGCTCCCGCTCGCGGCCGGAGTGGCCGAGGATCTCCAGCGGCAGTTCGACGTTCTTCTGGACATCGCGCGAGGAGAGCAGGTTGAAGTGCTGGAAGATCATGCCGATGCCGGCGCGGGCCCTGCGCAGTGCGGCGGGCGGGCGGGCGCCGGTACCCGTCACCAGCGCGGTGAGGTCCTGTCCGGCGACGCTCACGGTGCCCGAGGTCGGGCGCTCGAGGAGGTTCACACAGCGGATGAGTGAGGATTTGCCGGCTCCGCTGCGGCCGATGACGCCGTACACCTCACCCTGCTCGACGTGCAGGTTCACGCCGTCCAGGGCGGTGACCTCGCGGTCGCGGCTGCGGTAGACCTTGGTCAGGTCCGTGGTGGTGATCACTGGCTGTCCGTCGCTGTCGAGTGCACGGCACCGGGTCGCGGAGACGCACACGGGTTGCTCCCCGCGGGGAGCGGGCGGCACAGGGCCGGCCGGGCACGCGGGAGGTGAGGGGCGGGAGGAAGGGTGAACGCCCATGGCCCTGGTCCCGCTGTCAGCGGCGGGCCGCACGGGACGAGCCGTACGCACGCGGGGTGCGGGTTCGGCTCTCGCTTCGGGGCGCGAAGTAGTTCGGTGGGGCCCTCAGCAGTCACACATTCGGCACCGACAGCAGCGAGCGCTCGGGGTGGGGACCACCTCGGCTGCGGCTGGACTGCGGTGCGTCGTGCTCATGCTGTTCAGTAAAACAGACCTGGTCCGCACCTTCCCGCGACGTGGGACGCCGGTCCGCATGCTGGACTCGTGGAGTTTGGAAGAGGCAGGGACCCCACCTGCCGACGACCGGGGCGACCCGGGCGCTTCCACTCCGGTGCCACCGCTCTGATCTGCGAGAACCTCCGTCGGGCGGCAGCGCGTACGGGCAGCGGAGAGGGGTCGGCCGCGGATGGCTGCTGTGGCCAAGCACACGCTCCGGGCGCACGTCGTCTCACCCGGCGTCCCGGCAGACGG
>NZ_JAELVF020000001.1:4725857-4761174 GCF_018101125.2 Streptomyces tardus | reverse complement strand
GTACTAGAGTCGGCGCCATGCTCACCCCGCTGACGGTCGCGGTCGCCGTGACCGCGCTCGCGCTGGCCGCCTGGTGCGGCTTTGCGGCCTACCGGGACCAGCCGACCAAGGACTGGCACTTCATCGGCATGGCCGTCGTCACCGTGCTCGCCCTGGTGCAGCTGGTCGTCGGCATCGTCCAACTCGCCCGGGGGCAGGAGGCGGACGAGGGCGCGGTCGTCTTCGTCTCGTACCTGCTCGGTGCCGCCGCGTCGATCCCGGCGGTGGCGATGCTCTCGCTCTCGGAGCGGACCCGCTGGGGGTCGGCGACGGTGGTCGCGGGCGCCGTGGTCCTGGCCGTCCTCCAGGTGCGGCTGCACGACATCTGGGTGGGCAGCGGTGTCTGAGAACGAACGCACGAGCAGCGCCGGCCGGGCCGAAGAGACCGACCGGGCAGAGCCGATCGCCGGGTCCGGGGACCCGAGCGGCAGCCGGGCAGCCGGGACGCGGGCGCCCACCGGCCGGGATTCCGACGGGGCCCGGGCATCCCGCGCCGAAGGCGGCCTGGGCAAGGGTCCCGGGATGCTGCTGATGACGCTCTACGGCATCTTCACCGTCGGGGCGACCTCCCGCGCGCTCTACCAGCTGACCACCCGGTTCGACGAGGCTCCGCTGGCGTACACGCTCTCCGCCCTCGCCGCTGTCGTCTACGGCTTCATCACGGTCGCGCTGGTGCGCGGCGGTGAGCGCGCCCGCCGGATCGCGGTCGGCTGCTGCGCGGCCGAGCTCGTCGGCGTACTGGTCGTCGGCACCTGGACGGTGGTGGACTCCGGCGCCTTCCCGGACTCCACGGTGTGGTCGACGTACGGGCAGGGCTATCTCTTCATCCCGCTGGTGCTGCCGGTCGTCGGGCTCTACTGGCTGCGCCGCCACCGCCGCGACTGAACCGCGTTCGAACCCGCACGGGGCCGCCGCCCGGGTTCCGCGTCCACCGGACGCACCGGACGCACCGGGCCCGGGCAAGCGCGAAAGTGCAGCGGGCCCCGGCCCGGGCTCGCGGGGCGCGACGGAAAGCGGCCGGAGCGGTCGTCAACCACCGCCCGGCCGCTCCGTGTCGCGGTCGGCCTCCCGCCGGGCTCAGGCGCTGGCGACGTACGCCTGCGCCACCGCTTCCTTCTCCAGGGTGATCAGGCTCAGCCGCGGCGAGACGCGCTCGGTGTTGCTCGGTACGTAGCCGCAGCGGCGGTAGAGCCGGATGTTCCCGTCGCTCCGGTGGCCGGTGATCAGTCGGAAGCGGCGCGCGCCCTGCTGCTCGGCGAGCTCTGCCTCCAGGGTGTTCAGAAGTCGTGCGCCCAGCCCGTGCCGCTGGAGACGGGGATGCACGATCAGCTTGTTGATCAGCGCCATGCCCTCGCCGTCGACGACCGCCCGCACGGAGCCGACGACCTCCTCGCCGAGGCGGGCCACCAGCACCCGGCCCGAGCCCAGCTCGACGCGGAGGTCCTGGAGCGACTGGGTGAGAGGTTCGATGCCGTAGTCGCCGTACAGCTGCGCCTCGCTCTGGTAGCAGAGGTACTGGAGCTTGAGGATCTGCTCGGCGTCCTGCTCTGCCGCTGTAGAGATGGTCACGCTCATGCCCACGTGCGCACGCCTCTCCCTTGGTTGTCGCGCCAGTCCGCACCGGATGAGGGTCGCGCGGCCGGCCTGTCTGCCCTGCTGACGCCGGATTGTGTCGCGCGCCAGTTCCCAGGGTTCCCCGGGGCGGGCCTCTCCAACCGTTGTCCCCGGCATTCTGCGCAGACATCACAGGCGGCGGGAACGCGAGAGCCCTGATCTTCGCTGTGAGATACCCAACTCGCCTGCGATTGCCTGGTGATGAGCGCTCGCACAGCGCTGCTCGCACGGCAGGTCCGGCAGCCGTGCGCCCGGTGGAACGAGCTGTCCCACCGGACGCACGGCCGGGACCGCGGGCCGGGCCGTCGGCTTCGCGGTCAGCGGCGGGCGCGGAAGTCCGCCGCGGCGTACAGCGCGGTGTCGGGGTGGTCGGCGAAGATCCCGTCGATGCCGGTGTCGAAGTACGCACGGAGCGCCCCGAAGGCGTCGCCGAAGGCGTTCGGGTCCTCGCCGCGACGGAACTCGGCGGGCAGGAAGGAGTTCTCGTTGCGCAGGGTGTACGGGTGCAGCACCAGTCCCCGGGCGTGCGCGTCACGCACGAGCGTCGTCGGCTCACCCAGGGTGCCGTCCTCCCTGCGCGGGATGACCAGGCTCAGTTCGGGACCGATGCCCTGGGCGTAGGAAGCGATCTCCCGCAGTCCGGCGGGCGTGATCAGATCGCGGACCGTGCGCGGGTCGCCCGATTCGACGAAGTCCCAGGGCCGGGAGTCGATGGTGGACAGCAGCACCACGCCCGGGGTGTCGACCTGCTCCCTGAGTCGCTCGATGCTGCTGGGCTCGAAGGACTGGAGGAAGAGCGGGGCGCGCCGACCGTCCAGCCCGTACTTGCGCAGCAGCCGGACGAGGGGCTTCTCCAGTCCGAGGCCGAGCTTGCGGAAGTGCGTGGGGTGCTTGGTCTCCACGTACAGCCACACCGGCCGGCCGCGCTTCCTGCCCTCGGTACGGGCCCAGCGCAGGACCTCCTCGAAGGTGGGAACGTCCCAGCGGCCGTTGTAGAGGGTGTTGTTCGGGCGCTGCTTCGGGATGCGCTCGGTGGCGCGCAGCGTCTTGAGCTCGGCGAGCGTGAAGTCCTCGGTGAACCAACCGGTGTACTCCACGCCGTCGACCGACTTGGTCGTCCTGCGGTCGGCGAACTCCGGGTGGTCGGCGACGTCGGTGGTGGCGGTGATGTCGTTCTCGTGGCGGCAGACCAGATGGCCGTCCTTGGTCGGGACGAGGTCCTGCTCGATCACGTCGGCGCCCATGTCCAGTGCGAACTGGTAGGAGCCGAGGGTGTGTTCCGGCCGGTAGCCGCTCGCACCCCGGTGGGCGACCACGGTGGGCACGGGCAGCTTCGGCGGGCGTCCGGCCCGCGCGGGGCGGCCCTCGGCGGCGTGGGCGCTGCCGGCCGCGGCGAGAGTGGCACCGGCGCCGAGAGCGGCAGCCGCTCCCAGCAGGGCTCGTCTGCCCGGTCGGATCTCCGGTCGCTGCACCTGGTCCATGAGCTCTCCTCACTGCTGGGGTCCACCCCAACGGTGCGCACTCACCGCGGAGTTGGGCCTCTGGGTCTGCCGCGCGCCGTGGCGGGCGCCGCGCGCTGAAGGTTAGAGGGGAACGGCTCACGCCGGGGAGTAATTCGTCGGAACATGACAGAAACACACGTCACACGGGTTCCGGGCTCATCCGTGCGGCGGACACCCGCAACACGGGGGAAGATGGACGATGAGTATCGTCCGGGGCGGCGCGCGTCATCAGCCGCTGCCCGGACGTCCCGTACCCGGGTGACCCCCGGGACGACCGCGGCAGGCCGTGCGGGACCGACGTGGATCCACGGAGGACCGGCACGTACCGCCCAACGACCTGACCACAGCGGCCGAGACGGCCGAGACCTGTCGCGAGTGCGCGACGACCGGAGGCGAAAGAACCGTGAAGGCCCGATTCCTTCTCATCAAGGTGCTGTGCAAGCCGCTGCTGCGCGTGCTGTTCCGGCCCCGCGTGGAGGGCATCGAACATGTGCCGGGCTCGGGGCCGGTGATCCTCGCCGGCAACCACCTCACCTTCATCGACTCCGTGGTTCTGCCCATCGTCAGCAGGCGGCAGGTCTTCTTCATCGGCAAGGACGAATACGTCACCGGCCGCGGGCTCAAGGGCCGGCTGATGGCCTGGTTCTTCACCGGCGTCGGCATGGTCCCGGTCGATCGGGACGGCAGCCACGGCGGAGTCGCCGCGCTGATGACCGGGCGGCGCATCCTGGAGGAGGGCCGGGTCTTCGCGATCTACCCGGAGGGCACCCGCTCCCCCGACGGCCGCCTCTACCGGGGCCGTACCGGCATCGCGCGGATGGCGCTGATGACGGGGGCGCCCGTCGTCCCGTTCGCGCTGATCGGCACCGACCGGGTGCAGCCGACGGGCAAGGGAATGCCTCGGCTGGGCCCCGGCCGCCACATCACCGTACGTTTCGGCGAGCCGCTGGACTTCTCCCGCTACGAGGGCATGGACCGCGACCGCTACGTGCTGCGCGCCGTCACCGACGAGGTGATGAGCGAGGTGCGCGAGCTGTCCGGCCAGGAGTACGTGGACATGTACGCCACCAAGGCCCGGGCCGCGGGTGTCGCGGGCCGCGGCAGCGCCGAGGGCCGGGGCGACGCGAAGGCCGCCTGACCGGTTCGACCGGGCGCACGCCTTCCTCCGGCCGCACGGCGCGAGCCCGTACGGGCTCGGCACGGTTCGCCCCGGGGCAGACCGTCCCGGGGCGAACCGTGCCGAGGCAAACCGTGCCCGGGGCAGGGCGCCGGGGGCAGGGCGGGCTCAGTGCCAGGACAGATCCGCGCGCTGCTGCCAGTACGCCTCCGGCTCCTCGGCCAACTCCGCGAGCCGGGCCAGCTGTTCCTTGCCCAGATCGACCGTGACCGCGTGCAGGTTGGCGAACAGCTGCTCGGTGGTGACGGCCCCGGACAGCACCGTCGTGGCCCAGGGCCGGTGGAGCATCGCCGCCAGCGCCACCGCGTCGGTGGTGGCGCCGCACTCCTCGGCCACCTCGCGCAGCGCTGCGGGGGCGACCCCGGGGGCGAGCCGGCCGTTGGCCATCGCCTCCTTGACGATGACGTACAGGCCCGCCTCGTGCGCCTCGGCGAGCGCCGCCCCGACGGAGGGCTCCAGCAGGTTGCAGGTCGCCTGGACGCTGCGGAACAGCCGCTCGCCTCCGGGCGCCACGCGCAGAGCGGCACGCACCGCCTCGGCCTGGCGCGGACCGCTGACCGACAGCCCGACCGAGACGCCTTCGGCAGCCTGCTCCGCCAGCCGCTCCTGGAGCGCCGCGTCGGTGAGCACCGGGCTCTCCGGGGTGACGGAGTGGACCTGGTACAAGTCCGGTCGGCCGCCCAGGAGTTCGACGCTCTCGGCGTACTGCGTCGCGTACATCGCGGCCGAGTGCTCCTTGACCTCGTGCACATCGGCGGCCACCCGCCAGTTCGCGGTGTAGGCGTAACCCCACTTGCTGCCGACCACCACGTCGTGCGCCTCGGGACGGCCGGCGAGCCACTGGCCGAGGAACTCCTCCGCCCGCCCGTAGCTGCGTGCGGTGTCGACATAGCGGACGCCCTGCGCGTACGCCGCGTCCAGCAGCTCGTGGGTACGGGCGCGCAGGGCGTCGGGAGTGCGGTCGTCGGGAAGGTCGCGGTCGCGGCCGAGGTTCAGATAGCCGGGTCTGCCCAGGGCCGCCAGCCCGAGCCCGAGGTGTGCGGTGGGCGTGGTGGCTTCGGCGAGTCGGGACAGCGGCATCGCGTACTCCGGTGGGACGGCGTGAACGGCTGACTCACTCCACCGTAACCGCGCCCCACACCGGAGTCCGGCCCGCCGGGCCCGGCGGGCCGGAGGGAGCCGCCGGGCCCGGCGAGGGGCAGGCCGCTGCTACCGGACCTGGTCTGCCCACCGGCGCTGGGTGGCGAGCTCCGCCCTGACCTCCTCCAGCTGCACGGCGACTGCTGCCGGGGCCGTACCTCCGCGCCCGTTGCGGGACGCCAGGGCGCCCGGGACGTTCAGCACCGTGCGGACCTCGGGGGTCAGATGCGGCGAGATCTTCGCGAACTGCTCGTCGGTCAGCCCGTCCAGCTCGATCCCCTCCGCCTCGCAGACCTTGACGCACTCCCCCGCCACCTCGTGCGCGACGCGGAAGGGCACGCCCCGCCGCACCAGCCACTCGGCGATGTCGGTCGCCAGCGAGAAACCGGCCGGCGCCAGCTCCGCCATCCGCTCCGCGTTCACCGTGAGGGTGGCCATCATCCCGGTGAACGCCGGGAGCAGCACCTCGAGTTGGTCGCAGGAGTCGAATACCGGTTCCTTGTCCTCCTGGAGGTCGCGGTTGTACGCGAGCGGGAGCGCTTTCAGGGTGGCGAGCAGTCCGGTCAGATTGCCGATCAGCCGGCCGGACTTGCCTCGCGCCAGCTCGGCGATGTCCGGGTTCTTCTTCTGCGGCATGATCGAGGAGCCGGTGGAGAACGCGTCGTGGAGGGTGACGAAGGAGAACTCCTTGGTGTTCCAGATGATCACCTCTTCGGCGATTCTGGAGAGGTCGACCCCGATCATCGCCGTGACGAACGCGAACTCGGCGACGAAGTCGCGCGAGGCGGTCCCGTCGATGGAGTTCCCCACCGAGCCGCGCTCGAAGCCGAGGTCGGCGGCGACCGCCTCCGGGTCGAGGCCGAGGGAGGAGCCGGCGAGCGCGCCGGAGCCGTAGGGCGAGACGGCGGTGCGCTCGTCCCACTGGCGCAACCGCTCGCCGTTGCGGCCCAACGCCTGGGCGTGGGCGAGGACATGGTGGGCGAAGAGCACCGGCTGTGCGTGCTGGAGATGGGTGCGGCCGGGCATCGCGACGTCGGGGTGCGCCTCGGCGAGGCCGACCAGGGCCTGCTGGAGGTCGGCGAGCAGCCCGCCGACGATCCGCGCGTGGTCGCGCAGATACATCCGGAAGAGGGTCGCCACCTGGTCGTTGCGCGAGCGCCCGGCGCGCAGCTTGCCGCCGAGGTCCGGGCCGACACGCTCCAGCAGACCGCGCTCCAGCGCGGTGTGGACGTCCTCGTCGGCGACGGTGCCGGTGAAGGACCCGTCGGCGACGTCCGCGGCGAGCCGGTCCAGGCCCTCGTGCATACGGGCCAGCTCGTCCTCGGTGAGGAGCCCGGCCTTGTGCAGGACCTTGGCGTGCGCCCGGGATCCGGCGATGTCGTACGGGGCCAGACGCCAGTCGAAGTGGACCGAGGCGCTCAGCCGCTCCAAAGCCTCGGAGGGCCCGTCCGCGAAACGGCCGCCCCACAGCCGTACGTCGCCCTCGCCGCCGGGCCGGGGTGCCTCTGTCATCTCGCTGTGCTCCTCGTGGATGAGTGTCGGCCGCCTCCCCTGCTCGCGGGGAGACGGCCGAGGCCCTGTACGGGCGTTGCTGTCGTGGGTTGCGAAGTGCGGTGCCGGCCGCGGGACTTACTGTGCCAGATCCCGCTTGGCGGCGATCTTGCTCGACAGGCCGAAGATCTCGATGAAGCCCTTGGACATCGACTGGTCGAAGGTGTCGCCGGTGTCGTAGGTGGCGAGGTTGAAGTCGTACAGCGACTGCGCGGAACGCCGGCCGGTGACGGTGGCCCGGCCGCCCTGGAGCGTCATCCGGATCTCACCGGTGACGTGCTCGTTCGCCTCGGCGACGAAGCCGTCCAGCGCGCGCTTGAGGGGCGAGAACCACAGGCCGTCGTAGACCAGCTCGGTCCAGCGCAGCTCCACCTGCCGCTTGTAGCGGGCCAGCTCGCGCTCGACGGTGACCGCCTCCAGCTCCTGGTGCGCGGTGATCAGCGCGATGGCGCCGGGGGCCTCGTACACCTCGCGGGACTTGATGCCCACCAGGCGGTCCTCGACCATGTCGATCCGGCCGATGCCCTGGGCGCCGGCGCGCTCGTTGAGCTGCTGGATCGCCTGGAGGACGGTGACCGGACGGCCGTCGATCGCGACGGGAACACCCTTGTCGAAGGCGATGACGACCTCGTCGGACTCCTGGGCGGTGGCCGGGTTGGAGGTGTACTCGTAGAGGTCCTCGATCGGGGCGTTCCAGATGTCCTCCAGGAAGCCGGTCTCCACCGCGCGCCCGAAGACGTTCTGGTCGATGGAGTAGGGCGACTTCTTGGTGGTGGCGATCGGCAGGCCCTTGTCCTCGCAGAACGCGATGGCCTTGTCACGGGTCATGGCGTAGTCACGGACCGGTGCGATGCACTTGAGCTGCGGGGCGAGGGACTGGATGCCGGCCTCGAAGCGGACCTGGTCGTTGCCCTTGCCGGTGCAGCCGTGCGCGACGGTGCTCGCGCCGTGCTTCTCGGCGGCGGCGACCAGGTGCTTGACGATGGTCGGCCGCGAGAGCGCGGAGACCAGCGGGTACTTGTCCATGTAGAGCGCGTTGGCCTTGATCGCGGGGAGGCAGTACTCCTCGGCGAACTCGTCCTTGGCGTCGGCGACCTCGGCCTCCACCGCACCGCAGGCGAGCGCACGCTTGCGGATCACATCGAGGTCCTCGCCGCCCTGGCCGACATCCACGGCGACGGCGATGACCTCGGCTCCCGTCTCCTCGGCGATCCAGCCGATGCAGACGGAGGTGTCCAGGCCACCGGAGTAGGCAAGTACGACGCGCTCGGTCACGGTGTTGCTCCTTACGATCCATGCGGTGACAGGTATAAGTATGCATCGACTCGTATGGAACGTCAAAGCGCCTGGTGAAGGGGGTGAACAGCGACCTGCGGACGAGGGGCACGGCGCCCGGACGTGGAGTGCCGACGGGCGGCAGGTTCGCCCGGGCGGCGCAGGTGTACCGGGTGGGCGCCTCGGGCGGCGCGGGCGGCGCGGGTGTGCCGAGTGGGCGGTGCGAGTGGCGGCGGGTCAGCCCGGGAGGTCGCCGTCGCGGTGGAGCAGCACGTCCGCGAGTACGGCGGTGTGGGCGTGCGCCAGGTCCTTGGTCGCGGTGAGCAGGGTGACCGGACCTTCCTGCACCAGCCCCGCGAGGCGGTCGAGCGCCTCGCGGGCCCGCGCCGTGTCCAGCTCGGCGCGGTACCTGCGGGCGAACTCCGGGTAGCGGTCCACCCGGTGGCCGTACCAGCGGCGCAGTTCGGGGCCGGGCGCGACGTCCTTGGCCCACTCATCCAGCGCGGCGGCCTCCTTGGACAGGCCCCGCGGCCAGAGGCGGTCCACCAACACCCTCTTGCCGTCAGCGGCCTCACGGCGGTCGTACACCCTGCGCACCCGCGGTTCTCTCCTCATGCCACGAGGCTAGGGCCCGTCGTTCGGATCCTGCTGGATCAGACCGGCGGAGACCGACGGCGACGCGCCGGGTCAGCGTCGCGAGCCCGACGTCGCGAGCCCGGCGAAGATCCGCACGACGGGGGGTCCGGGCTCCCGCGCACCCGGCGCGGCTCGCGGTGTCCGTACCGCACGACCCTCTGCCCGCACGCCGACGGCCGCCCACCGCGAGGGGATGGACGGCCGTCGGCGGCCGGACGAACCCGACGGGGTGGACGGCCGCCGCGCCGGCTTCGCGGCGCGGTCAGTCCCAGCGGTCCTGATTGAGGAAACGCGCCACGCCGCGCCAGGAGTTGGCCCCCATCACGCCGTCGATCGGCCCGGTGTAGCCGTGCTCGGCGGCGAGCCGCTGGAGTGCGGAGTAGGTGGCCGCACCGGGCACTCCGTCGATCGGCCCGGTGTAGCCCCAGCCGTCGCGCAGTGCGCGCTGGAGCGCGGAGTAGGTGCCCTTGCCCGGAGCACCGTCGATCGGGCCGGTGTAGCCGGCTTCGACGGACAGCCACTTCTGGGCGCGCTGCCAGAAAATGACCCCGGGCACCCCGTCCTGCTCCGTGCCGGTCTTGGGCAGTTTCCCGCCGCCCCCGCCGACGTACTCGACCGGGTTGATGCGGGTGCCGTTCGGATTGATCATGTGCCAGTGCAGGTGGGGACCGGTCGATTCGCCCGAGCCCGGGGCGCCCGGTTCGCCGCCGGAGCGTCCGACGATCGCGCCGGCGGCCACCCTTGTGCCGTTGCCCAGGACGAACTGCGAAAGGTGCATGTACTGGGTGCGGTAGCCGTTGTCGTGCGCGATCGTCACGGTGTGGCCGCCGGTCCCGTTCTCGGGGATGTTGGTGACGACTCCGCCACCGCAGGCGGGCAGCCCGGTGCCCACGCCCATGCCGAAGTCGATGCCGCCGAGCGATCCGCGGCCGATGTGGTCCTGCCAGGTTCCGGTCACCGGGTAGCCGGTGAAGGGGTGGTAGAAGTCGGAGGCGGTCTCGGCGGCGGCGGCCGTACGCGTCGCCATGAACACACCGCCGGCCGCGAGCGCCGCAGTGGTCGTCACCGCGGCGGATCCGCGCAGCAGGCCTCGTCTGCTGAGGACGAACTCACCCGACGAAGACTCCGATGTGGGCATGACAACCTCCGGTGTGGGGACCGTGCGGAAGGTGAAAGCTAGCCGAAACCGCTTCCCCGCGGTAGGCCGTGCCACAACCGCCCCAACCGGAGCGCCGGGCTCCGCGAGCCCGCCCCGGGCGCACTCCGCGCCGTGGTCCTTCCCCGCCGGTCAGCGCTCCTTCTGGGCGAGGCGCAGCATGTGGTCCGCCAGCTCCTGCCCGCCGCTCGGATCGCGGCTGATCAGCAGCAGGGTGTCGTCCCCCGCGATGGTGCCGATGATCTCGAAGAGCTCCGCGGAGTCCACCGCAGAGGCGAGGAACTGCGCCGCCCCCGGGGGCGTACGGAGCACCACAAGATTCGCCGACGCCTCGGCGGAGATGAGGAGTTCGGCCGCCAAGCGGGACAGCCGGCCCTCGGTGGCGGACTCCCCCAGCGGCGCCCGGGGCGTACGGAAGCCGCCCTCGCTCGGCACGGCGTAGATCAGCTCGCCCTGGGAGTTGCGGATCTTGACCGCCCCCAGCTCGTCGAGGTCGCGGGAGAGCGTCGCCTGGGTGACCGAGAGGCCGTCGTCCAGCAGCAGCTTTGCCAACTGACTCTGGGAACGCACCAGTTGGCGCGCCAGGATGTCCACGATCCGGCGGTGGCGCGCGGTACGCGTCTGGGGCACGGCGGGCCCGACGGTCTGCCCTTCGGTCATCGTCACTCTCCGGCTCGTTGGCTGCGGTGCGCTGTGTCCAGGACCGCGGGCAGTGCCCGGACGAGCGCATCCGCCTCCTCCACGCCGAGGATCAGCGGAGGGGCGAGCCGCAGAACGTGCGGTGCGACGGCGTTGACCAGGAAGCCCGAATCCTGAGCCGCTTGCTGCGCCTGCGGCGCCACCGGCTCGGTGAGCACGATACCCAGCAGCAGTCCCTCGCCGCGCACTTGGTCGACCAGCGGGTGACCGAGGGCGGGGACCGACTCCTTCAGCCGGGCGCCCAGCCGCTGTACGTGCGCCAGCAGCCCTTCGCGTTCGACGGTCTCCAGCACGGCGAGCGCCGCGGCGCAGGAGACCGGGTTTCCGCCGAAGGTCGAACCGTGCTCGCCGGGGCCCAAGAGCTCGGCGGCCGGGCCGAAGGCGAGTACGGCGCCGATCGGCAGCCCGCCGCCCAACCCCTTGGCGAGGGTGATGACGTCCGCCTCCACGCCCTGCGCCAGGCTCGCGAACCAGTGCCCGGTGCGGCCGATCCCGGTCTGCACTTCGTCGACCACCAGCAGCGCCCCGGCGGCGGCGGTGATCTCCCGGGCCGCGGCGAGATAGCCCGGCGGCGGGAGGACCACGCCGTTCTCCCCCTGCACCGGCTCGACCACGAACATCGCGGTCTCCTCGGTGACCGCCGCGCGCAGCGCCTCGACGTCCCCGTAGGGCACATGGGTCACCTCGCCGGGCAGCGGCAGGAACGGCTGCTGCTTGGCCGGTTGACCGGTCAGCGCGAGCGCGCCCATGGTGCGGCCGTGGAAGCCGCCCTCGGTGGCGACCATGTGGGTGCGGCCGGTGCGGCGGCCGATCTTGAACGCCGCCTCCAGCGCCTCCGCCCCGGAGTTGCCGAAGTAGACGGCGCCCGGG
Source organism: Streptomyces tardus (assembly GCF_018101125.2). Classification (GTDB taxonomy): domain Bacteria; phylum Actinomycetota; class Actinomycetes; order Streptomycetales; family Streptomycetaceae; genus Streptomyces; species Streptomyces tardus. The sequence goes on along the minus strand of NZ_JAELVF020000001.1, from coordinate 4,749,515 downwards.
CGGCCGGCGAGCTCCAGCAGCCGTTCGGCGAGCGCGACCGGCGGCTCGGCGACGAACAGGTTGGAGACGTGGCCGAGGGTGGCCACCTGCTCGGTGACGGCGCGCACCACCGCGGGGTGCCCGGTACCGAGCGAGTTGACGGCGATGCCGCCGACGAAGTCCAGGTACTCCCGGCCCTCGGCGTCCCACAGCCGCGCGCCCTCGCCCCGGGCGAGCGGCAGCCGCGGGGTGCCGTAGTTGTTCATCAACGCGCCCTGCCAGCGGGCGGTGAGCGCCCGGTTGCCGCCGGCGTCGGCGGGCGGCGTACCGTCGGCGCCGGTGAGCCCCTCGCCCCGGCCGGACGCGGCGCGTGCGTCGGTCGCCCCGTGTGCGGACGTCATGCCCGGTCTCCCTCGGTCGCTTCGGTCTTCGTACGGTGCCGGGGCACGCCGCCCGGCTCGGGGGCGTCGTCGGGGCCGCCGGGGTCGTCCGGCACCACCATCGTGCCGATGCCCTCGTCGGTGAAGATCTCCAGCAGGATGCTGTGCGGCACCCGCCCGTCGATCACGCGGGCGGTGCGCACGCCGTGCCGCACCGCGTACCGGCAGCCCTCCATCTTCGGCACCATCCCGCTGGCCAACTCCGGGAGCAGGCGGTCCAGTTCGCTCACGGTCAGCCTGCTGATGACGTCGTCGCTGCGCGGCCAGTCCGCGTACAGCCCCTCGACGTCCGTGAGGACCATCAGCGTCTCGGCGCCCAGCGCCGCGGCGAGCGCGGCGGCGGCGGTGTCGGCGTTGACGTTGTAGACGCCGGGGCCGGCGGCGCCCGCGGGCTCGTCGGCGCTGCGGGCGATGGAGGAGATGACCGGGATGCGCCCGTCGTCCAGCAGCGCCTCGATCGCACCGGTGTCGATCTCGGTGATGTCGCCGACCCGGCCGATGTCCACGCGCTCGCCGTCGATGTCGGCGAACCTCCGTGTCGCCGCGAAGAGATGGGCGTCCTCACCGGTCATCCCGACCGCGAACGGGCCGTGCTGGTTGAGGAGGCCGACCAGCTCGCGCTGCACCTGGCCGGCCAGCACCATCCGTACGACGTCCATCATCTCCGGCGTGGTGACCCGCAGCCCGGCCTTGAACTCCGACTGCATCCCGAGCCGGTCGAGCTGGGCGCTGATCTGGGGTCCGCCGCCGTGCACGACGACCGGGCGCAGGCCCGCGTGGCGCAGGAAGACGACGTCCTGGGCGAAGGCGGCCTTCAGCTCCTCGTCGACCATGGCGTTGCCGCCGAACTTGACGACGACGGTGCGGCCGTGATGGCGCGTCAGCCAGGGCAGCGCCTCGATGAGCGTGCGGGCCTTGGGCAGAGCGGTGTGGGCTCGGGTGCTCATGAGGAGTACGCGCTGTTCTCGTGGACGTAGTCGGCGGTCAGATCGTTGGTCCAGATCACCGCGGTCTCCTGGCCGGCGGCCAGGTCGGCGGTGATGCGCACCTCGCGGTAGCGCATGTCCACCAGCGAACGGTCCTCACCCACCTGGCCCTTGCGGCAGACCCAGACGTCGTTGATGGCCACGTTCAGCTCGTCCGGGTCGAAGGTCGCCGAGGTGGTGCCGATCGCGGAAAGCACGCGGCCCCAGTTGGGGTCCTCGCCGTGCAGCGCGCATTTGAGCAGGTTGTTGCGGGCGATCGAGCGGCCGACTTCGACGGCCTCGTCCTCGCTCGCGGCGCCGACCACCTCGATCCGGATGTCCTTGGACGCGCCCTCGGCGTCCCTTACGAGCTGGAGCGCCAGATCCGCGCAGAGGGCGCGTACCGCCTCGGCGAACTCGGCCTGCTCCGGGCGCACTTCGGAGGCGCCGGAGGCCAGGAGCAGCACCGTGTCGTTGGTGGACATGCAGCCGTCGGAGTCGACCCGGTCGAAGGTGGTGCGGGTGGCGGCGCGCAGCGCGGAGTCCAGCTCGGCCGCCGGTACCTCGGCGTCGGTGGTGAGCACGACGAGCATGGTGGCGAGGCCGGGCGCCAGCATGCCGGCGCCCTTGGCCATCCCGCCCACCGTGTAGCCGGCCGCTTCGACGACCGCGGTCTTGTGCACGCTGTCGGTGGTCTTGATGGCGATGGCGGCCTTCTCGCCGCCGTGCGGGGAGAGCGACTCGGCGGCGGTGTCGACACCGGCCAGCAGGCTGTCCATCGGCAGCCGCAGGCCGATCAGCCCGGTGGAGGCGACGGCGACCTCGGCCGCGCTCTGTCCCAGCGCCCCGGCGACCCGCTCGGCGGTCGCGTGGGTGTCCTGGAAGCCGGGCGCACCCGTACAGGCGTTGGCGCCCCCGGAGTTGAGGACGACCGCGGAGACCTGCCCGCCGCGCAGCACCTGCTCGGACCAGAGGACCGGTGCCGCCTTGACGCGGTTGCTGGTGAAGACCCCGGCGGCGTCCAGGCGCGGCCCCCCGTTGACCACCAGAGCCAGGTCCGGGTTGCCGTTCTCCTTGATCCCGGCAGCGATACCCGCTGCCGTGAATCCCTTCGCGGCGGTCACGCTCACGGTGCCACTCCGATCGTGGGAAGTCCGAGCTCCTCGGGGAGCCCGAGGGCGAGGTTCATGCTCTGCACCGCGCCGCCGGCGGTGCCCTTGGTGAGGTTGTCCACGGCGCTGACGACGACGGCCCGACCCGCGTCCGGATCGTGGGCGACCTGGAGCAGCACCGAGTTGGAGCCGTGGACCGCCGCGGTGGAGGGCCACTGGCCCGGCGGCAGCAGGTCGACGAACGGCTCGTCGGCGTAGGCCTTCTCGTACGTCTCGCGCAACCGGTCGGGGGTGAGCCCGGGCAGCGCCTTCGCACTGCTGGTGGCGAGGATGCCGCGGGACATCGGCGCGAGGGTGGGGGTGAAGGAGACGCTCACCGGCCGGCCGGCCGCCGCGGAGAGGTTCTGCGCCATCTCCGGGGTGTGCCGGTGCACACCGCCGACGCCGTAGGGGCTCATCGAGCCCATCACCTCGCTGCCCAGCAGATGCGGTTTGAGCGCTTTGCCCGCTCCCGAGGTGCCGGTCGCCGCAACGACCACGGCCTCCGGTTCGACCAGCCCGGCCGCGTACGCGGGGGCCAGTGCGAGCGTCACGGCGGTCGGGTAGCAACCCGGCACGGCGATGCGCCTGGCGCCGCGCAACCGCTCGCGCGCGCCGGGCAGTTCGGGCAGTCCGTACGGCCAGGTGCCGGCGTGCGGGGTGTCGTACCAGCGCTGCCAGGCGGCTGCGTCGACCAACCGGAAGTCGGCGCCGCAGTCGACGATTACCGTCCGGTCGTCGAGCAGGCCGGCGAGCTCGGCGGACCGGCCGTGCGGCAGGGCGAGAAAGACAGCGTCGTGCCCCGCCAGCACTTCCGCGGTGGTGGGCTCCAGCACTCGGTCGGCGAGAGGTCGCAGCGCCGGCTGCAACGCGCCCAGTCGCTGCCCCGCGTTGGATCCGGCGGTCAGCGCCCCGATCTCCACCCGTGGATGCTGGACGAGCAGACGCAGCAGCTCACCGCCCGCGTACCCGCTCGCCCCCGCCACCGCTACACGTACCGTCATCGTTCCTCCCTTGAGACAGCATGACTATACGAAGCGATGCACTTCTATGCAATCGACATCTCAGCAGGTGACACAAGGTGTCTGTGACCGAGCGTGCCGGACCGGCCGCCGGGCGGTGCGCGGGAGCCGGCCCGCGGCAGTCGGGGCGGCAGCGGCGGCGCCGATGAGTTTCCGGCCGCCGTCCGGTCCGTACAGCCGACACTCCAGGAAAGGACACCACCATGTCGGAGCTTCTCGTCGACTTCATCACCTCGCTCGACGGCTTTGCCTCGGGTGAGGGATGGCCCGGGTTCTGGGGCCTGGAAGGCCCGGAGTACCTCGCGTGGCTCGGCGAACAGCCGGAGGCCACCCACCTGATGGGGGCGAACACCTACCGACTGATGTCGGGCTTCGCCGCCGGCGAAGTCCCGGACGGCCAGGACGAGTTCAGGCCCGAGGAGGAGGACTCCGTCGACGGGCTCACCCGGGCGACCAAGGTGGTCTTCTCCTCCTCCCTCGAGGCGCCGCTGACGTGGGCCAACTCCACGCTCGTCCGTGACGACGCCGTCGAGGCGGTCCGTGCGATGAAGTCCAGCGGCACGGGCCTCCTCAGCACGATCGGCAGCCTGAGCCTGTGCCGGTCCCTGCTGCGCGCCGGGCTCGTCGACCGGTTCCGGGTCGTGATGTTCCCCGTCATCACCGGCGCCACGGGAGCGGAACGCATCTACGACGGCTACCCGGACGTCGCGCTGGAGATGATCGAGCACCGCACCTTCGACGGCGGCATCCAACTCGTCGAGTACACGCCCCGGGTGCTTGAGCACCCGCCGCTCGGCGCCCCCGCGTGACGCACGGGCACCGCCCCGCCCGCGGGCGACCACGACGCGGGAGGGCGCCGAGCAGAACCGGTGGGCGGAGGGCGCTTGTGCCGCGCCTCGCGGAGCCGCTGCCGTCCGGCCCGTCGGGCGTCACGCGTCGGTCGGGCGTCACGCGTCGGTCGGGCGGCGGACGCCACGTGTGACGGACAGAAGGACGGACGGCGTGCTGAGTGCGGCTCAGTCGGCCCGGTCAGGCAGGTCCGCGGGGGCCGGGTCGGGGGCGCCGAACCAGCGGGTCAGCCGGGAGCGCAGCTCCCCGAGGTCCTCGCCGGCCCAGGCGACGTACCCGTCGGGCCGCAGCAATACGGCGGGCGCGCCCAACTCCGCGCCCGCGTCCACCACATGGTCCACGCGGCCCTCCCAGCCCGCCGCCGACAGGCTCCCGGCCGGGTCGAGCAGCAGCCCGCGCCCGGCGTGCATCAGCCCGTACAGCCGGCCGCGCCCGAGGGGCAGATCACGCAGCCGCAGGCCGACCAGCTCGTGTCCGCCGTCGAGGTCGTAGCGGATCCCGAGGGCGGTGATTTTCTCGATCAGATACCGGTTGACCTCGTCGAACCCGGCCAGCTCGACGAGGAGTCGGCGCACCGCCCGCGCACCGGCGTCGGACGACATCAGGTGCATCTGCGCCCGGGTGTTGTCCAGAACTGCTTCCGCGACGGGACGGCGTTCGCTCTCGTAGGTGTCCAGCAGGCTCTCGGGTGTACGGCCCCCGACGACCGAGGCCAGCTTCCAGCCGAGGTTGAAGGCGTCCTGGACACCGAGGTTGAGCCCCTGCCCGCCCGTCGGCGGGTGGATGTGCGCGGCGTCGCCCGCCAGCAGCACCCGGCCCACCCGGTAACGCTCGGCCAACCGCGTTGCATCCCCGAAACGCGAGATCCACCTCGGCGAATGCGCCCCGAGATCCGTACCGCCGTACGCCCGCAACTGCCGCCGGAACTCCTCCAGCGTCGGCGCGACGCTGCGGTCCTCGGCGACACCCTCGGCCGGCACCAGGAAGCGGTACGACCCGTCGGCCAGGTGCATGCCGCCGAAGCGCCGCTCGGTCTTGCGCACCTCGGCCGTCACCGCCTCCAGCTCCTGCGCCGTCGCGGTCAGCCGGATCTCGCTCAACAGCGACTCGACGCGGCTGGGTTCACCGGGGAAGCCGACACCCAGCAGCTTGCGAACCGTACTGCGCCCACCGTCGCACCCCACCACGTACCGCGCCCGCAGCCGGGTACTCCCGGAACCCGGGCCCCGTGCGGCGTCCGGAGCGGACAGCTCGACGGTCACCGCCTCCGCGTCCTGCTCGACACCGGTCACCTCGCTGCCGCGGCGGATCTCGACACCGAGGCCCACCGCGTGCTCCAGCAGCAGCCGCTCGGTGGCGGGCTGCTGGATGCCCAGCACATAGGAGTGCGCGGTGTCCAGATCCGACGGCCAGTGGCTGCCGATACCGGCGAACATCCCGCCGAGGCGGTGCTGCGTCCCCTCGGCGAGGAACTTCTCCAACAGCCCGCGCTGATCCATGATCTCGATGCTTCGCACATGCAGGCCGAGCGCCCGCACCTCCCCCGTCGGCTCGGCCAGCCTCTCCAGCACCAGCACCCGGCGACCGCGCAGTCGCAACTCCGCGGCCAGCATCAGACCGGTCGGCCCGCAGCCGATCACGATCACGTCGTACATCGAACCCCCACCCCGGGCTCCGTGGCGCCCTCGAGAGAGCGCCTTGGAACCTCGTACACGGACACCGGTCGGACCTGCGCCAGACCACCGCAGAACGCGCAATCCTCACAAAGGTGCGAATACGCGGTTACCGGCTTCGAGCGACGATTCTGCGCCGTACAGGGGGCCTTGCCGCAAGCCCCCCTGTGCGCTGTACCTTGAGAGTGGCAAGGAGCGCGCGCTCCTTGCCTTCTGTGTTGTCAGGGCCCCGTTGCGCCGGTGTCGTACGGGTGTTCCGGCCCCGCCGGTCTCCGCGCTCGCGGACGGCCCGTACGCCCGCCACGTCTTTCGCCCCGCGGGGGCCGAGCACGGCCGAGACCCTGTGCCGCGGGCCGAAGAGCCATCCACCCGCAACGGATTTCCCGGCGAGCGGCCCAGCGCCCTTGCCTCTGTCCGCACCGACAGTGCGAAGCCCTGTGGCGGCTCCTTCGACCGGTCCCCCGCCGCGGCCGGAGAGGCAGGCCGCGGCCGGAGCCGGCCGTTCGAACGAGCGCGAACACCCGTGAAAGGATCGCGTCATGACCGATCTCGCGACTCCGCAGCAGCTCGCCGACCGCACCGCCTCCGCGGTGGAGGCGGCCGTGGCCGCCGGGCGGGAGCTGGGCCTCACCGTGACGGACGCCAGAGTGCTGCACGACGTCTTCTCCGTGGTCGTCCACCTCGCCCCCTCACCGGTGGTGGCCCGGGTGCCCACCGTGCTGCCGGAGTCGACCGACCTCGTCTCGCTGGCCCGCCGCCAGCGCGACGAACTGGCGGTGACGCGCTGGTTGGCGGACCGGGGGACGCCGGTCGTGCCGCCCAGCCCGCTGGTCCCGGCCGAACCGGTGCAGCGCGACGGCTTCTCGATGACGTTCTGGGAGTTCCTGGAGGAGGACCGGGATGCGGAGCCCGACTACGCGAGGAACGCCGAGCTCACCGCAGAGCTGCACGCGGCGCTGCGGGAGTACCCAGGCGAGCTGGCCTTTCTCTCCGCCGCCGAACCGCACTACGTCGAGATCGGCCTGGACCGGCTGGAGGGCCGCACCGATCTGATCGCCCCCTCCCTGCTGGACCGGGCGCGCCGGGAGTGGGAGGTGTTGGGGCCGCTGGTGCGGTCGCGCGCCGCGTTCGAGGAGGCGTTCCCGGGCGTGGAGTTGCGCCCGGTGCACGGCGACTGCCCGCCCGCGAACATCTTCCAGGGCGTCGACGGCCACCGCTTCGCCGACTTCGAGTTGATCACCCTGGGCCCCGCCGAATGGGATCTGGCCTCGCTCGGCGCGGAGCTGGGCGCGGCGTACGACCGGGGCGCGGAGCGCAACGGCCTGCGCCCGCTGGACCCGCGGGTCCAGCGCTTCGTCGACGCGGTCGGCATGCTCCGGGTGGTCGCCACCCTCACACTCGTACCCCAACTCCCCGTGCTGGCCGACTACTTGAAGCCGGCGCTGGAGCAGTGGCCGGCGATGCCGTTCGCCGGCGGCCTGGACGACTGACGGCCGCCCCGCGGGAGTACGACACGGCCGGGCGGTGGCACGCGGTGGGCGGGACGGTCCCTCGCGCGGGTATCGAGCACGGACGACGCGCGAGCCGGGCGCGGGTGCGCGCCTGTTGCGGGTGCGCGCCGGGCGCAGGTGCGCGCCAGGTGCGGGTGCGGGCGGCGCGGTCAGAGCGTGATCAGCAGGAGCAGCAGGCCGCAGGCGAGCGCGATGATGAACGCCAGGCCGAGCGGGTTGCGGTGGTTGACGATCCAGCCACCCCCGAAACGCCAGTAGACGAACAGTGGTTCGCGCGAGTGTCGGGACATGACTGAAAGCGTAGTGGAGCGTACCCGGTCTGGCAGGAGGGCATCGGCGGCACCGCACCCGGGGGTCAGTCGCAGGACAGGCACCAGTTCCGCGGGCTGCCGGTGAGGGTGACGGTCGCCAGGGCGTGCGCGTCGATGCGCCAGTACGTATCGGGAGGTACGCGCAGCGCGTAGCAGAGCGCGGCGCGTACGACGGCCGGTTCCGCGACCGCCATCATCCAGCCGTCTTCCTCCAGCGGCCGGGTGTCCAGCCAGCCGCCTATCCGGGTGATGAAACCGGTCAGTGTCTCGCCGCCGTGCGGAGCGGCCCTGGGGTCTGCCAACCAGGCGTCGAAGGCCTCCGGTTCGGCCGCGGCGACCTCGCGCAGCGTACGACCGCGCCAGCGGCCCATGTCGCAGTCGCGCAGGGCCGGTTGGGCGAGCGGGGCGAGGCCCAGCGCGTGACCGGTCTCGCGGCACCGTTCGGTGGGCGAGCGGTAGCGCAGCCCGGCGGCGGCGAGTCCGTGCAGCACCGGCGCGCGGTAGTGGATCTCCTGCCAGCCGGCGTGGTCCAGCGGTCGGTCGTCGTCGAAGCGTGCGTCGAGCAGGGCGGAGCTGCGGGCGGCGGTCAGCAGCGTCAGACGGCAGCGCATGGCCGGATCGTAGAGCGGCGCGACGGAATGTTCGATAGCGCACGCACCTTCTCGGGGACGGCAGGGCGCCGTTGGCCGGAAACGACCGTGCGCTCTTGCGCCCCGCAGCCCACCTCCTGCGGGCTGCAGCCACCCGGCCGACCTGCGCCTACCGTGGCGGACCGGCTCGCCGTACGACCGCAGGCCGGCCTGCGGTAGGGCTCGGACGGCGGCGGCCGGGCCCCGCGGAGGCCGCCGGGATTCCGTACCCGCGTACAGACTTGTCGACATCGAACCGGACGGCCCGGCCTCCGGTCACTCCGAGATGCCCAGTCGACGGCAGGCCGCAGCAAGCCGGGCGATGCCCTCGGTCAGCTCACCGACACTGTCGGGGGTCGCGATGCTGAGCCGCAGGTGCGGTCCTGGCGCCTCGGCCGCGAAGTAGGGGCGCCCCGGGGCGAGCGCGACACCCTCGGCGAGGGCTGCCGCCAGGACGGCCTGCTCGTCGCTGCCGCCGGGGAGCGCGAGCCACAGATGGAAGCCCCCGCGCGGCACGTGATCCAGGCGCAGTGCGGGCGCCAGCCGCAGCAGCGCGGCGACCGCCGCCTCCCGGCGCGTCCTCAACTCCGCGGCGACCGCCCGCAGATGACGCGGCCACGCGGGCGTACCGACCAGCTCGATCGTCGCCTCCTGGAGCGGCCTCGGCACATAGAAGCTGTCGACGAGCTGGATCGCCCGCAGCCGCTCCACGACCGGGCCGCGGGCGGCGAGCGCACCGATCCGCAGATTGGGCGAGGTGCTCTTGGTCAGCGAGCAGATGTGGACGACGACTCCGTCCTCGTCGTCGGCCGCGAGCGTACGGGGCAGCGGGCCGGCATCCTCGTGCACCAGCCGCCGCGCGTAGTCGTCCTCGACGACGAAGGCGCCGGCGGCGCGGGCCGCGGCGAGTACCGGCCGCCGTCGGGAGTCCGCGAGCACTCCGCCGCCGGGGTTGCGGAACAGCGGCTGGCACAGGAGCACCCGGGCACCGGTCGCCCGGAACGCATGAGCGAGCAGATCCGGGCGTACGCCCTCGGCGTCGGCGGGGACCGGGACCGGCCGCAGACCGGAGGCCCGCGCCACCGCGAGCATCCCCGGATACGTCGGCGACTCGACCAGCACCGGCGCCCCGGGCGGCGCCAGGGCGCGCAGCGCGGTGGTGATCGCGCTCTGACCGCCGGCGGTGACCAGCACGTCGGAGGGGTCCAACGGCCCGCTCGCACCACCGATCTCCCGCGCGAACCACCCGCGCAGCTCGGCCACGCCCTCCAGAGGCGGCGGCCCCCACACTCCAGGGCGCCGGGCCGCCCGCGCGAACGCGGCGGCCATCGCCCGCTCGGGCTGGAGCCGGGTCGGCAGATAGCCGCCGTGCAGCGGGATCACGCCCTCGGGCGGAGTGCTCAGGGTCGCGAGCAGCCCCGAGGCGTCGACCGTGCGCGGCACCTGGTCCGGTGCGGACTCGGCGGAGAGCGCCACTTCCTGCCAGGAGGTGTCGGCGGGCGGACGCGGCGCCACCGGGCCGGGGGCGGCCCGGAACGCACCGGCGCCGGGCCGCGTCACCACCAGCCCTTCGGTCGCGAGCTGCGCCAGCGCCCGAGTAACGGTCACCGGACTGACACGATAGCGCTCCATCAGTGCACGACTGGACGGCAACTTCCCACCTGGCGCGTAAAGACCCAGCTCCGAGCGGAGGGAATCCACCAGACCGCGCACGCTGCTACTGTGATTCATGAGAGCAGAGGATAGCGCTACCGCAGATCAGTCGATAGCAATAGCAGAGCCGGGGCTCCTGTCGGGCACACTCTCCGACCGGCGGGGCACGGCGCTCGCGGCCACCGGCGTCGTCGCCTTCTCCCTCACCTTCCCGGCCACCGCCTGGGCGCTGGAAGGGCTCGGCGCCTGGTCCGCGACCGCGCTGCGCGTCGCACTCGCCGGCGTCCTGGCCGCGGCGACCCTGTGGTTCGCAGGCGCGAGGCGGCCCGCACGACGACACTGGCCGGCGCTGGCGACCGTCGGCGGCGGCGTGGTCCTCGGTTTCCCGCTGCTGACAACGCTCGCGCTGCAGACCTCCAGCACCTCGCACGCGGCGGTGGTCGTCGGCCTGCTGCCCATCACCACGGCCACCTACAACTCCTGGCGGCACGGCATCCGCCACAGCACCCGCTTCTGGGCGGCGGCAGTCGCGGGCGCGCTGCTCGTGGGCGGGTTCGCGCTCTGGGAGAGCGGCGGCGGGCTGACCACCGGCGATCTCTTCCTCTTCGGCGCGCTCCTGGTGTGTGCCGCCGGGTACGGCGAGGGCGGCCGGCTCGCCCGCGAGCTGCCCGGCTGGCAGGTCATCGGCTGGCCGCTGGCGGTGGCGCTGCCGTTCGCGGTCTGCGCCGCACTGGTCGCGCTCAGCCTGGAACCCGCCGAGCCGACGCTGCGCACCGTGGCAGGCCTGGCCTGGCTGGGCTGCGGTTCGCAGTGGCTGGGCCTGGTGGTCTGGTACCGGGGAATGTCGGTGATCGGCGTGGGGCGCGCCAGCCAACTCCAGCTCGCCCAGCCCCTGCTCACCCTGGTGTGGTCGGTCGTTCTGGTCGGCGAGCACCTCGGCCCGCTCGCGCCGGTGGCGGCGGCGGGCGTACTGGCGTGCATCGTCGTGACCCAGCGCAGCGGCTCCCCCGCACGGAGATCCGCCGCGAGCACGTCGCACAACGCGCCCGCCGCGCGAGCTTCCCGGCGGCGCGGGCCGCGAGGGGGCGGCGAGCCGTCGCACAGGTCGCCGGCGGCGGACGGAGAGCGGCCCGAGGGGCGCCCTCCGGAGAGAAACGTAGAATCGAACATCGACGTACATTGACCGATATCAACCGACATCGCCGACCGCGAACGGTCGGCGAAAATCTCGGCCCCCACCCCACCTCTCGCACAGGAGGCCCGTCATGCACGCGGAGAACGGCGACAAACTGCTGGTGCACGGCCGTACGGTCGGCCACCGCGACCAGGTGGCCGAAATCGTCGAAGTCCTCGGCAGCGGCGGCGAACCGCCCTACCGGGTGCGCTACGAGGACGGCCACGAGACGCTGATGTCCCCCGGACCCGACTGCGTCGTGAGGCGCGGAACGGATCACGAACGCGGCTGAGCACAACGACCGCCGCCCGCCGCGCAACGACCGAGGTCGTTGCGCGGCGGGCGGCGCGCGTGTGTACGGGCGCCCCGCACGGCGCCGCAACCCGACCGCGTACGGGCGGCGGGACGGCGACAGCGGTGCGCGGACTAGCGGTAGTGGTCGTCCACGACGCGGCTCATCGCCCCGCGGGGGTCGCTCGCCACGTGCACGGCGGAGAAGTAGGCGTGCCCCTTGACCTGGTCGTGGTCTCCGCAGAAGGTCAGATGACGGGACAGCTCGGCGGGGTCGCGCCACTGCTCCGGCTGGGCGGGGTCGGCCACCTTGTAGAGCGCCTCACCGACGTAGAGGTCCACTCCGGTACCGCGGACGACCTCGTTCCACCAGGGCACCAGCTTGGCGTAGTCGGCGGCGGCGAAGCCGATGTGCCAGTAGAGCTGCGGAATGATGTAGTCGATCCAGCCCTCGCGCACCCACTTGCGGCAGTCCGCGTGCAGGTCGTCGTAGGTCTGCACACCGGCGTTGGTGTCCGAACCCTCCGGGTCCGTCGCCTTGTTGCGCCAGACACCGAAGGGACTGACACCGAACGGCACCGGCGCGCGGCGCTTGCCGAGCGCCTCCTTCATCCCGCGCACCAGCAGGTCGATGTTGTGGCGGCGCCAGTCCGCCTTGTTGTCGAAGTCGCCGCCGTGCTCGGCGTAGGTGGCGTCGTCGTCGAAGACCGCGCCCTCCACCGGGTAGGGGTAGAAGTAGTCGTCCCAGTGCACGCCGTCGATGTCGTAGTTGTCGACCGCGTGCAGCATCGCCTTGGTGACGAACTCCCGCACCTGCGGCAGCCCCGGGTTGTAGTAGAGCTTGCCGCCGTAGGGCACCGCCCACTCCGGGTTCTTGCGCACCGGGTGCTCGGGCGAGAGCTGGGCCGGGTCCTCGGAGTTGGCTACGCGGTAGGGGTTGAACCAGGCGTGCAGCTGGAGTCCGCGGGCGTGCGCCTCCTTGACCGCGAACGCCAGCGGGTCCCAGCCCGGGTCCTGCCCCTGGGTGCCGGTGAGCACCTTGGACCAGGGCTCGTGCGGCGAGGGCCAGAGCGCGTCGGCGGTGGGCCGCACCTGGAAGTAGACGGTGTTGAGCCGGCGCTCCACCGCGGTGTCCAGGTGGGCGATCAACTCCCGCTGCTGGACAGCTGTTTCGAGGCCGGTGCTGCTCGGCCAGTCGATGTTCTCGACGGTGGCGATCCACACGCCGCGCAGCTCGGCCGCCCGGCCTCTGCCGCCGTCGGCCGGTCGACTGCCGGCCGCCACCGCGGGTACGGCGGTCAGCAGCCCGGAGAAGGCCCCGGCCGCTGCCGCCGCGAAGGTCCTTCGAGTGATGCGGCCCATACTGCCCCCTGACAGTTCGTGACTGTTGCCGGCTGTTGCGTCCGAGTTCGCCGGCAGATCGGCGTGGTGCAGAGCACAGCATGTACCGCCCGGCGCTGGGAAGGGCGCATGACACGTACACGGGTGTTCACCGACAACTGCGCGAAACTGCGCGACGGCTGGGCTACCCGGCAGTACATCGACGATCGCCGACGGGTAACGTCGTGCGGCGAGGCGCCGCGACCGCGTACGGCAGAGGTTGGACGCGGCTGTGCGCCGCGGACCGGAAACCCAGCGAAAGGCACATTGTGACCGACATCGAACGCGTCGGAGTGGTGGGCTGCGGCCAGATGGGCGCCGGCATCGCCGAGGTCTGCGCCCGCGCCGGACTCGAGGTCAAGGTCGCCGAGACCACCGGCGAGGCCCTGGAGTTGGGACGCACCCGACTGCGCAACTCCCTCGACCGCGCGGCCCAGCGCGGCAAGATCACCGAGGAGGAGCGGGACACGACTGTCGAGCGCCTCACCTTCACCACCGACCTCGGCGAGTTCGCCGACCGCGATCTGGTCATCGAGGCCGTGGTGGAGAACGAGCAGGTGAAGACAGAGATCTTCCAGGTGCTCGACCAGGTGGTCACCCGCCAGGACGCGATCCTCGCCTCCAACACCTCCTCGATCCCGCTGGTGAAGCTCGCGGTCGCCACCTCGCGCCCCGACCACGTCATGGGCATCCACTTCTTCAACCCGGCCCCGGTGCAGAAGCTCGTCGAGCTGATCCCCGCCCTCACCACCAGCGAGGGCACGGTCGCCAGGGCCGAGGCCATGGTCGCCAATGTGCTCGGCAAGCACTCCATCCGCGCCCAGGACCGCTCGGGTTTCGTGGTGAACGCGCTGCTCGTCCCGTACCTGCTCTCCGCGATCCGGATGTACGAGAGCGGCGCGGCCGGCCGCGAGGACATCGACAACGGCATGGAGCTCGGCTGCGCCCACCCGATGGGCCCGCTCAGACTCTCCGACATGGTCGGCCTGGACACCATCGTGGCCATCGCGAACTCGCTCTACGACGAGTTCAAGGAGCCGCTGTACGCCGCTCCCCCGCTGCTCCAGCGGATGGTGGAAGCCGGTCACCACGGCCGCAAGACCGGTGTGGGCTTCTACTCCTACGACAGCTGACCCGGCGCGCACGACGCACGACGCGAGAAGGGGTTCCCGATCGGTGATCGGGAACCCCTTCCCATGCGCCCAGAAGCGCAGGAACCGCGGACGGCCTCAGACTCCGCGCAGCTCCGCACCGGTGCGCTCGGCGGCCACCGCCACCGCTGCCTCGCGGGCGGCGCCGACCTCCTCCGCGGTCAGCGTGCGGTCGGCCGCGCGGAAGCGCAGCGCGTACGCCAGCGACTTGGCGTCGCCGCCGAGCTGCTCACCGGTGTAGAGGTCGAACAGCCGCAGCGACTCCAGGAGTTCACCGGCGCCCTCGCGCAGCGCGGCCTCGACCTCCGCGGCCGGGACGTCCGAGCCCACCACCAGCGCGACGTCCTGGGTGGCCACCGGGAAGGCGGACACCGCGGGGGCCGTCACCAGCCGGCCGCCGGCCCGCTCCACGGCGTCCAGGTCCAGCTCCATCGCGCCGGACCCGGCCGGCAGGCCGAACGCCTTGATCACCCGCGGGTGCAACTCACCGGCGTGGCCGACGTGCTGCTCCTCGCCGTCCACCACCACGCTCAGCGCGGCGCAACGGCCCGGATGCCAGGGACCGTACGCCCCACGGGTGACGCGCAGCTCCGCGCCAACCGCACGGGCGACCGTGCGCGCGGACTCCACGGCGTCCGCCCACAGCGCCTGACGGCCCTTGCCCCACCAGCCGTCCAGCTCGCGAGCGCCGCTCAACACCACGGCGGCGTGCCGGGGTTGGACGGGCAGAGCGGCGTCCAGCGCCGCGATCTCCTCGCTGCTGGGCCGACGCTCCGCGGACAGACCGGCCGAGGCATCGGCGACGGCCACCGTCCCGTCCGCACGCGGGTGGAAGACCAGCCCGGTCTCGAAGAGCGCCACGTTCTGCGCCCCCCGCCCCTCGTTGCGGCGCAGTGCGGCGAACAGGCCCGGCAGCAGCGTCGTGCGCAGCCGCGGCTCCTCGTCGGAGAGGGGGTTCACGATGCGCACCGTGCGCCGTGCCCGGTCGTCCGCGGCCAGCAGCAGCCGGTCAAAGACGCCGGGGCCGACGAACGGGTAGCTCAGCACCTCGGAGTAGCCCTCGCCCGCAAGCGCCCGGCCCACCCTGCGGTGGGCGCGCTGGCTCTCGGTGAGCCCGCGGCCGGCCGGGGGCCTGGGAAGCGTGGACGGCAGGTTCTCGTAACCCTCCAGCCGGATGACCTCCTCCGCGAGGTCGTTGGGGTCGTTCAGGTCGGGACGCCAGCTGGGCACGGTGACGGTCAGCTCGTCGGAACCGTAGACGTCGCAGCCCACCTGCTGGAGCCTGCGGACCACGGTCTCCCGGCCGTACTCCACACCCGCCACCCGGTCGGGGTGGTCGGCGGCCATCGCCACAGTGCGCGGACCGCCCGGGGTCACCACCTCCGTCACACCGGCCTCGGCGCTGGCGCCTGCCAGCAGCACCAGCAGGTCGACGGCTCGCTGGGCCGCGGCCGAGGCAGCCTGCGGGTCGACGCCGCGCTCGAAGCGCTTGGACGCCTCGGAGACGAGCCGGTGCCTGCGCGCGGTGCGCGCCACTGCGACCGGGTCGAAGTGCGCGGCCTCGACGACGATCTCGCGGGTGCCGGCCACCTCGCCGGTCTCCGCGTCCTGCTCGGCGTCCGCGATCTCGGTCTCCGCGCCGCCCATCACACCGGCCAGCCCGATCGGGCCGCGCTCGTCGGTGATGACCAGGTCCTCGGGGTCCAGCTCGCGCACGGCGCCGTCGAGGGTGGTGATCTTCTCGCCGGCCTCGGCACGCCGCACGCCGATGGTGCCGCGCAACCGGGACCGGTCGTAGGCGTGCAGCGGCTGACCGAGCTCCAGCATCACGTAGTTGGTGATGTCGACCGCGAGCGAGATCGGGCGCATGCCCGCCTTCTCCAGCCTGCGTCGCAGCCAGATCGGCGACCGCGCCTCGGGGCGCACTCCGTGCACCGCACGGGCGGTGAAGCGGTCGCAGCCGACCGGGTCGGCGACCTCGACGGCCGGACCGTGCTCGTTGGCGGCGGGGGTGTCGATCAGCGCCGGGTCGCGCAGCGGCACGCCGTACGCGGTGGCCGCCTCGCGGGCGAGGCCGCGCATCGACAGGCAGTAGCTGCGGTCCGGGGTGACGGCGATGTCCAGCACCTCGTCGACCAGCTCCAGCAACTCGATCGCGTCGCTGCCGACCTCGTGCTCGGGCGGCAGGACGATGATCCCGTCGTGGTCCTCGCTCATGCCCAGCTCGGCGGCCGAGCAGATCATGCCCTCGGAGACCCTGCCGTAGGTCTTGCGCGCGGAGATCTTGAAACCGCCGGGCAGTTCGGCGCCGGGCAGCACCACGACCACCTTGTCGCCGACGGCGAAGTTGCGGGCGCCGCAGATGAGGTTCTGCGGCTCGCCGGTGCCGTTGGCGTCGCCGACGTCGACCTGACACCAGCGGATCGGCTTTTTGAACTCCGTCAGCTCCTCGACGGCCAGCACCTTGCCGACCACCAGCGGGCCGGTCAGGCCCTGACCGAGCCGCTCGACCGTCTCGACCTCCAGGCCCGCGGCGATGAGCTTGGCCGCCACGTCACGACCGGTCTGCCCCTCGGGCAGCTCGACGTACTCCCGCAGCCAGGAAAGCGGGGCGCGCATCAGATCTCCATCCCGAACGGCTGGGTGAACCGGATGTCACCCTCGACCATGTCTCGCATGTCCTCGACGTTGTGGCGGAACATCAGCATCCGCTCGATGCCGAACCCGAAGGCGAATCCGCTGTACTTCTCCGGGTCCACGCCGCAGGCCACCAGCACCCGCGGGTTGACCATTCCGCAGCCGCCCAGCTCGATCCAGCCCTCGGAGGAGCAGGTGCGGCAGGGGCGGTCCGGGTTGCCGACGGACTCGCCGCGGCAGACGTAGCAGACCATGTCCATCTCGGCGGACGGCTCCGTGAAGGGGAAGTAGTTCGGCCGCAGCCGGGTCTTCATCCCCTCGCCGCCGAACAGCGCCCGGACCATGTGGTCCAGGGTGCCCTTGAGGTCCGCCATGGTCAGGCCCTCGTCCACCGCGAGCAGCTCGACCTGGTGGAAGACGGGCGTGTGGGTGGCGTCCAGCTCGTCGGTGCGGAACACCTTGCCGGGACAGATCACGTACACCGGCGGCTCGCGGTCGAGCAGCGAGCGGATCTGCACCGGCGAGGTGTGCGTGCGCAGCACCATCCCGGACTCGCCGACGGCCGAACCGCCGCGCGTACCCGCTCCGTCGGCCGGCTCCCGGCCGGCGTCGACGAAGAAGGTGTCCTGCATGGTGCGCGCCGGATGGTCCGGCCGGATGTTGAGGGCGTCGAAGTTGAACCACTCCGCCTCGACCTCGGGCCCCTCCGCGACCTCGTAGCCCATCGCGACGAAGACGTCCTCGATGCGCTCCATGAGAGTGGTCAGCGGATGCCGGCCGCCGCGCGGCGCCCGCTCGCCGGGAAGGGTGACATCCACCGCCTCCTCGACGAGCACACGTTCGTCGCGCTCTGCCTCCAGCTCCTCCTTGCGAGCTCCGAGCGCCTTGCCCACCGCTCCGCGGGCCTGGCCGACGCGCTTGCCCGCCTCCGCCTTCGCGTGCGGCGGCAGGGCGCCGATCTCCCGGTTGGCGAGCGAGAGCGGGCTGCGGTCGCCGGTATGGGCGATCTTGGCCTCTTGCAGCGCCTCGAGGTCGCCGGCGGCGGCGATGGCCGACAGCGCCTCGTCCCGCGCCTGGTCGATCGCTTCCGGTTTCAGTGCTGCGACCTCGACTGGGTCGTACGACTTATTGGGTGCGGACATCTCTTCCCGTGCTTCCGATTGGCTGGCTGCGCGCATACCCCGTGACACATGGGCGCCAAAGGTGCCAAGGAGGCAGTCTAGTGCCCCTGCGGACAGGCCACCGAGGGCAGCGCACACGGACTGCTCTGCGAGAAAGCCCGTGGGGCGGGCCGCCGTGAGCCGCAGTGCGGCAACCTCAGGAGAGGACGGCGGGGGCACCCACGGGCAGGGTAAATCGGAACTCCGCGCCGCCGGCGGGCGAGCGGCCGACCGTGATCGTGCCGCCGTGCGCCTCGACGATGCCCTTGACGATGTAGAGCCCCAGCCCGGTGCCACCGCGCTTGCTGCCCCGCCAGAAGCGGGTGAAGACGCGGCCCAGCGACTCCTCGGGAATACCTGGCCCCCGGTCGCTCACCGTCACGGTCGTCCCCTCCTGGGCTCGGCGTGCCGGGCTCCCGGGGGAGCCCGTACCGCGACGCTCGCGGCGCAGGCCCGGCCTGCCCTCCAGCACGGCCGGTGCGACCTCGATGGTGACAGGTCCCTCGCCGTGCCGCACCGCGTTTTCCAGCAGGTTGCCGAGCACCTGGTCGATCTTGTCGGGGTCGGCCCACAGGGCGGGCAGTGGCGGCTCGATACGGACCTCGAACCGCTCGGCGGCTATCCCGGCGGCGAGATGCGCCTCGACGTGACGGCGGACCGCGGCGGCCATGTCCACCGGCTGCTTGCGCACCTCCAGGCGCCCGGAGTCGATCCGGGAGATGTCCAGCAGCTCGGCGATCAGCCGGGTGACCCGGTTGGCGTCGGCGTCCACCGTCTCCAGCATCAATCGCTTCTGGTCGTCGGTGAACCGCTCCCACTTGGCCAGCAGGGTGGCGGTGAAGCCCTTGACGGAGGTGAGCGGGGAACGCAGCTCGTGGGCCACTGTCGCGATCAGCTCCGCCTGGTCGCGCTCGCTGCGGCGGCGCGCCTCGGTCCCCCGGACGGCGACCACCAGCCTGCGTATCGGACCGGTCGGGTACTCCCGCACGTAGCTCGCGGAGACCAGGACCTCACGGCCGCCGGGCAGCAGCAGGTTGCGCTCGGGCTGTCTCGTCCGGGTGGCGAGGCCGCCGTACGGGTCGGTGACCTGCCACCAGCGGCGCCCCTCCATGTCCTCCAGCGGCAGCACGCGCTCTATCGGCAGGCCCAGCGCGCTGGCCGGGTGCAGCTCGGTGATGCGGGCCGCGGCGGCGTTGAAGCAGACCACCCGGCCCTGCGGGTCGGCGATGACCAGGCCGTCCGGCAGGTCGTCCGGCGTGACGCCGCACTCATCCGGCCGGTCGACGGCGCCGGGTGTGCTCGCCCGTGCCTCGAACCCCTCGACCCCACCGGCCGGTTCGCCGAGGGCGGGAGCCTGCTCCGCCCCTCGCGTCCCGTGTGACGTCCCCACGTCCACCCCCACTCACCCCCGCCCTACGGCCCGCGGTACGACCCGCGCTGCGGGCCCGCAGGTCACGTCACCCTACTAGCTGGAGGTGACAGAGCGGCACCCTCCGGAGGCACGCTGTGCTCGGGCGGAGGCGTAGAGGCAGACGGCGGCGGCGGTGGCCAGGTTGAGGCTCTCGGCGCGGCCGTGGATCGGGACTCCGACAACCTGGTCGGCCAGCGCCCTGGTCTCCTCGGGCAGGCCCCACGCCTCGTTGCCGAAGATCCAGGCGGTCGGCTCGCCCATCGTGCCGCGGTCGAGCTCGTCGTCCAGATCTGCGGCGCCCGTACCGCCGTCGGCGGCGAGCACCCGTACGCCGAGGGCGCGCAGCCCCTCCACGGCGCGCTCCACCGGCACGCCGACGGCGACCGGAAGATGGAAGAGCGAACCGACCGAGGCCCGCACCGACTTGGGGTTGTAGAGGTCCACCGAGGCGTCCGTCAGCACCACCGCATCGGCGCCCGCCGCGTCCGCGCAGCGCAGCACGGTGCCCGCGTTCCCCGGGTCGCGGACGTGGGCGAGCACGGCGATCAGACGCGGCCGGGAGGCGAGGATCTGCTCGAACGGCGAGTCCAGGAAGCGGCAGACGCCGATCAGGCCCTGCGGCGAGACGGTCTGGGAGATGTCGGCCATGGTGGCGTCGGAGGCGAGCGAGACGCGCGCGCCGCTCTCCGCGGCCCGGCCGACGATGTCGGCGTACCGCTCGGCGGCCTCGGCCGTGGTGAACAACTCGGTCAGGACGGGGAGTTCGGTGCCGTCCTCACCGGCCCGCCGGTGCGCCACCGCCTCGCGCACGGCCTGCGGCCCCTCGACCAGGAAACGCCGCTCCTTGCTGCGGAAGTTGCGGCGCGCCAGGCGCCTGGCGGCGACGACGTGCGGGTTGCGCGGAGAGATCGGCTCGTCCGGGGCCATGGCGGGGGCGTACTCGCTTCCGGTCGGGAACAAAGCTGACCCGCAGGCGCAGCGGCCTGCGGGTCAGCTGAGGAACGTCCTCTGGCTCAGGCGGCCTTCGGGGCGTTGACGTCGCTCGGGAGCGCCTTCTGCGCGACCTCGACGAGCGCGGCGAACGCGTTCGGGTCGTTGACCGCGAGGTCGGCGAGGATCTTGCGGTCGACCTCGACCTCGGCGGCCTTCAGACCCTGGATGAAGCGGTTGTAGGTGACGCCGTTGGCGCGGGCAGCGGCGTTGATCCGCTGGATCCACAGCTGACGGAAGTCGCCCTTGCGCTTCTTGCGGTCGTTGTAGTTGTAGACGAAGGAGTGGGTGACCTGCTCCTTGGCCTTGCGGTACAGGCGCGAACGCTGACCGCGGTAGCCGCTGGCCTGCTCGAGGATCGCCCGGCGCTTCTTGTGGGCGTTTACCGCCCGCTTGACGCGTGCCACGTGTTAACTCCTTGAAGCGGGGCCGGAGTTGACTCATCCGACCCGGAAATCGATGGGGTCCCGGTTCTGCTGCCGCCCCGGTGCGCGTCCACGCACGGGCGGCAGCCGGCTCACTTGCCGAGAAGCTTCTTGATCTTCTTGGCGTCGGCAGGAGCCATCTGGGTCTTGCCCGCAAGGCGACGCGTCAGCGTGGACGGCTTGTGCTCGAGAAGGTGGCGGCGGCCGGCGCGCTGGCGCATCACCTTGCCGGAGCCGGTGATCTTGAAGCGCTTGCTCGCACCACTGTGCGTCTTGTTCTTCGGCATGGTCGCCGTTCTCTCCTCGTCGGTGGCGTTTCCGCCCGCTCTGCGCGCTGTACCAGCGGCTCCGTCAGGCGGAAACGTCAGGCTGTCTTCGTACGGTGTTCCGGTCGGCCGGGCTCACGCCCGGCCCTCCGGACAGGGTTCACGCCTCGGCGGGCTCCTGCTCGGGTGCCTCGACGGCCTCCGGCGCCTCGGCGGACTCCGGCTCGTCGGCCGACTCGGTGCCGCGCTGCCGCTCCGCCTTGCGGGCCGCCTGCGCCTCACGAGCCTCGGCCATCGCCTCGGTCTTCTTCTTGTGCGGACCGAGAACCATGATCATGTTCCGGCCGTCCTGCTTCGGGTTGGATTCCACGAAGCCCAGGTCCTGGACGTCCTCCGCGAGCCTCTGCAGCAGTCGGAAGCCGAGCTCCGGCCTGGACTGCTCACGACCGCGGAACATGATCGTGATCTTGACCTTGTCACCCTGCTTGAGGAACCGGACGACGTGACCCTTTTTGGTGTCGTAGTCGTGCGGGTCGATCTTCGGCCGGAGCTTCATCTCCTTGATGACCGTGTGCGCCTGGTTCTTGCGCGCCTCACGGGCCTTCATGGCCGACTCGTACTTGAACTTCCCGTAGTCCATGAGCTTGCACACGGGGGGCCGCGCGGTCGCGGCGACCTCGACGAGGTCGAGGTCGTACTCCTGGGCGAGCTCCAGTGCCTTCGCGAGCGGCACGATGCCGACCTGCTCGCCACTGGGACCGACGAGTCGCACCTCGGGGACACGAATCCGGTCGTTGATACGGGGCTCGGCGCTGATGAGGCCTCCTCGGATTAGCACCGTGCGGTTGTCTGGCGGACAGCCGCACAACGTCTGTTCGATCGACCGCCTCGTTGCTACCCGCGACGCACAAAACGCCCCGGACGAGGACACAGATGAGGGCTCCAACAGACGGAGCACCACCACAGTCTCGCGGGGCGCGGTCTGACCACGTGACCTGCCGACCCGGGGGTCGATCAGGTGGGAGCTTGGAGCCTCCACTTGAGGGCCGGGCACAGTGATGCCCAACCGGTCGAACTTCATGTTACAACACCCGCCGAGCGGTCGGAGCCACCCCGTGCGCCCGGGCACGCCCGGCCCGTACGCCTCGCGCGCCCCTCCCCCGCACGCGCCTCGCGCCCCGTGTTCCACGCCGCGTGCAGAGCGCTTCCGCCGCCGGGGCCGGGGCGGCAGTGCCGGGCGCGGAGGCCCGTACGCACTCGCCTAGGCTGGCCGTCGTCCCCCGGGCGCACCCTGCCCGACCGCCGCGCACAGACCGTCCGCACCGCCGTCGCCGCGGCCGGACGAGACGAGAGAGCCATGACCGACGCAACGCCCCAGCCGCAGGACTCGCCCGAGGGCGAGCCCGCCCAGTTCGACGCGATGACCCGGGACATCGCCGACGTTCCCGCCGTCGAGGTGATCACCACCGTCGCCGTCCACCTCATGAGCTCTGCCGCGGTCAACCTGGGTCTCGCCGAGGAGGGCGAACAGCACAAGGACCTGGACGAGGCACGCAAGCTGATCCACGCCCTCGCCGGGCTGGTCACCGCCGGCGCCACCGAGATCGGCTCGTACCACGCCGCGCCGCTGCGGGACGGGCTGAAGTCGCTCCAGCTCGCCTTCCGCGAGGCGTCGACCGTGCCCGACGAGCCGGGTCAGGGCCCCGGCGAGAAGTACACCGGTCCCGTCCACGGCTGAGCCGTCCGCGTGCGGGCAAGCGCGCGAGGACGCCCGGGACGGGGCGGCCCCGGCGGCGGGAACGTCACCGGGTGTAGACGGGTTCGCCGGGCAGTCTGCCGTCCGCGGGCAGCAGGGCGAGATCCAGTCCGCGGACCAGGCGCTCACGCAGCGTCGGGTCCGCGGCGAGCGCCCCGGCCAGCCGCCGTACGACCTCGCCGGCGTCCGCGGCCCCGTCGAGCTGGAGCGCGAGTGTGCCGTCGCTGTCCCGGCCCGCGCCGAGGGTGGCCGCGCGCACCCGTGGCTCGGTCGCCAGCACCTCCCGCAGCGCCCGGTGCACCTCGGTGTCCCGCAGCGGGTCGCCCACCTCGGTGCGGCCCTGGGCCAGCGCGCGCAGCGCGGCGCCGCTCAGCTGGTAGGTGACGGGGCCCGCCAGATCGAGCACCAGGGTGTCCGCACCCTCTTGCACCGTGGCGCGCAGCGCCTGGTGCAGCGGCACCGCCACCGGCCGGGCGTCGGCGCGCCAGCGGGCGAGGTTCTCGGTGCAGGTGAACGCCGGCAGCGCCCGACGGCCGCCGGGTGCGGACAGGGTCGGTACGGCCATGTCGCTGCTCTTGTCCCGGCGCAGCCCGTCGGGGCCGGTCTCGGTTTCGCCGAGCACCGCGACGACGGGCACCAGCAGCCGCGCGCGGGCCAGCGCGGCGAGCAGCTGCGGCTCCGCGGTGCGGTCCTGGT
Organism: Streptomyces tardus; assembly: GCF_018101125.2. Taxonomy (GTDB): domain Bacteria; phylum Actinomycetota; class Actinomycetes; order Streptomycetales; family Streptomycetaceae; genus Streptomyces; species Streptomyces tardus. Next base: position 4,725,995 of record NZ_JAELVF020000001.1, on the reverse strand, counting down.
GCCAGGCCTCCAGTGCGCGGGCCAGCTCCGGGTCTGCGGAACCGTCGTCGTCGGGGAAACCGGAGTCGGGAATGTTCTTGAGCGCCACCCGAGGAGCGTAGCCGCGCCGGGGGCCGGCGGGGCGGGCGGGTTCAGTAC
>NZ_JAELVF020000001.1:4687704-4725845 GCF_018101125.2 Streptomyces tardus | reverse complement strand
CCCGCCCGTACCGCGGTAGAGGAAGACCGCCAGAGCGACGAAGAGGGCGCCGAGTGCGGCGGCCGTCGGCGCGAGCCAGGCGGTCGAGGTCTCGGTGCGCTCCGGGCCGCTGCCGAAGTGCTTCTCGGCGTACGGCTCGGCGACCGGGCGCTGGGCGCCCGCCTCGACCGTGGCGCCCACCTCGAGGGCCGCGGCTGCGTCCACCACGCCGGTGCCGAGCGCATCGCTGCGGCCACCGGCGGGGGTCTTGCCGGCCGTGTCCGCGAGGAGTGTGCGGACCTGGGCGGGGCTGAGGTCGGGGTGCGCCGCGCGGACGAGGGCCGCGGTGCCGGAGACCATCGCGGCGGCCACGCTGGTGCCCCAGCCCTGGTAGTAGCGGGTGTCCGGGTCGGCCATCACCACGCTCTTGCCCGGCGCGCTGACGGTCGCGTACCAGCGGCGGGTGGAGAAGGCGGCCCTGACCCCGTACCGGTCCACGGCGGTCACCGCGATGACTCCGGGGTAGGCGGCCGGGTAGGAGACCGGGTCTCCCTTCTCGCCGCCGTTGCCGGCGGAGGCCACCACGACCACGCCCTTGCTCAGGGCGTAGCGGACCGCCGCGTCCTCCTTGGGATCGGGCTCGGCCGAGGCGCTGTCGTCACCCAGGGAGAGGTTGATGACGTCGGCGCCCTGGTCGGTGGCCCAGCGGATGCCCTCGGCGAGCGCGCCCGCCCTGGTGGAGCGGGCCTTCTTGCGCTGCGGATCGTCCTGTTCGAGCAGTACGCGGACCGGGAGGACGTCCGCCTCCGGGGCGACGCCGAGCACGCCGTTGCCGCGGCCCGGGCCGTGTCCGCGGCCGGCGATGATGCCGGCCATCGCGGTGCCGTGCTTGGCCCAGGCGGCGTCCCCGCGGGCGGCGCCGAAGCCGACGACGTCCTTGCCGCCGAGCACCGCGCCGCGCAGGTCCGGGTGGTCGGCGTCCACACCGGTGTCCAGCACCGCTACGGTCACGCCCTCGCCCTTGGTGGTCTTCCACGCCTCCTGAGCCCCGACCACCTCCAGTGCCCACTGGCGGTCGCGGATGTTGTCCGCCTGCGCCGCGGGCATCGGCAGCACCAGCAGCAGCGCGGCGACCAGCGTCGCCACGGTGGCCCGACGGGCGGTCATTCGTCCTCCACGGTGTCCGCGACGGTCCTGCGTACGCCCCGCTCCACACGGTCGGCGATGCCCTGCGCGTCGTGGCCCAGACCGGCCTGCGCGGGTGCGGTCTTCTGGCCCTTGCGGGTGGCGTCGCCGGCCGGCTGCGGATCGCTGACCGCACGGCCGTCGGCGAAGCCGCTGACGGCGAACACCACGACGGGCGCGTCGGTCAGGACTCGGATGGTCCAGCTGGCGCGCTGGGCGTCGCCGAAGTCGGCGGCGAGGGTGCCGCGCACGGGGTGGGTGCGCGGCATCAGGTCGGTGCGCTGGGTGAGGTTCTCGGTGGCGAAGCGGTTGCGGAGCTTGTCCATGCCGCCCGCCCCCGCTCTGGTGAAGACCATGCCCACGGTGGTGACGGTGCTGGAGGTCTCGTCGAGGTAGGTGGCGCGCACCAGACGTCGGCAGCCGACAGGGGAGAGCACCTTGCTCAGCAGCTCGTCGAAGGCGCCCTCGCAGGTGCTGTCCGGGGCGACCGCCAGCCGGATCCAGCGCCGGTCGGCGCCGCCGGGGCCCGCTCCGTCGCCGGGGAGGTTGCGCGGGAACAGCTCGTCGACGGGGCTCTCCCGCCACAGGTTTCCGGCGGCACGGAATCCGGTCGGCCCGGAGTCCTCGGAGCCGGTCATCCAGGTACCCGCCGCGGCCCCGCCCAGCAGCCCGGCCCCCAGCACCATGCAGAGCGCCGCGGCGGCCAACCGGGGCCGGCCGGCGGGCAGCCGGCGGTACCAGGGCGGGCGCATGCCCGAGGTCGCGAGCGGATCGGTGCGCGGCGGGGCGGGCGGCGCCACCGGGCCGTCGGGGTGGTACGCGGGCTCCCCCAGCGGCGCCGCGGCCGGCCGCGGCGGCACCGGGACGGACGGAGCGGTGGTTGAACGAGCCGCAGGACGGGCCGACTTGGGCTGCCCGCCTGCTGCGGCGGGCGAACCGGCCGCCACGGGAGGGGAGTTGGACGGCACCGGCGGAGGTTTCCGGGCGGCAGACCGGGGCTTGGGCACATCGGGCGGTGAACCGGCCGCCGCGGACGGCGACTTGGACAACCCCGAGCGGGGCCCGGCCGTCCGGGACGGGGACACGGGCGCCTCGGGTGCGGCGGAGGGCCGTACGGCGGCCGTAGGCAGACCGCTCGGCGCCGCGGGCGCGCCGCTGGGCGAAGTCGGCCCGGCCGGCGGGGACTTGGGCGGTACGGGCGGGACGCCGATCGGGAGCTCGGACGGTTCGGCGCGGCCACCGGACGGAGAGGCGGGAGACACCGCGGGCGGGGAGTCGGCAGCGGCGGCCGGGCCTGCCGCGGACCGAGGAACCGCCGGCCGACGGGCGGGCGGAGCGCTGCGCGTCCCGCTCGCCGCCCCCGTACCGGCGGACGCGGACTCGGCGACGGACCCGGCGCCGCGGTCGGCCGACGTGCGCGGCGGCGGAGGGCTCGGCGTCGTCGGGCTCGGCGGCGCACCGGGCCGCGGCGGATTCAGCGGCGGCATCGGCGGACGTGCTGAGTCGGCCTCAGTGCTCACCCGCTCCCCCTCGCACTTCCCTGGAGGCACCGCCCGGTTGGGGAGCGGGGCCTGGCTCGTGTGGACAACACCGCTTCAGCGACCGGCATGCCGGTGGAAGGCGTGCGCGTCACTTTACGTGGAGTGCGCAGTGGCCCGACAACCCGCTCGTACCAGGACTGTCCTGAAGCGCCGCCCTCTGGCAAGCTGCGTGCGTGTTCGCCTCCGCCTCGCACCCCTCAGCCGACCGGGCCCGATACGACCGCGCCACCGCCCACCTCGACGCCCCGCTGGCGCTGGTGGACCTGGACGCGTTCGACGCGAACGCGGCTGATCTGGTCCGCCGGGCCGGCGGTAAACCGGTACGCGTCGCCTCCAAGTCCGTACGCTGCCGGGCCCTGTTGGAGCGGGTGCTGGAGCGCCCGGGCTTCGCCGGCGTCATGAGCTTCACTCTGGCCGAATCCCTGTGGCTGGCGAGGTCCGGGATCTCCGACGTGCTCCTCGCCTACCCCTCGGTGGACCGCGCCGGCTACGCCGAGCTCGCCGCCGACCCCAAGCTCGCCGCCGCCGTCACGGTGATGGTGGACGACCCCGCCCAGCTCGCGGTGATCGACCAGGCCCGGGACGGGGGCCGGGAGGAGATCAGGGTCTGTCTGGAACTGGACACCTCCTACCGGCTGTTCGGCGGCCGGGTCCGGTTCGGGGCGCGCCGCTCCCCGCTGCACTCCCCCGGCGCGCTGGCCGAGCTGGCACGATCCGTGACGCGCCGGCCCGGTTTCAAACTCGTCGGTCTGATGGCCTACGAGGGGCACATCGCGGGTGTCGGGGACGATGTGCCCGGCCGGCCCCTGCACTCGCTCTCGGTACGGCTGATGCAGCGAGCCGCGCGGCGGGAGCTGGCCGAACGGCGGGCCGCGGCGGTACGGGCGATGCGCGCGGTGGCGCCGGACCTGGAGTTCGTCAACGGCGGCGGCACCGGCAGCGTCCAGCACACCGTCGGCGAGGAGTCGGTGACCGAAGTTGCCGCCGGCTCCGGGCTGTTGATGCCCAGGCTCTTCGACCACTACACCGGCTTCTCCGGGCGGCCGGCCGCGCTCTTCGCGCAGCCCGTGGTGCGCCGGCCCGGCGTCGGTGTGGTGACGGTGCTCGGCGGCGGCTACCCCGCGTCCGGCGCTGCCGGACCGGACCGCCTGCCGACGCCGTACCTCCCCGAGGGCCTGCGGTACGACCCGCTGGAGGGGCCCGGCGAGGTGCAGACACCGCTGCTCGGCTCCGCGGCGGACGATCTGCTGATCGGCGACAAGGTGTGGTTCCGGCACGCCAAGGCGGGCGAGTTGGCCGAGCGGTTCGCCGAAGTGCACCTGCTCGAGGGCGACCGGATCACCTCGGTCGTACCGACGTACCGCGGCGAGGGCCGTACGTACCTGTGACCGGTCGGGGCGGCCGGTGAAGGGCGCACCCCGCGGCAGTCGATCGGCGCGCACACCGCCGCAGCCCAGGGGAACACACCACCGCAGCCCGGCGCGCCCCGACGCGGCAGCCCGAGGGCGGCCCGGGGCGGCCGGGAGCCGACCGTCCCGGGCGGCTCTCCACCACCCGCACCGAGCCGAACCCGGAGCCGGGACCGGCTACAGCGGCGTCACGTACGCGCCGGCGATCCCGCCGTCCACCAGGAACTCGGCGGCGTTGACGAACGAGGCGTCGTCGCTGGCCAGGAACGCGACCGCGGCGGCGATCTCGGTCGGCTCCGCGAAACGGCCCACCGGTACGTGGACCAGCCGCCGCTGGGCGCGCTCGGGATCCTTGGCGAACAGCTCCTTGAGCAGTGGGGTGTTGACCGGGCCCGGGCACAGCGCGTTCACCCGGATTCCCTCGCGGGCGAACTGCACGCCCAGCTCCCGGGACATCGCCAGCACTCCGCCCTTGGAAGCGGTGTAGCTGATCTGCGAGGTGGCCGCGCCCATGACGGCCACGAAGGAGGCGGTGTTGATGATGGAGCCGCGTCCCTGCTCGCGCATGTACGGGATGGAGTGGCGGCAGCAGAGGTAGACGGAGGTCAGGTTGACCTCCTGCACCCGCTTCCACGCCTCCAGTCCGGTGGTGAGGATGGAGTCGTCGTCGGGCGGCGAGATCCCGGCGTTGTTGAAGGCGACGTCGACCGAGCCGTAGGTGCGGTGGGCGGTCGCGAAGAGCTCCGCCACCTGTTCCTCGTCGGTGACGTCGGTCTCCACGTACAGGCCGCCGACCTCCTCGGCCGCGGCCCGTCCGCTGTCGGCGTCGACGTCGGCGCAGACGACGTGGGCGCCCTCGTCGGCCAGTCTGCGCGCGGTGGCCAGCCCGATTCCGCTGCCGGCGCCGGTCACCACGGCGGTGCGGCCGATCAGCCGCCGGCACACTGCTGCTTGGGTCATCTGCGGTCCTGCCTTTCACGAAGTCCCGCCCGGTACGGACGCGGAGCACGGGTGCTGGGGTGCGGGGGTGCGACGGCACGCGGGCGGGCGTACGGGTGCCGCGGTCGTGGCCTCCCGGGGGGGGCAGGCCCCGGTGAAGGCTCCGGTGCGGTTCGCCGTCAGGTGCCGAGGAAGACGTTCTTGGTCTCGGTGAAGGCCGACAACGCGTCGGGGCCGAGCTCCCGGCCCAGACCCGAGCGCTTGAAGCCGCCGAAAGGCGTCGAGTAGCGCACCGCGCTGTGGGAGTTGACCGAAAGATTGCCCGCGGCGACCGCACGGGCTACGCGCAGTGCGCGGGCGCCGTCACGGGTCCACACGGAGGCGGCGAGGCCGTAGTCGGTGGCGTTGGCGAGGGCGACGGCCTCCTCCTCGTCCCGGAACGGCATCACCACCGCGACCGGGCCGAAGATCTCCTCCACCGCCGCCCGGTCGCCGGGGTCGCGCTCCAGCACGGTGGCCGGGTACCAGTAGCCACTGCCCTCCGGCGCGCTGCCCCGGATCGCCGTCGGGCCCTCCTGCGGAACGTACTGGCGCACCCGCTCCCGCTGGGTCGCGGAGATCAGCGGGCCCATGTCGGTGCCGGGGTCGTTCGGGTCGCCGCAGCGGAAGGCCAGTACGGCCGGCTCCAGCAGCTCCATGAACCGGTCGTAGACGCTGCGTTGGACAAGGATGCGGCTCCGGGCGCAGCAGTCCTGGCCGGTGTTGTCCAGGAAGGAGCCCGGGGCGGCACTGGCGGCGAGCTCCAGATCGGCGTCGTCGAACACCAGGTTGGGGCTCTTGCCGCCGAGTTCGAGTGTCACGCGCTTCACTCCGCGGGCGCAGCGCGCCATGATCTCCTGCCCGACGGCGGTCGAACCGGTGAAGACGACCTTGGCCACCCCCGGGTGGTCGACCAGAGCCCGCCCGGTGCTCGACCCGGCGCCGGGGAGCACCTGGAACAGGCCCTCGGGCAGCCCTGCCTCCAGGCCCAGTTCGGCCAGACGCAGCGCGGTCAGCGGAGTGGTCTCGGCGGGTTTGAGGAGTACGGCGTTGCCAGCCGCGAGGGCGGGCGCGGTGCCCCAGGCGGCGACCGGCATCGGGAAGTTCCAGGGCGCGATGACGGCGACGACGCCGAGCGGCTCCTGGAAGGTGAGGTTGACGCCGCCGGCGACCGGGATCTGTTGGCCGGTCAGGCGTTCGACTCCCCCTGCCGCGTACTCCAGCAGATCGCGTGCGTTGCCGGCCTCCCAGCGGGCGTTGCCGATCGGATGGCCCGCCTCCCGCACTTCCAGCAGAGCCAGTTCCTCGAGGTTCTCGTCCACCCGTGCGGCGAACCGGCGCAGCTGCCGGGCCCGGTCGCCCGGCGGCAGCGCGGCCCAGCGGAGCTGGGCGTCGGCTGCGCGGCGTACGGCCCGGGCCACGCCTCGGGGGTCGACGGCGGGGACGGTGGCGAGCAGCTCCTCCGTCGCGGGGTTGCGCACCTGGTGCGCGGCGGGAGCGTCCGGGGCGGCGGCGGGCTCACCGGTGCGGTGCGGATCGGTCACTTCTCGGCCTCACATGCGTTCGAAGGAGCGGTAGCGCTCCCAGTCGGTCACCGCGGTGTCGTACGCCTGCTGCTCGACCCGCGCCATGTTGCGGTAGTGGTCCACGACCTCGTCGCCGAACGACTCGCGGGCGAGTGCGCTGTCGGCCCACAGCTCGGCGGCGTCGCGCAGGGTGGCGGGCACCTGCTCGGCGTCGCCCGTGTAGGCGTTGCCCGTGCAGGCCTGCGGCAGCTCCAACTCCCGGTCGATGCCGTCCAGTCCGGCCGCGATCATTCCCGCCAGTGCGAGGTAGGGGTTGACGTCGCCGCCGGGCAGCCGGTTCTCCAGCCGGTGGGAGTGGCCGCGGCCGACGATGCGGTAGGCGCAGGTGCGGTTGTCTGGGCCCCAGGCGACGGAGGTGGGCGCGAAGGATCCGGGGCTGAAGCGCTTGTAGGAGTTGATGTTCGGCGCGTACAGCAGGGTGAACTCCCGCAGCGCGGCGAGCTGTCCGGCCAGGAAGTGGCGCATCGGCTTCGACATCCCGTACGGCCCGCTGTCGTCGGCGAGCAGCGGCGCGCCGTCGGAGTCGCGCAGCGAGAGGTGGATGTGGCACGAGTTGCCCTCGCGCTCGTCGTACTTGGCCATGAAGGTGAGCGAACGGCCCTCCTGGGCGGCGATCTCCTTGGCACCGGTCTTGTAGACGGAGTGCTGGTCGCAGGTGGTGAGGGCGTCGTCGTAGCGGAAGACGATCTCGTGCTGGCCGAGGTTGCACTCGCCCTTGGCCGACTCCACCGCCATCCCGGCCGCGGCCATCTCGTTGCGGATGCGGCGCAGCAGCGGTTCGACGCGGCCGGTGCCGAGCACGGAGTAGTCGACGTTGTAGAGGTTGGCCGGTGTCATGGTGCGGTAGCCGCCGGTCCAGGCGTCCTCGTAGGTGTCCCGGAAGACCATGAACTCCAGCTCGGTGCCGGCGTACGCGCTCCAGCCGCGTTCGGCCAGCCGGTCGAGCTGGCGGCGCAGGATCTGCCGGGGCGAGGCGGGGACGGGCGTGCCGTCCAGCCGGGCGAGGTCGGCGGTGACGAGCGCGGTGCCGGGGTTCCAGGGCGTACGGCGCAGGGTGGAGAGGTCGGGGTGCATGGCGAAGTCGCCGTAGCCGTGCTCCCAGGAGGACATCGCGTAGCCGTCGACGGTGTTCATGTCGGCGTCGACGGCCAGGAGGTAGTTGCAGCCCTCGGTGCCGTGGCCGACCACGTCGTCGAGGAAGAAGCGGGCGGCGAAGCGTTTGCCCTGGAGTCTGCCCTGCATGTCGGTGAAGGCGAGGACGACGGTGTCGATCTCGCCCTGTTCGACGAGCCGGGTCAGCTCGTCGAGGGGCAGTGGGGGCGTGGCTTCCGTACCTGCCGCGGTTACGCGCTGTGTCACAGGGCCTCCTGTCCGTGCACCGGAGGCTCTAAGGTAGTGGCGCGTACCTTTGGGAGGGAAGTAGCGCGATGGACGAGCGTCGGTCGGCCGAGGACGGGGAGGGCCTGCTCTCCCCCGTGCTGCGCCCGGTGCGCAGCGGCAACGGGTACGAAGAGGCACTCGAACAGATCCTGCGGGTCATCCGGCTAGATCTGCTCTCCGAGGGAGACCGGCTCCCCGCCGAGCGCGAGCTCGCGCTCCGGCTCGGCGTCAGCCGCGCCATCCTGCGCGAGGTGCTGCGCACGCTCACCGAACAGGGCTTGGTGGTGAGCGTGCGCGGACGCTACGGCGGCACGTTCGTCCGCCGCCCCGCGAAGAATCCGGAACAGCCGCAGGGCCCGGGCGTGTCGGCGGTCGATCTGGAGGACACCCTGCGTTTCCGCGAGGTGCTGGAGGTCGGCATCGCGGAGCTGGCCGCGCGCGGGCGTCCGTGCCCGGCCGAGCGGGACCGCCTCGAGGAGGCACTGGCGGCGACCGGGGACGCCTCTCCCGACACCTACCGGCGCTACGACACCCGCTTCCACCTCACGCTCGCCGAGCTCGCCGGCTCACCCTCGCTGACCGCCGAGTACGCCACAGTGCGCGCCCGGCTCAACCAACTCCTGGACCGCATACCCCTGTTGGTCCGCAATCTGGAGCACGCGCAGCGCCAGCACACGGAGTTGGCCGAGGCGGTGCTCGCGGGCGACGCCGAGAGCGCCCGCTCGGTGATGCGGGAGCACTGCGCGGGTACGGCAGCACTGCTGCGCGGCTTCCTCCCCTGAGCACCAAAGGTCTCGTGCACAACCTTTGACCGTACGACCGGCCACGTCCGCGGACCACACCGCTCCGGAAGGAACCACCACCGTGCCCACACCGCTCGTCGGCATCAGCACCTACCTCGAACCCGCGAGATGGGGCGTCTGGGATCTGCCCGCCGCGCTGCTGCCCGCCGGCTACCACCAGCTCGTCCAGCGCTCCGGCGGTGTCGCCGCGCTGCTGCCGCCGGACGAGAACCCGCACGCCGCCGCGCACGCGGTGGCCCGGCTCGACGCGCTGGTGGTCGCCGGCGGCTCCGACATCGCGCCCCACCGCTACGGGGCCGAACCGGGACCGCACACCGGCACGGCCCATCCGGTGCGCGACGCCTGGGAATCGGCGCTGATCGAGGCTGCCCTCGACGCACGACTGCCGCTCCTGGGCATCTGCCGCGGCATGCAGCTGCTCAACGTGGTCTGCGGCGGCACGCTCAACCAGCATCTGGAGGGCCACGGCGGACCGCCCGGCGTCTTCTCCTCCCATCTGGTCACCCCCGTCGAGGGCACTCGTCTCTCGGCGCTGCTGGACGGGCCGCTGGAGGTGCCGACCTACCACCACCAGGCCGTCGACCGGGTCGGCGAGTCGCTGACGGTGAGCGCGTACGCGCAGGACGGCACCGTCGAGGCACTGGAGATGTCGGTGACGCGCGGGTTCGTGCTCGCCGTGCAGTGGCACCCGGAAGCGGGCGAGGACCTGCGGGTGATGCGGGGGCTGATCGACGCGACGCGCTGAGAACGGCGGGCACGGCCCGCGCGGGACAAACCGGCCTCCAGCCGCCGCTGCGGGGCGCCTGCCCCCGCCACCGCGTGCGCCGCTGCACACACATGGCAAAGCCTCGGCTTCGTGACCGCCGCTGTGGCAGTCACGAAGCCGAGGCCAGGCTCGGCAGTCTCCCTGTCAGCTCTTGGTCAGCTTGGTGGAACCGTCACCCGGCCCCGCCTCGCCGTCCGAGGAGAGCCCGGAGTCGGCATAGGTGCCGTTGTCAAGGTTCTCCTCGAACGCGGCGACTGCCTGACCGACAAGACGCTCGTCCTGCTCCTTGCGCTGGGCCGCCAAGTAGGCCCTGCGCTCCTGGTTGAACGATTTGATCGTGGCGACGCACATACCGATCATCACGAGACTGAACGGCAGCGCGATCAGGATGGCGGTGGTCTGCAGCGTGTCGAGCGCTGCCGTACCCGCACCGCTTGCAACCAGCAGCGCGATGGCCACGGCACCTTCGGCCGCCGCCCAGAAGACCCGGCTCCACGTGGGCGGATCCGGGTCGCCGCCGGAGGCCAGCATGTCGACCACGTAGCTGCCCGAGTCCGAGGAGGTCACGAAGAACAGGACGATGAGCAGCATGGCCAGGCCCGCGACGAACGCGCCGCCGGGGAGAGTGTCGAGCAACTGGAACAGCGCGCTGTCTCGGTTGACCGACGTTTCCGCGCCCTCGTCCACGAGACCGCCCTCGCCGAACATCTCGCGGTGAATCGCCGCGCCCCCGAACACCGAGAACCAGAAGAACGTCAGCACGGTGGGGACCAGGAGGACACCGCACACGAACTCCCGCACCGTCCTGCCGCGGGAGATGCGCGCGATGAAGATGCCGACGAACGGCGCCCAGGAGATCCACCAGCCCCAGTAGAAGACCGTCCAGCCGTTCAGCCACTCGGTGCCTTCACTGCCCTGGTTGGCTCCGGTGTCGAAGCTCAGGGACAACAGGCTCTGAAGGTAGCCCCCGACGTCCTGAACGAAGCCGTTCATGATGAACAGCGTGGGGCCTGCGATCAGCACGAAGAGAAGCAGAGCGAGCGCCATGCCCATGTTGATGTTGGACAGCCACTTGATGCCCCGGCCGACTCCCGTCACCACGGAGATGCCCGCCAACAGCGTGATCACCACGATCAGAGCGACCAGAAGCCCGTTGCCGGGGTCCTCCGCCCAGCCCTTGAACTCGAGGCCCGCGGAGATCTGGAGCACTCCGAGCCCCAGGGAGGTGGCGACACCGAATACCGTGCCGACGACAGCGACCACGTCGATCGCGCTGCCCCACGCGCCCTTGATCTTGTCACCGAAGATCGGCTCCAGAGCCCAGCGGATCGACACCGGGCGCCCCTTGCGATGGACCGCATAGGCGACAGACAGCCCGACCACGACATAGATCGCCCACGGGTGCACGCCCCAGTGGAGGAAGGTCTGCACCAGTGCAGCCTCACTGCGCTCCGCCGAGCTCTCCCCCACGCCCGGGCGAGGGGTGTCATAGTGCGTCAGCGGCTCGGCGACGCCCCAGAAGACCAGGCCGATGCCCATGCCCGCGGCGAAGAGCATCGCCAGCCAGGATCCGAGACCGAACTCCGGCTTGTCGTCGTCGCGACCCAGCTTGATGTCTCCGTAGCGGCCGACTCCCACCCAGATCGCGAAGATCACGAAGAGCGACACGAGCGCGGTGTAGTACCACCCCACGCCGCTGACCACGTTCTCCTGAATCGCGCCCACCCAGTCCTGGGCGGTGTCTCGGAAGACCGTGGCGAAGACCACGAAGGCAACGATGATGATCGCTGAGGGATAGAAGACCCTCGGGTCGATACTCGACAGTCGCCCCCGACCGTCCGTCTGCTCGGCTGTCGGGCCTTGACCCGACACACCATCTCTTTGTTGCGCGGCCACGCACTCGTCCTCTGCTCTCGGTTTCCAGTTTCGGCCGCCGGCACCTCCATTGGCCGACTGGCCGCGCCTGCCCAGAAGGCACGATCCCATGCCTCCGTTGATCCACCTGTTCTCCCACCGCCGGATTCACGGCGGTTCGCCCCTCTGCCGTGCGGCAAAATCAGGGCCGTGACGACGACACCGCACCAGATGCTGCTGGACACCTCCTCGCTCTACTTCCGCGCCTACTTCGGGGTCCCCGATTCGGTCCGGGCACCCGACGGCACCCCGGTCAACGCGGTACGGGGGCTGCTGGACTTCATCACCCGCCTCGTGCAGGACCACCACCCCGACGAACTGGTGGCGTGCATGGACTTCGACTGGCGACCCGCCTGGAGGGTCGAGCTGATCCCGTCCTACAAGGCGCACCGCGTCGCCGAGGAGGCCGCGAGCGGCCCGGACGCCGAAGAGGTCCCCGACACCCTCGCCCCGCAGGTGCCGATCATCGACGAGGTCCTCGACGCCGTCGGCATCGCCCGGGCCGGCGCCGCGGACTACGAGGCGGACGACGTCATCGGCACCCTCGCCGCACGGGCGCGCGGCCCGGTGGACATCGTCACCGGCGACCGCGACCTCTTCCAGCTCGTGGACGACGAGCGCCGGGTCCGGGTCCTCTACCCGGTCAAGGGCGTGGGTCAGCTCGACGTCTTCGACGGCGCCGCACTGGAGAGCAAGTACGCGGTGGACGGCTCCGGCTACCTCGATCTCGCCCTGCTGCGCGGCGACCCGAGCGACGGGCTGCCCGGCGTGCCCGGCATCGGCGAGAAGACCGCGGCCAAGCTGCTGGCCGCGCACGGAGACCTGGCGGGGATCCTGGCCGCGGCCGAGGACCCCGCCTCCTCGGTCACGCCCGCGCAGCGCCGGCGCCTGAACGAGGCCCGGCCCTATCTCGCGGTCGCCCCCAAGGTCGTCAGGGTCGCGCACGACGTTCCCCTGCCCGCGCTGGACACAGCCCTGCCCCGCAGCCCCCGCAACCCGGAAGCGGTGCGGGAGCTGGGCGAGCGCTGGGGACTGGGCAGCTCGCTGCGCCGACTGCTGGAGACCCTGGAGCGGTGAACTGTTAGGTTAGGCTCCCCTAACTATCCAGTAGTCCCGTTCTCGGTAGGAGTCCCCGTGTCCACACGCCCGGTACGCAGCCGCCCGACGAGCCGCCTTCTGACCGTTCTGCGCACCCAGTGGCTCACGCCCCACATGATCAGAGTGGTGCTGGGAGGCGAGGAGCTGGCCGGGCTGCCCGTCGGGCAGTACACGGACCACTACGTCAAGCTGCTCTTCCCGCAGCCCGGCGTCAGCCACCCGGAGCCGTTCGACATCGCGCGCATCCGCGAGGAGCTTCCCCGGGACCAGTGGCCGGCCATGCGGACGTACACCGTGCGCCGCTTCGACCCGCAGGCCGGGGAGCTGACGATCGACTTCGTCGTGCACGGCGACAGCGGCCTCGCGGGGCCCTGGGCGAGGGCCGCGCAGCCGGGCACCGCCATTCGGATCCTCGGGCCCGGCGGCGGCTACTGTCCCGACCTGGCGGCCGACTGGCATCTGCTGGTCGGTGACGAGAGCGCGCTGCCCGCGATCGCCGCGGCGATCGAGCGGATGCCCTCCGGCGCGCGTGCCGAGGTCCTGCTGGAGGTCGAAGGACCGCAGGAGGAGCAGGAGTTCGCCACCGCGCCCGGCACCAGGGTGCGGTGGCTGCACCGTGGGCCCGGCCGCACCCGCAGCGCGCTGGTCGACGCAGTGCGCGGGATCGAGGACTGGACGGGCGATCCGCAGGTGTTCGTCCACGGCGAGGCCGGCTGGGTGCGGGAGATCCGCCGCCATCTGCGGATGGAGCGGATGGTGACCCGCGACCGGCTCTCGGTCTCCGGCTACTGGCGACTCGGCCACGACGAGGACGGCTGGCAGGCGGCCAAGCCCGCGTGGAACGCCCAGGTCGAGGCCGAGCAGGAGCGGCGGCCGGTCGGCCTGTCAGCTGCGGGCTAGCCGGTCCCGCTCCAGATCGCGCCCCGGACACCGCTCGGCCGGCACGCTGACCGGATTGCACCGCACGGTAGCGCCCTCGGGCAGCCGTGCGGTGTAGTCGGAGCCGTAGCGGGCGGCCATACCGGGCGAGGGGAAGTCGGTGGAGACCATCTGTGCACCCGAGGCCAGGGCGGCCCGCAGCATCGTACGGTCACCGGTGCTCGCCTGGTCCAGCGGGACGTCGGACCGGGTGCGCACGTAGTAGCCGCGCTCGACCAGCTCGGCGATCTTCGCGCCGCCCGCGCCCGTCGGATCGTTCTCCTTGACGAACGCCGCGTCCGGGCGGCCCGGTTCCGCGTCGGTGAACAGCACCCGGCCCTGGAGGCTCTCCCGGCCGCCCGCGCGGTAGGCGTCCTGGATCGCGCGGTCGTCGTTGTCCATCAGGAACATCACCTGCCCGCGGGTGTCGGCGACCTTCGGCCAGCCGTGCCGCAGCACCGACTCCTCCAGCGTCCGGCCCTTCCTGCGCAGATCGTCCGGGGTGACCGTGCGGTCCTCGCCGAAGACCGTACGGATCTCCGCGTCCAGGGCGTCCAGCAACCCGGTGGTCCACGCCGGACTCACCGCACCGCCGAGCTTCTCGAACTGCGGGTCGGTGCGCTTGAGCTCCAGCAGGATCGGGACGGTCACATGGCCGGGGTTGGCGTCCGACCACCGCTTGACCTGGCGCAGACAGCCGCGCAGGCTCGCGCAGCTGCTCGCGTAGTCGAAGTCGGCCCAGTGCAGCACCTTGAAGCCGGGCCGCTCCAACTCGGGCTCGCCGAGAGGCGGTTGGCCCGCGAAACCGCGGATCAGGGGTTCGGCGTACAGCCCGCCGCGCGGGTCGGGGAAGACGTCCAGCTCGATCCCGCGCACCTTCTGCTCGGCGAACTGCACCGGGAGCGAGGCGTGGCTGTAGAGCAGATTGCCGAAGTTCGCGTCGTACTCCCCCATCACCCGCTGCTCCGCGAAGCCGACCTCGCGGTGGTAGCTGTTGTGGGTCGCGACGGCCTGGATCTGGTTCAGCCTCAGCCCGCCCGCGGGGTCGCGCGACGGTCCGGCCTGCGCGGCGGTGGTGAGCGCGGCTGCGGTGGCGAGCCCGGTGAGGGCACTCACCAGCCGGAGAAGTCCTCGGGCAAGCGATCGACGGCGCACAGCGTCCTCCCCTGGAGCAACTGATGTGCAGCCAACATCCCGCCACCCGAGCGGGTGGTCAACCGCCCCCGGGCAAAGGGAAGTCGACCACCCGCACAAGGGACGACGACTAGCCCACCGAGGTGTAGGCGACGACGCCGCGCTGCATCGCCTCCACCGCACGGCGCGTGTTCTTCGCCACGGTGCCGCCGCTGCCCGCGGCGGCCGAGACCTGCTGGAGCACGTCGATCACCTGCTTGCACCAGCGCACGAAGTCGCCCGCCGGCATGTCCACATCGCGCAGCACGACGTCCAACCCGTGTCCCTCGGCCCAAAGGTAGGCGGCCCAGGCGAAACCGAGGTCCGGCTCCCGCAGCCCGACCCCCTCGGACTGGGTGATGCGGTGCTGGTCCTCCAGCGAGTCCAGCCTGCCCCAGATGCGGACCATCTCGCCCAGCGCGTCCTTGGCGCGCCCCGTCGGCAGCCGCGGTGGCAGCGCGTCGTCGGCGGCACGGGCCTCGAAGACCAACGCCGAGACGCAGGACGCCAGTTCCGAAGGGGGCAGCCCCTCCCAGACGCCCTCGCGCAGGCTCTCGGCGGCGAGCAGATCGAGCTCGCCGTACAGCCTCGCCAGCCGCTTGCCGTCGACCGTCACCTCGTCACCGCTGAGGTAGCCCAGGTCGGCCAGCAGGGCGTACACCCGGTCGAAGGTGCGCGCGATGGTGTTGGTGCGGCCCTCGATACGGCGCTCCAACTGCCGGGTGTCACGCAGCAGTCGGTGGTAGCGCTCGGCCCACCGGGCGTGGTCCTCCCGCTCGTCGCAACCGTGACAGGGGTGCGCCCGCAGCTCCGCACGCAGCCTGCTGATCTCGTGGTCGTCCGCGGCAGCGGCCCGCTCTCTGCGGTGGCGCTGCGGCTCGTGGTGGCCCGCCCTGGTGCGCAGCGCCGACGCGAGGTCCCGACGCGACTGCGGGCTGCGGGCGTTGAAGCTCTTGGGAATGCGCATCCGGTCCACCGGCTCGACCGCCACCGGGAAGTCGATCCCGGCCAGCCGCTTGACCTGCCGCTGTGCCGTGAGCACCAGCGGTCGCGGACCGTCGTGGTGGTCGGCGCCGCGACGGCCCGGAGCGCGCCCGGACGGCAGCCCGGGCTCCAGCACCAGCGCCAGCCCCGCGAAGCGACCGGTGGGCACATGGATGACGTCGCCCGGCTTGAGCTTCTCCAGCGCTGCGGAGGCCTGCGCCCTGCGCTGGGCGACGCCCTCCCGCGCCAGCTCGTTCTCCCGGTCCTTCAGATCGCGGCGCAGCCGGGCGTACTGCTCGAAGTCGCCGAGGTGGCAGGTCATGCCCTCCCGGTAGCCCTCCAGCCCCTCCTCGTTCTTCTGCACCTGGCGGGAGATGCCAACCACCGAGCGGTCCGCCTGGAACTGGGCGAAGGAGGTCTCCAGCAGCTCGCGCGAGCGGTGCCGGCCGAACTGCTCGACCAGGTTGACCGCCATGTTGTACGACGGCTTGAAGGAGGACCGCAGCGGATACGTACGGGTGCCCGCGAGGCCGGCGACCGCGCCCGGGTCCATGCCTCGCTGCCACAGGACGACCGCGTGGCCCTCGACGTCGATGCCGCGCCGGCCGGCCCGGCCCGTCAGCTGGGTGAACTCACCGGGTGTGATGTCCGCGTGCTGCTCGCCGTTCCACTTGACCAGCTTCTCCAACACCACCGAACGCGCAGGCATGTTGATGCCGAGCGCCAGTGTCTCGGTTGCGAAGACGGCCTTGACCAGCCCCTTGACGAAGAGCTCCTCCACCACCTCCTTGAAGGTGGGCAGCATCCCCGCGTGGTGCGCGGCGATACCCCGCTCGAGGCCCTCGAGGAACTCGAAGTAGCCGAGCACGTGCAGGTCCTCGTCCGGGATCGCGGCGGTGCGCTCCTCGACGATCGCCCGCACACGCGCCCGCGCCTCGGTGTCGTTGAGCCGCAGCCCGGCGTGGAGGCACTGCTGCACGGCCGCCTGGCAGCCCGCCCTGCTGAAGATGAAGGTGATCGCGGGCAGCAGGCCCTCGGAGTCCAGCCGGTCGATCACCTCCGCGCGGCTGGGCGTCCAGATCCGAGTGCGCTGACGCCGCTCACGCTCCCGGTCCGCCTCGCGGCGCGGGCCGCGCCTGCGGTCCCGCGGGCCGGAGACGCGGCTGTTCTCCATCCGGGCCATGCGCTGCAGGTCCGGGTTGACCTCGCGGCGCCCGCTCTTCTCCTCGAAGAGGTCGTACATCCGGCGCCCCGCCAGGACGTGCTGCCACAACGGCACCGGGCGGTGCTCGGAGACGATCACCGCGGTGTCGCCGCGCACCGTGTCCAGCCAGTCGCCGAACTCCTCGGCGTTGGAGACCGTCGCGGAGAGCGAGACCAGGTTGACCGACTCGGGGAGGTGGATGATCACCTCTTCCCAGACGGCGCCGCGGAAGCGGTCGGAGAGGTAGTGCACCTCGTCCATCACGACGTGCCCCAGGCCTTCCAGGGCCCGCGAACCCGCGTACAGCATGTTCCGCAGGACCTCGGTGGTCATGACGATCACCGGGGCGTCGCCGTTCACGCTGTTGTCGCCGGTCAGCAGTCCGACCTTGTCCGCGCCGTAGCGGGCGGACAGATCGTTGAACTTCTGGTTGGACAGCGCCTTGATGGGGGTCGTGTAGAAGCACTTGCGCCCCTGGCTGAGCGCCAGATGGACGGCGAACTCGCCCACGATGGTCTTGCCCGAACCGGTGGGCGCCGCCACCAGCACTCCCTTGCCGGCCTCCAACGCCTGGCATGCCTGGATCTGGAACTCGTCCAGCTCGAAGTCGTACATCTCGCGGAAGGGGGCGAGCGCCGTCGCCTGGTCGGCGTTGCGCTTCTTGGCCGCCGCGTACCGCTCAGCGGGGGGCTTGTCGTCGGTCATCGTGGTACGAGACTACCGGCCACCCCTGACAGTCACCGAGAAGTTTTTCGCTCTCCCCGTGACGGCGCCGGCAACCGACCGTTCACCCCTGCCGGCGCTCGCGGCCGACGCCGTCCCGCGCCACTCTGCCGCACCGCTCGCCGTCGGCGTTCAGCGCCGGACACGGCTGTGGGGCGGGCCGGGCGTCACCGCCCGCTCCCGCCCACCGTTCGTCAGGTCGCGTCGTCCAGACCGCCGCGGTGGCGGTCGGTGCCGTTGGCGTTGCCATGGCGCCCGTCGTCACCCTCGACCTCGCTGACGCCTCCGATGGTGGAGGGCGTCAGATCGATGTCGGAGGCCTCGTCGTCGTCGAGGTCGGTGTCCGGGTCGGCCTTGGCCTTGCGGCGGTCGTTGAACAACGCGAAGGCGGTGGCGGCGAAGTAGAGCCCGATGATCGGCAGCGCGAGCACGAGCATCGACAACGGGTCGGTCGGGGTCACCAGCGCGGCGAAGATCGAGATACCCAGGACCATGCCGCGCCACCAGCTCAGCATCCGCCTGCCGCTGAGCACGCCGCCGAGGTTGAGCAGGGTGAGGATCAGCGGGAGCTGGAAGGCGAGCCCGAAGGCCAGCGTCAGCTTCACCGAGATGTCGATCATGTCGTCGGCGGTGATGTAGTTCGTCGAACCGTCGATGCTGAAGCTCAGCAGTACGGGCACGGCGTGCGGCAGCACCCAGTACGCGAGGTAGGCGCCGGTGAGGAAGAGCGGCGTGCCGAACGCCACCGTGGAGAGCGCGTACTTCTTCTCCTTGTTGTGCAGGCCGGGCGCCAGGAAGGCCCACATCTGGTAGAGCCAGACCGGGGCCGCGCCGACCAGCGCGGTGATCAGCGACACCTTGATGAACGTGGTGAAGGGCGAGGTCAGACCCACCTGGGAGAGGACCGCACAACGCCCCTCCTGCGCCGCGGCCTCCAGCTCGCTCGTGCACTGCGGCACCGGGTCCGTGACGAACTCGATGATGTCCTTGGCGAAGAACAGCGCGAGCACCATCAACGGCAGTACGGCCAGCAGCGACTTGACCATGCGGTTGCGCAGCTCGCGCAGGTGCTCCACCAGAGGCATCCGCCCCTCGGGGTCCTTGCTCTGCTTGCTGGCGGAGCTCTGCTTGCGGGCGGACTTCAGCAACCCACGTCCCTATCTCACGACGCGGCCCCCGTCCTACGGGGGTCGCCGGGAGGCCGGAAGGCCGCCCGCTGCCGACGATGAACTACTGCGGTTCTCAGCCCTGGCTGGTGCGCTTGGGCTCGTCGACCGGTCGGGAGCTGCTCACATCGCCGGGTGCGGCCTGGATGGTGCGGGAGGGGGCGGAGGCGTCGGCGTCGGAGCGCCCCTCGGTGGACTCGGCGCGGCCGGTGTCCGAGGAGGAGCCACCGTCCTTCTTCATCGCGGAGGTCTCACTCTTGAGGATGCGCAGGGACTTGCCGAGCGAACGGGCGGTGTCCGGGAGCCGCTTCGCGCCGAAGACCACCACGACGAGGACAACCAGAATCACCAGCTGCCAAGGACCGACCTGACCAATCATGTGTCTACCTTCTCACCGAGGCTGTGGTACGTAGCGGTATCGACGATACGTGTGCACTGTCGACCGGTCGCCAGCATGCCCGACCGTATCCCGACGGAAATCATCGTAACGCGGGAGGGTAAACGCCTGGCAATCCCCGCGCATCCCCCGGCTGACCGGCCGGGTCACCCAAAACCGACCGAAGCGCCCGCCCGGGCGCCCGCTTGCGCGCGAACCGGGCCGGTCAACCCCGTCGAGTGAGGGCAACGTGGCCGCTCAGCGGCTCGGCGGAACGCTCCAGCTCCTCCGCGGCACGGGCGATGCGCTCGGCGCTGTCGCCCACCGCGCGGGAAAAGCGCCGGACCTCCAGCCCGACACGGACCGCCAGCACGCCCAGGACCGCGACGCCGAGAAAGGCGCAGACGAGAAAGAACATCGGCCAGAACATGCCACGACCCTAGTGGACCGCGTCCTCCTCGTACGCCGCGAGGGCGGCTCTGGCCGCATCGGTGGCGGCGTGCGCGAGCTCCACCGGCTCGATGATCCGGCCGTCGCGGCCAAGCCGCAGCGCCAGCCTGCGAAGTGACGCCGGGTCGGGCGACCTCAGTACGATCCGCAGCCCGCCGTCGGGGCGCTCCTCGGCGCTGTCGTGCGGGTAGTACTCGGCGACCCAGCGACCGCCGGGGCCGACCTCCACGACCACCTCCGGGTCGTCCTCGGAGGGCTGCACCAGGCCCGCGGACAGGTCGCGCGGCTCGATCGACGGCGGGTCGGCCGGCTTGTCGAGCAGTGCGATCTCCGCGACGCGGTCCAGCCGGAAAGTGCGCCGGGCCTCCGAGAGCCGGCACCACGCCTCGACGTAGGTGTGCCCGAGCACGAAGAGCCGGATGGGGTCGACCTCACGCTCGGTCAACTCGTCCCGGGAGGGCGAGTAGTACCGGAGCCAGACCCGGCGGCGCTCGGCGATGGCGCGGTCGAGGTCGGCGAAGACCCCGCCCTCGGACTCGAACGTCACCGCCAGCCGGGCGCTGGCCGCCGCGCTGTCCCCCGCTGCGGTCTCGAGCTTGGCGGTGGCGCGCAGCAGCGCGAGCCGGTCGCTCTCCCGCAGACCCGGCAGGGTGGCCACGGCGCGGGCGGCCACCAGCAGCGCGGTCGCCTCGTCGGCGGCGATGCGCAGCGGCTCACCGCCCGTCACCGCCTCGGAGTTGTGCCACCAGATGTGCTCGCCGTCGGTGTCGATGTCCAGCAGATCCCCGCCACGGAAGCTGGTGCCGCACATGGGCAGCACGTTGAGGTCGGAGATCAGCTCGTCCGGGGTCACGCCGAAGGCGCGCGCCACGTCCTCGACACGGGCGCCCGGTCGCTCCCTGAGATACGTCACCAGCGAGAGCATCCGCCTCGTCTGGTCGATGGCGTTGGTCGCCACGTCCCGCCCCCTCAGCCCTTGGCCACGGCACGCAGCCGGTCGATGATGTCCGCACGCAGCTCGGCGGGCTCCAGCACCACCACATCGGGCCCGAACTCCGCCAGCCAGGCGTCCAGTCCGTGCCCGTACGGGATCTCCAACTCCTCCCAGCCGTCACCGAGTTCCCGCATCCGGGTGGCCCTGGCGCGCAGCGGGTAACCGCACCCCTGGCGCAGCTGGATCAGCGCACTCTCGGTGGTGGCGCCCTCTCCGGCCCAGCGCTCGGCGGTCTCCCGCACCCGTACCTGATCGGGCACCTCCGCGGTGTACTCGCCGACCCGCGAGCGGACCGGCCCGGTGATGCGGGAGAGACGGAACACCCGCTCGGCCCGGCGGTCGCGGTCCCAGCCGGCGAGGTACCAGTGCCCCCGCCAGCACTCCAGGATCCAGGGTTCGACCTGGCGCCGCTCGGCCTTCGCGGAGTTGGACTTGCGGTAGGCGAAGACCACCGGCCGCCGGTCGCGGCAGGCGAGCATCAGCGGTTCGAACGCCGCCTCCCTCGCCGGGATGCGCGGTTCGAGCGCGTCGTAGGAGCCGGCGCCGACCTCGCTGTCCGGCATGCCCGCGGCGCGCAGCTTCTGCAGCGCCCCGCTCGCCGCCCCGGCGAGTCTCGCCTGCTGCCACACTTTGGCGGCGAGCTGGAGCGCCGCCGCCTCCTCGGCGTCGAGCGAGACATCGGGCAGCCGGTTGCGGTCGCGGCGGGCGTGGTAGCCGACCTCGCCCTCGAAGTTCTCCACGGTCTCGATGACCAGGCCGAGTTCGCGCAGATCGTCCTTGTCGCGCTCGAACATCCGGTTGAAGGAGTCCTCGGACCCGGCCTCCAGGTACGCCTCGATCGAGGACCGCAACTCCCGTTTGGTCAGCGGCCGTCCCGTACCCAGCAGACACAGCGCCAGGTTCATCAGCCGCTCGGCCTTGGCAATCGCCATGGGCGCCCCTTCTGCTACCGGTATCGACGCCGACCGTACCGCCACCGGCACATACCGACCAAACAGACGACGGAGGCCCCGTACCCTGTGGTACGGGACCTCCGGCACTGCCTCGACCAGGTGAACGCCTCAGACGGAGACCAGATCGCAGACGAAGATCAGCGTCTCGCCCGGCTTGATCGCGCTGCCCGCGCCACGGTCGCCGTACGCCAGGTTCGGGGGGATGGTCAGCCGACGGCGACCGCCGACCTTCATGCCCTGGACACCGCGGTCCCAGCCGGTGATGACCTGTCCGATGCCCAGCTGGAACTGCAGCGGCCGGCCGCGGTTCCACGAGGCGTCGAACTCCTCGCCCGTGCTGAAGGCGACGCCGACGTAGTGCACGGAGACGTTGTCCCCGGCCTTGGCCACCGGGCCGTCGCCCTCCCAGAGGTCCTTGACCTCGAGGTCCGCCGGCGGCTCGCCCTCGGGAAAGTCCACCTCAGGCTTGTCGATGCTCACGTGAATACTCCTTGGAAAGTTACGGGGTGACTCGGGCGAACGTCACATGGCCGCCAGGATGTCGACGCTGAAGACCAGCGTCGAGTTCCCGGGAATCTTGTCGCCCTGGCCCTCCTTACCGTAACCCTGCTCGGGCGGCACGACGATCATCACCCGGCTGCCGGCCTTCTTGCCCGCCAGCCCCTTGGACCAGCCCTCCACGACCTGCTGGAGCGAGAACTGGGCGAGGGAGCCGTTGTTGTACGAGGCGTCGAACTCCTTGCCACCGTCCCAGAGCACGCCGCGGTAGTGCACGAGCACCGAGCCGCCCTCGGCGACCTTCGGGCCGTCGCCCTCGATGACGTAGCTGGAGACCAGCTTCTTCGGCGCCTTGGTGTCCGGCACCTTGATGGAGGGGGCCTTGCCGTTGGTGTTGGTGCCGATCTTCGGCAGATCGACGTCGTCCTGGGCGACCTCCTCGCCCTTGGCCGAGCTCTTGGCGTTGAAGGTGTCCACCACGTCCAGGACCCAGACCGAGGTGTCGTCCGCCTTGATCTTCAGCTGCGGCTGGCCCTGCTCGCCGAAGCCGTACTTCGGCGGGACGGCCATCTGGACTCGGCTGCCGACGGTCTTGCCGACGAGCACCTGGTCCCACGCCGGCAGGATCTGCTGCTGCCCGATCGGGAAGACGGCGCTCTGGTCCTTGCCGAAGGTCGTCTCGAAGGTCTTCTCCGCGCCCCAGACCTGACCCATGTAGTCGACCTGGACGTAGTCGCCCTTGGCGACCTTGGTGCCCTTGCCCTCGACCGGCACCTGCACCGCGATGTGCGGCGAGGGCTTGCCGGTCGCCTTGGCGAGCTTGGGGGTCTCGCCGAACCCGGCGCCCTCGGTGATCTCCGGCAGCGGACCGTCGACGACCTTGCCGGGCTTGGCGGCCTCCGGCTTGGGACTCGAGGCGTCGGGGCTGGGGCTCTCCTTGGAACCGGAGTCGCCGCTGTCGTCACCGCAGCCGGAGAGGGCGACAAGGCCAGCGGGAAGAGCGAGTAGGAGGGAGCGTCGGCGCACGGTGTCCTCGTTTGGTCGAACGGCGGGTGGACAGTGCGCGCCACTCTACGACGTGGTGCGGGCCGCACAACCAGCGCTGTGCGGCCCGCGTCGGGGTGGTGCGGACGAGATGTCCTACATGCCCGCGATCAGCTTCTCCACCCGCTCGTCGACCGACCGGAAGGGGTCCTTGCACAGCACGGTGCGCTGCGCCTGGTCGTTGAGCTTGAGGTGCACCCAGTCGACGGTGAAGTCCCGGCGCTGCTCCTGCGCGCGCCGGATGAAGTCGCCTCGCAGCCGTGCGCGAGTGGTCTGCGGCGGAACCGACTTGGCCTCGAAGATCTTGAGGTCGTTGCAGATCCGCTTGGCGTGCCCCTTGCGCTCCAGGAGGTAGTACAGACCCCGCCGGCGGTGGATGTCGTGGTAGGCCAGGTCCAGCTGCGCGACCCGGGGGTGGGACATCGGCATCTGGTGCTTGTTCCGGTACCGCTCGATGAGCTGGTACTTCATCACCCAGTCGATCTCGGTGTTGACCCGGTCCAGCTCCTGGGTGCGCACTGCTTCCAGGGTCCGCCCCCAGAGCTCCAGGACCTGCTCGATCAGGCCTGTGCGGATTCCCCGGCGGTCGGCGAAGTCGGCGGCCTTCTCGTAGTACTCCTGCTGCACCTCCAGCGCCGAGGCCTCCCGGCCGCTGGCCAGACGTACCTTGCGCTGCCCGGTGATGTCGTGGCTGACCTCGCGGATCGCCCGGATCGGGTTCTCCAGGGTGAGGTCGCGCATCACGGTGCCCGCCTCGATCATCCGCAGCACGAGGTCGGTGGCGCCCACCTTGAGGAGCATGGTGGTCTCGGACATGTTGGAGTCGCCGACGATGACGTGGAGCCTGCGGTAGCGCTCCGCGTCCGCGTGGGGTTCGTCCCTGGTGTTGATGATGGGTCGGGAACGGGTGGTCGCCGAGCTGACGCCCTCCCAGATGTGCTCGGCACGCTGGCTGACGCAGTAGACGGCACCGCGCGGCGTCTGCAGCACCTTGCCGGCGCCGCAGATCAGCTGACGCGTGACCAGGAACGGGATCAGCACATCGGCCAGCCGGGAGAACTCTCCGTGGCGGCCCACGAGGTAGTTCTCGTGGCAGCCGTAGGAGTTCCCCGCTGAGTCGGTGTTGTTCTTGAAAAGGTAGACGTCGCCGGCGATCCCCTCCTCGTGGAGCCGGCGCTCCGCGTCCACCAACAGACCTTCCAGGATGCGTTCGCCCGCTTTGTCGTGGGTGACCAGCTCGGTCACGTCGTCGCACTCAGGAGTGGCGTACTCCGGGTGCGAACCCACGTCGAGGTAGAGACGGGCGCCGTTGCGCAGGAACACGTTGCTGCTGCGGCCCCATGACACGACACGGCGGAAGAGGTACCGCGCCACTTCGTCCGGTGACAGCCGACGCTGCCCGCGGAACGTACATGTGACGCCGTACTCGTTCTCCAGCCCGAAGATTCGGCGGTCCATGCATGAACATTACGCCTGATGACCGGTCTTGAAACCGGGTTCGGCCGCGCGGCTGGGATCACTTTGCCCGGCCACCGGCGGCAGCCCGGTCCGACGAGGAGCGGCGAGCGCACGGCGCGTCAGCACCAGGAGGAGGAAACCCGCCACTCCCGCGGCGCCCGGTACGGCGAACCCACCGGTGACCCCTCCGCTCTCGATGGACGGTCCGACGACCGCCGTGCCGAGCGCAGCGCCCACGCCGAAGGTCGTCACCAGCCAGGAGAACGCCTCGGTGACCGTACCGGCGGGCGCGTGCCGGTCGACGACCACGAACGCGCAGCTCAAAGCGGGCGCGAGGAAGACCCCGGCGAGACAGGTGAGCACCGTCATCGCGCCGTAGGAGGGCGTCAGCATCAGCGGCAGATAGCCCAGTGCCAGCAGCCCGATCAGCACCAGCAGCCGCGGCTCGGGCGCGCCCACCCACTCCCGGACGCCGTACGCCAGCCCGCCCACCAGCGCGCCGAAGCCGATGCCGGACATCAGCAGCGCGTAGACGACGTTGCCGCTGACACCGGTCTGCTCGTCCGCATAGGCGACCGCGGCGACCGTGATCGAGCCGAGCGCCATCCCGACGAACACGAAGGCCCCGAGGAGCGCGAGCAGACCCGCGGAGCGCAGCGCCCCCAGCCAGTGCGCCTCGCGCGGCGCGCTGCGCCAGGAGCGCGAGGGCTGCGAGACCGCGACCGAGAGGGCGCCGAGCACTCCGATCAGGTTGATCACCAGCAGCGCGGTCGCCTCCGACCACAGCGCCACGCACACCGTCACCGCCAACGGGCCGACGGTGAACATCACTTCCTGCGCCACCGAGTCCAGCGCGTACGCCTTGTGCACCCGGTCCTGCCGCTTCAGCACACTCGGCCACAGCGCGCGCAGCCCGCCCTCGAGCGGCGGAGTGAAGACGCCCGCGACCAGTACGGCCAGCGCCGCGAGGCCCAGCGGTTCGATACCGACGACCGCGAAGGCGACCATGCCGAGCGCCGAGACAACCGCGGCCGGCAGCATCACCCGCGGCTGGCCGTGGAGGTCGACGGCCCGCCCGAGGAGCGGCTGACCGATCGCGGTGGCCAGCCCGTACACGGTCGCGAGCACGCCGGCGAGGGTGTAGCTGCCGCCTTCGGCACGGACGAAGAGAACGATCGCGACATGCGCGGTGGCGTTCGGCAGCCGGCCGACCAGGGTGCCCGTCAGCAGCCTGGCGGCGTGCCGCGTGCGCAGTAGTTCGCCGTACCCGGTCGGCTTCCTCGCCACTGTGACTCCTCGCGTGTTACGTATAACGTCGTCGCGTTCATACGTACCATGACGGCAGTGTCCAGGTCCATCTCTCATCCGCCGGGAGCCCCGCGACGTGAAGCCCACCGCCTCCAGGCCCACCAGCCGCGACGTGGCGCGCGCGGCCGGCGTCTCACAGGCCAGCGTCTCCCTGGTGCTGGGCGGCAAGTGGCGGGGCCGGGTCTCGGCCCGTACCGCCGAGACCGTCCGCGAGGCGGCGCAGCAGTTGGGATACCGCCCCAACCTGGCGGCCCGCAGCCTTCGCACCGGCAGTGCGCGCACCGCAATGCTGGTGGTTCCCGCGCTCACCGGCGACTTCTTCGCCCAGGTGCACGCCGGAGCCGCGCGCGTCGCGGGCGAGCACGACTTCGGGGTGGTGCTCTACCCCTCGCCGGAGGGCATCGGCCGCGCGCCCGACCCGTTCGACTCCGCGCGGGCGGCACTGGACGGGGTGATCGCCTCCTCGATGGCGGCCGAGGCACTCAGCTCGCTCCAGGACGGCGGCCTTCCGCTGGTCATGCTGGACAGTGAGCCCTCGGACCCCATGGCCTCGGCCGTCGTCAACCCCGACATCGCCGACGGGATGCGCCGGGTCGCCGCCCATCTGCTCGATCTCGGCCACCGACGGGTGGCGCATCTGGCGGCGGACGTGCCCAGCTGGACCTTCCGGCTCCGTGCCCGCGCCCTGCACGAGGCGCTCGGCAACTTCCCGGGTGCGGAGCTCGTCGCCACCCGGGGTGCGGCGCTGAGCGTCCAGGACGGGCAGCGAGCGGCCGACGAGCTCCTGGCGCTGCGACCGGTCCCCACCGCCGTCGTCTGCGACGACGACGTACTGGCGGCGGGCGTCTGCAAGGCCGCGCGGCGCGCGGGCCTGTCGGTGCCGGGCGACCTGTCGGTGACCGGCTTCGACGACCTCCCGCTCGCCACCGCGCTGGAGCCCGAGCTCACCACGGTACGGCTGCCCGCGCAGGAGGTCGGAGCGGCCGGGATGCGCGCCCTGCTCGCCGTGCTGGACGGGCAGCGACCGGCCACCACGACACTTCCGGTCGCACTGGCGCCGCGGGCGTCGACCGGACCGGCCCCGCACTGAGAACACCGCCGCCGCGAAGGGCGCTCCCCTCGCGGCGGCGGCGTTTCGAGTGCGCCGCGGCCGGCCGCGTCCCCGGACGAGCACCAGCCCGTACAGAGCCGCAGTCGGCCGAGGCAGCGCTGCCCGTCGTCCTCTACGCCTTGTCGTCGTCCTCCGACTCCTCGGCGCTTCCGCCGTCGGCTTCCTTCGAACCGGTGGCAGGCTTCTTCCCCTTGGCGCCGGGGCGCGCCTTGCCGCTGCTCTTCGAGGCACCCTCGGCCGCTGCACCACCGGAGTCGGAGGCCGCGGCGCCGGCCGTGCCCTCGTCGTCCGCATCCGCGTCGTCCGCGGCGGACGCCGAAGCGGTCGACCCTGCCTCGGCCTCCAGGAGTCGGGACAGCTGCCGGCCCAGGATGCGCTTGAACTTGCGCTGCTGCGGTCGGCTGCGGTCCAGGACGGCGACCTCCAACTGGTCGGCCGTCAGCGAGCGTTCGCCTCCCGTGCTGTCCCGGCCCAGTGCCTCGACCGCCAGCTGCAACGCCTCGGCCAGGCTCATGTCGTCCCGGTGGCGCTGGTCTAGGTGGCTGCCGATCCGGTCGGAGTTGCCGCCTACCGCGACCGAGCCGTGCTCGTCGACGATGGAGCCGTCGTGCGGCAGCCGGTAGATCTGGTCGTCTTCCGGCGCCTCACCGACCTCGGCGACGATCAGCTCCACCTCGTAAGGCTTCTCGGCGCCGCTGGAGAAGATCGTGCCGAGCGTCTGGGCGTAGACATTCGCCAGGCCCCGCGCGGTGACGTCGTTGCGGTGGTAGGTGAAACCGCGCAGATCGGCGTAGCGGACACCGCCGATGCGCAGATTCTCGAACTCGTTGTACTTGCCCACGGCGGCGAAGGCGATGCGGTCGTAGATCTCGCTGACCTTGTGCAGAGCGCGCGAGGGGTTCTCGGCGACGAAGAGGATCCCCTCGGTGAACTGCAGCACCACCACACTGCGACCCCGAGCGATGCCCTTGCGGGCGTACTCGGCGCGGTCCGCCATGGCCTGCTGGGGCGATACGTAAAACGGCGTGGACACCGGCTTTCCCGTCCCTTCCTGTGCTTAGAGAACCGGGGCCTGGGGCCCGTTGGGGTGCTGGAGGCGGCCTTCGTGAATCGCCCGCGCGATCTCCGAGACCTCGGCCTCGGTGAGCCGCTTGAAGCCCTCCTCGGTGATCACCGTGACCACGGGGTAGATGCGGCGCGCGATGTCCGGGCCGCCGGTCGCCGAGTCGTCGTCGGCGGCATCGTAGAGGGCCTGGACCGTGACCGTCGCCGCCTGCTGCTCGGTGAGCTCCTCGCGGTAGAGCTTCTTGAGCGCGCCCCGGGCGAAGACCGAACCCGAGCCGACGGCCGCGAAGCCGAGCTCCTCGGAGCGCCCGCCGGTGACGTCGTAGGAGAAGATCCGGCCCTTCTCCCGATCCACGTCGTACCCGACGAAGAGCGGGACCACCGCCAGGCCCTGCATGGCCATGCCGAGATTGCTGCGGATCATGGTGGAGAGCCGGTTCGCCTTGCCCTCCAGGGAGAGCTGTGCGCCTTCGACCTTCTCGAAGTGCTCGAGCTCCAGCTGGAAGAGCTTCACCATCTCGACCGCCAGGCCCGCCGTGCCGGCGATGCCCACCGCCGAGTACTCGTCCGCGGGGAAGACCTTCTCGATGTCGCGCTGGGCGATCATGTTCCCCATGGTGGCGCGGCGGTCGCCGGCGAGGACGACGCCGCCGGGGAAGCCCGCGGCCACGATCGTGGTGCCGTGCGGCGCCTCGATGGCTCCCTGCACGGGCGGCAGCTGCCGCCTGCCGGGCAGCTGCTCCGGCGCGTGCTCGGACAGGAAGTCCATGAACGAGGACGAGCCGGGCGTCAGGAAGGCGGCCGGTAGACGCCCGGTGCTACCAAATTTGGCTTCCACTCGTTTCCTTCCACGTAGTGGGGCCGCCGCCGTCCGGCGTCCGGCCTGTCCTTGAACTGCCCCACTGTCGCGTCGCCGTGGAAGCGTCGCCGGTGGAGCACGGTACGCCTCGGACCTTACCCGCCCGTTGATCTCTATCCACCTCTTCCGCCCATGACGAAAAGTGGATTCGAGGACTCGACGAGGGCTCAACGTGCGCACCGGCGACCGCACTTGACCATTCGCCGCGCGTACGCGCGGCGGAACGCCGGAGAAAGCGGCGGCCGCGGCCAACAGGGAGAGCGCGGAGAACGAAGAGAGGCGGAGAGGGCCGACGCACTGCGCCGCGTGCGACGCGCGCCCTCTCCACCTCCTGCTCTCGGCTCGATCGGGCGCGCGGCGTGCCGCCACTGCCCGCAGACACTCGACACCCCACCGCGTCACCGCGGCGAAAGAGCCGAGAGGACGGCTATTGGCCGCCCTTCTGGACGAAGCTCCGAACGAAGTCCTCGGCATTCTCCTCCAGGACGTCGTCGATCTCGTCCAGCACCGAGTCCACGTCGTCGGAGAGCTCTTCCTGGCGCTCCTTGAATTCTTCGGAGACCTCTGTTTCCTGCTGTTCCTCGGTCTCCTCGGTGGACCTTGTCGCCTTCTGCTGTCCGCCGCCGGTGTCCCTGCTCGCCATGTGCCTCACCCCGCTCGGATTCGAAGTACAAGATCAGACCCTAAGGGTTGGGACTGACATCGGCCCTTTGGTTGTTCAAGCTCCCGGCCGTCTGGATCATTCCCGGATACGCGCACGGGAATCAGTTGCCGGACAACGCTTTCAGCAGGTCCTCCGCGGTGCGGCAGCGGTCCAGCAGGTCCTTGACGTGCTCCCGCGTGCCCCGCAGCGGCTCCATGGTCGGGACCCGCTGGAGAGTGTCGCGGCTCGGCACGTCGAAGATGACCGAGTCCCAGGAGGCCGCCGCGACATCATCGGCGTACTGCTCCAGACAGCGGCCCCGGAAATACGCCCTGGTGTCGGCGGGCGGCTTGCGCACGGCCCGCTCGACCTCGGACTCCTCCAGCAGGCGCGCGACCTTCCCCCTGGCGACGAGGCGGTTGTACAGGCCCTTGTCCGGACGGACGTCGGCGTACTGCAGGTCCACCAGGTGCAGCCGGGCGGCATCCCACTCCAGATTGTCCCGACGGCGGTAGCCCTCCATCAGCTCCAGCTTCGCCACCCAGTCCAGCTCGCCGGACAGACTCATCGGATCGCTCTCCAGGCGCCCCAGCACGTCCTCCCAGCGGGCGAGGACGTCGAGCGTCTGCTCGTCGGCATCGGCGCCCCAGCGCTCCTCGACGTACTTGCGCGCAAGCTCGCAGTACTCCATCTGCAACTGCACGGCGGTGAGCTTGCGCCCGCTGCGCAGGGTGACCTGCTGCCGCAGCGAGGGATCGTGGCTGACCCGGTGCAGCGTGCGCACGGGCTGGTCGACAGCGAGGTCGACGGCGATGAACTCGTCCTCGATCATCGAGAGGATCAGCGAGGTGGTGCCGAGCTTCAGATAGGTCGAGATCTCCGACAGGTTGGCGTCGCCGATGATCACGTGGAGCCTGCGGTACTTCTCGGCGTCGGCGTGCGGCTCGTCCCTGGTGTTGATGATGGGGCGCTTGAGCGTCGTCTCCAGCCCCACCTCGACCTCGAAGTAGTCGGCGCGCTGGGAGATCTGAAAGCCGTGCTCGGAGCCGTCCTGACCGATACCGACACGGCCGGCTCCGCAGAACACCTGCCGGGAGACGAAGAACGGCGTCAGATGCCGAACGATGTCCGAGAAGGGGGTCTCGCGCTTCATCAGGTAGTTCTCGTGGGTGCCGTAGGAGGCGCCCTTGTTGTCGGTGTTGTTCTTGTAGAGGTGGATCGGCTGGGACCCCGGCACCTCCGCGGCCCGGCGGGCGGCCTCGGCCATGATGCGCTCGCCCGCCTTGTCCCACAGCACCGCGTCCCGGGGATTGGTGACCTCGGGCGCGCTGTACTCGGGGTGTGCATGGTCCACATAGAGGCGGGCGCCGTTGGTCAGGATGACGTTCGCCAGGCCGATGTCCTCGTCGGTGAGCTGGCTGGAGTCGGCGGAGTCCCGGGCGAGGTCGAATCCGCGCGCGTCGCGCAGCGGGTTCTCCTCCTCGAAGTCCCACCGGGCTCGGCGGGCACGGTGCATCGCGGCGGCGTAGGCGTTGACGACCTGGGAGGAGGTGAGCATGGCGTTGGCGTTCGGATGCCCTGGCACGGAGATGCCGTACTCCGTCTCGATGCCCATTACGCGCCGTACGGTCATGCGACCTCCTCGCCCTGCGGCGGCCCGCCCCGGGCCGTCGCTCAAGTCCCGCCGCGCCGCCGCCCCGCGTCCGTCGGTGCGTTGCGGTGTGCACCGAGCCTGGAACGCCGTGAGGCTGCCGGGGAGGGCGAAGCGGGCTCCCGGTGAAATGCTCCGGCTGCGACTCCCCGTGTACGGGCAGCCGCAGCCGGGCGGTGTGTGCTCTCTACAGGTACTGACCGGTGTTCGCCACCGTGTCGATCGACCTTCCGCTGTCGGCGCCCTGCTTGCCGGTGACGAGCGTGCGGATGAAGACGATCCGCTCGCCCTTCTTGCCGGAGATACGGGCCCAGTCGTCCGGGTTGGTGGTGTTCGGCAGGTCCTCGTTCTCCTTGAACTCGTCCATGCAGGCGGCACGGAGGTGGGAGACGCGAAGGCCCTTCTGGTTCTGGTCGAGGAACGCCTTGATGGCCATCTTCTTCGCCCGGTCCACGATGTTCTGGATCATGGCGCCGGAGTTGAAGTCCTTGAAGTACAGGACCTCCTTGTCACCGTTGGCATAGGTGACCTCCAGGAAGCGGTTCTCCTCGGACTCGGCGTACATCTGCTCCACGACCGACTGGATCATGCCGGACAGCGCGGCCTCGCGGTCGCCGCCGTTCTCGGAGAGGTCGTCGGCGTGGATCGGGAGCCGGGAGGTGAGGTACTTGGAGAAGATGTCCTTGGCCGCCTCGGCGTCCGGACGCTCGATCTTGATCTTCACGTCGAGACGGCCGGGGCGCAGGATGGCCGGGTCGATCATGTCCTCGCGGTTGGAGGCGCCGATGACGATGACGTTCTCGAGGCCCTCGACACCGTCGATCTCCGACAGCAGCTGAGGCACGATCGTGTTCTCCACGTCCGAGCTGACACCGGAGCCACGGGTGCGGAAGAGCGAGTCCATCTCGTCGAAGAAGACGATGACGGGCGTGCCCTCGCTGGCCTTCTCCCGCGCACGCTGGAAGACCAGCCGGATGTGCCGCTCGGTCTCGCCGACGTACTTGTTGAGCAGCTCGGGGCCCTTGATATTGAGGAAGTAGCTCTTCCCCGCGGGCTGCCCGGTCACCTCGGCGACCTTCTTGGCCAGGCTGTTCGCGACTGCCTTGGCGATGAGCGTCTTTCCACAGCCGGGTGGGCCGTAGAGCAGGACGCCCTTGGGCGGGCGCAGCTCGTGCTCCTGGAACAGGTCCGGGTAGAGGTAGGGCAGCTCGACCGCGTCGCGGATCAGCTCGATCTGCCCGCCCAGGCCACCGATCTTGGTGTAGTCGATGTCCGGAACCTCTTCGAGGACGAGCTCCTCGACCTCGCTCTTGGGCACGACCTCGTAGACATAGCCGGAGCGCGACTCCAGGAGCAGCGCGTCACCCGCCCGCAGCGTCGCCGCGAGCAGGGGCTCGGCAAGCCGAACCACCCGCTCCTCGTCGGTGTGGCCGACCACCAGGGCGCGCTCGCCGTCCTCCAGGACTTCCTTGAGGGTGACGATGTCGCCGGCGCGCTCGAACTCCATGGCCTCAACGACGTTGAGGGCCTCGTTGAGCATGAGCTCCTGACCGCGCCGGAGCTCCTCGAGCTCCACGCTGGGGCTCACATTGACCCGGAGCTTGCGGCCACCGGTGAAGATGTCCGCGGTGCCGTCCTCGTTGGCGTGCAGGAAGACACCGAAACCCGCGGGTGGCTGTGCGAGCCGGTCGACTTCTTCCTTGAGCGCGACGATCTGGTCGCGTGCCTCGCGGAGAGTGCCGGCCAGTCGTTCGTTCTGCGCGGACACACCCGCGAGATTCGTTTGGAGCTCGACGATCCGCTCTTCGAGAACTCGAGTGTGCCGCGGAGAGTCGGCGAGCTTGCGGCGCAGGACGGCGATCTCCTGCTCAAGATAAGCAACCTGGCCTGCCGGGTCTTGTGAACCCCGACCGGGCCGGGCGCCGTGGTTCTGGTCGTCGTCGTGGGCTGCCACGGTCCTCACCTCCTCCAGGGGGAGCTGGACGCATCCAGACCCTACCTGGGCCTGGTGGGGTTGAAACCCCTAGATCACAAAGACATCGGGGTGTGTCTGATCTTCACTCCTGCGCACCCCTCACGCCAGGGCAATACCCATCCCGTAGCACCGGAACAACATCCGAAGCGGGCCAGTTGTATCGTCGATGTGGTCAACACCCTTCCCGGGTGGCACCAATTGATGAAATCCCCGTGCAGGAACGGCAGGCGAGATGACTGTGCAGCACGAGACGGACACCGGCGAGCTGGAGGTCTGGATCGACCAGGACCTCTGCACGGGTGATGGCATCTGCGCCCAGTACGCGCCCGAGGTCTTCGAATTGGACATCGACGGTCTGGCGTACGTGAAGG
The DNA here is from genome assembly GCF_018101125.2 of Streptomyces tardus. GTDB lineage: Bacteria > Actinomycetota > Actinomycetes > Streptomycetales > Streptomycetaceae > Streptomyces > Streptomyces tardus. The sequence goes on along the minus strand of NZ_JAELVF020000001.1, from coordinate 4,692,282 downwards.
GCGCGGACGACGAGCTGCGCACCGAGGCGGGGTCCACCGCGCCGGTGCCGCTGCCGCTGCTGACCGAGGTGGTGGATTCGGCCAAGGAGTGCCCCGGCGACTGCATCCACGTCCGCCGGGTCAACGACGGCGTCGAGGTGTACGGACCGGACGCGGACTGACCGCGCCGGCGCCCCCTTCGACTCCCGCGGCCGGCGCCGCGCGCCCGGCGGAGCGCCGGCTCAGACGCCCATCGCCGTGGGCGCCGCCTTCAGCGCGAAGTCGCCGTCGGTCCACCGCCAGCTGACCGAACGCTCCTGGTCGGGGCAGCAGCGCGGGACCTTCTGCGAGGAGTAGCCGCGCAGGGTCGCGGAGATGACTCCCCCGCGCACCGCGAAGTCGTCCACGCTCAGCCGCTCGGCGGGGTCGAGCAGGGTGCGCACCACCCTCGGCGGGGCACCGGCCCGCTCCGCGCGGGCGAGCACGAAGACCCCGCTCGGGGGCGTACCGCCCTCGGTGGCGCAGCGGACCACCGCGATGGTTTCGGCCACTCCGTCGCCGTCGAAGTCCGCGGCTCCGTGCTCGACGACGCCGGCTTCCCAGGGACCGCAGTCGAGCGGATAGTCGGCCTTCTCCGGGGCCGGAGCACCCGCTGCGGCCTTCTGCCGCGCGGCGAGGGGGCCGGTGTCGCTGGTGGCGGTGGCATCGGTCGGCTGGATCATGACGGTCGCCGCGACGACCGCCGCGAGGGCAGCGGCTGTGGCGAGCCAGTGCACCGGGCGTGTACGGGTGTGCGGAAGGTCCTGGCCTGCCGAGGGCTGCACTCGGGACGTCTCCAGTGTGAGCAGGGTTACGGGAGTGGGCAGCATCGTGCCATACATCACATCGGCCCGGAACGGCCGGGGTGGGCAAGGAAGTTGGGCCCCGCCGGCAGCTGGGCGGAGGGCGCGCTTGAAGGGCGCCACCGGCGGCCGGGGCCCTTGTGGGGCTCCGGCGGGCCGATGGCGCCCGGGGTGGGAACGGTGGGGCGGGCGGGCCGTGCGCTCGTACGGAACGCACAACTCACCCGCAGCGTGCGGAAGAGTGCTCGGGCTCGCTCAGGAAGCGGAACGCGAGGAGCTGTCACGGCCCTCGGCGCTCTTGGCGCCGGGCCCCGTGTAGTCCTCGCCGTACGCGCCCTTGGCCGGACGGCGGCGGCGCAGCGGCGGCTCGACACCGTCCGCCAGCCTCCGAGCCGTCAGCAGGAAGCCGGTGTGGCCGATCATGCGGTGGTCGGGACGGACCGCGAGCCCCTCCACGTGCCAGTTGCGCACCATGGTCTCCCAGGCGGCCGGCTCGTTGAAGGTGCCGTGCTCCCTGATCGCCTCGACGGTGCGCGCGAGTTGCGTGGTGGTCGCGACGTACGCGCAGAGCAGGCCGCCGGGCACCAGGGCCTTGGACACGGCGTCCAGACACTCCCAGGGGGCGAGCATGTCCAGGATGATCCGGTCGACATCGGTGTCGCTCAGATTGTCCTGGAGGTCGCCCACGGTGAGCTGCCAGGCGGGGTGCGGGCCCCCGAAGTAGCGCTCGACGTTGTTGCGGGCGATATCGGCGAAGTCGGCCCTGCGCTCGTAGGAGTGGAGCATTCCGTGGTCGCCCACGGCGCGCAGCAGGAACATGCTGAGCGACCCCGAGCCGACACCGGCCTCGACGACGCGTGCGCCGGCGAAGATGTCGGCCATCGCGAGCACCTGGCCGGCGTCCTTGGGATAGACGACGGCCGCTCCGCGCGGCATGGACAGGACATAGTCGGGGAGCATGGGGCGCAGCGCCAGATAGGCGACGTTTCCCGTGGTACGGACGACACTTCCCTCGGGGGCACCGATCAGCTCGTCGTGGGGGAAGGCTCCCTTGTGCGTGTGGAAGCTCTTCCCCTCTTCGAGAGTGAAGGTGTAGTGGCGGCCCTTGGGATCGGTGAGCTGAACCTGGTCCCCGACCTGGAAGGGCCCACGGCGGCGGGCGGCACCGGTCGGTTCGGACATGCGCTCCAGCCTAGTCCAGACCGGAGCGGGCTCCGCACCGAGGTGGCTCCGCCGACGTGCACGACCGGCCCGGCGTCCGTGTCTGCGGCTGCGTCCGTGTGTGCGCCTGCGTCCGTGTGTGCGGCTGCGTCCGTGTGTGCGGCTGCGTCCGTGCCGGCGCCGGCACCGCCGTCGGTACGCGCCGGGGCGTCAACGGGCCGTGTCGGGCTTGGACATGGCGTCCACGAAGGCGCGTTCCACGTCGTGGGTGGCGAGCACCCCGTAGATCTCGCCGGTCTCCTCGACCACCAGGTACTCGGTGGAGGGGAACTCCCGCAAACGCTCGATGAGTTCCTCTCCCGCAAGCTCGGCGGAGATTCGCAGATCGTCCCCCAGGTCCTGGCTGAGGGTGCCCACCGCCACCCAGGGACGACGGTGCTCGGGCACCTCGACGATGCCCGACTCGCGCACCACCGCGGTGGGCGAGCCGTGGGCGTCGACAACCACCAGCGCACGGGCACCGGACTCGTTCGCCCTGCGCAGCGCCTCGGAGAGCGGGGTGTCCGCGGTGACCGGCACGGCCCGGCGGGTGAGGGTGCGTGCGCGCAGCTCGGGGAGTCGGGCCCGCAGTCGCGCGGAACGCAGGCTGTTCCCGGCGCCGGTCCAGATGATGGCGGCCAGGATCGCCGCGAGCAGCGCGTCCGTCAGTGAGTTGAGGTTGCCCACCGATTCGCCGCGGGACAGCCCGCTGGCGTGGGTGGCGAGCGGCAGACCGATGAGGACGGCGACGGCGAGCCCGCGGCCGGTCCACGCGGCGGCGACCGTGCCGGTCATCGGGTTGCCGCTGAGCTTCCACACCACCGCGCGCAGCATCCGGCCGCCGTCCAGCGGCAGACCGGGCAGCAGGTTGAACGCGGCGACGATGAGGTTGGAGATCATCAGTCCGGCGAGCAGCACACCGGGGACCGTGCGCGGCTCGACGGCGAACATCGCGAGGTAGAAGACCCCTCCGAGGACGAGGGAGAGCAGCGGCCCGACGAAGGCCAGCACGAACTCCCGCCCCGGCGTCTCGGACTCCTTCTCGATCTCGGACACACCGCCGAAGAACTGGAGTTGGATACGGCGCACCGGCAGTTGGAAGCGGAGAGCCGCGACAGTGTGGGCGAGTTCGTGGACGAGCACCGAGGCGTAGAAGGCGACCGCGAAGAAGAGCGCGATGAGGTAACGCACGGCACCGAGGTCGGGCAGGATGCGGTCGAGCTGGCCGCCGAACACCCAGGTGATCAGCGCGGCGACGAGGAACCAGCTCGGCGCGACGTACACGGGCACGCCGAACGGGCGGCCCATCAGGATGCCGCCTCCCGGCTTGCGCCCCGGCGGCTTCCCGCCCCCGCCCGGTTCCCCGGGCTGCCGGTTCGATTTCTCCGGCTCGGCGCTGTTGTCCGTGTCTCCCACGGGGTCCTCTCGTCGCGGTCCGCCCGCACCCGGTCGTGCGCATGTCCCGCCGGGACACCGCGGGTTGCCGGTGCTGTCGTCGATGGTATGTCTCCGACTGTCAGTGCGGCGTCGTAGGGTCGTTGTCCATGGGAAACAGCGCTGAGCCGCGGGCCGTACCGGCCGAGGAGACGACCGGGCAGGTGCTGCCGCGGCAGCAGGAAGGCTCCCCCGTGCCGGAGCCGCCCATGCCCGGAGGGCCGTCCTCTCTCTCGCCCTCGCGCGCGGCGGACTTCATGCGCTGCCCGCTGCTGTACCGGTTCCGGGTGATCGACCGGCTGCCCGAGCGGCCGAGCGCCGCGGCGGCCAGGGGGACGGTGGTGCATGCGGTGCTGGAGCGGCTCTTCGAGTCCCCGGCGGCTCAGCGCAGCGTGCCCAGGGCCCGGGGCATGGTGGCCGGCGAGTGGGAGCGCCTGCTCGCCAAACGCCCCGAGCTGGCCGAGCTGTTCGCCCGGGACACCGAGGACGGAGCGGAGCTCGCCCGGTGGCTCACCGAGGCGGAGTCCTTGGTGGAGAAGTGGTTCACGCTGGAGGACCCCACTCGGTTGGAGCCGGCCGAGCGGGAGCTGTTCGTGGAGACGCGGCTGGAGTCGGGCCTGCGGCTGCGCGGCATCATTGACCGGGTGGACATCGCCCCCGACGGCCAGGTGCGCATCGTCGACTACAAGACCGGCAAGGCGCCGCGGCCCGAGTACTCCGGCGAGGCACTGTTCCAGATGAAGTTCTACGCGCTCGTCCTGTGGCGGCTGCGCAACCGCGTCCCGACCAGGCTGCAGCTCGTCTACCTCGGCAGCGGCGACGTGCTGACGTACGACCCGAACGAGTCGGACCTGCTCTCGGTGGAGCGCAAGCTGCTGGCGCTGTGGAGCGCGATCCAGCAGGCCACCGAGACGGGCGAGTGGCGGCCCCGGCGCAGCAGGCTCTGCGACTGGTGCGACTACCAGGCGCACTGCCCCGAGTACGGGGGCACTCCCCCGCCCTATCCGCTGACGCTCCAGCCGAAGCTCCCGCTGGACATCGAGTGCCACGGCAGCACCCCGGCAGCGGGCGGGGACAGCGCCGCGAGCGAGACGTCCGGGGCGGCGCCGGAGGCGGGGAGCCG
>NZ_JAELVF020000001.1:4615509-4687694 GCF_018101125.2 Streptomyces tardus | reverse complement strand
GCCGGAGGCGGGGAGCCGCGAGGGTGGCGGGGCCAAGCCCGGCGGCGCCGGAACCGGCTTCGGCACCGGAGCAGGCGATGGGGACGCTCCCGCGGGCGCGGGGTCAGCCGGTGCTTCGCCGCGCACCTGAGTGAGAATGGCCCGGACCGACAGACCGTGCCCGTGAAGGGGAGTTCCTGTGGCCATGGCAATTCGAGTCCTGCTGGTGGACGACCAGCCGCTACTGCGCACCGGGTTCCGCATGATCCTGGAGGCGGAGCAGGACATCGCCGTCGTGGGTGAGGCCGGGGACGGCCAGCAGGCCCTGGACCAGGTGCGCGCGCTCCAGCCCGATGTGGTGCTGATGGACATCCGGATGCCGCGGATGGACGGCGTGGAGGCGACCCGGCAGATCTCCGGACCGGAGAAGGACGGGGTCGCCAAGGTTCTGGTGCTGACCACCTTCGATCTGGACGAGTACGTGGTCGAGGCGCTGCGCGCGGGCGCCAGCGGCTTCCTCCTCAAGGACGCGCCCGCCCAGGAGCTGGTCCAGGCGATCCGCGTGGTGGCCGGCGGCGAGGCGATGTTGGCGCCCTCGATCACCCGGCGGCTGCTGGACCTCTACGCGGAGCGGCTGCCGGCCGGCGAGGAGCCCGTCCCGCAGACCCTGCACACCCTGACCGAGCGCGAGGTGGAGGTGCTCAAGCTGGTCGCCAAGGGCCTGTCGAACGCGGAGATCGCCGCCGACCTGTTCGTCAGCGAGACCACCGTGAAGACCCATGTCGGGCATGTGCTGACGAAGTTGGGGCTGCGCGACCGGGTGCAGGCGGCGGTCTACGCGTACGAGAGCGGACTGGTGCGCCCCGGAGCGCAGTAGCCGGCCGACGGCGGCGCAGCACCCGCCACAACCGCGGCGCGGCTGGGCCCTCGCCGCCCGCGGTCGGCCCGCGCGGCAGGCCTCCCGGAAAGCGGCAGACCGTCGAGGTGTCGGGGGCGTTGGCCGCCGGTGAGGTCTCCTGCGGCCGGGCGGCGTGCGGGCGGCACTGCCACCCGCGCCGCCCCGGCCTCAGGTCACCACGGCGATCATCGACCGCAGGAAGCCCAGGTCGATCTCCTCGATCGAACCGACGACCAGCCGCTCGGGCGTCCTCTCGACGGGCGCGACGGACGGTACGGCGACCACCCGGCAGCCCGCCGCCTCGGCCGAGGCGACACCGGTCGCGGTGTCCTCGATCACCGCGCAACGGGCGGGCTCCGCGCCGAGCCTGCGGGCCGCGGTCAGGTACGGCTCGGGGTGCGGCTTGGTGTGGCCGACCTCGTCACCGGCGACGGAGAGGGCGAAGTTCTCCGGACCGAGCGAGCGCAGCATGCAGTCGATGTTCACCCGGTGCGAGGCGGAGACCACCGCCGCGGGTACCTGGTGCGCGGCGAGCTCGGTGAGCAGCCGCCGCACTCCGGGCATCAGCGGCACGCCGCGTTCGACTCGGGTGGTGAAGCGGGCCTTCAGCTCCTCCGAGAGCTCCGGCACGGTGATGTCGGCCCCGGTCACCTCGATCAGATACGCCGCGCTGCGACTCATCGGTCCGCCGACCACTACCTGGCGGTGCGGCTCGGCCAGGACGTGGCCCAGCTCGGCGAAGACCTCGCGCTCCACCTCCCACCAGAAGCCCTCGGTGTCCACCAGCGTTCCGTCGAGGTCGAGCAGTACGGCCTGCAGCGCCGAGCCTTCGGCGGTACGGGTGGCGAGAGCGGGAGTGGAGCTGGTCATCCGCGGCACCTCCAGAGCTTCAAGGGCCGGTCGAGGGCCTGGTGGCCCAGGCGTCGACCGGCCCCTGTCGGGTCGGACAGTGTACGCCCGCGCACCCGCCGCCACCCGGTCGGCGCCCGGCGGGTCGGGTTGGGGCGTGCTGCTTCCACCGTCAGGTGTGTGTAATCGGGGGGGCGCCGAGCGGGGTCTCGTCGCCCGCGTAGCCCAGCTCCGAACGCACCCGGGCGTGCCAGTACTCGGCCAGCGCCTCGGCGAGCTGCACGGAGAGCCCGTGCAGCTCGCCGAGGCGCTGGCCGAGTACTGGCACGCCCGGGTGCGTTCGGAGCTGGGCTACGCGGGCGACGACCCGGCCGAGATCGAGGACATGTTCGCGCTGAAGTACCGCGGTGCGCGTTTCTCGCTCGGCTACGGCGCCTGCCCGAACCTGGAGGACCGGGCCAAGATCTCCGAGCTGCTCCAGCCCGAGCGGATCGGGGTCAAGCTCTCCGAGGAGTTCCAGCTGCACCCTGAGCAGTCCACCGACGCCATCGTGCTGCACCACCCGGCGTTGAAGTACTTCGCCTCCGGGTGGTGCAGCACGATGGCGTCGGTGGACTGCTCAGGGTGCAGCTGGAACTCCTCGGAGAGCTTGACCCCGATCCGCTCGGGCTGGAGCAGCTCGGAGATCTTGGCCCGGTCCTCCAGGTTCGGGCAGGCGCCGTAGCCGAGCGAGAAACGCGCACCGCGGTACTTCAGCGCGAACATGTCCTCGATCTCGGCCGGGTCGTCGCCCGCGTAGCCCAGCTCCGAACGCACCCGGGCGTGCCAGTACTCGGCCAGCGCCTCGGCGAGCTGCACGGAGAGCCCGTGCAGCTCGAGGTAGTCGCGGTAGGAGTCACTGGCGAACAGCTCGGCCGTGGCCTCGCCGATCCGCGAACCGACCGTGACGACCTGGAGCCCGACCACGTCCCGCTCGCCCGTCTCGGCCGGGCGGAAGAAGTCCGCCAGGCACAGCCGGCGGCCGCGCCGCTGCCGCGGGAAGGTGAAGCGGGTCAGCTCCTTGTCGTCGTCGCCGAAGAGCACCAGATCGTTGCCCTCGGCGTGGCAGGGGTAGTAGCCGTGGACGACCGCCGCCTCCAGCAGGTTTTCGGTGTGCAGCTGGTCCAGCCAGCCGCGCAGCCGCGGCCGGCCCTCGGTCTCGACCAGCTCCTCGTAGCTGGGGCCGTCCCCGCTGCGGCTCTGCTTGAGCCCCCACTGCCCCTTGAACAGCGCGCCCTCGTCCAGCCAGGAGGAGTACTCCTTGAGCTGGATGCCCTTGATGACCCTGCTGCCCCAGAACGGCGGCTCGGGGACGGGGTTGTCGACAGAGGTGTCGGAGCGGGTGTCGTCCACCGGCTCCTCCTCGGCGACCACGACGTCGCGCTTGGGCACCCGGCGCTGCTTGAGCGGTGGGAGTTCGGCACCGGGGACGCCCCGCTTGACGGCGAGCAGCGCGTCCATCAGCCGCAGGCCCTCGAAGGCGTCCCGGGCGTACCGGACTTCGCCCTGGTAGATCTCGTACAGGTCCTGCTCCACGTACGCCCTGGTGAGCGCGGCACCGCCGAGGATCACGGGGAAGTCGGTGGCCATGCCCCGGGTGTTCAGCTCCTGCAGGTTCTCCTTCATGATCACCGTGGACTTCACCAGCAGCCCGGACATGCCGATCACGTCGGCCCGGTGCTCCTTGGCGGCGTCGAGAATGGCCGAAACCGGCTGCTTGATACCGAGGTTGACGACGTTGTAGCCGTTGTTCGACAGGATGATGTCGACGAGGTTCTTGCCGATGTCGTGCACGTCGCCGCGGACCGTGGCCAGGACGATGGTGCCCTTGCCGTCGTCGTCGGTCTTCTCCATGTGCGGTTCCAGGTGCGCGACCGCGGTCTTCATCACCTCGGCCGACTGGAGCACGAACGGCAGCTGCATCTGGCCCGAGCCGAACAGCTCGCCGACGATCTTCATCCCGGCCAGCAGGGTGTCGTTGACGATCTGCAGCGCGGGACGCTCGGTCAGCGCCTCGTCCAGGTCCGCTTCCAGGCCCTTGCGCTCGCCGTCGATGACGCGGCGCTGCAGGCGCTCGTCGAGCGGCAGCGAGGCGAGCTCCTCCTGCTTGCCGGCCCGCATCGATTTGGCGTCCACGCCCTCGAAGAGCTCCAGCAGCCGCTGCAACGGGTCGTAGTCCTCGCGGCGGCGGTCGTGGACGAGGTCGAGCGCGACCTCGACCTGCTCCGGCTCCAGGCGGGAGATCGGCACGATCTTGCTCGCGTGCACGATCGCCGAGTCCAGCCCCGCCTTGACGCACTCGTCGAGGAAGACGGAGTTCAGGACCATGCGGGCGGCCGGGTTGAGGCCGAAGGAGATGTTGGAGAGCCCGAGGGTGGTCTGCACCTCGGGATGGCGGCGCTTGAGCTCCCGGATCGCCTCGATGGTGGCGACGCCGTCGCCCCGCGACTCCTCCTGGCCGGTGCAGATCGTGAAGGTCAGGCAGTCGATGAGGATGTCGCACTCACGGATGCCCCAGTTGGTGGTGAGGTCGGTGATCAGTCGCTCGGCGATGGCGACCTTGTCCTCGACCGTCCTGGCCTGGCCCTTCTCGTCGATGGTGAGCGCGATGAGCGCCGCGCCGTGCTCGCGTGCCATCCCGGCGATGCGTGCGAAGCGGGACTCGGGGCCGTCGCCGTCCTCGTAGTTGACGGAGTTGATGACGGCCCGGCCGCCCAGCTTCTCGAGTCCGGCCTCGATGACGTGGGGCTCGGTGGAGTCCAGCACCAGCGGAAGCGTGGAGGCGGTGGCGAACCGGCCCGCCAGCTCCTTCATGTCGGCGACGCCGTCCCGGCCGACGTAGTCCACGCACAGGTCGAGCATGTGCGCGCCCTCGCGGATCTGTCCCCGCGCGATCTCGACGCAGTCGTCCCAGCGGGCCTCCAGCATCGCCTCGCGGAACTTCTTGCTGCCGTTGGCGTTGGTGCGCTCACCGATGGCCAGGTACGAGGTGTCCTGGCGGAACGGCACGGTCTGGTAGAGGGAGGCGGCTCCCGGTTCGGGTCGGGGGTTGCGCTCTCCCGGTGCCATTCCCCGTACGCGCTCGACGAGTTGGCGCATGTGCTCGGGGGTCGTGCCGCAGCAGCCGCCGACCAGGGAGAGGCCGAACTCGCGGACGAAGCCCTCCTGCGCGTCCGCCAGCTCCGGCGCGGTCAGCGGGTAGTGCGCGCCGTCCTTGCCCAGAACCGGCAGGCCGGCGTTGGGCATACAGGCGATCGGGGTCCTGGAGTGCCGGGCGAGGTAGCGCAGGTGCTCGCTCATCTCGGCCGGGCCGGTGGCACAGTTCATCCCGATGAGGTCGATGCCCAGCGGTTCCAGCGCGGTGAGCGCGGCGCCGATCTCCGAACCGAGCAGCATCGTGCCGGTCGTCTCTACGGTCACCGAAACGATCAGCGGTACGTCCATGCCGGTGGCGGCCAGCGCCCGCTTGGCACCCAGCACCGAGGACTTGGTCTGCAACAGGTCCTGGGTGGTCTCCACCAGGAGCGCGTCGGCGCCGCCGGCGAGCATGCCCTCGGCGTTGCGCTGGTAGGCGTCGCGCAGGATGGCGTACTCGGTGTGGCCGAGCGTGGGCAGTTTGGTGCCGGGCCCCATCGAGCCGAGCACCCAGCGGGTCCTGCCGTCGCCGGCGGTGAACTCGTCGGCGACCTGGCGGGCGAGGGCTGCTCCCGACTCGGAGAGCTCCTCGACCCGGTGCACGATGTCGTACTCGCCGAGCGCCGCGTGGTTGGCGCCGAAGGTGTTGGTCTCCACGCAGTCCACGCCGGCGGCGAAGTACTCCTGGTGGACCGAGCGGACGATGTCGGGGCGGGTGACGTTCAGAACCTCGTTGCAGCCCTCGAGGTCCTGGAAGTCCTCCAGCGAGGGGTCCTGGTCCTGGAGCATCGTGCCCATCGCGCCGTCGGCGACGACGACGCGGGAGGCCAGTGCCTCCCGCAGGGCTGCGGCACGCTGTGCCTGAGTGAGGGGCTGCGCGGGCGAGGACATGCGAGTGCTCCCTGGGGTGCGACGGCTGTCGGCTTTACCTCCCGCCGCAGTCACGGCAGAGGTACGCGGACCAGCGTATAGGTCTCGGTCGCATGTGCGGTCAGTCATTTCGCTTCGTGGACCGCCGTAGACTCGGATCGGCTGTCGCTGAACGACATGATCCGATACCGTTCGACATGGTCGACCGCTGTAAGTGACGAGTACGCCCTGAGGTCGATACCGCCCAACGGTCCGTACGGCGAGGGAGGAAGCCCGATGGCCCGCAGCATCCAGTCCCTGGAACGGGCCGCGGCGGTACTGCGACTCCTGGCCGGCGGCGAGCGCCGACTCGGGCTATCCGACATCGCCTCGACACTCGGACTGGCCAAGGGCACCGCGCACGGCCTGTTGCGCACGCTTCAGCAGGAGGGCTTCGTCGAGCAGGACGCGGCATCGGGCCGGTACCAGCTGGGCGCCGAGCTGCTCCGCCTGGGCAACAGCTACCTCGACGTCCACGAGCTGCGCGCCCGCGCGCTGGTGTGGTCCGACGACCTGGCCAGGGCAAGCGGCGAAGCCGTCTACCTCGGAGTGCTGCACCAGCAGGGTGTGCTCGTCGTCCACCACGTCTTCCGCCCGGACGACAGCCGCCAGGTGCTGGAGATCGGCGCCATGCAGCCGCTGCACAGCACGGCGATGGGCAAGGTCCTGGCGGCCTACGACCCGGTCGCCCACAGCGAGTTGCTGGACGGCGCGCGGGAGGCGTTCACCTCCCGTACGACCACGGAGGCGCCGGAGCTGGAGGCGACCTTCGAGCAGACCAGGCAGCACGGCTGGGCCAGCGACACCGAGGAGTCCTGGGAGGGCGTGGCCTCGGTCGCGGCGCCGATCTTCGACCGGCGGCGGATGCCGGTGGGCGCGGTGGGCATCACCGGCGCGGTGGAGCGGGTCTGCGAAGACGGAACGATCCGCCCCACCCTCGTCGCCGCCGTACGGGGCTGCGCGCGCTCGGTCTCCCGGGATCTGGGCGCCGGCCGCTTCTGAGCACCCTGGGCGCCGGGCGATCCGGGGCACCCCGGCCACCCCGCCGCTGACGACCCCGCAGGACCGGCGGGGTCTCCGCGCCGCACCGCTCCAGCGCATCCCCCACCGCCGCAACGCATCTTTCCGCCGTACCGCCGCGGCGCACAGCGCCCGTGCGGCCGGGACGCCGCACCACTGCCCACCCGCCCCCTTGACGGAAACCCATTCGAGGAGAAAACTGCCGTGCGACGGTCGACATTGTCGAACGCGAGACGGGATCGGTTCACTCGTCCACTTCTGCACGTCTCTTGAATCTCCCTGACAAAGGAGTCGCGGGTGTCCAACGCAGACATACTCACCGGCGAGGTCATCGGCACCGCCGTGCTCATCCTGCTCGGCGGCGGCGTGGTGGCCGGTGTCGTCCTCAAGCGCTCCAAGGCGTTCAACGCGGGATGGCTCGCCATCACGTTCGGCTGGGGCATCGGCGTGCTCACCGGTGCCTACATCTCGACCACCCTCTCCGGTGCACACCTGAACCCGGCGGTCACCGTCGGTATCGCGATCAAGGAAGGCGCCTGGGACAAGGTGCCGTTCTACTTCCTCGGCCAGATGATCGGCGCGATCATCGGCGCCACGCTGGTCTACGTCGCCTACTACGGCCACTTCCTCGCGCACCTCAACGACCCGGAGACGGTCAAGGCCCAGCAGGAGGCGCAGAAGAACGCCCCGGCGGGCACCACGCCGCCCGGCCCCGTGCTCGGCGTCTTCTCCACCGGCCCCGAGATCCGCAACCCCGTGCAGAACGTGGCGACCGAGACGATCGCCACCACCGTCCTGGTCCTGGCGATCCTGGCCCTCAACCTCACCGAGGGCCTCGCGGTCTCCGGTACGGGCGTGCTGATGGTCGCGCTCGTCGTCGTCGGCATCGGCCTCTCGCTCGGCGGCCCCACCGGGTACGCGATCAACCCGGCACGTGACCTCGGTCCGCGAATCGTGCACGCGGTGCTCCCCCTGCCGAACAAGGGCGGGTCAGACTGGAGCTACGCGTGGGTGCCCGTTGTCGGCCCGCTGCTCGGCGGTGCGATCGCCGGCGGGATCTACCAGCTCGCCTTCGCCTGACCACCGCTGACGGGCGCTCAGCCGCAGCCCGCGCCAGCCACCGAATCGACGTCACGGAGCCGCACTCATGACCGAGAACACCACAGCAGCAGACACCTCCCGCGCCTACATCGCGGCGATCGACCAGGGCACCACCTCCAGCCGCTGCATCATCTTCGACAAGGACGGCCGCACCGTCGGGGTCGACCAGAAGGAACACGAGCAGATCTTCCCGAAGCCCGGCTGGGTGGAGCACGACGCCGCCGAGATCTGGACGAACGTGCAGGAAGTGGTCGACGGAGCGGTGCGCCAGGCGGGCATCTCCGCCGACGACGTACGGGCCATCGGCATCACCAACCAGCGCGAGACCACGGTCCTGTGGGACAGGAACACCGGCGAGCCGGTGCACAACGCGATCGTGTGGCAGGACACCCGCACCGACGCAATCTGCCGGGAGCTGGGCCGCAACGTCGGCCAGGACCGCTTCCGCCGGGAGACCGGGCTGCCGCTCGCCTCCTACTTCGCCGGCCCCAAGGTCCGCTGGCTGCTGGACAACGTCGAGGGACTGCGCGAGCGCGCCGAACGCGGCGAGATCCTCTTCGGCACCATGGACTCCTGGGTCATCTGGAACCTCACCGGCGGCACCGAGGGGGGCGTGCACGTCACCGACGTCACCAACGCATCCCGCACCATGCTGATGAACCTGCGTTCCATGGACTGGGACTCCAAGATCTGCTCCTCGATGGGCGTTCCCACCGAGCTGCTTCCGGAAATCCGTTCCTCCGCCGAGGTGTACGGGACCGCGGTCGGCGGCGCGCTCGACGGCATCCCGGTCGCCTCCGCGCTCGGCGACCAGCAGGCCGCGCTCTTCGGCCAGACCTGCTATGCGGAGGGCGAGGGCAAGTCGACCTACGGCACCGGCACGTTCCTGCTGATGAACACCGGTCACACGCCGATCAACTCCTACAACGGCCTGCTGACGACGGTCGGTTACCAGATCGGCGACCAGAAGCCGGTGTACGCGCTGGAGGGATCCATCGCGGTGACCGGCTCGCTGGTGCAGTGGATGCGCGACCAGATGGGCCTGGTCTCCACCGCCGCCGAGATCGAGACGCTGGCCAGCACGGTGGAGGACAACGGCGGCACGTACTTCGTGCCGGCGTTCTCCGGCCTGTTCGCCCCGTACTGGCGTCCCGACGCCCGCGGTGTGATCACCGGCCTCACCCGGTACGTGACCAAGGCCCACCTGGCCCGCGCCGTTCTGGAGGCGACCGCCTGGCAGACCCGCGAGATCGTCGACGCGATGACGAAGGACTCCGGGGTGGAGCTGACCGCGCTCAAGGTCGACGGCGGCATGACCTCCAACAACCTGCTCATGCAGCAGATCTCGGATGTGCTGGACACCCCCGTGGTCCGTCCGATGGTCGCCGAGACCACCTGCCTGGGCGCCGCCTACGCGGCCGGTCTGGCCGTCGGCTTCTGGCCGGACACCGACGCACTGCGCGCCAACTGGCGCCGGGCGGCCGAATGGACCCCCCACATGGACGCGGCCGTGCGCGACCGCGAGTACAAGAACTGGCTCAAGGCCGTCGAGCGGACCATGGGCTGGATCGAAGAGGAGAACTGATCGCAATGAACACCCTGCCCCGCGTCCCGTCCCTGGGGACGCATCCGACTGCCGGTACCGGCCCCGACCGCGCCGAAACCAGGGAAGTGCTCTCCGGTGCGCACTTCGATCTGCTGGTTGTCGGCGGCGGCATCCTGGGCACCTCGGTCGCCTGGCATGCCGCGCAGTCGGGGCTGCGGGTGGCGATGGTGGACGCCGGCGACTTCGCCGGCGCCACCTCCTCCGCCTCCTCCAAGCTGGTCCACGGCGGTCTTCGCTACCTCCAGACCGGCTCGGTCAAGCTGGTGGCGGAGAACCACCACGAGCGGCGGGTGCTCGCCAAGGACGTGGCACCTCACCTGGTCAACCCGCTCACCTTCTATCTGCCGGTCTACAAGGGCGGCCCGCACGGCGCCGCCAAGCTGGGCGCCGGCGTCTTCGCCTACTCGGCACTCTCCGCGTTCGGCGACGGGGTCGGGCGGGTCATCTCGCCGTCCAAGGCCGCCGCGGACAACCCCGGGCTGCGCACCGAGAACCTCAAGGCGGTCGCCGTCTACGGCGACCACCAGATGAACGACTCACGAGTCGCGATCATGACGGTGCGTGCCGCGGTGCAGTCGGGCGCGGTCGTCCTCAACCACGCCGAGGTCACCGGCCTGCGTTTCACCGGCGGCCGGGTGACCGGTGCCGAGCTCAAGGACCGGGTGGACGGCACCGAGTTCGGTGTCAGTGCCCGGTTGGTGCTCAACGCCACCGGCCCCTGGGTCGACCACCTGCGCCGGATGGAGAACGCCGGCGCCGACCCGAGCATCCGCCTCTCCAAGGGCGCCCACGTCGTACTGCGCCGCAAGGCTCCGTGGCGGGCGGCGATGGCGACCCCGATCGACAAGTACCGCATCACCTTCGCCCTCCCCTGGGAGGACCAGCTGATGCTCGGCACCACCGACGAGATGTACGAGGGCGACCCCGCGGACGTCGACGCGACGGACGCCGACGTCGACCAGATCCTGGACGAGGCCGCGGTGTCGGTGAAGGACGAGCACCTCTCCCGCGATCTGATCACCTACGCCTTCGCCGGACTGCGGGTGCTGCCCGGCGGTCCGGGCGGGGTGGAGTCCGCCAAGCGGGAGACGGTGGTCTCCGAGGGCCGGGGCGGCATGCTCTCGGTCGCCGGCGGCAAGTGGACGACGTACCGGCACATCGGACGCACCGTCATGAACCGCCTGGCCAAGCTGCCGGGAGCGCCGCTGGTCGACGACATGGAGCCGGTGCGGTCACTGCCGCGGCGGCTCCCCCTGCCGGGCGTCGCCAACCCCAACGCGGTGGCCCACCGACTGCTGGTGGACCGCGAACCGGACGGCGGGATCGACGTGTTGACCGCGCGTCACCTCGCGACCCACTACGGTTCGCTGGCGTTCGAGATCGCCCGGCTGGTCAGCGAGGACCCGACCCTCGGGGAGCGCATCCACCCCGACGGCCCGGAGATCTGGGCGCAGGCGGTGTACGCCCGCGACCACGAGTGGGCGCAGACCGCCGACGACGTCACCCGTCGGCGCACCACGCTGACGGTGCGGGGGTTGGACACCCCCGAGGTCCGCGCCCGTATCGAGGAGCTGCTGGAGGCCCGCTGAGCCCCCGGCGAGAAACACGGCCGGTCCCCCGCCGGTCGTGACACGGGCCCGTGCGGCAGACCGCCTCCGTCGAGGCGGTCTGCCGCACGGGCCCGTCGCTGTGCCTGCGGGCCCTGCGTGCGTGCGTCGTGGGCGTGCGTCGCGTGCGGGCCCGGCGCCGTACGTCGCGGGACGCGGGGCGGGTGAGCGGCGGATGACGCCGGTGCGCAGGCCGGGGCCGTACTTTCGTGCGGCGGTCTCGTACGCCGCCGGTACCCGCCGTGTCTGCGGCCCGTTCCGTACCGCGCTCGACGCCGCGGGCTGCAACGAGGGGCTCCGCACGCCGTAGGCTGGGCGGGCAAACGACACGTAGGTGAGCCGTACGGGGCGGAACGCGCAGCGTCGCCCCCGACCGGCCGGAAGGAGGCGCTGGGTGATCGAGCTCGAGGGGATGCCCGAGCTGGTCGACCCGGTCATGGTGGCCGCGTTCGAGGGCTGGAACGACGCCGGCGACGCCGCCTCCGCCGCGGTCGCACATCTGGACCGGGAATGGAAGGGCGAGGTCTTCGCCGCGCTGGACGCGGAGGACTACTACGACTTCCAGGTCAACAGGCCGCACATGTGGCTCGACGGCGGAGTCCGCAAGGTCACCTGGCCCACGACCCGGCTCTCGGTGGTGCGCACCGGCGGCGAGAAACCGCGCGACCTGGTGCTGGTCCGCGGCATCGAGCCCAGCATGCGCTGGCGCTCGTTCTGCAACGAACTGCTGGGATTCGCCCATGAGTTGGGTGTCGAGATGGTCGTGGTGCTCGGCGCGCTGCTCGGAGACACCCCGCACACCCGCCCGGTGCCGGTGACCGGAATGACCTCCGACTCCGACCTGGCCAGGACCATGCAGCTGGAGGAGTCCAAGTACGAGGGGGCGACCGGCATCGTCGGCATCCTCCAGGAGGCGTGCACCCACGCGGGAGTACCGGCGCTGAGCCTGTGGGCGGCGGTGCCGCACTACGTCTCGCAGCCGCCGAACCCCAAGGCCGCGCTCGCCCTGCTCAACAGGCTGGAGGATCTGCTGAGCGTGCGCATCCCGCTCGGTGAGCTCACCGAGGACGCGCGCGCCTGGCAGTTGGGCGTCGACCAGCTCGCGGCGGAGGACAGCGAGGTGGCCGAGTACGTCCAGGCGCTGGAGGAGGCGCGGGACACCGCCGAGCTGCCGGAAGCCTCGGGCGAGGCGATCGCCCAGGAGTTCGAGCGCTATCTCCGTCGCCGGGACGGTTCGCCCGGCGGTCGGGCCGCCGAGGGCGGATACAGCGGGCGCACTCGCAGGCCCGCGCGCTCCCCGGAGGAACCCGTTCCCGACGGGGACGCCGACGCCCGCCGCACGGACGAGCCGACGCCTGCCGAGGATTCCGACCGGGACGACTCCCCCGCCTCGGACGACGGCCCGCCCCAAGAGGCAGCCCCGACGCGGGACGAGGACCCGACACGGGACAAGGGCCCGGCCGGGGGCACCCGTGGCGAGGACCGGACGGACGCCGACAGTGCCGGGCCCGGCGAGGACAGCCGCGACGGTGAGGGTGGCGAAGGCAGCGGGTCGGACGGTGACCGCCGAGGCGGGCCGGACGCAACCGGCTGAGGCCCGCTCAACTCCCGGCCGTCACCCGCAGGTTGAGCAGGACGGGACGCACCTGACGCGACGCGCCGCGGAACATGGATGCGTCGGCAGGCAGCCTCGCGGGCAGGGAAAGTCCACCACCGGTGTACGACGCGGCAGCGGGCAGTCGCGCCGTACACCGGTGATGGTTCAGAGTGCGACGCCGAGCAGCGCGTCGACCGCGCGCGAGACCAGCCCCGGAGCGCCCTCGTCGGAACCGCCTTCGCCTTCCTGGAGGTCCGCCCAGCGGTCGACCGCGGCCAGCGCGGCCGGGGTGTCCAGATCGTCGGCCAGCGCCGTCCGCAGCTCCGCCAACAGCTTGTCCGCGGACGGCCCGTCGGGACGGGAGACCGCGGCGCGCCAGCGGTCGAGCCGGGAGGTGGCGTCGTCGAGAACGGACTCGGTGTACTCCCAGTCCGCGCGGTAGTGGTGAGCGAGGAGGGTGAGGCGGATCGCCGCCGGGTCCACCCCGTCACGCCGCAGCGCGGAGACGAAGACGAGGTTGCCCTTCGACTTGGACATCTTCTCGCCGTCCAGCGCGACCATGCCGGCGTGCACGTACGCCTTGGCGAAGGGGTACTCGCCCGCCAGGGCCTGGGCGTGCGAGGCGCCCATCTCGTGGTGGGGGAAGGCCAGGTCGGAGCCGCCGCCCTGGATGTCGAACCCCATGCCCAGGTATCGCAGCGCGATCGCCACGCACTCGATGTGCCAACCGGGGCGTCCGCTGCCGAGCGAGGCACCGTCCCACTCCGGCTCGCCCTCCCTGGCGGCCTGCCACAACAGGGGGTCCAGCGGGTTCTTCTTGCCCGCGCGGTCGGGGTCGCCGCCGCGCTCGGCCGACAGCAGGCGCATCGCCGCGGCGTCCAGCCCGGAGACCTCGCCGAAGTGGGGGTCCGCCTCGACCGAGAAGTAGGTGTCACCCTCCAACTCGTAGGCGGCACCCACCTCTCGGAGCCGCTCCACCAGCGGAACGATCCAGTCGATCGCCTCCACCGCGCCGACGTACTCCTTCGGCGGCAGCATCCGCAGCGCGGTCATGTCCTCGCGGAAGAGCGCCGTCTGCTCGGCCGCGAGGTCCGTCCACTCCACTCCGGTGGCCTTCGCCCGCTCCAGCAGAGGATCGTCGACATCGGTGACGTTCTGTACGTAGTGCACCAGGCGTCCCGCGTCCAGCCAGATGCGCTGGACGAGGTCGAAGGCGTTGTAGGTCGCCGCGTGCCCCAGGTGGGTCGCGTCGTACGGCGTGATGCCGCAGACGTAGAGGCGGGCGACGGGACCGGTGTCGGGGGTGACCCTGGTGCCGGTCGCGGTGTCGTGAATCCTCAGGTCGCGGCCCTGACCAGGCAGGGCGGGGACCTCGGAAGCAGGCCAGACATGCATGGACAAGAGCGTAACCGGATGGGTGTTCCAGGTACGAACGGGAGCCGGTCACAAGGCCGGTAAGGCACTCTTGCGCCGACGGCGCTGCTGTGCCCGCGTCCCGTCGGAGTCGGGGCCGGGCGTGGGTGGAACGATCGGCGCAGTGGAGGTGCCGGCGGCTGCCCTACACCGGCGGCCAGGGGATCGCCGGCCAGTCGCCGCTCGGCAGCGGGTGCCTGCCGGAGGAGAGCAGCGAGGCGACACGCTTGCGCAGCGCCTGGACCTCGGCCTCGCTCAGCAGTCCGTCCAGCTGCCCGGCCAGCGGGCCCCCGTGCTCCGCGAGCGCACGGGAGAGTGCACGGAGTGCGGCGGTCGCCTCCTCGGGCAGGGGCTCCCCGGCCCAACCCCACAGCAGCGTCCGCAGTTTGTCGTCCGTGTGAAAGGTCACTCCGTGGTCAATGACGCGCAACCGCCCGTCGGGCTGCGGCAGCAGGTGCCCGCCCTTGCGGTCGGCGTTGTTGATCACCGCGTCCAGCACAGCGGTGCGTCGCAGCCGCTCGTCGTCGGCGTGCACCAGGAGTGCGGTGCGCTCCGCTCCCGACTCGTCCGGTACGGCCGCGAAGCCGATCGCCTTCCACCCGGGCCCGGGCTCCTGGGCGTCCACGAGTGCCAGCAGCTCGCTGAGCCCGCCGAACCCGTCCGACGCATCGGCACCGTCCGGTCCGGCCGGCCCGCCCGCCTCCGCTGGCTCCTCCGACTCCGCGCGCTCGCCGGGGCCCGGCCGCTCGTCCGGCCCCGCCCGGCCGGGCCGGGTGCCGATCCACTGCTGGCACATGCCCCTGCCGTGCGGGCCCTCCCGCAGAACGGTGGGCGGGATCAGGTCCCAGCCCATCGCGCGGCACACCTCGTACGCGGCGACCTCGCGGCCCGCGAGGTCGCCCTCGGGGAAGTCCCACAGCGGGCGCTCCCCGAGCACCGGCTTGTACACACAGTCCAGCTGCTCCCCGCCCTGGGCCACCGAGGCGTACAGCACCGCGTTCGAGGCGTTGGGGATGCGGCCGTGCACGGTCAGAACGCCCTCGGCGAGCAGCGTGCGGACGGTCAGTCCGCGCTCCTGCGGTAGCCGTTCTGACGCGGGCACACATGTCCTTCCGGGTCGAGCGGGAGGCTGCACAGCGGACACGGCGGGCGGCCCGCGTTGACGACGTCGATGGCCCGCTTGGCGAACGCCCGCGCCATCTCGCCGGTGATCCGCACCCGGAGCATCGGCGGGCCGTTCTCCTCGTCCTGGAGCAGCCGCTCCTCGGCGTCCGCGAGGTCCTCCTCGGAGTCCGCCTCCAACTCGACCAGCGCCTGCGCCTCGATCACCATGCGATCGCTCTCGCCGTCCCACGCCAGCGCCATCGTGCCGACGCGGAACTCCTCGTCGATCGGCGCCTCCAGCGGGGCGGTGTCGGGCGAATCCGCGGCCACCGCCGGGACCGGGGCATCGCCGCCGCTGCGGCGCACCACCTCGTCGAGCAGCTCGTCGATCCGCTCCGCGAGCGCCTCCACCTGGGCCTTCTCCAGGGAGACGCTGGTGGTGCGCCCCTCACTGGTCGCCTGCAGGAAGAACGTACGCCGTCCGGGAAGGCCGACCGTGCCGGCGACGAACCGGTCCGGGGGGTCATAGAGAAAGACCTGACGCGACACGTCCTACTCCAACAACTGGGCTACGGGGATATAGCGGCACCCTACTGGTCGCCGCGATCAACTCGGCCACGCACCGGGGGAACCCGGCTACCTGCCACCCCCGACGACCGCCTGCTCGCCGTCCGAGCCGCCCCGACCGCTCTCCGCCGGCGCGCTCGCCCCCGCCGGCGGAGCGAGCGGGCCGAGGTCGCCCGTCTCGCCGAGCCGGACCACGTAGGGCCGCATCGGGGTGTAGCGGACGGCGGTAACCGAGCAGGTCTCGACCGCGATGCGCTGGAAGAGGTCCAGATGCATTCCGAGGGCGTCGGCGACCACCGATTTGATGATGTCGCCGTGGCTGCACATCAGATAGACCGCGTCCGCGCCGTGCTCGGCCTCGATCCGCGCGTTCCAGTCGCGGACCGCCTCGACCGCGCGCTGCTGCATGACGCGCATCGACTCGCCGCCGGGGAAGACCGCGGCGCTGGGGTGCTGCTGGACGGTGGCCATCAGCGGCTCCCCGCCGAGCCCGGCGAGGTCCCGACCGGACCATTGGCCGTAGTCGCACTCGTTGATCCGCTCCTCGATCTCGACGCTGTGGCCCCGCTGCTCGACGAGCGGTGCGAGCGTCTGGCGGCAGCGCAGCATCGGGCTGCGCACGACGGCGGACAGCGCGATGCCGGACAGCCGGTCGGGGAGCGCGCGGGCCTGCTCCGCGCCGAGGGCGTCGAGTTCCACCCCGGGGGTGCGGCCTGCGAGCACCCCTGAGGTGTTGGCGGTGGACCGTCCGTGGCGGACGAGGAGGAGCGTGGGCATGTCTGCCAGCGTACGACCGAGCTCTCGCGGCGCGGAGCCCTCCGGCGCCCGTAACTCCGGGACCGGTGCGGGCGTTGTGCCCCGTGACGGCCGTGGCGGGGAGACCCCGAGCCCCCACCACGGCCGTGGGACTTCACTCTTTCCGGGCGGATCGGCACCGGGCCGCCGCCGGCCCTTCCCGCCCGTCCGCGGTCGGCGCCCGTTCAGCCCGCCGCCCCCGCGCTCGGGCCGCTTCCGGCACCTCAGAGCTTCTTCCGGCACCTCAGGGCTTCGGCGGAGTTCGCGGTCCGGGGCGGCCCGGATCAGGCCGCGCCGGACCGCTCCAGGGCTTCCACTCCCGCCCGCAGCGCGGTGATCCGCTCCTCCAGGCTGAAGCCCGCCGGTGCCAGCGACAGGGTGCCGACACCCGCCTCCGCGTAGGCGCGCATCCGGTCCGCGATGCGGTCGACCGGGCCCAACAGCGTGGTGGAGTCGATGAGTTGCTCCGGTACGGCGGCGCCCGCCGCCTCCTTCTCGCCCGCCAGGTACTTGTCCTGGATCTCGGCGGCCTCCTTCTCGTACCCCATGCGCTGGGCGAGGCGGTTGTAGAAGTTCTGCCTGCGGCTGCCCATGCCGCCCACATAGAGCGCGGTGTAGGGACGGAACATGTCGGCCAGCGCGCTGACGTCCTCGCCCACCGCCATGGGGACGGTCGGGCAGACGTCGAAGCCCTCCAGCGTCTTCCCGGCCTTCTCCCGGCCCGCGCGCACCGGTCCGAGTGTCGTGGTCTCGGCGTGCTCGGGGGCGAAGAGCACCAGCAGCGCGCCGTCGGCGATCTCGCCGGTCTGCTCCAGGTTCTTGGGGCCGATCGCCGCGATGTAGAGCGGAATGCGCTCACGCTCCGGGTGCACGGTGAGCTTGATCGGCTTACCCGGACCGTCGGGCAGCGGCAGCGTCCAGTGCTCGCCCTCGTGGGTCAGTCGCTCGCGGGCCATCGCCTTGCGGACGATCTCCACGTACTCACGGGTGCGGGCGAGGGGCTTGTCGAACTTGACGCCGTACCAGCCCTCGGAGACCTGCGGGCCGGAGACGCCCAGGCCCAGCCGGAACCGGCCGCCGGAGAGCGTGTCCAGGGTCGCGGCGGTCATCGCGGTCATCGCGGGGGCGCGGGCGGGGATCTGGAAGATGCCCGAACCGACGTCGATGCGTTCGGTGTGGGCGGCCACCCAGCTGAGCACGGTGGGGGCGTCCGAGCCGTACGCCTCCGCGGCCCAGCAGACCTCGTAGCCCAGCCGGTCCGCCTCCTTGGCCACCTCCAGGTTGTCCCGGTCCATGCCGACACCCCAGTAGCCGAGGTTGATGCCGAGCCGCATGAGGGCTCCTCTCGTCGTTGAGCCTTACCCATCAGTAACGTTGCTGCCCCTGGGACTGTAGCGACTGCCCGAACTAGTCTCAACGCCCATGGAGCTAAGGCAACTGGGGCGCACCGGCCTCCGTGTCTCCAGGATCGGCCTGGGCACACTCACCTGGGGCAGGGAGTCCTCCGACCAGGAGGCGGCGCGCCTGCTGAAGACCTTCTGGGAGGCGGGCGGCACCCTCGTCGACACCGCCGACGTCTACGCGGACGGCGGCGCCGAGTGCCTGCTGGGGCGCCTGATGGAGACCCTGATCCCGCGCCGCGACCTGGTCATCGCGACCAAGGCGGGCTGCGTACCCGACCCCCAGCGGCCCACCGACGGCTCCAGAGGACATCTGCTGGCGGCACTCGACGCCTCCCTGCAACGGCTGGGCACCTCCCACGTGGACCTGTGGCAGGTGCACGCCTTCGATCCGCACACCCCGTTGGAGGAAACGCTCCAGGCGGTGGATCTCGCGGTGCGCAGCGGACGGGCCCGGTACGCCGGGGTGTGCGGGTTCAGCGGCTGGCAGCTCGCGAAGGCGGCCACCTGGCAGTTGGCGGGGGGCGAGTCGCGGATCCGGCTGTCCGGTGCGCAGTTGGAGTACTCGCTGCTCCAACGCGGCCCGGAGCGCGAGGTGTTGCCGGCGGCGCTGGACCTGGGAGTCGGGCTGCTGCCGTCCTCGCCGCTGGGACGCGGGGTGCTGACGGGCAAGTACCGGGAGGGCGCCAGGCCCCAGCACTCGCGCGGGGCGTCCGAGCGCATGGCAGGGTTCGTCGACCCCTATCTCGACGCCGCTTCGGAGCGGGTGGTCGAGGCCGTGCGCACCGCGGCGGACGGACTGGCCGTCAGTCCGCTGCAGGTGGCGCTCGCCTGGGTCCGCGACCGGCCC
This sequence comes from Streptomyces tardus, assembly GCF_018101125.2. Lineage (GTDB taxonomy): Bacteria > Actinomycetota > Actinomycetes > Streptomycetales > Streptomycetaceae > Streptomyces > Streptomyces tardus. The sequence goes on along the minus strand of NZ_JAELVF020000001.1, from coordinate 4,668,825 downwards.
GCGGTCGCCGCCCCGCTGGTCGGCGCGCGCACAGCGAAGCAGCTGGGACAGGCGTTGTCAGTGGAGGCACTTACGCTTCCTGACGAGATAACCAGGGCGTTGGACGACGTGTCGGCGCCCGAGCACCGCTATCCTGATCAGGACTGGAGCACCCAGTGACCACTCCTCCCCCGACTCCCGGCTCCGGGGCCGGGCCGAGCGACGCCGACCACCCGCCGAGCGACGGCGCGGCTACAGGCACGGCGGACGGCGCGGCAGGCACCACCGACGAGCGGAGCGCGCCGAGCGGGCGGGCTGCCGAGCTGATGGCGGCGGTGCGAGCAGTGGAGAGCGGGGAGCGCGCCGCGACCGACTTCTTCGCCGCTCCCGCGCCGCCGCCCCGGGCTGCTCGGCGCGCCGCACCACCGGTGGCGCCCGCAGCGCCGCACGCCGCCGCGCCGCCGGAGGTGCCCGGTGAGGTCCACGAGCTCTTGGCCCGCGCCGGCGCGCCGGCAGCGTTGGCCGCTCCAGTGGTGCTCGCACTCGGCCCGCAGGCGGCGGAGGTGCTGCTGGAGGACCCGTGGCAGCTGCTCCTGGTCCCCGGCGTACGTCCCGAGCAGGCGGACGCGTTCGCCCGGGCGCTGCCCGGCGAGGAGCGCAGTCCGGACAGCCCCGCGCGCGGCCGGGCGCTCGCGGTGTGGCTGCTTTCCCGGGCCGCCCGCCAGGGCCACACGGTGCTCGAAGTGGGCATGCTGGCGCAGCAGTTGGCCGCCTTCTCGGTGAGCGAGGCGGAGGCCGCCGTGTACGCAGCGGCCGAGGAGGGGCTGCTGCTCGCCTTCGCCCCCGAGCAGGCACAGACGGACGAGCAGGCACCGGCTGACGGCACAGAGGCGGCGGAGCCCGCCGGCGACGGCGCGGCGGCGGAGCCCGCGGGGCCGGTGCTGGTCGGTCTCGAACGCTGGGCTCTGGCCGAGGAGAGCCTCGCCGAGGGCGTCCAGCGGCTGCTGACCACCTTCACCCCGGGCACCGAGGGCCGTGAGGAGTGGGAGAAGGCGGCAGCGTCCGTCTCCGGGCCCTCCGCCCGGGAGTTGATCGGCGCGGTCGCCGGCGCGGCGCTGGTGCTGCACTCCGGCGGCGAGAGCGCCAAGGCCGAGCCTGCCGCGCTGGCGAGCGCGGCAGCCGCGCTCGGGCTGCGCGTCTGTGTGGCCGCGTGGAGCGAGGAGGACCGCGAGCGGCTGCGTGTCGCGGCGACGGACGGGGCGGGGCGGGAGGATGCCTGCACCACGGTCACCGTCGCCGGGCTACTCGGCGGGAGCGAGGGGCCCGGCCGGGACGAGGAGGGCTGCTTCACGGTCGACCTGCTGATCGTCACCGATGCGGGCCTGCTGGGCACCGAGACCGCCGCCGCACTCGTCGAATCGCTGCCCGAGGGCGCGCGGCTGGTGCTGAGCGGCGATCCGCAGCTGCTCGGCTCGGCGGGCGCCGGGCAGGTGCTGGGCGATCTGTTCGCCGCACGGATCTGCCCGCAGGTCGTCTCCCGCACGCCCGACCCGGGCCCGCTCGGCGAGCTGGTGTCGAGCATCGGGATCGGTGAGCTGCCCCGGGTGGAGGCGCCCGACCACGAGGTGGTGATCGTCCCGGTGCGGGACGCGGGCGAGGCGGTGCACCGCAGCGTCCAGTTGGTGGCTGATTCGGTGCCGCGGGCGGTCGGTGTGCCGGCCGAGCAGACCCAGGTCGTCACCGTCGGTCAGGAGGGCGGCGCGGGCACCAAGGCGCTCAACGCCGCGCTCAAGCAGCGTCTCAACCCCGGGACCGGCGCTTTCGACGGCTTCGACGCCGGGGACCGGGTGCTGCACACCCCGCAGCCGGGCCGTTCGGTGCCTGCCACCGTCCTCGGCGCCGACGACGCCGGCCTGCGGCTGGAGTGCTTCGGCCAACAGGTCACGGTGCCCAGGGAGTTGCTGGCCGAGACCGTGCGGCACGGCTGGGCGATCACCGCGCACCAGGCGGCCGGCCGGCGATGGCCCGCCGCGGTCGTCGTGCTGCCGGGGGACGCGGGTGCGCTGCTGGACCGCCGCTGGGTCTACACGGCCTTCGGGCGCGGCGTACGGCACGTTTCGGTCGTCCAGGGGCTCGGTCCCGAGCTGGACCGGATCGTCGCCGAGCGGCCCGGCGCACCGCGCGTCACCAGGCTGCGGTCCCTGCTCACCGCCCAACGGGCGGAGCAGCAGCGGGCGGAGCAGTAGCGAGCGGGCGTCAGGGCTCGGGCCACCGCGGTGGCCCGAGCCCCTGCCCGTCGCGCATGCAGGCGGGGCGGGTGCGGCGGCCCCGGAGCGCCCGTTGCGGGTCTCGGATCGCCCTGCCCGTCCGGCCCCAGCAGCCCCGGTGGGCCCGGGAGTTCAGTGCCGGCGGTCCCGGGAGTCGTAGAGCTCGTCCTCGTCGAAGACGGAGCTGACGTCGAAGCGGCAGATGACGCGCTCGGGGTCGGCGGCGTCGAAGGGCGCGCTCAGCCACTCCCCCGCCTCGGCCGGTTCGTCCGCCGCCAGCACCCAGAGCGTGGAGTCGCCCTCCTCGAGCCCGAACTCCTTGTGCCTGGTGGAGATCTCGTCCGGCTCGAACTCCCCGAACAGCACGCCGAGCGCGGCGTGCACGCTGCTGCCGGCCTCCTCGCCGTCCTCCTCCTCGGCGTCGACCGAGTCGGGATCGAGCTCGCTGATGCGTCGTGCCTGTGCGAGCAGCCGCAGCGGCTCGGCGACGGTGTAGTCCCGGCGCACCAGGACGCTCATGGCGCTCGGGTCGTCCGGCCCCATGTACGGCGGGAGGCTGTCCGCGCCCGGGATCTCGAACGGCGTGACCTCGTCGTGGGCGTCGTAGAGCAGCGCGTCGTACACCTCGCCGGCGGCGGCCAGTTCGTTGAAGGCCGCGTAGACAGCGGCGTCCTCCTCGGGGCCGGCGGCATCGGAACCGTCCCGTTCCTCGATGGCGTCGAGGTGACGGTCCAGCGCGGTCTTCAGGGCTTCGACGGCGGCTCGTACCTCGGCAGCGGCGGGCTGCGCAGCATCAGACATACAGCAGACGCTATCCGTAGTCGGGCCCCGCCCGCACAATAGATGCGATGCCGGAACACAAGAATCGTCCGGCAGGCTCCGGCCCGACCCGCCACCGGGCCCCGGAGAGCCGGTCGGCGGGCCGTTCCGGGGCGGCCGGGTGTCCGCGCCCGCGTCCCGTACCGCTCCCACTCCGCACCGGCCCAGCGCTCTCCTGCGACGCCCCGGCGTCGGGCACCGCCGCGGTCCCGTCGGCCGGCCGTGGCGGCGGCACCCGCCGGACGGCCCCACGAGGACGCAGGCATGTCCGGCGTGATGCGGGTACCTCGGAAGTACGAGGTACCCGCATCGGGTTGACGCCTCCACAGTGGTCGGTGCGTACCTGTGGGGGGCGCGGCGGCGGGCAGGTGACGCCGTCTGTCCAGGGAAAATGGGGGCAACTATGAAGAAGGCCCGAGCACTGGCCGCCGCCGCTGCGGCCACCGCCGCCGGAGCGGCGATCCTCATCGCGCCGGGCACTGCCCAGGCCGCGGAGGACACGAGGGCGCAGGCCGCGTGGAACTGCGCCAAGGGCAATGTGTGCTTCTACTCGGGGGCCGGTGGCACCGGAGTCTCGTGCCGCAGCGACGGCACGGAAGCGAGGTGGGTCAACCAGACCTGCCTGAACACCACCTTCAAGTCGTTCTACAACAACGGCTATGTGGGTCCGCTGGACCACGTGAGGGCCTACACCGGCTTCAACTTCACCGGCACTTCGTACTGCCTACACGTCGGCTGGGACGAGGGCCGAGGGTCCTTCCCGGGGTCCGGGGTCAAGCTCAAGTCGCACAAGTGGTTCACCGGCGAGTGCTGAGCCGGTACTCCGCCCGACAGCAGCAGGCCTGCTGCTGAGGGTGCTCCGCAGCAGAGTGCGGATGTAACGGGTACGGGCCCCGGGAGCGGATCGCCGCTCCCGGGGCCCGTACCCGTTGCCGCCTCCCGGGCCGCCCCCTCGCGCCCGTACCGTCGCTGCCGACTGCGGTCCCGGCGGACACGACACGCGGACTCGCTTCCGGCCGCCGTCCGGATCACGCAGACTTGGCCCCGCCCGGCACGTGTACGTTCGCCCGGACCGGGAGAGTCTGAGGGAAGTGCCGAGAAGCTGGACGATCTCCTGCGACGTCTCTTCTAGCCCAGCGCGGGACGACCTGTGAGCGGATCGTGGTCGCACGTCTCTGAACTGGGAGATTGGATCGGTTTCACGTTCGATGCCGGAATACGAGTTTCGCGATGTGTACGTCCCCCGAGGCGTCTCCCGGAGCGCCGCGACGCGTCTGCTCACCGAGCACGCGGAGTACGGGCACTGGGAGCTGGACAGGTTGCGGCTGCATCCGGACGGGAGTCGGCGGGTACGGCTGCGTCGGCGGATCATCCGCCAGCTGCGCGCGACCTGGTGAGGCGGGAGCGCAGACAGCGGGAGCGGGCCCCGCGACTGCGGGACCCGCTCCTGGTGTGCTTACGGGCGCCGCGTCCGTTCCCAACCGGGTGCACCCGCGGCGCCTGCTGTGTCAGCGCTGGGCGACGCGGCCCCGCCTGAACAGCACATAGCCGCCGAGCATCATCGCGACGGCCACGGGAGCCGCAGCTCCGAGGGCCGGGGCCCCGGTCTGCGCCAACTCGGGCTGCGACTGCTCGGTCTGGGGCTCGACGACCCGCTCGGGGGTCTCCTTCTCCGGAGCCTCGGGCTTCTCGGGAGCAGGCTTCTCCGGAGCTTCGGGCTTCTCCGGGTGCTCCGGCTTCTCGGGGGCCGGCTTCTCGGGGGTCGAGTCGTTGACGCACTCGTTGCCGATTGCCGGGTTCAGCGCGCCGACGACGTTGACGCTGTTGCCGCAGGCGTTGATCGGTACGTCGACCGGGACCTGGACGTTGTTGCCGGACAGCACGCCCGGCGAGCCCTTGGCGACGCCCTGGGCTCCGGCACCGCCGGAACCGCTCTCGTTGCCGCCGCCGGACCGCGTCTGGGTGGCGGAGGAGTCACTGCCGTCCTGGGCGGCGCGGTGCTCGCCGTGGCCGCCCTTGTGCGAGCTGTCGCTCACGTTGGCGCAGAAGTTGCCCACGGCCGGGTTCAGGAGTCCGATCACGGACACCGTGTTGCCGCAGATGTTCACCTGCACGTTCACGGGTACCTGGACGTTGTTGCCGGACAGCACGCCGGGAGAACCCTCGGCGACTGACTGGGCGCCCGAGTCCGCGTACGCGGTACCGCTCGCCAGTGCGAGCACGCCGCCCGCGGCGGCAACGGACACCAAGCTCTTTCTGGTGACCTGTCGCATGGTTGTTTCCTGCCTTATCTGCTTGCGAGTACGCGAGCGGGGCGTGGCATTGCGCCGGCAGTCGCACCTGCTCGCCCGGAACCCGGCGACCCCGGAGCGCATGGCGCGCGCTCCGGGGTCGCGGCGTTAATCCCTGGGGGATCGAGTCAACAGATCTCAGTCGTTGACGCAGGTGTTGCCGAAGGCGGGGTTCAGCAGCCCGATGACGCTGATGGAGTTGCCGCAGACGTTCACGGGCACGTGGACCGGAATCTGGATAACGTTGCCCGACACGACGCCCGGGGAGTGCACAGCGGCACCCTGCGCACCGGAGTCGGCGACGGCGGCACCCGCGCCTGCGAGAACCAGACCACCGGTGGCAGCCGCGGCTGCGACGACCTTCTTGAGCATTTTTCCTCCTAGTTGGCAAAGCGATCCAACCTGCGGACCGCATCACGTGTAACGAGGAGTACGGGGGCGGGCTACGACCTGCCGCCGCGATTCACTCTTCCTGAGTAAGCACGCACACCCGCCCGAATTCGCCTGCCGCGCACGGCACTTCGGCCCGCGACCGGTCCGTCCCGCGTCTCACGCCTGGTCGAGGAAACGGTCCAGGACCCGTACGCCGAACTTGAGCCCGTCCACCGGTACCCGCTCGTCCACCCCGTGGAACATCCCGGCGAAGTCCAGCTCCGGCGGGAGTTGGAGCGGCGCGAAGCCGAAGCACCGGATGCCGAGGTCGTCGAAGTGCTTGGCGTCCGTACCGCCGGAGAGCATGTACGGCACCGCGCGGGCGATCGGGTCCTCGGCCCGCAGCGCGTTCTGCATCGCGTCGACCAGCGCTCCGTCGAAGGTGGTCTCCAGCGCGCGGTCGGCGTGCTCGTCCACCCGTTTGACCCGCGGCCCTAGCACCTTGTCCAGCTCGGCGAGGAACTCCTCCTCGTGGCCGGGCAGGAAGCGGCCGTCGACGTGCGCGGTGGCCTGGCCGGGGATGACGTTGACCTTGTAGCCGGCACCGAGCTGGGTGGGCGCGGCGGTGTTCTGGAGAGTCGCGCCGATGATCTTTGCGATGCCGCCGAGCTTGGCGAGCGTCTCCTCCATGTCCTCGGGGTCGAGCTCGGTGCCGAGGGCGTCGGAGAGCTCGTCGAGGAAGGAGCGAACTGTCTTGGTCATCCGGACCGGGAACTTGTGCCGGCCGAGGCGGGCGACGGCCTCGCAGAGCTCGGTGATGGCGTTGTCGTTGTTGGTCATCGAACCGTGGCCCGCGGTCCCCTCGACCGTCAGGCGCATCCAGTGCATGCCCTTCTGGGCCGTCTCCACGAGGTAGAGGCGGAGATTCTCGTTGACGGTGAAGGAGAACCCGCCGACCTCGCCGATCGCCTCGGTGACGCCCTCGAAGCGATCGCGGTGGTGGTCCACCAGGTGCCGCGCCCCGTAGAGGCCGCCCGCCTCCTCGTCGGCCATGAAAGCGAGCACCACGTCGCGCGGGGGCTTGCGCCCGCTGCGCATCCGCTCCCGCACGACCGCCAGGGTCATCGCGTCCATGTCCTTCATGTCGACCGCGCCCCGCCCCCACAGGCAGCCGTCGGCGATCTCGCCGGAGAACGGGTCATGGGTCCAGTCCGCCGCGTTCGCCGGGACGACGTCGGTGTGACCGTGGATCAGCAGCGCAGGGCGAGAGGGGTCCTCACCCTCGATGCGGGCCACGGTGGACGCCCGCCCGGGAGCGGACTCGAAGATCTCCGGCTCGAGGCCGACCTCGGCCAGCTTCTCGGCGACGTACTCGGCCGCCGCGCGCTCACCTCTGGCCTCCCCACCGCCGAAGTTGCTCGTGTCGATCCGAATCAGATCGCGGCACAGGTCGACGACCTCGTCCTCATCTGTGATGTTCCCACCGGCCGAAGGGCCCGATGCGCTCACGCTGCCTCCCTGAAGTAGCTTCTCGCCCCATCCTCCCGCTTTCCCCCGCACCGCCCAAGAGCACCCGTGATCGAGGACGTCGATCGCAGTGTTATCGTTGACCCCGTCGCAGGCCAACGGCCTGTGGACCACCGGTCCGGGTGGCGGAATGGCAGACGCGCTAGCTTGAGGTGCTAGTGCCCTTTATCGGGCGTGGGGGTTCAAGTCCCCCCTCGGACACAGAATCGGCGGCCGGTCGGGAGAGATTCCCGACCGGCCGCTTCGTCGTGCGCCCGGGAGCCTGCGGCTCAGCGCTGCCGAGCGAGCGGCTTCGCCGGCTCGGCGGGACGCGGCAGCCTGGCGGCGCGCGGGCCGGCGAGGTGGCGGCGCACATCGCGCACCAGACGTTCGGCGGTGAAGGTCGCGCCGTGGACGAAGCGCATGGCCGGCCCGAACGCGGGCGCGGCGAGCAGCCCGGCGAAGTAGAGCCCGGGGAGCGAGGACTCGAAGCCCGCGCCCAGCTTCGGTGCCCGGCTCGCCCCCAGCTTGCGGAGCGCCGCCCGGGTCGCCGGGTTGAGCAGCGCCAGCCGGTCCAGGTCGGGTACGAAGCCGGTGGCCGCGACCACGTGGTCGGTCTCGATCCGCTCCCGGCCGCCGTCGGCGGTGCGCAGCTCCAGCCCGACGCGGCGTCCCCGCAGTGCGGCGCTGCGCAACGTACGGCCCAGCCGCACCGGTACGCAGTCCTCGCAGCGCTCCCGCAGCCACCAGGCGCCGGCCGGGCCGAGCGCGCGGTCGGCGATGCGCAGCCGGGCGGCGGCCGGCAGTGCGCGCACCGCCCAGGGCGCCTCGGACCAGACCCAGCTCGGCCAGCCGGTGCCCAACCCGCAGTGGGGGTCGCGCAGTCGGCGCAGCAGCGGGCGCTTCAGCGGTTGCGGAGCGGTGTTCCAGGCGAGTCCGGCGGAGCGGGCGACGACCCGGGGGCGGGCCCCCTCCTCCGCCAGCAGGGTGGCGGTCTCCAGCGCGGCCTGCCCGGCACCGAGGACGGTGACGTCCAGATCGCGGAAGGCGGCCGGATCGCGCAGATCACTGCTGTGCGAGACGTACTGCGCGGGCAACTCCCGTACCTCTTCGGGGAGATGGGCGAAGGGCAGCACGCCGACCGCGAGCGCGACGGTACGGGTGTAGATCACCTCGCCGTCGTCGGTTCGGGCCTGGTAGTGGTCGAGGTAGGGCCGCACCGAGGTCACGGTGCGCTCCTCGACCGGCGGCACCGCCTGCTGGGCGAACCACAGACCGTAGCGGGTGAAGGTGTCGATCGGCAGCGGTTCGCCGTGCCCCGCGGCGACTCCACGGTCCGCGCAGTAGGCGGCCAGCGTGTGCACGGCGGCGGGGTCGGAGAGGTTGGAGGACCAGGGCTCGGACTTCAGGTACATGCCGCGCGGCATGTGGTCGCGCCAGGCGGCCATGGGACGGCCGAAGATCCGTACCCGCAGCCCGGCACTCGCGGCGTGCGCGGCGATGGACAGGCCGTAGGGGCCGGCGCCCACGACTAGCAGGTCATGCATCGGTGTTCTCCCCTGGAGGTGGTGCCGCCCGGTGTGCGTACCGGGGCGGACGGGGCGGGACGGGGCACGGCGGGGATCCGCACCGGGTGGCTCGGGTGGCGCGGACGCCCCGGACGCTGCGGGGTGGCGGGGGCGCGGCGCCCGCGGCACGGGGTCGGCGGGCCCACGCGTCTCGGCTCCCGCCGCGCCGCGGGCGCCGCTCCGGTCCGCGGCGCGCGTACCAGCCGTGCTCCGGGTACGGTCCACGGCGCGGGTACGAGCCGGCGGGACGGCCGGGGTACGGCGGCGCAGCGTCCGCCGCAGCCGGCAGAACAGCCGCGTGGCCAGGCGGCGTTGGAGCGCCGCGAGCAGCGCCAGGAACGGCAGCGGGTCGTCCCGTGCGTACCAGGCGGTCTCGCGACCGGTCGTGCGCGGGCGCCGGCAGGACGGGTCGGAGCGGCGCACGGGGGCGAGCAGGGTGGCGGCGAGGGCGTACTGCTCGACCACGAGCCGCCGTCCGGGCAGCGGAGTGTGCACGGGCACGGGGCGGCCGGTGAGGTCGAGATAGGCGGCGCGCACGACGTCGAGGCCGTTGGCGTCGGTGAAGAGCCGGAACTGTGCGCCGGGGCGGGGGTTGAAGTCCAGCAGGTGGTACGTGTCGCCGGCGGCCTCGTGGCGGAAGTCCAGGTCGAGGATGCCTCGGTAGCCGATGGCGGCGGCGAACCCGGTGGCGATGCGTTCGAGGCGGGAGTTGGGGACCCAGCGGCCGGTGGCGGTGAGCCCTGCCGACGGCGGCCAGCAGCGTTCCTTTCGGCCGGTGCCGCCGGCCAACAGCCGGCCCGCCGCGTCGATGTAGCCGTGAAAGAACCAGTCGCAGCCCGGCCTGGCGGGCAGTCGGCGCTGGAGCAGCAGCCGGCCGCCGCCGTGTTCCTCCCCGGGACCGCTGCCGTCCGACGCGGCGGAGTCGCCCGGCCCGTACGGCATCCGGGCGGCACCGGCCTCGTGGAGCGCGTGCGCCTGGCGGGGCTCGTACAGCACCGTCGTGCTGCGCAACCCGGAGCCGGGCGGCAGCTGCCAGGGCCTGCTCCATTTGGCGACCACCGGCAGTCCGAGTTCGCGGGCGGCGCGGGCGGCCTCGGAGGCGCTGCGGGGGCTGCGGGTCTCCGGGTGAGCGATGCCGTGCGCGGCGCAGAGCGCGGCCAACTCGCCCTTGTCCGCGACCCGTTCGAGCAGGGCGGGGTCCGGGTGGCGCAGCAGGTAGTGGCCCGCGAGGTGCTCGCAGAGCCGGGCGACGGCGAGCGCGCCGCGGTCGTCCAGGGGCAGGAGTACGGCCGGTCGGCCGATCTCCGCCGCGATCTCACGCAGTCGGCGCAGCAGTGGGGCGGTCCCGGCGGTGCCCTCGGGGCCCGGACGGTGGAGGCGGGTGAGGTGGCGGGAGCGTCCGAGGGGACCGACCGGTCCGTCGAGCAGGACGTGCGTCTCCACGCCCGCGCGCCCAAGTGAGCGGACGGCGGCGAGAGTTCCGTGGTGGAAGGGGTTCGCATCGAGACGGAGCAGCAGTGCGGGCACCGGGTTGTCGTACGACGGCATCGCGTCGGTCCTTCACGTCAATGGGCCGAGTGGGGGACACATTCCTCGAATGGGCTACGGGCCGGAGAACCGAACAGCCCATTAGGGCGATCGGCTGATTACGTTCAGTCGTGCGCCGAACGGTGCAACAGCCGGTCCGGAAGGAGTCCCACATGACCCACAGGCGTCGCTGGTTGACGGGCGGCTGCGCGGTGGTCGCGGCAGCCGGCCTGCTGTTCGCGGGCCCGTACGACCTCGACCGGGACCGGGACGGGCTCGGTGACGCCCGCAGCGACGCGGCTCCCCCGCCGAACACGGCGAACCCACCGGGCGGTTCCAGCGGTCCGGCAGCCGGGCCGGGCGCGCCGAGGGCGGGCGGCGGGCAGCAGGTCCCCGGCGCGGTCGGCGCCTTTCTGGCCTCGGGGCCCGAAACCATTCCGCGCCTCGGCGCGATGGAGCGCTGGCTGGGCGACTCGGGGCTGCGCGTGGGCCACACCTACCTGCCGGGCGATCTGTGGTCCAACATCGAGGGGACGCCGGGGCTGCTGGAGGGCTGGGCCCGCTGGCGGCAGGAGAAGCAGGACCGGCTGTTCGTGCTGAACGTGCCCATGCTGGAGCGCAACGAGGAGAACGTCCCCGACCACGAGGTGCGCGAGCTGCTCAGGGCGGGCGCCGACGGGCAGTTCGACCGGCACTTCACGAAGCTGGCCCGGCGCCTGGTCGACCTCGGCGTGCCGGACACCATCGTGGTGCTGGGCTGGGAGATGAACGGCACGACCTACACCCACCGCTGCGGGCCGGATCCGGACGCGTGGAAGGCCTACTGGAAGCGCATCGTGGGCGCGATGCGCGGCGTGGCGGGCCAGGACTTCCGCTTCGACTTCGCCCCCAACCGCGGCACCGACGACATCCCCTGGACCAAGTGCTACCCGGGCGACCACGTCGTCGACATCATCGGTATGGACTCCTACGACCAGCCGCCGGGCGACGACTTCGACGACCACATCAACCAGCCCTACGGTCTGCGGCACCAGGTCGACTTCGCCGCCGCACGCGGCAAGCCGATCTCCTATCCGGAGTGGGGCCTCTTCCGCAACGGCGACAACGACGACTACATGCGGCGGATGCTGGACTGGATGAAGGAGCACCGGCCGCTGTACCAGACGATCTCCGACTACTGCCCGCACGGAGTCTGGCAGTGCTCGGAGAACCCGCGCTCCGCGGCGATCTTCCGCAAGGAGATCGCCGAACGGCTGGTCGAGCACGCCGGGCGAGAGGAGGGCGTACGCCCCGACCCGTCCGTCTCCGGCGCCGCCCGCTGTCCGACGCTGCCGCTGCACGAGTGGGCCGGGCGCGGTGACGAACAGGGGTGCGCACGACCGGAGTTGCCGGCCGAGACCCCCGAGGGAAGCCGCCGGGAGGCCTCCGACTGAGGCCGGGTGCACGGGCGGTGCGGCTCCCCGCCCGTGCACCGGCCGCGCCCTGCCGCGAACGCGCGGACCACCCGTGCGTGGTGTGGCCCTGCGCGAGCCGACCCCGTGCGGACCGGCCCCGTGCGGACCGGCCCCGTGCGAGCCGACCCTGTGCGAGCCGACCCTGCGCGAGCCGACCCCGTGCGGACCGGCCCCGTGCGGACCGGTCGGGCCGGCGACGGGTTCGCGGGAGGAGCGTACGGCGGCGACACGCGGGCTCACCCCGTACCGCCGGCCGACCACGGGACCGCTGCGCGCAGTCGCTCGGCCCGACGCCGCAGCTCCGGCAGCCGGTCCCGTACGGCGTCGGCCAACCGGTCGCGTGCGTCCAGTCGGGCCAGATGCACCAGCAGCGCCGGGGCCGTGGTCCGACCGGACAGCAACAGCCGCTGGTTGACGACCCGTTCGGGGCGCCAGTGCTGCTTGTACGGTTCGGTGCCGCGCAGCATGCTCAGCACTCGTCGCCCGCTCTCGGTCACCTGGCGGGCGTCGTGCCGCAACAGCATTGTCGTGATGTCGACCTTCTGCTCGCGCAGCTCGGGGTGCGCACCGTAGAGGTAGCCGCCCGCCAACTCCGCGGAGAGCAGCGTCACATCACCCGCCACCACCCGGCCGCCGAGCCGGAACTCGGTGAGCACGGCGTCGCCGCTGCGCACCATCTGGCTGGTGGCCCGCACCAGGTGCTCGGCGAACCGGGGCCGCAGATGCTCGGGGGTCACACCGCGCCCGCGCCACTGCATACCGTGCAGTCGGAGCATGGTGCCCACCGCGCCGGCGACCTCGTGCGGCGGCACGGTGCGCTCCTCGATACCGAGCGCCTCCAGCCTCCGCAGCTTGGCCCGGAACCGACGGGCGTTGCGTCCCGGCAGGCGCTGGAGCAGCTCCGGCAGCGGTGCGCCGGGCAGTTCCAGGCAGACCGAGTCGGCGCGCCGCCGCGTGGGCCCGTCCCACTCCCGGTGGACCCGTTCGACGGCGGCGTGCGGGCGCACCTCGCGCAGATCCAGCAGCGCGGTGCGGGCGAGCCGCTCCAGCCCCCGGGTCAGCGCCCGTCCGGCGGGGCCGGCCCGGTCGTCGTCGAGCAGGACGTCGAAGAAGTCCGAGATCCCCCCGCCCAGCGGCACCAGTACCGGGTACGGCTGGTGGGTCAGCATCAGCGGCGCCGCGCCCACCAGTCGGTCGCCCTCGCGCACCAGGACCACCCGCAGCCGGTTCGGTACGCCGTAGGAGAGCCACCAGGAGTGCAGCCAGGCATGGCTCTGGAAGGGGGTCGCGGTCCCACAGGCGCGGTGCAGTCGCGCCCACTCCGGCGCGAGCGCGGCGAGCCCGTCCGGGTCGCGGCACAACGTCACCCGCATCGCGGACGGTTCGGCCCCGCTCACCGTGCCGCTCCGTTCGGGGTCTCCTCGGAGGCGGCGGTCGTGAGCTGTTCCTGCGCGGGCGTGCGGGACTGTTCGACGGGCCCGGTGCGCCGCGGCGTCGTGCGCTTGCGGCTCCTCCCACCGGAGGTCGCGCCCTGCTTCCCGGCTGCGGTCGTCCCGCTCGCCGTCACGTCCGCCTGCCCTTCCGAGGTGGTGGCCGTGGTGTCGTCCGAGGTCCTGGGCCGGGTTCGGGCGGAGGACTTCGTCGGGGAGGTGGGCGAGGACTTCGTCGGGGGCTTGCGCAGGGCTTTGGTCGACGACTTCGCCGGAGCGGGGTCGCGGCGAGTGGTGAAACGGCCCTCCGGCGCGGACGCCGCGACGGCCTCGAACGAACCGACCGCAGCAGACGGCTCGTTCCCGCCGACCGGCCCGGGGTCGTCGAGCAGGCCGGGGTCGTCGGTCCGTGGCTGCTCCGGTGTCGCCGCGGTGCGTCCGCCGGCTCGTCCCCCGGGGCGCACCAGCAGGGCGAGGCCGCCGACCAGTCCGCCGGTGCAGGCGCCGACCGCGGTGGCCACCGGGGTGGCCGGGGAGCTGGGCGCGGTCGGCGCGTGGGCGGCGGTCAGCACCGTCAGCCGTACGCCGGTGCTGCGCGCCGCGTCCCGGCTGGAGTCGGTCAGTGCGGCGGCGACCGCGTTGGCGGTCGACGCAGCCCGCTGCGGGTGGGTGGCGGTGCCGGTGATCTCGATCATCGGAGCGTCGGGAGAGGTGGCCGACCGTACCCGCTCGCGCAGTTCGGGCAACGGCACCCCGGAGGTGCGCTGGGCGGCAGCGAGTACGGCGGGGCTGGTCGCGATCCGGCCGTACGCCTGGGCGAAGCCGAGCGCGGTCGCCGGGTCGCCCCGCTCACCCGGCACCGCCACGACGTAACCGGTCGCGCTGTACTCCGGGGTGGCGACTGTCCCGTACCCGGCTCCGCACAGGGCCCCCAGCGCGACACCCGCGGCCAGCGGCCACCAGCGCGGCAACGTCAACCGCCGCAGCCGCGCCGCAGCCGCGCCGACCCGTCCGCGCGGCGCGGCTGCGGCGGTTGACGTTGCCGCGCTGGTGGCCGCTGGCCGCGGGTGTCGCGCTGGGGGCCCTGTGCGGAGCCGGGTACGGGACAGTCGCCACCCCGGAGGTGCGCTGGGCGGCAGCGAGTACGGCGGGGCTGGTCGCGATCCGGCCGTACGCCTGGGCGTTGGGCCTGCCGACCCGCCTGCCCGTACCCCGTGCGGTCGAGCGCTACGACATCTCCCGCAGCGCCGACCGCGGTGGCCACCGCGGTCGGCGCCTGCACCGGCGGACTGGTCGGCGGCCTCGCCCTGCTGGTGCGCCCCGGGGGACGCGGAGTCGCCGCGGCCCTCCGGTCCCCCGGGCCCGGGGGCGGACTCGGAGGCGGGGGGCGCCTGTTCGGTCTGCGTCATCGTTCACTCACCTGGTTGCCGATGCGTGCGCCGGCGGCACGCTCGTAGATGGCCATCTACGAGCGTGCCGCCGGCGCACGCATCGGCAACCAGGTGAGTGAACGATGACGCAGACCGAACAGGCGCCCCCCGCCTCCGAGTCCGCCCCCGGGCCCGGGGGCGGACTCGGAGGCGGGGGGCGCCTGTTCGGTCTGCGTCATCGTTCACTCACCTGGTTGCCGATGCGTGCGCCGGCGGCACGCTCGTAGATGGCCATCAGTCGGTCGGCGCTGCGGGAGATGTCGTAGCGCTCGACCGCACGGGGTACGGGCAGGCGGGTCGGCAGGCCCAACGCCCAGGCGCGGTGGTGCTGTTGCAGCGCCGCGTCGAGGTCGGCGGGCTCCGGGCCGATACGGCGGGCTCCGGGCGCCTCGTTGGCCGGGAGTTCGTCGATCGCCGGGCAGGTGACGTGCAGTACCGGCAGGCCGGCGGCGAGCGCCTCCAACACCACCAGTCCGAACGCCTCCTCGCGGGACGGGGAGGCCAGCACGTCCATCGCGGCCAGCAGTACCGGCAGCGGAGGTGCGCTGCTGGACGGCAGATCGCTGCTCTCGCCCGGCAGCAGCATCCGATCCGCACAGCCCAGTTCCGACGCCAGCCGCAGCAGGTTCTCCCGCTCCGGTCCGTCGCCGACCAGCAGCAGCCGTGCCTGCGGGAGTGCGGAGACCGACCGCAGCAGCCCGTCGAACCGCTTGCCCGGCACCAGGCGGCCCACCGCACCCACCACGTAGGCGCCGGGCGGGATGCCGAGCAGCGCCCGTGCTCCCTTGCGCGCGGCGGGGGCGAAGCGGAAGCGCGCCGCCTCGATGCCGTTGGGCACGGTCTCGATGCGCGGCCTGGGCACGCCCCAGTCGCGCAGCCGCCGGGCGACGGTGTCGGAGACCGCGACGGTGGTGGCGCCGAGCCGCTCGGAAGCGAGGTAGAGCGCCTGGTTGCCGAGGCTGAGCGGGCGGCCCTCGATCTGCGCGGCGCCCAGGGAGTGTTCGGTGGCGATGACCGCACGCACACCGGCGAGCCGGGCGGCGGCCCTGCCGTAGACACAGGCCCGGTAGAGATGGGTGTGGACCACGTCGTAGCGGCCGTGCCGGATGAGTCCGGTGAGCCTGGGCAGTGCGGACAGGTCGCGGTTGCCCCGCATGTCGAGGTGGAAGACGCGTCGTCCGTCGGCCCGGATGCCGGTGGCGACCGGGCCGGGGTTGGTGAGGGTCGCCACGTCGCAGTCCAGTGGGAGATGGCGCAGCAGCAGCCGCAGCTGCTGCTCGGCGCCGCCCACTCCCAGACCGGTGATGATGTGCAGCGCTCTCATCGGCTCGCCTCCCTGCCGACGGTGGGCAGTTGGGGCTCCTCGCCGAGCGGGCGCCGGCGCAGCGGGTGCAGCATGCGCTTGAGCTGGAGCCGCAACCGTCCGTCGTTCTGGCCGATGTAGGCGCGGGGCAGGGCGTACGGGCCGGTGAGCGTGCCGGGGTCGATGGCGCAGGCGTAGCTGTACCCGGCCCTGCGCACCGCCAGCGCCGAGCGTTCGTCGACCGCGCCGTAGGGGTAGCAGAAGCCCTCGGGCGCCCGGCCGGTGATGTCGCGGAGCAACTGCCTGCTGTAGGCGGTCTCCTGCTTGCGCACGGTGTCGTCGCCGGCCGGGAGGTTCGCGTGCTGGAGCCCGTGCGAGCCGATCTCGACGCCGGCGCGGGCCGCCGCCCGGATGCCCTCCGCCGTCAGCAGCGGTTTGCGCGGCCCGAGCGGGTCCCAGGCGTTGTCCTTGCCGAGCCTGCCGGGCAGTACGAAGAGAGTGGCCCCGAAGTCGTGTCGCCGCAGCAGCGGCAGCGCGTGCTCGACGAAGTCGGCGTAGCCGTCGTCAAAGGTCAGCCCGACCAGTCCCGAGCCGCGTCCGGCCGCCCTGGCGCGCAGCAGTTCGCGCACGCTGACACCCGTCAGACCGCTGCGGGCGAGCCAGTGCAGCTGCTGGTCGAGGCGGTGCGGGGAGACGGTGATCTGGTACGGGTCCTGCGCGGTCAGGGCGACGGAGTGGTACATCAGGATCCACGGCGGCAGCGGTGTGCGGCGCGCGCGCGGAATGGGGTTGCGGTGTGCGGACGCCTGGTCAGCGGACATGACGCACCTTTCGTTCGACTCGGGTGACGGCTCGCCCCACGGCGCGGCGAGCGGCGGACATCAGTGGCGGCACCTCAGGTGCGCGCAGCAGCAGCGCGGCGGCGGTGAAGACCGCGGCCACCAGCGCCGCCCCGAGCACCGCCGCGGGCAGCGCGGCGCCGCCGAAGAGCGGGACGGCGAGCAGCCCGGCGCCGGCTGCCGCGGCGGCGGCCACCAGCAGTCGGCCGACACCGCCCAGCACCGCGGGCACCTCGATGGCGATCATGCGGCGGCTGAGACCGCGCAGCAGGAGCAGCGCGGCAAGGGTGATGCCGGCGGCGTTGGCCCCGGCGATGCCGTGGATCCCCCAGTGCGGCGTGGCGAACGCTCCGAGGGCGATGGTGGCGGCGAGCCCCGTGCCCATGGCCAGCGCCGGGTACCAGGTCGGGCGCGCGGCGGAGAAGAACGGCCGGGCCAGCGCTCCGACCATGCTGTGGCCGAGCAGCCCGAGCGCGTACACCCGCATCACCGCTGCGGTGGCGGCGGTGTCGGAGGCGGTGAACGCGCCGCGCTGGAAGAGGACTTCGACGATCTGCGGGGCCAGCGCCAGGACGTACGCGCTGCCCAGCAGCACGATCAGCGCGGCGAGCGAGAGGTCGCGCTCCACCCGTCGGCGGGCGTCCTCCCGCCGGCCCTCGGCCATCGCCCTGGCCACCACCGGGAAGGTGACCGTGCAGACCATCAGCGAGAGCACCATGGGCAGTTGGGCGATCTTCTGCGCGTAGTTCAGGTGCGAGATCGCGCCCGCGGGCAATTCTGAGCCGAGGAACCGTTCGACCAGCACCTGCGCCTGGCGGCCCAGTGCGAACGTCACCACCGGCGCCAGCAGCCCGACGCTGATCAGCGACCGGGGTGCCCGGGCACGGCCGCGCAGCCGGGGTGCGGGGCTTCGGCGCGGCAGTCTGCGCAGGAACGACGGCAGCTGGACGAGCGTCATCAGCGCACCGCCGACCGCGACACCGGCCGCGGCGGCCACCACGCCCCAGCGGTCGTGCAGCAGCAGGACGGTGGCGATGATGCCGAGGTTGTACACGGCGTACACGGCCGCGGGCGGCAGATAGCAGTGGTGGGCGCGCAGGGTGGCGCTGAAGTAGCCGGTGATGCCGAAGCTCAGCAGCGTCAGTGCGGTCAACCGGGTGCATTGAACGGCCAGTTGAGGGTCTTCCAGGCCGGGAGCCAGAGCCGCGACGAACAGCGGCGCGCCCAGCGCCGCGCACCCCGCCACGGCGGCCAGTACGAGCGCCAGACGCGGCAGGGTGCCGGCGACCAGCTCGCGCACCGGGTCCAGCGGGCGGCCCGACTGCTCGGCGCGCCGGGCGAGCGCCAGGCTGACCGCCGGGACCAGGACCAGCGCCATCGCATCCTCGATCAGGAGGGTGGAGGCGAACTCCGGCACCGTCCAGGCGACGAGGAACGCGTCGGTGTCGCTGCCCGCACCGAAGAGGTGGGCGATGGTCTGGTCCCGGATGAGTCCCAGCAGTGAGCCGAGCGCGGTGAGCGCGGCGGTCCAGACGGCGGCGCGCGCGAGCACCCGACCCAGCGGCGAGGTGTCGGTGGGTCTGTCGGCGGGCTTCGGGGGGCCGGTGGCGAGCCGATCGGGCTCCGGGGCGGGCCGGTCCGGCGGCGGTTCGGGCCGCTCAGGGTGCTCGGGTGGCTCGGGTGGCTCGGGTGCCTCGGGTGCCTCGGGTGGCTCGCCGAGGGCGGTCGGGTCGTGCCCGGTCGGGTCCTGGGCGATCGGGCCGGGTGCGGTCGGGTCCTGTGCGGTCGGGTCCTGTGCGGTGCGGTCGTTCATCGCGCGGCTCCGGCGGGCGGCACCGTGTCCGCGCCGCGCAGCGCCCACCAGGCCACCAGCCCGAGCACCAGCGCGGTCAGCACCGTCGACGGGCCGCCGATGTCGGCGTAGAGGAAGTCGACCAGCTGCCACACGAGCAGTCCGACGGCGGCGGCCCCGCAGGCGGGAGGAGCCCCGTACGCCCGCCGTTCGGCCCGCAGCGACCGCAGGCCCAGCAGCAGCAGCGCCGCCCAGCTCCCTGCCAGGGCGGTCAGTCCGAGCAGCCCCTGCTCGCTGAGGACCAGCAGGTACATGTTGTGCGGGGAGAGCAGCGGCTCGCGGTGGAAGTCGCTGCCGGCGCCCGCGGTGTCGCCTCCCGAGGAGAGCGCCAGCGAGGCGTTGCCGTCGCGGTGTTCGGGGAAGCCCCTCGGCCCCACGCCGGTCAGGGGTTCGCGCTGCCACATGGACACGGCAGCCGCCCACATGCTGTACCGGTCGGTCACGGACTGGTCGGGGGCGTCGGCCACCTCGGTGATGCTGCCGAGCCGTTCGCCGACAAGCTCGCCCCCCACTCCCGCGCCGCCGACCAGCACCACGGCCAGCGCGCCCGTCACCGCGAGGGTGCGCAGCGCCAACCTCCGCCCGGACAGCAGCAGTACGGCCAGTACGGCCGCCCCGGTGGCGATCCACGCACCCCGGCTGAAGGACAGCACCAGCGGCACCGCGAGCAGTCCGGCGGCGGCCAGCGCGAACACGCGAAGCCGGCGGTTGCTGCCCGGCGGGGGCAGCAGCCCGAGAGCGAGGGCGAGGACCAGTCCGTAGGAGACAAGCGTGGACATGCCCATCACATCGACGGCTCCGAAGGTGCCGACCGCGCGGATGTCCGCGCCCCGGTACGAGGCACCGGTACCGGTGGCGTACTGGTGGACGCCGACCGCTCCCTGAAAGAGGGCGAGCACGACGAGCGCGCCGCCCAGCACCGCGAAGTCCCGTCGGTCGCGCAGCAGCAGCACCACCGCGGCCGGAACCAGCACGAAGATCTGGAGCGTCCGGACATAACCGGGCAGGCCGGCCGCCGGATCGAAGGAGGCGATCGTCGCCACGGTGACGCCGAGCGCGGGCAGGGCCAGCAGCAGCGCCGCACGGGCGGTGAGCGGCCTGGCGCCGCGGCGCACCAGGGTGAGCGCCATCCAGCCGACGAGTACCGCCGAGGCGAGGTCCGCCGGGCCGACGGTCGCGCCCTGCCCCGGGTCCGCGCCGCCGGCCGGGGCGCAGACCAGCACCACGACCGCGAGCGCCGGCAGCAGCGGCAGCGACCGCCGCACCCGGAGACGCCACCCGCCCGCCGAGGGCCCGGGCGCCGTACGCGACACAGGCGGCCGTGCGGGGGCGTGCGCGGACGCGGGCGCCGGACGCGGCGCGGACGCGGGCGCCGGACGCGACGCGGACGCGGGCACAGGCGCGGACGCGGGCGCCGGACGCGACGCAGGTGGCGGGGGCGCCGTACGCGACGCAGGTGGCGGGGGCGCCGTCGGCGGGCACTGACGCACGCTCAGCTCCCGCCCTGCCGAAAGACGGAGCCGACGGTGCGCAGCAGAATGGACATGTCCAGCCACGGCGACCAGGTGTCGATGTAGTGGTTGTCGAAGCGCGCCCGGTCCTCGATGGAGGTGTCGCCGCGCAGGCCGTGGACCTGGGCCAGGCCGGTGATGCCGACGGGCATCCGGTGCCGGGCCCCGTAGTGCGGATGGACCTCGCTGAACCGTGCGACGAAGAAGGGGCGTTCGGGCCGCGGCCCGACCAGGCTCATATCGCCGCGCAGCACGTTCCACAGCTGCGGCAGCTCGTCCAGCGAGGTACGGCGCATCCAGTGTCCGACTGCGCTCATCCGCCGGTCGTCCGCAACGCTCCACCGAGTGGCCGCCTCGTACGGGTCGGTGGGGCGCAGGGTGCGGAACTTCAGCACCGTGAAGGGGCGTCCGTCCCGGCCCACCCGCTCCTGCCGGAAGAGGACGCCGGGTCCGTCGGACAGCCGTACCGCGAGGGCGCAGAGCGCCAGCAGCGGCGAGAGCAGCAGCAGCGCGAGACCGGACGAGGCCATGTCGAAGGCCCTCTTGCCCGTGTGCGCGGGGGTGCGCGCGGGCGGCGGCAGGATCCGGCTGCAGGCGAAGCCCCAGAGCTGGCCGGCGGGCCTGGCTGCGGGGAGTTGGGGCCCGCCGACGCACCACACCGCGCAACCGAGCGAGGCGAGGTGGTCGACGAGCGCGGCGAGCTCCGGTCCCGCCGGCGGCCGGGTGAGGACCGCGTCCCGCACGCTGTTCTGGATCACGGCCCGGGTGACGTCCTCGGAGGTGCGCAGCACCGGCAGCCTCGGTGGCTCGCCGACGTGTTGCTCGCCCGGGCCGCACGCGACCAGCCCCACCGGCCGCATCGCGTACTCCGGCCGGGCGAGCAGCGCCGCCGCCAGAGTCCTGGAGGTCGGCCCGAGCCCGACGATCAGAGTGGAGCGCGGCCGGCGCCTGCCGCGCACCCGGCGCAGCCGGTACGTCGCGGACCGGCCGGCGGTCGCCAGCACCGTGTGCAGGGTCAGCAGCGACAGCAGGGCGGGCAGCGCCATGGCGTGCTCGGGGTCGGCCGACGCGGCGAGAGCGGCGGTCACGGCCCATGCCAGCGCGGCGCTCGCGAACAGCGCCGGCACCTCGTCGAGGCCGGAGGGCGACGGGCGGCTGCGGTAGAGACCTGCCTGCCTGTTCAGGGCGAGGACCGCGAGCAGCCCCGCGGCGAGCGCAGTCGGCGGGAGCGTGGTGGTCTCGGAGGCGACGAGCGTCAGGGCGGCCGTCATCGCCAGGCAGTCCGAGACCAGCGCCGCCCGTACGGACGGCCCTCGGCGGGGGCGGCGCCGCGCAGCGCCGGGGTCGGCCGCGGTGCGCGGCGGCGGGAAGGGGAGCGGGCTCTTTCGCGGGGGGCCCGCGGGGCCGGTGAGCGGTCCTGAGGTCTCGGTGCTGTCTGCGGTCATCGGGCGAGGCGCTCCCTGCGGTCCTGGTGCGGGCGCCGGAGCAGTTCGCGGTACAGGTCCCCCACCTCCGCGGCGCTCCGGCGCACATCGTGGTTCGTGGTGACATGGGCGCGGGCCTCGATCCCGGCGGCGACGAGGCGCCGGGGTTCGGCCAGCAGCTCGCCCAGCGCGCGGCCCAGAGTGAACGGGTCGTCGGCGGGCACCAGTTGACGGGCGGCGTGGCCGTTCGGCAGGCACTCGCGCGCGCCCGCGACATCGGTCAGCAGCACCGGTCGGCCGCACGCCATCGCCTCCAGCGGGGCGAGTGCCATCCCCTCCCACCGCGAGGGCAGCACGACCAGGTCGGCGGCCTGGTACCAGGTCCGCACCGTGCGGACGGCGCCGGCGAACACCACGCCCGCGGGTGCCGCCGCCCGGAGCGTCCCGGCAGCCGGGCCGTCGCCCACCAGCACCAGCAGCGCGTGCGGATGCCGGGCGGTGACGGTGGGCCAGGAACGCAGCAGCACGTCCTGGCCCTTCTGCTCGCTGAGCCTGCCGACGCAGACCACCAGGGGCGCCTCGGGCGGCAGCGCGGCGCACTCGGGCAGCGCGGCGCGGGCGGTACGGCGGCTGTCGGTGGCGGTGGTGAGGTCGAGCGGATAGCGGCCCAGGTCGATGCCGTTGGGCACCACCGTCCAGTCGCCGAGCACACCCGCGTCCTCGCCGCGACGTCGCTCCGCCTCGCTGACACACAGCAGACGGCCGGTCCAACGCGCGGCCCGGCGCTCCCACTTCAGCGCCAGCGCGCGGGCGGTGCCGGTAACGGCCTCGAAGGACCAGGCATGTGGCTGGAACACGGTCGGAACCCGTCCGCGTGCGGCCAGCCGACCGGCGAGGCCCGCCTCGGCACTGTGCAGATGCAGCAGGTCCGGGCGGAGCCTGTCCAGGAGACCGGCGATCCGGCAGACCTCCGTGAACAGACCGGGGCCCGGTCCGCGGCCAGCGGGCCAGTCGTGCACCCGCGCACCGGCAGCCCGGGCGGACTCCCCGAGCGGCCCCGGCGGGCACCCCAGGTGCACCTCCAGGCCCGCCCGCCGCTGAGCCGCGACCAGATCGGTGACGACCGTGGCGACCCCTCCCTCGACCGGCTGGGAGAGATGCAGCACGCTGGGCCGGCGGCGGACGCCCGGCACCCGGGGTTCGGCTGTCGCGGTCTGCTGTGCTCGGTGGCGCGGGCCGTGGAACCGTCCGTCCGGCGGCCCGCCGAACTGTCCGTCGTACGACACGTATTGATCTCCCCCGGGTGCACCGGCCAGTGGAATTGGTTTCCGGTGGCGTCGGAACTCCGGAATTTCAGCTCCCGGTTGTCGCCGCCACGGCGAGCACACCGAGGTGAAAACCGTCGGCGCCGGGCGTGAAATAGAAGGAGAGGGAATCCGCGCCGTGCTTGACCGCGGCAGTGACGTCGAACCGGTCGGAGTCGTATCCGAGCGTGTTCTCGTGGGCCGGCTCTCGGCTTTTCACCGGCCGACCCA
This sequence comes from Streptomyces tardus, assembly GCF_018101125.2. Classification (GTDB taxonomy): domain Bacteria; phylum Actinomycetota; class Actinomycetes; order Streptomycetales; family Streptomycetaceae; genus Streptomyces; species Streptomyces tardus. The sequence continues at coordinate 4,645,718 of NZ_JAELVF020000001.1, read as the reverse complement.
GATCACTGATGGTGGAATTCATCGCGTCCGCCGCGGGGTTGGCCGAATTGTTGAGTCGCATCGGGGATTTCCCCTTGGCCGCGATCTGCCAGCCGTCGCCGGTGACGCCGCGGTCACCGTCGTAGGCCACCACGGACGCGGTGCCGCGCGAGCCCGCGGGAATACCGAGCCCGGTGAGTGTGACGCGTGCGTCTCCCCCCTTGGGGGTGACGCTGCGGTAACCGTCCCACAGGGCCAGCCGGCGTTCGGGCGAGCGGTCGTTCTCGTAGGCGGCCACCATCGTCCAACCGCCCCAGGCGCCCGCGGCGGAGTGGCCCATCGCGACGTTCAACTGGGCGACGGTGTAGGAGCCCGAGCCGCTGCGGCGGACCAGGTCGGTGACGTCGGCCGAGGCCTGGTAGGAGTCGGTCAGCTTCGTGGTGCGGTGCGCGATCACGGAGTCGGCGAACACCTCCGTGTAGGAACCGCCCTGCTCGGCGAGGAGTACGCGGCCGTTGTCCTTCGGCGGCTTCTGCTCGCCGACGCGCAGGTTGCCTCCCCAGTACAGCCGGGCGTGGGTGACTCTCGACCCGGACGGCAGCTTCAGCTGCGCACGGCTGGAGTTGTAGGTGTCCGGATCGTCGTCGACGTCGATGTAGAACATCTCGTAGTCGCCGTTGACGCCCGCGCCGCGCTGGGCGGCCGGGCACGGACCGGCGCCCTTCCTCACCATCGACCGGCAGGTGATCGCGGAGTTGGCCGCCTGCGCGAACCCGCCGTGCTGCACTGTCGAGTACCGCTGGGTGAAGGGGAGTTGCTCCTTCACCCCGGGCGCCGAAACCGCGGCGCTCGGCAGCACCGACACGGCAAGCGCCGTCGCGAGCACACACCAGGCACCGCGACCCGCAGAACTGAAATTCGTTCGCACGACGTGCTCTCCGATTTCTGTGAACGACCTACCTCAGCAGTAGTGCAGAGTGACAGAAAGAAAGTGGCAACTCACGTCAGACGCGCTGATTGGGGAAATGCATGTTGGTCGCACCAACTGGGGCGGGAGTACGTCGTGTTGACCGAACCGTCAACACTGTGCCTCTTTTCGTAATCCCGCTACGCCATTTGTGCACGGCGCCGTATCCCGACCGACGGCCGTTCGTTGACTGCGGTGACCCCTTTTCACCTCGGTTGAGGAGTAAGTCATGAAGCACATCGTGAAGGTCGGGACCATGGTCGCCGCCGGTTGCGCGCTCGCCCTGGGCAGCGCGGGCGGCGCGGTGGCGCACGAGGGTTCGGGCGCGGGCGCGCAGGGCGTCGCCGCGCACTCCCCCGGCGTCCTCAGCGGCAACGTCATCCAGGTTCCGGTGAGCATCCCGATCAACCTCTGCGGCAACTCCGTGAACGTCATCGGTGCGCTCAACCCCGCGTTCGGCAACACCTGCATCAACAAGTGAGCTGAGCGCGCCCGTTCGGCGCGCGAGGCCCGCACGCGCGAGAGGCGGGCGGAGGACTCTTCCTCCGCCCGCCTCTTCGCACGCCCGCCTCCGCCCGCCTCACGCCCGCCGCTCGGCGCGGGCTCTCGGGCGTGCGGGTCCTCAAACGCGTGCGGTCTCCTCCGGCGCGTGCGGTTGCCGCGCTCCCGTGCCCGTGCTCCCCCGCGCCCGCCTCGCCGTACGTGTGTGCGCCCGCCTTCGCGTCAGTCGCTGCTGCGGGCCCGACTGGGTTGTACGCGCTTGGGTTCTCCGCGCATCTTGGGATGGTCGGGCGGGTACGGCATGTCCTCCTGGCCGTGGTCGCGGCGGTGTCGCTCGGCCAGCTCCAGCACGGTCTCCAGTCGGCCGGGTGCATCGTCCATGCCCGCGTGCACATCGCCCTCCCGCGCGTACCTCTCCGGCATGGTCGCCAGATCGAAGTCGGCGGGCTCCGCGTCCGCCAACTCCTCCCAGCGCAGCGGCGCGGAGACGGTGGCGTGGGGCGTCGGACGCACGGAGTACGCGGCGGCGATGGTGCGGTCCCTGGCCATCTGGTTGTAGTCGACGAAGATCCTGGCGCCGCGCTCCTCCTTCCACCAGGCGATGGTGATCCGGTCGGGGGCGCGGCGCTCGAGTTCGCGGCCGATGGCGATGGCGGCCCTGCGGACGTCGACGAAGGTCCACAGCGGCTCGATCGGCACATAGACGTGCAGCCCCCGGCCGCCGGAGGTCTTGGGCCAGCCGCGAAGGCCCAACTCCTCCAGCAGCTCGCGCAGTTCGCCCGCCGCGGCCCGGGCGTCGGCGAAGTCGGTGCCGGGCTGCGGGTCCAGGTCGATGCGCAGTTCGTCGGGGTGATCGGGGCGTTCGCGGCGTACCGGCCAGGGGTGGAAGGTGAGACAGCCGAGGTTCGCGGCCCACAGGACCGCGGCAGTCTCGGCGGGGCAGATCTCGTCCGCGTGACGCCCGCTGGGGAAGGAGATCCGGGCGGTGTCGATCCAGGAGGGCAGGTTCTTCGGTGCCCGTTTCTGGAAGAAGGACTCGCCGTCCACTCCGTCCGGGAAGCGTTGCAGGGTGGTCGGGCGGTCGCGGAGCGCGCGGGTGATGCCGTCCCCGACAGCCAGGTAGTACCGGGCGAGATCCAGCTTGGTGAAGCCCCTCGCGGGGAAGTACACCTTGTCCGGGTGGGAGAGGCGCACCGTCCGCTCGCCCGCCCGCAGTTCCACGCTGTCGGCCATCCGTCCACGCTAGCCCCGGGCGATCGCGTGCGCCGCTCGGCGGGCGGGGGCTCGGCCGCGGGCGGACAATCGCCGCATGGACCTCCCGGTGATGCCGCCGCTGAAGCCGATGCTCGCCAGAGCCGCGGCCCGTATCCCGCCCGGAATGCACTACGAGGCGAAGTGGGACGGCTTCAGGGCCCTGGTCTTCCGCGACGGCGACGAGGTCGAGCTGACCAGCCGCTCGACCAACTCCCTGACCCGCTACTTCCCCGAACTCCTGGACGCGCTGCGCCGGTCACTGCCCCCGCGTTGTGTGGTCGACGGCGAGATCGTCGTCGTGCGCGGCGACCGGCTGGACTTCGAGGCCCTGCTGGAGCGCATCCACCCCGCGGACTCGCGGGTGCGGAAACTGGCGGCGGAGCACCCCGCCGCCTTCGTCGCGTTCGACCTGTTGGCACTGGAGGACCGTTCGCTGCTGGAGGCCCCGCTGGTCGACCGCAGACGGTTGCTTGCCGAGGCGCTGCACGGGGCCGACGGTTCGGTGCGGCTGGCCCCGGCCACCGACGACCCGGAGGTCGCGCGCCATTGGTTCGAGCGCTTCGAGGGCGCCGGGCTGGACGGCATCGTCGCCAAGCGCCCCGACCTTCCGTACGGGCCGGACCAGCGGCTCATGGTGAAGATCAAGCACGAGCGGACCGCGGACTGCGTGCTGGCGGGGCTGCGGCACCACAAGAGCGGTCCGGTCGTCGGTTCGCTGCTGCTCGGGCTCTACGACGAGTCGGGCGTGCTCCAGCACGTCGGGGTGTGCGCGAGCTTCCCGATGCGGCGGCGGGAGGAGCTGATGACGGAACTGGCGCCGCTGCGCACGGACTCGGCGGACCACCCCTGGGGCGCCTGGCAGGACGATGCCGCGCACGAGCACAGCCGGATGCCCGGCGGTCCGAGCCGCTGGACGGGGAAGAAGGACCTGTCGTGGGTGCCGCTGCGTCCCGAACGAGTGGTGGAGGTGGCGTACGACCACATGCAGGGCGACCGCTTCCGCCACACCACGCAGTTCAGGCGCTGGCGACCGGACCGCGAACCGCGCCAGTGCACCTACGCCCAGCTCGAGGAGCCGGTCCGCTACGACCTGGCCGAGGCCCTGGGCGGCCGACCCAGGGACTGACGCACCGGCGCGCCCCTACGGGCCTGCGCGAGTGCAGGCCGGCGGACGTCCGTCCCGGGCCGCCGCGCGGGGGCCGTACCGGCCCGTACGAACTGCCCGGGACGGGCGGCGCCGGTCCGTGGGACCACGGCGCACGTCCCCGTACGCCCGCCGGGGTTGCGGCTACCCGCCGATCGCCTTGGCGGCCTCCCGGCCCGCCGTGCGGCCGGAGAAGAGGCAGCCGCCGAGGAACGTCCCCTCCAGCGAGCGGTACCCGTGCACACCGCCACCGCCGAATCCGGCCGCCTCGCCCGCCGCGTACACGCCGGGCAGCGGGGTGCCGTCCTCGGTGAGCACCCGCGCGGACAGGTCGGTCTCCAGCCCGCCGAGGCTCTTGCGCGTCAGGATGTTCAGCCGTACGGCGACCAGCGGGCCGGCCTTGGGGTCCAGCAGCCGGTGCGGCGAGGCGACCCGGATCAGCTTGTCGCCCAAGTAGTTGCGGGCGCCCCGGATGGCGGTGACCTGGAGGTCCTTGGTGAAGGTGTTGTCGATCTCGCGGTCGCGGGCGGAGATCTCGCGGTGCAGCGCGCTCTCGTCGATCAGCGAGTCACCGGACAGCTCGTTCATCCGGGCGACCAGCCGGCCGAGGTCCTGCTCCACGATGAAGTCGGCGCCCTTGTCCATGAAAGCCTGCACGGGGCCGGGCGGGCCGCCGCGGGCCCGGCCGAGCACATCGCGGATGCTGCGCCCGGTGAGGTCGGGGTTCTGCTCCGAGCCGGAGAGGGCGAACTCCTTCTCGATGATCTTCCTGGTGAGGACGAACCAGGTGTAGTCGTAGCCGGTCCGCTGGATGTGTTCCAGGGTGCCGAGCGTGTCGAAACCGGGGAAGAGCGGGACCGGCAGCCGCTTGCCGGTGGCGTCGAGCCAGAGGCTGGAGGGGCCGGGCAGGATGCGGATGGCGTGTTTCGGCCAGATCGGGTTCCAGTTCTCGATGCCCTCGACGTAGTGCCACATCCGGTCCCCGTTGATCAGCCGGCCGCCCGCACCCTCGGCGATCGCGAGCATTTTGCCGTCGACGTGCTCGGGCACCCCGCTGAGCATCTTCTTCGGCGGAGTCCCCAGCCGCCGGGGCCAGTTGGCGCGTACGAGGTCGTGGTTGCCGCCGATGCCGCCGGTGGTGACGATGACCGCCTGGGCCCGCAGTTCGAAGCTCTCGTCGCTCTCCCGGCCGCTCGGAGTGCCGCGCGGCGCCGCGCTCGGCGCCAGCACCTCTCCGGAGACGGTGTCGACGGTCCCGCCGGTCCGGCTCAGCCCGGTCACCCGGTGCCGGAACCGCAGTTCCACGCGGCCCGCCGCGACACCCGCACGCACCCGGCGCTCGAAGGGCTCCACGACACCCGGCCCGGTCCCCCAGGTGATGTGGAAGCGGGGTACGGAGTTGCCGTGGCCCGTGGCGTCGTAACCGCCGCGCTCGGCCCAGCCGACGACGGGGAAGAGCTTGAGACCCTGCTGCCGAAGCCAGGAGCGCTTCTCACCGGCGGCGAAGTTTACGTACGCCTCCGCCCAGCGGCGCGGCCAGTGGTCCTCGTCGCGGTCGAAGCCGGCGGTGCCGAGCCAGTCCTGCCAGGCGAGTTCGAAGCTGTCGCGGATGCGCATCCGGCGCTGCTCCGGGGAGTCCACGAAGAACAACCCGCCGAAGGACCAGTGCGCCTGCCCTCCGATCGACTGCTCTGGCTCCTGGTCGAGAAGGATGACCCTCCGCCCGGCCTCGGAGAGTTCGGCGGTGGCGGCGAGACCCGCCAGGCCCGCACCGATCACGATGACGTCCGCGTCGTACGACATGCGCGAAGAATTACTTGTGGGTAGGTGCACCGTCAAGATTTCTGCGCCAACGGATGGCCCCGCGGACGGGTTCCGTCCGCCGCGTCGTCCGGACACGGCGGCACGGCTCGGGCGCGCGCGGGCGGCACGGCTCGGGCGCGCGCGGGCGGCGCGGGTGGGGCGCGCAGGGGCGCGGCGGCGCGGGTTGGGCGGCGCGCGCCCCGATGGCGGATGATCCACGGGACGCGGGCGTCGACCGACTCGCGGACGGCGAGGCACGAAGGAGTGCGAGTGATGGGCGGCAGGCTGCGCCAGGACGTGATGCTGTGGGTCTCGCCCCGGCGGATGGAGGCGGAGGGCAGTGCGCCGGACTTCCGGTTCTCGCTGGCCAACGAACGCACCTTCCTCGCCTGGATACGGACCGCGCTCGCGCTGGTCGCCGGCGGGCTGGCGGTCGACCAGTTCCTGACCGGACTCGCGCACCTGCCCCGGACCGTCCTCGCGGTGGCGCTGCTGGCCGGCGGCGCGCTGTGCGCGGTACGGGCGATCCACCACTGGGCCCGGTGCGAGCGTGCGATGCGCCGCGGTGAGCCGCTGCCCGCCTCGCACTTCCCGGCGCTGCTGGCCGTAAGCACGGCCCTCGCCTCGCTGCTGGTCGCCGCGGCGCTGGTGTTCGGCCCGGACCGGTGAGCGGGGTACGCGATCCGGGCGCCCAGCCCGAACGCACCCGGCTCGCCTGGCGGCGCACGACGCTCGCCGCGACGGTCGTGCTGCTGCTCACGGTGCGCCACCAACTCGTCGCCTCCGGCGGGGTGTTGGGCTGGGCGGCGGTGGCGGTCGCGGTCGCGGCGTGGCTGGGGCTGCTGGTGGCGGCGCACCGCAGGCTGCGCCGCCTGCTGTGCGCCGCGCCCGTCGCGGCGCGCCCCCGGCATCTCGCGCTGGTCTGCGGCTGCGCGATCGCGCCGGCCGCGGCGGGCGCCGGACTGCTGCTCCTGCGGGGCGGATAGCGCGCGGTTCAAGCCCCGGGGCCGGAAGGGGCTGGACTGCGTACCGGCCAGTCGGCAGGATCATGAAGACGTCCCGCGGGACCTGCGCCGACGACGGTCCCGCGGATCGGCGCCGCAGCCCGCCGTCCGACCGCGTACCACCCGGAGGTGGCCCCATGCCCGAGCAGAACCCGCCCGGCCTCGACCCGGAGCGGCTGCGCACCCATCTGGAGCGGGAGCTGCCCGGCACGGTCGCCGGTCCGCTGAGCGCGACGCTGATCCAGGGCGGCCGGTCCAACCTCACCTACCGGGTCGGCGACGGCACGCACCAGTGGGTGCTGAGGCGTCCGCCGCTGGGCCATGTGCTGGCCACCGCGCACGACATGGCCAGGGAGTTCCGGGTCATCGGTGCACTCGGCCCGACCGGGGTGCCGGTGCCCGAGGTCCTGCACCTGTGCGAGGACACCGAGGTGCTGGGCGCACCCTTCTATCTGATGGAGTACGTGCCCGGCACTCCGTACCGCACCGCCGAGGAGCTGACGGCGATCGGCCCCGAGCGCACCCGCGAGGTCGTGCTCTCGCTGCCGGACACCCTGCTGGCCCTGCACGCGGTGGACCCGGCGCAGGTCGGGCTGGCCGACTTCGGGCGGCCCGAGGGATTCCTGGAACGGCAACTGCGGCGCTGGAACAAGCAGTTGGACGCCTCCCGCAGCCGGGAGCTGCCCGGCGTCGAGGAGTTGCAGCGGGCGCTCGTCGAGCAGTTGCCCGTCTCCCCCGCCGCGGGCGTGGTGCACGGCGACTTCCGGTTGGACAACGTGCTCGTCACCCCGGACGACCGGGTCTCGGCCGTGCTGGACTGGGAGATGTCCACGCTCGGGGATCCGCTCACCGACCTCGGCCTGCTGGTGATGTACAGCAGCCTGCCGGCCCTGCCCGGTTCGCCGATCAGCACCACCTCCGGCGCGCCCGGACACCCCGGCACCGACGAGCTGGTGCAGCGGTACGCGGCCGGCTCGGGGCGGGACGTCTCCCGGATCGGCTGGTACACCGCGTTCGCCCATTTCAAGCTCGCCGTCATCGCGGAGGGCATCCACTACCGCTACACGCTCGGGCAGACCGTCGGCGAGGGGTTCGACCGGGTGGGCGCGGTCGTACCGATGCTCACCGAACGCGGCCTGGACGAGCTGGGGAAGGACTGAGCGGCGATGGACTTCGGCCACGACGCGCGCACCGAGGAGCTTCGCACCCGGCTGCGCGACTTCCTGCGCGAACGGGTGCACCCCGCCGAGGAGGTCGCCGAACAGCAGCGGGCCGAGCAGGACTCGCCCTGGCGGACACCGCCGGTGGTCGAGGAGCTCAAGGACGAGGCACGCCGGCTCGGCCTGTGGAACCTCTTCCTCCCGGACGGCGAGTACGGCGCGGGGCTGACCAACCTCCAGTACGCCCCGCTCGCCGAACTCACCGGCCACAGCCCCGATCTGGCGCCCACCGCGGTCAACTGCGCGGCACCCGACACCGGCAACATGGAGCTGCTGCGCGACTTCGGCAGCGCAGAGCAGCGTCGCCGCTGGCTGGAACCGCTGCTGGCGGGCGAGATCCGGTCGGCCTTCGCGATGACCGAGCCCGAAGTCGCCTCCTCGGACGCCACCAACATCACCACGCGGATCGAGCGGTCCGGCGACTCGTACGTGATCACCGGACGCAAGTGGTACATCTCCGGCGCCATGAACCCGGACTGCGCCGTCTTCGTCGTGATGGGCCTGACCGATCCGGACGCCGAGGTGCGACGGCGGCAGTCGATGGTGCTCGTTCCCCGGGACACTCCCGGCCTCACCGTGCGCCGCGCGATGCGCGTGTACGGGTACGAGGACCACGCGCACGGCGGCCACGCCGAGGTCGTCCTCGACGGCGTACGGGTGCCGCGCGACCACCTGGTGGGCGAGGAAGGCGGCGGATTCGCCATCGCCCAGGCGCGGTTGGGCCCGGGGCGGATCCACCACTGCATGCGGCTGATCGGCATGGCCGAGCGCGCGATCGAGCTGATGTGCCGCCGGGCAGTGTCCCGCACGGCCTTCGGCGGGCCGCTCGCCGAGCAGGGCGTGGTGCGCAACTGGATCGCCGACGCCCGGGTCACCGTGGAGCAGTTGCGGCTGCTGGTGCTCAAGACGGCCTGGCTGATGGACACCGTCGGCAACAGGGGCGCGCACACCGAGATCCAGGCGATCAAGATCGCGGTGCCCCGGGCGGTCGTCTCGATCCTCGACCGCGCGGTGCAGCTGCACGGCGCGGGCGGCGTCAGCCAGGACACCCCGTTGGCGCATCTGTGGGCCGCGGCCCGCACACTCCAACTGGCGGACGGCCCGGACGAGGTGCACCAGCGTTCCCTGGCACGGCGCGAACTGCGGCCCTACGAGCAGGAGTTGCGCGGCTGAAGCCGGAGCGACGCTCCTCACGGCGGACGGACGGGAAGGAACGGGCGGGCGGGACTGACGGGGCGCGGCAGTTGCTCCTCGGCGCCGCGACCGAGGCAGCACGCGCCCCCGGATTCACGGCACGCATCCCCGGATTCACGGCACGCATCCCCGGGTTCACCGCACGCGCCCCCCGGCTCACCACGCGCGGCCCGGATTCACGACGCGTCCCGCGGGGGCGCCTCGAGCTTCTGCTGGAGGCGGTTCATGCCGCTCAGCCAAGCGTCCGGGTCGGCGGCCCGGGCGGCGGCGTATCCGGCGACCTCGGGGTGCGGCAGTACGAGGAAGCGGCCTTCGGCGATCGCCTCCCGCAGCGCCTGCGCCACCTCGACGGCCTCGATCGCACTGGGCGCCAGCACCAGTTCGCCGGTGCGGCCGGTGGCGGCGAGCATGTCGGTGCGCACCCCCTGCGGGCAGACGGCGTGCACCTCGACGCCGCGGTGCCGGTGGGTGACGGAGAGCCATTCGGCGAACGCCAGCGCGGCGTGCTTGGACACGCTGTAGGGAGCCGAGCCGACCATCGTCAGCACCCCGGCGGCGGAGACCGTCGCCACGAACCGCCCCGCGCCCCGTTCCAGCCAGCCCGGCAGCAGTGCCCGGGCGGCCCGTACATGGGCCATCACGTTGAGGTCCCAGGACGCCTGCCACTGGGAGTCCGACGCCTCCGGGCCGCCCTCGGTGGCGACTCCGGCGTTGGCACAGTAGACGTCGACGCGTCCGTCCAGCAGGGCGAGCGACCGCTCGGCGGCGGTGGCGGCGTCACCCGGCAGGGCGATTCCGTCGATCTCGCGGGCCAGCGCGTGCGCCCGTTCGGCGTCCAGGTCGTTGACCACCACCCGCGCACCGGTGTCGGCGAACATACGGGCGTACGCGGCGCCGATGCCGCTGCCCGCGCCTGTCACCACGACGTTGCCGACCGCCGTGGACGGGCTGCTGACCGCTGTTTCCGCATCGCTCCCGCGCGCCGTCATTCGGATCCGTCCTCCGTGTTCGGGGCAAGTGACTGCGGAGACTAACCGGTCGGCACGAGCCCGCGGAAGACGGAGAAAAGTCGACCCCCGGGAACGGGAGCCGATTCGCCTTCGTATACGTCACATCCCCAACGACTCCGGTCTACCCTCTCGGAGGTGGAAACCTTGGCCGGTTTCAGAGCACTCGCCGCCCAGGTCCGCGACCCCGGCCGCGAGCTGTCCCAACGACGAAGGGCGCTGCGCAAGTGCCTTGAGCGCTTCGCCCCCTACGGACACCGCGCAACCTGGCACCATCTGTGCGAGCGTGCCGGCTTCGACCCGCGCGAGCGTGTTCCCGATCCTGCGCTGCTGCTGGCAGCGCTGGAGGAGCTGGAGGAGGCGCGGGCCGTGTGGCTGCGCCACGAGCGGGAGTTCGCCCACCGCCGCAGGCGCCAGAAGCACGACGGTATCCGGCAGCCGACAGCACCCGACGACTGGCACACGCACACCTGGGGCGGCCGAGCGCTGCTGCTCCTGGACGACCCGAAGCATCCGCCGCGGGTACGGCTCGCGGTGGTGCTGCGGCGGCTCATCGCCACCATGGAGGGCAGCGAGCGCGGGCCGACAACCCGCGTCGTGCGCCAGGTGGCGTTCGCCGGCTGATCCCGCGCCGCCGCGGGAACCGGGCACCGGCCTTTCGCCGAGCAGCGGCGCGAGGGAGCGGCTCCGTCACGGGGACGGGGCCGCTCCCTCGTACCCGCACGCACTCCACCCCTGTCGGCACTCCGCTCGCGTCAACAGGCCGTTGACAGCACCGGTGGCACCGCTCATGCTGAGCGGGCGCTTAGCAGGTGCCCGGAGAGTTTTACGGAGAGGTGAGCAGACGTGGCGGCGGAGTCCAGGACCTTCGGGTCGGCGGCGGAGCTTCAGGACGCGGTGGGCGGCGAACTGGGCCCCGGTGACTGGCTGGAGGTGGACCAGCAGCGGGTCGACCTGTTCGCCGAGGCCACCGGCGACCACCAGTGGATACACGTCGATCCCGCGCGCGCCGCCGAGGGCCCGTTCGGCACCACGATCGCGCACGGCTATCTGACGCTCTCCCTGCTGCCGTACCTTGTACCGCAGGTTCTGCGGGTCGAGAACGCCAGAATGGGCGTCAACTACGGCGTGAACAAGGTGCGTTTCCCCGCCCCCGTACCGGTCGGTTCACGCGTGCGCGCCCGGGTCCGGATCGCGGACGTCAGCGAGACCGCCGACGGCGGTGTGCAGGTGACGACCCGGGTGACCGTGGAGCGAGAGGGCGGCGAGAAGCCGGTCTGTGTCGCCGAGAGCGTGAGCCGCTACTACTTCTGACGCGCCCCGCACCGACCGGCGACCGGACCGGCGGCAACGCTCGGTCAGGGGCAGCAGTCGGACAGGCGGTAGCGCTCGACCGGGCAGCACCGGTCGGGCGCGGCCCGGCGTCAGTGGCGACCGGTCGCCCGCGGCGCGAGGACCATCCGCAGCGCGAGGTCCGCATAGAAGTCGCCGATCTCCTCCGGCGTGCGCCGCCCGCCCGGCCGGTACCAGCGGGCGACGTCCAGGCACAGTGAGAGCATCGCCAGAGCCGTGGCTCGCGCGTCCAGCACCTCGAACTCGCCCGCCCGTACGCCCTCCTCGACCAGGTCCCGCACCACGGCCTCGGTGCGCCGCCGCAGGGCGACGATCTCGGCGTAGTGGTCCGGGGAGAGCGCGCTCAGCTCGTACTGCACCACCCTGGCGGTGGTGTGCTGCTCCGCGTGCCAGCGGCCGAACGCCCCGACGGCGGCGGCCAGTCGGTCCGACGGCCCGCCCCGGCCCGCGGCGGCGTCGCGCAGCAGCGAGAGCGAACGCTCGTGCCCCACCTGGCTGATCCGGTGGAGCAGTTCTTCCTTCGTCTTGTAGTGGATGTAGAGCGCGGCCGGACTCATCCCGGCGCGGCCGGCGATGTCGCGGGTCGTGGTGGCGTGGAAGCCGCGTTCGGCGAACGCCTCCACCGCGGCGATCAGCAACCGCCGCGCGGCGTCCGGCGCCACCGACCGCCAGGAGTCGCAGCCCGCGTGCCGATCCTCGGCCGCCACCGGCTCCTCGCCGCCGGGACGGGTTTCGCCGGTCCGACCCGATGCCTGTGCTGCCATAGCTGTCCTCGCCCTGTCCTCGCCCTGCCCGGTCGCCACAGGGCGAACACCCTACCCCGGGGCCCTGAGCACGCGCTTAGCAACAGCCCGGCGCGGGCACCGGCGCGTCCGCCTCAGAACGCGGATACGTCCGTCAGCGCGCGGCCGATGAGCAGTTTGTGGATCTGGCTGGTGCCCTCGTACAGCGTCATCACCCGGGCGTCGCGCACCAGCTTGCCGACCGGGAACTCGTCGGTGTAGCCGTAACCCCCGTACACCTGGAGGGCGTTGTTGGACGCCCGGACGGCGGCCTCGCTCGCGAACAGCTTCGCCACCGAGGACTCCTTGGCGAACGGCTGACCGCGGTCGATCAGATCGGCGACCCGCCAGGTGAGCATCCGGGCCGCCTCGGTGTCCACCGCGATGTCGGAGATCAGCTCCTGGACCAGTTGGTGCGCGGCGATCGGCCGGCCGAACTGCTCGCGCTCGCCCGCGTAGGAGACCGCCGCGTCCAGCGACGCCTGAGCGATGCCCACACAGCCCGCGGCGACCGACATCCGCCCCTTGGCGAGTGCGCTCATCGCCACCGAGAAGCCCTTGCCCTCGGGCGCGATCCGCGCCGAGTCCGGGACCCGTACGCCCTCCAGCACCAGCTCCGCGGTGGCCTGGCCGCGCAGCCCGAGCTTGCCGTGGATCTCCCGGCGGTGGAGCCCTGGGGTGTCGGTGGGCACCAGGAAGGCGGTGATCCCGCGGTGCCCGTCGGCGGGTTCGCCGGAGCGGGCGAAGAGCAGTACGACGTCGGCCCAGGTGCCGTTGGTGATGAACATCTTGGTGCCGTCGAGCAGCCAGTCACCGCCCTCGCGCCGCGCCCGCGTGGTGAGGTTGGCGGCGTCCGAACCGGTGCCCGGCTCGGTGAGCCCGAAGCAGCCGAGCAGTTCACCCGAGCACAGCCCCGGCAGCCAGCGCCGCTTGTGCTCTTCGCTCCCCCAGGCCGCCACGGACTTGGCGACCAGGCCGAGCGAGACCGAGAGCACTCCGCGCACCGCGGAGTCGCCGCGCCCCAGCTCCTCGGTCACCAGGCAGTACGCGAAGTGGTCGCCCCCGCTGCCGCCGTACTCCTCGGGAATCGTCAGACCGAGGAAGCCGAGCTCGCCCAGGCGCCGGACGACCGAGCGGTCGATACTGCTGTCCCGGTCCCACCGGGCGGCGTGCGGCGCGATCTCGCGGTCGACGAACCGGGCGGCGAGCGCGCGCACTTCGTGCTGTTCGGTGGTCAGCGCCAGGTCCACGGCACACACCTCGATCCTGGTCCGGCACGGGCAAGAAATTAGCAGTGCTAGTTAAAGGCCGCCACTACTATGTGCCGCATGGCCCGCCCCCGCAAGCCCCTGCTCAACCGCGACCGGATCGTCGGGGCAGCCCTCACCGTGGTCGACCTGGAGGGCCTCCAGGCGGTGTCCACCCGACGGCTCGCCGCCGAACTCGGCGTGAGCGGGCCCTCGTTGTACAACCACTTCCGCACCAAGGACGAGATTCTCGACGCGGTGGCGGACCGGGTGTGCGCCGAGGTCGACCTGTCGATGTTCCGGGACGGGACGCGGTGGCCGCAGGCCCTGCTGCGCTGGGCGCGCTCCTACCGCGCCGCGCTGACCGCTCACCCGAACATCGTCCCGCACCTCGTCCGGGGCCCGGGCCGCCGGCCGAGCCAACTGCGCATGGCGGACGAGGTGTTCGGAGCGATGGTCGCAGCCGGCTGGCCGCGCGCACAGGCCACCCGGATCGGCGCGCTGATGCGCTACTTCGTGGCCGGTTCGGCGCTCGGCTCCTTCGCCGGCGGTTTTGTCGACGACGCGGCACTCTACGACAGCGACTATCCACACCTTGACCAGGCGCATCTGCTCGCCGAGCACCGACGGCGAGTGGACGAGGGCGCGTTCGAAACCGGCCTGCAGGCGCTGGTCGACGGGCTGGGGCTGCAGTACGGCGCGCGGGACGACGGCGCGCGGGACGACGGTGAGCGTGCCGACGCCGACCATGCCGACGGCGCGCGGCAGAGACCGGCTCGGCCTCGCGGGTGAGTCGGCTCTCCGGCCGCCTCCGCTCTCGCCGCCGGCCGCCCCTCCGCCACGACGCTCAGAACACCACCAGTGCACGACCGCCGCGCCCGTGGACCATCTCCCCGAAGGCGTCCGGGATGTCCGCGAGCCCGATGCGCCCGGTCACCAGCGCGCCGAGGTCGAGCGCCCCGGTGCGCACGTACTCGGCCAGCACCGGCAACTCGCGGGCCGGGTCGCAGTTTCCGTAGACGCAGCCGGAGAGCGTTCTGGCGAAGTGGAACAGCTCCAGCGCGGAGAAGGACACCTTCTCCTCCCGCCCGCCGATGCCGACCACCGTCGTACGGCCGCCCCGACGGGTGGCGCCCCAGGCGGTGCGGATCGTTTCGGCCCGTCCGACGCACTCCACCGCCACATCCGCGCCCAGCCCCGCGGTGAGCGCACGTACGTCCTTGGCGGTCGACTCGGAGGCGACCAGGAAGTCCGTCGCCCCGCAGGCGCGCGCCAACTCCTCCTTCCGCGGCGACACATCGACCGCGATCACCCGCTCGGCGCCCGCGATGCGCGCGGACTGAAGCACCGCGAGGCCGACTCCGCCGAGGCCGACGACCACCACGGACTCGCCCGCCTGCACCCGCGCACTGTGGTGGACCGCGCCGTATCCGGTCAGCACGGCGCATCCGAGCAGCGCGGCGTCCAGCAGCGGCACCCCGGCCGGCAGCGGCAGCACCGCCCGTTCCGGCACCACCGTCTCCTCGGCGAACGCGGCGACGCTCAGCCCCGGGTAGAGCGCTCGTCCGGTGGCGTCCCGGGCGTAGGGAACGGTCGTCGCGTCGTTGGCGTGCGGACAGAGCCAGGGCTCGTTCAGCCGTACGCAGAAGTGGCAACCGCCGCAGGAGGGCGCCCAGTTCAGGATCACCTCGGCGCCCGGCGCCACTGTGGTGACCCCCTCGCCCACGCTCACCACCACACCCGCGCCCTCGTGGCCGAGCACGGCCGGCACCGGCTGCCGCAGGGTGCCGTTGGTGAGCGAGAGGTCGGAGTGGCAGACACCGGCGGCGGCCAGCTTGATCCGGACCTGCCCCGGCCCGGGCTCGGGCAGTTCGATCTCGGTCAGGGTCAGCGGCGCGTTCACGGCCTCGAGTACGGCGGCACGGGTCATACGGGCGGCTCCTGAGGTTGCCGGCGACCGGTCGCCGGGGACGTACACCGTTGCGGGAACTGCGGGCTGCGGCACGTGCTCCGACGGGCTGTGGCTGCGGGCTGCGCGGGCAGCCGGGTCGGGGCGGACGTCAGAACTGCAGGGACTGGGTCTGGAGGTACTCGGCGAGCCCGTGACTGCCGAGCTCGCGGCCGATCCCGGACCGCTTGTAACCACCGAAGGGCGCAAGGGGGTTGAAGCGTCCGCCGTTGATGTCCACCTGCCCGGTCTCCAACCGGCGTGCGAACGCCACCGCTTCGTCCTCCTCGGCTGCCCACACGGCCCCGGCGAGTCCGTAGACCGTGCCGTTGGCGATCCGTACGGCGTCGTCGGTGTCCTCGTAGCGGAGCACGGTCAGCACGGGGCCGAAAATCTCCTCCTGCGCCACGGTCATCGACTCGGTCACCTCGGCCAGGACAGTGGGTCGCACCCAGTGGCCGCGTTCCGTCCCGTCCGGCTCGCCCGGCCCGCCGACGACCGCCTGCGCGCCCTCCTCCAGCGCGCCGACCAGGTAGTCGTCCACCCGCGCGCGCTGGGCCGCGCTGACCACCGGCCCGATGCGGGTGGTCTCCTCGCGCGGGTCGCCCGGTACGTACTCGGCGACCGCCCGGGCGGCGATCTCCACCGCCTCGTCGTAGCGCGCGGCGTCCACCAGCAGCCGGGTCCAGGCGCTGCAGGTCTGGCCGGAGTTGGCCATCACATTGGCGACCCCGACCTTCACCGCGCGGGTGAGATCGGCGCCGGGCAGCACGACGTTGGCCGATTTGCCGCCGAGCTCCAGCGCCACCGGTTTGATCGCACGGCCCGCGGCGGCGCCGATCCTGCTGCCGACCGCGCTGGACCCGGTGAAGGAGACCAGGTCCACTCCTTCGTGTGTCGCCAGCGCCTCCCCCGCCTCCGGCCCCAGCCCCGTCACCAGGTTGAACACCCCGGCGGGCAGGCCCGCTTCGTGCACGGCGTCGGCGAAGAGCTGGGCAACCAGCGGGGTGTTCTCCGCGGGCTTGACCACGATCGTGCAGCCGGCGGCCAGAGCGGGCGCGACCTTCGCGACGATCTGGTGCAGCGGGTAGTTCCAGGGGGTGATGGCACCGACGACACCGATCGGCACCTGGTGGATGTGCGAGTTGCCGACCTCCTCCAGGAACTCGTGGGAGGCGGCCAGCCGCGCGTAGGACCCGGTGACCAGGACCGGCAGCCCGGCGTGCACCGGCACCGAGAAGCCGATGGGGGCGCCGAGTTCGGCGGTGACGGTGGCCGCGACGGTGTCCCTGCGCGCGTCGAGCACGGCGCGCAGTGCGTCGAGAGCGGCTGCCCGCTCGGCCGGCGGGGTGGCCGCCCACCCGGGCAGCGCGGCGCGGGCGGCGCCCACCGCGGCGTCGATGTCCTTGGCGCCGCCGGCCGGCACGCTGCCGATCAGCCGCTCGTCGGCCGGGTTGTGGACCTCGATCGAGGTGGTGGCCGCGGCGGGGCGCCAGGCACCGTCGATGTACATCGCGTCGTATCCCTGCATGCCCACAAACTAGCGGCGCTAGTTTGCGCTGTCAGCCCCCGTCCCGCGTCCCGTCGCACACCACCCCCTGCCCCCGACTCGCGAACGCCCCTCGACACGCCCCGTGTTCGGGGTCTTGCCTGGGGGAGCATTAATTCCTATGGTCGAGCACAGGAATGATGGATCGGACTCGGTCGGGAGCGCGCGAAATGAACGGTGAGCAGGTACGCAGGACCGTGCCGGAGCTGACCCACAGCCCGGGCTTCGGGAACGAGCACAGCAGCGAGGCCGTCGCCGGCGCACTGCCCATTGGCCGGAACTCGCCCCAGCGCGCACCCCTCGGCCTCTACGCGGAGCAGCTCAGCGGTACGGCGTTCACCGAGCCCCGCGCCCACAACCGCCGCTCGTGGCTCTACCGGATCCACCCGTCCGCGGCGCACCCCGCCTTCACCCGCATCCCCTCCGGCCGGCTGCGCTCCGCCCCGTTCCACGAGGTCGCCGACCCCAACCGGCTGCGCTGGAACCCCCTGCCCGAGCCGGCCCCGGGCACCGACTTCCTGGACGGACTGTGGACGCTCGGCGGCAACGGCGACGCGAGCCGGCGCACCGGAAGCGCGATCCACCTGTACGCGGCCGACGCCTCGATGACCGACCGGGTCTTCAGCGACTCCGACGGCGAGCTGCTGATCGTCCCCGAGCGCGGCAGCCTGCTGCTGCACACCGAGTTCGGGCGGCTGCACGCTCCGCCGGGCCACATCGCGCTGATCCCGCGCGGTGTCCGCTTCCGCGCGGAGCTGCCCGAGGGCACCGCCCGCGGCTACGTGCTGGAGAACTACGGAAGGCCCTTCGTCCTGCCCGACCTCGGCCCGATCGGCGCCAACGGCCTCGCCGCACCCCGCGACTTCCTCGCCCCGACCGCGACGTACGAGGAGGAGGACCGGGAGACCGAGGTCGTCAGCAAGTTCTGCGGCAACCTCTGGTCGGCCCGCTGCACGCACTCCCCGCTGGACGTCGTCGCCTGGCACGGAAACCTGGTGCCCTACGTCTACGACCTGCGCCGCTTCAACGTCCTCGGCAGCATCAGCTACGACCACCCGGACCCCTCGATCTTCACCGTGCTGACCTCGCCCTCAGACACCCCGGGCCTGGCCAACGTCGACTTCGTGGTGTTCGCACCGCGCTGGCTGGTCGGCGAGGACACCTTCCGCCCGCCCTACTTCCACCGCAACGTCATGAGCGAGTACATGGGCCTCGTCGAGGGTGCCTACGACGCCAAGGCCGAGGGCTTCGTCCCCGGCGGCGGCTCGCTGCACAACATGATGTCCGCGCACGGACCGGACCGCGAGACCTTCGACCGGGCGAGCGCGGCCGAGCTGGCCCCCGCCAAGATCGACGACGGTCTTGCGTTCATGTTCGAGACCCGCTGGCCGGTGGCCGCCACCGAGCAGGCGATGTCGGCAGACCACCGCCAGCAGTCCTACGACGACGTATGGCAGGGGCTCCAGCGGCACTTCCGCTCCTAGGATGGGCCCGGGAGGAACCTTGACCGTCTTCGCACCGGACTCGCTGGCACTCAATCGCAAGCTGCCCCTGTGGTACCAGGTGTCCCAGTCCCTGCGCGCCTCGATCCTGGGCAGGCCCCCGGGGGCGCCGCTTCGTCTGCCCACCGAGGAGTCGCTCGCGGAGCACTACGGGGTCAGCGTGCTGACGATGCGCCAGGCGCTGAAGGAGTTGGAGACCGAGGGGCTGATCAGCCGCCACCGACGGCGCGGCACCTTCATCGAGCCCGACGCCCGCCGTGAGCGCACGGTGCGGCTGCTCGGCTCGGTCGACACCATCGTGGCCCAGCAGTCGGGCGAGGACACCACCCTGCTCGACCACCGCAGCGCCGCCGTGCCGCCCGAACTGGCCGGCCACTTCCCCGGGTTGACGGAAGTGACGGTCTACCGGCGGCTGCGGCGCGACCGGGCCGGAGGCGAGCCGACCAACTGGGCGGAGAACCTCATACCCCCCGCCGTGGCTGCCGCGATCGACCCCGCGGCGCTCGCCGGAATGCCGATGACCAAGCTGCTGCGCGACGAGGTGGGGGTCCGGATCAGCCGGATCACCGACACGGTGGAAGCGCGCCTGGCCGACCCGAAGACCGCTGAACTGCTGGAAGTTCCGCTGCTCAGCCCCATCCTGCACTACACCGGGGTCACCTACGACGAGACCGGCTCCGTGGTGGACGTGGCCCGCATCCACTACCGGGGGGACCGCTTCTCCTTCTCGATGACGGTGGAGAACATCGCAGCCGAGACCGCCGGCGGCCGGAGCCGCCCGGCCCACCGGCCCCCAGCCGGCGAGCAGGACTGACCCCACCAACGGGCCGGGCGCACGCTCGGCCGCGCAGCTCCTCGCAGAGACGTCGAGGCGGGCGCCCGGGAACCCCGGCGCCCGCCTCGCTCCGAGGCTGCGCCGACGCCCGCTGCCTCACCGAGGGGCGCAGAGATGCCGAAACGACCGTACGCCCGCGGGTGGGTGCGGGCGTACGGTCGAACGGTTCAGAAGCGGCGACGCGCAGGGCAGGGCGGGCTTGCGGTGGTGGCACGGCGTACTGCCTGGACCGGCCGGACCGCGGCAACGACCCGGACGGACGAGCGGGCAGGCGTCAGCCGTGCCCGCCGAAGAGCGAGCGCCGAAGCCGCCGAAGCGGCGCGAACAGCGAGACCTTGGCGCTGCGGCTGGCCCGGGAGCGCTGCCGGTCGCGGGAGGTCAGCTCGCGCATCAGCACGGTCGCCTCGTCGCCCTTGCCGGGTGGCAGCGCAGGGCCGCCCATCACGCTGAGATGGCGGTCCAGGCGCGAACTCACCGCGGAGCTACCGCAGTTGATCGCAGGCACACGCGGCCTGTTACGCACTGTTATCTGCTCCATCTGACTCCCCACCCGTACGACGGCGCCCTGCCTGGGCAGGTTAACCCTATCGCCCAGACGCGGCATGCAGGTATCCCGGTCTACCGGATCGCATGCCCAGCAAGGGCGTTCGTCACTCCTGAAAGGCACCGGCAATCCGACCGGTCGGCACCCTCCGCGAGGACTGCTTCCACCGTCGAGGGCTACCACGACCAGCAGGGTTGGCCGAACGTTTCACGCCAGGCAAATGGTCGGCGCAGAGGGTGAGTTGACCGCTCACCACGCGGCGTGATTTCACCGTCACGGATGATGCGTGACGGATGTGACTCCCGCTTCGGCCGCCCTCCCACCGGCACGTACCGGCCCGCGACGCCTGTTGACCGGGAGTCGCGCGCCCGCGACCGGGCCCGGAACGTCCGCACCTGTCCGGCGCGCACGGCGAACAGTGCGAGAACAAGCCGATCGGAGTCCGAAAACGGGATGCGTACACGGTGATCTTTCGTTGACGATGTTCCCCATGGCTACGGACGACTCCCCCTCCGCGACGGAGCCCGCGGTGCCGGTACGGCTCAGCATCAGCGACGGCGACAGCCCCTCCGAAGTGATCGACGGCATCTTCAACACCCGCTTCGCCGCCGGCGCCCAACCCTTCGCGCGCTCCCGGACACTGCGCAATCCGAAGCCGGGCCACAGCCTGCTTCCCCCCGGGGCCACGGTGCTGCGCAGCGCACACGCCGAGAAGCAGCACTCCACGCTCGCCGAGGGCCGGGGGTGGACCGCCCTGGTCACCAAGTGGGGGCAGAGCACGGATGTCCACATCTGCGCGGTCACCGACGAACTCGCCTCCTCCCTGCTGGAGTCGGCCGTCGCCGACGCCGAGCACGAGGAGGAGCCGGTGCCGGACGAGGTGGCCCTGGGCTTCTGGCACCTCTCCCCCGCACGCGGGCCCTACCGGGCCAGCCGTACGATCGCCGCCCCCGCGTGGGAGGACGTCCGGGACAACTACACGGCACCGGTCGCCGACGACCTCGCCCGGCTGATGAAGCTGCGCCCCGACGACCTCAGCGGACGCCTGCTCCTGCTGCACGGGCCGCCCGGCACCGGAAAGACCTCTGCGCTGCGCACCCTGGCCCGCTCCTGGCGCGACTGGTGCCAGGTCGACTGCGTGCTCGATCCCGACCAGCTCTTCAACGACATCGGCTATCTGATGTCGCTCTCCATGGGCGAGGACGACGATTCCGACCGGTGGAGACTCCTCCTCCTGGAGGACTGCGACGAGCTGATCCGCGGCGAGGCGAAGTACGCCGCCGGCCAGGCACTCTCGCGGCTGCTGAACCTCACCGACGGGCTCCTGGGCCAGGGCCGCAACGTACTGGTCGGCGTGACCACCAACGAGGATCTGGAGCGGCTGCACCCGGCCGTTGTACGACCCGGCCGCTGTCTGGCGCGCCTGGAGGTCGGCGCCCTCACCCGCCCCGAGGCGGTCCGCTGGCTCGGCCGCGAAGAGGGCATCGGGCCGCGCGGCGCGACGCTGGCAGAGCTGTACGCACTCAAACGCGGGCTCCCCGCGGTGGAGTTGCCCGCTCGGGAGGACCAGAAACAGGGCATGTACCTGTGACCGGACAGCGGGCCGGGTCGCGCACCGCGCCCCTCTTCTTCCGAGGGCTCGCCGGCGCCGCAACCGGTGCCCGGCCCCAACCGCTTCGGCCCGGCTGCTTCGGCCCGGCTGCCCCGGCCGCCGGCGGGGCGGGCGCGCTACTCCCCGGGCGGCGGCTCCCGCAGTTCGTACAGGCCGCGGAGCCGTACGGACAGGCAGGTGACGCAGCCCTCAAGCCGCTCGTACTCGCTCAGTTCCACCGGCACCGGCTCGTGGCCGAGCGAGGCGAGCAGCTCCGCCGTGCGCGGGGCGGCGGCCGAGAGCAGCAGCCGGTTGCCGCCCAGCAGCACCACATGGGCGCCCGCCTCCTCCGGCACCGACAGCAGCCGCGGGAAGAGCCCCGGCTCGTCGACCAGCGAAGGGTGACCGATGACGGTGCCGTCCGGCAGCGCGGTCACCGCGGACTTCAGATGGAGCACGCTGCGGACCGGTACCGGCACCACGGTCGCGCCGAACGGCTCGAAGGCCGTGCGCAGTTGGCGCACGCCCTCGGCGTTGGTACGGCCGCCGCAGCCGACGTACACCGTGTCGCCGACCTTCAGCACGTCGCCGCCCTCGAGCGTTCCGGGCGCCCGCACCCGTGCGACGAACAGGCCCGCCTCCCGCAGCAGTCGCTCGGTGCCGGCCGTCTCGGGCAGCCGGGAGGGCGCGCCGGGACGCGCGATGAGCGCGGCGTTGCGGTACACCACGACGGTGTCCTCGACGAAGACGCCGTCCGGGCAGTCGTCGGCAGGCTCGACCTCCCACGTCCGCCAGCCGTGCTCGCGCAGCAGCGCGGTGTAGCGGTGCCACTGGCGCAGCGCGAGCTCGGCGTCGACGGGGGTGCGCTCGATGTGGGTGACCAGTCCGTCCGCGAGCGAGGGCGAGGGCCGTCGGACGAGAGCGACCGGCCCCGCACCGGCTCCGGAGCTGCCCGTGCTCATCGCGCCGGCTCCTCTCCGTAGACGGCCCGCAGCGCCTCGCGCACCGCCGCCAGCGCGTCCACACGGTCCAGACCCAACCGGTGTGCGCGCGCCGCGTACTCCTGGGCCGCGGTCGCCGCCTCCCGCTCGGCGCGACCGCCCTCGGCGGCGATGAACGTACCGCCCCTGCCCCTGGTCTCGATCACGCCGTCCGTCTCCAGGGCCCGGTAGGCCTTCGCGACGGTGTTGGCCGCGAGACCGAGCTCCCCGGCCAGTCCGCGCACGGTCGGCAACCGGTATCCGGCGGGCAGCGTGCCGGCGCTCGCCTGCTCGGCGATGTGCGCACGCAGTTGCTCGTACGGCGCGGTGGCCGAGGTGCTGTCGATGGCGATTCGCAGGCTCAAGAGGCTCTCCGGAGACCGGTGTTGGGGCGGGGGCGCCGCGGTTGCGGGCCGGTACCGACCATAGAGCCTGTCGTGCGGATCTTCGCTGGGCTCGCGACGCCCGGCACGCGCGTCTGCCGCGCTGCCGTCAGTCGCCGCTGCTCCGCGGGGCTCCCTCCTCCGCCTCACTACCGCACGCCTCGGACACCGCTGCCTGATCCACCAGGGTCCCCGACAGGCCCCAACCCCGGCCGTGCGGGGCGACCGCCCTCGGTCGACGCGCTCCGGCCCGGGCGGAGTACAACCTTTGCACCGTATGCACGGTCTGGACAGACAGCTTCGCGTCCGGGCACCGTTCGGACGTCACCACCTCGGGGAAGGCACACATCCATGCGCACCAGTTCCCTCCTGCGACCGGGCACGGACGGGCGCCGTCACGGGTACCGAGCGCTGCGGACCGCGGCGGTCGCGGTCGCCGCCTGCGCGCTCGCGCTCACCACCAGCGCTGCCGGCGCCGCGCCGAAGAGCAGCGCGGCGCCCGGTTTCCTGGACGCCGACGAGCTTCCCGCGCACCCCGGTTCGCAGTGGTACGCGGGCGAGGTCGCCGACGGGCTCCCGGAGATCGTGCCGTTCTGCGTGGACGGTCCCGAACTGCCCGCCGAGGGCGCCTCGCACCGCCTCTTCCACACCGACCTGGACACCGGTGCGAGCCAGGTCAGCTTCACCGCCGGCAGCGAGCAGAGCGCGCAGGCGCTGGCGGCGCAGCTCCGGGACTCCTCCGCCGGCTGCGCCGCGGACTGGCTGCGCGACAACCCCGGCGGCACCGCGTCCTGGCGCGATCTGGGCAACCAGGACGTCGGCGACGGCGCCCACTCCTACGGCGTCCACATCGAGTCCGCCCACGGCTCGCAGGACGTCCACCTCTTCGGCGTCGGCCGCGACGGGAGCACCGTCACCGTGGTCGCCTGGGGCCAGATGGGCACGCTCGCCGACGCGCCGGTGGAGGCGTACCGCACCACGCTGCGAACGGCCGTGGAGAAGCTGGCCGGCTGACCCGTCCGCCTGCGCGGGCCGGCGGGTCAGCGCAGGCGGTGCCCGACCCGCCCCAACGCCCGGGCCAGGACGTCGAGTTCGTCCGGCTCCAGTACGTCGATCAGAGCCGTGCGCACCGCGTCGACATGGCCGGGCGCTGCCTGCCGCAGCGCCTCGTACCCCTGGTCGGTCAGCTGCGCGAAGACCCCGCGCACATCCGTCGGGCAGGAGCGCCGGCGCACATGGCCGCGCTTCTCCAACTGGCCGATCTGGTAAGTCAGTCCGCTCTTCGACGTGATCAGAAGACGCGCCAGTTCGGTCATCCGCAGCTCGCGCCCGGGGGCGTCCGCCAGGCGCACCAGCACCTCGTACTGCGGGTGCGACAGCCCGGCGTCCTCCTTGAGCTGCTGCTCCAGCGCGCGCTCGACCCGGTGGCTCGCCTCCAGGAAGCCGCGCCAGGCGGCCCTCTCGCGTTCGTCCAGCCAGCGTGTCCGCGTCATGCCTCCCAGCCTAGCGCGTTGTTCAAATTCGAACGAACCGGTACGGTGACCGGCGACCAGGTTCGAATTCGAACCACTTGCCCTCTCACCGCCCTGGAGGCATGCCGTGGCATCCGCGTTCGGCACCACCCGGCTCTCCCCGCAGCAGGACCCCGCCCCCTCCGCGCCCGACGCGCACGACGTCGGGCTGCTCGTCCTGCGCGTCTGCCTGGGCATCGTCATGGCCGCGCACGGAGCGCAGAAGCTCTTCGGCTGGTTCGGCGGCGGCGGCCTCGAAGGCACCGAGATGTTCTTCGAGTCCGTCGGCTACCCGATGGCGGGCGCGATGGCGCTGCTCACCGCGGTCATCGAGACCTTCGGCGGACTGGCGCTGATCGTCGGTCTGCTGACCCCGCTCGCCGCTGCCGCCGCTTTCGGCACCATGCTCAACGCCATCTCGGTCAAGTGGGGCGGCGGCTTCTTCCTCCCCGACGGCCTGGAGTACGAGATCACCCTCGCCGCCCTCGCCGCCGGTATCGCTCTGACCGGCCCCGGCCGGCTCGCGATCGACCGCGGCCTGCCCGTACTGCGCGACCACCGGCTGAGCCACGGCGCCGCCGCGGTGGCCCTGGGCGCTCTCGTCGCCGGCCTCGTCCTGCTCATCCGCAACTGAGACGACCCGCACGACGCGGCCGGTCGGCACTCCCGGGCCCGATCGGCCGCCGCCGGCATGTCCAACCGACCGGCCCGCGGACACCGCCCCGCTGCGACCCGGCCGGGGGCAGGACCCGGAGCACCGGCCGGTCAGGCTCAGGGACACGGCTCGGGGGGCGCGGCTCGGGGCCGACCGCGTTCAGGACGCCGGCAGCACAACCAGTCGGTGCGGCCCGTGCGGAGAGTGCTCCACCGCATCCTGCGGTTGGTGCCAGTGGAGGACGAACCGCTCGCCGGCCCGATAGGCGTCGAGCCCTGCCCGGCAGTACGCGACCATCTGCGGCGGCAGGTCCTCCAGGGCGTGCCAGCCGATGCCCGCGCACTTGTCCGGCTCGGTGTTGACCGGCTGCTCGCCGTCGCCGAGCCACGCCTCGAAGAACCAGCCGATGCGCGACTCGGCGCCGGGCCCGCGGTGCTGCATCACCAGCGCCACCCGCAGCCGTTCAGGCGCGAGCACCAACCCGATCTCCTCGGCGGCCTCCCGGATCACGGCCTCGCGCACGTCCTCCCCGTCCTCGACGTGGCCGGAGGGGGCGTGCAGCAGCCCGTCCGCGTACCCGGTGTTCGCCCGCCGGCTGAGCAGCACCTCACCGCCACGGCGCAGCAGGAGGTGGACGTCGACCACCTCGGTGTGCCGCCGGACGGGCGCGGGCGCGGTGGTGTGATCGTCCATGGCACCGATCATGCCACCGCCGCCACGCCCGCCACCGACGCGTCAACGCCCGGCCGGCCGGCCCTAGTCGGGCCGGTGCGAGTCGGGCCGGGCCCCGGGGGCCGCGCTACGAACTGCAGCTCGCCGGAGTGGCGTTCGCCGGGTCGAGCGCGTTCGCCGTCTCGTGCCAGGCGGTGCGGTCGGTGAGCGCGATCGCCACATGGCCCGAGAGGCTGCGGGGGCACAGATCCTGCAGCAGTACGTTCCTGACCCGCTCGCCCTCCAGGTACTGGGTCTCGTAGGGGGTCACGACCAGGTCGTACCGCGAGGCGATGACCGTGTAGTCGACGCCGGGCACCGTGTCGCCGCCCCGGTTGAGCTCGGTCAGGAAGTCGGAGCCGACGACCTGCTGGTCCAGCGCGGGAGTATGGGTGCCGATGGCCTCCTTGGCTCCCGGCCACAGGTCGAGCAGCCGGGTCAGCCCGCTCAGCGTCGTTCCGTGACTGCTGGGAGCGATACCGACGAGCGCGTTCACCTTCTGCGCTCCGCCGAGGAACTTCAGATAGTGGCGCGGCATCATTCCGCCCTGGGAATGGCCGACGATATCGACCTCGGTCGCACCGGAATCCGCGAGCACCCGGTCGACGAAAACGTCGAGCTGTGCGGCGGACTTCTCGATGCGGTCGAGTCCGTGGAAGATCGGGACCCCGGGCAGTTGCCCGTAATCCATCGCGTGAACGCAGTGGCCGCGGTTCTTCAGATAGGCCGAGAGGCCGGTCCAGTTGGTCTTCGAGCTTCCGAAGGTGCCGTGCACGAGCACCACGGGACGCGGGTGCTCCTTCGTCGGCGTACAGGAGGCCGATTTCTGTACGTCGTGCGATTCCGCGGTGGCGGCGATCCGTTCCTGCGGGGCGTCGACTCCGGAGACCGCGTTCCCGGCCGCGGGTACGAGTACGACCGCGACCGCGAGCGCGGTGGCGGCGACCAGCTGACGGGTACGCGTGCGGGACAATTTCATGCGCATTCCTCCGTGAGGGATGAAGATTTCCGAAAGGTCGACTGCGAACCCCAGACACCTGTACGGACAACGCGCGCCGGGACGTTCTCCATTAACGGGCGAGTAACCTACGAAGAAAAGGGCCGCAACCGTGAAGAAAGCACCACACGATCTTCACTCGTCAACGACAGCTGAAAGGCAGCGCGCCCAGGCTCATTCTCCTGCGCACGCGTCTTGTCATTTCACTGAGCGGACCGCCTCGGACCCGGCAAGAAACCCGAACTGCACTCCGCGACATGCCTGAAACGATTGAGGCGGCTGTGCCGATCCTCTGCGTCACCGACAGCGCCCGCGCCCTGGCCTGGTACGCGCGGCTCGGCTTTCGCGCCACCTGGCAGCACCGCTTCTCCCCCGAGCTGCCCGCCTTCACCGAGATCGACCGCGCGGGGGTGCGGCTCTTCCTCTCCGAGCACGAGGAGGACGCCCGGCCCGACACTCTGACCCATCTCCAGGTGCGCGAAGTGGAGGCGTTGGCCGCGGAGTTGAACACCGCCTCCGAGCTGACCGAATGGGGCACGCTGCAGTTCGAGGTGCGCGACCCCGACGGCAACCGGCTGCGCATCGGTACGCCCGTCGACGAGGTCTGAGCGCCGCACGCCGGCGCGCACCCCGCTCGCCCGACCACCCGCGCCGCACTCCCACCGTGCACACCCTGCCGCGCTCCGGCGCGAAGGGCGCGGACCGGACGGACCGGACGGACCGGAGTGACCGAATGTGACCGATCTCAAAGGATTGGCCCCTGCTGAGCAGCTCGGTGCAGGGTAGGGGCCGGACAACGGGACACACGCACAGACTGAAGGAGCCCCATGAGGATCGGCATCGTCGGCGCCACCGGCCAGGTCGGAACCGTAATGCGAGACATCCTGGCCGAGCGGGACTTCGCGATGGAGGAGCTGCGGCTGTTCGCCTCCGCCCGCTCCGCGGGGCGCACGCTGCCCTGGAAGGGCGGCGAGATCACGGTCGAGGACGCCACCACCGCCGACTACTCGGGCCTGGACATCGTGCTGTTCTCGGCGGGCGGTGCCACCTCCCGGGAGCTGGCACCGAAGGTCGCGGCAGCCGGAGCCGTCGTCATCGACAACTCCTCCGCCTGGCGCTTGGACCCGGAGGTGCCGCTCGTCGTCTCCGAGGTCAACCCGGCCGCCGCCGCCCAGCGCCCCAAGGGCATCATCGCCAACCCGAACTGCACCACCATGGCCGCGATGCCGGTGCTGCGTCCGCTGCACGAGGAGGCGGGGCTGCGGGCCCTGATCGTCGCCACCTACCAGGCGGTCTCCGGCAGCGGCCTGGCGGGCGTCGCCGAGCTGGACGGCCAGGCGCGCAAGGCCGTCGAGTCGGACGCCACCAGGCTCGCCTTCGACGGCGACGCCGTCGACTTCCCGGCCCCGGACAAGTTCAAGCGCCCGATCGCCTTCAACGTCCTGCCGCTCGCCGGCTCGATCGTGGACGACGGCCTCGAGGAGACCGACGAGGAGCAGAAGCTCCGCCACGAGAGCCGCAAGATCCTGGACGTTCCCGAGCTCAAGGTTTCCGGCACCTGCGTGCGCGTCCCCGTCTTCAGCGGGCACAGCCTCCAGGTGAACGCGCGCTTCGACCGCGAGCTCAGCCCCGAGCGCGCCCGCGAACTGCTCGCCGACGCACCGGGCGTGGAGCTGTCGGACATCCCCACCCCGCTGCAGGCGGCCGGCCGGGACGCCAGCTACGTGGGCCGCATCCGCCGCGACGAGACCGCGGAGAACGGCCTGGCGCTGTTCCTGTCCAACGACAACCTCCGCAAGGGCGCCGCACTCAACGCGGTGCAGATCGCCGAACTCGTCGCGGACGAACTGCGCGCCGCACGCTGACCGTTCCCCTTCCGTACGCGGGTGGTCGAAAGCGGGCGGACCGGGCGCACACAGGGCAAGGGCCCCGGAACCTTGGAAGGTTCCGGGGCCCTTGCTTCATGCAACCCCATGAGCCACGTACAGACGCAGACTCTCCAGACGTCAGCCGATCTCGGCGCCGTAGTCGGCGAGCGCCTTGGCAACCGGACCGTAGAAGGTCTGGCCGCCGGAGGAGCAGTTGCCGCTGCCGCCCGAGGTCATGCCCAGCGCGTCGCTGCCCGCGAAGAGCGAGCCGCCGCTGTCGCCCGGCTCGGCGCAGACGTCGGTCTGGATCAGACCGTTGACCGTGCCCTCCGGGTAGCTGACGGACGCGTCCACCGCCTCGACGGATCCGCCGTGCACCTGAGTGGTGCTGCCGCTGCGCTGGACGTCCTCACCGACGGTCGCCTCACGGGCGCCGGAGATGTCCTGCGAGCCGCCGTCGTAGAGGTTCACCGAGCTCGGTGCGTCCACGCCGCCCTCGTACTTCACGAGCGCCTGGTCGCTACCGGGGAAGGTGCTCTCCTCCATGGTGCCGATCGGCGATCCGCCCGAGGAGTCCGACCACGAGCTGCCGGCGCTGCCGCAGTGGCCCGCGGTCACGAAGTAGGCCTCGCCGCCCTTGGTGACGTTGAAGCCGAGCGAGCAACGGGCACCGCTGCTGTAGATGGCGTCGCCACCCTGGATGCGGAGGCTGAACTCACCCGCGCTGCGCTTGAGTTCGGCCTTGCCGTTCTGGGCGGTGACGAGCTTCTCCAGCTCGGCGAACTTCGCCTTGCTGACCGTCTTGTCCGCAGTCACGACGACCTTGTTGGTCTTCGGGTCGACGGAGCGCGCGGTACCGACGATGTCGGCCTTGTCGATCGCGGACTTGGCGGTCTTGAGCTCCGCCGTGCTGTGCTCGACGACCTTCGCCTCGGCGCC
The DNA here is from genome assembly GCF_018101125.2 of Streptomyces tardus. Classification (GTDB taxonomy): domain Bacteria; phylum Actinomycetota; class Actinomycetes; order Streptomycetales; family Streptomycetaceae; genus Streptomyces; species Streptomyces tardus. The sequence goes on along the minus strand of NZ_JAELVF020000001.1, from coordinate 4,616,250 downwards.
GGCACTCTGCACCGTCTTGACCGCGGACTCGGAGGTCACGTTGACGACGAGCTTCTTGCTCTCGGCGTCGTAGTACGTGCCGGCGGCGGTGTCCGCTCCCAGCTTGCCCTCGAGCGTCGTCGCCAGCTCACCGGCGGCGGAGGAGGTCAGGGTGTCCGCCGTGAAGACGGGCTCAGCGGCATTGGCGTTGGCCACGGTGAACGAGCCGGCCACCAGTGCTGCCACACCTGCACCGGCAATCGTCATGCGCCGCTTGTTGATCCGTCGTGTTCTCAACTCATGCCTCCTGTGGGGGGAGGGAATCGCTCCGGGCGGAGCGCTTCCGGAGGTTGTTCCGGACAACTGCCCGGCGGGGACACGATCGCGTCCATGCCAAGCAGTGGGTTGGAGTATGGACAGGGTGACTCGGCACACACAAGGTCGAGTTCACGTCACTGAGAGATGAAGTGATGGGCAGGATTCCGCTTCTGAGGCTCCGACAGTTGTGCACGTCAGTCTGCCGCGCCTGAGGTCTCACATACCCGTGGCGAGCGAAGATCACCCGGGGGTGAGGTCTACACCTGTCTTGAAATCGACGTTCTCGACGCTGTTGGTCGGCCCATCTCCCGGACTGCTGCTGCGAGTCCGGGCGGCGTATCCACCATCGGCGTTGTTTCCTGCTTTTGACTGATTTCCGCTGTTCAGTGGAGGCGCTCAGGGGCAAAGCGGACGACCTCGGCCGTCCTCGTCACCCCCCATCCC
>NZ_JAELVF020000001.1:4555961-4615455 GCF_018101125.2 Streptomyces tardus | reverse complement strand
GTCGGCGGCCGAAACCACACCCCTCGCACCTGTCGCCCGCTCCCCCGCCGCCCTCGGGCCCACCGCCGACAGAGCCGCGCGGCGGCGCCGTGGAGGTGTGGGCAGACTGCCGGGCCGGGCCTCTCCGGCCCGGCCCGTCATCACGCTCCGTCACCCGCCCGGCAGGCGCAGGACCCTGGGCGCTGCCCGCCGGGACTTCACCGCGCACCGGAAACCGGTACACCGCGCACGCCCCGGCCCGGACGTCTGCACCGCACCGGCCCGCACTCCGGCGCACCCTGCGCCGCTACGCCACGTCGCGCTCCCCCGCCGGCACCGGCACTCCCAGGGTGTTGCCGGGAGGCGGAAAGGGGCAGAGGAAGTGGTCGCTGAAGGCGCACGGCGGCAGCGTCGACCGGTTGAAGTCGACCGTGACGCCGCCGTCCCCGGCCGGCACCCCGGTCCGCAGAAAACGGAAGCGGCAACTCGTCCCGCCGCTCGTGGCGTCGGCGAAGACCGCCCAGAGCGCACCGCTGCCCACCGAGGACACCCGCAGACCGGCCGAGCCGCCGCCCGGGAGCACGAACTCCACCGAGCCGGCCAGCTCCAGGCCGCGCTCCCGGCCGTCGGCGTTCGCCACTCGTACCGTTCGCCGCTCCCCGTACGGCCGGAAGGTGCCCCGCAGTGCCCAACGCGGGTCGAAGGGCGTGGTGCGCACACCGCTGAAGGCCCGCCGGGCCGCTGCGTCGGGGTCGTGCACCCGCACCGCCCACTCCCCCTCGCGACGCAGCAGTTCCCATCGGCGCTCCCCGTGGGCGAGCCGCGTGGCGGCGGGATCGTCCGCGTCGGGCACCAGCAGCACACCGCCGACCAGCGGCTCGCCCCGGTGGACCAGGCCCTCGAGGATGTCCGCGTGCACCCGCACTCCGTCACCCGAGGGGAACCAACGTCCGGGCACGTCGGCCAACCGGCCCTCGGCGTCCGCCCCGGCGAGCCAGTGGGTCCCGGTGACCGAGAGCGGACCGTAGGGGGCTCGTACGACGTCCAGCCGCTGCTGGTGCCACTCCTGCCAGGCCCGCCGCACCGCCTCTTCCTCAGTAGTCATGCCGGCCAAGGTGCCACAGGGGCTCGATGCGGGTGCATGACCGGCCCCGGCCCGCCGTCCGGCACACCCGCTAGGTCGGCGGGAGCGCAACCCTCCGAAACGGGCAGGACGGGCAGACGGACAGGGACGGGCCAGGACGGGCGGCGGGACGGTGACACGGACGGGAGCGTCGCCGAAGGGCTGCCCTCAGCAGCGTCGGCCCCACAACCTCATCAGTCGCAGCAGTTGCAGCAGTTGCAGCACTCGCCGCAGCTGCTGCAGCACTCGCAGCCCTCGCAGCAGCATTCACACTTGTCGCACCAGCCCTCGCGCGGCTCTCCCGTCCAGGGGTCCTGGTACTCGCTGCGGCAGCACAGCTGGCAGGTGCAGCACAGCCCGCTCCACACCAGACACCCCGCCACCAGCCCACGACGGCGCGGCGGCTCGGGCGGCGGCCAACCGCCGGGTGGCTGGTTCACCCACGGCGAGGCGGGATGAGGAGTGTGCGCGTGGGGCTGGAAGGTGCGCTGCACCGCGTGCTCCAGCTCGTGCACCAGCAGCCGGTGCGCCAGCGCGGAGTCGGTGAACTCCACCTCCGCGAGCGCCAGTCGAATGCCGTGCACCGCGTCGTCGCACAGGCGCCGCGCTTCGGCCGCGCCGGTACCGGTGGTGGTGAGAGGGTTCCACGCGCCCGCTGCACGGTCGGCGGCACGGTCCTCCACGGCGTCCAACAGATGGGCCAGCCGGCCGAAGAGCCGGCCCGCCTCGAAGAGCGGAGCCGAGTTGCCGGGCCTGCCGGCGAGCACCGCGGTGTGCGCGAACGCCGCCGCGGTGGCCATCTCGGTCGGCTCGGTCACCGCCAGGACAGAGGTGCCCCGGCCCGCCGCCGACTCCAGCTCCTGCTGGCGCCCCACCGCGTCGAGCAGCACCGCGGTGTCGAACCCCAGGCCCGCACCCGCGCGTTCACCGCCGCGGTCCCAGCTGCGTGCAACGCGCTCCGCGGCAGCGGCGACCGGCCGCCTTCGCATCGCGCCGTCACCGTCCACGACATGGTCGCGCAGCTTGGCGGAGGCCAGCACCAGCGAGACCGTCGCCGCCAGATGCGCTCCCTGTCCCTTGGCAACCGAGGCGGTGCGCATCCCGCGCAGCGGGCACGGGCCGGCCGTACGGCGCTCGGGCGCCAGCTCCCGCGGCAGCTGAGCGTCCGTCAGGACGGAGAGCACGAGCCCGTCGTAGTTGGTCGCGACGCGCGCGAACTGACCGTGGTCGGCGCGCAACGCGAGGCAGAGGCCGCACAGATGGGCCATCCATTCCGTGCGCAACCGTTTACTCAGCCGGTGTGAACACGGTCTGATGATTCCGAACACTCAACCCACCCCGTTGAACTGGCTATGCGTCATGGTGGTGTGTGACTCACTCTTTTGGGCGGTCACTCACCCTTGCGGCGGGAGAGACGTGATCTTTCCCTCCGCCCCCACTCGTATACCGCAACACCGCAGCTCCGGGAGCTGCCGTTCTGCACCAGAACTGTCACGAAACCCGCCCGAGGCGCATATCCGCTTGGCGCATCGTCCGCCTCATGCAGGACGATAGGCATGCGGACAGCACAGACCGCACGCGAGAGGAGGCGTCATGGGATCGGTGCGTAAGGCGAGTGCCTGGCTTGGCCTCGTCGACGACAGCGAGATGCGCTACTACGACGATGACTACGCCGAGGGGCCCGAGCCCGGGGACGCCGCACGCGAGACGTGGGTGACCGACCCCCGTATCCGTGCGACCGCGGAGACGGCCCAGGACCAGGGCACCAGGATCGCGACCGTCACTCCCAACGGCTTCCGGGACGCCCGGGGCATCGGCGAGCTGTTCCGGGACGGCGTTCCGGTGATCGTGAACCTGACCGCGATGGAGCCCGGCGACGCCAAGCGAGTGGTGGACTTCGCGGCCGGACTGACCTTCGGGCTGCGCGGCTCCATCGAGCGGGTGGCGACCCGGGTCTTCCTGCTGACCCCGCCCGACTACCAGGTCCTCACCGGCGAGGATCGCAGAACGACCGAGGGCGGATTCTTCAACCAGAGCTGACCCGTATCCGCTGCCGCCGAGGAGGGCGGCAGCGGGTGCGGTCATGATCGGCTGGACGCGGCTGACGCGTTCGGCGTAGACCGCATACGTCCAACTGCCCACCGCAACCACCTGAGTTGACGGTAGGCGGTCCGGGCGAATCTCCGGCGGACGCGCGACCGGCGCGAGAGCCGGCCGGCGGCCGGAAGCGGCGGCAACCGGGGCTCCCCGGGCCACGGGCCTTCGGACGCCCGCCCGCTGATGCGCTCCCCACCCGCGCGCCCCCGCCCGCCGTTGGGTTCCCTAGCGGAAGGCGTCCTGGCCGGTGAGCGCCTTCCCCAGCACCAACTGGTGCATTTCCACGGTGCCTTCGTAGGTCAGCACCGATTCCAGGTTGGTCGCGTGCCGCATCACCGGGTACTCCAGCGAGATCCCGTTCGCGCCCATGATGGTGCGCGAGGTGCGGCAGATCTCGATCGCCTCCCGCACGTTGTTCAGCTTTCCGAAGCTCACCTGCTCCGGGCGGAGCCTGCCCGCGTCCATCCGCACACCGAGGTGGTGGGCGAGCAGCACGCCCTTGTGGAGCTCGACGGCCATGTCCGCCAACTTCGCCTGGGTCAACTGGAATCCGGAGATCGGCCGGCCGAACTGCTCGCGGGATCCGGCGTAGTCGAGAGCGGCATCGAAGCTCGCCCTGGCCGCGCCCATCGCGCCCCAGACGATGCCGTACCGCGCGTGGCTGAGGCAGCTGAGCGGGCCGCGCAGGCCGACCGCGTCCGGCAGTACGGCGTCGGCGGGCAGCCGTACGCCCTCCAGCACCAACTCGCTGGTCACAGAGGCCCGCAGTGACCACTTGTGCTTGATCTCCGGTGCGGAGAAGCCCGGGGCGTCGGTGGGTACGACGAAGCCCCTGATGCCGTCCTCGGTCTGTGCCCAGACGACCGCCACCGCGGCGACCGAACCGTTGGTGATCCACATCTTGCGACCGTCGAGCACCCAGTCACCACCCTCGCGCCGCGCACGGGTGCGCATCCCGGCGGGGTCGGACCCGTGGTCGGGCTCGGTCAGGCCGAAACAGCCGATGAGTTCGCCCGCGGCCATCCCCGGCAGCCAGGCCTGCTTCTGCTCCTCGGAGCCGAAGCGGTGGATCGCGTACATCGCGAGGGAGCCCTGGACGGAGACGAGCGAGCGGATGCCGGAGTCGGCGGCCTCCAGCTCCAGACAGGCCAGGCCGTACTGGACCGCGGACGCACCCGCGCAGCCGTACCCCTCCAGCGGCATGCCCAGGGCGCCGATCGCACCGAGCTCCCTGGCGAGTTCGCGGATGACAGGGAGCTCTCCGCGCTCGTACCAGTCGGCCACGTGCGGCAGCACCCGGTCGGTGGCCCAGGACCGTACGGTGTCGCGGACGGCCAGGTCCTCGGGCGAAAGCAGATCGTCGATGCCGAGCGGGTCGGCGCGGTCGAACGGCGGCAGGGTCGAACGGGACATCGGCGGCCTCCGGCGGCGTGGATCAGACGAGGGTTCGACCGACGTTACGGCCGGGTAATCCGGCTCGGCAAGCGGGTCCCGCCGTCGCCGCCCCGAGGCGAGCCGGTGCCGTCGTCGCCCGGTTCATCACGGTCCGGGCGGGCCTCGGCCGGTTCGTCGCAGTCCGGGCTGGTGTCGGCCGGCTTGTCGCGGTCCGGGCGGGTGGGCTCTCCGCCGCGGGGCTGCCGCTCGCGGAGGCCCGGTTCGCGGTGGCCCGTCCCCCGGCTCTGCGAGGTGCGCGGCCCGCCACCGGGCTTCGGCTCGGCGCGGCTCTGTTCCGGCACCGGGGAGCGGCGGGGCGCGAGGGCTCGGGGCAGCCGCAGCGCGGCGAGCGCGCCGCCGAGCAGCAGTACGGCGCTGACCACCAGCGCCGCCCGCATCCCGTGCACGAAGGCGAGTTGGGCGTGGTCGCGCAGCGCAGCGCCGGCGGCGTCTCCCAGGTCCTCCGCGACGGCGTACGCCTCGCTCAGCGAGTTGCCCGCGGCTCCACTGTTCTCTGCGATCTCCTCGTTCCGGCGGAACGCGGCGGCGTAGGCACCGTGCATCACGCTGCCCAGCGCGGCGATGCCGAGCCCGGCGCCGAGTTGGTACGCCGTCTCTCCGATCGCCGCGGCGCCGCCGGCCTCGCGCGGGGGTGCGTCGCTCAGCATCGACTCGTAGCAGCCGAAGAGGGTGGTCTCCAATCCGAAACCGAGCAGCACGAAGCCCGAGATCATCACGGCCGGATTGTCGTCCGCGCCGAGCGAACTGAGGGCGAGCACGGCGACCGCGGTGGCCAGGAAGCCGAGCGCGACCATCCTGCGGGGGCCGACCAGCGGCAGCACGCGGGGGCCGAGCAGTCCCGCGGTGACGGCGGCGATCGAGAGCGGCAGCAGCCGCAGGCCGGTCTCCAACGGGGAGAGGCCGAGGACCAGTTGGAGGTACTGAGCGGCGATCAGGGCCAGTCCGACGAGCGCCATCACCGTCAGCACGATGCAGCCGACAGCCGTACCGAAGGCGGGCCGGGCGAACGCGGTGAAGTCGATCAGCGGGTGTGCCAGCCGTCGCTGCCGCACGACGAAGAAGGTCAGCAGGCCGGCACCGAGCACGAGGGCCGCCGCGGTGTCGGGTGCCAGCGGGTCACCGCCGCCGGCGCGCTTGATCGCGAAGATGACGGCGAACAGGCCGACGGCGGCGAGCAGCGCACCGGCGGCGTCCCAGGGGCCCTCCCGGTCACCGGTGGACTCGGGGAGCAGCATCCGGCCGACAGGGACGCTCAGGATCATCAGCGGGATGTTGATCAGGAAGACCGAACCCCACCAGAAGTGCTCCAGCATCGCCCCGCCCACCAGGGGCCCGATCGCGGCACCGATCGCCGCCACCGCGCTCCAGATGCCGATGGCCAGGGCGCGTTCGCGTCGGTCGGGAAAGACCTGCCGCAGTATCGAGAGCGTGGCGGGCATGATCATCGCGCCGCCCGCGCCGAGCAGCGCCCTGGCGATGATCAGCAGCGCCGGGCTGTCGGCCACTACCGCGAGGGTGGAGGCGAGCCCGAAGACGACGTAGCCGCACAGCAGCACCCTTCGCCGTCCGATCCGGTCGCCGAGTGTGCCGAAGAGGATCAGCAGTGAGGCGCACACCAGCGGATAGGCGTCGACGATCCACAGCAGCTCCATCGGCCCCGGGCGCAGATCGGCCGACACCTCGGGTATCGCCACGTGCAGCACGGTGGCGTCGACGGTCACCAGCAGCAGGCTTGCGCACAGAACGACCAGCACGGTCCAGCGGTTTGACTTGGCACCCATACCTGTTTGTTGACCCGTCGCTTCCCTAGGGGCTGTCGCGAGCCGCCGGCGCACACAACCGTCCGGTGTCCGTACAGCCGCTCCCACCACCCGCGTCGGCGCCCGGGCCCTGTGATGGGGCGTCAGGGGCGGTCAGAGGGGCGGGTGCCGCAACAGCGTACGCGAGGCCCGGTCGCCGTCCCGAGCGCAGGTGGCAACAGCGGGCGGGCCGTGCGAGCCCTACCGGTACGCGGCGGCGGTGCATCCCGCTCTCGGAGGCCGTTCGGCGGTGGCCGATAATCGTGCAGGTGAGCGATCCAGCCGGCCGCCCGAAGACCGGGACGGGCCACATACCCCGAAGCCCGACCCCCGACCCGCGTCGGGTCCCCGACCCGCTTCGGATCCGCGGCCCGCGTCGGATCCCCGAGGCCGGCCGCACTCCCGGCCCGCGCCTCCTGCCGGGCCCGCGCCGCTCCCCGGCCCCGGCGCCCGCGAGCGGCCCGACCGGGCGCCGTGCCGCCCATGCTCTGCGCCGCGCGGCACCGGCACTGCTGGGTTACGCGGCCGTACGGGCGCTGGTCGCCGTGGTGCTGCTGGTCTGGGCCGAGCTGAGCGACCGAGACGGCCACCAACTGCTCTCCGCACGCTGGGACTCGCTCTGGTATTCCCGTATCGCCGAGAACGGCTACGGCTACACCGCCGTGCTGGAGGACGGCACCACCCACCCCGATCTCGCGTTCTTCCCCCTGCTTCCCTGGCTGGAACGCGGCATTGCCGAGGCCTCCGGCCTCTCGGTCGCCGACGCGGGCCTGCTGGTGTCCGCCGTCGCCTCCCTGGCCGCGGCCTGGGGGCTCTTCGCTGTCGGGGACCTGCTGCACGGACGCCGCGCCGGTGTGCTGCTCGCCGTGCTGTGGGCGGCGGTTCCGGTCGGCATCGTGCAGTCGATGGCGTACAGCGAATCGCTGTTCACCGCACTGGCCGCGTGGGCGCTGTACGCGGTGCTCACCGATCGCTGGGTGTGGGCCGGCGGGCTGACCGCGCTGGCGGGTCTGACACGGCCGGTGGGTGCGGCGCTGGTCGCCGCCCTGTGGCTGACCGCGGCGCTGCGGCTGTACCGCGAACGCCGCCTGCCGGGACGTGCGGTGTGCGGGCTGCTGCTGGCGCCGGTCGGCTTCCTCGGGTACGCGGTCTGGGTGGGCGTGCGCCGGGAGAGCGTCACCGGCTACCTGGACGTCCAGGGGGAATGGGGCAACGGCTTCGACGGCGGGCTCGCCTTCGCCCGGTTCATCGGCGGGTTCCTGGTCGGCGGCCCGCTCTCGCTGCTCGCCGGGCTGGCGCTGCTCGCCGGAGTGGGCCTGGTGGTGTGGGCGCTGGTGCTCTGCTTCCACGGAGGCCAGCCCCCGCCGCTGCTGGCGTACACCGCGCTGGTGGTGGCGCTCGCACTGTGCGCCAAGGGGTACTTCGGGTCCAAGCCCCGGCTGCTGCTGCCGGCCTTCCCGCTGCTGCTGCCGCTCGCGGTGACGATGGCGCGGTCACGGACCCGGACCGCTGTCGCCGTACTGGGCCTGCTGAGCGCGGGGGCGGCGGTGTACGGAGCGTTCTGGCTGCACGGATCCGGTCCGCCGTGAGCGGCGGTACGGGAAGTGGCCGGTGCTTTTCCGGTTAATCCCCGATGGACGGCACGGTAAGTGAAGGAGAATCCGAGTCCCGCACTCTCCGGATTATCCGTGGATAGGTAAACCGGGAGTCCATAAAGGCGGTAACGCCGCAGGCCGGAAGTGCGGCGCAGACCACATTCCACATCACATCGAGATTACGAAGCCCATCCCGAGAGCGGCGACTGCCGTCACCCGCTGTAATCTCTATTGCGTGCGTACCGACCGTGTCCTCGCCCGCCTGGAGCAGGAGCCAGCGCGGCCAACGATCCCGCCCCCCGGCATGAGCGCCGTGCGCCGGTCGCTGTTCGCGGCGACGCTGGGGTTCTACGTGGCGATCGTCGTGGCCGTACTGAACACCTCGCTCCTGGTCCGGATGGACTGGCAGGTGATGCTCTTCCGCCCGTACAAGCAGTGGCCGGAGCTGCACGCGTTCCTCGACTACTTCGTCGTGATGGGGCAGCGCGGGCCGACCGCGGTGCTGGTCGCCGCCTGGCTCGGCTGGCGCTCCTGGCGGCAGCGGACGATACGGCCGCTGCTCGTGCTGGCCTCCTCGCTGCTGGCGCTGAACGTGACGGTCGGGGCGGCGAAGCTGGGCATGGGTCGCGAGGGACCGCACTACGCGAACCTCATGGGCTCCAACGAGATGTTCCTGACCGGGGACATATTTCCCTCGGGTCACACGGCCAACGCCGTCGTGACCTGGGGCGTGCTCGCCTATCTGGCCAGCACGCCCAGAGCCCGCCGCTGGCTGTCGATCCTCGCCGCGGTCTTCGCCCTGGGGGTCGGCACGACCACGGTCTACCTCGGTACGCACTGGGTCAGCGACGTCCTCCTCGGCTGGGCCGCAGGGCTGCTGATCCTGCTGGCCCTGCCCTGGGGCGAGCCGGTGATCGCCCGTATCCAGGAGCACATCGAGGTCTACTGGGCCAGGATGCGTTCCGCCGCGCGGCTCCCGTTCCTCGGCCTCCCGCCGGTGGGCACCGGTACGGCCTGGCCGGTGCGTCCGGCCGCCGACCGGGCGAGCAGCGGCGCGGCCTCGTCCGACCGGCACCGCGGCGGCACGGGCGGGCCGCCGCACGGCGGCACCCGTACCCACGCGGTACGGGCCCCCGCGCTGCGCGGCGCGCGGCGCGGACCGCGGGACGGGCGGACCGGCCGTACGCTCTCGCCGGCGCCGTGGAACTGACGCCCCGGGACGTGCGTGCATCCGCTCACCGGGACGCACTCCGCCCCGTGTTCCGTCGCGGAACACGGGGCGGGGCCGCCTGCTCGGGCGGGTGCGGCGGCTGCCGCGGCGGCGGGCCTCAGCCCTGCCAGCAGCGCACGACCTTCTCGTCCTCGACGGTGAAGTTCAGCCGGCCCTCCACGTACTCCATGGTGATCATCGCGCCCGGCGGCAGACTCCGTACGTTGGCCCAGCCGCGGCTGCGTGCCTGCTCCTCGGCCTGCCCGCCGGGCAGGCCGACGTAGGCCTCCGGGTCGTCGGTCCGTTCGGTCGGCTCTGCGGGTCGGTCATCCATGTCCGCCACCGTACGGGCCGGGCGCACCACACGGAAGTGCCGTACGGATCTTCGAGCCGTCACGCTTGTGTCACAGTCGGGCCGCGTTTCGTCCGATGGTCGGAGGTTGCTTTTCCCGGCGCTCGGAACCGTATTGGAGCGGTATTCCGGCGACCTCCCCGAGCGGGTTCCGCGCTTCGCCCACAATGGCCCGCGGGGTAATGGCCGCGACCGTTCCCGGACCTGCGTCCGCAGGAATGAACGGGCGTCGCTCAGCCCTTCGAGGAGTCGAGCGAACGGCTCAACCGGTCCCGCATTGCGGCCAGTTGATCAAGCATCTCGACCGGCTCCAGCACGGTGAAGTCCACGCCGTAGAAGAGCAGGTGGATCACCACCGCCTCCAGCGAATAGGACCCGGTCCGCAGCAGGCAGCTGTCCGCGTCCACGGCCTCCAGGGATCCGGTGGACGGCCGGACGACCGCCGCCGCCCGCTCTACGGGCATCCGCAGGAGAACGGTGGCGCGGACCGCGTGGGCGCGGGTGGAGACCCCCTCGGAGACATAGGCGGCCAGGTCCTCGGCAGGGGGCGTACGGGGCTCGAAACGCGGGCCGTGGGGCGGCGCGAGCGTCAGGCGGTCGACCCGGAACGTGCGCCAGTCCCCGCGACCGGTGTCCCAGCCGACCAGGTACCAGCGCCGGTAGCTGCTCACCAGCCCGCAGGGCTCGACGACGCGTGCGGTGGCGCTGCCGTCGTGGGATTCGTAGTGGAAACGCAGTCGGGTGTGGTCGCGGCAGGCGTGGGCGAGCTCCACCAGGGTCGCCGCCTCGATCGAGGGGCCCTCGACGCGGTGACGCATGGGCGCGGTGAAGGAGTTCAGCGCGCCCACCCGGCGACGCAGCCGGTGCGGAAGGACCTGCTCCAGCTTGCCCAGCGCCCGCACCGAGGATTCCTCCACTCCCGACACACCGCTGTTGACCGCCGCGCGCAGTCCGACCGCGACCGCCACCGCCTCCTCGTCGTCCAGCAGCAACGGCGGCAACTGAGCGCCCGCGCCCAGCCGGTAGCCGCCGGCGGTACCGGTGGCCGAGTGCACCGGGTACCCCAGCCCCCGCAGCCGTTCCACATCGCGGCGCACGGTGCGGGGGCTCACACCCAGACGGTCCGAGAGGGCACCGCCGGACCACTCCCGTCGCGTCTGGAGAAGGGCCAGCAGACGCAGCAGACGCGCGGAGGTCTCGACCATGGGAGGAGTCTGCCAGCACGCTCGGCCGTCGCCCTCCCGGGCCCGGCGGGCCAACGGGCGGGCCAACGGGCGGGGCCGGGGGCCGCGGCGGGAGGCGTACGGGCTGCGGCCGGACCTGCGTACGTACGTCTCAGCCGGGCAGGGTGCTCCCGCCGGTGCGCAGATCACCGGCGGGCGGGCGGCTCTCCCAGCGGATGGCCAGGTCGTTGTCCCCGGTGTAGCAGGGGCGTACGCCCTGGGTGCCGGACAGCAGCGGAACGGCCGGGTAGCGGACCGCGTGACGCTTGTCCACCAGATCGTCGAGGATGCGGGCAACCCGTACCGCCGGGGTGTCACCGCCCGGACGCAGCCACAGCAACCAGCCGCTCTCCTGCGGCTGTTCGGCCAGGGCGCCCAGCGGCAGCCTCGCGGTGAAGCTGTGCTCGTCCCTCACCAGGGGCACACCGAGCGCCACCTCGCCGCTGTCGCGGGTACGGACCTCCAGCCGCGCCCCGTCCGTGAACTCCGCGCCGTGCAGCCGGCCGCGCACGGTCATCCCGCCGTCCTCCACCCGCAGTTCACTCGCCTCGGCGTGCGGCCAGCGGTGCCAGGACCGCACCGAGAGACCTCCGCCCTGGGTGCGGTACGGGATGCGGACCCCCAGCCAGGTGCGACCGCTTCGCGGCACCCTGGCCACCAGCGAGCGCAGATCGTGCGTCCCGGACCTGAGCCTGCGCGGCGCCCGGTCGCCCAGCACCAGGCTTGCCCGCCACCGCCCCTCGGCCAACCGCATCGTGCTCGGAAGCACCGCGCGCAGCACACCCGCCCCCGCGGGCACCAGCGGCAGCCGTACGGGGTCCGCGCCGTCCTGCGCGCCGTGCAGCAGCAGAGCGGCGTCCCACCGCTCCTTCCGGCCTCCCAGCGCGATGTCGAAGGTGAGCCCGCCCGCGGTGTCTGCGGTGCACTCCGCGACCGGAGCGCCGGCGGTGGGGCGGGGGCCCGGAACCGACCGGCGGGCAGCGGTGGTCACAGAGCGCCTCTCCTTCCGGGCGCGCTGCCGACCGCGGGGGCGATGAGCTGCGGGAGGGCGCTGAACATGGGTCCTCTGTCCGTGGTGCGGTGCGGGGAGCGCGTCCGCTGCCTCCGCCCTTCAAGGAGTCAGACGCCCCAGAGGCCTCTCGGGTTGGCCCGATCGGCGGGTTTTGTTGGGAAGTTGTGCGCAGTCGGTGAAGCCGTCGCCGCGGCGGGACGGCGGGCGGGGGCTGCTACGTGCCGTCGCGGCGCCCGCCCGAGGACGGATCACGGCCCGTCCGCCCCACGAGCCGGCCGGTGCGCGCAGGGTCCGGACACGCGTTCCAGGAGGTGAGGAACGTACGCGCCGAGCCGGCCGGATACGCGTTCGGGGCGGGCAGGTCTCGGGCCGGGGCCTCGGGCCGACATGGCTCGGGCCGGGGCCTCGGGCCAGGAAGAGGGCGGAGCCGGCGCAGAGCCGATCGGGCCGGTCGCCGAGCAACTCCCCGTTGAGCCGGTGCAGTTCGCGCCAGCCGCCGGGGACCCCGTGCAGTCGGGCGATCGAGTTCAGCGTCTCGCTCGGCGGCACCAGGTGCACCGGGCTGCCAGCGTCGGCGTGCGTGGTCAGTTCGCAGCGTTGCGAGCAGACCGGCCACGCCTTTCAGCCCTGCCGGGCCGGTACGCGTTCGGCGACAGCGATCTGCTCGGTTCGGGCGGCCAGGTCCGCGCGGGGCGCGTACCGCAGCCCGCCGAACTCCTCCCAGGTCGGCTGCCAGAACCGGAGGCCGCCGTAAAACCCGTTTCCGGTGTTCGCGCTCCAGTCGCCGCCGGCCTCGCACCGGGAGAGGCAGTCCCAGGGCGACTGCCCGGCGGCACAGGGCCCGCGGTCCGCACCGCGGGCGTGCGCGGGACGGTCGGCCGGCAGGGCCAGGGCCGTGACCGCCAGGGCCGGCACACCTGCACGCAGCGCCCCGTCCGCAGTCCGCCGGCCCGCGGCTGTCCGTGGAGCATCCGGCCCCCGCCGGTGTGGGGCGCTGTGACGCGCCGCCGATGCGTCGGCTTCATCCGCGCCACACGGTAGGTCGGCGCCGCGTGCGGGGTCCGCTCGCGGCGCCGCACGGGTGGGCGTACTGCAGCCGGCCACCCGGTCGGCGGAGGGGCCGGCAGGAGCGGCGGATGTCATACCGGCGGGGCCGGTTGCGTGACCGAGGGGCCGCAGACCCGTTGTCCTTGTGAAACAGCACCGAACGCCAGGAGTCTCCTGTGTCCCCCATCCTTGACGTCAGTGACGACGTACGCGCCGAGATCGGCGAAGAAGAGGTCACCCGCCTCCTCGCCGGCGAGACCGCCCCCGGCAGCTACGACTGCACCTCCTGCCGCACTCCGGGCGACACCGGCAGGGAGCGCACCAGCACCGTACTGTTCATCGGCGACGAGACGGCCGTCCTCGCCTTCGCCCACGCCACCTGCGTGCCCTCGCAGATCGTGCGGGTCAGCGAGGAGCAGATCCAGGGTGCCGTGCGCACCATCACCGGTGACTCCGCCGACGCCCCCGGCAGCCCGGGCGAGCAGGCGGTCCTGAAGGTCACGTGCGGTCAGGTGCTGGTCGGCGACCAGCTCCGCGCGGCGATCGTCGTCGAGCCGAGCGCCGCGATCGTTCGCCCCGGCTCGACGGGGACGCAGGACGAGTTCCTCACCCTGCTGCTGGAGCACGGGTTCAGCACGCTCGGCGACATCGACCGGATGCCCGCGGCCATCCCCGGCTGGTCGGTCCTGATGGCGGCCGGGCAGCTGCACGCGGTGCTCCAGCCCGGCCCGGAGGGCACTCCGACCGAGTCGTGGTGGCAGGCGCACCAGCCGCTGCCGGTCACCGACGAGTGGCGAAGCACCGCCAACCGCAACAGCACCGTGCTGGTGTACGCCACTCCCACCGGCTGGGTCGGCGACCAGCCGCGCGAGGACCTGATGCGCCAGGCGCTGGAGAAGGCCGCGGCGAACGGCAGCCTGGTGGCCGCCGCGATGCCGCTGGCGGGCACCTGACCGGTGGCGATCCGGCACACGTTCGCCCGCACGGCCCCGCATCCAGCGGGGCCGTGCGGTCGTTGGCCACGGTGTGCAGCCATACGAACCTTCCCGACCCCGTCCGCAGCCCGTCCACAGCCAGATTCCCGGCATGCGACCCGCCCGCGAGACCGCCGACCGCGCTTCCCGGGAGCGCTCCAACACCCCCATCTACGACGCTCTCTACGCGGAGTACCGACGGCTCTTCCGCACTCTGCCCGGCGATCGCTCGGGCGAGGAGTCGTTGCGCTTCGAGGGCTTCGGCACGCTGTACAGCACCGGTCTCTCCGGCTCCTGGCACGAAGACCGCCGGCTGCGGGGCCACTCGCGGCCGGCCGCGCTGCCGCCCGGGCGCGGTGACGCGCGCGAGCACGGGCTCTGACCCGAAGGCACCCGCCCACGGGCCAGAGCCCTCCGGGCGGGTGCGCGCGGGCCCGGCGCCGGGCGGTCCGGGCACGCGGCCCGGACTCCCGTACCGCCGCTGCTACTTGCGGGCGTTGCGACCGCCCCGGCCGCGCTTCTCCCGAACCCGTACCGACACCTGGATCGGGGTGCCGCGGAAGCCGAACTCCTCGCGCAGCCGGCGCTCGATGAAGCGACGGTAGCCCGCCTCCAGGAAGCCGGAGGCGAAGAGCACGAACCGCGGCGGGCGGGTGCCGGCCTGGGTGCCGAACAGCACGCGCGGCTGCTTGCCGCCACGCACCGGGTGCGGGTGGGAGGCGGCGATCTCACCGAGGAAGGCGTTCAGCCGCCCGGTCGGTACGCGCGTCTCCCAGCCCTCCAACGCGGTGTCCATGGCCGGCACCAGCTTCTCGGTGTGCCGGCCGGTGGCGGCCGAGATGTTGACCCTGGGCGCCCACTGGACCTGGACGAGATCGCGCTCGATCTCGCGCTCCAGATAGAACCGGCGCTCCTCGTCGAGGGTGTCCCACTTGTTGTACGCGATCACCACGGCCCGGCCGGAGTCCACCGCCATGCTGATGATCCGGGTGTCCTGCACGCTGATCGGCTCGCTGACGTCGATCAGTACGACCGCGACCTCCGCCTTCTCCAGCGCGGCTGCGGTGCGCAGCGAGGCGTAGTAGTCCGCGCCCTCGGTGAGGTGGACGCGTCGCCGGATGCCGGCGGTGTCGACGAACGTCCAGGTGCGGCCGGCCAGTTCGATGCGCTCGTCCACCGGGTCGCGGGTGGTGCCGGCGACCTCGTTGACCACCACGCGGTTCTCGCCCGCGACCTTGTTCAGCAGCGAGGACTTGCCGACGTTCGGGCGGCCGATGAGGGCGATGCGCCGCGGGCCGCCGAGGGCCTGCCCGAAGGTCTGGGCGGGCGCCTCGGGAAGGACGTTCAGCACCTCGTCGAGCATGTCGCCGGTGCCGCGGCCGTGCAGCGCGGAGACCGGGTGCGGCTCGCCGAGGCCCAGCGACCACAGCATCGCCGCGTCCGCCTCGCCGGACTGGCCGTCGACCTTGTTGGCGCAGAGCACCACGGGCTTGCCCGCGCGGCGCAGCAGCTTGACGACTGCCTCGTCGGTGTCGGTGGCGCCGACGCCGGCGTCGACCACGAAGATGACCGCATCGGCCGCCTCGATGGCGAACTCGGCCTGGGCTGCCACCGAGGCGTCGATACCGAGGACGTCCTGCTCCCAACCACCGGTGTCGACCACCTTGAAGCGGCGGCCGGCCCACTCGGCCTCGTAGGTCACCCGGTCCCTGGTGACGCCCGGCCGGTCCTCGACGACCGCCTCGCGGCGGCCGAGGATCCGGTTCACCAGGGTCGACTTGCCGACATTGGGGCGGCCGACGACGGCCAGTACGGGCAGCGGCCCGTGGCCCGCCTCGTCCAGCGCGCCCTCGATGTCCTCGGGGTCGAAGCCCTCCTGCGCGGCGAGCTCCATGAACTCCGCGTACTCGGCGTCGCCGAGCTCACCGTGCCCGTCGTCGCCGGAGTGGATCTGGTCGTTCATGAAGTCCTGTCCCTGTTCTCATCAGTCGATAGGTGGCTGTACGGGCCGACCCGTACGGGCTGGGCAGTCGCGCCCCTCGCTCCTGCCGCGCCCGCCGCCCGGTGGCGCCCGGCGCACTTGCGTGGCGCCCGGCCGCACACGCGTGACGGGGTGCTCCCGCCCGGCCGCGAACCCGTCAGGCCCGCTGCTTCTCCACGATCAGGGTGACGACGCACTCGATGACCTGCTCCAGCGTCAGCTCGGTGGTGTCGACCTCCACCGCGTCGTCCGCCTTCAGCAGCGGCGACACGGCTCGGCTGGAGTCGGCCCGGTCGCGCTTGAGCAGCGCCTCCTGGGTGGCGGCCAGATCGGCCTGGCCGTTCTTGGCCTTGAGCTCGCCGCCCCTGCGCTCGGCCCTCGCCTCGGGAGAGGCGGTGAGGAAGATCTTCAGATCTGCGTTCGGCAGAACGGTGGTCCCGATGTCCCGGCCCTCGACGACCATGCCCTCGGGTGCCGAGGCGGCGATGGAGCGCTGGAGCTCGGTGATTCGGCTGCGCACCGCGGGCACCGCGCTGACCGCGCTCACCGCGGCGGTGACCTCCTGGGTGCGGATCGGCCCGGAGGCGTCCTCCCCGTCGGCGGTGATACCGGGAGCGGCGGGGTCGGTGGTGGAGACGATGGCGGGCCTGCCGGCGGCCTCTGCCACGGCCGCCGCGTCGTTCACGTCCACCCCGTGGGTGAGCATCCACCAGGTGATCGCGCGGTACTGCGCGCCGGTGTCGAGGTAGCGCAGCCCCAGTTTGGCGGCGACCGCCTTGGAGGTGCTGGACTTGCCCGTCCCCGACGGGCCGTCGATGGCGACGACGACGGGAGCCCGGGCACCAGGGCGTACGGGGTTCGTCTCCTGGGGGGATGCAGCCACGGTGACAGGGACCTTTCGTGAACGCGGGAGTCGCGAGGAGGTGTCGTCGGCGTCGGGACGCGGGCACGACGGGCGACCGGCACAAGGCTACCGGCTAGCCCTACCGGTCCTGAAACGCGTATCCGCCCGGGACCGCACCCTCAGCGCGCCCTGATCGCCCAGCCCCTGGCGCGCAGCGCGGCGGCCAACGAGGCGGCCGAGCGCGGCTCGACCATCAGCTGTACGTGCCCCGCCTGCTGGCCGGCGGCGTGCTCGATACGCACGTCCTCGATGTTGACCCCCGCCTGGCCAGCGTCGGCGAAGATCCGGGCCAGCTCGCCCGGTTCGTCGGAGATCAGCACGGTGACCGTCTGGTACGCGGTCGGGGCCTGGCCGTGCTTGCCCGGCACCCGCGCCCTGCCGCTGTTGCCGCGGCGCAGTATGTCGGAGATGCCGGCGCCGCCCTCGGACCGCTCGACGCCGTCGGCCGAGGCGAGCGCCCGCAGCGAGGCGACCGTCTCGGTCAGGTCCTCGGCGACGGCCGCCAGTACGTCGGCGACCGGGTCCGGGTTCGCGGCCAGGATGTCCAGCCACATGTCGGGGTCGGACGCCGCGATCCTGGTGACGTCCCTGATGCCCTGGCCGCAGAGCCGCACCGCCGTCTCGTCGGCCGCCTCCAGCCTGGCGGCCACCAGGCTGGAGAGCAGTTGCGGCGTGTGCGAGACCAGGGCCACGGCACGGTCGTGCGCCTCGGCCTCCATCACGACCGGTACCGCGCGGCACAGCGAGATCAGCTCCAGTGCCAGATTCAGCACCTCGGTCTCGGTGGCGGGAGTGGGAGTGAGCACCCACGGCCTGCCCTCGAAGAGGTCGGCGGAGGCGGCGAGCGGACCCGCCTTCTCCTTGCCGGCCATCGGATGCGTACCGAGGTAGGTGCTCAAGTCGCCGCCGAGCGAGGCGAGTTCACCGCGCGGACCGCTCTTGACGCTGCCCACGTCGAGGTACCCGCGGGCAACACCCTCCTGCTGGGCCGCCACCACCGCGGCGGCGATGTGCGCCGGCGGCACCGCGATGACGGCGAGGTCGACCGGCTCCTGCGACTCGGCGTCCGAACCCGCGCCCCGCGAGGCGGCGAGCGAGGCGTTGTGCGGATCGACGTCGCGCAGCCGCACCGCCACACCCCGGGCGGAGAGGGCCAGGCCGACCGAGGTGCCGATCAGTCCGGTGCCGATGACGAGTGCGGTACGCATGTGTGTGCGGTGTCCTTGCGCTGTGCGGGCCCCGCCCCCGGGCGGTACGGCCCTGGTCCGGTGCCGAGTGCTGCCAGGATACGGACCGGCCGGACCGCGTCACCCGGTGTCCAACAGGTGATCGGCCCGGCCGCACCGACTTCGGTCAGAGACCGACCTCGTTCATCAGCATGCCGACCTCGGTGTTGGTCATCCGGCGCAGCCAGCCCGACTTCTGGTCGCCCAGCGGAATCGGGCCGAACTTCGTCCGCACCAGCTTCTCGACCGGGAAGCCCGCCTCGGCGAGCATCCGGCGCACGATGTGCTTGCGGCCCTCGTGCAGGGTGACCTCGACGAGGTAGTTCTTGCCGGTGTTCTCCACCACGCGGAAGTGGTCGGCGCGGGCGTACCCGTCGTCCAGCTTGATGCCGTCCTTGAGGCGCTTGCCCAGCTCGCGCGGCAACGGCCCCTGGATCGCGGCCAGATAGGTCTTGCGCACGTGGTAGCGGGGGTGCGTGAGGCGGTGGGCGAGCTCACCGTGGTTGGTGAGCAGGATGATGCCCTCGGTCTCGGTGTCGAGCCGGCCGACGTGGAAGAGACGCGTCTCACGGTTCTGCACGTAGTCGCCGAGGCACTGGCGCCCGTCCGGGTCCTCCATGGAGGCGACCACGCCGGCGGGCTTGTTGAGCGCGAAGAAGAGGTACGACTGGGTCGCAACGGTCAGCCCGTCGACCTTGATCTCGTCCTTCTCCGCGTCCACCCGCAGACCCTGCTCCAGCACGATCTGGCCGTTGACCTCGACCCTCGCCCGCTCGATCAGCTCCTCGCAGGCACGGCGCGAACCCATGCCGGCACGGGCGAGCACCTTCTGCAGACGCTCGCCCTCGACCTCGCCGAAGGTCTTGGGCAGCTTGGCGAGCGGCTTGTCGTGCCGGGCGCGGTTGCGCTCCTCGATCTGCGCCTCGTACTCGCGGGGCCTTGAGGGAACGGTCCGCTTGCGGCCCTGCTGACCCTTGCCGCCCTTGGGACCGCCGAAGCCCTTGGGGCCGCCGGAGCCGGTGGGCTTGCCGCCGGCCTTGTACGCGGGCTTCGGCCGGCCCGAGCCGCCGGCTCCGCCCTGATCCCGACCGCCCCGACTCCGGTCGTCCCGGCCCCGGTCGTCCCGGCCGCCGCGGTCCCGGTCGTTCCGGCTGCGGTCGTCCCGGCCACCACGACCCCGGTCGTCCCGGCCCCGGCTGTCCCGACCCCGGTCGTCCCGGCCGCTCTGGCTCCTGCCACCACGGTCCCGGTCGTCCCGGCTCCGGTCGCTGCGGCTGCGCTCTCCCTGGCCCGCGCCGCCCCTCGGGCCCTGGCCGGGGCCGCCCTCGCCGACGTCGTAGCGCCGCTCCTCGGGACGGGGACGGCGCTTGCGCTGCTCGTCGCGGCCCTTGCCCGCGCCCCCGGGATTCCGGTTCCCGCCGCGGGTATTCCGGTTGCTGTCGTTGCCGCTGCTTCGCATTGCGTCTTCCGTCTTAACTGTCGGGGCTCAGCCGGCGGGCCGCGTCGGCTCGTCGCTGTCGTCGTCTACGTCGAATGACGGCACACCTTCCTGACTCTCGCCCTCGACCGCCTCCGCCTCCGGGAGGAAGGGGGCAAGGTCCGGCAGCTCGTCCAGGCCTCGCAGGCCCATTCGCTCCAGGAAGTAGTGCGTCGTCGCATACAGGATCGCACCTGTTTCGGGTTCGGTGCCCGCCTCGGCCACCAGCCCGCGCTGTAGAAGGGTACGCATCACGCCGTCGCAGTTCACCCCGCGGACCGCGGAGACCCTGGATCGGCTGACGGGCTGACGGTAGGCGACCACCGCCAGCGTCTCCAGCGCGGCCTGGGTGAGACGGGCGTGCTGCCCGTCCAGGACGAACCCCTCCACCGCGTCCGCGTACGCGACACGGCTGTAGAAGCGCCATCCGCCGGCGACCTCGCGCAGCTCGAAGCCCCGGCCCTGGGCCGTGTACTCCGCGGCGAGCTCACGAAGCGCCCCGCTGATCGCCCGCCGCGGTCGCTGCAAGACCCTGGCCAGCAGTTCCTCGCTCGCCGGCTCGTCGACGACCATCAGTACGGCCTCCAGCGCAGGCCGCAGTTCCAGTTCCGCGACGGCGCTCTCCCCCGCCGGCGGGCCGGACTGCTGCTCCGGCAGCGAGGTCGGGTCCGCGGCACCGGCCGCGCTGTACGTGTCGACGCGGGCGGCGGAGCCCGCGGCGCTGCGTTCGGTCATGGATGCGCCCTCATACGTGTGTGTCGTGGTCCAGCGTCCCGGCCGCGGCCCGGGGGCTCGCGGGCGTCGTCTCCTGGTCGAACTCGTCGCTCACGACGGGCCGTTGACTGCTCTCGCCGCTCCAGCGCACGAGGAGCGCCCCGAGCGCCTCCGGCTGGTCGAGAGCCACCGCGCGTTCGCGGTAGAGCTCCAGCAGCGCGAGAAAGCGGGCGACGACGGTGAGGGTGTCCTCGACGTCGTCGGTCAGCTCGGCGAAGCTCAACTCCCCGCTCCCGCGGAGACGTTCGACCATCAGGTCGGCCTGCTCCCGCACGCTGACCAGCGGCGCGTGAATGTGGTCGACGTACACCTCGGGCCGCGGTCTGGGCTGCATCGCCTTCACGGCGAGAGCGGCGAAACCCTCCGGCCCCAGCCGGATGACCACCTCGGGCAGCAGCTCCGCAAGGTGCGGTTCCAGGCCGACCGTCCGCGGGTGTCTGCGCGCCTCGGCGGCCATCCGCGCGGAGAGGATCTCCACGATCTCCTTGTATGCGCGGTACTGGAGCAGCCGGGCGAACAGCAGGTCACGCGCCTCCAGCAGCGCGAGGTCGGCTTCGTCCTCGATCTCGGCGTCCGGCAGCAGCCGGGCCGCCTTCAGATCCAGCAGGGTCGCCGCCACCACCAGGAACTCGGTGGTCTGGTCCAGGTCCCAGTCCGGTCCCATCGCCCGCAGGTGCGCCATGAACTCGTCGGTCACCCGGGAGA
The DNA here is from genome assembly GCF_018101125.2 of Streptomyces tardus. Taxonomy (GTDB): domain Bacteria; phylum Actinomycetota; class Actinomycetes; order Streptomycetales; family Streptomycetaceae; genus Streptomyces; species Streptomyces tardus. The sequence goes on along the minus strand of NZ_JAELVF020000001.1, from coordinate 4,594,522 downwards.
GCGCGACCTCGGTGACATCCATCTTGTGTTTGGCGATGAGCTGCAGCAGCAGGTCGAAGGGGCCCTCGAAGTTCTCCAGCACCACCTTGAACCGGCCGTCGTCCGGGGCCGCTTCGGCGACTGCCGAGTCGGCGGACGGGCCCGCGGCCGAGGCGTCGGCGGCGGAGCGCTCGACAGCCGTCGCCGGTGTCGCGGCGGAGCGTGTGGTGGAAAAGGGGCGTGTGGCGGAAAACACGACGGGCTCGGGCTCTTCGGAGGTCTCGGCGGGCGATAGCGCGGGAGGAGCGGGCTCGTCGGACGGGAGCACCTCGAAGGACTCGACCGGCGCGGGGCTCTCCGAGGGCTCGTGCGCGGGCTGCCCGTGCGACTCGCCGCCGTGCGCCCCGCTGCCGTACGCCTCCTGCGGGCCGCGCCCAAGAAGGCGGCGGGTGGGGCGTACGCGGTCGGCGGGCTCCTCGGGCACGGTCATCGCTGGCACATTACCGCGCCGGGCTCCGCCGTCCGCGGGGGCGAGGACGTGGCGCTGCGGCCTGTCGGCCTCCGCCCGGCACTCCATCACTCGTGGTGCGACGAACACTCGTGGTGCGCGATCCGCGGCTAACGGCCGCGCAGACGGCGGACCAGGATGCTGGCGTCGCCGCGCGACTCCAGATCAGCCAGCACCACGGCCACCGCTTCCCGCACGATCCGCCCGCGGTCGACCGCGAGTCCGTGCTCTCCGCGCAGTACGAGTCGTGCGTGCTCCAGGTCCATCAGTTCTTCGGCGGAGACATAGACCGTGATCTTCTCGTCGTGTCGCTCGCGGCCACTGGGCCTGCGTGCCGCACGGGGGCGGCGGCCGGCGCTGTCCGTACCGCCGCCGGAACCGGTGGCGCCGCCCTGCCGGGCGGTACGGCCCTCGCCGCCCGCGGACGAACGCGTCTGCCGCGGCGTACGGGCGCTCCCCCGGCTGGTCTGCTCGGATCCCTCGCCCTGGTCCTCGGCGGTGGCGTGCTCGGTGGGCTCGGAGTCGCCGCCCGGCGCGGGCACTCTGGAAGCCGCCCTGGCACGGGTGTTGTCCTCGCCGCTCGACGGCGCGGACGGCTGTACACCCGGCCCTCCGGTGTTGCGGAAGAGCTCGTCGGCCGCCGGGAGGCTCACTCGGCGTGGCACCGGGCGAGCACCTCCCTGGCCAACTGGCGATACGCGGCGGCACCGACCGAGTTGGAGGCGTACGTGGTGATGGGCTCGCCGGCGACCGTGGTCTCGGGGAAGCGCACGGTGCGGCCGATCACGGTGTGATAGACGCTGTCGTCGAACGCCTCGACCACCCGGGCCAGCACCTCTCTGCTGTGCACCGTGCGCGAGTCGTACATCGTGGCGAGGATGCCGTCGAGGTTGAGAGCCGGGTTGAGCCGCTCCTGGACCTTCTCGATCGTCTCGGTGAGCAGCGCCACACCGCGCAGCGCGAAGAACTCGCACTCCAGCGGGACGATCACCTTGTGCGCGGCGGTCAGGGCGTTGACCGTCAGCAGACCGAGCGAGGGCTGGCAGTCGATGACGATGAAGTCGTACTCGGACATCAGCGGCGCGAGCGCGCGCTGGAGCGAGGACTCCCGTGCCACCTCACTGACCAGCTGGACCTCGGCGGCGGAGAGGTCGATGTTGCTCGGCAGCAGGTCCATCCCCGCGACCGCCGTCTTCAGCAGCACCTCGTCGGGCGTCATGCCCCGCTCCATGAGCAGGTTGTAGACGGTGAGGTCCAGCTCCATGGGGTTGACGCCGAGGCCCACGGACAGCGCGCCCTGCGGGTCGAAGTCGACGAGCAGTACGCGGCGGCCGTACTCGGCGAGCGCGGCACCCAGGTTGATGGTCGAGGTCGTCTTGCCGACCCCGCCCTTCTGGTTGCACATCGCGATGACCTTGGCCGGTCCGTGCTCGGACACCGGCCCGGGGATCGGGAAGTACGGGAGCGGGCGTCCGGTCGGGCCGATGCGCTCGCGCCGCTGACGCGCGGCGTCGGGCGCGAGTGTGGCCGCGTACTCCGGGTCGGGCTCGAACTCCGCGTCCGGGTCGTAGAACTGGGCGTCGGGCATCCCTGCGTGGTCCCTGCTGTGCGTGTCTCCGGTATCGGACAACTGAGCCGATCCCCCCGGGTGTTCACCGATGGCGGCGCCGGCGTGCGGTGTGTTGGCGCCCTGCTGGGTGTTGTGATGGACAGTCATGCTCAATGGGTCCTGAGGGGCGGGGTGGGTGTGTACAGCGACGGTGCCGACGTCTGCGGTCCCCACGGACCCCTGGCCAGGCGCTGTGCTCCTGGTCGTTCTCCCCCGGGAGAAAATGTCGACTCATTCACAAGCCGTCTCGCCTCCTTGGGTGACCAGGATCCTTATCGACAAGGTCAGCGTGGCACCGTGCCGACGGTCTGCGACTCTATGGCGTGTCGGCCGTTCGCAGCAACACAATCCACCGGACGCGACGCGATCCGTCAGTGAGTGAACACACACTTGTCAAGGGCGCACAGAGTCCCTCGAAGCGCCGGTCGTGCGGTGCGAATCGGTAAAACCGTGATGTTCGAGGCGAGTTGAGTCCGGAAATCGCACCTCACACAGATATCGCCGGCGCACCCCGTCAATTCGGAGCACACCGGCGACACTTCGCGGGCTCCTCTCTGATCGAGAGGGATCCCACTTTCGAAGTACACGGCACCTACGCGAAGTTGACGTCGCGGGTCCGTAAAAGTCGATGATGCGAGTTCGGCACTTTGTCGACACCGGGCCTTCCCGAAGCCGTGTCACCGGCGAGGCGGATCACTCCCCTCGCCGGGACACACGCGATCCGGGTCGGCCACGCCGCCGGGCCGGCCCCGTTCGGACCGGCCCCACTCGGGCCGGCTCCGACCCGAGCGCGGCCATCAGCCCAGCAGGGCCGCCAGTTCGACGCTCTCCAGTCCGTGCGCCTCGGCGACGGGACCGTAGACCACCTTGCCGTCATGGGTGTTGAGGCCGAGCCCGAGGGCGCCGTCCCTGCGCAGCGCCTCGACCCAGCCGCGGTTGGCGAGCTCGACGATGTACGGGAGCGTGGCGTTGGTGAGCGCGTAGGTGGAGGTGTTGGGCACCGCGCCGGGCATGTTCGCCACGCAGTAGAAGACCGAGTCGTGCACCCGGAACGTGGGCTCGGCGTGCGTGGTGGGCCGCGAGTCCTCGAAGCACCCGCCCTGGTCGATCGCGATGTCGACGAGCACACTGCCCGACTTCATCCGGGAGACCAGCTCGTTGGTCACCAGCTTCGGCGCCTTCGCCCCGGGGACGAGGACCGCGCCGATCACCAGGTCCGCCTCCAGGACTGCCTGCTCCAGCACGAGCGCGTTGGAGGAGATCGCACGGACCTTCGTGCCGAAGATCCGGTCCGCCTCGCGGAGCTTGTTGATGTCCTTGTCCAGCAGGGTCACGTGGAAGCCCATGCCGACGGCGATCTGGGTGGCGTTCCAGCCGGAGACACCGCCGCCGATCACCACGGCGCGGCCCGCGTGCACCCCGGGCACCCCGCCGGGGAGCACACCGCGGCCACCGGCCGAGCGCATCAGGTGGTACGCGCCCACCTGCGGCGCGATACGGCCGGCCACCTCCGACATCGGCGCCAGCAGCGGCAGCGCACGGCCGGCCGTCTCCACGGTCTCGTAGGCGATGGCCGTGGTGCCCGAGTCCAGCAGCGCGTCGGTGCACTCGCGAGAGGCGGCGAGGTGGAGGTAGGTGAAGAGGATCTGGTCCTTGCGCAGCCGGTGGTACTCCTCGGCGATGGGCTCCTTGACCTTCAGCAGCAGGTCGGCGACGGCCCAGACCTCGTCGGCGGTGTCCAGGATGGCGGCACCGGCGGCGACGTACTCCGCATCGGAGATGGAGGACCCGAGACCGGCCTCTCGCTCGACGACGACCTGGTGGCCGTTGCGAACGAGCTCGTTCACGCCGGCCGGGGTGATGGCCACGCGGAACTCGTTGTTCTTGACCTCGCGGGGGATGCCCACCTTCACGTCGATCACGGTCCTGTTCTGGGTACTGAGGGGCGTCGGTCGCGCCGGGCGACTGGGGGCCTCGTACCTGAGGTGAACACGCCGGCACCGGAGCAACTCCGTACTCATCAGTACACATCGGCACAGAAGAGATAAGCCGGGAGTAGCCAGTACCGCCTCGACTACGCAAGTCTAATGAAGGATCCCTTCGTGTCTAGCCTTGCAATCGGTTAGATTCTTGAAGCTTGCCTTGGCTTTCACAGGTCAGCCCTTTGGTCTGGCTCTCCACCGCAGGTGATTCGCCCGACTCGGCGACGAAATCGGGGCCCTCCGGCGGCCGGTCGGCTGCCGTCAGCGGCTCGGCCGACGCCCGGTGGCCCCGCGCCGCCCCGTACTCGCCCAACCGGTCCAGGGTGTCCGCGAGACGCAGGTGGAGAGCGGCCCGCATCCGCCGATCGTCCGCCTGCTCGGCCCATTTGAGCGCTTCCTGACAGGTCCTGAGCGCCTCGTGCGGACGGCCGGCGTACTCCTGGGCACGAGCCACCTCGCTCAGGGCATGGGCGCAGGCACCGGCCTCGCGCAGCCTGCGATGGCCCGACGCCGCCGCGCGCCAGGCAGCCAGCGCTTCCGTCCACTGCCCCGCGCACATCTGCACCGCGCCGATACGGGCCTGAAGCGCGGTGCCGGCCGCGATGTCGCCGCCGGTCTGCACGAGGACCAGCGCCCGGCCGTACCAGTCCGCGGCCCGTGCCCAGTCGCCCAGTTCACCGTAGGTCCCGCCCAGCGAGGTCATCGAGCGGACCGAGGCCCGGCCCCGGTCGGACTCGTCCGCGATCCGCCGGGCCGCCTCCAGCGCAGCGCGGTAGCGGGGCAGCGCCTGCGCGGGACGGCCGCCGCGCACGTCGAGGTCGCCGAGGTTGAGCAGGGCCGCCGAACGCTCCGCGTGCAGCTCCCGCCGCTCCGCCACCCGCAGAACGAGTTCGTGCAGCCGGTACTGGTCCGGTTCCACCTCTCCGGGGCTGCGGTGGGCCGCCAGCGCCTGGGCCAGCCCGGCGATCAACCGCCGGGCGAGGGTGTCCAGTTCGCCGGCCGCCACCGCCTGCCGGGCCGCCGTCATCAGCGCCGGAAGCCGGGAGCGCAGCCAGCGCTCGGCCGCCTGCTCGGAGACGAACCTGATCGCCGCGGGCTCCGCGTCGAGCTCCCTGCGCGCCGGCGACCCCGGCGGTTCGGTGATCGCCCAGCACGCCCGCAACTGCCGTACCGTGCGCTCCCACATGCGTGCCCGCGCGAGCGTCACGTCCGCGGGGCGCTCCTCGCGCTCGGCGACCTCCAGCAGCAGCGGATGCAGGCAGGCGGGCAGCGTGTAAGCGCCCGCGCCCAGGGGCCGCAGCAATCCGAGCCGGGCGAAGTCCTCCAGCGCCGCCCGGGCCGCGGCGAGCGAGCAGCCCGCCAGTCCGGAGACCAGCTGGGCGTCCACGAAGCCCGCGGGCACCAGGGGCAGCATCCGGGCCAGCCGGGCCGCGTTTCTCGGCAGTGCGTCCATCACGAGCCGGAACGCCCGTACCAGTGCGCGGGGTTCGTCGCGGTGGACGGCGAGCGCGCGGGCCGCCTCCAGCACCGAGACCTGGGGATGCGCGGCGAGCCACCCGCCGACCAGGAGCAGCGCGGCCGGCTGCATCCCGCACAGCTCGGCGACCCGGCGGGCGGCGGTCGGGTCGACGGTGATCCGGATCTCGCTGCCCGCACGGCGGGAGAGTAGCGTCACGGCCGAGCGCGGGTCGAGCCCGCCGATGGTGCACGGCCGTACGTCCGGCACACCGGTCAGCGGCCCCTCGGCGGTGGCCACCACCAGGGCGCCCCGGTGGTCGGGCACGAGCTCCAACAGCTGCTCGGCAGCGGCCACCTCGTCCAGCAGCAGCAGTGCGCGACGCTCGTGCACGGCCGCGCGGACGGCCTGGAGCAGCTCGTCCTCCGCGGTGCCGGCGGGCGCCGGGACCCCGAGCCCTTCCAGCAGCTCCCTGGCGACGCGCTCCAGCGGTACGACGGAGCCGTCCGGTTCGGTGAGCACGGCCCGTACGACTCCGCCCGGGTACTCCCCCCGCACCTGACGGGCGAACTCCTCGGCCAGTGCCGTCCGCCCGGAACCCGGCTGGCCCGCGATGAGCAGCACCCGGGCGCGGGCAGCCGGCCTGCCACCGAGGGTGTCGAGTCCGGCCCGTTCGACATCGGCCCGCAGCTCCTCGAGCTCCCGCTCCCGGCCGAGCCAACCTTCGCCTGTGGCAGCGGCCCCGGGGACGCTGCTTCGCACCGCCTGATCCGTCACGGGGCGAGCCTACGGCCTGGCCGCAGCACTTTTGTGGATCAGCGGTGAGGGCCGGGGGCCTCGTACGCCGCACGGCCCGCACCCGACGAGCCGGGCGGGCCGTACGGGAGTGCGCGGCCGGGCCGAGTCAGTCGCCCGTGCCGGTGAACGGGCGGGCCGGCCAGGGCGAGTCGGCGGGGCGCAGGGACTCCAGCCCCTCCCCCGCACACGCAGCCGCGTAGCCGAGCACGCCCACCGCCAGTGCGTTGTTCTGCAGCTCGCCCGCGAGGACGCCGCGCACCAGGTCGGCCACCGGCACCCGGTCCAGCTCCATGTCGGCCTCCTCCTCGCTCACGGCGTACCGCTCGCCCGAAGCACGGGTCAGCCCGGTCGCCAGGAAGACGCGCACCGCCTCGTCGGTCCCGCCGGGGCTGGAGAAGATGTCGCACAGCACTCGCCACCGAGCGGCCTCCAGATGGGCCTCCTCGTAGAGCTCGCGCGCTGCGGCCAGTCGCGGGTTCTCGCCGGGGACGTCGAGCAGCCCGGCGGGGATCTCCCACAGCTTGTGCCGCACCGGGTGGCGGTACTGGCGGATCACCACCGCCCGCTCCCGGTCGTCCACCGCCAGCACCGCGACCGAACCGGGATGGGTCTGGTAGTCGCGACGGGCGGTGCTGCCGTCCGGCATCACCACCTCGTCGGTGACCACGCCCGTCTTGGCCCCGGTGAACGGAGTGCTGGTCGCGGTGACCGCCCACTCCTGCGGCATGTCGCGCAACGGACTGCCCATCGCTCAGGCCTCCTTGCGCTCGACGGCCGCCTTGACCAGGCCGGCGAAGAGCGGGTGCGGCCGGGTCGGACGGGAGCACAGCTCGGGGTGTGCCTGGGTGGCGACGAGGTAGGGGTGCGTCTGGCGCGGGTACTCCACGAACTCGACGAGCTTGTTGTCCGGGGAGGTGCCGGAGAAGACGATGCCGGCCTTCTTCTCCAGCTCGCCGCGGTAGGCGTTGTTGACCTCGTAGCGGTGCCGGTGGCGCTCCTCGACGTACGGCTCGCCGCCGTACACCTCGCGCACGATCGAGCCCTCGGCGAGCTTGGCCGGGTAGAGGCCGAGCCGCATGGTGCCTCCCATGTCGCCGTCGCCGGCGACGATGTCCAGCTGCTCGGCCATGGTGGAGATCACCGGATGCGCGGTGGCCCGGTCGAACTCGGTGGAGTTCGCGCCCTCGATGCCGGCGAGGTTGCGGGCGGCCTCGATCACGACGCACTGCAGGCCCAGGCAGAGGCCGAGCAGCGGTACGCCGTTCTCCCGGGCGTAGGTGATGGCCTGGAGCTTGCCGTCGACACCGCGGTCGCCGAAGCCGCCGGGCACGCAGATCGCGTCGACGTCGCCGAGCTGGGCGCGGACGCCCTCGGGGGTCTTCAGGTCGTCGGAGGCGACCCACTTGATCGAGGCCCGGGCGTTGTTGGCGAAACCGCCGGCGCGGATGGCCTCGGTGACCGAGAGGTAGGCGTCGGGGAGGTCGATGTACTTGCCGACCAGCGCCACCTTCACCTCGTGCGCGGGCTGGTGGACACGGCGCAGCAGGTCGTCCCACTGGGTCCAGTCCACGTCCCGGAAGGGCAGGTCCAGGCGGCGCACGACATAGGCGTCGAGCCCCTCGGTGTGGAGGACCTTGGGAATGTCGTAGATCGACTTGGCGTCGATGGCGGCGACCACCGCGGCGTCGTCGACGTCGCACATCAGCGAGATCTTCCGCTTGATGGCGGTGGGCACCTCGCGGTCGGCGCGCAGCACGATCGCGTCCGGCTGGATGCCGATGTTGCGCAGCGCGGCTACCGAGTGCTGGGTGGGCTTGGTCTTCAGCTCGCCGGAGGGGCCGATGTAGGGCAGCAGCGAGATGTGGACGACGAAGACGTTGTCCCGGCCGACCTCGTGGCGCACCTGGCGCACCGCCTCCAGGAACGGCAGCGACTCGATGTCGCCGACCGTGCCGCCGACCTCGGTGATGACCACGTCGACGTCGTCGGTGGCCATCCGGCGGATGCGGTGCTTGATCTCGTTGGTGATGTGCGGGATGACCTGGACGGTGTCGCCCAGGTACTCGCCGCGGCGCTCCTTGGCGATGACCGAGGAGTAGACCTGGCCGGTGGTGACGTTGGCCGAGGCGTCCAGCTCGACGTCGAGGAAGCGCTCGTAGTGGCCGATGTCCAGGTCGGTCTCGGCGCCGTCGGCGGTGACGAAGACCTCGCCGTGCTGGAAGGGGTTCATCGTGCCGGGGTCGACGTTCAGGTACGGGTCGAGCTTCTGCATGGTGACCCGCAGGCCGCGCGCCTTGAGCAGCGCGCCGAGGCTGGAGGCGGTGAGCCCCTTGCCGAGCGAGGAGGCGACGCCCCCGGTGACGAAGAGGTGCTTGGTCGTCCTGGAGGAAGGTGGCAAGGCCAAGAGGGGGCTCCCGTGGTCGCGATTGAGGTGCGGGTCGGTCCCTGGAGCCGGATCTTCCGGCGGGGTCGCCGTCGCTGCGGTGCGGGGGATTTTCACCCTCCGTCCACGGGCCACCAGGGTATCAGCCGGACAGAGGGCCTCTGCGGTGTGCAGGTACCCGCTGTCCACCGGGCTGTCCACCGAGCTGTCCACCGGGGGCGCCGCCCCGGGGCGGCGCGACCGCGTCCGCGTCGGGGCGGGGCTCCGCCACGGTGTGTGCAAGTCAACGGGGCCGCGGCTTGTCGGGCGACGCCCGCCGAGTCCACCATCGAGCGGTGGTGCGGCCCGCCTCGTTATCCTGCTCTGATACTCCACCGGGCAGCACCGACGGGCACAGCCCGCAGACCGTACACCCTTCGGGGCCACCACCGTTCGACTGGAGATGCACGTGGCCGGGCGCATCGAGGACTACGCACTCATCGGGGACATGCAGACCGCAGCCCTCATCCGCCGCGACGGAACGGCGGACTGGCTCTGCTTCCCGCGGTTCGACTCCCCCGCGGTCTTCGCCGGACTGCTCGGCACCGAGGAGCACGGCTTCTGGCGGCTCGGTCCGGCCACAGCCGGCGGCGGGGCTCCCCCGTACGCGACCCGGCGCCGCTACGTGGGCGACTCGCTGGTGCTGGAGTCGGAGTGGGACACCGCTCGGGGCACGGTGCGCGTCACCGACTTCATGCCGCCCCGGGACAGCGAGACCCCGCGGCTCACGCGAATCGTCGAAGGTGTCAGCGGCCGGGTGCCGATGACCTCGACGCTGCGGATGCGGTTCGCGTACGGCTGGGTGGTGCCGTGGGTGCACCGCTCGGACGACGGGCGCACGGTCGCCGTCGCCGGCCCGGACTCGGTGTGGCTGGACACCGAGTTGGAGACGTACGGCAAGGACCTCACCACCTACGCCGACTTCACCGTCGCCGCCGGTGAGCGGATCGCCTTCACCATCAGCTGGCAGCCCTCGCACCTGCCCCCGCCCCCGATGCCCGAGCCCGAGGCGGCGCTGGTGGCGACGGAGGAGTTCTGGCGGGAGTGGGTGAGCCACTGCACGTACCAAGGCCCGTACCGGGAGGCGGTGGTGCGTTCGCTGATCACGCTCAAGGCGCTGACGTACGCCCCCACCGGCGGCATCGTGGCGGCGCCGACGACCTCGCTGCCGGAGGCCATCGGCGGCAGTCGCAACTGGGACTACCGCTTCACCTGGCTGCGGGACGCGGCAATCACGCTCTCCTCGCTGCTGCGCACCGGCTACCGCGACGAGGCGCGCGCCTGGCGCGAGTGGCTTCTTCGCGCCGTGGCGGGCGACCCGGAGAACCTCCAGATCATGTACGGCATCGCGGGCGAACGCGAGCTGAGCGAGGCCGAGTTGGAGTGGCTGCCCGGCTACGAGGACTCGCGTCCGGTACGGGTGGGCAACGGCGCGGCCGGCCAGCTCCAGCTCGACGTCTACGGCGAGGTCACCGAAGCCCTGCATTTGGGCCACATGACCGGGCTGGCGCGCAACGACTACGCAAGCCTGCTCCAGCTCAAGCTGATCCAGTACATGGAGGACCACTGGCAGGAGCCGGACGAGGGGATCTGGGAGATCCGCGGGCCGCGCCGCCACTTCGTCCACTCCAAGGTGATGGCCTGGGTCGCGGTCGACCGGACGATCAAGCTGATCGAGTCGGGCGAGGTCGACGGACCGCTGGAGCGCTGGCAGGAGCTGCGGGACACCATCCACCGCGAGGTGTGCGACAAGGGCTACGACCGCGAACGCAACACCTTCACCCAGTCCTACGGATCCAAGGAGCTGGACGCCTCGCTGCTGCTCATCCCGCAGATGGGCTTCCTGCCGCCGGACGACAAGCGGGTGATCGGGACCGTGGAGGCGATCCAGCGCGAGCTGTCGACCGAGGACGGGTTCATCCTGCGCTACCCGACTGCCGCCGAGGGCCCGGGAGTCGACGGGTTGGAGGGCGAGGAGGGCGCGTTCCTGGCCTGCTCGTTCTGGCTGGCGGACGATCTGGCGATGATCGGCCGGGTGGACGAGGCGCGGAAGCTGTTCGAGAAGCTGCTGTCGCTGCGCAACGATCTGGGCCTGCTGGCCGAGGAGTGGGACTCCCGGGAGCAGCGCCAGGTCGGCAACTTCCCGCAGGCGTTCAGCCATGTGCCGCTGATCGACACCGCGCTGCGGCTCACCACCTCGGGCGCGTACGGCAGTTGAGGCGTGTGGGATTTGTTTCCCGCGTCGTTCGCCGTACCGGATGTCGTGCCGTGCCGCGACCGGCACGTCAACAGGGTTCACGCCCGTACGGCCGGGCAGGCCGGCAGCGTTTCGGTGACCGGGTCACGTCGTCGCAGAGGGCGCGAGGCTGGGGTCTGCCCGGCCGGGTCTGAGCCCGACGCCTCGATTCGGACGGGCATTCGACAGTCGACAGGGCGGTGGCAGTGGATCTGTCGTGAGCATCCGCGCCGCTCGATCTCCTGGGGAACGCACAGAAGGAGCCTTCGCCTTCTCCGTCGAAGAACAGGGCCCGGTCCGGTACAGCCCGCTCCGACTCCTCCGCCACCGACCTCCGTACGGGGACAACCTCGGTGAGTGACCTCCCCGCCGAGGTCGGGCCCCTGCTCGAACGCTTCGCCTCCGATGTCGGTGCCGTGGTGCCCGTGGTGGCCCTGTGGGCGCACGGATCGCTGGCACTGGGGGACCATCAGGGAGGACGCAGCGATCTCGATCTGGTGGCGCTCGTCGGCACGGAACTCACCGACCGGCGGCAGGAGGAACTGCGAGCTGTCCACAGGCGGTTGATTGCCGACATCCCTCTCGCCCGGACCCTGCACTGCACCTATGTGCCCCGGGGCAACGAGTCAGATGCGGCGCGGGCGCACCCGACCTGGGCGATGGGCGAGTGGTTCGAGCGCCCCGTCACCCCCGTGAGCCGTCGCGAACTGGCCCTGGGAGCAGTCGTCCTGAGCGGGCCCCCGCCGGTCGACGTGCTGCCCGGCGTGAACGATCGGGAGCTGACCGAGTTCATCCGTGCCGAACTGGAGGAGTGCTGGCTGCCCGTGACAGCCGACGCCAAGGCGGAACTGTGGCTCCAGGACATCTGGGTGGACCTGGGAATGCCGACCTTCGCGAGAGCATCGGTGACCCTCCGCGACGGCCGGTTGATCACCAAAGGGGAGGCCCTCGAGTAGCTGCGCTCCCTGGGAGCACCCACGGCAGTCGTGGCGGACATCCACCGGCGCAGATACGGGACGGACGGTCCAGCTGCCTCCGACGACTGGCGGGCCCGACGCGCCCTACAGGCCCGAGAGTTCGTCCGCACAGGGAACACCGCTCTCCTGGCCCAGCGCGAGCGCCCGCCGACAACGCCGTTCTCCGACACCGACCCCGCGCACTGATCCCTCGTCCGGCCCGCCGGCGCGGATCGAGTCTGCCGGGGCGCTCTGCTCGCCCCGGAGGCGCGTTGCGGGCGGTTCGAGAAAGCGACAGAGCCGTGGGCCGGAGCCACCGCCCCACCCGCCGGGACCGCCACCGGAAACTCCGCAGCGGCGCCGGGGCCACGGCGCCGGGCGCATGGTCCGGCGCCCGGCGCCCGCCCCGTTCGTGGCCCGGATTCCGGCCGGGTGCAGGACCGGTTTGCGACCCGGCGGGTGGCCCGGCGGCTGTCTTTCCTGCGCCGGGTGCCGGTAGCACGCCGCGTGCCGGGATCGATGTGTTTCGGTCAGCCCTGCCGGGGGCGAGTTCCGGCGTCGCGCACCGCCGCCCGGCACTGTCGCGACCTGCGTTTCGACCCCGGGCTGGAAGAGCCTCTTGCGTGGTGGGAGGCGTGCGAACGCCTCGTAGCGGGGCGGGTCCCGCCTCGGCGGGGCAGCCGCGAGCGGTGCGCACGGGGCTCGGAGGGTACGGGCGGGTCGGAACCGGACGAGGAGGGCCGTAGGCTCGAAGCACGGGGGCTGAGAGCGCTCCCCGGAGTGCGCCGTCACAGGGGCGGGACTCCGTCAGAGCAGAGGAGTACAAAGTGTCCGGAAGTCGGCCCACACTCGAAGCGGTCGCCGCCCATGCGGGCGTCTCACGCGCCACCGTCTCGCGAGTGGTCAACGGCGGCGCCGGCGTGCGGGGCGAAGTGCAGGCGCGGGTGACGGCGTCGATCGAAGAGCTGGGCTACGTACCGAACCGGGCGGCCCGCTCCCTGGTCACCCGTCGCACCGGAGCGGTGGCCGTGGTGATCGCCGAGCCGGAGACCAGGGTCTTCGCCGACCCCTTCTTCGCCCAGCAACTGCGGGGCATCAGCCGGGAGTTGTCCCGGCAGGACATCCAGCTGCTGCTGCTTCTGGTGGAACAGCGCGCGGACTACGAGCGCATCGGCCGCTATCTGTCGGGCGGGCACGTCGACGGCGCGCTGATGTTCTCCCTGCACCACGACGACCCGCTGCCGGCGATGGTCGCCGACTCCCGGTTGCCGACCGTCTTCGGCGGACGCCCCGGCTGGGTCGGCGCCGAGGACCACGAACGGGGCGGCGGCCCGCTCTACGTCGACACCGACAACGTCGACGGCGCGCGGCAGGCCACCCGTCACCTGCTGGAGCGGGGGCAGCGCAGGGTCGCGGTGATCACCGGCCCGCTGGACCAGACCTCGGCCCAGGACCGGCTGAGCGGCTACCGGCAGGCGCTGACTGACGCGGGGCTGTCCTACGACGAGTCGCTGGTCGCCCGGGGCGGCTTCACCGCGGTGGGCGGCGAGAAGGCGATGGCCACACTGTTGGATCGGCGCCCGGACCTCGACGCGGTTTTCGCCTGCAACGATCTGATGGCGTCCGGTGCACTGCGCACACTGCGGGCGCGGGGGCGGCGGTTGCCGGAGGACGTGGCCGTGGTCGGCTACGACAATCTCGACTCCGCGGTGGACTGGTCGGAGCCCGCACTCACCACGGTGAACCAGGACGTGGAGGAGATGGGACGGATGATGGCCCAGCTTCTGCTGCGGCTTCTGGAGGCCGGTGGCGGCAACACCGGCGGCCGGGAGGACTCCACCGAGCTCCGGCCGGTGATCACCCCTGCACGGCTGGTCGTTCGGGACTCCACCTGAGGCCGGGGCCTGAGGGTTTGCGCCCCAGGGCCGGGAACCCGTGTGTACGGCGCCACGGGCTCCGGACGCCCACGAGCAGGGCCGGGGCCGTACGGACGCGGTCCGGCGCAGGTGCTAGAGCTCGACCAACTCGTCGTAGATGCCCAGAAGTTGGTTGACGGTGCCGTCCTCGGTCGGCCATGCGGCGGCCTGGACCCTGCCCAGCGCGGCCAGCGCGGCCCGTCTGCCGGAGTCCTCCAGCAGCGCACCGACCTCCGCACACAGGGCGTCCGCGTCGGCGTACGGGACCAACACCGCGGCGGCGCCGACCAGTTCGGGTACCCCTTCGACGGCGGCGACCAGCGGCACACCGCACTCCATGGCGTGCCGCGCCAGCGGCGAGCGGGGCGAGCGGCGGGCCGGCAGCACCGCCACATCCGCGACCTCCAGCACGTCGCCGGCCCACTGCGGGTCACCGGCCGACCGCGAACCGCCGGGCAGCGCCCCGAGCAGCCGCACCGGCAACCCCTCGTCGTCGATGCGGCGTTGGAGCGCGGTGCGCCTGCTGCCCTCCCCCGCGAGCAGGACCAGCGGCACCGGCTCGAGCTGCCGCCATCCGCGTGCCGCGGTGAGCAGGGACTCGCATCCCTGGTGCGCTTCCAGCGGTCCGGCTGCGACGATCAACGGGCGGTCCACCGCGCCCAGTTCAGCCCGGATCTTCTCCCGCCGCTCCGCACCCGACTCCGCCCTCGACACACGGGGGAACGGGGCTCCGAGGTCGACGGGCACCAGCCTCGCGTCCCGCGCGCCGCGGTGCCGGGCTCTGGCCACCAGATCCGACGAGACACCCAGGACGATGCGCGCGGCACGCACCGCCCTGCGCTCCAGCAAACGGTTCACCCGGGCCTGCGCGCCGCCCCGCGGGGCGCGGTGGTGCCAGCTGAGAACCAGCGGCGCACGCCGGCGTCTGCCGCTCAGGGCGAGGTCGCCGAGCAGGCCGGCACGCAGTCCGTGGGCGTGCACCACGTCCGCCGAGGCGCATGCGGACCGCAGCGTCGCAACGAGGTCCGGATGGCCGCACGGCAGCGCCACGAACTCCGCACCCGCTTCACTGAACCGGTGCCGCGCCTGCGCCGCGGGCGGCGCGCACACGGTCACCCGTACGCCTCTTGCCACCAACCCCGAGGCCAGCGACCGGACATGGTCTCCCACGGAGTCGGTACGGCCGCTCAGGACCTGGACGACGTGCAGCGGCTCGCGGCGGTGCGAGGAGCGCGGGGTTCGACTCACCACAGGTGGGCTCCGGGAAACGGGTAAGGCGTCGGCGGGGAGGGGACGCGTGCCCCGATCGCGGGGAGTGTGCCGTCACCGGAGTGTACGGACGCGTTGTTCGACCGGGTGTCCCGGTCAAGGATGCCAGTCCCGGCCGTCAACACGGCAATCACACTGGTCAGTCCGGTCGCGACCGGGCCGCGGAGCGGGGGCGCGCCCCCGCTCCGCGCACGCACGGCCGCCGCACGAGGTCCGCGGCAACCGCTGGTCGGGCGCCCCGGCCCGGGCGTTCCACGGCCTCCGCGCGGTCGGCGACGGGCAGCCCTGCCACTCCGCCGGGCGCGGCGCAGGCGCCGCCCGGGCGGTACGGACGAGGCGGGACGGGGCGGGACGGGAGGACGGAACCCGGGCACGCCAATCGGCACACGCCAATCGGCACACGGCGCGGACGAGGCGTACGAGGTGAGCGAGGCGCACACCCGTCCGGGCCCGTACTCGCCGGCGCGGACAGGGCGCGGTGCACCCCCGGGGCGGACGACAACGGCCGGGCGCCGTGGGCGAGTTCGGCGTTCAGCCCGTACCGCCCTTCCGCTCGGGCAGCGATACCGCCCCAACCACCCGTACGGACGACAACGGCCGGGCACCGTGGGCGAGTTCTGGGTACGCGCCCGTACCGTCCAGCCCGTCCAGCCCGTCCAGCCCGTCCAGAGCCCAACGCCCCGGCGTCCTCAGCGAGTTCGGCGTCCAGCGCGCACAGCCCGTGCAGCCCGTCCCGCCCGTGCAGCCGTACCGCCCAGGCCGTCGCCCGCCGCTCGACGCCCCGGCTGAGGCCGGGTCGTCGGTCCGCGTGCGGTGGACCGTTCAGTCGTCGGAGCGGGCCGCGGCGAGCAGCTCCTGGGCGTGGGCGCGGGCCAGTTCCGAGTCCTCCTGGCCGGCCAGCATCCGGGAGAGTTCCCGGACCCGGTCCTCGCCGACGACGGACTGCACTCCGCTGCGGGTGACCGAGCCGTCGTTGGTCTTCTCCACCACCAGATGGCGGTCGGCGAAGGCGGCGACCTGCGGAAGGTGGGTGACCACGACCACCTGGGCGCTGCGGGCCAGTCGGGCGAGTCTGCGGCCGACCTCCACCGCCGCCTTGCCCCCGACCCCCGCGTCGACCTCGTCGAAGAGATAGGTCGGCACCGGGTCGGAGCCCGCGAACACCACCTCGACCGCGAGCATCACCCGCGACAGCTCACCGCCCGAGGCGCCCTTGGCGATCGGTCGGGGCTGGGCACCGGGGTGGGCGGCGAGCAGGAGTTCGACCTCGTCGGTCCCCTGCGGTCCGTATGCCAGTACGCGGTCGCCGCACTCCAGGCCCTCCGGGTCCTCGCTCTGGCGCACCGAGAACGTCACTCCGGCGTGCGGCATGGCGAGCTCTCCGAGCTCGGCCGTCACCGCCACGGCCAGCGACTCGGCCGCCGCACTGCGCGCACCGGTCAACTGCACGGCGAACCGGGCCAGTTCGGCACGCAGCGCGTCGCGCTCCTCGGTGAGAGCTGCGATCCGGTCGTCGTCGCCGTCGAGTTCGGTCAGTTTGGCGGCGCTGTCCTGCGCCCACTGCAGAACGGCCGCGATGTCCTCGCCGTACTTGCGGGTGAGCTGGGCCAGCGCGGCGCGGCGCTCCTCCACCGCGGCCAGCCGCAGGGGGTCGGCCTCCAGATCGTCCACGTAACCCGCGAGCTCGCCGCCGATGTCACCGAGGAGGATCTGGACCTCGCCGAGCCGGTCGGCGAGGGCGGCGAGCCGACCGTCGTGGGCGCGTACCGCTTCCAGGGCGCGGCTCGCACCGGCGACCACGGTCCCCGCGTCCACGGACTCGGGGTCGGCGGGGTCGCCCGTCAGCGCCGCGTGGGCGGACGCCGCCGCGGCGCCGAGCGCTTCGGCGTGGCCCAACCGCTCGGCCTCGGCGGCGAGTTCGGTGTCCTCGGCGGGCCGGGGCTCGGCGGCTCCGATCTCCTCCAGCCCAAACCGCAGCAGGTCGGCCTCCTGGGCCCGCTCCCTGGCGCGGTCGGTGAGCTCGGCCAGCTCCTCGACGACCCGACGCAGCCGTCCGTACGCCTCGCCGTAGGCGGCCAGCGGTGCGGCCACCGCATCGCCGGCGTAGCGGTCCAGTGCCTTGCGCTGGCGTGCGGGGCGCAGCAGGCCCTGCTGGTCGGTCTGGCCGTGGACGGCGACCAGGTCGGCGCTCAGCTCCGTCAGCAACCCGACCGGTGCGAACCGGCCGCCCACGTAGGCCCTGCTGCGGCCCTCCGCCGAAAGCGTACGGCTGATCAACAGCACGGTGCCGTCGTCGAGTTCGGCACCGGCCTCGACCGCGCGCCGGGCCGCCGGCGCGTCCCGGCCGAGCGCGAACCGCCCCTCCACCACGGCGGAGTCGGCTCCCGCCCGTACGAGCCCGGCGTCGGCGCGACCGCCGAGCAGCAGCCCGAGACTGGTGACGACCATCGTCTTCCCCGCGCCCGTCTCACCCGTCACCGCCGTGAAACCGGGGGACAGCTCGAACGCGGCGTCGTCGATCACGCCCAGGGTCTGGATCCGCATCTCCTCCAACACGGATACGACCATACGAGGTTCCCGGCCCGCGCCGCGACGTGCCCCGTGGGCACGGCGGTTCCCCGCGCCGATCGCGGTGTGCGGCGGTCTCCTGTGATACAGGGCCCGGCGCCGTCAGCGCTGCGCCGCTCCGCGCCAACCGGCCACCGGCAGCGCGAACTTGGCCACCAGCCGGTCGGTGAACGGTGCCCGATGCAGCCGCGCCAGGCGCACCGGCACCGCGCCGCGCCGCACCTCCACCCGGGCGCCGGGCGACAGCTCCACGGTGCGGCGGCCGTCGCACCACAGCACTCCGTGCGGGGTCTGCGGCTGCACCTCCACCGCGAGCACCGAGCCGGGTGCGGTCACCATCGGCTTGGCGAACAGTGCGTGGGCACTGATCGGGACCATCAGCAGCGCCTCCACCTCCGGCCACACCACGGGCCCGCCGGCGGAGAAGGCGTACGCGGTGGAGCCGGTGGGCGTGGCGCAGACGACGCCGTCGCAGCCGAAGCGGGTCACGGGGCGGCCGTCGACCTCGGTGACGACCTCCAACATCCGCTCTCGGGAAGCCTTTTCGACCGAGGCCTCGTTCAGCGCCCAGCCGCGGTAGCAGACGTCGGCGTCCGGCCCGCCGTTGCGCACCTCGACGTCCAGGGTCATCCGCTCCTCGACCTCGTAGTCCCGCGCGACGACCCGGCTCACCACCTCGTCCAGGTCGTCCCGGTCCGCCTCGGCCAGGAAGCCGACCCGGCCGAGGTTGACGCCGAGCATGGGCACACCGGAGGCGCGGGCGAACTCGGCGCCCCGCAGCAGCGTGCCGTCGCCGCCCAGCACGATCAGCAGCTCGCACCCCTCCAGCTGCTCCCCGCCGGGCTCGACGACCTGTACGCCGGGCTGCTGGTCCGGCAGCGGCAGCAGGGCCGCCTCCTCGGCCGGCACCCGTACGGCCACGCCTTCGCGCAGCAGGCTCCCGGCGAGCAGCTCGGCGCTGCGCAGCGCCGCACGGCGGCCGGTGTGGGTCAGCAGGAAGACGGTGCGCTCGGGTGGTGTGGTCGTCACGAAGGCCCCTTGCTCACGGCGCGGTCGACGTCCGCCGGGTCGAGGTCGGGCGCCCCGGCGCGCAGCCACAGGAAGTACTCGACGTTCCCCGACGGGCCCGGAAGCGGGCTGGCGGTGACACCGAGCGCGCCCAGGCCGAGCGCTGCGGCCTGCCCGGCCACGTTGCGCACCGCCTCGGCGCGTAGCTGTCCACTGCGTACAACGCCTCCGGCGCCCAGGCGTTCCCGGCCGACCTCGAACTGCGGCTTGACCATCAGGACCAGGTCGGCGTCGGCGGCGCAGCAGCGCACCATCGCGGGGAGCACCAGCCCGAGCGGGATGAAGGACAGGTCACCGACGACCAGGCCGACCGGTTCGCCGTCGAGGTGTTCGAGCGTCAACTCCCGTACGTTCGTGCGGTCCTTGACCACTACACGGGGATCGCTCCGCAACGACCAGGCGAGCTGCCCGTAGCCGACGTCGACGGCCACCACCTCGCGCACGCCCGCGCGCAGCAGGACGTCGGTGAAGCCGCCGGTGGAGGCGCCGGCGTCCAGCGACCGGCGACCGCGGACATCGAGACCCTCCGGACCGAACGCCTCCAGGGCGCCGGCCAGTTTGTGGCCGCCGCGCGAGACGTACTCCGGGTCCTCGCTGTCCTCGCGCACCACGATCGCGGCGTCCAGACCGACCTGGGTGGCGGGCTTGACCGCCAGTGCCCCGCCGACCGTCACCCGGCCCGCCGCGATCAACTGGCTGGCGTGCTCACGCGAGCGTGCGACCTTGCGGCGCACCAGCTCGGCATCGAGTCTGGCGCGCCGGATACGTGCTGCGGCCACCTGTGTTCAGCTCCCGGGATCGTGCTGGTCGAGTGCGGTCAGCGTGGACCGCAGACCGCGGTGCACATCCTCGTACACCTCCAAGTGGCCGGAGACGGCGAGGTGATCGACGGCCGCCAGCCGCCGCATCCCGCTGTCGACCTCCGCGTGCCCGGTGGGCTGGACGACGAGGCCGAGCGGGCGCGGCGCGGCCTGCTCGCCGGCCGGCCGGACCTCGGCAGCCTCCCTGCCGGGCGCCTGCCCGCCGGGTGCCTGCCCGTCGGCAACCTGCCCGTCGTTCCGTGCGTCCTCGGCGGGCGTCACGTCGGCGGCACGCGTCGGCGCGGGGTGCGGGACGGTGCCGTCCGGCACCGGCGGGGCGGCTGGAACGACGGGCTGCGGCACGGGCGGAACGCCGTCGCCGACCTGCTCGCCGGGGGTGCGGGACGGTGCCCCGCACCCGTCGTCGGGTGTCGCTTCGTGCATGTCCCCGACGCTACACGGCGGCCCGCCTGCGGGCGGCCGGTACGACCAGCGGCGTACCGGTCTCGGGATCGTCGATGACCTGGCAGCGCAGCCCGAAGACCTCCTCGACCAGTTCGGCGGTGACGATCCCCGACGGCTCGCCCTCCGCGACGATCTGTCCGTCGCGCATCGCAATCAGATGGGTGGCGTAGCGCGCGGCCTGGTTGAGGTCGTGCAGCACTGCGACCAGGGTGCGGCCCTGCTGCTCGTGGAGATCGGCGCAGAGGTCGAGGACGTCGACCTGGTGCTGGATGTCCAGGAAGGTGGTCGGTTCGTCGAGCAGCAGGAGCGGCGTCTGCTGCGCGATGGCCATCGCGATCCACACCCGCTGCCGCTGCCCGCCGGAGAGTTCGTCGACGAAGCGGTCGACGAGTTCGGCGACACCGGTGGAGCCCATCGACTCCTGCACGATCCGCTCGTCCTCGCGCGACCACTGGCGCAGCAGGCCCTGGTGGGGGTACCGGCCGCGGGCCACCAGATCGCCGACGGTGATGCCGTCGGGCGCGATCGAGGACTGCGGGAGGAGCCCGAGCGTACGGGCGACCTGCTTGGCCGGCATGGTGCTCAGGTCCGCGCCGTCCAGCAGCACATGGCCCTCCTTGGGCCGCAGCATCCTGGAGAGCGCGCGCAGCAGTGTCGACTTGCCGCAGGCGTTGGGGCCGACGATCACGGTGAAGGAACCGTCGGGGACGGTCACGTCCAACTTCCGGGCGATGGTGCGCTGGTCGTAGGCGAGGGTCATGCCTTCGCCGCGCAGCCGGGCGCGGTCGCTGCGGTGGTCCACGGTCGGGTTCCTTCCGTCCTGCGGCCCGGAGTCGGTTCCGGGACCCGGTGTTCGGCGTTGGAGCGGCGGGCGGGGGCGCCCGGTTCGGGATGCTGCCGACGGCCCTCAGATACGGCCCGCCCTGCGCTGGGTGGCCAGCAGCCAGACGAGGTAGGCGCCGCCGAGCACGCCGGTCACCACCCCCGCCGGGAGCGGCTGGTCGCCGAAGGCGCGACCGGCAAGCAGGTCGGCGCAGACCACCAGGGCCGCCCCCATGCACAGCGCGGGCACCAGGTTGGGGCCGGGCGCTCGGGTGAGCCTGCGGGCGAGCTGGGGCGCGGTGAGCGCGACGAAGGCGATCGGCCCGGCCGCGGCGGCGGCGAACGCGGTGAGCAGCACCGCGCAGACCAGCAGCACCAGTCGTACGCGCTCCACCGGCACCCCGAGGGAGTACGCGGCGTCGTCGCCCATCTCCAGCGCCCGCAGTCCGCGCGCGCAGCCGAGCAGGACGACCGGAAGCAGCAGGCAGAGCGCGAGCAGCAGCGGCACCGCGTTGCCCCAGCCGCTGCCCTCCAGACTGCCGGTGAGCCAGAGCACGGCGCGGCCGGCCTCGTTGATGTCGGCGCGGGTGAGCAGATACCCGTTGACGCCGGTGAGGATCGCGGCGACACCGACGCCGACGAGGACCAGCCGGTTGCCGTGGAGCCCGCCCCGCCAGGCGAGCAGATAGACCAGCACTCCGGTGAGTGCGGCCCCGACCACCGCGCCGCCGGCCAGCGCGGCGCTGCTGCCGCCGAAGAGCACGATCACCGAGATCGCGCCGGCGGAGGCGCCGTGGGTGAAGCCGAGGATGTCCGGGCTGCCGAGCGGATTGCGCACCAGCGCCTGGAAGACGGCACCGGACAGTCCCAGGGCCGCGCCCACCAGCAGTCCGGTCACCACTCGCGGCAGCCGGACCTCCTGCACGATGAAGACGTCGGCGGGGTGCCCCTGGCCGGTGAGTGTCTCCACCACCCGGGCGGGGCTCATCGGGTACTCGCCGCTGCCCACCAGAAGCACGGACGAGCCGAGGGCGAGCAGGACGAGCAGCAGCCCCACCGCCAGCGACCTCGGGTGGGCGTGCACCGACCACTGCCGGTAGCGGACGACGCTCATGCCTGGGCCATCCTTCGACGACGTACGAAGTAGAGGAACACCGGCCCGCCCAACACCGCGGTCACGATGCCCACTTGGAGTTCGCCGGGCCGGGCGAGCACCCGTCCGAGCACATCGGCCCCGACGAGCAGGACGGGCGCCAGCACCGCGCAGTACGGCAGCATCCAGCGCAGATCGGGGCCGGTCAGCGAACGCACCAGGTGCGGGACCATCAGCCCGACGAAGACGATCGGCCCGCAGGCGGCCGTGGCCGCACCGCACAACACGGTCACCGCGGCGATCGTCCAGCCCTTGGTGGCGCCCGGCGAGGCACCGAGCGCCCGGGCGCTGTCCTCGCCGAGCGCCATCGCGTTGAGCGGACGCGCCATCAGCAGCGCGATCAGGGTGCCCGCGCCGACGAAGGCGGACAGCCGCACGACCGTGTCCATGTCGGCCGAGGCCAGCGAGCCGACGGTCCAGAAGCGCATCCGGTCCAGTGCCGCGGTGTCCAGCAGCTGCACGGCGTTGACGTAGCTGATCAGCGCCGCGTTCAGGGCGGTGCCGGCGAGGGCGAGCCGGGCGGGGGTGGCCCCGCGCCCGCCCCCGACCGCGTACACCAGCACCGAGACGACAGCGGCGCCCAGGAAGGCGAACCACACGTAGCCGGTGTAGGCGGTCACGCCGAGGAAGGCCATCGCGGAGACCACCGCCGCCGAGGCGCCGGCGTTGATGCCCAGCAGCCCCGGGTCGGCCAGCGGATTGCGGGTGAGCGCCTGCATCAGGCAGCCGGCGAGTCCGAGCGCGAAGCCGGCCAGCAGACCGAGCAGGGTGCGCGGCATCCGCATCTCGGTGACGATGCTGTGCGCCGGCGCGGACTCGTCGGTGAGCCCGGCGTACGCCTCGCCGAGGCTGATCGGTTTGGCGCCGACCGCGAGGCCGAGCCCGACGACCAGGAGCAGCAGCGCGAGGGCGGCGATCAGTCCGAGGGCACGCAGCGCGTTCCGGGAGTGCGCGCGCGGTGGTCGCGCCGGGCTTTCGGCACACGCCCCGTGCCTCTGCGGGGACTTGACGGAGGACACGTTCCAGCTCCCGGGAGCGGCCAACCGGAATGCTTCCGGCCGGAGTGGGGGACAAATCTTCGGTTAGGTTAACCTAACCGCGATTCGTCCCGTGTTGCGGTCCGTCGAAGGCGCCGTCCCGCGCCCGGGCCGCCGCATGCCGTACCGCCAGAAAGCAGGCACCGAGATGTCCACTCCGCGCGCCACCGCGCCGGCACCCGCCGGTCAACCCACCGCGACGCACCGCTCGTTGACCCGGCGCGGGCTGCTCGCGGCCGGTGGCGCGGTGGGGCTGACCGCGCTGCTCGCCGCCTGCGGGGACTCCGGCGGCAGCGGCTCCTCCGACGGCGGGGACGCCGGCTGGTCCTTCACCGACGACCGGAAGAAGAAGGTCACCACCGACGGGCGCCCCGAGAAGATCGTCGCCTTCACCGGTGCCGCCGCGGCCCTGCACGACTTCGGCGTCACCACACAGGTGGCCGGGGTCTTCGGCGAGACCCGCACCAAGGGCGGCAAGGCCGACCCGGCGGCCGGCAGGCTCGACGTCGACCGGGTCGAGGTGATCGGCAACGCCTTCGGCGAGTTCAGCGTCGAGCGGTACGCGAAGCTCCGCCCCGATCTGCTGATCACGCACATGTACGACCCCGACGTGCTCTGGTACGTGCCGGAGGAGAGCAAGGACAAGATCCTCAAGCTCGCGCCCAGCGTGGGCGTCACCACCGGCCGCATCCCGCTCAGGGAGGTCGTCGAGCGCTATGCCGAACTCGCCGAGTCGCTCGGCGCCGACCTGACCGCGGAGCGCGTCACCAAGGCCAAGGACCGGTACGAGGCGGCGGCCGAACGGCTGCGCCGCACCGCCAAGGGCTCCCGCATCCGGGTGCTCGCCGTTTCCGCCACCAACGACACCCTCTACGTCGCCGGGCCCACCATCCAGGCGGAGTTGATGCAGTTCAAGGAGCTGGGAGTCGACGTCATCAGCCCCAGCATCAAGGGCCAGGACTACTTCGAGAACCTCTCCTGGGAGAACGCCGACAAGTACGACGCCGATGTGATCATGCTCGACGAGCGCGCCATGAGCCTCCAGCCCGACCAGCTGGAGGAGAAGCCCGGTTGGCGCGATCTGCCCGCGGTCCGCGCCGGCCAGGTCACCGGGTGGAACTACGTCGCGCCCTACTCCTGGGTGGGCGCCGCCGAGTTGCTGGAGGACATCACCCAGGCGATCGGCGACGCCAAGCGGCTGGACTGACCGGCCTCCGCCCGTACGGGCGCCCACCGCCCGTACGGGACCGCCCGACCGCAACGGGGGTCGGGCCGGCGCACGACGCACCGCACGCACCGCCCTGGGGCACTGCCCCGCACGCCCGGAACCGAGTGCCCGCACGCACCCGTCGAAAGGACTCGCCGCCATGGCCGTCAGCGCGCCGTCCGCCTTCCGCTTCTTCCCCGTCCGAGTGGCACGGTCGACGCGGCTGAGCCCGTCGCTGGTGCGGATCACCTTCGCCGGCGAGAGCCTGCGGGACTTCGACTCCGGCGGACGGGACCAGAGCTTCTCGCTCTTCCTGCCGCACCCGGGCCAGGAGTTGCCCGTGCTCCCGGACGTCGACGGCGACGGATGGTTCGCCGCCTGGCGGGCGATGGACCCCGAAGTGCGGGCCATCATGCGCTCGTACACCGTCCGGGAGCACCGCCGGAGCCCCCGCGGCCCGGGGCCGGGACCGGCGGGCGCCCGGGACGACGGGGGCTCCCGGGACGACGGCGACGAGGTGGACGTCGACTTCGCGCTCCACGGCGACCTCGGCCCCGCCTCCCGCTGGGCGCGCGCCGCCCGCCCCGGCGACCGGACGACCCTGCTGGGCCCGGCCGTTCGGGAGAACAAGAGCATCGGCTTCCGGCTGCCGCAGGACGCCGACTGGGTGCTGCTCGCCGCCGACGAGACCGCCCTGCCCGCGGTCGCCGGCATCCTCGACTGGTTGCCGCCCACCGTGCCCGCACACATATGGCTGGAGGTTCCGGACACCGCCGACCGTCGGGCGCTGCCCCACCACCCCGGCGCCAAGGTCAACTGGCTTGTGCACGAGGGCAGTCCGGCCCGCCGCGGCGAGCTGCTCACGGCGCTGCGCGAGGCGCCGTTCCCGGCGGGCGCGCCGTACGCGTGGCTGGCGGGCGAGGCGGGCGCCGTCCGGGCGATGCGCCGCCATCTGGTGCGCGAACGCGGCCTGGACCGGGCTCGTGTGCAGTTCTCCGGCTACTGGCGGCTGGGCGCGACCGAGGAGGACCTGCGCCGCGAGGCACTCGCCGGCTGAGGCGGCCCCGTACAGGCGCACGGGCCGGCCCGGACACGGAGCAGCGGGCACGAACCGGCCGAACACGAACCGACCCCGGACGGCCCGGACACGGACCGGCCCCGGAGCGGCTGCGCGCGGGGCGGTGAGCCCGTACGCCGCGCTCTCCGCCGCGCTCTGCGCCGAGGCCCGGTCGGCGCGGTCCCTACAGTCCCAGCGCGTCGAGTGCGGCCGTCGCCTCCCACTCGCAGCCGGGCGCACCGGCTGCGTCCGCGGCGGTCCAGGCCGCGGCACACAGCGCGCGCAGCCCGTCCACCGGATCACCGCCGCCGGACAGCAGCAGCCGGCCCGGGCCGGCCGAAGCCTGCCAACCGCCGCACTCCCACGGGGAGTCCGGGCCCTGCGCACGCACGGGTTCGCGGTGCGCGGCCAGCAGACCGCGCAGATCGGCGGCCAGATACGTCGGCCGGTGCACCGGACGGGCGGTGAGCAGTTGCGCCGCGTCGGTGACGCCGGTGAGCACCAGCAGGGAGTCCACCCCGCCGCCGTGCGCGCCCTCGATGTCGGTGTCGAGCCGGTCCCCCACCACCAGCGGTCGGCGCGCGCCGGTGCGCAGGATCGTCTCCCGGTGCATCGGCGGCCGGGGCTTGCCGGCGACCTGCGGCTCGGGGGCGTCGCGCATCCACCGGGTGGCGATGCGCACGACTTCCACGGCGGCACCGTTGCCGGGGGCGATACCGCGCTCGCCCGGGATCGTCAGATCGGTGTTCGAGGCGAACCACGGCACTCCGGCGCCGACCGCGAGGGCCGCCTCCGCCAGCCGCGCCCAGGGCATCTCGGGGCCGCCGTAGCCCTGCACCACGGCGGCCGGAGAGTCGTCCGCGGACTCCACGACGTCCAGGCCGCGTTCGGTCAGCGCCACCCGCAGACCTTCGCCGCCCACGCACAGCACCCGGGCGCCGGGCGCCACCTGTTCGGCGATCAGCCGGGCGACCGCCTGCGCGGAGGTGACGACCTCGGCCGCCTCCGCGGGCACGCCCAGTCGCGTCAGATGGTCGGCGACCGTCGCGGGCGTACGGGCGGCGTTGTTGGTGACATAGGACAGCCTCATGCCCTCGCCGCGGGCCCTCGCCAGCGCCTCCACCGCGTGCGGTACGGCCCGGCCGCCCGCGTAGACGACCCCGTCGAGGTCGAGCAGCGCGGTGTCGTAGGCGGTGTGCAGCTCCTGCGGGCAGGCTCGCAGCATGGGTGTGGGGCTCCTCGGTCGCGGGGACGGTCGGGGGCGGGCGGGTACCGGCCGGGCCGCCAGTCTCCCAGCCCCGCCCACCTGCCCGGCGGCCGGGCAGCGGCCTCGGGACGGAGCGCGTCGCGGGGCCCGCGGCCGGCGCAGGTGCGTGGACCCGGCGCACTCCGTGCGCCTGCCGGGTCGGGGCGCGGTACTAGCATTTGCCGGATGCATCCCGACGGCCTCCACCTCACGCCCTTCCGCGGCCTGCGCTACGACCCGGCGCGGGTGACCAGCCTCGCCTCCGTCACCTCGCCGCCGTACGACGTGGTCGTACGGCCGGACGGTGTGCACCAGTTGGAGACGGCCGACCCGTACAACATCGTGCGGCTGATCCTGCCCCGCACCGGTGACGCGGACGCCGGACACCGCCAGGCCGCCGACACCCTGCGGCGCTGGGAGCGGGAGGGGGTGCTGCGCCGCGATCCGGCCCCCACGCTCTACGTCTACGAGCAGCACCGCGGCGCGACCCTGCAACGCGGGATCATCGGCACCCTGCGGCTCACGCTGCCCGAGGACGGCGTCGTACTGCCGCACGAGGACGTGATGCCGCAGATCGTGGAGGACCGGCTCGGACTGATGCTGCGGGCCCGCGCCAACCTGGAGCCGCTGCTGCTCTCCTACCGGGGCGGCGACGCCGACCGGGGCGCGTCCGCGGTGATCGAGCGCGCGGTGGCGCAGCCCGCGCTGCTGACCACCTGCACCGAGGACGGCTTCACCCACCGCCTCTGGCCGGTCACCGACCGGGCCGAGCTGGCCGAGGTCACCGAGGATCTGGCGACCAGACGCGCGCTGATCGCCGACGGCCACCACCGCTGGGCCACCTATCTGCGGCTGCGTGAGGAGGAGCCGCAGGATCCGGGCTGGGCGTACGGGCTCGTGCTCCTGGTGGACAACGAGCGCTATCCGCTGGAGGTCCACGCCATCCACCGGGTGCTGCCCCGCCTCGCCCCCGACAAGGCCCGGCGGCTGCTGGAGGGCGTGGCCCGGCTGCGTCCGCTCCCCGGTCCGCCGCAGAACGCGCTGGAGCAGCTGGAGCGGGCCGAGGGCAACGCGTTCCTGCTCTACGGCGACGGTGAGTTCGTGCTGGTCGACCGCGTCTCGCCCGAGCTGCTCGCCCGTACGGTGCGCGCCGACCGGCCCGCCGCCTGGCGGGAGTTGGACGCGACGGTGCTGCACTCGGCGCTGCTTGACGAGGTGTGGCGGGTGCCGGACCAGCCCTCCGACATCAGCTATCTGCACTCCGCGCGCACGGCGCTCTCACAGGCCGATCGCACCGGGGGTACCGCGGTCCTGCTGCGCGCCGTGACCGAGGCGACCGTACTGGAACTGGCCCGCCAGGGCGTCTCGATGCCCCGCAAGTCCACCTCCTTCGGCCCGAAGCCGGCGACCGGCCTGGTGCTGCGCACCCTGGACGGGCCCGACGGGGTGTGAGTGCGCGCCGGGAACTGGCCGGTCACTCCCCTCGCCCCGGTACGGCCCGGCCGCTCGCTGCCGGGCCGTACCGGCTTGCGCCGCCGACGCGACCGAGGCCGGCCGATGCTGACCTGGGCGATAGACCGTCAGCTCGCGCAGGATGTCCGCGCGGCCGGCGTGCCGCCCCTCGATCAGATGCGCCGAGGCCTGACGGACCGCGGGAGCCGACCCGTTCGGCGCTCGGCCGAAGCCGAGAACCGGGGGCCGGGAGCCGAGAACCGGGAGCCGAGAACCGGGAGCCGGGAGCCGGGAGCCGGGAGCCGGGCAGCGGCAGTGAAACCGACCACGTTCGGGTGAACATTCCCCCATCGAGCGCCGGTTGAGCGTTCCGTCGCCCTGCCGAACGGAACGCCTCACTCCACCCTTTGCTTTTCAACTTAGGGAAGGCTAACCTCACTTCCACCTGCCCACTCCGCCGTGCCCATGGGCTCCCCACCTCGCATTCCCACGAACGCGCCCGCCCATGAGGCGACTTCGTGCTGCCCGCACGGCGCCCGCCCACTCCTGGGAGGACCGATCGTGAGCTTCCTCGCGCACCCGGCCGAGGACCACACGTCGCCCGCCGACCCCACCGGCCGAGACGACGACCCCCGCGACCAGCTGCTGGCCGCGACCACCACCGACCACTACCGGCGCACCGTCACCGAAGGAGTGAACCGCGTCGCATCGAAGATCGCCCGGACCACCCGACCGCTGACCGGCGTCTCCACCACCGAACTCGGCCCCCTCGTCCGCGAGGTGGACCTCGACACCCCGCTCGGAGACGCCGGCGCAGCCCTCGACGAGCTGGAAACCCTCTATCTGCGCGACGCCGTCTACTTCCACCACCCTCGCTACCTCGCCCATCTCAACTGCCCGGTAGTCATACCCGCGCTGCTCGGCGAGGCCGTGCTCTCCTCCGTCAACTCCTCGCTCGACACCTGGGACCAGAGCGTCGGCGCCACCCTCATCGAACGCCGTCTCATCGACTGGACCGCCGAGCTGATCGGCCTCGGCGGCGCGGCCGACGGCGTCTTCACCTCCGGTGGCACCCAGTCCAACCTCCAGGCCATGCTGCTCGCCCGCGAGGAGGCCTGCCGACGCGTCGCCAGGAAAAGCGAACGCCCGCTGCGCGCCGCCGAGACACTGCCCAGGCTGCGCATCCTGACCTCCGAGGCCGGCCACTTCAGCGTCGCCAAATCCGCCGCCCTGCTCGGGCTCGGGTACGACGCGGTCATCGCCGTGCCCGTCGACGAGCAGCGGCGGATGTCGCCCGAGGCCCTCGCCGAGGAGCTCGACCGCTGCGCCCGCGAGGGCCTGGTGCCGATGGCCGTGGTCGGCACCGCGGGCACCACCGACTTCGGCAGCATCGACCCGCTGCCCGAGCTGGCCGAACTCTGCGCACGCCACGGCGCGTGGCTGCACGTGGACGCCGCCTACGGCTGCGGCCTGCTCGTCTCGCGCACCCGCAGGTCGCTGCTGCGGGGCATCGAGCACGCCGACTCGGTGACCGTCGACTACCACAAGTCCTTCTTCCAGCCGGTCAGTTCGAGCGCCCTGCTGGTACGGGACGGGGGCACGCTCCGGCACGCCACGTACCACGCCGACTACCTCAACCCGGAACGGGCGGACCGCGAGCTCACGCCCAACCAGGTCGACAAGAGCATCCAGACCACCCGCCGCTTCGACGCTCTCAAACTCTGGCTCACTCTGCGCACCATGGGCGCCGCAGGCGTCGGCGAACTCTTCGACGCGGTGGTGGACCGTGCCGCCGACGCCTGGGCCCTGCTGCAAGCCGACGACCGGTTCGAGGTGGTCACCCGCCCCACCCTCAGCACCCTGGTCTTCCGCTACCGGACCCCGAGCGGCACCCCGCCCGCGCTCCAGGACGAGGTCAACCTCCACGCCCGCCAGGCGCTCTTCGACTCGGGTCTGGCGGTCGTCGCCGGCACCAAGGTCGACGGCGCCCACCACCTCAAGTTCACCCTGCTCAACCCGCACGCCACGCTGCGGGATGTCGGCGCCGTCCTCGACCTCCTCGCTGGCCACGCCGAAGACCGCCTGGCCGCCACCGAGCGGGAGCAGCGGACACCGACCGCCCGGCCCGCCCCCGCCGACGCTGCCACCGACGCGGCCGAGGCGACAGCCGACCGGCCGCTCGCCCCGCTCCGCGCCGGCTGAGCCGCGCCCGTACCGGACTGGAGAAGCAGTTGACCCCCGCGCACGACTTCATCGCCATCGGGCTGGGCCCGTTCAACCTGGGCCTGGCCGCACTGACCGAACCCATCGACGAGCTGGACGGACTCTTCCTGGAGAGCAAACCCGACTTCGACTGGCACCCCGGGATGCTGCTGGAGCACAGCACACTCCAGGTCCCGTTCCTCGCCGACCTCGTCACCATGGCCGACCCGACGTCGCCGTACTCCTTCCTGAACTACCTGAAGCAGTCCGGACGCATCTACCCCTTCTACATCCGCGAGAGCTTCTACCCGCTGCGCAACGAGTTCAACGACTACTGCCGCTGGGCGGCGCACCAGCTGTCCACCGTCCGGTTCGGCCAACAGGTCACCGAGGTCCGGTATCTGGAGCAGGACGCGCTCTACGCGGTCCACACGCTCGAGAGCGCCACCGGCGAACGCCGGGTCCACCACGCCCGCCGCCTGGTGCTCGGCACCGGCACCCCGCCCCACCTGCCCGACTCCTGCCGAGGCCTCGGCGGCGACCTGCTGCACAACTCCGACTACCTCGAGCACAGGGAAGCCCTCCAGGCAAAGAGCAGCATCACCGTCGTCGGCAGCGGCCAGAGCGCCGCCGAGGTCTACCACGACCTGCTCCAGGACATCTCCGTTCACGGCTACCACCTGAACTGGGTGACCCGATCCCCCAGGTTCTTCCCGCTGGAGTACACCAAGCTCACGCTGGAGATGACCTCTCCGGAGTACGTCGACTACTTCCACTCGCTGCCGCCCCGCACCCGGGACCGGCTCAACGCCGAGCAGAAGCACCTCTACAAGGGCATCGACGCGGCCCTGATCAACGACATCTTCGACCTGCTCTACACCCACGAGCGGCGCGGCGGCTGCCCCACCAGGCTGCTGACCAACACCGCGCTCGACTCCGCCGAACACGACCCGGCGACCGGCACCTACACGCTCCGGCTCCACCAGCACGAGCAGGAGCGGGACTTCACCCTGGACACCGAGGGCCTGGTGCTCGCCACCGGCTACCGCTACGAGGTGCCGGCGTTCCTCTCCCCCGTCGCCGACCGCATCCGCTGGGACGACGCCCAGCGCTACGACGTGGCGCGCAACTACAGCATCGACCACGCGGGCGAGGAGATCTTCGTCCAGAACGCCGAGCTGCACACCCACGGCTTCGTCACCCCCGACCTGGGGATGGCCGCGTACCGCAACTCCTGCATCATCCGCGAGCTGCTCGGCCGCGAGCACTACCCGGTCGAACGGTCCATCGCCTTCCAGGAGTTCGCCGCCCCGCAGGCCGCCGATCACCCGCTGGAGGCCAGCCCCGCATGAGCATCCGCACGGACACCGGACCCGCCACCGGACCCGCCGGCGCACCCACGCCCGCACCCGCACCCGCACCCGGGCACGGCAGCACCTCCGCAGGCGGGGTGGGAGAGCTGACCGTACGACCCGTCGACCCGGACCGCGACACACCCCTGCTGCACCGCTGGCTCACCCATCCCAAGTCCGCCTACTGGCTCCAGCAGGACGCCACCCCTGCCGACGTCGCACGCGAGTACCGCACGATCGCCGGTTCACCGCACACAGACGCCTGGCTCGGCCACCACCGCGGCGAACCGGCCTTCCTCGTCGAGCGCTACGACCCCCGCGAGATCGAACTCAAGGGCCTCTACCCGCCGGAGCCGGGCGATGTGGGCATGCACTTCCTGGTCGCACCGACCGACACCCCCGTGCACGGCTTCACCCTCGCGGTCATCACCACCGTGATGGAGCTGCTCTTCTCCGACCCCGACACCGCCCGTGTCGTCGTGGAACCGGACGTCGGCAACCACGCCGTGCACCGCCTCAACGAGGCCGTCGGCTTCCGGATCGAACGACGGATCAGCAAACCGGAGAAGGACGCGTACCTGAGCACCTGCACCCGCGCACAGTTCCTGTCCGCACGAGGAGTCAGCCGATGAGCACCGACCACCAGCAGACCGTCCCCCATCTGACACCCGAACTCTGGGACCGCGCGGGCAGGTTGCTGATACGCAAGGCCCTCGCCGAGTTCGCCCACGAGCGGCTGCTGCACCCGGCCGAGGAGACCGCCGGCCACTACGTCGTCACCAGCGACGACGGACGCAGCGCGTACCGGTTCACCGCGACCCGCGGAGCGCTCGACCACTGGCGCATCGACCCCGACAGCATCACCCGGGAACGGGACGGCAGCCCGCTCCCCCTCGACGCCCTGGACTTCTTCCTCGAACTGCGCAGCTCGCTCGGGCTGACCGAGGAGGTCCTGCCGGTCTACCTGGAGGAGATCAGCTCCACCCTGGCGAGCACCGCGTACAAACTGGAGCACCGCCGGCTCACCGCCGCACAGCTCGCCGAGGCGGACTTCCAGACCGTCGAGGCCGGTATGACCGAGGGCCACCCCTGCTTCGTCGCCAACAACGGCCGGCTCGGCTTCGGTTCCCACGAGTACCTCGACTACGCGCCCGAGGCGGCCTCTCCCGTACGTCTGGTCTGGCTCGCCGCCCGTCGCGACCGCGCCACCTTCACCAGCTCCCACGACCTGGACCACCGGACGCTGATCACCGAGGAGCTCGGCCCGGACCTGCTGCGCCGCTTCCGCGACCGGCTGACCGCGCTCGGCCTCGACCCGGAGGACTACCTCCTGATGCCGGTCCACCCCTGGCAGTGGCGGCACAAGATCTCCGTCACCTTCGCCGCGGAACTGGCCCACCGGCGCCTGGTACACCTCGGCGAGGGCGACGACACGTACCAGGCACAGCAGTCGATCCGCACCTTCTTCAACACCTCCGACCCAGGCAAGCACTACGTCAAGACCGCCCTGTCGGTGCTCAACATGGGCTTCGTCCGCGGCCTCTCCGCCGCCTACATGAAGGCCACCCCAGCCATCAACGACTGGCTCGCCCGTCTGATCGCCGACGACGAGCTGCTGCGGGCCACCGGCGTCCGCGTCATCCGCGAACGCGCCGCCATCGGATACGAGAACCGCGAGTACGCCGCCGCGGCCGACAAGAGCTCGCCCTACCCCAAGATGCTCGCGGCTCTCTGGCGCGAGAGCCCGGTACCGGCCCTCGCCCCCGGCCGGCGGCTCGTCACCATGGCCTCGCTGCTCCACACCGACCAGCAGGGCCACTCCCTCGCCGCAGCCCTCATCCGCAGTTCGGGACTTGAGCCGGCGCAGTGGCTGCGGCACTATCTGCGGGCCTACCTCACCCCGCTCCTGCACAGCTTCTACGCCTACGACCTGGTGTACATGCCGCACGGCGAGAACATCATCCTGGTCCTGCGGGACGGCGTACCCGAGAGCGCGATCCTCAAGGACATCGCCGAGGAGATCGCGGTGCTCGACCCCACCGCCGTACTTCCGCCCGAGGTCGAGCGCATCCGCGCCGACGTCCCGGACGAGATGAAACTGCTCTCCCTCTTCACCGACGTCTTCGACTGCTTCTTCCGCTTCCTCGGCGCCACCCTCGACGCCGAGGGCACCCTCCCGGAGGACGCGTTCTGGGCCGGCGTCGCCGAATGTGTACGCGACTACCAGGAGTCCGCCCCGCAGTTCGCCGCGAAGTTCGAGCAGTACGACCTGTTCGCGGCCGAGTTCGCGCGCTCCTGCCTCAACCGCCTCCAGCTCAGGGACAACACGCAGATGGTCGACCTCCAGGACCCGGCGAGCGCCATCCAGATCAGCGGGACCCTGCACAACCCCCTCGCCGTCCACGCCCGCACCCGCGAGCCCTCAGCGACGTAGCCGCAGCGGCACAGCCCGGCAACGCAGGCCGGCACTGCAGAGGCCGGCACCGCAGGCCACGGTTCACAGTTAACGGCTCACCGCGCCGTCCGGCGGCACGGGCCGCGACCGTGCGCGCAGGGCGGGGCCTGCGAGCCGCACCGACGAAGGCGGCGGCGCCCGGTGCGGCACAGCACAGCACAGCAGCCCAACGGCCCAACGCAGCAGCCAGGGGCGGGACTTCACCTCGAAGTCCCGCCCCTGGCGCGCTCGCCCGCTGCTCCCCGCCCGGCGTGGGGGGCACCCGTTACGGGTCAGTGCACGTGCACCTCACGCCTCACGACGCACCGGAGTCATGCCTCGTCGTCCACCTCGGGGTCGAGCGCGTCGGTGAACTCGACGCCGTCCAGCTCCGCGAGCCGGTCGGAGGCGTCCGTCACTCCGCTCTGGTCCGCCTCCACCGCCTTTGCGAACCAGTCCCGCGCCTCCTGCTCCCGGCCGACCGCCAAGAGCGCGTCCGCGTAGGCATAACGCAGCCGCGCCGACCACGGCTGAACCGAACCGGACGCCAACTCGGGGCTCTGCAGGGTCACCACGGCCGCCTCGGCCTGGCCCATGTCCTGCCGGGCACCCGCGGCGACCAGGCGCATCTCCACCTGGCCCGCCTTGTCGAGCTTCTGCACCTCGGGCTCACCGGCCATGGCCAGCGCCTTCTCCGGACGCCCGAGACCGCGCTCGCAGTCCGCCATCACGGGCCACAGGTGCTGGGCACCCGTCATCCTCCGCGCCGCCCTGAACTCCGCAAGCGCCTCCGCGTACTTCTCAGCGCCGTACGAGGCGAAGCCCATCGCCTCCCGCACCGCCGGCACCCTGGAGGCCAGACGGAGCGCGACCTTGGCGTATCCGTACGCCTCCTCGGGGTCCTCGTCCAGAGTCCTGGCCACCATAACCAGGTTCTTCGCGACGTCCTCGGCAAGCGTCTTGGGCAGAGTGCGCAGTTCCTGGTGGACCGACGCGTCCAGCTCCTCGCCGGTGACGTCCTCGGGGATCGGCAGCCGACGCAGCGGCGGCCGGTCCATCCGCCGGTCGTCCCGCTGGAAGCCCTCGCGACCGCCGCGGTAACCACCACGGTCGCCACCGGGCCGTCCCTGCCCGTACGGGCGCCGCCCGCCGCGGTCGTCGTCCCGCCGCGGACGGTCGTCGCGGGAGCCGGCGTACGGCCGGTCGTCACGACGCGGACGGTCGTCCCGGTCCCTGCGGAACCCGTCACGGTCGCCGTCCCGGCGGGGGCCGCCGCCCGAGGGGCGGTCGTCACGACGCGGGCCCCGGTCGTCCCGGTTGCCCCGGAAGCCACCACGGTCGCCATCGCCACGCGGCCCACGGTCGTCCCGGTCACGACGGAAACCACCACGGTCATCGTCACGACGCGGACCGCCGCCCGACGGTCGGTCGTCACGACGCGGACCACGGTCGCCGCGGTCGCTCCGGAACCCGCCGCGGTCCCCGTCACGGCGCGGGCCACCGCCCGAGGGGCGGTCGTCGCGGCGCGGACCACGGTCGTCCCGGCTGCCCCGGTAACCACCACGGTCGCCATCCCCACGCGGACCGCCGGTGGGACGGTCACCCCGGTCCCCCCGGTAACCGCCACGGTCGCCGTCACGACGCGGGCCGCCGCCCGAGGGGCGGTCGTCGCGGCGCGGGCCCCGGTCGTCCCGGTTGCCCCGGTAACCACCACGGTCGCCATCGCCACGCGGCCCACGGTCGTCCCGGTCACGACGGAAACCACCACGCTCATCGTCACGACGCGGACCACGGTCGCCGGCGTCCCGCCGGAAGTCCCGGTGTCCGTCGTCCCGGCGCGGATGCGAACGTTCGTCCCCGCGGCCGCCACCACGGAACTCAGTGCCCCCGCCGGGCCGTTGGCCCCTGGGCCGATCCGAACGCTCGGGCCGGGACCTGCTGTCCTCGGGGGAGTTCGACATTGTGTGGCTCCTGTCCTGAAATCTCTGCGCAGTTGTGCCCACGTCCACTCTTCGTGAACGCAATACGAGCGGGAAAACAAAAAGGGCCGTCGGTCTCAGCAACAAGTGTGCTGAGGCCAACGGCCCTCTAATGATTGTTCGGCGGCGACCTACTCTCCCACACGCTCCCGCATGCAGTACCATCGGCGCGGACAGGCTTAGCTTCCGGGTTCGAAATGTAACCGGGCGTTTCCCCATCGCTATGACCACCGAAACCCCATCACCGCCATTCAAGGCGGAAACCTGACAAGGTGTGAACAAGCACACTCTTCAGTTGTTCTGAAAGCAACCGGAACAGGTTGCTGTCTCAGAAACTACACAGTGGACGCGAGCAAATCTATGGTCAAGCCCTCGGCCTATTAGTACCGGTCAACTCCAACCCTCACGGGTCTTCCATATCCGGCCTATCAACCCAGTCGTCTACTGGGAGCCTTACCCCATCAAGTGGGTGGGAGTCCTCATCTCGAAGCAGGCTTCCCGCTTAGATGCTTTCAGCGGTTATCCCTCCCGAACGTAGCCAACCAGCCATGCCCTTGGCAGAACAACTGGCACACCAGAGGTCCGTCCGTCCCGGTCCTCTCGTACTAGGGACAGCCCTTCTCAAAACTCCAACGCGCGCAGCGGATAGGGACCGAACTGTCTCACGACGTTCTAAACCCAGCTCGCGTGCCGCTTTAATGGGCGAACAGCCCAACCCTTGGGACCGACTCCAGCCCCAGGATGCGACGAGCCGACATCGAGGTGCCAAACCATCCCGTCGATATGGACTCTTGGGGAAGATCAGCCTGTTATCCCCGGGGTACCTTTTATCCGTTGAGCGACGGCGCTTCCACAAGCCACCGCCGGATCACTAGTCCCGACTTTCGTCCCTGCTCGACCCGTCAGTCTCACAGTCAAGCTCCCTTGTGCACTTACACTCACCACCTGATTACCAACCAGGCTGAGGGAACCTTTGGGCGCCTCCGTTACTCTTTAGGAGGCAACCGCCCCAGTTAAACTACCCACCAGACACTGTCCCTGATCCGGATCACGGACCCAGGTTAGACATCCAGCACGACCAGAGTGGTATTTCAACAACGACTCCACACACACTGGCGTGTGCGCTTCAAAGTCTCCCACCTATCCTACACAAGCCGAACCGAACACCAATATCAAGCTATAGTAAAGGTCCCGGGGTCTTTCCGTCCTGCTGCGCGAAACGAGCATCTTTACTCGTAATGCAATTTCACCGGGCCTATGGTTGAGACAGTCAAGAAGTCGTTACGCCATTCGTGCAGGTCGGAACTTACCCGACAAGGAATTTCGCTACCTTAGGATGGTTATAGTTACCACCGCCGTTTACTGGCGCTTAAGTTCTCAGCTTCGCCATGACGAATCACAGCTAACCGGTCCCCTTAACGTTCCAGCACCGGGCAGGCGTCAGTCCGTATACATCGCCTTACGGCTTCGCACGGACCTGTGTTTTTAGTAAACAGTCGCTTCTCGCTGGTCTCTGCGGCCACCCCCAGCTCAAGGAAGCAAGTCCCTATCACCAGAAATGGCCCCCCTTCTCCCGAAGTTACGGGGGCATTTTGCCGAGTTCCTTAACCATAGTTCACCCGAACGCCTCGGTATTCTCTACCTGACTACCTGAGTCGGTTTAGGGTACGGGCCGCAACACAACATCGCTAGAGGCTTTTCTCGACAGCATAGGATCATCCACTTCACCAAAAAGGCTCGGCATCAGGTCTCAGGCACACAGCACACGGATTTACCTGCATGCCGCCCTACACCCTTACCCCGGGACAACCACCGCCCGGGCTGGACTACCTTCCTGCGTCACCCCATCACTCACCTACTACCACCTTGGATCAGCGGCTCCACCACTCCCCCACACTCCAAAGGAGAACAGGGGCGGCTTCACGGCCTTAGCATCAGAAGATTCAGTGTTGGGCGCTGTATCACGGGTACCGGAATATCAACCGGTTGTCCATCGACTACGCCTGTCGGCCTCGCCTTAGGTCCCGACTTACCCTGGGCAGATCAGCTTGACCCAGGAACCCTTAGTCAATCGGCGCAAGAGTTTCCCACTCTTGTATCGCTACTCATGCCTGCATTCTCACTCGCGTACCATCCACAACTCGCTTACGCGGCTGCTTCACCCGGCACACGACGCTCCCCTACCCACCCCAACAACCGTTAGGTCTCATGTTGGAGTGACACGACTTCGGCGGTGTACTTGAGCCCCGCTACATTATCGGCGCGGAATCACTTGACCAGTGAGCTATTACGCACTCTTTCAAGGATGGCTGCTTCTAAGCCAACCTCCTGGTTGTCTCTGCGACTCCACATCCTTTCCCACTTAGCACACGCTTAGGGGCCTTAGTCGATGCTCTGGGCTGTTTCCCTCTCGACCATGGAGCTTATCCCCCACAGTCTCACTGCCGCGCTCTCACTTACCGGCATTCGGAGTTTGGCTAAGGTCAGTAACCCGGTAGGGCCCATCGCCTATCCAGTGCTCTACCTCCGGCAAGAAACACACGACGCTGCACCTAAATGCATTTCGGGGAGAACCAGCTATCACGGAG
>NZ_JAELVF020000001.1:4435961-4550961 GCF_018101125.2 Streptomyces tardus | reverse complement strand
GTTGCGGCCGAACCACTCGGGGAGGTCGAGCCCGGTGGCGCAGCGGTCGAAGAACGCGGACTTCTCGCGCACGCCGGTGAGTTCCAGCAGCGCCGGATGCCAGCGGGCGGTCGAGGCGCGCGCAAGCAGGTCGGCCGCCTCCTCCGCATCGGGAGCCGGGTGCCACCGGTAGACGCCCGGCGGCAGCGAACCGTCGAGCAGCCGCGGCAGCTCCCGGCCGGTGATCTCGGGTGCGGGACCGGTCACGGGGTCACCACCGCCTTGAACGACTCGTAGTGGTCACTGGTGTAGTAGCGCTCCCGGTCGGCGCCCGCGACGATACGGCGCGCACCGCGGTCCCGCTCGCCCGGTGTGGGCACGGTGTACTCGCGGTAGTGGCCGCGGTCCTGCCGGGGCAGCAGGCCCTCGTAGTTGCCGAAGACGCTGCCGTCCTTCTCGTACGGGAACGGCCCGCCCTCGTCGATCAGCCGCAGCGTGGTGCGCGCCTGCTCGGGGAGTTTCGCGGAGGTGACGACGGTCAGGCCTTCGGCCCAACCGGGGCTGGGGAGCGAGGAGTTGGCGTCGGGCGTCCCGCCCCGGCTCTCGTTCCCGATGCAGCCGGCCGACAGCAGTGCGACCGCGGCCAGCAGGGCAACCAGAATTCTTCGCAGCACTCGACCATGGTCGCAGGAAGGGTCCGGCGCGCCTGGTTAGGCTGGCCGGACAGAGCATTCCCGAACAGGAGGTTCCACGTGACCGAGCAGCGGCGACCGCTTCCGCACGCCTTCCACCCGCCCGTCGCGGACTTCACGGTGACCAGCACGGACGTCGAGGGCGGTCGGCTGGCCGACGCCCAGGCGTACGCGGAGGGCAACACCTCGCCGCAGCTGCGCTGGGAGGGCGCTCCGGAGGGGACGAAGAGCTACGCGGTGACCTGCTTCGACCCGGACGCGCCCACCGGCAGCGGCTTCTGGCACTGGTCGGTGATCGACATCCCTGCCGAGGTGAACGAACTTCCGGCCGGGGCGGGTTCCGGCTCCTTCGCCGGGCTGCCCGAGGGTGCCGTACAGGTGCGCAACGACTACGGCACCGCGGACTTCGGCGGCGCGGCACCGCCTCCCGGCGACGGCCCGCACCGGTACGTGTTCACGGTCTACGCAGTCGGCGAGGACCGGCTCGGACCGGACGCGGACGCGACTCCGGCGGTCGTCGGCTTCAACCTGCGCTTCAAGGCGATCGGCCGCGCCCAGCTGATCGCGGAGTACGAGATCGCCGGAGAGTAGCGGGGAGTCGGGCCGCGCGGGCGGGGCGTTCGCGCGGCCCCGGCGAAGACGCGCCACCCCGTCGTCGTCCGTCGCACACGCCGGTGTACCCCGACCGGCCATCCGCCGTACATCGCAGGGAAATTGCGTTGTCCCCACCAGTGGGCACCGGCACAGTGGTGCCACCCGCCACGGCGGCGGGTCTCACGGGGAGGTGGACGGGATGCGCGAGACGCTCGTACTCAACGCAAGCTTCGAGCCGCTGTCGACTGTCGCGCTGCGGCGGGCGGTGGTGCTCGTCATGCAGGAGAAGGCTGTCGTCGAGCAGTCGCATCCCGGGCTGAAGGTCCGTGCGGCGCAGGTCGAGCTGCCCGTGCCGCAAGTGATCAGACTCCGCAGGTTCGTGAAGGTCCCCTTCCGACAACGGGCGCCGTGGTCGCGTCGGGGCGTACTGGTGCGCGACCGTCATCGGTGCGCGTACTGCGGGCGCCGGGCGACCACGGTGGACCACATCGTGCCCAGGTCCCGCGGTGGCGGGGACAGTTGGCTGAACACCGTGGCCTCCTGCGCCGCGGACAACCACCGCAAGGCGGACCGCACTCCCGTGCAGGCGGGGATGCGGCTGCTGGCCCAGCCGTTCGAGCCGACTCCGGCGGACGCCCTGCTGCTGGCGCTGAACCTCCGGGACGGTACGACGCTCCCGGAGTGGCTGCCGATGCCGAGCGCCGCCTAGCCAACGAGAGCGGGGCCGACCCGCCGCGGAGAGCGGCGGTCCGGCCCCGTCCTGTACGGAGACGTGCGCGATGCGGGCCGAGGCCCGCGGGGCGCGGTCGCGTCGGTCAGTCGATGGCGGGACGCTCGGTCGGCGGGCGGACGCCCCTGGACTCGCCGCCCCCGCCGCCACCGTGGCCGGTGAAGCCGTCCAACGCGCCGCCGAGTCCCTTGAGCGCATCGCCGATCTCGCTGGGCACGATCCAGAGCTTGTTGGCGTCGCCCTCGGCGATCTTCGGCAGCATCTGGAGGTACTGGTAAGAGAGCAGCTTCTGGTCCGGGTCACCGGCGTGGATGGACTCGAAGACCGTACGGATCGCCTGGGCCTCACCCTCGGCACGCAGCGCGGCCGCCTTGGCGTCACCCTCGGCACGCAGGATCTCGGACTGCTTGTGGCCCTCGGCCTGGAGGATCTCGGACTGCCGTACACCCTCGGCCTGGAGGATCGCCGCGCGCTTGTCACGGTCGGCGCGCATCTGCTTCTCCATCGAGTCCTGGATGGAGGTCGGCGGCTCGATGGCCTTCAGCTCGACGCGGTTGACGCGGATGCCCCACTTGCCGGTGGCCTCGTCGAGCACTCCGCGCAGCGCGGCGTTGATCTCCTCGCGCGAGGTGAGCGTCCGCTCCAGGTCCATGCCACCGATGATGTTGCGCAGAGTGGTGACGGTGAGCTGCTCAATGGCCTGGATGTAACTTGCGACCTCGTACGTCGCGGCCCTCGCGTCGGTGACCTGGTAGTAGATCACCGTGTCGATGTTGACCACCAGGTTGTCCTGGGTGATCACGGGCTGGGGCGGGAACGGGACGACCTGCTCGCGGAGGTCGATCCGGTTGCGGATGGTGTCGATGAACGGCACCACGATGTTCAGACCCGCGTTGAGGGTGCGGGTGTAGCGGCCGAAGCGTTCGACGATGGCGGCGCTGGCCTGCGGAATGACCTGGATCGTCTTGATGAGTGCGATGAATACCAGCACCACCAGGATGATCAAGACGATGATGACTGCATCCATCGCGTCCCCCTGGACTCTTGTTTGCGGGACTGAAGTCGTGGTGCGGCACGCCTGGTTGGGCCGCGCCGATGTGTACGACCAGTAACTGTGCGGTTGTCGGGAGCCATCACATCACGATGGCGGTGGCTCCGTCGATCTCGACGACGTCGACCCTGCTGCCCGGTTCGTAGGTGTCCCCCTCCAGGGTCCTGGCCGACCAGATCTCGCCGCCGATCTTGACCCGGCCGCCGTGGTCGTCCACACGCTCGAGCACCACGGCGCGCTGCCCCTTGAGGGCGTCGACACCGCTCGCCAGCTCCGGCCGCTCGGCGCGCATCCGCTTGGCCACCGGCCGGACCACCACGATCAACGCGGTCGAGACCAGCGCGAAAACCACGACCTGCGCCACAGGGCCTCCGCCCAGCGCAGCGGTGATCGCACCCGCCGCCGCACCGATGGCCAGCATGCCGAACTCCGGCATGGCCGTCAGCACCAGCGGGATGCCGAGCCCTACGGCGGCCACCAGCCACCACACCCATTCATCCACCACCCCATGGTACGGGCGCCCGGGTGCCCGGGACAGGGTGCGTCGGGGGCGGGAACCAGCCGATTCGCTCCGCCGACGACGGCTTCGCCGCGGGGAGCGGGCGGGTCAGCTCAGCGGGAGCCCGCTCGCGGTCCAGCGGTCGCCGCGCTGCTCGACGACGAGCGGCAGCCCGAAGCAGCGGGAGAGGTTCGAGGACGTCATCTCGGTCTCCAGCGGGCCGGCGGTGAGCACCTTGCCCTGCCGGATCATCAGGACGTGGGTGAAGCCCGGCGGGATCTCCTCGACATGGTGCGTGACCATCAGCATCGACGGCGCGTACGGGTCGCGGGCCAGCCGGCCGAGGCGACGCACGAGGTCCTCGCGCCCGCCGAGGTCCAGGCCGGCGGCGGGCTCGTCCAGCAGCAGC
Organism: Streptomyces tardus; assembly: GCF_018101125.2. Taxonomy (GTDB): domain Bacteria; phylum Actinomycetota; class Actinomycetes; order Streptomycetales; family Streptomycetaceae; genus Streptomyces; species Streptomyces tardus. Next base: position 4,547,007 of record NZ_JAELVF020000001.1, on the reverse strand, counting down.
AGCTCGGGGTCGGCCATCATCGCGCGGGCGATCTGGGCGCGCTTGCGCTCTCCCTCGGAGAGGGTGCCGAACTTGCGGTCCAGGTACTCGCTCATCCCGAGCCGGTCGAGGAACGCCCTGGCGCGGTCCTCGTCGATCGTGTCGTAGGACTCCTGCCAGCCGGCGGTCATGCCGTAGGCGGCGGTGAGGACGGTCTGGAGCACGGTCTGGCTGCGCGGGAGCTTGTCGGTGAGCGCGCTGGAGGAGATGCCGATGCGCGGGCGGAGCTCGAAGACGTCGACCGCGCCGAGCTTCTCGCTCAGGACGGAGACCGTCCCCGAGCTCGGGAAGAGGTAGCTGGATGCGACGTTGAGCAGGGTTGTCTTCCCGGCGCCGTTCGGGCCGAGAATCACCCAGCGCTCGCCCTCCTTGACCGACCAGGAGACGTCCTCAACCAGAGCGCGCCCCCCGCGGACCACGGATACGTCCACCAGTTCCAGTACATCGCTCATGTCCGCGCTGTCTCCCAATTGACTCGCGTTTGCCCGCACCTGTGGGCACGGTCCCCTGCAAACCTACGTCACCGGACCGGCGTCGGGTTCCGCAGGCTTGTACCTATGGTGGTGGGATGCTCGAAGAACCTCGATCCGGGCGCCTGGCCGCCTGGGGGAACGCACTGTACGCAGGCGCGGTCTCACCCGACGAAGCCGCACTGGAGACCGTCGCGGACGATGCCGTGCACCGTGTCCGCGGTCTGCCGGGTGAGGAAGGGCCGGTGGGCCTGACGTTGGCCCTCGGCCGGTTGCGGTCGCTCGGCGCGACCGGCCTGCGGGTCGCGCTTCCGGTGCCCGGACATCCGCTGGGCCTCACCGGCCCTCCCGATTTCAACTCCCGTGCGCTGGAGGCGGGCGAGGCCGTGATCGTCTGCGGCGCCCGGCTCGGGCTGGTGCCGCGGATCGAGTCCGCGGGACCGGAGGGGGGCCGTCGCGTCGAGGTGCGTTGGGAGTGCGCCGAGGTGCGCGAGGCCCCGCCCGCCGACGTGCCGAGCCTCGGCGAGGCGGAACGGGAGTTGGCGGATGCCCTGCGCGATGCCACCACCGCGCTGACGCGGTTGGACGTGGCGGGCTCGGGGCCGGTCGCACGTGCGGCGCTCGAGGCGTACCAGGCGCGGGCGGAGGCGGGGCGGCAGCTGCTGGCGCCCGGGTACCCGCCGCGGGCGGTACGGGTGCTGGAACTGGCGCAGCGGGTGGCCGCGGTGGTGGCCATCGCCCGCGAGCCCGAGCACGGAGGGGCGGTGAGCGCGTCCGAGATGGCGGCGCGCGGTGAGCTGCTGCGTCCGGTGGAGCGGGTCGCGCGGCGGGCCCAGGTGGCGGCGTACAACGCGTATGCGGAGGAGTGGGAGCGGCGCAACTCCTGAGGTGCGCCCGGATGTTGGGCGGCGGGCTGCGGGGCGGCGAGCGGCGGGCTCCGACGGCCGGGGGCGGCGGTCACTTGCCGGAGGGCGGGGCGTACCGCCCCGGGTGTCCCACGAAACGGGTCCGGACGTGCCGAGGGCCCCCGCACCGGGCGGGGGCCCTCGTTGCTTCAGACGCTCAGCCTGTCCGTGTGGACCTGGCTCAGTCGTTGATGCAGGTGTTGCCGAACGCCGGGTTCAGAACGCCGATGACGTTGATGGTGTTGCCACAGACGTTCACCGGGACGTGCACCGGAACCTGGATCACGTTGCCGGAGATGACGCCGGGCGAGTGCGCGGCCTTGCCCTGGGCGCCGGAGTCGGCGAGAGCGGTACCGGCGGCACCGCCGACAGCGGCGCCGGCAGCGGCGAGAACGACGGCGGCCTTCGTGGCTGCGTTCATGAGATGTTCCTCCTGGTGACGGACCGTGACTCCGACCGCGGAGTCACACGCTGGGCAACGCGGCTGGTCGGAGAGAGACACGGTCTGGTGCGGTGTTCTGCGGCAGATACGCCCGTTCGGAGCAACTGCCGCACCCGGTAACGGATTTGTCGACCGGGCCTCCCCGGGGCTCGTACGGTGACGGCCCTCGGGGTGAGCGGCGCCGTGACGCCGCTCGAGGTCACTTGTTGATGCAGGTGTTGCCGAAGGTCGGGTTCAGCAGAGCGATGACGTTCACGGTGTTGCCGCAGACGTTCACCGGGACGCTCACCGGAACCTGGATGACGTTGCCGGAGACGACGCCGGGCGAGTGCGCGGCCTGGCCCTCGGCGAGCGCGCCACCGGTCGCGGAAGCGGCACCGGCGGTGGCGGCAACGAAGCCACCGGCCGCCATCGTGATGGCAGCGGCCTTCTTCAGGTTCTTCACTTTCTCAACCCTCCTAGCGGTTGCCGCGGCAAGTTCGCCGCAGCACGCCATGGAGAACGGCCGTGCGCCCCGGCAGGGTGCGCGCTGTCCCGCCCAACCACCCGGGAGAGTGATTCGCAAGATCGCGCAGCCGGGGGTCTTGCCAGCGCCGGCGAGGTCTGTCACCGGGCGGGCCGCGCGCGGGTATTGACCGCTCCGGGTCGGCGTCGAACGGGTGCCGAGCACGCTCGGGACGGGCGCCCGGCAGCCTCGGAGCAGACACTGAGCAGGCGTTGAGCAGGTCCGGCCGACGGCGAGCCGGCCGGCGCGGGGTGCGGCGCGGGACAGGCGCGGGGCGAGGTCTCGGACGGGACCGTCAGTCGCCGATGCCGTGCCGAACGGCCCACAGCGCGGCCTGGGTCCGGTCCGCGAGGTCGAGCTTCATAAGGATGTTCGAAACGTGGGTCTTGACCGTCTTCTCCGAGAGGACGAGGTGGCGGGCGATGTCCCGGTTGGAACGTCCGTCGGCGATCAGCCCGAGCACCTCGCGCTCGCGGTCGGTCAGCGTCCCCGGCCTCCCCTGCCCGGCGGTGGGGCTCTCCTGGGTCAACAGCGCGTCGGCGACCTCTGGTTGGAGCAGCACGTGGCCGGCGTGCACTGAGCGGATGGCGCCGGCGAGTGCGTCCGGGTCGATGTCCTTGTAGACGTAGCCCGCCGCGCCCGCACGCAACGCCGGGACGACGGTGCGCTGCTCGGTGAAGCTGGTGACCACCAGCACCCGGGCCGGGTTCTCCGACCGGCGCAGCTCGCGCAGTGCCTGGATGCCGTCGACCCCGGGCATCTTGACGTCCATCAGGATGACGGCGGGGCGCAGCTCCTCCGCGAGCGCGACGGCCTGCGCGCCGTCCGCCGCCTCGCCGACCACTTCGATGTCCTCCTGGACCTCGAGAAAGGTGCGCAGGCCGCGCCGTACGACCTGGTGGTCGTCGACCAGCAGTACGCGGATCGGGTCAGCCACCGGGCACCTCCAGCTCGACGGAGGTGCCTTCGCCGGGTGCGGACGAGACGGTGAGGGTGCCGCCGACGCCGGCGGCGCGGTCGGTCATGGAGACCAGGCCCAGATGGCGGCCGGCTCTGCGCACCTCGCCGGGGTCGAAACCGCGGCCGTTGTCGGTGACCGCGAGGCGGGCGCGGCCGGCGGAGGTGCGGTCCAGCGCCACCTCGACCCGGTCGGCGTCGGCGTGGCGCAGCGCGTTGTGCAGCGCCTCCTGGGCGACCCGCAGCACCGCCTCCTCCTGGGGCGAGGGCAGCACCCGTACGCCGTGGGCGGTGAAGGTCACGGTCGCGGCGTGGGCGCGGTGCAGCACCTGTACGTGAGCGCGCAGGGCGGCGACGAGGCCGTCGTCCTCCAGCGCGGCGGGACGCAACTCGACGACGGCGGCGCGGAGTTCGTCGGCGGCGTCGGCGGCCAGGACGGCCACCTCCTGGAGTTCGGCCCTGGCCCGTTCCGGGTCGCGGTGCACCAGGGCGGCGGCGGCCTGCGAGGTGAGGCGCAGGGAGAAGAGCTTCTGGGCGACGGCGTCGTGGAGCTCGTGGGCGATCCGGGTGCGCTCGGCGGCGATGGTCAACTCCCGCCCCCGTTCGTGGAGGCGGGCGTTGGACAGGGCGATCGCGGCGTGTTCGGCGAGCAGACCGAGCAGCGCCTCGTCCTCCTCCGTGAAGGAGGACCGGTCGTCTGGCCCGGGGCGGCGCGCGCGCTCGGGCTCGGATCCGCGCTCGTCGTCGGGCCCGGGACGGCGCTTGTTGGAGAGGAAGAGCGCGCCCAGGACCTCCTCCCCCTCGACGACCGGCATGCCGAGGAAGTCGGTCAGCTCGGGGTGGGCCTGCGGCCAGCCGCCGAACCGCGGGTCCCGGCGTACGTCGGCCAGCCGCTGCGGGGTGGCCTCCTCCAGCATCGCCGCGAGGATGCCGTGCTGACGCGGCAGCGGGCCGATGGCCTTCCACTGCTCGTCGCTGACGCCGTCGACGACGAACTGGGCGAAGCCGCCGCGGTCGTCGGGGACGCCCAGCGCCGCGTACTCGGCATCCAGCAGCTCCCTGGCGGAGCGCACGATCGTCTGGAGCACCTCGCGCACCTGAAGCTGGCGGTTCATGGCGAGGATGGCGGTGCTGACGGCCGCCAACCCGGTGGTGAGCATGGGCTCACGTTACCGGCGGCCCACCGCGCGGGGATCGGCCCTGCGAACGGGGCGGTGACTGTCGCTGGTCCTGGGCCCGGCGCCCGACCCGTGCGAACGGTCGAGGGCCGGAACAGTGGGCAGTGGGCCGGGGCGCGGGCGGTGGGCCGGAACCGGGGCGGCCACAAGGCCCCCGAAGTGACTCCGCGCACGAGACGCGGATCACCTACGAATCCGCTTCGGCGGCGGAGGTTGGGCTCGACAGCTCCGGGGAGGCCGAACGTCGGATTGTCGGGACCTTCGGACCCGGTGTGGACGAAGCCGGTTAGTAGCGAGCACCTTTGTCCGTTTCGCCATGACTTGTTACTCATATCGAGAGCGCAGGGCGTCTGCGCGATCCTCTCGGAAGGTGTGCACCGCCATGTCCGTGCGCTCAGGACTCGACCGGCTCTCCGGCCTCGCCGAGTCGAGGCTCTCCAGCTGCTCCACCGGACGCCGGGTCGTCGTGGCGGGCGCCGCGACCATCGGCGCGGCGACGCTCGCCCTTTCCGGTCTGTCCGGGCACGCACACGCGCAGCCGCTCGCGGCGCAGGAACCGGTCGACCGCAGCGTGGTGGCCGACGCCCAGCAGGCAGCACGGGACGCCACCGACAGCGACCGGCAGTACGAGTGCTTCTCGCGGATCGTCGAGCAGGAGAGCGACTGGGACCACACCGCCCAGGACCCGGAGAGCGACGCGTACGGGCTCCTGCAGGCCGACCCGGAGAACGGACTGGCCGATGCCGGATCCGACTGGCGCACCAACCCGGCGACGCAGGTCCAGTGGGCCGTGCAGTGGCTGGACGAGCGGTACGGCAGCACCTGCGCGGCGTGGGACGTCCGGAAGCAAAACGACCGGCCCTGAGCCCGCGGCGCACAGCCGCGGACACGACGAACGGCGGCGGTGCCCCTGGCGTGGGGCGCCGCCGCCGTGGTGACCGTGCTCCGGGCGCACCCGGAGGAGCGGGCTGCTACTTGCGCATGACCTCGGGCTCGTGCCGGCGCAGGAAGCGCGCGACGACGAAGCCGCACAGGACCGTCATGGTCAGCAGCACGCCCATGTTCATGAGCCAGGTGCCGAGCTCGTTCTCCCAGAGCCCGTCGTAGTCGTCGGGGTCCTTGGGGTTCCACGGCAGCAGGACGTTCAGCTGCACGGTGTTGCCCATGCCTGCGACGGCCCAGCGCGAGGGCATCAGCCAGGCGAACTGCTCGATGCCGGGCTTGTCGTAGATCTGGAAGAGCACACCGGTGAAGACGACCTGCACGATCGCGAACATCACCAGCAGCGGCATCGTCTTCTCGGAGGTCTTCACCAGCGAGGAGATGATCAGGCCGACCATCATCGAAGCCATGCCGAGCGCGATGACCACCAGCGTCATCTCGATCGCGGGGGTGCCCGCGAAGAGCAGGCCCTCGTCGGGCATCGTGCGCGGCAGGAAGCCGATCGCACAGATGATCACGCCCTGGAGCGCGGTGATCATTCCGAGCACGATGACCTTCGACATCAGATACGCGGACCGGGAGAGACCGGTCGCGCGTTCGCGCTCGTAGATCACCCGTTCCTTGATGAGTTCCCGCACGGAGTTGGCCGCCGCCGAGAAGCACATGCCGACCACCAGGATCAGCAGGATGGTGCTCGCGTCCCGGTTGGTGAAGGTGGGCTCCGCGCCCAGGCCCAGCCCGTGGTCGGAGGGGATCACCACGCTCACGATGCCGAGCACCGCGGGCAGGATGAACATCAGTCCGATGAAGCCGCGGTCGGAGGCGATCACCGAGCAGTAGCGCCGCATCAGCGTCCACAGCTGGGAGCCCCAGCTCTGGGGTTTCTGCAGTCTGGTCTGCTGTTGCTGCCAGTTGACCGGCTGCGGGGCGACGGCGTCGATGTCGGCGGCGTACAGCTGGTAGTGCTCCGAGCCGCGCCAGCGGCCCATCCAGTCGTAGTCGCGGTAGTTCTCGAAGGCCGAGAAGATGTCGGCCCAGGTGTCGTAGCCGAAGAAGTTCAGGGCCTCCTCGGGCGGGCCGAAGTAGGCCACACCACCGCCCGGTGCCATCACCAGCAGCTTGTCGCACAGCTGGAGTTCGGCGACCGAGTGGGTGACGACCAGCACGGTGCGGCCGTCGTCGGCCAGACCGCGCAGCAGCTGCATCACATCGCGGTCCATGCCCGGGTCCAGCCCCGAGGTCGGCTCGTCCAGGAAGATCAGGGACGGCTTGGTCAGCAGCTCCAGCGCCACGGAGACCCGCTTGCGCTGGCCGCCGGAGAGCGAGTGGATGCGCTTGTCGGCGTGGATGTCGAGCTTCAGCTCGGCGAGGACCTCTTCGACGCGCTGATTGCGCTCGGCGTCCGCGACGTCGCCGGGAAAGCGGAGCTTGGCGGCGTACCGCAGGGCGGTGCGCACCTTGAGCGCGGTGTGCAGGATGTCGTCCTGCGGCACCAGCCCGATGCGGTGCCGCAGCTCGGCGAACTGCAGGTAGAGGTTCCGGTTGTCGTAGAGCACTTCGCCCTGGTTGGCGGGCCGGTAGCCGGTGAGCGCCTTGAGCAGCGTGGACTTGCCGGAGCCGGACGGGCCGATCACCGCGATGACGGACTTCTCGGGGACGCCGAAGGAGACGTCGTTGAGGATCGTCTTGCCGCCGTCGACCTGGACGGTCAGATGGCGGGCGGCGAAGGAGACCTCGCCGGTGTCGACGAACTCCTCGAGCCGGTCGCCGACCAGCCGGAACGTCGAGTGGCCGACGCCGACGATGTCGCTGGGGCCGAGCTGCTGGCGGCCGTTCTTGGGCAGTTGCCGGCCGTTGACGTAGGTGCCGTTGTGGCTGCCGAGATCGTGGATCTCGTAGCGGCCGTCGGGACTCGCCAGGAACTCCGCGTGCAGCCGCGAGACCTGGAGGTCGGAGACGACCAGCTCGTTCTCCAGGGCGCGGCCGATGCGCATCACCCGGCCGAGCGCCAGCTGGTGGAAGGTGGTCGGGCTGCGGTCGCCACCGGACGCGGGCGCCGCCTGCCCCTGCGGGCGCCCCTGCGCCTGCTGGCCGGCCTGGCCCGGGTACTGCTGCGCCTGCTGCTCGGGCTGTCGCTGCTGCGGAGGGGCGCTCTGCGGCACGGCCTGCTGGGGGTACCCCTGCGGTCCGCCCTGCTGCTGGTACCCCTGCTGCTGCGGCCAGTTACCCTGCTGCGGCTGCTGGTGGCCGGGCTGCTGGTACCCGTGCTGCGGCGCCTGCGGAGGCTGCTGCCAGCCCTGCTGCGGCTCAGCCTGCTGCGGCGCGGCGGCGGGCGCGGGCGTGCCCTGGGCCGCCGTCTGCGGCGACATCGCGGGTGACCCGCTGAAGCTCAGCTGCGGCCCGTCCGTCGCATTGCCGAGGTTGACCACCGACCCGGGCCCCACGTCCGCATGCTGGACGCGATGGCCCTGGATGAAGGTCCCGTTGGTGCTGCCCACATCCTCGACGATCCAGCCCTGTCCGCCCCACCGGACGGCCGCGTGCCGCCAGGAGACGCGAGCGTCGTCGATTACGAGGTCACCCTGCGGATCACGGCCCAGGGTGTACGACCTGGACGGGTCCAACGTCCAGGTCCGGCCGTTCAGTTCCAGTACGAGTTCCGGCACTCCACGCCCCACAAATTGGTCCCCCGAGCTACCCCCGGTCCAGGGGGTCTTGGGATGGCGAACATCGTGGGGAACTATTCCAGGCTCGACCGGTTTATCGGAAGTCGGGCCGTGGAACTGCCACCGACCGGAGACATGCCGCACGAACCTGCCCTTGACAAAGCATCTCGAAAGCGGCATTCGAGGTGGGTCACTCCCCCGGCCCCGCGCACCGCAGGAGCCGCACGGCCACCCGACCGACCCGCCGCCGGTCGACGGACATCGGGCGAACAGCCGGTGACCATCCGTCGACCGGGATACGGACGCGCGTACGGACCCGTCCCACTCCCGATACCGTGGGGATCACCATGAGCGCATCGCACGCATCGCACGCATCGCACATCACGCCCCCGGTCACCGATCCGACCGGCGAGGACGCCCCCACCCTGCTGGTCAAGATCTTCGGCAGGGACCGCCCCGGCATCACCGCCGGACTCTTCGACACGCTGGCCGCGTACGGGCTGGATGTCATCGATATCGAGCAGGTCGTCACCCGTGGCCGGATAACGCTGTGCGCGCTGGTCACCGCGCCCACCGGTGAGGCGGACGGCGCCACCGAGGGCGAGTTGCGGGCCACCGTGCACAGTTGGGCCGACTCGCTGAAGCTCCAGGCGGAGATCATCTCCGGGCACGGCGACAACAGCCCGCGCGGCACTGGCCGTTCACATGTGACGATGCTCGGCCACCCGCTCTCCGCCGAGTCCACGGCTGCCATCACCGCGGCCATCACCGGCACCGGCGGCAACATCGACCGCATCTTCCGACTGGCCAAGTACCCCGTCACCGCAGTGGAGTTCGACGTCTCGGGCGCCGACACCGCCACCCTGCGCACCGCGCTCGCCACCAAGGCCGCCGCGAAGCGGGTGGACGTCGCCGTGGTCTCCTCCGGGCTCCAGCGCCGCGCGCAGCGGCTGGTGGTGATGGACGTGGACTCCACGCTCATCCAGGACGAGGTCATCGAGCTCTTCGCCGCGCACGCGGGCTGCGAGGCCGAGGTGGCGGGCGTCACCGAGGCGGCGATGCGCGGCGAGCTGGACTTCGAGGAGTCCCTGCACGCCCGGGTCGCGCTGCTGAAGGGCCTGGACGCCTCGGTCGTCGAGAAGGTCCGCTCGGAGGTACGGCTCACCCCGGGCGCGCGCACCCTGGTCCGTACGCTCAAGCGGCTGGGATACCAGGTCGGGGTGGTGTCGGGCGGCTTCACCCAGGTCACCGACGACCTCCGGGAGCGTCTCGGCCTGGACTTCGCCTCCGCCAACACCCTGGAGATCGTCGAGGGCCGGCTGACCGGCCGGGTCACCGGCGAGATCGTGGACCGCGCGGGCAAGGCCCGGCTGCTGCGCAGGTTCGCCGAGCAGGCCGGCGTACCGCTGGAGCAGACCGTGGCGATCGGCGACGGCGCCAACGATCTGGACATGCTCAACGCCGCCGGTCTCGGGGTGGCGTTCAACGCCAAGCCGCTGGTCCGCCAGGCCGCGCACACCGCGGTGAACGTGCCGTTCCTGGACACCGTGCTGTACCTGCTGGGCATCACCCGCGACGAGGTCGAGGCCGCCGACATCCGGGACTGAGCCACCGCGCCCGGCCCGACTTCGCGAGACGTACGACCCCGGACCGTACGGACCGTCGGCGCCCCGACGTTCGAAGGGTGCGGCCACGGTGCACGCACCGCGACCGCACCCCTGGGGTACGTCTCAACTCATCTGTGCCGGAACGGCGTTGACGCCGCTCGTACTGCCGCTACTCGTGCGGCGCCCAGTGCTCGGTGAGCCGGGCCGAGCCGGGCTGGAGCGCCTTCCAGTCGCCGTCGAAGGCGAGCACGGCGACCGCGGAGGTCGGGAAACCCAGCCGCTCCATGTGCGTAGCCGCCTCGGGCTCCGCCGCTCCGGTGAGCACCTCGGCCACTCCCTGGATGCCGGGATTGTGGCCGACGACCAGGAGCTCGGCGCAGTCCTCGGGGAGCTCGTTGAGCACGGCGATGATCTCGCCGGGCGAGGCTTCGTACAGCCGGTCCTCGTAGACGGTCTTCGGCCGGTGCTCCAGGCGGGACACCACGAGCTTCCAGGTCTCGCGGGTCCGTACGGCCGTGGAGCAGAGAGTCAGGTCGAAGTTGATCCGCCGGGCGGCCAGCCAGTCCCCGGCGACCAGGGCGTCCTTGCGGCCTCTCTCGGCGAGCGGACGGTCGTGGTCGGCGCCGTCGGGCCAGTCGGCTTTGGCGTGGCGGAGTAGAACGATTCTGCGGGACACATCGACGCTCATGCCTCAAGCTTCGCACGAAATGCGCCGCGCAGCCCGGGGAGTTGGGGACTCACTTGACGCGTACGCGCAACCACGCGAGGGGCCGCGGCTGCCCCGCGCGCGTGACCGGTCAGCCGCCGAAGGTCTGCTGCACCCGCGCCACCAGCTCGCTGAGCACACGCCCCGAGGAGACCTCCGAGGGTGCGGGTGTGCCGAGTGCGGGCAGCGTCAACAACGCGACGAACGCCAGCACCGGGAGGGCCAGGGCCCACCAGGGCAGCGAGGAGGCGCGGGGGGCGCGTGGGCGGGGGGTGTTCGGGTGGGCACGGCCAGTCATCGTCGCTCGCCTCCGTGGCTTCGTCGTCACCGTCGTTGTGACGCTGCTTCGACGCTACGGCGCGAGGCGGCACCTTCCCATCCGGTCAACCACCCATCCCACCCTGAGCCATTCCCCCTAGGGGTACTGGGGCAGGCACCACCACGCCCCCGAAAGCCGCCGGTCGACGGCTGGTCGACGTACGACGGGCCCGGCGCGGGGCGACCCCCGCGGCGAGACCGCACGGAGGCGAGACCGAGGCCGTACCGAGCCAGTCCGCGGACGAGGCGGCAGGCGGGGCCCGGGGCCGCTCAGGGCGAGGCGATGGTGGCGATCACACCGATCACCACGGAGATGCCGAGCATGGCGCCGAAGACCAGCAGCAGCTTCTTCTGGCCATCTCCGGGGTTCGGTTCGAGTACGGGCATGACGCCAGTGTCGCACTCAGCCCCCGTCCTCCACGAAGCGGTGCCGACCGGCGAGGACCCCGACGGCGAGCTGCACCACGAGCAGCCCGCACATCATCAGCAACGGCGGGTTCCAGCTGCCGGAGGCGTCGTGCAGCACGCCCACCAGCAGCGGCCCGGGGATGGCGATCAGATAGCCCGTGCTCTGCACGAAGGCCGACAGCTTCGCCACCCCGACGCCTGTCCTGGACCGCATGCCGATCATGGTCAGCACCAGCGGGAAGGCGCAGTTGGAGACGCCGAGCAGCAGCGCCCACAGCACGGGCACCGACGTCGGCGCGAGAATCAGACCGGTGTATCCGCCCAGACCGGACAGGGCCAGTACGGCGGCGAGCGGGCCTTGGTGGCTGAGCGCCGCGGCCACCCGGGGCAGCACGAAGGAGAGCGGGATGCTGACGCCCATCGCGACGGCCATCAGCGCACCCGCGGTGCCGGCGGACAGTCCCGAGTCGCGGTAGATCTGCGCCAGCCAACCGATCACCACGTAGGCACCGGTGGCCTGGAGGCCGAAGAAGACGCCGAGCGCCCAGGCGGTGGCGGAACGGCTCATCCGGAACGCCGGCGCGGGTGCGCCCGACGGGTCGGCGGGTGCGCCCGACGGGTCGGCGGGTGCGCCGCCGGCCGCGGCGGCCTCCGTACGCCGTCGGCGCAGCAGTACCGCGCCGAACGGCAGCATCGCCACCAGCGCGAGCAGCGCCCACACGCCGAGCCCGAAGCGCCAACTGCCGCCCGCTGCCTGGGTGAGCGGCACCGTCAGCGCGGCGGCGCCCGAGGTACCGAGGGCCAGCGCGGTGGAGTACAGGCCGGTCATGGTGCCGACCCGATCGGGGAACCAGCGCTTGACCACGACGGGCATCAGCACGTTGCCGACCGCGATACCGGCGAGCGCCAGGGCGGTCGTGAGCAGGAAGACCGCGGTGCCGCCGGCGAACGCCCGCAGGGCCAGCCCGGCGGCGAGCGCGGCCATGGCGGCCACCACGACGAGAAGCGGCCCGAAACGGCGGGCCAGCCTCGGCGCGAGGCTGCCGAAGACGGCGAAGCACAGCGCCGGCACCGAGGTGAGCACCCCGAGGACCGCGCCGCTGAGCCCGAGGCCGGTGCGCACCTCCTCCAGCAGCGGGCCCAGCCCGGAGACTGCCGGACGCAGGTTGAGCGCGACCAGGACCATTCCGACGGCGACCAGCACTCGCGTCCGACGGGAGGCGAGCACCGCGCGCACGGGCGCCGCGGGCCGCCGGTCGCCGGGCGCCCCGTGGGGGGCGTCGGGCGTGGCGGTCATTTCCGTCGAGGTGGTGTCGAGGTGGCCGGTGGTGTCGACGGCCGCGGTGGGAGGGGCGGACGGGGCCGTACCGGTGCCGAAAGTGGTCGAGCCGCCGTCGGCCATGTGCTGTAGCGCGATCCGTTCGTCCTCACCCATGCGGCCCATCATAGAATGATGGGATGAATAACGGCCAACGGCCCCACCCATCGCCGACGCCCGACCGAGGAACCCGATGTCGCTGAACACCCCACGCCGCTCCGCGCTCTCCGACCAGGTCATCGACGCGGTACGCCAGCAGATCGTCTCGGGTGCCTGGCCGGTGGGCAGCCGCATCCCCACCGAGCCGGAGCTCGTGGAACAGCTGGGTGTGGCACGCAACACGGTGCGCGAGGCGATCCGGGCGCTGGCCCACAACGGGCTGCTGGACATCCGCCAGGGCGCGGGCACCTTCGTCGTCGCCACCAGCGAGCTGGCCGGGGTGATGCAGCGCCGCTTCGCCGAGGCCGATCCGCAGCACATCGCGGAGCTGCGCTCGGCGCTGGAGGCCGAGGGGGCGCGGCTGGCGGCGCACCGGCGCACCGACGCCGATCTGCTCCAGCTCGACCTGCTGCTCGAACGCCGTGAACTCGCCTGGGAGTCGGGCGAGGTGGGACGTTTCGTGGAGGCCGACGCCACCCTGCACCTGGCCATCGTCCAGGCCTCCCACAACGAGGTCCTCACCGCCCTGCACGCCGACCTGGGCGACGTGCTGCGGGACTTCCTGCGGTTCGACGTCGGCGAGGAGCTGCGGGAGGAGCGCTACATCGAGCACGCGGCGATGGTCGAGGCGATCCGCCGACAGGACGCGGAGGGAGCGGCGCGGGAGGCGGGCTCGTACGCCACCGGCTGCCGTGGCGTACGCCGCACCGGCCGGTAGCCGGGGGCGCGTTCGGCGTGGCCGGTGGCAGGTGGCCGTGGAGCGTGGGGCGGCCGGAGGCGGCCCCCGCGGCCCCCGCGGCCCGGCCGGGGACGCGACGACGCCCGTACCGCGCGGCGGAGCACGGTACGGGCGTCGGTCTGCGGCGGTCGCGCCACTCGGCGGAGCACGGGCCCCGCTCGGGTTCACGGCAGGACCGCGGACCCGGGGCTCAGGGCTCGTTGCTCAGGCGCCTTGGGCCCGCGGGCCCAAGGCTGTCCGGCGGGAGGGCCGGCTCAGGCGCCCATCATGTGCACGCCGCCGTCGACGTGGACGATCTCGCCCGTGGTCTTGGGGAACCAGTCCGACAGCAGCGCGACCACGCCGCGTGCGGCCGGCTCCGGGTCGGCGAGGTCCCAGCCGATGGGCGCGCGGTGGTTCCACACGTCCGCGAGGTCCTCGAAGCCCGGAATGGACTTCGCCGCCATGGACTTGATCGGCCCGGCGGAGATCAGATTGCAGCGGATGTCCTTGTGACCGAGGTCGCGCGCCAGGTAGCGGGAGGTCGACTCCAGCGCGGCCTTGGCCACGCCCATCCAGTCGTACTTCGGCCAGGCGAACTGGGCGTCGAAGTCCATGCCGACGACCGATCCGCCGCGCTTCTCCAGCAGCGGAAGCACCGCCGCGGTCACGGACTTGAGCGAGTAGGCCGAGACCTCCACCGCGGTGGCCACCGAGTCCCACTCGGTGTTGAGGAAGTTGCCGCCGAGGGCGTCCTGCGGGGCGAAGGCGATCGAGTGCACGACGCCGTCCAGGCCCACGCCCTCGCCGAGCTGCTCGGCGACCCGGTCGCAGAGGGTGTCGAGGTGCTTCTTGTTCTGGACGTCGAGCTCCAGAACGGGCGCCTCCTTGGGAAGGCGCTTGGCGATGCGCTGCACCAGGCTGAGCCGCCCGAAGCCGGTCAACACGACCTCGGCGCCCTCCTCCTGGGCGAGTCGCGCCGCGTGGAAGGCGATCGAGGAGTCGGTCAGCACTCCGGTGACCAGAATGCGCTTGCCTGCGAGAAGTCCGCTCATGATCAGTGCCCCATGCCCAATCCGCCGTCGACAGGGATGACGGCTCCGGTGACGTATGCGGCATCCTCCGATGCCAGGAACCGCGCGGTGGCGGCGATTTCGTCTGGCTGCGCGTAGCGGCCGAGCGGCACCTGGCCGACGATCTTCTCGCGCTGCTCGTCGCTCAGCGCACGGGTCATGTCGGTGTCGACGAAACCGGGCGCGAGGACGTTGCAGGTGATGTTGCGCGAGCCGAGCTCACGGGCGATCGAACGTGCGAACCCGACCAGGCCCGCCTTGGAGGCCGCGTAGTTGGCCTGGCCCGCGGAGCCCAGCAGGCCGACGACGGAGGAGATGAGCACGACGCGTCCGCTGCGGGCCCGCAGCATGGGGCGCGTCGCGCGCTTGACCACCCGGAAGGTGCCGGTGAGGTTGGTCTCCAGGACCGAGGTGAAGTCCTCCTCGGACATCCGCAGCAGCAACTGGTCCCGCGTGACGCCCGCGTTGGCGATCAGGACCTGGACCGCGCCCTGCTCCTCCTCGATCGTCTTGAACGCCTGCTCCACCTGCTCCTGGTCGGTGATGTCGCAGCGGACGGCCAGGAAGCCCTCGGGCGGTTCCCCGGACCGATAGGTGATGGCCACCCGGTCCCCCGCGTCGGCGAAGGCCCGCGCGATGGCCAGACCGATGCCGCGGTTGCCTCCCGTGACTAGTACGGAGCGGCTCAAGAGACACCTTCTCTGTCGTAGTTCAGTCGTACGTTCTGTCGTGGTCGCACAGAACGGGCGCCGCCGTCGGAGACGAACCCCGGACCGCGTACACCTGCACTCCGCAAACTACCGGGCCGAATGCCGACAGCCGCTCTCAGTCCTCCACAGCGGCATCCACCGACTCCTGTCGGGTCCCGACAGACACCCCGCCGACCTGACAAGGTCCCGCCCTTCCCGACCCGTTCACGGTCGGCCCTGCGTGCCCCGCTCCGTCCCCAACCCCGTTCCTCACCCGTTCGCAGCCCGTTCGGGAGCCGTTCCGCCGGCCGCCGCGGAGCGCCACGCACGGTGCGCCCGGCCCACCCGCGGCTCCGCCCGATGCGATATCCGCAGCGCCGTCACGGTCCGACAAGGCATGATCGGTGGCCGACCCCGGGAGGTAGTTGTGCCCCAACCGATTGACGAGACGTTCACCGCGCTGCCGCTGCGCCCGCTCGCCGACGCCGCGCTGGCCCGTGCCAGGGCGCTGGGCGCCGAGCATGCCGATTTCCGCTGCCAGCGCGTGCGCGACGCGACGCTGCGGCTGCGCGACGGCCGGGTGGCGGGGTCCGGGGACTCCACCGACATCGGCTACGCGGTGCGCGTCGTGCACGACGGTGCCTGGGGGTTCGCCTCCGGCGTCGACTTCACCATGGACGCCGCAGCCCGGGTCGCCGGCCAGGCGGTGGCGATGGCGAAGCTCTCCGCACGGGTGCGGCGCACAGCCGGCTCCCAGGAGCGCGTGGAGCTGGCGGACGAGCCCTCGCACGGCGAACGCAGCTGGGTCTCGGCGTACGGGAAGAACCCCTTCGACGTACCCGAGGAGGAGCGCGCCGCCCGGCTGGGCGAGTGGAGCCGGCAGCTGCTGGCGGCCGACGGGGTGGACCACGTCGACGCGACGCTGCTCGCCGTGCAGGAGAACAAGTTCTACGCCGATTCGGCAGGCACCGTGACCACCCAGCAACGGGTTCGCGTACACCCGGAGTTGACCGCCGTCTCGGTCGCCGACTCCGGCGCCTTCGACTCGATGCGCACCCTCGCGCCGCCGGCCGGCCGCGGCTGGGAGTACCTGGAGGGCACCGGCTGGGACTGGGACGCCGAACTCGCCGGGATTCCGGAGCTGTTGGCGCAGAAGATGGCTGCGCCGAGCGTCGAGGCGGGCGCCTACGACCTGGTCATCGACCCGTCCAACCTCTGGCTGACGATCCACGAGTCCATCGGCCACGCCACCGAGCTGGACCGCGCCCTGGGCTACGAAGCGGCGTACGCGGGCACCTCGTTCGCCACCTTCGACAAGTTGGGCACACTGAAGTACGGCTCCCCGCTGATGAACGTGACCGGGGACCGGACCGCCGAGCACGGTCTGGCGACCATCGGCTACGACGACGAGGGCGTCGCCGCGCAGTCCTGGGACCTGGTGCGCGACGGGGTCCTCACCGGCTACCAGCTGGACCGCTCGATGGCCCGGCTGACCGGTCTGGGGCGTTCCAACGGCTGCGCGTTCGCCGATTCGGCCGGCCATGTGCCGGTCCAGCGGATGGCGAACGTCTCCCTCCGGCCGGCGCCGCAGGGCCCGAGCACCGAGGAGCTCATCTCCGGGGTGGACCGCGGCATCTACGTCGTCGGCGACCGCTCCTGGTCCATCGACATGCAGCGGTACAACTTCCAGTTCACCGGGCAGCGCTTCTACCGGATCGAGAACGGCAGGCTCGCCGGCCAGCTCAAGGACGCGGCGTACCAGGCGACCACCACCGACTTCTGGGGGTCCATGGAGGCGGTGGGCGGCGAGGAGACGTACGTACTCGGCGGCACCTTCCGCTGCGGCAAGGCCCAGCCGGGCCAGGTCGCCGCCGTCTCGCACGGGTGCCCGAGCGCGCTCTTCCGCGGCGTCAACATCCTCAACACCAGCCAGGAGGCCGGCCGATGACCACCGCATCCACCCCCGCACCGCACGAGGTCGTCGAACGCGCGCTCGCGCTGTCCAGGACCGACGGCTGCATCGTCATCGCCGAGGAGCGCTCCACCGCCAACCTGCGCTGGGCCGCCAACTCGCTCACCACCAACGGCACCACCCGCTCCCGCAACCTCACCGTCATCGCCACGGTCGACGGGCAGGAGGGCACCGCTTCCGCGGTCGTCTCCCGGTCCGCCGTCACCGACGGGGAGTTGGAGACGCTCGTACGGGCCGCGGAGCAGGCCGCGCACAACGCCGGCCCCGCCGAGGACGGACGTTCGCTGGTCACCGGCGGAGCCGCCGACGAGGACTTCGCCGCCCCGCCCGCCGAGACCTCACCCGAGGTCTTCGCCGCCTTCGCCCCCGCGCTGGGCGAGTCCTTCGCCCGCTCGCGCGCGGCCGACCGCGAGCTGTACGGCTTCGCCCTGCACGAGATGGTCAGCACCTACCTCGGCAGCTCCACCGGGCTGCGGCTGCGCCACGACCAGCCCACCGGCACCCTGGAGCTCAACGCCAAGTCCGGCGACCGTACGCGCTCGGCCTGGGCCGGCAGCGCGACCCGGGACTTCACCGACGTCGACCTGGCCGCCGAGGAGTCCGCGCTGGCCCAGCGCCTGGAGTGGGCGCGGCGCAGAGTGGACCTCCCCGCGGGGCGGTACGAGACGCTGCTGCCGCCGAGCTCGGTGGCCGATCTGCTGATCTACCAGCTGTGGTGCTCCGCGGCCAGGGACGCCGCCGAGGGCCGTACGGTCTTCTCCGCGCCCGGCGGCGGCACCCGGGTCGGCGAGCGGCTCGCCGGCCTCCCGCTGAACCTCTACAGCGATCCGCGCGCCGACGGCCTGGAGAGCGCACCCTTCCTGGTGGCGCACTCCTCGGGCGAGGACACCTCCGTCTTCGACAACGGCCTCCCGCTCACCCGTACCGACTGGCTGGAGCAGGGCACGCTGGAGCGGCTGGTCACCACCCGCCACTCCGCCGAGCTGACCGGCCTGCCGCTCGCCCCCGCCGCGGACAACCTGGTACTGGACGGCGGCGGCGGTCGTTCGCTGGAGGAGATGGTCGCCGCCACCGAGCGCGGGCTGCTGGTCACCTCACTGTGGTACATCCGCGAAGTCGACCCGGCCTCACTGCTGTTGACCGGGCTGACCCGGGACGGCGTGTACCTGGTCGAGGGCGGCGAGATCGTCGGCGCGGTGAACAACTTCCGTTTCAACGAGTCGCCCGTCGCGGTGCTGGGCCGTGCGAGCGAGGCAGGTGCCACCGAGCGCACGCTTTCGCGCGAGTGGGGCGACTACTTCCCGCTCACCGCGATGCCCGCGCTGCGCGTACCGGACTTCAACATGAGCTCGGTCAGCCCCGGCGTGTGACGCGGCGGGCCCCGGCGGGTGACGCGGCGGCCCGGCGGACGTCGGCCACCGCGCACGCGGCCCGCCCACGGCATCCGGCGTCCGGCCGGACCCGCGGGCGGGCCGCCCCACTACACTCGCCCCCGTACCTCCGCGGCCGTCGCAACCCCGTCGGCCCTGGCCCGCACCTCGTCGAACCCCTCGTCCGCTTCGGTCGAACCCCTCGTCCGCCCGGATCGAGCCCTTGTCGAAACCGTCGATCCCCACCGACCCGAATTACAGGAACCCCCGATGACACGCCTCGGCGACTCCGTCGCACGTGCCGGCAGGCTGCTGGCACAGGACCTCTCCTCCGACTCCGCCGTGGAGCAGCTGCTCACCGAGACGACCGCGAGGCGCGGTCTGGATCTGACGGATCTCTCGGCCGACGAGCAGGCCGCCCTGATCGCCGCGCGCACGGTGGACGTGCTGCCCGGAGTGGAGCAGCTGGCAGCACGCATCGAGCGGCGCCGCTCCGAGGGCACCGGCCTGCGGGTGAAGCTGGGCGTCGACCCGACCGGTTCGGACATGCACCTGGGCCATGCGGTCCCGGTGCTCACCCTGAGCCGCTTACAGCGCATGGGGCACGAAGTCGTCCTGATCATCGGGGACTTCACCGCCAAGATCGGCGACCCGTCCGGGCGTACGGCCGAGCGGCCCCCGCTCACCGACGAGGACATCGCGCAGAACATGGCGACCTACAAGGAGCAGGTCCGGCCCTTCCTCGACTTCGAGCAGGTCCGTTTCGCGCAGAACAGCGAGTGGCTCGGCCCGTACACCTTCCCGGAGCTGCTGGGGCTGCTCTCCCAGGTGCCGGTCTCCCAACTGCTCCAGCGGGACGACTTCCGCACCCGGCTCGCCGAGGGTTCGGGGCTGACCATGTCGGAGCTGCTGTACCCGGTGGCCCAGGCGCTGGACTCGGTCGCCCTGGAGAGCGACGTCGAGCTCGGCGGCGCCGACCAGCTGCTCAACCTCCAGATGGGCCGCAAGCTGATGGAGCTGCGCGGCCAGACCCCGCAGCTGGTGGTCACCAACGCGCTGATCGAGGGCACCGACGGCACCGGCGCCAAGATGTCCAAGTCCAAGGACAACTACGTCGGTCTGCGGTCGACCGCCGAGGACGTGTTCGGAAAGATCATGTCGATCCCGGACCGGCTGATCGAGCCGTACCTCAAGGCGTGGACCGAGTGGTCCGACCAGGAGGTCGCGCTCGCCCTCCACCGGGTGGCGGAGCGGGATCTGCACCCGATGGACCTGAAGAAGATCCTGGCGGGCGAGGTCGTCTCAGTGCTCTTCGACGTGCCGAGCGCGATGAAGGCCCGAGCGGGCTTCGTCGCGCAGTTCTCCAAGAAGTCCTTCGGCGACGTCGGCACGCTGCCCACCGTCGACGCGTCCGTGCACGGCGCGGAGGGCGTCGCCGCCGTACTGGCGCGGGTGCTGGAGTTCGTGCCGAGCGCCTCGGCCGCGCGGCGGCTCGCCAAGCAGAACGCGCTGCGCGTGGTCGTCGAGGCCGCGGACGGGCAGCAGACAGCCGTGCTCTCGGAGAGCGACGCGACGCGCCCGCTCGGCGAGGTCGTACGGGAGAAGCTGGCCGAGTCCGGGGCGTCCGGTTCGGTCTACCTCAAGGCGGGGCGCAAGCTGGCCGAGGTCACCGGCCTCTGATGCGGGCAGCTGCCACGCGGCAGTCAAAGCACACACACGGCAGCGGCCGGTCCCCTGGTACGGGGGCCGGCCGCTGCCGTGTGTGCGAGGCGGGCTCAGGTTCTCCCTCTGCCGCTGCCGCTGCCGCCGCGTTTCATCGAGGCGTACAGGGGCGCGCCGAGCGCGACCACGAGGACCGCTCCACCGAGTTGCAACGCGTGTCTGATCCAGTCGATGCCCTTGGTGTTGTCCACGCCGATCCATCCCGCGACCAGGTTTCCCAGCAGGCTTCCGACCATTCCGAAGATGACCGTCAACCACAGCGGGATGCCCTGCTTCCCGGGAAGGATCGCGCGGGCCAGCACGCCGAGGATGAGCCCGACGATGATCGCCCACAACCAGCTCATGACGCCTCCGTCTCATGCGCACCCTGCGCGGCCTTCAGGCTGCTTCCCGCCACCACCCGGCGCACCACGACGTGGGCCGAACGCGTGAAGGCACGCGCCCGGACCTGGGCGGGGCGGTGCGCACGCCGAGGCGTACCGTATGGGCGTGGAGGGGTGGTGGTGACGGTGAGCAGACGGCACGGAGCAGAGGTCTTCCGGATCAGCGGGGCGCGTCGCGGCCTGTCGGAGGATGTGCGCGGCAGGGAGCGGCGCTACGTCGTCTCGATGCTGGTCCGCACCCTCTCGGTGCTGCTGACCGTCGCCCTGTGGAACGTCTCGCGACCGCTGGCCGTGGTGCTGCTGGCCCTCGGTGTGGTGCTCCCGTACATCGCCGTGGTGATCGCCAACGCGGGGCGGGAGAACTCCCCCGCGATCCCGTCCTCGCTGCTGGGCGCGCCTTCCAGACCCCGGCTCGGTGCGGGCACCGGCACCCCGGCGGAACGGCCCTCCGCGCCGGCCGGTGAGCCACCCCGACAGGGGAGCGAACGACCTGCGGAACCGCCCCGGGAGGCCGCGGAGCCCGGCGGGCACTCCGCGGCACACGAACCCGGCGCAAGTACGAACGAGCCCTGAGCCGGGGGGAGTTGACGAAGAGGCAGCGCGCCGGGCGCACTCCGCGACGGGGCGACGTTTCGTGCGCTTGCGGTCACCGGTGCGGCGATGCCGTGCGATACTTCTAGCGCGCTCCGCATCCCCCGTCGGAGCGACCGAACGACGCCGGGCAGCTCCCCCCGTGGCTGCCCGGCGTCGTCATGTCCCGGCGCGGTTCACCCCCGTGCACATGTTTGGATGGGCGCGTGACGACTGAGGACACCGCCATCTGCTCCGCCAAGGGCTGTCGCCTCCCCGCGGTGTGGGTGCTCGCCTGGAACAACCCCAAACTGCACACCCCGGACCGCCGGAAGACCTGGCTCGCTTGTGACGACCACCGCGAGCATCTGTCGAACTTCCTGGATCTGCGCGGTTTCCTCAAGGATGTCGTCACCCTCGAGGACTGGCACCGCTCAGCCGCCGATGGCTGACATCGGACGGTCCGGCTGCACGAAGGAGGGGTCGTCGATGCCGGCCCCGGCCTTCTTGCCCCACATCGCGGTCCGCCACAGCGCGGCGACCTCCGCGTCCGTCGCCCCGCCGCGCAGTGCGCCCCGAAGATCGGACTCCTCGGTGGCGAAGAGACAGGTGCGGACCTGCCCGTCGGCGGTCAGCCGGGTACGGTCGCAGGCCCGGCAGAACGGCCTGGTCACCGAGGCGATGACGCCCACGGTGTGCGGGCCGCCGTCCACGGTCCAGCGCTCGGCGGGCGCCGAACCGCGCTGCCGGCTGCCCTCGTTGTCGAGGGTGAAGCGCGTTCGGAGCGAGGCCAGGATGTCCTCGGCGGTGATCATGCCCTCGCGCTGCCAGCCGTGCTGGGCGTCCAGCGGCATCTGCTCGATGAAGCGCAGCTCGTACTCGTGCTCGATCGCCCAGGCGAGCAGGTCCGGGGCCTCGGCGTCGTTGAGGTCGGGCATCAGCACCGCGTTGACCTTGACCGGGGTGAGCCCGGCCTCCTTGGCTGCGGCGAGTCCGCGCAGCACGTCCGCGTGGCGCTTGCGGCGGGTCATGCGGCGGAAGACCTCGGGGTCGAGCGTGTCGAGCGAGACGTTGACCCGGTCGAGTCCCGCTGCGGCCAGCGCGATCGCGGTGCGTTCCAGACCGATGCCGTTGGTGGTCAGCGAGAGCTTCGGACGGGGCGAGAGCCCGGCGCAGCGCTCGATGATCGACACCAGCCCGGGGCGGAGCAGCGGCTCGCCCCCGGTGAATCTGACGTCCTTCACGCCCAGCTCGGCCACCGCGATATCCACCAGCCGCACGATCTCGTCGTCGGTGAGCAGCTCGGGCTTGGCGAGCCACTGCAGTCCCTCCTCGGGCATGCAGTAGGTGCAGCGCAGATTGCAGCGGTCGGTCAACGAGACCCGCAGGTCGGTGGCGACCCGGCCGTAGGTGTCCAGCAGCATCCGGAGTCCGCCTCCCAGCAGTTCGTCGCGCCTCTTGCATCCGACAGTACGCCAGCACGCCGACATTCAACAGATCGTTGAATTCGACTGCGTGCCGCCACGCGTTGCCTTTTGATCTCGTTTTGACCGAGCTCTTGTAGCACGTTTATCGCCGTCGATACGTTCCAGCGATCACCCGAACGTGAACTCCGTTCTTCGAACGGGTGGTTGATGACCAGCGCTCACTGAAGGAGATCTACATGGGTTTGAGCCCCCTGTCCGGAAGACGCCGCTTCATCGCGGTTCCTGCCGGTCTTGCTCTCACCGTCTCGCTGGGACTGCTGCCCAGCGCCAGCGGCGCCCTCGCCAAGGACGACGCCCCCAAGGACGGTCCGCAGCTGTCGTACGTCGTCAACACCGACGCGGGCGCGAGTGCGGTCAAGAAGGCCAAGAAGGCCGTGAAGAAGGCCGACGGCACCGTCGTCAACGCCTTCAAGGACATCGGCGTCGTCGTCGCCCACTCCAAGAACCCGGACTTCGCCGCCGAGGTCCGCGAGGTCAAGGGCATCGACTCGGCGGGGGCCACCCGTACGGCCCCGATCAAGACGGCCGCCACCACCGACGTCGGAAAGCCGGAGTACCTGAACTCCGCGCAGCAGCGCCAGAGCGCCAAGAGCGCCGACAGCGGCGAGGAGCCGCTGGAGTCCATGCAGTGGGCGCTCCCGCAGATCAAGGCCGACCAGGCGCACAAGGTCGACCAGGGCAGCAAGGACGTCACCGTCGCCGTGATCGACACCGGCGTCGACGACACCCACCCCGACCTGGCCCCGAACTTCGCCGCCGACAAGTCGGCCAACTGCGTGGGCGGCGACGCCGACACCTCCAAGGGCGCCTGGCGTCCGTACGCCGACGGCAGCTACCACGGCACGCACGTGGCCGGCATCATCGCCGCCGCGCGCAACGGCCAGGGAGTCGCGGGCGCGGCTCCGGGCGTCTCGGTCTCCTCCATCAAGGTGAGCGAGCCGGGCGACAGCTTCTTCTACACCGAGGCCGTTGTCTGCGCCTTCATGTTCGCCGCCGACAAGGGCGTCGACATCACCAACAACAGCTACTACGTCGACCCGTGGATGTTCGCCTGCACCGACGACCCCGACCAGCAGGCGCTGGTGGAGGCCGTCACCAGGTCGATGAAGTACGCCCAGGGCAAGGGCACCGCCCACGTCACCTCGGCCGGCAACAGCAACTTCGACCTGGCCGCGAAGACGATCAAGGACGACTCCAGCCCGAACGACTCCACCCCGGTGGAGCGCGAGATCGACCCGACGGTCTGCCCGGATCTGCCCACCCAGGTGGAGGGCACCATCTCGGTCAGCTCCACCGGTTCGCAGAAGCTGAAGTCCTACTTCTCCAACTACGGTTCGGGCCAGATCGACCTGGCCGCGCCCGGCGGTGACGGGCGCTACCAGACCCCGGACGCCCCGGCGAAGAACGGCGGCATCCTCTCCACGATGCCCGACGGCGAGTACGCCTTCCTGCAGGGCACCTCGATGGCCGGCCCGTACGTGGCCGGTGTCGCGGCGCTGCTGAAGAGCAAGGACGCCGAGGTCTCTCCGCAGGAGCTGGCGTGGCGTCTGAAGGCACAGGCCATCAGCACCCCGTGCCCGGAGGAGTACGACCCGAGCGGTGACGGCGAGTTCGCGGCCGAGTGCGTCGGCACCGAGCACGTCAACAGCTTCTACGGCTACGGCATCGTCGACGCCCACAAGGCCGTGACGAAGTAGCCACCGCGCCGAGCTGCCGGGGCGGGTTCCAACTCCCGCGCCGCACAAGGCGGTTGAACGGCGGGGGTCGGACCACTGACGGTCCGGCCCCCGTCGGCGTTCTCGCCCCGCGGGCACCCGGTGCGACCGGCCCGCCCCCGCTGCCCGCCGGCGGTGTCCGCCGCTGGTCACCGGCGTGTGCGCTACTCCACCGCCGCGCCGACCGGTTGACGGGGCGTGAAGAACCGGTACGCGTCAACGGGCCGCGGCGCGGGGAGTGTCAGAGCCGGGCCGTATCCTCTGTGACCATGCTCGAAGACCACACGGCAGCCGCCCCGCTCTTCCCCGCGCAGCAGACTGCCGCCGCGAGGACGTGGCCCTCCGGATATCCGGACGGATACGCGGTGGTGGACGTCGAGACCACCGGCCTGGCCCGCGACGACCGCATAGTCTCCGCCGCCGTCTACCGCCTGGACGCCAGGGGCGAGGTGGAGGACCACTGGTACACCACCGTCAATCCGCAGCGTGATCCCGGGCCGACCTGGATCCACGGCCTCACCTCCGAAGTCCTCGCCGACGCACCGCTGTTCGGCGAGATCGCCGAGGATTTCGCCGAGCGTCTGAAGGACCGTGTGCTGGTCGCGCACAACGCCGTCTTCGACTGGACGATGATCTCCAGGGAGTACGCCCGGGCCGGCCGTGTCGCCCCCGTCCGCCAGCGGCTGTGCACCATCGCGCTCGCCAAGCAGCTCGACCTCCCGCTGCCCAACCACAAGTTGGAGTCGCTCGCCGCGCACTACGGTGTGCAGCAGCGGCGCGCGCACCACGCGCTGGACGACGCACGGGTGCTCGCCGAAGCGTTCCGGCCCAGCCTGCGAATCGCTGCGCACCAGGGCGTCCGGCTTCCGCTGCTGGCGTGCCAGCCGCTCACCGAGTGGAGCGACGCCCCCTCGTCTCCGGGTTCCGCCCGCGGCGGATACGCCCCCCGCACCTGGCGGCCGGCCCGCAGACGCCCCGCATGCCCGTACCCCAACCCCGGCAGATACTCGCCGGGAGGCACGCTGGTGCAGGGGATGCGGGTGGCCTTCTCGGGCGACACCTCGGTCGACCGCGAGCTGCTGGAGGACCGTGCGGTCGAGGCAGGCCTCCACGTCGCGACGAGCGTCTCGCGGCTGACGAGCCTGCTGGTGACCAACGACCCGGAAGCCGGCACCTCCAAGGTGGGCAAGGCGCTCGCGTTCGGTACCCCCGTGATCGACGAGACCGCGTTCAGCCACCTCCTTCGGGACGTGGCCCCCGCGCCGACCCGCTGACCGGCCCCGCGATAACGTCGAAACCGTGTACCGCTTCCTGTTGTCCCGGCAGTGGGTGATCCTCACTCTGGTCGCTCTCGTGCTGATGCCTGCCATGGTCGAGCTCGGGTTCTGGCAGTACCACCGCCACCAGGAGCGCGTCGCGCACAACGACCGCATCGCCCGGAGCCTGTCCGCCGACCCCGTGCCGGTCGACGAGCTGACCGGCACGGAGGGCGAGGTCACCGACCGGGAGCGGTACCGCGCGGTCACCGCCACCGGCACCTACGACACCGAGCACGAGGTCGTGGTGCGCCGCCGCACCGCCGAGGACGGCCAGAGCATCGGCTATTTCGTGCTCACTCCGCTGGTCCTCGAGGACGGCAGCGCGCTGCTGGTCAACCGCGGCTGGGTGACCTCGGGCGCCAGCCAGACCGCCTTCCCCGAGGTGCCCGCGGCGCCGGAGGGCGAGGTGACGCTCTCCGGTCGGCTGATGCCCGACGAGACCGAGGCTGGCAGCGGTATCAAGGACCGCGCGGGTCTGCCCGACCGCCAGGTCATGCTGATGAACAGCGAGCAGCAGGCGGAGGCCACCGGCCTTCCGGTGCTGCGCGGCTACCTCCAGCTGACCGGCACCGACCCCGCACCCGCGCGCGGCGAGACGGCACAGCCCGTGCCGGAGCCGGACCACAGCGGTATCGGCGCGCACATGGCGTACGCGGTGCAGTGGTGGCTGTTCGTCGCGGCGGTACCCGTCGGCTGGTTCGTACTCTTCCGCCGCGAAGTGCGCGACCGCACGGCGGCGGCCGGCCTGGCCTCCGGCCTCGGCTCCGCCGGCACCGACGCCCGCCCGCAGCCGCAGCGCGTACCGGACGGAAGCGCCGATCAGCGCACCGAGGACGGCCCCTCGCTCGCCGCACGGGCGGGCGGCACGGCAGACTGATCCCATGGATCTTGGACTGAAGGACAGGGCGTACATCGTCACCGGCGCCAGCCGCGGGCTGGGTTACGCGGTGGCCGAGCAGCTCGTCGCCGACGGCGCGAAGGTCGTCGTCAGCAGCCGTACCGAGGAGGCCGCCTCCGGTGCCGCCGGGCGGCTGGGCGGGGGCGCGGTCGGCATCGCCGCCGACAACGGCGACCCGGCGACCGCCGGACGGCTGACGGACGCGGCACTCGCGCACTTCGAGCGGCTCGACGGTGTGCTCATCAGCGTCGGCGGGCCGCCCGCGGGCCCCGCGGAGGCGATCACCGACGAGCAGTGGGAGACGGCGTTCGAGTCGGTCTTCCTCGGCGCGGTGCGGCTCGCGCGGGCCGCCGCCGAGCGGCTCGGCGAAGGAGGGGTGATCGGGTTCGTGCTCTCGTCCTCGGTCACCGAGCCGGTGCCGGGGCTGACCGTGTCCAACGGACTGCGGCCCGGTCTGGCCGGCTTCGCCAAGTCCCTGGCGAACGAGCTCGGCCCGCGCGGCATCCGCGTCGTCGGGCTGCTGCCCTCGCGCATCGACACGGACCGCGTACGGGAGCTGGACGCGCTCTCCGGGGACGCCGAGGCCTCCCGCGAGCGCAACGAGGCGCAGATCCCGCTGCGTCGGTACGGCACGCCGGAAGAGTTCGGCCGGGCCGGTGCCTTCCTGCTCTCCCCCGCTGCCTCGTACCTCACCGGCACCATGCTGGCGGTGGACGGCGGCGCACAGCACCGCATCTGAGGACGCGGTGCGGCGCCGCCCGGTCAGTTGACGCGGCTGGGCCGGTGCCGCACCGAACTCAGGCGGATCTCGGCGGGAAGTTCGCCCACGTCCGCGGAGGTGCGGGCATGCTCCAGCACCTCGGTCTCCAGGCGGTGCACCACCTCGTCGGGCACGGCGTGCTCGTCCAGCACCACCCGCATCCGCACCGACGGATCGGTTCGCTTGCCCACCAGCGTCACCCGCGCACGGGAGACACCGTCCAGCGCGGCTGCCTCCGAGCCCATCACCTGCTCCAGGGCCCGGCCGCGCAGCACCGCGCCCGGCCCCCGGTCCGTGGACTCGTCGCCGGAGACCGCGAGTTCACCGGCCCGTCGGCGGCGCAGCTGGGAGAGGGCCCACCACAGCGCGAGCAGGGTGAGCAGCGCCAGGATCCCGATGACCACCGGCCACCACCAGCCCTGGTCGCGCCACTGGGTGCGGTCCGCACCGGTGAGCACCACTTCTTGCGGTCTGCTCCAGGCCCACCCCGAAGGCATGCCGAAGCCCCAGCGGTTGGGCAGGTCCAGCGCCCCGACGAGGGCGCTGAGCCCGAGCAGCAGCAGCACCAGCCCCAGAAGGGCGAGCAACAGGCGGTTCAAGGTTCTCAGCACCGTGGATCCCTCACTGCTTGGGCCGGTGGACCCGTACGTCCAGCCGCGGCTCTCGGGCCAACCCCAGCTCTCGTACGCCGTCCTGCAGGGCCTCTGTCAATTCGCCGCGTACGGCGTCCAGTTCACCGAAGTGCGCCTCGGCGCGGGCGCGCACGCCGGAGCGGCGCACCTTCACCGAAGCGCTGCGCACTCCGTTGACCTCCATCGCGCGGTCCCGCAGCACCAGGGCAGCGGCGTTGCGTTCGACGGCGGCCCGCACCCGGGGCTCGCCGCGCATGGTCAGCGCCGAGCGCAGTCCCGGCGTCAGCGCGAGCGCCAGCAGCCAGAGCCCCAGCAGCAGCGCGAGGACCGCCGCGATGATCACCACGGTGTCGTCGAGGCGGCGCGAGGACAGCTCGTCGGCGAGGTTGCGGCGCCAGCTCGCGGCGTCGGAACCCGCGCGCACCCGCACGATGTCGTACAGGAGCAGCGCGCAGGCGATGAGCGCCAGCAGGCTCGCGAGGAGCGCCGGCAGTCTGCGGGCTGACCAGAAACGTCCCCCGCCGCCGTCCTCGCGCCCGCGCTGAATCGGTTGGTAGGGGGCGCCGTCGACCTGCGGCGACGGCGCCCTCTGCGCGCTGTTCGGCGCGTTCTTCTCCAGGGTGGGCACAGGCCCCGTGCTGTCGTGGCTCACCGCACTCGCTCCGTCCCTTCGCCGTTCAGATGGACAGAGTGGAGGCGTTGGACCTCGACCACCACCTCGCAGGCCGTCATGCCCGCCAGTTCACCCAGTCGTGCGCTGACGACGCGCCGTACGGCGGCGCACTGGGCGCCGATGTCGGACGGATAGCCCAGTTCCACGGCGACGCGCACCCGCGCCTGTCCGCCCTGGTTGTCGTGGTCCGGCAGCCGTCGTACGGATGCGGCCGCATGCGGAGCGTGTGCGCCGACCGCACGGCGGCCGGGATCCCTGCGCAGCGCTTCGTGGGCCGCCTGCGCCGCGATCTTGGCCACCACGCGGTCGTCGAAACGCAGGGAGCCCCGCTCCGGTGCACCGACCGTCTGTTGAGACGACATTCCCTAGCCCCGGCGCCCGTGGTCGCGGGCACGGAGAAGGTCGGACGGCTCCAGATCGCCGTCGGCGATCCTGCCGGCGAGAAATCCGATGGCGCCCAGCGCCGCCACCAGCAGAAAGGCACCGAAGCCGCCAAAGTACCCGGCGAAGCCCAGCGCCATTCCCGTGATCAGACCGACCACAGCCATACTCATCTTGCGCTCCCTCAGTCGACGCCCCGCCGGGCACCCTGGTGTCCACGCGGTGCAGTGCGCCGCGTGCCGTGCCTGCCGCGGTGGCTCCACCGCGGCACTCGCTCAGCCGCTCACTGCAGACGACGGTCCGACTCGTCCTCGTCGTCCTCGTCGGGCAGCTTGACGTCGTCGACCGCGATGTTGACCTCGACGACCTCGAGGCCGGTCATCTGCTGGACGGCGCTGATGACTTCCTTGCGCACGGTGTTGGCGACGTCGACGATCGACACCCCGTACTCGACGACCAGTTGGAGGTCGAGGGCGGTCTGGGTGTCGCCGACCTCGGCCTTCACCCCGCGGCTCACTGCCTTGCCGCCGCCGGGCACCTTGTCGCGCACGGCTCCGAAGGTGCGCGAGAGCCCGCCACCCATCTCGTGGACACCGTCCACGTCTCGGGCCGCCATGCCGGCGATCTTCTCCACCACGCCGTCGGCGATGGTGGTCTGGCCGCGGTTGGCGGCGCTGTTGGCGTTGTTGGAGGCCCCTCGGCGTCCTGCCTGAAGGGTCTTGTTGTCGCTGACTTCCTTGGACGCGGCGGAGGTCTCGGACATCTGCTGCACCCCTTTCCCGCTTCGGCTCAGGGCGTCCGGCAAACCCCGGACGGAACGGCAGGGCCGCTCCCGGCTCACGCTAGCGGCGGGGCGCGGACCCGCGCGGCGCGAGTGAGCCATCCGGGTAGCAGCCGCTGCCGTCCCGAACACGACTGTGCCCCCGACCTTCGGGCCGGGGGCACAGCGGTGGGCCGGGCAGCTACTCGCCGCCACCCACCAGGTCCTGCAACCGCCTTGCCTGGGCGGCACGTTCAGCAGCGGGCTGCTGCGCGAAGGGGCGCTCCACGGCACCGCTCAGCAGCGCCTTGGTCTCGATCACGGCGTCGCGCGGTGCGGCGAGCAGAGCCGCCGTCAGGTCCTCCGTGGCGGCCTCCAGATCGGCCGCGGGCACCACGACGTTGGCAAGGCCGATCCGCTCCGCCTCCTCGGCACGCACAAAACGGCCCGTCGCGCAGATCTCCAGCGCGCGGGCGTAGCCGACCTGACGGACCAGCGGGTGGGTGCCGGTGAGGTCCGGGACGAGACCGAGGCTGGTCTCCTTCATGGCGAACTGGACGTCGTCCGCGCAGACCCGCAGATCACAGGAGAGGGCCAGCTGGAAACCGGCGCCGATCGCGTGGCCCTGGACGGCGGCGACGGTGACCAGGTCGTTCCGCCGCCACCAGAGGAAAGCCTCCTGGTAGCCGGCGATGACGCGCTCGATCTCCTCGACCGGGCCCTTGCCCATGGTGAGGAAGGAAGCCTCGCCGTCGAAGCCCTCGGGCGTGAACGCCTGGCGGTCCAGACCCGCGGAGAAGGACCTGCCCTCCCCGCGCAGCACCACCACACGCACGCTTCCGGGCAGCAGCTGCCCGGCCTCCACCAGCGCCCTCCACATGGCGGGCGACTGGGCGTTGCGCTTCTCGGGGCGAGTGAGAGTCACCGTGGCGACGGTGTCATCCACCGTGAGGCGAACGCCGTCCTTGTCGAGCAGAGTCATGAGCCCTCCGGTGGTTACTCATCAGTTAAGTGACTGAAGAGTAACCACCAGGGGTGGCGCACGAAAGTCTGCTCAGGACGCGGTCTTCTTGCCCCGCGTCGCACCGCCGCGACCGCGGAGGGTCACGCCGGCTTCGCTGAGCATCCGGTGCACGAAGCCGTAAGACCTGCCGGTCTCCTCGGCCAGTGCGCGGATACTCGCACCGGAGTCGTATTTCTTCTTCAGGTCAGCCGCGAGCTTGTCGCGCGCGGCGCCGGTTACCCGGCTGCCCTTCTTCAGAGTCTCGGCCACCCGTGCCTCCTCGTGGGAAGTGCGCTCTGGACTCTCATGATCACCCCTTCCCGGCAGTCTGGCCACCCATTCGACAAGGTCTTGGACTGCCGCTTGCCGACGGGACGCGCGGTGCGACTGCGACACGAGAGGCGCGATGGGCGGGCACCGAGCCTGCGGCGAACCGGCTGAACAATCGTTTCAGCAGGTCAGCGACGTCGTGACGGGAGACGCGCGGGCACGAGGGGAGGTGACGGACGGAGGCACGGAGCCGGCGAGGGCCTCGCAGCCGCCTCGCCGAGGTGCCAGAAGGTCTCACTCAGATGATGGATCTTCACTGGACCGAATGATCCGCAACGAGTCCTCAACGCACCTCGGCCGCGCCCGCTGGTGCTCCGCGGGCGCGGCCGGAAGGGCTCGGGTACGAGCGGACGGGTCAGGCGAGCGCGACCAGGTCCGCGTAGTCCTGACCCCACAGGTCCTCGACGCCGTCGGGCAGCAGGATGATCCGCTCGGGGGCGAGCGCGTCCACCGCCCCCTCGTCGTGGGAGACCAGGACGACGGCGCCACTGAAGGTGCGCAGCGCGCCCAGGATCTCCTCGCGGCTCGCCGGGTCGAGGTTGTTGGTCGGTTCGTCGAGCAGCAGGACGTTCGCCGAGGAGACGACCAGGGAGGCCAGCGCCAGCCGGGTCTTCTCGCCTCCGGAGAGCACACCGGCGGGCTTGTCGACGTCGTCACCGGAGAAGAGGAAGGAACCGAGCACCTTCCGCACGTGGACCAGGTCGAGGTCGGGCGCCGAGGAGCGCATGTTCTCCAGGACGGTGCGGTCGGGGTCGAGCGTCTCGTGCTCCTGTGCGTAGTAGCCGAGCTTGAGGCCGTGGCCCTCGATGACGCGGCCGGTGTCCGACTTCTCGACCCCGGCGAGAAGGCGCAGCAGCGTCGTCTTGCCCGCGCCGTTGAGGCCGAGGATGACCACCCGGGAGCCGCGGTCGACCGCCAGGCCGACATCGGTGAAGATCTCCAACGAGCCGTAGGACTTGGAGAGGTCCTCGGCCATCAGCGGGGTCTTGCCACAGGGCGCGGGGTCGGGGAAGCGGATCTTGGCGACCTTGTCGGAGCGGCGTTCGGCCTCCAGCCCGGAGAGCAGGCGCTCGGCGCGCTTGGCCATGTTCTGCGCGGCCACGGCCTTGGTGGCCTTGGCGCGCATCTTGTCGGCCTGCGAGTTGAGGGCCGCGGCCTTCTTCTCGGCGTTGGCGCGCTCGCGCTTGCGCCGCTTCTCGTCGGCCTCGCGCTGGATCTGGTACTGCCGCCAGCCCATGTTGTACTGGTCGATCTGCGCGCGGTTGGCGTCCAGGTAGAAGACCTTGTTGACGACCGTCTCGACCAGATCGATGTCGTGGGAGATGACCACCAGCCCGCCGCGGTAGGTCTTCAGGAAGTCGCGCAGCCACACGACGGAGTCGGCGTCCAGGTGGTTGGTCGGCTCGTCGAGCAGCAGGAAGTCCGCGTCCGAGAAGAGGATGCGGGCCAGCTCGACGCGACGGCGCTGACCGCCGGAGAGAGTGTGCAGCGGCTGGCCCAGCACCCGCTCGGGCAGCCCCAGACTGGCGGAGATGGTGGCGGCCTCGGCCTCGGCGGCGTACCCGCCCTTGGTCAGGAACTCGGTCTCCAGGCGCTCGTACTTGCGCATGGCACGCTCGCGGGTGGCGCCCTGGCCGGTGGACATCCGGGTCTCGTTCTCCCGCATCCGGCGGATGACGTCGTCCAGTCCGCGGGCGGAGAGGATGCGGTCGCGGGCGAGGACTTCGAGGTCGCCGGTGCGCGGGTCCTGCGGCAGGTAGCCGACCTCGCCACTGCGGGTGATGGCACCGCCGGCGGGGGCGCCCTGGCCCGCGAGGCATTTGGTGAGAGTGGTCTTGCCGGCGCCGTTGCGGCCGACCAGGCCGATGCGGTCGCCTCGGGAGATGCGGAAGGTGGCGGACTCGATCAGGACTCGGGCGCCCGCACGCAGTTCGACGCCGGTGGCGGTGATCACGAATGTCTCCTGGACAGGAAGAAGGGACGAGGCAGGCAGACAGCACGCACCGCGGACACCGATCGGCGCCGCGGTGGGGGTACCTCGTCAGCTAGTGCAGGAGTGAGTAGGCCATGCGGCCAGTCTAGCCACTGCGCGCAAGCCGCTGTGCCCCGCGGTGGTGCCCCGCCGCCCCGAGCGGTGCGGCGGGGCGCGAAGCCGTCAGGCGCCGCCGGTGTGGACCTGGAACGCCGCCCGCCGTACCGCCCTGGCCATGGCCGGGTCCGGATGGGCCGCGGCGAGCGCGACCAGCACCTGGACGGTGCGGGGGTGGCCGCTGGCGCGCACCTCGTCCAGCAGCTGCGCCACGGAGTTCTGCACGGCGGATTCCAGGTGGTCCACCAGCAGGCCGTTCTCTCCGTGGTCGGCGACGGCGGCAGCGGTGTCGACCCAGAGCCAGGTGGCCTCCTCGCGGGTGAGCGGTCCGCCGCTGGCGAGCTCGTCGGGGTCGGCGCCCTCCTGCTCGGCGATCCACAACAGGGCGTACGGGCGGAGCACCGGCTCGGTGTCCACCACTGCGCGCACGGCCGACTCGGCGGGGGCTCCGACCACGCGCAGCGCCTCGAACGCCAGGGCCCGCACCAGCGCGTCCTCGCCGCGTGCGGCGTCCAGCAGCTCGGCGACGGCGGGCGCGGTGGGCCGGGCCGCGAGCCAGGCGCGGTACTCGTCCCGCGCCGGACCGGGACTCAGGCGTACGCAGCCGCGGAGCATGTCCTCGGCGGACTGCTCGATGTTGCCGACCGGGCTCAGCGCGGCGACGCAGATCTGCTCAAGCTTGACCCACACCGCCCAGTTCCCGAGCGGGGTGAGGACGGCCTGGTTGACCGAGCCGGGGTCGTGGCAGCGAGTGAGGGCGCCGACCGAGGCGAGCCCGTCGAGCGCCCAGTCGAGCAGGGCACTCAGCTCACCGGGCGTCGGCAGGTCGGGTACGTCCCCGGGCGCCGCCCGTTCGGTGCGCAGCTCGGCGATCCGCTGCGTCAGCAGCTCCAGCAGGGTCAGTTCGGTGACCGGGCCGGAGGAGAGATGCATGACCGACAGGAACTGCGGAGCGGCCACCACCACATCGCCCACCAGCACCGAACTGGCCTCGGCGGGTGCCGGATAGACCAGCGACCAGGCGTCGAAGAGCGCGACCCAGCCGCGCAGCACCGCCGAACGGTCGCGGTCCCAGGCGTGCAGCCGCCAGCCGGGGCGGGCCGCGTCCTCGTGCAGCTCGATCAGGCCGGCGAGCCGGGCCCGGTCCCAGTGCTGGGCGAGCTGCTCCTCGGGCATCCGCAGGTCCCCGGCGGCCTGTGCGGCCACGGTGAGCGGGGAGATCCCGGAGGCGGCGGCCCAGCGGGCGAGGCGTACGTCGTTGGCCAGGGCAGCGCGGGCCTGCTGCGCGAGTTGCTCGCGCGGAGCCAGGGACGCGGGTGGTCGCGGGGCGGGCCGGGCACGGCTGCCCGCCACCGAGCGACGGGCAGCGGCAACCGCCTGCCGGGGTACAAGGCTCAGTCTGGTGTCTCGCGGAGTACGGGACGTCACGGTGGCAGTCTTCCTGGTGACCCGCAAAAGGCCAAACCGCACCCACGTTCCCGTGCCGGACGCGGGGCGCCCTGCGGCGTGCGAGGCGTGCGCGGCTACATCAGCGGGGTCAGGAACCGGCGCAGCGTCTCCTCGCAACCTTCCTGGTCAGCGTTCCAGGAAGCGGCGTGGGTGGCGTCGGGGAAGAGGTCAAGAGTGACCAACTCCGGTCGTGCCGCAGCGAATTGGCGCGCCGTCGACCAGTCTGCGATCGGATCGTCCCTGCCCTGGATCACGAGAGCGGGAACGGTCAGCCAGGACGGGTCGGCCAGCCGGGCGAGCCGGGCCGGGTCGAGCGCGGCGCGGGCCTCCGCGGCACGCGCGGCGAGTGGAAGCAGCGGCCCGGGAACGCGACGCGCGACCAGCGCGCGCACGGCGGCGCGCCAGTCCAGCACCGGCGAGTCCAGTACGAGGCCGCTGATGTGCGCGCGCAGCGCCGAGTGGGCGGCGGCGTGCAGTGCCATGGAGGCGCCGGTCGACCAGCCGTACAGGACGATGCGGTTGGCGCCGTGGCGTACGGCGTAGCGCATCGCGGCGTCCAGGTCGCGCCACTCGGTGGCGCCCAGATGACCGACGCCGTCGGGGCTTCGCGGCGCGCCGGCGTCGCCGCGGTGGCAGGGGGCGAGCACCGGGGTCTGCATCCGGTCCAGCAGGGGCATGGCCACCATCGGGTGCTCCCGGGTGGTGCCGAGGCCGTGGACGGTCAGAACCCAGGTGTCGCGGGTGCCGGGCAGGAACCAGGCGGGCAGCGTGCCGAGCTCGCCGGGGACCTCGACCTCGGCGTACGGCAGGCCCAGGGCGTCGCCCGGGTTGCCGGCGTACACCTGCGGGGTCATCCGCACCCGGGTGCCGGGGCGCAGTTCGCCGCTGTCCACCCGCTCCAGGCGACGGCGCAGCGTGTCGGGGGTCGGCCCGGTGCCCAGCACCTCGCCGACGGCGGCGTGGCAGCCGGGCGCGACGAGACCGTAGCGGCCGGGCAGGGCCGAGTCCAGGGAGCGGGTGAGGGTGATGTGGCCCCGCTCCGGATCGAGGTCGTGGACGGTCAGCCCGCCGGGTGCGAAACCCGGCGGGGCGGCGGTGGCCGAGCCGCGCCCGAGGGCGGCGCCCGCACCGTACCGGCCGGCGGCCACTGCTGCGGCGCCGGCGGTGAGCATCGTTGTCGCGGCCACTGCCGCGGTGGTCCCCACTCGCACCGGCCCAGTCTCGTCCCGTCCGGCGCGCCGTGGCCAGTGGGTCGCGGCGGCGGAGTGACAGGAGGCCCGGTGCCGCCGTGGCGGACGGGCCGCGGGGTGGCACCGGGACGGGCGGGACGGCCCTGCGCGACTACGGCCGCGGGCCGTAGTCGCGCAGGGCCTCGGCGGCGTCGGCGAGTTCGGCGGGCGTGAGGAGGCTGGGAACGAGACCGTGCACCGAGTGCGCGGTCAGCCACAGCCGGCACATCCACTCCAGCTGGGCGGTGCGCTCGAAGGCCTGGTCCAGGTCGGCGCCGAGGACCACGGTGCCGTGGTTGCGCAGCAGGCACGCCTCTCGCCCCTCCAGCGCCGCGAGGGTGGCCGCGGCGAGCTCCGCGCTGCCGTAACGGGCGTACGGGGCGACCCGGACGGGCCCGCCGAGAGTTGCCAACTGGTAATGCACCGCCGGGAGTTCGTCGACGAGCGTGGAGACGGCGGTGGCGTGCAGCGCGTGCGTGTGCACCACGGCGGCGGCCGTTGTCGTACGACGGTGGACGGCGAGATGGAGCGGCAGCTCGCTGGTCGGCCGAAGCTCGCCCGCCAGGCGGCGGCCGGCGAGGTCGACGGCGCACAGGTCGCCCGGGCCGAGCCGGTCGTAGGGCACTCCGCTCGGGGTGACCAGTACGGCGTCGCCCACGCGGAGCGAGACGTTGCCCGAGGTGCCGACGACGAGGCCGTCGCGAACCGTGCGTAGGGCGGTGTCGACCACTTGCCGCCAGCCCTCCCGCCAGGCCGCCGGCGGGGTCGTCCCGTTCGCCTCGGGTTCATCCATGGATCGCCTCTCGTTTCCGAACGGCCTTGTGCGGCCGGTCTGTTGACGGTCGCCCCGGCGTCGGCCGCGGACGGTGGCGGCAGCGGGTCGACGACGTTCGCGCAGAACGTGACACGGATCTCCCCGGAGCCTCGTCACGGGCGGGACAAAGGCGGGCACCAGGGGCTGTCGAGGGGTGTGCGAAGAGCCCTCACAGGTGTCGCCGCCCCGCGACACCCGACCGCCCGCCCCAGTTCATCTTCCGTTCATTCGGCGTCCCTACGTTCACCGAGCCAGTCTTTGACCGCCGAACTGATTGCCGGGTGAATGGAACACATCACGCTTCTCATCGGGATCGTGATCGTCACGGCCTTGGTGTTCGACTTTACGAACGGCTTCCACGACACGGCCAACGCGATGGCCACCACCATCTCCACCGGGGCGATGAAGCCCAAAGCAGCTGTGGCGATGTCCGCCGTCCTCAACCTGGTCGGCGCCTTCCTCTCCGTCGAGGTGGCCAAGACCATCTCCTCCGGCATCATCGACGAGGGTGCGGGCATCAAACCCGAAGTGATCTTCGCCGGTCTGGTCGGCGCGATCATCTGGAACCTGCTGACCTGGCTCGCCGGACTCCCGTCGAGCTCCTCGCACGCACTGCTGGGCGGACTGATCGGTGCCACGCTCGCCTCGGTGGGCATGGGTGCGGTCAACGGCGACGTCGTCATCATGAAGGTCCTGATCCCGGCACTCGCCGCTCCGCTGGTCGCCGGCATCGCCGCGACCCTGGCGACCAGGCTCACGTACCGTCTGGCGCGCAACGCCGACGAGAAGCAGACCGCCAAGGGCTACCGCGCGGGACAGATCACCTCCGCCGCGCTGGTCTCCCTCGCGCACGGCACCAACGACGCCCAGAAGACGATGGGTGTCATCACCCTCGCGCTGATCTCCGGCGGAGCGCTCGGCGCCAACGCCGACCCGCCGCTGTGGGTCATCACCTCGGCCGGTGTGGCGATCGCGCTCGGCACCTACCTCGGCGGCTGGCGCATCATCCGCACCATGGGCAAGGGTCTGACGGACATCAGGCCGCCCCAGGGCTTCGCGGCCCAGACCAGCGCCGCCGCCACGATCCTCGCCTCCTCGCACATCGGGTTCTCGCTCTCCACCACCCACGTCTGCTCCGGCGCGGTCATGGGCTCCGGCCTGGGTCGCAAGGGCGGCGTGGTGCGCTGGTCGACCGCGACCCGGATGTTCACCGGCTGGGCCATGACGCTGCCGGCCGCCGGCGGTATCGCCGCGATCTCCGCGGTCATCGCCGACCAGGGCGACTGGGGCGTGACGGTGGTCGCCGTGCTGCTCGTGGTGATCTCTGGCGGTATCTACCTGGCCTCGCGCCGCGAGGTCGTGGACCACACCAACGTCAACGACGTCGACCCGATCGCTCCCGAGGAGTCCGGCGTCGTCGCCGCTGCCATGCAGTCCGTCGCCCCGCCGCCGGCCCAGGCCACCATCCCGGCGCAGCTCAGCCCCGAGCAGGCGGACTCCCGCACCGCTCCCCCCGCGGACGGCGAGCCGTACGCAGAGAGCCGGACGCAGACAGCGGACGCGGCGGACCCGAAGGACGCGGAAGCCCTCGGCGCCGCGGGCCCGCAGAGCGCGGAGCGTTCCGTCGCCGAAGAGAAGCCGCAACGACCGGCCGGACTGCTGCCGTGACCCCGGGCACCCGCCCCCACACCTCCGCGAAGGACACACGACGATGAACATCGACTGGGCAGCCCTCGGCCAGGTATTCGGCGTCAGCCTGCTGGCGACCGTGGCACTCGTCGGGATCTTCACACTCGGCATCCTCGGCACCTCCGGAGCCGACCGCACCGGCACCGCCGAGGGTGGCACCACCCACGCGGGCGGCGGCAGCACCACGCTGGCCCGGACCGGCGCGTACCTGTGCTTCGCCGTGAGTGCGGCAGCCGTGGCGTTCGGGATCTACGTCATCGCGGTCTGAACCGAGGCGTGTCCAAGAGACGCGAGCGAGCCCGCCGTGCCCCGTGCGCGGCGGGCTCGCTCGTCTTCTCCCCCGGCTGCGGCGGCGGCGCGTTGCCCTGCACGTGAGGCCACTCACCGCAGGTCAGAGGCGAGTTGACGCCCTCGGCGGCGCATGGTGGACTGCCGAAAGCCAAGCGGCGGCAGAGAGGGAAGACCGGTGAGAATCCGGCGCGGTCCCGCCACTGTCACCGAGGCAGGCCCGACTCCCCGCCGGGGAAGGGCTGTTCGCCTCGGGAGCCAGACGACTCTCACCGTCGACGACGTCGATCCAGGGCGCGGACCCTGAGTGAGGACACCCCCGTGATGCGCGCTTTCCCTGCGCCCCGCGCCGCTGCGGCGCCTGTGCTGCCCCCGTTCGACACAGGCCGAACCGCCTGCGGTGGTTGAGGCCCCGCGGGTGACGAGTGCTCCGCTCGGCATCGCGCTGGGGTACCTGGCCGACGCGGCCCTCGGCGACCCCGCGCGCTTCCATCCGGTGGCGGGTTTCGGTCAACTGACGGGCCGCCTGGAGCAGTTGCTGTGGCGCGACAGCAGGGTCGCCGGTGCGCTGTACACCGCGCTGTGCGTCGGCGGCACGGTCGCGGCGGGCGCGGGCCTCGTACGGGCCGTGCGGCGCTCACCGGCCGCCGGGGCGGCGCTCGCCGCGGCGACGACGTGGTCGGTGCTCGGCGGCGCCTCGCTGGCGCGGGAGGCACAGACGCTCGCCCGGTGCCTGGAGGACGGCGATCTGGCAGCGGCACGCGAGCGCCTCCCGCGGCTGTGCGGGCGCGACCCCCAGTCCCTGGACTCCGACGGGATCGCCCGCGCGGTGGTGGAGTCGGTCGCCGAGAACACCTCGGACGCGGTCGTCGGCGCGCTGCTGTGGGGCGCGGTGGCCGGAGTGCCCGGGATGGCCGCCTTCCGCGCGGCGAACACGCTGGACGCAATGGTCGGCCACCGCTCGCCGCGGCATCTGCGGTTCGGCTGGGCCTCGGCCCGGCTGGACGACGCGGTCGGCCGGCCCGGAGCACGGCTGACCGCCGCGCTCGCCACCGTGCTCGGCCCCGACCACCGTGCCGCGCTGCGCAGTTGGCGTCTGGATGCTGCCGGCCACCCGAGTCCGAACGCGGGGGTGGTGGAGGCGGCGTTCGCCGGAGCGTTGGGCGTACGGCTCGGCGGGACGCTGGCGTACGGCGGGCGGGTTGAGCACCGCGCGGTGCTCAACCCGGAGGGACGTCTTCCGGAGGCGGCCGACATCGCCCGCGCGGTGGCGCTCTCCCGGCGGGTCGGCCACGCCGCGCTGGTGCTCGCGCTGGGCGGTGCGAGAGCCCGGCGGGCACTGCACTCCCGCAGGGCGCGGGCCACGGCGCACCGGGAGGTGGGGTCGTGAACTCCCCCTCGGCACACGGCGGTTCGGCGGGTGGCGGCGCGGTCGACGGCAGGGATCTCGGCGGTGGGCTGCTGGTCGCGGGTACGACCTCGGACGCCGGCAAGAGCGTCGTCACCGCCGGGATCTGCCGGTGGCTGGCGCGCAAAGGGCTGCGAGTGGCGCCGTTCAAGGCACAGAACATGTCGCTCAACTCCTTCGTCACCCGGGACGGCGCCGAGATCGGACGCGCACAGGCGATGCAGGCGGCTGCGGCGGGCGTGGAGCCCTCCGCGCTGATGAACCCCGTCCTGCTCAAGCCCGGCGGCGACCGCACCAGCCAGGTCGTACTGCTCGGCAGGCCGGTGGGTGAACTCAGCGCGCGGGGCTACCACCTGGAGCGCCGGGAACGGCTGCTGGGCACCGTCACCGAGTGCCTGACCGAGCTGCGGCGCACCCACGATGCCGTGATCTGCGAGGGTGCCGGCAGCCCGACCGAGATCAACCTGCGCCGGGGCGATCTGGTGAACATGGGCCTGGCCCGGGCCGCTTCGCTGCCGGTCCTGGTGGTCGGCGACATCGACCGCGGCGGGGTCTTCGCCTCGTTCTTCGGTACGACG
Source organism: Streptomyces tardus (assembly GCF_018101125.2). Lineage (GTDB taxonomy): Bacteria > Actinomycetota > Actinomycetes > Streptomycetales > Streptomycetaceae > Streptomyces > Streptomyces tardus. The sequence continues at coordinate 4,506,388 of NZ_JAELVF020000001.1, read as the reverse complement.
GCACTGCTCGCCGCCGAGGACCAGGCGCTGCTCGCCGGCTATCTGGTGAACAAGTTCCGCGGTGACCTCTCGCTGCTGGAGCCGGGCCTGGAGATGCTGCGCTCGGTGACCGGACGCGCCTTCTACGGGGTGCTTCCGCACCGCCGGGGCCTGGGAATCGACGAGGAGGACGGGCTCGGGCTCTCGCTGCGCGAGGGCGCGCGCGGGGCGGACACCGCGCCGCCGTACGGCCGGGAGGTGCTGCGGGTGTCGGTACTGCGGGTGCCGCTGATGTCCAATTTCACCGATGTGGACGCGCTGGCCGCCGAACCCGGGGTGGTCCTGCGCTTCGCGGACCGGCCGGAGGAGCTGGCCGACGCCGACCTGGTCGTCGTACCGGGCACCCGCGGCACGGTCGGGGCGCTGCGCCTGCTGCGGGAGCGCGGGCTGGACCGGGAGTTGGCCCGGCGCGCGGCACAGGGCCGTCCGGTGCTCGGCATCTGCGGCGGGTACCAGCTGCTGGGCGAGCACATCGAGGACGAGGTGGAGTCGCGGGCCGGCTCCGTCGGGGGCCTGGGACTGCTGCCCGTACGGGTGCGGTTCCACCGTGACAAGACCCTGGCGCGGCCGGTCGGTACCGCGCTGGGCGCCCGGGTCGAGGGTTACGAGATCCACCACGGCGTCGCCGAAGTGCTCGGTGGACAGCCGCTGTTCAAAGACGCGTCCGGGCTGCCGCTGGACGGCTGCCGGGTGGGGTCGGTGCGCGGCACCCACTGGCACGGCTCGCTGGAGAACGACGACTACCGCCGCGCGCTGCTGCGCGAGGTGGCGGCCGAGAGCGGGCGGAGCTTCACACCCGCCCCGGGCACCGATTTCGGCCGGCTGCGGGAGGAGCAGTTGGACCGGCTCGGCGACCTGATCGAAGAACACGCAGACACCGCCGCCCTGTTGCGGCTCATCGAAGACGGCCCGCCGAAGGGCCTGCCGTTCCTACCGCCGGGAGCACCTGTATGAGCACCCACACTCCCTACCCCTTCACCGCGATCGTCGGGATGGACGACCTCCGGCTCGGGCTGCTGCTGAACGCCGTGTCCCCGGCGGTCGGCGGCGTACTGGTGCGTGGCGAGAAGGGCACCGCCAAGTCCACCGCGGTACGCGCGTTGGCGGCGCTGATGCCGGCGGTGCCGGTCGTCGACGGCTGCCGTTTCTCCTGCGATCCGGCCGCCCCCGACCCGCGCTGCCCCGACATCGCCGCCGTACCGCACGGCACCGGCAGGGCGGCCGACGCCGCGGCAGACGGCACCTGCGCGGCTGACGGCTCGACCGATGCGGCTGACGCGACCGGTGCGGCTGACGGCGCCGTCGGGGCGAGGGCGCTGCGGGCTGCGCGCATGGTGGAGCTGCCGGTCGGCGCCTCCGAGGACCGGCTCGTCGGCGCCCTGGACATCGAACGGGCCCTGGCCGAGGGCGTGAAGGCGTTCGAGCCGGGCCTGCTGGCGGACGCGCACCGCGGCGTGCTCTACGTCGACGAGGTCAACCTGCTCCACGACCACCTGGTCGACCTGTTGCTGGACGCAGCCGCCATGGGTGCCTCGCACGTCGAGCGCGAGGGCGTCTCGGTGCGGCACGCGGCACGGTTCCTGCTGGTGGGGACCATGAACCCGGAAGAGGGCGAGCTGCGCCCGCAGTTGCTCGACCGGTTCGGACTGACCGTGGAGGTCGCAGCGTCCCGGGACACGGACGAACGGGTGGAGGTCGTACGGCGGCGGCTGGCCTTCGACGCCGATCCGCAGGCGTTCGCCGAGCGGTTCGCCGACGAGGAGGAGGCGCTGCGCCGACACATCGCCGCCGCGCGGGAGTTGCTGCCCGAGGTGGTGCTCGGCGACGCCGCACTGCGGCAGATCGCCGCGACCTGTGCGGCCTTCGAGGTGGACGGGATGCGGGCCGACATCGTGATGGCGCGCACCGCGACGGCGCTGGCCGCCTGGGCGGGCCGCAGCGAGGTGGAGGCGCAGGACGTACGGCAGGCGGCGCTGCTGGCGCTGCCGCACCGCCGTCGGCGCAACCCCTTCGACGCACCCGGCCTGGACGAGGAGAAGCTCGACCGCACGCTCGAGGAGCACCGCGACCCGGAGGGCGCTCCGCCGGAAGGACCCTCCGGCGGCGAGTCGGACGGGCAGCAGGGCGAGGACCCGGACGACGACCCCGGCCCCGGCGGGCCGTCCGGCGGCGGGGTCGGCGCACCGACCGACCCCGCGCCGGAGGGCGGGCCGCCCGAGGGCGGGCGCGAGCCGAGCGTGCCGGAGCAGCCGGACGGCGGCGGGGGCCGTACGCCGGACGAGTCGGCGGACCGGACTCCCGCGGACGCGCCGGCCGGGTCCGGCGGCGCGGCCCCGGGCGGCCCTCCGGAGGCCGCACCGGTGGCCGCCGAAGATCCGTTCAAGGCCCGTACGCTCTCCGTGCCCGGTATCGGGGAGGGAGCGGCCGGCCGGCGTTCGCGAGCCCGTACGGTGCACGGCCGGACCACCGGCGCCCGGCGGCCCCGGGGCCAGCTGAGCCGGCTGCACCTGTCGGCCACGGTGCAGGCCGCAGCGCCGCACCAGCGGGCAAGAGGCAGGCACGGCAACGGACTTGTGGTGCGGCGCGACGATCTGCGGGAGACCGTCCGGGAGGGCCGCGAGTCCAATCTGGTGCTGTTCCTGGTGGACGCCTCCGGCTCGATGGCGGCCCGCAAGCGGATGAGCGCGGTCAAGGGCGCGGTGCTGTCGCTGCTCCTCGACGCCTACCAGCGCCGCGACAAGGTCGGCATGGTAACGTTCCGCCGCTCCGAGGCGGAGCTGGTGCTGCCGCCGACCTCCTCGGTGGACGCGGCGGCGGCGCGGCTGGCGCAGCTCTCCACCGGCGGACGCACTCCGCTGGCGGCCGGTCTGCTGCGGGCGCGCGAGGTGCTGCGGATCGAGCGGCTGCGCGATCCGGCCCGCCGCCCGCTGCTGGTGACCGTCACCGACGGCCGGGCCACCAGCGGGGTCGAGCCGGTCGGTCGCGCACACCACGCGGCGAGGCTGCTGGCGGCGGACGGTACGGCGAGCGTGGTGGTCGACTGCGAGACGGGCCCGGTGCGCCTGGGCATGGCGCAGGCACTCGCCCGTCAGCTGCGAAGCACCGCGGTCACTTTGGACGAACTCCGCGCGGACACCGTGTCCGCGCTGGTCAGGGACGTACGAAAGGCGGCGTGATGCCGAAGGGACAGCCGAGTGTGGTGCCGGACGACGGCCTCACCACCCGACAGCGGCGCAACCGTCCGCTGGTCGCCGTGCACACCGGCGACGGCAAGGGGAAGTCGACCGCGGCCTTCGGCCTGGCGCTGCGGGCGTGGAACCAGGGCTGGCCGATCGGGGTGTTCCAGTTCGTGAAGTCTGCCAAGTGGAAGGTCGGCGAGGAGCGCGCGCTGCGGGTGCTGGGCGCCAGCGGCGAGGGCGGCACGGTCGCCTGGCACAAGATGGGCGAGGGCTGGTCGTGGGTCCAGCGTGATCCGACCTCCAACGAGGAGGCCGCCCGCGAGGGTTGGGAGCAGGTCAAGCGCGACCTCGCGGCCGAGACCCACCGGCTCTACGTGCTGGACGAGTTCGCGTACCCGCTGCGCTGGGGCTGGGTGGACACCGCCGAGGTCGTCGAGGTGCTGCGGCAGCGGCCGGGCACGCAGCACGTGGTGATCACCGGCCGCAACGCTCCGTCGGAGCTGATCGACGCCGCCGATCTGGTCACCGAGATGGGCAAGGTGCGCCATCCGATGGACGACGGCCAGAAGGGCCAGCGCGGCATCGAGTGGTGAGGCCCCCGGCCCGTTGCACGGCCCCGGCCGGCCACGGCGGCGCCCGGCCGACCGCCGCGGCTCACGGGCACCGGTCGGCGGGTCGGCCCGCGCGGCCGGCACCCCACCCGTACAGCGCCCGACACCTCGGGACGGCAACCAGGAGAGCGCCACCATGCACCACACCGCCCAGCGCCCCGGGAGCGGACGATGACCCGGCTCCCGCGGCTGGTCGTCGCCGCACCCGCGTCCGGTTCGGGGAAGACGACCGTGGCCACCGGGCTGATGGCCGCCTTCACCCGCGCGGGCCTCGATGTGTCCCCGCACAAGGTCGGCCCGGACTACATCGATCCCGGCTACCACGCGCTCGCGGTCTCCGGCGCTCGCTACGGGGGTGAGGCCGGGCACTCCCCGGCGTGGCTCCAGGGACGCCCCGGACGCAATCTGGACGCGTTCCTGTGCGGTTCCGAGCTGCTCGCCCCGCTGCTGCTGCACGGCGCCGCCGGGGCGGACCTGGCGGTGATCGAGGGCGTGATGGGGCTCTACGACGGGGCCGCCGGGCGTGGTGAGGAGGCCTCCACGGCGCAGGCCGCGAAGCTGCTGCGCGCACCCGTGGTGCTGGTGGTCGACGCCTCCTCGCAGTCGCGGTCGGTGGCGGCGCTGGTGCACGGTTTCGTCTCCTGGGACCCGGAGGTGCGCATCGGCGGCGTCATCCTCAACAAGGTCGGGTCGGCACGCCACGAGGAACTGCTGCGGGAGGCCATGGAGGCGGTCGGCATCCCGGTGGTCGGCGTGCTCCACCGCGCCGAGCCGGTACGGACCCCGGCCCGGCACCTGGGACTGGTACCGGTCGCGGAGCGGCGCCGGGAGGCGGTCGAGGCGGTGGCGGAGCTGGCGGTCCGGGTGGCACAAGGGGTGGATCTCCAGGCCCTGTTGGCGCTCGCGCACAGCGCACCCCCGCTGCCGCAGCAGCCGTGGAGCGCCACCGTGGCGGTACGGTCCGCAGCCGCGCCGCAGCCCGAGGGGGCCGACGTGGGCGCCGAGGGGGACGTGGACGCCGAGCCGCTCGGAGCGGCGGCGCGGCGGCGGGCGGGCCGGCGGCCGGTGGTGGCGGTGGCGGGAGGCGCGGCGTTCACCTTCTCCTACGCCGAGCACACCGAGCTGTTGCGCGCCGCCGGGGCGGAGGTGGTCGCCTTCGACCCGCTGCACGAGGAGCAGCTCCCCGAGGGTGCGGACGCGCTGGTCATCGGCGGCGGCTTCCCCGAGGTGTACGCCGACGAGCTGGCCACCAACGAACCGCTCGCCCGGGAGGTCGCCGCCTTCCGCGGCCCCGTCGCCGCGGAGTGCGCGGGACTGCTCTACCTGGGACGGGAGTTGGACGGGCGGCCCATGTGCGGGCTGCTGGACCTCACCGCCACCATGACCGACCGGCTCACCCTCGGCTACCGGGAGGCGGTCGCGGTGGCGGACAACGTGCTGGCGGCTGCGGGCACGCGGGTGCGCGGCCACGAGTTCCACCGCACGGCCGTGACGCCCGCCGCCGGCGAGCCGCCCGCCTGGGGAGTGCCCGGCCCGCCGCGGCGCACCGAGGGCTTCGCCGACGAGCGGCTGCACGCCTCGTATCTGCATCTGCACTGGGCTGCGCACCCGGAACTCGCGAGGCGGCTGGTCGCCCGTGCCGCGGCCCACCGGGCGGCGCGGTGAGCGCCGGGAGCGCGGCTGCGGCCGAGGACCCCGACGGCTGCGTCGTCGGGGTGGGCTGCTGCCGGGGCGCCGACCCGGCCGAGATCATGACCCTGGTCCGACAGACGCTGGAGGCCGCCGGAGTCACCGAGCGGCGGGTACGGGCGCTGGCGACCGTCGACGTACGGGCGCGGGAGCCCGGAATCACCGCGGCGGCCCAGGAGTTGGGCGTACCGCTGCGCTGCTACCCGGCCCCGGCGCTCGCGGCGGTGGAGGTGCCGCACCCCTCGGCCGCAGCGGACACCTCGCTCGGCACCCCGAGCGTCGCCGAGGCCGCCGCGCTGCTCGGCGCGGGCGAACCGTACGGCGACGCGGCCGAACTCCTCGTCCCCAAGCGGAAGTCGGCGCCCGAAGGCCACCCCTCGACGGTCACCTGCGCCGTCGCACACCGCGCCTCCGCCGCCCTGCTGCGCCACCACGGGGACGCCGAGGTGCGCAGCCCGCAGGCCGGGCCGAACGGAAACGCCGAAGGCGCCGGGGGCTCCGGACTCGAGGGCTCCGGACTCACCGATCTCGCCGTCAACGTACGCGCTGGTACGCCCCCGACGTGGCTGGTGGAGCGGCTGACCGCCTCGCTGGCCGGGCTGGCCGCCTATCCCGACGGCCGGGCCGCCCGTCGTGCCGTGGCACGGCGGCACGGGCTCGCGGAGGAGCAGGTGCTGCTGACCGCGGGCGCCGCCGAGGCGTTCGTCCTGCTGGCCCGTACGCTGCGGGCGCGGCAAGCGGCGGTGGTGCACCCGCAGTTCACCGAGCCGGAGGCAGCACTGCGGGACGCGGGCGTACCGGTGTGCCGGGTGCTGCTGACGGAGCGCGACGGCTTCCGGCTCGGCGTCGCCCCGGTGCCCGCGGACGCCGATCTGGTGGTGGTCGGCAACCCGACCAACCCCACCTCGGTGCTGCACCCGGCCGCCGAACTCGCCCGACTCGCCGCCCCCGGGCGGACGCTGGTCGTCGACGAAGCCTTCATCGACGCCGTACCGGGCGAGGCCGAGTCGCTGGTGCCCCTGCTCGGGCGGCTGCCGGGACGGGTCGTCCTGCTCCGGAGCCTGACAAAGACCTGGGGGCTGGCCGGGCTGCGCATCGGCTACGTGCTCTCCGACCCGCGGACCGTCGCGCTGCTGGGCGCGGGGCAGCCGCTGTGGCCGGTCTCCAGCCCCGCGCTGGTCGCGGCGGAGGTGTGCAGCACGCCCGAGGCGCTTGCGGAGGCCGAGGCGGCAGCGCAAACGACGGCGGCCCATCGGGAGCATCTGCTGCACGGACTGGACGCGTTGGTCCGGCTGCGTCCGGCGCGGGTGGCGGCGCGGGCGCCGTTCGTCCTGGTGCACCATCCCGACGCGCCCCGGTTGCGCGCCCTGCTGCGCGAACGCGGCTTCGCCGTACGGCGTGCGGACACCTTTCCCGGCCTGGGCCGGGAGTGGCTGCGTCTCGCGGTGCGCGATCCGGCGACCAGCGACCGGCTCCTGCACGCCCTCGCCGAGTTGGAGGCGCGGCAGGGGTGAGCCCAGCGCTCCGGCGGCAGAACGAGGAGGCTCGCCCTGCCGCCGGAGCGGAACACCGCCGCACGGGCAGGGCCCCGCCCGTGCGAGCACCGCCCGTGCGCCCGGCCGACGCCGCGTCTCGGGCGGGCGTTCAGGCCCTGCGCCGCCTGGCCAGGAGCAGGGTGCCGCCGATGGCGAACAGCGCGGCCCCGGAGCCCAGCAGGTAGGGGGTGCGCGAATCACCGCCGGTGGCCGCGAGGCGCGGTGACTCCTCTTCGTCCTTCCGCTCCTCGGCCGACGTCTGCTCGGTGGCGCGCCGCTCCGTCTGCGGCGCGGCGCCCTTCTCCTGCTCAGGAGCCTGCTTCTGGGGCTTCTCGGGCTTCTCCTCGGTGGTGACCTCCTTCGCCGCGCGCGGAGTTCGGCAGCTCGCCTCCGCGAGCGTGACCCGGCCCTCGACCTCGGCCACGTTGAGGTTCAGCGGGTTGACGGAGACCGACAGGTCCAGGGCGCTGGCGGCGGCAGTGCGGCTGGTGGTCTCGGTACGGGCGAGTTCGAGCTTCACCTCGCCCACCCCGGGCACCTTGAGGTGGGTCGGACCGGAAGAGCTGAGCGTCGTGCGCCGGCCGAGCAGCTTGACCGTGGTCAGCGGGTTCGCCTCGGCGACGGGCCGCTCGCCCACCGCGCAGTGCGCACGGGCCGTGACGGCGTCCACCTCGATGAGCGAGAGGAGCGGCAGGCCGGGCACGTGCACCCGCGTCTTGAGCAGCTCGACCTCCGCCTCGGCGGACTTCTTGTCGACGGTGGCCGTCGTACGCGCCACATCAGCCCTGAGCACGCTGAACGGGCGGCCCTTGTCGACGCCGTCGAGGTGGGCGGTGAGCGCGGTCCGGTCGGCCTTCTCCCGGCCGCCGTCGGGGACCGTCACCTCGTTGAGGGTCAGGCTCAGCGGTACGTGCACGGTCTTGTTGAGCAGCCCGACGTCCAGGGCGGCGCGGAGCACCGAGGCGCTCGCCCGGCCGGGGTCCGCGCCGCTGTCGGTGGCCGAGGCAGGAGCGGCGGCGGCAGCGAGCAGGGCGGTGGCGGTGAGCACAGTGAATACGGCTTTGGACACGGTGGTGGAACTCCCACGGGGGTTGGAGGCCACCGACGCGCCTGGCAGGGGACTTCACGCGCACCGGTGACGGGACGACGCCATCGTTGACGTCTCACCCGTGTCGCGTCAGCCGCGCGCCACGACTTCACCCGGACGGGATCGCACCGTACGGATGCGCGAACGCCGTACGGCGTCAACCGGCCCCGCACCAGGGGCAGTTGCACACCTCCCGGCCGTCGCCGGGCGCCCCGGCCGACGCATCCGGCACCGTCGACGGACGCCGGGCGGCGACCCGAGCCGGACCGCCGCCCGAGCCGGGCCGCCGCCGACAGACGTACCGGCGCCCGCGTGCGTCACCGGCAGCACGACGGGCAGCACGGGCAGCAAGGCCGGCCGGGCAGCACTGGCGTCAGCCCGTCGTCGACACCACTCGGCCGCGGAGCACCACACGGCGCGGCCCCGCCAGCGCCCGGACGTCCGCCCGGGGGTCGGAGTCGCAGACCAGCAGATCGGCGGGCGCGCCCTCCTCCAGCCCGGGGTGCCCCAGCCATCGGCGGGCGGCCCAGGTGGCGGCCGAGAGCGCGTCGACCGTCGGGATGCCGGCGCGCACCAGCTCGGCCACCTCGTCGGCGACCCGGCCGTGCGCGATCGTGCCGCCCGCGTCGGTGCCGACGTAGAGCGGAATGCCGGCCTCGTACGCAGCCCGCACGGTGTCGTGGCGGCGCTCGTACAGCCGGTCCATGTGGGCCGCCCAGCGCGGGAACCGGGCCCGCCCGCTCTCGGCAAGGCGCGGGAACGTGGCGATGTTGACCAGGGTCGGCACGACAGCGGTGCCGCGTTCGACGAAGAGCGGAATGAGGTCCTCGGTCAGTCCGGTGGCGTGCTCCACGCAGTCCGCGCCCGCCTCGACCACATCGCGCAGCGAACTCTCGGCGAAGCAGTGCGCGGTCAGCCGCGCGCCTTCCCGATGGGCGGCGTCGACGGCCTCGTCCAGGGCCCAGCGCGGCCAGCAGGGGGCGAGGTCGCCCTGCTCCCGGTCGATCCAGTCGCCGACGAGCTTGACCCAGCCGTCGCCGCGCTTCGCCTCCTGCTCGACCCGGGAGGCGAGCTCCTCGGGTTCGATCTCGTGGGCGAAGTTGCGCAGATAGCGCCGCGGCCGGGCGAGGTGTCGCCCTGCTCTGACGATGCGGGGCAGCTCCTGCTCGTCGTCGATCCAGCGGGTGTCGGCGGGCGAGCCGGCGTCGCGCACCAGGAGCGTCCCGGCGTCGCGGTCGGCGAGCGCCTGGGCCCGGCTGGTGGCGCGGTCCACCGCGCCGCCGGCGTCCAGCCCGATGTGGCAGTGGGCGTCGACGAGGCCCGGCAGCACCCATCCGGTGAGCGCGGCGGTGTCCGCGGCCCGGGGGCGCTCGAAGGTGATGCGGCCCTCGCGCACCCACAGCTCGTCCCGGACATCCTCGGGGCCCACCAGGACCCGGCCCTTGATGTGCAGCACCGCGCTATCGCTCATGGGCCGCACACTAATCGGCGCCCCGATCCGAATGCGATCGGCGACTCTTCACCGCCTGATCGACAACTGATCGCGCACCGGTCCACAGGGGAACAGCAGCGGAACAACCGCGGACAGTAATCCCGGAAAGTCACTCGCGCCACTCATGGAATCCGCTACGATGCGTTCGGATTCGAAATCGCGATCTTAGTCACCGACTCTCTCCTGCCCGGCGCTTCCAAGCCCAAACGCACTGGTTTTGCGAGCTACGCCACTGCAATTCGGAGGGGTCTCCAAGGCGTTACGCGACTGTGACGCACTCAACATTTCGTCCGCTTGGCCCGTTTTATCCCTGACAAACCGGCCAATTCCGCGGCCTCGCGCCCGCTGTTCGCGGGTTCGCGCGATAACACATCATGCGCTTCTGCGTAACCCTGATCCGCGATGCAATTTCGGATTCTCCTCGGTAAATTTAATGAACATGACCCCCGCACAAGCAGACCTTGCAGGTGCCCGCAGCGACGTACGTGAAGTACTGGAAATCCCGGAAGGACTGAAGCTCGACACCCCCGGGGTCGAGGACGGCGCTGCGTTTTGGCGCATCGCCCGCGACTCCCAGGTGCTCGACCTCAACTCCTCCTACAGCTATCTGCTGTGGTGTCGGGACTTCGCCGCCACCTCGGTCGTGGCGCGCGACGGGGACGGAGAGCCAGTCGGCTTCATCACCGGCTTCCTACGGCCCCGGCACGAGCGGACCCTGCTGATCTGGCAGGTCGCCGTGGACGGTTCGCAGCGCGGCCGCGGCCTCGCCGGCGCGATGCTCGACGGTCTGACGGCACGGGTCGCCGACGAGTTCGGCATCGACCACATGGAAACCACCGTGACCCCCGACAACGCCCCCTCCAACCGACTGTTCACGTCCTTCGCCGAGCGCCACGGCGCCGGCGTGGAGCGCGAGGTGCTGTTCGACGGCACGGCCTTCCCGGACGAGGGCCACGAGCCCGAGGTGCTCTACCGGATAGGTCCGATTCCGCGGCTCGTGCGCGCGGAGCGCTGACCACCCCCACCGGCCGGCCTTCGGAGCCGGCCGCGACCGCGGGCCTGCCCGGGCTCGACCAGAGACTTCCTTTCCCTCCCGCGACTCACTCCCAGGAGTTCCTGTGACCATCACCCAGCCGGACCTGAGTGTCTTCGAGACCCTGGAGTCGGAGGTTCGTGGCTACTGCCGTGGCTGGCCGACGATCTTCGATCGCGCCCAGGGCAGCTACATGTACGACGAGGACGGCCACGCCTACCTCGACTTCTTCGCCGGCGCGGGGTCGCTCAACTACGGCCACAACAACCCGGTCCTCAAACGCGCCCTGATCGACTACATCGAGCGCGACGGCGTCACCCACGGGCTGGACATGTCCACCGTGGCCAAGCGGGCGTTCCTGGAGACCTTCCAGAACCTGGTCCTGCGTCCGCGCGACCTGCCGTACAAGGTCATGTTCCCCGGCCCGACCGGTACCAACGCGGTCGAAGCGGCGCTGAAGCTCGCGCGCAAGGTCAAGGGACGCGAGTCCATCGTCTCCTTCACCAACGCCTTCCACGGCATGTCGCTGGGATCGCTGGCCGTGACCGGCAACGCGTTCAAGCGCGCCGGCGCCGGCATCCCGCTGGTGCACGGCACCCCGATGCCCTTCGACGACTACCTCAACGGCCAGGTCCCGGACTTCATCTGGTTCGAGCGCCTGCTGGAGGACTCCGGCTCCGGCCTGAACCAGCCCGCGGCGGTCATCGTCGAGACGGTCCAGGGCGAGGGCGGCATCAACGTCGCACGCGCCGAGTGGCTGCGCGCGCTGGCCGACCTGTGTGAGCGCTACGACATGCTGCTGATCGTCGACGACATCCAGATGGGCTGCGGACGCACCGGCGCCTTCTTCTCCTTCGAGGAGGCCGGGATCGTCCCGGACATCGTCACCGTCTCCAAGTCCATCAGCGGCTACGGCCTGCCGATGTCGCTGACGATGTTCAAGCCCGAGCTGGACATCTGGGAGCCGGGCGAGCACAACGGCACCTTCCGCGGCAACAACCCGGCCTTCGTCACCGCGACCGCCGCCCTGGAGACGTACTGGGCGGACGGCCAGACGGAGAAGCAGACCCGTGCCCGGGGCGAGCAGATCGAGGAGACCTTCAGAGCCATCCGCACCGAGCACCCGGACGCCACGGTCGAGTACCGCGGCCGGGGCCTGGTCTGGGGCCTGGAGATGCGCGACAAGCCGACGGCGGGCAAGGTCGCCAAGCGCGCCTTCGAGCTCGGGCTCCTGGTGGAGACCTCGGGTCCGGAGAGCGAGGTCGTCAAGCTCCTGCCGGCGCTCACCATCAGCGCGGAGGAGCTCGACGAGGGGCTCCGCATCCTTTCACGCGCCATCCGTGAGACCGTTTGACCCCACTGTGCCCCGGCCCGTCCCGTACTGGGGCGGGCCGGGGCTTTTATCCACTGCCGTACTGGGCAGGCAGGATCTGAGGACTCAACAGAAGGGCACACAGCACCGTGATCGTTCGTTCTTTCCAGGAAATCGAAGGCACCGACCGTGATGTCCGCTCCGCATCGGGCACTTGGCGCAGCAAGCGCATCGTGCTGGCCAAGGAGCGGGTCGGTTTCTCGTTGCACGAGACGACTCTCTACGCCGGCACCGAGACGTCGATGTGGTACGCCAACCACATCGAGGCCGTGCTCTGCGTCGAGGGCGAGGCGGAGCTGACCAACGACGAGACGGGTGAGACCCACTGGATCAGCCCGGGCACGATGTACCTGCTCAACGGCCACGAGAAGCACACCGTGCGCCCCAAGACCGACTTCCGTGTCATCTGCGTCTTCAACCCCCCGGTCACCGGCCGCGAGGACCACGACGAGAACGGCGTGTACCCGCTGCTCACCGAGGACGACGACAGCTGAGACGACAGCCGGGCCGCAACCGCCGATCCGGCTGACCGCAGACCGACCGACGAGAGAAAAGGACCGTAACGAGAGGAGAGGAAGGCAACCTCATGACCCTCGCACCCGAGCGCACCATCGACCTCTACCCGACGCGCGGAGCCACGGAGGTGGCGATCGAGCGGCAGGACCCGGTGGTGTGGTCCCCACAGGGCACACCTGGGCCCATCGAGTCCCAGGACCTGGCGGACTACGAGCGGGACGGGTTCCTCGCGATCGACCGGCTGATCACCCCTGACGAGGTGTCGGTCTACCGCGGCGAACTGGAAAGGCTCATCTCGGACCCGGAGATCCGAAAGAATCCGCGCTCCATCGTGGAGCCGGCCTCCCAGGAGATTCGGTCCGTGTTCGAGGTGCACAAACTCAGCGAGATCTTCGCCGGACTCGTGCGCGACCCCCGGGTCGTCGGACGTGCCCGGCAGATCCTGGGCTCGGACGTCTACGTCCACCAGTCCCGCATCAACGTCAAGCCCGGATTCGGAGCCAAGGGCTTCTACTGGCACTCCGACTTCGAGACCTGGCACGCGGAGGACGGTCTGCCGAACATGCGGACCGTCTCGGTGTCGATCGCGCTCACCGAGAACCTCGCGACCAACGGCGGCTTGATGATCATGCCGGGATCGCACCGCACATTCCTCGGCTGTGCCGGGGAGACCCCGAAGGACAACTACAAGAAGTCACTCCAGATGCAGGACGCCGGCATCCCGTCCGACGAAATGCTCAGCCGTTTCTCCGGAGACCACGGGATCCAGCTGTTCACCGGCACGGCAGGTTCGGCCACCTGGTTCGACTGCAACTGCATGCACGGCTCGGGTGACAACATCACTCCCTACCCGCGGAGCAATGTCTTCATCGTGTTCAACAGCGTGGAGAACGCCGCCGTGGAACCGTTCGCCGCCCCCAGGGGCAGGCCGGACTACATCGGGGCCCGCGACTTCCAGCCCGTGCGCTGAGGTCGACGGAGCCTTCGAGGCGGGCACCCGCCCGTTGCGGAGACGCTCCGATGGATCGGCTGGGCGCCGCCCGTACGCGTCAGAGCGGGCGGCGCCCAGGTGTGTCCGGGGACCGTTCACCCGCCACGCGTACGCCAGCGGACAGAGCCGCGCAGAACAGGCGTCGCGCGGCGGCGACGCAACAGGCGGGCAGGGCGCGGCGGCCTCGGCCCGTGCCAGGCGGGCAGGGCGGGTGGTCGGACGGGCGTGGCCGCAGCCGGCAGAGGACGGCCCGGGCGGGGCCGCTCAGGCGGTGAGTGCGCGCAGCAGGGCGTCCGCGTCGGCCTCGGTGTTGTAGAGGTGGAAGGCGGCGCGCAGGTCTCCGGCGCGCACCGAGACCGCCACCTCCGCCCGTGCGGCGCGGGCACGCCCCTCCTCCCCCAGGCCCGGCAGCGAGACGATGGCCGAGTCGCCCGACACCACGGCGAGTCCGGCCTTCGAGGCCGCCGTGCGGAAGCGGTCGGCGAGCGCCGTGTTGTGCGCCGCGACGCGGTCCACCCCGATCCCGGCCAGCAGCCGCAGCGACTCGGCAGCCGCCAGATAGGGCAGGAACGGGACCGGCTCGTCGTAGCGGCGAGCGCCGGGCGCCAGTCGCGGCACCGGCCCGTAGCACATCTGCCAGGGGCTCTCGCCCGCCACCCAGCCCGCGTGCAGCGGAAGCAACGGGCCGCTCTCGTCCGTGACGACCAGGAAGGACGTGCCACGGGGGCAGAGCAGCCACTTGTACGCACCGCAGACCGCGTAGTCGAAACGGCCGAGGTCGAGCGGGAGCCAGCCGGCGGCCTGGGTGGCGTCCACCAGGGTCCGGCAGCCGTGGGCGCGGGCAGCAGCCCGCAGGCCGTCCAGGTCGGTGATCCGTCCGTCGGCGGACTGCACGGCGCTGACCGCGACCAGATCGGTGTCCGCGGTGACCGCGTCCGCGAGCTCCGCCGGCGGTACGGTGCGCACCCGCAGATCGTCGCGGACGGTGAAGGGGTTGACCACCGAGGCGAAGTCGCCCTCGACCGTGAGGACCCGTGAGCCGGGCGGCAGCGAGGCTGCGACCAGCCCGACGTGCACCGCGACCGAGGTGCCGACCGCGACCTGCTCCGCGGCCACGCCCGCCAGGGCAGCGAAGGAGGCGCGGGCGGCGTCGATCTGCTCGAAGCAGCGGACCATGTCCAGAGTGCCGGCGGTCATCTCGGACACCGCGCTGCGCAGCACCTCGGCCGAGCGCGCGGGCAGCAGACCCTGGGAGGCGGTGTTGAGGTAACGCACGCCGCCACCGGGCCGGGCCCCGGCCACGTCACCGGCCCCGCTACCGAACTCGGCGGCGACCAGCTCCTGCAGCGGGGTGTGCGCGAGGGACGGTGTCTGTGTGGGGTCCATCGTCCAACTGTGCGTCCGGGCCCCGGGGTTGTCCATCGGCGCTCGGCCTTCACCGCCGCCAAGCCGGCCTTATCGGCGCAGCTCGGCGGCGGTGTGCGGGGCGCCGTGCGGGTGTACGGTCCGCCGGGCGCCGGCCTCAGGCGCCGATCCTGCCGCCGTCCTCCCTGGTGATCACCAGGGTCGCCGAGCGCGGACGGCCCTCTGGGTCGAAGTCCGGCCAGTTGCTGACGTCCCGAGGGTTCTGCGGGGTGGGTTCGCCCCACGCCTCGGTCGCCTCGCCCGGGTGCTGGACGTTGACGAACATCGTCCGCTGGTCGGGCGTGGTGATCACTCCGGTGATCTCGGCGCCGCGCGGCCCGACGAGGAACCGCCGGATCTCCCGCGTCCTGGGGTCGGCGGCGAGCATGGCGTTGTTGCCGATGTTGTCGTACCCCTTCTCCGGCAGGTTCTGCGAGGAGTTGGAGACGTCGGTCTGGATCCACAGCCGCCCGTCGGCGTCGAACCACAGGCCGTCGGGCGAACCGAAGAGGTTGTCGCCGAGCTTCACCTCCTCGTCGTAGGCCGGGTCGCCGGCCAGGACGAAGATGTCCCAGTGGAAGCTGGTGGCGGTGTTGTCGCCGCCCTTCTCGCGCCAGCGCACGATGTGGCCGTACGGGTTGGGGTCGCGCGGGGTGGCGGCGCTGTCCCAGCCGCTGCCGTTGGTCAGCGAGACGTAGACGTCCTTGTTCTTCGGGTTGACCGCGAGCCACTCGGGGCGGTCCATCCGGGTCGCGCCGACGGCGTCGGCCGCCTCCCTGGTGCGGATCAGTACGTCCGCCTGGTCCTTCCAGCCGTTCTCGGTGGTCAGCTCGCCCTCGCCGTGCACCAGGGGCAGCCAGTCGCCGCTGCCGTCGTCGTTGTAGCGGGCGACGTGGAGGCGGCCGTGGTCGAGCGGGCTGCGGCCGGCCCTGCGGTGCTCGCGCCAGGGGCGGTCACCGACGAACTTGTAGACGTAGTCGCCGTCCTGGTCGTCCCCGGAGTAGCCGACGAAACGGCCGCGGGCCTCGGTGACCATGCAGCCCTCGCGCTTGAAGCGGCCGAGCGCGGTGCGCTTGACCGGCGTCTGGCGCGGGTCCTTCGGGTCGATCTCGGTGATCCAGCCGAAACGGTTCACCTCGCCGGGGTTGGCGGCGACGTCCCAACGCTCGCTGGCCGTGTGCCAGTTGTAGCCGAATCCGACGTTGTCGACTCCGTAGCGCTTCTGGAGGGTGTCGGGCTCCCAGTCGGGGTCCTCGGTGCCGAAGTAGGAGTTGAAGTTCTCCTCGCAGGCGAGGTAGGTGCCCCACGGGGTGACGCCCATGGAGCAGTTGTTGAGCGTGCCCATCGGCCGGTTCCCGGCCTGCAGCGCGGGGTGCTTCTCGGTGACCGGGCCGGAGAACGTCACCGGGGTGTTGCCGTGCACCTTGCGCGCGTAGCGGGACTTCACCCGCCGCCACTGGCCGTCCTTGCCCCGGGCCACCTCCACGATGCTGACGCCCTGGGCCGCGAGCGCCTTGTCGACCTTCTCGCCGGTCATCTCCTCGTCGCCGTCGGGGAAGAGGATCTGCTGGTCGATGTACTCGTGGTTGAGGACCAGCAGCCCGCGCTCGTTGCCCTTGCCGTGCCGGTCACCGCCGCGGTGGCCCCGGCCGAGCGGGAAGTAGTGCATGCCGTCGTGGTGCATGCCGACCTGCTGCTCCTGGTCGGCGGCGGAGTTGGAGGCGTCCTTGAGCCAGCGCGGGCCGTCCGGCTGGATCGGGGTGCCCCAGGGGATCAGCACCTGTACGCGGTAGCCCTCGGGAACGACCAGCTCGTCCCGGTCGTGGGTCTCGACCTGACGGAAGCCGAGCAGTCCGTGCCGGCCGCTCTCGGCGGCGGGCGCTGCCGCGGGCTCCTCCCCGGCAGCCGGTCCGCGCCGGGGGGCCGCCTGTGCAGAACCCCCGGCCATGACGAAGGCGGCTGCGGCTGCCGTACCGCCCGCCAGCGCCGCGCGGCGGCTGAGGCGAGTCGCCACGACGTCCCCGAACGACCGGTTGTCCGAGGGGTTCGAGCTCACCTCGTCGGGGTCGAACTCCGGGAAGACAGGGCGTTTTTCAGACATGTTCCGTCCTCACTGATCGTGGAATCAGAGCGTTCGGCGCACCCTCCACGCGGATTGCGGTGCCCCGTGCCGTTGAACCGGGCGTTGACGAGGATCGGATGTTAGGTGCCGGTGGCGGCGGTGCGACACCCCTGCGACGCCCCTGTTCCCTCCGGCGATCGAGCGCAGCACCCAACTCGATCAGTTCCGGCCAGTTTTCCGCGTGTTCGCCCGGCGTTCACCCGCGAGCGCCGAAAGCCCTCGCTGCACGGAGTCGCAGCCGCGCCGAGAAGCCGGCCCCGGGAAGGGTCGCCGAACGCGCAGGACGTACCCGCCGCGGCCCCGCGGCCACGCTGAGCTGCTCGGGGCGGCACTTCTGCGGCTCTCGATCTTGGCCGGAAAGCTACTGCGCGGGGTTGCGCCCGTACTGCTGGGCCCCGCCTCCGCGGGCCGGCCGGTGTCGCCGAACGAAGCCGGCTCCTCGGCGGCGGCAGCGACCCCGTCGCGGAAGGCCGGGTACGGAGCGCCCTCGTCCGGGCACGAAGCGCATCGTGCTGGTGGGCGACGAGCAGCTGCTGCGCGGCGCGCTCGCCGCGATTCTCGGCTCCGAGCGCGGGGTCGAATCGTTCAGGCGGTGGGGCGGGGCAGCGGCGGGATCTCGCAGCGGTCGGAGAAGCCCTGTCCGACCAGTCCGAGCGCCGCGTTGGTGCGCGAGCGCATGTTCTCCACCGCGACCAGCGCGGTCAGTTCCACAAACGCCCTCTCCCCCAGCCTCGTCACCAGACTCTGCGCCATCGCGTCGGTGACGGCCGGCTCGGTCTCCGTCATCGCCTCGGCGTACTCCATCACCTCGATCTCCAGCGCGGTGTACAGCGCCCGGTGCTGGCGCCACACCGGGACGTGCCGCAGCTTCTGCGCCCCGGCCCCGTGCCGCGTCCCCTCCCAGTAGCCGAAGTCCACGCACCAGGAGCAGCCGATGCGCACCGCCGAGGCCATGACCGCGAGCTGCTTGAGCTCGGGGTCAAGCGTCTTCCAGCGGGCGACACCGAGTTCGAGGGCGCTGGTGGCCAGCAGGACACCGGGGTGGTGGCCGGCCGCCTTCAGCGGGTCGAGGACCTTGCCGTAGCTGCGGCGCGCGTACCACTCGCCGATGCGCACCAGCAGGGTGCGTCGCGGTTGCAGGGAAATGCGTGCCATCGGTGATCTCTCCTCCGCTTCGACAACAACGGTGCCTTTGCCGAGGAGACGCATCGGAACGCTGCGGTGTGACATCCGCCCCCGGCGGGCGCTCGGGGCGGAGGGACGGAAGGGCGGAGTCCCGACGGAAGGCGGAGGAACCCGGGGGTGCGTCGAGTCGTTGGCCGGGCATGACCGCTATGACACCTGGTTCCAACCTGCCGCTGGCCACCGCGCGGATCGCGGTGGACGTCACCGCTCCCGCGCGCCTCGACGTATCGGGGCTGCTGCTGGGTCCCGGCGGCAAGGTGCGCTCGGACGCCGACTTCGTCTTCTACAACCAGCCCGCAGCCCCCGGCGTGCGCCACAGCGGCGGCGGTACGGACACCATCTCGGTGGACACCGCCTCGGTGCCCGCGGACGTCGAGAAGATCGTGGTCACCGCGAGCCTGGACGCTCCCGGCGCCACGTTCAGCGGGGTCGAGCCCACGGGCACGGTGCGCGACGAGGCGAGCGGTGCGGTGATCGCCACCTTCACCCCCACCTCGCTCGGTGCGGAGACCGCGCTGGTGCTGATCGAGGTCTACCGGCGGGCCGGCGCTTGGAAGGTGCGCGCCGTGGGGCAGGGGTACGCGAACGGCCTGGCGGGCATCGCCACCGACTTCGGCGTCTCCGTCGAGGAGCCCGCCCCGGCGCCCGCGGCCCCGCCCGTGCCCGCGGCAGCACCGGCCGCTCCGGTTGCGGCTCCGGCTGCGCCCGCCCCGGGGGCCGCAAAGGTCAACCTGGACAAGGGCACGGTCAACCTCCGGAAGCACCAGAGCGTTTCTCTGGTGAAGAACAACCAACCGCTGGCCTCCAAGGTCACCATGGGCCTGGGCTGGGAGCCGGCCTTCCGCGGCAAGAGCATCGACCTGGACGCCTCGGTCATCGCCTATGACGCCCACCGCAAGAAGCTCGCCACCTGCTACTTCGGCAAGCTCAAGATCCTCGACGGCGCGGTCCAGCACTCCGGCGACAACCTCACGGGCGACGGCGCCGGGGACGACGAGACCATCACCGTCGACCTGGGCCGGCTGCCGGCGGAGGTGACGGGGCTCGTCTTCACGGTCAACTCCTACACCGGGCAGAAGTTCAACGAGGTGGCCAAGGCTTACTGCCGGCTGCTCGGCAGCGGGGGCGAGGAGCTCGTACGCTTCGACCTCACCGACGCCGCGCCCCGTACGGCCGTGCTGATGGCCAAGTTCGTACGGCAGTTCACCGGGGAGTGGGACATGACCGCGCTCGGCGACTACCACGACGCGCGGACCGTGCGCGGGCTGGTCAAGCCCGGCGCAGCGGCCCTGTAGCCGGAGGCCGCCGAGCCCGTCCGGGCCCGCCTCGCCAAGCGCGCCGTCGCCCGGGCGGCGCTGCGTACGCCCGTGCGGCTCGGCGGCCCGGACGCGGTTGCTCGACAGTGCAGCCCCGGGGCCCGGTTGCGCTGCCCCGGGGGCCGTCCGGGCGGTCAGCCGAGCGAGCGTGCCCGGTGGGCGGCCTTGCGGGCCTCCTTGGCCGCCTGCCGGTCCGGGTGCAGCCTGCCCATCGCCTCCAGCACCTCGGCGGTCGCCGGGTGCGGCACCCGCCAGACTCGCTCGAAGAAGCCGCTGTGCTGGTCGACCAGCCCGCGCATCAGCTCCTGCACCTCCAGCGACTGCTCCTCGGTCAACTCCCCGACGAGCTGGGCCGCGAAGGTGTCCACCGTCAGCCAGAAGACCATGTCCTCGCTGGGCGGCGGCACGTCATCGGCACCGTGCTCGGCCAGCCACACCCGGGCGAGCCCGCCCAGCTGCTCGTCCTCCAACACCTCCCGGAGCGCCGGTTCGACCTCCTGGCCGGCCGCAGCCAGGATCTGCTGGCACAGCAGCCTGCGCCACGGCGCCAACTCGTCCTCGCCGCGGGCGGCGGCCAACAACTCTCGTACGGCCGCGAGCGGTTCGCGCACCGCGATCCACTCGGTCAGCTCCGCCAGCGCGGCCGGCTCCGGGTAGTGGTCGGCGATCTCGCCGAAAAGCTCCTGCGCTTCCAGGCCGCTCAACTCGCCGACCAGCGGGGCGTGGACGCCCTCGTCCTCCATGAGCTGCCGCACACCGTACTGTCCGAGCGGTGTCAGCCGGACCACGCCGTACCGGGACACGTCCTCGTCCTCGTCCGGGCTGTCGGGGTCCGCGCTCCCGGCCCAGTCCTCCTCACCCGCCTCGACGAGCAACTCCTCGTCGATGGGCCGGTACTCGACGGCTCCGGTGGGCTCCAGAATGCGGAACTGGTCGTCCAGCCGCATCATCACGGCGGACACCTCGGCGAGCATCTCCTCGGTCGGCTCCTCGACGTCCTCCGGCACGGCGAGCGAGGAGGCGAGAACCGGGAGCGGGATCGGCGGCGCCGGGTCCTCGCCCATCAGGTTCTCCGAGGCGGTGAGGACGTAGAGGTTGGCGAGCGCACTGTCCAGCAGGTCGGCCTCGGCCTGCGGATCCCAGTCCAGCTCGGCGCTGTCCGGGTTCTGCGGGTCGAACCCGCCCTCGCCGCCGGTCAGTTCCTCCAGCAGATCCTCCATGTTGGGCATCGCGGCGTCGCCCACCATGACCCCGAAGACGCCCTCCCACACCGCGAGCACATCGCTCGGACCGCTCGTGTCGAACGCCTCCAGCTCCTCTCCCGGGGTGGCCAGCGCCACGGCCTCGTCGGCGTCGGGCATCGGCCCGTAGTCCTCGGCCGGCTCGTCCTCGACGATGTCGACGAGGTCGACGTCGACGGCGATGTTCCACGCCTCGGCGGCGAGCGCGCGGGCGTCCTCCCCCTCCAGGCCCAGGTGCTCGGCGGCGGACAGCAGCTGGTCGCCGAGGAGTTCACCGCCGGCACCGACCCGGATGCCGCCCTTGGCCCACCTGGCCAGTGACACCGCGCGCACCAGCAGCGGGGAGGCGAGCGCCGCCCGGGCGAGCTCGGCCTCCGGGGGCAGCCGCAGCGGCGGCAGGGTGGGGTGGTCGTCACCGTTCATCGGCGTCTGGCTCCTCGCCTTGGCACGTCGTTGGGCAATCACCCAGCCTACGGCCTGTTCCGACACCGTTTGCCCCAGTCGCGCGGGTCGGTCGCGGGCGGGTTCCGTCGCCTCGGCGCACGGGCCACGGGCGGTCGGACCAGCCGGGCGGGAAGGCGGTACGGGCACCGGCAGCGCTGCGGGAGCGGGCGGACCGGGGAGGCGTCGCGGGCGGGCGGCGGTCAACGGAGCGCGTAGGCGCCGACGTTCATCCGGCCGCCTCCCGCCGTACGCCCCCGATGCCTTGACAAGGGGACCCGGCTCCGGAAGTTTTACGCGCGTAGAGCAATGTCGGGCGCGTACCGACAGCCGGCCTCGGGCGCCTGCGGGCAGCACCACCGGACGCACGCCCGGAGGCCGGCCGCCCCCACCCGCAGCAACACCCCTCTTCGGAGCGAACCTTGACCACTCGCCAGACCGCCGCGGCACTGTGCGCACTGACCGCCGCCGCCCTCACCTCCACACTGCTGATCACCTCCGCCGGTGCGGCGTCCCACGAGCCGACCGCCGATGAGGTCCGCATCCACGACGTCCAGGGCAGTACTCGGATCTCGCCGCTCGCGGGCGAGGAGGTGCGCGAGGTCGCCGGGATCGTGACCGGTGTGCGCGGCGAGGGTTCCCGCGGCTTCTGGATCCAGGACGAGGAGCCGGACGACGATCCGGCCACCAGCGAGGGCGTGTTCGTGTACACGGGCAAGGAGGCCCCCGCGGTCCTCGTCGGCGACCGGGTGCGGGTGAGCGGCACCGTCGCCGAGTACCGCCCGGACGGCGAGGACTCCGGGAACCAGTCTCTGACGCAGATAACCGCTCCCGAGGTGACCGTCGACTCCAGCGGCAACGAACTGCCCGACCCGGTGCGTCTGGACGCGCGCAGGATCCCCCGGGCGTACGCGCCGAAGGGCGGCGGGGAAGGCGGTGTCGAGGACCGCGAACTGCGTCCGCGCGCCTTCGCCCTGGACCTCTACGAATCGCTGGAAGGGATGAACGTCGAGGTCCGCGACAGCCGCGTCGTCGGCCCCAGCACCTCCTACGGCGAGCTCTGGGTCACCGTCACCCCTCGCGAGAACCCCTCGGCCCGCGGCGGCAGCGTCTACGGCTCCTACCGGGACCAGAACGCCGGTCGGCTGAAGATCAAGAGCCTGGCCGACCCGGACGAGAACCCCTTCCCCGCAGCCGACACCGGCGACCGCCTCACCGGCCGCACCGAAGGCCCGCTGGACTATGACGAGTTCGGCGGCTACACCCTCGCGGCGGCCGAGCTCGGCAAGGTGGAGCGGCGCGGTCTGGAGCGCGAGCGCACACGTCCGCAGCGCAGGGACGAGCTCGCCGTCGCCACATACAACGTGGAGAACCTCCACCCGGGCAACGACGCGGAGAAGTTCGAGCGGCTCGCCCGGGGCATCGCGCGCGACCTCGCCGCCCCCGACATCGTCGCCCTGGAGGAGATCCAGGACAACAACGGGCCCGAGGACGACGGCGAGACCGCCGCCGACCGTACGCTCGAGACCCTGATCGAGGCGATCGTCGACGCCGGCGGGCCCCGCTACGAGTGGCGCGGCATCGACCCCGAGGACAAGGCCGACGGCGGCGAGCCGGGCGGCAACATCCGCACCGCCTTCCTCTTCAACCCCGAGAGGGTCACCGCCGAGGACCGCCCCGGCGGCGACGCGACCACCCCGACCGCCGTCGAACGACGGGACGGCAGGGCCTCGCTCACCCTCTCCCCCGGTCGGGTCGACCCCGCCGACGAGGCGTGGGAGGACAGCCGCAAGCCGCTCGCCGCGCAGTTCGCCTTCCGCGGCGAGCCGGTCATCGTGGTCGCCAACCACTTCAGCTCCAAGGGCGGCGACGAGCCGCTGCACGGGCGCTTCCAGCCGCCGAACCGGGTCTCGGAGACCCAGCGGCTGGCGCAGGCCGAATCGGTCAACTCCTTTGTCAGGGACGCCCTGAAGATCGACCGCAAGGCGCAGATCGTGGTCCTCGGCGACATCAACGACTTCGAGTTCTCCGGCACCACCAAGGCCCTGACCGCCGGCGGCGCGCTGCGCAGCACGGCGTACGCCCTGCCCCGCGACGAGCGCTACACCTACGTCTTCCAGGGCAACTCCCAGATCCTCGACCAGACCCTCGTCTCGCCGGCCATCCGCCGCTACGACTACGACATCGTGCACACCAACGCCGAATTCGCGGACCAGATCAGCGACCACGACCCGCAGGTGCTCCGCTTCCGCCCCTGACCGCCGAGCTGCCGGGCGGCTCGGCACTCCGGCAGTCCGGCAGTCCGGCAGTCCGGCAGTCCGGCGCAAACAACGCTACGGACTGCTGCGCACCGCACCGGCTTCCGCACGGGCGTGCTCGCACACCCACGGGCCCCGAGTGGACGCGGTGGCCGGCCCGGTCCCAGAATCGGCCCATGAACCAGGGACCCTTCGGCCGGGTGGCCGCCGCGATGATCACACCGTTCACCGACAGCGGTGCGCTCGACGAGGTGGGGGCGGGCAGACTCGCCACCCATCTCGTCGACCGGGGCGGTTGCGACGCGCTGGTGGTCAACGGCACCACCGGCGAGTCGCCCACCACCACCGACGAGGAGAAGCTGACCCTGCTGCGCGCGGTGGTCGAGGCCGTCGGTGACCGCGCCACCGTCACCGCCGGAGTCGGGTCGGCGAGTACCGTCCACACCGTCGCGCTGGCGCGGGCGTGCGAACAGGCGGGCGCCGACGGCCTGCTGATCGTCACGCCGTACTACTCCCGCCCCGGCCCGGAGGCCGTCGCACACCATCTCGCCACGGTCGCCGACGCCACCTCGCTCCCGGTGCTGCTGTACGACATCCCCTCCCGCACCGGAGAGAACACCGCGCTCACCGCCGACACCCTGCGCACGCTCGCCGAGCATCCGCGCATCGCGGGCGTCAAGGACTGCGCGCACGACCTCCTGAAGACGGGATCGGTGCTGGCCGACACCGGACTCGCCTACTACGCCGGGTGCGACGAGGAGATCCTCCCGCTGCGCGCGATCGGCGCGGCGGGCTGCGTCAGCACGGTCGCGGGCGTCGCGGGCGGTCTCGTACGGGAGATGCTCGACGCCTTCGACGCCGGCGACCTCGACGGCGCCCGCAAGCGCCACCACGCGCTGGCGCCGCTCGTAGGGGCGTTGCAGTCGGCACCCGGGACGGTCACGCTGAAGGCGATCCACCGGGCCGCCGGCCTCCCCGGCGGCCCGGTGCGCGGTCCGCTGCTGCCCGCCGACGAGACGCTCACCGCCGAGTTGGTCGCGGCGTTCCGGCAGGCCAACGCCTGAGCCCGGTACGGGCGTTCGGCGGCCCGCAGCGCCCGGCCACCGGCCCCCGTGTCGTCCCGCCCGAGCGGTCGGCTCCGGCGGGCCCGCCCCACCCCGCGACGAGCCGGACGCGGGGTGGGGCGGGGGCCGCAGCGGGCGCGGAGCCGGCAGCGGGCATCGCAGCCGACGCGCGGGCGGGGTCAGTAACCGGCGGTGGTCTCGCCCTGCTCCGGCCGGTTGCCGCTCCCCGCCTCGCCGGTCAGATCGCGCACCAACAGCGTCGCGCCGGCCACTGCTCCGGGCATCAGGAAGACCGCCACCACCGGCACCAGGAACGTCGCGGCGAGCGGCACGCCGAAGCCGAGCGCCAGCCCCTTGCGGGCCCGCAGCATCCGCAGCCGGGTGCGTACGTCGATGCCCCGCCGCTGCATCGCGACCGAAGTGAGCTCCAGGGTCAGGAAGAATCCCGACACGGCGAAGCCGAGAGCGGGCACGATCGTCTGGCCGACCAGCGGGACGAAGCCGAGCAGGAAGAGCGGCAGCGCAAGGGCGAGCGCCCTCATCAGCACGTACAGGCTGTCCGTCAGCGAGGTCCACAGCTCGCGCCACCAGGGCAGGTCCGGCCCGTCGGGCAGCCCGCCCTCGCTCTCCTCGACCTTCTCCGAGAGCGATTCGTAGAACGGGTCGCCGATCAGCAGCGTCACCGCAGTGAAGGTCAGGATCGCCACCATGAGGCCGACGGCCAGCAGCAGCACCACGAAGCCCAGCCGCAGCAGGTTGCGCGGCGCACCCGACCAGTCGTCGGCGAACGGCGTGGCCCACACCGCCAGATCACCGGCCTGGAAGGCGAGCAGCACCAGCAGGGCCACGTACAGCACCAGGGCGATCAGAGCGGGCAGCAGACAGAACGCGTACAGGCGGCCGTGCTGCGCGACCCAGCGCTGACCCTGCATCAAATACCTGGCACCGGTGGCTAGTTCCCTCATGGGCGCCAGCCTATCCAGGCCGCGGCACCCCGCGACGCGGGCCGGCCCCGTACCCGACGGGCACGGGCCCGTAACCGGTGAGCACAGGGGCCCGTACCCGACGGACACGGACGGACTCCGTGCCCGACGGACACGGACCCCGTGCGCATCCCGGCCGCTGCCTCCCGCTCCGGGCAGGAGGCCTGCGGTCGTCAGTTGTGGCTGTGCAGCACCTCGTTGAGGCCGCCCCAGGACCCGGTGCGGGGCAGCACCTCGACGACACCCGTGGTGGAGTTGCGGCGGAAGAGCAGGTTGTCGCTGCCGGAGAGCTCCAGCGCCTTGACCACCTTGCCGTCCGGCAGCGTGACCCGCGTGCCGGCGGTCACGTAGAGGCCGGCCTCCACGATGCAGTCGTCGCCGAGCGCGATGCCGATACCCGCCTCGGCGCCCAGCAGGCAGCGCTCGCCGAGCGAGACGACCTGCTTGCCGCCGCCGGAGAGGGTGCCCATGATCGAGGCGCCGCCGCCGATGTCGGAGCCGTCACCGACCACCACTCCGGCGGTGATCCGGCCCTCGACCATGGAGGTGCCGAGGGTGCCGGCGTTGAAGTTCACGAAGCCCTCGTGCATGACGGTGGTACCGGCCGAGAGGTAGGCACCGAGGCGGACCCGGTCGGCGTCACCGATGCGCACGCCCGCGGGGACGACGTAGTCGGTCATCCGCGGGAACTTGTCGACGCTGGTCACGGTCAGCCGCTCGCCCCGGGTGCGGGCGACCAGCCGGGCCTCCTCCACCCGGTCGACCGGGACCGGACCGAGGTGCGTCCAGGCGACGTTGGTGAGCAGGCCGAAGACGCCGTCGAGGTTCTGTCCGTGCGGCTTCACCAGTCGGTGGCTGAGCAGGTGGAGTCGCAGATAGGCGTCGTGCGCGTCCAGTGGCTTGTCCTGCAGGGAGGCGATGACCGTCCGCACCGCGACAACTTCCACACCCGGCAGCGCGGTGGCGCCGAGCGCCTTCGGGGCGTCCTGGCCGAGCAGTTCGGCGGCGCGGTCGGCGTCCAGTCGCTCAGTGCCGGAGGCGCCCGCCTCGGTGCTCAGCTCGGGCGCGGGGTACCAGGTGTCGAGGACGGTGCCGTCGGTGGTGACGGTGGCGAGCCCGGCGGCGACTGCGCCGGTGTGCGTGTGCGTGGCTGCATCGGTCATGCCGAGAACCTAACCGCTGCCGCGCCACGGAGGCGAACCGGTCTCATCCGCCGGCCGCGCTCCGGGCGACGGGCCGCGACACAGCCCGCCGGCGCCCCGGACCGCAGCTCCGCGCCGTGCGCGGCAAGCCCCGGGCGCCGTACGGGAGTTGCGGACGGCGCCTCCGAGAGCCGGGAGGGGCAGCGCCGAGCCGTACGGGCAGCGCCGAGCCGTACGGGCGGCAGCCGACCGGACGGGCGGTGTCGACGAGCCGGGCCGGTCAGTGGGCGGCACCGCCGAGGTTGAGCACCACGACACCGGCGATGACCAGCAGCACCCCGGCTACCTTCGCCGGCGACACCGACTCCCCGATGAAGACCATCCCGATCAGCGCCACCGCCGCCGTACCGGCTCCGGCCCAGATCGCGTACGCGGTGCCCACCGACATCTCCCGCAGGGTGAGCGAGAGCAGGTAGAAGGCGATCAGGTAGCCGACCGCGGTGCCGAGCGAGGGCCACAGCCGGGTGAAACCGTCGCTGTACTTCATCGAGGTGGTGGCCAGCACCTCGGCGAGGATGGCGGCGGCCAGCGTCGCGTATGTCATCCGGACGACTGTACCCACCACTTGTGTGCCGCCGGGCCCTTCGTGGAACGGAAAAACGCCGGCGGATCGATTCGATCCGCCGGCGCTCCCGGTGTGCCGTTCTGCGCTCGGGCGCCGGGCGGAGTGCCCCGAGGTGTCCAGGACACCCGCGGCGTGACGCCCCGGGCGTGACGCCTCAGACGTTGAAGCCGAGCGCGCGCAGCTGCTCGCGTCCCTCTTCGGTGATCTTGTCCGGGCCCCACGGCGGCATCCAGACCCAGTTGATCTTCAGATCCTTGACCAGGCCCTCGGTCGCCGACTTCGCCTGGTCCTCGATCACGTCGGTCAACGGGCAGGCAGCCGACGTCAGGGTCATGTCGAGCGTCGCGATGTTCTCCTCGTCGACGTGCACCCCGTAGATCAGGCCGAGGTTCACCACGTCGATACCGAGCTCGGGGTCGACGACGTCGTACAGCGCCTCGCGGACCTCTTCCTCGCTCGCCGGTGAGGTCGTGCCCACACCGCCGTCAGCAGCCTCGCTCATGCCGTCCTCTCCTTCGGGCCGTCCTCGTCGCCCGCGCCCAGTGCCTGGGCGGTGGCGTCCTTCCATGCCATCCAGCTCAGCAAAGCGCACTTCACCCGGGCCGGGTACTTGGAGACACCGGCGAACGCGACCGCGTCCTCCAGCAGCTCCTCCATGGCGTCGTCCGGGGTCAACTGCCCCCTGGACTGCATCAGTTCCAGAAAAGCGCCCTGGATGCGGCGCGCCTGCTCCAGCTCCTTGCCCACCAGCAGCTCGTTGAGCACCGAGGCGCTGGCCTGGCTGATGGAGCAGCCCTGGCCCTCGTAGCTGACGTCGGCGATCCGCTCGCCGTCGTAGCGCACCCGGAGGGTGATCTCGTCCCCGCAGGTGGGGTTGACGTGATGCACCTCGGCATCGCCGTCCCGCAGCCCACGGCCGTGCGGGTGCTTGTAGTGGTCCAGGATCACGTCCTGGTACATCGAGTCGAGCTTCACGAGTGCCACGCCATTCTCATCCGGTTTCCCGTCAGGGCTCTCATCCGAAGAAATTCCGCACGTGCTCCAGACCGTCGACCAGGGCGTCCACCTCGGCCGGCGTGGAGTACAGATAGAACGACGCTCGCGTCGTCGCGGGAATTCCGTACCGCAGGCAGACCGGCCGCGCGCAGTGGTGGCCGACCCGTACGGCGATGCCCTGCTCGTCCAGCACCTGGCCGACGTCGTGCGGATGGATGTCGCCCAGGGTGAAGGAGATCGCCGCGCCCCGGTCCTCGGCCGTGGTGGGGCCGATGATCCGCAGGTCCGGAACCTGGAGCAGGCGCTCCAGGGCATACTCGACGATCGCGTGCTCGTGGGCGGCGATCTTGTCCATGCCGATGGCGGACAGGTAGTCCACCGCCGCGCCGAGCCCGACCGCCTGGGCGATCGGGGGCGTACCGGCCTCGAACTTGTGCGGGGCCGGTGCGTAGGTGGAGGAGTGCATCGAAACGGTCTCGATCATCTCGCCGCCGCCGAGGAACGGCGGCAGGTCCTCCAGCAGCTCCTGCCGCCCCCACAGCACACCGATGCCGGTCGGGCCGCACATCTTGTGGCCGGTGAAGGCGACGAAGTCGGCCTGGATGGCCTGCACGTCGAACGCGGTGTGCGGTACGGCCTGGGAGGCGTCCACCACCACCAGCGCCCCGACCTCCTGGGCACGCCGTGCGATCTCCTCGACCGGGTTGAAGGTGCCCAGGATGTTGGAGGCCAGGGTGTACGAGACGACCTTGGTCTTCTCGGTGATGAGCTCGTCGATCCGGGAGAGGTCGAGCCGGCCGTCGTCGGTCAGCCCGAACCACTTCAGCTTCGCGCCGGTGCGCTGCGCCAGCAGCTGCCACGGCACGATGTTGGAGTGGTGCTCCATCTCCGTGATGACGATCTCGGTGTCGCTGTCCACCCGGTAGGGCTCGTCCGCCCAACCGAGCATGTTGGCCACGAGGTTGAGCGACTCCGAGGCGTTCTTGGTGAAGATCACCTCGTCGCGGCTCGGCGCGTTGATGAAGGCGGCGACCTTGTCCCTCGCGCCCTCGTACAGCGCCGTGGCCTCTTCGGCGAGCACGTGCACGCCGCGGTGGACGTTGGCGTTGTGCTGCTCGTAGTAGTCGCTCAGTGCGTCCAGCACCTGGCGGGGCTTCTGCGAGGTCGCGGCGCTGTCGAGGTAGACGAGCTTCTTCCCGTCGTGGAGCACACGGTCCAGGACGGGGAAGTCCTTGCGAATCGCCTCGGTGTCGAGGTGGCCGGGGAATCCACGGCGGGAGGAAGTCACGTGCTGGTGCCGCCCTTCACGTACTGCTCGTAGCCCTCGGCCTCGAGCTTGTCGGCGAGCTCCGCGCCACCGGACTCGGCGATGCGTCCCTTGGCGAAGACATGCACCTGGTCCGGCTTGATGTAGCGCAGGATGCGGGTGTAGTGGGTGATCAGCAGAGTGCCGACGTCCCCGCCCTCGCGGACCCGGTTGACGCCCTCGGAGACGACACGCAGCGCGTCGACGTCCAGACCGGAGTCGGTCTCGTCCAGCACCGCGATCTTGGGCTGCAGCAGCTCCAGCTGGAGGATCTCGTGCCGCTTCTTCTCACCGCCGGAGAAGCCCTCGTTGACGTTGCGCTCGGCGAAGGAGGGGTCCATCTGGAGACGCGCCATGGCCTCCTTGACCTCCTTGACCCAGGTGCGCAGCTTCGGGGCCTCGCCGCGGGTGGCGGTGGCGGCGGTGCGCAGGAAGTTGGAGACCGAGACGCCGGGGACCTCGACCGGGTACTGCATGGCGAGGAACAGGCCGGCGCGGGCCCGCTCGTCGACGGACATCTCCAGGACGTCCTCGCCGTCGAGCGTGACGGTGCCGCCGGTGATCGTGTACTTGGGGTGGCCCGCGAGGGAGTAGGCGAGCGTCGACTTGCCGGAGCCGTTCGGCCCCATGATGGCGTGCGTCTCGCCCTGCTTCACGGTCAGGTCGACCCCGCGCAGAATCTGCTCGGGACCGCCCTCGGTGTTGACGGAGACGTGCAGGTCGTGGATCTCAAGGGTTGCCATGGGGACTTCAGGACTCCTGGGTGACGGAGACGAGCACGGCCGCGGCCGGCCCCTCGCCTTCGATCTTTACGGGGTAAACGGGAACGGGCTGGGTCGCCGGCAGCCCGGACGGCTTGCCGGTGCGCAGGTCGAAAGCCGACCCGTGCAGCCAGCACTCGATGGCGCAGTTGTCGACCTCGCCCTCGGAGAGGGAGACGTTCGCGTGCGAGCAGATGTCGTTGATCGCGAACACCTCGCCCTCGGTGCGCACCAGCGAGACCGGTGTGCCGTCGATCTCCACCCGCTTCGGGGTGTCCTCCTCCAGCTCGGCCAGCTTCGCTGCCTCGACGAAGGCACTCATGCGACAGACGCCTCCAACTCGGCGTCGATCTTGGCGATGAGCCGCTCCTGGAGATCGGGCAGGCCGATCTGCTGGACCAGCTCGGCGAAGAAGCCGCGGACGACCAGGCGCCGGGCCTCGTCCGCCGAGATACCGCGCGACATCAGGTAGAAGAGCTGCTCGTCCTCGAAGCGGCCGGTCGCCGAAGCATGGCCCGCGCCGACGATCTCGCCGGTCTCGATCTCCAGGTTGGGGACCGAATCGACGCGTGCGCCGTCGGTGAGCACGAGGTTGCGGTTCAACTCGTAGGTGTCGGTGCCCGCGGCGTCCTTGCGGATGATCACGTCACCGATCCACACCGCATGCGCGTCCGCGCCCTGGAGCGCGCCCTTGTAGGCGACGTTGCTGCGGCAGTTGGGGGTGTCGTGGTCCACCAGCAGACGGTGCTCCTGGTGCTGGCCGTTGTCGGTGAAGAACAGGCCGTACAGCTCGGCCTCACCGCCGGGGCCGGTGTAGCTGACGCGCGGGTTCAGCCGTACGAGGTCCCCGCCGAAGGTCACCACCACGGACTTGAAGGTGGCGTCCCGGCCGACCAGCGCGTTGTGCTGGGAGCAGTGGACGGCCGTGTCGTCCCAGTCCTGCACGGAGACGACGGTCAGCTTGGCGCCGTCGCCCAGTACGAACTCGACGTTGGCGCTGCGCACCGTGTCGCCGGTGTGGTCGATGACGATGACCGCCTCGGCGAACTGCTTCAGCTCGAACACCGTGTGCCCGTACGTCACTCCGCCCTGGCCGTGCAGGCCGACGCGGATCGGCTCGTCCAGCACCGCCTCCTTCGGCACGGTCACCACGGTGGCCCGCTCGAAGGAGCTGTACGCCTGTGCGGCGACCCGGTCGATCGGGGCGCCCGCGCGGCCGAGTCGGGCGTCCTCGCGGCCGACCGACTCGACGGTGACCTCGTCCGGGGCCGAAATCTCGGCCTTGACGCTGCCGGACGCCTCGGCTGAGCCGTCGTGCAGCCCCTTCAGGCGGTCCAGCGGAGTGAAGCGCCACTCCTCTTCGCGGCCGTGCGGCACCGGGAAGTCCGCCACGTCGAAGGACGGAGCGGCGCTCATCCGGGTGGCGACGGTGGACTCGCCGGCCACCGCGATCGATCCGGAGGTGTTGGCACCCGCCGGTGGGTTCTGAGCCTCAGCCATGGCTGTCGTCGTGCTCACTTTCTGCCTGTCGGTTCGGTGGGGAGGGCTGGGCGCCGGGCGCCCGGTACGGGGCCGGTCAGCCGACCGAACCCTCCATCTGGAGCTCGATCAGCCGGTTGAGTTCCAGCGCGTACTCCATGGGCAGCTCCTTGGCGATCGGCTCGACGAAGCCGCGCACGATCATCGCCATCGCCTCGTCCTCGGCCATGCCCCGGCTCATCAGGTAGAAGAGCTGGTCGTCGCTGACCTTGGAGACGGTCGCCTCGTGGCCCATCGTCACGTCGTCCTCGCGGACGTCGACGTAGGGGTAGGTGTCGGAGCGGGAGACGGTGTCGACCAGCAACGCGTCGCACAGCACGTTGGACTTGGAGCCCGACGCGCCCTCGCCGATCTCGATCAGACCGCGGTAGGAGGTACGACCGCCGCCCCGCGCCACCGACTTGGAGACGATGTTGGAGGAGGTGTTGGGCGCCATGTGCACCATCTTGGCGCCGGCGTCCTGGTGCTGGCCCTCGCCCGCGAAGGCGACCGAGAGGGTCTCGCCCTTGGCGTGCTCCCCCATCAGGTAGATGGCCGGGTACTTCATGGTGACCTTGGAGCCGATGTTGCCGTCGACCCACTCCATGGTCGCGCCCTCATAGGCCACGGCACGCTTGGTGACCAGGTTGTAGACGTTGTTCGACCAGTTCTGGATGGTCGTGTAGCGGCAGCGTCCGCCCTTCTTGACGATGATCTCGACGACCGCGGAGTGCAGCGAGTCCGAGTCGTAGATCGGGGCGGTGCAGCCCTCGACGTAGTGGACGTAGGCGTCCTCGTCGACGATGATCAGCGTCCGCTCGAACTGGCCCATGTTCTCGGTGTTGATCCGGAAGTAGGCCTGGAGCGGGATGTCGACGTGCACGCCCGGCGGGACGTAGATGAACGAACCGCCCGACCACACCGCGGTGTTCAACGCGGCGAACTTGTTGTCGCCGGCCGGGATGACCGTGCCGAAGTGCTCCTGGAAGAGCTCCGGGTGCTCCTTGAGCGCAGTGTCGGTGTCCAGGAAGAGAACGCCCTGGGCCTCCAGGTCCTCGCGGATCTGGTGGTAGACGACCTCGGACTCGTACTGGGCGGCGACACCGGCGACCAGGCGCTGCTTCTCCGCCTCTGGGATGCCGAGCTTGTCGTAGGTGTTCTTGATGTCCTCGGGCAGGTCCTCCCAGCTCTGGGCCTGCTTCTCCGTGGACCGCACGAAGTACTTGATGTTGTCGAAGTCGATTCCGCTGAGGTCCGAGCCCCAGCTCGGCATCGGCTTCTTGCCGAAGAGCTTCAGGCCCTTGAGCCGCATCTTCAGCATCCAGTCCACCTCGGACTTCTTCCCCGAGATGTCGCGGACGACGTCCTCGGACAGTCCTCGCTTGGCGGTGGCGCCCGCCGCGTCGGAGTCGGACCAGCCGTACTCGTAGTTGCCCAGCCCCTCCAGTTCGGGGTGAGCAGTCTCCGTGGGGAGAGTCATACGGGGTTCCTCCCGGCTGTGCTTTCGGATGCGGTTGCGTGCTGCTGTTGCTCTGGCTCGTGCGGTGGTGGCTCGGGCGATCTCGCCGCGTGCGGCACGTAGGTGGTGCACACCCCGTCGCCGTGCGCGATGGTGGCCAGGCGCTGGACATGTGTCCCGAGCAGGCGGGAGAAGATCTCGGTCTCCGCCTCGCACAGCTGCGGGAACTGCTCCGCGGCATGAGCCACCGGGCAGTGGTGCTGACAGAGCTGCTCACCGGCGGAAGCGGGCGCACTGCGCGCGGTGGCAGCGTACCCGTCCTCGCTGAGCGCCTCGGCCAGCACCTGTGCCCTCTCCTGCGGTGCGGCCCCCTCGACCCGCTCGCGGTAACGCTCGACCTGGGACTCCACCCAGGCCCTTGCGAACGCGGCCACTGCGGCCTGACCCGGATCGCCGCCGCCGGCGGCACGCGCAATCCAGCGCATGGCGTCGGTGGCGAGCTCGTCGTAGGCCTGGTCGAAGGCGTCCCGGCCGCTCTCGGTGAGCGCGAAGACCTTGGCCGGCCGGCCCCGGCCCCGGGCGCCGTACACCCGCTGCGCCCGCGGCTCGACCACGCGATCGGCCACCAGGGCGTCCAGATGACGGCGGACCGCCGCCTGGGTCAGCTCCAGCCGCTCGGCCAGCTCCGCCGCAGTGGACGGACCGTGGTCGAGGATGGAACGAGCCACCCTGTTACGGGTGCCCTGCTGCTCGTCGGGTGCCGAGGTGGCACCGACGCCCCCGGCGACCGGGCCGGTCGCCGGGCGCTCAGCAGGACCCGTGTTTTTCACAACGCCATTGTTGCGTAATTAGAAGAGTCGCGGCAAGCCGCCCTTGTGACCCGCACGAATGGGGTGCATCACGTAAGGCAAGCCTTACCCGGCATGCCCGGCACTGCCGGACCGCGGCGCCCGCGGACCGGCCAACCCCGCGCGGCACCGGCCCCGGGCGGCTCCCTAGACTCGACCGCATGCACGCAACCGCGGCTGTCGAGGTCGCAGGACTGGTGAAGCGGTACGGACGCAGCACGGCGGTCGACGGTCTCGACCTCACCGTGGAGCGCGGCTCCGTCACCGCCGTACTCGGCCCGAACGGCGCCGGGAAGACCACCACCGTCGAGGTCTGCGAGGGCTACCGCAGACCCGACGCCGGGCAGGTACGGGTCCTCGGACTCGACCCGCTCGCCGACGCGGCCGAACTGCGACCGCGGATCGGCGTGATGCTGCAGAGCGGCGGGATCTACCCAGGAGTCCGCGCGATGGAGATGCTTCGGCACATCGCGAGCCTGCACGCACACCCCCTCGACACGGACGCGCTCGCCGAACGCCTTGGCCTCGGCTCCTGCGGGCGCACCCCCTACCGCCGGCTCTCCGGGGGCCAGCAGCAGCGCCTCTCACTGGCCATGGCCGTCGTCGGCAGACCCGAGCTGGTCTTCCTCGACGAACCCACCGCCGGCCTGGACCCCCAGGCACGGCGGGCGACCTGGGAGCTGGTGCGCGAACTCCGCGCGGACGGTGTGACCGTCCTGCTGACCACCCACTTCATGGACGAGGCCGAGGAGCTGGCCGACCGGGTCGCGATCGTGGACGCGGGCCGGGTCATCGCCCACGACGAGCCCGCGGCGCTGTGCCGCGGCAACGCGCGGAACACCCTGCGCTTCGAGGGCCGCCCGGGGCTGGACCTGGAGTCCCTGCTCACCGCGCTGCCACCGGACTGCAAGGCGGTCGAACCGGCCCCCGGTAGCTACCTGATCACCGGCGAGGTGAAGCCCCAGCTGCTCGCCACGGTCACCGCCTGGTGCGCCCAGAACGGAGTCCTGCCGGACCGCATCGCGGTCGAACGGCACACGCTGGAGGACGTCTTCCTCGAGCTGACAGGCAAGGAGCTGCGCGGGTGAGTGCCACCGAGACCGGCAACTGGACCCCCCGCCCCGGCGCCGCACCGCTGCCCCGCATGGTCGCGGTCCAGGCCGCCCTGGAGACCCGGATGCTGCTGCGCCACGGCGAACAGCTGCTGCTCACCGTAATCATTCCGACGCTGCTGCTGGTGCTCTTCAGCGCCGTGGACATCGTCGACACGGGAGAGGGCGAGCGGGTCGACTTCCTGGCCCCGGGAGTGCTCGCCCTCGCGGTGCTCTCCACAGCCTTCACCGGCCAGGCCATCTCCACCGGCTTCGAGCGGCGGTACGGCGTACTGAAGCGGCTCGCCGCCACACCGCTGCCGCGCTGGGGCCTGATGTGCGCCAAGACCTGCTCGGTTCTGGTGATCGAGGTGCTTCAGGTGGCGCTGCTGGTCGGCGTCGCCCTGGCGCTGGGCTGGTCGCCCGCCGGCGGGGCCGCCGGCGCGGTCGCGGTCCTCCTGCTGCTGCTCGCGGGCACCGCGGCGTTCTCCGGACTCGGTCTGCTGATGGCCGGAACGCTGCGGGCCGAGGCCACCCTGGCCGCGGCGAATCTGGTCTTCGTCCTGCTGCTGGTCTGCGGCGGCGTCGTCGTACCGCTCGACCGCTTCCCCGGGGGCGTGCAGGCGGTGCTGGAGCTGCTTCCCATCTCCGCCCTCTCCGAGGGCCTGCGGGCCGTGCTCCAAGAGGGCACCGCACTCCCCTGGGCCGAGCTGGGCGTACTCGGCGCATGGGCCGTGCTGGCGCTCGGTCTGGCTGCCCGCTTCTTCCGCTGGGAGTGACCGCCGGGCGCTCCGGGAGGCTCGCTCTCAGCTTGGAGGAGCCTCTGCGCCCTCCGCGGTCACCACTCACCGGGCTCCGTACTCCCGAGGGCCGGAGCCCCCGGGGAGTACGGCACGGCGCCGAGACCGCGCCGACGTCAGGAGGAGATCGGCGGACGGAGGTCGGCGGGCAACTCCCGCGCCGCCGCCCGGTCCAGCAGCCACAGTGTGCGGTCGCGCCCGGACGCACCGGCCGCCGGCGCCTGCAGCTCACCCGCTCCGGAGAGGCTGAGCGCCGCCGCTCCCGCCTTGTCCTCGCCGGCCGCCAGCAACCACACCTCCCGCGCACCGCGAACTGCGGGCAGCGTCAGGGAGATCCGGGTGGGCGGCGGCTTGGGCGCGCCTCGTACACCCACCGCGAACCGCTCGGTCTCCCGCACGGCGGGCGACTCGGGGAAGAGCGAGGCGATGTGCGCGTCCGGCCCGACGCCGAGCAGCAGCACGTCGAACCCGGGCGTCGCCAGGCCGGCCGGGGCCGCATCGGCCAACTCCGCGGCGTACGCGGCGGCGGCCGACTCGACGTCCGCGCCGTGCGGGCCGTCCGGACCCGGCATCGAGTGCACCCGGGCGGGGTCCAGCGGCACGCTGTCCAGCAACGCGGCACGGGCCTGGGTGTCGTTGCGGTCGGGGTCGCCCGAGGGCAGATAGCGCTCGTCGCCCCACCACAGGTCCAGCCGCGACCAGTCGACCGCGTCCCTGCCCGGGGAGGCAGCGAGCGCGGCGAGCACGCCGTTCCCGTTCCGGCCGCCGGTCAGGACAACGGAGGCGGTGCCGCCCTCGCTCTGCGCCGTGACGAGTGTGGTCACCAGCCGGGCCGCGGTGGTCGCGGCCATGTCCTCCTTGGAGGGGTGGACGACCACCTGGGGCTCGGGCCTGCCGGTCATGAGCCGGCCTCCTTCCGCCCGCGCCCCGCGGCGCCGGCTGCCTTTCCGCGCCCGCTCTCCCCCGCGCTGCTCTTCCCGCTGCGCGCGGCACGGGGTGG
This sequence comes from Streptomyces tardus, assembly GCF_018101125.2. Classification (GTDB taxonomy): domain Bacteria; phylum Actinomycetota; class Actinomycetes; order Streptomycetales; family Streptomycetaceae; genus Streptomyces; species Streptomyces tardus. Next base: position 4,469,284 of record NZ_JAELVF020000001.1, on the reverse strand, counting down.
GGTCCGGGCCTCGCCACGGTCCTGCGCGCCCGCCTCCGTGCCGGTCTGCCCGCCCGCCCCGGCTCCGGTCTCCGCCCCGGCTCCGGTCTCCGTGCCGACGGGGCCGGACGTCGCCGGCGGTGCGGGGCCCAGTCTGCCGAGGCCGAAGCAGACCGCCTCCTGGTACGTCTCGTCCGGATCGAGCCTGCGCAGCTCCTCGGCGATCAGCTCCGCCGTCGTACGCCGGTGCAGGGCGACATGGCGGTCCGGCTGGCCCGGAACCGCCAGCTCGGCGAGCCGCTCGTCCGGCCGGTCCAGGCAGATCTGGCCCTCCGGGGTGCCCAGCCGCACCGCGGTGATGCCCGGGCCGTCGGACACCACCCGGTCCACCGGCACCCCGAGTCTCGCGGCTAGCCAGAGAGCCAGCAGCTCGGTGCTGGGGTTGTACGCCTCGCCCTCCACGACGGCCGCGCTGATCGGGCCGTGCTTCTGGTCCAGAGCCGCGGCCAGCACACTGCGCCAGGGCGTCACTCTGGTCCACGCCAGGTCGGTGTCGCCCGGGGCGTACGTCTCGGCGCGCACCTCCAGCGCGGCGACCGGGTCCTCGCTGGCCGCCGCATCGGTGATACGGCGCTGAGCGAGCGTGCCGAGCAGGTCCTCGGCAGGATTGACCGGGGCGTCCTCCGGCCACCAGACGACCACAGGGGCGTCCGGCAGCAGCAGCGGCAGCACCACGCTGTAGGCGTGCGCGGCCAACTCGCCGTGCAGGCGCAGCAGTACGGTCTCGCCGGTGCCGGTCTCGCCGCCCATCCGCACCTCGGCGTCGAGCTGAGCACGGGCGCGGGCGCGCGGTGAGCGACCGGGGCGGCGGATGACCACGAGGATTCGGGAGGGGTGCTCCTTGGACGCGTCGCTCGCCGCCCGCAGCGCGTCGTAGTGGTTGCCCTCGTCGGTCACGATGACCAGCGTGAGCACCATGCCGACGGCCGGGAAGCCGGCGGCACGGCGGGTCCGCACCAGAGCCGCGTTGATCTGGCTCGATGTGGTGTCGGTGAGATTGGTGTTCATGGCCGGCGCCAGCTCCTACCGTCACGCGCGAGCATCTCGTCGGCGGCCTTCGGCCCCCAGGTCCCGGCCACGTACGGCTCCGGCCTGCCGTGGGTGTCCCAGTACTCCTCGACCGGGTCGAGGATCTCCCAGGACCGCTCGACCTCCTGGTGGCGCGGGAAGAGGTTGGAATCGCCGAGCAGCACGTCCAGAATCAGCCGCTCGTACGCCTCGGGACTGGACTCGGTGAAGGATTCGCCGTACGCGAAGTCCATGGTGACGTCCCGGATCTCCATGGAGGTGCCGGGCACCTTGGAGCCGAAGCGGATCGTCACACCCTCGTCCGGCTGCACCCGGATGACCAGTGCGTTCTGGCCCAGCTCCTGGGTGTCGGTGGCGTTGAAGGGCGAGTAGGGAGCGCGCTGGAAGACCACCGCGATCTCGGTGACCCGCCTGCCGAGCCGCTTGCCGGTGCGCAGATAAAACGGCACCCCCGCCCAGCGGCGGTTGTCGATCTCCAGCTTGATCGCCGCGAAGGTGTCGGTCTTGGAGCGCGGATCGATGCCCTCCTCGTCGAGATAGCCGGGCACCTTCTCACCGCCCTGCCAGCCCGCCGTGTACTGGCCGCGCACGGTGTGGCGGCCGAGGTCCTCGGGCAGCCGCACGGCACGCAGCACCTTCAGCTTCTCCAGGAGCAGCGCCTTGGCATCGAAGGAGGACGGCTCCTCCATGGCGGTCAGGGCGAGCAGCTGGAGCAGGTGGTTCTGGATGACGTCCCGGGCGGAGCCGATGCCGTCGTAGTAGCCGGCCCGACCGCCGATGCCGATGTCCTCGGCCATGGTGATCTGCACGTGGTCCACGTAGGACCTGTTCCACAGGGGCTCGAACATCGTGTTGGCGAACCGCAGCGCCAGGATGTTCTGGACGGTCTCCTTGCCCAGGTAGTGGTCGATCCGGAAGACCTGGCTGGCGCGGAAGACGCCGTAGACGACCTGGTTCAGCTCCTGGGCGCTCTTGAGATCGTGGCCGAAGGGCTTTTCGACCACGGCCCTGCGCCAGGAGCCCTCGGGTGCGTCCGAGAGCCCGTGCTTCTTGAGCTGCTGCACGACGGTGGGGAAGAACTTGGGCGGCACGGAGAGGTAGAACGCGAAGTTCCCCCCGGTGCCGCGCTCCTTGTCCAGAGCCTCGATGGTGTCGCGCAGCCGGTCGAACGCCTCGTCGTCGTCGAAGACACCCGGAACGAAGCGCATCCCCTGGGCCAGCTGCTCCCAGACTTCCGACCGGAAGGGGGTGCGCGCATGCTCCTCGACCGCTTCGCGCACCACCTCGGCGAAGTCCTCGTGCTCCCAGTCCCGGCGGGCGAACCCGACGAGGGAGAAGCCCGGTGGGAGCAGCCCGCGGTTGGCCAGGTCGTAGACCGCGGGCATCAGCTTCTTGCGGGAGAGGTCGCCGGTGACGCCGAAGATCACCAGGCCCGACGGCCCCGCGATGCGCGGGAGCCGTCGGTCCTGGGCGTCACGCAGCGGGTTGGCGTCGTCGACGCCGGATTCGCCGCTCAACTGTGTCAGCGCTCCTCGGGGGCGAGGCGGTTGAGTTCCTTCTCGGTGGAGGCCAGGAGGCTTTTCCACGGCTCCTCGAACTTCGCGACGGCCTGCTCCTCCAGGAGCTGGACCACCTCGTCGTAGGAGATGCCGAACTTCTCCAGTGCGTCCAGGTCGGCCCGGGACTGCTCGTAGGTGCCGTGCACGGTGTCGCCGGTGATCTCGCCGTGGTCCTCGGTCGCATCCAGCGTGCCCTCCGGCATGGTGTTGACCGTGCCGCGCACGACCAGCTCCGTGACGTAGAGGGTGTCCGGGTACGCCGGGTCCTTCACGCCCGTGGACGCCCACAGCGGGCGCTGGGCGTTGGCGTTCTTGGTGGCGAGCGCCTGCCAGCGCGGCGAGGCGACGACCTCCTCGTACGCCTGGTACGCGAGGCGGGCGTTGGCGAGGGCTGCCTTGCCGCGCAGCGACTTGGCCTCCTCCGTGCCCAGCTCGTCGAGCCGCCTGTCGACCTCGGCGTCGACCCGGGAGACGAAGAAGGAGGCGACCGAGTGGATCTGGGAGACGTCCAGCCCCTTGGCGTCGGCCTTCTCCAGACCCGCCAGGTAGGCGTCCATCACCTCGCGGTAGCGCTCCAGCGAGAAGATCAGCGTGACGTTGACGCTGATGCCGTTCGCGATCACCTCGGTGATCGCGGGCAGGCCGGCCCTGGTCGCGGGGATCTTGACCAGCGTGTTCGGACGGTCGACCAGCCAGGCCAGCTGGCGGGCCTCGGCGACCGTGGCGGCGGTGTTGTGCGCCAGGCGGGGGTCGACCTCGATGGAGACCCGACCGTCCCGGCCGCCGGTCGCCTCGTGGACCGGGCGCAGGATGTCGGCGGCGTCGCGCACGTCGGCGGTCGTCACCATCCGTACGGCTTCCTCCGTGCCGACGCGGCGCACGGCCAGGTCGGTCAGCTGCTGCTCGTACCCCTCGCCCGCCGAGATCGCCTTCTGGAAGATCGCCGGATTGGTGGTGACACCGACGACGTTCTTCTGGTCGATGAGCTCGGCGAGGTTGCCCGACGTGATGCGCTCGCGCGACAGGTCGTCGAGCCAGATCGCGACGCCTTCCTCCGAGAGGCGGCCCAGTGCGTCTGTCATGGGAAATGCATCTCCTACGTAGCGTGTGTGTACGTCAGCGCCGAGCGGCGGCGAGTGATTCCCGGGCCGCGGCGACGACCGCCTGCGAGGTGAGCCCGAACTCCTCGAACAGTTTCAGGTAGTCGGCCGAGGCACCGAAGTGCTCCAGCGAGACGAGCCGACCGGAGTCGCCCAGGTAGCGGTACCAGCTCTGCCCGACGCCGGCCTCGACCGCGACCCTGGCCCGGACCGAGGGGGGCAGCACCGAGTCGCGCCACTGCTGGTCCTGCTCCTGGAACCATTCCATGCAGGGCACCGAGACGACTCGGGTCGGCACGCCGGCCGCCTCCAGCTCCTCGCGGGCCTCCACAGCGAGCTGCACCTCGGAGCCGGTCGCCAGCAGCACCACCTGCGGGTCGCCCCCGCCGGCCTCGCGCAGCACGTAACCGCCCCTGGCGGCCTCGGGGTTGGCCTCGTACGTCGGGACGTTCTGCCGGGTGAGCGCGATGCCGTGCGGGGCCGGCCGGTCGGAGTGCCGACGCAGGATCTCGGCCCAGACGGTGGCCGTCTCGTTGGCGTCGGCAGGGCGGACGACGTTCAGGCCGGGAATCGTGCGGAGCGCGGAGAGGTGCTCCACCGGCTGGTGGGTGGGGCCGTCCTCGCCGAGGCCGATGGAGTCGTGCGTCCACACGTAGGTGACCGGGGTGCGCATCAGCGCGGCGAGCCGCACCGCGGGGCGCATGTAGTCGGAGAACACCAGGAAGGTGCCGCCGTAGATCCGGGTGTTGCCGTGCAGGGCGACGCCGTTCATCACCGAGCCCATGGCGTGCTCGCGGATGCCGTAGTGGACGGTGCGGCCGTACGGGTCGGCCTCCGGCAGTGCGTTGCCCACCGGGAGGAACGAGGTGTTCTCGATGGTGGTGTTGTTGGAGCCGGCGAGGTCGGCGGAGCCGCCCCACAGCTCGGGCAGCACCGGGCCGAGCGCCTTGAGCACCGCACCGCTCGCCTTGCGGGTGGCGACGTCCTTGCCGGCCTCGAAGGAGGGGAGCTGCTCCTCCCATCCCTGCGGCAGCTCGCCGGCGCTGATCCGGTCGAACTCGGCGGCACGCACGGCGTTCGCGCCGCGCCAGGCAGCGAGCTCCTTCTCCCACGCCTCGCGCGCCTCCCGCCCGCGGTCGAGCGCGGTACGGGTGTGGGCGATGACGGCGTCGTCCACCTGGAAGCTCTGCTCCGGGTCGAAGCCGAGAACGCGCTTGGTTTCGGCGACCTCCTCGGCGCCGAGCGCGGAGCCGTGCGCGGCCTCGGTGTTCTGGGCGTTCGGCGCGGGCCAGGCGATGATCGAGCGAGCGGCGATCAGCGAGGGCCGGCCCGTCTCGGCCTGTGCCGCGACCAGCGCGCGGTGGAGGCCCTCGGGGTCGAGGTCGCCGTTCCCCTGCTGCTCGACGCGCTGGACGTGCCAGCCGTACGCCTCGTAGCGGGCGAGGGTGTCCTCGGAGACGGCGGTCTCGGTGTCGCCCTCGATGGAAATGTGGTTGTCGTCCCAGAGCATGACGAGGTTGCCGAGCTTCTGGTGGCCGGCGAGCGAGGAGGCTTCGGCGGCCACGCCCTCCTGGAGGCAGCCGTCGCCGGCGAACACCCAGATGGTGTGGTCGAAGGGGGACTCGCCCTCGACGGCCTCGGGGTCGAAGAGCCCGCGCTCGTAACGTGCCGCCATGGCCATGCCGACGGCGTTGCCGATGCCCTGGCCGAGCGGGCCGGTGGTCGTCTCCACGCCCGTGGTGTGACCGACTTCCGGGTGGCCCGGGGTCTTGCTGTCCCAGGTGCGGAAGGACTTGAGGTCCTCCAGCTCCAGTCCGTAACCGGCGAGGTAGAGCTGGATGTAGAGGGTGAGGCTCGAGTGGCCGACGGACAGGACGAACCGGTCCCGGCCGGTCCAGTCGGCCACCGCCGGGTCGTGGCGCATGACCTTCTGGAAGAGGACGTGTGCGGCGGGCGCGAGACTCATCGCGGTGCCGGGGTGTCCGTTGCCCACCTTCTGCACGGCATCCATCGCCAGGATCCGGGCGGTGTCGACGGCGCGCTGGTCCAATTCGGTCCAGTCGAACGCCCGCGCGTCCGACTCGGTCTCTGTGATGGTCGGCTTGATGCTCACCCTGGCTCAGGGCTCCTCTCACACAAACGAAAAGCCGGCGGCCTTCTCCTTCACCCGGCGCACTCGAGCCTACCCCCGCGCCGGGGCGGCGGTGCCCGGCGTTCGTACCGTGGTACGGGCGTGCTGAGCACGCCGTTCGGGCCGCTCTCCGCGGCGATCCGGGCGCGGTCGGCGACACCGTCATCGAGTACGGCCGCCTCCGGGGGACGCCGCTCCCCCGACCCCGACGCTCGATCGTGTACGAATTCCGGGGCGTACCTCCGCCATGGAAGGGGCGCACCGCCGCGGCGGACCGGGCGTACCTCTGCGGCGCGGACGGCATTCGGCGCGAGGGGCCGCGGCGCGAAGTGCGGAAGGGGCCGGCACGGGGCGGAGACGCACCCCGTCGTCCCCGACCGGCAGGTCCTCCGTCCACCGTCCGGTCCGGGTCGGCGGCGACCGCGCACCCGGCCGCGCGCACCGGTCGGTGTACGGGGCCGGCACCCAGCGGTTCGCCGCACGGGTTGCCCGGCGGGCGGGCCTCCGCGCCGCTGCGGACGGTTCCGCGCGGAACCGCCAACCCGACCACCCCGGCGCCGAGTCGGGTATGGCGTGCGTCTAAAGTGGCGTGGTATGCGCGAGTCCTGCGGGGACGGAACCCCCGGGTGCTCGACGGTTTCTCGCGGCGCCTGCCGCGGATGTCACTTGATTCAGGGGTGTTCGTGACGGACGTCGAATCCCGTCCCGCGGGAGTGATCGCTGCGGGGCCGGCACCAGCGGCCCACCGGCCCTCGCTGATGGCAAAGGTCAAGGCGTACGTCGCGCTCACCAAGCCCCGCATCATCGAGCTGCTGCTCATCACCACGGTCCCGGTGATGTTCCTGGCGGCGCAGGGTGTGCCCGACCTGTGGCTGGTGCTGGTGACCTGCGTCGGCGGCTACCTCTCCGCCGGCGGCGCCAACGCTCTGAACATGTACATCGACCGGGACATCGACGCGCTCATGACCAGGACCGCCCAGCGGCCGCTGGTCACCGGGGTGCTGACGCCTCGCCAGGGTCTGGTCTTCGGACTGACCCTCGCGGTTGTGTCCACCCTGTGGTTCGGCCTGCTGGTCAACTGGCTCTCCGCGGCGCTCGCGCTCGGCGCGCTGCTGTTCTACGTGCTCGTCTACACGATGCTGCTCAAGCGCCGCACCTCGCAGAACATCATCTGGGGCGGGATCGCCGGCTGCATGCCGGTGCTGATCGGCTGGTCCTCGGTCACCAACGAGGTCAGCTGGGCCGCCGTGGTCCTCTTCATGGTCATCTTCTTCTGGACGCCGCCGCACTACTGGCCGCTGTCGATGAAGGTCAAGGAGGACTACGCCCGGGTGGGCGTGCCGATGCTGCCTGTCATCGCCTCCAACCGCGTGGTCGCCCGGCAGATCGTCCTCTACAGCTGGGTCATGGTCGCGGTGTCGCTGACCCTGTGGCCGCTGGGCTACGTGGGCTGGTTCTACACCGCCGTCGCGCTCGCCGCGGGCGGTTGGTGGCTCTGGGAGGCGCACGCCCTGCAGAACAGGGCGAAGGCCGGGGCGGCGGGCGCCAAGCTCAAGGAGATGCGCCTCTTCCACTGGTCGATCACCTACGTCTCGCTGATCTTCGTCGCGGTGGCGATCGATCCGTTCGTACGCTGATCCGCCTGCTCTCCGGAGCTTCCGGCTCCGCCGACTCCACGGCCCCTCGCCCTTCGCGCGAGGGGCCGTTCGTGTCCCCCGGACGCGCACGTCCCGGTCCGTACGCGCCCCCGGGGCCTGTGCGGGCTGCCGGGCCGGAGGGCGCCGTACGCCGACCGGAGTGGCGCAAACCACCCGCAGGCACGTCGCCGGATGATCTACCCACGGGTAGCATCAGCGCATGGCAGAGACGAAGCAGGCTGACGAGAGCCGGAGCCGCGCGAGCCGTACCAAGGCGGATCGCCAGGCGGCCCGACTGGCCAAGCAGATCGACGCGTTCGCCAGGAGTCACGGCGGCAGCGCGGAAGGACAGGTCTCCTACCTCGGCCAGCGGGGTGCCCGGATCGTCCTGGTCGGCGAGAACGGCGAATGGGGCGACCTGGTGGCCACCAGCCACGAGATCGCCGTGCAGGCCGTGGAGCGCGCCGGCATCACCGTCCACAAGGACTTCGACGGTGCCTTCGCCGCCCGGGTGCGGACCGGCCCGTACGAGTGGTCCCGGATGGCCGGGATGCAGATCGGCGGCCCCGACAACGACTGAGCAGCACAGACGGAGAACAGGGGCGTCTCCGCCGGGCCTCCGGCGGACACGCCCCTGCTGCGTTTCGTCAGCCGCTCACGCCGAGGCGGGCTCCGGCTCCGCCGTCCGGTCCGCCGGGCCGTCGGCCGCGGGTGCCGCCGGGGCCGCGCCGCGCTCGCGGAGCGAGAACAGCACTCGTACCACCGCGATCCACACCAGGGTCGAGCCGAGCAGATGGACACCGACCAGCAGCTCCGGGGAGTCCAGGAAGTACTGCGCATATCCCACCAGGACCTGCGAGGCGAGCACCACCAGCAGCTCCGCGGTGCGGGCCCGCGGGCCGCGCGGTGCGTCGACCACGCGCAGCAGCGCCCACAGCGCGACGGCCAGCGCCACCACGAGCCAGGCGAACGCCGAGTGGACCCGGGTGATCAGCTCCCAGTCGATCGGGATGCGCGGCACGTCGCTGCTGTCCCCCGCGTGCTGCCCGGCGCCGGTGACCACCGTGCCCACCACGATCAGCGCCACCGCCGCCGCGGTCATCCCGACGGCCAGCTGCCGCACCCGGGGACCGACCAGCGGACGCGGGGGCTCGTCGCCCTCGCGCGCCCGCTCCCAGGTCACCAGCGTCACCGTGATCAGCGAGGTGGCGAGGAGGAAGTGGCCGGCAACGGTGTACGGGTTGAGACCGGTCAGCACCGTGATGCCGCCGACGACCGCGTTCGCCATCACGATCCAGAACTGCGCCCAGGCGAGGCGGGTCAGGCCGGTACGACGGGGTTTGACGCTGCGCGCCGCGATGATCGCCCAGCCGACGGCCGCACAGAGCACGTAGGTGAGCATCCGGTTGCCGAACTCGATCGCCCCGTGCAGACCCATCTCCTGAGTGGCGAAGAGGCTGTCGTCGGTGCATTTGGGCCAGGTGTCGCAACCCAGCCCGGAACCGGTCAGACGCACCGCGCCACCGGTCACCACGATCACCACGCTCATCCCCACGGCGGCGAGGGTGGCCCGCGCGAGAATGCGCGGGGAGGGGGTCCAACGCGCGGCGATGCACGCGAGCGGGTTGCGTACCAGAGCAGACATCTTCGACACGGGCCCATCGTAGAACCGCGCTTGTGCGCGCTTTCACGAGGGGTGCCCAACGGTGTGCCCGCCACGCACCCGAGGGCGTGGCGGGCAGCACGTCCGTACGAACCCGGGCGGGGCGCGCCCCGGCGCCGTGTCGGACAGGGGCAGTGGGCGCGGGCGGGCCGGGGCGGAGAGCCCCGTCCGGTCAGCCGGCGGACCGGACGGGCAGCCTGGCCGTCCGGTCAGCGTCCGCGGAACTTCCGGTAGCGGTCCACCAGGGCGCTCGTGGAGGAGTCCAGACCCGCAACCCGGTCGCCGTCGGTCAGGGCGGGCTCCAGCCGTTTGGCCAGTACCTTGCCGAGCTCCACGCCCCACTGGTCGAAGGAGTCGATGCCCCAGATCGCACCCTGCACGAACACCTTGTGCTCGTAGAGCGCCACCAGCTGGCCGAGTACGGACGGGGTGAGGCTGCCTGCGAGCACAGTGGTGGTCGGGCGGTCGCCGGGGAAGGTGCGGTGCGGCACCAGCTCCTCCGGCACGCCCTCGGCGCGCACCTCCTCGGGGGTCTTGCCGAAGGCGAGGGCCTGGCCCTGTGCGAAGAGGTTGGCCATCAGCAGATCGTGCTGGTCGCGCAGGGCGCCCAGCTCCTCGACCGGTTCGGCGAAGCCGATCAGGTCCGCGGGGATCAACCGGGTGCCCTGGTGCAGCAGTTGGAAGTACGCGTGCTGGCCGTTGGTGCCCGGGGTGCCCCACACCACGGGGCCGGTGTGCCAGTCGACGGGACGGCCCTCCCGGTCGACCCGCTTGCCGTTGGACTCCATGTCCAGCTGCTGCAGGTAGGCGGTGAACCGCGAGAGGTAGTGCGAGTAGGGCAGCACGGCGTGCGCGTGCGCGTCGTAGAACCGCCCGTACCAGACGCCGAGCAGGGCCAGCAGCATCGGCGCGTTCTCGGCGGGCGGCGCGGTGCGGAAGTGCTCGTCCATCAGCCGGAAGCCGTCGAGCATCTCCCGGAACCGGGCGGGTCCGATCGCCACCATCAACGACAGGCCGATCGCGGAGTCGTAGGAGTAGCGTCCGCCGACCCAGTCCCAGAACTCGAACATGTTGGCCGTGTCGATGCCGAAGTCCGACACCTGCTCGGCGTTGGTCGACACCGCGACGAAGTGCCCGGCCACCGCCTCCTCACCGGCGCCGAGACCGTCGAGAAGCCAACCGCGCGCCGCCTTGGCGTTGGTGAGGGTCTCGATGGTGGTGAAGGTCTTCGAGGCGACGATGAACAGTGTCTGCGCGGGGTCCAGATCGCGTACGGCCTCGTGCAGGTCCGCACCGTCGACGTTGGAGACGAAGCGGAAGTCCAACTCGCGTGCGCTGTAGGGGCGCAGCACCTCCTGCGCCATGGCCGGGCCGAGGTCCGAGCCCCCGATGCCGATGTTGACCACGGTGCGAATGCGCTGCCCGGTGTGCCCGACCCACTCCCCCGCCCGTACCCGGTTCGCGAACTCGGCCATCCGGTCGAGGACTTGGTGGACAGCCGGTACGACGTCGACCCCGTCAACCTGGATGACCTCGCCACGCGGGGCGCGCAGCGCGGTGTGCAGCACCGCGCGGTTCTCCGTGTTGTTGATCCGCTCGCCGCGGAACATCGCGTCGCGCAGCTCGGCGACGCCGGTGGCCTTCGCCAGCGCCGTCAGCCGCCGCAGGGTCTCGTCGGTGACCAGGTGCTTGGAGTAGTCGAGATGGAGGTCTCCGACCTCCAGCGAGAAGCGGTCTGCGCGGCCCGGGTCGGTCGCGAAGAGCTCCCGCAGCCCCACCTCGCCCAGCACCGCACGGTGGTCTGCCAGTGCGGCCCACTCCGGCAGCCGGTCGAGCCGCTCGCGGTCGGCCGCGTCGTGTGCGTTCATCAGAGAATCCAGCTCATTCCTCGTGTGCGTACCCCGCCGCGGCCCAACCTAATGGAGAACGAACCCGGCCGCGCGCTCCCGAGGGGAGGCACGGCCGGGGTGTTCAACAGGGGTTCGCCGGGACGCCGTCGCGCGGACATCCGGGGCGCACGCCGGGCACGACTCCCGCGCAGGGGCGGGGAGTTCACGGCCGGGGGCGGGGTCAGACCTCGCCGCGGAGCTTCGCGAGGGCCTCGGCGAGGATGGCCTCGCCGTCGGCGTCGGTACGGCGCTCCCGCACATAGGCGAGGTGCGTCTTGTACGGCTCGGTGCGCGGCGGGTCCGGCGGATTGTCCTGGTCCTTGCCGGCGGGGAAACCGCACCGCGGGCAGTCCCACGTCTCGGGGACCTGTGCGTCACCGGCGAAACTCGGCTGCGTCTGGTGCCCGTTGGAGCACCAGAAGGAGATTCTGAGCCGGGGCGCCGCATCGCCGCGCTCGACCTCGCCCATCGGTCCGGCGCCCACCCGGCTGCCACGGATCGCGTTGCCACCTGCCACGGTCGTAACTCCCTGCCTCGTGACTCCTCCCCCGCTCCGCGGGGGCTTCTCACCCGGCCACTCGCTCACCGTGCGGGCGACCGCGCGACGGACAGGCACTGCCCGGTGCCGTGAGGCACGCCACAGAGCTTAGCAGGCCCGATTCCGCAACCGGAGGGATGAATTCATCAAGAGAACGAAGGGGACAGAACGGGGCTCACCGACTCGAACCCGGCGGTGTGCAGGCTCAGTTGCTCTTCATCATGATGCCGAGCGCCACGATGATGGCGGCCCACACCAGGGCGACCACGATGGTGATGCGGTCGAGGTTCCGCTCGGCGACCGAGGAGCCGCCGACGGAGGACTGCATGCCACCGCCGAACATGTCGGAGAGCCCGCCGCCCTTCCCCTTGTGCATGAGGACCAGCAGCACCAGCAAGCCACTGAAGATAAGCAGGGCGATCGACAGACCCAATTCCACGGCTGGACCAACTCTCTCGGGCTTCACAGAAGACGTACGGACAGATCAATCGGGGCCGGGCGCGGGGCCCGGCCCCGACAGGGTACGACGGGTGGGACCGCTGAGCCTAGCGGCCCGGTTCTTCCCGGGCCGCCACCGCTTCGGTCCCGCGACCTCTACTGGTCGCGAAAGCGGACGATCTTGACGAACTCGTCCACGTCCAGCGCGGCACCGCCCACCAGCGCGCCGTCCACGTCCGGCTGCGCCATGATCGCCGCGACGTTGCCGCCCTTGACCGAACCGCCGTACTGGATACGGACCTTGTCGGCCAGCTCCTGGCTGTAGAGCTCGGCCAGGCGTCCGCGGATCGCGCCGCAGACCTCCTGGGCGTCCTCGGGGGTCGCGACCTCGCCGGTGCCGATCGCCCACACCGGCTCGTAGGCGATCACGATCGTCTCGGCGTCCTCGGCCGCGACGCCCTCCAGCGCCCCGTCGACCTGGGCGAGGGTGTGGGCGACCTGGTTGCCCGCCTTGCGCACCTCCAGGCCTTCGCCGACACACAGGATCGGGGTGATCCCGTGGCGGTGGGCGGCCTTGACCTTGGCGTTGCAGACCGCCTCGTCCTCGCCGTGGTACTGGCGGCGCTCGGAGTGGCCGATCACGGCGAAGGTGCAGTTCAGCTTGGCCAGCATCGGCCCCGAGACCTCACCGGTGCGGGCGCCGGAGTCATGGGCCGAGATGTCCTGCGAACCGTAGGTGATCTTCAGCTTGTCGCCGTCCACCAGCGTCTGCACGGAGCGCAGATCGGTGAAGGGGGGCAGAACGACGACGTCGGTGCCCTCGTAGTCCTTGTCGGTGAGGGCGAAGGCGAGCTTCTGGACCTGTGCGATGGCCTCGAGGTGGTTGAGGTTCATCTTCCAGTTGCCCGCCATGATGGGCGTACGGGAACTCACGGTGTTCAGTCCTCCAGTGCGGCGAGGCCGGGGAGCGTCTTGCCCTCGAGGTACTCGAGGCTCGCGCCGCCACCGGTCGAGATGTGGCCGAATGCGTTCTCGTCGAAGCCCAGCAGCCGGACCGCGGCGGCGCTGTCGCCACCGCCGACGACGGTGAACGCAGAGCTGTCCAACAGCCCCTGGGCGACGGCTCGGGTGCCCTCGGCGTAGTCGGGGTGCTCGAAGACGCCCATCGGACCGTTCCAGAAGACGGTCTCGGCATCGGCGAGCTTCGAGGCGTAGAGCTCCTGGGTCCTGGGACCGATGTCCAGGCCCATCAGGTCGGCCGGAATGGCGTCGGCGTCCACCGTGGCCGGGTGGGCCGGCGCCTTGGCCTTGAGGTCGGGGAACTCGCTCGCGCCGACCACGTCGACGGGCAGCACGAACTCCACGCCCCTGTCCTTCGCCCGCTCCAGGTACTCCTGGACGGCCGGGACCTGGTCCTCCTGGAGCAGCGACGAACCGACCTCGTGGCCCTGGGCCTTGAGGAAGGTGTACGCCATTCCGCCGCCGATGAGGATGCGGTCGGCGCGCTCCAGCAGATGGTCGATGACCAGCAGCTTGTCGGAGACCTTCGCGCCACCGAGCACCACCGCGTACGGCCGGCTGACGTCGGCGGTGAGCTTCTTCAGGACGTTCACCTCGGTGGCGATCAGACCTCCGGCGGCGTGCGGAAGCCGCGCGGGAAGGTCGTAGACCGAGGCGTGCCTGCGGTGCACGGCGCCGAAGCCGTCACCGACGTAGAGGTCGGCCAACTCGGCCAACCGATCGGCGAACGCGCCGCGTTCGGCGTCGTCCTTGGAGGTCTCGCCTCCCTGGAAGCGGAGGTTCTCCAGCAGCGTGACCCCGCCGTCGCCCAGTGAGGCGACGGTGGCCTTCGCGCTGTCCCCCACCGTGTCGGCGGCGAACGCGACCTCGCGGCCGAGCAGTTGACCCAGCCGCTGCGCCACGGGCGCAAGCGAGAACCGGGGGTCCGGCGCGCCCGCGGGGCGGCCGAGGTGCGAGCCGACGACGACCCTGGCGCCGGCCTCGGCCAGCCTGGTGATCGTCGGGACGGCGGCCCGGATGCGGCCGTCGTCGGTGATGGTCTCCCCGTCCAGCGGGACGTTGAGGTCCGCGCGGACGAAGACGCGCCGGCCGGCGACGCCGTCCTCGACGAGCTCGTCGATCGTCTTCATGGTTTCTGACTCCTTGAGTGAGGACCGGACACGACACCGGGCCCGCACAGCGCGTGTGCGCCGCGCGGGCCCGGTGCTGTCACGTCTCGGTGCCTGGAACGCGAACCGCGATCAGAGCTGACCGCCGACGAAGACCGTGAGGTCGACGAGGCGGTTCGAGTAACCCCACTCGTTGTCGTACCAGCCGACAACCTTGACCTGCTTGCCCTGGACCATGGTCAGCCCGGAGTCGAAGGTGCAGGAGGCCGGCCAGTTGACGATGTCCGAGGAGACGATGGCGTCCTCGGTGTAGTCCAGAATTCCCTTGAGCTGGCCCTCGGCCGCCTTCTGGAAGGCGGCGTTGATCTCGTCGCGCGAGACCTCGCGGTCCAGCTCCAGCACCAGGTCGGTGACCGAACCGGTGGGGACCGGCACGCGCATGGCGATACCGTCCAGCTTGCCCTTGAGCTGCGGGAGGACCAGGGCGGTGGCCTTGGCGGCACCCGTCGAGGTCGGAATGATGTTCTCCGCGGCGGCGCGGGCGCGGCGCAGGTCCTTGTGCGGGAAGTCCAGGATGCGCTGGTCGTTGGTGTAGGCGTGGACCGTGGTCATCATGCCCTTGACGATGCCGAAGCTCTCGTCGAGCACCTTGGCCATGGGCGCCACACAGTTGGTGGTGCAGGAGGCGTTGGAGACGACGTGGTGGTTGGCCGCGTCGTACTTGTCCTGGTTGACGCCCATCACGATCGTGATGTCCTCGTCCTTGGCCGGAGCCGAGATGAGGACCTTCTTCGCGCCGGCTGCGAGGTGCTTGGCGGCGTCCTCGCGCTTGGTGAAGATGCCGGTGGACTCGATGACGATGTCGGCACCCAGCTCGCCCCAGGGGAGGTTGGCCGGGTCACGCTCGGCCATCGTCCTGAAGGTCTGGTTGCCGACGGTGATCGTGTCGTCGGTGTGGCTGACGTCCTGCTTGAGACGGCCCAGAATGCTGTCGTACTTGAGCAGGTGAACCAGGGTCGCGTTGTCGGTCAGGTCGTTGACACCGACGATCTCGACATCCGCTCCCTGCTCCAGGAGGGCGCGGAAGTAGTTGCGACCGATGCGGCCAAAGCCGTTGATGCCTACGCGGATCGTCACGAACCGATCTCCTCGTTGGGTACGCCGGTGCGGACACCGACGAAGGGTTGTATGGGATGTCCCCGACCACTTCCGACCCTACCGCGCCGGTCCCGGGCCGGTGACATCGGCCGCCCCCCACGATTCCGGCCCGGGCGCAGACCCGGGCCGGACGTCGAGGGGCAGTCGGCGTCAGACCATCTCCTCCGTGAGGCTGGACTCCGTGCCGGGGACACCGAGGTCGCCTGCGCGCTTGTCGGCCATCGCCAGCAGCCTGCGGATCCGGCCCGCGACCGCGTCCTTGGTCAACGGCGGGTCCGCCAGCGCACCGAGCTCCTCCAGCGAGGCCTGCTTGTGCTCCATGCGCAGCCGGCCGGCGGCGGCGAGGTGCTCGGGCACGTCGTCGGCGAGGATCTCCAGCGCGCGCTGCACCCTGGCACCGGCGGCGACGGCCGCGCGGGCCGAGCGGCGCAGGTTGGCGTCGTCGAAGTTGGCCAGGCGGTTGGCGGTGGCGCGCACCTCCCGGCGCATCCGCCGCTCCTCCCAGGTGAGCACCGACTCGTGGGCGCCGAGCCTGGTCAGCAGCGCGCCGATGGCGTCGCCGTCGCGCACCACGACGCGGTCCACGCCCCGTACCTCGCGCGCCTTCGCACCGATCTGGAGCCTGCGGGCGGCACCGACCAGTGCGAGGGCCGCCTCAGGCCCGGGGCAGGTGACCTCCAGGGAGGAGGAGCGGCCCGGCTCCGTGAGCGAGCCGTGCGCCAGGAACGCGCCGCGCCAGGCGGCTTCGGCGTCACAGGTCGCCCCCGAGACGACCTGCGGCGGCAGCCCGCGGATGGGACGGCCGCGGCCGTCCACCAGACCGGTCTGACGGGCCAGTTGATCACCGCCGGCGACCACCCGCACCACGTACCGGCTGCCTCTGCGCAGCCCGCCGGGGGCCATCACCACCAGGTCGGAGGCGTGGCCGAAGATTTCAAGAATGTCCTTGCGCAACCTGCGCGCCGCGATACCGGTGTCCAGCTCCGCCTCGATCACGATGCGGCCGCTCACCAGGTGCAGGCCCCCCGCGAAGCGCAGGATCGACGAGACCTCCGATTTGCGGCAGCAGGTCCTGGTGACGGGAAGCCGGGAGATTTCATCCTTCACCGCTGCCGTCATCGCCATGGGCCGATCCTTCCGTGCATCCGAAAAATACGGTCGTACGCGGCTGCCAGCAGCTCAGGGTCGTGCCGGGGAGCTCCGTCGGGAGCGGCCACCGCAGCCAGCTCGACGGTGCCGCCCAGCAACTCGGCGGCCTCCCGAAGGCTTTCCTGATCGGGCACTGTGTCCTGATCCGCCAGAACCACGTCGAAGGCGAGTTTAGGGGCGTGTCGGGCCAAAACCTCCAAATGACGCTGCGGAGAGAAGCCTTCAGTTTCGCCGGGCTGCGGAGCGAGGTTGAGCGAGAGCACTCTTCGGGCCTTCGTCTCGACCAGTGCCTGCAGCAGCTCGGGCACCAGCAGATGCGGAATGACCGACGAGAACCAGGAGCCCGGACCGACCACGACCCAGTCGGCGTCGAGCACCGCCGCGACCGCCTCGGGCACCGCGGGCGGGTCGTCGGGAACCAGCCGCACCTCCTGCACCTCACCGCGGGTGAGCGCCACGGTCGCCTGGCCGCGGACGACGGCCAACTCCTCGGGGCGGGCCGGGTCGTGGCCGCGCACCTCGGCCTGGAGCTCCAGCGGTACGGCGGACATCGGCAGCACCCTGCCGTGCGCGCCGAGCAGCTTGCCGACCAGGTCAAGTGCCGCGACATGGTCGCCCAACTGCTCCCAGAGCGCGACGATCAGCAGGTTCCCGACGGCGTGGCCCTGCAGGTCTCCCTCTCCGCTGAAGCGGTGCTGGACCACCCGGGACCAGGTCTGGCCCCACTCGTCGTCGCCGCACAGCGCGGCCAGCGCCTTGCGCAGGTCCCCGGGCGGCAGTACGTCCAGCTCGTCGCGGAGGCGCCCGCTGGAGCCGCCGTCGTCGGCGACGGTGACGACGGCGGTCAGGTCACCGGTGATCCTGCGCAGCGCGGTGAGCGAAGCGGACAGTCCCATGCCGCCACCGAGGGCGACGACCTTGGGCTGGCCCTTGAGCCCCGGCAGGAGCTTGCGGCGGCGGAGCCGCAACGAACGACCGGTCACTGTACTCATTCACGTCCCATGTCACGGTGCACGACGACGGTCTCCACTCCTTCTGCCGCCAGCCGCCGGCCGAGCCGCTCGGACATGGCGACGCTGCGGTGCTTGCCGCCGGTGCAGCCGACGGCGATCGTCACATAGCGCTTGCCCTCGCGGCGGTAGCCGGTGGCGATCAGGTGCAGCAGCTCCGCGTACCGGTCCAGGAACTCCTTGGCGCCGGGCTGGTTGAAGACGTACGAGGAGACCTCCTCGCTGGTGCCGGTGAACGGGCGCAGCTCGGGGACCCAGTGCGGGTTGGGCAGGAAACGGCAGTCGACCACGTGGTCGGCGTCCACCGGCAGGCCGTACTTGTAGCCGAACGACATGACGGTGGCCCGCAGCTCCGGCTCCTCCTCGCCCGCGAACCGGGCGTCCATCTTGGCTCTGAGCTCGTGGACGTTGAGGCTGGAGGTGTCGATGACCAGGTCGGCGTCGCCGCGCAGCTCGCGCAGCAGATCGCGCTCGGCCTCGATGCCGTCGACGATCCGGCCGTCGCCCTGGAGCGGGTGCGGGCGGCGCACCGACTCGAAGCGGCGCACCAGGGCCTCGTCGGAGGCCTCCAGGAAAACGATCCGTCTGGTGACCTTCTGGGCCGCCAGGCCGTTCAGGGACTCGCGGAGACTGTCGAAGAAGCCGCGTCCGCGGACGTCGACGACCACCGCGATCCGGGCGACGTTGCCCTGGGAGCGCGCGCCGAGGTCGACCATGGTGGGGATGAGCGCGGGCGGCAGGTTGTCGACGACGAACCAGCCGAGGTCCTCCAGGCACTTGGCGGCGGTGCTGCGGCCGGCGCCGGACATGCCGGAGATGATCACGAGCTCGGGGATGGTGGCGCCGCTGTCGGGCGCGGCGGTGCCGGTGTCCGGGGCGGTGGGGCCCGCGGCCGGGCGGGTCGGCCCCTCGGAGCGGGTGGAGTCGGCCGGCGGCTCGGTGCCGGCTTCGGACTGTTGTGTCGAGTGCTTGTCGTTGTTCGTCATCTCGTCCCCCGGAGCGTTGCTGTGCGCGTGGTGTGGGTGGTGTGAACGGTGTGGTGGGTGGTGTGGATGGAGCCTGCGCCATCGTCGGCAGTCATGACGGCGGTGCCCGCGAGGGGCCCGGTGCGGCGGCGGGTGACGCCGGTGGCGCGGTCGTCGGTGCTGCCGGCACCGCACCCGGGCTGGGCGCCCCGATGCGGGTGCCGCCCGGCCCGGGGTGGTGGCGGGGCGGCCGGCCCGCGAGGCCGCCGGCGGACCGGTCCAGCCGCGTACGGGCCGTGCGGTCGCCGCCTCATCGGCTTCCGCCCGCCCTTTCGCTTCTCGTCATGGTGTGCTTCTCGTCATCGTCGTCTCACTCATCATCGTCGATGATTTCGCCGGTCGCCGTGTTCACCGCGGGGGCGGTCGCCCGCTCCCCCGCGAGCGCGACCGCCACCGTCTCCGCGGTCTTGCGGCCGATGCCCGGGACCTCGCAGATCTCCTCGATCGTCGCCGCGCGCAGGCGCTTGACGGAACCGAAGTGCTTGATCAGGGCCTGTCTGCGGGCCTGGCCGAGGCCCGCCACCGCGTCCAGCGGGCCCTCTCTCAGAGCGCCGGCGCGCTTGCTGCGCTGGTAGCGGATGGCGAAACGGTGCGCCTCGTCCCTGATGCGCTGGAGCAGGTACAGGCCTTCACTGGTGCGCGGGAGCACGACCGGGTCGGTCTCCCCCGGCAGCCAGACCTCCTCCAGCCGCTTGGCCAGACCGCACACCACGACATCGTCGATCCCGAGCTCGGTGAGAGCCGCCTGGGCGGCGGCGACCTGCGGTCTGCCGCCGTCGACCACCAGCAGCTGCGGCGGATAGGCGAACCGCTTGGGCCGCCCGTCGTCCTCGCGCGGACCCTCGGCGGCCGGGCCTTCGCCCACCGGGCCCGCGGCGGCCGGGACCGCAGTGGCCGGGACCTCGGCGGCCGGGCCCGCGGGCGCCGGACGCGCGCCCGACGCTCCCGCGGGCTCCCTGCCGGGCGAGGGGTCGGCCGACTCCTCGCTGGTGTCGGCAGGCTCGACCCACTCGCCGCTGCGCTGCTTCTCCCGCAGATAGCGGCGGAAGCGGCGCCCGACGACCTCGTTCATGGCGCGCACGTCGTCCTGGCCCTCGAAGGACTTGATCTGGAAGCGCCGGTACTCGCTCTTCCTGGGCAGGCCGTCCTCGAACACCACCATCGAGGCCACCACGTCGTCCCCCTGGAGGTGGGAGACGTCGAAGCACTCGATGCGCAGCGGAGCCGAGTCCAGATCGAGCGCCTCCGCGATCTCCTCCAGCGCCTGCGACCTGGTGGTGAGGTCGGAGGCCCGCTTGGTCTTGTGCAGGGCGAGGGCCTGCTGGGCGTTGCGGTGCACGGTCTCCATCAGGGAGCGCTTGTCGCCGCGCTGCGGCACCCGCAGGTCGACCTGGGCACCGCGCAACCCGCCGAGCCACTCCCCCACGGGCTGGGCCGGCTCCGGCAGGGCGGGCACGAGCACCTCCTTGGGAATGGCCTCGCCGCGCTCCTCGCCGTACAGCTGCTGGAGGGCGTGCTCGACCAGATCGGCGGTGGAGACGGCCTCGACCTTGTCGGTGACCCAGCCCCGCCGGCCGCGCACCCGGCCGCCCCGGACGTGGAAGATCTGCACCGCGGCCTCCAACTCATCCTCGGCGAGAGCGATGAGGTCGGCGTCGGTGGCGTCGGTGAGGACCACCGCGTTCTTCTCCATGGCGCGCCGCAGCGCACCCATGTCGTCCCGCAGCCGGCCGGCCCGCTCGTACTCCAGCTCCTCGGCCGCCTCCCGCATCTGCCCCTCCAGCCGCCGGAGGTACGCGCCGGTGCGGCCGGCCATGAAGTCGCAGAAGTCCTCGGCGAGTTCGCGGTGCTCCTGCGGGCTGACACGGCCGACGCAGGGGGCGGCGCACTTGCCGATGTAGCCGAGCAGGCAGGGCCTGCCGATCTGGGCCGAGCGCTTGAAGACCCCTGCGGAGCAGGTACGCACGGGGAACACCCGCAGCAGCAGGTCGACGGTCTCGCGGATGGCCCAGGCGTGGCCGTACGGCCCGAAGTAGCGCACGCCCTTGCGCTTCGAGCCGCGCATCACCTGGACGCGCGGGAACTCCTCGTTCATCGTGACGGCGAGGAAGGGGTAGCTCTTGTCGTCCCGGTACTTGACGTTGAACCGGGGGTCGAACTCCTTGATCCAGCTGTACTCCAGCTGGAGCGCCTCCACCTCGGTCGAGACCACCGTCCAGTCGACGGAGGCGGCGGTGGTGACCATGGTGCGGGTGCGGGGGTGCAGACCGGACAGATCCTGGAAGTACGACGACAGCCGCGGGCGCAGGCTCTTGGCCTTGCCCACGTAGATCACCCGGTCGTGCGCGTCGCGGAACCGGTAGACCCCCGGCGAGGTGGGGATCTGCCCCTGCTCGGGGCGGTAGCTGGAGGGATCTGCCATGTCCGACACCCTACGACCCGCCACCGACACCCACGGCGGTGCTGCCCACCGGCCCCGGCCGTGCGGACCACGGCCCGAAACGGGCGGCCGTCAGCTCCAGTTGACCC
This sequence comes from Streptomyces tardus, assembly GCF_018101125.2. GTDB lineage: Bacteria > Actinomycetota > Actinomycetes > Streptomycetales > Streptomycetaceae > Streptomyces > Streptomyces tardus. The sequence continues at coordinate 4,448,261 of NZ_JAELVF020000001.1, read as the reverse complement.
GTAGCGCGGTGGTCACATCCAGTGGCGAACGGCCCCGTTGCGCCGCCAGCAGGCCGGCTCCCTCGGGGCTCTGGGTGTAGATCGGGTCGCCCGCGCTGACCCGGCGCCGCCAGGCCCGGGCCAGCGCGTCCACTGACTGCCTTCGGCGACCCAGCACGGCGGGTACGGCGTGGTGGACCACGGCGTGCGGCGGAAGCCGGCGGCCGGCGGCCAGATCGTGGCGGTCCACCAGGTAGCGCGGCAGCAGATAGCGCGGCGCGGTGAGCGGCGCGAGCACTTCGTCGAAGGCGGTGGCGAAGAGCTCGGACTCCTCCAGCCCGACGCCCACCAACTGCACCTGGTACGTGCCGTTCTCGTCCGGTTGCGCGGTGACCGCCTCCGCGCCCACCGGCAGCAGTCCGGCGTCCCGGAGCCCGTCGGCCAGAGCCCAGGCCAGCGCGCTGACGACCGGTTCCCGCGCGGCGGCACGCAGCAGCTCCGCACGGGCGCGGGCGCGGCGGTGGGAGTGCGCCGCGCGGTGTGCCGCCCACCCGGCGGGCGCGACGAGCAGCGGAAGCAGCGGCGGGGCGAGACCGGCCAGCAGCGCGGCACCGGCCGCCAGCACGGCACCGCCCACTCCCGAGGCCAGCGCCGGGCCGGTGGCGATCTCGCCCTCCTCGGGCACCGTGCCGCGGGCGGCCGGCACCGCCACGGGCGGACGGGCACGCAGCGGGCCGGGCGGCGGGGGCCCCGGGGCCGGCACGGAGCGCGAGCCGGGGCCGGGGGTGATGCGTACGGAGTGCCCGAGGCGGTCCTCGTACGGACTGCCGATCCGCCACAACTCCCGTACGCGATCGCGCCGTTCGGAGCGGCGGAGCATGGCGGCGTTGCGCGCGTCGAACTCCTGGTGCGGCGGGGGCGCGTACGGCGACAGGTCGGGGTGCACATGGGCGACTCCGGACATCACCGCGCCGCTGTCGGTGACGCCCAGGTAGCCCTCGTGCTTGCGGACGAAGCGGTCCCAGTCGGTGGTGCCCCTCGGGTGGCCGGGGGCGACGCAGACCACGGACCAGGTGGCGGCGGTCTTGGCGGGCCAGGCGGGGTCGAACCGCAGAGCGCGTCCGCGGGTCTGGACGACCGCGGTGGGGGTAGTGGCCTCGGTGAGGTCGACGAGGGTGTTGACCCCCTCTGCGTTCCAGCCCTCGCCGAGCAGTCCGCGAGTGCCGATCAGCGCGCGGCTGCCGCCCTGCTCGAAGAACCGGGTGGCCAGTGCGACCCAGCGGCGGCTGGTCCAGGCCCCGCCGATCACCACGGCTCCCGGCAGCTCCTCGTCGGTCCCGGTCTCCAGCCGCAGCGGGGGACGGGCGCTCGTGCAGAACTCGACAAAGCGATCGGCCGTGACCGGGTCGGCGGCCACCGTCGAACCGGTGACCAGCAGCGGGCACAGGGCGGCGGTGCGCGGATCGGCGATGAGCTCGGTCAGCACCAGGCGCGCGGAGCCCGCCTGCGCGTCCAGCACTCCGGCGAGCCCGCTGGGCAGGATGGCCCGGGCCCGTTCGTGGTCGCAGACGACGACCGCGCGCAACCGGCAGCCGAGGGAGGTGAGTTCGGCGGCGAGGATCTCCCGCACGGCGGCCGTCTTGGCAGCACTGCGGGCCACCACCCGGTCGACCGGCGAGCGTCCGGCGCGTACGCCCCGTTTGGTCAGCTGGTAGCCGATCGAGGGCAGCGCAGACCGGATCTCCTCCTCCGCCCGCAGGTCCTCCGCGGTGCCGCCGCGGCGCAGGCAGCCGCGCACCCAGTCGTCCAGCAGCCGCACCCAGTCGGCGGCGCCGGGCGGGTGGCGGTGCGCCTCGCGCAGCCGCGCGCCCTCGGGCAGCGCGAGCAGACCGTGATGGTGGAACCGCAGGGCGGCGTCGGCCAGTTCCGGGTGGTCGGCGGCGAAGCGGTGCCAGGGCACAGCGGGCCCCTCCTGCGCGCTCGGGCCGGTGTGGGTGCGCGAACGCCGTACGAGCCGCTCGTCGAGCCAGTGCAGGAACGGCACCGGGGCGAACGAGGGTTCCAGCAGCCGCGCGGTGAGCCGGGTGAAGCGCTCGGCCTCCTCGCTCAGCCAGTCCGCCTCCTGGCCGGTGGGGGTGGTGAGCCAGGCGAGCTCGGCGTACGGCGCCAACTGGCCCTCGCGCACCGCGGCGGGGATCGAGGGGCCCCGTACGGCGGGGCCGAAGAGTTCGCCGACCAGGGCGGCCTGCGCGGCGGTCATCCGCTCCGGCGGCGTGGCCGTGAGCCCCACGACGTGCGCCCGGGGCAGCTTGCGCAGCAGCTCGGCCAGCAACTCGCCCCAGGTGTCGAGGAGATGGTGGCACTCGTCGAGCAGCAGGGTGACCTCGCCCGCCCCGCGCAGCGCCGCGACGAGTGCCTGCCCCTGGGGGCGCAGCCGGTGCAGGTGGGAGCCGGCGGTGGCGCCCTCCTCGTCGATCTCCGCCTCGGGGTCGAAGCTCGCGAGGGCCTGATAGGTGAGGACGGTGAGCGGAGCTGCGAGGTCCCTCTCGGTGCCGGCGGGCTCCGGCGAGGGCCGGAACCGTCCCCACTCGGCCACCCACTGGCCCTGTATCGCGGTGTTGGGCCCCAGTACGACGGTCCTGCGGCCGAGCCTGCGAGCCGCTTCGAGGCCGGTGAGGGTCTTGCCGAGCCCCGGGGGCAGCACCACCCAAGCGCGGCGCTGCCCCCGCGCGAACGCCTCCGCCAGCCTGTCGAGCGCCTCCTGCTGGTGGCGGCGGAGCGCGACGGGCGGACGTGTCCCGGCGAACGTCTCTACCGCCGCGTCACCAGCCCCGCTCACGCCACTCGGCGAGGTGCGGTCGCTCGGCGCCCAGGGTGGTGTCGTCGCCGTGGCCCGGGTAGACCCAGGTCTCGTCCGGCAGTTCGGCGAAGAGCTTGTTCTCCACGTCGTCCAGGAGCGAGACGAACTTCTCCGGATCGTCGTGGGTGTTGCCGATACCGCCGGGGAAGAGGCAGTCGCCGGTGAACACGTGCGGGTGGCCCTGCGGGTCGTCGTAGACGAGCGCGATGGAGCCGGGGGTGTGGCCGACCAGGTGGCGGGCGGTCAACGTGCACTCGCCTACGGAGATCCGGTCGCCGTCGTCGACCGGGGTGTCGGTCGCGACCGGGATGCCGTCCACGTCCTCCCTGCCGGCGAGGGTGCGGGCACCGGTGGCGCCGACGACCTCGGCGAGCGCCTGCCAGTGGTCGCCGTGCTGATGGGTGGTGACGACCGAGCGCACACCGTCGTCGCCGATCAGGGTGAGCAGCGTCCGCGCCTCGTTGGCGGCGTCGATCAGCAGCTGCTCGCCGGTGCGCCGGCAGCGCAGCAGATAGGCGTTGTTGTTCATGGGGCCGACGGCGACCTTGGAGATCATCAGGTCGGCGAGCTCATGGACTTCGGCCGGTCCGCCGACTTCCACCTTTCCGATGTAGGGCATGAGAGCAGTCCTTTCCGTGCCTGGAGGGTGGCTCAGTGTGTCAGAGGGCGGGCAGCGTCGGCAGCGGCGCACTGGCGGTCAGACCGCTGCCGGTGCTGCGGCCGGCGAGCCAGCCCACGAGGGCTCCGGGCCCGCCCACCACGACCAGGCGCTCGCCGTCGGAGGCGGGGAGGGCGCCGGTGGTCCAGCTCCTGCCGTCCTCGGCCCGCAGCTCCAGCGCGGGTACGTCGCTGCGGCCGCTGAAGCGCCTGGCCAGATAGCCCACAGCACGGTCGGTGAAGCCGCCGGGGAGTTCGTCGAGCGTGTAGTCGACGGCGAGGTCGACGTGGTGCAGCTCCACCTCGACGAGTCGACGAAAGGGGATGCTGTCCGCGGTGTCGGTGACGCCGTTGCGCAGTGCGACGGTCTCCCGCCACTGGGCGTCGGTCAGGCCCGCCATGACCTCCGCCAGCCCGGCCGCGGTGGTGCGCACGTCCTCGTACTGCTCGGACAGGGGCCGGGCGGCCCCGGCCTCGATGTCGGCATCCCTCGCCTGGGCGTTCTCGTACATCGGGCGCCCGTGCAGGACGTTGACCAGGGCGTCGGCGTTGCGGGCGAGGTGGGTGAGCACGTGCCCCCTGGTCCAGCCGGGCAGCAGCGAGGGCTCCGCCACTGCGGGGCTACCCTCGCGGACCGCGTCCAGCAGCCGCTCGGTGGCGGCTTGGAGGACCTCTGTGTCGTACGCAGGCGTTGTCATGATCCAACGCTATCCCCGGGTTGTCAGCGCCACACGTTCGGGTGAAGTGTGGCTTTCGGAGCCTAAATCGAATGTACGTGCTATACGCTCGTTCCCAGCACCTCTCCGGATGCACGTCCGCCCCGCCCCGCCCGCGCCAACGCACGGCCGGCCGCCGGGGCAGGGCCGCCACCGGGATCCGCGCGCCGGGCAGGACCGGCCGGGATGACGCATCCGGAGCGGCGCACCCATACCCTTGGCAGGGGCGGAGCCGTACGGGCCAACCGGGACGGCAGCCCCTCCTCCACACGAAAGGTGCCTTCCGGCGTGGCCGACCGTCTGATCGTCCGTGGCGCTCGCGAGCACAATCTTCGGAATGTCTCGATCGACCTCCCGCGTGACTCCCTCATCGTCTTCACCGGGCTCTCGGGATCGGGGAAGTCCTCGCTCGCCTTCGACACGATCTTCGCCGAGGGCCAGCGGCGGTACGTCGAGTCGCTGTCCTCGTACGCGCGGCAGTTCCTCGGGCAGATGGACAAGCCCGACGTCGACTTCATCGAGGGCCTCTCCCCCGCCGTCTCGATCGACCAGAAGTCCACCTCGCGCAATCCGCGCTCCACGGTCGGCACCATCACCGAGGTGTACGACTACCTGCGGCTGCTGTTCGCCCGTATCGGCAGTCCGCACTGCCCCGAGTGCGGCAGGCCGATCTCCCGGCAGTCGCCGCAGGCGATCGTCGACAAGGTGCTCGGTCTGGAGGAGGGCAGCCGCTTCCAGGTGCTGTCGCCGCTGGTGCGCGAGCGCAAGGGGGAGTTCGTCGACCTCTTCGCCGATCTGCAGTCCAAGGGCTACAGCCGCGCCCGGGTGGACGGGGCGACGGTCCAGCTCTCGGACCCGCCGAAGCTGAAGAAGCAGGAGAAGCACACCATCGAGGTGGTGGTGGACCGCCTCACCGTCAAGGAGAGCGCCAAACGCCGTCTGACCGACTCCGTGGAGACCGCGCTCGGCCTCTCCGGCGGCATGGTGATCCTCGACTTCGTCGACCTCGAGGCGGACGACCCGCAGCGCGAGCGGATGTACTCCGAGCACCTGTACTGCCCCTATGACGACCTCTCCTTCGAGGAGTTGGAGCCACGCTCGTTCTCCTTCAACTCCCCCTTCGGCGCCTGCCCGGACTGCACCGGCATCGGCACCCGGATGGAGGTCGACCCCGAGCTGATCGTCCCCGACGAGGAGAAGTCGCTGGACGAGGGCGCGATCCACCCCTGGTCGCACGGCCACAGCAAGGAGTACTTCGGCCGGCTGATCGGCGCGCTCGCCGACGCTCTCGGCTTTCGCACCGACATCCCATGGGGCGGCCTCCCGCAGCGCGCCCGCAAGGCGCTGCTGCACGGCCACCGCACCCAGATCCAGGTGAGCTACCGCAACCGCTACGGCCGCGAGCGCGCGTACACCACCGCCTTCGAGGGGGCGGTGCCCTTCGTGCGGCGCCGCCACTCCGAGGCGGAGAGCGATTCGAGCCGGGAGCGCTTCGAGGGCTATATGCGCGAGGTACCCTGCCCCACCTGCGAGGGGACCCGGCTGAAGCCGATCGTGCTCGCGGTGACGGTCCAGGGGAAGTCGATCGCCGACGTGTCGTCGATGTCGATCAGTGAATGCGCCGACTTCCTGCGGGAGATGGTTCTCGACGCACGGCAGAAGAAGATCGCCGAGCGCGTGCTCAAGGAGGTCAACGAGCGGCTGCGCTTCCTGGTCGACGTCGGGCTCGACTACCTCTCGCTGCACCGCGCGGCCGGCACCCTCTCCGGCGGAGAGGCGCAGCGCATCCGGCTGGCCACCCAGATCGGCTCCGGCCTGGTCGGCGTGCTCTACGTGCTGGACGAGCCCTCCATCGGCCTGCACCAGCGCGACAACCACCGGCTGATCGAGACCCTGGTGCGGTTGCGCGACCTGGGGAACACGCTGATCGTCGTCGAGCACGACGAGGACACCATCAAGGCGTCCGACTGGGTCGTGGACATCGGACCGGGAGCGGGCGAGCACGGCGGACGGGTCGTCCACAGCGGCTCGTTCAAGGAGCTGCTGTCCAACGAGCAGTCCATGACCGGTCAGTACCTCGCGGGCCGCAAGTCGATCCCGATGCCCGCCGAGCGGCGGGAGATCGACCACAGCCGGACCCTCACGGTGCACGGCGCCCGCGAGAACAACCTGCGCAACATCACCGTGGAGTTCCCGCTCGGTGTGCTCACCGCCGTCACCGGTGTGTCCGGCTCCGGCAAGTCGACGCTGGTCAACGACATCCTGTACACGCATCTGGCGCGCGAGCTGAACGGCGCCAAGTCGGTGCCCGGACGGCACACCAGGGTCACCGGGGACGACGCGGTCGACAAGGTCGTGCACGTCGACCAGTCGCCCATCGGCCGCACCCCGCGCTCCAACCCCGCAACGTACACAGGCGTCTTCGACCATGTCCGGCGGTTGTTCGCCGAGACGATGGAGGCCAAGGTCCGCGGTTATCTGCCCGGCCGGTTCTCCTTCAACGTCAAGGGCGGCCGCTGCGAGAACTGCTCGGGCGACGGCACCATCAAGATCGAGATGAACTTCCTGCCGGACGTCTACGTGCCCTGCGAGGTCTGCCACGGCGCCCGGTACAACCGCGAGACGCTGGAAGTCCACTACAAGGGCAAGAACATCGCCGAAGTCCTGGACATGCCGATCGAGCAGGCGCTGGACTTCTTCGAGGCGGTGCCCGCGATCGCACGCCATCTGCGGACGCTGCACGAGGTGGGTCTGGGGTACGTGCGCCTGGGCCAGTCCGCCCCCACGCTCTCCGGCGGCGAGGCGCAGCGCGTCAAGCTCGCCTCCGAGCTGCAGCGGCGCTCCAGCGGAAGCACCGTGTACGTCCTGGACGAGCCCACCACCGGCCTGCACTTCGAGGACATCCGCAAGCTGCTGGGCGTGCTCGACGGTCTGGTGAGCAAGGGGAACTCGGTCATCGTGATCGAGCACAACCTCGACGTCATCAAGACCGCGGACTGGGTCGTCGACATGGGCCCCGAGGGCGGTTCCGGCGGTGGCCTGGTGATCGCCGAGGGCACCCCGGAGGAGGTCGCCTCGGTGCCGGCGAGCCACACCGGAAAGTTCCTGCGGGAGCTTCTGGGCGAGCGGGTGAGCGACGCCTCGCCCTCGGCCTCGCGCGGGCGGGGCACCGGCCGCGCCAAGAGCGGCGGGAGCAGGAGCGCGGCGGCGGCCAAGAGCGGCGGGAGCAGAGCGGTTGCGGCGAAGAGCGGGGCCGCGAAGAGCAGCTCCGCCCAGAGATCGGCCTCGTAGGCGTTCGGCTCGCGGGGCGGCGCGCGCGGCGTTCGGCGCAGGGCGTCCCGCGCGCGGCGTTCGGCTCGCGAGGGCGCGGCTCGTGGTCCACAGCCCGCGGCACGTGAGTCGCGGGGCGCGCAAGGCACGTGTCGCGGGGCGCGCGGGGCACGGCCCACCCGGGAGCCGCACACCCTGCCTTGCCCGCGCTGCTCGGACCGAAGGCGGCGGCAGGGCGACGACGCGCGCCCCGTACGCTTGCAGGCGTGCACGACGACGAACGCTCCCCCTCCCGCCGTTCCCTGCTCTGCGGCGCAGCCGCGGCCGGCGCCGCGGGGCTCGGACTCACCGCCTGTTCGGGTGCCGGCGAGGAGTGGCCCAAGAGCCCCGCCGCCGAGTCGGAGGCGGTCGGCATCGGCTCGGCGGACAGCGTCCCGGTGGGCGGTGCCCGGCTCTATCGGGACGACCGCCTGCTGGTCTCCCAGCCCGAGCGGGGCACGTACCGCGCTTTCAGCGCCGTGTGTACGCACGGCGGGTGTGTGCTGAGCTCGGTGGAGAAGCTGGAGGCCGGCTGCGCCTGCCACGGCAGCAGGTTCGACGCAGGCACCGGGAAGGTGCTCCAGTCGCCCGCGACGACCGATCTGCCCGAGTACCCGGTGCGGTTGAAGGACGGCAGCCTCGTGGTGGGGCCGGCGGACTGACCGCGACTCCGCCGCCCTCGGCCCGCGCGGGCGCGGACCGGACCGGGCCCGGTCCGTAGCCGAACGGGCCGTCGCAGCCAAGCCGGACGAGGCGGCGCCGGGGCGAAGACCGGAGCGGGCCGGACCGGGGCCCCGCGGAGCGGCCCTTCGGGCCTGTCGCCGTCGGTTCAGGCCCACTCCCAGTCGATGCCCAACTGGCCGCTCTCCACCTGCTGTTCGGCCAGGTGGACCGTCGGATAACGCCCGCTGAGCAGCAGTTCCGTCCGTCCGGTGTCCGGGCCGCCGACGGCCCTGCGGGCGAAGCGGTGGCAACGTGCGGGCAGTTCGGCCGGGTCGAAGCCGACCTGGAGGACGTACTGGCCGCCGGAGTAGCTGAAGCCGCGGATGTACTCGCGGCTCTCGCCCGCCGTGCCGTCCTCGAAGCGGTAGCTGATCAGGCGGGTCTCACCCGCCCGCAGGCGGCCGTCGAACAGCAGCTCCGCCACCACGATTCCGGTCCCGCCGTCACTGCGTACGTACCCGGCCCGGCAGTTCTCGGTCTCCCGAACCCGCACGCGCTCCACCTCGCAGCCCGGATCGCCCACGTAGATCGCCAGGTAGCGGTCGACGCCGTCGCGGTGCGCCCGCAGCAAGTGCTGCGACTGCCTTCCGAGCAGCTCGCGGCGCGCGCCGACGGTGATCCGGTCGATCTGGCAGACCGTGTGCACACCGGCCTCCGCGGACGAACCGAGGTCCGCCAGCATCTCGTTGAGCGGTTCCGGGCTCTCCATCAGTGCACGGTACGGGCGGGCCGCCGGCGCCCCGCCGCTCCGGTCGGTCTGCAACAGCGCCACCAGGGACCCCGGCGGCACCTCCAGCACCTCCTCGAGAGCCGGCAGGGCGCGCAACGACTCGGCGCGGGCGGGCCGCCGCAGTCCCTGCTGCCAGTAGCTGAGCGTCGTGACGCCGATCCGCACGCCGCGTTGGCCCAGCCGATGCCGCAGACGGCTCAGCGCCAGCCCACGGACGGCGATGGCGGTGCGCAGCGCTTCGTGAAACGGTCCGGTGCGCAGCGCGGCTGCCAACTCCGGGGGAAGCCCGCTGGGGGGCCGTTCCGCTCCGCTGTGAATGTTCACCTTCGCCGCCCTGGTTCGCTGGTCCGCCGCTGGACGGGCGGGGAGGCCGTTCACTTCTCCGGCCGGCTGTTCACTTCGACATTCCGAGAGGCATTCAAGCCGGTTGACCGGTGCTCAACAACTGCGGATTCTGTACCGCAACGGCGGACGCGCTCCCACCCCAGAGCGCAGCCCCGGGCCCGAACGGCCGTCCCACAGCCGGCCGTTCGCCGGGCGTGTGTGACCCCGCGGCAGCAGGCACCGCGGAGGTCCGCCCGTCCGCACAGGTCCGTACGGCTTCAGCAGCCGCACGGGCCGGGCGCCCTCACCGGCGCCTCGACTCCGGCCGCGGGCGCCGCACTCGGCGTCCGGCGTCCGCGACCGGGACCGGGACCGGGGTGTCGCCGGTGTCGTGCCCTTCGCAAGCAGCGCCCGACCACCGACCGCGCCCGATCAACCGGCTCCCTAAACGGGCGTGGTGGCCCGCCCTGCTCCCGAAGGAGCGGGCGGACCACCACGAACCGATACGACGTACGGCAGACCGCCGACGTCCCACAGACCAGGACCGTCAGCCCCGAGCCGACATGAAGTGCGGGATCACGAGGGGAGGCTCTCGTGCTGGCGGTCCTGCCCACCGTTGTCCCCGTTGTCCCCGTTGTCCCCGTCGCTCTTCTCGGCCTCGGCCTCGGACTGCTTCTTGCTGGCCCACAGGCTCGTCGCGGTGGTGACCACCAGGACGCCGCCGATCACGGCGAGCGAGACCGGGATGCTGATGACCGGCACGTGCACGCCGGTCTCGTGCAGCGCGTGCAGCACCAGTTTGACGCCGATGAAGCCGAGGATGATCGAGAGCCCGTAGGCGAGGTGGACGAGCTTCTTCAGCAGACCGCCGATGAGGAAGTAGAGCTGGCGCAGGCCCATCAGGGCGAAGGCGTTGGCGGTGAAGACGATGTACGGGTCCTGGGTCAGACCGAAGATCGCGGGGATCGAGTCGAGGGCGAAGAGCACGTCTGTGCTGCCGATGGCCAGCATGACGATCAGCATCGGCGTGATCAGCCGCTTGCCGTTCTCCACGACGACGAGCTTGGTGCCCCGATAGTCCTCGGTGGAGGGGAAGCGGCGCTCCACCAGCTTCAGGAAGCGGTTCTCCTCGTACTCCTCGTCCTCCTCGCCGGCCCGCGCTTCCTTGATCAGCTTCCATGCGGTCCAGATGAGGAAGGCACCGAAGATGAAGAAGACCCAGGAGAAGGTCGAGACGATCGCGGCCCCCATGGCGATGAAGATCGCGCGCAGGACGAGGGCGATCAGGACACCCACCATCAGCACCCGCTGTTGGTAGATCGAGGGCACCGCGAACTTCGTCATGATCAGGACGAAGACGAAGAGGTTGTCGACACTGAGCGATTTCTCGGTCACATAGCCGGCGAAGAACTCACCCGAGGCCTGGGCGTTGCCGAACACGAAGAGCCCGACGCCGAAGGCGACAGCGAGCAGGATCCAGACCACCGTCCAGGTGCCGGCTTCCTTGAGGGACACCTCGTGCGGTTTGCGACCGCCGATGAAGAAATCGACGGCGATCAGGGCGCACAGACCAAGAATCGTCAGCACCCATACGGCCATGGACACATCCACGGAAAACACTCCTCCGGCATCAGCAGCCGGAGGTCTCTTCCACCCGGCCGCACCAACTGGCTACCGGGCCGACTCCCCGGGCCGGATGGCCGACCGTACTGACGAGGACGCCGCTCGAGGGGAATACTCCCCTCCGCTGCGGCCAAGCATAGGCGAGGAAGGCACCGGCCCGGCAGTGCTCTGCGCCACACTTCGACCCCGCCGGCGGCGCCGGACCGCAGTACGGGCCGGGCGCCGAGGGGGTCGGAAGTTCATCAGGGGCCGTATCGCCTCCTGGCCTCCGCGACGCTGTTCAGCACCTGCGGCAGGATCCGGCTGTTCGCCGGGACCAGCGGGGGTTCGTACGTCCACTGGTGGCCGACCCACGGGTCGATCAGATGGTCGTCGGGAACCGGCGTCACCCGCAGCAGCGCCCGCCAGAGCGGGTCGAGCAGCGGACCGTACCCGCTGGCCTCCTCGCGGTCGGCGACCAGCAGCAGATGGACGCCCACCGCCGGGCCCTCGTCCGCGAGATAGCGAAGCTGGGTGATCGCGCGGTCGTCGAAGCCGTGCGGGAAGTCGTGGACGATCAGCAGCTGTTCGGCGGTGTCGAGGTCGGGCGGCAGCGAGTCGAGGGCGCGGCTGCGGGCCGCCATCTGTACGAGGTCGACCCGCTTGGTCAGTCCTGCCAGCGTCTCGGAGACTCCCCCCGCGCCGGAGGCGGGCGGCTGCTTCAGCACCCCGCTGGTGGTCAGCGGGGCGAGCGTGACGGCGTTGCTGCCGGCGGCGTCGATCACCTGGACCGCGAACTCCCCCGCCGGGTAGACGGCGAGCAGCCGGCCCGCCAGAGCGGTGGCCAACTCACCCGCGCGGCGACGCAGTTCATCGGAGTCCAGCTCCGCGCCGGCGCTGCCGGTGCGGCCGGAGTCGATCCACAGACCGCGTTCCAGTGGCAGCCTGGTCAGCATCGGCACTCTCAGATCGGTGCGCTCGGGCAGACTCAGATCGCCGAGCCGCAGCGCCATCGGGATCTCCATGGGCACCTGATAGCCGTGCCACACCGGATTGTCCCAGCGGGCGAACTCCGGTGGCAGCGCGGGCTCGACGACCTGTGACTCCTCGACCAGCTGAGCGAGGTCGCGGTCCAGCACCTCGCGTGCGCGATTGACCAGATCGGTGTGCTTGGCGCGGGCCGCCTCACGCGCGGCCTCCGCGGCCGGCCCCGAGCGGGTGGCGGGGTCGCTGAGGACCTTGTCCAACTCCTGCTCCATGCGGGAGTCGGCGAAGTCGACCGCACTGCGATACGCGGCGGTGGTCCTCGCCAGGTCCTCGAACATGCCCCACACCTGGTTGTACAGGCGCTCGTTCATCGACCAGCCGCCGGCGTCGCCCGCCACCGGCCGGGCGGGGCG
>NZ_JAELVF020000001.1:4414647-4435881 GCF_018101125.2 Streptomyces tardus | reverse complement strand
GGCCGGGGTGCTGGTAGTTGACGCCTCCGTGCGGAGCGGTCGCTCCGGGGCCGGGGGTCGGTGTGCCGGACTGCGAACCGGTGACGCCGGGCTGCGAGCGGGTCCCCTCGGGGCTCTGGGCGCCGTTGTCCGCGGGCTCGCCACCGACCGGCGCGGTCTGCCGCGGCGGAGCAGGCACGGAACGGGCCATTGCGCCGGCGACGGCGGCGTGGATCCCGCTCGCCAACTCCGCGCTCTGCGGCAGCCCCTGGTCGTGCAGCAACGCACCCAGCCCGTCGGCGTAGCCCTGGCCGACCGCGCGCACCTTCCAACTCCCGCCGCGCCGATAGAGCTCGATGGCGATCACCGCGGACTCGCTGCCGAGCCCGATGACGGTGTAGCTGGCCAGCTCCGCACCCTCCAGGCTCGTCACCGCGAGGTACGGCGCGGCGAGCGAGGCGAACGAGAGCGGGCCACCGGCACCTTGCGGCAGCGCGAGCAGCACTCTGACCTGGGTGGCGTCCTCCGGCAGCGCTTCGAGATCGACGGCGAGGCGGTGGTTGACGGCGGCCTGCCGCGGCACTTCGAGGCCGGGCAGCTGTGGGGCCCCCGGGTGCGCGAACCAGTCAGTGCCCCGGGTGCTGCCGGCGCTGTCGACGAGGACGGCACCGGCGAGCACCGGCTCCCCGGCGGAGATGCGGATCTCCAGCCGGGCGCCCGCCAGAACGTGGTTCTCGCCTCTGACCAGCTCGGCCGTCATCGTGGCGCCCTCTCGTCTTCTCAGTCGCTCGGTAGTGCTCGTGGTCTCGGTGGTGGTCTCGGTGGTGGTCCGCTCACGCACGCCGTGCCGGCCGGTTCTCGGCGAAGGGGACGGCGAGCCGGCTCAGCTCGGCGAACGGCCGGGCGAAGCGCCCGCCAGGCGCGCCCGACGGGGCCGGGGCCGACCTGCACGGGCTTCCGCCGCCCGGAGGTGGAACAGCTGTGTGGCCCGGAGCGATCCACCGGGCCACACGACATGCAGGGCGCTGAGGCTCAGATGTGCGGCAGGATCGCCGGCATCAGGTCCTGGAAGGTACGGCCGTTGGCCGGCTCGCCGAGAGCCTTCATCGACCAACCGCTGCCCTCGCGCTGGACCTTGGCCATGATCTGCGCGGTGTAGGGGCCGCCACCGGCAAGTGTGTAGCGCGCCAGCTCCTGGCCGTTGGTCTCGTCCACCAGACGGCAGAAGGCGTTCTCCACCTCGGTGAAGGTCTGACCGGTGAAGGAGTTCACGGTGAAGACGATCTGGTCGACGTGGACCGGCACCCGCTGGAGGTCGACGAGGATCGCCTCGTCGTCGCCGCCCTGACCGGCGCCGCCGACCAGGTTGTCCCCGGTGTGGGTCACCGAACCGTCGTCGCTCGTCAGGTGACGGAAGAACACCACGTCGACCGGCTGCTTGTCGGCGATGAGCACCGCCGAGGCGTCCAGGTCGATCTCCTTGGTGCGCTTGCCGAACAGACCGCGCCGCGGCGCAGCCTGCCAACCAAGGCCCATGCGAACGGCGGTGAGCGTGCCACCGTCGGACTTCTGAAGACTGATCGCCTGCCCCTTGGACAAGTTGACCGTCACGTGAGTACCCCTCTCGACTTCCCACACGGCCGTCCTCTCCGACGGCCGTGACAAAACCCTACGCACTTCGGCGTATCCGCCCCACCGGCCCCCCGGTTTTGTGGCGCTCCTGCAACACAGCCGGAGGGAGCGCCACAACTCGGCGCCCAGCGGCCCGACTAGGAGATTCCCGCCTCGCGCATCTGCCGCAACTCCTTCTTCAGCTCGCTCACTTCGTCCCGCAGCCGAGCGGCGACCTCGAACTGGAGATCGGCGGCGGCGGCCCGCATCCGCTCGGTCATCTCCTCGATGAGCGCGGCGAGCTCGGCCGCGGGCTCGGAACCGCTGATCCGGCCCGGCGGCTGCCCGGCCTTCCTGCCCTGTGCCGCCTGCTTGCGACCCGCGCCGCCGAGGTCGGGCACCGGCGCCTTGGGAGTGCGCGCGTCCTTCCCCTTGCGGTAGCCGCTGCCGAGGAGCTGCTCGGTGTCGACCTCCTCGCGCGCGATGCGGTCGACGATGTCACCGATCTTCTTCCGCAGCGGCTGCGGGTCGACGCCGTGCGCCTCGTTGTAGGCGATCTGCTTGGCACGGCGGCGGTTGGTCTCGTCGATGGCCCGCTCCATGGCAGGCGTGACCTTGTCCGCGTACATGTGCACCTGGCCGGAGACGTTCCGCGCGGCACGGCCGATGGTCTGGATCAGCGAGGTGCCCGAACGCAGGAACCCCTCCTTGTCCGCGTCCAGGATCGCGACCAGCGAGACCTCGGGGAGGTCGAGGCCCTCGCGCAGCAGGTTGATCCCGACCAGCACGTCGAACTCGCCCGCCCGCAGCTCCCGCAGCAACTCCACCCGCCGCAGGGTGTCGACGTCGCTGTGCAGGTACTGCACCCGGATCCCGAGCTCCAGGAAGTAGCCGGTGAGGTCCTCGGCCATCTTCTTGGTGAGAGTGGTGACCAGAACGCGCTCGTCCCGCTCCGTGCGGGTCCGGATCTCATGCACCAGATCGTCGATCTGCCCCTCCGTCGACTTCACGACGACCTCGGGGTCGACCAGTCCGGTCGGCCTGATGATCTGCTCCACGTGTCCGTCGCCGCGGGACAGCTCGTAGTTGCCCGGGGTCGCCGACAGATAGACGGTCTGGCCGATCCGCTTCTGGAACTCCTCCCACTTCAGCGGCCTGTTGTCCATCGCGG
Source organism: Streptomyces tardus (assembly GCF_018101125.2). Lineage (GTDB taxonomy): Bacteria > Actinomycetota > Actinomycetes > Streptomycetales > Streptomycetaceae > Streptomyces > Streptomyces tardus. The sequence continues at coordinate 4,433,120 of NZ_JAELVF020000001.1, read as the reverse complement.
ACGGGAGGCGGAACCCGTGCTCGACAAGGGTGCGCTTGCGGGAGGCGTCGCCCTCGAACATCGCGCCGATCTGCGGCACCGTCACATGGGACTCGTCGATGACCAGGAGGAAGTCCTCGGGGAAGTAGTCCAGGAGCGTGTGCGGCGGCGAGCCCGGCTCGCGGCCGTCGATGTGCAGGGAGTAGTTCTCGATGCCGGAGCAGGTGCCGATCTGCTGCATCATCTCCAGGTCGTAGGTGGTGCGCATGCGCAGCCGCTGCGCCTCGAGGAGCTTGCCCTGCTTCTCCATCCGAGCCAGGGTCTCCTGGAGCTCGGCCTCGATCCCGGCGACGGCCCGGTGCATGCGTTCCTCGCCGGCGACGTAGTGGGTGGCCGGGAAGATGTGGACACCCTGGTCCTCGCCCAGCACCTCGCCGGTCAGCGGGTGCAGGGTGGACAGGCTCTCGATCTCGTCCCCGAACATCTCGATCCGGACGGCCAGCTCCTCGTAGACCGGGATGACCTCGATGGTGTCGCCGCGCACCCGGAAGGTGCCGCGGGTGAAGGAGGCGTCGTTTCTCGCGTACTGGATCTCCACCAGGCGGCGCAGCAGCTGGTCCCGGTCGATCTCCTGGCCGACCTCCAGGGAGACCATCCGGTCGACGTACTCCTGGGGGGTGCCGAGGCCGTAGATGCAGGACACCGAGGCGACCACGACGACGTCGCGGCGGGTCAGCAGCGAATTCGTCGCGCTGTGCCGCAGCCGCTCGACCTCCTCGTTGATCGAGGAGTCCTTCTCGATGTACGTGTCGGACTGAGGGACGTATGCCTCGGGCTGGTAGTAGTCGTAATACGAGACGAAATACTCCACCGCGTTGTTCGGCAGGAGCTCGCGGAACTCATTGGCCAGCTGCGCCGCCAAGGTCTTGTTCGGCGCCATCACCAGCGTCGGACGCTGAAGTTTCTCGATCATCCACGCGGTCGTCGCCGACTTTCCGGTGCCGGTGGCGCCGAGCAGCACCACATCCCTTTCACCGGCCTCCACGCGCTGTGCCAACTCGGCAATCGCGGTGGGCTGGTCACCACTGGGTTGAAAGGGACTGACGACCTCGAAAGGCGCCACCTTGCGTGTGATCTCGGAAACGGGCCGCATGTTCTCCACCGTACGGCGCACCACTGACAATGTTCAGCCGACGGCCACCGGCCCCCAACCCGGCGCCCACGCTCCCGTCGCCGCCGGCGGTGAGTCTCGTCTCGTCCAGTGCAGCGCAACGCACCAGCAGACGTGAGGAGATTTCGTGTCCCGTCGCCCCGCAGTCCTGACCGGCTCGCTTCTGGGTGTCCTCGCACTTGGGCTCACCGCGGCCCCGGCTCAGGCCGCGCCGCTCGGTGAGCTCCTGCCCTCCACCCCCCATCCGCACACCGACGACCGGGCAGCGGGAGCGGGAGCGGGCGGACGGCAGCCCGTCTCCGACCTGCTCACCAATCGGGCACCTGCCGCCGCTCCCCGCGTCGTGGCGCACCGGGGAGCCTCGGCCTACGCCCCGGAGAACACCCTCGCGGGCGCGGACAAGGCCAGGGACCTGGACGTCGAGTGGGTGGAGAACGACGTCCAGCGCACCAAGGACGGCGAACTCGTCGTCGTGCACGACGAGACGCTGGAGCGCACCACCAACGTCGAGGAGGTCTTCCCCGACCGAGCTCCCTGGAAGGTCGGCGACTTCACCGCCCAGGAGCTGGGCCAGCTCGACGCCGGCGGCTGGTTCGCCCGCGAGTACTCCGGTGAGCGCATCCCGACCCTCGGGGAGTTCCTCGACCGGATCGGCGAGAACAACCAGAAGCTGCTTCTGGAACTGAAGAAGCCCGAGCTCTACCCGGGCATCGAGGAGGAGGTCGTCGAGGAGCTGCGCGCGGAGGGCTGGCTGCGGGCGGGCAAGCGCGAGGACCTGGTGGTGCAGAGCTTCGACGCGGACTCCGTGCGCTCCGTCCACGGGCTGGCTCCCCGGGTGACCACCGGGTTCCTCGGCAAGCCCGCGGTGTCCCAGCTGGGCACCTACGCGGAGTTCGCCGACCAGATCAACCCCCGGTACACCGAGGTGGACAAGGAGTACGTACGGGCCGTCAAGCGGTTGCGGGGCGCGCAGGGCAGGCCGATGGAGGTCTACACCTGGACCGTCGACGACGGCCCGACCGCCGCGAAGCTCGCCGGAATGGGAGTGGACGGTGTGATCTCCAACCGCCCGGACGTCGTCCGCGACGCCATGGCCGCCGCCCGGGACACCGCGCCACAGACGGGCGCCGCCGACGAGGACAGGGTTGCGGACGACGCCCTCGGCACGGACTCCGAAACGGACGCCGTCGGCATCGCCCCCCGCGACGGGCAGGCCGCACGGGGCTGAGCGGCGCCTCTCATGAACGACAGTCCGCCGCCGGTGAGGGGTCGCCGGCGGCGGACTGTCAGTGCCCGCCTCTAGGGTCTGACCCATGCCGGAGAACCCGACGGCGAGATTCTGGTGGACTGTCAGGGATGCCCCGATCGGCCCGCTGCTCCTCGCCGCGACCACCACGGGCCTCGTCACCGTGGCCTTCCACGCCGCCGAGCCCACCGTCTCGCGTACGCTGCGCCGGCTCGCGGAGCGGCTCCGCGCGCAGCCCGTCGCACTGCGCGAGCGCCCCGCCGGGCCGGGCGACAAGGACTGCCAGGGCGCGGCGGGCGAGCCGGGCGCAAGAGCCGCCGGCGAGACGGGTGCCGGGGCGGGAGCCGTGGACGACGATGGCGCCGTCGAGGTGCTGAGACGCACGTCGCGGGAGCTGGACTCCTACTTCGCGGGCACGCTCCGGGAGTTCTCCGTGCCGCTGGACTGGTCGCTGCTGTCCGACTTCCACAGCCGGGTGCTGAGCACACTGGCGCGCACCGTCGCGTACGGGCGGGTCACCGGTTACCAGGACCTGGCGCGTGCGGTCGGCGAGCCGGGGGCAGCACGGGCGGTGGGTGTGGCGATGGGCGCCAACCCGCTTCCCGTGGTGGTGCCCTGCCACCGGGTGGTGGAGAGCGACGGAGGAATCGGCGGCTTCAGCGGAGGTCTGGAGACCAAGCGGAGCCTGCTGGCGCTGGAGGGCGTTCTTCCGCCGCCGCTCTTCGAGTGACTCCCGCGTCCCGGGGTGCGGCGCACTTCCGGCGGACAGTGGTGTGCTCCGTTGACGGTGCTGACACAATGCGCCGGATGACCACGCCCCCGGCCTCCTCGCCCTCTCCGGACTCCCCCGTCCCGCCACCGGGTCCGCCTTCGGCGCCGCCGCCCTCGTCCGCGGCGGTGGCTGTGCAGGCGTCCCCGGCAGCGGTGGAGACAGCCCGGGGCGGGGCGGAGCAGGGCGCGGCACCGGGCTCTATCGACCTCGCGGCCCTGCGGCGTCGCACCCAGACAGTGCTGGTGATCAGCCAGATCCTCGGCGGGCTCGGAGTCGCGGTCTCCCTCGCGCTCGCCGCGGTGCTCGCGGAGGAGATCAGCGGTTCCCGGGCGCTCGCGGGCCTCGCGACCACCTCCTCGGTGCTCGGCACGGCGGTGCTGTCGCTGCCGCTGGCCGCGCTGATGGCTGCGCGCGGCAGACGCCCCGGCCTGGCCCTGGCGTACGCCATCGGTGCGGTGGGCGGCGCGGTGGTGGTGCTCGCCGCCGTGGTGGAGAGCTTCCCGCTGCTTCTGCTGGGCATGGCGGCGTTCGGGGCGGGCTCGTCGGCCAACCTCCAGGCCCGTTTCAGCGCGGCCGACCTGGCCGCCCCCGACCAGCGTGGCCGGGCCATCGCGATGGTCGTGTGGGCGACCACCATCGGCGCGGTCACCGGTCCGAACATCGCCGGTCCGGCCGGGCGCAGCGTGAGCGGCCTGGGGATACCGGAGGCGGCGGGACCGTTCGCCTGGGGCGCGGCGATATTCGTCGTCGCGGCACTGGTCGTCTGGTCGCTGCTGCGACCGGACCCCCTGCTCACCGCGCAGCGCCTGGCGCGCCACGAGGCGGGCGGGGCGCAGCCGGAGGGCGAGCGCTCGCTGCGGGCCGCGGTGGCAGCCGTACGTGCCTCGCCGCGTGCGCGACTGGCGTTCGTCACCATCACGGGCGCGCACACGGCGATGGTCTCGGTGATGGTGATGACCCCGGTCGACCTCACCCACCACGGGGCGGACATCGAGTTGGTGGGCCTCGTGCTCAGTGGTCACATCGCCGGGATGTACGCGTTCTCGCCCGTGATGGGCCGGCTCGCGGACGCGGTCGGCAGGATCTCGGTGATCGGACTGGGGGTGGCGCTGCTGGCGTGCGCCACTCTGCTCGCCGGTACGTCCGGCGGCAGCCACGCGCAGAGCGCGGCGGGGCTGTTCCTCCTGGGGCTGGGCTGGTCGGCCGGGCTGGTGGCGGGGTCCGCGCTGCTGACGGACAGCGTGCCCGCACAGCTCCGCCCCAGCGTGCAGGGGCTGTCCGATCTGTCGATGAACGCCTGCGCCGGGCTGGGCGGGGCGGCCTCCGGGCTGGTGGTCGCGGGCGCAGGCTACGGTCTGCTCAACGCGCTCGCCGCCGCGCTCCTGCTGCCGGTCGCCGCGCTGGCCCTGCTCGGCCGCGGCAGCCCGGCCCCCAACCCCACTGACCCCGGCAGCGCCGGCACGACAAGCAGCCCCGGCACTGCAGGCACGGCGGTCACCACGAGCAGCCCCGGCACCGCGGTCACCGGCCGCGACGGCAGCACGGACGACGCCCCGGACGGCGGCACCGCCGACACCTCCGGCGCCGGCGGTCGTCAGCGCTCGTAGAGGCGGAAGCCCAGCGCCGTGCCACCGTCGCCGAGCGCTGCCGTACCCGCGAGCACCTCGGCCATGAACTCCCGCGCGTAAACGAGCGGTTCACGGTCGCTGAGGGCGGTCAGATAGGCGCGGTGCTCGGCGAGCGAGGCGACAGCGCGTTCGATGTCGTGGTCGGTGATCTCCTGGAGATGAGTGGTTCCGGGGTCGCCCGCGGTGGCGACCCAGCGCACACCGTCCCAGGGCCGTACGCCCTCCTGTGTGAGCTGCTCGGTGAAGATCCAGCGGTTGCCCGCGTCCATCGCCGCGTCCAGTGTGGCGCGGCCGGTGGCCCGGTGGTCGGCGGAGTTCCAGTGGACGCCGTCCCAGGTGTCGGAGGCGTTGAGGGTGAGCACCAGCTCGGGGCGGTGGCGCCGGATCGCCCCGGCGATGTCCCGCCGCAGCGCCACGCCCTCCTCGATGACACCGTCCCGGTGGTCCAGGAACTCGACGGTCTCCACCCCGACCACGGCGGCGCTCGCCCGCTGTTCGTCGATCCGCACGCGGGCGGCCTCGGCCGGGTCCATGGTGTCGATGCCCGCCTCGCCCCTGGTGACGAGCAGATAGGCGACGTCCTTGCCCTGGTCGGTCCAGTGCGCCACCGCGGCCGCGGCTCCGTACTCCAGATCGTCCGGGTGGGCCACGACGGCGAGGGCCCGCTGCCAGTCGGTGGGCATGGCCGGGAGTCGTTCCGCCACGGGTGCCTCCTTGGGTTGCGGCCCGGCCGCGCCGGGCGCTGCTACGGATGGTGACACGGCAGGGTGGGCCCGGTCGCGCACATCCGCCCCTTCGCCGGCAGCGACGGACTGTCCGGACGGGCAGCACACCCACAGGAGGGCCGCCCGTGTCGAAGCCCGCTCGCACCAACCGCGCCACACTCGCCCATCGGCTGCGCTACGCCGCCAGGAACCCTTCAAGGGTGCCCGCCCATCTGCGGCGACTGCTGCGGGACGTGCGTCTGGGGCGTCGGGCCGGCCGCGACCACGTCGCGTACTACCGGGGGGTGATGCGCGACGACGCAACACGCAGCGCGGAGGCAGCGGTGGGCAGCGCCACCCACGGCAGATGGCTGGCGCTGGGACAGATGCAGTTCGACTATCTGCGAGAGCACGGCCTGACGCCCGAGGACCGGATGCTGGAGATCGGCTGCGGCAACCTGCGCGCCGGGCGGCTCTTCATCGACCACCTGCGGCCGGGCCACTACCACGGTGTCGACATCTCCCCCGAGATCCTGCTCGCCGCCCAGCAGACGCTCGTGCGCAACGACCTCCGGGAGAAGCTGCCGTATCTGACGCTGGTCAACGATCTGCGCCTGGCTCATCTGCCGGCCGGGCACTTCACCGTGGTGCACGCGCACAGCGTCTTCTCGCACTCGCCCCTGGACGTGATGGCCGAGTGCTTCTCCCACGTGGGCAGAGTGCTGGCTCCCGGCGGCTTCTTCGACTTCACCTACAACCGGACCGAGGGCGAGGAGCACCAGGTGCTGCGCGAGGACTTCTACTACCGCACCTCCACGTTGCTGGAGCTCGCCGAGGCGCACGGACTGCGGGCGTGTGCGATGCCGGACTGGGACGAGCGTCCGCACCGGCAGTCGAAGATCCGTCTGCGGCACCGCTAGGCGGTCGCGTCGCCGACGAGGGCCGGCCGCCTGTGCGCTGATCGCGCGACGCCCGCGGCGTGGCTGCCCGCGGCACGCAACTCCGTGCAGATGAGTGGATTTCTCGACTTGTCAGCACGGAGCCGATCGAGAGGCAGTCCACCCATGTTGAGACGCCGACGTCAGGGACAGCATCGGAGGGCAGCGGTCGGCTGCGCACTGCTGCTGGCGGCCACCGCTTGCGCCGGCCCGGACCAGCCGCCCGCCACGACCGGCAGCGGCGCGCCGCACACGCAGCGGGACTCGTCCCGAGCGCCGGACGCCCCCGAGGACCGTACGAACGGGCGCGACGGGTTCACCCTGGTCGCTTCGGGCGACATCCTGCCGCACGACGCAATCATCGAGCAGGCCCGGAAGGACGCCGACGGCCAGGGCTTCGACTTCCGCCCCATGCTGGCCGCGGCCCGCCCGCTCGCTCACGGAGCGGATCTGTCGATCTGCCACATGGAGACCGTGTACGCCGCGACTCGCGGCCCGTTCACCGGCTATCCGGCCTTCCGCACTCCGCCGCAGATCGCCGGTGCGATCCGGGACACGGGGTACGACTCGTGCTCCACCGCCTCCAACCACACGCTGGACGCCGGACCGGCCGGTGTGACCCGCACCCTGAACGCGATGGACGCGGCCGGGCTGCGCCACTCCGGTTCGGCCCGGTCCGCAGCCGAACGTGCCGCTCCCCCGCTGCTGCGGGCCGGCGGCGCCACGGTGGCCCACCTCGCCTACACCTACGGCACCAATGTCGGCGCGGATTCACGCGGGATCCCGCTGGACGCGGCCCGGCCGTGGCTGGTCAACCGCACCGACCCCGTGCGCATCCTCGAAGACGCCCGGGCGGCCCGACGGGCGGGCGCCGACGTCGTGGTGCTCAGCATGCACTGGGGGACCGAGTGGCAGGAGCAACCGGACGACGAGCAGCTGGAGTTGGCGCGGCATCTCACCTCAGCCCGGGACGGCGGCCGGCGTGTCGTCGACCTGATCCTCGGCACGCACGCCCATGTGCCGCAGGCGTACGAGAAGGTCAACGGCACCTGGGTGGTCTACGGCATGGGCGACCAGCTCGCCGGGGAGATGAGCGACCCGCGCGGCAGCATGGGGTCGACGGCGCGGTTCGCCTTCGCTCCGCCGAGCCGCCGGGGCGGCGAGTGGCGGGTGCGCGCGGCCGAGTTCACGCCCCATCTCGTGGTCGGGGAACCGGACTTCAGGCTGGTGGACCTCACCGAGGTGCCCGAGGCGTCGTCGGACGAGGCGTCGTCGACCGAGGTGTCGTCGACCGAGGTGTCGTCGGACGAACGGGCCCGGTACGTCCGCGCACGCAATCTGATCACCAGGGCGGTGCTGGCCCGGGGCGCCGCGAAGGACGGGCTGCGGGCGTCTCGCTGACCCCGCGTCCGCCGGGCCGGCCACCGCGCAACCCGCCGGGGATCCGAGCCGGAGACGGGGCCGGGGCGGAACCCCGGCCCCGAACGGCAGTGCGGCGGGCAGACCGTCCCGGCGGGCAGACCCGGCGGGCCGGCCCCGTGCGGGCGGGGCTTCAGCGCCAGCCGTAGCGCTCCCGCAGCCGCTGCACGACGTGATCGAAGCGGTCCCGTTCCAGCGCGCAGGCCTCGCGGCGCATTCCGTCGTCGTGTATGCGAAGGACGCGGTCCAGGTCCACCCAGCTCTCCCGGCCCTCGCGGTCCCACGGCCCGCTGCCGATCCCGACCCACTCGTGGTCGTCGTCGTGACTGCGGCTGGTCAGCTGGACGCCGAGCACCGTTCCGCCCTCCTCGGCGGCGACCACGAGGACCGGACGGTCCTTGCCGCGGCCGTCGTTCTCCTCGTACGGCACCCAGGTCCAGACGATTTCCCCCGGATCGGGGTCGCCGTCGGGGTCGGGCGCGTAGCTGGTGCGCACGGAGACGATGTCCCGGCCGCGCACCTCGACCGTGGCATGTGCACCCGAACTGCCCGGGCTCGGCGCGGAGTTGGCGTGGCGGTCGGCGCTGTGGATGTTCTTCGGCAGGGTCACGGTGCCTACCGTACTGCGATGTCGACAATCCCTCGACGGTCAGGTGGCGGCCGGCAGTCCGTCGAGGGTCGCCCGCCCGGCTCCCCCGCCGTGGCCGGGCGGGCGACCGCCGAACGGACGGTCTCCCGCCGACAGCCCTGGCGGCTCAACCGGCAGCTCCGGAACGGGAGAAGCTGCCGTGGTTCAGTCCGCCGTGGGTGAAGGTCGGCACGACCGGCCACTGCCGCTTCCAGCGCACCAGTTCCGAGGACGGCAGCACCTGGCGCCACCTGGGGTCCCGCCTGCTCGGGTCGGCGAGGGTCTTCTCCAGCACCATGGAGTCGTACTGGTCGAGGGAATCCTCCAGGGTGTTGGCGTTGGGCACGATCTCGCGGCCGAAGAACCGGGCGTGCCGCTTCACACCCGGGATGCGGGAGAGTTCGGGCTGCCAGTTGTCGGCGGCCACGCCGTTCTCCGAGGAGACCCAGATGCCGTCCGGGGTGTTCAGCACCAGGGAGTGGTTGCCGTCGGTGTGCCCGGGCGTCCACACCAGGCTGATGCCGACGCCCAGTTCGATGTCCCCCTCGAAGGGGACGACCCGCTCCTCCGGAACGCCGTCCATCCCGCCGTCGACGTACCAGGCCCACTGCATCGGGTGGGGGGACTCGAAGGTGCCCAGCTCCTTGCGGTGGACCAGCATCGAGGCGTTCGGGAACAGCGCGGCGGGCGGGGTGCGCTCACCGGGGAACGCCCTGGAACTGCCCATGATCATCCGTACGTCCTGGACGTGCAGATGGTCGAAGCTGACGTAGTCGACCTCTTCCGGGCGCACTCCGCACAGCGGCAGCACGTCCTCGGGCTCGTGGTAGTAGCGGGTGAAGACCCGGTTGCTGAGGAAGTCGCCGAAGATCGACTGGAGTTGCGCGTAGTAGGGCGCCTCTCGGGAGCCGGCCGCGACGGTCGGCTCCCACACCAGGGTGCGCGGATTGCCCTCGAAGTCCTGGTAGCGCACGACCAGCACCCGGTTGGCGATGTTCACGAAGGGGTTCACCGCGAGCGCCGAGCCGTTGAAGGCGAACTTGGTCGGGTACGGCGCGGCGGCGATGTCGAAGGTGCGCACGGCAGTGATCTCGCCCTGACTGCGGAACCTCTCGCGGTAGGCCTCGGCAGCCGCGCGGACAGCGGCGAGCCGGTCCCCGCGCGGCCAGACCTCGCGCACCCCGGCGAACTCCGGGATCGTACGGATGCCACCCGGCAGCCCTCCGCTCGCCGCCGCGCTCGCGGGGGCGACCGGCACGGGACTGCTCGCACTGTCGGCGCTCACGGCGGTCTCGGTGCTGTCGGCGGCGTCGGTGCTGTCGGTGCTGTCGGTGCTGCCTGTGTGGTCGGTGCTCATCGCTGGGGCCCTTCCGCGGTGCCGGATGGGCTGCCGCTGGTTCTGCTCTCGTAGTCGGCGCGTACGGCGGGGTCGCCGTCGGCGAGCTGGTTGGGGACGACGGCGCGCAGCAGTCCGGCGCGCACCCGCGCGGGCAGTACGGCCGCGACGGTGGGCACCAGCGCGAGGTGCCGGGGGACGAACGTCTCGGGGCGCGGCCGGCGCACGACGCGCAGTACGGCGGTGGCGACATCGGCGGTAGTGAGCCTGCGCGTTGCGCCCTGACTGGTGCCGACGGCCAGCTCGGTGTCGACGACGCCGGGCATGACCAGCGATATCTCCACACCGCTGCCCCGCAGTTCGGCACGGGCCGCGACACTGAATCCGTAGACGGCGTGTTTGGTGGCGGCGTACGTCGCCTCGCCTCGCGGGGAGAGCCGGCTGGCGGCGGAGGCGACGGTGACGATGTGACCACCGCCCCTGGGCCGCATCCGGCGCGCGGCGAGCCTGGTGCCGGCGAGGACACCGTGGACGTTGACGTCGAACTGGCGGCGGGCGGCGATGTCCGGCTCGTCCGCGAAGTGGCCGACCCACATGATCCCGGCGTTGTTGACGAAGACGTCGATCGGGCCGAAGCGCTCCTCGGTGCCGTCCCAGAACGCCTCGAGGGAATCGGCGTCGGTGACGTCCAGCGCGTAGCCCTCGGCGGATCCACCCGCGTCGCGTATCTCCCGCGCGGCGGCCCGGGCCGAGTCGAAGTCCACATCGCCGAGCGCCACCTGCGCACCCGCGGCGGCGAGCGTTTCGGCGACCCGGCGGCCGATACCGCGGCCGGCACCGGTCACGGCGATCACTCTGCCTGCGAGCGTACGGCCGGGAGGTCCGGCCGTACGTGTCCTGGCTCTGTTCATGTCACGGCTCCCCGGCGATCTTCACAGGTCAGAACGGCGGCAAGGCGCCACGCACAATCTGACAAAGATGAGTGTCAGATGATTGAGGCATGCTGTCAACACATTCGGAGCCCGCAGAAAGGACCAGCAGTGACGGAGTCAGCCCCCGCCGTCGGCCGTCGCTACGGCGGACAGGACGCGGCCGAGCGCAGAGCCGAACGACGGGCCCGTTTCATCGAGGCCGGTCTGGAGCTCTTCGGCACCCAGGGCTACGCGGGCACCTCCGTGCGCGCGATCTGCGGCGAAGCACGGCTGACCGAGCGCTACTTCTACGAGGCCGTCCGCGACCGGGAGGAGCTGCTGGCGGTCGTCTACGAGGAGCTCGTGCAGGAGGCGCAGACCGCGACCTTCGCCGCCGTGGCGGAGGCGGGCCCCGAGATGGAGGACCAGATCACCGCGGGCCTGGGCACCTTCGTCCGGGTTCTGTCGGAGGACCCCCGCAAGGCACGGGTCGTCCTGGTCGAGGTGGTCGGCGCGAGCGCCCGTCTGGAGAGCAGACGGCACCGGGTCATCCACGAGTTCGCCGACTTCATCGCCGACCTCGGCAAGTCGCACGCCCCGGAGAAGGACCGGCAGTGGCTCGGCATGATCGCGGTGGCACTGGTCGGCGGGGTCAACGAACTGCTCGTGTCACGGACGCCGGCGCCCGAGCGCTCCGGCGACAGCCGCGACCGGGACCAGATCGTCGGGGTCTGCACCAGCCTCTTCCTGGGCGCACTGCGCTGACAGCCTCCGCCGCCCGCGGCGGACACCGGCAGTTCCGTCCGGCACCGCGAGGAACGCCCCGCGGTGGCACCGGAGTTCGCCGACTCGACGGATACCGCCCTCCGGCGGCAGACTCGGTCGACCGACCGGTTCGTACGGGTGTTCCCCGCAACGGCGACCGGGCGGTGGACCGAAGACAGCTGACGACGGAGACAGTTGATGCGTACTCCCCGCCGAGCCGCCCGGGTGGCCGTGCTCGACCCCGAAGGAGCGGTGTTCCTCTTCCGCTACGACGACCAGGTGGAGGTCGGCCGCCACTGGGCGATGCCCGGCGGCGGACTCGAGGAGAGCGAGACCCCGCAGGAGGGCGCCCTGCGCGAACTGCGCGAGGAGACGGGCTGGTACGACCTGGAGCCGGGCGCGCTGCTGTGCACCTGGGAGCACGACTTCTGCCGCAACGGAACACCGGTGCGCCAGCACGAACACATCTACCTCACCCACGGCCCGCGCCGGGAGCCGACCGACTCGACCACGCACGAGGCGGAGCAGATGCTCGGCTGGCGCTGGTGGACGCACGCCGAACTCACCGCCACCACCGAGGAGTTGTGGCCACCTCAGCTGCCCGCGCTGCTGGGCCGGCAGCGCGCCACCGGCGGTGACCGGCTGCCCCCGGTCGACCTGGGCTACGTACCGCCCCCGCCGCGCCGCTGATCCCGGGGCGCATGCGGGAGCCCCGGGCACACACGGGAGCCCCGTGGGGCGACGGCGCCCGGTGGTGGGAGCCGGCCGGGCGCCCCGCTCCGGGCTCCCGACGGCTCCCACCGACTCACTTCGGGGCGCCGAACCGGTCCGGGGCGCTCGTCGGCGCCTCGCCCGGCTCGGGGAGCTTCTGGTCCGAGCAGCCCTCCAGCACCGTCGACATGGCCTTGTGCTCGTCCTTGGTGACCCACAGCTCGTACTTGCGCTTCACCGCGATCTGGAGAGCGACGTACTCGCAGTGGTACGCCTCGTGCGCCGGGAGCCACTCGGCCGCGTCCTTGTCGCCCTTCTGCCGGTTCGGTGAGGCCCCGACGGCGAGAAGGTTGAGCGGGTCGTTCGCCAGCGCGATGCGCTTGGCCGGCTCCCACTCGCCCGCCCCCTTCTCCCAGGCGTCGGAGAGCGGCACCAGATGGTCGATGTCCACCTTGCTGCGTCCGGCGGTGAACTCGACCCGGTCCCCGGTGTACGGGTCGACTTCGAGGGTGCCGTTCGCCACCTCGCAGTCGTCCTCGTCGAGCCCGACGTCCGCAAGGTCGCGGCGGAGAATGTCGTTGCGGGTGTTGCAGCTGTTGCCGTCGACGTCCGCCCAGGCGGAACCGAACTTCCTCCGGTCGTAGCCGGAGCTGTCCGCCGACCCCCGGACCTCGAGCTCGGCGAGGGCCTCGACCGCTCCACCGCCCGCGGTGTCGGGTCTGTCGTCGCTCGGGGAGTCCTTGCTCTCCGTGGTGCAGCCGGTCAGCAGGAGTGCGGAGAGAGCGAGGACGGCGGCAGGGCGCAGCGCGGCGCGGCCAGATATCACAGGAGGGCATCCCAACAGGGCGTGGGCGAACGGGACTCGGGTGAGGTACCGGCAAGATCCTAGCGAGCCCCGTCACCGTCCGCAGCCGGGTCCGCACAGCTCACAGCTGCGGTGGTCTCGCACCTCGCCGGCCCCGGGCACAGTGCCCGGGGCCGGCGAGGTGCGAGAGGTCAGCGGGGCTCGGGAGGCGGGCTGCCGCCCTCCGCGCCCCGTTCGAAACCTGCCGCCGCCACGAAGTCGGGACGGGGGTCCAGGGCCGCCGCCAACCGGAAGTGGCGCCTGGCCTCTTCCGGCCGCGCCGCCCGCTCCAGCGTGCGCGCCAGCGCGAAGTGCGCGAACGCGTTGTCCGGCTCGCGCTCCAGTACATAGCCGAACTCCATCTCGGCAGCACGCAGTTGGGCGCCGAGAAAGAATGCCCTGGCCCGCAGCAGCCGAGCGGCGGTGTGCTCCGGGTAGGCGGCGATCACGGCGTCCAGCAGCTGGATCGCGCCCCGGGGGTCGCGCGCATCCAGCAGATGCTCCGCCGCGCGGTAGTCGATGACGTACGTCTCTGGCGTCGGCATGACAAACCTCCTCACCGGGTGTCAACGACATCCACGTCGAAGTCATTCCCCGTGGGCCGCGGTCCCAGTCGGGCCCTCGCCGATCCCTCCCCCGACCGGGCGGCGGATCAGGGGCGTTCGAGCAACTGCTGCCACAGCCGACGCACCGCGGGCTCCAGGTCCGCCAGCGGGCCGTCGTTGTCGATCACGAAATCGGCCACCTCCAGGCGCTGTTCACGGTCCGCCTGTGCCGCCATCCTGGCGCGGGCGTCATCCTCGCTCATACCGCGCACCCGCACCAGCCGGTCCAGCTGCGTCGCGGGCAGGGCGTCCACGACGACCACGGCGTCGTAGAGCGGCATCATGCCGTTCTCCACCAGCAGCGGTACGTCGTGCACCAGCACCGCGTCCTCACCGGCTGCCGCCTTCAGCTCCTCGCTGCGCGCGCCCACCAGGGGGTGGACGATCGCGTTCAGCGCGGCGAGACGGTCCGGATCGGCGAACACGATCCGGCCGAGCGCCGGCCTGTCCAACCGGCCGTCCGGGAGCAGGACGCCCTTCCCGAACTCGCCGACCACCGCTGCCAGTCCGGGGGTGCCCGGCTCCACGACCTCGCGCGCGATCAGGTCCGCGTCGACCACGACCGCGCCGCAGGAGGCGAGCAGCCGGGACACCTCGCTCTTGCCCGCGCCGATTCCGCCGGTCAAACCCACACTCAGCATGGAGCCACCTTAACCACGGCCCCGCCCGGCCCCCGGCGGCGGGAGGAGGCCCGCCGGTGCGGGGCGCCGCGCCGGCGCACCGGGAGCCGTCGGCCGCCTCACTCGCCGGCGTCGCGCTCGCGCTCGGCGAGGAACTGCTCGAACACCTCGCCGAGCTCCTCGGCCGACGGCAGATCGGCGGACTCCGCGACGAGACTGCCCCGGGTCCGGGCTCCGGCCACGGCGTCGTACTGCTGCTCCAGGCCGCGCACCACCGCGCTCAACTCCTCGTCGCCCTCGGCGAGCTGGCGCTCGATCTCCACCTGGGTGCGCCGTGCCTTCGTACGCAGCTCCTGGGCGACGGACGGCAGCACCAGCCCGGTGGCGGCCGTCACGGCCTCCAGCGCGACCAGCGCCGCATCCGGATACGCGGACCTGGCCAGATAGTGCGGCACGTGGGCGGCGACGCCCAGCACCCCGTGATCGGCCTCGGTCAGGCGGTACTCCAGCAGGGCCGCCGCGCTGCCCGGCACCTGCGCCTCGTCGAACAACTGCGGCTGGGTGGGCACCAGCTCGGCTCTGCTGCCGTGCGGGGTCAGCCCCACGGGGCGGGTGTGCGGGACGCCCATCGGAATTCCGTGGAAGGTGGCGGAGAGCCGGATGCCCAGCCGCTCCACCATCCCGGACACGGCCGCGGTGAAGCTCTCCCACTCGACGTCCGGCTCCGGCCCGGACAGCACCAGGAACGGGGCACCCGCGCCGTCCCGGACGAGGCGCAGGACGAGCTCGGGGCGCTGATACTCCGTCCAGCGGTCGCGGTGGAAGGTCATCAACGGTCGCCGGGCGCGGTAGTCGACCAGGCGGTCGGTGTCGAACCGCGCCACAACCTGCGACTCCTGGCGCTCCAGCACCTCGCTGACGATCTGCTCGCCCACGCCGCCGGCGTCGATGAAGCCCTCGAAGTGGTAGAGCATCGTCAGGCCCGCACCCACACCGCGGTCGATGATGCCCTCCACGGCACGAAGCCCCGACGGCTCCCACTCGTACAACTCGCGTGGATCACGCACAGCTCTCGCCCCTCCGTATCGCTTACGGACTCGTCAACGCCCGCGCCGGGCAAGGCTATTCCCCGGAGCCGCCGCGAACAGGCGAAGGGCCCGCCCCCCGCGTACGGGGAACGGGCCCTTCGACCGCTCACAGCCGCTCCCTGAGGGGCGGAGCGTGGAGGCAGAGCGTCAGCTCTGGCCGCCGGCCAGCTTCTCGCGAAGCGCGGCGAGCGCCTCGTCGGAGGCCAGCGCACCGGAGTCGTCACCGGAGTCCGAGGAGTACGAGCCGCCGCCACCCTGGCCGCCGCCACTGCTGGACGGAGCCGGCTGGCTGCCCGCGGTGGCACCCTCGGCCTCGGCCTGGGCGTCCGCCTCGCGCGACTTGATGACCTGCGCCTGGTGCTGCTCGAAGCGGGTCTGCGCCTCGGAGTACTGGCGCTCCCACTCCTCGCGCTGCTTCTCGTAGCCCTCGAGCCAGTCGTTGGCCTCGGGGTCGAAGCCCTCGGGGTAGATGTAGTTGCCCTGGTCGTCGTAGGACGCCGCCATGCCGTACAGGGTCGGGTCGAAGTCGACGGCCATCGGGTCGCCGCCGAAGGACTCGTTGGCCTGCTTCAGCGAGAGGCTGATGCGACGACGCTCGAGGTCGATGTCGATGACCTTGACGAAGATCTCGTCGTTGACCTGGACGACCTGCTCCGGGATCTCCACGTGGCGCTCGGCCAGCTCGGAGATGTGGACCAGACCCTCGATGCCCTCGTCCACGCGGACGAACGCACCGAACGGCACCAGCTTGGTGACCTTGCCGGGGACGACCTGGCCGATCTGGTGGGTGCGGGCGAACTGCTGCCACGGGTCTTCCTGGGTCGCCTTGAGCGACAGGGAGACGCGCTCGCGGTCCATGTCGACGTCCAGGACCTCGACCGTGACCTCCTGGCCGACCTCGACGACCTCGGAGGGGTGGTCGATGTGCTTCCAGGACAGCTCGGAGACGTGCACCAGACCGTCGACGCCACCCAGGTCCACGAAGGCACCGAAGTTGACGATGGAGGAGACGACGCCGGAGCGCACCTGACCCTTCTGGAGGGTGGTGAGGAAGGTCTGACGGACCTCGCTCTGGGTCTGCTCCAGCCAGGCACGGCGGGACAGGACCACGTTGTTGCGGTTCTTGTCCAGCTCGATGATCTTGGCCTCGAGCTCCTTGCCCACGTAGGGCTGGAGGTCGCGGACACGACGCATCTCGACCAGGGAGGCCGGGAGGAAGCCGCGCAGGCCGATGTCGAGGATGAGACCACCCTTGACGACCTCGATGACGGTACCGGTGACGATCCCGTCCTCTTCCTTGATCTTCTCGATGGTGCCCCAGGCACGCTCGTACTGGGCGCGCTTCTTCGAGAGAATCAGGCGGCCTTCCTTGTCCTCCTTCTGGAGAACAAGGGCTTCGATCTCGTCACCGACGGCGACGACCTCGTTGGGGTCGACGTCGTGCTTGATCGAAAGCTCGCGGGACGGAATGACGCCCTCGGTCTTGTAACCGATGTCGAGCAGGACCTCGTCCCGGTCGACCTTCACGATGACGCCGTCGACGATGTCGCCGTCGTTGAAGTACTTGATCGTCTCGTCGATCGCGGCGAGGAATTCTTCCTCGGAACCGATGTCGTTGACCGCAACCTGCGGGGTGGTGGCGGTGGTCTCGGTGCTGCTCGTCATGTGGTTAAGGGCTCCGGTACGGACAGATACGTCGTAGGTACTGCTACGCCGAGAGCCCGTTTCCACACCGCCGAAGCCGGACAGCCTGAGAGGCGCTCAAATTCTCCACGCCGTTCGAACGACGTACGAGGGAGCGCCTCGACAACCGAGAGGACATACAACCGATGCAAGCGCGGCCTGCTCCGTCCGAGGCGCACGCAGACCCGCAGCGCAACTTGTAGCATACGGGTGCAGCTGGGCGGGGTCAATGCGCGTTTGCGACAGGCGAGGCCAATCACCTGAAACCGGCAACGCCCGGCGCCAGTTGCTCCCGTGAGCTCAAGCGTTGCCCACGGTACGGCACAGCCCGCGACCTGCGTACCCCGGCTCCCCCGGCGCCGTTCCCGCACGCCGGCACGCCGCTGCGGCGCGGCCTTGCCGGGCCCGCCGCAGCGGGCACCTCCACCGCTTCCGCACTCGTGCACGCCGCTCCCGAAGGGGCGCGCACCCCTACAGATGGACGACATGACGCACCACGAGACGACCGGCAGGGCGACCCCCGCCCCGGCGGACACGCACCTCCCCCCGGCCGGGCACGAACCCGATGACACCACCGCCGTACGACGCGTCGCGGACGCGCCGGAGAGCGCCCGGGCCAGCAGGCACTGGTGGGACCGGAACGCCGACGACTACCAGCAGGAGCACGGCCGGTTCCTCGGGGACGACCGGTTCGTCTGGGGCCCCGAAGGGCTGAGCGAGGACGAGGCCGGACTGCTCGGCGATCCGGCCGGGCTTCGCGGTGCGCGAGTGCTGGAACTCGGCGCCGGAGCCGCCCAGTGCGCGCGGTGGTTGGCGGCCAGGGGCGCGCGTCCGGTCGCACTGGACGTCTCCCACCGGCAGTTGCAGCACGCGCTGCGAATCGGCGCCGAGAACGTCGACCTGGTCGAGGCCGACGCCGGGCGGCTGCCCTTCGTGGACGGCGGCTTCGACCTCGTCTGCTCCTCCTACGGCGCCCTCCCGTTCGTCGCCGATCCGCGCACGGTGCTCCACGAGGTCCACCGGGTGCTGCGGCCCGGCGGCCGGCTGGTCTTCTCGCTCACCCACCCGATCCGCTGGGCGCTGCCGGACGAACCGGGTCCGGAGGGGCTCAGCGTGGCCGCCTCCTACTTCGACCGGACGCCGTACGTGGAGCAGGACGAGCAGGGTCGCGCGGTGTACGTGGAGCACCACCGCACGCTCGGCGACCGGGTGCGCGATCTGACGGCCACCGGCTTCACCCTGCTCGACCTGGTCGAGCCCGAGTGGCCGCAGTGGAACCGGCAGGAGTGGGGCGGCTGGTCGCCGCTGCGCGGAAACCTGGTCCCGGGCACCGCGATCTTCGTCTGCGTACGCGCTGACGGGCCCCGGGAGCCGGCGTGCACGGCGGACGCGCGAGGGTAGGCCGGTGCCCACACCGCCCTCACG
>NZ_JAELVF020000001.1:4009628-4414553 GCF_018101125.2 Streptomyces tardus | reverse complement strand
CCCCGGAGCAGCCCCGCGGCCGTCGGCGGGCCTGCGCACCGACGCCCTGGAACGGCTGCCCGTACGCTCCGCGCTGCCCGGCCTGCGGGAAGCCCTGGAGGAGCGCGGAACCGCGGTGCTCCACGCACCGCCCGGCACCGGAAAGACGACCCTGGTCCCGCCCGCGCTGGCCGGACTGCTGGCCGACGGCGCTCCGGCGCGCAACGTCCTGGTGGCGGAGCCGCGGCGGCTGGCCGCCCGGTCCGCGGCGCGCCGGATGGCGTGGCTCCTGGGCGAGCGGGTGGGCGAGTCGGTCGGCTACACCGTGCGCGGTGAGCGCCGGGTGGGCCCCCGTACGCGAGTGGAGGTGGTGACCACCGGCGTGCTGCTGAGGCGGCTGCAGCGCGACCCGGAACTGCCCGGCACCGATGTCGTGTTGCTGGACGAGTGCCACGAGCGGCACCTGGACGCCGACACCGCGCTGGCGTTCCTGCTGGACGTGCGGGCCGCCCTGCGGCCGGACCTGCGACTGGTGCTCGCCTCGGCGACGGCCGACACCGACGCCTGGGCCGAACTGCTCGCCCGGCAGGAAGGCGGCAGCCCGGCTCCGGTGGTGGCCGCCGAGGGCGTCGCACACCCCGTGGACATCGCACACGCCCCGCCGCCGCGGGACGTACGACCCCCGCACGGCACCCGCGTCGACCCGTCGCTGCTCGCCCACGTGGCAGCGACGGTGCACCGGGGGCTGGAGCGCGACCCGGACGGCGATGTGCTCTGCTTCCTGCCCGGAGTGGGCGAGATCGCGCGGGTGGCACGGCAGTTGACGGACCGGCTCGGCTCCGGGGCGGAGGTGCTCCAACTGCACGGACGGGCGCCGGCGGACGTCCAGGACGCGGTGCTGCGCGGACGCGACGGAAGGGGGCCGCGCCGGGTCGTCCTGGCCACCTCCGTGGCCGAGTCCAGCCTGACGGTGCCGGGGGTGCGGGTGGTGGTGGATTCCGGCCTCGCCCGGGAGCCGCGGATGGACCACGCGCGCGGCCTCGGCTCCCTGGTGACGGTCCGGGTCTCCCGGGCGACCGCCGTCCAGCGCGCCGGCCGGGCCGGGCGCGAGGGTCCCGGCGTCGCGCTGCGCTGTTGGGACCAGGCGGAGGAGGCACGCCAGCAGCGGTTCCCCTCACCCGAGATCGCGCTCGCCGATCTCACCGACTTCGCCCTCCAGACGGCCTGTTGGGGCGATCCGGACGCCCGTACGCTCGCGCTGCTCGACCCGCCTCCCGCGGGCGCGATGGCCGCGGCCCGCGACACCCTGCGGGCCATCGGCGCGGTGGACACCGAGGGGCGGGTGACCCCGCGCGGCAGGGCAATGGCCGGGGTGGGGCTGCACCCCCGGCTGGCTCGGGCCCTCCTCGACGGTGCGCGTCTCACCGGGCCGCGGCTTGCCGCCGAGGTCGTCGCACTCATCGCTGAGCCACCGCCCGCGCAGTGGGGCGCCGAAGTGTCGGCGGCGCTGCGCGAGGCCCGGCGGGCCGGCGAGCGGGACGCCTACGGTGGACGGTGGCGACGCGAGGTGCGACGGCTGCGGGAGGCGCTGCGCACGGTCCCCGTCGGCCGGGAGACAGGGCCCGACTCGTCCGAGGGCCCACCCGAGGGCCTGACCGAGGAACTCGCCGCGGGACTGGTGGTGGCACTCGCCCACCCCGAACGCGTCGCGCGCGGACGCGGCGCGGGCAGCTGGCTGATGGCCTCCGGCACCCGCGCCGAGTACGGATCCGGTGACGGCGGATGGCTCGCCGTCGCAGTGGCGGACCGGCCGGCGGGCGCGGCCACCGCGCGGGTGCGACTGGCGGCCGAACTGGACGAGGAACTGGCCCGGTTGGCCGCGGGAGCACTGCGACGGGAGTACACGGACATCACACTGGACGCCGACCGCGGCCAGGTGGTGGCCCGGCGGGTCGAGGCGCTCGGCGCCATCGAGCTGCGCAGTCGCGTCGAACCCGCACCCGAACCGGAGGTGGTCCGCGACGCACTGCGGACCCGGCTGCGCGAGCAGGGGCCGGACGTACTGCGCTGGCCCGAGGGCGCCGTACGGCTGCGGCAGCGGCTCGCCTTTCTGCACCGCGAACTCGGGCCGCCCTGGCCCGACGTCGGCGACGACGCGCTGGTGGCGGCGGTCGGCGAGCGGTTGACCGGCACCTCGCTGGCGAAGGTGGACGTGCACGCGGTGCTCAACTCGCTGCTGCCGTGGGCTTCGGGCGCGGCGGCGCGGTTCGAGGAGCTGGCCCCCGAACGCGTCGAGGTGCCCTCCGGCTCTCGGGTGCGGATCGACTACGGGAGCGAACAGCCGGTGCTCGCGGTGAAGTTGCAGGAACTCTTCGGCTGGGACGCCGCCCCGCGGATCGCGGGCGGGCGGGTGCCGCTGCTGGTCCATCTGCTCTCACCGGCCGGTCGGCCCGCTGCGGTGACCGCCGACCTCGCCTCCTTCTGGCAGCAGGGCTACCGCTCGGTCCGGGCGGAGCTGCGCGGGCGCTACCCGCGACACCCGTGGCCGGACGATCCGACGACGGCGCAACCGACCGGACGGGTACGGCGGCGCAGTTAGACGCCGAGACCCGGCGCGCATCCCACCGCCGCATGCACACACGCAGCGTCGGCACGCCCCGCGAGGGCACGCGTACTCCCGGCCCGGTCGCGCCCGGCGCCTGTTCACGGCGTGGGCGCGAGCTCCAGGCACGGTCGCGGCGGCCTGCACTCCGTGCCGAAGGCGGACCGCGTACGGGCGGTCGCGCGGGACACTCCCAACCTGCCGGCCGAACGTCCGCAGCGGGGCGGACGGGCGCCCCCGCGCGGGGCGGACGGGCCTCTCCCCCGGGCCCGGCACCGCTGGCCGACGCCGCTCGGCCGTCCCCACCGGGTGAGGACGGCGAGGCCTGGGCCTGATTCAGGGCCAACCGCCGTGCAGGGCGCCCGGATCGGAGGACAAGGCGCATCTCTCGCAAACAGACCGCGAGGGCACTGACCGGACGGCCCGACCGGTCAGCCCGTCCGGGCCGTCCGGGCCGTCCGGACGGTCGATTCCGCGCGGCCGAGCACGCGGACGTCCCGGCGTGACCTCAGTCCTGCCGTGGCCTCAGTCCCGGCGCAGCAGCGCGGCCCGGTCGGTGCCCGCGGTGGATCCGCCGCCCCCGCCGGAGCCGTCGTCCTCACGGCCCTCGTCCGGATCGCCCCCGCTCGGCGAGGGGTCGGGCTGCTGCGGTGCGTCGCTCTCCTCCTCGGAGGGGTCCTCCGGGTCGCAGGGGTCCTGCGGGTCGTCCGGGTCCTCGGGCTCGTCCGGATTCTCCGGGTCCTCGGGCTCGTCGGGGTCGTCGGTCGCGGAAGGCGTGGGGGTGGGGGTGCCGGTGGGGCTGGGGGTGGCCGTGGGGCTGGTCGACCCCGTCGGGGAGGTAGTCGGCCGCTCGGTGGGCTTGCCGGGCTTGCCGGGGCTGTCGGTCGCACCGGGCTTGTCGGGCCGCTGGCCCGCCGGCTTCGGCGAGGCGGGCCTCGACGGGTTCCCGGCGCCCGGGGAGTCGGGCAACGTGCCCTTGCCGTCCGGCACTTCATGGGTGCCCTTGCGGTAGAACTCCAGCCACGACAGCACCGTGCGCAGATACTCCCGCGAACGGTTGTAGCTGAGGATCGCGCGCTCCAGGTCCGCCGCTCGGGAGAGGTCACGGCCACCGGCGCACAGATAGCGGCCGGCGGCGAGCGCGGCGTCGTGGATGTTGTTGGGGTCGGAAACGCCGTCGTCGTTGCCGTCGGCTCCCCAACTCGCCCAGGTCGAGGGGATGAACTGCATCGGACCCACGGCGCGGTCGAAACGCTTGTCGCCGTCGAAGGCGCCGCCGTCGGTGTCCTTGATCAGGGCGAACCCGTTGCCGTCGAGGACCGGGCCGCGGATGGGACGCAGGGTGTTGCCGTCGCTGTCCAGCGCGCCGCCGCGGGCCTGCCCGGACTCCACCCGCCCGATTGCTGCGAGGAGTTCCCAGGGGAGGTTGCAGCCGGGGCGCTCGGCGGCGAGCTTCTTCTCCGCGTTGCGGTAGGCCGTGAGCACGGTGGCGGGGATGCCCGCGGCGCCGGCACCTGCACGGCCCGGACCACTGCCGCCCGGACGGTCCTTGCCGTCGGGTATCTCCGGGCTGTCGAGCGGCGGAAGCTCGGTGTGGTACGGCGAGTTGCCGTCGGCGGAGGTTCGCCCGTCGGTTGCGGGCTCCTCCGCCCCGGGCCCCGGGGCGCCGATCTCCACTCCCGGCGCCTGCGAGGCGGTGAGCGCCACCATCGCGGCGGCGGCGACCGCGGTCGCCGTCATTCCGGTACGAAGCTTTCGCCTGCCAACTGCCATGGGGCGCCCCCTCCTTGGCCTGCTGCCGACGCGGTCCGGTGATCGTGCCGACTTCCGGGCGAGCCTACGACATGTGTCCGACAACGAGAGCCGGAAAGTCCTGTGAGGTCCGCGGAGCCGGGACACGAGTCGTCAACGCCCCGCCCCGGGCCGGTGGTTGACCGCGCGCAGCGCCCGCACGCGCCCGCACACCCCCGCGCACGCACTCCATCCACACCGACCGGGCCGAGAACCTCGCCGCGCCGCGCACGGAACACACCACGCCAGCCCCGCACCACGGCACCCACACCGCACGCACCTCGCCGCACCCACGCACGCAGCGGCACAGGGCCGGGCAGCGCGGAACGCAGCGGCGGAAGCCGCCGCCGCTGCCGTACGTGCTCCGGCGCGGCGGCGGCACCAGCTCAGTGCGCGGCGGACTCCCAGTCGGCGCCGACGCCCACCGACACGTCCAGCGGCGCGCTGAGCGAGACCGCTCCGGCCATCTCCCGGCGCACCAACTCCTCCACGGCGGTCCGCTCCCCCGCCGCGATCTCCAGCACGATTTCGTCGTGGACCTGGAGCAGCAGACGGGAGTCGAGCCGCTCCGCGGTGAGTGCCTCCTGTACGCGGAGCATGGCGAGCTTGACGATGTCGGCGGCGGTGCCCTGGATCGGGGCGTTCAGCGCCATCCGCTCGGCCATCTCGCGGCGCTGGCGGTTGTCGCTGGTCAGGTCGGGGAGGTAGCGGCGGCGGCCGAGCATGGTCTGGGTGTACCCGACCGCCCTGGCCTCCTCCACGGCGTGCTGGAGGTAGTCGCGCACTCCGCCGAACCGCTCGAAGTAGGTGTCCATCAGCCGGCGTGCCTCGTCCGTGCCGATGCTGAGCTGCTGCGAGAGGCCGAACGCCGAGAGGCCGTACGCCAGTCCGTAGCTCATCGCCTTGATCTTGCGCCGCATCTCGGCGTCGACCCGGTCGTCGGGCACGGAGAAGACCTGGGAGGCGACCGTGGTGTGCAGGTCCTCGCCGGAGGTGAACGCCTCGATCAGGCCCTTGTCCTGGGAGAGGTGGGCCATCACCCGCAGCTCGATCTGGCTGTAGTCGGCGGTCATCAGCGATTCGTAGCCGCTGCCGACGACGAAGGCGCGACGGATGGCGCGGCCCTCGTCGGTGCGGACCGGGACGTTCTGGAGGTTGGGCTCGGTGGAGGACAGCCGACCGGTCGCGGCGACCGTCTGGCTGAACGTGGTGTGGATACGGCCGTCGTCGCCGACGGTCTTGATCAGGCCCTCCACCGTCGTGCGCAGCTTGGACTGCTCGCGGTGGCGCAGCATCAGGACCGGCAGCTCGTGCTCGGTCTGCCCGGCCAGCCACTGCAACGCGTCGGCGTCGGTGGTGTATCCGGTCTTGGTCTTCTTCGTCTTCGGCAGCTCCAACTCGCCGAAGAGCACCTCCTGGAGCTGCTTGGGAGAGCCAAGGTTGAACTCCCGCCCCACCGAGGCGTGCGCCTGGCGCACCGCTTCCTGGACGGCGTCGGCGAACTGCTGCTCCAGCGAGCGCAGCCACTCCACGTCGGCGGCGATGCCGGCGCGCTCCATTCCGGCCAGCACCGTCGAGGTGGGCAGCTCCATGTCGTGCAGCAGCTCCGCCGCCCCGACCTCGGCGAGCCGCTCGCTGAACGCCCCGCCCAGATCGAGCACCGTACGCGCCTGGCCCATCAGAACGTCGGCCTGGGCCTCCTCCTCCGCGCCCAGCGCCAACTGGCCCTCCGCCGGGGACGCCTGGGGCAGCTCGCGGCCGAGGAACTCGGTGCTCAACGCCTCCAGCGCGAAGGAACGCCGGCCGGGCTGGACCAGATAGGCGGCGAGGGCGGTGTCCATGGTGATGCCCGAGGGCCGCCAGCCGTGCTCGGCGAAGGCTCGCTGCACCGCCTTGGCGTTGTGCAGGACCTTGACTCTGCCGCTGTCCGCGCACCAGGCGGCGAACGCCGTCTCGTCCTCGGCGCTCAGCTGGGTCGGGTCGAACCAGGCCGCGGGCCCCTCCGAGGTGGCGAGCGCCACCTCGGTGACCGCGCCCGCGCCCAGACGCCAGCTGTCCACGCTCATCAGACCGAGCGGGCCGGTGCCGAACTCCCCCAGCCAGCCGGCCAGCTCGCCGGGCTCCAGCACCCGGCCGTCGATCTCCACGCCCGCGGCCGGCGGGGCGTCCGCCTGCTCGGCGGCGCCCGGATCGGCCGCGAACAACCGCTCCCGGAAGTTGGCGTGGCGGAACTCCAGCGAGTCCAGCAGACCCCGCACCGCCTCCAGGTCGTACGGGACCCGCTCCAGCTCCAGGGGGCCGCAGGGCAGCTCGATGTCCTTGACCATCTCGGTCAGCCTGCGGTTGCGCATGACCGACTCCAGATGGTCGCGGAGGTTCTGGCCCGCCTTGCCCTTGACCTCGTCGGCCCGCTCGACCAGCTCGGCGAAGGAACCGAACTGGTTGATCCACTTGGTGGCCGTCTTCTCGCCGACGCCGGGGATGCCGGGGAGGTTGTCCGAGGGGTCGCCGCGCAGGGCCGCGAAGTCCGGGTACTGGGCAGGAGTCAGGCCGTACTTCTCGTGCACCTTCTCCGGGGTGAAGCGGGTCAGCTCCGACACGCCCTTGGTCGGGTAGAGCACGGTGGTGTGCTCGGACACCAGCTGGAAGGCGTCCCGGTCGCCGGTGACGATCGAGACTTCGAACCCCTCCGCCTCGGCCTGCGCGGTGAGCGTGGCGATGACGTCGTCCGCCTCGAAGCCGTCGACGGCGAAGCGGCGCACGCCCATCGCGTCCAGCAGCTCACCGATCAGCTCGACCTGCCCGCGGAACTCGTCGGGTGTCTTGGAGCGGTTGGCCTTGTACTCGGGGTACTCCTCCGAGCGCCAGGTCTTTCTGGAGACGTCGAAGGCGACGGCGAAGTGGGTGGGGGCCTCGTCCCGCAGGGTGTTGGACAGCATCGAGGTGAAGCCGTACACCGCGTTGGTCTGCTGGCCCGTGGTGGTGGAGAAGTTCTCCGCGGGCAGCGCGAAGAACGCCCGGTAGGCGAGCGAGTGCCCGTCCATGAGCAGCAGCCGCCGCACATCCGTCGGGCTCGGGGTCTGCGTCTGGTTCGATGCTGTCTTTGCCACGTCGCCGATCCTCCCACGCGCCACTGACAACGCGGTCCGCGCAGCGGCCGGCTCGCTCCCGCGACCGCTTCGCGGCAGCCTCACGACCGACGAGCGACCGCCGCGAACAGCCCCCGCACCAGGGCCCGGTGGCAGGATGGAGGCATGAGCAGCGACAGGCGCAAGGCACCCGAGACCGACCCCGCCCAGGACGCACCGCGGGTCGGCTCACCGCAGCACGCGGCAGCGGGCCTGCCCGCCGTCGGCCACGCGCTGCGGATCGGCGAACGGCAGATGGGCGTCAGGCGGACCGCGCGCACGCTGCTGCGCGTCAACCAGAAGGACGGCTTCGACTGCCCCGGCTGTGCCTGGCCCGAGGACGACAAGCGGCACGCCGCCGAGTTCTGTGAGAACGGCGCCAAGGCCGTCGCGGAGGAGGCCACCACGCGGCGTGTCTCCGACGGGTTCTTCGCCGAGCACTCGGTCGCCGACCTCGCCGAGCGCTCGGGCTACTGGCTCGGGCAGCAGGGCCGGCTGACCCGGCCGATGCTGCTCGCCGAGGGCGCCGACCACTACGAACCGATCGGCTGGGACCGGGCGTTGCAGCTGATCGCCGACGAGCTGCGCGCGCTGGGCTCGCCGGACGAGGCGGTCTTCTACACCTCGGGCCGCACCAGCAACGAGGCCGCCTTCCTCTACCAGCTCTTCGCCCGTGAGTTCGGCACCAACAACCTGCCGGACTGCAGCAACATGTGCCACGAGTCCTCCGGTTCGGCGCTCTCCGAGACGATCGGGGTCGGCAAGGGCAGCGTCCTGCTGGAGGACCTGTACCAGGCCGAGTTGATCATCGTTGCCGGCCAGAACCCCGGCACCAACCACCCCAGGATGCTCACCGCGCTGGAGAAGGCCAAGCGCGCCGGCGCCCGGATCATCACCGTCAACCCGCTGCCCGAGGCGGGGATGGAGCGCTTCAGGAACCCGCAGAACGCACGCGGGCTCCTCGGCAGGGGCACGGCGCTCACCGACCTCTTCCTCCAGATCCGCCTCGGCGGCGACCAGGCCCTCTTCCGAATGCTCAACAAGCTCGTCCTGGACGCGCCGGACGCCGTGGACCGGGGGTTCGTGGCCGAACACACCCGGGGATACGAGGAGTTCGCGGCGGAGGCGGCGGGGGCCGACTGGGCGCAGACCCTCCGGGCCACCGGGCTTCGGCGCGCCGAGATCGAGGCGGCGGCCGAGATGGTGCTCGCCTCCCGCCGCACGGTGGTGTGCTGGGCCATGGGTCTCACCCAGCACAAGCACTCGGTCCCCACCATCCGGGAGATCGTCAACTTCCTGCTGCTGCGCGGCGACATCGGCCGTCCGGGCTCGGGCGTCTGCCCGGTGCGCGGCCACAGCAACGTCCAGGGCGACCGCACGATGGGCATCTTCGAGCGCCCCGCGCCCGCTCTGCTGGACGCGCTGCAGCGGGAGTTCGGGTTCGAGCCGCCGCGCGAGCACGGGTACGACACGGTCCGGGCGATCCGGGCGCTGCGGGACGGCGAGGCGAAAGTCTTCCTCGCCATGGGCGGCAACTTCGTCGCAGCCTCGCCCGACACCGCGGTCACCGAGGCGGCGATGCGCCGGGCGCGGCTGACCGTGCACGTCTCGACCAAGCTGAACCGCTCCCACGTGGTGACCGGCGCGCGCGCACTGATCCTGCCCACACTCGGGCGCACCGAGCGCGACACCCAGCGGGCGGGCGACCAGGTCGTCACCGTCGAGGACTCGATGGGCATGGTGCACGCCTCGCGGGGACGGCTCGACCCGGCGTCCGCGGAGCTGCTCTCCGAGCCTGCGATCGTCGCGCGGCTGGCGCGCCTGGTGCTCGGGGCCGAGAGCCGAACGCCGTGGGAGGAGTTCGAGGCTGACTACGCCGCGATCCGGGACCGCATCGCGCGCGTCATCCCCGGCTTCGAGGACTTCAACGCACGGATCGCGGTGCCCGGCGGCTTCACCCTTCCGCACGCCCCCCGCGACGAGCGCCGCTTCCCCACCCCCAGTGGCAAGGCACACTTCACCGCGGCGGGAGTGGAGTATCCGCGGGTGCCCGAAGGGGCGCTGCTGCTCCAGACGATCCGCTCGCACGACCAGTACAACACCACGATCTACGGCCTGGACGACCGCTACCGCGGTATCCGGGACGGCCGTCGGGTCGTGCTGGTCCACCCCGAGGACGCGCGCGAACAGGGCGTCGAGGACGGCTCGTACGTCGACCTGACCAGCGAGTGGCGCGACGGCAGCACGCGTACCGCCCACCGCTTCCGCGTCGTCCACTACCCGACCGCGCGGGGCTGCGCCGCCGCGTACTACCCGGAGACGAACGTGCTGGTGCCGCTGGACTCCACCGCGGACACCAGCAACACCCCGACCAGCAAGTCCGTCGTCGTACGCCTCACCCCTGCCCTGCCGGCGGCGGAGGGCCAGTGATAGGACGGTTGCCGGACACACCAGGCACCGCCGCCCGCCGCCACGGGCGCGGGCACGCGAACGGAGACGACAGCCATGGGTGAGAGAGCCGCCACGCGCTTTACCGACGAGGTACTGGAGCAGTGGGCCGATGTCGGCGTCGATCTGCCCGCCCTCTTCTCCGCCGGAGCCCTCGGCAAGCGGATGGGCGTCGAGGTGCTGGAGGCGGATCCGGAGCGGGTCGTCGGCGTGATGCCGGTGGAGGGCAACACCCAGCCCTACGGACTGCTGCACGGCGGCGCCTCGGCGGTGCTGGCCGAGACCCTCGGCTCGGTCGGGGCGATGCTGCACGGCGGCCCGGGGAAGGTGGCGGTCGGCGTGGACCTCAACTGCACGCACCACAGAGGGATTTCGTCGGGCCGGGTGACCGGCACGGCCACCCCGGTCCACCGGGGCCGCAGCACGGCGACGTACGAGATTGTCGTCACCGAGGAGACCGGGAAGCGGGTCTGCACCGCACGGCTGACCTGCCTGCTGCGCGACGCCCCGAAGCAGAGCTGACCGTCCGAAGCAGAGCTGACCACCGGCGGCAGAGCTGACCGCCCGAAGCGGACGCCCGGCCGCGCCGCGGGTGTCGGCCGGGCGTCCGCCGCGGGGAAGCGCACGACGCAGGCCGGCACCCGAGCCCGGGCACCGGCCTGCGTCTTCGCTCGCGGGCTGCCGCTACGCGCCCTCGCCCAGGTACGCCGCGCGCACCCGGGGGTCGGCGAGCAGCGAGGACGCCTCGTCCGCCATCGCGACCTCGCCGGTCTCCAACACATAGCCGCGGTCGGCCAGTTGGAGCGCCTGGGAGGCGTTCTGCTCGACCAGCAGCACCGTGGTGCCCTGCTCGTTGATCTCCTTCAGGATGTCGAAGATCTGGCGCACGATGAGCGGTGCGAGGCCCATCGACGGCTCGTCGAGCAGCAGCAGTTCGGGCTTGCCCATCAGCGCTCTGCCGATGGCCAGCATCTGCTGCTCACCGCCGGAGAGTGTGCCGCCGAGCTGGGTGCGCCGCTCCTTGAGCCGAGGGAACAGGGTGTAGACCCGGTCCATCTCCTCCCGGTCGGGGGACTTGAAGCGGTACGCCCCCATCTCCAGGTTCTCCTTGACCGTCATCCGGGGGAACACCCGCCGGCCCTCGGGGACATGGCCGATGCCGAACCGCACCAGATCGTGCGATTTGATGCCGTCGACGCGCTCGCCGTGCAGGAGAACCTGGCCCTCGCGGGGGGCCAGCATGCCGGAGGCGGCACGGAGCGTGGTCGACTTGCCGGCGCCGTTGGCACCGAGCAGAGCGACGACCTCGCCCTCGTACACCTTGACGTTGATGCCCTTGAGCGCCTCGATGGCGCCGTAGTACACACGCAGGTCACGGAGTTCGAGCAGCGGGGTGCCGGTGCGCTCCGAGCCCGCGGGCTCCTTCTTCAGATCAGCGGCGCCACTCATGCCCGCTCCTCCCCAGACTGCTTCTCGCCGTCCTCGGTACCGGTGGACGGGGTGTCGGCGTCCGGTTCGGCGGATCCGCCCGAACTCTTCGGCGAAACCGGGCCGTCCGGCGCAGGTCCGGCAGCGTGCTCCTCCTGCTCGGCGACCATCTCCGCGACGGCCGCGGTGTCCTCCTCGGCGACCGCGCCGAGATAGGCCTCCACCACCGCCGGGTCCTGCTGGACCTCGGTGGGGCTGCCCTCGGCGATCTTCTTGCCGAAGTTCAGCACCATCACGCGGTCCGCCACGGACATCACCAGGCGCATGTCGTGCTCGATCAGCAGCACGCTGACGCCCAGGTCCCGGTTGATCCGGCGGATCAGCTGCTCCAGCTCCAGCTTCTCCGTCGGGTTGGTGCCGGCGGCAGGCTCGTCGAGGAGCAGCACCTGCGGGTCGGTCGCCAGTGCCCGGGCGATCTCCAGCCTGCGCTGGTCGCCGTAGGACAGCGCGCCGCCCAGTTCGTTGAGCTTGTCGACCAACCCGACGAAGGAGAGCACCTCGTGCGCCTTGCGGTCGCTCTCCTGCTCGGCACGGCGTGCGTTCGGCAGGCCCAGCATGATCGACACCGGTCCGGCCTTCAGCCGGGTCTCCGCCGCGATCTTCACGTTCTCCAGCGCGGTGAGCGCGCCGAAGAGGCGGATGTTCTGGAAGGTGCGGGCCACTCCGAGCCGGCTGACCAGGTGCGGCTTGCAGCCGCGCAGCTCGTGCTCTCCACCGCCCTCGGGCCGGTAGCCGATCCGGCCCTCCTGCGGAACGTACGCACCGGTGAGGGAGTTGAACAGCGAGGTCTTGCCGGCGCCGTTCGGGCCGATCACGGCCAGCACCTCGCCGCGCACCATCCGCAGCTCGACGTCGTTCAGGCTGGTGACGCCGCCGAAGCGCAGCGTCACGCCGGAGGCGTCCAGTACGAGGTCGCCGTCGGCCACCGCGCCACCAGCCCTGCCCGCCTTGCTCTTGCCAAGGTCTGTGGTCATGAGTGCTTGCCTCCCGTCCCGGTAGCCTCGGCTTCGGCTTCGGCGCTGCCCGTTTCGGCCATCTTGAGCTCACGCTGTCTGCGCTTGGAGGGGATCACACCCTGCGGCCGGTAGATCATCATGATCACCAGCAGCGCGCCCAGGTACATGTGGCGGTCCTTGGGGTCCACGTAGTCCCGCAGGAACTCCGGCAGCCACACCAGGAACGCCGCGCCGAAGATCACGCCGGGCAGCGAGCCCATACCGCCGAAGATCACATAGGCGAGGACGAGGATCGACAGCAGGATGACGAAGTTCTCGGAGTTGATGTAGCCGACCTTGCTCGCGTAGGCCACACCCGCCAGACCGGAGGTCGAGGCGCCGATCGCGAAGGCCATCAGCTTGTAGCGGACGGTGTCCACGCCGGTGGAGGCCGCCGCGATCTCGTCCTCGCGGACCGCGGTCCACGCCCGGCCGACCTTGGAGTGCTCCAGCCGGACGAAGAGGAAGACCGTGATGGCGGCGAAGGCCAACAGCACCCAGTAGAAGGGCATCTGGTCGACGATCCGGAACTCGTAGCCGCCGATCTCCCAGCGGTCGACCTTGACGCCACTGGTACCACCGGTGACGTCGTTGAGGTTCTTGGCCGTGAGGTAGACGATCTCGTGGAAGCCGAGCGTCACGATGGCCAGATAGTCGCCGCGCAGTCTCAACGTCGGTGCGCCGAGCAGCAGTCCGGCGACCAGGCAGGTGATGACCGCCAGCGGGATCACCGCGAAGTTGTTCAGCTCGATCGGCGGTGCGACGGGCAGTGCGCCCGTCCAGTACGCCGCGCTGTAGGCGCCGATGGCGAAGAAGGCGATGAAGCCGAGGTCGAGCATGCCCGCCCAGCCGATCACCACGTTCAGGCCGATGGCGACCAGCACGAAGATCATCACCTGGTCGACCAGCACCGTCTGCCAGTACCGGTCGAGGCCCATCGGGCCCCAGACCGCCAGGGCGGCCACCGCGGCCATCAGCGCCCAGCGGAGCCGGGGCTGGCCGGCGAGCAGCTGCTTGATCTGCCCGAGGGGACCGTCGACGAGGGTGCCCTTGGCCTGCTTCGCCGTGGCGCCGGCCTGCTTGACCGGCTCGGAGAAGAACTCCCGCGCCACCCAGATCAGCAGGGCGATCCCGACGTAGACCCAGAGGCCGACGCCGGTGAGGTTCTCCTTGATCGCGTAGAACGGGTCGCTGTTGGTGCCCTGGACGCCGGTGACCATCGCCAGCAGCAGCGCGAGTGCGAGCAGCCCGCCGAGCCGCTGCCAGCGCGGCTCCTGGTACCAGCGCACCTGCCGCAGCCGCTTGGCCGCCTGGGCGTTCATCGTCTGGTTGCTCATGCCGTCCTCCCCAGACGCTCACCGAGAAGACCGGTCGGACGGAACATCAGGACCAGGACCAGTACGGCGAAGCCGGCCACGTACCGCCAGT
This sequence comes from Streptomyces tardus, assembly GCF_018101125.2. Classification (GTDB taxonomy): domain Bacteria; phylum Actinomycetota; class Actinomycetes; order Streptomycetales; family Streptomycetaceae; genus Streptomyces; species Streptomyces tardus. The sequence continues at coordinate 4,400,694 of NZ_JAELVF020000001.1, read as the reverse complement.
CGTCACCCCAGAAGAAGACGGTCATGGTCTCGACGACGCCCAGCAGCAGTCCACCCAGCATCGCGCCGCGGACGTTGCCGATACCGCCGAGCACGGCGGCGGCGAAGGCCGTGATCCCGGGCAGGAAGCCCATGGTGTAGACGACCTTGCTGTTCACGCCGAAGAGGAAGCCCGCCGCGCCACCGAGCAGACCGCCGATGACGAAGGTGCGGGAGACGACCTTGTCGATGTTGACGCCCATCAGCGACGCCACCTCGGGGTCCTGCGCGACCGCGCGGATGCCCGAGCCCAGCTTGGTGCGGTTCACCACGTAGTCGAGACCGACCATCATGGCCACCGCGGAGAAGACGATCAGCAGGTGGGTGGTCTTGATGTCGGTGTCGAAGAGCGTGAAGACCGTCTCGTTGCTGTACATCTGCGGCATCGCGACGGAACTGCGGTCGAAGAGCTTGCCCGCGAGGTTGTAGAGGAAGAAGCTCGCACCGATCGCGGTGATCAGAAAGACCAGCCGTGGCGCGTTGTGTTTGCGCAGCGGTCTGTAGGCGACTTTCTCCAACCCGTAGGCGACCGCGGCTCCCAGTGCGGCTCCGGCCGCCATGCCGAATGCCACGTAGAGCACCGACTGCATTCCGGACGGGTTCACCACGGGGGTCCAGGCGGTGAGCGCGAGGACTCCGCCGAAACCGCCGAACATGAAGACTTCGCTGTGTGCGAAGTTCAGAAGCTGGAGCACACCGTAGACCAGGGTGTACCCGATGGCGATGACGGCGTAGAGACAGCCGAGCACCACCCCTAGGACGAGATAGCCCCAGAGCTCGTTAAGGGACATCGAACTGACTTCCTTGTGGGAAAAGAAGGTCGCGGGCCCGCGTTGGTGCGCGGCTTGCGACCTGGGGGAAGCGTGCGGACCGGAGCCGGGATGGTCGCGGGAGGGGACAGCGAGATCCGGAGCGGAGACACGGAACCGGCGCGGCGCGTCGCTGCGCCGCGCCGGTCATGTGGGCAGAGCCCTGGGTCAGCCCTTGGTCAGATCGTCGATGCTGCCCTCGTACTCGATCTTCTTGCCGTTGACCTCGTACATGTAGACGGTCTGGTTCCGGAACTCACCCTTGTCGTCGAAGGAGAACTCCTTGGTGAGACCCTTGTACTTGGTCTTCTTCAGAGCCTTGAGCAGCGTGTCCGAGTTGATCTCGTCGAGTTCGGCCATCTCCGAGATGATCATCTTGGTGACGTCGTAGGACTCGGCCGAGTAGGTACCCGGGGCGCGCTTGAATTCCTTCTCGTACTTCTCGGCGAACGCCTTGGTGGCGTCCTCCTCGTTCGGGTCGGTGCAGGGGCACGTCAGCTTCCAGCCGTCCGCCGATCCGCCGGCCAGCTTGATGAACTGGGCGTCGTTGGTGCCGTCGCCCGACATCTTGATGCCGTCGAAGCCGGCCTCGTCGAGCTTCTTGGCGAACGGGCCCGCGTCCTCGTAGTAACCCGCGTAGATCATGGCGTCGGCCTTGGTGTTCGCCACGCGCTTGGCGGCGGCACTGTAGTCCGGCGTCTTCTGCGGGGTGGACTGGCGCTGGGCCTTGACGCCGGCCTTCTTCAGCTCGGCGATCGCGACGTCGGCGAGGCCGACACCGTAGTCGGTCTTGTCGTCGACGACGACGACGCTCTTGGCGCCCTCGGAGGCGAGATACTTCGCCATTCCGGCGCCCTGGGCGGAGTCGTTGGGGACGGCGCGCAGGAAGGAGCCGTAGCCCTTCGTCGTCAGGTCCGCACGGGTGGCGGAAGAGGAGACCGCCGGGACTCCCTCGTCCGCGTAGTACTCGGCGGCGGTGTCGGCGGGACCGGAGAAGGCCGGGCCGACGACGGCGAGGACTTCCTCGGAGAGCGCTGCCTGGGCGGCGGAGGTCGCCTTGTCCGGCAGGCCCATGTCGTCCGCGGCGAAGTACTCGAGCTTGAACTCGTAGTCGCCGGAAGCGTTCGCCTCGTCGATGGCGAGCTTGATGCCGTTCTCCATGTTGACGCCCAGCTGGACGTTCTCACCGGAGAGGGGCCCCTGGAAGGCGATCTTGTAAGTGCCGTCGGCAGAACCGCTGTCATTGCCGCAGCCGGTCAGTACCAGAGCCCCCACTGCCAACGGTGCAGCTATCTTCATGAATCTCTTGTTGAGCACTGTGGAACCCCCTGGATCCAGCCCAGAACGTGGACGAACGCCGCAGAATCGGCGTCGCAGAGCCGCACGTCCGTACGGCTGGGTGGGAATCTATGTCCTGGAACACAGCTCACCTAGGGAACGGTCACAGATGTGATCCCCCTGTGACCTGTGCCATGTGCCGGAAACAGGACGGTCCTTACCGCTGACCGAACGAAACACATGATCGATTGTGTCCGGCGACAGAGCGCGACAAACCGCGCAATCCACAGCGGGCCACCACCGTCGACCCGGCGGTGTCGCACAGCGACCCCGGCCGGACGCGCACACAGTCCGCAACAGACCCGAATTCGCGACCCCTTGCGGGCAGGCGCGCAGGCGCGCAGGCGCGCAGGCAGAACCCTGCGGCTAGCTCTGCTTGCGGCGCTCCTCGCCGTCCTCGATGACGGCCTCGGCGACCTGGCTCATCGACAGCCGGCGATCCATGGAGGTCTTCTGGATCCAGCGGAACGCGGCCGGCTCGCTCAGCCCGTACTGGGTCTGGAGCACCGACTTGGCACGGTCGACGAGCTTGCGGGTCTCCAGCCGCTGGGAGAGGTCGGAGACCTCCTGTTCCAACGCACGCAGCTCGGTGAAGCGCGAGACAGCCATCTCGATCGCGGGCACCACGTCGGTCTTGCTGAACGGCTTGACCAGGTACGCCATCGCGCCGGCGTCGCGAGCGCGCTCCACCAACTCGCGCTGGGAGAAGGCGGTGAGCATCAGGACAGGCGCGATGGACTCCTCGGCGATCCGCTCTGCGGCCGAGATGCCGTCGAGAACGGGCATTTTCACATCGAGGATGACCAGATCCGGGCGGTGCTCGCGGGCCAGCTCGACGGCCCGCTCGCCGTCACCGGCCTCACCGACAACCGTGTACCCCTCCTCCTCCAGCATCTCCTTGAGATCGAGTCGGATCAGGGCCTCGTCCTCGGCGATGACCACCCGCGTGGTCTGCGGCGGAACGTGCGCCTCGGCACCCTGGTCGGTGTCGGCCGGCACATGGGGCTCGGGGGCGTCAGCGGCGCTCACGGTGGTTCCTCGCTCTCGGGCAGATCAGTGCTCCACGAGCCTACCTAGCTGATGTAGGTTTGAGTCACGGCGGGTAGCTGTTAGCCTTGCTTTCCAAGGAAGCCCCGGTAGCCCAGCGGTAGAGGCAATGGTCTCAAACACCATCCAGCGTGGGTTCGAATCCCACCCGGGGTACTTTTCCTTCATTCCGAAGGCAAAAACCGACGACGCTTGATCTTCGTCCCTTCCGCGGACGGGCCGTACGTCGGCTGTGGCCGCCCTGCCTTCCCACCCGCGCCCCAGTGCGCCATCCACCACCGCTGTCCGGCCAACTCCTGTGCGCGGCCGGGGAGTTGACCCGGCCGAAGGATCCCCGAGCTCAGTCGGCCTCGCCCGCGGAGTGCGGCTCGCCCAGATGGTGCACCCGCACCAGGTTCGTCGTACCGGACACCCCGGGAGGCGAGCCGGCCGTGATGACGATGGTGTCGCCTGCCTCACACCGCCCGATGCGCAGCAGCTGCTCGTCCACCTGCTGCACCATCTCGTCCGTGGTGGCCACCTCGGGACCGAGGAAGGCCTCGACACCCCAGGTCAGACAGAGCTGCCCGTGCGTGGCCGGGTCCGGGGTGAAGGCGAGCACGGGGATCGGCGAACGGTAACGGGCCAGCCGTTGCGCGGTGTCGCCGCTCTTGGTGAAGGCGACCAGGCAGCGCGCCCCGAGGAAGTCCCCGATCTCCGCCGCGGCGCGGGCCACCGCACCGCCGTGTGTACGGGGCTTGCTCTCCGCCGTCAACGGGGCCAGACCGTGGGCGAGTTGGTCCGCCTCGGTGGCCGCGACGATACGACTCATCGTCGCCACCGCCTCGGCCGGATACTTGCCGATGCTCGTCTCCGCCGAGAGCATCACCGCGTCGCTGCCGTCCATCACCGCGTTGGCGACGTCGGACGCCTCCGCACGCGTCGGACGCGAGTTGTCGACCATGGACTCCAGCATCTGGGTCGCCACGATGACCGGTTTGGCGTTCCGGCGCGCCAGCGCCACCAGCCGCTTCTGCACCGCCGGCACCGCCTCCAGCGGCATCTCGACGCCGAGGTCGCCGCGCGCGATCAGCAGTCCGTCGAAGGCGGCGAGCACCTCCTCCAGATTCTGCACGGCTTCCGGCTTCTCGATCTTCGCCAGGACCGGACGGCGGACACCGGCCTCGTCCATCACCGTGTGCACCGCGCGGACGTCCTGCGCGCGGCGCACATGCGGCATCGCGACGAGGTCGAACCCGGCACCCAGCGCCCAACGAAGATCGTCGGCGTCCTTCTTGGTCATGGCGGGGACGCTGAGCGCAACTCCCGGCAGGTTCAGCGGCTTGTGGTCGGAAACGATGCCGCCGGTGACCACCCGGGTCCTGATCCGGGGGCCCTCCACCGCCGTGACGTCCAGCACCACCCGGCCGCCGTCGACCAGGACGCGGTCCCCGGCCGAGACGTCCTCGTGCAGGGTGTGGTGCGTGGTGCCGCAGTGCGTGTGGTCGCCCCTGGTCTCCTCGGTGGTGATGGTGAACTCGTCGTCCGCGTCCAGGAGTACGGGCCCGGAGTCGAAGGTGGTGAGCCTGATCCTCGGCCCCTGGAGATCGGCGAGCGTGCCCACGGTGCGCCCCACCTCGGCCGCGGCGGCACGCAGATGCCGGTACCTGGTGTGGTGGTCGGCCAGGGTGCCGTGCGCCAGGTTGAACCTGGCAACATCGAGGCCCGCCTCGACCAGCAGCCTGATCTGCTCATAGGAATCGGTGGCCGGACCCAGGGTGCAGACGATCTTTGCTCCGCGCATGGCTGGACCCTATGACTTACCGGCTGGTACACGGCTATCGGCAGAAGTGGCCCCGACGTCGGAGAGCTGAAGTCTCGTCGCCAACTCGCCCCCGGGCCGGCCGAGTTGCCGACCCGGCCGGATGCACGTCGCCCGCCGCGCCCGCCCGCACAGCCCCGGATCGGACGTACGGGCGGACCCGCGCGTACGGGCAGCCGCGCGCGGGCGGACCACGGTATACGGGCGGGAAGCGGTCAACTCGCGCCGGGCCCCGGTCGCGCGGCGGCACGCACCCTCAACGCCCGTCCCAGATCGTCGAGTTGGTCGACGAGCTGACGCCTCAGCGCGGGGGTCGGGTCCGCGTCGCGCAGGCACTGCTCGCCGAGCACCAGCACCTGGGGGTCGACGGCCGAGTGGGGGAAGGCGAACCGGCCGGCCTGCCGGGCGAGGGTCTCGCCGCGCTTCCTCGCGAGCGGCACCACCTCGGCGAAGTACCGCGCCCGGTAGGGCCGGGTGAGCTCCTCCTGCCCCCGCGGCCAGAACCCGCGCACCGCTGCCGCGAAGGCGTGGTGACTGAGGCTGCCCTCCGGGTCGAACAGCTCCCGCCAGACACGTTCCTTGGTGTGCGCGTCGGGCAGCGCGGCACGGCAGCGCGCGGCGGCCTCCCGGCCGGTCGCGCTCGGGTCGGCCCGGGCCTCCTCGGCGATACGGTCCGCTCCGGCCGCGCCGAGCAGGGTCAGCCGGTGCAGCACGAGCCAGCGCAGATCGAGGTCGAGGTCGATGCCGAACGGCGTGCCCCGCTGCTCCAGCCACCGCGCGAGCATCGAGTCGTCCTGGGCGGTGGCGACGAAGGCGCGCAACGCGGTCAGCCCGATCTCGGGGCGGGTGTGCTCGTCGAGGAGCCGGGCAGCGAGACGGTGCAGCCGCTCCCGGCCGGCGGGCGCCTCCTCGTCGGTGAGATAGCGGTCGAGCACGTGGTGCAGCGCGAACTCCAGCCCGGCGGTCAGCAGGGAGTTGTTCGGCTCCTGCGGCAGATGGGCCTCCGCCAGTGCCAGGTACTCGGTGGCGGGTAGCTCGGCATCGCGCACCAGATCCCGCACGGCGTTCCACAGCACGGCTCGGCTCAGGTCGTCGGGCACGGTGCCGAGCGCCTGCCGCACGGCGTTGCGGCCGGCCTCGTCGAACCGGACCTTGGCCCAGCTCAGGTCGCCGTCGTTGAGCAGTACGAGGTCGGGGCGCCGCCCGCGGAGCGCGCTGGTCAGCGGACGATCCGGCGCCAGGTCCGCCTCCAGCGGCTCCCGGGGTACGAGCCGCGGTCCGGACGGTGCGGCGTCGAGGTCGTACAGGCCGATGCGCACCCGGTGCGGCCTGCTGCCGCGGTGGTCCACCGCCAGCACCGGGCCGTCGTTTCCCTCGGTGAGGCTCGGGGTGAGGGTGTCGACTCCGGTGGTGCGCAGCCAGTGGGCGGCCCAGTCGTGCACGTCCCTGTCGGTGTGCGCCGCGAGCGAGTCGAGGAAGTCGGCGAGGGTGGCGTTGCCGAAGCGGTGGCGGTTGATGTGGTGGTTGACCCCGGCGAGGAACTCCTGCGGGCCGAGCCAGGCGACGAGTTGGCGCAGCGCGGAGGCGCCCTTCGCGTAGGAGATGCCGTCGAAGTTCTGCAGGGCGGAGGCGGCGTCCGGAATCTCCTCGGGCGTCGGGGCCACCGCGTGGGTGCTCGGCCGCTGGTCGGCGTCGTAGCCCCAGGTCTTGCGGCGGATGCCGAAGTCGGGCCAGGTCTGCGTCCAGTGGGTGGCGGCGCCGACGACGTCCTCGCCCATGTACTCGGCGAAGGACTCGTTCAGCCAGATGTCGTCCCACCAGCGCAGTGTGACGAGATCGCCGAACCACATGTGGGCCATCTCGTGCGCCAGCGTGACGGCGCGATCCTGGCGCTGGACGTCGGTGGCGGCGGCGCGGAAGACCAGGTCGTCGGTGATGGTGACCAGGCCCGGGTTCTCCATGGCGCCGGCGTTGAGCTCCGGCACGAAGACCTGGTCGTAGGAGTCGAACGGGTAGGGCGCGTCGAAGAGTTGGTGGTAGTGGTCGTAGCAGCGCCGGGTGACGTCCAGCAGCTCCTCCGAGTCGGCGTCCAGATGCGGGGCGAGCGAACGGCGCACATGCAGCCCGACCGGGACGCCGGCGTGCTCGGTGTGCACACCGTGGTACGGCCCGGCCGCCACCGCGAACAGATAGGTGCTGATCGGCGGGGTGGCGGCGCTCGTCCAGCGGCACGGATCAGCGGGGTCCCGGACGGCGACCGCGTTCGTCAGGAACGTCCACTCCTCCTCCGGAACGGTGGCGCCGACGGTGAAGGTCGCCTTGAGGTCGGGCTGGTCGAAGCAGGCGTACACCGCCGGCGCCTCGGTCTGGAAGCACATCGAGTAGAGGTAGGTGCGGCCGTCGGCCGGATCGGTGAAGCGATGCATGCCCTCGGCGGTGCCGGAGTACGGCATCTCCGCCCGCACGTACAGGGTGTGCGGGCCGGGTACGAGCCCGCGCAGCGCGAGCCGGCCGTCGGAGAGCGCCGCGGGGTCGAGCGGGACGCCGTCCAGACTCGCCTCGTGCAGGGTGTGCGGACGCAGCTCGGCGAAGGTGTCGCCGCCCCGCAGCACGGTGAACTCCACGGTGGTGGCGGACGTGAACGTCTGCTCGCCGGTCAGGTCGAGGTCGACGGTGTAGCTGTCCGCCCGCAACTGCTCGGCGCGGGACCGGGCTTCTTCTCGGGTAAGAGTGGCCATGCGGGCCATCGTGCCGCACCACGCCGACGCCGTCGGCACACGGTCGGCCCGCCCGCCGCCGCCCCGGCCCCGCGCTACGACCGACCCCGCCCCGTCGCGCTCTCGGCGCCCGCCCGGGCAGCAACTCCCTTCCGCGGGCGACCTCTTCGGGCACGTGCCGCCCGGGTCGCCTCACGGCGCTCGCTGCCCGCGACCGGTGGCCGCCGGTCACCGACCGCTGCCCGTCGACCACCGTTCGCCAGTTGCTGCCCGTCGACGGTCGTCCCCGGCCCTACGGCGTGAAGCCGTCGCGGTCGCCGGGGAGTACGCCCTCCTCCGCGATGGTCTCGTGGTGGCGGATGACCTCGGCGATGATGAAATTGAGCAGCTTCTCGGCGAAGGCGGGGTCGAGCTTGGCGTTGCCCGCCAGCTCCCGCAGCCGGGCGATCTGCCGCGATTCGCGGTCCGGGTCGGCGGGCGGCAGCTGGTGCTGCGCCTTCAACCTGCCCACCTGCTGGGTGCACTTGAAGCGTTCGGCGAGCATGTGTACGACCGCCGCGTCGATGTTGTCGATGCTCTCGCGCAGACGAACGAGCTCGGCCTGCGCTGCGGGGTCCGGCGTCCTGCGGGTGTTCATGTGGCCCGACTCTAGGTCCACGGCGCCCGCCGGCGGCCACATGTCCGCCTGGTGGAAGCCCGAATTTCGCCGACGGCACGGCGCGGTGGACCGCCCCGAGCACCGCACGGCCGCCGGCGACCGCTCTACAGTGGGCGGACGGACGCGGCGAGGGGGTTGGCGGATGGCGACGGGGCGCGGCACGGCGGACGGTGTACAGCACGGGTTCCCCCATCTGGAGACGGTCCGGGAGGCGATCACGGCGCTCTACCGGCGGCTGTCCCACGACGGGGTGCAGCAGTACGGCGCCGGCGTGCTCCCCGCCGATGTCGCCTTCGGCGAGGACGAGGAGCTCTACGCGGGAGCACAGCGGATCGCCCGCGTCATGGTGGGGCAGCTGCGGTTGCCGCAGGCGCGGATGGTGGTGGGCTTCCGGGAGATGGAGTTCGCCGCCTCGGTGGAGCTTGAGGACGGGCCCGAGTACTTCGTGGAGCTCAACTCCCGTTTCAAGGCGCACCGTCGGGACGTCGGCGCGGCCCTGGCGCACGAGGTGACACATGTCGCTCTGCACCGGCTGGGTCTGGAGTTCCCCACCACCGCCGAGAACGAGGTACTCACCGACACGGTGGCGACCTACCTCGGCGCGGGCTGGCTGCTCCTCGACGCCTTCCGCCGGGACGCGGTCGGAGAACAGAAGCTCGGCTATCTGACGCCGGAGGAGTTCGGGTACGTACTGGCCCGGCGCGCACGGGTGTTCGGCGAGGATCCCGCGGTCTGGTTCACCAGCCCGCAGGCGTACGAGGCGTACACCCGGGGGCGGGAACTGGCCGAGCGGGAGGCGACCCGGCCGCCGTTGGCGGGCGCGGGCTGGGCGGCGCGGCGGCGGTACGCCGCGGACCGGGTCCGGGCCCGCTCGCTGCTGCGGCCGGGTTCGGATTCGGTGGTCGGCGGCGACGGCTACCGCTTCGACCGCCCCTCCTCCCTGCGGGTCTCCTTCCGCTGCCCGACCTGCGCGCAGCGCCTCGGGGCTCCGGTGCGCGGGCGCGTACGGGTGCGGTGCGGGGTGTGCCGGACCGAGCTGGAGTGCGACACCTGACCCGTGCACCGCCGGGCCCGTACCCACGGCGCACACCGCCGGGCCCACACACCGCCGGCCCGGTACGCCGCCGGGGCGCGGGGCCGGGCGGCGTACCGGTGCCGGGGGCGTCAGCCCTTGACCGCGCCGGCGGCGAGGCCGTTGGAGAGCTTGCGCTGGGCCAGCACGAAGAAGACCAGCACCGGCAGGGTGATCAGCGTCGACCCCGCCATCACCGGCCCCCAGTCGTTGGTGTGCTGGCCGAAGAAGCGGTGCAGTCCGACCGCGGCGGTGAACTTGCTCTCGTCCTGGAGGAAGGTGAAGGCGAAGATGAACTCGTTCCAGGCGACGATGAAGGAGAACACGCTGGTGGCGATCAGCCCGGGCGCCACCAGCGGCAGCAGCACCGAGCGGAACATCCTCGGCCAGCCGCAGCCGTCCAGATAGGCCGCCTCCTCCACCTCCTTGGGCACCGCCGCGACGAAACCGCGCAACATCCAGATCGCGAACGGCAGCGAGAAGGCCAGATAGACGATCGTCAGCCCCAGCAGGCTGTTGAGCATCTCCAGATTCCGCATCTGCACGAAGAGCGGGATGACCAGCGCCTCCAGCGGCACCATCTGGATGATCAGCACCATCACCAGCACGGCAGTGCGGAACCGGAAGACGAACCGCGCGACGGCCACCGCCGCGAGGAGCGCGAGCAGCCCGGCCAGCAGCACCGTACCGATGGCGATCAGCAGGGAGTTCAGCAGGAACGGCCCGAAGCCGCCCTCGTCGAACACGAAACGGAAGTGGTCCAGGGTGAAGCCGCTCGGCAGCGGGCTGCTGCCGCGCGAGTTGGCCCGCGGGTCGAAGGCCGTGGTGACCATCCAGTAGACGGGCAGCACGGTGAAGACCATCAGCACCGTGACGGCCACGGCGTTGCCGACGCGTCCCAGCGGCGAACGCGGAACCGGTTTCGCCGGCCGCCGCCTGCTGCGGTCTCCCGAAGGGGAATCCTCGGCGTCGGCGGTCGGGTTGGCGGGGGTGAGGGCGCTCGGGGTGGTCACAGCTCCTCGCTCTCTTTGAAGAGCGTCCGGATGTAGACGACGGTGACGCCGAGCAGCAGCAGGGTCAGCAGTACGGCGATCGCCGAACCCATCCCGTACTGCCGCTGGGCGAAGGACTCCACGTAGGACCAGACGCCGAGGTTGAGCACGTCCCGGTTGGCACCGCTGCCCCCGGGCATCAGATAGAGCTGCACGAAGACCTTGAAGTCCCAGATGGTCGACAGGATGATCACGACCATGAAGATCGGCTTGATGGTCGGCACGGTGATGGACCAGAAGCGCTGCCAGGCGTTGGCCCCGTCGACGATCGCGGCCTCGTGCAGCTCCTTGGGAATGGTCAGCAGCCCGGCGAAGACCGTGATGGCGACGAACGGGAAGCTGTGGTGGACGACGTTCAGGGTGGCGATGGCGTAGAACCCGAGCCGGCTGGTGAACCAGTTGGTGTCCCCGGCGTCGACCACCCCGAGGCTGTCCAGGCCGCCGACCACGGCACCGCTGAGCGGGTCGAACAGCCAGATCCACACATAGGTGCCGGTCACCGCCGGCATGGCCCAGGCCATCATGATGGCGCTGCCCGTGATGGTCCGCCACAACGGCCCGAGCCGCTGCAGCAGCAGGGCGACCAGCGTTCCGAGTACGACGGTCAGCGCGACGCAGGCGAACGCGAAGCCGAGCGTGTTCGGCAACACGGTCTGCCACAGGTACGCGTCGCCGAGGATCTCGGTGTAGTTGTCCAGGCCGACGTAGTTGGTGTCGCCGCTGACGATCTCCGGAAGCCCGTAGTCCTGCACGGACATCCACAGCACCCGGGTCAGCGGCCACAGCAGCAGCCCCGCGACCGCGAGCAGCGCGGGGGCCAGCAGCAGCCAGGGCGCCCCGGCCCGCCGCCGGGCACGTCGTGCGGCGGCGGGCGGCAGCGGCGGCCGGGACTGCTTCCCTGCGGTTTCGGTGGGGCGTGGGCGGCGCGGTGCGGGTGCCTCAGTTGCCAAAGGTCTTGTCCATGTCCTTGGCGGCGTCGTCCGCGGCCTGCTTGACGCTCTTCTTGCCGGAGAGGATCGACTGGAGCATCTGGGCAAGCGTCTTCTTGCCCTGGATCTCGCCGTAGGCCGGGGTGACCGGAACGGTGGCGCCCCCCTCGATCATCTGCTTGGCGAACGGCGCGGTCAGGGCGTCGCCCTCCTTCTCGACCTTCTCCACCAGCGAGGTCTGTCCGGGGAAGTAGCCGGACTGCTCGCCCCACTTCTCGGCGAAACTGCCCGTGCTGAGCAGCTTGATGAGCTCCCAGCCGAGGTCCTGGTTCTCGGACTCGTTGAACAGCCCCAGGTGGGAGCCGCCGAGGAAGGAGGGGCTCATTCCGCCGTCGGGGCCGGGGATGGGCGCGGAGGCGAGCTTGCCCTTCAACTCCGGGGCGTCGGCCACGATGGTGGCCGGGGTCCAGCTGCCCGAGACCGCCATGGCGACCTTGCCGTTGGTGATGTTGTCGACGAGGTCGGCCTCGTTCCAGGTGGTCGCGGCCTTGGTCGACGTCTTGTGCTCGGTCGCCAGCTCGGTGTAGAACTCGACGCCCTTGATCGACTTCGGGCTGTTGATCGCGGCCTTCCAGTCGCCGTCCTTCTCGGTGGCCAGCTCGCCGCCGGCGCCCCAGACGAAGGCGTCGAGGATGTACTCGTTGTCGCCGACCACCGGGAACGGGATCATGTCCGGTTCCTTCTCGCCCAACTCGCCCGCGACGTCCTGGAGTTCCTTCCAGGTGGTGGGCGCCTTCAGATCGTGCTTCTCGAACAGGTCCTTGCGGTAGACCAGTGAGCGCACCCCCGCGTACCAGGGCATGCCGTAGAGCTTCTCGTCATAGGTGCCCGCGGTCTCCAGGCCCTCGACCAGGTCCTTGTCCAGCCCGGCTTCCCCGACCCGGTCACCGATGTCGGCGAGGGCTCCGGCCTCCGCGAACTCCGCGGTCCAGGTGGAGCCGACCTCCGCCACATCGGGGGTGGTGCCGCCGGCCATCGCCTTGGTGAACTTGTCGTGCGCGTCCGGCCAGGGCACGTACTGCACCTTGAGCTCGGCCCCGGTCTCCTTCTTGAACGCCTTGGACACCTCGGAGAAGAACGGCTTGGAGTCCGGGTTGGTGCCCTCCATGATCCAGACCGTCAGGGCCCGGTCACCGCCGTCCGATCCGCCACCGCTGCCGCAGGCGACCGCCGCGAAGGACAGGACCACACTGACGGCGATCACGCGCTTTTTCATCTGCCGGCTCTCCTAGGCTGCGCTGGGCTGCTCGGGGTCGGACCCCGACCGGGTCCCGACCGCGATTCTGACAGCGCCCACACTGAGCCATCCAGGCCGAGACATCACGGATCGGCACCGTCATTCACCCGACCAATGTCGGAAGGTCCGGCCGCCCACGGGAAGCGGACGGGCCGCCCGGACACGCGGTCCCCGGCGCGCGAGGGCCGTCTGCCCCGTCCGCAAACGGCGTTGGGGCGGTGCACGATGCACCGCCCCAACGCCATGACGCCCGTTCACTCACCGGTGGGAGCCCTTGCCCTCCTCGGTGATCTTCACCGGCTTGCCGGTGGCCGCGTCGATGATCTCGCGGTCGCCCAGCTTCTCCTTGAGCTTCACGGTCACCTCGTCGCTGACCACCTGCTCGGTGCAGAAGTCGGCCTTCTTGTCCTCCTTGGCCCAGCCGGACACGAGGATGACCTTGCCGGTCTCCTGGAGGTGCGTGCCGAAATCGGCGTCGCAACTGCCGTGTCCCACGTTCACCTTGAGGCTGGTGCTGTCGGAGTCGGCGGGCTTCACGCCTTCCAGCGGCAGCAGGGCGTTGCTCCGCTCGGCGGGGGCCACCTTCTGCGGCCACTTGGCGAGGATGGCCGAGGCGCGCTTCTCGAACGGCGTGAGCTCGTCCTTCTGCTCGTCCTTCTGCTCGTTCTTCTTGTCACCGCCCTGGCTGCCGGTCTGCACGGTCTGGTCGTCGCTCGCGCAACCCACAGCCGCCAGCGCAGTGGCTGTCAGCAGGGCGAATACCGTCGTACCTCGTCGCATGTTGCCTCCTTGTGGGGGTTGCCGATGTGACGGGAGGGGTCGCGGACCGGTTCCGCACGAGCGGAGATTTTTTCGACCGGACCTCCGCGCACGGCCGTTCGCCCTCGCCCGGAGCCTCACCCGGAGCCCCGCCCGGGCCGCTCCCCCGACCGCTCCGAAGGGCCGCTGCCCCGGCTGCGCACCGCCCACGCCCGGAGCGGCGGGTGCCGGACGCACGGAACCGCGGCGCCCGCCCTCGGTCGGGGTGAGGGCGAACGCCGCGGCGGTGTTCCGTACTTCGTCGTACGGGTGCGGTGGGTCCCCGCGCGGAACGCGGGGCACCGGGTGTCAGACCGTCAGCGAGCGGTCCGTCGGGGCGACCGGCGCGTGCAGCGAGCTGGCGCCGGAGAGGAAGCGGTCCACACCCCGCGCCGCACTGCGGCCCTCGGCGATGGCCCAGACGATGAGCGACTGGCCGCGGCCGGCGTCACCGGCGACGAAGACGCCGTCGACGTTGGTGGCGTAGTCGGCGTCGCGGGCGACGTTGCCGCGCTCGTCCAGGTCCAGGCCGAACTGCTCGACCATGCCGTTCTCCCGGTCGATGCCGACGAAGCCCATCGCGAGCGTGACCAGCTCGGCCGGGATCGCGCGTTCGGTGCCGGGCTTCTGCTTCGGTTTGCCGTCCACGAACTCGACCTCGACCAGGTGGAGCGCGCGGACGTTGCCGACCGACTCGCCCTCCTCGGGCTCGGTGCCCTCGAAGTGCGTGGTCGAGACGGAGTAGACCCGCTCGCCGCCCTCCTCGTGCGCCGAGGTCACCTTGTAGAGCATTGGGAACGTCGGCCACGGCTGGTTCGGCGCGCGGTCCTCGCCGGGCCGGGGCATGATCTCCAGCTGCGTGACGGACCTGGCGCCCTGCCGGTGCGCGGTGCCGACGCAGTCGGCGCCGGTGTCGCCGCCGCCGATGACGACGACGTGCTTGTCCTCGGCGCTGATCGGCGAGGTGACGTAGTCGCCCTCCTGGACCTTGTTGGCCAGCGGCAGATACTCCATCGCCTGGTGGATGCCGTTCAACTCGCGGCCGTCGACCGGCAGTTCGCGCGCGATGGTGGAACCGGCCGCGATGACCACGGCGTCGTAGCGCCGCCGCAGGTCGCCAGCGGTCAGATCGGTGCCGATCTCCACGCCGGTGCGGAACTTGGTGCCCTCGGCGCGCATCTGCTCGATCCGCCGGTTGATGTGCACCTTCTCCATCTTGAACTCGGGGATGCCGTACCGCAGCAACCCGCCGATCCGGTCGGCCCGTTCGAAGACGACGACGGTGTGGCCGGCCCGGGTCAGCTGCTGGGCGGCGGCCAGACCCGCGGGGCCGGACCCCACCACGGCCACGGTCTTGCCGGAGAGCCGCTCGGGCGGCTGCGGGGTGACGTCTCCGTCGTCCCACGCCTTGTCGATGATCGAGACCTCGACGTTCTTGATGGTCACCGCGGGCTGGTTGATCGCCAGCACACACGCCGACTCGCACGGCGCGGGACAGAGCCGGCCGGTGAACTCCGGGAAGTTGTTGGTCGCGTGCAGCCGCTCGCTGGCGGCGGACCAGTCCTCCCGGTAGGCGAAGTCGTTCCACTCGGGGATGAGGTTCCCCAGCGGACAGCCGTTGTGGCAGAACGGGATGCCGCAGTCCATGCAGCGGCTGGCCTGCTTGCTGATGATGGGCAGCAGGGAGCCGGGCTGGTAGACCTCGTTCCAGTCCTTGACCCGCTCCTCGACCGGACGGGTCGGGGCGACCTCGCGGTCGATGTTCAGGAAGCCCTTGGGGTCAGCCATTGGTCGCCGCCTCCATCATCTGCTTGTGGGTCTCGGACTCGGAGAGTCCCGCTCGCTCGGCGGCGTCCTTGGCGGCGAGTACGGCCTTGTAGGTGGGAGGTACGACCTTCCTGAACCGCTTGCCGGCGGAGCCCCAGTCGGCGAGCAGCTTCTCGGCGACGGTCGATCCGGTCTCCTCCTGATGACGGCGCACCACGTCGTGCAGCCAGTCCAGGTCGTCCGTGCCGAGCTCCTCCACGGCGGTGGCGAGCTCGCGGTTGACGTGGTCCGGGTCGAGGTCGACGACGTACGCGGTGCCGCCCGACATTCCGGCCGCGAAGTTGCGTCCGGTCTCACCGAGCACGACGGCGGCGCCGCCGGTCATGTACTCGCAGCCGTGGTCGCCCACGCCCTCGGAGACCACCAGCGCACCGGAGTTGCGCACGCAGAACCGCTCACCGACGCGACCGCGCAGGAACAGCTCGCCGCCGGTGGCGCCGTAGGCGAGGGTGTTGCCCGCGATCGTCGAGAACTCGGCGAGATGGTCCGCACCGCGGTCGGGGCGGACCACCACCCGGCCGCCTGACAGCCCCTTGCCGACGTAGTCGTTGGCGTCGCCCTCCAGACGCAGCGTCACGCCGCGCGGGAGAAAGGCGCCGAAGGACTGGCCGGCCGAACCGGTGAACGTGATGTCGATGGTGTCGTCGGGCAGTCCGGCACCGCCGAACTTCCGGGTCACCTCGTGGCCGAGCATGGTGCCGACCGTCCGGTTGATGTTGCGGATGTCGACCTGCGCCCGTACGGGCTGCGCCTGTTCGACGGTCTCGGCCGCCAGCGCGTCGGAAGCCAGCTTGATCAGCTGGTTGTCCAGCGCCTTCTCCAGGCTGTGGTCCTGCTCGACCACCTGGTGTCGCACCGCGCCCTCGGGCAGGTCGGGTACGTGCAGCAGCGGGGAGAGGTCCAGGCCCTGCGCCTTCCAGTGGTCCACGGCGCGCGAGACGTCCAGGTGCTCGGCATGGCCGACGGCCTCGTCGAGGGTGCGGAAACCGAGCTCGGCGAGCAGCTCCCGCACCTCCTCGGCGATGAACTCGAAGTAGTTGACGACGAATTCGGCCTTGCCGCTGTAGCGCTCCCGCAGGACCGGGTTCTGGGTGGCGATGCCGACCGGACAGGTGTCCAGGTGGCACACGCGCATCATGACGCAGCCGGAGACCACCAGCGGGGCGGTGGCGAAGCAGTACTCCTCGGCGCCCAGCAGCGCCGCGATCACCACGTCCCGGCCGGTCTTCAGCTGGCCGTCCGTCTGCACGACGATACGGTCGCGCAACCCGTTGAGCAGCAGCGTCTGCTGGGTCTCGGCCAGGCCCAGCTCCCAGGGACCGCCCGCGTGCTTGAGCGAGGTGAGCGGCGAGGCGCCCGTACCGCCGTCGTGCCCGGAGACGAGCACGACGTCCGCGTGCGCCTTGGAGACGCCCGCTGCGACCGTGCCGACGCCGACCTCGGAGACCAGCTTCACGTGGATGCGGGCCCGCGGGTTGGCGTTCTTCAGATCGTGGATCAGCTGTGCCAGGTCCTCGATCGAGTAGATGTCGTGGTGCGGGGGCGGGGAGATCAGCCCGACGCCCGGGGTGGAGTGCCGGGTCTTGGCGACCCACGGGTAGACCTTGTGGCCGGGCAGCTGGCCGCCCTCGCCGGGCTTGGCGCCCTGCGCCATCTTGATCTGGATGTCGTCGCTGTTGACCAGGTACTCGCTGGTGACGCCGAAGCGTCCGGAGGCGACCTGCTTGATCGACGAACGCCTCGCCGGGTCGTACAGCCGCTCCGGGTCCTCGCCGCCCTCACCGGTGTTGGACTTGCCGCCCAGCTGGTTCATGGCGATCGCGAGGGTCTCGTGCGCCTCCTGGGAGATGGAGCCGTAGGACATCGCACCGGTGGAGAAGCGCTTGACGATCTCGGAGACCGGCTCGACCTCCTCGATCGGGATGGAGGGGCGGTCGCCGCCCAGCCGGAAGAGGCCGCGCAGCGTCATCAGCCGCTCGGACTGCTCGTCCACCCGGGAGGTGTACTGCTTGAAGATGTCGTAACGGCGCTCGCGGGTGGAGTGCTGGAGACGGAAGACCGTGTCCGGGTCGAAGAGGTGCGGTTCGCCCTCGCGGCGCCACTGGTACTCGCCGCCGATCTCCAGCCTGCGGTGCGCGGGCGAGATCCCCGAGACCGGGTACGCCTTGGCGTGCCGCGCGGCGACCTCCTTGGCGACGACGTCCAGACCGGCGCCGCCGATCTTGGTGGTGGTCCCGTGGAAGTAGGTGTCGACGAACGCCGGGTCCAGGCCGATCGCCTCGAAGACCTGCGCACCGCGGTAGGAGGCGACGGTGGAGATGCCCATCTTGGACATCACCTTCAGCACACCCTTGCCGAGCGCCTTGATCAGGTTGCGGATCGCCGCCTCGGGCTCGGTCCCCTCCGGGAGGAAGGTTCCGGCGCGCACCAGGTCCTCGACCGACTCCATCGCGAGGTACGGGTTGACCGCCGCCGCGCCGTAGCCGATCAGCAGCGCGACGTGGTGCACCTCGCGGACGTCTCCCGCCTCCACCAGCAGACCCACCTGGGTCCGCTTCTTGGTGCGGATGAGGTGGTGGTGGACGGCGGAGGTCAGCAGCAGCGACGGGATCGGCGCATGCTCGGCGTCGGAGTGCCGGTCGGAGAGCACGATCAGCCGGGCCCCGGAGGCGAGCGCCGCGTCCGCCTCCTGGCAGATCTCGGCGATACGGGCGGCCAGCGCCTCGCCGCCGCCGCTGACGCGGTAGAGACCGGAGAGGGTGGCGGCCTTCAACTCGGGTCGGTCGCCGTCGGCGTTGATGTGGATGAGTTTGGCCAGCTCGTCGTTGTCGATCACCGGGAAGGGCAGTGTGACGCTGCGGCAGGACGCCGCCGACGGCTCCAGCAGGTTGCCGGCCGGGCCGAGCGGGGAGATCAGCGAGGTGACGAGCTCTTCGCGGATCGCGTCCAGCGGCGGGTTGGTGACCTGTGCGAAGAGCTGGGTGAAGTAGTCGAAGAGCAGCCGGGGCCGGTCCGAGAGCGCGGCGATCGGCGAGTCCGTACCCATCGAACCGATCGGCTCCGCACCGGCCTTGGCCATCGGCGCGACGAGGATGCGCAGCTCCTCCTCGGTATAGCCGAAGGTCTGCTGGCGGCGGGTGACCGAGGCGTGGGTGTGCACGATGTGCTCGCGCTCGGGCAGGTCGGCCAGCTCGGTGAGGCCGGCGGCCAGCCAGTCCTGATAGGGGTGCTCGGCGGCGAGGCCGGACTTGATCTCGTCGTCCTCGATGATCCGGTGCTCGGCGGTGTCCACCAGGAACATCCGGCCGGGCTGGAGACGGCCCTTGCGGACCACCTTCGCGGGGTCGATGTCCAGCACGCCGACCTCGGAACCGAGGACGACCAGTCCGTCGTCGGTGACCCAGTAGCGGCCGGGGCGCAGGCCGTTGCGGTCGAGGACCGCGCCGACCTGGGTGCCGTCGGTGAAGGTGACGCAGGCCGGGCCGTCCCACGGCTCCATCATCGTGGAGTGGTAGCGGTAGAACGCGTGCCGGGCCGGCGACATCGAGTCGTGGTTCTCCCAGGCCTCGGGGACCATCATCAGCACCGAGTGCGGCAGGGAGCGGCCACCGAGGTGCAGCAGCTCCAGCACCTCGTCGAAGGAGGCCGAGTCCGAGGCGCCCGGGGTGCAGATCGGGAAGATCCGCTCCAGCTCGCCCTCGCCGAAGAGGTCGCTGGCCAGCTGCGACTCCCGGGCACGCATCCAGTTCCGGTTGCCCTGGACGGTGTTGATCTCGCCGTTGTGCGCCACGAAGCGGAACGGGTGGGCGAGCGGCCAGCTCGGGAAGGTGTTGGTGGAGAACCGCGAGTGGACCAGCGCGATCGCCGAACCGAGCCTTCGGTCGGAGAGGTCGGGGAAGAACGGCTCCAACTGCCCGGTGGTGAGCATGCCCTTGTAGACGATGGTCCGCGCGGACAGCGAGGGGAAGTAGACGTCCACCTCGCGCTCGACGCGCTTGCGCACCACGAAGGCCGCGCGGTCCAGGGCGATGCCCTCGCGCGGCTGGGCGGTAGCGGCGCCGTCCTCGGCGTCGGCCACAAAGAGCTGGCGGAAGGCGGGCATGGTCGCCCGCGCGCCGTTGCCGAGCAGCTCGGGAGCGACCGGCACCTCGCGCCAACCGAGGACCGCGAGCCCTTCCTCGGCCACGATCGTCTCAATGCGCGAGACGGCTTCGGCGGCCCCGCTCTCGTCGGCGGGCAGGAAGCCGATGCCCACGGCGTACGCGCCGGGCGCCGGCAGTGCGAAGGAGACGGCCTCGCGCAGGAACGCGTCCGGGACCTGGAGCAGAATGCCCGCTCCGTCGCCGGAGTCCGGTTCGGAGCCGGTGGCGCCGCGGTGTTCGAGGTTCCGCAGTACGGTCAGCGCCTGCTGAACGAGCTGGTGACTGGCCTCGCCGGTGAGGGTGGCCACGAAACCGACACCGCAGGCGTCGTGCTCGTACCGGGGGTCGTACAACCCCTGCTTGGCAGGGTGGGCCGCCGTGGACGCTGAACGCATCGGCTCTCCCGTCGTCGTCAGTGGCAAGTGCAAGTGCCGAGGGACGACGTTGGCCCTCTGCGTTCTCAGAAATTTTCGTGCAGATTACATGATGGATCGCTTGCCAAAGGCTGGATAGACAGGTCCATCATGCGGACACGTAAAAGGGGTGCGCAACCGGTGCTGGTGGGGGTGTGACCCTGGCTGCCGGCCGCGTGCGGCGCGGTACGAGCTCCATTGCCCGCGGTGCTTCCGGCTTCTGCCCGGAAGCAAACGAACTGAAACCGGCGAGTAACAAACATTACCCACCGCAGTCGTACGACTCCGCCCGCCCCGAGGGCTCGAAGCGGTTCGCGAGCGGAGCCTCTCACGCGGTCCCGGCCGCGCGGGCCGGGAAGAGGGCCGGGAACAGAGCGGTGGCCCGTGGGCTGCTGCGCCCACGGGCCACCGCTTCGTTCGGCTACGGGCGCCGCGGCGCCCGGTTCGCTCGGTCAGTCCCCGGTCGGGGCGCTCCCCGTCCGCTTGCCCGCCGGTTTGGCAGCGCCCCCGGCGTCGGACTCGACGGCGGCGCTGTCGTCGGACGCGGACGCCTTGCCGGACGCGCTGTCGGACGTCTTGCCGGCAGCATCGTCGGACGCGCCGCGGTCGGAGCCGCTCGCGCTCTTCGCCGAGCCGTCCGGGTCGTCGTCATCCGCACCGGGTTCGACGACCTCCTCGCGCCCGGGGGCCCGCTTGGCGGAGATGACCAGGTAGGCCACGGCGGCGGCGAAGACCAGCAACGACGTCCAGTTGTTCAGACGCAGACCGAGGATCTCGTGCGCCTCGTCGATCCGCATGTACTCGATCCAGAACCGCCCGACCGTGTACGCGGCGACGTACAGCGCGAAGGCGCGTCCGTGGCCGAGGGTGAAGCGGCGGTCGGCCCAGATCACCAGGAGCGCGACGCCCACGCACCACAGCGACTCGTACAGGAAGGTCGGGTGGAAGGTGCCGCTGTCCACGCCGTTGTCGATCTCGACCGCCCAGGGCAGATCGGTGGCACGGCCGTAGAGCTCCTGGTTGAACCAGTTGCCCCAGCGGCCGATTCCCTGGGCGAGCACGACGCCCGGCGCGACGGCGTCCGCGTACGCGGGCAGCGGGATGCCGCGGCGGCGGCAGCCGATCCAGGCACCGACCGCGCCGAGGGCGACGGCGCCCCAGATGCCGAGGCCGCCCTCCCAGATCTTGAAGGCGTCGATCCACTCCCGGCCCTCGCCGAAGTAGAGCTGGTGATCGGTGATGACGTGGTAGAGGCGACCGCCGACGAGACCGAAGGGCACGGCCCAGACGGCGATGTCGGTGACGGTTCCGGGGCGTCCTCCCCGGGCCACCCAGCGGCGCCCGCCGAGCCAGACCGCGAAGAAGATGCCGACGAGGATGCACAGCGCGTAGCCGCGTAGCGGGAGCGGACCGAGTTCCAGCTCACCGGACGACGGGCTCGGGATATAGGCGAGGATGTCCATGGCGCCTCAGACGCTACCCTGCCGCCGACCGCTCGCGGCAGTCGCGTCGCGTTACTTCTTGGCTTCCTTTGCCGCTTCCTCGACCTTGCTCACCAGGATCTCGGGAGTGAAGGGCGCGGTGCGGTCGGCCGAGAGGTTCTCGCCGTCCAGCAGGAGGGTGGGGGTCGCGTCGTACCCGGAGCTGCCGAACGCCTTGGTGGACTCGGCCACCCAGCCGTCGTGGGTGCCCTCGTCGACACAGTCGCGGAAGGCCGGCGTGTCCAGGCCCTCGACCTTCGAGGCGAGTTGGAGCAGGTGCTTCTTGTCGGCGAACCGGTCCTCGCTCTCGGCGGGCTGATGCGCGAAGAGCTCGTCGTGGTACGCGGTGAAGTATCCGGCGTCCTTGGCACAGGCGGCGGCGTTGGCCGCGTTGGTGGAACCGGTGCTGTTGTCCTTGCGGTCGACGATGGCGACGATGTGGTAGTCGACCTTCACCTTCCCGGCTTCGCGCAGCTCGTTGATGGTCTTCTTGAAGCCCTGCTCGAACTGGGCACAGCCGGGGCAGCGGAAGTCCTCGTACACCGAGAGGGTGACCGGGGCGCTCTGCCTGCCCTCGGTGATCGGGTCCGAGGCGCCGCCGCCCGCGGAGTCGTCGCCGGCGCCGTCGCCACTCATCACCACCGCGGCGAGCGCGCCCGCCGCGGTGAGCACTCCGGCCACGGCGAGCGCGGCGGTGAGCGTACGCCTGCGCCGACGGGTCGCCTCCTCGCGCTCGCGGTCCGCGCGGATGCGGTCCCTGGCGTTGCGGCGGTCGCCGGTGCGCCGGGCGTTCGTCTGCTGCTCATCGTCCTGGCTCATCACACGCGGACCAACGAGCGCCTGCGCCGGTGAGTCCGCCCCCTGCCGCTGATTCGCTCGAAAGTGTCATCCGTGCAAGGGAGTTGAGTACCCGTACCCACGCACGCCCCGCCCCGCCCGGAGCACGCCCCGCCCGGCACACACCGCAGGCTGCGCGCACCGACAGGCCACGCGCCGCGCACCGCGACGGCTACC
The DNA here is from genome assembly GCF_018101125.2 of Streptomyces tardus. Taxonomy (GTDB): domain Bacteria; phylum Actinomycetota; class Actinomycetes; order Streptomycetales; family Streptomycetaceae; genus Streptomyces; species Streptomyces tardus. Next base: position 4,378,261 of record NZ_JAELVF020000001.1, on the reverse strand, counting down.
GCTCGGCGCACATTCGCGCCGCCCGTCGTACGGAGAGCTGCCGTTCGACGCGCGCACCGCGCACTCACCGCATAGCGCCGAGTGCCGCTTTCCCCCGGATGTGACGCTGCTTACGTTCCCTCCACCACAGGTCAGCCGGGGCACCGCTCCCCCGACCTCAGCACGAACGAGGAGACGTCAATGCCGACCGAACTCCCCCCGCAGTCCCGCTCCCCCGAGGACGGGGGTGAACCCACCCCCGACATCGTGATGCACACCGACCCGCGCTTCATCGAACTCAAGCGCAGGCTGCTGCGCTTCGTCTTCCCCATGAGCATCGCGTTCTTCGTCTGGTACCTGACCTACGTCGTGATGTCGGCGTACGCCCGCGACGTGATGGCGACGGAGGTGTTCGGCCGGACGAACCTGGCGCTGGTCTTCGGGCTGCTGCAGTTCTTCTCCACCTTCGGCATCGCGATCCTCTACTCGCGCTACGCCGCGCGCCGCCTCGACCCGCTCGCGAGCGAGCTGTGCGAGGAGCTCACCGGCGGAGGCGAAGCCGGCAGCAAGGACAGCGGCAACAGCACGGAGGCACGCGCATGAACCTGCTCGCAGAAGAGGCCGGCGGCAACCGCGCGCTGACCTTCGGCATGTTCCTCGCCTTCATCGCGGTGACCCTGGCGGTCACCGTGTGGGCCAGCCGCCACACCCGTTCGGCGACGGACTTCCACTCCGGCGGACGGCAGTTCTCCGGACTCCAGAACGGTTTCGCGATCGGTGGCGACTACATGTCGGCCGCCTCCTTCCTCGGCATCAGCGGCATGATCGCGCTGTACGGCTACGACGGCTTCCTCTACTCCATCGGCTTCCTGGTCGCCTGGCTGGTCGCGCTGCTGCTGGTCGCCGAACTCCTGCGCAACAGCGGCCGGTTCACCATCGCCGACGTGCTGTCCTACCGCATGAAGCAGCGTCCGGTACGGACGGCCGCGGCGGTCTCCACGATCACCGTCTCGATCTTCTACCTGCTGGCGCAGATGGTCGGCGCGGGCGCACTCATCGCGCTGCTGCTCGGCATCTCACCGGGCGAGACGTTCCTCGGCATGGATGCCGAGACCGCGAAGATCGTCGGCATCATCGTGGTCGGTCTGCTGATGACGGTGTACGTCAGCTTCGGCGGGATGAAGGGCACCACCTGGGTGCAGATCATCAACGCCGGCATGCTGATGGGCGGCGCGATCCTGATCAGCCTCATGGTCATGGGGATGTACGACTTCAACTTCAACTCCCTGATGGGAGACGCCGCGAGAGCCAGCGGCGAGGGCAAGTCGTTCCTGGAACCGGGGCAGTTCTACGGGAAGGAAGTGGCCGGCGACGCCCTCCAGACCCTCTGGAACAAGCTGGACCTGATCAGCCTCGGGCTGGCGCTCGTCCTCGGCACCGCCGGTCTGCCGCACGTCCTGATCCGCTTCTACACCGTGCCGGAGGCGAAGGCCGCCAGGAAGTCGGTCAACTGGGGCATCGGCCTCATCGGCACCTTCTACCTGATGACGCTGATCATGGGCTTCGGCGCGGCGGCGATCGTCGGCAAGAACGCGATCACCGAACAGAACGAAGCGGGCAACACGGCAGCGCCACAGCTCGCGGAGTCCGTCGGCGACTACTTCGGCGGCAGCGGGCTGGCCGCCATCATGCTCGCGGTGATCGCCGCGGTCGCCTTCGCCACAATCCTCTCGACGGTGGCCGGCCTGACCATCGCCTCCTCCTCGTCGCTGGCGCACGACTTCTACAACAGCGTGCTGCGCAAGGGACAGGCGAGCGAGCAGGAGGAGGTGCGGGTGGCCAAGTTCTCGGCGCTGGGCGTCGGCATCGTGGCCATCGTGCTGGCAATCTTCGCGCAGAGCCTGAACGTCGCGTTCCTGGTGGCGCTGGCCTTCGCCATCGCCGCCTCGGCCAACCTGCCGACCCTGCTGCTGAGCCTGTTCTGGCGGCGGTTCAACACCCAGGGCGCGGTGGCCGGCATCTACGGCGGTCTGATCAGCGCGGTGAGCCTGGTGATCTTCTCGCCGGTCTTCTCCGGCTCGGAGGGTGCGCTGGTGACGGGCATCGACATCAACTGGTTCCCGCTCTCCAACCCGGGCCTGGTCTCCATCCCGCTGGGTCTGCTGTGCGCGGTCGTCGGCACGCTGATGTCGTCCGAGCGCAACGACCGCAAGTTCGCCGAGCTCCAGGTGCGGGCACTGACCGGCGCCGGCGCGGAGAAGGCGGCCGAGCACTGAGCCGGCCGTACCACGAGGCACGGTGAACGCCCCGTCCGGACCGAGCAGTCGGGCCCGGACGGGGCGTACGTCCTCCCGCGCCCTCCCGGCGTCCTCCGGTGTTCCGCGCGCGGCGCTCTGCGGCGCACGGCCGCCGTACCGCCCCGCTGCCGCGAACGGGCGTCTCCACGACGGGTTCCACCTGCGGCGTGCTGCGTTACGGTCTCCGCGTGGAGTGGAGACCGTGGTACCCGGCACGCCGGCCCGGCAGCCTCTGGCGCCGGGGCTCGGCTTCGAGCGTCGACACGGGTGCCGGCGCCACCGTCGCCGCGCTGCGGGAGGCACGGTTGCTCGGCAGCGACCTGCGCGGCGGGCTGCACGGCAGCGGCGGCACAGCGGCAGCCCGCCGCATCCGCAGACTGCTGGACGCCGACGCGGTCGTCCTCGCCGATCTGGAGGGCCCGGCCGCCCAGCACGGTTCGCTGCCGCCGGGCAGCGAGGCCGGCGCGCTGCTCGACGAGGTGTACGCGCGCGGGGAGGCCCTGCGCCAGCCGCCGCTGTGCGCCGCGCCGTTGCTGGTCGCGGACGAGCTGGCCGGCTGTGTGATCGCCGCGGGCGAGGTCGCGGCGGAGGACCTGAGCGAGGTCGCCGGTCTGGTCGCCGAGGCGTTGGACCACGCCGAGCTGAGCGGCGCGCGCGCCCGTATCGCCGCGGCCGATCTGCGGACCCTGCGGGCGCAGATCTCGCCGCACTTCCTGCACAACGCGCTGGCGGTGATCGCCGCCCACATCCGCAGCGACCCCACCCGGGCGCGCGGCCTGCTGACGGACTTCGCCGACTACCTGCGCTACAGCTTCTCCACCAAGGGCGACTACGCGACCGTCGCCGCCGAACTCCAGGCGATCCAGACCTATTTGGAGCTTCAGAGCGCGCGGTTCGACGACCGGCTGGAGATCACCGTACGGATGGCGCCGGAGATCCTTCCCGTCGCCATCCCCTTCCTGGTGGTCCAGCCCATCGTGGAGAATGCCGTCCGGCACGGGCTGGAGAAGAAGGCGGGCCGCGGCCACATCGGTGTCTCCGGCTACGGCGAGGGCACGATGTGCGTCATCGAGATCGAGGACGACGGCGTCGGGATGGATCCCGAACTGGCCCGGGCGATCCTCGCGGGCAGCGGACCGCGGTCCAAGGGCGTGGGGCTGGCCAACGTGGACCAGCGGCTGCGCACCGTGTACGGCCAGGAGTTCGGCCTGCTGATCGAAACGGCGCCGGACCACGGCACCCGGGTCGAGGCCCGGGTGCCCCGGTACAGACGAGGAGTGGTGGCGCAGTGACCCGGCTTCCGGCGCAGTCGCGACAGACCGAGGCGTCCGGCGCCCCGTCGGCGCTGTCGGTCCTGGTGGTCGAGGACGAGCAGCACACCAGGGCCGAGCTGACCGAACTGCTCGGCGACCTCCCCGAGATAGCCGAGGTCAGCGCCGCCGACAGCGGCGAGGGCGCGGTCCGCCTGCTCGGCGGCTCCACCTTCGACGCGGTCTTCCTGGACATCTCCATGCCGGGGCTGACCGGCATGGACGTGGCTCGGGTGACCAGCATGCTCTCCGAGCCCCCGGCGATCGTCTTCGTCACGGCCTCGGAGTCGCACGCCATCGAAGCGTTCGGGATCGGGGCGGTGGACTACCTCCTCAAGCCGGTCCGCCCCGAGCGCCTGGCCGAGTCGGTGGCCCGCATCGCGCGACGGCCCCGCGGCGCCCTGTCGGCCCCGCCCGCCGACGAGTTGGCGGTGGTGCAGATCGAGCACAGCCGCCGCACCGTCTTCGTCCGCCGCGACGACATCCAGTACGCGGAGGCGCACGGCGACTACGTACGGCTGCACACGGCCGAGGACACCCATCTCATCCGGCTCTCGCTGTCCTACCTGGAGGAGGTCTGGGCACCCTCGGGTTTCGTACGGGTCCACCGCGGCTATCTGGTCGCGGTCGGCTGGGTGCACGACCTGCGGGTGACCAGCTCCGCCGGGCTGGTCGCCTGTACGCCGGCCGGCGACGTACCGGTGAGCCGGCGACACGCGCGCGGACTCAAGGAGCACCTCATCGACGCGGCCCGCAGCGGCCAGATGGGCAGGGCGGCCAGATGAGCGGGGGCCGCCGGGTCAAGGTCACCAGCCCGCAGACCAGGATCGCCCTGGCCCGGCGCTCGCGGGGTGTGCGCGGCTCGCTGCCGCTGCCCGGACCCGCCGACCCGCAGCGCGCGGCCCGCGTCTTCCGGGAGCAGCGGCGGGCGGCGCTGCGCACGGTGGCGCTGCTGGGCCTGGTGCTCTTCGGAACCAGCGGGCTGCTCGCGGCGGCCCCCGCGCCGGCGGATCTGACCGTCTCGGGGCTCCCGCTGTCCTGGCTGGTGCTGATGTCCGCGACCTACCCGGTGCTGCTGGTGATCGCGGCGCTGCATGTGCGCACCGCCGAGCGCATCGACGCCCGGGTGCCCGACCCTCCCGCGGGGGAACGGGGTTGACCGGTCTGCTGGCGATCGGTCTGCTGATCGCCGCGAGTCTGGCGATCGGCGTGTACGGGGTGCGCGCGGCCCGTACCGCCCCCGATTTCCTGGTCGCCTCCCGCCGGGTGGGCACCGGCCGGAACGCCATGGCGATCGCCGGGGAGTACGTATCGGCCGCCTCCGTCCTCGGACTTGCCGGGCTGCTGCTGAAGAACGGCATCGGCACCCTGTGGATCGCGATCGGCTTCACGGCCGGGTACGTCGCCGTGGTGGCGCTGGTGGCCGGGCCGATGCGCCGCTCAGGGGCGTACACGGTCCCGGACTTCGCGGAGTACCGGCTGGGTTCGCCTGCGATCCGGAAGCTGTGCGGGGCGATCGTCCTGGTGATCATGTGGCTTTATCTGGTGCCGCAGTTCAAGGGCGCGGGCGTGGTGCTGCAACTGGTGAGCGGGACGCCGTACTGGGTGGGGGTGGTGCTGGCCGGCGTGGTGGTCAGCGGCTCGATCGCGGTGGGCGGGATGCGCTCGGCGACGTATGTCCAGGCGTTCCACTACCTGGTGAAGCTGGTCTTCATCGCGGTGCCCGCGGTCTATCTGATGGTCCACGTCGGCCCGGAGGTCCGGGCGGACGCGCTGACCCCGGTGGGTGTGCCGGAGAGCTGGAGCCGCCCGCTGCTGGACATCGAGAACTCCGGCCATCCGCTGCTCGCCACCTGGTCGATGCTGCTGGCGACGACCCTCGGCGCGATCGGCCTGCCGCACGTGATCATGCGCTTCCACACCAGCCCCAGCGCCCGCGCCGCCCGCAGGGTCGGGGTGATCGTGATCGCGCTGCTCGGCCTGTTCTACCTCTTCCCCGCCGTGTACGGGCTGCTCGGACGGGTGTTGACCCCGCACCTGGTGCACAGCAACGCGACCGACACCGTCGCCGTCGTACTGCCCGGGGAGGCGGTGCCCGGCGCGCTGGGCAGTGTGCTCACCGCACTGGTGGCGGCCGGCGCCTTCGCGGCGTTCCTCTCGACCAGCTCCGGGCTGCTGCTGGCGCTGGCGGGCGGCCTCTCGCACGACCTCTTCGGCGGTCGGGGGCTCGTGGGCCGGCTCTCGCGGCTGCGGCTGGCGGTCGCCGCCGGCGCGCTGGTCTCGGTGGGCCTGTCGCTGCCCGCCGCGCATCTGGACATCAACATGCTGGTGGGCTGGGCGTTCGCGGTGGCGGCATCCACGTTCTGCCCGCTGCTGGTGCTCGGCATCTGGTGGCCGCGGCTCACCGTGCGGGGTGCGGCGAGCGGTCTGGTGGTGGGCGCGCTCACGGCGACCGGCGCCGCGCTCGCCTCGGCGCTCACCGAGGGCCACTCCGGACTGGTGACGGTGCTGCTGGCCCAACCGGCCTCCTGGACCGTGCCGTTGGCCTTCGCGACGATGATCGCGGTCTCCCTGCGCGGCGAGCCGCCGGCCGGTGCGGAGCGCGCGGTCCTGCGGCTGCACGCCCCGTGACCGCCCTCGCGTGCGTACTGGGACCGGCCCGCGCGTACAGCCCCGGGGCACGCGTGTGCGTAACGGCCCCCGCCCCGCGCGGAGCCGACCGCCGCGGGGCGGCGCGCTCGGCGGGCGCGGCCGGCCGGCCCGGGTTCGAGCCGGCCGGACCGCACGCCCGGGAGGGGTCAGCGGCGTACGCCGTCGGCCAGCTCCTGCGCGAGCTCACGGACGGCGGCGAGGCCGGCCTGCAGATCGTCCGGGTGGTCGAGCAGCCGCTTGACGAAGGCGGAGCCGACGATGACGCCGTCGGCGAACCGGGCGACCTCCGCGGCCTGTTCGCCGTCGGAGACACCGAGGCCGACGCAGACCGGCAGCCGGTCGTCGGCCGCCCGTACCCGCGTCACCAGCGCCTCGGCCTCGCGGCCGACGGACTTCCTGGTGCCGGTGACGCCCATCAGCGAAGCGGCGTAGACGAATCCGCTGCCGGCGGCGGTGATCTTCGCCAGCCGCTCGTCCCTGCTGCTGGGGGCGACCACGAAGACCGTGGCGAGCTGGTGCTCCTCGGCGGTCTTGCGCCACAGGTCGGCCTCTTCGACCGGCAGGTCGGGCAGGATGCAGCCCGCGCCACCGGCCGCCGCGAGCTCGGCGGCGAAGCGCTCGGGGCCGTACCGGTCGATGGGGTTCCAGTACGTCATGACCAGCACCGGGGCGCCGGTGGCGGCGTGCGCCTCGCGCACCGTGCGCAGTACGTCGACGATCCGCACCCCGCCGCGCAGCGCGATGTCGTCGGCGGTCTGGATGACCGGGCCGTCCAGCACCGGGTCGCTGTGCGGGAGCCCGACCTCCACGATGTCGCAGCCGCTGCGCAGCATCTCGGTGCAGGCGGCGATCCCGCCCTCCACGGTGGGGAAGCCGGCGGGGAGGTAGCCGACGAGCGCGGCCCGGCCCTCCTCCCGGGCAGCGGCCAGGGTGCCGGTCAACAGCGCGCGCTGCCCGGAGAGTTCGGTGCTGCCGGCCATCACTCGGCCTCCTCGTCGTAGAGCTCGAAGTAACGGGCGGCGGTGTCCATGTCCTTGTCACCGCGGCCGGAGAGGTTGACCAGGACCAGTCCCTCGCTGCCGAGTTCGCTGCCGAGGTCGAGGGCGCCGGCGAGCGCGTGGGCGCTCTCGATCGCCGGGATGATGCCCTCGGTCTCGGACAGCAGCCGCAGCGCCTGCATCGCCTCGTCGTCTGTCACCGGGCGGTACTCGCCGCGTCCGGAGTCCTTGAGGTACGCGTGCTCGGGGCCGATGCCCGGGTAGTCCAGACCCGCGCTGATCGAGTACGGCTCGGTGATCTGGCCCTCGTCGTCCTGGAGGACGTAGGAGCGGGAGCCGTGCAGGATACCGGGTTCCCCGACTGTCAGCGTGGCGGCGTGCTCGCCGGAGTCGACTCCGTGCCCCGCGGCCTCCAGCCCGACGATGCGCACCTCCCGGTCCGGCAGGAAGGCGTGGAAGAGTCCGATGGCGTTGGAGCCGCCGCCGACGCAGGCCGCGACGGCGTCCGGCAGCCGTCCGGTACGCTCCAGGATCTGCCGCCTGGCCTCGACCCCGATGACCCGGTGGAAGTCGCGCACCATCGCCGGGAACGGGTGCGGTCCGGCGACCGTGCCGAAGAGGTAGTGGGTGCGGTCGACGTTGGCGACCCAGTCGCGGAACGCCTCGTTGATGGCGTCCTTCAGGGTGCGGCTTCCGGAGGCGACCGGGACGACCTCGGCGCCGAGCATCCGCATCCGGGCGACGTTGAGCGCCTGGCGCTCGGTGTCGATCTCGCCCATGTAGATGGTGCATTCGAGGCCGAACAGCGCGCAGGCGGTGGCCGTCGCGACGCCGTGCTGGCCGGCTCCGGTCTCGGCGATCACCCGGGTCTTGCCCATCCGCCGGGTGAGCAGGGCCTGCCCGAGAACGTTGTTGATCTTGTGCGAGCCGGTGTGGTTGAGGTCCTCGCGCTTGAGGAACACCCGGGCCCCGCCCGCGTGTTCGGCGAAGCGCTTCACCTCGGTGAGCGCGCTGGGCCGCCCGGTGTAGTTGACCAGCAGGTCGTTCAGCTCGGCCGCGAAGGCGGGATCCGCCTTGGCCTTCTCGTACTCGGCGGCAACCTCGTCCACCGCGGCGACCAGCGCCTCGGGGATGAACTTGCCGCCGAAGGCCCCGAAGTAGCCGGCGCTGCTGGGCACCCGGCCGTCGGGATCGGGCAGGAAGAAGTCTGTGGACATCTCGGTGAGCTCCTCGCGGGAGCCGCCGGCCGACGCGTACGCACGGGGCGTACGGCGGCGCACGGCGGCGGACCCGGCTGTGTGCGGTGGGAAGTCGACTCGGCTCGCGGACGGCGGCAGCCGCGCGCACCACCGTGCGCACGGGCGCACCGGAACGGCCGGCGGCGGGCCGGTGTCCCATGGTGGGGTGTGTCGCGGAGGTGGCGCCGTCAGCCGCGCCATCGCCTTCCGTTGATCTGGCCGGGCTCCGCACCGATGTGGTACCTGACGCGCCGGCCCCGCACCCGGCGCGCGGGCGCGCGGCAGCCGCGGTGCCAGGGCGGCAACGCGAGGCGCGGCGCTCCGCACTCGATCGGGGCGGCGGGGTGACGGGGCACGGTCAGCGTCCGTGCCTCAGTGCCGGGTGCGCGCCGGCGGCGACCAGATCGGCCACCGCGGCCTGCGGGTCCTTGCCGGTGACCAGGGACTCGCCGACCAGGACGGCGTCGGCGCCCTCGTTGGCGTAGGCGATGAGGTCGTGGGGGCCGCGCACTCCGGACTCCGCGATCTTGACGATCCCGTCCGGGATCTCGGGCGCGACCCGGGCGAAGTTGTCCCGATCGATCTCCAGGGTCCGCAGGTCACGGGCGTTGACGCCGATGATCCTGGCGCCCGCGTCCACCGCCCGCTCGGCCTCCTCCTCGTCGTGGACCTCCACGAGCGGAGTCAGGCCGATCGACTCGGCCCGCTCGATGAGCGAGACCAGCGCGGGCTGCTCCAGCGCGGCGACGATCAGCAGCGCCACGTCGGCGCCGTGCGCACGGGCCTCCCACAGTTGGTAGGAGGTGACGATGAAGTCCTTGCGCAGCACCGGGATGTCGACCCGGGCGCGCACTGCCTCCAGATCGGCCAGCGAGCCGCCGAATCTGCGCTCCTCGGTGAGGACCGAGATCACGGCGGCGCCGCCCGCCTCGTAGTCGCCGGCGAGTGCGGCGGGGTCGGCGATGGCGGCGAGCGCGCCCTTGGAGGGGCTGGAGCGCTTCACCTCGCAGATGACCTTGACGCTGTCGCCCTTCAGCGCCGCGACGCCGTCCTTGGCGCGGGGTGCACGCTCCACGCGCTCCTTGAGGTCGTCGAGGCTGACGCGCTCCTGGCGCTCGGCGAGGTCCGCACGGACTCCGTCGATGATCTCGTCGAGCACACTCACACGAGGCCCCTCTCTCTGATCGGTCTGCGGTCTGCGGTCGCACCGGAAGCGGCGGTCTCCGCCGTCCCGAGCGGCCTGCCCGGTGGTCGTGACGAGCTCCGCCGGCAGCCGTACGGATCGTCACGGTCAGCACTGTGATGGTATCCGCCGATCCTCACGTCCTTCACATCCGCCCACCACCGGTCTCACATGCCGGATGCGGCTACGGGGCCAGCGCGGCACCCGGCGGCAGGTTGCGCAGCACCGTGAAGACCAGCAGCACCGCGCCGGCCGACCACACCAGCGTCAGCGGCACCCGCGGGCGGAACGCGGGACGCGCGAACCACGCGGCCCAACCCCCCGCCGCAGCCAGCAGCACGACCACCACGAAGGCGTTCGCGGCGAACGCGGCCGTCAGATCGCCGTGCACCAGCGCGTGCACGCTGCGCAGGCCGCCGCAGCCGGGGCAGAGCAGCCCGCTGTACCGCAGAACCGGGCAGAGCGGATAGTGGCCCGGCTCATGGGGATCGACCGCGCCGACGTAACCGAGGGCGAGCAGCACACAGCCGAGCACGCCGAGCGCGGGGAGCCGGGAGGTGATCATCCCTCCAGGGTGTGCGGACCCGGTCGGCGCACCAAACACCGACGGGCGCGGCGAGCCGCACGAATGCGGCGCCGCGCCCGGTCGGCACACGGAGACGGGGTGGTTCAGCCCCTTGCGACGGCTGTCTCCCGGGCGGCGACCCGCTCCGGGGTGTCCTTGGGCTGGCCCAGACCCATCGAACGCATGATCATGCCGACGACCCCGCCGAGGAGTACGACGGCGCAGCCGGCAATCACGCCGAGCGGCTCGGCCATCACCATGAAGACGCTGCCGACGCAGAACCCGATCATGGCGATGGTCACGCCGGTCCAGGCTGCGGGGGTGTGACCGTGGCTGGTGTCGGCCATGAAAGTGCTCCTCGTAGATCCGTCTTCGGGCCGCGGTGCGGCGGGATGCTTCCCGCCCATTGTGTCAGGAGCGTGATCCTGCTCCGCCATGGGCTTGGTCACCCTCGCCCCCGGGCCCGGCCGGGCCGCCGGAGTCGCGCACGGGGCCCGGGTCCTGCGCGGCGTCCGGGTCCTGCGCGGCGTCCGGGTCCTGTCCGCTGCCCGGATCGTGCTGCCTTCCGGGCGCGGGGGCGGCGGCCTGCCGGGCCGATTCCGTACGCCCGGGCCGTTCCCGGCCGGTGTGCTCTGTCGGGTCCTCGCCGCGATCCAGCGCCTGCCAGAGGTCCTCCGGCCGCTCCTGTGCCTCCGGCCGGGCCCGTCGCGTCGCACCGCCGCGACGAGTGGAGCCGGAACGCTCGTACCTGCCGCCCATGGCGGGCCAGTACCGGCCGAAGCGCAGCGCGAGCAGACCGGCGAGGAGCAGCAGCACACCGCCGGCCACCGCTGCGTACGGCCAGGGGCTGTGGCTGACCCGGTCGACCGCGGCGTCGGCCAGGCCGGTGGCCTCGGCGGCCCGCTCCTCGAGCGCGCCGGTGTCGGCCGTGGCCAGCAGCGCGGAGACGACGACGCCCAGCCCGCACAGTGCGAGCAGCGCGGCGACGGCGGTACGGCCCTTGCGGCGCACGGCGAACACCGCGACCAGGGCGGCGAGTCCGACCAGGGCGAGCGCACTCGGCAGCCCAGTCACCTCGCTGCCGGTCACCTGGATGTCGGTGCGCGCCCGGCCGATCGCCGCACTGCCCTCGGCCCAGGTCTGCCCTGCGGCGACGAGGATGAGGGTGGCGCCCAGCGCGCCGCCCGGCAGGGCGGCTCCCAGGGCGCGGCGGGGCGCGCTGCTGCGGGGGGTGGAGGGCGTGGCGGTCACCGTTCCACGCTACCGCCGAGGAGTTCGGCCGTCCTCACTGCCCTCAGGACCGCTGCCGCCTTGTTGCGGCATTCGGTGTCCTCGGCGACGGGATCGGAGTCGGCGACGACTCCGGCGCCCGCCTGGACGTAGGCCGTGCCGTCGCGCAGCACCGCGGTGCGGATGGCGATCGCGGTGTCCGCGTCGCCGGCGAAGTCCAGGTAGCCGACGCAGCCGCCGTAGAGCCCGCGCCTGGTCGGCTCCAGCTCCTCGATGATGCGCAGGGCCCTCGGCTTGGGGGCGCCGGAGAGCGTGCCGGCCGGGAAGCAGGCGGTGAGCGCGTCGAACGCCGTTCGGTCGGCGGCGAGTTGGCCGGTGACGGTGGAGACGATGTGCATCACGTGGCTGTAGCGCTCGACCGTCATGAAGTCGACGACCTCGACACTGCCAGGTCGGCACACCCGTCCGAGATCGTTGCGCCCGAGGTCGACGAGCATCAGGTGCTCGGCCCGCTCCTTGGGATCGGCGAGCAGCTCCTCGCCCAGCTCCGCGTCCTGCTTCGGGCTCTCCCCGCGCGGCCTGGTGCCGGCGATGGGGTGCATCATCGCCTGCCCGTCGGCAACCTTCACCAGCGCCTCCGGCGAGGAGCCCACGACGTCGAAGCCGTCCGCCGACGGATCGCTCTCGTCGTGGCCGCCGAAGCGCAGCAGATACATGTACGGGCTGGGGTTGCTGGTGCGCAGCACCCGGTAGATGTCCAGCGCGGAGGCCGAACAGGGCGCCTCGAAGCGCTGGGAAGGCACGACCTGGAAGGCCTCGCCGGCCCTGATCCGCTCCTTGATGTCCGAGACCGCCTCGCGGTACCGGTCTCCGCCCCAGCGCTCGCGGTAGTCGGGCACTTCCGAGGCCGGCAGCGGGGTGGCGCTGACGTCGGCGGACCGGGACAGGTCGGCGGTCATGGAGTCGAGGCGGTCCAGCGCGTCCTCGTACGCCTCGTCGACGCCGGTGTCGAGGTCGTTGTGGTTGATGGCGTTGGCGATCAGCAGCACGGTGCCGTCGCGGTGGTCGAGCACCGCGAGGTCCGAGGCGAGCAGCATGGTCAGCTCGGGCAGCTGCAGATCGTCGGTGGTGCTGTCGCCGATGCGCTCCAGCCGGCGTACGACGTCGTAGCCGAGGTAGCCGACCATGCCACCGGTGAACGGGGGCAGTTCGGGGTCGCGCGGGGTGTGCAGCGCCTCCACCGTGGCGCGCAGCGCCACCAGCGGATCGCCGTCGGTGGGTACGCCCACGGGCGGGGTGCCGAGCCAGTGCGCCCGGCCGTCCCGAACGGTCAGGGTGGCGGCGCTGCGCACGCCGACGAAGGAGTAGCGCGACCAGGTGCGGCCGTTCTCGGCCGACTCCAGCAGGAAGGTGCCGGGCCGCTCTGCGGCGAGCTTGCGGTAGAGCGCGACGGGAGTGTCGCCGTCCGCCAGCAGGCGCCGGGTGACGGGGATCACCCGGCGGTCCTTGGCAAGCGTGCGGAAGGTCTCCAGATCGGGTGTGGTCACGCGCGCTCCTCGATGGCGTCGGCGCCTTCGGCACGGTGCCGTGCGGCGTCCTCGGTGGGCTGTCCGGCGCCGCTCTCGCCGGCGGCTCCGGTGGTGTCGTCCCTCGTGATGTGTGCTTCCGCGGCACCCGTCTGCCCCGCCCGCACCGGCCGGCCGCTCTCCCCCGCTGCCCCGTCGGTGGCGTCGGTGGCGTCGGTGGCGTCGGTGGGTCCGGACACCGGGAGCGGGTCGGCGTCGAAGCAGGTTCTGTCGCCGGTGTGACAGGCCGCGCCGATCTGGTCGACGCGCACCAGCAGCGTGTCCCCGTCGCAGTCCAGAGCAACCGACTTGACGTGCTGGAAGTGCCCCGAGGTGTCGCCCTTCACCCAGTACTCGCCCCTGCTGCGGCTCCAGTAGGTGCAGCGGCCGGTGGTCAGGGTGCGGTGCAGCGCCTCGTCGTCCATCCAGCCGAGCATCAGCACCTCGCCGGTGTCGTACTGCTGGGCCACGGCGGGCAGCAGGCCGTCCGCGTTCCGCTTGAGCCGCGCGGCGAGAGCGGGGTCGAGCGGGCTCCCGGGGTCGGGCGTGCCCCCGGCGTCGGGCGGCGGGGGCTGCTGGGGTGACGGAGTGGGAGGCATGGTCGCATTCTGCCGCGATCGCCTCGGCCGACGAAACCTGGTTCCCGGATCTGTCCGGCGGGTGGACAGCCTGCCGAGGGCGCCGGCCGCGCGGCGCATCGCACCGCGCTCCGTACGCCCTTAGGGTGGCGTTATGTCTACACATGCCAAGCGTGAACGCCTGCTGCTGGCCGACCTGTTGGAGAGCGCGGGCCCCGAGTCGCCGACGCTGTGCGAGGGTTGGACGGCCCGTGATCTGGCCGTCCACGTACTGGTGCGCGAGCGCCGTGCGGACGCCGCCGCCGGCGCCTTCCTGAAGCCGCTCCAGTCGCGGCTGGAGCGGGTGAGCGGGGAGTTCGCCGCCAAGCCGTACGAGGAGCTGGTCCGGCTCGTGCGCACCGGCCCGCCCAAGGCGTCGCCGTTCGCACTCAAGCAGGTCGACGAGGCGGCCAACACCGTTGAGTTCTACGTCCACGCCGAGGATGTGCGCCGCGCCCAGCCGGGCTGGTCCCCGCGCGAGCTGGACCCGGTCTTCGCCGACGTGCTGTGGCGCCGGCTGGAGTCCGGTGCCCGGATGTTCGGCCGAAAGTCGCCGGTCGGCCTGGTGCTGCGGCGGCCGAACGGGCAGACCGCCGTGGCGCACAAGGGCGCCCCGGTGGTCACCGTCACCGGTGAGCCCTCGGAGCTGCTGATGTTCGTGTGGGGACGCCAGTCCGTGGCTGATGTGGCCCTGGAGGGCGAGGAGAACGCGGTGGCCAAGGTCCGGGTGGCGAAGCTCGGCTTCTGAGTCCGTCCGGACTGCCCCGGCAGGGGTGGCCGGAGGGCCGCGGCCCGCATCACAGGAGCAGTCGGAGGGCTTTCCGCCGTGGGCGGGGAGCCCTCCGAACCGTGTGCGGACCAATGGCTGCGCCAGGTGCCGGAACAACGCCCCACCAGAACAGACAGCACTGTTCGCAAATAGCTGCCGGTCCCTGCGCCGCCCCTCCCCAGAGCGTTTTCGCTGTGGCATGCTCATGCCGGTTCAATGCCCATTGCGCATCCCCCACAGTGAAGGAACCGCTCATGCGACGAAGAGCCTTCGCAAGCGCCCTGGCACTCACCGCCACCGGCGCCCTGCTCTCCACCGGCACCGCCCGCGCCGCCTCCGGAAAGAACGGGCCCGGCCAGCCGCCGGCGCCGATCCCCCCGAGTCCCGCTCACCCCAACGGCGTTCAGGTCGAGACCGAGGTCGTCTCCGGACACCGCAGCCAGTTCCCGGTACTGCGCACCAAGAAGGTGCACACCCAGAACGAGCGGGTGCTCCAGGTCGACTACTAGGTCCAGGAGACCGGCTACTGGTGCGGCCCCGCGGCGACGCGCTGCGCGCTCTCCGCCCGGGTCCCCGTCCCCAACCAGGCGACCTTCGCGGCCGAACTCGGCACCCACCAGGGCGGCACCGACCACATCGGCCAGATCACCAGGGTCCTCAACAACCGTGTCGACTCCGGGACCTACTTCACCCGCGAGATGCCCAACGACCCGCCGACCCAGGCGCAGATCGACCTGCTCTGGTCGGACGTCATCGCGGACATGGACAGCAACCACCCGATCGTGGCCAACATCGTCGCGCCGCCCGGCAACCAGCCTCCGGGCTACCCGCCGGGCCAGACGATCTACCACTACTTCACGGTCATCGGCTACGACACCCTCCACAACACGGTGCTGATCGCCGACTCCGCGTCCTTCAACGGCTGGCAGATCTACTGGCTGAACTTCAGCCAGCTCGCCAGCCTCATCCCGCCGAAGGGCTACTCGGCCTGAGCAGTCCGGCCGGCAGGTGCCCCGGACCGGGCGTCCGCACTCTCCGGGGCACCGCCGCCGCCTCGCCCAACACCGGTACTGCGCACAGCCGTTGAGCTCAGCGGCGGGAGACGTGGGCGCGTCGGGCACGGCAGCACGTGCCGCGGCCCGCGTCGTACCTCCGGAGGCGTACGTACGGTGGGGGCCCGCGAGCGGAAGGCTCAGCGCACCGGGTGCCCGGCCGCGCGCAGGGTCTCCTTCACCTCGCCGATCCGCAGATCGCCGAAGTGGAAGACCGACGCCGCCAGCACCGCGTCGGCGCCCGCCTCCACCGCGGGCGGGAAGTCGGACGGGCTGCCCGCACCGCCCGAGGCGATGACCGGCACGCCGACCCGGGCACGCACGGCGGCGATCATCCCGGTGTCGTACCCGGCTCTGGTGCCGTCGGCGTCCATCGAGTTGAGCAGGATCTCGCCCGCGCCCAACTCCCCCGCCCGCTCGGCCCATTCGACCGCGTCGATCCCGGTGCCCCGCCGGCCGCCGTGGGTGGTCACCTCGAACCCCGAGGACGTCGGCGGGTGCTCGGAGTCCTCCCGGCAGCGGCGCGCGTCCACCGAGAGCACCAGCACCTGCCGACCGAAGCGCTCGGCGATCTCCCGGATCAACTCGGGCCGGGCGATGGCCGCGGTGTTCACCCCGACCTTGTCGGCGCCCGCCCGCAGCAGCCGGTCGACGTCCTCGGGGGTGCGTACGCCGCCGCCCACCGTGAGCGGGATGAAGACCTGTTCGGCGGTGCGGCGCACCATCTCGTAGGTGGTCTCCCGGTCGCCGGAGGAGGCGGTGATGTCGAGGAAGGTCAGCTCGTCGGCGCCCTCGGCGTCGTAGACCCCGGCCATCTCGACCGGATCACCGGCGTCGCGCAGGTTCTGGAAGTTGACGCCCTTGACGACCCGGCCGCCGTCCACGTCCAGGCAGGGAATGACTCGTACGGCCAGGGTCACGGACCTATGCTCCTTGCGATCCTCGGAATGCTTCGACTTCGATCTCGACCAGGATGCGGGAGTCCACGAAGCCGGAGACCACGACCAGCGTGCACACCGGCCGTGCCTCGTCGAACAGCTCCTTGTGCGCCCGGCTGACCGCGTCCACGTCGCGGCTGTGGGTGATGTACAGGCGAGTGCGGACGACCGCGTCGACACCGAGACCGAAGCGGTCGAGCGCGGCCAGCGCGTTCTCGCCCGCCGCCCTCGCCTGCTGGTACGGGTCGCCCTCGCCGTGCAGCACCCCGCCCCGGAAGGGCGTCGTACCGCCGACCAGCACCCGGTCGCCCGCGGCCACCGCGCGCGCGAACCCGATCGACTCTTCCCACGGACTGTCGGACTGCACGCGCTCGATGGTCATGCCGAAACCGCCTCCAGTGCCTCTTCGAGGGTGAACGCCTTCGCGTAAAGCGCCTTGCCCACGATCGCACCCTCCACGCCCTGCGGCACCAGGGACGCGATCGTCCGCAGGTCCTCCAGCGAAGAGACGCCGCCCGAGGCGACGACGGGACGGTCGGTGGCGGCGCAGACGCCGGCCAGCAGCTCCAGGTTCGGGCCCTGGAGGGTGCCGTCCTTGTTGATGTCGGTGACCACGTACCGGGCGCAGCCCTCGGCGTTCAGGCGCTCCAGCGTCTCGTACAGATCGCCGCCGTCGCGGGTCCAGCCGCGCCCGCGCAGTGTGGTGCCGCGCACGTCCAGACCGACCGCGATCCGGTCGCCGTGCTCGGCGATGACCTTGGCGACCCACTCGGGGCTCTCCAGCGCGGCCGTACCGAGGTTGACGCGGGTGCACCCGGTGGCCAGCGCGGCGGCCAGGGTCTCGTCGTCCCGGATGCCGCCGGACAGCTCGACCCTGATGTCCATGGAGCGGGCGACCTCGGCGATCTGCTCACGGTTGTCACCGGTGCCGAAGGCGGCGTCGAGGTCGACCAGGTGCAGCCACTGGGCACCGGCACTCTGCCAGGCGAGCGCGGCCTGGAGCGGGTCGCCGTAGGAGGTCTCCGAGCCGGACTCTCCGTGGACCAGGCGTACGGCCTGGCCGTCCCGTACGTCGACGGCGGGCAGAAGCTCAAGTGCGGCGGTCATCTAAAGACTCTCGATCCAGTTGGTCAGCAGCTGTGCTCCGGCGTCGCCGGACTTCTCGGGGTGGAACTGGGTGGCCCACAGCGGACCGTTCTCCACGGCGGCGACGAAGTCCTCGCCGTGCGTGGACCACGTGACCAGGGGGGCGCGGATGGAGGCGCTGAGGGCCTCCATCTCCCAGTCGTGCGCGGCGTAGGAGTGGACGAAGTAGTAGCGGGCGTCGCGGGGCAGCGAGGCGAAGAGCGCACTGTCCTCCGGGGCCCGAACGGTGTTCCAGCCCATGTGCGGTACGACGTCGGCCTTCAGCGGGCCGACCGTGCCGGGCCACTCGTCGAGGCCCTCGGCCTCCACTCCGTGCTCGACGCCGCGCGAGAAGAGGATCTGCATCCCGACGCAGATACCCATGACCGGGCGTCCGCCGGAGAGCCGGCGGCCGATGACCCAGTCGCCGCGCGCCTGCTTCAACCCGGCCATGCAGGCGCCGAAGGCACCTACGCCGGGCACGAGCAGGCCGTCGGCGTTCATCGCCCGGTCGTAGTCCCCGGTGATCTCCACCTCGGCGCCGGCCCTGGCCAGCGCCCGCTCGGCGGAGCGCACGTTCCCGAAGCCGTAGTCGAAGACGACGACCTGCTTCCTGGCGGTACTCATCACGTCACTCCAGTCGCATGATGCCGGCGGCCAACGCCATCGCCGAGCAGAGGCCGAGCAGCACGATCACGCCCTTGGGCATGCCCTGCTTCCAGAAGGAGACGACCCCACCCAGCAGAAAGAGACCGACGAAGATCAGCAGGGTGGAGACCGTGTTCACAGAGCGCCCTTGGTGGAGGGGATGCCGGTCTGCCGCGGGTCGATCTCGCTGGCACCGCGCAGCGCTCGCGCGAGCGCCTTGAACTGGCACTCCACGATGTGGTGCGCGTTGCGCCCGTACGGCACGTGAACGTGCAGCGCGACCTGTGCCTGCGCCACGAAGGACTCCAGGATGTGCCGGGTCATCGTGGTGTCGTAGTCGGGGCCGATCATCTGGGCCATTCCCTCGGGCTCGCTGTGCACGAGGTAGGGACGGCCGGAGAGGTCGACGGTGACGTTGGCCAGCGACTCGTCCAGCGGCACCGAGGAGTTGGCGAAGCGCACGATGCCGCGCTTGTCGCCGAGCGCCTGCCGGAACGCGGCGCCCAGCGCGAGCGAGGTGTCCTCGATCGTGTGGTGGCTGTCGATGTGCAGATCGCCCTCGGTCTTGACCGTGAGATCGAAGAGACCGTGCCGACCGAGCTGGTCGAGCATGTGGTCGAAGAAGCCGACTCCGGTGGTGACGTCGACCTTGCCCGTGCCGTCGAGCGCCAGCTCCACGACGACGGAGGTTTCCTTGGTGGTGCGTTCCACCCGGCCTGCGCGGGTCATCGGTTGTTCTCCTTCGTCACTGCGCGTACCGCGTCCAGGAACGCGTCGTTCTCCGCCGGCGTGCCCGCGGTCACCCGCAGTCGGCCGGGTACGCCGTTGTCCCGGACCAGCACGCCCCTGTCGAGCAGGGCCTGCCACATCTCGTGCGCCGTCAGCGGGAGCGTGCTCGTGGCGGCGGGGCCCTCGAAGCGGCCGAACTGGACGAAGTTCGCGTCGGATTCGGTGACTTCGAGGCCGGTCGCACGCAGTTCCGCGACGATGCGGTCACGCTCGGCTTTGAGCTGCTCGACGTACCCCAACAGCGTATCGGTGTGCTCCAGCGCGGCGAGCGCCGTGGCCTGGGTGACGGCCGAGAGGTGGTACGGCAACCGCACCAGCTGCACGGCGTCGACGACTGCCGGATCGGCGGCGAGATAGCCCAGCCGCAGCCCGGCGGCGCCGAACGCCTTGGACATGGTGCGCGAGAGCACCAGGTTCGGCCGGCCCTCGATCAGCGGCAGCAGCGAGGGGTGGTGGCTGAACTCGCCATACGCCTCGTCCACCACCACCAGCGCGCCGCTGTCCGGGCGAGCGGCCTGGGCGGCCTCGTGCAGCGCGACCACCGTCCGCGCGGCGACGGCGGTGCCGGTGGGGTTGTTCGGTGAGCAGACGAAGATCACGTGCGGGCGCTGCTCGGCGATGACCGCCACGGCCGCGTCGACATCGATGGTGAAGTCCTCCCGGCGCGGGCCGGAGAGCCAGCCGGTGCCGGTGCCGCGGGCGATCAACGCGTGCATGGAGTACGACGGTTCGAAGCCGAGCGCCGTGCGGCCCGGTCCGCCGAAGGCCTGGAGCAGCTGCTGGAGGATCTCGTTGGAGCCGTTGGCGGCCCAGACGCCCTCCGGACCGACCCGGTGGCCGGCGGTGCGGGTCAGGTACGCGGCGAGCCCGGCGCGCAGCTCGGTCGCATCGCGGTCCGGGTACCGGTTGAGCTCGCGCGCGGCCTCGGTGACCCGCTCGGCGATCCGGGCCACCAGCGCCTCGGGCAGCGGGTACGGGTTCTCGTTGGTGTTCAGCCGCACGGCGACGTCCAACTGCGGCGCGCCGTACGGGGACTTGCCGCGCAGCTCGTCCCGGACGGGCAGCTCCTCGATGCGTGTCATCGGCCCGGCACCTCTCCGCCGAATCGGACCTTCAGCGCGTCGCCGTGCGCCGGCAGGTCCTCGGCCTCCGCGAGGGTGACGACATGGCCGGCGACCTCCGCGAGGGCGTCCCGGTCGTAGTCGACGACGTGGATGCCGCGCAGGAAGGACTGCACGGACAGACCCGAGGAGTGGCAGGCGCAACCGCCCGTCGGCAGCACGTGGTTGGACCCGGCGCAGTAGTCACCGAGCGAGACCGGGGCGTACGCGCCGACGAAGACCGCGCCGGCGTTCCGGACCCGGGCGGCGATCTCGGGGGCCCGCTCGGTCTGGATCTCCAGGTGCTCCGCGGCGTACGCGTCCACCACCGCGAGCCCGTGGTCCAGGTCGTCGACCAGCACGACGCCGGACTGGCGGCCGGTCAGCGACTCGACCACCCGCTCGCGGTGCCGGGTCGCGGCAACCTGCCGGGTCAGCTCGGCGTCGACCGCCTCGGCCAGTGCCGTCGAGGGGGTGACCAGCACGGCGGCGGCCAGTACGTCGTGCTCGGCCTGGCTGATCAGGTCGGCGGCGACGTGCGCGGGCTCGGCGGAGTCGTCGGCCAGGATCGCGATCTCGGTGGGGCCTGCCTCGGCGTCGATGCCGATACGGCCCTTGAGCAGGCGTTTGGCCGCCGCCACGTAGATGTTGCCCGGGCCGGTCACCAAACTGGTCGGCGCGCACTCGCTCGTCCCGTAGGCGAACATGGCGATCGCCTGGGCGCCGCCCGCGGCGTAGACCTCGTCCACCCCGAGGAGAGCGCAGGCGGCCAGGATCGTGGGGTGCGGCAGCCCGCCGAAAGCGGCCTGCGGTGGGGAGGTGACGGCCAGCGACCGCACCCCCGCCTCCTGCGCGGGCACGACGTTCATGACGACCGAGGACGGATACACCGCGTTACCGCCGGGGACGTAGAGACCGACCCGCTCGACCGGCACCCAGCGCTCGGTCACGGTGCCGCCGGGCACCACCGCGACGGTGGTGTCCTGGCGCCGCTGCTCGCGGTGGACGATGCGGGCGCGGCGGATCGACTCCTCCAGCGCGGCCCGCACCCGGGGGTCGAGCTCGGCGAGGGCCTTGTCGATCTCCGCTGCCGGTACTCTGACCTCGGTCAACTCCACGCCGTCGAAGCGGCGTGCGCAGTCGATGAGGGCCTCGGTGCCGCGATGGCGCACGTCCTCGCAGATCGGCCGCACCTTGTCCAGGGCGGCTTCCACGTCGAGTTCGGCGCGGGGCAGCAGATCGCGGTCGACACCGTCCGCAGAGGCGGCGCCGCGAAGATCGATTCGGTCCAGCGAGATTGCTTGCAGCACGTCACCCAGTGTCGCAGACGTGCGAAGGGGGAAAGCTCGTCGTATCAGAGCGTGATACAGGTGTCGGGACGAGGCCGCTGACCGTCGGCGCGGAGCCCGTCACGCGGTGGGTTCGTGGGAGCAGGGGGATGTCGAGAGTGGGGGACCTGGAGTGAGCGAGCCGCTGGACGACGGCGAGCCGCCGGCAGCGCTGCGGTTGACCCCCACGGAATGGGCGATGTGGCAGGCGTTCCGCAACGGCAGCAGCTACGACCTGCGCACCGGCGATCTTGTCGAGGACGATCCGAACGGCATCCGGCCCTGGAGCGAGCGCCGCACCGTGCGCGCCCGGATCATCGCGCTGCTGCTGCTCCACGGTCCGCCGCCGCTGCTGGGCAGGGTCGCCGCGCTGCATCTGGCGGGCGCCCAGATCATCGGGCGGCTCGATCTGTCCGGTGGCTCGGTCCAGCCCTTCTTCGAGCTTCGGCACTGCCGCTTCGAGGAGGAGGTGCTGCTCGCCGAGTGCCGGCTGAGCACCGGTCGCTTCATCGGCTGCCGCATCCCGCGCCTGGAGGCGGCCCGGGTGAGCACCGACGGTGATCTGCACCTGCCGCGCTGCACCGTCCCCGGTGGCATCCGGCTCACCGACGCGAGCATCGGCACCGACCTGATGATGAACGAGGTCACCGTCGCCGGCGGCCGGCGCGGACGGGCGGTGGCCGCCGACGGGTTGACGGTCGGTCAGGACCTCCAGGCCAGCCTGCTGCTGGCCAGCGGCGAGGTGTCGATGCGCGGGGCGCGGGTGGGCGGCTCGCTCTTCATGTACGGCAGCGAGCTGAGCAACCGCCGCGGCCCGTACGCCCTGCACGCCCCGCAGTTGCAGGTGGAGAGGTTCGCGCACTTCGCCGCGTTCGGGCCCTCGGGAGCGCGGCACATGCTGAGCATGACTCCCCCGACCGGCACCCGCTTCCCCCAACCGGGCCGCACCACCCCGCCACCGCCCGTCGAGCCGCCGGACCCGCTGGACCCACCGCTCCAGCACTTCCACTGCATGGGCGGGATGAAGCTGGACGACGGCCGGTTCGGGGACTCCCTCGTGCTGGACCGCGCCCGGGTGGTACTGGAGCGCGGGCAGGAGCTGTCGTTGCGGCGGGTGCAGACGCCCGAGCTGTGCTTCACCCCGGAGCGGATCAGCCGGGGCCGGGTGGTGCTCTCCGGCGCCACCGTCGGCAACCTCGTGGACCGTGCCTCCAGTTGGCCGGTGAACGAAGGCCTGTGGATGGCCGGCTTCAGCTACGAGCATCTGATCCCGCTCGGCCCGTTCCCGCTGGAGGAGCGGCTGCGGTGGGTGGCGACGGCGACGCCCGAGTACTCCGCGGAGCCCTACGAGCAGTTGGCCACCGTGCTGCGCAACAGCGGCGAGGACGCCGAGGCGCGGCGCGTACTCCTGGCAAAGCAGCGGCGGCGGCGCGAGACCCTGCCGCTGGCCGGGAAGCTGTGGGGCTACCTCCAGGACTGGACGGTCGCCTACGGGTACAAGCCGGGCCTGGCGGCCGTGTGGATGGCGGTGCTCTGGGCCTCGGGCACGGTGTACTTCAGCGCCAACAAGCCCGAGCCGCGCGGCGACGAGGGCCCGCACTGGGACGCGGCGCTGTACGCCCTCGACATGCTGCTGCCCGTCATCGACCTCGGCCACGACTCGGCCTGGCGGCCCGAGGGCCACTACCAGTGGATCGCCTCCGCGCTGATCCTGGCCGGCTGGGTGCTGGCCACGACGGTCGCCGCCGGCACCACGCGCCTGCTGCGCAGGCAGTGAGCCGGGCCCGTCAGCACCGCGGACCGCCCGCGCAGCCCGGCGGAGGCGGCGCACGGCCACCGCGGTGGCGCGCCGGTGGGCGCACGGTGGCGCACCACTGCCGTTAAGCTGCCCGACTGTGACGACGCACCTGCCGCTGTTTCCGCTGAACACCGTGCTCTTCCCCGGTCTCGTGATGCCGCTGAACATCTTCGAGCCGCGGTACCGGGCGCTGGTGCGGACGCTGCTGGAGACCTCCGAGGACGAGCCGCGGCAGTTCGGCGTGATCGGCATCCGGGAGGGGCACGAGGTCGCGCCGACCGGGTCCGGGCTGCCGGACGAGGACGACCGGCCCGCCGGCCCCGCCGACGGCTTCGGCGCCGACCCCGCCGACTCGTTCTTCTCCGTGGGCTGCGTGGCGGACGCCTCGAACATCCGGGAGCGGGAGGACGGTTCGGGCTACGAGCTGCTGGCGACCGGCACCACCCGGTTCACGCTGCGCTCGGTGGACGCGAGCGGGGACCATCTGGTCGGTGAGGTCGAGGAGCTGCCCGAGGAGGACGGCGACGGCGCCGCGGCGCTCTCGCAGGGCGTGCTGCGCGCCTTCCGCACGTACCAGAAGCGTCTCGCGGGCGCCCATGAGCGCAGCCTCTCCGGCGAGCAGGAACTGCCGGAGGACCCGTCGGTGATCTCCTACCTCGTCGCCGCCGCCTCCGTGCTGGACACCCCCACCAAGCAGCGGCTGCTCCAGGCGCCGGACACCGCGACCCGGCTGGCGGACGAACTGCGGCTGCTGCGCCGCGAGTCGGCGCTGCTCGGCAAGCTGCCCTCGCTCCCGGCCACCGACCTCACCCAGCAGCCGACCTCCCCCAACTGACCCCTTGGTGGCGGAAGTCCGGATCGCGGGCAGGCACGTACGGGCGGAGGCCGGCGCGTACGTGCGAGGCGTGGCGGGCGGGTACGGGACGGGCTGGAGCGCTTGCGGGCCGGGCCTGCGGGTGTGCCCGCGGTGTGCGCCGCTCCCCCGGCGTCGGCAACTCCCGGGCACAGAGCGGGAATTACCGTGAGGAGCCCCGACACCGCGCCGTGCACCCGTCGTACAGGCGTTCCGCACATCCGTCCGTTCTCACCGCGCACGCCCCGGGAGGGCACCGCATGGCCCGCAAGAAGACAGCCACCGCAGGCACTCCGGCGACCGTCGCCCTCACTCGGGCGGGGATCGACTTCACCGTGCACGGCTACACGCACGACCCGCGGGCGGAGGACTTCCGCTCCTACGGCGAGGAGGCCGCGCAGGCGCTCGGCCTCGATCCGAGCCAGGTCTTCAAGACCCTGGTGGCGGAGGTCGACGGAAAACTGACCGTGGCGGTGGTACCGGTGTCAGGCTCACTGGACCTCAAGGCGCTCGCCGCCGCGGCGGGCGGCAAGCGCGCCCAGCTGGCGGTGCCCGCGGCGGCCGAGCGCGCCACCGGCTACGTACTCGGCGGCATCTCGCCGCTCGGCCAGCGCAGACGACTGCCCGCGGTGGTGGACTCCTCGGCGCTGGACCATCCCACGGTGTGCGTTTCGGCCGGACGCCGCGGGCTGGAGATCGAACTCTCGCCGACCGACCTGATCGGCCTCACCGGGGCGCGTACGGCCGCCATCGGCCGCGGCTGACCCGGCGGCCGGGCGCCGCGGGCGTCGGGCTGAGAACGCCGAGCACGCTGCCGCAGGGCACGTTCCCGGCGCTCCGAACGGGATCGGCCGCGGGCCTGCCCGGGCCCTGAAGCGGGCTCGGTGCGGACAGCCGGTCGCCTCGGCGACTGCGCTCAGTACGAACGACCGGGCCCTTCGGGCGACTCCGGCGGACGGTTCCCCCCGTACGGGTGCCCGTGCTGGTCCGGCTGCCCGAGGTGGGCGTCGCCCGGCGCGGCTCCCGCGTCCGGGTGCGGGCCGTACCCACCGGCGTGCGGGTCGCCGGCGGCCGGGCCCGCGGCCCAACCGGTGTGGACGGGAAGGGTCGGCTCCGGGTCGCGCGGGCCGAAGAGCGCGGTCACCAGCAGATGTGCCAGCAGCGCGGCAAGGGGCCAGACCAGCAGCGCGATCGTGGCGTGGAGTTCGAGCGGCCCGTCGAAGGACTTTCCGCGTCCGGTCTCCGCCGCGACGGCGGCGAGGTCCCCGCTCGGGCCGAGCAGCGAGCCCACCACCCGTCCGAGGAACGCGGCCAGCGCACTTCCGAGGGCGAGTCCGACGACGACTCCGATGCCGCCGCTGCGGCGGAGGAGAAAGACCAGCACTCCGCTCAGCAGCCCGAGTCCGGCGGCGAGCGCCACATAGACGCCGTCCACGCTGACCGAGTCCTCGCCCTCGGAGTTCAGCAGGAAGGCCTGCTTGCCGTCCGAGAGGTACGGGACGTTCGGGGCGAGCCACCACCAGAGCAGGCCGAGGAGCACGCCGCAGAGGGCGACCGGGACGGCGACCAGCGCGAGGTCGCGCAGCTCGCCGGGGCCGGTCGGCCCGGTGGTTTCGGCGTCGGGGGCGCCGGGCTCCGCGGTGCCTGCGGCGGCGGAACGCTCGCCCCACGGGTCGTAGGGCTGGGACGAACCGTCTGGGGATGCTGGGGTCGGTGAACTCACCCCGCCATCGTGCCAGGCTCGCTCGCCCGACCCGCCGCGGGGGACGCCCGTACGGGGGCGGCGCTCACGGCCGCCCGACCGCCCTCCGGACGCCTCGCGCGGCGTCCTCGCACAGCGGTGGAGACCCGGCGCGGCTCGGACGACGGGCGCGGTCGGCGCCGCTGTTCAGCGCGCCGCGCTCAGCGGACGGCGGCCCGGCGGTACGCCCAGGCGGCCAACACCAGCGTGACAACGCCGACCGCCGCGCTGACCGCGAGGTTGAGCAGTACGTTCACCCAGTCCGGGTCCGGCTGGAAGGTCGCGATCATCGCCTCGACCCCGTACGTCGAGGGCAGCAGGTCCCTGGCCCACTGGAGCGCCAGCGGCATCGAGGAGGCCGGCAGCACACCCAGCAGCAGCGCACCCGACATCCCCAACTGGCCGCACAGCGTAGCGAGTTCGGGACGCGGTGCGAGCAGACCCAGCAGCGCGCCGAGGCCCGCGAGCGCGGCGCCGGAGAGCGGGATCACCGCCGCCAGCACCCACAGGCCGGTCACCGGAAGCTGGAAGAGCACGCACCCCGTCACGGCCGTGACGATCACGCCGGGGACGGTGAAGGAGGCGTACGCCCCCGCCGTGCCCAGCACCACCGCGGCGGGCGGTACGGGCAGCGTGGCGTAGTGGTCGAGTCCGCCGGAGGCGCGCAGGGCGCCGAAGTACTGGGCGAGCAGGTTCAGTCCGACGAACGCCACCACCAGCACGCTGGCACCGGCGACCACCGCACCCGTCTCCTCGCTGAGACCGCCGGAGACCACACCGCGCATCAGGATCATGATCCCGACCGACTGGAAGGTGGCGACGAAAAGCAGCGGGATGCGCGCCACCCGCGCCCGGGAGAGCTGCGCCCGGTAGACGGCGCCGAGCGAGGGCCACAGTTTGGCGCGGGGCGCGAGCGGCTGCTCGGGGCCCGTACCACCGCGACCGCCCGCGGCGGCGGCCGGCGCCGGGGACGCGGAGCGCCCGCCGAGGGCGGGGGCGCCAGGGACGCCTGTGGGCTCGGACGGGGATGCGGCGGTCCTCGAGGAAAGTGTGGTCACGCTCTCGATCCGTACCTTCCCTGCGGTTCACGGCCCTCGGGCGGACGTTCCACCGCGTTCGCGGTGGCGGGGCGGTTTGCCCCGGGTCGACCCGGCCTACACGTTCTCACATCCGCACCAGGCCCTCGCCACGGCCACCGAGCGCCAGGTACACGTCCTCCAGGCTGGGGGTGGCGAGGGTGAAGTCGTCGAGCGCGGCGAAGGCCGCACCACCCGTGACGGCCGCGACCGCGGTGCGCGCCTCCTCGGGCGGCATGCGCAACGTCCAGCGGCGGCCCGTGCGTTGGGCGTGCTCACGCAGGGCGGCCACCTCCGGGATGTTCAGCGGCGGTTCCGAGCGCCACACCAGGTCCAGGCGCACATCGTCGCCGACGACCGCCTTGAGCCCGCCGGGGGTGTCGCAGGCGATGACGCGGCCCCTGTCGAGCACCGCGACGCGGTCGAGCACCGCCTCCGCCTCCAGCACGTTGTGAGTGACCAGCAGCACGGTCGTACCGTGCTCCCGGCGCCTGCGGTCGATCGCGGCCCACACCGAACGCCGTGCCAGCGGGTCCATACCGGTTGTCGGCTCGTCCAGCACCAGCAACGGGCGGTCGCCGACCAGGGCAGCGCCCACGCAGGCGAGTCGGCGCTCGCCGCCGGAGAGCCTGCGCAGCGCGCGATCGGCGAACGAGCCCAGGCCCAGCTCCGCCATCACGGCGGAGGTCTCCTTGCGGGCGTGCTCGGCGTCGCGACCGCGCAGCCGTGCGGTGGTCTCGATCGCGAGTGAGACGGTCAGCTCGTCCAGCGCGGAGGACTCCTGGCCGAGATAGGCGAGCAGCCGGGAGGCGCGGTCGGGGTGGCGCACGAGATCGTGGCCGAGCACCTCGATCCGCCCGGTGTCGGGCCGCAGCAGACCGGTCAGCTGACGCACCAGGGTCGATTTGCCGGCGCCGTTGGGGCCGAGCAGGCCGAAGACCTCACCGGCCCGGATGCTCAGATCGACCCGGTCGGTCGCGCGTACCGCCTCGGTGGCGGCACGTCCCCGGCGGGCCCGGCGGGCGGGATAGCTCTTCACCAGACCGGTGACCGCCACCGCGACGGGCGGCGCCGCGGGTTCTTCGGGCGAGCCGTCGGCCCTGCCGGTGTCCCGCTCGTCCTCGCTGAGTTCCTGTGCGCCGTTCTCCACGAATCACGAGGGTACGCGCCCGCGGACGGGCGACCGTACCCGGCCTCAGCGCTGCCCCGGGCTCTCCTGTGCGGCGGTCGGGGGGTGCTCGGTGCCGGTGCGGTCGCTCACCTCGCGCCAGAAGCCGGCCCGGATCGCGTACCGGTCGTCCTCGTCGATCTGGTCGTCCTTGTGCGCGAGGAGACCGAACCTGGCGGCGTAGCGCAGGAGTTCACCGTCGATGCGGTGCGGGATGCGCGGGTACTGCACGGACAGCTGGCCGAGGTCGCCGCGGCCTCCCAGCCGGATGATCCAGCGGCCGGCGAAGACCTGGCCGACCTCGTAGGGGTCGCCGCTGACCGTGGTGATGTCCTCTTCCCGGTCCGCCCAGCGCTGCTCGGCGGTGGTGAGCTGGGCGAGAGTGGGCAGTCCGGCGACCTCCGGGGACTCCGGCGAGGTCCCGCGGTCGGACCAGCCCTTGTCCGAGGACCAGCGGAGAGTGGCGGGCGAGGGCGGCGACTGGTGGGCGGCGGTGTGCCGGCCCAGCGCGGCCAGGTCCTTGGGGGTGGGGACGCCCTTGTGCTCGGTGTCTGCCTCGTCCTCCTGCTCCGGCTCCGGGGCGGGCGGCGCGGTCCCGTTCTCCGCCGGGGCCGCGGGCGGCTCCGGCAGCGGCGCGGAGAGGATGGCCGCGATGTCGGGCCGGGTCGCGGGCTGCGGTGCGAAGGGCCCCGTGGGATCCTTCGCGCGCACCGCACGGGTGATCCACATCCGGTCGAGCACGCGGCGCTCGTCGGCCTCCGCGACAAGGTCCTCGGACTGGTTGTAGTCGCCGTCCGCCGCCTGCACCGCCCACAGGTGGACGGCGACGCCGTGCTCCTTGGCCGACATCAGACCCGGCAGCAGATCGCCGTCGCCGGTGACCAGCACAATGTCGGAGCAGGCGCGGTTGCGCGCCAGCTCGGTCAACTCCGCGTGCATGGCGGCGTCGACGCCCTTCTGCGCCCAACGCCCCTCACTGCGGGTGAGCGCACCGAGCCGTACGGTCACGCGCGGCATGACCCGCAGCCGCCGGTGCTCGGGTTGCGGCACCCGGTCGGGCGCACCGTCGAACCAGTAGATCCGCAGCAGGTCGCGGCCGGTGTCGGACTCGGCCCGCTCGCGCAACCCCTGGATCAGCGAGGAGTGGTCGACAGTGATCCGGGAGCGCATGGGCTCACCTGCGAGGAGACTCGCGGCGGCGCCCAGCAGATACCCGGCGTCCACGAGAACGACGCAACGGTCCACGGTCCACCCACTTTCGTCTCACCGCACGGGCCACCGGGGCGGCCAGGGCGTATTCACGTCGAGTCTGCCCGACCCTAACCGGCGTTAACTGTCGGAACTCGATCTTCGGCGTGGCGGGCCGCAGTTGGCCTCCGGCCCGACCACAGCCGCACCGTACGTCCACGGCGCGACCGGAACGAACCTCGCAGCCGCACCGCGAGGCGAAGTGACCGATATGCGAAGAATGATGGGTCATGCGAATCTGAACTCGGCCATAGTTCCGAGGACCCGGGAGGTCAGCATGGCCAAGAACAAGAACCGTGTGCCGCACAGACCCGAGGACCGGGCCAAGTCCACGCAGGAGCAGGGCAGAAGCTCCGAGGAGCAGCTGGAGTCCGGCCAGGGCACCGGCAAGATGGAGCGCAAGCGGCAGTCGAAGAAGTTCGGCCACAACTGACCGTCCCGTCGGCCGTCCTCGACGACGATCGGCCGCCGCCGAGACCCGCGCCGCCCGTACGCCCCGGCCCTCCCGCCTGTGCAGCAGGCCCTCCCGGCGGGACGGCCCCCGGAGCGGGGCGGGCGCGAGCAGGCACCGGCAGCCAGGCGGACGGCAGTGAGTGAGGGGCTCCCCGGCGGGGGAGCCCCTCACTCGTGCGTACGGACCGACCGCTACCGGCCGCCGGGCCCCGGCGCCGCGCTCAGCCGGCCAGGCAGGACGGGCCGAGCAGAGCCTTGAGGTCCCCGAAGAGCGCCGGATCGGCCGTCACCCGGTGCCGGTCGAGCCGCAGCACGGTCGTCTTGCGCGCGCCCTGGAGCTTGACCCGCACCTCGGTGGCGCCGCGGTGGTGGCCGAGGACCTCTCCCAGCCGCTCCACCAGCGGCGGGGTGATCTTCACCGTCGGAATGGTGATCGTCACCGGGGCGTTGGCGGACGCCTCGCTGAGGTCGGGGATCATCAACTCCATGGCGACCAGGCGCGGCACGTCCTCGCGCTTGTCCAGCCGGCCCTTGACGAAGACGACCGCGTCCTCCATCAGCTGGGTGGACACCAGCTGGTAGGTCGCGGGGAAGAACATGCACTCGATCGAACCGGCCAGATCCTCGACGGTCGCGATCGCCCACGCGTTGCCCTGCTTGGTCATCTTCCGCTGAAGTCCGGAGATGATGCCGCCGATGGTGACGGTCCAGCCGTCGCTGTACTCACCGCCGGTCAGCTGCGAGATCCCGGCGTCGGCCTTCTCGTTGAGCACGTGCTCGATGCCGAAGAGGGGGTGGTCGGAGACATAGAGGCCGAGCATCTCCCGCTCCTGGGCGAGCAGATAGGTCTTCTCCCACTCCTCCTCGGAGAACTCCACGTCCAGACCGAAGCCGGGACCGTCGTCCGCGGCGGCGTCGCCCATGTCGCCGAAGAGGTCGAACTGGCCCTCCGCCTCCTTGCGCTTGACCTGGACGACGTTGTCGATCATCGGCTCGAACTGCGCGCTGAGCCCCTTGCGGGTGTGGCTCATCTCGTCGAACGCGCCCGCCTTGATCAGCGACTCGACCGTGCGCTTGTTGCAGACGACGGCCTCGACCTTGTCCAGGAAGTCGGGGAAGGAGGAGTACTTCCCCTTCTCCTTGCGGCACTTGACGATGGAGTCCACGACGTTCTGGCCGACGTTGCGCACCGCGGTGAGGCCGAAGACGATCGTGTCGTCGCCGCGCGGCGTGAAGTTGGCCTCGGACTCGTTGACGTCCGGGGGCAGGACCTTGATGCCCATCCGGCGGCACTCGTTGAGGTAGACGGCGGACTTGTCCTTGTCGTCGCGCACCGAGGTGAGCAGCGCCGACATGTACTCGGCCGGGTAGTTCGCCTTCAGATAGGCGGTCCAGTAGGTCACCAGGCCGTACGCCGAGGAGTGCGCCTTGTTGAACGCGTAGCCGGCGAAGGGCACCAGCACGTCCCAGACGGCCTGGATCGCCTCGTCCGAATACCCCTTGTCCCGGGCGCCCTGCTGGAAGTTGACGAACTCCTTCTCCAGCACCTCCGGCTTCTTCTTGCCCATCGCACGACGCAGCAGGTCGGCCTGGCCGAGCGAGTAGCCGGCGAGCACCTGGGCCGCCTTCTGCACCTGCTCCTGATACACGATGAGGCCGTGGGTGATCTCGAGGACCTCCCTCAGCGGCTCCTCGAGCTCCGGGTGGATCGGGACGATCTCCTGCTGGCCGTTCTTGCGCAGGGCGTAGTTGATGTGCGAGTTCATGCCCATCGGACCCGGCCGGTAGAGGGCCGAAACCGCGGAAATGTCCTCGAAGTTGTCGGGCTTCATCATCCGCAGCAGCGACCGCATCGGTCCGCCGTCGAACTGGAAGACGCCGAGGGTGTCGCCGCGCTGGAGCAGCTCGTAGGTCACCGGGTCGTCGAGGGTGAGATCGAGGAGCTTGATCTCCTTGCCCTTGTTCTTCTCGATCGCCTTGACGGCGTCGTCCATGATCGTGAGGTTGCGCAGCCCCAGGAAGTCCATCTTCAGCAGGCCGAGCGACTCGCAGCTCGGGTAGTCCCACTGGGTCACGACCACACCGTCGTTCTTCGGGGAGAAGACCGGAACATGGTCGATCAGCCGCTCGCTGGACATGATCACGCCGGCCGCGTGCACGCCCATCTGCCGCACCAGGCCCTCGATGCCGCGCGCCGCGTTGATCACCTTGGTGACGTCCGGCTCGTTCTCGTACATCGAGCGGATCTCGCCGGCCTCGCTGTAGCGCGGGTGGTCCTTGTCGGTGATGCCGGACAGCGGCAGGCCCTTGCCGAGCACGTCCGCCGGCATCGCCTTGGTGATGCGGTCGCCGACGGCGTAGGGGTATCCGAGCACCCGCGCCGAGTCCTTGATCGCGTTCTTCGCCTTGATGGTGCCGTACGTGCCGATCATCGCGACCTTGTCGGCCCCGTACTTCTCGGTGACGTACCGGATCACCTCGCCGCGCCGGCGCTCGTCGAAGTCGATGTCGACGTCGGGCATGGACAGGCGCTCGGGGTTGAGGAACCGCTCGAAGATCAGCCCGTGCTCGATCGGGTCCAGGTCGGTGATGCCCATCGCGTACGAGACGATCGAGCCCGCCGCCGAACCGCGGCCGGGGCCCACCGCGATGCCCTGCTCCTTGGCCCACATGATGAAGTCCGCGACCACGAGGAAGTATCCGGGGAACCCCATCTCGATGATGACGCCCATCTCGTACGCCGCCTGCCGCTCCCGGTCTGCGGGGACACCGCCCGGGTACCGGCGGGCCATCCCGCGCTTGACCTCCTCCTGGAACCAGCTCACCTCGTCGTACCCCTCGGGCACGTCGAAGCGCGGCATGAGGTTGCGCGGCTTGAACATGCCCTCGGTGTCGATCCGGTCGGCGATCAACCGCTGGGTGTTGAGACAGCCCTGCTGCCAGGCGTCGGAGTTGTCGATCGCGTACATCTCGGCGGCGGACTTCAGGTAGTAGCCGGAGCCGTCGAAGCTGAAGCGGTTGGGGTCGGAGAGGTTGCTGCCGGTCTGGATGCACAGCAGGGTGTCGTGGGCCGAGGACTCGTGCTCGAAGGTGTAGTGCGAGTCGTTGGTGACGACGAAGGGGGCGTCGAGCTTGCGGGCGATCTCCTCCAGCCCGGCCCGCGCCCGGCGGTCGATGTCGATGTTGTGGTCCATCAACTCGACGAAGAAGTTCTCCTTGCCGAAGATGTCCTGGAACTCACCGGCCGCCTTCAGCGCCTCGTCCATCTGCCCGAGCCGGATACGGGTGGACACCTCGCCCGAGGGGCAGCCGGTGGTGGCCATCAGGCCCTCGGAGTACTCCGCCAGCAGCTCACGGTCCATGCGCGGCTTGCGGAAGAACCCCTCCAGGCTCGCCCGGGACTGGGCCCGGAAGAGGTTGTGCAGGCCCGTGAGGTTCCGCGACCACATCGTCATGTGGGTGTACGCGCCGGCGCCCGAGACGTCGTCCCGCTTCTGGTGCGGGGCACCCCACTTGACCGGCCGGGTGTAGCGGCGGGACTCCGGCGCGACGTACGCCTCGATGCCGACGATCGGCGTCACTCCGGCCGAGGTCGCCTGGTGGTAGAAGTCGTAGGCGCCGTGCAGGTTGCCGTGGTCGGTCATGGCGATGTGGGACATCTCCATCTCGCCACATGCCTTGAACATGTCCTTCAGTCGCGCCGCGCCGTCCAGCAGCGAGTACTGAGTGTGCACGTGCAGGTGCGTGAACGGCTTGTCGGTCACGGTGCGAGCCACCTCCGGCGGGGTCGATCCTGGGCGTGGGGAAGTCTACGGCGGCCGACTGACAACACGGATACCCGCAGGTCGGCGAGGTGTGCGGCGCCGAACGGCCGCCCGCCCCCGCACGGTTGACGGACACCGCCGAAGGCGGGCGCGCGGCGGGTTGATCACGGTCGCGCTGCGGTGCGCTCACGGATCGGCCCTCCTCACCGGACGCTTACACCCCCGCGTGGCACACTCTCCTGCGATGGGTGCGAGAAGCGACGGTCCGGCCCCCGGACCACAACCGGCCTTCCGGGCAGCACGGGCCGCGGTGTTCACCGCGGTCTGCGTCACGCTGTCCGCAGGCACCCACGTACTGCTCTCCGGCGTCCCGGTGCCGCTGATCCCGCTGTGCGCGGTCGCGCTGGTGGTCTTTGCCTGCTCCTACGCACTCGCGGGCCGCGAACGCGGTTTCTGGCCGATCGCAGCGCTCTTCCTGCCGCTCCAGCTCGCCGCGGACACGGTCTTCACCACCGGACAACTGGCCTGTTACGGCACCGCCGGCGGCCCGGTGGTCGGACCGCTGCGCTCGATGGGCGTCCATCTCATCTGCACCGGCGGCGAGTTCGGCACCCCGCTGGCGCGGCTGGCCGCCGACCAGCCGGCCGGCGCCGCCCTCGGCCACCACCCCGCGGCGCCCTGGCTGCTGCTGAGCGCCCACCTCGTGGTCGGGCTGCTCGCCGCCGGCTGGCTGTGGCGGGGCGAACAGGCGCTTCGCGAGCTGCTGGTCGCTGCGGTCGCCGAGGCCGTACAGCTGGTGAGCCCGCTCTTCCGCCGGCCCTTCGGCGCGACGACGCCGGCCCCGCGCGGGCGGGCGGTGCGCACCGCACACCGTCCGCGCCTGTCCGGTGCTCTGCCGCTGCTGGTCCACTCCGTGGTGCGAAGGGGCCCTCCGGCGCGGTTCGCTCTCTGCGCCTGAGCCCTGCCCGACCGCGTCCCGCGGCGCCCACCCCCGTTGGTGCCCGACGCACGTCCGGGCGTGCGGGGTCTTGACGCACCGCGCCCCCTCGGGCACATCCTCTGACCGGCCCAGCCGGCCAACCCTTCACACCTCTCGGAGTTCTGACCATGAGCAAGCGCAACAGCCAGGAAGCCAAGCGAGTCGCACGCGAGCGGCTGCGTCTGGAGCGGGAGAAGCAGGCGAAGCGGGAGAAGATGCGCCGGCAG
Source organism: Streptomyces tardus (assembly GCF_018101125.2). GTDB lineage: Bacteria > Actinomycetota > Actinomycetes > Streptomycetales > Streptomycetaceae > Streptomyces > Streptomyces tardus. Next base: position 4,343,571 of record NZ_JAELVF020000001.1, on the reverse strand, counting down.
CTCACCGTCGCCGCCGCGGTCGTCGGCGCGCTGGCACTGATCGGCGGCGCGGGCTTCGCCGTCAACCAGATGATGAAGGACGACACCAGCGAGGCCCAGAAGCACTGGGACGACGCCGAGAAGGTGGCCGAGGGCGAGAAGACCGCCGGCCGCTACACCTCCTACGAGAAGCCCGACAACACCGCGGGCAAGCAGGGCGTCGACATCGTCATCGGCGAGAAGGACGCCAAGAACACGGTGACGATCTACGAGGACATGCGCTGCCCAGTCTGCGCGAGCTTCGAGCAGGCGAACGGGGAGACGGTCTCCAAGGACATCGATGACGGCAAGTACAAGGCCGAGTACGTGTTCGGCACCTTCCTCGACGACGCCGAGGCGATCGCGGGCACCGGCTCGCGCAACGCGCTCAGCGCGCTGGGCGCCGCGCTCAACGAGAGCCCCGAGGCGTTCATGGAGCTGAAGAAGATCTTCTACTCCAAGGACAAGCACCCCGAGGAGCGCAGCGACGACTTCGGCGACGACGGGAACCTGATCGAGCTGGCCCAGGGCGTCGAGGAGCTGAAGGGCAACAAGGCGTTCGAGAAGGCCGTCAAGAACGGCACCTACGACCCGTGGGCCGTCAACATGGACAAGAAGTTCGAGGCGGCCAAGGACGTCACCGGCACGCCGTCGCTCAAGGTGAACGGCAAGAAGATCGAGACCGGTCAGGGCACCGCCCCGATGGCGCCGCAGCAGTTCGAGCAGATGGTCCACGGCGCGCTGGAGAAGTAACCGAAGGTGTACCGATTCGGCCTGCGGAGGCCACCCTCCGCGGTTTCCGCGGGCCGAATCCGATGGACCGCACGTCGCACGTCGGGTCGAGTCGCCCCGCCGGACGCCGAAGCCCGGGAGCCCCTCGGCGCGTGCACGCGGCACCCGAGTCCGGTGGGTGGGCGGAGCCGTGGGCCCGGCGGTGCGTCAGGCGGTGCGTCAGGCGGTGCGTCAGGCCCGCCAACGGGCCGCCGGAGCACGGGAGTCAGGCGACGGCGCGCTCCAATGCGCACTTCTCCTGTATCCCCTTGGGGCCCTTCTTCAGACAGACCTTGATCGTGACCGGCGTTCCCTCGGGGATGTCGAAGGTCTGGCGTGCGCAGGAGTTCCCGGCGCCGCTGCTGTCCTCCGTCAGAGTGTGGTGGCTGCCTCTGAGGTCGGTCCACAGCAGCCGGCCGACGACTCGTCGTCCGTCGGCCTTCAGATCGCACACCCGGAGCGTGTCTCCGTGGTGGACGAAGGTGGCGCTGCCCGCCGAGTCCGCAGTGCGGACGGTGACGTCGCGCTTGGCCGGCGCGGAGTGCGCGGGGGCGCTCAACGCTCCGAGAAGCGCGGCGCCGAGCGCGCAGACCGTCACCGTACGACCGGTTCCACGATTCATGCCGTTCCCCTCCGCGGCCCCGGGCAGGTGGTACGCCACCTCTGCCCCGGACCGCCCCGCTCACCGGCCTCGCGCCGGGCCGCCGGACAGGTCGGTTCCGGCGTGCGGCAACGATACAGGAGCCCTCCTCGGCGGAATTGCCGGATTCCGCCCTATTCCACGCCACTTCACCGTGCGAACGGAACCCCTCGCCGAATCCGCACCCCGGCACCCGGCACCCCGGCACCCGAGTCCGCCCTGGGCTCGCGCCGCACCCGCCGCACCCCGAATTCCGAACACCGCGCCGCGAACGGGGAGTTGAAGTGCCGATGAATCCCGGCCCGCCCGGAACAGGCGCCCTACCCGCCGGTCACCGGCCGCCATAGTCTTCCGCCATGACGCCGAACGGGGACCACCACAAGCGCTCCGACAGATCTTCAACACCGCGCCGCCGCACGGTCGTTGCCGCCGCTGCCGGCGCGGGCGGCCTCGCGCTCGTCCCGCTCGCCGCGCGTGCGGCGGAGCGCGGGAGCGGCTCGGGCGGCACCGGGAGCGAGGACGCGCCCGCGTTCCTGCACGGCACCGCCTCCGGCGATCCGCTGCCCGACGGCGTACTGCTGTGGACGCGGCTGACCCCTTCCCCGGAGGCGGCACCCGGCTCCGGCAGGGGTGTCGCGACCGCCGTGGGCTGGGAGGTCGCGGAGGACAGCGGCTTCGGCAAGGTCGTCGCCGAGGGCAGCGTCACCACCGACGCGGCTACCGACCACACGGTCAAGGCCGATGTGCGGGGCCTGAAGCCCGACACCGCGTACCACTACCGCTTCACCGCCGCCGGTGTGCGCTCCCCGGCCGGCCGCACCCGTACCGCGCCCGCCGACGACGCCGCCGCGGACCGGCTCAGCTTCGGCGTGGTCTCCTGCTCCAACTGGGAGGCGGGCCACTTCTCGGCCTACCGGCACCTCGCCGAGCGCACCGACCTCACCGCGGTGCTGCATCTGGGCGACTACCTGTACGAGTACGCCACCGGCGAGTACGGCACACGCGGCACCGTCGTACGTCCCCACGAGCCCGCCCACGAAATGGTCTCGCTCGCCGACTACCGGACCAGGCACGGGCAGTACAAGACCGATCCGCATCTGCGGGCGCTGCACGCGGCGCACCCGGTCATCGCGATCTGGGACGACCACGAGTTCGCCAACGACACCTGGTCGGGCGGCGCGCAGAACCACCAGCCCGAGGAGGAGGGCGAGTGGAGCCGACGCGTGTCGGCGGCCAAGCAGGCGTACTTCGAGTGGATGCCGGTACGCCCCTCGGTGAGCGGCACCACCTACCGCCGGCTGCGCTTCGGCACCCTCGCCGATCTGCACCTGCTCGATCTGCGCTCCTTCCGCGACCAGCAGGTCGGCATCGGCGACGGCGACGCCGACTCGCCGGAGCGCACACTCACCGGCCGGGCCCAACTGGACTGGCTGAAGACGGGACTTGCCACTCCCGGCGCGCGGTGGCGGATGATCGGCACCTCGGTGATGATCTCCCCGCTCGCCTTCGGCTCGCTGCCGGCCTTCCTGCTCAAGCCGCTGCTCGAACTCATCGGCCTCCCCGAGGGCGGGCTGTCGATCTTCCCGGACCAGTGGGACGGGTACACCCACGACCGCCGCGAGCTGCTGGACCATCTGAAGGCGAAGAACGTGGACAACGCCGTCTTCCTGACCGGCGACATCCACATGGCCTGGGCCAACGAAGTCCCCGAGCACGCCGCCACCTATCCGCTCTCGCGCAGCGCGGCCACCGAGTTCGTGGTGACCTCGGTGAGTTCGGACAACCTCGACGACTACCTGCGGGCGAAGGAGGGCACCATCTCTCCGATCGTTGCCACCGCACTGCGCGCGGCGAACCGGCACGCCAAGTGGGTCGACTCCGACCAGCACGGCTACGGCGTCTTCCATCTCGACTCCGCGCACGCGCAGATGGACTACTACGCCGTCTCCGACAAGACCGACCCCGACGCCACCAGCCGGCACGTCCGCTCCTACCGCACCGCCGCGGGCACCCGGAAGCTGGAGCGGATCGACACCCCGGTCCGCTGACCGCCCGGCAGGGGGCGACGGCAGACGGCCCGGGCGTCGGGGCACGAGCGTCGCCGGCACGACCTCCAGGACCCGGTCCGCTGAACGCCCGGCGCTCTGGGCCCGCAGGAGTCGCCCGGTTCCGTACGGCCCGTCCGCCGCGGACGCGGGGCCGTACGGCTCAGAACCACGTCCACCAGAACGCCGCCCGGTAGAACACCGGCAGCGGCATCGCGGTCAGCAGCGCGGAGACTGCGACGACGACGAGCAGCACCAGCACCTCGGCCCGTGCGGGCGCGGCCACGGCCACCGGGTCGGCCTGGCCGCGCAGCCGCCGGCGGGCGAGCACCGCCAGCACCGCGACCGCGGCCACCAGCAGCACTTTCGCCAGCAGCACCCGCCCGTACGCGGTGGTGAGCAGGTCGTCCGGCGGCAGCCTGCGCGCGGCGCTGACCGCTCCCGTGACAGTGAGCGCCGCGAACAGCACCAGCGCGACCCGCGAGTACGCGCCGAGCAGGGCCGTGCCGCGGGCGGGGGCCGCACGGCGCCAGGCGTACAACACCCGCAGCACGTACAGCAGTCCGCCGGTCCACAGCGCCGCGCTGCCGAGGTGGACCAGGGTGAGCGCGCTGCCGAACAGCGGGCTGTGGACCTCGGGATGGGCCCGCAGCGCCTCCGCGAGGACCACCGCGAAGAGCGGCAGCGCGGCCAGGCCCGGACGTCGGCCGCCGGCGCACAGCCCCGCGGCCAGGAAGCCGTTGACCGTGATCAGGGCGAGTGCGCCGTCGCGGGTGCCGTAGAGACCGCCGACGTCCATCCGGGACAGGTCGAGTGTCACCAGGTTGCCGGTCGAGACGATCAGTGCGAGGCCGAGGGCCGCGAGGAAGCCGACCACCGCCGCCCCGGTCGCCCAACTCCCGGGCGCCGCGGGCTCGTCGGCCTCCGTCGGCAGGGGCAGCCGACGCACCAGCAGCAGCCCGAACAGTTCACCGGCGTGGACACAGAGCGCGCCGAGCATCAGTGTCCGCAGCGCGGTGACGGCCGTCGAACCGGGCGCCGTGCCCTCCCCCGTGCCGTCCAGCGCGATCTGCGGACCGAGCAGCGGCACCAGCAGCGCCACTGCCGGCAGGACGAGTACGGCGGCGGCGCGGCGGCGCGCCGGATCCCCGCGGCCGGTCGGTTCGGAGGTGGGTCTCGGAGTTGTCATCTCTGGTCTCTGCTCGCATGGTCTGCGCTCGCATGGTCTGCGCTCGCGTGATCTCTGTCCGCACGGCCCGTGCCCGCGGCTCGACGGGTGGGCCGGCGGGGCGGAGAACGTACGGGAACAGCGGGCCCCTGTCCGGTCATACCAGTTTCTACCGCATCAACTCGGGGGCCAGCGGCGGCAGTCGGCGCAGACGGGGCCTACGCTTCATCCCATGAGTGGGGGCAGCGCGGGCCGGCGCATCGACGGCCGCTTCGAACTGGTGGAACCGCTGGGCAGCGGAGGCATGGGGACTGTCTGGCGGGCCCGCGACCACGCGCTGGAGCGCGAAGTCGCGCTCAAGGAGGTGCGGGCACCCTCATCCTCCGCACTCACCGACGAGGACACTGCCTCCCGCAAGCTGCGGGAGCGGGTGCTGCGCGAGGCCAGAGCGCTGGCGCGGATCAACCACCCCGGCGTGGTGACGATCCACCACATCGTCGACCAGAAGCCGCACCCCTGGCTGGTGATGGAGCTGGTCCCCGGCGACAACCTCCACGAGCGGCTGGCACACGGCCCGTTGGAGCCGACCGTCGCGGCCCGGATCGGACGCCAGATCCTCGGCGCGCTCCGTGCGGCGCACGCGGCGGGCATCCACCACCGGGACGTAAAGCCGGCCAACGTGCTGCTGCGCGCGGACGGCAGCGCGGTGCTGACCGACTTCGGCATCGCTGCGGTGCAGGGCTCCACCTCGGTCACCGCCACCGGCGAACTCGTCGGCTCGCCCGAGTACATCGCCCCCGAACGCATCCGCTCGGCCGCCGACCACCCGGCCGCCGACCTGTGGTCGCTGGGCATGCTGCTCTACATCGCCGCCGAGGGCCACAGCCCGCTGCGGCGGGAGACCGCGCTGGCGACCCTGGCGGCGGTGCTCGACGAGCCCGTGCCCCCGCCCATCCGCTCCGGACCGCTCACCCCGGTCCTCAACGCACTGCTGGTGCGCGACCCGGCCGCCCGCCCGGACGCGGCCCGCCTCGACGCGATGCTCGCGTACGCGAGCATCGCGTCGAGGCGGGCCGCGTCCGGAACCCCCGGCACCGCCGAACGCCCCGACCGTCGGCTCCTTTCCCGCTCACCCGCCGGCGTCTGCCACGACCCCGCCGGGCTTCCGGTCGGCCGAGCCGTCGGAGGGTTCGTCGGCCCGATCGGCGCCGTTCTCGGGCGACTTGTCGGCGTCGCCCGGGGTGGTCGTACCGGTCTCGCCGGGCCCGGCCGTGCCGTCCCGGTCGCCGCTCATCAGCTGGAGGCCGCCGATGATGCCGCCGCCCAGCAGTAGCGCACCCACCGCGGAGCCCCCGCCGCCGTCCGGAAGTCCGTTCCGCAGGCGCGGGTGCTGCGCAGCGACGACCACGCGTCGCTGAACCCGGGCTACTGGGTGATCTACGCGCCCGGGCCGTTCGCCGGCGGCAAGGAGGCCGTGGCCTTCTGCGCGGCCAAGGGCCGTACCGGCTCCGGCGACTGCGTCGGCCGCTACCTCAGCGACGCCGCCGCCGACCGGGTCTACGTGTGCCACCCGCAGGGCGGCGGCAGCGGCAGGTGCACCCGCTCCTGACGAAGCCGCCGGGCGCCCTTCGGCAGGCACCCGACGGCGACGGGCGGTGCTAGGCGGCAGAGTCCCGGCTGCCGACCTCGGCGACGAAGTCCAGTGCACACCGCCAGGCCCGCTCGGCGGCCTCCTCGTCCCAGTCGGGCAGGCCGCGGTCGGTGAAGAGGTGGCCGGCGCCGCGGTAGTGGTGGACCTCGACCTCCGCGCCCGCCTGCCGCATCTGCAGGTACCAACTGCTCAGCCAGTCGTGCGATTCGAAGGGGTCCGGGTCCGCGACGTGCAGCTGCACCGGGAGCTCGTCCACGCTCGTGTCCTCCGCGAGGTCGGAGGTGCCGTGCAGCAGCAGGAGCCCGCGGGCGTTGCGGTCGGCGGTCGCCAGGGTCTGGGCGACGGCGGCTCCGAGCGAGAGCCCGGCGTACACCACTCCGCGCTCGGAGAGCCGGGCGGTCGCGGCGACGGCGCGGCGCAGCAGTTCCTCCCGGCCGATCTCGTCGGTCAGGTCCCGTCCCTCCTCCACGGAGTCCGCGACCTTCCCCTCGTACAGGTCCGGGACCTCCACCTCGTGGCCGGCCGCGCGCAGGCGCTCGGCTGCCTCGTGGACCGCGGGCCCGGGCCCGTGGACGGAGTGGAACAGCACAACGGTGGCCACGGTGTCACTTCCTTCACATCTCCCGCCCGGGGCCGCCCGGGACGTCCGGCCGCCCATCCTGCCAGGTACGGTCTGTGGTGCCCGAAATCCAATGAGGAGTCGAAAACACCATGGAATACGTGCTGCGGCCAGCCATTGTTTTCGGCGGCGCTCTCGTAGTCGCCTGGATCATCGCCTGGGCCGTGGACCGCGCCCTGATACGAGTCGACCGCCGACACCCCGAGACCCCGATGTGGGGTCTGCTGCGGGGCATCCGGGTACCGCTCCAGGCCGTGCTGTTCGTCGCCCTCGTCAGGGTCTTCTTCGACAGCACCGAGCTGGTGCGGGACGACCGCGAATCGGCCCAGCTGTGGCTGGCTGTGATCATGATCGGCGCCTCCGCCTGGCTGGCGATGCGAGTGCTGGGCGCGGTGGTCGAGACCGTCTCCGGGCGCTACGCGGGCGTGGCGAACGACGCCGCCAGGGCCCGCCGGGTGCGTACCCAGCTCACTCTCGTCCAGCGGCTGCTGACCGCCGTGGTGTGGGTGATCGCGGGCGCCGCGATGCTGCTCCAGTTCGACGCGATGAAGACGTTCGGCACCTCGATGCTCGCCTCGGCCGGCGTGCTCGGCATCGTCGCCGGCATCGCCGCCCAGTCCACCCTGGGCAATCTCTTCGCCGGCCTCTCGATCGCGTTCGGCGACATGGTCCGCATCGGCGACACCGTCGTCGTGGACGGCGAGTACGGCACCGTCGACGAGATCACCGTCTCGTACCTGGTGGTGCTCACCTGGGACGAGCGGCGCATCACCATGCCGGTCTCGTACTTCACCAGCAAGCCCTTCGAGAACTGGTCGCGCGGCGCCTCGCAGCTCACCGGCACCGTCTACCTCCAGCTGGACCACACCGCACCCATCGCCGATCTGCGCGCCAAGACCGAGGAGTTCGTGCGCAGCAGCGACTACTGGGACGGCAGGCGCTGGAGCCTGATGGTCACCGACTCCACACCCACGACGATCGAGGTGCGCGCCGCGATGACCGCCCGTACCCCCGACGACGTGTGGATGCTCCGGTGCGAGCTGCGCGAGGCACTGCTCGGCTGGCTCCAGGAGAAGCACCCCTCCGCGCTGCCGAAGATCCGCACCGCCGCCGAACCGGCCCTGCCCCAGCCGGAGTTCAAGAGCCTCTGACGCTCCAGCGGGAGGGCACGGCGCGGTGCGCACCCGGCAGGACGCGCGCTGCAGGCAGCCGCGCACCCGGAGTGCGAGGCAGCGCCGCCGGCGGAGTCAGGAGCTCTCGGCCCGGACCCGCTCCAACGCCTGCCGCAGGTCTTCGGAGTACTCGGTCCCGAACTCCACCCAGCGACCGTCCGAGGGGTGCTCGAAGCCCAGCCGCACCGCGTGCAGCCACTGCCGGCCGAGGCCGAGCCGCTTGGCCAGCGTCGGGTCCGCCCCGTACGTCAGGTCGCCGACGCAGGGGTGCCGGTGCGCGGACATGTGGACCCGGATCTGGTGCGTACGGCCCGTCTCCAGTTTGATGTCGAGCAGGCTGGCTGCCCGGAACGCCTCGACCAGGTCGTAGTGCGTCACCGAGGGCTTGCCCGCCGAGGTGACGGCCCACTTGTAGTCGTGCTGGGGGTGGCGACCGATCGGGGCGTCGATGGTGCCGCTCATCGGGTCGGGGTGCCCCTGGACGAGCGCGTGGTAGCGCTTGTCGACGGTGCGCTCCCGGAACTGCTGCTTGAGCCTGCTGTACGCACGCTCCGACTTCGCGACCACCATCAGGCCGGAGGTGCCGACGTCCAGCCGGTGGACGATGCCCTGCCGCTCGGCCGCACCGGAGGTGGTGATGGTGTACCCGGCCGCGGCGAGACCGCCGATCACCGTGGCCCCGGTCCACCCCGGGCTGGGGTGGGCTGCGACGCCGACGGGCTTGTCGATGACGACGATGTCCTCGTCGTCGTGCACGATCTCCATGCCGTCGACCGGCTCGGCGACGATCTGCACCGGGCCGGGCGCCGCGGGGATCTCCACCTCGAGCCAGGAGCCGCCGAGCACCCGGTCCGACTTGCCGGCCTCGCTGCCGTCCAGTCGCACCTTTCCGTCGGCAGCCAGTTCGGCCGCCTTGGTGCGGGAGAAGCCGAACATCCGGGCGAGAGCCGCGTCGACCCGTTCGCCCTCCAGTCCGTCGGGAACGGGCAGGGTGCGGAGCTCGGAGGAGCCGGGAACGGGCGCAGAAGCTGGGTTGGTCACCCGACCGAGTATGACGGACCGCTCGCACCGGCCGAGCCCGCCCCCCGACCGCCGGTCACCGGGCCACGGGCTCGCGGGCGCCGTCGCGTCAGTTGCGGTGGACGGTGCCGTCCGGGTCGAGTCCGCGGAAGGAGAGGATCACGATCAGGATGCCGCCGCAGACGATCGCGGAGTCGGCGAGGTTGAAAACCGCGAAGTTCTCGGGGGCGATGAAGTCGACGACCGCGCCCTCGAAGACGCCGGGCGAGCGGAAGATGCGGTCGGTCAGATTGCCCATCGCACCGCCGAGCAGCATGCCGAGCGCGATCGCCCACGGCGTGCTGTAGAGCTTGCGCGCCAGCCGGAGAATGACCACCACGACCGCCGCCGCGATCACCGTGAGCACCACGGTCAGCGCTTCCCCGACGCCGAAGGCGGCGCCCGGGTTGCGCACGACGTAGAACTGGAGCAGCGTGCCGACCACCTCGATGGGCGGCTCGTGCTCCAGCTTCGCGACCACCACGAGCTTGCTGGCCAGATCGAGCGCGTACGCCAGAGCCGCGACCACCAGGAGGACGGCGACCCGCCGCTTGCCGCTCGGCCGCTCGTCGCGGCCGGACTCCTCGGCGCCCTCGGCTCCGTCGGCGGCGCCGGTCTTCCGCTCTGGTGCTTCGTCGATGGCCTGCTCCGCCTCTGATGTCACGGGATGAGCGTACGACACGCCCCGTCGGGCGCGTTCAGCGGCGTTCCTGCCGCTGCTTGCACTCGACGCACAGGGTCGCCCGCGGAAACGCCTGCATCCTGGCCTTGCCGATGGCCTTGCCGCAACGCTCGCACAGGCCGTACGTGCCGGCGTCCATCCGCTCCAGTGCACGCTCGATCTGGTACAGCATCTCGCGGGCGTTGCCGACGAGGGCGAGTTCGTGCTCCCTGGTGATGTTCTTGCTGCCGGTGTCGGCCTGGTCGTCCCCGGCGCCGTCCCCGGAGTTCTGCATCAGCCCGGCGAGCGCCTCCTCGGACGCGGCGATCTCGCTCCGGCGCAGGCCGGCCTCGTCCTGGAGCTCCTTGCGCGCCTCCTCGACCTCCTCAGTCGTCCACGGCTCCTCTCCGGTGCGCACGGCGAGCTCGCCGGGAGCGACCGCCGTGCCGCGGGCCTGCGGCACCGCCGAAGGCTTCTGGGTCGTGGTCTTCTTCGCAGCCACCGTCCGGGCTCCTGTCTGCTGTGCGTCCGCCCGCTCGGCGGTCGCCCGCTTCGCGGTCTTCTCGGTCGCGGTCTTCTTCGCGGGGGTCTTCTCGGCGGTCTTCTTCGCCGCCGCCTTCTTCGCGGGGGCCTTCTTCGCGGACGGCTTCTCGGCCGTCGACTTCTTCGCCGCCGCCTTCTTCGCCGAAGCCTTCTTGGCCGCGGCCTTCTTCGCGGGTGCCTTCTGCGCCGTCTTCCGCTCGGGGGCGGGCGGTTTTGCCTCGTCCCCGACCTGCACGGAATCCTGGGTGGAATCGTCTGCAGCGCTCCGGTGCTCCTGCTCGGCCCCGCCGTCCGCCGTCGTCCTCGCGGCGGATCTGCCTGAAGTCATGGCCGCGACCCCTTAACACAGTGTGATCTAGCGAGCAAACGTGTCGAGAACGATAAAGAGACCCCAATCTTCTCGCAAAGGGGCACGCCGGACAAAAGCCTCACCGAGCGTTGCGCTGCCCGGACCCGCGTTGGCGTTGTGCCCTTCCGTACGCCGTGGAAACCGTTCGCAGGCGCTCCCGTGCGCCCCGTACACTGGCGGCAGCGAACGGCAGAGATGGGGACGAGTAGCGTCCGTACGCGGCCACGAGCGACCCGGGGACGGTGGAAGCCCGGGGGCAGGCGCGACGTGAAGATCACCCCGGAGCCGCCGGAAGAAAGCTCCACGAGCGAGTAGACCCGGCACGCTGTCCTCAACGAGAGGGCGGTCGGGAGCAGGTCTTCCGCCGCCAAGGAGGGTGGTACCGCGGGACGCGCCGCACGGCGGGCGTCTCGTCCCTCTGACGGAAGTGGTCATGTCCGCCGGAGGAACACCAGATGAGCCCGACTCCGCTGTACCGCCAGGTGCCCGCGCAGGTCAATCTGCCCGAGGTCGAGCACGCCGTGCTGGACTTCTGGCGCGAGCAGAAGATCTTCACCCGCTCCCTCGAGCAGTCCCGGGGCCGCCCCGAGTGGGTGTTCTACGAGGGGCCGCCCACCGCCAACGGCATGCCGGGCGCCCACCACATCGAGGCCCGCGTCTTCAAGGACGTCTTCCCCCGGTTCCGCACGATGCGCGGCTACCACGTCGCCCGCAAGGCCGGCTGGGACTGCCACGGGCTGCCCGTCGAGCTTGCCGTCGAGAAGGAGCTCGGCTTCAACGGCAAGCAGGACATCGAGGCGTTCGGCATCGCCGAGTTCAACGACAAGTGCCGCGAGTCGGTCACCCGGCACACCGACGCCTTCGCCCGGCTCACCGAGCGCATGGGCTACTGGGTCGACCTCGACGACGCCTACCGCACGATGGACCCGCAGTACATCGAGTCCGTCTGGTGGTCCCTCCAGCAGATCTTCGACAAGGGCCTGCTGGTGCAGGACCACCGCGTCGCGCCCTGGTGCCCGCGCTGCGGCACCGGCCTGTCCGACCACGAGTTGGCGCAGGGGTACGAGACGGTGGTCGACCCGTCGGTGTACGTGCGGTTCCCGCTGACCGCCGGCCCGCTCGCCGGCCGCGCCGCCCTGCTGGTCTGGACTACCACCCCCTGGACCCTGGTCTCCAACACCGCGGTCGCCGTCCACCCCGAGGTCACCTACGTCGTCGCCACGGACGGGGAGGAACACCTGGTCGTCGCCGAGCCGCTGCTGGAGAAGGCGCTGGGCGAGGGCTGGGAGGCCACCGGCGAGCGGTTCACCGGCGCCGAGATGGAGCGCTGGACGTACGAGCGCCCCTTCGATCTGGTCGCCATCGAGGACGCGCACTACGTCGTCAACGCCGAATACGTCACCACCGAGGACGGCACCGGACTCGTCCACCAGTCCCCCGCTTTCGGCGAGGACGACCTCAAGGTCTGCCGCTCCTACGGCCTGCCGGTGGTCAACCCGGTCCGGCCGGACGGCACGTTCGAGGCCGAAGTCCCCCTCGTGGGAGGGGAGTTCTTCAAGAAGGCCGACGAGGTCCTGGTCGCCGATCTGGAGTCCCGCGGAAAACTCTTCCGCCACCTCGCGTACGAGCACAGCTACCCGCACTGCTGGCGCTGCCACACCGCGCTGCTCTACTACGCCCAGCCGTCCTGGTACATCCGCACCACGCAGATCAAGGACGCTCTGCTCCGGGAGAACGAACGCACCAACTGGTTCCCCGACTCCGTCAAGCACGGCCGTTTCGGCGACTGGCTCGGCAACAACATCGACTGGGCGCTCTCCCGCAACCGTTACTGGGGCACCCCGCTGCCCATCTGGCGCTGCTCCGAGGACCACCTCACCTGCGTCGGCTCGCTCGCCCAGCTCTCCGAGCTGACCGGCACCGACCAGAGCGGCCTCGACCCGCACCGCCCCCACATCGACGCGGTCACCTTCCCCTGCACCGATGAGGGCTGCACCCTCACCGCCGAGCGGGTGCCGGAGGTCATCGACGCCTGGTACGACTCCGGTTCGGTGCCCTTCGCGCAGTGGGGCTACCCGTACCGCAACAAGGAGGTGTTCGAGCAGCGCTACCCCGCGCAGTTCATCTCCGAGGCGATCGACCAGACCCGCGGGTGGTTCTACACGCTGATGGCCGTCGGCACCCTCGTCTTCGACCGCTCCTCGTACGAGAACGTCGTCTGCCTCGGCCACATCCTCGCCGAGGACGGCCGCAAGATGTCCAAGCACCTGGGCAACACCCTGGAACCGATCCCGCTGATGGAGCGTCACGGTGCGGACGCCGTGCGGTGGTTCATGGCCGCCGGCGGTTCGCCCTGGGCCGCGCGCCGGGTAGGCCACGGCACCATCCAGGAAGTTGTCCGAAAGACACTCCTCACCTACTGGAACACGGTCGCCTTCCAGGCCCTGTACGCCCGTACCTCCCAGTGGGCTCCGAGCGGCGCCGACCCCGCCGAGGCGGACCGGCCGCTGCTCGACCGCTGGTTGCTCAGCGAACTGCACGCACTGGTCGACCTGGTCACCCAGGCCATGGAGAACTACGACACCCAGCGCGCCGGCAAGCTGCTGTCGACCTTCGTCGACGACCTCTCCAACTGGTACGTGCGCCGCTCCCGCCGCCGCTTCTGGCAGGGCGACCCGGCCGCGCTGCGCACCCTGCACGACGTGCTGGAGACGGTCACCCGACTCATGGCGCCGGTGGTCCCGTTCATCTCCGAGCGCGTCTGGCAGGACCTGGTGGTCCCGGTGACGCCCGGCTGTCCGGAGTCGGTGCACCTGGCGCAGTGGCCGGACGCCGACACCGAGGCGATCGACGCGCAGTTGTCCGCCGACATGCTCCTGGTGCGCCGGCTCGTCGAGCTCGGTCGGGCCACCCGCGCCGAGTCGGGAGTGAAGACCCGTCAGCCGCTCTCCCGCGCGCTCGTCGCGGCGCAGGGATTCGAGCTGCTGGCCGACGATCTGCGCGACCAGATCGCCGAGGAGCTGAACGTCAGCCACCTCGCCTCCCTCTCGGAGGTCGGCGGTTCACTCGTCGACACCACGGCGAAGGCCAACTTCCGCGCGCTGGGCCGCCGGTTCGGCAAGGGCACCCAGCCGGTCGCCAAGGCGATCGCCTCGGCCGACGCGGCGAAGCTGTCGGCGGCGCTGCGCGCCGGCACGGCCACGGTCGAGGTCGAGGGCGAGACGGTGGTGCTCTCCCCCGAGGAGGTCATCATCACCGAGACGCCGCGCGAGGGCTGGTCGGTCGCCTCCGACACCGGCGCCACCGTCGCCCTCGATCTGGAGATCACCGCCGAGCTGCGCAGGGCCGGTCTCGCGCGCGATGTGATCCGGCTGGTCCAGGAGGCCCGGAAGAACTCCGGCCTCGAAGTGGCGGACCGGATCGCGCTGCGCTGGCGTTCGGAAGACGCGGAGCTGGTCACCGCACTCACCGATCACGCCGCCCTGATCGCCAACGAGGTCCTCGCCGAGGAGCTCGCCGGGCAGGAGCCGGACGACACGTTCGGCGACGCTTTCGCGGACGAGGCTCTCGGCCTCACCTTCTGGCTGCGCAGGAGCTGAACAACAGTGGGGCCGATCGCATCGGATGCGGTCGGCCCTCCCTGCTCCCGGTCACCCGGGCATGCGGAAGGGGCCGGCCCGAGTGGGCCGGCCCCTTCCTGATATGCCGATCGCGGCCGTCGTCAGACGGCTCCGCTCAGCTGTCGTCCTCGTCGATCAGGAAGCCCCGCATGGGCGACGGAGCCTGCTGCATCGGCTGCGGACCCTGCGGTCGCACCGGAGCCATCGGCTGGGTCATCGCAGGAGACATCTGCTGCTGACCGCCGTAGGTCTGGTTGCCGCCCTGGGTGTGGCTGCCGTGACCGGAGGCCGGGCTGCTGCCCATCGGGCTGTTGCCGCCCATCGACTGGTGACCGCCCATGGTCCCGCCGCCACCGGCCGCGCTCGCTCCGGCAGACGCCATCGAGGGCGATGCCGGCAGCGAAGGGGCCTGCGGCGAACGCGGCGGCGCCAGCGAGTCGTCGGCCTGGCTCTCCAGCTGGCGCAGCTGGCTCTCCAGGTACGACTTCAGCCGGGTGCGGTACTCGCGCTCGAAGCCCCGCAGGTCCTCGACCTTGCGCTCGAGGGTGGCGCGGGCCGACTCCAGCGAGCCCATGGCCACGCGGTGCTTCTCCTGCGCGTCCCGCTCCAGGGCGTCGGCCTTGGCACGGGCGTCCCGCTCCAGACCCTCGGCACGGCTGCGTGCCTCACCGACGATCTTGTTGGCCTCGGAACGGGCCTCGGCGATGGCCTGGTCGGCCGTCTGCTGAGCGAGCGAGAGAACGCGTGCGGCACTGTCGTTGTTCTGACCGCCCCCGCCCATCTGCTGCTGCGGCGGGCCGCCCATCTGCTGCTGCTGCGGCGGGCCACCCATGGGGCCGCCCTGACCCATCGGGCCGGGACCGCCGTGCGGGGGACCCTGCTGGCCACCGGGACCCGCCGGCAACTGCGGCGCACCGCCGGGCAGTTGCGGCGGGCCGCCCATCTGCTGCTGCCCGGGCGGCACCGGCTGCGGTCCGGATATGGCGGCAGGCACAGGTGCGCCCTGCTGCGGGCGATCCTGCGGCTCCTGCTGCTGCTTCCGCATGTTCTGCTGGTTCTGTGCGGCAGCCCGGGTCGCTGCGGCCAGCTTGGCGCGCAGGTCCTCGTTCTCCCGGAGCAGACGGGTCAGCTCTGATTCCACCTCGTCCAGGAAGGCATCGACCTCGTCCTCGTCGTAGCCTTCACGCAGACGGACGGTCGTGAACTGTTTGTTCCGCACGTCCTCGGGGGTCAGCGGCATCTCTTCACCTCAACGTAGGTCATCGGCATATCGGCAAGACCGTACTCGTTCACACGCTCGCCACGATGCTCATTGCGATGTAAACGATGATCATCAGTACGAAGAAGGACAGGTCGAGCGCCACGCCCCCGAAGCGTAGCGGCGGGATGAACCGCCGCAGCAGCTTCAGTGGCGGATCAGTGACAGTGTAGGCGGCCTCCAGTACGACCACCATCGCCTTGCCGGGCTGCCATGAGCGGGCGAACATGAACACGTAGTCCATCACCAGGCGGAAGATCAGCACTCCGAGAAAGCACTGAAGCACAATGAGGATCACCTGTTGTGCTGTGCCCATCTCGTGCTTCCCTCTCCCCTGGTGGAGCCCCGCCCGCTGACCGGGGCTTGTCTGGTGTTGCGTATCAGCTCTGGTTGAAGAACCCGCCTTCTGCGATGCGGGCCTTGTCCTCCGCCGTGACATCGACGTTAGCAGGAGACAGAAGGAAGACCTTCTGCGTCACCCGCTCAATACTTCCGTGCAGGCCGAAGACCAAACCTGCGGCGAAGTCGACAAGTCGCTTCGCGTCAGTATCGTCCATCTCCGTCAGGTTCATGATCACCGGGGTGCCCTCACGGAAGTGTTCCCCGATGGTACGGGCTTCGTTGTACGTCCGGGGGTGCAACGTGGTGATGCGGTACGGCTCCCGCTCGGACACGACCTTGGGCATCATCACCGGCGCACTCTTCTCCAGGCTCGGACGTTCGGGTGTGATGGATGACACGGGTGCGATCCTCGGAACTCGCCCCACATCGCCCACCAAAGCGGGAGATTGCTCACGTTCCCGTTGTGCAGGAGGCTGCACGACCCGGACCGACTCCTCCGGTTCGGGCTCGTGGACGGGTTGGTGCGCCTGTCGTCGCCGATCCCTCTCCGGCTCCGGTTCGGGCTCGAAATCATCGTCGGGGTCGTACCCCCTGCCGTCATACCCATCGTCCTCCACGAGGCCGAGGTAGACCGCCATCTTGCGCATCGCGCCGGCCATGCTCCGCTTCCTCCGCTCTGTGGTGGATCAGCTCCGTCACCAGTGACCCAGAACCCACGTGACCTGTCCGATACAGTCGGAATGACCATATTTTCTGCTGTGGTCCGACTTGCTTGGCGACGTTACCGGAGCGCGGGACGGACTCCGAGCACCGCGCTACCAACGCGTACATGTGTCGCACCGGCGGCCACGGCTTCCTCCAGGTCCGAACTCATCCCGGCCGAAACCATGTTGGCACCGGGGTCCACCGTACGCAGACTCCGTGAGATTTCCATCAGCCTCTCGAACGCCGCTCGCGGGTCACCGGCGTACGGCCCGGACAGGGGTGCGACGGTCATCACTCCGGCGAGTCTGAGGCCGGGCGCCGCGACGACCGCGGCGCCCAACTCCCGGACGTCCGCCGGTGTTGCGCCGCCGCGTCCGCCGCCCTCGCCCGACTCCTTGTCAAGTGCAATCTGGAGCAGGCAGTCCAGATCCCGACCTCTTCGCTGAGCCGCTCCGGAGAGCGCGGCAACCAGGCGCGTTCTGTCCAGCGAGTGGACAACATCGGCGTACTCCGTGACGGAACGGACCTTGTTGGTCTGGAGCTGTCCGACGAAGTGCCAGGTGAGGGGCGCGTCGTGGCACTCGGCCGCCTTGCGCGCAGCCTCCTGGTCACGATTCTCGGCGACGTTGCGAACGCCAAGGTCGGCGAGCAGCCGGACGTCCCGCGCAGGGTGTGTCTTGGTCACCACGACGAGAGTGACCTCGTTCGGATCGCGTCCGGCACCCGCGCAGGCGCGTTCGATCCTGGCCCGCACCGCGGCGAGGTTCTGCGCCAACTCGGCTCTGCGGGCGGCCTCGTCGGGCGTGGAGGGTTCCGTCATCCCCGCTGCTCCAGCCATGTGTAGCTCGCCAGCCGGCCGGTGGTGCGCTCGCGCCGGTAGGAGAAGTGGTCCTGCGACTCGAGTGTGCAGACGGCCGGATCGGTGACGTCGAAGACGCCCGACTCGGCGAGCTGGCCCCGGACTCCCGCCGGTACGTCGATGGCCGGCGTGCCCCAGGAAGTGGTGGCGCGGGAAGCGGGCGCGATGCCTGCCGCCTCCTCGCGCATCTGCTCGGGAACCTCGTAGCACCTGCCGCAGACGGCCGGGCCGAGGCGGGCGGTGATCCGCTCGGGATCCGCGCCCAGTTCGACCATCCGTGCCACCGTCGCGGGCACGACTCCGGCCAGCAGGCCCGGCCGGCCCGCGTGCGCCGCCGCGACCACACCGGCCGCGGGGTCGGCCAGCAGCACCGGGGTGCAGTCGGCGGTGAGTACGGCGAGGACCGTGCCCGGCGTGGCGGTGACAACGCCGTCGACCGGCGGGAGTTCACGGGGCGGCTGCGCACCTTCGACAACTGCCACCTCGTTGCCGTGGACCTGGTTCATCCAGACGACCCGGTCGGCCGCCACGCCCAGGGCCACGGCGGCGCGCTCGCGGTTGGCCGCGACGTCCTCCGGGCTGTCGCCGACCGCGCCACCGAGGTTGAGGGTGCCATAGGGAGCGGCGCTCACCCCGCCCCACCTGTCGGTGAAGGCGAAGTGCGCGCCGCATACTGCTGTGTGAATCGGTATCACGTGTGAAGTTGCCGGTTCCGTGAGGTCACTTGAGGAAGTCCGGGACGTCCAGCTCCTCGGCCTGGCTGTCCTGGTAGGGACGGGCCGAGGGGACCTGGGGGGCGGAGGCGGGCGCCGAGGATTCGCCGACCGGGACCGCCGGAGCGGGCTCGCTGTCCTCCTCGCGGGCGGGCACCGCACCCAGACCGCCGAACGCGGGGCGCTCGGGCTCGGGCTCGGTACGGGCCGGGCTCGCCGGCTCCTCCTTGCCGCTGTAGGCGCCCAGGACCTTCTCGCGGTTCTTCGAGGGCGGCTGCCCGCCGTCGAATCCCGCAGCGATGACAGTGACCCGCACCTCGTCGCCGAGGGCGTCGTCGATGACCGCGCCGAAGATGATGTTCGCCTCGGGGTGCGCCGCCTCGCTGACCAGCTGGGCGGCCTCGTTGATCTCGAACAGGCCGAGGTCCGAGCCACCGGAGATGGACAGCAGCACACCGCGTGCGCCGTCGATGGAGGCTTCCAGCAGCGGGGAACTGATCGCCATCTCGGCGGCTGCCACCGCGCGGTCGTCGCCGCGGGCCGAGCCGATGCCCATGAGCGCCGAACCCGCCTCGGACATCACGGACTTGACGTCGGCGAAGTCCAGGTTGATCAGGCCCGGGGTGGTGATCAGGTCGGTGATGCCCTGGACACCGGAGAGCAGCACCTGGTCCGCCGACTTGAAGGCGTCCAGCACGCTGACCTGGCGGTCCGAGATGGACAGCAGCCGGTCGTTGGGGATGACGATGAGGGTGTCGACCTCGTCGCGGAGCGCCGCGATGCCGTCCTCGGCCTGGTTGGCGCGGCGGCGGCCCTCGAAGGTGAACGGGCGTGTCACCACACCGATCGTCAGCGCACCGAGGGAACGGGCGATGTTGGCCACGACGGGGGCGCCGCCGGTACCGGTGCCGCCTCCCTCGCCCGCCGTCACGAAGACCATGTCGGCACCCTTGAGTACCTCTTCGATCTCCTCGCGGTGGTCCTCGGCGGCCTTGCGGCCGACATCGGGGTTGGCGCCGGCTCCGAGCCCCCGGGTGAGTTCCCTGCCCACGTCCAGCTTGACGTCGGCGTCGCTCATCAACAGGGCTTGCGCATCGGTATTGATCGCGATGAACTCGACGCCCTTGAGACCGACCTCGATCATCCGGTTGATGGCGTTGACGCCACCGCCGCCGATGCCGACGACCTTGATGACTGCGAGGTAGTTCTGCGGTGCTGCCACGTCGAAGGCCTCTCGCCTCGAGTTACGTGTCGCCCCCCACAGTGGTTGTGGGACCGACGACTTATGCCGATGGGCCGGTTCGAAAGCCGACCCCAACCCTGACCCTGAAGTCGAGGGTTAACAGTTGTCGTTCCTTGAAGTCCTAGGAACGGACACTAAGTCGACAAGCGCTGCGCGTTCAACGAACACGCCGAACCTCCCGTTTTTCTTTTCACCCTATGTGATCAGCCGTTGCGGTCGCCAGCCAGGGTGCTGGCCTGCACGTACGTACGTCAACTTCCCGCCGCTGCGGGGGCGCTGGGAACGCTCACGTCGAAGTAGCGCACAGCGCTGTCCTTGTGATGCGCCTTGAGCAGCGCGCGGAGGGTTCTGGCCTTTGCGGCACCGTACTCGCCGCTCCCCCACATCACCACGCGGTTCCCGGTGAGTTCAAGGCTGATCGAGTCGTAGGAGCGGACCCGTACGGTCCGCACGTCGCGGGCGACGAAGCCCGGGAGCGCGTCCGCCACCGCGGCCGCCTCCTGCCGCAGCCGCCGCGGGCCGAAGCGCTTGGCGTCGGCCGACTTCTCCCGGTCCACGACGAGCAGCGGCTTGCCCTTGGGGCGCTTGTCCACTTTCGCGTAGCGCACACCCCCTGCGTCGATCTCGACGTACTCGCCGCCCGCGCGCTTCTGGGCCAGCACCGGGGTGCGCTCCGTCACGTGCAGCCCGATGCCCGAGGGCCAACTGCGGACCACACGCACCGAGTCCACCCGCGGCAGCGCCTCGGTGACGCGACGCTGCGCGGCGGCCTTGTCGACCGAGGCAAGCGGGGTGCCGACCGCGACGGCGGCTGCCTCGCGCACTTCCTCCGCCGTCAGTACGGCAGTCCCGTCCACCGAGACCTTCTCCACCCTCAGCCAGGGCGAGCCGTACAGCGCCCAGACACCGAAGCCCACGAAGGCCACGAACGCCAGCGAGCACGCAACGGTGACCCTCAGTCCGGGCAGACGCAGTCGGCGGCGGGCGGGCGGGGGCGGCGGCGAACCGGACCGTGAGTGCGGCGGATCGTCCGCACGACTGGGTGTGCTGGTCACTTGTCCGGCTGCGCCGCCCACGCTTCCCTGCTTTCTGTGCCGGCGGGTCTGGCTCAGCCCTGCCGACGTGTCGCGATCGCGTCGTACACCATGCCGACCAGCAGCTCGTCGGCGTCCGGACGACCGAACTCGGCGGCGGCGCCCGCCATCTCGTGCAGACGGTGGGGGTTGGTGAGGACCGGCAGCACGTTCTGCTGGATCCACTCCGGCGTCAGTTCGGCGTCGTCGACGAGAAGTCCGCCGCCGGCCTTCACCACCGGCTGTGCGTTGAGCCGCTGTTCACCGTTGCCGATGGGCAGCGGGACGTAGGCCGCGGGAAGGCCGACGGCGGAGAGCTCGGCGACGGTCATCGCGCCCGCGCGGCAGAGCATCATGTCCGCCGCGGCGTACGCGAGGTCCATACGGTCCAGATACGGTACCGGCACATACGGTGGCATTCCGGGCATGTTGTCCGGCTGCGGCAATTCGTTCTTGGGACCGACCGCGTGCAGCACCTGGACACCGGAGCGCTGGAGCGCGGGCGCGATCGTCTCCACGACCTCGTTGAGCCGCCGCGCGCCCTGTGAACCGCCGGTCACCAGCAGGGTCGGCAGATTGGCGTCGAGGCCGAAGGCGGCACGTGCCTCGGCCCTCCGTGCCTCGCGGTCCAGCGTCGCGACCGAGCGGCGCAGCGGAATCCCGATGTACCGGGCGTGGCGAAGCTTGCTGTCCGGCGTGGCGACGGCGACATGCTTGGTGTAGCGCGAGCCGATCTTGTTGGCCAGCCCGGGACGCGCGTTGGCCTCGTGCACCACGATCGGCACGCCCAGCCGCTTGGCGGCGAGGTAGCCGGGCAGCGCCACGTAGCCGCCGAAGCCGACGACACAGTCGGCCTTGGCACGCTCCAGCACCTGCTCCGCGGCCTTGATCGTCCCGCGCAGCCGCCCGGGGACGGTGATCAGCTCGGCCGTCGGCTTGCGGGGCAACGGTACGGCCGGGATCAACTCCAGCTCGTAGCCCCGCTCCGGGACGAGCCTGGTCTCAAGTCCGCGCTCTGTTCCCAGAGCTGTGATGCCCACGGTCGGGTCCTGCCTGCGCAGGGCGTCCGCGAGGGCGAGCGCGGGCTCGATGTGGCCGGCGGTCCCCCCACCGGCGAGTACGACATGCACCGAATTTCACCGCTCTCCGGACGACCGCTCTCTGACGCGTCGTCTCATCGTCTTCACTCTCACCCCGGCCGCCTTACGGCCGACACCAGGCTGCCGCATGGCAAGCGCCGCGCGCGCGGCGGGGTCGCTGCGCGCGAACGCGATCAGCAACCCGACCGCGAACATCGTCGGCAGCAGGGCCGACCCTCCGTAGGAGAACAGCGGCAGGGGGACACCGGCGATGGGCAACAGCCCCAGTACCGCACCGATGTTGATGACGACCTGGGACATGATCCAGGCCGTCACCCCTCCCGCTGCGAACCTGACGAAGGAGTCCTCCGTGCGTCCGGCCACGCGGATACCCGCATAGCCTAGAGCCGCGAACAGGGCGAGTACCGACAGAGTCCCCGCCAGACCCAGTTCCTCACCAGTGATCGCGAAGATGAAGTCCGTGTGCGGCTCGGGCAGTTCACCCCATTTTTCCACACTGGCGCCCAGACCCGAACCGAACCAGCCACCGGAGGCCAGGGCGTAGATCCCGTGCAGCGCCTGCCAGCACTGGTCGCCCGGCCCTGTGTCCGTGGTGCCGAGGCAGGCGATCCGTCGCATCCGGTACGGGGCGGTGAGAATCAGCACCGCCCCCGCCACGCCCGCCGCGCCCAGCACTCCGACGAAGAGCCGCACCGGCGCCCCCGCGATCCACAGCAGGCCGAACAGGATCGCGACCATCACCATCACGGTGCCCATGTCGCCGCCGACCATCACCAGCGCGCAGATCAGCAGCGCGCCGGGGACCAGCGGCACCAGCAGATGCTTCCACTGGTCCAGCAGTCGCTTGTCGCCCTTCCTCGCCAGCAGGTCCGCGCCCCACAGCACCAGCGCGAGCTTGCCGAACTCGCTGGGCTGCAACTGGAACGGACCGCCCAGCTCGATCCAGTTGGTGTTGCCGTTGACCTCGGTGCCCACCCCTGGCACCTGCACCAGCGCAAGCAGCGCCACCGACACCAGCAGCACGGGGTAGGTGAGCGCGCGCAGCAGCCGTACCGGCATCCGCGAGGCGATGAGCAGCAGCACGGTCCCGATCACGGCGGCGAGCAGCTGCTTGCGGAAGTAGAAGGTGGCGGGCAGGTCGTAGCGCAGCGCCTGGATCTGCGAGGCCGAGAAGACCATCACCAGGCCGAGCAGCGTGAGCAGCAGGCTTCCACCCAGGACCAAGTAGTACGCCGTCAGCGGCCGGTCCCAGGCCCGCCGCGCGCGGGACCGCAGCCGGCGGACCGCCTCCGGCGGGCGCAGCCCTCGCCCGCGCCCTGCGGGGCGTCCGGCCGGCGAACGGGGCTTGCGCCGGGGCGCTTTCGACGCGGCCCTGCTCGGCGCGGCCTTGGCCGATGCGGCTTTGGCCGGCGCAGCTTTGACCGGCGCGGCTTTGGCCGATGCGGCTCTGCTCGGCGGGGCTTTGGCCGGACGCGCTTTGGCAACCCCGGCCGGCGTCCTGGACTTCGCCGACGGGGGCGGGTCCGCCGCGGCCGGCCGTTTGCGCGGGGAGCCCTGGGACTCGCGCGGTGCGGACGTGCCGCCGCCGCGCCCCGGCTTACCGGTGGCGCGGCCGGTCGGCGGCCGGAGCCGGTTCTCGGGCGTCATCTGCTGTCCGTCCCCTCCTGGGGCCCGCGGGGGCGACCCCCTGCTGATCGGGGCCCACAGGCAAAGGGCTAACCCTCCACGCCGTCCTGGCTCTCCATCAGCTCCTGAACGGCCGCGGCGAAGGCCTCGCCGCGCTGACCGTAGTTGGTGAACATGTCCATCGACGCACAGGCCGGGGCCAGCAGCACCGTGTCCCCCTGCTTGGCCAGGCGGGTCGCCTCCCGGACCGCCGCCGACATCGCCTCAGTGTCGGTCCGCTCCAGGTCGGTCACCGGCACATCGGGCGCGTGTCGGGAGAGCGCCTCGCGGATCAACTCCCGGTCCTGGCCCAGCGTCACGACACCACGAAGCCGCGGCAGCGCGCCTTCGACCAGCTGGTCGAAGGTCGCGCCCTTGGCGAGACCGCCGGCGATCCAGACCACCGATTCGTACGCGGCCAGGGACGCCTGGGCCGCGTGGGTGTTGGTGGCCTTGGAATCGTTGACGTAGGCGACGCCGTTCACGTCCGCAACATGGGCGATGCGGTGCTCGTCCGGCCTGAAGGCACGCAGTCCGTCGCGCACCGCCTCCGGCGGTACGCCCCAGGCGCGCGCCAGTGCCGCGGCGGCCAGGGCGTTGGCGACGATGTGCGGGGCGACATGGCCGGACGGCGGCGCCAGATCGGCGACCTCGGCCAGCTCCTGGGCCTGCTGCTGCCGGTCCGGAACGAAGGCGCGATCGACCAACAGTCCGTCCACGACGCCGAATTCGGACGGCCCGGGGCTGCCCAGAGTGAAGCCGATCGCACGGCAGCCCTCGACCACGTCCGCATCGCGCACGAGATGCTCGGTCGCCGGGTCCGCACTGTTGTAGACGCAGGCGATCTGGTTGCCCTCGTAAACACGCCCCTTGTCGGCGGCGTAGGCGGCCATGGAACCGTGCCAGTCCAGGTGGTCCGGGGCGAGGTTGAGCACGGCCGCGGAGTGGGTGCGCAGGGAGGGCGCCCAGTGCAGCTGGTAGCTGGAGAGCTCGACGGCGAGCACGTCGTAGGGCTCGTCGGAGAGCACCACGTCGAGGATCGGGGTGCCGATGTTGCCCACGGCAGCCGTGCGGAGCCCGGCGGCGGCGAGCATCTCGGCGAGCATCCGGACCGTGGTGGTCTTGCCGTTGGTGCCGGTGACGGCCAGCCAGCCGGCGGGCTGCGAGTGCTTCAACGCCCGCAGCCGCCAAGCCAGTTCGACGTCCCCCCACACCTCGACGCCGGCCTCGGCCGCCGCCGCGAAGAGAGGGGCGGTCGGCGGCCAGCCGGGTGAGGTGAGGATCAGTCCGGTGCCCTCGGGCAGGGTGTCGCCGTCGCCCAGGCGTACGGAGATCCCCTCGGCCCGCAGCTCCTCGGCGCGGGCCCGGCGGCGCTCGTCGTCCCCGCCGTCGACCACGGTGATCTCCGCGCCCAGAGCGGCCAGGGCACGGGCGGCGCTGATGCCGCTCACCCCGAGGCCTGCGACGACGACGCTGCGGCCCGCGAAGTCCGCGGACGGATCCGTGGGCTGCTCCGTACTCCGGGCGCCCGTCACTTCTGCGCCGCCCAGGCCGCGTAGAAGATGCCGACACCGACGATGGCGCACATGCCCTGGATGATCCAGAACCGGACCACCACCAGCACCTCGCTCCAGCCCTTCAGTTCGAAGTGGTGCTGGAGCGGCGCCATCTTGAACACGCGTTTGCCGGTCAGTCGGAACGAGCCGACCTGGATGACCACCGAGAGCGTGATGAGGACGAAGAGACCGCCGAGGATCGCGAGCAGCAGCTCGGTGCGCGAGAGGATCGCCAGACCCGCCAGCGCGCCGCCCAGCGCGAGTGAACCGGTGTCGCCCATGAAGATCTTGGCGGGAGAGGTGTTCCACCACAGGAAGCCGAAGCAGGCACCCATCAGGGCCGCGGCGACGACCGCGAGATCGAGCGGGTCGCGCACCTCGAAGCAGCTCGGACTGCCGCTGATCGCGCAGGAGTCCTGGTACTGCCAGACACCGATGAAGGTGTACGCGCCGAAGACCATTACCGAGGCGCCGGTCGCCAGGCCGTCCAGACCGTCCGTCAGGTTCACGCCGTTGGACATGGCGAGAATCATGAACAGGGCCCAGATGACGAAGAGCACCGGCCCCAGGTGCCAGCCGAAGTCCTGGGTGAAGGAGAGCCGGTCGGACGCCGGGGCGTTGCCGCGCAGATCCTCGAAGTTGAGCGCGAGGACGGCGAAGGTGATGCCGACGATCAGCTGCCCGAGCATCTTCGCCTTTGCCCGCAGGCCGAGGCTCCGCTGCTTGACGATCTTGATGTAGTCGTCCAGGAAGCCGACCAGGCCCATGCCCGCCATCAGGAAGAGGACCAGCACGCCCGTGATGGACGGCTCGCTGCCCGTGATCAGCTTGGTGAGCACATAGGCGACCAGGGTCGCCGTGATGAAGGCGATACCACCCATGGTGGGGGTACCGCGCTTGCTGTGGTGGTCACGGGGGCCGTCGTCCCGGATGTACTGGCCGTAGCCCTTCTTGGCCAGCAGCTTGATCAGCAGCGGTGTGCCGACCAGCGTCAGGAAGAGTCCGATGACTCCGGAGAAGAGGATCTGCCTCATCGACCGGTGACCTCGCCCTCCGTGTCGGCGAGCAGCGCCTGCGCCACCTGCTCCAGACCTACCGAACGGGAAGCTTTCACCAGTACGACATCCCCCGGGCGCAGTTCACTGCGCAACAGGTCGATCGCCGCCCGTGTGTCGGACACGTGCACCGACTCCTCACCCCACGAACCCTCGTTCTTGGCGCCCATGTCGATCCACGCGGCCTCCCGGCCGCCGACCGCCACAAGCTTGCTGACGTTGAGTCGGACGGCGAGCCGTCCGACCGCGTCGTGCTCCGTGAGCGCGGCGTCACCGAGTTCGGCCATCTCACCGAGCACGGCCCACGTACGCCGTCCGCCGCCCCTCGCTCCCCCGCCCGCGATGGCCGACATCGCCTTGAGCGCTGCCTTCATCGAGTCGGGGTTCGCGTTGTACGCGTCATTGACGACGGTGACGCCGTCGGCGCGTTCGGTGACCTCCATGCGCCACCGGGAAAGCGTGCCCGCGCCGGTGAGCGCCTGGGCGATCCGGTCGGCGGGCATGCCCAGTTCATGGGCGACGGCCGCCGCGGCGAGCGCGTTCGACACGTGGTGCTCACCGTACAGGCGCAGCGTCGTGTCGCTGCACCCGGAGGGTGTGTGAAGCGTGAAAGAGGGGCGCCCGTCGGCCTCCAGCCGTACGTTCTCCGCCCGTACGTCCGCTTCGCTCGATTCGCCGAACAGCACCGTACGGGCCGCGGTGCGCGCGGACATGGCGCGCACCAGGGCGTCGTCGGCGTTCAGCAGTGCGACACCGCCCTCCTCGGCGGACGGCAGGCTCTCCACCAACTCGCCCTTGGCGAGGGCGATTCGGTCGCGTCCGCCGAACTCTCCGATGTGCGCGGTGCCCACGTTCAGCACCAGGCCGATCCGAGGCGGAGTCAGCTCCGCAAGATAGCGGATGTGGCCGACTCCGCGGGCGCCCATCTCCAGTACGAGGTGGCGGGTGTCGGCGTCGGCGCGCAGCGCGGTGAGCGGCAGGCCGATCTCGTTGTTGAGATTGCCGTGCGGGTAGACGGTCGGGCCGAGCTGCTCCAGCAGTTGGGCGATCAGGTCCTTGGTGCTGGTCTTGCCGACCGAGCCCGTCAGACCCACCACCGTCGCGCCGAGGGCGGCGACGGTGTGCCGGGCGAGGGCGCCGAGCGCCGCGGTGACGTCCTCCACCACGATCGCGGGTACGCCCACCGGCCGGGTGGCGAGCACGGCGACCGCACCGGACTTCACCGCGCCCGCGGCGAAGTCGTGCCCGTCCACCCGCTCGCCCTCGAACGCGACGAACAGCGAACCGTCGGCGACCTTCCGGGAGTCGGTGACCACGGGGCCGGTGACCGCCGCGCGCTCATCCGGTATGTCGCTGGGCCTGCCGGAGACGATCCGGGCGACCTCGGCGAGTGTCAGAGGGATCATCGTGTCGGCCGCTCCCGGCTCTCGGAGTCGGCGCCCGCGTCGCCCTCTGTGCCGCCCCGGCTGCCCGCGGCGGCGCGGATGGTCGCGCGCAGCACCTCGCGGTCGTCGAACGGACGGATCACGCCGGCGATGTCCTGGCCCTGCTCGTGGCCCTTGCCGGCCACGACGACCACGTCACCGGGCTCGGCCCGGGCCACCGCGGCCTCGATCGCCGCGGCGCGGTCCTCCTCCAGCAGCACCGTGCCGCGCTCGTAGGACGGCACCTCGGCGGCGCCGCCGAGCATGGTCGCGAGGATCGCCAGCGGGTCCTCCGAGCGCGGGTTGTCCGAGGTCAGCACGGCGGTGTCGGCCAGCCGGGCCAGGGCCGCGCCCATGGCGGGACGTTTGTGCGGGTCGCGGTCGCCACCGCAGCCCAGTACGGCGTGCACCCTGCCGTCGGTCACCTTGCGCAGGGCGCGCAGCACCGACTCCACGGCGTCGGGCTTGTGTGCGTAGTCCACGACGGCGAGGTAGGGCTGGCCCTCGTCGACCCGCTCCAGCCGGCCGGGCACGCCGGGCACCGCGGCGACGCCCTCGGCGGCAGTCTGCAGATCGATGCCGGCGACGACCAGCGCGGTGATCGCAGCGAGCGCGTTGGAGACGTTGAAGGGGCCGGGCAGCGGCGCGGCGGCGCGCACCGACTGGCCCTCCGGCCCGAGCACGGTGAACGCCGAGCCCAGCGGCCCCACTTCCACATCGTCGGCACGCCAGTGGGCGTCCGGGTGGCCCTCGGCGGAGAACGTGATGACCGGCACCTCGGACTCCTGCACCAGTCGCTGGCCCCAGTCGTCGTCGATGTTGACGACGCCGAGCCGGGAGCGCGCCCTGGTGAACAGCTGTGACTTGGCCCGGAAGTAGTCCTCCATGTCCGGGTGGAAGTCCAGGTGCTCGGGGCTGAGGTTGTTGAAGACGGCGACGTCGAACACGCAGCCGTCGACCCGGCCGAGCACCAGCGCGTGGCTGGAAACCTCCATGGCGACCGAGGTGACCGCGCTCTCGCGCATCACCGCGAACAGCGCCTGGAGCTCGGTGGCCTCCGGGGTCGTGCGCTCGGACTTCACCCGGCGGTCGCCCACCCGCGACTCCACCGTGCCGATCAGGCCGGTGAGTTCGCCCTCCTTGGCCGCCGCGCGCAGACCGCCGTCGACGAGGTAGGCGGTGGTCGTCTTGCCCGAGGTGCCGGTGATGCCGATCTGCAACAGATCGCGACCGGGCTCCGCGTAGATCTCGGCAGCGAGCCTGCCCATTCGGCCGCGCGGGTCGGGCACGGTGAGCACCGCAAGCCCCGCGTCCAGGCCGCGCTGTGTTCCGGCCGGGTCGGTGAGCACCGCCACGGCGCCCAGCGAGGCGGCCTGCACGGCGAAGTCGACACCGTGGAACCGGGCGCCGGGCAGCGCCGCGTACACGTCACCGGGGCGGACCGCGCGCGAGTCGTGGGTGATGCCGGTGACCTGGATCTCGCCGCCGTCCTCCGGCTCCGGAGGCTGCCGACCGGCTCTCTCGGCCGGCGGCTGGACCTCGACCCGGAGCGACCGGGCCAGCTCGGTCAGCGGTACGGGTCGCAGTCCCGAGGGACGGACTGCGGGAGCACCTTCCGGTCCGGTGGTGCTGGAATCGCTTGGGGTCTGATCTGCTTGTGGCACGGCGGTGAGATTACCGGGCTCGGGAGCGTCCGAGCCAAGTGAGGGGCGTGAGGGCTGGGCGGAGCCGGAGGGATCCATCGCCTCGGTGATCGTTTCCACGTGCGGTTCTTTCGTCGGTTGCCCTGGAGGATTGCGCTGCCGGGCGGTTTCAGTCGCCCGGGTCGAACGTGGTCGGCAGCCCGGCCGGCTTGGTGCCGGAGGGCGCTGCCTGGAGGGTCTTCAGCGCGAACTTCATGACCTGCTGGTAGACGGGTCCGCAGACCTCGCTGCCGAAGTAGCTGCCGCGCTTGGGGTTCTGCACGGCACAGTAGACAGTCACGCGCGGCGCGTCGGCCGGTGCGAAACCGGCGAAGGACGAGGTGTAACCGCGGTAGCTGCCGGTCTCGGGGTCGACCCGGTTGGAGGTGCCGGTCTTGCCTGCGACGCGGTAGCCCGGGATCTCGGCGACCTTGCCGGTGCCCTCCTCGTCGTGCACGACCGACTCCAGCATCCGCGAGAGCGTACGGGCCGTCTTCTTGCTGACGACGCGCTCGCTGTCGGGCTTGGGCGCCGCGGTGTACCGGCCGTCGGGCCCGCTGGTGCCGCGTACCAGGGTCGGGGTGGTGCGCAGTCCGCCGTTGGCGATCGTGGAGTAGACCGACGCCGCCTGCACGGAGTTGACGGACATGCCCTGGCCGAAGGGGATCGTGTACTGCTGCGAGGCGTTCCAGTCCCCGGGGTCGGCGAGCAGCCCGCGGGTCTCGCCGGGGAAGCCGAGTCCGGTGCGCTGCCCCATGCCGAAGCGGGTGAGGTAGCGGTGCAGCACCTTGTTGGCCTCGCTCTGGTTCTTCCCGAGCCGCTCCGCCGCCAGGATCGTCCCGATGTTGCTCGACTTGGCGAGCACCCCGGTGAGGGTGAGGTGGTACGTGGCGTGGTCGTGGTCGTCGGCGAAGGCACGGTCCGCCCTGGGCAGCCGGTTCGGGACGGTGACCCGGGTCCCGGGCGCCGCCTTTCCCTCCTCCAGCACGGCGGCCATCGTCATCAGCTTCGCGGTGGAACCGGGCTCGTAGACGTCCTGGAGGGCGGGGTTGCCGAGCGCAGCGCCGCTGGCGGTGCTCAGGTCGTTGGGGTCGTAGCCCGGGGAGTTGGCCAGCGCGAGCAGCTCGCCGGTCCTGGTGTCCTGGACGACGACGTAGCCGCGGTCGGCCTTGGACTTCTTGACCTGGTCGGTGATGGCCTGCTGGGCGGCCCACTGGATGTCGCGGTCGAGCGTCAGCTCTATCGACGTGCCGGGGGTCGCCGGCTGCTCGTCCGCGCCCACGGTGGGCACCCTGCGACCGGCGGACTGGGCATAGGTGATCTTCCCGTCCTTGCCCGCGAGCTGCTTGTCGAACTGCGCCTCCAGCCCGCCGCCGCCGGCGCCGTCGCCGGTGACGAACCCGAGGACACCCGCGGCCAGTTCCTTGTTGGGGTAGACGCGCTTGGAGCCCGGCTCCGAGTAGACGCCGGCGAGCGCGTTGTGCCCCTCGTCCTTGCCCTGTTTGTCGGCCAGGGTGCTCTTGAGATCCTGGATCTGCCGCCAGGTCTGCGGGGTCTGCTTGCGGGCCAGCACCACGAAACGCGGCGCGGGGGGATTGGTGAGCTTCTCGCGCAGCTCGGCGCGGTCCTCGCCCAGTATCGGGGCGAGGAGTTCGGCGGCCCGGTCGGGCGCGTCCGGCACCCCCGCCTGCGCCGGTTTGAAGAGGTAGGGGTCCGCGGTGATGTCGTAGGTGTCGACGGTGGTGGCCAGTTCGCGGCCGGTGCGGTCGGTGACGCTGCCGCGCTCCGCGGCGATCGGCGCGGTGATGTAGCGGTTGAGGTTGGCCTGTTGGGCGTAGCTGTTGGCGTCCACCGCCTGCACCTGGAGCAGCCGCAGGACGAAGACCAGCAGGACGAAGGTCAGGCCAACGCTGATGAAGCGCAGCCGCGGCCGGTGGTCGCCCAGCCGCAGCAGGGCCGGACGGTCGCCCCCGCGCCCGGGTCCCGGTCGGCTGCCCGGCCGCGGGCCGGGCCGCGCGGAGCGGGCGGGGCGGGGCACACGGCGTACTCGGCGCGGTTCGTTGGAGCCCACGGCCGCGTCACCTCCCGGAGTCTGGGCGGGCTGGTTCGGGGACGCCGACGACACCGCCGTCGGACTTCAGGAAGGCCGGCACGCCGCCGGGCACCAGGCCCAGCTCCCTGGCGCGCTTGTCCAGCGCGTCGGGCGCCGAGAAGCCGTCGACCTGGCCCTGGAGCTCCTGCCGCTCGTCGCTCAGCAGCTTGGACTGCTTCTTGAGCTTGCTGAGTTCGAACGACCCCTGGTTCAGGGAGGCGTTGAGCAGCAGCAGCCCGAGCAGTCCCGAGCCGAGCAGCACCACGATCAGCAGGACGAAGGGCGTACGCGCCGCGCCGGGGCCGTTGGCGGCCAGCCGGGTGAGGGCTGCGAGGCGGGCGGGCTGTCTGGGCCGGGGGCTCATGGCTGCGCTTCCTCCCGTACGCGTTCGGCACCGCGCAGCCGGGCGGGAGCCGCGCGGCGGTTGGTCTCGATCTCCTCCTCGGACGGCAGCTCCGAGCCGCGGGTCAGCAGCCGCAGCCGGGGCTGGTAGCGCTCGGGCACGACGGGCAGGCCGGGCGGCGCGGTGGAGGCCGCCCCCGCCGCGAGGACCTGCTTCACCAGCCGGTCCTCGAGCGAGTGGTAGGAGAGCACGGCGATGCGCCCGTGCAGCGCGAGGGAGGAGACGGCGGCGGGGATCGCCCGTTCCAGAGCCCGGAGTTCGCCGTTGACCTCGATGCGAAGCGCCTGGAAGGTGCGCTTGGCCGGGTTGCCGCCGGTGCGCTTGACGGCCTGCGGCAGCGCCGCGCGGATCAGCTCGACCAGCCGGGCACTGTGGGTGAAGGGCTCCCGCGCCCGCTCCCGCACGACCGCTTCGACGATCCGCTTGGCCTGCTTCTCCTCGCCGTACGCGCGCAGAATGCGCACCAGTTCGCCCGGGGCGTACGTGTTGAGGACCTCCGCCGCCGAAATGCCGGTGCTCTGGTCCATCCGCATGTCCAGCGGGGCGTCCTGCGCGTAGGCGAAGCCGCGTCCGGCCTCGTCGAGCTGCATCGAGGAGACGCCGAGGTCGAAGAGAATGCCGTCCGCCCCGGGGACGCCCAGTCGACGCAGTACGTCGGGGAGTTCGTCGTAGACCGCGTGCACGAGGGTGACGCGATCGCCGTACGGGGCGAGGCGCTCACCGGCGAGCTTCAACGCGTCCGGGTCGCGGTCCAGGCCGATCAGCCGCGCCTGCGGATGGGCTTCGAGCAGTGCCTGGCTGTGCCCGCCGAGCCCGAGGGTGCAGTCGACCACCACCGCGCCCGGACGTGTCAGCGCGGGCTCCAGGAGGTCCAGACACCGCCGGAGCATTACGGGGACGTGTCGCTCTTCGCCGCTGCTCATGCGCCCTCTCAAATCCGGCGCGGGCTGCTGCACATACAGCTCGGTCCCCGCCCGCTCTGAAGGGGAAGTGGCTTCCTGGCGCCGGGGAAGTGGCGTCGGGCCGCCGGAGCGGGAGGAGGCCGAGCCGTATGTGCGAACCGCACAGCCGGTGGGGCGTCGTCTACCGGGATGTCCGGCCGGCATCTGCGCTCGCGTCTCCCACTGGGCGTCACCTTAGTCCACCCGGTCGCGTGGTCAACCAACCGGAGGGGCGCGTCCCTTCCCGTTCCTCCAGCGGTTTTGCGGGAGTTGGGACCGGCGCAGGCAGAGGCGGCACGGGGCGGCGCACCGCGCGGAACTGGGGCCGGTGGCGGCGCAGGACGGGGCGGCGCCGGTGCGGACACGCGCGCTCCCCCGCGCGCTCCCGCATTCGGACGTATCCGCGCGAACCCCGTGTGCACTAGGTCACACGGGGCAGGAATGCCTGCTGTGCCCCGGTCCGCACCGCTTCGCGACGCACCGGGGCGGTCGTGCCCCGATACGGTTTCGCCATGCCGACCTCTCGTGACCAGCAGCCGGTGACCGATCAACTCACCGCCGCCAACTCCCGCTACGCGGCGAAGTTCACCGATCCGGGCATGGATGCCCAGCCCGTGCTGAACGTCGCCGTCGTCGCCTGCATGGACGCCCGCCTCGACCTCCACGCCGCCCTGGGCCTGCGCCTGGGCGACTGCCACACCATCCGCAACGCGGGCGGAGTGGTCACCGACGACGTGATCCGCTCCCTGACGATCAGCCAGCGGGCCCTGGGCACCCGGTCGATCGTGCTGATCCACCACACCGGCTGCGGCCTCCTGGACCTGACCGAGGACTTCCGGCACGAGCTGGAGCTCGAGGTCGGGCAGCGGCCGGCCTGGGCGGTGGAGGCGTTCAAGGACCTCGACCAGGACGTACGACAGTCCATCCAGAAGGTACGGACCTCTCCGTTCCTCCCGCACACTGATGATGTACGCGGTTTCGTCTTCGACGTGCGGACGGGCCTGTTGCGCGAGATCGACCCGGAGAACGGCCAGGAGCGGTGACGCGACGGGCGGTCTCCATGAAGAATGAACCGTCAACCGGTTGGTTCCGCAGGAGCTGAGCCGGGAGTTTCGGGACGGGCCGGCCCAAGTGACCTCCGGCCCGGCTACTGGAGTTGGGCCGAGGAGGGCCGGGTGACGACCTATGAAGAGCGTGCGAGCCTCAGTGACCTGACGGACACCGCGGATCGGGTGCGCAAGTCCGTCGAGCGGGTCATCGAGGGCAAGCCCGAGGCCGTCCGGCTGTCGCTGACGGTGCTGCTCGCCGAGGGGCACCTGCTGATCGAGGACGTCCCCGGGGTGGGCAAGACGATGCTCGCGAAGGCACTCGCCCGCTCCATCGACTGCTCGGTCCGGCGCATCCAGTTCACGCCGGACCTGCTGCCCTCTGACGTCACCGGGGTGAGCGTGTACGACCAGGAGCGCAAGGAGTTCGAGTTCAAACCCGGGGCGATCTTCGCGCAGATCGTCATCGGGGACGAGATCAACCGCGCCTCCCCCAAGACGCAGTCGGCGATGCTGGAGTCGATGGAGGAGCGCCAGGTCACCATCGACGGCCACACCTACGAACTGCCCGACCCCTTCATGGTCGTCGCCACCCAGAACCCGGTGGAGATGGAGGGCACCTACCCGCTCCCCGAGGCCCAGCGCGACCGGTTCATGGCCCGGGTCTCCATCGGCTACCCCAGCGTCGAGGCCGAGCTGGAGATGCTCGACGTGCACGGCGGCGTCTCGCCGCTGGACGACCTCCAACCGGTGGCGCACGCGCACGACATCGGCAAGCTCATCGACGCGGTGCGTGAGGTCCACGTCGCCGAGACGGTGCGCCGCTACGCCGTAGACCTGGTCGGAGCCACCCGCAACCACCCCGAGCTGCGACTCGGAGCCTCACCGCGGGCGACGCTCCAACTGCTGCGCGCCGCCAAGGCGTCGGCCGCGCTGGCCGGCCGCGACTACGCGCTCCCCGACGATGTCCAGAACCTGGCCGTGCCGGTCCTCGCGCACCGGCTGCTGCCGACCGCGCAGGCCCAGCTGAACCGCCGTACCACCGAGCAGTTGGTGGTGGAGATACTGCAACGCACCCCGGTGCCCGACGCCCAGCAGTGGGGGCCCTACGGGCGGCCGGCACCGCGGGGCCACTGATGGACACCGGGAGCGGCGACCAGGAGCAGCGCGGCTCGCTGCGCACCTCGTTGAGCGGGCTGACGACCCGGGGCCGTTCCTTCCTGGCCGCCGGCCTGGCGGCGACCGCGTGCGCCTACGTCCTCGGGCAGGGCGACCTGCTGCGGGTGGGCATGATGCTGGCGGTGCTGCCGCTGGTCTGCGTGGTGGTGCTGCACCGCACCCGGTACCGGGTCGCCGGCTCCCGGCTCCTGCAGCCGACGCGGGTACCGGCGCGCAGCGAGGCACGGGTGCATCTGCGGGTGGAGAACATCTCGCGGCTGCCCACCGGTCTGCTGATGCTCCAGGACCGGGTGCCGTACGTGCTCGGCCCGCGGCCGCGCTTCGTCCTCGACCGGGTGGAGGCCGGCGGCCGGCGCGAGGTGTCCTATCGGGTCCGTTCGGACCTGCGCGGGCGGTACGCGCTCGGGCCGCTCCAGCTGCGGCTGACCGATCCGTTCGGAATGGTCGAGCTCACTCGTTCGTTCAGCGCACATGACACTCTCACCGTGGTGCCGCGCACGGAGCCGCTGCCTCCGGTCCGGCTGGCCGGCGAGGCCGGTGGTTACGGCGACAGCCGTCAGCGTTCGCTGGCACTCGCCGGGGACGACGACGTGATCCCGCGCGAGTACCGCCACGGCGACGACCTGCGCCGGGTTCACTGGCGCTCGACGGCCCGGTACGGCGAGCTGATGGTCCGCCGCGAGGAGCAGCCCCAACAGGCGCGGTGCACCGTGCTGTTGGACACCAGGGACGAGGCCTGGGCCGGCTCCGGGCCCGACTCTCCCTTCGAGTGGGCGGTCTCGGCGGCGGCCTCGACCGTGATGCACCTGATCGAACGCGGCTACGGCGTACGGCTGTTGACGGACTTCGAGGGCTCCGGCGTGGACACCGGCGGCCTGATGGGCGACTCCTCGGAGACGGCCGGGCTGCTGTTGGACTCGCTCGCGGTCGTGGAGCACTCCGCCGAGCCGAGCCTCGCCCGTATGGGGGAATCACTGCGCGGGGACGGCCTGCTGATCGCCTTCCTGGGCGCGATGGACGAAGAGGACGCGGCGCAGACCGCACGGACGCGGGCCCGGGCCGGCGGCGCGGTCGCGTTCCTGGTGCGGGGGCGCGCCACCCGGGCGGAGGACGAGGCGCGGGCACGGGCGCTGCGGGAGAGCGGCTGGACGGTGGTGCTCTGCGACGCGGGCGACCCGTTCGCCGAGCTGTGGCGGCAGACGGACCGGGCAGCCGCGGGCAGCGGTGCGGCGGAAGGCGGGAACGCATGAGCGGCGGAGCTCGGTTGACGCTGGCGGCCTGGTGGGCCTCGGTCGCCTGCGCGTGTGCGCTGCTGCCGCTGGTCTCGGCGGCGAGCTGGCTCTTCCAGGCCGCCGCGCTGCTCGCGGTGCAGAGCGCGGTGGGCATGGCCGCCCGCCGCGTTCCGTTGGCCAGGCCGGTGACGATCACCGCACAGCTGCTCGTCTCGTTCGTGCTGCTGACGCTGGTCTTCGCGCAGGAGAGCGCGCTGGGCGGTGTGCTGCCGACTCCGGCGAGCGTCGAGCAGTTGGGCCTGTTGGTCGGCCAGGGCAGCGAGGACGTCACCAGGTTCACCATCCCCGCGCCGCTGACGGACGGCATCCAGTTGATGCTGGTCGGTGGAGCGCTGGCGATCGGTCTGCTCGTGGACGTCATCGCGGTGACCTTCCGCAGCGCCGCGCCCGCCGGTCTGCCGCTGCTGGCGCTCTACTCGGTGGCCGCGGGCCTCGGGCAGGGGGAGGTCAGCTGGCTGTGGTTCCTGGTCGCCGCGACCGGCTATCTGCTCCTGCTGCTCGCCGAGGGGCGGGACCGGATCTCCCAGTGGGGCCGGGTGTTCAGCGGCGCCGCGATGCAGCGCGGCTTCGGGCAGCGGTCCGAGCCCCCGGTGTCCGCGCCGGTGCGCACCGGACGGCGGATCGGGGTCGCGACGCTGGGTCTCGCCCTGCTCGTGCCCGCGCTGCTCCCCTCGCTGGGCAGCGGGGTGCTCGACCCGGCCGGGCGCGGATCGGGCAGCTCCTCCGACGGGACGGTGTCCGCGGTCAACCCGCTGGTGGCGCTCCAGGACAGCCTCAACCAGCCGGAGAACCGCACCGTCCTCACCTACCGGACGAACGCGCAGAGCAACGAGGACATGTACCTGCGCATCGTCTCCCTCGACCAGTTCGACGGGACCGCGTGGAAGCCGTCGGAGCGCCGCATCACCTCCGTGCCCGACCCGCTGCCCGACGTACCGGGGATGTCCCCCGACGTGGACGTGCAGCGCACGACGACTCTCATCGAGGCGGCGGACTGGTACAAGCAGAGCTGGCTGCCGATGCCGTACCCGGCCCAGCGGGTGGACGTCGACGGCCGCTGGCGGTTCGAGCCCGAGGGGCGCACTCTGGTCGGCGACCGCGGGCAGACGACCCAGGGCGCGAACTACCAGGTGGTCAGTCTCCAGGTCCGGCCCACCGCCGAGCAGTTGAAGAACGCACCACCGGCCCGCGAGGAGATTCGCCGCGAGTACACCGACGTGCCGGGCTCGCTGCCCCGCGAGGTGGAGAGCATCGCGCGCAACGTCGTCCAGGGCTCGGACAGCGACTACGAGCGGGCGCTCGCGCTCCAGGAGTGGTTCGCCCGCGAGGGCGGTTTCACCTACAACACCGAGGTGCGTGCCGGCAGCGGCAGCGCGGCGATCACCCGCTTCCTGGACCAGCGCGAGGGGTTCTGCATCCACTTCGCCTTCTCGATGGCCGCCATGGCCAGGACCCTGGACATCCCGGCGCGGGTGGCGGTCGGTTTCACGCCGGGCACCCCGGCGTCCGGCGGCCGTACCGAGGTGGGGTTGCAGGACGCGCACGCCTGGCCCGAGCTGTACTTCGAGGGCGTCGGCTGGACCCGGTTCGAGCCCACACCGTCGCGCGGCAACACCCCCGGTTACGCACAGCCCGATCTGCCCGACCCCTCCGTCCCGGAGGACGAGGAGACCGGGCCGGAGGAGACCACCGGCCCCGGTCCGGAGCCCACCGAGGAGGAGGAGTGCACGGCGGAGCGCCGGCAGGCCGGCGAGTGCGGTGAGCTGGACGCCGTCGGTCCGCCGCCCGGCGACGGGGGCTTCCCGTGGCAGCGCGCCGCGCTGATCACCGTCGCGGCGCTGGCCGTGCTGACGCTGCCGCTGCTGCCTGCGCTGTGGCGCATCCGGGCGCGCGGCAGACGGCTCGCCGCGTCCGGCGGTCCGGCAGCCGGTTCCGCGGATGCGGTGCTGGCCGCCTGGCGGGAACTTCTGGACACCGGCTGGGACTTCGGCATCGCGCCCGACGATTCCGCCACCCCCCGCAAGGCCGTGCGCCGCCTGATCACCGAGGGCCGGCTCGACGCCGATTCCGCAGCAGCCGCGCACCGGGTCGCGGACGCGGTGGAGCGGGTGCTGTACGCCCCGAGCCCCGCGCGAAGCAGCGGTGCCGACGGCGATCCGGCCGCCGATGTGCACACGGTGCGTGCGGGTCTGCGGTCCGTCGCGGACCGGCGGACCGGGCTGCGGGCACTGCTCGCTCCGCGTTCGGCCGTACGGGTGGGCTGGGCCGTGCGCCGCCGCTGGGCGTTCGCGGCGGAGCAGGCGCGGGCCAGAGTGGTGAGGGCAGGCGCGGCAGTGCGTTCGGTGCGCAGGCGCCGGGCCTGATCCGCGGCCCCGGCCGATCCGTCGGTCGGGGCCGCGGTGGCCACCCGGCGTACACCCCTTCACGGCCACGCGCGGGTGGCAGCGCCCGTGGCCCGTTCCACGGCCGAGCGTCGCCGCCTCTCCTCCCTCACCGGCTCCGGCGGCCGTACTCGCTGGCTCAGGGCTTACGGGCTCAGGGCTTACGGGGCCCCTGGGCTCCGTGCCGGCAGGCACCGGGCGGGCGAGCACCGGCTGCGCACGTCAGGTCCCGCGTACACCGGTTCCGCGAACGCCGGGCCCGCACCTGCCGGTTCCGCGGGGCGCCGGGAGCCTGGATGCGTGCCGGGGCGGGGCGGGCCTGCGCGAGCCGGGTTCGCGGACCACGGTTCTGCGGTCCCGGAGCCGTCTGCTGCCTACGCGCTCGCGGCGCCTCGCGGCCCCGCGCACAAAAGCGGTGGGTCGCTCTCCCGGGAGAGCGACCCACCGCTTTCGAATCTGGTCCTGTGTGGTGCCGTCGGAGCGCCGTGGCGTCGGCTACTGGCGCTCGTCGCGACGCCGCTGCCAGCGCTGCTCGATCTTGTTCATCATCGATTTGCGCTGTTTGGGCTGCCGTCGGGAGGAGGCTCCGCCCCTCGCAGGGCCGGCCTCACCACCGCCTTCGGCTTTGGCGTCGTCGGTCTTCGGGCCTTTCCGCCAGCCGGTGACGGCCAGGACGGTGCATCCGAGC
The DNA here is from genome assembly GCF_018101125.2 of Streptomyces tardus. Taxonomy (GTDB): domain Bacteria; phylum Actinomycetota; class Actinomycetes; order Streptomycetales; family Streptomycetaceae; genus Streptomyces; species Streptomyces tardus. The sequence goes on along the minus strand of NZ_JAELVF020000001.1, from coordinate 4,304,558 downwards.
ATCACGAGGAAGCCGAGGACGCTGACCCAGATGATCTGCGCGACCATTCCGGACATCAGGAGCGCAACGCCCACCAGAAAGCCCGCAACCGCCTGGTAGACCCGCTTGCGGGTCGGCGCGCGCAGCTCGCTTCCCTCGAGCGCTGTCGCGAACTTGGGATCTTCGGCGTACAGCGCTCGCTCCATCTGCTCGAGCATGCGCTGCTCGTGCTCAGAGAGCGGCACGGAGTCCTCCTACTCGTCGGTCGCGGGGGGCGACCGGATGCGACCCTTCAAGGATAGGCAGGGAATCGCCCCCGTGAAACCCGCCCCTGTACGCCAGTCCCTTCCGTGAGGTCGGTCGTGGCTGACACAGCAGTGGCCAGTTCATTCCCCTACTACCCGCCCGTCATGCCCGACGGTCTGCCTCGATCATACGGCGCCGGGCGCGGAAGCGGGCACCCACGGCCGAGGGCTGTCAGGTCAATCTTGCCGGATCTCCGAAAGGGCCGCGAGGGGGGCCGCCGCACCCACGGTGAACTGGCACTCGCAACCGGGTGGCCACCCGCGCCGGCAGCCCTCGAGAAGGCGCCCGGGCCCGCTCCGTGCACGTACCGCGGCGCACGACTAGCGCAGTTCCGCCAGCACGTGCAACTGGCCCGCGACCGAGCGAAAGGCGGGCAGCTCGGCCGCCGCCGCCTCCAGTTGGGCGAGCGCTTCGACCGCCTGCGGCTCGGAGTCCACCAGCGCACCCGGCACCAGATCGCCGAAGATCCGAACGCCCTGGATGACACCGACCTCCAGCCCGGTCTCGACGAGAAGCTCGCTCAGGTGCTCCGGGGAGAACCGGCGCGGCATCGGGTCCGCGACGCCCCAGCGGCCGTCCGGGTCCTCCAGCGCGTGCCGGGCTTCGGTGAAGTGGCCGGCGAGCGCCCTGGCGAACACGGCGCCGCCCAGCCCGGCGGCGAGCACACTGAGGGTGCCGCCCTCGGGCCGCAGCGCGGCGACCGCGTTGCGCACGGATTCCGCGGGATCGTCCACGTACTCCAGCACTCCGTGACACAGCACCGCGTCGTAGCCGCCGCGCTCCGCAACGTCCAGCAGTCCGTGCGCGTCTCCCTGCACGCCCTGCACCCGCTCGGCCACGCCCTCCTCGGCGGCCCGGCGCTCCAGCGCGAACAGCGCGTTGGGGCTCGGGTCGACGACTGTGACCCGGTGGCCGAGGCCCGCCAGCGGCACGGCGAAGTGCCCGGAGCCCCCGCCCGCGTCGAGGACTTCGAGCGAGGCCCGTCCGGCCCGGGAGGCTCTGCGGTCGAGCGCTTCCCGGAGCACCTCCCAGACCACGGCGGTACGGAGAGCGGCGCGGGGGCGGGTCATGGCGGTGCTCCTCGGCGACTGAAGTGGCTGATCGGGCCCAGCCTATTGCCTCCCCCCGGACGCCGACGGACGCCGCCCTCCTGCCGGGCCTCCCCGGCCCGGACGGGTGGGCCCGCGCCGGTGGGGCAGCCCCGAGTCGATGATCAGGGTCCGCTCCACCAGCAGGCGGAACTCCTGGGCGGTGCGCAGCAGCTCGTCCGCGTGCGCACCGCTCACCGAGCCGTGGACACCCGCCTCGGCGAGCGCCCGCCGGCTCGCACCGGAGGCGAAGTACGCGCTCCACTCAGCGAGTTCGGGGGCTGCCTCGCGGAGTATGTCCCAGGCGCTGCGTATACGGCGGCGGGCCCGCTCGGAGGCCTCCGGCCGGCCGCGCGCCGCCAGGACCGCGGCGGCGGCGTGGAGTGCGGCTCGGTGCGCGGCGACGTAGCGCTCGTGGGGCGTCCGGAGGACAGCGGCTTCGGCCAGCGCCCGGTGCGCCTGGGCGAGTTGGGAGAGGGCAGCCGTCGAGACGGCCGGCGGGTGGGTGTCCGGCGCCGGACACCCACCCGCCGGCCGTCTCGACGGCTGCCCTCTCCCAACTCGCCGGCTTCCGCGCACAGTTCGACGTCCCGGAAGACCGTGCCCCGCGGCCCGTCCATTCCGAGGCCCTCGGCGGTGACTGCCGCCCCCCGCATATGCTCTCCTTTTTTGAACTGACCAGTCAGTTCAAAAAAGGAGAGCATATGCGGGGGGCGGCAGTCACCGCCGAGTGCCTCGGAGGCTTCTCGTGCTCCGCGAGAGCGCGCGGGAAGACCCCACGCCCATGGTGACTCCCCCCACTGACAACGAGGGGTGGGACCGGTGCTCCGAGGCGACTGCTAGTCTTTGAACTGACCAGTCAGTTCAAAAAAGGAGAGCATATGCGGGGGGCGGCAGTCACCGCCGAGGGCCTCGGAATGGACGGGCCGCGGGGCACGGTCTTCCGGGACGTCGAACTGTGCGCGGAAGCCGGCGAGTTGGTGGCGGTCCAGGGGCCGTCGGGGTCGGGGCGCACCTGTCTGCTGCTGGCGCTGACCGGTCGGATGCGGACCACTGCGGGCCGGGTCGAGGTGGACGGTCTGCCGCTGCCGAAGCGGATGGCCGCGGTGCGCGAGATCACCGCGCTCGGGCCCGTACCGGACGTCAACGACCCGGAGCCCGCTCTCACCGTCGCCGAGCATCTGCGCGAACGCTCCCTGCTGCGCCCGTACTTCCGCGGCTGGCGGCGTGAGCGCACGGCCGCCCGCCGGGAACGTCTCGACCACGCGCTGGAGCTCGCCGGCCTCTCTCTCGAAGAGCTGCCCAAGGGGCCGCGCACCACCGTGCGGCAGCTGGAGCGGACGCAGGAGCTGCGACTGGGCGTCGCCCTCGCGCTGCTGGACGAGCCGCGGCTGATCGCCGTCGACGATGTCGGTCTCAAGCTCTCGGACGCCGAACGGCTGGAGATGTGGGGGCTGTTGCGCGCCGTCGCCGCGGCCGGCGTCACCGTACTGGCCTCGTGCACCCAGGCACCGGAGGACGCGGCCGTGCTGCGGATCGACGCCGCGCAGGCGCACGACCCGGCCCCCGGCACCGGGGGCGACGGCGTCCCCGACCCGAGCGCGACGGAGCGGCCCGGCCCGGCAGCGGACGCCGACGAGGCCGGCACGACCGAAGAGCCGACCGCGCAGCACGCCACCGACTCCCCGCAGCAGACCGCGACTTCGAAGGAGGGCCCCGGGGATGCGTTCGCCGAGACTGGCCGCGCTTGAGCTCAAGCGGTTCGGAAGGGGCCGGATGCCCCGGGCGGCGGTGGCGGCGATGCTGCTCATCCCGCTGCTGTACGGGGCGCTCTACCTGTGGTCGTTCTGGGACCCGTTGGGCAGCATGGACCGGATACCGGTGGCGCTGGTCAACGACGACAGGGGCGCGCACGCCGAGAGCGACGACGGAAAGCGGCAGCGGATCCAGGCGGGCGAGGACATCGTCTCCGGGCTGCACGACAGCGACACCTTCGACTGGCAGGAGGTCGGCGCCGAGGAGGCCGAGAAAGGCGTGGAGGACGGCAGTTACTACCTCTCGCTGACGATCCCCGCCGACTTCAGCGCCAAACTCGCCTCCAGCTCCGGGGAGAACCCGGAGACCGGCGCCCTCAGAGTCCGCACCAACGACGCCAACAACTACATCGTCGGCCAGATCTCCCGGACCGTCTTCTCCGAGGTGCGCGCCTCAGCCTCGTCCAAGGCCTCGGACGGTTTCTTCAACCGCATCTTCGTCTCCTTCTCCACCCTGCACGAGCGCACCGGCGAAGCCGCCGACGGAGCCGGCCGGATCAACAAGGGGGTCGGCGACGCCAAGGACGGAACGAAGGAGCTGCTCGCCGGAGCGGGCAGGGCACAGAAGGGCAGCGGCGAACTGCACTCGGGCGTCACCAAGCTGCACAAGGGCGCGGCCACGCTGCACAGCGGTACGAAGCAGGTCGCCGGCGGCACGAAGAAGCTGGCCGCGAAGGTGAACGGACTCGCCAAGGCCGTCGAGCCGCTGACCTCGCCCGAGGCGGGTGAGGACATCGCCAAGCTGGCGGGCAGGGTGGCCAAGGGGGCGAAGGCCGCGCAGAAGCACGTCGGCAAGCTCCCCGAGGACGCCGAGCGCGCGGAGAAACTGGCCCGCGGCGCGGCGAACGGCGCCGAGAAGCTGCACAACCGGCTCTGCGGCGAGGAGAGTTCGGCCGAGCCGGCGGCGGTCGACTGCTCCGAGCTCGAGAAGCACGTGCAGCTCACCCGCCGAGCCGCCGACGCCGCGGAGGGCCTGAACGACCGCGTCCAGGAGTACGAGGACCTGGACGAACTCCGCAAGGACCTGGTCAAGGTCGAGCGCACCGCCCGACAGGTGCAGCAGCGCGCACCACACCTCGGCAAGGACCTCGACACCGCCGTCAAGCAGGTGAACGCACTCGACGCCGGCGCCCGGAAGGTCAACGCCGGAGCGGGCCGGCTGCACACCGGCCTCGGCACCGCGAAGAGCGGGTCCTCTCAGCTGGACAGCGGTCTGAGCGAGTTGAGCGCGGGAGTGAAGCAGCTGGACGGCGGACTCTTCAAGCTCGCGGACGGTTCGCAGAAGCTGGCCAAGGGGCTCGACGACGGCAAGGCCCGTATCCCGGACTACGGCGACGACGAACGCGCCGAGCGCAGCTCGATCATGGCCGACCCGGTGGACCTGCAGAGCCGGGCCGCCCACCAGGCGCCCAACTACGGCACCGGTTTCGCGCCGTACTTCATCCCGCTCGCCCTGTGGGTGGCGGCGATGATCTGCTACATGCTGCTGCCCGCCCTCAACCGGCGCGCGCTCGCAGCCGGCGCGCCCTCCTGGCGCACCGCGCTGGCCGGTTGGCTGCCGGTGGTGGGCCTTGGCCTCGCCCAGGTGGTGACGCTGATCTCCGTGCTCCACTGGGGGCTGGGACTCCAGATGGAACGCCCGGCGGGCACTGTGGGCTTCCTGCTGCTGACCACCGCCTGCTTCAGCGCGATCGTCCAGTGGATGAACGCGCGGTTCGGGCCGGCGGGGCGCATCGTGGTACTGGTGGCGCTGATGCTCCAGCTCACCTCCGCGGGCGGCACCTACCCGGTGCAGACCAGCCCGGACTTCTTCAACGCCATCCACCCGTACCTGCCCATGACCTACGTCGTGGACGGACTGCGGGTGCTCATCACCGGTGGCGCAATGACGCCGGTGTGGCAGGCGTGTGGGGTATTGCTGGGCTTCACCGCGGGTGCGCTGGCACTGACCGCGTTCACCGCCCGGCGCGGTGCCGTGTGGACGATGAAACGGCTGCACCCGGAGCTCACGCTGTGAGCCCCGGCCGGCAGCGGCGAGGAGGCGGCAGGAGCGCGGACCGCGACAGCGGGGCCGCGGCGCGGAGTGCGCCGTGGCACGGAGTACGACGTCGCGGGTGCGGCGCGGAGACTGCGGCGGGGTCGCCGCAGTGAGGAGACTGCGGTGTGGAGAAGGCTCCCCGGATGAAGAACGGCAGCGGCGGCGGGACGACGCGCGGCCCTCGTACGAGCGCGACGCGCCAGAAGCTGTACGAGGCGGCGGTGACGCTCATCGCCGAACAGGGCTTCTCCTCCACGACGGTCGAGGAGATCGCCGAGCGGGCCGGCGTCGCCAAGGGCACCGTCTACTACAACTTCGCCAGCAAGGCGGACCTCTTCGAGGAACTGCTGCGTCACGGCGTGGAGTTGCTCACCACCGAGCTGAGGGACGCGGCGGCGCAGGAGAGCGCGCGGGGTGGCGGCCGGGTCGACTCGCTGGACGCGATGATCAAGGCTGGCCTGCGGTTCATCGACCACTATCCGGCGTTCAGCCAGCTCTACGTCGCAGAGCTGTGGCGTCCCAACCGGGCGTGGCAGAAGACGCTGATGGTGGTCCGGGGACAAGCGGTGGCCGTGGTGGAGGATGTGCTGCGACTCGGCGTCCAGGAGGGGGAGTTCAGCGAGGAGATCGACATCCAGCTGACCTCCGCGGCACTGGTCGGGATGGTGCTGGTGGCGGCGCTGGACTGGAAGGCGTTCCAGTCGGAGCGTTCGCTGGGGGATGTGCACGGCGCGCTCTCGCTGCTGCTCCAGGGCCGGGTCGGCGGCAGCGGCAGCGGCAGGCTCGGCGGCCCGGCCGACGACTGACGCGGCCCCGCGGGATCGCCGCCGTCCGGCCGCCTCCGCCGTACGCGGGAACACAGCGTGCGCACGGGCGGGACGTGCGGCGCGTGGGCACGTGTGCGGCGCGTGGGCACGTGTGCGGCGCGTACGCACGTGTGCGGCGCGTGGGCACGTGTGCGGCGCGTGGGCCGCGGACGTGCCCGTGCTCTGGGACGGCCCGGTGACCCGTACCCGGGCCGGTCGCCGGGCGGACACGGGTGAGCGACCGGCCCCGGCGTGTGCCGAGCCGGCCGCTCGTTCCCCTGTGATTCCCCTTCATTCCCCCGTTGCCGGTGGTCCGCCGGCCCCGGAGGTGCACGCCTCGGTCTCGGCCACCCCGTGTCGGCCGTTCCCGTGCGCCCTCCGGTGTCCCACACTCTGCCGTCCCCCGGCGCACGATCCCATCCGCGCTCGTACTCAACTCCCTTGCTGGGTACGCGCACTCAGGGCTGAGCAACTTCGCCCAGAGCTCGGCGCGGGGCTGCCGCGCCCCGATACGATCTGCTGGTGTCGGTGCTCCCCCTGATCTTCACCAGCAGCTGGGCCAGCGGTATCAACGCCTACGCCGTGGTCCTCCTGCTGGGTCTCCTCGGCGCTGCCGGCGCGGGCTCGGAGGAGGTGCCGCAGACGCTGCAGCGCCCCGATGTGCTGGTGGCCGCCGGTGTGCTGTTCGTCATCCAGGCGGTCGCTGACAAGATCCCCTACGTCGACACCTTCTGGGACGTGCTGCACACCGTGGTGCGCCCGGTGTCGGGCGGGGTGATCGCGGCGCTGCTGGCCGGCGAGGACGGTTCGCTCTCCCAGCTCGCGGCGGGAGCGATCGGCGGCGGTACCGCACTGCTCAGCCATCTGGTCAAGGCCGGTACCAGGATGGCGGTCAACACCTCGCCCGAGCCCGTCAGCAATATCGCGATGAGCTTCGTGGAGGACCTGGCCGTCGCCGCGCTGGTGGTCTTCGCTCTCTTCCACCCGGTGGCCGCGGCGGTGATCGCCGGCACGCTGCTGGCCCTCGGGATTGTGCTCGTCTGCCTGCTCGTACGCCGGATCCGCCGATTCCTGGCCCGTCGTCGGGCCCGGCGCGAGGAGCGCGCGACAGGCACCGCGCGACCGTACACGCCCCCACCCGTGGCGAGCGCACGTACCCGCACCGTGGCGACCGCCGGGCGCGCCCTCCCGCAGCAGCCCGCCTCCGCCGCCCGGGGCGGACGGGCGGACGGGGACGCGGGCTAGAGTCCGGGGCATGGCAGATGTAGTGGTCGTGGGCGCCGGCATGGGCGCGATGGCGGGGGCGGCTCGGCTGGCCGTTGCGGGACACCGGGTGCAGGTCCACGAGCGCGCCGGCCGCCACGGCGGCTCGGTCGAGCGGTACGAGCGCGACGGGTTCGGCTTCGACACCGGGCCGGGCCTGCTCCAACTGCCCGCCGTCTGGCGGGACTTGTTCGTCAAGACGGGCCGAGCACCGCTCGAGAGCTGCGTGACGGCCCACCAGGTGGACCCCGCGTCCCGGCATCTGTTCACCGACGGCACCGAGGTGACACTGCCCGCCGCCTCCCGCGCCGGCGTCATCGACGCACTCGACTCCGCGCTGGGCGCCGGCAGCGGCGAGCGCTGGACCGATCTCGTCTCCCGCGCCCGTACGGTCTGGGACACCACCCGCAGGCCGCTGCTCGAGGAGCCGCGCACCCTGCCCGGCTCGGCGCGCGGCCTCCCCGACCCGTACCCGGCCGGCCGCCGCGGCCTGCTCAGGCGGCGCACCCCGACCCTGGACGAAGTCGCGCGCGCGGAGCTGCGCGATCCGCGCCTGGTGGCGCTGCTGGGTTCGTACGCCCGCAGTTGGGGGCTCGACCCGCGGCAGACACCGGCGAGCGCGTCCGTGCTCGCGTACCTGGAGCAGACCTTCGGCAGCTGGTACGTCGTCGGCGGGATGCAGGCGCTCGCGGACGCGGTGCACGGGCGCTGCCTGGAGCGGAAGGTGGTGTTCCGCTTCAACTCCGAGGTGGTGGGCCTGACGGTGGCCGACGGACGCGCCACCGGCGTCGAACTGGCCGACGGCAGCACGGTGTCGGCGGACCACGTGGTGGACGGGACCGGTCGGCTCTCGGCCGGTACGGCGCCACACCCGGCAGGAGCGGTGGCAGCCGCAGGAGCCGCGCTCGACGCCGGGGCGGGCCGCGGGGGCGCGGCGCCGGGGCAGTCCCGTCACACCCTCCTGCTCGCACTGCGCGGCGCCCGTCCCGCCGACGCCGTACACCGGACCCATGTGCACTCCGACACCGGCGTGGTCACCGTCTCCCGGCCGGCCGACCGGACGCTGGTCCCCGACGCCGCGCACGAGGCCGTGGTGGTCGACGTCGCGGTGCCGGCCGGGAGTTCGCCCGACGACACGGCCGAGGCGGCGCTGCTGGCAGCGGCCGAGCGCGCCGTACCGGATCTGACGCGACGGCTGCTGTGGCACGAGGCGCGCACCCCGGCGGACTGCGCCGAGCGTACGGGTGTGCCCGGCGGGGCCGTGCCCGTACCGGCACTGGCCGGAGCCGACGAACGGGACCTGGCGCCCAACCTCGGGACGGTGCGCGGCAGTTGGAGGCTGGGCGGCTGGGCCCATCCGGGCGGCGGCCTGGCGCACGCGGGTATGTCCGGCACGTTGGTGGCCGGACTGCTCGTCGAGGGCGAGGACTGGCGCGGCTCGCGCTGACCGCCACCGGCCCGGCCCCATCGACGGCACCGCCCGGGTGCCGCAGGCGCCCGGTCCGGAGCCGCTTCGGGCCGACCCGGTTTCAGGCCAGCCCGGTTTCAGGCCGACCCGGTTTCAGGCCGACCCGGTTTCAGGCCGGCCCGGTTTCAGGCCGGCCCGGTTTCAGGCCGAAACCGCTTCAGGCCGAAACCGCTTCGGGTGCCCGCCCGGCCCCGGGACCCGGCGGGCCGTGCGCGGGTCCGGTTTCCCGGTGACTCAGGGGCGCTGCGGGTCGTAGTAGCCGTAGCAGCCCGGCTCCTGCGTCGGTCGCTGCGGGTCGGCCTCGCGCTGCTGGGGCACCCACACCCCGCCGGGCGGCGTCTGCTGGGCGTACGGGTCGTACGGCTCGGCCCGCCGGTCCTCGGCCCCGTACCCGCCCTGCTCGCCCTGGGCGGAGTAGGTGCCCGCCGGGTAACCGCCGCCGGGGGCCGGGTAGTTGCCGGTCAGCGGGTCGTAGAGGTCGTTGGCCCCCGGGTAGCCTCCGTAGCCGGCAGCGCTCTGGCCGCCCGTGTACGGGTCCGCGTACGGCGCGTACTGCTGCTCGTCGTAGCCGTACGCGTCGCCGTAGGGCTGGCCCGGGGCGGCGGAGTAGAGCGGGCTGCTGTATCCGGTCTGGTCCTGCGTCCCGCCGTGGACGGGAGCACCCCAGCTGTCGTCGGGGTGCGGGGTGCCGTGGACCGGGGGCCCCTGCGAACTGCCGTGATCCGGCGCCCCGTAGGGAGTGCCGTAACCGGAGCTGTCGGAGGAGCCGTAGCCGGCGGGGGAGTCGTACCCGTCGGACGAGCCGTAGGGGTCCGAGGAACCGTAGACGGGGGTGCCGTACGGCGAGGAGCCGTACGGCGAAGTGTCGTAGGACGAGGTGCCGTACGGGGAGGCGTCGTAGGACGAGGTGCCGTAGGAGCCGTAACCGCCCAGGGCGTCGTAGCCGTTGGAGTCGTGGTTGGCCGGGGAGTCGTACCCGGAGGTGGTGAAGCCGCTCGGCGCTGCGGCCGGCGGCTCCTCCCGGTCGTACACGCCGTACTGGCCGGTGTCGTCGGGCAGCGGCAACGGCTGGTAGGTCGAGGTCTCCTCCAACTGGGAGACCTCCAGCACCGGTTCGCTGTCCACGGGCGGGGGCGGCGGGTCGTCCGCCTCCGCGCCCTCGGCGCGGCGTCGGCGGCTGGAGCCCGGCCGGCCGCCCAGCGCCCAGCCGGTGGAGAAGCCTCGGCGGAAGGAGAGGGTGACGAAGAGCTGTCCGGCCCCGAATGCCGCCGTGCCCACCAGGATCACCAGCAGCTCGGACATGAGGACGCCGAGAACCACGCAGAGGAAGCCGCAGAAGGCCAACAGCCGCCAGCGCAGCCGGGCCTTGTACTGGAGCAGGACCTCCCCGAGCAGCCACAGGGCCACACAGCCGAACGCGATGTAGAGGACCGTCCAGCCCATGTACGCCCCTCCCCTGCCGAGATCAGAGCCGCTCGTGCAGCCCCAGCTTCTCGTAGATTTCCAACGTAGCCGTGGAGTGGTTGAGGGTGATGAAGTGAAGACCTGGGATGTCCTCGTCCATCAACTTCGCGCAGAGCTCCGTGGCGTACTCGATCCCCACTGAGCGTACAGCGGCCGGGTCGTCCTTGACCGCGAGGATGCGATCAGCCAGCTCGGGCGGGAACGTGGCGTTGCTCAGCTGGGCGAAACGCTCGATCTGCCGCACGTTCGTGACCGGCATGATCTCCGGAATGATGGGCGTCTGACAACCGGCGGCGGCGACTCTGTCCCGAAGGCGCAGATAGTCGTCGGCCGAGAAGAACATCTGGGTGATCGCGTAGTCGGCGCCCGCGCGGCACTTGTCGACGAAGTGCCGGATGTCGCTGTCCCAGTCGGTCGAGCGGGGGTGCATCTCCGGGTAGGCGGCGACTCCGACGCAGAAGTCCCCGGCCTCCTTGATCATCTCGACCAGCTCGGCGGCGTAGGTGACGCCCTCGGGGTGCGCGATCCACTCCCCCATCGGGTCGCCGGGCGGATCGCCGCGCAGCGCCAGCATGTTGCGGATCCCGGCGTCGGCGTACTGGCCGATGACGTTGCGCAGCTCCGCCTTGGAGTGGTTCACGGCGGTGAGGTGGGCGACCGGGGTGAGGGTCGTGTCGGTGGCAATGCGCTCCGTCGCCCGTACGGTGCCCTCGCGCGAGGACCCGCCGGCGCCGTACGTCACCGAGACGAAGGTGGGGCGGACCGCCTCGATGCGGCGGATCGCGTTCCACAGGGTCCGCTCGCCCTTCTCCGTACGAGGCGCCATGAACTCGAAGGAGAAGGACTTCTTCCCGGAGTTCAGCAGCTCGCGGATGGTGCGCGCGCGGTCCGTGCGGGTGGACGCGATTCCAAGGGCCATGTGCGGAAGGCTAACGCTCGGGCAGGTCACGGCAGTAGCCAGGTCCAGGACATGGACACGTACCTGCCACGGTTTTCGGCCCCTTCTCGGAAGGCACGGCAGCGACCTCGCGGGCCGGCGGGGTCCGCCCTCGGCGGGTACGCGCGGCTCCGGCGCCCCGCCGGCCGCGAGAGCGGGGTCAGGCCTCCGCGAGCCGTGCGCGCAACCGCCCGGCCGCCGCCCCGGGGTCGGCCGCCTCCGTCAGGGCACGCACCACGACCACTCGCCGGGCGCCCGCTTCCCACACCTCTTCGAGACGCGCCTCGTCGACACCTCCGATGGCGAAGAACGGACGGTCGCTGCCGAGCTCCCGCGCTCTGCCCGCCGCGTGACGCACCAGGTCGAGCCCCGGCGCCGGGCGGCCGGGCTTGGTGGGGGTGGGCCAGCACGGGCCGGTGCAGAAGTAGTCGACGCCGGGGTCGGTGAATGCTGCCTCCACTTCCGCCCGCGCATGGGTGGAACGTCCGATCAGCACGTCCTCGGGTGTCGGTCCGAGAATCGCGCGGGCAGCGGGCACGGGCAGATCGCCCTGCCCGAGGTGGAGCACGTCCGCACCGGCGGCATGCGCCACGTCGGCACGGTCGTTGACCGCGAGCAGTGCGCCGTGGCGGCGTGCGGCCTCGGCGAAGACCACGAGGTGCTCCAGCTCCTCGGCCGCCTCCATCCCCTTGTCCCGCAGCTGGACGATGTCCACTCCGTTCGCGAGGACCTCGTCCAGGAACTCGGGGAGGTCGCCGCGCTCCCGGCGGGCGTCGCTGCACAGATAGAGGCGCGCGCCCGCGAGACGCTCCCGGGCGGTGGGCGCCGTACGCGCGCTCGGCACCGAACCCGGCGGCGGAATCGGCGTGGACCTCCCGCTCGCCTCGGCTGCGGGCGCGCTCGACTCGGGCGCGGACATGGGGCCTCCCCTGCGGGGCGTACGGACCGCGCACCTGCGCGGCCCGTACGCCGGGAACGGATGTGGAACCGACCGGGACGCCCGGTCGTACGGCGCTGCGGCCGGGAGCGCTCACGCGCGCGGACCCGGCCGGACGCCGGTCAGACGGCGAGGGCCTGGGCTCGGCGCTTCACCTCGGTGCCGCGGTTCTCGCGCAGGGCGTCGGCGGGCGTGCCGGGGAGGGTGTCGTCGGCGGTGAACAGCCACTCCAGCATCTCCTCGTCGCTGAAGCCGTCGTCCCGCAGCAGGGTCAGGGTGCCGGCCAGGCCCTTCACGATGCGGCCTTCGCCGAAGAACGTCTCGGGCACCATCAGCACCCTGTTCTCGCCGCGGCGAACGGCCAGCAACTGGCCCTCGTTGATCAGCTGTCGCACCCGGGTCACCTGGACCTCGAGCAGCTCGGCGATCTCGGGCACGTTGAGCCAGGCCGGAACGAGGGCATCTGTTTTCACGTCAATCTCGGTCACGCTCCAAGACTGCCATCAGCCACGGACATTCACACGCCCCCGGTCCCCGATACGGCCCGCAGCGGCTTCCCGGCGGGCACCGGGCCGGTGCGTACGGCACCGCCACCGCGGTCCGGCGCACACCGCACCGCCCACCGATCCGGCCCGGTCCCTGCGCACACGGCACGGTCCGACACACGGCACGGTCCGACACACGGCGCGGTCCGGCGCACGGCACGGCCCCTTGAACCCAAGCGGCACGCACGGGCCCCGGGCCACGGGGCGGCTACGCACCCGGCGGGGCCACGGCGGCCTTCTTCAGCGGGACCGCGGGATCGGCGGCCAGTTCGCGATCGAGCCCGGCTCCCCGCTCGACGAGCTTGCGTCCCTGAGCCAGGTCGCGCGGTCTGCCGACGGCGAGCAGGGCATTGAGCCGCCCCTCGCGCAGCCAGCACACGGACCAGGAATGCCCGCCCGGCTCCCCGCGCCACAGCAGCTCGTCGCCGTCGCGGTGATGGCCCACGTACTGCACGAAGCGGCCGAACTGCTCGGACCAGAAGTAGGGCACCGGGTCGTAGACCGTGCCGCCGAGCGGCACCGCCTGTCCGCCGTCGCCGCCGGCGATCCCGGCCGCGACGGCCCTCGGGCCCTGGAGCGCGTTGTCCCAGTGGTGGATCAGCAGGCGCTCCCCGTAACGGGCGGAGGGGAACGACGCGCAGTCGCCCACCGCGTACACCCCGGGCACGGAGGTGCGCAGCTGCTGGTCGACGCGTACCGAGCCGTCCGATGCGAGGTCCACGCCGCAACCGCGCAGCCAGTCCGTCGCGGGGCGGGCGCCGATGCCGACGACCACCGCGCTCGCCGGCAGCACGGTGCCGTCCGCGAGCTCGACCTTGGCGGCCGGGTCCTCGTGCACGGCGCGCACCGCCACCCCGGTGCGCAACTCGGCGCCGGCTTCGGCGTACCAGGCGGCCATCGGGGCCGCGACCTCGGCGGGCATCGTGCCGGCCAGCGGTCGGTCGGCGGCCTCCACCACTGTCACCGGGCAGCCCGCCTCGCGTGCGGCCGTGGTGAACTCCGCACCGATCCAGCCGGCGCCGACCACCACCACCGGTTCGCCGGACTCCAACACCGGGCGCAGCCGGCGGGCGTCGTCCAGAGTGCGCAGCAGGCCGACGCCGGGAACGTCGGTGCTGCCGGGCAGTGTCAGCGGCTCGGCACCGGTGGCGAGCACGAGGCGGTCGTAGCGGAGCTCACCGGCGTCCGTCAGAACGGCGCGGTCCCGCACTCGCAGGCCGGTGACGGTGACGCCCAGCCGCAGCTCGATGCCGAGCGCGTCGAAGTCCACGTCGAACTCGGCGTTCTCCGCCCGTCCCGTCAGCACCGCCTTGGACAACGGCGGGCGGTCGTACGGCACATGGGGCTCGGCACCGATCACGGTGATCGCGCCCAGCCACTTCTGCTCGCGCAGGGCGACACCGGTCTGCACACCGGCCAGACCCGCGCCGACGATCACTGTGTGCGCGCTCGCGCTGTCCATGCTCAATGAGGTCACCGGAGCACTCTAGGACTCCGCCTCCCGCCGTCGGGAGCCTCGGCAGTACGCTGGGTCGCAACTGCATCGCGGGAGCCCGGCGCACCGGGCTGAGAGGGAGGTCGCGGCCTCCGACCGTAGGAACCTGATCCGGGTCATTCCGGCGAAGGGAGAGGCTGGAGCTCGTGCGTGTCTGCATTGTCGGCGGCGGTGTCATCGGTCTGGTGACGGCCTGGCGCACCGCACAGCGCGGCGCCGAGGTCACCGTGGTGGACCCCTTCCCGGGCGGCGGCGCCGCACAGGTCGCGGCGGGCATGCTGGCCGCCGTCACCGAACTCCACTACGGCGAGGAGCAGTTGCTCGCCCTCAACCTCGCCTCCGCACGCCGCTACCCCGACTTCGCCGCCGAGCTCGCCGAGGCCAGCGGGCAGCAGCTGGGCTACCGCGCCTGCGGCACGCTCGCCGTCGCGCTCGATTCCGACGACCGCGCCCATCTGCGCGAACTGCACGCCCTCCAGCAACGCTGCGGACTGAGCGCGCAGTGGCTGAGCGGCCGGGAGTGCCGGCGGCTGGAGCCGCTGCTGGCGCCCGGTGTGCGCGGCGGGCTGCGGGTGGACGGCGACCACCAGATCGACCCGCGGCTGCTCTCCCGGGCGCTGCTCACGGCCTGTGAACGCGCCGGGGTCGTCACCCTGCGCGCACGCGCGGCCCGGCTGCGGACCGGCAGCGGGGGCGTCGCGGGCGTGACCCTGGCCGACGGGAGCGAACTCGCCGCGGACGCCGTGGTGCTGGCCGCCGGCAGCGAGAGCGGGCAGCTGGCGGGGGTGCCTGCCGAGTGCGTGCCTCCGGTGCGGCCGGTCAAAGGGCAGGTGCTGCGGCTGCGGATGCCCGACCCGGCGGGCCGGCGGCCCTTCCTGTCGCGCACCGTGCGGGCGGTCGTGCGCGGCGGGCCGCTGTACCTGGTGCCGCGCGAGAGCGGCGAACTGGTCGTCGGCGCAACCAGCGAGGAGCGCGGCTGGGACACCACCGTCACGGCCGGCGGAGTGTACGAACTGCTGCGGGACGCCCACGAGTTGCTGCCCGGCATCACCGAGCTGGAGCTGGTCGAGACCCGGGCCGGACTGCGCCCCTGCTCACCGGACAACGCCCCGGTTCTCGGCCCGACCCCGCTGCCCGGGCTCCATCTCGCCACCGGGCACCACCGCAACGGCGTACTGCTCACCCCGGTCACCGGCGACGCACTGGCGGCCTCGCTCACCGACGGGCAACTGCCGCCCGAGGCCGCCGCGTTCGGCGCCGGCCGCTTCACCGCCGAGGTGACCACCACCGACATCGAGCAGTCACGGGAGCGACAGCCATGAGAATCAGGGTCAACGGTCGGGAACGGAGCGAGAGCGCAGGGCTGACCCTCGCGCAGGTCGTCGCGGGCGTCACCGACGCCGTCGGCGGAGTCGCGGCTGCCGTCAACGAGAACGTGGTGCCGCGCAGCCGCTGGGACACCACGACGCTGGGCGACGGGGACCGCGTGGAAATTCTGACCGCCGTACAGGGAGGGTGACGACGTGCCCGAGCACCGCACCACCGCCGACTCGACCACCGCCGGCACCACCGACACAGCCACTGCCGCCGGCACAGCCACCACCGCGCAGCCCGGTGCCGAACCGCTGACGATCGGCGGCAGCACCTTCGGCTCGCGGCTGATCATGGGCACGGGCGGAGCGCCCAGTCTGGAGATCCTGCGCTCGGCGCTGCTGGCCTCCGGCACCGAGCTGACCACCGTGGCGATGCGCCGACTGGACCCCGGTACGCAGGGCTCGGTGCTCAGCGTGCTGGAGCGGCTGGGCATCCGCGTGCTTCCCAACACCGCCGGCTGCTACACCGCGGGCGAGGCCGTGCTCACCGCGCAGCTCGCCCGCGAGGCGCTCGGCACAGACCTGGTGAAGCTGGAGGTCATCGCCGACGAGCGCACCCTGCTGCCGGACCCGGTGGAGACTCTGGACGCGGCCGAGACGCTGGTGGACGACGGGTTCACTGTGCTGCCGTACACCAGCGACGATCCGGTGCTCGCCCGAAAGCTGGAGGACGTCGGCTGCGCCGCCGTCATGCCGCTCGGCTCGCCCATCGGCTCGGGCCTGGGCATCCGCAACCCGCACAACTTCCAGCTGATCACCGAGCGCGCCGGGGTACCGGTCATCCTGGACGCGGGAGCGGGCACCGCCTCCGACGTGGCACTCGCGATGGAGCTGGGCTGCGACGCGGTGATGCTCGCCTCCGCCGTGACCCGCGCCCAGCACCCGGCGCTGATGGCCACCGCCATGCGGCACGCGGTACAGGCCGGGCGGTGCGCGTGGCAGGCCGGCCGCATCCCGCGCCGCCATTTCGCCGAGGCCTCCTCGCCCGTCGGGGGCGTCGCCGATCTCGATCCGGAACGCCCCGCCTTCCGCTGACCCACCGCCGGCCTGCCCCGACGCCGGGCACGCACGGCGGAGAGCGGGTCGCGGCCCCGGTGCGCACGGCCGGTCGAGGCCGGCGAGCACCGGAGCCGGGCGTCCGGGGCCGGGCGCGCTCGTCCGGGCGCGGGGCGGACACCGGCCCAGCGCGCGTGCGTCGCTTCGCGCCCGGCCCGCGCGCCTGCCCGCGCCGAGCGCCCGGCCACGTCGGGGCTGCGGCTCTGTCACCGTTCCGCTGCAGACGGCGCAGCCCGCGGACCTCGCCGCAGGTGACGGGGTCGGCCGCTCGTACACTCGTCTCTCGTGGATGCGCCCCTCAAAGACCCCCTGGTCGGTCAGACGCTTGACGGTCGGTACCGCGTGCTCGCGCGCGTGGCCGTCGGTGGCATGGCCACGGTCTACCGCGCGATGGACACCCGGCTCGACCGAGTCGTCGCGCTCAAGGTGATGCACCTCTCGCTCGCCGGCGACCCGACCTTCGTCGAGCGGTTCATCCGGGAGGCCAAATCCGCCGCCCGGCTCGCGCACCCCAACATCGTCGCCGTGTACGACCAGGGCACCGACGGCACCTACGTCTACCTGGCGATGGAGTACATCCAGGGCTGCACCCTGCGGGATCTCCTCATCCAGCGCGGGGCGCTCCAGCCCCGAGCGGTGCTGGACGTGCTGGAGCCGGTCCTCGCCGCGCTCGGTGCCGCCCACCGCGCCGGACTGATCCACCGCGACGTCAAGCCCGAGAACGTGCTGATCGGCGACGACGGCAGGGTCAAGGTCGCCGACTTCGGCCTCGTACGGGCCGTCGACTCCCAGACCTCGACCTCCACCACCTCGGTGATGGGCACCGTCTCCTATCTCGCCCCCGAGCAGATCGAGCACGGCGCCGCGGGCACCACGTCCGACGTGTACGCCTGTGGGGTGATGCTCTTCGAGGCGCTCACCGGTTCCAAGCCGCACGGCGGCGGCACCCCGGCACAGGTCCTCTACCAGCACCTTCACCGAGGCGTCCCGGCCCCCTCCAGCAGGGTGTCGACGCTGCCGGAGGCGCTGGACGCCCTGGTGCTGCGCGCCACCGACCGCGAGCCGACCGCCCGCCCCGCCGACGCGGTGGAGCTGCTCCACGAGGTCCGGGAGGCCAGGGCCGCGCTCAGCGACAGCGAGCTGGACACCGAACCTGCGACGGCGCTCCCCGGCGAAGCCGCCTCCCACGACGACAGCGAGGCGACCGACCGGCACCGGCAGGACCACGACACAGCGGTCCTCTCCCGCCGTCTCCCCGCGGACCGCGGCACCCCCGCGACAGGAACGGGGACGGGTGCCGGGAGCGGTGCGGGCCGGGACCCGGAGCACACCAGCTTCCTGCCGCCGCTGCCCTCGATGGCACCCACCGCCGAACCCGAGCCGCGGGACCAGGGACCCGGCGGTCCCTGGTCCCGCATCGGCCGCTCCCGACGGGCGCTGGCCGCGATCGTGGGCGCTGTGGTGCTCGTACTCGTGCTCGGCGCCGGGGTCTGGTACATCAACTCCGGCCAGTTCACCCAGACCCCGAGCGTGCTCCGGCTCACCCAGTCCCAGGCCGAGCAGAAGCTCGACGAGGCCGGGCTGCGGGTGAAGGTCAGTCGCGCCCACCACGCCACCGTCGACCGCGGGCGGGTGGTCGCGACCGATCCGACTCCGGGCTCGCGCATCAGGGGCAACGGGACGGTGACCATCACGGTCTCCCGCGGTCCCGAGGTGGTGAAGGTCCCGCAGCTCAAGGGCGTGCCGCTGGCGGAGGCGCGCAAGAGACTCAAGAGCGCGGACCTGGCGGCGGCCACCGTCACCAGGGAGTTCAGCGACACGGTCAAGCGCGGCGCGGTCCTCTCCACCGACCCGAAGGCCGGCAGCGAGCGGCGGCCCGGCTCCGCCGTCTCCCTGGTGGTCTCCAAGGGCGAGCAGCTCGACGTCCCCTCGGTGACGGGCCTGACCGAGGAGGAGGCCCGCGAGGAGTTGACCGAGGTCGGCTTCGAGGTGAAGGTCGCCTCCGCCCGCGTGCACTCCGAGGAGGACAGCGGCACCGTCGCCCGCCAGTCCCCGGACGAGGGCGCCACGGGCGCCTCCGGCGACACCGTGACCCTCACGCTCTCCAAGGGCCCCGAGATGGTCGAGGTGCCGGACGTGGTGGGCATGGACGAGGACGAGGCCGTACAGGAGCTCGAGGACGCGGGCTTCAAGGTCACCGTCCGGCGCTTCTTCTTCACCGGCAAGGTCTTCAACCAGTCCGTGGACGCGGGCGAGGAAGCCGCGAAGGGCTCGAAGGTCACCGTCTACATCCGCTGACCCACCCCTGACACCGGGTGCAGATGCAACTTCACCGCGTAGCACAAACCCTGCGCCGTTGTGATCCCCGGCATAGGACCCAGGTCACTTACGACCTGCGTTAGTTGCCGCTGACCAGGCACCAGAGCGGGCGCGAGCGGATAAAACCGGACACCTCCCACGAAGAGCGGTAGTACGTCACATCATTGCCAGGCCAATTTCCGGGCGCTAACAATTCAGGTCGTCGCAACGCGCCGTGGATCGAAACGGCGTCCATCGCCGTAACGGCCCAGCGACCCCCGCTACCCGGAAGGTCCCCCCCGCCATGCCCGAGATAAAGATTCCGAGCCAGCGCCGTGGCATCTCCAAGACCCAGAAGTTCACCGCGGCCGGTGTCGCCGCAGCCGCGGGTGTCGCCGGTCTCGCTCTGAGCCTTACCCCGGACAGCACCGAGAACACGACCCAGGCGAAGCCGGTCAACCACAGCGCGGGCATCTCTCTGACCCCCACCGGTTTCCCCGACCAGCAGGACAGCATCAAGAACCAGCTCGCCAACGCCGAGAGGCGCGCCGTGGTCCAGAAGGACGAGCAGTCCAAGGCCGCCAAGGCCCTCGCGGCGAAGAACGACGCAGCCGAGTCCCGGTCCGGGAAGGCCGCCAGCCGCTCCACCGAGCGCACGGCGCCCGAGGCCGCCCCGAAGCAGTACACCGACAACCTGGACGGATGGATCCGCGAGGCCATGGACATCATGGCCGCCAACGGCATCCCCGGTACCTACGAGGGCATCCACCGCAACGTCATGCGGGAGTCCAGCGGCGACCCCAGCGCGATCAACAACTGGGACGTGAACGCCGTCAACGGAGCCCCCTCCATCGGCCTGCTCCAGGTGATCAAGCCGACCTTCGACCACTACCACGTCGAGGGCACCGAGAAGGACCAGTACGACCCTGTCGCCAACATCGTCGCCGCCTGCAACTACGCGGCCGACAAGTACGGCAGCATGGACAACGTCGACAGCGCCTACTGAGCCCGCCCCACGGGCCCCGGCACGCCAGTGGCACCCTGGGTGCGGTGAGCAACCCCTCCCCCGCCACCACCCCCGTGCCGCGCAATCCGATCGGCGGTCATGTCCCCGTAGCCGGGGGCCTGGCCGCCGTCGGCCTTTCCCACGCCCGCGACCTGGCGGCGGAGGCCGTTCAGGTCTTCGTGGCCAATCCGCGGGGCTGGGCGACACCGCCCGGCGACCCGCGGCAGGACGAGCAGTTCCTGGCCGGCTGCGCGGCCGAATCACTGCCTGTGTACGTGCACGCGCCGTATCTGATCAACTTCGGCTCCTCCAACGCCGAGACGGCCGAGCGGTCCGTGCGTTCCATGCGCCACTCGCTGCGCAGGGGCCGGGCCGTCGGCGCCCATGGCGTCGTCGTGCACACCGGCTCGGCGACCGGCGGACGGTCCCGGGAGGTCGCCCTCGCGCAGGTGAGGGAGCTGGTGCTGCCGCTCCTGGAGGAGCTCACCGACCCGGCCGACCCCTGGCTGCTGCTGGAACCGACCGCGGGACAGGGCGCCTCCCTGTGCTCCACGGCGGAGGATCTGGCCCCCTACTTCGACGCACTCGACCGCCACCCGATGCTCGGCGTCTGCCTGGACACCTGCCACGCATTCGCCGCGGGCCACGACATGGCGGCGCCCGGCGGCACCAAGAAGATGCTGGACGAGATGGTCGCCGCCACCGGCCCCGGCCGGCTGAAGCTCATCCACGCCAACGACTCCAAGGACGTCGCCGGCGCCCGCAAGGACCGTCACGCGAACATCGGCGCCGGCCACATCGGCACCGAGCCGTTCGCGGAGCTCTTCCGGCACCCCGAGACCGCCGGTGCACCGCTGGTCATCGAGACGCCCGGCGGCCCCGACGGCCACCGCGCCGACATTCGCCTGCTGAAGTCCCTGCGCGACGGCTGACCCACTGCACCACAGCCGGCACCTGCGCGACGTGCGGGTGCCGGCTGCGTCGCACACGTACGGCACGCACGCACCTTCCGTGTGCGGCCGTCGCACAGTGTGCGGCCGTCGCGCGCGACTCAGAGCTCCGGTCCGTCGCCCGGCTGCTCCTGGTAGGAGTAACGCTGCTCGCGCCACGGATCACCGAGATTGTGATAGCCGCGTTCCTCCCAGAAACCGCGCCGGTCGGCGGTCATGTACTCCACTCCCCGCACCCACTTCGGCCCTTTCCAGGCGTAGAGGTGCGGAACCACCAGACGCACCGGAAATCCGTGTTCGGCGGTGAGGAGTTCACCCGCCCGGTGTGTCGCGAACAGCGTTCGGCTGTCGGTGAAGTCGGCCAGCCGGAGATTGGAACTGAATCCGTACTCCGCCCAGACCATGACGTGCGAGACCTCGTCGGCGGGCGGGGCGAGTTCGAGAATGGTGCGCGCCGGTACGCCGCCCCATTCCACGTCGCGCATGCTGAACTTGCTGACGCAGTGGAGATCTCCCACCACCGTCTCGTACGGGAGCGCGGAGAAATCCTCGTGCGTCCAGCAGTGTTTGCCGCCGTCCGCGGTGGCGCCGAAAACCCTGAACTCCCAGCGCTCGACGCGGAACTTGGGCACCGGCCCGTAGTGGGTGACCGGCCAGCCGCGCTGCTGCCGCTGACCTGGCGGGAGCGGAGAACGCTCCGTTTCCTCGCTGTCCGGCTGGCCCATGAATCCATGGTGACAGACCAGGGGGGATGCTCCGTCCCACCGCGCTGTCGCGTCCCAACAGCCCGAAAATCGGGGCAATTTCGGTAAGCCTGTACTTACTGGACGTGATCGCCGTCGCGGTGCAAGGATGCCCGGCACACCCGACCGAACCTCTTCCGGAAGGAGCCCGGTGCCATGCAGGGCGACCCCGAGGTCATCGAATTCCTCAACGAGCAGCTGACCGCCGAGCTCACCGCCATCAACCAGTACTTCCTGCACGCGAAAATGCAGGAGAACTTCGGTTGGCCCAAGCTGGCGAAGTACACCAGGGCCGAGTCGTTCGACGAGATGAAGCACGCGGAGATCCTGACCGACCGCATTCTCTTCCTCGAAGGACTGCCCAACTACCAGCGCCTGTTCCACGTGCGCGTGGGGCAGACGGTCACCGAGATGTTCAACGCGGACCGGCAGATCGAAGTGGAGGCCATCGACCGCCTCCGGCGCGGTATCGAGGTCATGCGCAACAAGGGCGACGTCACCTCGGCGAACATCTTCGAGGACATCCTCGCCGACGAGGAGCACCACATCGACTACCTGGACACCCAGCTGGAACTCATCGAGAAGCTCGGCGAGCCGCTGTACATCGCGCAGTTGATCGAGCAGCCGAGCGAGGCCTGACCCGGCCGGCGGCCCCACGGGGCAAAGGCGCGGTTGCCGAGCCACGGCGCCCGGGCAGCGGCCCATCAGCGGACTCCGTGCGCCGGGGGCGGACACCGCGCGATCAGGCAGCCGTCTCCGTCGTCGCCAGCTCGGCGAAGACACCGGGGCGGACTGGCGACCCCGGCCGGGCGGCAGGGGGCGCGGGCCGGACGTCGCCCGCGCTCTCGGCCGACTCCGAACTGGCCAGCAGCGCTGCGGCCTCGCGGCTGACGCTGCGGTCGCCGTACGCGCCGCGGCCGAGCAGCCCCTGGATGCGGCGCACACACGACCCGCAGTCGGTGCCCGCCTTGCAGGCGGAAGCGATCTGGCGGGGAGTGCAGGCACCGGCGTCCGCGTGCTCACGCACCTGCTGCTCGGTCACTCCGAAGCACGAGCAGACGTACACGCGGCTCACCTCCTGCGGGCTGGGTTCCCGGACCGCAGAAGGGCCGCGGGGAACTAAGGTTAAGCTCACCTTACCCCCGCCCGAGGGGCGGCAAAAGCAGCTGGGGCACGGATCTCTGTGATCCGTGCCCCAGATCGTTTCGTGCGCCGCGACCCCGTTTCTCGACCGGCGCCGGAGCGCCGAGCGAGGAGACGTCGTACGGGACGAGCCGTCCTGCCCGCGCCTACTGGTCCCGGTACATCTCCGCGACCAGGAAGGCCAGGTCGAGCGACTGGCTGCGGTTCAGCCGCGGGTCGCAGGCCGTCTCGTAGCGCTGGTGCAGATCGTCCACGAAGATCTCGTGGCCGCCGCCCACGCACTCGGTGACGTCGTCGCCCGTCAGCTCGACGTGGATGCCGCCGGGGTGCGTGCCGAGCTCCTTGTGCACCTCGAAGAAGCCCTTGACCTCGTCCAGGACGTCGTCGAAGCGACGGGTCTTGTGACCGGAGGCGGCCTCGAAAGTGTTGCCGTGCATCGGGTCGCAGACCCAGGCGACCTGGGCGCCGGAGGCGGTGACCTTCTCCACGAGGGTGGGCAGCTTGTCGCGGACCTTGTCCGCGCCCATCCGCGTGATGAAGGTGAGTCTGCCCGGCTCACGGTCCGGGTCGATCCGGTCGATCAGCGTGAGCGCCTCCTCCGGAGTGGTGCCCGGGCCGAGCTTGACGCCCACCGGGTTCTGCACCCGGGAGACGAACTCGATGTGCGCGCCGTCGAGTTGGCGGGTGCGCTCGCCGACCCAGACCATGTGGCCCGAGACGTCGTACAGCTTGCCGCTGCGCGAGTCGGTGCGGGTCATCGCACCCTCGTAGTCGAGGAGCAGCGCCTCGTGCGAGGAGAAGAACTCGACGATCTTGAACTCCTCGGGGTCCACCCCGCAGGCGTTCATGAAGTTCAGCGCGCGGTCGATCTCGCGGGCGAGGGCCTCGTAGCGCTGGCCGGAGGGCGAACTGCGCACGAAGTCCTGGTTCCAGGCGTGCACCTGTCGCAGGTCGGCGTAGCCGCCCGTGGTGAAGGCGCGCACCAGGTTCAGCGTGGAGGCCGAGGCCTGGTACATCCTCTTCAGCCGGTCCGGGTCCGGCGTGCGGGCCTCGGGCGTGAAGTCGAAACCGTTGACCGAGTCGCCCCGGTACGTCGGCAGGGTGACGCCGTCCCGGGTCTCCGTCGGCTTGGAACGGGGCTTGCTGTACTGGCCGGCGATCCTGCCGACCTTCACCACCGGCACCGAACCGGCGTAGGTGAGTACGGCGCCCATCTGCAGCAGCGTCTTCAGCTTGTTGCGGATGTGCTCGGCGGAGACACCGTCGAAGGCCTCCGCGCAGTCTCCGCCCTGGAGCACGAACGCCTCGCCGCGCGCGACGGCGGCCAGCCTGTCCTTGAGCTGGTCGCACTCGCCGGCGAAGACCAGCGGCGGATAGGACTCGAGCTCGGCGATCACATCGCGCAGAGCCTTCGAGTCCGGGTAATCGGGCTGCTGCGCCGCGGGCAGGTCTCGCCAGGTGTGGGCACCGGCGTCGGATTTCGCGTTCACGGTCACGGCGACAGGTTACGTGCTCGCCGGGAGAGCCATGGCCACAGCTCACGGGATGAGACGCCCGGGCCTCGGGCCCCTCCGGGACCGACGGGGAAGGCCGCAGGTCCGGTAGGGTTCGGCTGTGCTCACGCAGTTCTCACAGGTCTCGCAGACCCGTACGTGGTGGTGGCCCGCTGATCCGGCGGCCCACTGACTGCGCGTACCCCCAGTACATGTCCAGGCCGCCCAAGGGCGGCCTTTCGTGTTTCCCGGGACCGCCCTTCCGTGCTGCCTCACCGGAAGGAACGAACGTGCCGCTGCGCCTGCTCTCCGCACTCCTGACCGACGACGACCCGCCTCCCTTCGCGCTGCTGCGCCGCCGTACGCCGGGCCGTGACCCCGACACCGTCGAACTGCTCACCGGCCCCGTGCGGGAGGTGGACCGGCTGGCGGACCTGCCGGACCGCGAACAGGGCGCGCTGGCCCTGCTGCCGTTCCGGCAGATCGCCGAACGCGGGTTCACGGCACGCCAGGACGGCACCCCGTTGAGCGTGCTGCTGCCCGAGCAGCGCGCCGAGCTCCCGCTCGACGCGGCCCTCGCCCTGCTGCCCGACCACCGGGTGGCGGTGGCCGAGGGCGGCTTCGACCTCGACGACGCGGCGTACGCGCGGCTGGTGCGCCGGGTGGTCGAGGAGGAGATCGGCACGGGTCAGGGCGCCAACTTCGTGATCCGCCGCACTTTCCGCGGCCGGGTGGCGGATTACACGGCCCGCGACGGGCTCGCGCTGTTCCGCACGTTGCTGGAGACCGAGCGCGGTGCGTACTGGACGTTCGTGGTGCACACCGGCCGGCGCACCCTGGTCGGCGCCGCCCCGGAGGTCCATGTGCGGATGAGCGGCGGCACCGTGGTGATGAACCCGATCAGCGGGACCTACCGCTACCCGCCGGACGGCCCGACGCCGGAGGGTCTGCTCGACTTCCTCGCGGACGGCAAGGAGCGCGAGGAGCTGTCCATGGTCGTGGACGAGGAGCTGAAGATGATGTGCGCGGTCGGGGACGCCGGCGGAGTCGTCGTCGGCCCGCGGCTCAGGGAGATGGCTCATCTGGCGCACACCGAGTACGAGTTGCGCGGACGCAGCAGCCTGGACGTGCGCGAGGTGCTGCGCGAGACCATGTTCGCCGCGACCGTCACCGGGTCGCCGGTGCAGAACGCCTGCCGGGTGATCGAACGTTACGAGCCGACCGGTCGCGGCTACTACGCCGGTGCGCTCGCGCTGCTCGGCCGGGACGCGGGCGGCGCGCAGACCCTGGACTCCCCCATCCTCATCCGCACCGCCGACATCGACGCCGCGAGCGGACAGCTGCGCGTGGGGGTCGGGGCCACCCTGGTGCGGGACTCGGACCCGGCGAGCGAGGTCGCCGAGACCCACGCCAAGGCCGCCGGTGTGCTGAGCGCGCTCGGAGTGGGGTCGGTGCGCCGGCCCGCCGCGGGGGCGACCGGTGCGTCCCTGGCGGACGACCCCCGGGTCCGGCGGGCGCTGGACGCCCGCCGGGCAGGTCTCTCGCCGTTCTGGCTCCGGATGCGTACGGGCGACTCCCGGCCGGTGGCCGCACCGCCCGGCGAGGTGCTCGTCGTGGACGGCGAGGACACCTTCACCGCGATGCTGGCCCACCTGCTGCGGGCGACCGGCCCGTCCGTCTCGGTGCTGCGCCACGACGAGCCGGGACTCGCGGAGATCGCGCGCGAGCACCGAGGACCGATCGTGCTGGGCCCCGGCCCCGGCGACCCGCGTGCGCGGACCGTGCCCGCGGTGCGCGCGCTGCGGGCGCTCGCCGCGGAGCTGCTGGCCTCGCACCGGCACGGGCTGCTGGGCGTCTGCCTGGGACACGAGATGATCGCCGCCGAGCTGGGGCTGGACCTGGCGCCGAAGCAGCGCCCGTACCAGGGGACGCAGCTGACCGTCGACTTCTTCGGCCGGCCGGAGACCGTGGGGTTCTACAACTCCTACACCGCACGCTGCGACGAGCCGACCGAGACGGAACTCGCGCTGCACCGCGTCGAGTTGAGCCGCGACCCGGCCAGCGGCGAGGTGTACGCGCTGCGCGGGCCGGGCTTCGCCGGCGTGCAGTTCCATCCCGAGTCGGTGCTGACGCTCAACGGGCCGGAGCTCCTCGCCGATCTGCTCGCCGGAGCGCTCACCGGCTGAGCCGGCCCGGGCGCCGCGACGGTCGTGGCCCTCGCGGCGCCCGCCGGCCCGCACCGCGGTACGGCGACTCACGGGCGGTACGGGTCGACTCACGGGCGGTACGGGTCGACGCACGGGCCGTACGGGTCGACGCACGGGCGGTCGGGCAGGCGTCGGCACACCCGCGGGGCGGGGCGGTGCAGAGCCGGGCGGTACAGAGCCCGGCGGGCTCAGCCGAAGAAGATCTCGTTGTCCGCGTACAGCGAGGCGTCGACCCTCTTGCCCCGCGATACGGCGTCAGCCAGCCGCACCCGCTCCACGCTCGCGCCGTGCACCGCGACCATCGCGCCCCAGTCCCCCTCGTGCACCGCGTCCACGGCGTGCAGCCCGAAACGGGTGGCCAGCCAGCGGTCGTACGGGGTCGGGGTGCCGCCGCGCTGGATGTGGCCGAGCACCGTCGTACGTGCCTCGTGCCCCGTGCACCGCTCGATCTCCCGGCCCAGCCACTCGCCGATGCCGGACAGCCCGGTGAGGTCGACCTCACCGGAGGCCGGCAGCGCACTGTCGGAGACCACCACGATCGGCGAGTACGTCGCCTGGAAACGGGACTCGACGTGGCCGCAGACGCGGTCGAGGTCGAAGGGGAACTCGGGGACGAGCACGCAGTTGGCGCCGCCGGCCAGGCCCGCGTGGACCGCGATCCAGCCGCTGCTGCGGCCCATCACCTCCACGACCAGCACCCGCTTGTGCGATTCGGCGGTGGTGTGCAGCCGGTCGATGGTCTCGGTGGCGACCGTCACCGCGGTGTTGAAGCCGACGGTGTAGTCGGTGCCGTGGATGTCGTTGTCGATGGTCTTGGGCACTCCGACGCACGGGACGCCGTGCCGGTCGGCGAGGACCGCGGCGGCGGTGAGGGTGTTGATGCCGCCGATGACGATCAGCCCGTCCACGCCGCGGTTGCGGAGGGTTTCCGCGATGCGGCGCGGGCCGTCGGGCGCGGTCAGCGGGTCGGTGCGGGAGGAGCCGAGGATGGTGCCGCCCCGGGGGAGGGTGCCGCGCACGGCGGGGATGTCGAGTTCGAGGGCGCGGTCGTGCAGCACGCCGTCCCACCCGTCGAGGAACCCGACGACGGAGTCGCCGTAGCTCTGCACGCCCTTGCGGACGATGGCGCGCAGGGCCGCGTTCAGCCCCGGGCAGTCGCTGCCCCCGGTCAGTACTCCGATCCGCATGGCACTTCCTCTCCGCAGACCACCGTTGTGCGGCCCGGCGCCCGGCAGACCGTCGGTCTGCGGCCGGGCCGCTGGTCACCGTACGTCAGCGCGGGCCCAACTCTCCCCGGCGCGCCACGATTTGGGCGGGTTGGACGCGGCAGGCCTCACTCTCCGTCCAGCCCGCGTTCGATGGCGTACCGCACCAGCTCGACGCGGTTGTGCAGTTGCAGCTTGCCGAGGGTGTTCTGCACGTGGTTCTGCACGGTGCGGTGGGAGATGAACAGCCGCTCGGCGACCTGCTTGTAGGAGAGCCCCTTGGCCACCAGCCGCAGCACCTCGGTCTCCCGCTCGGTGAGCTGCGGCGCCGCGGCCTCCTGCGGCTCGGCCGGGCTCTGCGCGGCGAGCCTGCGGTACTCGCCGAGCACCAGCCCGGCCAGCCCGGGCGTGAACACCGCGTCCCCCTCGGCGGTCCTGCGCACGGCGTCCACGAGCTCCTGCGTACTGGCGGACTTCACCAGGTAGCCGGTCGCGCCGGAC
Organism: Streptomyces tardus; assembly: GCF_018101125.2. GTDB lineage: Bacteria > Actinomycetota > Actinomycetes > Streptomycetales > Streptomycetaceae > Streptomyces > Streptomyces tardus. Next base: position 4,276,443 of record NZ_JAELVF020000001.1, on the reverse strand, counting down.
TTCACCGCCTCCAGCACGTCGGCGTGCTCTCCGCTGGCCGAGAGCACCAGCACCCGCAGCGCCGACCCCTTGCCGACCAGCTGCTTGCACACCTCCACCCCCGGCAGCGTGGGCAGGTTGAGGTCGAGCACCAGCACATCGGGCTCGCAGGTACGGGCGCGGCGCACCGCCTGCGGCCCGTCCTCGGCAGTGGCGACGACCTCGAAGCCGGCCGCCGCCAGGTCCCTGGCCACGGCGTCCCGCCACATGGGGTGGTCGTCGACCACCATGACCCGCACCGGCGCGACGCCCCCGCCGGTGCGTGCGCCCCCGCCCGTACGCGGGTCCGCCGGTGCGTCCCTGCGGGCGTCCACCCCCTTGTCCCCCGGTGTGCCCGTACGCGCGTCGGAACGTGTGTCCTCGTCCGCGCCGGTGTGTGCGTCGCTCATTTCGGCACCCTCAGCTCGACTTCCGTACCCTGCCCGGGAATCGACACCACCTCGGCGGTGCCCCCCACTTCGTGCAGCCGTCCGACGATGGACAGCGACACCCCCATCCGGCCCTCGCGCTCGGCGGCGGCCAGCCGCCCGGCGGCGACGCCGGGGCCGTCGTCGCGCACCGTCACCAGCACCGCGTCCGGCTCGTCCTCCAGCAGGATCCACGCACTGGCGCTCTCCCCCGCGTGCTGCCGCACGTTGTCCAGCGCCGCGGCCACCGCCGCGTCCGTCATCCGCGCCGCGCGCTCGGGCATCGCGACGGGGCTTCCCGGACCGGCGAAGGTCACCGCGGTACCGGCGCGGGCAGCGAGCAACTCCGCAAGATCCCGGGTGACTTCGCCGCCCGCACCCGCGCCGGAACCGTACTCGGATCCGGCCACGTCTCTCGCCGCGTCCGCGGCGGTCGGACCGGTGGAGACCAGGGAGCGCAGCGCGACCTCCTGTTCCCCCGCCAGCCGGCCGATCTCAGCCGCCCCGCCCCCGATCTCCGTCCCTCTGCGCTGCACCATCGCGAGCACCTGGAGGACGTTGTCGTGGATGTCGCGGGCCAGCCGCTCCCGCTCCCGGGTGGCCGCCTCCACCTTCAGCGCCTCGGCGAGGGTGTGCTCGCTGGCGCGGGCGACCTCGACGACGTAGCCGATGCCGATACTCGCCACCGTCACCAGCAGCACGTTGTGCACGGTGTCCCGGGTCAGGCCGCCCTCCTCCAGCACGTTGGCGGCTCCGACCACCAGGGAGGCGCCGGCCGCCCAGCGCCAGCCGTGCTTGATGGCGAGCGCGAGCACCGGTCCGGCGACCCAGATGGTCGGCAGGCTCGGATTCACCGCCCCCGTCGTGTCGGCCACCGGTGTCAGCAGGATGCCCCCGACCCCCAGCGAGAAGTCGCACCCCAGGAAGACCGGGGTGCAGCGCTCTGCGGAGGAGACGTGGCGCAGGGTGGCCAGCGTCCAGCAGACCAGCACGGCCAGGTACACCACGCCCACCAGCGGACGGCCGTAGGTGTCGTGGTGGTAGAGGAAGACGCCGGTGGCGTACGCCGTGGTCAGGAGTCGGTAGCCGACCAGCGCACGCCACAGCGGGGCCTCCACCGAGACGTTCGGCGCGGTGGCGGTCGGGGTGTCGGCCATCGGTGCGTCGGTGGCGCGGGATGCTGCGGTCTCGGTCACGTTCCCCCTCCGGGTGCCCGGCACGGTACGGCCCGGCGGCCCCGGGCGTCTGTCCTGCGGCGCGTCCGGAGCCCGAACTCCGGTCGCCGGCAACGGAATCGGTCCCGCTTCCGGTTCTGCTTCCGGTTCTGCTTCCGGCCCTCCCTGCCCGGAGCCTTCACCGCCTCGTCGATCCGGCGCCCGGCGGCGCCGACGTAGATGTCGACGTACTCCTGCCCCGAGAGCCGCATGATCTCGTACATCACCTCGCCGGTCAGCGCCCGGGTGATGAACCGGTCGTGCTCCGTGCCGTCGTAGCGCGAGAAGTCCGGCGGAGGGCCGATCCGCATCCCTGGCCGCAGCAGCTCGGGAACCACCTTGCCCGGGGGCTGGATCTCCTCGGTGCCGATCCCCGCGACGGCGATCACCGGGGCGCCGCTGCCGGGCGCCGGCGGAAGGCGAGCTTCAGCGAACTACCGACGGGCAGCTTCATCGCGCCGTACAGCAACCGGACCTCCCCGTGTCGGACCTGCCGACCCTATCCCGCCACGTTCTGGCGCGAACTCTGCACGGACGGTCCCGCCGTACGGCCTCCGCCCCCGCGCGCGCACTGCGGGCTACCCGGCCGGTGCCCGCTCCGCGTAGGGTGATCGGACCCCCGAAACGCGTGCTGTCGAACGGAGACCACGGTGCCTCTGCTCCCCGGTAGTGAGCCGATGTTCCACGAGGGCGGCCGGACCGGCGTGCTGCTCTGCCACGGCTTCACCGGCTCGCCGCAGTCGCTCCGCCCCTGGGCGCGCCACCTCGCCGAGCAGGGCCTGACCGTCTCGTTGCCGCTGCTTCCCGGGCACGGCACTCGCTGGCAGGACCTCCAGCACACCGGCTGGCAGGACTGGTACGCCACCGCGGACCGGGAGTTGCGGCTGCTCGCGGAGCGCTGCGACCGGGTCTTCGTGGCGGGGCTGTCGATGGGCGGCGCGCTCGCGCTCAGGCTCGCGGCCCGGCACGGCGACACCGTCAGCGGTGTGGTCGTGGTCAACCCGGGGATGACGATGAAGCCCCTGGACTCGCTGGCGCTGCCTGTCCTGCGCCATCTCAAGGCGTCCACCCGCGGCATCGTCAGCGATATCGCCAAGGAGGGCGTGGTGGAGAGCGGATACCAGCGGGTTCCGCTGCACGCCGCGTACTCCCTGCGGAACTTCTTCACCCTGGTGCGCGGGGAGCTTCCGCAGGTGACCCAGCCGCTGCTGGTGCTGCACAGCAGGGTCGACCACGTGGTGCCGCCGAGCGATTCGGCGATCGTACTGAACAAGGTCTCCTCCACGGATGTGACGGAGACCGTCCTGGAGAGCAGCTACCACGTGGCCACGCTGGACCACGACGCGGAGCGCGTCTTCGCGGACTCCTGCGGATTCATCACCCGGCTGACGACGAGGAAGATCAGCACGTGACGGAGCGTGAGCACGGGCGCGGCGAAGGCCGCGAGCCCCTCGACGAGGAAGCTGCCTGGGCGCAGATCGTGGCGGGTTACGACCGGGACGGACGTTCCCCCTCGGAGTCGGACCCGGCCGAGGACCTGGCCGGGCGGATCGGCCCGGCGTCCCCGGGCGACCGGCCTCCGGCCTCCCGGGAGACGGGCTCCTCGGAGGACGGCCCCTCGAAGGCCGAGGACGGTACGGGCGGCGAGGACGGCACCGGGGCGCGTCCTGGCCACGGCCCCGACCGGACTTCCGGAGCGGACGAGCCGGGTTCGGGCAGCCTGCTGGAGAAGCGCCGCCCCTCCGGCGAGGACGAGGACCGGCCCGACGGGGACGAGCCCGGCAGCGGCGACGGCGACGGCGACTCGAAGGTACGCACCTTCACCGTCTACGCCGCAGGCACCGGCCCTCGCGACTGGCAGCCCGCCGAAAGCGACGAGGACGACCACTTCGTCCCGCCCGAGCCGCCGCCGTTGCCGAAGCTCGACACCACTGCCCGGTTCGCCTGGCTCGCGGTGCTCGGCGGCCCTGCCCTGCTCTTCGGGGCGGTGCTCTTCCAGATCCCGATGAACTGGTGGATCACCACGCTCGGAATCGGCGGCTTCCTGGGCGGTTTCGGCACTCTCATCGCCAGGATGCGGTCGGAGGACGACGAGGAGGGATTCGAGGACCCGGGCCGAGGCGCCGTCGTCTGAGCCGGTCGGTACGCAACCGGCGCCCGCGAGAGATTGCCGGGTTCTGGCAATGCGCCCCGGCGCCCCCAGCTCCAGACTGAGGTGACCACACACCACAGGACCTGGGGGAAACATGGCCCTGCTGCTCGTCTTCTCAGCCATAGCACTGCTCACCGGCTGGGCACTGGCCGTTCAGCGCAATCGCGAGGCACGCGCCCGCGAACAGCGCCCCGAGGAGGAGTGAACGACACTGCAGGGGCGGGCAGTTGCCGAGGGCCCGCAACCGCGCCGCGGCGGTGGCAGCCCCGGCGCACCGAACCCCGACGTACGAGCGGCGGGCACCCGGGGGCCGGCGCCGCGGCCCCGAGGAGCCGGTCCGAACGGGCCGCGCCCGGTGCGCGGGACGGGGCCGCGTCAGCGCGACGGGGGCAGCCGCAGGGCGGCCAGCACCGGGAGGTGATCGCTGGCGGCGACCAGATCGGCGCGGGAGACCCCGGCCAGCCCGTCCGGCACCCCGCAGCCCAGCACCTCCACCGAGGAGGAGGCGAGCACCGCGTCGATGCGCTGGTGCGGACGGGCCGGCTCGGAGGTGTGACCGCCTCCCCAGGGCCGTACCGCGTAGCCGTCCTGGAGCCGGTCGGCCAGTCTGCGGAAGGACCGGCCGTCCGGGCGCTCGTTGAGATCGCCGGCGGCGACCGCGCCGACCGGCCCGCCCCGCAGCTCCCCCCGCGCGGTGAGCGCGTCCAGCCGGTCGAGCAGCATGTCCGCCTGGCGCCGGCGCTCGTCCTTCTGCAGGCTCAGATGGCAGCTGACCACTGCCAGCCCGGCGCGGTCGCCGAAGCGCAGCACGGCGGTGGCGAAACCGCGGCGGTGCAGTCCCGGCGTGTGCGGCAGCAGTACGTCCTCGGCCCACTCCACCCGCGCCCGGAGCGAGGAGAGGATCATCTGCCCGTTGGCGGTGGCGCCACCGGTGACGTGCACCAGACCGGACATCCCGGCGAGCCGGGCGGCGTGCGAGCGCCAGCGGAAGAAGCGCGGCGCCTCCTGCACACAGACGACGTCGGGGGCGCACGCCCGGATCACCCGGGCGAGCGCCCCCACGTCGTCACGCATGGAGCGGATGTTGTAGCTGAGCAGCCGGACGACCGCACCGCCGTCGGTGTCCGCGGCGGACGCGGGCAGGTCCGTGAGCGTCATCCCCGCAGCGTACGGCGTCAGCCCTGGCGCGCCAGGTCGGCGACACCCACCAGTCCGGCCTTGCCACCGAGTTGGGCGGCCAGCACCTGCGCCTGCGGACGCCACTGCGAGCCGACGAGCCAGCGGCGGTAGGACTTGCGGATCGGCTCCAGCACCAGCTCGCCCTCGTCCGAGACGCCGCCGCCGACGATGAAGGCGGACGGGTCGAAGAGGCTCGCCAGGTCGGCGAGGCCGGCGCCGGCCCAGCGGGCCAGCTCGCGGAAGGAGTCGATCGCCACCGGGTCGCCCTCCAGGGCGGCCTGGCTGACGTGCTTGCCGTCCACGCCCTCGGGGGTGCCGTCGCCCAGCCCCAGCAGCAGTGCCGCCCGCTCCGGGGTGGCCACCGCGCGCTGCCGGGCGTACCGCACCAGCGCGCTGCCGGAGGCGTACTGCTCCCAGCAGCCCTGGTTGCCGCAGCCGCAGAGCAGTCCGTCGGGCACCATCCGGATGTGGCCGAACTCCGCTGCCACGCCGAACCGGCCGCGGTGCAACCGGCCGCCGATGATGATGCCGCCGCCCAGGCCCGTACCGAGCGTGATGCAGACGACGTCGTCGTGGCCCTGGCCGGCACCGAAGCGGTACTCGCCCCAGGCAGCGGCGTTGGCGTCGTTCTCGATGACGACGGGCAGCCCGACCCGCTTCTCCACGAGGTCCTTCAGCGGCTCGTGCCGCCAGCTGAGGTTCGGGGTGAACAGCACCGTGGCGCGCTTGTCGTCGACGTACCCGGGGGCGCCGATGCCCACGGCGTCCACCGTGTGGTGGGCGCTGGCGCCGCGGACGGCGTCCGCGATGGCGTCGATCACTCCCTCGGTGGTCTTGGGGGTCGGCACCTTGCTGGTCTCGAGGATGTTGCCCTCCTCGTCGACCACACCGGCCGCGACCTTCGTACCGCCGATGTCGACACCAATGGTGAGTCCCATATGTCCCTCAGTTATCCGGTCGAACCCCGCCGCGCACAACGGTACCGGAGGCCCTGGAGGGCTTGTGACCCGCTTCAGTCCAGGTCGATGCGCTCGGTCGCGGGCGGATCGTCGCCCCCGGGGCCCCCGGAGGGCTCCTCGCCGCCCACGGAGCCGGCCCGCTCGCCGTCGCCCGCACGCCCGGCGGCACGGGGCTCCTCGCCGCTCGCGGCTTCCTCGCCGTCCTGCTTCCGTGGCTCCTCACCGGCCTGCCCGCAAGGCGCGGGACCGGACGTGGGAGCGGCTGGTTCGTCGTCCCGGGGAACGCGGACACTGGCAGCTTCCTGCCGCGTCCAGCGCTGCTCGTGGCCGGAGACCGCCGCCTGGTAGGCCGAGAGCAGCTCGGAACCGGCCGCCGCCAGATGCTCCAGCACTCTCGGGTTGCGCTCGACGACCGGCCCGAGCAACTCCTTGGCGCCCTCGGCGAGTTGACGACTCCACTGCTCGGCGGTGGACTCGGCCGCCCGTCGGCCGGCGGACTCCCCGGCGGCACCGGCCAGCGGGGTGGTGAAGTCGGAGATCCTGCGGGCCACCGAGTCGACCAGCCTGCCGAACTCGTCCGCCGCACTCGCGGGACGCTCTCCGGCCTGCTCGCGGCGACGAGCCCGCTCGGCCGCCAGATCCTCCGCGCAGGCCTCGGCCCAGGCACTGCCGTCCGGCTCTTCGGAACCGCGAGGGCTCTCGGAGCGCTCCGATCGCTTCGGGCTGTCCGGCTCGCTGGAATCGCTCATCACTTGCTCCCGCGGATTCTTCTCGATCGGGCGTTGGAGGCTCTGACCGTTCAACGGGCCCCGACCGCCGAACGTTCCGGTCGCCGGGTGCCCCGCATCAGCGGACACGCCGCACTGACGGGTGCCACGCTCGGCGAGGCGTCGCGCTGTCCGGCATCCGAACGTCCACCTGCCCCTCTTCGACAGTACCGCTCAGCGGGACCGCGGCCACAGTGCCGGATCCGGCCGAAACCGCACGGCGAGTTCACCCTCGGTCAGCCGTGCCCCGGCCACCGTGCAGCGTCGCAGCGCCGGCGGCAGCGGGAGCGCCCTGCGGTACGGGCCGACGGTCACGATCGCCTCGTCGCCGCGCCGCACCACTGCGAGCCGCTCCTTCTGCGCGCCCGGCAGCGGCAGCCACCAGACCAGCTCGCCCTCCTCGCTCAACCGGTCCTCCACCCGTCGCCGCACACCGCTCGAAGCGTCGCGGGGCCGGCCCGCGTCCGCCGCTCCGGGGTCTGCCGCGCCACCGGCCTCGGAGGGGCCGGCCGCGACACCTGCCGCGCCGGCACCTTCCTCGGTACCGCTCGCGCCGGGATTTGCCGTGCCCGCGTCCGCCGCGTCATCGTCCGCCGCATCGAGATCCGCCGCTGCCAGGACGGCGGCCAACTGCTCCGTCGGGTCCGAACGGCCGCCCAGATGCGGAAGTTCGACCACGGGCACGGGCCCGGCGGCCTCGGCGAGCTCCTCGCACACGGCGCGCTGCTCGGCGGCCCAACCGGTCTGCCAGGCGTCGCCGCCGTCCGGCACCATCCGGTTGGCGATCAGTGCCGTCACCGGCACTCCGGCGAGCGCCATCCCGGCCCGGGTCTCGGCGACCGTCCGCTCGGTCGAGCCGCCCGGCTCCACGACCAGGACGGCCGTGCTGCCGACGCTCTCGACCAGCTCCGCGAGGGCCGTGCACTCCGCCCGCATCCGCTCTCCGACCTCGTACAGCTGCCGCGCGGGCATCGGAACCCCCGCGAGCTGGGCCAGCATCGGCCGCAGCGCCCTGGCCGCCTGCCGCTCGGCAGGCATCAACCGGCCCAGATAGCGGTCGAGTTGGGCGGGCAGGAGGAGCAGCCGTACGGCCTCGGCGGCCGGCGGCAGGTCGACGACGATTCGCCGATGGCCCGCGGCGACGGCTTCGCGCAGCGCGCGCAGCACCGCCAGCGCGGTGGCCCCGGGAAGTTCGGTGACCTCGTCGCTCTCCAGCGGTTGGGCGCCGAACTGGTCCAGCAACTCGCCGCCGCCGCGCTGCAGATCGGCCACCCGGTCGCGGAAGTCCGCGACCACGTCCACGGCAATCACCTCGACCGGGGGCTGCCCGGCGGGAACGCTGTGCCCGGCGGACGCCGACAGCACCGCCGGCTCGGTGGTGATCAGTGCGGTGCGTACGCCGCCGGCACGAGCGAGGGCCGCGGCGACGGTCGTACGCCCCGCGCCGCCCGCGCCGGTGACGAACCGCACCCGTACGCCGCCACGGCCGCCACCGGCGCCGTCCGCGTCGGCCCCTGCGCCCCGCGATGCGGCGTCCCGCGCTTCGGCGTCCTGCGCTGCGTCGGGGCCCAGCGCCGCGTCGCCGGCGCGCGATGCGTGCTCGGACACCTAGGCCGTGCCGCCGGACGTGGACTCGACCCGCTTCTTCAGCCCGTCCAGCGCCCGATCGATGATGACCTTCTCGGCCTTGCGCTTGATCATCCCGAGCATCGGAATCTTGACGTCCACGGTCAACTGGTAGGTGACCTCCGTCTGTTGGCCGGTGGTGCGCAGCTCGTAGGAGCCGTCCAGCGCGCGCAGCATCTGCGACTTCACCAGCGACCAGCGCACCGAGAGGTCCGAGGACCACTCGTAGGCCAGCGTGTGCTCGTCCTTGATGGCCCCGGCGTCCAGCAGCAGCCTGACCTCCTTGGCCCTGCCCTGCTCGTCGGTGGAGAGGACCTCGGCCTCCTTCACCTCGCCCGTCCACTCGGGGTAGCGCGCGAAGTCGGCGATGACGCCCATGACTTCGGCCGCCGGCGCGTCGATGGTGATACTCGACCTGGTGTGTTCCGCCATCCCTGCGGCTCCTTTGGAAGACCCGTGCTGACCGGAGTTGCTGTCGCGACCGCTGCGCCGCGGTGACCGGCGGCCGTCCGCCGCCCGGGCAGAACATGCCGGAGCGGGTTGTCCGGGCGCCCGGGGGCGGGTGCCGCCCGAGCCCGTGCGTACGGCCGCCTGCGCAGGCTATCGCGCGCCCGGGGCGGCGCCGTCACCACTCCAGGACGTACGGCTTCCCGGTCGCGTTGAAGTGGCCGACGTTGACGCACTCGGTGGCGCCGATCCGCATCCGGGACGCCAGCGGCTGGTGGACGTGGCCGAAGAGCGCCCATCGCGGGCGCACTTCGCGGATCGCCTCCAGCAGGGCGGCGCTGCCCCGTTCGAACCGGCGGGCCACGGTGTCGTAGCAGAGCTCGGGCACCTCGGGCGGGATGTGCGAGCACAGGACGTCGACCCGGCCGAGGGCGGCGACCTTGGCGGCGTACGTCTCGTCGTCGATCTCGTACGGGGTGTTCATCGGGGTGCGAAGTCCGCCTCCGACGAAGCCGACCGTCAGCCCGCCGATCTCGACCGTCTCGCCGTCCAGCACGGTGGTGCCCGGGCGGGCGAACTCCGGCCACAGGTCGGGGGCGTCGACGTTGCCGTAGGTGGCGTAGGTCGGGGTGGGGAAGGCGGCGAAGAGCTCGGTGTACTGCCGGCGCACCGCGGCCTGGACCGCGGCTTCCCGGTCCACCGTGGCCCAGAGCCGCCGGGTGAACTCCCTCGCCTCGGTGAAGCGGCGGGCGGTGCGCAGCTCGACGATCTTGTCCGCGGCGGCCTTGCCGAAGAGATCGGGGAAGATCCCGCGCGAGTGGTCGGCGTAGTCGAGGAAGAGGATCAGGTCGCCGAGGCAGAGCAGCGCGTCCGCGCCCTCGCCGGCCCTGGCGAGATCGGCCGCGTTGCCGTGTACGTCGCTGACCACATGAATCCGAGTGCCGCCCATGGCGGCCAGCCTAGGACCCGGCCGCCGGACCGCGGGTCGGAACAGCGACTTCCGCCGTCGTCGCGGCAGGGGCAGCCGGTCGCGCCGGGCGGAGGGGAAGCGGGCGGGACACGGATCACGCCCGATCGATCTCGGGCTGTTACCACAACGGACAAAGGGTCGCTTACTCTTCCCTTCAGCGACACATGACCAGGCAAGTCGATGTGTGACACACCGAACATCTGACCCAGACCCCCTATCCGCGAAGCCATACCCGTGGGTAACGTCCGGGCCGTCCAACTCAAGGTTTCCGCCTTGAAGCGAGCCAACGGAGGCCGACGCAACGGCCGATGTTCCGGCGCCGATGAGGAGCAGCAGTCTTGCGCGAGTTCAGCCTTCCGGCCCTGTACGAGGTGCCCGCGGACGGAAATCTGACCGATCTGATCCGCCGGAACGCAGCCCGGTACCCGGACGCTCCGGTGATCGCGCGCAAGGACGCGGCGAACCCCGAGGCGTGGCAGGACCTCACGGCGGTGGAGTTCCGCGCCGAGGTGCACGCCGCGGCCAAGGGCCTGATCGCGGCCGGAGTACAGCCCGGAGACCGCGTCGCGCTGATGTCGCGCACCCGCTTCGAGTGGGCGCTGATGGACTTCGCGATCTGGCACGCCGGCGGCGTCACCGTGCCGATCTACGAGACGAGCTCGCCCGAGCAGATCGCCTGGATCCTCAGCGACTCCGGCGCGGTCGGCATCCTGGTGGAGAACGCCTCGCACGCCACCCACGTGGAGTCCGTGCGCGAGCGCGTACCGGGTCTGCGGGACGTGTGGGTCATCGACGACGGCGCGGTCGAGCAGCTGAACGCCGCGGGTGCCGGGGTCGACGAGGCGAAGCTGGCCGAGCACGCCGCCGCCGCGAGCGCCGACTCCCCCGCCACGATCGTCTACACCTCGGGCACCACCGGACGCCCCAAGGGCTGTGTGCTCACCCACCGCTCGTTCTTCGCCGAATGCGGCAACGTGGTGGAGCGGCTGCGCCCGCTGTTCACCCCGGGCGAGGGCTCGGTGCTGCTCTTCCTGCCGGCCGCGCACGTCTTCGGCCGCATGATCCTCATCGCCTCGGTGATGGCGCCCGTACGGCTGGGCCTGGTTCCCGACATCAAGCAGCTCACCGACGAGCTGGCCTCCTTCCGGCCCAACGTCATTCTCGGGGTGCCCCGGGTCTTCGAGAAGGTCTACAACTCGGCGCGCGCCAAGGCACAGGGCGAGGGCAAGGGCAAGATCTTCGACAAGGCCTCCGCCACTGCCATCGCCTACAGCAAGGCGCTGGACGCACCCGGCGGCCCCTCCCTCGGCCTCAGGCTCAAGCACAAGCTCTTCGACAAGCTCGTCTACACCAAGCTGCGCAACGTGCTCGGCGGTCGTGCCTCGCACGCCATCTCCGGCGGCGCGGCGCTCGGTGAGCGGCTGGGGCACTTCTACCGCGGCGTCGGCTTCACGGTGCTGGAGGGGTACGGCCTGACCGAGTCCTGTGCGGCGACCGCGTTCAACCCGTGGGACCGGCCGAAGATCGGCACCGTCGGACAGCCGCTGCCCGGCACCGTCATCCGCATCGCCGACGACGGCGAGGTGCTGCTGCACGGCGAGCACCTGTTCACCGGGTACTGGGAGAACGAGACCGCCACCAAGGAGTCCCTCACCGAGGGCTGGTTCCGCACCGGCGACCTCGGCACCCTCGACGAGGACGGCTACCTGGCGATCACCGGCCGCAAGAAGGAGATCCTGGTCACCGCGGGCGGCAAGAACGTGGCGCCGGCGGTCATCGAGGACCGCATCCGTGCCCACGCACTGGTCGCGGAGTGCATGGTCGTCGGCGACGCCCGTCCGTTCGTGGCCGCGGTGGTGACCCTGGACGAGGAGTTCCTGCCGCGGTGGGCCGAGGAGAAAGGCAAGTCCGGCCTCAGCCGCGAGGAGTTGATCGCCGACGCCGAGCTGCTGGCCGCCGTCCAGCAGGCCGTCGACGACGGCAACGCCGCGGTCTCCCGGGCCGAGTCGGTGCGCAAGTTCCGGGTGCTGACGAGCCAGTTCACCGAGGAGTCGGGCCACATCACCCCCTCGCTGAAGCTCAAGCGCAACGTGGTCGCCAAGGACTTCGCCGACGAGATCGAGGCGCTCTACCGCTGACCCGGCCGGCGCCGGACGGAGCACGGCCGGCCGCCTCCGTACCGCTCGCGGAACGGGAAGTGCCCGCAGTCCGCTCCGGACCGCGGGCGCTTCCCGTTCCGCGGCCGGCGCCGGCGCGGGGCACCGAGACGCGTCGTGGCGCGGGCCGCCACCGGGCCGACTCGCCGGGCACGGGCCGAGCGGGCAACTCGCCGAGCGGCCCACCACCCGCCAGGCCATCACCACCCGCAGGCCGTCACCGCCCGCCGCCGGGTCGACGGGCCACCGGGCCACCGCTGCTCGCCGGTGGCGGAGCGGGCGCGGACCGGACGTCCGGGCCGTCAGGGCTCGCGGCGGAGCAGCTCCTTCAGCCGCTCGGCCAGCAGGTCCCGACGCCACTTCTCCTCGACCCAGGCGCGACCGCGCTCCCCCATTCGCCGCCTCAACTCCGCGTCCAGCAGCAGGGTGGCGACCCGCTCGGCCGTCTCCGCCGCGTCGCCGCCGCGCACGACCCAGCCGGTCTCGCCGTCGAGCACCGCGTCCGGGGCGCCGCCGGAGTCGCCGGCGACCACCGGGAGCCCGGTCGCGGAAGCCTCCAGGTAGACGATGCCCAGCCCTTCGACGTCCAGGCCCTTGCGGCGCGTGCGGCAGGGCATGGCGAAGACGTCGCCCGCCCCGTAGTGCGCCGGCAGCTCCTCCCACGGCACCGCACCGGTCATCCGCACCGAGTCGGCAACACCGGTGCGCTCGGCCAGCGCCCGCAGCTTCTGCTCGTACGGTCCGCCGCCCACGATCAGCAGCACGGCGTCGGGCACCCGGGAGAGGATCGCGGGCATGGCCTCGATCAGGGTGTCCTGCCCCTTGCGCGGCACCAGGCGGGACACGCACACGACCACCGGGCGGTCGCTCAGGCCCAGCCGCTCGCGCACCAGGTCGCCGCCGGAGCCGGGGTGGAAGGTCTTCTCGTCCACGCCCGGGGGGAGTTGGGTCATCCGGGCAGCCGCTTGCGGGCTCAGCGCCCGGGCGATCCGCGACCGGGTGTACTCGCCGAGGTAGGTCATGGTGTCCGTCGCGCCGCCGATTCGGCCCAACAGCTGCCGTGCGACGGGCAGTTGGGCCCAGCCCGCCTCGTGCCCGTGGGTCGTCGCCACCAGGCGCTGCGCTCCGGCCCTGCGCAGCGCCGGGGCCATCAGTCCGAGCGGCGCCGCGGCACCGAACCACACCGAGGTGCAGCCGTGCTCGCGCAGCAGCGCGGACGCCCGGCGCGTCACCCGCGGGGTCGGCAACAGCATGGTGGCGCGGTCGCGGACCACGGTGAACGGCTGCTCCGCGTCGAACTTCTCGGCGGCCGCCAGCCCTTCGGCGGTGCGCTTCCAGGTCGAGGCGTAGACGACCAGCCGATCCGGGTCGAGACGGAGCGCCATGCTGTGCAGAAACGCCTGGATTCCACCCGGCCGGGGAGGAAAGTCGTTGGTGACGATCAGGGTCTTTTCCATCAGCGCCGACAGTACCGGGTGGTACGGAGCACCACGTACGGTCGGGGGATGCGTCCGACTCTGCCCGCCCTCCTGACCGCCTGGGCGGCCACCAGGGCCGTGCTGCTGCTCTACGTCCTCCAGGTCCTCACCCTGCCGGGGCCGGTGGTGACCACTGATGTCGAGGTGATCTACCAGGGCTGGTCCGAGGTCCTGCGCACCGGCGTCTTCCCCGAGGACGACGTCACCTGGCAGTACCCGCCGGCCGCCGCGCTGCCCGTGCTCGCGCCCCTGCTGGTGCCGTTCCTGGAGTACGCCCCGGCGTTCTACACGCTCGCCGTGCTCACCGACACCGTCGTCCTCACGCTGCTCCTGCGGGCCGGCCGGGGCAGGGGCCGCAGCCGTGCGGGCGCCTGGCTCTGGGTGGCGGGAGTACCGCTGCTCGGCCCGACCGTCTACGCCCGGTACGACCTGATGGTCACGGCGGTCGCGGTCGCCGCACTGCTGTGCGCGGTGCGCAGACCGAGGGTCGCGGGTGCACTGGTGGCCTTCGGCGCTCTGCTGAAGGTCTGGCCCGCCCTGCTGCTGGCCGGCGCCGCACGTGGCCGCAGCGGCCGACGGATGTGGGGCGCCGCGGTGCTCACCGGACTCGGGGTGGCGGGGGCTTTCGCCCTGGCCATGCCGAACGCGCTGAACTTCCTGACCGCGCAACGCGATCGCGGTGTCGAGGTGGAGTCGCTCGGCGCCCTGGTCTTCCACATCGCCCGCCACTTCGGGTGGGAGGGACGCGTCGAACTGCACTACGGCTCCATGGAGTTCCTCGGACCCCATGTGTCCACCGTCGCCGACCTCTCGCTGCTGCTGAGCCTGGTGGCGTTCGGGTGGCTGCTGTGGTGGCGGGTGCGCGCGGTCGAGTGGACACCCACCACCTGCGCCGACGCCGCGTTCGCCGCGCTGCTGCTGTTCACCGTCACCAGCCGGGTCATCAGCCCGCAGTACATGGTCTGGCTGGTCGGGGTCGCCGCGGTGTGCCTGACGCTCGGGTCCCGGCGTCAGCGGACGCCCGCCCTGCTGGTGCTGGCGGCGACGGGCGCGACTCTGCTGGAGTTCCCGATCTTCTTCGGCGAGGTCGTCACCGGTGAACCCCTGGGCGTGGCCCTGCTGGTGCTGCGCAACGGCCTGCTGGTCGTGGCGGGCGTGGCCTCCTGCCGGGCGCTGTGGCACACCACGGTCACCGCGCCCCGCCGCCGGGCGGCCGAGTCCGCGCCCGACCGCACCGGAGCCGGCACGACGCCGCGTGACGAACGCGACCCGCTGCTCACCCGGTGAGCCCGGCCCCGCTCACCCGGCAGGCCCCTGCCCGGCTCACCGGCAGGCCCCACCGGCGACTCCGGCGGACGCGGCGCCGCGGGAGCGGTCAGCCGAGCTTGTGCCGAACGTACTGCCGCCAGCGAGCGTGGAACTCCTGCTCGTCCACGCCCAGTTCCGCCCGCAGGGCCCGGTCCAGCGCCCCAGGGCCCGGTCGGCCGGCGGCGGCGTAGAACCTCCGCAGGCTCTGCTCGCCCCACTGCTCGGCGACCATCAGCGCGCCCAGCCAACCCGCCTCGTAGGACAGCGCCAGCGCGTGCGCCGGGCCGTCGAAGGCGAAACCGCCGTCGCCCGGCAGCCGCTCGGGCAGCGCGCCCTCCTCCAGGGCAGCGCGCAACCGGGGTGCCGCGCCCGGCAGTTGCGCGTCGGTCCCGCCGTAGCCGATCCAGTCGGCCAGGCCTTCGGAGAGCCACATCGGGGTGGTCTCCGTGGTGGCCTCGCGGGTCGCCACATGGGCGGCCTCGTGGGTCATGACCACCTGCCGCCCGGCCGCGCTCAGGGTGCCGAACGGCCCGGGGTTGACCACGATCCGGTCCGCGGCGCGCCCTCTGCCGTTCTCGCTGGTCGTCACCGCGGCGATGCCGCGATACTGCGCGGGCGCGGCGGACAGCAGCTGCGCCGTACGGTCCAGATCCGCCGGCGCCAGCACCACGATCCGACGCGGCCAGCGGCCCGGCCACAGCGCGCTGACCTCGGGCACGGCGCGGTCGGCGGCCCGCGCCAGGGCGCGCAGCTCGCTCCGGGGCCGCCCGGAGCCGAGCACCAGCGAATGCCTGCCGGTGACGACGTCCAGCCGCCCCTGCTCCCACACCTCGCGGGTCTCGGCGAAGCGGGTGCTGTCGCGGTACCAGCGGCCGTCCCGGGCGACCACGGTCCAGCGCTGGGTGGCAGTGCGCGTGCCCTCGTCGTATCCGCGCAGCCGGTAGCGCAGTTGGGCGACGACCTCGGCCCGGGCCCGGCCGCCGACGGAGCCCTCGGCGAGCGAGACGTCGGCCACTCGGTAGGACCACTGGGACAGCGGCAACCGGCGCACGTTGCGCAGCAGCCGCCGCTCGGTGTTGCGGTAGCGCACCGCCAGGGGGTCCACCGTCTCCAGATAGGCCGCCTCGTCCCCCTCCCGCACGGCCGCCGCCTGGCGGTCCAGCAGGCGCTGCATCCGGTGCTCCGAGGGTGCTTCCAGCAGCGAGGTGACCGCAGGTACGCAGCTGAGCGAGGCCGCCGCGAGTGCAGCCGCCAACAGGCAGAGCAGCACAGGCCGCAGTCGGGCACGGGCGCCGGGCCCGCTCACCGTCCGCGCCGACCGCGTACGCACCCGCCCGGGCCCGATGCCGCTCCCGCTGCACCTGCGCACCGCGAGGGCCCGGCCGCGCCGACGCCCGGCACCGCCCGTACGAACCCCGCAGCTCCCGCCCATCCCGCCGACCACACCGACCCCGCCGTGCCTTCCGCCCGGACCCTCACGGCCGCTGCACCGCGCTCACCGGCATCATCCCGATCGGGTCGTACCGGACCGCGGCGCCCGGGTACGGGGAATGGATCACCTGCCCGCCGCCCGCGTAGAGCGCGACATGGCTGGCGTCGCCGCGGTAGATCACCAGGTCCCCCGGCTGCGCCTGCGCCGGCGGCACCGAACGGCCCACCCCGGCCTGCCCCTGGGAGGTGCGCGGCAGCGCCACGCCGGCCCTGGCGTACGCCCACTGCGTCAGCCCGGAGCAGTCGAACGCCGAGGGGCCGGCCTGCCCCCAGGCGTACGGACGCCCGAGCACGCTCCTGGCGGCTGCCAGCGCGGCGCCCGCCCTGCCTTCCGCAGCCGGGCCCCCCGCGGCGGACGCGGGGCGCACAGCGCCCTCCTGGCGGCTCTCGCGGGCCTCGCGCTCCTCGGCGCTCATCCGGTTCAACAGCCGCTGGGCGGTGGCGAGTCGGCCGCGCACGTCCTTGCGGTGGTCGGCGAGCTCGGTCCTGCGGCGCTCCAACTCCGCCAGGGCCCTCGCGCCTTCCTGCCGGTGCTGGCGCAGCACCCGCTGGGCCCGCTGGAGTTCGGCGAGCCGCCCGGCCGACCGATGCCCGGCCCGCTCCAGCGCGGCGGCGCGCGCGAGGTAGGCGTCCGGCTCGTCGGTGAGCAGCAGGGCGAGGGCGGGGGCGAAACCCGCGGAGCGGTACTGACTTCCTGCGACGGTGCCCAACGAGTCGCGCAGCCTGTTCACTTCGGCCTGGCCGCGTGCCGCGCGGTCCTGGACCCGGCTCAGCTGCCGCTGGAGGCCGCCGACCCGCTCGGCCGCCGCGTTGTACTTCTCGGTGGCGCGCTCGGCGTCCGCGTAGAGAGCATCGAGCGCGGCGGGCGCGTCTTCGGCGGGACGGGCGACGGCCGTACCGCCGCCCAGCGTGGCCGCCGTCGCGGCAGCCGCGGACAGTGCCGTCAGCCCCCTGCCCCGCGGGGTGGACGCCCTGTGTCGTGAGGACCGGTGAGACACCACGGGTGCCGCACTCCTTCCGCCGGCGCTCCCCCGGCGGGAGCGGCGCGAGCAGACAGTAGCGCCGGCTCGACCGGCGTTCCACCGACCGGGCGCCGCCCGGGAACGCCGAAGCCCCGCCGCTGACGCAGGTCACCGACGGGGCGAACGCTTTCGCGACCGCTGCCCCGAATCACCCGTACGAGGGAGATTGACGGGGCCGCGACCGCGGGCAGCGGCGGAGGCGTCAGACGCGGACGCCGAACATGAACGGCATGTTGTTGATCGACTCGTACCGCACGTTGGCGCCGGGCTTGGGCGCGTGCAGGATCTGGCCGTTGCCCGCGTAGAAGCCGACGTGGTGCAGGTCGTTGTAGAAGAACACCAGGTCGCCGGGGGCGAGTTGGCTGCGCGAGATCCGGGTGCCGATGTTGGCCTGCGCCTCGGAGGTGCGCGGGATGGAGACGCCGGCCTGCTGGAAGGCCCAGGAGGTGAGCCCGGAGCAGTCGAAGGAGCTGGGGCCGGTGGCGCCCCAGACGTAGGGCAGGCCGACCTTGCTCTGCGCCGCGCCGTACGCGCTGGACGCCCGGCCGGGCGCGGGGGCCTCGCTGCCGCCGCCGAGATCGGCACGGTCGCCGGCGGCGCGGCTGGCGCGCTCCTCGTCCGCGGCGATCTGCTGGCGCTCCTCGGCGGTGAGCTCGTTCAGCAGCGACCGCGCCTTGCTGAGCTTGCCCTGGATGTCCTTCTTCTTGCTGCCGAGCTCCTTGCGGGTGCTCTCCAGCTGGTCGAGCTTGGTCTTGGCCTCCTTGCGCTGCTGCGCGAGAGACCGCTGCTTGTCCTGGATCTGCTTGAGCTCGCCGGCCTGCTTGCCGCTCATCTGGTCCAGCGTGGCGGCCCGGGAGAGGTAGGAGTCCGGGTCCGCGGAGAGGAAGAGCTGCATCGAGGGGTCGACGGAACCGCTGCGGTACTGCGCGGTCGCCATGGCGCCGAGCCCGTTGCGGAGCTTGTTGAGCTCGGCCTGGCCGCGCGCCACGGAGTCGCGCAGACGCTCCGTCTGCTTCTCCAGCTTGTCGGCCTTCTCCTTGGCTCCGTTGTACTTCTCCGTAGCCGCGGAGGCTTCCTCGTAGAGCTTGTCGACCTTGGCCTTGACTTCCGACTTGGACGCGTTCGGATCAGCCTGGGCGCTCTGAGCGGTGACAGCGACAGCAGCAGCGGCGGTCGCGGTGAGTACGGTCACGCGGGTGCGGCTCGGCTGCTTGGGACGACGGTGGGACGCCACTGGGGCGATCTCCTTCTTCCTCAGCCGCCTGCCAGAAGTTGGGCGCTTCCGGCTCCGCGTGAACGCCGCGGAATCGGCGGTTCCTTCACTGCCGCCCCGGGTGGGCGATCAACCGTGCGAAGGTTCGAGGGAAGACACTAGCCAGCTGCGGAATGCGCTTCAAATCTTCGCGGGAAAAAAGTTGCTTCTGCCGGGAATCCTTTACCAACCTCGTACGGGCAGCGACCACCAACTGACCCTGTGTAGAAGTGAGATGGCTTCGCGGTGACGCGTAACACACCCTCCGCCACCATCCGGGCAGCCCGGCCCATTCGCCCAAAAGGCGTCAGGTACGCCCAAGTCGCTTCAACAGCAGGCTGGAAGGGACCGGCCGCGCACCCGCGGCTGCGACCCCGTCCGCCACCTCCCGGTCGGTCGAGACCACGACCACCGGACGCCCCTTGGGCTCGGCCCGCACCAGACGACGGATCAACTCGTCAGCCGTCTGGCCGGACTTGCTGAACAGCACCCGGACCCCGCGCGGCGGCGCCAGCAGCACCGGCACCGCCAGCTCGGCCCCGTCGAACACACAGGTGACCTCCGCTCCCGACTGCGCCGCCAGCATCGACAGCCCGCCCAGCAGCCGCAGCCGCTGCTTCTCCAGCGGCAGCGACGGGTACCCGGTCTTGGTCACGTTGTAGCCGTCGATCAGCAGATGCACCTGCGGCAGCGCCAGCAACTGGTCCAGCAGCGCCGGGTCCTGCTCCGTCAACGCCCGCTGGGCGATGTCTCCGGGCGTCATCCGCCCCGGTTCGACCGCGTCCACCAGATCCGCCGGGTGCTGGCTGGTGGGCGGCAGCGCCAGCTCGCGCCGCAACCCCTGCGCCGCGTCGAGCACGGTGTCCAGCAGCAGCCGCACCCGCATGTCCTCGACGCTGCGCCCTTCCCGCACGGCCCGGCGGCCGGCCTCCAGCGCCGCCTCGGCCTCCTCCGCGCGCGTCCTCAGCCGCCGTGCCTCACTGTCGGCGGCGGTGCGGTGGTGGGCCAACCGCCCGCGCAGCTCCTCGGACTCCGCGTGCGCCTTGCGCACCGCGGCCTCGCCCCGCTTCACGTCGCTCAGCGCGCTGCGCAGCTTGCGGTGCAGCGCGTCGTTCTCCTTGCGCGCCGCCTCCAGATCCGCCTTCACCCGCACGGTCTCGTCCCGGGCGGCACTCTGAGCCTGCGTCAACTCCTCGCGCAGCCGGGCCGCTTCGCGAGCGGCCTCCTCGCCGGCCCGCTCCGCCTCGGCCCGCTCGGCCTCTCCGCCGGCGGCCTCCACCAGCTCGCCCCAGCCCGGTGGCCGCAACAGGTACGCGAGCGCAGCCACGTCGACCGGGTCGGCGGCGGGCGGCAGCGCACCCGCGTTCAACGCCTCGGCCAGCGCCGGGAACTCCTCGCGCTGGTGGTCGGCGATACGCCCACGGAAGACCGCGTCGCTCTCCAGCGCGGCGGCCATCGCGTTGCCGCCGAACCGCGCCCGGCGCGAGGGCGTGAAACGGGCGTACTGCCGCAACGACGCGGGCAGTTCGGAGACGGTCATCCCTCCGAGCGCGTCGTCGGTCAGCGCCACCACCTTCCGCCGGACTTTCTCCGGCAGGGGGCGCCGCGGCTCCTCGGACGGCTGCCGGTCCTCGTGGGCCGGCTCACCGCCTGTCCGTTCCTCCACCTCTCACACCGCCGCCCGCTCAGACCTGCGCGCCGGGCCGGTCGACCAGCTCCACCCGGTCGACGGCGTCGCACCAGCGGCAGCGCACGGACTCGACGGATTCGCGCAGCACTTCGCGCTCCTCGACGGTGGGCTCACCCGCGAGGTCGAGGTGGACGTACTCCACGACCCTGCTGCTGCGCGTGACGTCGAAGCGGGTGAGATTCCCGCACAGCGTGCAGCGCCAACGGGTCTGCGCCGTGGGCTCGGGGACCGTCATGGCTCGTCCTTCACTTTCGCGATGTGTGCGCGGCACGCCGACTGTGCCCGACCGGCGGGCCGCCGCGGACTGCACTGTTCCGCTCGGTTCGGCTCTCTGTGCCGCAAACCCTACGGCCTGTGGTGCGGCGCGTGTGTCGGCACGGCTGGTCCGTGGCCGAGCCGTCATCATCCACCCCATGCCGCGTACCCCGGGGAGCAACCTGATCGGACAACTGGCCGGACAACCCGTCGCCACCTACGGGCTGGCCGCCGTGAGCGTGGCGCTCTTCCTGCTCGGGCCCGCCTCCGGCTTCACCACCGTGCACGGCGAGGGCGCCGAGCTGCGGGCGGCGCAACTGTCGTACTTCCAGCAGTGGGGCGTGGTCCCGGTACGGCTGTGGGACGGCGGCCTGCGCGCCTGGACCACTCCGCTGACCGCACTCTTCCTGCACGGCAACTGGTTCCACCTGCTCGGCAACGTGCTCTTCCTGCTCGTCTTCGGCCACCTCGTCGAGGAGCGGACAGGCCTGCTGCGCTTCCTGTGCGCCTATCTGTGCGTCGGGTACGCCGCCACGGTGGTCTACGCCGTCGCCCACCCCGACTCCTCGGAGTCGCTCGTCGGGGCCTCCGGCGCGATCTCCGGCGTGCTCGGCGCCTTCCTGTACCTCTTCCCGCGCGCACGGGTCACCAGCGTCTACCCCTTCCTCTTCTTCCTCCCGCTGCGGCTGCCCGCCTGGCTGGTGCTGGTCTTCTGGGTCTCGCTGCAGTGGCTGGCACTGCGGATCGGCACCGAGGGCCCCGGGGTCGCCCACCTCGCCCACGTCGCGGGATTCGCCATGGGCTTCATCTGGGCGTGGGTCTGGTCCCGCGGACGCAGGAGTAGGGTGAGCACGCCGGCTCAGGCGACCGAGGGAGAGGCAAGAACGTGATCACTTCGATCGTGCTCATCAAGACCAGCACCGACCGCATTCCCGAGATCGCCGAGCAGATCGCCGCGCTGGAAGGTGTCAGTGAGGTCTACTCGGTGACCGGCGCGCACGATCTGATCGCGATGGTCCGGGTGGCGCGGCACGACGACCTGGCCGAGGTGATCCCCGGCCGGATCAGCAAGGTGCCCGGCGTGGAGGCCACCGAGACGCACATCGCCTTCCGCACGTACTCCCAGCACGACCTCGAAGCGGCCTTCGCCATCGGGCTGGACGCCTGACGCAGCGCCGAAGGCGGAGGCAGACCGGCCCCTCCGCATTGCCGGCCTGCCTCCGCGTTGGTCAGTGTGCCGTCTTCTCGCCGGTCGGAGCGTTGCGACGCGGCGCCGACGCCACGTCCGGCACACAGCGCCCCTCCTCCGTGCGGTAGTTCAGCTTCGCTCCCTCACGGACCAACTCCCGCACCGCCGCGACGAATCGGTCGATGTGCTCGTCCGGGGTGCCGACCCCGAAACTCACCCGTACGGCGTTCAGCGACCGCTCCCCCGGCGCCGCCTCGGGCGCGCCGCACTCACCGGGGTCCGCGTCCTCGGCGCCGAGGAGGGCCCGCAGCAGCGGATGGGCGCAGAACAGCCCGTCGCGGACCCCGATGCCGTGCTCGGCCGAGAGCGCCGCGGCGAAGTGCGAGCTGTTCCAGCCCTCGACCACGAAGGAGACCACGCCCACGCGCGGCGCGTCGGGACCGAAGAGCGAGAGAACCCGCACCTCGGGCAGTTCGGCCAGCCCCCGGCGCAGCCGCCGGAGCAACTCCCGCTCCCTGGCGACGATCCGGTCGAAACCGGCCTCTGCCAGCGCCCGGCAGGCCGAGGCGATCGAGTACGCGCCGATGACGTTCGGCGAACCGGCCTCGTGCCGGGCGGCGGTCGTCTGCCACTCGACGGCCAGCTCCCCGTCCGCCTCCCGCGACACCTTGCGGCTGGCACCGCCGCCGGCGAGGTAGGGCTGCGCCGCGCGCAGCCAGTCCGACCGGCCTGCGAGCACCCCGGCACCGAAGGGCGCGTACAGCTTGTGGCCGGAGAAGGCGATCCAGTCCACGTCCAACTCGCCGATGTCCACAGGGTGGTGGGGTACCAGCTGCGCGGCGTCCAGGACGATACGGGCGTCGTGCCGGTGCGCGACCTCGGCCAGTTCGGCGACCGGCCAGAACTCACCGGTGACGTTGGAGGCTCCCGTCACACAGACCAGTCGGGGCCCCTGCGGCGCCGAGGCCAGCGCGTCGGCCAGCAGCTCCACCGCCTGCCCGGGCGTGCGCGGCGCACCGAGCACCTGCGTCGTGTGGTCGCGCCAGGGCAGCAGCGAGGCGTGGTGCTCGGTCTCGAAGACGAAGACCCGGGTGCCCTGCGGCAGCGCTGCGGCCAGCAGGTTCAGCGAGTCGGTGGTGGAGCGGGTGAAGACCACCTGGTCCGCCTCTTCGGCCGGCGCGCCCTCGGCGGCCGGGCGGCAGCCGACGAACCGCGCGACGGCGGCCCGGCTCTGCTCGAAGAGGTCGGTGGAGAGCTGCGAGAGGTACCCGGCGCCGCGGTGGACGCTGCCGTAGTACGGGGCGTAAGCGGACACGTCGTCCCACACCCGGCCGAGCGCGGGGGCGCTTGCCGCGTAGTCCAGCGCGGCGTACTCGATCTCGCCGCCGGCGGCGAGCGGGACCCGGATGCCGTCGCCCAGCACGGGCAGCACCGGGGTGCCGGGGACGCCGACGGACTGAGCGGAACGGCCGTCCGCCCGGGGACATTCGGCGAGCTGGGCGGAAGCGGGCACGGAGGAAACAGACATCAGGAGATCTCCCGGAAAGGGCGAGGAAGTCCCGGCAGGAGGACGCACCGCGGAAGGATGACGTCGGCTCCGGCCCGGGTGTGGTGAAGGGCGGGCGGCTGTCGGGGCGTGCAGCCCTACCGCATTCGCTGATTCATCGACGTACTCCCTCGACCGCGCTTGCCGCAGACCTTGCTGTCGTGCGGCCTGGTCATCACCCGGAGCACCCCGCCACGGACGGAGGGTTGCCGGACAGCAGGCCGGGGCCTTCTCACGCTGTCACTCGTGACCTGAAACGTGAGTCTGCCACACAGCCGCCGCCGGGAACACCCGGTCCGTATTCCGGACCGAACCGGCCGCCCGCGCGGCCCCCGCGAGGCTCGCCGTACCCGCTGCCCGTACCGGAGCGCGCCAATGCGGGCAGCGGCGCGAACGGCCGCGGGGGCGGCGAACCACCGTTCGCCGCCCCCGCTCACACTTGCCCGCGCCGCACCGTCGCCCTCCGGGCAACCCGCCGTACGGCCCTCAGCGGTGGCTGGCCGCCACCCAGCGCTCCAGCGCGCTCCGCGCTGCACCCGAGTCGATGGACTCGGCCGCCTTCGCCATTCCTGCCGCGATCCGCTCGTGCAGCCCCTCCGCCGTCGGCTCCAACGCGGCAAGTGCCGCGGCGGAGTTGAGCAGCACCGCGTCGCGCACCGGCCCGTGTTCGCCCTCCAGCAGCCGCCGGGCGACATCCGCGTTGTACGCCGCGTCCGCGCCGCGCAGCGCCTCGATGGGCACCAGCTCGACGCCCACCTTCCGCGGGTCGAAGGACTCCTGCCGCACTTCGCCGCCCTCGACGATCCAGACCGTGGAGGTGCCGGTGGTGGTCAGCTCGTCGAGCCCGTCGTCGCCGCGGAAGACCAGGGCCGAGGTGCCGCGGCGGGCGAGCACCCCCGCGAGGATCGGTGCCATACGGGCGTCCGCGACCCCGGTCGCCTGCGCCTGCACCCGGGCGGGATTGGTCAGCGGGCCGAGGAAATTGAACGTGGTCGGAATCCCCAACTCCCGCCGTGTACCGGCGACATGACGCAGCGACGGGTGGAACTTCACCGCGAAGCAGAAGCTGATGCCGGCCTCGGAGGCGACCTCGGCGACCCGCTCCGGGCTCAACTCCAGGTTCACGCCCAGCTTCTCCAGCACGTCGGAGGAGCCGCTGGCGGAGGAGGAGGCGCGGTTTCCGTGCTTGACGACCCTGGCGCCGGTCCCGGCGACCACGATCGCCGACATGGTGGAGATGTTGACCGTACGGGCCCGGTCGCCGCCGGTGCCGACGATGTCCACCGTGGCGCCGGGGACCTCGATGGTGTTGGCGTGCTCGTACATCGTGCGCACCAGGCCCGAGACCTCCTCCACGGTCTCGCCCTTGGCGCGCAGCGCGACCGCGAACCCGGCGATCTGCGCGTTGGTGGCCTCTCCGCGCATGATCCGGTCCATCGCCCAGGCCGTCGCATCGGCGCTCAGATCTTCACCCGCGAGCAGGCTGCTCAGGACGTCCGGCCAGGAGCGCTCGGCCACGGTGTCGCCTCCGACTGGGGTCCCAGCACTCATCGCTCACGCTCCGGGTAAGTCGATCCCTGTGAATGCCCGCCACCCTATCGAGGGTGGGCGAACAGCGCTGAGCCCCCGTCCAAGGAACGGACGGGGGCTCGGCTGTGTGGCGTGAAAGCGGCGCTGCCGCCCGGAAATCAGTGGTGGCCGTGGCCGCTCATGATCTCCTTGTACTCCTCCGGCGTCGCCTTCGGCACCTGGCCGTGGTCACCGAAGTAACCGCGGCTGATGCGCACCCGCACCTTCTCGATGATGCCGGGCCGACTCTCGACACCGTTCTTGTCGACGGCCGGCGGCAGTTCGGCCGCCTCGTACTGGTGGTGCTGCGTCAGCAGGTGCAGCTGCTCCGGCGGCAGCGGCTCGTGCACCTCCACGAACTCACCGTGCGGCAGCCGCTTGATGATGCCGGTCTCGCGACCGTGCAGCACCTTGTCGCGATCCCTGCGCTGGAGCCCCAGGCAGATCCGGCGCGTGATCATGAAGACCACGACCGGCACCACGAAGAAGCCGATTCGGACGAACCAGGTGATCGTGTTGATCGACAGGTCGAAGAAGATCGCCCAGAGGTCGTTTCCACCGCCGACCAGCAGCACGAAGTAGACGCTGATCCAGGCTGCGCCGAAGGCGGTGCGGGTGGGAACGTTGCGCGGGCGGTCCAGCAGGTGGTGCTCGCGCTGGTCCTTGGTCACCCACGACTCGAAGAACGGGTAGACCGCGATCGCGCCGAGCACTGCGGGCAGGAGCATCAGCGGGATGAACACACCGAAGTTGATGGTGTGGCCGGTCGGGATGACCCACTCCCATGCCGGCATGGCCCGGATCAGTCCCTCGGAGAAGCCCATGTACCAGTCGGGCTGGGCGTTGGTGGAGATCTTGTCCGGCCGGTACGGCCCGAGCACCCAGACCGCGTTGATGGTGAACGTCGCCGAGATCATGGAGATCACGCCGAACACCAGGAAGAAGAAGCCGCCGGCCTTGGCCATGTAGATCGGCATCAGCGGGTAGCCGACGACGTTGTTGTTCGTACGGCCGGGGCCCGGGTACTGGGTGTGCTTGTGGTAGAAGACCAGGATCAGGTGGGCCACCACGAGACCGAGCATGATGCCCGGCAGCAGCAGCACATGGATGGCGAAGAACCTCGGGATGATGTCCGTTCCGGGGAACTCCCCGCCGAACAGGAACATAGCCATGTACGTGCCGACCAGCGGCACCGCGAGGATCGCGCCCTCCATGAAGCGGATACCGGTGCCGGAGAGCAGGTCGTCCGGCAGTGAGTAGCCCGTCAGACCGGTGAACATGCCGAGGACCAGCAGCAGGAAGCCGAACAGCCAGTTCAGCTCGCGCGGCTTGCGGAACGCACCGGTGAAGAACACCCGCATCATGTGGACGAACATCGCGACCAGGAAGATCAGCGCCGCCCAGTGGTGGATCTGCCGCATCAGCAGACCACCGCGCACGTCGAAGCTGATGTCCAGCGTCGAGGCGTACGCCTCCGACATCAGCACGCCCTGCATCGGCACGTAGCTGCCGTGGTAGTGCACCTCGGCCATGCTCGGCTTGAAGAACAGGGTCAGGTAGACGCCGGTGAGCAGAATGATGATGAACGAGTAGAGCGCGATCTCACCGAGCAGGAACGACCAGTGGTCGGGGAAGACCTTGCGCAGGTTCTTCTTCGCACCGCCGTAGATCCCGAGGCGTCCATCCGCCCAGTCGGCCACCCGCTCGCCGGCGGGGGCCTTGCCCCGGCTCTGGGTTTCAGTCTTGGTACTCATCCGCGCTCCCAGAAGCTCGGCCCGACGGGCTCGGCGAAGTCGCCTTCTGCCACGAGTTCACCGTCGTTGTTGACGTTGATGTTCAGCTGCGGCAGCGGGTGGCCGGCCGGGCCGAAGATCACCCGTGCGCCGTCGGTGAGGTCGAACGTCGACTGGTGGCAGGGGCACAGCACGTGGTGCGTCTGCTGCTCGTAGAGGCTGACCGGGCAGCCGACGTGCGTGCAGATCTTGGAGTACGCCACGATGCCCTCGTGGGACCAGTCGAGCTCCTGCTTGTCCTTGATGTCCTTCGGTTCCAGACGGACGAGCATCAGCGCGGCCTTGGCGATCTCGTGCATGAACTCGTGGCTGTCGTCCTCCAGGCCGTCCGGCTTGGCGAAGACGAGAGAGCCCACCGTGATGTCCTCGGGACGAAGCGGCTCACCGGTGTTCTGGTTGATGAGCCGAAGGCCCTTCTTCCACATGGTGCGCCGGAGCTTGTCCTCCGGAAGCGGGCCGAGGTCGCGCAGCAGCACCACACCGGAGAGCGGCACCAGCGCCAGCGCACCGATCATGGTGTTGCGGATCAGCTTGCGACGGCCGAGGCCCGAGTCGGCTGCGCCCTGCGAGAACTCCTCGATGGCGGCGGCCTTGGTCTCCGGCGACGCCGCGATCGGGTGCCGCTCCTGGACGTGCTCCTCGCCGCTCATCAGCGTCCGCGACCAGTGCACCGCACCGGCACCGATGCAGAACAGCGCGATGCCCAGGCTCAGTCCGAGCGAGAAGTTCAGCGCGGAGATGTGGCCCAGCGGGAACAGATAGAAGATCTTGTCGACCGGGAAGGCCACGAACGAGGCGATGAAGGCGATCGTCGCCAGCATCGACACGATGAAGAACATGGCGACGGTGCGCTCGGAGCGCTTGGCCGCGCGCTCGTCGATGTCCTGGACGCGCGGCTCGTGATGCGGAATACCGGGGTCGGCGAAGGGGTTCTCGTCCACCTCCGCGACAGCGGTCGAATCCTGCGCCGAAGGCAGGTGCTTCTCTGACACGTCTTTGTGAGATCCAGTCTGGCTACTCATGACTTCCTGGCCTTGGCGTTGCGGGCCGCGATCCAGACGGTGATTCCGATGAGGATCGCCAGCACGATGGTCCAGGCGAACATGCCTTCGGAGACCGGGCCGAAGCCGCCGAGACCGAACCCGCCGGGGCTCTCGGACTCGGAGGAGTTGACCTTCTCCAGATAGGCGATGATCTGCCGCTTCTCCTTCTCCGGCATCACCGTGTCGGGGAAGGCGGGCATGTTCTGCGGCCCTGTCTCCATGGCCTCGTAGATGTGCTTGGGGCTGACGCCGTCCAACCCCGGGGCGTACTTGCCCTTCGTCAGCGCGCCTCCCTCACCGGTGAAGTTGTGGCACTGCGCGCAGTTCTGCCGGAAGAGGTCGCCACCGGCGGCGATCTCCTCGTTGTCCAGCCCCTCAGTGCTGTACTGCTCCTTGCCGGGCACCGTGGGTCCCGCACCGAGCGAAGCGACGTACGCCGCCAGCTGACGGGTCTCCTCGTTGTTGTAGACCGCCGGCTTCGCGGGGGCCTGCACACCCGGCGCCTGCATCGGCATACGGCCGGTGCCGACCTGGAAGTCGACCGCCGCCGCTCCCACGCCGACCAGGCTCGGGCCGTCGGAGGTGCCCTGGCCGCCGGTGCCGTGACAGCTGTTGCAGCCGACGGCGTAGAGCTTCTTGCCCTCCTTGATGTCGAGGGACTGGTTCGACTTCTCGGCCTTGGCCTCACCCGCAGGAGCGAACGCGGCGTACAGCCCCCCGGTGGCCGCCAGCGCGAAGAGTAGAACGACGATCGCCGCCAGCGGATGGCGCCGTCGTGCGGAGAGCTTTTTCACGGATTACCCCGGTGTCAGGATCTGCTGCGTCGATACTTCTGAGCAGTGTCTGTCGATACGTCTTGCGGGCGCGCGCCTGATTACTTGATCAGGTAGATCGTGGCAAACAGGCCGATCCACACGACATCGACGAAGTGCCAGTAGTAGGACACGACGATGGCCGCGGTGGCCTGGTGGTGGGTGAAGCGCCGCGCCATGTACGTCCTGCCGAGGACGAACAGGAACGCGATCAGCCCGCCTGCCACGTGGAGCCCGTGGAAGCCGGTCGTCATGTAGAAGACCGAGCCGTACGGGTCCGACGAGAGGGAGAGGCCCTCGTGCTTGACCAGTTCC
Source organism: Streptomyces tardus (assembly GCF_018101125.2). GTDB lineage: Bacteria > Actinomycetota > Actinomycetes > Streptomycetales > Streptomycetaceae > Streptomyces > Streptomyces tardus. The sequence continues at coordinate 4,247,764 of NZ_JAELVF020000001.1, read as the reverse complement.
GCGTACTCGAAGATCTGACCTCCGATGAAGACGGACCCCATGATGAACGTGACCACGAACCAGCTGCGCAGCTTCTTCACGTCACCGCGCTCGGCGGCGAAGACGCCGAGCTGACAGGTGAGTGAGGAGAGCACCAGGATCGTGGTGTTCGTCAGTGCGAACGGGAGGTTGAGCAGGTCGGACTTCTCCGTCCAGTACTCGGCTCCCATCACCGATCGCAGGGTGAAGTACATCGCGAAGAGGGCCGCGAAGAACATCAGCTCGGAACTCAACCAGATGATGGTTCCGACGCTGGTGAGGTTCGGCCGATTGACCGATGGGTGCGCGTGCCCGGTTTCTACTGCAGTTGCTGTCGCCACGCCGACATTATGTCGGTCGCTTATTCCGTCCTCACTTCGGGGGGTGCTCTTCGGTGTGTCCATCCCCCGTGGGCTGCGCAAACGCCCGGGAGCACCGGCCACAGAAGGTGGTTCCGGACGGTGTTGACGGGGCGCCAGAGGGAGTAGCATCCCGGGCACGCGCATCGTGGCGCGCGCGGTGACCGACCGGACGGCCTGCGAGCAGGTGCGGGCCGGCCCCGTCCCACCGACCGCCACGCGCCGCGTACTTGACACTCACGACGTCTCGCACCGCCGGACCAGGCGGCGACCCGGTACGACAACGCGGAGGAACGATGCAGTCCACGGCCACGGTGCTGGTCTACAGCGACGATGCGAGCACCCGCGAGCAGGTGCGCCTGGCAGTCGGTCGGCGCCCGGCCGCGGACGCCCCGAGCGTGGAGTACGTGGAGTGCGCCACACTTCCGGCTGTCCTGAGCGAGCTGGAGAAGGGCGGGATCGACGTCTGCGTGCTGGACGGCGAGGCGGCGCCCGCCGGCGGCATGGGCGTGGGTCGGCAGATCAAGGACGAGATCTACAACTGCCCGCCCGTACTGCTGCTCATCGGCCGCCCGCAGGACGCCTGGCTGGCGACCTGGAGCCGCGCCGAGGCCGTGGTGGCCCACCCGCTGGACCCGGTCGCCCTCGCCGACGCCCTGGCCGGTCTGCTGCGCGGGGACGTCAACAGCGCCGCCTGAGGCCCTGCGCGCACCTCGCGCCCCCTGGGCACCGCCGCCGGCAGGCCGGCGGCGAGGGAACCACTCGCGGGGCCCGTGCCGCGGACCGGCCCCCGCACAGGGCCGCACTCGACAGGTGCGCGGCACGACAGAACTGGGCGCGACCGTCCCCGTGGACGGTCGCGCCCAGTCGTGCGCGGGGCCGGTGCCCGGCCCGGTCGAGGTGCCGTCAGAGTCCGGGACGCAGCCGGGCGGAGTCGGCGGAAGCCGTGCCGAGGTCGCGTTCCACTCCGAGGTCGGAGCCGTTCTTCTCCGTAGACCCGGCGTGCTTGGCGTCCTTGGTCCCGGCCTCGGGGTCCTCGCCCTCCCCGCCGCCGCGCTCGCGCTCGCCGCGGTCCTGCTCGGGCGTCGGGCCGTCGTGCAGGGCGCTGCCCTTCTGCCACTGTTCCCAGTTCAGGTTCCACTCACCGAAACCGTTGTCGAAGACGGTCATGTCCTCGCCCTCGGTGTTGGTGTGGGTGACGAGGTCGCCGGCCCGGACGGTGTCGTAGAACCACTTGGCGTTCTCGGTGCTCATGCCGGTGCAGCCGTGGCTGACGTTCGCCGCGCCGTGCGAACCGGAGGACCAGGGCGCGCCGTGCACGTACTCGCCGCTCCACGTGATCCTGGTCGCCCAGTGCACCGGCAGGTCGTAGAAGTCGGCGCTGCCCTCGCCGATGCCGATGCTGGTGCTCTGCATCCGTACGAAGGGCTCGCGCTCCAGCACCACCTTGGTGCCGTTGCGGGTGCGGAAGCCGGCCTTGCCGGTGGTGATGGGTATGGACCGCAGCACCTCGCCGTTCTTCTTCACCGTCATACGGAGCTTGGCGGCGTCCGCGACCGCCTCGACCCGGTCCCCGGTGCGCAGCTTCAGCGCCTTGTTCGCGCCGCCGTACAGGCCGTTCCTGATGCGCAGGCCGGAGAGCGTACTGCGGACGGATATACGGGCGTTGGTGGGCCAGTAGGCCTTCGGGCGGTAGTGCAGCTTCTTGTCGTCGACCCAGTGCCAGGAGCCCTCCACCTTCGGGCTGGAGTCGACCTCCAACGCGCTCTCCACCACTCGGCGTTCGGTGCGCTCGGAGACGGCGCGGCTGAGTTCGGCGGTGACCGGCTGGCCGACCCCGTACGTACCCGCGTCCGGACCGAGCTTGAGCCCCAGCTTCCTGGCCTTGCCTCCGGGGGCCCTGGTGTCGAAGGTCATCGAGGCGCGGCCCGGTCGGCCGCTCTTCTCGGTGCTGACCTTCACGGAGTACTTGGCGCCGGCGGCCAGGGCGCCGGTGCTGCGCCAGCGGCTGCCGTCCGCGGAGAGTTCGCCGGCGAGTCTGCGTCCGGCATCGTCGACGACGACCACATCGGTGATCTGGTCGTCGTCGCTGTCGGCGGTGACGACCAGCGGGTCGGCCGGGTCGAGGGGCGTGCTGCCGGAGTGGACCTTGCCGGCGCCGCCCAGGCTCACCCGCTTCGCCGCGTCGTACGGTTCGGAAGCCAGTGGGTGGGAGGAGTCGCCGCACGCGGTGAGCACCATCACGGGTGCCATCAGCGCACAGCCCAGCGCGATTCGGGGTGATCCCTGCGTACGGTGCCTCATGCAGCAAAGCTATGAACGCGGCCGTGCGGGGGCGCGTTCTGTTCGTACAAAAGAGTCACCCCCGGAAGGCCCTCCGGGGGTGACTCTTGACTTTCCCTCAGCGAGTGCTCACGCGGAGCGGGCGACTCACTGGTTCTGGTTCTCGCCGTGGTAGTACTCGAACGTCCAGCCGAAGATTCCGGCCAGCAGCACCGGCAGCGAGATGAACAGCAGCCACCAGCCGAAGACGACGCCGAGGAAGGCCATCGCGCAGCCCCCGGCGAGCACCAGCGGCTGCCAGCTGTGCGGGCTGAAGAAGCCCAACTCGCCCGCGTCGTCCGCCACTTCGGCGTCCTTGTTGTCGCCCGCGCCGGTGTCGACCCGCTTTGCGGTGAAGACCAGGTAGAACCCGATCATGATCGACAGGCCGAAGGCCATGAAGAGTGCGCTGGTGCCGACCGGCTCCTTCGCCCACAGTCCGTACAGGACTGCGATGGCGAGGATGAACAGGGCCAGCCACAGGAACATCTTGCCCTGGATCTTCACTTGCCGGCCTCCTTGCCGCTCTCGCCGTCATCGGTCGAGACCGCGCCGACAGCGACGGCTTCGCCGAGCTGGTGGCCGGTGTTCTCCATCTGGTCCAGCGCAGCGATCTCCGGGTGGTGGAGGTCGAAGGCCGGGGATTCCGAACGGATCCGCGGCAGGCTGGTGAAGTTGTGCCGCGGCGGCGGGCAGGACGTCGCCCACTCCAGCGAGCGGCCGTAGCCCCACGGGTCGTCCACATCGACCTTCTTGCCGTACTTGGCCGTCTTCCAGATGTTGTAGAAGAACGGCAGCATCGACAGGCCGAGCAGGAACGAGCTGATCGTGGAGATCGTGTTCAGCGCGGTGAAGCCGTCGGCGGCGAGGTAGTCCGAGTAACGACGCGGCATGCCCTCCGCACCCAGCCAGTGCTGCACCAGGAACGTGCCGTGGAAGCCGATGAACAGCGTCCAGAAGGTGATCTTGCCGAGGCGCTCGTCGAGCATCTTGCCGGTGAACTTCGGCCACCAGAAGTGGAATCCGGCGAACATCGCGAACACCACGGTTCCGAAGACCACGTAGTGGAAGTGGGCCACCACGAAGTAGGAGTCGGAGACGTGGAAGTCCAGCGGCGGCGAGGCCAGGATGACACCGGTCAGACCGCCGAAGGTGAAGGTCACCAGGAAGCCGATGGTCCACAGCATCGGGGTCTCGAAGCTCAGCGACCCCTTCCACATGGTGCCGATCCAGTTGAAGATCTTCACGCCGGTCGGTACGGCGATGAGGAACGTCATGAAGGAGAAGAACGGCAGCAGCACGCCGCCGGTGACGTACATGTGGTGCGCCCAGACCGTCACCGACAGACCGGCGATCGCGATCGTCGCGGCGATGAGGCTGATGTAACCGAAGATCGGCTTCCGGGAGAAGACCGGGACGATCTCCGAGACGATGCCGAAGAACGGCAGCGCGATGATGTACACCTCGGGGTGGCCGAAGAACCAGAACAGGTGCTGCCACAGCAACGCACCGCCGTTGGCGGCGTCGAAGACGTGCGCACCGAACTGTCTGTCGGCCTCCAGCGCGAACAGGGCGGCGGCCAGCACCGGGAAGGCCAGCAGCACCAGCACACCGGTGAGCAGCACGTTCCAGGTGAAGATCGGCATCCGGAACATCGTCATGCCGGGTGCGCGCATGCAGATGATCGTGGTGATGAAGTTGACCGCGCCGAGGATCGTGCCGAAGCCGGAGAGCGCCAGGCCCATGATCCACATGTCGGCGCCGACGCCCGGCGAGCGGACCGCGTCGGAGAGCGGCGAGTAGGCGAACCAGCCGAAGTTCGCCGCGCCGTTGGGGGTGAGGAACCCGCCCACCGCGATCAGCGAACCGAAGGAGTAGAGCCAGTAGGCGAACATGTTCAGCCGCGGGAACGCCACGTCCGGGGCGCCGATCTGGAGCGGCATGATCCAGTTGGCGAAGCCGGCGAAGAGCGGAGTCGCGAACATCAGCAGCATCACCGTGCCGTGCATGGTGAAGAGCTGGTTGAACTGCTCGTTCGAGACGATCTGCGAGCCGGGGCGGGCGAGTTCGGCGCGCATCACGAGCGCCATCACGCCGCCGATGATGAAGAAGACGAACGACGTAATCAGATACATCGTGCCGATCGTCTTGTGGTCAGTGGTCGTGAGCCACTTGACCACGATGTTGCCGGGCTCCTTGCGCCGCACCGGCACCGCGCCCTCGGGCGCTTCGGGTGCCGCGGTGGCACCCTGGGGTTCGTTGACGATACTCACGGGTTGTTCGTCTCCGCATTCCTAGCCGAGTCTGCCTGCGGGATCCCCGCGGGGAGGTAGCCTTCCTGGCCCTTCGCCTTCAGCTGCTCAAGGTGCTCCTGGTACTTCTCCGGAGAGACGACCTTGACGTTGAAGAGCATCCGGGAGTGGTCCGTACCACACAGTTCGGCGCACTTGCCCATGTAAGTGCCCTCCTTGGTGGCGGTGACCTCGAAGCGGTTGGTGTGGCCCGGAATGACGTCCTGCTTCATCAGGAACGGCACCACCCAGAACGAGTGGATGACGTCGCGAGAGGTCAGGATGAACTGGACCTTCTCACCCTTGGGCAGGTAGAGCGTCGGACCCGGGTTGTTGTTCTGCGGGTTGCGCACGCCGGGGTTGCCGACCTCGTGGACGCCCTCGGCGCCCTCGGGGAAGGCCTTCTTCATACGGTCCGGGATGGCGGCGAGTTCTTTCTCCTCCGCGGCGTTGCCCGTACTCGCGTCCCCGTCGACGTCCTCGACGTAGTTGAAGGCCCAGCTCCACTGGAAACCCACGACGTTGACGACGTGGGCCGGCTTGTCCGAGGTCTCCAGGAGCTTCGCTTCGTCGCGAGCGGTGAAGTAGAAGAAGACCGACACGATGATGAGCGGAACCACCGTGTACAGGGCCTCGATCGGCATGTTGTACCGCGTCTGCGGCGGAACCTCGACCTTGGTCCTGGAACGCCGGTGGAAGTACACACTCCACAGGGTCAGGCCCCAGGTCAGTACGCCGACGATGATCGCGGCGACCCAGGAGCCCTGCCACAGGGAGAGAATCCGTGGCGCCTCCTCGGTGACCGGGGTCGGCATACCGAGGCGAGGGAGGTCTTCTGATGTGCAACCGGTGGCTGTCGCCAGGACCAGGCCCGCAGCCAGCACCTGCGGCAGGGTCCGCCGCATCGGGCGCCGCGACGAGCGGTCGGAGCCGTTGGGACTCACGTAGCGCCTTCCCGAGAGTCTCGCCCGCTCGGCCTGGCGCGGCCCTTGGTGACCGGGCGCCGGCCCTGGCGCGGGCAGGGTTTGGATGTTTATGCGGACCAAACCCTACTGGACGCAATTTGGCGCTGCGCGGGGAGGGTCACTAACGCGCCGCCGGTCCCTCCGAAGGAGTGGAATGCCCTGTTCGCGGGGGTCTTCTGACGCGGATTCCTCTCCTCCGCGAGGGGCGCGCTAGCGTCGTCCGGTGCCCTACTTCGACGCCGCTTCCGCCCTCCCTCCGCACCCCGTCGCACGGCAGGCGATGCTCGCCGCGCTGGACGAGGGGTGGGCCGACCCGACCCGGCTGCACCGCGAGGGCCGCCGCGCCCGGCTGCTGCTGGACGCCGCCCGGGAGAGCGCCGCCGAGTCCCTCGGCTGCCGGCCCGACGAGCTGGTCTTCGCACCGTCCGGGACCCGCGCGCTGCACACCGCGGTGGCGGGTGCGCTGACAGGCCGTCGGCGGGTGGGCAACCGGCTGCTGGTCTCCGCGGTGGAGCACTCCGCGGTGCTGCACGCGGCCGAGGCCCACGAGGCCGGCGGCGGCCGGGTCTCCCGGCTCGGCGTCGACCGGGAGGGCCGCGTGCTGCTGGAGGAGGTGCGCGCCGCGCTGGCCGAGGAGAAGGGCGCGGCGGCGCTGTTGTGCCTCCAGTCCGCCAACCACGAGGTCGGGACCGTCCAGCCGCTTTCCGAGGTCGCCGCGTACTGCCTGGATGCGCGAGTGCCACTGCTGGTGGACGCCGCGCAGACACTGGCCTGGCAGAACCCGCCCGGGGGCTGGTCCCTGCTGACGGGCAGCGCGCAAAAATGGGGCGGGCCCGCCGGCGTCGGCCTGCTCGTGGTGCGCAAGGGCACGCGCTTCGCCCCGGCGGGCCCACTGGACGAACGCGAGCGGGGCTGGATGCCCGGCGCGCCCGGCCTGCCGGCGATCGTCGCGGCGGCGGCCTCGCTGCGCGCCGCACGGGCGGAGGCCGCCGTGGAGAGCGAACGGCTGCGCACGCTGGTGGACCGCATCAGAACGGCGGTGCCCCAACTCGTCCCGGACACCGAGGTGGTGGGGCATCCGCAAGAACGTCTCCCCCATCTGGTCACCTTCTCCTGCCTCTACGCCGACGGGGAGTCGCTGCTGCACGCGCTGGACCAGGCGGGGTTCTCCGTCTCCTCCGGGTCCTCGTGCAGCTCCAGCACGCTGACGCCGTCTCATGTGCTGCGGGCGATGGGCGTGCTCTCCGAGGGGAACGTACGGGTCTCGCTGCCGCCGGGCACGACCGGCGCAGAGGTGGACGCGTTCCTCGCGGCGCTGCCGGAGGCAGTGCGTTCGGTGCGCGCCCGGCTCGACCCGCCCGCCGGGACAGGCGGTGGCGCAACGGCGACTTCGGGCGGTACGGCGGCTTCGGGCGGTACGGCGACTTCGGGCGGTACGGCGGCGGACGTTGCGGAGACCTCGGGCAGTGCGGAGACCTCGGGCAGCGCGGCGGCGACCGGCGGCGGAGAAGCGGCGGGAGCCGGCACCGCGGGTGCCCCGGTGGGGCTCACGGTGGACGCGTTGGGGCGGCGCTGCCCGATGCCGGTGATCGAACTGGCGAAGGTCATCGACCGGGTTCCGGTCGGCGGGATCGTCACGGTGCTGGCCGACGACGAGGCGGCTCGGCTGGACATCCCGGCCTGGTGCCGGATGCGCGGCCACCGCTATCTGGGAGCCGAGGGCACGGCGCACCGGGTGGCCCGGGAGAAGTAGCCACACGCACCGCTGCGTCCAGGGGGCGGCGGGCGGCCGGCCGGGGAGGGCCGCCGGGCGGCCGGAAGAGAAGGCGGTCGCGCGGAGGGGCAGCAAAGGCGGCGGGTGTGCGAATACGGGTGCGGGGCGGGGGCCGCGACCCCCGCCCCGCCACTTCCGCTGCCGGGATCAGCCCAGGTACTTCTTCACCTCGGCCGCTGCCTCGTCGCCGTAGGCGGCGGTGAAGCGCTCCAGGAAGTGCGCCCGGTGCAGCTCGTACTCCTGGGTGCCGACGGTCTCGATGACGAGGGTGGCCACCATGCAGCCGACCTGTGCGGCCCGCTCCAGGCTGACGCCCCAGGCGAGACCGGAGAGGAAGCCCGCACGGAAGGCGTCGCCGACGCCGGTCGGGTCGACCTTGGCCTCCTCCTGCGGGCAGCCGACCTCGACGGTCGGCTCTCCGGCGCGCTCGATGCGGACGCCGTTGGCACCGAGGGTGGTGACCTTCGTACCGACGCGCTCGAGCACCTCGGCGGCGGTCCAGCCGGTCTTGCTCTCGATCAGCGCGGACTCGTACTCGTTGGAGAAGAGGTACGCGGCGCCCTCGGTGAGCGCGCGGATCTCCTCGCCGCCCATGCGGGCCAACTGCTGGGAGTAGTCGGCGGCGAAGGGGATGCCCCGCTTCCGGCACTCCTCGCTGTGCCGCATCATCGCCTCGGGGTCGTCCGCGCCGATGTGCACCAGATCCAGGGTGCCGACGCGCTCGGCGACGGACTGGAACTCGATGTTGCGTGCCTCGCTCATCGCACCGGTGTAGAAGGAGCCGATCTGGTTGTGGTCGGCGTCCGTCGTGCAGATGAAGCGGGCCGTGTGCAGCACCTCGGAGATCCGTACGGACTGGGTGTCCACGCCGTGGCGGTCGAGCCAGGCGCGGTACTCGGCGAAGTCCGAGCCGGCGGCACCGACCAGCACCGGGCTGGCGCCGAGCTGACCCATGCCGAAGCAGATGTTGGGGGCGACGCCACCGCGGCGGACGTCGAGCGAGTCCACCAGGAAGGACAGCGAGACGGTGTGGAGCTGGTCGGCCACGAGCTGGTCGGCGAAGCGACCGGGGAACGTCATCAGGTGATCTGTGGCGATGGAACCGGAGACGGCGATACGCACGGCGGGCTGCTCCCGAGGAGGGCGACGGTGTGGACGCTTCACGCTACCCGTTCGGAGGATATTTCCCGAGTCCCTGAAACTACCCGAAAGTAGGGCTTACCAGCCTCTCTCGGTGTGCGTAGCGTGACTCTCATGACGAAGCAAGTGCCTTCTGCCGCCGACCGCTACACCCACGCTCCCGAGCCGGATTCGATGGACGACCTCCGCCAGGACTGCGCCCGGATGTCCGCCCGCTGGACCCCGGTCGGCGTGACCCCGGCCCGGGAGAGTGTCTCGCACTCGCGGCTGCACGGCGTACGCGTTCCCGAGCGGTCGGCCCGGATGCTCGACGGAATGTCCGACTACGGCGACTGATCAGTCGGCTTCGCCCACCCCGTTCCACTCCGACTCGGTTCCCCCGGGCCCCGCTCCGCGGGAGTCCGGGGGAACCGTTCGTCACCACGGCTCGTCCCACCGCTGTCAGGGCATCCGGAGTCGAAGGAGTCAGTGGTGAGCGCCGAATCCCACACCCACGGCGAAGCCGAGCGGGACCACGCGGACAAGCCGCGCCGCCGCAGGCTCGCAGCCGTCTCCGTCGCCGCCGCGGTGGTGCTGGCGGCGGGCGGCACCTATTTCGCACAGGCCCAGGTCGGCTCGGACTCCTCGTCCGGCGCCCCGTCGGCGCAGCGCGAGGACGACCCGGAGCCGCTGGAGCTGGACGGCCACGGCGGTGCGGGCGAGCCCGGCAAGAGCGCTGCGCCCTCCTACGAGTTGACCGGCGACAGCGACCGCGGACCGGCCCGGGCCCCGGTCTACCGCACGGCGAAGGTCGACGAGAAGTCCGTGATCGACCTCGCCCGTGAGCTCGGCGCGGAGGGCGAGCCGGACAAGCGCGGCGAGACCTGGGTGGTGGGCGAGGGCCGGTCGGGGCCGGCACTGCGGGTCAGCGGTACGTCCGAGGGTCGCCAGGGCCAGTGGTCGTTCAGCCGCTACTCCCCCGGCGCCGAACCGCGGTGCGGAAAGCTGCCGCAGCCCGACAAGCCGCCGCGCTGCCCCTCGACAGCCGCGGGCCCGGACACCCCGGCAGGGTCCGAACCGACCCCGGGCGACGGCACAGCCGCAGAGCGCCCCGCAGGCCAGGAGCCGGTTTCCGAGCGGGAGGCGCGGAAGTCCGCCGAGCCGGTGTTGCGCGTACTGGGCCTGGAGAAGGCCGAGTTGGACAGCTCCACCACCCAGGGTGCGCTCCGTACGGTCAAGGCGCGGCCCGCCCTGGGCGGGCTGGCGGTCGAGGGCTGGGACACCCGGCTCACGATCGGCTCGGACGGCAAGCTCGTACGCGGTCACGGGGCGCTGGCGCCGCTGACCAAGGGCTCCGAGTACCCGGTGCTCGACGCCGACCGGACTCTCGCGGAGCTGAACAGGCACCGCCCCGTCCACCACCCCGACATCCAGTGCATCAAGGAGCCGTGCGAGGGGCCGAAAGGCGGCCCGGCGAAGGTCCTGGACGCCTCGTTCGTGCTGGCGGCGCACTCCGCACAGGGCAAGAGGGTGCTGGTTCCCTCCTGGAGCTTCGAGCTGGGCGCGGGGAAGTCGGTCAGCCATCCGGCGATCGATCCCGAATTCCTGGCGAAGGAAAGCCGGAAGGACGGGACTTCGGGGAACGCGGGCAGCGGCTCACAACCGGGGCGCCCCGGATCCGAGCAGCCTGCCGACCCCTCCCCTCCGGGCGAGAGCGTGGAACCGTACCGATCGGGCGACCGTGAGCTGACCGTCCACTTCTGGGGCGGCGCCTGCTCGGACTACACCGTCAAGGCCGAGGAGAGCGGCGAGCGGGTGCGGATCACCGTGGTGGAGAAGCCGCGCGATCCGGGAGGAGTCTGCATCAAGGTCGCCAAGGCGATGGAGGAGACCGTGACGCTGGACGCGCCGGTCGGCGACCGCGCCGTGGTGGACGAGAAGGGCAAGGAGCTGCCCCGGCGCTGAGCGCCGCGGGCAAGCAGCACGAGCCGCTGTGGACGAGCCGCTGTGGGGGCGGCAGGCAGGAAGGGCGGGCCCTCCCCGATTCGGGGAAGCCCGCCCTTCTTGTGCGTCGGTGTGGCTCAACGCCCGCCCGTGCGCCACGACTTCGGCGCCGCGACTCGGCGAACGCGCGCCCCGCGGCTCAGCTGAAGGAGTCGCCGCAGGCGCAGGAGCCGGTCGCGTTGGGGTTGTCGATGGTGAAGCCCTGCTTCTCGATGGTGTCGACGAAGTCGATGGAGGCGCCGCCCAGGTACGGGGCGCTCATCCGGTCGGTGACGACCTTCACACCGTCGAAGTCCTTCACGACATCGCCGTCGAGCGAACGCTCGTCGAAGAACAGCTGGTATCGCAGGCCCGAGCAGCCACCCGGCTGAACGGCGACGCGCAGCGCCAGGTCGTCCCGGCCCTCCTGCTCCAGCAGGGCCTTGACCTTCGCCTGGGCGGCGTCGGACACGATGATGCCGTCAGTGGTCGTGGCGGTCTCGTCCGATACGGACATCTGCTTCTCTCCCGGGTTGTACGGACTGCTCTGCCGCCTGCTGCAACAGACGAGTTCCCGGATCTATTCCGGTCCAGGAGCTTTTCTCGCCACCGCGTTCGCACTGGTCTCGTACTGCTCACCCGGCGCTGCTCCGCTCTCATGCTCGCACACCGCCCGGGCACCGGTCACGGGTCGGCCGACCGCATCCCCGTCCGGCACGGTGCGCGGCACGGAGCGGCCGGGCCCGGGGCGCCGCCCCGGCGGCCCCACCGGCGCCACCGGGGCGGTGTCCGACACCGGCGACGAAGCGGGGATGCGTCACATTGACACGAGGCCCATCGTCAAGCTGACACAAAGCGGCTATCATAGATAACGTCAAATCGACGAAAAGCGTTGAGCCGAGCAACCAGAAAGGGTGCGTGCTGTGACCGCTGCGTCGAACGCAACCCCGCCCACCCAGACGTTGGACGTCCAGCCCACTCCCCTCGCCCTGCTGCTGCTCGGCCGGGAAGCCGACCCGCGGAGCGAGCGCGGGGTGGAGTGCCCCGGCGACCTCCCCTCCCCCTCGGACCCCGATCTGGTGGCCCGTGCCCGCGCCGCCAAGGAGCGCCTCGGTGACCGGGTCTTCGTGCTCGGCCACCACTACCAGCGGGACGAGGTCATCGAGTTCGCCGACGTGACGGGCGACTCCTTCAAGCTCGCCCGCGAGGCGGCGGCCCGCCCCGACGCGGAGTACATCGTCTTCTGCGGCGTGCACTTCATGGCCGAGTCCGCCGACATCCTGACCTCCGACGACCAGCAGGTCGTACTGCCCGACCTGGCCGCGGGCTGCTCGATGGCCGACATGGCCACCGCCGAGCAGGTCGCCGAGTGCTGGGACGTGCTGGCCGAGGCCGGGGTGTCCGAGCAGACCGTGCCGGTCGCGTACATGAACTCCTCGGCCGACATCAAGTCGTTCACCGGGCGCCACGGCGGGACCATCTGCACCTCCAGCAACGCGGCACGCGCGCTCGGCTGGGCCTTCGAGCAGGTCGACCCCGACCGCGGCAAGGTGCTCTTCCTCCCCGACCAGCACCTGGGCCGCAACACCGCCGTGCGCGACATGGGGATGTCGCTGGAGGACTGCGTCGTCTACAACCCGCACAAGCCCAACGGCGGCCTCACCCCCGAGGAGCTGCGCGACGCCCGGATGATCCTGTGGCGGGGCCACTGCTCCGTGCACGGCCGCTTCTCGGTGGACTCGGTGCGCGACGTGCGCGAGCGGATGCCCGGCGTCAACGTGCTGGTGCACCCCGAGTGCAAGAACGAGGTGGTCGCCGCCGCCGACTTCGTCGGGTCGACGGAGTACATCATCAACACCCTGGAGGCCGCCCCCGCGGGCTCCAAGTGGGCGATCGGCACCGAGCTCAACCTGGTGCGCAGGCTCGCCAACCGGTACGCCGCCGAAGGCAAGGAGATCGCGTTCCTGGACCGGACCGTGTGCTTCTGCTCGACGATGAACCGCATCGATCTCCCGCACCTGGTCTGGGCGTTGGAGTCGCTGGCCGACGGTACGACCGTCAACCGCATCCAGGTCGACCGGGAGACGGAGAAGTTCGCCAAGCTCGCGCTGGAGCGGATGCTGGCCCTGCCCTGAACCCTTGACCCCCGTGCCCCGCGCCCCCGCGCCGACCGGTGTTCGCCGGCCGACGCGGGGGCGGACTGCCGGGGGCTGCGGGGCGGCCGGCCGAGGCGGGACGGGCTGCGCGGGGCACGCCCCGGGCGGCAGGATGTCCCCATGATCCTTCGCCCCCTACGACCAACTGCCGCTGACGCGGAGGCCGTTCGCACGGTGACGGCTGCCGCCTTCGTCGATCTGGACACCCGCCCCTGGCCGCCGGGGCGGATCGACCGCCACCACCGCCGGGCGCTCCACCTCGCCGAGCGGGACCCCGACGGCTGCTGGATCGCCGAGGACGCGCAGGGCAGACCCGTCGGCACGGTGCTCGCGAGCATCAGAGAGGGCACCTGGGGACTTTCCCTGCTCGCGGTGGGACGGGAGGCCCAGGGCGAGGGGGTCGGGAAGGCGTTGCTGACACGGGCACTGGAGTACGGGCGCGGCTGTCTGCGCGGCGTCATCTGCTCGTCCGACCACCCGGCCGCGGTTCGCGCGTACCGCGCGGCCGGCTGCGATCTGCACCCGGCGATGCGGCTGACCGGCGAGGTTCGGCACGCCGGACTGGCCGCGCCCGACGGCCCGGTCGCCCCCGGGGGGCCGGACCGGTTCGATCTGCTCGACTCGGTGGACCGCCGGCTGCGGGGCGGGGCGCGCGGCAGCGACCATCACGAACTCCTGCGCCACTTCCGCCTGTTGGTCTGCGACGACCTGGCGGGCAGCGGCTACTGCTACTACTCCCCGGACGGCGGGATCGAGTTGCTGGCCGCCACCTCGCGCCGACTGGCCACCCGCCTGCTGACCACCGCGCTGCTCGGCATGGACGACGGCGCCGAGGTGGAGGCGACAGGCCTGACCGCCGAGCAGCAGTGGGCCGTGGATGTCGGGCTGGCCGCGGGCCTGCGGGTGTCGGCCGGCGGCTTCGTCTGCCTGCGGGGCATGCGTCCGCCGACTCCGTACGTGCCGTCGGGGGCGTACCTCTGAGATCGGCGGCGCGCACCGGCGGCCGGTGACGGGCAGCCGCCGCACGGCAGCACGGCCGCGGGCGCCCGGGACACGGGCGGCGGCTACCGCCCGGCCGGCCTCGGACCCCGCCGGTCAGCCGCGTACGCCGCACAGGTGCAGCTGGGCAGCCACCGCGCGGTAGGGGTCGGTGGTGCCCGCCCGCTCCTCGGCGGCGAGCAGCCGCTGCCATTTCTCGCCCTGCGGCGGCTCGGCGTCGTCCGGCGCGAGGTCGGTCAGCACCCGTACGCCGTACCAGCGGGCGAGCGGGACGCCGATACCGGCCAGCGTGGCGGTGAGGCTCTCCAGCCGGTCGGCGCGGGCGGCGAGGCCGAGACGGTTGGTGTACCCGGGCTCGTCGAACGCGGACAGGGCGGCGGACCAGTCGCCCGACTGGCCGGGCCGGAGCGCCAGGGCGTCGGCGTTGCGCACGAGCAGCGAGAGCAGCCCGTCCCTCGCGAGCACCCGCGCGAGCCCGGCCAGGGTCGGCCCCGGCTCCGCCAGGTACATCAGCACGCCGTGGCACAGCACCACGTCGAAACTGCCCGGTGCGAACAGCGCACCGGTGTCCCTCGCGTCCCCGGCCCGCAGATGCAGTCGGGCCCGGATGCCCTCGGGCTCCTGCTCCAGCGCGGTGTGCGCCGCCGCGAGCATGGTGGGGTCCGACTCCAGACCGGTGACCTCGTGACCGAGGCGGGCCAGCCGCAACGCCTGGACACCCTGGCCGCAGCCGACGTCCAGCACCCGCAGCCGCCGGTCGATCGGATAGCGGTGGGTGAGCTGTTCGTCGAGCTGCCGGGTGACCAGCGCGTGGCGCACGGCATCGCGGAACTTGCCCTGTCCGTTCAGCCAGCGGTCGACGGCGGGGCTGAAGTGGTTGACCGCGGTCATCAGCGCCGCGGAGCCTCTCCCCGCGCCACCTGCGGCTTGGGCAGCCGCATCCGGCGCATCTGCAGGGTGCGCATCAGCCCGTAGCCGGTGGTGCCCTTCAGGCTCTCGTCCGGGAACCGCTCGCGCAGCGCCTTCTTCAGACGTCGGGCGGTGAGCACCGAATCGAAGATGATCATGATGATGACGCCCATCCACAGCACCAGCGAAAGGTTCTTCGCGGCGAGCGACGGCATGATGCTCATGACCAGGATGATCAGGGCGATCGGCAGGAAGAACTCGGCGATGTGCCACCGGGAGTCGATGAAGTCCCGGGTGTAGCGCCGCAGTTGGCCCCGGTCGCGGAGCGGCAGGTAGCGCTCGTCGCCGGTGGCCAGCGCCTCGCGCTGCTTGGCGAGGTCGGTGCGGCGGGCCTCCCGGGCCCGCTTCGCGGCCTCCTTGCGGTTGGCAGGCGGCTTCGACAGGCTTCGCCTGCCCGTCTGGGCCTCGCTCCGCTTGGGAGTGGGGCGGCCCTTGGGTGCCTGGGGGTCACGGGTCAGCTTCGTCAGGTCCTCGCCCGGCTGGCTTGGCGCGGCCTGCTCATCCTTGGAACGGCTTCGGAACACGCACCCAAGGGTACGTGCACCGCACGTGTGGGCTGCGCCGAGGAGGGGAACGATCCCGCAACGGTGTGCGCACAGCGCTCTCCACTGCGTCGACCTGCGTTCGCTTCCTACTCCTCAGGCGGGAGACGCGGGCTCCACGATCGTCCTGGAGAAGGACCGCATCCGCACCCGAACAGTGCGGTAATGGAACCGGGCCCCGTAGGCTGGGGTTGTAGATGCTGAGGTCGATGTCCATTACGAAGGGGGCGCGCGAGGCCCATGAGCGGTGTCATGAAGCGGATGGGAATGATTTTCCGCGCGAAGGCCAACAAGGCCCTGGACCGGGCCGAGGACCCGCGCGAGACGCTGGACTACTCGTACCAGAAGCAGCTGGAGCTGTTGCAGAAGGTGCGTCGGGGCGTCGCCGACGTGGCAACCTCCCGCAAGCGGTTGGAGCTTCAGCTCAACCAGCTCAACGGCCAATCCGGGAAGCTCGAGGATCAGAGCAAGAAGGCCCTGGCCCTCGGCCGGGAGGACCTCGCGCGTGAGGCGCTGGGCCGCAGGGCCAACCTCCAGCAGCAGGTCACCGACCTGCAGACCCAGCACCAGACCCTCCAGGGCGAGGAGGAGAAGCTGACGCTCGCGGCCCAGCGGCTGCAGGCCAAGGTGGACGCCTTCCGCACCAAGAAGGAGACCATCAAGGCCACTTACACCGCGGCGCAGGCGCAGACCCAGATCGGCGAGGCCTTCTCGGGCATCTCCGAGGAGATGGGCGACGTCGGCATGGCGATCCAGCGGGCCGAGGACAAGACGGCGCAGTTGCAGGCCCGTTCCGGTGCGATCGACGAGCTGCTCGCCTCCGGCGCACTGGACGACCCGACCGGCACCGCGCGCGACGACCTCTCCGCCGAGCTCGACCGGATCTCCGGCGGCGCGGACGTCGAGCTGGAGATCGAGCGCATGAAGGCCGAGCTCGCGGGCGGATCCGGCAGCGGACAGCAGGCGCTCGAGGGCGGCAGCGGCAGCACTCAGCAGCAGTCTCAGGACACCCCTCGGTTCGACAAGCAGTGACCGGCGCGGCCCTCGCGCCGCGAGCAGTGCCGGAGCCCCTGAACAGGCCCTGGAGAAGGAGCGCAGACGTGATCGTGAGGATCATGGGGGAAGGCCAGGTGAAGCTGGACGACAGCCACTTCGCCGAGCTGAACAAACTGGACGATGAGCTGCTGGAGGAGATGGAGAAGGGCGACGAGCCCGGTTTCCGTCGCACTCTGGAAGCGCTGCTGGACGCCGTGCACCGGCTCGGCGCTCCGGTGGAGGACGACTTTCTGGAGCCGTCCGAGCTCATCCTTCCCGAGCGGGACGCCACGATCGAGGAAGTGCGCGCCATGCTGAGCGACGACGGGCTGTTCCCGGTCATCTGATCCCGCGGACAGTGCGCGCGCTCCGCGTCATCCGACCCAGCTGGTCCCCGCCCCGACGAACGCGTCGGGGCGGGGATTTTTCTGCGCCCGACCGTGGGCGGCGAACGACCGGCCGGAGCGGTGGGTCGTACGGGCGGGGCGTACGAGCGGGAGCAGGGGGTGACGGCACCGTCGGCGCACCGCGGGGGTGAGGGTCCCAGGGCATCTGCCGCCGGCTGGGGACACTGCACGCTATGCGTCGTATGTCTGGCATTCCCCGATCGGTCTGCTTCCTCTGTTGCGCGGTGCTGATCGCGGCGGGCGGCTCCGCGTGCACCGGGATCGACGGAGATCCCGCGCGGCGCGGCGACTCGCCCGCGACGCCGTCCACCTCGGTCGAACCCGCGCCCGAGCCCAGCGTCGACGAGGCCCTGGAGGGCCGGTACCAGCAGGTCGTACGGAATGTGCTCCCCTCGGTCGTGCAGATCACCACCGGCGAGGAGCTCGGCTCCGGAATCGTCCACGACCGGGACGGCCACATCGTCACCAACGCCCATGTGGTGGGCCGTTCCGAGAAGTTCGAGGTCGAGCTGGCGACCGGCGGGCAGCCGCTGAAGGCGAAGCTGGTGGCGGGCCACCCGGAGGAGGACCTCGCGGTGATCAAACTGACGGACCCGCCGAAGCGACTGCGGCCGGCCGTCTTCGCGGACTCCTCGAAGGTCGAGGTCGGCCAGATCGTGCTGGCGATGGGCACCCCACTGGGCCTGTCCTCCAGCGTCACCCAGGGCATCGTCTCCGCGGTCGGACGAGCCGTGACCGCAGGAGAGGACCAGGCCACCCTCGGCAACATGGTGCAGACCTCGGCAGCCATCAACCCGGGCAACAGCGGTGGCGCGCTGGTCAACCTCTCCGGGCAGGTCGTCGGCATCCCGACCCTGGCGGCGCGCGACCCCCAGCTCGGCGGCGGCGCCGCGCCCGGCATCGGTTTCGCGATCCCCGCGGTCACGGTGCGCCATCTGGCCGCCCAGATGATCGAGCACGGGAAAGTGGTCGATCCCCGGAAGGCGTCGCTGGGCGTGGCGGTGCGCACCATCCTCGGCGAGGACTTCCAGCCCGCGGGCGCCTCGGTGGTGCGGGTGGCGAAGAACGGGCCGGCGGACCGGGCGGGCATCCGGCCCGGCGATCTGGTGGTGCAGGTGGACGAGGAACCAGTCGCGGACACGGTCTCCCTCGCCGAGGCGCTGGCCACCCGGCAGCCGGACGACAAGGTGCGCGTCACCTTCGTACGGGCCGACAAGCGGGAACGGGCGAACGTGACGCTCGGGGAATCCTGACCCCGCGATCCGGCACGATCCCGCGATTCCGCGGAACGGTCGTCACGCCCGGGCCCGGGCAGAGATCAGTGGCGGGGAGGGCTGCTCGGCGCTCGTCGGTACGAGCCGGTTCGACGGGAGCCTCGCGCCCTCGCCGTAGGGCACTCGCCGTAGGGCACTCGCCGTAGGGCATCTGCCCTACGGAAACTGCGGCACAGTCCGACGGCGGCAGCAGTGCCCCCGCCGTCGGAAGCGGTTCAGTCCTTGGCCTCGTGCAGGCTCATCGGGCCGTAGATCTCCTTGCCGTCCTCGGAGAGCCGCACCTGGTCCACGCCGCCCTCCAGCAGCTCCCGCCAGACCTCACCGATCCAGGACTCGGCATCGCCCTGGGTGGTGAACTCCTCGGGCTCGACGGCAGGTTGGGCCTCCGTACCGTCGGACTTCTCGAACCGCCACGTCCACGCCATCGTCGCCTCCTGAAGATCACCCGACAGTGCTGTTCGCAGCGTACGTCGGAACGCGGCGGAAGCCGGGCGGTGTGCGGGAATCAGCCGTTCGACACCCGCCGCGCGCCGTCTCGCGCTGCGCACGCGCCCAACCCGGCGGGACGCGAGACGATCGGGGTGTGGAACTCACTCTGCTCGGCACCGGAGCCCCCGACGGGCTCCCCCGGCCCGACTGTCCCTGCGCACGCTGCGCGCTCGCGACCGGGCAGCACGCGCGGGCGGCGACCGCCGCACTGATCGACGGCGTGCTGCTCCTGGATCTGACGCCCGGCCCCGCCTTCGCCGCCGCCCGGGTCGGACGCTCGTTGCACGGCGTACGCCAGGTGCTGCTCTCGCATCCGCGCTCCGGGCCGCCGGTGGAGTTTCCCGAGCCGCTGCCGACCCCGGTGCGGGTCCCCGACGGCGAGGAGCTGGTGCTGCTGTCCGGCCACCGGGTGACCGCCCTGGCGCTGGACTCCCCCGGCACCGGGTACGAGGTGGTCGGGCCGGGCGGCGAACGTCTGCTGTACCTGCCGCCCGGCGGCGCGGTGGCGGGCGCGCTGCCGCCCGGGCGCGTCCGTACGGCGCCGAAGTCGGGCCCGGCGCACGGTGGTGGCGCGCGCGACCGGTCCGCCCGCGGTCGGGAGCGGGCCGAGCCGGGCACCAGCCCGTACGACCTGGTGCTGCTCGACGTCCTCGGCCGCCCCGACGGGCTGGCGCGGTTGCGCGCGGTCGGCGCGGTGGGCTCGGAGACGGACGTGGTGGCGGTGCATCTGGACCACTCCACCCCGCCGGGCGCCGAGACCGGTCGGCGGCTGGCGTCCCTGGGGGCCAGGGCCGAACCGGACGGCAGCACACTGGTGGTCGGCGACTTCCGCGCGGCACCGGAGGTCCCCCGCCGGACGCTGGTGCTGGGCGGGGCGCGTTCCGGGAAGTCGGCGGAGGCGGAACGGCGCCTCGCCGCCTTCCCCGAGGTCCTGTACGTGGCGACCGCGGGACGGCGGGACGGCGACGCGGAGTGGGACGCCCGGGTCCGGCTGCACCGGGACCGACGCCCGGCGAGCTGGCGCACGGTGGAGACCTGCGATCTGCTGCCGCTGCTCGCGCAGGACGACCCGCATCCGCTGCTGGTCGACTGCCTCTCGCTGTGGCTGACCGACGCCATGGACGCGGTGGGCGCATGGGACGAGAGGGTCTGGCACGGCGGCGGCGCCCACAGGCTCGAACAGCGGATCGGCGAGCTGGTCGTGGCGGTGCGGGACAGCCGTCGCGTCCTGGTCGCGGTCAGCAACGAGGTCGGCTCCGGCGTCGTCCCCGCGACCCCGGCCGGCCGGCGTTTCCGCGACGAACTGGGAAGGCTCAACGCCGCGTTCGCCGCCGAGTGCGAACAGGTACTGCTGGTCACAGCGGGACTGGTGCAGCCTCTGCGCGGCTGAGCGACGGCCGCGCAGAGGGTGTCGGGGACTAGATCCACCGGGCAGGCTCGGAGCCGAACACCACGGCCGGTAACCTCCCCGTATGAGTGATGACCGGCTGAACCTGGACGACTTCGGCGATCTGATCCAGCGCCCGGACGGCTCCGTCCGCCGCGGTGCTGAGGAGCGCCGGGAACGCACCGGGCTCGCCCCGAGCGCCCTGGGGAGGCTGGACGAGCTGGCCGAGTGGCTGTCGGCCGCGCAGTCCGAGGTTCCGGTGCGGCCGATCAGCCGGCCGAAGCTCGTGCTGTTCGCCGGCGACCACGGGGTGGCGGATCTCGACGTCTCGGCGCGCCCGGCCGGGTCGGCCGGCGAGTTGGTGCGGGCGCATCTGGACGGCGAGAGCCCGGCCGCGATCCTTGCGCGGCAGCACGGCGTACCGACCCGCATCGTCGACATGTCGCTGGACTGCGAGCGCGCCGGACTGCCCGCGGAAGTCACCGACCTGCGGGTCCGGCACTCCTCCGGCCGGGTCGACCTCGAGGACGCGCTCACCCTCCACGAGACCGAGCAGGCAGTGCGGGCCGGGATGGCGCTCGCCGACGAGGAGGCGGACTCCGGCACCGACCTCGTCGTGCTGGGCGACCTGAGCGTGGGCGGCACCACGATCGCGGGCATCCTGATCGCCGCCCTGTGCGGCACCGACGCCTCGGTCGTCACCGGCCGCGGCGGTGCGCACATCGACGACCTCGCCTGGATGCGCAAGTGCGCCGCCATCCGCGACGGACTTCGCCGAGCCCGCCCGGCGATGGGCGACCAGGTGGAGCTGCTGTCCGCGGTGGGCGGCGCCGACTTCGCCGCAACGACCGGCTTTCTGCTCCAGTGCTCGGTGCGACGCACTCCGGTGATCCTGGACGGCGTGGTCTCCGCGGCGTGCGCGCTGGTCGCCCACCGGGCCGCCTTCCGCGCTCCGGACTGGTGGCTGGCCGGGCACGCGAGCGGCGAGCCCGCACAGCTCAAGGCGCTGGACCGGATGGGACTGGACCCGTTGCTGGACCACGGCGTGACGGTCGGCGCGGGCGCGGGGGCGCTTCTCGCGCTGCCCCTGGTCCGGTCGGCCGCGGAGCTCGCCGCCCAACTCCCGGTGCGGGAGCCTGAGTCGGACGCGTCGACCGCGGCGGGCGCGGCGGAGATCCTCGAAGCGACCTGAGCCGCGCCTCCCCCTCCTGGCGCCCCGGCCGTCCCCACGTCCGCGCCCATCCCGGCGGGCAGCCGTACGCAGCACTCGAGCCCGTCGCGCAGCAGTTCTGCGCGACGGGCTCGCGCCGTACCGGCCGCGGCGGACCGGCCGCGGCGGCCGCTTAGGGTGCACAGCGATGAACGAAACACCGGCACACCCCCTGGACGGACCGCGCTTCGCCTTCGGCACGCTCACCGTGCTGCCCGTGCGAGTGGTGCGCTGGGACCGCACGGCCGCGCGCGGCGGCATGCTCTGGGCGCCGGCCGTCGGGCTGGTGGTCGGGCTGTTCGCCGCGGCGGCGGGCGGTGCGCTGCTCGTGCTGGGCGCGGGGGCGGCGACCGCGGCGGTGGTCTCGGTCGCGGTGCCGGCGGCGCTGACCCGCGGACTGCACCTGGACGGACTGGCCGACGTGGCCGACGGGTTGGGCAGCGGGCTGGAGGCGGAGGGCGCCCAGCGGGTGATGAAGCGCTCGGACATCGGCCCGTTCGGGGTGGTGACGCTCGTCCTGGTGCTGCTGGCGCAGACGGCCGCGCTGACGCAGCTGTACGCACAGGGGTGGACGCACGGCGCGCTCGGCTGCGCCCTGTCGGCAGTGGCCGCACGTACCGCGCTCACTCTCACCGCGCGGCGCGGGGTCGCCGCCGCCAGGCCGGACGGGCTCGGCGCCGTGGTGGCCTCGGTGGTGCCGCCGGTCGGAGCCGGCGCGGTGGTGGCGGCAGTGGTGGTGCTGACCGGGCTCGCGGTGTGGCCAACGTGGGGCGCGACGTGGGCAGTTGGGTCCGTACTGGCGGTGGCGGCGGCGTTGGCGGCCGGCGAGGGGTTGCTCCGACGCTGCTGTCAGAGGTTGGGTGGGGTGAGCGGGGACGTGTTCGGCGCGGTCTGCGAAGTCGCCGGTACGGCGGCTCTGTTGACGCTCACGCTGTGCTGAACACCGGCATGCACTCGGCGCCGGCGCCGGTCCGGGTTTCCCGGGTCGGGGCGGGTTCGAGTTCTCTCCTGGCCCGCAGGGGCCTCATCCGATGGGCGTAGGCTCTCGCCCATCTACAACCAACGAACAGGATCGCGAAGACCGTGACTGCACTGACCCTCAGTTCCTCTTCCGCCGCGGCGTTGCGTGCGGATGCCGTCGTCATCGGAGTCGTTCAGGGCGCCGACGGGGCGACCACGCCCGTGCTCGCCGCCGGTGCCGAGACCGTCGACGAGTCCTTCGGCGGGCGGCTCGCCACGACCCTGGAGACGTTGGGCGCGAGCGGGCGCGAGGGTGAGGTCACCAAGCTGCCCTCCCCAGAGGGGGTCAAGGCACCGCTGATCGTGGCCGTGGGCCTGGGCGCACAGCCCGCCGAGGACGAGACGTACGCCGCAGAGACGCTGCGCCGTGCCGCCGGTGCCGCAGCACGCGCGCTGGCCGGTACCAAGAAGGGCGCCTTCGCGCTGCCCGTCGCCGAGGACGTCGAGGCCGTGGCAGCTGTCGCCGAGGGCGCGCTGCTGGGTGCGTACTCCTTCACCGCCTACCGCGGCTCACAGAGGGCGAACGCCAAGAACGGCAAGTCCAAGGACACCAAGGAGACCAAGGACGGCGCGGCCAGCGGCGCGCCGCTGGCCGAGATCGCGCTGCTGGGCGCCAAGCCCCGCGACAAGGCCCACAAGTCGGTCGTCGAGCGCGCCGGTGTGCTGGCCGCGGAGGTGGCCCGGGCCCGCGACCTCATCAACACCCCGCCCAACGACCTCGACCCCAAGGCGTTCGCCGAGCACGCGCAGGCCGCCGCCAAGGAGTTCGGACTCAAGGCGCAGGTGCTGGACGAGAAGCAACTCGTCAAGGGCGGCTACGGCGGCATCGTGGGCGTCGGCCAGGGTTCGCAGAGCCCGCCGCGGCTGGTGCGGCTGAGCTACACCCACCCGAAGGCGGAGAAGACGGTCGCGCTGGTCGGCAAGGGCATCACCTACGACTCGGGCGGCATCTCGCTGAAGCCCGCGGGCCACAACGAGACGATGAAGTGCGACATGAGCGGCGCCGCCGCCGTGTTCGCCTCCGTGGTGACGGCCGCCCGGCTGGGGCTGCGCGTCAACGTCACTGGCTGGCTGGCGCTCGCCGAGAACATGCCCTCCGGCGGCGCGCTGCGCCCCGGCGACGTGCTGACCATGTACAGCGGCAAGACCGTCGAGGTGCTCAACACCGACGCCGAGGGCCGGCTGGTCCTCGCCGACGCGCTGACCAAGGCGGGCGAGGAGTCGCCGGACGCCATCCTGGACGTGGCCACCCTGACCGGCGCGATGATGGTGGCGCTCGGCAAGCGGACGTTCGGCGTGATGGCGAACGATGACGCGTTCCGCACCGAGGTGCACGAGACGGCGGAGGAGGCGGGCGAGCAGGCCTGGCCCATGCCGATGCCGGTCGAGCTGCTCAAGAGCATGGACTCGCCGACCGCCGACCTCGCCAACATCGGCGACCGGATGGGCGGTGGTCTGGTCGCGGGCCTCTTCCTGAAGGAGTTCGTCCCCGAGGGCACCCCGTGGGCCCACCTGGACATCGCGGGTCCCGCCTTCAACGAGTCCGGCCCGTTCGGCTACACGCCGAAGGGCGGCACCGGTGTGGCCGTCCGGACGCTGGTGCGGCTGCTGGAGCGCACCGCCGACGGCGAGCTCGGCTGACGCCGGATTCGACCGACTCCAGGCGCCTCGCGCGACGGTGGGGTTGCGGGCCGCGCTCGGCCCGCAACCCCACCACCCTCCCCTCGCCCGGTTCGCACCGGTACGTCCGCACTCCTCCATGGCGTTCGCGTCACGGCGGAGGGACACTGGTGTTCTGACGGGCGAGGAGAGGGGGCACGCCATGCCCACCACGCACGACGGTCATCGGCGCACCCGCGCACTGGGTCTTGACCTGTTCTTCCTGGTGCTGCTGGGGGTGGTGGTGTTCACCGCGACCAGCCTGGCGGCGGGCGGCCTGCCGGGGTACGCCCCCGCGGCCATCACCGCGGTGGTGGTGCTCGCGGCCTGGGCGGCACTGTCCTACCGGGGCACCCACCCCGCACACCACGGCACCCACCGCGCACACTGAACCACCCGGCCCGTCGCACCGGGAGCGGAGCACACTCGCGGAGTCGGGGCGTTCCGTGGTTCGACCGCTGCTCAGCGGCGCCGCAGGCGCTCCCCGGCACCGGCGGCACGTTCGTTCGCTCACAGCGATGCGATGGGCTACTGGTCAGTAAATCCGCGTGGTCCACCCGGTTTCAGCGCTTTGCACATGTTTGACGGCTCTCGTTTCGAACGGGTGGTCGCCCCTCGGTACGGCCCGGCGTCCCGTCGCGCGCCAACAAGTGCGAAGATGTTGTACCGGCAGGACAGGGGCCCGCAAAGCCAAGGGCCGACAACAAGCGGCCGTACATTCAGCCGCCCGGTCACAGTGGACCGGCTCCGGCGCACCCATGCATGGAGGACGTGACGTGGCGAACGACGCCAGCACCGTTTTCGACCTAGTGATCCTCGGAGGCGGTAGTGGCGGCTATGCCGCTGCCCTGCGCGCCTCGCAGCTGGGTCTGGACGTCGCCCTGATCGAGAAGAACAAGGTGGGCGGCACCTGCCTGCACAACGGCTGCATCCCCACGAAGGCGCTGCTGCACGCCGGCGAGCTGGCCGACCAGGCCCGCGAGAGCGCCGAGTTCGGAGTGAAGGCCAGCTTCGACGGCATCGACATGGCCGGCGTCCACAAGTACAAGGACGGCGTCATCTCCGGCCTTTACAAGGGCCTCCAGGGACTGATCGCCTCCCGCAAGATCACCTACGTGGAGGGCGAGGGCCGACTGTCCTCCGCCACCTCGGTGGACGTCAACGGCCAGCGCTACGAGGGCCGGCACATCCTGCTGGCCACCGGCTCCGTGCCGAAGTCGCTGCCCGGACTGGAGATCGACGGCAACCGCGTCATCTCCTCCGACCACGCGCTGGGCCTGGACCGCGTACCGGAGTCCGCGATCGTGCTGGGCGGCGGCGTGATCGGCGTGGAGTTCGCCTCCGCGTGGAAGTCCTTCGGCACCGACGTCACGATCGTCGAAGGGCTCCCGCACCTGGTCCCCGCCGAGGACGAGGGCAGCTCGAAGCTGCTGGAGCGCGCGTTCCGCAAGCGGGGCATCAAGTTCTCGCTCGGCTCCTTCTTCGAGAAGGCGGAGTACACCGACAACGGCGTCAAGGTCTCCCTGGCCAACGGCAAGGAGTACGAGGCCGAGGTGCTGCTCGTCGCCATCGGCCGCGGCCCGGTCTCGCAGGGCCTGGGTTACGAGGAGGCCGGCGTCGCGATGGACCGCGGCTTCGTCCTCGCTGACGAGTACTGCCGCACCAACGTCCCGACGATCTCCGCGGTCGGCGACCTCATCCCCACTCTCCAGCTGGCCCACGTCGGCTTCGCCGAGGGCATCCTGGTCGCCGAGCGGCTGGCCGGTCTGAAGACCGTGCCGATCGACTACGACGGCGTACCGCGCGTCACCTACTGCCACCCCGAGGTCGCCTCGGTCGGCCTCACCGAGGCCAGGGCCAAGGAGGTGTACGGCGCCGACAAGGTCGTCTCGCTGAAGTACAACCTCGCGGGCAACGGCCGCAGCAAGATCCTCAAGACCGCCGGCGAGATCAAGCTGGTGCAGGTCAGGGACGGCGCCGTGGTCGGCGTCCACATGGTCGGCGACCGCATGGGCGAGCAGGTGGGCGAGGCCCAGCTGATCTACAACTGGGAGGCGCTGCCCGCCGAGGTCGCCCAGCTCATCCACGCCCACCCCACGCAGAACGAGGCGATGGGCGAGGCGCACCTCGCACTGGCCGGCAAGCCGCTGCACTCCCACGACTGACATCACGTCGGGCGCGACTACACTTCCGCAATTCGTAAGGAGCAACCGAAACCATGGCGGTTTCCGTAACCCTGCCGGCGCTCGGCGAGAGCGTCACCGAGGGCACCGTCACCCGCTGGCTCAAAGCCGAGGGTGAGCAAGTCGAGGCCGACGAGCCGTTGCTCGAGGTCTCCACCGACAAGGTCGACACCGAGATCCCGGCCCCCGTGTCGGGCGTGCTGTCGGCCATCAAGGTCGCCGAGGACGAGACGGTCGAGGTCGGCTCCGAGCTGGCCCTGATCGACGACGGTTCCGGCGCCCCGGCCGCCCAGCAGGCCCCGGCCGCGCAGGCCGAGCCGGAGCCCGAGCAGGCCCCCGAGCCCGCTCAGGAGCCGCAGCAGGCCCCGGCCGCGCAGGCCGAGTCCGCTCCCGCCGCGCCGCAGGGCGGCTCCGCCGAGGGCACCGAGGTCGTGCTTCCGGCGCTCGGCGAGAGCGTCACCGAGGGCACCGTCACCCGCTGGCTCAAGGAAGTCGGCGACGAGGTCACCGAGGACGAGCCGCTGCTGGAGGTGTCGACGGACAAGGTCGACACCGAGATCCCGGCTCCGACCTCCGGCACTCTGCTGGAGATCGTCGTCGGCGAGGACGAGACGGCGGAGGTGGGCGCCAAGCTGGCGGTCATCGGTTCCGGCTCGCCCGCCCCGGCAGCCGCCCCGGCACCCGAGCAGCAGGCCCCGGCCGCGCAGCCCGAGCCCGAGCCCGCGCCCACCCCGGAGCCCGCGCCGGCGCCCAAGCCCGAGCCCGCCAAGCAGGCACCGGCGCCCGCTCCCGCTCAGGCTCCCGCCGCCCCGGCGTCCGCGCCCGCCGCGTCCGCCGCGTCCGCCGCGTCCGCCGCGTCCGCTCCCGCGGGCGAGGCTGCGTACGTCACCCCGCTGGTGCGCAAGCTCGCCGGCGAGAACGGCGTGGATCTGAGCAGCGTCAAGGGCAGCGGCGTCGGCGGTCGCATCCGCAAGCAGGACGTGTTGGAGGCCGCCGAGGCCGCCAAGTCCCAGGCCGAGCAGGCACCTTCGGCGCCCGCCTCGTCGGCTCCGCGCACGCCGAAGCTGGAGGCCTCGCCGTTGCGCGGCCAGACGGTGCCGATGTCGCGGATCCGCAAGGTCATCGCCGCCAAGATGGTGGAGGCGCTGCAGAAGCAGGCGCAGCTCTCCACCGTCGTCGAGGTCGACGTCACCCGGGTCATGCGGCTGCGCGCCCAGGCCAAGGAGGGCTTCGCCGCACGCGAGGGCGTCAAGCTCTCGCCGATGCCCTTCTTCGTGAAGGCCGCCGCCGAGGCGCTGAAGGCCCACCCGGCCATCAACGCCAAGATCAACGACGACGGCACCGTCACGTACCACGACACGGAGAACGTCGGCATCGCCGTCGACTCCGAAAAGGGCCTGATGGTCCCGGTCATCAAGGGCGCGGGCGACCTCAACCTGGCGGGCATCGCCAAGAAGACCGCCGAGCTGGCCGGCAAGGTCCGCTCCGGCGGGCTCAGCCCGGACGACATGTCCGGCGGCACGTTCACGATCAGCAACACCGGTTCGCGCGGTGCGCTGTTCGACACGATCATCGTGAACTACCCGCAGGTCGCCGAGCTCGGCATCGGCGCCACCGTGCGCCGCCCGATGGTCGTCAACCACCCGGACCTGGGCGAGACCATCGCGATTCGCGACATGGTCTACCTGACCCTGTCCTACGACCACCAGCTGGTCGACGGCGCGGACGCCGCCCGCTACCTGAGCGACGTCAAGGCCCGCCTGGAGGCAGGCGAGTTCGAGGGCGAGCTGGGTCTGTAACCCCGCTCTCCACCGCATGAGGGTGGCCCCGTCCCGAGCTTCGACTCAGGGGCGGGGCCACCCTCATGTGCGCCTCCGGGTGAGCGCCGGCGTCACTCCGCCGGTTCGCGCCCGCGACACGCGGCGTCCACCGCCGCCAGTTCGTCGTGCACCGCCTGCCGTACGGCCGCGGCGAGGGTCGGCGTACGCACCCGGGCGAGGAGTCTGGCCAGGCGTCCCGGGTCGGCTGTGCGCACCGTCGCGCGCAGCAGCGTGCCGTCGGCCCGGCCCTCGGTGGCGCCCTCGCCGACGCAGCTGAGCAGCGCGTACTCCACCGACCACGCGGCAGCGCCGCTGGTGGCGGGCTCCACGACGTACCCGGCCCCGGGGACGCATCGGGTCACCAGGAGTTCGGTGGTGACCGGGCGGCCGTTGACCCGCCGGGTCTGCCACCTGCTGCTGCCCACCCCGAACGTCCCGGGGCCCGGGCTCTGCACCGAGGTCGGTCCGTCCGGGCGGGCTCGCGTCACGGACGAGGTCAGCAGGCTCCACACCGTCTCCACCGGGGCGGCGATCCGCCGCTCCAGGACTGCGTTCCGGTACGACATGGGTTCATTGAACCGCCGCCCCCGCGCGCCGCCCGTGCGCCGTGCCGGACGGGGCCGGGGAACGTGAGCCTTCTCGCAACGCGGCTCGGGTCGCCGCTCCGAGCGCCTCTGGAGGCAGCCGCGCCGTATTGTCAGTGCCCTCGTACATTACGGAGGAGTAGGCCCATGACACCGCCCGTCGTCCACTCGCTGCGCGAGCAGATCCACGAGCACCTGGTGGAGGGCATCGTCAGTGGGCGCTGGAAACCGGGCGAGCGCATCGTGGAGCGCCGCGTCGCGGCCGAGTTGGAGGTCAGCCAGACGCCGGTGCGCGAGGCGCTGCGCGAGCTGGAGGCGCTGCGCATCATCGAGTCGGTGCCGAACAAGGGCGTACGGGTACGGGCGCTGACCGCCGCGGACCTGGAGGAGATCTACCCGGTGCGGGCCGGCCTGGAGCAGATGGCGGCCGAGCTCGCCGCGCCGAAGCTGGCCGAGGACGTGTCGGTGCTGGAGCCGCACGTCGCGGCGCTCTACGAGGCGGACGCGGCGGGCGACGGCGAGGCGCAGGTGCGCCACACCGTCGCCTTCCACCGCGAGCTGGTGCGGGCCTCGGGCAACAGCGTGCTGCTGCACACCTGGGAGTCGCTGGGCATCGAGGTGTGGACCGCGCTCTCGATCCGCTGGCTGGGCACCGTGCAGGAGTCCTACGCCGAGGAGCACGAGCAGGTGGTGGCGGCCTTCCGCGGCAAGGACCCCAACGTGGCGCGGCTGGTGAAGGACCACGTGCTCGGCTGCGCGCCGCGCCCCTGAAGCGCCCGTCGGAGCCGGCCGAGCACGTCCGAGCCTTGCGGGCCCGGGCTCTTCGCCGGGCCGCACCACACCCCGGAACGTCGCGGGGTCGCCCGGCTCATGTCCCACCTCCGACAGAAGGAGAGCGGGCATTCGCACCCTCCGCGAGTGCCCGCTTTCGCCGTCTTTGCCCCTGCACTGCGTGCCCTCCCCCTGGGCACGCCATGCCAATTTCGCTGCTCAGGCAGGGTTTTACTCTTTCCCCTCTTTGATCGATCATCGATCGGGTTTACAGTCACCAGCGCGGGGCCCACCCCTGTCCTGCCCCCGCTCGGCAACACCTGCCAAGACCACCCCTCACCGTCCCCATCCCGGAAGGCGGCCTCATGACCGACCCCGTAACGACGCGGGCGAGCGAGCTCGACCAGCTCCCGGACCGCGACCCCCAGGAGACCGCCGAATGGCGCGAGTCCCTGGACGCCGTAGCCCGGGCCGCGGGTCCGCAGCGCGCCAACTACCTGGTGCGCAGGACCGTGGAGCACGCCCGGCTCAGTGATCTGGGTGTGCCGCCCCTGCTGGAGTCGGAGTACGTCAACACCGTCCCCACCGCCGCCGAACCGGACTTCCCCGGCGACCAGGCGATGGAGTCGCGCATCACCGCGTACAACCGGTGGAACGCCGCAGCGATGGTCACCCGCGGCTCCCGGTACGGCGTCGGCGGGCACATAGCCACCTTCGCCTCCGCCGCCTGGCTGTACGAGATCGGCTTCCAGCACTTCTTCCGCGGGAAGGACGACCTCGCCGGCGGCGGCGCCTCGGGCGACCAGCTCTACATCCAGGGCCACGCCTCCCCCGGCGTCTACGCCCGCGCCTTCCTCGACGGCCGGCTGAGCGAGGCTCAGCTGGACAACTTCCGCCAGGAGTCCGGCGGCAACGGCATACCCTCCTACCCACACCCCCGGCGGCTGCCGTGGATGTGGGAGTTCCCCACCGTCTCGATGGGCCTCGGCCCGCTGTCGGCGATCTACCAGGCCCGGTTCAACCGGTACCTGGAGCACCGCGGCATCAAGGACACCTCCACCTCGCACGTCTGGGCCTTCCTGGGCGACGGCGAGATGGACGAGCCCGAGTCCACCGCCGCACTGGCCCTCGCCGGGCGCGAGGGGCTGGACAACCTCACCTTCGTCATCAACTGCAACCTCCAGCGCCTGGACGGCCCGGTCCGCGCCAACTTCAAGATCGTGCGCGAGCTGGAGACCCAGTTCCGCGCCGCCGGCTGGAACGTGGTCAAGTCGCTGTGGGGCAGCGCCTGGGACGAGCTGTTCCGGCTGGACGCGACCGGCGCGCTGCTGCGACGGCTGCGCGAGGTGCCCGACGCGCAGTTCCAGACCTACGCCACCCGTGACGTCGCCTACATCCGCGAGCACTTCTTCGGCGCCGAGCCGGCGCTCGCGGAGCTCGCGAAGCTCGTCGGCGACGACCGGATCCTGGAGTGCTTCCACACCTCGCGCGGCGGCCACGAGCCGCGGAAGGTGTACGCCGCCTACCGCGCGGCCCTGGCCCACAAGGGCGCGCCGACGGTGATCCTGGCGCAGACCGTCAAGGGCTGGACCCTCGGCCCGGGCTTCGAGTCGCGCAACGCCAACCACCAGATGAAGAAGCTTTCCGGCAAGGAGTTCCGCGCCATGCGGGATCTGCTGGAGCTGCCGATCCCGGACTCCGCGCTCGACGAGGAGCTCGTCCCGTACGCGCATCCGGGCGCGGACTCCCCCGAGGTGCGCTATCTGCAGGAGCGCCGCGCCGAGCTCGGCGGCCCCGCGCCGGCCCGTAAGGTGCATCCGGTGGCGCTGCCGGAGCCGGCGGAGCGCTCGTTCAAGTCCCTGGAGAAGGGCTCGGGTACGCAGGAGATCGCCACCACGATGGCGTTCGTCCGACTGGTCAAGGACCTGATGCGGGACAAGGAGACCGGTCGGCGCTGGGTGCCGATCGTGCCGGACGAGGCGCGGACCTTCGGCATGGAGGCGCTGTTCCCCTCGGCCGGCATCTACTCGCCGCTGGGCCAGACCTACGACCCGGTCGACCGCGACCAGCTGATGTACTACAAGGAGGCCAGGGACGGCCAGATCCTCAACGAGGGGATCACCGAGGCCGGCGCCATGGCGGACTTCACGGCCGCCGCCACGTCGTACGCGACGCACGGCGAGCCGATGATTCCCTTCTACATCTTCTACTCGATGTTCGGCTGGCAGCGGACGGCCGACCAGTTCTGGGCGCTGGGCGACCAGTTGGGCCGCGGCTTCGTCGTCGGCGCGACGGCCGGGCGCACCACGCTCACCGGCGAGGGCCTCCAGCACGCCGACGGCCACTCCCCGTTGATCGCCTCGACGAACCCGGCGGCGCTCTCCTACGACCCCGCGTTCGCGTACGAGATCGGTGTGATCGTGCGCGAGGGTCTGCGCCGGATGTACGGCCCGGACACCGGCGAGGACCAGAACGTCTTCTACTACCTCACCGTCTACAACGAGCCCAAGCCCCAGCCCGCCATGCCGGAGGGTGCGGAGGAGGGCATCGTCCGCGGCCTCTACCGCTTCAACGAGGGCGAGGCGGAGGCGGAGACGCCCAAGATCCAGCTGCTGGCCTCGGGCACGGCGATCCACTGGGTGCTGGAGGCGCAGCGCCTGCTGTCCGAGGAGTGGGGCGTCAGCGCGGACGTCTGGTCCGCCACCTCCTGGGGCGAGCTGCGCCGCGACGCGATGGAGTGCGACGCCGCGCTGCTGCGCGGTGAGGAGCGGACTCCGTACGTGACCAGGGCGCTGGAGGGTGCGCCCGGTCCGGTGCTGGCGGTCAGCGACTGGATGCGGCAGGTGCCGGACCAGATCAGCCAGTGGGTGCCGCAGGAGTACACCTCGCTGGGCACCGACGGCTTCGGGCTCTCCGACACCAGGGACAACGCCCGCCGCCACTTCGGCGTGGACGCCCAGTCCATCGCGGTGGCCGCGCTCGCCCAGCTCGCCCGTCGCGGCGAGGTCAAGCACGAGACCGTGCGGAAGGCGGCCCAGGAGTACGGCATCGGATGATCGCCCGCGCGGACGCGCGAGCAGCAACCACACCACGGTGAAGGTGCCCCGGAACTCGGTGAGTTCCGGGGCACCTTCGCGTGTGCGGGGGCGTGTGCGGCAGTCAGGGGCGCGGGTGTGCGCCGTAACCCTCCGGCCCGTCGTACCCCTGCGGTCCGTCGCTCCCCTCCGGCCCGTCGCTCCCCGTACGTCCCGGCTCCTCGTCGGGCTCGGGCTCCTCGGGGTGGCTGCGGAGTTTGAGGATGGCGGCGACCATCCCGCCCCACAGCAGCAGGACGGCGAAGACCATCATCATGATCGCGCTGGCGCCCATCAGCTACCACTCCGCTCGTTCTTCTCGACGTCGGCGACCGAGCCCGGCGGCGGTTCCGGCTCGTGCCTCCAGGGGATCAGCGACACGAGGATGCCGAAGAGCAGCGCAGCGCCGGCAACACCCCAGCCGGCTGCCAGTACGAAGCCGTCGCTGTAACCCTCGTAGTTCTCGTTGAGCTCCTGGCGGACCGAGTCGACGAGGAAGACGGCCAGCACGATCGGGGTGATCACTCCCAGGCAGAAGCGCCACCAGCGGCCGAGGTGGATCGCCGAGGTGGCGTCCGCCTCCTCCTGCTGCTGCTTGAGCCTGCGCAGGATCCAGCCGACGGTGATCAGGACGACGAGCCCGGCGAGCGCGATGCCGTAGCGGTTGATGAACCGGTCGGCGATGTCCAGGAAGTAGAGCCCGCCCTCGCGCGGGTACACGAGCAGCGAGGCGAGCGCGGTCGCACCGCCGACGATCGCCACGGTGCGTCTGCGCCCCCAGCCGGTGCGGTCCTCGACCGCCGCGATGATGACCTGCACGATGCTGATCAGCGACGTCAGACCGGAGATGACCAGCGAGGTGAAGAAGAGGAAGCCGAAGAACGCACCCGCGGGCATCTGCGAGATGATCGTCGGGAACGCGACGAAGGCCAGCCCCACGCCGTCGCTCACCAACTCCTCGATCCGCAGCCCCGACGCCTGCGCCATGAAACCGAGGGTGGAGAACACCCCGATCCCGGCGAGGAGTTCGAAGGAGCTGTTGGACAGGCCGGCCACCATCGCCGATCCGCTGAGATCGGAGCGACTGCGCAGATACGAGGCGTAGGTGATCATGATGCCGAAGCCGACCGAGAGCGAGAAGAAGATCTGCCCGTAGGCGGCCACCCACACGTCTCCGTCGGTCAGCGCGTCCCAGTCCGGGGTGAAGAAGGCGTTCAGCCCTTCCACGGCGCCGTCCAGAGTGAGGGCCCTGACCACCAGGATCAGGAAGAAGACGACGAGCATCGGCACGAAGATCTTGTTCGCCGTCTCGATGCCGCGCCGCACCCCGAGCCCCAGGATGACCAGGGTGATCACCCAGATCACCAACAGCGGCCAGAAGACGCCCGGGACGAAGCCTCCGAAGCTGCCCGGGGTGTCCGCCCGCTGGAGGAAGGTGTCGAAGAGGAAGCCGTCCGGGTCATCGCCCCACTTCTCACCGAAGGAGAAGCCGATGAAGCGCACCGCCCACGCCAGGATCACCGCGTAGTAGGTGGCGATGACGAAGCAGATCGCCACCTGCCACCAGCCGATGAACTGGGCGGGTTTGGCCATCGCCCGGTACGCGGCGGGCGCGGACTTCCGGTAGCGACGGCCGATCGTGTACTCCAGGATCAGCAGCGGCAGTCCGGCGGAGACCAGCGCGATGAGGTAGGGCAGGACGAAGGCGCCGCCGCCGTTGCGGTAGGCCTCCGCGGGAAATCTCCAGATGTTCCCGAGCCCGATCGCCGAACCGATGGCCGCGATCAGGAATCCGTAGCGGCTGCCCCACTGTTCGCGGGGTTTAGTTGCCATAGTTTGCATCCTTGCTGACTGGCGGTGGCTGCACGTCAACTGCGCTGTCGGCCTGTCACATCCCGTGCCGGCGCGAGGTTCGGCGAGTGAGGTTGATCGGCGGGCGAACGCTGTCAGCGGCTGCCCGCACAATGGGGCGATGCGTGCTTCTCGGCTCATCAAGATGGTGCTCCTGCTTCAGACCCGCCGCCACCTGACCGCCGCCGAGCTCGCAGCCGAGCTGGAGGTCTCGGAGCGCACCGTGGCCCGCGACGTGGCCGCGCTCTCCGAGGCGGGTGTGCCGGTCTACGCCGACCGGGGCCGCCTGGGCGGGTACCGGCTGGTGGGCGGGTACCGTACTCGGCTGACCGGCATGGGCCGCGAGGAGGCGGAAGCGCTCTTCCTGTCCGGGGTGCCGAGCGCACTGCGCGACCTCGGGCTCGCCGACGCCGCGTCGGCTGCGGCGCTCAAGGTGTCGGCCGCCCTCAACCCGGAGCTGCGCGACGCCCGTACGAACATGGCGCAGCGCTTCCATCTGGACGCTCCCGGCTGGTGGCGCGAGCCCCGGGCGCCCGAGCTGCTGCCGACACTCGCCGAAGCGGTGTGGGACGACCGGTGGGTGACGGTGCGCTACCGCAGACGCCCGTCGGAGGCCGGCGCGCAGGAGGCAGGCGGGGTGCAAGAGGCTGGTGGGGCGGGGAAGGAGGTGGTCCGGGAGTTGGAGCCGTACGGCCTCGTGCTCAAGGCCGGGGTCTGGTACCTGGCCGCCCGGGTCCCCGGCGCTGCGGTGCGGATCTACCGGGTCGACCGGATCGGCGGGGTCACGGTCGGTGAGGCGGTGTTCGACCGGGACGGGGAGTTCGACCTGCCCGCGTTCTGGGCCGAGCAGTCGGCGGCCTTCGCCCGTTCGGTGCTGCGCGAGAGCGTCACCCTGCGGCTCTCCGAGGCCGGCGCGGCGCGGCTGCCGCATGTGCACGGCGACCGCACCGCGGTGGCGGAGGCCGTGGCCGCGGCCGGCCCCGCCGAGGAGGGTCGGCTGACCGTCACGCTCCCGGTGGAGACGATGGACGTGGCGTACGGGCAGCTGCTGGCGCTCGGACCCGAGGTGGAGGTGCTCGCCCCGCCGCCGATGCGGGAGCGGATGGCGCGGGCGGCGCGGGCCACCGCTCGGCTGTACGAGGGCGGCTGACGCACCCGTACAGCCCGTGCCGTGGCCAGCGAGTCGACGGGCGCGGGCTCGACCGAGTCCGCACGGTCCGCTCGCCTCGGCGACGCGTGAGGACGGCTCGTCTCAGCGGTAGTCCTCCGGGTCCGCGGTCGGGTCCTTCTCCGCCGCCAACAGATAGCGCCAGCAGTCCGGTTGGGAGCCGTCGGTGTCGGTGACGCCGTACTCCCTGGCGAGGTCGCCGCTGGAGAGCGAGGCCCGGTTGAAGCGCGCGACCTCCGGGTCCGCGGCCAGGGCGGCCAGGCCCCGGGCGACATAGGCCGGGCTCTCGGACACGGCGAACCCCGCGTCCTGCTCGGCGCCCTCGCGCCAGTTCTCCTCGGTCACCTTGAAGTGGGTGTCCAGCATCGCCTCGGAGCGCAGCCAGCCGGGGCTGACGCAGACGGCGGTGGCGCCGTGGTGGGCGAGTTCGCTGCCGATGCCGTACGCGAGGCGGATGGGCGCGCACTTGGCCAGGTCGTAGTAGACGTTCTCGCGGTAGTGGTCGGCGTTGTATTCCGCGGTTCCGTCGGTGACCTCCACGAGCAGTCCGCCAGGGTGCCGGATCAGCAGCGGCAGCGCGTAGTGGCTGGTGACGAGGTGTGCCTCGACGCCGAGCCGCAGCTGCCGCAGTCCCGCCTCCAGATCGTGCTCCCAGACAGGGGTGCCCCAGGAGAGCAGGTGGTCGCCGCCCCACAGGTCGTTGACCAGGATGTCGAGCCTGCCCTGTTCCCGGTCCACGCGTGCGAGGAGGTCGCGCACCTGGTCGGCGACGAGGTGGTCGGTGGGTACGGCGATACCGGTGCCGCCCGCGGCGGTGACCAGTTCGCCGGTCTCCTCGATGGTCTCGGTGGCCCGCCCGACCTCGCTGACGCGGGTACGGGTGGTGCGTCCGGTGACGTAGACGGTCGCACCGGCGCGGCCGAGTTCCACCGCGATGGCGCGGCCGGCACCCCGGGTGGCGCCCGCCACGAGGGCGATTCTGCCGGTGAGGCTGGGTCGGGAGGTCATACGTGCTCCGTCCGGATACGGGGCGTCGGCCCCGGTCGAGGTGTGGTGTCCGCGCTTCGCCCCCACGCTCACACCGCATCCCGACATCTCCTGTCCGGATTTCCCGGCGGGTCGCCGACACGTCGCGTGCAGCCCGGCGACGGGGTCGGGAGCGACCGCGCGGGCGCACCGTCGGGCCGGCCGGACGCCTCCGCGTGCGGGCCGGTGCGGAAGGGCCGATGCTGGTGCCGTGACGATGCACGAGGACGAGTTCTGGGAGCTCATCGACGAGGCGCGCCGGGCCGCCGAGGGCGATCCGGAGGAGCACGCCGAGATGCTGGTGGAACGGCTGGTGCAGCTGGATCCCGACACCGTCACCGACTTCGCCCGGCACTTCGAGGCGCGGTTCCTGCGTTCCTACCGCTGGGACCTGTGGGGTGCGGCGTGGGTCCTCCTGGACGGCGCGGGCGACGACGTCTTCGACTCCTTCCGCTGCTGGCTCATCGGCCAGGGGCGGGCGGTCTTCGAGGGTGCGCTGCACGACGATCCGGACGCGCTGGCAGACCTGCTGGGCGACTTCGACGAGGAGTTCGACGGCGACGGCGACGAGATCGGTTTCGCCGCCGACGACGCGTACAGCATCCTCACCGGCGACGAACTGCCGGACCTCGCGCTGCCCGACCCCCCGGACGAACCGGCGGGCACCGCGCTGGACTTCGAGAGCGACCGGGTGCTGGCCGAGCGCTACCCGCGGCTGTGGAAGCGCTTCCGCGGCACCTGACCCTCCCGACGGCCGCCGCCCACCCGCCCGCACACCACGCCTGTCGACGGGTGCGGCCGACGGCTCCCGCCGCACCGGGCCCGACCGGGCAGGACCCCGCGCCCGACCCGACCCGGCGCCGGGCAGGTCCCCGCGCCGACACCGCCTCAGCGCCGGGCAGGGCCTCGCGCCCGGCAGGCGGGTGCCGCAGTATGGGGCCATGCGTATCGCGATCACCGGTTCCGGCGGACTCATCGGTGCGGCCCTGCGCCGTTCCCTGCTCGACGACGGGCACGAAGTGGTGCGGTTGGTGCGCCGTCCGGCCCGCGAGGGCGACGAGGTGGAATGGCACCCCGGCTCGCAGGACGCCCCGGGGCGGGTCGACAGCGCGGGCCTGGTGGGCTGCGAGGGGGTCGTCCACCTCGCCGGCGCGGGCATCGCGGACAAGCGGTGGACGGACGCCTACAAGCAGGAGCTGCGGGACAGCAGAGTGCTCGGCACCACGACGCTGACCCGGGCGCTGGCCTCGCTGGACGTTCCGCCGCGGGTGCTGGTCTGCGGCAGCGCGATCGGCTGGTACGGCGACACCGGCGACCGCGCGGTGGACGAGAGCGACGGCGCGGGCAGCGGTTTCCTGCCCTCGCTGTGCGAGGAGTGGGAGGCCTCGGCTGCGCCCGCGAGCGAGGCCGGGGTGCGAACTGCCTTCGCGCGTACGGGACTTGTGGTCGCCCAGGAGGGCGGCGCGTGGGGGCGGCTGTTCCCGATCTTCAGGGCGGGGCTGGGCGGACGGCTGGGCAGCGGCCGTCAGTACTGGAGCTTCATCGCGCTGCACGACCACATCGCCGCGCTGCGGCATCTGCTGGAGACCGACGGCCTGTCCGGGCCGTTCAACCTGACCGCCCCCGACCCGGTGACCAACCGCGAGGTCACGGCGGCGATGGGCCGGGTGCTGCGGCGGCCCACCGTGGCGATGGTCCCCTCGCTCGCGCTGAAGGTGGCGCTCGGGGAGTTCTCGCAGGAGGTGCTGGGTTCCCAACGGGTCGTCCCCACAAGGCTGTTGGAGTCCGGCTTCACCTTCGCCTTCCCCGGTGTCGAGGACGCGATCAGGTCCGCGCTGAAGTAGCCGGCGAACACCCGGCCCGCTCACGGGGGTTGGGGCCGGCCCGTACGGGCGGCCCGCGGCCGGCCGCGCACACGGAACGTGTCCGGCCGTACGAGCTGTGCGACCGGTGTGCGACCACGCGCCGCCCGGCGTGCCCCCGTCGCGGCTCCCGACCGGGGCTAGGGTCGGGGCCGATTCGGGTATTTCCTGCGCCGGTTGGGGGCATGAGGGGTGTGTCCGGCGAGTCGCGCCGAGGAGGCGGGACGGCCCGGAGACCCTCGTCCGCCAACGGCACTCACCTCGGGGAGGGCATGTGCTCAGTGCCGCGCCAGCGACTGCGTCAGGACGGTCCGCGGACTGCGACGTCGTCATCATCGGAGCCGGGCTCGCGGGTCTCGCCGCCGCCGTCCATCTGACCGGCGCGGGGCTGACGGTCACTGTGCTGGAAGCCGGCGAGAGCGT
Organism: Streptomyces tardus; assembly: GCF_018101125.2. GTDB lineage: Bacteria > Actinomycetota > Actinomycetes > Streptomycetales > Streptomycetaceae > Streptomyces > Streptomyces tardus. The sequence continues at coordinate 4,209,024 of NZ_JAELVF020000001.1, read as the reverse complement.
CGGCGGCCGGATGGCGACGGACCGCGTCGACGGCTACCGCCTGGACCGGGGCGGCCAGTTGCTCTGCGCGGACAGCCCCGAGCTCGGGCCTCGTTCGGGGCCGGCGCCGCTCGCCGCGCTCTCCCTGCGGCCGTTCGCACCGGGCGCGGTGCTGCGCGGGGCGGAGCGCAGCGTACGGATCAGTGGCAGCCACGCGCTGCGCGTCGGAGGTGGCACGGGGGGCGCACGCACCAGGGCGCGCGCCCTGGCGGGAGCGCTGGACTCGGCGAGGCTGCGCCACCAGCTCTCCCGGCTCGCCTGCACGCCGCTCGCCCGCCTGGAGCTGCGGGAGGAGCTCCCTGCCGGCCGAGCGCTGACGGCACGCGGTGTCCCCGGCCGCACGGTCGACGGTCAGCTCCGTCCCCTGGTGTCGGCACTGCTCGGCGACCCCGACCTCGGCACGTCGAGTCGCGTGGTGGACCAGGCACTTCGGGCTTTCGCCCGCCGCGGCCTGTGCCTGCCCGCGGGCGGCGCGCAGGCCGTCCCCGAGCTGCTGGCCCAGTCGCTGCCGCCCGGCACTGTGCGCACGGGGGTGCGCGCGGTGTCGGTGGCGGTCAACGCCGTCGAAACCGAGGCACACGGCCGGCTCGGCTGCCGCGCGGTGCTGATCGCCACCGGCGCGACGGACGCCGCGGAGCTGCTGCCCGGTCTGCGCGTGCCCGACTTCCACCCGGTCACCGTGCTGCACCACGCGGCCGATTCCGCGCCCCCCGGCTGCGACGCCCTGCGCACCTCACTGCTGCTGGACGGAGAGCAGCGCGGACCGCTGACGCACTCCTCGGTCGCCTCCGCCGTCGACCCCTCCCGCGCGCTGCCCGGTCGCACCCTGGTCACCTCGGTGGTGCTCGGCCGCGCGGCACACGAACCGGTGCCGGCGCTCGACCGTGCCGCGCGGCCCCAACTCGCCGCGCTGCACGGCACCTCGGCCGAGAGCTGGGAGCTGCTGGCCGCGTACCAGGACCGCAGAGCGGTACCGGCGATGCCCGCGCCGCACGACAGCGCACGCGCGGTACGGGTGCTGGCCGGCCTGTACGTGTGTGGCGACCACCGGGACACCAGCACCGCGCAGGGGGCGCTGCGGTCCGCGCGCCGGGCCAGCGCCGCGATCTGCCGCGACTTCCGGCTGCCGGCGAACGCGCAGGCCGCACTCCGGGTGGTCGCCTGAACGACCCGCGACACGGCCCCGATCCGCTCGCCCTTCGACTCCCGACGATTCCGCAGGCCGTGCCGTGCTGCCGGAACAGATTCGCGGGACGGGCACGGGCCGGATCGGGTCCGTCGGGGCGTCGGTCCGTCGGGGCGCGCAGGGGCGCGTCAGTCCGTCGAGGAACGACGGCGGGGCGGCGGTCGCCGGGGGAACTCCGGGAGTTCATCCCGCACTGGTGGCAGATCCATCCAACTGCCTTACGCTGTCCGGCGATTGAGCCGCTCCCCCATGCGAAGGTGGTCCCCCGTGCGTCTCTTCCGCTCCAGATCCCGTACGACCGCACTGCTGTGCACCGCCGCGCTCGCGGTGGTCGCCGCGACCGCGCTGCACTCCCCGGCCGGCGCCGCGCAGGCCGACCCCGGCCCCTACTCCGCCACCACCGGCGTGGGGGTGCACAACGCGTACGAGAAGGCGACGTTCCCCTACGTCGGGCAGGCCCTGGACTCCGGCGCGGGCCTGCTGGAGTTCGACGTCTGGACCAACAACTTCGGCGGCGGCTGGCGCGTCTCGCACGACAACCCGCTGGGCAACAACAACAACTGCACCAACGCCGCCACTCCCGAGGAGCTGGAGAACGGCGACCGCGACCGGGACCTGGCGGGCTGCCTGACCGATCTGCGCACCTGGAGCGAGGCCAACCCCGGCCACCGGCCGATCCAGTTGAAGCTCGAGATGAAGGACGGTTTCAACGCGGTCGGCGGTCGCGGCCCCGTCGAGTTCGACGCGCTGGTCGCCGAGAAGCTCGGCGACGCGGTCCACCGCCCGTCCCAACTGCTCGGCGAGCACGCGACGTTGGACGACGCCGTACGCGCCGACGGCTTTCCGTCCCGGGACGCGCTGGCCGGGAAGTTCCTGATCCACCTCATCCCCGGCACCGTCGAGCAGGGCAACCCCTTCGACGATCTGTGGACGGACGAGGAGTACGCCCGCCATCTGCACACCAGGGCCGGGGAGGGGGAACTCGACACGGCCACCGCGTTCCCCGCCGTCCTCGGGGCGGAGGCCGGCGACCCTCGGGAGGAGCGGTACGAAGCCGCGCTGCGGCCCTGGTTCGTGGTCTTCGACGGTGACGCCTCCGCCTACGCGGGCGAGACGATCGACACTGCCTGGTACGCCGAGCGCAACTATCTGCTGGTGGCGACCTCGGCCCATGGGGTGGCGCCGGCGATCGACGCCCGGGAGCCGAGTCCGGAGGAGGCCGCGGGGCGGGTCGCGGAGCTGGCGGCGGGAGTCCACGCCACCACCGTGACCTCGGACTGGGCCGCGCTGCCCGAGGTGCTCGCCACCGTCCTGCCGCGCGGCGGCAACTGACCGCGCACGGCCCGCAGGAGCGCGCCGAACACCGACACCCTAGACAGGGCCCGCGGGTTCGGCGCGCTGGGAAGGTCGTACGAGTGCAGTGGCCGGGACACGGTTCGCGAGGGCGGGGGCGCGCCATCGGGGCGTGAGAGCAGTAAGTCATGCAGTACGACAAATCAGCCCTGACACGCCGTACGCTGCTCAGCGGCGCCACCTGCCTCTGTGTGTACGGCGCCTACCGCGCGCTGCTCGCCCCACCGGGGCCGACCCCCGCCGCACCGGACGGGTCCGGTGCGGCGGCCCGTCCGTCACGCTCCCCCTCGCCCTCCGCACGCGGTACCGGTGCCGCGGGCGCCCGGGGCGCGCCGGACACGTACCGGATGCGTCCGCTGGCCGGCGGCGCCCGGATGCCCCGGGCCGAACGGCGTCTGCGGCGGTCCGCCGTGCCGCGCAAGCAGGCGCATCTGACTCTGGCCGACCCCGGCCGCAGCATCGCCCTGACCTTCGACGACGGCCCGCACCCCGTACAGACCCCCGCGATCCTGCGCATCCTGCGCCGCCACGGCACCCTCGCCACGTTCTTCGTCATCGGGGAGAACGCCGAGTGGAACCCTGATCTGGTGAAGGCGATCGAGGCGGACGGCCATCTGGTCGCCAACCACTCCTGGAGCCACCCCGAGCTCCCGAAGATCTCGCGGGCCAGGGTGCGCAAGGAACTCGGCCGCACCTGCGACCTCATCGAGCAGGCCATCGGCACCGCCCCCCGGTTCGCACGCGCGCCCTACGGCGCCTGGCACGCACCCTCGTTGCAGATCTGCGCCGAGCTGGGGATGGAGCCGATGGGCTGGTCGGTGGACACCCTGGACTGGAAGTCGCCGGGCACCGCCACGATCCGTCGCCGGGTGCTGAACGGTGCGCACCCGGGAGCGATCGTCCTCGCGCACGACGGCGGCGGCGACCGGTCCCAGACGGTCGCCGCGCTCGCGTACTACCTGCCCCGGCTGATCGAGCGGGGCTACTCGTTGGTGCCGTTGGCCGAGCCGCTCTGAAGCCTGCCGCCCGCGCGGCCGACGGGCGTCGAGTGGCCGTGCACCGCCCCGCGGGTGCGTGACGCGACGCGAGACGAGGTGACGACGCCCGACGCCCCGCCCCGGCCGCGTGCGGCGCACCGGCTAGCCGCTGCGCCGCATCGCCTCGCGCACCGCTTCCTCGCTGCGGCCGACCACCGCGCTGCCGTCGTGCGCGGTGATGATCGGGCGCTGGATCAGCTTGGGATGCTCGGAGAGCGCGGCGATCCAGCGTTCGCGTTCGGCGGGCTCGCGGGGCCAGTCGCTGATGCCCAGCTCCTTGCCGATCGCCTCCCCCGTCCTGGTGATGTCCCAGGGCTCCAGACCCAACCGATCGAGCACCGCGCGCAGTTCGTCCACCGTGGGCGGGTCGTCGAGGTAGCGGCGCACGGTGTGCTGCACGCCCTCCTCGTCCAGCAGCGTCAGCGCGGACCGGCACTTCGAGCATGCGGGGTTGATCCAGATCTCCATCCTCACAACCTAGAGCCCCTGGGGGTGGTGCTGGCACCCCGTACGAGCGGGTGGCCACCACCCTCGTGCGCCGGCCCGTGTGACGGCAGGCTGTTCGCAGAGATCTTCGGGAGAGGAAGACATGGCCAACACACGTATGCGCAGGCTCGGTTCGGCGGCGGCGCTCGCCGCGATCGTCGTGACGACCGCCACCACGGGAGCCGCCCACGCCGGGAACGGGACCGCCGAGAACGGTTCCGGAGGAGCTTCGAAGGTGCTCCGGAAGGAGGCCCGACGCGCCCTGGAGAAGGGGGAGTTCGTCTCGATCACCGCGGGCCTGCGGGACGGCCGCAAGCACAGCGAGACCAACCAGGGCCTTCGGGACCTGAACGGGGACGCCGCACCGCCGTCCGGCGCGAGCTACCGGATCGCCAGCACCACCAAGACCTTCACCTCCACCGTCGCGCTCCAACTGGTCGGCGAGGGACGGCTGTCGCTGGACGACACGGTGGAGAAGTGGCTGCCGGGGCTGGTCCGCGGCAACGGCAACGACGGCAGCGCGATCACCGTGCGCAACCTGCTCCAGAACACCAGCGGACTGCACAACTACACCGCCCAACTCCCCCTCGGCGACGCGGAGTCCTTCGAGAAGGAGCGCTGGAAGCAGTGGACCCCGCACGAGCTGGTCGGGCTCGCCGTCGCGCAGAAGCCGAGCTTCCCTCCCGCGGACAAGGACGACCCCGAGCCGGACTGGGAATACTCCAACACCAACTTCGTACTGGCCGGCATGATCATCGAGGCGGTGACCGGCAACGACTGGCGCACCGAGGTCACGGACCGCATCATCCGCCCGCTCGGCCTCAAGGACACTTACGCCCCGGGCCGGGACACCGGCATCCGGGGGCCGCACTCCCACGCGTACCAGCGGTTCGCGGACTCGAAGGAGTGGACGGACACCACCGAGTACTCCGTCACCTGGGGCGACTCGGCCGGTGAACTGATCAGCACCCACCGGGACCTGGACCGCTTCTTCACCGCCCTGCTCCGCGGGAAGCTGCTCGCCCCGGCGGAGCTGCGCGCCATGCGCACCACGGTGCCGATGCCGAAGGAGTTCACCGACATCTGGCCGGGCGCACGATACGGGCTGGGCCTGCTGTCCCACCCGCTGAGCTGCGGCGGCAAGTTCTGGGCGCACCACGGCGATCTGGTGGGCACCACCGTACGGCTGGCGTTCACCGACGACGGCCGGGTGGGCGTGGCCTCCACCGCCAACGGCATCAGCGACGGCACGCTCCTGGCCGGCGACCGGGCGATGATGCGGATGCTGGACCGCACCGTGTGCGAGGCCCGCGACTGACCTCCGGGCGGGGAGCGGGTGCGTGCGGTCGGGACGTCGGCGCCGAGCCGGCGGTCCGGCCGTACGCGCGTGTCCGGCGGCCCCGCGGCGACGCGGCTCCGGAGCGGGCGTCGGGCGCGGCCCCGGTGCACGCGACTCCTTCGAACCGATCGGCTCCCGGAGCGCGCGCCCCGGGCAGGCGACGGGCCGTGCCGCTCCTCGGGCGGGCCGGGGCTCTTCTACGCTCGCGGACATGAGCCCGTCACTGCGCCACTCCCCCCGCGCCGCGCTCGGTGTCGCCCTGGGGGTGCTCGCCGGCGCGCACGTGCTGGACCACCGGCTCGGCCCGCCCGCCCATGTCCCGGTCTCGCTGGCCTCGACCGGGCTGCTGCTGCTCACGGCCCGCAGTGCCGGTGCCGACGCCGCCGAACTCGGCTTGGAACACGCCCGGTTGGGGCAGGGACTGCGATGCGGCGCCACCGCCGCCGCAGGAGTGGGTGGGCTCTACGCGGCGGGTGCACTGCTGCCGGCGACCCGGCCGCTCTTCGCCGACAGCCGGGCCGAGGAGCGGCTGTCGGGTCTGCTGCGGCAGATGCTGCTGGAGGTGCCGCTGGGCACGGTCCTGCTGGAGGAGGTCGGCTTCCGCTGTGTGCTGCCGGCCCTGCTGCGGCGTACGTGCGGTCCGCGCCTGGGCGAGGCGGTGCCGGTGGTCCTCTTCGGGCTGTGGCACGTGCTGCCCTCGGCCGCACTCGCCGCCTCCAACCCGGCGCTGGCCGCCGCCTCCACCGGTAACCGGGCCCCCGGCGGGGACGGTGTCTTTCGGCTGGCGGCGGCCTCGGGCTCGGTGGCCGTCACGGCGGCGGGCGGTGCGGTGTTCGCGGCGCTGCGGCGGCACACCGGCAGCGCGGTCGCGCCGGCGCTGCTGCACACGGCGTTCAACTCGCTCGGTCATCTGGCCGCTTGGTCCGTACGGCGGCGCTCCGGCCGCCTGCGGCGGGCGAGTTGACCGAGGCGGGGAGCCGTTCGGCGAGGATGCGGGAGAGCTCGCGAGCGGCGCGCGGGGGCGAGACGTCGCCCCGGTGCGCCACCGACACCGAGCGGTGCAGCCCGGGAGCGGCGAACCGGGTGACCCGCAGCCCGGAGCGGTCGGCGACCATGTGCGGTACGACCGCGACGCCGAGGCCGGCGCGCACCAGGCCGAGCACCGCGTCCATCTCGCCGCCCTCGACCGAGAGCACCGGCTCGAACCCGGCGGACCGGCAGGCCCCCAGCGTCAGTTCGCGCAGATCGTAGCCGCGGCGGAACATCACCAGCGGCAGCTGCCGCAGATCCTCGACCCGGATGCGACGACGACGCACCGGCGCGGGTTCGTCGGGCGCGGAGACCACCACCAGCTCCTCGCGCAGCAGGTCGGTCGTGGTGAGCGCCGGGGCCTGGACCGGCAGCGGGGTGATGACGAGCGCCAGGTCCAGCTCGCCGGCGGCGAGCACCCGTACCAGATCCTGCGAACCGCCCTCGCGCACCTGCAGTTCGACGCCGGGGTAGCGGTCGTGGAAGGCGCGCAGCACATCGGGCACCAGGCTGGCGCACAGGCTCGGCGGCGCCCCCAGCCGTACCCGCCCGCGCCGCAGCCGGGCGACCTCCTGCACCTCGCGGCGGGCGGTCTCCGTATCGGCGAGGATGCGGCGCGCCAGCGGCAGCAACACCTCGCCGGCGTCGGTGAGGGCGATGTGGCCGCGGGCCCGGTGGAAGAGCTCGGTGCCCAGCTCCCGCTCCAGCGCCTTGATCTGCTGGGAAAGCGACGGCTGGGCGACGAGTTCGCGTTCGGCGGCCCGGGTGAAGTGGCGGGTGTCGGCGACCGCCGTGAAGTAGCGGAGCTGGTGCAGCTGCATACCGGCAGCCTAGCGCTGCGATAGGCATTGCCTATGGAGTGCAGACTTTCCATGTCTTGGACTGATGCACCCGCCGCTCCCTACCTTCGTCCCATGGCTCAGGTTCAGGCTCAGGCGACTGCGACGGGACAAAGCGGCAGACAGGCGTCGACCGCGGACCTCCTGTGGCGGTCGACGATCGGCAAGAAGCTGGTGATGGCCGTCACCGGCGTGATGATGCTGCTCTACCTCGTCGGCCACATGCTGGGGAATCTGAAGATCTTCTTCGGGCCGGAGGAGTTCAACGGCTACGCGCACTGGCTGCGCACCCTCGGCGAACCGCTGCTGCACTACGAGTGGTTCCTGTGGCTCGTGCGCCTCGCGCTGCTCGCCGCGGTGGTGCTGCACGGGATCGCCGCCTTTCAGCTCAGCCGCCGCGATCTGGCGGCCAGGCCGAAGCGGTACGCGCACCGGGGCGGCTCCGCGCGCCGCGGCGGCTACGCCACCCGCACCATGCGCTGGGGCGGCGTGATCCTGGCACTGTTCCTGGTCTGGCACCTCCTCGATCTGACCACCCACACCGTGAACCCCAACGGCGAGGCCGGCAAACCGTACGAGAACGTCGTCGCCACCTTCGGCACCTGGTACGGGAACCTCATCTACGGCGTCGCGATGATCGCCGTCGGCCTGCACGTGCGGCACGGCCTCCGCAGCGCGGCGCACAGCCTGGGCGCCGCCACCGCGGGACGGGACCGGGCGCTGCGGTTCCTCGGCGACGGCCTCGCGCTCGTACTCACCGCCGGTTTCCTCTCCGTACCCCTCGCCGTCCAGATCGGAGCAGTGAGCTGAGATGACCACACCACCAGGGGCCGGCGCCGGGCAGGACGCCGCCGAGCACGCCGGACACGCTGCCGGGCGGGGCCGCGAGCAGACCGGGCGAGACGCCGAGCAGGACGCCGGGCACGCCGAGCAGGACGCCGGGCACGCCGAGCAGCCGCCTCCGGCGGACGCCGACGCGGCCCGCACCGTCCCGTACGCCGACTACCGGGTGGGCGAACCGCTGGTGGACCGCAGCGCACCGGACGGGCCGATCGCCGAACGCTGGGACCGCCGCCGTTTCGAGGCCAAGCTGGTCAACCCGGCGAACCGCCGCGGCCACACCGTCATCGTGGTCGGCACCGGTCTCGCGGGCGGTGCGGCCGGCGCCACCCTCGCCGAACAGGGCTACCGCGTACTGCAGTTCTGCTATCAGGACTCCCCGCGCCGTGCGCACTCCATCGCCGCGCAGGGCGGCATCAACGCCGCCAAGAACTACCGCAACGACGGCGACTCGGTGCACCGGCTCTTCTACGACACCGTCAAGGGCGGCGACTTCCGCGCCCGCGAGTCGGGCGTGCACCGGCTCGCGCAGGTCTCGGTGGAGATCATCGACCAGTGCGTGGCGCAGGGCGTGCCCTTCGCCCGCGAGTACGGCGGGTTGCTGGACACCCGCAGCTTCGGCGGCGTCCAGGTCTCCCGCACGTTCTACGCCCGCGGGCAGACCGGGCAGCAACTGCTGCTCGGCGCCTACCAGTCGCTCTCCCGGCAGATCGCCGCCGGACAGGTGGAGATGCGGGCACGCACCGAGATGCTGGACCTGATCGTCATCGACGGACGCGCACGCGGCATCGTCGCCAGGGACCTGGTGACCGGGCGCATAGACAGCTACCTCGCGGACGCGGTGGTGCTCGCCACCGGTGGCTACGGCAACGTCTTCCACCTCTCCACCAACGCCAAGAACTCCAACGCCACCGCGCTGTGGCGGGCACACCGGCGCGGCGCGTACTTCGCCAACCCCTGCTTCACCCAGATCCACCCCACCTGCATCCCCCGGGCCGGCGACCACCAGTCGAAGCTGACGCTGATGAGCGAGTCCCTGCGCAACGACGGCCGCATCTGGGTCCCCGTCCGGGCGGGCGACGACCGGCCGCCGCGCGAGATCCCGACGAGCGAGCGGGACTACTACCTGGAGCGCCAGTACCCGGCGTTCGGCAACCTCGTACCGCGCGACATCGCCTCCCGCGCCGCCAAGAGCGTCTGCGACGAGGGCCGCGGCGTCGGCCCGGGCGGCCAGGGCGTCTACCTCGACTTCACCGACGCGATCGCCCGACTCGGCCGGGAGGCGGTCGCCGAGCGCTACGGCAACCTTTTCGAGATGTACGAGCGCATCACCGCCGAGAGCCCGTACGAGACTCCGATGCGGATCTACCCGGCCATCCACTACACGATGGGCGGGCTGTGGGTCGACTACGACCTCCAGACCACGGTGCCCGGCCTCTTCGCGATCGGCGAGGCCAACTTCTCCGACCACGGCGCCAACCGGCTCGGCGCCTCGGCCCTGATGCAGGGCCTGGCGGACGGGTACTTCGTCCTGCCCTCGACCCTCGGCGACTATCTGGCACGGCTGCCCCGAGACGAGGCCTTCCGCGACGTCGACCGGGACCACCCGGCCGTGCACGCCTGCGTCGGCGAAGTCACCGACCGGCTCTTCGCTCTTCTGTCCAACAACGGCGACCGCAGCCCCGAGTCCTTCCACCGGGAGATCGGCGAACTGCTGTGGGAGGAGTGCGGGATGGCGCGCGACGAGGCGGGGCTCAAGCGCGCGCTGGAGCGCATCCCCGCGCTGCGCGAGGAGTTCTGGCAGCGCATCCGGGTGCCGGGAAGCGGCCGGGAGCTCAACCAGTCGCTGGAGAAGGCCAACCGGGTCTCCGACTACCTCGAACTGGCCGAACTGCTCTGCCTGGACGCCCTGCACCGCACCGAGTCCTGCGGCGGCCACTTCCGCACCGAGAGCCAGACCGCGAGCGGCGAGGCGCTGCGCGACGACGAGTCGTACACCTACGCGGCCGGCTGGGAGTTCACCGGCGCCGGACGGGCACCGGTCCTGCACCGGGAGCAGCTGAACTTCGAGTACGTCCACCCGACCATGCGGAGCTACGCGTGAAACTCCATCTGCGCATCTGGCGCCAGGCCGGCCCCGACGCCCAGGGCCACATGGCCCGGTACGAACTCGACGGCGTCACCCCCGACATGTCCTTCCTCGACATGCTCGACACCCTCAACGAGCAGCTGATCGCCGAGGGTTGCGAGCCCGTCGCCTTCGACCACGACTGTCGGGAGGGGATCTGCGGGGCCTGCGGCGTGGTCATCAACGGCGAGGCGCACGGCCCCGAGCGCACCACCACCTGCCAACTGCACATGCGGCACTTCTCCGACGGCGACACCATCGACGTCGAGCCGTGGCGGGCGGCGGCGTTCCCGGTGGTCAAGGACCTGGTGGTGGACCGCTCAGCGATGGACCGGGTCATCGGATCCGGCGGCTACGTCAGCGTGCCGACCGGCAGCGCCCCCGAGGCGCACGCCACGCCCGTGCCCAAGCCCGACGCGGACGAGGCCTTCACCCACGCCGAGTGCATCGGCTGCGGCGCCTGCGTGGCTGCCTGCCCGAACGGCGCGGCGATGCTCTTCACCGCCGCCAAGGTCGTCCATCTCGCCGCGCTGCCGCAGGGTCGGGTCGAGCGCGAGAGCCGGGTGCTGGACATGGTCGGCACGATGGACGAGGAGAGTTTCGGGGGTTGCACCGTCACCGGCGAGTGCGCCACCGCATGCCCCAAAGGCATCCCGCTGACCTCCATCGCCGCGATGAACAGGGAGTACGTGCGCGCGGTGCGCAAGCGCCGCTGATCCCGAACCGGCCTGTGGCGCACGGGAGTCGGGCGTCCGCACGGTCGCTTGGTGGTCCCCTCCGCGGCAAAGACCCCGACGCGAGGGGTGGCGTTGTCATAGGTCTGCGGCACGCTGGCTGCACACGAGGCGGCCGATGTGAGGGAGAGCGATGGCGACCAGGCTTCAGGTGACAGTGGACTGCGCGGACCCCGGTCGGCTGGTCGCCTTCTGGGCGGAGGCACTCGGCTACGTCCCCGCCCCTCCGCCGGAGGGGTTCACCGACTGGTACGCGTACTACCGCAGCATCGGCGTGCCGGAGTCGGAGCTGCCCGACGACGGCGACCTCACCGATTCGGTCGTCGACCCCGCAGGGGTCGGGCCGCGCCTGTGGTTCCAGCAGGTGGCGGAGCCCAAATCCGGCAAGAACAGGCTGCATCTGGACCTTCGGGTGACCGGCGGACGGAGGGTCCCGCTGGCGGAGCGGCGGCGGGAGGTGGACGGCGAGGTGGCGCGGCTGCGGGCGGCGGGCGCCCAGGTGCTGCACACCCTGGACGCCGAGGGGCTCGACCACTACGCGGTGGTCATGAGCGACCCGGAAGGGAACGAGTTCTGCGTGTGCTGACGATCTCGGTGGGCAGCGCGGCGAAGTCCGGGCCGAGCGCGCCGTCCTGAGCGCCTCCACCGCCACTGTCGTCCGCACCGCCCTCGCGGGCCGCGCCGAGCATTTCGGCGACCAGGCGTCCCACCCATTCGTGCCACACGGCGCTGCGGCGCAGCATCGCATGGTCGCTGCCGGTGATCTGGATGCCGTGCGCCCGGGCACCCTGTTCCCGCGCCCGCTCGACGAACGCCCAGGACGCCAGGGGGTCGGTCATCCGGTCGCGATCGGAGTGAAGCAGCACGGCCGGTTTGCCGGCGAGCTGGGCGGTCGGCTCGTACTCCGGACACCAGGGAGCGAGCGCCACCACCCCGCGCACCGCCGGGTGGCCGGCGATGTGCAGTGCTGCCCGGCCGCCCATGGAGTGGCCGAGGAGCACGACGGGCAGGTCGCCGTACCGGGCGAGCAGAGTGTCGAGCGCGGCCCGCGCGTCCTGCGCGGGGTCGGCACGCCGGCCGTTCCAGCCCCGGCACCGGTACCGGGCCTGTGCGACGAGCGCGGGGACGCCGGCGGTCGCCCGCACGAGAGTGGAGACGAACGGGCGCAGTCTGCGCGAGGGCAGGTTGAGCGCCGTCGGCGGTCCGAGCCCCCGGGCACGTCCACCGTGCAGCATCAGCACCAGCGCGCGCGGATCGGCGGGCGCTCGGTGGATCCTCGGCGGGAGGTGCCCGGCGGCCGGGATTCTCTCCGACTCCCCCTCCGCGGGCGGCTCCGCAGGCTGCTCGACGGTCACACGCTGCTCACTCTCGCTGTCGACGGGGCTGGGATGCCGCGGGGCATCCCGCGCAGCTCTCCGGTCCTGCGCCTCGTCCATGATTCGTAGCCGATCGCACCGAGGATGGGTCGGCGCTCACGGCGAGCTTGGCAGCCGCGGCGGGGCTGCCGCGGGCGGGGCTGCCGTGCGGGCCCCGCTGCTCAGCCGCGGCTGCGGTGGACGAGCCCTGCGAGGGTCAGTGAGCCCCAACCCACCGCCACCGCGACGGCCTTGGCCCGGTTGCCCTTCGGGAGGGTGCCCGCGAGCAGTACGGCGTCGCCGAAGTCCGCGGCCAGACGGACCGCTGCCGCCGTACGCAGCGCGGGGCCCTCGGGCGCGAGGGCCAGCGCGGCGCCCGAGGCCGCGTCGCGGAAACCCAGCGGCCTCAGCGAGGTCGCGGTGTGGTGGGCGACCTCGCCTCTTCGGTCGACCAGCCCGGAGGGCCGGGCGAGGAGCTGCGGGCGGAGCGTCACCGCGAGGCCGTACGCGGCGGTGGCCACCCCCACGGTGCGCAGCAGTGCTGTGTTCATGAACGCTCTCCTTCCCCCGGGCCCTGGGCGGACACCTCTTCGAAAACTTCGGGCAGCCCGAACTTCTCGAAGAGCTCCAGGTCGAAGAAGGCCACCACATGGGCGACCTCGGCCCCCTCCAGCGTCAGCACATGGAGGTTCCACGGACGGAACGGCTCGCCCTCGCCCTCTCGCAGATACATCGCGAAGGCGTGCTGGCCGTTCAGCTCGGTCGCTATCAGCCGCATGTCGCCGGGCCCCGCCGGGCAGTTCCGGCGGATCAGCTCACCGATGTGCACAGGCCCCTTGAACCAGCTGAGGAAAGGAGGCATCTCCCACACGGCGTCATGGGTGAACAGCCCCACGATGGCGTCGATGTCCTTCTTCTCGAAGGCCGTCACATAGCGGTCGAGCAGCTCCCGCTGGGCCGGGGTGGTCGGCTCGTCGACCGTCTCCTCGCTCGGGGTGACCGACTTGAGCTGGGCCCGCGCCCGCTGGAGTGCGCTGTTGACCGAGGCGACGGTCGTGTCCATCAGCTCCGCGACCTCCGCGGCCCGCCATCTGAGCACGTCTCTGAGCAGCAGCACCGCCCGCTGGCGGGGTGGCAGATGCTGGAGCGCGGCGACGAAGGCGAGCCTGATGGACTCGCGAGAGGTGACGATGGCGGCCGGATCCGCACCGTCGGCACCGACCATCGCGTCCGGCACCGGCTCCAGCCAGGGCACCTCGCGCCGCTCCGTCAGCTCGTCCGCGGGCTGGGCGTCCGGAGTGCCCAGACCGGTCGGCAGCGGACGCTTCTTGCGGCTCTCCAGGGCGTCCAGACAGGTGTTGGTGGCGATGCGGTGCAGCCAGGTGCGCATCGAGGACCGCCCCTCGAAGGCGTCGTAGCCGCGCCAGGCCCGCAGATAGGTCTCCTGCACCAGGTCCTCGGCGTCGTGCACCGAGCCGAGCATCCGGTAGCAGTGAGCGAGCAGCTCCCGCCGGAACGGGTCGGCCAGCCGTGGGAACTCCTCCCTGATCTCGTCCTGTTGAGTCATCGGTAACCCTCTCGCTCGACCCGGCTGCGGCACGCTTCGTCATCGTGGCAGAGACCACTGACAATCCCGGCGCAACCGGACGGCACCCGTTCGGTCCGCCCTTGCCCACTCTCCAGCTCACACCCGCACCGCCGGCTCCGCCACCCGGGCGAATGCCCGGCGTCCCGGGCGAACGGCGCCCCGGGCAAACGCGCCCCGGGCGGAGGGCGCCCCGGGCGGAGGGGCGCGCTACCGGGAGGCGCGGCGCGATAGAGGCGGGTCCTGCCGGTCCTCGCCGCTGAGGACCCCGCACACCGCTCCCACCGGGTCGGCGAACACCGCCAGCCGCCCCGCGCCGGCCTGCTCCATCGGCGGGAGAAGCACCGAAGCGCCCTGTTTGACGGCGGAGTTGAGCACGGCGTCGCAGTCGACGACGGCGAACCACGGCTGCCACCGGGAGCGGACTCCGGCCGTCTGGCTCTCCCCGGGCAGCTGGACGATGCCGCCGTGCGCCGCCTCGCCCACGGCCGCGACCGACCGGTGGAGCCCGCCGTACGCACCGTCGTCGCGGATCTGCCAGCCGAGCACCGCCCGGTAGAAGGCGGCGGCCCCGTCGGCGTCGGCGGAGCAGAGCTCGACCCGGGTCAGCGTGCCGGGCTCGTCGACCACGTCCAGGCCCTCGTCCCCGCCGGGCCCCTCCAGCGCGAAGCGCCCGCCCGTCGGATCGTGGACCACGGCGGTGTCGGTGGCGGCGGTCGCTGCGGTGTCTGGGTCGACGGTTCCGCCGTTCTCCCGCACCGCTTCCAACGCTGAGGCCAGGTCGGGCACCCGGAAGCGCACGGTCCACCGGTCGTGCCGCGCGGACCGCCTTCGTTCGGTTCCGGCGACCCGGAGGCCGTCGAGGGTGAAGTGGCCCTGCGCCTCCCCGCCCCGGCCGAGCTGCCGGTGCCGCCAGCCGAAGAGCTCGCCGTAGAAAGCCGCGGAGGCTGCCGCGTCCGAGGTCTCCAGCGCGATCCAGGCGGGTGCACCGGGTGCCGGTTCGGTCCTCAACATGCTGGCCACTCCTTGTCGGCCGCCGTCGCTGCGGCCCGGCACCCGGCCGGTGCGGCGCTTCGGCGCGCTGCCTTCCGGCTCGGTCCGCCGACCGGCTCGGGTCGGTGGTCCGCCGCGAGCCGGTGAGGGCCGCGGCCCCGAGCCTCAGGCTAGGTACGGCTCGTACGCCCCGCCTGTCGAGCGACCACGGGCCGGGCTCTCGGTCGCTCGAAACGCGGTCGCTCGAAACGCGGCCCCTCGGAAACGGCGGCCCCTCGAGAACGCGGCCGGCGGCACGCGGGCCACCGGTCGGGTGCGCACGGCGACACGAGAGATCCGACGGACCGGCGGCCCACCGCCGCAGCCCTCTGGCGCCGGCTGCTACCCGTAGGTAGGTTTCGAGCCCGACAGAGCGGCGGTGCAGGCGGGAGCGTGCGCGCCCGCACGGGTACCAGGGAGCGTGAGCGCATGGCCGACGGACCGACCGGCAGGTCCTGGTGGGGTTGGGGCAACGAGTCCGAGCAGCTCGGCGACGAGGAGTGCGCCGCGCTCGGGGCGCTGCTGCCCGGGCTGCGGGAGCACCCCGTACCGGTCCCCGACATCCGCCGACTCGACCTGCCCACGCCGAGGTTGGCCCCGCCCGGGGCGCTTGCCGAGCTGGTCTCCGCCGATCCGGCGCTGCGCGCCGCGCACACCTACGGCAAGGCGTTCCGCGACGTGGTGCGCGTGCTGGCCGGGGAGATGGCCGCCGCTCCCGACCTGGTCGCTCTTCCCCGCCGGGAGGCGGACGTGGTGGACCTGCTCGACTGGGCGAGCCGGGAGAACGTCGCCGTGGTGCCGTTCGGCGGCGGCAGCTCCGTGGTGGGCGGAGTGGAGTACCGGGAGGGCGACCACGCCGGTGTCCTCTCGCTCGACCTCACCCGGCTCGACCGGGTGCTGGAGGTCGACCGCGAGAGCCGCGCCGCCCGCATCCAGGCCGGTGCGTTCGGCCCGGCCCTGGAGGCTCAACTGCGCCCGCACGGCTACACCTTGCGGCACTTCCCGCAGAGCTTCGAGTTCTCCACTCTGGGCGGTTGGCTGGCCACACGGGCGGGCGGGCACTACGCCACCGGCCACACCCACATCGACGATTTCGTCGAGTCGATGCGGGTGGTGGCTCCGAGCGGCGTGCACGAGTCGTGGCGGCTGCCGGGCTCCGGAGCGGGACCGTCGCCCGACCGACTCTTCCTGGGTTCGGAGGGCGCTCTGGGGGTGATCACCGAGGCGTGGCTGCGGGTGCAGGAACGCCCCGCGCACAAGGCTTCCGCCTCGGTGCTCTTCGACGACTTCCCGGCTGCTCTGCGCGCCGTCCGCACGCTGGCCCAGTCCGGGCTGAACCCGGCCAACTGCCGGCTGCTCGACCCCGGTGAGGCGATGCTCGGCGGCGCGGGCGACGGCAGCAGCAGCGTGCTCGTCCTGGGTTTCGAGTCGGCCGGACAGCCGGTGGACGCGCTGCTCGAACAGGCGCTGGACCTCGTCCGCGGACACGGCGGCCGCGTCCGTACCGGCGGCGGAGCCGGTGGGCGCCCGGCTGCCGACCGCGGCGACGGATCGGCCGCACGCCCGGCCGCAGACCCTGCCGGCGCCTGGCGCTCGGCCTTTCTGCGGATGCCCTACCTGCGGGACGCGATGACGCGGATGGGCGCCGTGGTGGAGACCTTCGAGACCGCGCTGACCTGGGACCGCGCCCCCGAGCTGATCGAGGCGGTGCGCACCGGGCTGGGCCGGGCCGTCGAGGAGATCACCGGCCGACCCGGCATCCTCAACTGCCGTCTCACGCACGTCTATCCGGACGGCTGCGCCCCGTACTTCACCGTGATCGCCGCCGGGCGCGTCGGCGCGCAGCGGGCGATGTGGGACGAGATCAAGGCCGCCGCGGGCGAGATCCTGGTGCGCCACCGGGCGACCATCACCCACCACCACGCAGTCGGCCGCGACCACCGGACCTGGTACGACCGTCAGCGTCCCGAACTCTTCGCCGACGTCCTGCGCTCCGCGAAGAGTTCACTGGACCCGGCCGGCATCCTCAACCCCGGCGTACTGGTGGACTGAGCCCCGCCGGGTCAGGGACTCAGCCGTCCTGTGCGGCGGCGGACCGCTCCGCGGGGGTGTGCAGCGTCTCGCGGAAGAAGGCGACGGCCTCCTCGACCGCGCGGTCGACGTACTTGGGGACGTCGAAGAAGTCGGTGTGCGCGCCGCCCTCCACGACCACCAGCCGCTTCGGCCCCCGTAGCCGGCCGTGGAGCTCGGTGGTGTGCCACAGCGAGCCGGCCTCGCCGCCCGCGACCATCAGGACCGGCTGGGTGAGCAGGTCCTCGACGAGGTGGAAGGCGTCGAAGGCGAAGAGCTTGGCGATGCTGCGGGCGAAGAGCTTCCTGTTCTCCGCGTTGACGTGCCGGCCGCGCGGCGTCAGGTAGTACTCGGACGCCTCCACCAGGTCACGCGGCGTCCCGGCGGCCGGATCCGCCGGGACGTAGGGGATGTACGCGGGGGCGCCGCCCTGCGACTCCGCGGTGCGCTGCTGCGCGGCGGCGACGAGGGTCGGGACGGCGGCGGCGTCCAGCCCGTTGCCCGTCCAGCCCTTGCGGTAACCGCTGCCGATGTTGAGCGCGGAGACGGTGGCGACCGCCCGCAATCGGTGGTCTGTCATCGCGGCGTTGACCGCGTAGCCGCCGCCCGAGCAGACGCCCAGTACGCCCAGGCGCTCGGCATCGACGCACTCCAGCGACTGGAGATGGTCCACGGCGGCCCGTACGTCCTCCACTCTCGCCCCGGGGTCCTCCAGATGGCGCGGCTGGCCGCCGCTGGCGCCCTGGTGGGAGGCGTCGAAGGCGAGCGCGACGAAGCCCTGTTCCGCGAGCCTGCCCGCGTAGAGCCCGGCCGTCTGCTCCTTCACGCCGCCGCCCGGATGCACGGTGACGATCGCGGGGCGGCACTCGCCGGCTCTGAGGTCGTCGGGGAGATGGAGGTTGCCTGCCATCGTGATCGGCCCGTTCGGGAAGGTGATGGCTTCCATGCCTGACTCCCTCTGACAGTGCCGCGGTCACACTTCCGATCGCGGCGGTGAACGATCAGGAAAACCGGTCGAAGACGCGGCCCGAACCGCACGCCCACACCCGTGCGGTCGCCGAGCGTTCGGAGTTTCCCCGGGCTGCGAAGCGGCCTCGGCCGCGATACGCATCCCGCTTGCGGAGCAGAATCCCACCCGTGGAACGGCTCAACCAGGGATGGATTCCTCCCTGCCACCGCGCCCCGGAGCGGCGCAGACTGGCCGATATGAATAACAGCGCACGCCCCGACGGGCTCGGGGCCTTTCTGAGGGCTCGCCGGGGCGAGTTGAGCCCGCGCACCGTCGGACTGCCGGAGGCCGGTGGCCGCCGACGGGTCAGCGGCCTGCGCCGCCAGGAGGTCGCCGCGCTCGCCGCGATCAGCACCGACTACTACACCCGCCTCGAACAGGGCCGCACCCGCGCCTCCGCCGCCGTGCTGATCAAGCTCGCCCGGGTGCTGCACCTGGACGACGACCGGCGTGCGCAACTCTTCGCACTGGCCGGAGAGTTGGCGGAGCGCCCGGTACGGCGCGCCGTCCAGCAGGCCCGGCCGCGACTGCGCAGAGTCCTCCACGACCTGCACACCACACCCGCCCTCGTCCTCGGCAGAAGCACGGACGTCCTCGCCTGGAACTCCCTGGCCGCGGCGCTGATCACGGACTTCTCCCAAGTACCGAAGAAACAGCGGAACTTCATCCGCATACTCTTCGCCGACCCGGCGATGAGGAAGCTGCACGCGGACTGGGGACACATCGCCCGCACCTGTGTGGCGCAGTTGCAGACGGAGGCTGCGCGGGACCCGGGCAACCCTCGGCTGACCTCCCTCGTCGGTGAACTCTCCGTCCGCGACGAGGACTTCCGCCGCTGGTGGGGTACGCACGAAGCGCCGGCGCGCACCGTCGGCACCACCACGATGCACCACCCGGTCGTCGGCGAACTCACGCTGGACTGGGAGGCGTTGGCCGCCGTCGGCACCGACGGACAGCAGGTGCTCCTCTGGACGGCGGAACGCGGTTCGCCCTCGCACGACGGTCTGCGCATCCTCGCCTCCTGGTCCCGCTCCTCCGAAACAGAAGGGCGACCGAACGGCCCCGATCCGTCGGGCAGCGACCACCAGCGGTCCGGAAACGAAAAGGACCAGATCTGAAGCGTGGCCCGTCCGAACATTCGAGACAGACCGCCCGGCTGCCCAACTGTCGGGAAACGGCCCCTTGTTGGACGGATCGCGTCACACTGTGTGCATGACTAGTGGCAGCGGAGACGCGAAAGAGCTGGGCACTTTCCTCAGGACCCGCCGGGCCGAGCTGACCCCCGCCGGCGTCGGCCTGCCCGACCTCGGAACTCCCCGCCGGGTACAGGGACTTCGTCGCGAGGAGGTGGCACAGCTAGCCTCGATCAGCACCGACTACTACACGCGGATCGAGCAGGGCAGGATCGCCGCTTCGGTGCCGGTACTGGAGAGCGTCAGTCGCGCCCTGAGACTCTCGCCGGACCAGCGCACCTACCTCTTCAACCTGGCCGGAAAGCCCGCGCAGGAGCAGCCCGCCCACTCGGCGCGCACCATCTCCCCGCACACCCGCAGGCTTCTGGACACCCTCGGCGACTCCCCCGCGCTCGTCCTGTCCACCACCATGGACGTACTTGCCTGGAACCGGCTGGCCTCCGCCCTCTTCCTCGACTTCGAGAAGCTCCCCGAAGAGGACCTGAACTACGTCTGGCTGCTGTTCGACAGGCCGGAGATGCGGGACCTGTACGCGGACTGGGCGTCGGGCGCCCGGGCGTGCGTGGCGTATCTGCGGATGCACACCGCCGGCCGCCCCGAGACCCCCGACCTCGGCCGCCTGGTGGCCAAGATGGCGCCGTACGAGGAGTTCACCCGCTGGTGGGAGGGGCACGAGGTCGCCGTCCAGGGCACCGGCAGCAAGGAGTTCGTCCACTCCGCCGCCGGCACCCTCGACCTGGACTGGGACACCCTGACCAGCTCGACCGACTCCGACCAGTTCATCGTCGTGTGGACCGCACCGCCGGGCAGCCCCTCGCAGGAGGGCCTGCGGCGTCTGGCCGCCCACGCCGAGGCGATCGGGGTGACCGCCGGAGAGGCGGTGGCCCGGGAAACCGCGGGCCGGGCCTGACGCGGGCCCGGCGCGGGGCCGGCGCGGGGCCGGGCGCGGGGCCGGGCGCGGGGCCGGCGCGGTCCTGGAGAACGGCGCGGGCCGGTCCGGAGCGGCCCGGCGGGCTTCGGCTCAGCCGATCGGGACTCCCGGGGTCGCCGACCCGTCGCCGCCGGTCACGGTGTTGTCGGAGGCGATCGTCACCGGGCAGGAAGCGGCGTCGTGGTTGGTGATCTCGAACGCGTACCGCCCGCTGCCGGTGGCGCCGGTGAGGTCCGAGTCGTTGCCGCGGAAGACGGTGCCGCAGCCCCAGCCGGGCTGCGGACTGTGGGTCTGGTAGCCGTCGTTGAGCGTGCCCACTCCGGTGTTGTTCTCGATGAGGTAGTCGTTGCCCTTCACGTCGACCCAGGAGTCGTCGTAGTGGACGTTGGCGAGACCGTCGCCGTGGAAGGTGTTCCCGGAGACGGTTCCACCGGTGGTGCCCTCCTTGATGTCGACGTTCTCACCACGCACCCGGGGGCCGATGGTGTTGTTCTCGATCCGCACGCGGTCGCTGCGGTCCTCCAGGGTGTTGGCGGAGCCGATGTACACGCCCTCGCCCATGCCCCGGCCGTCGGTGCCGGTGTCGCGGACCGTGGAGTTCTTCAGCACGCCGTGGCTGCTGGACCTGCGGAAGTGCACGCCCTCCATCGTCAGGTCGTGCACGGTGATCGAGTCGAGCACGACGTAGTCGCTCGCGTCGACCATGACGCCCTTCTGACCGCCGGTGACGGTGACCCCGTGGATCGTCCAGTGGCTCGCGGAGTCGACGTGCAGCCCGTACCCGCCGCCGCTCGGCGCGGTCAGAACGGCGTCGGCGGAGCCGGTGAGGATGATCCGGTTCTCGCGCTCACCCGGCCGGTTGATCTTGAAGTTGCCCGCGTACACACCGTCGGCCAGCTCAATCGTCTGCCCGGGCTCGGCCGACGCCAGCGCCTCCTTCAGCTCGCCGCCGTCCGCCACCCGTACGGAGGCGCCGCCGTCTGCCGCCTGCGGAGCGCTCGACCCGGGGACGGCCGAGGCGGTGGTCGTGCAGACAACTCCCAGCACCACGAGGGACGTTGAGCAGGTCAGTACGGCGCGGCGGAATCGGGCGGCACGGGGTCGGGACGACATACGGCACTCCTGGGGCGAGGCGCGGGCAGAGCAGGACGAACCGGCGGCGGGGCGCGCGGCGGGAGCGGACCGGGACAGCTCTGAACGCTGGTCCGGACCTTCACCGCTGTCAAGACCTCGCGCTGCGCCGCACCCGCTGCTCCCGCCGCACCCGCCACCCGTTCGGCCCCCTCTCCTGCGGCCCGAACCCGCCACCGCTGCCAGCGTGGAACGAGCGGGGGCACGGGCGACGAGCAGAGAGGGCCGGCCATGGCGCTGCACCAGGTGGAACACGGCCGCGGCGACGATTCCGGCGACGTCTACAGCCATCCGCTGAGCCAGGAACCGCTGCCCAAGTACCGGGTCCCCAAGCGCACTTCGCCACCGGAGACGGTCCACGCGCTGGTCCGCGACGAACTCGCACTGGACGGCAACTCCTCGCAGAACCTCGCCACTTTCTGCACCACCTGGGCCGAACCCCAGGTCCATGCGCTCATGGACGAGTGCCTCGACAAGAACATGATCGACAAGGACGAGTACCCGCAGACCGCCGAGATCGAGTCCCGCTGCGTCCACATGCTCGCCGACCTCTGGCACTCCCCCGAGGGACGCGGCACCGCCGGCTGCTCGACCACGGGCTCCAGCGAAGCGGCAATGCTCGGCGGCCTCGCGCTCAAATGGCGCTGGCGCGAACGCCGCCGCGCCGAGGGCAAAACGACAGACCGCCCGAATCTGGTGGTCGGTCCGATCCAGGTCTGTTGGGAAAAATTCGCACGCTATTTCGATGTGGAGCTGCGCCAGGTCCCGTTGGAGCCGAACGCCACCGGCCTGCGTCCCCACCAACTCCGCGCGCACATCGATGAGAACACCATCGGCGTCGTCGCCATCCTCGGCGTCACCTACACCTGCGACTACGAGCCGGTGGCCGCCCTCGCCGCCGAACTCGACGCCGTGCAACAGGACTTGGGCCTGGACATTCCGATCCACGTGGACGCGGCCAGCGGCGGCTTCGTGGCGCCCTTCCTCCAGCCCGCGCTGCCGTGGGACTTCCGGGTGCCGCGCGTCGCCTCCATCAATGCCTCGGGCCACAAGTACGGAATGGCACCGCTCGGAGTGGGCTGGATCATCTGGCGCACCGCCGAACTCCTCCCGGAGGACCTCGTCTTCCGCGTCAGCTACCTCGGCGGCGACATGCCCACCTTCGCGCTCAACTTCACCCGCCCCGCCGGGGAGATCGTCGCGCAGTACTACACGCTGCTGCGACTCGGCCACGAGGGCTACCGCGCCGTACTGACCGCCTGCCGCCGCACCGCCTGCGCACTGGCGGGCGACATCTCCTCGATGGGCCCCTTCCGGCTGCTCTACGACGGCGGCACCGCCCTGCCCGCCGTCTCCTGGACGCTCGCCGACCCGGAGCGCGCGGGCTTCACCCTCCACGACCTCACCGACCGGCTGCGCCGACGCGGCTGGCAGGTGCCCGCGTACCCGTTGCCCGCCGACCGCGAACAGACAGTCATCCAGCGGGTGTTGATCCGCCACGGCATCAGCCACGACAAGATCGCACTGCTGGTCGAGGACATCCGCGCCGCCGTCGACGACCTCACCGCCGACTCCCCGCCGCCCCAACAGTCCTTCCACCACTGACAGCCACCCGCCCCACCCCAGCAGCCCACGTACGCGCACGTACGCGCACACCCGCCGCACGTCCGGACCCGTGTACCCGCTGCCGCACCGACGCACCGACGCACCGACGCACCGACTGAAGCGTCCCCGATGTCACATCCGACACTCCCGCTCCGTGGTGCCTGTGTGAAGCAGGCAACCGAAGAGATCGGCAGGATGAGGACCATCATCGTGTGCACGTCCGTGTCGCACGGAAGCACCCGCAGGATCGCCGAGGCCATGGCACCGGAGCTCGACGCGAGGGTCGTCACGGCCGAGGAGGCGGCTGCGGACCCGGCCCTGCCCGCGGCAGCCGACCTGGTCCGCTTCGACTCCGGCATCCTCCACGCCAGGCCCCACTCCAGCCTCATGGACGTGGCCAAGGCGCTTCCGGTCGGCCCGGGCCGCACCTTCGTCTTCGCCACCAGCGGGTTCCCGGAGCTGCCGCCGGCGCCGTTCTTCCGGCCGCTGGTGTGGCTGCTGGAGTCCAAGGGCCGTACGGTGCAGGGCCGTTGGTCCAGTCGAGCCTTCGACACCTGGGCGCCGATGCGGCTCGTCGGCGGCGTCGACAAGAACCGGCCGAACGACGACGGCCTCGCCGAAGCCCGTACCTTCGCCCGGTACTTGCGGCAGCACGGTCGACCGCTGTGGAGTGCTGCCCCGGCAAGACAGTGTCAACCAGCGCGCCCGCGGACGCAGCGACCATCATGAGATACAGCGCAAGAGCCACAGCCGCCGGTCCGTACGAGCCTCCGGACCCAGCCGCCCGGGACGCGTGGTGCCCACCGCTCACCGCTCTCACCGCTCTCACCGCCGGCCGCTCACCGAGCCGGGGCCGGGGCGCGGGGCCGGGGTCGGGGCCGTGCACAGCGCCCAGACCGTCTTGCCCGGCCCAGACCGGGCACGTACACCCCAGTCCCGCGCGTACGCCTCCACCAGAAGCAGCCCGCGACCGTACGTCTCCTCCAACGGATCGGCGGGTACGGCGATTCGGGCGGGCAGTGCCGGGTGCGGATCGCAGACCTCGATCCGTACGAATGACGGCTCGCCCGCCGAGCCTTCGGCGAGCTCCAGCCGTACGGCGAAGTCCCGCCCCGGCACCCGTCCGTGCACCACCGCGTTCACGGCCAACTCGGCGACGACCAGCAGCACTTCGTCATGCAGGCGCACACCGCGCGGCAGCCCCCACGCGTCCAACTGATGTGCGGCGAGCAACCGGGCGAGCCGCGCACCCCTCGGCGTGGCGGAAAACCGCTGCTTGAACGTCCGGCACACGCCGGTTGGTTGGAGATCCTCAGAAACCTTCACGGCGTCAGCTTTGAGTCGGCTGCACCTGGTTCGACAGGTTCACCACTGGTACAGATCATCTTGTACGGGTTCACGCACTGGACTGGGCGGGTTGCGGCGAGTAACCATCACCTGTGGAACGGGGGTTCTGCACAGGGCACTTCAGGTGCGCACCGTCTCGCGAAAGGCGACCACAAATGCCAGCGGAGATGCACGACACGACCAACGGCGACGACCCCGCCGCCGGCGCACCGGAACCCGAACTCTCCGACAGCCTCAAGACGTTCGGTGCCGTACTCAAGGCCCTGCGCGACGAGGCGCACCTCACTCAGGAGCAGTTCGCACCCAGGGTCGGCTACTCACCGCACTACGTGGCCAAG
Organism: Streptomyces tardus; assembly: GCF_018101125.2. Lineage (GTDB taxonomy): Bacteria > Actinomycetota > Actinomycetes > Streptomycetales > Streptomycetaceae > Streptomyces > Streptomyces tardus. The sequence continues at coordinate 4,184,418 of NZ_JAELVF020000001.1, read as the reverse complement.
ATCGAGCAGGGCAAACGCTTCCCGCCAAGCGACCTCGCCCCGCGCGCCGAGGACCCGCTCGGCCCCGTCGCCTCCCGAGTCCTCACCGCCGCCATCCGCAGCCTGCGACGCAAGGCGGGCCTGGCGACCTGGTTCCACCAGTGGGCCAACATCGAGGAGGAAGCGGTCACTCTTCACGCGTACGAATGCACGGTGATCCCCGGGCTTCTCCAACCCGATGCTTACATTCGCGCTCTCTTCGACCAACGTCTGCCCCCGCTCACGACGGATCAGCTCGAGAGGCAGGTCGAGGCGCGGCAAGCACGCCAGCAGCTGTTGGAGTCCAGGCCGAACACTCAGTTCAGCTTCGTCATCGAACAGGCCCTGCTGGAACGCCGGTTCGGAGGCACGGACGTCGCGCGGCAGCTGCTGGACAACCTTCTGGAGCAGGGCGAACGCCGTAACGTGGAAGTGCAGCTCATGCCGCTCCAACAGGTGGACCACGCAGGGCTCGACGGACCGTTCCGACTCGCAGAGACGCCGGACAACACCTGGATCGGCTACATCGAGGCGCAAGACACCAGCATGCTGGTAACTGACGCGAAAAGGGTCAGTGCCATGCACCAGCGCTATGGCAGGATGCGCTCACAGGCCATGAGTCACCACGCCTCTGCGAGCAGGCTCAGGGAGATGCGAGGAGCGCTATGAGCACCACGGAGCTGACCTGGTTCACGAGCAGCTACAGCGGCAGCGGCGGCGGCGAATGCGTCGAGGTCGCTATGGAGCAGAACGCCGTGCGCGTACGCGATTCCAAGGAACGCCACCGCGCCGCACTCGCTCTCACCCCCACGGCCTGGTCGCACTTCACCGCGCACCTCGCAGCCGAGCGCTGAGACTCCTCACACCGGCGACAACATCCGTACGGGCTGGCTGCGGGCAGCGCCGCCAGCCCTCTCAGCCGGTGGGCGCGTCCCCGCCGCGGTAGAAACGCTCGAACACCTCGATGGCCTTGGCCGGCGGATAGTTGGGTACAACCCCGATCTCGCCGTTGTCCTTGGCAACCACGTAGTTGCTGCCACCCGGCTCAGCCGGCTGCGGCACTCCATTGATCGGCTCGGGCAACGGGAACGACGCGTACACCACGTACCCGCTCTCGAACTCCTCGACGTGCATCGCAGCAGGCACCCCGCCCGGCCCTACCGGACGCCCGTACTGCTCCAGCACCCTCTCGAGCGCCTCCGCACCCGAAGCGGGCGGCCCCAACACACTCATCGTCACTCACTCCTCAACTCGCCACGACCGTAACCGAGTTCGGTCAGGTGGGGAACTCGTTCAGCCAAGAGCCCTCAAGCAGATGCTTCGGCAAGTACTCCGACTCCACCTCAACCGACAAACCAGAATCCCGCGCCATACACGCCACCGCCAACGGCCCAAGCGCCACGTTCCCCTTGTCGTTCCTGCACCGATCCTCAGTGCCCCAATACGCCTTGTGCCACCTCAGAGAATCCACAAGCGACTCGTTAAAACCCTCCGCGTCCCGCTCCAAGAACCTGATGAACAACGGAATCACGGGATACATCAAATGCAACACAGCCTCACGAGCCCCCGGCTGAAGCTCCTCCGGAGCAGACAACTCCATCGCCCTCATCAACAACTCCACCACATCACCACGCCGCAACCAATACCCCTGCAACGCATCAACCCACGAATAAATATACGCATCAAACCCACTCGAGCTCTCCCGCAACAAATCAAGCGGTACCTCGCACAACTCCTCCACCCGTTCAGCCTCACGGCAGACCATTGCCAACCAAAAAGAATCCAACCAATTACTGGCATTTGTATAGTACTGAGGCGAACTCGACTTGATCAAGCGCTTTTCATGCAGAATTACACGTTCCACCTGACCCTCGACCGGCAAAACTGACGCAAACATCGCAGAACCAATCTGCATCCCCGCCACGAAGGATTCCCAAGTTTCGAACAACTCCGCCCGCGGATCCCCTGCCACGTAACGAAAGGTCAAATCTCTCGCCGACATAAATCGGGTCGAGAAATTGTTATAGCCGAACGCGCCGGGAACATTCAGTATTCTGCTTCGATTAGACTTGAGGTACTCAGTCGGCAGCACGACCACCTCATGGCGGTCGACATTACGGGTCACGGTGACTCCTTGTCGATATTGAAACGTGATAATAGGTACCCGGCATACTTTTCGTCTTTTAGTCTGGGTTTTACTGAAATGTACTCAACTCCAACGGGATCCGCTTCCAGTGCGTCTAGTAAAGCAGTCGCTAGCGCTTCCTCTCTGATGGCTGCCTCTCGGATTCTTACATCGTCACTCATTGCTTCATTTAGACTTCGTTCCTCCATGTCCTTGATGATCGTTTCGAAGTATTCGCGGGTGCCTTGGCTGACGCGTTGGCCGGTGTGGCCGTAGCGCTCGCCGAGATCTGCGCTCGGGCCCTTGGCCTCGACCACGATGAACGTGCCGTCGGGGTTCATCCAGACTTGATCGAACCTGCGGTTTCCCTTGACCCCTCCTGCGACCAGCGTAGCTTCAGGGTGCTGCTCTGCCATGGCGTGGGCGGAGGCGGTGAGTTCGCCGAACTCCTCACCAATGTCGGTGACCTTCTTGTTCGCTGCGCTGCGGACAGCTGTGGCCGCCTCCTGCTGCTTCAGGTTCTCCGGTGTCTCGTCGGCTTTGTAGGCATCGTCGGCCCGGTTCTTGTTCGCTTTGGCCTTGTCCAACTGCTCAAGCGCCCTGGCTCGTTCGCGCACCATCTCTTCCAGCTTGGCGCGGTTCTCCGGGCTGAGGCTGTCGATGTCGGTGTATTCCAGCCTCTGGGCGTGGTAGCCGGGCTGGATCGCAGGCGGGACATCGGAGGCTGCGATCCACTCGGGTGGTGGCTGCCCGTTCTTGCTGATCTGCGGGATGAGATCGCCGTTCTCGTCCCGGGAATTGACACGAAGTCGGTAACCGGTCTTTTGCCGTAGCACTTGCCGAAGAAGCCCGACACTTCGATTCGTTCACGCGTTTCAGCTAGTGGGCGGCCCCAACGCACAACTCAACTCGCCACGGCCGTAAACGAGTTCGGTCAGGTGGGGAACTCGTTCAGCCAGGAGCCCTCGAGCAGATGCTTCGGCAAGTAGTGCGACTCCACCTCAACCGGCAAACCCGAATCCCGCGCCATACACGCCACCGCCAACGGCCCAAGCGCTACGTTTCCGTCTCCATCCTTGCACCGATCCTCGGTGCTCCAATACGACTTGTGCCATCTCAGGGAATCCACCAACGCCTCATTGAAACCCTCCACATCACGCTCCAAGAACCTGATGAACAACGGAATCACCGGATACATCAAATGCGACACGGCCTCACGAGCCCCCGGATGGATCTCCTCCGGAGCAGACAACTCCATCGCCCTCATCAACGACCCCGCCACATCACCACGCCGCAACCAATACCCCTGCAACGCATCCACCCACGAATAGATATAAGGATCAAACCCAGAGCTAGCCCGCAACAAATCAACCGGCACCTCACACAACTCATCCAGACGCCCAGCCTCACGGCAAACCATCGCCAACCAAAAGGCCTCCAACCAATTACCGGCATTCGTATAGTGCTGAGGCGGGCTGGGCTCGATCAGTCGCTTCTCGTGTGCAATCATCCGCTCGATCGGCTCGCCGTGCGGCAACACCGAAGCGAACATCGCAGAACCAATCTGCATCCCCACCACGAAAGCATTCCAAGTCTCGAGAACCTCGACCTCCGGATCTCCCGCACAAAAAGAGAAGGCCGTACCTTTAGCCGACATAAACGACAAGGAGAAGTTCCCGCACCCGAAAACGCTGGAAAGGTTATTGAGTTTGTTTCTCCGTCGATTGAGGAAGCTTTCCGGCAGTGAATTAACATCGTGTCGATCAATACGGAAGGTCATGGCATCCCCTTTTCGATGTTGAACTCTGATAGTACGTATCCGGCGTATGCGTTCTGTTTCACTTTGGGTTTTACAGTAACGTACTTCACCGCAATTGGTTCAGCATTGAGTGCACTCTCCAGTGCATCCGCCAGCGCATCCTCCTTCTCCGCTGCTTCACGCGTTTGCTCGTCGTTGCTATTCACCTGTTCCTCGCTGCGCTTCTTCATGTCCTTGAGGATGGTTTCGAAGTATTCGCGGGTGCCTTGGCTGACGCGTTGGCCGGTGTGGCCGTAGCGCTCGCCGAGATCTGCGCTCGGGCCCTTGGCCTCGACCACGATGAACGTGCCGTCGGGGTTCATCCAGACTTGATCGAACCTGCGGTTTCCCTTGACCCCTCCTGCGACCAGCGTAGCTTCAGGGTGCTGCTCTGCCATGGCGTGGGCGGAGGCGGTGAGTTCGCCGAACTCCTCACCAATGTCGGTGACCTTCTTGTTCGCTGCGCTGCGGACAGCTGTGGCCGCCTCCTGCTGCTTCAGGTTCTCCGGTGTCTCGTCGGCTTTGTAGGCATCGTCGGCCCGGTTCTTGTTCGCTTTGGCCTTGTCCAACTGCTCAAGCGCCCTGGCTCGTTCGCGCACCATCTCTTCCAGCTTGGCGCGGTTCTCCGGGCTGAGGCTGTCGATGTCGGTGTATTCCAGCCTCTGGGCGTGGTAGCCGGGCTGGATCGCAGGCGGGACATCGGAGGCTGCGATCCACTCGGGTGGTGGCTGCCCGTTCTTGCTGATCTGCGGGATGAGATCGCCGTTCTCGTCCCGGGAATTGACACGAAGTCGGTAACCGGTCTTTTGCCGTAGCACTTGCCGAAGAAGCCCGACACTTCGATTCGTTCACGCGTTTCAGCTAGTGGGCGGCCCCAACGCACAACTCAACTCGCCACGGCCGTAAACGAGTTCGGTCAGGTGGGGAACTCGTTCAGCCAGGAGCCCTCGAGCAGATGCTTCGGCAAGTAGTGCGACTCCACCTCAACCGGCAAACCCGAATCCCGCGCCATACACGCCACCGCCAACGGCCCAAGCGCTACGTTTCCGTCTCCATCCTTGCACCGATCCTCGGTGCTCCAATACGACTTGTGCCATCTCAGGGAATCCACCAACGCCTCATTGAAACCCTCCACATCACGCTCCAAGAACCTGATGAACAACGGAATCACCGGATACATCAAATGCGACACGGCCTCACGAGCCCCCGGATGGATCTCCTCCGGAGCAGACAACTCCATCGCCCTCATCAACGACCCCGCCACATCACCACGCCGCAACCAATACCCCTGCAACGCATCCACCCACGAATAGATATAAGGATCAAACCCAGAGCTAGCCCGCAACAAATCAACCGGCACCTCACACAACTCATCCAGACGCCCAGCCTCACGGCAAACCATCGCCAACCAAAAGGCCTCCAACCAATTACCGGCATTCGTATAGTGCTGAGGCGGGCTGGGCTCGATCAGTCGCTTCTCGTGTGCAATCATCCGCTCGATCGGCTCGCCGTGCGGCAACACCGAAGCGAACATCGCAGAACCAATCTGCATCCCCACCACGAAAGCATTCCAAGTCTCGAGAACCTCGACCTCCGGATCTCCCGCACAAAAAGAGAAGGCCGTACCTTTAGCCGACATAAACGACAAGGAGAAGTTCCCGCACCCGAAAACGCTGGAAAGGTTATTGAGTTTGTTTCTCCGTCGATTGAGGAAGCTTTCCGGCAGTGAATTAACATCGTGTCGATCAATACGGAAGGTCATGGCATCCCCTTTTCGATGTTGAACTCTGATAGTACGTATCCGGCGTATGCGTTCTGTTTCACTTTGGGTTTTACAGTAACGTACTTCACCGCAATTGGTTCAGCATTGAGTGCACTCTCCAGTGCATCCGCCAGCGCATCCTCCTTCTCCGCTGCTTCACGCGTTTGCTCGTCGTTGCTATTCACCTGTTCCTCGCTGCGCTTCTTCATGTCCTTGAGGATGGTTTCGAAGTATTCGCGGGTGCCTTGGCTGACGCGTTGGCCGGTGTGGCCGTAGCGCTCGCCGAGATCTGCGCTCGGGCCCTTGGCCTCGACCACGATGAACGTGCCGTCGGGGTTCATCCAGACTTGATCGAACCTGCGGTTTCCCTTGACCCCTCCTGCGACCAGCGTAGCTTCAGGGTGCTGCTCTGCCATGGCGTGGGCGGAGGCGGTGAGTTCGCCGAACTCCTCACCAATGTCGGTGACCTTCTTGTTCGCTGCGCTGCGGACAGCTGTGGCCGCCTCCTGCTGCTTCAGGTTCTCCGGTGTCTCGTCGGCTTTGTAGGCATCGTCGGCCCGGTTCTTGTTCGCTTTGGCCTTGTCCAACTGCTCAAGCGCCCTGGCTCGTTCGCGCACCATCTCTTCCAGCTTGGCGCGGTTCTCCGGGCTGAGGCTGTCGATGTCGGTGTATTCCAGCCTCTGGGCGTGGTAGCCGGGCTGGATCGCAGGCGGGACATCGGAGGCTGCGATCCACTCGGGTGGTGGCTGCCCGTTCTTGCTGATCTGCGGGATGAGATCGCCGTTCTCGTCCCGGGAATTGACACGAAGTCGGTAACCGTTGTTTTGCCGGTAGTACTTGTTGTAGAACCCATCGTTCGGGTCGTTCACGCGTTTCAGCTGGCGGTGCACGACGGTCATGCCGGCTTCGTCGCGTTCGCGGTCTCTGCGCTCTTCCTCGGTCTCGGCCCGCTGCCGTTGGGGTCTTGCCGCGGGTTCGGCGGGACCGATGGGATGACGCCCGTAGGTGGGGCCGTTGAGGTCGACAGATTGGGCGAGATAGCGGGCCGCAGTGGCTTCGCGCGACGGAACGGGCGAGTGCGGGGTGACGGGGTGCGGGACGTCCGAAGGTACGGCGTCCTGTCGCCGGGCATCGGGGGTTTCGGGGCCCGGAGTTATTCGGTCCGGGCTTGGACGTTCGGCGGTCGGGGGCTGCTGGGTCGAGGTCGGGCGGTCGGTGCTGGGGTGTGCCGCGCGGTTGTCTCCGGAGTTGGCGTCGGAGGTCTCGCGCTGGGTCGGTGTGGCGTCGCGCGGTTGGCCGTCGGCGCGGTTCGGCGGGGTGTGCTGCTCTCCGCTCTGTTGACCGCGCTGTTCGGGGGCGGGATAGAGGGGGCGCTGGTTGGCGTCGAGGGGAATGTGGAAGACGTCGGTGGCCTGCGCGGTGTGCAGCGGGGAGTCGCTGGCCTCTCCGGACTGGGTGTCGACCCACACGATCCGGCCGTTGTGGTTGACGGCGTTGAACGCATGACCGCCACCGTTGCGCCAGTTGACCTGCACCACTGCTGCCGAGCCGGGGCCCGCACGTCGTAGATCGTCGGCGATGCGCTGGTAGCCGGCTTCGCCGCGTCCCGCGTACTGGTGGGGCGCGCCGGCCCAACGGATCATGTTGGCGTTGGCGTCGCGCTCGGGCGACTGTCGGTCGAGAGTGCCGTCGCGGTTGCTGTCGAGGGTGCGCGGCGCGGAGACCTGCGGGTCGCCGAACCAGGTGGAGAGGAACGAACGGGAGCAGTCCGCGCAGTTGTTGCTGCGACCTGGGACTCCGATCCCGCCGTCGTTCTGAAGCCTCGACCACGCCTGGTACGGGTCGGGGAAGCGCTGGGGCGCACCGTTCGGGTCACGCGGTACGGCGGCGTCCAGACGTTGCTGGTCGCCGGGGTCCACGTGGCCGAGACCTCCCGGGCGGACGTCCAACTGAGCACGTATGGAGTCCAGTTCGCCTCTGGGTAGGCGCTGTGCCGGGCCGTTCGAGTCCTGCTCCGGCCGGTCCTGCTCCGGCCTGTCCTGCTCCGGCCTGTCCTGGCCAGGACAGGCCGGAGCAGGACTCGAACGGCCCGGCACAGCGCCTACCCAGAGGCGAACTGGACTCCATACGTGCTCAGTTGGACGTCCGCCCGGGAGGTCTCGGCCACGTGGACCCCGGCGACGGCCCGCCCCACCGCACCGTACGCCGCCGGATCCGGCGGCGGCGCGACGGTCGGTGCCGTGCTCTGGAGGTCGACGCTCTCGCGGTTCGGGTCCCGGCTCGGTCCGGGGTCAGGTGCGGCCGGGTGCGCGTGCTGTACGGGCGCCGTACGGTCCGGGCTCGCCGGTCCGGCGGCGTACGGTGCGGTGGGGCGGCCGGTCGGCGTGGTCCCGCCCGTGTCGCCGGAGGGCGTACGGGCGTCGCCGGTGGAGGGTTGTGCGGTGGACGGCGACGAGGGGGCCGAAGCGGGCTGTGGCGAGGACGCGTCGGGTGTCCGCTCCGGAGTCGGAAGGTCCGGACGTGCACTGCGCGTGCCCTCGGGGACGCCCGAACTCTCCGTCCGGGTAACGGGGTTGATCTCGCCGGTGTCCGTTCTCGGTGGCGGTGGCGCCTCTCCGCCGGGTACGGGACTCGGTGGCGCGACACCGGTATGGGGTGGCTGCTCGGTGCGGCCGGGCGCCTCGGAGGGCACATCGGGTCGGCTGGGTGGCGGGGTGCGTCGAAGGGGTTGTCGCGGTAGGGCTGGTGGGAGGTGTCGGCGGGGCGGGGGTAGTTCGCGGCGGCGTCGGAGCTGTCGGACCGGGACCCTGGGCGGGCACTGTCGGAGGGCGAAGTACCGTCCGACGCAGGGCTGTTGGGCGCGGAGGCGCCGGGGCTGTTGCCGCCCGTGGAAGGGGCGCCGCTCCGACCGCCCTCGCCACCGCCGTCACGCGTTCCGGTGCCTGTACCGGTGCCGGGGGTGGAGCCGGTGCCCGACGTTGCGCCGGTGCCGGAGTTGCCCGAGCCGGCGTTGCCGGAGCTGTCGCCGCTCGTACCGCCGTCGTCCGAACTTCCCTGCCGCGTACTGCCGTTGTCGGAGCCGCCGTTGTCGCTTCCGCCCGTGCCGTCGTCGCCGCCGGACCGGTCGGCGGCGGATTCGAGGCCGCCTCGGGCGCCGCGGCCCGCGCGGCTGCCCGCGCCGTCGCGCAGACCTTCGCCGAGTGCGGTGCCGGCGTTGTCGACGCCCTCCTTGAAGCCCTCCTTGCCGGCCTGTGCGGTCCGTCCGGCGTCGTAGCCGTCCTGTGCCCCGAACTTCTGGTTGACCGTCTGGGCCACCAGATCCGTGGTCATCTTCTGCAGCGCGGTGACGAACGGCTCCTTCGCCGCCTGCAACACGGCTTGCAGCATGACCTGGGCGGCCTCGGTGAGCAGCCGCCGGACGGTGACGCGGGCGAGCTGGGTCGCTGCGGCGCCAGCGATGCTCGACGCTCCGAAGGTGAACGGCGCGGCAGCGGCTGCGGCGGCCAACTGGACTGCGAGCGCGATGAGTTGGATGATCACCGCGATCTTCAGCATGGTGACGATCATCGCGGCGGCGTCCAGGGTCGCGGCGATCAGCTCGGCTCCGCGCTTGGCGTCGTCGAGGTAGCCGGAGCCGTTGCCGCTGAACTTCTTCCAGGACTCCCCGAAGCCCTCGATGGCGTCGCCGCTGTTCTGGGAGAGGACGTTGCCGGCGGCGTGGACGCCCTGGACCTGGATCTCGTCGACGCTCGCGGCGAAGTTCCGCCAGACCATGGCGCAGGAGCGGAGCTTGTCCTCGTCCCCGGTGGGCCACCGGTAGCCGAGCATCTCCAGGACCCATTCGAGCTTGGGGTCGAGCATCATCATCTGCGGAGTCCTCCGGGGACCTCACGCGGCGGCAGCGCCGCACCGGGCGGCCGTCGGGGCGTACGGGGAGCCGATCGTTCTCAACGGGACGGGACGGGACGGGAGGTGTCGGGCGGGCTCCCGGACGCCCGACACAGTTCCGCGCGGTCAGCGCGCACGGGCCTGCCGGCGGGCCAACGGCTCCTGCTTCAGGCCGGGTTGGCGCGTTTGCGTGCCATGCTTCCGGTCGGCTCGATCATCGCGTTCTCCACGCTCTGACGCACGATGGCCTCGTTGTAGTCCTCGCCGCTCGCGTGGTTCTTCCCCATGCTCTCCAGCGCCTTGCCGATCTCCTGCATCTGCGCCGCGAGATGGCCCATGGACTCGTACATGCCGTCGCGCAGGCCCTCGTAGACGACACCGAACTTCTCGCCGATCTCGTCGTCGCCCCACGGCGGGCGGTTGCTCTTGCCGTCGAGTGTGGTCAGCCCCGTCGTGAACTGCTCGACGAAGGACTTGTCCTCGGGCGGAGCGCCTCCTCCGCCCTCCAGCTCGCTCAACGCGCTCTGGAGCCCCTTGGCGGCATCCTCGAAGCTTCTGCCGATGCGGACGAAGTGCTTCCCCTCGTCCTTCAACACGTCGACGTCGGTCGTGAACCCGTCGGCGGCCATGCCGGTCCCCCTGGTCGCGATGCGATTGTCAGGTTGCTGTCATTCCGAAGAGTAGCCCGTGCCTCTGACAGTGACTCAAGAAAACGCGTTAAGCGCCAAGTTGGCATCGACTCGACACGTGGGGTCGGTTGACGCGGCACGAGCAACGCGAGGTTCAGGCAGCCAACGCCCGTACCGCGGCGGCGTGCTGCGGCAGGCCGTCCTGTGTGAAGGCCGACTCCAGCAGCCGGGCACGGGTACGGGGCGGCACTCCGCCGCCCGCGGTCAGCCGTGGAGCGATCCGCAGATAGGTGCGCGCCGGGGCGTCCAGGGTGTCGGCCGGTACGGCTTCCACGCAGGCGCGCAGCACCACGGGATCCGCGTGGGTGAACAGCCCCGGATCGGTGAGCAGTTGGGGCAGCAGACCGGCGGCGAGCGCATGGGCGGCGATGCGGTCGCGGACGTACGGGAGGGCCCGGGACCAGTCCTGTTCCGGGACGGCCTCCAGCAGCGCCACGGCGATACGTCCCTGTACGGCGGCGGCCTCCTCCTCGACGCCCTCGCGCACCGCGCGGGCGAGGGCCGGGTGGGTCAGACGCACCGATGCCGACGACTCGCCTCCCTGCTCTCGGTCCACCACGGCGGTGAGGAAGGGGTCGAGCACTGTCAGGCAGCGCTCGGCCTCGGCACGCAGATCGCGGCCTGCCGCCGCGCTCGCCAGCGGGAAGATCAGCTGGGCGGGCAGGAGGCCGCCCTCGGCCAGTGCGATCGGGATCAGGACCATGCGCACCGTGGCCGGGTCCACACCCGCCTGCGCGGCATGACGGTTCAGCAACTCATCGAGGCTGTCGGGCAGTTGGGCCGGATCGAGCGGGTTCTCCACCGGGATCGGCAGCTGCGTCAGGGACCGCACTGCGAGCTCCGCGGTCAGCCGGCTGCCGTCGCCCGCACCGATCCGGGAGACCAGTGCCTCGGCGATCGTGCGCCGCAGCGCGGGGTCGGTGGCGTACGGCGGGGCGGGCTCGTCGGTCGGAGCCGTGTCCATCAGGGCGAGCGTCTGGAGCACCAGCCCCTCGGGGTCGGCCCAGCGCGCCTCGGCGAGGTCGATGACGCCCGCCTCACCCGGGGGCAGCGCGGCGACCAGCTCGGCAGCTGCCGAGCGCCCGGCCTCCACCACGATCCGGGTGCGAGGCAGTACGGCCAGCGGGATCAGGACCTCCCGCACCAGACGGGACTCCTCGTCCAGGTGCCGTACCGGCCCGGCACGGTCTGCGTGCGGCACGAAGAGCGGCAACGGATCGTCCAGCGCGGCGAGTTGGGCGAAGACGTCCGCGGTGGGCACGGCCGGCAGCCGGTACGCCTCCGCCAGCTGCTCCCGCACCCGGTGGACCGGCTGCCCCGTCGGGTCCAGGACGAGCGGGGCGGGCAGCTCGGGCGGCACCGTCGCCGGCTCGAGCACGTCCAGCCGGAGCCTGCGGCGGAACTCCGGGTCGCAGAGCATCAGAAAACCGTCCAGCAGACGTGAGCGACCGCTGCCGTCGGCGCCGGTGACCACGACGACCCGGGGCGTGCCGGGCCGGGCCGAGCGCCAGGAGGCGAGCGCGCGGAGCGCGGCGCCGCGACCGCCGAGGTGGGGGTGCGGCTCGTACGCGGTGCCAGGGGCTTCGTTCGTCACGGGGTCGATCGTATGCAAGGGCCATGACAGCGCGCGGTCGAACAGCTTCCGGAGCGGGCGTGCGCGGCGACGCATGGCCGACCAACCGGCCCTGTGGTCGCGCGAGTTGGCCTAGGCTCGGAGACATGGAGCCAGCCGTCGCCGCGCGTCTCGCGGTCACCGCACTGACCCCGCTGCTGCGGAAGCTGTTCGTCTCCGAGGGGACCGGTGCGGGGGTCGTGGACCGGCCGGTGCGGCTGTCCGGCCTGGTCTCCTTCCGGGGTGAGAAGCAGGTGCTCGAGCAGCGGGACCTGCACCGGCTCGTCGGCGAGCTGGTGCGCCGGGCGGCGGCCGGGCGGGGCCCGCGGGAGCAGCCGTCCGCCGAGGTGCGGACCGAACTGGCGAACGCCCTGTTCGTCGCCCTTCGCAGCGTCGGCGACTTGCAGATGGACGATGTGCAGGCCGCCGGTCTCGAACCGGCGCGGTTCGCACGGGAGTTGGCGAGTCCCGGTCCTCTCTCCGGTGAGGCTCAGGCGTACTTCGGCCCGCTTCTGGAGGCCGCGTGCGAGCAGATCCTGCACTTCTTCACCCAGCGCTCCACCTTCGTCGCGCGCACGCTGGTCGAACAGACGCGTGCGCTCGGTGAGTTGGACACCAAGGTGGACCGGCTCCTGACCCGTACGCCTTCCACCGCTGTCGAGGACGCCCGCTTCGAGGAGCGGTACGCGGCCCATGTCAGGCAGCGCCACGGCGAGTTGACCATCTACGGGCTCGACTCCGCGCACACCCGTGAATGGCCGTTGGACGCCGCGTATCTGACGCTGGAGGCGACCGACCGCTGGGACGCTCCGCTGAGGTCGGACGATGTGCTGGCGGACCGGGACCGGGTGCTGCTGCGCGGGGCTGCGGGCTCGGGGAAGACGACGCTGATCCAGTGGCTGGCGGTGGCCGCCGCACGCCAACCCGAGCGCGGTCACGAGGACTTGACGTACCTGGTCGGCCGGGTGCCCTTCGTGCTTCCGCTGCGTCGGGTGCTGCGGGACGACGAGCCGCCGACGCCGGACCGGTTCCTGCACGCGGCGGGCAGCAATCTGGCGGGCGCCCAACCGGCGGGCTGGGCCGACCGGGTGCTGGCCGGCGGCCGTGCTCTGATGTTGATCGACGGCATCGACGAGGTTCCCGCCAACTCCCGCACGGCGACGCGTCGTTGGATACGCGAGCTGGCCCGCGACTATCCGGGGAACCTCTGGCTGGTCACCGCCCGCCCGGCATCCGTGGACGAGGACTGGCTCTCCGCGGACGGATTCGGCGAGCTGTCGCTGGCTCCGATGTCGCGGACGAACGTGCTGGCGTTCGTCAAGCGCTGGCACCACGCCGCGGACGCCGACCGCGAGTTGGCGGACGCACTCATCGGTTCGATCCGCGCCGGCAGCGACCTCGGAGCCCTCGCCGTCAACCCCCTGATGTGCGGGCTGCTCTGTGCCCTGCACCGCGATCGGCGCGGCTTCCTCCCGCACAGCCGCAAGGACCTGTACGAGGCGGCGCTCGCCATGCTGCTGGAACGCCGCGACCTGGAACGAGGCATCCAGCGCGACCAGGACCTCCGACTCTCCCGCGAGGTACAGGTACAGCTCCTCCAGAAACTGGCCCACTGGCTCATCCGCAACGACCGCGCCGAGATGGACCGGGACGACGCGCGCGCCCAACTCGCCCGCGCGCTCGGCCACATGCCCGACCTCGGCACCGATGCGGAGGGCGTTCTGCGCCATCTTCTGAGCCGCAGCGGGCTGCTCCGTGAACCGGCGCCCGAGCGCATCGACTTCGTCCACCGCACCTTCCAGGACTACCTCGGCGCCAAGGCGGCGGTGGAGGAGGTCGACTTCCCGCTGCTGCTGAACAACGCGCACAAGCCGCAGTGGGAGGACGTGCTCCGGATGGCCGTCGCCCTCGCCCGGCCCGCCGAACGGGCCCGCATCCTCAACGGGTTGATCGACGCACTCCCCACCTCCGACGCCCCGGAGGACCGGCGGCGCCGGGTGCACGCGGTGCTGCTGGCGACCAGCTGCCTCGACCAGGCCACCGAGCTGGACCCCGACACACGCCGCAGAGTGCGCGAGCGGGCGACCGCGCTGGTGCCGCCGCGCGACGGCAACTCCGCACGGCGGCTCGCCGAGCTGGCGGGGCCGCTGGTGCTCGGTCTGCTGCCCGGCCCCGAGGCCGTCAGCGACGAACAGGCGCGCCACATCGTCGTCACCGCGGCCCATCTGGGCACCGACGACTGCCTGGCGGTGCTCGCCCGCTACCGCGACCACCCCTCGCTCGCCGTGCGGTCCCAACTCGCCTGGTCCTGGCACCGGTTCGACACCCGCCAGTACGCCGAGGAGATCATCGGACACCTCGATCCGGCCAACCTCTACTTCCCCGCCCACAACGACGCGCACCTGCGTGCGCTCCAGCTGCTCGGCGGGCGTCCCCGCGTACAGGTCACGGCGGCCTACCACCCTGAGCAACTGGCAAAGCGCCTGGACCGGGCGCAGCTCAAGGGTCTCTGGCTGCGCGGCCAGAACACCAACGGCGAGGACTGGGAGTGGCTCAGGGGCTTCCCGCATCTGGAGACGGTCCTGATCGAAGGGGCGCACCACCATCTCCGGCGCTGTCTGCCCGACCACGTCACCGTCACCAGTCCGAGCGAGCGCCGGAAGCAGGAGCGCCTCGCATCGGCCACTCCCGGAACAGCAACTTCCGTGCTGTTCGGCAATTCTGACGTCTGATCAGTTCGACGCCGGGCAGTTGCGCCTCACTCGCCGGCCGGGAGCGAGCCGCCGGTCGGCGAGTCAGTCCAGGGTGTCCTGGGCGGAGACGATGATGTCGGCGACTTCCCGTCGGTAGTCGCGGAAGGCGACGCGCAGCGCCTCGGCGGGCCAGGCCGGCGGCAACAGGACCTCGGGCAGCACGGGGTCGGCGAGCAGGTGCCGCACCGAGGCGGCGGCGAGGGTGAAGCGTTCCGCCGGGCCTTCGGCGGCTGCCAACCGATCGGTGAGCTCTGCGGCGCGCTCGGCCCACTCCTGAAGGTCCCACAGTGAACGCACCAGGTCGGCCGGATCGCCCTGCGGTGTGCCGTCGAAGCGCGCGGCCACCTCGTCCAGGTCCGCCGGCAGGGGACGCCGGAGGTTGGCCGGGCGCAGCCACAGGCCCTCGCGCAGCTCGGCCAGGCGCAGCCCGGCGAGGCGTACCCGCAGCGCGGCGCGGGCGGTGGCGCCGCGCCCGCCGGCCGTGACGGCGACCAGCTCCCACCCTCCGTCCCACTCCCGCACCCGAGGGCTGACGGCTTCGTCCTGGCGGCGTTGACGCTCCAGCAGTCGGGCGCTCAACTCGTAGGTGCGGTCAGTCCGTTGGAGATCGCCTGAGGCGACCATCCGGGTCAGGGCGACGCGCAGCGCGGTGTCGCTGATGCCGAAGAGTTCGGCGATCCGCACCAGGTCGCGCACGGGCAGCGCGGGCGGATGGGAACCGAGCAGCAGGCTGAGCACGACCGATCGGGCGGTGAGCGGACGCAGCCCCAGGGGCGGACGGTCCGACGACCGGCGGTACGGGCCGGCACTCGCCGGCGAACGGTACGGCGGCCGGGGAACGGCATCCGGCGCCGGCCACCCTTCCGGTCCGGTGGCGCCAGTGGGCCCTGGAGGTCCGGTGGGCCCGGGTCCGCCGCTCATGGTGGTCCGACCTTTCTGGCTGCCGTGTGGCAGCCGCAGCCTTCGGGCCTCCGCCGACGGGGTCGCCCCGAGGCGCTGACCGGCGCCCGGAGGGATCCGGCCTCTCGTCCCACGCAGATCACCGAGCAGGCCGCGGATCACGGGGCCCCGGAGCGCCCCGCTCCAGGGCCGGAGGACGCTGGGGCCGGTGCCGGCCAGGGGGGGGAGTTGGCCGGCACCGGCGGGGGTCGGCGTTCGCGGAACCCGACCCACAGCCCGACATTACACTCTTGCCGCATCCGCACGCGCAGCGTAATACTCGATGCATGGCCTCCGCACCGGAAACGCAGCAGCTGGGCAAGCAGTCGTACGCCACCCACGACGTCACCAACCAGCCCCCGCCGCTCACCCCCTACGACGCCTCGGACGACGCGGCGCTGCTGGAGGGCATGGAGCGCGAGGGCGCCGGCTGGGCCGTCGAGGAGGTGCGCCGCCTCGGGGCGCGCGCCGGCGGCGAGGAGGCCCAGCGCTGGGGCGAGCTGGCCAACACCGTCGAGCCGGTGCTGCGCACCCACGACCGGTACGGCAACCGGATCGACGAGGTGGAGTTCCACGACAGCTGGCACCAGCTGACCCGCGTCGCGGTCGAGTCCGGGGCCACGGGCGCGGCCTGGCTGGACGACCGTCCCGGCGCGCACGTCGCCCGTTACGGCGCGCTGCTCACCTGGGGCCACACGGAGGCCGGCCACGGCTGTCCGATGGCGATGACGTACGCGGTGATCCCGGCGCTGCGCCACCAGCCCGACCTCGCCGAGGTCTACACGCCGCTGCTGGCAAGTCGCTTCTACGATCCGGGACTTCGGGTGCCGACCGAGAAGCGCGGACTGCTCGCCGGGATGGGGATGACCGAGAAGCAGGGCGGTTCGGACGTCCGCACCAACACCACGATCGCCGAGCCCACCGCCGAGGAGGGCGTCTACACCCTGCGCGGGCACAAGTGGTTCACCTCGGCGCCGATGTGCGACCTCTTCCTCGTGCTGGCGCAGGCGCCGGGCGGCCTCTCCTGCTTCCTGGTACCGCGCGTGCTGCCGGACGGCAGTCGCAACACCTTCCGCATCCAGCGGCTGAAGGACAAGCTGGGCAATCGCTCGAACGCCTCCTCCGAGCCGGAGTTCGACGGCACCGTCGCCTGGCGGGTCGGGCCCGAGGGCCGCGGCGTGAAGACGATCATCGAGATGGTCAACTGCACCCGGCTGGAGTGTGTCGCCGGTTCCGCCACCCTGATGCGCAAGGCGCTGGTGGAGGCCGGCCACCACGTGCGGCACCGCTCGGCCTTCGGCGCCCGGCTGATCGACCAGCCGCTGATGCGCAACGTACTGGCCGACCTCGCGCTGGAGTCCGAGGCGGCGACGACGCTGACGCTGCGGCTGGCGGGCGCCGCGGACCGGGCGGCGCGCGGCGACGAGGGCGAGCAGGCGTTCCGGCGGCTGGCGACGGCGGTCGGCAAGTACTGGGTGACCAAGCGGACCCCGCCCTTCACCGCCGAGGCGCTGGAGTGCCTGGGCGGCAACGGGTACGTCGAGGAGTCCGGTATGCCGCGCCTCTACCGCGAGGCGCCGCTCAACTCCGTGTGGGAGGGCTCCGGCAACGTCAACGCGCTCGATGTGCTGCGCGCGCTGGGCAAGGAGCCCGCGGCGGTGCAGGCGCTGATGGACGAACTCTCACTCGCCCGGGGCGCGGACGCCCGACTGGACGCGGCCGTCGCCGAACTGTGGTCGGACCTCTCGGACATGGCGGGCGTCCAGATGCGGGCCCGACGGGTGGTGGAGCGGATGGCGCTCGCGCTCCAGGGTTCGCTGCTGGTGCGGCACGCCCCCGCGGCGGTCGCGGACGCGTTCTGCGCGACGAGGCTGGGCGGCGAGGGCGGCCTCGCCTTCGGCACCCTTCCCGGCCACGCGGACCTCGACGGCATCCTCGACCGCGCCCGCATCCCGGGCTGAGTCGACGTCAGAGGCCTTAGGTGCGAAGCGAGTTGACGTACCGGCCGCACAACGGCCTTTGGAGGGTGCCGAGTCAGGGCGGCGCGCTCGGGCCGATAAGGGCCCGTCGCGTCAACTCGCGGGCGCGGGCGCGGCGTAGCACCGCAGGGTCACCAACTGCTCCGGCCCCCAACGCCTGAGTACGGTGCCGAGCAGCTCCCAGCCGTGGCGTTCGTAGAGTGCGCAGGCGGCGGTGTCGGTGGCGACCACATCGAGCAGCGGTTGCAGCCCGAGCTCCCGGGCGCGTGCCACCGCACGCCCCAGAAGCAGCCCGCCCAGGGCGTGCCCTCTTGCCTCCGGCAGGACGAACAGCCTGCTGACGACCGCAAGTTGAGGAACGTCACCCACGGCCGCTCTCCCGCCGGACACTGCCAGGCGGTCGGTACGGCGCTGTGGGTGACGCTCGGCGGGACGGCCCGGGTGACGCTCTGTTCCGTGCTGCGGCTGACTGTCGCCGGGGCCCGCCCAGAGGTCCGCCGTCCGCCGCCGCGAGGTCCGCGTCCGCGACGCCCAATCCGATGTGTCCTACGGTGCGGCCGTCCAGCACCGCCACCCAGGCGCCGTACTCGGAAACCCGGCCGAGCCAACCGGCCGCGTCCTCGGGCCAGTTGACCGGGTAGCCGTCCTGCCGGTGGACCTCGGCCAGGGCCAGGGCGCACTGCGGCAGATCCGCCGGTCGCCGCGTCCGCACCCGAATCCTGGGCGAACCGCCCGCCTCCGCGCCGTCCTCGGTGTCGGTCTCCATACGCGCAAGCCAACCACGGCCCGGCCACCGCACCGCGCGGCCCGTCGCGCCGACCCGTCGACTCCCGACCCCGCCCACGAGACCCGGCCACGGACGTGCCGGTCCCGCCCCCACGAGGACGCACCCCGCGATCCGCAGGACGCTCGGTGCCGGCGGCACGCGGACCCGGCGCGACGAGGACGGCACGGCGGAGGTCCGACACCGATGCCCAGCAGCGATCGAGGCACGGCACCAACGTCCGTATGGCCGCGGGCAGTTCGACCCGGCACGGCGCTGCGGCACGTACCGGCCGGCCCGATCCGCTCGCTCCCCCGACGCGGCTGCGTCGCCGCGCGGGGCGGTCAGTCGCCGAGGGCGTCGGCGGTCTCGCGCAGGGCGGTGAGCACGGGGCGGATCAGCGGATGCGTCTCGCCGCCCCGGCGCACCGCGGCGAAGACCCGGCGGGTGGGTGCGGGGCCCTGCACCGGACGTACGACGAGGTCCTTCAGCTCGATGCCGCGCAACGCGGAACGCGGTACGAGCGCGACACCCGCGCCCGCCCCGGCAAGCGCGACCACAGCCCGGAAGTCGTCCGACTGGTGCGTCAACTGCGGCTTGAAACCGGCCAGTTCACAGGCGAGGAGGGTCACGTCGTGGCAGGGGTTGCCGGGGTAGGGGCTGATCCAGTCGTCGTCGGCCAGCCCCTGGAGGGTGATGTCGGGGCGCTCGGCGAGCGGGTGGGCGGCGGGCAGCACCGCGTCGAACGGCTCGGCGTACAGCGGGAATCGGCTCAGCCGTACGTCCCCCTCCTCCGGAGCGCCGCGGTACTCGACGGCCAGCGCCAGATCGGCGCGACCGTCCAGCACCAGCGGCAGGCTCTCGTCGCCCTCCGCGTCCCGGACCCGCAGCCGGATGCCGGGCCTGCCGGCGGCGAGCCGGGCGTAGACCGGGGCCAGCACCTCGGCGATACCGGTGGCGAACGCGGCCACCGTCACCTCGCCGGAGGCTCCGCCCGCGTACGCGGCGAGCTCGGCCTCGGCCCGCTCCAGCTGGGCCAGCACCTCGTGGGCGTGGCCGAGCAGTATCGAGCCCGCGGCGGTCAGCCGTACGCCGCGACCGGTGCGGTCCAGCAGCGCGTGGCCGGTCTCCTGCTCCAGCGCGGCCAGCTGCTGCGAGACGGCGGAGGGCGTGAGGTAGAGCGCGGCAGCCGCGGCCGTCACCGTCCGGTGGTCAGCCACGGCCCGCAGCACACGCAGTCGCCGGGGGTCGATCACCGGGCCATTGTCGCAGCTCCCGGCCTCTTCCCACCCCGGCCGGAGTCGCCCCCGGAGACCGGCGCCGGGCCACGGCCCGCCTCCCGGCCGACCCGGACGGACGACGGGCACGTCCGATGTGACACCCGAAACCCGGGGTGCCCGACCCCTGGACCGACACCCGACGCCGACGCCCGGGGTGCCGACCCCTCGACCGAATCCGGACGCCGACACCCCGGGCCGGCGCCCCGGGCGTCGGCCTGCCGCGTCAGGCGTCCGCCGCGTCCTGGCGCAGGGCCTCGCGGGCGTCGATGAACGCGGCGACCGCCCGCTGCACATCGGCGGTGGAGTGGGCCGCCGAGAGCTGGACGCGGATGCGCGCCCGGCCGAGCGGGACGACCGGGTAGGAGAAGCCGATCACGTACACCCCGCGCTCCAGCAGGAGTTCGGCCATCCGTCCGGCCTCCGCCGCGTCGCCGATCATCACCGGGGCGATGGCGTGGTCGCCGGGCAGGATGTCGAAACCGGCCTTGGTCATCTCCTCGCGGAAGAGCGCGGTGTTGGCGTTCAGCCGCTGCCGCAGGTCCCCCGCGCCCTCCAGCAGGTCGAGGACCTTCAGCGAGGCGGCGGCGATGACCGGGGCGAGCGAGTTGGAGAAGAGGTACGGGCGCGAGCGCTGGCGCAGCAGGGCGACGATCTCGGCGCGGGCGGCCACGTACCCGCCGGAAGCCCCGCCGAGCGCCTTGCCGAGGGTGCCGGTGATGATGTCGATCCGGTCCATGACGCCGTGCAGCTCGGGGGTGCCGCGTCCGCCTTCGCCGACGAAGCCCACCGCGTGGGAGTCGTCGACCATCACCATGGCGTCGTAGCGGTCGGCCAGATCGCAGATCTCGCGGAGCGGGGCGAGGTAGCCGTCCATGGAGAACACGCCGTCGGTGACGATGAGGCGGCGCCGGGCGTCCTGGGTGTCCTGCAGCTGCTTCTCCAGGTCGGCGAGGTCGCGGTTGGCGTAGCGGTGGCGGCGGGCCTTGGAGAGGCGGATGCCGTCGATGATGCTGGCGTGGTTGAGGGCGTCGGAGATCACCGCGTCCTCAGCGCCGAGCAGGGTCTCGAAGACACCGCCGTTGGCGTCGAAGCAGGAGGAGTAGAGGATCGTGTCCTCCTGGCCGAGGAAGGCCGACAGCCGGGCCTCGAGCTCCTTGTGCACGTCCTGGGTGCCGCAGATGAAGCGCACCGAGGCCATGCCGTAGCCCCAGCGGTCCAGGGCCTGCTTGGCGGCGGCGACGACCTCGGGGTGGTCGGCGAGGCCGAGGTAGTTGTTGGCGCAGAAGTTGAGCACCTCGCCCTTGGTGCCGCCGGCGGTGACGGCGACGGAGGCCGACTGCGGGCTGCCGATGACGCGTTCCGGCTTGTAGAGGCCGGCTTCGGTGATCTCGTCGAGGGTGGTGCGGAGTTCGTCGCGGACGGACGCGTACATGTGTGGTCTCCCGTGGGATGAGGGTGTGGCCTGCGAACGCGGTGCCGGATGCGGGACCTTCGGACCCGGTGCGGTGCCGGATGCGGTCAGTCGGTCCAGTCGAGGATGATCTTCCCGCCGCGGGCGGTGGCCGCCTCGTCGAAGGCGGCGTCGAAGTCCCGGTAGGGGTAGCGGCCGGTGATCACCGGGCTGAGGTCGAGACCGCCCTCCAGGAGGACGGTCATGGCGTACCAGGTCTCGTACATCTCGCGGCCGTAGATGCCCTTGACGGTGATCATCGAGGTGACGATCTTCGCCCAGTCCACCGCGAACTCCTCGGCGGGCAGACCGAGCATCGCGATCCGTCCGCCGTGCGTCATGTTGGCGATCATGTCGCGCATCGCCTCGGGCCGACCGGACATCTCCAGTCCGATGTCGAAGCCCTCGCGCAGCCCCAACTCGCTCTGGGCGTCGGCGATCCCGGCGTCCCGGACGTTCAGCGCGAGCGTGGCGCCGACCTTGCGGGCGAGGGCGAGGCGCTCCTCGCTGACGTCGGTGACCACCACGTTGCGGGCCCCCGCGTGCCGGGCCACCGCGGCGGCCATCACGCCGATCGGCCCCGCGCCGGTGATCAGCACGTCCTCGCCGACCAGCGGGAAGGTGAGCGCGGTGTGGACGGCGTTGCCGAACGGGTCGAAGATGGCGGCGACGTCCAGATCGACCTGGGTGCGGTGCACCCAGACGTTCGACGCGGGCAGGGTCACGTACTCGGCGAACGCGCCGTCGCGTCCCACCCCGAGCCCCAGCGTGCTGCGGCACAGATGACGCCGTCCGGCGAGGCAGTTGCGGCACTTCCCGCAGACCAGATGCCCCTCGCCGCTGACGAGTTGGCCCACTTCCAGGTCCTCGACGTCGTCGCCGAAACCCGCGACCTCGCCGACGAACTCGTGACCGAGCACCAGCGGGGTGTCGACCGCGCGGCGCGCCCAGCCGTCCCAGTCCCGGATGTGCAGATCGGTGCCGCAGATCCCGGTCCGCAGGACCCTGATCAACACCTCGGAGGGGCCGACCTCCGGCTCGGGTACGTCGACGAGCCACAGTCCTGGCTCGGAGTGCTGTTTGACGAGTGCCTTCATGCGGTGCGTGGCTCCAGAGGTACGACGTCGTTGTCGGGGTTGCAGGGCTGCCGGGGTTCAGTCGGGCTGCCGGGACGGTCGGGTGCCGGGCTCCGCACGAACCGGACAGGTGAGGCGTTCGCCGGTCGCGCGGTGCGCACCAAGATGCCTACCGGCCACCGTGAAGTCCATCGAGACTTTCTGAAACGCTCGTACAGCTCGCCTTCACGTTGCAGGTCAGAGGGGTGAAGCGGTACACCGGAGACGCCGCGCGGGTTCACCCGGGAGGACCGTGCGCAGTGGCCGGAAAGCGCCGCCGACGTACGGCACCCACCACGCACCGACGTACGGACTCGCCCCTCGCGCTCGCGTACGGACTCGCACCCCGGGCCGGCGGGCGGTGGCCGCGTGCGGGCCGTCGACCGCGGCCTCCCGCGCGGCGGGTCGGCGCACGACGACGGCGCCGCCGCCCTGCGCGGGCGGCGGCGCCGTGTGAAGCGGCGGGGACGCCTACTTGACGTCGTCCTTGGTGTCCTTGTTGTCCGTGAGGGAGTCCTTCACGCCCGCGGCGCGGTCCTTCACCTCGCCGACGGCTCCCTTGGCGTCGCCCTTGACCTGGTCGGTCTTGCCCTCGGTCTCCGTGCGCTTGTCACCCGTGACCTTGCCGGCCAGTTCCTTGGCCTTGCCCTTGAGCTTGTCGATCGCGCCGTTGTCGGCCATGGTGACCTCCTCGCATTGTCGCGTGCACGCGCCGCGGCCTCCCGGGGGACGCCACCGCGCGCTGCCCACGGGATGTGTACAGCCCCGCGGACTTGCGAACCTGCCCAACTTCGCCCGCCCCTAACGTACGAAGCGGAATCGATTCTCCCGCAACCGCCCGCCGGCCGGCCCGCGTTCGCCCCGCGCCCCGTCCGTCCCCGTCCGTCCCCGCCCGCGCCCGGCGTCGCTCAACGGCCTTCGACCGCACCCTCAACCCCCGTTGTGCGCGGGGAGTTCGGGGACCGCCCACACCTGCTCCACCGCTTCGGCGGTCAGCACCTCCCGGGGTGGGCCCTCGGCGACGAGGCGGCCGTCCGCGAGGAGCAGGCAGTGGTCGGCGTTCATCGCCTCGGGGAAGTCGTGGGTGGCGTGCACGACGGTGGCGCCCTGCTCCCGACTCTCCCGCAGGACCTGCGAGATGCGCTGCCGGGCGGCGGCGTCGAGGCCTGTGGTCGGCTCGTCCAGGAGCAGCAGCGGTGAGCGCTGGGCCAGCCCCTGCGCGACGAGCGCCCGCTGACGCTGGCCGCCGGAGAGCCGGCCGAGCTGACGGTCGGCGAGGTCGGTGATGTCCAGCCGCGCCATGCACTCCTCGACGATCTCCCGGTCGCGACGGGTGAGTCGGCCGAGCAGCGGGCGGTGCGGCCAGCGCCCCATCGTGACGGCGTCGCGGACCGTGAGCGGCAGGGTGTCGCTCACGGCGCTGCGCTGCATGACCAGCGCCGGGCGCTCGGCCGCTCGGTGGGAGATCTCACCGGCAGTGGGCGGGATCACTCCGGCGAGCGCCGCCAGCAGCGTGGACTTCCCCGAACCGTTCGGCCCGACGATCGCGGTGGTCGCCAACTCCGGTATGCGGGCGGTGAGTTGATGGAGCGCGGGACTGCGCCCGTATCCGACGGACAGCTCCCGGAGCTGGACCGCTGCGGCGGGCGTCCCGATGGCGGCGGCCTCTTCGACGACTGACATGACAACCCCTTGATTGTGTTGATAACCGTTTTCATTATAGGTTCCGTGTCCATGGAGTGGTTGTGGAGTCCCTTCGAGGTCGCCTTCGTGCAACGGGCCCTGTGGGCCGGAGTGCTGGTCTCCTGCGTCTGCGCCTTCGCGGGGACGTGGGTGGTGCTGCGCGGGATGGCCTTCCTCGGCGACGCGATGTCGCACGGAATGCTGCCCGGTGTGGCCACCGCGTCCCTGCTCGGCGCGAACCTGCTGCTCGGTGCCGCGATCAGCGCCGCCGTGATGGCACTCGGCGTCACCGCGCTCAGCCGCTCGCCCCGGCTTTCCCAGGACACCAGCATCGGACTGCTCTTCGTGGGGATGCTCTCGCTCGGCGTGATCATCGTCTCGAGATCGCAGTCCTTCGCCGTCGATCTCACCGGCTACCTCTTCGGCGACGTGCTCGCCGTGCGTCAACAGGACCTGGTCCAGCTGACGTTGGCGCTCGCGGTGGCGGCGCTGCTCGCGCTGCTCGGGCATCGGGCATTCGTCGCGCTCGCCTTCGACCCCCGCAAGGCGCGGACGCTCGGGCTTCGCCCCGCGCTCGCCCACGCCGCGCTCATCGCGCTGGTGACGCTTGCGATCGTCGCCTCCTTCCGCGTCGTCGGCGCACTGCTGGTCTTCGGACTGCTGATCGCGCCGCCGGCAGCGGTGCTGCCGTGGGCGCGCCGGATCACCACGATCATGCTGGGCGCCGCGCTCGTCGGCTCGCTCTCGACCTTCCTCGGGCTGCTGCTCTCCTGGCACCTGGGCATCGCCGCCGGCGCCACCGTGGCCGCGGTCGCGGTGCTGCTCTTCCTGCTGTCGACGGCCCTGGCGGCGGTTCGCGAGCGCCGCACCACGCCCGCGTCCGCCCGCACGCCCCGCTCCTCCCCCGGCTCCGCCGACTCCCCGCAGACCGTTTCGAGAACCGAGGTCGAGACCGTATGAATCCCCGAATACCCCGCCGCGCCGCGGTAGTCGGCACGCTGCTGCCGCTGGTGCTGCTCGCCGGTACGGGCTGTGTGCGCAGCGATTCGACCGGCGGTGCCGGGTCGAAGGAGACCGGCGCCGAGGACGCCACCCCGCACGGCTACGTCGAGGGCGCGGAGGAGGCCGCCGAGCACCAGCCCGGGCTGGTCGTGCTGGACCGCGGCACCGGCCGGGTGCGGCTGCTCGACCCCCTCAGCGCGAAGGTCACCGCGCTCGGCCGCGTCGAGGGGGCCGAAACCCTCACCGGCGACGGCCGGTTCGCGCAGGTCGGCACCGCGCGCGAGGCCCATCTCTTCGACAGCGGCGTGTGGATGGTCGACCACGGCGACCACACCCACTACTACCGCGCCGATCCGGCCGCCGTCGGCAGCGTGCCCGGCGGGCGGGTGCACGGCACCTACAGCGACCCCGCCACCACCGCGCTGACCGGACCGGACGGACGGGTCGGCCTGCTGGACCGCGAGAAGCTGGAGGACGGCCGGGCGGTGCGCGTCCGTACGCTCGCCGCCAACGGGTCCGCCGGAGCGGCCGTACCGTACGAACGTCAGCTGCTGGTCCCCGTACGGCAGTCGGGCGCGGACATCGACCGGATCCGGGTCGACGCGCGCAACGGCGACAAGGGCCGGACGCTGAGCGGCGACTGCCCGCAGCTGGAGGGCCAGGCCCTCACCCCGCGCGGCGTCGTGTTCGGCTGCGCGGACGGCGCGCTGCTCGTCGCCCCGGGTGAGGGGAAGGACGGGAAGCTCACCGCCACGAAGATCCCCTACCCGGAGAAGGTCGAAAAGGCCGACCGCGCAAGGGAGTTCCGGCACCGCCCCGGCAGCGCCACCCTCGCAGCCCCGGCGGGCGAGACGGGAGTGTGGACGCTGGACGTCGGCGAGCGCGAGTGGAGCCGTCTGGACACCGGCCGCCCCGTGCTCGCGGTGAACTCCGTCGGGCAGGGCGAGCCGACACTCGTACTCACCGACGACGGTGTACTGCGCGCCCACGACACCGCCACCGGCAAGGAGACCGCGCGCACGAAGCTGCTGTCCGAGGTCCCCGACCCCGGCACCGCCCGGCCTGTGATCGAGGTGGACACCTCCCGCGCCTACGTCAACGACCCGCTCGCCGGCAGGATCCACGAGATCGACTACCAGGACGAGTTGCGGCTCGCCCGGAGTCTGACCGTGCCCGGCGCCCCGACCGACATGGTGGAGACCGGACGATGACCGACCCCCACGCCGCCCTCCCGGCGACGGCCGGTGACGGTGCCGCCTTCCCGCCGTCGACCGGCGACGCTGCCGCCGTCCTCCCGCCGACAGCCGGTCACGCTGCCGCCGGCCGGACGGCCACGGTGCGACGCACCGCGCGCGGACGCGGGCCGGTGCTCGCCCTGCTGCTCTTCGCCCTCGCCGCCCCGGCGCTGCTCGCGGGCTGCGGTACGGGCGCGGACCGCGAGCCCACGATCGTGGTCACCACCAACATCCTCGGCGACCTCACCCGCAACGTCGTCGGCGAGGAGGCGGAGGTGAAGGTGCTGATGAAGCCCGGCGCCGATCCGCACTCCTTCGGCGTATCCGCCCGGCAGGCCGCGGAGTTGGAGCAGGCCGACCTCGTCGTGCACAACGGCCTCGGCCTGGAGGAGAACGTCCAGCGGCACGTGGACGCGGCGAAGGAGGCGGGCGTTCCCGCCCTCGCGGTCGGCGAGGAGGTCGACCCGCTGCCGTACCGCTCGGATGAGAGCAAGGGCGAGCCCGACCCGCACTTCTGGACCGATCCGGTACGGGTCGCCGAGGCCGTGCGGGTGCTGACCGGAAAGATCGTCGAGCAGGTGGACGGCGTCGACCCGAAGCGGGTCAGGGCCAACGGTGCGGCGTACGGCAAGCGGGTCGAGGCGCTCGGGGAGTGGACGGACCGGGAGTTCGCGAAGATCCCGCGCGAGCGGCGCAGCCTGGTCACCAACCACCACGTCTTCGGCTACCTCGCCGAACGCTACGACTTCCGGGTGGTGGGCGCGGTGGTGCCCAGCGGTACGACGCTCGCCTCGCCCAGCGCGTCCGACCTCAAGTCGCTCGCCGACGCGATCGACAGGGCCGGCGTACCCGCCATCTTCGTGGACTCCGGGCAGCCGGACCGGCTGGCCCAAGTCCTGCGGGACGAGGCCGAGTTGGACGTCCGCGTCGTACCGCTGTTCACCGAGTCGCTCACCGCGAGGGGCGGCGGCGCGGCCACCTACCTCCAGATGGCCCGCGCCGCCGCCCCTCGCGGTGAGCGACTCGGTGAACAGCGGTACGACGCTCGCCTCGCCCAGCGCGTCCGACCTCAAGTCGCTCGCCGACGCGATCGACAGGGCCGGCGTACCCGCCATCTTCGTGGACTCCGGGCAGCCGGACCGGCTGGCCCAAGTCCTGCGGGACGAGGCCGAGTTGGACGTCCGCGTCGTACCGCTGTTCACCGAGTCGCTCACCGCGAGGGGCGGCGGCGCGGGCCATCTGGAGGCAGGTGGCCTCGCCGCCGCGGCGCACACGCCCGGCGCCTCCCGCGCCTCCCGCACCACTCGCGCCTCCCGCACCAGTGCGGTGATCGGCACCGCGGTCGTCGCCGCGCTGCTCCTCACCTCCTGCGGCCAGAGCGGTGACAGCGACGGGGACGAGAAGAAGAGCGCCTCCGACTCCGGCGGCAAGAGCGCCGTCAAGGCGACCGAGCCGCTGGTCGCCACCTACGACGGCGGACTGTACGTGCTGGACGGCACATCGCTGAAGATCGTGGAGGACATCCCCCTCAAGGGCTTCAACCGCGTCAACCCGGCGGGCGACGACCGCCACGTGGTGGTCTCCACCTCCAAGGGCTTCCAGCTCCTCGACGCCGGCGGCGCGGAGCTGACCGACGTCACCTTCCCCGGCGCCGAGCCGGGCCACGTGGTACGGCACGCGGGCAGGACCGTCCTGTTCACCGACGGCACCGGCGAGATCCGGATCTTCGACCCGAAGGACCTCGGCGACGGCGAGCCGAAGACCGCGACCCACAAGACCGACTCGCCCCACCACGGCGTCGCCGTCGAGTTGGAGAACGGCGAACTCCTCACCACTGTCGGCGACAAGGACGGCGGCTTCGGCATCAGCGTGCTGGACGAGGACCGCAAGGAGATCGCGCGCAACGAGGACTGCCCCGGTGTGCACGGCGAGGCCACCGCCAAGGGCGAGGCCGTGGTGATCGGCTGCCAGGACGGCGTGCTGCTCTACCGCGACGGCGAGATCAAGAAGATCGACAGCCCCGACGACTACGGCCGCATCGGCAACCAGGCCGGTTCCGACCGGTCCCCCGTCGTCCTCGGCGACTACAAGACCGACGAGGACGCGGAGCTGGAGCGTCCCGAGCAGATTTCCCTGATCAACACCGAGACCGGCAAGCTCGAACTCGTCGACCTCGGCACGAGCTACACCTTCCGCTCGCTGGCCCGCGGCCCGCACGGCGAGGCGCTGGTGCTGGGCACCGACGGCAAGCTGCACACCGTCGACCCGGACTCCGCCGAGGTCACCGGCTCGGTCGACGTCATCGACAAGTGGCGCGAGCCGCTGGACTGGCAGCAGCCTCGTCCCGCCCTCTTCGTCCGCGACCACACCGCCTACGTCTCCGACCCCGCCCAGAAGAAGCTGCACGCCATCGACCTGGAGACCGGCAAGAAGACCGGCACCGCCGAACTGCCCTCGGCGCCCAACGAGATCAGCGGCGTCGACCTGCCCGGCTCCGCCCACTGACCGAAAGCACCCCGCCGAAGGCCGCCCACACCCCGGGCGGCCTTCGCGCGTACGCCCAGGCGTACGCGTCAGGCGTACGGAGCGGGCACACGTGCGCACCGAAGCCCGTGGTGTGGCCCCGCCCCCGGCCGCATCCCGAAGAGCCCTGCGGCGGCGGGAGGTTGGGCGGATACACCCGTGCACGCCTGGCCGCTGGCAGTAATCTGACAGCTTCACGTCTTGGGGGTGCGATGAAGCAGTTGGGGGACGCCGACCCGCGTCGGATCGGCCCGTACACCTTGCTCGGCAGGCTCGGCGCGGGCGGTATGGGCGCCGTCTACCTGGGGCGTTCGGCCGGCGGGCGGACGGTCGCGGTGAAGGTCGTACGGCTCGAACTCGCCGAGGACGGCGCGTTCCGGGACCGTTTCCGGCACGAGGTGGTGGCCGCGCGCAGAGTCTCCGGAGGTTTCACCGCAGCCGTCGTGGACGCGGACGTCGAGGCGGCGGTGCCGTGGATGGCGACCACCTTCGTCCCCGGCGTCGCGCTGGACAAGGCGGTGCGCGAGCGCGGGCCGCTGCCCGAGCGCACCCTGTGGACGCTGACGGCCGGTGTCGCCGAGGCCCTGGTCAGCGTGCACGAGGCCGGGCTGATCCACCGGGACCTCAAGCCGGCCAATGTGCTCCTCGCCCTCGACGGGCCCCACGTCATCGACTTCGGTATCGCCCGGGCTGTCGACGGCACCGCGCTGACCTCGACCGGAGCGGTCATCGGTTCGGCGCCGTACATGTCGCCGGAACAGGCCGTCGGCTCCCCGCTGACCGAGGCGAGCGACGTCTTCTCGCTGGCCTCGACCATCGCCCACGCCGCACGCGGCGACAGCCTCTTCGGCGACGGAGCCGCCGCTGCGGTGCTGTTCCGGATCGTGCACACCGAGCCCGATCTCGCCCGACTGCCCGCCGGGCTGCGGGAGTTGCTCGCCTCGTGCCTGACACAGGACCCCGCCGCACGCCCGAGGCCTCGCGAGATCTGCGACGCCGTCGAACGGGCCGGCGCCCCGCTGACGTCAGCCAGCTGGCTGCCCGACGAGGTGGCGGGCGACGTGGTGGCGCTGCGTTCGGTCATGACCGCGCTGCCCGCCCCCGAGCCCGACGCCGCGACGGACCCGCCGACGGTGCTGCTGGGCCGACCTTCGAAGGAGACCGGTCCGTCGCCCGTCGCCGACCGGCGCGGCCCCTCCCGACGGTTGCTGCTCCTCGGAGCGGCCGGCGGCGCCCTCGCGACTGGCGGACTCGGCGCCTGGTTCGCGCTCGGTGACGACGGCAGCCACGGTTCGGGCAAGTCCGGCGCGGGCAGGGAGATTCGGCGCCCGGCGGCGGACGGCGTTCGGGAGGCGACACTCGCCTGGAAGGTGAAGAGCGCCGAACCCTGCCCGCAGGTGCTGTGCGCGAAGGACCTGGTGCTGGGTGTGTCGCTGCGCCAGGTCCTCGCGCTGGACGGCGACGGCAAGGAGAAGTGGTCGGTCAACCCCGCCGACCCGCAGACCACCTTCGCGCTCTCCGGGACGATGCCGAAGACCGTCGCCGCGCTGGACGGCGACCGGCTCTACGTGGGCGGCATGTCGGTGACGCTCGCAGGCGCCGGCCCCGCCGTCACCGCGGTGGACCTGACCGAGGCCGAGTCGCTGTGGACGACCAAGATCGACCGGGAACACACCTCGGGCGTCCACGCACTCGCCGGGGTGCGGGACGGCAAGGTGTACACGGTGGGCTTCGGCGACGGCCGCAAGGGCGGCTCCGCCTTCTCCGGGGCCCACGTCTGGTGTCTGAACACCGCTGACCGCAAGACCGCCTGGTTCCACGGCGAGAAGGACCACGTCCTGTGGTCGGCACTGCCCTCCGGCAGCGGCACGGTCGTCCTCGCCGGCACGGAGCGGACGGCCGCACTCGACGCGCGGGGCGAGGTCGACTGGAGCGAGAAGGCACGCTCGCACTCGGTCTTCGCCTTCGGACCGCACTTCGTCCACAGCACCACCGACGGCCGGACGACCCTGCGCGACACCGCCGGCAAGAAGCTGTGGAGCACCACCGGCCTGGTCGCCTCCGCCCGCGGCGACGGCATGGCCACCGGCGAGAAGGAGACCGTGCTCTACGTGCTGCGCGCGGACGACGACGGCGGCGCCACTGTGCGCGCACTGGACCGCGACAGCGGCAAAGCGTCCTGGCAGGCGCCGCTGCCCGCCGTGCGCAAGGACGGCAAACTCGGCTCCGCACGCCTTCTGCACTCCGACGGGAACCTCTACAGCATGGACGGCGACGGCGTCGTCTGGGCCTTCGACTCCGCCGACGGAAAGCCCCGTTGGAAGTACTCCGGCTTCCGTGGCACCGATCCGCTCAAACTCGTCTGGCACGCGGCCCACGGCCGACTCGCCCTGTGCGACCCGACCGCGACCACCATCGCCGTACTGCACGCGAACGGAGCCTGACATGGAGCCGCTCACCCCCGACGACCCCACCCGCATCGGTCCGTACACACTCCTCGGCCGGCTGGGCGCCGGAGGCATGGGTTCGGTCCACCTCGGACGCTCCAGCGGCGGCCGTACGGTCGCGGTGAAGCTGATCCGGCCCGAACTCGCCGACGACGAGGGGTTCCGCGCGCGTTTCAGGGCGGAGGTCGCCGCCGCGCGCGCCGTCTCCGGGGCGTTCACCGCACCGGTGGTGGCTGCCGATCCGGACGCGGAGGTGCCGTGGATGGCGACCGCGTTCGTGCCCGGCGTCTCGCTCCACAGGGCGGTGACCGACCACGGGCCGCTGCCGGAGTCGGCGCTGCGTTCGCTGCTTGCCGGGATCGCCGAGGCACTGGTCAACATCCACGCGGCCGGTCTGACCCACCGCGACCTCAAGCCCGCCAACGTGCTCCTGGCGCTCGACGGACCGCACGTCATCGACTTCGGCATCGCCCGCGCCGCCGACGGCACCGCGCTGACGGTCGCCGGCGCGGTGCTCGGCACCCCCTCGTACATGTCGCCCGAGCAGGCGCGCGCCGCTGAAGTCACCGCCGCCTCGGACGTGTTCTCGCTCGGTGCGACGCTGGCCTTCGCCGCACGCGGCCACGGGCTCTTCAGCTCGCCCGGCGAACCGCCCCTGAGGGTGCTGCGCCGCGTGGCGGAAGAGGAACCGGACCTCGCGGCCGTACCGCCGAGCCTGCGACTGACCGTCGCCGCCTGCCTCGCCAAGTCCCCGCAGGACCGGCCGACACCGGATCAACTGGTGGAGTTCGTCCAGCAGTTGGCGGTGCGCATCGACCCGGGCAGCTGGCTGCCGCCGGCGATCGTCACTGCGGTCGAGGAAGCGGCGAACGTGATGACGCCGCGCGGCACCGGCGCGGACGCGTCGGCGGACGCGTCGGGGAGCGCGTCGGGGAGCGCGGCAGGCGGCGCGGGTGCTGGCGGCGCGTACGGAGGCGGCGCGTACGGTGCGGGGCCGGCGGGAGCGCACGGACCGTCCGTACCCGGGGCGGTTCCGCCACACCCGTCGCAGCCACCCACCTCGCCGCCGGAGTCCGGCCGGCCCTCGCCCTCCCGGCGGGCTCTCGTTCTCGGGCTCGCCGCGGGCGCGGTCGCACTCGTCGGCGGCGGTGGCGCCGCAGTGGCGCTGTGGCCGCGCGACGAGGAGCCCAACGGGCCCTCGGGCAAGGGTGGTTCGTCGTCCAAATCCGGTCTGACCGACCCGGGGCGGTCGCTGAGCACCGAGACCGAGGCGAAACCCCGCTGGTCCGTACCGGTCTCCGGCAACCTGACCGAGATCGGCGGCGACGCCGAGACGGTCGTGGTCGGCGCGGGGAAGCAGATCCTCGCGTTCAGCCGGGAGGGTCGCGCACTGTGGGGTCCGAACCCGCTCGCCGCCGAACTCAGCACCGGCGGCATGGGCGGCAACGCGTTCGCGGTCGACGACAAGCACGTCTACGCCCTGGTGACGGCAGCCTCCGACTCGACCTCCGGCCTCCCCTCCCGCGCGCTCAGGGCAGTCCGGCTCGACACCGGCGAGACCGTCTGGACGGCGAAGGGCAAGACCTCCTCGGTCTCCATGGCCTGGGTGCCCGGAGTTCTCGGCGACACCGTCTACGTACGCGGCGACACCGCCCCGAAGATCGAACTCCCCGACGACCTCTCGGACTTGCCCACTGGATTCCCCTCCGGCTTTCCCACCGATCCCTCCGAACTCCCCTCCGGCCTTCCGACCGGTCCCGCCGGAGGCTCCGGCGGCAGATCGACCTTCGTCTGGGCGGTCGACACCCGTACGGGAAAGGTCGGTTGGGAGCGCAGCTTCAAGAACACCATGATGAACCAGACCTCTCTTCGCATCCCGTCCTCCGGTCGACGTCTGCTCTGGCTGGCCAACGCGGACATGCAGGGCACCTCGCCGCGGATGTCCGCACTCGACGCCGCACGCGGGGGCCGGCAGCTGTGGGAGCAGCCGGCGCCCGGCGGCGGTCACATGTCCGGGGCCGGGCCGGAGGTCTTCATGCGCCCCTGGTTCGACGGCCCGCACACCTCCGCCGGCGGCCACTTCCTCTACTTGTCCAACAGGCTCTACGCGGTCGACCCGGAGAACGGCCAGGTCGCCTGGTCCTCACCCGACCGGATCGTCTACTACGCGGTGTGCGCCAACGCCGACGGCAGCACCGTGTTCGCCGCCGGACCCGACCACCAGGGCAAGGTCCTCGTCCACGCCTTCGACGCCAGAACCGGCGACGTACGGTGGGCCGGCCACGTACCCACGCTCACCTCGGGCTCCGTGGCCATCCGCTGCGCCGACGACACCGCGTACCTGTGGACGAGCGGCAAGGTGTGGGCTCTCGACGAGGAGGACGGCAGAGCGCGTTGGCAGTTCGGCTTCCGCACCGGCACGTCCCCCCTTTCGGAGCCGGTCGCCATGTGGGCGGGCGGCGGCCACCTCTACGGCCCGGGCAACGACGGCCTCACCGCCCTGACGGCGAAGGGCAGCTGACCAACTTGGCTCCGATACGGGCCGGTTCGCCAACAGCCGCTGCTGCACGCGCTGTTGAGTGGCCGTCAGTTGCTTGCCGCCGGGACCGCGTTTACCCGCGATAGGTCTCCTTCCACCGTCGGCGGTGACGGCGGTCCCCCTGCCCGGAACCGTTGATCGGCAGCAGCTCCGAGAGCGGGCTGCCGGTGTTCCACTGGCCGAGCAGGTCGCGGTGCACGGCGAGCACCCCGTGGCGCACGGCAAGCGCCATCGCGGGCTTGCTGAAGGTGCAGGTCGCCACGAACACCGCCACATCGGCGCCGTGGTGCAGATAGGCGGTGCCGACGAACTTCTGCATATCGCCGCTGGGCACGTACCGGTGCGGCGCGTAGTGCTTGCACTGCACGACCAGACGCCGCCCGTCCGGCAGCGTCGCGAGTACGTCGGCCCCCAAGTCGCCGGATTTTCCGCTCACTTCGACGTCCCGGCAACCGTCGCGCCGACAGAGCCACGCGACGTAGCGCTCGAACTCCTGCCAGCTCATCGCGTCCACCTCGGACAGCGATCTGCGGCCGGCCTCGCGCACCTCCTCGTCCCTGCGCGCCCGCTCCCCCGCACGCAGCAGCCGATCCGTCCGCCACAACCACCACACCAGCCCGCCGGCGGATCCACCGACCACAGCCGCCAGCAGGTACGGCCACACCAGCGACCAGTTCACCACCAGCACGGCGAGCCCCACCGCCGCCACCAGTGCCACGTTCCGACGGGCCTCACGCCGACGCCTCGCCGCCGACCGCCTCCTGCGCTTCGCAACCAACCAACTCTCCGCTCTCACCGCCCGGTTGCGCACATCCTCACCAGCTTCGAACGGCCGGGAAAGGCCGCAGATCCGGCCGCGCGAGGGACGTTCAAGCCACCCCGGCGGCAGCGTCACCAAACCCGTCGCACAGCGCCGGATCTGAACATCCGCAAGAAGCCGTCGTCCGGCGCCAAGCTCCGCGGCACCCTCAAGAAGGGCAAGTCGATCTGCGGCACACCGTCCAAGGCGGGCAGCCGCTACACCGCCTGCGGCAGGACCGGCTCGAAGTGGGTGTGCTTCGCGCACAAGACCAAGGGAGAGGGCTACGTCGTCGCCACCTGCCTCAAGGGCCGACCGCTCCGGAGCACTCGCGCTCCACCGCGTCGCCGTACCTGCCGCACCAGCGCGGTACGGCGACCACGGACGACGCAGCACCCACCACATCCCCGCCCCGAACCC
Organism: Streptomyces tardus; assembly: GCF_018101125.2. Classification (GTDB taxonomy): domain Bacteria; phylum Actinomycetota; class Actinomycetes; order Streptomycetales; family Streptomycetaceae; genus Streptomyces; species Streptomyces tardus. The sequence continues at coordinate 4,149,599 of NZ_JAELVF020000001.1, read as the reverse complement.
GCCCGCACACCAACTCGACCCGACCGCCACCGATTTCACCGAAGTCGACTGCGCGGCCCGGCCGCGCCACGGCGTGCCCGCCACGGGGCGACGACCCCCACCGAAGGAGAGACGCAGATGACGTTCAGACGGAAACTCGCCACCGTCCTCACCACCGCGACCCTCCTCACCACCGGCGCCATCGCCTCGGCCGGCACCGCAACAGCCGCCGACACCACGGACCCGCAACCTCCGCCGTCGTGCCACTTCTACGTGGCCATGACGGACACACACATCCGCACGGTCCCCTCGACCACAGGCACAAGCCTCGGCACCCGTAAGAAGGGCACCGACGTCTGCGGATCGAACCCGGCCCCCGGCGACCGGTACACGGCATGCGATCGTGCTTGGTGACCGCGGCTACGACCACGACAAGTACCCCCGTCTCGTCCGAGCCCTCGGCGTGAAGCCGGTGATCGCCCGCCGTGGGACCGGGCACGGCTCGGGACCGGGCGCTCAACGCTGGGTCTGGAGCGCGCGTTCGCCCACCTGCCCTGGTTCCGACGGCTGCGGATCCGCTGGGAGATCCGCGACGACATCCACGAAGCGTTTCTGACCCTCGGCTGCGCTCTCGTCTGTTGGCGGCAGCTCGCCTCCTCACCCGGACACTTGAGGCGGCGCGTCTGATCGCCGCCTCGATCCTGGGTGACGAGCAGCGCGCCGAGGTTGTGACGGAGCTTGCGAAGGCGCTGATCGCCGGGCCTGCTACTCCGAGCCACACCCGCACGTCCGGCATCAACCGGGACTGGACGAGAGCAGCAGCACGAACAGGGCAACGGGCGAGAGCAACATCGTCGACACGTGGGCGAGCAGAGCTTTCGGCATGCGCAACACGGCGAAAGACGCCGCACCCACCACCAGCCAGCCGAAGTACAGCTTCCCGGCAGACTGCCAAGCAGCGGTCTCCTCGGCCCGGGTTGTCGGCTCCGCACCAATGATCCCTATGGACATCAGAAGCAGCACGGCACACACAAGCAGGTCACCGAGAACGACGATCGCAGCCGCGGGCCCGCTCGCCAGCTTGGCCTGGCCCCAGGGTCGTACAGCACTCATAAGGTCCGGAGCATACCCATGCCCACAGCGGGCCCGGCAGTCGAGCACGCTGAGCGCGGTGTCCGGTCGATGTGCCGTGCACGCGGTCGAGCCCTCGGCGAGCACGCACCCAGCTGCGTCGGGCTGTCGCCTCTGACTGCCCTTTCGTTGGCGAGTACCGAGCGATTCGCGCTCGACCTGAGGTCATCCGTCATCTCATTTGGGTTGGGAGGTCCAAAGCGCGCACCACCGACAACCGCGCAGCGAAACGGCCGTGGGCCGTGCACGGCCCGGATCAGAGCGAACAGCCTCTGATCCGCGAGCTTCCTGGATGTCGAAGTACTCCATGAACACGGCCCTGACCTGAGTAGATGAGTACTCGCAGAGAGTCTGGTGCACAACCGGTGCACACGGCGGGGAGGCTAGCGACGGGTGTGGCTGTGCTGGTGCCGGGGCGGTGTCTCCGGAATGCCTTGGTGCACGGCAATCCCACTTCGTTCGCGATTGTTGAGTCCGTGCGAGTACACGGAGTTCCTGAGCGGCAGCGCACTGGCCCCCAGGATCGGGCTTCAGGTCCAAGCCTTCGCTTGCGGCTCCCAGATTCGTTGCGTGGCGGTGCCGGTGAGGAGCGGGTCGGCGAAGTCCGCGACGAGGGCGACCAACTCGGTGAGGTTTTCGGGATGGTTCTCGGCTGAGGGACCCTGGCGACGCAGCCAGGCGGTGTACGGAGCTTGACGACGCGTCGGCAGGTCGGTGATGGCGCTGCTGAGTGGGCGCAGCTGGATGGCTCGGTGTCCGGCGGTCGCGGTGAGGGCATCGATGAGTTCGTTGCCGTCGAGACGGTGCCGGGTGATCAGCTGGTAGAGATCTGCGTAGTCGCGGTCCCGGGTGTTGAGATCTCCGAGAGCGACGGCGGTGGACAGCTTCTCCGCGACGACGGTCGCGATCGGGTAGCCGTAGAGCGGGAAGGGCGTTCCTTCCAGGGCCTGCGGGTAATCGATCAACTTTGGCTCGGGAGTGACCGGATCGCCGAAGCTGACGTCGAGTGGGAGCTTGAGTCGCGCCCGGCTGAGACTCGCGGCCATGGTCAGGCGGAGTCCGTGGTATTCGTCGTCCCCACGGATGGGTACGGTGGACAGGCTTGTGGGGTCGAAGGCGACCCCGTCGTCGGCCTCGGCGGCGGCGATGGCCGCGATGCGGCGGGTGATCTCGGCTTCGCCACCGGAGAACGAACGGCCGAGGATGTCGATGTCGCGGGTCATGCGACGGGCGCCGAACTGGGCGAGCAGCAGGCCACCCTAGAGTACGAAGTGCCGGCCGCCCTCGGGGTGACTGCCCAACCGGAACAGGAAGCGTTCCAGGACGTATTCGAGCATCAACTGGTCGCTTGGTCGTCCGGTGCGGCGGGCGAGGTTGCGCAGGTCGTTGTAGATACGCCCGGCGGTTGTGTCGCGGGTGGGGTTGGGCATCAGGCGAGCACCGCTTCGATGGCTGGGCGGATGGTGGACAGGGCACCGAGTGTCTGAGCGGCTTCCTGAAGGTCGGCGACGCCGCCCTGGCCGTGTCGGCGCAGGTAGCGGTTGAGGGCGCTGAGCGCGAGGGGTCTGCCTGCGGCCCCGCCGAGGCGCATGGCGTCCACCACGGAACGTGCGGGGCTGTAGACGGGGACGGTTTCGCCTGGAGCAGCTTCGAACCGGTCCATCGCGTAGCCGAAGGTATCCGCAGCATATTGAGACGTCCGGGTCGCGGGATAGGCGATCGCCGGGCGGTGTGTGCCCCGTGGTACCGCGATGTGCACCTCGTACGGGATGTCGTCGATCAGTTCGTGCAGCGTCAGTGCGGACTCCCCACATACGATCGCGTGCGGCGCCCGGGTGCAGACTGCGAGGACGTCGACGTGGGCTGTCGGTGCTGCGTCGGCCCGACGGTAGACACCCCGGGAGATCTCCTCGATGTCATCGGCGGAGGCCAAGGTGGCCAGATCCCGTGGAGGAAGCCCAACGGCGCGAGCCTGGCGCGAGGTGAAGGTCGGAGGCAGGCCCGCCAGGCGTTGCATGAGTCGGTCAGTGGGCTTAAGCATGTACCAAATTCTACCCAGGTCGACCTGAGATGGGGAGGATTTGGTACACGCGCCAGGATGCAAGGCGGTAGTCGCCCCCGCTGTAATTACCCTCCGTGATTATCCGTCGGATGCCCCCCACGGTCGGCAGCGGACTGCCCCCTTTTCGTCCCAGTTTGATCTCGGTGCACTGTCCGGGTGCGCACCAGGCGGATCGAGCGGGATCGCGGCACCGATACGAAACCGTCGGTGCAGGTCAGCGAGTCGCTGACCTGCACCGACGACAATAGCTCGAACTGCGTTTTCACAGGTCAGAGGCTTTTAGATGTCGAAGTAGAGCTCGAACTCGTGGGGGTGCGGGCGGAGTTGCATCGGGGCGATCTCGTGGGTGCGCTTGTAGTCGATCCACGTCTCGATGAGGTCGGTGGTGAACACACCGCCGGCGAGCAGGTACTCGTGGTCGGCCTCAAGGGCTTCGAGGACCGCCGGGAGAGAGGTGGGGACCTGGGCGACGTCGGCGTGCTCGTCGGGGGCGAGCTCGTAGAGGTCCTTGTCGATCGGCTCCGCCGGCTCGATCTTGTTCTTGATGCCGTCGAGGCCCGCCATCAGGAGCGCGGCAAAGGCCAGGTACGGGTTGGAGGACGGGTCCGGGGCGCGGAACTCCACGCGCTTGGCCTTGGGGTTGGCGCCGGTGATCGGGATGCGCATCGCGGCGGAGCGGTTGCGCTGGCTGTACACCATGTTGACCGGGGCCTCGAAGCCCGGGACCAGGCGGTGGTACGAGTTGATCGTCGGGTTGGTGAAGGCCAGCAGCGACGGGGCGTGCTTGAGGATGCCGCCGATGTAGTGGCGCGCGGTGTCCGAGAGGCCCGCGTAGCCCGCCTCGTCGTAGAACAGGGGCTCGCCCGCGGTCCACAGGGACTGGTGGACGTGCATGCCCGAGCCGTTGTCACCGAAGATCGGCTTCGGCATGAAGGTGGCGGTCTTGCCGTTGCGCCAGGCGACGTTCTTCACGATGTACTTGAAGAGCATCAGGTCGTCGGCGGCGGCGAGCAGGGTGTTGAACTTGTAGTTGATCTCGGCCTGTCCGGCGGTGCCCACCTCGTGGTGCTGGCGCTCGACCTCCAGACCGGCCTCCTCCAGCTCCAGGGAGATCTCGGCGCGCAGGTCGGCGAAGTGGTCGACGGGCGGGGCGGGGAAGTAGCCGCCCTTGTAGCGGACCTTGTAGCCGCGGTTGCCGCCGTTCTCGATGGCGCCGGTGTTCCAGGCGCCCGCCTCGGAGTCGATGTGGTAGTAGCCGGCGTTGGCCTTGGTCTCGAAGCGCACGTCGTCGAAGACGTAGAACTCCGCTTCGGGGCCGAAGAACGCGGTGTCGGCGATACCGGAGGAGGCGAGGTACGCCTCGGCCTTCTTCGCCACGTTCCGCGGGTCACGGCTGTACTGCTCGCCGGTGATCGGGTCGTGGATGAAGAAGTTGATGTTGAGCGTCTTGTCCTTGCGGAACGGGTCGAGGCGCGCGGTGGAGATGTCGGCGACCAGTGCCATGTCCGACTCGTGGATCGCCTGGAAACCGCGGATCGAGGATCCGTCGAACATCAGGTTCTCGGTCGGGTCGAAGGTCTTGGCCGGCACCGTGAAGTGCTGCATGATGCCGGGCAGGTCGCAGAAACGAACGTCGACGAACTTCACGTCGTTGTCCGCGATGAACGTCTTCAGCTCGTCGGCGTTCTGGAACATCCAAGTCCTCCTAGGCCCGCCGCGCGAGGACGGGGTTTGCAGCTCTTTTCGCAGCGCCAGTGCGGTGGCCTGCGGGCTTGACCCTAGGCATACGGGATTTCTCTCGCATGACCCAGTTGTTTCGCCGGTGTTAACCGACGAGCGGCCCCATTTGCCGCCTTTCGGAGAGCCGGTCGGGCTCCCCGTCGGGGTCCGGTCGGGAGTCTTTCGGAAGGTGGTCGGGAGCCGGTCGGGAGCCGGTCGGCGGCCTTTCGGGGAGCGGTGTCCCGCCCTCGACGGCCGCACGCGGCTCGGACCGGGACGCCCGCCACAAAGCCCTGCGGCGAGTCTCCGACCGGCGGCGGAGCACCGCAAGCCCGGGCGGCGTACGATGCCCCGCGCCCCGCGCGCTACCGTGGTCGGGTGGACAATCGGCAGGTACTTGGATCGTGGCTCTCCGGCCCCCGCGCGGCGGCGGAGCAGATGGGCGTCGAGTTCGGCTACCGGGGCGAGCGCCTCGGTCTGCCCCAGGAGGGGCCGGGCTCGGTCGCCGCTCCCGGCCGCCGCATCGCGGCGATCTTCGTCGACTGGTTCCTCTGTCTGCTGATCGCTTTCGGCCTGCTGAGCGGGGGCGAGGCGCAGTCGACGAGCAACTGGACGCTGGTCGTCTTCGGCGTCATGACGTTCCTCACCGTCGGCACCCTCGGATTCACGCCGGGCAAGCGCGTGTTGGGGCTGCGCGTGATCGCGCTGGACGGCGGCCGGCTCACCGTGCCCCGCGTGTTCGTGCGCACCGTACTGCTGCTCCTGGTGATCCCGCCGCTGGTGTGGGACCGGGACGGCCGCGGCCTGCACGACCGCATCAGCGGCGCTGTCCAGGTACGGATGTAGCGTCCGCGACCGGGAGCAGCGGCGCTGGGCGGCGTACCGACTGTCGCCGCCGCACCGGCGCGGGCGAGCGGGCAGGTGCGTCCCTCCGCAGTCCGGACCACCGGGGCGCGCTGGTGGCTCGAACGTTGAGCAAGGGCTTGCCACGAGGTGGGCCGGTGGGCCCGGCACCCTTGCGGTCCTGGAGGCGGAAGAGCAGCTGTCAGGGTGGGCGGAGACAGAGAAGCGGGGTGGGGACGGTCGAACCGTCGCCACCCCGCTCCGCGTCGTGGGTGATATATCAGCGCGGCGGCGCCTTCGGCATCTTCATTCCCTTGGGCATCGGACCCTTGGGCATCGGCATGTTGCTCATCAGGTCGCCGACGGCGCGCAGCCGGTCGTTGACCTCGGTGACCTGACCGCCGGGCAGGACCCGGGGCTTCTTGACGATCGTCTGCCGCAGCTTGCGCAGCGGCACCTGGCCCTCGTCGTTGCCGACGATGATCGGGTGCACCGGCACGTCGCCGAGCAGCCGCGACATCTTCTTCTTCTCCGCGTTGAGCAGACCGCGGACTCTGTTGGGGTTGCCCTCGGCGACCAGCACCACGCCGGGTTTGCCGACGACGCGGTGGATCACGTCCTGGTTCCGGTTCATCGCCACCGCGGGGGTGACGACCCAGCCTCGGCCGATCCGGTCGAGCACCGCTGCAGCCGCTCCCGGTTGGCCCTCCATCTGCCCGAAGGCCGACTTCTCGGCGCGCCGCCCGAAGACGATCGCCGTAGCGAGGAAGGCCAGCAGGAAGCCCAGGATGCCCAAATAGATCGGGTGACCGATCAAGAAACCGATACCGAGGAGCACACCGAAGGTGACCAGGCCGACACCCAGCAGAATCAGACCGATCCAGCGATCGCTCCGCTTGGTCATCTTGTAGGTGAGGGCGATCTGCTTGAGTCGCCCGGGGTTCTCGGAATTTTCCTTCCTCGCCATGGGAAGAGTTTACGTCGCCACCGAAGCACCTTCAGCCGCGGCCTCGAGCACATGCTCGGTCTCGGTCCGCACACGCGCCCTGCTGCGGTCCTCCAGCACGGCGTTCCAGGCGTTTCGCCGGGCCGTCTGCTGCTCGCCGCGCATCAGAACGGACTCGAGAGCGCGCAGCGCCCCGGCGAAGGACGGACGGACAGGAACGGCAGCCGACATGGCGGTGATCCCCTTCGAGGGCACGGGCGGGAGCGGACGGGCGGTACAGGTACGACGAGTGGTGCGGGCGGCGCGGGGTACGGCGGGCGGCGAGTGGTGCGGGTGCGGTGGGGCCGGCGCTGGGCGGAGCACCAAGACCACGGCGCACACTTTGTGTTGCTAAAGCATCACCCTCTGGTGTTACCACCAGATGTCCTCGCGGTCAAAAGGCTCGAAAGGAACTGAGCCGCGCGTCACACCCGGGACACGGCACACCAAGACTGGTGCCCCGCACGCCACTTCGCGCACGAAGGTCACCCGGGCACCGCACACACCACGCATGCGGCACCCGCACGGTCGTGGTGCGGGTGCCGCATGTGTCGCGGTGCAGTACGAGGGAGCGCGGGGCTCAGGCGGCCTCGGTCGCCTCGCGGCGCTCGCGGGCCTGCTTGTACAGCCGGCCCGCGCGGTAGGAGGAGCGGACGAGCGGACCGGACATGACGCCCGCGTAACCCATCTCCTCGGCCTCCTCCTGGAGCTCGACGAACTCCTGCGGCTTCACCCAGCGCTCGACCGGGTGGTGGCGCGGGCTGGGGCGCAGGTACTGGGTGATGGTGATCAGCTCGCAGCCGGCCTCGTGCAGGTCGCGCAGCGCCTCGCTGACCTCCTCGCGGGTCTCGCCGAGACCCAGGATGAGGTTGGACTTGGTGACCAGGCCGTCCTCGCGCGCCTTGGTGATGACCTCGAGGGACCGCTCGTAGCGGAAGGCGGGGCGGATCCGCTTGAAAATCCGGGGCACCGTCTCGACGTTGTGCGCGAGCACCTCGGGGCGCGAGGAGAAGACTTCGGCCAGCTGCTCGGGCACCGCGTTGAAGTCGGGGATCAGCAGCTCGACGCCGGTGTCGGGCATCCTGGCGTGGATCTGGCGCACCGTCTCCGCGTAGAGCCAGGCTCCGCCGTCCTCCAGGTCGTCCCGCGCCACGCCGGTGATGGTCGCGTACCGCAGCTCCATCTGCTCGACGGACTCGGCGACGCGGCGCGGCTCGTCGCGGTCGAACTCGGCGGGCTTACCGGTGTCGATCTGGCAGAAGTCGCAGCGCCTGGTGCACTGTTCACCACCGATGAGGAAGGTGGCCTCGCGGTCCTCCCAGCACTCGAAGATGTTGGGACAGCCCGCCTCCTGGCACACCGTGTGCAGCCCCTCGCGCTTGACCAGGGACTGGAGTGCGTTGTACTCCGGGCCCATCTTGGCTCGGGTCTTGATCCACTCCGGCTTGCGCTCGATGGGGGTCTGGCTGTTGCGGACCTCCAGGCGGAGCATCTTGCGACCGTCGGGTGCGACAGCGGACACGTCCGGCTCCCTCAAACTTTTGATTCTTCGGCTCAGACCAGAGTACGCCCATGGGTCTGCTGGGCATCACCGGCGTCAACCGGCTTTAACAAGGCCCCTATTCCTCGGGATCCCTCGGGATCCCCCGGGCACACCCCCGAGAACTCACTGCCGCTCCCCCCGATGTCGCCCTTCGGCGGCTCCGCGCGCGGTCTCTCGCGTCCGACATCGGCGGTACGGATTGGTAGGGCTACACCGGGTGCACGCCTTCGGGCCGGTAGGTGCACCCGGTGCGGACCGCGCGATGTGTCGTAGGTCATGCGCCCGGGCATTCCCACGCCGTAGGTCATCTGCCGTACGCCCAGCTGTCCATGTCCACTGGTACGTACGTCGTCTGCCCTGGGTAGGTGTCCTACGCAGGATTCCTCAGGCGCACACGACGCTCCTGCGTCGGCTCGGTTCGCCCCGAGAGGTCGGCGAGCCGGACGGTGCGGGTCAGCCGACCCGGGTCAGTTCGACGGACTCCAGCACGGTACGCAGGTGCCGCTCGACGGTCGGCAGCACCTCGTCGATCGGGACCTCGCGGCCCAGCTCGGCGGAGAGCGAGGTCACTCCGGCGTCCCTGATGCCGCAGGGCACGATCCGGTCGAAACCGGTGTTGTCCGGCGCGCAGTTGAGCGAGAAGCCGTGCATCGTCACACCCTTGGCGACGCGGATGCCGATCGCCGCGAGCTTGCGGTCCTCGCCGCGCTGGCCCGCGTTGGAGGGCGCGTACTCGGGGCCCATCAGCCGCGCGTCGTACTCCTCGTCGGGTGCGGGCGCGCCGCCGATTCCGCCGGCCAGATCCAGTGACAGGCCGCCGCGGGCGGCGCGCTGCTCGACCGGGTCGCCGAGCACCCACACGCCGCTTCGCCCCTCGATCCTGGTTGCCTCCACACCGAAGTCGGCGCAGGTGAGCAGCAGTGCCTCCTCCAGCCGCCGGACGTGGGCGACGACGTCGACCGGCCGCGGCAGCTTCAGGATCGGGTAACCGACGAGCTGGCCCGGCCCGTGCCAGGTGATCTTGCCGCCGCGGTCGACGTCGATGACCGGGGTCCCGTCCAGCGGACGCTCGCTGTCCTCGGTGCGGCGGCCCGCGGTGTAGACGGCCTCGTGCTCCAGCAGCAGGCAGGTGTCGGGGATCTCGTCGTCGATCCGGGCGGCGTGCACCTCGCGCTGGCGCTGCCAGGCGTCCCGGTACTCGACCGCCCCGTCGCCGAAGCCCAGATGGACAAAGCGCAGCTCGCTCACGACGGCTCCTCACCGTGCAGTCACACAGGCGCCGCCCGCGGCCGTCCGGCCCGGCCCCGCCTCCTCGTTCCGTCACTCTACGGCGCGCCGCCGGCCGGGCCGTCAGCACCCGAGAAGGGGCAGCTCACACGTATGGATGAATACCCCCGCATGCGGGAGAGGAGCCACTGCGGGCCCGCTACATTCGCGCCGTTCACGCCGTTTCGCCCCGGACACCTGCTCCCGGGTTTCCCCGGCACGCGACCACGCCGAGAGGCAGGAGACCCAAGCGTTGATGTCGACGGACCGACCCGCGCCACCGCGCACCCCCAACCGGCAGCTCGCCGCGCTCATCTCAGAGGCGGGCTTCTCCCACGCGGGGCTGGCGAGACGGGTCGACCAGCTCGGCCTGGAGCACGGCCTTGACCTGCGCTACGACAAGACCTCCGTCACCCGCTGGCTGCGCGGCCAGCAACCGCGCGGCACGACACCGGCGTTGATCGCCGAGGTGTTCACCCGGCGGCTCGGGCGGCGGCTGACCGCACAGGACCTGGGGCTGGACGCCTGTGCTCCGGTGTACGCGGGCCTGGAGTTCGCCGCGGGCCCGGGCGAGGCGATCGACATCGTCTCCGGGCTATGGCGCAAGGACACCGGCCACCACGCGGAGCTGCGCAAGATCGCCTTCACCTCGGCGGGGCTGGTGGTGCCCAGTCGCGACTGGCTGATCGGGCGTCCGGACGAGCGGGTGGCCAGCGTCCCCTCCCCCGCGGCCGCGCGGGTGCCCACCCAGGGCGGCCGTCCCGGTGCGCCGCCGGCGGCGCGGGCCGAGGCGTACCCGCTCCAGGAACGGGGGCCCGGTGAGCCGGTGACGAGCGGGGACATCGCGGCGCTGCGTTCGGTGGGCGAGATGTTCCGCGCGCTCGATCAGGCGCACGGCGGCGGGCACGCCAGGCCGGCGCTGGTGCGCTATCTGGAGCTCGAGGTCGAGCCGATGCTGCGCGGGGTCTACGGCGAGCAGACCGGTCGCCGACTCTTCGGCGCCGCGGCCGAGTTGACGCGGCTGGTCGGCTGGACCGCATTCGACATCGCGGCGCACGGGCTGGCCCAGCGCTACTTCGTCCAGTCCCTGCGGTTGGCACAGGCCGCGGCCGACCGCGGGTACGGCAGCTATGTGCTGGTGACGATGAGCCGGCAGGCGGTGCATCTGGGGCACGGCCGGGAGGCGGTGCAGCTGGCCCGGGTCGCACAGCAGGGCGTGGGCGGCGCGGCGCCGCACGTCGTGCAGTCGCTGCTGCACTCGGCCGAGGCGCGCGGCCACGCGGCACTGGACGAGCCGCGGGCCGCCGAGGCGTCGCTCGCCAGGGCGGAACAGGCGATGGCGGACAGCAGGCCGAGCGAGGAAGTCCCGCACTGGGCGCTGTACTTCGACGAGTCGCGGATGGCGGCGGACTTCGCGCACGCCTGCCTGGCTCTGCGCCAGTACCGCAGCGCGGTCACGTACGCGGAGAGGTCGCTGCGGCAGAGCATTGGCGACCGCGCACGGAACCGGCTGCTGTGCCAGGTGACGCTGGCCGCAGCTCGGTTGGGCCTGGGCGAGGTGGAGCCGGCCTGCACGCTCGCACTGGAGGCGGCGCGGGCGGCGGTGCACATGCGCTCGGCGCGGGCGATCGAGGCGGTGCGGGAGTTCGAGGCGCTGCTGGAGCCCTACCGCGACGCCCCGCCGGTGCGCGGCTACCGCGACCGGGTCGCCGCTCTCGGCTGAGGCGCTGCCCGCGGAAGAGAAGAAGGGCAGAGAGGGTGCAGGGGCCGACCGGTGCGTGCGGCGTCCGGCCCGGCCCACCGGGCGCGTGAACGGCAGCCGCTCGCAGGGGAGCCGGGCTCCGCCCCGACCGGCCGGGCTCTGTTCGCGACGCCGAGCCGGCGCCAACTCCCCTGCCCCGCAACGGACTCGCCACCCCTTCAGCAGGAGCGGACGCCCCTGCTGAAGGGGTGGCGGGCACTTCCCCGGAAGCCCTGCGCGCAAGGTCGTCGGACTGCGGCCACGGCGTGCCCCGCGCGCGCGGCGGTCCGGCGTGCCGCCGCTCCGCACGGGAGCGGCGACACGCCGAACTCGACTCAGAGCGGCGGGAGTTGGGCGTCCGCCGCTTCGAGCAGCCGGGTGACCCGGACGCCGAAGTCCAGGTCGCAGTCGTGCCGTTCGGGGGCCAGCAGCGCGTCGATCGCCCTGCCGAAGGCGGCCTCGGCGGGCGCCACGCGCTCCGGCATCTGCACGACCCCGGCGCTGCCGCGCAGCTCCGCGCTCACGCCGGCCGCCGCGGGCGGGGCGGAGTGGGTGACGGTGATCGTGCTGGAGGCCCCGGAGGCGTGCCGCAGCACCAGGTGGACGGTGTCACCGGGACCTCTGACGGCTGTCACACCGCTGGGCTCGACCTCGCCGAGCGCGGGCAGCAGCACCGAGAGCGCGTGCGGGCCCACGTCCCAGAGTGCGCCCTTCTCCTGTCGCCAGGGTGAGGCCGCGTACGGCGATTCGGAGCCGCCGAACACCGGTGAGTACCAGTCGGCGCGACCGGCCGACCAGCCGCCGGTGACCCGCTGTTCGGCGATCCAGCGGGCGGTCTCGGGCGAGAAGCGCAGGGTGAAGAAGACCACCGAGCGGACCCCGGCCCGTTCCGCCGCCGCGGCGAGGCGTTCGGCGGCCCCGGTGGTGGTGGCGACCGGCTTGTCCAGCAGGAGGTGGCAGCCGGCCTCGGCCGCGCGGATCCCCAACTCGGCCTGTACGTCGGGCGGGAGCGCGACGGCGACGGCGTCGCACTCTGCCAGCAGGGCGTCGAGGTCGCGATAGGCGGTGGTGTGGTGGGCGGCGGCCAACTCCTGTGCCGCTTCCGGCCTGCGACCCCAGACACCGACCAGTTCGGCCCGCGGGTGCGCGGACAGCGCGACGGCGTGGGTGCGGCTCGCCCAGGGGCCCGTGCCCAGAAGTCCGAACCTCATGCGGACGCCTGGAGCTTGTGGGAGACGTACGTGGCCGGATCGAGCTCGCTCACGTGCGCGGACAGATGGAGCCGCCGTCCGGGCCCGGCCGCCAGCCGCTCCTTGAGCAGGGCGAGTACGCCCGCGGCGAGTTCGGCCTTGGCCTCCCTGGTGCGGCCGGCGTGGATCGCGACGTCGACGTGCACCATGTCGACGTCCTCGTCGCCGTCCGCGATGACGCCGTCCTGGATCGGGCGCAGGACGGTCTTGCAGCCGGCGACCTGTGCGCCGACCGCCTTCTCGGTGATCCGGTGGAGATCGCGGCCGAGGGCCCTGCTGTCGAAAGTGCCGGTCAGTGGTGCGGAGTAGTCGACTGTCAGATGGGGCACGGCGACTCCCTGATGCGGTGGCGGGCTGTCCGCCTCGGGCGGTTCGCGCTCCAGGGTATGGCCCGAGCGACGGTGGTGCGGGGAGCGGTGCCGATCCGATGCTGCTCGGACCGGCACCGCCCGCGTCTCAGGAACGTCCCGCGGAGTCCGGCGCCTCGTCCGGCCTCCCGGATCGACCGGAACCACCGTCGGTGGCGAGCGTTTCGCCGTCCTCGCCCGCGGTTCGGTCGCCGTCCGCGGTTCCGTCGCCGCCCGCGCGGGCGGTGCGGGTGCGTGCGTAGAGCCCGAGTGCGGCGTCCAGCGCCAGGAAGGCCAGCAGGCTGATGCCGAGCAGCGGCATGAACCAGCCCACCAGCGCGGTCACTCCCACCAGTGGCAGCCACCAGGTCACCGGTACCTGGCGCCAGGTACCGCGCGGGTGTGCGCGGCCGAAGGCCAGGCGTGGGCCGTCGGTGGGTCGGCGCTGCCACCACATGCGGTAGCCGAGCACAATCATCGCGACCACCGAGAGGGCGAGCGCGAGGAGCATCAACTGGTTGGGCAGACCGAAGAGTTGACCGTTGTGGAGACTGATGCCCCAGCTGCTGAGCGAGGCCAGCAGCGGGTAGTCGGCGAAGTCGAGGCGGTCGGTGAGCTCGCCGCTGGAGGCGTCGAGTGCGACCTGGTCCATGCGCTGCGGGAGCTGGGTGTCGATCTCCTTGACCAGGTACGCGCCGGGCACTCCGTCCTCGCCGACCACCGGCGGCAGGATCTCCAGCGGGCCGGAGATCCCGTGCTCGTCCTGGGCGATCTCCACGATGCGGTCGACGGCGAGGACCGGGTGCTCGGAACCGTCACCGCCGCCCTCCCCGTGGCCCTCGTCGCCCTCGTGGCCTTCATGACCTTCATGACCTTCATGACCTTCGTGGCCGTCGCCGCCGGAACCGCCGTGCTCCTCGTGGCCCGCGCCCGGATCGGTGGAGATGACCGGAGTGCCGCCGCCGACCTTCTCCCGCAGCTCGCCGATGTTCCCGCCGGCGTAGGCGGACCACGTCAGACCGGTGGCGGAGAGCATGATCACGCCGAGCGCTGCCCAGAGTCCGATCAGGCCGTGCAGCGAACGGGTGCGCCGCAGCCCGGTGGTGCCCTTCAGCCGCCGCTGGGAACGCCGCCTGCCGAGCCACAGCAGGACACCGCCGAGCGCCACCACCCACAGCCAGCTGGCCGCCAACTCGCTGTAGAGGCGGCCGGTTTCACCGAAGTGCAGCATGCGGTGCAGCTCGGACACCCAGGCGCGGTACGGCAGTGCGCCGGAGCTGCCGTAACTGTCCAGCGCGCCGCGCACCTCGGCGGTGTAGGGGTCGACGAAGACAGCGAGCAGCCTGTTCTCGGCGGCGCTCGGGTCGTCCAGCATCACGCGGGTGGTGGCGCCGGGATTGTCACCGGGCCGTACCGCGCTCAACTCCCCTTCCGAATGGGCTCGTTGGGCCGCCGCCACCTGCTCGGAGAGCGGCAGCACCTGGTCGCCGACCGGAACGGTCAGCTCGTCGGAGTACAGGACCTTCTCGACCTGGTACGAGGTGGAGTACAGCGCCCCGGTGAGCGCAGCGACCAGCAGGAAGGGGGCGATGAGCAGCCCGGCGCAGAAGTGCAGCCGCATCACCAGGGGCCGCATCGCCCGCAGGCCGGAGCGGCGGCGGGGAGCGGCGGGTTGCGGTCGGGGAGAGGGCTGCGGGGGGTCGGTCTCGACTTCTCGCGCAGAAGAGGATGAGGACATGTCTGGTGTTCCCTTGTCAGTGGCGAGGTTGGCCATGGGGTCGCCGGGAGTCACGAGCGGGCACGGGGCAGCCGCGCGAGCACGGCTGCGCACCGGGTCGGCGGGTGCGTGGGGTGAACTCCTCGACGGCGTACGGCGGTTGCCGCACGCCCGGCACGGGGCGCGGGACCGGACGGGCCTCTCTCGGGTTCAGACGAGGGCGGCTGCCGGGAGGTCCCGCCGAAGGCGTGGCGGCGCGCGGCCCTGGCGCGAGTGGGCCGGCAGCACGGTCCGCGGCGCGTCCGGCGCGTCGACGGGCCGCGGCCCGGACTCGGCCGCCGGCAGTGGCGCCGGGGCGAGCAGCAGTACGAGCACGGTGTGCGCCCGGTCGCCCAGCAGCCGCAGGAGCGTGAAGAGTGCGGCCTCGCCGCGCCACAGCCACAGGGCGCAGCCGAGCGCGGCCAGGAGGTGCACCGTGGTCATCGCGGGCGAACCGTGCACGACGCCGGACAGCAGGGCGTCGGCCCCTTCCTGCACCGAGCCGTGGTGGCCGCCCGAGTGCCCGGCGCCGGCCGTGCCGGCGTGTGCGCCGAGGTGGCCGTGCCCGGCGTCGGCCGGGGGTGCTGCCGGGTGCGCCGCGGCCGGTGCGGGGCCCAGTCGCGCAAAGAGCAGATGCAGGCCGGCCTGGAGCACGAGCAGCGCGCCGCCGATGGCGTACGGGCCGCGTCGGCGGGCAACGCCCGCCCAGGCGAGCGCTCCCACAGCGACGCAGGCGGCCAGCAGTACCCACGGCGGCACCGCCCGGCCCGAGACCGCGGCGTGACCGGCACCGGCGAGTACCACGCACACGGCTGTGAACAGCGTGGCTCGTACGGCGCGGAGCGGCGCGGCTCTGGTCTGGACTATTCGAGGCAGCACAGTGGCGGAATCATGGCACGGTCACCGACTCGCGTCAGCGGTCGGTACAGGAATTTCCCGGTCCGATTGGATCGCCGCTCCGCGTTTATTCCCCAACAACCGCGCAGGCCAGGGACGTTGAGACGGCCCGGTCGAGGGGTCGCCGACCGAGCGGCTGCCGGGGGTGTACCTGGGTGCACCCCCGCTTCGGGTGGGAGGCCCCGTGTCCGCGGCCCCGCGTACGGCCAGAATCAAGGGGCACACCACAGTGCGCACAAGGACCTTCGGAGAGGCTGAGGCATGGACGGGTCGACGGGGGTGCGGGGCGGGATGCTCGCCGCCGCACGGGGATTCTGGCTGGGGCTCGTCGCGATGACGGCGGGCATCGTTCTGGGCTCGCTGCTGCTCATCTCCCTGGCGCTCGTGCCCGCCGCCGGCATCGGGCTGCTGACCACGCCGTACGCGGTGCTGGCGCTGCGGGCGTACGCGAACAAGCGCCGTGAGCTGAACGCGGCATGGGCCGGGATCCCGGTGGGCAGCGCGTACCACAGGCTGCCGACAGAGCCGGGGCTCTCCGGCCACTTCAAGCGGTTCCTCACCCTGGTCCGGGACCCCTCGACCTGGCGCGATCTGCTGTGGGTCCATGCGGACGGCACCGCGGGCGCGGTTCTGGCGGTCATCCCGCTGGGGATGATCGCGCAGGGGATCTTCGGGGTGCTGCTGCCGTGGCTGTGGGACCCGCTCACCTCGGGCGGCACCGGCGACACCCACTGGTACCTCTTCGTACCGGTCGACTCCTTCCCCACCGCGGTGATCGCCGCCGGGCTGGGCGTGTTGCTGATCGCTGCCGGGCCGCTGCTGGCCCGTCCGCTGATGGGGGTGCACGGCCGTCTCACCCACACGCTCCTCAAGCCGCCGCCCAAGGACGCCCTGACCCGCAGGGTGAGCGAGCTGTACGAGACCCGGCACGATGCGGTGGGCAGCTCGGCCGCCGAACTGCGCCGGATCGAACGCGATCTGCACGACGGTGCGCAGGCCCGCCTGGTGGCCATGGGCATGTCCCTCGGCACCATCGAGGCACTGATCGAGAGCGATCCGGCGACCGCCAAGAAGCTGATCAGCCAGGCTCGGGAGAACTCGGCCGAGGCGCTGACCGAGCTGCGCGACCTGGTGCGCGGTATCCATCCGCCGGTACTCGCCGAACGCGGACTGGGTGACGCGGTACGAGCCCTGGCACTGCGGATGCCGCTCACGGTGGAGACGGACGTCCGGTTGCCCGACCGCTTCGAGGAGCCGGTGGAGTCCGCGGCGTACTTCGCCGTCAGCGAGGTGCTGACCAACGCGGCCAAGCACTCGGGCGCCGACCGGGTCTGGCTGGATGTGCACTACGAGCGGGACGCGCTGCGGATAGCGATCACCGATTCCGGCAGGGGCGGCGCGGATCCGGCGGGCGGCACCGGCATCACCGGCGTGGAGCGGCGGCTCGGCCCGTTCGACGGTGTGCTCGCGGTCAGCAGCCCGCCCGGCGGCCCGACGATGGTCACCATGGAGATCCCCTGCCGACCGGTCAGGCCCTGACCCCCGCCCGGCCGCACCCGCTGCGGCGCGCCCAGTGGCACTCCGGCTCCTGAGCTGGTCGGGCTCCGGCCAACTACGGCGCCCGATGGCCCTGTTGGTAGTTTCGGACGGGCGGCTCCCCCGGCCCGCTCTCCCGCTCCCTCTCGCTCCCCGGAGAAACCGTGCGCGTCGTACTGGCCGAAGACCTCTTTCTCCTGCGCGACGGACTGGTGCGCATGCTGGAGGCGTTCGGCTTCGAGATCGCCGCGGCGGTGGAGAGCGGACCAGAACTGACCGAGGCGCTCGCCGAGCTGCGACCGGACGTGGCCGTGGTGGACGTACGGCTGCCGCCGACCTTCAGCGACGAGGGCCTGCAGTGCGCCCTGCAGGCCCGGCGGGAGCGGCCCGGGCTGCCGGTGCTGGTCCTCTCCCAGCACGTGGAGCAGCTGTACGCCTCGGAGTTGCTCGCCGACGGCAACGGCGGGGTCGGCTATCTGCTCAAGGACCGGGTCTTCGACGCGGAGCAGTTCATCGACGGGGTGCGGCGGGTGGCCGCAGGCGGCACCGCGATGGACCCGCAGGTCATCCAGCAGCTGCTGACGCGACGCGAGCGCGACCGTCCGATGGCCGCACTGACACCGCGCGAGAAGGAGGTCATGGAGCTGATGGCCCAGGGCCGTTCCAACGCGGCCATCGCCGAACGCCTGGTCGTGACGGAGCGGGCCATCGCCAAGCACACGGCGAACATCTTCCAGAAGCTCCAGCTGCCGCCCGCCGAGGACAGCAACCGCCGCGTGCTCGCCGTGCTCGCCTACCTGGACCACGGCAGCAGCAGCTGACACCCGGCCCCGGTTCGCCGCCGCCGGGGTGTACGGGCGCGTTCGGGCGCGTGGCGGGGCAGTTGCGGCGTACGGCGGGCGCGGCGTACGGCGGGTACGGACGCTGTGCGGCGGGTACGGACCCGGTGCGGCGGGCGCGGCGAGCGGCGCCGGCGCGGCAAGTGACCAACTGCGGATTCACTCGTTCTGCTCAATGTGGCCCCTTCAGACGTGACTTCCGACCGCGCGGACCGAGCAGCAGGTACGGCACCGGCCGACGACGAGCAGCAGCCCGGCGGTGCGGCTCCGCCGGACCCGCACGCCCCCCGCGACCAGCCGACTCCTGCGTCGGGTTCCGGCCCGGTGGCCGTCGACGTGGCCGAGTCGGTGATCGTCGAGCACTACGCGCGGCTGGTGCGGCTCGCCCATCTCACGCTCCCGGCCTCGCTGGGGCGCGAACGCAGGGTGTTGACGGCGCACGAGGTGGTGCAGCGCGCGCTGCCCAGGGGCCGGGCCGCCGACGATCCCCGGCTGCCGGCGCAGCGCGGACCCGGCGGCGGAGTCGCGGACGCGGGGTACGCCTACGTGCGGATGCGGGTGGTGCGCCGGGCGCTGGACGCCGAACACCCGTGGCGGATCGGCCCGTTGCGGCTCGGGCGCGGGCCCCGGCTTCGGCTCGGCCTGCCGCGGGCGGCAGGGCTGCGGCTGCTGCCCCGGATGTGCAGCGAGGACGAACTCGCCCTGGATCGCGCCCTTTCCGAGTGCTCGGGCGAGGGCCGGGCGGCATTCGCGCTGCAGGCCCTGGAAGGGCTGAGCGACGACGAGGTGTACGACCTGCTGGAGGCGCTCGGCGTCGGCGATCCGGACGACGCGTTGGACGAGGCGGACGGGGTGCCGCTGCCGGCCGGCAGCCGGGACGTACCGACGGCCGGCTGGGGGTTGGACCCCAGTGTGCTGCGGGCGCGCCCCACGGATCTGCTGCGCCGCCGTCAGCACCGCCGGGCCCTGGTGATCGGTGTCGCAGCGCTCGCCGTGCTCGGCGTGCTGCTCGGGATGCCGGGCGAGGGCTGGGGTCCGAGCGGCGCCGCCGCCCCCGCGTACGCACAGAATCCTGCGGCCCAACAGGCCCTGGACCCCGAGCAGTTGGTGCGAGTGCCGGGGAGCGCGTGGCGCAAGTCGGCCAGGACCGACTTCTCCGTCTGGCCCGCACGCGGCGAACTCCTCGACGACAACCGCCTGTTGAGCCGCGCGCTCGCGGTCTGGGCCCGGCCGGGCCGTCAGGTCGAGGTCACCGCGACACCCGGCACCCAGACCGGCCCGGCGGCCGGCCCCGCACAGCTGCTCTACGCCGGCGAGGCGGAAGGCGCCTCCCTGGTGCTGCTGCACGACGGGCTGCGACTGGTGCGGTACGCGGAGCCGGCGGGCGGCGAACAGGGCCCGGTCGGGCTGGACTTCGCCCGTACCGACGGCGCGGACCCGGCCGGATCCTCGGCGGCGCTGCTCACCCGGAGCGACTCCAACTCCCGCTACCTCACCGCTCCCTGGGTGAGCCGGCTGAGCACGGTGGACCTGCTCAAGCCCGACGACACCGGGAAGGAAGTCGGGCGCGGCAGCGACGGCGTGAGCGATCCGCTGCCGGCACCGCCGCTGGGCACCGGCCGCTGCGAGAGCTGGCCCGCGCTGCGCGCACAGACGAAGAGCGAACGCCCGTACCTGCTCACGGATCTGGGCGAGATCGTCCCGGCCAGGCTCACCTTCGGCACGCCCGGCACCGCGCCGGTCGACGCGCTCTCCGAACCCGCTCGGCGGCTGCTCGCGGGCTCTGCCTGCCAGTTGCCGGTGCTGAGCGGTTCGGGGGTCCGGTCGGTCAACTCCTGGCAGTTCGGCTCCCACCAGCTGCCCGAGAACGCCGGGGCCGCCTCCTGGGTGTGCACCAGGGCGGACACCTGGCGCGGCAGCCAGGGCCAGGCGTACGCGCAGTTCCGGGCCCCGGCCCCGGCCGGCACCCAGGCCGCGGTGGTGGGCCGGGCGAAGGGCGGCGCCGAATGCGGAGCCCGCGATCCGCGGGCGCTGGCGGGAGCGCTGTGGAAGTCGCCCGGCGGCACCTGGTACCTGCTGGCGGTGGGCAGCGAGGGGGTCACCTCGATCACCGCCGAGGGCGGAGTGCAGACGCGCGTGGAGGGGCGGCTGATGATGACACCGGTCGAGCAGGGCGCGAAGGCGAAGCTGCGTGCGACGCTCGCGGACGGCGGGGAGCTGGGGCCGCTGAAGTGAGCACGCCCGGCGCGCGGTTCGCCGTCCCCGCGCGGCGAACCGCCCGGAGCCGCAGCCCGCGCACGCCCCGCACGAGGAGTGCGCACGCCCCGCACGAGGAGTGCGTACGTACGCGTGAGGAGTGCGTACGTACGGGCCGCGCTCCCGGGTGCCGTCCGTGCGCCTCCGATGCATGTGATGCACACTGAACTCCCGTGTGCGGACAGCCTGTTGGTGTCCACACCGTTTCAACTCCGGGTATTCGCCGGGCAGGTTCTAAGGTGGGCGGATGGCAACCGCGCTTCGACGCAGAATGGACACGGAGCAACGCCGACAGCAGCTCATCGCCGTGGCGCTCGAGCTGTTCAGCACCCGCTCCCCCGACGACGTGTCCATCGACGACATCGCCACTGCTGCCGGGATCTCCCGGCCGCTGGTCTACCACTACTTCCCCGGCAAGCACAGCCTGTACGAGGCCGCCGTCCAGGTCGCGGCCGACGAGCTGACCGCGCTCTTCGTCGAACCGGCCGAAGGGCCCCTGACGGCCCGTCTGAACCGTGTGCTCAACCGGTACTTCGACTTCGTCCAGGAACAAGGCCCGAGCTTCTGCGCCCTGCTGCGCGGCGGCAGCGCCGGCGGCGCCACCCCCGGTGCGGCCCGGGAGGGCGCCGCGCTGGAGGGGGTGCGGGAGAAGGCGTACGCACAGATGCGCCTGCACCTGCGGCTGGCCGACCCCGGGCCGAGGCTCAGGCTGCTGCTCACCTCGTGGGTCGGGCTGGTCGAGACGGCGGCGTTCGGCTGGGTCACCGAACGCGCCGTTCCGCGCGAGGAGTTGGTGCCGCGCCTGGTGGACGACCTCGTCGCGCTCGCGGCGGTGACCGCGGCCTACGACGAGCAGACGGCGACGATGCTGCGCGCCCTGGTGGCGGGCGAGGGCCCCGACGGCCCGCTGGCCACCCTGGTGGCGCGGCTGACCGGTGTCGCGGACGGGCCCCTCGTCGGCTCCCCCGGCCGGACGGCTCTCGCGCAGGCCCCCTGATCGGGTCTCCGTACCCGATCAGGGTCGGGCTCCCTGCGGACGGCCCACCCCGCACGTCGGCGGACACCGTGTCCGCTCAGTCCCGGGGAGCGGCTTCGTCAGCCCCGGGGAGCGGCTTCGCAGGGCGCCCCGGAACATACGTCCACGATCCTCCCGGTGCGCAGGAACTCGCCGGTCTGAGCACGGGCGGCCCTGTCGTTGCGGGGATCGCCGTGGGGGTCGGCGCCCTCGCTCGGCGCCGTGTTGGTCAGGGGCTGGTAGGGCGCGCCGCTGTCCCAGACGACCATCGCCGAGCCGGTCGAGGCGGGGTACTCCAACGGCTCGATCGCCCAGTAGGGCTCCTTGTCCGGGTTCCGGCCGGCCGCGACCGTCGGCCGGTGGATCCTCGCTCCGACGGTCCGGGCCTGGACCTCGGCAGCGCTCGGCGAGACCTGGTGGTCGCCGAAGGCGACGTGCATCAGCACCCGGTGCTCGGGGGTGTTGGGCAACGGGTCGTGGGTCAGGTGCTGGGCGTACCCGTTGGTCTCGCCGCGGTCCCAGAGCATCTGGATGAGGGCCAGGTTGACCTGTTGATCGAGCTTGTCCGGGTAGGCGGTGTCCACGATCTGCTCGAAGGGCGCCCAGTTGCTGCTGCGGTTGAGAAGCGTGGAGAAGTTCATGCCGGGGACGCCGAGCGCCGAGCGTTCGACCTCGGTGGAGACGGCGGTCAGCGCGCCTCCGATGATGCCGCCCTGGCTGTTGCCGTAGTAGGCGAGATCCGCGTCGGCGTCGAGCACCGAGGTGCCGGCGTCGTTGCGGAACGCCTCGTCGGAGGCGAATCCGTCCTTGTGCGTGAGCAGCCTGCCGAGCCACAGCCCGTTCAGGATGCCCTGCTGGAGCCGGTCCGGTACGGCCGGGAACTTGCCGAGGTCCTGGAGGGTTTCGGCGACGAACGAGAGGTCGTCGGAGGACATCCCGGCCCATTTGGTGGCGCAGAACGCCAGGTTGTGCTCGGCGGCCATCGCGGTGATGCTCCCGGAGCCGACCTCGCCCTCGGCACCGAGCAGCCCATGGCCGTAGAGCGCGGGCACCGCGGGGTCGGCGAGCGCCTTGCGCGGGATCTCGCACTGGAAGGAGGCGATCTGCTTGTTGCCCTCGGTGCGCCGCGGCAGACCGCGCTCGTCGTACGCGAAGCCCGCGCCGGGCGGTCCGCCGGGGCGGTCGAGGTAACTGGGGATGTTGAAGACTCCGCGCACCGAGCGGGCGATCGGATCGTCCGCCGGGTTCTCGGTCACCTCGCCGACCACGAACTCGGGCGCAGCGTCGCCGAGTTGGTCGAAGGAGTCGTCGCGCAGGTGCAGCATGCGCTCGCTCAGGGAGCGAGTGCTGGCGACGGTGAAGTCCCAGGCGAGGTAGGCGTGTTCGGTCTTCACTCCGGCTTTCGCCAACCCCTCGAAGGCGGGCGCCAGTTGACGAGCTCGCCGGCGAAGCGCCGCTCGCTCGGCGCCCTTCGGCTCACCGGCGCCCTTCGCCTCACCGGGGCCCTTGCCCGCGCGGAGGTCGGCGAAGGCGGTGGGCGGTTCGATCGGCTTGCCGTCGCCGTCCTTGAGGTCGCGCAGCGCGACGGCGTAGTCGTGGCCGGCGATCAGGTTCTTCGCGGGCCGGACGATCAGCGCCTGTCGGTCCGGGCCGACGGCGTTCGCGTCCAACTCGGCCCAGTACGGCCACCGTTCACCGGTGGTGAGGTCCAGCAGCACGATCGGCGCGTCGTTCTCCAGCGAGCTGCCGATGTCGGTGATCGGCGCCGCGCCGGTCCTGTCCAGATCGAGGCCGGGAACGCGGGCGAGCAGCATGGAGCCCGGCGAGAAGCCGTCGCTGCGGTTCCACTCGGTGGGGTCGATCGCCGTGCCCTGGACGTTGCGCGGCATCGACGCCGGGTCGAAGTCCACCCGCCGCCCGGTCTCGGTCGAACTGTCCTTCTTCGTGTGCCAGTTGCTGGGAAACGGCAGCAGGCAGGCGGCCGGGTCGATCGGGTCGCAGCCCTGGGACGGCGTACTTGGCTGGGTGACCGGCTCCGGTGCCGTACGGGCCGAAGCTCCGGGGACGAGCAGCGTCGCCCCCAGCGTCGCCGCAAGTGCCACCGCGCCCATGACCGAACTCGCTCGAGTCGCTCGCATGCGCTCACTTATCCCGCGCGCGGGCGCCCTTGTCTACGCACCGGGGTGACAAGCCGGCCACGAGTGATCGCCGCCGCGGGCGCCGGACACCGAGTCGCAACAGGCCGCCGTACGAACGGAGTTGGCACCCCGAGCGCACAGCGGCCGACCGCTCGAACGGCGGGTACCCGCCGCGAGCCCGCGCCGCGAGAACGCCCGGGTGCGGCGCGGGAACGCGGCGGGTACGGCGCGGGGTCAGCCCCGGCCGTCGAAGACCGCGACCGAGCGGCCCGGCACAGTGAAGGTGCCGCTGCCGGCGTCGAACGAGGCGGACTTGACCTGCTCGTCCGCACCGTCGGCCTGCACCCGGTGCAGCGCGTACGAACCGCCCTGCGCCTGTGTCACGGTCTGCTCGGCCGTCTCGGGGGTCGCGTTGAAGACGACCAGCAGCTCGCCCAGGCGCATGGTCACCACCCCGGGCGTCTCCTCGGTGCCGGACAGCGGGAAGCCCAGCTCGCGCTGGACGTCCGCGGTGCTTGACTGGGAGAAGGCCGGCTCGCTGGTGCGGAGGGTGAGCAGGTCGCGGTAGGCGGCCGAGGCCGCGTCGATCTCCGCGCAGCCCGGCCGCAGTTGCGGCAGGGTCAGCAGCGGCGCGGCGTACGGCCAGTTCTGCTCGTTGTCCCAGGCAGGCGGGAGGCCGCGGCCGAAGCCGTTGCCCGCGGAGCAGTCCCAGTTGATGG
The DNA here is from genome assembly GCF_018101125.2 of Streptomyces tardus. GTDB lineage: Bacteria > Actinomycetota > Actinomycetes > Streptomycetales > Streptomycetaceae > Streptomyces > Streptomyces tardus. Next base: position 4,125,577 of record NZ_JAELVF020000001.1, on the reverse strand, counting down.
TGTTGTACCAGTCACCGGAGTTGTAGGAGTTGCGGTCCAGCGACTTCGAGCGCAGCAGGTCCGTGCCGGCCTGGCTCAGCGCAGGGCCCTGGGAGAGGGCCGCGGTGGCCATGGCCAGCACCTGCATCCTGGCCCGGTCCGCCGCCGAGGTGCCGGTCGGCAGCTTGTAGGCGAGAGCGTCGTAGAGGGACTCGTTGTCGTGGGCGTCGGCGTACGCCAGGGCCTCGCCGGGCGCTCCCGCGTAGCCGGCCGGCGAGCCGTTGTAGTCGACCTCCGAGCCCTTGACCTGCCGACCCGCGGTGTCGGTGAAGGTGTATTCGGCGAGACTGCCGGTGAGCCCCACCTTCAGCAGGTCCTGGTAGTGCAGCAGTCGGGCCCGCTGCTCGTCCCGACTGCCGTTGTCGGCGGTGTCGTTGGGGTCGGTGTAGAGACCGGAGGCGAAGCCCTGGACACCCGGCTCCTCGTCGAACGGGCCACCGCCGCGAACAGCGTCGCGCGCACGGTCGCTGAAGGTCGCGATGCCGGTACCTGCCATATTGGCCTGGGACGCCTGCTCGAAGCGTGCGTCGTCCGCGATCTCGCCGAAGTTCCAGCCCTCGCCGTACAGAAGGATCCGCTTGCCGTCGACGCCGTCCTTCTCCGGGGTCAGCTCGTCCAGGGCTGTACGGACCGCGAGGATGTTCTCCTTCGGGTGGTGGGCCATGAGGTCGAAGCGGAAGCCGTCGATCTTGTACTGCTTCGCCCAGGTGACCACCGAGTCGACGACCAGCCGGCCCATCATGGTGTGCTCGGGCGCGGTGCCGGGGCAGCAGGTGGAGTCGGCGACGGCGCCGTCCTCCATCAACCGCTGGTAGTAGCCGGGCACGATGCGGTCCAGCACCGACTTCTCGTCCTGGCCGGCCGCGTAGCTGTGGTTGTAGACCACGTCCTGGACGACCCGCAGTCCGCTGTCGTTGAGCGCGCGGACCATCCGCCGGTACTCGTGGGTGCGGCCGGGCCCTTCGGGGTCGGTGGCGTAGGAGCCCTCGGGCACGGTGTAGTGCAGCGGGTCGTAGCCCCAGTTGTACGCGTCCTCGTCGCGCACCGCGCCCACGCACTTCTGCTGCTCCGGCGAATCGGCGGGGAACGCGGCGAGGTCGCAGTCGGGCACCGCCTGGTCCTCGGTCCGCTCCGGGGTGGTGGCCAGATCGTAGGTGGGCAGCAGATGGACGTGGGAGGTACCGGCGTCGGCCAGCTTGCGCAGATGGCGGCTGCCGTCGCTGTCCCGCTCGGTGAAGGCGAGATAGCGGCCGGTGTGCTCGGCGGTCGGGTCGGCGACGGAGAAGTCGCGTACGTGCAGCTCCTGGATCTGTGCGTCGCGCGGCTGCGTCGCCGCCGGCTTGGTGTAGGAGTCCCAACCCCGCGGAGCGAGCGCGGGATCGTCGAGGTCGACGACGAGTGCGGACTCGGAGTCCGCGGTGAGCGCGGTGGCGTACGGGTCGGTGACGGTGTTGACGACCATCTCGCCGGTGGTCGGCGCCCAGACCTTCACGCGGTAGCGGTAGGGCTTGCCGAGCCAGTCCCGCTCGCCGGAGGCCCGCCACACGCCGGTGGTGTCGTCCCGCTCCATCGTGCGCCGCTCGCCGTCGAGTTCGAGCTCCACGCTCTGCGCCGTCGGCGCCCACACCGAAAGGCTCGGGGTGCCGTCCTCGGCGAACACCGGACCCAGATCGGCCTGTTGGGCGGCGCTGCCGTAGAGGTCGTCCAGAACTCCCGGGATCTGTACGCCGCTTGCCGCGGTGAGCCCGCCGTCGCCGTCGCGTTGGGTGGCGACGAGCTGGCCGCGGGTCGCGTCGGCGACACGGTCCCGGTCGTCCTCGGCGATCGAGTAAGCGGCGTGCCCCGCGAGGTGCGGGAAAGCGGCGCGCTGCTCGTCGGTGAGTCCGCCACCCACCTTCGCGAGCTTCAACTCGTTCGGTGCGCCGGAGAGTTCACCGTCGACGAGTTCGGCGCCGCCGTCCGGGGCGTAGTACAGCCCGGCGGACGACGCGCCCTCGCCCGACGGCCACACCACGGTGTTCCGGTCGATCCACAGGGCCCGCGACTCCGACAGGTCCAGGGCTGCGGCGGTGGGCGGTTCGGCCTGCGCGGCGGCAGGGCCGAGCGTCGCCAGCAGCCCGGCCGCCAGCACGGCGGCCAGTGCGCGGCGCGCAGTATTGGGGAGCACGGAGGGTTCTCCATTCGCGGGAGCGAGGGACGAGGTTCACGGGGCCACGGACGAGCGGGACGGCAAGTGCCCAGCAGTGCGAGAGGCGAGCAGGGCAAGGGAGAGGGGAGGGAGGCGCACGCGACGGCCCGGGCGTCGAGGGCGACGGGGCGGCGGCTCGACTGCTCGGCGCCCCGTCGCCTCGGTGGCGCGGCGCCGTGGCGGCACCATCGGCGCCGGCGCGTGCGGCGGGTCCGAACCCGATGGCTCGGGCCCGCCGCACCACCACTGCCCGCGACCGCTACCCGCAGTCGGTGGCGTCCGCGTGCAGTGCGAGCGCCGTACCGGCGGACAGCTCCACCTGGACCGAACCGCCGCTCACCGCAACGGGGTTGCCGCTCTGGACATCGCAGTAGTCGCCGTCGGGCAGCGAGGTCGCGACGGACTCGCTGACCTGGCCGCCCCCGTTGTTCACCGCCACGAACCCCTTGTCGCCGCGACTGAAGGCGAGGGCGTCACTGCCGTTGTCCCACCACTGCTCCAGGCCGGCGTCACCGACCGCGTTGCGGAATCCGACCATCGAGGAGATCTCTCGCCACTCGTGCTCGCAGTTCCAGGCTTCCTGGTCGCAGGCAGCGGCTCCGCCGGAGGGCGGGCCGGCGTCCTTGTCGTCGAACCGGTAGCCGGAGTGGACGTCCGGGCTGCCGTAGGGGTGGGCGAGCATGAAGACGTGCGCCAGGGTGTAGGAGGCGTTGTCCTTGTAGTTCAGGGTGTCGCCGACCCGCTCGGTGTCGTGGTTGGCGACGAAGACGGCCGAGTTCCCGCCGTCCATGAAGCCCTCGCCGAAGTTCTGCAGACCGGCGAGGCCGCCGCCCTGGAACGCCGATTTCAGACCGCGCGCGTAGCGGAACTCCTGCACATCGCCGTTCTGCAGGTACTCGCCGGGGTCGACCGCCTCGCCCGCACCGTGGATGGCCTCCTGCTTCCAGTAGGCGTTCGGGTCGTCCAGCTTGGCCTTGATGGCGGCGAGGTCGTCGGTCGGCATGTGCTTGGCGGCGTCGATCCGGAAGCCCTCGACGCCCATGGAGCTGAGGTCGTTGAGGTAGTCGGCGATCCGCTGCTGCACCTGCTCGCTGCCGGTCCGCAGGTCGGAGAGGCCGACGAGCTCGCAGCCCTGCACCTGGCCGCGGTCGCCGTAGTCCTCGATGTCCCGGCGGCACTCGTTGAAGTCGGAGTCGCCCCAACCGGCCTTCGGGTAGCTGTACTTGGTGTACTCGGATCCGCCGGTGCCGGTGCCCTCGCCCGCGCTCATGTGGTTGATGACCGCGTCCGCGACGACCTTGACCCCGGCGCCGTTGCAGGTGTCGACCATGCTCTCGAACTGCGCGCGGTCGCCGAGTCGTCCGGCGATGTCGTAGCTCACGGGCTGGTACTGGGTCCACCACTGCTCGCCGGTGATGTGCTCCTGCGGCGGCGACGTCTGGACATAGCCGTAACCGGCCGGACCCAGGGTGTCGGTGCACGCCTTGGCTATGGCGTCGAACTTCCACGAGAACATCACCGCGGTGACGTCCCGTTCCGAGGGCGGCGCGGCCTGCGACTGCGGTACGGCGAACAGGGCGCCGACGACGCCGGCGCTCAGAGCGGCGCCCACGGCGGTGGCCTTCCTCGCGCGCGAGGACCACGACATCCGGGACGGCCATGTCGGCCTGCGGGTTCTCCGACTCACGATGCCTCCAGCTCGATGGGGGGAGTACTGCTTCGGAAGCTTCCGCGGGCAACGCGTGGCGCCCGCGGGTCTGTTGATGCGGTGGGGGTGCTCGGGACTGCGGATGACGTGGTGAGTGACCGGGGGTACGCACACCTCGTGCCGCTGCGCGACCACAGGCGTACGGGGAGGGTCACCACTCGCCTGCAAGAAATTGTGCAAGTCCCTGGAAACTCTTCCGAAACCCGACCGTAGAAGCCCCGTCAAATACCGTCAAGGCTTTGGACACAGACGAGGCAGCCGTCAACAGCCGTTCCTTCACGGGCTGCTGCAAGGGTTTGCAGGGAGTGCGGCAGCTCCCCGACCGGGCCACCGCCGCCCGGCCCGGCCCCCTGCGGACGGCCGGGCCGGGCACCACCGCGGAATAGCCCGCGGGTCCGGACCGTTGGGACCACCGTCGGCACCGACTCGCCGGGGCCGACCGAGACGGCACACCCCCAACTCCGCAAGGGAGTCACCAAGCCATGTCCACGACCGACGCTGCGTCCGACACCTCGGCGCCCGCCCACGCCCCCGCCTCCGTCCACCTCTCCGATGTGGTCCGCCCGGTGACCGTGGCGGGGCTGGAGCTGTCGAGCCCGTTCGTGATGGCCCCCATGACCCGCAGCTTCTCGCCTGGCGGCGTGCCGACCGAGGAGGTCGCGGCCTACTACCGCCGCCGGGCCGAGCACAGGGTGGGCCTGATCCTCACCGAGGGCGTATTCCCCGACCACCCGAGCGCGGGGGACGCGCCCGCCGTGCCCCGCCTCGCTCCCTGGTCCGCGGACGGCTGGCGGCGGGTGGTCGAGGAGGTGCACGCGGCGGGCGGCAAGATCTTCCCCCAGCTCTGGCACATGGGCGGGAACCAACCGGTCGAGGCCGCAGGCCCGGTCCACACCCCCTCGGGTATCGACGGCCGCGCCCGCCACCGCGGCGAGGCGCTGACGACACCGGAGATCGACGAACTGGTGCAGCGGTACGCCGACTCCGCCCGCCTCGCCCACGAGCTGGGATTCGACGGCGTGGAGGTCCACGCCGCACACGGCTATCTGCTGGACGCCTTCCACTGGGAGGTCACCAACCGGCGGCAGGACGAGTACGGCAAGGACCTGGCCGGCCGCACCCGGCTGACCACCGAGGTCATCGCCGCGGTACGGGCCGCCACCTCCCCCGACTTCCCCATATCGGTGCGGTTCTCGCAGTGGAAGGGCGAGGACTACGGCGCCCGCATCTCGCACTCCCCCGCCGAGCTGGAGGCGCTGCTCACCCCGTTCGTGGAGGCGGGGGCGACGATTCTGCACCCCTCCACCCGCCGCCACTGGGAGCCAGGCTTCGAGGGTTCGGAGCTGAGCCTGGCCGGCTGGACGAAGAAGCTGACCGGGCTGCCCACGATCGTGGTGGGCTCGGTCGGGCTGAACACCCCCTTCCTGGAGCGGGGCGAGGTCGGCACCGCCGATGTCGGGCCGCTGCTGGAGCGCTACGAGGGCGGCGAGTTCGACCTGATAGCGGTCGGCCGGGCGCTGCTGGCCAACCCGGACTGGATCACCAAGACCGCCGCCGGCCGCTTCGACGAGCTGACTCCGTGGACGAAGGACGTGGCCGCAAAGCTCTGGTGACCCCAGCAGTCACCGACCCGGGCGGCCTCCTGCAGCAAGTTCATGAGCTGATCCGCCACCCGCACCATCCACAGCGCGTCGCCCCTCGCCCACGGATCCGCCGCCCCGACCGGGCGGTGACACATCCGGTCGGGCACCGGCGCGACGCGGGGCACGCACCGACCCTCCTCGGTGCGTGCCCCGCACGCACGTCGCGGCGTCGGCGACAGGTACGCCCCGGGCGCACGGGGCCTCGGAAGCGGCGCAGAGCTACCGCGCCGCCGCCGTGGAGGCGCGCACCACCAGTTCGGGCTGGAAGACGAACTCCGCGTGCGGCACCGGCGATCCGCCGATCTCCTCCAGCAGCGTCTGCACCGCGGCGTTGGCCATCGCCCGTACGGGCTGGCGCACGGTGGTGAGCGGCGGGTCGGTGAAGGCGATCAGCTCGGAGTCGTCGTAGCCGACCACCGACAGCTGACGCGGTACGTCGAGCCCCCGCTCCCTTGCGGCACGCACCACCCCGAGCGCCATCAGGTCGCTGCCGCAGACGATGCCCGTGCAGCCCGCGTCCAGGAGCGAGCCGGCAGCCGCGTGGCCGCCCTCGACGGTGAACAGCGTGTGCCGCACCTCCCCCTGGGCACCCGCCTCCTCCAACGCCCGTGCGAACCCCTCGGCCTTGCGGGCGGCGGGCACGAAGCGGCCGGGCCCGACCGCCAGTCCGATGCGCTGGTGCCCCAGGTCGGTCAGGTGCCGTACGGCGATGCGGGCCGCGGCCCGGTCGTCGGGCGAGACGAACGGCGCGGCGACCGCCTCGTTGTACCCGTTGACCAGCACGAACGGTACGCCGCGACCGGCCAGCCGGTCGTAGCGCGCGGGGTCGCTGGAGAGGTCCGCGTGCAGTCCGGAGAGGAAGATGATGCCGGTGACGCCGCGTTCGACGAGCTGGTCGACCAGCTCGGCCTCGGTGGCGCCGCCGGGCATCTGGGTGCCGAGCACCGGGGTGTACCCGTAGCCCGAGAGCGACTGCTCGATGACCTGCGCGAAGGCGGGGAAGATCGGGTTGGTGAGCTCGGGGATGACCAACCCGACCAGTCCCGCGCTGCGTTGGCGCAGTCGCACGGGGCGGTCGTAGCCGAGTACGTCGAGCGCGGCGAGGACCTTCTGCCGGGTGCCGGAGGCGACCCCCGCCTTGCCGTTGAGGACCCGGCTGACCGTCGCCTCGCTCACCGACGCCTGGGCCGCGATGTCGGCGAGGCGGGCGGTGGACACACCGCGCCCGGACACGGCGGGTGCCGGGTCCGGGGCGCGGTCGGTGTCGAGCGAGGTCATACGGTCCACCAGACGACCGTGTCGGCGGGCAGCAGTGCGTCGGCGTCGGCGAAGGGGCCGCTGGCCAGCAGGGTGCGCCGCTCGGCCGGGAGTCCGTCCAGGGTGCTCAACGGCACTGCCGCGCCGGTGGTGTTGGCCGCGCAGAGGAAGGCGCCGCGGCGCAGGGCGAGCACGCCCTCGGGCGCTGCCAGCCACTGGACCGCGTCGCCCGCACCGAGATCGGGGTGGTCGCGGCGGACGGTGAGCGCCGTGCGGTAGAGCTCCAGGGTGGAGTCCGGATCGCCCTGCTGGGCCTCGACGCTCAGCTCGCCCCAGCCCTCGGGCTGCGGCAGCCAGCTGCCGCCCTCGCCGAAGCCGTGCGAGCTGCCCCCGACCGTCCACGGCAGCGGCACCCGGCAGCCGTCGCGCAGACCGTCCTGGCCGTTGTCCTTGAAGAACGAGGGGTCCTGGCGCACCTCGTCGGGCAGGTCGAGGACCTCGGGCAGTCCGAGCTCCTCGCCCTGGTACACGTAGGCCGAACCGGGCAGCGCCAGCATCAGCAGCGACGCGGCGCGGGCCCGGGCCAGCCCGCCGAAGCGGGTGCGGTGGCGCACCACGTCGTGGTTGGAGAGCACCCAGGTCGTGGGCGCCCCGACCGTGCGCATGGAGTCCAGCGACTCGTCGATGGTGGCGCGCAGCGACGCGGCGTCCCAGTCGGTGCCCAGGTAGTGGAAGTTGAACGCCTGGTGCAGTTCGTCGGGGCGCAAGTAGAGGGCGGTGCGGTCGGCGCTGGGAGTCCACGCCTCGGCGACGCCGATGCGCCCGCCGCCGTACTCCTCCAGCACGGTGCGCCAGGAGCGGTAGATCTCGTGGACGCCGTCCTGGTCGAAGAAGGGCAGGACCTGGTTGCCGAGCAGTCTGAGCTGTTCGCCGCGGCCCATGTCGGGCAGGCCCTCGGCCTTGACCAGGCCGTGGGCGACGTCGATGCGGAAGCCGTCCACCCCCATGTCGAGCCAGAAGCGCAGCACCGAGCGGAACTCGTCGTGGACGGCGGGGTGGTCCCAGTTGAAGTCGGGCTGCTCGGGTGCGAAGAGGTGGAGGTACCAGTCGCCGGGCGTGCCGTCGGGGTCGGTGGTGCGGGTCCAGGCGGGACCGCCGAAGATGGACTCCCAGTCGTTGGGCGGGAGTTCGCCGTCGGAGCCCTTGCCGGTGCGGAAGTGGTAGCGGTCCCGCAGCGGGGAGCCGGGCCCCTCGCGCAGCGCCTGCCGGAACCACTGGTGCCGGTCGGAGGAGTGGTTGGGAACGAGGTCGACGATGATCTTCAGGCCGAGGTCGTGGGCGTCGTCGATCAGTGCGTCCGCGTCGGTGAGGTCGCCGAACATCGGGTCGATGGCGCGGTAGTCGGCGACGTCGTACCCGGCGTCGGCCTGCGGCGAGGCGTAGAACGGGCTCAACCAGACGGCGTCGACGCCGAGTTCGGCCAGATGCGGCAACCGCCGGCGGACACCGGCGAGGTCGCCCATGCCGTCGCCGTTGCCGTCGGCGAAGGAGCGCGGATAGACCTGGTAGATGACGGCGTCGCGCCACCAGTCCGGGGCACCGCCCGCGGCAGGAGTCGCGGCGGACGTCGCGGCGGGCTCCGCCGTGGTGGTCGCGGCGTTCGCTGCGGGGGTGGCCGGTGCGGCGAGGTGCTGGGTCATGGCATCCCTGGAGAGTGTGGTGTCGGCAAGGTGCGGCGTTCCGGCTGCCGGTGAGGCGGCGCGGTCAGTTCGGGACTGTTCGGGGCCGGCCGGGTCTGGGCCGGATCGGCCCGCTCACGACTTCACCGCCCCGGCGGTCATTCCGGAGACCAGGTAGCGCTGGGCGAAGCCGAAGACAATCCCCGCGGGTACGGCGATGATCACGGCCGCCGCGGTCATCGAACCCCAGTCGGCGGAGTACTGGTTCACGAACGTCTGGAGTCCGCCCGCGAGCGTGAGGTTCTCCTCGCCGGTCATGAACGCGGTCGCATAGGCGACCTCCGCCCAGGCGGTGACGAAGGTGTAGAAGCCGGTGACCGCGAGACCCGGCTTGGCCAGCGGCATGATCAGCCGCCAGAACGTACCGAACGGGCTGAGGCCGTCGACCCGGCCGGACTCGTCGATCGAGACCGGGATGGTGTCGAAGAAGCCCTTCATCATCCAGGCGCAGAACGGCACCGCGATCGTCAGATACGTGACGATCAGTCCGACCGGCTGGTTGAGCAGGCCGAACTGCGCCATCAGGTTGTACAGCGGCACGATCAGCACCGCCATCGGGAACATCTGCGTGATGAGCAGCGTCCACATCAGCGGGCGCATCCCGGGGAAGCGGAAGCGGCTGAGCGCGTAGCCGGTGGTGGAGGAGATCAGCACGCCGATGACGGTGGTGCCGAGGACGACCAGCAGCGAGTTGCCGAACCAGTCCAGGAAGTGGGTGTCGGCGATGACGTGGCTGTAGTTGTCGAAGGTGAAGTTCCGGACCGGGTCGAGGGTGAAGGCGTCCGAGTTCGGCTTGAACGAGGTCGCCAGCAGCCACAGCGGTGGGAAGACCGCGATGAACGCCGCGAGCAGCAGGCCGCCGTGGAGTCCGAAGGACGCCAGCGGGCTGCGGTGGCGCCGGCTGCCGGACTCCGCGGGGCGGGCGGGCCTCTTCGGCTTCGCGCCCGCGCCGGACGCGGCGCTGTCGGTACCGTCGGCGCTGTCGCTACGGCCGGTGCTGCCGTTGCGCGCCGAGCGGCCGGTGGACGAATCGGTGCTGGTCCGTGGGGTGTTCATGGTACTCACCACACCTCTCCCTGCTTGCGGAGGACACGGCGGTAGACCACGGCGAAGGCCGACAGCAGCAGCAGGATGATGACACCCCAGGCGGCCGAGGTCGCGAAGTCGCGCGGGCTCTCGAGGAAGGCGAGGCGGAACGCGTAGGTCACCAGGATCTCCGAGGAGTCGCCCGGCCCGCCCCTGGTGAGCAGATAGATCACCGGGAACATGTTGAAGGTCCAGATGGTGCTGAGCAGGATCACTGTGGAACTGACCGCGCGGATGCCGGGCATCGTGATGTTGACGAACCGCTGCCACGGGCCCGCGCCGTCCATCTCGGCGGCCTCGTACAGCTCGCCGGGGATGGACTGGAGCGCGCCGAGTGTGGCGACGAGCATGAACGGAACGCCGATCCAGACGTTGACCGCGATCACCGAGACCTTGGCCCAGGTCGGGTCTCCCAGCCAGGCGATGCCCTCGACGCCGCCGCCGTCGAGGACTGCGTTGAACAGGCCGTTGCGCTCGTTGAACAGCAGCCGCCAGGCGAAGACCGAGACGAAGGCCGGGATGCCCCAGGGCAGGATCAGCGCGATCCGGTAGGCCGCACGTCCGCGCACCTTGCGGTTGAGCATGTTGGCCAGCGTCAGGCCGATGGTGAAGGTGAGGCTGACGCAGGCGACGGTCCACAGGACCGTCCACCCCAGCCGGCCCCAGAACATGCTGTCGCCGAGGATGGCCGCGTAGTTGTCGAGGCCGACGAACTCGTAGGTTGCCTCGATGGTGTTGACGCCGATGGTCCGCTCGACGTTCGCCTCGTTGGCGTCGGTGAACGAGAGGAAGAGTCCGCGCGCCAGCGGGTAGCCGACGATCACCGCGATCACGAGCGCCACCGGGGCGATCATCATCCACGCGTACCAGTGCCTGCTCAGCCGGCGGCGCAGTGGCCCGGGGGCGCGACCGCCGCCCTTGCCTGCGGGGGGCGGGCCGCCTGAGCGCTCGTCGGCCTCGTCGGTCTCCGCCGCCGACTGCATGGTCTTCGCCACGTGTCGGGTCGTCCTTCCCATCTCGGGCGCGCGCCGCCGTTGTTCGCGTGCGGTCCGCGCGCACTTCTCACGCCTGCTGCTCTGCGACGCCCTTCACCGGTACGCGCGTCAGCCCCGCGGCCGGTACGGCGTCCTGCGGTACGGCGTCGTGCGGTACGGCGTCGTGCGAAGCGTCACCAGCGGCGCACACGACGTGCGCGCCGCTGGTGACGCGTGTGCGCGTCGCGGTACGTGCGCCCGTGGCCGTCAGGTTCCACGGCCGCACGTACCCGGCTCCGGTCGGTCCGGGGGGAGCGAGCCCCGCCGGACGCCGGGGCCTACTTCCAGTCCTTCAGAATCTTGCGGTAGGCCTTGCCGACGTCCTTGGCCGCGTCGCTCGGCGAGGTGCGGCCGGAGAGGACCTCCTGCTGCGAGACCTTGATGGGCTCGAAGAGCGAGTTGCCCTGGGCGATCCAGGGACGCTGCACCGCCTTCTCGACGGCCGGCTTGAAGAACTCGACCATCTCGTTGTTCTTCACCTCCTCCGTCTCGTACACCGACTTGCGGGTCGGCAGCAGGCTGAGCTCCTTGGTGGTGCGCTCCTGCACCTCGGCCGAGCCCATGTACTTGGCGAACTCGTAGGAGGCGTCCAGGTTCTTGGAGCCGGCGTAGACCGAGAGGTTCCAGCCGCCCTGCGGGGAGCCCTGCGCCTTGTCGCCGGCCGGAACGGCGGCGACACCGAGGTTGTCCTTGTCCTTGAACTCCTTGCCGGCCAGCGAGTCCTCGATCGCCCACGGGCCGTTGACCTGCATGGCCGCGTCGCCGTTCTTGAACGCGGACTGGCCGTTGTCCCAGCCGTCGGAGAGGTCGGTGATGGCCGCCTTCGAGTCGACCAGGGACTTCATCTGCTCGAACGCCCGCACGCCGGGCGCCTGGTCGATGGTGACCTGCTTGGCGTCGGCGTCCACCATGTCGCCGCCCTCGCCGTACAGGTACGGCAGGAACCAGTACGGGTCGTCGCCGCGCAGGTAGAGGGCCGTGGCGCCGGTCTTGTCCTTGATCTTCCCGGCGTCGCGCTTGATGTCGTCCAGCGACTCCGGCACCTCGACACCGGCCTTCTTCAGCAGGCGCTTGTTGTAGAAGAGCGCCAGGGTGTCGGTGACCTGCGGCACTGCGTAGGTCTTGCCGTCGAACTGGGTGCTGCCCCAGGCGGTTTTGAGGAAGTCGTCCTTGCCCTCGACGGCGGGGGTGCCGTCAAGCGGGGCGAGGTAGCCGAGGTTGGCGAAGTCGGCGACCCAGGCTACCTCGGTGCGCATCACGTCGGGTGCGCCGGCGTTGCCGCCCGCGGCGTTCTTGAACTTGTTGTTCGCCTCGCCGAAGTCCACGCTGACGTGCTTGACCTTCACCTTGGGGTGCTTCTTGGTGAAGTCCTCGGCGATCTTCTTGTAGACGCCCTGCTCGGCCTCGTTCGAGGTGTCCCAGAACGTGACGGTCCCCGCGATCTCGCCGGAACCGCCGGACTGGTTGTCGCTGTCGCCGCCCCCGCAAGCCGTTGCCGACAGAGCCAGTGCCGCAACCACCGCGGTGGTCGCTATCCCACGCCGCATGATCAAGTCCTCCCGTGATTCGCCCGATCCGGGGTCGTACGCTGCCGGCTTCCAGCACGCGGCGCTTCGCCCACTTCCCCACGGGCCGCACCTTCGCGGCGCCGGGCTGCGAGGAAATTAACAGGGCCGCAAGCCATCCGAAAGACCTTGCGGCAATTTTCTGCAAGGAATCTTGCTCGTCAGCACGCGGGCGTTCCATGACGCAGACAGAACAGGGGTGTTGCCGCGCCCCCATCAGGCGCGGCAACACCCCTGCACTCACTGCCGTTTCACCGGCTGCCCCGTCAGCCGTACGTCACGGCGAACCTGCGGTTGGCCAGACTGGGGTTGCGGACCCTGACGGTCTCCACCCGCGCGGCCTCAAGCACGCCGGTCGCCACCCCGGGAGACTCGCCGGCGGAAGCCACCGTGTGCCCCATCGGGTCGACGATCAGGCTCTGCCCCGTGCATACGGGCCCGGTCTGCCCGCTGGCCAGCATGTAAGCGGTGTTCTCGATCGCCCGGGCTCGGGCGAGAGTCGTCCAGTGGTCCTCCTTGGCCGGACCGACGACCCAGGCGGCGGGCACGATCAGGGCCTGCGCGCCGGCGTCGACGAGGAACCGCGCCATCTCGGGGAAGCGCAGGTCGTAGCAGGTCATGACGCCGAACGTCAGACCGTCCAGGGTGAGGACCAGCGGAGAGGGCCGGTGCGGCCTGATGCGGTCCGACTCCCGGTAGCCGAAGGCGTCGTACAGGTGCACCTTCCGGTAGACGCCGAGCGAGGCCCCCTCCCGGTCGAAGGCGATCACCGCGTTGTTCGCCCTGCCCTCGCCCTCGGGGTCGGTCTCGGACATCCCGGCGACGACCGCGAGACGGTGCTTCCTGGCGAGGTCAGCGACCGCGGTGGCGAACGGCCCGTCCACAGCCTCGGTGTACGGCGAGATGTCGGCCTTGGTGTCCGGGTTGGCGTACATGCTGTTCTCGGGCAGGACGACGAGGTCGGCCCCCTGCCCCGCGGCCTGCGCCACCAGGTCGGTGACCGCCTCCAGGTTGAGTTTCTTGTCGGTGCCGGCGCTGAACTGGCCAACCGTGGCGCGCATTGTCTTCCTCCGGGTTCTCAGTGTTTGTTCTGCCGGTCGATGCCGGCCAGCTCGTCGATCTGTTCGCGCGCCGCCCTGAAACCGGCCATGAGCGCGCCGTGTTCCATGGTGAGCACGACCTGGTCGGCACCGTTCTCCAGTGCGAATGCCTTCTCGGCAGGCGACCAGGCGGGAAGCACCCACGGTTTGCCCGCAGCACGCGCCGCGGCGGCGATGACAGCCAGATCGGCGAAGTCACCTTCCGAACGGGTGTAGGCGCCGCGCCCGCGGCGCAGGGAGAGATCACTCGGCCCTACGAAGACCCCGTCCACCACCGGGAGTTCAAGGATCTTGTCGATCTCCTCGAAGGCGCCGGAGTCCTCGATCATGGGATAGATCCGCGTCTGCCGGTCCTGGCGAGCAACCCAGTCGTCGTCGAAACCGCCGTACCTCGTCGTCCTGCCACCGGCGAAACTTCGGTCTCCCAGCGGGGGGAACTTCCCGTAGGCACACACCGCCTGTGCGTGGGAGGCGCTCTCCACGTGCGGTACGACCACCGCGTTCGCGCCGAAGTCGAGCGCCTGCTGGATCGGCTCGCGCTCGGGCCCCAGCACCTTGGCCAGCACGTCGAGGTGCAGCCGCCGCAGAAAGGGGATGAAGCGTTCGAGGTCCGCGAGGTCGAACGAGCCGTGCTCGATGTCCAGCACCACGGAGCCGTATCCGCATTCGGCGACGATCTCGGCCGCTGCGAAGCCGGGTTGCGAAAGCCAGGCAGCATACCTGCGATCCTGTTGGACCGTCATGGAACTCCTCTGAGGGACAGGTATACACTGAGTATACGATTCGAAGGGGTGGTAATGATCAAGTCATCCGGGGAGAGCCCGACGCCGACAGCACGTGACCAGGCGTACCAGTGGGCGAAGGAGGCGATTTTGGGTTCGCGGTTCCCGGAGGGCTCCTTCCTTGAGGAGAAGGTGGTCTCCGACGAGGCCGGCGTCTCCCGCACTCCGGTGCGGGAGGCATTCCACCGACTGGCGGCCGAGGGGTACATCCAGCTGCTGCCCAGGCGCGGAGCCCAGGTGCGCAGCGTGACGGCCAGGGAGCTCTTCGAGACGTACGAGATGCGCCAGGTCCTGGAGATCCACGGCTTCAAACTCCTGTGTGACAAACGCGCCGAGCTGCCCCCGGGTCTCCACGAGCACCTCGACCGGATGGAGGACCCGGAGCAGCTGGAGCGGTGCTGGGCCGGCGACCGGGACGCCATCGCCAGGCACGCGACGCTGGACTTCTTCTTCCATTTCTCGTTCGTCAAGGCGAGTGGGAACGGCGTACTGATCGACCTCTTCCGAAGCCTCCAGTCGCGGCACCAGCGGATCGCGGTCAGCGCGGTGTCCCTGCGTCCGCGGCGTCTGAGAGTCATCAACCCGGAGCACCGCACGCTCCTGGACGCGCTGACCGTCCACGACTTCGAGACCGCGTCGACCACACTTCGCCGACACCTGAACCCGGACGAGCAGGTCATCTCGCACCTGCGGTGACGCGCCGTCCGCCTCGGCCGAGCCGGCCTCATACCGCCATCGCCCGCCACGCGCTGCGGCGTTCCGCCTGTTCGTCGGGGTCGGGCACGGGGGCGGCCGCGACCAGCCGCCGGGTGTAGTCGGACCGCGGCCGGGTCAGTACGTCCGTGGCCGGGCCCCGTTCGACCAGCCTGCCGTGCTGAAGTACCGCGACCTCGTGCGCGAGCGACTGCACCACGCCGAGGTCGTGGCTGATGAACAGGCAGGAGAATCCGAGCCGCTCCTGGAGTTCCTGGAGCAGCCGCAGCACGGTGGCCTGGACGGAGACGTCGAGCGCCGATGTGGGCTCGTCCGCGATGAGCAGCTCGGGTTCCAGCGCCAACGCCCGCGCGATGCCGATGCGTTGTCGCTGGCCGCCCGACAGCTCGTGCGGGAACCGGTCGGCCCAACCCGTCGGCAGCTCGACCTGTTCCAGCAGCGTACGCACCCGGCCCCGTACGGCCGATCGGTCCGCCTGACGGTTGATGACCATGGGGGCGGCGATCGAGTCGCCGATGGAGAGCCGGGGGTTGAGCGAGGAGCCCGGGTCCTGGAAGACCATCGAGTACCTCCGGCGGAAAGCCCGGAGCTCCTTGCCCTTGAGATGGGTGACGTCGCGCCCGGAGATCTCCACGGATCCGGCGGTCGCCCGCACGAGACCGACGATGGCCCGTCCGATCGTCGACTTGCCTGAGCCGGACTCGCCCACCAGGCCGAGGATCCGACCCCTGTCCACGGTGAGGTTGACGCCGTGGACGGCCTTGAAGCTCTTGCGCCCCAGACCGCCCGGGTACTCGACG
Source organism: Streptomyces tardus (assembly GCF_018101125.2). GTDB lineage: Bacteria > Actinomycetota > Actinomycetes > Streptomycetales > Streptomycetaceae > Streptomyces > Streptomyces tardus. Next base: position 4,109,922 of record NZ_JAELVF020000001.1, on the reverse strand, counting down.
TCCAGGTCCGTGACGCGCAGTACCTCGCCGGCGTGCGTGTCCTCCTGCTCGGTGGGCTCCCCGGCGCGCCCGGGTGCGTTCCTCCTCGGCACGGCGGCGAGCAGCTTCCGGGTGTACGGATGCTGCGGATCGGCGAACAGCCGTCTCACCGGGGCCTGTTCGACCACCTCGCCCTGTCTCATCACGATGACGCGGTCGGCGATGTCAGCCACCACTCCCATGTCGTGCGTGATGATGACGACGGCGAGACCGAGGTCCTTGCGCAGCGACCGCAGCAGTTCGAGGATCTCGGCCTGGACGGTGACGTCGAGCGCTGTCGTCGGCTCATCGGCGATCAGGACCTCCGGCGAGCCCGACACGGCCATCGCGATCATCGCCCGTTGCCGCTGCCCGCCGGAGAGCTGGTGCGGATAGCTGTCGATACGGCGCTCGGGCTCGGGGATGCCCACCTTCCGCAGCAACTCCAGAGCACGGGCCCTGGCCTGGTCCTTCGTCACGCGCTCGTGGCAGCGGATCGCCTCGATGATCTGGCGGCCCACGGTGTACACGGGGTTGAGCGCCGTCATCGGCTCCTGGAAGATCATCGCGATGCGTTTGCCGCGCAGCGCGCGCAGTTCCTCACCACCGAGACCGAGCAGCTCGACCCCGCCGAAGCTGATCGCGCCCCGGGTCCGTGCGTTCTGCCCCAGCAGGCCGAGCACCGACAGCGAGGTGACCGACTTGCCGGAGCCGGACTCGCCCACCAGCGCCACGACCTCTCCTCTGTCGACGGAGAAGCTGACGTCCTTGACGGCGGGCGTCCAGGCGCCGGAGATCTGAAAATCAACCGCGAGCCGGTCGACGGACAGCACCGGCTCCCGGTCGGTCGTATCTGTTGTCATGCCGTCTCCTCACAGAGCTGGGCCGGGCGTGTGCCGTGGCGGACGCGAAGGGATCACCGCTCGCCGGAGGTGTTCTTGTCGTACTCACGGAGGTAGGCCGCGCAGAAACCGAGGACTCTCTCGATCCAGATCTCGCCCGTAGCGGCGTTGCCCAGGCTGACGTCGCCCGTGCACCCGGTGGGGCTGACCTCGGAGAAGTCCCAGAAGACGGTGCCGGGGACCGTGAAGCCGGGAACGGCTGCCTCGGTGTAGCTCGTGGGCGTCCAGCCGCCGGCGGACTCCAGGCCGCCGGCAACGGCCAGCTCTCGCTGCACCTGCTCGGGGAACATCGCGAGCATCGCCGAGTGCTCGGGCTCCGCGCCGTGACCGTAGGCGGCGCCGGGGTCCTCGTACACGTCGCGCATCAGCGCGTAGCCCAGCTGCCACGGGTAGAGGTGCCCGATGAGGACACCGAGGTCGCGCCGGGCGTCGAGACTGGCTCCGGTCACCGGCCCGACGTTGCCGCCGTTGTTGTCGACGATGACGATGCGGCTGAAGCCTGACTGCACGAGCGCCTCGATGATCTCGTACGTCACGTTGCGCAGCGTCGCCTGGCTGAGCGAAAGGTTGCCCGGGTAGCCGCGGAACGTGCCCGAGTGGCCGTAGTTGAGCGCCGGCGCGACGTAGTACCCGTTCTCGCGTGCGAGACGGTCGGCGACCCATTCGGCGACGATCGAGTCCTCGTGGACCGGCAGGTGGGGTCCGTGCTGCTCGATGGCTCCGATGGGCAGCAGGACGACCGGGTCCTGAGCCGCAAGCGCCTTGACCTGGGTCCAGGAGAGCTCTCCGATTCGGTGCGTGGAGGGCATGGGTACGGTGGGGCCGGTCGAGTCGGTCGAGTCGGTCATTTCGGTCCTTTCGCGGCGGACGACCGGTGAGGCCCCGGGCGCCGGCGGCTTGGTGTCGGTTGATCAGGAAGTGCGGCCGCGACGCCGGGGGTCGAGCAGGTCGCGCATGCCGTCCCCGAAGACGTTCAGGGCGAGGACAACGAGGACGATGAGGATCGAGGGGTAGATGAGCAGCGTGGGCTGGACTTCCAGGAAGTCCCGGCCGGAGCCGACCATCGTTCCCAGCGACGGGAGTGGCGGTTGGGCGCCGAGGCCGAGGAAGCTCAGACCGGCTTCCATCTGGATCGCGAAGCTCACCGAGAGGCTGAGCTGCACGATGATCGGTGCCGCCACGTTGGGCAGGATGGTGCGCAGCAGGAGGGACGTCGGCCTGGCGCCCATGACCTGGGCGGCTTCGACGTACTCCAGATTGCGGATCGTCAGCACCTGGCTGTAGACGATCCTGGTGAATCTCGGGATGTAGAGCACCCCGATGACGAGGACGACGTTGACCAGCTTCGGCCCCAGCACGGCGACCACGGCAATCGCCAGCACGATGGGCGGAAAGCTGAGCAGGACGTCGATGCCGCGCATGATGAGCGTGGAGGCCACCCGGCCCGCATAGCCGGCCACCAGGCCGAGGGTGACGCCGACGACACCGGCGACCAGCACGGCCGAGAGCGCGACCGACAGTGAGGTGCGCAGGCCGATGAGCAGGCGCGACAGGACGTCACGGCCGTAGTCGTCGACTCCCAGGGCGCCGCCGGATGTCAACGGCTTGTCCACGATGTCGCGGTAGTCGTGCGGGGTGATCAGCGGAGCGAGCAGCGCGACTGCTGCGACGAACAGGAGGAACCCGCCCGCGATGGCGGTACGGCGGTTGGTCACCACCCGTCGTGCGAAGCTGCGCCAGCCCTTTCGCTCGCGCGAGGGCGTCTCGGGCGGCAGCTGAACCGGGAGTTGCTCTGCAGTCGACATGGTCAGCTCTCCTCCGTCCTTGGGTCGAGGAACCGCACAACCAGATCGCCGATCAGGTTGACGAGGATCACGATGGTGGCGACGGAGAGCACCACGGCCTGAATGACCGGGTAGTCACGTTGCCCGACTGCGTCCATCAGCAGCGAACTCACGCCGGGCCAGCCGAAGATGGTCTCCACGAGCACCGTGCTGCCGATGAGCGTGGTCAGTTCGACGGTCGCCGTGGACACGACCGGCACCATCGCCGTACGCAGCGCGTGCCGGTTGACCACCTTCGACTCGACGAGGCCCTTGGACCGGGCCGTCCGCACGTAATCGGCGGTCAACGTCTCAAGCATCGCGGACCTGGTCATGCGGGTGATCACGGCGCACGAGGCAGCGGTGAGCGTCACCACGGGCAGGACGAGAGTCTGCAGATGCGTCAGCGGATCCTCGAGGGGCGAGGTGAACCTCTGGGGCGGCAGGATCGGGTAGAGGATCGCGAAGACCATCAGGAGCAGCGCACCGACGACGAACACCGGCAGCGAGATTCCGAGGATCGACCCGGCGACCAGTGCGTGGTCGGCCGGCCTGTCCGCACGGGTGGCCGCGATTCGCCCGAGGAGGACACCGATCAGCAGCGCCAGGGCCAGCGAGACCAGTACGAGTTCGAGGGAGTTGCCGAGCCGGGACGGGAGATCCTGCATGACCTCACGCCCGCTGACGAGGGAGGTGCCGAGGTCGCCTTGGAAGAGCCGCCCCCAGAACCCGAAGAACTGGCTCGCGAAGGAGTCGTTGAGGTGCATCGCCTCACGGGTCTGGGCGACCTGCTCCTCGGTCGCCGTCTCGCCGAGCGCGGCTCTCGCCGGATCGCCGGGGATCAGCCGGACCAGGAAGAACACGATGCTGCCCACGATCAGGAGCTGGGCCACCGCTTGCCCGAGTCGCTGAAGGAGGAAGCGCGTCATGACCGCTCCATCCAGGTGCGTCGGAGGGCGACCCCGGTCCAGGCGCCCTTGGGCGGATGCTCAAAGCCCCTGACCCGGTCGGAATGTGCTTCGCCCTGTTCCCGGCGCACGGTGTACGTCATCGGCAGCAGATCGAGCGCCCGCGTCTCCACGTCCAGGTACATCTCGTCACGCAGGCCCGGGTCCGTGGTTCTGCGTGCTGAGGCGAGAAGTTCGTCGATGCGCTCGTCCTTGAAGTCGAGATTCCTGGTGAAGGTTCCGGCGCTGCCGATGAAGTCCTTCAGTGCGGCCGGGTCCCCGAAGGTGGGTGCCGTGCCCCAGGAGTGGACGGGGAACTTCCTGGCCTCGACGCTGGCCCTGAAGGTCAGCCACTCCTGCTGGTTGAGGTTGACGCGGAGCCCTGCCGCACGGAGCCCGGGGAGCATGGACTGGGCGGGCCGTGCGATGACGGAGTACGAGCTGGTCGTCACCACCGGCAGTGCCAGTCCCTCCTGCCCCGCGCGTTTCAGCAGATATCTGGCCTGCTCCGGGTCGTAGCGCAGGGTCCGGTCGAGCTTGCGCGGGTAGCGGGCGAACGCACTGGGCATCAGCGAGCCGTCGATGGGCTTGCCGTGCCCGAGCATGGCGGTCTCAAGAACGGAGGGCCGGTTGATGGACAGCGCGATCGCCTTGCGGACGCGTACGTCGTCGAAGGGGGGTTGGGTGGTCACGAATCCGACGAAGCCGAAGCCGAAGCTGCTGTCGGAGACGAACCGCAGTCGCGGGTTCTCGGTTATCACGTCGACGTGGGTCGCGGGGACGTAGTCGATCATGTCGACTGTCGCGGTGCGCAGAGCCGTCACCCGGGCGTAGTCGTCGGCCATGGGCTGGAAGACGATGGCGTTGAGGTACGGAAGCTCTGGCTCGAAGTAGTCGTCGAACCGTACGAAGGTGGTGCTGACTCCGGGGATGCGCTCGACGAACCGGAAGGGGCCCGTACCCATCACCTGGGTCTTGGTGTCGGCGCCCGACTCGATCCACTTCTTCGAGACGATGTTGGACGACGGCGCAGCGAGCGCGAAGGGCAGCGTGACGTCGGGCTGCTTCAGCCGGAAGACGACCGTACGCCGGTCCGCGGCCTCGACCGTCTCCACCATGTCGAGCAGTGGCCCGGAGGTCGCCACCGTCTTCTCGTCCAGTATCCGCCGGAACGAGAAGACGACGTCCTCAGCGGTGAGCAACGAGCCGTCGTGGAACGAGACTTCGGGGCGCAGCGTGACTTTGTAGGTGGTCCGATCCGACCAACCGTGGTCGGCGGCCAGGTCGGCGACGATCTCGCCGTCGCCGTCGTACTGGAGCAGCCCGTTGTAGGACATCTGACGCAGGTAGTCCGAGGCACTACCGGTGCTCACGTGCGGATCGAGGTTGGCCGGATCGGTCGACAGTCCGAAATAGAGGACGCCGCCACGACGGGGTTCACCGCGCGCACCGGGCGCCACGGACTCCAAGGACTGAGGCAGGGACACCGGGCCGCCGCAGGCCGCCAGGGTGGACGTTCCGAGCGCGGCGGTCGCGCCGGCGAGGAATCTCCGCCTGTTCATCATCGTCATGCCATCTCCGCCTCTCAGGGCTTGACGCTGACTCGTTTCGCCGATCAGAACCGGCCATGTATGGCGCATGTATACATGGCGTCCACGTGACGGTCAACGCTCTCGGCGTGCGCGAGTCCACTCGACCGGAGAGAAACGTCGTCCGCTGCTCGACCCGCCGCACGCCTCGGCCCCTCGCCCCCTCGGTCACGGGCACCAACTCGCTGTGGGCAGCGGGCGATACGGCCGGTACAGTCCGGGATGTGACCGCACGACTAGCTGACATCGCAGCCCAGGCGGGGGTCAGCGAGGCGACGGTCAGCCGGGTGCTCAACGGCAAGCCCGGCGTCGCCGCGGCCACCCGGGACTCCGTACTCACCGCGCTCGACCTCCTGGGGTACGAGCGCCCGCCGCGGCTGCGGCAGCGCAGCGCCGGGCTGGTCGGCCTGATCACGCCCGAGCTGGAGAACCCGATCTTCCCGGCGTTCGCCCAGGTGATCTCGCAGGCGCTGACCCGCCAGGGCTACACCCCGGTGCTCGCCACCCAGACCCCCGGCGGTTCCACCGAGGACGAGCTGACGGAGATGCTGGTGGACCGCGGCGTCGCGGGCATCATCTACGTCTCCGGCCTGCACGCCGACACCACGGCCGGCACCCAGCGCTACGAGAGGCTGCGCGCCCAGGGAGTGCCGTTCGTCCTCATCAACGGCTTCTCCCCCGCGGTGCGCGCACCCTTCGTCTCGCCGGACGACCGCGCGGCGATGCACCTGGCCGTCGGCCACCTCGTCTCCCTCGGGCACGAGCGGATCGGGCTCGCTCTCGGTCCGGCACGCTTCGTCCCGGTCCAGCGCAAGCGCGAGGGGTACCTGGCCGCCCTGGACGAGCATCTCGGCCTGACCGGCGACGGCGCCGAGGAGTTGGTCGAGCACTCTCTGTACACCCTGGAGGGCGGCCAGGTCGCCGCGGGCGCGCTGCTCGCCCGCGGTGCGACCGCGGTGGTGTGCGCGAGCGACATGATGGCGCTGGGCGTCGTGCGCGCGGCGCGCCAAGCCGGCCTGGACGTACCGCGCGAGCTGTCGGTCGTCGGCTTCGACGACTCCCCGCTGATCGCGTTCACCGACCCGCCGTTGACCACCGTTCGACAGCCGGTCACCGCCATGGGGCAGGCGGCGGTGCGCGCACTGCTGGAGGACGTGGGCGGTACCCCGACGCCGCACACCGAGTTCGTCTTCCATCCCGAGCTTGTCGTACGCGGTTCAACTGCCTCTGCGCGGACCGCTCATCGACGCCTCTGACACCGTTCCGCAGCCTCTGCCGGAGGTCGGGGAACCAATAGCACCTTCGGAGGAGAGCGGGCGAGGAAGACCCACCTGGGGGATGATCGGAGGAACGGGCCGGTCTGGCAGACTGATCCGTCATGGGGGCACCGACCACGAGACCTGGGGATGAAGAACGGGTGGCCATTGCGATGCCGGACGCCGAACAACAGGCGTCACAGTCGGGGGGAGTTCCGAGTGCGCTCGGGCGGAGGGTGCGCCGCGCGCTGCAGGACCGCTCGCCGCGTCGGCCGCGCATCTGGTTCGAGATCGCGCTGATCGGCGTCAGTTACTGGGTCTACTCGCTCATCCGCAACGCGGTGCCGGAGCACGAGGCGACCGCGCAGAACCACGCCCGCTGGATCTGGGACGCCCAGGACGCCATGGGCCTGGCCTTCGAGCGCACGGTCAACCACGCGTTCAACGACGTCACTTGGCTGATCGTCGGCATGAACTACTACTACGCCACGCTGCACTTCGTGGTGACCATAGCCGTGCTGGTGTGGATCTACCGCCGCCAGCCGGGACGCTACGCCGCCGTGCGCACCACGCTCTTCGCGACCACCGCGGTGGCCCTGGTCGGCTACTACTTCTACCCGCTGGCGCCGCCCCGTCTGATGGACGGCATGGACTTCGTCGACACCGTCGTCGTCCACGGCACCTGGGGCTCGATGGCCTCCGGCGACATGGCGAACGTCTCGAACCAGTACGCGGCGATGCCCTCGATGCACATCGGCTGGTCTGCGTGGTGCGGGGTGATCATCCTGCTGCTGGCCAAGCGCCGCTGGGTCAAGGTGCTCGGTGTGCTTTACCCCGCGGTGACGCTGGTCGTGATCGTCGCCACCGCCAACCACTTCTGGCTGGACGCGGTCGGCGGTCTGCTCTGCCTCGGCTTCGGTTTCGGTCTCGCCCGCTGGTGGTTCCGTGCCCACCCCCAGCAGCTGCCCGCGACGTTCGCGGAGCGCGAGGGGCCCGGAACGCGGCGGGATGCGTCCGAGGGCCCAGCGGCGGTGCCGCAGACCACAGCCGCGACGCCCCCCGCCCCGGCGGACGTCGCGGCGCCCCGGGAGCCCGCGCCGAAGGAGCCCGCACCGGCGGCGGTCACCGTACCGGCGCCCGGGCGCGCACAGCGCGAGCACGGCGAGCGGGCGGGGCGCCCGGAACGCACCGAGCACACCGAGCGCGGTGCCCGTATGCCGGTGGGCGCCTCGGCGGTGGGTGCGCAGCACGCCGAGGGCGAGCCCGAGAAGTCGTAGGCGGAGAAGTCACAGCCCGAGAAGTCGTAGGCGGAGAAGTCGCAGGCCGATCTGCCGCAGAAGCCGCAGCAGAAGTCGCAGCCGGTCGGTCGTACCGCAGGCCGCGGACAGGCGTGGCGTGGTGCGGAGTGGGGCGGTGCGGGAGACCCCGCACCGCCCCACTCCGTACCCGTCCTCCGCCTCAGTCCTCGTAGAAGAGCCGGTCGACCACCGCACGCGCCCGGCGCGTGGTGCGGCGGTAGTCCTCCAGCACCTCGCCGCTGGCCCCGATCTCCGCCTGCCCTGCGGAGGAGGACGGCTCGTAGCCGAGGTAGCGGCCGACCGCTGCCAGCTCCCGCGCCTCGGACGGGAAGGTGTCGCCGGGACGGCCCCGCACCAGCATCACGGCGTTGCGGACCCGGGTGGCCAGCAGCCAGGCCGCGTCCAGCACCTCCGCGTCCTCCCCGTCGATCAGCCCGGCCTCCAGAGCCGCGGCGAGCGCCGGCCGGGTGCTGGTGGTGCGCAGCTGCGGAATGCAGGAGCCGTGGCGCAGCTGGAGCAGCTGGACGGTCCACTCGACGTCCGAGAGTCCCCCGCGCCCGAGCTTGACGTGGGTGGTGGGGTCCGCGCCGCGGGGCAGCCGTTCGCCCTCCATCCGCGCCTTCAGACGGCGGATCTCGCGCACGGCGTCCTCGCCCGGCCCGTCCTCGGGGTAGCGGAGCGGGTCGATGAGCTCGATGAACCGTGCGCCCAGTTCCTCGTCTCCGGCCACCGGCCGGGCCCGCAGCAGTGCCTGGCTCTCCCAGACCGCCGACCAGCGCCGGTAGTACGCCCGGTAGGAGCTCAGGGTGCGCACCAGCGGGCCGGACTTGCCCTCCGGCCGCAGGTCGGTGTCGATCAGCAGCGGCGGATCCGTACTCGGGAGCTGGAGCAGCCGCTGGAGCTCGGTCGCCACGGCGAACGCCGCCTTGTTGGCCTCGCCCTCGTCGACGCCTTCCCGGGGCTCGTGGACGAAGAGGACGTCCGCGTCCGAGCCGTAGCCCATCTCGCGACCGCCGAAGCGGCCCATGCCGATCACCGCGAAGCGGGTGGGCAGTTCGTCGCCCCAGCGGGCCCTGGTGGCGGCGCGCAGCGTGCCGGCGATCGCCGCGGCGTTGACGTCGGAGATGGCCTCGCCGACGCGGTCGACGGAGGGCGCGGGGTCCTCGTGCGCGGGCAGGCCCTCGGTGCCGTACGCGCCGATGAGGTCGGCCGCCGCGGTGCGGAAGAGCTCGCGGCGGCGTACGCCCCGGGCCGCGTCCACGGCGGCCTCGGCGCTCTCTGCCCGGCGGACGGCGGCCAGCACCTCCTGGGTGAGCGCCCGGCTGCCCCTGGGCGCGAGGCCCTCCGGCCCGCCGAGCAGGGCGACCGCCTCGGGGGCGCGCAGCAGCAGGTCGGGTGCGAGGCGGCCGGCCGAGAGGACTCGGGCCAGGTTCTCGGCGGCGGCGCCCTCGTCGCGCAGCAGCCGCAGGTACCAGGGTGTCTTGCCCAGGGCGTCGGAGACCTTGCGGAAGTTCAGCAAGCCGGCGTCGGGGTCCGCCGAGTCGGCGAACCAGCCGAGCAGTACCGGCAACAGGGTGCGTTGGATGGCGGCCTTGCGGCTGACGCCGGACGCCAGCGCCTCCAGGTGCCGCAGGGCGGAGGAGGGGTCGGCGTAGCCCAGCGCCTCCATCCGCAGGCGGGCCGCGTCCAGGCTGAGTCCGGTTTCGCCGGGGGCGAGTTGGGCCACGGCGTCCAGCAGCGGGCGGTAGAAGAGCTTCTCGTGGAGGCGGCGCACCACGGAGGCGTGGCGCTTCCACGCCCGGGTCAGCTCGGTGACGGGTTCGGCGCGGAATCCGACGCCGCGTCCGAGCCTGCGCAGATCGGCCTCGTCCTCGGGCACGAGGTGGGTGCGGCGCAGCTTGTGGAGCTGGATGCGGTGTTCCATGGTGCGCAGGAAGCGGTAGGAGGCGTCCAGCGCGGCGGCGTCCTGGCGTCCGACGTACCCGCCGGTGGCGAGGGCGTCGACGGCGACCAGGGTGGTGGAGCTGCGCAGGGTGGTGTCGCCCCTGCCGTGCACCAACTGCAGCAGCTGTACGGCGAATTCGACGTCCCGCAGCCCGCCGGGGCCGAGCTTGAGCTGGCGTTCGCGCTGGCCCGCCGGGATCTCGGCGATGACGCGGCGGCGCATCTGCTGGACGTCGGGTACGAAGTTCTCCCGCTCCGAGACCTGCCAGACCATCGGTTCCAGCGCCTGGCAGTAAGCCGCGCCGAGTGCCGCGTCCCCCGCCACCGGACGGGCTTTGAGCAGCGCCTGGAACTCCCAGGTCTTGGCCCAGCGCTGGTAGTACGCGAGGTGGCTGGAGAGGGTGCGCACGAGCGGCCCGTTGCGGCCCTCGGGGCGGAGGTTGGCGTCCACCGGCCAGATGGTGCCCTCGGCGGTGGGGTCGGAGCAGATCCGCATCAGATGGGCGGCGAGCCGGGTCGCGGCCTGTACGGCCGGCGCCTCCTCGGTGTCGCCGACCGCCTCGGCGACGAAGATGACGTCCACGTCGGAGACGTAGTTCAGCTCCCGCCCGCCGGCCTTGCCCATGGCGATGACGGCGAGCCGGCAGGCGGCGGCGTCCTCGGGTGCGTCGGCCTCGGCCAGGGCCAGTGCGCGGCGCAGGGTGGCGGTGGCGAGGTCGGTGAGCTCGGCGGCGTTCTGCACGAAGTCGGCGGTGCCGCAGACGTCCCGGGCGGCGATGGTGAGCATGGCGCGCCGGTAGCCGACGCGCAGGGCGTCGGGGTCCCTTACGTCGGCGAGGGCGGCTTCGAAGTCGGCGACCCCGGGGTTGAGGTCGGCGGACTCGTAGACGGCGAGCGACTGCCAGTCCCCGGCGTGGGTGGCGAGGTGGTCGCCGAGTGCCTCGGAAGCGCCGAGGACGCCCAGGAGCCGGTCCCGCAGCGGTTTGGCGGATCCCACGGTGCGCAGCAGGGTGCGGCGGGCCGTCTCGTCGGGTTGGGCCTCGACCAGCCGGATCAGGCCGAGCAGGGCGAGGTCGGGGTCGGCGGTGGCGCCGAGCGCGTCCAACAGGACGGCGTCGGTGCCCAGTTCGCCGAGTTCCTCGGCGGCCAGCAGCCGGCTCGCGGTGGCGGGATCGTTGAAGCCGTACCGCAGCAGCCGGGTGGAGGCGCTGCGGCGGCGTCCGCCGGAGTCGCCGCCGCTCTCGCCGCGGTACGGACCGGGTCGGCTCGGCTCGTTCGTCACAGCGCGGGCAGCGACTTGCGCAGTTCGAAGGCGGTGACCTCGGAGCGGTACTCCTCCCACTCCTGGCGCTTGTTGCGCAGGAAGAAGTCGAAGACGTGCTCGCCGAGGGTCTCGGCGACCAGTTCGCTGCGTTCCATCAGGTCGATGGCCTCGCCGAGGTTCTGCGGCAGCGGGGAGATGCCCATGGCGCGGCGTTCGGCGTCGGTGAGCGCCCAGACGTCGTCCTCGGCGCCGGGCGGCAGCTCGTACTCCTCCTCGACCCCCTTGAGTCCGGCGGCGAGCAGCACGGCGTAGGCGAGGTAGGGGTTGGCGCCGGAGTCCAGCGAGCGCACCTCGACGCGGGTGGAGCCGATCTTGCCGGGCTTGTACATGGGGACGCGGATGAGCGCGGAGCGGTTGTTGTGGCCCCAGCAGATGTAGGAGGGCGCTTCGCCGCCGGCGCCGGCGGTGCGCTGGGTGCCGCCCCAGATGCGCTTGTAGGAGTTGACCCACTGGTTGGTGACGGCGGCGATCTCGCCGGCGTGGCGCAGCAGTCCGGCGATGAACGAGCGTCCGACCTTGGAGAGTTGGTATTCGGCGCCCGACTCGTGGAAGGCGTTGCGGTCGCCCTCGAAGAGCGAGAGGTGGGTGTGCATGCCCGAACCGGGGTGCTCGGAGAAGGGCTTGGGCATGAAGGTCGCGTGTACGCCCTGTTCGAGGGCGACCTGCTTCATGACCAGGCGGAAGGTCATGATGTTGTCGGCGGTGGCCAGCGCGTCGGCGTACCGCAGGTCGATCTCCTGCTGCCCGGGGGCGCCCTCGTGGTGGCTGAACTCCACCGAGATGCCCATGGATTCGAGCATGGTGATGGCCTGGCGGCGGAAGTCCATGCCGACGTTCTGCGGGGTGTGGTCGAAGTAGCCGGAGGAGTCGGCGGGCGTGGGGCGGCTGCCGTCGACGGGCTTGTCCTTGAGCAGGAAGAACTCGATCTCGGGGTGGGTGTAGAAGGTGAATCCGAGGTCGGAGGTCTTGGAGAGCATCCGCTTGAGGACGAAGCGGGGGTCGGCGTAGGAGGGGGAGCCGTCGGGCATCAGGATGTCGCAGAACATCCGCGCGGTGCCCGGTGCCTCCGCGCGCCAGGGCAGGATCTGGAAGGTGCTGGGCGCGGGCTTGGCGATCATGTCGGACTCGTAGACGCGGGCGAAGCCCTCGATGGCGGAGCCGTCGAAGCCGATGCCCTCGTCGAACGCCTGCTCCAGCTCTGCGGGGGCGATGGCGACGGACTTCAGAAAGCCGAGTACGTCGGTGAACCACAGTCGGACGAACCGGATGTCCCGCTCCTCCAGCGTCCGCAGTACGAATTCCTGCTGCTTGTCCATTGTCGCCATTCACCCATCGTCGCTGGTCAGACCTGCTACGAGCGGCTGCCGGGGGCTGGGCCGCGCACCTGAGCATCCCACCACACGGTTTCCGGCGCATTGCGTACGCCCCACGGGCTGTCGGGTGTTGCGCGCGCGGCGGCCGGTACGGGTCGCGGCAGAACGCCGTCCGGCCCACGCGAGGCTCGCGTGGGCCGAACTGCGGTGCTGGGGTGCGCAGTTGGTCGCTGCGCGGATCGGGCGTGCGGCGCCCGTCCTTGAGCCGTTACTGCACGACGTGCAGCAGCAGGTTCGGCGAACCGCTGCCCGGGTTGCCGACGGCACCCTCGGTGGCGGCACCCTCCAGTGCGGCCGAGACGTCCGCCGGGGCGGCGTCCGGGTTGTCCGCGAGGTAGAGCGCGGCGACGCCGGCGACGTGCGGCGAGGCCATGGAGGTGCCGGAGATGGTGTTGGTGGCGGTGTCACCGGTGTGCCAGGCGGCGGTGATGCCCGAGCCCGGGGCGAAGATGTTCACCGCGGAGCCGTAGTTGGAGTAGGTGGCGCGGCTGTCGTTCTGCTCGGTGGCTCCGACGGTGATCGCGGTGTCGACGCGGGCCGGCGAGAAGTTGGCGGCGTCGGCGGAGGAGTTGCCCGCCGCGACCGCGTAGGAGATGCCGGCAGCGATGGAGTTCTCCACGGCCTGGTCGAGCGCCGCGTCCGCGCCGCCGCCGAGCGACATGTTGGCGACGGAGGGGCCGTCGGCGTTCTGGGTCACCCAGTCCACGCCGGCGACGACACCGGCGGTGGTGCCGGAACCGTTGTCGTCCAGTACGCGGACGCCGACGATGTCGGCTTCCTTGGCGACGCCGTACGCGGAGCCCGCGGCGGTGGAGGCGACGTGGGTGCCGTGGCCGTTGCCGTCACTGGCGTCGTTGTCGTCGTCCACGGCGTCGTAGCCGTGGACGGCGCGACCGCCGAAGTCCTGGTGGCTGATGTGCACACCGGTGTCGATGACGTACACGGTGGAGCCGGCGCCCGCGCTGTCGGGGTAGGTGTAGCTGTCGTCCAGCGGCAGGTCGGCCTGGTCGATGCGGTCCAGGCCCCAGGACGGCGGGTTGTCCTGGGTGGCGTCGATGCTGACCTTCTGGTTGGCGAAGACCTGGTCGACGGCGGGGTCGGCCGCGAGCTTCCTGGCGTCCGAGGCGTCGAGCTCGGCGGCGTAGCCGTTGAGCGCCGCCTTGTAGGTCTGGGTGACCTTGCCGTCGTACTTGCCCATCAGGGACTTGCCGTCGGCCGAACCGGCCTTCATCTGGCCCTGCTTGAGCGTCACGATGTAGCTGCCGTCGATCGCGTCGGCGGAGCTCGCTCCGACGACGGCGCCCTCGGGGGCCGACGAGGCGGCGTTGGCGGGGAGGGCGACGGCGAGGCCGATCGCTCCGGCCGCTACCGCTGCGGCGATGGTGAGGGAAGCGCGGCGTCTGTTGCCCTTGTGCATACGCGAACCTGCCATGGAGAAGAAGCCTCCTGATGTGGGGGTGGCGCTGTGGGGGGTGCGTTCAGCGTGCTGTTCGCTGTCCGGGTGGCACGCACCGTGCCGCCCGGACGTGATCCACCTCACCCGATTGACGCGGGCAGAACAAGAGACTCCCGGGTGGGGATTCCATGGAACTTGCGACGAGAACGTCACCGTTCCTCCACACGCAGACATGCTTGCGGCACAGCTGGTTCGGGCAGTGTTCGCACTTTCCGCGAGGCCGGATACGGCACCCGGAACGGCTCCCGTCTGCGACGCGAACCCGCCACCGGCGCCGCGTCGCGGAGATCACGCCGCCGGTGCGACCCATAACGTCAGAGTGACGGTTAGCCTGTCTCTGTGCCTCAACTACGCCTGGCCCTGAACCAGATCGACTCCACCGTCGGCGACCTCGACGCGAACCGCGCCTCCGTGCTGCGCCGCACCCGGCAGGCGGTGGCCGACGGCGCGCATCTGGTGGCCTTCCCGGAGATGACCCTCACCGGCTACCCGGTGGAGGACCTCGCGCTGCGTCCGTCCTTCGTCGAGGCCTCCCGCGCCGCGGTACGGGAGTTGGCCGCCGAGCTGGCCGCCGAGGGCCTGGGCGAGGTGCCGGTGGTCGTCGGCCACCTGGACCGCGCCGAGGAGGAGCGGCCCCGCTACGGCCGCCCCGCCGGCGCCCCGCGCAACGCCGCCTCCGTGCTGCACCGGGGCGAGATCCGACTCACCTTCGCCAAGCACCACCTGCCCAACTACGGCGTCTTCGACGAGTTCCGCTACTTCGTCCCCGGGGACACCCTGCCGGTGATCCGGGTGCACGGCGTCGATGTGGCGCTGGCCATCTGCGAGGACCTGTGGCAGGACGGCGGCCGGGTGCCGGCCGCCAGGGAGGCGGGAGCCGGGCTGCTGCTGTCCGTCAACGCCTCGCCGTACGAGCGCGACAAGGACGACACCCGGCTGGAGCTGGTCCGAAGGCGCGCCCGCGAGGCCGGCTGCACCACCGCCTATCTCGCGATGACCGGCGGGCAGGACGAGCTGGTCTTCGACGGCGACTCCATCGTGGTGGACGCCGAGGGCGAAGTACTCGCCCGTGCACCGCAGTTCGCCGAGCACTGCGTACTGCTGGACCTGGAGCTGCCGGCCGCGGCACCGGAGCCGCCGAGCGGTGTCGTCGCCGACGGGCTGCGGATCGACCACCGCACCCTGAGCGCCGAACCGCTGCCCCGCTACGAGGTCGAGCACACCGGCGGCCTCGCTCCCCCGCTCAGCGATCTGGACGAGATCTACACCGCACTCGTCACCGGCCTGCGCGCCTACGTCACCAAGAACGGCTTCCGCTCGGTGCTGATCGGCCTCTCCGGCGGTATCGACTCCGCGCTGGTCGCCGCCATCGCCGTGGACGCGCTCGGCCCCGAGCAGGTGTACGGCGTCTCGATGCCCTCCCGCTACTCCTCGGGCCACTCCCGCGACGACGCCGCCGACCTGGCCGAACGCACCGGTCTGCGGCTGCGCACCACCGGCATCGAGCCGATGTTCGCCGCGTACATGGAGGCGCTGGGACTGACCGGGCTGGCAGAGGAGAACCTCCAGTCCCGGCTGCGCGGCACGCTGCTGATGGCGCTGTCCAACCAGGAGGGCCACATCGTCCTCGCCCCCGGCAACAAGTCCGAGCTGGCCTGCGGCTACTCGACGCTCTACGGCGACTCGGTCGGGGCGTACGGGCCGATCAAGGACGTCTACAAGACCACGGTCTTCGCTCTGGCCCGCCGTCGCAACGAGGCGGCGCTCGAACGCGGCGAGACCCCGCCGATCCCGGAGAACTCCATCGCCAAACCGCCCAGCGCCGAGCTGCGGCCGGACCAGGTCGACACCGACTCGCTGCCCGACTACGAGGTGCTCGACCGCATCCTGGAGCTGTACGTCGACCGCGACCGCGGCGCCGAGGAGATCGCGGCGCAGGGCTTCGACCCCGAGCTGGTCACGCGCGTACTGCGGCTGACCGACACGGCGGAGTACAAGCGCAGGCAGTACCCGCCGGGGACGAAGATCTCGGCCAAGGGCTTCGGCAAGGACCGCAGGCTGCCGCTGACCAACCGCTGGCGCGAGTCGGCCGGTTGACCTCCACCGGGCGACCGCCGTCGGTGGGGCCGGGTCCCCTCGCGGAGACCCGGCAGTACCGACGGCGGCGTACGCGCCCGCTCAGCCGGGGCGCGCGGCTGAGGCGTGCACGTCTGCGACGGCCGGTCGGCGGGGCCCGAACCGGCTGCCGGACTCCGGGCCCGTCTCCTCGCCCCCGGTACCCGGCTCGCGGTACCCGGCTCGCGGGTCCCCGCTGCCGGGTCAGGCCACGTCGCCGAGCGCCCGGTCGAGCACGTCGACGCCGCGCTCCAGCTCCTCCTCGGTCGCGGTCAGCGGCGGCGCGATCCTGAACACCCCGCCCATGCCCGGCAGTTGGACGATGTTCATGTGCAGTCCCAGCTCGTAGCAGCGCTGGGTCACCGCCGCGCCGAGCCGGTCGGTCGCGCCCTCGCCCTCGGCGACCAGCTCGACACCGAGCAGCAGCCCCCGCCCGCGTACGTCGCCGACGACCTCGTGGCGCTCCATCAGCCGCTCCAGCCCCGCGCGCAGTCCGGCGCCGGACTTCCGTGCGCGAGCCTCCAGACCCTCCTCGGTCAGCACATCGAGCACGGTGTTGCCGACGGCGGCCGGCAGCGGGTCGGCGACATGGGTGGTGAAGAAGAGGAAACCGCGGTCGTGGGCCTGCTGCTCGATCTCGGCGGTCGTCACCACGGCGGCCAGCGGCAGGCCCGCTCCGAGGGTCTTGGAGACCGTGAGGATGTCGGGCACGACGCCGTCGTGCTCGAAGGCGTACCAGTCGCCCGTGCGGCACAGTCCGGTCTGTGCCTCGTCGAGGATCAGCAGCATCCCGCGCTCGCGGCACTTGGCGGCCAGCGCCGCGAGGTAGCCGGGCGGCAGCTCGACGACACCGCCGGAGCTGAGGATCGGCTCCACCAGGCAGGCGGCGAGGCTGCCGACGGACTGGGCGTCGATCAGGTCGAAGCCCAGATCGAGCTGGCGCCGCCAGTCCAACTCGCCGTCGGCGTCCAGCAGGTCCGGGTGGAAGCGGTCGGGCACGGGCAGGGCGAAGTTGCCGGGCGTGGCCGGACCGTAGCCCTTGCGCCCGGCGCTGTAGGTGGCGTTGGCGGCGGCCTGCGTCATGCCGTGCCAGCTGCGCGCGAAGGAGACGATCTCGTGCTTGCCGGTGACGAGCTTGGCCATCCGCACGGCGGCCTCGTTGGACTCGGCACCCGTGGTGAGCAGCAGCACCTTCTCCAGCGGGTCCGGCAGCGACTCGGCGAGGCGGCGGGAGAGTTCGACCACGGGCGGGCTGAGCATTCCGCTGTGCAGATGGTCGAGTTCGGTGATCTGGCGCTGCACGGTCTGCACGATGCGCGGGTGGGAGTGGCCGAGGATCGCGCTCATCTGGCCGGAGGTGAAGTCGAGCAGCTCCCGGCCGGTCTCGGTGACGATCGTGGTGCCCGAGGCGCGCACCACGAGCTCCGGGGAGAAGTCGGCCCGGCCGCTGTAGCGGACGAGGTGGCGGGCGGCGTCTGCTGCGTGAGGAGGCATGCCCCGACGATAGGAAGGCTCGCCCGCACACGTCCATCGCACAGTTTCGACGAGACTGTTCGGCTCAGCCGTACGGACCGCCGGCCGCAGGGGCCGTACGATGCCGGGGTGCTGAACTCCGGACGCTTGCGCCTGCTCAGCCTGCTGGAGACGCTGGGCACCGTGCGCGCCGTGGCCGAGGCCACTCACCTGAGCCCCTCCACCGTCTCCCAGCAGCTGGCGGTGCTGGAGCGGGAGACCGGTTCCACCCTGCTGGAACGGGTGGGCAGACGGGTGCGGCTGACCACTGCGGGGCTGCTGCTGGCCCGTCGCGGCAGGGGCATCCTGGACGACATGGCCGAGCTGGAGGCCGAGCTGCGCGCCATCGACGAGGAGCCGGTGGGCACCGTGCGGCTGGGGCTCTTCCAGAGCGCCGTCTACCCGCTCGCCGTTCCCGCGGTACGGCGGTTGGCCGTCACGCATCCCCGACTCCGCGTCGAACTGCAGGAGTTGGAGCCGCACGAAAGCGCGCAGGCGCTGCGTTCCCAGGAGGCGGACGTCGTGGTGACGACCGCCGACTACGGCGACCTCTCCTGGCAGACGGACCTGGAGGTGACGCCGCTGGGCGCCGACCCGGTGGTGCTGGTGCTCCCCCGCGACCACTCGCTGACCTCCCGCACGTCGGTGGGCCTGGCGAGCTGCGCACAGGAGCGGTGGGCGTGCGACCGGCCGCGCTCGTACATGGCCGAACTGACCCTGCGGCTGTGCCGGGAGGCGGGTTTCGAGCCACGGGTGGTGTGCCGCTTCAACAACTATCTGCTCCAGCTCAAGCACGTGGAGTCCGACGGCTCGGTGACGCTGCTGCCCTCACTGGCCGTGACGCCCGAGCACGCGGTCGTCACCCGCGCACTCAGCCCGCCCTCGCACCGCAACGTCTCACTCGCCGTACGCCGCACCACCACCCAGCGCGCAGCGGTGACTGCGGTGGTGGCGGCACTGCGCGACCACCCCGACATCCCGGCGCTGAGCAGCCCGGAGGTCGGCCGCCCGGGCCCGGCGACCACCCCGACCTCCGGGCCCTGAGGGGCGCCGAGCCGCGACCGGCTGGCGGCGACCGGCTGACGGCGACCGGCTGACGGCTGGCGGCTGGCGGCTGGCGGCTGGCGGCTGAACACGGCCACCCACCGGCCGGCGGTTACCGGCTGGCGTGGGCCGCGGCCTTCCGCCGGATCGGACTGCGGCCGACGATCCGCGAGACGCGGGGGCGTCCGCCCCGGTCCAGGGCGCCCGCGACCAGGGCGATGACCAGTCCCACCAGGGCCAGTCCGGCGCCCACCAGGGTCGGCGAGGTCCAGCCCCACCCCGCGGAGATCGCCGCGCCACCGAGCCAGGCGCCCGCCGCGTTGGCCAGGTTGAAGGCCGAGTGGTTGGAGGCGGAGGCGAGCGTGGGTGCGGCGTGGGCGCTGTTCATCACCAGCATCTGGAGCGGGGTGGTGGTCATGAATCCCACGGCACCGATGACCGTGACGGTCACCAGGGCCGCCCAGGTGTGGTGGGCGGTGTAGTGGAAGAGCACCAGCACGACGCTGAGAGCGGCCAGCGATCCGTAGAGGGTCGGGCGCAGCGCGCGGTCGGTGAGCGGTCCCGCGACGAACGCGCCGAAGGTCATACCGATACCGAAGAGGGCGAGGACCCAGGTGACGGAGGAGTCGGCGAGGCCGGTCACCTCGGTGACGGTCTTGGCCAGATAGCTGTAGACCGCGAACACCCCGGCGAAGCCGAACACCGCGGTGAGCAGGCCGAGTACGACCTGGCGGTTGGCCAGCGCCCGCAGCTCGCTGCCGAGTCCGTTGCCGCGTTCCAGCGGGAGGCGCGGCACCAGCGCCCACAGCGCGGCCATGGCGAGCAGCCCGATCGCGGTGACCACCAGGAACGTGGCCCGCCAGCCGAGTTGGTGGCCGAGCGCCGTACCGGCGGGGACGCCGAAGATGTTGGCGACGGTCAGTCCGAGGAACATCGTCGCCACCGCGCGGGCCCGCCGCTCCGGGGCGACGAGCTGGGCGGCGACCACCGCGCCGACGCCGAAGAACGCTCCGTGCGGCAGTCCCGCGAGCACCCTGCCGGCGAGCAGGGTGCCGTACCCCGGCGCGAGCGCGGAGGCGAGGTTGCCGACGGCGAACAGCGCCATCAGCCAGATCAGCATGCGGCGCCGCGGGACGCGTACCCCGGCGGCGGTGAGCAGTGGTGCTCCGATGACGACACCGATGGCGTAGGCGGAGACGAGATGGCCGGCAGTGGGCACCGAGGTGCCGAGGTCCTCGGCGACCGCGGGCAGCAGGCCCATCATCACGAACTCGGTGGTCCCGATGCCGAAGGCGGCGACCGCCAGGGCGAGCAGGGCCAGAGGCATGGCTGTTCCTTCGGGTTCTCGGAGGGAGGCGGGCGAGATTATGTTCTCTCGCGGAACAAATACTCTCACGTGCCTGTTCCCCGCCGCGCACGCCAAGGGCCACAAGCGGCGAGGATCACACCGGCAGGGATCGCGGGGGCCCGGAACCCGGGCGGGCGCGGCAACTCACAAGCCCCGCACCTCCGCACGGCCGCCGAGGACAGCAAGCGCGCAGGCCGGCGCGGGGCAGGCGGGAGAGGGCGGGGCGGAGGAGGACGCACAGGGTGGAGCGGGCGGCCGGACGCGCAGGGCGGGCCGTTGCGACCGGCCGGCTACAGCTCCACGGAGGCGGCGACCGGCAGGTGGTCGCTGCCCGTCCTCGGCAGTGTCCAGGAGGAGACCGGTTCCAGCCCCTTGACCATGATCTGGTCGATCCGCGCCATCGGGAACGCCGCGGGCCAGCTGAAGCCGAAGCCCGCCCCCGAGGCCCCCTGGGTGGAACGCATCAAAGAGGTCACCGGGGCCAGGGCGCGGTCGTTCATGGTGCCGTTCAGATCACCGAGCAGTACGACGCGTTCCAACCGCTCGGCGGCGATGGCCCGGCCCAGCTCCTCGGCCGCGTCGTCGCGCTGACCGGCGGTGAAGCCCGCCTTGAACTCCACGCGCACGGACGGAAGATGGGCCACGTAGACCGCGATGTCACCGTGCGGGGTGGCCACCGTGGCGCGCATCGCCCGGGTCCAGCCGATCTTGATGTCGACCTCCCGGACGTCGCTCAGCGGGTGCTTGCTCCACAGGCCGATGGTGCCGCGCACCGCGTGGTGCGGGTAGTCGGCCGCCAGAGACTCCGTGTAGGCGGAGGAGGCCTTGGCCGACGGCAGCTCCTCCAGGGCCAGCACGTCCGCGCCGGAGGACGCCAACTGCTCGGCCGTGCCCACCGGATCGGAGTTGTCCGCGTCCACGTTGTGGGTGACGACGGTCAGTCCGCGCTCGCCGCCGTCACCGCCGGTCTTGTCGGTGACCAGGCCGCCGAAGAAGTTGAGCCAGATCAGGAGCGGCACGAGCAGCGCCACCAGCGCGGTCGCCGAACGCCGCAGCAGAGCACAGCCCAGCAGCAGCACGATGCCGATACCGCACCAGGGAAGGAAGGTCTCCAGCAGGCTGCCCAGACTGCCGATCGCGTTGGGCACCTTGGAGTGCAGTGCGACGAGAAGCCCCAACAGCAGGGCGAGAGCGGCGAGAATCCTGCCGCGGCGCCACACACCGGCCCGCCAGCCGAGCCGCGAAGCACCCCTGCCGCCCACCTCGGGCTGGTCGGTACCGACCGAACCCACCCCCGTGGTGTCCACCCCTGCCATGCGCTGTCCTCACTTACCCGGGTACTGCCGGCGGCCGACCGGGCGAATGCGGGGGGGCGACCGGGCGAACCCGGGGCCCGGCGACTATCTCGCGAAGAGTACGCCACAGTCGGCTTGTCCAGAAAACGTGCGCGCCCCGCCTCGCGGCGGACCGTTCCCCGCTCATGACGAGTACGGGGCACACGAAGGTTCCGGCTGCGGCCAACTGATCCACGACGGTTCCGCGGGCACGCGCTTCACGCCAAAATCTCAGTGACCCTCTGTCATCAACGCAGCGTGCCGGGGCCCCCATGGCGAACCCTCGGTGACCGCGCGCCGGCCTGCACCCGTCGGCGGGGGGCGTGTGGCGCAGCCCCTTCCACACTGTTCCCACCGATGTCACCATGGCAGGAGATCCGGGGACGCCGTTGGGGCGCCTCGAGACGAGAACACAGGAGCCAGTGCAATGACGCATGCCCAGGCGGCTGCCGACAGCAGCAAGGCGCTCTACGGAGGAGTCCACACCGCGCGCAAGCGCAGGGTCACCGCGCGTGACCTGATCCTCGCCAAGGAACGTGGCGAGAAGTGGCCGATGCTCACGGCCTACGACGCGATGACCGCGAACGTCTTCGACGAGGCCGGTATCCCCGTGCTCCTCGTCGGCGACTCGGCGGGCAACTGCCAGCTCGGGTACGAGACGACCGTCCCCGTGACGCTCGACCAGATGACCATGCTCTCCGCCTCGGTGGTGCGCGGCACCAGCCGGGCGCTGGTCGTCGCGGACCTGCCGTTCGGCTCCTACCAGGAGGGCCCGACACAGGCGCTGCGCAGCGCCACCCGACTCGTCAAGGAGGCCGGGGTCGGCGCGGTCAAGCTGGAGGGCGGCGAACGCTCGCTGGCACAGACCGAGTTGATCGTCTCGGCCGGCATCCCGGCCATGGCCCACCTCGGGCTCACCCCGCAGTCCGTGAACACCATGGGCTACCGGGTGCAGGGCCGCGCCGAGGAGGACGCCCACCGGCTGCTGCACGACGCCAAGTCGGCCCAGGAGGCGGGCGCCTGCGCGGTCGTGCTGGAGCTGGTGCCGGCCGAGTTGGCCGCGGAGGTGACACGTTCGCTGTCCATCCCCACCATCGGTATCGGCGCGGGTCCGGGGACCGACGCCCAGGTACTGGTGTGGGCGGACATGGCCGGTATGACGGACGGCAGGCTGCCGCGCTTCGTCAAGCAGTACGCACAACTGCGGGAGCAGCTCGGGGACGCCGCCAAGGCGTTCGCCGAGGACGTGTCCGGCGGTGCGTTCCCGGCCGAGGAACACACCTTCCACTGATGCGGCACGGCGCGACGCAGCCCACGCCCGGCGGGTCCACCGGTCCACCGGTTGCGCCGATTCGCCCCATCGGCGCACACACCGGTTGATCCCGCTCAGCGCGACAGCCCTCCCCTGCACTCCGGGGGAGGGCTGTCGGTCGTTTGTCGGTGGCCGCTGCGAGGATGCCCCCATGGTGGGCAACAGCGGTACCGGCACAGTGGGCCTCACGGCTCCGCCCCAGGGCGGCGGTGCGATCGAAGTACGCGGCCTGGTCAAGCACTTCGGGCCGACCCGGGCGGTGGACGGCGTCGACCTCACCGTGGCCGAGGCGAGCGTGCACGGCGTCCTCGGGCCGAACGGCGCGGGCAAGACCACCCTGGTGCGCTGCCTGTCCAGCCTGCTGGTCCCGGACGGCGGCACCGCCCACGTGGCCGGCTACGACGTCGTTCGCCATCCCCGCCAGCTGCGCCGGGTGATCGGCCTCACCGGCCAGTACGCCTCGGTCGACGAGAAGCTCTCCGGCTGGGAGAACCTCTACATGATCGGCCGGCTGCTGGATCTCAGCCGCAAGGACGCCCGCCGCAGGGCGTACGCGATGCTGGAGCGCTTCTCGCTGACCGAGGCGGCCAAGCGCCCGGCCGCGCAGTACTCCGGCGGTATGCGTCGGCGGCTGGACCTCGCGGCCTCCATGATCGGACGGCCCCAGGTCCTCTACCTGGACGAGCCGACGACCGGCCTGGACCCCCGCACCCGCATCGAGGTGTGGGAGGAGGTCAAGCGGATGACCAGCGAGGGCACCACGGTGCTGCTGACCACGCAGTACATGGAGGAGGCCGAGCAGCTCGCCAGCGATCTGACGGTCATCGACCGCGGTCTGGTGATCGCCGAGGGCAGGGTCGCCGAGCTCAAGGCGAAGGTGGGCGGGCGCACCCTGCGCATCGAGCCGCTGGTGAAGGACGAGATCCACCACGTCCTCGGCGCCCTGGCGCAGTCCGGGATCGTCGGTGCGGCCGATGCCACGCTGGATCTGGACGAGGGTGTCGTCCAGGTGCCGATCGTCGGGGACGACCAGCTCACGCAGGTGATCGGCCTGGTGGGCCACTACGGCTTCCGGCTGTCCAACATCAGCACCCAACTGCCCAGTCTGGACGAGGTGTTCCTGGCGCTCACCGGGCGCAAGACCTCGCCGCGGCAGGAGGACGCTCCCGGCGCCGCACCGCCCCCGCCGCACCACCCGGGACCGGGCCCGGCCCACCACCCCGCACCTCAGTACGGCCAAGGCGGGCCGCACGGGCAGTACGGCCAAGGCGGGCAGCCCGGCCAAGGCGGGACCTACGGTCAGGCCCCCGGCCAACACGGCCAACACGGCGGGCAGTACGGGCAGTCCGGCCACCACGGCGGACAGTACGGCGCGCAAGGCGGCCAACACGACGGGCAGGCCGCCCAGTTCGGCGGGGCGCCCGGCGGGCCGGCGTCGTACGACCACGGCGGGCGCGGTGGCGGCCAGGGCCCGCAGGACTCACTCCAGGGAATCGGCATATGAGCGCGGTGTACACGGTGGAGCCCGCGGAGGACCACCCGGCGCAGCAGCGGAAGAGCGGCGGAGCCCGCCCAGGCGAGGGCCGGATAGGCCTGCGGGCCAACCTGCGGCACATCGGCGCCCTCGTCCGGCGCAACGTCATGCACTTCAGGGCCGACCCGGAGTCGATGTTCGACGCCGTGCTGATGCCCATCATCTTCACCCTGCTCTTCGTCTACGTCTTCGGCGGCGCCATGACGGGCGGCGAGGGCAACTACGTCAACTACCTGCTGCCCGGCCTGATGGCGATGGGCGGGATGACGCTCGCGATGTCGGTGGGCACCGGCATCAACGAGGACTTCAAGAAGGGGGTGATGGACCGCTTCCGCACCATGCCGATCGCCCGTTCCTCGGTACTGATCGCCAAGGTCGTGGTGGAGATCGGGCGGATGGTGGTCTCCTCCTTCATCCTGCTGGTCGTCGGCTTCATCCTGGGCTTCGAGCTCCAGACGGGCCCGCTCCAACTCCTGGGTGCGGTCGGCCTCTCGCTCTACTTCGGTGCCTCGCTGACCTGGATCTTCATGCTGCTCGGCCTGTCGCTGAAGACCCCGCAGGCGGTGCAGGGACTGGGCGTGCTGGTGATCATGCCGTTGCAGTTCGCCTCCTCGATCTTCGCCAGCCCGGCCACCATGCCCGGCTGGCTGAAGACCTTCACCGACCTGAACCCCATCTCCCAACTGGCCGACGCGGCACGGGGTTTGATGAACGGCGAGGGCGAGGTCGCGGGGCCGGTGATGATGACCCTGTTCTGGGGCGCCGCGATCACCGCGATCACCATGCCGCTGGCTGTCCGCAAGTTCCGCAGCAAGACCTGACACCCGCCCGCGCACTCGCGGGCCCGGCCGGGGCGGGTGCGACCACGTGCCGGCACGCACCCGCACCGCCCGTACGGCGACCGCAACCGCCGTGCGGCACGCGGCGGTTGCCGGCAGTTGCCGGGCCCGCTCAGATCAGGGTGATCGCCTCGCTCAGGCTCAGCTCGGCGCCGCCGCCGTAGGCCTCCTCGTACTCCGCCCCGGGCAGCGCCGACCTGGCCGCGCGCTCGGCGCGGGCGCGGCACTCCTGGTGCAGCAGGCTGAGCCGGGGCGTGTGCGCGCCGTGCCGCGCGTCGAACGCGCCGAGCAGCCGGGCGGCGTCCAGCGGCCGGTCGAGCGCGGCGGCGGCCTCGGAACCGTGCAGCAGGGTGACCCCGGCCAGCTCGGACGCGAGCAGCCGGCCGACCGGGTGCCGGACCCGCTCGGCCGCCAACAGCAGCCGGGTGCGGGCCTGTTCGGGCCGTCCGTCCAACAGCTCCAGCCAGCCGTACAGCGCGTCCACCATGCCGTGCACCAGCCGCTGCTGCTCGCGTCGACCGACGAACTCGGCGAGCAGCGCGTCCAGATGGCCGCGGCACTCGCCGGTCCGCCCGGTCCGGCCGAGCAGGGTGGCCAGATAGATCCTGGTCAGCGTCAGGGTGTCGCTGCCCAGCCGGTCGCCCTCCGCCAGTGTTCGGCGCAGCAGCCGCTCCCCCTCCGCAGCCCGGCCGTCCTCCACCAGCAGATTGCCCAGCCGGGCCCGGAACAGCTGCTCCTGTGCGAGGTCGCCCAGCCCGCCCGCGATCCGTACGCCCTCGCGCAAGTCCTCTATGGCGCCGGTCAGTTCGCCGTCGGCCTCCCGGATCTCCGAGCGCCCGGAGAGGGCTTCGGCGATCCCCCAGCCGTCGCAGAGTCGGCCGAAGAGCTCCAGGCTCTCGTCCGCGTCGGCGACCGCCCGGGCGCGCAGTTCGGGCGTACCGCCGCCGCGAAGCCGTGAGCGCAGCCGCAGCGCGGAGGCCAGCTCCCAGTCGTCGCCCAGCCTCCGGCAGCCGGCGACGGTCAGGTCCAGATCGTCGCGCAGCGCCTCGACATCGCCGGCCAGGAGTCTGGCGTAGTACCAGAGCGAGCTGACGCTGTGGCACACCTGCGGTTGGTCGGGCCGGTAGCTGCCGATGACCGCCCGCACCAGCCGCACCTGGCGCTCGTCGTCGAGTTCGGCCTGATCGGCCACCGCCAGCCCCAGCATGCGCACCTGCCGCCTCGCCTCGTACAGCAGCTCACCGTCCAACGGCGGCGGCACATCGGTGCAGCGCGTCGCTACGTCCGGGGCCGGCCGGCCGGCGGCGAACGGGTCCGGCCCCAGAGCCGCGGTGGCGGCACACCACTGCCGGGCGTCGCCGCGGTGGTTGCGCAGCTGCCAGAACCACCCCATGCTCAGCGTCAGGCTCAGCGCCTCCTGCTCGTCCCCGGCGTCCACCGCCCGGTGCAGCGCGGCGCGGATGTTGTCGTGCTCGCGCTCCAGCCGGTCCAGCTCCCGCAGCTGCTCGGGTCCGCGCAGCAACCGGCGGGCGGTGCGGGCGAGTTCGCGGTAACAGACCAGATGGCGGCGCTCGACCGCGATCCGCTCGGCCGCCTCGTCGAGCCGTTCGGCGGCGTACTCGGCGACGGTCTCCAGCAGCCGGTACCGCATCCCGCCGTCCGGGGTCACCACCGGCACCAGCAGCGACTTGTCGACCAGCGAGCCGAGGACGACGGCGACGTCCCGGGTGTCCACCCCGGCGCCCCGGCAGACGACCTCGGCCTGCTCCAGCGCGACGCCGCCGGAGAAGACCGAGAGCCGCCGCAGCACCTCGCGCTCCGCGGTGTCCAGCAGCTCCCAGGACCAGTCGACGACCGCCCGCAGCGTCTGCTGCCGGGGCAGGGCGGTCCTGCTGCCGCCGTTGAGCAGCCGGAACCGGTCGTCCAGCCGGTCGGCGAGCTGCCGGGGGGTCAGCGACCGCAGCCGGGCCGCGGCCAGCTCGATCGCCAGCGGCAGCCCGTCCAGCCTGCGGCAGATCTCGGCGACCGCCTCGGGGTCCTGCGCCGCGCGGAACCCCGTACGGCCCGCCGCGCCGCGTTCCTCCAACAGCCTCTCGGCGGTCTGCTGCGGCAGCGGGTCGACCACCAGCACCGACTCCCCCGCGACCCCCAGCGGCTCCCTGCTGGTGGCCAGCACCGTGACCGCGGGGCACTGCACCAGCAGCGTCTCGGCGAGCTGCGCGGCGGCGTCGACGACGTGCTCGCAGTTGTCCAGGAGCAGCAGCATCCGCCGTCCGACGCAGAGTTCGGCCAGTTCCGCGAGCGGGTCCGGAGGGGCGCTGTCGGTGACGGTGCGCAGTCCGTGCGCGGCCGTCGCCCTGCTGGCGGTGTCCCGTCCGCCCAGCGCGGTCAGCACCGTCTCGGGCACGGTCGCCGCCTCGCGCACCGGCGCCAGCTCGGCCAGCCACACCCCGTCCGGCCACTGCGCGGCCAGCGCGTCGGCCGCCTCCAGCGACAGCCGGGTCTTGCCCGCGCCGCCGGGGCCGAGCAGCGTCACCAGCCGGAAGGCGCCCAACTCGGTTCGGATAGCGGCGAGTTCCTCCTCGCGGCCGACGAAGGAGGTCAGCCGGGTGGGAAGGTTCCCGGGCGGTGGGACGGGCCCGACGGGCGACACCGGGGGCGGCGCGCCGGCGCCGTCCCGGTCGGCGGCGGGCAGCGTCTGGGGCACGGCCTGGGTGAGCAACTGGGCGTGCAGGGCGCGCAGTTCGGGCCCCGGGTCGGCGCCGAGCAGCTCGGCCAGCTCGGTGCGCACCGCCTCGTACGTCGCCAGTGCCTCGGCCGGGCGGCCGGCGTCCCGCAGGGCGCGCAGCCGCAGCGCCTGAAGCGGCTCGTCCAGCGGGTGTTCGGCGCAGAGCACCGCGAGGTCGGCAAGTGTGGCAGCAGCCTCGCCGAGCGCGACGCGTGCCTCCGCGCGGGTGCGTGCGGCCTCCAGCCGGCCGGCCTCCGCCCGTACCGCCGCGGCTCCCCCGGCGTCCGGGAGATCCGCGTAGGGCGAGCCCTGCCAGAGGCCCAGCGCCTCGTCCAGCAGCTCCACCGCGCCCGCCGCGTCACCGGCGAGAAGCGCCCGGGAACCGGCGTCCGCCAGCTGCTCGAAGCGGCCGGCGTCCACCTGCGCGGGCTCGGCGACCAGCCGGTACCCGCCGCCCGTGGAGGCGATCGCGGCGTGGTCCAGCGCCCGCCGCAGCCGCCCGACCAGCGCCTGCAACGCGCCCTGCGCGTCGACCGGCGGATCGCTGTCCGCCCAGACCGCGGCGATCAGCGCGTCCGCCCGTACGTCCTGACCGGGGGTCAGCGCCAGTGCGGTCAGCAGGGCACGCAGCCGCGCGCCGCCGATCGGCACCGCGCTGCCGTCGTCGCGGTGCACGCGGGTCGTTCCGAGGATCTGATAGCGGTAGCCCACGGGCCCATTCTCCCCTCGATCAACGGCGCAGGTCAGTGCAGCTACGTTGGTGGCTCATGGAAGCCACCCGGGCGCACCACCGGACAACCGCCCCGTCAGCCGTCCCGGTGGCGCTCGCCGGCACCTCGGGGGCGGCCGTGTGGTGGGATCTGCCGCCGCTGACAGGGCTGTGGGTCTTCGTCTTCGTCCTGTCGGCCTGGCTCCTCTCGCTCTCCCTGCGCGAGTACGCGCGCACCAGGGCCGCGCTGCACGGCGGCGGTCCCTCCGCCGCGCTCGGTTCCGCGGCCCTCGCCCCGACGCACGGTGCGCATCCCCTGCTGAACGTGCTGCTGCCGGTGCTCTTCCTGGTCATGAGCGGTATAGGGCTGCCCGGCGGAGCGGCCCCGGCCGGGCGCCACCGGGTGCCCGGCCGGGCGCGGCGCAGCCTCGTCGCCCTGGCGGGCCCCGCGACCCACGCACTGCTCGCGCCGGCCCTCGCCGTACCGTTCCGGCTGGGTGCGATGGACCAGGCGCCGCTCGCCTTCCGCTTCGCCCTGGCCTTCGTGGTGATGCTCCAGGTCACGGCCGCACTGCTCAGTCTGTTGCCGGTCCCGGGTCTGGACGGCTACGGGGTGCTGGAGCCGTGGCTGCCCTGCGGCCTGCGCCGCCGGCTGGAGCCGCCGGCGCCGTACGGGCTGCTGCTGGTCTTCGCCTGCCTGTGGATACCCGCGGTCGACGGGGCGTTCTGGGACTGCGTCTACCCCTCGCTGGAGTGGCTGGGGGTGCGACAGGACGACATCTACTACGGGCTGGAGATCTTCCGCTTCTGGCAGGAGGAGCCCGTCGTGCGCTTCTGAACCGCCGCGCGCGGGGCGGCGATCGGCGGCCGGGCGCGAGGGGCGTACCGCCGCGCGGGGCGTCAGGCGCGGGGGCCGCCGGCACAGCCGGACTGCGACTGCCGGGCGGCGGCCTCCGCCCGCTGCCGGTCGATCTGCGCCTTGCGCCAGTAGAACCACGTCATGTTGGACGAGACACCGAACATCAGCACCCAGACGATGCCCAGCCAGCTGCCCTGGACGAACGAGACCACGGCCGCGGCCAGCGCGAGGACGCAGACCATCAGGGAGTAGAGGGCGATACGGGGCATGGGGCGACCTTCGGGGTGCGGCGGGCGGCGGAACGCCACCATTGTCCCCCATGCCCCCTCGACGTCCTCGACTGGCTCGGAACGCGACGAACGCGACCCGTACGACTCAGATGTCGGTCAGCCGGACGCCCGCGTGCGCCTTGTAGCGGCGGTTGACCGAGATCAGGTTGGCCACCAGCGACTCGACCTGGTGCGCGTTGCGCAGCCGCCCGCCGAAGACGCCCCGCATCCCGGGGATGCGCGAGGCGAGCGCCTGGACGAGCTCGCAGTCGGCCCGCACCTCGCCGAGCACCAGGACGTCGGTCTCGATCTTCTCGATGTCCGGGTCCAGGAGCAGCACGGCCGACAGATGGTGGAAGGCGGCCGTCACGCGGGAGTCGGGGAGAAGCGCGGCGGCCTGCTCGGCGGCGCTGCCCTCCTCGGGCTTGAGCGCGTAGGCGCCCTTCTTGTCGAAGCCGAGCGGGTTGACGCAGTCGACGACGAGCTTGCCGGACAGCTCCTCGCGCACCGCCTCCAGCGTCGCGGCGTGCCCGTCCCAGGGGACGGCGACGATCACGACGTCGCTGCGTCGGGCGCATTCGGCGTTGTCGGCGCCCTCGACGCCGTTGCCGAGTTCCTCGGCCGCGGTACGGGCGCGGTCGGCGGCGCGGGAGCCGATGATCACCTTCTGGCCCGCCTCGGCGAGTCGGCGGGCCAGCCCCCGGCCCTGGTCGCCGGTGCCGCCGAGGACGCCGACGACGAGCGAGGAGACGTCCGGCAGATCCCAGGGGTCCTTGGGTGCGGGCTTGGCGGATCCGGTGCTTTCGGAGGTTGTCATACCGAGATCCTGCCAGCCTGCGGCGACTTTTCGGGCACTGTTCGGACAGAACCTCCAGGTCCGCGGCGGGCCGCGTTCCGGGCGACGGCGCTCGTCCTCAGCGCCCGCCCCCTCCTGGCGCTTCACCCGAACCGCCGCCCGGGCTCTCACCGGGCTCCCCGCTCCCCGGCTCCGGCTCCGGCTCCTGCCAGCGCGGGTCGTTGCTCCACTTCACGTTCCGCTCGTGCGCGATCTGCACCGCCTGCGCGGCCTCTTCGCGGGACTCGTACGGTCCGAGGCGGTCCTTGGCGGGGCACTCCGGGCCCTCCTCCACCTTCCGGTGTTTGAGGCAGTAGTACCACTCGCCCGGTTTGCCGGTCGTCTTGCGTTGGAAGAGTGCCATGGCTTCATGCTGCCCCGAAGGACCGGTTCACACCACGGTTAGACTCTCGGCCATGTCTGGCCAGTCAACTCTCGTCCCCGGCAAGGTCTCCCCGCAGCGAGGCGTACCCGCGTCGATCACGCGCCCCGAGTACGTCGGCAAGGAGACTCCGACCCCGTACACCGGTCCGGAGGTGCAGGACGCCGAGACCGTCGAACGGATGCGGACGGCCGGGCGTCTCGCCGCACAGGCGCTGGTCGAGACGTCGAAGCACATCGCGCCCGGTGTGACCACGGACAAACTCGACGAGGTCGCCCACGAGTTCCTCTGCGACAACGGCGCCTACCCCTCGACGCTCGGCTACCGGGGTTTCCCCAAATCGCTGTGCACCTCGGTCAACGAGGTGATCTGCCACGGCATCCCGGACTCCACGGTGATGCGCGACGGCGACATCGTGAACCTGGACATCACCGCGTACCTCGGCGGCGTCCACGGCGACAACAACGCGACCTACCTCTGCGGCGAGGTCGACGAGGAGTCCCGGCTGCTGGTCGAGCGGACCGAGGAGTCGTTGCGCCGGGCGATCAAGGCGGTCCGCCCCGGCCGTCAGATCAACATCATCGGCCGGGTCATCGAGTCCTACGCCAAGCGGTTCGGCTACGGCGTCGTACGGGAGTTCACCGGGCACGGCATCAACAGCTCGTTCCACTCCGGGCTGATCGTCCCCCACTACGACGATCCCCGGGCGACCACCGTGATCCAGCCGGGCATGACCTTCACCATCGAGCCGATGCTGACGCTCGGCACACACGAGTGGGACATGTGGGAGGACGGCTGGACCGTCGTCACCAAGGACCGCCGGCGCACGGCGCAGTTCGAGCACACCCTGGTGGTCACGGAGTCGGGGGCCGAGGTCCTGACCCTGCCCTGACCAGTCCCGACTGCGCTTCCTGCGACTTCGCGCCCCGGCCGGCGAGTTCCCGGCCGGGGCGCGGTGCGTCCGAGGGCCGGCGGTGAGCGGGCCCCGACGGCGAGGAGCCCGGTGCCGTGCGGGGCTCCCCGTAGGGGGGCTCCCCGTTTGGGCCCCGTTGGGGGTGCCCGTTCGCCGATGGCTCCGGGCTCCGCACGGGCCGCAGCGGGCCCGTTTGTGCCTGCAGGGGCGGGGATACGCTCAAGTTACCGACAGAGCGTCGGAAAGGGATTGACTTAGGTAAGCCTAAGTAGCATTATCTGCGGTGGCGGTGGCGGAATACCGCCGCCCCTTCCCTTTCGCCCTGGTTCACCGGAGGCCCACCTTGGCCGCGTCCGACTCCACCCCGTTCTCCACGCTGATCCGTACGGCCTCGCAGAAGCAGCACACCGAGGCCGAGAACTCGTCCTTCATGAGCGATCTCCTGGGCGGCAGGCTCGGCGTCGACGCGTACACCCGCTACACCGAGCAACTCTGGTTCGTCTACCGCGCGTTGGAGGAGCCCGCGAGCCGGCTCCTGGACGATCCGGTGGCCGGACCGTTCATCCGCTCCGACCTGTTCCGGGTCGCCGCGCTGGAACGCGACCTGTGCCACCTCCACGGCGGCACCGACTGGGCAGCCGACCTGCAGCCACTGCCCGCCACCGAGGCGTACGCCGCCCGCATCAGCGAGGTCGCACAGGAGTGGCCCGGCGGGTACCTCGCCCACCACTACACCCGCTACCTCGGCGACCTCTCCGGCGGCCAGATCATCCGCGGCACCGCCGAGAAGACCTGGGGCTTCGAGCGCAAGGGCGACGGCGTGCGCTTCTACGTCTTCGAATCGGTCGGCAACCCCGCCGCGTTCAAGCGCGAGTATCGCGAACTGCTCGACGCCGTACCGGCGGACGATCTGGAGAAGCAGCGGATCATCGACGAGGTGAACCGCACCTTCGACCACAACACCGCGGTCTTCCGGGACCTCGGCCGCCACTTCCGCCTCAGCGCCTGACGGCTCGCGGTCTCCGTGGCTCCCACCGATCGACGGGGGCGACGGAGACCGCCGCGTTTCACCCCTGCGCCGCCGAAGCTCCCACCAGACGACTGGTGAAGCCTGCCGCACACAGGCGTCGGAAGGCCGCGTCCACCTCGACCGGGACCTTCTGGGCGATCATGAAGCCCTGCTCGGGGTAGACCACGAGCCGCTGCAGGGCGCCGACCAGCATGTCCACGACCTTCTTCGCGTCACCGATCGCGGCGACGTACTCTTCGAAGCCCAACTCGTCGGAGGCACAGAGGACTTCGACGTCGGGCCACAGTCTGCGCGCGGTGGCGTACGCCCTGCGCTCCTCGTACGGCTTGCTCACCAGCACGACCGACGTCACCGCCACGCCCTCCCGCGCCAGCAGCACACGGGAGACGGTGATGTTCTCGCCGGTGTTGGTCGCGTTCGGCTCCACCAGCACGTGCGAGGCCGGGACGCCGAGCGCGACAGCGCGCTCGCGGTAGTGCACCGCCTCGCCGCGGGGCATCGAGACGCGCGTGGTCGGGCTGTTGGCGCCGGTGAAGAGCAACCGCGGCACCACACCGTCGAGATACAGGCGCGCTGCCACGTCGGCAACGCCGAGATCGTGGCTGCCCAACCCCACCGCCACCGAGGCCGACTCCACCCGGTGCCCCATCCGGTGGTACTCCCAGACCAGCAGCGCGTCCGCGCGCTCGGCCGCCGTCAATCTCATGTCGCCCCGCCCTCCCCGGCGCCGGAGTCCGGCAGCCTGAACTCGTACTGCCAGACGAACCGCGAGGCGGCGTGCACTCCGACCGCGTACTCGACGACCGTACCGTCCGCCGTGCGCGTGGTACGGCGCAGCTCCACCACCGGCTCACCTGCCGGCAGCCTCGCCGCCGGCCGTGCCCGAACGGGTTGAGTGGGAGTTACCACTCGTGTCGGGCAGCCGCAGAAGTAGGGGGCGTTGGTGGATCACCGTGGGATCTGTGCGGGGGAGCTCGCGGCCATGGGCGCGTTCAGGTCCCCTTGGCTGCGACCGGCTTTCGAGGCGGTCGACCGGGAAGTGTTCGCTCCCCGGAGGTTCTGGGCCCAGGAGCGGGGCGCAGACGGGCTGCACCCAGTGGTCGACCGCGAGGCTGACGTCGACCTGTGGCGCCGGCATGTGTGGGACACCCACCGTTCGCTGATCACGCAGATGGACAACGGCCGCACCCCTGGGCGCGGCCCGGCCCGCGGCGACTTCACCTCCTCCCTCTCCGCGCCGAACATCGTGTTCGAGAAGCTCAACCTGCTGGAGGTCGAGCAGGGGAACCGCGTACTGCACCTCGGCACCGCCTCGGGCTACGACACCGCGCTGCTGTGCGAGGGGGCCGGTGCCGGGAACGTCACCAGTGTGGAGGTCGACCCCGCGCTCGCCGCGTGGGGTCGCGCCAATCTCCGCAGCGCCGGATACGGAGCCGAGTCGGTGTGCGGCGACGGGCTCCTGGGTCACCCGGGCTCGGCGCCGTTCGACCGCATTCTCACCAGCGCAGCGGTGCGGGAGATCCCACACTCCTGGCTGGCGCAGGCCGCGGAGGGCTGCGTCGTCGTCGCGCCGTTCAACACCCGTTACGCGGCGGGCGGGTTGCTGAGGCTGAGAGTCACCTCCGGCGTCGGCCACGGGCGTTTCGAGGGGACCGCCCGGTACATGTGGGCCCGGGGCCACCGGCCGGTGAACACGGTCGCTCCTCTCGGCGAGCCGCGCAGATCGGCCTCCGTCATCACCCCCGCCGAGGTCGTGGACCGGGACCACGCACAGGACTTCGCCCTCGGTCTGCACGTGCCCGACATCGCCTTCGACCGGCGCGGGGAGGGTGAGCAGCGCCAGGCGCAGTTCTGGGACGACGCGGGTACGTCGGTGGCGCTGGTCGACCACGGCAGGTGGTGGAGTCCCGGCGCGGTGCGGGCGTGGGGTCCGAGGGACCTGTGGGCGGAGGTGGTGGCCGCGTACACGCGGTGGCGGACCGGAGGGAGGCCGCACTTCACCCGGTACGGCGTCACCGTCGACACGAGTGGCCGCCATTTCTGGCTCGACGAGCCGGGACGGGGGCTTGGGGATTGACTGTCTGCCGGTCAACTGGCGCTGTGCGCAGCGGAGTTCGTGGGCTCGGAGCGGTGCGGGTGTACGTCGGACGCGCACCTGTCGCCGCGGTCTCCGGTGTTGGTGACCAGGATCACTGATCGGTTCGCCGCACTTTGACGCCGTATTGGCCTGTGCTCGCGGCCGGAGACGCTCCGCGCCCTGTCCGCCCGCGTCTACCGTGATGGTTGGTCACACGCTGTGGCTGCGGGGGCAGTTGTGACGGGCTCGGGAGAGCACGTGCCCGCCGAGCACCGTGCGGCCGGTCGGGCGTGGGCGGATCGGTGCGGGAGCGAGCGGATGAGACAGATGTACGGCCGGTCGACGGCGCCGGGAGTCGGGACGGGCGGGCCGACGGGTTCGGGTGCGCCTGCAGGGGCGGCAGCCGACGGTGCGCTGGTGCGCGCGACGGTGGTTCTTGCGGCCGGTGAGCGGTTGGTGGCGTCGGCGGAGGTCGGGCCCGGGACGGGGCTGGAGCGCCCGAGGTGGTGGCGCCGGCCGAAGGTGCTGCGCGGGCAGCGGATGCCGGGCGACCGCTGGGAGGGCGTCAAGGACGGGATGTGGACGGTCCTTCATGCGCCAGGCTGGCCCCTGCGACGCATGAGCGACTTCTTCGACAGGCTCTTCGACGGCCTGTTCGGCAGGATCTTCGGGTCGGGTTCTTCCTCGGGCGAGTCGGGGCCGGAGCCGCTCGGCGGCGGACAGGGCAGCCTCGCCCACGTGTTGGCTGTCGCGCTGTACCCGCGGGGGACCACGACCGACGTGGTTCCGGTGCTCCAACTGACCGACCGGCGGCTGCTGTTGACCTATGTGCAGCGGAGCCGGCGAGGCAGTCCGCACGGCATGGCGGAAGCCGGCCCGTCGGTGCCGACGGCGCAGATCGCCTGGGTGCGGCTGCACCACACCAGCGAGACCAGCGGAGTCTACGACCTGGGGTTCGCGGACGCTTCCTGGGTGCGCATGCGCTTCGAGGAGCCGGTGCCTGCGCTGGTGTCCGCGCTTCCTTCGGCCCACCCGGTGCCCGTGCCTGCTCCTGCGGTCGCTTCCCCTCCCCCGCACGCACACGCGCCCGCACACGCATCCGCGCCCGCCGGCGGGGCCGCACCCCGGCCGGGGACGACGGCGTCCGCCGCCGCGGGTCCGCAGGGCCCCTCGCCGTCCGAGCCGGTGGAGTGGTGGAGCGGGTACACCGGCAGGGAGCGAGAGGTCGTGGAGCGGGCGGCGCTGGTGCTGCCGGCCGACGAACGGCTGGTGGCGTCGCATCATCTCGGCCCCGGGTACCGCCTTCGTCGGCCCCGCAGAGGACGCAGGCCGCTCGCGTTCGACGGATTGCGAATGCCCGGAGACCGTTGGCGGGGGTTCTGGCGGGCGCTGGGCCGGTGTCTGTCGGTCGGCCTGCTTCTGTGGGGCCTGCTCGGGTACCCCTTCTCGCTTCTCCTGGAGTACCTCTCGGAGCGCCATCCGCGCGGCAGGGGCCGTGCGCTGGGCGGCGGTTGGGACAGTCAGGCGGGTCGGTTCGCGGCAGCGCTCTTCCCGCGCGCACCCACCACCGGGGTCACCCACGTCGTGCAGCTCAGCGATCGGCATCTGCGGGTGGCGTACGTGCAGTGCGCCCGTGCGCATCCGTCGATGCTCGGAGCGGTGGACTCGGGCTTCGTCGTGGACCGGACAGAGGTGGTGTGGTTGCGCCCCCGTCCGGACATCAGCCGCCAGTCCTGTGAGTTCGGCTTCCGTGACGGGTCGTGGGCGCGTGTCTCGCTGGCCGCGCCGAGCCGGCGCGACTTCCTGGACCGCTTTCCCGAGGGTCCGCCGCGCTGAGCCGCCGCGGTTCGGGCCCAACTCCCGGCGGACAGTGGCCGAGTGACACCTGCCGGCGATCGGGCGCGTCCGTCCCCCGGGGAGCGCTGGGGCGTGCGGGGCCGGGGGTGCGGACACGTCCGTGCCCGCCGGTGGAGGGTCCGGCGGGCACGGCGTACGGAGGGCTGGACCGTCAGCTCTCCATGGAGCGGCGGCGGGTGGCGTACACCGCTGCCGCACCGATCGTGGCCAGGACGGCGGCGCCGCCCAGGAGGGGAACGGTGGGAGCGCTCGCACCAGTGCTCGCGAGGGCCTCGGACCCGCCCACGGTACCGGCCGTGCCCGAGGAGCCGCCCACCGAGGCGGGGTCAACTCCGCCTGTGGAACCGCCACTTGAGCCGCCGGTCGAGCCGTCGCCGTCCGGCAGGTCGGCGTCGTCGGAGAGCGAGACGGCCGC
Organism: Streptomyces tardus; assembly: GCF_018101125.2. Classification (GTDB taxonomy): domain Bacteria; phylum Actinomycetota; class Actinomycetes; order Streptomycetales; family Streptomycetaceae; genus Streptomyces; species Streptomyces tardus. The sequence goes on along the minus strand of NZ_JAELVF020000001.1, from coordinate 4,072,880 downwards.
GGTCACCGGGTCGAGGGCCTCGCCCTCCTCGTAGAAGCCGCCGAACGCCTGCGCGCCCTGCTTGGTGAGAGTCGCCGGCACGTCCTGGAGGGTGATGACGTCGCCCTCGGGCGTGAGCGAGTCCGCGGCGACGGTCAGCTTGGCCAGTGCCAGGCCCTTGTGCTCGGTGACCTTGCCGGACTCGCGGTCCTTGGAGGAGACGTCGGCGATCAGCGAGCTGCCGCCGGCCTTCGCGTCGATCCTGAACGCGGAGAACTTCAGCTCCAGGGCGTAGCCGTCGCCCTCGGCGTGCGCGAGGAAGTCGACTCCGCCGTCGAACGCGGCGTCCAGCGCCGGGGTTTCGACGTTGTACTCGCCGTTGCCGCCCGGGAAGCGGTAGCCGTCGCCGTTCTCCTTGGCGCCGTCCTTCAGCTCGACCTTGCCCTTGCCGATCGGGCCGACCACGTACTTGCGGAAGGACTGCTTGACGCCCCAGTCGAGGTTGCCGTCGACGACGGTGCCGGCCTCGGCGGGGGCGTCGGAGCCGCCACCGGTCGGCCCGCCGGAGGCGGTCGACCCGCCGCCGGACGTGCTGCCGCCGGTGCCGCCCGCACTGCCGCCGGAACCGCCCGTACCGCCGTCGCCGCCCGTACCGCCGGAACCGCCCGTACCGCCCGTGCCGCCCGTGCCGCCGCCGGTGGCTGCGGACTTGACGGTGAGGCTGGCGGAGTCGAGTTCGGCGCCCTCCTCGTACATGCCGTTGAACGCCTCCGCGCCATCGGCAGTGAGAGTCACCGGGATGTCGTCGAACGTCATCTCGCCGCCGTCGCCCCTGCCCGGAGCGACCTCGGCGAGGTCGAGGTCGGCGAGGTCGACGTCCTCGGTGGTGTCACCGTTGAGGGTGACGTCCGCGGTGATCTTCCCGGACTCGCGGTCCTCGGTGACCAGCTCGATGTCGGCGAGCTTGATGTCGAAGCCGTGGATCTTGGAGACGAAGTTGACGCCGCCCTCGAAGGAGGTGTCGACCGCATGGGTGCCGGTGTCGTAGGTCCCGGTGCCACCGGAGAAGGTGAACACGCCGTTTTCATCGGCCTGTTCGGCGCCCTCGTCGACGGTGATCTCGCCCATGGCGATCCCGGTGACGTACTTGCGGAACGACTCCTTGACGCCCCATTCCAGGGTGCCGTCGGTCAGTTCGATCGACGCGGCGGGCTTCGGCGCGCGCTCGGCGGCCAGCGCGGGGTAGGCGAACGCGGCGGTGGCCATGAGCGCCGTGGAAGTGGCGGCGGCCAGCGCCACACTGCGTGAGATCGCGGTCATCTTTGGTTCTGCTCCTCGGAGTTGACGGATGTGGCGGCCGTACGACGGCGTCGTACGAACCAGGTTGCGCCGGCCGCGACCGCGAGGAGCGCGGCGGCCAGGGTGAGCGCCAGTACGGGCGTACCGGATTCGCCGGAATCGGTGGCGGCGGACACCGGGGCGTCCGTGGCGTCCTTCCCGTCCGACTGCGCGCTCTTGGCGGGGGGTTCGGTGGTGGCCTCGCTGCCGAGGTCGGGCAGGGCCGGCAGTTTCGCGTTCTTGTCCAGGGCGACCGCGAGAGTCAGCGGGTCCATCTCGGTGCCCGCCTTGTACAGGGAGCCGAAAAGCTTCGCACCGTCCTCGGTGAGTTCGGTGTCGGCCTCCTCCACCAGCAGCAGGCCCTTCTTCGGCTTCAGCGGCGCTTCGAAGGTGGCGATGGCGGTGCCGTCGGACCGCAGAGTGCCCTTGTCCTCCTTCACCGAGGCGGAGAGCTTCTCCAGGGTCAGATCGAGGTCCTTGCCGGTGAAGCGCACGCTGCCGCCGAAGTCGGCGCTCAACTCGCCCTTCTCGGCGTCGAAACGGCCCTTCTCGCCCGGAAAGCGGTAGAGCGCGCCTCCGTCCCGGGCGCCGCCGGACAGCTTCCAGCGGCCCTCGGCGATGGGCCCGCCGACGTACTCGCGGAAGGTGCGGCGCACACCCCAGTCGAGGGCGGCGTCGGCGACGGCGCCTGCCTTCTGCGTGGCCTTCCCCGGCTTCTCGGACTCCTCTGGCTTGTCCGGCCCTCCCGGCCCGTCCCCGTCCGAGGACTCCTTGGCGGGCTTGACGTCGACGGAGAGGCTGACCGGGTCGAGCGGGGTGCCGGCCTCGTAGTAGCCGGCGAAGGACTTGGCGCCGTCGGCGGTGAGAGTGGCGGGCACGCCGTTCAGCGCGATCCTGCTGCCGCCGCCCCGCATGTCGACGCCGCCGAGGTTCAGCGAGGCCATCGGCACCTGTCGACGGTCGCTGATCTGCCCGCTGCCCCTGGCCTTGCTGCGGATGTCCGCGTGCAGGGTGCCGGTACGGCCGCTGATGCGGACGGTCGGATTGCTGACGGTCAGGTCCAGTTCGTTCTCGCCGTCGGCCTTGGCGTGGCCGGTGAACCGTACGCCGCCGCCGAAAGCGGAGCTCAGCGAGCCGGCGCCCGGATCGTAGGCACCGGAGGCGGAGTGGAAGCGGAAGAGCTTCTCGCCGACGGTCCCGGCGCCCCCGGACAGGCTCCAACTCCCCATGGCGATGGGGCCGGTGACGTAGTTCTGGAAGGAGCTCTTGATGCCCCAGTCCAGTCGGCCGCCCTGAACCGTGCGGTCGGCGGCGGCGGCTGTCGGTGCGGGCGGCACGAACAGGAGCGCGCCGAGCAGCGCGGCGAGCAGTGCGGTGATGTGGAGACGCGGGGTTCTGCCCGTGGGCATGCGAAGTCCTTCCGAACGGACCCGGGAGGGAGAGGTAAAGTAAGGCTAACCTAAGCTATCGGCGACCGCGTCGGAACCCCCGAGTATGGAAGGCAGTGCACCGTGCATCCACCTAAACGCCAACTTGGGGCCGTATCAGCCCTGTTGGCCCTTGTGCTCGTGGTCTCCGGCTGCGGGGGCTCCTCGACCGACGGAGACGGGAGCGGCGGCGATGGCGCGAAGAAGTCCGGTGCCACCGCGATAGCCGACCGGGTGGAACCGCTCGCGGGCCCCGCACCGAAACCCGAGCTGCCGGTGACCGCCGAGTCCGCGGACGGCCGCGAGGTGACGGTGAAGAGCGTGGAGCGGGTCATTCCGCTCACCGGTTCGCTCTCCGAGCTGGTCCACTCGCTCGGACTGGGGGAACGCGTCGTGGCCCGCGATGTCACCGCGACGTTCGAGGAGGCCGAGAAGCTGCCCGTGGTTACCCGCGCGCACGACGTGTCGGCCGAGAGTGTGCTGTCCCTCAAGCCCACGCTGGTGCTCGCCGAGAGCACGACGGGCCCGTCCGAGGCGATCGGCCAGATACGCGACGCCGGAGTCCCCCTGCTGGTCATTCCGCCCGCGCTCGCCCTCTCCGACGTGGCCGAGCGGATCGACGCGGTGGCCGGCGCGCTCGGCGTGCCCGAGGCCGGCCGGAAGCTGAAGGAGCGCACCGAGAAGCGGATATCCGCCGCGCGCAAGGAAATCCCGGACGCGAATAAGCCGAAGGTGGCCTTCCTCTATCTGCGCGGCGCCGCCTCGGTCTATCTGCTGGGCGGGGCGAAGTCCGGCGCCAGTTCACTGATCGAGGCCGCGGGCGGGGTGGACGCGGGCAAGGAGTCGGGTCTGGAGAAGGACTTCACAGCGATCACCAGCGAAGCGCTCGCCAAGGCCGCGCCGGACGTGATCCTGGTGATGTCCAAGGGGTTGGACTCGGTGGACGGCGTGGAGGGGCTGCTGAAGATCCCGGGCATCGCCGAGACCCCGGCCGGCCTCGACCGGCGCATCGCCTCGGTCGACGACGGAGTGCTCCTGAACTACGGACCGCGCACCGACAAGGTGATCCGCTCCCTGGTCGAGCAGTTCCACGGAGGCGGACAGTGACCCCCACCGCCCACGACGCGTCACCCGGCGCGGGCGGCGCCGGCGCCGCGGACGGTACGAGCGGTACCGGCGCCGCGGACGACACCGCGGGCCCCGGCGGCACAGACTCCGCAAGCACCACAGACACCGGCGGGCGTACGGTCGCGCTGGTCAAGCCGCCGCCACCCGGCGGGAGTTCGCCGCCACCGGCAGCATCCGCCACGCCCTCCACACCGGCCGCCCCCGGAGTGCCGCGTTCGGCCGGCGCCTCCCGCCGGCTGCCGCGCGCCCGTGCCTCGCTGCTGACGCTGGGGCTCGCGGCGGGCGTCGTGGTGGCCGCGCTGCTGGCAGCCGGGATCGGCGCGTACGACATCCCGATCGGCGACGTGGTCGGCTCGCTGCTGCACCGGGTGGGGCTCGGCGGGGCGCCGCTGGACCGGGTCGGCGAAAGCGTGCTGTGGAACGTACGGCTGCCGCGCGTGGTGCTGGCGATGCTGGTCGGCGCCTCGCTGGGCTGCGCGGGCTCCCTGATGCAGGGCGTGTTCGGCAACCCGTTGGCCGAGCCGGGTGTCATCGGTGTCTCGGCCGGCGCCGCCGTGGGTGCGGTGGCCTCGATCGCCTTTGGCCTGACGTTCCTGGGCAACTGGACGCTGATCGTCTGCGCCTTCGTCACCGGGCTGATCACGGTGCTGGTGGTCTACCTGCTCTCCCGGGCCGGCGGACGGACCGAGGTCGTCACGCTGATCCTCACCGGTGTCGCGGTCAACGCCTTCGCCATGGCGCTGATCGGTCTGGCCATCTTCTTCGCCGACAACGCGCAGATCACCCAGATCACCTTCTGGCAGCTGGGCTCCCTCTCGCAGGCCACCTGGCCCAAGGTGCTCGCGGTGCTGCCGTGCGCGTTGGCCGGTCTGCTGCTGGCGCCGCTGTACGCGCGGAAGTTGGACCTGCTCTCGCTCGGCGAGCGGCAGGCGCGCCATCTGGGCGTGGACGTGGAGCGGCTGCGGATCGTGCTGGTTCTCGTGGTGGCGCTGCTGACGGCCGCGGCGGTCGCGGTCTCGGGCATCGTCGCGTTCGTCGGTCTGCTGGTGCCCCATCTGCTGCGCATGGCGGCCGGGCCGGGCCACCGCTTTCTGGTGCCGGGCAGCGCGCTGGCCGGAGCGCTGGTGCTGCTGGTCGCCGACCTCGCCGCCCGCACTCTCGCGCAGCCGGCCGAACTGCCGCTGGGCGTGCTGACCGCCCTGGTCGGCAGCCCGTTCTTCTTCTGGCTGCTGCGCAGAACCCGTCGCAAACAAGGAGGTTGGGCGTGATCAGGGACCTGCTCGCACCACTGCGCTCGCTGCGCCGGCCGCCGTTGCCGCCCACTGCGGCGCCGCCCGGCACCACCGTCGCCGGTGTGCGGGGGCTGCGGGTGCGCCTGGGCGGACGCGCGGTGCTGGACGGCGCCGACCTGGCCGTCACCAGCGGCCGGGTACTGGCGCTGGTCGGCCCCAACGGCGCCGGCAAGTCGACGCTGCTCGCCGCGCTCGCGGCCGACCTCGTTCCGGAGGCGGGCGGTGTGGAGATCGACGGCAGGCCCTCCTCGCACTGGAGTTCCGCCGAACTCGCCCTGCGCCGGGCGGTGTTGCCCCAGTCCGCGGCGCTCGCCTTCCCGTTCACCGTCGGCGAGGTGGTCGCCATGGGCCGGGCCCCGTGGGCCGGTACGCCGTGGGAGGACGAGGACGAGGAGGCCGTCGCCGAGGCGATGGCGCTCACCGAGGTGACCGAGTTCGCCGGGCGTCCCTTCTCCGCGCTCTCGGGCGGCGAACGGGCCCGGGTCGCGCTGGCCAGGGCGCTCGCCCAGCGCACCTCGCTGCTGCTGCTCGACGAGCCCACCGCGGCGCTGGACCTGCGCCACCAGGAGCTGGTGCTGCGGCTGTGCCGCCGGCGGGCCGCGGACGGCGCGGCGGTCGTGGTCGTGCTGCACGACCTCGGGCTGGCCGCGGCGTACGCGGACCGCGCGGCGGTCGTCGCCGACGGCCGGATCGCCGCCGACGGTCCGCCACAGGAGGTCTTCACCCCCGGCTTGCTCTCGCAGGTGTACGGACAGCCGGTCGAGGTCGTCGCCCATCCGCGCACCGGCGCCCGGCTGGTGCTCCCGGTACGCGGCTGACCGGATTCCGCCGCACCAGTCCGCACCGCCCGCACCCGGGCAGGCGGGTCCGCACCCGGGCAGCCGGGCCCGTACGGGAGCGTACGGACACCCGTACGCTCCGGCGCGCGGGCCGGTGCGGGCCCCGCGCGGGCGCCTCCGTCGCCCTCGCGCCCACGCCCGCCGCACGGGCGGGAGGTGCCTCCCGTCGTACGGCGGCGCGGGCGGTGCCAGGTAGGATTCGGTGCCGCGGACAGGGAGTCGCGACGGTTTGGGGAAGCACTCGGAGGCCGCGGTTTTCCGGGACTTGGGGAGGGCACGGGCATGAAGACGCGAGTGCTGGCGGCAGCCGTGAGCACCGTGGTGCTGACCGGGACGCTGTCGGGCTGTATGACGGTGCACGGTCAGAACGCGGTGGTGCCCGCGACCACCGAGGCCGAGGCGCAGAAGGTCCTCGACAAGTACGTCGCCGCCGCCAACAAGGCGTTCACCCAGCACGACCTCAAGCTCAACGCCACGGTCGAGCGCGGCGCCCTCGGTGAGGGGAGCCAGGCCTACATCCGTACGCTCAGGGCGCTCGATCCGGAGCGGAAGCAGACCCCGCAGCCGGTGAAGGTCAAGGACTCCAAGTTCCACATCCCGCAGCAGGCGGGCTGGCCCAAGTTCTTCGTCGTGGACACCGCCAGCAATGTGGAGCAGAGCGCCGGGTCCGGCGAGAACAGGCTGCTGTTGGCGTTCACGCGGCAGAGCGCGGACGAGCGCTGGAAGGCCTCCTACCAGGCGGTGGTGGCAGCCGGGGACGTCCCGGAGTTCGCGGAGGACGAGGACGGCCACGCCGACGACGTCCCGATGAACGAGGACGGCGGGCTGATCACCGCGCCCGGCGATCTGAGCAAGGCGTACACGTCGTATCTCGGCAGCGGCGAGGGCGACTTCGCGGACGGGCCGCAGACCACCGGCAAGCGCGAGAAGCGGGCGAAGGTCAAGCCGCGCAAGGGAGCCCGGACCGAGTTCGCGGACCTCGCGGCGAACAACAAGATCTACGCGCCGTTCGCGCTGCGCACCAGGAGCGGGGACGCGCTGGCGTTCTTCACGATGCACCAGCACACCAAGCAGACCGTGGCCCCGAACATCGGCATCAGGCCGCCGGTGCGCCCCGGCGCGAAGGCACTGCTGGAGGGCGAGGCCAAGCTCTCGCTGACGGAGGTCTTCGTGCTGCAACAGCTGGTCCGGGTGCCGACGGTGGAGAACAGGTCGAACGGCATCGTCTTCCTGTCCCAGACCGCCCAACGCACCGCTGCCAAGGGCGAGTAGCCGGCCCGGCCCCGCGCACGCGACGCGGCACCCGTCGGTGGTGCCGCACCCTCGGCGCGCCACCGCCGGGACCACCGCACCCGCGTCCGTCGGGCGACGCAGCAGCAAGTCCCGGGCAACGAGGCCCGGGGCAGCAAGTCCCGGACGGCGCCGGACGGAGTGCCCGCGCCGAAGCCGCGAGCCCGGGAGCCGCAAGCCCGGGAGCCGCAAGCTCCGGAGCAGCAAGTCCCGGGTCTGCGGACGGAGTTCGGTCCCGGATGCCCGGCGGCGGACGGCTCAGCGCACCGGCCAGGAGGCGCGCCCGTACTCGGGGAACTCGTCGGGCTGGGCGGCTACGTACACCGCGCAGGCGTCGGTCAGCGCCTCCAGCAGCGTCAGCGGGTCGGGCAGCTCGCGCTCCGGGGCGCGCACCCAGCTCAGGCCGGCGCCGCTGTCGGCCTCCAGCCGCGAGGGCGGCAGGAGTACGTAGCTCCCGCGGCAGTGCCAGCGCATCCCGGGATGCTCGTCCATCGTCTCGGGGTGGCAGTCCAGCTCGCACGGCCACCACTCGTCCTCGTCGTCCGGGGTGCCGCGGGTGGTGGTGTAGAAGTGCATCCGGCCGTCGGAGGTGGCGGCCACCGGGCCGACCTCCACCTCTTCGCGCTCCAGGCGTTCCAGCGCCGACTCACCGGCACTGAGGGGCACGTCCAGTACGTCGTGGGCGAGGCCGGTGGCGGTGATGAAGTTCGCCAGCGGGCGACTGCGGGCCCAGCGCAGGATCTGCTCCGGGTCCGAGGATGCCTGGGTCTGCCAGGCGAACGAGACGGGGTGGCGTCCGGGAGTGGGGCAGCCGATGCGCTCGCAGGAGCAGCCGTAGCCCTCCGGACAGGCAGCGGGAGCGAGCGGGAACCCCGCCGCCGCGGAGGCGAGCAGCAGATCCTCCCGGGCCCGTGCGGCCTCGGCCGCCGTGTCGTCCGCGCTCTTGGAACGGCGGCGCAGCCACTGGGAAAACCTGCCTTCGCGTTCCATCTACCGCCTCACTCCAGACCGGGCCGTGGACCTGCCTCGAGGGTACGGAACACGGGTGCCGTATCCGGCCGGAATCCACGGAACACTGTCCATCACTGACCCCATCCTGCGCCCTGCCGGGCCGAAACGGGAAACCGGGGTGGTCACCGTGCGTTCCGGGACCCTCGGAAAAGCATCCTGTTATGGAGTTTTCCGCGGATACTCCCGATAGATCCGCTCTCCCGGAGTGAGGAAGTGCCGAGCGGGCGTTCCCAACGCCGCCGCGGGCGCGGGAAGTTGGACCCGGACGGTGAATCCCGTCACACTCGGGGCGGTCGCCCGAGGTCCCGGACGCGCACCGGCGGCCCGGCACACTCCGCGTTACCACACCAAAACAACCGGATCCCGCTGTGCGCGGGCCTTCCGGCCCGCAGGACGGTTGGCGGCTGCAGCCGGAACCAGCCGCAAGAACTACTGCGTTTTCCCGGCGATCGGTGGACCATGTCCGCAGCAGACACGGCGATCCCGTGAGGAGCTTTCGTTGTTCGCAGTACGTCGCTTCCTGATGTGCCCACCGGAGCACTTCCGCGTCACCTATTCCATCAACCCCTGGATGGATCCGAGCAAACCCGTCGACCTGCCGCTGGCCGTTGCCCAGTGGGAGGCCCTGCGCGACCGCTACCGGTCGCTCGGCCACACAGTCGAGGAGCTGGAACCGGACCCCGACCTGCCGGACATGGTGTACGCGGCCAACGGTGCCGTCGTCGTCGACGGGAAGGTCCTCGGCGCGCGGTTCGCGCATCCGCAGCGCGAGGCCGAGGCGCTCGCGCACCGTGCGTGGTACGCGGCGCGGGGCTACACCGCCTTCCACGAACCCGAGCACGTGAACGAGGGAGAGGGCGACTTCGCCGTCACCGCCTCCTGGCTGCTCGCCGGCCGCGGCTTCCGCAGCAGCCCGCTCTCCCATCCGGAGGCACAGGAGTTCCTGGGACGGCCGGTGATCGGACTCGACCTGGTCGACCCGCGCTTCTACCACCTGGACACCGCGCTGTGCGTGCTGGACGACTCCGGCGACAGCGAGGTCATGTACTACCCGCCGGCCTTCTCGCCGGGCAGCCGGGCAGTGCTCGCCAAGCTCTTCCCCGACGCGATCATCGCCGAGGAGCAGGACGCGCTGGTGCTGGGTCTGAACTCGGTCAGCGACGGCCACCACGTACTGCTTCCGCAGGCCGCGATCGGCCTCTTCGAGCCGCTGCGCGAACGCGGCTACGAGCCCATCCCGATCGACCTCTCCGAGCTGCTGAAGGGCGGCGGCAGCGTGAAGTGCTGCACCGCCGAGCTGCGCGGCTGACTCGGCCGCGCACCGGACGCGTCGCGGCCGGTCGCACTCTCGGCGATCCCGGGAGGCGATCGGCCGCCGTCACGTCCGGCCCGCGTCACGTCCGGCCCGCGTCACCTCCGGCCGCCGTCACCTCCGGCCGGCGCGACGCCGTACCCCCGTACTTGTACGCCCGGCCCCGCACGCCCGTGCTGCACCTTCGTGCCCGGGCCGGACCCGTACGCCGTACGCCCGTGCGCGACTGCACCGCCGTACGCGGCGAACCCGGATCGGTGGTCAGTCCGCCCGCGGAGGTGTCCCGGTCGGCGGCCAGGGGTCGCCCCATTCGACGCTGCGGGCCGCGCGGTAACGGGGCTTGTCGCGCTTGGTGACGGTCAGGCGGCTCAGCCCGCCGCCTTCCTCGCACAGGTCGAGCAGCACCTGCCCCTTGCGCAGTTGGGGATGGCGCACGACGCGCGCGGGCGCGGGCCGGCCGTCCGGCGCCGACCCGCCGTCCCCCTCGGGCTCGTCCACCGGCACAGGCCCGCCCACCGGCACAGGCCCGGCGGAGGACCCGCGCTCGCCGGCCGCCGCGGGCGCTCCCCCGGCGGGCGGTGCGAGGTCTTCCCTGCGCACCGCGGCGACATAGGAGAACTTCTCGTCCTCGTGTCCCAGGGAGCCGCCCTTGATCTGCCGGTGCAACGAGGAACGGGCGACCCGTACGGAGAAGTGGCACCAGTCCTGGCCGGGAACGATCGGGCAGCGACCGCTGTGCGGGCAGGGCGCGAGGACCGTTCGGCCCGCGTCGACCAGCGCTTGGCGGGCGGCGAGGACCCGGGCGTACCCCTCCGGGGTCCCCGGCTCGACCACGACCACGACGGACGCGGCCTCGGCGGCGGCCCGGACGGCCGCGGCGCGGTCGTCCTCCGTCAGCTCGCCGAGCACGTACGAGAGCGTCACCAGGTCGCTCGCCGCCAGATCGAGGTCCTGGCCGATACGGGCGCGCTGCCAGCCGGTGGCCGGCAGGGTGCGGCCGGCGAGCTCGCGGCCCAGGGCGAGCGCGGGCTCGGCCCAGTCGAGCACGGTGCTCCGTGCGCTCCCCCGCCAGGTGTCGGCAACGGCCCACACCGCGGCGCCGGTGCCGCCGCCGAGGTCGGTGTGGGTGGCCGGCGACCAGTGCGGCACCCGGTCCGCCAGCTCGGCGAGCGCGGCGCCGACGGCGGCGAAGGTGGCCGGCATCCGGTACGCGGCGTACGCCGTCGCATCGGCACGGTCGCGCAGCACCGGGGCGCCGGTGGGGGTGCGGCCCCGGTAGTTGGTGATCAGCCGGTCGACCGCGACGGTCGCCTGTCGCGGTGGCAGACCGGCCAGTTGGGCGGCGAGCGCCGCACGGAGTTCTTCGTCGTACACCGGTTCAGTCTAGGGAGGCGCGGGCGGGCGCCGGACCGCGCACGGCGCGGGCGAGGCGGGTGGCGGCGCGGGCGCGCGGCCCGCTCTCCGGCGGGGTGGGACGCACCGGGTGCACGGTGGTGGCGAGCAGGACCAGAAAGGTGTCGGTGGCCCGGTCCAGGACCAGGCTGGTGCCGGTGAATCCGGTGTGCCCGGCGGCTCCCCGTCCGGCCAACTCCCCCATGAACCACGGCTGGTCGACGGCGAAGCCCAGGCCGGGCGGGTCGAGCAGCAGCGCCGCGCTCTCCTCCCGGAGCACCCGGGCCGCGCCGTGCCGGCCGCCGTTCAGCAGGGTGCGGCAGAACACGGCGAGGTCGGCGGCGGTGCTGAAGAGCCCGGCGTGGCCGGCCACCCCGCCGAGCGCGTGGGCGTTCTCGTCGTGGACGACTCCGCGCAGCATTCCGCGGTCGGCCTTGGCCCAGGGGCGGCGCTGGTCCTCGGTGGCCGCGGCGCCGGGTGCGGGCCCGTAGCCGGTGGCGGTCATACCCAGCGGCCCGGTCAGCTCGGTGTGCAGCCAGGCGTCCAGCGCGGTGCCGGTGACCCGCTCGACCACCTGTTGCAGCGCGATCAGGTTGAGGTCGGAGTAGCGGTGGCCGCGGTCGGGCAACGGCGCCTGGGACCACAGCAGTTCCAGCCCGTGGCCGTCGTGGAAGGGCAGCTCGGGCCGGAGCCCGGAGGTGTGGGTGAGCAGCTGCCGCACGGTGACGGCCGCCTTGCCGGCAGCGCCGAACTCTGGCACGTACCGGCTCGCCGGGGCGTCCAGTTCGAGCAGCCCGCACTCCCGGGCCCGCAGCGCCGCCACGGCGGTGAAGAGCTTGGTCAGCGAGGCGAGGTCGAACCGGGTGCCGGTGCGCATCGGCTCGGGCCGGGCCAGCGGAGTGCGGGCGTCCGCCCAGCGCTGTGCCCAGCCGGTGGCACGGTGCACCACGAGGTACGGGCCGCGACCGGCCGCGAGGACCGCGCCGCCGCACCAGTGCACGGCGGGCAGCGTGTCCAACTCCGCGGCCATCGCGGCCAGTTCGCCGGCGTCCAGCCCTGCCTCCTCGGCGCTGCCCGGTCTCAGCTCCCGCTGCGCCACGGGCGGCACATCCCCAGGTAGCAGAGCGCGGCCAGGCCGACCGTGCAGACCTGGACCACGGCCATCGGTACCGCTGTGTGCTCCCCCGCAACGCCGACCAGCGGCGAGGCGATGGCGCCGATCAGGAACTGCGAGGTGCCCAGCAGCGCCGAGGCCGAGCCGGCGGCGTGGCCGGCCCGCATCAGGCCGAGCGAGTTGGAGTTGGGCAGCACCAGCGCCATGCCGGACATGAGCACGAACAGGCCGGCGCTGGTGGGCAGCAAACCCACCTCGCCGAAGACTCCGGAGGTCATCAGCAGCAGGGCGACGGCGGCGCTGCCGATGACCGCGAGACCGACCATCAGCACCCGGTCCAGCGAGACCCGGCCGACCAGCACCTTTCCGTTGAGCTGGCCGACAGCGACCATGCCGATCGAGTTCGCCATGAAGAGCAGGCTGAAGGTCTGCGCGGAGGCTCCGTGAATCTCCTGGATGACGAACGGCGAGGCGGCGACGTAGGCGAAAAGGGCCGCGAACCCCAGCGAGCCGACCAGCAGATAGCCGCTGAACGCACGGTCCCGCAGCAGGGCGCGCATGGTGCGCAGCGCGGAGGGAACCCCGCCGCTGTGCCGCCGCTCCGGGGGCAGGGTCTCGGGCAGCCTGCGCCAGGCGACGATCGCCAGCAGTACCCCGATGACGGCGAGGATGACGAAGATGCCGCGCCAGTTGGTGACCCGCAGCACCTGGCCGCCGAGCACCGGCGCGAGGATCGGGGCGATGCCGGAGATCAGCAGCAGGGTGGAGAAGAAGCGGGCCATCGCCAGACCGTCGAACAGGTCGCGGACGACGGCGCGGGCTATGACGATGCCGGCGGCGCCCGCGAGGCCCTGGAGGAGCCGTACCGCGGTGAAGGTCTCGATGGTCGGGGCGAGGGCGCAGCCGACGCTGGCGACGACGTAGCAGACCATGCCGACCATCAGCGGACGCCGGCGGCCGAACTGGTCGCTCATCGGACCGACGATGATCTGGCCGACGGCCAGGCCGAGCAGGCAGGTGGTGAGGGTCAGCTGCACCTGTGCGGCCGGGCTGCTGAGCTCGCCGGAGACCTCCGGGAGCGCCGGGAGGTACATGTCCATGGACAGCGCGGGCAGCGCGGTGAGGCTGCCGAGTATCAGGGTGATCAGCAGACCCGCGCGCTGAGGAGCGGTCAGCCGGGCCAGGGGCGCGGCTTCGACGGGGGCACCGGACTCGGCGGCGATGCGGGAGTCGGTGCGACCGGCTGCGTCGAAGGAGCCTTCGGGGGAGGTCGTGGCCAGGGGTGTGGGACCGGAGTCGGTCATGTACCTCTCTCCAGGGAAAAGTAAGCGGTATGGACCATTCTCCCAGCCAGGACGCCCGGCGACCCAACGAGTATTCCCCGCCGGTCCGTTGACCAGCGACGACACAAGACCCTGTGGCAACTGTCACAGCGCGCGGCCCTGCCGGCCGCGCGGCGGCGACGGGTGTTCCCGGGGCGGCGGCCCCGGGAACACCCGGTCTCACAGCGCCTTGAGGCCCGGGGCGCCCGCCGCCGATTCGAAGGACGCGGCGGTGCTGATCGCCCCGCCGGGGGCGGTGATCCGCTCCAGCGTCCGGTAGTCGGCGCGCAGTCGGTCCGCGGTGAGGGTCAGCAGCAGATAGCCGCGCCGCCCGTCGAAGTAGTGCAGGTGCGGATTGGCCGCCATCAGCGCCTCCCAGTTGTCCGGTCGACGTACGCCGTCGCCGCCGCTGGAGATGGACGTGGTGACGAGTTCCACACCGACGGGAGGGGCCGCGGTGTCGTCGAAGTCGCGGTGGATGTCGAAGGCGTAGTGGACGTGGACGTCGCCGGTGAGGACGACCAGGTTGTCCACGCCCGCCGCCTCCGCGCCGGCGAGCACCCGCTCCCGCGAGGCCGGGTAGCCGTCCCAGGCGTCCATGGAGAGCGGGAACGGGCCCTGCACCCGGTCGCGGCGCCGGGAGAAGACGGTCTGTTGCGGCACCAGGTTCCACACCGCGCCCGAGCCCCGCCAGCCGTCCAGCAGCCAGCGCTCCTGGCCGGCGCCGGTGATCGTGCGGCCGGGGTCCTCGGACTGCTCGTTCGGGACCTTCCAGCCGTCGCCGTTGGCCTGGTCGTCGCGGTACTGGCGGGTGTCGAGCACATCGAGCTGGGCGAGCCTGCCGTAGCGCAGTCTGCGGTAGAGCAACAGCTCGGCGCCCTCGGGGCGTTGGGGCCGGCGCAGCGGCATGTTCTCCCAGTACGCGCGGTACGCCGCCGCACGCCGTACCAGGAACTCCTCCGGGGGAACGTTGTTCTCGGGCTTCTCCGGGACCCCGCCGGCGTAGTTGTTGTCCGTCTCGTGGTCGTCCCAGGTGACGATCCAGGCGTGGGCGGCGTGCGCGGCCTGCAGGTCGGGGTCGGTGCGGTAGAGGGAGTAGCGCAGCCGGTAGTCCTCCAGCGTGACGGTCTCGCGGTTGTAGACCGGCGGGATCCGGCGGTCGGTGTAGTTGCGGGCGCCGCCCTTCGCGTCGACCGGGTACTCGTAGAGGTAGTCGCCGAGGTGCAGCACCGCGTCGAGGTCCTCCTCGGCGAGGTGGCGGAAGGCGGTCCAGTACCCCTGGTCGTAGCGCTGGCAGGAGACCACGCCGAACCGCAGGCTGCCGGGGTCGGCGTCCGGCCCGGGCGCGGTACGGGTGTGGCCGACGGGGCTGGTCCAACTCCCGGTGCTGAAGCGGTAGTAGTAGTCCGTCGCCGGTTCCAGCCCGTCCGGCTCGACGTGGACGGCCCAGTGGTACTCGGGGTGCGCGGTGGCCTCGCCGCTGCGGACGGTGCGGCGGAAGCCGCGGTCGCGGGCGAGTTCCCAGGCGACGTTCACCGGCTTGCCGCTCAGACCGCTGCCGGCCTCGTACGGTTCGGGTGCCAGCCGGGTCCAGAGCACGACGGAGTCCGGCAGCGGATCGCCGGAGGCGACGCCGAGGGTGAACGGCTCGGCGGCCAGCCGGGTTTCACGGGCCGGGGCCGCGGTGGCGGTGGGCGCGGGCAGGTTGGTGGAGAACGCCAGCGCCGCGGCGGCGCCGGTCACGGTGAGGAACCGGCGGCGGTTCAGGTGGCGGGCGTGGGAGAGGAGTTCGGCGTCCGCCGCCGCGTGCGCGGACCGGCCGGCGGGCAGGCCTGTGGAGGTGCTCGCTGGATGCGTCGTCATGGTGGTGAGTGCAGCGGCCGTGGATGGCGTCGCGTTGGCACGTACGCGTCATGCTCCTTGCGGATCGGTGGCCTGCCGGTTGCGTCCCGGCAGTTGGGCCCTCGACGGCGAGGGAGCCGATGTCTCGTACCCTGCCGCCATGACGACGGAAATCAACGGGCCGCTGAACGAGCGGGGCGAGACCGCCGCGAACGCCACCCGGACGGCCGTGGTGACAGGCGCCGGGTCGGGCATCGGCCGCGCCGTCGCGGTCGCCCTCGCCCGTGCCGGCTGGTCGGTCGCACTCGCCGGACGCCGGCCCGAGGCGCTGCGGGCCACCGCCCAACTCGTCACCGCCGACGACCGGTTGGCCGTGCTGCCGACCGACGTCACCGACGAGTCGGCCGTCACCGCGCTCTTCGAGGACACCGCCGCCCGCTTCGGCCGGGTCGATCTGCTCTTCAACAACGCCGGCTCCTTCGGCCCCGCCGCCCCTCCCGACGAACTGGACTACGCCGACTGGCGCTCGGTCGTCGAGGTCAATCTGAACGGCGCCTTTCTCTGCGCACGCGCCGCCTTCGCCGCGATGCGCGCCCAGGACCCCCGCGGCGGCCGGATCATCAACAACGGCTCGCTCTCCGCCCACACGCCCCGGCCCCACTCGATCGCGTACACCACCACCAAGCACGCCGTCACCGGACTGACCAAGTCCCTGTCCCTGGACGGCCGCCCGTACGGCATCGCCTGCGGCCAGATCGACATCGGCAACGCCGCGACCGAGATGACCGCGCGGATGCGCACCGGCATCCGGCAGGCCGACGGCAGCACGGCGGTCGAGCCGGTGATGAACGCCGACGACGTGGCCCGCACGGTGCTGCACATGGCGGACCTGCCACTGGAGGCGAACGTCCAGTTCGCGACCGTGATGGCGACGACCATGCCGTACGTGGGCCGCGGCTGAGACACGCGGGACGCGGACGGGACGCGGACGGGACGCGGACGGGACGCGGGCGGGCGCGGATGGCAGGACGCAACCGAACCCGGGCGCGAGGACCGGGCGGCAGGGCGTACGCCGAACCCGGGTCCGGGTCCGGGTCCGACGCGCGCAGGCGGGCGGGCGCGGGACGCGAGTGGGCCGCAGGCGGGGCGCAAAAGGCCGGACGCGCGCGGGCCGGCGTGCGCGGGGCGCGGTGACACGCCTTCCGGCCGGCGAGTGCGCGGGCCGGGAACCAACCGGAGGCCGGCGGTTGTTGGAGGTGACAAGAGCGTCCCGAACAGCTGTGAGGAGCCCCCGTGTCCAGTCCGGAAGTCCTGCGCTACACCGCCTTCTCCGAGCACCCCGAGGGTGGCAACCCCGCCGGCGTGGTGCTGGACGCGGAAGGGCTGGGCGACGCCCGGCTCCAGGAGATCGCCGCCGCGGTGGGGTACTCCGAGACGGCTTTCCTCACCCCGGCCCCGCCCCGCCCCGCCGGCGGCGGGGAAGACGGCTCGGTCGCGGCCGGACGCGGCTTCACCGTGCGGTACTTCAGCCCGCTGGCGGAAGTGGCCTTCTGTGGCCACGCCACCGTCGCGGCGGCGGTCGCGCTGGCCGAGCGCCACGGGCCCGGCGGTCTGGTCTTCACCACAGCGGCGGGCACCGTCCCGGTCGAGGTGGACGAGGAGTTGCGCGCCACGCTGACCAGCGTGGAGACCCGCGTCGCTCCGATCGGCGAAGGGGATCTGTCGGAGGCGTTGGGGGCGCTCGGCTGGGAGCCGTCGGAGCTGGACCCGGCGCTGCCCGCCCGGATCGCCTTCGCGGGCAACGACCACCTGGTGCTCGCCGCCGCCTCCCGCGCCCGACTCGCCGATCTGCGCTACGACTTCGAGCGGCTGCGCGCACTGATGACCCGGCTGGAGCTGACGACGCTCCAGCTGGTGTGGCGGGAGTCGGGCACGGTCTTCCACGTCCGCGACCCGTTCCCGGTCGGCGGCGTCGTCGAGGACCCGGCGACCGGTGCGGCAGCCGCCGCGTTCGGCGGCTATCTCCGGGAGCTGAATCTCGCCGAGCCCGGCGCGGTGCTCACTCTCCACCAGGGCGAGGACATGGGCAGACCCGGCACCCTGACGGTCACGCTGCCGGCCGCAGGCAATTCCCGGGTGCGCGTCGCGGGCCGCGCCGTGCGGATCGACTGAGCACGGCCCGTGGCCCGGCTCGGCTACCGCGCCGTGGTTCCGGCGTCCTCGACCGACGCCGTGCGGGGTGCCAGCGCGCGGAGGGCGAAGCCCGCGCCTGCGGCGGTGAAGAACATCAGCACGCTGTATACGGCCGCCGGAATGGCCATCTCCGAGTTGCCGAGCAGGCTCGGGCTGAGCGCGATGGTCATGGCGAGAGTGGTGTTGTGGATACCGATCTCCATGCAGGATGCGACCGACTGCCCGTGGCCGACGCGGGCGAGCCGCGCGACGCCGTACCCGATCCCCAGCGAGATCACGCTGAACAGCAGGGTGATCAGGCCGACATCGGCGACGTACTCCCCGATCCGTTCGCGCTCCTGGAGGAGTGCGCCGACGATCGCGCCCAGCAGGATCAGCACCGAGGCGATCTTTACCGGCCGCTCGGCACGTTCGGCGAACGCCAGCGCGCGTGCCCGCACGAACATGCCCAGCACCACCGGGATCAGCACGATGGCGAAGACCTGGAGGGTCTTGTCGAAGCGCAGGCCCACCCCGTCGGCGCCGTCGAGGAAGTGCGCCACCGACAGGTTGACCACGACAGGCAGTGTGAAGACGGCGAGCACCGAGTTGATGGCGGTGAGCGAGATGTTCAGCGCCACATCGCCGCCGAAGAGGTGCGAGTAGAGGTTGGCGGTGGTGCCGCCGGGCGAAGCGGCGAGCAGCATCATGCCGACCGCGAGCGCGGGCGGCAGGTCGAAGCCGACGACCAGTCCGAAGCAGATCGCGGGCAGCAGGAGCAACTGGCAGAAGAGGGCGACGAGCACAGCACGCGGAAAGCGCGCCACCCGGCGGAAGTCGGCGACCGTGAGGCCGAGACCGAGGCCGAACATGATGATGCCCAGCGCGGCCGGCAGCAGTACGGAGAATATCGAGGAGTCTTCCACGGGCACAGAGTGCGGTCGGGACGACGTCCAGTCCACTGCCCGGAGTGCGGCCTTTGCCTCCGACCGGGCGTCGCGTTTGTCATCCGGGTGCTAGCCGGGGGCGAAGGCGGCCCTGCGCGCGTTCCTCTCAGGGGTCCTCGGGTCGCCCGGCCGGCCACTCCTCGGCCTCGTCGATCCAGTGGACCTGCTCGGGGTCCTCGAAGTCGATGTCCGGGAAGACCTCCCGCACCCGGCTCTCGACCTCCTCCTGCGCCAACGGCTCCCAGCCCACTCCTCGCAACCACACCAGCCGGTAGCGGTTGTTGTCGCCGAACGACCCCACCACCACGGGATACTCGGGCTCCGCCGGACGCTTCTTCTCCATACCCAAGCGTGGGCACGTGCGGCGCGCTCGCGCGAGCGGAGCGCCGCCACCCGTGCGACACCGCCGACGCCCCACGCCCACCGGTTTCCCGACCGGCGCAACGAACGACCCCGGCGGACACGCCTGCACCGGCGGCGATGTCCCGTCCGCGGGCGCGCAGGTCCGGGGCGCAGCGGTGCGACGGTACCGCTGCGGGAGGTGCACGGCGCCGGGGTGGGTAGGCGCGCGTGCTGCGCTCGGGCACCCGGCGCGGGTGCGCCGACTCCGTGCTGCCGGTCCGGCGTCCGGCGTCCGGGGGAGCTCAGGGCTGGAGGCGCTGGAGGCGGTCGGTCTCGCGCCGGTCCCGCTTGGTCGGCCGACCCGCGCCGCGGTCCCGGCGGCCGGCGGGAGCGACCGCCTCGCGCGGTGGCGGCGGCGGGCTGTGGTCGACGTACGCAGTGGCCGCGACCGGTGCGCCGACCCGTTTGCGCAGCGGGGTCACCACCTTCACGACCCACTCGCGGCCGGCCTGCTTCAGCCGGACCTCGTCGCCCGCCTTCACCGGCTGGGCGGGCTTGGCCCGATCGCCGTTCACCCGTACGTGCCCGGCCTTGCAGGCAGCTGCGGCCAGCGACCGCGTCTTCACCAGCCGCACCGACCAGACCCATACGTCCACGCGGACACTGCCTTCTCCAGCCATGCCCCGAGCCTAAGGGAGGAACGGCCGCGGCTTCCGGCCTCCCGAGGATCTTCCCCGCCGACCGGGCTGGACCCTGCCCGAGGGGCAGCGCCCATGCTGGTGGCGCACCGCGCGTTCCCGCGGTCGACCGGCAGCCCAGGAGAACGATGAGCAACGATCTGACCACCGGCGAGTTCGCGACGCTGACCGGGCTGTCGCACAAGGCGCTGCGGCTCTACGCCGAGCGCGGCATCCTGGCGCCCGCGGCCGTCGACGCGGAGTCCGGATACCGCCGTTACGCCCGCTCACAGCTGCGCCACGGGCTCGGCGTGGACCTGCTGCGCAGAGCGCAGGTGCCGCTCTCCGGACTTCTCGGAGCAGAGAGCTTCGATTTCGCGAACTGGCGCCAAGCAGTGAATCTCAGAAGGCAGTTCGAGGACTTCTACCTGGCGGTCGCCGAGCACGTGGCCGACTTCGACCCGGCCGACTTCACCGCGCACAGTGAACCGGCGGACGCACTGGACTGGGTCGGCGTGGTCGTCGACCTGAGCATTCCGGAGGATGCCGAGGGCCGGATCGAGATGTTCTCCGCACTGGCCGTCGACACCCCCGCCGTCGAGAAGGCGTTCCACGACGCGCTGGCGGAGCTGGGTCGCGCGCCCGCCGAGGTGTCCTGGACCGCGGTTCCGGAGACCGCGACCCGCAGCGGCGCCGGACCGATGGTGCTGGCCCGCCCCGGGCCCCCGCTGGACCGCGCAGAGCGCGCACTCGTGGAGGAGCGGGTGCGCGCCCGTGCCGGCCGGACGGTCGGCGCGGTGAACGGCACGCTGCCGCAGCGCGTGGAGATCACCTTCACCACGACCGCCGCCGCCGAGCCGACCGGCGTGCAGGAGGCCGCGGACGGCTACCTCCAACTGCTCGTCTTCGAGGACCACATCCGCCGCAACGGGCTCGACCCGGTGGCCCTCCTGGGCCGTCAGGTCGTTCGGGGCCCGTCGGTCTTCGACGGAATGCGCCCGTCGGAGGCGGAGCCCGGCGGACGCGGGGCGGGCGGCGGCGAAGAGGTGGGCAGCAGCACTGGACCGAGCGGCGAAGAGGCGAGCGGCGGCCCGATCACCGTCTTCGACGTACGTGTCGCCCCGCCGTCGAACCGCCACTGAGCCGGCCCAGGTGGGCACAGCCGGGCGCGCGGTGCACAGCGGCCCGGTCGCCGGTCGCCGGTCGCCGGTCGCCGGTCGCCGCGGGTGATGATTGCACTGCGCAGGGTTCCCGAGGTCTTGTGGACGGGATGCGGTGGTCCGACACTGGCGACGCCCGTACGGGCTCCCGTCCCCGCACCCCTCCTGGAGGGTGAAATGACCCCGGTCACCACGCAGTTGAGGCACAGACCCGACCGCCGCGGCATCCGCGCACGAGTGGCGGCGCTCGTCGGGGCGCTGTGCGCGGCGCTCGCGCTCACGCTCGCGGCCCCGCACCCGGCCGCCGCCGCTCCGGGCCCCGACACCGCGGCAGCTCCCCCGCCGCAGATCGCGGACCGGGCGCAGAGCGCGCGTACGCCGGCCGCGGTGGACGCCGTACGCGGCGGGCAGACGCTGTTCACCAGCGGCGGTCGCTGCGTCGTCGCCTACAACGCCACCGACGGCAGCGACTACTTCGGCCTGATGGCCGGTCACTGCGGCACCGCGGGCACCCAGTGGTACGCGGACGCGGGGCTCAGCGTGCCGGTCGGCACGACGCACGCGGCGCAGTTCCCCGGCGCGTCCTGGTCGGTGGTGCGCTACACCAACCCGAACCTCGACTACCCGAGCGAGGTGGTCGGCGGCACCACCCCGGTTCGCGTGACCGGCGCGGGCAACCCGTCGGTCGGCCAGTCGGTCTGCCGGTTCGGGTCGACCACCGGGCACCACTGCGGCACCGTGCTCGCGCTCAACCAGACGATCAACTACCCCGAGGGCACCGTCACCGGCCTCTTCCGCACCAACCTCTGCGCCGAGCCCGGCGACACCGGCGGTCCCGTGCTCGCGGGAGGCACCGCACTCGGCATCCTCGTCGGCGGCAGCGGCAACTGCGCCGTGGGCGGGCAGACCTACTACCAGCCGGTGATACCGGTCCTCTCCGCGCTCGGACTGACCATCGGCTACTGAGCCGAACGCCCGGCGGGCCCACCGGAGGTGAACGCCGCACCGGTCGGGCCGGTGCCCGCGACGAACGGCCGGCGCCCACGGGCGAGAGCGGCGCGCCCGGCTGGGGCACGCCGCTCTCCGGTGGCCTGCGCGCGGTCGCCGCTCAGCGACGCCGGGCCGGGCTCACCGGGGGGTCAGACGGCGTTGGCCATCCGCTTGAAGGCGGCCTTGGTGCCGGGCCCCGCGATCCCGTCGATCGCGCCGGTGTATCCCCGGTGCGCCTTCAGGTAGCGCTGGAGCGCCTTGATGGTGTTCGGCCCGACGATCCCGTCGATCTTGTCGTTGTAGTTCCAGTACTTCTTCAGAAAGCGCTGCATGGCCTTCCAGCTGTTGGTCCCCAACTGGCCGTCGATGGCACCCGTGTAGCCGTGGAACTTCTTCAGCCAGCGCTGGAGCTTCTTCGCCTCCGCGACGGTCAGGCCCAGGTTGTTCACCGCCAGCGTGGTGACGTCGCCGTCGAAGACGCTCGCCGTCGCCGGCTGGGTCTGCTGGGCCGGCGCGGCCTGTGCGGCGGCGACACCTGCGCCCGCCAGGGTTCCCGCCGCGATTCCGGCGACAGCGGTGAGGCTGACGACGGTCCTGGCCATGAATCGATTGCGCATCTGTCTTCTCCCGTGGGTGGTTGTGAGCGGCACCGGGCGCGGTCAACGCACCGATGGTGAACTGCCCCTGCCGACGAGCCCCGGGCCCCTGCGGGAGGGGCCGATCGTCCGTACGGCGGCGGCAGTTGAAGAGTGGCGGACCGGCGGGGATGCGCACCAGCATGAACGGATCAATGACACCAAAACGGGACGTGTACCTCATTGAGCTGCTGGGACGGATCCGTCCCTGAGCGCACGCCGGGACGCCGACCGCGCGAGGCAGCGTCACATCGACCGGAGGGCAGGGAAATTGAGGGATTTCAAGCCGAACAGGCCGTCCGCGGGGCTGCGGGAGAAGTCGCGCCGCCGAAGCACCGGCAGGCGGGCGCCGGAGCCGTCAGTCGGGCAGGGCGCGGCAAGGGCAGACGAGCCGTGCTGTACGCCGGATTCTGTCTCCGGCGGGCCTCGCGGCCCGCCGGGAGGCGGTCATCCATCTGGGACCGATGTCGCCATCGGCCTCGTGCGGTCCACCCGCGAACTCGGGCGAGCAGCCCTCGAACATCCGCGCAGGCCGGCCTCTCGCGAGGACGGCCGTTCTTGACCTTGCTCCGGGTGGGGTTTACCGAGCCGCCCAGGTCACCCTGGGCGCTGGTGGTCTCTTACACCACCGTTTCACCCTTACCGGGTGCCGTACGGATACGGCCCCGGCGGTCTGCTTTCTGTGGCACTTTCCCGTGGGTCGCCCCAGGTAGGCGTTACCTACCACCCTGCTCTTCGGAGTCCGGACGTTCCTCGGCGGGCCCGGCTCTCACCGGTCCCGACGCGACCGCCCGCACGACTCGTCTGCCGACCGCCATCCTACGCGGCAGCCGGGGGTGCGATTCCCGCCACCGGGATCGAGCGCCACCCGGGAACGCGTAACCTGACAGGCTGCCGTGCCCGCCCCGCACGGACCCGTTGAACGCACCGAGGAGAGTGACCCGTGCTCGTACTGCTGCCGCCGTCCGAGGGCAAGGCCAAGGTCGAGAGCGGTCCCGCACTCGACCTGGAGGCGCTGCGGCTGCCCGCGCTGACGGCGGCGCGACGGGCAGTCCTGGACGAGTTGGTGGGGCTGTGCTCGGACGACGAGGAGAAGGCCCGCGAGGTGCTGGGCCTCAGCCACGGCCTGCGCGCCGAGGTCGCGGTGAACGCGGCGCTCCGCACGGCTGCCACCCGCCCGGCCGGCGAGATCTACACCGGTGTCCTCTACGACTCGCTCGATCTGGCGACGCTGGACGCGGATGCACGGGCACGCGCGCGGGAGTCACTGCTGATCTTCTCCGGACTCTGGGGCGCGGTCGCCATCGACGACCCGATCCCCGCCTACCGCTGCTCCGGCAACGTCAAGCTGCCGGGCGTCGGCGGCCTCGGCCCCTACTGGCGCGAGCCGCTGGAGGAGGTGCTGCCGGACGCGGCGGGCGAGGGCCTGGTGCTCGACCTGCGGTCGGCCGCGTACGGGGCGATGTGGAAGCCCGGCGGTGCGCTCGCCGAACGCACCGCGACCGTACGGGTGTTGCACTCCCGTCTCGTGTCGGGCGTGGAGAAGCGCACGGTGGTCAGCCACTTCAACAAGGCCACCAAGGGCCGGCTGGTGCGCGCACTGCTCCACACCGACGCGTCCCGAGCGCCGCGCACGCCCGAGGAGTTGGCGACGCAGCTCGGAGAGCTCGGCTTCAGGGTGGAGACCGCTCCCCCGACACGTGCGGGCCGCACCTGGCAGCTGGACGTCGTCGTCACGGACGTGCACTGATCCCGTCGTCGCCCACGTGCACTGAGTTGACGCACGACCGACCCGCACGACCGACCGCCCGCTCCGACCGCCCGCTCCGACCCGGACTCCCGGGCGCGTACTCCCGGCGCGAAGGCGCCGCCGTCACGCGTCGAGCGCCGCAGGCAGTGCGTCCAGGCAGGCTCGCCAGCCGGTGGTGACGCCGTCGGCGATCGAGGGGTCGGCCATGACGTGGGTGAAGACCAGCAGGCAGCCGGCCGGGTCCTCGTGCAGCTCGACCCTCAGGTGGTCGTCGTACTCGCGCTCCGAGTCCGCCGGGTCGTGCTCGTCGAAGGCGAAGAGCAGCGGCGGTTCGAAATCGGTGACGGTGGCCGGGTAGATCGTCCCTTCGCCGTCGTCGAAGGAGATGCGTCCGCCGACGCGGGGCTCCAGCCCCACCACGCGCAACGGGTACCACCTGCTCAGCTCGGCGGGTTCGGTGACCGCCTGCCACACCTTCTCCCGGGCGTGGGCGAGCCGGCGCTCGAAGCGCAGGGCCGGCCTGCCGTCGTACGTGGCGAGGACACCGTTCTCGCTCATCGTGCTCACTGCTCCTTCGCCACACAGAGCGGCTTCCGTGCGGACAGGTTCGCCCGCTGCTCCTGCTCCCCGGCTCATTCGCCCCGCTCCGAACCACCGCCGCCGCCCGGGCACTTCGGGCCCCAGGAGCCGTCCGCGCGGCCCGGCTCCCCCGGCTGCTCGGGCCGGGCGTCCAGGTGGCGCTCCAGCGCGTCGAGGCTTTCGCACCACAGCCGACGGTAGGGCTCCAGCCAGGCGTCCAGCTCGGCCAGCGGCTGCGGTCGCAGCTCGTACCACCGGCGCTGGGCATCGACGCGCACGGTGACGAGCCCGGCCTCGCGCAGCACCCGCAGATGCTTGGACACCCGGGGCTGGCTCATCTCCAGCTCGTCGACCAACTCCCCCACCGGCCGGGGACGCTCGCGCAACAGCTCAAGGAGTCGCCGCCGGGTGGGGTCGGCCAGTACGTCGAAAGGCAGGCTCACCCCGCGAACATAACCGAGACGGCATATAACGTCAATGACATACAGGGACGACGAGGCAGGGCCAGCGGAAACCCGACCTCTTCAGAAGCGACGACCGTCCGACTCAGAGCGGTCGACCGCAGCCCTCGCCCTCGGCGTCCCGGGGCTCCGGCCCGTGCACGGCCGACTCGGGCTGGACCGCCGCCGGACTGTGCGCGGCGACCAACCCGCGCTCCCCTCCGCGCGCCCGCGCGTCCGCACGCGCCGCGCCGACACCGGCGAGCACCACCAGCAACGTCCCCAACGCCTGTACCGGCGTGGGGCTCTGGGAGATCAGCACCAGCGCCGCGACGGTGCTGACCGCGGGCTCCAGCGCCGCCAGCGTCCCGTAGGCGGTCTTGCCCATGCGCTGCAACGCCTGCATCTCCAGCACAAAGGGAATCAGCGGCATCAGCACCGCGATCCCGGCGATGGCCGCGGTGTACTCCCAGGTCAGTCCGGCCAGCGCCGCCGGAGCCCCGACCGGGGCCGCCACCAGGGCGGCGACGGAGAGGGAGACCGCGAGTCCGTGCCGAGCAGGCAGCCTGCTCCCGACGTGCGCGGTGCCGATGACGTACAGCGCCCAGCACAGGGCCGAACCGAGCCCGAAGAGCACCCCCGTCAGACTCGTCGAGCCCGACCACGGCTCGGTCAGGAGCAGCACCCCGCCCGCCGCGAGCGCCAGCCAGCCCAGCTCCAGCACCCGCCGCGAGGAGGCGACCGCCACCGCGAGCGGGCCGAGCAGTTCGATCGCCACCGCCGTACCCAGCGGCAGCCGGGCGGCGGCCTCGGAGAAGAGCAGCATCATCCCGGCGCTCACCGTGCCCAGCAGCGCCATGTTCAGCAGATCCGCACGGGTCGTACGGGCCTCGCGCAGTACGCGCAGCAGTGAACGCCCGGTGAGCAGAAGCAGGAAGAGCGCGGCGAAGCTCAGCCGCAGCCACGTCGTGCCGCCCGGTGTCAGGGCGGGGAACAGCTTGGTCGCGAGCGCGCTGCCGGTGTGCAGCAGCGCGATGGCGACCAGCACGAGCACGGCGCCCGACATCTGCGGCAGCTGCGGGCGGGCGGAGGAGGAGGTCCGGGCATCGATCACCGGAACATTGGAGCCGACCTGCGTTCTTTCTGTCCACGGGCCAGTTGTGGACGCGCTGTCCACCATCGGTGGACGGTTGCCCAAGGTGCCACCCATCCCTTTCCCCGGCGGAACCGGCCGTGGCAGATCGTCCACCACAGGAGGACGATGGAGTGATGGATCACCACCCCCTCCCCTCCGACGCGAGGCCGCCCTTCGACCCGGAGTCCCCTGAGGTCCCGGGAGGCGAGCGGGCCGCACTGTACGGCGCCTTCCCTCACGGGCGCCGGGGGCTTCCCGACCTGGGGCGGCTGCGGCTGCTGGTGGAGCTGAGGCGGCTGGGCACCATGGCGGAGGTGGCGGCGGCCACCGGCTACGGCACCTCGGCGGTCTCGAAGCATCTGGCCGTGCTGGAGCAGGAGGTCGGCGCGAAGCTGCTCGCCCCTGTGGGCAGGCGGGTGCGGTTGACGCCCGCCGGGGAGCGGCTGGTGGAGCATGCGGTGACGATCCTGGCGGCCGTCGAGGAGGCCCGTGCGGAGCTGCGCGGCGAGAGCGAACCGGTGGGGCGGGTACGGGTCGCCGGTTTCGTCACGGCGGTGGAGCCCCTGCTGCTCCCCGCGATCCGGCGGCTGCGCGAACGTCATCCGGGCGTCCGGGTGGAGGTGCACGAGCACGAGCCTGAGCAGTCGGTGGCACTGCTGCGCGCGGGCGAGGTGGAGCTGGCGCTGATCTACGACTACAGCCTCGTACCGCGCACCGTGCCGGCCGATCTGAGCGTACGGCGGCTGGAGGAGCAGCCGCTGTATCTGGTGGTGCCGGCCGGCGACAGCGCCGCGCCGGCTCCCTTCGAGGAGCTGAACGCGTACGCCGAGGCCGGCTGGATCACCAACTCGCGCGGTTCGGACGACGACGAACTGGTGCGCAGAGCCTGCGCGTTGGCCGGTTTCGAACCGCACATCGCCCACCGGGTGGACAGCCTCCGGCTGGTCAACCGCCTGGCCGGCGCCGGTCTGGGCGTCGCCGTTCTGGCCGAGGCCGGCCGTCTCCCCGACCAGGAGGACGTCCGCTACCGTCGGCTGGACCCGTTGGCCGGCAGCCGCCGCAGCTTCCTCGTCGTGCGCACCGGACAGTGGAGCTGGCCGCCGATCGCCGCACTCGCCACCGCGCTTCAGGACGTGCTCGCCGCAGCGGCCGAAAGCGCCTGACCCGGCGTCAACCACCCTTGTATTGCAGGGACTTCAGGTGGGCGCCGGCCGGTGTCCACCGGGCTGCCCGGAGGGCCGCTCGTTCGGCGGGCTCCGGCGGGCGGACCCGTCGGACGGCTCGGCGGCGGGCTCCGGCAGCCGGCCCCGACGGCGGCGCGGGAGCGCTCAGGGGCGTCGGCCTCGGAAGGTGCGGCGCAGGTCGTCCACCCAGGCGTCCGGGTTCTCCCAGGGGATGAAGTGGCCGCCGTGGTCATGGGCGTTGACGTTGACGTGGTGGAACCAGGCGCCCTGCGGGCCGTTCTCGAACGCACGGACGCGTTCCGCCGCGCTGTGGACGCCGGGCGGATTCTCGTAGCCGACGAACGTCAGGCCGACCGGCGCCTGCACCACGGGGGTGCGGTCGTGGGAGGGGGCCCAGGGGAACCGGTTGGCGTTGGCGTAGTAACGCATGGACGTGGCAATGGAGTTGTTCACCCAGTAGATGGTGGCGTGAGTGAGGAGGTCGTCCTTGCTGAAGACGTTCTCGACGTCTCCGCCGTTGTCGCTCCAGGCGTTCCAGCGCTCCAGCAGCCAGGCGAGGAGCCCGGCGGGCGAGTCGCTGAGGCCGTGGGCGAGCGAGGCGCCGTCGAGCATGTGCACCGCGAGATGGGAGGCGGAGCGGCGATCCATCTCGACGATGCGGGCACGCACCTCGGCGGGCTGGTCGTCGGTGAGAGGACGGTTGCGTGCGAAGTCCCAGGCGCGCGGCCCGTTGAAGAAGTCGAGCGGCAGACCGGAACCGATGTGGACGCCGTACAGCTCGTCGGCGTACTTGTGGCCGAGCTGACTGGTGACGATCCCGCCGATGTCGCAGCCCCCGGCCGCGTACCTCGTGTACCCCAGGGTCTCGGTCATCAGGGTGTGCCAGAGATCGGCGACCTTCCAGAAGTTGACGTCCGGAAAGCCGGTGAGCGGGCCGGGGAAGC
Source organism: Streptomyces tardus (assembly GCF_018101125.2). Taxonomy (GTDB): domain Bacteria; phylum Actinomycetota; class Actinomycetes; order Streptomycetales; family Streptomycetaceae; genus Streptomyces; species Streptomyces tardus. Next base: position 4,044,639 of record NZ_JAELVF020000001.1, on the reverse strand, counting down.
CGAAGCCCGGCAGGGAGGGCACGATCACGTCGAAGGCGTCGGCCGGATCGCCCCCGTACGCGGCCGGGTCGGCGAGCGGATCGACCACCTTCGACCAGTGCCAGAACGTCCACGGCCAGCCGTGCGTGAGGATCAGCGGGATCGGACGCGGGCCGCGTCCCGCCCTGCGCATGAAGTGCAGCGGGACTCCGTCGACCCCCACCCGGTAGTGCGCGTACGCGTTGATGGCCGCCTCGGCCGCGCGCCAGTCGTAGCCGTCGCGCCAGTGGGCGACCAACTCGCCCAGGTACGAGGCCGGTACGCCGTACGACCAGTCCTCGTTGCCCTCGTCCAGCGGCGGCCGGGTCAGCGCGAGACGGGCGCGCAGATCCTCGAGAGCCTCGTCGGGCACGTGAATCGGAGTGGGCTCCAGCGGAAACGGGTGCAGTGCGGCCGGGACGGTCATGGCGTGATCCCTTTACCGGAGTGGGTGAACCGGCGGACGCGACCACAGCGGGTCGGCGGCGCCGGCAGCTCGGACGGCCGGCGCCCTTGCCGGTCAGCACGCCCCAAATACTGCGCCTGCGCACGCCGGTTGCCACCGCGACGCACACGAATCCGGCCACTCGCCGCCGTGGGCGTGCCGTCCCGTCCCGGGCGGGTGCGCGCCGGGGCAACGGGCCGGCCCAGCCAGCAGGTCAAGAGCGGAAGGTCACTCACGGACGCCAGGTCCGGGGCACACGTGGCACAAGCGGCACACCTCGCGGGCCCGACGGGTCACGAGACGGAACGCGACGCTGCCCGATCCGGTGACGCGCCCGCCTCGTCGAGCAGTTGGCAACGCCCCACCACTCAAAAGGAGTTGGTGGTGCCGGGCAACAATGACGGTGTCAGAGCGCGTCGTTCTTCAACGCGGAGACGAACCCGACCCATTCGCGCTGCGGAATCCTCAACACCGGACCATCGACATGCTTGCTGTCACGGACAGCAACAGGCCAGGCCCCACAAGCACGCGCCGGAGCCCACTCGAGGCACTGCCCGCCGGCCGAAGTGCTGTGGGAGGACTTCCGCCACTCGGAAACCGGGCCTCGATTGGCACTCATAGGTACTCCTTCAGGATCGCGCCCACAAAACTGCGAGAACGTTCGGTCGACAAGGCGTTCGCCCGCAATCGATCGTAGCCGCGCTGAGCATTGCTGACACCTGCCGGGTGGTCGAACAGCCGCCCCCCGCGCGGGTCTTCGGAGTACAGGACAGCGGGAAGATCAGCGAACCTCAGGAGCGTGAACGCCATACTGTGAGCACCGTCTGCCCCGGCCTCGAAGGGCATGACTTGGATATCGACGCCCGGTCGGTCCGCGAGAGACAACAGATGCTGGAGCTGGGCCGTCATCACGGATCGCCCACCCACGAGCGTGCGCAGACACGCCTCATGCAGCACCACCCAGAGGTGCGGCGGCCGAGCGCCATCGAGGATCCTGCGCCGATCCATTCGAGAGACGGTCTTGCCCTGGATCACTTCCTCAGGCTCACTCGGATGACCGGCTCGAAAGATCGCGTTCGCGTACGCCTCGGTCTGACACAGCCCCATGAGTACGGTGGTGGACCAGTCCAGAATCTCGCTCGCTCTGGGTTCGAGTGCGAGGTAGGGCGTGAAGTTGAGCGGGTGATCGCTCTCCGTCAGACGGTCAAGCAGCCCGCCGAACAGGCCGTTCGTACCGAAGACCCGGTCGCATCCGACCGCGAACTTCGTGCTGGGCGGCAGCTTTCCGCTTTCGACCTGACTGACGTAGGACTCCGAGTAGCCGATGGCGGCGCCGAGTTGCTTCTGCTTGAGCTTCCGACCCAGCCGCACCCGCCTGACGTCGGCTCCGAACCGTTGAAGCGGGGTGAGACGAGGACTGAAGTCCTCGGTTGCGGAGTCGTCCTCCATCGACTTGACCTCCCACTCTGTCTCCACAGGTCGATTTCGACCACATGTCACTCTTGAGCAAAACAACTGAAGTGTCGCCATTCTAGAGGCAGTTGCGTTCTCTTGGTAGCGGTTCGAGCACAGAGGGTGCCGAACCCGGCTCCGGTGCGAGCCGAGAACGAGAGGACGGCGCCATGGGCGAACCGGACGCGGCAGAGATCGGCGGCGCGCGGGAGCGGCCCGGCCCGGGCGGGCACGGAGGCGAGGACCCGGGGGCGAGCGAACGTGCGGAGGACCGGGCGCGGTGGCAGATCGGGGAGGTCGGCGGGGTGGAGCCGTTGAGCCTGGAGGAGCTGCGTCACCGCTGCGCACTGCTGTCTGCCGAGATCCGGGCCCATCTGCGCGGACGGTCGCGATGACTCCCGCGCACCGACGCGACCGGCGCCACCCCCGTACGTACGGCTACCACTGCGAACTCGCAGCCTGCGCAGCCGAGTTGGGTCACTCCTGGCTGCTCGCCCGTACGATCCGACCGACGCCGAGACTCGCCGTGCGCTGGCTGCGCGATCAGGCCGCGCATGTGTCCCGCTCGCTCGGTCGGCCCGACGGGGCGTTCACACCGGCGCTCGCCGCCGTCGCGCGGGAATCGCGCACCGCCCTGCCGCACGGGGTCGAACTCCACGTCGATCAGGGGCTGTTGACGACGCTGACCGCCGGTGCGTCGATCGCTCTCTGTGCGACGGCCGGCGACTCGCTCTCCCATCCACTGGGCGGCCGGCGCGAGGTGCGGGTGGGGTACGTGCTGTCGGTGCTGCCGGTTTCGATCTAGTCCGTCCTTCGGGGTCTGCCGGGTCGGCGGTGCGCGGTGCGTACGGCCGCAGGGCGGAGGGCGGTGAACCCCGCGGAGCTGCGGGGCAGCGAAACTTCGGGGCCGTACGCCCGGGTGTGGGGTCGCCCCCGGGCGGCCCGAATCCGTAGGCTCCGGTGGTCACTTGTGTGTCGGGGAAGGGCGTCCGATGACCGTGTACGAATCCGCGCCGGTGCGCCGGGCCCGCGGCCACCTCGTGGCTCCCGCGGCGCGCTCAGCCGCGGGAGTGCTGCTGAGCGTCCTCGCTCTCGGCGCGAGCGCGTCTCCCGCGGACGCGTCTCCCGCGGACGCGTCTCCCGCGGACGCGTCTCCCGCGAGCGCGTCTCCCGCGGACGCGTCTCCCGCCGGAGCGGTGTCGCTCGGAACGGGGTCGGCAGGTGTGGTGCCCGCGACTGCGATGCCCGCGGGCCCGGCGTCCGCGACCACCGCGGCGCGGCTGAACTCCGCAGCGGCGCCGGCCCGGACGGGGCGGACGGCGGACGCCGGGGACGGGCCCACGGCGGCGGAGCTCACCAAGCGGCAGCGGGAGGCCATGAGTGAAGTGGCGGAGCCGCGCGCCGAGTTCTTCGCGCTGAAGCTAATCGTCGAGGGCCGCGACGACGCCGCGCTGACCTCCGAGGTGCTGGGCGGCGTACGGAACAAGGGCGAGCGTCCCGTCCTCGTCGACGCGAGGGGGGAGGTCTACCGGGACGGCATCGACGACTTCCGGCGCAACAACGAAATCTTCGCCACCGACGACAAGTTCGTCTACAACCGCAACTGGGAGGACGAGTCGGCGAAGCTCGATCTCGTCACGGTGTCGGCCCGGATCGAGCCGGACCGCACCCCCTGGTACCTGGCCGGCGGAGCGGTCGTGGTGCTGACCGTCGGCGGGCTGCTGCTGTGGCGGCTGCGCGCACGGCGTCGGTTGGAGGCCCATTTCGACGCCCAGCGCCGTCAGAACCCGGGCACCGACCCCATGGACCGGACCCCGACGGACCGGGAACCCGCCGACCGGAACCTCACGGACCAAGACGGCGCGGAGGGCGGACCGCGGCAGGACGGGACGGACGACGACGGCCGTGGGACCGGGGCTCGTTGAGCCCGCCGCTCCCCTGCGGCAAGCGGCTTCAGCAGGTCGGCTGCCGACCTGTCAGCGCAGGTGGGCGGTGTCGTTGAGCAGACGCAGCGAGGCGTTGCCGTCGGAGTAGTAGGCGACGGCGGACAGGGAGGCCGCCGACAGCTCCATCCGGAACAGGGCCTCGGGCGGTGCACCGAGAGCGAGCCGGGCCAGGGTCTTGATCGGGGTGACGTGCGTGACCAGCAGCACCGTTCGGCCCGCGTATCTGGCGAGCACCTTGTCGCGGGCGACGGCCGTACGGGCGGCGACCTCGGCGAAGGACTCACCGCCCCCGGTGGGTGCGGCCTTCGGGTCGGCGAGCCAGGCATCGAGATCGTCCGGGTAACGGTCCTTCACCTCGGCGAAGGTGAGGCCCTCCCAGGCGCCGAAGTCCGTTTCCCGCAGGTCGTGTTCGGTGCGCACCGAGAGTCCCAGGCGCTCCGCCACGGCCTCGGCGGTCTGCGCGCAACGGCGCAGCGGCGAGCTGACGATCGCCTGGACGGTGCCGCGGGCGGCGAGCGAGGCGGCGACGGAACGGGCCTGGCGCAGTCCCGCCTCCGACAGCTCGGGGTCGCTGCCGCCGCTGCCGGAGAAGCGCTTCTGCGGCGTCAGGGCGGTCTCGCCGTGCCGGAGCAGGACAAAGGTGGTCGGGGTTCCGAGGTCGGCGCCCCAACCGGCCGACGGCTGCGCGAGGACGGCGGACGCGCCGTTCGCGTCCTCGGCTGCCCCGGCTGCTTCGGCTGCCTCCACCGAGGCGCGCGCCGCCTTCGCGTCGGCGGCCTTCAACTCGGCGGTGGAGCTGGAGGGTTGCCACTGCTCGCCGCGCTTGCCGGCGTCCATGGCCTCGTTGGCGAGCTGGTCCGCGTGCTTGTTCTCCGCGCGCGGGATCCACTGGTACGTCACCGTGCCGGACGGGTGGATCCGCTGGGCCTCGGCGGCGAGCGGTCGCATGTCGGGGTGCTTGATCTTCCAGCGCCCCGACATCTGCTCGACGACCAGCTTGGAGTCCATGCGGACTCGTACGTCCGCCTCCGGGTCGAGCTCGTGGGCGGCGCCGAGACCGGCGATCAGGCCGCGGTACTCCGCCACGTTGTTCGTGGCACGGCCGATGAACTCCGCCCGCTCGGCGAGGACTTGGCCCGTCTCTGCGTCCATGACGACCGCGCCGTAACCGGCCGGTCCCGGGTTGCCCCGGGAGCCGCCGTCCGCCTCCACGATGAACTGCTGTGCCATGGCTGTGTGTTCTCCCCGCCCGTCACCGTCGTGTGCATCCCCGGCTCTTCAACTCCTCTTCCTCGGAGATGTGTTGAAGAGCCGGCTCCCGCGTCTAGAGCCCCGAGTCGGAGGTGCGGACCAGGATGCGGCGGCAGTTCTCGCAGCGCAGCACCTCGTCGCGCGCGGCGGCACGGATCTCGTTCAGCTCGGTGATGTTCAGCTCCAGCCGGCAGCCCTCGCAGCGGCGCTGGAAGAGCTTCGCGGCACCGACTCCGCCCTGCTGGGCGCGGAGCTTGTCGTAGAGCTTCAGCAGGTCGTCGGGGACCGAACCCGCCACGACCTCCCGCTCCTTGGTGACACGGGTGGTCTCGGCATCCAGCTCACCGGTGGCCGAGGTGCGGCGTGCGGAGGCGTCGTCCGCCTTCGTCCGCACCGAGGCGACGCGGTCCTGGAGCTCGGAGACCCGGGCGGTGGCCGCCTCGTTGCGCTCCATGATCTCCAACACCACGTCCTCCAGGTCCTGTTGGCGCTTGGCGAGCGAGGCGATCTCGCGCTGAAGGCTCTCCAGGTCCTTGGGGCTGGTGACGGCGCCGGAGTCCAGGCGCTGCTGGTCGCGGACCGAGCGCTGGCGCACCTGGTCGACGTCCTTCTCGGCCTTGCTCTGCTCGCGGGCGGTGTCGCCCTCCTCGGTCTGAGCGGCGACCAGGAGGTCGCGCAGCTGGGTGAGGTCCGCTTCGAGCGCGTCGATCTCCGCGTGTTCGGGAAGGTTCTCGCGCTTGTGGGCGAGCTGCGACAGCTTGGTGTCCAGGTCCTGCAGATCGAGGAGGCGGATCTGGTCAGCGGGCTCGGAGTTCAGTTGGGGGCTCCTGGGTACTCGTAGTCGTGGTGAAGTCCGGAGGCCGCGTGGGCGGTCCAGGGATCGGTGACAAGCCGGGAGACGTGCGTGCGCAGTCCCCAGCCGTGGCGCTCGGAGAGCGCGTCGAGCTGCGCGGCGGCCTGCTCGCACCACGGCCATTCGGTGGCCCAGTGCGCCGCGTCCACCAGGGCGAGCGGTGAGCGCTCCTGCGCCTCGGAAGCGGGGTGGTGGCGCAGGTCGGCGGTGAGGTAGGCGTCCACGTCGGCGGCGCGCACCTGCTCGAAGAGACTGTCGCCGGAGCCGCCGCAGACCGCGACCCGGCGGATCATCGCGTCCGGGTCGCCCGCGGCGCGTACGCCCTGTGCGGTGGCGGGCAGATGGGCGGCGGCGTGCTGGGCGAACGCGGCGAGCGAGAGCGGGGTGTCGAGCTCGCAGATGCGTCCGAGCCCCCGGCGGCCCTGCGGGTCGTCCGGGTCGGGCACCAGCGGCGCCAGCACCCGCAGGTCGAGTGCGCCGGCGAGTGCGTCGGAGACACCGGGATCGGCGCGGTCGGCGTTGGTGTGGGCGACGTGCAGCGCGGTGTCGGCCTTGATCAGGGTGTGGACGACCCGGCCCTTGAAGGTGTGCGCCCCCACCGTCGTCGTACCGCGCAGATAGAGCGGGTGGTGGGTCAGCAGCAGATCCGCGCCCAGCCGGACGGCCTCGTCGGCGACGGCCTGCACCGGATCGACCGCGACCAGCACGGTGCCCACCTCGGCGTCCGGGTCCCCGCAGACGGTGCCGACGGCGTCCCACGACTCGGCCCGCCCGGCGGGCCAGAGCGCGTCCAGAGCGGTGGTGAGTTCGGAGAGTGTCGGCACGGGGGAAAGGCTACCTGCCGCGGCGGGAGCCGTCCGACCGGTGGTTCACGCACATATCCGGGTGGTCGCACAGCGGTTTGACGCAGCCACCACGCGTAAGGATGAAGTCGCGTCGCGCCTTCCTGCACAGCGGTGCGCCGGCCCTAGCGTCGTCGCCGGAGGTGTTCGCCCGATGACAGCGTGTGCAAGCGAGATCACGGTACTTGGCGGCGGCAACGACAGTTCGACTCGTGTTTCGCCCGGCCGGTCCGAGGTCGGGAAGGGCCGGGAGGACGGCCGAGGCAGCCCGGAGGACGGCCGCAGGGGCTGGGAGTTGGCCGCCGACGGCTCGTACGCGGCCCGGCTGGCCGGCACGGCGGAGCGCGGACTGTACGTGGAACGCTGGGCGTTGGGCGACAGCGACGCCTACACCGTGGAACTCCCCGTCGACCGCCCGGAGACGCCCGGCAGTGCGCTGCTGGCGCTGGCCGACGGCCGGGTGCTCGTCGCCCGGCCCGGCGACGGCTCGCACGAGTTCTCGCTGCTCTACCCGACCGGCCCCGGCACCGGCCAGCTCCCGCTGGGCGCGGTGGAATCGGACCGTCTGACGCTGCTGCCGCCGTGCCCGGACGGAAACACCGCCCATGCGCTGGTGCCCGGTTTCGAGACCACGGCGATCTGGCTGGTGACCGGTGCCGACGCGCCGCGTCCGGTGGCGGACGTTCCCGGTCACTGCCTGGACGGGCAGTGGCTGGACCCCGCCGGCCGTCTGCTGGCGCTGAACCGGCGCGACACCGCCGGCCGTACGAGCACGGTCGTGGTCGACCTGGCGCGCGGCGGCGAGGTCAGCCCGCTGCTGGAGCTGGGCGAGCGCAGCAACGACCGTCTGCTGCTGGCCGATCCGCACAGCGGGCTGCTCCTGGTCTGCTCCGACGCTCCCGGCCGGATGCGGATGGGCTGGGGCGTACTGGGCAGCCACCGACCCGTGCGGTTCCCGCAGGCGCTGCACCAGGAGGAGCTGCGACTGGCGCCCTTCACCGTGCAGCACGGCCAGCAACTCATGCCGGAACGCTCGGCGGTGGCGCTGCGCGCCCAGGGCCCGAACGGGACCTGGGTCGCCCTGTGGCGTCCCGGTCAGCGCGGACTGCAGCACCTCACGGCGCCTCCCGGCTGGCTGCCCGGCGCGGGCTCGTTCGGCTCCGACGGCGAGCTGCGCCTGCCGTACGCACAGGGCGGCGTGCGCGGGGTGGCGCGCATCGGGCGCAAACCGGCCGCACGCGCCACCGAAGGCAGCTGGCCGGGGACCGGGCACGGGCACGGCGGCGGAAGCGGCCTCCGAGTCGGGGTCGGCCGCGGCCACGAGGGCGCCCACGGGTACGGCCAGGGATACGGGCCCGGCGCTTCCGGTGACGCCCGCCCGTCCGGCGACGCCCGCCCGTCCGGCGACGCCCGCCCGTCCGGCGACGCCCGCCCGTCCGGCACGAGCGGCACGCGCGGTGGCAGAGCCGGGGGCGGTGAACCGGGGGCGGCGGAACGGCCGTTCGTACCCCAGCCGGTGAGCGGGCCGGTGAGCGCCCCGACGGCGCTCCCGGCACGGGCGGCGCGCGGCGGGCCACCGGCAGGACCGGGCGCGCCGACGGCCGGGGCGGCGGCAGAAGCAGACGGTACGGGGCACGGATCGACGGAGCCGTTCCCCGTGCCGTCACCAACCGGGGGCGCCGGTACGACGGTTCGCGGCAGTGGCTGCGCGCGCCTGTTCACGCCGATGCCGCTCCAGCAGGCACCGCTCGCCGCCTCGACGTCCGGGAGTGCCGGCGCCGGGGGCTGAACCCACCGCGGGAGAACGGTCGTTCCGACCGCGGACCGGCACACGCGACGTACACCCATGGCGGCCGGCGCACCTCGGCAGTCGGCGCCACCGTGGCGGCCGGTACGCCCGCGATGCCCCTGCGCCCGAGACGGTCGGTGCGCCCGTGACGCCCTGCCCCTGAGGCGGCCGAGCAGCGGCAGGGCGTCTCAACGGTGGACGCGGCGGAGTCGGTGTGCCAGTCCTCGCCTGCCGCAGCGCCCCGGCAGGAAGCCGAGCATCACCAGTACCGCCACGCCCAGCAGCCCCGCGCTGGCGGCGAAGGCGTACGCGAAACCGGCGGCCAGCTCGCCGGGGTCCTCGCTGCCCGCCGTCCGCGAGGCGGCGATGGTGGAGAGCACCGCGAGGCCGAGTGCGCCGCCCATCGTGCGGGAGGTGTTGATCAGCCCCGACATCAGCCCCGCGTTCTCCGGCGGAGCCCCGGTCGTCGCGAGGGTCGCCAGCGGCGTACCGGCGAGGCCCGCGCCGAGTGCGATCAGCATGCTGGGGACGAGCACGGTGAACGGATAGCTGCCGCCCTCGTGCATCCGGGTCTGCCACAGACAGCCGACGAGCGAGACGAACGAACCGGCCATCGCGAGATTCCGGGCGCCCGCGATCGCCATCAGCCGCGGGGCGACCTTGGAGCCGACGACGATGGCGAAGGAGGCGGGCACCAGACCGAGACCGGCCTGAACGGGGCTGTAGTGGAGCACGTTCTGCATATAGAGGGTCAGAAAGAACCACATGCTGAACATCGCGGCGCCGTTCACCAGCATCGCGACGTTCGAGGCCGACACCGAGCCGCTGCGGAAGACTCCGAGCGGGACCAGCGGCGCCCGCACCTTCGACTCCACCAGCACGAAGAGACCGAGCAGCAACAGGCCGAGCGCCAGCGGACCGAGCGCCTGCGGGGCGCCCCAGCCGACCGTCTCGGTCTCCACCACGCCGTAGGCGGTCGCGCCCAGCCCGACGGTCACCAGCAGCGCGCCGGGGAAGTCGAGGCGGCGCCCGGTGCGCACCCTGCGCTCGGAGAGCCACAGCGCCGCGGCCAGCAGTACGACCGCACCGACGGGGACGTTGATCAGCAGCACCCAGCGCCAGGAGAGCGTCTCGGTCAGCACCCCGCCGACAAGTCCGCCCGCGGCTCCGCCGCCCGCGCCCACCGCCGTCCAGGTGCCGATCGCCCGCGCTCTGGCGGGCCCGTCGGGGAAGGAGGAGGTGAGGATGGTCAGCGTGGCGGGCGAGAGGATCGCCGCACCCACGCCCTGGGCGCCCCTGGCGGCGATCAGCTGCCATCCCTCCTGGGCGAGCCCGCCCGCCAGACTGGCGAGGGTGAACAGGCCGAGCCCGGCGAGGAAGGTGCCCTTGCGCCCGAAGAGGTCGGCCGCTCTGCCGCCGAGCAGCATCAGCCCGGCGAAGGTGATGGTGTAGGCGTTCAGCACCCACTGGAGTCCGGCCGCGGAGAGACCGAGATCGGCACGCATCGACGGCAGCGCCACATTGACCACGGACACGTCGAGCACCACCAGGAACTGCCCCGCGCAGGCTGCCAGCAGCACCGCCCAGCGCCGGGGTGTGGAGGGCTGCGCGATCTTGGTCAGCGAGATGTCAGCGGTCGACTGCGGCATGCTGCACATCGTCCCACCTGTCATGCACCCTGCACCCCTGCGAGGTGTTCCTGCAAGTGGTGCGCCGGGGCGGACGGCCGACCGGCGCACTCCCGCCGAGCCCTCCCGGCGCCCGCCGTCCGGGGCGCGCGGCGGCCCGTACCCCGGGCTGGGCCGATGCGCCGGGATGCGGCAGCATGGGCGCCCATGACCACTCCCCCGGCAGAGATCCTGACGGCCTTCGAAGCGGCGAAGGGCTTCATGCCCCGCGACGAGGGCCTCGCCCTGTACGAAGCGGCGGCGCAGGCCGCCGGGTTGGGGCTGCCGCTGCTCGAAGTCGGCACCTACTGCGGGCGTTCGACGATCCTGATCGCCGAGGCCGCCCGCGCGGCCGGCGTACCGGCGATCACCGTCGACCACCACCGGGGCAGCGAGGAGCAGCAGCCGGGCTGGGAGTACCACGATCCGGAGGTCGTGGACCCGCAGGTGGGGCGGATGGACACGCTGCCGACCTTCCGACGGACGCTGCACGCGGCCGGCCTGGAGGAGCACGTCGTCGCACTCGTCGGGCGTTCGCCGCAGATCGCCGCCTTCTGGACGACGCCGCTGGGCCTGGTCTTCATCGACGGAGGGCACACCGAGGAGCACGCGAACGCCGACTACGAGGGGTGGGCGCCCCAGGTGGCCGCGGGCGGGCTGCTGGTGATCCACGACGTGTTCCCGGACCCCGCCGACGGAGGCAGGGCCCCGTACCTGATCTGGCGCAGAGCACTCGACTCCGGGGCGTTCACCGAGGTTTCGGCCACCGCCTCCCTGCGGGTGCTGCGGCGGGTGGCGGCAGGCGCATGAGGTGGCGCAGGGGCTCGGGGCCCGACGACGGGAGCGGCGAGCCCGCCGACACCTTCGGCTCCGGACCCGGGAGCAGGACCGGCTCCGGGGGCGGGAACGCCAGTGGTTCCGGGCCCGGGCGTTCGTCCACGGCACGCCGGGTGTTCACCGCCCTCGCCGTGCTGCTGCCGCTGGGGCTGATTGCCGGGCTGCTGTGGCTCGGCGGCGAGCGCGCCGACGACGGGAACGACCGGGCCGGCGGCGAGAGCGGAACGAGCGCCGAGTCGCCGGAGGCGGCCGGTGGTTCGGCCTCGGAGGGCAAGGGCGGTTCGCCCGGCCCGAAGGAGTCGGACGGCTCGGACGCCGATGCCTCCGAGCAGCCGTCCCGAGGGGCGAGCGGCTCCCCCGAGGGGCGAAAGCCCCTGCGCGGCACCACTGTTGTGCTCGACCCCGGCCACAACCCCGGTAACCGCAACCACGCCTCGGAGATCAACCGGACGGTCGACATCGGCACCACCCGCAAGGAGTGCGACACCACCGGTACGGCGAGCAACGACGGCTATCCGGAGGCCACGTTCACGCTCCAGGTGGCGCGCAAGACCCGCGCCCTGCTCGAACAGCGGGGCGCCACCGTGGAGTTGACCCAGGACGACGACCGACCGTACGGGCCCTGCATCGACGAGCGGGCCCGCATCGGCAACGAGGCGAAGGCCGACGCCGTGGTCTCCGTGCACGCCGACGGCTCGACAGCGCCGGACAACCGCGGCTTCCACGTGATCGCACCGCACCGGGTGCGCGGCGGGGAGGCCGACACCTCGCGAATCACGGGTCCTTCGGCCAGGCTCGCGGGCCGGCTCGCGGACAGCTTCCGCAGGACGACCGGGATGCCGGCCTCGAACTACCTCGGCAGCGACGTCGCGGCCACCGGTGTGACCGTCCGCGACGACCTCGGCGGACTGAATCTGTCCAAGGTGCCCAAGGTGTTCCTGGAATGCGGCAATATGCGACACAGCAAGGACGTTGCCTTGCTCACAGACAACCATTGGCAGGGGAAAGCAGCCCGGGGAATTGCTGACGGCATCACTTCCTACCTGGTAGGAAAACGTTAGCGAGCGGTGGAACGCAGCGGTGTGTGCGAGATCCCCAGGTGCCACCGGTTCGCTCGACCTCCACCGGTCGGTGCCCACAGGCAGCCGTCTCCGGGGGGAGGCAGTCGCCCGCTCCGCGCTTCCGTACGATGGTGGCCGCCCCCGTACTGACCAGACCATGACGAGACGATCAATGAAGGATCTGACGTGAACAACCGCTCGCTCACACGAGGCGACCTCATCGTAATCGGAGCAGCGGTACTGCTCTTGGTCGCCTCGTTCCTGGACTTCTACGAATTCAAGGGTGTCGTGGGGGGAGAGTCCGACAGCCGCAACGCCTGGTCGAACTTCTGGTTCCCCGCGCTCTTCTCGATCTACCTGGCCGGTGTCATCGCGGCGGGCCTGACGGCCGGTTCGCGTTTCGTACCCGCGCATCTGAAGGTGCTCGGTCTGACGCTCGACCAGTGGGGCCTCACGCTGGCGATCTTCACCGCGTGGACCGCGATCTGGACTCTGTTCGCCAACCCGCTGGGCGCCGAGGAGGCGCTCGACATGGGGGTCGGTCAGATCCTCGGAGCGATCTTCGCCGTGGGTCTTGCCGTGGCCGCGGTGCTGAACCAGCTGCTGGCCCCGCTCAAGCTGCCGATCAGCGGCGGTCCGTCCGCTCCCGCCAGCCCGTACGGCCAGCAGCCGCAGGCCGGTTACGGCTACCCGGGCGCCCAGCAGCAGCCGGGTATGCAGCAGCCCGGCGCGCAGCAGCCGCAGGGCGGCTACGGCTACCCCGGCGCCCAGCAGCAGCCCGCCGCGCAGCAGCCCTACGGTCAGCAGCCGCAGCAGCAGGCCCCCCAGCCGGCCGCGCAGCAGCAGCCGCCTCAGGCCGCGGCGCCGGACCCGAACTTCCAGCCCTTCTGGTTCGCGGTGCCGGTCGCCCGTCCGCTGTTCGCCGAGGACGGTTCGCAGACTCCGGTCGCCGAACTCGCCCCGGGCACCTGGTACCTGGCGGTGGAACAGCGCGGTCAGGCGCTCGTCGCGCAGACCCAGGACAACCGCCGCGGCATCCTTCAGGACACATCCGGCATCCAGCGCGGCTGAGTTCCGCCCCGTACGACGAGACGGCCCCGCCACTCCTTGGGTGCGGCGGGGCCGTCGCGCTGTCGCGGCAGCCGGTACGGGCGAGCGGGGCGCGCCGGGCCCAACGGACGCCCGCACCGGGGGTGTTCGGGCCGGTCCCGTAGGAGCCGGTCTGTACGGGCCGGGCCTGTAGGAGCCGGTCTGTACGGGCCGGGTCGGGCGTACAGCGGCCCGCCGGGCGCTCAGCTCCGGCAGACGGTCAGCAGCAGTCGGGCGGGGCGAGGCCGCACGGCAGGCGCTCGGCGCCGAAGACCTGCACGGTGGCCTCGTCGCCGCCGAGCGCGGCGACCGCCAGCAGCAGCGACGCCGCCGTCCAGGCGGTCTGCTCGCGGGGCCACACCGCTTCGTCGTCGAAGACGTAGCCGGTCCAGTAGAGGCCGTTGTCGGCGCGCAGGTGCTGAATCCAGCGCAACACGTCCAGCGCCCGGTCGGATTCGCCCATCACCCAGAGGGCCAGGGCGAGTTCGGCGCTCTCCCCGCCCGTCACCCAGGGGTTGGGGACGACGCAGCGCACCCCGAGGCCGGGGACCACGAAGCTCTCCCAGTCGGCCTCGATGCGCCGCTGGGCGGCGGAGCCGGTGAGGGCCCCGCCGAGCACCGGGTAGTACCAGTCCATGGAGTAGCGGGACTTGTCCAGGAAGCGCTCGGGGTGCGCGGCGATGGCGTGGCCCAGCCGGCCGACCGCCAACTCCCAGTCGGGCTGGGGCTCCTCGCGGTGCTCGGCGAGGGCCAGCGCGCAGCGCAGCGCCTGGTAGATCGAGGAGCTCCCGGTGAGCAGCGCGTCGGTCACGGGGGTGCCGTCGTTCTCCCGCTTCCAGCCGATCTCGCCGCCGGGCTGCTGGAGTTCGAGCACGAAGTCCACCGCTCGGTGCACCACGGGCCACATGCGTTCGAGATAGGCGTCGTCGCCGGTGGACAGGTAGTGGTGCCAGGCGCCGACGGCCACGTACGCGCAGAAGTTGCTCTCCCGGCCGCGGTCGGTCGGGTGGTCGGCGTCGCCGTCGTGGTAGGCGGCGTACCAGGCTCCGTCGGGGAGTTGGTGCTCGGCGAGCCAGTTGTACGCGGCGCGGGCCGCGGTGTGCTCGCCCGCGGTGTCCAGCGCCATGGCGGCCTCGATGTGGTCCCACGGGTCGAGGTGGTGGCCGCGGAACCACGGGATCGCGCCGTCCTCGCGCTGGATCGCCAGGATCCCGGCCACGGTGCGGCCGGCCTGCTCGGCGGTCAGTACGCCCGGCAGCACGAGCCGTTCGGTGCGCTCGGGGCTCGTCACGCGGAGACCTTCGACTGGTGCGGCTTGGTCGCGTAGACCACGAAGCTCTTGCCCATAAGCGGGTTGAGCGCCTGCTCGGCGACCCGGGTGAGCAGTGGCTTCTTCATGATGTCCCAGACCAGCAGCCGGTGGTACGCGCGCACCGGCAGCGCCGCGTCCTCGCCGTCGCGGTCGACGCCGAAGGCGCACTTGAGCCACCAGTAGGGCGAGTGCAGCGCGTGCGCGTGGTGGCTGCCGTACGGACGCAGCCCGGCGCCCTTCATCCGCTCGACCAGCTGCTCGCCCTTGTAGATGCGGATGTGGCCGCCCTCGACCTCGTGGTACGCGTCGGACAGCGTCCAGCAGACCTTCTCGGGGCCGTAGCGCGGGACCGTGACGGCGATCCGGCCGCCGGGGCGCAGTACCCGGACCATCTCGGCCAGTACGCCCTTGTCGTCGTGGATGTGCTCCATGACCTCGGAGATGATCACGACGTCGAAGCTGTCGTCGGGGAAGGGCAGCGCGAGCGCGTCGCCCTCCATGGCGGTGGCGGTGGCGCCGGCGGGCGCCTCGCCGGCCTCCTCCATCGCCGCGAACCACTTGGCGACCTCGCGGATCTCCTCCCTGTTCTGGTCCAGAGCGACGACCTGGGCGCCGCGCCGGTAGCACTCGAAGGCGTGGCGGCCCGCGCCGCAGCCCAGATCGAGCACTCGGTCACCTGGCGCGAGGGGGAACCGGGAGAAGTCGACGGTCAGCACGGTGCACTCTGCTTTCGTCCGGGGGCGGGATGGATGAACCGGGGGGGGCGTTGAGTCGGGTGGAGCGGATCGTCGCGCGGCCGTGCGCGGTACCGGCGACGGAGCCGACGGCGGGTCAGCGGGCGCGGACGGCGGCGCCGCGCGCGACGGCCTCCCGATAGCGGTCGGCGGTGCGCAGGGCTGCCTGCTCCCAGGTGAAGCGAGCGAGAACACGTTCCCGTCCGGCGGCACCGAGGCGGGCCCGCAGTTCCTGGTCGCCGAGCAGCCGGCCGAGCGCCGTCGCCAGCGCTCCTGCCTCGCCGGGCGGTACCGCGAGGCAGGTCTCGCCGTCGGGACCGGCGACCTCGGGGATGGCACCGCCGGTGGTGGCGACCAGCGGCGTGCCGGTGGCCATCGCCTCGGCGGCCGGCAGCGAGAAGCCCTCGTACAGCGAGGGGACGCAGGCGACCTGGGCGCTGCGCAGCAGGTCGGCCAGCTCCCGGTCGGAGATGCCCTTGACGAACTCGACGGCCCCGCCCAGCCCGTACCGCTCGATGGCGGCAGCGACCGGCCCGTCGTCGGCGCGCTTGCCGACCACGACCAGATGCGCGTCGGGGTGCTCTGCACGGGTCTTGGCCAGCGCCTCGACGAGGTGGATCAGGCCCTTGAGGGGCACGTCGGCGCTGGAGGTGGTGACGATGCGGCCCGGCACCGCGGGGACGGCCGGATCCGGCGAGAACAGCCTGCTGTCCGCGCCGATGTGCACCACCTCGACGCGCTCGGGCCGGACGCCGAGGTGCTCGACGATCTCGCGGCGCGAGGTCCCCGAGACGGTCAGCACCGAGGGCAGTCGGCGCGCGACCCGGCGCTGCATGCGGGTGAAGCCGTACCAGCGGCGCACCGAGGCGCGGCGGACCGGCCCCTGCGCGGCAGCGAGATCCAACTGCCGGTCCACGGTGATGGGGTGGTGGATGGTGGTCACCAGCGGCGCGCCGAGATCGCCCAACAGCCCGTAGCCGAGCGTCTGGTTGTCGTGCACGACGTCGAACTCCCCGCGCCTGGCGGCCAGATGGCGGCGGGCGCGCAGCGAGAAGGTCAGCGGCTCGGGGAACCCGCCGGTCCACATGGTGGCGACCTCCACGGCGTCGACCCAGTCGCGGTACTCGCCGGGTCGGGGCGTGCGGAACGGGTCGGGCTGGCGGTAGAGGTCCAGGGAGGGCAGCTCGGTGAGGGTGACGCCCTCGTCGAGCACCGGGTAGGGCTGGGCACCGATCACCTCGACGCGATGGCCGAGCCGGGCCAGCTCCCGCGAGAGGTGACGGACGTAGACGCCCTGTCCGCCGCAGTACGGGTTGCCCTTGTAGGTCAGCAGGGCGATGCGCAGACCGCCGTCGCCCACCGGACCGTCGGCGAGGTCTGCGGCTGCCTGTCGCGGAGACGGGTCCCGTACGGCCTCAGCGTTCACACGCGGCCCTTTCTCACTGGCCAGCCGGGATTCCACGACTGGTTACTCGCCGGAAGCTTCCGTGTGAGCGTAGTCGCTCGCGATAAGCTAGAACAAGTTACAGAAGTGCGTTCCGGTGAGGCGCCCTCACTGAGTGCGCGTCTTCGGTGCTCACCGCACGAATCTACCGGCCGGCCACCTCGTCCGCCGGGGCGGAACCGGTGATTCCCACCACCACGGACCGCTCGGGCGGCCCGTCCGGAGTGGGTCTCGTGCTCGCTCACCTCGTCAGATCCGGAGCTGTTCCCCCGTCATGACCACACCCTCGAACCCGTCCGCTGCCACTCCCCTGACCGAGCGCCAGGAGGAGCGCCGCCGGCGCATCCTCAAGGCCGGCGTCCGGCTGGCCAGGCGCGGCGGGTTCGACGCCGTGCAGATGCGCGAAGTGGCCGACTCCTCCCAGGTGGCGCTCGGCACCCTCTACCGGTACTTCCCCTCCAAGGTCCATCTGCTGGTCGCCACCATGCAGGACCAGCTGAGGCAGCTGCACGACGGGCTGCACCGCAGGCCGCCGACCGACGCCGAGCCCGCCGCCCGGGTGGCGAACACCCTGATGCGCGCCTTCCGCGGGCTCCAGCGCGACCCACAGCTGGCCGACGCGATGGTGCGGGCCTGCCTGTTCGCCGACCGCTCGGTCAGCCAGGAGGTCGATGTCGTCTCCCAGCTGACCAGGCGGATCATCCTGGACGCGATGCGTCTGGACGGTCCACCGAGCCCGCAGCAGATGGCCGCCGCCCGGGTGATAGAGCACACCTGGCACTCGACGCTGATCACCTGGCTCTCCGGCCGGGCCTCCATCGGCGAGGTCACGGCCGACATCGAGACGGTCTGCCGACTGGTCGACCTTCCCGCCGCGGTCCCGCCCCCCGACGACCGGGGCTGACCCACCCGCACCGCGGCGGAGCCCACGCAGTCGGCGCTGGGCGGGCCTGCGGTCGACGGACAGGCGTCCGGCAGGCGCCGTTCGGGCCGGCGCTACAGTGGCCGGTGCACAACGCACGTCCACGCACGGGGGAAGCCGGTGGGAATCCGGCGCTGACCCGCAACCGTCAGCGGACCGTACGCCCCGGGCGCCCGACGCCCGGACCCGGCGGCGTACGCACCCGCGAGCCGGAGCACCCGTACGTGGACGCCAGGCGGGCGCGTCGACAGCGGTCGAGGCGCCCGCGGCTCCCGGCACGACGGTGCCGGCACCGTCGCGGAACGCGGATGCTGAGCCCGGCAGAGCGCCACACGCGATGTGGCCCTCTTCCGGTGCGCGGTGGTCGCGACCGCTCACCGAAAGGCATCGAGAATGTTCCTGCGTCGCAGCGCGGCGGTCCTCGCCGGCGCGGCCCTGCTGGGCTCGGCCGGTGTCCTCGGGGCGCCCGCCGCTCTGGCCGAGGAGTCGCCCTCGCCGAAGCCGAAGCTCCCCTCGGGCCTGTACGGGAGCGCCGACCCGCAGTACGACGGGGTCTACCGCCAGTCCCTCGCGCTGCTCGCACAGGACGCGGTCGGCGTCGTACCGGCGAAGAAGGCGGTGAACTGGCTGGCCCAACAGCAGTGCGACGGCGGGTCGTTCACCGCCTACCGCCCGGACCCCGGCGAGCCCTGCGGCAGCGGCTCGGGCGAGGACGCGGCGGACACCAACGCGACAGGCGCCGCCGTGCAGGCGCTGGCGCGGCTCGGCGGCCACGGCAAGACCGTCGCCGCCTCGGTGACCTGGCTGAAGTCCGTACAGAACAAGGACGGCGGCTGGGGCTACAACCCGGGCGGCGACTCGGACGCCAACTCCACCGCACTGGTGGTCGGCGCGCTGGCCGCGGCGGGCGAGAAGCCCGGCGAGGTCGCCTCCAGGACCGGTGACCGCACGCCCTACGACGCCCTGCGCGCACTCCAGTTGGGCTGCGACGCGGACGCGGGCGAGCGCGGCGCCTTCGCGTACATGCCGGAGAAGGACGAGCTCGCGGCCAACGACGCCGCGACGGTCGCCGCCGCACTGGCCGCAGACGGTTCCGGTTTCGCCTCCGTCGCCGCGGACCGGCCCGCGGCGGCCGAGGACGGCGACGCCACCGAGGTCGCGGCGCCCTCCTGCGGCGAGGACGACACCTACGCGCAGAAGGACTCCGCGAAGGCCGCCGCCGCGTACCTCAGCGGCGCGCTGAAGGAGAACAAGGGATTCCTGCCGTCGGTCACACCCGGCGCGCAGGACCAGCCCGACCACGGCAGCACCGCGCTCGCCGCCCTGGCGCTCTCCGGCATCGGCGAGCCGGGCGCGGCGGCACGGCCGCTGGGCTGGCTGGAGAAGAACATCAAGGGCTGGGACGGCGTCACCACCAACCCGGCCGCGCTCGCCCAGCTCGTGCTGGCGGTGCACGCCTCGGGCGGCGACGCGACCGATTTCGCCGACACCGACCTGGTGAAACGGCTGAACGCCACCGGCCCCGAGCCCGAGAGGTCCGAGCCCGAGAACGCCGGCGCGGACGAGGCCGAGGAAGACGACGGAGGATCGAATCTCGTGCTGTGGATCGTCGCAGCGGCGCTGGTCGCCGGTATCGGCATGGGGCTGCTGATGAGCATGCGCAAGGGTGGCAAGAACAGCTGATGCGCATCGGGTGCGTCCGTGCGCCCGGTCGGGGGACCGGGCGCACGGCGGTGGCGGAACGCGGTCGCGCGGACGATGCTGCGTCGCTCGCGGGCGGCGGGTCGGCTGCGCGCGGGAAGGCGCCCGCGCGGTCCGGCTTGCTCGTGGCCGTCGCCGCCGTTCTCGCGCTGGTGGCGCCGTTGGCCGGCGCCCGGTCGGCGGAAGCCGCGGACGGCGGGTACCGGTACTGGTCGTTCTGGACCGCGAGCGAGCACGGCGAGTGGCGGTACGCCCAACAGGGGCCCGCCGGGCTGCGGCCCGACGACGGCGAGGTGGTCGGCTTCCGCTTCACCGCGAGCCGCGACGCCGGCGAGAGTGACGGTGAGAGCGAGGGCCCCGCCGACGGCGAAGGACCGGGCGGCGGCCGGGGCGACGGTGCGACTCCGCGGCCGACCGCGGACTTCCGGGAGATCTGCGCGGACAACGGCCCCGCGGCCGGCAGGAAACGCGTCGCGCTGGTCGTCGACCCCGGGACCGGAGCCGACGCACCCTCCGGCGAGAAGCCCCCCGAACCCCGTACCGCCTGCGCCCTGCTGGAGCCGGGCGGCAGCGCGGCGGACGCACTGGCGGCCGAGGCCCCGCCGCTGCGCTACGACTCCTCGGCACTGCTGTGCGCGATCGAGGGCTACCCGAAGTCCGGTTGCGGCGAACGCATTTCGGGCGGCGGCGAGGACGGCCCGGACAGCTCCGACCCCGGCGACGACCGCGCCGACGGATCGGACGGGCTCGACGACAGCGGGCCGACCGCGCCGCTCTACCTCGGTGTCGGCGTCCTGATCCTCCTCGCCGCGGGAGCCGCCCGGCAGGTACGGCGTCGCCGCCCGTGAGCCCGGCACCCGCCGCTCGACTGCTCGGCAGTCTGCGTGCACCCGAGGACAGCCGTGCCGCCGCACTGCACGCGGGCGCATGGTGGCTGTGGGCCCTCGGGCTCGCCACGGCGGCCTCCCGCACCACCAACCCGCTGCTGCTCGCCCTGCTCGTCGCGGTCTCCGGCTACGTCGTCGCCGCCCGCCGCACCGACGCCCCCTGGGCACGGGCGTACGGCACCTTCGTGAAGCTGGCGCTGCTGGTGCTGGCGATCCGGCTGGTCTTCGCGGTGCTGCTCGGCTCTCCGATCCCGGGCACCCACACCCTCTTCGTACTGCCCGAAGTCCCGCTGCCCGACTGGGCCCAGGGCGTACGGCTCGGCGGCCAAGTCACCGCCGAGGGGCTGCTGTTCGCGCTCCAGGACGGTATGCGGCTGGCCACCCTGCTGATCTGCGTGGGCGCGGCGAACGCGCTCGCCAACCCCGCCCGGCTGCTGAAGTCCCTGCCGGGGGCGCTGTACGAGGTCGGGGTCGCCGTGGTCGTGGCCATGACGTTCGCCCCGCATCTGGTCGCCGACGTGCAGCGGTTGCGGGCCGCGCGGCGACTGCGCGGGCGCAGCGACAAGGGCGTGCGGGCGATCCTCCAGGTGGCGCTGCCGGTGCTGGAGGGGGCGCTGGAGCGTTCGGTCGCGCTGGCCGCGGCGATGGACGCGCGGGGGTACGGGCGCAGCGCCCGAGTGCCGCGCCCGGTGCGGCTGTTCACCAACGTCCTCACCCTCGGCGGTCTGCTGGGGGTGTGCGCGGGCACCTACGGGCTGCTCGCCGCCGAGGGAGCGGTCTTCGGTCTGCCGCTGCTGCTCCTGGGGCTCGCCGCCGCGCTCGCCGGACTGCGACTCGGCGGCAGACGCGCGGTGCGCACCCGCTACCGACCGGACCGCTGGGGTCCGCGCGCCTGGCTGGTCGCGGCCTCCGGCGGGGCTGTCGCAGCGGCGATGCTGTGGGGCGCGGCGACCGATCCGCAGATGCTCAATCCGCCCGCGGTACCCCTGACCGCACCCGAACTCCCGCTGTGGCCCGCCGCGTTGACGCTGCTGGGGCTGCTGCCCGCCGTGGTGGCGCCGCTGCCGCCCGGCGCGGGCGGGGACCGCGCACCCGCGAAGGAGGACAGCCGATGATCCGCTTCGAGGAGGTGTCGGTGCACTACGAGGGCGCCCGCGCGCCCGCGCTCACCGGCGTCGACCTGACCGTCCCCGAGGGCGAACTCGCGCTGCTCGTCGGCCCGTCCGGGGTCGGCAAGTCGACACTGCTCGGCACCGTCTCCGGGCTCGTGCCGCACTTCACCGGGGGCACGCTGCGCGGACGCGTCACCGTCGACGGCCGCGACACCCGTACCCACCGGCCGCGCGAACTGGCGGACGTCGTCGGCACGGTGGGCCAGGACCCGCTCGCACACTTCGTCACCGACGTCGTGGAGGACGAGCTCGCCTACGGAATGGAATCGCTCGGGCTGCCGCCGGAGACGATGCGCCGACGCGTCGAGGAGACCCTGGACCTGCTCGGCCTCGCCGAACTGCGCGACCGGCCGATCGCCTCTCTCTCCGGCGGCCAGATGCAGCGTGTCGCCATCGGATCCGTCCTCACTCCCCACCCGCGAGTGCTGGTCCTCGACGAGCCGACCTCCGCGCTCGACCCGGCCGCCGCCGAGGAGGTGCTGGCCGTGCTCCAGCGCCTGGTCCACGACCTCGGGACCACGGTGCTGATGGCCGAGCACCGGCTGGAACGGGTGGTGCACTACGCCGACCAGCTCGTCCTGCTGCCCGGCCCCGGCGAGCGCGCCCGGTCCGGCGACCCGGCGGAGCTGATGGCCGTCTCCCCGGTCCGGCCGCCGGTCGTGGCGCTCGGCGGGCTCGCGGGCTGGACGCCGCTGCCGCTGTCGGTGCGCGACGCCCGCCGCCGGGCCTCCGGCCTGCGCGAACAGCTGGCCGACCGGCAGCCGGAGACCGAACACCCGGCGCTGGGCAAGGAGTTGGCGCGCACCGACCGGCTGCGAGTACGGCGCGGTCGCCGTACGGTGCTGCACGAGCTGTCGCTGACCGTACGGGCCGGGGAGACGGTCGCACTGATGGGCCGCAACGGCGCGGGGAAATCCACCCTGCTCCGCACCCTGGTCGGCGGCCACGAACCGGCCGGCGGCACCGTACGGGTCGGCGGCGTGGAACCGCACCGCACGCCGCCGGGCGAACTGCTGCGGCACGCGGGACTCGTGCCCCAGGAGCCCCGCGACCTGCTGTACGCCGACACCGTCGCCGCCGAGTGCCGCGCCGCCGACCGCGACGCCGGCGCCGAGCCGGGCAGCTGCCGGGCCCTGACCGCCGAACTGCTCCCGGACATCGCCGACGACACCCACCCGCGCGACCTCTCCGAGGGGCAGCGGCTGGCACTCGCACTGGCCATCATCCTCACCGCCGCTCCCCCGCTGATCCTGCTGGACGAGCCGACCCGGGGCCTGGACTACGCCGCGAAGTCGCGGCTGGTGACGGTCCTGCGCGGGCTCGCCGCCCGCGGCCACGCGGTCGTTCTGGCCACCCACGACGTGGAGTTGGCCGCGGAGTCCGCCGGACGGGTGCTGATCATGGCGCAGGGCGAACTCGTCGCGGACGGGCCCACCGCCGAAGTCGTCGTCTCCTCACCGGCGTTCGCCCCGCAGATCGCCAAGATCCTCGCCCCGCAGCGCTGGTTGACGATGCCGCAGGTCCGGGCTGCGCTGGCGGACGACCGATGAGCGAGCACCACGAGGCGGACGCGGGGAGTCCTGCCGGCGGGCCCGGCGGCGCATCGGGCGGCGCCGGCGCGGCGGCGCGGGACCGGCAGGCCCCGGACCGGCAGGCGCGGGCCGTCCGGCTCGGCGGACGTTCGGCGTTCGCGCTCGGGCTGGTGTCCGCGGTGGGGGTGGTCGCCTTCGGCTGGCCGCTGCTGGCCGACTCCGCCTCCGGACTCGCCCACTCCCGGGACGCCCCCTGGCTGTTCGCCGTACTGCTGCCGCTGCTGATCGCCGTGGTCGTCGCGACCATCGCCGACACCGGGCTGAACGCCAAGGCGGTCGCCATGCTCGGGGTGCTGGCCGCAGCCGGGGCCGCACTGCGGCCACTGGGCGCGGGCACGGCCGGACTCGAGCCGATGTTCTTCCTGATGGTGCTCGCCGGGCGGGTGCTCGGCCCGGGGTTCGGCTTCGTCCTGGGCGCCGTCTGCATGTTCGCCTCGGCGCTGCTGACCGGCGGCGTCGGCCCGTGGATGCCCTTCCAGATGCTCTCGATGGGCTGGGTCGCGATGGGCGCCGGACTGCTGCCGGGCTCCGACAACCTGCGCGGACGCGGGGAGTTGGCGCTCCTCGCGGTCTACGGCGCGGTGGCCTCGGCGGCATACGGGCTGGTGATGAACCTCCAGGGCTGGACCTACATCGCCGGGCTGAGCAGCGGGATCTCCTTCGTGCCCGGCGATCCGGTGGCGGAGAACCTGGCCCGTTTCACGGCGTACTGGCTGGCGACCTCGCTCGGCTGGGACCTGCCCCGAGCGCTGCTCACCGTCGTGTTGACGCTGACGCTCGGCGCGACCGTACTGCGGGCGCTGCGGCGGGCGACCCGGCGGGCAGCCTTCGACGTGCCCGACCGCCCGGCTCCGACCGCGGACTGAACCGCCGACGGCCCGTGGCGGCGGGCACGGGCCGGCGGACGGGGCGGGCCGACAGGCACGGACAGGGCGGGCCGGTACCGGTTGAACAGCCCTGTGGGTCGGCTCAGTTGAGTACGGGCTCGGCGCCGTCGCCGTCCTGGTCCCTGTCCGCGCCTGCGACGCCGGATCCTCCGGTCCTGCGGGCCGGGACGGTCGCCCGTTCACCGGCCTCGCGCTGACGCGGGGCGACCGGCCGCGCGGAACCGGCCGTCAGCGGCTCCCGCCCGTCGAGCGGGCCGTCGGACTCCCCGTCGAGAGCAGCGTCCCGCCCGCCGCCGGAGCTCGCCCGGTCGGCGACTTCCGGATCGGGAGGCGCCCCGATGTCCGCGTCGGCGCCGGGCTCTGCTGCCGAACGGCCGGGGCCGCAGCGCCGCCAGAGGCCCGCCAGCACGAACCCGGCGACCACCACGACCGCGCCGCCCGCGGCGTCCAGCAGGTAGTGGTTCGCGGTGCCCATCACCACCACCGTGGTGAGCAGCGGATACATCCAGCCCAGCAGCCGCGCCCAGAGCCAGGGGCTGGCCCGGACGAGCACGATGCCCGCCCACAGCGACCAGCCCACGTGCAGCGAGGGCATCGCCGCGTACTGGTTGGAGACGCCGGTCAGTACGCCGAAGCTCGGATCGTCGAAGTCCTGCGGGCCGTTGATGGTGTCGACGTAGTTGTGGTCCGGCATCAGCCGCGGCGGTGCCAGCGGGTAGAGCAGGAAGCCGACGAGGCCCAGCAGCGTGGCGTAGCACAGTGCGTTGCGCGCCCAGCGGTAGGTCGGCGGGCGGCGCAGATAGAGCCAGGCGAGCACGGAGACGGGGACCAGGAAGTGGAACGCCCCGTAGTAGAAGTTCATGCTGCTCTCGAGCCATGCCGTACGGGCCACGACCTCGTTGATCCACAGCTCCCAGTCCAGGTGGAGCGCCTGCTCCAGGTCGAGGATCTGCTGACCGTGCCCCTCGGCGATCTCCCGGCTGTCCGGCGCCAGCGAACGCACCCAGGAGTACGCGAAGTAGCCGACCCTGATGAGCAGCAGCTCCAGCATCAGATGCGGTCGGCTGAACGGGCCGGACGGCTCGGGGTTGTCCCAGGCCGGCGAGGTGCGGGTGACGAAAGGCAGCGCGAGAGCGGCGGCGAGCGCCACCAGCAGCGGCGCGTTCTCACCGAGCGGCGCCAGCCAGGCGATCTTGGGCACCAGCGCCTCGGAGCTGAGGCCGAGCACCATGACGACCAGCACCGGCCACACCAGCCGGTCGCCCTTGCGGCGGCCGATCCGGCCCACCAGCGCGAGCAGGATCCACAGCTGCTGGTGCTGCCAGGCCACCGGTGAGACGGCGACGACGACACAGCCCACCAGCGCCGCCGCCAGCAGCAGTTGGCCGTCCTGCGCGTAGCGGACGGCGCGCCGCAGGCCGAGCACGACCACGGCGGCGGCGAGCAGGAGAAAGAGCACGATTTCCAGCGGTCCCGACAGCCCGAGCCGCAGCAGCAGCCCGTGCAGGGACTGGTTGCCGACCTCGTCGGGCGCACCGCCGAGACCCACTCCGGCGAAGTGGCCGAGCCAGTAGTCGGCGGAGGCCGCCGGCATCGCCGCCCAGGCGACCAGCGAGGCCAGCAGGAACGTCGCCGCGCCGGTCACCGCCTCGCGCCGCCTGCCCAGCAGCCACAGCAGACCCGCGAACAACAGCAGTACGGGCTGGAACGCCGCCGCCAGGCCCACCAGCAGACCGGCCGTCGGCACCACCGGCGAGAGGTCGCGCCAGGCCGGTCTGGCGCCGTGGACCACGGCGAGGAGCGCCAGCAGCGTCGGTACGATGCCGGCCTCGCCGGTGGAGAACATCGACCGCACCGGCTCGGAGACCAGCAGCGCGGCGAGCCCCAGCGGCAGCGCGTACCGCAGCGTCACACCCGCGGGGCCGCCCGGCATCCGCCGCAGCGCCAGCACGGCGAAGGCGGCGACCAGGCCGAGCAGTCCGAGTGCCCACAGCACCTCGAAGAGGTCGCGGTGCAGCGCGCCGAACGGCCGCAGCAGCGCAGCCGCGAACGGCGGGCCGGTGAAGGCGTCACCGTCGTAGACGGCCTCCGGGCCGGCGGGTGCGCTGTTGCGCGCGAGCCAGGCGGTGACCTCGGTCAGCCGCGGCTCGTGGGAACCGCTCCAGGTCACCACCAACTGCCGCACTGCCAGCGCCCCGGTCACGAGCCACAGCAGTGCCACCATCGCGATGCTCCGCGAACGCAGCCGCGCGGCCCGCTCGTCTGTCTCTTTGCTCAACTCACGTCCCCGTGCCCAGCCTCGTCCGTCCCCCACCCGGGGAACTGTCGTCCCGGATGTCAGACGCAGGACATCACTCTGTCACCTGACCGGGACCCAGTATGAGTCGACCCGAGTCCGGCCGCACAAGCCCGCCAGCTTTCCACGCCGCTCCCCCGCGGTCGAATCCGTCCGCTGTTCCACGCCGCCCGGATCGCCACCGGGCCGGCCTCCGGAAGGCGCCCCCACGCTGCCCGGCCGGCCTCCGGAAGTGGCCGCCGGGACGCGGTCGCCGGGCCCGCGGAACGGCGTGCGATCGTGGTTCTTCCAGGTCGGCGCCTGCTCGCGGGGTGTACCGGGCGGGCCGCGAGACCAGTCGTTGACGAGGACAGGAGTGGTGGTCGTGAGCGTCGTCAAGATCAATCTGCTGGAAGTTCCCGAGGAGCAGCGCGAGGTGCTGGAGAAGCGGTTCGCCTCCCGTGCGGGGACCGTCGACAGCGCGGACGGCTTCGAGTGGTTCGAGCTGCTGCGGCCCGTCGAGGGCACCGACACGTACCTGGTGTACACCCGGTGGCGCGACGAGGAGTCGTTCCGGGCGTGGATGGAGGGCCCGATGAAGGCTGCCCACCAGCGCGGCGCCGGGCAGTCCGGCGAGAGCGGAGGCGGCGAGGGCACGGGCGGCGAACGGCCGAAGCCCGCGGCCACCGGCTCGACGGTCTGGTCCTTCGAGGTCGTGCAGCAGGCGGCGCCCAAGTAGTACCGGGGCGGGGGCGGTTCCGGCCCGCCCGTCGGCGGGCGGGCCGGCAGGGCGGCAGGGGCGGCGACCGGCGCGGGCGGGACGGGTCAGACGTCCCGCACATGGTTGCGGGGCGTCTCGTTGCGCCCGCCGCCCAGCTCGTCGGACAGCTCGTGCACCAGGTCGTACAGATCACGCGGGCGGTCCGGCCCCCACCAGTCTCCGAGGAGTTCGCCGAGCGCCTCTTCGCGCGCCTGCGCGACCCTGGCCGCGGCCTCCACTCCGCGGTCGGTGAGCATCAGCGGGATGCCCTCGCGGTAGGCGAGTCCGCGTTCCTCCAACTGCCGCGCGCCGTGCGCCACCACCTCGCGGTCGAGCTCGTGCCGGTCCGCGATGAGAGCGGGTTCGACGGACCCGTGGCGCCGTATCCGCAGCAGCAACCACCCGGCGGCGGGCCGCAGTTCCAGGCCGGCCCGCTCGGTGAGCCGCGCGTACAGGTCACGGCGCCCCTCCCGGCTGCTGAGGACGCTGAGCGCACGGCACAGCTCGTCGTGGGAGGAGCGCTCCACCGGGTTCGCACCGAGCGTCTGGCTGCCCTCCGGCGCCTGCACGCTCTTGCGCAGCGGCGTCTCCTTCAGGAACCAGGCCAGCAGAAAGGCCAGCGCGGTGATGGGCGCGGCCCATACGAAGACGTCGGTGATCGACTCGGCGTACGCGTGCAGCGCCCCGGAACGCGCCTGCGGACCCAGCTCGGCCACGGCCCTCGGGTCCTCCCGGAGGGACTGCGGAGTCACCCCGGGCGGCAGCCGCTGTCCGGCGAGCACGTCCTCCATCCGCGGAGCGAGCTTGGCGGCGAAGATCGCGCCGAACACCGAGACCCCGACCGAAGCGCCGATGGAGCGGAAGAACGTCGCGGCCGAGGTGGCGACTCCGAGGTGCGCGTAGTCGACGGTGTTCTGCACGATCAGGACCAGCACCTGCATGACCAGGCCGAGCCCCAGACCGAAGACCAGGAAGGCGCCGCTCATCTGCCAGTTGGTGCTGTGCTCGTCGAGGTTGTGCAGAAGCAGCAGCCCGACCGTCATCACGGCGGTCCCCAGGATCGGGAACACCTTCCACCGGCCCGTACGGCTCACCAGCTGGCCCGAGAGCGTCGAGCTGGTGAGGATGCCCAGCACCATCGGGAGCATGTGCACACCCGAGAGGGTCGGCGAGACGCCGTGGACGACCTGGAGGAAGGTCGGGAGGTAGATCATCGTGCCGAACATCGCGAAACCGATGACGAAGCCGATGAGCGAGCTGATGGAGAAGGTGGGGTTGCGGAAGAGGTGTGGCGGCAGCACCGGTTCCACGGCGCGCCGCTCGACCCGTACGAAGGCGTACAGCAGGACCAGCGCCGCCGCCGACAGCCCGTACACCGGCGCCGAGGCCCACTCCCACGCGGTCCCGCCGAGCGAGGTGACCAGTACGACACAGGTGGCGACCGAGGCGATGAGCAGCGTCCCCAGGTAGTCGATGTGGTGCCTGCGGTCGGGTACCGGGATGTGGAGCACCGCGGCGATCACCACCAGCGCGACCGCCCCCAGGGGGAGGTTGATGTAGAAGACCCACCGCCAGCTGAGGTGGTCGACGAAGAGCCCGCCCAGCAGCGGGCCGAGCACGCTGGTGACACCGAAGACCGCTCCGAAGAGCCCCTGGTAGCGCCCGCGGTCCCGTGGTGGCACCAGATCGCCGACGATCGCCATGGAGAGCACCATCAGCCCGCCGCCGCCGAGCCCCTGGACCGCGCGGAAGGCGATCAGCTCCACCATGGTCTGGGCGAGTCCGCACAGCGCCGAGCCGATCAGGAAGATGACGATGGCGCCCTGGTAGAGCTTCTTGCGCCCGTACTGGTCGCCGAGTTTCCCCCACAGCGGGGTCGCCGCGGTCGCCGCCAGCAGGTAGGCGGTCACGACCCAGGAGAGATGGTCCATGCCGCCGAGGTCGCTGACGATGGTCGGCAGCGCGGTGGAGACGATCGTCTGGTCCAGCGCCGCGAGCAGCATGCCCATCAGCAGTGCGCCCAGGGCGAGGTACAGGGTGCGCTTGTCCTGGGCGCTTCGCTCCGGCCCGCCCACTCCGCAGAGGCACCCCGCTCGCGAGCGGGGTGCCTCTGCGGAGTGGGCGGGCCGGAGCGAACGCCCCGGCCCCGGGTAAAACAAAGTGGCTCCGTTCGTTCCCGCTCCTGGCAGCGGGTATCCCTGACCGGCGGACGGAGCCACTGATTTACCCGGGGCCGGGGCGTTCGCTCCGGCCCGCCCACTCCGCAGAGGCACCCCGCTCGCGAGCGGGGGCACCTCCGTACGATCGCCGGAGAAGTCCGCCGCCCGCGAGCGGATCCGTCCCGGATCGGTACGCGCCGCGGACCAGTACGCACCGCAGATCCGTACGCACCGTGCAGGTCCGTACACCCAGCGACCCGGAGCACGCCACCATGACCGAAGCCACCCTGCTCACCACCCGCGCCCTGCTGCTCGACATGGACGGCACCCTGGTCAACTCGGACGCCGCCGTGGAGCGGGTCTGGCGCGGCTGGGCCGCCGAGCACGGCGTCGACCCCGAGCGGGCCATCCGGCTCGGCCGCGGACGTCAGGGGTACGCGACCATGGCGACACTGCTGCCGGACCGTCCGCTCGCGGAGAACCTCGCGGACAACCGCCGCCTGCTCGCGCAGGAGGTCGAGGACACCGAGGGCGTCGTACCGATCCCCGGAGCCCCGGAGTTCCTCCACGCCATCGCCGCCGCGCCGCACGCGCTGGTGACCTCCGCCAGCCTGGCGCTCGCCGAGGCGCGAATGGGCGCTGCCGGACTCATGGTGCCCGAGTTGCGGATCACCGCGGAGTCGGTCGGAGCGAGCAAGCCGGACCCGGAGGGCTTCCTGAAGGCCGCGGCCGAACTCGGCTTCGCCCCAGCGGACTGCCTGGTGCTGGAGGACTCGGTGGCCGGCGTGAGCGCCGCCCGGGCCGCCGGAATGCCCGTACTGGGGATCGGCGCCCACCTCGCCGACTCCGCACCCACCGCCCGGGTGCCCGATCTCACCGCGGTGGGCGTCGAGTTGCTGCCGGGCGGGGAGGTACGGCTGCGGCTCGCGCCCCGCCTCGGCTGATTCTCTTCCCGGCCGGGCCCCGGCCGCGAACCCCGAACCTCCCGACCGGCACCGGCACCGGCACCGGACACGCTCCGGGACGGGACGGGGCCGTTCAGTTCGGGGCCCGCGGGGCTGCGGTCAGCCGACGACCGCCTCGTACAGGCTCCACACGCCCAGTACGGCCATGACGCCCGCCGCAATTCTCGTGATGAGACCCAGCGGTACGCGCTTCATCAACGCACGGCCACCCACGATGCCGATGGCGGCCACCGCCCAGAGCGCCAGCACCGCGCCGACCGCCACCGAGAGCGGACTGTCGTAGCGGGCCGCCAGGTTGGCGGTCATGATCTGGGTCAGATCGCCGAACTCGGCGACCAGGATGAGCATGAAGCCGGTGCCCGCCACCTTCCAGAACGACTGGTCGGCGGGGTTCTTCACCTCGTCCTCCTCCTCGTCCTTGTGCCGCAGCAGAAGGAACGCACCGGTGAGGAAGAGCACTCCGACGATCGTCGCCAGGAGCCGCTGCGGCAGCAGTCCGAGCAGACTGCCGGCGGCGATGGCGAGTGCGACGTGCACGGCGAAGGCGGCGGCGACACCGACGAAGACATAGGACGCCCTGAAGCGGGTGCCGAGCACCAGCCCGGCGAGCGCGGTCTTGTCGGGCAGCTCCGCGAGAAAGACGACACCGAACGTCACCGCGGCGACGCTGAAGCTGAACATCTGGGGATCCTCGTCGATAGGGCCGTACCGAGGACCGGCGAAGAGCGCAGACTTCGGCACGGCAGTGTGCAGGACACTGCGGCCGAAGGTCTCGCTGGCGCACCGCAAGCGGCGCGCTCCGGGCGCCGGGGCGGTACGAGCCGCCCAGTGTGTCGACGTTCCGGCGAAGAGCTACTCCCCTTCAGAGCGCCCACCCTACGACAGCCTCCCGCGCACGGACCACCCCCGAAGCCGGGCAGCAACCACGCCGCTGCCACCCGGAACGGATCCGCGCACGGCGTGCAGGGCACGCCCTGAGCCCACGCCCCGCACACCCGCCGGACACTCCGCGAGCAGACTGGGCCGCTCGCGCCCGCCCGCACCGCGGACCCGTACGGCGAACGACGCACACCCGTACCGCGAACGCCGCCGGCCCGTACGGCGAACGACGCCGGCCCGCGCTCGGGAGCGCGCGCCGTCGCCCGTACTCGGGAGCGCGCGCCGTCGCCCGTACTCAGGAGCGCGCGGTGGTGCGCGCCCGGGCCCGGAGCCGGCTCGCTCTCACCTCCGAGCGCCGGCGCGCACTCCGGAACACCTGCGCGAACTACCGTTCCCGCGCGACCGTTCGGCGCCCCGGACGGCGGTTCACCGGGGGCGGAACGCACGATTCACCGGGAACCGACCGCCACAGAACGGGCGTTCGCCCGACACACCCCTTGCCCTGACGTGCTCATGTCGCCACTCTGTTACCTGCGCACTGCCCCGCCGCAACCTGACGGGGCCAGCATGCCTTCGGGCCCCACACCCCGAACGGCATCCGACTTCCCCCCACTCGCAGGGAGTTCCCATGGCAGAGACAGACAAGTCCACCGCTCGGCGCGGCTTCTACGCGCGTAAGCTGCGGATGCCGGCGATCGCAGCCGCAGCGGCGGCCGGACTCCTCGGCGGGCTCGCGTTCAGCACACCGGCGGCCCAGGCGGCGCCGCCCACGCCGCCCACCAAGGCCGAGGCGCTCAGCCTGCTCGACGGGCTCCCCGTCGCCGCCCCGGGCTCGATGGACGGCTACGACCGCGACCTGTTCCCGCACTGGATCAGCCAGGGCGACAACTGCGACACCCGCGAGCTCGTGCTCCAGCGCGACGGCACCGACGTCGAGACCGACGACCAGTGCCGCGCGGTCGGCGGCAGTTGGTACTCGGAGTACGACGACACCACCGTCAACAACTCCTCCGACATCGACATCGACCACATCGTCCCGCTGGCCGAGGCCTGGCGTTCCGGCGCCACCGACTGGTCGGAGTCCAAGCGCCGGTCGTTCGCCAACAACCTGACCGCCGCGCAGCTCATAGCCGTCTCGGCCAGCTCCAACCGCTCCAAGGGCGACAAGGACCCGGCCGACTGGATGCCCCGCGCCGGCTACCAGTGCGTCTACGCGCGCTCCTGGGTCGGCATCAAGAACGACTACGCGATGAACGTCGACGAGGCCGAGAAGGCCGCGCTGACCAGCGCGCTCAACGCCTGCTGACCCCGGCACGCGGCCGTCCTCACGACGGCCCGTGCCACCGGCCGCCCTCCAGCCGGCATCCAACGCCGCGGCCCCGAGCGACGATTCGACGATTCGCTCGGGGCCGCGGGGTTCTCCGGTCTCCGGTCGACGGTCTCCGTTCCGCGTCCCCGGTCGATGTTCCCCGGTCTCCGGTCTCCGGTCTCAGGGATGCGGGTCGTACGGGCCGGTCCTACGTTTCCGGGGCGCAGGCTCCCGAACGCGCTTCCTGGACGTACGAGTCGCCCCGTACTGGCTGCCGCGTGTGAGCCGAGAGGCACGGACTGCGGCGGGCAGGCCGCCGAAAGCGGGCCGGACCCGGCAGCCGGTGCCGGTGCGAGCGCGTCCGCCGTACGGTGTCCCACCGGCCGCCGGCGGTCAGCCCCGCCTCCACCAGCCCACCACCGGTCGGCTCACCACCGGTCCTCCCACCAGCCGGCGGCCCGTCAGCCGGCGGCGGCGAACGGGACGTTCACACAGGCCAGTCGGGCGCCGGCCTGGCCCGCGTGCCCCTCCTCCGTGTGCGTCGAGTGCTCGTGGATCACCACCGAACGCGCCCCGCCTTCGCGGAAGTTCCACTTCTGCTTGGCGGACGCCCGGCCCGAGCCCTCGGCGTCGCTGTCGAAGTCGAGCCAGACCTCGTTGCGCGGGTTGGCGTAAGCAGGGTCCACCGAGGGCTGCACCGGGTCGACCCGGTGCTGGTAGTGCGGGCCCGAGTCGTCCGGTCGGGCGCCGCAGGGCTTGGTGTGCACGTGCGCGCCGAACGAGCGGTCGGACTCCAGCCCGTCCACCCACACCATCACGCCGGTGCCCTTACCGGTCAGCCGCTGCGCCACCGTGATGCCCGAACCGACCGGCACCGCACTGTCGTAGGTGACTGCGGCGGGCACCCGGCCGCCCTCGGCCTTCTCGAAGCTCCCGCCCGCCGCGATCCAGCTGCCGCCCGGCGCACGCTCCGACTCCGGGGACGTGTGGGGCGCGTTTTGGGCCGACTGGTGACGCAGCGGCTCCTCGTGGTCGGTCCTCGCGCCCGCACCGGTCGCCGTCGCCGTGGCGGCGGGTGCCAGCAGCGCCACCGCACCCACGGCCGCCAGCAGCGCCCGGGTCCCGTTCCTCGTCGGCATCGCCATCTCGTACTCCTCCACTGGGGGTTGCGCGCCCGAACGGGTCGCGCGCCGGGCGGTGCGGTGCACCGTGGTCCCGCTGGAGCCACTCTCCTCGCGGTACGCCTCCCGACCGGCGAACTCCTCCCCAAGGGGACCGTGTGAGGGACCCCGGCGTAGTCTTTACGGCGGTAAGCCGCTCCGACGTCGGGGCTGACACGGGGAGTAGCGGGTGCTGGACGCTCTGGGGACTTTGATCTACGAGCCGTGGATCTACGTCCTCATCGTGACGTCCGTGCTCCTCGACGTGTTCGTGCCGTTCCTGCCCAGCGGTTACCTGGTGATCACCGCCGCCACCGCGGCGGCCGGGACCACCGCGGCCGATGTCGCGAGCCTCACCTCGCCGCCGCCCTCCGCCGCCCATCTGCCGGAACTGGTGTTCCTGCTGCTCTGCGCGGCCACCGCGTCCGTACTCGGTGACGTCACCGCCTTCCTGCTCGCCCGTCACGGCGGCGCACGCTTCTCCGCGCACATCGAGCGGTCCCGGCGGCTGAGCCGCGCACACCGCAGGCTCGGAGACGTCGTGTTGAGGGGCGGCGGCTCGCTCCTCGTCCTCGCCCGCTTCGCGCCCGCCGGCCGCACAGTGATGAGCGTGGCCTCCGGAGTCACACAGCGCCCGGCACGGGAGTTCGTACCGTGGTCGGCTGTCGCGGCGTTCGTCTGGGCCGGCTACAGCGTCGGCCTGGGCTACGTGGGCGGCCGGCTGCTCGGCGTCAACTGGGGCACCACCGCCCTCTCCCTCGTGGCGCTCCTCGCGGCAGGCTCGTTGGCCGCCTTCGTCCTCACCCGCCGCCGCCCCTCCTCCGCCGCCGCCTGACCCACGGCGACCGACCGCACGAGGCCGTCCCCGTCCCCGCCCCGGTCACGGACTCGGCCTCCGGCTCCGACTTCGACTTCGACGGCAGACGTACCCCGTACGACCGGCGCAGGCAGCGAGGCACGAGACCCGGCGGACGTACAGAACGCGCTGCTCCGGAACCGGGGAGCGTCCCGAGCGCTCTACTCCGGCCGCCCTGCGGCGAGTTCGCCCGCGGCTTCCAGCGCCAGACTCCAGGGGTACCGGTCCGGCTCGCCCTCCCCGGGCGGACGGGGCACGAACCCGTCGGGCCCGCCCAGCAGCACGCGCACCCCGGCCCCGCGCAGCGCGTCCACGGACCGGTCGAACTGGGGATGACGGGCGTACTCACTGTTCACACACGGCATGACCACCAACGGCCGCCGTCTTCCGATCACTTCGACCGCGTGCCCGGTCGCCCAGTTCGGAGTGAGGCCGAGCGCGATCGCGTTCACGGTGTTCAGAGTCGCCGGGGCGATCACCGAGACGTCCGGGTCCGGCCAGGGGCTGGTCTCGCCCAACATCCGCTGTGCGGAACGGATCGGGCGCCCGGTGAGCTCCACGAGCCCGTCCAGATCGGCGGCGATCCACGCCGCCGCGGTCGGAGTGAGACCGAGGCAGACCTCCCAGCCCTCGCGCTGCGCCAGACGAACCGCCCGGTCGAGGTGCTGCACCGGCTGCGCGGCGCACGAGAGGAGATACAGAACGCGGCTCATGGCGACAGTCCACCACAGGCCCGCACCCGAGCCC
>NZ_JAELVF020000001.1:3806721-4009575 GCF_018101125.2 Streptomyces tardus | reverse complement strand
CTCCCCGGAAACGGCGACGACCGGCCACTCGCC
Source organism: Streptomyces tardus (assembly GCF_018101125.2). Lineage (GTDB taxonomy): Bacteria > Actinomycetota > Actinomycetes > Streptomycetales > Streptomycetaceae > Streptomyces > Streptomyces tardus. The sequence continues at coordinate 4,009,542 of NZ_JAELVF020000001.1, read as the reverse complement.
CCGCCCCCGGAAACACCGAAGGCCCGTCGCTCACCTGCGACGGGCCCTTGATCAGGAGTTCTGGAGTGGGCACAACTGGGATCGAACCAGTGACATCTTGCTTGTAAGGCAAGCGCTCTACCGCTGAGCTATGCGCCCCTGCGAATGCGCTGACAGCGTACCGCACCGGGCCCCTCCGACTTGGCCGCAGGGATGGGACAATGACCTTCGGCTTCAGGGGCGTCGCACGGGAGAGGATTGCGTGACAGGGATGAGTGGGGGCGGTGCCAGGCGCTGGGGCTTCGGCAGCGGGCGGGTGGAAGGTCTGCGGGAGGACGCGCAGGCCGCGAAGGACGCTGCCGCGGCAGCGTTCTACGAGCTGGACACGGCTCAGCGCGATCTGCGGATCTCCATCGAGACCATCACGGCGGTCGACAACTCGCCGCCGGCCCGCAAGGCCGGGGCCGATTTCGCGGCCTTCGGCGAGCGGATCGACGCGAACAGCCACGACTACATCAACGTCGTCGACGCGCACGATCTCGACCGGGACGGCCTGGACTCCGCCGCCGCCTCCCGGGCTCTGCACGATCTGAACCGGGTCAAGGGCCAGCTGGAGCAGACCAGGACCGACCTCAGCCGCTTCGCCCACAGCATCGGCGGGCTGCTGGAGCACGCCGAGAGCCAGCTCGCCCAGGTCGCCCCCGCGGTCGAGCGCGGACGCCAGGCGCTGCTCGCCGCCACCCAGGCGCTGGACGGGGTACGCGCCGCCGGCCTGAACTCCGACGAGTTGGCCGCGCGGCTCGCTCAGCTCGGGCCGGAGCTGACCAAGCTGAACCAGGGCGCCGGGCAGCACGGCGTACGCCCCACGATCCAACGTGCCGAACAGGTGCAGCGGCAGGCAGAGGCGCTGGCCGAGGAGGCGAGGCGGCTGCCCGAACAGGCCGTCGAGCTGGATCGCCGGCTGGCCTCGCTGCGCACCCGGGCCCAGGCGCTGGCCAACCGCGCGGAGAAGGTCGATCCGGTACTCAGCGAGCTGCGCCGTCGTTTCAGCGCCGCGTGCTGGCAGGACCTCCAGCAGGTGCCGGAGCAGGCGCAGCGAGCGTCCCGGCAGGCGGAGGAGAAGCTGCGGGACGCCCAGCGCGCACGGCAGGAGCAGCGCTGGGGAGACGCCGGCGACCTGCTGGCGTCCGTACGTGCGGTGTTGGCCACCGCCGACGACGCGGTGGCCGCCGCCGGCGAGCGGCTCCAGCGGCTCAACGAGGTCTCGTTCAGCCGGGACAAGGAGACCGAGCAGGTCAGGTTCGCAATCAGGGACGCCCAGCGACTGGCGATGGCCGGGCGGAGCACCCCCGAGCCTCGGCACGCCGGTCCGCTGGACAGTTCGGTGGAGCGGCTGGAACGGGCGGTGGCGGCGCTGGACACGGGTGGCCGTCACCCCGACTACTGGCAGTTCCTGGTCGAGTTGGACGCGATCAAGGAGACGGTCGGCTCGGTGGTCCAGAACATCCGCGAGTCCCGCGCGGGCGACTGACTGTGGTGGCCCCACGCGGCCGACGAGCGGCGGGGCGGCGGCTGCGTGCGGCGGGCCGGTCGGGGCGGGCTATCCTGCCCGCTATGCCGAGATACGAGTACCGCTGCCGCGAGTGCGCTGCCGTCTTCGAGTTGAGCCGGCCGATGGCCGAGTCCGGCGCGCCCGCCAACTGCCCGGAGGGACACGAGGACACGGTCAAACTGCTGTCCGCGGTGGCCGTCGGCGGTTCGGCTGCCGGCGCGCCTGCGCCCGCCGCAGCGTCCGGCGGTGGAGGCGGCTGCTGCGGTGGCGGCTGCTGCGGCTGACCCGCTGCCCGACCCGTCGACGGCGGGGCCGGTCCTGCGACCACCGGCCGGGGTGCGCCCCGGGCAGTCGGAGCGCACCCCGGCCTCCGGCCCGCTGAAGCCCTGACCCGCCGGCCCGTCGGCCCTCTCGGTCCGGCCTGTCTCCGGCCTGTCTCCGGCCTGTCTCCGGCCTGTCTCCGGCCCACCTGTATCGGGGCCGTCCGGCCGGCGTGGCCCCGGCCTGTCACCGGGCCCTACATCCGGCCGTCCGTCCCGCGCGTCCGTCCCGCGCGTCAGGACTCTCCGGCCTGGTCTGCCCGCTCTTCTGCCGACCGCATCCGGCCGGAGATGCAGGTCATCGGACTGCGTTTGTCCTCGTGGCGGCGGGCGCCGATGCTGGGAGAGCCCTGACTTCCACGGCGAGGAGGCAGCCATGGCGTTCGCCCAGCCCCTTCGGCGGCAACTGAACATCCAGCTGGACGAGCACCTGCCGGTCGACAACGGTCTGAGTCGGGTGTATCGCTTCGGCTCCGCGCTCGTCGGCCTGGTCCTGCTGACGTTCGGCGTCCTCGGTCTGGTCGACCGGATCGGTTTCTTCAGCACCGGCGACGATTCCGTCGGCGGGCTCAGTACCAACGGAGCGCTCAGCGTGCTGTCGGTCGCCGTCGGGCTGCTGCTCCTGATCGGAGCGGTGCGCGGCGGGAACTTCGCCTCCACTCTCGACATCGTGCTCGGCATCGGCTTTCTGCTCAGCGGCTTCGTCAACCTGGCACTGCTGGAGACGAGCGCCAACGTCCTCAACTTCGGGCTGCAGAACGTGCTGTTCAGCTTCGCCGTGGGGCTGCTGCTGCTGATCTTCGGGATGTACGGCCGAGTCTCCGGCGGACTCGACCACAGCAACCCGTACTGGCGCGCCCGCCACCCCGAGCAGGCCGAGCGGGAGCGCCGCGCGTACGCGTTCAGCCGGCAGCAGTACGCAGCGCCTCGGCCAGGATCCTCTCCCCCGCGTGTACTCCGCGGACGTCCAGAGCGGTGATGTGCTCGGACTGCCAGCCGCAGTCGGCGAGTTCACCGTGTCCGGGACGCCAGCCGAGGTCGGCGGCGTCCAGCAGATCGGCGTCCAGCAGCGAGTCCCCGGCAGCGGCGACGGTCTCCGCGCCCGTTCTGCGGGCCACCTCCCGCAGCGCCGCACTCTTGGTGAGCGGGGCGGGTACGGCGTAGATCTTGCGGCCCTGCAAGGAGACGGACCAGCCGCGGGGCCCGGCCCAGACGGCCAGCTCCTTCACCCAGTTCGGCGGCAGTTGCTCGCGGTCGACCACCAGGTAGGCGAAGAGATCCTCGGCGACCCGGTCCTTGAGCAGCCACCGTTCGTCACAGGTGCGCCGGAGATGCGCGCGCACCTCCTCCAGCGGAGCGCAGTCCCGCGAGAGCGAACGCCGTACCTCACGGTGCCAGTCCCGGTCGCTCTCGCCGTCGACGAGCAGGTGGCCGCCGTTGGCGCAGATCGCGAACCGCGGTGGTGGGCCCGGAAGACGGACCCGAGCGTACTGCTCCCGGGTGCGGGTGGTCGCGGGGACGAAGTCGGTGCGACCAGCGACCTCCACCAGCGTGCGGGCGGCGGTCTCGGTCATGTACGAGAGCGGGCGGGATTCGTAGACCTCCACACAGAGCAGCCGCGGCGCCTGTGCGTCCGGCACGGTGAGGCCGAGCGCCGCGGCGGAGTAGATGAGGGTGCGGTCCAGGTCGCTGGCGAACAGTGTGTGGCGTCCCCCGGCGACCGGGGAACCGGCGGTGGGCGTCGGTGCCGGCACCGTGGGCCGGGGCTCGGGGTGGGGCCGCGAACGGGGCTCGGTCGGAGGGATCGGTGTGCTCACGAGGCGGCCTTTCCGTCGGCGCCGGTGGCGCCCCTGGTGTAGCGGGGGTGGATGATTCCGACGCAGCTGTACGGGAGTTCGTCGACCTCCTCGACGGGGACGCCGCGCTGCTCGGCGAGCAGCCGTACGTGGTCGAGGTCCGCCCCCGCGCCGCGGCGGGCGAGTATGCGCCACGGCACCCGGCGCAACAGCACGCGGGTGGTCTCGCCGACGCCCGGCTTGACGAGGTTGACGTCGCCGATGCCGTACTCGCGGCTGATCCGCTCCACCGCGCGCCAGCCCTCCCAGGTGGGTGTGCGGTCGGCGGCCAGCAGCGCGGCCGATTCGGCACGGGACGATTCGAAGGTGTCCTCGAAGTGTGCGCAGATCGAGTCCAGGAAGTGCTGCGAGAGGTCGGCGTCCGCCAGCTCCCGATAGAACTTCCCGCCGTGGAAGTCGCCCTCACCGACGAGGTCGGCGCGGAGCACCGTCCGGGAGATCAGCCCGGAGACCGTGGAGTTGAGGCAGGCGGAGGGGATGAGGAAGTCCTCGCGAGTGCCGTAGGTGCGCACGCAGGAGCCGGGGTCGGCGAGCACTGCGAGACGCGGGTCGAACTCAGGGTGGGGCGCCAGCGCCTCGGCGAGCTCGGTGGTGATCGCACCCTTGCCCGTCCAGCCGTCGACGAAGACCACGTCCTCCGGGTGGTGGTGAGTGGCCAACCAGCGCAGGGCGGTGGTGTCGATACCGCGTCCGCGCACGATGGAAAGGGCGTAGTGCGGCAGTGTGAGGCCGTGCCGGCGGTGCGCCCAGCGGCGCATCAGCACACCGACCGGGGTGCCTGCCCTGGCCAGCGAGACCAGCACGGGCAGCCGACCGGCGGCGCGCGCGGTCGCGCCGACCTTCGCCAGATGCTCGGCGAGCACGGTCTCGGTGACGGTGCCGACGGCGTGCGCGACCCGGCGTGCGGAACCGTCGAGTGCGCTGTGGAAGAGCTGCTGGTACTCCTGGCTGGGTTGGTACTCGACCGGGAGCGACTCGGCGTAGTGGGCGCCACCGCTCTGGATCGCCTCCTCGCGCTCCTCGGTCGGCGCCTCCAGCGTGACGTCCGAGAGGTCCTGGAGCAGCCAGCGGCACTCCGGTGCGTCGTAGGAGGAGAAGTCGGGGCCGCCCAGCGGCTGGGGCAGCGGGAGCCGGGAGGGCAGCACGGCGAGCAACAGCCGCGGAGTGTGCTCCGCGAGCCGGGCCAGCAGCCCGTCGGGCGCGTGGAGCTCGGCCGTGTCGCCGGTGGAGTCGGTGACGGCGACGATCGCGTCGAAGCCGGGTCCGTCGGTGCGGTGGACGTTGTACGCGTAGCGCGGTCCCGGGCCGTCGGCCGGGTTGTCGTGCGCGGGGAAGGTGAGCCTGGTGCGGATCGCGTAGCCGGGATCGTCGACCGGAAGCACCGGGGAACGGGTGGTGGTGGAGTACCGCACCTCGGCGTCGACCACTCCGGTGAGAGCGTCGGCGAGCCGCAGCGGCGCGTACATCAACTCCTCGCTGCCCAGCACCAGTACGCGTCGCGCGTCGGTCGGGATCGCCGCGGCGAGCCGGTCGGCCATGGCGGGCAGCGCTGCCTCCAGCCGGACCCGGTGGGCGGGGGTGAAGCCGTGCCGGCCGCCGTCGGGAAGGCCGAACGGCCAGTGCAGTTCGACGCGTTCGGGGGTGGCAGGGCTCGGCTGCGTCGGTCCGGGCCGGTCGGCGCTCTCGTGTGCGGCGACCAGCTCCCGGCCGCGTTCCAGCACTCCGGGCGGGAGCGCGACGGAGCCGCGGGCCAGGGCCACCACGTCGACGCGGGCGCCCAGTTCGGCGGCGAACTTCTCCAGTGCGGCACGGTCCTCGGCGGCGCGCATGTCCACCAGCGCGACGATCACATACCGCTCGCGGGGGCGTACCGCGTGCAGTGCGGCGATGGTGTTGCGAATGGTGCGGCCGGTGGAGAGCTCGTCGTCCACGAGCACCAGCGGGCCGTCGCCGGTCAGCAGCTCGGGGTCCTGCGGCAGCAGGAGGTGGGAGGTGTGGTGGGAGTGCTCCTCCTCGAAGCCTCCCGCGGAGCGCGCCCCGGGCACCGGCCTGCGTGTGGAGTGCAGACAGGGGGCGCTGCCCATGCCGTCCGCGACGCAGTGGCCGAGGCCGGTGGCGGTCTCCGCGTAGCCGAGCACCACCGCGCGCGCGGCCTCCCGGTGGCCGAGCAACTCGCGCACCCGTACGCCAAGTCCGAGCCCGGTGCCGTAGATCAGGTCCGGGCACTGGGGGACGTGCTTGCCGAGCACCCGCGAGACCAGCAGATGGGCGCGCCGGGGGTTGCGACGCAGGGCGAGACCGAGCAGATCGTTGATCCCCTCCCCCTCCAGGCGGACGTCCAGTCGGTCGGTGACCCACTGGCCGCTCCACGGTTCGCCGGCGGTGGGCGCGGCGTGGACGCCGGTCGCGGACGTGGTCGTCGCACCGGCGGTGGGACGGCCGGGGTCGCCGGGTGACGGGGTCGTGCCGGAGGAGTCGTTCACACCGTTCGCCTGATCTGTTGTCCTGAAATCGTTCATGCCAGGCTCGCCCCCAGCAGGTCGACGAAGTCCACGCCCTCACGCGCGACCCCGAACACCTCGGCCCTCAGCAGAGTCCTTTCTGCCCAGGCCCGGTGGGGCTTCACCTCATTCATCTTGTTGGTGTAGGAGGAGCGCACGACCCCGCCCCCGGTGCACTCGGGGCTCAGCACATCAGTGGCGTCGCTGAACTCCTCGTGGCTGACAACCGACAGCGCGTGCACCGGCGCCACATGGCTGGGGTGGATGCAGGTCTTCCCCTGGAGACCGTTCACCCGGTCCAGCTGGATCTCCCGGAGCAGCCCGTCCATGTCCTGTGCGATCAGGTCTGCGCGCAGCTCGTCCGCACCCCGGCCGGTGAAGGGGGTGCGGCGCAGCTGCGGTTTGAACATCCGCTCCTGATGCCGGAAGTACTCCCAGACCGGTCCGGTCACGGTGAAGCCGGTGCCGTCGGAGCGCCCGAAGACATTCACCACATCGGAGATGACCGCGGTCACGGACTTGACGTCGTAGGCCGTCATGTCGGGGCTGCGGCGCAGGGCGTAGGCGGAGCAGAAGTCCGTCACTCCCAGCCGCAGCGCCAGGATGCGGTCCCGGTACTTCTCCGCGACGCGCGCGATGCCGTGCAGCGTCTCGGCCCTGGACTCCAGATACAGCAGCTCGGGCGACTCCAGCACCGGCATCGCGAACAGCCGCTTCCCGCAGGCGCTTTCGGCCGCGGTCAGCGCCTCCAGGAACGCAACGCCGCGCTCCTCGGTGAACTTGGGCACCACGAACCCCGACAGCAGCGCCACCGATTCGCCGAGGCGGGCGGTGAGCGAGGTGATCTGCTCCGCCTCCCGCACCCGTACGAAGAGCAGCGGCAGGCTGTCCGGGGACGCGGTGTCGTACAACTCGGCGAACTGCCGCACCAGATTCGCCTCGGCCGGGACCACCTGGTCGTCCGGTATGGAGTCCTCCAGGCACAGGACCATCGAGACCACGCCGTGCCGGGCCGCCTGCTTGAGGATGTCCGCGGCGAGCTGGGGACGGTTGGCCGGGCTGTAGAGGGTGGCTCCGAGAGCAACGGAAAGGGTCTTCGCGGGAGAGTCCATGTGGAACTCCCCAGGCTCCCGATGGAAGAGCAGTTGCCTGGATTCTGGCCCAATGTGCCGGAAATGGCGCATGGTGCTCCTGTCTCACGTGCATCACGGGCCACTCCCTGCGCGACCCAACAGGCCATCGTAAGACCGATGTCCGACAGTGCGTTTGAACGAACGAGGAAGTCCGGGTGAAAATGGGGTAACTGGACTGTCACAGGGCCGGAATCCGGGAACCGCCAACAGCACGTGCGTGCCGGGGCTCCCGCGAACGGTGTGCGAAGGACCGATGCGGGGTCGGGAGCGCGTTGTCGTCTCCGGGGCGAGCAGGCAGGATGGCAGGCATGACGCACCTGATGACCAAGGGCTCCAACATCCAGCTGTACGCCACCGCGGTGCGCGCCGTGCTGCGTTGGACACCGGGCGCCGGCGCCCCGGACATCGACGCGTCCGCCCTGCTGCTCGGTCACGAGAGCGTCGTGCGCGACGACGCCGACTTCGTCTTCTACAACCAGCCGCGACACCCCTCTGGGCTGGTGCGGCACCTGGCCAAGACGCACGAGCTCGAAGGGCTGACAGACACGGTCGAGGCCGACCTCGCCGCCCTGGACCCCTCGGTGGACCGTGTGCTGCTCGCCGCCTCGGCCGACGGCGGCACCTTCGCCGAAGTCCCGGGCGGACTGCTGCTGTTGCTGCGCGACTCCGGCACCGGCGAGACCATCACCCGCTTCGAGATCGTGCCGGAGACGGGCGAGGAGACTGCCCTGATCTGCGGCGAGCTCTACCGCCGGGACGGCAGCTGGAAGTTTCGCGCGCTGGGCCAGGGGTACACCAGCGGGCTGATCGGCCTCGCGACGACCTTCGGCGTCTCGGTCGACGACGGCGAGGGCGGCGGCCCCCTCGACCTCTCCTCCGACGGCTCGGTGCCGCCGTCACCGCATGCACCACCCCCGGCCGACCCGCCGCAGGCGTGTGCCCGCCGCGGGCCTGCGGCCGACGTCCGGCTAGCGGTTGACGAACTGCGGGCCCTGCGGGGGAAGCGTGAACGCCGGGTCGGGCTGCGGCGGATAGCCGTACGAGGGCGACGGCGGGGCGACGGCACCTGCCCCGTACGCGGGCACCGGGGGCATCCCGGGCGGTGGCGGCGGCGCGGTCGGGCATCGGCGGGGCGGGCGGCGGCTCGGGCGCGGGGTCCGGCGTCGGTCCGGGCTCGGGGATCTCGGGCTCGGACGGTGGCTGCGGTACGCCGGCCTGCGCGGGGACCCGCGCAGGCCGGCGTACCGCAGCCACCGTCGCGGCAGCGCCGCCCGGATACGGCTTTCCGCCGCCACCGCCCGGGATGCCCCCGGTGCCCGCGTACGGGGCAGGTGCCGTCGCCCCGCCGTCGCCCTCGTACGGCTATCCGCCGCAGCCCGACCCGGCGCTCACGCCCCCCCCGCCGGGCCCGCCGTGCGCCAACCGCTCGCCGGCCGCCGGCCGCCCGCGCGTGCCCCGACCTCGTGCACCTACCGGCCGGGTGCACGAGGTCGGGGCACGCGCGCCTCGTGCACCCGGCCGGTAGGTGCACGAGGTCGGGGCACGCGCGTACGGCCGGGCAGTCGCTTCGGCGCGACGCCCGGCCGACAGGTCCCTCGGTCGCCCGACTGCGGAAGGTCAGCGTTTGCCGGTGGACTTGTAGCCGCGACCCCAGGTCATGCCCCAACCGTAGAGCCGGTCCAGATCCGCCTGGAAGCCGTACACATAACGGACTTCACGCCGTACCACGAGCTCGCCGCCCTTGTTCTCGATCAGCATCACGGCGCAGGAGCGAGCCTGCGGTGCCCGCTCGGTGAGTTTGACCTCCACCTGCGGACCGTTGCTCGGCACCAACGTGACGATGGCGTTGGTGCGCTCGAAGGCGGGCGTGGAGTCGTAGACGTAGACGAAGATCAGCAGCCGACTGAACTGTTCGCTCTGGTCGCAGTTGATGTAGAGGGTCTCCCCGGAGCCCGAGCCGAAACGGTCGTCCCCGGTGAGCTTGAGATACGGAGGCTCGTTGAGGTCACCGAGCAGATCACCCAGCGGCTGGACGACCCCCTTGCGGCCGTCCTTGAGCTCGTAGAGGCAGGCGAGGTCGAGGTCGACGTTGACCATGCCCTGGGTGTGACCGGACACAGGCTCCGGCTTGAGCATCTGCAGCGGGTGCCGCAACGAGCCCTTCCGACGCCGCCGTTCGTTCATGTCGGGCATTCGCATCTGCCAGCTGAGGTTGACGCGCATCGTCCCGCTGTCGGCGCCCTGCGCTGTGAGGGACATGGACGGATTGCGCTTGGTCAGCTCGGTGGCATAGCCGGTGCCCACCATCTCGAAGCTCTGCCCTCTGGTCCCACCACCGGTGCGAAAGTGCTCCCACAGAGAGACCATGTGTGCCCCCAATAATCCCGTCGCCGGATGCCCAACTGCCGCGGGGCGGCCGTCGGTTGGCTCTCCGGGAGGATCATGCCTCCCAGCGCCGTCGACGGCCGCCCCGCACACAGGGTTCCGCATTCGAGGCTGTCTTTACACCCGGCTTTACCCGGTGTTCACACAGCGAGACGCGCAGCTACACGTCCGAGGTCACTTTGGCTCTCTCCTGGGCTTCTCCGCCGCCCCCGTCGTCCCCCCGGTGCAGCTTGTTGTACCGGAGCGAGGAGGCGAACGACAGACCGATCAGCACGACACCGAGCAGACCCGTGATGACCTCGCTGATCTCCCAACGGACCGTGACCAGCAGGATCGTGGCGAGTGCGCCGATCGCGTAGTGCGCGCCGTGCTCGAGGTAGACGTAGTCGTCCAGCGTGCCCTCGCGCACCAGGTAGACAGTGAGCGAACGCACGTACATCGCGCCGATGCCGAGGCCGAGCGCCATCCAGAAGATGTGGTTGGTGACCGCGAAGGCACCGATCACACCGTCGAAGGAGAACGAAGCGTCCAGCACTTCCAGGTAGAGGAAGAGGAAGAACGCCGCCTTGCCCGCAACACCCACCGCAGTGCGCTCCTTGCCGGAACGGCGGGCGGCTTCCTCCGCCTCGTGCTCACGCTCCTCCTCCTCTTCGAGCTTGCCCTCGAAGTGGCTGGAGAGACCGTTGACCAGGAGGTAGGTGATCAGTCCGGCGATACCGGCCAGCATCACCGTCGCGGACTTGTCCTCATGCCCCCCGTACTGGTGCGCGACCGGCGCCATCACCACGGCGGTGCCCAGCAGCGCGATGAGCGCCAGGCAGACGGAGAGGCCGTCGACGCCGCCGAGCCGGGCGAGCGGGCGCTCGACCCACGGCAGCCACTTGTGCTCCCGCTCCTCGAAGAGGAAGTTCAGGAAGATCATGAGCAGGAACATGCCGCCGAAGGCGGCGATGCCCGGGTGAGCGTCCGTCACCATCTGCTCGTAGGTTTCCGCGTCGTTCATCGCCAGCTCAACGGCCTCGATCGGGCCCAGCTGGGCACTGATCGCCACGATCGCGACGGGGAACACCAGACGCATACCGAAGACTGCGATCAGAATTCCGATGGTGAGGAAGATCTTCTGCCAGAAGGCATTCATCTTCTTCAGCACACCGGCGTTGACCACGGCGTTGTCGAAGGACAACGAGATTTCCAGGATGGAGAGGATCGCCACGATGGCGAAGCCCTCCCACCCCCAGAAGTATGCTGCGATGGCCAAGCCAGCGGCGGTGACGCCGAAGGACCAGCCGAAGGTTCTCAGAACCACTGGTTACCCAATCTCTCTCATCGAGATCCCCCGCGCGCTCGTACCGCCGGAACGGCGGGCCGCTTCAGGTCGTCAACGACGCGCGCTTCACGAGACGTTGACTCCGAAGTCTAGGGCGATACCGCGAAGCCCCGACGCGTACCCCTGCCCCACTGCACGAAACTTCCACTCGCCGTTGTAGCGGTAGAGCTCGCCGAAGATCATCGCGGTCTCGCTGGAGGCGTCCTCGGTGAGGTCGTAGCGGGCCAGCTCGTTCCCGTCTGCCTGGTCCAGCACGCGAATGTAGGCGCTGGTGACCTGTCCGAACGTCTGACGCCTGGCGTCCGCGTCGTGGATGGAGACCGGAAAGACGATCTTGTCCACCTGCTGGGGCACCAGAGTGAGATCGACCAGCATCGTCTCGTCGTCCCCCCCGCCGGTGCCGCCCACCAGCTCGTCACCGGTGTGCTCGACCGAGCCCTCGGGACTCTTCAGGTTGTTGTAGAAGACGAAGTACTCGTCGCCCAGCACCCGGCCGCCGGCGCACAGCAGTGCACTCGCGTCCAGGTCGAAATCCGCGCCTGTGGTGGCACGGGACTGCCAGCCGAGACCGACCTGGACCTGCGTCAGATTCGGCGCGGCCTTGGAAAGAGAGACATTGCCCCCCTTGGCGAGCGTGACACCCATCTCTGCTGCTTCCTCTCCCCGGTGTTGCCGCGATCAGTTGGTTGTACGTCACATCACCCGGCGCCGCACACCTACCGCTTCAGGAGGTGTGCGGCGCCGGGAAGCCGTGGCGCGGGCGCAGGCGTCGATACGACGCTCACGCGCCGCGGATGCCGGCCCGGGCGGATGCCGGCCCGGGCTCCGTGCGTCGGTCAGACGTTGACGCCGAAGTCCTGGGCGATGCCGCGCAGGCCGGAGGCGTAGCCCTGGCCGATGGCGCGGAACTTCCACTCAGCACCGTGCCGGTAGAGCTCACCGAAGACCATGGCCGTCTCGGTGGAGGCGTCCTCGGTGAGGTCGTAACGGGCCAGCTCGTTCCCGTCGGCCTGGTTGACCACGCGAATGTAGGCGTTGCGGACCTGGCCGAAGCTCTGCTGGCGGGTCTCGGCCTCGTAGATGGAGACCGGGAAGACGATCTTCTCCACCTCGGCCGGCACACCGGCGAGGTTGACCTTGATCGCCTCGTCGTCCCCGTCGCCCTCACCGGTGATGTTGTCACCGGTGTGTTCGACGGAACCGTCGGGGCTCTTCAGGTTGTTGAAGAAGACGAAGCTCTGGTCGTTCGCGACCTTGCCGGTGGCGTTGGTGAGCAGCGCACTGGCGTCCAGGTCGAAGTCGGCACCGGTAGTGGTGCGGGCGTCCCATCCGAGACCGACCAGCACGGCGGTCAGGTTCGGGGCTTCCTTGGTCAGCGAGACGTTGCCGCCCTTGCTGAGGCTGACTCCCACGAGTCCTCCTAGTAGATCGAGATGCGGAGCACTGCGTGCCCCCGTTCACGGATGCCTGTGGTGGTAACGAATCGATCCTAGTGATCGGTTCCCGCTCGCACTCAGGCCCTACAGGCTCTTGAGCGCCTGTACGTACTCGTTCAGGTCACGCGCGTCCGGCAGCCCGTTGATGACGGTCCAGCGCACGACCCCCTCCTTGTCGAGGATGAAGGTGCCGCGCACCGCGCAGCCCTTCTCCTCGTCGAAAACGCCGTACTCGCGCGACACCCGCCCGTGCGGCCAGAAGTCGGACAGCAGGGGGTAGTCGAACCCCTCCTGCTCCGCGAAGACACGCAGCGAGAAGGGCGAGTCGTTCGAGACCGCAAGCAGCTGGACGTCCTCGTTCACGAAGTGCGGCAGCTCGTCGCGCAGAGCGCACAGCTCGCCGGTGCACACCCCGGTGAAAGCGAACGGATAGAAGAGCAGAACGACGTTCTTCTCGCCCCGGAAACCCGAGAGCGACACCGATTCTCCGTGCTGGTTCCTCAGTTCGAAGTCCGGCGCCTTCGTACCAACCTCGACCTGCATCGAGTGCGTTCCCTCCCGTAGCGGCCCAAAGTGACGGACTCCACCCTATGCCCGGGCCGCCCGGGGACACAGAGCGCCCCCGAGGTGGACTCGGGGGCGCTGCGGTGTGTCCGGGCTGCACGCCTGCGGCGTCGGAGCACTCCGGGACTCACGGGAGTGCTCCGAGCCGACGAGATGCCTGGACGAGCGAGCGAGAGCACGCTCGGTCAGTCATCCTCACGCTACGTGGGTAGCTCGGGTGCTCCGTCGAGTCGACGGGCTCGGCGAGGATCGATCCGCCGGCGGGAGGGCCGGCCTGTCGGCCTGATCAGCTCTTGCCCGAACGGCTCGCGTTGGGCGTGACCAGACGGCTGCCGGTCCAGTCCTTGCCGACGTTGAACGGCTTCGTCTGCTGGAGTCCGGCCGTCTGGGCGGCCTCACCGATCTCGCTCGCCACGACGAAGCCGTCACGGCCCGTCTTGGGAGTCATCAGCCAGATCGGGGACCCGTCGTCCACCAGCGAGATGGCGTCCACCAGCGCGTCCGTCAGGTCGCCGTCGTCCTCTCGGAACCACAGGACTACAGCATCGGCGAGGTCGTCGTAGTCCTCATCCACCAGCTCGTTGCCGGAGATGGCCTCGATTCCCTCACGAAGTGCCTGCTCGGTGTCGTCGTCGTAGCCGAGCTCCTGGACCACCTGTCCGGGCTGGATCCCCAGCCTCACGGCGGGGTTGGTCCGCTCCTCCGCGTGGTCCGCGGTCGCGCTCACGGATTGCCTCCTACTCATGTTTGCGAAAGTACCTGTGCCCTTGCGTAAGCGCGAGATCTCCCGCGAGAACGCATAGTGCTTCGCCGTAGTCCACACGTGCCAGGCGAATCGCGCAAGTACCCGGCAGCCTGACCGGGCCGGACGCACCTCTCCCCGGCCGCCCGGAGGCGCTGCGCACACACCTCGGCGACCGCTGCCGGAGAAATACGTTCACGGAAGAGTAAAAAGCTTTCGGTAACGAACTCCGCACCCAGCGGAGTTGACAGGTGCCCTTAATTCCGACCCTCCGCACCGAAGCTGCCCGAGAAGCGAGCGAACCGGGCTCTCCGCGCCCTTCTCCGTAAGCGCGTACGCAATTCACTGCACGGCCTTCACCCCGCCGCGCACAACGAGCTCTCCCGGCACCCGCGTAGGCTTCCTCCGACCGGGCCCGAGGCCCCGGCAGGGTCGGCCCGCGCGAATTGAAGCGTCCCCTGCGGTTACCCCTGAGTAAAGGTGACGTACGCGGCCCATCGGTCCACGATGGGAGTCGGCGCGATACCAGCAGAGCACCACCAACCAGCAAAGGAACAGCGTGGCTTCCGGATCAGATCGCACCCCGATCATCATTGGCGGCCTTCCCAGCCAGGTCCCCGACTTCGACCCCGAAGAGACCGCCGAATGGCTCGAGTCGCTCGACGCGGCGGTGGACGAACGCGGCCGGGAGCGGGCCCGCTACCTGATGCTGCGCCTCATCGAGCGCGCCCGCGAGCAGCGGGTCGCCGTGCCCGAGATGCGCAGCACCGACTACGTCAACACCATCGCCACGGCCGCCGAACCGTACTTCCCGGGCAATGAGGAGATCGAGCGCAAGGTCCTCAACGCCACCCGCTGGAACGCCGCGGTGATGGTCTCCAGGGCCCAGCGGCCGGGGATCGGTGTAGGTGGGCACATCGCGACCTTCGCCTCCTCCGCCTCCCTCTACGACGTGGGCTTCAACCACTTCTTCCGGGGCAAGGACGGCGGGGACGGCGGCGACCAGGTCTTCTTCCAGGGCCACGCCTCGCCCGGTATCTACGCACGCGCATTCCTGCTGGACCGGCTCACCGAGCAGAACCTCGACGGCTTCCGCCAGGAGAAGTCCAAGGCACCGCACGGGCTTTCCAGCTATCCGCACCCCCGCTCGATGCCGGACTTCTGGGAGTTCCCCACAGTGTCCATGGGCCTCGGCCCGATCGGTGCGATCTTCCAGGCTCGGATGAACCGCTACATGGCGGCCCGCGATATCGCCGACACCTCCGCCTCGCACGTCTGGGCATTCCTCGGCGACGGCGAGATGGACGAGCCCGAGTCTCTGGGTCAGCTGACCATCGCCGCCCGGGAGAACCTCGACAACCTCACCTTCGTCGTCAACTGCAACCTGCAGCGGCTGGACGGGCCGGTACGCGGCAACGGCAAGGTCATCCAGGAGCTGGAGTCCGTGTTCCGCGGTGCCGGCTGGAACGTGATCAAGCTGATCTGGGACCGGTCGTGGGACCCGCTGCTGGCCCAGGACCGTGACGGTGCCCTGGTCAACAAGCTCAACGCCACCCCGGACGGGCAGTTCCAGACCTACGCGACCGAGACCGGCGAGTACATCAGGGACCACTTCTTCGGCGGCGACCGCCGGCTGCGCTCCATGGTCGAGAACATGACCGACGAGCAGATCCTGCACCTGGGCCGGGGCGGCCACGACCACCGCAAGGTCTACGCGGCCTACAAGGCTGCCAAGGAGCACAAGGGCCAGCCGACGGTGATCCTGGCGCAGACCGTCAAGGGCTGGACCCTGGGGCCGAATTTCGAGGGCCGCAACGCCACCCACCAGATGAAGAAGCTGACGGTCGAGGACCTCAAGCGCTTCCGCGACCGACTGCGGCTGCCGATCCCCGACAAGGCGCTCGAGGACGGCGTCCCGCCCTACTACCACCCGGGTCGCGACTCCGACGAGATCCAGTACATGCACGACCGCCGGCAGGAGCTCGGCGGCTATGTGCCCACCCGAGTCGACCGCTCCAAGCCGCTTGCGCTCCCGGGCGAGAAGACCTACGCGGCGATTCGCAAGGGCTCGGGCTCCCAGCAGATCGCCACCACGATGGCCTTCGTACGGCTGCTGAAGGACCTGATGCGGGACAAGGAGATCGGCAAACGCTTCGTGCTGATCGCGCCGGACGAGTACCGCACCTTCGGCATGGACTCCTTCTTCCCGTCGGCGAAGATCTACAACCCGCTGGGTCAGACGTACGAGTCCGTCGACCGGGAGCTGCTGCTCGCCTACCGCGAGTCTCCGCAGGGCCAGATGCTGCACGACGGCATCTCCGAGGCTGGCTGCACCGCCTCGCTGATCGCCGCGGGCTCCGCGCACGCCACACACGGTGAGCCGCTGATCCCGATCTATGTCTTCTACTCGATGTTCGGCTTCCAGCGGACCGGCGACCAGTTCTGGCAGATGGCCGACCAGTTGGCGCGCGGCTTCGTGCTCGGTGCCACCGCGGGGCGCACGACGCTCACCGGAGAGGGTCTGCAACACGCCGACGGCCACTCGCAGTTGCTGGCCTCCACCAACCCGGCCTGCATCGCCTACGACCCCGCCTTCGGCTTCGAGATCGCGCACATCGTCAAGGACGGCCTGCGCAGGATGTACGGCGAGAGCGCCGAGGACGTCTTCTACTACCTCACGGTCTACAACGAGCCGGCCCAGCAGCCCGCCGAGCCGGAGGACGTGGATGTCGAGGGAATCCTGAAGGGGCTGCACCGCTATCGGCCCGGCAGCGGCGGCGAACTGCCCGCGCAGATCCTCGCCTCCGGCGTCGCACTGCCGTGGGCTCTGGAGGCGCAGCAGATCCTTGCCGACGAGTGGAACGTCAAGGCCGACGTCTGGTCGGCGACCTCGTGGAACGAGCTGCGCCGCGATGCGGTGGAGGCCGAGCAGCACAATCTGCTGCGCCCGGAGGAGGAGCAGCGCACGCCCTATGTGACGCGCAAACTGGAGGACGCGCAGGGGCCGGTTGTGGCGGTGTCGGACTGGATGAGGTCGGTGCCCGACCAGATCGCCCGCTGGGTGCCGGGGAGCTACCAGTCCCTCGGCGCCGACGGCTTCGGCTTCGCCGACACGCGGGGCGCAGCGCGCCGGTACTTCCACATCGACGCCCACTCCATCGTGCTCGGGGTGCTCTCGGAGCTGGCCCGCGCAGGGCAGATCGACCGCTCTTCGCCCAAGCAGGCGATCGACCGCTACCGGCTGCTCGACGTGGGTGCTGCCGATCCCGGCCCGGCCGGCGGCGACGCCTGAGACGGCGCTCCGCAGCAGCGCGCGAAGACGGAATGGGCCCGGTCGCCCGGAGAGCGGTGCGGCCGGGCCCCTCCGCTGCGCGAGCTCGGCTCGCCGCGTGCGGCGAGCGCACAGGCGGCTCGAGCGATCTCCACAACCCCCCGGGCAGCCCCGGCGACTGACGGGGAGGCTGAAGTGCGCAAATCGGTGGTACATCGCCGAGCGGCGGCACGGGACGGCGGACGCAGACCGGGCGACGGGCGGACCCGGGCGACGCATCAGCGCTCCCACAGGGTGAACGCACGGACGGCGTAGGGCGCTTCGGGCACCCAGGACCCGGATGGATAGGTACTGAAATCGCCGGTCGTATCGCACACCGCGCTCTGATAGACGGTGACCGGGCGGCCGGTGCGGTTCACCAGCGAGCCGGCAGCCGTCCCCTCAAGCAGGGGGGTGCACTCCTCGGTGGTGAGGCCGAGCAGCTCGTGGTGGGTGCGCGGGCCGCCGTAGTCGGCCCGGGGCCACAGACACAACTCGCCCGCCGCGCACTCCACGACCGGCGGTGAACCGGCGCGTGCCACGGCCGGCAGGGCGAAGAGGGTCGCCATCGTCCACACGATCACCACCAGCAGCCGTCCGAGGCGAGCACCGCTTCGACGCACTCGTGCAGACAGCCGGCGGGCAGGCACCGAACAACGGGCCCCGGGCACCGGGTTGGCGACGCGCCGGGCAAGTCCGGCTGAGCGACAGGCCGTTGTCGGGCAGCGGGGTGACGGACACTCGGGCACGGACAGAGCACCGGCACCGACGGCGGGATGCGGGTCGGGTTGCGGGCCGGGTTGCGGGCCGGAGCGCGGGGCGCGGAACGGAGTACAGGGTGAAGTCTGCGGCCGGTTGCGGTGGGTGGTGTGCTGTGCACGAGTGCGCTTCGTATGGGTGTGCTGTGTAGGGGTTGTACGAGTCGGCTGCATGGCGGCGTCCCTTCGTGGTCCTCGTAGCGGCTGCCGACCTCAGAGTCCGGCCGTACGAGGCGATCACCAAGGGATCCGGGCTTCGTTCACCGGTACGGATGGTGGAGTTGTGCACAACTCATGAGTAATCCACAGCGATAGCCCGGTGGCACATGCGTGCGAGCCGACGCGGCTAGAGTTGATCAGCACAGCAAGGGAGGTGAGCGGGTTGGCCGGCCTGCGCGAGCTCAAGAAGCAGCAGACCAGGGACGCACTCATCCGCGCGGCACACGAGCTCTTCGTGTCGCGGGGTTACGAGACGACCACCGTCGAGGAGATCGCCAGTGCGGTGGATGTGTCGGAGCGCACCTTCTTCCGCTACTTCGCGGGCAAGGAGGACGTCGTTTTCGCCCTCCAGGAGACCGTGGAGGAGCTGTTCCTCACGCTGCTGCGAAACCGTCCCGCGCACGAGCCCCCGCTGGCGGCGCTGCGGGCGACTCTCGAACAAGTCCTGGAGCGGGTCGGTGAGTCGGTCGCCGCGGTCATCCCGATCGATCTGCATCTGCGGATGTGGCAGCTCATCGAGACAACCCCCGCTCTCATCGCGGTGCAGTCCTGGCGCAGCCTGGAGACCGAGGAGCAGTTGGCCCGGGCCATCGCCGAGCGCGCGGGGACGAGCGTGGAAGACGATCAACGCCCCCGGGTGCTGGTCGGCGCGTTCTTCGGCGTGCTGCGGATCGCGATGCAGCAGTGGGGACAGAGCGAGGACGCCACTGTGACAGGAGCGATGCGGCAGGCCCGTAGCTTCCTCGATCACATACCCAGTGTCTTCGAGCCGGGTTGGGCCCCGCAGACGCAGGTGTCGCCGACCTCGTGAGCCACAAGCGGCTGCTCCGACCGCCGGGGGCAGCCGGGCAGGATGACCGGACCGCACACACGAAACGCACCACACGCACCGCCACGCAACTCACGCATCACATGCACGAAGCCGACCAAGCAACTGACAACCGCCGGACAACAACGGGGAATGTGAGGCGAGTCACGGCTCCCGCCGAGTCGACGACTGCGTCTCCTATGGTGTGCCTCCAGTGACCTCTTTGCACAGACGAATGGACCTCAGCAATCCGCTCGCCGGCTCCGCCTCGCCGTACGGCGGTGAGCGCGTCGGCACCGGATGGCGCGTAGCCCTGACCATCGCCGTGGTCTTCGTGCTTCTCACGACGGCCGGTTGGACGGCGGTGCAGAACCAGCACCGGCTGCCCAGCCCGCGCGAGGCCGCACTCTCCACCTGGGCGGAGAGTGCGCTCGAAGGCCGTCCGTTGCCGGACCCGGAGGCCAGACCCGCGGAGGTGCGTCGGTTCTTCCGCTCCCTGAGCACCAACGAGCAGCGCGGCCTCGCCGAGGAGCACCCGCTGATCGTCGGAAACCTCAACGGCGTTCCCGTGCGGCTGCGCTACGAGGCGAACCGGCTCGCGCTGCAGCGGGCGGTCGGGGTCGAGCGAAAGCGCAAGACGGACGAACGGCTCACCGAGGCCGGGCAGCACGACGCCGGGCGCAGGGTGAACAGATTCACCTCGCTGTTGGAGGGCGACCGGCAGATCCTCGCCTTCGACCCGACCGGGCGCGGCCGTGCCGCAGAGGTCTTCGGGAATCTGGAGAAGGCCGACCGAGTCTCGGTGGTCGTCCCCGGTGTGGACACCGAGTTGCTGACGTTCGAGCGCACTCAGCTGAAGTACACCGCCCCGGTCGGTATGGCGCAGGCCGTCTACGACCGCGGCAGGAGCCAGGCACCCGAGGTCGACTCGGCCACGATCGCCTGGGCCGACTACACCGCTCCGCGCGGTGTGGGGATGAGCGCTGCCACCGGCGACCTCGCCGATGACGGTGCGACCCGGCTCAACGAGTTGCTGCGGGCGCTGCCCGGCGATTCGACGGTGGCGCTGATGTGCCACAGCTACGGCTCCGTGGTCTGCGGTATAGCCGGCCCGAGAAGCCCGGCCAGGGTGACGGACGTGGTCGTCGCGGGCAGTCCGGGCATGCGTCTGGACAGCGCGTCCGAGCTGGGCGGCAGCCGCAGGCTGTGGGCGATGCGCGCGCAGGGGGACTGGATCGCCGATGTCCCCCATCTGAACTTCGGCGGTATCGGCCACGGCGCGGACCCCGCCGAACCGGGGTTCGGGGCGCACCGGCTGGCCACCGCGAACTCTTCCGGTCACACCGCGTACTTCGAGCCGGGGACCGGTGCTCTGGCCAACCTTGCGGCCGTCGGAACCGGTAGCTACGACTCCACTACCTCCCGGTAAACGAGGATGGTCCCGGAGGCGGGACTCGCGGGCAGCCGCCGCATACGATGGGCCGCATGGGTGACGTACTGGCTGGAATTCACTCCTCCTGGGAGTTCGACACAGACTCCGTGCTCATCCGCTTCGAACGGGGAATCCGCACGCCCAAGCTGTTCCACGTGCTGGGTGAACGCCGCATCCCCTACGAGGCGTTGAGCGGTGCAGAGCTGCTGCCCGGGACCAGACGCGGGACGGTGGTGCTTCGTCTGACCCCTCGCGCCGGCGCCGACCCACTGGTGGACGCGGCCGGAACTCAGCTCAAGGAGCGGTGCGACCCGTATCGGCTGGTTCTGCCGGCGGACCGGGAGGTGCTGGCCGAGTACTACCTGGGCGAGCTGCGGAGCATGCTGCCGTCGGACTGCGGTGCGGCCGCGGAGCGCTATCTCGTCGATGCCCCGCGAGCTCCGCTGAGCTTCAAGGGGTACGACGGAAAAGCCGCGTTCGACGGCCGGTCGGTGACCTTCCGCTGGTTCTGGACCGGCGCCTCCTCCGCTAAGTGGAAGGCCGGTGACCAGCGGTTCCAGGTGGGCGAGCTGAGCGACGTCGAGTGGCGGTCGCCCGAGGTCTTCAACGGCTACCTCCGGCTGCTCCCGCACGGCTCGAAGGACGAGCAGGAGCAGCCGGAGCCGGAGCACGACCCGTTCGCGATCGTCTTCGGGCTCGGTTACGGGCTGGTGCACGAGTCGCTGCCGCTGGCGGCGGCGGTGCTGGCGGCGGTCCGGGCCGCGGAGCCGGCGTCGGTGCGCAGCCTCGACAAGGCGCGATGTTCGATCGGTGGTGCGGACGATCCCGTGCGTTCTGACCCCGCCGATATCGCCGAGCGCATACGGCACTTGGGAGAACTGCACGCGGCGGGGCTGCTGACCGACAAGGAGTTTGCGGGCAAGAAGGCGGAGCTGCTCGCCGAGCTGTGAGCAGCAGGTGAAGCCGGCCCTCCACGGGGGCGGCGCGGGTCGTCGGGTCGACAGCGCCTGTTCAACCGGTGAACGCGGGCGCCCCTCCGGGGCCGCCTTCGGGAGCCCCTTGTCGCGCGGGACGGTCGGCCGCGTTTCCGCAGCCGCCGACGTGCCGCGACCACCGATGTGCCGCGACGGACGCCCGGCCGGAGTCGGCCGGGTCACCGCCGAGTCTCGGAGGCCCGGGATTCAACACATCGTGTACGGGGCGCTCCTCGCGCAGACCTGTTCTCACAGGCGTGCGGAGTCGCGCTCACTCCCGCCCCGCGCTGGGTGGGCGCCATGTCCGCATGCCGGCCGCGCGGCGATCAAATCCAGCACCCCCGGCTCGCCGTTGAAGTGAACGAAGCCACCAGGGCCCAGCGTCACCGCCCCGAGGTTCTCGGCGCCCCACTCCCTGCGGCGCGTGCCCGGGATCGGCAGCACCGACAGGTCGTGCACCAGGGCCTTGACACCGACATCGGGTCCGCCCCGGCCGAGACGGGTGGTGGGCAGCGTGGTCGCGTTCACGTGCTCCGGCCCCGATTCGACGCCGCGCGGGACTCCTCATGGCGGTCGATCTCGGACTCGTGACAGTCGATCTCGGAGTCGTGACAGTCGACCCCGGACTCGCGGCGGTCGATCTTGGACTCGTAGTGGTCGATCTTGTAGTCGAGGACGGCCATGGTCTCCCTGAGCCCGGCAATCTTCCGCCGTGCTTCCTCGCGTGTGCGGCTGAGCAGCAGCAACCGCTCTCGCAGGGTCTCCTCGCCGGCCCTGATCAGCTCGGCGTAGCGCACCATGTCGGCGACCGCCATACCCGTGAGCCGCAGCTTTCCGACCAGGTCCAGCCACTCCATGTCCCGGTCGGAGAAACGGCGTTGGCCGGTGTGGGTGCGATCGATGTGCGGCATCAGCCCGATGCGTTCGTACCAGCGCAGGGTGTGCGCGCTCAGACCGGTTCGCTCGGCGACCTCGCTGATGGTGTGGCGGGGACGCTCCTCGGGGCCGTCCGAAGTCTGGTGATCGACCTGCCGGGTCGGGCCCGGCTGCGTCATCGTCATGGCTACGACGCTAGAGCCTTCGAGTGCACTCCAGGCAAGCAGGTGATCGCACGCACTGCTCGGACCTCACGGCCGCCGGAGCACGCGGCGGAACCGAGCGGGCCGAGGCCGGGGAGAGCGCGCGGGATGCACCGGGGAGGCGTCGAGACGGCGCCGCCGCCGGGGAGTTGGACGGACGACGGCGGGGCGGAGTGCGCGTCGGCCTGTCGGAGGTGCGCGTTAGGCTCGACGCCATGGACAGCCTGCTCAGAATCGACAGCTGGCCGGTCACCACCGCCGCTGCCGCCGTGGTGCGGAGCAGCGGCGAGGTCGTCGGCACGCACGGTCCCACCGACCACCGCTTCACACTCGCCTCGGTGACCAAGCCGCTGGCGGCGTACGCCGTGCTGGTCGGCGTCGAGGAGGGTGCGGTGGAGCTGGACGAGCCGGCCGGGCCCGAGGGTTCGACGGTGCGGCATCTGCTGGCGCACGCCTCCGGGCTCGCTGTCGACGAGCCCGCGGTCAAGGCTGCCCCCGGCGCCCGGCGGATCTACACCAACGCCGGTTTCGAGGCGCTGGGCGACCACCTGGCCCGCGCCACCGGCATCCCGTTCGCCGAGTATCTGCGCCAGGGGGTGCTCGAGCCGTTGGGCATGCGCTCGACGGAGCTGCGAGGTTCCCCGGCGCGTGCGGGTGTCTCCACCGTCGCCGATATGGCCCTTTTTGCCGCCGAGCTGCAGGCGCCGCGGTTGCTCGCGCCGCAGACGCTCGCGGAGGCCACCGAGGTCGCCTTCCCCTCGCTGCGCGGCGTGCTGCCCGGCTACGGCCCGCAGACCCCCAACGACTGGGGCCTGGGTTTCGAGATTCGCGACCACAAGTCGCCGCACTGGACGGGCGGTTCGTCCTCACCTCGCACCTTCGGCCACTTCGGCCAGGACGGCACGTTCCTCTGGGTCGATCCGGAGGCGGGCGCAGCCTGTGTGGCGCTGGCGGACCGGCCCTTCGGGCAGTGGGCCGTCGAGGCGTGGCCGCCGTTCACCGACGCGGTACTGGCGGAGCTGCGGGCGGGCTGACCTCCCTCGGGACCTCCCCTGCGGGCCGTGCCCGGCGTGCTGCACGCTCCCGACGGGTACGCCCGTGTGTGCCGTAGCCCGCGGTCCGCGGAGTGCCACGGCGCGCCGGGGTCAACCGTACGTCGGTTCGGTGTGCATCTCCCAGATCAGGCACTCCGCGCCGCCCCTGGCCACCGCGAACAACTCCTCGCCGCCCGTGACCCGGGCGGCGTCGCCGTCGGCGAGGCGCACCGGTTCGGCGCCGGCGGCCCCGGCAAGGGCCACTTCGGCCGGCAGCACGTCGAGTTGGCCGCGGACCACGTGGAGGTACAACCAGGGCGCCGCGGGCAGCGCGCTGCGCTCGCCGTCGACCAGGCGGCGGGTGTGCAGCACCGATTCGGAGCGCGGCAGAGCGTACGGCGTGCCGTCGGAGATGCCGCGCACGATCTCGTACTCCGGCGGCACCCCGAAGACGCCCGGGACCAGCCACATCTGCAGAAAGCGCAGTGGCGCATCGGCGTCGTTGCGCTCGACATGGCGTACGCCCGAGCCGGCGCTGAGCCGCTGTACGTCGCCGGGGAGCACCGTGCTGGTGCGGCCGGTGGAGTCGCGGTGGGTGAGCTCGCCCTCCACCACCCAGGTCACGATGTCCAGATCGCGGTGTGGGTGCTCGGCGAAGCCGGCTCCGGGCGCCAACAGCTCTTCGTTGCACGCCACCAGGAGGCCGAAACCGGTGTTCGCCGGGTCGTAGTGTCCGGAGAAGGAGAAGGCGTGCCGGGTGTGGATGCCGGCGTCGCCGTCGCCTCCCGCGTACCTTTCGCCAGCTCTGTGGACCCTCAGCATGTGACCAACCGTACTGCTGCCTCCGCAGCCCCCGGGCGCTTCTTCGCGCCGCGATGAGGCAGGCTTGTCCCGTGTCCGATTCAGCTGAGTCCACGCCCCCGCCCTCCTCGGAGCATCCATACGCCGCCACGCTGCGGCGGTTGGAGCACTCCTCGGGGAAGCTCGCCGCCGCCGCGATCGCACAGATGGACGACCAGCTCTCCTGGTACCGCGCGATGCCGCCCGAACACCGGTCCTGGATCGGCCTGGTCGCACAGGCGGGCATCGCCGCGTTCACCGAGTGGTTCCGCCGCCCCGAGACGCCGCAGGCGATCAGCACCGATGTGTTCGGCACCGCTCCGCGCGAGCTGACCAGGGCGATCACTCTGCGTCAGACGGTGGAGATGGTGCGGACGACGATCGAGGTCATGGAGTCCGCGATCCACGAGGTCGCGGCACCGGGTGACGAGGCCGTTCTCAAGGAGGCCCTGCTCGTCTACTCGCGCGAGATCGCCTTCGCCACCGCCCAGGTGTACGCGCAGGCGGCCGAGGCTCGCGGCGCGTGGGACGCCAGGCTGGAGTCACTGGTGGTCAATGCGGTGCTCTCGGGCGAAGCCGACGAGGGAACGGTCTCGCGGGCGGCTGCCCTGGGCTGGGACTCCCCCGAGCATGTGGCGGTGGTGCTGGGCAACGCACCCGACGGTGACAACGAGTTGACCGTCGAGGCCATCCGCCGGGCCGCCCGGCAGGCGAAGCTCCATGTGCTCACCGGGGTGCTCGGCGACCGGCTGGTCGTGATCGCGGGTGGTTCGGACGAGCCGTTGCGCACTGCGAAGTCCCTCATCGGCCCGTTCGCAGTCGGGCCCGTGGTGGCCGGCCCGGTGGTCGGCGACCTGCTGTCCGCGACGCGTTCCGCGCAGTCCGCGGCAGCCGGTCTGCGGGCGAGCGCCGCGTGGCCGGACGCCCCTCGCCCCGTGCTCGCGGACGATCTTCTGCCAGAGCGCGCCATGGCGGGTGATCCCACGGCCAGGGCCCTTTTGGTGGAGGAGATCTACAGACCGCTGGAGGAAGCCGGCTCGGCCCTGTTGGAGACGTTGAGTGTCTACCTGGAGCAGGCCAGCAGTTTGGAAGGTGCCGCCCGGATGCTCTTCGTCCACCCCAACACCGTGCGCTACCGGCTGCGACGCGTGACCGACGTCACCGGCTGGTCACCTTCGGACGTCCGCTCCGCGTTCACTCTCCGTATTGCCTTGATCTTGGGGCGTCTTGTCGACGGTGAGAATCAATCGTCGGCGTGAATACGCCCTTTGTGGAGGCTGCACAATTCCCCTGACCGTTCTTCGTTCCGGTCCTCACCGGCAGCCACCACACTCCGCGGGAGAGAGTAAGAGGGTGCTCGTACTCGTCGCTCCCGGCCAAGGCGCCCAGACGCCCGGCTTCCTCAGTCCCTGGCTCGAACTGCCCGGTGTCGCCGACCGCCTCGGCGCGTGGTCGGACGCCGTCGGGCTGGACCTCGTCCATTTCGGCACCAAGGGAACCGCCGAGGAGATCCTGGACACTGCGGTGGCGCAGCCGCTGCTGGTCGCCGCGGGGCTGATCTCCGCCCGGGCGCTGCGTGAGTCGGACGAGTCTTCGGGCCCGGTGCGGATCGGCGCGGTCGCCGGCCACAGCGTGGGCGAGTTGACGGCCGCGGCGGTCGCCGGTGTCCTCACCGAGGAGGAGGCGCTGCGCGTCGTACGCCGCCGTGGCCTGGCGATGGCCGAGGCCGCGGCGAAGGTGCGCACCGGAATGGCCGCCGTGCTGGGCGGGGACCGGGACGAGGTGGTCGCCCACCTGGAGAAGCTGGGGCTGGCCCCGGCCAACGTCAACGGCGCGGGCCAGATCGTGGCCGCCGGTACCGTCGAGCAGTTGGAGGCGCTGACCGCCGACAAGCCGCCCGGCGCCCGGGTTCTTCCGGTGAAGGTCGCCGGCGCCTTCCACACCGAGCACATGGCACCGGCGGTGGAGTCGCTGCGGCAGACGGTCGAGGAGCTCTCGCCCCGCCCCGCACGCATCCCGCTCGTGTCCAACCGGGACGGCCGACTACTCACCGACGGCGCGGAGTTCGTCGAACGGCTGGTCGGCCAGGTGGCCAACCCGGTCCGCTGGGACCTGTGCATGGAGACCTTCGCCGCGCAGGGAGCGACGGCGCTGATCGAGCTCTGCCCCGCGGGAACCCTGGCCGGTATCGCCAGGCGGGCGCTGCCGGAGATGGCACGCGGGGCCCTGAAAACGCCCGCCGATCTGGCCGCGGCGCACGCCCTGGCCGTCGAGCACGGCATCGAGGACGGCACGGCCGGCCAGGACGGCACCGTCGGTCAGGAGGGCACCACCGCATGACCGCCAAGATCAAGCCGACTCAGGGAGCTCCGGCAGCACGGATCATCGGTGTCGGCGGGTACCGCCCGCACCGCGTCGTGCCGAACGAGGAGATCCTCAAGCACATCGAGTCCTCGGACGAGTGGATCCGCTCCCGCTCGGGCATCGCCACCCGTCACTGGGCGGGGCCGGACGAGACAGTGGTCGAGATGACACTGGCCGCCGCGGGCAAGGCCCTTGCCGACTCGGGCACCACCGCCGAGGAGATCGACGCGGTGATCATCGCGACCGTCTCCCACTTCAAGCAGACACCCGCGGTCGCCACCGAGATCGCGTACCGCCTCGGCACCGGCAAGGCCGCC
Source organism: Streptomyces tardus (assembly GCF_018101125.2). GTDB lineage: Bacteria > Actinomycetota > Actinomycetes > Streptomycetales > Streptomycetaceae > Streptomyces > Streptomyces tardus. The sequence continues at coordinate 3,982,612 of NZ_JAELVF020000001.1, read as the reverse complement.
GCCTTCGACATCTCCGCCGCTTGTGCGGGGTTCGGCTACGGCCTGGCGATCGCCAAGAGCCTGATCGTCGAGGGCAGCGCCACCCGCGCCCTGGTGGTCGGCGTGGAGCGCCTCTCCGACCTCACCGACCTCACCGACCGCTCAACCGCGTTCCTCTTCGCCGACGGCGCGGGCGCGGTTGTCGTCGGCCCCACGGACGAGCCGGGTATCGGCCCCACCGTCTGGGGGTCGGAGGGCGACAAGTCCGACGTCATCACCCAGACCGAGCCCTGGGACCGGTACCGCGACGAGCATCTGGAGCGTTTCCCGGCCCTGCGGCAGGAAGGCCAGGCGGTCTTCCGCTGGGCCGTGTTCGAGATGGCGAAGGTCGCGCGACAGGCGCTGACCGCCTCCGGGCTGACCCCCGAGGACCTGGACGTCTTCATCCCGCACCAGGCGAACATGCGGATCATCGACTCGATGGTGAAGACCCTCAAACTGCCGGATCACGTCGCGGTGGCACGCGATGTGGAGAGCACCGGCAACACCTCGGCCGCCTCCATCCCCCTCGCCATGGAACGGATGCTGGCGACCGGGCAGGCCAAGAGCGGCGATACGGCGCTCGTCATCGGCTTCGGGGCGGGCCTCGTCTACGCGGCGACGGTCGTTACCCTGCCTTAGTCCTCATTTCTCACCGAACACACCCAAAAGGAGAGCCAGTTATGGCCACCGCCGAGAACGTCCTCGAAGGTCTCGCCGACATCGTCAACGAGATCGCCGGAATCCCGACCGAGGACGTCCAGCTGGACAAGTCCTTCACGGACGACCTGGACGTCGACTCGCTGTCCATGGTCGAGGTCGTCGTCGCCGCCGAAGAGCGCTTCGACGTCAAGATCCCGGACGACGACGTCAAGGGCCTGAAGACCGTCGGCGACGCCGTCGACTACATCCTCAAGCACCAGAGCTGAGCGCACTCGAGCGCCTGTCGTCGCCCGGCGGACGCCGGGGGGCGGGCCACACCGCACACCCCCTAACAGTGGAGACAAGAATCCCGTGAACACGACCAATCGCACCGTGGTCGTCACCGGTATCGGCGCAACCACACCGCTGGGTGGCGACAGCGCTTCGACCTGGGACGGCCTCGCCGCAGGACGCTCCGGCGTGCGCGCGCTCAGTGAGGACTGGGCCGCCGGGCTCAGCGTCCGCATTGCCGCGCCCGCCGCTCAGGACCCTTCCGAACTACTCCCCCGCCCGGTCACCCGCAAGCTCGACCGGTCAACCCAGTTCGCCGTCCTGGCCACCAGGGAGGCCTGGGCCGACGCAGGTCTGGAGGGCAGAGCGGGTGAGGCCGGAGCACCGGTCGACCCCGCGCGGACCGGCGCCGTCGTCGCTTCCGGCATCGGCGGAGTCACCACCCTTCTCGCGCAGTACGACACGCTCAGGGACAAGGGCGCACGACGCGTCTCCCCGCACACCGTGCCGATGATGATGCCCAACGGTCCGTCGGCGAACGTGGGCCTGGAGATCAACGCCCAGGCCGGCGTGCACAGTCCGGTCAGTGCCTGCGCCTCCGGCGCCGAAGCCGTCGGCTACGCGATCGAGATGGTCCGCAGCGGGCGCGCCGACGTGGTGGTCGCCGGTGGTACGGAGGCGGCGATCCACGCGCTGCCCATCGCCGCCTTCTCCAACATGATGGCGATGTCCAAGAACAACGACGAACCGCAGAAGGCCTCCCGGCCCTACGACGTCGGGCGCGACGGGTTCGTGCTCGGTGAGGGCGCAGGCGTGGTCGTGCTGGAATCGGCCGAGCACGCCGAGCGGCGCGGAGCCCGGGTGTACTGCGAGGCGCTCGGCCAGGGGCTGTCTGCCGACAGCCACCACATCGCCCAGCCGGAGCCGAGCGGTCGCGGCGTCGCCGCAGCCGTACAGAACCTGCTGGAGAACAGCACTCTGAAGCCGTCCGAGCTGGCTCACCTCAACGCGCACGCGACCTCGACCCCGCAGGGCGACCTCGCCGAGATCAAGGCGCTGCGCAAGGTGCTCGGCGAGGACCTCGACGGAGTCGCGATCTCGGCCACCAAGTCCATGACGGGCCATCTGCTCGGCGGGGCCGGAGGTATCGAGACGGTGGCGACGGTGCTGGCGCTCCACCACCGCCTCGCACCGCCGACGCTGAACCTCGACCAGGTGGACCCGGAGGTCGACGCCGACATCGTGCGCGGTGAGGCACGCGCCCTGCCCTCGGGTTCGATCGCCGCGATCAACAACTCGTTCGGGTTCGGCGGGCACAACGTCGTACTGGCGTTCCGCTCCGTCTAGGGTCCGCCCCCAACACGGGGCGGTGTACCGCGGCGGCAGCTGCAGAGATGCCGGGGTGACGCCTCACGCCCGGCACCGATCGTGATCACAACCGCTCACCGAAGGGGCGCGCGGCCGGGACCTCCCGGTCGAGCGCCCCCTTTGCGTGGACGGCACCGGTCGACGGGCGCGCGCCGATATCCGTACGCCGGACGGCTGTTGAACCTGCTGAGGGGTGGTGGACCGAACGATCACGTTCGGTCCACCACCCCTCAGCGCTGTCCGTCGGGCAGAGCTGCGAGCAGCCTCCCGGGGCGCTCACAACGCTGCCCGCCCGGCCGCGCGATCCGGCGAACGGCTCATCGGCGACCGCGGGTTGAGGGCCGGAGCCCCCGCCCCGTCGCGGTCACTGCATCACCGCCATCGCGAGCGCACGGAGTGCGCGGAGCGAGGCGCGTTCCGCCTTGCGCTGCATCCGCTGGGCGGTGAGCAGGCGGTGACCGGTCCGTTCGGACTCGGCCTGACGCAGTGAGTCCTGCATTCGGGTTCTGCTCAGACTTTCTGGCATGAGTTGCATCTGACGGTTCCTGTTCGTGCTCAGTCCGGTCGAGGGCGACCGGTGTTCAAAGGATCTGGGGAGCAGCTGCGCGATCAGGGCGTGCTGCTCGGCTGTTCCGTACGGGGACGGACGATCGAGGGAGCCCGGGGCGTTCATGCCGAGACCGGGTTCTTGCGCGGACGACCGCGGGGCCGCTTGCGGGCCACGACGACGCCCTGGATGAAGAGTTCGCCGCCCCAGACACCCCAGGGCTCACGACGGTCCTTCGCGCCGGCCAGGCAGGCCGCTCGCAGCGGACAGGTCCGGCAGAGCGACTTCGCGTACTCGACGTCTGCCGGCGCTTCGGCGAAGAAGACCTCGGGGTCATAGCCGCGACAGGGTACGGCGGTGCCGAGGTCGTCGATGGCCTCGTCGAGCTCGTTGAGGGTGGTGAGGGCGGTCAAGTGGTCCTCCGTGGGATCAGGCGAGTTCAGGTCGGTACGAGATGACGGCACGTGCGTCGGCGTGTGCACTGTTGGCTTCCTCGTCGTTGTTCGTCTGCTGTCGTCCAGGTGTGCCGGGCGACTTGTGCGCCCCGAATGGTGTCGGGGCAAACAGAAGGGCCGCGGATCCCGGTGTGGGTTCCGCGGCCCTGGAGAGGTGCCGACCTGATCTCGCCGATCAGGTGGGTGATCTCCAGGGTTCAGGCCCACGGAAGGCCCACATCGTGTGGTGCTGAATGCTCTGCTGCTGGGAGTTCTGCTTCTGGGACTTCTGCTGCTGGCCGGCACCCGCTGCTGCCATCGCTGCGACGCGGACAGAGGAATCCCCTGCCGCTACTGCTGCGGATGCCTTGGTCGGTCGCTCGACGGCGAGGCCCTCATAGCCGAAGACCTCTCCACCGAATCCGCCGAAGGCCACTCCACCGAGGAACTCGGCGGCGCGACGCTCGCCGCGGAAGCGCAGCTTGGCCTGCGGGGCGACGGACACACCGGTGCCTCGGAGGCCGGCGACGCTCGGGCATGCGGAGACGACCGAACGGGCTGCCAGGGTTGTGGTCTTGATCTCCATGTCGATCGCCTCCTCTCGGCGCTTCAGGGGCCGGACCGAAGTCGGGCCCGACGTTTTCGGGATGTACAGCAGGGCAGAGTCGGAGCGGGAAAAACCCGCTCTCTCCACGTCACAGAGGCTATGAGGCTTGTAGCGGCGGGCGCAAACTATTTTTCACTCTCGTTCGTCACAGTTCTTGTGACAGGGCCCGGAGTGACGCTCTCCGTTTGGTCGGCGAGCCCGTTCTCACTCCGGTCCACGAGTCCCTTCTCACTCCGGCGCGGGCTCGTCGCCGGGCCCGGCCGGGTCCTCCTGCGGCTCCTCCCCCGCGCACAGTGCCAGGACGTCCGCGCCGTACTGCTGGAGTTTGCGCGCCCGCACTCCGGGGATCCGGCTGAGCTCGGCGGCGGTGTCCGGGGTCGCCTCGGCGATGGCCATCAGGGTCTTGTCGGTGAAGACGCAGTACGGCGGCTGACGCAGCAGCGTGGCCTGCCGAGAACGCCACACCCAGAGGCGGTCGTACAGCTGCTCGTCCAGGTCGGAGGGACAGTCCTCGCAGCGCAGCAGCTTGATCTCCCCGGCGTCCGTGAGCGTCCGGCCGCAGACACGGCACCGCGCGGTCGTACGGCCCGCTCTCGCCCTGGGTCTCTCGGCTCGCTCGACCCCGCCCGCGGAAGGGCGCCCCCCGGCCGCAGAGGAAGCACCGACCGAGCTGCCGCCCGAACGCAGGCCATCGAGGAAGCGGCTCGGGCTGCGACCCGCTCTGCCTCCCGGCGAACGCGCGAGCGCCCAGGACAGTGCGAGATGACGCCGGGCTCTGGTGACTCCGACGTACAGCAGCCGGCGCTCCTCCTCCAACTGCTCGGGCGTTTTGGCGTAGGTGATCGGGAGCATCCCGTCGGTCAGGCCCACCAGGAAGACGGCGTCCCACTCCAGGCCCTTGGCCGAGTGCAGTGACGCCAAGGTCACGCCCTCCACCCTCGGCGCGTGCTGCATCGCCGCGCGCGCCTGGAGCTCGGCGACGAAATCCCCCAGCGCTGCCCGCGGTTGTCCCTGGGCCAGCTCCTCCGCCAGCCGCACGAGCGCCGCCAGCGACTCCCACCGGTCCCTGGCCGCACCCGAGGAGGCCGGGGCGCGCGGAGCCCATCCCACCGGACCGAGCACCGCACGGACCTGGGAGACGAGGTCCTCCGCGCCGTCGAGCAGGGAGTCGTTCCCGCCGGCCTTGGCGGCGCCGCGCAGCTTGGTCTCCGCCTCGCGCACCTCGGGACGCTCGAAGAATCTCTCGGCGCCGCGCAGCTGGTACGGCACCCGCGCATCGGCCATCGCCTGCTCGTACAGCTCGGACTGGCCATTGGTCCGGTAGAGCACGGCGATCTCCGCGGCCCGCACTCCCGAATTCATCAGCTCACGCACCCGCTTGGCGGTGGCGTCGGCCTCCGAGGGCTCGTCCGGGTACTCGGTGAAGACGGGCTCGGGGCCGCGCTCCCGCTGGGAGATCAGCTCCAGCCGGTGCCGCGACGCCCGCCCGGAGGCGTGCGCGAGCAGGCCGTTCGCCAGGCGGACGACCTGGGGCGTGGAGCGGTAGTCGCGCACCAGCTTGACGACGGTCGACTGCGGATATCTGACGCGGAAGTCGAGGAGGTAGTCCGCGGTGGCGCCGGTGAAGGAGTAGATCGTCTGGCTGGCGTCGCCCACCACGCACAGACTCTCCCGGTCGCCCACCCACAGCTCCAGCAGCCGCTGCTGGAGGGGGCTGACGTCCTGGTACTCGTCGACCACGAAGTGCTGGTACTGGCCGCGCACCTGGGCGGCGATGTCCTGGCGGTCCTGCAGGATGCCGACGGTCAGCAGCAGCACATCCTCGAAGTCGATGGTGCCGCGCTCCCGCTTGAGCTGCTCGTACGCCGTGAAGACCTGCGCCACCTCGGCCGGATCGCGCGGGGGCGTGCGACCGGTCTTGGCAAGGGCGGCGGCATAGTCCTCCGGGACCGTCCTGGTGACCTTGGCCCACTCGATCTCGGAGGTGACGTCCCTCAGGTCCGAGCGCTCCAGCCGCAGCCGCGAGCGCTTGGCCGCCTCGTGCACCAGCCCGGCCTTGCGCTCCAGCAGACGGGGCAGCTCGCCCCCGATCGCCCTCGGCCAGAAGTACCGCAGCTGCCGCAGCGCCGCGGAGTGGAAGGTGCGCGCCTGGACGCTGCTCGCACCGAGCTCCCGCAGCCTGCCCCGGAGCTCCCCCGCGGCGCGGTTGGTGAAGGTCACCGCGAGGACGCCGGCCGCCGGCAGGATGCCCGCCCGGACCCCGTAGGCGATGCGGTGGGTGACCGCGCGGGTCTTGCCGGTACCGGCGCCGGCGAGCACACAGACGGGGCCGCTCAGAGTGGTCGCCACCTCCCGCTGCTCCGGGTCGAGGCCTTCCAGGACGCCGTCGGCGGATTCGGGCGGGGCGGGGAGGAGCCCGTAGGAGCTCGGGGCGGTGTGCGCGGCCGGGCCCGGGGCGGCAGTCGACACGGACGCGGTGGTGGAGGGGGTGGGAGGAGTCGGTTGTGGGGCGGCAGTCACACGCACATGCTGCCAGTACCGCCTCGCGACCGTGACGATTGTCCACAGCCGTGAAGGGTTTGTCATACTGCCGCAGCCCGTCGGGCGGTGCGCCAGCCGGGAATGCTGGGCGCCGCCCGCTCGTTGCGTCTTTCGGAGCCCGCGCCGCCAGTCGGCCCGCGGCCCCGTGACCGCACTGCCCACCGGCCTGCCCAGGCACGCCGCCACACCCGAGGGAGCACACCACCCATGTCCGCAAGCGTGACGATGTACAGCACCACCTGGTGCGGCTACTGCCGCCGGCTGAAGGGTCAGATGGACCGCGAGGGCATCGCCTACTCGGAGGTCAACATCGAGCACGACCCGGCCTCGGCGGACTTCGTCGAGAAGGCCAACGGCGGGAACCAGACGGTCCCCACTCTGCTGGTCGTCTCCCCCTCGGGCACCGAGACCGTCATGACCAACCCCTCGCTGGCCCAGGTCAAGCAGGCGCTGGCAGCCTGACCCGCACCGGGCCTCCCCGGACAGCCCGGGGTGGGTCCGGACGAGCCGTACGGTCCGCGGTCCGAGCGGTTCCGGTGACGGCAGCCGGTCCGAGCGAGCCCGTCCGAGCAAGCCGCTCCGGCGCGCGGTCTCGGCCGGGCTCGCGGCCCGGCCCGCGGCTGCCCGCGGCGGGCGGTCCGGGGGCCGGGCGGCGTCCTGCCGTCGGCGCGCCCGACCACCGTTCCGCATCCGGTGGTCGGCCCCGGCGGCGTGCGCACCGCGCTACGGCAGCGGGACCGGAAGCGGCTTGCCGTACCAGAGCTCGACCAGCCGGGCCGCGATCGAGATTCCGGCGGGCGGATGGACCACGCCGCTCTCGATGGCAGCGCGCAGATCGTCCCGGGAGAACCAGCGCGCCTCCTCGATCTCCTCGCCGTCCACTCGAATCTCCGAGGAGCCCGCCCGCGCCATGAAGCCCAGCATCAGGCTGCTGGGGAACGGCCAGGGCTGGCTGGCGACGTACTCCACCTCGTCGACGACGACCCCCGCCTCCTCGAACACCTCTCGGATCACGGCTCGTTCGATGGACTCACCCGGCTCGACGAAGCCGGCCAGTGTGGAGAAACGGCCCTCCGGCCAGTGCACCTGCCGGCCCAGGAGCGCACGGTCCCGGTCGTCGGTGACGAGCATGATGACGGAGGGGTCGGTGCGCGGGTAGTGCTCCGCTCCGCACGCCAGGCACCGGCGAACGTGACCGGCCGCCGCGATCGTCGTGCGTTCGCCGCAGCGGGAGCAGAAGCGGTGCATCCGCTGCCAGTTCTCCAACGCGACCGCGTGCACCAGGAGTTCACTGTCACGCGGCCCGAGAAGGGCGCCCGCCTCCCGCAGACCGGCCGGTCTGGCGTCGTCGTCCATGCGCCCCGGAAGGGTGTCCTTCTGGAGCGCGAAGTAGCGGACGCCGTCGGTCCCGGTCCCCAGGAAGTACCGGTGGGCCTCGGTGAAGGGAGCCTCGAACGAGGGTGTGGTCACCAGCTCGGTGCGCCCGTCGTCGGTGTCCACGACCAGCGCGCGGCCGTCGGAGACCACGAAGCAGCGGGTGCTCGGGTGACTCCAGGCGGCGCCGAGCCACGCCTCGTCGAGCCGGTGGTTCGCACCCCGGTCGATGCCGCCGTTCACGGTCAGCGGCACCTGGTGGGCGATGGTACGGGCGGTCCTGGAGGTCACTGCGGTCTCTGCTCCCTGTGGAACTCGCGGGCGGTCTGACTGCTGCTCGTGCTCGGGCGGACACCGGGTTCACGGTCCGGGCGTGGTGGGCCGCCGCGCGGTTGCGGGACGCGGGTGGGCGCCCAGCTCCTCCCAGAGGTACGCCGCGGCCTCGGCCCCCTTGCGCAGAAGGTCGATCTCCACCTTCTCGTCGGGTGCATGCCAGCCGTCGGAGGGGATGGAGATACCCAGGAACAGCACCGGTACGCCCAGAATGTCCTGGAGATCAGCCGCGGGTCCCGAACCGCCCTCCCTGGTGAAGCGGATCGGCTGCTCGAACGCCCGGCCCATGGCCCTCACCAGAGAACGCAGCGCGGGGTGGTCCAGCGGCGTCAGACAGGGGCGGGTAGCGCCCCAGAAGGTCAGTTCGTACCGGACACCGGTCGGCAGCGTGGCGGCCACCCATTCGCGCAACGACTGCTGGATCTTCTCCTGGTCCTGGCCGGCGACCGTGCGGAAGGAGAGCTTGAGCTGTGCTGTCGCCGGGACGATCGTCTTGCCGCCCGGCCCCTGGTAGCCGCCGCCGATGCCGTTCACCTCCGCGGTGGGGCGCGCCCAGATCCGCTCCAGCGTGGAGTAGCCCTCCTCGCCGAGTGTGGCGCCGCTGTGGGCGGTGCGCAGCCACGCCGCCTCGTCGAAAGGCAGCTCTGCGAAGAGGCGCCGCTCCTCCTCGGTGAGTTCGACGATCCCGTCGTAGAAGCCGGAGACAGTGACCCGGCGGCGGTCGTCGTGCAGCGCCGCGGCCAGCGTCGCCGCAGCCTCCGCCGGGTTGGGCACCGCGCCGCCGAAGGAACCGGAGTGGATGTCCTGGGCCGGGCCGCTCAGATCGATCTGGCAGTCGATGAGCCCACGCATCCCGGTGCACACGGTCGGGGTGTCGGCCGCCCACATTCCGGTGTCGGAGATCAGGGCGGCGTCGCACTCCAGCCGGCCGGCGTGCGCACGGACGAGGGCGGGGAAGTGCGGCGAACCGGACTCCTCCTCGCCCTCGATCAGCAGCTTCAGCCCGACGGCGGGAGCGGTGCGGCCGGTGGCGGCGAGGTGGGCGGTGACGCCGAGGGTGTGGAAGTAGACCTGGCCTTTGTCGTCCGCCGCGCCCCTGGCGAAGAGACGCCCCTCGCGCTCGGTCGGTTGGAAGGGGTCGGACTGCCAGCCGTCGCCGCGTTCGGCGGGCTGTACGTCGTGGTGGCCGTAGACGAGCACGGTCGGGGCGTCCGCCTCGGCGGCCGGCCAGTGCGCGAAGACCGCGGGAAGCCCCTCGGTCTCCCAGACCTCCACCGTCGGAAAACCGGTGCGGCGCAGCGACTCGGCCAGCCATCGGGCGCTGCGGTCCACGTCGGCCGCGCGCTCCGGATCGGCGGAGACCGAGGGGATGCGCAGCCACTCCCGCAGCTCGTCGAGGAAACGGGGAAACCCGCTCGTCACGGCGTCGCGGACGGCGCTGTCCGGGGTGTCGCTCATCCTTCGAGCCTATCCGGCCGACGGGGGGCGCCGGTCGCCCGCCCCGGGGTCGGGTCCGGTCCTGCCGTACGGGTCGCCGCTCGGCACCGGGGCCACCGCGCCGGGATCCTCCGGCGGCTCCTCCGGCTGCTCCCGCGCGCTGCCGGTCAGCAGCAGTCGCTCCAGCTCCTGTCTGCCGGGGAGCCCGGCGGGACGGACCACCTCTCCGCTTCTGACGTGGACGAACGCCGCGCGCACGGCATCCAGCGGCAGCCCGTGACGCTCCGCCCAGGCGAGCCGGTAGATCGAGAGCTGGAGGGGGTCGGCGGCACGGCGGCGGCCGGTCTTCCAGTCGACGATCTCGAAGCCCTCTTCGTCCCGGTAGACCGCGTCGATACGGCCGCGCACCACCCGCCCGGCGAGCACCAGCTGGAAGGGCTCCTCGACCGCCCAGGGGGTGCGGTCCGCGTACGGAGTACGGCCGAACGCCTCCTTGAGCGCGGCGAGCTCACGCTCGTCCGCGATCTCCACGGGCTCGGTGTCCGACCCGTGATCGCCGGCGCCCGGCAGCTCCTCGGGGCCGAGCATCGGCAGGGTCAGCTCCTCGAATCGCGACTCGATCCAGGCGTGGAACCGGATGCCGCGCCGGGCGGCGTCCGGCTGCGGGGGGCGCGGCATCGGCCTCACCAGCTCGCGTGCGAACCGCTCGGGGTCGGCGTTCAGCCGCATCAGCTGGGAGGCGGTCAGTGAGGGCGGCAGCTCCACCTCGTGCACCCGGCGGCGGGCGCGGCGCAACTCACCGGCGAGAGCTGTCAGATCGCGATCCCAGGAGGCCGCGAGCCGACGCTCCTCGGGGGTGAGGCCCTCGGCCTCCGCAGCATCGGTCGCACGGCCCGGCTCTGCCTCCCGACGGCGGTACTCCTTCCCGCGCGGGTGCTCCTCGCACGGCTCCGCCTCGCGCGGCTCCCCGCGCGGGTGCGGCAACCGGCCGGTGCCGACGGGCTCCTGCCCGTACGCGTCCGTCTCACCCGGCTGCCGTACGGGACCGGATTCCAGCCGGTCGAGCACCATTGCTGCCGCGGTGCGCCGACGCGCCAGCGCCTGCGCGTCCAGCGGCATGGGCCAGCGCCGCTCCTCCGCCTCCGCGGCGAGGGCCGGGTTCTCCTCGTCCTCGCCGGGCGGCGGCGCCCACTCCTCCACCTCACCGTGCGCGGGCTGCGACTCCACATGTGCGCGGACCGCCTCCAGGAAGGCCGACGGGCCGCGCGGCTTCTTCTGCGAAGGCCCCCACCAGTGGCCGGACGCCAGCAGCAGCGAGCGCGGCCGGGTGAACGTCACATAGCCCAGGCGCAGTTCCTCGGTCGCCTGGTGATCGGTGAGGGCGGTGTCGTAGCGCGTGCGGTCCTTGGCGGTCCAGCCCCCCAGCTCCGGCAGCGTCGGGGCGTCCCCGCGCAGCGGGTGGGGCAGTACGCCGGCGCCGGTCAGCCAGGACGTCTGGCCCCTGCTGCTCGGGAACTGGCCGCTGACCAGCCCGGGAGCGGCGACCACATCCCATTCGAGGCCCTTGGAACGGTGCGCGGTCAGGACCTTGACGGTTTCCTCGCCGCCGGGCAGGGAGCTGTCCATGCCCTTGTCGTAGCGCTCGGCCATCCGCAGGAAACCCAGGAACGCCAGCAGGGTGCTCTCGCCCTCCAACGAGGCGAAGCCGGCCGCCACGTCCAGGAACTGGCCCAGCGTCTCCCTGCGTCTGGCCGCCAACGCGTGCGGGGAGGCGGCCAGTTCGACCTCCAGACCGGTCGCCGACAGTACGCGGTGCAGCACGTCCATCAGCGGATCGGCGAGCGACCTGCGCAACTCCCTGATCTCGGCCGCGAACCGCGCGAACCGCACCCTCGCCGCCCGCGAGAACGGCAGCTCGTCCTCGTGCCCCTCTGCCTCGAGGAAGGTGTCCAGCGCGTCCGCCAGGGAGAGCACCTCGGCCGGATCCGTGCCCTCGACCGCCGCGGCCAGCCGCTGGTCGGCGTCCTCGTCACGGCCACCGCGCGGTGGCAGCAGCAGCCGGGCCCTGCGGCCGAGCAGCGCCAGATCGCGGGGCCCGATCCGCCACCGCGGACCGGCCAGCAGCCGTACGAGCGAGGCGTTGGCCGTGGGGTCCTGGAGGACCTCGCACATGGCCACCAGATCGGCGACCTCGGGCAGGTGCAGCAGACCGGAGAGGCCGACGACCTCGACCGGCAGGCCGCGGGCCGTCAGCACGGACTGGATCTCGGCGAAGTCGGCGGCGCCCCGGCACAGCACCGCGATCTCGCCGGGGGGCGTGCCGGTGCGCACCAGGTGCGCGAGAGAGTCGCCGAGCCACTCCAACTCCTCGGCGTGGGTGGGCAGCAGCGCACAGCGGGCACGTCCGTCGGCCTCCGCGCCGGGCGCCGGGCGCAGTGCGTGCACACCCTGGTGGCGCTCGCGCAGCGGCAGGGCGAGCTCGTTGGCCAGCGAGAGCAGAAGGCCACCGCTGCGGCGGTTCTCGCTGAGCGAGTAGCGGTCGGCCGGGCTGCCGTCGCGTGCCGGGAAGTGCAGTGGGAAGTCGTCGAGGTTGGCGACGGAGGCGCCGCGCCATCCGTAGATCGCCTGGCACGGGTCGCCGACCGCCGTCACGGGGTGCCCGTCGCCGCCGAACAGCCCGGCGAGCAGGATGCGTTGGGCCACCGAGGTGTCCTGGTACTCGTCGAGCAGGACGACGGCGTACTCCTCGCGCAGCAGCCGCCCCACCTCCGGCACGTCCCGGGCCAGCCGGGCGGCCACCGCGATCTGGTCGCCGAAGTCCAGCAGCTCGCGACGGTGTTTGCGGCTGCGGTACTCCTCGACCAGCCCGAGCAGCTCCAACCGCCCCCGGACCGTGCGCGGCACCTGGCGCAGCGCGACGTTGGTGAGCCTGACCTCCCCGCTCTCCAGCAGCGCCAGCAGCTCGGTGTCGTGCTCGCGCAGCTGCTCCGGCGCGACCAGGTGCTCGGCCAACTCGCCGTCCAGCGCCAGCAGCTCGCTCACCAGCGTCCCGAGCGATCTGGTGAGGGACTCGTAGGGACCGGGCGCGGAGCGGAGCACGGCAGCGGCCAGCTGGAACCTGGTCGCATCGGCGAGCAGCCGGGCGCTGGGCTCCACGCCGAGCCGCAGCCCGTGGTCCTTCAGCAGCCGCCCCGCGAACGCGTGGTAGGTGGAGATCGCCGGCTCGCCCACCGGCTCCTGCGGCCCGAACCCCGCTCCCCCGACCGGCGCCCCGGGCGGCAGCGCGGCCTCGCCCAGCACTCCGGCGCTGGTGAGCGCTCTGCGTACGCGCTCGGCCAGCTCCGCGGCGGCCTTGTTGGTGAACGTCAGCCCCAGCACCTGCTCCGGCGCGACCTGCCCGGTGCCGACCAGCCACACCACACGGGCCGCCATCACCGTGGTCTTCCCCGAACCGGCGCCGGCCACGATGACCTGCGGAGCGGGCGGCGCGGTGATGCACGCCAGCTGCTCCGGGGTGAACGGGATACCGAGCAGCTCCTTGAGCTGGTCGGGTCGGTCGAGCTGTGCCACGAGTAGAGACCGTAGCCGAGGGCGCTGACAGCGAACGCCGCCGGTCAGCACCCGCGTCCAACAGCCCGTGGCGCGGCGGCACTTGGGTCGGTGCAGTCGGCACCGGCCCGGTGCAGCCACGGCGGGTGGGCGCGGGCGGGCGTGTCACTCCACGGGCGGGCGTGTCACTCCGCGGTCTGGCGTGTCACTCCACGGTCTGGCGGCCCTCCGGCCGTGCGCTGCACGCCGCGCGGAAGGAGCAGTTCGCGCACTGCCGCCCCGGTGTGGGGGTGAAGCGCTCCTCCAGTACACGGCCGGCGGCGGTCGCCAACAGGCCGCCCAGCCAGTCGTCCCGCTCCGGCGCCCCGGCCGAACCCTGCTCCGGCGCCCCGGCCGCCTCCTCGGCTGCGGCAGCAGCCGGCCCGGCGGCCGTCCCCTCGCCGCTGCCGGCCCCGCCCGCCGGGTCCGGGGCCTCCGGGCTCCCCGGCTCCGGCTCCGTACGCGCCTGCAGCTCCGTACGCGCCTCCCCGTCCCCGTCCGTACGGGCCTGCGGCAGCGGTTCCTGGCGCTGGACCGCGGGGAGCGTGTCACCGCCGTCCCGCTTAGGCGCGCCGAGCCGCAGATGCACCAGCTCGGCACCGCCGGGTTCCGCCTCCGGCGAGAGCTCCTGCAGCGCCCGTTGATAGACCGCCAGTTGCGGATGACGGTCTACTTCGGCCGCGGTCGGTTTGGCCGCTCCGGTCTTGAAGTCCACGACGTACACCCGCCCGTCGCCGTCCTCCTCGATCCGGTCCACTGTCCCGCGCACGCGTACCCGCACCTCGCCGGCGGCGAGCGTCACGTCGAACTCGCGCTCGCTCGCCACGGCCCGGCGCCCGCCGCGGTCGAGCACGTGCCAGCGCAGAAAGCGCTCCAGAGCGGCGCGGGCGCTGTCGCGCTCCTGGTGCGATTTCCACGGCGCGTCGAAGGCGAGCGCGTCCCACACCGAGTCGAGCCGGGCGAGCAGCACGTCCAGATCGGCCGGAGTGGTGCCCGAGGCGACCTCGTCCGCGAGTACGTGGACGACGTTGCCGAAGCCCTGTGCCGCGGTGGCGGGCTCCTCGGCGCGCACCTCGCGACCGAGGAACCACTGGAGCGAGCAGGCGTCCACCAACTGCCCCAGCGCACTGCCGGAGAGCGCCACCGGCTGCTGCGGATCGCGCAGCGGGACCTCGCTGCGCGTCGGTTCGTACAGCCCCCACCAGCGCTGCGGATGAGCCACGGGAACGAGCGGGTTGCCGTCGTCGTCCCTCAGGTCGGCGAGGGTGGCGAGGCGTTCGGCGGCTGCGGTGCGCAGCGCCTCGCTCGCCCGGGGGTCGACGGTGGTGGCCCGCAGCTCCGCGACCAGCGCCGCGACCGACAGCGGACGCGGTGGCCGCACTGTGCTGTCCTTCGGCTCGACCCCCAACTCCTGGAGAAACCGAGAGGGTTGATCGCCGTCCTCGGCAGCCGCGCGCACCGCGGTGACCACCAGCCGCTCCTTCGCCCGGGTGGCCGCGACGTAGAACAGGCGACGCTCCTCGGCCAGCAGCGCACCGGCCGCCATCGGCTCGGCGAGACCGGTGGGCCCTATCCGGTCGGCCTCCAGCAGCGAGCCACGGCGGCGCAGATCCGGCCAGAGCCCCTCCTGTACACCTGCCGCCACCACCAGCGACCACTCCAGCCCCTTGGCGCGGTGCGCGGTCATCAGCCGTACGGCGTCGGGCCGCACCGCGCGGCCCGCGAGCGTGTCGGCGGCGATGTCCTGGGCGTCCAGCTCCTCCAGGAGGTTGAGCGCGCCGCGACCGCCGGTGCGCTCCTCGGCGCGGGCGGCGATCTCGAAGAGCGTGCAGTGCGCGTCCAGGTCGCGGTCCGCGTGCCGGCCCGCGGCGCCGCCCCGACGGGCGGTGCGCTCCAGCCGCTGGGGCCACCCGGTGCCGTCCCACAACTCCCACAGCGCCGCCTCGGCCGTACCGCCGCCGGCCAGCAACTCCCGCGCCTTGCGCAGGAGCAGGCCGAGCCGATGGGCGCCCTGCGCATGGCTCCGCTCCTGGGCGACGAGACGCTCCGGCTCGGCGAGCGCGCGGGCCAGCAGTTCGTCCGAGGGCCTGGGCACGGGGTGCCCGGCGGCACGTTCCTCCTCCCGCAGCGCCCGGCCCAGGCGGCGCAGGTCGGCGGCGTCCATCCCGCCGAGCGGAGAGGCCAGCAGGGTGAGCGCGGTCTCGGTGTCCAACCAGCAGGGAGCCTGCGCCGCCGTACCGACGTCCGCGGATCCCTGCGACGCGTACCCGGCAGCTCCCGGATCCGCCGAATCCGCCGGGTCGCCGGGCTCCCCCGAACTCCCGTCCTCCGTACGCTCCTCGGAGTCCGCGGCAGCCGCCTCGGCGACCGCCCGCAACGCGGTGAGCAGCGGCGCCACGGCCGGCTCGCGCCGCAGCGGCAGATCGTCACCGGCGACGTCCAGAGGAACCCCCGCGGAGATCAGCGACCGCCGCAGTCCGGGGATCGTCCGCTCGCCGGCGCGCACCAGCACTGCCATCTGTGACCACGGCACGCCCTCTTCCAGGTGCGCCCGGCGCAGTACGTCGGCGACGGTGTCCCGCTCCGCGCCCTGGGTCGGGCAGGTGTACACCTGCACCCGCCCACCGGGCCGGCTCGCGGTGAGCGAGCGGTGCGCCCGTACGGCGTCGGCGGGCAGCCGCGGCAGCGGCATGCGCCGGGCCAGCTCCCGGCCGGCGGCGAGCACCCGTGCGGGCGCGCGGCGGCTGGTGCGCAGCACGGCGACGCGGGCGGGGGACCCGTCCGGGCGTCGGAAGGTGTGGGGGAAGTCGAGGATCCCGTTCACGTCCGCGCCGCGGAAGGCGTAGATCGACTGGTCCGGATCGCCGAGGGCGACCACCGTACGGGCGCGCTCCGGCGCACCCACCAGGGCGCGCACCAGCCGTACCTGCGCGGGGTCGGTGTCCTGGTACTCGTCCAGGTAGATCGCGTCGTACGCCCGGGCGAGGGTCTCCGCGGCGCCCTGCGGGCCCTGGCGCTCGGCGAGCAGGACCGCGCGGTGCACCAGCTCGGCGTAGTCCACGACGCCCTGGAGATCGAGCACGTCCAGGTACTCAGCGAGGAAGGACGCCGCAGCGGACCAGTCGGGACGACCGGCCCGGGCGGCGAACCCCGTCAGCTGCTCGGGGCCGAGTCCCAGCTCACGGCTGCGCGCCAGCACGGCGCGGACCTCGTCGGCGAAGCCGCGGGTGGTCAGACACGCGCGCAACTCGTCCGGCCAGCGGGTGCGCACCCGGCCACCGCGCGCCAGCTCCTGCTGCCCGGCGAGCAACTCCCTGATGTAGAGGTCCTGTTCGGGGCCGGAGAGCAGCCGCAGCGGCTCGGCGAAGCGGTCGGCCTCCTGATGGGCACGGACCAGCGCGTAGCAGTACGAGTGGAACGTCGTCGCCTGCGGTGCACCGCCCTCCAGCCGGGCGGCCATCCGGTCGCGGAGCTCCACCGCGGCCCTGCGGCTGAAGGTGAGCACCAGGATCCGCGAGGGGTCGGCCCCCTCCGCCACGCGCGCCGCGACCGATTCGACGAGTGTCGTCGTCTTGCCCGTGCCCGGACCGGCGAGCACCAGCAAAGGTCCGCCGGTGTGGTCAACCACAGCGCGCTGCGTTGCGTCCAGACGAGGTAGACCGACCTTGACCGGCGGAGTGCGCACCAATCGGTACGCGGGGGACTTCGGGTACGAACTCACGTGTCTCGCCGGTCCTGGGGTCTGTTCTGGTTGGTGCCGACGGTACGCCAGGCGCTCACCGAACCGCGGCGGGCCGGAGGTACCCCGTACGGACGCCCCATCGAATGAGCCTTGGCGCGATGACGGAAGCTGGTGGATGTGAACAGCCGTACCGGATGGCTGGAGCGCTCAGTCGCTGTGCCCGTCCCACCGTGCGCGGCGCACGTCCACTCTGGGCACCGCCTGCCCGGCGGTGGTGCGCGCCGCCTCGCGCAGCGGGGTGCCCTCCGCTCGATACTGCTCCAGCGCACGGCGCTCGGAGCCGGGCAGCAGGACACCGTCCGCGCGTATCACCCGCCACCACGGCACGGCGCCGCCGTAGAGCGCCATCACCCGGCCCACCTGCCGCGGGCCGCCGTCGGCCAGCCACTCGGCGATGTCGCCGTACGTCATCACCCGGCCCGGCGGGATGCGCTCGGCGACATCGAGCACACGCTCGGCGAAGTCGGGGATGGCGTCCGGGTCGCAGACGGGGTCGTCCGCGCGGTCGGCGGCTGGGGAGTCCGGTCGGGCGGCGGGTCGGTGCTGGGCGGGCATGTCGGCAATGGTGCCGCACGCCACCGACAGCGCGCCGCTCCCCCGCTCTGCCCGACCTCGGCGCACGGTACGCCCGAACCGGCCCTGACCTGGTGTTTCAACCTCGCACTTGATGACCGTCGAACCGTCAGCGCCACCCTGATGTGCGGCGCCCGTGTCAGCTCATGCCACCATCGTGCGGGCGGTGACGCGTGATACGGGACCACAGAGACCAGTCGGAGCAGCGGGACGGAGAGTTCTCCCCGGGGGAGAGCGGCTCCGGCGATTCGCGGGGTCCGCAGCGGGACGACGCCGCTCCGCGCAGGTCCGCCCGGGCCGGTGCCGAAGAGGCGCCGCGCACTCCGGAGTCCGGAACGAGCGGGCCCGCTAAGCCCGGTGACGCCCCCGCCGACGGCGCGGAGGCCGACGGCCCGGCCGCATCGGAGCAGGCCCCGGAGCCCACCGACCGTCACGAACGCACCTCCCTCCGGAAGCCGTCGGCGACGCCCCGGAGCACCGGATCGACCTCCGACGCGTCGACCTCCGAGCGGCTGGAGAAGGACGAACCGCTGCTCGCCGCGCGCGCCCACCGGCCCCCCGACCTGCTCCGCTTCCTGCTCGGCATCCTCGGGATGGCCGTGGTGCTGGGCATCGCCTACTTCGCCCACGCCACCACCGCGGGGCTGGAGGAGGACATCGACAAGGGCGCCGGTCAGGCCCCGCCGCTGGTGATCAGCTTCACCGCGGTGATCTCCAGCGTCGCCGTACTCCTGGTCCCGGTGGCCTTCGCGATCGAGCGACTGATCAAACGCGACGGACTGCGCATCGCCGACGGCGTGCTCGCCGCAGTGCTGGCGCACGGTGTCTCCCTCGCCGTGGCGCTGTGGGTCGCCAAGGTGGCACCGGTGCCGATCCAGGACGCGCTGACCAAGAACGCGCCCTCGGGGGGGCTCACCGACCCCGTGCACAACTACCTCGGCCCGGTCATCGCCTATATGACGGCGGTCGGCATGGCCAGGCGTCCGCGCTGGCGGGTGCTGCTCTGGGTGGTGCTGCTCACCGACGCGCTGTCCATCCTGGCCAGCGGTTACATGACGACGCTGGCGATCGTCCTCACGCTGCTCATCGGCTGGACCGTCGCCTACGGAACGCTGTACGCGGTCGGTTCGCCCAACGTGCGCCCCACCGGCCAGGGCCTGCTCGCCGGCCTTCGCCGGGTCGGTTTCCGGCCGGTCAGCGCACTGCACACGGAGGAGCCGGGTGTCGGTTCGGGAGAGAGCGAGCGCGGACGCCAGTACCTCGTCACGCTGGAGGACGGCGCCCCGCTGGACGTCACCATCGTCGACCGGGAACAGCAGGCTCACGGCTTCTTCTACCGCGCCTGGCGCCGTCTCGCGCTGCGCGGCATCACCCAGCGCCGCAGCACACAGTCGCTGCGGCAGGCGCTCGAGCAGGAGGCGCTGCTCGCCTACGCGGCGATAGCTGCGGGCGCCAACGCCCCCAAGCTCATCGCCACTTCCGAGCTCGGCCCGGACGCCGTGATGCTCGTCTACGAGCACACCGGCGGGCGCCCACTGGAGGCGCTGCCGGACACGGAGATCACCGACGAGCTGATGTGCGCGGCCTGGCAACAGGTACGGGCGCTCCAGTCGCGCCGGATCGCCCACCGCCGGCTGACCGGCGAAGCGCTGCTGGTCGACTCGGAGGGGACGGTCTACCTCACCGACCTCCGGGGCGGTGAGATCGCGGCGGGCGACCTGGTGCTGCTGATGGACGTCGCCCAGCTGCTGACGACGTTCGGCCTGCGGGTGGGCGCCGACCGCGCCGTGTCGTCCGCCGTGGAGACCCTCGGGCCGGACGCGGTCGCCGACAGCCTTCCGCTGCTCCAGCCCATCGCGCTCAACCGCAGCACCCGCACCACGCTGCGGCGGCTCTCCAAGGAACGGGCGGACCGGGAGCGGGAGGCGGTGCTGGCCGCGGCGCAGGCGCGCAAGGCGGCCAAGACGCATCCCGCCGACAGCGACCCCGAGGGACGCAAGGCGGCGAAGGCCGAACGCAGCCTCCAGAAGCGCCAGTTGGAGCAGGCGCTGGAGGACGCGCGCGAAGAGGACCTGCTGACCCAGATCCGCGAGGAGGTGCTGCGGATCCGGCCGGAGGCGACGATAGTCCCGGCCCGGCTGGAGCGGATCAAACCGCGCACGCTGGTCACCTCCATCGCGGGCGTCTTCGCGGCGTACTTCCTGCTCACCTCGTTCGCCCACGTCAACCTGCCCGATCTGGTGGGCGACGCGCACTGGGGGTGGGTGGCGGCTGCGGCCGTCTTCTCCGCGTCCAGCTATCTCGCGGCGGCGCTGAGCCTGCTCGGCTTCGTACCCGAGAAGGTGCCGTTCTGGCGGACGGTGTCGGCGCAGGTGGCGGGGTCGTTCGTCAAGCTCGTGGCGCCCGCCGCCATCGGCGGTGTGGCGCTCAACACCCGCTTCCTGCAGCGGGCCGGGCTGCGGCCGGGGCACGCGGTGGCGAGTGTGGGAGTTTCCCAGATCTTCGTGCTGACCTGCCACATCACGCTGCTGCTGTGCTTCGGCTATCTGACCGGCAAGGAGCAGGCGGCGTCCATCCCGCCCTCGCGCACGGTGATCGCCGGACTGTTGACGGTCGCGGTGCTGGTGCTGATCGTGACGGCGGTACCGGCGTTGCGGAAGTTCGTGACGACGCGGGTGCGTTCGCTGTTCGCGGGTGTGGTGCCGCGGATGCTCGACGTGGTCCAGCGGCCGAAGAAGCTCGCCAGCGGTATCGGCGGCATGCTGATGCTGACGGTGGTCTTCGTCGCCTGTCTCTACTCCTCGATCCAGGCGTTCGGCGGCGAGGTGAGCTTCGTCGTGGTGGCGACGGTCTTCCTCGCGGGCAACGCCCTGGGTTCGGCCGCGCCCACGCCCGGCGGTCTGGGCGCGGTGGAGGGCGCGCTGTTCGCCGGTCTCACCACGATCGGAAAGCTGGACTCGGCGACCGCGCTTTCGGCCGTGCTCCTCTACCGGGCCCTGACCTTCTGGCTTCCGGTGCTGCCCGGCTGGATCGCCTTCTCCCGGCTCACCTCTCGCAAGGCCCTGTAGCCCCGCGCCAGGTGCCGGAGAGGCAAGGTGCACGCGCGGCGACGGTGAGCGCTCCCGCGCGTGCACCGGGGCGCGCGACACTCACCCGTACGCCCCGCGCAACGGGCGTGGGTGCCCGGCGCGTACGGAGGATGGCACTCCGCGACATTGGGGAGCTGCGATGCCATCAGCTGTCAGCAGAGGTCTGTCCGTGGCGGTCGCCACAGTGCTCACGGCAGGGGCCGCGGCAGCCTGCAGCGGCGCCGAGAGCAGCCCGATGACCGGTACGGCCGCACAGCGGGACGCGTCTCCCGCGGCCACCGGCGCCAAAGACCTCCCCGCGAACTTCACCGACCAGGAGCTGGACTGGAAGAAGTGTCCGGAAACGGGCGGTGACGGGCTGGTCGGCGGCGAGCTGGAGCCCATGCCGAACGGCGCGCAGTGGCAGTGCGCCACGTTGAAGGCGCCACTGGACTACGCGGACCCGGACAGCAAGACGATGGACCTGGCCCTGGTCAGGGCCCGTACCAAGGCCTCGGGCGAAGAGCGCCTGGGCTCCTTGCTGTTCAACTTCGGCGGTCCCGGCGGTTCGGGCGTCAGCACTCTGCCGCCCTCCGGACCGGAATTCGCCGAGCTGCACAAACGGTACGACCTGGTCAGCTTCGACCCCCGCGGCGTCAGCGCCAGTTCGGGCGTGAAGTGCCTGGACGACAAGGAACTGGACGAGTACTACCAGGAGGCAAAGACCCCCACCAACGAGAAGGAGGGCAGACAGGCGTTCCGCGACCAGGAGCGGTACGCCCGGGCGTGCGCCGAGAACAGCGGCAAGGTCCTGCCCTACGTCGGCACCGAGTACGCGGCCCGCGACATGGACCTGATGCGGGAGGTGCTCGGCGACGAGAAGCTGAACTACTTCGGCATCTCCTACGGCACCGAGCTCGGTGGCGTGTACGCGACGCTCTTCCCCGACCGCGTGGGGCGAGCGGTCTTCGACGCGGTGGTGGACCCCTCGCAGACCCCGGAGCAGAGCAACCTCGGGCAGGCGAAAGGCTTCCAGCTCGCGCTGACGAACTATCTGAAGGCCTGCGAGGAGGACGGCGAGGACGGCTGTCCCCTCGCCGACAGCCCCGAGGACGGCGAGCGCCGGATCAGTGACCTGCTCAAGCAGCTGGAGAACAAGCCGCTGGAAACAGCCGATCCCGCCGGGCGGAAGCTCAACGGCTCGCTGGCGTCCAGCGGTATCGCGCTCGCCCTCTACTCCGACGACTTCTGGGAGGTCCTGACCGAGGGCCTGCAGACGGCCATGGACGACGGCGACGGCACGATGCTGCTGCGGTTGAGCGACCTGCTCAACGGCCGCAGCGACGACGGAAGTTACGACAACAGTCAGGCCTCGCTCACCGCGATCTCCTGCGCCGACACCAAGCCGCGGTACTCCCTGCAGGACGTCCAGGACAAGCTTCCGGAGTTCGAGAAGGCCTCACCGGTCTTCGGGACGATGACGGCATGGAGCATGAGTGCCTGCCACGGCTGGCCGGTCAGGGGCGACAAGGACCACCCCGAGATCGACGCCGAGGGTTCGGAGAAGATCCTGCTGATCGGCGCGACCGGGGACCCGGCGACCCCGTACGAGGGCACCAGGAAGATGGCCGAGGCTCTCGGCAAGGACGTCGCGGTGGAGCTGACCTTCGAAGGGGAGGGGCACGGGGCGTACAACAGCGGTGACCGCTGCGTCCAGAAGCGGGTGAACACCTACCTGCTGGAGGGCAAGCTGCCCAGGGACGGCACCACCTGCAAGGCGAGCGGCTCCGGATCCGGCGGCTAGCCGGAACAGCCCGGCGGCTCGGACCGGAAGGCGGTCGGCCGAGCCCGTACAGAGCAGGAGAGCAGGGCGAGCGGCAGTCCGCAGAGGGGCCGGCTCAGCCGGATCGAC
This sequence comes from Streptomyces tardus, assembly GCF_018101125.2. Classification (GTDB taxonomy): domain Bacteria; phylum Actinomycetota; class Actinomycetes; order Streptomycetales; family Streptomycetaceae; genus Streptomyces; species Streptomyces tardus. Next base: position 3,960,137 of record NZ_JAELVF020000001.1, on the reverse strand, counting down.
GGAAGGACGCAGGGGCGGGACACGGCGAACGCGCCGTGTCCCGCCCCTGCGGCGCTCGTCTCAGTAGATCGGCTTGTCCGGCTCGATCTGGTTCACCCAGCCGATGACACCGCCACCGACGTGGACGGCGTCCGAGAACCCGGCGTTCTTCAGCACCGCGAGGACTTCCGCGGATCGGACACCCGTCTTGCAGTTCAAGACGATCTTCCGGTCCTGGGGCAGGTCCTGGAGCGCGGTGCCCATCAGGAACTCGTTCTTCGGGATCAACCGGGCGCCCGGGATCGAGACGATCTCGAACTCGTTCGGCTCGCGGACGTCGATCAGATCGATCTTCTCGTCACCGTCGATCCACTCCTTGAGCTGCGCGGGAGTGATGGTGGAACCGGCCGCCGCCTCCTGCGCCTCCTCCGAGACGACACCGCAGAACGCGTCGTAGTCGATCAGCTCGGTGACGGTCGGGTTCTCGCCGCAGATCGCGCAGTCGGGGTCCTTGCGCACCTTGACCTGGCGGTAGCTCATCTCCAGGGCGTCGTAGATCATCAGGCGGCCGAGCAGCGGCTCACCGAAGCCCGCGAGCAGCTTGATCGCCTCGTTGACCTGGATCGATCCGATCGAGGCGCAGAGCACCCCGAGCACACCGCCCTCGGCGCAGGACGGCACCATGCCGGGCGGCGGGGGCTCGGGGTAGAGGCAGCGGTAGCAGGGGCCGTGCTCGCTCCAGAAGACCGACGCCTGGCCGTCGAAGCGGTAGATGGAGCCCCAGACGTACGGCTTGCCGAGCAGCACGCACGCGTCGTTCACCAGGTAGCGGGTGGCGAAGTTGTCCGTGCCGTCGACGATCAGGTCGTACTGGCTGAAGATGTCCATCACATTGGACGACTCCAGCCGCTCCTTGTGCAGATTGACCTGCACGAGCGGGTTGATGCCGAGCACGGTGTCCTTGGCCGAGTCGGCCTTGGAGCGCCCGATGTCGCTCTGGCTGTGGATGATCTGGCGCTGCAGGTTCGACTCGTCGACCTCGTCGAACTCGATGATGCCCAGGGTCCCGACACCCGCCGCGGCCAGGTACATCAGCGCGGGAGAGCCGAGCCCGCCGGCGCCGACACAGAGCACTCTGGCGTTCTTCAGGCGCTTCTGACCGTCCATACCGACATCCGGGATGATCAGGTGGCGCGAGTACCTGCGGACCTCGTCGACGGTGAGCTCGGCGGCTGGCTCGACCAGCGGTGGCAGCGACACGGAGACCTCAGCAAAAGGTTGAGAGGGGACAAACGCTTGTTCTCATCGGCAACACTGCCACGCGCCGTCTCATTCCCCGGCATCAGGTCCGAGCTTCGAGACGATTTCGTCCCAGTAGCCGGGCAGCGACTCCCAGGGGTCCAACCCCTCGTGCCGGGTGCGGTCGGTGAGATAGACGGTGCCGGCGCCCTGCCAGCGGGCGATGCGCACCGCCTCGTCCAGATGTGTCGCCGGCACCCCGTGGACCAGGTGGCAGAAGCGGTGCGACGGATGGTCCGCCGTCCACTCCGCCACCTGGGACCAGCGGTAGTCGTGCCAGGGCCCGCTGAAGGTGACCAGCTGGTCGGCCAGTTCGACGTAGTCGCGATGCGGGTGGCACTCCGGATCGAGCACCATCCGGTGTTGCACACCGTCGCCGGCGCCCGCCAGCGCCCGCAGCGTGGTGGTCACCCGCTCGACACCGGCGAGCCCGTCCCGGCCCGACGGAGCCCGAGCGAGGTAGAAGCCGTCCACGCCGTACCACTCCAGGAAGTGGTGGGCCTCACGCAGCACTTCGCCGAAGTCCCGGGTTCCCCGGCGCAGGTCCAGCCGGCCGAGCACTTCGACACCCGTCCCCCGCAGCGCGGCGATCGCCGCGGCGCAGTACGGGTCGGCACGAGCCCCGGCGCCGCCTGCCGCGACATGGACCGCGACCCAGTCCAACGGCACACCGGGGCGGGCCAGTTCGGCCCACTCCACCGGCGCCACCAGCGGATGCGCGTACCCCGGCACCCCCAGCCCCGGCCGGTCGGCGACAGCGCCACCGCCGCCGACCGGGGCGCCGCCGGCGGACGCACGGGCGGCGAGGAACGCGCGGGCAGCGCTGCGGGAGGGCGGTCTCAGATACGACATGCGGCCTCCATCCAGATATCGGCGAGCGACTCCTCCAGGCCGATTCGGGGGCGCCAGCCGAGCCGGTCGCGGGCGGTGCGGATGTCGGCCTGCTGCCAGACCCCGCAGCCGTCCGGGTACGGGGGCGCGTGGACCAGGCCGAGCTGTGGCTCGTCCAGCTCGTTGATCGCGCCGGCGAAGCCCGCCACACGGGAGAGCAGGGACGTCGCGTCGCGCAGCCGAACGGCGCGACCGGTGCCGATGTTCACCACACCCTGGGCGGCCGAGAGCGCGGCGGCGTGCACCGCGCGCGCCACGTCGCGCACGTCCACGAAGTCCCGCTGGACGGCGAGCCCGCTGAGCTTCAGCTCGAACTCGCCCTGCTGCATGGCCCGTCGCATCGACTCCGCCAGCCGGCCGAGCGGGGAACCCGCCGGTGTGCCGGGGCCCGCGGGCGAGAAGACCCGCAGCACCAGCGCGTCCAGACCGGAGCCGAGGACCAGCTCGGTGGCGGCCAACTTGCTCACTCCGTACGGCCCCCCGGGTCTGGGCAGGGCGTCCTCACTGGTGGAGGATCCCGGCTGGGACGGCCCGTACTCCGAGGCGCAGCCCACGTGCACCAGCCGCGCGGTGCAGCTGCTGCGCCGCATCGACTCGCAGACGGTCGCGGTCGCGACGGTGTTGTGCCGGGTCAACTCCCGCGCACCGCCGCGGATCGCGCCCGCGCAGTTGATGACGACTCCGGGGTGCACCGCGTCCAGGAAGCGGGCGAGCGCGCCCGGGCTGCCGGTGGAGAGATCGAACCGAACGTCGGCGTCGTCCCTCCGGCCGAGCGCCGTGAGCTGCACCGCCGGGTCGGCCAGCAGCCGGTCGGCGACGAAACGTCCGAGGAAGCCGTTGGCTCCCAGCAACAGCACCCTCATCGCACCCTCACTTCCCACCGCACGGCGCCGCTCGGGCTCTGCTGACTGGTCATTTCTCGTCTCTCCTTCGTGAGGGGTTCATCAGTCGTGCGGCGGGTCGGACCGTCTCGGTCGTCCGACCGCGCCGGGGTCGGTGCGGTGCGCGGTGCTCCGGCCGGGCAGGAGGCGACCGGCTCCGGAGCGGGCCGGGCCCGCACCCGGGCGGTCCGCGTACGGCTCGCGGGGTACGGCTCGCCCAACCGGCCGGGTCCGCGGTGCCGGCGGGCGGCAGCGGGTCGGCCGGGTACGGCAGCCGGGCCGGTGACCGCCGTGCGACGCGGGCGGGCCGGGCGTCCGGCGGCTACCCCGGCCAGGGCCGTCGGTGCGCAGACGCTCCCGTGAGCAGCCGGCCGGCGCAGATCAGCGCGCCCGTGGCCACCACCAGGCAGACCAGCGCGGGGACGGCAGCTTCGCCGTACGCGGTCGTCAGCAGTTCCACCGGCTTGCCGAGCGGGTCGAGGCCGGGCAGTCGCGCGGCGAACACCAGCATCGGCGCCAGGAGTTCGAGGGCTGCGGCGGTCGCGAGCACCTGCCCGGCGACCCTGCCGAAACCGTGCGCGCAGAGCAGCAGCGCCACGAAGAGCAGCAGCCCGAGCGCGGTCACCGCCAACCACTCCGCCCCGGCGGGCCGATGGCCGAGCAGTCCGTGCGTCAGCTGCCACAGCAGGCCGACGGCCGCGGCGAACCCCAGCACCGCCAGCGCCAGCAGCGGTCGCACCGAGGCGGCGAACGCCGAGAGGCTCTCGCTCTCGGCCAGTCGCCACCGGGCTCGCAGCGCGAACCACCGGGCGCACCCGAGGGCCGCCGCGACGGCCCAGGCGAGCGTCACCGGCACGCACCGGGAGGCGGTCTCGGGGAACGTGTCCGGGCCGCCGGCCAGGGCCGCGCCGAGCAGCGCGTCGCCGTAGAGCGCGTAGCACAGCAGCACGGTTCCGGCTGTCGCGGCGAGCGCGGAGAGCGCAGCCCTGCGCAGCGCGTACGCCAGTGAGAGGAGAACCGCGGTGACCCCCAGCGCGGCGATGACGCCGGGAGCGGAAGAACCCGTCTGCGGGAGGGGGAGCGCCAGCGCCGTGACCGTGCACAGGGCTCCTGGCAACAGCAGGCCGAGAGCCTGCCACCAGCTCCGCGCGCGCCGCCCGGGCCCCGACGCCGCCTGCGTACGGGTCGGCGGGTGCTCGTGCCGGCTCTCGTCGGCAGGCGCGGGGCTGCGTGCGTACAGCTCCTCGGCGAGGGAGAAGACGTCCCGGTGCCGGAAGCGCGCGGCACTGCGATCGGTGAGCCCGTCGGTCTCCAGTCCGACTGCGATCTCCAGCGGGTCGACGGCCCGTTCGCACAGCCCTCGATATCTCTCCATCAGGCCGCGCACCGGGTCGGCGGGCGCCGCGCCCGCGCCTGCGCCTGGGCGCTCGGGCGCGGCCAACGCGCCGGTCGCCGCGGCCGGTTCAGTTGCCCGCAGTCGCTCGTGCCCGGTCATCCGGCCTCACTCCGCCGCGTCGAGCCGGCACCCACCGCGCGTGCGAGGTCGACGCCGGCTCCGACGTCCACCGCCCAGCTCGGGCCGTCCGCTCCCGCCGCCGGGGCGACCACCCGCTGCCCGCCGTCGGCCAGCCGCACCGCGAGCTGCCCGTCCGCAGTGGTGGCGAACGGTTTCACCTCGGTGCCCGGCTGCTCCCGCAACCCCGGACCCGGCCCGCGGTACGAACGGCGGGAGATGAGTTCCAGGTAGATGCCGTGGAAGGCCGCCACGTTCTGTTCGACGGTGAAGAGCTCCATCGCCCGGGCCCGCGCCGCGGCGCCCAGCCGGGCACGCCGCCCCGGATCGGCGAGCAGCGCCAGACAGGCGTCGGCGAACGGCTCGGGTCGGCCGGGAGGCACCAGCAGGCCAGTGCCACCGATCACCTCGGCCGCCGCACCCACATCCGTGCAGACGATGGCGCGCCCGCAGAACATCGCCTCCACCAGCGCAGGGGGAAACCCCTCCACCGCGCTGGATCTCACCACCACGGTGGCCCGCGCGTACGCCTCCGCCACGGTCCGCACTCGTTCGCCGCCCAACTCCGCGAACTCCACGGCCGCCTGTCCGTCCGCGGACGGCGGAAAGAGCCGGTCGGCCAACTCCCGGCACTCGCGCGTACAGCTCGCGTCGGCTCCGGTACGCATCTCCACCAGCAGCAGTCGCGCACCCGGCCGGTCGGCACGCACCCGGGCGAAGGCGTGCAGCAGCCCGCGCACGTCCCTGGCCGGATCACACTGCCCGACCCACACCAGTGTGGGCGCGGTCTCCTGAGCCCCGGGGTCGTCGGGGACAGTCACGAAGGGGGCGGCGTCCATCCCGGGGTAGACGGTGCGCAGCCTGCTGCGCTCGGCGCCGCATCGTTCCTGCCAACCTCTCGCATGAGCGTTTCCGGGCGTGATCACCTCGGCCCGCCGGTACGCCTCCACGGCGAGGCGGCGCTGGAAGGAGCCGAGCAGCGCGCGCACTCCCGCCGCACCGCCGACGCTGCCGCCGCCCGGGCTGCCGGCCGTACCGCCGGCCGTACCGCCGGCCGTACTGCCGGCAGCCGCGCCCGTACGCGCCCCGGTGCGGACGTCTCCCGGTCGGGCTGCTCCCGCGAGCCCGGCAAGGCTCTCCAGATGGTGCTCGCGCAGCCGGACCCCGTACTCGGTGATGAGCAGCGGCGTGCCGAAGGCCCGTCGGGCCAGCAGCCCGGGCAGGGCCGCGAGGCCGCCGCCGACCGCGTGGCAGAGATCCGCCCCCGCCAGTCCCGCCGCCTCCTCACGGGCGGTCGCCGGCCGGTCGGCGCGCAGCCCGTACCAGTCGAGGGAGAGGGGACGCAGAGCACGTTCCAGCCGCTCCAGCACGGCCAGCAGATCGCTCACGCTGGTGGCGCGCACCGCCCGCGAGGCGCTGGGGGCGTGCGCCGCCGACTCCAGGAGCCGTACCGCCTGTTCGGAGCGGAGGGCGGCGGAGAGGCCCCGGTGTTCGGCGGCGAGATCGGCGAGCCCGTAGAGCGCATCGGCGAAACGGTCCTCCTCGGGCCGCGTCCCGTCGGCCGCGCGACCCTCGGCGGTGCCGGGCGAGGGGGCGCAGAGCGCGTGGGCGAGCCCGGAGAAGTGTTCGGCGAACCGCTCGGCCGGCTCGCCGTGGAAGGCCCTGCCCCTCGTCCGGCTCGCGGTCAGGGGCGGTTCGCCCCACAGCGGGGCGGTGCGCACCCGGCGCACATGCGCGGGCAGACCGTGGCTGCCGTACCAGCCCGCTTCCTCCTGCCGCCGACCGCGGCTGAGTGCGTACACCTCGAACTCGTGACTGCCCAGTCCACGCACCAGCCGGTCGCACCAGAGCACCGACTCACCGCGTGCGTACGGGTAACCACCCTCCGTCAGCAGTGCGATGCGCATGGACGTACCCCCGAATCTTTCTTCGAGACCGGCCGCGTCCGGACGAGTCGCCCGGGTGGCGTTGCGGGACGACGCTATGCGCGCTCTGCGGGGCGATGCTGGACGGTTGTCCGCCGCACCACTGGAAGGGGTGAACAAGCGTGACTATTCACCGGCGCGGACGTTCGGCAGAGTCGCCACCGCCACCGCCGGTGCTCTTCGCGGCCCACCGACCGCAGCCCGGCCCGGCTACGCGTCCGGGTGCGGCCAGGCGTTGGGCCGGCAGGTGCGCCCGTCGGTCGACAGGTACTTGGTCTGCTGCATCATCACGGGCGCCAGCGCGCCCTCCTTGGAGCAGCCGACATGGTTGAACCCGAGCCGGTGGCCGACCTCGTGGTTGATCAGCATCTGCCGGTACGCGAACATCCGGCTGTCGCCGAAGGTCTTGGCGCCGCGCGCCCAGCGGTAGGCGTTGATCATGATCCGGTCGGTCGCCGCGGAATCGCAGGAGACGTTGTCCTCAGTGGTGTCCAGACCGGACTTCGCGCACCACACTGCAGTGGTGCCGGGGCTCGCCAGCGTCACCACGAAGTCCGCCTTCCCGGAGGAGACGCGCTCGAAGTCCCGCTCGCCCCCGTTGGCCCAACTCCGGTCGTCGTTGAGGGTGGTGTGCACGGCACGGGCGAGCAGCTTCCCGTCCAGACCGAGCCCCTTCTCGACGTCGACCCGGTACCTCAGCTTGGTGCCGGCACCCGGCCCCTTGTTGCCGCCGGCGATCGCGGTGAACTCACCGCTGCCCTCGTGGTCGGGCTTCATCGGCAGCAGCGCGGCCATCTGCTGCTCGTAGCCGACCGGGCTCGGAGTGGTGCTCGGCACCGGCTCGGAGGGGGTGGGCCGGCCCTCGGAGCGCGAAGCCGAATCCTCTGCGGGGCGGCCCGAACCGTCGCCGGCAGCCTGGCCCCGGGAGTCGTCGTCACCCGACGCCACCTGGCCGGCCACTATCACCGTGAGCACAGTCGTGATCGCCGCGGCGGCGATCCCGGTGACCGTGCGGCCGCGGCGGTCCTTGGCGAAGTCGTTCCTGGAAACCTCTGGTTCCTCTGGTTCCTCGGTGTGGCTCTGATGGGGAGGTCGGTGCGGCCCGTCGGACTGCGTGCGTATGCCGGGCACTTCGGGCCCGTCACCGGTGCCCCCGGAGGTGGCGCCGCTCGGCCGCTCCGGAGTGGGACCCGTCTCTGCGAACGCGGGCCCGGCACCGTGCGACGGCCTCGGCCGTACGGGCTCTCCGGCGGCGAAGACATCGTCGAGAGCGCCCGTTCCACCGGCGGGGGTGTCCACGAAGGGCTGGCGGTCGAACGCGTCCAGGTAGTCCTGGCGGGGCCCGGCGGAGCGCTGCGAGGGCACCGCCGGCCCTGCCGCGGGCCCTGCCTTGCGAGGCGCGCCCTCCCGGTGCTGGGGATGCCCCGCGCGCACCGGGCGGCTGCGGGGATCGAAGCCGTCGAAGGAGTCGGAACCGGACCTGGAGCGCTCGGCTGCTCCCGGCGTGAACGCGCGCTCCCCCGCCGGTCCCTGCGGTGCGCTGCGCTGCCTGCCCTCGGCGGCCTGCTGCGGCGCGGGTACCTGATCGGGGCCCTCGCTCACCAGGGGTATCTCCTGGGTGCGACTGAAACCTCGACGCGGGCGGCTATGGCGTCCCACGCGTCGCCTCAACTCCTGCCCGTTCTGAATCGGCCATCAACTGGCGGAATGCTCCCGCCACCAGCTCCGGGTACTCCATCATCGCCACATGCCCCGCGTCCGGCAGTGCCAGCAGACGCGAGTCACGGAACACCCTGCACGCTTTGCGCGCCATACGGAAGCCGACCAGCTTGTCGCGGCCCCCGTACACCAGGAGGGTAGGCGCCAGAACACGGCCGGCCTGCCTCCACAGGGCGTGTTGCCCACCCAGCGTGTACGAGTCGACGACTCCCCGGGCGGACGCCGCAAGGGAATCCCAAAAGTACGGGAGAAGCAACCTGCGTTCGTACTCCTCCACCGCCGCCCGGAAGTCCTCGGACGCGACCCGGCTCGGATCTCCGTAGCACAGGCCGAGCACCGCCCTGGTGCGGTCGGCCGGTGACCAGTGCCCGGTCAGCCGGCGGAAGAGTCGCACCGTACCGGGTACGGCGAGCAGCGCGGTGGGCAGTGCGCTGCGCTGCGGTCGCAGCTCGGGGAGTGCGGGCGAAACCAGCGTCAGGGTGCGCACCAGGTCGGGCCGCAGTGCGGCGACCCTGGTGGCCGCGGCGCCCCCCATCGAGTTGCCGAAGAGGTGCACCGGGCCGCGCTCAGCGGCGTCGAGGTGGCGGATGACTGCTCTGGCGTGCGCGCTGAGCCCGTAGTTGCCGTCCGGCGGTGGCGGCGAGTCGCCGAAGCCGGGCAGGTCCACCGCCTCACCCTCGACGGTGTCGGCCAACTCGGCCATCAACACCGACCAGTTCTGCGACGAACCGCCCAGCCCGTGCACGTACAGCGCCGGCGGGAGTGTGCGGTCGGCATCCTCGCGGCTGCGAACGACCATGGTGCAGCCGGGCAGTTGGACGGTGCGCCGGGTCTCTCCGGCACGCATTCGCGACCCGCCGTGCGACGGCAGCCCGGCAGCCGTCTCGACAGGCGGGACGGGTCGACCGGTGGAATCCATGGATCAATGTTACGGCTTGATCACTTTGACGTGGAGGTGTCGGCGGTCACACCTGCCCCGCGACCCAACGACCGGTTGACGGCCGCCTGTTTGGCCGGCGGCGACGGCCCTCGGGCGGACGCCGGAGCCGTCCGCGGCGACAGGTCCTACGCTCGAAGGGAGACCTCGCATTCGACGAGGCTTCCGAGGAGAGGAGTCGCCATGCCCGTGGACCCAGGCAACCCCGACACCTTCGAGGACGCGGAGGGCGGCATCGACCGCGCACCCAGCAGCACCGGCCCGGAGGTTCCGGAGGCGGACGCGGCGGAGCTCCGGGCGGAGATGCTGGAGGAGAGCGAGACCCCTCCCCCGGGCCCGACCCTCGGAGAGGTCGATCCGGCGGACGCCGCCGAACAGGCCCGCACCGTCACGGACGAGGAGGACGACTACCGCTGAGTCTGACCGGAACCTCACGCTCAGTAAGTAAAGAGTTAACGGACAAATCCGTGCGATTACCACAGTTCGTCAAGGTCAGCGGGAAAATTCCCTCCTCCACGCCGCGCACAGTCCGGTTACCGAAACGTACGATGGCCGACGCGGCGCGAACCAGCGCGCGGTCAGAACCAGGGAGGCAGGCGTGAGCGCCATCGAGCAAGCGGAGGCACGTCCACGAGGTACGCGCCTGCCGCGCCGGGCCCGACGCAACCAGCTGCTGGGAGCGGCCCAGGAAGTGTTCGTCGCGCACGGCTACCACGCGGCGGCCATGGACGACATCGCCGACCGGGCAGGCGTCAGCAAGCCCGTGCTCTACCAGCACTTCCCGGGCAAGCTCGACCTCTACATGGCGCTGCTCGACCAGCACTGCGAGGCGCTGATCCAGTCCGTGCGCACCGCTCTGAGCTCCACTTCGGACAACAAGCTGCGCGTGGCGGCGACGATGGAGGCCTACTTCTCCTACGTCGAGCACGAGGGCGGCGCGTTCCGGCTCGTCTTCGAGTCCGACCTGACCAACGAGCCCGCGGTGCGGGACCGGGTGGACAAGGTCAGCCTCGAGTGCGCCGAGGCAGTGTGCGAGGTCATCGCCGAGGACACCCAGAGGCCCTACGACCAGTCGATGCTGCTGGCCATGGGGCTGACGGGCATGGCTCAGATCACCGCCCGCTACTGGCTGGGCTCCGGGCAGTCCATCCCCAGGAACGCCGCCGCGGAGCTCATCTCCTCGCTGGCCTGGCGCGGCATCGCCGGATTCCCTCTCCAGGACACCGAGGAGAGCGACGGGGCGCAGACCCCGCCCGAGGCGTAGCCCGGGCAGCCGGCCGGCAGCGGACCGTGTTCGCTGCCGGCGTGGCGGCCGGGCGCTTTCCGGTGTCGGAGCCGGGCTAATCTGGCCAGGTACGGCGCGGTCAACCGCGCATCCACTGACGGTCGGAGGGACTTAGCCGTGGAGGTCAAGATCGGCGTGCAGCACGCACCCCGAGAGCTCAACCTGGAGAGCAAGCAGACCGCCGAGGAGATCGAGAGCGCGATCGCCGAAGCGCTCACCGGCAAGAGCGGTCTGCTCGCCCTGGAGGACGAGAGCGGCCGCAAGGTGCTCGTCCCGGCGGACCGCCTGGCCTACGTCGACATCGGCGAGACCAAGGCCCGCAAGGTCGGTTTCGGCGCGGTCTGAGGCGCGGGCGCGTCCGCGCCTCGGTGCGTGGAGCCGCAGGCCACACACACCGCGCGGCGCCCCCCTGACCGGACCGCGAGCGAAGGCGCGCGACCGACCCACCACGGTGCTCGACACGCAAGTGCGGGACGCCATGCGGCCGGTGTGAACGGCGGCCGGGAGTTGAAGCTCCCGGCCGCCGTTTCGCGTATGGGTCGGACGGGGTAGTACCGAGTCGTCCGGATTCGCGCCGCGGCCACCGGAGGTGCCGCGCGACCAGGGAGGTTCATATGCTCGGAGAGCTGTTCGGCTCCGCGCTCCTCGGACTTGTCCTCGCTCTGGCCGCACTGCACTGGCTGCCCCGGCGCTTCCCCAACCACCGGCTCGTGCTGGCCACCGGGCCTGCGTCCGCCGCCGGCGGTGGGCTGATCGCGTGGGCCGTGCTCGGCTCGGGGCATCTGCTGCTGGCTCTGCTGGTCGCGACATCCGTCGCGGCCGTCCTCGTCTCGCTGCTGATGGACAACGGACGGGCGCCTCAGCCCGGTCCTGCCGACCCGCGGCTGGCGACCGCCGGTAGAACCCACTGACCCGCTGACCCGCCCGGGCGGTCGGGCCTCTCGGCCCGACACCACGGCCGTCGCGTCGAACTCTCCTCCGCCACGGCCCGGTTGGCGCCCGCTCCGGCGCCCTCCTCTGCCGGCCGCGGTGCACACGGCAGCCCGAGGGGCGGACGACGGGCGGCTCGTCCCGTGCATGTCGCCCGGCGATCCGGTCGACACGCGTCCGGATCCACGGGAAGTTCGGGTCTGCGGGCGGTCCGGATCCACGGGCGGCCCGGGCTGTTCAGGCGGCCAGCCCGAGTGCGGCCATCCGCTTGGTGTGCGCCTCGGTGATCCTGGAGAACATCCGACCGACCTCGGCGAGATCGAAGCCGTCCGCGACTCCGCCGACGAGCATCGTCGACAGCGCGTCCCGGTCGGCCACCACGCGCTGGGCCTGAGAGAGAGCCTCGCCCATCAACCGTCGCGCCCACAGCGCGAGCCGGCCGCCCACCCGCGGGTCCGCCTCGATGGCGGCGCGCACCTTCTCCACCACGAAGTTCGAGTGCCCGGTGTCATCGAGCACGTCGAGCACGAGCCGGCTGCTGTCTGCGTCCAGGCGTACAGCCACCTCCCGGTAGAAGTCCGAGGCGATGGAGTCGCCGACGTACGCCTTGATCAGGCCCTCCAGCCAGTCCGAGGGGGCGGTCTGGCGGTGGAACTCGTCGAGGGAGGCGACGAACGGTTCCATGGCGCGCGTCGGGTCCTCGTCGATGTGGGTCAGTCGTCGGCTCAATGCATCGAAGTGCTGGAACTCCGCCGAGGCCATGGCGACGAGCTCGGCCTTGTCGGCGAGGTTCGGCGCCAGCTTCGCGTCCTCGGCGAGCCGCTCGAAGGCGGCGAGTTCGCCGTAGGCGAGCACGCCGAGGAGGTCCACCACCGCGGCCCGGTACTGCGGGTCGGCAGCGGCCTCCTCCCAGCTCTTCGAGGCGATGGCCGTCGGGGCCTTCTCGGGGGTGTCAGACGTCTCCATGCCCGGCACAATAGCCCGCTCTGCCGGGGGCGCAGGAGGCGAGGGCGGTACGCGGGGCGGGCTCGTCCCGGTGGTGTGAGCCAATCGTCCCGGTACACCTGCACGATTTGGAGGTACAGTGATATAAGCCCGTCGATCACCGGCGGGTTCGCGCATGAACGCGGATGCCCGGTCGGTAGCACGATCGGCTCCGACCAGACCGCCCTCCCCACCTTCGAGGGACCGCTCGCGTGATATGAGCGCTTGAGCGAGAGCTAGTGGTCCTGCGCCGCGTGGCGAACACGCAGGCGCGGTACGACCCGCCTCGCCGACTTGTGTCGCGTCTCACAGAAGAGGCAAGCATCCTGTCCACCACGACTTTCCGCTCCCTCGGAATTCTCTCCGAGACGGCCGAGGCCCTTGAAGCCGTCGGCATCACCACTCCCTTCCCGATCCAGGAGCTGACGCTTCCGGTCGCACTCGCGGGCAAGGACGTCATCGGCCAGGCGAAGACCGGCACGGGCAAGACCCTCGGTTTCGGTCTGCCGCTGCTGGAGTCCGTCGTCGTCCCCGCCGACGTCGAGGCGGGCCGCGCACAGCCCGAGCAGCTGACCACAGCCCCGCACGCGCTGGTTGTCGTGCCGACCCGCGAGCTGTGCCAGCAGGTCATGAACGATCTGCTCACCGCCGGCAAGGTGCGCAACGTCCGCGTGATCTCGATCATCGGCGGCCGTCCGCACGAGGCCCAGGTCGAGGCACTCAACAAGGGCGTCGACATCGTCGTCGGCACCCCCGGCCGACTGCTCGACCTGGCGGGTCAGCGCAAGCTGGACCTCAGCCAGGTCCGCGGGCTGGTGCTGGACGAGGCCGACGAGATGCTCGACCTCGGCTTCCTGCCGGACGTCGAGAAGATCATCGAGAAGCTGCCGGCCAAGCGTCAGACGATGCTGTTCTCGGCGACGATGCCCGGCCAGGTCATCTCGCTGGCACGGCGCTACATGTCGCAGCCCACGCACATCCGTGCGACCTCGCCGGACGACGAGGGCGCGACCGTTGCCGCGACCAAGCAGCACGTGTTCCGCGCGCACAACATGGACAAGCCGGAGATGCTCTCGCGCATCCTCCAGGCCAAGGACCGCGGCCTGGTGATGGTCTTCACCCGCACCAAGCGCACCGCGGCCGACCTCACCGAGCAGCTGACGCGCCGCGGTTTCGCGGCCGGCTCCGTCCATGGCGACCTCGGCCAGGGCGCGCGAGAGCAGGCCCTGCGCGCGTTCCGCAGCGGCAAGGTCGACGTGCTGGTGTGCACCGACGTCGCGGCGCGCGGTATCGACGTCGAGGGCGTCACCCACGTCATCAACTACCAGACGCCGGACGACGAGAAGACCTACCTGCACCGCATCGGCCGTACCGGCCGTGCGGGCGCGACCGGCATTGCGGTCACGCTCGTCGACTGGGACGACATCCCCCGCTGGCAGCTGATCAACAAGGCGCTGGGCCTGGCCCACAACGACCCGCCCGAGACGTACTCCACCTCGCCGCACCTCTACGAGGAGCTGGGCATCCCGGAAGGCACGAAGGGTGTGCTGCCGCGCGCCGAGCGGACCAGGGCCGGGCTCGCCGCGGAGGAGCTGGAGGACCTCGGCGAGCCGGGCGGCAAGGGCCGCGGTCGCGGCCCCAAGAGCGCCGCACAGCCCAAGGAGAGCGAGCGGCCGGCCAGCCGCAGCCGCTCCCGCACCCGCCGCCGCACCCGCAACGGCGAGCCGGTGAGCGGTGTGGCGGGCGAGGAGGGCAAGAGCAGCGCTCCCGCAGCCGAGCAGAGCGCCGAAGCGCCCCGCGCCGAGGGCGAGGGCGGCGTTCGCAAGCCGCGGCGTCGCCGGCGTCGCACCCGCGGCGAGGCCGGGACGCAGTCGGCAAGCTGAGGCGGGTAGCGTCGCGGCATGAGTAAGCCGCCGACGCTTGAGCTTCCCGAGGGCGCCCGCGCCCGACAACTCCGTACGCCCCGCGGTGAGTTCGCGGTCCACGAGGCCGGCGAACCCACCCGGGGCACGGTTTTGCTCGTACCGGGCTTCACGGGCAGCAAGGAAGACTTCATCACGCTGCTGACGCCGGTGGCGCAGGCCGGGTACCGCGTGGTCGCGGTCGACGGCCGCGGCCAGTACGAGAGCGCGGGCCCGCTGGAGGGTTCCGGGTACGCGCAGCCGGAGTTGGCCGCCGATGTGTCGGCCCAGTGCGCCGCGCTCGGCGGCGGGGTGCATCTGCTCGGACACTCGCTCGGCGGACTGATCTGCCGGGCCGCCGTACTCGCCGAGCCCAAGGCGTTCCGTTCCTTCACGGCGATGAGCAGCGGGCCGGCCTCCGTCGGCGCCCAGCAGCAGGAGCGACTCAAGCTGCTGCTCGGAGCCCTGCCGGTAATGGAGATGGCGGCCATCTGGCAGGCGATGCGCGATCTGGACCCGCCGGAGGCGGCGGACGCACAGACCCCGCAGGCGGTAGGGGACTTCCTCCGGCGGCGCTGGTTGGCCACCAGCCCGCACCAACTGATCGCGGGCGCGGAGCAGTTGCTCGCCGAGCCGGACCGCGTGGACCAACTCGCCGCGCTGGACATCCCGTGCCACGTGCTCTCCGGCGAACGGGACTACGCGTGGCCGGTGGAGCTGATGGACGACATGGCGCACCGGCTCGGTGCACAGCGTTCCCTGATCCCGGGAGCGGAGCACTCTCCTGCGGTGGAGAACCCCGAAGCGACCGCACAGGCGCTGCTCGCCTTCTGGCAGCAGCACTGACGGCCCCGCCCGGCCCTCCCCCACCGCGGCGAGGGCCGGGCGGCCGTGTGGAGCACGAACACCGGGCCGGCCGGAGGTCAGCCTCCCCTGATGAACTGGGTGACGCCGTTGGCGATCTGCTGGACCGCGATCGCCGAAAGCAGCATGCCGGAGAGGCGCGTCACCAGTACGACGCCGCCCTCCTTGATCACACGCACGATCGCCAGCGAGAACCGCATCGTCAGCCACAGCACCAGATGGATCGCGCCGATCGCGCACCACACGGCCGCGTTCCCGGCCAGGTCGTCGGCCTTCTCCACCGCGAGGATCACCGCGACGATCGCACCCGGGCCGGCGAGCAGCGGCATGCCGAGCGGTACGAGCGCGGCGTTGACCTCCTTGGTCTGCTTCGGCTCGTCGGTCTTGCCGGTCAACAGGTCCAGGGCGACCAGCAGAAGCAGTAGACCTCCCGCGACCATCAGCGCGGGCATCGAGACATGGAGATAGTCCAGGATCTCCTTGCCCACCAGGCCGAACAGCGTGATGACGCCGCAGGCGACCAGCGCCGCCTGCCAGGCCATCCGCCGCTGCACCTTCACCGGTCGGCCGGAGGAGAGCGCGAGGAAGATCGGCGTGATGCCGGGCGGATCCATGATCACGAAGAGGGTCAGAAAGAGTGAGCCGAAGACGGCGGCGTCGAACACGGTGGGGCCTCGAGTGGGTGCGAACGGGTTGGGCGGAGGGGCGACCGCCGCGGAGCGCGGACGGCGTCGGCAGGCGTGCCTCGGCCGCCGGACGCGGTCGGCGCGGAGTCGGCACGTCGGGCAGCACGTCGGGCACGTCGGGCACAGAGCGACGGGTGCCGGGACGCGGCACGGGAGCGGTGGTTCAGCCGGTCAGCGGCGCCGCGCCTGAGCCGCGGTCGGCGATCTGGGCGTACACATCGGGCTCGGTGGTGTGCTCGCCGAGCTGACAGGCCTTCCGCTCGCCGTGGTAGTCGCTGGAACCGGTGGCGAGCAGCCCGAGCTCCCCGGCGAGCCCGCGCAGTCTGGCTCGGACGTCCCGGTCGTGCTCCATGTGGTCGACCTCGACGCCGTCGAGGCCCGCCTCTGCCAGCTCCGCGATGGCGCTCTCCGGCACACACCGACCGCGTTTGGCCGCGAAGGGATGCGCGAAGACCGACACGCCGCCGGCGGCTCTGATCATGCGGACCGCCCGGAACGGGTCCAGTTCGTGCTTCTCCACGTAGGCCCGGCCGTCGCCGCCGATCCACTCCGAAGTGAAGGCGTCCGAGACGGAGTTCACCACGCCGCTCTCCACCATGGCGGTGGCGATGTGCGGCCGTCCGATGCTGCCGTCCCCCGCGATCTCCAGCACCCGCTCCCAGGTGATCGGCACGCCGAGCTGCCGCAGACTGTCGACGATGCCCCGGGCACGCGGAACGCGGTCGTCCCGCAGCAGCTCGCGCTCGCGGGCGAGTTCGGGCTCGGTGGGGTCGAAGAGGTAGCCGAGCAGATGCAGACTCACGCCGTTCAGACGGCAGGAGAACTCGGTCCCGGTGACCAGCGTGAGCCCGGACGGCAGTGCCTCCGCGGCCTCTCGGTGGCCGGCGACAGTGTCGTGGTCGGTGAGCGCGACGACGTCCAGACCGCGTGCGGCTGCGTTGCGCACGAGCTCGGCGGGGGTGTCCGTACCGTCCGACGCGGTGGAGTGCGTGTGCAGATCGATGCGCACGGCGGCTCCCGGTGTCGGCGGACAGGACGACAGCGATTCTATCGACGCGGCGGCGGGCGCCGGGCCGAGTACGGCGTGAGGCCGGACACGGTCCGGCGGCGTGCTCGCGGACAGCCGGGCGGGACGTCCGTCCCGACGGACGCCTCGTCGTACGGACACCACAGACGCCTCGTCGTACGGACGCGCCGACAGGTCAGTCGAGCAGTCGGGGTGAGAGGGCGCCGCAGGGCAGCAGGTCCACCTCGGCGCCGGCGTCGCGCAGATCGGTCAGTATCAGATCGTCGTAGAGGAGCATTCCGGACTTCATCGGCCACACGACCGCCCACAGCCACAGGCCGCGTGCCTCGCCGGCGAAGACCGCACGGTCCTCGGGCACTCCGTTGACCTTCCACAGCGGGGTCGGGCGCCCGGCTGCGAAGACCTTCGCCTGCGGCGCGCCGTCCATCGCCAGCGCGGGGCCGGGATCGGGCCCCGGGATGCCGGCGAACCGCGCACCGAGGCCGACACCGAGCTCCTCGGCGATCAGCAGCAACTCCCCCGGCCCACCGAGAGGTCCGGGCCCCGAACAGGCGACCGCGGTGGCTCGGCCGCCGCTGCGGTCGTCGCCCGCCGACGCAACTCCGGTGTAGAGCCAGCCGAGCGGCAGCGGCCACGGCATCCAGACCGGTACCCGGGTGCGGCTGACCACCACGCCGAGCGCTTCCACGCTGGGCGGGACCACCGGTTGCAACGGATGGACGGTGCCGTGCTCGTCGCACTGCCAGGAGTCGTCAAAAAGGCCGGGCGCCCTGACCCGACCACCGCATTTCGGGCAACTCGGTTCACCCCTCATGGGGCCTTACGGTCCTATCCCCGGGGCCCTTCGTCAAGGACGGTCACCCGGTCAGTGGTACCGACCGGCGCACCGGGTCGCGCAGATCCGTGCCCTCGGCGAGCCACCGCTCCTCCAGCGCCTGGGCACCGTGCACGCGCTTCCACGCCGCCTCGTTGGGCGTCATCGGGAGCAACGGCAGAAAGCGCACCGGATCGTGTGGTTCTCCCAGCTCCAAGTCCGTTACCAGGCCGCCCGGTTCGGCGACCAGGACCGAGGTGAACGGAGCGCCGGGCCACAGCGGCTCGCCCACGTCCAGTGAGGCGCCCGGCGTCACGACAACGCCCTCCACCTGCGGAGAAGCGGCCAACACGGCCAGCGGCCGGAGCAGTTTGTCGGTGTCGGGAACGCCCTCGGCGCCCGCGGGTCGCGCACTGGGGCGACTCAGGGGGCGTACGGAGAACAGCAGTTCGGCGCGCGGGCCGCGGTCCGGATCGGCGAGCGCCGCGGTCGGGTCGGCCATCGGCGCTCCCGACATGCCGAGGGTGGCGTACCGCAGCACAGGCCCCTCGGCGCTGTCGGCGGTGAACCGCAGCACCTCGATCCGCTCGATACCGAGGAAGGTCACCGCGGCACGTGCGTCGGGCTCCCCCAGCTCACTGACCAGCCGGGCTTCCACCAGTTCGAGAACGCGATTCATACGGCGAGTTTATGGCGTGCCGGCCAAGCCCGTGGAGGCGGCAACGGGCTGGTACAGATTGGGCAAAGAGCAGCCCGGGAGCAGGTCGGATGCGGCTTTCGGGCGCCTGTGCCAGTGTTACCGTTGAGCGTCCGTCAGGCATAGCTGATCTTCCCCGAGAGGGGACTGGCCGGAGGAGGTGGGGCTCGCGTGGATCTTCCCAGTCGACCATCCGGCAGCAGCCACTCTCCCGCTCCGGCAGCGGCCTGACCCGCTCGGCAGCGCCCGGAGAATCCGGTCCGATGGTGCACACCACGACCTCTCGGCGACTTACCGCAGCTACGTTCCGCGTCTGGTTTCCACTCGCGCTTCCGTCGTAGGCCTGTGGACCGCTCCCGGAAACGGGGCCGGCGGAGCCCCGCGGACCGGCATTCCCCCGCGCGCCCTGCGCACTCCTCGCCGCTGACGGCCCACGCCGCCACCGTCCTCCCGCGCCCCGCGAAGGAGTTCCGCATGTCGATGATCCGTGAACTGCGTTCCGTCGTCCGCCCTTCGCTGCGGCGCGAGCGTCGGACACTGCACGAGGGACCGCTCGGTGCCGCCGCCGCACTGCCGAGCGCGGTGGTGGACTGCGCCGTGTACCGCGAGGGGCGGCGGGTCGCGGAGTGCCTGCGCCCCGAGGAGGCGCTCCGGCAGGTGCGCCGGGGCGCCGGGGAGTTCGTCTGGATCGGGCTGCACGAGCCGACGGAGGTCGAGTTCGCCGGGATCGCCACCGAGTTCGGGCTGCACCCGCTGGCGGTCGAGGACGCGGTGCAGGCGCACCAGCGACCCAAGCTGGAGCGCTACGACGACTCGGTCTTCACCGTCTTCAAGACGGTCCACTACGTGAACCGCGCGCTCACCGCGGGCGCGGTCGACCAGGAGCGCGGCGCGGCTCAGGTGGTGGAGACGGGCGAGGTGGCCTGCTTCACCGGGCTCGACTACATCATCACCGTGCGGCACGGCGTGCAGGGCTCGCTGCGGGCGCTCCGGCACCGGTTGGAGCAGGACAGCGAGCGCCTCGCGGCAGGCCCGAGCGCGGTTCTGCACGCGATCGCCGACCAGGTGGTGGACGGCTACCTCGGGGTGGCGGCAGCCGTCCAGGAGGACATCGACGAGGTGGAGATCGACGTCTTCTCGCAGTCGGGCGCTGCCGGACGGCGCGGCGGCGACGCGGGCCGTATCTACCAACTCAAGCGCGAGGTGCTGGAGTTCAAGCGCGCCGTCTCCCCGCTGCTGCGACCCATGCGCCAGCTCAGCGAGCGGCCGATGACGATGATGGAGCCGGACATCCAGAAATACTTCCGCGATGTGGCCGACCATCTGGCCAGGGTGAACGAGCAGGTGCTCTCCTTCGACGACCTGCTCAACTCCATTCTCCAGGCCAATCTGGCGCAGGCCACGGTCGCGCAGAACGAGGACATGCGCAAGATCACCGCGTGGGCCGCGATCTTCGCCGTACCGACGATGATCGCCGGGGTGTACGGCATGAACTTCGAGGTCATGCCGGAGACGGAGTGGACGTACGGCTATCCGATGGTGATGGCGTTCATCTGCACCGCGTGCTTCGCCATCCACCGGGGTTTCAGGCGCAACGGCTGGCTCTGATCCGCTCTCCCCGCGAAGAGCGCGGCCGGAGAGCGGAGTTGAGGTACGGGTTGGCGTTGCGGATCGGCGTGCGGAGGGCGGAGCCCGGTGTGCGGAGGGCGTACGGCGTCGGGTGCGCGGGCCGCGCCGCCCGGTGGGCCCCGCGGCGGGCGGGTTTGCCTCCGCCTCGGGCTGTCCGGGCCCCGCGGTAGGGTCGGCGCATGACCGAGACCGCTGATCAGCCACTCCTCTCACGGGCACTGATCGAGGAGACGGCCAAGAAGTCCGGGCTGCTCTGGGTCCGCGGGCCCTACGGCCCTTCGCGCGCGCTGTGGCACGTGTGGCACGAGGGTGCGGTCTGCCTGGTGACGGGCCCGGGCGAGCAGCCGGTCGACGGGCTGGGCCTGGCGGACGGCAGCGACGCCACCGTCACGGCGCGCAGCAAGGACAAGGGCGGCCGGCTGGTCGTCTGGCCGGCTCGGGTCACGGAGCTCGCTCCCCGCTCGCCGCAGTGGGAGGCGGCGGTGGCCGAGCTGAAGGGCAAGCGGCTCAACGCCCCCGACTCCGAGAATCTGGCCGCTCGTTGGGCCGCCGAATGCCGGGTGCTCCGCCTCGAGCCCGCCGGCGATCCGATGCAGCGCCCCGGTGCCATGCCGGACGGCTCGACCGCGGCCGTACCGCTCCCGACCCCCGCCACCACTCGGAACCCGGCCCCGGCCGGGCTGCCGAAGCTGCTCTTCCGCCGCCGCCGGAAGTAGGCCCGGACCACTGCGAGTCCCGGGCATCGCGGGCTCGTGCCCCGCTGCCGTACGGGCGGGCCGGTGGACTGTTCGTTCCCGGAAGGGACGTTCGCTTCCGTGGGCAGTTGGTTTCCTGCGGGCAGTTGGTTTCCTGCGGGCAGTTCCGGTGGCAGGCATCGGCCTCGCTCCGCGGCCGTACCGCCCGGTCGGCGCGAGCTCGTCCGCCGGAGCGGCCCGTACGAGGACGCGCACCGGGCCGCCGGGCCAACTCCCCGACAGGTACGCGCAGTTGCGCTCAGCTGCCGCTGAGGCCGCTCCCTGCGCCCGGCTCGCCGTGGTCGACGGTCTGCTCCTTCTTCGGCTTGCGCAACGTGAAGTCCTTGCCCCACTCGGCCATCTCCACCACGCCGGCCCCACCGCCGCGCTCCAGGCGCAGCGGGTAGGGCTTGCCGACCAGCGCCACGTCCAGTCTGCCGCCGCCGCCCTCGCCGGCCATCACCTGCACCGTGCGCACGCCGCCGATCTCCTTGCGTTCCCCGACCTCGCGCTCGCCGTCCAGGCTCAACAGCCCCTCCATCAGCACCTTCATATCGGTGAAGGCGCTCAGCTGCTTGTACGAGGGATCCTCGGAGTGGACCCGTACGTACTTGCCCTCCAACTTGCCGGCGGCCTGCTTGTCGGCGGCGCTCTGCTTGCCGCCCTTGCCGTCGTGGGCCCAGAAGTCGGCGTCCGCCTTGAGGTAGAGCGATTCGGCGAGCCGCAGCAGTTCGAAGCGCGGCCCGTCCTTGGCCGAGACCTCGCCGACGCCGCCGTTCTCCTTCAGCCGCATGTCGATCCGGTACGAGCTGCCCTTGCTGACCACCGTGCCCGACAGCCGTACCGCGTCGGCGCCCTCGGCACTCTTGCGGGCCTTGGCCTCGATCTGCTTGGCGGTGAGTTTGCCCACTCCGTTGGTGCCCTCGTCGGGGTCCTGCTCCTCTCCGCAGCCGGACATCGCGCCGGTGAGGAGCACCAGCCCCAGAGCGATCGTCGAGCGGCACACGGCTCGAGAGGGAGGTACTCGCTCGGAGTGTGCGCTCACAGACGTTCGTCCTCCCGGGTCCCACGGTTGACGGAGCAGACGGCACCTTACCTTTCCGCACCCGGGGACCATTCAGTGGAACCCCCGGGGCGCCGTACCATCGACGTATGGCTACCGACACGTACGGGCCCGCGTCCGGCGAATCACTCCCCACCGAGGACTCGGTGCGCGCCGCGCTGGCGACGGTGAACGACCCGGAGATCAACCGGCCCCTGACCGAGCTGGGCATGATCAAATCGGTCGGCATCGCCGCCGGCGGTGCCGTCGCCGTGGAAATCTTCCTCACGGTCTCCGGCTGTCCGATGCGCGAGACCATCACCTCCCGCGTCACCGAGGCCGTCGAACGCGTCGAGGGCGTCACCGCGGTCACCGTCACGCTCGATGTGATGAGCGACGAGCAGCGGCGCGAGCTCGCCGACACCCTGCGCGGCGGAAAGACCGAGCGCGAGGTGCCCTTCGCTCAGCCCAACTCCCTGACGCGGGTGTACTGCGTGGCCTCCGGCAAGGGCGGCGTCGGCAAGTCCTCGGTGACGGTCAACCTCGCCGCGGCGATGGCCGACGACGGCCTCAAGGTCGGCGTTGTGGACGCCGACATCTACGGTCACTCGGTGCCCCGGATGCTCGGCGCCGAAGGCCGCCCGACCCAGGTCGAGGACATGATCATGCCGCCGTCGGCGAACGGCGTGAAGGTCATCTCCATCGGGATGTTCACCCCGGGCAACGCCCCGGTCGTCTGGCGCGGCCCGATGCTGCACCGCGCCCTGCAGCAGTTCCTCGCGGACGTCTACTGGGGCGACCTGGACGTGCTCCTGCTGGACCTTCCCCCCGGCACCGGCGACATCGCCATCTCCGTCGCCCAGTTGATCCCCAACGCGGAGATCCTGGTTGTCACGACCCCGCAGCAGGCCGCGGCCGAGGTTGCCGAGCGAGCCGGCTCCGTCGCCGTGCAGACGCACCAGAAGATCGTCGGCGTCGTGGAGAACATGGCCGGGCTGCCCTGCCCGCACTGCGACGAGATGGTCGACGTGTTCGGCAGCGGCGGCGGGCAGCGGGTCGCGGACGGTCTGACCCAGACCACCGGCGCGCAGGTGCCGCTGCTCGGCTCGGTGCCGATCGACGTACGCCTGCGCGAGGGCGGCGACGACGGGCGTCCGGTCGTGCTGACCGACCCCGACTCCCCGGCCGGTTCCTCGCTGCGCACGATCGCGGGCAAGCTCGGCGGCCGTCAGCGCGGTCTGTCCGGGATGTCGCTGGGGCTGACCCCGAGCAACAAGTTCTGATCCGCCGCGCCCTGCGGGCGGTGGCATGAGTGGGGCGGACCACCGCGCAGTGGTCCGCCCCACTCATGCCCGCAGAGCCGGCGCGGTCGACGCCGGCGCTGCCTGCGCGGTCTGTCTCAACCGCTGTACGCCGTCAGGTCCTTGACCGCGCTGAAACCCAGCCCGTACGCGCTCAGGCCGCGGCCGTAGGCGCCGAGGTGCACGCTGTCGCCGGCCGTACCGGCCAGCACCCAGCCGTAGTCGGACTCGCGGTAGTGGAAGTCCGCGGGCACTCCGTCGACCGGCAGGGACAGCGTGCTCCAACCCTCACCACCGAGGTTGTCGGCGAGGTCCCAGGCGATGTCGGTCTGCTGGTCGAGCCACGCCTGGCGCAGCGCACGCTCCATGTGGGTCGGCCAGGTGCAGGAGAGCAGCCCGGATCCGGCGAGCCAGGCCGCCGATGCCCCGCTGGTCGCGTCCAGCACACCCGTACCGTCCGCGCTGGCCCGCACCGGTCGGGTGGCCACGGTGACGACCACGGCGAACCGCTGCACCGCGGGGTTGGTCTCGAAGCGCAGGGAGGGCTCCTCGCCGTGTCCCATGGCGCCGTGCTCCACGGTGCCGTCGAGGCCGGTACGGACCTGACCCACCCAACGCCGACCGCTGAACGCCTCGTCCAGTCCGTACCAGGGGAACTGCGCCGCCTCCGCCAGCGCGGTCAACTCTCCGGTATCCGCTCTCCGCTGCGGAGCGGACGGACCGCCGGCGCGCCCAGGCGCTGTGGCCCGACTCGTTGTCTCCATCTGCGCGAAGCCTCCTTGTACCCCGTTTGTCATGGTCGTCCTGCCCCCATTCGCCGTCCGCCCGGAGCGTGCCGCTCAACTGCTGCGGCGTGACGCTTCGTTGCACGGACAGGCTTCTGGGACCGACCCCGGACACAGGGAGGATAGCCACCTTCAGGGCGCTCGGCGGGCATGACGGACATCACACCGCTTGCTTCGGCATACCGGCGACAGGGGGCGAAGAGGGCCCTGCCACCCCCGCGGAGCAGCAGAAAGCTCAGGTCGCGTCGGGGTCGAAAACCGGTGGAGCACCGGCGGCGGAGCCATTGACAGGCTTGGAGAGGTCAGGAGACTTTGTGAGGTTGGGAGTCTTGGCAGTCTCGGCCGCCTGCTCGCTCTCCGGCTTGCGCAGCAGCTCCGGCGGACCGTCCGAAACCCCGCCGTTCTTGTAGATGTTGACGGCGTCGCTGACCTCGTTCAGCTCTTTGCGCAGGTCCAGGCTCTCCCGCAGCTCCTTGATGCCCAGGTCGTCGTTCTCCATCAGATGCTTCTGCGCGAACCGCTTGGGGTGCAGGTCCTGGAACTCGAAGTCCTTGAACTCCGGACCCATTTCCTTGCGGATGTCGTCCCGCGCGGTGTCCGAGAAGCTACGCACCTTGCGGATGAAGCCCACGATGTCCTGAATGAGCTTGGGTAGCTTCTCGGGTCCGAAGAGCAGCATGCCCAGGATGATGAGCACCACCACTTCCATCGCCCCGATGTCGAAGATCACGGTGCCACTCCCTCAGCAGTTCCCTGCCTCCGGCCTGCGGAGGTCCACGGCGCCACGGTACCCGGCACAGGTGTGCGAGCGGGAGGGAGCGGGTCGAGTTCGGCCTCGGTGCGGTCGGCCGTCACTCGCTGCTCCCCGAACCGAGCGTCACCTTCACGCTGCGCTCCTTGCCGCCGCGCTCCACTGTCAACTCCAGCTCGTCCCCGGGCTTGTGGCTGCGGATCTTGACGATCAGCTCCTCGCCGCTGCGCACCCGGGCGCTGTCCACCGCGGTGATGAGATCCCCCTCCTTCATCCCCGCGTCGTCGGCCGGCCCACCGGGCACCACTCCGGGCTGGTCGCCCTCGCCGCCACCGACCCGGGCGCCCTCCTCGGACTGATCGGCGATGTCGACGCTGACGCCGATCACCGGATGGGTCGCCCTGCCGTCGTTGATCAGCTCCTCGGCCACGCGCTTGGCCTGGTTGACCGGGATCGCGAAGCCGAGACCGACCGAACCACCGCCCTGCTCGTCCGCGCCGCCTCTACCGCCCTCACCG
This sequence comes from Streptomyces tardus, assembly GCF_018101125.2. Taxonomy (GTDB): domain Bacteria; phylum Actinomycetota; class Actinomycetes; order Streptomycetales; family Streptomycetaceae; genus Streptomyces; species Streptomyces tardus. The sequence goes on along the minus strand of NZ_JAELVF020000001.1, from coordinate 3,935,045 downwards.
CTGCGAATGGCGGTGTTGACCCCGACCACCCGGCCCCTGGTGTCGACCAGCGGGCCGCCGGAGTTGCCCGGGTTGATGGGCGCGTCGGTCTGGAGCGCGTTGACGTAGCTGATGTCCGTGCCGTCGCCCCGGCCACCGGCAGTGACAGGACGCTCCTTGGCGCTGATGATGCCCGTGGTGACCGTGCCGGCCAGGTCGAACGGGGACCCGATCGCCACCACCGGATCGCCCACCTGCACGGCCTCGGAGTTGCCCAGCGGAAGGGGGCGCAGCCCGTCGACCCTGTCGACCTTCACCACTGCCAGGTCGTAGCCGCCGTCGCCGCCGATGAGCCGGCCGCGGACCGTCTCGCCGCCGTTGAAGGTCACTCCGATACGGCCACCCTGAGCGGCGGAACGCACCACGTGGTGGTTGGTGAGGATGTGGCCCTTGTCGTCGAGGACGAAGCCGGTGCCCGTCGACTGTCCCGAACCACCGCGGACGTGAAGGGTGACCACGCCCGGCAGCGTGGCGGCGGCAATACCGGCGACGCTGTCCTTGGGCCGGTCGCCGCCCTCGCCGGCCGGCTGTGAGAGCGAGACACGACCGAAACCGCCGTTGCGCTCGACGTACATGCCGACCGCACCGCCGACCGCACCTGCCAGCAGGGCGACCAGCAGCGCGCCGACGAGCAGCGTGCGACCACGGGGGCCGGGCGGGGGCACCGAGACGCCGTGTGCGGGGGTCGTCTGCGCCCTGGGGTGCTGTACGGGCGGGGCAAGCGCCCACGGGCCGGGGCCGCCGTAAGGGGGCGTGCCGTACGGGTCTTCGGGGTGCAGCGGGGTGGCTGCCGGGGCGCGGCTCTGCCCGGCACCGGGCCCCTGCGACGGCACTTCCGCCGACTCTGCGGGGCCTCCCGCCGCGTCGTGCGCCGACACCTCACCGGTCGCTCCGACGATCGCGTCGTCGGAACCGGCGTCGCGACGCGGCCTGTTCCACCATTTCGGCCTCGGCTCGGAGCCGCTCGACTCATCCATGCTTTTCCCACACCTCACGCGTTCACCCGGGAGCCCTCCCGGGCACTGCCACTGACGAATTGAACCAGGCGCGCGAGGCCCCGCGCAGGCAACCGTCCGCCCCTGGACAACTCGGCGCCCGGCTGCGGAGGTCAGGGATAGGAGGCCGGCGGAGCGCCCGATCGGTCGGCGAGCGGACCGGGCGGCTGCGGGCCGGCCGGAGAACCGTTTGCGCTGGGCATCGCGTACGGTCTCGCTCCCGATCGCCCGCTGGGGGCGTCGGCGGCGGTCACCGGCACACCGCGCTGTGCGGCGGCCAGGGCCAGTGGAGGTGAGAGAAGCGGCAGGGACGCCCGACCCGCGGCCAGCGGCCCGAGGCCCGGCGCATAGATCTCCTGTACGCGGGAGCCCGTGGCCCACCCGGCCCGCTCCCTGAGCGCGCTCAGCGGGCTGCTGTGCGTGGTGGGCTGTGCGTACGGGCCCGCTGCCCGCTCGGTCACGCCCGACTCGCCCCGCCGCTCGCCGCGCTCGACGCCGGCCGCGGGAACCCGCGCGGGGGCGGCCGTCGTCGGGCTGCCCGCAGTGCTCTGCCCGGAACTGACCACGCCGCCCAGGGCGACCGCCGCGAGCGAAACGGCGCCTGCCGCGGCGAAGGCGAACCGGCGGCCCCGCGCCGTCCGCTCCATCTCCGAGGGGCGGTGGGTGCGGAAACCGCGGGGGGAATCGAGGACCCCACCGCCGGAGAGCGGGCTGTGGTGGCCGGCGTCGGGGGTGAGGGGGTAGTGAATGCTCAGCCCGCCCGAGGCGCCGGGCCCGAAGTAGTCGACCGGCCCTTCCCGGCCCGCGCCCGGAAGGCCCTGGAGCCTGGCCAGCAGCCCGTCCGACAGGGGCGGCGGTGCACTGCCCGCGCAGACGCTCTTGACCCTGCGCTGTGCGTCGGCCTCGGCCTTGCAGTCGGGGCAGGTCACCAGATGGGCGAGCACGCGTTCACGGGGCTCGTCCGACAACTCGCCGTCGATCAGCGCCGCGAGCCGGTCTCCGAGGTGCAGCTCCACCGGTGTCGGCTCAGCTGGACCGCTCACCGTGCACCACCTTCCGCCAGGGGCGCGTCGACGGCTCCGACAGGCACCGGCTGCTCGACCACCGGAAGTTCGGCCCTGCGGGCGGGCGAGCGGTGCTTGAGCGACTTGCGCAGCTGGGACCTGCCCCGGTGGATACGGCTGCGCACGGTGCCGAGCTTGACCCCGAGAGTCGTGGCGATCTCCTCGTACGAGAGTCCCTCGATGTCGCAGAGCACCACCGCGGCGCGGAACTCCGGGGCGAGGGTGTCCAGCGCGTGCTGGACGTCCGCGTCGAAGTGCGTGTCGTTGAAGTGCTGTTGGGGGGAGGGCTCGCGGCTGGGGAGGCGCTCGGCGGCGTCGTCGGCCAGCGCGTCGAAGCGGATCCGCTGCTTGCGGCGGACCATGTCGAGGAAAAGGTTGGTGGTGATCCGGTGCAGCCAGCCCTCGAAGGTGCCGGGCGTGTAGGTCGACAGGGACCGGAAGACCCGGACGAAGACCTCCTGCGTGAGATCCTCGGCGTCGTGCTGGTTTCCGGTGAGGCGGTAGGCCAGGCGGTACACCCGTGCGCTGTGCGTGCTGACGATCTCCTCCCACGAGGGAGGCGTCCACGTCTGACTCTCCGCGTCTTCGGCGAACACCGCTGTCGCGGGCGCCTTGGTGGACGCGGAAGTAGTGGCGGGACTGCGGTCAGCGTTGTCGGTCACAGATGTTGGCTTGCCGGAACACCAGCGGGGAAGCCGAAGCGCCCGCCGATCACCGGCCGAAGCCGCACCTCCCCTGTCGGCTCTGGTGGTGTCCAGTGGAGCACTCACCTTAGCCATCTGCCCCGTTAGCTCCGGATAAGCATTTTCGGACGGCTTGTGCACCGGCCTCCTGTGCCCCAGTCCCATTCACGGACCCCCGTCACAACTGGCGCGTGCGCCACGCCTCGGTCACCTGATGGTTTCAACGCGCGATCCCGTCTCCAGGTTCCCGGGGCCAGCGGATACAGTCACGTTGACGCACGTAGACCACGCAGACCTGGTCCACGGGGACAGGAGACGGACCATTACCGGCAACCGGCAGACGAGTTGGGCGTTCGCCGAAGCGTACGGCGTCGACCACGTCGACACTGCCGCGGACGCCGCACTCAGCTGGGCGCACAGCCGGGCACGCGAGGCGGGACTCCGACCGGTCTCGGACGGTACGGGCTCGGCACTGCGGCTCCTCGCGGCGGCCACCGATGCCAAGGCCGTGGTGGAGATCGGCACCGGCACCGGCGTCTCCGGCATCCATCTGCTGCACGGCATGCGTCCCGACGGCGTGCTCACCACCGTGGACGTCGAGCCCGAACGCCAGCAGTTCGCCCGCCAGGCCTTCCGCGCCGCCGGTTTCGCCGGCAACCGGGCCCGGCTGATCGCGGGGCACTCGCTGGACGTGCTCCCCCGCCTCGCCGACGGCGCGTACGACCTGGTCTTCTGCGACGCCGACCTCCAGGAGACGCTGGAGTACCTCGCCGAGTCGCTGCGCCTGCTGCGCGCGGGCGGCCTGGTCTGCTTCGAAGGGGTCTTCGCGGACGGCCGCACGGTCGACTCCGCGGCCCAGACGGCGGACGTGCTCAGAGTCCGCGAGCTGCTGCGCACGGTACGGGACAGCGAAGAGCTCCTGCCGACGCTGCTGCCGGTGGGCGACGGGCTGCTCTGCGCGATCAAGCGCACCCGCTGACGACCTCGCGACAGCGCGCCGTCCGGTCCGTCGGCCCACCTCCGACACCCGCACGCAGGTGGTCATCCACCGCACGCGCCCACCCCGCGCGCGGTCGCCCTCCGCACCCGCACCCGCACCCGCTCGAAGTGCGCCCGCCCGCGCGGGACGACGACGAGAGCCCCCGGTACGGCGTCAACCGTCCCGGGGGCTCTCGTGGAAATCACCACAAGGTGCGTCGACCGACCGCTAGCCGGTGACCTTCTTCAGTTCCTCACCCAGTGCGACCGCTTCATCCGGGGTCAGCTCGACGACGAGTCGTCCACCGCCTTCGAGCGGAACGCGCATGATGATGCCCCGCCCCTCTTTGGTCACCTCTAGCGGACCATCGCCCGTCCGCGGCTTCATGGCCGCCATGCTCGTTCCCCTTCCTGAAACCAGCTCGAACCAGCTCGTCGCAGGTGACAACCCAGATGTCACCGGCATCGAACACATCGCTTCACCATCATTATCCCGCATCGCAGGACCCGTTGACCAACATCGGCAGGCATCTTCTGTGCAACGCGCCCAGTCAAAACGGCATATACCGCTGCGACGACCGTCATACTCCGCCACCGGCGTGCCTCCGGTAGACACAGGTCACACCGCGCGTCGCCGTCGGACGGCCTGTTCGCGCCCGTTGATCTCCGCCATGCTGGGTCCATGGCCGACACCGTTGCGCACGACACGACCGACGGCCTCGCGACGATCACCCTCGACCGTCCCGAGGCAATGAACGCCCTCAACCGCGAGACCAAAGAGGCGCTGCGGGACGCGCTGGAGGAGGCCGCCGCCGACACCTCCGTGCGCGCCGTGCTGCTCACCGGCACCGGGCGCGCCTTCTGCGTCGGCCAGGACCTCAAGGAGCACATCGAGGCGCTGCGGGAGCACGGGGGCGAGGCGCTCACCACGGTCACCGACCACTACAACCCGATCACCCGGGCGATCGCCACCATGCCCAAGCCGGTGCTGGCCGCGGTCAACGGTGTCGCCGCGGGGGCCGGGGCCGGATTCGCCTTCGCCGCCGACTACCGGATCGCCGCCGACACCGCAGCCTTCAACACCTCCTTCGCGGGAATCGCACTGACCGCGGACTCGGGCATGTCGTGGACACTCCCCCGCCTGATCGGGCCCGCCCGAGCCGCGGATCTGCTGCTCTTCCCGCGCTCCGTGAAAGCGGACGAGGCACTGGAGCTGGGCCTGGTGCAGCGCGTGGTGACCGCCGACGAGCTGCCGGGCACGGCGCTGGAGCTCGCCCGCAGGCTGGCGGAGGGACCGACCGCCTCGTACGCGGCGCTGAAGGAGTCACTCGCGTTCGGCGCCGAGCACACACTCGCGGAGACTCTGGAGAAGGAGGCGGAGCTGCAGGTGCGCGCCGGCTCCTCCGAGGACCACCACATCGCGGTGGAGGCGTTCGTGAAGAAGGAGAAGCCGCGCTTCCTGGGGCGCTGAGCCCCCGCTCGGCGTACGGCCCCCAGCCGTCGGGGCAGCGGCCGGTCGGGGTGTCCCGCCGGGGCGCGCCGGTCCTACGGCCGGGGGCTGCGGAAGGCGCACCCGGCCAGGTGGTCGTTGACCAGACCGCACGCCTGCATCGCCGCGTACGCCGTCGTCGGCCCGACGAACCGCAGCCCGCGGCGCTTCAGCTCCTTGGCCAGGGCGGTCGAGGCGGCGGTGCTGGCCGGTACGTCGTCGAGCGCGGCCGGCGCGGCGCCGGCCGGCGGCGCGAACGACCAGATGAGCGCGTCGAGTTCGCCCTGCTGCCAGCCCGCGAGCACTTGTGCGTTGGAGAGCGTGGCGTCGATCTTGGCGCGGTTGCGGATGATGCCGGCGTCCTGGAGCAGCCGCTCCCGGTCGGTGTCGGTGAACCCGGCGACCACCGCGATGTCGAACCCCGCGAAGGCCGTACGGAAACCCGCCCTGCGCCGCAGGATCGTCAGCCAGGAGAGTCCGGACTGGAACGCCTCCAGCGACAGCCGCTCGAAGAGCGCGCCGTCCCCGTGGACAGGCCGGCCCCACTCCTGGTCGTGGTAGGTGCTGTAGTCCTCGGGGCCAGCGCCCCAGGGGCAGCGCGGCAGTCCGTCGGCGCCTGCGACGGCGCCGCCGTGCACGCTCACCGGTTCTCCGCCCCACCGCTGCGGGGAGCCGCACCGGGCCCCTCACCGGCGGCACTGACATCATCGTCCCGTACGTCCCGAATCGCCCACGGGCCGTTCGGGGGCTCCGCGTCGTGAACGCCGTGCTCGTCCGTCCCGGCGTCGAGATCCGTACCGGGCCGACGCCGGCTCTCGGTGGTGCTGGGGGACAGGTGCTGCGGTCCCGACTCCGCGTCGGGCGGCGGGACTTCACCGGTGCCGCGCGGTTCGTCCGGGAGTTCGCCGCCCACCGCGCCCGCCTGGGCTCCGGCGAGCGCCGCCTCCAGCTCGGCGATCCGCGCGTCCCTCTCGGAGAGCTCCGCGCCGAGCCGGTCCAGGGCGTCGTCGACCTCCTCCATGCGGTATCCGCGCAGGGCCAGCGGCAGCCGCAGCGTGTCGATGTCCGTGCGCGCGACCGGGCGGTCGGGCGGCAGGTCGCCTGCGAGCCGCTCCGGTACGGGGTCGGCGAGGCCGCCGACCACGCGGTCCCCGCCTCTGCCGACACCGCTGCCGCTCACCGCGAGTGTGACCGCGCCGATCACCAGGAGCAGTCCCAAGAGCAGAAACCAGAACACGACCGTCGCTCCCCGTCGTACCGTCCGCCGCACATCCACGGCTCCCCCGATCCTGCCATGCGCGCGGCGACCGGGGACGTCCCCGTGGCGACCGGCACGGAAGGCACCACCGGTCCGGCCCGCGCCCGGCGCACCCGAACGCGGTTGTCAGCGGCCGGGGTTAGGGTCACGACGAAACGCTTCACTCCGCTCCCCCACTCAGGAAGGACGCCTCATGCTGCGGCTGGGACAGCGGGAGTTCGGTGCACACGAGCCCGTGATCATGGCGATCGTGAACCGCACCCCCGACTCCTTCTACGATCGGGGCGCCACCTTCCGCGACGAGCCGGCGTTGGACCGTGTCGAGCAGGCGGTCTCCGAGGGTGCCGCGATCGTGGACATCGGCGGAGTGAAGGCAGGGCCGGGCGATGAGGTCACCGCCGAGGAGGAGATCCGCCGTACGGTCGGTTTCGTCGCCGAGGTGCGCAGGCGGTACCCCGACGTGGTGATCAGCGTGGACACCTGGCGGCACGAAGTGGGCGAGGCCGTCTGCGAGGTGGGCGCTGACCTGCTCAACGACGCCTGGGGCGGCGTCGATCCGCGACTCGCGGAGGTGGCGGCGAGGTACGACGCGGGGCTGGTGTGCACCCACGCCGGCGGGGCCGAGCCCCGTACCCGACCCCATCGGGTGACGTACCGGGATGTGATGGCGGACATTCTGCGCGTGACGACCGGGCTCGCGGACCGCGCCGCAGCGCTCGGCGTGAGACGGGACGCGATCATGATCGACCCCGGCCACGACTTCGGGAAGAACACGCGCCACTCGTTGGAGGCGACCCGCAGGCTGGAGGAGATGACCGCCACCGGCTGGCCGGTGCTGGTCTCGCTCTCCAACAAGGACTTCGTCGGCGAGACCCTCGACCGGCCGGTCAAGGAGCGGCTGATCGGCACGCTGGCGACGACGGCGGTCTCCGCCTGGCTGGGCGCCCGGGTCTACCGGGTCCACGAAGTCGCCGAGACACGGCAGGTGTTGGAAATGGTGGCATCGATCGCCGGTCACCGCCCGCCGGCCGTGGCGCGACGCGGACTCGCCTAGCGCCGGGCCGGTCGGCGGGGCGGTCGCGACCGGGAGCGTTTCGCGGGGGCGGACGGGCCGGTGTCCGGCCGGCGGCGCGGGCCGACGGCCGGGACCGGACCGGTCTACGTCGTCAGCAGGGAGACTGCCTCGTCGACGTCGTCGGTGAGCTCCAGCAGGTCCAGATCGCCCGGGGCGATCTTGCCCTCCTTGGCGACGGTGTTCCGGAGCCAGCCGAGCAGACCCTCCCAGTACTCCGTGCCGTAGAGCACGATCGGGAAGCGGGTGACCTTGCGGGTCTGCACCAGCGTCAGCGCCTCGAACAGCTCGTCCAGAGTGCCGAGCCCGCCGGGCAGGACGACGAAGCCCTGCGAGTACTTGACGAAGCAGGTCTTCCGCACGAAGAAGTAGCGGAAGTTCACCCCGAGATCGACGTAGCTGTTCAGACCCTGCTCGAAGGGCAGCTCGATACCCAGGCCCACCGAGACGCCGCCGGCCTCGGAGGCACCGCGGTTCGCCGCCTCCATCGCACCCGGCCCGCCACCGGTGAGGACCGCGTAGCCGGCCTCCGCCAGGGCCCGGCCGAGCGCCACCCCGGCCGTGTACTCCGGCGTGCCCTCGCGGGTCCGCGCGGAGCCGAACACGCTGATGGCGGGCCCCACTTCGGCCAGCGCTCCGAAGCCGTCGACGAACTCGGACTGGATGCGCATGACCCGCCAGGGGTCCTGGTGGACAAAGTCGGACGGCCCGCTCGAATCCAGCAGCCGCTGGTCGGCGGTGCCCGGCTGCATCTGCCCCCTGCGGCGTACGACCGGACCCAACCGCTGCTCCTTGAGCTCCCGCTCGTCTGCGCTGCTCATCTCGCGCTCCCTCCGCCTCGATCTTCGGCCAAGGGTACGCAGCGCCGGCCGACCCGAGGGACAATTCCCCGGGTACGGAACCTGTACGGGGCACCCCGGCACCCCGTACGCCTCAGTCGGTGAGCCAGCTCCGCAGCCGCTCCTCGCAGTGCAGGATCTTCGCCGTGTCGACTCGCTCGTCGACGCGGTGCGCCAGACTCGGCTCGCCCGGGCCGTAGTTGACCGCCGGCACCCCGAGAGCGCTGAAGCGCGAGACGTCCGTCCAGCCGAACTTGGGCTGCGGCGTACCGCCGACGGCCGCCATGAACGCCGCCGCGGCGGGGTGGCCGAGACCCGGCAGCGCTGCCCCGCTGTGGTCGTCGACCACCAGCTCCTTCACACCGCAGTCCGCGAACACCTCCCGCACGTGGGCGAGCGCCTGCTCCTCGCCGAGGTCGGGCGCGTACCGGTAGTTGACCGTGACGACGCACTCGTCGGGGATGACGTTCCCGGCGACGCCACCGCCGATGCGGACCGCGTTCAGGCCCTCGCGGTACTCCAGTCCGTCGATCACCACGCGGCGCGGCTCGTATGCGGCGAGGCGGTTGAGAATGGGCGCGGCGGCGTGCACGGCGTTCTCCCCCATCCAGCTCCGGGCGGAGTGGGCCCGCTGCCCGACGGTGCGCAGAAGCACCCGCAGCGTGCCCTGGCAGCCGCCCTCCACCTCGCCGCTGGACGGCTCCAGCAGGACCGCGAAGTCGCCCGCCATCCAGTCGGGCAGGTCGCGGGCGATGTGGCCGAGCCCGTTGCGGTGGGCCTCGACCTCCTCGTTGTCGTAGAAGACGAAGGTCAGGTCGCGGTTGGGCTCGGTGACGGTGGCGGCGATCCGCAGCTGTACGGCGACGCCGGACTTCATGTCGGAGGTCCCGCAGCCCCAGAGGGTGCCGTCCTCGTCAAGGCGGGAGGGCACGTTGCCGGCGATCGGCACGGTGTCGATGTGGCCGGCCAGCACCACCCGCTCAGGATGACCCAGCCGCGTCCTGGCCAGGACGTTGTTGCCGTGCCTGAGGATTTCCAGGTGGTCCAGCTGCCGCAGTGCGGTCTCGATGGCGTCGGCGAGAGCTTTCTCCTCGCCGCTGACCGAGGGGAAATCGACGAGCTGCGCGGTGAGGAGGGCCGCGTCCTGGTGCAGATCAAGCGTCTTCGGGGCCATGGGCAGGACCCTACCGGTGCCCCTATAGGCTGGTGGGATGGCCGAGCAGCGGGGACGTTTGGGCAGGTGGGCGCGGATCGTGGGCGCCTGTGTGGTGCTGTTCGCGCTCGGCGGGTACCTCCTGGTGCTGCAGAAGAGCAGCGAGGAGGGGCCCTTCCGCTGCGTCGTCGAGGGCGGCGAGAAGCAGGAACCCTGGGAGCTGGAGCCCCAGATGATCCGCAACGCCGCGACCATCGAGGCGGTGGCCGCCGCCCGCGGCCTGCCCGACCGGGCGGTGACGATAGCCCTGGCGACCGCGATGCAGGAGTCGATGCTGCGCAACATCGACTACGGCGACAAGGACTCGGTCGGCCTCTTCCAGCAGCGCCCGACGCAGGGTTGGGGGACCGTCGAGCAGATCATGGACCCGGTGTACTCGGCGGAGATCTTCTACGCACGGTTGGTGGAGATCCCCGACTACTCCGAGCTGGAGCTCACCGACGCGGCCCAGCGGGTGCAGCGCAGCGCGTTCCCGCTGGCGTACGCCAAGCACGAGCCGCGCGCCGCTCTGCTGACGGCGGCGCTCAGCGGACGGGCGGAGGCCGGGATCAACTGCTCGGGCAAGCGCGAGGGCGAGCCGGTCGTCGGTGACGCGGCAAAGGTCCGTGCCAAGCTGGAGCGGGAGCACGGCAAGGGCCTGATCGCCCCGTCCCCCGGCGGCAGCGGCGGCGGGAAGAACGGCGCGGGTCGGAACGGCGGCCAGAACGGCGACGCCGAGCGCGGAGCGACGCTGCGCATCCAGGTGCCGCGCGACGATGCCAAGGGCGGCTCCGGCGGTACTGCCGAAACCACCCGTCGGGGCTGGCAGTTGGCACACTGGTCGCTGGCGAACGCCTCCCACCTCGGGGTCGCACGCATCGCCCACGACGGCTATGTCTGGGACGCCGCCACCGCGGGAAGCGGTTGGCAGCGGGATGAGCGCGCCGACGGGGACGTACGGCTGACGCTGACCCGGTAGGCCGTGGCCGGACCGCCCTCGCCGGCCGCAGGGCCACGGGCCGCACGGTCGCGCACCGACGGCTCGGGGGCCGGGAGCGCGGAGAGCACTGGGTGCGGAGAGTTCACGGAGCGAGAGTTCACGGGCCGTGTGTCGACTGCGGTTCGCCCGCTGTGGGTTCGGGGCGGGACGCGGCGCGTCTCCCGGACCGCGACGCGGTGCCCAGAGGCGACGACGCGGCGGCACCACCAGCGTCAACCTCGCTCCGAATATCTCACCCCATCGAGCAACTCCGATCCGTTCGCTCCGACTTTCACCCACCGGCGCCGCGGTCGTCGCCGGAGCGGGGGCGGGCGTCGCGCACGAACGCTTCCCACCCAGTCACCGCAGGCTCCGGCCTTGTCGCGAAGGCGAGTCGACCGGTCGCGGTACGCCTCTCGAGCCCCGTTCTCCTGCCCATATGATGCGACGCATTACCAATCCTTTACCGAGTCGGGCCGCAACTTCCGGGGCCGCGCGGGCGATAGGCACTGCGTCTGACCGGGCGCTGCCCGGAAGCCCGAACGCCACTCCGTCAAAGGAGCAACATGTCCTTCACCCGCCGGATCGCCAAGAGCGCACTGCTGACGGCTGCGGGCGCCGCGTCCGTCGTCGGTGCCGCCGCAGGCTCCGCCCAGGCCGTCGACCTGCCGAAGACGCCGGACCTCGGTGGCGTCAGCAACCTGGACGGCGCGGCCCAGGGCGTCACGGATCTGGCCGGCGAGACCGGTGCCGACCTGGTCAACACCACCCTGCCCGCCGAGGCCGGCGCCCCCGTCGACAGCCTCACCAGGTCCGGTGCGCCCGCGGTGGAGGCGACCGACGTGCTCGACACCACGGTCAGCACCGTCACCGAAGGCATCGGCACCCGCGGCCTGGACAGCACCCCGGCCGCCGCGCTCGACAGCCTCCCGCTGAGCAACGCCTCCATCGGCGGGCTGCCGGTACAGGGCCTGCCCCTCGGCTGACGCGGAGTCCGCCGGCACCGCCCGGCTCCGCCCGAACGCGGTGTGTGCGAGCCGCCGAACCACCAGCGCGGGCCCGGAGACCTCCGGGCCCGCGCTGTCGTCGTGTCAGCTCTCCAGCCGTCGTACGGCCTCCGCGACGCGCTCGTCGGTCGCGGTGAAGGCGACCCGCACGAAACGCTCGCCCGCCGGTCCGTAGAAGTCGCCGGGTGCGACCAGGATGCCCCGCTCAGCGAGCGCGCCCACCGTGTCCCAGCAGGGCTCGTCCCGGGTGGCCCACAGATAGAGCGACGCCTCGCTGTGCTCGGTCGCCAGACCGCAACGGGACAGCGCCCCGCGCAGCCCCTCGCGCCTGGCGGCGTACCGGGCACGCTGCTGCGCGACATGGTCGTCGTCGCCGAGCGCCGCGATCATCGCGGCCTGCACCGGCGCGGGCGTCATCATTCCGCCGTGCTTGCGCACCAGGAGCAGCTCCTCGAGCACCTCCGCGTCACCGGCGGCGAAGGCGGCGCGGTAGCCGGCCAGGTTGGAGCGCTTGGAGAGCGAGTGCACGGAGACCAGGCCCTCGAAGCTGCCGCCGCACACCTCGGGGTGGAGCACCGAGACCGGTTCGGCCTCCCAGCCGAGTTCCAGATAGCACTCGTCGCTGAAGACCAGGACCCCGTGCTGACGGGCCCATTCGACGATCTCCCGCAGCTCCCGGAGCGAGAGCACCCTGCCGGTCGGATTGGACGGGGAGTTCAGCCACAGCAGCTTCAGCCCGGTCGGATCGAGCTCCGTCGGCGAGTCGTAGACGACCGGTTCGGCGCCCGCGAGTCGCGCGCCCACCTCGTACGTCGGATATGCCAGCCGCGGGTACGCGACCCGGTCGCCCGGACCGAGCCCGAGCTGCACCGGCAGCCAGGCGACCAGCTCCTTGGAACCGACCACCGGCAGTACGTTTCGATGGCCCACCCCCACGGCGCCCAGCCGTCGTTCGCACCAGCCGGCGACGGCGTCGCGCAGCTCGGACGTCCCCCACACCGTGGGGTAGCCGGGCCGGTCGGTGGCGTCGGCCATCGCCCGCTGGACCAGCTGCGGCACCGGATCGACGGGCGTACCGACCGAGAGGTCCACTATGCCGCCGGGATGCGCCGCGGCCGTCGCCTTGTAGGGCTCCAGGCGGTCCCAGGGAAAGACCGGCAGACGGGACGAGACTGATGGCACGCGCTGACTCACTTTCTCCACGCTCAACTCTTCACGGCACAGCTCCGCACAGCGGGCACGGCGACCGTTGGCGACCGCTGCGGCGGCCCGGAACCGGAAACACCGCGGTCCCGTACGAGGGGCGTTCGTACGGGACCGCGGTCGGCTTGCGGACCGCTCGGGTCGCGGCCGGCCGTACGGCCGTGCCACGCCGTGGGCTTCTACTCGTCGTGCTCCTGCGGCGGAAGCGCAGCGATGACGGGGTGATCACGGTCGATCAGCCCCAGCTTGCTGGCGCCGCCCGGGGAACCGAGCTCGTCGAAGAACTCGACGTTCGCCTTGTAGAAGTCCTGCCACTCCTCGGGGGTGTCGTCCTCGTAGAAGATGGCTTCAACCGGGCAGACCGGCTCACAGGCCCCGCAGTCGACGCATTCGTCCGGGTGGATGTACAAGGACCTCTTGCCCTCGTAGATGCAGTCGACGGGGCACTCCTCGATGCACGCCTTGTCCTTCAGGTCGACACAAGGCTGCGCGATGACGTAGGTCACGCTGTCGTTCCTCCTAGGTAGGGCTCATCTCGCGCGGGAGCGCGGCGTCGTCGATGCCCACCCCTAGTATCGCCGCTCCTGGTAGAGAGACGAACAAGAGGGTCGAGGAGAAGAGCGGAGTTCACCGTGAGCGGACGACTGGAAGTGCGGATCGAAGCCGATGACGTGGGAAAACGCGTGTCAGTGCGGAGCTTGACCCGCGCGGGACCCGCTTCGGAAACCTTCACGGACACCGTCGGGGTGCTCACATCGTGGACAGCCGGCGTGTTGTGGATCACGCGCAGGGACGGCCGGCAGGTGTCGCTGGCGGAGGGCGACCTGGTCGCCGGCAAGGTCGTACCGCGCACTCCGGCCGGGCGGCGGGGGCTCCCGGCGGCGGGCACCGCCGAGCTCGCCAGAGTCGCGGCCCGCGGCTGGCCGCCGGTGGAGCAGGAGGACCTCGGCGGGTGGCGGCTGAGGGCGGCCGACGGATTCACCCGCCGGGCCAACTCCGTTCTGCCGTTGGGCGATCCGGGAGTGCCGACGTCGCAGGCGCTGGCGTACGTGCAGGACTGGTACGAAGCCCGCGGGCTGCGGCCGTACGTGCAGACCAGCACCGGGGGCGACGGTGACGGCGAGCGGCTCGGTGCCGAGCTGACCGCACACGGCTGGGACATCGACGTCAGCGCCGAGCTGTGGATCGCCGGTCTGGCCCGGGTCGCCGACACCGCGGCCGAGCAGTCCGAGGCGGCCTCCGGAAAGGGCCCCGCCGACCCGGGCGAGGTGCAACTGAGCCGCACCCTTCCGCCGGGCTGGCTGACCCGGTACCAGCGGGTGACCACCCGGGGCCCGGCGATGACCGCGGTGCTGGAGGGCGGCCCCTCGGTGTGGCTGGCGAGTCTGCCGGGTGCCGGAGGCGAGGCGCCCGCGGCGATCGGCAGGATGGTGGTCGACGGACGCTGGGCCGGGTTCAACGCGGTGGAGACCGACCCCGCTCGCCGTCGCCGCGGACTGGCCACAACGATCATGTCGGCGCTCTCCCGGCAGGCGTTGGAGGAGGGCGCCTCGGCTGCCTATCTTCAGGTGGAGACGGACAATGAGGGTGCGCGGCAGATGTACGAGCGGCTGGGCTTCGCCCGGCACCACAGCTACCACCACTGGCGTCCCGGCCCGCGGTGACCGGCGAGCACCGGTGACCGGAGAGATGGACGCGACGGCGTACGGCAGCGGGGCGTACGGGGAGCGGAGTTCGGCGGTCCGTACGGGCGGCGCGCACCACCCTGCGGTACGCGTACGGCCGGGCCCGCGGCGACTCGGACCGCCGGGGTACGGACATCGGGTCCCGCACAGCAGGGATCCGCACAGCAGGGATTGCAGCAGCCGGGGAGTCGAGGAGAGCAGCATGAGCGAGCCGGACGGCGACGGGCCGGGCGAACCCCGCGAATGGTTCGCCGAAGCAGCACGCGCCGAGAAACCCGATCTGGCCCTGCTCTGCCTGCTGTTGGGCGCGGTGGTCGGTGCCTGCCCGGACGCCGCGGACCCCGCGAAGACCGAACGGACCGTCGACGAGGGGCAGGTGGAGCTCGACCGGCTGAGCGGCCTGCTCCCGTACGCGCGCGGACGCACCCCCGAACAGTGGGCGCGCACCCTGGCCGAAGTCCTCGGCGAGGACTGCGGGTTCGGCGGTGCGGCCGGGGACTACGCACACCTGGAGTCCTCGCTGCTGGACGCGGTGCTGCGGCGGGGGCGCGGTCTGCCGATTCTGCTCTCCGTCGTCTGGCTGGAGGTCGCGCGCAGAGCCGGAGCGCCGGTGCGCGGTGTGGCGCTGCCCGGGCACTACGTCGTCGGGTTCGGCGGTCGACAGGGCGAGTTGGTGCTCGCCGACCCGTTCGCGGGCGGACGTCTGCTGCCCGAGACCGAGGCCCGACTGCTGGTGAGCGGCACTACGGGTCGTCCGCTGTCGCGGGCCATGATGGAGGCCGCCGGACCGCTGGAGACAGTGCTCCGGGTGCTGAACAACATCCGCGAATGGGCGGCCCGCCGCCCCGAGCGCACCGATGTTCGGCTCACCGCCCTGGACCTGTCACTGCTGCTCCCCCACCATCCGCTGCGGCTGCGCCACGAGCGCGCGAGAGTGCTCGTCGAGCGCGGCGAGTTCACCGCGGGCGCCAAGGAGTTGGAGGAGTACGCGGAGCTGATCGCCGCCGCCGAGCCGCAGGCGGCGGACGCCGTGCACCGTGAAGCACGGATCGCCCGCGCCCGGCTCAACTGAGCCGCCGAGGCGGGGCCTCGGGGCCGCGCCGCCAAGAGGCGGCGGGGCCGATCGAACCCGCCGCTCGTAAAGACGGAAGGGGCCCGGACACCGAAGTGCCCGGGCCCCTCTCGCCGTTGTCAGCTCCCGCTTCGGGCGCCCTCCACCTCGGCGACCCGCTTGCCGGGCTCGGCCGGGGCCTTCTGCATCAGGGCCTTGGTGACGGCGGCCCTGGCGTGCTCGGCGGTCATCGGCACCGGTCCGGTGCCGGCATCCACCACGATCCCCTCGAAGGCGCCGCCGTACTTCTGGGCCAACGCCTTGGCGTCCACGTGCGGTTGAAGGCTCGTGCCGCCGGCTCGCAGCGTGAAGAAGTCGCTGATGGACTTCTCGCTGAAGGGCACCTCGACGCCGCCTGCCTTCAGCCACACCCAGCCGGACATCGCGGGCTCGCCGTACTGCTTGACGGCGCGCTGCATCTCCTGCTCGGTGATCTTCGGCTGCTGCTTGCTGACGGGCAGGGTGACGGGCTCGTCCTTCCCGCCCGCCGCACGCTCCTTGTACGCGGCTTCGAGCGCGGCGGCGGACTTCTCGGAGTCGATCGCCATCGCTGCCCGGCCGGGCACCGGTACCGCCTCGCCGTTCTCGAACCTCACCATGCCCTCGGCGGACTTGCCCGAACCGCCGAGCCCTTCGAGGGCCGCGTTCAGCTTGTCCTCGTCGACGGTGTAGGTCGGCTCGACGTCCTGGCTGGTCCCGAGCAGCGAGCCGATGACCGAGATCGGGTTGTAGTCCCGGCCGGTGACGCCCCGCACTGTGGCGTCGGTGTCGATGCCGAGTCCGGCGACGCTCGGCTTGAGGGTCTGCTCCCCGCCCTCGACGGTGATCCTGAGGTCGGCAGTGTCGCGGTCCCCCAGCGCGGAGTTGAGCTTGTCGACCGCCTCCTCGCGGGTGGAGCCGCCGATGTCCACGCCGAGCACCGTGGTGCCGTTGGGCACATCGGAGTGGTTGAGGAGCAGTCCGGCTCCGTAGGCGATGGCGAAGACGGCAGCACCGGCGACGCCCAGCAGCACCAGCACGGAGCGGCCCTTGCGCTTGGCCGGCTTCGGGTCGCTGAAGGCGAACGGCTCGGCCTCGGCCTCGGAGGGCTCGGTCCTCGGGCCGGCCACCGGCTCGGGGCCCTCGGGCCCCGCGGGCGCTCCGGAGGAGGAGAACCCCGCGAACGGGTCGCCCGCCTGCGGCTGTTCACCGGTCCGGTCGTCGTGGGTGGCCACCGGGGGCTTCATCATCTCGGTGATGCCCGGCGGCGGGGTGGGCCCGGGCCGAGTCGGCGGCTCCGCGCCCTGCGCCTGCTGGAACTGCGGCGGCAGCAGCGGCATGTCGCCGCCGGCCGGGCCGCTGGTGGGGCCGGTCGGCGGTGACTGCCGCGAACTTCCCGCGGAGTGCGGCGGGCCACCGTCGAACGCGGACATGCCGTCGAACGCGGAGGGCTCGCCAGCGGGCCCCGCACGTCCGTAGGCGGGTGTGCCCGCGTGCGGGGTGTCCGTACGGAGCGGGACGACCGGCGTGCCGTCGGGAGGAGTCCCGGTGGGGCCCTGGTCGTCGACGGGCGCGCCCATCGGCTGCTTGCGCGGAGCGAACCAGTCGCTGCCGCTTCTGGAGCCCTCCGCGGGGTTCGGCGACTGCGCGGCGGGCTGCTGCCCGGTTCTGGACTGCGCCTGTTCGTCCACGTCCGCGGAGTCGGATGCCTCCGCGGGGTCCACCGTCTTGCGTACCACGACCGGCGGAATCGGCCTGGAGCCCGGGATGTTGATGCGAATCCGGGTCGTCAGCGTCGTCTCGGTCTTGGGTTCGTCCGGCTCGTTTCCCTTCGGAAACGAACTGTCAGTTTCACGGCTCAAGGCAGGTTCTCCCGGTTGGATCTGCCGCACTCGTCGTCTCGCTGGAATTGCCAGTACGGCGCGCCGGCGGGGCCCACCTTACTGGGGGCGTCCGGCGGGGTCTCCAGGAAGGCCGAATCGTGACCGGGTGGAGGGAAGGAGGGTGGCGCAGATCACGACCGCGATGATGCCTCCGTAGAGGAAGAGAGCAGCCGTCAGATCCGTGGCGAGGAAGTCCCCTTCGCCCGTCGTCCAGAACGTCATCGGCAGGACGACCAGCGCCCAGCCGAGTCCGGGGGCGAGCGCACCCGGGCGTCCGCCGGCCAGGTCGGCTCCTGCCACGCACACGCCGACGAGGGCGGCGAGCGCGAGGAGCAGGCCGCCGGGGAACCAGCCCGCGTGCACCAGCAGGCCGGTCGCGCCGACCAGCACCCCCAGCAGCACGAGCAGGACGAGGCCGGCGACGCGCAGGAAGCGGGCACTGGCGGTGGGCACAGTCGCGCCCGGGGCGGAACTCACAGCTCGACTCCCGCGAACAGGTCGGTCAGCGACTCGCGCGCCGGCCGGTCGCCGACCGCGGATCGGTAGCACTCGGTCGTCTGGATCGGCTGCCCCAGCCAGTTGGAGAGCGTGAACCACTCGCCCCTGACCAGGACCTGGGTGACGTGTGCGGCCATCGCCGCCGTCTTGGCGCTCCGCTCGCGCGCGTCGCCCTCGATCCGGACCGCGACCGACTCCTCGTCGACCACGCCCGGTACGTCCTGCTCGGTCACGGCGGCCTCGAACGGATTGTCCGCGAGCGCGACAGACGTCAGCGCGCTGCGGGGTACGCAGTTCCACCAGACCCGGGCGACCCGGTGCGGCTGCCCGAGCTCGGGCCCGAACGTCTCGTCCGCGGCCAACTCGACCGCCCGGGTGGCGACCCGGTGCGCCTGAATGTGGTCCGGGTGGCCGTAGCCGCCCTGCGGGTCGTAGGTGATCAGAACCTGGGGCCGGGTCTCACGGATCGTCTCGGCCAGCAGGGCCGCGGCCTCGTCCAGCGGCGCCTGCCAGAAGGCGTCGGGCCGGTCGTTCTGCGGGGCTCCGCTCATGCCGGAGTCGCGGTAGCGCCCAGGGCCGCCGAGAAAGCGGTGGTCGGTGACGCCCAGCTCCCGCATCGCAGCGGCCAACTCGCCCACGCGGTAGGGGCCGAGCGTGTCCTCGCGGTCGGGTGCGAGCCGGGCGAGGTCGGAGGGGATCACCTCGCCCTCCTCCCCGCGCGTACAGGTGACGAGGGTGACGGCGGCGCCCTCGGCGGCGTACCGGGCCATCGTCACACCGTTGCAGATCGACTCGTCGTCCGGATGTGCGTGGACGAGCAGCAGGCGACGGCGGGGGTGCTCACTCATGGGGCCGAGCCTACGCGGCTCGGCCCTGGGTGTTTTGCTCACCACCGACCGTCCTGACGGCGATCGGTGGCGGTGACGAGCGTCAGAACTTCAGGTTGCTCACCATATTGGCCACACTCGTGGTCAGATCGCTGATGGTCGGGGCGATGGACGAGCTGGCGAGGTAGAAGCCGAAGAGCACACAGACCACGGCGTGCATGGCCTTCAGTCCTGACTTCTTGATCAACAGGAAGACGATGATCGCCAGCAGCACCACCGCCGAAATCGAGAGTGCCACGGCGGCTCACCTCCAAGGACGTACGGTCGCTAAGGGCAGGGCGTATGCCGTCGGGATACCAGGGACTACATACCCACGGTCCGACGGTGCGCAACTGATCATAACTTTCGGTGAGTCAGCACGCGCTGGAGCATTGGAGCAGACGGGGCGCATGTCTCTGTCTTCCGTCGAGCCGGTTCCGGTCAACCGCGCGATACCCCGGGCGGGGGTCTGACGAAACCTCAGCCGAAGTCCGGACGACCACTGCCGGCCGTGAGCGCAGGCCCCGTACGCTCGGCACATGTCGACCGAGCCCGAGAGCTTCCCCCGCCAGCACGCCCGTACGCAGCGCTTCACGCTGGGCGCGCCCCGTTCCTTCACCGTGGCACCCGACGGCGAACGCGTGGTGTTTCTGCGCTCCGCCGCCCCGTCGAGGCCGGCGGGCGCACTGTGGGTGCACGACCTCGCGGCGGACGCGGGGGATGCGGAACGTCTCGCGGCGGACCCCGCCGAACTCCTCGGCGGCGCCGACGAGCAGCTGTCCGCCGAGGAGCGCGCCCGCAGGGAGCGCAGCCGCGAGGGCGGCGCGGGCATCGTCGGCTACGCGACGGACGCGGCCGTGGAGCTCGCCGCCTTCGCGCTCTCCGGCCGGCTCTTCGTGACCGGGCTCGCCGACGGCACCACCCGCGAACTTCCGGTGCCCGCGCCGGTCGTCGATCCGCGCCCCTCCCCCGACGGGCGCTGGATCGCCTACGTCGCCGACCGGACGCTGCGGGTCGCCCGCGCCGACGGTGGCGCCGACACGGCCGTGGCCGTGCCGGAGAACGGCGAAGTCAGCCTGGGCCTCGCGGAGTTCATCGCGGCCGAGGAGATGCAACGGCACCGCGGCCACTGGTGGTCGCCCGACAGCGACCGGCTGCTCGTCGCCAGGGTCGACAACTCACCCGTGCGGCGCTGGTGGATCTCCGACCCCGCGAACCCCCAGTCCCCGCCCTCCGAGATCGCCTACCCGGCCGCCGGCACCCCCAACGCGGACGTGGGCCTGGAGCTGCGGAGCATCGACGGCAGCAGCCGTACGGAGATCCGGTGGGACCGCGAGACCCACCCTTACCTGGTCGCCGCGCACTGGTCGGCCGGCGGGCCGCCGCTGCTGCTGGTGCAGCGGCGCGACCAGCGCGAACAGCGGTATCTCACCGTCGACGTCGAGTCCGGCGAGACGACCACCCTGCACATCGAGCGGGATGATACTTGGCTGGAAATCATCGCCGGCGGCGCGGCCTGGAGCCCGGACGGCCAACTGGTGCGCGTCTCGGACGCGAGCGGTGCCCGTGCCCTGGTCGTCGGCGAACGGACCCTGACCGGGCCGGAGTTGCACCTGCGCGCGGTGCTCGATGTCGGCCCTGACGACGTGCTGGTCAGCGCCGCCCCCGGGCGTGCCGCCACCACCGGCGCCGGCGCGGTCGGCGATGTGGCCGTACACCGGATCCCCTACGCCGCGGGGGCCGCCGCCGAGCGGATCTGCGGCCCCGCACCACTGGTCGCGTCCGCGGTGCGGGGCGGGGACACGACCGTCCTCGTCACCGCCTCGCTGGACCGCTTCGGCGCACGGGCGGAGATCCTGCGCGCGGGCACCACCCGCGAGATCGGCTCGTACGCGGCGACACCGGTCCTCACCCCCGCGCCGCGGCTGCTGCGCGCCGGGGAGACGGACGGCGTCGGCATCCCCACCGCAGTCCTGCTGCCCACCGGTTACTCCTCCGACGACGGGCCGCTGCCCGTGCTGATGGACCCCTACGGCGGGCCGCACGGTCAGCGCGTGGTGGCCGCGCGCAACGCGTACCTCACCTCCCAGTGGTTCGCGGACCAGGGTTTCGCGGTGATCGTCGCGGACGGCCGCGGGGCCCCCGGCGACTGCCCGTCCTGGGAGAAGGCGATCGCGGGGAACCTGGCCGCGCTCAACATCGAGGACCAGATCACCGCACTGCACGCGGTCGCCGCCGAAGTACCGCTGGATCTGCAGAAGGTGGCGATCCGGGGCTGGTCGTACGGGGGTTACCTCTCCGCACTGGCCGTGCTCCGCCGCCCGGACGTCTTCCACGCGGGCGTGGTCGGCGCCCCCGTGACCGACCAGCGGCTCTACGACACCCACTACACCGAGCGCTACCTCGGCGATCCGAACACCTCTCCGCACACCTACGCGGAGAACTCGGTGGTCACCGACGAAGGTCTGCGGAACGCGGCGGACGAGCACCGGCCGATGCTGATCGTGCACGGCCTGGCGGACGACAACGTGGTGGTCGCGCACAGCCTGCGGCTCTCCTCCGCGCTGCTGGCCGCCGGTCGGCCGCACGAAGTGCTGCCGCTCTCCGGGGTCACCCACATGACTCCGCAGGAACAGGTCGCCGAGAACCTGCTCCTGCTCCAGGTCGACTTCCTGCGCCGCTCGTTGGGCCTGACCGCCGCACTCTGACCCCCGCGCCCTGACGCCCGCGCCCCTGCGCCGGCGCGCCCGACCCCGGCGCCGCGCATCCGGTTCAGGTGAGCCGGATGCGCGGGTCGATCAGGGCATACACGGCGTCCACCAGGACGTTGAACAGGATGATCGCCGCCGCGGCGAAGAGCATCACGCCCATCAGCATCGGCAGATCGGTCTGGATCACCGAGTTGACCGCCAGCCTGCCCAGCCCCGGCAGCGCGAAGGTGAACTCGGTGACCATGGCGCCGCCGAAGAGCGAGCCCATGTCGACACCGAGGATCGTCACGATCGGAATCAGCGAACCGCGCCACGCGTGCCGGAAGAGCACCGTGCGCTCCGACATGCCCTTGGCGCGCGCGGTGCGCACATGGTCCTCCTGCATCTGCTCGATCAGCGTCGAGCGGGACATCCTGGTGTACGCGGCGGTGAAGATGATCGACATCACCAGCCACGGCACCAGCAGCCCCCTGAACCAGCCGAGCGGATCCTCCGTCAGCTCCACGTAGCGAGGCGAGGGCAGGATGTCCAGGTGGTAGACGAAGAGTGCGAGGACGAGCGGGCCGACCAGGTAGATCTGCATCGAACTCATCACCAGGGACAGCGAGCTGAGCCCCTTGTCGATCAGCTTGCCCTGGTTGCGTGCGGCGATGACGCCCAGCGTGAGGCCGACCACCAGGAAGATGACGGTGCCGCCGACGGCCAGCGAGGCCGTGGTGGGCATCCGGTCCAGGATCGTCTGGAGCACCGGTGACTCGTCGCGGAAGGAGTACCCGAGGCAGGGCGCCGGACAGTGGCCGGTGGCGAAATCGCGTCCCGTCACGATGCCGGACAGGTACTCCCAGAACTGCGCGGGAACGGGCTTGTCGATTCCGAGGCTGGCTCGGATCATCGCGAGGGACTCCGGGTCGCAGGTCTTGCCGCAGGCGAGTCGCGCCGGGTCCCTGGGGATGCTGTAGAAGAGGAAGAACGTCACGGCGCTGATGATCAGCAGGATGACCACGGCGCCCGCCGCGCGGCGGAGCAGAAATCTGATCATGGTGAGTACGGCTTCCCTGGCGTGATGGCGGTGCCGGCCGAGTGCCGGCAGGCTGCGGCGTACGGGGGCGTGGTCGCCGCGACGTACGAAGGTGTGGTGTTCCGCGGCGGAAGGGCCTGGGCGGAGCCTGTTCGGGTCCGCGGCGCGGGGCCGCGGACCCGGTGGCCCCGTGCTACTTCTTCAGGAAGAGCTTGGTCGGATCGACGCCGCTGTGCTCGTTGTTGAAGACCACACCGCCCACGTTGGACCCCACGATCTGGAGCTGCTTGTAGGCGTAGAGCGGGACGGCGGGCGTGACGTCCTCGAGGATGTACTTGCTCAGCTCGAACCACTCGTCGGCGGCCTTCTCCGGATCCGAGACCTCGGCGATCCGGTCGATCTCGGAGTTGATCTTCTTGTCGTCGACGTGGGCGTAGTTCGCCGCGCCGTCCTCGATCGCCCGACCGTCGTACTGCGGCGGGATCACGGTGCTGGCGCTCGCCCAGTCGTGGCCCCAGTTGCTGCGGTAGATGTCCCAGCCGTTGTCGACCTTGCCGATGCGGTCGTAGTAGTTGTCGGTCGGGATCTCCTTGCGCTGAACGTCGAAGCCGGCCTTCTCCAGCGCACTGGCGACCGCGACCGAGCCCTTCTGGTCCTCGTCCGCGGTGCCATGGGCGTACACCAGCTTGTAGTTCTCGGCGTCGGCCTGCTTGAGCAGCTTGCGCGCGGCCTCGACGTCACCATTGGGCTTGCTCACCTTGTTGAACGGGTCGTACCCGCGGTCCGCTCCGGGGAGCATCGGGTTGAAGTAGTTGCCGGCCAACTCCCCGCCCACGCCCGGCCCGTAGGGAGCCAGCACACCCCGGTTGGGCATCGCGTAGGCGATCGCCCGGCGCACCCGGTGGTCCTTGACCCGATCCATGTTGATCGCCATCTGGGCGACGTAGATCTGGTACCCGTCGACGGTGCGCTCCTTGGCGGCGTCGTCCTTGAGCACCCGCTGGGCGGTGTCGATGTCCACCGACCCGTTCCAGGTGACCGCGTTCGGGTCGGAGTCGGCCAGCAGCTCCCGTGCGCTCTTGGCGTACTCGTGGTTGAAGGTGACGTCGAAGGCGTCGACGTACTGGTGCCGGGAGGAGTCTGTCGCGGGGTCCCACTCCTTGTTCCTGACCAGCTTCATGGACCGGCCGCGCTTGAACTCCTCGATCTTGTACGGCCCCGAGGTCGCAGGCTTGCGGTCGTACTTCTCCTTGGTGTCGCGCTCGGCGGAGACAGCGCCGTAGCCGGTCATGGAGAGCGCGTACGGCAGATCGTTGCGCGGCTGCTCGAACTTGAAGATCACGGTCCTCTCGTCCGGTGTCTCCAGCACGCTGTCCGGCAGGTGGTCACCCTCGTACGGCCCGTCCGGCAGGATCTCGCGCGCCTTGGCGCCGCTCTCGTCCGCCAGCCACTCCTGGACGAACTTCGGCCCCTCGGTGATGAAGGGCGCGTACAGCCGCTCGAAGGTGTGCCGGATGTCCTTGGAGGTGATCGGCGAACCGTCCTCGAAGCGGATGTCGTCCTTCAGCGTGTACTTCCAGGTCCTGCCGTCGTCCTCGGTGGTTCCGGAGTCCGTGGCCAGATCTCCGACGACGCTGTACTCGCCGTCGTTGTCGAGCTTGACGGTCGTCAGTCGGCGATGGATCAGCGAGGCCATGGTGGTCTGCGCGGCGACGTACATCTGCGCCGGGTCGAGGTGCTCGTAGCTGTCGCGTTCCAGCACCGGAATGGTTCCGCCTTTGCGCGCGCCCTCGATCTTCTCCGCCGGGCCGGTGGACTCCTCCTTCCCCTCGAACTCGACCGGCGAGGCGGTCTCCGCCTCCTCCCCGTCGCCGCCGGTTCCACCTCCGCCGCCCGCACTGCAGCCCGTGGCCGTCAGCGCTCCGACGGTCAGTGCGACCAGCGCGGTGCGCAGCCTTCCGGGGGTAGCGCCGCCGCGTCGGTCTCCGGGCCTGCTCATCAGGGTCTTCCTCATCACTGCCACACCTGCCTGTCCTCGCTCGCTCTGCCGCTTCCGGCCGATCACCGCTGGCCCTTGGGGTCGAAGGCGTCCCGCACCGAGTCGCCGAGCAGGTTGAACGCGACGATGAAGAGCACCATCGCCCCCGCGGGAAAGAACATGTAGGTCAGATCGCCCTGGTAGACCTCTGCGCCGCGGGCGAACATCCGTCCCCAGTCGGGGGTCGGCTCCATGATTCCGACGCCGAGGAAGGAGAGGGCGGCAGCGGTGGTCACGAAGTTCGGCAGCATGATTGTGGCCTGCACCAGGATCGGAGTGACGAGGTTGGGCAGCAGCTCCCGGGTGATGATTCGCCAGCGCGAGGCGCCGCTGACCTTCGCGGCCTCGACGAATTCCCGTTCGCGCAGCCCCAGGGTCACTCCGCGCAGAATTCTCGCCAGCGTCATCCACCCGAGGAACCAGAGCACCAGCACCACCGAGACCACTCGGATGTAGGTCGGCGTCTCCTCCGAGGGATCGACGAACAGCGCCGCGACGATCGGCATGAACGCCACAAAGAAGAGCTGGTTCGGAAAGGCCATCAGCAGATCGATCAACCGGTTCAGGAAGTAGTCCGCCTTCCCACCGAGATAACCCGCGGCGATTCCGATGAGAATCGCGGTGACAACGGCGAGCAGCGTGACCGCCACAGCAATCCCCAGCGAGGTCCTGATGCCGAAGAGGAGCTGGGTGAAAACGTCCCGGCCCTGCCCCGGCTCCAGGCCGAACCAGAACTCGCCGTCGATACCGCCGTTGGGCTTGACCGGGTACTCGAACTCGTTGAGCAGACCCTCGCGCTCCTGCCCGTAACGGGTGTACGGATTCTTGCCGTAAAGCCAGGCGATCACCGGCGCGAAGAGCGCGACACCGAAGAAGAACAGCACCACGCAGGCCGATACGACGCCGGAGCGGTCACGTTTGAAGCGCCGCCACATGAGGCTGCCCGGCGAACGCCCCGAGACCTGTTCGGGCTCGGTCGGTTCGGCCGGTTCGACTGGTTTGGCGACGGTCGTGGTCAACGTCCCCCCGGTGCGCACAGAAGTGAGGTTCAGCGCGACCTTGCAACCAGCGGAACGGACGGTCAAGGCTATCCACCGCCGTAGCGCAACGAATCACCGGAATAGCCTGAAATCGGACCAGAACGATACGTCTCTCATCTTGACGCCGACGCGATCTGTGCAACTCGGGGCGCGACCGCCGGCTCAACTCGCCTGCCCCACAGGGGCGTTGGACGTCACGTGCCGGCAATCCGAGCGATCCGACCCCGACACGCGGCCGGGACAGAATCGGTCGACTGCGACCGTGCGGGCGTCGCAGGGGCCGGCCGGGCGGCAGCAGGCCGTGCGGCCGGCCCGGCCGAGGCCTTCATGAACGCTCCCCCTGCCGCCACCACGCAAAGACCGCCGGCCACCGCCCCGTTGGGGTCGGTGGCCGGCGGTCTGCGCGTACGACCGGCGGGCCGATCAGTCGTGCTGGCTCTCCAGCGACTGCAGCGCCGGGTCCATGACGACGTCCTGGGAGGTCGCCTCGGTGGTGCCCTCTTCGGGGAAGTGGCAGGCCGTCAGGTGACCGGCGGCGTTGCCCGAGATCTGCACCAGCGGCGGTTCCTCGCTCGCACAGATGTCCTGGGCCTTCCAGCAGCGGGTGCGGAACCGGCAGCCGGAGGGCGGCGAGATCGGCGAGGGCACGTCGCCGGCGAGGCGGATGCGCTCCTTCTTGCCGTCCTCCCTCGGGCCGGTCGCCTCGGGCACGGCCGAGAGCAGAGCGTGGGTGTACGGGTGGCGGGGACGCAGGTAGATCGAGTCCCGGTCACCGACCTCCACGATCTTGCCCAGGTACATCACCGCGAGACGCTGCGAGAAGTGCCGGACGATGGCGAGGTCGTGGGCGATGAAGACGAAGGCGATGCCCAGCTCGCGCTGCACCTTCTGCATCAGGTTGATGACCTGCGCCTGGATGGAGACGTCCAGTGCCGAGACCGGCTCGTCCGCGACGATCAGCTTCGGCTCCAGCGCCAGCGCCCGGGCCACTCCGATGCGCTGACGCTGTCCGCCCGAGAACTCGTGCGGGAAGCGGTTGTAGTGCTCGGGGTTGAGGCCGACGATCTCCAGCAGCTCCCGCGCCCGCGCCTCGCGGCCACCGGACGGGTTGATGTCGTTGACTTCCATCGGGCTGGTGATGATCCGGCCGACCGTCTGCCGCGGGTTCAGCGCGGAGTACGGGTCCTGGAAGATCATCTGGATCTCGGACCGGATCGGCGCCAGCTGCTTGCGGGTCGCCTTGGTGATGTCGGTCCCCTGGTACTGCAGGGTGCCGCCCGAGGGCTCCAGCAGACGCGTCAGCAGACGTCCGGTGGTGGACTTGCCACAGCCGGACTCACCGACCAGGCCGAAGCTCTCGCCCGGGTAGACGTCCAGGTCGACCTTGTCGACCGCCTGCACTGCACCGACCTTCCGCTTGAACGGAAAGCCCCCGTGGATGGGGAAGTGCATGGTCAGATCCCGTGCCGTCAGCAGGGGTTCACCGGAAGCCGGGACCGCGTCCGTCGGCTTGGTCAGGGTGAGTTCCTCACTCATGTGCGTTCTCCCTAGCCCAGCCGGGGCTTGATGTGCTCGACGAAAAAGGTCTGCTTCTGGTCTGCCGAGAGGTGGCACGCGGCGGCACGGCCCTCGCCGAGGTCGGGGCGCACCTCCCGGCACTTGTTGCCGGCCACCTGGTCCGCGAAGTCGCAGCGGGGGTTGAAGGCGCAACCCGGCGGCGGGTTGAGCAGCGAGGGCGGGGTGCCGCGGATGGCCCGCAGCTCCTCGTTGACGTCACCGCTCAGCCTCGGCATCGAGGACAACAGGCCCCAGGTGTACGGGTGGTCGGGCTCGTACAGCACCTGGGAAACGCTGCCACGCTCGACCGCTCGGCCGCCGTACATCACCATGATGTCGTCGGCCATGTTGGCGATGACACCGAGGTCGTGGGTGATGAAGATGATCGCCGACCCGAACTCCTGCTGGAGCTCCTTGAGCAGGTCGAGGATCTGGGCCTGGACGGTGACGTCCAGCGCGGTCGTCGGCTCGTCCGCGATGATCAGGTCCGGGTCGCAGACCAGGGCCATGGCGATCATCGCGCGCTGGCGCATACCGCCGGAGAACTGGTGCGGGTAGTCGTCCACGCGCCTGTTCGGCTGCGGGATTCCCACCTTCTCCAGCATCTCGATCGCACGCGCGCGGGCGTCCTTCTTGCTGGCCCCGGTGTGCTTGCGGTACGGCTCCATGATCTGGCGGCCGATGGTGTAGAAGGGCGAGAGCGCGGTCAGCGGATCCTGGAAGATCATCGCCATCTTGTTGCCGCGCAGGTGCTCCAGGCGCTTCTCCTTGACGGTGAGCAGATCCTCGCCCTCCATCAGGATCTCGCCCGTCACCTCGGTGGTCTTCGAGTTGTGCAGACCGAGGATGGACAGGTTGGTCACGGACTTGCCGGAACCGGACTCGCCCACGATGCCCAGGGTCTTGCCGCGCTCGAGGTCGAAGGAGAGACCGTCGACGGCCTTGACGATGCCGTCCTCCGTGGAGAACTGCACGCGCAGGTCGTTCACCGAGAGGAACTTGCCGTCGTACTCGGCCGGGGCGGAGGAGTCCGCAGTCTTGGTCATTGTCACTGGTGCTCTCCTAGGACAGTCGCACGCGCGGGTCGATGAAGGCGTACGCGGCGTCCACGAGGATGTTGAACAGGAGGATGAACGTCGCGCCCACGAGCATGACACCCATGGTCAGCGGCAGGTCGACGTTGACCACGGAGTCGACGGCCAGTCGGCCGATGCCCGCGAGACCGAAGGTCATCTCGGTCACCACCGCGCCACCGAGCATGCCTCCGAGGTCCATACCGAGGATGGTGACGATCGGGACCATCGCGCCGCGCCAGGCGTAGCGGAAGAAAACGTACTTGCTGCCCATGCCCTTGGCTCTGGCCGTGCGCACGTGGTCTTCCTGTAGCTGCTCGATCATCATGGCGCGCGTCATACGTGTGTACTGCGCGGTGAAGATCAGCGACATGACCACCCAGGGGATCAACAAGCCGGCTGCCCATGCCATGGGGCCGTCGAAGAACTCGTTGTACTGGGGGGCGTCGAGCCAGCCCGTGCTGTACACCACGGCGCCGAGAACGACCGGGCCGATGAAGTAGATCTGCAGGGAGCTCAGGACCAGCGAGGTGGAGCTCGCCGCCTTGTCGACCATCGTGCCCTTCTTGGCGGCGGCCAGCAGGCCG
This sequence comes from Streptomyces tardus, assembly GCF_018101125.2. Taxonomy (GTDB): domain Bacteria; phylum Actinomycetota; class Actinomycetes; order Streptomycetales; family Streptomycetaceae; genus Streptomyces; species Streptomyces tardus. The sequence continues at coordinate 3,906,201 of NZ_JAELVF020000001.1, read as the reverse complement.
GCGCCGATGCCCAGGGTCAGGAAGATGATCAGACCGCCCACGGTGAGCGAGACGGTGACCGGCAGGCGGTCGATGATGGTGTCCCACACCATCGTGCGATCGTTGAAGGACACCCCGAGGCAGGGTGCGTCGCAGTGGCCGATCGCGAAGTCCCTGCCGGTGAAGATGCCCGAGAGGAACAGCCAGTACTGGTGGGGTATCGACTTGTCGAGACCGAGGTTCTCGCGAATGATCGTCAGCGCGTCGGGGGTGCAGTTCTTTCCGCATGCCAGCAGCGCGGGGTCACCGGGCGCGGCAAAGAAGAGGAAGAACGTGACAGCACTGATCAACAGGAGGATCACCGAGGCGCCTAGCACCCGGCGAACAAGAAAACGAAGCATGGCAGTCCGCTGCTCTCAAGGGCGGCGAGGGGTGGAGGGTGGAGTCGGGGCGAGCCCCGGGAATGTGCGCTTCGCCGCGCGCGCACTCCCGGGGGCTCACTTGCGTCGTGCTGTTAGCTCTTGAGGTAGAGGCGGGTCAGGTCGATGTAGCTCTTGACCTGGCCGTACCGGGCGCCGCCGACGTTGGAGCCGTACACCTGGAGCTGCTTGGTGTAGTACATCGGAGCGGCGGGGTTGATCTCCTCGACGATGTACTCGTGGATCTTCACCCACTCCTTCTGGGCTTCCTCCGGGTCGGTGATCTCCAGAGCCTTGTCGATCTGCTCGTTGACCTTCTTGTCATCGATGTGCGAGTAGTTCGACTTGCCGTCGGCGATGTTGCCGCCGTGGTAGAGCACCGGCACGACGGTGGTGGCGGACGGCCAGTCCTGGCCCCAGCCGGTCATGTAGATGTCGAGCTTGTTGTCGACCTTGCCGACCGTCTCGTACCAGGCGGAACCCGGGATGTCCTTCTTCTCAACCTTGAAGCCGGCCTTCTCCAGCGCCTTCTCGACGATGACCGCCTGCTCGGTGCGGTGCGGCTCGGCGGCGTGACCGTAGACGAGAGTCATGCCCTCCTTGCCGGCCTCCTTGAGCAGCTCCTTGGCCTTCTCGAGGTCGCCGTTCGGCTTCTTGAGCTTGTCGTAGGGGTCGAAGCTCTTGTCGTAGCCGGGCAGGGTCGGGGCCAGGAGGCCGCCGGCCGGCTCGCCGCCGTAGGCGCCGCCGTCGGGGCGCAGGATGGCCTTCTGCGGGAGGGCGTGGGTGATGGCGTCACGGACCCGCTTGTCCTTGATGCGGTCCATGTTCATGTTCAGCTGCCAGACGTAGGGCTGGTAGCCCTGGATCGTCCGCTTGCTGATCTCCGGGTCCTCGACGACCTTCTTGACCTGCGGGGTGTCGACCGATCCGGAGAGCTGGATCGAGTCCTTGGCCTCGCCGCGGTCGGACATGATCCGCTTGGTCTGGTCGGCCCGGCTGTGGTTGTAGGTGATGTTCCACCCGTCCACGAACTGGTGGCGCATCGGGTCGGTGTCCGCGTCCCAGTGCTCGTTCTTCTCGAGCTGCATGCCCTTGCCGCGCTTGAATTCCTTGATCTTGTACGGGCCGAGCGCGACCGGACCGTTGGTGTACTTCTCCTTGGTGTCCTTCGCCTCGGGCACCACGGCGTAGCCCGGCATCGTCAGGGCCTGCGGCAGGTCCGGACGCGCGGTCTTGAACTTGAAGATGATGGTCTTGTCGTCCGGCGTCTCCAGGACGCTGTCCGGCAGGTGCTTGCCCTCGTACGGACCGTCGGGCAGCGCCTTGCGGTACGTGGTGCCCGAGCCGGAGAGCCATTCCTGGATGAAGGTCGGGCCCTCGGTCTGGAACTTGGCGTAGCGCCGCTCGATGGTGTGGCGGAGGTCCTTCGAGGTGATCTCGTCACCGTCGGAGTCCTTGACGCCGTCCTTGAGCGTGAACTTCCAGCTCTTGCCGTCGTCCTCGGTGGTGCCCGAGTCGGTGGCGAGGTCGCCGACGACGGTCAGGCCGCCCTCGTCGTCCTGCTTGTAGGTGGTCAGACCGCGGTGGATCAGCGAGGAGAGCTGACCGGCGTCCGAGACGTAGATCTGGCCCGGGTCGAGGTGGGTGAAGTCCGACTCCTGGTAGACCCGGATGGTGCCGCCCTTCTTGGCACCCTTGATCGGCTCGGCCGGGCCCTTGGAGGCCTCGGCGTCGCCGAACTCGACCGGCTTGGACTGCGCCGCGGCGTCGTCCTGGGTGTTGGAGTTGTCCTTGCCGTCACCGCCGCCGTTGTTGCCGCCGCATGCGGTCAGGACGAGCGACCCGGCCGCGAGGGCGACCACGATGGCGCGAGCTTTGCGCGTAGATGAGAGCCTCATCTTGATGAGCACCTGCCTGTCGTTGTAGTTCGAAACGCTGCCTGACGGCTCCGGAAACCCGGTGCAGGGTGGCAGCCCTGGGGGTCAAGGGAGACGCGTCAGCGTCCGGCCTTGGGGTCAATGGCATCTCGGACGGAATCGCCGAAGAGGTTGAACGCCAGGATGAAGATCACCATCGCCACGCCCGGGAAGAGCATGTACATCGGGTTGTCTTCGTAGATGCGACCTGCGGTCGCGAACATCCGTCCCCAGTCGGGTGTCGGCTCCTGGAAGCCCACACCGACGAAGGAGGCGAACGCGATCGTGAGAATCGCGGAGGGGAGCATGTAGCTCGCCTGGATCAGGATCGTGGACTGCAGGTTCGGCAGCAGCTCCTTGCGCAGGATGCGCGCGCTGGAGGCTCCGGAGACCCGGGCCGCGTCCACGTACTCGCGTTCTCGGAGGGAGAGGGTCTGGCTGCGCACCAGCCTCGCCATGCCCATCCAACCGAGGACCCACAGGATGCCGACGATCGCGAAGAACCGGATGTGGACCGGCGTCTCCTTCTGCGGGTCGACGAAGATGGCGGTGATGACCGGGGTCATCGAGATGAGGAAGAGCTGGCTGGGGAAAGCCATCACGAAGTCGGTGAACCGGCTGAGCCAGTAGTCGACCTTGCCGCCCATGTAGCCGGCGGTCACTCCGATGATGACGCCGGTCAGCGCCGCGAGCACGGCCACGACCAGCGCGGTGTAGAGGGACGTCCGCATGCCGTACAGCAGCTGCGTGAAGATGTCCCGGCCCATGTTCGGTTCGATGCCGAACCAGAAGTCCGCCGAGATTCCGCCGGCGTTGCCGGTCGGGTACCCGTACTCGTCCAGGAGGCTGTAGTCCTCCTGGCTGTAGAGCGTGTACGGGTTCTTGCCGTACAGCTTGGCAATGACAGGCGCCAGCGCAGCGATCACGAAGAAGAAAATCACTACACAGCCGGCGATCACGCCGGTACGGTCGCGCTTGAAGCGCGTCCACATCAGCTGGCCGGGTGAACGACCCACAAGATCGTCCGAGGAAGTCGACTTCCCCTTCTTGGGAGGATCTGACTCCCCGTCAGTGGTGCCGTTCCCGGCTATGAGGTCAGCCTGGGATGGACTGGTCATCGCGTTGTGCCCCCGCGCTCTGTCTTTGGCGGAACCCGGTCATTCGGTGGCACAGGATGTGCCATGGGATGAGCGGACTCTTGCAACGAACACAGCAGGCCGTCAAGAGATTCCGGGTGGCCAGAATCCCAGGTGAAGCTTCTTGCGCAAAGATTATGCAGATCGGTTCACGCACGTGCTTGACATGTGATGAACCAGGGCGGCATTTCAGACATTGCTCTACTTTCCGCCTTGACCAGTCCGCAATAAAACTGACACTGCGCCGATATGCGGACGGTACATTCTGAAGTGCGTACGAACCCGCGGGGGTCGCTGGACGACCCGGGGCGCGGGAAGCAGCGGCACTGACGCGGCTCGAAAAGCGTCCGCGGGACGTGGTCGACGCGCCCGGCCCGCCTCATCTTCCGCTCTCCGCCCGCCGGTTCACAAGCCGGCCGCCCGAGCGGGCAGCACGCCGTCCCGCGCCGCCCCGGCAGACCCCGGCAGGCCACCGACACGCCCCTGCCGGCCGGGCACGAGGAACGGCGCGGCACCCGGAAGCCGGGTACCGCGCCGTCACGCCTCGGAGGGTGTCCGCGTCAGCGCTTGGAGCGGGAGAGCGTACGGGCGCGCTCGCGCTGGTCGAGGACGACCTTGCGGATGCGCACGGTCTCCGGGGTCACCTCGATGCACTCGTCCTCGCGGCAGAACTCCAGGGACTGCTCCAGCGAGAGCTTCCGCGGCGGCACCAGGTTCTCCGTGGTGTCGGCGCTGGCAGCACGCATGTTGGTGAGCTTCTTCTCCTTGGTGATGTTGACGTCCATGTCGTCGGAGCGGGAGTTCTCGCCGACGAGCATGCCCTCGTACACCTCGGTGCCCGGCTCGATGAAGATCGTGCCGCGCTCCTGGAGGTTCATCATCGCGAACGGCGTCGCCATGCCCGCACGGTCGGCGACCAGCGAGCCGCTGTGCCTGGTGCGCAGCTCGCCGAACCACGGCTCGTGGCCCTCGGAGATCGAGTGCGCGATGCCGGTGCCCCGGGTCTCGGTCAGGAACTCGGTGCGGAAACCGATCAGTCCGCGCGAGGGCACGATGAACTCCATGCGCACCCAGCCCGAACCGTGGTTCGTCATGGTCTCCATACGGCCCTTGCGGCTGGCCATCAGCTGGGTGATGGCGCCCAGGTGCTCCTCGGGAGCGTCGATGGTCATCCGCTCGACCGGCTCGTGCAGCTTGCCGTCGATCTCCTGCGTCACGACCTGCGGCTTGCCCACCGTGAGCTCGAAGCCCTCTCGGCGCATCGTCTCGACCAGGATGGCCAGTGCCAGCTCACCGCGGCCCTGAACCTCCCAGGTGTCCGGACGCTCGGTGGACAGCACGCGCAGCGAGACGTTGCCGATGAGCTCCTTGTCCAAGCGGTCCTTCACCAGGCGTGCGGTGACCTTGTGGCCCTTGCCGCCCTTGCCGACCAGCGGCGAGTTGTTGGTACCGATGGTCATGGAGATCGCCGGCTCGTCGACCTTGATGAGCGGCAGCGCGACCGGGTTCTCGGCGTCGGCGAGGGTCTCGCCGATCATGATGTCGGACATGCCCGCGACGGCGCAGATGTCACCGGGCCCGGCTTCCTCGGCGGGCTTGCGGGTGAGCGCGTCGGTCATCAGCAGCTCGGTGACGCGTACGTTCTGGACGCTGCCGTCGCGCTTCATCCAGGCGACGGTCTGCCCCTTCTTGAGGGTGCCGTTCTTGACGCGGCAGAGCGCGATCCGGCCGAGGAAGTTGTCCGCGTCCAGGTTGGTGACGTGCGCCTGGAGCGGTGCGCCCTCCTCGTAGGAGGGCGCGGGGACGGTCTGCAGCAGCGTGGTGAAGAACGGCTCCAGGCTGTCGCTGTCGGCCGGCACGGTGCCGTCCTCGGGCTTGGTCAGCGAAGCGACGCCGTCCCGGGCGCAGGCGTAGACGATCGGGAACTCGATCTGCTCCTCGTCGGCGTCGAGGTCCAGGAAGAGGTCGTAGGTGTCGTCCACGACCTCGGCGATGCGGGAGTCGGAGCGGTCGGTCTTGTTGATGCACAGGATGACCGGCAGCTTCGCCTGGAGCGCCTTGCGGAGCACGAAACGGGTCTGCGGCAACGGGCCCTCGGAGGCGTCGACCAGCAGCACCACCGCGTCGACCATCGACAGCCCCCGCTCGACCTCGCCGCCGAAGTCGGCGTGGCCGGGGGTGTCGATGATGTTGATCGTGACGGGCGGGGTGCCGTCCTTGGGGTGGTACTTGACCGCGGTGTTCTTCGCGAGAATGGTGATGCCCTTCTCGCGCTCGAGGTCGTTGGAGTCCATCACCCGGTCGTCGACCTGCTGGTGCGCGGCGAAAGCGCCGGCCTGCTTGAGCATTGCGTCGACGAGGGTGGTCTTGCCGTGGTCGACGTGAGCGACGATGGCGACGTTTCGGATGTCGTTGCGCGTGGGCATGCTGGCGGACGCTTCTTCCGGTGTCGTGGTCGGCGTCGCGACCTTGACCGGCCGCGCGCCCGCCGCGCTGATCATGTCGCCGCGGCCTGGATACCCACCCATGGTACGGCCCGGGACCTCACCTCTCGTCCCGGGCCGTGTCCGGCGGTCATCCGCCGTGCGGCAGCGGCTACTTCCGGTAGCCGATGTCCTGGTAGCGGGGGGTTTCGAAGCCGAACGCGCCGGCGTTGACCAGTCTGCGGTCGGCCGCGACCAGTTCGGGTCGCTGGTGCAGCGGGATCGAACCGGCCACCGCCCACACCCGGGCGTCGATCTGCTTGAGCACGTCCGCCCGTGCGGAGTCGTCGAGTTCGGTGACGGCCTGTTCGAAGAGGGAGTCGATCTGGTCCGTGCCGACCCGGGTGTAGTTCTGCTCGACCAGCAGCGAACCGTCCGGGGCGGGCACCGGTTTGGCGAACAGCGGGCGGGCGTCGGTCACCGGATAGGCGCTCACGGGCCAGGAGTAGAGCGCGAGGTCGAAGTCGCCCGAGGCGACGTGGTCCTCGAAGTACGCCTCGTCCTGCACCTCGTGGAGTTCGGCGCGGATGCCGACCTCCTCCAGCATGTAGGCGATCCGCTTGGAGGTGGCGCGCAGCTGCTCGGCCCCGGGACCGGCCGGCACCACCATCCGCAGCTGGAGCTTCTTGCCCTGCTTGGCCCGTACGAGCCCGCCCTCGGCGCTGAGCATGCCGCCGACCCAGCGGCCGAGCGCCCGGTCGGCCTGGTCGGCGCGCTTCATGGACGCCTTGGCGCGCTCGTCCAGCCGCTCGGCGGCCTCGTCCTCGTCCTTCTCCGCCCGCTCGGCGAAGCGGGCGTCCAGATGCGCGTTCTGACGCAGCAGCCCCGCGTGCGCGGTTGCCGCGCCGTGTCGAAGCGTGGCGAGCAGTCCGCGCGAGGCGGCCTTGGCGTTGCGCGATGTGTCGCCCTGCGGTTTGGCGTCCTCCTCGGCGGCCTCGTGAGTGCCGAGCGCCGGACCGCCCTGCCAGCCCGCGGCGGCGAGCTGGGCGGCGGCGGCCTCCCTGCCGCCGTCCCCCATGGCGGAGCTGGAGTCGGTGTATCCGTCCTGGTCGTAACCGCGCAGATGGCTGCCGAGGGGCTCGGCGGGCAGTCCGACCGGCTTCAGTACGGATTCGGCGAGCTTCTCCCGGTCGAGCGCCCGACCGATGGCACGGCGCACCCGCTCGTCCTGGAGCGGCCCGGAGGTGCCGTTGAGGGCGAGCTGGGTGTAGCCGGGCCCGAGTGCGCGGCGGACGGTGAGGGCTGCGAGGTTGCGCCGCTCCTCGGCGGCCTTCCGGCGGGCGGCGGCGGCCTTCTCGGCCGCCTTGCGCGCCTTCTCGGCCGCCTTCCGCTCCTTCTTGGTCAGCTTGTCGCTCTTCTCGTCCTTCTCGTCGGCGTCCTTGTCGTTGTCGTCGTCCTCGTCCTTGGTGTCCTTGGTGTCCTTGGTGTCCTCGGCGCTCTTCTCGTCCTTGTCCTCGGCGTCCGCGCTGCCGCTCGGCTTGGCGCTCGGGCTCTGCTTCTCGGACGTCGCGGAGGCGTCGGACTTCGGGGATTCGCTCGCGCTCGGGCTCGTCGAGGCGTCCGGCTTCTCGCTCTTCCCTGTCGCGCCGGACGACGGCGAGGAGGAGGAAGAGGATTCGTCCGACGCGGTCCCGCTCGAGGCTGACGCCTCGTCGGAGGCTGCGGCTGCGGACTCCTCCTCGGGACGGGCGGCCGGGGGCTTGTTCGAGCTGTCCGGCCGCTCGAAGAGCCGCAGGTCCGTCCGGTCGATCTCCGCGAGGTCGAGCCGGCCGGCGGCGAGCGCCTTGGCGCGCTGGGCGCGCGGGACCGGGGTGAGGACGATGGTGTCGAGCCTGGCGCGCTCGCCCCACCAGCGGGGGTTGCGCTCCAGCGTGACGGTCTTGTCCTTGCGCCCGACCTTGCCGCCCTTGAGCCTGAACGGCCCGCCGGAGACCGGGAGCCGGGTGCGTGCGCTGTCGTTGAAGGAGGAGGGGTCGCCCATCACCGAACGCGGGTAGAGCGGGCTGAAGAGCGACTTCCAGTCGCTGTACGGGCGGGCGAACGTGACCTTCACCTGCCGCGCGTTCTCGCCCCGGGTGACCTTGTGGACCCGCTCGTAGCCGGAGTTGCGGGCGCTCCAGAACGCGCTCTCCCGGCCGCTGAGCGCCTTCCACTGGGCCTGGAAGTCGGCTGCGGTGACCGGCTTCCCGTCGCTCCAGCGCGCCTTGCGGCTGAGCGTGTAGACGACCGTCTGCTGCGGTTCGCGGCTGGTGACCTCGGCGGACTCCAGATAGTCGCGGTTGAGCCGCGGCCGGGCCCGGCTGTCGAGCGGGAAGAGCGTGGGCAGTACGGCTTCGGCGATCCGGTCGGTGGTCTCGTCGGCCTCCGCCTGGAAGGCGTTGAGCGTACGGGGCATCGCGTCGACCGCCCAGCGCAGACTGCCGCCCGCGGCCGTACGGTCGCGGGCGTCGGGGGCGATGTCCCGTGCGGCGCCGCTCTTTCCCTCGGCGGGCTCCTCGCCTCCGGTGCAGCCGGCCAGTACGGGAGGCAGCAGTGCGCCCGCGGCGAGTACGGCCACGCAGCGGCGCCGAACGGCGGAGTCGTTGAACGGCGAGGCTGGCATGGCTGTCTACCTCCGAGAAGCCGGCGCCGCCCGTGCCACCTCGGCGGGATCAGGCGGCTCATCACATGAATGGGCTTCCCATGGAAGAGCGGGGCCCGTAGCGCGGCGGGCAGACACGGCGTTCGACGCCGCAGGCCCACCCGGTTGGCGGGGAGCCGTCGGGTGGGCCTGCGGAGGTGGACGGGCGGAGTTCGTCCACCGGGCTGTCAGGACACGATGTCCTTGCGGCGGAAGCCTCGGAAGGCGAGGGCGAAGAGCACCGTCGCGTAGGAGACCGAAACCGCGGAGCCCTTGAGCATGCCGCCCCACTCCAGCTCCGGCTGGAGTGCGTCGATCCAGGCGAAGTGCCAGTGCGCGGGCAGGAATTCGCGCCAGTGCTCCAGCGCGGTGACCGCATCCAGCACGTTGCCGAGGATGACCAGTCCCACCGCGCCTCCGACCGCTCCGAGCGGCGCGTCGGTGACGGTGGAGAGCCAGAACGCGAAGCCTGCGGTGACCAGTTGGGAGACGTAGACGAAGCAGACCGCGATGGTCATCCGCAGCAGCGCCTCCCCCGCCGGCAACGAGCCGCCGGTCGGCAGGCTCAACGGGCCCCAGCCGTACGCGGCCGTGCCGACGCCGAGTGCCACCAGGGGCAGGAGCAGCAACGCCGCGGCGCTGAAGGCCAGCGCGACGACCAGCTTGCTCAGCAGCAGCCGGGTTCGGGGCACGGGGGCCGCCAGGAGGTAGCGCAGCGAGGACCAGCTCGCCTCCGAGGCGACCGTGTCCCCGCAGAACAGCGCGACCGGGACGACCAGCAGAAATCCCGCGGAGACGAAGAGCGAGACGGCGGCGAAGTTCAGCCCCGAGGTGGTCGCGGTGTCCATCAGGCTCACCCTGCGCCCCGGTTCGTCGTCCCCGACGGCGAACGCGACGACCAGGACGAGCGGGAGGACTGCCAGCATCCCGGCCATCACCAGGGTGCGACGGCGGCGCAGTTGCCGCATCGCCTCCACCCTCAGCGGCAGGGTGCGGCTCGCCCGGTAGCCCGGTGCCTGTTCCAGGAGCTCGGTCATGCCGACTGTCCTCCGATCATGGTGAGGAAGGCGTCCTCCAGCCGACGGTGCGGCCCGAAGCGCTCCACCGGGACGTCCAGACGCAGCAGCTCGGGCAGCAGCTCCTGCGGACCGGCCCCCGACAGCCGCACCAGCAGTCCGTCGTCGGTGCGCACCGCGCCCTCGACACCGGGCAGCGCGGCCACCTTGTCGGCCCAGGCGTCGAGTTGCGCGGCGGAGTGGTCGCCGTGGACGCCCACGAGCAGGCTGTCTCCCTCGCCGGTGATCTCCGCGACCGGGCCCGAACGCACGAGCCTGCCGCGGTCCATCACGACCAGGTGGGTGCAGGACTGCTCCACCTCGGCCAGCAGATGGCTGGAGACGATGACCGTACGACCGCCCTCGGCGTACCGGATCATGACCTCGCGCATCTCTCGGATCTGGGGCGGGTCGAGGCCGTTGGTCGGCTCGTCGAGGATGAGCAGCTCCGGCAGGCCCAACATCGCCTGGGCGATGGCCAGACGCTGCCGCATGCCCTGGGAGTAGGTGCGTACGGCGCGGTCCAGGGCTTCGCCGAGGTCGGCGATCTCCAGAGCCTCCTCCAGATGTGCGTCCTCCGCCGGGCGGCCGGTGGCCTGCCAGTACAGCTCCAGGTTGGCGCGCCCGGTCAGGTGCGGGAGGAAGCCCGCGCCCTCGACGAACGCCCCGACCCGCGAGAGGACCGGTGCTCCGGGGCGGACGGCCTGGCCGAAGAGGCGGATCTCGCCCTCGTCCGGTTTGATCAGCCCCATCAGCATCCGCAGCGTGGTGGTCTTGCCCGCGCCGTTGGGCCCCAGCAGCCCGAGCACCTGCCCGCGTTCGACCCGGAAGTCGAGGTCCCGCACGGCATACCGGTCCACCGCGCCCGCGTAGCGCTTGGAGAGCCCGGTGATGTGGAGCGGCACCTGCGCCAGCTCGGGGTCGGGTGCGACGGGCCTGGTGCGGCGCCGTCCGGTGAGCAGCAGGGCCGTCGCCACTGCGAGGCCGATCAGCGGAAGCCCCCAGACCCACCAGGGCAGGCCCATGCCCTCCGAGTCGACGCGGGGCGCGGTGGGCACCCGGAGCGCGGTGTCGTCCAGGGAGACGGTGTAGTCGGCGGCACGTCCGGGCGAGGCGTAGCCCAGGTCGGTGGCGGCGAGCACCAGTTCCAGACGGTGGCCCGACTTGATCTCGCGGTCGATCGCCGGGAGCCGCAGGGTGACGTCACGGCCCTCGGCGGCGTCCTCGACCCGTGCGGGGCTGACGAGTTGGGAGGGCAGCACCCGGCGGCCGTCGGGCCCGACGTCGTAGAGCTTGCCGAAGAGCACCGCGTCGCGGACCGGACGCTCGTCATCGTCGTTCTCGGCGCTCACCCGCAGTTTGACGGTGGGCGAGCCGGTCACCTGCATGCTCCCGGTCAGCGGGGCGGAGGTGAATCTGGCGTGCTGGCCCGGGAAGTCGACGCTGATGCCCGAACCGACCGCCCCGAGCTGGCTGAGTCCGCTGCCGACGCCGGGCACCGCCGAGATGGAGGGCGGGCCGCCGCCGGGCGGGTTGCGGAAGGTCTGCTCCTCGCCGGTCAGCCGTACGGTGCGTTCGCCGCTGGACAGGCCCGGGTAGGCGGGGCCGGTGGCACCTCGTTGGGTGACGCCGCCGGAGGTGGAGTCCAGGCCGCCGCTGCGGGAGACCCGGAAGGCGGGGCCGGTGTCGGCGCTGTCCTGCTCGGCGAGGTGCTTGTCGAACCAGTCGGTGATCCGCTGCTGCACCCGGTCGGTCTCCATGGCTCCGCCGTCGTGACCGCCCGCGATCCAGTCGACGGAGACGGGCGCGCCGTTGCCCTTGATGGTTTTGGCCATCGTGTCGGCGTGCTCCAGTGGGAAGAGGGAGTCCGTCTTCCCCTGGACGACGAGGGTGGGCACCTTGATGCGGTCGCCGACGGCGGAGGGGCTCCGCTCGCTCAGCAACTCGCGTGCGCTCTCGTCGGGTTGGCCCGACTCGGCCACTCGCTCGTACATCCGGCACAGCTGCTCGACGAACCGTCCGCAGCCCTCCTGGCCCTGGCCGGGTGGCGGGGTGACGGCCGGGCCGTCGCCGGGCTCCTGCGCACCGCCTTCGGGGGCGCCCCCGCCGGGCTCCTCCTCGGAGCCCTGGCCGCCGCCGTTCTCCTCGGCCCCTTCGGCTCCCTCGTCCTCGTTGCCCTGCGCCATCACCGAGCCGGTGGTGAAGAAGATGCCTGCCCACAGCTTCTTGTAGACGCCGCCGGGAAAGAGGGCGTCGGCGAGGTCCCAGTAGGTGATCACCGGGGCGATCGCGTCGACCCGCTTGTCGTGCCCGGCGGCGAGCAGGGCCGCGGCGCCGCCGTAGGAGGCTCCGGCGACGCCGACCCTGGGGTCGCCGTCGGCGTCCTGGCGCACCTCGGGGCGTTCGGCCAGCCAGTCGATCAGCGCCGAGACGTCCTTGCCCTCGCGTGCCGGGTCGTTCAGCCCGATTCTGCCGGTGGATTCGCCGAACCCCCGCGCGGACCAGGTGAGCACCGCGTACCCGGAACGGGCGAGCTTCTCGGCCTGTTCACGGGTGTCGTCCTTGCTGCCGCCGAAGCCGTGGCCGAGGAGCACGGCGGGCTTCGGGTCGTCGGCGGTGGTCGCGCCGGTGGTGAAGAACGAGGTGTCGATCTTCGCTCCCGGCATCGACATGGTGCGGTCGGCGCGGGTCACCGGGGTGTCGGAGTCGGCGGCGACGGCCGTCACCGCGCCGGCGCCGGCCAGCAGCGCCAACGCGGCACCGCCGGCGATCAGGCGGCCCCGCCTGCCCGTGAGTCGAAGTCCCATGCCAGGAAGCGTAAGCGGACGGCCGATCAGACCGCGTACGGGTCCCCCTCCGGCGGAATCCGGCCCTCCGCCCGCCCCGGCCCGGACGCTTCTCCCGGCTGCGAAGCCGTCGCCCGCGGCAGAACAGCGCCTCGGCGGCTGCCGACGCCGGCACCCGCCGCGCTACAGGGAGGGAAACGCGTCGAGCAGCGCGTCGACAGAGGCCGAGGACAGGCCGGAGCTGCCCGAGGGCATCCCCAGCTCGAACCAGACCGCCTTGCCGTCCGGCGTGCGCCGGCTGCCCCAGCGCTGCGAGAGCAACTCGACCAGCTGCAGCCCGCGCCCACCCTCGTCGGTGTCCATGGCACGGCGGCGGCGCGGCTGCACCTGCCCGGTGTCCCACACCTCGCAGACCAGGGTGTGGTCCAGCAGCAGCCGGAGTCGGATGGTGCCCGAGCCGTGCCGCAGAGCGTTGGTGACGAGCTCGCTGACCAGCAGCTCGGTGGTGTCCGCCAGGGCGAGCAGATCCCACTCCGCCAGCTCCCGGCGGGCCAACTCCCGTGCGCGGGCGACCGACTGGGGCTCGGCGGACAGGCGCCAGTCGCCGACGCTGGAGCCGGGCAGACCGTGCACCCGGGCCAGCAGCAGCGCCATGTCGTCCTCACCGTCCAGCATGTCTATCCGGGCGAACACCCGGTCGCAGACATCCTCCAGCGGTCGGTCGCACTCGGCGACCGCGGCGCGGAACGCGTTCAGCCCGGCGTCGAGGGACTGGTGACGCGACTCCACCAGCCCGTCGGTGTACAGCGCCAGCAGCGCACCGTCGGGCAGTTGCATGTCGATCTGCTCGAACGGCTCGCCGCCCACCCCGAGCGGAACGCCTTTCGGCACGTCCAGCAGCTCGGCGCGATCCTGCGCCGAAACGGGCCTGCCCGGGCCGCCCGGGTCCGCCTCCACCAGCACCGGCGGCAGATGGCCCGCGTTGGCGATGGTGCAGCGGCGGGAGACCGGGTCGTAGACGGCGTACACGCAGGTGGCGAGGTAGACCTCGGCGAGAGTGTCCTCGGAGGGCGCGCCGCCGCGCCGGTTGTAGCGCGAGTCGCCGAGCCCGCGGGCGATCTCGTCCAACCGCTCCAGCACCTCGGCCGGTTCGAGGTCGAGGAGAGCCAGGGTGCGTACCGCGGTGCGCAGTTCGCCCATGGCGACGGCGGCACGCAGACCGCGGCCCATCACGTCACCGATGACCAGCGCCGTCCGGTGCCCCGGCAGCTCGATGACGTCGAACCAGTCGCCGCCGACCTCGGTGGCCGCGGTGCCGGGGTGGTAGCGGCAGGCGATGTCCAGGCCCGCTGCGGCGGGGTTGCCCGGGGGCAGCAGACTGCGCTGGAGGATGAGAGCGCGTTCGTGCTCGCGGCGGTAGAGGCGCGCGTTGTCTATGCACACGGCGGCTCTGGCGGCCAGCTCGGCGGCGAGCGCCGCGTCCCGCTCGCCGAAGCGCTCGCTGCCCTTGACCCGGGAGAACTGCACCAGGCCGAGCATCCGCTCGCCGGCGATCATGGGCACGGCGAGGCTGGAGTGGACCAGCACGCCGAAGGCGGAGACCGCCTCCCCCTCGCTGTTGACCGGTTGGATGGCGCGGACCCTCGCGGTGCGCAGCGCCAGCGCGTGCGGCGACTCGAAGGCGTACCGGTGCGTCGAGCCCAGCGGCACGGTGTCGGGATCGGAGCCGTCACCGACGGCGCTGGCGAAGGCGACCCGGCGCAGCGGCGCGCTGCCCTCTCCGCTCCCCGGCTGCGGGTCGTCGCCGGCGAGGACTTCTTCGTACAGGTCGACGGCTGCGAGATCGCAGAACTGCGGTACGGCGACGTCCAACAGCTCGCGCGCGGTCTTCTCGAGGTCGAGGGAGTTGCCCATGCGCGCTCCGGCGGCGTTCAGCAACGCGAGAGCCCGCCGTACGTCGTCCGGCTTGCCCGCCTCTGCTGGAATGTCGCTCAACGCAGCCCCTTCCCCGTCGTCCCGGCTCACGAGCCTTTTGCGCGCAGTCTCGCAGGAGTCCTGACGCGGCAACACCCGTATCCGCCAATGCCGTACGACAGTTGCTCAGTTGTACTACGGACAGCTGCCGGTCACTCGCGCCCGGTCACGAACGCCTGCGATCGGTCGCCGCCCTCCTCTTCTCTCATAACCAGCGACACCGGGCCCGAACCCCCGCCCGCCGCTTTGTCGACCGAAGCCGGTGTGTCGCCCCTCGTGTGCACGCGTCGCTGGTCACGCGCTCGGACCCGCTCCGGCCCGCCGCCGTGCACGGTTGCGCACAGCGCGCGGGGACGCCCCAACAGCGGGCGGGACACGCCGAATTGATCATGCAGGCACGGGTTGCGCGGCGCAAGGTGCGCGGCGCTCGACGGACAGTTCCGGACACGGGCGGAGGCACAACGGGCAGTCGGCGCAGGCCGATCCGGACGGGCGCCGGGCCCGCCCGACCGTCACCGGCACACGCCGTCCCGCCCGCCGCTGGGGGACCCGGCGCGGCCCGGCTCGGACTCCGGTGCGTCTCGACTCGACGGGCGGCCGGTCCGACCCGAGGACGCGGACCGCCGCCGGAAGGGAGGCGCCTCAGGTCGGGCGGGAACGCCGGCCCGGCCGAGGCGAATCAGGGGACCCGCCTCAGGCGGGGCAGTGGGGCAGGGAGAGTTCGAACCAGACCGTCTTGCCCGCCGGGCCGCGCCGGGTCCCCCAGCGGCGGGCGGACTGTGCCACGAGCTGAATGCCCCGGCCGCCCTCGTCGTCGGGGTCGGGGGTGCGTTCGCGCGGCGGGTCGGGCAGGGGGTCGGAGACCTCGACGAGCAGCGAACCGGCCCGCACCATCCGTACGCCGATGGGGCCGTGCGCATACCGCAGCGCGTTCGTGAACAACTCGCTGACCAGCAGCACCGCTTCGTCCGTCAGCTCCTCAAGGCCCCAGCGCTGGAGGGTTGTACGGACCTCGTGCCGGGCCCGGCGCACCGCGAGCGTCTCGGCGGGGAAGGTCCAGCTGGCGGAGGAGTCGTCGGGCAGCCCGCCGAGCTGGGCCATGAGCAGCGCCGCGTCGTCCGCCTGCGCGGGGACGGCGTCGCTGTGCGGCGTGATCATTTCGATGGCGTCGTCGCAGGCGTCCTCGATGTCGAACGGCCGGCCTCCCGCGGTCTGCCGAGTGAGCCGGCCGCTCAGCCGCGCCAGACCATCGGTGATGTCCTCGCCCCGCGTCTCGACGAGGCCGTCGGTGTAGAGCACCAGCACCGCGCCCTCCTCGATCCGGACGTCCACCGACTCGAAGTGGACGCCCTCCACTCCCAGCGGCGCCCCGGACGGCAGTTCCAGCAGTTCGGCCGCGCGCTCACCACCCGCGGAGGGGGCACCGACCAACAGCGGCGGCACATGGCCCGCCTTGGCCAGGCTGACGGTACGGGTGGACGGGTCGTAGACGGCGTACACGCAGGTCGCCATCAGGGGCTCCTCCGGCCCCTGCGCGAGGTCGTCGGCCAAGTCGTTGATCTGGCGCAGCAGTTCGTGCGGCGGAAGATCGAGCGGGGCGAGGGTGCGTACGGCGGTGCGCAGCCGTCCCATGGTGGCCGCCGCCCTGAGCCCGTGCCCCATGACGTCACCCACCACCAGCGCCACCCGGCCACCGGCCAGCGGGATGACGTCGAACCAGTCGCCGCCCACCTCGGTGCCGCTGCTGCCCGGAACGTAGCGGACCGCGACCCGTACCCCGGGCGGCGAGGGCACCCGCTGGGGCAGCAGGCTGCGTTGCAGCATCAGCGCGCCCTCGCGTTCACGTGCGTAGAGCCGGGCGTTGTCCAGCGAGACGCCGGCGCGGCCGGCCAACTCCATGGTGAGCGCGACGTCGTCGTCGTCGAAACCCTCCCGCTCGCCGGCTCTGCTGATCACCAGCAGGCCGAGCACGATGCCGCGGGCGCTGAGCGGAACGCAGAGCAGCGAGTGGATGTCCAGGTCCAGCGCGGCCTGCACCTTGGGGTCGCCGCGGTAGGTGGCGGCCAGCAACTCCCGCTGTGAGCCCGCCAGATGGGGTCTGCCGCTGCGCAGGACCGTCGCGAAGAAGGAGTCGGGCGCCAGCGCCACGTCCTGGCCGGCTCGCAGCATCCGGCCCACCGCCGGACCGGTGCGGCCCGCGGCCACACCGAGTTGGAGCAGCGGGACACCGGACTGGGGCGGGGCGGCGGGGAGTTCGTCGCCCTGGAAGACCTCGCTGCGCAGCATCACCCCCGCGTAGTCGGCGAAGCCAGGCACCAGCGCGCGGGCCAGCGCCCTGGAGAGCTTGCGGACGTCCAGCAGGTCGCCCAGTGCGACGCTGACGTCGTCGAGCAGCATCAGCCGCTGGCGGGCGCGTTCCACGTTCTGTACGGCGTCGCGGCGCTCGGTGATGTCCATGATGGTGCAGCTGACCCCGACGACCTTGCCGGAGCGGTCGGTCAGCCGGCCGTAGGAGACCGACCGGGCCCCCCTGCCGTCCGGGGAGGGCATCACCATGTCGATGACGGTGCGCCCGGTCTCCAGCACCACGGACTGCACGTCGGAGATCTCCCGCGACATGAAGGAAGGGAGCACCTCCTCGACCGTGCGGCCGATCAGCTCGTCGTTGGTGGCGTTGTGCAGGGCCAGCAGCGCCTTGTTGACCCGTACGAAGCGCCGCCGCTCGTCGAAGAGGGCGATGGCGAGCGGGGAGGAGTCGAAGAGCGCGTCGAGGGCCGCGAGATCGTGCTCGATGGCCCGGAGCCGGTTGATCTCGACCACGTTGGCCAGGATGAACGGCTCCCCGTCCGCGTCCTCCAGCAGCGCCGCCTGGGACTGCGTGTCCACGAGGCGCCCGTCCCGGTGGACCGCGGTGAGGAAACCGCGCCACACCCGGCCCCGCCGCAGCTCGCCGTAGATGCCGAGGGCGGGATCGGCCTCCCGGTCGGCGGAGGCCAGGAACTCGACGAACCGGTGACCGGTGGCCTCCTCGGCGCTCCAGCCGAGCATGTCCTCGATGGTGGGGCTCCACAGCAACACCCGGCCGCCGGTGTCGAGGATGATCACGCCGATGGGGAGCGTGTCGAGCAGCGAATCGGCTGCGCTCGGTCCCTCGCTCACTCCGCCCACGTCCCTGCTCGGGTGGCGCCGCCGGGGCACTGTCGAGCTCGACCCACAGCAGCAAGACAAACTGTACTAACAGCACACATACCCGATTGTGCACGCGCTCAGGCTCGGTCACCGCCTGGATAGTCCAAACGCTCGACCACATAGCGACGCACCCGGGTGGCGCCCACCGTACGAGCCTCGCCCCGCTCGCGACCAGCCTCCGTACCGGAGCCCGCGGCGACCGGCTCGACCTCCCCGGCGGGCAGCACCCGGCCCTGCTCGCCGCGCTCGCTCTGGGCGGTCAACCGCTCGGCGAGCGCCTGTGCCTCCAGCAGCGTTGCGAACCGGCCGATCCGGTAGCGACCGCCCTCGTCCTGCCTGATCACCATCCACGGCAACGGGTCCACACGCTCGTTCACCGGAAACCACCGCCCACACCCCGGCCGACCACGACCACCACTGCACTCGACGTCAGAATCCGCATATGCCAGAGCGTACGCGTGCGACTCACCGAGCGCAGTCGACTTGGCACAAGGAGAGACCACCGCCACTCGCGGAGGGGTTCGATCAACCGGCCGGGGCGGGTGGGGAGTTGACGCGGCGTCGCGAGGCCGGGGTTCGGGGACCGGGGCCGAGGAGCGAGGGCCGAAGGGTGTGGTCGGAGCGCGGCAGCTCGGACGTACGGCGGGCGGGGCGCGCCTCGGGACAGAACGTACGGGCGGGCGGGACGTGTCGCGGGCGGGGCGGCGCAGCGCGGGTCAGCGGACCGGCAGGTGGTAGAGCACCCTGGCCCGGTCGGCGGGCAGCACCACGTCGGCAGTCTCCACCGGGCGGCCCCCGACGTGGAACGTACGGGTGATCACCAGTACGTGGTGGCCGGGCACCCCGCCGAGCGCGGTCATCTCGTCCGCACTGCCGGGGCGGGAGCTCAGCTCCTCGACCACGTTGTCCACAATCTGCCCGATGGCGGCCATTCGCTCCACCACTCCCTGACCGCCGAGCGGGCCCTCCTCGGGCAGGAGCACGGGCGTACGGGCGGTGATCGCCAGCGGCTCCCAGGAAGTGGAGACCATTACCGGCTCGCCCTCGTCGCGGAAGAGGTACTCGGTGCGCATGACGCGGTCGCCGGCGGTCAGCAGCAGTCGCTCGGCCACTCCCGGCGGGACGTCCTGCTGACTGCTGCGCGCCTCCCAGGTGCCCTTGACCCGGTCGTCGGCCTGCTCCTGGCGAAAGGAGCTGGCGAGCCCGGGAGCGCGATAGCCGCTGCGGATCACCCGGCGCTGCACCGGATGCTCGCGCACATAGGTGCCCGAGCCGGAACGGCCCTCCACCAGCCCTTCGGCCATCAGCACCTTGCGGGCCTCCAGGGCGACGGTGTCCGAGACTCCGTACTCGCTCCTGATGCGCGCCTGCGAGGGCAGACGCGCGTGCGGACCGAGGGTGCCGTCGATGATCTTCTGGCGCAGATCGCCGGCGACACGCAGATACGCGGGCTGGTCACCGAAGGACATGGTTCCTCCCTGAGGGCCGAGAGGTTGACAGTGGGCAACAGCTTGACAAGCGGTTGCCGTCGGCCGGCGGGAAAGGCCATGCGTTCACTCGATGTGATGAGTCACCACTGGTCACGGCGACGCTCACTCCACCACAGCCGCCTGGGTCCGGCTGCCGGGAGCGGCGACAGCCCTCCCGGTCGGGCCGGGAGGGCTGTCGCGGTGCGCGGTGCCGTGCCGCGGAGTGCACGGGTGTCGGTTCGGCACGGGCGTTCGGTTCGGCACGGGTGTCGGTTTGCTCGGACGCCGGTTGCGGCATCGACGGACACTGTCCGCCCATGCCGCAACCGAGTGCCCGCACCGCGCCTCAACGGCGGGTGCCGCGCGGGCAGTTCACTCCCTCGCGGAGCGGCCGGCTCAGAACTCCAGTGCCCAGGAGTCGAGGTAGCCGGTGTCGAGGTAGGCGTTGTCGGTGATCCGCAGCTTCCACTGGCCGTTGGCGGCGACCGTGGAGGCGTCCACCGTGTAACTCTGCTTCAGGTCACGGGTGTTGCCGCCCTGCCCGTAGTCCTTCACGCGGTACGCGGTGCCGTTCGGTGCGACCAGATCGATCCGCAGGTCGCCGATCCAACTGTGCTTGATGTCGACGTCCACGGTCAGCCCGGAGGGCGCGTTGCCCGCGACGCCCGTGACGTTCAGCGGGGACTCGACCGTGCGCAGGTCGCGGATCTGGAGGTCGTCGGTGTTCTCGAAGCGGGTTCCGGGCTCTCCCGGCTCGCTGCCGCCGCCCCCGCCGACCTGGAGGAGCTTGTTGGGCGAACCGCTGCCGGGGTTGCCCACCCTGCCGTCGACCGCGGCCGAGTCCAGTGCGGAGGCGACCGCCGCCGGGCTCGCGGAGCCGTCCTCGCCGAGTACGAGAGCGGCGGCTCCCGCGACGTGCGGCGCGGCCATCGAGGTCCCGGAGATGGTGTTGGTCGCGCTGTCACCGGTGTGCCAGGCAGAGGTGATCTCCGACCCCGGCGCGAAGATGTCCACGATCGCGCCGTAGTTGGAGAACGACGACCTGGCGTCGGTACGGGTGGTGGAGCCGACGGTCAGGGCCTCGCCGACCCTGGCCGGCGAGTAGTTCGAGGCGTTCTGGTTGTCGTTGCCCGCCGCTACGGCGTAGGTGACGCCCGAGGAGATGGAGTTGCGCACGGCGTCGTCCAGGGCGGCGTTGGCGCCACCGCCCAGGCTCATGTTGGCGACCGCCGGCTTCTGGGCGTTGTCGGTCACCCAGTCGACACCGGCGACGACGCCGGCGATGGTGCCGGATCCGGAGTCGTTGAGCACCTTCACCGAGACCAGGTCCACCTTCTTGGCCACGCCGTGGGCGGTGCCGCCGACCGTGCCCGCGACATGGGTGCCGTGGCCGTTGCCGTCGTTGCCGGTCCCGCCGAAGGCGTCGAAGCCGAAGTCGGCGCGTCCGCCGAAGTCGGAGTGGGAGTGGCGTATTCCGGTGTCGACGATGTACGCGGTGACGCCCTCACCCGCGGAGTCCGGATAGGTGTAGCTGTTGTCCAGCGGAAGGTCGGGCTGGTCGATGCGGTCCAGACCCCAGGACGGCGGGTTGCTCTGGGTGGCGTCGATGGAGACCCGCTGGTCCTGCACGACCGACTCCACCGCCTGGTCGGCGGCGAACTTCCTGGCCTGCTTCTCGGTGAGTTGGACCGCGTAGCCGTTGAGGGCGGCCCGGTAGGTGAGCTTGATCTTCGCGCCGTACTTCTCGGCCAGCTCACGGCCCTTGGCCGATGCCGCGGCAGGGCCGGACCCGTCGAGGGTGACGAGATAGCTGTCCTTGATCGTCCCGGGAGCACCCGCGCCCAGGATGGTGCCCTGCGGGCCGTCCGCAGCGACCGCGGGCAGTGCGCCGGCGCCGAGGGCGAGGGTGGCCGCCGCGGCCACCACCGCGACCGACAACCGACGTCTGGAAGAACGCAACACTGTCATCAGAGATTCCTTCTCGTGATGGTGCGCCAATGTGAGGGCCGCCAGACGCGAACATGACATTCGCATCGGCTGCACGAAAGGTTTACCGAGGTACAGGAATCCCACAAGAGATGTGCACGGACTTCATACAGCTGTCACGTGGATGTCATGCCAAGCAGCCCCAACTCCCTTGATGTCACGGCAAATTGGTAAATCGAGTCGGAAAGGACCGTGAGTTCGGACGACATTCAGCCGCCTGTTGTGGACCAACTCCGGGCGCGTCGCGGGCCGTTCGGCAGCGGCACGCGCGCCGCGCTCTCGGCGACCCGGTTCGGCCGGTGCGCGACCACCCGCAACCGCACCGTCGCGCGCAGTCCCGCACGGCCCGAGGACGTACGGGCACGCACCACGACCTGCTCCTCCAACTCCCGCAGGACAGCCGCGGGTTGGGCGCCGGGATCGAGGGTGACGCACAGTCGCAGCCACGGTCGGCCCGGACGGCCGTGCACGGTGACCCGAGCGCGGCGCACCCCCGCCACCTCGCGGATGTCCGCGGAGACGGCCGAGGCGAGCGCCGTGCCGCGCAGCCGCGCGTCCCCACCGGGCACACCGGGCACACCGGGCACGCCGGGCACGCCGGGCACGCCGAGGAATCGACGCACCCGCGGGCCCGCCAGCCGGTACAGCCACACCGAGGCGGCCAACAGCACCAGCGCGGGCACTGCTGCGGCGAGCACCTGCCAGAGCGGTTCACCGGCCGACGGCTCGGCCCACTGCCGCAGCGTGTGCCACCAGTCGGAGCCGGGCAGCGCACCGCTGCCGGAGGCACCCGGCCACCAACTCGGGAGGCTGCGCGGCGGGCCGCCCGCCGCCTGGGCGGCGGTGAGCGCGTACCAGGCCAGCGCGGGCAGCAGCAGCGCCCCCAGCGCCAGCGCCAGCCGATTGGTGAGGCGCAGAGCGCGCTCGGGGCGGCGGTTCACCGCGCGGCCCACCGCGGGGCCCACCTCGGGCACCGACCCGGGGGCGCCGGAGCGCGGAGCGGAAGCAGTTGCCGACGTCACGTCAGTTCCCCCTGGACAGAAGGTCGTTGGCGTCCGGGCCGGCCTCGCGCCGCTCGTGCGGAGGAGCCGTCGGACTGCCGAAAGCATCGGACGTGCCGGTGGCGGACGCGTCGGTGGCGGACGCGTTCGACGACGGCAGGGAGGCGGGTGCTCGGTGCGGCGGGACCCAGTGGTCGGCGGGTGTCAGGACGACCTTCAGCCGCGGCCGGCGGACGACGCCCAGCACCTCGACGGTGGCCGCCAGCGCCTCGTTCAACTGCCGCTCCACGCGGTCCAGTTCGCCGAAGGCAGCAGTGGCCCGCACCCGGTGGCCCCGGCGTCGCACCCGTACGGTCGCGGTGCGGACTCCCGGCACGGCGAGTGCGGAGTCGCGCAGCAGCAGCGCCGCGCCGCGCCGGTCCAACTCCGCGTACACGCCCGGCCGGCCCGTCTTCATCACCCACCAGCGGCGGGTCGGGGTGACGCTCAGCAGCAGAAGCCAGGCCGCGGCCAGGGCCGCGCAGACCGCGCCCCCCACCAGCAGTACCGCGGTGTCGCCGAGCACCGGCAGCCGGTCGGTGGCCGTCCGCCACAGCTCCCGCCCGCGGTCGGCGAGTCGGTCGCCGACTCCGGGCCCGCCGGTGTCGAGCACCGCGAGCAGGACGAACGACAGCACCGCGGCGGCGGCGAGCACCACACCGAAGGAGAGCAACGCGACCGGACGCCGCCGGGTGGTCCAGGCACGTCCCACCGGGCTCACCGTTCCCCCGCCGGCGTCGCGTCCCGCGGGGAACCCGCCCCGCCCGCCGCCGAGTCGGCGCGGGCCCCGGCGGGATCACCGTCGGCCGACGCCTCGCGCGCCCAGGGCAGGGCACCGCCCGCCGGCGGATCGCCTGGCGCAGTGGCGCCCTCGACCCGATCCGGGCTCAGGCCGGGCGGGGAAACCGGGCCGGGCGGACCCGCGGTCCGCTCCAGCCGGTCGACCAGCACGCTCACCCGGCGGACCGGGGTCCCGGTCAGCTCCGCGCAGCGCTCCGCCACCGTTTCCCGCACGCCGGCGCAGAGCGCGGGGATGTCCGAGGGGTAGGGCAGCGCGATCGCCAGACGAACCTGCGCGGCGCCGCGCCGCACCCGTACGTCCGCGCGCGGACGTGTGGCGACCGGGGCGGGAACGCTCTGCTCGATGGCGTCAGCCGCCGCCTGGACCGCGATCCGGTTCCGGGTGCGGTCGCTGATCACCAGCGCACCGCGCTCCCCGGCCGGCGGGAGCGCGAACGCCCGCCGTGCCGAGTCCCGGCCGGAACTCACTGATCCCTCCGGCCGGGTCCGCGCAGCAGATCGAGTGGCGAGGCACCGTCGTCCAACGCCCGGCCGACGAGCCAGCCGAGCGCACCCAACGCGCCGACCAGCAGAAAGGCAACGAAGCCGCCGAACCAGCCGGCGAAGCCCAGCGCCATTCCCGTCATCAGCCCTGTGGAGGCCTTGTTCACGCGTCTCTCCTCGGTCCCGTCGCCCGGTCGGCCCGCTCGGCCCCGCCGGACTGGTCTGCCTGCTCCGACTGCTCAGTCACCGCTGCCGCTCACTCGACGCGGGACTCGACGGTCTCGTCCTCCTCGTCGGGCAGGTGGACGTCACCGACGCTGATGTTGACCTCGACGACCTCCAGGCCCGTCATCCGCTCGACGGCGACGATGACGTTCTCCCGCACGTCGTGGGCGACATCGGGGATCGGTACGCCGTACTCGACGACGATCTCCAGATCCAGCGCGGTCTGACGCTCACCCACCTCGACCTTCACGCCGCGCGCGACGTTCGGACGGCCGCCGGGGACCCGGTCGCGCACCGCGCCGAGCGTACGGGCGAAGCCGCCGCCGAGCGCATACACGCCGGGCACCTCGCGGGCGGCCATGCCCGCGATCTTCTCCACCACGCCGTCGGCGATCATGGTCTTGCCGCGCTCGCCGACCTGGCCGTCGGGGTTGCCGGTGCTCAGCGTGGTGTGCTTCTGCATCGAACGGCTCTCGGTCCGGACTGTGGGCTGCGCCTTCTCGGTCACGGCCTCGGGAACGGTGGTCGAAGTGTTGGCGGCCATGGGTTCTCTCCTCGTCGTGGTCCATGCGGGTGTTGCGGGCTGTCAGATCGTTGGACCCGGCCCAACACCGTTCCTCACGCGGTGAGTCGGAGTTTTTTCGGGAGTTGTCGGCAGGGCCCGGCAAGCACGTTTTCGACGGCTTCTCGCGCGGCCCCGCACCGGATCGGGATCGGGCGCGTGACGATGTGTTCCGCGCCGTGTCCAAAAGGACGTGGCCGAGGAGAGGTACCGACGGACGAGGAGCCCCTGTGCGCCAGAGGGAGCTGAGAGCTCGGTGACACCGAGTGAGAACCCGTGGGCAGCAGCCGCGGAGGAGGACGGCGGGGTGGAGAACACCGGTGAGGACACGACGCCGGGCAGGGTCGACAGCGCCCGCAGCGACACCCTGCTGGCCGTACGCGCCGGCGAGGGCGACGAGAAGGCGTTCGAGACGCTGGTGCGGCGCCACACGCCGGTGCTGCTCACCCTCGGGGTGCGCATGCTCGGCAACCAGGCCGACGCCGAGGACGCCGTGCAGGACGCGTTCGTCAGCGCGTGGCGGCGGCTTCCGGACTTCCGCGGTGACGCGTCGTTCCTCACCTGGATGTACCGGATCATGACCAACCGCTGTCTGAACGTGCTGCGTTCCAGACGCCCCACCGAGCCCATCGGGCCCGGCGAGGAACCGAGCGCACCGGAGCACCAGTCCTCGCCCGTCAAGGCGGCCGAGGGCGCGGCGGCGGTGCAGGACCTCACCGGCGCGCTGGCGACGCTCAGCCCGGGACAGCGCGCCTGCTGGGTCCTGCGCGAGCTGCACGGGCTGAGCTACCGCGAGATCAGCGAGGTGTTGGACATCAGTGAACAGGCCGTCCGAGGACGGATCTTCCGCGTACGGCGTTTTCTGACGGAGGCGATGAGCGCATGGCGATGAGCGCGACCCCCGACCCGCACGAGAACGAACCGCCTCCGGTCGGCGCCGCCGGCGCGGAGAGCGCGGACGACACCTCCGAGGGCAACGACTTCCCCGCCCGCAACGACAGCCCCACGGGCAACACCGGCCCCTCGGGCGGGACTGGCACGGCCCCGCCCGAGGCGGCGACGCACGGTCGCGGCGCGAGCCCGCACGGCAGCTCGACGGCCGACCGTGCGAGCACCGCCTCGGCGCAGCCGGCCGGAGGGCCCCCCGACCCGGACGCACCCCGCACACACTCTGGGGACGACCCGTCCGAGGACGACGACGGGGCGGACGAACTCCCCTGCGGCCGCCGCCTGGACGCGCTGTGGGAGATGTGGGCCGACGACCCGGCCGCTTTCGATCACGATCCGCACGTGGCCGAATGCCCGCACTGCTCGGCAGCACTCGCCGAACTCCGGCTGCTCGACGGCTTCGTGCGCGAGGAGATCGAACGCGACGAGCAGGTCGCCGCGCAGACCTCGACCGCCCACGCGGGCAGGGTCGCCGACAGGGTGATGGACATCGTCCGCACCGAACTCCGGCCCGGCGCCTCGGTGCCCCTCGGCGCGCCCGACGAGGACCAGTGGATCACCGAGACCGCCGCTGCCCGTACCTTCCGCGAGGCCGCCGAGCGCGAGCCGGGCGTGGAGGCGGGCAGCTGCCGCATCGCGCCGGCCGGGGGCGGCGACCGCCGCTTCGTACGGCCCGGCGCGCGGCTGCCCAGGGGCCCGGTCCGGGTACGCATCGGCATCATCGCCCCACTGCGGACGGCCACCCCGGTGCCGGCCATCGCCGACTCCGTGCGGAAGCGGGTCGCGACCGCGGCCGACCGCGAACTGGGCATGGAGGTCGCGGCGGTGGACGTGGTCGTCGTCGACCTCGCGGTGGATCCGGACGCACCGGACACGTACGGGGACTCGGAGGAAGGCAGCCAGTGACGAACCCGAACCAGCGAAACCGTGAACTGCGCCAGGCTCTCGCCGAGGCGGCGGCCGACGCGGCCGGGGAGGTGGCCGGCGTCGCCCGGCTGCGCCCGGATCTCGCCGCGACCCTTCGCGGCGCGGGAGGCTTCCGCGAGCTCGCGCGCACCCCACGCGCCCTGCCCGCCGTACGGCTCACAGCGGCCTCCGGCGGGCGCGACCGCTGGCAGGCGGGCATCGAGCTGCGGATCGCGCTGCACCGCGGCCACCGGGCGGTGGATGTCTGTCGCGCGGTGCACACGGCGGTGACCGAGGCGGCCGGAGAGGTGCTGCCGGAAGGGTCGCGCAGCACTGTGACGGTGATCGTCACCGGCATCGTGTGAACCGTCTCCGGCCCGGACGCCGCGCCCGCCTCCCCGGAAGGGGCCAAGTGGCTTGCGAGGCGGTGGCGTTCACTCCCGGGTGACCGGAACCGGCCGTCCGGTGTTGCGGATGTCCGATACTGCGGGCGTCCGCTGTGCTGTACGGGTGTGCAGGGTGCCCCGCCGTCGGAAGGTGAGCAGATGAACGAGTCCCGACAGTCCCCCGACCCCGCCCCGCTGGGAGTCCTCTCGCGGCTGTGGCGCTACCCGGTGAAGTCGATGGCCGCCGAGGCGGTGGAGCGCGCCGAGGTGTCCTGGCACGGAGTCGCGGGCGACCGCCGCTGGGCGTTTCTGCGCAGGGACAGCGAGACCAACGGCTTCCCGTACCTGACCATCCGCGACGAACCCCGCATGTGCCTCTATCGCGCCGAGTTGACCGAGCCGGCGCGTCCGGACGCCTCCTCGGTACGGGTCAGCACGCCGGAGGGCACGCGGTACGCCGTCGACGACCCGGAGCTGGCCCGCCGCCTCGGCGACGGCGTACGGCTCACCCGGCTGCGGCGCGGGATGCACGACGCGATGCCGCTCTCGCTCATCTCCACCGCCACCGTCGCCGAGCTCTGCCGCCGCGCGGACGTCCCGTACGAGCCGCAGCGCTTCCGTCCCAATCTGCTGGTGGAGACCACCGAGGACCGCCCGTTCGCGGAGGACGAGTGGGTCGGCCGCACGCTCGCGCTCGGCAGCGCCGTGCTGCGGGTGGATCTGCACGATCCGCGCTGCGTCATGATCAACACCGATCCGCGGACGAGCGAGACCACCCCGGCCGTGTTGCGCGCCCTGACCGACCGCAGGGCGCAGGCCGGGGTGTACGCCTCGGTCGTCACCCCCGGATCGGTTGCCACCGGCGAGAAGCTCTTCCTCAACTGACCCCCGGCGCCCGCACGTCGGCACCGCCACCTCGCTTCCGGTGCCGGTGGCGGAGGGGCGGGCGCGGGCGGCCGTCGGGTGCGGGCGTCGGGCTGACCGGCGGCGTCGGACTTCGGCGGCGGCCTTCAGCCCGGCGGCCTCGAGCCGTAGGAGCCGTACCGCCCTGGAGCGCACCAACGGGCCCAGCACCGCGTTCAGCGGGGTCTGTCGTTCGGTTCTTGCTGGATCAGGGAGCGGCGTCCGGTGCGTAGAGCTTCACGGCGGACGAGGGAGCCTTGCGGAGCGAGGTCCTAGACTCTGCGCGGGGCCGAACGACCGCTTCGGACCGCTGGGAGTGGACAGGATTGGGTGCGTACCGCCACGCAGTGGAGCGTGCCGACAGTTCCGACCTCGCCTGCGGCGTCGTACTCCACTCGGCTCCGGGGTACCCGGCCTTCCCCGTACGGCTGGCGACCGAGATCTTTCTGCGGGCCCGCGCCCGGCTCCCGCAGGAGCACCCGATGACGCTGTGGGACCCGTGCTGCGGCAGCGGCTATCTGTTGACGGTCCTCGGGCTGCTGCACCGGGACGCACTGCGGCAGCTGGTCGCCACCGACGCGGACCCCGACCCGTTGGAGCTGGCGGCGAAGAACCTCGCCCTGCTGACTCCCGAGGGGCTGAGCGCACGCGAGGACGAACGGCGCGAGCAGAGCGTGCGCTTCGGCAAGCCCGCCTACCTGGACGCCGCCGACGCCGCGGTCCGGCTGCGCGAACGGCTGGACTGCGGCGGCGGCGCCCTCCCGTACGCGCTGCGCACCGCCGACGTCTTCGCCCCGGCCTCCCTGGCCGCGGCGCTCGCCGCACCGGACGGCGCCGAAGGCGGGCCCGCGATCGTCCCCGACCTGGTGCTGACCGACCTGCCGTACGGCGAGCGGACGCACTGGGAGGGCGAGGTGCCGGACGGCGCGCCGGTGTCGGCGATGCTGCGGTCGCTCGCCTCGGTGCTGCCGGGGCACGCGGTGATCGCGGTCACCGACCGGAGCCGCAGGATCCCGATCGCGCCGGTGCCCGCGCTGGAGCGGCTGAAGATCGGTACCCGCTCCGCCGTGCTGGTCCGCGCCGGCGACGTCCTCGACGCCCGCCCCTGAGGCCCCGTCTCCCGAGCATCCGCCCCTCAGGCGCACGCCTCCAACCGCCTCTGATTCGCGGGGAGTTGACCACCGGGACGT
Organism: Streptomyces tardus; assembly: GCF_018101125.2. GTDB lineage: Bacteria > Actinomycetota > Actinomycetes > Streptomycetales > Streptomycetaceae > Streptomyces > Streptomyces tardus. The sequence continues at coordinate 3,877,745 of NZ_JAELVF020000001.1, read as the reverse complement.
CCCGTACGGATCCGCCTGCCGGCTCGGCCCGTCGGGTCGGCGCGCCCGCTCGGGCCGTCGGGTCGGTGCGCCCGCTCGGGCCGTCGGGTCGGTGCGCCGGCTCGGGCCGTCGGGTCAGCGGCCGGCGGTTCTCCGCTGCCGCATGGCCTCGTAGAGGATCGCGGTCGCGGCGTTCGCGGCGTTCAGGGAGCTGGCCGCGCCGGCCATCGGGATGCTGACGGTGCGGTCGCACAGCTCGCGCCAGGCGCTGCTGAGCCCCGCGGTCTCGTTGCCGACCAGCAGCAGCACCGGCTGGGTGAGGTCGAAGTCGAAGACCTCGCAGTTGCCGACCTCGTCTGTTCCCACCAGCACGATCGGGACTCCGTCGGCCCGCCGGGACTCCACCCACTCCATCACCTCGGCCGGCGACGGCACCCGCACCGCGGGCAGCGAGAAGAGCGAACCGGTGCTGGAACGCACGGACTTGGGGTCGTACACATCGGCCGCGTGGCCGGTCACGACCAGACCGTGGGCACCCAGCGCGTCCGCCGAACGCAGCATGCTCCCGATGTTGCCCGGGCTCGTCGGCCGGTCGAAGAGCACTCCCAGGAAGTCCTCCGGCGCTTCGATCCGCCCGAGGTCGTCCGCGGGCATCGCGACCACCGCGACGACCTCGGGGGCCGCCTCGTTCTTCTCCCCCAGCTCCCTCAGCAGCTCGGGCGCCATCGCGATCTGCTCCGCCCGCACCGTGCGCAGCAGCTCCCGGGCCCACTTCGACAACTCCCGCTCACCGTCGTAGAGCAGAGCACGCACGTCCCACCCGCGCTCGACCGCGATCGAGATCGGGCGGACGCCCAGCACCAGGAACTCACCGGCACGGGTGCGCTTCCTGCGGTTGCCGAGCAGCGCCTGCCACTGCTGGAACCGCGCGTTGCGCGAACTGATCCTCTGCACCCCGGCCACTTGCTCTCCCCGCACTCGCCGACTCACCGAAACCCTAGCCGCCCGCCGGTGGCCCGCCGTCGCTGCCGGTCGCCGGCCGTCGGCCGATGCCCGGGGCGGGCCACGCCCGCGGCCGGACGGTCTCGGCCGCACTCCGCTCGTGGGCGTCGATCAGGGCGGCGAACCCGTCGAGATGACGGGCCAGGCCGTACTCGAACAAGACGTCGAGATCGGGCGCGGTGTCCTCCGAGAAGGTGGAGAGCAGCGGAAACCTCCCGGTCGCCAACAGCTCCCTGCGACGCGAACGCTGGCTCTCCGACCAGCGGTTGAGCGTCAGCCCGGTGCTCCGCTCGGCCTGCACCTCGTCGGCCTTGGACAGCCCGATGGTGACGACGAGCGCGTACAGGGTCAGCGTCTCCTGAAGCCGTACGTCCATGGGCAGATCGAGCCCGTCCAGCGCGCGGAGGGTCCATTCGGTGTGGGCCATCATGTTCGGGGCCAGCACGGGACGCGTGAACGAGACCACCTGCGCCAGCCACAGATGCCTTCGGCAGAGCCGCCACTGCTCGCGGGCGGCGAGTTCGAGCTTGGCGCGCCAGCCCGGCTGACCGCCCTCGGGCAGCACCAGATCGCCGAAGACCAGGTCGGCCCTCTGTATCAGCAGCTCGTCGCATCGTCAGCGCCTGGAGGCCGTCGGCGTCGGGCGCTTCGACGGCGGCCCGCAGCATCCGTCCCCGCAGCGCATCCTGGTCGGCGCTTCCACGGGTCGTGCCCCGGAGGCCGAGCGCTGCGCCGAGGACGTACGCGGACGCGCCGACTGCGAGCTCACCACGGTGCCGGAACCGACGTTCACCCGGCGTGGGTCGGCCTGCGGGCGCTGACGCTACGCCGACGGCGCGCGGTGGTCCGGCAGGCTGTCGCCGAAGCACTAAGTCCCGGGCCCCTTACGTCATGTGACGTCACGTCAGGCTCTCGGATGACCGGCCGCACAGAGCAGAACCCGCTTCCTCCCGCACAGTTTCAGACAATTCCCGCGAGCAACCCCGGGAAGCGACCGGGGCAGTTGATCGCGACCTATGCTTCTACACGCATGTAGATCACGTGACAGGAACCACCCACCACTCCCCTCACAGGAGGACTTCATGGCCTCGATCGACCTGGCCAAAGTGCTGGACAAGGCATGGGCGGACAAGAGTCTCCCGGAGATTCTCGACGCCCCGGTCGGAGCCCTCAAGGGCGTCTCGGACCGTGACGGCGAATTACTCCAGGAGGCTTTCGGCATCAAGACCGTTCGCGACTTCGCCGAGCTGAAGTACGTCCGCTGGGCGCAGGCCCTGGCGGCACTGGACGCGACGGCCAAGTAGGCACGAACCGGTGGGTTGCCACTCTCTGGGGTGTGGCAACCCACGACTCGAACCACCACTCAACATCTGAAGGAGAGAACGCCACCATGGTGTTCAAGAAGCTGCTCGGGTCGCTCGGCGTGGGCGGCCCCACCCTGGACACGGTCCTGGAAGGCGGCCCGGTCCTGCCCGGCGGAACGCTGCACGGACAGGTCCATCTCGTCGGCGGGAAAGCCGACTACGACATCGAGCAGATCACCCTGGAGCTCGTCGCCCGCGTCGAGGCGGAGCACGACGGCGGCGAGACCGAAGGAACGGTCTCCTTCGAACGCTTCACCGTCGGGGGCGGCTTCCGGCTGGCCGAGGGCGAACGCCGAAGCATCCCCTTCGAGGTGGCGGTGCCCTGGGAGACGCCGGTCACCGAGATCCACGGCCAGCCGCTCGGCGTGGTGCTGGGCGTACGCAGCGAACTCGCCGTCTCGGGCAGCAAGGACAAGGGCGATCTGGACCCGCTGACCGTACGACCGCTGCCCGTGCAGCAGGCCGTCCTGGAGGCGTTCGGCCGGCTCGGCTTCGACTTCAAGTCGGCGGACCTGGAGTACGGGCACATCGGCGGCACCGGGCAGCAACTGCCGTTCTACCAGGAGGTCGAGCTGACGCCGGCCCCGCAGTACGCGCACGCGATGCGCGAGGTCGAGGTCACCTTCCTGGCCAACCCGGGCGGTATGGAGGTGGTGCTCGAGGCGGACAAGCGCGGCGGTCTCTTCTCCGGCGGCCACGACGCCGTCAACCGCTTCACCGTCAGCCACGAAGGCGTCGAGGAGCACGACTGGAACGCCGAAGTCGAAGGCTGGGTGCGCCAGTTGGTCGCGGGCCAGGGCGTGCACACATCCCCCGCTCCCCACGGCCACGAGTACGGCGAACAGCACCACGTCGAAGGCGGGCAGCGCTCCGGTCCGGGCATGGGAACCATGGTCGCGGCCGGTGCGGCAGGTCTGGCCGTCGGCGTGGTCGGCGGTCTGGTCGCCGCCGAGGTCATCGACGAGGTGGGCGACGCCTTCGAGGACGACGACGAGGGCTGAGCACCCCGAAACCCGCCGCCCTCCGGGCACATGAGGGCAGCGCCCGTGGCGCACGCGAACTGCGTGCGCCAGAGCTGCGTGCGACAGTTCGCGACGGAGAAACCGTGGGCCTGTGGCGCTGCACCGCCGCAGGCCCACCGGCACGGCCACAGGCATGCCCGACCGGTACGCCCGCGCCGAGCACCACCCGCGGCCGTGCGGATCGGGGGCCCCGCTCCCCGAGGAAGCACGGTCGCCTCGACCACAACCGACGCGACGACAGGCGGCGGACACAAAACGGGGAAACGGAGTCCCCGGCAGGTGGCGTCAGCCGCAAGCAGAGGCTCCGGTTGGTGACGTCCCCCGGAGGCCGCCTCACCCGTAAGTGGCGGACTCCAGAACGAGAAACAGCGCGATCGCCGCGTTGAGCGCGGAGAGCGTGGACGCGGCCGTACCCGCTGCGGCGACGAGCGCGGCAAGGCCTGCGGTGGTGAGCGCCGGCGGCCAGCCACCGGCCGACGGAACGGGCCCCAGCAGCGCGGCAACCCGACGCGGCACCGGGCCGGCCTCGGCGAAGGCGGCCAGACCGGGTACCTCCGCGCGGCGGGAGATCAGCGCCGCCCTGCCGACCGCACGGGCCGTCGTACGACGGTCCCCGGTCACCCGGGCGGCTTCCTCGTCGGCCCAGCGCTCCGTGCAGTAACCCACCGCCGAACGGAGCGGACGCAGCAGCGGGTTGGCACAACCGGCGAGCTGAACCGTCAGCAGCAACCGGTGGTGCTTCCCGGCCAGATGGGCACGCTCATGGGCGAGCAGCGCACCCCGCTCCGCCTCGTTGAGCCCGTTCAGCATTCCCGTGGAGACCAGCACCCGGCCGGGAGAGCCCGGCAGGGCGTACGCGTACGGCACCTCGTCGGCGAGCACGGCAACCTCCGAGCCGCCCGGATGCGCGGCCAACGCCCGATGGGCACGTACGCGGAAGCCGAAGTGCCGCCCCAGCGTCAGCGCACACGTCGCGAACACGACGGCGAGAGCAACGATCGACAGCTTGCCCGCCACCTCGTCGTACGGCACGGCCTCCCGCACCTCGTCGTCGGACCAACTGGCGGGCAGCGGACTGCCCGGCAGCTGCGCCGTACCGACGACCATCACGAGCCCGAGGCACAACGTGCTGCACGAGGCGAGGGTCGCGCCCACCCAGGTCAGCAGCAACGCGGCGTTGCGCGGATGCAGATGCTGCGCGGCGATCCGTGCGACCGGCAGGGCGGTCAACGGCAGGATCAGAGGCAGGTAGACGAAGACGCCCATCGATCACCGCTCCGGATCGTCGGCTTCACAGAGGAGGGAGCGCAGAAGCTGTTCGTCGTGAGTGGAGAGCGAGGACACGAAGCTGGAGAGCACCGCGCCGCGGTCCTCCTGGTTGTCGAGCAGCTTGCGCATCCGCATCGCCACCAGACCGGCCCCGTCCGCCACCGGCGTCCACTCGAAGGACCGGCCGACCCTGGAACGCGACACCGCCCGCTTCGCGTACAGCCTGGTCAGGATCGTCATGACCGTGGTGTACGCCAGATCGCCGCCGAGCTGCTCCTGCACCCAGCCGGCCGTCACCGGCCCCGGCGCCGAACCGAGCACCGACAACACCTGCGTCTCCAACTCGCCCTGACGCCTGCGCCCGCCCGCTCTCTCGTTCCCCGTGCCGTCCACCACGCCGCGGCCACCTTCCCGTCCCACCGCCCCAACCAACCCGTACGAGCGACAAGCCGCATCGTACTGGCCAAACCCCATGCGCGCCGCCCCTGTTCACCCCTCACCCACCCCCACAGCCACACCACCCACCACCTTGTCCCGGTCGGCATCAGCACCTCCCGGCCTCAAGACGCGACCTCCCGGGCGCAGCCGAGACCGTGACGAGCTCACGAACACTCCAGTCCGACATCTCGGGGTCGGTGACGTGCCGAGTCGGCAGTGGCGACCGGACGGTGGAGGTCTAACCCGTTCGATACTGCGGCAGCTCCCGCGCAAGTGTGGAGAAGAACCGGTGCCGCTTCCAGGCGTCGTGATCGCCGATCACGATGAGACGGCGCTTGGCCCTGCTGACGGCGACGTTCAGCAGGTTGGCGCTCTGGGACGCCCAGTTGCGGCTTGCTGCGGCGTCGCGAGCCGTTCCCAGGATCAGGATCACCACATCCGACTCCTTGCCCTGCGCGGTGTGCACTGTCCCGATGCGGTCCTGGGGGACCGTGCCCCGCAACAGTTTCACCGCCTCCGCCGACACCGCCCGGAAGGGGCTCAGTACGAACAACTCGTCGTCCGGCAGGCCGTTCCGCAGCAGCCGTGCCACCGCCTCTTTCAGCGCTCGCCCCTCCTCGGGAACCCAGTGCCCTCGTGCCTCGCTGCCTGCGACGTGCCACCACACACTTCGACTCGCCGCCGTGAAGTCCGCGCGCCCCTGCTCGCCGACCCCGTCGACCATCATTCCGCCGTACGCGATCTCGTTGCTGACCGCGAACATCGGGTCGTCGCAACGCCTGTGGACGCGGAGCGGAGCTCCGACCCACAGCTCGTCCTCTTCGCTGGAGGTGTCCGGAAGCCACGTGCCCCAGGTGTTCGTGCGGTCAACCAGCTGCTGGACGGAAGTGCCCTTCGGCACCCAGGTCTCCGCCACCTCGTAGTGTGCGCGCAACCGCTGCTGGGCCGTGAACGGGAGCACCACGACAGGCTCCAGCTGCTTGGGGTCGCCGACCACCACGGCTTTCCGGGTGCGCCACAGGGCGCCCACCGCCATCTGAGGCGCCGCTTGTCCGGCCTCGTCGATGAACAACCACCCGAGCGCACCGGCACCCAGACCGGCGAACATCCGGTCGTAGGAAGCGAAGGTGGTGGACACCACGGGCACGGTGAGGAAGAGCCACTGCCACGCCGCGCGGGCGCCTTCCGCCGAAAGCCCCGCCGGAGCTGTTCCCTTGACCACCTGCATGGCTGTGCCCAGGCTCTGCTGCACCTTCTTTCCGCCCGCGAGCAGGAACGCCTCGTGCAGCCGCAGTGCCTCGACGAAGAGACGGGCACGAGCACGGGTGAACTCAGCGTCCGACCACGGGGCGGACCGCTCCCGACGCTCCTCCGCCGCCCTGTCCGCGTGGGCGGAGTAGTCCGCGACCGCGGGTACGTGGCTGCCCCAGCGTGCACGTACAGCCTCAATACGGCGGCGGCGCTCAGCCAGTTGGGCACGCGCGGTTGCGGCCTGCTCGATCACTGCTCCGAGGCGGTCGACCTCCTGCTGCTTCTCCGCGCAGGCGCGACGGGCCTCATCCGACTCCGAGCGGGCCGCGTCAGCCACTCGCAGGAGGCGCTGCTGCTGCGCGTGCCAGTCGCGGTGGGCCCTCCCGAGAGTGAAGATCCCGGTGGCGAGGCCCGGTACGCGCGCAACGTGGTCGTTCAGCTCCACCGAGCATCGGTCGGCATGGCTCGACAGACGCCCTGCCAGGTCCTGCGCGAACTGCAACGCGCTCTGGGCATCGGGCTGTTGCGCCTCCGCTCTCGCCGCGGCTGCTTCTGCCTGCCCGACCTCTCGGGTGAGTGCACTGAGCCCATGCAGCTCGTTGGCCGCCCGGACCCGTTCCGCTCGCAGTCGCTCCACTTCGCGTTCAGCGGCACGGAAGCGGGCCACGGCTTGTTGCCAACCACTCCGGTCCAGCCGCTGGGTCGGATCGGCCAGCACCGCGCGCAGCCCGCGCGGCGCCGGCGGCTCGTTCGGCGGCGCATTCCTGTCCCGGCTCGGATCGGCCCACCAGAAGCGTTCGACGAAGTCAGTGCGGTGCGAGCGCCGCCCCAGCCGTGCTGCGACCGCGCCCCAGACCGGCCGGCCCTCCGAGAGGGACAGTGCCGGTTCGCGCAGATAGCTCGCTTCCTCGTGCCACTCCTCGGGAAGGGCCGACAGTGCGGGAATCTCCTGCGTGATGTTCTCGACGGCGCCGTTGTTGGCGGATGCCACCACCATCTCGTAACCGGTCAAGGCGCTCGCAAGCTGGTGAACTGCATGTCTGCGGCCGTCCACGCTGTACATGTGCGACTTACCGGTGAATGCCTCGTCCGGGGAGCTCAGTCGGGCGAGGTGAGCGGCACGGTCGGTCACCAGCCCCGCCACCACGTCCCGCAGCAGGGTGGTCTTGCCGGTTCCGGGAGGCCCGTTGACCGAGAAGGTTCCGTCGGCCGTCAACAGTTCCTGGCGCATCTGATTCACCGCGAACTGCTGGCTGAGCGCGAGTGGATGGCTGGACGGCCAGGAACCGGCCGGCACCGCGTGAGCCCCGACGCCTGCCAGCACTGTCGCGGGTTCGTTTCGGACGTCCACGCACTTCGCGCGGTCCAGTTCGTCGTCCGGCGTGAGGTACCGCTCCAGCACCACCCCGCCCTGGCCGTCGACGAGCGCCGCGGTGACGCGGTCGAGGTCGTCGGCGACGAAGCTGTTGAGGAGGTCCTGTCGCGGCGTCTCGTCGGCCCTTGCCTCGCCGACCTGGAAACTCTTGATGCGCGCGGTGTCAGGGTCCAGGATCGCGGTGACGCCGAGCTGGTCCGCCAGCCATTTCGTCACGCCCGCAAGGTCCGCCACGGTCAGCGGCTTGGTGCCGAGAGCAGGCGGCGGTCGAACGGCAGATTCGGCGCCCTCCTCACCTGCCTCTGCACCTTCGTCCGCGCCGTCCACACCGCTGCCGTCCGCACCGCTGCCGTCCGCACCCTGCCGCCGTTCCTCGTACGCGCCCACGGCGCCCTGCGCCAAACTCTCGGTCGCCTTGCCTGCCCCGTCCGACGCTGCAGCGCCGAGCGTGCCGGAGAGAAGACGTCCCACGGACTCGCGCGCCAGAGTGGTAAGTCCTGCGGTCGCTCCGTCCAGAACTGCGTCGAGCGCCAGCTTCCCCGCTACCCGCAGCATGCTCTGCTCGCCCGGCTCACAGCGTCCGCCCCGTACCTCGACCTTCCCGTCGCCGAGCGCGAGCAGCACCTCGGAGCAGTCCGCCTCCGCCTGAGGGAAACCGTCCAACCAGGTGGGGACGCCGGGGCCGGGAGAAGCGCTGCGGCCTACTGCCCAGCCGCAGGCCGACACCGTGACCGAATCCTTGATCAGCTTGCCCTCGGCGTTGACGGTGAAAGCCAGCAGAGCACCGTGGCCACCGATCCTCCCGTCGTAGTTCTCACCGCCGGTGTCCTGAAAGACCTCCGCGAGATGATCTCGCACGGCCTCGATGGAGAAGATCCCGCAGTACACGGTGTGCTGCCACACACACTTGCGGCGAGCGGGCTTCAACCGGCTGTCCGCCTCCCACGGGAGGGGCCGGCCCGACTGGACCGCGCGTACTCCGGCACTGTGGTTCACCGCTTCCACGGTGGGTGGACTGAACATCTCCACGGCCCGCCAGTACCGCGTGATCGCGGCATCGCGAGGACGCCGAACGGTCGGACGCGCGGCCATGCACCCACCCCCAGTAATCAGGCGGGCACGATACCCGGAGAGTGCTGAGCGCGCACCGCCGATCGCCACATCTGAAGTTCAGGACCTCGGGGCCGAGCGGGAGCCCGGCCCCAGCACCAGCTCAACCCCCGGCGCGGGAACGGCCAGGGGCCCGACTCCGGAGAGTCGGGCCCCTGGTGACGTGCGCGTTCGCCGGATAGGCGACGTGGCGTTGCGTCAACCCCTAGACGTTGAAGCGGGATTCCACCACAAGCCTGTGACCTGCGGAAATGCGGGCACATCCCAGCACCGTCCCAGCACGGGAGGTGCGACAAAGTACAAGAAGATCCGGGGCGCCAAGCCTACGCGTCAACGATCCGCAACGAAGGGCTTCCAGCCCTGGGGAACCGGTGGACAGTCCGGGCCGGGCGTTTCATCCCCGCGCCGCAATTTTCAGTTGTCTTCTTTACGGAGCCCGCGGGGCGGCAGCAGTTCGCAGGCCACACTCCACAGTGGGGCGATGCGGTTGCCGTAGCGGTGTACCAGCCAGCCCAGCAGGGCGCCGAATCCGGCGTGCGCCAGGTAGACGGTGATCGCGAACTTCGCCCCGAAGTCGGTGCCGAACACGCCCGCTCCGACCGCCTTGGGTACCGGGCTGAGCAGGAAGCCGGTGCCCAGCACCAGCCCGTAGCCGGTGCCCATCAGCGTCCCGGCGACCGCGTCGCCGGACCGGCGGAAGGGGAAGCCACCGAGCAGGACGGCGTAGGTGACGCCGAACATGCCGCCGTTCCAGACGTGGTACGTCCATCCGGCGATGTTCGAGGCGGTGTCAGGGCCCTGCATGATCTGGTCGCGCAGCAGCACGCCCATGAGCATGGGAAGGTCGCCGGGCATCGACTCGAAGATTCGGAATCCCACCTCCCGTACCAGCTCCAGCACCGCTGTGCCCGCGACGCCGGCGGCAGCGCCGAGCAGGACGGCGCGTCCGAGCCGGGGCCCGGAGAGGCGCAGGGCGATCAGCGGGGCGACGGCGACCGCGACGGCTCCGGGAAGGCCGACCTCGCGTACGAGATCGGGCAGGGTGGCGTAGCCGCCTTCGGCGATGGCGAACAGCAGCGAACCGGCGACCGTGGCCCCGGCCAGGGCCAGGCCCGAGGCCAGCAGGTCGGCGACCGCTCGGGCCGGATGCCTCACTTCGCCGCACCCTCGGCGATCTTGCCTGCGGCCATCTTCATCTGCTCGCCGCCGTCGGCTAGCTCGGCGTCCACGGCCTGGAAGAGCGGGGCCGGGTCGTAGTAGCCGATGTGGGCCTTGCCATCGGCGTCGGCCCATACGTACATGCGCAGCGGGATGACCGTACCGATGGCCGGGTTGGCCTCGAAGAACATCTTGCCCTTGGTGGGATTGCCGACGAAGTAGGCATGCGCGCCCTTGAGTTGCAGGCCGGTGGACTTCAGGGCGCCGGCCTGGTTGAGGTCGCCGAGGATCATCATCCCGTTGTCGGCGACGCTCTTCTTCAGTGCCTTCTCGGTGTCGGGGAAGGACTTGGCGGAGGCGACGGAGACGAAGGAGGCGGCGACCTTGCTGCCGGGCTGAGCGGAGCCGCCCGTCGCACCCTGGGCGATCTTGTCGGCGGCCATGGCCATCTGCTTCCCGCCCTCGGCGAGACCGGGGTCCACGGCGGTGAACATGGCGGCCGGGTCGAAGTAGCCGACATGGCTGTTGCCGTCGTCGCCGGCCCATACGTACATGCGCAGCGGGATCTCCGCGCCGATGGCCGGGTTGGCCTCGAAGAACGTCTTGCCCTTGGCCGGATTCCCCACGAAGAACGACTGGGCGCCCTTCAGGTTCAGGCCGGTGGACTTCAGGGCGCCGGCCTGGTTGAGGTCGCCGAGGATCATCATCCCGTTGTCGGCAACGGCCTTCCTCAGCGCGCTGACGGTGTCGCCGAACGGCTTCTGCGAGGCGTAGGAGGTGAACGCGGTCTGCGCGGCCTCGGCCGACGCGGCAGGCTCCTCGGATACCGCCGTCGGGCTCGCCGTCTGTTCGGAACCGGCCGTGTCGGAAGAGTCGTTCGAGCCGCACGCGGTCGCTGTCAGCGCCAAGGCCACCACCCCCACCGCGATCCCGGTGTGGCGGGGGCGGCGGATGCGGAGCGTGCGCGGAGTGAGCGTCATGGAAGCAAGTACCTCGGTTCGGTCGGAAGGCACGGCCCCCTGGCGGGGCCGGCTGTCGTTCACCTGCCGCCCTCGTCGCTGCGGGAGCGGGCGGCACGACGGGAAACCCGACAGGACCGTGATCGCCGTCCGGACTGTCACCTGGCGGACACAATCCACCTCTGGCCTCCCTCGCCCGGGTGAACATGGCGTGTCGCGGAAGGCTGCCTCCCAGGACAGGTCTTTCCGTTGCGGAATGTCCGGCTTCACCACGCAACATCGGGAGCACACGCGGTGGACCATCGCAGCAATCCGACGCGGCGGCGCGTCCTACGAGGGGTGGGCGGTCTCGGCGCGGGCGGTGTCCTGGCCGGGCTCGGCTGGGCCTACGCCGACGGCGAGCCCCTGGTGGCCGACGGAAAGCCCCTGCGGGCACCGGCCGACGAGGGTGCGCCGTTGCGGGACCTGCCGGAGATCCGCAGCCGCGGAGGACGGTTGGAACACACGCTGACCGTGGCGACCACGCGTCCCGTGGTCGGCGGACGTCGCCTGCACCTGGACACCTACAACGGGCAGCTACCGGGAGCGCTCCTGCGCATCCGCCCCGGTGACCGGCTGCAGATCCTGCTGCGCAACCGCATGCTGCCCAGCGGTGTACCGCTCAACGCGCTGCCCCCGCTGTGTGCCGACAAGGCCGCCGACGGCGCGGAACATGCCCACAGTGCGGCAGGTGGGCCACTGCACTGCGCCCCGGAGGCCGGTCACCAGGTGGTCGGCGGCCATACGATCGTCCAGCAGGCCCTCGCCACCAACCTGCACACCCACGGCCTTCAGGTCTCCCCGTCCGGGTCGGCCGACAACGTCTTCGTACGCCTCGATCCCCTCGAAGACCACTAGGCACTGTTTCTCGGATCTCCTGACGTGCGTGGGGTGTTGGGGTCAGGCTGTTTGTATGGGCCGTGGTGATCTGACGAATGCGGAGTGGGACCGGCTGGAGTTGTTCTTGCCTCCTGGTGGGGCCCGCGGGGGCCGGTGGAGTGACCACCGTCGGGTGATCAACGGGGTTCTCTACCGGGTCCGGACGGGCGTGCAGTGGAGGGATCTGCCGGAGCGGTTCGGGCCGTGGGAGACCGTCTACAAACGCCATCGTCGCTGGTCGGCGGATGGAACGTGGACGATGCTGCTGTCGCGAATCCAGGCGGCCGAGGACGCCGCGGGCCAGATCGACTGGGACGTCTCGGTGGACTCGACAGCTGTGCGGGCCCACCAGCACGCCGCCGGCGCGCGGAAGGCGCCGGCGGTCGCGGTTCCTCAAAAGGGGATCGCTGGGGGGACGAATCAGGTCGATCCGGTGTTGAGGAAACTGAGGGTCCGGCTGGAGGAAGTGGTCAGATCGGCGAGTGTCTGGGACGTTCCCGCGGCGGATTCACCACCAAAATCCACCTTGCCGCCGACGGGCGATGTCGGCCCCTCGCCCTCGTCCTGGCACCCGGACACTACGGTGACGGCCCCCAGTTCGAGCGAGTGCTGGAGCAGGTCTCCGTGCCCCGCATCGGAGTCGGCCGCCCCCGGACCCGGCCCGACCATGTCTTGGCGGACAAGGCCTACACCTCTCGGAAGAACCGTCGTTACCTGCGACGACGCGGCATCCGGCACACCATCCCCGAACGCCTTGACCAGCAGAGACACCGCAAGAATCGCGGTTCCCGAGGCGGCCGGCCCACCGGCTTCGACAGCGAGCGATACAAGAAGCGCGACACCGTCGAACGCGCAATCAACCGCCTGAAAAGCTTCCGCGCCGTCGCCACCCGCTACGAGAAACGCGCCTACATCTACCTCGGCACCGTCACACTCGCAGCACTCGTCATCTGGCTCCGAACATGATCCGAGAAACAGTGCCTAGTACGCGTACGACATCCCCTCCGACCATCCGGCGGGCTTGCACTGGTACCACCCGCACCACCACGGCTCCACCACCCACCAGGCGTGGTCCGGGCTGGCCGGGCCGATCGTCGTCGAGGGCGACATCGACCAGGTGCCGGAGATCGCCGGGATGCGGGAGCGAACCATCGTTCTCAGCATGCTCCGCCTCGACGGCAACGGCGAGAACCCCACCGCGGTCGTCCTGCCCACAGGCGGCGACGATCCCTTCACGACCGTCCCTGCCGTCCCCACGCGGATGGTGGCCACCCTCAACGGACAACTGCGCCCCGAAGTAACCCTCCGCCCCGGCGAGACGCAGCGCTGGCGGGTGCTCAACGCCGCCCCGCACCGCTCCATGTGGCTGCACGTCGAGCGACACAGCCTGCATCAGATCGGCCAGGACGGCATTCCCTTCGCCCGCACGCGGACAGTCCGCGCGATCATGATGGCTTCGGCCAACCGCGCCGAGTTCGTCATCCAGGGCGGCGCCCCGGGCCGCTACCGCATCTACGCCGCCGGATGCGACCAGGGCCACCCCGGCGGCGTCCGACCCGACATCGAACTGGGCACCCTCGTCGTCACCGGACGCGAAACCACCGGCCGCATCCCCCGGCAGCTCGTCGAACCGCCCCGCCTGCCCAGACTGCCGGTCGCCCGCCGCCGCACCCTCGTCTTCTCCGGCGACATCTCAGGCAAGCACGGCCTCGGCGTGCGTTTCCTGATCGACGGCAAGCTCTACGACGTCGACCGGATCGACCAGGAAGTCCAGGCCGGGACGGTGGAGGAGTGGCGGATCGTCAACGAGGACGTCTTCCAGCACCCCCTACACATCCACGTCAACCCCTTCCAGGTGATCGACGTCAAGGGCATTCCGCCGCGCGACACCTCCTGGCAGACGGATCCCGGCATCTGGTGGGACACCTTCCGCCTGCCACCGAACGGGGAGTTCACCCTGCGGACCTACTTCCGGCCCGACATCACCGGCAAAACCGTCTTCCACTGCCACATCCTTCCCCACGAGGACAACGGCATGATGGGCAACCTCCTCATCTCGCCCAAAGGCGGCGCCCGATGAGCGCCCTCGCGAGTCGGCTCCGGCTCGGCGTGGCTGCGGCCGCGGCCGCCACGCTGCTGGCCGGCGGCAGCCCAGGAGCCGCCGCCCCCGCCCCCGCTCCCACGCCTTCCGGCAGGGCCGCCCTGCCGGCGGATCCCGGAACACGAGACCACCCGTACCTGTTCACCCAGCAACACCGGGACGGCCTGTGGTGGTGGAACGGCACCTGGCTGCCGCAGTCCGTGCCGCCCGGCGCGCACCTGCAGATCCAGCTTCCCGCGGGCCCTGCGCACTGGGAGCCCGTGACCGGCCGAGCCTGCCGGCCCACCGGTGCGGCCGGTCTGCTCCCGGTCCGCGCACGCGCCACCGCTCTCGGTACGTCAGTCCTGCCCAACGAGGGCCGCATCGACGGGTTCAGCACGCTGAAGGTCTTCGACTATCGCGTCGAGGGGATCGGCGCCGCGGCGATCTGCCTGCGGGCCAATCCCCGGCCCGAGCGCCCTGGGGGCATCGGACTGCCTGATCAGGAACCCCTCGTGTACGTCCTGACCGTCCTGGTCGGGATCCCGCAGGCCAGTCTGCCGCGCCTGTAGCGGGAATGGGCAGAGGTCCTCACCGGGTTCCCCTTGCCCGACCACCAGGAGGCCACCGTGCCCGCACCCGTACGCCCCGACCCAGCGAAGGTCCAGATGTACTGGCGGCCCGGCTGCCCGTACTGCGCGATGCTGCGCAGGCAACTGCGACGCACCGGCCTGTCCTACGAACCGGTCGACATCTGGAAGGACCAGTCCGGCGCGGTTTATGTCCGGTCGGTCAACAACGGCAACGAGACCGTGCCGACGGTCGCCGTCGCCGGGCATCCCCTGACCAATCCGAGCGCACGGCAGGTCCTGGAGGCGGTACAGCGGCACGCACCCCACCTCCTGCCGGAAACCGCGCCGGCCGATGCCGCCCGACGGTGGCGTCCGCGCTGGCCCTGGCGGCGCACGAAGTAGCCGGCGAAAGCGTGCTCGGGCCCGACCCGGCTGCAAGGCTCAATGGGGATTGCCGAGGGAGCGCGCAAGGACGAGCACGGAGGTGAGCAAGCCCTGGCCTGCGTGCGGCGGCTCGCTGCGTACGGTGAGCCACCTCCAAGGGAAACCGCACTCCGCGCACTCGGCCAGCAGCTTCCCGCACACCGATTGTGCGGAGGAGCCCCGTCATGCCTGCCCGCCGTTATCGGGCCGGCGGTTCCAGGGTTCGAAACCGGCTACGGAGCGCGTATGCGTGAGGCATTCCGTCCGCGTGCGTCAGCTGGAGCGCAGTGCCGTGAGCGCGTCTTCCACGGCGCGGTGGAAGGTGGGGTAGGCGTACATCATGTGCCGCAGCCGGTCGACGGGGACCTCCCCTTGGACCGCTACCACGAGGCCGTAGAGGACCTCCCCGCCCATGGGGCCCGCGGAGGTGGCGCCGACCAGCACGCCGCGGTCCACGTCCTCGACGAGTTTGATCAAGCCTTCGTTGCCCGCCTTGTGGATCCAGCCGCGGGCCGATGACGGCACCTGAGCGGTGCCGGTGCGTACCCGCAGGCCCTTCTCACGTGCCTGGGCCTCGGTCAGCCCCACTGAGCCGACCTCGGGGTCGGTGAAGGTGACCCGGGGCAGGGCGCGGTAGTCCGCGCCGGGGCCGGGTTGGCCGAGGATGGCGCGGACCGCGATCTCGGCCTGGTACATCGCGACATGGGTGAAGGCTCCGCGGCCGGTGACGTCTCCGACTCCCCACAGTCCGGGAGCCGCTCGCAGCTGCTCGTCCACGTGCAGGGCGCGGGCGTCCGGGTCGAGGCCAACCGTCCCGAGCCCGAGTCCGGCCAGGCCGGCGCGCCGCCCGGTGGCGACGAGCAGCCGCTCCGCGGTAAGTTCCTCGCCGCCTTCGAGGGTGAGGGTGAAGGTGTCACCGTCGTGCCGTGCACGGTTGGCTTGTGCTCCGGTGCGTACGGTGATGCCCTCGGCGCCCAGCACGTCGGCGAGCAGGGCGCTGGTCTCCGGCTCCTCCGCGGGCAGCAGTCGCTCGGCCGCCTCGATGACGGTGACCGCCGTACCGAAGCGGGCGAAAGCCTGTGCCAGCTCGACGCCCACGGCCCCGCCGCCCAGCACCATGAGCGAGCGCGGGCCGTCCTTGACGGCAATTGCTTCGCGGTTCGTCCAGTACGGCACCGCGTCCAGACCCGGCACCGGGGGGATCTGCGGACGGCTGCCGGTGGCGATCACCACCCCGCGCCGGGCGGTGAACTCACGCCCGTCGATTTCGACCCGTTTTGGCCCCGCCAGCCTGGCGCGGCCCCGGACGAACTGCCCGCCCTTGCCGGTGAACCGGTCCACGGCCACCTGGTCGTTCCAGTCGTCGGTGGCCTCCTCACGAATCCGGGAAGCCACCGGTGCGAAGTCCGGAGTGACCTGCGCCTGCCCCGCCATACCGGGGATCCGGCGGGCCTCCGCCAGCAGGTTCCCACCGCGGATCATCATCTTGCTCGGGATGCAGGCCCAGTACGGGCATTCGCCGCCGACCAGCTCCGCCTCGACCCCGACGACGTCCAGCCCTTCCTCCGCCAGGCGCTCGGCGACATGCTCACCGCCCACGCCCATCCCGATCACCACGACATCAGTCTCCTGCGCCATGTCCGTCTCCTCGCTGAGGTACTTTCCGTCCTGCTTCGGCCTATACCGGGAACCCCGTGGGGACTCCCGCTCCATCCCTTCCCTGTCCCTCGTGCAGCGGCGCAAGAGCGCTACTGCGTTCCCATGCGGTCGGCAGAGAGTTCAGTGCGCCGGGTCGGCGTCGTGGCGAGGTAGCGCGCCGTTGGCCTGGTCGATGGCCGCCGCCGCGTTGATGAGCCCGATGTGGCTGAACGCCTGCGGGAAGTTTCCGAGCAGCTCACCGGTGCGCGGGTCGATCTCCTCTGCGAGCAGCCCCAGGTCGTTGGCGAAACCGGCGACGCGGTCGAAAAGGGCCTGCGCGCGGTCCGGCCGGCCGGCCTGGGCGAGGGCGGCGGCGAGCCAGAACGAGCAGAGCACGAAGGTGCCCTCGCTGCCTTCGAGTCCGTCGAGGTTGCGGTCGTCGGTCAGCCGGTAGCGCAGCACCAGCCCGTCATCGGTGAGATCGCGGGCGATCGCCTCGATGGTCGCGTTCATGCGTGCGTCGGTGGCGGGCAGGAAGCCGTAGAGCGGCATGAGCAGGGCGGCGGCGTCGAGTTCGTCGGAGTCGAACGCCTGGGTGTAGGCGCCGCGTCGCTCGCTCCAGCCGCGTTCGAGCACCGCCGCGTGGATGCGGTCCCGCTCGGCTGCCCAGGCTTGAGGACGCGCGTGCCCGCCCAGGCGGGGCGCGAGTTTCACCGCGCGGTCCAGCGCCACCCAGCACAGCACCTTGGACGACAGGTGATGGCGCGGTTCCCCGCGCATCTCCCACATGCCGGCGTCGGGCTCCTGCCAGCGGCGCACCGCCGTGTCCGCCAGTCCGGCGGCGAAGCGCTGGATCTCCGGATGCAGGTCGCCGAGCCGCTCCTGGTAGAGGTGCAGGGCGTTCAGCAGTTCGCCGTAGACGTCGAGCTGGGTCTGCGCCCATGCCTGGTTGCCGACTCTGACCGGGCGGGAGTCCCGCCATCCGCGCAGGTGCGGCAGCTGGCGTTCGCTCAGGTCGTGCTCGCCGCCGACGCCGTACATGATCTGCAGGGACGAGTCCGCCCCGGAGGTCCCACCGGCAGAGCTGGTCATGAAGGAGACAAAATCGGCTGCCTCGTCCGGGCATGACCCGTGGTAGAGGGCTTCCAGAGTCAGGCTGGCGTCGCGGATCCAGGCGTAGCGGTAGTCCCAGTTGCGCGTCCCTCCCACCGCCTCCGGCAGTGAGGTCGTCGGCGCGGCCACGATGGCGCCGGTCGGACGATAGGTGAGCCCCTTGAGGACCCGGGACGACAGCAGCACCAGGTCGCGGTGCGGGCCCTGGTAGATGTCGTGCTCGGCTTCCCAGGACCGCCACGCCTCGACGGTGTCGTCAATCCGCTCCGCCACCCGCTCCGGAGTGGTCGGTTCGGGCGGCGCCACTTCCGGGGGCGCCCACACCAGGGAGAAGCCGAAGCGCTGCCCAGCCGCCACGCGCAGTTTCGCCCGTACGCATGCCTCGCCGGCCTCCAGCGGAACGGGGGAGCGCACGGCGATCTGGTTCGGCCCGCCGAACGTGCGCATCCCACCGTCCGTGAGCCGCAACAGCGGCCGTACCAGACCGTATTCGGGACGGGGCACCAGCTCCACGTCGAACGCGACATCGCCACTCACCCCCTCGATCTCGCGCAGCAGCTCGTGCGGCGGCGACATGCCCAGCTCGTGGCCGCGCTGCCCCTCGGGAACCGCGAGGGCGTCGCGCAGCCGCGCCACGCCGGACGCGGTGGTGAACGTCGTCTCGATGACCAGCGTGCCCGGCAGGTAGCGGCGCGTCGCCTCGAATCGGCCGACTGGTGTGATCGACCAGTGCCCGGCCTCGGGGTCGAGCAACCGTGCGAACAGCGCGGGACTGTCGAAGCGCGGCACACACATCCAGTCGATCGCCCCCCGGCGGTCGACCAGGGCCGCGGAGCTCCCGTCGGCCAGCATTCCGTAATCGGCGATCCGCGAGGACATCACTCAGCTACCCTCCATTCGGACCGGACAACTCCGCTGACGGAAACGGCATACCCGCGCGCACCGAGCCGCCCCTCGGGGGGGGGCAACTCCTCAGCACTCATGGCAACATCCCTGTGACCTCGACGTCATGGGCAGTGTCTACAGCACTGCCACGCAGACCAGGGCGGCCACCACGCCGTAGGTCGCATGGCCGGCAAGCAGTGCCGACCCCACCGCGAACTCTGTGTACTCATTCTCCATTTCCCAGAGCCGGAAATCCGTCATCCGACACTGGGGAAACCCGCTTCGTGCCAAACAGGCTTCCATTGGCGCCCGGCGGCTCAGGAGCACGCCGTTTCCAGGCCGTGGGGACGGAAAATGCGCTCCACACCGGAGGCGAACAACGGGTCTGGGGCGGGCCTACGCGAGGGTTTCCGCAAGTTCACGGAGATTGCCTACCGTGTAGGTGGGAGGCAGCATGACCTGCGGGTAATCCGCTGCGTCCCGCCGCAGCCATGCGCCGCCGAGTCCAGCACGCTGCGCACCGTCGACATCCCACGGGTGCACTGCCACCAGCACCGCCTCATCCAGACGTACGCCGACCTGCTCCACGACGTACTGGTAGGCGGCCTGGGCCGGTTTCCAGCGCTGTGGCCCGCTCGCGTCCAGATGGCTCTCAAAGCAGTCCGCGAGCCCGGCTCGGCCGAGGAGCCGCTTGCTAAGGTCCGAACTGCCGTTGGTCATGGTCACCAGTCGGAACCCCCGTTCGCGAAGAGCGCGGACGCCGTCCGGAACATCAGGATGCACCTCCAGGTGCGAGAACCCGTCCACCACATGTACGGCCGCTTGTTCGATATCGCCGGACCACTCGGGCGCACTGGACAGCAACGCCCGCATTCCCTCTCGGGCCACGGCTGAGAAATCTGAAAAGGAACCCGCAGCAGTGAGTGCGAAGCCATCACGCAGCACGCCTGCGAACCAGAGGTGGAACAAGTGAGGCGGGGCGCCGATCTCCGCAAATCGGCTCTGCAGCGGGCTCATGTCGCTGAGGGTCTCGTTGACGTCGAATACGAGCAGGGGTGCGTTCTGGCGCGGCACGGTGTCCTCCATCAGCTCGGCGTACGAACAGCCACTTGTCTCGACGGAGCCCTGCGGTGCCCCGCACCGACCGTAAGCGCGGGGCGGGTCACCGACTCCTCTGGCACCGCCTTCCGGAGGACTCAATAGCCTTGATGGCTCTCAAGCGCGGTCCTGCGCGCGCTGACGGAGGCGGTCGACGGCCAGGAGTTCGAGACGGCAGTAGCCCACCCGCAGCAGGCCCTGGCGCTCGAAGTCCTTGATCACCCGGTTCATCGTCTGTCGACGCATTCCCAGCATCGCTGCCAGGGTGCCTTGGGAGCAGGTGACCGCACTGTCGCGGGCCTCACGCAGCAGCAGCCAGGCGGCACGGCTCTCCGCACTGCCGTGCAGCGTCCGTACCTGCGCCTCTTGCGCTCGCAGGTGCCGGTGGGCGAGTGCGGTCAGCCAGGCCCGGGTCAGTGCGGGACTGGCGTCCAGCGTGGCGAGGAATCCCGCCGCGCTCAGAAAGCTGCTCTGCACATCGGTACGTGCCCGCACCGTGCAGACCGCCGGTTTGCCCAGGAGAAGCGGCACGTCTCCGGCGATGCCACAGGGCTGCAGCGTCCCGACCACCACCCGGTCCTGTCCCCTGCCCGCGACAAGTTCCAGTTCCCCGCTGCGTACCATCCATACTCCGTCGGGATGCGTTCCCTGCGTGAAGATGATCTGTCCTTGCCGGAGTTGACGGTGTTCCAGTCGATCGGCGAGTTTCAGGGCATCGATGTGGCCGGGCGGCAGAAAGCTTCTCATGCATCCCGCGATCCAGGCAGCCGCCCGCTGTGCCGCGGGGCCCACGACGGTCATTCCGCGGCGTGTGCTCGCATCCAATGTGTCACCTCCCTGACCATGCCTTCGCTTGTCTGGCGGGTTCAGCGGTTGGGCGCCGGTCGCGGAACGTACAGGTGGCAGTACAGGGCGGCAGCCGCCGCCCCGCACTGTCCAAGGAGGCATCCCTTATGCGAAACCGTCTTCTGCTCCGGGCCACCTTCGGCACCGCCGCCACCCTGCTGGCCGCCGGCGCCGTCATCGGCGCGCCCGGCACCTCGTCCGCTGCCCCGCAGCATGGGGCTTCGGCCGCTGCGGTGACCTCGGACCACCGGGGCCAAGACCGCTACGACCGCGACTGTGACGGGCACAGCGCGTACCCGTACGGGGGCTACTACGGTGGCGGCCTGGGCCTGCTCAGCTGGCTTCTCTGAGATCTCCCTCTCCGCGAAGAGGGATCTCTAGGCGCCCGCCGGGGGCGTCGTGCCATGTTCCGCGTCGTCGTCCCCGGCCGGCGGGTCGCTCATGAGCGAAGCGCCGAATGCCCGCAGCCGCTCCACCGCTCCACCGTCCGGTTCCGCCCGGCGGGCCAGCGCATCGTGGAGCTCCCGGTAGACGGACGCCTCCAGGCCGCAGCGCCGACAGTCCTCCAGATGGGCCGCGACCCGGCGTGCGGTGACCTCGTCCGTTTCGCCATCGAGGTAGGACTGCAGCACGCGCCCGACCTGCATGCAGTTCATCCGGCGCTCCGCCGCTGCACGCCGCCACCATGGACGCTTGTTCACATCACACCTCGCTTCGGTGCCAGTCCTGCTGTGGCCAGTCGCGCCCGTATCCGTTTGCGCGCCCGGTGCAGCCGGCTCATCACGGTCCCCTCGGGGACATCCAGCAGGTGGGCGGCCTCCGCGTAGGTGAGGCCGTCGATGTCCACCAGCTGCACCACCTGACGGTGCTTGTCCGGCAGCGCGCCCAGGGCCTCGTCCACCACCTCGTCGAACGCCTCACCCACCACGATCTCTTCCGCCGATCCGCTCGGGCCCGTGGAGCTGAGCCGGTCCAGATCGGCGTCCGGATCGTCCAGGAGGTGCGGACGGCGGCGGCGGTGCCGGTTGATCTCCGCCCGCCGCATGATCGTCAGCAGCCACGCGCGCGGATGTTTCCCGTCGAAACCGTCGATGGCCCGGTAGGCGCGCAGCAAGGTGTCCTGCACGAGATCCTCTGCGTCTGCCGGCTGCGCGGTCAGCGTCATCGCCACCCGCAGCAGCACCTCCACCTCCGGCAGCACATAGGCGGCGAACGCCTGGCCCTGCGGGTCCGCAGGATCCGGTGGCGCTGTCACTTGGTCTTCCACACGGCGGAAACCCCTTCTACCTGGACCCGCATTCCATCTTCTTCCTTCTTCTTGTGGTCTGCGCTCCGCTCCGAGGCCGCTGCGGACCGCACGGCCGGGCGAGGAGCCCTGCGCAGGCTGGAATGCCGCGTACGACTGGAGGGGTTTCCGCTGCATGAAAAAGCAGCGCGTTCCCGGGCCAGGGCGAGTGTGGGCCGAGTGCCGGGAGAAGATCCGGCATATGCGGCTGCGCGGCTAGGTGGAGGCGTACGCCGACGGGCAGCTCACCGGTGCGCACCGTATGCAGGTGGCTGCTCACATCGCCTGCTGCTGGGCCTGCAGCGGCAGTCTGCAGCTTCTGCGGCTGATCAAGGCGTCGCTCCGGCACAGTCCCCAGCGGACGCCCCCTTCCCTCGCGTCGGCCCGGGTACGGCGCTTCGCTCAAGACCTCAGCGCGCCGACGGGCCGGGACCGGCCCAGCGGTTGACGCCCGCCGGTCCCCAGCCCGTCAGACCGCGGGCAGCCCCGGCCCGCCCGCGGTCCGGATGATCAGCAGCAGCCGGGCGCGGCGCCCGGGCCCGGCGCGGCTGCTCCCTCTGCGGGGGTGCAGGGGAACAGGCCGAAGTGCTGGCTCTTGTCACCGGTGACGGCGAAGTGGGCGGCGTAGCGGGTGGCGGCAAGCATGTCGGCGGTGTTGCCGCAGACGAGCGCCGGTTTGCCGGTGTGGAAGCGGTGGTGGTCGTCGAGATCGAAGGCGCGCGGGTGCTCGGCGATGGTGCCGTGGTAGACGGCGACCTGGCCGTAGTCCTCGCAGCGGTCCTCCAGCGGGAGCTTGAAGGCGCGGATGGTGCGGGAGGTGAAGGCGGCGAAGCCGATCTTCCGCTCGATGTCCGGGTCACTGATCGTCACCGGGGAGGCAGCCACGGTACGGGCGTCCGGGCAGCCGGCGCTTTCCAGAGCACGGCGGAAGTCCTCCGTGTACAGGGCGCCGGCGAGGCATTCGCCGACCAGGACCGGGTCGTCGAGCAGTGAGGCGGGCAGGCGCCGGTCGGAGAAGATGTCGGAGAAGTACAGCTCACCGCCGGGTTTGAGGACGCGGAAGATCTCGGACAGGACGCGCGGCTTGTCCGGGGAGAGGTTCACCACGCAGTTGGAGACCACGACGTCCACGGAGGCGTCCGGGATTCCTGCCCCGGCCAGGTCCTCGATGTAGCCGTGCCGGAAGTCGGTGTTGGCGTGGCCGAACCGTTCGGCGTGCCAGTCCTGGTGGCGGCGGGCGACGGCGAGTTGTTCCTCGGTCATGTCGACGCCGATCACACGGCCCGTGGGGCCGACCAGTTGGGAGAGCACGTAGACGTCCCGGCCACTGCCGGAGCCCAGATCGAGCACGGTGGCTCCTTCCAGAGCGGGCGGGATGGGTGAACCGCAGCCGTAGAAGCGCTCCATGACCTCGTCGTGGACCTCGGCGAGCGCCGCGGCGATATGGGGCGGCGGTGCCACGTCCGTACAGCAGGCCGTTGTCTTCAGGTCGGCGGAGGAGGCGAGGACCTTCCCGTAGTAGTCCCTGACCGATTGCGCAACGGACGCCTCGGCTGCCTGCTGGTCTGTGGATACATCGGTCGTCGCCATGTCTCTCCCTGATGAGTGAGTTGCCGTGCGCGAGTCGGCGCTTCGCCGGGCCGCGACGGAAACCCGCTGCGCGGCCGTCGTCATTCCCTCTCTGCCGGAGCACGACCGGAACAGCGCTCAGCCCGCTCGCGGCACCACCCAGCGATGCGCGACGGGCAGGTGCAGCCAGACATGCTCCGACGGGGCAGGTGGCGTGCCGGGCGGAAGAAGTACGTGTACGGGGCCGGCGGCCGTGTCGGCGACGAGAGCGGTGAAGGCGCCTTCCGGGCGCACGCTGTGCACCACGGCGGCCACGGTGTCCGGTCCGGTGCCGAGCTGGACGGCCTCGGGGCGGATCACCAGGTGACCGGGGCCGCGGTGGGCGACGGCGTCGGGCAGGTCCAGTTCTCCCAGAGGACATGCAAAACGTCCATGCGGCGTGACGTGACCGGGGAGCGCGGTGGGGCAGCCGAGGAAGCGGGCCACGGCCAGGGAGGCCGGGCGGGCATAGAGGTCGGCGGGCTGAGCTTGCTGAAGGAGACCGCCCCGGTCGAGCAGGGCGACGGTGTCGGCGACGGCAGCGGCTTCCGTCTGGTCGTGGGTGACCAGGACGGTGGTCACCGCGAGTTCTCGCTGGACCGTGGTGAGCAGGTCGCGCATGGTGTGCCGCAGGCTCGGGTCAAGGGCGCTGAACGGTTCGTCGAGGAGCAGCACGGCCGGTTCGGCGGCCAGTGCCCGGGCGAGGGCGACGCGCTGGGCCTGGCCCCCGGAGAGCTGGCGGGGGTAGCGGGCTGCGAGTGCGCCGAGGCCAACG
The DNA here is from genome assembly GCF_018101125.2 of Streptomyces tardus. Lineage (GTDB taxonomy): Bacteria > Actinomycetota > Actinomycetes > Streptomycetales > Streptomycetaceae > Streptomyces > Streptomyces tardus. The sequence goes on along the minus strand of NZ_JAELVF020000001.1, from coordinate 3,853,577 downwards.
CGCTCCAGGTGTGCGAGGGCGCTGGTGCGGGCGTCGCGGTTGGAGCGGCCCCGCATGCGGGCGGGGAAGGCCACGTTGTCCAGCGCCGTGCGGTGCGGCAGCAGCATGGGCTGCTGGAAGACCACCGCAGCACCGCGGTGTTCCGGCGGGACCCGGGTCACCTCGGTGCCACGGAGGTAGACGGCGCCCCGGCCGGGCGTGAGGAGCCCGGAGGCGACCTGCACGGTGGTGGTCTTGCCGCAGCCGGAGGGGCCGAGCAGGGCCAGCAGCCGGCCGTCGTCCACATCGAGGTCGAGTCCGTCCAGGACGGGCTCGCGGTGCCCCGGATAGGTGACGGTGATCCGCTCCAGGCGCAGGCCGGGGGCGGGAGTGGAGGACAAGAAGGGCATGACGGTCAGCGCTCGATTCCCGGTGCGGCGGAGGAAGAGGAAGAAGCAGGTTCGGCGTCGGCCCAGGCTGCCCGGTGACGTCGCAGCAGTGCCGCACCCACGCCGAAAAGGAGGATGGGTGGGGCGACGGTGAGGATGCCCAGTACGGCGGTCAGGGCCTGGTTCCCGCTGCCCGCGGCCGTGGAGAACAGCAAGAGCGGCAGTGTGGTGACGACCCCGCCCCCGACCAGCACGGTCATCAGGTACTCACTCCAGGAGACGAGGAAGGCCAGGGTCGCCGAAGCCAGCAGGGCCGGGGCGAGTGCGGGCAGGGTGACGTGGCGGAGAACGGCGCTTCGGGACGCGCCGAGGGTGCGGGCGGTCTGCTCCATGCGCACGTCGTAGGTGGCGTAGCCGCCGATCATGACGAGGACGGTGTAGGGCAGGGCGGGCACCAGGTGGACGAGGGCGACGCCGGCCGGCTGGTCGGAGAGTCCGGCCCGGACGAACACTTCCTGGACGCCGACCGCCAGTGCGAACGGGGGGACCAGAACGGGGGCGAGCAGCAGCAGACGCACCAGTCCCGCGGCCGGTGGGCGGTACAGGACCAGGCCCCGCGCGGCCATTGCCCCGAGCGCGGTGGCGGTCATGGCGGTGGTCAGCGCGAGTCCCAGCGAGGTGCCGGTCGCGGCGATCACCTGCTGCTGGGGGGCGGCGGCCTGGTCCCACGTGCGGAGGGTGAAGTCCTGGGGGACGAGTGCGGGATACACCCACCGCCCGGCGAAGGCCCAGATCAGCAGGGGCAGCAAGGGCGCTGCGATCCAGAGGGTGAGCAGCGCGAATCCGGCGCTGTGCAGGGCCCGCCTCATGGTCCGGTCCTTGCCAGGAGCAGTCGGCGGGAGATCGCCGCGGCGGCGAGGGCCGCGAGGGCGATCACCAGGCCGATCACGACGGCGAGGGCCAGGGCGGCGGGCCGGTCGTCGAGTTCCACCGAGCGGTAGAGCTCGACGGCCTCTACGGGCAAGGCGCGCGGGACGGTCGCTCCCAGCAGCGCTGGAGTTTCGTAGGCGGCGAAGGTGAACGCGAAGACCAGCAGGCATGCCTCGGTGAGAGCCGGGGCGAGCAGCGGCAGGGTGACGTGCCTCAGTCGGCGCAGCCGTCCGGCTCCCAGGGTGCGTATCGCGTTCTCCTGGTCGCGTACGGCGGGTGTGTAGGCGGCCAGCAGCATGATCGTGACGAAGGGGGCCTCTTTCCATACGTAGGTGAGCAGAACGGCGCTGGGGGTGGAGCCGGCGACGAGTGCGGGGAAGTCCGCGGGCCCGTCGGTCCATCCCGCGGCGTGGGTGAGCCGGGAGATGATTCCCGACCCGGAGAGCAGCAGTGCGAACGCCGCGGCGGCGAGCAGGTGCGGGACGGCGAGCGTGGCGCGGGCGGCGGTCTCCAGGGCGGCCCGGCCGCGGCGGGAGCCACTGACCGCACCCACCACGGCCAGTGCCAGCGCAGCCGACACAACGGTGCTGAGCGTCGCGATCTTCAGGCTGAGCAGCAGGGAATCGGCGAAGGCCGGGTCTTGCAGGAGCCCCGCGTAGGCGGAAAGGCTCCAGCCCCGGCCCAGGCCATCGGCAATGCTGCCGCGGGCTGCGAGCAGCAAGGCACCGCCTGCGAAGGCGACGACGGCCAGGGACGGAGCCGTCAGCAGCAGTCCCCGCCATCGCGGCGGCATCGGTACGGTCACGGGGCGGAGGCGACTTCCTGCTTCCAGCCCTTGTCCAGCGGCCCCACCCAGTCACCGCTCAGTTCGGGGCGGGCGTTTCGCGAGAGTTCCTCGATCGGAAGTGTCGTCTCCGGTGTGGTCAGCGAGGCGAACTTCTCTCGCCACTGCTCGGGCAGCCGTTCCTGGTCCAGCACCGTGTAGGCGCCCCAGCCGCCCGGCCGGGCCTTGGCGTACTGCAGCTCGGGCGAGAGCATCAGGTCGGACAGCACGAGCGCCGCCTCCCGGTGGGCGGCGTTCTTGGGCACCGCGAGATAGCTGGTGTTTCCCAGGGTTCCGTCCTCGGGCACGAACACCCGCGCGCTCGGCGGGAACTGGCCCTTGCCGACGAGGGCCGGGACCTCTGCGGGGCCGTAGGTCATCGTCATGTCGACCTCGCCGTTGGCGAAGAGGTCGTTCAGCGCAGCCTGGTCCTTCGGGTAGGTGGCACCCTGCCGCCACAGGGCGGGCTTCAGCGCGTTCAGGTCCTTCCATAGGCCGGGGGCGACGGTTTCGTACGCCTTCTTGCTGTAGGCAGGGGGGACGGGCTCATCCTGGGCGCGGGCGAGGAGGATCTGCCGTACGAAGGCCGAGCCGGTGAAGTCGGGCGGTGCCGGGTAGGTGAAGCGACCGGGGTTCTGCTTGATCCACTCGGTCAGGGCGGCCGTGGTCCGGGGCGGATCGGCGAGCTTGGCCGAGTCGTAGACGAACGCGAACTGGGCCCGGCTCCAGGGCGTTTCGCAGTCGTCGACCGGGGTGCCGAAGTCCTGGGTGAGGGTGAGGTCGGTACTGTCCAGATACTTCTGGTTCGGCATCAGGCCGGTGTATCCGCACAGCCACAGGTCCGCCTGCTTTCCAGTGCGGAAGTTCTCTCCGTTGACCCACACCAGGTCCACCGCACCGCCGCTGTCCTTGCCGGCACGCTGATCGCCGAGGATCTTCTGCACGGCGTCCTGGGTGTCTGCCACGGGGACGCGCCTGACCGTGATGCCCAGCTTCTTCGCCGCCGGGGCGACTTCGTCGTCAATGTAGGAGTTGGCTCCCTTGTCGCCGCCGAACATGAACATATTGACGCTCTGGCCTTTCGCGGCGCTGCGCAGCTGGGCCCAGTCCTTCGCGGGCGGCTCGGCCCCGCCGGTGCCGGGGCCCGAGCAGGCGGCCGTCAGCAGCCCGGCCACGACGGCCCCTGCGGCCAGAACTGTGGCTCTTTTGACGCGCCGCCCGCTGTGCCGCATCCGTATCCGCATATGCGCTGCCCCTTCGGCTGGTCCTTCGTAGTTTCCCGCGCGACGATCCTGCGAACATCCGTTGCGCGGAAACGGAACACGGTCGGGTGCTCGCAGGCTTCCCTTTGTGTTCGCCGGCGCGGTGCCGGTGTGGCGGAAGGAGACAAGCGATGCTGGACGTGCGGGCGAGGGCGGCACTGAGCGGTCCGTTGGACCGTGCTGCCGCGATGCTGGACCGCCCCGCTGTCACGCCCAATCGTCTGACTGCGCTCGGCATGCTGACGGGTCTTGCCTCGGCCGGTTCCGCAGCGGCCGGCTGGTGGCCGGCCGCGGTGGTGCTGTGGCTGCTGTCCCGGCTCGCCGACGGCCTGGACGGTCCGCTGGCCCGTCGCCGCGGCACGGCGAGCAGTGGGGCGGGCGGCTTCCTCGACATCAGTGCCGACTTCCTCGTCTACGGAGCGTTCGTCGTCGGCGTCGCCGTCGGCGTGGGCGGTCCGGCACTGCCGTTCCTGCTCGTCCTGCTCGCCTACTACGTCAACGGCACTGTCTTCCTGGCCTTCTCCTCCATCGCCGAACGCACCGGGCGCCGCAGTGTCGATCGCCGGTCGGGAGGCCGGTCGCTGAACTTCCTGGGCGGCCTGGCCGAAGGCGCCGAGACCATCGCCGTGCACACGCTGTGGTGCCTGCTGCCCGGCTTCGCCCACACCATCGCCTGGGTCTGGGCCGCGATGGTCACTGTCACCGCGGCCCACCGCGTCGTCACCGGATATCGGCAGCTGCGCTGACCTCTGCGCCGCGGGAGCGGAGCAGACGTGCAGCCCACCAGCCGCCCGCGCTCAGCACCAGCAGAGCGCCCAGCGCGATCCACAGCCCGGGAGAGCCGGGGTCGCCCAGAGATCCGCCGAGCCCGGTGTAGACGACGGTGCCCGGGATGATGCCCAGGGCCGTGGCGGTGACGTAGGAGGAGAAGCGGACACCGGCCACCCCGGCCCCGTAGTTGATCACCGAGAAGGGAAACAGCGGCACCAGCCGCACCAGGAGGACGGCCACGAAGCCCCGGCGTGTCAGAAAGGCATCCAGCCGCGCCAGCCGCCCCGAACCCGCGTACCGGGCGACCACCGGACGCCCCAGCCAGCGCGCCAGGCCGAAGGAGAGAGCCGCGCCCACCGTCGCTCCCACGAGCACCGCGCCGGCCCCCACCGGAAGCCCGAACAGCACGCCGGCCGAGGCGGTCAGTACGGAGCCGGGCAGCAGGGCCGTCACGGCCAGGGCGTAGACAACCGCGAAGACGACCGGCCCCCACATCCCGAGCGAGTCCACCCACTGACGCACATCACGCAACAGGTCTCCACCCCCCAGCGCCACCCAGGAGCCGAGCGCCAGGAGCAGAGCCACGAGGAAGGCCAGCCGTATCCACGCCGCACGTCCCGGCCGCCGCCCCTCCTCGTCCGCGTCCGTGACGGGCGGTGGGAGCTCGGTTGCGGAGGAGCGGGCTGCCGGGCGGTTCATGTCGTCTCCTGTGACTGCTGTTCGATCGGAAGTTCGGCCACGACGCGACGCAGTGGCAGTTCCAGACGCCGCCCCGGGGCCGCCCATCTCGCGAGGGAGCGCTTGGCGGCCTGAGCCCGGTGGGCGGTGAGGCCGGGCAGGTAGAGGGCATCTGCCAGCAGGGCCGCCGCGTCGGCCGAGCCGATGGCGAGGGTGAAGACGTGTCGCTCGTCGCTGCGGACGCGGAACCCCGCTGTGCGCAGCAGTGCGGGAAGTCCGTCGCGGGCCTGCGGGTTGGGCCACGGCTGCCGCACGGCGCGCAGGGCCGCCATCACCCGGACCCAGCCGAGCATGCCGGACGGGGAGAGCCCGGACTGGGAGGGCACCAGCGCCACGAGCGTCCCGCCAGGCCGCAACACACGCCGGGTCTCTCCCAACGTCTGCGGCAGGGGTGTGACCACCGGCAGGCACATGGCCGCGCAGACCGCCCCGACGCTCGCCGAGGCAGCGGGGAGCGCGTCCGCTGCGGCCCGCACCAGCGGCCCGCGCCCCCGTCGGGCCGCCTCGGCGAGTTCCTCTGCCGAAAGGTCGACCCCGACCCAGTCGGCGTCCGGGAGTTCCTGACGTGTGGGTGCCGAACCGCAGGCCAGGTCGAGGACCGTGCCCTCGATACCTCGCAGCGGTTCGGCCAGCCAGGCGTAGGGGGAGATGTCGGCCAGGGAGAACAGTTGCTCGGTGATGCCGGCGTGCTCCTGGTGGTATGCGGTGATGAAGCGCCGCCAGTCCGGTTCGTCCATCCAGCCCTCGCCCCTCCTGTGACTCATGGAGGCGGCTCGCGCCCCTGTGCTTCCCTCGGGAACCCTGCCGGGCTGGTCACGCATTCCGTTTCGGACACGCCACAGGCGCGCGGATGAAGCGGGAGGGCCATCGCGACCGTGATCGTGGGGGCGGGGAAGGGAAGGCCACAACGGTGTCACCGGGTTCCCTTCACGTCCCACGCCCGCGCGCCGGCCGTCCCACGACGGCGCACCGACAGAGAGTTCCGCGCCATGAAGAGGTACGACTTGGTGGTCATCGGCGGCGGCAGCGCCGGTCTGACCGCGGCCCGCACCGCCGGACGCCTCGGCGCCCGCACGCTGCTTGTCGAACGCGACCGCCTGGGCGGGGACTGCCTGTGGACAGGATGTGTTCCGAGCAAGGCACTGCTGCATGTCGCCGCCGATGTCCAGGCGGCCCGCCGCGCCGCCGCCTACGGGCTCCCGCCGGTGTCCGGCCCGGCCGACCTTGCGGCGGCCATGGCGGAGGTGAAGCGGGCGATCGGTGCGATCGAACCCCACGACTCCACCGACGCGCTCGCCCCGTACGGGGTCCACGTGGTGCACGGGGCAGCGTCCTTCACCGGCCCGGGCACCCTGACCGCGGGCGAGCGGGTGGTCTCCTTCCGGTACGCGCTGATCGCCACGGGCTCCTCGCCGGCCCTGGTACCGGTGCCCGGCCTGGCCGAGGCCAAGCCGTTGACCAGCGACACGGTCTGGGAGCTGTCCGAACTCCCGCGCCGCCTGGTGGTGCTCGGTGGCGGGCCGATCGGCTGCGAGCTGGGCCAGGCGTTCGCCCGGCTCGGCTCGCGGGTCACTCTCGTGGAGGCGATGGACCGCCTGGTACCGCGCGAGGAGCCCCGGGCCTCGCAGGTGCTGCGGGAGCGGCTGGAGGCCGAGGGCGTCACCGTGCTGACCGGCTACCGCGCCGAGCGAGTCGATGCCGACGCCGTTCACGGGCCCGGTGGTCCTCTGCCCTACGACGCTCTGCTGGCCGTCACGGGGCGCCGTTCCCACACGCACGGGCTCGGCCTGGAGGCGGCCGGTGTGGAACTCACCGATGCCGGTCATATCCGCACCGACGGTCGGCTGCGCACCACCAACCACCGGATCTACGCCGCCGGAGATGTGACCGGCCTCTCGGCCTTCACTCATCTTGGCGGCACTCAGGGCGGAGCAGCCGCCGTCGACGCTCTGCTGGGGGTGCGCCGTCCCATCGACTACCGGGCGGTGCCCTGGGTGACGTACACCGATCCCGAGATCGCCCGCGTCGGACTTACCGCGGACGAGGCGCGGGAGAAATACGGCGACGACACACGCGTCCACACCTTGGACAACGACCGGGTCGACCGGGCGGTCGCCGACGGCCGCACCGAAGGCTTCACCACCCTGGTGCTGGGCCCGCGCGGCAAGATCGTCGGAGCCACGGTCGTGTCACCGAGGGCCGGCGAGACCATCGCCCATCTCGCGGCGGCGGTGCGCCTGGGCTGGGCGCCCTCTGACTACGCCCGCACCGTGCACCCCTATCCCACCTACGCCGACGGGCCCTGGCATACCGCGCTGGCCGACGTCTACGCCCGTCTGGCCCGGGGCAGCAGCGCGATCGGTGCGCTGCTGAAACTCCGCAGAGGGATGATCCGGTGATCCTTCGTCTCGTCCTGGGCCTGCTCCTCGCGGCGATGGCGCTCGGCCAGGCCGCTTCGTTCGACGCGATGCCCGCCATCCTGACCACCTACGGACTGACATCCGGTGCGGCCTCGACCGCCCTGGCCGTGGCGTTGATCAGCACCGAAGCCGTAACGGCCCTCTAGTTCCTCGCCCGGCCCCGCTCCCGCGCCACCACGCCCGTCTGGCTCTACACCGGCGTCGCGGTGGTGTGGGCCGTCCTGGCCTCTCAGGCGTTCGCCCGCGGACTCGTCCTCGACAACTGCGGCTGCTTCGGCACCTACCTCCCCCAGCCGCTGCGCTGGTACGTCCTCGTCGAGGACACTCTGATGCTGCTGTACGCCGGGCTGCTGTGGCGCGGCCTGCACCGGGCCCGGCCCACATCCCCGCCCGCCACAGCTCGAACCCCGCAGGAGAACCACTGATGCGGATCACCGCGAAACTGCGCGCCCTCGAACGTGCCACCCGCCCCTACGACACCGCGTTCGCCGCGGCGATGGAGCTCCGCTGGAAGGAACTCCCCGACACCGCCAAAACACCCGGCCAGATCCTCGGCCGGCACGGCGTCGGCTGCGAGGGCACCCACGGCGTCTTCCCCAAGTGCAACCTCAAGTGCACCCCCTGCTACCACTCCAGAGACGCCAACCAGGTACGCGTCGACGGCCCCCACACCCACGAACAGATCACCGCCCAGATGCGCCTGCTGCGCGAACTGCGCGGCCCACGCGCCCACACCCAGCTCATCGGCGGCGAGGTCAGCCTGCTCACCCCCGACGACCACTCCGCCGCCCTCGCCATCATGCGGGACCACGGCCGGGAACCGATGAGCTTCACCCACGGCGACTTCGACGACGACTACCTCACCCAGCTCGCACTCGGACCGGACGGCACACGGCGCTTCGACCGGCTGTCCTTCGCCGCGCACTTCGACAAGTTCATGTACGGCCGGCGTGGCATCGAACGCCCGCCGGACGAGCAGTCTCTGAACCCCTACCGCGCCCGATTCGCCGCGATGTTTGCCCGCATGCGTCGCGAGCACGGGGTGCGGTTCTTCCTCGCCCACAACATGACCGTCACCCCCGGCAACCTCGACGAGATCGCCGAAGTGATCCGCGACTGCCACGCCATGGGCTACGGCATGTTCTCCTTCCAGCCCGCCGCCTTCCTCGGCGACGACCGCCGCTGGAAGGAGAAGTTCCGCGAGGCGACCCCGGACGCGGTATGGGCGGAGATCGAGCGCGGCGCCGGAACCCGCCTGGACTACCGCGTCCTCGAGAACGGCGACGTGCGCTGCAACCGCACCGCCTACGGCTTCTACGTCGGCAGCCGCTGGTATCCCTTCCTCGACGGCGACGACCCGCGCGACCTCGCCGTACGCGACGCGTTCTTCCGCTACTTCGGGAAGATGACCTTCACCGGCACCCCGACCGCCCTCCTCGCGGCAAGGATCGTGCGGGTGGTGGCCCGCCATCCGTCCACCGTGGTGACGGGGCTGCGCTGGCTGGGCCGTACCGCCCGCCGCGTCGGACTGCTGCGGCTGGTCCGCCACCGGATGCGGGTACGTCCGGTCACCTTCGTCATGCACCAGTTCATGGACGCCGACGTCGTCGCCCCGGCCTGGGAGATGATGCAGCGCGGCGAGCAGGCCGAAGACGCCGCACTGCGCGAAACCCAGGAGCGGCTGGCCGCCTGCCACTACGCCATGGCCCACCCCGAGAACGGAACCCTCGTCCCCGCCTGCGTCCAGCACGCCGTGCTCGACCCGGCCGAGAACGCCGCGCTGCGCACCCTGCTGCCGATCGTCGAGGTCCGCACCCCAGCACGCCGCTCGCCCGGCACGTCCGGCATGTAACCGAAGAACCGAAGGAGAAGCAGTCCATGCGCATAGGCGTGATCACCGGCTCCGGCAGCTACGACTGGCCCCACATGGAGGGTGCGGCGGAGCGGACCGTCGTCACGGACCACGGCGAGGTCACGGTCACCGAGGGCCGCCTCGGGGACGCGGAGATCGTGCAGTTGTCCCGGCACGGCACCGGTCACCACCGGCTCTCCAGCCAGGTCGACCACAAGGCGAACCTCGCCGCTCTGCTGGCCGTCGAGGCGGAGGCCGTGGTGTCCTTCACCGTCTGCGGTTCCCTCGACCCGGACCTGCGGCCGGGCTCGCTGGTGGTCTTCGACGACCTGTACTTCCCCGCCAACCGGCTCCCCGACGGCACCCCCTGCACCTGGTACGACACCCCCGGCGAGGCCGGACGCGGCCACTGGATCTTCGACCGGCCCTTCAGCGAACCACTGCGCCAAGCGCTGATCACCGCCGCCAAGCAGACCGGGGCACCGGTCGCGACGCGGGGCGTGTACGGACACGTCGACGGCCCCCGGTTCAACTCACGGTCGGAGGTGGCCGCGCTGGCCGCCGCCGGGGTGAGTGCCATCAGCCAGACCGCGGGCCCGGAGGCCGTCCTGGCCGGTGAGGCCGAACTGCCCATGGCCCTGGTCGGTTTCGTCACCGACTACGCCAACGGCGTCGCCGCGAAACCGGAACCGGTGCAGGCGTTGCTGGACCGCATGGCGGCGAGCAAGGAGGTCTTCGCCACGCTGGCCGGGCACGCGCTGCCATCCCTGGGCAGCGTGAGCGCGGCGGGTTTCGTCTACCGGTTCGACACGTGAGCGCCACCGCCCACCGGGGCACACCCGCGATCCTGGTCATGGCCAAGGCGCCGCGGCCCGGCACGGTCAAGACCCGGCTGCATCCCCTGCTCGGCCCGCTTCGCTGCGCGGAACTCCAGGCCGGACTCATCCGCCACACCCTGGAACTGACCACCCTCCGCATTCCGCGGACCTACCTCGCCTACGCCCCGGCCGACGGCGGGGACACCATCGGTACGGCAGCACCCGCCGGCGTCCGCTTGCGCCTCCAGCGCGGCGAAGACCTCGGACAGCGCCTGGCCGCAGCCGTCGCCGACGCCTTCGCCGACGGCGCGGGCCCGCTGCTGGTCATCGGCACCGACGCGCCGACCCTCACCGGCGACCACCTGACCGCCGCGTTCACCGCCCTGGAAAGCCACGACGTGGTGCTGGGCCCCGCGCTCGACGGCGGCTACTACCTGATCGGCCTGCGCGCCCCCCACACCTCGCTCTTCGCCCTCGACGCGGATGTCTGGAGCACGGACCGGGTGCTGAGGGCGACCCGCTGCGCCGCCCGGCGCGAAGGGATGAGCGTGGAGCTGCTGTGCCCACTGCGGGATCTGGACACCCCCGAAGACGCAACCGCCCTCCTCGCCGATCCGGCGCTGCCCGCGCCGATCGCCGCTCTGATCCGGCCCGGGGAGGCGCCATGACACACGTGTCGATCATCGTCCCGGTACTGAACGAGGAGGCCGCGATCCAGCGCGCGGTGAGCCGCCTGTGCCGCGACTTCCCCGACTGCGAGCTGATCATCGTGGACGGCGGCTCCACCGACGCCACCGCCGAACTCGCCGCGCTCCACGCCACCGTGATCACCAGTGAGCGAGGACGGGCCAAGCAGATGAACGAGGGCGCCCGGCACGCCTCCGGCGACATCCTCTGGTTCGTCCACGCCGACACCGACATCGATCCAGACGCCCTGGACCAGATCCGGGCCGCACTCGCCGACCCGGCCGTGGTCGGAGGCGGCCTCACCCTCCGCTTCGACCGCCGCACCCCTGCCCTGAACTACCTCGCGTGGACGTCCAACGCCCGCGCCCGCCGCCTCCACCACATCTTCGGCGACCAGGCAATGTTCGTCCGCCGCACCGTCTTCGACGAACTCGGAGGCTTCCCCGACCTGGCCATCATGGAGGACCTGGAGATGTCACGGCGCCTGCACCGCCTCGGCCCGCTGCGCCTGCTGCCCGCCACCTCGACGGCCTCCTCACGCCGCCTGACCGCCCACGGAACCTGGCGCATGATCGCCTTCATGCAGTACCTGAAGCTGCTGTACTTCGCCGGCGTCGACCCCGAAGCCATCCGCACCCGCTACACCGCCGGCCCCCGCCTCTTCCCGCACAGATCCCGGGCAGCGGAACGAACCAGCCCCACCTGAGCGACACCCTCCCCCTCTCTCTTCGACACATTGGAGACCGACTTCATGCGCATCGCAGTCTGCGGAGGGCCCTACGGAAACCCGTACGCTCTCCAGGCATTCGTCGACGACGCCCGCGCCCGGGGTGCCGAGCGGCTGTTCTGCCTGGGCGACCTCGGCGGCTTCGGCGCCGACATCGATGCCCTGTGGCCGATCCTCACCGACAACGCAGTCGAGTGCGTCGCCGGAAACTACGACGTGGCCATCGCCCGCGGCGACACCGACTGCGGCTGCGGTTACCGCGACCCGAAGGACAATGAGTACGCCCAGCTGATCTACGACCACACGCTCGCCACCCCCCACCGCGACTTCGCCGCCTGGATGGGCACCCTGCCCACCGAACGCCGGGAGACGATCGACGGCGTCGACATCCACATGGTCCACGGCTCGACCCTGGCCCTGAACGACTTCTGGTGGGAGTCGCTGCCCGAGGAGCAGCACCGCCTGCGAGCGGAGGCGTCCGGCGCCGATGTCGTCCTGTGCACCCACAGCGGCCTGCCCTGGCAGCGGCGCATCGGCGACACCCTCGCCGTCAACGTCGGCGTGCTCGGCAAACCCGCCAACGACGGCCGCCGCGAGGTCTGGTACGCGATCCTCGACCTGTCCGACGGGCCGGTCACGGCCGAGCTGATCCCGCTCGCGTACGACTGGCAGGCACAGGCCCGCTCGATGCACGCCGCGGGGCTGCCCGAGATCTTCGCCGAGACCATCGAAACCGGCTGGTGGACCACCTGCCTGGAAATCCTGCCGCCACGCGAGCGCTCCCGCGGCCGTTACCACCTCTACCGCTCCACCCTGCCCTCCGGCTTCCGCCCCGCGAACGACGGCTGGGGCGAGACGACCACCGATGCCCTGGCGGGCGAGCGTCCGGTCGTGCCCCTCTTCGGCACGGCGTACTTCCCGTCCCGACTGTGGATCTACACCAACTTCCACTGCAACCTGGCCTGCGACTACTGCGCCGTCGCCTCCTCCCCGAAGGCCGCGCCCCGCACCCTGCCCACCGACACCTTCCACGCCCTCGTCGATGAGGCCGTACAGGCGGGGTTCACCGAGCTGTACCTCACCGGCGGCGAGCCCTTCCTGCACCCTGACATCGTCGCCCTCCTCGACCACGCCTCCGCCCAGCTGCCCACCGTCGTGATGACCAACGCGATGCTGCTGCGGGGCCGCCGCGCCGCCGACCTCGCGGACCTGGCCGACCGCAAACTCACCGTCCAGACCTCCCTGGACGGCGCCACCGCCCACACCCACGACCTCCACCGCGGCGCCGGCTCCTGGCAGCGCACCCTCGACGGCATCCGCCACCTGATCGACCTCGGCCTGCCCCCGCGCGTCGCCCTCACCGAGACCCCGGAGAACACGCACGAGGTCCCCGCGGTCGCCGAGCTGCTGGCCGGACTCGGCCTGCCCGCCGACCACTTCGCCGTACGCCCGCTGCTGCGGCGCGGCTTCTCCGACACCGGCGTGGAGATCGGCGAGGACTCCAGCATCCCCGAACTGACCGTCACCGCCGACGGCTTGCACTGGCACCCGGCTGGAGCCGACCTCGGCACCAGCCCCGACCTGCACCTCGCACCCGCCGGCACCCCGCTCGCCACGGGTCAACAGCTCGTCACCGAAAGGTTCTTCACCGCCCGCCTCACCGACGGCACCCTGCCCCGCCCCGTCCACTGCGCCATCTGACCTCTCCGGAAGGAAGTCCACCATGCAGCGACACGTCGCGATCCTCGGCGCCGGGCCCGTCGGCCTCGACGCCGCCCTCGCCTGCTCCGACGCCGGATGGCCGTTCACCGTCTACGAGGCAGCGGACACCGTCGCCGCCCACGTACGGGCCTGGGGCCACGTCCGGCTCTTCACCCCGTGGAACCTCAACGTCTCCCACCGGATGAGGGCCCACCTGCCGTACGCCCCGACCGGGGACGACTGCCCCACCGGGACCGAACTGGCCACCCGCCTGCTCGACCCGGTCGCCGCCCTGCCCGCCCTCGAAGGCCGCATCCGCTACCGCACCCGCGTGGCCGCCATCGCCCGCACCGGCCTGCTCAAACACGAGCAGATCGGCACCGGCACCCGCGCCGCCGCCCCCTTCACCCTCCTGCTCGACACCCCCGACGGCGAGGACACCGCGGAGGCCGACCTCGTCCTGGACTGCACCGGCACCTACTCCCACCCCAACACCCTGGGCCCCGGCGGTATCCCCGCCCCCGGCGAACGCGCCCTCGCCGACCACATCACCCGCACCGTCCCGGACACCCGCGACCCTGCCCGCTGGGCCGGAACCGTCCTACTCGTCGGTGCCGGCAAATCCGCCCAGACCGCGGCCCGCGACCTGGCCGCCCTGCCCGGCACCCGCGTCGAGTGGGCGGTGCGCAGCCCGGAACCCGACTGGGGCGCCGTACCCGACGACACTCTGCCCGGCCGTCAGCACCTCGTGGACACCTCCCGCGCCCTCGCCGACGGTGTCAACGACCGCATGACCGTCCACACGGGCGCCCACGTCCAGGCCCTGCACCCCGCCGACGACCAGGTACGCGCCTCTCTTGCCACCGCCGACGGCCCGCGCGAGGTCGTCTGCGACCACGTCGTGGCGCTGACCGGGTATACGGGCGACGCTGCCCTCTATCGGCAGTTGCAGGTCCACGAGTGCTACGCCACCGGCGCCCCCATGAACCTCTCCGCCGCCCTCCTCGGCTCCGCGGGCGGCGACTGCCTCGCCCAGCCGTCCGTCGGCATCGACGCCCTGCGTAACCCCGAACCGCACTTCTTCATCCTGGGCGCCAAGTCCTACGGCCGCCTCAACACCTTCCTGCTGCGCACCGGCTACGAGCAGATCGACCAGCTCGCCGCCGCGTACGCCGAAGAATCAGAGCTTCTACCTGCCGGTACGTAAGCGCGGTCACATACCTTCCCGATGCACTGGTTCTAGCGTCGGCCAGGAAGGAAGACACGCGCAGGCAGAGAGGTCGTACACCATGACAACCACCATGCAAGTATCCCCGAGAGCCGCCGTCATCCCCCTGCATGCCGCCTGGGGCGCCGCGGCTGGTGTCGTGGGCGGCATCGGCATGGGCATCTGGATGTCCGTCTCCCGGCCGATGATGGACACCGCGATGATCACGATGGTCGCTGGACTGCTGGGCTCGACGAACGCCGTCGCGGGCTGGCTCATCCACCTGGCCATCGCCGTCTCCTTCGGCCTGGCCTTCGGCGCACTTCTGGGCAGCTACGCCCAGAAGCTGGTGCCCGCAGCCGTGCTCGGGCTGGGGTTCGGAGTCGTGGCCTGGCTGATCGGAGCGATGTGGATCATGCCCGCGAACATGGGCATGCCGGTCTTCGAGTGGAACGACGTCACCAGCTCCAGCTTCGGCGCTCATCTCGTCTTCGGTCTGCTGCTCGGACTCGCGTTTGCCTTCATCGCCTCGATGATGGGCAAGAAGCGCACAGGGTCGGCCTGAGTATGGGACGCACACCGCCGGAGTCAGCAGGCACCCCGGGCGCGCCTCCGCCCCGGGGTGCTCCACCGGAGGGATCTCTTCCGCCCGCAGGAGCACAGGAGAGCACAGACGTCCCTATCGACGGACAGGTGCCCTATTGTCTGGCTGAGGGGGCCGACGCCCTGGCGGACCCGCCCTGGGGTGCGGCACCACCGCCCTGGGCCCCGGGCCGACGCGAGGACATAGGCCGCATGCGCGAGAATCACCATGACGACGCCGACCGCACGTGGTGCCTGTCCGAGGTGGACATCTTCTGCGACCTGAGCGAGCCGGAGATGGCGGCCATCGCGGAAGCCGCCCCGATGAAGACCTACACAGCAGGCGAGATCCTCTACTCCCCGCCCCAGATGTCCGAGGTGCTGTTCATCCTCAAGCGCGGACGCATCCGCATCTTCCGCGTCTCCGCCGAGGGCCGCGCCCTGACCACGGCGATCATCAACCCCGGCACGATCTTCGGCGAGATGGTACTGCTCGGGCAGCGCATGTACGGCAACTACGCCGAGGCCCTCGACGACGTCACCGTGTGCGTGATGAGCCGCGACGACGTTCACCGGCTGCTGCTCTCGGATCCCAGGATCGCCGCACGGATCACCGCGATCCTCGGCCGCCGTCTCGGCGACCTCGAACAACGCCTGTCCGACACGGTCTTCAAGTCCGTCGCCCAGCGTGTCGCCTGCACCCTGATCACCCTCATCCCCGCGCAGGCACCGTCCCGGACACTGCGCCCCTTGGCCTCACATCCACAGGTCACACTCACCCATGAGCAGGTGGCCGCCCTGGCCGGCACGTCCCGCGAGACGGTCACCAAGGTGCTGCGTGAACTGGCCGACCGGGGCCTGCTGCGGCTGGGTCGGGGCCGCATCACCGTTCTCGATCCGGACCGGCTGCGCGACGAGGGCGGATAGCTCGAAGCCATCGCGGTATGAGGGCATCCGCTGTTCCGCGGGTACCTGCGGGGCAGTCGATGGCTTGCGGAGCGTTGCGAGGACGTAGGCACTGGGAGGTCACCCGCAGGCATGCGCAGCGGCATCGCTCGTCAGCACCTCATCGTTTCCCCCTTCAATCCCGGCATCATCGCGGTGATGCCGGGGCGCGCCGTCGGCCAGGGCAATCGCCTTGGCCTGGCCGTCAACCGGCCCGCGCAGCCCACCCGATAGACCACCAGGTGCCGACCTTGCTCACTCGGCGCAGCAGGACAACCTGTCCACATCGCGCGTGAAAGTCTGCGCGGCGAGCTTGAGGGCCTCGGCCATGGTCAGATACGGCGCCCAGGTGCGCGCCAGCTGGTCGACGGTCATCCCCCCGCTGATCGCGTACGTAGCGGCAGTGACAAGGTCTCCGGCGCCCTCGGCGACAGCATGCACGCCGAGCACGCGGCCGGTGCCCGCCTCGGCGACGATCTTCACCAGACCGCGGATGTCCCGGTCGACCAGCGCCCGGGGCACGTGCGCCAGCGGCAGCGTTCGGCAGTCGCAGTCGATGCCGGCCTCGGCTGCCTGGGCGTCGGTCATACCGACTGAGGCCAGGGCGGGGCTGGTGAACGTGACCCGGGGCAGGGTCGCATAGTCCAGCGACCGCCTCGAACCGTCGAAGGCGGCGTCAGCGACCAACGCGCCCTGCGCAGCGGCCAGATAGACGAACTGGGCCTGGCCGGTGACATCCCCGGCGGCCCAGATCCTCGGATGCGTGGTACGTGACTGCTCGTCCACGACCACCTCGCCCAGCGCACCGCTCTTCACAGCGACCCGCTCAAGATTCAGGCCGGTAGTGACGGGACGACGCCCCGTCGCCATCAGGAGCTGCTCGGCCCGCAGTCCCTCGGCCGTGGTGGCCAGCGCATAGCCGTCCGTGTCGCGTCGGACGACGGTGACCGTGGTGCCGGTGCGGACCGTGATGCCCTCGTCGGCGAAGACGTCCTCAATCGCGGTGGAGACCTCCGGTTCCTCGAACGGGGCGAGCCGTTCCCGCGCCTCGACGATGGTGACCCGCGTGCCGAGCCGGGAGAAGAGCTGGGCCTGCTCCAGACCCACCGCGTTGCCGCCCACCACGACCATGGATTCAGGGAGTCGGCCGAGCTCCATCGCGCTGGTGGAGGTCAGGTACCCGGCCTGCTCCAGCCCTTCCACGGCCGGCACCCACGGGGCGGCGCCCGTGGCGATCAGATAGTGCGTGGCCTCGATCCACGCCTCGTCGCCGTCCTCGGACGCGACGCGCAGGACCGGGCGGTCGGCGTCCCCGCCGAAGGAGGCGCTGCCGCGCATGATCCGCCAGCCGTACCCGTCCGCGAGACCGGTGTACTTCTGGGCCCGCAGCGCCTTGACCAGCGCGTTCTTCCCGCCGATCAGAGCGGGGAAGGCGACCGGAAGGTCCTGGGCGGCCAGGCCGGGGAAATCTCCCGCCACCTGGCCGGTGTGCCGGGCCGCGGCGGCGGCCAGCAGCGCCTTGGAGGGCACACATCCGACGTTGACACAGGTGCCGCCGACGGTGCCGCGCTCGATCACGACCACGCGCTTCCCTTTGCCGGTCGCGGCGATGGCGGCGGCGA
Source organism: Streptomyces tardus (assembly GCF_018101125.2). Lineage (GTDB taxonomy): Bacteria > Actinomycetota > Actinomycetes > Streptomycetales > Streptomycetaceae > Streptomyces > Streptomyces tardus. The sequence continues at coordinate 3,836,124 of NZ_JAELVF020000001.1, read as the reverse complement.
AGGCCGCCGACCCGGAACCGATGACCGCCAGGTCGAAACTGGCGTCCGCACCTGCCATGGCGCCGCCCCTCTTCCCGGGCCGTCCCTGCATCGACCCGCCTATTCGCTTACCCGGATAGGTCAAGAGTGCCATACTATTCGGGTAAGCGAATAGTTCACTACGCGAAGGCCCCCCACATGCTCCAGCGCCCCACTCCGGCCCCACCGGCCGCCTCGGCGGGAACCTGCCCGCACACGGACACAGTGGCCACGTTCTTCCGGGCGCTGGCCGATCCCACCCGGCTGAAACTGCTGGAGTTCATACTCGGCGGCGAGCGCACCACCGCCGAGTGCGTCACCCATGCCCAGATCTCCCAGCCCAGGGTGTCGGTCCACCTGTCCTGCCTCACCGACTGCGGCTACGTGACCGCCCGCCGCGACGGCCGCCGGCTGCTCTACTCCGTCGGTGACCCCCGCGTCGCCGACCTGGTCCTCCTCGCCCGCGCGCTGGCCGCCGACAACGCCACCCTGACCTGCTGCCCCCGCATCGACCCGGCCAGCCCTCAAGGAGACGACTCGCGATGACCGACACCGGCAAACCGCCCCGGCCGACCGGTGCACTGGCCGCCGGGGGCGCCGGCCTGGTGATGGTGGCCTGCTGCGCCGGACCGGTTCTGCTGGCCGGCGGTGCGCTCGGCGCCCTCGGCGATCTCCTGCACGACTTCTGGACCATCGCGGCGGCCACCGCCGTGGTGGTCGCCGCGGTCGGCCTGCTCGTCCGCCGCCGTCGCCTGGACCGCGGCGCCTGCTGCCCGCCCCCGTTCAGCCCGGAAGACCAGGAGCCGGCGGAACGTCCAGCTCGGTACGGGCGTAGTGGTTGAAGTAGTTCGTGAACAGGTTCGCCACCACATGCGCGAACGCCTCGGTCAGCTCCACATCACTCCACCCCGCATCCAGACCCCGTTGCCACGTCGCATCGTCCACCTCCCCGACCTCGGACGCGATCTCGCGTACGACGCCGACCAGCGCGGCCAGCTTCGGATCGAAGTCGACCTCGCCGCGGCGGATGGCCACGGTCTGCTCCTCGCTCAGCCCGGCCGCCTTGCCCGCCATCGTGTGGGCGGACTGGCAGTAGTCGCAGTGGTCGACCGCGCCGACCGCCAGCGCGATTGCCTCCCGCGTACGGGCGTCGAAGGTGCCGTGCTCCGCGATCGCGTCGGTCATCGCTGCGTACGCTGCCAGCACCACCGGCGAATGCGCCATCTCCGCATGGATGTTGAGCAGCTTTCCGAAACGCTTCTCCAGCACCCGCAGCGCCTCGCGGCTCTGATCCGGAGCACTGTCGACCGTGTGTACCGGAATCCTGGACATCTGTGTTCCCTCCATCTGCTCACAACGGCCCGGACGGGCCTTACAGAAAGGGAACCCGGCGAAGGCACGGCTGTCTTCCACAACCCGCGCTGTGAAACGGAAGCCCGGCCTCGACCCACCGGGTTTCCGTAACGCCCCCCAGTAAAAGGAGCGCGAGCAGTCATGATGCGAGCGATCTTCAACGGCGTCGTCATCGCCGAAACCCCCCGCACCAAGCGTGTGGAAGGCAACGACTACTTCCCGCCCGACTCCCTCAAACGCGAGTACTTCACCGACAGCCCGACCAAGTCGCTGTGCCCGTGGAAGGGCGTCGCCCGCTACTATTCCGTGTCCGTCGACGGCGTCACCAGCCCGGACGCCGCCTGGTACTACCCGCACCCCAGCCCACTCGCCCGCCGCATCAAGAACCACGTTGCCTTCTGGAACGGCGTCACCATCGAAGGAACCCGAGAGAAGAAGCCGACGGCTCAGAGCCGCTGACCTCCTGCGTGTTACTGATTTTGTCGTCGCCACTGCCGCGGTCGCGATCCGGCTCGCGGCGCGGCGTATCCGGCCTGCCGACCGTACTGCCGGTCACGATCGATCCTGCGGGTCGGGGGCGAGGGTAACGGCCAACCAGGGCGCCGCCTCTTCGCGGTAACTGTGTCCGACTGGGGCCACTCCGGCGGCGCGGTCGAGGCTGAAGATCGTCACCATGATCATGTCCGGGACTGTTGATCTCCCTGCCGCAACATAGCGGCGGATCCCCGGATACCGAAACCGGGGATCCGCCGAATACTTGCAGTTCCACCGCCACGCCCTGACCGCCCGTCGAAAGGCAGCAAAGCGACGATCAGCACCTCACCTGTGAATTTCACCTGACCCTATCGAACACTGCCCTGTCACACCGCGGACAGGGGAAGTCAGACCGCCACGAGCCGGACCCGACCGCCGCAGAGCTTGACCATGTCGTCGATATCGGAGGTCAACATGACCACGGGGCGGTGCTGGCGCAGCGCTGCCTCAGCGACCGCCGCATCGATCGCGTACTTGTGCCCGTGCAAACCTGCTCCCATCAGCAGCTTCGAGGCCGCTCTCGCCTCCTCGTCGCCCACCGGGACGACCCGCAGACCGGAGAGCACCCAGTTCAGGCGGGACTTGTTCGTACGCGAGTGGACGGCCTCGATGATGGTGAGCGCACTGATCACGACCTCCATGCCGCGCGAGCGCGCCTCGGCGATCAGAGCCACCACCTGCTCGTCGTCGGCGAGTAGCTTCGAGAGCCCTTCACTGTCAAGGATCAGCGTCCCCTCGTGACTCAGCCTGCGGCGGGCCACTCGGCCTCCTCGGCGAACACCTCGTCGAAGACCTGGCGTGCCCGCTGCCGGGCCTGCTCAGAGACCGGCCCCTTGCGGCTCTCGTAGTCGGCCAAGTACTCGTCAAGGACCTGACCACGCAGCTCACGCTCGACCGCCTCAGCGATGAACGCCGAGAACTCCCGCTTACCCACCCGCGCCCGGATCGCCTCCGCGGTCCCCTCCGGCAGCGACAGGCTCACCCGCGTCGCCGGCCCTTCCCCGATGCTGTACGTCGTCTCGGCCATACCCCGATTGTGTCAAACGAGTAGGAAAAGTGCCACGGTGCGGCCCTGCATGTAGGCCCACAGCCGCGAAGAAGGCGTGTGGACGGATCCACCCTCGCCAGCCCCCCGCATCGGGCAGCGCAACGCCCGAAACCCAGCACGGGCGTTCCATCCCATCCCAGCACGATCCCAGCACGGTAGGGATGAGCAGGGGTGATGACAGGTGACGAGGGGTCAGCTATCCCAGCACCATCCCAGCACGGGAAAAAACCAAGGGCCCGACTCCGAAGAGTCGGGCCCTCTCTGACCTGGGCGTTTGCCAGATCAGCGACGTGGTGATACTTCAGCGGCTACACGTTGAAGCGGAATTCGACGACGTCACCGTCCTGCATGACGTAGTCCTTGCCCTCCATGCGGGCCTTGCCCTTGGCGCGGACGTCGGCGACGGAGCCGGCGTCGACGAGGTCTTCGAAGGAGATGACCTCGGCCTTGATGAAGCCGCGCTGGAAGTCGGTGTGGATGACGCCGGCGGCCTCCGGGGCGGTGGCGCCCTCGGGGATCGTCCAGGCGCGGGATTCCTTGGGGCCTGCGGTGAGGTAGGTCTGCAGACCGAGGGTGCGGAAGCCGACGGTGGCGAGGGTGGCGAGGCCGGGCTCTTCCTGGCCGACGGACTGGAGGAGTTCGAGGGCTTCGGCGTCGTCGTCGAGCTCGACGAGGTCCGACTCCAGCTTGGCGTTGAGGAAGATCGCCTCGGCGGGAGCGACCAGGGCGCGCTGTTCGTCCTTGAACGCCTCGTCCGTGAGCTCGTCCTCGTCGACGTTGAAGACGTAGAGGAACGGCTTGGTGGTCAGCAGGTGCAGCTCGTGCAGCGGCTCGGCGGCCTCGGTGCCCTGGGCGATGCCGGCGGAGAAGAGCGTACGGCCCTCCTCCAGCAGGGCCTTCGCCTCCTGGACGGCCTTGACCTGCGGCAGCTTGTCCTTCTTGATCCGCGATTCCCTCTCCAGGCGCGGCAGGACCTTCTCGATGGTCTGGAGGTCGGCGAGGATCAGCTCGGTGTTGATCGTCTCGATGTCGTCCTTGGGCGAGACCTTGCCGTCGACGTGGACGACGTTCTCGTCCTGGAAGGCGCGGATGACCTGGCAGATGGCGTCCGACTCGCGGATGTTGGCGAGGAACTTGTTGCCCAGGCCCTCGCCCTCGCTGGCGCCGCGCACGATGCCTGCGATGTCGACGAAGTCGACGGTGGCCGGGAGCACCTTCTCGGAACCGAAGATCTCGGCGAGCTTGTCCAGCCTCGGGTCGGGTACGCCGACGACACCGACGTTGGGCTCGATGGTGGCGAACGGGTAGTTGGCCGCGAGCACGTCGTTCTTGGTCAGGGCGTTGAACAGGGTCGACTTGCCGACGTTGGGCAGACCGACGATTCCGATCGTGAGCGACACGTGACGAACTTCCCGTAGCGAGGCGGTTGGGTGCGGCGGCCCCGCGCACGGGAACCAGTCCACCAGTCTACGGCTGCCCCGCGGCAGCCGTGGACGGGTGGACTGGTTCCCGTGCGCGGGGCTGTTCGCCTCGCTGCTGCTCGACGACTCGATGACGTTCTACGGCGTCTGGGCTCACTCCTGCGTTGCTCCACCGCACCAACGTAGAACCGCCCGTCCGCCACCCCGCCCGGACACGCCCGCCCGCCCCGGCAACCGACGTCGTCGACGACGTCGGTTGCCGGGGCGGGCGGGCGTGTCCGGGCGGGGTGGCGGACGGGCGGTTCTACGTTGGTGCGGTGGAGCAACGCAGGAGTGAGCCCAGACGCCGGACGGCAGAGCGGCAGGCGGCGCACCGGGCCGCCGTGGAGCCCGGGACAGGGCAGCCCGGAAGGCCGAACGCCGGGCGGGGTGTGCCCGTTGAACGTCCCAGCCGAACGCCGGCATCCGAGGACCGGCGGCCGGAGAAGCCCGGCGTCGGGGAGCCGTGGGGCAGACAGCCCGGCGGCGGGAAGCCCCGGGGCCGGACGGCGGTGTCGGCGAACGGCGGCGGCCGGGCCGGAGGGCTGCCGGCGCTGCTGACACGGATGCCCCGGCCGCGGTTGACCGCGCTCGGCGGCGGGCTGCTCGCCGTGGTGGTGATGCTGTGCGCGGGGCTGTTCGCCTCGCTGCTGCTCGACGACTCGATGACGTTCTACGGCGTCTGCTTCGTCGTGCTGTGCGCGGCCTGCGCGCTGGGGGTACGGGTGGCGGAGGCGCTGACCGCGCCGGTCGCCGTACCGATCGCCTTCACCTTCGGGCTGATTCCGATCACCGGCGAGGACGGGGTCGGCGCCTGGTTCGTAGCGCTGGCGTCGACGCTGGCGGTCAACGCCGGTTGGCTGTACGGCGGGACGCTGGTCGCGGTGGCGATCGTGCTGGTGCGGCGCGGCCTGTACGCGGCGGGACGGCGGCGAAGCCGGTCGGCCGCCCGTACGCGCTGACGCACGGCCGACCGACCTGCTCCCGCCTGGCCGCGCCGAAAGGTCGGCCCGGGCACCGCGCCGAAGCGGTGCGCGCGGGCCGCCGGGGTCAGGATGCGGCGGAGTCCGCTGCGGCGGCCTTCACCTCCGCGCGCAGGTCGCGACGCAGCTCCTTGGGCAGCGAGAACTGGATGTGCTCCTCCACCGGCTGCACCACCTCCACATCCGACCATCCACGCTCGGCCAGCCACTGGATGACGCCCTCCACGAGCACGTCGGGGACGGAGGCGCCGGAGGAGAGGCCGACGGTGGTGACGCCCTCCAGCCAGGCTTCGTCCAGCTCGCTCGCGTTGTCGACGAGGTGGCCGGCCTTGGCTCCGTGGACCAGGGCGGTCTCGACCAGACGCACGGAGTTGGAGGAGTTCTTGGAGCCGACGATCAGCACCAGGTCGGACTGTGCCGCGACCTGCTTGATGGCGGTCTGGCGGTTCTGGGTGGCGTAGCAGATGTCGTCGCTGGGGGGCGAGATGAGCTGGGGGAACTTCTCCTTCAGCGCATCGACGGTCTCCATCGTCTCGTCCACCGACAGGGTGGTCTGGGAGAGCCAGACGACCTTGGAGGGGTCCTTGACCTCGACGCTCCCGACGTCCTTGGGGCCGTCGACGAGAGTGATGTGCTCGGGCGCCTCACCACTGGTGCCGATGACCTCCTCGTGGCCCTCGTGGCCGATGAGCAGGATGTCGTAGTCGTCCTTGGCGAACCGGACCGCTTCCTTGTGGACCTTGGTGACCAGCGGGCAGGTGGCGTCGATGGTGGCCAACTGCCCCCGCTTCGCCTCGTCGTGGACGACCGGAGCGACGCCGTGGGCGGAGAAGATCACGATCTCGCCGGGCGGCACCTCGGCGGTCTCCTCGACGAAGATGGCGCCCTTCTTGCGGAGGGTCTCCACGACGTACTTGTTGTGGACGATCTCGTGGCGGACGTAGATGGGGGCGCCGTACTGCTCCAGGGCCTGCTCCACGGCTATGACCGCGCGGTCGACGCCGGCGCAGTAGCCGCGCGGAGCGGCGAGGAGGACTCTCCTGCCCCCGCCGGACTCGCTCTCCCCGCGAACGGTCTCTGCGGGGGCACTCTCCTCGCGTGCGGTGCGCTCGGGCGCGAGGTCTGCACTGTCGGTGGCGGCGGTCGACGGGCGGGACGCAGAAGTCATGCGCCCATCGTAAAGCTCATCGGCGTCGTGTCGGAGGGCGCACTTGTTCGGGGGACGGCGCGCGGAGGGCGTGCGCCCACCCCGGCCCCGGAGGCTCCCCGCGGGAGCGGAAGCGGAGACTCCCCCGTCCGGGCTCGTCGCGCAGGAGCCGCGGGTTCGTCGCGCGCGAGCGCAGACGCCGCACGGGCTCGTCGCGGGGAAGGCCGCGGAAGGCTGAGGAAGGCTGAGGAAGGCTGAGGAAGGCCGCCACGGTCGCTGCGGGCCGCGCGCGGACGAGCGGGTGGGAGAGGGCCGAGGGGATTGTCAGTGGGGGCGACTAGCCTCGCGGTCATGGCAATGCAGACGTCTCCCGAATCGCCGATTCCGGTCGGCGAGGTGTCGCGGCTAATCGGCGGCTGGATCGACCGCCTCGGCCCGGTGTGGGTGGAGGGGCAGATCGCCCAGCTCAGCCGTCGGCCGGGCGCGGGCGTGGTGTTCATGACCCTGCGCGACCCCTCGCACGAGATCTCGCTCACCGTGACGTGCTACCGCCAGGTCTTCGACCAGGTCGCGGACGTGGTGAGCGAGGGCGCGCGGATCGTGGTGCACGGAAAGCCCTCCTGGTACGCCGCGCGCGGTCAGCTGTCGCTGAGGGCGGCCGAGATACGTCCGGTCGGCATGGGCGAACTGCTGGTGCGGCTGGAGCAGTTGAAGCGCAAGCTCACCTCCGAGGGCCTCTTCGAGGCACGCCACAAGCGCCCGCTGCCGTTCCTTCCGCGCCGGGTGGGGCTGGTGACCGGTCGCGCCTCCGCCGCCGAGCGGGATGTGCTGGAGACGGCGCGGCACCGCTGGCCGGCGGTCCGGTTCACCGTCCGCAACGTCGCCGTCCAGGGGGTGCGGGCGGTGCCGCAGGTGGTGGCGGCGGTCCGGGAGTTGGACACCGACCGCGAGGTGGATGTGATCGTGGTCGCGCGCGGCGGCGGCAGCGTGGAGGACCTGCTGCCGTTCTCGGACGAGGAGTTGGTGCGCGCGGTGGCCGCCTGTCGTACGCCGGTGGTCTCCGCGATCGGCCACGAGCCGGACAATCCGCTGCTCGATCTGGTCGCCGATCTGCGCTCGCGCACCCCGACCCACGCCGCCAAGGACGTGGTTCCCGACGTCGGCGAGGAGCACGAGCGGGTGGCGCAGTTGCGCGGGCGCGCACAGCGCTGTGTGACGGGTTACCTGGCGCAGCAGGAGCGCGGGCTCTCGGACTGGATGAGCAGACCGTCCATGACGTATCCGCACCGGTTGCTGGAGAGCAGAGAGGACGAGGTGGCGGAGCTGGCCGGCCGCGGGCGCCGCACCTTCGGTCATGCGCTGGACCGGGCGGAGGCCGATCTGGAGCACACCAGGGCCAGGGTCGTGGCCCTCTCCCCCGCGGCCACGCTGCGCAGGGGTTACGCGGTGCTCCAGCGCGAGAGCGGAGAGGCGGTGCGCGCGAGCGGCGAGGTGGCTCCCGGCGAGCAGTTGCGCGCCCGGGTCGCCGAGGGCGAGTTCAGGGTGACAGTCCGGGAGTGAGCAGGTTCCGGGGTGAGCAGGTTCCGGGGTGAGCAGGTTTTCCCGGGACGCAGTGAGCGCTGCGGGCAGCGGTCGCGGTGAGGGGCGGTGGTCGCGCGGAAGGAGCGGTCGCGGTGGGTCCGGAGAGAGTTCTGGCGAGATCTAGGGTGGAGACATGACGGAGACGGAGCCCACGGGGCCCGCCGCTGCGGCGGGTGGACCGGAGCCGGCCGAGGAGCCGGCGCTCAGTTACGAGCAGGCGCGGGACGAGCTGGTCGAGGTGGTACGGCGGCTGGAGGCCGGCGGGGCGACCCTGGAGGAGTCCCTGGCGCTGTGGGAGCGCGGTGAGCAACTCGCCGGCGTCTGCCGGGAGTTCCTCGCCGGCGCGCGGGCACGTCTGGACGCGGCGCTCGCCGAGCCCGAGCCCGCCGAAGAGGCCGCAGGCCCCGAGGGAGCGGCGAGAGCTGGCGGAGAGCAGGGCGGCGCGTAGCCGGGAGCGGGCCGGCTCCACCGAGTGGCGAGACGCCTCCCTCGGTTCGTCGGTGGCCCTTGGCGGTCTCGTGCGCGCGGCAGCGGCCCGTACCGCCGAGGTGGCCCTGTGGACGCTGTGGCGCATCACACTGCGGGAGCGCGAGCCGGGCTCGTGGATCTTCCGTAGGCTGGTAGTTCAATTCCGAACTACTTGGATGGGACGACCGATGGCTCTTGCTCTCGACGACGCCGCGCAGAACCTGCTCTTCCGCGAGGCCCACACCGCGCAGACGTTCGCCGACACTCCCGTCAGCGACGAGCAGATCCACGCTGTGTACGACCTGATCAAGCTGGCGCCCACGGCGTTCAACCTCTCACCGCTGCGGCTCACCCTCGTCCGCACCCCCGAGGCTCGCGAGCGCCTGGTCCAGCACATGTCCGAGGGCAACAAGCAGAAGACCCGCACCGCACCGCTGACCGCGATCCTCTCGACCGACCTGGACTTCCACGAGCGGCTGCCGGAGCTCTTCCCGGCCGTTCCGGGGCTCAAGGACTCGCTCTTCGCCGAGTTGGAGACCCGTGAGCAGCACGGGCGGTTCAACGCCGCACTCCAGGCGGGCTACTTCCTGCTCGGCGTACGTGCCGCCGGCCTGGCCGCGGGCCCGATGACCGGACTCGACGCAGGCTCCGTCGACAAGGAGTTCTTCGGCGACGGCAAGCAGCGCACGCTGCTGGTGGTGAACATCGGCCTGCCCGGCGAGGACGCCTTCCGTCCCCGCGCCCCGAGGCTGGCAGCCGCGGAAGCCGTCACGACCGTCTGAGGTTCAGGAACGACGGCGGGTCCGGGCGCCCGGCGCACGGGCCCCGGTAGGTGCAGGCAGAGCGGGAGCGGGCGGGGCCGGAGCGGGCGGATGCCACGAGCCCGGCCCGGCGCCTTCGCCCGTCGCGCTACGGGCCCTGCCCGCCGGGACCCGGCGTGGCGTGGGCGCCACAGCACGGGACCGGCGGTGATCAGTTGCCGGCGGTCTGCGGGGGCTCCAGCGAGGCGGCCAGCTTCTTCAGCGAGGCGTACGAAGCGGTGCCGGTGACGACCGTGGTGACCCCGCCGTCCTGCTGCGAACCGCCGGAGAAGTTGGCGCGGTCCGGTGCGTCGGGGTCGCGCTGGAGCACCAGGGCGTTGTACTTCTCCCCCTTGTAGCGCACCCACTCCTCGCCGTTGACGGTCTCCGTCGTCTCCGTCTCGCTCGCGCCGCGGGTGACCTCGTGCACGAACTTCCGCTCGTCACCGTTGCCCTGTTCGACGGCCGCGTACTCGTCGGAGGGGTTCATGAAGCCCAGGTGCCAGACCGAACCGTGGTCGCTGTTGGCCTTGTAACTGACCGAGGTGGCACGCCACTTGTCGCTGAGCCCTTCGGGCGAGAGCAGCTCGTACGGTGCCGCGCGGCCCGCGGTGGCGAGCTCGGCCTCGTAGGTGATCTCGTAAACCGGGTCCTGGCTCTCGTCGTTGGGAAGCGTGGAGTAGAGCAGGAGCGCGCCGAGGCCGATGACGGCCATCGACAGCACCATGTCGCGTACGGACTTCAGGCCCTTCTTCTCGGGCCCGGACGTGGAGTGATCAGGCCCGGATTCGACCTGCTCGGGCCCTGGGGCGGACCGGTCGGCCCCAGCCGTTCCGGCGGCCTCGGCCGAGCCGGAGTCCGGAGCCGCCCCGTCGCCGCCACCGGCTGCCGGAGCGGTCGCCGCCCGGTCGTCGGCCGCCGCCTCGGGCGTGGCGTCCTCGCCGGCCGTACGGGTCGTACCGGTTTCGTCGGTGCTGTCGCGCTGCTCTCCCACAGCCCCATCATCGCCCACCCGCCACCTGGCCTCGTACACGGGGGCCCGAGGTCCGCCGCGACCGCTCATCCGAGGGGTCCACTGCTCACTTTGTCGACGTGCCGATAAGGTCGGAAGCACCCTCAACCCTCAACTGTCCGTGCCGCGGCTCCCAGCGGACGTGCAGAAAGGTGTCTCCAGATGACCGAGAACCACCACCTTCCGTCCCAGCTCGAGGTGAGTCCCGAGGCTCCGGACCGCAACCTCGCACTGGAGCTCGTACGTGTCACCGAGGCCGGTGCGATGGCGTCCGGCCGCTGGGTGGGGCGCGGCGACAAGAACGGCGCCGACGGTGCAGCCGTCAAGGCCATGCGGGCGCTCGTCTCCACCGTCTCGATGAACGGCGTCGTCGTCATCGGCGAGGGCGAGAAGGACGAGGCGCCGATGCTCTACAACGGCGAGCGGGTCGGCGACGGTACGGGCGCCGAGTGCGATGTGGCGGTCGACCCGGTGGACGGCACGACGCTGACGGCCAAGGGCATGGGCAACGCCGTATCCGTCCTGGCGGTGGCCGAACGCGGTGCGATGTTCGACCCCTCGGCGGTCTACTACATGGACAAGCTCGTCACCGGTCCGGAGGCTGCCGAGTACGTCGACATCAACGCGCCCGCCTCGGTGAACGTCCGCAGGGTCGCCAAGGCCAAGGGCACCGCGCCCGAGGACGTCACCGTCGTCATCCTGGACCGGCCGCGGCACGAGGGCATCGTCAAGGAGGTCCGGGAGGCCGGCGCCCGGATCAAGTTCATCACCGACGGCGACGTGGCGGGCGCGATCATGGCTGTTCGCGAGGGCACCGGCGTGGACCTGCTGCTGGGCGTGGGCGGTACGCCCGAGGGCATCATCTCGGCCTGTGCCATCAAGTGCCTGGGCGGCGTGATCCAGGGCAAGCTCTGGCCGAAGGACGACGAGGAGCGGCAGAAGGCCCTCGACGCGGGCCACGACCTGGACCTGGTACTGACCACCACCGACCTGGTGCGCGGCGACAACGTCTTCTTCGTCGCCACCGGCATCACGGACGGCGATCTGCTGCGCGGTGTGCACTACCGCTCGGAGCGGGCCTACACCCAGTCGCTGGTGATGCGCTCGAAGTCCGGCACCATCCGGCAGATCGAGTCGACCCACAAGCTGGAGAAGCTGCGCGCCTACAGCGCGGTGGACTTCGACCGGGCGCGCTGAGCGCACACCCCGCTGCGGGCGCGCACAGCGCACGGAGCCGGCACATCAGGACAGCGGTGCAACCGGGGCGTACGACGCGACCCTGTGCCGGGCAGGCCCGTCCCTCACAAGGGGCGGGCTTCGCGTCTTCCCGACCTCGCGACTCACGCGCTCAGCAAGCCCCGGGCGAGCAGCTCGCACAACGAACCCGTCACCCCCGGCCCTGCCGACCGAACGCTCCAAACGCCCGCCCCGGAAAGCCCGAGCCCGCGCGAGGCCGGCCCGACCCCACAGCCCCGCCGGCCTGTCGGGCGGCGCCCGAACCACGGACAGCCCGGAGACGCAGGCACCACCCGGAACATCACCGGTCAGCCGCAAGCCGCTCCCGCGCGGCCCGCAGCCGCGCACCTCAGGCTATGCGCCGGCCGGCCGCCGGTGTGGTGTCGCGGCGACGGCGCCGGGCGAGAACCACGCGGCGCTCCGCGGCGGTCAACCCGCCCCAGACGCCGTACGGCTCGGGCTGGAGCAGCGCGTGCTCCCGGCAGTCGGCGAGCACCGGACAGCCGGCGCACACCTGCTTGGCCGCCTGCTCGCGGCTGAGCCGGGAAGCCGTGGGCTCTTTGGAGGGCGCGAAGAAGAGGCCGACCTCGTCCCTGCGGCACGCGGCGTCGGCGTGCCAGGGATCGTCGGGACTGCTCGCTCGCTGCTGTGCGGCGGAGCGCTGCTGGGGTACGACAGCGGCCTGGAGGTGCTGATGCGGCGATCGCAGCACGGTCTACTCCCTGACTACGGCGATGGAGTCTCAGCTGTTCGGTCCGACCTGGTGCCCTCAACCGCCCCCGCGCGCACGGAAGTTCACCGGAGGCAGTGCAAGGAGGCGATGCACCAGCTCTACCCGCTGTGCGCGCGCTTATGCGCTCAGTCGCGAAGCGCGCGTAGATCCCGGATACGACGGCCCTTCGCACCCTTGGCCTCCGCGCCCGCGAAGAGCGCGAAACCGTGGACGACGACCACCGGGGCTCGCGGGTCGCTCGCCTCCTGCTCCGCCACCTCGAAACCGCCGAACACGCCGTGGTGGCCCGCACCGCGCAGGGTGACGTTCTCCGGGACGCGGATGTCCACCCCGCCGAAGAGCGCGGTGACGTGGATGTCCACCCGCGGGTAGTCGTACAGCGCCTCGGTCAGGTCGATCTCCACACCGCCGAAGCAGGCGAGGACGTTGATCCGTCCGCCCGCACGCCAGCGGCCCTTGCGCACCGCCCCTCCGAAGATGGCCACGAGGTTGGCGGTGGTGCGCGTCGGAAGCGTGCGCGGGCCGGGCGCGGGTGCTCTGCGTCCCACCGGAAGATCCGCCAGGAGCGACTCCAGCTGGCCGGCCGTCTTCGCCGCGTACGCCGACTCGACGCGCTCCGCGTACTCCTCGCCGTTCAGCCGGCCCTCGCTCAGGGCCAGGCGCAGCAGATGCGCGACGCGATCGCGGTCCGCGTCGGAGACCCGCACCTCGGGGCCGGTGGCCGAACCGGCGGGCTGCTTGCTGAGCGAGATCTCTTCCACGGGTGTCAGCTTGCCAGACGCGATAGGTCGCGACCAGAGGCAGCCACCCGGTAACCGAACGCAACTGAGCCTTACCTCACCTGATTTCACCGGCGGGCGCGTTCTACGCTGCGAGGGAGGCCGGAGCTCCGTCCCGCGCCGCCGTGAACACGGCACGGCGAGCGGGCGACGGTCGCGCGTCAGAGCCGGGTCAGGGTCAGGGCCGGGTGAGGGTCAAGAGGAGAAGTGAGTCGTCCGATGGCAAGTGCACGCCCGGCCGGTAAGTCGTACCCCGAGTTCTCGCACACCGAGCTGCTGCCGCTCGGGGAGGACGAGACCCCCTACCGTCTCGTCACCGCCGAGGGCGTGAGCACCTTCGAGGCCGACGACCGGACTTTCCTCAAGGTCGAGCCGGAGGCGCTGCGCACCCTCGCCGCGGAGGCGCTGCACGACATCTCGCACTATCTGCGCCCGGAGCACCTGGCGCAGCTGCGCCGCATCCTGGACGACCCGGAGGCCAGCGCCAACGACAAGTTCGTCGCGCTGGACCTGCTGAAGAACGCGAACATCGCCGCGGCGGGTGTGCTCCCGATGTGCCAGGACACCGGCACCGCGATCGTGATGGGCAAGCGCGGCCAGCAGGTGCTCACCGAAGGCGGCGACGAGGCCGCGCTCTCGCACGGCGTGTACGACGCGTACACCCAACTCAATCTGCGCTACTCGCAGATGGCCCCGGTGACCATGTGGGAGGAGCGGAACACCGGCACCAACCTCCCCGCCCAGATCGAGCTGTACGCGACCGACGGCGACGCCTACAAGTTCCTCTTCATGGCCAAGGGCGGCGGCAGCGCGAACAAGTCCTTCCTCTACCAGGAGACGAAGGCGGTGCTGAACGAGGCCTCCATGATGAAGTTCCTGGAGGAGAAGATCCGTTCGCTGGGCACCGCGGCCTGCCCGCCGTACCACCTGGCGATCGTCGTCGGCGGTACGAGCGCCGAGTACGCGCTGAAGACCGCCAAGTACGCCTCGGCGCACTACCTGGACGAGCTGCCCGACGAGGGCTCGGCCGCCGGCCACGGCTTCCGGGACACGGACCTGGAGGAGAAGGTCTTCGAGCTGACGCAGAAGATCGGTATCGGCGCCCAGTTCGGGGGCAAGTACTTCTGCCACGACGTACGCGTGGTGCGGCTGCCGCGGCACGGTGCCTCCTGCCCGGTGGCGATCGCGGTGTCCTGCTCGGCGGACCGGCAGGCCAAGGCGAAGATCACGGCCGAGGGCGTCTTCCTGGAGGACCTGGAGCGCGACCCGGCACGCTTCCTGCCGGAGACCACCGACGAGGACCTCGAGGCCAGGGCGGCGGACGAACTCTCCGGCGGCGACTCGGTGGTGCGCATCGACCTCAACCGGCCGATGGACGAGATCCTGGCGGAGCTGACCAAGCACCCGGTCAAGACCCGGCTGTCGCTGACCGGCCCGCTGGTGGTGGCGCGCGACATCGCGCACGCCAAGATCAAGGAACGGCTGGACGCGGGCGAGGAGATGCCGCAGTACCTCCGCGACCACGCGGTGTACTACGCGGGCCCGGCGAAGACCCCCGAGGGGTACGCCTCCGGCTCGTTCGGGCCGACGACGGCGGGTCGGATGGACGCCTACGTCGAGCAGTTCCAGGCAGCCGGCGGGTCGAAGGTGATGCTCGCCAAGGGCAACCGCAGCAAGCAGGTCACCGACGCCTGCGGCACGCACGGCGGCTTCTACCTCGGCTCGATCGGCGGCCCGGCGGCGCGGCTGGCCCAGGACTGCATCAGGTCGGTGGAGGTTCTGGAGTACCAGGAGCTGGGCATGGAAGCGGTCTGGAAGATCGAGGTCGAGGACTTCCCGGCGTTCGTCGTCGTGGACGACAAGGGCAACGACTTCTTCACCGACCCGGGCCCCTCCCAGCCCTTCGTCACCAGCATCCCGGTGCGCCCGGGCGCGTAGCGGAGCGGCGGAACTCCCCGGTCACGACCGGGGAGTTCCGCACGACCGCGCGGCTCTCCCCCGCGCGCTCCCGCCCACCTGCGCGCGACTAACTTAGGGTTGCCTTATGAGCGATGAAGGCAACTTCAGGATCGAGCACGACTCCATGGGCGAGGTCCGGGTCCCCGCCGACGCCAAATGGCGGGCGCAGACCCAGCGCGCGGTGGAGAACTTCCCCGTCTCGGGACAGCGTCTGGAGCGCGCGCACATCAGGGCCCTCGCCCAGATCAAGGCTGCCGCGGCCACGGTCAACGCCCGGCTGGGCGTACTGGACGAGGAGCTGGCGGCGGCCATCGGCTCCGCCGCCGAGGAGGTCGCGGACGGCCACTGGGACGCGCACTTCCCCGTCGACGTCTTCCAGACCGGCTCGGGCACCTCCTCGAACATGAACATGAACGAGGTCGTCGCCACCCTCGCCGGTGAACGGCTGGGGCGTCCGGTCCACCCCAACGACCACGTCAACGCCAGCCAGTCCTCCAACGACGTCTTCCCCTCCTCCATCCACATCGCCGCCACCGCGGCGGTCACCGCCGGCCTGATCCCGGCGCTGCGGCACCTGGCCGCGGCGCTGGAGCGCAAGGCCGAGGAGTTCGCCCCGGTGGTGAAGTCCGGACGCACCCACCTGATGGACGCCACCCCGGTCACCCTCGGCCAGGAGTTCGCGGGCTACGCGGCGCAGATGCGGTACGGCGTGGAGCGGCTGGAGTCGGCGCTGCCGCGGCTGGCCGAACTCCCGCTGGGGGGAACGGCCGTGGGCACCGGCATCAACACTCCGAAGGGCTTCTCCGCCGCGGTGATCGCCGAGGTCGCACGCGCCAGCGGGCTGCCACTGACCGAGGCGCGGGACCACTTCGAGGCACAGGGCGCACGCGACGGGCTGGTGGAGGCCTCCGGCCAGTTGCGCACCGTCGCGGTCGGCCTCACCAAGATCGCCAACGATCTGCGCTGGATGGCCTCCGGGCCGCGCACCGGACTCGCCGAGATCAACCTGCCCGATCTCCAGCCCGGTTCCTCGATCATGCCGGGCAAGGTCAACCCGGTGATCCCGGAGGCGGTGCTGATGGTGGCCGCACAGGTCGTCGGCAACGACGCCACCGTCACCGCGGCGGGCGCCGCCGGCAACTTCGAACTCAACGTGATGCTGCCCGTACTGGCCAGGAACGTGCTGGAATCCGTCCGTCTGCTCACCGCCGCCTCCACCCTGCTCGCCGACCGCACCGTGGACGGCATCACCGCCAACGAGGAGCGCGCCCGCGAGTACGCCGAGTCCTCCCCCTCGGTGGTCACTCCTCTGAACAAGTACATCGGCTACGAGGCCGCCGCCAAGGTCGCCAAGGCCGCGCTCGCCGAGCGCCGGACGATCCGCGAGGCGGTCCTCGACGGGGGCTACGTGGAGCGCGGCGAACTGACCATCGATCAGCTCGACGAGGCCCTGGACGTCCTGCGCATGACGCGGCCCTGACCCGGCCGGAGCCGCCCGCACCCCGGATCCCGCGGGGCGCCGCATACCGGACCGGTGGTCCGGTATGCGGCGCCCCGCGTACGTTGGTACGCCCACCCACCGGCGGGGCCCGCGGGTAGGATCCGTGGATGACAGCGGACATCCAGCACCCCCGGGAGAACCGGCCGGTACGGGGCCGTTGGGCACCCGGTACGCCCATCCTCTGGCGCTACCGGGCGAACGGCCGCTCCCACCCCCACATCTGCCGGCCCGTGACGGTCATCCAGGACACCCCGCAGCTGCTGGCGACCTGGATGGCGTCGGGCACCCCCTGCGTCAAGCCGCAGCTGGCGGACGGCACTCCGGTGCACCTCGAACCGCTGGCCACGCGCTACACCAAGCCCCGTACGACGGTGCGCTCGCGGTGGTACGGCACCGGGGTGGTGATGCTGGCACAGCCCGGCACACCCTGGTCGGTGTGGCTGTTCTGGGACCGCGGCTGGAAGTTCAGGAACTGGTACGTGAATCTGGAGGAGCCGCTGGCCCGCTGGTCGGGCGGCGTCGACTCCGAGGACCACTTCCTCGACCTCGAGGTCTACCCCGACCGCAGCTGGCTCTGGCGCGACGAGGACGAGTTCCACGAGGCCCAGCGGGCCGGGCTGCTCAGCGCCGGACAGGCCGAACGGGTGAGAGAGGCGGGGCAGGAGGCGCTCGCGGTGGTACAGCAGTGGGGGCCGCCGTTCGACGGACACTGGGAGGACTGGCGGCCGGACCCGCAGTGGCCGGTACCCGACCTGCCGGAGGACTGGGACCGCCATCATCGGGCGTGCACCCCTTGATCGACCCCGGGCCGGTGACCGTAGGATCAGCCCGCGTGGCTCGCGCAGAGGTACGCGGAAGCAACTCCACCGCACTGCACAGGACTTGACCCATCATCGTCAACCGCGAGGCGACTGCCGGCACAGCCGCCGAGGCGGCTGGCCAGTCGCAGAAGGAGCCACGACGTGAGCAGCACGGACGCACCGGGCGCGTACGAGTCGTACGACCGGTCCCGTATCGACAGGGGAGGCCAGGCCGAGGCGTTCGACGCGATCGGCGACCGCTACGACGAGGCCTTCCCCCACAAGGAGGGCCAGTTGGTCAGCGGTGGCTGGCTGGCCGGCTCGCTGCCCGAGGGCTCCCGGGTGCTGGACATCGGCTGCGGCACCGGTCTTCCGACCGCGCGTCAGCTGGCCGAGGCCGGGCACTCGGTGCTCGGTGTCGACCTCTCGGACGAGATGGTGCGGATCGCCTCGGCCGAGGTGCCGCAGGCGGAGTTCCGGGTGATGGATCTGGCCGACCTGGAGTCGGCGGGCCTCGGCACCTTCGACGGCATCGCGGCGTTCTTCTCCCTGCTGATGCTGCCGAAGGACGAGATCCCGGTCGCGCTGCGGATGGTGCACGGGCTGATGCGCCCCGGCGGGCTGCTCGCACTGTCCATGGTGGAGGCCGACGTGGACGACTGTACGATCCCGTTCCTCGGCAATTCGATCCGGGTATCGGGCTATCTGCGGGAGGAGCTGCGCGCACTGGTGGAGGAGGCGGGCCTCGAGGTCGAGACCGAGGATGCCTATTCCTTCGCGCCCGCCACCTCGGAGGTTGCCCCGGAGATCCAACTCTTCCTCAACTGCCGACGACCATGACGACTCCACGCGGATGGATGCCCTGCACGTGACGGAGTACCCGACCACCCCTCAGCAACCCGACGCCGCGACCCGCTCGGCGGCCCAGCCGGGCGGCGGCGCGATACCGCACGCCCGCGCGGGAACGACGGACGGTCATCCGGGAAGCGCGCACCCCGGCGCGCGTCCCGGCGCGGAGCCCGGCGCAGGTCCCGGAGCGGCCCGGCAGTCGGCCGGGCCCGGCGCGGAGAACTCCGCACGGACGGAGCCCGGTGCGCCCGCGGAGCACGGGCGCACCCCGGACAGCGGCGCAGGGGTCTCACGACCCGCGGTCGCCGGAGGCATCGGGGACAGTGGTGGCGGCAGCGGCAACAGCAGCGGAGGTACGGGAGTGGGCGGCACGGGTGTGGGAGTGGAGTCCGGGGGTGAGCGGCTGCGTTTCGTGGGCGCCGCCACCCGGCGGATCGCTCGTGGTGTCGATCTCGACGAGACCGTGCTGGGGCTGTGCCGGGCGACGGTGCCCGCCTTCGCGGACGCGATCCTGGTCTATCTGCGCGATCCCCTGCCCGTCGGCGACGAGCGCCCGACCGGTCCGCTGCGGCTGCGGCTGCGCCGGTCGGACCGGCTGCCCGACCACCTCGGTGAGGGCGGCGCCGGCACCGGCGACGGGCCCCGGCTCGCCCCGTTCGTGGACCGCCCCTCCGGTGGCGCGTCGGAGCTGACCGAGGTTCCCAACGGCGGGGCGCTCGCCGAAGTGCTGCGCGGCGTACGTCCGTTGTTCGGCGACTCGCCGGCCTCGGGCGGCGCGTTGCAGGAGCTGCTCGGCGGCGACCGCGACGTGCCGGACGGCCAGCGCTCGATCCTCGCCCCGCTGCGCGGCCGACGCCGGGTGATCGGCGCGGCGGTGTTCCTGCGCAGGCCCGAGCGCGAGTCCTTCGCCGCCGACGATCTGTTGGTCGCCGCGCAGTTGGCGACGCACACCGCGCTCGGCGTCGACAAGGCGGCCTTCTACGGGCGCGAGGCGTACATCGCCGACGAGCTCCAGCGCACCATGCTCCCGGACACCCTCCCGCAGCCCACCGGCGTCCAGCTGGCCAGCCGATATCTCCCGGCAGCCGAGTCGGCCCGGGTCGGCGGCGACTGGTACGACGCCATCCCGCTGCCCGGCAGCCGGGTCGCGCTGGTGGTGGGCGACGTGATGGGCCACTCCATGACCTCGGCCGCGATCATGGGTCAGCTGCGCACCACCGCGCAGACGCTGGCCCAGCTCGACCTGCCGCCCCAGGAGGTGCTGCACCACCTCGACGAGCAGGCCCAACGGCTCGGCCGGGACCGGATGGCGACCTGCCTCTACGCGGTGTACGACCCGGTCGCGCACCGGATGGTGGTGGCCAACGCGGGCCATCCGCCGCCGGTGATGCTGCACCGCGGCGGACGCGCGGAGGTGCTGCGCATTCCGGCCGGCGCACCGATCGGCGTGGGCGGCGTGGACTTCCAGGCCGTCGAGCTGGACGCGCCCGCCGGCGCGACGCTGGTGCTGTACACCGACGGGCTGGTCGAATCGCGACACCGCGATGTGTGGACCGGGATCGAGCAGCTGCGCGAGAAGCTGGTCGAGACCGCCCAGTTGACCCGTCAGGACACTCCGGCGCCGCTGGAGCCGCTCTGCGACGAGGTGCTGGACATCCTCGGGCCGGGCGACCGGGACGACGACATAGCGCTGCTCGCCGCCCGCTTCGACGGCATCGCGCCGAGCGACGTCGCCTACTGGTTCCTCGACCCGCGGGCGCAGACCGCCTCGCAGGCGCGCAGGCTGGCCCGCCGTGCGCTGGCGCGCTGGGGGCTGGAGGATCTGTCGGACACCGTCGAGCTGCTGGTCAGCGAGGTGGTCACCAACGCGGTGCGGTACGCCGAACGCCCCATCACGCTGCGGCTGTTGCGCACCGACCGGCTGCGCTGCGAGGTCGGCGACGACGTGCCACAGCTGCCGAGACTGCGGCAGGCACGCGCGACCGACGAAGGCGGTCGCGGCCTGTTCCTGGTCAACCGTCTCGCCCGCCGCTGGGGCGCGACCCGGCTCTCGACAGGCAAGGTCGTCTGGTTCGAACTCCCGCTGCCCTGACAGAGGTTGCTGCGCGGGGGCAGGTGTCCCGCCGTACGGGGGCGGCTCCGGGCTGCAGAGGCTGCCCGGAGCCGCCCCCCGGTACATTCCGGTGCGGGCCGGGCCCGGCCACCTCCGACGCACCGCGCCGGCACCCGACGCACCGCACCCCGGTACGGCCAGTGGCCGGTACCGGGGTGCGGCGGCGGAAGCGGCGGGGATCAGCCGGCCAGTACGGCCTCCGCGTCGAGGGTCGCGCCCACGGCCTGGAGCACCGAGGCGATCTTGAACGCCTCCTGGATCGTCTCGCGGTCCACGCCGGCCTTGCGGAGCACCTGCTCGTGCGAGTCGAGGCACATCCCGCAGCCGTTGATGGCGGAGACTGCGAGCGACCACAGCTCGAAGTCGACCTTCTCCACACCCGGGTTGCCGATGACGTTCATCCGCAGGCCGGCGCGGAGATTGCCGTACTCCGGGTCCGACAGCAGGTGCCGGGTCCGGTAGTAGACGTTGTTCATCGCCATGATCGCCGCGGCGGACTTGGCCGCGGTGTACGCCTCGGGCGAGAGCTGCGCCTTCGCCTCGGGCTCCAGCTCGGCCAGCACCTTCGGCGACCGCGAGGCGATCGCGCAGGCGAGCACCGTGCCCCACAGCTGCTGGGCCGGGAGGTCCGAGTTGCCGATCACCGAACCGAGGTTGAGCTTCAGGTCCTTGGCGTAGTCGGGCAGAGCCGACTTCAGTTCGTCGAGTGCCATGGTGGATCTCCGCTTTCCGCTTGGTCGGTCAGTTCACTCGCCGGCGAGCAGCTTGACCGGGTCCAGGGTGTCTTCGCCCTTGCTCCAGTTGCAGGGGCACAGCTCGTCGGTCTGCAGGGCGTCCAGCACCCGCAGGACCTCCTTGGGGTTACGGCCGACGGAACCGGCGGTCACCATGCTGAACTGGATCTCGTTGTTCGGGTCGACGATGAAGACAGCACGCTGGGCGAAGCCGTCCTCGCCCTTGACGCCGCAGTCGCTCATGAGCTCGTGCTTGGAGTCGGCGAGCATCGGGAAGGGCAGGTCGCGCAGGTCGTCGTGGTCCTTGCGCCAGGCGTGGTGGACGAACTCCGAGTCGCCGGAGACGCCGAGGATCTGGGCGTCGCGGTCGGCGAAGTCCTCGTCGAGCTTGCCGAAGGCGGCGATCTCGGTCGGGCAGACGAAGGTGAAGTCCTTGGGCCAGAAGAAGACGACCTTCCACTTGCCCTCGTAGGTCTTGTGGTCGATCTGCTGGAACTCCTCGCCCTGCTCCAGCGAGACGCAAGCGGTCAGGTCGAAGGTGGGGAACTGGTCACCAACAGTGAGCACGTGCTCTCCTTGATCACGAAGGAGCACCCGAAGCGCCGCACAGACGCAGGTCAGGGCACCCCTGAGGGTTGGACGGAGCGCCAGCCTCCCACAGCGGCCATTGATCAAAGAAATAGCTAGACTGTCACCCGTTGATCGAGGCCACCTATCACCGGAGCCGCGCTCGGCACAACCCTCCTGCACGATCTTCCGGTACGTCTCCGCGATGTCTCAACGACATCTCCGCGCGCCGGAACGTGGGCCTCACGGCCGTCCGGTAGACGCGAGTTCGACCCTTTGCATTCCTTTGCACGACACCGTCCCGCGCCGCTTCTCGCACGGGAACTGCACAACCGATCGGAACCGAGCATGTCCCCCACCTCCCACCCGGGCCCCGGACCCGAGGGCCGCAGGCCCCGCCGGGCCGACCACCGCGCGGGCACCCCGGACCACCGCGCGGGCACCCCGGACCGCCGCCCCGCACCCGGTCCGCAGCAGAAGCCCGGACACCGCGGACCGGGCCAGGACGCGCCCGGGGCCGCTCGCGTCCCGCACAGCCGCGCCGGCCGCAGGCCCGCCGCGACCGGTCCGCGCCAGCCGAGCCTGGCCCAGCTGCGCGCCTTCGCTGCGGTCGCCGAACACCTGCACTTCCGGGCAGCCGCCGCGGACATCGGAATGAGCCAACCCGCGCTGTCCGGTGCGGTGTCGGCGCTGGAGGAGAGCCTGGGAGTGCAGCTGCTGGAGCGCACCACCCGCAGGGTGCTGCTCTCTCCGGCCGGTGAGCGGCTGGCCGTGCGCGCCCGTACGGTGCTGGACGCGGTCGCCGAGCTGGTCGAGGAGGCGGAGGCGGTCCGGGCTCCGTTCACCGGGACGCTGCGGCTCGGCGTGATCCCGACCTGCGCGCCGTATCTGCTCCCCACGGTGCTGCGGCTGGTGCACGACCGCTACCCCGAGCTGGAGCTCCAGGTACACGAGGAGCAGACCGCCTCCCTGCTGGACGGGCTCTCCACCGGCCGCCTCGACCTGCTGCTGCTCGCGGTGCCGCTGGACACCGCGCGCGGAGCCGGAGCGGTGCACTGCGTACCGCTGTTCGACGAGGATTTCGTCCTGGTCCTGCCGCGCGACCACGAGTTGGCCGGCCGTGCGGACATAGCGCGCGAGCGCCTGCGGCAACTGCCGCTGCTACTGCTCGACGAGGGCCACTGCCTGCGCGACCACGCCCTGGACGTCTGCCGGGAGGCCGGGCGCACCGACGGCCCTCCGGTGACCACCACCGCCGCCGGGCTGTCCACCCTGGTCCAGCTGGTCGCCGGCGGAATGGGCGTAACCCTGCTCCCCCGTACGGCTCTCGGTGTGGAGACGGCACGCAACGACCGCCTCACCACCGGCAGTTTCTCCGACCCGGCACCCACGCGCAGGGTCGCGCTGGCGATGCGCACCGGCACCGCCAGACAGCAGGAGTTCGAGGGTTTCGCGGACGCGCTGCGCAAGGCCCTCGCCCACCTGCCGGTACGCCCCGTGCTGCCGGACGATCCGGCTCCGACCACCCCCGCCGCCTGCCGTACCGCAGCGGACTGATCCGTGAGCGGGACGGCCGAGGGGCCGCCTTCCGACATGCGGAAGGCGGCCCCTCGGCGGTGTCGCAGCTGCCCGCCGCTCAGCTCGCAGCGGCCGGCGGCTGGTGGAGGCCGAACGGCGAGCCCTGGTTGTCCACGCACAGCTTGAACCTGCCGTGCTTGGCGACGGACTCCTCGTCCCCGCCGAGGTCGACCTCCTGGACGGTGCCGCCGAGCTGCTGCACCCGCAGCAGCGCCCAGTCCATGTCGTCGACCTGGAAGAAGATGTACGGGCTCGCCCCGGAGTCGCCTCCGTGCACGCCGCCGGGGATGGTGGGGGTGTTGATCCGGTACCCGCCCTCCGAAGGGCCGGGCGGCAGATTCCAGCCGAACAGGTCGCCGTAGAAGGAACGCGCCTTGTCCGCGTCCTCCACTCCGAGCTCGAAGAATGACGGTGCACCGTTCATGGGTCTTCCCTTCGTCCGCGGACTGCCCGCAGCAGGGCTCGCGCGAGCGGCCCCTCTGAAGCCTAGGGGCTCCCTCACGTCGTCGCCCAGGGTGATCTCGATGCCCACCAAGGTTTTCCGCGATGGTCACCCGAAGGGCAAATCTCCACGATTGCCGCCACTACCGCCACATGACGCCTCACTCTCCCCAGCGGCGTCCGCCGCGGCCCGCTACTCCGGGTCGCTGTTGGCCTCCGGGCCACCGGCCTCCTCGGGCGCGGGCTCCCGCGGCGGCCTGCCGCGCCGGGGGTGGGGCCGGGCGTCCTTCGGCCGTCGACCGGCTTCGGCGAGGGCCTTGCGCAGCAGGAAGTCGATCTGCGCGTTGGTACTGCGCAGCTCGTCCGCCGCCCACCGCGCGAGCGCGTCGTGGACGGCGGGATCGAGCCGCAGCAGCACCTGTTTGCGGGCCGGGCGGCTGGGCCGCTCGGTCACTGGTACAGCGAACCCGAGTTGACGACCGGCTGGGGCGCACGGTCGCCGCAGAGGACGACCAGCAGGTTGGAGACCATCGCCGCCTTGCGCTCCTCGTCCAGTTGGACGAAGTCCTGCGCGGTGATACGGGCGATGGCCTGCTCCACCATGCCGCAGGCGCCCTCGACGATCAGCTCGCGGGCCGCGATGATCGCACCCGCCTGCTGGCGCTGGAGCATCGCGGCGGCGATCTCGGGCGCGTAGGCGAGGTGGGTGAACCGGGACTCGACCACCTTCACGCCGGCGGTCTTCACCCTGGCCTCGACCTCGACGGAGAGCTGGTCGGTGATGCTCTCGGCGTTGTCCCGCAGCGAGAGCTCGCCGCCGTCGGCCTCGTACGGGTAGTGGGTGGTGATGTGGCGCAGTGCGGTCTCGGTCTGGGTGGTGACGAACTCCTCGTAGTCGTCCACCGCGAAGACGGCCTGTGCGGTGTCCTCGACCTGCCAGACCACGACGGCGGCGATCTCGATCGGGTTGCCCCTGGCGTCGTTGACCTTGAGCTTGGCGGTCTCGTGGTTGCGGACCCTGGTGGAGATCCGGGCGGCGCTGGTCAGCGGGTTGACCCAGCGCAGCCCGTCCTCGCGGACGGTGCCGACGTAGCGGCCGAAGAGCTGGATGACGCGGGCCTCGCCCGGGGCGACCATTTTCACGCCGTTCCACGCGACGAGAGAGCCGACGAACAGCAGCGCGCCGAGGACGATCAGCGGTACGCCGATCGCGGGTGTGACGTTCGCGGTGAGCACTCCGCCCGCGACCACCACGGCGGCACCGATCAGCGGGCCGAAGATGGAGATCAGCAGCCCCAGCACGCCCGAGACGCTGTGCGCGACGTGCTCCTCGACGGGCGCCGTGGGCATCTCGAGCCTCTCGGGCGCCGAAGTCTCGCTCGTACGGACCGGCCTGCCGCTCTCGCCCGCGTCCCGGATGTTGTCTTCGTGCTTGGTCATGGAGCCCCCGTTCAGTGCTTTCAAAGTGATATCACTTTAACCCGAAGGAGTGATTCCGCGCCACCCGGGCTCCGCGCGGGACGCGCTTCGCCCGGCACCCGTCGTGGCGACGGACACCGGGCGAAGAGCCGAGGGCAGGTCAATTCCATCACTGAACAAGGCAGTTGACGGGCCGCCCGCAAATTTGACTCACTCCGTGCGGAGCCCGTCGGGTCGCATCATGCGCCACAGCGCGGGCAGGCTCGCGAGCGTGACCAGGGCGATCATGGCCAGGCCCATGCCGACCATCGGCAGGAACGCCCACCAGTCGGCCACCCCGCCGCCGATCATCCGCAGCAGCAGCAGACCGAGGCCCAACCCGCCGGCCGTCGCCAGCGTCAGTCCGAGGCCGACGGGGATCGCCGTCTGCCACAGCACCGAGGCGCCGAGGGTCGACCGTTTGGTGCCGAAGGCGACCAGCACGGACAACTGCCTTCTGCGCTCCCTCAGTTGCTCCAGGGTGGAGACGACCATCGACCCGCCGATCAGCAGCATCACCAGCACCGAACCCGCCATCAGCGCGTTGCTGAGCACGGTGAACTCGTCCGACTGGGCCTTGGACCGCAGCTCCTGCACCGAGAAGCTCGGATCGGTGATGGGGGCGAGGTTGCGGATGCGCTCCACTCCGTCAGCCCGGCCGGCGCCGTCGGCGACCATTCGCACCTGGACGTGCGCCGCAGCCTCACCACCGAGGCGTTCGGGCGCCAGTGCGTCGGGCGTGGTGTAGAGGCCGTACGGAGCCTGGGAGCCGGAGGCGTCCTGTCCGACCCGGGCCTGCTCGACCTTCCCGCGGACCGTCCACCAGTCCGGGTTCTCCGGCCGGGCCTTCTCCGGGTCGGCCCGCAGGTCGTACCGGTCACCGGCTGCCGGGACCTTCGGCCTCTCGTCCTTCGGCAGGTTCGGGTCGAGGGCGAAGTAGGTACTGCCGTCCGCGCAGGAGTCGATCTTCAGCAGATAGCGCAGGGTCGGGCAGTCCGCGACAGTGAAGGTCACCGACTCGCGCACGTCGTACTCGTTCACCCTGGTCTTCTCGTGCACCGCTTCACCGGTGAGGTAGCCGTGCGCGGAGCGTACGCCGTCGAGCTCGCGGATCTGCCCGGCCAGCCGCTCCCCGTCCGAGCCGCCTTCGACGCCGGAGTACACCGTCACATCGGCCTGCCCGGTGTCCATGCCCGTATCCCGCTCGTCCTCGCGCTGCACGGAGCTGTAGAGCATCTGGAGCGCCACCGCGCCGGCCACCGCGAGAGTGACGCCGCTGACCGCGCGGGCGGCGAGACCGCTGTTCAACTGGAGTCGGCGGGTGGCCAGTTGCCAGGAGAGCGAACCTCCCTGCAGCCGGTCCACGACCCGCTCCACCACCCACGGCAGCAGCGAGGTCACCCCGACGAGAGTGAGCATCACCGAGCCGGCGAGCAGCCAGATGTCCGCGCCGCCACCGCTGAAGCGCGGCCCGAGGACGAACAGCAGGACCACTCCGAGCAGCAGGGTCGCCAGCCGCCACCACAGCCGCCTGCCCCGGTCGACGCCCTCGCGCGCCACTCCGAGCGGACTGATCACGACCTTGCGCAGCGCAAGCTGGGTCACCCCGACCGCGCAGGCCGGTACGAGCACCACGATCAGCAGTGTGAACAGGAAGCCGGGAGCGATGTCGGAGGGGAAGAGGCCGATGCCGTAGAGGTCGATCGACCGGGCCTGCGAGCGCCCCAGCAGAAAGAGCCAACTGCCCAGCGCCAGACCGAAGACGGCACCCACCAGCGACTCCCCGGCGGCGACCCGGCGCGTCATGGCGTTGTCAGCGCCCACCAGCCGCAGCGCGGCCAGCCGCTGGTCGCGGCGCTCGCCGCCGAAGCGCACTGCTGTGGCGATGAATGCGGCGATCGGCAGCAGCAGCACCACCAGCATCACCACGACCAGCGCCACCAGAGCGACGCTGAGCGGATTGCTGGGCTCGCTGTGGCCGAAGCCGGACACCCGCCAGACGTGACCGGAGTCGGCCTCCAACTCGTCGCTGCCGGAGTAGAAGAGCAGCTCGGAGGGTCCCGACAGGCCCTGGTCACCGACGGTTCCGGTGATCGTCAGTCCGTCGAAGCGCGGCTGGAGGTACTTCCGGCCGTCCTCGGTGTCCAGCAGGTCCCGCAGTGCGGGCGAGACCAGCGCCTCGCCGGGCGCGGGCAGCTTGTCCACACCGGGCGGGAGCACCGCCTTGTCCGGATCGCCCTCGGCCTGGAGCTCCCTGCCCGAGACGGTCTCGTCCCGGAATTCGGTGTAGACCCAGGAGAGGAGGACAGTGTGCTCCGCCTTCTCCACTTCCTCCGAGGAGGCCCAGTCCCGGTTGTCCTTGCGGATGTCGCCGGCAGTCAGCGCGGTCGGCACCGAGGCGGCGAGCAGCAGCACCGCGACGCCCAGGCCCACCCCGAACGAGGTCAGCAGCGTGCGGGTCCAGCCCGCGCGCCCGCCGCTGACCGCGAATCGAGCACCGAGCAGCAGTTCGCGCGCCCACTGGCCGAGCGGCACACGGGTGCCCGCGCTCACGCGACGCCCGCCATGCCGGCCACGTCCCTGGCCTTGCCGTCCCGTACGACGACGTCGCGGTCGGAGTAGGCGGCGACCCGGGTCTCGTGGGTCACCAGCACCACCGCGGCACCGGTGTCCCGGGCGGCGGCGGTGAGCAGCTCCATGACGCGCTCGCCGTTCAACGAGTCGAGTGCGCCGGTCGGTTCGTCCGCGAAGATCACACGGGGTGTGGCGACCAGCGCGCGGGCGATGGCGACCCGCTGTCCCTGACCGCCGGACACCTGGCCGGGGCGCTTGCGCGCCACGTCCGCGACCTCCAGCCGCTCCAGCCACTCGGCTGCCCTGCCCTCGGCCGTCTTCCGGTCGACACCGGTCAGGCGCAGCGGCAGCGCGACGTTCTCCACACAGCTCAGCTCGGGCACCAACTGACCGAACTGGAAGACGAAACCGAACGCCCCGCGCCGCAGTGCGCTGCGCTCGGCGTCCGAGAGGCCCGACAACTCCCGGCCCTGGTAGTGCACTTGGCCCTCGTCCGGCGGGACGATGCCGGCCAGGCAGTGCAGCAGGGTGGATTTGCCGGAGCCGGAGGGCCCCATCACCGCGACGATCTCGCCGGCCCGGATCTGGAAGTCCGCGCCGTCCAGGGCGGCGGTGGCGCCGTACGTCTTGCGGAGCGCGGTGGCGGACAGCAGCGCACCCGTGGCCCCGGTGGTCGTTTCGGTCATGCGCTTACCTCTTTGGCGAGCTTGTCGAGTCGTGCCGCGGCCAGCTCCAGCCAGCGCAGATCGGCTTCGAGGTGGAACAGGGCGTGGTCGCAGATGAGTTGGTCGGCCAGATCGCCACCGGTCTTGCGCCGGGTGAGCTCGCGCATCAGGCGCAGATGCTCGGCTCGCTGGGTGTCGAGCAGCTCGGCGGCGTCGCGCCCGGTCAGCAGAGCCAGGACGATCTTGGTGTAGAGGGTGCTCTGGAGGTAGGGCTCGGGCTTCTCGGGAGTGGCGAGCCACTGGCCGACGTCGGTGATGCCGGCGTCGGTGATCGCGTAGCGCTTGCGCTCGGGACCGCCGCCCGCCTCGACGCCGTCGACCTCCACGAGGCCGTTCTTCAGCAGCCGCGACATTGTCGAGTAGACCTGGCCGTAGTGCAGGGACCGGTCGTGGCCGAAGCGCTCGTCGAATGCCTTCTTGAGGTCGTATCCGTGGCGGGGCCCTGATTCCAGGAGGCCGAGCAACGTGTGACTGATGGACATGACGAGGACTATACACGAGGCGTATACACCTGATGTATAGCCGAGGTGTATACATGGAGTGCACCGCCACTGAGCAGCGGTTTGTTCTGGAATTCGGAAGAGATGGCGCCTCGCGGCGGGCAGGTAGACCGACGAATGCTTCCCCACGCACGGCGCCCCGCTCACAGGAGAGGAAGCGGCCGAGCATCCCCCGGCGAGGGCCCGACACCGGGTCGATGACCGAGGATTCGAACGCCGCCCACCCGGGACGGACGGGGCGGTCCTCGGCCCTCCGACACGGGCGCGGCAACTCCGGGCCCGTGCGCCGAGCCGCCCCGCCCCAACTCCCCGCCCACGGCCCGCACACCAGTGCGTGGCCGCACCAGCCAATCGCCCCGTCTCAACCCGTGACAGCGGGACCGCGTCCTTACCGGCGGCCCGCGATCCTTTACGGTGAGGCCAGATGTCAGACACTGACAGGCCGGGGAGAC
>NZ_JAELVF020000001.1:3783033-3806651 GCF_018101125.2 Streptomyces tardus | reverse complement strand
CCCCTGGGCGACCCGCGCCCGGCGTACGGGCCGACAGTTCGTCAGGATCGCGCGCAAGCCGTACTGGGACCGCCCTGACGCCGGCTGGCTGGTGCGCCGCTGGCCCGACCTGACAGCGACCATCACCGCGACCGTCTTCTTCTGGCTCTCCCTCACCCCCTCACTCGTGCCCCGGCCCTGGTACCTGCAGGGCGTCGTGGGCGGCATCACCGCCGGAATCGGCTACGCGCTGGGCGCGCTCATCAGCTGGGGCGCCTCGGCCGCGGTACGCCGGCGCCCCACGCGCGCGACCCGCGTACGCATGCGCACCCGCGCCTGGCAGACGTACTTCGTACTGGGCACGGCGCTGACGGTGCTGCTGCTGAACCAGAGCGCCGACATGCAGCGCCAGTTGCGCAAGCTCCAGGGGCTGCCGCCGACGCTGACCTGGCACTCGCTGATGATCGCGCTGCTCGCCGTCGCCCTGTGCGCACTGATACTGCTGATCGCCCGGGCCGTGCGGCTGGGCACCCGGTCACTCATTCGGGTACTGCTGCGCTTCGTCCCCAAACCGGTGGCGGTGGCGGCAGGCCTGATGATCAGCGCGGTGGTGGTGCTCTTCGGCGCCAAGGACGTGGTCTTCGAACGGGGGGTGGTCGACATCGCCGCGCGGATCGCCGCCAACACCGACAAGAGCACCAAGGACGGGATCGTCCAGTCCGGTTCACCCCATGTCTCCGGCAGCCCCGATTCGCTGATCGACTGGGAGGATCTCGGCTTCCAGGGCCGCAACTTCACCGGCAGCGTGCTGACCAAGGAGCAGATCTCCAGCTTCAGCGGACGCGAGGCGATGGACCCCGTACGCGTCTACGTCGGCCGCTCCAGCGGCGCCGACCACACCGCGCAGGCCGAGCTGGCGGTCGCCGAGCTCGAACGCGCCGGCGGATTCGACCGCGAGGTGCTGGCCGTCGCAGGCACCACCGGCAGCGGCTGGATCGACGCCCGTACCGCCGAGCCGCTGGAGTACCTGCACAACGGCGACACCGCGATCGTCGCGCTCCAGTACTCCTACCTGCCGAGCTGGGTGTCCTTCCTGGTGGACCGCGAGGAGGCCGGCCGGGCGACCGGCGCGCTGGTCGCCGCCGTGCGGGAGAGGTGGGAAAGCATGCCCGCCGCCGAGCGGCCGAAGCTGGTCGCCTTCGGCGAGAGCCTCGGTGCGAGCGCCATCGAGGACTCCTTCGGCGGGCTGGAGGACCTGCTGGAGAACACCGACGGAGCCCTGCTGGTCGGCCCGCCCAACTACAGTCCGATCTGGCGGTCCGTCACCGAGAACCGCGACGCCGGCAGCCCCGTCTGGCGCCCGGTGTACGACGGGGGCAGGAACGTACGGTTCGCCCAGTTCCCGCAGCGCGACCTCGGCATGCCGAGCGGGCAGGAGTGGGAGCACCCGCGGGTGGTCTATCTCCAGAACGCGTCCGACCCGATCGTGTGGTTCTCGCCCGATCTCGCGGTCAGCCGCCCGGAGTTCCTGGAGAAGCCGACCGGCCCGGACGTCGCGGGCGACGTGGGCTGGTTCCCGTTCGTCACCTTCTGGCAGACCGCGATCGACATGGCGATGTCGTACGGCGTCGAAGCGCCGCACGGGCACCGCTACGGCACCAACGCCGTCGAGGGGTGGGCCGCCGTCGTTCCGCCCCCGGACTGGACCGACAGCGACACCCTGCGGCTGAAGGCGTTCAGCGAGGCCCACGAGTCCCCGTACTGAGCCCCGGAGCGGCGAGGGCCCGCCCGCCGGGGCCGCGCGCGGCAGGGGGCGCACGGCGGCACAGCCACCGCACCACCGCCGCACGGTCACGGCAGCGGCCCGGCACCCCGTGATCGGGTG
Organism: Streptomyces tardus; assembly: GCF_018101125.2. Classification (GTDB taxonomy): domain Bacteria; phylum Actinomycetota; class Actinomycetes; order Streptomycetales; family Streptomycetaceae; genus Streptomyces; species Streptomyces tardus. The sequence goes on along the minus strand of NZ_JAELVF020000001.1, from coordinate 3,804,787 downwards.
CCGGGCCGCTGCCGTGACCGGTGCGTACCGCTCGCCTCTGCGGCGGGTCGCCGCGCTCAGCTCCTCGGGCCGCCGTCCTGCGATGGCGGTCCGGCCTCCCCGGGCGGCGCCGGATCCGCCGGGGGCGCGCCCGACGGGGCGTCGGAGACCGCAGCGGCCGGGGCCTGGCCGGGCTGTTCGCCGTGGAGCAACGGTGGTACGGCCGGGGAGACTTCTGTGATCGTGGCTCCGTGGTGCGCCCGGTGGTCGGGATTCTGCTGTTCGGCATAGGCCCGCAGATAGCCGACGACCGTGTTGGTGACCGCGACCAGCGGCACGGCGACGACGGCGCCCGGAATACCCGCGAGCAGGGTTCCCGCGGTGACCGCGAGCACCACACCGAGCGCGTGCACCTGGACCAGCCGGCCGAGGATGAACGGCTGGAGGATGTTGCCCTCGATCTGCTGAACCAGCAGTACGACACCGAGGACCAGCAGCGCCGTACCGATGCCGTTCGTCACGAAGGCGACGACGACGGCCAGCGAGCCGGAGACCAGCGCTCCCACGATGGGCACGAAGGCGAAGATGAAGACGATCACCGCGAGGGGGACGGCCATCGGCACACCGAGGAAGTAGATGCCGACGCCGATGCCGACCGCGTCGATGAAGGCGACTATCACCGTCCCTCGCACATAGCCGGTCAGCGTGGCCCAGGCCCGCGGACCCGCGCCCGCCACGCCCTCGCGGGCGACGGAGGGGACGAACTTCAGGCACCAGTCCCAGATGCGCCGGCCGTCGTAGAGCAGGAAGAGGGTGACGAACGCGGCGAGCGCCGCACCGGTCAGGAACTCCACGACGTAGGAGGCGCCTTCGAGGCCCGCGGAGGTCAGCTCCTGGCTGTGCTCTCCGATCCAGGAGTTCAAGTTGTCGGCGAGATCGTTGAGTTGCGCGTCGGTGACCTGGAACGGGCTGTCCAGGATCCGGGTCCGCAGCTCGTCGACACCGCTCTGGATCTGCTTGACCAGGTCTTCCTGGTTCTCCATGACCTGCCAGACGACGAACCAGCCGATCAGGCCCAACGCACCGAACCCACCGCTGAACACGGTGGCGGTGGCGAGCCCGCGGGCCAGCCCCCAGCGCCGGAGGCGGGCGACGGTCGGCTGCAGCAGTGCGGTGAGCAGCAGCCCCGCGGAGAACGCGATGACCAGCATGCTGATCGCCCCGATGACCTGGATCAGCACCCAGACCACACCGGCCAGCACCAGGAGTCGCCAGCCGGCCTCCGCCGCGACCCGCAGGCCCCACGGCACGACGGTGGGCGGTTCCGGGTTCTTCGGCGGTACCGGGGCGGGCGGGGGCGGCGGGTGCTGCGCCTCGTCCTTGGCCCGGCGGCGTTCTTCCCGCTCCTCGCGCTCGTTCTCAGCGCGGCGCCGGTAGTCCGCCATACGTGCGCCGAAACGCGTCGCACCGGCCTTCAGCCGGTCGATTCTGGACATCGTGTTCCTTAGCCCCCGGGGTGTGTAGGTCAGCTGCTCCCACCGAGGGACGACGTTACCGCTGTGGACGGTTGCTTCCGACGTCGGTCCTGAGGGAGAGATGTGCCAGGGCAGCCGGCGGCGAGAACGCGAGAGCGCCTCCGACCTGACTTCGGTCGGAGGCGCTCTCACACAGCCGGGTACGTGGTGGTGTGACTCAGTACCAGTGGTTGGCCTGCCAGAACTCCCAGGCGCCGCAAGGGCTGCCGTAACGGTCGTTCATGTAGTTGACGCCCCACTTGATCTGGGTGGCGGGGTTGGTCCGCCAGTCGGCACCCGCGGAGGCCATCTTGGTGCCGGGCAGAGCCTGGACCAGTCCGTACGCTCCGGAACTCGGGTTGGACGCCTGGTAGTTCCAGGTGCTCTCACGCTGAACGATGTTCGAGAAGCACTGGAACTGGCCGCCGCCGACGATCTGCTGGGCCATCGCCTTGACCTCGGCGACCGAGTAGGAGGCCTGCTGCGGGAAGTCGCCGCCACCGGGCGCGGTGCGCTCGGAGCTGCGGCTCGCGGCCAGCTCCTTCTCACGCTCCTCGGCGGCCTTCTTCTCCAGCTCCTCGGCCTTCTTGGCCTCGGTTGCCTTCTTCTTGTCCGCCGCGTCCTTCGCAGCCTGCTTGCGCGCGTCCTCCTCGGCCGCCTTCTTGGCAGCGGCGTTGGCAGCTTCGGACTGGCTGTCCGCCTGCTGGCTGAGAGAGGTCGTCTGGGTCTCGGTGTTGCCACCGACCGGTATGTCTGCGAGGAGCGTCGCGTCTGCGGCAGCGAGCTCAGCCGGTTCGGCCGTTCCCTGCTGACCGCCCGAGGCCACTCCGACGACAGCGCCGACGGTGGTGACCGCGGTGGCGGACGCCACGGCGAATCCCCGGACCGAAATCCGAGTAGTCACACGGTTTCCTTCCACAATGCCCGCTTAGGTGACCTCACGGACGCAATCGTGCCCCTGACACAGACCTCCGTGTTGCACGGTCACTTGGAGGTACGGGCCCGGTGGGGTCTCCGGCACTGCTGGAGAATCCGCGTGGTTCCTCGGGCGGCATACGGCATAACCTGTTGAGTTGTCGTGGTGCCACAACCCCTGACGGAGTCGTGAAGGCCGTATGCGGGGCCTGACAGGATCCACACCCTAGCCGGACGGCTGAGGGTTGAGGCAATTCTCGACGGAGTGGGATAGGTCACACGCCGTTTGAGCCGGATCCGCGGCGGAAACGCGTGCGCGTCGCCCCCGGACCCGACCAGGGTGCCCGACCGCCGAGTTGAGCACGGCGCGGGGCAGCACCGTTTATACACTTCCAGGTGATTCGCGAACCGGTTGGCGAACTGACACCGCACCAACTAACGGCACAAAACGGATGTTCGGCGCTGCCCGCCGAGCAGCTGCCGCCCGGTCGGTAGGAGGCGTACGCGGCCGGCTTCGACGATCCGGCGCACCCGGCACTGCCCCGCGACCGTCCCCGCCGAACGCGACACAGAACACACCCCGAAACGGCCGGAGCGGGGCGCCCACCTCTCGGTGGACACCCCGCTCCCCTGCTTCCCCGACGGCGGCTCGGACGCCCGGGCGGAAGCGCCCTGGGGCCCGTTCCGCTAGAGCCGGCCCTCCTCCAGCATCTCCGTCACCATCGCGGCGATCGGCGAACGCTCGGAGCGGGTCAGGGTGATGTGGGCGAAGAGCGGATGGCCCTTGAGCTTCTCGACCACCGCCACCACGCCGTCGTAACGCCCCACCCGCAGGTTGTCGCGCTGGGCGACGTCATGGGTGAGCACCACCCGCGATCCCTGCCCGATCCGGGAGAGCACCGTCAACAGGACGTTGCGCTCCAGCGATTGGGCCTCGTCGACGATCACGAAGGCGTCGTGCAGGGAACGGCCCCTGATGTGGGTGAGCGGCAGCACCTCCAACATGCCCCGGGCCACCACCTCCTCGATGACGTCCCGGCTGGTGACCGCCGAGAGCGTGTCGAAGACCGCCTGCGCCCAGGGGTTCATCTTCTCGTCGGCCGTGCCCGGGAGATAGCCCAGATCCTGGCCGCCGACCGCGTACAGCGGACGGAAGACCATCACCTTGCGGTGCTGGCGCCGCTCCAGCACCGCCTCCAGCCCCGCGCACAGCGCCAGCGCCGATTTGCCCGTGCCCGCCCTGCCGCCCATCGAGAGGATGCCGACCTCGGGATCGAGCAACAGGTCCAGGGCGATGCGCTGTTCGGCGCTGCGGCCGTGGATTCCGAACGCCTCGCGGTCGCCGCGCACGAGCCTGACCCGGCCGTCCGCGGTGACCCGGCCGAGCGCCTTGCCCTTCTCCGACTGGAGCACCAGACCGGTGTGGACCGGCAGTTCGTCCGCCTCCGGGGTGGAGAGCGTCTCCGCGGCGAAGAGCTCGTCGATGTCCTCGCCGGGCAACGTCAGCTCCCGGATACCGGTCCACCCGCTCTCGGTGATGGCGAGCTCGGCCCGGTACTCCTCCGCCAGCAGTCCGATCGAGGACGCCTTGATGCGCAGCGGCAGGTCCTTGGAGACGACGGTGACGTCATACCCCTGCGCCTGGAGGTTGCGCGCCACGGCGAGGATGCGCGAGTCGTTGTCACCGAGGCGGAAACCGGCGGGCAGCACCCCGGGGTCCGTGTTGTTCAGCTCGACCCGCAGTGTCCCGCCCACCTCCCCCAGCGGAATCGGCTCGTCGAGCCGGCCGAAGCGGACGCGGTACTCGTCGAGCGTGCGCAGGGCCTGCCGTGCGAAGTAGCCCAGCTCCGGATGGTGGCGCTTGGCCTCCAACTCTGTGATCACGATGACGGGCAGCACCACTTCGTGCTCGTCGAAGCGCAGCATTGCCGCGGGATCGGCGAGCAGGACGCTGGTGTCGATGACATACGTGCGCCGGTCGTTGTCGCGGCGCTTCTTGCTGTTCACCACGGAAGGACGAACCCCCTCGGATGAGGTCGGGACGCGATGAGCTCGCGGAGAGCTGACACGGACGTTTCGGCCGGGCCCGGCCCTTCTTGCAGGGGCCGGACTCCGGCCCTCCCCGTCCACCGCACCGGTGTGCGGCATTCCGTGGTGCGCAAAAGGCCTCCCGCCTGGCCGGCGCCCCTGGTCGACGCGTCGGCCTGGGAGGGGTATTCCCGTTAACTCCTGCGACCATGCGGACAGGCGGTCCCCCTCCTCCATGTGCCACAGGCATGGCCGACGCCCGCACGGCGATTGCCGTGCGGGCGTCGGGCGGGTGGCGCGGGGTCAGGGGGCGAGAGGGAGCGCGGGTTCGCCGGGCGTACACCCGGGGGTGCATCGGGCGCCGAGCCGGTGCGGAGGCGGTGTGCGGCGCTCGCTCAGGAGCCGTAGCGGCGGTGGCGCACGGCGTAGTCGCGCAGCGCGCGCAGGAAGTCCACCTTGCGGAAGGCGGGCCAGAAGACGTCGCAGAAGTAGTACTCGGAGTGGGCGCTCTGCCAGAGCATGAAGCCCGAGAGCCGCTGCTCTCCGCTGGTGCGGATCACGAGATCGGGGTCGGGCTGGCCGCTGGTGTAGAGGTGCTGGGCGATGTCCCGGACCTCCAGGGTCTCGGCGAGCTCGTCCAGCGTCGCGCCCTGCGCCGCGCGTTCGGCCAGCAGGGAGCGTACGGCGTCGGCGATCTCCTGGCGTCCGCCGTAACCCACCGCGACGTTGACCAGGATGCCGTCGCGGTCGCCCGCCTGCTCCTCGGCTTCCTTGATCACCCGCTGGGTGTGGTCCGGCAGCAGGTCCAGGGTGCCCACGTGGTGCACACGCCAGCGGCCGTCGTTCGCCAGGTCGCGGACGGTGTCCTCGATGATGCCGAGCAGCGGGGTCAGTTCCTCGGCGGGGCGGTCGAAGTTGTCGGTGGACAGCAGCCAGAGCGTGACGACCCGGACGTCGGTCTCCGCGCACCAGGTCAGCAGCTCCTGGATCTTCTCGGCGCCCGCCCGGTGCCCCTGCTCGGTCGTACCGCCCGAGGCCTTGGCCCAGCGGCGGTTGCCGTCCAGGATGACGCCGATGTGGGCGGGGACGTGAGTGTGGTCGAGCCGCCCCTCCACCCTGCGGGAGTAGGCACGAACCACGAGATCGCGCAGCTTCGCCTTCAACAAGTCGTCCGCCTTTCCCTGCCCCCGTCCTGCTCAAACCCATAGCAGCCTAACGGCATTCGGGCAGGCGAACCGACCCAGAAGTGTCACAGGTCCGTGATACTCACGAAGGTATGAGCGAATCCTCTGCCGACCACCCGTACTACCGCGCCGCCGACTCACGCTACGGCGCCTTCGAGAACCCGGACAGTCCGGGCATGACCTACCGCCGCAGCGGTCGCAGCGGCCTGCTGCTCCCGAAGATCTCCCTGGGACTGTGGCACAACTTCGGGGACGACCGAGCGCTGGCCGGGCAGCGCTCGATTCTCCGCCGCGCCTTCGACCTGGGCGTCACCCACTTCGACCTGGCGAACAACTACGGCCCGCCGGCCGGTTCCGCCGAGCGGAACTTCGGCCAGATCTTCGCCCAGGACTTCCGGAGCTACCGCGACGAGATCGTGGTCTCCACCAAGGCCGGCTACCTGATGCACCCCGGCCCCTACGGCGAGTGGGGCTCGCGCAAGTACCTGCTCTCCTCGCTGGACGCCTCGCTGGAGCGGATGGGCCTGGATTACGTCGACATCTTCTACTCGCACCGCTTCGACCCCGACACCCCTCTGGAGGAGACGATGGGGGCACTCGCCTCCGCCGTCCAGCATGGCAAGGCGCTGTACGTGGGTCTGTCCTCGTACAACTCCCAGCGCACCGCCGAGGCCGCGGCGCTGCTGCGGGAGATGGGGGTGCGTCCGCTGATCCACCAGCCCTCGTACTCCATGCTCAACCGCTGGATCGAGGACGACGGCCTGCTGGACACGCTCCAGGAGGAGGGCATGGGCTGCATCTGCTTCGCCCCGCTCGCCCAGGGGCTGCTGACCGACCGTTATCTGCAGGGCGTTCCCGAGGGTTCCAGGGCCAGCCAGGGCAAGTCCCTCGACCCCGGGCTGCTGACCGAGTCGGTGGTGGGGCAGCTGCGCGGACTCAACGCGCTCGCCGAGCGGCGCGGGCAGTCCCTCGCACAGCTCGCGCTGAGCTGGGTGCTGCGGGACGAGCGCGTCACCTCGGCCCTCGTCGGCGCCAGCAGCGTGGCCCAACTGGAGGCGAACGTCGAGGCGTTGACCGGTCCGCCGCTCACCGACGAGGAGCTGGCGGAGATCGACGGCTTCGCGGTGTCGACACCGGGCGCGAACATCTGGGCCCGCAGCAGCGAGGACTGATCCGGCGCGAACCGGGCTGAGGCCGGGGCGAAGAAGCCGCGAGATCCGGGCGAGGCCGGCTGGGCCCGGCTTGGAGTGCTGGGTCCGGCTGGGTCCGGCCGGGGCCCGAGCGCCCCCTGGCGCCCCCGAGGCGGGCCGGCCCGGGACATAAAACGGGCCGGTCCGTGGGGGGGGGTACGGACCGGCCCGAGGGGGGGGTTCCCACCATAGCCCCTGTGGCGGCGTCCTCGGTGCACCAGGCGCCGAGTTCACCCGGCGAGTCCCCCGAGTGCGACCCCGGCCAGCGCACCCAGCAGCATGAACGGGCCGAACGGCAGCGGCGTCCGACGGTGGGCCCTGCCTGCGACGACCAGCGCTGCCCCGTACAGGGCGCCGAACAGGAAGCCGGCGAAGGCGCCGAGGAAGAGGACGGCCCAGCCGTACCACCCAAGAGTGAATCCCAGCGTCAACGCCAGCTTGACGTCACCGAACCCCATCCCCCTCGGATGGATGAGGAAGAGCAGCAGATAGGCCCCGCCGAGCGCCAGCCCTCCGAGCAGGGCGGAGCGCCAGCTCCCCGCAGCGTCCGGCAGCAGCGAGGCCACGCCCAGCAGTACGGCGGTGGCTGCCGCGGCCGGCAGCGTGAGGAGATCGGGAAGCCGGTGCACCCGTACGTCCACCAGCGCGAGCAGCAGCAGCACGGGGACCAGCAGCAGCCAGACGGTGAGTTCGGGCCTGGGGCCCACGGTGGTGGTGAGCAGCACGCACACCAGCGCACTGACGGCGGCGATCGGCGCGGGCGACGGGCCGTGGGGCCGGGCGGGGCCGCACCGGACACAGCTCCCCGCGCCGAGCAGCCCGGCGGGCAGCGGGTGTCCGTCGGGGCAGGTCGTCCGCCACGGCCGGTCGGCGGGGACGGCGAGCCGGTGGACAGGGCGGGGCAGTAGCAGCCCGGCGGCCACTCCGTATCCGGCGGCGATCACGCTCAGCAGCACAAGCACAGCCAGAGCCTACGGACCGCGCGGGGCGGAACGGTCCGGACGAAGGCGGGCAAGAAGCGACCGGACGAGGGCGAGGCAGCGAGAGGCGTGCGGGTCTCACCGGGTCAACTCCCGCACTACCGTGGGGCGGAGAGTCGAGGAGGACGCGGTGGCCAGGAACGGCAGCGGTGGTACGGGGTGGGCACGCGGCCGGTGGAGCGACGGCAGCGGAGTGCTGTGGATCGACGCGCCCGACGCACCGCCCGACGCATCGGCCGACACACGGGCCGACGCTGCGACGGTGGTGCCGCTGGAGATCGCGGCGTCCTATCGCGCCCGCACCCGGGGGCTGCTGGGGCGGGAGGGGATCGAGGGCGCGATGCTGCTGACGCCGACCGGCGGGGTGCATACCTTCCGGATGGGCTTCGCGATCGATGTCGCCCATCTGGACAGGGAGTTGCGGGTGTTGGCCGTGACGACGATGCGTCCGGGCCGGCTCGGGCTGGTACGGCCGCGAGCCCGCTGTGTGCTGGAGGCGGAGGCGGGCGCGATGGCACGTTGGGGGCTCCGCCGCGGGTCCCGGGTGCGGATCGGGACGCCGGAGGAAGGCCCGTACGGGGCGCGGTGAACGCCGCCCCGTACGAGCCCCTTTCGGGCGCGGCTCGCGACCGCGCCCGGAGCAGGCTCAGACCAGCTGGGCGTCGAGCGTGATGTTCTTGACGCCGGAAAGCGCCTGGCTCACCGGGCAGTTCGCCTTGGCGTCGGCGGCTGCGGCCTGGAAGTCCTCCTCGGAGAGGCCCGGAACGGAGGCCCGCACGGTCAGGGCGATACCGGTGATGCCCTCGCCGGGCTGGAAGGTCACATCGGCCTTGGTGTCCAGAGACTCGACGGTGTAGCCCTTGCCGTGCAGGCCGTGCGAGAAGGCCATGGAGTAGCAGGAGGAGTGCGCGGCGGCGATGAGCTCCTCGGGGCTGGTGGTGCCGTTCGGCTGCTCCGAGCGGGCCGGCCAGTTGACGTCGAAGGTGCCGATGTTGGAGCTGGCGAGGGCGACGGTCCCCTTGCCCTCGAGGAGGTTGCCCTCCCAGTGGGTCTGCGCGGTACGGGTGGTGGCCATGCGGTGGTGGTCCTTCCTGGCTGTGCGGGCGCTTGCTGATCACCATCCTTCACGTCGAGTGCGGAATGTGTCGAGCGGTCCCGGTGAGCGCCACCCCGCGGGCGTACGACGGACCGGGCGGGGCACGCGCCGCACTCGCCCCTCAGGCAGGGGCATATTCACCAACGCAGCGACTTGTGCACGGCCGGGGGGCGATCCGTTCGGCCCCGCCTGGGCACTCGCCGCGGAATCGGCGCAGTCGCCGGGCCGGTACAGGAATCACCTCAACCGCCGCAGGGAATAGAGGGGTTGAGGCGGGGCGAATCCCACAGGAGGGGGACGACCACCGCACGGCCCGAGGCGCTCGGTGACCCGGCAGACCGTCCTGTCCGGCGTTCACCATCGCTTGCGCAAAGCATCTTCCGTCACTTTTGCACCAGCCACCCCACATAATCCCGGCGTTCGGCTCCAGCAGCCGCGTCCGGTCTGCGGCAGCCCGGATTCCGGCGACACCCGGACCCGGCGGCCCGAGTTCGGCGCCCGGCGGCCCGAGCCCGGAGATCCGGCGGGCCCGAGGCCGAGCCCTGCCCGACAGGAGCATCGGCACCGCACGGCCGGGCACGCCCTCTCATGCAGCGCAGCACAGCCATCGTTCGCGACAGCACGGGCACGACGTTCGGCACCGCACGGCCATCGTTCGACACCGCACCGGCACGACGTTCGGCAGCACCCAGGAGATCCCGACCCAGGGGGGAACAGTGGGATACCGGCACAGTCAGCAGGATTCACATGTCGAGGAGGACTCCGGACATCCGCACGAGAGCGGACTGGCGGACGCGAGACGCGAGGCGGCCAGGCTCGCCGACTACCTCCAGTCGGGACCGCCGCGCGCGACGACCGGCGGAGAGCTCGAACCGCCGCAGCTGCTTCTGCGCGACTGCCCCATCCCGTCGCACACGCTCTCCGTGTACGCGATAGGGCAGGCCGTGGTGCTGCGCGGGATCTTCACCCAGGCCGACCTCCTCGCTCTGCGCCGGGCCTTCCCCGGTCAGCTGGTCACCCTCGACGACGACTCGACCCACCACACGCTGGTGGTGTGGCCGCCCCGCCCGCAGGAACCGGGCACGCCGCAGGGCTCCGCGGGGCCCCGGAGCCCTGCCGAAGGGTGATCCGGCGGGCCGCAGGTACGGCGCGGCCGGTGCCGGAGGCCCCGCAGGGCCCACCGCGGGGGTGTGACCTCGGTCACGGCGCCCTGCACCGGGGGTCCGCAGGAGAGGCTCATCTGCCGTTCGGTGTACGGCAGATGGAGTTCTCGATCTTGCCGTTCGGACGGGGAGTCGGCGACTTGCCGAATTCGAACCCGCGTTCGAGACTTGAGTCATGTGGGCCATGCAGACCGTTGACCAGGCAAACCGCGCCGAACCGCGAGGGCTGGGCACGGCGCTGCCCGGAGGCGGGCTGCGGCCTGGGACCGCGGCCGGCACCTGCGGAGACCTGCCGCTGCTGCTGGCTCTGGCCGCGGAGGCGGCGGGGACGGTCGGGGCCGACCGCGGCGGCGCCTGGGCGGTGGTCGGGCTGCCGCAGCTCGGCGCGCTCGCCGCGGCCGACGCCGGTCTCGACCTGGGCGCGGGCATGTGGGTGGACCGTCCCGGACGCCGCTGGCCGGAAGTGGTGGCCACCGCGGTGGAGGCGGTCCCGGTGGTGCTGCTCGGACTGCCCGCCGGAGTGCGGGGAGTGGGCCGCGCCGCCGGCCCCGCGACCGTGCCGGACAGGACCGTACGACGTGTCGGGGCGCTGCTGAGGCGCAGCGGCTCGGTGCTGCTGGTGGCCGGCCACTGGCCGGGGGCCGAGGTGCGGCTGCGGGTGAGCCGGGCCGTCTGGCAGGGCGTCGACGGCGAGGGGTACGGGCTGCTGCGCGGTCGGCGCACCCGGGTGGCCGTCGGCGGGCGCGGCGCGGGAGGCATGGAGCACGCGGTGGATCTGTGGCTCCCCGGACCGCAGGGAGCGGTCGAGCCGTACGGGGCGGCCGGGTCGGCGGAGTCGGAGGCAGTGCGCGGGTCGGTGCTCCTGCCCTCGGACGGTCCGGCGGACGGCTCCGTGTCCGGCACCGACGACGGCGAGGGCCGTCGGCGGGGCTCGCTGCGCGTGGTGGGCTGAGGTGGGCGGCGTTGAGCCGGGTGTTGGTGCTGTGGTGTCCGGACTGGCCGGTGGTGTCCAGCCGTGGCGTCCCCTGCGCCCCCGCCCCGCGGGCACGGGACTCGGCGGCCGGGACGGTCGTGTCGGCCGGGGCTGTCGTGTCGGCCGGCGCTGTCACGGCAGGAGCGGCAGGAGCGGCAGGAGCGGCAACGCCGGGCGCGGGGACCTCTGCGGGCAGGGCCGCAGTCGAAGCGGCGGGAGCCGGATGGCCGGGCATGCCTTCGGCCGGAGTTGAGGAGGTACCGGTGGCGGTGGTGGCTCAGGGGCGGGTCGTGGCCTGTTCGACGGAGGCCCGGGCGCTGGGCGTACGCCGGCGGATGCGGCTGCGGGAGGCGCAGCAGCGCTGTCCCGGCCTGCGGGTGGTGGAGCGCGATCTCGCCGCGGAGACACGGGACTTCGAGCCGCTGGCGGCCCGGATCGAGCAGCGGGTCGTGCCCCGGTTGGAGGTGCTGCGTCCCGGGCTGCTGGCCTTCCCCGCGCGGGGTGCGGCGCGGTACTGGGGCGGCGAGGAGGCGTTGGCGGACAAGGTTCTCGAGGTGGTGGCGGAGGTCGGCGTGGAGGGGCGCACGGGAGTGGCGGACACCCTGTTCGCCGCCGCTCTGGCCGCTCGTTCGGGCCGGCCGGCCCGGGCGGTGCCGGTGGACGGAGCGGCGGGTTTCCTGGCGCCGTACCCGGTCGGAGTGCTGGGGCGCCGGGAGTTGACCCAGCTGCTGGCCCGGCTGGGGCTCGCCACGGTCGGCGACTTCGCCGCGCTGCCCGCGGACCGGGTGCTGGCGCGGTTCGGGCCCCCGGGTGCCGCCGCGCACCGTACCGCGCGAGGGCTGGAGGCCCGGGTGCCGCACACCAGGGTGGCGGGCACGGACCGTTCGGCGGCGGTGGAGTTCGAGCCCGCGGAACGCGCGGTGGAGCCCGTGGTGTTCCGGGCCAAGGCGTTGGCCGAGGAGCTGCACGGGATGCTTCGCCGGGCGGGTCTGACCTGTTCGCGCGTGGAGGTGGGCGTCCGGCTCACCGACGGGCGGCGGCTGGCCAGGATGTGGCGGCACGAGGGGCTCTCCGCTCTCGCGGTGGCCGAACGGGTGCGGTGGCAGCTGGCCGCCTGGCAACAGAGCGGCGGCGCTTCCTCGCCGGGCGACGAAGAGGGCGACGAGCCGCCCGGCGAGCCGACTCCCGCCAGCTGCAACGGAGTTGAGCCGACCGGAATCGCGGGCCTGACCCTGACGCCGGACGGGCTGCACGCGGAGGAGGGCCGACAGGGCGAGCTGTTCGACTCCGGGGCGGCGACCCGCGAGGAAGTCGAACGGGCAGCCGGGCGGCTCCAGGCGATGCTGGGCCACGGCGCGGTCACCCGGGTCGAGTTGGGCGGCGGACGAGGACCGGGCGAGCAGGTGCTCCGGGTCCCGTTCGGGGAGCCGGGCGAGACCGCCGCGGGTTCCGGCACCGCAGGGCGTACGGGTTCCGGCACCGCAGGGCGTACGGGCGGTCCGGGCCGGGCAGGTACGGGCCCGGGTGCGGCGCGTACGGGCCCCGCGGACGGGCGTACGGAGGCGCGCTGGGTGGGACGGCTGCCGGCACCGCACCCAGCGGTGGTCTACCGGGAGCCGCTGCCCGCCCACCTGTGGGACGTCGCCGGGGCGCTGGTGGAGGTGTCGGGGCGGGCGGTGCTGTCCGCCCCGCCCGCTCGGCTGGAGGTCGTGGGACGGGGCGCGGTCCGGGTGACGGGGTGGGCCGGGCCGTGGCCGGTGCTCGAGCAGTGGTGGGACCCCTCCCTGGACCGGCGGTTGGCCCGGTTGCAGATCGCGACGGCGGACGGGCGGGCGTGGCTGGTCCAGGTCGCCGAAGGCCGCTGGCGAGTGGAGGCCTGCTATGGCTGACCGCGGCCAACGGCCGGACCGCCGCCCGGACTTGAGGATGCTCCCGGGCGGCGGTCCGGCCGTTGGCCGCGGTCAGCCATAGCAGGCCTCCACTCGCCAGCGCCGAGAGGTCGTAGACCGGCGCGCCCTTGGAGCCCGCCAGCTGGGCGCGGGTGAGTTCGGCCGAGAGCCGCCGATAGCCGTCCAACGTCCGGGCCACCCGACCCGTCCGGGCCACCCGACCCATCGAGCCCGCCCGGGTCGTCGAAGCCATCCCCAACCGAACACCCCGCACCGCCCGTGCTGCCCGCACCGCCCGGCGGCGCCGAGCCGCACTGGGCCGAGCTGCACGTCCACACCGGCTTCTCCTTCCTCCGGGGTGCGTCCGACCCCGCGGAGCTGGTTGCCGAGGCGGCCCGGCTCGGTGTCCGTACGCTCGCGGTGACCGATCGGGACGGGCTGTACGCCGCGCGGCGCCTGGAGGAGGCCGCGTCCGCGGCGGGCGTCCGTACCGTCTTCGGCGCCGAACTCTCCCTGTCCGCACAGGGGTTGGGGACGCCGGTGGTACTGGCCCGGACGTTGGACGGCTATCGGCGGCTCTCGGCCGAACTCACCCGCGCCCAGCTGGCGGGCTCCAAGGGCGCGCCGGTCTACGACCTCTCGGCGCTGGCGAGGGCTGCGGACCACGGCGACTGGGCGGTGCTCACCGGATGCCCTCGGCGGGAGCCGGCGGACGGCGACGTGGACAGCGCGGTGCGCGAACTCTGGGAGCTGGCCGAGGTGTTCGGGCACGGCCGGCTGCACGCGGAGCTGATCGACCACCGTCTCCCCGAGGACACGCTGCGCAACCACGCCCTGTTCGCCGCCGCCCGCCGCGCCGGGGTGAAGGTGGTGGCGTCCGGCGCGGTGCACTACGCCGCTCCCGGCCAGGCCCGGCTGGCACAGGCGTTGACCGCGCTGCGGCGGCGGGAGGACCTGCGGGGCGCGGCGGGCCATCTGCATCCGGCGCCCACCGCGCATCTGCGCTCGGGCGGCGAGATGGCGTCGTGGCTGGGCCGCTTCCCCGGCGTGCGGGAGGCCACCCTCGCGCTCGGCGAGGAGTGCGTACTGCCGCTGGGCGAGCTACAGCCCCAACTCCCGGGTTTCGCGGTCCCGGTGGGGCACAGCGAGAACTCCTGGCTGCGCCGGCTCGTCCACGACGCCGCCACGGAGCGGTACGGCCCCTCCCCAGGCGGCAGCGCCGGTTCGGCGTCCCAGCGGGCCTGGCGCCAGCTCGAACACGAGCTGGGCATCATCAACGGGCTGGGCATGGCGGGGTACTTCCTGATCGTCCAGGACATCGTCGCGTTCGCCCGGCGGGCGGACATCTGGTGCCAGGGGCGGGGTTCGGCGGCGTCGTCGCTGGTGTGCTTCGTGCTCGGGATCACCGGCGTCGACCCGCTGCGCCACGGGCTGCTCTTCGAGCGGTTCCTGTCCGCCGAGCGCTCCGAACCGCCGGACATCGACATCGACTTCGAGCACCGGCGGCGCGAGGAGGTCATCTCCTACGTCTACGAGCGGTACGGCCGCCGGCACGCCGCCCAGGTCGCCAACATCATCACCTACCGCCCCCGGCTCGCCGTCCGGGACGCGGCTCGGGCGCTCGGCTACCCGGCCGGCCGGGTGGACGAGATGAGCCGGCAGGTCCACCATCACCAACCGCCGGACGCGGAAGCCGAAGTTCCGCAGGAAGTAAGGGAGTTGGCCGGTCGGCTGGACCGGCTGCCGCGACATCTGGGGATCCACTCGGCGGGCATGGTGCTCACCCGGCAGCCGGTCGGCGAGTTCATCCCGGTGGAGTGGGCGACCGCGGAGGGGCGGAGCGTGCTCCAGGGCGACAAGGACGACGTGGAGGCGGCGGGGCTGGTCAAGATCGACCTGCTCGCGCTCGGCATGCTCTCCGCGCTGCACGACGCCTGCGACCTCGTCGCCCGCCACCACGGGGCGCGTTACGACCTGTCCACCATCCCGCAGGACGACCCCGAGGTGTACGCGATGATCGCCCGCGCGGACACCGTGGGGGTCTTCCAGGTGGAGTCCAGGGCTCAGATGTCCACCCTCCCCCGGCTGCGGCCCAGGAGTTTCGAGGATCTGGTGGTGGCGGTGTCGCTGATCAGGCCGGGTCCGATCCAGGGCGGCAGCGTGCACCCGTACATGCGGCGCAGGGCGGGGCGGGAGAAGGTGACCTATCCGCATCCGCTCACCGAGCGGGCGCTGAAACGTTCCCTCGGAGTGCCGCTGTGGCAGGAGCAGATGATGGAACTCGCCATGGACTGCGCCGGGTTCAGCCCCGCGGAGGCCGACCAGCTGCGGAAGGCGCTCAGTTCCAAACGGTCCGCGGAGCGGGTCGGACAGCTGCGCGGAAAGCTGCTGCGGGGCATGGCGGCCCACGGCATCGGGGCGAACACGGCCGAGAAGATCTACACCATGATCGCCGGCTTCAGCAGCTACGGGTTCCCGCAGAGCCACGCGCAGTCGATGGCACATCTGGTGTACGCCAGCGGCTGGCTCAAGCGGTACCACCCGGCAGCGTTCACGGCGGCGCTGCTGCGGAACCAGCCGATGGGCTTCTACTCGCCGCTCTCCCTGATCGGTGACGCCCGCCGGCACGGGGTGGAGGTGCGCCCGGTGGACGTGAGCCGGTCGGGAGTGCGGGACGAGCTGGAGTCGGCTGTCCCGCACGGCCCCGGCGCCGCGGACACCACCGGCGCACCCGCCCCGGACCCGGGCACCGTCCACGCGCACGCCACCGGCCCGGTACACGCCGCCGATGCGGCCAGCGGTGCGGCCAAGCAACCGGCCCCCGAGCAGCCGGCGATCCGGCTGGGCCTGTCCCATCTGCGGGGGCTGAGCGAGAAGGCCGCCCGGACCATCGTCGAGGGCCGCCCCTACAGCGGGCCGGCGGATTTCGCCCGGCGCACCGGGCTGCCGTCCGGGCTGCTGGAGACCCTCGCCACCGCGGGCGCGTTCGAGAGTCTCGGTATGGAGCGCCGGGAGGCGGTGTGGGCGGTCGGTCCGCTCTCCCGCGCGGACGAGCGGACCCTGCCGGGCACCACCCCGGCGCCGGCCGCGCCGGGGCTTCCCGCGATGAGCGTCGTCGAGGAGACGTTCAGCGACCTGTGGGCCACCGGCACCTCCGCCGAGCACCACCCCATCGAGCATCTGCGGGAGCAGCTGCGCAGCTACGGCGCCCTCCCCACCGCCGAGGTCTTCGGGTTGCGGGACCGTACGGAGGTGGTCGTCGGCGGTCTGGTCACCCACCGCCAGCGTCCCCCCACCGCGAAGGGGGTGGTCTTCCTGACGCTGGAGGACGAGACCGGGATGACCAACGTGATCGTGCTGCCCCCGGTGTGGAACCGGTACGCGAAGGCGGCTCTGGACCACGCGGCGGTGCTCGTCCACGGACGGGTCGAGCGCGCCGACGGCGCCACCAACCTGCTGGCCTCCCGGCTGGCCCCGCTGCCGACTCTCACCGCCTTCGCCGCCGGCGGCCACTGAAGGAGGCGCCTGGCCCGCCGTCGCCTCCCCTCCGCCCGGCCGTGCCACCGCCGGGAGGTGCGTGCGCTGCGGCCACCGGCGGGAGGGGGGAACATGGCCTGACACCGGACACCAGGCCCGGTCTCCGGTTCGGGACTCGCGGCCGACCACCGCGGACACCCGCCGCCGGGTATCGATCGAGAGGGACGGCCCATGGGGAAAGGGCGGCGCGAACCGCCGGCCGCGGGCGCTCACGACCACCGCCCCCGACCCGCGGGACCCCCTGGGCTGCTGGACGCGGCCCGCCTGCTGTCCTGCGCCGACCTCGAAGAACTTCTGGACACCGGTCTGGAGCTGGCGCTGCGGATCACCGCGCGGGGCCCGCTGCCCTCCACTCCCCGCAGAGCCTTCCTCTACCAGCTGCGCCCGGACGACTGGCTCCAGCTCACCCAGCGGCTCGACCTCACGGACGACGACCTCAGCCCCTACCGGCTGGTCCCCTGGCACGCCGAGCTGCCGATCGCGCGGGCCGCTCGGGAGAACCGGGTGCTGGTGAACGTCCTCGACCAGACCGCCGTTCCCTATCCCGGGAGCCTGTACGCCACCGCGCCCGCGCAGTACTGGACCCAGCCCCTGTACCTCGACGGCCGGTGTCTGGGCGGGGTCATCTACTGCCTCCCGCTCGACGCCTCGCTGGGGGACGAGGAGCAGACCCTGCTGACCGCCCTGGCCGAACTGTTCGCCGAACGGCTGCAGCTGCTGTGCTCCCCCGAGCCCCGCCCGGACAGCGCCACGCCGACGGCCGCCACGACCGGCACGGACGGCCCGACCGGCACGGACGGCGGCCCGACCGGCACCACAGCCGGCACCGGTCCCGCCGGCGCCGGTGCGCCCGTAAGGCCGGCCGAGGGGGCCCGTCCGGCGTCCGGCCCCGACCACGACCGTGCGCAGGACGCCGAACGGGCCGACCCGGAGACCGACGCGGGCGACGGATCCCCCGCCCCGCAGCACGCCGAGCGGGCAGTGCCGCCGGCCGGGCCCCACACGATGCGGCGCCGCGGCCCGCTGGAGCGGTTCCCCACTCCGCTCGAACAGCTCATCCACACCGGCCAGGAGCAGTTGCGGAGCAACCTCGACCCGATGGTCGACATGGCCCTGTCCAACACCGGGATCGGCTCCTTCGACTGGGACTTCCCCAGCGGCCGGCTCATCTGGGACGAGCGCCTCTCCCGTCTCCACGGGATCGAGCCCGAGGAGTTCGACGGCAGGATCGAGACGTTCTTCGAGCGGGTCCACCCCGAGGACATCCAGCGGGTGCACGATGCCGTGAAGGAGAGCCACCGGACCGGTTTCTACAAGTGCCAGTACCGCGTGATCATGCCGGACGACACCGTGCGGCACGTGGAGTCCGAGAGCCGGGTCATCTTCAGCCCGGAGGGCTTCCCGTACGGCATGGTCGGCATCGCCAGGGACCGTACGGACGAGGTCCGGCGCGCGGAACGCAACCGGCGGCGCCAGGAGTTCGTGATGCAGGTGACCGGCCGCTTCACCGCCGCCTCCTCCACCGCACAGATCGTCTCCCTGATGGCGGACACCGTGATGCCCACCGTCTCGGCGAGCAAGATGGCCATCCTCCTGCGGGAGCCGGACCAGCCGCCCCGGCTGGTGGGGCTGCGCGGTTTCCGGGAGGAGCACGCCACCCAGCTGATGGCCGCCGTCCGGCGCCTGCACGCGGTTCCGGGCCCCATCCGGCGCGGTCGGACCCTGATGCTGGAGAACCGCGAGCAGTTCGACGCCCTCTTCGACGAGGAGGACCTGCGACCGCCCGCCGACGAACGTGCCTGGCTGATCCTGCCGCTCTCCACCGCCGACGGGCTGATGGGCACCTGCGTACTGAGCTTCGAGGAGGAGC
Organism: Streptomyces tardus; assembly: GCF_018101125.2. Lineage (GTDB taxonomy): Bacteria > Actinomycetota > Actinomycetes > Streptomycetales > Streptomycetaceae > Streptomyces > Streptomyces tardus. The sequence continues at coordinate 3,786,469 of NZ_JAELVF020000001.1, read as the reverse complement.
AGCGGTTCAGCGCGGAGGACGAGGCGATCACCACGGCGGTCGGCGGCATCCTCGCCCAGTCGCTGGCCAGGACCCGGCTGTTCGACGAACGCCGTTCCCAGCTCACCGAGTTGCAGCAGCTGATGCTCCCCCAGCGCATCCCCGCGCTGCCCGGACTGGAGGTGGCGGTCGGCTACCGCCCGGGCTCACGGGGGCTGATGGTCGGCGGGGACTGGTACGACGCGCTGGTCATGCCCGACGGCACCGTCTCCGTGATCATCGGCGATGTGCAGGGGCACAACGTCAAGGCGGCTGCCGTCATGGGGCAACTCCGCACGGTCATGCGGGTGTTCGCCGCCGAGGGCGACCGCCTGGGCGCGCTGCTGGCCCGCGGCAACCGCGCGCTCTACCAGATGGACACCGACCTCTTCGCCACCTGTGCCATCGTCGAGATCGACCCGAAGGCGGGCGTCGTGCAGATGGCGCGGGCCGGACACCCCTATCCCCTGCTGGTGGACAGCGTCGGTTCGGTCTACGAGGCGGAGGCCGACGGCGGAATGCCCCTGGGCTGCTTCCCGGAGGACGACTACCCGGTCTCCGATCTGCCACTGCCCAAGGGCGGAACGCTGCTTCTCTTCACCGACGGGCTGGTGGAGAACACCGGCATGGAGTACGGGCTGGCGGTCGAGGCGATCACCGGCACGCTCAGCCGCTGGGTCCAGCGCAACAGCCCCCGGCACGACGGCGGGCAGCACGGCGGCCGGCTCCCGGGCGGCCAGCGCGATCTGGAGCTGCTCGCCGAGGAGATCGTCAGCCCGCCGGTGGACAAACCGCATCTGGACGATGTCGCGGTGCTGCTGGTCCGACGGCCCGGGTGACCGGGTCTCCGGTCCGACGGCCCGGGTGACGGCGCCTCCGGGTCCGACGGCCCGGGTGACCGGGCCGCGGCAGAGCGGGGTGGGCGTACACCGCACGGCTCGGGCGCTCGGCGAAACGGGCAGGCGCGGGTCAGACGCGATGCGGGCCGGCTTCGGGGCTCATGATCCGGCGGGCGAGCACGGCAAGTTGCCCCACCAGCGGATGAGCGGGTGGATCGATCCACCCGAGTACGAGCGGCAAGGCCGGTGCGTCGGTCAGCGGGAGGTACGTCACGCCCGGGTGCGGGCGGAATCCGGCGGTCGAGTCGACGGTCACCCCCACCGCCCGGCCCGCGGCGATGATGGCCAACCAGTCGTCGGTGTTGGCCACTTCGACCTGGCACTCGGGCCGACCCCCCTCCGGCCACAGCCGTGGCGTGGTGGTGCCGGAAACCGTGTTGACCGCGATCGGGCGGTCGGCCAGCTCCGCGAGGGTCACCCGCTCCAGCGCCGCGAGCGGGTCGCCGTCGGGTACCGCCGCCACCCGCGGCTCGGTGAGCAACCACTCGGTGCGCAACGGGAGTCCGAGGAGCGCCAGGTCGGCGGGCTCGCCCCGCAGCAGCGCGGCGTCCACGCGCCCCTGGGCCAGCCCGGCAGAACGGTCGTCGATGCGCAGCAGCTCCAGCGCAGTGTCCGGGTGGGCGGCTTCCCAGGCCCGCAGCAAGGAGACCGTCCGCTCGCCGGCGGCGGACCAGGCGTGACCGAGTCGCAGCGGCCGGCGGCCGAGCCGCGCCGGATCGAGCACCGCCTCCGCTGCGGCGAGCGCCGAGGCAGCCCGCGGCAGCAGCGCCGCCCCCTCGGCGGTGAGATCGAGATGATGGGTCGAACGGTCCACCAGCCGTACGCCCAGATGTTCTTCGAGCTGCCGCAGCGTACGGGAGAGGGCGGGCTGGCCGATGCCGAGCCGGGCCGAGGCCCCGGTGACGGTGCCTTCCTCCGCGATGGTGACGAAGGCGCGCAGATGACGCAGTTCGGCGGTCATGCCGCGTGAGCATAAGCGCTCCTCCTCGCGCATTTCACAGTGCGCGCCGCGCCTCGTACGGTCAGGGAGTGGGTGAGACACGGACAACACGGACGGCCGGACCACCGGCGCGGGGCAGCGGGGCGGATGCCGTCGGACGGAAAGCGCCGCCGGGATCGGAACGGCACGGCACCGCGCTGCTGCTGCCGGTGCTGCTGGTGGCGGGCGGTCTGTTCTCCCAGCAGTTCGGTGCCGCGGTGGCGGCGCTGCTCTTCCCCCAGGCGGGCGCGGCGGGCATGGTCTCGCTGCGGCTGGCGCTGTCGGCACTGGTGCTGCTGGCGTTCTGCCGTCCGGCGATCCGGGGCTACCGGCGCGAGGACTGGCTGGTCGTCGCCGGCTTCGGGCTGGCGCTCGGGCTCATGAACATGTCCTTCTACCAGGCCATCGACCGCATCCCGCTGGGCGCCGCGGTCACTCTCGAAGTGCTCGGCCCGCTCGTCCTGTCGGTGGTGGCGGCACGTCGCCGGATCGCCTGGCTCTGGGCGGGGCTGGCGCTGGCCGGCGTGACACTGCTGGGGCGGGCCGGCTTCGGCGAACTCAACTTCGCCGGTGTGGCGTTCGCCCTGGGCGCGGCGGTGATGTGGGCGGCGTACATCCTCTTCTCGGCGCGCGCCGGCAGCCGCTTCCCCAAGATCGACGGGCTGGCACTGGCGATGGCACTGGGCGCGGTGATCAGTCTGCCGTTCGGAGTGGCGGAGGCGGGCGCCACTCTGGTCCAGCCCCACATCCTGGCGCTGGGCGCGGGCGTGGCTCTGCTCTCCTCCGTGCTTCCGTACTCGCTGGAGCTGCTGGCGCTGCGGCGGATGCCGGCCGCGACCTTCGCGGTGCTGCTGAGCCTGGCCCCCGCGATCGCCGCCACCGCGGGCTTCCTGGTGCTCGGCCAGAGCATGAAACTGCTGGAAGTGCTGGCCATCGCCCTGGTCGTGGCCGCGAGCGCCGGCGCGGTGCGCACCTCGGAGCGACGTGCGGGCACGGAGACGGAACGGAGCACGGACCCCGCGCCGCGCACGGAACCGGAGGTCTGAGGCCGGCCCGCGCTCGACGCTCAGCCGTCCGCGGCGGGCACCGACGCATTGCCTGGCGCAGGCGGGTCGGCCGGCGCGAGCGGGTCGGCCGGGTCCGGGACGCGGTAGCCGGCGACCGAGGGCCAGCGCACCGTGAGAACGACGGATTCGGTCTCCGCGTACCAGGAGTGGTCGACGCCCCGGCCCCACACGACGTAGTCGCCCTGCTGCTCCAACAGCACGCTGCGGCCAGGCAGTTCAACCCGGAAGCGCCCGCTGATCAGCACCAGCAGAGCCGTGCGGCGTTCGCCGGTGACCCAGTGCGCGCGTTCGTCGCCCGGCGGGTGCACTCCCCATTTGATCTCGACGTCCGTGCTGTGCCGCGGGTCGTCCGGTTCCTTGAAATGGCCGAGCAGCCACCCGCGGTCGAGCGCCGCGTCCTTGCCCGCGTTGCCCACGTACACGTCGTCGTCCTGCATGGGAGGACGCTAACAGCGCCCGCGCCGGCCCCGCCC
>NZ_JAELVF020000001.1:3650719-3782901 GCF_018101125.2 Streptomyces tardus | reverse complement strand
GGGTCAGCTGAGCTTGGCGGTCTGGATACCGGTGACCGCCTCGGGGATGACGGCCTTCTCCGGCTGCATCAGGTTCATGGCGTAGAAGACGGCGACCGTGGAGTCGGTGCGGATCACGTTGAAGAGGATCGGCATCCGCCGGCCGTCCGCGTCGGCGTCGAGCTGGAAGGCGAGCACGTCGTCGGCTCCGTCGAGCTTGGGCTTGTTCAGCTCCTTGGCCGCCTTGTACGTGCCCATGCCCTCGTGGCCCTTGGCGGTGGTCTCGAAGCCGTCGGCGCAGTCCTTCAGGGCTTTGCGCAATCCGGACATCAGCTTGCCGGCGGAATCGCCGTCGTAGGCGGCGAGCGTCTGGAAGAGCACGAGTCCGCTCGGGTCCTCCTCGTCCGACTCGGCCATGATGTTGCGGTACACCGAGGCGGCCGGTTCCGGCTGGGGCGTACCGGCCATGAGGCCGCCCAGCGGTCGGCACTCGGCCTGCTTGGCCTTCTCGTCGCCCATCCCCTCCAGCTCGGACCGGGACGGGATCCGCACCTTGAAGCCCGGAACGTCGCCCTGCCCCAGCGCGTAGGAGCCCAGCTCCTCCTCCGACAGCTCGCCCTCGGCCGGACTCTTCGGCCAGCCCTCGGTGCTGCCCGGCTTCTGGGACGGACCTCCCTTGCCGGAGTCCTCACGGTCGCCGTTCTTGCCGCCGTCCCCGCTCTCCCCGGCGGACGGCCCGCCCTCGGAAGCGTCCTCGGAGCCGTCCGGGGAGCCCGAATCCCCTGAGCACGCCGTCGTCAGGCCCAGCGCCAACAGCGCCGCGGCGGCGGGCAGAAACCGGGCACGACCGAACTTCATGATCACTACGCTCCACGGGAGGCGGACGGAGGGCCGCTCGGCTCCTGCCGGCGGGCGGCCAGTCTGGCACGCGCCGCCATCCGTACGCGATGGCCTCCGGCGCCGGCCCCGGGCCTCTCCGCGCCTGCCCCACACGTCGTTCCTGCCCCATACGGCCGGCGGACGCCGGGCCGGGAGTGCGCCGCGCCCCGTGCGCCGGCACGGCTCCCGCCGCGCGACGCCGACATGCAGCGGGCAGGGTGTGCCTCAGCCGTCGGCGGCTGCGTCGGGTGCGGCCCCGGTATCGGGAGCGGGGGCAAGCACCACGAACTCCGCGCCGAACGGGTCGGCGACCACCGCCAGGCGTCCCACGCCCTCCGCCGTTTCCGGGCCCATCTGCAAGGTGCCGCCTGCCGAGGTGACGCGTTCGACGGAGTCGTCGCAGTCCTCGGTCGCGAAGACCGGGTGCCAGTAGGGCTTGCCGTTCCGCAGCTCCAACGCCTCCGGCGGCACCTCGACGACTCCGCCGTGCATCCGCTCCTCGGGCTGCCCCGCGGCAGTGACCAGCTCGTAGGCGCCCGCCGACTCCCCGGGCATCGGCACGTCCTGGCCCGTCCAGCCGAAGAGGCCGCGGTAGAAGTCGTCCGCTCTCGCGCGGTCGGTGGTCATCAGCTCCACCCAGCAGAGCGCGCCCGGCACGTCGGCCGTCTCGAAGCCCTTCCGGGCGCCCGGCTGGAAGACCGCGAACTCACCGCCCAGCGGATCCGTCGCCTGCGTCATCGTGCCCGCCCCTCCGGCGTCGAGCGGCGACACCCGCACCGTGCCGCCCAACTCCCGCACGGCGTCCGCGCAGGCCCGGGCGTCCGCGGCCATGAAATAGATCATCCAGGAGGATCTGGCGCCCTCCTCGCCGAGCGGGCCGAGGGCGCCCACCGCCCGGCCCTCGTGGCGGAACAGCCCGTAGCCCTGCTCGGCGTCCCCGGTGAGGGGCTCCAGCTCCCAACCGAAGACCGACCGGTAGAAGTCCGCCGCCGCTCTCCCGTCCGGAACGCCCAGGTCGATCCAGCAGGGAGCGCCGGGCACGAAGTCTGTGGTGATCATGGGATTCCTTTCGACGATCCCCGGGCCCACCTCAGCTTGGCACCGCCCACCGGCAGCCGCGCGTCGTGCCCGTACCGCCCCCGGAAGCCCGCCCCCTGGGCGTGCGGACCCACGGTGATCTCCCCGATGCGGAAGTCCAGTGCCGTCGCCTCCAGCGCGACCGCGACGCGTTCCGCCTGCTTCTCCACCGCGCTCCGTACGGAGCCGGGAAGCCGGCCAAGCGGCTCGACGGCCAGTTGCAGACGGCGGCCCGAACGGCGGTGGTGCCAGACTCCGGCGACCTCGCCGTCCACCAGCAGCACCGGATGGTTGCCGGCCTGGCCGCGGGCCAGTGCGCGGGTGGCCGCAGCGCCAGTGAGAGTTCGGCCGCGCTCAGAACCTGCGCGTGTGCCCCGCAGATCGCTCCGGCGACCGCGGCGACGTCCGAGGAACCGGTGCCCGGCTCGGCCTCCAGCAGCCGGTGCCTGCGCAGTCGGCGCGCGTTCACGGCCCGCCACGCCGACTCAGGGCCCTGCGGTGTCGCTTCCATCCGCGGAACTCTAGGCCGCCACCTGGCAGTTCGGGCCCTTCTGACTCCGCGGGTCGGCACTTGAGCGGGCCCGCTAGGCTCGATGCCCATGGGGTACGTCGACACCAGTGGCACACGGGTGCGCAACGGTCCTGACCGGGCCGCGCAGACCGTCATCGAGCGCAGACTGCACGAGGCCAAGGTCCGCGGGGACGTCGAGGGCTACCTACGCATCCTCGCCGGGACGCACCTCTACCACCTCGCCTCGAAGGACCACTTCAGAACGCACCCCGGCCGAGTCGGCTACGCGACCCCGCGCGACCCCGGGCACCACCGCGGGCGCCGGACCCTCTATGTCCGGACCCAGGGCGACCTGCCGGGGCGGCCCCGGGACCCCGACGAGGTCCAGCACCGGTTGCGCTTCGGCCAGCTGGTGGAGCGGGACAGCCACCAGGAGGACCTGGTGATCGAGGTCAACCCCGGTTCGGTGAGCGGGATGCGCTTCCCCTTCCGGGACCGCTCCCGCTTCGAGCGCATGCCGTGGGACCGCGCGCTGTGGGAGCAGATGGCCGACGAGGTGCCGCCGCCCTCGCACGGCGACGATCTGCTCCTCACCGACCGCAGCGGGCCGCTGCGCGGGGAGTTGGCGCACGGGCTGGCCTGCGGGGCCCATCTCGCCGTGCACCGCCGGGTCATCTGGAACCGCTTCGGCGACATCGACACGGGATACCTCACCGACCGCGAGACCCTCGAGCGGGACTGGGGCGTCACCAGCACCTCCGGGGGCAGGGAGCAGCTGCGCGCACTACTCGCCCACCGCAACAGCCCGGCAGCGCCGGAGATCGCCCTGAAGTGCCGGAACGCGCTGAGCGAGCGCGAGGGCGGCGGCGACGTCGACCCCGAGCGCTGGCGGGAGTTCGCCCAGGAGGTCGCGGACCGCAACGAACTCCCGCCGGGGCTGCGGAAGTTGATCGAGGACGCTGTCGAACGCGTACCGGTGTACGAGCAGCGCTTCCGCCAGGACGGGATGCTGCCGCCCGGCGGCTTCGTACGCACCCTCGCCGGCTACGACTACGGCCGCGCGGTCAACTTCGCCCGCTGGGTCGTCTCCGCGCGCTACTTCGAGCCGGAGGACCTGGTCGGCACCGCGTCGACGGTCGGTGGCCTGGTGCAGCAGGCGTACGACTCCTGGGAGGACTTCTCGGCCGGCTACACGCTGGGGCGCGTACTGCGGTTCGACGACGGGAGGTTCGGCCACTGGTACGAGTCCGCCCTGATACCTCACCGGTTGCTCGTACAGGACCCGGAGAGCCCCTGGCGGACCATCCCGTTCCGCTGAGCGCCGCCCCCGCCGCTCCCGTACCGGTACCCGTCGCCGCGCGCTTACCGGTACCGCCCCGGCGCGGGGCGCGGGGCGCGCATGAGAGAATGCCGCAGCGGTATCGCGCAACGTCCCGCCGGTGTACGCGGGTTCCGGGCTCCAGACGACATGTTCTGGAGCCTTTTGTCGTGTTCGGGGCCGCGCCCGTCGCGACCGGCCCCGCTCCCGCACGCCGGTGCCGCAACCGCATCCCGGTGGCGCCGGGGGCACTTCACCTCCCGTGCCCGGCGCCCGTACCCCCGCGTCCCGCCGTCCCCGTCCCACCCGTTCACACTTCACACCTCTCGCCCCCGTCAGGAGCCTGCCGTGTCCGAGCCCACCGAACTCTCCGCGTTCCCCGACCTGTTCGGCCGCACCCGGCGTTTCTCGCTGGGAGCGCCGCACTCGGTCACCGTCTCGCCCGACGGCGACCGGGTGCTCTTTCTGCGCTCCGCCGGCGCCACCGATCCGCGCACCGCGCTGTGGTGCCAGTACCTCGACGGGAGCGAACAGGCGCTCACCGCGCCGGAGGTGGGCGCCTACGCGACCGACCGCGCGGTGGAACGGGTCGCGTTCAGCGCCGGCGACACCCTGTGGACGTTCCGTCTCGACGACGGGGAAGCGCCGCGCAGGCTGCCCACCCCGGTGGGTGTGGCGGTGCACGATCCGCTGCCGTCGCCCGACGGCGGCCAAGTGGCGTACCTGTCCGCCGGCGGAGTCCGCCTGACCCGCAGTGACGGAACCGGCGACCGAGTGCTCGCCGATTCCCCGGACCCACAGGTCACCCACGGGCACACCGACCACACCGCGCACGAGTCCATCGGTCGGCACCGCGCGTACTGGTGGTCGCCCGACAGCCGCAGGCTGCTGGTCGCCCGGGTGGACCTCACCCCGGTCGCCCGCCACCACCTGCACGACCCGACCCACCCCGGACGAGCGCCGCGTGTGCTGCCCTATCCGGCCACCGGTACCGCCAACTCCCTCACCACGCTGGACCTTTGGGATCTGGACGGCGGCCGGGTGCCGGTGGCTCTGCCCGCCGAGGTACCGGCCGGGGAGGCGCCGGAGGGTTCCTGGGGCCGCGCCCTGGAGTACCTGGTGAACGTGGACTGGTCGGGCGAGGCCCCGCTGGTCGCGGTGCAGTCGCGGGACCAGCAGACCCTGTGGCTGCTGCGCGTCGATCCGGAAAGCGGCACGTGCGCGGTGCTGGACCGGGTGAGCGATCCGTACTGGGTCGAGCCGGTGCCGGGCCTGCCGTGCCGCACCGCCTCCGGCGCACCGGTGTTCCAGGCGGTCCGCGGCGATGTGACGACGCTGCGGGTCCGCGGATCGTACGGGCCGCCGGATCTGCAGGTGCGCGAGGTGCTCGGCACCATCGGGGAGCGGGTGCTGTTCAGCGCCACCGACCCGGCCGAGCCGAGCTCGACCCACGTCTGGTTCCTGGACACCGCCGCCGGTCCGGACGCGGCGCCCTCCCGGCTCAGCCGGGAGCCCGGCGTCCACTTCGGAACGGTCGGCGGCCCGACCCACGTCCTGGACAGCCTCACCGCCCGCGGCCCCGTCGTCGGCGTCCACCGACGGCACCGTCCCGCGTCGGCACTGCGGTCGGTGGCGGCCGGCATCCCGATGGCTGCGAGCCCCCGGATGCTCACCCTCGGCCGCCGCGCGCTGCGTGCGCGACTGCACCTCCCCGCCCGGTACGGTCCCGACACCGGACCGCTTCCGGTACTGCTCGCCCCGTACGGCGGGCCGGGCATGCAGATCGTCACGCACGCGACCGGCGACCGCGGGCCCGCGGTGTGCCAGTGGTACGCGGAGCACGGTTTCGCCGTCCTCAGCGTCGACGGGCGCGGCACTCCCGGGCGCGGCCTGGAGTGGCTGCGCGCCATCCACGGCGACCGGCTGACGCCCGTGCTGGAGGACCAGATCGACGCGCTGCACGCCGCCGCCGACCTGCTCCCGGGCACCCTCGACCTGGACCGGGTGGGGATCTACGGCTGGTCCTTCGGCGGCTACCTCGCCGCGGGCGCCGTACTGCACCACCCCGAGACCTTCCACGTCGCCGTCGCCGGCGCGCCGCCCACCGACCACCGGCTGTACGACACGTACTGGAACGAGCGCCATCTCCGCCACCCCGCGCTGCACCCCGAGGGGTACGCCCGCAGCGATCTGATCCCCCACGCCCACCGGCTCGTCCGGCCGCTGATGCTGATCCACGGGCTCGCCGACGACAACGTCCTGCCGGTGCACACCCTGCGACTCTCCGCCGCGCTCCAGGCAGCGGGCCGGCCGCACACAGTGCATCTGCTGCCCGAGACCGCGCACCACCCGGGCACCCCGGAGCTGGCCGCTGACCTGCTGCGGCTCCAACTCTCCTTCCTCACCGGGCACTTGCGCCCTGCCGGGGCCGAGGAGCGGTGACGGCTCGGGAGGTCGCCACCGTCCTCCTGCGGTGCCGACCTCCCGAACCGCGCTGCATCTTTCGTCGTACGGCGAAGTCGTCGCAGCTCAGGACGTACACCGCGGCCTGTCGCCGGACGATGGAGACATGACCGACTCCCCCGCCGACCCCGCCCGGCGAGCCACGGGACCGACCGCTGTCGAACCGTCCGACGCCGAAGCCCCCGCCGAAGCGTCCGCAGCCGACACCGCCGCCGCCTGCCGCCACGACACCCGGACGCCCGACACCCGGGCGTCCGGCTCCGAAGCATCCGGCTCCGAGGCGTCCGGCTCCGAGGTGTCCGGCTCCGAGGCGTCCGGCAGCGGGGCGCCCGGCACCGGGCGGCGGCGGATCGCGATGCTGGACGTACTGCGCGGCGTCGCCATCCTCGGCACCCTGATGACCAACATCTGGATCTTCACCACTCCGGGCGGCGAGTGGGGAGTGCTCACCGGTGAGGTGGGCGAGCAGCGCTACGGCAGCCTCTCCGAGTCCGTCTCGACCGTCTTCCAACTCCTCGCCAACGGCAAGGGGTTGGCGATGCTGACCATCCTCTTCGGGGTCGGGCTCGCCATCCAGTACGACTCGGCGGCCCGCCACGGCAGACCGTGGCCCGGACGCTACCGCCTGCGCGCGCTCTTCCTCTTCGCCGAGGGAACGGTGCACTTCGTCCTCGTCTTCGCCTGGGACGTGCTGATGGGGTACGCGGTGGTCTCGTTGCTGGTCGCCTGGCTGCTGACCCGCGGCGAACGCAGCCGTCGCCGCGCGCAGCGGTGGGCGGCCGGTCTCCATCTGCTGCTGATGACGCTCCTGACCGCCGCGCTGGTGACAGGCGACGACTCCGCAGGCTCCGACAGCTCGACCTCCCCCGAGATCGTCGACCTCTACGCCCACGGCAGCTACCTCGATCAGGTCCTCTTCCGGCTGGAGAACGCCCTCGCCCTGCGCGCCGAACCCCTGCTCTCCTTCGGCCTGTTGCTCTTCCTCTTCCTCCTCGGAGTGCGCCTGCACCGCGCGGGCGCGTTCGGGTCCGACGAGACCGGCCGACGGCTGCGCACCCGAATGACGGCCTGGGGGCTGGGACTCGGTGTCCCGCTGTCGGCGCTCGCCGCGGCGGGCGGCACCGACCTCGTCCTCGTCAACCGCTACGTCACCGCGCCCCTGGTGGCCGTCGGCTACCTCGGGCTGATCGGCATCCTCGTCGAACGCACCCGCCGCCCCGGCCCGTTGACCGCCGGACTCACGGCGGTCGGTCGTACCGCGCTGAGCTGCTACGTACTCCAGAACGTGCTCTGCGCCCTCCTCGCGTACGGCTTCGGCGCGGGCCTGGCCGCCCGGTTCGCCGACAGCGGTCCCTGGTGGGTGATGGGCCTGTGGGCCGCCGTCTGCCTGGTACTGGTCGTCTTCGCCGTGCTCTGGCTGCGCCGCCACGACCACGGTCCCCTGGAGGCCCTGCAACGCCGCGCCCTGCGCCGCTGATTCGGGCAGACGGGCTCGGTCCGTCTTCAGCGCCGGCGCCTTCGCTGCCCTCCCCGCCGCCGTCCCCGCTGCCGTGCGCGGCGACTCGCTCGGCCTCCGCCGCCCCTGCTGCCCTGCCCTTCCCGGCCGACGGTCGGTCGCGGGCAGGGGCGTTCACCGGGCGCGGGCGCCGCATAGGCTGGCGGGCATGGCAGCGGAATCCAGCGTGAACGGTGCAACTCTCCACCACCAGCTGTACGGGCCGCAGGAGGGCCCGCCGGTACTCCTCGTGCACGGCCACCCCTTCGACCACACGCTCTGGGAGCCGCAGGCCCGCGCGCTCTCCGGTGCCGGGTACCGGGTGATCGTGCCCGATCTGCGCGGATACGGGCGCAGCGCGCTGCCGGCCGGCGCGGAACGCACTTGCCTCTCGGACTTCGCCGACGATCTGGTGGCGCTGCTGGACCGGCTTCGGGTGTCGGACGCGGTGGTGGGCGGGGTCTCCATGGGCGGCCAGATCGCCATGGACCTCGCCGTCCGACACCCGGACCGTGTACGGGCGTTGGTGCTCTCCGACACTTCGCCGGTCGCCGAGTCCGAGGACGGGAAAACCTTCCGCAACCGTCTGGCCGACCGCCTGCTGGCGGAGGGTATGGCCGGTTTCGCGCAGGAGGTGATCGACCGCATGATCGCGCCGTACAACGTCACGGACCAGCCGGAGGTGGCGGCGCACGTACTGCGGATGATGCGCGGCACGGACCCCCGGGCAGCGGCGGCGGCGCTGCGCGGCCGGGCCGAACGACCCGACTACCGCGAGGGGTTGGCCGCGCTGGAGGTACCGGTTCTGGTCGCGGTCGGCGCCGACGACGGGTACACCCCGGTCGCGGACGCCCGCGCACTGCACGAGCTGCTGCGCCGCGCCTCGCTCTCGGTGATCGAGCACGCGGGCCATCTGCCCGGCCTGGAACAGCCGGACGCCTTCAACGTCGCGCTGCTGTCCTTCCTCGACTCCGTGGCGCCGACCGCGCGTTGAACGCGCCGAAACCGGCGAGAGCCAACCGCCGGGAAGCGAACAGCAAGCCAACCGGACGGGAAGCGAAGAGCCGGGAAGCCGACGGGACGACGGTGGTGGCGGGCGTCAGCCGAAGCGGGTGACGAAGCGGCGCTGCCACGGCGTCTCGACGGCGCGCGGGCGGTACTCACGCCGTACGTACGCCACCGCACGGTCGCCCGGCACCCCGTCGAGGACGGCGAGGCAGGCCAGCGCGGTGCCGGTGCGGCCGAAGCCGCCGCCACAGGCGATCTCCACCCGCTGGTGCGCGGACCGCTCCAACAGATCGGCGAGCGCGACGGCGAACTCCGGCCTGTCCGTGGGCAGCCGGAAGTCGGGCCACCGGACCCACTCCCCCGGCCAGTCGAACTCCGGTGGGCGTCGCCCCTGGAGGTAGAGCCCGAACTCCGGGAGAGGGCCGGGCGGCAGCGGGGCGCGCAGCCCTCGGCCGCGCACCAGCCTCCCCGAGGGCAGCTCCATGACCCCGGTGGCGTCCGCCGCCCAACTCGTTTCGCTCATCGGGCGGTTCCCTCCGCGCCATCCGCCCCGGAGCCCTGTACGCCATCCGGTCCGGCGTCACCCCGTTCGGAGCCCCGTTCGGAGCCCCGTTCGGAGTCCCGTCCGGAGCCCCGCCCGGAGCCCAGTACGGCGGCCAGGGCGGCGGCGGGCGCCCGGCCGCGTGCGGTCCCCTCCGGGGCCCGGGAGAGGAAGTCCTCGGCGGTGCCGCTGTACAGCGGCGCGCTCTCGTCCTGGTCGGTGTCCAGCACCGTGACCGTGTCGACGGTGTCCGCTGCACCGTCGGTCGCCAGGGCCGGCAGCGTGGCCGGGTCGGCGGTGGCGAGGAGCACCCGCAGATCGCCCTCGTCGACCAGTTCGCGGAGCACGTCCTGGAAGACCTCCCGGTGGTGGAGGTGGAGTCCGGCGGTCGGCTCGTCCAGCAGGAGCACGCGGGCACCGTGGACCAGGCCGGTGGCCGACCCGAGGAGGGCGAGGCCGTCCGGTGCGAGACGGCTGGTCCTGCTGCCCGCGTACTCGGTGAGCCGTACGCGTTCGAGCGCCCGGCCCGCGGCCTGCCACGCCTTGCCGCGGCGCATGCCCTTGAGCCAGCCGACATAGGCGACGAACTCGCGTGCGGTCAGCCCGGTCATCGGCATCACGCCGTCCGGCATCCAGCCGACCGCGCGCCGGTAGGAGTGGCTGCCGGCGGGCTCGCCGTCGAGGGCGACGGTGCCGGAGTCGGGGGTGAGCTCCGAGGCGGCAATCCCCAACAGTGTGCTCTTGCCCGCCCCTTCGGGGCCGAGCAGCAGCGTGAGGCCGTCCGGCAGCTCGTAGTGGAAGTCCCGCAGCACTGGTACGCCACCGTGGGCGTGGCCGCAGGCGCTCAGCACGAGGGTCATCGGTCGCCTCCGCCCACCGTGCAGGCCTGGGTGAGAGTGGTGCGGTACCAGCGCTTCTGGTCCTCGGCGGACTGGCCCAGCACGGTGCCGAGCGAACCCGCGACCTCCTCGCGCCGGGCGGAGTCGAGATGCGGGTCCTCGGCCAGGACCCGGGCGAAGGACTCCGACTGGTCGGCCCTGTCCGCGGCCCAGCCCAGTGCCAGACGCCGGCTCATCGGGTCGGGTTCGGCGCAGGGGAAGCGCACGGCGGCGCGGACGACCTGGTAGCCGAGGTCGCCGCGGCGCTCTGCGTCGGTGAGCGGAAGCTCCCAGCGGGAGCCGGACACCTTCGTTCCGTCGCCGCGTCCGAGGCTGTCGTGGACGGCGGTCGCACCGTGGTCGACGCCGGCCCTGTCCAACTTCCCGAGTGTGCCGACGACTTGGGCCCGTACGTCCGGCAGCGCGTCGGCGGTCACCTCGGGCATGCAGACGCGGGGGTCCTGTCCGGCACAGCGCACCGGGATGTCGACGTGCGCGACGGGCGGGTCCGCGCCCCAGTCCTTGACGAGCGCGTACGCGCCGCCCAGCCCGGCCGCGGCGACGGCGGCCACCAGGCCCACCCGGAGCGCCGGGCCGAGGCGCGGCGGCAGACGGCGCACCGGGAGCCACAGCAGCGCGATCGCGAGGGCGAACGCGCAGGTGGGCAGCGCGTGGGCGGCCATCGAGGACCAGCCGGCGACCTCGCCGAACTCCGGGATGTAGGGGTAGCGCCCGACCAGGTGCCGCCACCAGTTGACCTGGAGCGCGACCGCTGTGGCGACCAACAGGAAGACGACCACGGCCAGTACCGGCGCCGCGATCACGTCGGGCAGCCGCAGGCCGACCGCGAAGCCGATGACGGCGTACGCGGCGCAGACCAGCAGCCCGACCGCCAGCGGGCGCAGACTCGCCGCGGTGGGCGCGACGCCCTGCTGCACCAGCGCGATCAGCACCGGCAGCGTCAGCATGAGCCAGCCGAGCAGCACCGCCGGCCACAGTCCGTCCAGGGCGATGCGCGGCCGGGAGCGGTTGGGCGTCAGCCGCCAGACCGGCACCCGGCTGAGCCGGTTGCCCTCCCAGGCGCCGAGGGCGGCCGTCAGCGCGTAGGCGAACGCGTACATCGGGGAGAGCGGCCCCGCCACCAGCGTGGGCGCGTACCCGTACGAGGCGGCGGCCGGTTCCGCGCTCACCGTGTGGTGGACGAGGAGCGTCAGCGCCACCGCGAGGGGCGCGGCCCACAGCGCGCTGTGGGCTCGCAGCCGGGTACGAAGTCTCACCGTCTCACCAGTTCAGCTGCCGGGTTCGGCGCACCCGGGTCCGGGCCGCCGGGGAACGGGACGACCGGTCGGCGTACGGGCGTCCGGAATCCGAACCACCCTAACGAACCGGCCGGGGTCCGGCGGACGGCACCTCGGCGGAGGGCCGGCGGGGCGGTCCGCCGCACCGGCCCGGGGCCGGAGCGCTCGGTGGGCGCCGGGACCGGCGCGGTAGCCTGCTTCCCGCGGTGAGAGCGTGCCGCCACCACGCCCGCGCCCGCCGCCCAGTCGGCCCGGTCCGGGCGCGTCAGGCCGCCGGAGCAGTCGGCGGCCCGTACCCGAGGAGCCCGATGTACGCGATCACCGTCGGCGACCAGGGCGAGGAACTGCGCCCGCTGGAGCCCTGGCACGCCGCGCAGTTCCTGGCGCACATCGACCGGGGCCGCGAACTCATCGGCCGGCATGTGCGAATGGCCGACTCCGTCCCCGATCTGGCCGCCTCGCGTGCCCTGTTGCAGCGTTTCGCGGAGAAGGCGGCGGCCGACACCGGGCGCATCTTCGGCATCTGGCGCGGCGAGGAGGTGGTGGGCGGGGTGCTCTTCCCGATGCTCGACGCCGAGCACGGCCTCGCGGAGGCGGGCTGCTGGCTGGAGCCCTCGGCGGTGGGCCGGGGGCTGGTCACCCGCGCCTGCCGCGTCATCATCGACTGGGCGGTCGAGGAGCGCGGCATCCAGCGCGTGGAGTGGATCGTGCCCAGCGAGAACGCCCCCAGCATCGCCGTCGCGCGACGGCTGGGCATGACCTGCGAGGGGACCCGGCGCAGCGCGGCCGTTCACCGCGGTGTGCGCCAGGACCTCCAGACCTGGTCCGTGCTGGCCGACGAGTGGCGGGCCGCGCGCGAGCGGTGACGCGCAACCGCCGTCGGCGGCCCGGCGCGGCGGCCGTTCATGCGCGCCGGAGCGCCCGCCCGTACGGCGCCGCGGTGCCCAACTCCCGGGCACCGTACGGGCGGAGTGCGTTCACCGCTCACACGAGCTGGGGAATCGGCACCGCTGGTGTCATGCTCATGGAGGCTTGTTCGCGCACCTTGATCGACGCGAGAGGACCCCTCACATGGCAGCAGGGAAACGGGCACACAGACGCACGCTGACGACCGCGGTCGTCACGGCGCTGGGAGCACTGAGCCTGGGCTTCACCACGGCACCCGCGCAAGAGGCACCGCAGCCGGCGAGCAGCGGCTACATCGTGGTGCTCCACGACGGCGAACTCAGCACCGCCACCGACTCGGCGCGCACCGTGCGCGGTCACGGCGCACGGATCGAGACCACCTACCGCACCGCCCTCAACGGGTACGCGGTGCGGGCGACTTCGGCCCAGGCCGCGAAGCTGGCCGCCGACCCGGCCGTGCGCACCGTCGTACCGGACACCGAGGTCGAGGCGCACGCCGTGCAGGACGACGCGCCCTGGCACCTGGACCGGCTGGACGACGGAAACGGCCCCTCCGACGGCGCCTACGAGTACCCGGACTCCGCGGGCGAGGGCGTGACCGCATACGTGCTGGACACCGGAGTGCGCATCACCCACCAGGAGTTCGGCGGCCGGGCGAGCTACGGCTACGACGCGGTCGGCGACGGCGACCAGGCCCCGGACGACAACGGCCACGGCACCCACGTCGCCGGCATCATCGCCGGCGAGAAGTACGGCGTGGCGAAGAAAGCCGAGGTCAAGGCCGTACGAGTGCTGGACGGCAACGGTGCGGGCACCGTGTCGGACGTCATCGAGGGCATCGACTGGGTCAGCGCCAACGCGCAGAAGCCGGCGGTCGCCGTGATGAGTTTGGGCGGTTCGGCGAACCAGGCGCTTGACGAGGCGGTGCGCAACTCCATCGCGTCCGGCGTGACGTACTCGGTCGCCGCCGGCGGATCGGCGGCCGACGCGGGCAACTTCTCGCCCGCCCGGGTCGAGGAGGCGCTGACCGTCAGCTCCACGGGAGCCGACGACAACCGGGCCGGCTTCGCCAACTACGGCTCGGTCGTCGACCTCTTCGCCCCGGGAGTGGACATCACCGCGGCCTGGAACACCTCCGACACCGCGCTCAACACCCTTTCGGGCACGTCGAGTTCGGCGGCGATCGTGGCCGGGCTGGTCGCAGTGGAGCTGGGCGAGACCGGCGACAACGCGCCGGCGGCCGTGGCCGAGGCGCTGAAGTCGTACGCGGCCGAGGACGCCGTCGGTTCGCCGGGAACGGGCACACCGAACCTGCTGGCCCAGGTCAGGCCGGTCGGCTGACCCTCCCGGCAGCCCGGCTCGACCTCGGCGGCCGTCCGGATCGGCGACGACCCGGACGGCCGCCGAGCCTGCCGTCGCGGCCGAGGCACGCCTGAGGAAGCAGCGCCCCGGGGGCGGCTCCGCCGGCAGCCGTGCGCCCGCAGCCCAGACCCGGATCCGGCCCGGTCCGCAAGCCCAGCCCAGCCCAGCCGCAAACCCAGCCCAGCCGCAAACCCCAGCCCCGGATGCGGAGCCCAGCCCCGAAGTCCGCTCCCGGAGCCCCGCGTTCAGGGCCCGGCACCAGGCCCGCTACCGGCAGGGCCCGGCCCGCAGCCCGCCCCAGGGCCCTCCGGGTCCAGGCCCTCCGCCTCCAGGGCCCTTCCGGTGCCGGTGTCGCGCGAATCCGGTGCCGTGCGAATTCGGTGCCGTGCGAATTCGGTGCCGTGCGCTCGGGGAGTCGGCTCGGCGGCAGCCGTGCGCCGAGGCCCGCCCGCGCGGAGGCCGGGATCAGCGGGACCGAACGGCGGGGTCGGCGGAATCGCGCACCCAGTCGCCGCTCGGGATCGGGGTGCCGGTCGTCCGCAGCCGGCCGGCAAGCGGATCGGCGGCGAGGTAGACCCAGGCGCGTGCGGCGCCGCCCGTGTCGAGGGTGACCTCGGTGGCGATCCGTGTGTAGACGTTGTCCGCGCCTCCCGGTGAGTAGTCCTCCAACCGGTCGAGCACGGCGAGGACTTCGGCGTAGTGGGCGCGCTGGGGCAGCACCAGTTCGCCCCGCACCGTACGGGCGGGGTCGACCCCGGCGACCGCGTACGGATAGCCGGGACCCTCGTACAGCATCAGGCCGGCCAGGCTCGCGGGCTCCTCGGAGGCGGTGCGTCCGCGCAGCGCCCACTCGTAGTGGCGCTGGCCCGGGCGCAGGGTGCCGTAGAGGAAGAAGGGGAGTCTCGGCCCGTCCTCGGGTGCGGTGTGCGGATGGGGCAGGGCGGTCACGCGGTCTCCTCCCGCACCCAGCGCAGATAGTCCTCGCTGCCGTGGGTGACCGGCGAGGCGATGATTTCCGGCACGTCGTAGGGGTGTTCGCGCCTGAGGTGCGCCTCCAGTTCCGGGTAGCGCGCGGCTGTCGTCTTCAGCAGCACCTGCCATTCCGGCTCGGCCTCGATGGCGCCCTCCCACCGGTACACCGAGGTCACGGGCCCGTTCACCTGCGCGCAGGCGGCGAGCCGGGCGTCGACGGCGGACCGGGCGAGGGCGGCGGCACCGTCCGCGCTGTCGGCGGTGGTCAGTACGGTCAGGATGTCGCTCATACCCGCACGCTAGCCCGCGACGCCGGTGCGGAAACGGGCGAACCGGCAACCGACGGACGGCCGTCGGCGTCTGTGCCGGTGTGAAGCGAGCGCGCAGCCCCTGGAGCACGGCCGTGAAACGGCGCGCCGTACAACTGACGATGGTGTTCGCGGTGCTGGCGCTGCTGCCCGCGACCTGGGTGCGGCTGAGCACGGAGGGGAAGCACAGCGAGCCGGGCGAGGCGCCGGTCGCACCGGTTGCCGTGGTCTTCGGCGCCGGCCTGTGGGACGAGGAGCCGTCCCCGCACCTGGCCCAACGACTGGACACCGCCGCACAGTTGTACACCGCAGGCAGGGTGCGCGCGCTGCTGGTGACCGGCGACAACAGCCGCGAGGAGTACGACGAGCCCGGCGCGATGCGCCGCTACCTGCTCGGACGCGGGGTGCCGGCGGACCGGATCGTCGCCGACCACGCGGGGTTCGACACCTGGGACTCCTGCACCCGTGCCAAGCGGATCTTCGGGGTGGACCGCGCGCTGGTGGTCAGCCAGGGTTTCCACGTCCCTCGCGCGGTCGCACTGTGCAGAGCGGCCGGGGTGGACGCACACGGCGTACGGGCTGCCGAGCCCCCGGGCGGCGGCCGATACGTGGACCGGGCACGCGAGTTGGCGGCGGCGGTGAAGGCCGGGTTCGAAGCGGCCCTCACCCCCGATCCGCGCTTCCTCGGTCCGCGCGAGCAGGGTGTGAGCCGAGCGCTGCGGGACTGAGTGCACACTTCGGGTTCCACCCCGCGTCCGGGCTGCTGCAAATGTCACGGGTGGTGTTTAGGCTCGCCGTATGAACCGGCACGAAGCGATGTCATTCAACAGCCAGGTCGTCGACCGCTTCCGGGCCCAGCAGGGTTCTGGGCCGCTCGGTGACGATCTGCCGTTCAACGCCGACGCGTTGCTGCTGCTCACCCACGCGGGAGCGCGTACCGACACGGTGCGCACCTCCCGCTGGGCTTCATGGACCTGGGCGGCGGACGGCTCTTCGTCGTCGCCTCCGCGATGGGCTCCCCGCGCCACCCCGACTGGTACCACAACGTGGTCGCGCACCCCGGAGTGACGGTGGAGATCGGCGACGAGCGCTTCCCCGCGGAGGCGGTGCCGGCCTCGGAAGAGGAGTACGAGGAGCTGTTCGCGCAGGCGTTGGAGCAGTGGCCGTTCCTCGCCGACCACCGGGAGCGCGCCGAACGGCGCCTACCGCTGGTGGAGTTGCGCCCGCTGCCGGACCCGGCAGCGGGCGACGCATAGCCCACACGCAGCGCAGACGCGGGCGCCTACGCAGGCAGACTCACTCAGACGCAGACCGACGCAGCGCAGAACCACACGCGCCACCGCTGCTGTCGGGCCGCCGGAGACGATCCGGACGGCCCGACAGCAGCGGTGGCGGCGGCGACTCCAGTGGCTCGGTGTGGGCCCCGCCGCCGAACCGGAGTGTGCACTGTCCGCGTCTCTGAGCCGCGGGGCGACAGCACCCGCTCAGGGCAGGAACCGGCAGCACCGCTCAGGGCAGGAAGTGGTCCGGGGTGAGCGGGAGTTGGCGGATGCGCAGGCCGGTGGCGTCGTAGGTGGCGTTGGCCACCGCGGCGGCTGCGCCCACGATGCCGATCTCGCCGATGCCGCGCGCCCCGATGGGTGTGTAGGCGGGGTCCGTCTCCTCCAGCCAGCGGGCTCGGAGGTCACCGACGTCGGCGTGCGAGGCGACGTGGTAGCCGGCGAGGTCGTGGGTGGCCAGGGCTCCACCGTGGCCGACCGCGTTCTCCTCGTGCAGCGCCGCCGACACTCCCATGATCATCGCGCCGACGAACTGCGAGCGGGCCGTGACCGGGTTGATGATCCGGCCGGCGGAGAAGACGCTGCGCATACGCGGTACGCGGACCTCGCCGGTGTCGGCGTCGATCCGCACCTCGACGAAGTGCGCTCCGAAGGAGTGGATCGCGTACTGCTCGCGCTCGGGGTGCTCCTCCGGTCCGGCCAGCGTACGGGCGCCCGTGCGCGGGTCGCTGCCGTGCTCGGCGCGGAACGCCCTGGCCGCGCCGACGATCGCCGAGCCCCAGCAGGCCGTACCGGTCGATCCGCCGGCGACCGAGGCGCGGGGCAGCCGGGTGTCGCCGAGCTCCAGCGCGATCCGGTCCAGCGGGCAGTCCAGTGCGTCCGCGGCGATCTGGGCCAGGACCGTCCAGGCGCCCGTACCGAGGTCGACGGCGCCGGTGCGGACCGCGTACCGGCCGTCTCCGAGTCGTTCGATCTCCGCCTTGGTGCCCGGGATGTAGAGCCCGGGGTAGGTCGCTGCGGCGACTCCGTGGCCGACGCGCCAGCGGCCCTCGCGACGCAGCCGGGGGGCGTGGTGCGGATCCCAGCCGAACCACTCGGCCCCCTCCCGCAGGCAGTCGACCAGCCTGCGGGAGGACCAGGGCTTGCCCGTCTCCGGATCGTGCGGGGGCTCGTTGCGCACCCGCAGCTCGATCGGGTCGACGCCGACCAGTTCGGCGAGTTCGTCGACCGCGACCTCCAACGCGTACGAACCCGGCGCCTCGCCGGGGGCCCGCATCCAGGTCGGTACGGGGACGTCCAGCGGCAGCAGCCGGTGGGCCGTTGTGCGGTGCTCGGCGGTGTACATCATGCGGCTGATCGCCGCGGTCTGTTCGGCGAACTCCTTGATGCGGGAGGTGTGTTCCCACGCCTCGTGGCTGATTGCGCGAATCCGGCCGCCCTCGTCGGCGCCGAGGCGGACGCGCTGCACGGTGGGGGTGCGGTGGCCGCCGAGGGTGAAGGTCTGCTGCCGGGTCAGCGGCAGCCGTACCGTCCGGCCGGGCACCGCCCTGGCCGCGAGGGCGGCGGCGACGACGTTCGCGTGCGGCAGCCCCTTGGAGCCGAAGCCGCCGCCGACGTAGTGCGCGACGCAGCGGATCGCGTCGGCGGGCAGTCCCAGGACGGTGGCGAGCGTCCTGCGCACTCCGTGCGGGTTCTGGGTGGAGTCGTACAGCGTCAGCGAGGGGTGGCCGCGGTTCTCCTGCCACAGCGCGGTGGTGGTGTGCGGCTCCATCGCGGCCTGGTGCTGCATGGGCGTGCGGTACGTGGCGTCGAGCAGGTGGTCGGCCGCGGACAGCAGCCCCTCCACCGCCGCGTCACGGGTGTCGCTGCGGTGCCCGCCGTTGACCGACTCCGGGCAGTAGAGAGCGTCCGACTCCGGGTCGAGCACGGTGCGCGCGGTGGACTCCTCGTACTCGACTCCGACCAGGCGGGCGGCCTCGCGGGCGGTCTCGGCGTCCTCCGCCACGACCAGGGCCACGATCTGACCGCGGAAGGCGACCTCGTCCGACTGGAGGACCGCGAACTCCGCGTCCGAGGTGTCGGCGAGCGCGGGCGCGGCGAGATGACTGAGCACGGCCAGCACTCCGGGCAGCGCCCGCGCGGCGTCGGTGTGCAGGGCGGTGATCCGGCCGCGGGCGACGGCGGAGGTGACCAGATGTCCGTACGCCGGGTCGGCCGCGGGGTGTTCGAAGGCGTACGGAGCGCTGCCGGTCACCTTGGCCGGGCCGTCGTGGCGCGGCTCGGCGGTCCCGATGGAGGCCCGCCGGTCGGCGGGCTGCGAAAGCTCGGTCACGGCTGGTCCCTCCGACCCGCCGGGGGCGGGGCCTGGGTGAGTTGGCGGAGCACGGAGACGGCGGTGGAGCGGGCCATCGGGATCTTGAACGCGTTGTCCTCCCGCGGGCTCGCCTGCGCGAGCTCCGCCAACAGCGCCTCGCGGTACGCCTCTTCGGTGGCCGGTCCGCCGACCAGCGCCTCCTCGGCGACGCTCGCGCGCCAGGGCACCGTTCCGACGCCGCCGAGGGCGAGCCGCACCCCGGCGACGCGGCCGTCGCGCACGTCCAGCGCAGCGGCGACGGAGACCAGAGCGAAGGCGTAGGAGGCGCGGTCGCGCACCTTGCGGTAGGCGGAACGGTCGGCGTACGGCAGCGGGGGAACCTCTACCGCAGTCACCAACTCGCCGTGTTCCAGGACCGTTTCGAGGTCGGGGCGGTCGTCCGGCAACCGGTGGAAGTGCGTCAGGGGTACCCGCCGCTCGCCCTCCCGGCCCTGGACGACGACCACCGCGTCCAGCGCGGCGAGGGCGACGGCCATGTCGGAGGGGTGGGCCGCGAGGCAGTGCTCGGAGGTGCCGAGCACCGCGTGGTAGCGGGTCCAGCCCTCCTGCGCCGCGCAACCGGCGCCCGGCCGGCGCTTGTTGCAGCGGGCGTCCGGGTCCTGGAAGTAGCCGCAGCGGGTGCGCTGGAGCAGGTTGCCCGCGGTGGTGGCGACGTTGCGGATCTGCCCGCTCGCCCCGGCGAGGAGCGCGCGTGCGAGCAGCGAAAAGTGGCGCCGTACGTAGGGGTGGGCGGCGAGGTCGCTGTTGCGGGCGGTGGCGCCGATGCGCAGCCCGCCGTCCGGCGTCGGCTCCACGTCGCCCAGGGCCAGCCGGGAGACGTCGACGAGCGAACCCGGCGTGGTGATACCGAGCTTGAGGTGGTCGACGAGGTTGGTCCCGCCGGCGAGATAGACGGCGTCCGGGTCCTGCGCGACGGCCGCGACGGCCGCCTCCGCGCTGTCGGGGCGCGTGTAGCTGAATTCCTTCACTGCCGGGCCGCCTCTTCGAGTGCGTCGATGATGCCGGGGTGGGCGCCGCAGCGGCAGAGGTTGCCGCTCATCCGCTCCTTGAGCTCCTCGCGGTCCAGTGCGACCCGGGCGGTGAGGTCCTCGGTGACATGACTGGGCTCGTCCCGCGCCGCCTCGTCGAGTACGCCGACGCCCGAGCAGATCTGGCCGGGCGTGCAGTAGCCGCACTGGTAGCCGTCGTGGTCCAGGAACGCCTGCTGGACCGGGTGCGGTTCACCGCCCGGCGCGAGCCCGGCCGCCGTGGTGACCTCGCAGTCGGACGCCTGGGCGGCGAGCAGCAGGCAGCTGAGGGTGCGGCGGCCGTCGACCAGCACCGTGCAGGCGCCGCACTGGCCGTGGTCGCAGCCCTTCTTGGGGGACATGTTGCCGAGCCGGTCCCGCAGCAGGTCGAGCAGTGTGGTGCGGGTGTCGACTCGTACGGCGTGGGCCTCTCGGTCGACCCTGAGCTCGATGTCACGGTCCATCTGGTCCTCGCTGGGGCAGGGGGTGGTCCGCCCCGACCCTAGGGCCGTGGCGGCCGAATCGTGCCGAGGCGGGGGCGTGCCGCGCGGGCCCCCGGATGTCCGAATCGTTCAAGACGGCCGCGGCCCCGCGCTCGTAGCGTGCGGTTCATGGACACGAACCGCACGGACAGCAGCACGACCGACACGGCCGACGGGACGGCCGGCACGACAGGCACAACGGACACGTCAGGCGCGACGGCCGAGGCCTGCGCGACAGACACGAGCGGGCCGGCTGCGAACGTCGCGGGGTCGGGCGGCGGCGAGGGGCGACCTTCGGGTACGGCTCCGCGGCTGGACATGATCGGCATGGTCACCGGAGATATGGCGGCGGCGCTCGCCTTCTACCGGCGACTCGGGCTGGAGGCCCCCGAGGGGGTCGAGGGCCAGGACCACGTCGAGGCGGTGGGCCCGGGCGGGATCCGAGTGGCCTGGGACAGCGAGGAGTTGATCGCCTCGATCACACCGGACGGCGAGCCTGCGGGCGAGGGCCGGGTGGGTCTGGCCTTCCTCTGCGACGGCCCGGAAGGCGTGGACCGCACCTACGCGGAGCTGACGGCCGCCGGCCACCCGGGCGAGAAGGAACCGTGGGACGCGTTCTGGGGCCAGCGATACGCCCTCGTCCGCGACCCGGACGGCAACACGGTCTCGCTCTTCGCCCCACTGGGGTGAGCCCGCCGCGGGGCGCCGGCGCCCCGCCCGCAGCCGGCCCGGGGCCGCACCCGGCGCTCCGGACCGCGCCCGGTTCGGGGGGGGGCGCAGCCCTGCTGCGCGTCGCTGCCGATCTGCGGCGGTCGCGCCCGGCTTCCGCGTCGCACCGGCCTGCGCGCCCTGCGCAGTCGGCCGACCCTCGGGCCCCGCTGCGTACGGCACTGCGGCGCACCCGCTGCGCACAGCGGTGCGGTTCGGGTCAGGGCGCTCGGCGGGTCGGGGGCCCGGTACGGTCCGCGGATCGGGCAGCGAACAGCGCGGTGGGCGGGAGGCCTGTCAGGGCTCGGACGTCCCGGGCGAAGTGCGGTTGGTCCGCGTATCCGGCCTCGTACGCCACCTCGGCCAGGGGCGATCCGGCGGAGGCGAGCGAGAGCGCGCGCTGGAACCGCAGGATCCGGCCGAGGGTGCCCAGCCCGTAGCCGAAGGCGTCCAACGACCGGCGGTGCAGCTGGCGTTCGCCGAGCCCGGAGCGGCGGGCCAGGTCGGCGACCGAGCGCCGCCGGTTCAGCCCTTCGACCAACGCGGGGCAGAGCGGGTCGGCGGCAGACGCGTCCTCGCCGAGGCGGAGCGCCACCCGCTCCAGTGCCGCGGCGGGCGAGGACGCGCCGGCGATCTGCCCGGAGAGCCGACGGACCCGCTCGGCGGGAAGCAGCGCGTCCAACGGCACCAGAAGGTCCCGGAGCCGGTGGGCGGGCACCCGGAAAAGTGCGGGCGCGGCGCCGGGCGCGAAGCGCACCCCCGCCCAGCCCGTGCCCGGCACGGCCGCACCGGTGGGCCGGGCTCGCGCGTCGGGCCCGGCGACGTACAGAGCCCCGGCGGCCTCGTGCCAGATGAGGTCCATGCAGCCGTCCGGCAGCACCAGACCGGGGCTGCCGCCGCCCGCGCTGCTCCACAGCACCGCTCCGCCTCCGTAGCGGGACGGGCGTTCCCGGTACTCCCGGGTGCGGGCCTCCGGCGACACGGCGCACTCTCCCTGAGCGAGACGGCGGGCACCCCGGATCCGTGGTCGACCCCGGCTGCCGCTTCCTGCTCCTCCAGATTAGGCCCGGCGGCCACGGGTACGCGCGGTGACAGCCGGACGCCCCGTCCGCCGCCCGAAAACCGCCCACAGCGGCGGTGTTCATGCTGGTCAGGGCCAACTCCGGTGACCGCGGGGCGACTTCGCCCCGCTGACGAATGTCACGAGCGGGGTGTACTCCGATGCGCGCGCCACCGATAGTTGTCGAACTGTAGCCCTAAGTTCGTATGTTGCTTTTAGGATCGGAACGCCCGCGTCCGTGTCGGGGGCGGTCGCGTCCACCCTGGAAGGGAGCCACGTCCCAGTGCTGAGTCGGCTGTTGGCAAACCGGGGAAGGTGGTGGCTCCTTACCGGTGTCCTCGCCGTCGGCTGCGCGGCGGCGGCGGTCTTCGCCGCCGGCGGCGGGCTCGCGGGAGGTCTGGCGGGAGGGTGCTCCGCGGTCGCGGCGCTGCTCCTCGGCTGGGCGCTGCGACTGCGCGAAACCGCCCGCGGGACCGCGCAGCGCGAGGAGCGCGCCGCGGCACTCGCGGCGGCGCGCGCGAGCGAGGTGCGGCATCTCGCCTCCGTACGGATGCCGGAGATTTCCCGGCGGGTGCGCGGAGGCCGCCGACTGGACGGCGTACCCGGGCAGTTGACGCCGCCGGCAGTCGTCGGCGAGGACTTCAGCCAGGCGCTGGCGACCGTCACCGACGCGCTCGGCTCGGACGAGGCGGTGCGCCGTGAACGCGCGCTGCGCGACTCCGTACAGGCAGCCTTCGAGTCGGTGGCCCGCAACATGCACGCCATGGCCACGGTCCAACTCCAGGTGCTGGACAACGTCGAGAAGATCATCAGCGATCCGAGGCTGATGACCGAGGTCATGCGCGCCGACCATGCCGCGGCGCAGATGACCCGCAAGGCGCAGACGCTCCTGGTCATGTGCGGTATCTGGCCCGCAAGGCGCGAGTCGCGACCGGTCTCGCTCTACGACTGCGTACGCGGCGCCCAGTCGCGGATCGTCGAGTTCGGCCGGGTGGAGGTGCACGGCGGACAGACGCTGCACGCGGTGCCCCCGGCGGTCGAGGGCATGATGCACGCGATCGCCGAACTCCTGGAGAACGCCACGGTGTTCTCCCCCTCCAGCACCCAGGTCGTGGTGACGGTGCGCGAGGTCGGCGCCGGCGCGGTCATCGAGATCGACGACGCGGGCCTCGGCATGCCGCCGGACACACTCCAGCAGGCCGTCGGCCAGCTGCGCGACGACGTGGACCTGGCAACGCTGGGCGCGGTGCCGCGGCTGGGCCTGGCCTGTGTCGGACGCTGGTCGCGCGAGCTGGGCCTGAACGTGGAGCTGACCGGCGCCTCGGCGTACGGCGGCACCCGCGCCGTGGTGTTCGTACCGCACCGGCTGCTCACCGAGCCGCTGTCCCGGGAGCCCCGCCGGGAGGAGAACCCGCAGACCCACCACGGCGGCTCGGCCCCCGGCGGCTCGTCGCTCGGCGGTCGTCACGAGGAGCCGGCGCGCGAGCGGGCCGGCACCCACCCGCACCCGCGCGAGGAGGCTCCGCGCCCGCCGGCCGACCCGTCCCCGTACGCCGAGCCGGTCGCACACCGTCAGCCGGACCCCGCCGGCCCGCGCACCGGTTCCGCGCCGTACGGCGGCACCCGCGCCGTGGTGTTCGTACCGCACCGGCTGCTCACCGAGCCGCCGTGGTGGGTCTGCGGGTTCTCCTCCCGGCGGGGCTCCCGGGACAGCGGCTCGGTGAGCAGCCGGTGCGGTACGAACACCACGGCGCGGTGCCGCGGCTGGGCCTGGCCTGTGTCGGACGCTGGTCGCGCGAGCTGGGCCTGAACGTGGAGCTGACCGGCGCCTCGGCGTACGGGGACGGGTCGGCCGGCGGGCGCGGAGCCTCCTCGCGCGGGTGCGGGTGGGTGCCGGCCCGCTCGCGCGCCGGCTCCTCGTGACGACCGCCGAGCGACGAGCCGCCGGGGGCACCGCGTGCAGCGTCTGTCCGCCGCAGCCGACGCCGGGAGCCCGGTTCGGAGCCGCGCCCGGTGCCCGGCCGCATGCCCAGGCCGAGCAGCGCGTTCGACGCCTTCGGTCCGCCGCAGCCGCCACCGCCGCAGGACGACTGGACCCCGGAGGCCGCCCGTGCCTCGGTGGCCAGCGTGCTCTCCGGCACCCGGCGCGGTCGCGCCGAGCTGGCGGAGCCCCGCGGCGGCGAGCTCGCGGTGCCCGAGAGCCGCACCGCCGGGCGGAACCGGCCGGCCCAGCCCCCGCAGATCCCGCACCGCCCGGAGAGCGAGCCGCCGCAGCAGTCGCCCCCCGATCCCTACGCACCGCTCTCCCGGCGAAGTACGGCACCGAGGGTCCCACCGAACCCGCACCCTCCCCTCCCTGACCACTCCCCGCACCCCTACGGAGACCAACCGTGAGCGGAATCATTACCCGGCTTCCCGATCTGGGCTGGATGCTGCGCCCGCTGACCGAGATACCCGGCGTGAGACACGCGGTGGTCGTGTCCGAGGACGGACTCCGGCTGGGGCACGCCTCGGCGCAGGGGCTGACCGGCTCGGTCGCCGATCTGAGCGTCGCGGAGGCCGAGTCGCTCTCCGCGGCCTGCGCGGCCATGACGATGACCGGACGCTCCACGGTGGGGCTGCTCTTCGGAGAGGGCGCGGGCGTACGGCAGTTGATGCTGGAGTCCGAGTACGGATTCGTCCTCTTCACCTCCGCCGGGGTCGGCGCGCACCTGGGCGTGGCCACCGACCTGGAGGCCGATGTGGCGCTGGTGGCGCAGCAGATGCAGTTGCTGGTGGCGAAGATAGGCAGCCATCTGAGCAGTGAGCCCCGGGATGCGCTACCGCAGTCGTCATGAGCGGCTGGGATGAGCAGACGAGCTCCGCCGTCCGCCCGTACGTCATCACCGGCGGCCGGGCGGGGACGAAGGGTGAGGTGCTGCCCTGGGAGTCGTTGGTGACGGCTTCCGAGGTGCCGCCCCCGCCGACGCTGCAACCCGAGTACCGCAGGATCCTGCGGCACTGCCAGGGCATGCTCTCCGTCGCCGAGGTGTCGGCCCACCTGGGCCAACCCCCTTCCGTCGTACAGGTGTTGCTCGCCGACCTGGTGGAGTGGGGGCTCGCGCTGGTGCGACCGCCCGCCGCTCCCACCGCCCGCAACGATGTAGTGCTGCTGAGAAAGGTTCTCGATGGGCTCGAAAGCCGCCTGTGACACCCCGGGCGACGGCCGCTCCGGCGCCCCCGGCTCACGGACCGAACCCGCGCCCCGGAACCGTCCCGCCGCACCGGCACCGGAGGCCGCCGCAATGTCCCGCACAGCACCGTCCGACCCGCTCGCCGAGCGGTCCGCCGAGCACCCGGAGGGCCGGCACGCCGCGTACCCCGGCCCGGCGCACACCGCCGCTCCGACCGCCGAGCAGTACGTCCGCCCCACCGTCACCGGTGCGGCGAAGATCCTCGTCGTCGGGCCGCTGGGAGTCGGCAAGACCACGCTGATCGGCACGGTCTCCGAGATCAGGCCGCTCTCCACCGAGGCGACCATGACCAAGGCGGGCGCCCGGGTGGACACCGCGGCCCCGCACAAGAAGACCACCACGGTGGCACTCGACTTCGGGCGGATGACGCTCGGCGACGAGCTTGTCCTCTACCTCTTCGGCACCCCCGGCCAGCAGCGGTTCCTGCCCGCTTGGCGAGACCTGGCCAAGGGCGCCCTCGGCGCGCTCGCGCTCATCGACACCCGAGACCTGGAGGCCTCCTTCGACGCGCTGGGTCATCTGGAGGATCTGGACCTGCCGTTCGCGGTCGCCGTCAACCACTTCCCCAACAGCCCCCTGCACGCGTACGAGGATCTCCACGACGCCCTCGACCTGCTCCCCCACACGCCGGTGGTCAACTGCGACGCACGGGACCACACTTCCTCGGTGCAGGCCCTGATCGCTCTCGTGCGCCACCTCATCGAGTCCGCCACGGAGTCGCCATGACGAGCCCGCCCCCTCAGTGGACCGCCCCCCAGGGCGGCCGGCACGCCCGCTGCCCCGCGACCCCGCTCTACGGTCCGCACCTGGGCGGCGACGACATGCCCGAGCTGTACGAGGAGCTGCGCCGCACCCACGGGCCGGTGGCCCCGGTGACGATGGCGCCCGGGGTGGAGGCGTGGCTGGTGCTCGGCCACCGCGAACTGCTCCGACTCACCAGGGACGAACAGGACTTCAGCCACGACCCCCGCCGCTGGACGCTGCTGCGCGAGGGGCGCATCCCGCCCGACTCCCCCATCATGCCGATGGTGGGCTGGCGCCCCGCGCTGCTCTTCCTCGACGGCCAGCAGCACCGCAGGATGCGCAGCGCGGTCTCCGACGCGCTCACCCGGATCAACGGGCACGAGCTGCGCCGCACCGTACAGGCCACCTGCGACCGGCTGATCGACGGATTCGTCGAGCGCCGGGAGGCCGACCTCGTACCCCACTACGCGCGCAAACTGCCCATGCAGGTCATCACCCAGCTGCTCGGCCTGGACGAGCGCACCGCGCTCCAGCTGGTGCAGGCCATCGCGGGACTGGTCGTGGCCAACGCGGACTCGGCCAACGCCAGCCAGCGGATGGCCAAGATCCTGCTCACCCTGATCGAGGAGAAGCGGCGCCGGCCCGGCCCCGACGTCACCTCCGCGCTGCTCAACCACCCCGCGCGGCTGACCGACGAAGAAGTGCTGCACAACATGACGGTCATGTTCGTGGCGGGCAACCAGACCACCACCAACTGGATCGCCACCACCCTGCGCATCCTGCTGACCGACCCGCAGTTCCGCTCCTCGCTGGCCGGCGGCCACCTGACCGTGG
Organism: Streptomyces tardus; assembly: GCF_018101125.2. Classification (GTDB taxonomy): domain Bacteria; phylum Actinomycetota; class Actinomycetes; order Streptomycetales; family Streptomycetaceae; genus Streptomyces; species Streptomyces tardus. The sequence continues at coordinate 3,756,184 of NZ_JAELVF020000001.1, read as the reverse complement.
ACGACGCGCTGGACCTGGTGCTGTGGCGCTTCCCGCCGACGCAGAACTTTCCCGCCCGGTACGCCACCCGCGACCTGGAGTTCGGCGGCCAGCAGATCCGCGCCGGCGACATGCTCATTCTCGGCCTCGCAGCGGCCAACGCCGACCCGGAGGTACTGCCGCACGGCACCCCCGTCATCGGCAACCGCTCCCACCTGGCGTTCAGCGCGGGGCCGCACACCTGCCCCGCGCAGGATCCCGCGCGGCTGATCACCAGGACCGCCGTCGACACCATCAGGCACCGGCTGCCCGACATGGAACTGGCGGTCGCCGAGAGCGATCTGGCGTGGGTCAAGAGCCCGTGGTCCAAGGGGCTCGCCGCGCTCCCGGTCAGGTTCTCGGTGCCGGACACCACCCACCGGCCCGCCCCGGGCACCTCCGGAGGCGGAGCCGGATCGCAGGAATCAGCCCAGCCCGTGTGGGGCGGCGGTCCCCAGGGCCCCGCCCACGCCCACCACCGAGGAGAGCCGCGATGAACACCCCACACCGTATGGACCCCCAGGGCGGCTGCCCGCACGCGGCCAACGCCAGGTTGCTGGCCAAGGGCCCGGTCGCCGAGGTGATCCTGCCGGGCGAGGTCGAGGGCATGGCGGTGCTCGGGCACGAGGAGCTCAAGGAGTTCCTGACCCACGAGGACGTGGCCAAGAACGCCGAGCACTTCACCGCGCTCCAGGAGGGCCGGATCCCCGAGGGCTGGCCGCTGCACACCTTCACCACGGTGGCGGGGATGACGACCGCCGACGGCGCCGACCACCGGCGGCTGCGCTCGCTGGTCAGCCGGGCGTTCACCCAGCGCCGGGTGGAGGCGCTGCGTCCGCGGGTCGAGGAGCTGACGGGCTCGCTGCTGGACAACCTCGCCGCTGCGGCCGACGCGAACGACGGAGTCGCGGACCTGCGCCGCAACTTCGCCTTCCCGCTGCCGATGAGCGTCATCTGCGAACTGCTCGGCGTCGACCCCGGCAACGCCGACAAGCTGCACTCGCTCACCACTCACGTAGTGAGCACCAGCATCACTCCGGAGGAGGTCCTCGCTTCCAACAAGGAGATGGTGGGGATGCTCGCCCAGCACGCGGCGGCCCGGCTCGCCGACCCGAAGGACGACCTCACCAACGCGCTGATCACCGCCCGCGAAGAGGACGGCGACCGGCTCAGCGAGGGCGAACTGATCGGCACGCTGCTGCTGTTGATCATCGCCGGGCACGAGACGACGCTGAACCTGGTCACCAACGCCGTCCGCGCACTGTGCGCCCACCGCGACCAGCTGGAGCTGGTGCTGCGCGGCGAGGCGACGTGGCTGGACGTGGTCGAGGAGACGCTGCGCTACGACGCCCCGGTGGCGTACTTCCCCTTCCGCTACCCCACCCGCGACCTGGAGATCGGCGGCACCGTGATCCCGCGCGGCACCCCGGTGCTGGCGGGTTACGCGGCGGCCGGCCGCGACGAGCGGGCGCACGGCGAGCGGGCCGACACCTTCGACGTCACCCGCGAGGACAGCCGCAACCTCTCCCTCGGCCACGGCCCGCACTACTGCCTGGGCGCTCCGCTGGCCCGGATGGAGGCGACGATCGCTCTGGAGCGGCTGTTCACGCGCTTCCCGGACCTGGACGTGGCCGAGGCGGAGAAGGTCGAGCCGCGGCGCGGCAGTTTCGTCGGCAACAGCGTGGTCGTGCTGCCGGTCCGGCTCGGGGAGGACCGGCTCACAGCAGCCGCCCAGCCGCGCTGAGCCGACCGTTCCGCCCGGGTTCGAGGCGGAGGCCGCAGGGAAACAGCCACCTCGCACCCCGGCGGACAGGACGGAGACAGAAGCGGTGGCGAACGGCGAGCGGTACCCGGTGCGTCTGCGGGTGCCGCTCGCCGTCGTCGTCCCCGGGCTCGCCCTCGGCCCCACCCGCGCGCTCCGGGAGCGCACCCCGGCCGGTACGCCCATGCGGCAGCCGGCACGTACGCCCGCTGCAGAGCCGGCACGTCACCACCCGGCAGAGCCGAGAAGTGCGCCCGCGCGAGAGCCGGTTGTCGCCCGCACCGCCGCGCCGGCGCACCCGGCTCCGATTCCACACCCGCACCTGCACCCGGTTCCGACGACGCAGGCGCACCCGACCTCGCACCCCCAGGCGCGTCCGGAGCCGCCCCGGCCCACGCGCACGTTCGAAACGAGCAAGCGGTCACCCCGGGCCCGGCCGGGGTCAGCCCGTCGCCGCCGAAGCCCTCGCCACCACCCGAGCGGCGCGACGCCACGAACGACCGATAGGACCGATAGGGCCGATAGGACCGATAGGGCCGACTTGAACGCCTCCGCTCGACCCCCGTCACGCCGAACGCGGACTCCACTCACCAGAAGAAGCCACCAATAACCACAAGACGGACAGTTCACCTCGCGTCACCAATCACCCAGAACGGACATAGCGACGCCAATCACAACCGTCGTCGCCATGCGCGGGCTGACAGCGACTCACCCACCCCGTGCCCGAATTAGTGGGATACGAGGGCTTCGTCATTCAGCTCGTGACCGGACTCACAGAACCCGGCGGAAGTACAATTGCACTCCGGCGCACTTTTCCCCACACGCCGTCAACTCGGCTGCTCATCAGGCCGGTTCGTGTACGACACAAGATCACCGTTCTCACGCAGCGGCAGAGATCCAGTGCGGACAGTCGCCGAAATGAGTCATGGACGTTCCGCTCGTCCGTTATCGGGGTCTTCGCTGCTTGTCTGCGGGAAATCGTTGTGTTTACCGTTCCCCCGCCACCGCATCACATGTGGAGGTCTCTCAGCCGGGAACGCCGAGTCCTGCCGCCCGGCTCGAGGGAAAGCGCCCAAACGAAGTGGCAGGAGCGGGGGAACCAGGTAAGTGCCGCGCCGCAGTTCGCTGCGTCCGGCTTGGGGTGAAGCCACACCCGGTACGTACTGGTACCGGTCGGTGGCCGGGCATCTCCAGCCCGAATCCGACAGCTCACCTCGTAGGCGTGGGAGAGGAAACTTCTATGTCTCGTGGCCGTCATCGCCGCCAGCGCATCAACCGTATTACCCGCAACGTCACCCGCGTCTCCCTCGCCATCACCGCCGGTGGTGCGGGGATCGCGCTGCCCATGGTCGGAGCGAGCACCGCGAGTGCCGCCCCGGTCTCCGTCTGGGACAAGGTCGCCGAGTGCGAGAGCGGCGGCAACTGGTCCATCAACACCGGAAACGGTTTCTTCGGTGGCCTCCAGTTCCAGCAGTCCAGCTGGGCCGCCGCCGGTGGCACCCAGTACGCCGAGCGTGCCGACCTGGCCACCAAGGACCAGCAGATAGCCGCCGCCGAGAAGCTGCTCGAAATGCAGGGCCCGGGTGCCTGGCCGGTCTGCGGCGCCCGCGCCGGCCTCTCCTCCGGCAGCGGTGCTCCGGACATCAACCCCGGCGGCGAGAAGAAGCAGGAGACCCCCGAGAAGGAGGCTCCCGCCGAGGCCAAGCCGGAGCCGAAGCCCCAGGGCGAGACTCCCAAGGCCGAGAAGCCCGCCCCGAAGAAGGACAGCGGAGCTGCCTCGTACACCGTCATCGACGGTGACACCCTGCACAACATCGCGGTCGCCAAGCAGGTCGACGGCGGCTGGGAGTCCCTGTACGAGGGCAACAAGGAGACCGTCGGCGAGAACCCCGACCTGATCTTCCCGGGTCAGAAGCTTTCCGTGGACGGCACCTCGCAGGACGCCCCCGCCAAGCCGAAGGCCGACGCCCCGAAGGCCGACGCCCCGAAGCAGGAGGCGCCGAAGCAGGACAAGGCCGAGAAGCCCGCCGAGCAGACCACCACCCAGACCGGTTCGGGCTTCTCCTCCCCGGTCGACGCCGCCCTCTCCACCCCCTACCGGGCCTCCGGTGGCATGTGGTCCAGCGGTTACCACACCGGCGCCGACTTCTCCGCCTCGACCGGCACCCCGGTCAAGAGCGTCACCACCGGCACCGTGGTCTCCGCCGGCTGGTCCGGCTCCTACGGCAACGAGGTCGTCATCAAGCACGACGACGGTCGCTACAGCCAGTACGCCCACCTCTCCTCGCTGTCGGTCAGCTCCGGCCAGCAGGTCAGCGGTGGCCAGCAGATCGGTCTCGTCGGTTCCACCGGCAACAGCACGGGCCCGCACCTGCACTTCGAGGTCCGCAGCGGTCAGGGCTACGGCTCGGACATCGACCCGATCGCGTACCTGCGCGGCAACGGCGTCAACCTCTGAGGACGCCACCAGGGCCGCACCGGCCCCGGTAGTCACTGATGTGAACCGGCCATGCCAGCAACGGCATGGCCGGTTCACTCGTTGTTGGAGCGCCCTCCACCCGGAAGTCCTAGCCTCCGAGGGACGACCTCCGGCCGCCGCTGGGCACCGGAGCACTACGACCCGGGTGAGGCCTCAGGTGGAACGTCGTACCTTTCTGCGCGGCGCGGTGATCAGCGGCACGGCCATGGCCTTCGGCGGGACCCTGATGCGCGGAGCCGCCCACGCGGCCCCCGCCCGGCCCGGGGTCGGCCCGTACGGACCGCTCGGCGCCGCCGACAGCAACGGCATCCGGCTCCCCGAGGGCTTCACCTCCCGACTGCTCGCGTCCACCGGCCAGGTGGTGCCCGGCACGTCGTACACCTGGCACCGGGCTCCCGACGGCGGTGCCTGCTTCGCGGACGGCGAGGGCTGGATCTACGTCTCCAACTGCGAGGTCAACCCCGGCGGCGGCGCCGGCGCACTGCGTTTCGACGCGGACGGCACCGTCACCGACGCGTACCCCGTCCTCACCGACACCCGCCAGAACTGCGCCGGCGGCGCCACCCCGTGGGACACCTGGCTCTCCTGCGAGGAGGTCGACCGCGGCTTCGTGTACGAGACCGACCCGCGGGGCGAGCGGGAAGCCGTGCGCCGCGACGCGATGGGCCGCTTCAAGCACGAGGCCGCCGCAGCGGACCCGCAGCGCGAGGTCGTCTACCTCACCGAGGACGAGGGCGACGGCTGCTTCTACCGCTTCGTGCCGGACAGTTGGGGCGACCTGTCCGCCGGCACCCTCCAGGTGCTCACCGCCGGTTCGGGCACCAGCGGCACCTTCGGCTGGTCCGATGTGCCCCAGCCGGACGCACCGGTGGTGCGGACCCGCCACCAGGTCGGCGCCGCCAAGCACTTCGACGGCGGCGAGGGCTGCCACTACGCGAACGACACCGTCTGGTTCACCACCAAGGGCGACAACCGCGTCTGGCGCCTCAACACGGCAGACAGCACCTTCGAGTTGACCTACGACGCCGACCTCGTCGAGGAGGGCGACGCACCGCTCACCGGCGTCGACAACATCACCGGATCCTCCTCGGGCGACCTCTTCGTCGCCGAGGACGGCGGCAACATGGAGATCTGCCTGCTCACCCCGGACGACGTGGTCGCCCCCTTCCTGCGCATCGAGGACCAGTCCGGCTCGGAGATCTGCGGTCCCGCGTTCTCTCCGGACGGCACCAGGCTCTACCTCTCCAGCCAGCGCGGCACCAGCGGCAGTTCGTCGGGCGGGCTGACGTACGAGGTCACCGGCCCCTTCCGCAGCTGACCGACGGGCGCTCCCGCCCACGCCGTACGCCGCACCCGCCCGTCCCCGGCCCGCCGGCCCGTACCACCGAAGACGGGCCGGCGGGCGCACCGCACATGCGCCCACCGACCCGCCCTCTGCAACCCGGGGCCACCGCCGACGTCGAGGGTCGGGGTGTCGGCAACGGCCCCGGAGGTTTCACCCCACGACGCGGACCGCGGCCGTCAGGCCGACCCGCGCGCCGCCGCCCGCCCGGCCTCCAGCCGTGCGACCGGGATGCGGAAGGGCGAGCACGAGACGTAGTCGAGACCGACCTCGTGGAAGAAGTGCACCGACTCGGGGTCGCCCCCGTGCTCGCCGCAGACCCCGAGCTTCAGATCGGGCCGGGTGGCCCGCCCGTCCGCCACCGCGTCCTTGACCAGCTTGCCGACGCCGTCCCTGTCGATGGTCTCGAACGGGGAGACCCCGAAAATCCCCTTCTCCAGGTAGGCGGTGAAGAAGCTCGCCTCCACGTCGTCCCGGCTGAAGCCCCAGACGGTCTGCGTCAGATCGTTGGTGCCGAAGGAGAAGAAGTCCGCCGACTCGGCGATCTGGCCCGCCGTCAGCGCGGCCCTGGGCAGCTCGATCATGGTGCCGAGGGTCAGTTTCAGGTCGACGCCGGTGGCCTCCTCGACCTCCGCGATGACCTTCTCCGCCTCGTCCCGAACGATCTCCAGCTCCTGCACGGTCCCGACCAGCGGAATCATGATCTCCGCACGCGGGTCGCCCTTGGCCGCCCTGCGCTCGGCCGCGGCCTCGGCGATCGCCCGCACCTGCATGGTGAACAGGCCCGGGATGACCAGACCCAGCCGTACGCCCCGCAGACCCAGCATCGGGTTCTGCTCGTGCAGCCGGTGCACGGCCTGGAGCAGCCGCAGATCGTTCTCGTTGTGGTCCTTGCGGGACTCGGCCAGCGCCACGCGTACGGACAGCTCGGTGATGTCCGGCAGGAACTCGTGCAGCGGCGGGTCCAACAGCCGCACAGTGACCGGGAGTCCGTCCATCGCCTCGAAGAGCTCCTTGAAGTCGCCCTTCTGCAACGGCAGCAGTGCCGCCAGCGCCTCCTCCCGCTCCCGCTCGGCGTCGGCGAGGATCAGCCGCTCGACCAGCTCGCGCCGTTCACCGAGGAACATGTGCTCGGTGCGGCACAGTCCGATGCCCTGCGCGCCGAACCGGCGTGCGCGGGAGGCGTCCTCGGCGTTGTCGGCGTTGGCCCGCACCCGCAGCCGGCGGACCCGGTCCGAGTAGGCCATGATCCGGTGGACGGCCTGGACCAGCTCGTCGGCGTCCTCCGCGCCGGCGTGCACCCGGCCCTCGAAGAACTCCACCACCGGCGAGGGCACTACCGGCACCTCTCCGCGGTAGACCTTGCCGGTGGAACCGTCGATGGAGACGACGTCGCCCTCGTCGATGACGAGGCTGCCCCGGCCGTCGGCGCCGTGCGCGGTCAACTGCCTGCGCTTGGTGTCGACTTCGAGGTCCTCAGCGCCGCAGACGCAGGTCTTGCCCATGCCCCGGGCGACCACGGCGGCGTGCGAGGTCTTACCGCCCCGCGAGGTCAGGATGCCCTCGGCTGCGATCATCCCGTCCAGATCGTCGGGGTTGGTCTCCCGGCGGATCAGGATGACCTTCTCGCCCGAACGCGACCACTTGATCGCGGTGTAGGAGTCGAAGACCGCCTTGCCGACAGCGGCGCCCGGCGAGGCGGCGATGCCGCGCCCGATCTGCTCGGCCTCGGCGTCGAGGTCGAAGCGCGGGAACATCAGCTGGGCGAGCTGCGCGCCGTTGACGCGCTGGAGCGCCTCGGCCTCGTCGATCAGCCCCTGGTCCACCAGCTGGGTCGCGATCCGGAACGCTGCCGCGGCGGTCCGCTTGCCCACTCGGGTCTGGAGCATCCACAGCTTGCCGCGCTCGATGGTGAACTCGATGTCGCACAGGTCCTTGTAGTGCGTTTCGAGCGTCTCCATGATCTGCATCAGCTCGTCGTAGGACTTCTTGTCGAGCGTCTCCAGCTCGGCGAGCGCGACCGTGTTGCGGATGCCCGCGACGACGTCCTCGCCCTGCGCGTTCTGCAGGTAGTCGCCGTACACGCCCTGCTGGCCGCTGGCCGGGTCGCGGGTGAAGGCGACGCCGGTGCCGGAGTCCGGACCGAGGTTGCCGAAGACCATCGAGCAGACGTTCACGGCCGTGCCGAGGTCGTGCGGGATGCGCTCCTGGCGCCGGTAGAGCTTGGCGCGGTCGCCGTTCCACGAGTCGAAGACCGCGCGGATCGCCAGGTCCATCTGCTCGCGCGCGTCCTGGGGAAATCCGCGGCCGGTCTCCCTGGAGACGATGCCCTTGAACTCCTCGACCAGGGACCGCAGATCGGCGGCGTCCAGCTCCACGTCCGTGACGACGCCCTTGGCCCTCTTGGACTCCTCCAGGGACTCCTCGAAGAGCTCGCCGTCGACGCCGAGCACGGTCTTGCCGAACATCTGGATCAGTCGCCGGTAGGAGTCCCAGGCGAACCGCTCGTCGCCGGCCTGCCCGGCCAGTCCCACCACGGACTCGTCGGAGAGACCGATGTTGAGAACGGTGTCCATCATGCCCGGCATCGAGAACTTCGCCCCGGACCGTACCGAGACCAGCAACGGGTCGTCGGCCTGGCCGAGTTGCTTGCCCATCCGCCGCTCCAGGGCGTCGAGATGGGCACCGACCTCCTCGCGCAGAGCGACGGGCTCCGCACCGGAGTCGAGGTAGACCTTGCAGGCCTCGGTGGTGATGGTGAAACCGGGGGGCACAGGGAGGCCGAGATTGGTCATCTCGGCGAGGTTGGCTCCCTTCCCGCCGAGGAGGCCCTTCAGCTCCTTGTTGCCCTCCGTGAAGGCGTACACGAACTTCGGTGCGTTCGCGGTTACGTGTGGATCTTTGTTTTCCGACACGGGACTCGTCTCCTCGTGGACGGCTGCCCTGACGGCGGGGAGCGTACCCAGATCGAAGGCTGCCGAGCACGGGTAACCGCACGTCAGCTGGTCTGAACCACCCGTCCGCCAGGAGATCGAAAGCAAAGGCTCGTTCAAGTCGACGCGAAGGGTGTTTTCAATTCTTGAATTCACCGCTGCGGGACGTCACTGAGGCGCGGGCTTCGACGACGCAGAGCCACTTCGATCTTCATTTCCCGCAGACAAACCGCCTGGCACTCCGTGCCGCTCGTTGGAGAGCCATAACTCCCAGAGGAGCGCTCACCTGAGCGCATACCTGATCAATCGTGGCGAGAATCACCTCTTGACGGGCATTGAGTCCCATCATCCGGACCCGGTCCGGCTCACCACGGCCGACGCCGACGGACGCCGACGGACGCCGATGAACACAGAGCGGGTACAGCCGGGACTCACACCTGGCACGCAGTGCAGCATTCACGCTGCGGCGGAAATCACTCTCCGTGTCCGTCCGCCTCAGCCGCCGGAGGTGTCCAGCTCCGCGTCGGCGGCGACGGCCGTGCGCTCGTAGGGGTCTTTCAGCCAACCATCGGGCAGGACCACCCTGTTGCGCCCCGAGGTGCGTCCCCGCGGTCCGTCGGCGCCGCTCGGCCACTGCTGGTCGAGGTCCAACTCCTCCAGCAGCGAGCGCAGTTCGTCCAGCGATCCCGACACCGCGAGCCTGCGGCGCATCTGCGATCCGACCGAGAACCCCTTGGTGTACCAGGCGACGTGCTTGCGGAAGTCGATCACTCCGCGCGCCTCGTCTCCCAGCCACTCCCCCAGCAGCCGTGCGTGCCTGACCATGACGTCGGCGACCTCCCGCAGCGTCGGCCGGGCGTAACCGGCCTCGCCCCGGCCGTCGAATGCGGCCACCAGGTCGCCGAAGAGCCACGGCCGCCCCAGGCAGCCCCGACCCACCACGACACCGTCGCAGCCGGTCTCGCGCATCATCCGCACTCCGTCGGCGGCGGACCAGATGTCGCCGTTGCCCAGGACCGGGATCTCCGGCACGGACTCCTTGAGCCGCGCGATGGCGTCCCAGTCCGCGGTGCCGCCGTAGTGCTGCGCCGCCGTGCGGCCGTGCAGGGCGATCGCGTCGACGCCCTCCGCCACCGCGATGCGGCCGGCGTCCAGGTAGGTCAGATGGTCGTCGTCGATGCCTTTGCGCATCTTCATCGTCACCGGCAGCCCGCCCGCTCCCGCCACGGCCTCCCGCAGGATGTCGCGCAGCAGGTTGCGCTTGTACGGAAGCGCCGACCCGCCGCCCTTGCGGGTGACCTTCGGCACCGGGCAACCGAAGTTGAGGTCGATGTGGTCGGCCAGGTCCTCCTCGGCGATCATCCGCGCGGCCTTGCCGACGGTGGCCGGGTCGACGCCGTAGAGCTGAATGGAGCGGGGGCTCTCGCCGGCGTCGAAGTGGACGAGCTGCATCGTCTTCTCGTTCCGCTCCACCAAAGCCCTGGTGGTGATCATCTCGCTGACGAACAGCCCTCTGCCGCCGCTGAACTCGCGGCACAGCGTACGGAACGGCGCGTTGGTGATCCCGGCCATCGGCGCGAGGACGACCGGCGGCGAAACGGTGTGCGGGCCGATACTGAGCTGCTGCGACATGGGGCGTGAGTCCTGGGGTGCGGAAGAGGCGGCGTGGACGGTCGCGGCCCGCGAAACGGGCCGACCTCCCATTGTCCCCCAACCGCCGATCGACCCCGCCCGCCCGGGCAGCGCCGCAGCGCGAGGCCCGGCGCACGGCTCAGGGAACGGCCCGGCGCACGGCTCAGCGACGGCGCTTCGTGACCTCGGTCTTCGCGCAGTCGCCGCAGGTGCCGAAGATCTCCACCGTGTGCGCGACCTCGACGAAACCGTGCTCGGAGGCGATGGAGTCCGCCCACTTCTCCACGGCCGGCCCTTCGACCTCGACGGCTCGGCCGCAGCGGCGGCAGACCAGATGGTGGTGGTGGTCGTCGGTGCTGCAGCGCCGGTAGACCGACTCGCCCTCGTCGGTGCGCAGCACATCGACCTCGCCGGCGTCCGCGAGCGACTGCAGGGTGCGGTAGACCGTTGTCAGACCGACCGAATCGCCGCGGTGCTTGAGCATGTCGTGCAGTTCCTGCGCGCTGCGGAACTCCTCGACCTCGCTCAGCGCCGCGGACACCGCGGCACGCTGCTTGGTCGCACGGCCTCGGACGGGGGGACCTGCGGTCGCCACCATTGCCTCCTTCGGACACGTAACGCTGCGCTGAAGCTCGCCTGGACGCGCCATTGTGCCAGGTGCGCGGCGCTCGACGGCCCCCGTCTCACGGCGCGCTGGGTGTACTCCCGCTCGCCGTCTTCTCCAGCACGACTCCGTCGGCCGGCTCGGCGCTCTCCTGCCGGGCCGCGATCCTGGCGCGGCGCCGGGTCAACGGTACGGCTGCCAGCGTCACCAGCGCGAACACCGCGATGGCCAGCAGCACGATGCTCGCGCCCGGCGGTACGTCGGCGTGGTACGAGACCACCGTCCCGGAGAGCGCGACCGCCACACCGACGCCGATCGAAGCCGCGAGTGTCGCCGCGAACCCGCGGGTGACCTGCTGGGCGGCGGCGACCGGGATCACCATCAACGCACTGATCAGCAGCAGTCCCACTACCCGCATCGACACCGTCACGGTGACCGCCGCGGTGACCGCGAGCAGCAGGTTCAGCAGCCGCACCGGAAGGCCGGTGACACGGGCGAACTCCTCGTCCTGGCAGACCGCGAACAGCTGCCGCCGCAGCCCGAGGCAGACCGCGAGGACGAACATCGACAGGACCACGATCGCCCCGAGGTCCTCCACCGAGACGGTGGTGATGGAGCCGAAGAGGAAGGTGTTCAGCTTTCCGGTGGAACCGCCCGGCGCCATGTTGATGATCATCACGCCGCCGGCCATGCCGCCGTAGAAGAGCATCGCCAGCGCGATGTCACCGCGCGCCTTGCCGTACCAGCGGACCAGCTCCATGGCGACGGCGCCGAGCGAGGAGACCAGTACGGCCGTCCACACCGGGTTGCTGCTCAGCAGGAAGCCGAGCGCCACACCGGTCAGCGCCACATGGCCGATTCCGTCGCCCATGATGGCCTGCCGGCGCTGCACCAGGTAGATGCCGACCGCCGGAGCAGCAATGCCCACCAGCAGCGCGGCCAGCAGCGCACGCTGCATGAACGGGTAGTCGAGAAGTTCGATCATGTCAGCAGACCCGTCTCGATCTTGGGGGCCTCCGCGGCGCCCGGCAGCCGGCCCGCCGCGTCCAGCGGATGGCAGGCCAGGTCGTGCAGCTGCTCGGGATGCTCCACGCGCTCCACGCGTCCCGAGCGCAGGACGACCGTGCGGTCGATCACCGGGGCGAGCGGGCCGAGTTCGTGCAGGACCAGCAGTACCGAGCTGCCCCTGGAGACCTCCTCGCTCAGCGCGTCGGCGAGGATTTGCTGGCTGGCAAGGTCGACGCCGGCCAACGGCTCGTCCATGATCAGGAGTTCGGGTTCACCGGCGAGCGCACGGGCGATCAGCACCCGCTGGTGCTGGCCGCCGGAGAGCTCGTCGACGGAGTCGCCGGCGCGGTCCGCGAGGCCCACGAGGTCCAGCGCACGGGCCACCGCGGTCCGGTCGGCCCGCCCGAGCGGACGCAGTCCGCGCCGTGCGAGACGCCCCGCCGAGACGACCTCCCGCACCGTCGCGGGCACCCCGGCGGTGGCGGTCGACCGCTGCGGTACGTAGCCGACCCTGCGCCACTGCCGGAAGCGGCGCAGCGGCTTGCCGAAGAGCTCCAACTCGCCCCCGGTCAGCGGCACCTGCCCGACTGCGGCGCGCACCGTGGTGGACTTCCCGGAGCCGTTTGCCCCCAGGAGCGCGACGACCTCGCCGCCGACCACCTCGAGGTCGATCCCGCGCAGCACGGGGCGGGCGCCGAGCGCGGCGCACACACCGCGCAGCGCCATCACTGGGTTGCCGGTCGCACTCATCGCTGCCTCCTTGTCGGGGTCTCGCGGCTCTTCGGGAGCCGGCTCATTCGGCGCCGAGCGCCTTCTGCAGCGCGGCGAGGTTGGCGCGCATGACCTCCAGGTAGTTCTTTCCCCTGGACTCCTTGGTGATCCCCTCGACGGGGTCGAGGACGTCCGTCTTCAGCTTCAGGTCGCCGGCGAGCGATTTGACCGTCCGGTCGCTGGCGATCTGCTCGAAGAAGACGGTGTTGACCTTCTCCTCGCGCACGATGCCGTGCAGCTCCTTCATCCGGGCCGGGCTCGGCTCCGACTCGGGGTCCAGGCCCGCGACGGACTCCTCGTCCAGCCCGTAGCGGTCGGCGAGGTAGCCGAAGGCGGAGTGGGTCGTGACGAAGGTGCTGGTCCTGGTCTTCTTCAGACCGTCGCTGAACTCCTTGTCCAGAGTGCGGAGTTCCTTCGCGAGCGCACTGGTGTTGTCGGCGTAGTCGTCGGAGTTGTCCGGGTCGGCCTCGGCCATGGCCTTGCCGACGCCCTCGGCCACCTCTGCGTACTTCACCGGGTCGAGCCAGACGTGCGGGTCGAGCGGGCCGTGGTCGTGGCCCTCGTGGCCGCCCCCGTCGTGCTCCTCGTCGCCGGGGTCGTGATCGTCGTGATCGTCGTGATCGTCGTGATCGCCGTGATCGCCGTGATCGCCGTGATCGTCGTGATCGCCGTGATCGCCGCCGTGGTCGTGGTCGTCGCCGGACTCGGAGAGCTTGGTGTGCTCGGTCGCCTCGACGACGTGCTCCGCGCCGGACTGGTCTATCGCCTCGTCGACGGCGGGCTGGAGCCCCTTGAGGTAGACGATCATGCCGGCCTCGCTCAACCGGCCCGTCTGCTTGGCGTTCAGCTCCAGGTCGTGCGGCTCGACGCCGGGCTCGGTGAGTGTCTCGACGGAGACATGGTCCCCGCCTATGCGCTCGGCGAGGAACTGCATCGGATAGAAGGAGGCGACCACGCTCATCCTGCCATCCTCGGTCGTACCGCTGCCTCCCTCCCCGCAAGCGGTCAGGGAGAGGACGCCGAGAGCCGTTGCTCCGGCGACCGTGGCGGATATGAGAGGGCGGCGGCGAGCGTTCATGACAGTCATTTTCAGCGCAAATGGAAACGGTTGTCAACTTTGCCGGTCGGGCCCCCCTTCCCGACGGACCGCCCCCGGAACCGATTTGGTCCACGCCCCTCACACGCCGGTAATCTGGAGTATTCCGTCGTCGTACTGAAGAGAGCACCGTGGCCGCCGACAAGATCGACACCATCGTCAGCCTCAGCAAGCGCCGTGGCTTCGTCTACCCCTGCAGTGAGATCTACGGCGGCCAGCGCGCCGCCTGGGACTACGGTCCGCTGGGGGTGGAGCTGAAGGAGAACATCAAGCGCCAGTGGTGGCGCTCGATGGTCACCTCCCGCGAGGACGTGGTCGGCATCGACTCCTCGGTGATCCTGGCGTCAGAGGTCTGGCAGGCATCCGGGCACGTCGCCACGTTCACCGATCCGCTCACCGAGTGCACTTCCTGCCACAAGCGGTTCCGCGCGGACCACCTGGAGGAGGCGTACGAGGCCAAGCACGGCCGTCTCCCGGAGAACGGCCTGACCGAGATCAACTGCCCGCACTGCGGCAACAAGGGCACGTTCACCGAGCCCAAGCAGTTCTCCGGCCTGCTGTCCACGCACCTCGGCCCGACCCAGGACTCCGGCGCCGTCGCCTACCTGCGTCCCGAGACCGCCCAGGGCATCTTCACCAACTTCGCCCAGGTGCAGCAGACTTCGCGCAAGAAGCCGCCGTTCGGCATCGCCCAGATGGGCAAGTCCTTCCGGAACGAGATCACTCCGGGCAACTTCATCTTCCGGACCCGGGAGTTCGAGCAGATGGAGATGGAGTTCTTCGTCAAGCCGGGCGAGGACGAGCAGTGGCACGAGTACTGGATGGAGCAGCGCTGGAACTGGTACCGCGACCTCGGTATCCAGGAGGCGAACATCCGCTGGTACGAGCACCCCAAGGAGAAGCTCTCCCACTACTCCAAGCGCACCACCGACATCGAGTACCGCTTCAGCTTCGGCGGCAGCGAGTGGGGCGAGCTGGAGGGCGTCGCCAACCGCACGGACTACGACCTCACCTCGCACTCCAAGGCGTCCGGCCACGACCTGGCCTACCTCGACCAGGAGGCCGGCGAACGCTGGACCCCGTACGTCATCGAGCCGGCGGCCGGTCTGGGGCGCGCGATGCTGGCGTTCCTGCTGGACGCCTACATCGAGGACGAGGCGCCGAACGCCAAGGGCAAGCTGGAGAAGCGCAACGTGCTTCGCCTCGACCCGCGGCTCTCCCCGGTGAAGGTCGCCGTACTGCCGCTCTCCCGCAACGAGCGGCTGTCGCCGAAGGCACGCGGTCTGGCCCAGGCCCTGCGCCGGCACTGGAACGTCGACTTCGACGACGCCGGCGCGATCGGCCGCCGCTACCGCCGCCAGGACGAGATCGGCACGCCGTTCTGCGTGACCGTCGACTTCGACACCCTGGACGACAACGCGGTCACCGTGCGCGAGCGCGACACCATGAAGCAGGAGCGCGTCTCGCTCGACCAGATCGAGGGCTACCTGGCCGGTCGTCTGATCGGCTGCTGAGCACCGGCCGTCCGGGTCGTTCGAGAGCGACCCGGACGGCCGCAACGGCGAAGGGGCCGGTGCGGACCGCGAGTTCGGGTCCGCACCGGCCCCTTCGCCGTGCCCCGGCGCAAGGACGACGTCCGGGCCGGGGGCGCCTCCCGGGCCGGGGGCGCCTTCCGGGCCGGACCGACCTCCGGGCCGACCGCCGCCCGGTCGGGGCGTACGCCTTCTCGACGGGGCGTACGGGCCCCTGGGCTCGGCTCAGCCGCTCAGCCCCGGGGCTGCACCGACTGGGCCACCTCGTTCGGCACCGCACCGCCGAAGCGGCGGTCGCGCGAGGCGTACTCCACGCACGCGCGCCACAGATCGCGTCGGTCGAAGTCCGGCCAGAGCACGTCCTGGAAGACCATCTCGGCGTAAGCGGTCTGCCAGAGCAGGTAGTTGGAGGTCCGCCGCTCGCCGGAGGGCCGCACGAAGAGGTCGACGTCCGGCATGTCCGGGTAGTAGAGGTAGCGCGCGAAGGTCTTCTCGTCGACCTTGTCCGGGTTGAGGCGCCCCGCGCGCACATCGGCGGCGAGCGCCGCGGCGGCGTCGGCGATCTCCGCGCGACCGCCGTAGTTGACGCAGAAGTACAGCGTCGTCCCGGTGTTGTGCTTGGTCTGCTCCTGCGCCACCTGGAGCTCCTTGACCACGGACTTCCAGAGCCTGGGCATCCGGCCGACCCAGCGGATGCGGACGCCCATCGCGTCCATCTCGTCGCGGCGGCGGCGGATGACGTCCCGGTTGAAGTTCATCAGGAAGCGCACCTCGTCCGGCGAGCGCTTCCAGTTCTCGGTGGAGAAGGCGTAGAGCGAGAGGTTCTTGACGCCCAGCTCCAGGCAGCCCTTGAGGACGTCGAGGACGACCGCCTCGCCCATCTTGTGGCCCTCGGTGCGAGGCAGCCCGCGTTCCTTGGCCCAACGGCCGTTGCCGTCCATCACGATCGCCACATGGTCCGGCACCAGCTCGGCGGGCAGCTCGGGCGGACGGGCACCCGAGGGGTGCGGTTCGGGGACGACGTAACCGTCCGTCGCGCCTTTCGAGGCGGTGGTTCCGCGACGGGCCATGCGGTTCATCAACTCCATTGAGTGAGGCGGGACACCGCACGGCAGCTGCCGTGCGGTGCGGTGTGAGGGAGAAGCCGAGACTAACCGGTCAGCCCTTCTCGACGTACCGCAGGGAGCGCAGCCCCCGCTCCAGATGCCAGTGGAGATAGGCCGAGACCAGCCCGCTGCCCTCGCGCACATGTCTGGGCTCGGCGGCGTCGGCGGCGGGCCAGTCACCCGTCAGCAGGGCGCCCAGCAGCCGCACCGCCTCGGCGGAGGGGACGACGCTGCCCGGCACCCGGCACTGGGCGCACACCACACCGCCCGCGGCCACCGAGAAGAACCGGTTGGGCCCGGGCATCCCACAGCGGGCGCAGGCGTCGAAGCTGGGCGCGTAGCCGCCGACGGCCAACGAGCGCAGCAGGAAGGCGTCCAGCACCAGCCCGGGGGCGTGCTCGCCGGCGGCGAGCGTGCGCAGTCCGCCGACCAGCAGCAGGTACTGCTGGACGTTCGGCTCGCCCTCCTGGTCGGTGAAGCGCTCCGCGGTCTCCAGCATCGCCGTACCGGCCGTGTACCGCGCGTAGTCGCTCACGATGCCGCGGCCGTACGGCGCGATGGTCTCGGTCTGGGTGCACAACGGCAGCCCGCGGCCGACGAGTTCGCTGCCCCGCGCGAAGAACTGCACGTCCACGTGGGAGAACGGCTCCAGCCGTGCGCCGAACTTCGACTTCGTGCGCCTCACCCCGCGCGCCACCGCACGCACCCGGCCGTGACCGCGGGTGAGCAGCGTGATGATGCGGTCGGCCTCGCCCAGCTTCTGGGTGCGCAGCACGATGCCGTCGTCGCGGTACAGGCTCATGCCGCCATTGTCCCGTGTCGCTGCCCGGCCCCTCGGCGAGCCCCTACGGCCGTCGGTCCACGGGAAGCTGTCTGCCCTCCTTGAGCACTCTGGCGACGACGGTCTGCTGGGCGTCGGTGAGCCGGGGATCGGCGCAGTGGCGGGCGGTGCCCTCGGCCTCGATCTCGTAGTGGAAGCCGTCCGGCACCCCGATCGGGCGCTCCGCCCGGCCCTCGGCGAGCGCGGTGCGGACCAGCGCGGCGAACTCGCCCTCCGCGGTCTCCAGCTCCGCACGGCGTGCGATTCCGCCGAAGCCGCCGGTCCGCCTGACTGAGATACGCATACCGCCCTCCTTCCCTCCGCTCGACGGGCGACCCGTCCCTCGAGCGGCAGAAATTCCACGGTCTCGCATACTGATACGTACGCCGCGTCCCACCGGCCGCTGGGCTACTCTGCGGACATCATGCGATTCGGGCTGCTTCTCCTTAGCCGCCGCGGCGAGGGCCTGTAGACACACGGCCGACCCCCTCCCCGCGGAGTTCGGTGCTGCCGCCGTCGGCCGGTGACGCAACCTCCGCGACAGGAGCACCGCAGATGACCAGCGAGCCCGTGCACGGCCCCGTATCCCGCCGTACCCCGCTGACCGCGAGCACCACCCGCCAGCGCCCCTCCGGCATGCCGATCCACCGCTACACGCCGTACGAGGCCGTCGAGATCCCCGACCGCACCTGGCCGGACCGGCGCATCACCAAGGCGCCGCGCTGGCTGTCGACCGACCTGCGGGACGGCAACCAGGCCCTGATCGACCCCATGTCGCCCGCGCGCAAGCGCCGGATGTTCGATCTGCTGGTGCGGATGGGCTACAAGGAGATCGAGGTCGGCTTCCCCTCCTCGGGCCAGACCGACTTCGACTTCGTTCGCTCCATCATCGAAGAGGACGCGATCCCCGAGGACGTCACCATCTCGGTGCTCACCCAGGCCCGCGAGGAGCTGATCGAGCGGACGGTGGAGTCGATCGTCGGCGCCCACCGGGCCACAGTGCACCTGTACAACGCGACGGCCCCGACCTTCCGCCGGGTGGTCTTCCGCGGCAGCAGGGACGAGGTGAGGCAGATCGCCGTGGACGGCACCCGACTGGTCACCGACTACGCGCAGAAGCTGCTGGACGACCGCACCGCCTTCGGCTACCAGTACAGCCCGGAGATCTTCACCGACACCGAGCTGGACTTCGCCCTTGAGGTCTGCGAGTCGGTGATGGACGTCTGGCAGCCCGAGGACGGCCGCGAGATCATCCTGAACCTGCCCGCCACCGTGGAGCGTTCGACCCCCTCCACGCACGCGGACCGCTTCGAGTGGATGTCCCGCCGGCTGAGCAGGCGCGAGCACGTGTGCCTGTCCGTCCACCCGCACAACGACCGCGGCACCGCTGTGGCCGCCGCGGAGCTGGCGGTGATGGCGGGCGCGGACCGGGTCGAGGGCTGCCTCTTCGGCCAGGGCGAGCGCACCGGCAACGTCGACCTGCTGACGCTCGGGATGAACCTGTTCTCCCAGGGCGTCGACCCGGAGATCGACTTCTCGCAGATCGACGAGGTCCGCCGCACCGCCGAGTACTGCAACCAGATGGAGGTCCACCCGCGCCACCCCTACGCCGGCGACCTCGTCTACACCGCCTTCTCCGGCTCCCACCAGGACGCCATCAAGAAGGGCTTCGACGCCCTGCAGGCCGACGCCGAGAAGCAGGGCAGGCCGGTGGCGGACGTCACCTGGGAGGTGCCGTACCTGCCCATCGACCCGAAGGACGTGGGCCGCTCCTACGAGGCGGTCATCCGGGTCAACTCCCAGTCCGGCAAGGGCGGTGTGGCGTACGTACTCAAGACCGAGCACAGTCTGGACCTGCCGCGCCGGATGCAGGTGGAGTTCTCCCGCACGATCCAGGCGCGCACCGACGCCGAGGGCGGCGAGGTGGACGCCGGTCAGATCTGGGAGATCTTCCGCGACGAGTACCTGCCCAACCCGGACAACCCCTGGGGCCGGATCACGCTGCGCTCCGCGCAGGCGGAGACCACCAGCGAGGGCCACGACACCCTCACGGTGGAGGCCGTGGTGGACGGCGGGGAGACGGTGCTCCAGGGCACCGGCAACGGCCCGATCTCCGCGTTCTTCAACGCCCTGGCCGGCAACGGCATCGACGTGCGGCTGCTGGACTACGTCGAGCACACCCTGAGCGAGGGCGCGAGCGCCCAGGCCGCCTCGTACATCGAGTGCGCCATAGACGGCCAGGTTCTGTGGGGCGTCGGCATCGACGCCAACACCACCCGCGCATCGATCAAGGCGGTCGTCTCGGCCGTCAACCGCGCGAACCGGTGAGGTGAACGCGCCGAGCCGGGCTGAATGACAACGTCGCAGCTCACAGCCGATGCGGTGGCCCCGCTCCGTCGTCAACGACGGGCGGGGCCACCGCATTTGTCCGCCCACGGTGCTGACGTGATCTCACGTCTGTGGTTAACATCACGTCGGCAATGGTGCCGGGCATTACGGAGGTGCGGGCGTGAGCAGGGTGCGCGTGGCGGGAGTGCGTACAGCGTGGACGACCGTGGAGGACGGCGAGTTCTTCTGCCCTGCCTGCGGGGGCGATCGCAACTACGAACTCCGCACCGGACGCCGGAGGTTGACCGTGCTGCGGGTGCCGCTGCTGCCCAGGGGCACGACCGGTCCGACGGCGGTGTGCAGCTCCTGCGAGAGTCACTTCGAGCCGTCTGCCCTCCAGCAGCCCACCACCACGCAGCTGGGGTCGCTGCTGCGGGACGCGGTGCACGCCGTGGCCCTCTCGGTGCTGGGCGCCGGCGGCGCGGGCTCGCGCACAGCGCGTGACGCAGCGGTCGGCTGGCTGCGGAACACCGGCTTCGCCAGTTGCGACGAGGAGCAGCTGCTGATCCTCCTGGCCGCTCTGGACGCCGACCGGGCCGAGCCGGAGCACATCACCGAGCGGCAGGCCGCGCCGTACGCGACCGGTCTCACCAGCGAGCGGGAGCTGCGCGCCGTGCTGGCGCCGCTGGCACCGCACCTGGAGAGCGGCGGACGGGAGGGCCTGCTGCTGGAGGGTGCGTGCATCGCGCTCGCCGACGGGCCGTACGAGGCCGCGGAGTTGGCCGTACTGGCCGTGGTGGGCGACGCGCTGCGCATCCCGGCCGAGGACGTCGACCGGCTGCTCGCCGCCGCACCCGAGCGCAGCTGAGCGCGCCCGGGGCGCCGCTGGACGCCGTGGAGCCGCCCGGGGGTCCGGGAAGCGTCGAGCCGCTCAGAAGCCCAGTCGGCGCAGCTGCTTGGGGTCTCGCTGCCAGTCCTTGGCGACCTTCACGTGGAGGTCGAGGTAGACGGGGGTGCCGAGCAGCGCCTCGATGTGCTTGCGGGAGCGCGAGCCCACCTCCTTGAGCCGGCTGCCCTTGGGGCCGATCACGATGCCCTTCTGGCTGGGCCGCTCGATGTAGAGGTAGGCGTGGATGTCCAGCAGCGGCTTGTCCTGGGGGCGGTCCTCCCGGGGCAGCATCTCCTCGACGACCACGGCGATGGAGTGCGGCAGCTCGTCGCGCACGCCCTCCAACGCGGCCTCCCGGATCAGCTCGGCGACCATGACCTGCTCGGGCTCGTCGGTGAGGTCGCCGTCCGGGTAGAGCGGCGGAGACTCGGGCACCAGCGGCACCAGGAGGTCGCAGAGCAGCTGGACCTGCTCGCCGTTGACCGCCGACACCGGCACGATCTCGGCCCAGTCCACACCGACGTCGCGGCCCAGCTTGTCGACCGCGATGAGCTGCTCGGCCAGCGCCTTGGAGTCGACGAGGTCGGTCTTGGTGACCACCGCGATCTTCGGGGTGCGCTTCTTCAGCTTGGCCAGCTCGGCCGCGATGAACCGGTCGCCGGGCCCGATCTTCTGGTCGGCGGGCAGGCAGAAGCCGACCACGTCCACCTCGGCCCAGGTGGTGCGGACCACGTCGTTGAGCCGCTCGCCGAGGAGCGTACGGGGCTTGTGCAGCCCGGGGGTGTCCACCAGGACGAGCTGGGCCTCCGGTCGGTGGACGATCCCGCGCACCGTGTGCCGGGTCGTCTGCGGACGGTTGGAGGTGATCGCGACCTTCGTCCCCACCAGTGCGTTGGTCAGGGTCGACTTGCCCGCGTTGGGACGGCCGACGAAACAGGCGAAGCCAGCGCGGTGCGGTGCTGTGGAGGAGGGAGCGCTCATGCCCTCATTCTCACCGATGTTCCGGACCGCTCCGACCGTCGCCCGACGTTCCCGCCCGCTTCCGGGAGCCACGCGGTGGCCGACCCGCGGGCCGCAGGCGCGCGGACCGCAGGTCGGGCCGGGGTCGCGGGAGTTCCGGGCGGCGTCACAGCGGATTCGGCCGGGCCGCGCGGAATCGCTCGGGCCGCGTGGGGATCGGTCGGGCCGTGGGGATCAGCCGGCGGCGAGGCGCGCGCGCAGCTCGCCGTCCGGACCGGCCAGCAGCACCGGTGTACCCGAGCCGCCCAGCTCGCCGACGGCCGCCAGGTCGGTCGCCGCCACTCCGTCCGCCTCGGAGACCACCGCGGCTGCCTCCAGCGAGGTCGCGCCGGAGGCAGCGGCCATGGCGACCGCCGTCTGGAGCGCGCTCAGCGGCAGCGAGGCTAGCGCGACGGTGCCCGCCACGTACGTACGCCCGGTCTCGTCCCGCACCGCGGCCCCCTCCGGCACGGAGTTGCGGGCCCTGGCGCTGCGCGCCAGGGTGACGATCTTCCGGTCTTCCGGGTCCAGGTCCTGCGCGTCAGTCATGCGGACGAGGATACGGGTCCGGATACGGGTCGCCGTTGAGCCGGGTGACGTCGGGGAAGCTCCCGGTGGGCTCCGGGGTGCCGTCCGAGACGACCTCGCCCAGCTTGTCCACGGCCGTGCGCACCAGCGGTCCGATGCCGGTGGCGTCCTCGTCGTCCACGCCGGCCTGTGCCAGGTGCACGCCGGCCGAGCCGAGCCGTACCGACACCACGTCGGCCAGCACCGTGGCCTCCTCGTCCCCGGGCCCCTCCCGCACGAAGCGCAACGCGACGCTCTCGTCCCCGAGTTCGGGCATCCGCAGCCGCTCGGCGGTGTAGCCGACCCGGGTCCGGTCGTGCGACGGGCCCTCCTCCACCTCGAAGCTCTCGCACTCCTCGGCGGCCTCCCGAAACTCCTCCAGCGCCTTCTGAGCCGCCTCCGCGTTGCGCCAGCTGTGTGCCCTGGCGACGACGAACGGGCCGACCTCGGTGCGCGCGAAGCGGTTCTCGGCCCGCTCGTCGGCAGGCTTGTCGAAGAGCGAACTGCACTGCCGCCCAGCCGGTTCGGGCACTCCGATACCGCGTTCCTCCGCCGCCTTCGCGGTGTCGGGGGCCCAGCCGGACGGCAGGTCGCCGATGTCCAGCAGCGCGAGTTCGAGGTCGTCCCCGCCCAGGCGCTCGGCCGCCCCCACGGCGGGGCTACCGCTCTCCGCCGCTCGCCCCGGTCCCGTGCCCGCGACGGGTCCGACCGCCCCGCTGCCGCAGCCGACGGCCAGCAGACCGAGCGCGACGGCGGCGGCAAGAAGGGCTGCGGACCGCGGCGTGGTGTTCATCCCCTCATGGGGCCACCGGGCGCCTGGCGGGGCTACTGCCGTGCGACTGCTCGGGTGAACCCGGCCCGGTTCGGCACCCGGTGCTCCCGCAGCGCGCCCGGCCGGTCACAATACGGCTCTGCGCAGCAGGCACTGCCGCCCGTACAGGGGCAGCGGGGGGCGTACGGAGCGCGGGGGCGTACGGGCCGCGTCCGCGCCACGCCGGGTCGGCGCTCCGAGCGGCGCGCGGCGTACGCGACTCTGCGCCCGCCGGGCTCAGCTCCGCGGCTCGCGGTCCGGAACGGGGGCGGCCGGCTCCACCAGGACGCGATCGATCTTGTTCCGGCGGCCGGCCGGGCTCTCGGCCGTCAGCCGCAGCGCCGCGAGGTCGGCGCCGCGGTGCTCCTCGGCGAGCTCGACCGTGGCGGCGGCACCCGCCAGGGGCACCCGGCCCAGATGCTTGGCGAGCAGCCCGCCGACGGTCTCCACGTCCTCGTCGTCGAAGTCGTCCAGGCCGTACAGCTCGCCGAGATCGCCGATGCCCAGCCGGGCGGTGACCCGGAAGCGGCCCTCGCCCAACTCCTCGACGGGCGGCAGCTCGCGGTCGTACTCGTCGGTGATCTCGCCGACGATCTCCTCCAGGATGTCCTCGATCGTGACGATGCCCGCGGTGCCGCCGTACTCGTCGATCGCGACCGCGACGTGGGTGCGCTCGCGCTGCATCTCGCGCAGCAGCTCACCGGCGTTCTTGGTGTCCGGCACGAAGGCCGCGGGCCGCATCGCGGCCGTCACCGGGTCGCTCTCCGCCTCTCTGCTGATGTGCACCCGGCGCACCAGGTCCTTGAGGTAGACGACGCCGACGACATCGTCCTCGCTCTCGCCGGTCACCGGGATGCGGGAGAACCCGGAGCGCAGTGCGAGGGTGAGCGCCGCCCGCAGGGACTTGTGGCGCTCGACAGTGACCAGGTCCGTGCGCGGCACCATCACCTCGCGCACCAGGGTCTCGCCGAGCTCGAAGACGGAGTGCACCATTCGGCGCTCCTCGTCCTCGATCAGCGACTGCGACTGGGCGATGTCGACCATCGCGCGCAGCTCGGACTCGGAGGCGAACGGGCCCTGGCGGAAGCCCTTTCCCGGCGTCAGCGCGTTGCCGAGCAGGATCAGCAGCCGGGGCACCGGGCCGAGCACCCGGGCCAGTGGCACCAGCACGTACGCCGCAGCGGTGGCGGTCGCGGCCGGGTGCTGGATGCCGATGGTCCGCGGCGAGACACCGACCGCGACGAAGGAGACCACCACCATCACCGCGATCGCCACCGCCAACGCCTGCCAGGTCATGTCGAAGGCGCGCAGACAGGCGTAGGTGACCAGCACTCCCGCGGCCATCTCGCTGGCGATCCGGATCAGCAGGGCGAGGTTGAGGTACCGGCCGGGGTCGGCGGCGACCTGGGCCAGCTTGGCAGCGCCGCGCCCGCCGTTGGCGGAGTCCTCGGAGTGGAAGCTGACTGCTCGGGTCAGCCCCGCCTCGGCACACGCGGCGAGCCAGGCCACCACGACGAGCAGCAGGGCGTACGCGAGGAACGGAAGCGTCATCTGCCCTGCCCCTCAGGTGATGGTGGGCGCGGGCGACGGGCCCTCCAGCCCACGCTCCGCGCGCCAGCCGTCCACGATGTCCTTCTGGAGGCCGAACATCTCGGTCTTCTCCGCCAGCTCCTCGTGGTCGTACCCCAGCAGGTGCAGCACTCCGTGGACGGTGAGCAGCTGGAGCTCCTCGTCCATGGAGTGCTGGGTGGGCGCCGCCTGCCCCTGGCTCGCGGCAACCTCGGGGCAGAGCACGATGTCGCCGAGCAGGCCGGACGGGGGCTCCTCGTCCTCCTTGATCGGCGGCCTCAGCTCGTCCATCGGGAAGGACATGACGTCGGTCGGGCCGGGGAGGTCCATCCACTGCAGGTGGAGCTGCTCCATCGCCGAGGTGTCGACCACGATCACCGACAGCTCGGCCAGTGGGTGGATGCGCATCCGGGCCAGGGCGAAGCGGGCGATGTCGAGGACCGACTGCTCGTCGATCTCCTCGCCGGACTCGTTGTTGATGTCGATCGACATGGTGCGCGCGCTTACCTTCGCTTGCCGGGGCCGTCGTCGCGGCGGTCGCCGTTGCGCTCGCCGTTGCGGTCGTCGTAGCGCTCGTAGGCGTCGACGATACGGCCGACGAGCTTGTGGCGTACGACGTCGCTGCTGGTGAGGCGGGAGAAGTGGACGTCCTCCACGCCGTCCAGGATCTCCTGCACCTGGCGCAGCCCGCTCCTGCCACCGCCACCCGGCAGGTCGACCTGGGTGACGTCACCGGTGATGACGATCTTGGACTCGAAGCCGAGCCGGGTCAGGAACATCTTCATCTGCTCGGGGCTGGTGTTCTGCGCCTCGTCGAGAATGATGAAGGCGTCGTTCAGCGTTCTGCCGCGCATGTACGCCAGCGGTGCGACCTCGATCGTCCCGGCCGCCATCAGGCGCGGGATGGAGTCCGGGTCGAGCATGTCGTGCAGGGCGTCGTAGAGCGGGCGCAGATAGGGGTCGATCTTCTCGTAGAGAGTGCCGGGCAGGAAGCCGAGACGCTCTCCGGCCTCGACCGCCGGCCTGGTCAGGATGATGCGGTTGACCTGCTTGGACTGAAGCGCCTGAACCGCCTTGGCCATCGCCAGATAGGTCTTTCCGGTGCCCGCGGGGCCGATCCCGAAGACCACCGTGTGCCGGTCTATGGCGTCGACGTAGCGCTTCTGGTTCACCGTCTTGGGACGGATGGTGCGGCCGCGGTTGGAGAGGATGTTCTGGGTGAGGACCTCCGCGGGGGTCTCCTTCTCGCCTCCGCCGCCGTCCGCCGTGCGGAGCATCGCGATGGAGCGCTCCACCGCGTCCTCCGTCATCGGCTGGCCGGTGCGCAGCACCAGCATCATCTCGTCGAAGAGCCGCTGGATCAGGGCGACTTCGCCCTTGTCCCCGGTCGCGCTGATCTCGTTGCCCCGCACGTGGATGTCGGTGTGCGGAAACGCCTGCTCGATGACTCGCAGGAGGGAGTCGCCCGAACCGAGCACCGTCACCATCGGGTGCTTCGCCGGGACGGTGAAGCGAGCACTTGCCTGGTCTGTGGATGTCTGCGTCATGGGCCGGCGCTGTGGCCTGCTCTTCCCTCTCTGTGGGGTGACCGGGGCGGCTGGTAATCGCCCGGAGTACCAGAGTACGTCGGGGCGCCGACAACCCCGAGTGCTTTTCTGCTCGTTCACCGCACGCGCAACCGGCGTCCCTCGCGTACGCCGCGGCCCCGCGCGGCGTACGCCGATCAGGGCTGCCGGAAGCCGACCGTGGGCAGCGCCCTGCGCAGCGGCCACGGCCGGTCGGTCCGCCGCAGCAGGTCCCACAGGAAGCCGTAGCGACACTGCTCGGCCCGGGTGTCGGGCCCCATCCCGCAGGGTGTGTGCACCCGGCGGCACCAGTCGGCGATCTCCGCCCAGCCCGGTGCCGACAGCGAGCCGCCGAACTCCTTCACCGAGAGCGCCGCCGCCAGCGAGGCGAATGCCAGCCGGTCGGACAGGGGCCAACCGGCGAGGGTGGCCGTCACGAAGCCCGCGGTGAACACGTCGCCGGCGCCCGTCGGGTCCAGTGCCTCCACCGCGACGCTCGGCACCTCGGCGGTCTCCCCGGTGCGTCCGTCCGCGGCGCACACGCCCTGGGCGCCCATCGTGACGACGGCCAGCGGTACGTGCTCGGCCAGCGCCCTCGCCGCTGCCTGCGGGGTGTCGCGGCCGGTGTAGCGCATCGCCTCGCCCGCGTTGGGGAGGAAGGCGTCGCAGTGCCTGAGGTCCGGCAGCCCGCCCAGGTCCCAGCGGCCACTGTCGTCCCAGCCGACGTCGGCGAAGATCAGGCTGCCCCGCTCGGCGGCCCGGCCGATCCAGGGCTGCTCGGCACCCGGCAACAACGAGGCCACCGCGGCGATCGAAGGCGGCGGTTCCACCACAGCGGCCTCCTCGAACGGCGCCTCGTGACCGTGGGTGACCATGGTGCGTTCGCCCTCGTAGGCCATCGAGACCGTCACCGGCGAGTGCCAGCCGGGCACGGTTCGGGAGAGGGAGAGGTCGACGCCCTCGCCCTCGCTCAGCGCCTCCCAGCAGTACGCCCCGTACACATCGTCGCCGAACGCCGCGGCGAGGTGGGTGCGCAGACCGAGCCGCGCGAGCGCGGTGGCCATGTTGGCGACGCCGCCGGGGCTGGAGCCCATCCCCCGGGCCCAGCTCTCGGTGCCGCGCACGGGCGCGGAGTCGAGCCCGGTGAAGATGATGTCGAGGAAGACCGTGCCCGTGAGGTACACGTCGCAGCGCGGGTCCTCGGCGCTGCGGATCGGGGCGAGTGGGTCGTACATGGCCACAGTCTGCCGGATCGCTCCGGCCGGGCGTCGCGACAGCCCTGCGCTCCCTCCCCGTGCACCGCGCACGGGAGCGGGGGCGGGGGCGGGCGGGGCCGCGGGGCGTACGGGACCCGAAGTCCCGGGCGACGTACGGCCAGGGCGGACATACGGGCCCGGGCAGGTGGGCGGGCACGGGCGGGGTACGGAGAGCAGTCGCGCGGCGCTGTCGGTCGCGGGGCGGTTGTCGGTGGGGCGCGGTACGGTCACCGACATGCGACTTTCCCTGCTCGGCGGCGGCGGGTTCCGCGTGCCGCTGGTTTACTCCGCGCTCGCCGAAGGCGGGCGGTCCGGCGGCCTGATCGACGAGTTGACGCTCCACGACACCGACCGGCGGCGGCTGGACGTCGTCGCCTCCGTCCTCGACCAACTCCCGCCCGGGCCGCGAGTGCGCACCACCACCGACCTCGACGAGGCACTGGCCGGCGCCGACTTCGTCTTCTCCGCGATCCGGGTCGGCGGCACCGAGGGCAGAGTGGGGGACGAGCAACTGCCGCTGGCCGAAGGGCTGCTGGGTCAGGAGACCGTGGGCCCGGGCGGCATCCTCTACGGGCTGCGCACGGTGCCGGTCGCACGCGCCGTGGCCGAGCGGGTCCGCGCGCTCGCACCGCGCGCCTGGGTCGTCAACTTCACCAACCCGGCGGGCCTGGTGACCGAGGCGATGGCCGAGGTGCTCGGCGACCGGGTCATCGGCATCTGCGACTCCCCCGTCGGCCTGGTGCGGCGCGCTGCCACGGCGGCGGGCGTCCCCGCGGGCGAGGTCGGCTACGACTACCTGGGCCTCAACCACCTGGGCTGGCTGCGTTCGTTGCGCTGGCGCGGCGAGGAGCTGCTGCCGGGGCTGCTGGCCTCCGACGAGGCCCTCGCCTCCTTCGAGGAGGGCCGGCTCTTCGGCGGCGAGCTGCTGCGTGCGCTCGGCTCGCTGCCCAACGAGTACCTGCACTACTACTACTTCGCCCGGGAAACCCTGGAGGCGGTGCGGACCGCGCAGGAGACCAGGGGCGAGTTCCTCCGGCGCCAGCAGGAGGAGTTCTTCGCCGGTGCGGCGGCGGATCCACAGCGGGCGCTGGAGCTGTGGCAGCAGGTGCGCCGGGAGCGGGAGGAGACCTACCTCGCCGACTCCCGGGCGGCGGGCGGCGGTTGGGAGCGCGGGGCAAGCGATCTGGAGGGCGGCGGATACGAGCAGGTCGCGCTCTCCCTGATGCGGGCGCTGGCCGGGGCCGGCTCCTCGCCCGCACCGCCCCGGCTGATCCTGAACGTCGCAGGGCGTGGGGCGATCCCGTCGCTTCCGGACGACGCCGTGGTCGAGACAGTCTGCGCAGTGGACACCGAAGGTGCGCATCCGCTGCCCGTGGCGCCGCTGGGAGGCGCGGAGCTGGGGCTGGTCACCCAGGTGAAGGCTGCCGAGCGCGCGACCGTCACGGCGGCGCGCAGCGGGGAGTGGGACGCCGCGCTGCGTGCGCTGATCGCCCATCCGCTGGTCGACTCCGCGGCGGCGGCCGGCCGGATGCTGCGCGCTGCCGGCTGGCAGGACGGCAGCACGAACGGGCCGTAGTCCACCGGCTCTCGCGCCGCCCGGTCGCCGGGCGGCCCCGGGCGCGGTGCCGGTGTCGCGGTGGGTGCACGTGCCGGTGTCGCGTTGGGTGTCGCGGTCCGCGATGCCGGGCCTGCGACCGGGTTCAGTGCCCGCGGGGCGGGACCGGCACCCTCAACAGGTCCTCGGCGACGGTGATTTCACCGGTGAAGCCGGCCGCCACGGCCTGCTCGGCGAAGACCGTCGTGTCGGTGTAGCGCTGCGAGAAGTGGGTCAGCACCAGATGCCGCACGCCGCTCTCGGCGGCGACCCGGCCCGCCTGGCCGGCGGTGAGATGGCCGTGGTCGCGGGCCAGCGCGTGGTCCTCGTCCGTGAAGGTGGATTCGATGACCAGCATGTCGCAGCCCTCCGCGAGCGCGAACACGCCGTCGCAGAGTCTGGTGTCCATGACGAAGGCGAACCGCTGCCCGCGCCGCGGCTCGCTCACCGACTCCAGGCTCACGCCGCGCAGTTCGCCGGCGCGTTGGAGGAGGCCGATGTCGGGGCCGCGGATGCCGCGCTCGGCCAGCAGCCGGGGCAGCATCCGTCGGCTGTCCGGTTCGACGAGCCGATAGCCGAAGGAGTGCACCGGGTGCGAGAGCTCCCGCGCCACCAGAGTGAACTCCGGTGTGCGTGCGAGCACTTGACCGTCCTCGTGAACCGGCTCGACGACCAGGTGGACGGTCTCGCGGTAGGCGGTGGCGTAACGCAGCCGGTCGAAGAAGCGCTGTCCGCTCGCCGGAAAGTGGGCGGTCACCGGGTGCGGAACCCGGTCGAGGTTGATGCGCTGGACGACCCCGGCCAGGCCCAGGCTGTGGTCACCGTGGAAGTGGGTGACACAGAGTCTGTCGAGGTCGTGGGCGGCGACCCCAGCGCGCAGCATCTGCCGCTGGGACCCCTCGCCGGGGTCGAAGAGCAGTCCGTGGCCGTCCCAGCGGAGCACGTACCCGTTGTGGTTGCGGTGCCTGGTCGGCACCTGGCTGGCTGTGCCCAGCACGATCAGTTCGCGCACCGGTCAGCCCGGGGGCCATTCGAGTCCGCGTCCGGCCAGCACGTGGGCGTGCGCGTGGAAGACGGTCTGTCCGGCGGCGGCACCGGTGTTGAAGACCAGCCGGTACGAATCGGCCTTCTCCTGTGCGGCGACCTCGCCGACCTCGCGCAGCACGTCGGCGGCGAGCTCGGGCGCCTGAGCGGCCAGTTCGGCGGCGCTCGGGTGGTGGGCCTTGGGGATCACCAGCACATGGGTGGGCGCCTGCGGGTTGATGTCGCGGAACGCGAGCGTCGTCTCGGTCTCGCGCACGACTGTCGCCGGCACCGCACCCGCGACGATCTTGCAGAAAAGGCAGTCAGCCTGCGGTTCTCCAGCCATGGGCCGGATGCTACCCCCTGGACCGTACGCGGTGGGCTCAGGACCAGCGTCCGCTGCGGCCGAGCAGCAGCGCCGCGGCGGCGGTACCCGCGGTCGAGGTGCGCAGCACGCTCGGGCCCAGCCGGTGGGGCTGCGCGCCCGCCTCGGCGAAAAGCGCCAACTCCCGCTCGCTGACCCCGCCTTCGGGACCGACCACCAGCACCACCGTCCCGGCGGAGGGCAGCGCGACGGTGGCCAGCGGGGCGCTGCCTTCCTCGTGCAGCACGGCGGCCAGCTCGGCCTGCGCCAACAGCGGCGCCAGCTCCGCGGTGGAGGCGAGTCCGCGCACCTCGGGGAACCTCCGGCGACGGGACTGCTTGCCCGCCTCCCTGGCCGTGGCACGCCACTTGGCGAGGGACTTCTCCCCGCGCGGGCCCTTCCACTGGGTGACACAGCGGGAAGCGGCCCAGGGCACGATGACGTCCACGCCCGTCTCGGTCATGGTCTCGACCGCGAGCTCGCCCCGGTCGCCCTTGGGGAGGGCCTGGACCACCACCAGGCGCGGGTCTCCCTCGGCCTCGTGGCTCAACTCCCCGAGGGTCACGTGCAGTTGGTCCTTGCCCTCGGCAGCCGCGACCACTCCCTCTGCCGAGGTGCCCACGCCGTCGGTGAGCGTCACGGCCTCGCCCGCGCGCAACCGGCGCACCGAGACCGCGTGACGTCCCTCGGCGCCCTCCAGGAGCAGCTCGCCGGCGGCGGCTCCGGCCTCGAGCGCCTGTGTGTCGACGACGAACAGCGGTGCGGTCATGACGCCTGTCCTCCCAGCAACCCGGTACGAGCCGCCTCGACTTCCTCGGCCAGCAGCGCCACCAGCTCGGCGGCCGGCAGCGTACGTGCCAGCCGGTGGCCCTGGCCCGCCCAGAGCGCCATGCCCTGGGCGTCGCCCGCAGCGGCGGCAGCCTTGCGGACACCGGCTGTCAGATGGTGCACCTGCGGATAGGCGGCCGGGGCGTACGGGCCGTGCTCGCGCATGAAGCGGTTCACCAGACCGCGCGCCGGACGGCCGCTGAAAGCCCTGGTCAGTTCCGTACGGGCGAAGAGCGGGTCGGTCAGCGAGCGCTTGTGCAGCGGGTGCGCACCCGACTCCGGGCACGGCAGGAAGGCCGTGCCGAGCTGCGCGGCGGCGGCTCCGGCCGCGAGCGCGGCAGCTATCTGCCCGCCGCGCATCAGCCCGCCCGCCGCGATCAACGGAAGCGGCACGGTCTCGTGCACCTGGCCGATCAGCGAGAGGAGCCCCACTCCGGCCCCTTCGGCGTACGGGTCGTCGTGGTGGGTGCTCTGGTGGCCGCCCGCCTCGATGCCCTGGACGCACAGCGTGTCCGCGCCGGCCCGCTGCGCCGCCTGCGCCTCGGCGACGGAGGTGACGGTGACGACGGTGAGCATGCCCCGCTCGGACAGGCTGCGCAATGTCTGCGCCGAGGGACAGCCGAAGGCGAACGACACCACCGGCACCGGGTGTTCACGCAGCACCGCGAGCTTGCCGTCGTACGCGTCGTCGGTGCCCTGCTCCGGGTCGCCGAGCGCGGTGTCGTACCAACGTGCCTCCCCGGCCAGCTGCTCCCGGTACAACTCGACCGCGGCCGGCGTCTCACCGCCGTGCCCGGACGGGTGGGGTGAGGCGGGCGGCACGAAGAGGTTCACGCCGAACGGCTGCCGGGTCAGCCTGCGCACCGCCCGGATCTGTTCGTACATCGCCTCGGGCGTCTTGTAGCCGGCCGCGAGGAAGCCCAGACCGCCGGCCCCGCTCACGGCGGCGGCGAGCTCGGGGGTGGCCGCGCCACCGGCCATCGGCGCCTGGACGACCGGGAGTCGGAGCAGTGCGCGCAGCGAACGGGGGCCGGCGCTCGCGGAGTTGCCGGACTGCTCGGCACTCGGAGCGTTCGCGGATCCCCCGGAAGCCGACTCCTCGGGAAGTGCAGCGGACATGGCCACATCCTGTCACGCGGCGCATACGCAGCAGTCGGCGGTACGCACGGAGTGTGCGCACCGCCGACTGCACGCGGACTGCTGATCGGGCCGCTCGGCCGTACGGCGCGTGCGGAGAACCGGTCGGAGCTCAACGCCCGTTGAAGGCGTCCTTCAGCCGGGAGAACAGGCCCTGCTGCCCGGGCTGGAACTGCCCGATGGGCCGCTCCTCGCCGCGCAGCGCCGCGAGCCGGCGGAGCAGGTCCTCCTGCTCCGCGTCGAGCTTGCTGGGTGTCTGGACCTCGACGTGGACGATCAGGTCGCCGCGCCCGCTGCCGCGCAGATGTGTGACTCCTCTGCCGTGCAGCGGAATCGACTGGCCGGACTGCGTGCCCGGGCGCACATCGATGTCCTCGACGCCGTCCAGCGTCTCCAACGGGCATTTGGTGCCCAGCGACGCGGCGGTCATCGGGATCGTCACGGTGCAGTGCAGATCGTCGCCCCGCCGCTGGAAGACCTGGTGCGGGTTCTCGTGGATCTCCACGTACAGGTCGCCCGCCGGGCCGCCGCCGGGGCCGACCTCGCCCTCGCCCGCGAGAGCGATGCGGGTGCCGTTGTCCACACCGGCGGGGATCTTCACCGTCAGGCTGCGGCGCGAACGGATCCGGCCGTCGCCCGCGCACTCCTGGCAGGGGGTCGGCACGACCGTGCCGAAGCCCTGGCACTGCGGGCACGGCCGCGAGGTCATGACCTGGCCGAGGAAGGAACGGGTGACCTGGGAGACCTCACCGCGACCGCGGCACATGTCGCAGGTCTGCGCCGAGGTGCCCGGCGCTGCCCCCTCGCCGCTGCACGTGCCGCACACCGTGGCGGTGTCGACCTGGATCTCCTTGGTGGTGCCGAACGCGGCCTCCTCCAGATCGATGTCCAGGCGGATCATCGCGTCCTGGCCGCGCCGGGTGCGCGAGCGGGGCCCGCGCTGGGAGGCCTGGCCGAAGAAGGCGTCCATGATGTCGGAGAAGTTGCCGAAGCCGCCCCCTCCGAATCCCGCGGCACCGCCGCCGTTGGGGTCGCCGCCGAGGTCGTAGACCTGCTTCTTCTGCGGATCGGACAACACCTCGTACGCGGTGTTGATCTCCTTGAACCGCTCCTGCGTCTTCGGGTCCGGGTTCACGTCGGGGTGCAGCTCGCGCGCGAGGCGGCGGAAGGCCTTCTTGATCTCCTCCGCCGAGGCGTCGCGCTGAACACCGAGGACCGCGTAGTAGTCCGTCGCCACTTATGACTCCGCGAGAATCTGTCCGACGTAACGTGCCACTGCGCGTACCGCTCCCATCGTTCCCGGATAGTCCATGCGGGTCGGTCCGACCACGCCGAGCTTGGCTACTGCCTCACCGCCGGAACCGTAACCGACGGAGACGACAGAGGTGGAACTGAGGCCTTCGTGAGCATTCTCATGACCGATGCGCACCGTCATGCCCGAATCGTGCGATTCACCCAACAACTTGAGCAGAACGACCTGCTCCTCCAGCGCTTCCAGCACCGGCCCGATCGTCAGCGGAAAATCGTGCCCGAAGCGGGTGAGGTTGGAGGTGCCGCCGATCATCAGCCGCTCCTCGGTCTCCTCGACCAGTGTCTCCAGCAGCGCCGAAAGCACCGCCGAGACCGCTCCGCGATCCTCGACCTCGAAGGATTCGGGCAGGTCCTGCACCAACCGCGGCACGTCCGCGAACCACTGGGTGACCACCCTGCTGTTCAGCCGCGCGCGCAGATCGGCGACGGATTCCTCGCCGATCGGGCTCGGACAGTCGACCAGGCGCTGCTCGACCCTGCCGGTGTCGGTGATCAGCACCAGCATCAGCCGGGCGGGCGCCATGGCGAGCAGCTCCACGTGCCGCACCGTGGAGCGCGTCAGCGAGGGGTACTGCACGACGGCGACCTGCCTGGTCAGCTGCGCCAGCAGCCGCACCGTACGGCCGACGACGTCGTCGAGATCGACCGCGCCGTCCAGGAAGTTCTGGATGGCGCGGCGCTCGGCGGAGCTGAGCGGCTTGACCCCGGCCAGCTTGTCGACGAACAGCCGGTAGCCCTTGTCCGTCGGCACCCGGCCCGCGCTGGTGTGGGGCTGGGCGATGAACCCGTCGTCCTCCAGCACGGCCATGTCGTTGCGGACCGTCGCCGGGGAGACATTGAGATTGTGCCGCTCGGTCAACGCCTTCGAGCCGACGGGCTCCTCCGTACCGACGTAGTCCTGGACGATGGCCCGGAGGACCTCCAGCCTGCGTTCGCTGAGCACTTCGGCGCACCTCCCGTCCCGGCCGCGATCGAACGTCACATTTCTGGCACTCTGTCCGGCTGAGTGCCAAGTCCCTGGCAAGTGTACGGCCGGGTACCACAGCCAGGGCAAGGGCGGACGCAAGAAGGTATCGCGGGAGCATCCCTCACACACGCTGCGACGACACCCCGGCACGCTGCGCCCACGCGTGGTCCCTGCCGGGATGCCGCCGCCGGGGTGGCCCGGCGGTAGAGCCTCCGGCGGCGGCATCCCCGCCGGAGGCTCTACCGTCGGGGCATGAGCGAGGAGTGGGAAGAGTTGGCCCCCGGCGTACTGCGTCGGCGCATGCCGGGATGGGACGAGACCGTCGGCGCGGTCGTCGGCAGCGAGGCGACCCTCGTCGTGGACACCGGAGCGAGCCTTCGGGCGGGCGCCGAGATCCGCCGCGGCCTGGAGGCACGCTCGACGAGCCCGGTCGGCCTCGTCGCCCTGACCCATCCGCACTTCGACCACGTGCTCGGCACCGCCGCGTTCTCCGGAGTACGGGTGTACGCCGCGGTCGGTACCGGCGCGCTGCTGCGGCACGGGGCGGACGGGCTCCGGGCCGACGCGGTCCGGCACGGAGCCGACCCCCGCGAAGCAGCGGAGGCCGCGGACGTCCTGGTGGCGCCTCAGCACGAGGTGAGCGGCGAACAGGTGCTGCGGCTCGGCGGACGGGAGGCGGTGCTGGTCAACGTCGGCCCCGGGCACACCGCACACGACCTGGTGGTACTGGTCCCCGGCTCACCCGACGTGGTGTTCTGCGGCGATCTGGTCGAGGAGTCCGGGCAGCCGCAGGCGGGCCCCGACGCCCACCCCCTCCGCTGGCCCGCCGCCCTCGACCGGCTGCTCGACCTCGGCGGCGAGGGAGCACGGTACGTACCCGGGCACGGAGCCGTGGTGGACGCCGCGTACGTACGCACCCAACGGGACGAGCTGGCACGGCGGTTCGGGGCCTGAGCCCCCGCCCTGCCGCCGGAGCGACGCCCCGCGCGGCGTACGCACGGCGGCGCACGGGCGCGGCGCAGAACCCGTCGGGCGGCGGACTGGCCCGGAAGATCGGCGGCGAACGGGGCGCGCCCGGGCGGGCCCGCCGACGGCGCACGGACGGCGGGCGGGTCGGCGGCGGGAGCGGCCGGGCGGCGGCCGGGGTTGGTCGTCGGCTGCGGGCGCCGGGGCGGCACAATGAGCGCCATGCGCAGCTACAGCCCCGACCTCACTCCACCGTGGAAGCGGAAGAAGCCCGTTCCCGAGGTGCCGGCGGACGTCGGCCTCGTGGTCGAGGACGCAGGGACCGGATTCTGCGGGGCGGTGGTGCGCTGCGAGAAGACCGCGGGTGGGCCGACCGTCACCCTGGAGGACCGGTTCGGCAAGCACCGGGTCTTCCCGATGGACCCGGCCGCGTTCCTGCTGGAGGGCGAGCCGGTCACGCTCGTGCGGGCCCGTACGGCCGCACCTCGCGGGCCCCGGCTGACCGCCTCCGGCTCGATCGCCGTACCGGACGCGAAGGCGCGGGTGGCGCGGGCGGGCCGGATCTACGTGGAGGGCCGGCACGACGCGGAGCTGGTCGAACGCGTCTGGGGCGACGATCTGCGCATCGAGGGCGTGGTCGTGGAGTACCTGGAGGGGGTCGACGATCTCCCGGCGATCGTCGGGGAGTTCGGGCCGACGCCGGAGGCGAGGCTGGGTGTCCTGGTCGACCATCTGGTGCCGGGCTCCAAGGAGTCGCGGATCGCCGCGGAGGTCACCGACGAGAACGTGCTGATCGTCGGCCATCCGTTCGTGGACGTGTGGGAGGCGGTGAAACCGGAGTCCGTCGGAATCCGGGCGTGGCCGGTCGTGCCGCGCGGCCAGGACTGGAAGACGGGAGTGTGTCGCGCCCTGGAGTGGCCCGAGAACACCGGCGCCGCCTGGCAGCGCATCCTCGGCTCCGTGCGCAGCTACCGGGATCTGCGGCCGGAGCTGCTCGGCGCGGTGGAGCACCTGATCGACCACGTCACCGTCGAGGGCGCCGACAGCCGCTGAGGCGCCGCCGCGGGGGCCGTACGCGACCGCCCGCTCGATGGCGGACAATGACACCCATGCCCTCCGCACTGCCCGACGGCGAAGCCGTGCCCGAAGACGGTTCGCTGCCGGCCTCCGCCCTGCACGGCGCGTCCGACCGCCCCCTCGGCTTCTATCTCCATGTGCCCTACTGCGCCTCGCGCTGCGGCTACTGCGACTTCAACACCTACACGGCCACCGAGCTGCGGGGCAGCGGCGGAGTGCTGGCCTCCCGGGACAACTACGCCGGGACCCTCGTGGAGGAGGTGCGGCTGGCCCGTACGGTGCTGGGCGGCGACGCGCGGCAGGTGGAGAGCGTCTTCGTCGGCGGCGGCACCCCCACGCTGCTGCCCGCGGCGGACCTGGGGCGGATGCTGGCCGCGGTCCGCGAGGAGTTCGGGTTGAGCCGGGACGCGGAGATCACCACCGAGGCGAACCCGGAGTCGGTGGACCCGCGCTATCTGGCCGAGTTGCGAGAGGCCGGATTCAACCGGATCTCCTTCGGCATGCAGAGCGCGCGTGAGCACGTCCTGCGGGTGCTGGACCGCGGCCACACTCCCGGGCGGCCCGAGGCGTGCGTGGCCGAGGCGCGCGCCGCGGGCTTCGAGCACGTCAACCTGGATCTGATCTACGGCACCCCGGGAGAGAGCGACGACGACTGGCGGGCCAGCCTGGACGCCGCCCTCGGCGCGGGACCCGACCACATCTCGGCGTACGCCCTCATCGTCGAGGAGGGCACCGGCCTCGCGCGGCGCATCCGGCGCGGCGAGGTGCCGATGACCGACGACGACGTGCACGCCGACCGCTATCTGATCGCCGAGCAGGCGCTCTCCGCAGCCGGGTACCACTGGTACGAGGTCTCCAACTGGGCCACCACCGAGCGCGGTCGCTGCCGGCACAACGAGCTGTACTGGACCGGCGCGGACTGGTGGGGCGCCGGACCCGGCGCACACAGCCACGTCGGCGGAGTGCGCTGGTGGAACGTCAAGCACCCGGGCGCCTACGCCGCCGCCCTGGCACGCGGCCACTCCCCCGGCGCGGGACGCGAGCTCCTGAGCGCGGAGGACCGGCGGGTCGAGCGGATCCTCCTGGAGCTGCGGCTCGTGGCCGGCTGCCCGCTGGAGCTACTCGCCCCCGCGGGCGCACGCGCCGCCCGCGAGGCGGTCGCGAGCGGCCTGCTCCGGGCTCCGGAGTACGAGGCGGGGTACGCCGCGCTCACCCTGCGCGGGCGGCTGTTGGCCGACGCCGTCGTACGGGACCTGGTCGACTGATCGCCGACCGGCCGGGGCCGCGGGCCGGACAGCCGCCGGCCCACCCCCGCAGCGTGCGGTGCACCGGATCGCGGGTGCAGCGCCGGCGTTCCGGAGTCGAGGGTCGCCACTTGTCGTGGGCTGATGCCGGGGCCGCTGCGGCGGGGCCGGGGCGCGCCGTGCACGCGGAGGGCGGTCGTGCGTGCCCGTGCGCTCCCGGAGGACCTCCGGAGACACTCGGGGCACGCACGACCGCCCTCTACCGCGTACGGCCAGGCCCGAACCGGACAGAGCCGGACCGGACCGAGCCGGGTCGGGCGCCGGGTCGGGTCGGGCGCCGGACCGAGCCGGGTCGGGTCGGGAGCCGGACCGAGCCGGGTCAGGCCTCGCGGGCGCCCGTGTACATCTCCTCCAGCAGATCCTTGAACTCCCGCTCCACCACAGGGCGCTTGAGCTTCAGGCTCGGGGTCAGATCGCCGTGCTCCACGTCCAGATCGCGCGGCAGCACCCGGAACTGCTTGATCGTCTGCCAGCGCTGGAGCCCGGAGTTGAGCTGCTCGACGTAGCCGCCGATCAGCTCGCGCACCTCCTCGGAGGCGAGCAGCTCGCCGTAGCTCCTGCCCGCCAGCCCGTTGCCGGCCGCCCAGCCGGTGAGCGCGATCTCGTCGAGCGCGATCAGCGCGGTGCAGTAGTTGCGGTCCGCGCCGTGCACCACGATCGCCGACACGTACGGGCAGACAGCCTTGAACTGGCCCTCGATCTCGGCCGGCGCCACGTACTTGCCGCCCGAGGTCTTGAAGATGTCCTTCTTGCGGTCGGTGATCCGCAGATAGCCGTCGTCGGAGAGCTCGCCGATGTCACCGGTGTGGAACCAGCCGTCGGACTCCAGGACCTCGGCGGTCTTGTCCGGCAGGTTGTGGTAGCCCTGCATGACTCCGGGGCCGCGCAGCAGGATCTCGCCGTCCTCGGCGATCCGCACCTCGCAGCCGGGCAGCGGCTTGCCCACCGTGCCCGTGCGGTAGGCCTCACCCGGGTTCACGAAGCTCGCGGCGCTGGTCTCGGTCAGGCCGTAGCCCTCGAGGATGTGGATGCCGGCACCGGCGAAGAAGTAGCCGATCTCCGGCGCGAGGGCCGCCGAACCCGAGATGCAGGCGCGCAGCCTGCCGCCGAAGGCCGCGCGGATCTTGGCGTAGACGAGCTTGTCGGCCACCGCGTGCTTGGCCTTGAGCGCCGCCGGGGCCGAGGCGACCCCAGTGCGGCGGAAGTTGTCCTGGGTGACCTTGGCGTACTCGCGGGCGACCTCGGCCGCCCACTGGAAGATCTTGTGCTTGGCGCCTCCGCCGGCCTTCGCCTTGGAGGCGACACCGTTGTAGACCTTCTCGAAGATGCGCGGCACCGCAGCCATGTAGGTCGGCTGCACGACCGGGAGGTTCTCGATGATCTTGTCGATACGGCCGTCGACCGCGGTGACATGGCCGACCTCCACCTGGCCCGCGGTCAGCACCTTGCCGAAGACGTGCGCGAGGGGCAGCCAGAGGTACTGGACGTCGTCCCTGGTAGCAAGGCCGGTCTCGGCGATCGCCTTGGCCATGTACGACCAGCAGTCGTGCGGAAGCCGCACGCCCTTGGGGCGGCCGGTGGTGCCGGAGGTGTAGATCAGGGTGGCCAACTGGTCCGCGCGGATCGCGGAGATGGCGTCCTTGACCGCGTTCGGCTGCTTCTCCAGGTGGGCCCTGCCGCGCTCCATGAGCCGGTCCAGCGTGAGCACGAACCCCTCGGGCTCGCCGTCGGCGGCCTCCGCCTCGCCGTCGATGAGCACGATGTGGCGCAGCTGCGGCAGCTCCGAGCGGCGCTCGCGCACCTTGTCGAGCTGCGCCGCGTTCTCCGCGATCAGCACCCGGCTGTCGGAGTCGGCCAGGATGTAGGCGGTCTCCTCGGCGTTGGTGCTCGGGTACACGGTCGTGGTGGCGGCACCCGCGCACAGCACACCGAGATCGCTCAGGATCCAGTCGACCCGGGTACTGGAGGCGATGGCCACCCGCTGCTCGGCCTCGACACCGAGGTCCATCAGACCTGCCGCGATGGCGAAGACCCGCTCCGCCGCCTCCGTCCAGGTGTAGGACTTCCAGGCGTCCGGGCCGCTGCCGTTCGCGGACGGCACGGGGTAACGGTAGGCCTCGGCCTGAGGTGTGGCCTCAATACGTTCAAGAAGAAGCACCGCCACGGAGGGCGGACGGTTTTCAAACTGGGACTGCGTGTCGCTCACGACATCCTCCGGGGCCCGCTGCGTTGCTGGGGGGTGACTCACGAGTAACTCGGCGGGGATCAGAGTAAGCGCCGCAGCCTCGACTTGTAAGGGGCTGCGGCAGAGCCATTTTCCGAACTCTTTGGAATTCGTAGAGTAGTGAGTCAACTACGCAGTGCGCACAGGGGGATTGCGATCGCAACCCGGTGGGTGACACGTCGGCGCGTGCGCGTCGGACAGCACGGCACACAGACCGGCGGCCGGCGAACCGGCCCGGCGGCGGAACGCGTGAGCACGAGCGGACCGATGGGAGCGCGCGCCTGAGCTGTGCGTCAGATTCGCCGGCCTGATCCGTGCGCTCGATTCGCGAGCCTGAGCCGTGCGCTCGATGCGCCGGCCTGCACGGTCGGCGCGAGCGGGTACCCGCGAGGCGGGTCGGACCCGCCCGGCCCACCAACTGCCCGGCTACTTCTTGGGCTTGCTCTCCCCGGAGTCGTCGCTGGACAGGGCGGCGATGAACGCCTCCTGCGGGACCTCCACCCGGCCCACGACCTTCATCCGCTTCTTGCCCTCCTTCTGCTTCTCCAGCAGCTTCCGCTTACGGGAGATGTCACCGCCGTAACACTTGGCGAGCACGTCCTTGCGGATCGCCCGCACCGTCTCGCGGGCGATGACGCGAGAACCGATCGCCGCCTGAATCGGCACCTCGAACTGCT
The DNA here is from genome assembly GCF_018101125.2 of Streptomyces tardus. Classification (GTDB taxonomy): domain Bacteria; phylum Actinomycetota; class Actinomycetes; order Streptomycetales; family Streptomycetaceae; genus Streptomyces; species Streptomyces tardus. The sequence continues at coordinate 3,715,625 of NZ_JAELVF020000001.1, read as the reverse complement.
GCCGGGGGATCAACTCCCGCAGCTTGGAGGCCATCCGCACCCCGTACGCGTACGCCTTGTCCTTGTGCACGATCGCCGAGAAGGCGTCGACCTTGTCGCCGTGCAGCAGGATGTCGACCTTGACCAGCGCGGCCGACTGCTCGCTCGTCGGCTCGTAGTCCAGCGAGGCGTAACCGCGGGTCTTGGACTTCAGGGCGTCGAAGAAGTCGAAGACGATCTCGGCCAGCGGCAGGGTGTAGCGCAGCTCGACCCGGTCCTCGGAGAGATAGTCCATCCCGAGCAGCGAGCCGCGTCGCGTCTGGCACAACTCCATGATTGCGCCGATGAATTCACTCGGCGCCAGCAGCGTCGCCCGCACCACCGGCTCGTACACCTCGGCGATCTTGCCGGTGGGGAACTCGCTGGGGTTGGTGACGATCGGCTCCTCGCCGTCCTCCATCACCACGCGGTAGACCACGTTCGGTGCGGTGGCGATCAGCGCCAGGCCGAACTCCCGCTCCAGCCGCTCCCGGATGACCTCCAGGTGCAGCAGACCGAGGAAGCCCACGCGGAAACCGAAGCCCAGCGCGGCGGAGGTCTCCGGCTCGTACACCAGGGCCGCATCGTTGAGCTGGAGCTTGTCCAGGGCGTCCCGCAGCTCCGGGTAGTCCGAACCGTCCAGCGGGTAGAGGCCCGAGAAGACCATCGGCTTGGGGTCGCTGTACCCGGGCAGCGCCTCGGTCGCCCCCTTGTGCAGGAGGGTGATCGTGTCACCGACCTTGGACTGCCGCACGTCCTTGACGCCGGTGATCAGGTAGCCGACCTCGCCGACCGCAAGACCGTCGGAGGGCGTCATCTCCGGGGAGCTGGCGCCGATCTCCAGCAGCTCGTGGGTGGCGCCGGTGGAGAGCATCTTGATGCGCTCGCGCTTGTTGAGCTTGCCGTCGACGACCTTGACGTACGTCACCACGCCCCGGTAGGCGTCGTAGACCGAGTCGAAGATCATCGCGCGGGCGGGCGCTTCCTTGACGCCGACCGGCGGCGGGACGAGCTTGACCACCTCGTCGAGCAGTCGGTCCACACCCTCGCCGGTCTTCGCCGAGACCTTCAGCACGTCCTCGACGTCGCAACCGATCAGATGCGCCAGCTCGGCGGCGAACTTCTCCGGCTGCGCCGCCGGCAGGTCGATCTTGTTGAGGACCGGGATGATCGTGAGCTCGTTCTCCATCGCCAGGTACAGGTTGGCGAGAGTCTGGGCCTCGATGCCCTGGGCCGCGTCCACCAGCAGAACGCAGCCCTCACAGGCCGCGAGCGAGCGGGAGACCTCGTAGGTGAAGTCGACGTGGCCGGGGGTGTCGATCATGTTGAGGATGTGGGCGGTGCCCGAGTCCCCGCCCTCGGTGGGCGCCCACGGCATGCGCACCGCCTGGGACTTGATGGTGATACCGCGCTCGCGCTCGATGTCCATCCGGTCGAGGTACTGGGCACGCATCTGGCGCTGCTCGACGACTCCGGTCAGCTGGAGCATCCGGTCGGCGAGCGTCGACTTGCCGTGGTCGATGTGCGCGATGATGCAGAAGTTGCGGATCAGTGCCGGGTCCGTACGGCTCGGCTCGGGCACGTTCGATGGGGTCGCGGGCACGCGTGGTCCTGTCGGGGTATGGCTTCGGATCGCTACGTCCCCCCCATGCTCCCACGAGAGCGGGCCCCGGCACTGATTGGGAGGGCCGGGGACGCTGCTGCTACGCTGGGCGACTGTGCCTTGTGGACACTGACGGCACCCGCTTTTCTCCACGGCGGGACGGCTTGGGTGGACACTCACCGATCGCCTTCGGCGGCCTTTTGGGGCCTGTTTTCCGTCAGTTGCGGTCGCGTTGTGGCGATCATCCACTTCTTCTCTGTTGTGGCAGTGATCCACCGGGCACGGAATCAAGCATCTGTCGAACCTGAGAAGGCTCTTTCGTGGCGAACATCAAGTCCCAGCTCAAGCGCATCAAGACCAACGAGAAGGCGCGCCAGCGCAACAAGGCGGTCAAGTCCGAGCTCAAGACGGCCATCCGTCGCGTGCGCGAGGCCGTCGCCGCCGGCGACAACGAGAAGGCGACCGAGGCGGCCCGTACCGCCGGCCGCAAGCTCGACAAGGCCGCCAGCAAGGGTGTTCTGCACAAGAACAACGCGGCCAACAAGAAGTCGGCCATCGCGCAGAAGGTCGCTTCCCTCCAGAAGTGACCCGGGCCGGTGCGGCCCTGTCCGGCTGCTCCCTCTCACTCCGCGTTCCAACTACGGCGCGCGGCACCCGAGGGCGGAGATGTGTGACGGACCCGTTCCGATCGGCGTGACGGCACCCTCTACTGCCGTACACCCGAGGAGCACGCACCAACCACCGCCGTACGCACCGCGTCGAGCCCTCTACCTCGACCGCGCACGGTGGCACACAACGTCGGCGCCCGACCGGCCTCCAGTGACACCGGAGCCCAAGGAACGCCGCAGAAGATCGTGTTGTTCGCCACAGCACTGCTTGGAACGCCCCCGGGAGCCGCGCGCTCGCGGGGGCGTTTCGCTGTTCGCCCTCCAGGGCCCGCGGACATGGCGCACCGGCGGGGGCATGCGGTCCGCCGCGGGCGGGACGGGGCTTGGCGGCAGGGTCGAGGCCGCGGGTCAGCCGGCCCAGGGAGGATCGGTCTCGGGCAGAGGCCTCGGGGCCGCCGTACCGGCGATGCGTCGGATGTCCGGGCCTCACGGGTCGGTGGTCGGTCGGTGATCGGTCGGTCGGCGATCGCTCGGTCGCTCGGTCGGTGATCGGTCGGTCGGTCGGTGATCGATGCGGGCGGGTGGGCGACTCGGTGCCCCGGACAGGTCCTGGCACCCGCGCGCCTGCGGACCGCGTAGGCACCGACGGGATCCGGCCCCGGGAGTGCGGTACATGTCGCGTGCGGCGGTCTCCGATGGCATGCACACCGGTATCTTCTTCCCTATGTCCATACCGGGGGATCAGAGCAATCCGTACGCACGCCCGCAGCAGCCGCAGCCTGGAGCGGGCGCAGGGCTGGGAGTTGGCGGGCAGCCGGGGCTTGGCGGGCAGGCCGGCATCGGTGGGCCGGGGGCCACGAACCAGACAGGTGTGTACGGGCCCGGCGGCACAGCCGGCGCCACCTCCGCACCAGAGCCGGCCGGCCATTTTCCCGGACAGCAGACCGGCCACCCGGCGCCGGGTGCCACTGTCGGCCCCTCCCCCACGATGGGCGGCGGGTTCGTACAGCCCGGAGGACCGACCGGCCCAGCAGGCACCGGTGGCCGCCGGGCACGCGTGCCCGGATGGGTCTGGGGAGTCGGCGGTGCCGTCATGGCCTCGGCGATCTGGGGCGCGGCGGTGATCGTCAACAGCGGCTTCCACTCGGAGCCCTCGGCCGACCTCGGCGGGTACCACTTCCACCACGAGCTGTGCGAGGTCATGGACACCTCTTTCTTCGCGGAGCACTACAAGTCCGTGGAGGGAAGCGGCGCCCGGACCAGCAGGCACAGCGCCCAGGAAGCGCAGGACATCAGTGCCTGCGGCCTGCAACTCACGCCCAGGGGAGGGGACGACTACAACGGCTACGAGGATCCGGGCGACAGCCGTTACGTCCCCACCGTTTACGTGGAGTTCAAGACAACCTGGCACAAGCAGATCGACCCCAGCGCCGAGTTCGAGGCCGAGGTCAAGGGCCAGCACGATCTGCGCGCCAAGGACGACAAGACCAAATACGACATCGTCGAGGTCGAAGAGCTTGGCGAGGAAGCGTTCTACAGCACCGAGACCAACGACAAGGGCCCTCTGACCGGAGCCACGCTCTCCATCCGCGACGGCTGGGTGGCGGCGGAACTGCGCTGGTCCACCTTCTTCGACGGCCGAGGCGGCGAACATGTGGGCGCGGACGAGGTGAAGCAGATCCTCTTCGACACCGCCAGAACCTCCCTTGAGAAACTCCGCAAGCAGGAACCGGAGAACCAGTCGCCCGGCACCGACGACTCCTCCGGCCCTGACGAACCCGGATCGGACAACGACGCGTCGGACCCGCCCAAGCGGGGCGACGGCGACATCTGACCGTGGACGTACGGCAGTTGCGCCTCGGGTTCAGCGACTTCGGCTGATGGCAGGGCCCACCCCTGCAGCGGCCCGGCCCGCCGGTCAGCCCCTGCGGCAGAACACCTCACTCTCCGGCTGACCGTCTCTCCGTGCGAGCGGAGTGAGGCCGCACTGCGCAATCGTTCCCTTCACGTGGGAGGTCAGCGGACAGCGTCCGTGTGCGAGCCCGGGCCGTAGCCTGCGCAGACCCGCCGCCCCACGGCGTGACGTGAGTACGCTCGAGCGGACGTTCAAAGCTCCGGTTCGGTAGTGAAACCGGGCTTGAGCTGCCGCCGAGCCCCGACGGTCACCGTGGGACGGGGGCAGGAGCACGCCACGGGGCCTGCTGCTCTGCGAGGCTCGGCACGAGTGGAGAAGCAGCTCGGGCCGCAGTGCCCGCGCACCGACCCCCGTCGGACATCCGGCCGGCCCCGAATCGACCCCGCGACGGTCCGGCTCGGGGCTGCTGTCCCCCACCCTGCCGCGAGCTCCCACCTCACCTTCCGATCCCGACCGCCCACCCTGATCCCCCTTGCGTCGCCGGGAAGGTCACCACCGAGATCGCTGCTCCCGGCTCACCCAGCGCGGTGCCACCCGGGCGGACGACAAGCTCTCCGAGGCCGCGAAGACCGCAAGCGCGAGAGGTGCTTTCGACGGCCATCGAACCGACAGACGTCGAGGGCCGATCCGGTGTCGCTCGGACCGACCGCGCTGCTGCGCTCCACTTGGCCCGAGGCGACACTGCCGCCGGCCTTCGTCCTCACCACACGAGCCGATACGGGAGACGCCTACCTGCAAGGGGCCAGACGCCAGGGGGACAAGCACACGTCGGGCACCGGCCCGATCGGGCCTTCGGTGCAGGGCTCAGCCGCCCACGCCTCGAGCCCTCCCCATCAGCGGGAACGTGCCGCCCGAGCGATGGTGACGACAGCTTTCTCCAGGGCGTACGCCGGGTCGTAACCACCGCCCTTGACCGCCGCGTCCGCCTCTGCGATCGCCTGGAGCGCATGTGCCACACCGTCCGCCGACCAACCGCGCATCTGCCTGCGCACCCGGTCGATCTTCCAGGGCGGCATCCCGAGCTCGCGAGCCAGATCTCCGGGCCGCATTCCTCCGGGAGCCGAAGCCAACTTGCCGATGGACCGGACCCCCTGAGCGAGCGCGCTGGTCACCAGCACCGGGGCCACCCCCGTGGAGAGCGCCCAGCGCAGGGTTTCGAGCGCCTCAGCCGCCTGCCCCTCGACAGCCTTGTCCGCAACCGCGAAACTCGACGCCTCCGCGCGGCCCGTGTAGTAGCGCGCGACGACTCGCTCGTCGATCGTGCCCTCCACATCGGCGGTCAACTGCGCACAGGCCGAAGCCAGTTCACGAAGATCACTGCCGATCGCGTCGACGAGGGCCTGGCACGCCTCACTCCCCACCGATCGCCCGAGCCCACGGAACTCCGCCCGCACGAAGGCCAGCCGGTCCGCCGGCTTGGTCATCTTCGGGCAGGCGATCTCCCGGGCACCCACCTTGCGCGCGGCGTCCAGCAGCGCCTTGCCTTTCGCCCCACCGGCGTGCAGCAGAACGAGCGTGATCTCCTCGGCCGGCGACGTGAAATACGCCTTGACCTCCTTCACCGTGTCCGCGCTGAGGTCCTGTGCCTGCCGGACCACCACGACCTTGTTCTCCGCGAAGAGCGAGGGACTCGTCAACTCCGCGAGCATTCCCGGCTGGAGCTCCCCGGGGCCGAGGTCTCGCACATCGGTGTCGGCGTCCGCCGCCCGAGCAGCCGCCACCACCTCCTGCACCGCCCGCTCGGCCAACAGCTCCTCCTGCCCCACAGCCAGAGTCACAGGGGCGAGCGGGTCGCCGGAAGCGGGCTTGCCCGCTGCGGATTTCGGGGTGTTCGCGGTCTTGGGTGACATCGCCTCCCAGCATCCCACGAGGCACCGACACCACTTTCCCGGAACCCGACCGAGCTGTCTCGGCAGGGCCGAAGGAGCGGCACACAGGCCGAAGAATGTCGGGCTCTTCCACGCAGTCAGCCAGTCTCGGAAACGAGTGCGGCTGCCTCACAATGTCCGTATGGACGAACCCGCTCAGCACTCCGCGCAGGCCCCCGCGCTGCCCGAGAACACCGCTGCGGGCAGGGAACGCTGGCAGGTGCTGGTGCTGCCCGACCGGGACAGCGCGGAGGAACTGGCCACCGCACTTGTCGAGGACCACGGCATCACCCAGGAGCCCCAGATCCTCCGGGAGGCTCTCGCGGGCGAGGACGACGCCGAGGACGCGCAGTGGCTCGTGGTCCTCGACGCCTCCGCGTCGACGATCGATGCCCAGGCGCTGCAGGATCTCGCCCGCTCCTACGAGGGATGGCTGGAGCACGACTGACGGACACAGCACGCAGGTACCCCGCCGGCGATCCTCTTCTGCTCCCGGATCGCCGCTCTGCCACCGCAACTCCACCGGCCTCGAACGCTCCCGCCGGCGTCGCGGCCTCCTCAGGCGCCGCGGCCCTGCCCGGTACTACGGCCTCCCCCGGGACTACGCCCCTCCTCGGCGCCACTGCTCGCCCCGGTGCTACAGCTTCCCCCTCCGTGCCGGCCCTCCTGAGGCCACCGGCCTTCTCGGACACATCCGCCTCTCGGCCCGCCGGGCGGACGCCAGCTGTTCTCGTGGCGTAGGACCTCGGGCGTACAGCTGGCGGCCGATGCGCCGGCGGCCTGTCGTCGGTTGACTGTCCGTCATGGCGAAGAACGGGAAGCCTCCGCGCGAGGCGAGCGAGCGCAAGCAGGACACTCTGCGGCGCCTGGACCAGGACACGGACGCGTGGGTGGCGACGGCCTCGCCGCAGGGCGCGCCCTGCATGGTGCCGCTGAGCTTCGTTCACCACCGGGGTGTGCTGCTGATGTGCACCCGATCCTCCACTCCGACGGCCCGCAACATCGGTGCGGGCAGCGCGGCGACGATCGCGGTGGGCCCCACACGCGACGTCGTACTCATCAAGGCGGAGGCCGAGCTCGTGCCGTCGACTGAGATGGGCGGGGAAGTCGGCGACGCCTTCGCTGCGAAGCTGAACTGGGACCCCCGCGACAGACCGGCCTGGACCTTTCTGCGATTCACGCCACACACACTGCTCGCATGGCGGGAGGAGAACGAACTGGCCGAACGTCTCCTGCTGAGCGACGGCGACTGGCTCGTCTGACGCCTTCCCGGACCTACCGAGCCCGCCGGGGCGCTCCGGCCGCATGCCGCGACCCGGCCGCGCACCCCTCTTTCGACGCCCACGGCCCCGTCGTCCCGACACACCGCGCCCGGACGCCGAACCGACCGGCACCGGGAGCCCGCGACGGACCACCACAGCCAGGTCGCCGGCGGTGTCGGTACGCACCACATGCGCACCCTGGGACCGCAGCAGACGGAGCGTGGCAGGGGCAGGGTGCCCGTACCCGTTGTCCTGCCCGGCGGAGACCAGAGCGAGCCGCGGTCGGAGCCTGCCCAGCAACTCGGCGTCCTGATAAGCGGACCCGTGGTGCGCGACCTTCAGCACGTCGACGCTGGGCAGCTCGGGGTTCTCGGTCAGCAGCCGCTGCTGAGCGAGGGGTTCGAGGTCGCCGGGCAGAAAGACGGAGATCCCCTGCGCCTGTGCCAGGACCGCGACACTCGCGTCGTTCGCCCCCAGGCCCGCGACCAGCGCGGGCGGCCAGAGCACCTGCCAACTCAACGGCCCGTGGCTGCGACGCTCCCCCGGTCCGGGGACAGCCGTCGGCACCCCGGCCTCCCGTGCGACCCGCTCGACAAAGGCGGCCTGCCCCTCGGGCTCGCGCAGCGGCGAGGTCTGGATGAGGCCCACCGACCTGCCGCGCAACGCCCCGGGTAGGCCCGCCACATGATCAGCATGGAAGTGACTGAGAATCAGCAGCGGAATCCGCCGAACCCCGAGCCGCCGCAGGCAGTCATCGATCGCCTCCGGCTGTTCGCCGACATCCACCACCACCGCGGTGTCGGAGCCCGCTGAGAGGACCAGCGCATCGCCCTGTCCCACATCGCACGCGACCACCCGCCACCCGGCGGGCGGCCAGCCGGTGAGGAATCTGTCCAGCGGCTGTGGCCGCAGCACTGCGCACAGCAACGTCAGTACGCAGAGAGCGGCCAGCCAGATCTGCCGCAGTGCGACGCGAACCACCAGCAGTACCAGCACCGTCACCGTGGCCAGCAGAGCCGCTCCGGCCCAGCCGTCCGGCCAGCCGGTCTGTGCGCCCGGCAACGCCGCACCAGCGCGCGCTACTTGGGCGATCCATTGGGCGGGCCAGCTCGCCAGCCACCCGAAGCAGGCGGCGACCGGGAGTGAGATCGGTGCGATCACCAACGCCAGACAGCCCAGAAGTGTCGCCGGCGCGAAGGCGATACCTGCCACCAGATTGCAAGGAACCGCGATCAGACTCACTCGTGCGGCGAACACCACCACGACGGGAGCGCAGACCGCCTGTGCGGCCGCAGTCACCGCCAGCGCCTCGGCGAGAGGCACCGGCAGCCCTCGTCGCTGCAGAGCAAGACTCCAGCCGGGGGCGAGGACCAGCAGTGCGCCGGTCGCCAGGACCGAGAGCAGGAAACCGAAGGAACGTGCGAGCGCGGGATCGTAGAGGAGAAGCACCAGAACCGCCGCCGCCAGCGCGGGCAGGAGCGAGCGCCGCCTCCCGGTGGCGATGGCCACCAGGGTGATCGCTCCGCAGACCGCCGCGCGCAGCACACTGGGGCCTGGCCGGCACACCACCACGAAGCACAGCAGCAACCCGCCCCCGAGTACGGCGGTCGTACGCAACGGGACACCGAACCACGCGGCCAAGCCGCGGCGTTCAGCACGCGAGGCGGTACCGGGCGCTCCGATCAGCACCGCCAGCACGATCGAGACGTGGGCACCGCTGACGACGATGACGTGGGTCATGTCCGTATCTCGCACGGCGTCCCACAGATCGGGAGGAATGCGCGAGGCGTCGCCCACGACGAGGGCCGGAACCATCGCCCGAGCATCCGGGGGAAGAGCGTCGGTCGCCTCCAACAGCCCCGCTCTCAACTCACCGGCCACTCGCTGCGGGAACGTGGGGCCACCCACCGGACGAGGCCCGCCGTCCGCGGTCACCCGCAGCACCGCCGCGACTTCCGCGCCCCGGTCGGGCAGCGGAGGTGCGAGCCTGGCCCCCACTTCGACCCGAGTGGAGGGAAGCAGCTCCAACCAGTCCTCGGCCTGCTCCGGGGGCGCGATTACCAGAACCGGATTGCTGACCTCTGTCCTCTCACCGGCTGCCGTGCGCACCCAGCCCGCCTCGGCCGTCACCATGACCGGAGCAGGGCCTCGCCCCGGCGCTGCCTTGGCTCTGCGCGCATCGCCGGTCAACACCAGCTCGGCGGTGACGTACGCGTGCCGCTCGGCAAGCTGCGGCAGGGGCCCGTCAAGGGCGGCAGCGCGGTGCAGCGCTGCCACCGTGCCGCCGGCTGCCGCGCACAGGAGCGCCACCGCCACCGCGATCCACACGCCGCCGATCGGAGCGGTCCGCGAATCGCTGCCGGGCCGTCGAGTGCGGTGCCACCGGCCGACCACCGCGCTGGCTGTGGCAGCAAGGCAACAGCCGACCGCGCCGAGGCCCACTGCACCCGCGGCCAGAGCGGGAGCGAGGGCTGCCCCCACCCATGCGCCGATCGCGGGTGGCAGCAGTCTGAGATCGGCCGGCGACTCCGTACGCGGCTGCGACGCACCGAGCCGGTTCCGGGAGTCGGCATGGACCTCCGGTCGCGCCCGCGGTACGGCCGCCCCTGGCGCCTCAGCCGCGAGCCGGACGTCGTCTCCCGGCTCCTTGACCGCGCTCCTCGAACAGACTGGTGTGCCGCTTCCGCCCCGCTGTCGGCTCGGGGGCCGGGAAGGCAGCTTTCGACGACTGCGGCGCCACCTGATCATCGGGCGCGGCGCCGACCCGTGGCTGGTCACGGTCCGACCAGAGGACGCAGAGTCGCGTACCGATGGTCTCCGATACCGCTCACCTCTCTGAGCTGCTCAACCGAGCTGAAGCCGCCCTGATTGGTACGGAACTCGACGATCTGCTGAGCGAGCACGGGCCCGATCCCCGGCAGAGTCTCAAGCTGTTCCGCAGTGGCCGAGTTCAGACTCACCACTCCCCCGACAGCCGGCGCCGACGGTGGTGACGGCCCACTGCCCCCGCTGCCCGGCGACACCTCCTCACCCTGCTCGGCCACGACGATCTGCTCGCCGTCCGCAACCGGGCGCGCTCGGTTCAGGCCCTCCGGCGACGCGCCGGACGTGACGCCGCCTGCGGCCCGGAGAGCGTCCTCGACACGTGATCCGGCAGGCAATCGATGTACCCCGGGCTTGCGCACCTCGCCGACGACATCGACGAGCAGTGACTTGCCGGAAGCTCCTGCCGCGCTGCCCGCTCCGCCGTCGGCACCGGCACTCCCGGTGGAGGGAGTCGGCGCGAGCATGCCCTGTGTCTCGCCCGACTCCTCTTCAGCCGTCAGGCCCGGTGCGGCGATCGGCTCTGCCCGCCCACTCCAGAGGTGATGCAGGGCGAGGCCGATGGCCACGACCAGCACTACGGCCAGTGCGGCCAGCGCTTTGAGGTTGAGCCCGCAACGAGTGCGGCACCACAACGGAAGCCGCTCGCTGAAGGCAGCCCGAAGACGCTCCGCCTGGCGCAACACCGGCTCCGGTCCCACCAGTTGAGTGGTCGGCGGGTCCTCCGGTGCCTCTCGCCGCGCGAGACCATCGCGCCGGCGAGCCACCCCCGAGGCTTGGCCGCCGCCTCGCTGCCCTCCCACCGGGGCAGCCCTCTGCGCACTCTGGAACGAGGCCGACACAGCTTCGTCCGCGGGCTCCTCCCGAGCAGCGTTGAGACCCGCCTGTGCAGCGCCGGCGGACACTCGCCGGCTGCGACGCACTGCAGCTCGAGCTTCGGCGATGGCCTCCGCCCTCGACAGGATTCGGGCGCCTCGCGTCCGGCCGAGGAACGGCTCGAGTGGCGACGCCGGCGAGGAGCGCGCGACCACACGGCACCCACGCGACCACGCGTGCAACGTCGGCACGGTGCCCGGAACGCACGACTGCTCGCCCGAGCAGGCTGGCTTCCCGAGCGCCGGCGGCCCTGGCCGCCCAGCCTCTGCGCCGGTGCGCAACGCCGCATCGGCGCCGCCCCGCACCGTCGGGGACTGGGCGAACAGGACTGCCGCACGGGCCCTCGCCACGGACTCGGCCTCGCTGAGACCGGCGGCTCCGTCTCCCGCCCGGGCGCGGAGTACTCGCCGGCTCTCGGGCCCGCCACCGCTGTGGCGTCGCTGAGCTCCCCTTCGTGCCCTTCGGGTACGGCCGGGCCCTGCCGAGTCCACCTGCGATCGAGAAGTCATGCGGCGGACGCTACGACGGATCCACACATCTCGCTGATCTCGCTCAAATCCTGTGGATAACTCGCAAGTTGTGCATAACCTCGTCACCCATCCGACCTAAGACACTTCCAGCTCGGGCATACGGCAAACCCCCTAGAGGGACGTCAACCAATCGATCCAAAAAACCCCGAACGAGTGAGTGCGCGGCTTGGTCAAGTGCCGTGCAAGGCACCCTCGGGTGGCCGCCCCAAGCCACTGTCCGACGCCCTGATGCCTGCTCCACACAGGAGTCGACGGTTTCGACAGCATCGATTCGACCGACGACTAAGGCCCTTTCACGGGGGATGAGGGCCCTTGCGCTCCCTCAGGACGAGAACAACCATGCGATGCAGACGTCCACTTCACTACGGACGACCCGTCGTGCTCCTCGGCACTCGACCCGGCCGACGACCACCGTTGCCTCTCCGCGAGACCGGCGAACACCCCCTACCCGCACCGCACCGCAGCCCGGTTTCGCACGTAGCCCACTCGTCCCACGCATCGCACGCCTCAGGAACCGACCCACACCCCGCGCAGCACCGCGGATTTCGGAGCACTCATGCATCAACTCGCCGATGCTGTCCCGCCCGCCCCCGCCACGCACACCAGCCCGCTCCACGACGGCCCACAGTGGCCGCCGGAACGGAGCACCACCCGTGGCTCCGACCGCACACCGTGCTCACTGCGCCGGGGCCACCACAGCTCCCAGCAAGCCGGGCCCTGTGTGGGCACCGATGACGGCACCCACCTCACTCACATGCAGGTTGACCAGATCGCCCACCCGCTCGCGCAGATTCTCGGCAAGAGCTTCGGCCCGCTCCGACGCCGCGAGATGGTGCACCGCTACCTCGACCGGCACCTCCAGGGCCGCCGCCCTTGCCACGGTGAGCTCCTCCAGACGCGCGATCGCCCTGCTCGCCGTGCGCACCTTCTCGAGCGGCTGGATACGCCCCTCGGTCAGCTCGAGCAGGGGCTTCACGGCGAGCGCCGATCCGAGCAGGGCCTGCGCCGTGCCGATCCGACCGCCGCGTCGCAGGTAGTCCAGGGTGTCCACATAGAAAAGCGCCGATGTCCGCTCCGCACGTTGTCGAGCAGCGCGGACCACCGCGTCCAGGTCGCCCTCCTCCCGCGCGGCCCGGGCTGCGGCGAGCGCGCTGAACCCGAGCGCCATGGCGACCATGCCGCTGTCCACCACCCTTACGGGCACCGGGGATCCGGGGGCGGCGAGCGCTGCCGCGTCATAGGTGCCCGACACTTCGGCGGACAGATGCAGCGAGACGATGCCTTCCGCTCCCGCCTCGGCGGCTGCCCGGTAAGCGGCAGCGAAAGCCTCGGGGCTCGGGCGTGAAGTGGTCACCGGGCGGTGCTTTCTGAGTGCCTCGGCGAGGGAGGCAGCGGTGACGCCATCGCCCTCCTCGTGCGCCTCACCATCCACCACCACCGTCAGGGGCACGGTGGTGATCTGCTCACTGAGCAACGCGGCGGGCGGCAGGTACGCCGTGGAGTCAGTGACGATCGAGACAGGAGCGGACATGTGCCGGAGAGTACTGGGTACGCCGCCTCAGCGGCAGGTCGGCCCCGGCTTCGGAGCAGGTCACGGGGCCAACGAGGTCTCTCGAACCTCGGCTTCGCCCAAGCGGCGGTCCAACTCCGGGCCGGAGCGAGGGACTTGGGGCCTCATCGCGCTGCGAGCTCAGCCGAGATCACGGCTGCGCTTGCGGCGGCCCAGGCCGGGCAGCTGGCTGCGAGCCTCCCAGAGGCCACCGACATCCCACCGGGATGCCCTGGCGGTGGCGTCGGAGGCGCCGGTGTCTGAGTCCGAGGAAGCGCCGACCGCTGCACGGTCCTGCGCGGCCGCAACCCGCCCGTCCCCGGAGGGATCATCACCGGTGTCTCCAGAAGCTCGGACCTCGTCCGACGCGTTCGCACCGCCCGCGCCCGGTTCCTTGGACAGCCCGCCGATCCTGCCGTCGGTGCCTGCTTCGGAGGCACCCGGATCCGTTGCCGGAGCCCAGTGCCGCAACGCGCCGGATTCGATGTCGATCTGCTCGCGCAGCGACGCCAGTCCGTCCACGTCGTGGCGGCGTGCACGGTCCTGGGCGGCAAGGCGCAGCGAGTCCGCCGAGGACCTGATCTCCTGGGCCCGCTCCCGGGCCTGCGGCAGTCGTGCAGCGATACGACGCCGGTCGGGCTCGCGGTCCATGAGGCCGGCCAACTCCCGGTCCAGCACCCGCGCGTGGTCGTGCAGCTGGTCGAGCAGTGCGAGGGCTTCCCGAAGTGAGGCGTCGTCCGCGGACCCTGCGGCCAGCTCACGCTTGGCCTGGTCCACAGAAGCACGCAGCTCCAGCCGGAGACGAGCGACCTGGCCGACCGGCCCCGGTTGGGCGGCCTTGAGCTTGATGGAGGTGTCGTCGATGCCGCGGCGGACCTGGCCGCTGGCGCGCTCCATCCCGCGGCTGATCGCTCTGGCGGTTCGCACAGCTGCGACGATCGCGAACGTCACACAGAGCAGCATCAGCACGGTGAAGACGGCGGTGGCCACACCCATTGCGAACGCCCCTTACGCTTCTCGGCCGCACACTTCGCAGCGGGCTGCTCGCTGCGCAGTGGGCACGGTCTCTGGTGACCACGCCTCGGGCCGGTCCTCCCAGAGTAAACGGCCCGGGCAGCGCTGTGGGGCGGCCCGATCCCCGAGGGAACCCGGACCGCCCCGTTCCGCGCCCGTAGGGGCAGCGAAGCTCAGCGTCGCGCGAGAGTCAGGCCGGCACGATGTTGACCAGCTTGGGCGCCTTGACGATCACCTTGCGGATGCCCCCTCCACCGAGCGCTTCGACGATCTGCGGAGAGGCGAGCGCGAGAGCCTCGAGCTCGTGCTCCTCGATCGCCGGCGACACCTCCAGGCGCGCCTTGACCTTGCCCTTGATCTGAACCACGCAGGTCACAGCCTCGTCGACCACATACGCGGGGTCGGCCACCGGGAAGTCGCGCAGGGTGACGGAGTCGCCGTGCCCGAGCTTGCGCCACAGCTCCTCGGCGATGTGCGGGGCCAGCGGCGCAAGCAGCAGCACCAGCCCCTCCGCGACCTCTCGCGGCACCTCCCGCACCTTGGTGACGTGGTTGTTCAGCTCAGTGATCTTGGCAATCGCAGTGTTGAAACGCAGATTGGTCAGGTCCTGACCGACGCCGTCGATCGCCTTGTGCAGAGCACGCAGCGTGTCCTCGTTCGGAGGACCTTCCGTGACGGACACCTCACCGCTCGCCTCGTCGACGACGTTCCGCCAGACCCGCTGGAGCAGCCGGTACTGACCAATGACCGCCCGGGTGTCCCAGGGACGCGAGACATCGAGCGGCCCCATCGCCATCTCGTACAGGCGCAGTGTGTCCGCGCCGTAGTCGCGGCAGATCTCGTCCGGGGTCACGGCGTTCTTCAGGGACTTGCCCATCTTGCCGAGCTCGCGCTTGACCGGCTCTCCGTCGTGGAAGTACCCGCCCTCACGCTCCTCCACCTCGGCCGCCGGAACCGGGAAGCCTCGGCTGTCCCGGTAGACATAGGCCTGGATCATTCCCTGGTTGTAGAGCCTGTGGAACGGCTCGGCGGCAGAAACGTGGCCCAGGTCGAACAGCACCTTGGACCAGAAGCGGGCGTACAGCAGGTGAAGCACGGCGTGCTCGCTGCCACCGACGTAGAGGTCGACTCCACCCAGCGGCACGCCCTCGCGCGGCCCCATCCAGTACTGCTCGATCTCCGGATCGACCAGCTTCCGGTCGTTGTGCGGGTCGAGGTAGCGCATCTCGTACCAGCAGGAACCTGCCCAGTTGGGCATGGTGTTGGTCTCGCGGCGGTACTTCTTCGGCCCGTCGCCCAGGTCGAGGGTGACGTTGACCCAGTTCTCGTCCCGCGACAGCGGCGTCTCCGGCGAGGTGTCGGCATCGTCGGGGTCGAAGGTGCGGGGCGAGTAGTCGTCGACCTCGGGCAGGGTCAGCGGCAGCTGGGACTCCGGCAGCGAGTGGGCGATGCCTTCCTCGTCGTAGACGATTGGGAACGGCTCGCCCCAGTACCGCTGCCGGCTGAACAGCCAATCACGCAGCCGGTAGTTGACGGTGCCCTCGCCGATCCCGCTCTCCGTCAGCCAGCGGTTCATCTCCGCCTTGGCTTCCGGCACGGTCAGCCCGTCCAGGCTCACGCCCTCACCGGAGGAGTTGAGAAGCTTCGCCTCTCCGGAGACGACGGCCTCGTCCCAGGTCGAGGTGTCGGTGCTGCGGTCGTCGCCGGGCTCCGCCACACAGCGGACAGGCAGCTCGAAGGCGCGGGCGAACGCGAAGTCCCGGTTGTCGTGGGCTGGTACGGCCATGATCGCGCCCGTGCCGTAGCCCATCAGGACATAGTCGGCGATGAAGACGGGAACCTGCTCCCCGGTCACCGGGTTGGTGGCGTAGGACCCGGTGAACACACCGGTCTTCTGCTTGGCGTCGGCCTGACGCTCGACGTCGGACTTGGTCGCAGCCCGCTGCCGGTACTCGGCGACGGCGGTGGCGGGCTCGGCATGACCGCCGGTCCACACCTCGCGGGTCTGTTCCGGCCAGGCGTCCGGCACCAGCGAGTCCACCAGAGGGTGCTCGGGGGCGAGCACCATGTAGGTCGCCCCGAAGAGGGTGTCCTGCCGCGTGGTGAACACGGTGATCCCCTGGCCTTCGGCGACCGGGAAGTCCAGACGCGCGCCTTCGGAGCGCCCGATCCAGTTCCGCTGCTGCAGCTTGATGGCCTCCGGCCAGTCGAGCGCGTCCAGGTCCCGCAGCAGGCGCTCCGCGTAGGCCGTGATGCGCATGTTCCACTGCCGGAGCTTGGCCTTGAACACCGGGAAGTTGCCGCGCTCCGAACGCCCCTCGGCGGTGACCTCCTCGTTCGCCAGTACAGTGCCCAGGCCCGGACACCAGTTGACGGGCGCGTCCGAGGCGTAGGCGAGCCGGTACTCGCCCAGGAGGTCGGCACGTTCGGAGGCGTTCATCTCGCCCCAGGCTGCTGCTCCTTCGGGCGTCGCCCGCTCACCGGACTCGAACTCCGCGGCGAGGGTGCTGATCGGCCGAGCCCGGTCTGCCCGTTCGTCGTACCAGGAGTTGAAGATCTGTACGAAGATCCACTGAGTCCAGCGGTAGTACTCCGGGTCGATCGTGGCGAAGCTGCGGCGTTTGTCGTGACCCAACCCCAGCCTGCGCAGCTGGAGTTTCATGTTCTCCATGTTGGCCTCGGTGGAGATCCGAGGGTGGGTGCCGGTCTGCACGGCGTACTGCTCGGCCGGCAGGCCGAAGGCGTCGAAGCCCAGGGTGTGCAGGACGTTGTAGCCGTTCATCCGCTGGAAGCGGGCGTAGACGTCGGTGGCGATGTATCCCAGCGGGTGACCGACGTGCAGACCTGCGCCCGAGGGATACGGGAACATGTCCATCACGAACTGCCTCGGGCGCGTGGCAACTTCCGCCCTCTCGCCGCTCGCGGCGAGATCGCCTGTCGGGTTGGGCGCCTCGTACGTGCCGTCCTTGTCCCAGAAGTCCTGCCAGCGTGCCTCGATCTCGGCGGCGAGAGCCGCGGTGTAGCGGTGCGGCGCCGCGTTCTCGGCAGGGTTGGTGGTCTGGCTCATGTCCCTCAAAGCTCCATCAGTGGGTCTCTGCCTCCGGAAACGAAAAAACCCCTCGCACACGAGGGGTGGCCGCGCCGACTCCTGCCCGCTGTCCGGGGCAGGTACTCGTCAGCGCGGCTCGCTAAGCAGGAGGCGTACGGCACGCATGCGGCCAGGATAGCGCAGAGGCCAATCGCCCAGGAAAGCACCGAGGAAGGGAAAACAAGAAGAGAGCCGTCTTGGTTGACGACTCTCATCTGCTGTGGAGCTAAGGAGAATTGAACTCCTGACCTCTTGCATGCCATGCAAGCGCTCTACCAACTGAGCTATAGCCCCGGGTTTGGTCCTCCGCAGGTTCTTCCCCTGCGGCGGCGAAGCCCACTTTACACGGACGCCACCCGGCTTTGCCAAATCCGTTCCGTCCAGCCAGAACAGCCGGCACCGAGGCCGAGGTCGGGTTCGAGAGCAGCGACGGGAGCTGGTCGGCCGACTCGACTGCCATCGGCGCAGCGACGAAGGGAGCGCACCCCCACGACCGTCTCCGAAACGGGCGGGAATCGGTTCGGGACGCGCTCGAATCAAGATCAGCCAGCCCGAGCCTGCCTCAGGTTCAAGCCACTCCCACCGTCACCCAAGCCAGGACCGGAGCTCCCTGCCCCTATGCCGTGACGAAGGAGTAGAACCGCTTGAGAGTGCAGTGCTCCTCCAGCAGCCGACCGTAGATCGGCTCGCCCTCCAGCTCACGGTACGTCTCGATCGGGTCGCCCTTTATGATCAGCGCTCGCGCGCACTCCACACACCAGTACTGGTAGCGGCTGTTGACCGGCTCCATGTCGCGGACGATCGGGGTGCCGCTTCCGCACCAGTCGCATTTCCTGCTGTGCGCGCCCATCTGCCCCTATCAGCTCCAGCTATGACGACAAGCCGTGCACGCGTGCGTCACCCCACCGCCGTCCCCCAGCATCTGGGCAACGTGGGCCGAACCACAGCACGGGCACCGCAGCACGGATCGCTGTGGTGCCTGCACGGACATGCGCGGACGATTCCCTCCACCCGGGCCGGACGGCGCAGATCGAGACAGCACATTGAGCAGCCCGTACGTCAGCACCGCGCACCCTCCCCTGCGTCGTCGCTCCACAAGAGATCCCGCCCCTGCGGTGCCACGATTCTGCCATGTCCGGCAGTGGTCAGGGAGACCGGCCGAGTGGTGAGCGCCACAGCGCGAGGGCCCTTCCGTGTTCCGTCCGACACGGCACCACGACCGCCCATATCTCCATTTGCCGGTTGGGGATCGACGGGAGCAGCAGCTCAGCAAGGCAGTGCCGGCGGAGGCTGCCTATCCTGCTTGGCAGACGCGCGCCACCGGTACGACATCTTCATCCGGGAGTTGAGATGCCCCAGTCCTCCACATCGACAGCCTCGTCCGCATCGCCAGCCTTGACCACGGCCGACCTCTACGACGAGCACGGCGAAGCGCTGCAGTCCTGCGACACCCAGTTCCGCCAGTACGGCGGCCGGAGCAGCTTCGACGGCCCGATCTCAACCGTCCGCTGCTTCCAGGACAACGCTCTGCTGAAGGCCGCGTTCGCCGAACCCGGAGAGGGGCGGGTGCTCGTCGTGGACGGCGGCGCCTCGGTGCACACGGCATTGATGGGCGATCTCATCGCCGCCTCGGGGGTCGCGAACGGTTGGGCCGGGATCGTCATCAACGGCGCCGTACGGGACACCGCGATCCTCGCGACTCTCGATCTGGGAGTGAAGGCACTCGGCTCGAACCCGCGCAAGAGCTCCAAGACCGGCGAGGGCGCGCGGGACGTCCCCGTGAACTTCGGAGGAGCGACCTTCACCCCCGGCGCCCGCCTCCACAGCGACGGCGACGGCGTGGTCCTCCTCGCCGACTGAGCACAGACGGTGGCGCTACGGCGCCCGGCAACACCGCACCCGACGCCCGGCGCCCGGCGCCCGGCGCCCGACCAGCGTGTAGCGCAAGGGAGTTGCCGGTCCGGGCGTCGCCGCCGGCAGCGGCGGGAGCCGGCGCTCCGCTGGACACCACGAGGGGGCCCACTTGCGGGCCCCCTCCCGCGCGCCGACCGCGACACAGACCGCACCACGCGGGTCCACTCGGGACAGCCCACCCCGGCAGACGCTCACGACCGCACGGAAGCCGGGTATCCGCAGCTCGACCGAGCTGCGCACGCCCGGACCCGATCAGGCCACACATCCGCAGGCCCGAGCCGGCCGCGACCGGGACACCCTCGCCTCGAGGCAGCCGCGCTCACGGTGACAGCCCCCGAAGGCATTTCGGCTGCCACGAGCTCGGCGCTCTCGACGTCGACCACCCGCAGGTCGACCATCGAAGGTCGACCACCCGCAGGTCGACCACCGCGCGCCGAATTCACCCGCCCCCGGCCGGGCCACCGCTTCCGAAGCACAAAAACGTCGTGCTCCCTCAACTCGAGCCCGGGCGGGCCGAGTTGAGGGAGCACGACGTGAAAAGTGGAGCTAAGGAGAATCGAACTCCTGACCTCTTGCATGCCATGCAAGCGCTCTACCAACTGAGCTATAGCCCCGCGTTGCCGTCCTGGTGGCGACCACCGGTCCGGAACGAGTGGAACTCTACCCCGTGACCAGTCGATAAGCGAAATCGCAGGTGACAGCGGGTAGAGGCGGGTGCGTACACCCTTGGAGAGGCCTCAGTCGTCGTCGCCGAGCACCGGCTCGGGCAGGGTGCCGGCGTTGTGCTCCAGCAGCCTCCACCCTCGTACGCTGTCGCCGAGGACGGACCAGCAGCAGTTACTGAGACCGCCGAGCGCTTCCCAGGCGCCGGGGTCGAGCCCGATGAGCTTCCCGATCGTCGTGCGGATGGTGCCGCCGTGGCTGACGACCACCAGGATGCCGTCGTCCGGAAGCTTGTCGGCGGCGGCCTGCACGACGGGCGCGGCCCGGTCGGCGACCTCTGTCTCCAACTCGCCCCCGCCCCTGCGCACCGGCTCGCCGCGGCGCCAGGCCGCGTACTGCTCGCCGTGCTGGTCGAGGATCTCCTGGTGGGTCAGCCCCTGCCAGACGCCGGCGTACGTTTCGCGCAGCGCCTCGTGGTGGGTGACCTCCAGCCCGACGAGCTCGACGAGCTCAGCGGCGGTGGCGCGGGTGCGGATGAGATCGGAGGAGATGATCGCGTCCGGCTTGAGCCCCGCGAGCAGACGGGCGGAACGACGGGCCTGGTTCAAGCCCTCCGTGGTGAGCGGGATGTCCGTGGTGCCCTGGAAGCGGCGCTCCAGGTTCCAGGCGGTCTGGCCGTGCCGCCACAGAACGATCCTGCGGCCGGGGCTCATGCCGGCTCACCGCTCTCCGCGCTGTCGCCGGCGTGCTCCGCTCCCTTGCCCCTGGTGGCGATGGCGTCCTCGGGCAGGGCCAGCTCGGGGCAGTCCTTCCAGAGCCGCTCCAGTGCGTAGAAGACACGCTCCTCGCTGTGTTGCACATGGACGACAATGTCGACGTAGTCCAGCAGCACCCAGCGGCCGTCGCGCTCACCCTCCCTGCGCACCGGCTTGGCGCCGAGCTCCTTGAGCAGCTGCTCCTCGACGCCGTCCACGATCGCCTTCACCTGGCGGTCGTTGGGGGCGGAGGCGAGCACGAAGGCATCGGTGATGGCGAGCACGTCGCTGACGTCGTAGGCGACGATGTCGTGCGCGAGCTTGTCGGCGGCTGCCTGGGCAGCGGCGGCGACGAGTTCGAGAGAGAGGTCCGTGGCGGTCACAGGCGGAGCTTTCGGGTAGAGGGTCCGGTACCCGACAAGGGTCTCACGACCGCCACGGTGCCCCGGTCAGTCGCTGTAGTCCTTTCCGAGCACGATGGTGACGTCCGCGTTGGCGGCGCCCTCGCCCTTCTTGACGGCCTTCTCGCTCAGGCCCAGTGTCTTGGCGGCCTCGACGGCCTGCTTCTGGTGGGCGGCACCGCTGTAGGTGATGGTGCTGCGCTCCGCCGCCGCGTCGGCCGCCCCGGTGGAGACAACGGTGAAGCCGCCGTTGACCAGGGTCACTCCGGCGCCGTCCGCCGCGCCGCGCTGACCGGTGGCGTTGCGAACCGCCAGGCGGACCGCGTCTCCGGGTTCGGTGTTGCGCACCGAACCGCCTAGCACCTCCTTTACCAGGCCCTGCGAAGTCTCCTCGGTGAGCGTGCCGTTCGTGGCGACGGGGAGCAGCTCGGTCTTGTGGTCGCCGTCCTTCGCGTGCTTCGCGAGCGCGGCGAGCGCGCCTCCGAGTTCGGCCTCGGTGAGCGAGAAGTCCAGGATCTGGCCGAGGGCCTCGACGGCGGTGGTCGCCTGCTCCTTGTCCGTCGAGACCTTGCCGAGGACTGCCTGCAGGACCTGGCCGAAGCGAGCGAGCTGCTTCGTCTGCGGCTCGGCGGCCTCGCGGAACGTCGCGTAGGCGACCGCCGCTCTGCCGTCCAACTCCTGGTCCGCGCCCTTCTGGACGAGAGCCTTTTCGCCCTTCTCCGCGCTCGGCACGGTGGCATCGGAGTCGAGCGTGATGCCTCCGGCCAGCTCGACGAGGTTCTCCAGGTACGGGGTGTCCAGTCGCCAGGTGCCCTCGATGTTGGAGCCGAGAAGGTCGTTGAGCGAGTCTCGGGTGGCTCCGGCGCCCTCGGCGGCGAACGCCTTGCCGAGGGTGGTGGCGTCGCCCGACTCCCCCTTCAGAGCGAGGGAGTTGGGAAGCAGGACGGTGGTTCCGCGGCCGGCGGTCTCGTTGTTGACGAGGAGAGCGGTGGAGATGTCGCCGCTCTCGAGCTCGCGCAGGTGGATCACGATGACGTGCCGGGTGTCGGCCGCGGAGGCGGCCTGGTCGGTCTCCTCGGAGAGACCGGGCAGCTTGCCGGACTGCCACAGGTAGCCGAGTCCTCCGACGAGCGCCAGAGTCAACACGACCACCAGGGCTATCACCCGGTTCCGGCCCCGTCGCCGCGCCTCCTCGCGCCGCTCGGTGCGACTCTCGGTGAACTTCAGCCAGTCGATGACGTCCTCGGAGTTCTTCTCGTCCTCCTCGACGAAGGCGAACTCCTCGGTCTCGTAGCCGACTTCGGGCTCCCCCGCGGACCCGGGTCCGGGAGGACGACCACCCTCCCCCTCGGGACGCTGCGGCGGTGCGGCGTACCGGTCGGACGGCGCCTGCGCGTACGACGGCCGGCCGGGGCCGTCGGGGCCGGGCCGGTCCGTTCGGGTCCGATCGACTTGAGGTGGGCCCACGTCGAGCTGACCTGCGTCGAGCTGACCGGCCTCCGACCCGCCCGTGTCGTACTGCTCCGTCGTGAACCGGTCGGAGGAGTGACTCCCCGCGCCGTACCCCCCGGAGTCATACCGTTCCGGGGTGGGCTGACCGGAGCCGTACCGGCCTCCGTCGGCCTGGCCCGGAACGTAACCGACGGCGCCCGACCGGCCGCCGAACCGACCGGGGTCGTACGGCGGGCTCCCACCGTCTCGCACCGGCGGGTACTGACCCGTGTCGTATGGGACGGGAGGCTGCTCCCCCGTGTCGTACTGAACCGGCGGGTACTGACCCGTGTCGTATCCGCCGTCATACGGCCCCGCCGCGCCCCCTCCCCCGCTCTGGGCCCCGTACTGCCGACTGTCCGCGTCCCGGCCACCGCCATACCGCTCGTCGCCGTAACGGCCACCGCCGTACTGCTCGCCGTACTGCTCGCCGTACTGCTCGCCGTACTGACCACCGCCGCCGTACCCGCCGTCGCCGTACGCTTCCGTACCGGCTTCCCGGTGGTCGCCGGGCTGCCCCGCGTACGGATCGTGATAAACGGGCCGGCCATAGGCGTCATACCCGTAGAACTGCTCCCCCTGCGGATTCTGCCGGTCGTTCACGACTTTTCCGCCCCTCTAGGCTGTCGGCGCCTCAGCGTCCCGGTACAGCTGGCGCTTGTTGATGTAGCGCACAACACCGTCCGGCACCAGATACCAGACAGGGTCGCCCTGCGCCACCCGGGCGCGGCAGCCCGTGGAGGAGATCGCCAGGGCCGGCACCTCCACCAGGGAGACACCACCGTCGGGAAGGCCGGGGTCCGCCAGATGGTGCCCAGGTCTGGTGACTCCGATGAAGTGGGCGAGCGAGAAGAGTTCCTCGGCGTCCCGCCAGGTGAGAATCTGCGCGAGCGCGTCGGCGCCGGTGATGAAGAAGAGCTCCGCCTCGGGATGCTCCGCTCTCAACTCGCGCAGGGTGTCGATGGTGTACGTACGGCCACCGCGGTCGATGTCGATGCGACTCACGGAGAACTGTGGGTTGGACGCGGTCGCGATGACCGTCATCAGATAGCGGTCCTCCGCGGGCGAGACCTGCTGGTGACTCTTCTGCCAGGGCTCGCCGGTCGGTACGAAGACGACCTCGTCGAGCTCGAACCGCGCGGCCACCTCGCTCGCGGCGACCAGGTGCCCGTGGTGGACCGGATCGAAGGTGCCACCCATGACACCGAGTCGCCGCTTGGCGCCGCTCGGCACTGTGTGCTCTCCCATGCGTGCAGACCCTAACCGCTCCAACGCGGCAACCGGTCGGCTCAGCGGTCCCGATTGAAGCGGGTGGTGAGGAAGAGCAGCAGGAACAGCACACCGAGGCCGAAGCCGCCGATGACGAACGGGCTGAAGCTGTGCTCGGAGACGTGCTCACCGCCCTGGGCGAGGTGGGCGAGGGCGTACGCGGAACCGGCGAGATTCATCGTCAGGTCCTATCCGGGAAGCGATCGGGCAGAGATTCGGGCAAAAGCTGCCCACATCGTAAGCGGACCGCTTCAGTGCGGCTCTGTCCGCCCACCCCGTAGGCTGGTCGAACAGCCAACAACAGGCAGCCAGGGGGACGGGCACTCAGTCCGTAATGCCCGTAAAGGGGGCCATTCATGAACCACAGCAACGACGCGGCCGAGCATCTCCCGAGTCGCGAACGCCGTCGATTCCCGGGCATCTCCTCCCGGGCGTACGAGCACCCCGCAGACCGGTCCGCGCTGGTCGCGCTGCGCAAGCTGACCGGTTTCGACACCGTCTTCAAGGCGCTCAGCTCCATGCTGCCCGAGCGCAGCCTGCGGCTGCTCTTCCTCTCGGACTCGGTGCGGGTCGGCGACGAGCAGTTCGCCTACCTCAACGACATGCTGCGGGACGCCTGTTACATCCTGGACCTGGAGAAGGTCCCGCCGATGTACGTCTCGCAGGACCCGCAGCCCAACGCCATGTGCATCGGCCTGGACGAGCCGATCATCGTGCTCACGACCGGGCTGATCGAGCTGCTCGACGAGGAGGAGATGCGGGCGGTCATCGGCCACGAGGTCGGGCACGCGCTCTCCGGCCACGCGGTTTACCGCACGATACTGCTCTTCCTGACCAGTTTCGCCGTCAAGGTGGCCTGGATCCCCCTGGGCAACGTCGCGATCATGGCCCTGGTCACCGCGCTGCGCGAGTGGTTCCGCAAGTCCGAGCTGTCCGCCGACCGGGCCGGGTTGCTGGTCGGCCAGGACATCCAGGCGTCGTTGCGCGCACTGATGAAGATCGCGGGCGGCAACCATCTGCACGAGATGAACGTCGACGCCTTCCTCGCGCAGGCTGAGGAGTACGAGGCCGGCGGCGATCTGCGCGACTCCGTGCTGAAGATCCTCAACGTGCTGCCGCGCACCCACCCCTTCACCGCCGTGCGCGCCGCGGAGCTGAAGAAGTGGTCCGAGAGCCGCGACTTCCAGCGGCTGATGGACGGCCACTACGCCAAGCGCGAGGAGGACAAGGACACTTCGGTCCGCGACTCCATCAAGGAGTCCGCCGGCAGCTACGCGGACTCGGTGCGCAGCAGCAAGGACCCGCTGATGGGCCTGGTGCGCGACCTGGCGGGCGGTGCGGGCGACCTCGGCGGCAAGCTGCGCGACTTCGCCACCGGAGGCAACCGCGGGGCCGACGCCGCCGACCCCGCGGGAGACGGGACGGGCGGCCAGGACGGCCCCGGAAGCACCGGCACGGCGCCCGGCTCGAAGTAGCCGCCGACCGACCGGTTCCCACGCTCAGGGCTGCGGAGACCCGACAGGGCCTTCGCAGCCCTGCGTGGTGTCCGCGCCCGTTTCCGCGGCGGCGCGCGTGGCGCGCACCGGTCCGGTGCCGGTGGGCACGGAGCCCCACCCGGCCGCGCAGCACCGGGTTGCCCGGCGGTCAGTCCACCTTCGGCTGCGAGCTGCGCGCCAGCACACCGCACAGCGCGGTGCGGCGCAGATCGCCGGCGTACAGATCGGTGCCGGCCGACGCGTCTGCGCCGACGTCCTCGCCTGCCAGCAGCGGGCGCAGCCAGTCGTGGGTGTTCTCGGCACAGGGCAACGGGCCCGCCTGTACGGTGACTTGGGCGACCGTACCGACGCCGGTGCGCAACTCGCCCCGGGTGAAGCGCATCCGCACCTCGCGCCGCGCCGTGAACAGCGAGGCGTCCGCCTGCTTCGTGCCCTCGACCGGGCGCAGGGCGTAGACCAGCACATGCTGCGCGGAGACCTCCAGCGCGCCGCTGTCGGTCTCCGCCACCGAGAAGGTGCCGCGCACCCGGATGCCGGAATCGGCCAACTTCGCCTCCTCCGGCTGGAATCGCATCAACCAGCCGGTCGCGCCGTACCGGCCGTCCTCGGCGGGGGCACGCATGCTGCGGTCGAACTGTGCGCGCTGCCCCTGACTGAGCAGCCGCCGTACCGGGTTGACGGTCCGGCCGGCGAGCACGTCCGGATTGAGAGCGGAGGCGATCACGTACTGCCGGGCGGTGGCCAGCGCCAGCCGGACCTGACGGAGGCTGAAATTGTTCGTTGCGCGCGCCACCGGCAGCTCGACGGCGTTGGGTCCGGCTTCCAGACGGGCCGCCGGGCTGCGGCGATAGAGCTCCTCGGCCTCGTCCCCCGGCACCGAGCCGCGCGGCACCAGCGGAACGATCGTCGTCCGCAGCGGTATTCGGGACTGGGCGTGCACGGGGTCCTCGTACGGGCTGCGGGCGCCCATGTAGATGGCGGCGCCGAAGGCGATCAGCACGACCAGCAGCAGTACGAGGAACTGCCCCGAGACTCCGCGCCTGCCGCCGCCCGCCGACGGCGCGGAGACTTCCTGACCACTGGGGGTCGTGCGCTCGGCGGTACGCGGATCGGGCAGGTCGGCCACGGGCCGTTCCTGCTCGTCGAGACGCTCCCGGGCCGAGAACTCCCGCAGCTGCGCAGCGCGCACGAAAGACTCGTCGAACACCGTCGAACGGAACTCGTCGTCATCGTCGCCCGCAGGTCGCCCCTCGGGAGGGTCTGCACGCCCGGCCATGACCCCCAGCGTAGGTGCCGCGGCAGGAAGCCAGGACGCCGGTCGGTGATGAGTTCACGCCATCTCCGCAACTCCGGGCGCGCAACTCCGGGCGCAAAGGGCGGGAGGGGACGGGAGGAGACGTGGAGCCCGGCTCGCGCCTCGGACGTGCCGGGCACAGAACAGGCTCAGAACCGGCAGGGCCCGGGGCAGACAGGCCGCCCCCGACTGACAGGCCGCCCCCGACTGACAGGCCGCCCGGGCGCCGGTGCCCCGACTAGCCGGGACCTCCGGGAGAGAGCAGCGCGACGGCGTACCGCGGTCCGGTGCTCCCGACGCCGCTGTCCAGCCCGGTCGTCGCGGGAGGCGGTGTGGGCTCCTCGCGCTCGCCCGAACCTCCGCGCAGTGCCGCGAAGGCCATCGCGACCACCCCGACACCCATCACCAGGGCGAGCAGCCAGGCGACCGGCCGGTGCCAGCGCCCTTGGCCGCCGCTGCGGTACCCCGGAGTGTCCTCGCTGTCGCAGAACTCCTGGTACGCCTCGTACTCGCGGTAGTCGTCCTCGTCGCGGAAGCTCGCGTACCCCTCGACCTCGAATCCGCCGTACGCCGGCTCGCCCGACTCCGGACCCCAGCCGCCGGAGCTGTACGCCTCCTCGGCGGCCTGCTCGCTCTCGGCGGCACGCTGGGCGGCTGCCATCGTCCGCTCGGCAGCGGTCGGTTCATGGAAGACAGCGGCCCTCACGAATGCCTCGTCGAACACCACGGAGCCGGACGCTTCGCCCGCTGCTCCGTGGTCGCGGTCCTCCGGCTCCTCGCCCTGACCGAACGGCTTTCCCGCACTGTCGTCCGCCACCGTCCCAGAGTAGACCGAATCGCCCGGACCGGGCAGGGAGAGGACGGTTTCGTCTCCTCCGTCCGAACGCCCGCCCCTACCGGCCGGCGAACCACGCCCGCCGAACTCCACCCACCCGGCAGCCCTCGCGCACACACGCGCCACGGCGCTCAGCCCGGCACACCGCACGCGCTCCCGCCCGGCGCTGCCGCACGGGCCCCGCGCTCCGAGACCTCACACCGGCCTCGACTGCGCCGTCACCGGGCAGGCACGCCGTCACGGCCCCGGCGGGCGCCCCGGCGTCGCTCCGCCGCGCGCGCGTCACCGCCGCACAGGCCGTCGCCCCACCGCACAGGCGCCGCACCGCCGCGCGGGGTCAGGGACGTACGTGCCCGTCACCCGTGACGACGTACTTCGTCGAGGTCAGCTCGGGCAGCCCCATCGGGCCGCGGGCGTGCAGCTTCTGGGTGGAGATGCCGATCTCCGCACCGAAGCCGAACTCGCCGCCGTCGGTGAAGCGCGTGGAGGCGTTGACCATGACCGCGGTGGAGTCCACCAGGGCCACGAAGCGCCGGGCCGCGGCTGTGTCCCGGGTGACGATCGCCTCGGTGTGGCCGGAGCTCCAGCGCCGGATGTGTGCGACCGCGGCGTCCAGGTCGGGCACGACGGCCGCGGCCAGATCGAAGGAGAGGTACTCGGTCGCCCAGTCGTCCTCGCCGGCCGGTACGACCGAGCCGGAGGCCTGCTGCCACTCCTCGTCGCCGTGCACGGTGACGCCGGCGTCGGCCAGGGCGCTCAGCGCGCGCGGCAGGAACTCGGCGGCCACCGCCCGGTGCACCAGCACCGTCTCGGCGGCGTTGCAGACGCTGGGCCGGTGGGCCTTGGAGTTCACCAGGATCTCCACGGCCATGTCGAGGTCGGCGGCCTCGTCGACGTAGACGTGGCAGTTGCCGGTGCCGGTCTCGATCACCGGGACCGTCGAGCCCTCCACCACAGTCTTGATCAGGGAGGCACCGCCGCGCGGGATCAGCACGTCCACCAGCCCTCTGGCCGTCATCAGTTCGTGCACACTCTCCCGGCCCTCCCCGGGCACCAACTGCACGGCGTCCGCGGGGAGTCCGGCGGAGGCCACTGCGTCCCGGACCACTGCGACCAGCGCGGCGTTGGAGGCGTACGCGGAGGAGGAGCCGCGGAGCAGCACGGCGTTGCCCGACTTCAGGCAGAGCGCCGCGGCGTCCACGGTGACGTTCGGGCGTGCCTCGTAGATGATGCCGACGACGCCGAACGGCACCCGGATCTGCCGGAGTTCGAGCCCGTTGGCCAGCGTGGAGCCGCGTACCACCTCGCCGACCGGATCGGGCAGCCCGACCACTCGGCGCACATCGGCGGCGATGGCTGCCACCCGCTCCTCGGTGAGGGTGAGCCGGTCGACGATCGAGTCATCGGTGCCGGCGGCACGGGCCCGCGCGATGTCCTCCGCGTTGGCGGCGGTGATCTCCGGCGTACGGGCGACCAGCGCGTCCGCGATGGCGAGCAGCGCACCGTCACGGGCGGTACGGGGCTGCGGGGCCAGGAGAGCGGCGGCCTCCCGGGCACGGAGCGCGGTCTGGGCGACGGGCGAATTCTGCGTGGCGCTGGTCATCCTGGCAGCCTAGCCAGCAACGGGCGGCGGTCGGCCCGGCGGTCCGGCCGCCGAGACGTCGACGCCCCGTGGTCCGGACACACGGAACGCGTTGCCTCGCCCCCGGCCCCGCAGCTGTGGGACCGGCGCGGTGGCCGCCTCGCGAACTTCCGGGCGGCGGCGGCGCCACCGGGCCTGACCGCCCCGCTGCCGCCGCCCGAGCGCCACCGGCTTCGTCAGAAGGGGTGAACTCCGACCGGGGCCGCCGGCGGCGGACCGTACCCCTCGGAGACCCTCTGGTGGTACGTGTCACGGCCGATCACCTCCAGGCCGACGATCTCCCAGGGAGGCAGCCCCGCGGAGCCGCGGTGCTCGCCCCACAGGCGCAGTGCGACCGCCGCGGCGTCGTGCAGGTTGCTGGCCTCCTCCCAATACCGGATCTCGGCGTGGTCGTTGGCGTAGCGGCTGGTGAGGAGGAACGGGTGGTCGTGTGCCAGGTGTTCCAGCGCGCGGCGGATGTCGGCCAGCGGCGTCTCCGCGCCGGCGACGCTGAGCGTCACATGCCACATCCGGGAGGTCTGCGCCTGCGGCGGCGGTGCGGCACCGATGGGCCCGGTCGACTGCGTTTCGCCCTCGCCCTGCTGGACAGAACCCAGCCGTACGCTGGCCAGTCGTCTCATCGGGCGGCCTCCTGACTGCGGCATTTTCTTCACGTCCCTCACACGAGCTGCCCCGTACGCGACGCGGTGCCCCGTGCCCGGTCGCCGCCGGTGAGGTTACGGCGACGCGCGGCACGGAGGTGCGCGGGTGGCGCTCCGGAACAAAGTTGAACAGCCCGAGGCCGATCGCGGGGCGGTTTTCCGGAACGGGTGGCCGGAAAGGCAGCACGTTGACAGCCGGGGCCCCGGACAGGGGCACATTCATCCCAAGTGTCAGAACAGCAGTACCAGATCGTCGCGGTGGACGATCTCGCGTTCGTAGGCGGGGCCGAGCTCCTTCGCCAGTTCACGGGTGGACCGGCCGAGCAGCCGGGGAAGCTCACGAGCGTCGAAGTTGACCAGCCCTCTCGCCACCGCGCGGCCCGAACGGTCCCGCAGCTCCACCGGATCGCCCGCGGAGAACTCGCCCTCGACCCGGTCGACCCCGGCCGGCAGCAGCGACTTGCGTCCCTCGACCACCGCTCGTACCGCTCCGTCGTCCAGCACCAGCGCGCCCTGCGGGGTGGAGGCGTGGGCGAGCCACAGCAGCCGGTTCGCCGAACGCCGTCCGGTGCGGTGGAAGTACGTGCCCGTACGACGTCCCGCGAGCGCGTCCGCGGCCCGGCTGGCGGAGGTGAGTACCACCGGAATGCCGGCGCCCGCGGCGATTCTGGCCGCTTCGACCTTGGTCACCATTCCGCCGGTGCCGACCCCCGCCTGCCCCGCGCTGCCGATGGAGATCCCGTGCAGATCGGCCGGCCCCTGCACCTCTTCGACCCTGGTCGTGCCCGGCGTGCTGGGATCGCCGTCGTAGAGGCCGTCCACATCGGACAGCAGGATGAGCCGGTCGGCCCGCACGAGGTGCGCGACGAGTGCTGCGAGCCGGTCGTTGTCGCCGAAGCGGATCTCGTCGGTGGCGACGGTGTCGTTCTCGTTGACGATCGGTACGGCGCCCATGGACAACAGTTGGTCAAGGGTGCGGTAGGCGTTCCGGTAGTGGCCTCTGCGGCTGGTGTCGTCGGAGGTGAGCAGCACCTGCCCCACCCGACGGCCGTAGCGGGCGAAGGAGGCCGTGTAGCGGGCGACCAGCAGCCCCTGCCCGACGCTCGCCGCCGCCTGTTGCCGGGCAAGATCGCGGGGACGGCGCGGCAGGCCCAGCGGGGCGAGCCCGGCCGCGATGGCTCCGGAGCTGACCAGGACCACTTCCTTGTCGGCATGTGCGGCGAGCGCGTCGACCAGCGCGTCCACCCGGTCCGCGTCCAGTCCGCCGGCCGCTGTCGTCAGGGAGGACGATCCGATTTTGACGACGATGCGGCGCACCTCCTCGGCCCGCGGGTCGCAGGCCTCCGGCTCGGCCGCGCTGCGGGCGGTCGGCTCCGCACTCCCGCCTCCGGTCGCACCCGACGCATCCGGTACGTCCGGCAGGACCGGTGCACCCGGCGGGACCGGCTTCACGGCGGCCTCTCGGCTCGGTTCCGTGCCGTCTTCCCGTTCTGCCGCTGACACCTGTGATCCCGTCCTCGAACCGTTCCTCGCGAACCGCGCCGACCTCGCGAACCTATCGTCCTCGCACGTCGACGCGCGTTCCGCTTTCACCCTGCGGACTCGCCGCCGGCCCAGTGCCGGACAGTGCACGCCCCTCTCAACTACGCTGCGTCGCTGAACCGTTCTTGTACAGCCATCCCGCCGATGACAGCTCCGCAGCCGCGGCTTGCGACCGGCTTTGCGCGGGGAACCTGCAGAGGTCCCGCCGGAGCAGGGAACGCCGCGGCTCCCCGGAACCGGCCGAACAGCCGGTGAAAGCAGCGCATTCGCCCCGTATAAGGGGGCGTCGCGAGTGCACTCCGTCACCGCGAATTGTCACCTCGAACGGCTTCGTCATACCGTCAGGGGTCACCCCCGGTAGCCCCGTGGCGGCTCCCGTCACTATGCGTACCTGATTCAGCACACTCCGACCTCCGTCCGACCGACTCCTGCCAGGAGCCAATCCGTGCCCGTCGCCGGTCTTCTCTCCCGCCGAGCCGGACAGCTGTCCGCACTCCTCGCGATGCTGGTGTTCTTCGCCGTCCAGCTCACGGGTGCACTGCTGCCCAACGCCCCGTTGTTCATCACCGCGTCCGCGGCGGGCCTCGCGCTCGACCTCTATCTGCACCACAAGCAGCCGGGGCTGTTGGCGCTGCTCAGCAGAGTGAGGTTCGACGTCCCCACCCGCCAGCTCCTGCGCGACATGCTGCTGGTGCTCGGCCTGGTCCAGACGCCCGGTCTCGACCCGCTGGCCGAGACCCCTCTGGTGCTGTGCCTGCTCGGCTCCTACGCCGCGCACTTCGCCTGCCAGGCCGCCGCCGTGCTGGTGCGGCGCAACCGCACGCTGCCGGTCATCACCCGCAACATCGACGTCTCCGCGCTCGGGCTGACCGCGGCCCCGCCGAAGATCCTCGCCCGTCAACCGAGCCGCAGGCTGCTGCACTTCATGGTGCCGGCCACGTTCGGCCTGCTGATGACCGCGGCGACGGTAGAACCGCTGTGGGGCGTCGCCGGTGTGGCCGGCTCGCTGCTCCTCTTCGGCGCGGGCACCGGATACATCGCGAGCTGGCTGCTGCCGGGCAAGCGCACTCCGAGCGAGCAGAAGGTGCTGGCCTGGCTCAACGCGTGGCTCACCGAGTACCGGCCGTCCGTCGCGATGTACTTCTCCGGCGGCACCTCGTCCGCGTACCAGGCCAACATGTGGCTCAGCACGCTCGACCAGCTCGACGGCAAACCGCTGATCGTCCTGCGGGAACGCTTCATGGTGCAGAAGATCGAGTCCACCGACGTGCCGATCGTCTGCATCCCGAAGGTCGCGCATCTGATGACCCTCGAGCACTCGACGCTCAAGATGATGCTGCACCCGGCCAACTCCGGGAAGACCTCGCAGGTGCTGCGCATCCCCTCGATCAAGCACAGCTTCATCAATCACGGCGAGAGCGACAAGCTTTCCAGCTGCAACCCGTACGCCAAGGCGTACGACGAGGTCTGGGTCGCGGGCCCGGCAGCCCGCGAGCGCTACCAGATCGCCGACATCGGAGTGGACGACCGCGATGTCGTCGAGGTCGGCAGGCCGCAGCTGGCGCCGATCCTCCCGTACGCCGGCCCACCGGCCGCCGACGGCTTCACCACCGTGCTCTACGCGCCGACCTGGGAAGGGTGGACCGACGACCCGGGCAACACCTCGGTCATTCTGGCCGGCGAGAACATCGTCCGCGAACTGCTCGCCGACGCCCGCGTCCGGCTGATCTACAAGCCGCACCCGATGACCGGTTCGGTCGACCCGCGAGCGGGCGCCGCCAACCAGCGCATCCAGCAGATGATCGCTGCCGCGAACATCGAGCGGGCCGCCCTGCCGGGGCACACCAGCCCCGGCGCCGAGACAGCCGACGAACTGGCCCGCCGTACCGTCGCACTCGACCAGCTGGCCACCTCCGCCTTCCGCCGCAGCGCCGACGAGTTGGAGCGCATGGCCCTCCAGTCGGTGCCGGACGGCGGCCGGGCGGACGCGGTCACCGCTGCGCGGGAGGCGTGGGAGGAGGCCTACTGGGCGTCCTACCCCGAATGGGAGCACCTGGTCATCACGGGCCCGCGTCCCGGCATCTACCCCTGCTTCAACCAGGCGGACGTGTTGGTCAGCGACGTCTCCAGCGTGGTGTCGGACTACCTCAGCAGTGAGAAGCCGTACGCGGTGGCGAACACCAGCGGGCTCTCCGAGGACGAGTTCCGGTCCGGTTTCCCGACCGTGCGCGCGGCGACGATCCTCAGCCCGTCCGCGGTCGAGGTGCCCGAACTCCTCGCCTCCACCCGGAGTTCCGAGCCGGACGCGCTCGCCGACGAGCGGGCCGCGCTCAAGGAGCACCTGCTGGGCCCCGCCGACCCGCCGTCGATGGTGCGCTTCGAGCAGGCCGTGCACGATCTCTGCGGCAAGGCCGACGCCCGCCGCGAACGCGTGGCCCGCAGGTCCGCCGAGATGCCGCCGCAGCGCGAGCGGCACGCCAGGGCCGAGGCGGTTGCCGAGGAGAACCAGGCGGAGGCGGCACAGGCCGCGGAGACCGTGCGCACCGCCGAGTCGGTGGAGCCGATCGACGCCGCCGACGAGGGCGGGGGCTCCACCGCGAAATCAGCGGAGGCTGCGAAGTCGGCGGAGGCGGCGGAGGCGGCGGACGAGGACGCCGCACGCGACGCGGGCACCTCCGCCGCACGCTGACCCGTCCCCGCACCACACCGAGAAGAGGGCCGACTCTCCACGAGTCGGCCCTCTTCGGGTCTCAGCGGCTCCCGCTCCGCGAGCCGGACGGCCCCCGTACACCGCGGCGCGCGGCGCACCGGCGGGCCCGCCCGCGGGCGCCGTGTCAGACGCCCCGCCAGACGCCCCGCGGGCGCAGCGCGTCAGCTGAAGGGGTCGAACGCCTCGTACTCGGCGTCCGGGTCCTGCTCCGCGCGCG
This sequence comes from Streptomyces tardus, assembly GCF_018101125.2. GTDB lineage: Bacteria > Actinomycetota > Actinomycetes > Streptomycetales > Streptomycetaceae > Streptomyces > Streptomyces tardus. The sequence goes on along the minus strand of NZ_JAELVF020000001.1, from coordinate 3,681,601 downwards.
ACGCATCCCGGTCCCGCCTGCGCTGGGCAGCCGGGCGGGAGATGTCCATCCGATGGTCTTCGCCACGGCGCCCCAGCATCTCCGCGCCGGTGGCCATCGCGGGCTCGAAGTCGAAGACGACCGCGTTGTCCTCGGGGCCGATCGCGACGCCGTCGCCCTCACGGGCACCGGCCTTGACCAACTCGCCCTCCACACCGAGTCGGTTGAGCCGGTCAGCGAGGTAGCCGACCGCCTCGTCGTTGTTGAAGTCGGTCTGGCGCACCCAGCGCTCGGGCTTCTCGCCGCGCACGCGGTAGAGGCTGTCGGCCTCCTCGGTGACCGTGAAACCGGAGTCGTCGACGGCCTTGGGGCGGATGACGACCCTGGTCGACTCCTGCCGCGGCTTCGCCGCACGGGACTCGTCCACCAGCCCGGCCAGCGTGAAGGACAGCTCTTTCAGGCCCTCCCTGGAGACCGCGGAGACCTCGTGGATCCGGTAGCCCCGGGCGTGGAGGTCGGGACGCACCATCTCGGCAAGGTCCTTGCCGTCCGGGATGTCGATCTTGTTCAGGACCACCAGGCGCGGACGGTCGGAGAGCCCGCCGTACTCGGCGAGTTCGGCCTCGATCATGTCCAGGTCGCTCAGCGGGTCGCGGTCGGACTCCAGCGTCGCGCAGTCCAGAACGTGGACCAGCACCGAGCAGCGTTCGACGTGGCGCAGGAACTCCAGCCCGAGGCCCTTGCCCTGGCTCGCGCCCGGAATCAGCCCGGGGACGTCCGCGACCGTGTAGACCGACGAACCCGCCGTCACCACACCGAGGTTGGGAACGAGGGTGGTGAAGGGGTAGTCGGCGATCTTGGGCTTGGCGGCGGAAAGCACCGAGATGAGCGAGGACTTGCCCGCCGACGGGTAGCCGACGAGCGCCACGTCAGCGACCGTCTTCAGCTCCAGCACCAGATCGCGCGCCTCGCCCGGCTCACCGAGCAGCGCGAAGCCGGGGGCCTTTCGACGCGGCGAGGCCAGCGCGGCGTTGCCCAGACCGCCGCGACCGCCGCCGCCCGCAACGAAGGTGGTGCCCTGGCCGACCATGTCGGCGAGCACATTGCCCCGGCGGTCGGTGACGACCGTGCCGTCGGGCACCTCGAGCACGAGGTCCTTGCCGTGCGCGCCGTCCCGGTGGTCGCCGGCGCCGGGCTTGCCGTTGGTGGCGATGCGGTGCGGCCTGTGGTGGTAGTCCAGGAGCGTGGTCACGTCCTGCTCCACCACGAGCACGACGTCGCCGCCGCGGCCGCCGTTGCCGCCGTCCGGGCCGCCGAGCGGCTTGAACTTCTCCCGGTGTACGGAGGCGCAGCCGTGGCCCCCGTTGCCCGCGGCGATGTGGAGCTCGACGCGGTCCACGAAGGTAGTCATGACGGAAAGCCTCCAGGCTGGTTCTGCGAGTGCGGTACTGCGTGCGGTGCGTGGGCTGGCGGGCTGCCGGCGCTGCGACGGGCCCGGAGGCCGAGCCGCGGAACCGATACCGCCTTCCGTACTAACACGCCGAGGGCGGAGCCGCCTTCCACAGGGGAAAGGCGGTCCGCCCTCGGGAAATACTGGTGTCGCCTACCGCGGCTGATTACTCAGCGGCGGCGGGAACGATGTTGACGACCTTGCGGCCACGGTGGGTGCCGAACTTCACGGCGCCCGCGTCCAGCGCGAACAGGGTGTCGTCGCCGCCGCGGCCCACACCCGTGCCCGGGTGGAAGTGGGTGCCGCGCTGACGGACCAGGATCTCGCCGGCGGAGACGATCTGACCACCGAAGCGCTTCACGCCGAGGCGCTGCGCGTTGGAGTCACGACCGTTCCGGGTGGACGATGCGCCCTTCTTATGTGCCATCTTGTCTCAGTCCCTTACTTCGCCGGGGCGTCGATGCCGGTGATCTTCAGCGCGGTGTGCAGCTGACGGTGACCGATGCGCTTCTTGTAGCCGGTCTTGTTCTTGTACTTCTGGATGTCGATCTTGGCACCCTTGTGGTGATCGACAACCTCCGCCTGGACCTTCACACCAGCCAGCACCCACGGGTCACTGGTGACGGCGTCGCCGTCCACGAGGAGCACGGTGGAGAGCTCGACGCTGTCGCCGGGCTTGTTGACGGAAAGACGGTCGACCTCGATGGTGTCGCCGACAGAAACCTTCTGCTGACGACCGCCGGTGCGCACAATCGCGTACACGCGGAACTCTCTCTCGTTCGTAGACGGACTCCTGATGCCAGCCGCACAGCACGAGCCGAGGCCCGCGACGGTCCGAATGGGTGAGCGGCCTCTCCCGGCGAAAGGGCCGGAAGGGATGTGCTCAGGAGTGCGGCGCGTCCATTGACACGCCGACGGCCCAGGTTACGGGGCCGCCCAACCCCCGGTCAAACCGAGGCCAACGGGCCGGGGACCAGGGCTGTCGACGCCCGGCACCCGGCCCGTTGATGCGTACCGCTCAGTCCTCGGAGACCTCGGAGGACGGTGCCGACTCCTCGGCCTTCTTCGCAGCCTTCTTCGCGGTGGACTTCTCCGCGGTCTTCTCGGCAGCCTTGTCCGCAGCCTTCTTGGTGGACGCCTTCTTGGCCGGCGCCTTCTTGACTGCGGCCTTCTTCGCGGGTGCCTTCTTGGCCGCGGCCTTCTTGGCGGGCGCCTTTCTGGCAGCCGCCTTCCTGCCGCCGGCCTCGTCCGACGCCGGCTCGGCCTCCGCCGTGCCCGAAGCGTCCGGCTCGCTCGCCGCGGAGGTCTGGGGAGCGGCGTCGCCGACGCTCTCCGACTCCCCCGCGCCGGGCAGCACGATCGATCCACCATTCTCCGCGGGCGGGCCCGAGGGCGCCGAGACCCGGCGGGTCGCCCGGCGGCGCGGCCTGGCGGGCGCGGACACGACCGGGGCCTCCTCCACCGGAGCCTCGACAGGTGCCGACTCGCTCTCGTTGCGCTCGGCCGCGACCACGACCACTGCCTCCGGCGCGGCGCTCGGAGGCGACCCGGCCGGCGCGGACGCCTTGCGACTGGCCCGGCGACGGGTACGCGGCGCGGGCGCCTCGACCGGCTCGGGCGCCGACTCGACGACCGGCTGGGCCACCGGCTCGACCGGAGCGGAGACCGGAGCCTGAGCAGGCTCCTCCGCCTCCCGGACCGGCGACTCGACAGGCTCCACGACAGTGGCGGCGCTCTCGTTCCTCGGCGGCCCGGAGGGGGTCTCCACCCTGCGGCTCACCCGACGGCGGCGCCTGCCGCGGCCCGCTGCCTGCTCCGCCTCGGCCGCGCTGCTGTACAGCTCCTCGTCCGGGGTGAAGTCCGGCTCGGGCAGCGCCTTCGGCTCCCGGCCCGCTCCGGACTCGACACGGTCGGCGTGCGACTGCCCGCGGTCGTGCGCGGAATCGTCGTGGTCGTGCGCGGAGTGGTCGTGATCGTGGTGCGATCCGTTCGCGGACGCGCCGTCGTTCCCCGACCCCTGCTGGTTGTCGGGCTGGCCGCCGCCCTTGCCCTTCTTCTTGCTCCGCTTGCCGCCGCCGCCCGTGCCCTGCGGCTGTTCCATGTGGACGATGACGCCGCGACCGTTGCAGTGCACGCAGGTCTCGGAGAACGACTCCAGCAGGCCCTGGCCGACCCGCTTGCGCGTCATCTGCACCAGTCCGAGCGAGGTGACCTCGGCGACCTGGTGCTTGGTGCGGTCTCGTCCCAGGCACTCCAGCAGTCGCCGCAGCACCAGATCCCGGTTGTTCTCCAGCACCATGTCGATGAAGTCGATGACGATGATGCCGCCGAGATCCCGCAGCCGCAGCTGACGGACGATCTCCTCGGCCGCCTCCAGGTTGTTCCTGGTGACGGTCTCCTCGAGGTTGCCGCCCTGGCCGGTGAACTTGCCGGTGTTGACGTCGACGACGATCATCGCCTCGGTCCGGTCGATCACCAGCGAACCACCGCTGGGCAGCCACACCTTGCGGTCCAGCGCCTTCATCAGCTGCTCGTCGATGCGGTACGTCGCGAAGACGTCCACGTCCGACGTCCACTTGTTCAGCCGCTCCACGAGATCCGGGGCGACGTGCGAGACGTATCCGTGAACAGTGCTCCAGGCGTCCTCACCGCTGATGACGACCTTGGAGAAGTCCTCGTTGAAGATGTCGCGGACGACGCGCACGGTCATGTCCGGCTCGCCGTAGAGCAGCGTCGGCGCGTTGCCCTTCTCCGCCTTCTTCTTGATGTCCTCCCACTGCGCCTGGAGCCGCTGCACGTCCCTCGCGAGCTCGTCCTCGCTGGCTCCCTCGGCGGCGGTGCGAACGATCACGCCCGCGTCCTCGGGGACGACCTTCTTCAGGATCTGCTTGAGCCGCGCCCGCTCGGTGTCCGGCAGCTTGCGGCTGATACCGGTCATCGAGCCCTCGGGCACGTACACCAGGTAGCGTCCGGGGAGCGAGACCTGGCTGGTCAGCCGGGCGCCCTTGTGGCCGATCGGGTCCTTGGTCACCTGGACCAGCACGGACTGGCCGGACTTGAGCGCGTTCTCGATGCGGCGCGGGCCGTGGGAGAGGCCAAGCGCCTCGAAGTTGACCTCGCCCGCGTACAGCACGGCGTTGCGGCCCTTGCCGATGTCGACGAAAGCCGCCTCCATCGACGGCAGGACGTTCTGCACCTTGCCGAGGTAGACGTTGCCGACGTAGCTGGTGGACTGCTCCTTGTTGACGAAGTGCTCGACCAGCACATCGTCCTCGAGCACTGCAATCTGGGTGCGCTCGCCGTGCTGACGGACAATCATCTCGCGCTTGACGGCTTCCCGGCGCGCCAGGAACTCCGCCTCGGTGATGATCGGCACCCTGCGGCGCCCCTGCTCACGACCCTCACGGCGACGCTGCTTCTTGGCCTCGAGCCGGGTGGAGCCCTTGATGGACTGCACCTCGTCCGAGCGCTCTTCCTTCTTCTTGCGCGGCTCGCGGATCTTGACGACCGTACGCTCGGGGTCGTCGTCGGAGTCGTTCTTCTCGGCCGTACCACTGTCGTTCTCGCCCGAGCTGTCGCTCCTGCGGCGGCGACGGCGGCGACGGCGGGAGCTGCTGGTGGAGGGGCCGTTGCCGGCGGAGCTGTCGTCCCCGTCCTCGGAGTTCTCCTCGTCGGAATCGTCGGACTGCTCGGAGTCCCTTCCCGACTTCTCAGCCTTGCCGGAACGGGCGGACTTCTCGCCCCTGTCCCGGCCGCCGCGCCGACCCGACTTCTCGGGCGCACCTGCGGCGTCGTCGTTCCGGTCGTCCTCGTCCTCGCCGTCGAACTCGCCGTCCTCGTCGGCCAGTTCCGCTCGACGGCGGCGCCGGCCGCCCCGACGGCGGCGACGCGACGGGCGGTCGCCCTCGGCACCCTCGTCGTGGTCGAGGTCGCTGCTCAAGGCGTTCGACTCCTCGGCCTCGACCTCCTCCGGCTCCTCGTCCTCCTCCTCGGCCGCCTGGGCAGCCGCGGCACTCTGCGGAGTCTGGAACACCGGCGCCTGGAAGAGGCTCATGGTCGCGGCGGACCGCGTCCGCCCGCGCCCACGGCTCGGAGGTGTCTCGGCGGGCTTCTCGCTCGTGGAGTCGGCGTCCTCCTGGATTGCGTCGCCGTTCGCGCTCTGTGCCTCCGACGACTTCGAGGTCCTGGACGTCCTGGACGTCTTCCCCGTCGACTTCGCGGCGCGCTTGGACCTGCCGCGCGCCCCCCTGCCGCCGCTCTCCTCGCCGTCGGTCTCCGCGGTCGCGGACTCGGCATCCGACCGCACCTCGGCGGCGGTGCTCGGCGCCTGCTCGGTGGCGGGCTCGACGGCGGGCTGCTCCGGGGCGGACTCGACGGCAGGGCTGCCCTCGGCGGAGGTCGCCTTGCGGGCGGCCCGTCGCCGGGTGCGGGCAGGCTTGACCGGGACGTCTTCCGCCCGGCTCGGCTCGTCGGCGTCCGGCTGCTCCGCGGGCTGCTGCTCCGCGGAATCGTCGCGGACGGCAGCCTTCTTCCGTCCGGACTTGCGCTCGGGCGCGCTCCGACCGCTCGGCGGCACGGCCTGGTCGCCCGTCGCGGTCGGCCCGCTCGATGCGGCCCCGTCGGCAGCGGCGGACTGCTCCGCCGGCGCGGACTGTTCGGCCGACTCGGGGGGCGGGCCCGCGGGTGCGCTGGCCTTCCGGGTGGCACGGCGCCGCGCACGGACCGGCTTGGCCGGGGCCTCGGCCGGCGTCTCGGACGACCCGTTCCGTGCGGGCTCCTCCTCCGACGGCGGAGCCTGCGAAGCGGCGACCGTCACCGGCGCCTCACCGGCGGCAGTGGCTGCCGGTGGCCCCGCGGGGCGGGAGGCGGCTCGACGCCTGCGCGGAGGCAGGTTGTCGCTGGGTGTGCTGTTCTCGGCACTCTCCGCAGTCGCGGAGTCTGTGGGCTCGAGCATGCGGGCGGTTCTCCCGTCACGCCCCCGGGCGCCGCGCGTTCCGGAGCGGGTCCGCGCACTGGCGCGGTGACCCTGCCCGGAGCGCGAGCGCCTCACGGGAGCTTGTTGTCTCACTCGCCGGTTCCGGTCCCTTGGACACGGCTACGGCGAAAGTCTCCTGGTCCGTGGCGCCGGCCGTACGGCGGTACCCGGGTGGCTCCCTGGTGCCTGGCGCGTCGGCAGCGCGGTGACGTCGGCCTTACGCGGTGGACCCCGGCACCGTCGCGACGAGGGTTGCGTCGCGGTCGGGCGCCAGCGGGTCGGTCACCGTGCCGGTCTCCTCGTCGAGCGGCCCCTGCGCCAGCCTGGTCACCGAAACCGGGACCGGCGGCGCCAGGTCAGCCGTAGCGCGGAGGCCGGACAGGACGTCGTCGGGTCGTACGGCAGGTGTCAGGTGCCGGACTACCAGGCGCAGTATCGCACAGGGTTGCTGCGCCGGACCATCGGACCCGAGCTCGTGCCCTGCGTCGACACACTCCAGCGACGCCACGGCGGCCCGCGCGTCGAAGGTCCGCACACCCTTCTTGGTCTGCCGCTGGACCTCCACGCTGTCCGCCGCGAGGAAGCGGCGCACCGCCTCCTCGGCCTCCTCGGTGCCTACGCCGTCGAGGCGCAGCTCCCAGCAGGAGGCGAGCAGCCGGTCGGCGAAACCGGAGGTGTCGGCCTCCACCGCGTCGACGATGTCCAGCCCGGTCGGCATCGAGAGGTCCAGCAGCTCACGCAGCCGGTGCGGGTCGCAGTGCCGGGCGAGACCGATCTCCAGGTACTCCGCCTCGCTCGCGGTACCCGTGGGGGCGGCGTTGGCGTACGACACCTTCGGGTGCGGGGAGAAGCCCGCCGAGTACGCCATGGGAACCGCTGCCCTGCGCAGCGCACGCTCAAAGGCACGCTGGAAGTCGCGGTGGCTGGTGAACCGGAGGCGGCCACGCTTGGTGTAGCGCAGACGTACGCGCTGCACCACTGGTGCCGGCGGCGGGCCTTCGGGCTGTCGCTTGCCCAGTGTCAGTCAGTCCTTCGAAGTTCGCGGGGGCGTCGTCGCCCCGGATTCTACGCCGGGGCCGTCGGCACCCAGTACCGGAGCTTCTTCCCGCGCCGGTCCTCCAGGGCTCCGCCGCAGCTCTCGATCACCTTGCGGGAGGCGACGTTGTCCGCGTCACAGGTGATCAGCACCCGGTCGAAACCTCGCTCGGCCGCGAACGGCAGCGCGTCGCGCAGCATCGCGGTGGCGTGGCCGCGGCGCCGGGCGGTCGGCCGGACCTCGTAGCCGATGAGTCCGCCCTGCTCCAGCAGGTGACGGGTGTACTCGTGGCGCAGCGCGATGCGTCCGAGCCAGCGAGTGCCGTCCACGTACCAGAGCACGGTGGCGGCCACCCAGTTCGCGGGGCGGCGGTCGTTCTCCGCAGCGGCCCGTACGTCGGCGACGTACTCGGCGAACCCCTCGGGCGAGGTCCAGCACCCTCCGTACACGCGGACCTCCTCGGCGATCATCGAGTTGCCGCCGAACCAGTCGCCCGCCTCCTCGCGGAACTCGTCCATCGCACCGAGGAAGGAGTCCCGGACCTCGACTGTGGGCCTTGTCAGCTGCGGCATGGCGGACAGCCTGCCAACTCGCCGGCGTCCGGCGCCACTCACTTCCCGTCACTCACGCTGCCACCGATGCCGTCGGCCGCGCTCCCCGCCGAACGCACCGACGAACCGAGTCGGGGGTCGGGCTCGGCGGCGGCATGGGTGAGGACCAGGAGCGCCATGTCGTCCTGCCGCGCCCCGCCTGTCCACCGTCCCACCCGGTCGACCAGTACGTCGGCCAGCAGGACCGGGTCATCGGTCGCGGTCGGTGGCATGTGGAGCTCGGGATCGAAAAAGCGGCGTTCGGCGTTTCTGGCCTCCGTCACCCCGTCCGTGAGCAGCAGCAGTGCCGTACCTGGTGGGAAGGGCACTTCCTTCGGGGGGCCGACGGAACGAGGGTCGCCCAGTCCCGAGCCGAGCGGCAGCCAGGACTCGCCCAACGGCGCGCGCACCACCCGCTCCGCGGTGACCAGGTACGGCTCGGTGTGGCCGAAGTTCAGCAGCCGCACGGTGTCTGTAGCGGTGTCGACCTCGGCCAGCAGCACCGTGGAGAAGCCCTCCAGCACCGCGGTCTCCTCCATCCAGTGGTCCTCGCGCACCAGTGCCCGGTCGATGCGGGCGGCCAGCTCGGCCAGGGACTCGGCGTCCTCCGCGTGCTCCCGGAACGCGCCGACCGCGACCGCCACGGCGGCGACCGCCTCCACGCCCTTGCCGCGCACGTCACCGATCATCGCCCGTACTCCGGAGGGAGCGGCTGCGATGCCGTAGAAGTCGCCGCCCACCTGTGCTTCGCTGAGCGCCGGCCGATAGCGCGCGTCGCACCGCAGTTTCCCTACGTGGGCCGGCGGTCTGGGCAGCACTGCGTTCTGGGCGAACTCCGCGATCCGCCGCGCCACCCCGAGGTCCGTCTCCCGCTGTCGCGCGACATGGGCGACCCACACACCGATCGCGTTCACCAGCCCGACGGCGAGGATGTCCACGGTGGTCTCGACCAGTGAACGCCCGCGCACCACGTCCAGAACGGTCACCACCACCAGGCAGATCCCCGCCATCACCGCACCCGCCCGCGGCGAGAAGAAGGTCGCGACGATCAGCGGCGTCGCGGCGAAGAGGGGAAGCCCGAGGTCGGGTACGGAATCCATGACGTTGAGGAGGACCGCGAGCGGCAGCACGACTGCCGGCAGCAGCCGCATGAGCCACTCCAGTCGCCGACCGCCACGCGCCACCACGTAGACCTCCTCGTGGTACCCCGGCGGTTGAGCCGCCCCGTCCGGATCTCGGTGCCGCAGCACCAGCCGCGGCCCGTCGTATCCACGGTACGGTTCGCGCCGCCACCGCGCAGCGACAGCGCCGCCACCCGGCGGGCCCCGCCCTGCCGGGCACGAGGGGCCGGGCAGGGCGGGGACGTGCAGGTTCAGGCCGGAGCGTTCCCGTCGGCCGAGGGAGTGGTGACCGTCAGCGGGAGCAGCTTCCTGCCGGTCGGGCCGATCTGGATCTCGGTGTCCATCTGCGGGCAGACTCCGCAGTCGAAGCAGGGGGTCCAGCGGCAGTCCTCGACCTCGGTCTCGTCGAGGGCGTCCTGCCAGTCCTCCCAGAGCCAGTCCTTGTCCAGGCCCGAGTCCAAGTGGTCCCAGGGCAGCGCTTCCTCGTAGGAACGCTCGCGGGTGGTGTACCAGTCGACGTCGACGCCGTGCGCGGGCAGGGTCTTGGCGGCGGACTCCATCCACAGGTCGTAGCTGAAGTACTCCCGCCAGCCGTCGAACCGGCCGCCGGCCTCGTAGACCGCGCGGATCACATCGCCGATCCTGCGGTCTCCGCGGGAGAGCAGGCCCTCGACGATGCCCGGCTTGCCGTCGTGATAGCGGAAACCGATGGAGCGGCCGTACTTCTTGTCACCGCGGATGCGGTCGCGGAGCTTCTCCAGCCGTGCGTCCGTCTCCGCGGACGACAGCTGCGGCGCCCACTGGAACGGCGTGTGGGGCTTGGGCACGAAACCGCCGATGGAGACGGTGCACCGGATGTCGTTGGCACCGGACACCTCGCGGCCCTTGGCGATCACGCGGGTCGCCATGTCGGCGATCTGGAGCACGTCCTCGTCGGTCTCGGTCGGCAGCCCGCACATGAAGTACAGCTTCACCTGGCGCCAGCCGTTGCCGTACGCGGTGGCGACGGTCCTGATGAGGTCTTCCTCGGAAACCATCTTGTTGATGACCTTGCGGATGCGCTCGCTGCCGCCCTCGGGCGCGAAGGTCAGGCCGGAGCGCCGACCGTTGCGGGTGAGCTCGTTGGCCAGGTCGATGTTGAAGGCGTCGACCCGGGTGGACGGGAGAGAGAGGCCGATCTTGTCCTCGGTGTAGCGATCGGCCAGCCCCTTGGCCACATCGGCGATCTCGCTGTGGTCGGCGGAGGACAGCGAGAGCAGCCCGACCTCCTCGAAGCCCGTGCTCTCCAGTCCCTTGTCGACCATCTCGCCGATGCCCGTGATCGAACGCTCCCGCACCGGCCTGGTGATCATGCCGGCCTGGCAGAAGCGGCAGCCGCGGGTGCAGCCGCGGAAGATCTCCACCGACATCCGCTCGTGCACCGTCTCGGCCAGCGGCACCAACGGCTGCTTGGGGTACGGCCATTCGTCGAGGTCCATCACCGTGTGCTTGGAGACCCGCCACGGGACGCCGGAGCGGTTCGGCACCACTCGGGCGATACGGCCGTCTGCCAGGTACTCGACGTCGTAGAAGCGCGGTACGTACACCCCGCCGGTCTTCGCCAGCCGCAGCAGCAACTCGTCCCTGCCGCCCGGCCTGCCCTCGGCCTTCCAGACGCGGGCGATCTCGGTCATCTCCAGGACGGCCTGCTCGCCGTCGCCGATGACCGCGCAGTCGATGAAGTCCGCGATCGGCTCGGGGTTGAAGGCCGCGTGGCCGCCGGCCACGACCACCGGGTGGTCGATGCCGCGGTCGGCCGACTCCAGCGGGATCCCCGCCAGATCGAGCGCGGTGAGCATGTTGGTGTAGCCCAGCTCGGTGGAGAAGGACAGACCGAAGAAGTCGAACGCGCCCACCGGCCGGTGCGCGTCGACGGTGAACTGCGGCACCTCGTGCTCACGCATGAGCTTCTCCAGGTCCGGCCAGACGCTGTAGGTGCGCTCGGCCAGGACGCCCTCGCGTTCGTTGAGCACCTCGTAGAGGATCATGACGCCCTGGTTGGGCAGCCCCACCTCGTACGCGTCCGGGTACATCAGCGACCAGCGGACCTGGCACTCGTCCCAGTCCTTGACGGTCGAGTTGAGCTCACCGCCGACGTACTGGATCGGCTTCTGAACATGCGGGAGGAGGGCTTCCAGCCGGGGGAAGACCGACTCGATGGGCATGAAGGAGTCCTGACGCGCGGGTGCGGGGTACGGAACTGGCCGTCCAGCCTAACCCGATACGCCCGCCCCGATTTCAGCCGCGTGCGCCCGGGACGTACGGAGCGGAGGACAGCGAAGCGGGCCGGTCGTGCCGTGGTCGCTTCCACGGCAGGACCGGCCCGCGTACGTGCGGTTCCGCGTCTGGGCAGCTCGTGGGGCTCTTCGCCGGGCTCGCGGCGCCCGCACGCGCATCCGACGCCGCTCTCTGATCAGGCAAGATCCAAACAACAGACCCTAGGCGGAGAGGGGTCGCTGTATCCGGATCGACTGGAGCAGCCCCACCGCGATCCAGACGGCGAACATGGATGTACCGCCGTAGGAGACGAAGGGAAGGGGCAGACCGGCGACCGGCATGATCCCGAGCGCCATACCGATGTTCTCGAAGGACTGGAACGCGAACCAGGCGGTGATTCCCGCGGCGACGATCGTGCTGTAGAGGTCGGTCGCCTCCATCGCGATGCGGCAGGCCCGCCACAGGACGACGCCGAGCAGCAGGATGATGAGTCCGCCGCCGAGGAAGCCCAACTCCTCCCCGGCCACAGTGAAGATGAAGTCCGTCTGCTGCTCGGGCACGAACTGACCGGTGGTCTGGGTGCCCTCGAAGAGGCCCTTGCCGGAGATCCCGCCCGAACCGATCGCGATACGGGCCTGGTTGGTGTTGTAGCCGACCCCTGCCGGATCCAGCGCCGGATTGGCGAACGCCGCGAACCGGTTGAACTGGTACTCGTCGAGCAGATCGAGCATCCACACCGTCACGGCCCCTGCCACCGCGGCGGTGATCAGCCCGATCACCCAGCGGTTGGAGGCGCCGGAGGCGAGCAGCACACCGAGGACGATGACCGCGAGGACCATGACCTGACCGAGGTCGGCCACCACTGCGATCGGGAGCACGGCGAGCCCCAGGGCCTGGAGCACCGTCCGGTGGTCCGGGTGGACCCGGTCGCCCGCGTCCACCTTCGCCGCCAGCACCACCGCCATCGTCAGGATGACGGTGATCTTCACGAACTCCGAAGGCTGGAGGTAGAAGCCGGCGCCGAGGTTGAGCCACGCCCGCTCGCCGTTGATGGTCGCGCCGAGCGGGGTGTAGACGAGGGCGACGAGGATGATCGACAACCCGTACAGCAGCGGCATCATCGACCGCAGCCTGCGGTGCCCCATCCACAGCACACCGGCGGCGAGCGCAACACCGATCGCCGCGTTGAGCACGTGCTTGAAGAGGAAGGAGTTCGGGTCGCCGCCGGTCAGCTCGGTGCGATTGCGGGTGGCGGACCACACCAGCAGCGAACCGATCGCGCACAGGGCGAGCGAGGCCAGCAGCAGCGGCCAGTCGAGCCGCCGGGCCAGCGAGTCGCGGGCCCGCAGCTTCTCCCAGGCGCTCTTGGACTGCTGTCCGTACCGCCTGGTGTCGAAGGTGTGGATGCTCATTGGGCGAACCCCGCGTCCCGCCAGCTCTCGACCATGGAGTTCTTGGTGCGCTGTGCCTTCACGTCGCCGTTCTCACCGACCTTGGGAAGATCCTTCTGCGGTTCGGGCAGCAGCGCCTTCTTCTTGTTGACCTTGCCGTCCTCCACGCCGTAGAGCGCGTTGTAGAGGTTGCGCACGGCGGGTCCGGAAGCGCCTGAACCGGTACCGGCCTGGGAGATCGTCATGATCACCGTGTAGTCGTCGGTGTAGGTCGCCAGCCACGAGGTGGTCTGCTTGCCCTGCACCTCCGCCGTACCGGTCTTGGCTCGGATGGGGATCTCGTCGTGCGGCCAGTCGGTGAACCGCCAGGCCGCGGTACCGGTCTTGGTGACGCCCTGAAGCGCCTTGTCCATCTGACGCAACGTCCTGGCGGTGGCCGGGGCCTTGCCGGACTTCTCCGGCTCGATCTCCTCGACCTCCTTGCCGTCCGCGCTGATGATCGCCTTGCCGACGCTGGGCTTGTAGATGGTGCCGCCGTTGGCGATGGAGGAGTAGATGGAGGCCATCTGGAGCGGGGTGACCAGGGTGTCGCCCTGGCCGATCGCGTAGATGATGCTGTCACCCGCGCGCAGGTTCATGCCCTCCACGCAGTTCTCCCGGGCGAGCTTGGTGACGTAGTCGTCCGACTTGCCCTTGCCCTGCTTGCACCAGGAGTCCTTGTTGGCCTGCCAGTAGTTCTGCTTCCACTCCCGGTCCGGGACCCGACCGCTGACCTCGTCCGGCAGGTCGATCCCGGTCATCTCTCCGAGACCGAAGCTCCTGGCCGCCTTGTAGAGGTACTCGTTGGGCTCGTTCTTCTTTGGGTTCAGACCGCCGTCCTTGCGCCACTCCTGGTGCCCGAGTGCGTAGAAGACGGTGTTGCAGGAGACCTCCAGGGCGCGGCCGAGGCTGATGGGCCCGTGGCCCGAGGACTCGAAGTTCTTGTAGGTCTGCCCGCCCATCGTGTAGGCGGAGCTGCAGTTGTAGTTGCCGTTGAACGAGTACCCGGCGTTGACCGCGCCCGCGGACGAGACGACCTTGAAGATCGAGCCCGGCGCCGCCTGCCCCTGGATGGCTCGGTTGAGCAGCGGGAAGTTGGAGTCCTTGCCGGTGAGCTTGGCGTACTCCTTGCCGTCGATGCCGCCGACCCAGGCGTTGGGGTCGTACTTGGGGTTGGAGGCCATCGCGACGATGCGCCCCGTCCTGGACTCCATGACGACGGCGGCGCCGGAATCGGCCTCGTACGGCCGGCCGGTGATCTTGTCGACCTCCTTGCGGGCCGCCTTCATCGCCTGGTCGAGCTGCTTCTCCGTTATGGCCTGGACGCGGGAGTCGATGCTGGTGACGAGGGAGGCGCCGGCCACCGACTCGTCGTTGTCGGCCTCACCGATGACCCTGCCGAGCTTGTCGACCTCGTACCTGGTCACGCCGGCGCTGCCGCGCAGCGCGGTGTCGTAGGTGCGCTCCAGCCCGGAGCGCCCGACCTGGTCCGAGCGCAGCAGCGGGGACTTGGTGTTCTGCGCCTTCTCGACCTCCTCGTCGGAGACCGGCGAGAGGTAGCCGAGCACCTGCGAGGTGCCCGCCTTGTACGGGGCCGGGTAGCGGCGGACCGCCGTCGGCTCGGCGGTGATGCCGGGGAAGTCCTCGGCACGCTCGCGGATCTGCAGCGCCTGCTGGGTCGTCGCCTCGTCGGTGATCGGAATCGGCTGGTACGGGGAGCCGTTCCAGCAGGGCTGCGGCGTCTCGGCGTCGCAGATCCGCACCTTCTCCGAGATGGCCTTATAGGAGACGTCCAGAACCTCGGCGAGGCGGTTGAGCACCGCCTTGCCGTCGTCCTTCATCTTCATCAGCTCGGTACGGCTGGCGGAGACCACCAGCCGGGTCTCGTTGTCCGCGATCGGCACGCCCCTGGCGTCCAGGATCGCGCCGCGCGCGGCGGGCTGGACCACCTGCTGCACGTGGTTGCCCGCGGCTTCCTTCTCGTACTCGTCGCCGTTGCGGATCTGGAGGTACCACAGCCGCCCGCCGAGCGTCAGCAGCAGCGAGAACACCAGGATCTGGATCGCCACCAGCCTGATCGTGATCCGCGAAGTCCGCCCGGTCTCCGGGATGTTGCTCACAGCGCCCCCTCCGTCACAGCCGCTTGACGTCCTTGATTCGTCCTACCGAAGTCCTGCTCGTCGCCCGGCTGAGCATGCCGCCGCCGCGCGCACCCACCAGGCCGCTGCCGCGTCGCGGCTTCATGCCGCCGCGGGCGAGCTTGCCGCCCGAACCACCGCTGATCCAGCCGATGGCGTTGTCACCGCCGGCCCCGGTCCCGCCGCTGGTGGTTTCGCTGAGCGGGTCGGGATCGGCCCGGCGGGCGATCGCCATGACGACCGGCACCGTGAAGGGGGCGAGCAGCAGGTCGTAGAGGGTCGCGGTCAACAGCAGCCCGACGATGCCGACATGGCGGGCGGCAGTGTCCCCGACCAGAGCGCCGACGCCCGCGTACAGCAGCGTCGAGGAGACCGCGGCCACGGCGACCACCACCATGGGCGCGGTCGCGCTCCGGTGCTGGCCGCTTTCCGGCTTGGTCAGCCCGGCGGCGTACCCGATGACGCAGAGCACCAGCGCGTAGCGGCCCACGGCATGGTCCGCGGGCGGCGCGAGGTCCGCGAGCAGTCCGGCGCCGAAGCCGATGATCGCGCCGCTGGTGTGGCCGTAGACCAGGGCCAGGCCGAGGACCGTGAGCAGGAGCAGGTCCGGTGTGGCGCCCGGGAGTTGGAGTCTGGCGAGCACGCTGACCTGCACGACCAGCGCGACGATCACCAGGGTGGTGGAGATAAGGATGCGATTGAAGCGCAGCGGCATCGGTCAGTCCCCTTGTCCGTCGTCCGGGCCCGGGCCCGCGTTCTCGGACCCGTCGTCGGCCGGCGGCTCGCCGTCCTCGTCCTCCGCACCGGGCGTCACCGTCACGGTGACCGTCGGGGTGGGCTTCTTCTTCGGCGGGTCGGGCAGCACGGTGTCGCGCGGGTCCTTGCGCGGGCCTTGCACGACGACGCCGACGATGTCGAGCTTGCTGAATCCCGCGTACGGCTTCACCCGGACCGTACGCGTCAGGTCGCCGTCGAACGGGGTGACCTGCATGACCTCACCGACCGGGACGCCCGGCACGAAGGGTCTGTCGTTGCTGGAGCCGAAGGTGACCATGCGGTCGCCCTTCTTCACCTTGGCCTTGGCGTTGAGGAGCTGCACCGTCAGCCAGTTGTCGCCGCGCCCGTTGGCGAAACCGAGCTCGCTGCTCTTCTCCAACCGGGTGCCGACGGTGAAGTCGGGGTCGGTGGCGAGCAGCACGGTCGATGTGCCGGGGCCCACCGTGGTGATCCGGCCGACCAGGCCGTCGCCGTTGAGGACGGTCATGTCCTTCTTGATGCCGTCCCGGCTGCCGGCGTCGATGGTGATCGTCCAGGAGAAGCCCTGGGCGGCCCCGATCGAGATGACCTGGGCACCCTTGACTCCGTACTGCCCCGAGGCCGCGGTCTTCAGCAGCTTGTCGAGCTCGCGGGCGCGGGCGCGGTTGCGGTCGTCGGAGCCGAGCTTCTGCTTCAGCTCGGCGTTCTCGCGCTCGAGGGCGGAGACCCGGTCGTGCCGCTTGCCCGAATCCCGCACCGCGGACACCGCGTTGCCGACCGGGTCGACGGCGCCGGCGACACCGTCCTGGACAGGGCCGAAGACGGTCGCCGCCCCGCGCCGGGCGCTGTCGAGCGGCGACTGGTCACCGCTGCGGATGTCCACCGTGATCAGCGCGAACGCGATGGCCACCAGCAGTACGAGCAGAAGCCGGCTCTCTCGTGTGTCCCTCACGTGTGACGGCCGTACCTTCCCTTGTCCATCCGGACGCCGGACTGGCGGTCGGCACCGGATAGTTCGTGGCGATTCAGATTTATCGGACGGTCAGAAGCCTAGGTCGACCACACCGCCGGCGGCTGCGAACCGAGGTCGGGCCGCGTGGCGTTGGACCGTGCGGGACTATCTGCGCGGCTGCGAGTCCAGGACCTGCTGCAGCGCCTCGAACTCCTCGACGCACTTGCCCGAGCCGAGCGCCACGGAGTCCAGCGGGTCCTCCGCGATGTGGATCGGCATCCCGGTCTCCTGCCGGAGCCGCTCGTCCAGACCGCGCAGCAGCGCACCGCCGCCGGTGAGAACGATGCCGCGGTCCATGATGTCGCCGGACAGCTCGGGCGGGCACTTGTCGAGGGTCGTCTTCACCGCGTCCACGATGGAGTTGACCGGCTCCTCGATCGCCTTGCGCACCTCCGCAGCGGAGATGACGACCGTCTTGGGCAGTCCGGTCACCAGGTCGCGGCCCCGGATCTCGGTGTGCTCGTCGTCCTCGAGGTCGTACGCGCTGCCGATCGTGATCTTGATGCTCTCGGCGCTGCGCTCCCCGAGGAGAAGGCTGTACTCCTTCTTGATGTGCTGGATGATCGCGTTGTCCAGCTCGTCGCCCGCGACGCGGATGGACTGCGCCGTGACGATGCCGCCCAGGGAGATGACCGCGACCTCGGTGGTGCCGCCGCCAATGTCGACCACCATGTTGCCGGTGGCCTCGTGGACCGGCAGACCGGAACCGATGGCCGCGGCCATGGGCTCCTCGATGATGTGCACCTGGCGGGCGCCGGCCTGGGTCGACGCCTCGATGACCGCCCTGCGTTCGACGCCCGTGATGCCGGACGGAACGCAGACGACGACGCGGGGACGTGCGAGGTAGCGGCGCTTGTGGATCTTCAGGATGAAGTAGCGCAGCATCCGCTCGGTGATCTCGAAGTCGGCGATGACGCCGTCCTTGAGCGGTCGGACCGCGACGATGTTGCCCGGGGTCCGGCCGATCATCTTCTTGGCCTCGGCGCCCACCGCGAGAATGCCCCCGGTGTTCGTGTTGATGGCGACGACCGACGGCTCGTTGAGGACGATGCCACGACCTCTGACGTACACCAGCGTGTTGGCGGTCCCGAGGTCGACAGCCATGTCACGGCCGATGAACGACATGTTGTTCGCCATGAGGATACGTCTGGCCTTCCAGCAGAAGCGGTGGGGTGGGGAGGAGGGCAGGTTGTGCCGGAGGTCGCGGAGAGTCCGACCTGAGAAGCCTCCATGGTAGTCGCGTTCGAACGAAGACGATGCGAGGGTCCACCGCCATTGTCAGCCGAACATCCACGGGCTCCTTCTCCATGGACGTCGTGTCCGGGTGATTCGTTCCCGCAACGTTCATGTGCACACGTGGGGGCGAACGAGTTTCCCCGTTCGCCCCCACGTCGTAGCACGCCTTCACGGCTGAGTCGTCGTCACTTCCCGGCGGAAAAGAAAATCTTGATCTCGCGTTCGGCCGATTCCTCGGAGTCCGAGGCGTGGATCAGGTTCTCGCGGACGATAGAACCGAAGTCCCCACGAATGGAGCCGGGCGCGGCCTGGATCGGGTCGGTGGGACCGGCCAGGGTGCGTACGCCCTCGATCACCCGCTCGCCCTCGACGATCAGCGCGACCGAGGGGCCGGAGGCCATGAACTCGACCAGCGGCTCGTAGAACGGCCGGCCCTCGTGCTCGGCGTAGTGCTGCTCCAGGGTGGGGCGGTCCAGGGTGCGCAGCTCCAGCGCGGTGATCTGCCAACCCGCCTTGCTCTCCAGACGGCCGATGATCTCGCCGATCAGCCCACGGCGGACCGTGTCGGGCTTGAGAAGGACAAGGGTGCGCTGGCTCATGCGATGTTCTCCTAGACCGAAAGAGTGGAACGACGCGCCGAGGCTACAGGGGCTGTTGGCCCCACTGGTGCGCAGGCCGTGCCGCGATCACTGCCCCTGCGCCGCGAACCGGGCCTTCGCCTCGTCGATCTGGCGGCCGAAGTGGATCGAGGCCCACCACAGGCCTGCGAAGGCCGCGCCGAGGAAGAACATCGTCGGGATCACGAAACCCGAGAGGACCAGCGCACCCTGCAGCACCCAGCCGAGTTCGATTCCGCCGGGCCGCCCGATCATGCCGCACAGCAGCAGGCAGAACAGCATCGCCGTACCGCTGACGATCCACACGGTGGTCGCCGAGAAGTCGCTCAACTGCATGGCCACCAGGCCGGCGAAGCCGATGACCATGAACTCGCCGATCAGGGTCGACGCGCACAGAGTCCGCATCAGCCCTCCCTCCTCAGCAGCATCCGCGCCTCGCCCACCGTGATCACCGAACCGGTCACCAGCACTCCGGCGCCGGCGTACTCGTCCTCCTCCTCGGCGAGGGTGATCGCGGCCTCCAGCGCGTCGTCCAACCGCGGTTCCACCCGTACGCGTTCCTCGCCGAAGACCTCCACGGCGAGTGCGGCGAGGGCGTCGACGTCCATCGCGCGCGGGGTGGTGTTGCGGGTGACGACGATCTCCGCGAACAGCGGCTCCAGCGCCTCCAGCAGTCCGCGCACGTCCTTGTCGCCGCTCGGCCCGACAACACCGATCAGCCTGCTGAAGCCGAAGGCCTCGGTGACCGCCGCAGCTGTCGCCTGCGCGCCGGCGGGGTTGTGGGCGGCGTCCAGCAGCACCGACGGGCTGGCCCGCACCAGCTCCAGGCGCCCGGGCGAGGCGACGGCTGCGAACGCGCCGCGCACCACCTCCAGGTCGAGGGTCCGGTCGTGGACCGAGCCGACGCCGAAGAACGCCTCGACGGCGGCGAGCGCCACGGCGGCGTTGTGGGCCATGTGGGCACCGTGCAGCGGCAGGAAGACACCCGGGTACTCACCGCCGAGGCCGCGCAGCGTCAGCAGCTGGCCGCCCACCGCGATCTCGCGGCTGACGACGCCGAACTCCATGCCCTCCCTGGCGACGGTGGCGTCCATCTCGACGGCCTTCTTCAGCAGCACCGAGGCGGCCTCGACCGGCTGTTGGGAGAGCACCACGGTGGCGCCCTCCTTGATGATTCCGGCCTTCTCCCCGGCGATCTTCTCCGGGGTGTCGCCGAGCCGCTCGGTGTGGTCGAGCGAGATCGGGGTGACCACGGCGATCTGCGCGTCAACGACGTTGGTGGCGTCCCAGGTGCCCCCCATCCCGACCTCGACGACGCCGACCTCCACCGGTGCGTCGGCGAAGGCGGCGTACGCCATGCCCGTCATCGCCTCGAAGAAGGAGAGCCGGTGGCCCTGCTGCTGGTCGACCAGCTCGACGAACGGCTTGAGGTCCTGCCAGGTCTCGACGAACTTCTCGGCCGACAGCGGCTCGCCGTCCACGCTGATGCGCTCGGTGATCGACTGCACGTGCGGGCTGCTGTACCGCCCGGCGCGCAGCTCGAACGCGCCGAACAGCGCCTCGATCATGCGCGCGGTGGTGGTCTTGCCGTTGGTGCCGGTGATGTGGATCGTGGGGTACGCGCGCTGCGGCTCGCCGAGCAGGTCCATCAGCGCATTCATCCGGTCGAGCGAGGGATCGATCCTGGTCTCGGGCCAGCGGCCGATCAGCTCGGCCTCGACCTCGCGCAACGCCCGGTCCACCTCGGGGTCGGCGGGGCGGGAGGGGACACCGTCGCCACGCGGCGGGCCCGCCTGTGCGCGCAGGGTCCGGCTGCCCGCCTCGATGACCGCCAGATCGGGGTCGCGGCTGGTCTCCTCGCCGACGATCTCCTCGAAACCGTCGAGTCCGCCGAAGTCCTCCTGCTCGGGGTCGGGGTCGGCTGGTCCGGGGGTGCTGGGGCTGTCGCTCACACCGGCCAGTCTACGGAGGACGCGCACGGGCTCCGCGCCCTCCCCGGCCCTCGCCGCGGACCCCGGGACGGGCCGCCCTCAGACGCGTGCCACACTCGTCGCATGCGCGTCTACCTCGGCTCCGATCACGCCGGTTACGAACTGAAGAACCACCTCGTGGAGTGGCTCAGGGCCCACGGCCACGACCCGGTCGACTGCGGCCCGCACATCTACGACGCCATCGACGACTACCCTCCCTTCTGCCTCCGCGCGGCCGAGCGCACCGCGGCGGACAAGGAGAGCCTGGGCGTCGTGATCGGCGGTTCCGGCAACGGCGAGCAGATCGCCGCGAACAAGGTCAAGGGCGTACGGGCCATCCTGGCCTGGAGCGAGCAGACGGCAGCGCTGGGCAAGGAGCACAACGACGCCAACGTGCTCAGCGTGGGCGGCCGGATGCACAGCGAAGCCGAGGTCGAGCGCTTCGTGGAGATCTTCCTGTCCACGCCGTTCACCGGCGAGGAGCGCCACGCACGCCGGATCGGGATGCTCTCGGAGTACGAGGTGACCGGCGAGCTGCCGCCCATCCCGGAGAACCACCCGCAGCAGGACTGACCCCGGACTGCCGGGCCCCGCCCGCACAGCACGCACGCGACCCGGGTGCGGCCCCACGCCACCACACGCCTCTCGGCGCCGCCCGACGCCCGTGGCGGCGGGTACGCGGGGGCGGTACGGGTCGGTCGGGCCGGGTCCGCCGGGGGCGGAGCGCCGGAGAACGTCGGGAGGGGAACGCCGTGCCCGAGGGCCACACGATCCACCGGCTTGCCGCCGACCACCGCGAGCGCTTCCTCGGGGAGCGACTCGCGGTCTCCAGCCCGCAGGGCAGGTTCGCCGAGTCCGCGGCGCTGCTGGACGGCCGGACGCTGGAGACTGCCGAGGCCGTCGGCAAGCACCTGTTCCTGGGCTTCTCCGGCTCCCGGGACTCTTCCGGCCCTTCCGGCCCCTCCGATCCGGCGCCGGTGGCCGACTGGGTCCACATCCATCTGGGGCTGTTCGGCCGGCTCGACTTCGGCGTGGCCCCCGTGCCCGCGCCGACCGACACGGTACGGCTGCGGCTGGTGGGCTCCGGGGCGTACGCCGATCTGCGCGGGCCGACGCGTTGCGCACTGGTCACGGACGCCGAGAAGCGGGCGACCGGCGACCGGCTGGGCCCCGACCCGTTGCGCGAGGACGCGGACGGATCCCGTGCCTGGGAGCGGCTCTCGCGCAGCCGTACGTCGATAGCCGCGCTGCTGCTGGACCAGAAGGTGCTCGCCGGGGTCGGCAACGTCTACCGCGCCGAGGTGCTGTTCCGGCACGGCGTCGACCCCTACCGCGCCGGTCGGACCCTTCGGCGGCACGAGTGGGACGCCCTGTGGGCGGACCTGGCGGCTCTGATGCGGATCGGGGTGCGGGAGAACCGCATCGACACCGTACGGCCCGAGCACACCCCCGAGGCGATGGGACGCCCACCGCGCGTGGACGACCACGGCGGCGAGGTCTATGTCTACCGCCGCACCAACCTGCCGTGCCTGGTCTGCTCAACTCCCGTGCGCACGGCGGAACTCGGCGCCCGGAACCTCTTCTGGTGCCCACACTGCCAGCCGCCCGTCGGCTGAGCGTCGGCCGCCGGCCCGCTGCGTCCGGGGGCGGGTCACGGCCTGCCGCCCGGACACCGTGCGCTCAGAAGCCGTGCGGCAGGAAAGGTGCGCGGGAGGAGCCGAAGGCGACCGAGACCGGGTCGAGCGCGCCCGCGCGCAGCTCTCGCACCCGGCCGGCGTCGGCCAGCGAGCGCAGCGACGTACCGCCGAGGTAGGCGGCGCCCAACTCGACGACGGACAGGGAGAGTTCGGCGGCGTCCTCGGTGCGCTCGCAGACCGCCCCGGTGGCGTCGCCGCTGAGCCGCCAACGGCCGGTGTTCCAGGGGCAGAAGTCGTCCGTGACCTCCAGCACCGTGTCGAGCGGCAGCTGGTAGGTACGGGCGGCAAGCGCCGGGCCGAGCTCCACCGGGCGCACGAAGAGGCTGTCCCGCAGCCTCAGCCGGGCCCGCCGCATGTCCGAGACCAGATGAGCGATCGGGTCGTCCGGCGGGCGCTTGTCGGCGGTGACCTCGGAGGTCAGGTCGATCCCGGCGAGGTGGTGCCAGAGCGCGGCGCCGGTGGCGGCGTCGTCGGCCTCCAACTCCCGCAGCCGCACCCGGCCTTCGGCGTTGGAGTGCACCCAGTGGCCCTGAACCGAGTAGCGGGCGTACCCGACCGTCCGTCCGTCCCTCTCGGCCAGGACGCACTGCAGCTCGGTACCGCCCGCCCGCTCCCCCGGCGGGTCGTGGAGCTGGAGGCGGGCCCACTCCTCGCTGCGCTCCAGCCGGCCCGGGCGTGTGGGCAGGGCGCGCGCGTACACCGCCTCGCACTCGGCGAGCGCCTCGAGCGGGTCCACCAGCCGCAGTCGCAGGTCGGACGCCTCCGGGGGCACGGCGACGCGGACCCGGCCGGTGTCAACGGACACCGTGAGCCAGTGGGTTGCCGGGCCGTAGCCGAAGCGGCCGTAGATGCCGGGCTCGGACGCCGTCAGGGAGGCCAGCGGCTCACCGCGGCGACGGGTGTCGTCCAACTGCCACCGCAGCATGTCCCGCAGCAGCCCGCGGCGGCGGTGGGTGGGCGCGACGCTGACCATGCTCAGGCCCCCGGTGGGCACCGAGGCGCCGCCGGGCACCGTGGTCCGCAGCGAGTAGCTGTTGGAGGTGCCGACCAGGTCGGTGCCGTCCCACGCGCACAGCGCGCGGTCGAACTCCGTCACCGAACGCCAGGTGTCGATTCCCTCCGACTCCGAGGTTGCGAAAGCCCGCGCCAGCGTGCGGTGCCAGGAACTCCACTCGACGGGCTTCAGCAACCTCAATTCCGGCGTCATACTCCATAGGTACCAGGCAACCCGGACTCATGCGATCGGTTTCGAACAGGGTTGGCCCGGTGTGACGTTGGGAATCGACGGGCCCTGTCCCACCCGACTAAGGTCCTGGAATATGGCAGGTCGTACGGGTAGCACACCCTCCGCGACCCGAGCGCGCCGACTGCACAAGTCCGTGCACCGGGTCCGTACGCAACTGCGCCGCTCGGGAGTCGACTACTTCCGCGGCCACGGGTCGGACTGGGTTGTCCTGACCGCGCTGCTGCTCAGCGTTCCCGCCCTCGCGTGGGCGACGCTGAGCCAGCCGATCTGGGCCGCCCCCGAGGCGCTGGTGCTGCCGCTGATCGCGGGCGGGCTGCTGCTGCGCCCGTTCAGCATGACGCTCGTCTACGCCGCTGCCGCCGCCGCGCTGACCGTGGAGGCCCTGGTTCTGGGGCACTACGGCGCCGGTGCCGGGCGGGTCACTCCCGGCACCGTGCTGGTGGTCTTCGCCGTCGGTCTCGTGGGGCTGCTCATCGCTCAGTTCAGGATGCGCGTCGGCGTGCCGTGGACCGGCGGCGGCACCATGCTCTTCGATCTCCGCGAACGGCTGCGGGTGCAAAGCAAGTTGCCGCCGCTGCCCAAGGGCTGGCACCGCGAGATGTCGTTGCGCCCGGCCGGCGGGCAGTCCTTCTCCGGCGACTTCGTCGTCGCGGCCCGCACGGGACCGAACCGGCGCACCCTCGAAGTGGTGCTCACCGACGTGTCCGGCAAGGGCATGGACGCCGGCTCGCGCGCGCTGCTGCTGTCGGGCGCCTTCGGCGGACTGCTCGGGTCGCTGGCGCCGCACTCCTTCCTGCCCGCGGCCAACGCGTACCTGCTGCGCCAGGACTGGGAGGAGGGCTTCGCGACCTCGGTCCACCTCGTCCTGGACCTCGACAGCGGGGATTACGAACTGTTCTCGGCCGGCCATCTGCCCGCGCTCCAGCTGTGCGGCGGAAGCGGCAAATGGGAGCAGAAGGAGGCGGACGGCGCGCTGCTGGGGGTGTACGAGGGCGTCGAGTTCCACCCGGCCAAGGGCCGCCTCGACCGCGGGGACGTGCTGATGCTCTTCACCGACGGCCTGGTGGAGACCTCGGACCGCGAGCTGGCGGAGGGGATGGACCGGCTCAGCGGAGCGGCCGAGGGGTACGTCGCCACCCGGTTCCGCGGCGCCGCCTGGCACCTCATCGAGAAGGTCGCCAAGGACGTCAACGACGACCGGGCGCTGCTCCTCATCACCCGCAGCTGAGCGTTCGGCCCCGCGTCCCCGCACCCCGCGGACCGGGCGCCACCGCCCGTGCCCGTCGGCGGGCACGCCGTCCCGCCGCTCCTGCACCCCTCGGCGCGGGGTCGGGCGGCACCTGGCCCGTACGTACGGGCCGGGGAGCGCGCTCGTACGTACGGGCCCGCCGGTGTGCGCGGGCCCGTACGTCGGCTGCTTGCCGGCCGGGGCTACTTGCCGGCCTGCTGGCGCTTGCGCGCCTGGTCCACCGCGTCGGTGCGGAACGCCCAGGTCATCTTGGGCTCCATCACGAAGCGGAAGGCCCGCACCACCAGGGGTGCGCACAGGACGGTCATCATGGTGGCCGCCAGCACCGTGACCACGACCCGGCCGAGCGGGGAGTCGACCCAGGGCAGGTCGTACCAGTCGAAGAGCCGGGACATCTGGATCGGGTAGACGTGCAGCAGATAGGCGCAGATCGTGCCGGCCCCCAGCACCGTGAACCAGGTGTGGCGGTGCGGGATCCAGGCGTAGAAGCAGGCGGTCAGCACCAGGGCGCACCCGAACAGCGCGAGCGTCATCACAGGGCCCACCCACCAGGGCACACCGAGCTCCTGGGCCGCGTTGTTCCGCAGGAACCACTCCTTGTTCATCCGCGGGACGGCCCAGTAGGCGAAGAACAGCGAGACGGCGAAGACCGGCAGTGTCGCGAGGCGGGCGCCGCGACGCCGCAGCTGCTCGAAGTGCTCCGGGCGCAGCCGGAGGCCGAGGACGAAGAACGGCAGGAACTGCAGCACCCGCTGGAGGTTCAGCTCACCGCCGACGCCGGGGCCGGTGGTGGCGAGCGCCGCGATGCCCAGCGCGATCGGCACGGGCCAGCGCAGCACCTTCCAGAAGGGAGCGGTCAGCCGCCAGATGAACAGTGCGACCAGGAACCACAGCGCGTAGCCGGGGCTGAGCAGGGTGAACGGCCGCTCGGGGTCGTCCGCCCAGCGCATGAAGAAGGTGTACGCGATCTCGAAGACGAGATACGGCACGGCGATGCCGGTGATCAGCCGCTTCAGCTGGCCCGGACGCCCCTCGAAGGTGCGCGAGAGATAGCCGGAGATGATGATGAAGGCCGGCATGTGGAAGGTGTAGAGGACGAAGTACAGCGCCTCCGCGGTGCGGCTGTCGTTGCGCAGCGGCTCCCAGGCGTGGCCTATGCCCACCAGCACGATCGTCATGTACTTGGCGTTGTCGAACCAGGGATCTCGCGCCTTCGCCCTGGACGTTCCCTTCGGCTCCACGGGCTTCTGCGGCGACTTCGCGGATTCCTCCGCGGCGGTCGCCGTCACCGGGCCGTCGGGGCGAGCTGGGGGGAGGGGCGCTCGCTCATAACCAGCTGGGAACATCTGCCACACCATAGTGGCGAAACCTGTCAGACGTAAATTCCCGCGGCCCGGTTGCCTGTCGCGGGTGGGTTTCCTCGTCTTGACTTCTTCCGCACGGTCGGTCCGCGGCCCTCGCCACAACGGCGCAGGGCGCAGAGAGTGTCCGGGTTGAGTTGCGTTTGGTGGACATCAACTCCCCATGAGGTCGATGCTCTTCCGCTCCCGAGTCCAGTCCGAGCCTACGAGCACCTACCCGGACCGGCCACCTGTGAACATCCTCACGGTCTTCGCCCCGCCGAAGGGCGCACACCGGGCGCCACCCGACGGACGCACACTCCACGGCGGTCCGCAGCGGCCCCGAATCCCGGGCCGTACGGGCACGTTGGCGCCGGAGAAGGCCCAACTCCCGTACCGGGGCGGGGAACCGCCGGCGCGCCGGACGAAGGCGCGGGGAACCGTGGCGGCAGGTCGGTCCGTCGGTGAACTCGACGTCATCTCCCTGCGGAGGATTCGGAGTTGGTGGCACGATGGGCTCACCAGTCGTATCCGTCAGGTCCAGCTGGAGCCGGTGGCGAGGCGTTCCGACCGAAGGTGTGATCAACCGTGGCCATTTCGCTCTCCGTAGTTCTGCTGCTCGCGATCATCCTCGTGGTGATGATCCGCAGCGGTTCCATCAAGCCGCTGCCCGCACTCGTCGCCGCGCTCTTCGGGTTCTTCCTGGCCTCCACCGGAATGGCCCCGACGATCCAGCGCTTCATGGACTCCCTGGCGGAGACCGTCAACAAGATCAATTTCTGAGCTCGCGCTCCTGCTCGCGCTCCTCCCCCGCGGTCGCGATCGGCCCGAAGGATCTCGCGGCAGAAGGCCGGGCCTCCCCCGCTCGCTGTCCGTCCGCTCTGGGAGAGCTCGCCCAACTCGCCGGTCGGGGGCGCCCGATGGCGACCGGGCGGCCGTCGAGGGGGCGCACGCACCCGCGCACACGAGCACGGAAGGGCACAGGTGCACTGAGCGCGCGGCGGACCGTACGGGCACGGTGGACCGCCGTGAGGCGACAGTTGACCGGCGACGGGCACCCACGGCCGGACACCATCGCGGGCGCAGAAATCCGCCGGGCACCTCCCCGGCCGGCACGGGAACGACGGAAGGG
Organism: Streptomyces tardus; assembly: GCF_018101125.2. Taxonomy (GTDB): domain Bacteria; phylum Actinomycetota; class Actinomycetes; order Streptomycetales; family Streptomycetaceae; genus Streptomyces; species Streptomyces tardus. The sequence continues at coordinate 3,654,371 of NZ_JAELVF020000001.1, read as the reverse complement.
CCCGACCCGGGAGCACAGCTCCCCGACCGGACCCTTCCGTCCGTGGAGCGGGCGACGGGAATCGAACCCGCGTAGCCAGTTTGGAAGACTGGGGCTCTACCATTGAGCTACGCCCGCAATGCGCCTCACCCGGTGTCCGGGACGCGGCGCGGCCCGCTGATCATAGACCAGCTCCGAGTGCCGATATGCCCCGCACCTGGCGGCACGAGCAGCATCGTACGGCATGTACGCTTCTTCTCGCACTGACGGGGTGTGGCGCAGCTTGGTAGCGCGTCCGCTTTGGGAGCGGAAGGTCGTCGGTTCGAATCCGGCCACCCCGACCACGTACTATTGACGCCGCGCGTGCCTGTGTCGTGTCCGCACTGTCCGAGTCGCATACGGGGCCGCTGCGACGCCCTCCCGAGCGCCTGCAGGTGTTCGACCACGTGGAGGACGCCGTGAACGTCCAGCAAACCAGATGTCAGCCCCAAGGAGACCGACCGTGAAGAGCGCCGTGGAGAACCTGAACCCGACCCGGGTTCGGCTCACTGTCGAGGTGCCCTTCGAGGAGCTCAAGGCCAGCCTCGACGCGGCGTACAAGAAGATCAACCAGCAGATCCAGGTGCCTGGATTTCGCAAGGGCAAGGTTCCGGCGCGGGTCATCGACCAGCGCTTCGGCCGTGGTGCCGTGCTGGAGGAAGCGGTCAACGACGCGCTGCCGAAGCTGTACCAGAGCGCGATCGAAGAGGGCGAGCTCAACCCGCTCGGCCAGCCCGAGGTCGACATCACCGAGCTGAAGGACAACGAGCAGCTGACCTTCACCGCGGAGGTCGACATCCGCCCCGAGCTGGAGATCCCGGACTACACGGGTATCGAGGTCGAGGTCGAGGCCGCCGAGGTCAGCGACGCGGATGTCGACGAGGCCGTCGAGCAGCTGCGCGAGCGCTTCGCCACCACCAGTGTCGTGGAGCGCGCCGCCGCAGAGGGCGACGTGGTCAAGCTCGACCTGGAGGCCAAGGTCGACGGCGAGGTGCTCGCCGACGGCGTGGCCGAGGGCATCGACTACACCATCGGCTCCGGTGAGCTGCTGGAGGGCATCGACGAGGCCGTCAAGGGCTTGTCCGCCGAGGAGTCCGCCACCTTCACCTCCGAGCTGAAGGGCGGTTCCGCCGCCGGCAAGGAGGCCGAGGTCGCGGTCAAGGTCAACACCGTCTCCGCCCGCGAACTGCCTGAGCTGGACGACGACTTCGCCCAGCTGGCAAGCGAGTTCGACACCATCGCCGAGCTGCGCGAGGACAGCCGCAAGCGGCTGGAGCAGTCCAAGAAGTACGAGCAGGCCACCAAGGCCCAGGAGAACGTCCTGGAGAAGCTCATCGAGCTGACCGAGGTGCCGATCCCCGAGAAGCTCCTCGAGGACGAGATCCAGACCCGCAAGCACAACCTGGTCAACCACCAGCTGGGCCAGATGGGCATGGACCTCGCCACTTACCTGCAGATGCAGGACAAGACCGAGGAGGAGTTCGACGCCGAGCTCAAGGAGCAGGCCGAGAAGGGCATCCAGACCCAGTTCATTCTCGACGAGCTGGTCTCCCGCGAGAAGCTCAACGTCAACCAGGAAGAGCTCACCGAGCACCTGATGCGGCGTGCGCAGTCCTCGGGCATGAGCCCGGACCAGTTCGCCCAGGCGGTCGTCGAGGGCGGCCAGGTGCCGATGCTGGTGGGCGAGGTCGCCCGCGGCAAGGCTCTGGCGCTGGTCGTGGAGTCCGCCACCGTCAAGGACACCAACGGTGAGCTCGTCGACCTGGACGACGAGGAGGACGAGGAGGAGGGCGCCGCCGAGGCGGACGCCGCCGCCGAGTCCGAGGACACCGAGTCCAAGGACGCGGAGAAGGCGGACGACAAGAAGTCCGACGCCTGAGCACCGATCCGTCGGCGGGCCCGTACGTCATCACGCGTGCGGGCCCGTTCGCGTACGGCGGCCGAACCGGCCCCGTACTCGGGCCGCACCGGCCTCCGGGCCCGGCCCACCAGCTCGAACGCACCCTGCGCTGACAGCGAACAGTTCCCGGGGTGCTCGCCACGTACCGCCCGTCGGCCGTTAGGGTCCGCGGTACGTACAGATCAACTCCATCCGCAAGTGCCCTGTCGGACAACGGAGATCGGGGCCCGCGAGTCCCTCCCGAAGCTTGTCGCCCCGCGGCGAACAAGCGCGAGAGGGGCCCACCAAAGGGCCTCGGCACGGTACCGTCGGAGGGCAAGGACCAGGCACCGCCGCCGGCCGGCGGTGCGGCAGGCGAAGGGGAAGCACCTCGTGGCACGCATCGGTGATGGCGGCGACCTGCTCAAGTGCTCGTTCTGCGGGAAGAGTCAAAAGCAGGTCAAGAAGCTCATCGCAGGCCCTGGCGTGTACATCTGTGATGAGTGCATCGACCTCTGCAACGAGATCATCGAGGAGGAGCTGGCCGACTCCTCGGAAGTCCGCTTCGAGGAGCTGCCGAAGCCGCGCGAGATCTCGGAGTTCCTCGAGGGGTACGTGGTCGGCCAGGAAGCCGCGAAGAAAGCACTGTCGGTCGCGGTGTACAACCACTACAAGCGCGTGCAGGCCGGCGAGAACGGCGGCGCGCAGGGCCGGGACGACGGCATCGAGTTGGCGAAGTCCAACATTCTTCTCCTCGGCCCCACCGGCTCCGGCAAGACCCTGCTCGCCCAGACGCTGGCGCGCATGCTGAACGTCCCGTTCGCGATCGCCGACGCCACCGCGCTCACCGAGGCCGGGTACGTCGGCGAGGACGTCGAGAACATTCTGCTGAAGCTGATCCAGGCGGCCGACTACGACGTCAAGAAGGCCGAGACCGGGATCATCTACATCGACGAGATCGACAAGGTCGCCCGCAAGAGCGAGAACCCGTCGATCACCCGGGACGTCTCCGGCGAAGGTGTGCAGCAGGCTCTGCTGAAGATCCTGGAGGGCACCACCGCCTCCGTGCCTCCGCAGGGCGGGCGCAAGCACCCGCACCAGGAGTTCATCCAGATCGACACGACGAACGTGCTGTTCATCGTGGGCGGCGCCTTCGCAGGCCTGGAGAAGATCATCGAGTCCCGGTCGGGGGCCAAGGGCATCGGCTTCGGGGCCAACATCCGCTCCAAGCGCGAGCTCCAGGCCACCAACCTCTTCCAGGAGATCATGCCGGAGGACCTGGTGAAGTTCGGGATGATCCCGGAGTTCATCGGCCGGCTCCCGGTCATCACCTCGGTGCACAACCTGGACCGCGAAGCGCTGCTGAAGATCCTGATCGAGCCGAGGAACGCACTGATCAAGCAGTACCAGCGCCTCTTCGAACTCGACAACGTCGAGCTGGAGTTCGACCGGTCCGCGCTGGAGGCCATCGCGGACCAGGCGATCCTGCGCGGCACCGGGGCGCGCGGCCTGCGGGCGATCCTGGAGGAGGTACTGATGTCGGTGATGTACGAGGTGCCCTCGCGCAAGGACGTCGCCCGGGTCGTCATCACCGACGAGGTGGTCCGCTCCAACGTCAATCCCACGCTCGTACCGCGCTCGCAGGGCTCCGAGTCGGGGCCGCACGAGAAGAGCGCCTAGGGGTCGCACGGTCCACGGCCGCGCCCCGAGTCCTCAACAGCCGCTCCAGCCCGACGGGTTGGGGCGGCTGTCACG
>NZ_JAELVF020000001.1:3522385-3650584 GCF_018101125.2 Streptomyces tardus | reverse complement strand
GCCGGGGGCGGCACGACGCCGCCCCCGGCGGGGTCCACCTCGGTGAACGGCGCCGGGGGCGGCGTGGGGCCCTGTCTGGGCGTTGCTCCGCGGGACGGCCGCTCAGCGGGGAGCGTTGTCCAGCTTGCGGGTGCTCACGATCTGGTCGACCAGACCGTAGGCGAGCGCGTCCTCGGCGGTGAGGATCTTGTCGCGCTCGATGTCCTCGCTGACCTGCTCCACCGTCTTGCTGGAGTGGCGGGCGAGCAGCTCCTCCAGCTGGGTGCGCAGCCGCAGGATCTCGTTGGCGGCGATCTCCAGGTCGGAGAGCTGCTCACGGCCGGTCTGGGTGGACGGCTGGTGGATCAGCACACGGGCGTTGGGCAGCGCCATCCGCTTGCCGGGCGTACCGGCGGCGAGCAGCACGGCCGCGGCGGAGGCCGCCTGGCCCATGCAGACCGTCTGCACATCGGGCTTGACGAACTGCATCGTGTCGTAGATGGCGGTGAGCGCCGTCATCGAGCCGCCGGGGCTGTTGATGTAGATCGAGATGTCGCGGTCGGGGTCCATCGACTCCAGGCACAGCAGCTGCGCCATCACGTCGTTGGCCGAGGCGTCGTCGATCTGGACGCCGAGGAAGATCACGCGCTCTTCGAAGAGCTTGGCGTACGGGTCGTACTCGCGCACGCCCTGCGAGGTGCGCTCGACGAAGCGCGGCACCACGTAGCGGTTGTCGACCTGGGGTCCGGTGTAGAGGCCTGACGCGGAAGCGCCCGGGAAGTTGTTCATGGGGAAGTTCACCATCCTGGTGGCGTTCGAGTGGGCTGTGGCGGGAGCTCGGCCGGGGCCGACGGTCGGGCCTCGGCCGGGCCTCAGGAGGCGCCGGTGCCGCCGCCGCCCGGGACACCGGAGGCGGCGGAGATGATCTCGTCGAGCAGGCCGTACTCCTTGGCCTCCTCGGAGGTGAACCAGCGGTCCCGGTCACCGTCGCGGATGATCGTCTCCACGGTCTGGCCCGTGTGCCGTGCGGTGATCTCGGCCATGCGCTTCTTGGTGCGCAGCAGGTACTCGGCCTGGATCTTGATGTCCGAGGCGGTACCGCCCACGCCCGCCGAGCCCTGGTGCATCAGGATGTCGGTGTGCGGAAGCGCGAAGCGCTTGCCCGGCGTACCGCCCGTCAGCAGGAACTGGCCCATGGAGGCCGCCATGCCCATGCCGATGGTCACGACGTCGTTGGGGATGTACTGCATGGTGTCGTAGACGGCCATGCCGGCCGACACCGAGCCGCCGGGGCTGTTGATGTAGAGGTAGACGTCCTTGCTCGGGTCGGCGGCGAGGAGCAGCATCTGAGCAGTGATCTTGTTGGCGATCTCGTCGTCCACCTGCTGCCCGAGGAAGATGATCCGCTCGCCGAGCAGTCGGCTGTAGACCTGGTCGCCGAGGCCACCACCGATGAACGGCTCGCCGGCGGCGGAAGGCATCAGATTCGTCACGTATCCACCTGCTCGTCTCTGACGGCAACGCGCGCCGTCTCAGCGTCTGTCGCGGGCCGGGGTCCTCTGTGGTTGCGTCCGCTTCTCGCGGTGAACCGGGCTCCCCCGCCCTCGTCATTATGGTTATGGACCCTAACGCGCAGGGGGGCGAGAGCAATCCCGGACCGGTAGCTGTTCGCTGTGAGCGCAGGTCGGAAAGGGTGGGCGGGAACGGGACCGGACGGGTCCCGCGGGCCCTGCCCGCCGCAGCTCCCGAGGTGCCCGACGCCCGACGTGCCGGGCCGCCCGGGGCACAGGCTCCCGGGCAGCCGGCGGCGAGGGCTCGGGGCCCGGATCAGTCGGACTCGACCCGCGCCGCCTTGCGCAGCTCGGCGGCCTTCTTCGCGGCGTCCTCCGCCGACACGTCGCCGATGCCGCGGAACGGCGCGACCATGCCGATGGTGCTCTTGTCCCCCCAGATGCAGAACTGGGTGCGCTGGGTGTTGCCCGAGCCCATCGGATCGGTGTCCATCGCCTGGCACTTCATCACCGCACCGTCGAGGCCGGCCGGGGTGGCCTTCTGCGGACCGCCGATGATCTTGTCGTTGGCGCCGGCGGCCTTCTCGGCCTCCTTGACCCGCAGGTCGAGCAACTTGTCGACCGCGGCCTCGGGATCGGCGATGGTGCCCCAGGCCCCGCGGAAGATCAGCCCGTGGGCCTGCGCGAGCTTGCTCGGGTCGACGTTCTGGGGGTCGGACATGCCCTCCGACTGGTAGAAGCCTGCGGCGAACTGCGGGTTCTGCACGCCGGACTGCTTGACGGTGTCCTCGAAGTTGTCGCTCGGGCCGCCGAACCGGGACTCGCTCTGCGGGCTGCGAGTCAACTCGCCCAGAGTGGTGGGCGGTTCCAGCTTGTGCGGACCGTCGTCCACGGCCGCCGCGTCGGCACCCTTGGAGCCGTCCGAACCGTCCGTGCCCGCGGAGTTGCCGGACTCCGCCTTGTTCCCGTCCTCGGATCCGTCCTTGCCGCCGGTGGCGATGACGGCGCCGGCGACGATCGCCGCGACCAGCGCGACGGCGCCGACCGCGATGGCTATCGCCTTGGTGTTGCCGCCGGACTTCGGCGGCGGGTAGTCGCCCTGGGGCGGCTGGCCGTACGGGCCGGGCGCCTGCGGCTGCTGCGGGTAGCCGTACCCCGGCTGCCCCGGCGCGCCCCCCTGCGGCTGCTGACCGTACGGACCCGGCTGGCCCTGCGGCGGACCGTACGGGCCCGGCTGCTGCCCGTACGGGCCCTGCGGCGGCGGGGAGTTGAAACTCATGAGGTGGCTGCTCTCTGTGCGGGTGTCGGCGACGCGCTGCCGCCCGACGCGTCTGGTCGCGGCATCGTTGCGGACGGGGTCGGTCGGTCTTCGTTCACTGCTTGACGCGCGCGGCCTTGCGCAGCTCGGCGGCGTTCTTGGCAGTCTCCTCCTGGCTGACGGAACCGCCCGGCCGCAGCATGACCACCTGCCCGACGGTGCTCTTGTCGGCCCAGCCGCACATGACGGCGGTGCTGCCCGCCGCCTCCTGCTGGGTGAACTTCGCCGTCTGGCACTTCATCACCGCGCCGTCGAGCCCGTCGGGGCTGGCTTCCTTCGGGCTGCCCTCGAGCTGGACGCCCTGCTTGCCCGCGGTGTCGTCCTTCAGAAGCTTGTCCAGTGCCGTGGCGGGGTCGTCGATCTCGCCCCAGGCACCGTCGAACTGGATCACTGCCATGTTCCCCGCCGAGCTCGGGTCGGGCGGGCTGCCGGGGTCGAGGTTGGAGTAACTGCCCGACACGGCCTGGGCGTTCTTGACGCCGATCCGCTCCGCCTCCTTCTGCACCGCGGAAGCGCCCTCGGAGCCGCCGGGCTGCTGCTTGAACTCGCCGACGGACTGGGGCAGTTGGAGCTTGTGCGCGCCGTCGTCCTCGACCGCGCTGCTGCCGCCGCCGCCCTCGTCGTCGCCGCCGGTGGCGAGCACGATGCCGCCGATGATGGCTCCGACCACGACCACGGCGCCGATCACGATGCCGATCGTCTTGCCCTTGCCACCGCCGGCAGGAGGCGGCGTCGGGACACCGGGCTGACCGTACGGGCCGGGCTGGCCGTACGGGCCCGGCTGCTGGCCGTAGGGCTGCTGACCGTACGGGCCGGGCTGCTGCGGGTAGCCGGGACCGGGCTGCTGCTGGCCGTACGGGCCGGGCTGCTGGCCGTAACCGCCCTGTTGCGGCTGGCCGTACGGGCCGGGCGCCTGCGGCTGCTGCGGGTAGCCGTACCCCGGCTGCCCCGGCGCGCCCCCCTGCGGCTGCTGACCGTACGGACCCGGCGGCGGCTGGTTGAAACTCATGGCGCTTCCCTCCCTGGGCATGCAGCGGGGCATGCGTGTCCACGACGCGCGCGCACGCCGTCTTCTGTGATGCGGATGTCGGTGGTCGGAACTTCCCTGCGGAACGAGCCGCGCGATGACGCGTACACGGCCGTCCCCACACATCCTTCCGGACGACGGCCCGGCGTCCTACACCGGGCACCAAACCGATTCGAGACTGCTACATCCACGCCATTACACTGCCGTCGTGACCGACGAGACTCAGCAGCGCCCCCAGGGCGCCAACAGCGACCCCGCAGATCTGCCGACCCAGTACGCGCCGGCCGAGGTAGAGGGGAAGCTGTACGAACGCTGGGTGGAGCGCGGCTACTTCGAGGCTGACGCCACGAGCAGCAAGCCCCCGTACACCGTCGTCATCCCCCCGCCGAACGTCACCGGCAGCCTGCACCTGGGCCACGCCTTCGAGCACACGCTGATCGACGCGCTCACCCGCCGCAAGCGGATGCAGGGGTACGAGACGCTGTGGCAGCCCGGCATGGACCACGCGGGCATCGCCACCCAGAACGTGGTGGAGCGGGAGCTCGCCAAGGAGGGCACCTCCCGCCACGATCTGGGACGCGAGGCGTTCGTCGAGCGCGTCTGGCAGTGGAAGGCGGAGTCCGGCGGGCAGATCTCCGGGCAGATGCGCCGCCTCGGCGACGGCGTCGACTGGTCGCGCGAGCGCTTCACCATGGACGAGGGACTCTCCAAGTCCGTCCAGACCATCTTCAAGCGGCTCTTCGACGACGGTCTGATCTATCGCGCCGAGCGCATCATCAACTGGTGCCCGCGCTGCCTGACCGCGATCTCCGACATCGAGGTCGAGTACGCCGACGAGGACGGCGAGCTGGTCTCGATCCGGTACGGCGAGGGCGAGGACTCGCTGGTCGTCGCCACCACCCGCGCCGAGACGATGCTCGGCGACACCGCCGTCGCGGTGCACCCGGACGACGAGCGGTACGCCCATCTCGTCGGCAGGACCGTCAAGTTGCCGCTGACCGACCGCGCCATCCCGGTCGTGGCGGACAGCCACGTCGACCCGGAGTTCGGCACCGGCGCGGTCAAGGTGACCCCGGCGCACGACCCGAACGACTTCGAGATCGGCCGCCGGCACGGCCTGCCGAACCTGACCGTCATGGACGAGCACGCGGTGATCACCGCGCCCGGCCCGTTCCAGGGCCAGGACCGACTGGAGGCGCGCTCGGCGATCGTCGGCGCACTGCGTGCCGAGGGCCGGATCGTCGCGGAGAAGCGCCCGTACAACCACTCGGTGGGCCACTGCTCGAGGTGCAAGACGACGATCGAGCCGCGGCTCTCGCTCCAGTGGTGGGTGAAGACCGGTCCGTTGGCGCAGGCGGCGGGCGACGCGGTGCGCGACGGCCGCGTCGCGATCCACCCCAAGGAGATGGAGTCCCGCTACTTCGGCTGGGTCGACAACCTCCACGACTGGTGCATCTCGCGGCAGTTGTGGTGGGGCCACCGGATTCCGGTCTGGTACGGGCCGGACGGCGAGGTCGTCTGCGTCGGTCCGGACGAGGAGCCGCCGAGCGATGAGGGCTGGTACCAGGACAGCGATGTGCTGGACACCTGGTTCTCCTCCGGGCTGTGGCCGTTCTCCACGCTCGGCTGGCCGGAGCAGACCGACAGCCTCGGCCGCTTCTATCCGAACTCGGTCCTGGTCACCGGCTACGACATCCTCTTCTTCTGGGTCGCCCGGATGATGATGTTCGGTCTGTACGCGATGGACGGCACCCCGCCGTTCCACACGATCGTGCTGCACGGCATGGTCCGCGACCAGTTCGGCAAGAAGATGTCCAAGTCGTTCGGCAACGCGGTCAACCCGCTGGACTGGATGGACAGTTACGGCTCGGACGCGCTGCGCTTCACGCTGGCGCGCGGCGCCAACCCCGGTGTGGACGTGCCGATCGGCGAGGACTGGGTCCAGGCCTCGCGGAACTTCGCCAACAAGGTCTGGAACGCCACCCGTTTCGCCCTGATCAACGGCGCCACCGTGGGCGGACCGCTGCCCGCGCCCGAGGAGATGTCGGCCGCGGACCGCTGGATCCTCTCCCGGCTGAACTCGGTCGTCGCCGAGACGGACGCGCAGTACGAGGACTACCAGTTCGCCAAACTCTCCGACGCCCTCTACCACTTCGCGTGGGACGAGGTCTTCGACTGGTACGTCGAGCTCTCCAAGACGACGTTCTTTGCCGGCGGCCGTCCGGCCGAGGTCTCCGGGCGGGTCCTCGGCGAGGTGCTGGACGTGCTGCTGCGGCTGCTGCACCCGGTGATGCCGTTCGTCACCGAGACGCTCTGGACGACGCTGACCGGCGGGGAGTCGCTGGTGATCGCCGACTGGCCCAAGGACAGCGGCTTCCGGGACGGGGAAGCGGAGCAGGAGCTCGCGGACGTGCAGGAGGCAGTCACCGAGGTGCGCCGCTTCCGCGCGGACCAGGGCCTCCAGCCCGGCCAGCGGGTGCCGGCCCGGATGACGCTGGAGGGCACGGCGCTGGCGGCACACGAGGAGGCCATCCGCTCACTGCTGCGGCTCCAGCCGGCCGGCGAGGACTTCTCGGTGACGGCCTCTCTGCCGGTCGCCAAGGCTCTGGTCGAGCTGGACCTCTCCGGTGCGATCGACTTCGCGGCCGAGCGCAAGCGGCTGGAGAAGGACCTGGCCGCCGCCGAGAAGGAGCTGAAGCAGACCACCGCGAAGCTCGGCAACGAGGGCTTCCTCGGCAAGGCGCCCGAGCAGGTCGTCGACAAGATCCGCGACCGGCAGGCCGCGGCGGGCGCCGACATCACACGCATCCGGACCCAGCTGGAGAACCTGCCCCAGGGCTGAGCGAGCGCGGCAGGATCGAACGAAGGCCGGTACGACGGGAGTTGCCGTCGTACCGGCCTTCGTGTGTCTCACGCTGTACCCGCGGCCCACGTGCGCGCGCCTGCCCGCGGGCTCGGCGGGCGGGCGTACGGGCCGTCTGCACCCGGCGCGCAGCGCCTCGACCGGGTCGGCCGGGCCTCGTTCGGTGGCCCGTCCGGGCGGGGGCGGTCAGCCGCGGTCGCCGAGCAGCTTCCAGGCGGTCGGCAGCACGCCCATGGCCAGCGCCGCCTTCAACACGTCGCCGATCAGGAACGGCACCAGACCCGCGGCGAGCGCCTCGGTCAGCCCCATGCCGGTCGCCAGCGCGAGGTAGGGGACACCGACGCTGTAGATGATCGCCGTACCCACCGCCATCGTGCCGACCGTGCGCAACATGCTGCGGTCGCCCCCGCGCCGGGCCAGCGAGCCGACCACTGCGGCGGCGAGCAGCATGCCGAGCAGATAGCCGAAGGACGGCATCGCGGCACCGTGCGACATCTCGGCGAACCACGGCATCCCTGCGACGCCGGCGACGACGTAGAGCGAGAGGGAGGCAACGGCTCGACTGGTGCCGAGTCCGGCGCCGAGCAGCAGTGCGGCGAAGGTCTGGCCGGTCACCGGCACCGGGGAGCCGGGGATGGGCAGTGCGATCTGGGCGGCGGCGCCGGTGAGGGCAGCACCGCCGACGACCAGCGCGACGTTCCGCAGCAGCGTGCGGGGTGAGGTGGTCGCAGGAAGCAGATCAGCGAGCACGGCTCCGGGCCGTATCGGTGCTGCGGTCGTCAGGGCGCTGGCGCTCATGAGGGCTCCGAGGGATGCGGTTGCGGTCGGTGGCCGATGCCGGCCCACCCGGTGGTTCGGGGACGTGCGGGGCGGACCGGTCGGATCGTGACCGACGCTAGCGGGTCGGGCGCGCGTACGGAGCGCGGGTCCCCGACAAAGCGCCGGCGCTCGCGTTATCGGCTCGAGTTATCGGATGGCCTGCGGCAGAGGTGCGGGAGGGGGAGCCGTACGGGACGGCCGGGACCGGGGTGAGCGCGGCGGGCGGTGCGGCAGCGGGCCGACGGGCCGCGGCGGGCCGTGCGTTCGGAGCATGCGGTGTGGTCCGGGTGCGGGGACAGTGAGCTGTGTCATTGATAGGTCCACACATCTCCGGCCACACTGGCCGGTGATCCGGAGCCATCGCCTCCGTCTCGTCTCCCCTTCCCGCGCCTCCCCCACCTGGAAGTCCATGTCTCCCTCGCAGGCCCGGAGTCGGAACGGCTCCACCGGCCCTGACGGCGTTCCGCCCCAAGGCAACCGAGCGGGCGACTCGTCCGCGCTCACCCACGGACTCAAGCAGCGCCATCTGTCGATGATCGCGCTGGGCGGCGTGATCGGCGCAGGCCTGTTCGTCGGGTCCGGCGCCGGCATCGCGGCGGCCGGCCCCTCGATCGTGCTGGCCTTCGCCGCCTCCGGGCTGTTGGTCATGCTGGTGATGCGGATGCTCGGCGAGATGTCCGCCGCCCATCCGTCCTCCGGCTCCTTCTCGGTGCACGCCGAACGCGCACTCGGGCCCTGGGCGGGCTTCACCGCGGGCTGGATCTTCTGGATGCTGCTGTGCGTCGCCGTCGCCGTGGAGGCGATCGGGGCGGCGGACATCATGCAGACGTGGTTCCCGGACACCGCCTCCTGGATGTGGGTGGCGCTGTTCATGGCGGTCTTCTGTGCGACCAACCTCGCCTCGGTCCGCAACTTCGGCGAGTACGAGTTCTGGTTCGCCGCGCTGAAGGTCTTCGCGATCGTCTCGTTCCTGGTGCTCGGGGTGCTGGCCATCGCGGGGCTGCTGCCGGGCAGCGACTCCCCCGGCAGCACCAACCTCACCGGTCAGGGCGGCTTCTTCCCCAACGGAACCGACGGACTGATCGTCGGCCTGCTGGCGTCGATCTTCGCCTACGGCGGTCTGGAGACCGTCACCATCGCCGCGGCCGAGTCCGAGGACCCGGTGCGCGGCGTCGCCAAGGCCGTGCGCACCGCGATGTGGCGGATCGCCGTGTTCTACGTCGGCTCGATGCTGGTCATCGTCAGCCTGATCCCGTGGGACGACGCATCCGTGCTGGAGGGACCGTACGCCGCGGTGCTGGACCACCTCGACATCCCGGCGGCCGGCGAGATCATGAAGGTCGTGGTGCTGATCGCCCTGCTGTCCGCGATGAACGCCAACATCTACGGCGCCTCCCGGATGTCGTACTCGCTGGTCGCGCGCGGCGAGGGCCCGGCGTTCCTGGGCCGGATCAGCGGCGGGGTGCCGCGGCGCACGGTCGTGGCCTCCTCCACCTTCGGCTTCTTCGCGGTGCTGCTCAGCTACTGGTGGCCGGAGACGGTCTTCACCTGGCTGCTCAACATGGTCGGCGCCGCGGTGCTGGTCGTGTGGGGCTTCATCGCGTTCTCCCAACTGCGCACCCGGCGGCGGCTGGAGCGCGAGTCGCCGGAGAAGCTGGTGGTGCGCATGTGGGCGTTCCCCGTGCTGACCTGGGTGGCGATCGTCGGCATGGCCGGCGTACTGCTGCTGATGCTCCGCGACGGCGAGACCCGGGTACAGCTCTTCTGCACCGCGGGCCTGACGGTCGCGCTCGCCGTCACGGGCTGGGTGCGCCAGCGCCGCGCAGCCCGCGTGCGGACCGTCGGTGGCGGGGATGCGCAGGCCGTCGAAGAGCCGCCGGCCCCGCAGGAGCGGGACTGACACCCGCGCGTACGCGGCGGCCAACTCCCCCGCGTACGTGCGCAGTAGACCGTTCGGGCCGACTCACCGTCCGGGTGACGGGGCGACACCTCACCGAGGGGTCGCCCCGCTGCCGTCGGCGTTGCTGCTGATAACGTCGCCCTGCAAGCGATGTGCATTAACGTTCGGAGGGGAACAAGCGCATGGCCACCTATTCGCTGCCCGAGCTCCCGTATGACTACTCCTCCTTGGAGCCGGTCATCACCGGAGAGATCATCGAGCTCCACCACGACAAGCACCACGCCGCCTACGTGAAGGGTGCCAACGACACCCTGGAGCAGCTGGCGGAGGCCCGGGACAAGGACTCCTGGGGCGCGATCAACGGCCTGGAGAAGAACCTGGCCTTCCACCTCTCCGGTCATATCCTGCACTCCATCTACTGGCAGAACATGACCGGTGACGGCGGCGGCGAGCCGCTGGACAAGGACGGCACGGGCGAGCTGGCCGACGCCATCGCCGAGTCGTTCGGCTCCTTCGCCAAGTTCAAGGCCCAGCTGACCAAGGCCTCTGCCACCACGCAGGGTTCGGGCTGGGGCGTTCTCGCCTACGAGCCGGTCAGCGGCCGTCTCATCGTCGAGCAGGTCTACGACCACCAGGGCAACGTCGGCCAGGGCTCTGTCCCGATCCTGGTCTTCGACGCCTGGGAGCACGCCTTCTACCTCCAGTACCGGAACCAGAAGGTGGACTTCATCGACGCGATGTGGGCCGTCGTCAACTGGCAGGACGTCTCTGCCCGTTACAGCGCGGCGAAGCAGCGCGCGAACAGCCTGATCATCGCGCCGTAACACCGCCCGCGACGGCGCTGCCCGTCTGCCGGGGCTGGGCGTGGCCCACGGCGGACGGGACGCCGCACGGCGGCATCCTCGGACACCGCGCCGAACAGGCGGACGCCTCGAACGCGGTGACCGCGGTGACCGGAACATCCGCGAAGGGGACCCCCGGAAAGCTCCGGGGGTCCCCTTCGTCGTGCCCGGCCGGGCACGCCCTCGGCGGGGCCGAGAGGCCTGCCGCGGCCTTTGCGCTTTCCGCGAGCGACCGGTTCTGAAGCAGTCCCAGCACTCTGCGGGCAGCCGGGAAGCCCGACGCGCGACGGAGGCGGAACGCACCCCCTCACAGGCACGTGCCGCCTCCCCCGCGGGCCGGGCAGTCCCTCGCCCCCCGCGGACGGATCAGTGGGAGAACTCAGTCGAAGGACGGCTCTGCGTCGCGGGTGCGCTTCAGCTCGTAGAAGCCCGGGGTGCCGGCGACCAGCAGGGTGCCGTCCCACAGCCGGGCCGCCGCCTCACCGCGGGGCGCGGGCGTGACGACCGGCCCGAAGAAGGCGAGCTGCTCGCCGTCCGCGCCCGGCACGGCGATCACCGGGGTGCCGACGTCCTGGCCGACCAGCTCGATGCCGCGACGGTGGGACTCGCGCAGCGCCGCGTCGTACTCGGTCGACTCCATCGCCTCGATCAGCTCCGGGTCCAGGCCCACGTCCTGCAACGCGCCGGCGACCATCTCACGGCCGCGACCCTGGCCCTCGTTGTGGATGCGGGTGCCGAGCGCGGTGTACAGCGGGCCGAGGACCTCGCTGCCGTACTTCTGCTCGGCGGCGATGCACACCCGCACCGGGCCCCAGCCCTCTGCCATCAGGGCGCGGTAGCGCTCGGGCATCTCCTCCAGCCGGTCCTCGTTGAGCACGGACAGGCTCATCACGTGCCAGCGGACCTCGACCGGGCGGACCTGCTCCACCTCCAGCATCCACCGGGAGGTCAGCCACGCCCACGGGCACAGGGGGTCGAACCAGAAATCCGCGGGGACCTTCCCGGTGTCTGCCGAACCGGCTGCGCTCTCGGCGCCGACTGCACTCTGGACCACGATCTCTCCTTCGGAGGGAACATCACGAAGACTCGGACTCGTCACGGCTGTCTCACAACAGTTGTACGACTAACAACCGCCGCCCGCACGGTCATTCCCGCCGCGCCGGAAGTATCCGGCGCCACCCCGGGAGAAGGCCGCCGGCGCCCTCGAACGGACCTCGCGCCGGCCCGGTCGCAGGGGTTCAAGGCCACCTCGGCAGCGGTCGGACGCCATGACATGCTGACCCCGGATGTTCGCGATGCGAGACGAGGAGCCCCGTTGTGCCCGGAGAGAACCTGACCCGTGACGAGGCCCGGAAGCGGGCCGAGCTGCTGAGTGTGGACGGGTACGAGGTGGTGCTCGACCTGGGCGCCGCCGTGGCGCCGCCGCCGGCCGAGGGGCCGCGGACTTTCCGTTCGACGACCACGATCCGCTTCCGCAGCGCGCTGCCCGGCGCCTCCAGTTTCGTCGATCTGGTCGCTCCGCACGTCCACTCGGCGACGCTCAACGGCAAGTCGCTCAACGTCGACCGGGCCTTCGACGGGACCCGGCTCCGGCTGGACGACCTCGCCGCGGTCAACGAGCTGACGGTGGACGCCCGTTGCGCCTACAGCCGCACCGGCGAGGGCCTGCACCACTTCGTCGACCCGGAGGACGGCGAGACCTACCTCTACACCCAGTACGAACCGGCCGACGCCCGCCGGGTTTTCGCCAACTTCGAGCAGCCCGACCTCAAGGCGCCGTTCGACTTCACCGTGATCGCGCCCCGGCACTGGACGGTGCTCAGCAACAGCGAGCGAGTGGGCGAGCCGGAGCCTCTGGACGGCGGCGACAGCGGGGACACCGCACGCTGGACCTTCGGCACGACCCAGCCGATCTCCACCTACATCACCGCCGTGGTCGCCGGGCCGTACCACCGGGTCACCGACAGCTACAAGCGCTCCTTCCCCGACGGCAGCACGCTGGAGATCCCGCTCGGCGCGCTCTGTCGCAAGGGCCTGGCCAAGCACTTCGACCACGAGGAGATCTTCGAGGTCACCAAGCAGGGCCTGGACTTCTTCCACGACCACTTCGACTACCCGTATCCCTTCGGGAAGTACGACCAGGCGTTCGTGCCGGAGTACAACATCGGCGCCATGGAGAACCCGGGCTGTGTCACCTTCCGCGAGGAGTTCGTCTTCCGCGGCAAGGTCACCCAGGCCTCCTACGAGAGCCGTGCGAACGTCATCCTGCACGAGATGGCGCACATGTGGTTCGGCGATCTGGTCACCATGGCCTGGTGGGACGACCTGTGGCTCAAGGAGTCCTTCGCGGATTTCATGGGCGCCTTCGCCCTGGTCGGCGCCACCCGCTTCAACAACGGCTGGGTGACCTTCGCCAACAACCGCAAGGCGTGGGCCTACCGCGCCGACCAGCTGCCCTCCACCCACCCGATCACCGCCGACATCACCGATCTGGAGGCGGCCAAGCTCAACTTCGACGGCATCACCTACGCCAAGGGCGCCTCGGTGCTCAAGCAGCTGGTGGCCTACGTGGGCGAGGAGGCGTTCCTGGAGGGCGCCCGGCGCTACTTCAAGCGGCACGCCTGGGGCAACACCCGGCTGACCGACCTGCTCTCCGCGCTGACCGAGACCTCGGGCCGCGATCTGGAGGAGTGGTCGCGCGCCTGGCTCCAGACCGCCGGCGTCAACACCCTGACGCCGCAGGTCTCCTGCGACGCAGAGGGCCGGATCACCGAGCTGGCCGTGCTCCAGGCGCCCGCCGAGGGCGAGGCAATGGACCCCGTGCTGCGCCCGCACCGCGTCCAGGTCGGGCTCTACCGCACCGAGGGCGGGGCGCTGGTGCGGTACGCAGGCGCCGGCGTCGACGTCGTCGGCGCCCGTACGGCGGTGGCGGAGCTGGCCGGCGCCGAGCGCCCCGAGCTGGTCCTGGTCAACGACGAGGACCTCACCTACGCCAAGACCCGGCTGGACGAGGTCTCGCTGGCGACGCTGGTGGACCGGCTGGGCTCGGTGAGCGACCCGCTGGCCCGGGCGCTGTGCTGGTCGGCGCTGTGGAACCTCACCCGGGACGGGCTGATGCCGGCCCGCGAGTTCCTCGGCTTCGTGCTGCGTTTCGGCGGCAGGGAGAGCGACATCGGAGTGCTCCAGATGCTGCACGCCTGGTCCCGTACCGCGCTGGGCCACTACACGGCGCAGGAGCACCGGGGCACTGCCGAGCGGCAGCTCTCCGAGGGCGCGCTCCGGCTGCTGCGCGAGGCCGACCCCGGCAGCGGCCATCAGCTGGCCTGGGCCCGGTTCTTCGCCTCGGTGGCGAGCGGGCCGGAGGAACTGCGCCTGCTGCGGGGGCTGTTGGACGGCAAGGAGAAGGTGGCGGGCCTGAAGGTCGACCAGGAGCTGCGGTGGGCGTTCCTGAGCCCGCTGGTCGCCGAGGGTGCGGCAGGCGAGGCGGAGATCGCAGCCGAGCTGTCCCGCGACGACACCGCCTCCGGCAAGCGGCACCAGGTGCGCTGCCTGGCGGCGCGGCCATCCGCAGAGGTCAAGGAACAGGCCTGGTCGGCGGTGGTCGACTCGGACGCGCTGTCCAACGCGCTCGTCGGCGCCACCCTCGCCGGCTTCGACCCGGGCGGACAGCGGGAGCTGCTGGCCCCCTTCGTACCGCGGTACTTCGCCGCGCTGGAGAAGGTGTGGGCGGAGCGTTCCATCGAGATCGCGATGGCCGTCGTACGCGGCATGTTCCCGATGGCCCAGGGCGACGAGGCGACGCTCGCGGCGACGGACGCCTGGCTGCGGGAGACCGAGGGCAGTGCGGCGCCGGCGCTTCGCAGGCTGGTGTGGGAGTCGCGGGACGATCTGGCGCGTGCGCTGCGCGCCCGCCGGTGCGACGCCTCGGCCGTCTGACGGACCGACGCGGCGTCCGGGCGCCCTGGCAGCAGAGCGCCGGCAGCGCGGCGTTCGGGCGCGCGGCGCCGGCGTCCCCCTGATCACCCACTCAACTCCCGTACGTGCGTACGGGAGTTGAGTGCTTTCGGCGGAGGGTCAGGGCGTGTTCCGGGCAGCTTGAGGACAGGGAGGTCCGGGTTCGTTGACGAATCTGTAACAGCGCGAGAGGGCCGGTGTGCACGCGGGCATCGCACAGTCATGGCCCACGAGACCCCGCTCCCTCCCCGCTCCGCGAACCGGCCCCGCAACGACGACACCACCGTCGTCACCGCGGCCGTGCTGCGCGCCCAGGGCGTCAGCGCCGCCGCCGTGCGCGACCTCTGCCGCACCGGCGGCCCGTGGCAGGCGCCGCTGCCCGGCGTCTACCTCCTGCACCCGGACGAACCCACCGAACAGGAACGACTGCGCGCGGTGCTGCTCTACGCGGAGGGCGACGGCTCACGGGTACCGGAGCAGGGCGGGCGGCCGGTCCTCAGCGGCCTGGCCGCCCTCGCGCTGTACGGCTTCCGCTCGGCGCCGCCGATCGCCGCGCTGGAGCGGATCGAGGTGCTGGTGCCGCGGAGCAGGCGCGCACGCTCCTCGGGATGGGCGCGGATCGTCCACGTGCCCCGGCTGCCCCCGGCCCAGGAGGTGGAAGGGCTGCCCCTCGCCCCGGTGGCCAGGGCCCTCGCCGACGCGGTCGCCGGGCTCACCGAGCCGGCCGAGGTGCATCGGCTGCTCGCCGAGGCGGTGCGCGCACGGCACTGCGAATCGGCGGAGATCGTACGGGAGTTGCGGCGCGGCCGGCTGCTGGCCCGGCCCCAGGTGGTCGACGCTGTGGACACCCTGCTTGCCGAGGGCCGCGCGGTCGCGGAGAGCCGGCTGTACGCGCTGGTGCGCGAGGGGGCGCTGCCGCAGCCGTGCTGGAACGTGGAGCTGCGGCAGCCGGGCGGGCCCTCCCTCGGGGCGTTCGACGCGTACTGGCCGGAGCACCGGGTGGCCGTGGAGCTCGACGCCTGCGGGCCGGCCCGCGACCGGGCCGGCAGCACCTTGTGGCCCCCGCGCACCCGGCAGCGCACAACGGCTTCTGAGCTGGGAGTCACGGTGCTCGGTCTGACGCCCGACCGGCTGCGCGAGGAGCCGCGGCAGCTCGCCGCCGTGCTGCGCACCGCGCTGATGACGGCGCACGAGCGCGGGAGCGCCGCGGAGGTGCTGGTACTGCCCCGCTGACCCGGCCGGCCCGCCGACCGGCCCGCCGCGTACGACCTGACCCGGCGGCCGTGCGCCGTGGCCGTGCGCCGTGGCCGTGCGCCGTGGCCGGATGCCGGGTGGTGGGACGACGCCGGAACCGTACGGCTGCGGGGTCGGACAAGGGTGGGGACGCGGATACGGGCCGGCGGCGGGCGGACCGGCAGCGTACGGGCGGGCGGGCACGTACGGCGTTCAGCTGCGGCGGATCAGGAGTTCGGTGTTGCGGTCGGTGGCGCTGCCGGCGAGCGTGCTGCGCGCGCCGGGTGCGTTGTGCGCCAACTCCCGATAGAGCGAGGCCAGTTCGACGCGGTTCGAGGTGCCGGTCGTGGTCCGGGCAGGTGCGGCGGACTCGATGAGCGTGGTGAACAGCGAGTAGCTCCCGTCGCGGTTGTCGGTGACCTCCACGACGCGCGCGAGCTGGGGGAAGTCCACGTGCGAGGCGGTGGACACCTCCCAGAAGCCGCGGTGCGCGGTGACGGCGTTCTTGTGGCTGTGCCCGTTGACCCAGGCCAGCACGTGCGGATGCCGACCCAGGAGCTCCAGGAGCTGGTCGCCGCCGTCCGGCGTGCTGGCGCTGGTGTGGTGGCTGAAGACCAGCACAGGAGTGTCGCGGTGCGCGCGCAACTCGCGTTCGAGCCAACGCAGTTGGGCAGCGCCGACAGCGCCGGTGTAGTGCCCGCCCGGGCGGGTGGTGTCCAGGCTGATGCCGATCAGGTCGTCGCTGATCCGGAAGGAGTAGTAGAGCCGGTCCTCGGCGAGGTTGGCCTCGGTGTAGCCGTGTCCGCGCGGCCCCGCGCCGGTGTACCGGCTGTGCAGATGGGCACGTACGTACTCGGCGGCGGTGAAGGGGGCGCGCGCCGGATCGGGGGTCACCGTACGGGCGTTGCGGGCGTACTCCTTGAGGAGCGCGGTGAACTGCTCACCGCGCGGGTCGCCGCCCTCACGCACCCGGCGCCAGAGTGTGGCGCTGACCTCCCGGGGCAGCTCCATCAACTTGCGGTCGCCGACGGCGAGATCGGCGAAGAAGCCGTCCCCCGAGGCGTAACAACCGCCCGGCAGGGTGTCGTGGTTGCCGACCGTGGAGTACCAGGGGATGGTCAGCCCGGGGCTGGTGAGCCGGCGGGTCGCGGCGGTCAGCAGCCCGTCGACGCGGGGGTAGCCGAGCTTCTTGTCGGCGTCCCCCAGCGTGCTCTCGGGGTGCCAGTAGAGCGGCAGGCCGGAGTTCTGGACGCCCTCGTAGCCGCGCGGATCACCGGTGTTGGGGGTGATGCGACCGCCGCTCATCGCGGTGAGGTACCAGTCGAGCTCGGCCCGGGAGTTGTTGTCGGTGTTGTCGCCCGTGGTGACCACACAGTCCAGCGGGGCGCCGGTGGCGGGGCCGTGGCGGAGCGCGTTGACCCGGTCGATCAGCGAGAGGGCTCCGTGCACCGAGAGGGTCTCCTGCGGACGCCAGGCGCTCGCCGTCTCCGCGCGCAGGTACTCGTGCCGCAGCGGGTGCTGGGTGTCGACGATGTGCAGGTCGGTGAATTGCACGAAGGCGGCGAGGGTCGTACGCCTCTCCTCGCGCCCGCCGCCCGCCGGGGCGAGCTCCTCGCGCACCTCCCGCGTCCAGCCCGGGCCTTCGGTGAGCCTCCGGTAGCTGCCGTCCCCCCGGACGCCGTCCGCGACCGCCGCGCCGGCGGTCAACAGGGTGCGTCGGTTGAGGGGCTCGGGGCTGTTCTGGCTGCGAGGCATGTCGCTCTCCGGTACGAAGCGGCAGCTGGCAGAGGGCTGTTGCCCCCCTTTCGCATGCTTGGCTTCGGCGGTGGCGCTGCGTTGAACTCGACGGGAACGTCAGCGTGCCATCTGTCTGCGCGCCCGGCGGCAGGCAGACCCCGCGATCACGGCCTGCGTGCAGCCTGCCCACGGCCCGCGCGCAGGGGGTGGAACGGCGCGGCGGGGCGGGCCCGGGGACGGCGGCGCCGAGAGGGACTGCACAGATGTGCCTGTGGCACTGGCAAGGACCGTTCGAGGGGGTGGCGTGGAAGGATGGCCGGCACCGCTGGCAACCGCCCGAAGGATGGAGACACCACGTGCCTGGCACCAATCTGACCCGCGACGAGGCCCGCGAGCGCGCCCGGTTGCTGACCGTGGACGCGTACGAGATCGAGCTGGACCTCTCCGGCGCGCAGGAGGGCGGCACGTTCCGCTCGGTGACGCGGGTCCGGTTCGAGGCCGGCGAGAGCGCCGACACTTTCATCGACCTGGTCGCGCCCTCGGTGCGCGAGGTCGTGCTCAACGGAGCGCCGCTGGACGCGGACACCGTCTTCGCCGACTCCCGGATCGCGCTGCCGTCCGTACAGACGGGGCCGAACGAGCTGACGGTCGTGGCCGACTGCGCGTACACCAACACGGGTGAGGGGCTGCACCGGTTCGTCGACCCGGTGGACCAGCAGGCCTATCTGTACACCCAGTTCGAGGTGCCGGACGCCCGGCGGGTCTTCGCCAACTTCGAGCAGCCGGACCTCAAGGCGACGTTCCGCTTCACCGTCACCGCCCCCGAGGGGTGGACGGTGATCTCCAACTCGCCGACGCCCGAACCGGCCGACCGCGTCTGGGCGTTCGCCCCCACCCCGCGGATCTCCAGCTACATCACCGCACTGATCCTCGGCCCGTACCACTCGGTGCACAGCAGCTGGGAGGCCTCCGACGGCAGCGGTCGCAGCGTGCCGCTGGCGATCTACTGCCGGCCCTCGCTCGCCGAGTTCCTGGACTCCGAGGCGATCTTCGACGTCACCCGGCAGGGCTTCGACTGGTTCGAGGAGAAGTTCGACTTCCCCTACCCCTTCGAGAAGTACGACCAGCTCTTCGTCCCCGAGTTCAACGCGGGCGCCATGGAGAACGCGGGCGCGGTGACCATCCGTGACCAGTACGTCTTCCGCTCCAAGGTGACCGACGCCGCCTACGAGGTGCGCGCCGAGACCATCCTGCACGAGCTGGCGCACATGTGGTTCGGCGACCTGGTCACCATGGAGTGGTGGAACGACCTGTGGCTGAACGAGTCGTTCGCCACCTACACCTCCATCGCCTGCCAGGCGTACGCCCCCGGCAGCCGCTGGCCGGACGCCTGGACCAGCTTCGCCAACCAGATGAAGACCTGGGCCTACCGGCAGGACCAACTGCCCTCCACGCACCCGATCATGGCCGAGATCCGCGATCTGGACGATGTGCTGGTCAACTTCGACGGCATCACCTACGCCAAGGGCGCCTCGGTGCTCAAGCAGCTGGTGGCCTACGTCGGCACCGATGAGTTCTTCCGCGGCGTGCAGGCCTACTTCAAGCGGCACGCCTGGGGCAACACCCGGCTGAACGACCTGCTGGTCGCGCTGGAGGAGACCTCCGGCCGCGATCTGTCGGCCTGGTCGAAGGCGTGGCTGGAGACCGCCGGCATCAACGTGCTGCGGCCGGAGATCGAAACCGCCGCGGACGGCACCGTCACCTCCTTCGCGGTCCGCCAGGAGGCACCCGCGCTGCCCGAGGGCGCCAAGGGCACCCCGACGCTGCGCCCGCACCGCATCGCCGTGGGCCTCTACGAGCTCCGGGACGGCAAGCTGGTGCGCACCGACCGCATCGAGCTGGACGTGGACGGCGAGTCGACCGAGGTGCCGCAGCTGGTGGGCCGGGCCCGCCCCGCGGTCGTCCTGCTCAACGACGACGACCTCTCGTACGCCAAGGTCCGCCTGGACGCCGATTCGTTGGCCGTGGTCACCGAGCATCTCGGCGACTTCGCCGAGTCCCTGCCGCGCGCACTGTGCTGGGCGTCCGCCTGGGACATGACCCGGGACGGCGAACTGGCGACCAGGGACTACCTGGAGCTGGTGATCTCCGGTATCGCCAAGGAGACCGACATCGGTGTGGTGCAGACCCTGCTGCGGCAGGTCAAGCTCGCACTCGACCTGTACGCGGCGCCGGAGTGGCGCGAGGAGGGCCTGGCCCGCTGGAGCGGAGTGGCGCTCGATCAGTTGCGCGCGGCCTCCCCGGGCAGCGACCACCAACTGGCCTGGGCCCGGGCGCTGTCGGCGACGGCCCGCACCGACGAGCAGCTTGCCCTGCTCGCCGGGCTGCTCGACGGAAGCGAAATTCTCGACGGCCTGGCGGTCGACACCGACCTGCGCTGGACGCTCCTGGTCCGTCTCGCGGCGACCGGCCGGGCCGACGACGCGGCGATCGCCGCCGAACTGGAGCGGGACCCCACCTCGGCCGGTGAGCTGCACGCCGCGACCGCGAAGGCCGCCCGTCCCACCGCGGAGGCCAAGGCCGAGGCCTGGGCGCAGGTGGTGGACTCCGACAAGCTGCCCAACTCGCGCCAGGAGGCGGTGATCGGCGGCTTCGTCCAGACCGACCAGCGCGAGCTGCTGGCGCCGTACGCGGACCGGTACTTCGAGTCGCTGCGCGGAGTCTGGGAGTCGCGCAGCCACGAGATGGCCCAGCAGATCGCGGTGGGGCTCTACCCGACCGTGCAGGTGTCGCCGAGCACGCTGGAGGCGACGGACGAGTGGCTGCGCGCCCAGGGCGAGGCCAACGCGGGGCTGCGCAGGCTGGTCACCGAATCGAGGGCCGGCGTGGAGCGGGCGCTGAAGGCGCAGGCCGCCGACGCCGCAGCGGCTGACCACAGCGGCTGACCGGGAGACCGGGAGAGCGACGGGCGCGGTACGGGGCGGAGTTCCGGCCGGTACCGCGCCCGTCGCGTTCCGGGCCGCCGTCGCGTTCCGAGCGGCCGGCGGCGGTCAGTGACCAGTGCGCCCGGCGATCCGATCGGCGGGCGGCCCGCGGTCAGCGCAAGGCGGCGGCGGGAGCTGTGGCGCCTTCCGCCCGGCGAGCGCGAACGGCAGGCGGGCGGGGCGGGCAGCACAACGCGCGCCGACGCCGACCCTTGGGTCTGCGGGGCGCGCGAGGGGTGATCCCGTGAGGCGTGGCCGGGACACCGGACGCCGACAGCCGGTGCGTGGCCGACCGGCGTACGCGATCAGCCGCGTTCCGGGCGGTCGGCGACGGCCGCGCACGGTCGGCCGATGCCGGCCGGCGGCGTCAGCAGGTGTACGCGGTCAGCCGGTCTTCTTGCGGGACTTGTCACCGAGCATGGTGAGGCCCGCGATCAACAGGAAGAGGAGCACGGGGGCCACCACGAACAGACCGACCGTCTCGGCGATGCTCAGCCCGGCACCCGGGTCGTCGCCGTCGTCCGGCCTGGCGGCCAGGGCGGTGGGGGAAGACATCAGCAGCATCAGCGTCGTACCGACGGTGACGGCTCCGGCTCGCACAGCATTCTTGTTGACCACGGTTCCAAACTAGCGAACGCCCCAGAGCGCCGCACCGCCGGGGTACCCCTGGGGCAGGCGGCGTCGAGCGAGGCGGCCACACCCTGGCAGACGCCGGCACGGCAGCGCGCCGGAGCCTCGGCCCGCCGCGCACCGGCGGCGGGGGCGTGTACACACAGCTGCGACCACCGCGCCCGGACGAGCGGACGTGGTGGTCGCGAAGAGCGGGAGGAGAAGCGGCGCGACGCGGACGGGCGGCGCCTGCTGTCTCAGTAAGCGGCGTCCATGCTGCCGCGCCCGTCGGAGTAGAGGGCGGCGCCGGTCGGCTCGCTGGTGAGCGGAAGCTCGGCGATGGGCGACTCGCTGGTCAGCGGCGCCTCGTCGGCGAGCGGCGGCTCGGAGGTGAGGGGTGCGTCGGCCCAGTCACCGTAGGAGGTGCCCTCGAGGCCGGAGTCGTAGCTGGGAAGGAGCTCGGCGAGCAGGCGTTTGGAGGGGTCGCCGTCCTCGGCCTTGCCGGCCTGTTTCGGCAGCGGAACGACGGTGGAGACGAGGAGTTCGGCGGACGCGGCCACGACGGGCCTCCGTTCGTTGACGGTGAAGGACAAGAGCTGACTACCCAATGCTCACCCGCTCATCCTCGATCCGGCGAATATCCGGACCAGAAGGTGTCGTACGTCACGTTCTCCTCCTTGGCGGCGAATTGCCGGTTCAGGCCAACGAGAACCGCCGGAGCATTCGGCAAACAGTGCTTCTGCACGAAGATTTTACGTGCTTCGACCATCGAACTCCTGCCCACTCAGCAGCACTGGGCGGTGACCGTGCGCAACCTCCTTGACAGTGGCGGGGGTTGTGCCCCCTCGGAACGAAGTCGTCCGGCGACGGAAGGAGAGAGGCGCAGCGGTCGCGCCCCACGGAGCGGATCCGGCCGGTCACGGAGCGAAGGAGGTGTCACCGCCCGTGTTGGCGATCATGCGCCGCAGCACCCGCAGGGTCAGCACGTACTCCTCGTCGCTGACGCCCGCCCGGGCTTCGGCGAGAGTCGCCGGAATGACCTCGCCCATCAGCTTCGCGCGCAGCCCCCGACCCCGGGCGGTGAGCACCAGCCGGCCCTCGACCTCCTCCAGCAGCCCGGCCGCCACGACCTCGTCGACCGCCGGGCCGAGCACGGCGTCGTCGAGGAAGGGGCGGCTCTCGGCGATCACCCGCACGATCTCCTCACGCGTGAGACCCCCTCCCTCCGCCGCGCCCTCGGCTCCGGCCCGGTAGAGGACCCACCAGTTGCGCTGCGCGAGACCGAACCGCCCGACGGCACGGTTGATCCGGGCGACGATCGCCGCGGAGGCGGCGCCGCTCCAGTAGCCCATGGGCTGGCCCAGCAGCTCGGCATCGGAGAACGTCTCGGCGAACTCTCCCGCGGCACTCGCGGGGAGGCGTCCGGCCGGGCCCTCCCCGGAGCTCGCCGCGGGCTTCGCGGGGAAGCCCCCGGAGACGGCCGCGGCGTTGACGGCGTTCATGGTCGCCCCTCTCGATCTGCGGCACTCCCGCGCTGCGGGGCCGCGGTGACTCGATCCGGGTTCCACGCTAGAAGTTGAACTTCGGTTGAAGTCAACTGCCGGACAACGACGCCGAGTCGGGGGCGGGGCGCAAGCCCGGGCAGCCCGTCCGGGACGACACCGTCCCGGACGTGACCGACGAGGCTGCCTACGCCCCGCGCGCGGCACCCCCGGGCTGGGGGCCCTCGGAGGCGGTGTCCCCGTACGCCGTCCGCAGTCGGCCGTGCGCGGCGGCCTCGGCGCCCGCCGCGTCCAGGGCGAGCAGCCCGGCGCCGAGGACCGGGGGCGCGGTGACGACGCGGGCGGAGGCGTACGGGGCCCGCTCGGCGAGTCGCTCCAACAACGCGTCGTGCAGCAGCGGATGGCGCGCGGCGACAACGCTGCCGCCGAGCAGCACCGGGGTGGGCACCCGGCTCAGTTCCAACCGGTCCAGCGTCACGGTCACCAGCGCCACCAACTCCTCGGCCTGGCGCAGGACGATCCCGTGGGCGATCCGGTCACCCTGCGCCGCGACGTCGAAGAGCACCGGCGCCGCCTCGTGCCGCCGCTCGGCGCCGAGACCACCGAGGTGGAAGGCGGCGATCAGCTCGGCCATCGTGGTCAGGCCGTAGTGCGCGGGCAGGGCGCGGGCGAGCACGGTGTCCGCGCCCCGGCCGTCCTCGGCGCGGGCGGCGTGCCAGATCGCGGAGTCGGCGAGACCGCCCCCTCCGCCCCAGTCGCCGGAGAGCGCGCCGAGCGCGGCGAAGCGGTGGACCCTGCCGTCGGCGCGCTGCCCCGCGCAGTTGATACCGGCGCCACAGACGACCGCGACGCCCTGCGGCGGGCGGCCGTCGTCGTCCAGTCCGGCACGCAGGATCGCGAAGGTGTCGTTGGCGACCTCCGTACGGGCGCCCCAACGGCGTTCCGCCAGGGCGTCGCGCAGGGCTACCTCCTCCTGCGGCAGATCGGCGTTGGCGAGGCAGGCGGTGACACCCGTGATCACGGGCCCGCCGGCCTCGGTGAGAGCGCGTTCCACGATGCCCTGGAGCACGTCGACGGCGGCCTCCGTACCGACGGCCTGCGGACGGAACCCGCCGCCGCGGGCGCCCGCGAGCAGCGTCCCGTCCGCGGCGATCACGGCGGCGTCGGTCTTGGTGTTGCCCGCGTCCAGCGCGAGCACGGCCGCCGCCGTCGCCTCCGGGGCGACCGGCCCCGAGACGGACGAGGCCGACGCGGCCGACGCGGCCGACGCGGCCGACGGACGATCGCTCACAGCCACGGCAGATGTTCCTTGTTGTGCGCCAGCAGCCGGTCGGTCAGGGTCTCGGCACGGTCGTACTGGCCGATCAGCGGATGGGAGAGCAGCGCGGAGAAGACCCGGTCGCGCCCTCCGCGCAACGCCGCGTCCAGCGCCAGGCGCTCGTACGCCGTGACGGAGCTGATCAGCCCCGCGTACAGCGGGTCGATGTCCGGCGCGGGCAGCGGAACGACCCCTCGCGCGGACACCTCGGCCGGGACCTCGACGACGGCGTCGTCGGGCAGG
Organism: Streptomyces tardus; assembly: GCF_018101125.2. Classification (GTDB taxonomy): domain Bacteria; phylum Actinomycetota; class Actinomycetes; order Streptomycetales; family Streptomycetaceae; genus Streptomyces; species Streptomyces tardus. The sequence goes on along the minus strand of NZ_JAELVF020000001.1, from coordinate 3,626,745 downwards.
AAGGGCAGGGTGCCGTCGTTGCGCACGTTGACGACCTGCACACCGGCGCCGCCGTCCTGGGTGCCGAGCAGCGAGGCGGCCAGCGCGACGGCGGCCTCGGAGTAGAACGCGCCGCCGCGCTTGGCGAGCAGCTCGGGCTTCTCGTCCAGCTCGGGGTCCGCGTACATCCGCAGCAACTCGGCCTCCATGGCGGCGACTTCGGCCGCCCGGGAGGGCTTGTCGTGCAGCTCGCGCACCACCGCGTCGTGGGAGTAGAAGTAGCGCAGATAGTAGGAGGGAACGACGCCGAGGCGGTCCAGCAGCGGCCTGGGCAGCCGCAGGTCCTCGGCCAGCCGCTCGCCGTGCGCGGCCAGCAGTTCGGGCAGTACGTCCCGGCCGCCGGCACCGCCGCCCTCGGGGGCGAGCTGTACGCCGAACTCCCAGGTCAGATGGTTCAGTCCGTAGTGCCCGAGCCGGAGCCGTTCGGGGCCGACACCGAGCAGCCCGGCGAACTTGCGCTGGAGGCCGATGGCGACGTTGCACAGCCCGACGGCCTTGTGCCCCTCCTCCAGCAGCGCCCTGGTGACGATGCCGACGGGGTTGGTGAAGTCGATGATCCAGGCGTCCGGGTTCGCCCGGCGGACCCGCTCGGCGATGTCCAACACCACCGGAACGGTACGCAGCGCCTTGGCGAGCCCGCCGGCGCCCGTCGTCTCCTGCCCGACGCAGCCGCACTCCAGCGGCCAGCTCTCGTCCTGCTGCCGTGCGGCCTGGCCGCCGACCCGGAGTTGGAGGAGCACGGCGTCGGCATCGGCCACCGCGGCGTCCGGATCGGTCGTGGTGCGGACGACTCCGGGGTGGTCCTGACGGGCGAAGATGCGCCGGGCCAGTCCACCGACGAGCTCCAGTCGCTCCTCGTGGGGGTCGGTGAGGACGAGCTCGCTGATCGGCAGAGTTCCGCGCAGCCTGGCGAAGCCGTCGATCAGTTCCGGGGTGTAGGTGGACCCGCCGCCCACCACCGCGAGTTTCATGGGTACTTGGCTCCCGTCCGGGTACGGAGCGCGCCCGCCGCTGTCGAGCCGGGCCGTGGTCTCGCGCCGTACACAGGGCCACCGCACCGCATCCGGGCCCCAGTTGTCTAGACCTTACCCAGGCCGTGCCGCCAAGCGGCCGTCTCCTGCGCCCAGCGGCCGTCCCGTGCTGAGCGTCCGTCCCGTGCCCGTGCTGAGCGGTTCAGCGGCCGTCCACGCTTTCGTCGACCAGCTTGCGCAGCCGCACCGCCTCGCCGTCGACGACGCGTACGCCCTGGGCGTCCAGCGCGTGCTTGATGCGCCAGCGCAGCTCCCGCTCCACCGGCTTGACCTGGCCCGGCATCACCTTCGCCGAGACCCGCACGACCATGGAGTCGAGGGTGACCGACTCCAGTCCGAGCATCTCGACCCGGTCCCAGAGCTTCTCGTCCCACGGCGGCGAGGCGGCGAAGTCGCGGCCGGCGGACTCGATCGTCTCGCGCACCTTCTCCAGCGGCTCCCCCGCGCCCACCTCCACGTCGACGGCGGCGGTGGACCAGCCCTGGCTGAGGTTTCCGACCCGCCGGATCTCCCCGTTGCGGACGTACCAGACCTCGCCGTCGTCGCCGCGGAGCTTGGTCACCCGCAGCCCGATCTCCAGGACGACGCCGGTGGCCTCACCCGCGTCGATCCGGTCGCCGACGCCGTACTGGTCCTCCAGCAGGATGAACATTCCGGTCAGCACGTCGGTGACCAGGTTGCGCGCACCGAAGCCGAGCGCGACACCGGCCACACCCGCGCTGGCCAGCAGGGGGCCCAGGCTGATCTCGAAGACCGACAGCACGGTGAGCGCGGCTGTGCCGAGAATGAGGAAGGAGGAGACGCTGCGCAGGATCGAGCCGATCGCCTCCGAGCGCTGACGCCGGCGCTCGGCGTTGACCAGCAGTCCGCCGAACGTGTTCCCCGCGTTGTCGGCGGAGCGGTTCATCCGGGCGACGAGGCGGGTGATCGTACGGCGGACGACCGTTTTCAGCACCAGCGCGATCACCACGATCAGCGCGATGCGCAGACCGGCCGCGAGCCAGCCCTCCCAGTTGTTCTGCACCCAGCCGGCGAAGTCGTTCGCGCGCACCTGGGCATCCTCCATCGAGTTCACGCCGACACCCTAGGCCGGGGAAATGTGCCGTAACCCCGGGGATGGTCGCGAGCTGGCCGGATTGCTGTGGGTTTGGCCGGAGATTTGACCAGAGGCCCTCTCCCTGTGTCCGAAAACACGCGAGGCCCATTACCTGATCGTGGTGGCCAGCGGGCCGACCTGGGGACACACTGGGGGAGATCGTCCCGGCGCGAGCCACGCGCCGCAGACGTACAAGGAGGCACCGTGCCGCATGTCCTGGTCCTCAACGCGTCGTACGAGCCGCTCGGCATCGTACCGCTCCGTCGCGCGCTCATCCTCATCCTCAACGACAAGGCGATCAGCCTGGAGGATTCGGGCGCCCTGATGCGCAGTACGAGCTGCGCCATCCCCGCACCCAGCGTGGTTCGGCTCAAGCGCTTCGTGAGGGTGCCGTTCCGCGGCCCCGTGCCACTGACCCGGCGGGCGCTGTTCGCCCGGGACGGCGGACGCTGTGCCTACTGCGGCGGGGCCGCCACCAGCGTCGACCACGTCATCCCGCGCAGCCGGGGAGGGCAGCACGCGTGGGAGAACGTCGTCGCCGCCTGCCGGGCGTGCAATCACGTCAAGGCGGACCACCACATCACCGAGCTGGGCTGGAGACTGCGCCATCAACCCGCGCAACCCGCCGGCCTGGCGTGGCGCATCATCGGTACGGGCCACCGCGACCCGCGCTGGATGCCCTACCTGAGGCCCTACGGCGCGGACGACGCCCTGGCCCGGATCGACGGCAGAACGCCTGCCTGAGACCGGGCCTTCGTCGTTCCGGGACCGGGACCGGAGCCGGGCCGCATCGTCCGCGCGCGTCACGGCCCGCGCGTCACACCCCGCGCGTCACGGCCCGGCGCGACACCGCGCCCCGCCCGCCCCGCCCCGCGGCCCCGGCGGGGGCAGGCCGCCGACGGAGCACGGCGTACGCCGCTGCGCGCCCGGCGGACGCACTTCCGCGCACGCCGCTGACGATCCGTCGGGGAACCGTCCGCCGTCACCCGGGCGTCATCCCGCACGACAGTCGAACTCCCGCCCGCGCGCGGCGACTTCGCGCCCGCCGGGGCGTGATCGTGTTCGGAGCGGAATTCCCGGCCGGGGGCAGTGTGATCGAGCACCCGGCACGCCATACTGCTGACAGGGGTTCGCTCCAACTGCCGGACGAACAGCGGGAGTCAGCACGTAACCGAACATCGCGGGCGACGAGGGCGACAAGGGGGAGGGCCGTGTCGGTCACCGAACAACAGGCCGTGGCACCGTCGACGACGACGGGCGCAGCCGGAGTCGTCGCACATTCGGAGCCCGAGGCGCGGCCTCCCCGCCGTTCGGACGCGGCCGAAGCCGTCGCCCGACTCCGCGCCGCCTTCCACATCGAGCCCGGCAGGCTGCGGCTGCTCGGGGCAGCGGCGGTGGCCGCGCTCCTCGTGTTCGGTCTGCTGGCGTCCTGGCAGATGTCCGAACGCCGGGACAGCACCAGCGCGGTGATCGACGGAAGCCAACCGCTGAGCATGCACGCCGCGCAGATCTACCGCTCGCTGGCGGACGCCAACACCACTGCCGCCAGCGGCTTCCTCACCGGAGGAAACGAGAACCAGAAGATACGGGACCGGTACGACCAGCAGATCGGGCTCGCCTCCGAATCCCTCTCCGATGCCGCGGCCAACGGCAGAGCCTCCGACAGAGCAAGGGCCAAGCTCAGCGAGCTCACCGAGCAACTCCCGGTCTACACCGGTCTGGTGGAGACCGCGCGCGCCAACAACCGGCAGGGTCTGCCGGTCGGCGGCGCGTATCTGCGGCACGCCGACGAGATGATGCGCGAAGATCTGCTGCCCACGGCCGAAAAGCTCTACGACGCACAGTCCGAGCAGCTCAACGAGGAGCACGAGAGCGCCCGGTCGCTTCCGTGGCTCGCCCTGCTGTGGGGCGTCGCGGTCCTGGCGCTGCTGGTGTGGTTGCAGCGACGCCACTTCCTGCGCACCAACCGCGTCTTCAACCGCGGTCTGGTCGCCGCGACCTGTGCCGCCGCACTGCTGCTGGTCTGGGTGCTGGGCAGCGGGCTGCTGGCGCAGCACCACCTCGACGAGGCCAACAGAAACGGCACCCTCTCGCTGGACAGGCTCAACTCGGCGCTGGTGGCCGCGCTGAAGGCGCGCGGCAACGAGGGCATGGCGCTGGTCTCGCGAGGCGCCGGCGACCAGTACACGAGCGAGTACGAGAAGAACATGAAGGACCTGGCCGGCAGCAGCCCCGAGGACGGCGACGGCGGACTGCTGCGCGAGGCGGAGCAGTTGGCGGACGACGAGGCGGGCAGGGAGCCGGTCAGGTCCGCGCTGCGGAACGCGGGTTTCTGGCACTACCGCAACGGAGAGGTACGGAAACGGGAGGCCGGCGGTGAGTACAGCCAGGCGGTCGCCATGGTCATAGGTTCACGCGGTACGACGGGTGAGACCTTCGACAAGGTCAACGGTGGTCTGAGCAGGGCGATCAAGCACGAGCAGACGCAGTTCACCACCGCCGCGGAGCGGGGCAGAAACGCCCTGGACTCGCTGCCGGTGGGCGCGGTGGTGCTGGTGCTGGTGGGCGCCGCAGGGGCGGTCGCCGGCATCGGCCGCAGGCTGGCCGAGTACCGGTGACAGGGGCGGACATGACAGACAGACGACGGTTCGGCGGCACCGACCCCGATTCCTCCGTGCGGACACGCAGGCTCGACCGGGGCTTCCTCGCCACGGCCGCGGCGGCACTGACCATGGTGCTGGCCGTGCTGCTGCACCCGGTCTGGACCCCCGCTCCCGGTGGCGGTACGGCTGAGGCACGCCAGGAGGAGACGACCGCCCAGCCGGTGCGGCCGGCCGCACCCGAGCGGCGCCCCACCGCACCCGAGCGGGAGAAGGAGTGCAAGGACGGCAGCGACCCGGCGGCCAGCCTCAAGCCGGCCACCGCGACTGGCGAGGCCGTGCGCCGTATCGACAAGCGCGGCTTTCTGAAGGTCGGCGTCGACCAGAACAGCTACAACTGGAGCCACCGGGACCCCCAGAGCGGTGAGCTGGTGGGCTTCGACATCGATCTGGTCAATGCCATCGCCGAGGATCTGCTGGGGCCCTCCGCCCGGATCGTGTACAAGGCGATCTCGACCAACCAGCGCGCCGAGGCCCTGGCGGACAACAGCGTCGACCTGGTCGTGCGCACCATGACGATCCTGTGCGAACACCTCGACAAGAAGGTCGCGTTCTCCACCGCCTATTTCGAGGCCGGCCAGCAGCTTCTGGTGCCCCAACGCTCCCGCATCACCGGGCTCGACTCCTCGGCCAAGGGCAAGAAGCTCTGCACGGCCAGCTCGTCCACCGGCGACAAGGAGCTCGGACGTGGTTTCCACGGCGCCAGGACAGTCCGGGTGGCCAACCAGCTCGACTGCCTGGTGCTGCTGCAACTCGGCCGGGTGGACGGTGTGGTGACCGACAACGCGCTCGCCGCGGGCCAGGCCGCACAGGACCCGTCGGTCGGGCTGGTCGGCGAACCGCTCACCTCCGAGTTGTACGGGGTGGCGATGAGCCAGGAGGACGAGGACCTGGTGCGCCGCGTCAACCACGTGTTGGAGGAGTTCCGCGAGGGAGGTGAGTCAAGCCAGTGGCAGAAGTCCTACCGCGAGTGGCTCGACGAGGTACTGGACGGCGAGTCGGCCACACCGCCGAAACCGCTCTACCGGGACTGAACACCCCCGCCGCACAGCCTCGTTGACTCTTCGGGGCCGCGAAGCCCTCCTGCGACGTGGCCCGCGACGAGGGCCCGTGCCCAGCAGCACCAGCAGCACCAGCAGCCAGTGACCGCAGCCCGTACGAGCAGTGAGGTGATCGATGGGGTCCCCAGGACCCGCCGGCCCGGTGATGAACCGGGAGGAGGTGGACAGGACGCTCGCCCGTCTCGGTGCGGAGTGGGAGGCGATCGAGTCGTCCCTGTACTCCCTCCAGGACCACGCGGGGCGTCGGCTGCTGGAGGGCGCCGAGCTGAACGGCACCACCAGACACCGCTGGGCGACCGCCGAACACACGATCTCGCTGCTGTGGACGCAGTTCGAGACGTACGGCCGGGCACTGACCGCCGCCAGGGCGATCCGCGGCAGACGGCGCTGGCCCAACCGCGAGGAACTCCTCGAACTCACCGCGCTGCTCCGCGGCGAGGGCCTGACGGTCGGTGCCGGTGCGGCCTCCAGCGGCAGGCTCGCCGAGCAGGTCAGCCTGGACCGGCTGGTGGAGCGGATGAACACCGGGTACGCCCGGGCCCTGGACGTCGTCGCCGCGGCGGACTCGGTGTGGTCGGCGCTGCCGGCCCGGATCGATCTGCTCGCCGCCGAGCTGCGCCGGGTGCACTCGCTCGCCGGCTCGGTCGGCGTGCGCGCGGGCGAGCATCCGGCCGGTGACGAGCTGGAGCAGATCACCGACGAACTCGTCGCGCTGCGCCGGGAGGTGGTCACCGACCCCCTGGACTTCTGGCTGCCGACCCAGGGCAGCAGCACACCCGGCAGTGGCCGTCCCGACACCGGGCGCTACGACCGCGCCGCCCGCGCCCTGGAGGACGTGCGCCGCGAGGTCGACGCCGTGCTGGCGGTGCGTCAGGACGCGGACGAGCGGCTGCACGGGGTGCGCGACACCCTCTCGCGGGCGGACCGGACGCTGGCCGAGGCACGTACGGCGCGCGGCGAGGTGCTGGCGAAGATCGCGGCCTTCGAGGTGCCCGCGGTCAGCGGTCCCTCCACCGTGCTGCACGAGGAGCTCGCCACCGCGGCGGAGTACCGCAGGGCGGGCCGCTGGCACCGGCTGTCGCCGTTGCTCGACGGGCTCGAGGACCGCGCGGAGGAGGAGCTGTACCGGGCCCGTGCCGCGCTCTCGGACGTCACCGCGCCACTGGCAGTGCGAGCGGAGCTGCGCGGCAGGCTGGACGCGTACCAGGCGAAGGTCTCCCAACTCGGCCTGGAGGAGGAGCCGATGCTCATCGAACCGTACGACGCGGCGCGGCGGATGCTGTGGAGCGCACCCTGCGATCTGCGGGCGGCGGAGGCCGCGGTGACCCGGTTCCAGCGGGCGGCGGCGGAGGCGGTCGCGGCGAGCTCGGGCGCGGGTACCGCAGCCGGGGAGGCGGGCCGATGAGCTCACTGTCGACGGGCTGCCAGCAATCCCACTGCGAGGGCTCCTACGAGGACTTCGGGGACGACGAGCAGTACTGCGACGTCTGCGGGTTCCCACCCCCGGTCTCCGGGCTCGGCGCGCTCGGCTCGCCCGCGACCGGAGTGGTGGCGGAGGGGGCCGGTACCGGCAGGACCGGCTCGTCGGCGTCGACGGGGACGGGACCCGGGTCCTCCTCGCACCGTTCGGTCTCCGGACGGCTGTCGGGCTCGTCGAGCGGCGCGGGCTCCGTACCGGCCGTCTCGGTGCGCGGCTCCCGCAGCACCACCGACGGCTCGTCCTCGGCGCGCAAACGGTTGGGCGCGGGGCTGGTGACCGTGCCGGAAGTGCCGGCCCCCGTCCCGACGACGGAGGTGATGGCCGACCCCGAGGTGCCCGAGCGCAAGCGCTTCTGCAGCAACGGCGAGTGCGGCAGCTCGGTGGGCCGGTCGCGCAAGGGCCGCCCGGGGCGTACCGAGGGCTTCTGCACCAAGTGCGGCCAGCCGTACTCCTTCACCCCCAAACTGAACCGCGGCGATGTGATCAACGGGCAGTACGAGATCGCCGGTTGTCTTGCGCACGGCGGTCTCGGCTGGATCTATCTGGCCATCGACCGCCCGCTGAACGGCCGCTGGGTCGTGCTCAAGGGCCTGCTGGACACCGCCGACCAGGACGCCATGGCGGTCGCGATCTCCGAACGCCACTTCCTCTCGGAGATCGAGCACTCCAGCATCGTGCGGGTGTACAACTTCGTGGAGCACCACGATCCGCGCACCGGCAGCGTCGACGGCTACATCGTCATGGAGTACATCGGCGGCAAGTCCCTCAAGCAGCTCGCCAACGAACGTCTCACCCCCGAGGGTCGCCGGGAGCCGCTGCCGGTGGAGCAGGCCTGCGCCTACGGCATCGACGCGCTGGAGGCGCTCGGCTATCTGCACAGCCGCGGACTGCTCTACTGCGACTTCAAGGTCGACAACGCGATCCAGCAGAACCACCAGCTCAAGCTGATCGACATGGGCGCGGTCCGGCGGACGGGCGACGACGACAGCGCGATATACGGCACCGTCGGCTACCAGGCCCCCGAGGTCGCCGAGCAAGGCGCCTCGGTCGCCTCCGACCTCTACACCGTCGCGCGCACCCTGGCCGTGCTGACCTTCGACTTCCAGGGCTTCACCACGGTCTACCGCGACAGCCTGCCGCCGCCGGAGAGCATCGGCATCTTCCAGCGGTACGAGTCGTTCTACCGTCTGCTGGCGCGTGCCACCGACCCCGACCCCGGGCGGCGGTTCGCCTCCGCCGAGGAGATGGCCGACCAGCTGACCGGGGTGCTGCGCGAGGTCGTGGCCCTCCAGACCGGCAAGCCCAGGCCCGCCGCCTCCCGGCTCTTCGGCCCCGAGACCCGCCTGGTGGACACCGACTTGCTCAGCCCGCCCCGCGGCGACGCCTCGACGCTGGGCTCCCGGGTGCAGCGCTCCCGGCGACGGTTCGGCTGGCGGCGGGCCGACCGCCCGGAGCTGGCACCGACGCCGGCGGCCCAGTCGCCGGGCGCCGCCGCCTCCGCGGAGCTGCCCGCCGGCGCGTCCCCGCGGGCCGAGGCGACCGGCTCGCTCCCGCAGTCGGCCGAGCGGCAGGCGATCCCGTCCGGTGGTGTGCCGGCCCAGTCCTCCGAGCAGGCGGCGGCAACGGGGGTCCCGGTCTCCGGGCGCCCGGCCGAGCATCCCGGCGGGGGCGGCGGCGAGCAGCTGCAGCCGGTGGGCGAGAAGGCGCTCGCGCCGTCCGAACACCCGCCCGGCGCACCGGACTTCGCCGCGTCCGAGCCCGCACCAGAGCCCGCACCCGAGTCACCCGCGCCCGAGTCCGCCGATCCGACGACCGCCGACGATCCGGCGACGTACTCCTACGGCCAGACCCCGGCCCACGTACGCCTCCCCCACCAGCTGCGCGCCTCCTCGCCCGTCGCGCGGGAGCCGGTCGCGGGCGCGCCGCCCCTGGTCCCGCTGCGCATCCGCGCCACCGCTCTCGCGCTGCCGGTGCCCCGTATCGACATGCGGGACCCCAGCGCCACCTTTGTGCTGGGGCTGCTGAACGCCGAACCGCACGACGTGCTCCCGGCGTTGGAGGAGGTCCCGGTCGACTCGCTGGAGGTGCAGCTGCGCCGGCTGCGGGCCCGGCTCGAACTCGCCGACCGGGACCCGGAGTCCGCCGCCGCGGTGAACGAGATCGTGGCCGATCTGGAGAGCGAGCACGGGGAGGACTGGCGGGTCGTGTGGTACCGCGGTCTGGTCGCCCTGACCAAGGGCGACCGGGACACTTCCGCGCACTCCTTCGACGCGGTCTACGACGCGTTCCCCGGCGAGCCGGCGCCCAAGCTCGCGCTCGCGGTCTGCGCCGAGATGCTCGGCCAGCTCGACAACGCCGCCGAGTACTACCGTCTGGTGTGGTCCGCCAACCGCAACTACGTGAGCAGCGCGTTCGGTTGGGCGCGGGTGCTGCTGGCCTCCGGCGACCGGCAGGGGGCCGTGGCCGCTCTGGAGTCGGTGCCGCAGACCTCCATCCACTATCTTTCTGCACGGGTCGCCGCCGTGGCCGCGAGACTGCGCGAACGCGACCCGCAGGACGACCTGCTGACCGATCTGTACGCGGCGGCGGAGCAGGTCGAGGAGTTGGACGCCCTCGGTGTGGACGCGCCCCGTCGGGAGCGGCTGACGACCGAGGTGCTGGGCAGTGCGCTTGACTGGGTTCTCGCGGGGCGACACGGCGCTCCCCCGAACCCCGGCCCCGGGCAGATCCGTTCTGTGCTGGGCTGTCCGCTGGAGCAGGAGGGGTTGCGGCTCGGACTGGAGAAGTCCTGCCGCACTCTCGCCCGACTGGCGACAAGCGGTACCGAAAGGATCGAATGGGTGGAACGCGCCAACCGCTTCCGCCCCAGGACATGGGTGTGACGATGCCGCAGCTCGAACAAGTCTCCACCTGCCCCAGCTGCGCCGAGCCGTTCGAAGAGGGCGACCGCTTCTGCGGGGTCTGCGGCACCGATCTGACCGCGCCCCGCCCGGTCGCCTCCGGAACACCCGTTCCACCGACACCCGCCTCCGGGACACCCGTGCAGGCTCCGCAGCCGTCGGGGGCGCGCCCCGCGCCCGGGCCCGGCCCGCCCCAACCGGGCGTTCCCACACCGACGTTGACGGATTTCTCGGTTCCGCCGGACGCGCCGGGCACACCACCGCACCCGCCTCGCCCGAGCGCGGCCCCGGCCTCACCGCAGCAGCACCGGGCGCAGCCTCCGCATCCCGAGCAGCACCGACAGCCCGGCGGACACGGTCCGGTGGACCGGCCGGCGGAACAACACCCGCCGGACCGCGGGCAGTCCGGCGGGTACGGTCCCGCGCCCTCCGCGGCCGGCCGCGCCGGAGGGCCGGTACCGCCGCCGCCACCGCCACCGGGTGCCACTCCCCCGGCGGGCCCCGACCCGCAGGCGAAGCGCCCCCGTGAGACCGGGGGCGCGCCCCCCGCGGGACGGCCGGCCGGGCAGTTCGGCCCACCGCGCCACCGGCCTGTGGCACCGTCTGCCCCGCCTGCAACCATTCCGGAATTGTTGCAGGCGGGGCAGACGGTGCCACCGGCCGGTGGGCGTGACGCTGTGGGTGGCGGCGAAGAAGTCCTCGTTGCGGTGGTGGCGGTGGCCGCGGTCGCTGACCACGCAGACGCCGTCCAACTGCTCTTCCATGTGGTCCCGTTCGCGTGGCTGGGCATGGCCGCACCGCTCGCAGTAGCCGTCGCGGTGGATTCCGGAATCCACCGCGACGGCTACTGCGAGCGGTGCGGCCATGCCCAGCCACGCGAACGGGACCACATGGAAGAGCAGTTGGACGGCGTCTGCGTGGTCAGCGACCGCGGCCACCGCCACCGGGTGCCACTCCCCCGGCGGGCCCCGACCCGCAGGCACAGCGTCGGCCGCGTCGGCTCCCGCCGAACCCCCGCAGGGCCGGCCGGTCGCCGCTCCCACCGCGCCACCGGCCGGTGGCACCGTCTGCCCCGCCTGCAACCATTCCGGAATCCACCGCGACGGCTACTGCGAGCGGTGCGGCCATGCCCAGCCACGCGAACGGGACCACATGGAAGAGCAGTTGGACGGCGTCTGCGTGGTCAGCGACCGCGGCCACCGCCACCACCGCAACGAGGACTTCTTCGCCGCCACCCACAGCGTCACGCCCACCGGCCGGGACGCAGTCGTCGCCGTCGTCTGTGACGGCGTCTCCTCCTCGACCCGGCCCGACGAGGCGTCGGCCGCGGCGGCACGTACGGCCTGCGCCTCGCTGCGCGGCGACCTCGCGTCCGGAGCGCGGCCCGAGCAGGCCATGCACGACGCGATTCTGCGCGCCGGAGCCGCCGTCAACTCCCTCGCCGAGTCCGACCGCAACCCCGAACAGAACTCCCCGGCCTGCACCCTGGTCGGTGCCGTGGTGGTGGAGGACGTCCTCACCGTCGGCTGGGTCGGAGACAGCCGTGTCTACTGGGTCCCGGACGACCGTTCCGCGCCGGCCTCCCGGCTGACCGAGGACGACTCCTGGGCCGCGCAGATGGTGGCCGCCGGCCTCATGCCGGAGAGCGAGGCGTACGCCGACCCGCGCGCGCACGCGATCACCGGCTGGCTGGGCGCCGACGCCTACGAGGTCGAGCCGCACACCGCCTCGTTCAGCCCGGAGGGCACCGGCGTGGTCGTCGTCTGCACCGACGGGCTGTGGAACTACGCCGAGTCCGCCGCGGAGATGGCCGCCGCCGTCCCGGGCGACGCCCGTACCGCGCCGTACGCCGCCACCCGGCACCTGGTCGACTTCGCGTTGCGCAGCGGGGGCCACGACAACGTAACGGTGGCGCTCCTGCCGTTCCCGCGCCCGCGGACGCGGGCAGGATCGGCCTGACGGACCGACACTCGGGGGAAGCGCCGGACCCTTCTTCCGAACTCCGCTGCCACGGCGGCCGGTTGTACGCGTACCGAGGGGAAGAGGGACATACGCGGATGGCGAGATTCACCAAGGAGAACGTGCCGAGCTTCTCGGCCGAGGTGTACCAGAACAAGTTCCTGCCCGAGGGCGCCGAGGAGGTCAACGCGATCGTCACCGTCACCTCCACGGGAGGGGGTACGAGCGGTGGGGTTCCCCTGGTGAGCGACGCCTCCGGAGTGCACAGCGCGGGCAGGGTCAGCGCCTCGCGGGCCGCCGTGGTGATCATGGTCGACTGCTCCGGGTCCATGAACTACCCCGAGGCGAAGCTCCGCAACGCCGGGGAGGCCACCGCCGCGGCCGTCGACACCCTGCACGACGGGGTCTCCTTCGCGGTGGTCGCCGGCACCCACAAGGTCCGCGAGATCTACCCCGGGGACGGCCGACTCGCCGTCGCGGGAGAGGAGACCAGAAGCGCGGCCAAGACCGCCCTGCGCGGCCTCACCGCGGGCGGCGGCACGGCCATCAGCACCTGGCTGCGGTGCGCCGACCGGCTGCTGGCCACCAGCGAGGCGCCGATAAAACACGGCGTCCTGCTCACGGACGGGAAGAACGAGCACGAGGAGCCCGTGGAGCTGCGCACCGCGCTGGAGGAGTGCGCGGGCCGCTTCACGTGTGACGCGCGTGGAGTGGGCACCGACTGGGAGGTGCGGGAAGTCACCTCCATCGCCTCCGCGCTGCTCGGCACGGCGGACATCGTCGCCGACTCCGAGGGGCTGGCGGAGGACTTCACACGGATGATGGCGGAGGCGATGGGCAAGGAGGTCGCCGACGTCAACCTGCGTCTGTGGACTCCCCAGGGCGCCGAGATCCGGTACGTCAAGCAGGTCGCGCCCACGGTGGAGGACCTCTCCGCCCGCAGGACCGACACTGGTCCGCGCACCGGCGACTACCCGACCGGCTCCTGGGGCGACGAGTCCCGGGACTACCACGTGTGCGTACGGGTGCCCGCTGCTTCGGTGGGGCAGGAGATGCTCGCGGCCCGCATCTCCCTCACCCGCCCGCAGCCGGACGGCACTTCACCGTCCCTGGCGCAGGGGCTGATCAAGGCGGTGTGGACGGACGATGTGGCTGCCGGCACCACCCTGAACCCGCAGGTGGCTCACTACACCGGGCAGGCCGAGCTTGCCAGGGTCATCCAGCAGGGGCTGGAGCTGCGCAAGAGCGGCGACGAGGACGGAGCGACCTCCAAACTGGGCCGTGCCGTGCAGTTGGCATCGGCCTCCGGCAACGAGGACACCGCCAAGCTGCTCGCGAAGGTGGTGGACGTGGTGGACGCCGCTGCGGGTACTGTTCGGCTCAAGGCTCGGGTGACTGACGCCGACGAGATGACACTGGAAACCCGGTCGACCAAAACGGTTCGAGTGAAGAAGTAGCGGTTACGGAGGGGGCACCGGGGAGCACTGCCCGCAGTGCGGCACCCAGCGCGAGACGCAGGCGCACTTCTGCGAGGAGTGCCGGTACAACTTCCTGACCGGCCAGCCCACCCCGTACCCGACTCCGGGGCCGCCGCCCGGCGGCTATCCCCCACAGTCGGGTGCAGCGCCGCTGGACTACACCGACTCCGGCCGCACCAACCGGACCGCCGAGCGGATACCGCCGGGTACGGGCCAGGTTCCGGGCGCGGGCCAGGGCGCGGAGACGTCCTGGAACCTCGCACCGCCGAGCGCGGGTGCTCCCGCTCCGCAGTACAACCGGCAACCCCCCTCGCCGCAGCATCCGAGCCCGTCCGAGCAGTCCTACCCGCAGGGCCAGCAGCCGCCGCAGGGCCCCTACCCCGGCCAGGGCCAGCAGCCCTTCGGCGGTGGCACCGGGCACGTCCAGGGCGGCGCGCCCCAGTACCCCGGCGCACCCGAGCAGTCGTACACCCAGGGCCAGCAGCCGCCTGCGCAGCAGTACCCGCCGGAGCAGCAGCCGCAGTACGGCTACCCGCCGCAGCAGACCGGCGCTCCGCAGCAGGCGCAGCAGTTCGCGCCGCAGGCACCGCCGCCGCACCAGCACCCGCAGCACCCGCAGCACCCGCAGCAGGGCGAACAGCACGGCCGGCCCCAGCAGTTCGCGCCCCAGGGCCAGCAGCCGTACCAGCAGCCGTACGGCCAGCAGGTTCCGGGTCAGCAGGTTCCGGGTCAGCAGATGCCCGGACAGCAGCAGGGCCCGCCCGGCGCGTGGCGAGTGATCATCACGCAGGACCCGGAGTACTTCCAGGCGATGATGGAGCGCAGCGGCCCGGAGGGCGCCGGCCTCCAGATCCCGCAGCCCGGGCCCGGCCAACAGCTCCCGCTCACCGGCCACCAGATCACCATCGGCCGCCGCCGCCAGTCCACCGGCGAGGCGCCGGACATCGACCTCGGACGCGCACCCGAGGACCCGGGCGTCTCGCACCAGCACGCGCTCCTGGTCCAACAGCCGGACGGGAGCTGGGCCGTGGTGGACCAGGACTCGACCAACGGCACCACGCTCAACGGCGCCGAGGACCCGATACAGCCCTTCATCCCGGTCACGCTCCAGGAGGGCGACCGCGTACACGTGGGCGCCTGGACGACCATCACCCTCCACCGCGGCTGAACGCCCGCACCGTCGCAGCTGGTGCGCGGGCCGTACGCGCCGTGCGGGGACGGGAGTTCAGCCGTGCGGCACGTGTGCGGGAAGGGCCCAGCGATGCGGGCCCTCCGGAGTGTCCAGCCACACCCACTGCCCGCTCTCGGTGACCGTGAGGCCGAAGCGTTCCCGTCCTGGTTCGCCCTCGCGCCGCCACAGCTCGTACGCCTCGCGGGGGTCGAGGACGTCCGCGCTCAGCGTCAGCAGGAAACGGAACGCGTCCTGCGCCCGTGCCCCGGCCGGCACCCCGGCCGGCCGCCTCGGCGCCTCCCGCAACTGGTCCGCGCCGCGCAGCGGCACGAAGTAGGCCGGGGTCTCCAGGAAGCGCCCCTCGGCCCAGCCGACCGGGCGTACGCGCAGGGCGATCAGGCCGGTGGCGAGCGGCGCGAGTATCAGCCCGTCCACCGCGGACTGCGCGACCCAGGGCCAGGGCACGCGGCGCAGCGCACAGGTCGCGATCACCCGGTCGTAGGGGGCGTTGCGGGCGTGGCCCCCGGCCCCGTCGCCGGTCACGACAGTCGGCCGGTAGCCGGCCGCGGCGAGGTGGGCGCGCGCGGCCTCGGTGATCTCCGGGTCGACATCGACGGTGGTGACCCGGTCGGAGCCCAGGCGGTGCGCGAGCAGCGCGGCGTTCCAGCCGCTGCCGGTGCCGATCTCCAGCACGTTCATGCCCTCGCCCACCCGCAGAGCCTCCAACATCGCCGCCATCAGCGACGGTTGACTGCTGGAGGAGATCAACTCGCCCTCGTGCAGCCGGATCGCCAGCGGTACGTCCTCGTACGCGCCCTCCCGCCAGCGCGCCCGGGCGGCCGGGTCGGGGTCGGCGCGCGACCGCCGCTCGCCGCCACCGGCGGTGCCGATGAGGTAGTACGGCACAAAGGTCTCGCGCGGTACCGCACCGAAGGCCTCGCGCCAGTCAGGGTCCTTCAGCGCGCCCGCGGCGACCAGGGCGTCGAGCAGGGCTTGCCTTCCCATCCCTCCACTGTGATCGGTGCCGGCGGTTCCTGCGAGGGCAGGGCGAGGGACGGGCCGCACACCGGCTCGGACGGCGACTCGCACACCGGCTCGGACCGCGGTCGTGCCGGACGTCTGCTCCGATTGTCGGTCCCGGCAACGGACTCCCGCACCGAACGGATAGCCGATAGCGTCCCGGTATGACGATCAGTGCCGACGCTTTCGCGATCTCGGCCGAGAACCTCCGCAAGCGGTACGGCGACGTGCAGGCCGTCGACGGGGTGACTCTGCAGGTGAAGCGGGGCGAGTTCTACGGGATCCTCGGGCCGAACGGCGCGGGGAAGACGACCACCATGGAGATCATCGAGGGACTCCGCGAGCCCGACGAGGGCAGCGCGCACATCCTCGGGGAGTCCTCCTGGCCGCGCAACCACCGGCTGCTGCCGCGCATCGGTGTGCAGCTCCAGGCCTCCGCGTTCTTCGAGAGGCTCACCGCCAGGGAGCAGATCCGGACCTTCGGTTCGCTGTACGGCATCGGCGCGAAGGACGCGGACGCCATGCTCGACCGCTTCGGGCTGACCGAGAAGGCGGGCGTGCGCGACGATCAGCTCTCCGGCGGCCAGGCCCAACGGCTGTCCATCGCCTGCGCGTTGGTGCACGACCCTGAGGTGGTCTTCCTCGACGAGCCGACCACGGGTCTCGACCCGCAGGCCCGGCGCAACCTCTGGGACCTGCTGCGCGACCTCAACAAGGAGGGCCGCACCGTCGTGCTGACCACCCACTACATGGACGAGGCGCAGCAGTTGTGCGACCGGGTCGCGGTCATGGACCACGGCAAGGTGCTGCGGGTCGACGCTCCCGACGCGTTGATCAGCGAGCTGGGCGTGGACTCGCTGGAGGACGTGTTCCTCAGCCTGACCGGACGGGAGTTCCGCGAGTGAAGGCGTTCCTCACTCTGTCGAAGACGATGACGCTGGGCCTGCTGCGGGACCGGGCGGCTGTCTTCTTCATGTTGATCTTCCCGTTGATGTTCCTGGTGCTGTTCGGCGCCCTCTTCAAGGACACCTCCGCGCCTCAGGTGAAGGTGGTGCAGGTCGGCGATGTGGCCGTCTTCGACGACATACCCGCCGAGCAGCGCGAGCAGCTGCGCGACGTCATGGTCGTCGACAAGACCGACGGCTCGCGCGCCGCGCTGAACCAGGCGCTCGCCGATGTGCGCAAGGGCGATGCCGACGGTGTCATCTACGCACCCGAGACCGCCGGCAAGAGCGCGGGATCGGGCCCGACCGAGCAGGTCGAACTGCGAGTCTCCGGCGCCGACAGCGCCAAGGCCGGCAGCGTGCGCAGCGTTGTGGACTCCGTGCTCCAGCAGGCCAACCAGAAGGCGACCGGCCAACCGCCCGCCTACGCGCTTGCCACCGACCGGGTCGAGGACGAGTCCGTCAAACAGATCCAGTTCCTGACCCCCGGGCTGCTGGGCTGGGCGGTCGCGATGGGAGCCGTCTTCGGCACCGCGTACAACCTGGTGGCCTGGCGGAAGAAGCGCATTCTGCGGCGGCTGTGGCTGGCCCCGGTCGGCGCGGGTTCGGTGGTCAGCGCCCGGGTGGGGGTGAACCTCGGGCTCGCCCTGGTGCAGACCGCGATCTTCCTCGGAATCGCCGTACTGCCCTACTACGGGCTCAAGTTGAGCGGCGACTGGTGGTTGTGCCTGCCGCTCGTGGTCACCGGCACCCTGGCGTTCATGTCGATCGGCCTGGTGGTGGGAGCACTCGCGAAGTCCGAGGAGGCGGCGAACGGCATGGCACAGCTGATCGTGCTGCCGATGGCCTTCCTCTCCGGCTCCTTCTTCCCCCTGGACCTCGCGCCGGCCTGGGTCCGCACGCTGTCGGACTTCCTGCCGCTCAAGCACCTCTCGGACGCCATGCAGGGCGTACTGAGCCGGGGCGAGAGCTGGGGCACCGCGCTGCCGGTGATGGGCGGGCTGCTGCTGTTCGCCGCGGTGCTCACGCTGATCGCAGGCAAGCTGTTCCGCTGGGAAGCCGTCTAGGCCGTGTTTTAGAAGTCGCGGGCGGCCAGCCATTTGGTGAGGTCGCCCGCGATCCGGTCACGATGGTTCTCGATGGCGATGTCGTGCTCGCGGCAGGTGGTGTCGTGGCGGACGATCTCGAATCCGTCCTCGTCTAGGACGGAGACAGAGGCGAACCAGGCTGGCTCGTCCTCGTCGGGCTGGATGACGATGAAGGTGTTGTCGCTGTCGTTCAGATCGCTGATCAGCATGAATAGGGCATCCTCGGACGGGTCGTCGACGTGGTCGCCGTTCTCGCTGTCGGCGCAGTAGTGCCCGGCGGCCACAGGTCCTCCCCATGTGCGTGCTGATCGAACCGGTGGCCAGGATGGCACGGCCGGACGACCAGCCGATGGGTCACAGCCACTGGTGGATCGCCGCGATCTGCACGGTGGCCTCGAAGCGGACCGCCAGCTTGTCGTAACGCGTCGCCACCGCCCGGTGTTGCTTGAGCCGGCTGATCCCGCACTCGACCGCATGTCGGGCCTTGTAGTCCTCCCGATCGAAGGCCGGTGGCCTGCCGCCCACACGGCCTCGACGCTTGCGGTGGCGGATCTGATCGGCCGGCTCGGCGATGGTGCACCGGATCCCGCGTCTGCGCAGGTAGGCACGATTCGCGCGAGACGAGTACGCCTTGTCACCCCGCACCCGCAGTGGCCTGCGCCTGGGGCGCCCGCCACCGACCTTGGGCACCCCAATCGCTTCGAGGACCGGTTCGAACTGCGGGCTGTCACCCCGCTGTCCTGCCGTGACCAGCAGCGACAGCGGCTTCTGGCCCTGCTCGCAGGCCAGATGAATCTTCGTGCTGAACCCGCCCCTGGACCGTCCCAGGCCGTGATCGTCCGGCTCTTGGCCGACCCCGCCGGGCGGCTCCTTCTGCCCGACCCCGTCTCGGCGGGCACCAGCGGCGTGCTGATGAGCCCGGCAGACCGTGGAGTCGACGTTCACCTCCCACGTGACCAGCCCGGCCGCATCGGCCCGCGCCTGGAGCGAGGCCAGCAGCCGAACCCACACACCCTCGCGTTGCCACCGGCGGAAGAGCCCATACACGGTCTGCCAGGGTCCGTACTCGCCCGGCAGATCACGCCAGGGAACACCGGTCCGCACCCGCCACCGCACCCCGTCGATCAAACGCCGACGGTTCTGCGGCCGACGACCCAACCTCACCGCCGGCAACAACGGCTCCAGCACCGACCACTGCTCATCAGAAAGATCCCCTCGCCCCACACCATGATCATCACGCCGCAAGGCAAGACCCGGAGACCAGTTCTAAAACACGGCCTAGCCCCCGGGCTTCCCGTGTCCGCGCGAGCGCGTGCGGGCACGGACGGGCGGCCTACGGGCGTACGGGCAGGCACGGACGGGCGGCCTACGGGCGTACGGGCGCGCGTGGGTACGAATGCGCGGGCGCGCAGGTACGGAACGCGCGGGCAGTTGCGAGGAGCAACCGCGCTCCCCGGCCGCCCGAGCGGCGTCCCCGGGCCCGGCTCGGAGTGATCGCTCCGAGCCGGGCCCGGGGACGCGGGGATCTGCGACCATGGTGACGTGATGGAGATTCCGCGCGGCAGCTTGCAGCAGCAGACGTTCTTCGAGCAGGTCGGGGGCGAGGAGACGTTCCGTCGGCTCGTCCGGGTCTTCTACGAGGGCGTCGCCGACGACCCGTTGTTGCGGCCCATGTACCCGGAGGAGGACCTCGGCCCCGCCGAGGAGCGACTGGCGCTCTTCCTGATGCAGTACTGGGGCGGGCCTCGGACCTACAGCGACGAGCGGGGCCACCCCCGGTTGCGGATGAGGCACGCGCCGTTCACCGTCGACCAGGCTGCGCACGACGCCTGGTTGCTTCATATGCGAGCGGCCGTCGACAGTCTCGAACTGGCTCCGGAGCTTGAGCAGCAGCTGTGGAACTACATGGTCTACGCGGCCCGCTCCATGATCAACGCTCCGGGCTGAACACGCGGTTGCCCGCCGCACGGCAGGCGGTGCGGCGGGCTGTGGGCAGGGCGGATGTGGCGCGACTCTGCGGCTCTGCGGTGGGTCCGCCCGGCGGGCGGACGGGGGTTCGGTGCGGCAAGCAGTGCGCGCCTACGAACCGTGGCTGCCCGCCCCGGTCGGGGTGACCGAGAGGCTTGGACCGACCGAGGTCCGCACCGCCACCGAGCCGTAGCGGGTGCGCAGCCGCAGCCAACTCCCCGCGCTCAGCAGTGTTGTCGGGTGCTGCCCGTGCAGAAACCCCAGCGCGTGCGCGGCGTGGACGGCCCTCAGCGGCAGCTCGGTCCGCCCCAGCGGGCGCGACCAGATCTCCTCGGCCAGCTCGTCCAGGGTGCCGCGGTCGCGCTGTGTCAGCCGCTCCGCACGCTCCCGGAACTCCTTGACCGTGGCTGCCGCCACCGTGCGGACGGAGTCCGTCGGCAGCTCGCCCAGCGGCTGCCAGCCGCTCCTCGGCGGGAGCACCCCGGCCCACGAGGGGCCGGTGACCGGGGACGGTACCGTCATCGCCTCGGCGCCCTCGTCCACCGACTCCAGCAGCTCGCCCGCGGCGACCGTGCTGTCCAGCTCGGTCGGCCGCAGCAGCCGCGCGGTACGGATCGCCAGCACCTCGAAGCGCGCCGGCTTGGCGAAGACGCCCACCACACCGCTCTCGCCGGTGTCGCTGTGGCCACCGCCCGACTTCACCCGCACCGAGGCGTTCTTCTCCCAGCGCACCAGCCTCTGGAGCAGCGCCGCGAAGCCGGCTGCCTCGCCGGGGTCAGCGAACGTCAGTCGACGCACGGTTGTTGAAGCTGTCATCGACGTACGCCTCCAGGAATGTGCGCTCCTCGTCGGTGAGCCGACGGGGGCGGGCGGCCTCCAGGTCGTAGGGCACCACGACGGTCTTGGCCCGGACGTACAGGACGTCGGGGTCCTTGATCTCGTACGCGAGCGTCGCCGAGGCGTAGCCCAGCTTGTCGACCCAGGTCTCGATGGTGACCGGCTCGTGCCGGTGGACCAGCGGCCGGAGGTAGTCCACCTCGTGGCGGGCCACGACCGAACCCCCGGTGAAGGCACCGGAGTCGGCACGACGCGCGAGCCGGAACATCAGGTCGATCCGCGCCTCCTCCAGATACCGCATGAAGACGACGTTGTTGATGTGCCCGAAGGCGTCCATGTCCGACCAGCGCATCGGACACTCGTAGAGGTGGCGCATGGATTCCCCGTCCCGGTTCCGGGGCCCGTCACAGAACGGCGGCCCCTTGGCGCCGGTCGCCGGGAGAGACACGTCTCCCGGCGACCGGCCCGCGCGCTCAGCCGCGGGTGAGCTTCTTGTACGTGGCGCGGTGCGGGCGGGAGGCGTCCGCACCCAGACGCTCGATCTTGTTCTTCTCGTAGCTCTCGAAGTTGCCCTCGAACCAGAACCACTTGCTCTCGCCCTCGTAGGCGAGGATGTGCGTCGCGACGCGGTCCAGGAACCAGCGGTCGTGGGAGACGACCACGGCGCAGCCGGGGAAGTCGAGCAGGGCGTTCTCCAGGGAGGAGAGCGTCTCCACGTCCAGGTCGTTGGTCGGCTCGTCCAGGAGCAGGAGGTTGCCGCCCTGCTTGAGGGTGAGCGCCAGGTTCAGGCGGTTGCGCTCACCGCCGGAGAGCACACCGGCCGGCTTCTGCTGGTCCGGGCCCTTGAAGCCGAAGGCGCTGACGTAGGCCCGCGAAGGCATCTCGACCTGGCCCACGTTGATGTAGTCCAGCTCGTCCGAGACGACCGCCCACAGCGTCTTCTTCGGGTCGATGTTGGCGCGGGACTGGTCGACGTAGGAGATCTTGACGGTGTCGCCGACCTTGATCTTCCCGCCGTCCGGCTCCTCCAGTCCCTGGATCATCTTGAACAGCGTGGTCTTGCCGGCGCCGTTGGGGCCGATGATGCCCACGATGCCGTTGCGCGGCAGAGTGAAGGACAGGTCGTCGATCAGCACCTTCTCGCCGAACGCCTTGGAGAGGTTCTCCACCTCGACCACGACGCTGCCCAGACGCGGGCCCGGCGGAATCTGGATCTCCTCGAAGTCCAGCTTCCGCATCTTCTCGGCCTCGGCCGCCATCTCCTCGTAACGGGCGAGCCTCGCCTTGGACTTGGCCTGCCGGCCCTTGGCGCTGGAGCGGACCCACTCCAGCTCGTCCTTGAGCCGCTTGGCGCGCTTGGCGTCCTTCTGGCCCTCGACCTTGAGCCGGGCCTGCTTGGTCTCCAGGTACTTGGAGTAGTTGCCCTCGTAGCCGTGGGCGCGACCGCGGTCGAGCTCCATGATCCATTCGGCGACGTTGTCCAGGAAGTACCTGTCGTGGGTGATGGCCACGACGGTGCCCTCGTACTTGGCCAGGTGCTGCTCCAGCCACTGCACCGACTCGGCGTCGAGGTGGTTGGTGGGCTCGTCGAGCAGCAGCAGGTCAGGGGCCTCGAGCAGCAGCTTGCAGAGCGCGACACGGCGCTTCTCACCGCCGGAGAGGTTCACCACCGGCCAGTCGCCGGGCGGGCAGCCGAGGGCGTCCATCGCCTGCTCGAGCTGCGCCTCCAGGTCCCAGGCGTTCGCGTGGTCGAGCTCCTCCTGGAGCTTGCCCATCTCCTCCATCAGGGCGTCGGTGTACTCGGTCGCCATCTGCTCGGCGATCTCGTTGAACCGGTCGACCTTGCTCTTGATCTCCCTGACGCCGTCCTCGACGTTCTCCAGGACCGTCTTGGACTCGTCCAGCGGCGGCTCCTGGAGGAGGATGCCGACCGAGTAACCGGGGCTGAGGAACGCGTCGCCGTTGGAAGGCTGCTCGATGCCGGCCATGATTTTCAGAACGGTCGACTTGCCGGCGCCGTTCGGCCCGACCACGCCGATCTTCGCACCAGGCAGGAGGCTGAAGGAGGCGTCGTCAAGGATGACCTTGTCGCCGTGCGCCTTGCGCGCCTTGCGCATGGTGTAGATGTACTCAGCCAAGAGAAACCGTCCGGCAGTGTGGTAGTGGGCAGATGCTCCCATCCTGCCGTACTAGCCGTCTGCGATGAAATCCGGGCGTCCCGGCCCCACCGGGGGCCGCCGTCCGCGACGGCCCCCGGTGGCGCAGGTCACTCCCCGGACGCGGGGCCCTTGTCTCCGTCGCCGCCGCGGGACTTCGGAGCGGGCTCGGGCTCGGGGTCCGACTCGGCGTCCGACTCGTCGGCCGGATCGGTGCCCTTCGGGCTGCCTGCTGCCGACGCCGCGTCACCCGGAGCGTCGGCGCGAGAGACGTCGTCGTCGCCGGCTTTGTAGCTGCCACCGGCCGCTGCCGCGGCGCCCTCGCCACCGCTGCCGCTGCCGCCAACACCGGACTGTGCGCCGCCGGCAGGGCTGTCCTCGCCCTCGGAGCGACTCTTCCCTGCGTCGGCGCTCCGAGCCGCGGGGGCATCGTCGGATGTGTCGTCGTCCGCGTCGCTTTCGGCGTCGTCGGCCGCGAGGTCGTCCGATTCCGCCTTGGTGCGCCGGACCATCAGGAGCGCCACGGCGCCCAGGACCAGCATTCCCGCCGCGATGCCGATCAGGAGCGGCACGTTGCTGGTGTTCCCCGTCTCGGCGAGGTTCGGCTCGGAGTCGCTGCCGCCGACGGTCACCGGCTCCGTCTGGACGCTCAACCCGGGCGTCTCGGCGGGCACTTGGGACTTCGGGGCGCAGTCGAGCACACCGCTGAACGTCTCCGAGCGGCCCTGCGGCACGGCGATGCCGATGCGGTAGGCCTGGTCCTCCTTGACGGGCACCGCCACTCTGTCGGCGGCTCCTGCCGCCACCCGGTGCTCTTCCTTGCCGAGGGTGAACTCGAAGGGAGCGTCACCGCGGCTGTTGTCGACGGTCACGTTGACCGCACCGCCGCCGCAGTCCTTGCGCGCGGTGACTGCGGGTATCGCCCCTTCCGCAGCCCAGACGGCGTTCACCGTCGCGGCTGCGGTCGCCTCGCTGGAGCCGGCGAGTATCTGCGTCTGGCTGGTCGTCTCGGATCCCTGGCTGGTGAAGACCCGGCCGACCGGAACGGTCGTCGCCGCCTGGATGCTGAGCGCCGTGGCGCCGTCCTCGGTGTCCGCCGGGATCTCCAGATAGACCTTGTCGCCGTGGCTCACGGAGGTGACCGTCTCGCCCTTGCGATCGGTGATCCGCACCCCTTCGCCGGCGTCGGGCGCGGTGCTGACGGTGGCGCTCTGCGCTGCGGTGCGCACGGTGATCGGACCGATCCGATCACCAGGCCTGCCCGCCAGCGAGGAGGGGCTCAGCGCGAGGGAGGATCCGGGCTCGGCTTCCTTCCTCGCCTCCTTGTAGAGGTAGGAGGCCAGCTTCTGCGCGCTCTTGTCGACCGCGGTGACCTCGGTGTGCTCGGAGTAGCGCCAGATCGCGACCTGGGTGCCTGCCGCGGCAGCCTGCGGGGTGAGCTTGCCCGCGCCCGCTTTGCGCGCAAGCGCGGAGAGGTCGTTGACCTGGGGGTAGGAATTCTTGAGGATCCAGCGGATCTTGCCCGCGTCGGGGTTGTCGTGCAGCGAGGACGCACGCCAGGAGGACTCCTGGTACTGCGCCTGCTCCTGCGTGGTGCCGAGCATGTCGACGCTGTAGGTCTGGAGGCTGCCGCCGCCGGCGACTGCCATCTCGAAGAGCCCTGCACCCGTCGGGATGCGCTCGCCCTCCTCGTGGATGATCGCCTTGCCGTGCACCGCGAGTCCGTCGAGGGTGGCGACCGCACCTCCTCCGGAGTCCTCGGGGGCCAGCTCCTCGGCGCTCGCACCCGGCGCCGTCGCGGTCAGCGCGAAAGCCATCGTCAGACCGAACGCAACGGCCCTGGCCCCGCGACCCGAGACGGCTGCCCGGCCGCGTATCGAGATCATCCTCTTCCCCTCGTCATCCCCACATCGACGACTGGGACGAACCCAGCAAGCCTGCCCGGGATCGTAGAGAGGGAAAATGTCGCGACCACCGACTTTCACGATCACTTCGCCTTCCGAATCAGAATCGTTATCGCCGAATGCCGCGAACCCGGACCTTCGCGACGCCGCACCAACTCGCCGCCACACACCGCTTTGTGGGCTTCGCGGGCTTTGTCGGCCCTTCACCCGAAAGACACATCTGTGCGCCGCGGCTCCCGATCCGACCGCGGCCTCTCGGCTGCACGGGGCGAGAGCCCCAGCACCCCCGCGCCGCTCGCGACATGCTCTCCACCCGTCTCTCAACGCGCCCCGCACCGGGGCCGGTTCGCCGTCGGCCCCCGGCGGCCACCCTTCCCTCGGCAGTCGCGGTGGTCTCACTCATGCCCGCTCCTCAACATCCGGCAGTCCGAAGCACGCCTGTCGGCGACGCGGGCCCCGACACCGCGAGGTGCTGCGAGGCGGTCAGCGCCGCCGACAGCACCATGCTGCCGCCTTCGCGAGAATTCCGCTCGCGCCTGTGGACTACTGGCCGGTTGTGCACAACTCGACCACTCTCACGAGGAATTGACGCCGCTCCCGACCCGTGCGGTTGCTGCCGGTGGACTCCCCCTGGTTCGCCTCGGCCGCAGGGACCGTGTCGGCAGCAGGGACCGTGTCGGCCGCAGCACCGCGCCGGAGAGCGGGCGACAGCGGGGCGGCGTCCGGACGACTCGTCAGCGCCCGCCGGCCCGTTCCCCGCGCGATCGGAGACCGTTCCCCCGGACGACCACGGGCCTGTTCCTGCCACTCCACCGGCCCGGGTGAGACGGCGAACGCACCACGGTGGAAGCAGACACCACAGCGGGAAGCCGTGGCAGGCCCGTGAGGACGATCTGCCACGGCTTCCCGCCGCTCTCACCGATTCCTACTGCTCCCGCGGCTTCCCGCTGTTCTCACAGGGGGCTAAGCCGTCTCCCGGCTGGGACGCCCTGCGCTCAGCGCATCGGCCCGACACTTTCCGGCCCGCCCGCCGCCACCACGTACTGCTCCCGGGCCTCGGTGTAGCGCAACAGCTCGGCCGCCACCGGCTCCAGGACCCGACCTCGGCCGCAGTCCGCCGCGAGACGGCGCAATCGCGACTCCTGCTCCAGTCCGAACGCCCTGGCCGGGCCGCGCGCCGCCACCCGGCAACCCCAGGCGAGCGCCGGCCCGCCCAGCGCACCCGCGACCAACAGCCCGAAGGGGAGCCACCGTTCGGCGCCCATGCCGCCCGCCAGCAGCCCGCCGAGCAACCAGCACACGCCGATCAGCTGAAACGCCAGCAGCAGGACCTGACCGACCGCAGCAGCCGTCCACCAGCGCGGACGCACCGGACGCACCGGCAGCCGCGCACCCGCCACCGCGCGGTCGAGCGCGCCCGGCAGCCCTCCGCCACCCGTACGAGCGGCGTGCCACACGGCGCGCGCCCACGCGGCGGGCAGCCCTCGCGTGGTGTCGTCCATCAAACCGCGCACCGCCTGTTCGACCACCGGCCTGCCGGTGTGCTGCTCCCAGGCCGTGCTCTGCCGATCGCCACGCGGTTCCCACAGCTCACGGTCGGCCGGGGAACCACCCGTAGCCTCCTGGCACGCGGACCCACGGTCCGCCGCCCAACGCCCGTGCTCGGACAGCTGTGGTCCGGGGTCCCCCGCACCACCGACGCTGCCGCCTCCCGGTCGCTCCGTGCCCCCTGCTGGGCCCTCCGCTCTCCCGCCTCCTGCCGGTGCCACCGCCGCAAGCGCCGCCGACCGACCCTGGCGGCCCGCCTTCGTACGGTCCTTCGCGGGCTGCTCGCCCATCGCCCAGCCGTCCGGCTTCTCGCCCCGGCGGGCTCCCGCGCGCCGTACCTGCCAACGCGCCAGTCCCGCCCAGGAGGTGCCGCAGGCGAGATCGGCCTGACGCAGCCACGCCCGTTCCGCGGTGCGTCCAGCGGCTGCCGCGCCGACCGCCACCGCCAGCCGCTCCTCGAACGACTCCCGCACTTCGGCGGTGAGCCCCTCCGGCCTCGCGTTGCCCTCGCCCGTGCAGACCGGGCGCAGTTCGTCGACGACCCGGTCCACGTCCGCGGCCAACCGGCGGGCCGCGGCGAGCTGGTGACTCACCAATTCGCCCAGCGCCTCGCGCAGTTCGCACACGCCCTGGCCACTGAGCGCGGACAGGGAGAGCACCTGCGCTCCCGGGTCGCCGTGCTCCCCGAGCGCCATGCCGTCCTCGTCGAGAAGTCTGCGCAGGTCGTCGAGGAGTTCACCGGCGGCTTCCTCCGGCAGCCGGTCGACCTGGTTGAGAACCACGTAGGTGACCTCGGCGTGTCCCGCCAGCGGTCGCAGATAGCGCTCGTGGAGCACCGCGTCGGCGTACTTCTCCGGGTCGACGACCCAGATCACCGCGTCGACCAACTGGAGGAGCCGGTCGACCTGTTGACGATGGCCCTCGGCGAGCGAGTCGTGGTCGGGCAGGTCGAGGAGGACGAGCCCGCCGAGCTCTCGATGGCTCCCCTCGCGCAGGTGCGCGCGGCGACGGGCACGCGGCGGCACGCCCAGGCGCTCCAGCAGGCCGTCGGCGCCACCGGTGCGTTCCGAGGTCTCCCACACGCACGCCACCGGCGTCGCCGTCGTCGGCCGGCGCACTCCCGCCTCCGAGAGTTGGGCGCCGGCCAGCGCGTTGAAGAGCGTCGACTTGCCGCACCCCGTCGGTCCGGCGACCGCCACCGTGGTGTGGGCGCGGGAGAGCCTGCCGCGCGCCGAGGCCTCGTCGAGCACCCGTACCGCCTCGGCAAGGCTGTCCGGCTCCAGTCGAGTCCTGGACAGCCCCACCAGTTCACGCAGGGCGAGGAGCCGGCGGCCGAGCCCCCGCTCGCCGCCCGGCGCCGCGGGACCCGCCCGACGCCCCGCCCGTGCGGGGGCTTCGGCGGGCATTTCGGGAACGGAGATCGACTGCGCGAACGGGGCCGTCAGCCGCTGCTCCTCGTCCTCCGCGGACTCGGCCGCAGGCGCCCTCTCCCATGCGTACGGGGTCCGCTCCCGAGCCCGAGGTGACCCTCCCCGAGCGCCCGGTCCGGGAGCAGGTGGCCCGCGACCCGTACGCGGGGGAGCTCTCCCCCCTGTCGGGAGCGGCCCCGTACGCATGGGAGAGGGCGCCTGCGGCCGAGTCCGCGGAGGACGAGGAGCAGCGGCTGACGGCCCCGTTCGCGCAGTCGATCTCCGTTCCCGAAATGCCCGCCGAAGCCCCCGCACGGGCGGGGCGTCGGGCGGGTCCCGCGGCGCCGGGCGGCGAGCGGGGGCTCGGCCGCCGGCTCCTCGCCCTGCGTGAACTGGTGGGGCTGTCCAGGACTCGACTGGAGCCGGACAGCCTTGCCGAGGCGGTACGGGTGCTCGACGAGGCCTCGGCGCGCGGCAGGCTCTCCCGCGCCCACACCACGGTGGCGGTCGCCGGACCGACGGGGTGCGGCAAGTCGACGCTCTTCAACGCGCTGGCCGGCGCCCAACTCTCGGAGGCGGGAGTGCGCCGGCCGACGACGGCGACGCCGGTGGCGTGCGTGTGGGAGACCTCGGAACGCACCGGTGGCGCCGACGGCCTGCTGGAGCGCCTGGGCGTGCCGCCGCGTGCCCGTCGCCGCGCGCACCTGCGCGAGGGGAGCCATCGAGAGCTCGGCGGGCTCGTCCTCCTCGACCTGCCCGACCACGACTCGCTCGCCGAGGGCCATCGTCAACAGGTCGACCTGTTGACGATGGCCCTCGGCGAGCGAGTCGTGGTCGGGCAGGTCGAGGAGGACGAGCCCGCCGAGCTCTCGATGGCTCCCCTCGCGCAGGTGCGCGCGGCGACGGGCACGCGGCGGCACCCGGAGGCCTCCGCCGGTAGGCGCCTCGAGACCGGGCAACGCCTCCGGACGCGCGGGCGTTCCCGCCGACGCGGGCGTCTCCGGAGGGGCCGGGTCTCCTGGACGGGCCGGAGGTGCCGGATGTGCCGCGGGGTCCGGCCCGGACACTGGGGCCGTCGCAGGCGCCACCGTCTCGTCCGCAACGACGGGGCGCCCGGAAGTCGCGTCCGGCGAAACCGGGTTCGCGACGGGGGCCTCCTCGGAACCCACGCCCTCGACGATCGTCTCCACGGCCGTCACGGCCCGGCGGTCCTGCTGCGGTGGGTGCACCGGGCGGCCCGCGTCCGTGCGGCTCGCGTCCGGAAGGCCCAGGTCCACCGTGCGGCCCGAGTCCGGGCGGCTCGCGTCCGGAAGGCCCAGGTCCGGGCGGTCCAGATCCGCCGTACCGCCCGGGCCAGGGCGGTACGGGTGCGTCGGGGCCGCGGCTGTCACCCGCGCCGGGTCAGCCGGGGCGGCGGCGTGCGGCAGCGGGCCCACCGCCGGGGTGTACGGGGCCGCTTCCGTGGTCAGCGACCGCACTCGGCCGCGTACGGCGGAAGGGAGTCGCGCCGTACCGGTGCCGGACGCGGTCGGCCGTTCCGGCGCGCCGAGCCCCACCTCTCCCTCGACGAGCGGGAGTTGAACCGGCTCGTCGACCCGGCCCACGGCCACCGACGCCTGCTCGCGCCCGCCCGGTTCGGCGGCCGGCCGCGACCGCGTCTCCTCCGGACCGGGTCGTGCGCGGCGGGCGATCAGTCCGTCGTCCCATGCCGGAGCACCGCCCGAGATCCGGGCACCGCCCGCGGCGACCGCGCGTACCTCCCGCCGGGCCACGGTGTGTTCCGTCTCCGCCTGCCCGGCGCGCTCCGCGTCACCGCTCCCGCGCGCCACGGACACGCCCGCTCCCGAAGCAGCGGGTTCGACGCGGACACCGAGGGCCGCCGGGACGTCGGGTGCGCCCGGTGCGTCGGGGGCGCAAGGTACGTCGACGCGAGGTACGTCGGAACCGGAGGCCAGGCGCACACCCCCCGACGCGCCCTCCTCGCCCCGCGCGACCTCAGCCGACGCGTTCTGGCCCCGGGGGTCCTCGCCCGGCCCGGCGGGCCCGCCCGAGGAGGCGGTCTCCCGGTCGTGCGCCGCTGTCGCGGTGTCCGGCTCTTCGCCGACACTCTCCGCGCTCTGGCCGCTGTGCTGTTCCTCGATACGGACGTCGCCGAGCGAACCGGACACCGTGTCACCTCTCCTTGTGCAGTACGGACAGTGCGGCGATGAGCCGGGCCTGCTGCTCCGGTCCCGCGTCGAGCTTCCGGAGCGGCGCGAGTCGGCGGTCCCGCTCGCCGTGCAGGGCGCGATCCACGCACTCGGTGAGCAGTTCGGCGCCGCGTTCGCGCAACGCGGCGGCCGGCGGCACGGTGAGGATCGCGGCCAACGCCTCGCCCGCCGCGATCCCCTGGGCACCGCCGAGCAGCGTGGTGGCCAACAGGGCCGCGGTCTCCTCGCCGTTCGCAGGGCCGCGGCCGTCGGCCCGGTACGCCTCCTCGGCCAGTTCCTCGACGCAGCGCCGCCAGTGGCGTACGGCCACGCCCATCCGTTCCACCGTCGGCGCGGCGCCCAGGCAGGGGTCCTCGGGCAGTCCGACCGCGCCCGGTTCGCGCCGCCAGAAGTCGACGATCCGCTCCTCGGCGGCGCCCACGGCGTTCGCCAGCAGATCGGCCAACCCGTCGGTGCAGGCGGTCATCAGCTCCTCGCCCGCGGTGTCCGTGGGGAAACCGCGCCAGTGCGTCCAGGCCTCACCGGCGAGCAACCGGCCCTCGCTCAGCCGGAGTTTCGCCCGCTGACCGGCGTCGGCGTAGGCGAGCTCGACCTGATGGGAGAGGCGCAGCGCTGCGGAATGCTGTGCGGCGGCGCCGGCGGCGAGTTCGGGGACGCGAGAACGCAGCGAGGCGAGCGCGCCGGCCGCCGTACGGCCCACCGCCTCCTCGCGGGCGAGCGGATCGGTGACCAGGTGGGTCAGCCAGTGCCGCAGCGAGTCCACGGCGCTGCCGGGCAGCAACCCCCGGCTCCCGGCGGCCGACTCGGGCAGTTCGGGGACGGTGAAGCGCGGGATGCCGGCGAGCCCGGCCCGCTCCAGCAGTGCGGTGTACTGGCGGGTGACCTCATGGGTGATCTGGTGCGGCACCCGGTCGAGCACGGTGGCCAGCGTGACGTCGTACTCCCTTGCCGCGCGCAGCAGATGCCAGGGCACCGCGTCTGCGTACCGGGCGGCGGTGGTGACCAGGATCCAGATGTCGGCGGCGCAGATCAGCTCGGCCGCGAGATCGCGGTTCTCGGCAACCAGGGAGTCGATGTCGGGTGCGTCGAGCAGCGCCAGTCCGGTGGGCAGCGCCTCGTCGGTCTCCAGCCGCAGCGCCGGTCCGCTTTCGCCCGCGGGCGGGCGCTGGAGGGTGCCTGCGGGCTGCGGCGAGGGGTCGGTGCGGTCGGCGGCCCGTTGGAGGACGGTGCCCGGCTCGCGGTCGGCGCTGAGCCGGGCGAGGCGCGGCAGCACCCGACGGCCCTCGAACCAGTGGGCGTCGTCGGGGTGGCACACCAGCACCGGGGTTCTGGTGGTGGGCCGGAGCACGCCGGCCTCGGTGATTCGCCGCCCCACCAGGGAGTTGACGAGCGTCGACTTGCCTGCGCCGGTCGATCCGGCGACGACCGCGAGCAGCGGCGCGTCGGGATCTCGCAGCCTGGGCACGAGGTAGTCGTCGAGCTGGGCCAGCAGCTCGGACCGGCACCGCCGCGCGTACGGGGCGCCGGTCAACGGCAGCGGAAAGCTGGCGGCTGCGACGCGATCGCGCAACGCGACCAGCGAGTCGAGCAGTTCGGTGCGTGCTTCCAAGATCGCCACATGGGGAAGAATGCCCAATTTGAGCGCGTTTTTGAAGCTTATTCATCCGGTAACAACCCGTTTTGCCCCCATGTCGCGAGGGCTCACCGACAGCCCTGCGGCATAACGACTGCACAACACCCGCCGCAGTGGTCGCGCAAATCAATGCGTGAGCAGCGCTCGCCTGCGATTATCGGAGCGCTTCACGGAACCTCCACAGCATGCTGCGGCGGTGACGCGAACAAGAGTGACGAACGGGGCCTCTATCCTTGCTGCCGTGCAAGGCCACACCGGGGTTCCGCCCGTCCGAGGCCAGGCCGGCCCCCGTAGCTCAGCGGATAGAGCAGGCGCCTTCTAAGCGCTTGGCCGCAGGTTCGAGTCCTGCCGGGGGCACCACCGACATCGCGACAGCTGGGCGACGTTTTCGCAGGTCATACTACGCATGATTGACCTGCGCGATGATCCGGACTTACCAGCTCCACATGGGCTCGAGTCCGGCTGACGCTGAGAAGAACCGGGCCCCTACGGCTATCCGTCCCACATGCGTCCCACGAAAATCAGGCTCCGCAGAGCCCCTCCACGCCCGCACGGAGAGGGCCAGTTCACGCCGCCACCTGCGGGAGGTCTTGCCCCTCCTCGGTCCGCTTGAGGTAGTCGTCGCGCTGGCCGACGATGCAGCGCGCGTACGTTGCCAAGAGGACCTGCACGCTGTTGCCTGCCCAATCGGCGACCTCAGCTGCCGGTATACCGCTGTTGAGCCACGTCGTGAGGCAGGTGTGGCGCAGGTCGTACACGCGTCGACCAGTCGGCGACTTAAGTTCTGGCTCGGGCAGCACCTGCTTACGCGCCTTGGCCCAGACTCGCCGGAAGACTGACCCTGCGAGCATGTCACCCTTCTCCCCGGGGAAGAGAAGGTCAGTCGGCTTCAGGTCGTACTTCTGGATCGCCCCTCGGAGGATCACGACCAGAGAAGGGTGAATCGGGACGGTGCGCGTGTCGCCTTCCCCTCGCCCCTTGAGCCCTCGCCCTTCGTGTACCTCACCTGTATCGGTCCACTGGCTGCCGACCTCGGGCTGAGCCTCGTGCACGAGGAACTCGCCCCAGCCAGTGCTCGGCAGCGCCGCGTCCCCGACTCGGAGGCCGACTGCCTCCTCAGGGCGAAGACCGGCGTAGTAGAGCGTGGCGAAGAAGGCTTGGTACAAGCGTCCGCGCCGAGGACGCTCACCTATCCAGTCCAGCATCCTCGCGACCAAGTCACGGCTCAGAAGGCATCGCTTGTCGATAGCCTGGGCCACCCTTGGAGCACTGCGCTCCCCCTTGCCCTTCGGGAGCGGATTGATCGTCAAGTAGTTGCGCCTGATGGCGTACCCCATGACGAGGTTCATGATCCGATCGTTGCGCGTCACCGAGCTGGCAGCTGCCGGAGTGCCATCCAGGAGGGCACCGAGCGCGGCGATGACCTTGTCCACGTTCTCGGTCTTCTCCCAGGCGCTCATCGGCTGGGAGTTGCGCTTGAACCAGTCAAGGATCGACTGAACTTCACTCGGGACGGGTTTCCCGGGGTCACAGCGCCGGTTGACGTTGAAGGCGTACTCCCGGAGCGCCCGTCGAACCTTGACAGGGTCGAAGTGCGCTGGCATTGGCGTACGCAGCAAGGCAATGGTCACCGTCGTCAGAGCCTTGGCCATATTCTTGCGCGTATTGCCGGAGGAACGGGGCCATTTCCAGTCGACATACTCGACAGCGAATTGAAACCAGGTCATTTCGGCCGCCTTGGAGGTCCACGAGACCGGGAAACCCGTTTCGATGTCGAATAGCTCGCGCCTCCGATGCGCCTCCAGAAGCTTCGAACGTTCATCGTCCGCCGCAACGAAATTCTTGTAGGTCTTACTATGCTTCCTGTGAGCTACTTTCCAGCGCACAGTGTAACTTTTCCCTTTGACTCGCTTATTCGTCTCAATGGAATAGAAACGAACATTCAGCGAACCTTCACTCGTCAAGAGAGATCCTCGCAATCACTCAACCAATTTTCGAAATCACTGCGCCGCACCCTCAGGGAGCCATTAGGTAGGCGAATACAGCGTGGCCCCTTACCTTTCTGACGCCATTCATAGAATGTGCTTCTCGCCACACTCAGCTCGGCACACACCTCGTCAACAGTGAGCTTGGTCGCAGACCGAACCACTAGCGCCACACCCTCACCCCTACGCGGAGCAAATACATCGAGCCCGCCCCTTTGCGACGGATTCGCCAGACCGACCTCGCGAATAGAAGCATTCGAATAGACCCCTTACAGGAGGTTCACCCGGTGCGACGAACAGTGAGATAACTTACTTCAACGCATTACAGAAGCGTCGAGCCCACCCCTAGGTGCTATCCCTAGCACCGCCCACCGCGGTTCACCCTCCTACGCTTGATTGTCGCGGCCAATGCGTTCAGCCCGGGCGCTACCAGCAACGCACCCAGATGCGAACTCTCATGACGGTCTGACACTGTCCTCGATTTCACACACCGGCGATTGCGGGCTATGTTCCGCCCCGTGTTCGTAGGCTAGGGAATCAGCCAGAGGTTTTTGGGCAGGACGCAGCAGCTGCGACCAGGAATGGGACCTGCGAGTCAGCTGCACCTTCGAGCCACTGCACGGGCGGCCCTGCGGATCTCAGTGTCAGTGCTCCATCACACTGCTCGAAGGCCGACAAGCGAAGGACACGGCCCC
Source organism: Streptomyces tardus (assembly GCF_018101125.2). Taxonomy (GTDB): domain Bacteria; phylum Actinomycetota; class Actinomycetes; order Streptomycetales; family Streptomycetaceae; genus Streptomyces; species Streptomyces tardus. Next base: position 3,592,473 of record NZ_JAELVF020000001.1, on the reverse strand, counting down.
ATACGGACCGATGCAGATCTACAGGGTGTGCGACGAGGTTGCAGATTGCCATGGCTTTCACGGCGGATCCAGCCCTCAGGGCGCTTCGCCCTTCTGCCGTGAGCGATTCGGCCTTCTGCTCCAGCTGATGCGAACGGAGGCAGAATTCCCGTGCCGTCAGCGGTAGGTTTTTGCGAGGTTCATTGGCGCCAAACGCCATGATCGCCTAGGACCTGTCTGATAATTGATCTTGTGGTGGGTCGTGGTGAGTTGGCGGATGCGGCGTGGGAGCGGATAGCGCCCCTGTTGCCGGGTGTTGACGGTCGTGGGCGGGAGGGGCGAGATCATCGGCAGGTGATCAACGGGGTGTTGTGGCGGTTGCGGACCGGTGCCCCGTGGCGTGACCTGCCGGAACGCTACGAGCCGTGGCAGACCGCTTATGAACGGTTCGCCCGCTGGGAAACGGATGGCACCTGGGCCCGTCTGCTCGAACAGGTCCAGGTCCGCGACGACTCGGTCGGAGCCGTGGAATGGACGGTGTCGGTGGACTCCACGATCAACCGGGCCCACCAGCACGCCGCCGGCGCCCGCAAAAGAGCGGCGACGGCGGGGGACGAACTGGAAGATCCGGCTGCAGAGCTCACCGGAGGGCGCCACCGCGTACGTGGACGCCGACATGCACGACCCCGACGCGATCCTGGACAGCCAGGAGTTCCGGGACCTCATCGACCTGGACCGGCCGGTCGCACTGATGGTGATCGGCATCCTGCACTTCGTCATGCCCCCGGAGGACAAGCGGCTGGTACGGCGGCTGCTGGAGCCGCTGCCGTCCGGCAGCTACGTGGCGATGACCATCGGCACCGGGGACTTCGCGTCCGAGGAGGTCGGGCGCGTGGCGGAGGAGTACCAGCAGCAGGGCATGCCCATGGAGCTGCGCGATCTGGCCACCGCCACCTCGTTCTTCGAGGGCCTGGAGATCCAGAACCCGGGCGTCACCCAAGTGCACTTGTGGCGGCCGGGTCCCGAGCAGGAGGGCATCGACGGCCGCGACATCGCCATGTACGGGGCGGTGGCCAGGAAGCCCTGACTGCGCACACCGCCGGCGGTGGTACTGCTAGAGAGTGTCCTATCGCGCATGCCACGCGGTGATGGAGTTCTTGTAGCCCTCGGGCATGGTCAGGTCTCCTACCTCGTCGAGGGTGAAGAGTCCGACCTCTTTGTGTTCGTGGCTGACTGCGGGCCGGCGGTCGGGCGTCAGCACGATGCATCCGTAAGTCACGATCAGGACGCGGCGGCCCGGCAGGGGTTCGTACACCCATGTGTCGAGCAGATCCTCGGCCTTGACCTGCCAGCCGGTCTCTTCCTCGACCTCTCGCGCCAGCGCCACTTCACAGCTACAGTCGGCAACCTGCCCGGTGGCCGCGTTGCCGACTTCCAGCCGGCCGCCCGGCAGTTCCCACTCTGCTCGCTCGTTCTTCAGCAGCAGCACACGGCAGGCCGAGTCAAAGGCCACTCCCTTGACCGAGACCGGCCAGAGTGGCGGCGCATACGACATCGATCTCCTTGGGCGCCACTACATCAGGTCTCGTGAACGTAGCACGCGGCGCCCAAGCCACCGGCAGATTAACGGCGTTCACCGGTTGAGCGGCGGAACCCACTTCGGGCGGCTCGCCGGAGCCACCCATCACCCCACGTGGCGCGCCTACCTCCACGACCGCCTGAACCTCTACACGGCCACAGCACCCAATCTCGCTGCCGCCGCAGCGACCCTTCGCCGAGACCTCAACCGAGTGAAACTCGACATCGAGCCACGGCTGCTCCACCACGACCTCCAACCCGGGCACCTCCTCCGCACCGCGGGCGGTCTGCGGCTCCTGCTGGACTGGGAACTCGCCGTCTTCGGCGACCCCATCTCAGATCGAGCCCGCCTCGCCGTACGCCTACGCCTGCCGCCGCCGGTTGCCCTCACATTCGCACCTGCGCAATCGCCCGTCCGAGTGGCTCCGAACTCGTTCGAATGAACTGCACTGCTCGCACCCCGCTGAACACGGGCCAACCCCGCCCCCTCGCACACAGATTCGCGAGATACCCGTTACCACGCACCCGTGGGTGCCGTTTCTAGAGCACCTGTACCACTTTTCCATCCGTACGGAGGACATCGTGACTCGCCGCCCACAGTCAGCGCTCACTCCCGAACCAGTCGAACACCACAGCCTCCGCAGGTTGCTGGCGCCGTCTCTGCGACATCGAGATGACGCCGCCCGCCGCCGGACGCGGCACGAAGTGGATCTCGGCAGTAGTCATCCTGGTCCCGCTCGAAGCGCCTCCGCGCTGCACGGTGGCCCCGTGGGGACGGAGTCCGTGTGAAGAGGCGCGAGGAAGCCACGGAGGCGGAGGTCTCGGCGGTCGAACGGGAGCTGTTCGGAGGCCGACTGCGGTGGCGACAGTCATACATCGAGCACGAAGGCGCCCTCACGCGCATGCGTTTCGGGCAGATGGCTGCTGCTCTGCCACGCATGGTGGGCCTGGTACTACGGGCCGGGTGGAGCGCGGACCCGCGGGCGTTGACCGGTCTGGTGGTGTCACAGGTCGGGCTCGGCTTGACCACCGGGGTGGGGCTGGCCGCGGTCAACAGCGTTTTGACCAGCCTGTTCGCAGACGGCCCGACTGCCGACAAGCTGCGGCAGTCGTTGCCCGCGCTGCTGGTGCTCGCGGTCGTCTCCATCGGAGCAGCCGTGCTGTCGGCGTGGTCGACCGCCATGACGGGGCGGTTGGAGCCTCGAGTCGAACGGGCTGTCTCTGCGCGGTACTACCGAGCCGTCACACAGGTCGAGATGGAGGCGACCGAACAGCCGGAAGTGCAACGCCACCTGGAGGCAGGCAAGTTCGGGACGGCTTCCGCCCGGCGCATGCTCGGCCTGTCCGTCGGCGTCGCGAACGTGTTGATCAGCATGATTGCGGCCGCTGTCGTACTCGCCTCGCTACACCCTGCGCTGCTACCGATGTTGCTGGTCATCGCGCTGCCAAAGGGTTGGGGTGCCGTACGCTCCGCTCGCCGCGAGTACATCTCGCGACTGCACTGGATCGACCACCGGCGCGCGGTGGCCACGCTTGTGCAGTACCTGACGATGCCGCACGCGGCCGGAGAACTCCGCGTCCACAAGGCGTCCGCCCTCCTGCTGCGGGGGTACGCCGAGATGTCGGAGCTGATGGAGACCGAACAGCGTCGACTGGCCCGCGCACAGGCGCACACCGACCTCGTCGCCGGCGCGTTCTCCGGCCTGGCTTCTGTGGGCTGCTACGGGGTCCTGTGGGCGCTGCTGACCAGCGGCGGACTCCCGCTGGCTGTCGGCGGTACTGCCGTCGTCGCGATTCGCACCTCCACTGCTCGGCTCACTTCCCTGGTGCAGCAGGTCAACCGCATGTACGAGGAGATGTTGATGCTGTCCGACACCGAGAGGGCCATCGAACTCGCAGCGAAACACGCCATCCCCACGACAGGGACACCGCTCCCGACCCCAACCCACGCCATCCAGGTCGAGAACGCCACCTTCACCTACCCCGGCGCGACAACACCCTCGTTGAACGGTGTCAACGTCACCATCCGCCGAGGCGAGGTCACCGCGCTCGTGGGAGCGAACGGCTCCGGCAAGACCACACTCGCCAAGATCCTGGCTGGGCTCCTGCTGCCCGGCAGCGGCGCCGTGTGGTGGGTGGGCCCCGACGGTGAACGGGTGGAAGTACGTGAAGCCGACCGCTCGCAAGTCTTTGACTCCGTCGGCCTGTTGGCACAGGACTTCCCGCACTGGCAGATGACGGCCGCAGCCAACGTCGCCGTCGGCGCCGGCGACCGCCCGCGGAACATGGAGAAGGTCGAAGACGCCGCACAGTCAGCCGACGCGAGGTCCCTTGTCGAGGACCTGGAACACGGATGGAACTCGATGGTCGTCAAGGGCTACGAACGCGGCGTGCAGCTCTCCGGCGGACAGTGGCAGAAACTCGGCAACGCACGCAGCCGATACCGCAACGCCCCGTTCCTGCTGGTTGACGAACCCACCAGCGCCCTCGACCCCCACGCCGAAATCGAAGCATTCGAGCAGCTGCGGACCCTGGCCGGCGACGGCACCGCGGTCGTGCTGATCACCCACAGACTCGCCGCTACCGCATCCGCCGATCACATCTACGTCATGGACCACGGACACGTCGCCGAAAACGGCACCCACGACCAGCTCATGACCGCCGGCGGCCTGTATCACGGGATGTACCAGGCACAGGCCGCCCAGTACAAAGTCGGCCCCGCAAACGAAGTTCCTGCACCCCGCAAGGGCGTGGCCCCTGAGCCCGAGACCCCGGGTGACCATGCAAGGTCGCCGAGAACGAACGAGGAGGGGCGGCACTGACGCAGCTCCGTAGCGCTCACCGGTCTTGCCGGGCTGGTGCTCACCCTTGCCCCCAGTCTGTCCGAGATCGCTGTTCGTCCCGTGCACCGTAGGCACTGGTCCGCGGACAACTCGAACTGGAGTCGTGACGCATCAGTAGATGCTCGCAGGCGGAATGAACACCCTTCACCAAAGGCAGGGCTGTTGTTCTGGTTCGGGGGCGCCGGGGAGGCCGGGTGGGAGGGCGGCAGCCACGAGTTGACCCCAGCTCTCGTACGAGGTCGCGCGGTGGCGCCGCTGAGCGGGGGCTTCGCCCAGGCCCGGCGTCGTGTGCTTCAGCAGGGCGTCGAGGCTGTACTTCGTTAGTTCGGGGTAGGTGGCCTTGGCCAGTCAGAGCATGTCGATGACCCCGGCCGGTTTCCTCTGCGGCAGGCGCGCCGACAGGACGCGGTAGTGAGCGTTGTGGGCTGCGATCCACGCTGCACTGAGTAGTTCATGGACCGCACCCTTGGTCTCGTCCCAGCCCGGCTTGTCTTCGAGGTCCTTGGTGGTGAGTCCGTGCACATGAGCGGCGAAGGGCGTGACGGGGCGCTTAGGCCGTGTCAACCATGCTCTTGCGGTGCTCTTGTCTGGTCGACCGTCGCGCACACCAGGTGCGGCCACCCCAACCAGGTCGGGCGGGCTGACGCCGTTGCCCTCGACGTCGACGGCGAACAGTGCGCGGTTGAGCGGCACCTGGGCAGGAGGGTCCTGCCCAGGTGTGTTCGCCGCTACTGCTGAGGCTGCAACTTCTCCCCGTAAGTCTGGGCCTGCGTGCGCCACATGGCCGCGTACTCACCGTCCAAGTCAAGCAGGGATTCGTGGGTGCCCTCCTCGATGAGCCGTCCGCGGTCGAGCACCACGACGCGGTCAGCGCCTCGGGTTGAGCCCAGACGGTGGGTAATGAGGATGACCGTGCGTCCCGCGCCGAGTGCCCGAATGCGTTCGTACATCGCTTCCTCGGCTCGTGGGTCAAGCGCGGAAGTCGGCTCGTCGCAGATCAGCACGGGCGCATCCTTCCGGAAGAAAGCCCGTGCGCCAGCCAGACGCTGCCACTGTCCACCTGACAGGTCCCGGCCGCCCCACTGCGACGGCGCGAGGTTGGTGTCCAGCCCGTCGGCAAGCTGCTCGATCACCATCTCTGCGCCAGCGAGCCTTGCGGCTTCCAGCACAGCCTGGTCGTCGCGGTCTCCCTGTCCTAGAGTGATGTTCTCCCGAGCGGACACGGGCCAGCGGGCGATGTCCTGCGGCAGCATCGCCAATTTTGCCCATACCGATGCCGGTTCGACGGTCGCCAAGTCCACTCCGCCCCACTCAACAGTTCCCTGAGTCGGCTCGTACAGGCCGGCCAGCAGCTTGGCTAGGGTCGACTTGCCCGAGCCGTTTGCCCCCACGATCGCCAGTGTCTCGCCGCGTCGGACGGTTACGCTCACTCGGTCCAGCGCTGGCGAGGTGTGCCCGGGGTAGTGGAAGGTGACGCCCTTGGCACGGAGCACGTCCGGCTCCGCCGGGATCGTGCCGGTGAACTCCTTGGCCAGCGCCTGTCGTTCTCCGTCTGCGACGAAGTCAACCCAGTCGCCAAGGTAGAGGCCGGTCTTGTAAGTGGTGTTCATCCCGCTCACGAGCTCGGCGAGCATCATGCGGCTGGCCTGCACCGCCACCACCGCTGTACCTGCTGCCGCCAGCGGCACCCGGCCGGCGACCACCAGCGCGGCAAGCGCCGCGTATACCAGCATCGCGGCGGCGCCTGCCATCGCGTCGCCCAGGAGCTGGTAGCGGCCGGTCTCCCGACCCACCCGAGCTGCGTGCTTAGTCAGCCGCTCGGTGACCTCGGTGAATCGGCTCAGCAACCAGGGCCGCATGGTCGCGGCGCGCACGTCCAGAGCGGTCGGCCGCCCTGAGGTGTTGTAGATGAGGGTGTGACGCAGGCGACGGTCGGCCAGAGTGTGGCGCTCCGCGCGGTGTGCCGAGCGGGCAGCCTGTACGGCCGCCGCCGCGCGAGGCACCACGGCTAGGAGAAGCAGGGGAACAAGAAGGGGGTGGAGAGCGGCGAGGATACCAGCCGAAGCAAGCAGACCGATCAGGGCGGTGCTGACGACGGTGAGCGCCTCGACCATCAGGTGGGCGTCTTTCGACGCCCGGTTCGCGGCCTCGCTGCGGTCGCACCAGGCCGGGTCGTCGTACGAGGCGAGCGGGACGCTCGTCGCAGCGTGCAGATAGCGGAGTTCAGCGATAGCGTCGACGCGTGGCCCGATCCGGGCGGTGGTGGCCAGAGTGGCGGCGCCGATCAGGGAGCGGACGGCGGAGGCCACCATGATGACGATGATCGCAGGGAGTGCATCGTGCAGCCGCTCGGCGGCTGGCCCGGAGGCGAACAGCGGGCTCAACGCGCTCTTCGTGGCGTACAAGCCGATCGCAGTGACGATGCCGGTGCCAACTTGGAGCAGTGCGGTGAGTATCAGTGCGGGCCGGTCGGCCTGCCAGGCCAGACGCAGGGCCGTGGCCGACAGGGCGGGCAGACGCCGGGCCATGGTGAAGAAGGAGTCGCTTAGGGCGTTGTCATGGCGTTCGGCGCTCACCGCGTACTGCGGGAGAGCATCATCCGTGGCGGCGGGGCGGGGGCGCCGCCGCCACGGCCATAGCGCGCGGTGCATGGGCTGATCGTCGTGCGTCTTCATACCGGGCGCAACGCGTCACCCATACGAGTGGTTGTGGTGGCGAGGGGTGGCGAATTCTAGTTCGACGATTCCACCGAGAGGGCAGCCCGGTACGGCCACACCCGGTCGGCGGGTTCCTGCCCGTGCACGGCGTCGGCGGTGGCGATCCAGGCGTGCGCGCCCTGCGGTACGAACCGGGCACCCAACACCCACGTCACTCGGCGGCCAGTAAGGGCAGCGGCCAGGTAGGCGGCAAGCGACTCTTCCAGGCACGCCGCCCTGCCGGGCCACCACCCAACCGCCCCTCGTACTGCTACGCACACCGCGTCGGCCTCCTCGGGCGAGGCGGTCCGGCCCGGCAGGCGAGCCGCGAGCCGGGCGGCGTGTACGACCAGCCGGACCGGCAGACAGCGCAACAGCACTAGCGCCGTCGCCAGCCCGACGTGCCCGGCCGCGCGCACCCTCGCGCTCGGGCGGGGCTCGGAATCGACGTACCGGACCTGGGTGGTCTTCCTCGCTGGCGGGTGGAGTGCGGCGGTGAACAGGCCCTCGGCGTCCAGCCGGTAGCCCAGAGCGTTCATGTCGGCGCGCACTTGCTCCGGATCGGCACCGCGCTGTGCCCAATAGGCAACCAGCTCCTCCACCGCGTGTTCTCGTGGTGTTCCGGAAACGACTTTCCGCCATAGGTCGGCCCCCACTGGGTCGAGGAATCTCCACTTTCCGCGAGTGGTCCGCAGGTCGATCACGGCCACTCCGTCCTTGGTGTCGGTGGCACAGATCCGTGCGGCAGTCACGCTGCCACTCGGGTTTCGTGTGTCTGCTCCCACCACGCTGAGCGGTCGAGCGCCAGCAGTGCCAGCCAGAGCTCGGCTGCCACCAGACCGTGCAGTGCTGCGAGCGGGACAGTTTCCCCGCGAACGCCAGCGTCGAGCGCGCCCATTACCCGGTGACCGTCCAGGAGGCCAGCTTGTACGAGGACAGACCCGGCCAGGATTCGGCGGACTGCTGGGGCGTGTGCTCGCAGCCCGTCGTACAGGCTTGCGGTAAACGGCGTCTTCGTGCGCCGCTCCAACAGCACGTCCGGCACGAGGCCGGTGAACGCCGCCTGGGCGAGCGGTTTGAACATGCCCGGCTGCGACCGCTGCCACCCGGGTATCGCGTGGCACAGGTCGACGACACGGTTGTCCAAGAGCGGGGCGTGCACGGGCAGATCCCACAAGGTGCGCGACACCTGGTCGAAGGTCGAGTGCCCGTCACCCATTAGTTCCAACGCCAGCCGCTCGTGCAGCCGCCCCGGTGTCTCGCGCCGGTCCGCGCTGGCGGCTCGTGACCCGACCAATCCGGCCACCAGCGAGCGCCCCAATTGTGTCAGCCACGGCAGGGCGCTGCCGGTGCCGCACCACGTCAGGATGCGTGCTGCTCCTGATAGGCCGTCCGTTTGGCCTGCCGTCACCTGGTCGGCAAGTTTCTCCAGCGCGTGCGGGTAGGGGGTTGCAACCGTACGGGCGGCTTGAGCCAGCAGCTCGGTGCGCGCAGCGCGCCTGGCCCGGGCAAGTACAGTGATGCGCCGCCAGGCTGCCACCCGGTGCCCGGCTCGGAACTGGTCCAGGGGCATCGACCCGACGGCGTCCAGGACGTCATCCCCGCCCCGTCCGGTCAGGTGCAGACGCGAACCGCTCTGCACAGGCAAAGCCAGCTGCAGCCGCTTGATCTCCAGGAGGCCGAGGCTGTAGGTGGGGGTGTCGGTCAGCGGGAGAAGGCTCGGGTCGTCCAGCCCACCGAAGTGCAGCACCGTACCCGTGCCGCCTTCCAGCACCTGGTGGCGAACTCCGGGCAGTTGGGCCGCCACCTGCCGGGCGTAGTGCGCATCGTCCTCATCCTCCATCCGGGCATCGGTGTAGGTCACCGCGAGCAGTCGCGTGCGCTTGGCGGCGATGCACGCAACGGTGCTGCTGTCCATCCCGCCGGACAGGTCCGCCGAGATAAGATCGCCCGTCAGCGTCCGCCTCTGCACTGCATCGGTCACGGCGTCCCGTACGAGCGGCGCGGCCCTCTCGAACGCCATCTGACCCACAGGCAGCGGGATCGGTTCCGTGCGCACCGGCTGTCCCTCTTCTAGGACCAGGGCATGGCCGGGCCGCACGCGATGCACGCCGTGGAAGTGCGACCCACCGTCGAGTACATCCACTCCCTGCAGCATCATCTGCCCGAGCAGCACGGCCGGGTCCACCTCGTGGCCGCCGAGCGCAGCCAGTGGGGCCGCCGCTGTTCCCCACACCACCCGGCCGGCGAAGCGCATCCAGAACACCTGGACCGTCCCCGCTCGATCCCCTATAACCCGCCATGCCGGGCCGCTGCGCACCAGCACGAGAGCCACCCCTGGCAACCGTGCCGCCGCCACCCAGTCGCCTCGCGCCGCCGCTGCCGCGGCCCGTTCCAACTCCGTCACAGAGGCAGGGCAGCTACCTGCCACTACAACCGAGCCATCCCCGACGTTGCCTTGTCGGATCTCACTCGCCCCGAACTGGTTCGCCCAGACGTCAAGGCCGCTCACACCGGTTACCGCGTCCGCCCCTCTCGGCCGCCAACCCATCTCGGCCGCTGCCGTGATTCCCACGATGAACCGCATCACCGTCCTCCTTTCTGATCGTGTTCGGCGAACAGGGCGCCCAGCACGTCCGGCCGCTGGCCGTTCGTCCTGGGCGCCCCATCAGGTCAGCAGGCCCGCGGCGGGCTGCCGGATCAGCTCCAGTACTGGGTGTCATCCGCCTCGTCGTTGCCCGCGGAACCGAGCGTCACCTCCACGACGGTGCCGAGTTCGCTGACCGCGGGGGTGGAGTAGGTCTGCTCGGTCGTGTTCTCGTTCATGATCGTTCCCTTCAACTGACTGATGAGGTTCGCCGGTTGGCCCCGCCCGGATCTCGCTGGGCGGTGGTCATATTCAAGGACCGATCGGTTCTGGCCGGGAGTGCCAGAAAGGGGTGCCAATTCCTCGCGGGAGTGCCAGGTTGGGGCCAGGAAGGGTGCCACGCGTGCACCGACATTGACTGCATAGGGAAGGGCCGTTGATGGTGACACCAGACGGGGTCGGTCAATTGCTCCGTACGATCCGCGAGAAGGCCGGACGATCGCGGATCGAGCAGGCCGAACGCCTCGCTGCGGCTGGCCGCCACTGCACAGAGGAGAACGTGAAGCGGTGGGAGCTTGAGATGAGGCTGCCGTCCCCGGTGTGGTACCCGGCGATCAGTTCGGTCTACGAACTCGGGGAAGAACAGGTAAGAGCTGCCGTTGCTGCTTCCCGTTGGCACCGCAAGCAGAAGAAGGAGAGTGAGGATGTGGAGCGCAGGAAGTTCCTGGGCGGCGCCGCCGCCACCGCAGGCATCGTGGCTTTGCCCGGCATTGCCCAGGCCCGCGAGCACATCGACAGTGCACTGACCCCCACGGGTGAAGCCGACATCGCCTACTTCGAGGGCGTCTTCGAGCGGCACCGCGGCGGCTACGCCGGCCGCACTCCCGACGCCGTGCTCGGCGTGATGGAGCAGGACCTCCAAGAGCTGTCCGCTGCGTTGCGCCGCACGAGGCGCGCAGGGGAACGGGGGGACTTAGTCCGTGCCGCTGCCGGCATCACTGGGCTCGTTGCGATCATCCAGCACGATCGCGGTGACCGAGCTGACTCGCACCGCTGGTTCACCATCGCCGAGAAAGTCGCGCGCGAAGCCGCCGACCGCCGCACCCTTTCCTGGGTCTTGGCCCGTCGCGCCATGGTGCCTCTCAACTACGGCGCACCTCGCCAGGCCGCTGAGTATGCGCACGCTGCCCGCCGGGCCGCAGGCCGCACTCCGACCGGAGCCGCCGCTCTGGCTAGCGCGGTGCACGCCCGCGCCCTCGCAGCCCTCAACGACGTCGATGGCGCACGCAAAGCCATCGCCAGCACTGAATCCCTGCTCCAGAAGATCGACGGCGACGAGACCGCCGATACCTGGTTTGGGTACCCCGGCCAGAAGCACCATGTCCACCTTTCCCAGGCGTACACCCTCCTCGGCGACACGAAAGCCGCCTACCACAACCAGGATGCCGCCATCGCACTCACCCGCTCCCCGTCAGTGATGACTCGTGCGCTCCTAGCCCTGGACACCGCCACCTGCCTACAAATCGACGGCGACCACCGCGAGGCGGCCAACATGGCAGCAGAGGCATGGGATCGCCTTCCCGTCGAGCATCGCAGCGGGTTGGTGCGCGCCCGCGCGACCGCGCTCCTCGACCGTCTAGACGAAACTGCCCAGGCACACCTCAGGATCGCTTTGACACCGTAATCGCGTCTGCATGACTACGACACCGTCCCCCAGCCGGGGATGTGCAAGAGTCGCCACGCGGTTCTGTCGACCGAGCCGTTGACGGCAGCAGCCGCTGAGCGCTATCCACTTGACGTCGCAACGGCACAGGCTGACGCACGTGTGACAGCTCGCTGGACACTTTGGAAGCCGTCGTTACGAAGCCCCAGGCCAGGCGAGGCACCCGACCAGCCCGCCACCAACATTGCAGCCGTGTGGTTGCGCAGCGGCAACCGCTCAAGTGGTCGTTCGGTTGGCGAGCAGTGACTCAAGTGCCGCAGCGGTCGCCGCAGGATCGGTCGTGTGGTGGATCGTGCGGATTCCCAACGCTTCGGCGGGCGGCAAGTTCTTCACGTGATCATCGACGAACACGCACTCTTCAGCGCGCAAGTCGAGCTTCTCCAGCGCGCGTTGATAGATCAGCGGTGCTGGCTTTCGAACCCCCTCGCGCTCAGAGAGGATGTAGGCGTCGAACCGATCCTCACCCATTCCGAGCGCTTCATACGGGTTGTAGGGCCGCAGACCGAAGCTGTTACTGAGGAGGGCGACCTTGACGCCAGCTTCCCGGGCACGCTGGGCTGCATCGACGATCAGGCCCTCCGGGCGCAGGGCGGCAAGTGCTCTGCCCATCAGGTTCGTGGGGTCTATGCCCAGCAGCCGACCGATAGTCACGTTCCAGTCGTCCTGAGTCGCTTCTCCCACCTCAAGGGCGGCATAGACTTCCACGCCTTCCGGATGCTCGTCGAGGGCGTGGAAGTACGCACCTGGCGGCAGGCCCTCAGACCTCTCGAACGCCTCGCCGTTCGTGCGCATGCGTGTCGTGAGGACACCACCGAAGTCGAGGATCAAACCGTTGTACGGGGCGGCAGGCAATGCAGCCTCCTTGCATATCTGAAGGTGCCCACGAGCGCCGCAAGCGCCGTGCTGGAGGAGAGGGCCCAGCGGTCCTCCGGCGATACGCGTCCAGTATCCCCCCACAAAGTACCGAACTGCGCCTACGCTCTCAGTGGAGTGCCCCGTCCACGATCGCGAAGGGTCAACCCATGGCGCACGGTGAGCTGTTCAGCGTCGGTCAGCGAGTCAAGTGGCTCCGGGAGCGCCGAGGCATGTCGCAGAAGACCCTCGGCGACTTCGTTGGGAGGACGGAGAACTGGGTTTACAAGATCGAACACGGCCGCATGCCAGTCGATCGGCTTCCCGTACTGATCGCGCTGTGCCGCGCTTTGAAGTGCAGCATGGAGGACTTGACCAGTGGGTACGTTTCTGGCGTGACGATCGGAGAGTCCGAGCACGAGCACGTGCCGGCTATCCGCCAGGCGCTGTCACTGCCAACTTCGATCCTGCCCGTACAGGTTGAGGGCGTCAGCGCGGAGGACTTCGGGCTCGGCGTTGCTGACGCCTGGACGATCTACGAGACGCAGGCGCACGCTCGATATCGAGATGTGGGTGAGCGGTTGCCCACCCTGCTTCGCCAAGGCCATGCTGCTCTGCGGGACTCCAACCCCGCGGACGAGCCCGCGGTACTGCGGCAACTCATCAGCCTGTACAGCTTGCACCAAATTTGGCTCCGCCGAGTTGGCGAACCGACGCTCGCGCGGATTGCCGCCGACCGCGGGCTGGCTCTGGCGGACAACGCGGAAGATCCGGCCCTGCTGGCAGCTGCCGCTTGGAGCCTTTCGTGTGTGCTGACCTCATCGGGCGACGTCGCAGACAGCTACGAGCTGGTCCGTCAGACCATCCATCAGTGCAGGCCGGACGAGGCTGCTTCCGCCGAGCACTGGTCGGCCTTCGGCGCGCTGCATCTGCAGGGAGCGGTAGCTGCGGTCCGCGCCAACAAGGCGCCCATGGGCTGGGATCTCTATCGAGGTGCGCAGGAAGCTGCGGTGCAGGTCGGATCAGACCTTAACGCTTGGCATACCTGCTTCGGACCCACAAACGTGGCGATGCACGAGGTACATCTCATGGCGGAGGAGGGGGACCCGAGCGAAGCCCTCCGCGTAGCAGACACGATTCAGGTCAATCCAGAACTGCCCTTGGAGCGGCGTACGCGGTACCTGATCGAGGTGATGAACCTCAACCGGATCCAGCGCGACGACTACGCGACCGTACACATCCTGGGGAAGCTGATGAAGCAATCGCCCGAAGAGATCATGTTCTCCCCGCTGGTCAGGGAGGCCGTGGCAGAACTCCTGAAGCGAGAGAAGCCGCTGTGGAGGGACGACCTTCGAGCGGTCGCGAGGCACATCGGGCTTGCCGCCTAGTCACCGGTCAATCCCTGAGCGTTACTCAGCCCTGATTTTTCCTCAGGGCTAGGTACCTCAAGTAGCCCTACGTTCATGAGCTATGACCACACGTCACTCGGGTCCTGAACGTCAACCGCTCTCGCTGTCGTCACGCAAGCACCACCTCCGACTCGTGAAGCCGGCCGTCGTCGGACGCACGGAGGCTGGACGGTTCACAGTCCCTCTGGTTCTGCAGCCGGGGGCTGCGGCAGAGGGACCGCTCCCGCTCGTTCTGACAGCGGATGAAGCCCTTGCGCTCCGCGACCAACTGAGTGCCCACCTCGCCTCCGCCCCTCATCGGAGTGAAGCATGAGGCGGCGTTGCGCGCCCTTTGGCTGGATGACCGTCGTGACACACGACCAGGGGCGTACCGGGATCGAACGCCACCGAACTCAATCTCGCTTCGAGATCGGTAGAGAGCGGTGACCTCCACACTGCCGCTGACGTGGGTTCCTCCTGCAGAGCAGGAACAGCTGCAGCTGGGATTCCCCCTCGGCCGGCGTTCCGTAGATGCACCTCGCGTCGGTGAGGTTCGGAGGCTTGCCACTGAGTGGGCTGCTGCGCGCCAGATCGCCTCTGACCTTGTGGACGATCTCGCCCTCGTACTCTCCGAACTGGTCTCCAACGCGATCCTGCACAGCGGTGGACAGAGCATCGTCGTTGAACTCGTACGACGTGATGGGTACATCCGAGTAGGGGTCTTCGACGGTACCGAGAAACGTCCATGTCTCCGTCCTCCCGCAAGCGACTCGGAGAACGGCCGAGGGCTCTACCTCGTCGAGTGGATCGCCAGGGACCGCGGGGGCGGATGGGGCGTAAGCCCTGACGGCATGACCACTTGGTGCTGTCTTCCCCTAGCTGTTGGGGCACTCGTGCCCGGCGAGCAAGCCTTCTGCCCCCAACTCCCAGGAGCCCAGAGGTGACACCTCTGGCAGGGAGCAGGGGGCCGAACTTCTCGGCATCAGAAGCCACCCAGGGCCCTGTGTTTCCTCGTGCCCAGCCAACACTCCCACTCGCCTGCTGCCGCTGTATGTAAGCGTTCAGCAGGAACGGCGGGAGCTACCCCACCGTGGGTCCTCAATTTTAGGAAGAACGCATGCTCGATTGGACTTCAGCTGCACTGTCCGCAGGGTTGGTATCCGCGCCGTGGGCGGCGTTAGTCGTGCAGAGGCGGTGGGCTTCTGAGCGTCGGGTCGCCGCTGCGCAAACAGCAGTTGACGAGTACCGCGGCGAGGCCGAGCGAAGCCGCCATGGGCACGAGGAGTTGAGGCAGTCACACGAGGGGCTGATGCGGTCCTACGGGGAGTTGGGTCGGTCACACGAGGAGTTGCAGTTCCTCTACGGGGCGGTGCAGGAGGAGGCGCGTCACTTCGCGCAGGTGCGGCTGCCAGCCCTTGTTGATGTCGTGGCGCGGGGGTATCCGGGTGCGGAGGTGCCGGGGTTGCGGCACCCGCAGGTGCGCGGTACTGCGGTTCAACAGAGTTACGACGAGGTCGAGGCGCAGCTGCGTGAAGCGGTCAGTGTCGTTCGGGGGTCGATTGGGCGGGCGTCGCGCGCTGGGGTGCGGGCCACTGCCGAGGATGCGCAGATGTATCTGGCGCGGTGTCAGGTATCGATCTTTACGGCGCATGACGCTCCGGATTCTGAGCTTCGGCAGTGGCTGATGGACTTCGATCACCTGGTCACGCGGGCTTTGCACGTGCAGCAGCGGCTGCGGATTCTGGCCGGGTCGTGGCCAGGGGTGCAGCGGGCCGACTGTCCGGTGCGGATGGTGATCGAGAGCGCGCAGGGTCGTATCGACGGCTTCCAGCGGGTGCGGTACACCTATCTGCCGTCCACGGGTGAGGTGTTCGTGGAGGGTCGGGTGGCGGAGGCGCTGACGGTCGCGCTGGCCGAGCTGCTGGCGAACTCGATCGCGTGGTCGGCTGAGCACATCGACGTCACGGTGCAGGAGGTGCAGACCGGGCTGCGGATCGTCGTAGAGGACTACGGCATCGGGCTGACTGCCCAGCAGCGGGTCGAGGCCGAGCAGCTTCTGTCGCAGTCCACGGTCATCGACACGACGAACCTCACCGAGCGTCTGGGATTCTCGGTGATCGGGCGGCTCGTGCACGAGTACGGCTTCGGCGTGGATGTGAGTGCGCCGTCGTCCGGGGGTGGGGTGCGGGCCGCGGTGATGGTGCCGGCCCGGATGCTCCGTTCGGCTCCCGCCCCGCCGGATCCGCTGCCAGAGCGCCGGCCCCTCCCCGGAGCGGCCCCGAGGGAACACGCCGATGGGCCTTCGGGTCCGGTGTCGGCGCCGATGACTACGGCGCAGGGGCTGCCCAAGCGCAGGCGGCAGCAACCGACTTCCGCACCGCAGGCCGCGCCGAAGCCGGTCACCGATGCGTTGGACGCGCACGCGATCGTGGCCGGCCTCCAGGGCCTGGGCCACGCGATCCACACCAACTTCCCCGCAGACGAAGGAGATTCCCATGAACGTTGAACACGGTGAGCACAGCGCTGACACGGCCGACCCCACCTTCGCGCTGAACGCGTTGTGCGAGGACGAGGCGGTGCTCGCCGCTCTGCTGTACTCCAGCGACGGGTTGGTCCGGGCGTACTCCGAGGGCCTGTCCCGTGAGACAGCCGAGCGTATGGCGGCGGTCTTCGCCGGGCTCCAGGCCACCGCGCACAACCTCGCCGAGTTCTGCGGCCTGCCCGAGGGGGAGCTGCCGTGGCGGTACGACGTCCGTGACCACGGTGACCACACGATCTTGGTGGTCGCCGCGGGCGAGCGCACCGGCATAGCGGTGGCGGTCGGAGCGCCGACTACCAGTCCCCAGGTGGCGATCGCCACCGAAGCCACGTTGAAGACCATTCGAGGGCTTCGGCACGCGCTGCGTGTGAAGGAGCGGGAGAGCGGCCGGTCATGAGCCGGGGCCGCCAGCGCACCGGGATGGTGCGGTCCTACACCCCGACAGGGGGTGTAGCCCGCCCCACCCGGCGGACGCTGGATGACGCGACGCTCCTGATGGTGGATGAGGAGAAGGAGTTGCGGGGCCTGGAGCCGGAGCCGTATCGGGTGATGGAGCTGTGCCGGCCGGGCCGGCTCTCCCTCGCTGAAGTGAGCTACCACCTCCACCTTCCCCGGACCGTCACGACCGTGATCGTCGCGCACTTGGTCGACAGCGGCCACCTGATCGCCCGCGCCCCCGTACCCGCCGCGTCGGTGCACGACACGGCTCTGCTGGAAAGGATCTTGGATGGGCTCCACGCTCTCTGACCGCGACTACGTACCGGATCGGGTGTCCCAGTCGGTCAAGATCGTCGTGCTGGGCAGCTTCGGAGTCGGGAAGACGACGTACGTCCGCGCGGTCTCGGAGATCCGCTCGATGCACACCGAAGAGGCGATGACCCAGGCCGGCGAGGCGATCGACGACCTGTCCGGTGTGCGGGACAAGACCACCACCACGGTGACGATGGACTTCGGCCGCCTCACGCTGACCACCGATCTCGTGCTGTATCTGTTCGGCGCCCCCGGCCAAGACCGGTTCCTGCCGATGGTCACTCAGCTCATGGACGGAGCCTTGGGCGCTCTCGTCCTAGTCGACACTCGGCGCCTGGACCAGTCGTTCACCTCGATCGACCTGGTGGAGCGAGCGGGCCTGCCCTACGCCATCGCCGTCAACACCTTCCCCGACGCGCCCACTTACGCCGACACCGAGATCCGCGACAGCCTGACCATGGAGAACTCCACTCCCCTGGTGCGGATCGACGCGCGCGTGCGCGACTCCGCGAAACGGGCACTGATCGCGTTGATCAGCAACATGCTCGGCCGCCCCCACCTGGAGACCGCCCCGTGAACACCTCGCCTGCCGCGCCCCGTTGCCCTGCCCTGCACGGGGCGAGCTTCGCCCACCGCCCCCAGGACGCGTACGACGCGCTGCGCGCCGCCGGCCCGGCAGCCTGGGCGGAGATCGCCCCCGGCGTCCACGCGCTCGTCGTCACCGGCCACCGCGCCGCCCTCGACGTGCTCACCGACACCGAGACCTACAGCAAGGACGCCCGCCGCTGGCGCGCGCTCGCCGAAGGGCATGTTCCGCCGGACAGCCCGGTGTTGGGAATCATGGGCTGGCTGCCCAGCCTGCTCTACGCGGACGGTGCCGACCACGCGCGGCTGCGAACGGCGATGGAGGACTGCCTTGCCCGGATCGACCCGCACCACCTCGCGGAAGTCACGCGGTCCCGGGCGCTGAGCCTGATCCAAGCCGTCGCGCCCGCCGGCGAGGCCGACCTGATGGCCGCCTACTGCGACAGCCTCCCGGTCTTGGTGTTCGCCGAACTTCTCGGCTGCACACCCGCGTTGACCGGGCGGATGGTCCGCGCCTGCCAGGGCATCATCAACGCCGGGCCCGAAGCCGGGCAGGCCGCCGCGGACTTCGCCGGTATCCTCGCCGAGCTGATCCAGGCCCGCAGAGCTCAGCCGGGGCGGGACGTCACCTCCTGGATGCTGTCCCACCCGCAGAACCTCACCGACGACGAGGTGCTGTACCAGCTGTATTGCCTGGTCGGAGCCGGAACGATCCCCACAACTGCGTGGATCGCCTCCACGCTGCGGCTGCTCCTGACCGACGACGAATACACCTCCCGCCTGACCGGCGGCGGCATCACCGTACGACGCGCCATGGAACAGGTCCTGTGGAGGCGGTCTCCGCTGGGCACCTTCGCCACCCACTACGCCCGGCACCCCACGCTGCTGCACGGTGTCCCGGTCCCTGCCGATGTGCCGGTGATGGTCAGCCACGCAGCGACCGGCACCGACCCCTCCCTCTCTGCAGGGCTGGGCACCGAGTGCCGCGCGCACCTGGCCTGGTCGGCCGGCCCGCACCAGTGCCCGGCTCGCAGCCACGCCTCGGTGATCGCCCAGACCGCCATCGAGGTGGTGCTCGACCGGCTCTGGAACGTCGACCTCATCGAACACGACATTCCCAACCGGCACGGCCCGTTCCACCAGTGCCCGGAACGGCTGCCCGTGCGCTTCGACAGATCTGACAGCGCCCGCTACACCTACCGCTCTTCACCCGCTGGAGGCACCGCGTGAACACCCCGATACTTCTCGACACCACCGGCCGTCGTCTCTATACCCAGGCCGACCAGCTCCGCGCCGCCGGCCCCGCCGTCCGCGTGGAGATGCCGATGGGCCTGGTCGGGTGGTCCGTCACCCGTGGCGACGTGGCCCGCCGCCTCCTCACCGACCGCCGCGTCTCCAAGGACGCCCGCCGCAGCTGGCCCGGCTACCAGCCCGGCCGCTACCCATGGCTGGCCGCCTGGGTCGACGTCACCTCCATGCTCACGAGCGACGGCGCCGACCACACCCGCCTCCGCAGCTTCATCGGACGGGCCTTCAGCCGCGACCGGATCAACGCCCTGCGCCCCCGGATCGAGACCATCGTCGCCGACCTCCTCAACGCTCTCGACCACGACACCAACCGCGTGGTGGACCTGCGGTCCGCGTTCTCCTACCCGATCCCCACCCGCGTGATCTGCGACTTGGTCGGCGTACCGGACGAGCAACGCCCCGCGATGCTGAAGGTGATCGACGCCGTCCTGGACACCAGCGCCACTCCCGAGCAGCAGGCACAGACCGCCGACGGCATGTACGCAGCGATGACAACTCTCATCGACACCAAACGGGCTGAACTCGGCGAGGACCTGACCAGTGTGCTGCTGTCCGCCCAAGCAGAGGACGGCGACCAGCTCAGCGAAGACGAACTCGTCAGCACACTGATCTTGATGATCGGCGCCGGATCCGAAACCGCCGTGTCCCTCATCAACCACTCGGTGGCCAGCCTGCTGACTCACCTCGACCAGCTCAACACCGTTCAGCGGCACGGCCGGTGGGATGACGTGATCGACGAAGCACTCCGCCTCCACCCGCCGATCATGCACCTCCCGCTGCGCTACGCCACCGAGGACATCGATCTCGGCGACGGCACCGTCATCCGCAGAGGGGACCTCATCCTCATCAGCTACGGGGCTCACGGCCGTGACCCCAGCGTCCACCGCGACCCCGACCACTTCGACATCGACCGCGCGAACACCGACAACCTGGCGTTCGGCCACGGCATTCACTACTGCCTCGGCGCTCCTCTCGCGCGCCTTGAAGCACGGATCGCCCTGCAACAGCTCTTCGCACGCTTCCCGGGCCTCGAACTCGCCTCCGACCCCGGCGAGTTGGAACGCCGGCCCAGCTTCATAGGCAACGACTTCCACGAGCTTCCTGTCCGCCTCCAGCGAGCCCGCCCGGCCAACTAACACCCCGAGCGAGCCGGCACCGGCCGCCTGACCGCTCACCTGCCCGTTCACCACCGGAGACCCCATGTGCCAGCACACACCGCCGTGTCCGAGCGCGACCGCACCCGACCGGGACGCAGCTCACCTCCTCGCCCATGTCCCAGAACAGGGCTGGAGCCTGCTCTGTAACGAAGTTCTGCACTTCGAGGACACAGGCGGCCTTCTCCCCAGCGGGGCCGTCATCGCCCCTCGCCGCCCCTCCCTCAGCTCTTGAGCAGGTCCTCAATGCTCGGCGACGCCTTCGAAACAAGCTACGTACCCCTACAGACAGCGCTGCGAGCCGCGGGAGTCGGCGGGCTGTCCGTGGACTACCAGCGCCAGAACTCAACCCCGCTGATCATGTCCATCGAGAAAGTGACCGGCGCCGACTCGCTCAACCTCACGGCGATCCTGCGCACTGCGCTCTCCGCGGACAACCCGGCGTCCGTCCCGAGACCGGCACCCCCACAAAATCGGCGCATCGGGATGATGACGCACGAGCAGACCGTGGGCGCGCACGAGGACCTGGCCTACGCACTGGCCCAGGCGCAACTCCACGGGCTCACTCTCGAAACACAGCAAACGGTCTGGCACGGCCAGGTCGTGCACATCCGGAACCTGCGCGAGGGCCAAGCACGCGACCTAGCCACGCTTCTCGTCGGCGGTCTTGCCGACCACTACGCGGCAGCCTCCGATCTCCACGCAGCGCTGCACCACCGCGGGTTGAACGCCGACGAAATCATGCCCGCCATCGCCGTACGTGACCTGCGCATCCCGCTGGGCGAAATCACCCTCCCCACGGCAATGGCCCTCGGCACAGCACTGGGCGCCACCCCCTACCTGACCAGGGTCGACTTGGACGACTACCACGTGGGCACCGCGCTCTATCACCGGCTCACCAGCGCCATCCAAGCCGTTGACCCCGGGCTCGTAGACATGCTCCACCACCCGACCTGCGGCAAATGCCTCCACATCGCCACGGTCGAACTGAACTCGCTCACCCTCCCCGCCGCCACCGCGCTGACGGACGCACTACGCCAAGGCCAGCCGTGACAACCACCAGCCACACCCCGACCCAACTCCTCGAACCCGCGCCCCCGCACCCCCAGACCGCCAGACAACTCCTGCAAGCCGCAGCCCGCGCCGCCGAGCACCGGAACACCCTGATGCTCTCGCAGTACACACTCGCGGAGGACGGAGCGGCACGGGCCAGCCGGCACGCCGACTACGCCGCCGCAGCAGCACTGCGCCTCGCAATCGGTGCGCTCGGCCGCTGGCCTGACCGCACGCTGGTCGGGCCAGCAGCCGCGCGCGCCGCGACCCAAATAGCAGTGCGCTCCGACCACTTGCCCGGCCTCCAGGCCACCGCTCTGCGACTGCTCCTCACTGCCACCCAGACCGGGACGGCGCCCACCGCCCACTGGGCGAGGCTGGCCGACCGGTGCGCAGTGGGCGCTGGGTCCCCGCAGGACCATGGCACGCAATACCTCCTCGACGGCACTGGGTTACACCTCCTGCCCGTCACCGACCCGGCCGACGAGCTGGACGCGCGAAGAGCCGAAGTCGGGCTGCCTCCCGCCAGCTGCGCCGAGGCCGCCTTACTCCAGGCCTTCCCCCCGCCGGCACCCCAACCTCCGCGAGCGTGACATGAGCAGCACTTCACACCCCGCCGACCCAGAAGTAGACGCGCAGGCCGCCTACGATCTCGCAACCGCCGTTCTGTCAGGGGCGCACCTTGACGCCCACGCCGCCGGCATCGACCTCATCGACCACGCCGAGCGCCTCGTCGAGCACCTCTCCCGGGCACACGTCCGCACTCGGCCACGGACCGTGGTGGAGGTGTGCGACCGCTACACCGTGGACGAGGCCCGGCGCAGGCTCGCCGACCCGCTGCCTCCGAAGTCCGACACCGCCACCGCGCACGTTGCGCAGAAACACGCACGCCTCGTCCAAGCCCTCGCACGCGCCGCCATCCGGGCCGAGACGCATCCGTGAACAGACCCACCCGGCCAGCGCACGACCACTACAGAGGAGAAAGCACCGTGCCACGCACCACCACCCAAAAACTAGCCGAGCTTTCCAACTTGGAGCCATCGGCCGCCGAAATCGCATGCGAGGAAATCGCAAAAGAATTCATTGAAAGTGGACACGAGCCAGATCTGACTCTGCACACCGCTGACTACCAGGAGAGCCACGCACTGGTGTGCGCAGACAGGTACTGGAGGATGCGCATCGAAAAAGCCCCCACCTGCCACACGGCCCGCCTGTGCGCGCAATGGCTACACACACACGCCGACAATCTCTCCCCTGCACAGGTAGCCACCATCGAAGAAAAATGGAGCCTGGGGTACGGATTTATCTCAAGCGCCACCGTAGAGACACCGGAAGAAACCTGCTGTGCACCGAGTGAGGGTTATTTCTCGCCACGGGAGCACTTTTTTGCAGTGCTTTACCATGCGGGGAAACTGCGGGCGAATTACAACTTCCCCGCCCTCTCCGCGCACCTGGAACGGTATAGGTCAGGTCGCACGAAAGACGAATACTGTGACCGCCCAATCATCTTTGCCCTGCTCGCATTCGCCGCACTCGGACAAGACTCAGACCCATATCCAGGACTAGCCATACTGCGCACAGCCTGGGAGAACCGCACGACGCACACCACAGCGGACGTCTGCCTCAACGCACTCGGGGCGGCACGACCATTTCCCGAGCAGGGACACCTCCTTCGCGCCTACGCTAAAGAAGCCGTTACCAAACTTTCGGACGACACGGCGTACTACTGGCTCGCATCCGGCGGCTTCTTCACACACGACTACGCCGGCGCACTCGACGCCATCAACAAATCGCTAGCCCTACTTCCCGCACGAGGATCCAGGGGAAGCCATGCGCTCATGCGCGAACAGCGACTCCTTCTCCGCCAGCGCATCACTCAAGAAATGAGAAGAAACTGGCAGTAGCAAGCAAATAATGAGCGGGAGTTTACCGTGATGGCGTGAAATGAACGGCAGTAATGGTCATCACGAGAGGAGATCGCAACGCTCAGGCATAGGCGCCCATCGACTAGCCACCGCCACATCCAGGTAGCGCCCCCTCTACCAATCCCATTAACCCTAATCCCAGGAGGAATTAACCCCGATCAACACTGACCTGACGAACGTCTAAGAATATCCTTATCCGTGGACCTCACGATTCCTCTCGCCCGAAGGTGATAATGACCGGCGAATCACTATCAGATTGGGCGTCGCGTCGCGACGCGCAGAAAGGCGCCCTGCGGGCATCTCGCCTCGACTTGAGCGACGGCACCAAGGGTGCGCATGTTGCCCCGGACACGCCACGCATTATCCACCAGTGGAGCGGATACAGCTGGGAGGTGCATGGCGTCGTATCCTCACTCGCAGATGCACACCATATTCTTTATCCCCGCGCCCAAGAACCGCCTCCCCGTCCAACGGTGCAGCCGCTGCAGGCCAGGGGTCGCCATCGAAAACCCCAACTTGAATGAAACACGGCCCCAGCGCCCTGGTGGTCGATCCCCCGCGTAGTCGTTGGCTCCACACCCGGATAAGGCCAGGTGCGGAGCCAACGACTACGTGACGCGAGCCGCACCCGAAAGAGCCTATCGTCGCACCTTCAGGGAATGCTTAACGAGGGCCTGTGAAAACGAATAGTGACAACCATTTCACGGCTCTTCGGAGTGATCATACATAAAATCAGCACCATACCGCTCAGCCATCCGCATAAGATCAAAGAGAATCGCCTCAATAGCAACCTCAGAAACCAAAGTCCAATATTCTTCGGAGTCGACAGGAACTTCACCACTCCTGCTCTTCACGTCAGCCTTGATTGCGTCCTTCACTCTGGACTCATGTGCAATACCAAAGCACCACTGAATGGTAGCCGGATCAGGAACCCACTCTGCCCCGGTTGACTGCATCTGCATATGGCTACCCTTCCAGTACCCATCGACAGGCACGGGTCGCACGAAGAAAACATTGCACTACTCCGCGCGACCCGATCGACGCTAACTATCGAGCAGTAACATACACGTGCTTGGTGCGGTCACTGCCGATGTTACTGCAGCACGGGGTCATGATCTGCCCTTCAGACATCCCCATGTACGTTCCCGACTTACGCACCTTGGCGCCGTTCGCAAGCGGCGTGTAGTAGGTCTTGATGACGCCCCCCTTTACGTTCTGCGTCTGACTGGAAGTTGCGACGATCTCAGGAGGACCTTGTACCGGCTTACCCGGGGAGCCGCCTGCCACATACCCAAGCCTCCCCTTCACAAAGACTTGAGCATCTTTGTCGCACAGTATGCGCGTCTTGAAGATCACACTCCCCGCACCGGAAGACCAATGTGGGCTATTGATCTCCAAACCACAGACGGTCACTCCAGTTGGACTTGCTGCAGTGATCTTCACTGCCGAAGCACCGAGACTCTCAGTTACGGAATCAGCCCGACTTTCCGGGGCCGTAACCGCGACAAACGCGAGAGAACACAAGACGCCAACTAGTCCTTTACCTGCCCGGCTCTGACTTTTGGTGTACATCACTACACCAATCCCCTCCCCTGGTCACTGCTACCTACTTCGTGTTCCTTCCGGACACAACGATTACCCATCACCGAAATACGATCAAGCCCTCATCGTTCTTTTCAGACATTCGGAATACTGGATTCAGTCGGTTCGTCTTCAACAGGCGAGCAACCAAAGCTGGAGTCCACCACCTCCACCACCCTTCCAGGAAGAGCCCGAGGCACCGCGCGGTCATCCGCCGCATCGCGAAGCCCAGGCGGTGTGCACGCGCCCACTTACGCTCAGCACTTGGCTGTTCAAGGGCCTGTCCGCAGATACTTATCAGCGCCCTGTCGGCAAGGACAGACCGACCGCCTCCTTGAGGAGGCACTCCCGCGCGACCCGACTCTCTGCATGGCCCCTCGTAGCCAGGGCTATGCAGACAGAGACTCCAAGGCAGATGTCCAATATCTTTCGCTGAGTCCGATCAGCGTCTGGCGAGCTAAACCGACCAGGCCAACTCGGACTACAGGTCTGTCAAGCTCTCGGCCGGGGCCAGCGCGATGACTGGGCTGCAGTAGACGGCCGTCATAGCCTGGGGCGCCAACCCGGATGTCTTGGACGAGATCCAGGGCACGAAGAGCTGCGCGTAGATAGTGACGCTGACGTCGTCGGCGGGTTCGCGGCGAGAGCCATCACCGCCAGATCGCCGTTACCTGCTCGAGGTTGAGGTGCCGGGCTGGACGGAATGGGCCTCGTCCGCGACGACGAGGTCGGCGGGGCGGGCTCCCTGGCGGCGGTGCTAGACGATGGACATCAAGTCCTCCTCGGCGAAGCGGCCCGCGTTCGCCGCCAGCCCGAGGAAGATGTCGACGTCCGCGGTGCCGGCCAGGGCGGCGAGTTCGACTGCAGCGGCCATCTTGACCCGGATCCGGGTGGTGCCGGCGACGCCCGCCTCGATCAGCCAGGGCTTCGCGCCGGGCCGAGTTCGAGGAAGGCTCTCTCCGCGTCGCTGGTCGGCCTCGGCTTGGGCTGGCGCGGTGAACCGTCCATCTCCTGCGGGTGGTTGGGTACTGGGCCAGATCGACGACTGGTCGGCCGGGCAGAGATAGTGGATGCCGGGCGACTTCCGTCAGGCCCGCCGCTCCCTGCGTCCGCTCCGGCCGGTGGGCGAGGCGGGACAGGTCGACCACGACGACGAGTTCCTCGCCGTCCGCGCGAACCCATGCCTCCTGGCCGACCAGGCCGGGCGGCGTCGAGTAACGGACCGATCCGTTTTGGGCTGTCTTATCCCGCAACACCTGCCGTGGTTTGCCGAGCGCGAGGGTGTGCGGGCGTCGGGCAGTGGGTTCAGCCGGGTCTTCGCGATGTCCAGCGCGGACGCCGGAGCCCTTCCGGTGCGGTCCCAGACCGGGATCACCACCCGATAGCGCGGCGAGGCCAGCGAGGCGCAGGACAACAACGTCTCGCGTTCATCTCCGCCGCCTGGACCAGGGACTTTCGGGCCCCAGCCTTAGCCGAATTGCAATCACAGGCCGGCTCGGTGATCACGGCCAATACGTTCGCCGGTGGCCAGTCTTCCAGTGTTCCTTCGCCACCGCCACCGCCCGCGCGGGAACCATGCCCCCTCGCATGCCAACTATTGGTTCCCCCGCCGAATCGTTCTTCAGGTCGCCCTTCGAGGTCAAACATGCGAAGCGTACGAACGCCGTTCCTGCAGCCATATCCAGGCCGGGGTGAAAGTCGCGCGTGAATCCCAGTGAAATCACTCAAGGCCGTACCGATCGACCGCAGCACGCACCTTGATGCCGTTCACTTCCCACGTTCATGCTTGAGCACAAACGCCAGCAGATATACGAGAGCGCAAGAGAAGCCAATAAGAACAGCCCCGTATCCGACCACAAGCCCCAACGTTTCACTCAACGACGCACCGATGGGGGCTCGAGGTAGTAGAATTTGAACAAACACGGCAAACAGAATGAAAGCCGATACCGCACAGAGTGCCACCAGCGTCATGCGGTGTTTTGCTTTCTTGTACGATTCACCGAGGTCCACATCCCGGCGCAGCGGCCGACCGGACTGGAACTGCTCGCAGTACAACTGTCTTCTTTCAAGCAGTTTTTCCCGCGATACACACAAAGCCGTAGAGATCGGCGAGAATTCGGAAACATTTGACGAAGCGAGAGCCGAGTCAAGGCAAGCTATTGCCTGGTCGTACTCGCCGCAAATCCGCAGGCCGTAGGCCAAGTGGTAGAGAAACTCAGAAATCTCAGGCCACTGTTCTACCGCTTCATCCGCCATTTCGCAGAGAAGCTCACCCTGCCTTTCGAAGGGATCGGCTTCAGCAACCGCTAGCAAGCAGACATGAGTAGATTGCGCCGTGCGTTGCGCATGATTCCACGCCAGATCCAGGAGCACACCTGCATGACTACTTGTAGCGTTTCGACTACGGTAGGCCGCGACCGCCCGGAGGGCTGCCGCCAATGCACTACCTCGAAGCTGCACGGACTGCCCAAGAAATTCCTGAAGAGAAGCATATTTGTGGTTCGCAAGCAGCTTGCCTGCCTTGTACAGGGAAGTGAATTTCAAAACCTCCCGTGACTCCCGGGGGGCATCAGTAGCGCTTTGACTAACGTCTTCTTCCTGGCACTCCTCATGGCGAGTCGCGAACGCGAAGTCCACTGCCCAGATTTCAGAGATGACATCTCGGATCGGATAGCCATCTTCGCTTGTTTCCGACACATGATCTTCGATCCATCGCGCGCACGATTCCACCGTCACTTCCGAAGGTCGGGTCGCGATCCGCATCCCCCAGTAAAGACCGGCACAGATCGCCCAAGGGTCTCTGGCTTCGACGGCTTCAATCCTGAAGGACGGCAGTTCCCCTGCTCGGATCAGTTCCTCCGCTACTTGCTCACAGGTGCGGGCGAGGTAGCGGTCGTCCTCTTCGCCGACGCGGCCGAGCCGCGCAGTAATCCCCTCCATGGCGTCATACCTACCACGCCTCTGTGCTGGACGGGAGCGGATCGACAGGGCCGTCTTACCGGTTGCCCTCCCATCGGCGGCCAGTGGTGGGTTCGCGGCGCACGGAACGCCTCGCCCGCTCGCCAGCGCCGCGGAGCACGCCGACCTCCGTGGCGGAGCGAGCGAGCAGGACAGCGACTGTGGCGAACGCCACAACAAACTGTTGAAGTGGCAGGTCAGGGGGCTACGCGCTGAAACCGCCACCACGAGCGCTCAGCTAGGAAGTCAACCTAAGGGCCTTTCACATGACTGCGCTTGACGCGTCGTCATGTGAATTTGCTGCACGTACGCCGCCGCCCTCGCGCCTCTGCGAGGAGGTTGCCGCCGGCTGGCATTCTCATGCAATATCCGGGACGGGTTCGCGACGCCTGCGCAGGTGTACTACAGAGGAGATAGGCTCGTGCACGCTGACGACGCAACGAATTCGCCCGAGAATAACGGCAGCAGTGCTCCCGCTGGGAAGTTTATGGGTTTCGGTGCTCTGCTGCGCCAGTGGCGACGCAATGCTGGCGTGACACAAGTGCGAGCCGCGAAAGCTCTTGCAATGTCGGAGCGAACGTACAGGAAGATCGAGCGGGGCGCTTCACCACCCCGTATTACGAAATCCCAGTGCGATGCCCTCGCCGAGCTTTTCGCTCTGGATCGGACCGAACGCCATGCCCTGCACCTGCACGGAGTGGGCAGCAGCGTGCACCGCTCGGAGCGACAGCTTCCAGTGCCTGCCGATATTCGCCTCCTCCTCACCAGGCAGATGCCGAACCCCGCTTACATCTGCGACCAACACTGGAACATCATTGCCTACAACGCGGCGATGGCACAGTGGTGGCCGTGGGTGACAGAGGACAACGCTAATCTGTTCCGGTGGAGCTTGCTCACCTCGGAAGCACGGTCGCAGTACCACGACTGGCCGGGCCGCGCACGAGCTGCGGTGAGGATGCTGAAGTTCGCACTTGCTACATCAGAGTACGACCCCGACCTGGATAACCTCGTCGGTCAAGTGCTTCGAGATTCTGAAGTCAGGGAAATCTGGGCATCCGACGAAGAGTTGGACGGATTCATCGACGGGCACCATTTCCGCATGACAGTGCCCGCTCTGGACTGGGAGCCAGTCAACCTGATCAGCCACGAGCTGCACCCGGCATCTCTTCCGGCATGGAAGTTCGTCGTCGTCACGTGGACGGAAGCATCGCGCGAAGAACCTCCGATTGACGTCACCGGACGCAGCGGCGTCTGCGAAAGCCCCCTCCTCGACGATCTTTCCGACCCGTGCCCGACAGGCACCCTTCACGAAGGACAGTCTGCCTGCAGCAGCACACTGACGCGTTCCGACCTACCTCAGGATCCGTCACGGGCTCTGGCAAAGGTGGACGAGCTGGCAGAGCACCTACACGGCCGCATGGCCGGGCTACAAGAGCTGCGAGAGACGGTGTGCGCGGAGATCGACCCGTCGGCCGACTGACGTAGCCCTGCTTCACTCTGGGCGGCCCCTCTTCTCGGGCAGCACGGGACAAGTTCATCTCTCAACTTGTCTACGCGAGATCGGCAAAAGCTTTCCGGTTTTACCCATCGAGCAAGTCATCTTGGTCCAGACCTGGCTCGCGAGGAACTTGACGCGCCAGCAGATCCATCGAATTGCCAGCCCAGAACGTTAATTGACTGTAAGTCAGCGGAAACTGACGTCCACTCACTTCCGAGCGACTAATGCCAAAAATAGGGCAAACGGCGCCCGTTGACGGTGCCGTACGGGCTTCGCTTAAATCTCTTCCGACCAAGTTCGACAACTGCTGCCGTCGAGAAGGGGAACCGACGATGAACTTTCGCAGCGACGTCTCCCACACCTGACGCGAAGCTTCTGGACCGTTCGCGAATCAAGGCTGGATCTTCAAGACCGCTTCCGAGTACGTTCAACGTCCGCTGGGAACCGCCCAGCAACAGCATACGAGGAGCGTCGCCCAAGGCCCACCCAGCACACAGCGACGGCGCCCGAGAGGTACCAGCTCTCGAACGCCGAACGCCTTGCCCCGCCCCTGCAAGGGCGGGGACCCATCACCACGTTTTCCCTACCAGCGGGCACCAACGTGGCGACTGCGAAGGAGATTCTTGCATGCCTTCTGCCACGCACGAAAGTGCAGCGGTCACAGGCTTCGCACTGGAACGCCGGACTCGCCCATGAGCGGACCAACACGCGAATGGGTGTGGGAGCACAGCACGAGCAGGGGAACCGCGCGACTTGTGCTGCTGTCTATCGCCGACCGGGTGGTCGACGAGCAGTGCATAGCCTGGGCTTCCCTCTCCAGCCTCGCCAAGCGCACCCGGGCGAGCAAATCGACAGTGCAGGCCGCACTCGTCAAGCTGCTGTCCAGCGACGAGCTAGAGCAAGTGGACGGTTTCACCGGCCCTTTGCGCAGCACGGTCTACCGGCTGCCCCTGGCTGCCAAGCAGCTGTCGGCAGGTAGGGCCCAGGACGTTACGCCGGCGCCTGGAGACGACCGGCTTTCCGCACTGAAACGCCTCGGAATTCGCCCTCGCGAGGAGCCGATTCTCGCCGCGACATACCGAAATCCGGACGGTCCGATTCCCGGTACCCCCGTCCGGGATCCGGTACCTCGCAGTACCGAATCCCGGCACACCGGGGTACCGGATCCCGGCACACAGAACCGTAAGGAACCTAACCGTAGGTACAACAGCAGTGCCGACGCACCCACAACGGCCGACCGTTGGCAGGTGGATGCCGTAGCCCGCGGTTGGGCCCTCCGGCAAGGGCACCTCGAGCGTCTCGGCGAAGAGGGGCTCGCCGCGGCCGACGCGAAGTGGCGGGCCCACCGGGCCACTTGGGGCAACCGTCCCGCCACGTTCTGGGCCGCCGACTGGCGCCAGTGGATCGCACGCGAGCACGCCCCCACTTCACACGGCAAGCGCAACGTGAGCAGCAAGACCCGTGCCGAAGCCCACACCGATGCCCTGCTCGCCGCTCTGGCTGCGGCCGATGAACTGGAGTAACACGTGGATCGCCGCGAAATCGCCGCTCTGCTGGCCTACCTGGGTCGGATCGACCCGCGCACCATCCGCACCGACGAAGGTGAGGCCGGCGACCAACTCGCCCAGTGGTACGAGCTGCTGAACGACGTGCCGATGGCCACTCCGTACGGGTGGGACGCAAGGGATGCGGCTCGCCAGCACATACGCACCTCTCCGTACCCGATCCTGCCTGCGGACGTCGCCCGCCCCTGGGAGCAGTACCGCCGTGACCGCCTACGGCGGCACACCGACCCGACGCCCACCTCCGACCCCGACGACCAGGCCGCATGGAGAGCTGAGCTGGCCAGCGTCCGCCGTGCCGTCGCCACCGGTGCAGCACCGCCCGCCCAGCACGAACTCGCCAACGGTCAGGGGCACAGCGAGGTGCTTGAGGAACGGCTACGGCAGATCGGATCGTGCATCCCGCCCGAAGCCCGAGCAGCGCTCGCGCCGTTCCGACCGGGCCGAGCCCGACGGGAGGCAGCCCTCGCCGAGGGCCGACCCGACCCCCTCACCGTGCACTGCACCTGGTGCAAGGCCCAGATCGGCGAGCGCTGCCGACGTATCAGCGGCGCCCGCGGAACCGCGCTGCTGACTGCCACGAACTCGCATCCCAGCCGTATCGAGCTGGCCGAACGCTCCCCAGAGCACACAAGGGCCTGACAGCCCCAACCAACCGTGCCGCACCACCACGGTGCCGCCTCCGAACAAGCCCATCCCGGCGGGCCATGCATCCCCGGCCGGGGATGTCTGGAGCACTCGATGCGCTACATCACGACCAATGACAGCAGTTCGCGCACCTACCGGAGCCTCACTGACACCAGTTGGCACGTGCGCGGTGCCTGCCACGGCATGGAGCCCGCCGACGCGGAAGCGACCTTCTTTCCCCACCCTCGTGACCACTGGTCCATCGACGAGGCGAAGGGCCTGTGCGCGCTGTGCCCAGTCCGTGAGGAATGCCTGGACTTCGCTCTTGAGCACGGAATCCTCCACGGCATCTGGGGAGGTCTCACCGACCGCGAACGACGGCGACCCCACGACCTGCTCGCCCAGCGCCTGGACTACCGCCGTGTACGGGCAACGGTCCAGGGGCGCCATGTGCACCTCACCGAGGAAGAGAAGACTGTCGTCATTGACCACGCGTACGTCCTCGGCTGGTCCCCGGCCCGCCTCGCTCTCGCCCTGCGGATAGGACACAAGCACGCTCGTGACCAACTCCGAAGGGCCGCCCACCGGGTGGACGACCGCGACAGGTACTTCGGAGTGCCGCGCCCACCCAAACGGCGACCGCAGACCTCACCACCCCGCCGTCGCCCGGACTCCGGTGCGACAGCGAGAACCGCGCACGCTCCGGTGAGAAAGGCCGCATGATCCACTCCACGCACCTGCTGGGCCTGGGTACCGCACTCGCCGCCCTGCTCCTGGTCCTCGCCGGGTGGGCAGTAGGGCGCCGCCGCTACCGGCGGGACCGTCGGCCCGGCAGCATCGAGGTCAAGGTCGCCGCTATCGCCGCGGCCGGCTGCACCGCCTATTCCGCCGACACCAGTTGGGCTTTCGCTCGGGATTACCTGGACATGGTCAGCACCACCGAACGCACTGCCCTGTTCGCCGTGGCCGAGCTGGCGCTGGTCTCCACCGCGCTGATGGCACGCAAGAACCTTGCAGTGCAGGGAACGCCGGGATTCCCCGGCACTCTGGTGTGGCTCATCACCACGGTGCAGGTGGTACCCGCGTACGCCGAGAGCGGCCTCGTCGGCGGCTCGGTCCGCGCCTTCTTCGGCCCGATCATGGCCGCCGTGCTGTGGCACCTCGCGATGGGCATCGAGGTACGGATCCGTACCGGAACCGCTTCACGCGGCCTCCTCACCACCCTCGGCAGAGAAGCGCGCGAACGACTCCTCTCCCGCCTCGGAGTGGCCAACCGCGACCGAGACGCCGCACAGATCACTCGCGACCGCGCCACCGCCCGCGCAGTCGACCTCGCAACCCGCCTCGCGGAGCAGTCGCCGCGGCAGCGGCAGTCCCGCCGCGGGCGCCGAACCGCCCGCAAGCTCTCGGCGGCGATAGGCCGAGCCGGAGCAGGCACCCACCCCGCTCAGCGCGCAGCTCTCCTCAACCAGCTAGCCGCGCGCCGCCACGCCCTGGCGCTCGTCACGGTCCCCCTGCCCTCTCCCTGGTCCCCGGTCCCCGATCACGACACCCGGGACCGGGGACCAGGGAGAGGGCAGGGGCCGGGGACCGGCAGTGCACTCCACCACGGGACCGTCCCCACCGACGAGGAGACAGGGACGGTCCCACTGGCCGGTCCCCGGTCCCCGGTCCCCGGCCACGACACTCGGGACCGGAGGCCGCAATCGACCGGAACGGGGACCAACAACGCCCCCCACCACGGGACCGTCCCCGTCCCTAGCGACGAAGAGACAGGGACCGAGGAGAGGACGGAAGCACCGCCTCTGTCGGAACACGGGACCGTGCCACCGGGGACCGAGCGACGCCCGGTCCCTCACCGGCGCAAGCCGACCCCGAAATCCAAAGCCACTGCCAAAAGCAAGCCGCGGTCCCGAGCACCGCAAGAGCCGTCGACCGAGTACCTCGTCGACCGGGTCCGGCCTCACGTCCCCGAACTCCTCGCCCGGGACGGCAACGCGCAACTCACCCGAGTCCAGCTACGCGAGATCCTCCGTGCCGATGGAATCGGCTGCCGCAACGACCGGCTGACACACGTACTTCGAACCCTCAACACGCCAACAGGGAGCCGTAGATGACGACCTGCCGCCGCTTCGCCCAGCTGCGCCAACGCTACGAGCGCGAGATCGACTACCAGATCGGGCGCGCCAAGCAGCACGCCGAAACCCCTTCGGGAAGGGCCAGCGCCACGGCCGCGAAGACCACAACAGCGCTGATGGCCAGGTCTCTCAGCAGCCACGTCAGCCGCTGCCTCGAATGCAGATAAGCCTCAAACCTGCAGGTCAAAGCCCCATTGAGCCACGCACACACGGTGCTGATGTCCTCCTAGGAGACTCCCGCATGCAGCTATCTGAAGACCGATACTCGCCCATCTGCCTGGAAGCCGCGGTGTGGGTCGACGTCCTGATTCGGCACGGCCTCCTGCACGCCGCCGTGCAGTTCCCCACCGGCCACTGGCTCATCGCCCGACACGCGGGCGACCCCGGACGTGCAGTCAACACGCCAGCAGAGGTCCTTGCTCTCGTCGCGGCAGTCCAACGCCGCGTCCGCTCCTCCGCCGGGCGCACCCGATGACCACCAGCGCCACCCCAGGAAGCGGCGGGCCCTTCAACTCGTCACCGGGGCGAGCAAGTTATCCCCTTGGATACTCCGCCCCGGGCGGAGTATCCAAGGGCTCCCCTGCCCCTCAGGGGCAGGGGCACGTCCAGCGCCGGGGGACGCCGGACGAGGAGGCCGCGACCGAGGGCGGTGCGCAGCCACACGGACAACCCGAGCACGCCGCAACGCCTCGTCCTCGCCGCCGCAAGTACCAGCGCCGCCAGCGCCCGCACGTCCGCACCACACGCTTCACCGACGGGGAACTCGCACGCGTGACCACCGGCGCGCAGGCCGCCGGCCTCACCGTCGCCGGCTTCCTCGCCCGCGCAACGCTGTCCGCCGCACGCGACCTCGACCGCACCGCGAGCCTCATCGCCGACGAACGGGCCGTCACCGCCGAGCTGTTCGCCGCCCGCCGACACCTCGGTCACATCGGCAACAACCTCAACCAGGTCGCCCGCGCGATCAACGCTGGTGCGCACCCACCGGAACTCGACGTGGTCATCGCTGCCACCCACCGCGCCGTCCAACGCATCCAGCACGCCACCGACCGGCTCCTCCACCAGGACCCCACCGCCCGGCATGATCCCCAAGATCCATAAACGCGGACAGCGCACCCTCGGTCTCCTCCACTACCTTTACGGCCCCGGCACGAGCGAAGAGCACACCGACCCGCACCTGGTCGCCTCCTGGGACCACAACGCACCCGACCCCGGCCGTGACCGCTCCGCCACCCTCAAGCAGTTGCAACGACTCCTCGACCAGCCTGTCCTGAACACCGACCCCCGACCCAAACGGCACGTCTGGCACCTGTCCGTGCGCAACAGCACCCACGACCGGACCCTGACCGATCAGGAATGGGGCGACATCGCCCGCCGCATGGTCGCCGCCGCCGGCATCGACGACCCCGCACGCCAGCCCGGATGCCGCTGGGCGGCCGTCCGGCACGCCGACGACCACATCCACATCGTCGCCACCCTCGTCCGCGAAGACGGATACACCCCCAAACTCAACCACGACGCCACCCGCGTCCAGGCCCAAGCCCGCCTGCTGGAAACCGAGTTGGGACTGCGCCGCCTCCACAAGGGCGACGGCACCGCCGCCAAACGTCCCACCAGCGCCGAACATCACAAAGCCCGACGACACGGCCGCACCCGCACCGCACGAGAAGAGCTGCGCGAAACCGTGCGCCGCGCCGCCGCCGGCACACACAACGAGTCCGAGTTCTTCGAACGACTGGCCGCCGCCGGCCTGATCACCCGCACACGTACCGCACCCTCCGGCGACCTCCTCGGCTACAAAGTCGCCCTGCCCGGCGACCGCAACAAGGACGGCAACCCCGTCTTCTACGCCGGCGCCCGCCTCGCACCCGACCTCTCCCTTCCTCGCGTTCGCGAGCGATGGAGCAAGACACCCTCGCCACCCGGCCCAGCCTCCCCCAACAAGCCCCCCAGCGCCGCATCCGCACGCCGCACGGCCACCACAGCCGCCTGGCGCGCGCTCCTCGTCATCCAAGACGCCCCCGACACGATCGCCGCGGCGCACATCGCCGCAACCGGCGAAGTGCTCGACGCACTCGCCGCAACCTCCGCCGCACACACCCGCCACGAACTACGTGCAGCCGCAACGGACTTCGAACGCGCCTCCCGCTCCCACATCCACGCCGAACGCGGCCACGAACACGCACTGCGACAAGCCGCCCGCGAGCTCACCCACGCCGGGCCGGCCCTTGGCCGCGGCGAAGACGGCGCAACCACCGCGATGGTGATCGACATGCTGGCCTTCCTCGCCACGGCCATCATGCACTGGCACGCGATCCGCGACCACGCTCAACAGGCCGCCTCCGCCGCCCACGCCGCCGAACACCTCCGCGCCGCCTACCAGACAGCCGCCGCCCAGCCCCTGAACACTCTGCGCCGTCGAGGCCACGACCTCAGCCCCCACCAACTCCAGCAGCTGGCCCACCTCCTGCAACAAGCAACACCGGAACTCGCCGACCACATCCTCCAAGAACCCAGCTGGCCCGCACTCGCCGCCCTCCTCGCCGAGACCGCTGCAGCCGGCCACAGCCCCGCCCCCCTCCTGGCCGACGCCGCACAAGGCCGAGAACTGCGCTCAGCGCGCTCAGTGAGCGAGGTACTCATATGGCGCCTGCTCCGCACCACCGCACGAACCGACACCACACCAGCGCCTCAACTCCCAGCCACGCAGCAGCAAGCCGCCCGACACCACACCCACGATGACACCCAGCCCACGCCCGATGCCGCCGGCAAGTTCTGCCCCCGACACACCCCCACTCGGACGTGACACACGCCGCAACGCGGCCGATTCACCGCAGGTGGCCCTTGTCGACGCCGCGAAGAAGTCGACCCGCCGGTTGTCGCAGTGGTTCCTCAAGCAGACCACAGACAGCGCCGCGCTCCACGATGTCCGGCCGTGCCAGCCGAACCTCGTCCGTCCTCAGGACAGAGAACGGACGAGGCAACATACGTCAGCCTGTCGGCTGACCGCTTCCCGCGCACATGTCACGGCTGCCGTACGCCTGATGCGGCGGGCAGGACTCGCCGGGTGCCACGGACACACGCGCTCCGCAGGAGAGGCAACCACTCTGATCGTCGGACATTGCTGACCTCCATTGCTGGTTGGTCGTGCTCGGTCCCTGCGATGGTGCTGTGGTGCGCTACACCCGCCCGCCGACCGGGTCAGCGGACAACGCGGGCGTAGATCTTCGCCGAGTCGGCGAAGAAGAACGTCACGCCATCGTTGCCTTTCCTGTTGCCCTCGCGAGCAGACCAGATGGCGATGTCGGTCAACTCGCGAGTGCCGGATTTTGCCACGAGTTCGGCCAGCCACCGCTCTTCGAAGAGCCCGCCGGCAGGCACCGCGTCAGGGTCGAAAGCCTGGTCGGCCTCTCTGATCTTCTCCGGCTGGTCGAAGTCGTCACCGGCACGCGACTCCGCGATGATCTGGTACCGGATTTCCTTCCCGCCAGCGTGCGCAACCACGCCGTACGGATACCGCTTCTCCCCGACATCCGCAAGCGGCTTCGGCTGCCCCCCGTCAGGTGCGATGCGAGCGAGATCAAGCACGAAATCTTGGAACCGGGCCGGGCGCATGAACGAATCCTCCAAAACGATAAGTGCGGGTGGCCGGACAAGGCTCGAGAACGGACAGCGGGAAAGCCGCCACACGCCCTACCATCTTCCGGAGCCGCTCGGGCCCGGCCACTTTGCCGCTATGCCCACACACGGGCACCACGGTCCACCCCCACTCGCGCGGGGAGCATCGACGATAGTTCACCTTCCCCGCGCGGAGAGTCCAGCCCACTCAACGTGAGTAGGCTGAGTCGCTGACCCTCCCCTGGCTCGCGCACTAAGCAGGCTCTCCCACCCGTCGGCTTCCCTAGCGTGGCCGGTTCACCTCCGCTCGCGAAGAGAGCACCCTTCCCGCCGCCGGACACCGAACACCCCAACGCGGTTCACTTCCACTCGCGCAGAGAGCACCCGGCCACGTCATAGGCCACGAGGACCAGCAGCGGTTCACCTCCGCTCGCGCAGAGAGCACGCCGGGTGCGGGGTGCCAGATACGCGCATGTCATGGTTCACCTCCGCTCGCGCAGAGAGCACCGAGACAAGCGGAAAATACCGTACGTCAAAGGCGGTTCACCTCCGCTCGCGCAGAGAGCACCGGTGCACTGCGCCAGGAGGTGACGGACGGCGCGGTTCACCTCCGCTCGCGCAGAGAGCACACGCCTACCCGCACGTGCGTAACCCCCCGCACCGGTTCACCTCCGCTCGCGCAGAGAGCACTCACTCGTGCCGGGGTAGGCCAGTTCGTCGGTCGGTTCACCTCCGCTCGCGCAGAGAGCACATCGTCTCCACCTCGGCGGCCTCCGCCGTGGCCGGTTCACCTCCGCTCGCGCAGAGAGCACCCGCGTCGCCAAGGCTGCGCACCCGCGAAACCCGGTTCACCTCCGCTCGCGCAGAGAGCACGCCTCGACGCCGCCGGGGACCGGGTCGCCGACCGGTTCACCTCCGCTCGCGCAGAGAGCACTGGGCCGCCTTCGACACAGCGGCGCTCACCTACGGTTCACCTCCGCTCGCGCAGAGAGCACGCACTCCGGTCTACCTCCAGGTAGCACGGAGCCGGTTCACCTCCGCTCGCGCAGAGAGCACTGCTCGAAGATCACGCGCGACCGGTCGTCGACCGGTTCACCTCCGCTCGCGCAGAGAGCACCGCCTCGGCGGCCTCCCACGCGGGGAACTCGCCGGTTCACCTCCGCTCGCGCAGAGAGCACGTCGGCGAGCCCGGCCGCCGCCCCCTCCCCGACGGCTCACCTCCGCTCGCGCAGAGAGCACGACGGCGACCCCTTCGCCTACCGGTCCCGGGCCGGTTCACCTCCGCTCGCGCAGAGAGCACCGACGGGCCCCCTTGCGAGCCCTACGGGGCGCCGGTTCACCTCCGCTCGCGCAGAGAGCACGTGAGGATGCGCTTATCGAGCGGCGCAGGACCCGGTTCACCTCCGCTCGCGCAGAGAGCACCGGCCGGGGCCGGCTCCGGGCACCGCCTCCAGTGGTTCACCTCCGCTCGCGCAGAGAGCACCAGACCACCAATCAGGTGGCCCACATCCTGAACGGTTCACCTCCGCTCGCGCAGAGAGCACTGACGCGTCCCCACCGATGTGGGGTACGGCCCCGGTTCACCTCCGCTCGCGCAGAGAGCACGAATCCGCACTGGAACTCTCCGCAGGTGATGCCGGTTCACCTCCGCTCGCGCAGAGAGCACGGCAGCGGCCCTGCGGAGCAGGTCCACAGCTTCTGGCTCGGGCGGTTCACCTCCGCTCGCGCAGAGAGCACGACGGCGGCCGGTTGGCGGCGGCTATCCGGTACGGTTCACCTCCGCTCGCGCAGAGAGCACTCAAGCTCGGCACGGATCTGCCCGTATACGTCCGGTTCACCTCCGCTCGCGCAGAGAGCACGACGTAGGCCGTGTTTTAGAAGTCGCGGGCGGCCAGCCATTTGGTGAGGTCGCCCGCGATCCGGTCACGATGGTTCTCGATGGCGATGTCGTGCTCGCGGCAGGTGGTGTCGTGGCGGACGATCTCGAATCCGTCCTCGTCTAGGACGGAGACAGAGGCGAACCAGGCTGG
This sequence comes from Streptomyces tardus, assembly GCF_018101125.2. GTDB lineage: Bacteria > Actinomycetota > Actinomycetes > Streptomycetales > Streptomycetaceae > Streptomyces > Streptomyces tardus. The sequence continues at coordinate 3,553,501 of NZ_JAELVF020000001.1, read as the reverse complement.
CTCGTCCTCGTCGGGCTGGATGACGATGAAGGTGTTGTCGCTGTCGTTCAGATCGCTGATCAGCATGAATAGGGCATCCTCGGACGGGTCGTCGACGTGGTCGCCGTTCTCGCTGTCGGCGCAGTAGTGCCCGGCGGCCACAGGTCCTCCCCATGTGCGTGCTGATCGAACCGGTGGCCAGGATGGCACGGCCGGACGACCAGCCGATGGGTCACAGCCACTGGTGGATCGCCGCGATCTGCACGGTGGCCTCGAAGCGGACCGCCAGCTTGTCGTAACGCGTCGCCACCGCCCGGTGTTGCTTGAGCCGGCTGATCCCGCACTCGACCGCATGTCGGGCCTTGTAGTCCTCCCGATCGAAGGCCGGTGGCCTGCCGCCCACACGGCCTCGACGCTTGCGGTGGCGGATCTGATCGGCCGGCTCGGCGATGGTGCACCGGATCCCGCGTCTGCGCAGGTAGGCACGATTCGCGCGAGACGAGTACGCCTTGTCACCCCGCACCCGCAGTGGCCTGCGCCTGGGGCGCCCGCCACCGACCTTGGGCACCCCAATCGCTTCGAGGACCGGTTCGAACTGCGGGCTGTCACCCCGCTGTCCTGCCGTGACCAGCAGCGACAGCGGCTTCTGGCCCTGCTCGCAGGCCAGATGAATCTTCGTGCTGAACCCGCCCCTGGACCGTCCCAGGCCGTGATCGTCCGGCTCTTGGCCGACCCCGCCGGGCGGCTCCTTCTGCCCGACCCCGTCTCGGCGGGCACCAGCGGCGTGCTGATGAGCCCGGCAGACCGTGGAGTCGACGTTCACCTCCCACGTGACCAGCCCGGCCGCATCGGCCCGCGCCTGGAGCGAGGCCAGCAGCCGAACCCACACACCCTCGCGTTGCCACCGGCGGAAGAGCCCATACACGGTCTGCCAGGGTCCGTACTCGCCCGGCAGATCACGCCAGGGAACACCGGTCCGCACCCGCCACCGCACCCCGTCGATCAAACGCCGACGGTTCTGCGGCCGACGACCCAACCTCACCGCCGGCAACAACGGCTCCAGCACCGACCACTGCTCATCAGAAAGATCCCCTCGCCCCACACCATGATCATCACGCCGCAAGGCAAGACCCGGAGACCAGTTCTAAAACACGGCCTAGTCCGGGTCGCACCCGACGGTGATGGCGGTTCACCTCCGCTCGCGCAGAGAGCACCAGGGTCGCGTTCGACCGCGAGGCTGCGCTGAAGGTTCACCTCCGCTCGCGCAGAGAGCACCAGTACGTCGGCCCTGGCGGCGACGATGTCGGCGGTTCACCTCCGCTCGCGCAGAGAGCACACCGCCAGGCCGCCGCGCTCGTGCCCTTCCAGCGGTTCACCTCCGCTCGCGCAGAGAGCACAGCGTCGACCAGGCGCTCGCCGCCATCGACGTCGGTTCACCTCCGCTCGCGCAGAGAGCACACCGTGGCGACGGAGGCCGGGGCGGTGCCCCGCGGTTCACCTCCGCTCGCGCAGAGAGCACGCGGGCCACCCTGGCCGAGGAAGATCGTCGTACGGTTCACCTCCGCTCGCGCAGAGAGCACACCGGGACGTCAGAGAGGCCCGCACCCCCACCGGTTCACCTCCGCTCGCGCAGAGAGCACTCGCCATACACCGGGGTTCCGCAGACACCGATCGGTTCACCTCCGCTCGCGCAGAGAGCACTTCGTGGCTGCGGTGGAGTGCGAAGCGCACCACGGTTCACCTCCGCTCGCGCAGAGAGCACATCTCCTGCGCGATCGGCTCCGCCCGCAGAATCGGTTCACCTCCGCTCGCGCAGAGAGCACGGTCAGGCATTCGCTCAGCGCGGGGGTGGCTACGGTTCACCTCCGCTCGCGCAGAGAGCACCGCTACAGCGAGACGCCCCGGCCCCGCAGGAACGGTTCACCTCCGCTCGCGCAGAGAGCACGTGTGTCAGGCGAGCGGAGCGGCGTAGCGCAGCGGTTCACCTCCGCTCGCGCAGAGAGCACTACTCCGGCCTCACCCGTGCCATCAACGACCTCGGTTCACCTCCGCTCGCGCAGAGAGCACAGATGGTGGCGTGCGCGGGCTGGTAGAAGGCGCGGTTCACCTCCGCTCGCGCAGAGAGCACCGATGCGCCCTGAGAAGGACATGGATCAGCTACGGTTCACCTCCGCTCGCGCAGAGAGCACGCCACCGCCCAAGCCACCGCCCGACGCAGCAGCGGTTCACCTCCGCTCGCGCAGAGAGCACACCCCAGGCCGCGCGTACGTCAGGCCCTCGAACGGTTCACCTCCGCTCGCGCAGAGAGCACCGTTCCAGCGCGGGCCCTGCCAGAGGCGGTTTCGGTTCACCTCCGCTCGCGCAGAGAGCACGGATGTGGTCGGCCAGCGTGGGTGCCGGGGGGCGGTTCACCTCCGCTCGCGCAGAGAGCACTACCACCTCGCCAAGCTCGCCGGATTCGGCGCCGGTTCACCTCCGCTCGCGCAGAGAGCACGGCTCCGCGATCATCACCCACACGATGAAGGACGGTTCACCTCCGCTCGCGCAGAGAGCACCCTTTCTGAGCTGGGTCGCTAGAGGAGCATTGCCATGTCTTGACTCTTTCTGTCGAAGGCGATCAGGGTGAGCCCGTCGAAGTCAGTCGGTGTGCGGCGTTGAGGTCCGGCGGTCCGTATGTCGAAGCCCTGCTCGTTGTCGTTGGGGTAGGCCAGGACAGCGGTTCCTCCGTCGGTGCAGGAACACACGGATTGCCAGAGTTCATCCCGCACACGAGCGGAGACAGTCCCGATGTAGAGCTCTGGCGTGACCTCGAGCAGCCATCGCGAGAGGGCGCCTCTGAGATGGTCAGGGACCGAGGTTGCAGAGAGAACGATCATGGAGGCCACGAACGATTGCCTTCCCGATGGCGTCAGTTGTGGTTGGCGTGATTGGTGCCACCGGGCACACGGCCGGTGACCGGGTCCCACAGGTCGACGAGTTCTTCCTCCGGGTCGGGTGCTTCGCGATCGCTTCCGGGGTCCAGGAGGTCCTGGATGTCGTGGACGATCCGTGGCAGGAGTCGGAACAGTCGCAGGCCGTCGCGGAACGAACGGCGCGCCTGAGCTTCGGGGTGGGAAGAGCTGTGCAGGGAGAACGCGAGCGGAATGGTGAGTTCGGCTTTATAGAGGTCGGCGATGTCGTAGACCAGGGCCTGTTGATTGCCCTGGTGAACGAAGCCAAGGGCCGGTGACATGCCCAACGAGTGGATCGCGGCGTGGACGATGCCGTAGAGGCAGGTGTTGGCGGAGGACAGCGCAAGGTTGACGGGGTCCTGCTCCTCCCACCGTGAGGGGTCGTAGTTCCGCCGGAAACGGCCGATCTTGTGCTGCTGGGCGAGGATCTTGTATTGGGCTTTGACGCGTTGCCCTTCCATTCCTCGCAGTTGGTGGAGCGAGGTGCCGGGCGGGACAGTTCCCGGCCCGAACCGCTTCTCGTACATGGCGGTCGCGGTGCGCAGTCGCTGCCCGCCCTCTGCCCACGCGCGAGCCTGCCGTTCGAGCCACTTCGTGGTCAGCGAGGCCGGTTGCGCGGCGGCGTAGCAGCGCACTCCGCCGGCGCCGGTGGCCAGGACGGTGGTGCCGTGGCGAGCCAAGGTGGTGAGGGCCGGCGCGGTGATGGAAGTGCCCGGGCCCAGGAGCACGCAGGAGAGCGCCGCGGTAGGCAGGTACACGGTCTGACGGCCGTAGTGCTCACTGCTGACCTCGGCGAGGACTCCCGTGTCGTCCTGCAGCACTCGCACGATGTCGAGGTAGAGGAACGAGAGCGAGTCGGCCACTCGCGGCAGCATCGCGACGGTTGGTGCGGCAAGCTTGCGGCGCGCCTGGGCAGGTGTAGTGCTCATGTGTCGGCCTGCTCGCGTGCAGGGGCGAGGGTCAATAGGCCACAACCGTAGGCTTTGCCGCGTCCGATGCCGGCAGTGAGTTTCTGGCGCAGCAGGTCAGGGTCGACAACGACAGCGGTGCCGTCGAAGCGGGTCCGGGCGTGGCAGATACGTTGCCGTTCAGGCTTCATGCCTCTGACACCGATTGCAGTGTCCACCGGCAGGGCGTGGAGCGAGAGCAGCTTCAGCCCGGCTGCTTCTGCCTGGCGTTGCCACCACTCGTCGGCCTGGGCCCCCTGAAGAGCGACGACTCCGGGAAGCCGCTGCGCCGCCCTCGTGGTGGCACCGGGCTTCCGTACCGCGCTGGCAATGCACCGGTAACGGGTCGTCACCCCGCTGCGCAGCAGGCCGAGCAGCGGGTCCAGACGCCGGGTGGCCGCCGGCCCGTACCCCCCGGGCAAGTGGGCCAACTCCGGTGGCACAGCGGACTGGAGCAAGACAGCGGGCCCGGAAGGTGCGACATCGATGCGGTGGAGCAGGCCAAGGGCCCGCCGGGGCTCACCGCCGAGCTGGTCGGGAAAGAGCCGCATGAGCCGACGGTGCATGGCGACTGCGTCGCCCAGGTCGCGGCGTACTTCGCGCGATCGCACATCCGGGGTGATGCGCGTCAGCCACAGTGCGGTCATGAAAGGGCCCCCTGGGATGCGTTGCGGGAACGGTATGCGGTCAGGCTGTGGAGGTAGGCGATGCCGTAGCCAGCCCACTGGGGGCGCGGCGGAGTGTAGGTGCGGCGGTAGACCGACCGTGAGCGGTAGGTGCGGCTGCTGGGGCTGAACGAGACGGGCTGATCGGAGAGTTGCCCGGTCACTTGGGCGGAGAGTGCAGCGTCCGAGGGGGCCAGGTCGGCAGAGAGGGGAAGCTGGTCGAGGGGCTCGTCGCTGATGAGTTCCACGTGCCCGTCGCCGGACTCTGGTGGAGGCGGCGCGGCAAGTGGCAAATGGATCAGGTGCTTCAGCGGGTCCGGGTAGAGCCCGATCAGTACCGGATCGGTGGGTGGGCAGGAACGGCGCCCCAGATATAGCGGCCAACGGGGTGCAGAGAGCGCCCGCGCACATTCGGCGAGAAGGTCGGCCGGGGTGCTCGCGGCGGGAGTGAGCGCTGCAGTGAAGGCGGCATCGGCGAGGTAGTAGCGATCGGACACAAGCGTCCCCGTCCCGTGCTTGAGGCGGGGCTTACCCCCGGCGTTGACGACCGTCTCCTTCATCGGCAGCCCGCCGCCCACGGTGTGGAAGTCACGCAGCAGTACCCCAGCACGGTCCGTGCGCACCGTCAGCCGGAGCGTGGCCAGATCGTCGAGGGATTCGTGGCGCCCTCGACCGAGTGCGGCTGCCAGCAGGCCGACAATGCCCGAACGGGTGGGGTGAGGAGCGGTGTCCCGTCGATTGAAGTGGCTGTGCGCGCCCCAGGACTGCAGTGGGCCCGCCAAATGAAGGAGGAGGCCGAGAGCGGACGCCAAAGTGCTGGCGCCCACGGGGGTGGAGTCGCTCACGCTGCAGCCTGCTTCCCGAAGGCGCAACGGGCGGCGCTGGTGATCAGCCCGTCGAGGGAGCGGTTCCGTTCCCCGAAGCCGGCGAGGTCCTTGGTGCCGAGTCCGGTCCAGCCTGACGAGAGGATGCCGTCGGATCCCATGAACTCATTGACGGCTTCGGCGTATTTGGCCAGAGCGTCACGTGAGGCTGCGGCGTATCCCCCTTCGTTTGCTGCGCGTACCGGCTTCTCGAATGCGGCGGCCAGGGAAAGCGGACGGTCGGCGCGGACGGTGATGTGGACCAGGTCCGGCGGGGTGTGCGGGGCGGTGCTGTTCTTCTTCGCCTCCGGCATGGTCTTGACGAACGAGTGGAGGAAAGTCTCAGCCAACTGGCTGACAGCTGCCACGTCGCCCTTCAGGTTGTGGGCGAGTTGGGCCAGGTCGATGGTGGCGTAGCGGTAGAAGGTGCCGGTACTGAATTCGGCGTGGCCCATGTGACCGCTGCCTGTGGAGTCCTGCCACAGCGCAGTGACGTCGTCGACCGCTGAGAAGTAGTCGATCTCCACGTCTGTTGCATGGGTGGTCATCGCGTGAGCGACCTGTACGGCGCCGTCGACGGCGGCCCCATCGACCTCGGTCAGCATTCGACCGAAGGTGTTGATGACGCCGTTGGTCGATCGCAGGATGCCCTGAATCTTCTCGGCGGGGCTCCCGTTCTGCTTCTTCTTCGGTGCAAGCACACCAGTGTCTGCGGATGTGGTGATGTCTTGGGCCGACTCAATGCGCTCACGGAACTCTTCCGCGACGTCAGCCAGTGCCGAGACCGTTGTGTCCGGGGCATAGACCATTGAGTTGTGGAAGACGATGTTCGGCACGACCTTCGTCGTCTTACTCCCCTTGTCGTCCTCGATCACCTCTTTCCCCAGTTCGAAAGTGATGCCAGCGGCAGCAGCCAAATGTGCTCCTGCCCGGGCCGCGTGGTCGTTGCTCCAGCCGCGCTCGTCAGTAAGAAGTCGAGCCACCCGTTCGCCGATACGGCGGGTGCGCAACGCGGTCTGCCCGATGCGGTGCTCGAAGTCCAGACGCACGGGACGCTTCCAGCACTGGCTGGAGATGCGTGTCCTCAGGACGCCGCCAAACTGGACCGTCTTGACGGAGTTGGTGTCGTCACGGTTGAGGTTCGCGAACGGCACGGTGTGCAGGGCGCTCACACAGATAAAGCGGGCAGAGTTGGTGGCAGACATGTGTTCTCCAGGTCGTTGGCTTGCCGGGGTTATGCGGAGCCACGGGGCGTTTGGCCGCAAGGCCGTGAAGCCCCAAGGCGTACTCGTCCTCGGGTAGGTGGTTGTCGGTCAGGTGGAGACCGCGCCCTGAGGCGCTTTCGGGGGGTGTCCGAAGCTTTCGAGGTCTGCTTCCTCGACCTTTGCCCTGTCTTCTTCGTTCAGCGCTCGGTAGAAGTCCTGAAGCCAGCGCCGGGTGATGCGCCCGGAGTATTGGGGCCAGTCGATGAGGTCTTGCAGCAGGCGTCCGTAGTCGACCGGAATCTCAAGGGACCGCAAATGACGCACCTGGTGGGGGAGATGACGGTGCAGGGCGTTGATCTGGTGCTTACACAAGGCGTTCAGGTAGCTTTCCGCTGACCCCCGACGCATGCTGCGTCGCATGCCCGGAACTTCTGCGACGGCGGCGGCGAATGTGGCGCCGAGGCTGGTGCCGTAGTCTTCCTGCCGCGCGGCAGCGGGGGGTTCCTCTGCAGCGGGCAGGGGGGCATCGCCGCTGCTCTCGTCAGGAAGAGTGGTGTCAGGGCCCGGCACCTGCTGTCGACGAGCTTGTTCAGCGATCATGGCCGCGACCGCGTAGTACGCGCGCTCAGTACTGGCGCTGGCAGTGGGGACCAGATGAGCGATGACCACATGCATAGATGGCACAGAGTCCAGGTCCTTGCCTACACCCTTCTCCAGTGCTTTACGGGCCCCGGGGTCGGTAGAGCAGCGGTGCTCGACGAAGTCGGTGAATCGGTCGTAGCGAGCGAGCCGTGCGGTGCGAGGACGGCGGGGGCGGGGCATAGCTGACCGCAGAGCAGAGGCGTCGGAGGTCAAGAGGGGTCTCCTTCTTCGTGTAGAGGTGAGCGGCCTATGCGGGCGTTCCGAACAGGTGGGGGCGGGCTGCCTCCACCGCTTGTGCACCGCGCTGCGTGCCGGCGACCCGACGGGTCGCCTCCTCAAACGCAGTGAGAGCCAGGCGTAGGAAGGCGGAGCGCGTGGCCGACAGATCCAAGCCGCCGCCAGCGGTGGGGTCCGAGGAACCCAGCCGGTCGAAGCGAGCCCAAAACTCCTGCTCCGCGGCGGGCCAGTAGAGAGCGGCGCCTTCTTCGGCCCACGCGTCCGCGATGTCCTTGTCGTTGCCTTCCTTAGGCGCGGCTGCGTTGTTCTTGCCAGCGTCGGCATAGTTGCGCCACGCACGTCGCAGGGCCATGTCGAGGCGCCGACCGAACGCCTCGCCCACGGTGCGAAGTTGACCGACAGCGGGGCTGCTGGCGGCATTCCGGCGTTCCAGGTGGCCCAGGACGGGCGGGGTGGAAGCGTCGACGAACTGGTAGTCCATAACCTTGTCGCGTTCCTGCTCGAACCCGAGTGCCCTGACTCCGAGGTCTGGCGAAACTTCATGCGCCCATTCGAAGACCGCCGGGCGGCGCGGGCTGGCTTGGCCGGGTGGATCGATGAGCAGCAGCGCGTCAAGGTCTCGCCACAGAGCCCGTGAGGAGTCCGCATGCCGCGCGTAGCGGTTCTCTTTCGCGCTGACCTGCCAGATCAGATAGTCGTCGTCGATGACGGTGGAGCGTTTAGTGCGGTAGCTCCACGTGATGTAGGCGTCCGCAACGACGTCGCCGTCGGGCACCAAGAGCAGAGCGTGAACGCCTTGTCCGGTGAGTTGCGAGCAGGGCCCGGTGGTGGGCGGTGGAGCACCCTCGGGGTTGGTGAGCGACTCCTGCTCCCACGGGCAGGGGTCGCTGTCACGGCGTACATGCTGCTTCGGCGGGACAAGCCCTGCGAGGAGCGTTTCGAAGAGCGTGTTGCCCACTGGATGGTATGAGAGAAAGCCACGCAGTGGCCCGGTTCTTGCTTGGGAGGACTTGGTGCCGTTGACGGTGCGAGCGCTGCACTTTCCCGACGGCCCGTAGAAACTCCAGGCCAAAAGCGCCATTACGGCGTCGGAGAGGCTGACGGGTTCGGCGCGCGAGTCTTGGGTGTGTGTGAACCAGCTGTGATTGTTCCCGGCAGATCGAGTCACCATCAGCTTGTTCACCCCCGCTGTCTTGTCACATTCGTGGCTCAGCCGGGGATCCTGCATCCATGGCCTGCCGCCGGGGTCGAACAGGAAGAATCTGTCGTGGCGTTGAACGCAGTAGCCGTCGATACCGCTCACAGGAAGACGTCCGGCCGCCAAGAGATCATCGCGGCGTTGAAGCCAATCGTCAGGGCCCTCGACGGCCTCATCGAGTCCGGTCACTCGGGCAGTGAGCGCGTAGAGCGCTCGCAGTAGTGCGGAGTGGGCGGGCGGTAGGGACACAGTCAGCGTCTCGATTTCGTGTGCGTGCTCCAGCAGCGCACGCAGACCGACCTCGCCGTGTGGCCCTGCATCCGAGGTAGGTGTGATGCCCGGCTTCCAGCGCACAGGAAAGAGAGGTTCGTCGAGCAGATTGACGGCCGGCATGGGCTTCTCCAGGACCAATGAGTGCGAAGCGAGATAGGAACTGAGCCAAGCGCGCAACTGGCGCGCGGCCTCCGCGCCGCCATGGGCTGCTCACCTTCTACGCCCAACTCCGCGTGCGGGTAAGGCAGTTGAAACGTAGCGGACCACGATGGCGTATGTGCGTGTTTCCACCGATTCGTCAGAGTTCTTCGATTCCGACTTCGGAGAGAGCAATTACGCGGTCGCCCAAGCGGCAACGCCACGCGCCTCCCTCGCGTTGCATCACCAGCACCCGCACCGGCCCCAGGAGAGGGTGACGTCGCCAAGTCGAAGGCTGCTCGGTTACTCCTTCGCGCAGCCAGCGCCCGGGCACCGGCACCACGTGGGCCATCACCTCGACGGCGTCTTGCCGCGTCACACCTCCACTCGTAGGCAGGGCAATGAACCCGGACTCGTCGAGAGTCCGGGTTCCGTCGGCATGCGCATACACGCAGACCACCCGGCCCGTGTCCGCGCCCAGACGCGTCGTGAGCAGTTCCTCGCTCACACCCTCGACTGTTCGGCTGATCAAATGGAGGTTGCCCTGGACGTCTCCCGGCCCGTCGATGGTGACCATCTGCGCCAGGCCCGCCTCGGCCGCCTCGGCCGCGACACGTTCACCGTCCAGGTCGCGCAACTCACGCCCGACTGCGGCGTCGAGGTCCTCAACGAATTCCGGCGCGTAGACGGCGTCAACGAGCTTCTGCACCTCGCCCGGGACCGCGATCCCGCGACCGTCGCGTTCCTGCAGCAGCAGAGACGTGCGCAACAGGAGGCTGGCGTCGTACACGCTCCCCCACGAATTCGGGCGCAGTCTGCGCTCGGGCGCTGTGAACGGGTCCAGCACGACTAGGCGCGGAGCCTCCTCGTCGGCTGCCCATGCCGGTCTGCCCGCCTGGCCGCGGCGGTGCCTCCGGCACCGGCCGGCGCGCTGCAGCAGCTGCGCCAATGGGGCCAGGTCGCTGATCACCAGGTCGAAGTCGAGGTCGAGGGACTGTTCCACCACCTGCGTCGCCACCAGTACCGACCCCGAGCGCACTTCATGCTCGCCTTCCGGTGACGGTTTGCCGTAGTCGAACTCGCATTGCGCGGTGATCTCCTGGCGCAGTCGAGCGGGATAGCGGGAGTGCAGCAGCCTCAAGCCGCCCGCGCGTCGGGCAAGTTCGGGGTAGGAGGCACGGATGTCTCGGAAGGTGGCCTGGGCCTCGGCGACGGTCGTGCAGCACACCAGAGCAGTGCCGCCGGCATCGACGACTCGACGAACCTCTGCACGGACGGCGGCGCGACGCCCGTCGGGCTGCGCCAGGCTGCCCGGTTCGCTGCCTCGCATGTCCCAGGCCACTGGCCGTACGTCGACTTCGAGAGTGCGCGGCCTCTGCGTCGCGGTGCATCGCGGTGTCGACACCTGGCCGGTGCCGACACCCGCGTACAGCCAACCCGGGTAACTCGGCTCCAGGGGCACTGGATCGGCAAACCCCGCGCCTCGCCGGTAGGCGTTCACCAGCGAAGCGGCTGTCGCGCCCGTGAGCGTCGCCGACAGCAGCACTACTGGCGCCCTCATCGCGCCCAACCATTCCAGCAGGACCATCAGCATCTTGTGCATCCACGGCCCGTAGGCGTGGGCTTCGTCGACCACGAACACCTTCTCGTGCATGCCGAACAGCCGCAGCATGTTGTAGCGCAGCGGCAGCACCCCGGCCAGGACCTGGTCCACCGTGCCCACCGACAACGGCGCCAGCAGCCCCCGCAGGTTCCCGTACACCCAGTCCGCGGCGGCGACCGAGGTGGCAGCGTCCAGCGACAACCTTGCGGGGGCGTCGGGCGACGGCGCGTAGGCCGGGTTGAGCCACGCCATCGAGTGCAGCAGCGTCAGAGCCCGTTGCCCGCTCATCGCCACCTCGGCGAACGCTCGCACGCGGGTGTACATGGCATCTGCCGTCGCCATCGTCGGCAACGCCACGAACAACCCCCGCGCGCCCGCGGCACGAGCCAACACCGACGAGGCGAACAGCGCTGCTTCGGTCTTGCCGTCACCGGTGGGCGCTGTCACCAGCAGGACCCCCGGGCCGTGCACCTCCACCAGCGGGGGCAAATGTTCAGCAACGTCAGACTGGAGGGGATTTGGCGAGAAGGGAAAGACGTCCTCGAAACAAGTGGCGTCAAACTCGGCCCGGCCCAAACGAGCTTGGGCAACCAAAGAAGGGGCCGCAGCCCGGGACCGGGCGAAGTGTGCGTCCACTTCTGCCCGGGTAGCGCGCCAACTCCCCGCGCGGCGCACCGACTCGATGGCGGAAGTATCGCTTGCCAGCCAATCAGCGCAGACGATCAGTCCTGTAAGCACCACCGCCAGATCAGCCGACAGGGGGCCCGAGGGAACCGCCGTAGCGCACGTGACCCGCTGCAGCTCCCGCAGATGACAACGCCGTTGGATCTGCCACCCATCAGTACCTAAGCCGGGCTGATAGGCATCCGGCGCCCGCATCTCAGCCACAGTCAGCTTCCGCCCGTAGAGGCCGTGGTGCCCACCGAGTAACTGCCCGACCCACTGCGCCAGAGCAGCGCCACTGCCGCCACATCGCGCAGCGGTACGCCGATTCGAGTAGCCGATCTCCTCCAGGAGCGCGATCAACGACCAGTGCGTCGCCATCTCATGCCGCATGGCGGCGTCGGACGCCTGGGCACACCCCGGCACATCTCGCGCCGCTCTGAAGAGCGCTGGAACCTGCGATTGGAAGGCCGGCGAAAGCTTCCCCAGGTCGTGAAGCCCCGCCCAGAACGACAACACCGATCTGCACTGCGCCACCGGCAGCCCCAACTGCTCGCCGAATCGCGCCCGCACCCGCGGCTCCAGCAACTCATCCCACAACACGCCGAACACTGCTGCCACATCAAGCAAGTGGCACATCAGCGCATACGGCGCGGTAAGCCCGTGCTCCTTGCCCCAAAATCGACCATCCGGCACCGCCGTCGAACACGAACCACGCTCACCTTCAGTCATGGCGCAGTTCCTATCAGCCAGCACTGACATTGATGCTGATACTCGGGTTCCGGCGGTCGTGACTCGGGCACTGACTGACGCCCTGCTGGGCTGTCCTCGCGCTGGTCTGTCCGGCCGCCGGAACTCGTTCTCATGGCTCCGGCCGGGCGGAACATGACCTGATAGGAGCTTGGTCAGAAGCCCCTTCAATGTCCTGTCTGCGCCACCCGGCCGGCGCCTACCTTCGGCTGGGAAGGCAGTATCAGCATGGCATCAGAGGTCGCGGCGGACACCATGGACCGGGACGTGTTCGGCGGGGTTGACTCCCACGCCGACACCGTCCACGTCGCGGTCATCAGCGACAACGGCGGCCATCTCGCGGACGCGGAGTTCGCCACCACCACCGCTGGATACGCAGCGGCCCTGGCCTTCCTGACCGCCCACGGAGGTGTGGTCGCGATCGGAGTGGAAGGCACCTCGTCCTACGGGGCCGGCTTCACCCGCACCGCCCGCTCCCGCGGGCACCAGGTCGTCGAGGTCAACCGCCCTGACAGGGCCGAACGCCGCCGCACTGGCAAGTCCGACCCGATCGACGCCTACGCCGCCGCTCGCGCCGCCCTGTCCGGCAGAGCCTCCAGCTCACCCAAGGACGAGACGGTCGCCGGGATACGCGCCCTGCACAACGCCGCCCGCTCCGCCGTCAAGGCCCGCACCGCCGCACTCAACCAGATCGGCAACGTCCTCATCACCGCCCCGGACGCCATCCGCGCGAAATACGGGCAGCTCAAGAGCACCGACCGCACCGAGGCCCTGGCCCGGCTGCGGCCGACCGGCGACGCCCTACACGTCGCCGTCCTGACCGCACTGAAAAGCCTCGCCCGCCGCGTCAAGGAACTCACCGCCGAGCACGAGACGCTGACGCGGGCCCTGGACGCAGAGGTCACCACCCACAACCCGGGTTTGCGGGCCGCCTACGGTGTCGGCCCCGACACCGCCGCACAACTGCTGATCACCGCAGGCGGCAACCCCGAACGGATGCGGACCGAGGCGTCCTTCGCAGCACTCTGCGGAGCCGCGCCGGTCCCTGCCTCCAGCGGCAGAACCAACCGGCACCGCCTCTCCCGAGGCGGTGACCGAACAGCCAACGCAGCCCTCTACCGCGTCGCCCTGGTCCGCATGTCCAGCGACGCCCGGACCCGGGCCTACGTCGCACGACAGACCGCTGCCGGACGGACCAAGAAGGAAATCATCCGGATGCTGAAACGGGCCATCGCCCGGGAGATGTTCCGCTGCCTCACCACCACGGTCACCATCCCGGGCACAGCCGATCTGCGTCCCTTGCGGCAGGCCAAGAACATCACTCTCACCGCTGTCGCCCAGCACTTCGGAGTCTGGCCCACCACCATCTCCAGAATCGAACGAGGACTCAGCAGAGACGACGACCTCACCTACGCCTACCGCAACTGGCTCCAAGCCGCTTGACAGCAATAGGAGCATCAGTGCCGCCTGACCAGCCCATACGCTCCTCCACTCCCGACCGGCCAGTTAGAGTGCATCGCATGCGACTTGCCTATCCACACGGCCCAGCCGCTCTCGGCTACGAAACGGCAAAGCGCCTCTGACGCTGCAGTTCAGGAAGGGTGCTCTCCGCGCGAGCGGAGGTGAACCGTTCGAGGTCCGCTTGATGGGGGCGACGCAGATGTGCTCTCCGCGCGAGCGGAGGTGAACCGCCGTGCTGGGGGTGTCCTCGCCGGGCGCCCAGGTGCTCTCCGCGCGAGCGGAGGTGAACCGCCGCAGCACTGGCCCGACCCCGTCAGGGTGGAGTGCTCTCCGCGCGAGCGGAGGTGAACCGCGCTCGCGGTGCCGGATGGGGATGCGCGCGCCGTGCTCTCCGCGCGAGCGGAGGTGAACCGACGTCTTCGCCGCCAGCACCACCACACCGAGCGTGCTCTCCGCGCGAGCGGAGGTGAACCGCGACGTGGTCGCAGATCAACCTGGACGCTTTCGTGCTCTCCGCGCGAGCGGAGGTGAACCGGCCGATTCGATCCGCGCGCTGATCGGGGCCCGGTGCTCTCCGCGCGAGCGGAGGTGAACCGAGCTACCCCGAGATGATCCGGCGCGATCAGGAGTGCTCTCCGCGCGAGCGGAGGTGAACCGTCGTTGACCGACCGGGGCGGCGCCTCGATGCCGTGCTCTCCGCGCGAGCGGAGGTGAACCGTGGTCGTGGATCGACAGCTTCAGGTCGCGGTTGTGCTCTCCGCGCGAGCGGAGGTGAACCGCCGCGGAACTGCGGCTCGATCTTGAGCCCGGAGTGCTCTCCGCGCGAGCGGAGGTGAACCGCCACCGCCACCGGGCTTTCACCGGTCATCACGGTGCTCTCCGCGCGAGCGGAGGTGAACCGCGCCGCACCTACGCGGCGCTCTGCGACGTGTAGTGCTCTCCGCGCGAGCGGAGGTGAACCGCCCCAGATGCCGAGGGCTCTGCGCAGCTCGGCGTGCTCTCCGCGCGAGCGGAGGTGAACCGTACGGCCGGACCTTCGGGTGGCTGAAGCAGCAGTGCTCTCCGCGCGAGCGGAGGTGAACCGTCGACGGCCCGGTTGGGGCGGCAGTTCCCGGAGTGCTCTCCGCGCGAGCGGAGGTGAACCGGCCGGATATCCAGAGATCGCGGCTCACTATCGGTGCTCTCCGCGCGGGCGGAGGTGAACCGCCGGGCTCGGACGTCGTCGACACCAGCCTCCAGTGCTCTCCGTGCGAGCGGAGGTGAGCCGCACTGGCGTACACGATGTGGCGCGCGCAGTGATGACCTCGGGATTTTCTGCAGCTGCCCGGGCAAGGCGGTCAGCGCAGTGATCGTGGGCTGAGCACTGTGCTCGGTTGCATCGGAAATCTGAGCAGAGCGCCCACTGCACGGAACACCGTGCACTCCATAGCGTTCCCCTAGATCCCTACCAGCACGTTCATGGGTTCGAGTGAAAACACCGCGTCAGCAACAGAAGCAAGCTCCGCGGTCCCTAGCGTCAGCACGGTGAACACCGACACGCTCACCACCCCCGAGGCCAACGCCGAACAGCTCCGCAACGCCCTGGTCGACCAGATCAAGGCCGCCGGCCACGCCCGCACCACGCCGGTCGAAGTGGCCCTACGTACCGTGCCCCGGCACCTGTTCGTCCCCGATACTCCGCTGGTCGACGCCTACGACAACAGCCCGGTCAACGTGAAGTACGACCCCGAGGGCACCTCGATTTCCTGCGCATCCCAGCCGGCCGTCGTTGCCCTCATGCTGGACCAGCTCGAAGCCCGCCCAGGTGAGCGCATCCTCGAACTTGGGGCTGGCACCGGCTACAACGCCGCTCTGATCGGCCACATCGTCGGCCCAAGCGGACACGTGACCACCATCGATGTCGATGACGACCTGGTCGAAGGCGCCCGAGCCCACCTCGCTGGCGTCGGCGCCACCAACGTCGAGGCCCTGACGCGCGACGGCGCTCTCGGCCACGCTGAAGGCGCCCCGTACGACCGGATTATCGCCACGGTCGGCGCGCACGGCATCCCCCACGCCTGACTCGACCAGCTCGCCGAAGGCGGCCGACTCGTCACCCCGCAGCGACTCACGGGCAGCGTCTCGCGCTCCATCATCTACGAGAAGCACGACGGCCGGTGGCAGTCGGTCAGCTCGAAGATGAACACCTTCATGCCGCTGCGCCGGGGCATCGCGGACGACAATCGCCGTGCCGTACCGCTCAGCACGGACGGCAGAGTGCGCCTCCAGGCCCCGGCCGGACTGGCGCTCGACGCCGGTGCCCTCGCCGGTGTTCTTGAACAGCCGCGCGTCGAGAAGTGGACCGGGGTGACAGTCCTCGCCGGGGAGTCCCCGGAGTGGATGGAGCTGTTCGTCTCCTGCGTCATGCCCTCCGGGCTGATCCGGATGCTCTTCCCCCAGACTGCCAGGGGCACGGTGCTCACAGAGGACCCCTACCCCTCGGCCACGGCGGCCGTGGAGAAGGGCACCATTACCTATCTCGCTCGGCGTCCCTCGGAGCAGAAGACCTCCGACGGCGACAAGCTCTGGGAGTTCGGTGTCATCGGCCATGGTCCCGGAGGCGATGAGCTGGCCGCCCGGGTCGCCGAAGCTGTCGGCACTTGGGATCGCGAGTACCGCGGCCGGGAAGCCACGTTCGAGATCCTGCCGCTCGACGCACCCCCGTTCGAGCAGCCCGGTGCCTTCGTCCTCGACACCCCGCTGAACCGCGTCCGCGTCTCCTGGAGGTAACTGATCCGGCCGCGTGGTGCCTGCCGGTCGGCAGGCACCACGCGGCTCTGCTCGCTCCTTGCCGTCTTCGTCTGGGGGATCTAATGGACCCGAACGGACCCATAGCACAGCGCTTCCCTCTCATCTACCGATTCCGACCCGCCTGCCTACCGCTGTCTCGGCGTGTGCACGGCTTGGTCGAACTCGCCGAGGCTGCCGCCGCAAAGGAGGATCAGGGCCTGGCCTCCGCCGTCTACAACCAGGCCGCTCTCATCGCCTCCGACCTTGCGCTGCCCGACCTAGCGCGCAAGATGTGCCATCAGCACGCCACCACCTACCTGAACGCCACCCCCCCCTGCCCGGCATGACCGCGATCCGAGCCCTCGAACCCGTGGTGAATCTCGCCCGCCTCCAGATCCGCGCGGGGGCCGCCGACGACGGGCGTCACCGTCTACTACGCCTCTTCGACGCCGTCACCGCTGGCACCAGCGCTCAATTCGAGCAGGTTCACGTCCCGGCCGACCTCACCCTCACAGACACCGACCGCCACGAGGTCCGCACCTGGCTGTGGAAGGTCGTCTTGGCGGATGGCACCCGCACCCTGACCGCAGCCGGCCGCTGGGCGGAAGCCCTGGCCCACCTTGAGGAGCACCGGGGCGTCGGACATCGCATGCTGGACGGGCGCCAGGTCGCCGTCCTGGCCGCTCTCAGCCACTCCCCGTCCGCCGCCGCCGCGCTCGTCACGACGACCGCACCCGGAGACCGCTGGGAGAACTCCGTCACCGGCTGCCTTGAAGCGATGTGCAACAAGGCCCTTCTGGGCCCGGCCCTACCCATTCTCGACGCGCTGGTCGAGGACTACGTCGAGCACCAACCTGACCAGGGCATGACTGTCTTCGACACGCGCCTCGGACTGACGATCCTGGACCTGCTGGAACCACACCAGGAGGTAGCAGCACTCCGGATGGTTGCAGAGCTCCACCACCGGGCTGCCACGGCGACCGACGGCTACGCCGCTCGTGAGTGCCTGGCTGATCCCCGGTTCGTCGCACTCGCCGAGCTGCGCCAGGTCGAGGCGGCCCGACAGCTTGTCCGCGCATGTGCGCTGGGGGACGGCTGCCTCCCCGAGCCCCTGCTCGCACAGATGACGGAGGCTATGCGACTCAGCGACAAGGTGATTCGGGCGAGCGTCGGGCGCCCCCACCCCAGCACGGGGGCTGCTGCGCAGAGCTGAGGCGTAGAGGCTCTACCACCGCCAGCGGCGGCCCCTCGCGTCAAAGCCAGCACCCGGCGCAGCTCCGGTTGGTGATGCGCTCAACCGGACCTCAGCTCTCGAGACAGAACCTGCGAACAGCGCGCTGAATCCAGGAAGTTGGAAGCGGACAGCTGCCGAGGAGTGAAACGGCCCCAGCGGCGCTTTCAACCGGCGGGGGCGCGAAGGAGGCGGTCACGGGTGCTTTCGGGCAGTCTGCGGCGCAGGACCGGCGCCGTGGAGCTGAGTGCTGCGGCGAAAGCGGCGACGAGGTCGTGCGGCACGCTGCTACTGAAGGACGCCGCCCACAGGTAAGGCCCACCCGCGGTGGGCTCGGACCACGCCTGCCACCCCTGCAGACCGGGCCCGTCAGCCTCCGGTACAGCCGATCGAGGATCACCGTCCTGGATCAGCGGCGGGACCTCGCCCAGGCTCAAGTGCGAGACGTACATCGGGTCCGCTGCTGCGGCGGGCTCATCGGCGTCGGGGATCCAGCCGTTGGCAGTGGTCGCGGACACGACGAGGTCGGGGCCGCCGAGCGTTGCGGTGGGCTGCTCGGTGGCGTCCAGGGCGAGCAGGAACGCGGATACTGCCTCGCCCGGAACTTCGCGAGTGAAGTACGCTGCCCAGTGCGCCATTCCCTCGGCCGAGGCCCGCGCCGAGACCTGCCAGCCGATCGGCAGGCCGCCGAGGAGGAAGGGCTCGTCCGCCAGTACCCACTGCGCCCAACGCCGGGCATCAGCGCCAAGATGGAGAACGGTACTGCGCAGTACTCCCGGGTCATCGCCGCGCTGGTGGCGCCCCCGCACCATCGTCAGCGCCGTCCAGCCGAGGCCGGAAAGCGTGTCCGCGACAGTGTCGTAGAGGCAGCCGTCGTCCCCCGAGATGTGCCGGGGGCCGACCCACTGCACGGAACCGAAAGTAGGGATGGGGCCAAGCGGTCGCTCGGGTTGCAGAGGTCCCTCCAGGGCTTCGAGGTGTGGCGAGGTCGCAAGTCGACGCTGTGGACGACGAGTCCCAAAAGAGCGACGCGGTCACTTCTCGCCGGCCATTCGGTTCTTCTCGCCGTAATGACTTCCGCATGCGAGCCGCGACTGTCGGGGAGGTACGTACGTTGACATGGGTTGGCGCCGGTCACCAGTCGATTGGGGCATCTTCCTGCGTCTGGCCCGAGCGAACCTCGTGCGTGGCATGCTTCACCCGCAGATCGCGGACCGACGAAACGCCAAAGTCGCCCCCAGCCGCCCGCCGAAAACTGGATGCCTGCTCTGCGACCTGCGCGATACGGTCGGCGCCGACGCCGCAGTGCGCTGCACTTGAGGTTCTACCAAGGTGCAGCCCTGCGCTCCAACGCGTCGAATGCACAACGCGGTTGCCCGTCGGCCTGATGCAGCGGTGCGTCCGCCGCGACGAGCTGAAAGGACGAGTCCCTGATGGCAGACAACATTCCGGGTGGCGGGGGCAGCAGGGGCGTCCTCGTCCTGTCGGGCATCTCCGCGGCGGGCAAGTCGACCGTCGCACAGGCTCTGGCCGAGCGGCTGGACCGTTCTGTTCACGTGCGCGGCGACTTCTTCCGCCGCATGATCGTCAACGGCCAGGTCAACATGACCGCCGACCCGGAGCCGGAAGCCCTGGAGCAGCTGCGCCTGCGGCACCGACTGGCAGCGGCGTCCGCCGACGCGTACTGCCAGGCGGGCTTCACCGCGATCATCCAGGACATCCTGCTCGGCGAGCACCTCCAGGAGATCACCGAGACGATCAAGAGCCGGCCACTGGCCGTGGTCGTCCTCGCTCCCAGCCCCGACGCCGTGCTGGCGCGGGAGGAGAAGCGCGCCAAGACCGGGTACGGCCCGGACTGGCAGCCCAAGGACCTCGAGACGGTGCTGCGCGGCAGCACCCCGGAGGTCGGCCTCTGGCTGGACACCTCCGACCAGACGGTCGACCAGACCGTGGACGAGATCCTCAAGCGGGCCTGGACCGAGGGCGCCGTTTCCTGAACGTCCCGCACCCGGGTCGTGTCAGTCCGCGAAACACTCCGCCCGCCAGGCCTGCAGCGCGCCTGCGCGCCCCTCCGAGCACACCACTGCGCTACTGCACAGCGTGTTGTCGCAGGCGGCTGGTCACCAAGAATGAGTGCGTGACGAGTAAGCAGATGCCAGAAGAACTCCAGCAACCGCTGTCGTACGGGACTGACCAGGACCAGGCCGGAGCGCTCGCCCGGCTCACAGAGCGCTACGCCGCTGTCCTTCCGGAAATCCGCAAGCGTGAGCCGCAGACCGCGAGCAGCGAACTTCTGAGTGCAGTTCTGGGTTACCAGGTGACCAGGATGCTCCGAGAGCACCGGTGGTGGAGCAAGGTGATGGGGCCAAGTACGGAAGTCTTGGACGATCGCAGAGAAGACGTCGCTGCCGCCTTCGCGCTGCTGGAGGATGCCCTAAGTGAACTAGTCGCGATGCGACAATTCTTCCTCGTGGTGGCACGTCACCCCACGGCAAGCACCGCCAAGCCACTACTCACCTTCGAAGAGGTCGCCGCTGCAGTTGGGCTCGATTCCGCTCAGGCTGCGAAGTCTCTCTACCGCCACGTAGTTGACAATCCAAGCGCCGCTTCGGCCGGTACCGACGGGACGCCGTAGGACGAGAGCGCCGTTACGTGCGGCCCATCGGACTGCGGCGTGCAGCCTTTCGCGTTCTGGGGCGGGCAGGTAGCCCAAGCAGGTGCGGTGGACGGGCACACTGACGAAGGTTCAGTGGCAGTTCCTCTCGGCGGTGTCCAGCAAATGGTCCAGCAACTCCCGCGGGAGACCGACCTCTGCATCTGGCCCCGGCTCGGCGCGCAACAGCAAGTCGAGGGTGTACTGGGCGCGGTCGGTGAAGCTCGCAACAGGTGTCGGCCGATTGCACCGGCGGGCCCAGCGGGCAGCGGCGTGGTAGAGGTCCGCCAGGGCGGAGCCCGCGGTGGTCGGGGCCAGCCCGATGCCGTGCGGGTGGTGGGCTAGGCCGAGTGCGCAGGCCTGAGAGTGAGCTTGGCGCAGGTGGTGCTCGGTGAGGTCCGGAAGCGTGGCGGCGAGGGCGCCGGGTGGTATAGGGCCGTGGTCGTCGATCTCGGTGATCAGGCGGATCAGGCCGGGGCCGGGAGAGGCCAACGTTGCACAGAGCTGGGCGCGGGAGTTCATCGGTGCGGGTTTCCTGCCGGGAGTGAGGCCGCGAGCGCAGTCGCGGTGGGGTGGGAAAACAGCTCTCGGTGCCGCCACCTGGTCGGAGGGAGCGTTGTGGGCGCTGCCTGGCGGCTGTGGCGTGGGGCTCGCGTGGAGGCCGGTACGGCGGGGCGCGCTCGCCCCCACAGGGTGTGGTGTGCGGCGTTGGCGGGCTTGCCGGCCGACCACGCCGAGACCGCGCTGAAGACGGGGCCGAGGGAGCCGCCGGCGATCGAGAGTTGATAGCGGTGGCGGGTCGCGGCGAGGTGGACGAGGCCGTCTTCCCGTAGTTGGCGGAGCGTCGGGTAGATGGCGCTGGGGTGGTGGTCGGGCATGACCGTGGCGGCCAGGGACGTACCGCTGGCGGCACCGCGCGCCTTGAGGGCCCAGAGGGCGGCGGTGGCGTGCCGGCGTGCAAGGAGGGCCAGGCCGTCTTCCACTTGCTCGACGGCAGTGATTGGGCGGGTCGAAGGCTCCAGGTGGCGCTCCGCCCAACTCGCTATCTCGGGCAGGATGGCGAGAAGCGTGGCGCCGCGATCGGTGATTTCGTAGGTGACGTGACGTGCGGTGTGCTCGGTGCGCAGCACTAGACCGGCGTGGCACAAGGTCTGCAGCTTCGGGTGCAGTTGACCGGGGCGCAGATAGGGAAGTCGGCTGGCGAGGTCGCTGTAGCGCAGGGGCGGCCCACCCAGGGCGACCATGATCTTCACGTGCCAGCGCGGCGTGATCATCGCGAGGGCTTCGGTGACCCTGTCGATGTCGGCGTCGAGTTCGGGAGGCAGACCCGTCGTGGCCAAGGAGAACTCCTCAAGAAGGGATGGTTCAGCGGGTGGGCGCCGCCGCTGTCGTCGCAGGCCCGCGGGGGCAACAGGGAGGCGCGGCGGGTTGAGCGAGGGGGACGGTGGGAGACGGCGCGCTCGACGTGATCAAGAGGGTGCGGCATGCCCAGGAGGGCCGCGAGCATGGCTGGCGGCTCCTCCTGGGCGTTCGGGATGAGGCGGTGTCCGTCTAGCTGGGCAGGTGCCGGCTGCTTACCGCGCCCGCCCCACTCCTGGTGCCTGGGCGGGTGCGGGACGGGCCGGAGCCGGGTTCTCCCCTCTCGGGAGGGGGAAGCCTCGGCGAGGAGCGGGGGCGTTCTTCGGGCTCTGTTGTCCGGGGACGTCAGGAGCGAAGCAACGCCGCAGGGCCTGTGCGTGGCGGTCGCGGGTCTCGACCGCATCGGCCACTTGGTGTGCCAGCTCGGTCGAGGCATCGGCCTCGTCCCCCGTTGGGAGCGCGGCGAGAAGGCGGTCTTCTGCCCGACTCAGCAGGGTCTGCGACTCGGCAAGGAGACTGTACAAGTGCACGATGCTGGCGCGGTCGGAAGTTACTCCGAGGCCCCTTGTCGCTCTTCTCAACTCTTCCATTTCCATTCCGAAATGGAACTCTATTCTTCGAGCCAGGCTTTCCACGAGGCCCCCTGAGCCCGCCACGCCGTCGAACAAGGTGCTCCTAGAAGCAGGTGGGGTGGTTGCGGTAGACGTAGACTCCAGACACCCATCCCTTTACACCCGTGCTTCCATTTGTAATATAGTGCCATCCCTTAGCAGACTTGTGCACCTTGAATTTGTGAGCACGGTAGATAATTCCCACGCTGGTGCTCTTAGTAGATGCCCTGGATCGAATCTTGACAGCCGTCGCATCGACGATCCAAGGCCCCGGTCGGTCACACCTGTCCAGCGGGGATGCGGCAGCAGCGCCTGTCGAGTCCGGCACCGGGGGCAGTGCCGATGCTGCGGTGGCCGTGCCGGCGAGCGGTAGGGCCACCGCACTCAAGATGAGCACGGCTCGTCGCATGGAACGCATTCGAAAAGTACCTCCAGAAGTAAACGTCGGGAACCAGCCGGAGACGCGCTCCGGCCGTTGTCTAATAGTCTTCGGAGCGGCCGTTTTGGCCATCTTCTATTTCTCGGCTATATTCCGCAGTCGTTCTTCAGCGCAGGCGCCGGGAAGGCTGGCCGGTGAGTGGCTGCGCCGACACGGGAGAGGAACGGCCCGACGATTTCGCTCTTCCCAGAATTCGGTCTTCGCACCTACGTAGGGCGTCGCCTACGGATTCACAGCCGATCTCGCGCAGGGTGTACGTCCAGGTCTTGTAGTCGATTTCTTCGACGAGTACGCGGTACGGCACGGGGCGGTCGTCGAGTGCGCGCAGGGCAACGACGGTGAACGGGTCGCTTGGATCGGCGCGGGTGAAGCAGTAGCCCATCGCGAAGTGGTCTCCGTCGCTCACCAGTCGGCGTTCGAGTGCGACGGTCTCCTGGTTGCCGGGTTCGGGGCCGAGGTCGGTTCGGAGGCTGATGGCTTCTGCGGGGCATCCTCGGTGGATCAGCCAGGACTGGGCCATGGAGGGCAGCGGTAGCCGGCGGGCCTCGTAGGTGAAGGATTCTTGGCTCCTGCGGATCTGGAGCGCTAGGTAGGGCGGTTGGTTTGGGTGCCCGTGCTCCGTGGAGCGGTCGAACAGGACGTAGTAGCTGGTAGCGGGGATGTGATGGTGTGCCAGCGGCGTCATCATGTCGGCGTGGAGACCGATGTCGGTCCAGAATTTGGGCGGGCCGTCGAGGTCATCGACGTAGAAGTCCACTTCCGGGTCAAGTGGCAGGGGAACTCCCTGGTTCTCTCGAAGGGTCAGTGGTGGCGGCGGTATGCAGTACCTGCAGTGGGGATTTCGGACGGCAGCGGCGCCGGATGTCGCGGGTGGGGTGAGGGGTGGGCGATGACCAGCGGCGGCCGGGTGGCGAGCTGCGGCGGCCGGGACCGCGCAGCGTGGGTGCGGGCAGGAAGAGGGCGGCGAGTCATGCCCAGCCGTCGGCCGACTTCGTCGTAGACGTCTGCCCGCTGCCGGACCGCGAGGACGTGGATCTCCTGGCGGCGCTGCGACTGCTCGGGTGCAGGTCGCTGCCCGTAGATCAGGCGCCACCGCCGCTGGGCCAACGGGATCTTCCTGTAGCCGTCGAGGTCGCCGGTCAGGCTCCTGCCGAAACGCTGTCCTGCCACGATCTCCTGCAGGCAGGAGAGGGCGTCGTCGCGTACTTCGTCGGGGGCCTGGAGGAGATCGACGAGCACGCGGGGGTCGAAGCTCAGCCCGTACCTCACGAGTTGCGCCCGCCGCGAGTTGAGGAAGGCGGACCGGGCAGGACTCGGTGCGCGGGCCGGTCTGGGGAAGTCATGCACGCCGACAGCGGCCCGCCGGCTGCGCGGACCACCGCGAAGGCGTGAGTGAGGCAGTCTCTGTGCCACACGAACAGCCCTGCCAGCCCTGACTCCGGATCCTTGTACTGCTGGTAGGCGAGCCACAGGCTGTGGAGCCAGGCGACGACGTCCTGGTGTTCCTCCCACTGCTGACACCACGGTGCTGCGGTCGTGACCTCGGCTCCGTAGACCGGCATGAGCCAGGAGTCCACCCAGTCCACGAGCGCGTCCAGCTCGTCTTCGTACGCCTCGCCCTCAAGCTCCAGGATCGGCTGCGCCTCCGTAGGGGGCATCGGCGGGGCGCCCCCCAAATCCGGCATGCCGAATGCGGCGAACGGAGACTCCGCGGGGGCAGCGGAAAGGTGGTCGAGCTGTCGGGCTTGCTGGGCTGACTGCTCCATCAGTCGGCGCACGCTGGCATCGATTTCTTCCAACTGCGATTCCGGCACACGCACGGAATCACCTTCATGCATCTTTTCGATGTCAGACATACGCAGAGTCTCCAATCGCCATCAAAGTCGGCACGGAAATACGACGCACGACCGGTTAGGCGCCGAGTTCGAAGTCTTCCTGTGTCAGGTTCTCGCGCACGGCCTGCGTCAACCGCTCTGAAGCGACCTCCGCGTAGTGCGCGGTCTTCTCGATCCCGATGAACTTTCGCCCCTCTTCGAGAGCAGCTACACCCGTGGACCCCGATCCGGCACAGAAATCCAGAACAGTGCCCCCAGGGGGCGCGATCTTCACCAGCTCACGCATCACAGATACAGGCTTTTGCGTGATATGGAGACGCTTCGACCCGGACGGCTGCGAGGCTTCGATCATCCCCGGCAGGTAAACAGGATGACGAGTTCCATCCATCCGCCCCTTTGAGGCCCAGACCACAAATTCGCAGGACTGGGTAAAGCGCCCCTTCTGCGGCCTGGACGCTGGCTTGTGCCAGGCCAGCACGCCACGCCACAGCCATCCGGCTGCCTGAATAGCGTCAGTTGTAACGGGAAGTTGCCGCCAGTCAGTAAAGAGGAGGGCTGTACCTCCGTCTTTTGACAGACGACGGGCTTCGGTCATGATCTGCGTCAACCAGAATCCGTAGCTGCGCTGATCCATATTCTCGCCGGTGAAATCGGCAAGAACGCCGCCACCGGAAGTGTACTTCTGCTTCGCAGAACGGCCGGTACGCTCCTTTGCGGTACGCCCACCCGAATTATAGGGCGGGTCGGTTATGACGGAATCCACGCACGAATCCGGAAGACCGGAAAGAACACTTAGCGCGTCACCATGACGTAGAGAAAAAGACAAAAATACCCCGATTCGAGTGGGGAATGAAATGGACGCCTCGTCGCATGGCTTCATGAGATGCAACTGGATCGGGGCGGGGCCCAGACCAGGAATCACGGCGCGACAGGAGAGGCTCTAAAAGAGTAGGGCCGTGACTGCGGTCGACCAATTAGAGGCCGCGCATGTGCCGGATTTCGGTACCTCAGGGTGGGGGGTTTGGTCGACGGCCGGTCCGCTCTTACCGTTTTTATCTGCCCGCCCCGACCATCACATCTTGCGGAGTCTGTATGCCATCTCGGTACCCCCCGCTGCTTTGCACTGCGGACCCGACGGGCGCCTGCCGCGGGTGAAGGCGCTCGTTGCCACCATCGGCTTCGTCTGCCTGATACCTGTGCTGCTCGGTGGTGGGGCGATGATGCTGGCCGGCTCCAGCGATGCCACCGCCATGAGCGCCCGCTGGCAGTGCATGCCCGGTGACGGCTCGGAGAAGATCGCCGACCAGGTAGCCGACATCCTCGACGGCGCGGACGCGTCGGACGTGCGGATCAAGGACCTGCCGTTGCCCGACGAGCAGGTGCCGCACGCGCAGACCATCGTCGCCACCGGTATCAGCTTGGAAGTGCCCCGGCGCGGACAGATCGTCGCGCTGGCCACCGCGATGCAGGAGAGCCGCCTGCGCAACCTCAACTACGGTGACCGCGACTCCCTGGGCCTTTTCCAGCAGCGGCCCTCCCAGGGCTGGGGAACCTCTGAGCAGGTCCGCGACCCGGTCTACGCCAGCACCCGTTTCTACAAGGGGCTGCTGGCGGTGGCCGGCTGGCAGCAGATGACCGTGACGCAAGCCGCTCAGGCTGTGCAGCGGTCCGGATACCCGGACGCGTACGCGCAGTGGGAGCCGCTGGCCACCGCGTTGCAGAAGGCCATCGCCGCGACCTTCCCCGGCAGCGGCGAGCCACCCGAGGACAGCAGTTGCGATGCTGCTTCGTTCGACGACATCCCCGAGGGCAAAGCCCCCAAGGGCTACTCGGTGCCAGGAGGCACAACCCCGCGGGCGCGGACAGCGATCGTGTGGGCGATGCACCAGCTCGGCACGCCCTACCAGTGGGGCGGGTCGTGCACCGACGCCGACGGTCCCGACCCCATGGCTCGCTGCGACTGCAGCTCGCTGACCCAGCAGTCCTACAAGCAGGCGGGGATCGCGCTCACCCGAACCAGCCAGACGCAGGTTCGCGACGGGGACGCCGTGAGCCGCAAGAGCCTGAGACCCGGCGATCTCGTCTTCAGTCGCGGCTCCGCCGCGGCCCCCGAGCACGTCGCCCTCTACCTCGGCCGCGGCCTGGTCATCGAAGCACCCCGCACCGGCAAGCCGGTACGGGTCGTCCCACTCGCCACCCTCGATGTCCTCACCGCGCGCCGCGTCACCTGACGTCCCCCGCCTCCCGCACCGACACCGTCCTCCACGCAAGGAGTTCCCATCAGCCCACTCATGTACCTCGCCTTCGATCCGGGCATCACGCCGCGCGGCGGCGGCCTACCCGGTCTGGGCGTACTGAAGACAGTCGTGAGCAGCATCAATCTGGCCGGGCTAGTGGCCGTTGTCGGCGCCCTTGCCGTGTCCCTGGGAGTGTGGGCCTGGGGTCATCACACCGGCGGCCACCAGGCCGAAGCCAACGGCAAGAAGGGCGCCGTCGTGGCGGCGGGCGCCGCGCTCGGACTCGGCGCCGCCAACGGCATCGTGGCCTTCTTCTCGGCGTTGGGATCCCAAGTCCAGTGACGAACACCCCCACGCCCCGCCGCGGGCACGCGTGGACGTCGAAACAGCGCTTGGTGGTCGCCGCACTCGCGCTCACGGTGCTCGTCTGCCTGACCGCCGTCATCGCCTGGGCAACCCGCAGCGACAACCACAGCCCGCAGCAGCCTCCAGCCGCAGCGGAGAGCAGTGCCCCCGCCACGCCCCCGCCCTCCACTCCCGCTGCGCGCCCAGGTTCCGTTCCCGCGCCCCCGAAGGTGGCCGACCCGCTGTCGTACGCCAAAGAGGCAGCCGTGATGCTCTGGTCCTACGACACCCGCGACACCCGCCGCGCACAGCAGCTGGCGGGCATGCGCGACTGGATGAGCTCCGAAGAGACCTGGGCCGACTGGGACTCGGTGCGCGGGCAAGTACCCGACCCGTTGCTGTGGTCGCGCATGTCGGACCAGAAGCAATGCGCCACGGCCACCGCCTCGACCGCCCACTTCCCGAGCGCGTTCCAGGAGGCGCTCGCCGAGGATCCCGCCGCCATCACGAAGGCGTACGTCTACTTCGTGACCGTCACCGGCCGCCAGACCCTCTCCTGGGCCGGCGACGGCGGCGGTGCCGAGGAGCGCGCAGTCACCCTCGCGGTGCAGTGCCGCCCCAAGGCGACCTGCTCACTCATTGCCATCGCCCCTCGCGTCGCACCGTAAGGAGTCCCCATGGGGTTCTGTGACCTCCCCCTCGCGGACAAGCTCTGCTCGGTGGGCGAAGCGGTCGACTTCGCCTCCGATCCGGGCAAAGCCATCGGCGACTGGGTCGCCAAGTCCGCGGGTGAACTCGCTGTCGCCAGCGCCGACTTGGCGGCGACCGCCGTCGACTCGACCACCAAAGTCGACCTGGGGGCCTCCTGGTTTCGCGACACCTACTCGCTGATTCTGCCGATCGGTCTGGTGCTGCTCGTGGCAACGTTCTGCGCGCAGCTCGTGCGTGCGGCGATGCGCCGCGACGGACGGGCGCTGGCCCAGGCGTTCACCGGCACTGCCGCCGGCGTGGGTTTCGCCTTCTGCGCCATCGCGGTGACGACTGTCGCGATCGAGGTCGTCGACGCCCTCTCCGCCGGCCTGCTGAAGGCGTCCGGACACAACATGGAGTCGGCCGTGCGCCGCATCGTCATGGTCGACAATCTGACCGCGGTCAACGGCCTCGGCTGGCTGGTGATGGTCCTCGCAGCACTCGGCGCCTCCCTCGGAGCGATCCTGTACTGGTGCGTCATGATGGTCCGCAAGGTCGGCATCCTCGTCCTCGTCACGCTGGCCGTATTTGCCGGCGCAGGCGGAGGCTGGGAAGCCGCCCGGCGCTGGCGCCGCGGCTGGATCGTCGCCACCTCCACCCTCGTCGCGAGCAAGCTGCTGATGACGGTCATCTTCGTCCTCGGCCTCGCGGCCCTGGGCGACACGAAACCCAAGGACGGGCTCTCCGCCTTCGCTGACGTCCTGGCGGGCACCGTGATCATGGCCATGATCCTCCTCACCCCCTACGCAGTGTTCAAGTTCGTCCACTGGGCGGCAGACGGCGCTGACGGCGAGACCCTCCACCGCGCCGGAGGCACCGGCGCGCAGATGGCCCGGCAGTACGGCGAGCGGACCGCCCGCAAGGGCGCCGCGATGGTCGCCACTGCAGGAGCCTCGGCCGGAGCCGGGGCAGCAGCGCAGGGACCCTCCGCCTCCTCCAGCAGCGGCAGCCTCGCCTCCCACCCCACCGGCAGCAGCTCCGACAGCACCAGCTCGCCGTCCCTCGGTACGACGGCGAAGACCTCACTCGACAAGGGCATCCGGTCCGCTCCGACGAACCTCGCGCAGGAACCCGGCGGAGCCGGCCCGCGCAGTGGAGACCGTTCACCGCCGCCGACCACCAGCCCACCGCCGCAGGGCGCGCCGGCTTCCTCCCGCGACCAGACCGGGACTCCCCCACCGACCGGGCGCTAAGCCCTCCTGCCCGAAGGGCGAGACGAACACCAACTCCGGCTCGCCGCCTCGCCCTTCGGGCTCCGCCCTCGTCCTCGGAGGACCCTTCCGCCCGTGTCTGATCA
Source organism: Streptomyces tardus (assembly GCF_018101125.2). Lineage (GTDB taxonomy): Bacteria > Actinomycetota > Actinomycetes > Streptomycetales > Streptomycetaceae > Streptomyces > Streptomyces tardus. The sequence continues at coordinate 3,524,400 of NZ_JAELVF020000001.1, read as the reverse complement.
CTACGCTGAGCCCCGCGTGACATTTCCACGCCGGTCGACCCGCGGCATCCTGCTCGGCCTGAGCATGCCCCAACTGCTGGTGGCAGGAGTTGCGTTGACGCTTCTCGTCGTCACCACCGTCACCACCGGGCTCCTCGGTGCGCTGGCGCTCACGCCGCTTTGGGCGGCCCTGGCCGTGCTGGTCGCAGCCCGCCGTCACAGCCGCTCCCTGATCGACTGGGCCCCAGCGGCCCTGCGGTTCGTGTGGAGGCGCCGGACCGGTCAGACCCTGTGGCTGGCTCGCGCGGTCACCCGACCTCGACAAGACGGTCTCCTTCACCTCCCAGGAGCCGCCGCCAGCCTGCGCGTGGTGACCCCGGGCGACTCTGCCAACCAGGCAGCCGCCGTGCACGACCCCCACCACCACACCCTGACCGTCGTCGCCCGCGTCACCGGCCGCGCTTTCGCACTCCTCGACCCAGCTGCCCAAGCTCAGGCCGTCACCGGCTGGGGACGCGCGCTCGCGGGAATCGCCCGGCTCGGGAACATCGCGGCGGTCCAGGTCTTGGAGCGAACCGTTCCCGACTCCGGCTCCACACTCGCCCGCCACTGGGATCGACAGGGTCACCCCGGGGCGCCCTTGGCCGGACCGGTCTACGCCGACCTCGTGGCCGACGCCGGGCCCGCCGTCGCTCCCCACGAGACCTACCTGGCCATCGCCATGGACCTCAAGGCCGCCAAGAACCTGATCACCCAGGCTGGCGGAGGAATGCCAGCGGCCTTCACCGTCATGCAGCAGACCACCTCCACCGTCGCCCAGGCAGTCCGCAGCGCCGGCCTGACCGTCACTGGCTGGCTCACCGCACACGAGATCGCCGCCGTCGTCCGCACCGCCTACGACCCCGCCGCACTCGCCGCGCTGCAGAAATGGTCGGCCACCGCACAAGCCGAAGCGCCCCCGGCAGCCGCCGGACCCGTTGTGCAGGCAGAAGAAGCAGACCGCCTTCGCACCGACTCCTCCCGGCACACCGTCTACTGGATCTCCGACTGGCCCCGCGTCGAAACCACCCCGGGCTTCCTCCACCAGCTCATTTACACCCCCGGAGTGCGCCGGTCCCTGTCCCTCGTCTACGTCCCGCGGAGCCTCGACTCGGCACTGCGCGATGTCCAGCGTCGTAAGGCCACCATCGTCGCCGACGCCGCCGAGCGACGCCGCCGCGGGCAAGTTGACTCCGAGGCCGACTCGGCGGAATACCAGGACGTGAAAGACCGCGAGCGTCAGCTGATCGCCGGACATGCCGATGTCGCCCTGACCGGGCTCCTCGTCGTCAGCGCGGACACCGACACCCTCCTCGACGCAGCCTGCGCACAGATCGAGACCGCCGCGGTCACCGCCCAGGTAGACCTGCGGCGCCTGTATCTCCAGCAGCCCGCCGCGTTCACCCTCGCCGCGCTTCCCCTCGCCCGCACCGCCCTGTAGCACTCCGCCAAAGCCCAACCCGCAGGGCGGGAAAGGAACTTCGCTTGACCACCACACGCCCCGCTGACGCGCACCCCTACCTGCGTGCCGCCAGCGCCGGGGTCCGCCACCACTCGCGCGCCGCTGACGCCCCCGCCGACCGCACCCACCTCGACGTCCTGCACGACCACCTGACCCTGTTGCACCAGCTGCTGGACCGCCTCGCCACCGCCAGCCGCCCCCCGCACCCCAACGCTGGCCGACACCTCGCCGCCGCTCACGCCCGGCTGTGGCAAGCCGCCGAAAGTGTGCACACCGCATTCCACCTCCTCCCACCCGTCCACAACCCCCACATCCGCCCCGCGTGCAAGGCAGACCAGCTCCACGACGGCCCCGCGGTCCTGACGATCTGCCAGCGGCATCTGGCCGGCAGCCACGCCGTACGCCGCAAGACCACCCCAGCCCAGCTGTCCCGGTAGCGCGACCATGAGCCCACAGCGTCCTATCACAGCCACCACTCTCTTCACCGCGCACGGCGATACCCGTCAAAGCCGCAAGACCGCCCGCCAACTCGCGT
>NZ_JAELVF020000001.1:3474493-3522307 GCF_018101125.2 Streptomyces tardus | reverse complement strand
GCAGGACGCCCCGGCCCTGCCTCCGGCCGCGGCTGCCGTCTCACCCTTCCCGCCCACCGCATGACCACCGCCGTCGCAAGCGGCGCCTTCCCCTTCCTCGCCGAAGGCGGACTCGGTGCCGAGGGCCTCTACATCGGCCGCGACGTCCACGCCGAAGCCAGCTTCTGCTTCGACCCGTTCGCTCTCTACGGCCGTATCGAGGGCTTCACCAACCCGAACATCCTGCTCGCCGGAGTGATCGGACAGGGCAAGAGCGCGCTGGCCAAATCCTTCGCTCTGCGCTCGATCGCCTTCGGCTACCGCGTCTACGTGCCGTGCGACCCGAAAGCCGAATGGACACCGGTAGCAGAAGCTCTCGGCGGCAAGTCCATAGCTCTCGGCCCCGGTCTGCCGGGCCGCCTCAACCCCCTGGACGCAGCCCCGCGCCCGGCGAGCGTGCCCGAAGCCGACTGGGCGGGTGAGATCCGCAAACGCCGCCTGCTCCTGCTGAGCTCCCTTGCCCGCACCGTACTGGGCCGAGACCTGGTCCCCATGGAGCACACCGCGCTGGACGTCGCACTCGACGCCGTTGTCGCCCGCACCGCGGACAGCCGCACCCCGCTCCTCGGCGAGGTTGCTGCCGCACTCGCCAGCCCGCACACGCTCGACGAAGGGACAACGTCGGGCCACCTCGGCGACGCCGCCCGCGACTTGGCCCACGCCATGCGCCGCCTAGTCCACGGCGACCTCGCCGGTCTCTTCGACGCCCCCTCCACCGTGAGGTTCGACCCGACCGCCCCGATCCTCACCATCGACCTCTCCCGCCTCAGCAGCAGCGGCGACGACACCGCCCTCGTCCTCGCCATGACCTGCGCAAGCGCTTGGATGGAATCAGCCCTCTCCGACCCGGACGGCGGCCGACGCTGGGTTGTGTATGACGAGGCATGGCGCCTAATGACCCACATCGGGCTGCTGCAGCGGATGCAGGCCCAGTGGAAGCTGTCCCGGGGGCTCGGCATCGCCAACCTCGTGGTGCTCCACCGCCTATCCGACCTGCTCACCGCCGGAGACGCCGGATCGCAGGGCCGGGCCCTGGCCGAAGGGCTCCTCGCCGACTGCAGCACCCGCATCATCTACCGCCAGGAGACCGACCAACTCGCCGCCGCAGCAGCCCTGCTCGGCCTGACCTCCATCGAGATGGACGCCGTCGCGCACCTCAACCGTGGCCGCGGCCTGTGGAAGGTGGCCGGCAGGAGCTTCGTCGTCCAGCACCTCCTCCACCGTGACGAGCTAACCCTGTTCGACACCGACGCCCGCATGCACAAGACCGACAACATTGCTGCGGCCACCGGTGAAGACCCGACCAACCCGTCCTTCACACCCCAAAGCCGGGAACCAGCCGGAGGCACATGACCTTCGCCCCTCCAACCAACTGCGAGATGACGTGCCCTCAAGCCCGCCCGACTCTAGGCGCACCCCGACTCCGCCGGACGCGGCCCATCCAGCGACCCTTCAATCCGCAGTGCTGCACCTGAACGACCGGATGTCCGGTGCCGGCACCTACGCCGAGGCTGCCGAAGCCGCCGAGGAAGTCCTCCACAGCGAGCACGGCCTGCTGGAGCGCCTGCGTTGCTTCTTCGAAGCCGCAGCCGAACAAGCCACCGCAGACGAGGACGTCGAAGGATGGCACCTGGCTGACCGCTTCACCGAGGCGGCCTCCTCGCTCGGCGACCTTGCCGCGGACCTAACCGACGCCGCCGAGGAACTGCGCGCGCTCGGCCCGCCGACGTCCCGGCCCAGCCGAGCACACACGGCCAGCCGACAGCACCTCCACCAGCGTCGCCACGAGCCTCCCTGCCCGGGGCCACCGCAACAGGACCCCACACCGTCGCTAGCGAACCAGGAGAGCCGTGTCCACGCGCCCCACACGCACCACCCATGACAAGTCGTCCCCCGAGCACGTACGACTACGGTTGGAGACGCTTTCCCTCAAGCTACGCGAGACCTCTGCCAACCTCGACCTTGCCAAAAGCGACGGCAGCAGGTTGCCCTCCCGCATTCCCGGCCAGCGACTGCTCTCACACACACTGACCGCCCAGGCCCTCTCCCTGCGCACGACGCGGCTGGCCGCCGAAGTCCGCACGCTCGTAGGCGAGAACCCGTCAGCACTGGAGTCCGCTGCGCTGTCTTCGATGCTGTCATCCACGACCGAGACGGCTCAAGCAGTGGTCGCCTTCGCCCAGGCCGCAGGCGTGGCAGTGAGCACGCCCGGCACGATCGAGCTCGAGTCGGCAGAGCATCGCCAGATGCTCACCAAGCACGCAACTGGCCGGCGCGACCTCTGGCGCGCCGCGGTGGACATCGCCGCAGCGAGTCGATGCCTCGTGGAGCACCCCGACGCTCAACGGTTCCCCGCCTCCATGCCAGTCCTGGCACCTCCCAACTCCGCGCAGCACAGCAGGAAGCCGCGGCCGTAGTGCCACCGGCGCCGAGCCCCCTCAACTGCCCAGATTTCTCAGGCACGTTCTGGCGTCACACCGCTAACAGCCCCACGCCGCGCGCCCGTCTCTGCAGCGATTTCGGCAACTGCAGGCCCCCTACCTGCCCGGGCCATCCTCACCAGCCCGGGCACGCTGAACTGTTCGCCCCACGAAAGGAATTCACCTTGACCCATTCCAACGACCCTGACTACCGGCAGCAAGAAGAGAACCACGACCGCCTGATGGCCGAGATCGCCCGGCACGAGGCGATCGAACAGGAACGACTCGCCTCCTACGAGAACGACACGCTGGATCAAGACGGTCCGGCGGTCGCCCCTCAACGCCCCACGCTGCCTCGTCCTTCACACCCGTACCGCTCTCCGCGTCGCCGCTGACAGCGCCGTTCCCGCCGACACCCAGTGGGGGCTCGGGTTCGACTACTTCTGCCACCTGCGCTGGCTGGCAGAACGACTTCTCACGGTCGCCGAAGACCTCTCTCCTGCCGATCCTCGGCTCGCACACCAACGATTTCCCGACCTGGTCGAGCGCCTGGCCGACCTGAGCCGGCTGACCGCCCACGCAACAGCCACCACGGTCCACGTGAGCACTGCCGAGGCCACCGTCACCGACCAGACGCGCCACCCCACCCGCGTCATGGTCGCCGCGACGTCCTACGCCGTCGCGGCGCTTACCCAGGCCACCGCATGCCTCGGCGAAGCCGTCGCCGTGGCAGGCCCGCTCCACCAGCAAACCGAGTCCCAATCTTCCCCGAGCTTGGGCCACGATCATCCTGTTTCCGACGGCCTCGCCACCATCGAGCGCACCGTCGCCACAGCGCGTCAGACGCTCCAGCACGCCTCGCAGGTGGTGCTGCACCGCTACGCCCAGCAGCTCATCGCCGCCCCTCCCCCCACCCTCAGCAGGTCTACGGCGCTGCAACCTCCGCGCCACGCACCTGAGCGCCGCACGCGCTGACTCCACCCTCTAACCCTGGAGTTCTCCCTGTCCTCGACCACCGCACCACGGCACCGCTTCCGGTAGCCCGGGCCCAACGGCACCGCTGACCTCTTCCGCTCCAGAAAGGCCGTGTTTTCCCTGACCGCCCCCGCGCCGAGCCCGCGCATCACCTTCCGCGCGGTGCTGAGCAGCCCGCACGTGACCCGGTGCCTCGGCGGCACCCTCGTCGGTAGGCTCCCCAACGGCATGGCGCCCGTCGCGATCGTGCTGTGGACCGTCTCGGCCGACGGCGATCTGGCCTTCGCCGGTCTGCTCGCAGCGCTCTACGGGCTCTGCTCCAGCCTCTCCCAGCCGGCCAAGGGCATGCTCTTGGACCGGCTGGGACAGCGCGCCGTGCATGTGCCGGCTGGGCTGCTCAACTCCAGCCTTTTGGTAGCCCTTCCGGCCGGCGGCCTGCACAACGGAACGACCGCGGTCCTACTTGTCATCGCCGCCGGGCTCTGCACTCCGCCGCTGGAGGCCGGGCTCCGCGCGCTGTGGCCCACACTTCTAGCTGATCCCCGGATGCGACATGCCGCCCTCGCGCTGGACACCGGCAGCCAAGGGCTGCTGTACATCGTCGGCCCTCTCCTGGCCGCTGCGCTTGCCTCTGTCCATAGCCCGCAGGCCGCACTCGGCGCGACCGCCGTTCTGGGGTCGGTCGGCACTCTCATCGTGGCGAGCGCCACGCCGTCCCGCCGCTGGAAAGCTACTCCGGTGGCCGTTGCCGCAGGATTTCGGCGGCGGCTGGCCAGCGTGCACCTGGTGGGGCTCTTCGTCGCCCTTGCCGGTGTCGGCTTCGCCATCGGCGCGCTCAACGTCCTGGCGGTGGCGCTGGCCGAACAGCACCAGATGAGCCTGCTGTCCGGCATCGTCCCCGCCGCCTACTCCAGCGGCAGCATCGTCGGCGGACTCCTGTACGGGCGCAGGGTCTGGCCAGGACGCCCCAGCCGCCACCTCTGTCTCGGCGCCGCCACGTTTCTCCTCGGTTGGCTGCCGCTCGTCGCCGCCCCCGGCCCCCACACCACGATCGTCGCCGTCATCGTTCCCGGCGCGTGCCTGACCGTCGTCGTCGCCTGTTCCTACGTCGTCGCCGCTGACCTCGCCCCCGCAGGACGCACAAGCGAGGCGTACGCCTGGCTGATCCTCTCGATCGGCGTCGGGCAGTCGGCCGGCGCCGCGATCACCGGCCATCTCGCCGACCACCCCCAGGCCACCGCTCTTCCCGCTGCCGGTGCCGCCCTGGCCTTCACCGTCCTGGCGACCGTCCGCCCCGGGCGACAAGCACCACGGCGAGGCCGCCATCGGCGAACCCGACGCAGCCGGGGCTGTTGTTCCCGCCCCACCGACCGATAGGAGATTCGCCTTGCCCGAAGCACCAGCAGAGCCGTTCGTGACGATCCGGCACACCATCACCGGCGAGGTCACCACCACCGGCTACAACGCCGCCGCCCGACGGGTCCTGCTCCAGTCCGGCTTCGAAGAGACGCCAGGCTGCACCTGCGGAGCGACGGAACCCGGTACGGAGCGAACACACGGGCCTGCTCGGCAGGCGGCGAGCTGCTCGCCGCCTGCCACCCCCACCTGGGCCACGACCTCGGTCGGCCAGTGAGCGCCGACAGCGCGACCCGGTTGGCCCGGTCGCCAATGTCGACACAATCCGCGATCCGCTCGAGAGCGGCCAGCCTCTCCACCGCATCGCCAACCCCGCCCGCACCGGCAGCTGTTGAAGGACCCTCACTTTGACCACCCCCGGAACGCCTACCAACGCGCGCACCAAGGGCGGCGAGCTACGGGCGAAGGTGGCCCGATTGCTGGCCGACCGGCCAGCGGACACCCTCACCATCGGGGACATGGCCAGGCAACTGGGCCACTCCCACGGCGCGGTCCGCAACGCCGCCCTCACCCTGGTGCGCCGTGGCGAGGCCGCCCAAGGCGGGACCGGACAACCAGAGTTCGGCGCGAACTCGCGAACCGCCGACGCTGCGCAGACCGCCGTGATCAGCCCCCCGGGCACCCACTCTCCCCGCGCCCAGACGGCCACGACCCGCACAACCACTCCCGCAGCGGCAACACCCGGCCCGATCCGCCGTGCGGGGGGCCAGATCTACCACCCCCGGGAGCTGGCCGATCTACCCGACGTCGAGGCTCTGAATCGCCTGCGCGACGCCGACGTGCCAGTGCTCCTCTACGGCCCTCCGGGCACCGGCAAGACGTCGCTGGTGGAGGCGGCGTTCCCAGACCTGCTCACCGTCGCCGGTGACGGCGACACCACGGTCGGCGACCTGATCGGCGAGTACACACAGGCCGACAGCGGAGGCTACGTCTTCCAGTACGGCCCGCTGGTCACCGCGATGACCGAGGGCCGCGCCCTGCTGGTCGACGATGCCACCTTGATCTCGCCGAAGGTCCTCGCCGCGCTGTATCCCGCCATGGACGGGCGCCGGCAGATCCAGGTCAAGGCCCACAACGGCGAGACCATCAAAGCCGAGCCGGGCTTCTACGTAGTGGCGGGCCACAACCCCGGCGTCCACGGGGCGGTATTGACGGAGGCGCTGGCAAGCCGGTTCAGCGTGCAGATCCAGATCGGTACGGACTATGACCTCGCCCTCGCTCTGAAGATCGATGCCCGCGTGGTCCGCGTCGCCCGCAACCTCGCCCACCAAGTCGACCTCGGCGAGCTGGGCTGGGCCCCCCAACTGCGTGAACTGCTCAGTTACCAAAAGACCGAGGCCGTCCTCGGCACCAGAGCCGCGCTCGCGAACCTCGTCGGCATCGCTCCGGAGGAGGATCGCGGCGCCGTCGCCGACGCCGTCATCAAGGCTGTCGGCGTCAAGAAGATCGCGCCGCTCACTCTCGGCAAGCAACTCCCCGCCTCAGCCGCCCGGAAGCCCCCGGGCAGCACCGGCTCCGCACACCGGGGCCGCTCGCGATGAGCGCCCACCACCACGTCCAGTCCTCGGCCACGCCGGACGACGCTGACCTCGCGCGTTGGGACGACGACGGCGCCCCGCCCGCGCAACCCCGTTCCTCCCCGGCTGCGTGGCTGCGCGTGGGAGCCGAACTCGGAGATCGGCTGGTCGCCCTCTCCGGCCGCCAGGATCTGCTCGTCACCTGCCGCCCCGGCACGCGTAACGGCGCACCAGCCGCGTTCATCCCCACTCTGGGTGAGGTCGAGTTCGACGCCGGCCTGTTCGCCCCGCTCCAGCCCGACGAGATCCATCCGCGGATCGTGGGCGACGAGGACCGGTATCCCGCCGCCTGGGGAGTGTTCGTCCACGAGGCCGCGCACGCGGCCCACTCCGTCTGGACGGAGCCTGCCGGAGCCAACCCTCGTGTCGTCGAGGCCGCACTCCTGCTGGAGGAGAGCCGCGTCGAAGGCGCGCATCTGATCACGCGGCCCACAGACCGCAAGTACCTGCGCACCAGTGCCCGCACTCTGGTCATGCCCGACATCGCCCACCCCACTCTCCAGGGCATCGAACACGCCGCCGCCACGGCGGCCTTGATCCTCGGCCGCCGTGACGTCGGCATCCTGGACGCCGGCGAGACCCGGGCCGTCGCCGATCTGTGCGAACAGGTGCTGGGCGAGAACTTGCTGGCCACCCTCACCCACATCTGGACAGCAGCCCACCAGTGCGCCGACCACGACGCCACGACCATGCTCACTCACGCTCAAAACTGGTGCGACGCCCTGGACACGGCGGCCCCCACCCAGCCCGTGCCGGACAACCTCACCGATCTGCTGTCCGACGCCGTGGGAATGGTCATGGACAGCACCGCAGCCACCGACGCCGCCGATCTCGCCGCCCAGGCCGCAGCGACCGACGCCGCAGCCGCGAAATCCAAGGCGCAGACTCAGGACCGCGCCCAGCGCGCCGACCAGCGACGCAAAGCCGCCGCCACCGCCAAGTCGGTCTTCAACCCCCGTGGCACCACCGTCAATCGCGACGGCACACCGGCCCCCTACGGCAACCCGATCACCGGCACCCGCAGACCCACCACCGCCGAGAAGAGCGCCGCCGCGCGCCTGAGCCGCGCCCTGCGTGCCGCCGCCTACCGCGAGCGGATCGAGGAACGGAGCACCAGCCCCACCCCGCCCGGACGCCTCAACATGCGCGCGGCCCTCGCCCGCGACGCGCAGCGCGCGGCCGGGTCGATCCCCACCGCACAGCCGTTCACCCACACCCGCCGCCGGAGCTCCCCCACCCCACCGCTGCGTGTGGGCATCGCCGTCGACGTCTCAGCCTCCATGCGCGCCGCTTGCGAACCCGTCGCGTCCGCGGCCTGGATCGTGGCGCGCGCAGCAGCCCTGACCGACCCCGACTCCCGTACCGCCGCCATCGCCTACGACATGCAACTGACCGCATTGACCCGACCCACCCACCGAGCACCAGAGCGCGTGACCACGTTCGATGCCCTCGGCGGCGACCACAACCTCGGCGACGCCATCGACGCGCTCGACCACGGCCTCGAACTCAGCAGGCCCGGCGCCGGACGCCTCCTCGTGATCGTCACCGACGCCCACTACCGACCCGACGAAACCGCTCAAGCGATTACCCGCATCAAGCAGCTCACGACCGCCGGCTGCGCCGTACTCCAGCTCACCCTCACCGCGAAGTCCCAGCATTTGCCGGGGACCACCTTGCTGCACCTGCCCCAGCCCTCCACCGCTCCCGTCGCCATCGCCAAGGCAGCCACGGACGCGATCCGCAGAACACTCTGAGACGACGCAGAAGACAGAAAGCAGGAACACATGGCAATCTCCACCCACTGGACCGTGACCCACGACTGCGGTCACGAAGCCGAGCACGACTTGTCCGCCCGGCCCGCCGACCGCCGTTCCGGGTACGCCCGATGGCTCGCCGCCCGCGATTGCACCGACTGCTGGAAGGCCAGCCGCGACACGGACACCCAATCCACCAAGGAGTGGCTCGCCACCCGCCGCGCCGAAGAGCGGCAGGCGGCCGACGAGTGGGCGCAGCAGTTCGCCATGCCACCGCTGGAAGGTCCGGACACGATTCTCGACTGGGGCGAGCGGTGCCGTCACCAGCTGATGACGGCCGCCCACTCCGACCTCGTGCTCGAAGGCACCTGCGACGACACAACATGGGCAGAACTGGAGGCCAAGGCCCGCACCGTCACCCGAGCGGGCTGGTGGCTGGACCAACGCACCGCTGACGGCACTGACCTTCCCGAACTTCTCGATGCCGCCTCCGAGCAGGACCGCAGCACCGAGAACCCCTACCTCTAGGGCAGAACGTAGCCATACGCCGCCGGTGAGCCAAACAGGCGCTCGTGAAGATCCTTGGTATCGCCGCACCTCCCCGTTCCGAAGGACTTTCATGATCCCGCCCTCCAACTCGACCGGGTCACCGCCAGGACGCACACCGACCGACCACCTCACGCCCGAACGGGACATGACGCACCGCCATTTCGAGGCCGGAGACCACGTCGTTGTCATCAAGGGGGTGGCGGGCGGTGAGCTGTGGGGCGACGCGATGCGGATTGTCGCCCCGTCCTGGCACACGCCCACCAACGAGAACGGGTGGCGGCTGCGTGACGCAACCGGCGGCGACCAGTCCTACGTCACCGCACACCCTCGCTATCTCGTACACCTCACACGGCGCTGTCCCGACTGCGTGATCTACCTGCGCGCAATGGAGGACCACCTCTTGCCCAAGACCCACGAGCGCAGCTCGTTGATCGACTTCGGCTGGTACACCGTCACATCGCTCGGCCAGCTCGTCCACGTGGCCGACGCCCGGAGCGGCAGATGACGCTTCCCGTCCGGCGCCCGGGTCTGGCCCTCGCTCGACTACTCGCGCAGCACGGGCGCCCCGCCGAAGCCCGTGCGATCATCACAGCCGCGCTTGGTCGCGTGCCTTCGGAGCAGACCACTCTCCGCTCCTGCCTGATGCGCGAGCACCAGCTCCTTACCGAGCAGGAGGTGCCCCACCCACCCGTGCCAACCGGTTCAGCCCAGCTCGCACAGGCGCTCGCCTCCCTCGCGGATGAGCGCGGGGGCCCAATGGCCGCCGCTCGCACGGTGGTTGAGCACACCGCGCGCCACGCTGCACGGCAGTCCTCAGCGGTCGAAACCGAGCTCGCCCACCGCCTGGAGCTTCTCGCTCGCCGCATCTACGGCGTCCAGCAGGACCTGACCTGCGCAGCCGACACACTCGCCGCCGCACCTCACCCGGCAGCGGGCCCCGAGCCCGGCCCTCGATGAGGGCCGGCCGCACTCGCTGCCCGCACGACTTCAAGGACTTCATGCCCTCCTACTCCCCCGAGGACCCGAGCCACCACACGGCAACCGACCACGGCCAGGTCGTCCTGACCTGGCAGCAGGACAGCAGCCTGGTCACGTCACCGGTCGGCGAGACCGCCGCCACGGTCCTGGCCGAGCACGGCTTCGTCCACCAGGGCGACGGCATCTACCGCCTCGACGGTGACGACACCGCCGCACAGGCCCGCGCGGTGCGCGCGATCGGACCGCGGCTGGGCACCCGCGGCATCCACACCCGCCTCCAGCACCCCCCACGCGCCGGCACGCCGACCGCCACACCAAAGCGCACACAGCCCGCCCCCACCCGAGCGCCGTCACGCACCCGCTGAGGTCGTGCACTGGCCGCGACACAAGAACGACAGCTCAGTGGGCGCCCGTGGCTGCCAAGTCGCATCGCGCCACGGCGAGTTGCACGGCCAGCCGTTGCTCCGCACTCCTGCTGCCCGCCAGCGGCACTCGACGTTCCCCCATTGCGACGAAGGAGACACCATCACGTCACCGAAGCCGCCGTCCGCTCGTCGCGACGGACACTGCGCAACCGCCCGGCTCCACGGCAGCACCCACTCCTGCACCCCGTGCCCCGGCGATAGAACTTCGCACCGCGCAACGGCAGCCGAGGACGCACGTGGACAGGCGTGGCGGATCAGCCGGAGTCACCACCACTGAATCCCCACTTCCCCAGGAGCAGCATGACCAGGTCTTCCTCTGACACGACGGCGTTGGTGGACGAGATCAACCACCGCCTCGCGGACCTCACTTCCCTCCTCTCCCAGCTTCCACCCCAACAGGTAGTCCGTCTCCTCCCGAGTGTCCTGAACTCCAGTACCGGCGCCCTCGCCGGGTTCACCCGTCTCACCGCTGCCGGCGCTCTCATCTCCACGACGGAGGCCGAGCAGGGCGCTGTGCCCGTGAAGGTGTGCCTCGCACTGCACCGTGCTGCTACCGGACTGAGTTCCGTCGGGCAGGATCTGGCACCGCACCTGGCGGCCGTCGCCCACCTTCCCGCGCCGCACGGGGCCGAAGGGCTGAGGCGTCCCGCCCCCGCTCCTCTCGTGGTCCGGCGGGGCCGATGACCCGACAGCAGTGGCAAGGCTGGGGGCCGGGAGAGCAGCCCGAGCAGCACTACCTGATCTCGCCACGCAGCCTCGCCGGCGGCGGCGACATCCGGCACGTCCGCGACTATCTGCTCGCCTCCGGCTGGGCAGACAGAACCCGGCGGGCCGGCCCGCTCCACCTGGTGAGCCCCGACCGCACCCTTCAGGTTGGCTACGACGCCCACGTGCTGCCGGGAGGATGGACCGTCCACTCCGCCGCACACGGGCACCAACCCGAATGGGTTGCGGTCTTCGGACGCCAGACGCCGGTCGAGATCGTCGCAGGGCTGACCGACGCCCTGGCCCTGCCCCGCTCCGCACTCGCCCCGGACGTCTGGGTGCCGCTGATGAAGCAGGGCTGGCAGCTGAGCACCACCGTCGGCAGCACCACGGCGACCAGCAGGTCGGGAGCGCGGGTGCAGTTCCTCCACCGCGCAGGCGAGGAGGCGATGTGGTGGGCTGATGCCAGGGGCTGGAGGGCTTCCTTCACCTCGGCCACCCCGTTGCATCTGATCGCTGGCTTCGCCACCGCCATGGCTGATCCGGAACCGGTTCTGCGCCCCCTCGGACACGCCCCGCACGGCCCTTCGATCACTGCCACCCCCGTCTCGGTGCTCCCCTCCCAGCTCGGAGCTTGGCGGCAGACCCGGATCGCCGCTGCCCGGGCAAACGCCTGGGCACGTAACTCACCAACACCCAAAACCAGTTCACCGGCCCCCGCCCAGAACAAGCCGCAGCGGACCGGCAGATGAAGCTCCCCCACATAGCCAGCAAGGCCGACGACCCCTGGCACCGCATCTGGTACGAGACCACGCCCCGCCACCTCGCCGGGGCCGGCGACGCGCGCCACGTTACCCAGGCACTGCGGGCCGCCGGCTGGAAGAACCACGGCGACCCCGACTTCCCCCACGTCGTCCTGGCCAGCCCCGACTACCAGCACGCCCTCGTACTTGAACCCGCCCCGGACTCGGACGGATCCTGGTGGCGCATCTCCTCCAAGGACTGGCACGCGTCCTTCGACGGCAACACGCCAGCCGAGATCATCGCCGGTTTCACCGACGCGCTCCTACAACTCCCGCCCGAGGCCGAGCCGGACATCAGGCCGGCACTGCAGTCGGCCGGCTGGACCTGCGAACGCGACAACCGAGGAAACGAGTACGCGCGCCATCCAGACGGAATCACCACCTTGGAGCGGCGGGCAACTTCGACCAGCGACAGCTTCGTCTGGACGGCCGCTGTCGCACTGCCCACCGGTCTCGGTAGCCACGAACGGCTGTGGCGCGCGTACTTCGACGACAGCACCCCGCGGTATCTGCTCGCCGCCTTCGCCGCGACTCTCACCGCCCCGGCTCCCGTCTTCCGCGGTCGTCACGACGTCCCCCACCCCTCTCTGGTCGTTCAGATCGGCCGCGGGGCGGTCGGCGATCACCTGGCCACCGCGCACGAGGCGCGGCTGAAGGCCATACGGGCCGCCGCCCGCAAGGCCCGCCGCGCTTCCGCGCCCACCACGCCTTCAGCCCTGGGCACCGAGGCGGCCGTGTCCCCCAGGCGAAGTCGCTGAACAGCTGCGCAGGCAGCCGCTTCGACGGCCTACGACATCCCGCTCGCCGTCAGAACTGCGCCCTACCGGCAGGTGGCCAGCCCACGCTCAGGCCACCTCCGACGTCAACGTGCTGGCCAGCAGCCGAAAGGCCGGGGCGCCTGGCGGAGGCCAGAAGCCCGCGCCGGCTCCCCGCCGGCTGGCACCGCTGGTCACCGTTCCCCTCCTCCCGAGGTCGCCGTAAGCACGGCGCACTCGTTGTCCTCACCTCACCGGAAAAGCACGTAGCCCTTGCCACCTTCCTCCCCCAGCAGCTCCCCCGACGGATACGACCTCGTTCTACGTCTCCTGCTCGGCGTCCTCGCTGTCGTCGTTCCTCTCGCCAACCTGGCCTGGCTGTCCGGGAACATCACCGCCTACCTAACCGGCACCAGCTGGGCCCCGTACCAGCCGACCGATGCTCTGCTCCGTCCCGACCAGGTGTGGCCTGCAGCAGGAGCAACATCCCTGCTGATCGGAGCCCGAGCGGTCCCCGCCGTCGTGGTCCTGGCCCTCGGTACGGGTGCGGCCCTCCTGTGGGCCCGGCACAGGAACCAAAGCGGCCGGCGAAAGAAGGTCACCGACATGGCCAGCGCCCGGGACATCGAGCCCCTGATGGCC
Source organism: Streptomyces tardus (assembly GCF_018101125.2). Lineage (GTDB taxonomy): Bacteria > Actinomycetota > Actinomycetes > Streptomycetales > Streptomycetaceae > Streptomyces > Streptomyces tardus. The sequence goes on along the minus strand of NZ_JAELVF020000001.1, from coordinate 3,509,269 downwards.
AAGGCGACCACCGCTAAGGCCCGCTCCCTGCGGCCCAGCCTGAAGGGCACCAAGCACATCGAGGCGAAGGACGCGGGCATCCTTCTCGGCAACCTGCAGGGCAGCCGACGCCACGAGGTACGCATGGGCTTCGAGGACGTCGCCGTCGCGATCATGGCCCCGAGGTCCGGCAAGACCACCTCACTCGCCATTCCTTCGATGCTCAGCGCACCCGGCCCGGTGCTGCTGACGTCGAACAAGGCTGGCGGCGATGCCTTCACCACCGCCTACGAGGCCAGAGCCCGGGCGGGGACGGTGTGGACGATGGACCCTCAGCAGATCGCGCACGCCGAACGCCAGATGTGGTGGAACCCCCTGGCCTCCGCGAAAACCCTGGACGGCGCTAACCGGCTCGCCGGGCACTTCCTCGCCGCCTCGGTGGACGCCTCTCAGCAGGGCGACTTCTGGTCGAAGGCCGGCAGCAACATCCTGTCCCAACTGCTGCTGGCCGCCGCGCTCGACGAACGTCCGATCACGGACATCATGCAGTGGCTCGCCTTCCCTGCCGACCGCACCCCGCTCGACATCCTGCGCGACCACGGTTTCGCCGCCGTCGCCGCTCAACTCAAAGGCACCGTGGAAGGCCCCCCGGAGACCAGGGACGGCATCTACGAGACCGCCCGGCAGTACGCCGCCGCCCTTCTCAACGCGGATATCGCCGCGTGGGTCACCCCGCAGAAGAACGCGGCGGAGTTCCGGCCCGCACAGTTCGTCACGTCCCGCGACACGCTGTTCCTACTCAGCAAGGACGGCGGAGGCGGAGCCTCGGCGCTGATCGCCGCGTGCGCCGACTCGGTGATGCGGGCCGCAACCGCGCAGGCCGAACGCGCCGGCGGTCGCCTCGACCCACCCATGGTGGCGATCCTCGACGAGGCCGCCAACGTCTGCAAGATCAGCGACCTGCCCGACCTGTACTCCCACCTCGGCAGCCGCGGCATCATCCCGATCACCATTCTCCAGTCCTACCGCCAGGGTCAGAAAGTGTGGGGGGACGCCGGCATGGATGCTCTGTGGAGCGCTGCCACCATCAAGGTCATCGGCTCAGGAATCGACGATCCCGACTTCGCCGACAAGCTCAGCCGCCTCATCGGCGACCACGACGTACACACCACCTCCATTTCTCATTCGGAGTCCGGCAAGAGCACCTCGGTATCGATGCGGCAGGAACGGATCCTGCCGCCAGACGCAATTCGCGCCCTGCCCAAGGGAACGGCTCTCTGCTTCGCCACCGGCATGCGCGCAGCCATGCTCGACCTCCGACCCTGGTACCTCGACCCCAACGCGGAGGAGCTGTCCGCCGCCTCCGCCCGCGCGTCGCGAGCGATCACCGAGCGGGCCATCGCCAAGGCAACACCGACACAGAGCGACTTCGGTCCAGCCGCGTAGCCGTGGGCACACCACGCCTCGCTGGCCTCACCGCCCCGACCGACACCACCGAGCCACTCGACCTGGAGTCACCCCTGCCCAAGAACTACTTTGCCCCCGCCGAGCACCTGCTCCGGCTGGCGAGCGACTTCACCCGGGCTCAAGACACCTACGCCCAGCAGGTGTTCCTCGAGCCCGACATCGCCAGCCGGATGGTAACGCAGGCCGACACCGCCAGCTCTCTGGCCCAAGACACGTACAACGTCATGGCCAGCCTCAACGACCAGCCAGTGCTCTACAGCCCCGAAATCGAGGCCGTGTACGCACGTGTAACGCAGTTCACCCAGCTCACGATTTCTGCGGCCTCTCGCCTCAATGACGCCGCAGAAATGATGGACCACGCGTACCAAAAGCTCGCCCCGGGCCGCGGAGAAGCCCTCACCGAGCTGGAGGAATATCACGAAGCAGTCCACAATTTCACTGTCGCCCGCAACCTCACCGCATTTGTCGCCCCAGACGCGCTGGAAACCGCCGATCTCTTCGTAAGAGAACGCCGACGTCGGGGGATCGTGCCCGAGTACCGCCCCCCTGCTCTGTCTGCTTCGCAGCTCACCACGCTGCGCGCAGTGGCCGGAGGCGAGGTGGCAATGTACCGAGACAAGCCCCGCACACGCCGCACGGACGTTCGCGTCGGCACCAGCACAGTCCGCGCGCTAGAAAGCCGCGGCCTGGTCACGCGCGAAGAGTGCCCGGCCTGGGCCGCAGACGAGCGTCTGCACCTCACCAGATCCGGTCGACGCGATCTCGCGGCCTCGTTCGGAAGGTCACGCCCCGCGGCCACAGCACGCACCGCAGCTCCTGCGCCGAAACCCGCGAACGGCCACAGCCGCTGAACTCCCCGCAAGGGCCCACAACGCTCGCAAGAATCGCCCCCGGGCGGCGGCACCCGGCCCCACTCCGCCCGGATACACCCTCGTCCCCGTGACCGCAGCCCCCTTCATGCAACCCCGGTCGCCGCGCTGACGAGAGCCGGCCTGTTCCGCCTGACAGAACCCAGGATTCGCGACTCGACCCAAGACCTCCACCTCACCCCCGCCGGCACTGTCCCGGAACGTCCGGACGGAGCCCGGGCCGCAGGTACAGCTTCAGCCCAGCAGCACAACTCGCCAACGGTGAAAGGGCTTTGCCTCGCCCTGCCGCCACCTCCATCCCAATTCCGGAGCCACCGTGCCTTCCGACCCAACCACCCATGAGATTGCCCTCGCGCTCGCCGCCTTGGTCCACGAGGACGCTGAGCCGCGCGACGTGATCTACAACCTCAGCACTACCCGCCGAGCCGCCGCACGGCTGCAGCACAGATCCAGCGGCGGGTCCGTACTCGGGCTCGCCCATACCCTTCACTCCGGCCTCTACGGGCTCCCCACCCTCCCGAGCCCTCTGCCCAGCGCCCCCGATGCGCTCCTTCAGGCGACGCTCGTCGCCCAGAGCGGCGACCAGCGCGAGGCCATCTTGCGGCAGCTCGGCAATCAGCTGCGCAACGCGGCCGACATCATCGAGGTCTACCGCAGCACCGCCCACCTCGAACGGCTCCCTCCGACCGTTGAAAACCAGCTGCTGCGCGCGCACCGCGAAACCGAACAGGCCGCCGACACGCTCCACTCCCTCGCGAGTCACTTCTCGAAACGCTCCAGCTCCCCGAGCCCCAGCACAGCCCCCGCCCAAGACCAGGGCCTCCCCCTGCCGCAACCAACCGCGACACCGCCGGGCGGCCACCGGCGCTGACTCCAGCCGCCCGCTGGCCGTCAGAACCCCGCACATCGCAGGGCGGGCTCAGTATCGGCGGCCCCCGACGACTTCGCCCTGGCCGCCTGATGCCTCTCACCCACGCCCGGTGCCACGCCGCAACCCGCAGCCAACCGGAACCTGACTCCTTCCCTCCTAAACCCAGGACAGCATATTTCTGATCAGCCCCGATTTCGCGCACTCTCTCTAGGCGCCGGTATTCAGTCCAGCGCCCTGCTCGCCCTTTCCGCCGAGGGCAGACTCCCCAAAGTCGACTACGCTATATTCGCCGACACAGGCTGGGAACCTAAAGCAGTTTATGCCCACCTCGACCGGCTGGAACGCGAAATAGCCACCCCGGCCGGCATTCCCGTCCTACGCGTGTCCGCAGGCAACATTCGCGAGGACGCCCTCAACCCCCAGAAGCGATTCGCGTCCATGCCGCTTCACATCCTCAACCTCGATGGCAAACCCGGAATGACTCGACGGCAATGCACCGGAGAATACAAGGTCAAACCAATAAAGAAACAGATCAGGTCCCTTCTCGGCTATCCCTACCCTGCTCGGATCCCGCGGGAGGTATTCGTCGAGCAATGGATCGGGATCTCGACCGACGAGTTCCACCGAGCCAAGGACGCGGACGTGCGATACATGCGCAACCAGCACCCACTCATCGACATGGGATGGTCGCGTGGAGACTGCGTCCGCTACCTCACATCCCTCAACCTCGCCAACACCCCCAAGTCAGCCTGCCTCGGGTGCCCCTTCCACGGCAACGCACAGTGGCGGGAGATACGCGCCAACCCCGAAGAATGGGCGGACGTCGTCGCGTTCGACGCCGCCATTCGCCAGGGCAACGCCCGAGCCACCGCGAACAACAGCCCCTTGCTCGGCGCGGCGTTCCTCCACCGCTCTCGAGTACCTCTGGGCGAAGCGCCCATCGATCACGTCACCGCCGCCGAACGAGCAGCCCAGGACTCTCCGGTTGACACAGACGCAGAAGAACTGGAGCACGGCGTCACCGACGGCTGCTCACCCTGGACCTGCCGCGGAGACTCGGAAGCGACTCAAGCCCGGTTCGGACTGGCGGCGTGATACTCGACCTCTTCGCAGGGCCGGGTGGCTGGAGCCGAGCACTGGCCGTCCTCGGTGCACAGGACATCGGCCTGGAATGGGACAGATGGGCGTGCAGGACGCGCGCTGCAGCTGGGCAGGCGACCATCCGCACTGACGTGTCCTCATATCCGACCTGGCCATGGGTCGGCCGCACAAAAGGGCTCATCGCTTCCCCTCCGTGCCAGGCGTGGAGCAGAGCCGGCCACCGACTCGGGCTGGTGGACCAGCCACTGGTCCACGAAGCAGTCGACGCACTCGCCTCCGGCCGCGACCCGCGCGAGGGCCTCCTCGCAGAGTGCCGCGACGACCGCTCCATGCTCGCGGCGGAGCCCATGCGCTACCTCCACGCGCTGTCCGCCGCCGGGCAGCCGGACTGGGTCGCCCTGGAAGAAGTACCCGATGTCCTCCCCCTGTGGAAGCAGTACGCCGCGACCCTCCGCACCTGGGGTTTCTCCACGTGGACCGGCATCCTCAACGCAGCCGACTACGGCGTCCCTCAGACACGAAGACGAGCGATCCTCCTCGCCTCCCGAGTCCGGACCGCCTCCCCGCCGCCGCCCACCCACTCGCAAGTCCCCGAGCCGGCGACCCTGTTCGGCCCGAGCCGAAACCGTTGGGTGAGCATGGCCGAAGCCCTTGGATGGGGAGCCGCAGACCAACCCGTGCCCACGGTCTGCGCCGGCGGCGGCCCTGGCGGCGGCCCAGAACCCTTTCCCTCCGGCTCACGCAGAACGCTCTCCCGCGCTCGGGACCGCCAGACTTGGGTCCCCCACCCCGACGACCGACCGTTTCAAGGGCCCGCTACGGCGAACGGACCGGGTGCCAGCCCGCATCGGTGGGCCTGGTCTCTACGCAGCAACAACCAGGCCCACGCGACCGTACGCCCGTTGGAAGAGCCCGCCGGCACGCTCTTCTTCGGACATCGCTCGAACGAGTGCACCTGGATCGCCACAGCCGAAACTGCCGAAGCACAGAGCGCTCCACCACCGATCCGCATCACCGCCGCGGAAGCCGGCGTGCTGCAGACCTTCCCCACCACCTACCCCTGGGCCGGCACCAAGAGCCAGCAGTTCTCCCAAATCGGCAATGCCGTCCCGCCGCTCCTCGCCGGCCACCTCCTCGCCCCGCACCTCGAAGTGCCCCTCAACCCCGACGACTTCACCCTGGCCGCCTGATGCCTCCCACCCACCCGACCGGCAGCAAGTCGGCACCGTCTCCAGTGGACTACGCCGAACAGGCGCTGCTCGGTGCCCTGCTCCTCGAACCACACCGCACAGACGACGTCACCGGCATCACCGCCGACTCCTTCTCGACCACCGAGCACACCGCCCTGTACACCGCACTCGCCACCCGAAGACGGCCCACCCCCACCGAGCATGCGACAAGCACCAAGTGGCTGGAGGAGGTACTCGCCGCGGCACGCCAGCAGGCACGAGGACTCACCACCTCCTACCTGCACACCCTCACCCAGGTCTGTCCTCGCCCAGCACACGCACCGGCCTATGCACGCATGATCGAGTCCGCCCACGCCCGGCGCCGCCTGCAGTCGGCCGCCGAGCGCCTCGTCCACACCGTGCACGACGTCTCTCTTCCGCACCCCGCCCGGACAGTCCTCGCCACCGCAGACGAACTCGCGGCGGTGGTGGACGACATCGCTACCCGCTTCCCGCCCCGAACGGGCGCTCGCCACCGTGCACCCGCGCTACCGCTGCCCGCCGCCCGCGACTCTCCGCAAGCCGTCGCGGAGGAACAGATCCTGCTCGCCACCGCCACGGCCTACCCCGACAGCATCGAAGACGTTCCATGGCTACTCCCAGACGACCTCACCCTTCCACTCCATGCCGGCCTCTGGCGGTGCTTGACGACCCTGACACGCCACCACGAACCCATCGACCGACTGACGGTTCTGTGGGAAGCGGCGCAACGCGGCCTACTGGACAGCAGCCATGACGAGGCTGAAATCCTGCACGTGCTGGCTACCCCTGCCGGTTCCGTCGAGCACTGGGCCACCCGCGCCCTGCATCGCGCCCTGCTGGCCACAGCCGAACACACCGGACGACGCATCAACGCGTACGCGACCGACCTGGCGATCACACCGTTCCAACTGGTCGCTGTCGCCCGCCGCGCCATCGCCGAAATCTCCGCAGTCCGCGCCCGCTGGCAACATGCCTCCCCCGCTCCACGGCAGAGCCCTCACAGCGCTCGTGTCTGCCCACCTACGACAACCGCCCCGGCCACACGCGCACCTCACCCCCCAGCAACACACCCGCAGAGCCGCTCACGACCGTTATCGGAAGGAAAGCTCGGACGGCAACAGCGGCGCAGAGAGCTGAGACCGTCTATGATTCCCCGCTCTTGAGCCGGACGTCCCCGAAGACCTAGGAGGCAACGTGGGGTGGCTGCGGAAGTCGCGCACACTGTTACACGAAGGACCAGTCGTCCGACTGTATCAAGATGATGTTGTTCGACCGGATGGCAAGCGGGGCCTGTACAGCCATGTCGCGGTGACCGACGGGGTGAGGGTCGTCGCCCTTGACGAGCAGGGCCGTGTAGCACTGGTTGAGGACGATTTCTATCTGCAGGGACGCCGCATGGTGCACCTGCCCGGTGGCGGCTGCGAGGGGCAGGCTCCACTGGACGCTGCAACGCGGGAGCTGGCGGAGGAGACCGGACTTGCGTCCGCGAACCTCCAGATGCTGGGCATCATCGACCCTCTACCTGCTATCACGAGCGCCCGCACCAGTCTCGTCTTGGCTACGGACCTGAGGCACGGGCAAGTTCGTCGAGATGCCACCGAGGTGGGGATGACGATGCAGTGGCTACCGTTGTGCGATGCAGTAGAGGCCGTGGTCACGGGCGAGATCTCGGAATCTGGGAGCGTAGCTGGCCTTCTGCTAGCCGAGAGGCGGCTGGGACAACGTCGCCGCTAGGGTGACCTGCTCGTTCACGGCATGCCCCAACCACAGAGTGTGAAGAGGCAGCATGAACTGCAGGGCTGAGCACGTGACGGCCTGACGTTTGGTTCTCGTGACGGCAGCCCTGCCCACCGGCTCTCCCACAGGCAGACTCCGGGCAGGCAGAACGCCCGACCGAGCGACAGTCGGTGGTGTCCGGTTGACGACCGACATTCGCAGGCGGAGCGCCGCCGGTCAGTTCACCGGTGACACCCCGCCGGGTATGCCGCTCACTCCAGCTCTCGCCACCAAGCGATCACCTAGAGTGCCGCAGACGACACGACCGTGAGCCAACCCGGGACCGACCGAACTCGCAGCCGATTCCGCAGGATTCGGAAATCGCACGACGGTTCCCGGGTATGGTGCACAAAGCTCGGGGCGCCTCCAGGCCCTCCGGCTCGGACAGCCGTTCCGAGGGATGTAGAAGACCCCTCGGAACGGCCGTTTCATTGAAGTCGACCTTCAGGCGGCCGGCTTTGCGAAGTGGGGGCAGTATCTGCTTTCTGACAGCCCAAGTTTGACTTCCGTTTCGTTGGGTGGGCCGCCGACGGTGAGCCACGTACTGCTTTTCAGCATCTACAAGGAATTCCTCTTCCGGGGCGGGGACGTTTTCTCGGACCGGTGATAACCGTCCGCGGTCCGCTCGCCGTACCTCACCGGTCCGAGCCATGGCTGCCACCGTGGTGCCGCCTCGTACCCGACGCGTTTCAGGCTGGACTGCCCCCTGCCTGCCAAGCAGGCCAACGATGGACGTTCGCGAGGTCCGGCTGCGCGAGCGAGACCCAGCGGGCGAGCCCACGCACGGCTAGGGACGCCACGACGCGGCCGTTGACCGTGTGCTCCAGTTGCTCGGTCTCCTCCGGAAGCAAACCATTGGCCATGAACTGGTGGAGATGACTGCTCCCTCGGTTGAAGCCGTTGAGACCGTTGAGATAGTTCCAGTCCAGTATCTGCCCGGGCATGACGAAGGGGCACCGGTTGAGGTCGACCAGTGACTCGCGCAAGGGACTGTCTTCGACGTCCAGGTCGTCTGGGATGTCCTCCCCCCGCTCCCACGACCGGGGCTCCGCGGCAAGCGCGGAGGAGATCAGCCGCGTGACGCCGCCGACACCAGACGCAAGATAGATGGGGTGACGACTGCTCAGCGCGCGAGAGACGTCCTCGACGACGCTGCTGTCCTGGTGCGACAGTCCGCCGTCGACCACGAGGAGGGCGCGACTGTAATGATCTACGTACTGACGGGTCAGGCACCGCTCCGACTCGCTGGGGGGCGACTGGTCGTGGGAGGGTTCCTCACCGCGCTCCTCGCCCGGGTCCCACAAAATGTTGTACCTCCGATGCAGGAAAACCGCGTGCGCGTCACCGACGGCGGCCTGAAGACCCCGCACCGCAGACAGAGGCATGGCTCGGTGGACGCTCCAGGGCACAACTATGCGGTGGTCACCAGGGAAGTGCAGGGCGCACATCTCGAGATCTTTCCGCAAACTCTGACTGTGCGGGTATCGCATCACAATGCTCCCGCCCAGAGCAGTCACCGCCTGAAAAACGTCGGTCAGGACCCTGCGCAGGCCTGGGACGGCCCGCCCTGGAAGTTCATCGAGCACAACACCTAGTCGCACCCCGCGCAACGTGTCGGCCGGAATCGGTTCACACCACACTGTGCACTCCCAGAATATGGCTGCGATATGGAACCCTCATGAGGTAGACGGCTGCGGTCTTGCCATAGCGAGTGACCCAGGCCGCGCCACTACTTGAGTTTTTGATGGAGCGTTTGCCCAAGTTACGGCGATTGCATGCCCCGCGGTCGAAGGCCGGTGCTCTTCAGTCGGATGGGCCGGAGCGGCTCCGATCTGTTTCGGTATGAGCGGGTCGTGGACAGTGTGAACGTCCGGGACTAGTGCGGCACAAGCGCGAAATCTGGCCAGATCCTTGATCTGTCGGCGGCTACGTCCCCGTGGCCGCCCCCATTGGCCTGATCGACCAGCGCCTCGTTCTCCAGCGTCTCCTGCTGAGCGATCACGACCGCTCTCTCGACATCCGCATCAGTGATCTTGCGAGGGACACCAAGCCGCGGATCGTCGCACAACTCCCAGGCCCCGCCCAGAAAGCGGCGCCACCAGGTGTGACCTGTGTCCGGAGCAACCTCGAGCCGACGCGACACTTCCATGATCGAGCGCCCCTCAGCGCCCTCCAGTACGATCCCCGACCGCTGGGCCAGGGCCTGAGCCGCCGTCCGCCGACGCACCCAACTCTCCAACACAGCCCGTTGGGCATCGGTCACCGACAACGACGGAGTCTTCGGGCGACACCACTAGGCGCTGGGCCGTGACCGGCGCGAGAGATCCCTGCCACTGACTTCCGCGAGCAGTTCTTGCAGTTCGGCGAGCAGGCCGGCGAGCACGCCAGTGAGCTGTCGAGCTGACTCGTAGAAGGGCCACGATTGGACGGTGTCCTCGGTAGGCCACTCTCGGCTCATGAGTCGACTGTCGCTGCTAGCACCCCTCGAAGCCGTCCTGTCGCAGTGACTGCGCCAGGACGGTTGGAGGTATTCGAGCCTGCGGGCAATAGTCAAGGCGTCTCCCGCCAAGACGAGAGCCCCGGCGTCCAGGGCCGGACCGTGGTCGAGCAACCGACCCAGCGCGCCAGAAACGCGGTCGCTAGCTTCAACCGACGCCGCAGTCACAGCTTCGTTCGAAAACGTCGGTTCATAGCGGTGTGAGGTCATGGAAAAAGGGGGATATGCGGCGATGCTCACCTGCGCCTGCAAGGCGGCTGTCGCAATACGCCGCTTCCGTAGTCGCTTGATCATCGTCGCATTCTCCCCACTAGTCGAGCGCTCGAATCGTGCCACAAAAACTGCATAGACAACAGGCTCCCGATCCGATTACGCCTTCGCATAGCTCGCCCGGAAATACTGCTTTGCGCGGTCAAGGTCCGCCTGATCTCGCAGCTGGACCTCAAGGTCCCCCGTACCGTGGTGGCCGAGTCTTGAGACGTCCCGAAGGAAGCCCGGAACGAGATCTACGTCCTTCGGATCGAGACTCAGGTAGACGAGTAGTTTGCTCCGCCTCGGCGGGCACAGGCAAGCGAAGTTACTCAGCCGCTGGTACGCCCGATAGGTCTTGTGGTCCACGCGGTTCACCCTGCCAAGCCCGAGCAGCGTCTCGTCTACGGCGCGCGCCAACTGCACCATCGCCGCACTTCCAGGGCCGGGCTTCGACGGGGCAACTGCCCCACGTCGGTGCTGGCGCGTGGACTGCAACCCACTGCCGGATGAGGCCACCCTCTCCAGCCCGAGTAGATCGGCACCGAACAGTCGGTAGCGGACCAACTCGATCGAGCGCCTGTGTTCACGCACCGCATGCACGTCATACCGGGTGAAATCGTTGGCGATGCAGATCAGGCGGGGGTTGCCCCACAGAACTTGTGCCACAGCCTTCTCTCCGACACGGGACCGGACCAGCTGCTCGAACTCGACACGATGGTCCATCAGCCAAGACAGATAGAAAATTCCCTGGTTGATGACGCCGGGGTCCCTGTCGCGCTTGTACTCGACGACAACCGGCGATCCGTTCCCGTCCAGCCCGAGCGAGTCGATACGCCCGCCGTGGGCCGGCCCGGTGCGGTACTCACTCGCCAGAAAACGCACGCCCAGGACCGTCTGCATGTTCTGCTCGACCAGTCGCTGCACATCGGACTCAGCCTCGGCACGACGTGACACAACCTCCACCATGCCATTGCCCGCGGCGCCGCGCCGATACAACCTCATACCAACTCCCCCTGAACAGGAAAGTGACAATATACAGTCCCCGGCCGACCGTCCTTCCGAAGTTCCCCGGCAACCTGAAGTTGAACTCGCTACACACTTTGGAACGCCGACAGGTCGTCAGTTCCCCGCGACGGAAACATTCACCTCTTTCCCGTATGTATCCCACAGCTTCCTCATTGCAGGAACAGAGAGATAACGAACTAGTGTCCTGAGTCGGTAGTTCGTGTGCAGTATGCGGCGAGGGTTTTGAGGATCTCGTCTGCGGTCTTGGTCCACACGAACGGTTTGGGGTTCTTGTTCCACTCGTTGATCCAGCCGCGGATGTCTCGTTCGAGTTCGATGACGCTGCGGTGGGCCGAGCGGCGGAGTTTGCGGCAGGTCAGCTCGGCGAACCAGCGCTCGACGAGGTTGAGCCAGGAGGCGGAGGTGGGGGTGAAGTGCAGATGGAAGCGGGGGTGTCGCAGCAGCCACTTCTTGACCGCTTCGGTCTTGTGGGTGGCGTAGTTGTCCAAGACCAGGTGAAGGTCCAGGTCCTTGGGTACGGCGGCGTCGATGGTCTTCAGGAAGCGGAGGAACTCCTGTTGGCGATGGCGCCGGTAGTGCTGGGCTATGACCGAGCCGGAGGCGATGTCCAGGGCGGCGAACAGGCTGGTGGTGCCGTGCCGGACGTAGTCGTGCGTCATCCGCGCCGGCGTACCCGGTGTCAGCGGCAGCACGGGCTGAGTTCGGTCCAGGGCCTGGATCTGTGACTTCTCGTCCACGGCCAGGACCAGGGCGTTCGCCGGCGGGGACAGGTAGATGCCGACCACGTCACGGACCTTGGTCACGAACTGCGGGTCGGTGGACAGCTTCCAGGTCTGCACAATGTGCGGCTTGAGGCCGAACGCCCGCCAGATCCGGGACACGGCCGACTGCGACATACCCGCAGCCTGGGCCATCGACCGCGTCGACCAGTGCGAATCTCCCGAAGGCGGTGCCTGGTCAAGAGTCCGGGCGACCAGAGACTCGACCTGCTCGTCCGTGATCTGGCGCGGGGCACCGGAACGCGGAGCGTCGATTAGCCCCTCAAGCCGGTCGGCAGCGAACCTGGACCGCCACTTGCGCACCGTCTCCCGCGAGATACCGAGCTCCTGCGCGACCCGCGCGTTCGGGCGACCCTCGGCGCACGCCAGCACGATCCTCGCGCGCAGCACCAAGGCCTGCCCCGCGGTCCGCTTGCGCAACCAGCCCCGCAGTACACGGCGTTCACGCTCGGACAACTCCAATGACAACGGCTTCGGGCCCGGCATGCCCCAACCCTACAACCGCCAAAGAACTACCGACTCAGAACACTAGCTGGTGAAAGCCTTCTACACCACGGATAGAGCAGGCGCCTTCTAAGCGCTTGGCCGCAGGTTCGAGTCCTGCCGGGGGCACACCGCAGGGTCCCTCCACGGAGGGGCCTTTTGGCTGTCCGCGGACAGTGCGCACCGGGGCCGCTCAGCAGCGATCGGCCACCGGCGGCCCCGCGACACAGGACGCGCGCGGACAGTCGGTTCCGATCACTCCCGCGCACGGTCCGCCCGAACCGACCGGCCATCGGGACCGGCCGCCCCGGGTGGAGCCGTACGTCAGGACGAGCGGACGCGGCCCGGCTTCCACAGCCAGGAGCCCCGCGACGACGGTCCACCTACGCATCGGGGAGCACCACCGGCTACCACGCCTGCGTGAACTGCCCTCCCCCGAACGGGAAGCAGGGACCCTGCACAGCGCAGGAGCAGCCGAACGGGGCAGCCCGGGCAGCAGAGCCTCGGAGGCCGCCACCACCACGCCCGGTGGCCGGCCGGCGCGACCGCAGCCTCCGTCGGATCGCGAACGTGGTGGGCCCGGACGGACGCCGGGCGCCGGGCCTGCGCCGAAGCCCGCGCCGGCCGTGCGGCGGCTCAGACGCCGAGGACGGCCTTGGCGGTCATGAAGTAGATGATCAGACCCGTGGCGTCGACCAGAGTGGTGACCATCGGCGCGGAGACCACGGCGGGGTCGATCTTCAGCCTCTTGGCGAGCAGTGGCATGGTGCCGCCGATGGTGGCCGCCCAGCCGCAGATCAGCACCAGCGTGATGCCCACCACGATCGCGATCTTGACGCTGACGAAGACCGCTCCGACGAACACGCCCAGCACCGCGAGCAGGCCGCCGAGCAGCAGACCGACGCGACATTCGCGCCATATGACCTGCAGCAGGTCCGAGCCGCGAACCTCGCCGACCGCCATGGCACGTACGCAGGCGGTCGCCGCCTGGGCCCCGGCGTTGCCGCCCGCGCCGATCAACATCGGGATGAACATGGCCAGTTGGGCCACCTGCTCCAGCGTCCCCTCGAACGCCTGGGTGACGCTGACGGTCAGGGTCGCGGCAACCAGCAGCAACGAGAGCCAGAGCGCGCGGTAGCGGGCCAGCTGCCACACACCGGCCGCCATGTAGTGGCCGGCCCAGGGCGCGGCGCCGGACTGGCGCGCGACGTCCTCGGTGTCGGCTGCCTCGATCACCTCGACGGCGTCGTCGAAGGTGAGCAGGCCGACGAGGCGGTTCTCGCTGTCGACGACCGGGAGGTTCATGTCGTTCGTCTCGCGCATCAGGCGCGCGGCGTTCTCGGCGGTGTCGGTGGCGTACGCGTACGACGGTTCGGAGACCACGAGCGCGGAGACCATCGTCTCCGGCGGGCTCAGCACCAGCTCGCGCAGCTCCACGATCCCGGTCAGCCGCCGGCCGTGGTCGACCACCGGGAGGGTGTAGACGGTCTCCGCCTCACCGCCCTTGGCCCGTACGGTGCGCAGTGCCTGCTCGACCGTGAGGTCCTGCGGCAGAGCCACCACCTCGGGCGTCATGTACCGGCCGACCGAGCCCTCCGGGTAGCCCAGCAGCGCGGACGTCATCCGGCGCTCGTACGCGCTCAGGCCCGCCAGTACGCGCTTGGCAACCTTCGCCGGCGCCTCGCGGAGCATCCGGGCGCGGTCGTCGGGGTCCATTCCCTCGACGAGCTCCAGGAAGGTGTGGTCGCGCATCCCTTCGAGGATCTCCTGCTGGTCGACCGGCTCCAGCTCCTCGAAGACGGCGAGCGCACGATCCTTGTCCAGCAGGCGGAACGCAACGCCCGCCGTGACGTTGTCCATGCGCGCCAGCTCGTCGGCGATGACGTGCGGCGGATGGGTCTCCAGCCACTCCAGGGCCGTGTGCAGGCGCTGGTTCTCGATTATCTCCTCGAGGGACTCGGGGAGTTCGGGGTGAAGGTCCTCGGACGCGTTGGTCGGCGGCATGGGAAAGTCCTCAGCACAGCGGTGAGTTCAGCAGTGGGCACGGGTGCATACCGCGGGCACCGCCACCCTCGCACTGTCAGCGGAGAGGGAGGGCGTTGCCGCGCGGGGCAGGACTGGGAGGCTCGCTACGCATCGCAGCACCACCTCCGTCGCTCGTCGCCGCATCGTCACCGCATCGGTGTCCGCCGCCCGTCCGGGGTCCGTGGCGGCCTCGGCGGGAGCCACTCGCTCACCGTCCCGACGCGCGACCCAGGATACCCCGCGCGACCAGCCGCTCGGCGCCGGGCAGATCGCGACCTGCGCCTCGCCACCACCGCCCGCGCCCGGGGCGACCCGCACCGCCCGGCTGCGGTACGGGCGGCGCGGGCGGCACCGGCGCGGGCGGCAGGTATCGCCCGGGAAGCGCGTCCGGTGTCAGCCGGCGAGGTCCCGGGAGGTGCCGATCAGGCGGGCCAGCTCCTGGACGTCCTTGTCCTCGGTGTCCCGGGCGGCCCGTACCGCCTCCTTGTGCAGGGCGCTCAGTCCGGGGTCGCCGGGCAACGGCCGGGAGCCGCCGAGCGGCGTGCCCGGGCCGCGGGTGGAAGCGCCCGGCGCCCGGGTGGCGTTGCCCGGGTCGTCGCGCCGGGTGCCCGGCGGGTGGACGCTCGGCGCCTCGTCCGGGGCGCCGTCGCGGTGGTGCGCGGCGCCGACGCGCAGGGCGTCGGCGAAGTACGTGGCGACGGCCGCGGTACGGAGTCGGGGCGAGCCGTCCTTCCACAGCTCGCCGTCCAGCTCGGCGGCGGAGATCCGGCCGCTGCGCTCGTCGGGCCTGCGGCTCTTCGGGTCCAACCACCGTACGGTCGTGGTCGCGACGCGCCCGGCCGCGCCGTCGCGCAGTTTGACGGCGTACAGCGCGGTCACCGTGTGCCCGGGGCCCACCTCGCCGCCGTCGACGCGGTCGTCGCGGAAGTCCTCGTTCGCGACACGGCGGTTGTCGTAACCGATCAGGCGGTACTGCTCGACGTTGCCGCGGTCGAAGGCGACCTGTGCCTTGGCGTCCCTGGCGCGGACCTCGATGTTGCGGGCCAGGTCCCGGGAGAAGACGCGCGCGGCCTCCTCCCGGTCGGCGACGTAGACCGTGTTGCCGTCGCCCCTGTTGGTCAACGACTCCATCAGGGTGTCGCCGTAGTGGCTGCCGACTCCGACACCGAAGAGAGTGACGCCGTGCTCGCGCCGGGCCCGGCCGATGTCCTCCAGGATCGAATCGGCGTCGGTGGCGCCGGTGTTGGCCAGCGCGTCGGAGAGCAGCACGACACGGTTGGTGGCACCGGCGCGCCTGCCGTCGACCGCCTGCCGGTAGCCGGCGCCCAGGCCCGCCTGCAGGTTCGTACTGCTCCGCGTCTCCAGCCCGGCGATGGCGGTCCTGGCGCGGTCCCGCTGCCGCTCGCCGCCGAGCTTCGTCATCGGCAGCACGGTCTCGGCCTCGTCGCTGAAGGCGACGATCGACAGGGCGTCGTCTGACCGGAGCCGTCCGACCATCGTGCGCATCGCGTGCTTCACCAGGTCCAGTCGCCCCGGTTCGGACATCGAGCCCGAGACGTCGACGACGAAGGTGAGCGAGGCCGGCCCGCGACTGCGCTCCTCCTCCGTCTCCGGCCGGGTGGCCAGGCCCACCCGGAGCAGCGTCCACTCCTCGTCGGTGGTGCGGGCACCGTCCATGGAGACGGCGAACCCGTTGCCGCCGGGCCTGCGGTGCTCCTGGCGGAAGCTGTTCACGAACTCCTCCGGCCGCACCGAGCCGGGCATCGGCAGCGTCCCTTCGCGCAGTTGGCGCCGGGCGTAGGAGTAGGAGGCGGTGTCCACGTCGAGGGCGAAGGTGGAGCGCATGGCGGTGTCGGGTGCGTACGGGTCCGCGGACCGCTCGCCCCTCTGTGCGCTCTCGTGTTCGCCGCCGAGGGTGGCGTCGCCGTCCCCCGGCGTCCGCGGACCGGGCCCGGGTGCACGGCGGTCCCCGCTTCCCTCGGCGGCGTCGACGGTGGTGTCGGTGCCGCCGTCCTCCGACCCGCTCCGGGCCACCAGTACGCCGCCGCCCACCAGTACCGTCCCTGCCAGCACCGCCGCCGCCGTACGTCGGCCGATGCCGCCGCGCGTCACCCTCATAGGACTCTCCCCCTCGGTTCTCCCGCCTCCCGGCGGGCGCCTACCGCTGTGACGCGGCATCGCGCGCGACGGACCCGTACGGGCGGTTGCGTTTCGGTCTCGACCTCGGAACGGTGTTGCTCCGGTGCGGAGTTGACGCACAACCAGCCGGCGGCCCCGATTGTCGGTGGCGGCCGGTACGTTCGTGACGAGGCGGAAGACTCGCGGGTAGCGGGCTCGGGCATGCGGCCCCGGCGCGGCCGGCGGGCGGAGAGGGGAAGAGGTATGGCGATTCGGCCCGAGCGGTCGGCCGGAGGGCCGGCACGGCTGGTGGCGCGCGGAGTCCTGGCGGCACTCGTCGGCGGGATCGTCGGAGTGACGGCTTACTCGATCAGCCGCACCGGCGGCCAGTGGCTGTCGATCGCCGTGGGCTGCGCGGTCGGCGTCGCGATCGTTCTCGGAGTCGATCTCTACCGCAGATCGGCGCAGTTGGCGGAGGTCAAGGTCACGATCCTGGGCAGCGAGATGACGTTCCGCGCGAGCGTGGACATCCGCCAGGCCGCCCAGCGGATGTTCTTCCAGGCGGCCTCGCGCATCGCCACGCGTCCACTGGACGACGAGACGGGCAATCTCCGCGAGGCGCTCAACTCGCTGAAGGTGCTCTTCGACCAGTACCGGGAGCCGTTGGAGTCGGGCACCACTCCGCTGCCGCCGGCCGACAGCGACTCCGTCCACGAGATCGCGCTGCACATCCTCAACTTCGAGCTGGCGCCGTTCCTGTCCCGGTGGCATCCGCGCCTCGCCGAGTTCGAGACTGCCCACGAGGGCCGCGCGGAGTCGCAGTGGGAGCACAACGCGGCGTTCCGCCGGGAGTTGCGCGAGCTCCAGTGCCGGCTGCGCCCGTGTGTGATCGAGCTGGGCGAGATCGCCGGGTTGCGCGATCCCGAGCGCCATCTGCGCCCGTCCGCGCGTCTGAGCGTGCCCACCGCCGTGCCGGGGCAGCCGGCGAGCCCGGGGGCGCGGTGAGCGGCGCGGGCGAGGCGGTGACCGGGCCCGGCGGCGCGGCGGCTCCGACACCGGCGGGCGGTCCGCGACCCCCGTCCCCCGCGGCGGTCCAGCGCTCCACCGCTGCCGCCTACGACGAATTCGCCGTGCGCTACAGCGAGTTCGCTCGCGATGCGCTCGACGCGCTCCCGATGGACCGCGCGCTGCTCGGCGCCTTCACGGAGAGCGTCCGCTCCTCCCCCGCCGCGGGCCCGGTGGTGGACGCGGGCTGCGGGCCCGGCTGGACGACGGCGTATCTGCACGCTCTGGGCGCCGACGTCCTCGGCGTCGACCTCTCGCCGGCGATGATCGGGCTGGCCCGCCGCCACCATCCAGAGCTGAGCTTCGAGGTCGGTTCGATGGACGCCCTGGACCTGGCGGACGGCGGGTCGGCCGGGGTGCTGTCCTGGTACTCGGTCATCCATCTGCCGCCGCCGCTCGTTCCGTCCGCCCTCGCGGAGTTCAGACGGGTGCTCGCCGACGGCGGTGTGTTGCTGCTCGCCTTCTTCGAATCCGAGGGCGGGCCGGTCACCGACTTCGACCACGCGGTGACCAGGGCGTACCGCTGGCCGATCGACGAGCTGGCCGCGCTCGCGAGCGATGCCGGGTTCACGGAGGTCGCCCGGTTGTTGCGTGAACCGGTCGAGGGCGAGCGGTTCCGGCGCGGCCATCTGCTGATGCGCGCTGAGCGCCCCGGAAGCGGGTCCGCGGGCCTGTCCGTCCGTGCCGCGCCCCACCGCCGCGGCACGGTCCCGACCGGGGCGGGAAAGGCGCAGGACCAGGCCGGTCGTGCGGCCGGGCCGCTGCACGAGCCGGAGGCCGGGTCCGGTGCCGATGCCTCATGATGGGAGCGTGAGGACCACCCCTGCCCGGCAGCCCGTCGCGGCTGCGCGCCGCACTCCACCCGCTTCGGCAGCACCCCCCCCCCGCTGCTCTGAGTGGCTGAGCAGCGCTGCACGTTGCGGTACCGCTCGAATCGGTCCGAGGGCGAGCCGGTGAGCCTCTGCGCGGCATCCGCCTCGGGAGCCGGCCCGGAGCTGTGGGACGTCTTCGTGAGCTACAGCCGCACCGACGCCCCGCGCGCCGGTGTGGTGGTCTCCGCGCTCAGGGCGCAGGGCCTGCGGGTGTTCGTCGACGACTCGGACGTGGACGACTTCGCATCCATCTCCACCGCCATCACCCGGGCACTGTCCCGGTCGAAGGCGCTGCTCGCCCTCTACTCGGTGGACTACCCGGCTCGGCGCGCCTGCCAGTGGGAGTTGACCTTCGCCTATCTGACCGGTCAGCGCGAGGGCGATCCGCGGCGGCGGGTGCTGGTGGTCAATCCCGAGCCGACGAACGAGCACATCCACCCGGTGGAGCTGCGCGACGCCCGCCACTGGCCGTGGCCCGGTACGCCCGAGGCCGCCGATCGGCTCGCGGCCAGGGCGGGCGCGTACCTCGCGCAGCTCGCCGAGCCGATGGGCGAGACCGCGGACGCCGGGTTCGTACCGTGGCTGCCGGCGCCGGCCCGTACGGGGTCGGCGCGCTTCGTCGGACGGCTGGCCGAGCAGTGGCAGGTCCACTCCGCACTGCACCGCCACCGGGCGCCGCTCATCGGCCAGTCCGGCGCCGACCGCGCGGCGCAGCTGCGCGGGATGCCGGGTGTCGGGAAGTCCCTGCTCGCGCAGGAGTACGCGCTGCGTTTCCGGCCCGCGTTCCCCGGCGGCGTGTTCTGGTTCGATCTGCACGCAGAGCCGGGCGGGCGGAGCGCCGAGCGCACGACGGAGCGGTACCGGGAGCAGGTCTCCACAGTCGCGGCGGCGTTGGGCGTCGAGGTGCCCGACGGTCCGCTGCCCAGGCTGCTCAGTGCGCTCGCCGTCGTCCTGGGCGAGCGCAACGAGCCCTGTCTGTGGGTGGTGGACGGCCTGCCGGACGGTCTCTCCGCGGAGCAGCTGCATCTGCTGCGCGGTCCGCATCTGCTCGCCGCCACCCTCGTCACCACGCGTTCCCTGCGCCACACCTCCTTCGCGGAGCCGGTGGACCTCGCTCCGCTGCCGGCCGGCGACGGCTACCGGCTGCTCGCGAGTCGGCGCGCTCCCCGCACGGAGGCCGACCGCCACGCCGCGGTGGCGCTCGTCCACGACGTCGGCGGGCATCCCCAGGCGCTCGGCCTGCTCGCCGAACTGGCGACGCGCGCGGGCTTCACCTCACTGCGCAGCCGGCTGCACTCCCCGGGCACGGACGTCCTCGCCGCAGTGTCGGGCGGCTCGCTTCCGGCCCTCCCGAGGCCGGAGAGTGGTGCGTCCGGGGCTGCGGAGGACGCCCACGGGCCCGGAGCCGACTCGGGTGCGGAGGGCGCCGGTTCGGCGGGAGCGGGCCCGCGTCCCCTCGGCAGTGAGCGGCCGGTCGACGATGTGCTCCGGCTCTTCGCCCTCGCCAGTCCTGCGCCGCTCAGCCCGGCCGTCCTGGAACAGGTGCTGTCGACGGTGCACCCGTACGCCCCGTGGGAGGCGGCCGGAATCGTCGATCGTGCCGTCGACGCGCTGCTCGGCGACGGCGCGCTCCAGCCGGATGCGCACGACGGCTCCTGGACGGTCCACGCGCTGCTCGCCCGCGCGGTGCGGCGCCACGACGGCGACACCGCACGGCAGGAGGACCTGCGACGGGCGCTGCTGCACGCCCTGGCCCCTCCGCCGCGTACTGCCGGCGAGAACGGGCAGCGGCCCGCGCCGCGTTCGGACGCCTCTTCCGTGACGGACACCGACGGTTGGACGGCGGCCGGGCGGCGGGTGTCCGATCGTCGCAAGGCGAGCCGGGGCGCGGGGCCGGTGGAGCGAGCCGCGGCGTTCGACCTTCAGGTGGAGCTGGTCACCAGGGTCGGCGTCCAACCGCTCGCCGACCGGGAGGGCTCGCTGCGCGAGGCGCTGGCCTCGCTCCACTCGCTCTTCGTCACCGCGCGCGAGGTGCTGCACCGCATCAACGGCGAGGTCGGCGGCGGGCCGCACGGGGACGGCATACGGTACGAGGGCTTGGGCGGACCTGCTCCACTGCTCCTGCCCGCGATCGCCACCGGTCTGCTGGCACGGCTGCGGCCGTTCCTCTCGCACTGGCACCCCGCCTTGGAGGAGCACGAGGCGGCCCGGCCCGAGGGGGTCAGCCGTCCGGCGCACGAACGCGCCTGGGACCGGGAGCGGGAGATGCGCACGGCCCTCGCCGAACTCCGCGAGCCGCTCGCCGCGTTGGCGGGGCGCCTCGGCCGGCTGTCCGGTGTCGATCTCCGCGATCCGGTCGACGACTGAGCTGCCGCCACGACCGGACCCGACCCGAGCGAACAGCACCCGTACGCGCGCCCGGGCGGGGCCGGGCCGCTCAGCCGGTCAGTTCGCGGGTGAGCGGGGCTGGGAAGCTGGAGACCAGACCTCGTTCGGCGAGCCAGCCCTCCAGGCGCTCCGCCTCTTCGGCGACTGCGGTACGGGCCTGCGCGCCGCGGTCGGCGAGCAGCCGCCAGACGATGCGGCCGTCGCCGCGCTGCGCCCACGCGCCGACCATCTCGCCGTTCCACCACACGGTGGGGCCACCGTTTCCGGCGGAGTCGAAGAGTAGATCGCGATGGGCGGGGTCGAGGCAGAAGTCCCGCTGCTTCCACCCCATGGTCGCCGGGTCGAGGGTGGGCAGAAAGGCGGCCCAGGGCTCCGGATGCGCCGCGTCGGCGCCGGTGTCGTCCGCTGCCGACCAGCCCGTGCCGTCGTCCAGGCGGACCTCCACCACGTCGAGTCGTCCCAGCGCACGGTGCACCTCGGTCCGGGTCAGCCCGGTCCACCAGCGCAGGTCGTCCGAGGTGCCCGGCCCGTACGTCGCGAGCCAGCGACGCACCAACTCCGCCTGCGCCGCGCCGCCTTCCAGGTGTTGCGGCTCGGGTGCGGGGACGAACCTGAACTGGCTGGAGGCCCAGCCGCCGATCTGACGCGCCCTGCGCACCCGGCCGTCCATCGCCAGCAGCCGCAGTACCGACCCGCCGACCCGCAGCGTCGCTTCGTACCTTTTGCCCGGCGACAGTGTGATCGTCTCGCGGAGCCTGGGAACCCGGTCGCTCAACTGGGCGCTGCTCGCGCCCTCTTCACCGAAGTCGGCCAACGCCTCCCACGCCTCGCGCTCGGCTTCCGCAAGCCACTCGGCGTCCCGGACACCGCCGCCGGTGCCACTGTCGCTGCTCGCCAACTGGCGGAGCAGCATGGTCCGTTCACGCGCTGCGACCTTGGCTGCGGTCGCCGCGTGGAACATCGGCACCAGAGCGGTCGGCACCGCGAAGAGGGTGCGCCGCATCGCGTGCATCCGCACCACGGTGCGGTCCTCGTACAGCGCCCGGTCCAGCTCCGCGAGCATCGGCTCCGCCAACCTCGCCCGCGCCGAGAGCACCACGCTCGTGGCGTCCGTCGCGTGCAGACCGACCAGCCGCTCCGCGACCTCCTCCACCGTCTCGGCCCGGTTCGGGGCCGCCAGCATCTGCCGCGCCCCGAGCCGCGCCCGGCGCTCCTGCGCACTGATCCGCATGACGCCAGGCTACGGGCGCATTTCGTGCCGGAAGTGCCCGCGCCGGCGCGGCCGTCGGCACCGGCTTGCGGTCGAGCAGCGCGGTCGGCGTTCGGCAGGCTCTCGGCGCGACCCCGTCCGGGCCCGCACCGCGGTCGCCGCACGTGCGAGGGCCTCAGGGCCGTTGGCCTCAGGCGCGTTCACACGGCGGGGAGGCAGTACAGAGTCGTGCCGTGGCGGGCGAGGAGGCGCGGGCCGGACAGTGCGACATGCCAGGAGTCCGCGGAGGAACCGTCGTCGCGGAAGGTCCAGCGGGGCGTTCCGTCCCGGAGGGAGAAGGCGGTGACGCCCTTGCCCTCCGCGGAGGCGACATAGAGGGTCCCGTCCTTCTGCACCATCTCGTCGCCCGCCGGAGAGCCGCCCGTCGCGGGTTTGACCCACTGCGGGCGGCCGGAGCGCGCGTCCAGGCGCCAGAGCGTCCCGTCGTCCTCGAAGACGTGGCCGAAGCCGCTCTTGAACGCGGCCGGCGTGCGGAAACCGGAGGAGTGGCGCGGCCGGTGCCGCCACAACTCCTTGCCGGTGCCCAGTTGGTGGGCCCGCAGCTCGGGTCCGCCCAGCAGCAGAACGTCCTCGTGGATGACGGGGACGGGACTCGCCCGCCCCGTCGCGGCCCGGGTCTGCCAGAGCTGCCGCCCGGTCTCCGCCTCCCGGACGGTGACGGTGTCGTCCTCGGCTCCGTGCGCGAGGAAGCCCGAAGCGGTCGCCACCGCGTGCGAACTGCCGTTGCCGGCCCTGAGGTCCAGGGGCTTGTGCCACAGCGCCCCGCGCGAACCGTCCAGCGGCAGCGCGCACAGGGCCGTGCTGCCTCCGTTCACGCTGGCGCCCTCGATGTCGGCGACGGCGTAGAGGTGCTGGTCGTCGGCGGCGAGCGGCGCCCTGGCCGACAGGCCGTGTCCCGGATGCGCAGTCCACACCTCCTTGCCGGACCGCGCGTGGACGGCGACGAGGGTGCCGTCCCGTTCCGGGCCGGCGAAGAAGAGCATGCTTCTGGCCGTGACGTACCCGGCCCGCCCGTAGGCGGCGGAGAGATCCCGGGAGTTCCAGGCCGGCTTGCTGCTGCGGACGTCGATCACCCGCATCGGGGTGCCGGGCAGGAAGACGAGGTCTTGCTGCGCGAACATGCCGCGCGAGCGCGCGAGTTCACGCCCGTCGAGCCGGGTGGACCACAGCGGTTCGGGCGCGGTGCCGGGCGGCGGAGTGGGGTAGCTCTCGGCGGAGGGGTCCGCGGGGGGCGCCTCGTCCGGGGCAGGCGGCGCGGCAGCCGACTCGTTCGAGGCCTCGCCGTCCCCGGGAAGGAAGGCTGCGGCACCCGCGGCAAGAGCACCGACACCGATGACCCCGGCGGCGATCCCGAACACCCGGCGGCGGGAGACTCCGCCGCGTGCACCGGAGTGGGGCGGCTGGGCACCGCCCCCGGCGGCAGGGGCCGGGACCGCAGCGGAGACCGGAACGCCGTGTGCGGGCGTCCCCGCGGGTACGGGCACAACCGGCGTGGTCGCGCCAAGGGCGGCAGGAGATGCCGAAGCAGAGCCGGGCGGTGGCTCGACGGACTGGCGGCGGGTACCGAGCGGCAGGGTCGGCGGCTCGGTGCCGCCGGGGCGGGGCCGGCCCTCCGGGCCCGCCGGTTCAACCCGCCGCGACGGTACGGGAGTCGGCCCGCTCTCCGGCACCGCCCCGGCCCCCGGTACGGCGTCCGGTGCCGGGGCGACGTCCGCCGCGGGCGCCGAAGGGGCGTCCGGCACGCCGGCGGTCTCGGCGGTGAACGGGACGGAGGCGGAAGTCTCGGCTTCGGCTCCGGAAGTCGGCGCATCGGAGACGGGTGCATCGCAGACGGGTGCACCGGAAGTCGGCGTATCGGAAGTCGGTGCATCGGCGACCGGCGCAGCCGGCACGGGCGCCGACAGGGCTCCCGGGGCCAGCGCAACCGTGACCGCCTCGCCCGCACCGGGCGCACCGCCCGCACCGGGCCCACCGGGCGCACCGGCGGCTCCGCGGGTACCCGTTCCGGCAGCGGCGCCCCGGCCGGTCGCAGCCGACACCTCGCCCGTCAGCACGTTCAGGTCCTCGGCCACCTCGGCGGGCAGCCAGTCCCGGAACGCCCCGTCCGCGCCCCCCGGTTGGAGCCGCTCGGCCAGCCCGTCCGGGGTCGGGCGGGGGCCCGGCTTGCGGCTGAGGCAGTCCCTCAGCACCTCGCGCAGAGCTTCCGGCGTCCCGGCGAGATCCGGTTTGCCGTGTGCGACGTGGTAGAGCAGCGCCGCCGTCGTACTCCCGCCGAAGGGCGGGCGTGCGGTGGCGGCGTAGGCCAGCACCGCACCCAGTGAGAACACCTCGCCCGCGGGGCCCGACTCCTTGCCGCGCGCCAACTCCGGTGAGAGGTAACCGGGCGAGCCGACGATCAGGGCTGCCTTGTCGATCTGCTCGCCGTCGACGGCACGCGCCAGCCCGTGGTCGATCAGGCGCGGACCCTCGGGAGTGACCAGTACGTTCGAGGGCTTGAGGTCGCGGTGCAGCGAACCGGCGTGGTGGAGGTCGGCGAGCGCCGCGGCCAGCCCCGCGCCCAGTGCCCGTACCGTCCGCTCGGGCAGCGGACCGTGCCGTTCGACGAGCGCCTGCAAAGTGGGCGCCGCGACGAACTCGGAGGATATCCAGGGGAGTTCGGCATCCGCATCGGCGTCGACGACGGGCTGCGCGCACCGGACGGGGGCGAGGCGGGTGGCGGCTGCGAACTCGGCGCGCAGTCCGGTCCGTACGTCCGCGTCCTCGGCGACCCGGGGGTGGGCGACCTTGAGCGCGACGGTACGGCCCTCGGCCGAGCGGGCGAGGTACACCGGACCGAAACCACCCGAGCCCAAGCGACCCAGCAGTTGGTGGGAACCGACCTCGGTCGGCTCCCCCGCCTGAAGCGGCTCCATGAATGTCCCCCTTTGTCACCCCGCCGCGAAGACCCTCTACCCGCTCGCGGTCGCCACACCTTAACTACCCGGCCGCGACGCACGTCACAGCAGGTGAGAGCGGACAGCCGCCACTTTCGACGGGACGGCCGCGCACCCCGGTCGCACCCGCCCCCTCACATCCGGCAGCACGTGACAGCTTCCTGCCGCTCGCGCACCACACGGGCCGGAGGAGCACCCAGAGGAACAACGAACCCGCACGTCCCTCACCGTGCTGCCGTCGTCGCGCGATCACGAGGATGCGTACAGAACAGTGACAGGGCTGTGTCCGAGCGACCGAAGACCGTCACCTAAGCTCAACCGCGGCGTACCGACGGAGAATTCACAACGGACGCAACGCTCGAAGTCACCAAAACGGGGAGGAACCCACACCATGACACACCGCAGGAAGACGCTGCTCCGCGCCATCGCTCCGGTCGCGGCACTGACCCTCGCGCTCACCGCGTGCGGCTCCGACGACGGTGACGACTCCGGCGACAAGAAGAACGACAAGTCCAGCAGCGAGAGCAGCGACACCTCGGGCTCGGACGACGGCGACGACGCCACCGACGAGCCGACCGAGGAGGCGCCCGCCAACACCGGCGACCTGCCCCTCGGCCAGGCAGCTTCGGAGGAGAAGGAGATCAAGCGGGGCGACGGCACCCTCAAGGCCAAGATCACCGCGGACAAGGTCGACACCGGCGAGAACGCCGACCTGACCGCGGCCGGCTTCAGCGCCGACAAGGTCAAGGGCAAGTACCCGGTGTACGCGTACTTCACGTACGAGATCACCGAGCAGACCGGCGAGATCAGCCCCGGCACGGACCTCAACAGCACCACCGCCGTGCTCGACGCCGAGGGCAAGCCCGGCAGCCGCTTCATCGCCATCGGCGGCCAGCCGCTCAAGGGTGGCTGCCCGGAGAAGGACCGGGAGCTGGAGTGGAAGAAGGGCACCAAGGCGACCCTGTGCACCACGTTCCTGATGGACGAGGGCAAGGAGCCGACGAAGCTCGCCTACGGCATGGTCAACCCGCTGCTCTGGGCCGTGAAGTAACCACCCGGGCCCGCTGAAGCAACACCGCGGCACGCCCCGCGGCCGAACCGGCCGCGACCGTCCCGCGCCACGCCCTGCGCTGACCGCCGGGCACTTCCTCCCCGGCCTCGTGGCTGTCCGCGCACCCCGCGGACAGCCACGACGCATGTCCGGGCCGGTCAGCCCCGCACCGCGGTGGGCCGGACCGGCCGTCAACGACGCCCTGCCGACCGTGCACGACGACCATGCGGCGCTCGGTCACCCACTCGCGGAGAGCGGGCTGCCGGAGCGCACGCGGGACGGTTCGAGCCGCTGCCGCGCCACGGACGAGGCCGCGGCTGCCCCCGGACGGCGCCGGGACAACCGCGCGGGCCCGGCCGGAGGCGTCGAGCCGCACACGTCGACGAGCCCGGCAATGGGGTACGGCGGTGGGGTACGTCAACGGGGTACGGCGGCGGGGCGCCGACGACCGCCCCCACCGGCCGACGACCGTGGCGATGGTCCGGCGGCCGGTCGTGGACGCGCGGCCGTCGCGCACGCGGGGGCTGCGAACGCGGCCCGTCGTGCGCACGCGGGCCCGGGCGAACGGCCGTACCGTCGCCGGAGATTCAGCGCGCTTCGGAGTAGTGGCGGACCGTGGCGACGGTGAAGGGGAACCGGACCGGTGTCGGGCCGAACATCGCCTCCGCGGCGGACACCCCCGCGGCGTCGACGGCCTCGGCGACCTCGCCCGCCTCCTCCCGGGGGCAGTGCACGATGACCTCGTCGTGCTGGAAGAAGACGATCTCCGCACGCATCCCGCGCAGACTCCGCCGAAGCGCGGCGAGCATCATCACGGCCCACTCCGACGCGCTGGCCTGCACCACGAAGTTGCGAGTGAAGCGGCCTCGGGCGCGCGGATTCATGGAGGCGTACCCAGGAGTGAACTCCCCGTCGGCGTCAGCCGGTCGGCCGACGTCCGCGTACGCGTCCTGTGCACTCCCGACGTCGTCCGGGGCCTCACCCGCCGGCTCCCCAAGGCCCCGGCCGCGGGCCGCAGGCGGGCTGGTACGGCCGAGCCGGCTGCGTACGAGCCTGCCCTCCTCCCCCGCGCGCGCGGCCTCGTCGACACAGCCGACGGCCAGAGGGAAACGGCGGCGCAACGCGGCGAGGTTCTTCAGCCCGTCGCCCGAGGTCTGGCCGTACACGGCACCCAGCAGCGCCAACTTGGCCCGGTCGCGGTCGCCGAGGGCTGTGCGGTCGGACAGGGCGGTGTAGAGATCGCCGGTGTCGGCCGCGACCTCCATCAGCGCGCGGTCGCCGGACATCGCGGCCAGCACCCGCGGCTCCAGCTGCGCGGCGTCCGCCACGACCAGCGACCAGCCCTCGTCGGCGACGACGGCGCGGCGGATCACCCGGGGGATCTGCAGCGCGCCCCCGCCGTTGGTGGTCCAGCGGCCGGTGACGGTGCCGCCGGGCTGGAAGCCGGGGCGGAACCGGCCGTCGCGCACCCAGTCCTGGATCCAGCTCCAACCGTGCGCCACGTACACGCGGTACAGCTTCTTGTACGCGATCAGCGGCGCCACCGCGGGGTGGTCGATCTCGGCCAACTCCCAGCGCCGGGTGGACTTCAGCCTGATCCCGGCCTCGGCGAACGCCTTCAGCACATCGGCGGGCAGATCCGGTCGCACCCGGCGTCCGAAGGCCGCGGAGACCTCGTCCGCCAGCTCCGCCAGTCGACGGGGCTCGCCACCGCCCGCGTACCGCTCGCCCAGCAGCTCGTGCAGCACCTCGCGGTGCACGTCCGCACGCCAGGGCAGCCCCGCCGCGTTCATCTCCGCGGCCACCAGCATCCCGGCCGACTCGGCGGCCAGCAGCAGCCTCATCCGCCCGGGGTGCTCGGCGGCCTCCGATCTTCGGCGCTGCTCGGCGAAGACCTCCAGCAGACGGGAGAACGGCAGCTCACTGCCGCCGCGCGGATCGAACAGCGAGGACTGCGCGCCGGGCGCGACCGCACGGGGCGGCGGATCGTCCGGCACCGGACCGCCGCGCAACCGCGCCCAGGCCGCTGCCGCCGAACGCGGCTCGCCCAACCGCCCCTCGTGCCCGAGGAGCAACTGCTCGGCGACCTCCACGTCGTAACACCGCTCCACCCGCACTCCCGCGGCCAGCAGCGGCGGATAGGCCTCCTCCGTCGAACGCCAGACCCAGCGCACCTCCGGCCGGGCGCGCACCGCGGCGACGAGGTCCGACTCGCGCAGCACTGCGACGTCGGCGGGCGCACGACCACCGGGCCCCAGCGGCGCGAGCCACGCACCCCCGGCCCCGTCCGGCGCCAACGCCCACCACTCGGCCATACCGCGGATTCTGGCACCGCGCACTGACAACACCGCTCCACAGGCACGCGCCCCGCCCGATCCGGCGCACGCCCCGGACCGCCGATGTGGCGGCGGGGCGCGGGCAGTGGCGACGAGGCGTCGCGGCGGGAGTGGTGAAGTCGGAGAACCGGACAGGCGCAAGTCGGGTCGGAGCGGCCCTCAAGGGCGGCGACGGCGTCGAGGTGCCGGTGGAGGGGTGGCGGTGTCGGCGGACGGGGTCCGCACAGGCGGCTCCAGGAACGCGGCCCGGGCCAACCTCCGGCCCCCTCCCGCACTTTGCGCGCTCCTCGGCTTCGCCTCCCACCGGGGCCCGCCGCATCCGGCTGCGCCCCTGGCGACCGCCCTCCCGACGTCCGTGTCCGCCGGTTCAGGCCCCCGGTTCGGGCATGAACTCGCGGACCTCCTGAGTGCAGCGACAGGCGGCGGCGAGCCTGGCGGCCCACACCAACGCCTCTTCGCGCGAGGGCAGTTCGAGCACCGCGAAGCCGCCGAGCACCGCTTTGGTCTCCGGGTACGGACCGTCGGTGACCGCGCCGTCGACGGAGACCAGACTCGCGCGCTGGCTCTCCAGCCCACCGCCGAAGACCCATGCACCTGTGTCCCGTGCCTGTCGCACCACCTCGGTCGCCGCCTCGGCCACTTCGGGGAGGTCTTCCGCCGGAATGTCCATTGCGCCGTCGTCGAACGAGATCAGATACCGCGTCATGGGTCCTCCCCGACTGTCCGCGGACCGGTGGCCCGCCGTGGTTCCCGCCCCACGCTACGGCGGGGCGCCGCAGCATGGCGGGCGACCTCCCGGTCTGCGTGCGCCTGCTTGTCAGCCGCACCCGTACGGACGGGACAACTCGCCCCGCGGGCAGCTCTCCGCCGGCCCGCCGGGTGGTAATTCAGTGGCAGCCGCAGGGGTCGCGGGGGATCGTGGCGGGGTGCAGGAGATCCCCGAACACCGGATACGAGCGGTGAGTTCGCCGCGGACCATCACCGTGTACCAGGCGTACGCGCCGCACATCGGCCTGCCGACGGCGAGGGACGGACGGTTCCCCGACGCCTGGAAGCGCGAGCGGATGACATGGATCAAACCATCGTTCCTGTGGATGATGTACCGCTCCGGCTGGGGCGCCAAGCGGGACCAGGAGACCGTACTGGCCCTGGAGATCAGCCGCGACGGCTTCGACTGGGCCCTGCGCAACGCCTGCCTGTCGCACTGTCGGGCGGACGTGCACCACAGCCCCGAAGAGTGGCGGCGCCTGTTGAACAGCCGGCCCGCCCGTGTGCAGTGGGACCCCGAACGGGACCTGTATCTGCGGGCGTTGCCGCACCGCTCGCTGCAACTCGGACTCGGAGGCGAGGCCGCCGAGCGGTTCGCGGACGAGTGGATCGTCGCGGTGAACGACGTGACGGCGCTCGCGCACGAGGTGCGTGCCCATCTGCGCGCGGGCGAGTCGGAGGACGCCGCCGCGCTGCTGCCCGAGGAGCGCCCGTACCCGGCCGGGGACGACCTGCTCGCGGGTCTGGTGCCGCAGAAGCAGCTGCCGGCGGTGCCGTGTTGACGGACCCTGCGTCCGGCTGCCGTCCCCGTACCCGCTCCCACCCGCTCCCACCCGCTCACCACCCGCTCACCACCCGCAGGCGCAACGGTTTCGTCCGTGAGGGCCCGGCCTGCTCCTCCGCGGGGGCACTCGGCGCCTTCCACGACCCGGTGCTCTTCGGGCTCCTCGCCGGCGACCGGGCCGCACACGGACCAGCCACGCCAACCACACCCGACGCACCCCGCACACCCGACACAGAAGCCAGAGCTGCAGGGTCGTGAGCTCGGCACGGGCTTCGCCGGCCGAGACGCTTCCCCTCCGGCCCTCTCGTGCTCACCGCGGCAGACGCGCGCGAAGATGATGAACAGCACTGTCTTCTTTGTGAGGCGACTGAGTGGCGGGCATCCGGAACACGGCACAGTCATGTGGCCATGCGAATACGTTCAGTGGTGGTGGCGGCAACTGTGCTGGTGACAGGGGCGGTTGGAGCACCGGCCAACGCGAGTGCGAGAGACGGCGCTACCGGCACGCACGCGGCGCGGGGCGCGTGCGCCGAGCCGGTGAAGGTGGAGGTCTTCCACAAGGGCGGGGCACCGGTGCTGGACTGGAGGGAGAACCTCGACTTCGACCGACGCGGGCTGACGCGGGTCTCGCACACGACCAGAGGCGTGGTCGAGGGGTACGCACCCGACGGCACGGTGCGCAAGAGCGTGAAGGTCGCGTCGCCGGGCGGCATCCGCGTCGGCCCGGACGGTCTGATGTACGTCAACTCCGGCCTGCTGCGACCGGGTTCGGGCCGGATCATGCGCTTCGATCCGAGTGACGAGGCGCCGAGGGCGCGGACCTTCACCGACGCCTCACGGACGTCAACGGGCTGGCCGTGGACGCGGAGGGCAACCTCTACGTCGGCCGCCACTTCTCCGCGAGCATCCTCAAGGTCCGCGCGGACGGGACCGTGGACGAGCAGTGGACGGAGGCCGCCGACGTCTTCGGCACCAACGGCGTCGAGATCGTCGGCGACCAGCTCTACGCGAGCGTGATCATCGATCTGCGGGCGAGCGTAGTACGGGTGCCGCTCGACGACCCGTCGTCACACGAGAAGGTCGCCGAACTCGGCCCGGGGCCCCTGGACCTGAAGGTCCTCGACGATCTGGTCGGCTTCGACGGCGGGCTCGCGGTCACCGCGTTCCTCAGCGGCGAGTTGATCAGGCTCGCCCCCTCGACCGGCGAGAGCTGCACCCTCACCGACAGAGTCCTGATGCCGACCAGCGTCCGTACGCCCGAGGGCTTCGGGGACCACGATCCCGCGCGGCAGCTCTTCGTCACCGAAGCGTCCGGGCGCATTCTCAAGGTGACCGTGGGCTGACTGGACGCCGCGGGCCCGGCCGACAGCGACGCCGCCGCACGCCGTCGCTCGTCCCCGCACGGGGCGCGCGCCGCCCGCCGCCGTCCGCGGACCGGGCCGGCCTCGCACGGCACTCGGGTGTCGCGCCGGCAGGGAAGGGCGCGGCTCCGAGTCCGCGGTCAGCCCGTGGGCCCGCCCGTCGCACGGCGGTAGCTCGAACCGTCCCGCGTACGCACCAGAAACCCGCCTTCCACGAGATGGCGACGCAGCGCCGCGTGGTCCTCGTGCACGGTCGACAGGGCGTCGTTGACGGCCTGTTCGGCGTAGTCCCGGTCCTGGGCGAAGAGCGTCCGCGCGAGATGGTCCAGGAGAGCGGCCCGACGGGCCTGCTTGCGCGGGATGCTCATCAGCCGGCCGTCGCGGAAGTGGTGCGCGAGCGGACCGGCGGGCGAGTCGGGGAGCGGGCCGGGGGACGGGGAGGCGGGCGTCGGCGTGGTGGACATGCGGGCAGCGTCCGCCCGCGGCGCGCCCGCGCGCAACCGGTTATCCACGAACCGCCGTGGAGCGCCGACCGCCTGATCCGCGTGATCCATGTGCCGCGCGGTGCCGTGAGGCGCGTGCCGCCTACCGACCCCGGGCCGGTCGCCGCGCACCCCGTACCGCCCACACCCCGTACCGCCCACGACCCGGCCCGCACCACGACCCGGCCCGCACCACGACCCGGCTGCCCGCATCGCCCGCACCTCCGCCGAAACCGCGCCGCCCCTGGCGGCCGAGGGCCGCGGGGCGGGTGGCAGGTGGGGTGGTGTGCGGCTCAGACTGCCGGCAGGGCGACCAGGCGCTCGTTGTGCAGCACGATGAGTCGGCGCCCCGCCGCGGCCATGTACCAAGGACCGCTGCGCTCACCGTCGTTGTAGGTCCAGCGGCGTTCCAGCGTGCGGACGTCGACCGCCGTGATGCCGGTGCCGAGCGCCGAGGAGGCGACGTAGAGGCTGTTTCCGACCTTGACCATCGTGTCGCCGCGCGCCCGTCCGCCCAGGCTCTCCTGCATCGCGAGCCGTTTGCCGGTCGCGGGGTCGACCTTCCAGAGCCCCTGGTCGAAGTCGAAGAGGTAGAGGGCGTCGTCGAACAGCGTGGGGACGCCGAATCCGCGCCGCCCGTTGGGCGAGAGTGTCCACAGCTTCTCGCCGGAGCGCAGCCGGTGGGCCACCAGCTCGTCGCCGTGCAGGAGCAGTCGGTCCCCCGCGACCACCGGTTGGACCGGCCCCTCGATCCTGCGGCTCCACAACTCGCGGCCGTCCTCGGCGCTGCGGACGGTGAGGACGCGCTCGTCCTCGCAGACGACCAGGCAGCCGCCCGCCGCGAGCGTGACCATACCGACCTCGGAGCGCGAGATGTCGCGGGAGACGCTCCACACCGGCTTGCCCGACTCGATGTCCACCGCGCCCCAGTCCTGCTTCTGGTCGCGGTTCCCGAGGTCGCCGTCGAACTGCCTGCTGTAGAAGTACAGCTGCCGACGGTCGGCCGCCACGACCCGGGGCGAGCGGAACTGCTCCGGCAGCTGGGTGCGCCAGGACTCCTTGCCGGTACGGAGGTCGACGCCGGTCAAGGCATACCCGTCGGAGCCGAAGAGCCCCTGGTACGCCACCTCTCCGACCAGGTGGAACCGGCTGAGCTGGGAGTCCTCCGAACGGCCGCGGCGCCAGGTCTCCCGGCCGGTACGGGCGTGCACACCGCGGACCGGCATCCCGCCGACCGCCACCACGTCGCCGGCAACGACCGGGTTGGCGGGGGCGAGGCTGCCCTCCTCCAGCCGCGCGAGCCACAGCGGTGCGGGAGCGACGCCTGCCGGCGGGGTGGCGAACTCCTCGGTGCCGGAGGGCTTCCGCCCGTCGCCGGGCTCGCCGCCGCCGCCACCGCTCCGGCCTTCGGCCGACCCGTCACCGCTCAGCAGCCACGCCCCGCCGACGGCGCTCGACGCGACACCTGCGAGCCCTGCCGCCGCGAGCAGGAAGCGGCGCCGCGAGGCACTTTTGCTCTGCGGTGTCTCGGTGTCGGGTCCGGTGTCGGGCGCTGCACCGGTGACAGGCGCGGGGACGGGCGCTGCGTCCGTGGCAGGTCCGGTTCCGGTTGTGGGCCCGGTGGGGCTGCCGCCGGAGGAAGAGGCGTTCGGGGCCGAACTCCGGGAAGACGGCCCGGGGTTCGGCGGCTGCGCCGCGCCCGGCGGGACGGCGCCCGGCCTGCCGGGGTACGGGGCGGGGGCGCTGAGCTCCTCGGGTCCGGTGTCCGGTTCGGTTTCGGCCCCCGGTTCCGGCGTTGGTTCGGGTTCCGGGGCCGGGGCGTCGGGCAGTCCGGAGAGCGGGGCGAACGAGCGTACGGCGATGCTCCGCCTCCCGCCCCGGGCCCGGAACCCGAACCAACGCCGGAACCGGGGGCCGAAACCGAACCGGACACCGGACCCGAGGAGCTCAGCGCCCCCGCCCCGCCGCCCCGGACGCCCGGCAACGGCGCTTCGGGAGGCGCTTCCAGATCGAGGATGCGGGAGGCGGAGCATCGCCGTACGCTCGTTCGCCCCGCTCTCCGGACTGCCCGACGCCCCGGCCCCGGAACCCGAACCAACGCCGGAACCGGGGGCCGAAACCGAACCGGACACCGGACCCGAGGAGCTCAGCGCCCCCGCCCCGCCGCCCCGGACGCCCGGCAACGGCGCTTCGGGAGGCGCTTCCAGATCGAGGATGCGGGAGGCGAGGGTGGCGATGGTGGAGGAGACGGCGCCCGGCAGCCAGTCGCCGAACTCCCGCTCGCCGCGGGCCGGTAGGCAGTGCTCGGCGATCTGCTCGGCACTCGGTCGGGCGGCCGGGTCCTTGGCCAGGCAGGCGGAGAGCAGGGTACGCAGCGAGTCGGGCACCCGCTCCAGATCCGGTTCGGCGTGGGCGATCTGGTAGAGGAGCGCCGCGGGCGAGCTGTCGCCGAAGGCGTTCTGCCCGGTCGCGGCGTAGCAGAGCACGGTGCCCAGGGAGAAGATGTCCGCCGGTGGCCCGACCGGCTGGCCCTCGGCCTGCTCCGGCGACATGAAGCCGGGCGAGCCGACGAGCGAACCGGTGCGGGTCAGCCGGTCGCCGTCCACCGCCCGCGCGATGCCGAAGTCGATGACCCGCGGGGCGTCCGCCGCCAACAGCACGTTGGAGGGCTTCAGATCGCGGTGCACCAGCCCGGCCGCGTGGATCTCGTGCAGCGCCTCGGCCAGTCCTGCCCCCAGCGCGCGTACGGTGCGCTCCGGCAGCGCCCCGTGCCGGCGGATGACCTCGCTGAGAGAGGGCCCGGTCACGTACTGGGTGGCCAGCCACGGGAGTTGGGGCGAAGCGGCGTCCGGATCGGCGTCCACCACCGGGGCGGTGCGGCGCCCCGAAACCGCTCTGGCGACCTCCACCTCCCGGCGGAAGCGCTCCCGGAACCCCGGGTCATCGGCCAGCTCGGGACGCACGACCTTCACCGCGACCGTACGGCCGCCCGCGGAACGCGCCAGGTAGACC
>NZ_JAELVF020000001.1:3470335-3474449 GCF_018101125.2 Streptomyces tardus | reverse complement strand
CCCCTATGCGCGTGGGGTCTCCGTGCTGGAGCGGTTCCATCGCGGCTGCCTCCAGATCGGCTGCTCCGACACGTTCGACCTCCGAACGTCGGCCACCACCCTATGAGTTGCACCGTCCGCTTCCGCAGCGCGGACGATCGGCCTGCCCCGTTGGCACGTTCGGGCGGGCGCCGGGGCGTGCCCAACGGCGCCGGGCCGGGGCCGTGCTGCGGGGCTGCCGGAGAGGGGCGGGAGAACGCCCGCCCGGGCACGGCCGATTGTCAGTGGCAGGGGGCAGGATGGTTTTCGGCCGGTACGCGGTTCGCCCGCGTACGGGTCGTCGCGTGCTGCCGTCGCGTCCGTCGCGCGGACGGTGGCCGCGCTTCCTCACCACCGTGCACTCCAGGGGGACTCATGCCCATCACCAACGACACGATCCTCAACCACGCCTTCCTGCGCGAGATGTACAGCGACTCCTACTACCCCGACCACGTGCTGGACAAGGGCAACGGCATCCTGCTGGATCTGTGCACGGCGATCGAGGAGGCTCCTCCCGCCAGCGAGGCGGCGCTGTACGAGCTGACGGCGGTGGCGACCGAGCGGTTCAACGCGCTGGAGGAGGATTTTCACGCCGCGGGCAGCGGGATAGAGACGATCGCGCGCGAGGCGATCTGCGAGGACTTCTTCTTCGTCGCGTCGGCCTACGGTTTCCCGGACGCGGACCCCGAGGCACTGGTCGCCGAGCGCGACTGGTGAAGCAGGGGGCTCACCGCTGAGGTCGGTGGCACGCAGGTGAGGCAGGGGCCCGCGGGTGAGACGGGCCGTGGGCCCGCGCCAACGGCCGCCGGTCGGGGCCGGGTTCACGCCCGCGCCGCTGCCGGGCGCCTCGGTCCCGGCGCAGGCTTTGCCTGTTGCGGCGAGGGCGGCCGGACGCCGGTGCCGGTGTCGGACCCGCGCCGTACGCTGAGCCCCATGAGCGCAGGGGGGCCCGCAGGGCGGGTGATCGACGGCCGTTTCGAGCTCGGTGAGCGGCTCGGCGGCGGTGGAATGGGGCTGGTGTGGCGCGCCCTTGATATGGAGTTGCAGCGCGAGGTGGCGCTCAAGGAGGTGCGGCCACCCGACCCGCTGTTGCTGGAGTCCGACCCCGGCGCCGCCCGGATGCTCCGCGAGCGCGTGCTGCGCGAGGCGCGTTCGCTCGCCCGCCTCCAGCATCCGAACGTCGTGACCATCCACCACATCGTCACCTCCGCCGAGGTGGCCCACCCGTGGCTCGTGATGGAGCTGGTGCGCGGCGGCTCGCTCCAGGACCGCCTGGACCGGGGGACGTTGGCGCCCGAGCAGGCGGCGACCATCGGCCGGGGCGTGCTCGCCGCACTGCGCGCCGCGCACGCCGAGGGCGTGCTGCACCGCGACGTGAAGCCGGCCAACGTGCTGCTGCGCACCGAAAGCACCCCGGTGCTCACCGACTTCGGCATCGCCGCGGTGCGCGAGTCCGCCAGTCTCACCGCCACCGGTGAGCTGATCGGCTCCCCCGACTACATCGCGCCCGAGCGCATCCGCGGCCGGGAGGGTGATCCCGCGTCCGACCTCTGGTCACTGGGAATGATGCTCTACGTCGCGGTCGAGGGTGACCACCCGCTGCGCCGCAGCACCGCGCTGGCGACGCTGGCCGCGGTGCTCGACGCTCCGATACCACCGCCTGAGCGGGCCGGTTCGCTGCACGGCGTGCTGGAGGCACTGCTCACCCGCGAGCCCGGCGACCGTCCGGACGCCGAGGAGCTCGACCGGCTGCTCGCCGACGCCGAGAGCGGCGGACCGACCACGAACCCCGGGACTTGGAACCTCGTCGCTCCCGCCTCGCCCTCGGCCACCGAGGGCAGGCGCGGGACGGCGTCGGCGGGCGGGGCGTCCGGAGACGGCCGACCGCACGCTCGGCAGGACGCGCCGCCGGCCGGGACCGCGCGCAGACGGGCCGTCAGCCCGCAGGGCCCGCCCAGGGCCGGTAGCGGTGGTGGCCCCGCCCCGGGGCCCGAGTCGGCACCGACCGCCACCGCGCCCCGCTCCGTCCCCGTAGCCGCGAACAGCGTCCACGACAGCAGCGCGACAGACGGCAGCGCGGCGGGCGAGCCCGAGGACGTCGTGCCGACGTCATTCCGCAAATCCCCGCGCCC
Source organism: Streptomyces tardus (assembly GCF_018101125.2). GTDB lineage: Bacteria > Actinomycetota > Actinomycetes > Streptomycetales > Streptomycetaceae > Streptomyces > Streptomyces tardus. The sequence goes on along the minus strand of NZ_JAELVF020000001.1, from coordinate 3,472,299 downwards.
TGCCGGCGGTTCGTCGGGCGGCGGTGGGCCCTCGGGCGCCGCACCGGCCGCGGTTCCGTCCGCCGCCGTGCCCGTCGGGCAGGATCCGGAGCGCGCCGAGCGGGCCGGGCGGCGCCTGCGGATCGGCGCCTTCCTGGCAGGCCCTGTGGTGACCGTGACGGCGCTGCTGGGCTTCCTGGTGCTTCCGAAGATCGTCGGCGACTCGGGCTCCGACTCGGCCGCCCCGTCCTCATCCCCGTCCGGCACACCCTCACCCGGCAAGCCCGGCGATTCCGGCGGGTCCGGAGGGTCCGGAGGGTCCGGCGGCTCGGACGACGCCGACGCCGACGCCGACGCCAAGGCTCCGGACGTCGCGGAGGACGCCGCCTCCGCCTTCCGCGGCCCCTTCTACACCGAGCAGGGCGCGAAGGAAGCGGTACGGGTGCTGCGCAAGTCGTCGGGCGGCACCCGGGTGATCCGGGCGAGCTTCCACGACTCCCACATCTCGGCCGACACTCCCCTCAAGGGCGACCCGAAGCGCTACGACCGGGTCAGCTACCACCCCGCCAACGCGCCGGATCCCTCCCCCACTCCGGGTGGCATGGTCACCGGTGAGACCGTCGACCTCGGGAAGGTCGACTGGTCGGCGCTGCCCTCGCTGTGGCGTCGTGCGGAGCAGGACCTGAACGTCGACAAGCCGCAGAGCCGCTATCTGATCGTGGACCACGGCATGTCCACCGGGGAGTTGGAGCTGCGCCTGTACATGTCGGACGAGTACGGCGGCGGCTACCTCGCCGCGAACGCCGAGGGCAAGGTCGTCCGCCTCAACCCCCGCTGACCGGCGCCGCCGCGGCGTGCGCGAGGGGGCACGGGTACGTCCTCTGCCTGCGCGGGCGGTGGACCGGCGCCCCGGGCGCCGTCGGCGGCCCTGCGCTGCACGGGCGGGGGTGGTGCCGGCCGGCACCACCCCCGCACCGCCCCGCGGGCTTCGTCGGTCGCCGTACCGCCCCACGGGCCTGGGCGGCACGGCGGTTCACGCAGGCTCAGATACCGCAGCTGGGAGCGGACCAGGTGCGTCCGCTCTTGTGGTCGAGGTGGACGTGGTCGTTGTGGTCGGGGTAGCCCGGGCCGAGGATGGTGTTGAAGCCGTGGTTGCGGGCGGCCTTGGCGAGTGTGCACAGGCTGTGCGGGGAGACTCCGAGGTCCGCGGCGTGGCCGTACATGTGCCGGCTGTTGGGCGAGCCGCCGACGTTGGCGTTGCAGGTGGCGGAGCGGAAACCGCTGGTGATGCGGATGGACTGGTCGCCCAGGGCGTGCCGCAGTGCCTGGAGCTTCCACATGGTGCGCTTGGCGTTCTCCTTGGCCTGTGCGGCGCTGACCCTGCCGCCGGACCAGTTGGAGTTGCAGCGGTTGAGCTCGGAGAAGGCGAAGTTCGCGGGCGAGCAGTCGTTGTTCTGGAGCGCGTAGATCTTGGAGAAGGTGTTCGGGCCGGCGACGCCGTCGGAGGACAGCCCGTAGGCGGACTGGAACCGCTTGACCGCGGCGGCGGTGGCGGGGCCGTAACTTCCGTCGATCGCGAGGACGTTGCCGGTGCCCGGGTAGCCTGCGACGCGGATCTGCAGCTGGGTGACGTCGGCGCCGGACGCGCCCTGCTTCAGGGTGCGGTTCCAGGTGTAGCAGCCGTCGGCGCTCGCCGTGCCGGCCGTGGCGACCGTGACGGTCAGCGCGGAGGCCGCCAGCAGCACCGCGGTGAGGAAGGAGGTCAGGATTCGTCTCAACATGACATCAACGTCCGCTAGATGTATCGGACATGTCAATAATGGGCGGCCCATGCCATGACTTTCCTCCCAAACGTGTCCACCGACCGCCGCCTTCCCTCCCCCGTTTGGCGTGGTTGACAGTCGACGCCGGCCCACACCCCACGCCCGCCGCCGTCGCCGTCCGGCGTCCTGCTGACGCCCCGGGCTCCGGGCGCAGGCCGACCC
>NZ_JAELVF020000001.1:3282078-3470254 GCF_018101125.2 Streptomyces tardus | reverse complement strand
CACCGGGAGCAGTCCGTCGCTACACCTGCCGACCACTCGCCCAGGTGTGTTTGATCTCCTTCCAGCGCGCGGCCCGCTCGGGGTCCAACCGCCCGCGCAGCTCGGCGAGTTTGAGCAGGTTGGCCTCCGCCCCCGCGGTCAGGGTCTGCGCCTCTCCGAGGTAGTGGTCGTCGATCAGCGCTTCGAGCTCCTGGTCGTTCATCACCGGCACGATGCGTTCGGCCAGCTTGTTGGTGTTGCGGTACGAGCCCTGGAGCCGGAACGGCGGTTCGGTGCGGTCGGCGTCGTCCATGGTCGCCGAGGCGATGTAGGCGGCGTTGACCCGCAGCGTCGTGCGCTGGACGTACAGCAGCTTCCGCAGCACGGCGAGGATCTGCTCCAGATCCGCGGGGGTGTACGGGTGTGCCAACCGGTCGGCCCGGGCGCTCTCGTCGCCGTCCGCGAGACGCACCAGCAGGTCGATGTCGGCGCGGTCGCGCGCGGCGAGCGGGGAGAGCACCGGGTTGGAGGTGAGGGCGTTCTCGATGTGGCTGAGCGCGAAGACGTTCTCCTTGCCGGAGAGGACGTCGCCGAGGTTCCAGACGTCGGCACGGTTGGCAAGCATGTCGGGGACCCGGAAGCGTGCGCCGGTGGAGGTGAAGGGGTTGCCGGCCATGCAGACCGCGAAGCGCTTGCCGCGCAGGTCGAAAGTGCGTGCCCGGCCGTCGGCGGTCGCGACACCGTCGACTCGGCGCTGGGCGTCGCAGAGCGGGATGAACTTCTGGAGGAGTTCGGGCGAGGTGTGCTGGATGTCGTCGAGGTAGAGGAAGACGTTGTTGCCCATCTCCAGGGCGAAATTGATCTTCTCCACCTCGCGCCGGGCGGCTGCGTCGGGTGCGGCGGCCGGATCCAGCGAGGTGGTGTGGTACCCGAGCGCCGGGCCGTCCACCTTGACCAGCACCAGCCCGAGCCGGGAGGCGACGTACTCCATCAGCGTCGTCTTGCCGTAGCCCGGTGGGGAGAGCAGGAGCAGCAGGCCCTGGCTGTCGGTGCGGCGCTCCGTGCCCGCCGTGCCGAGCTGCTTGGCCAGGTTGTCGCCGATCAGCGGGAGGTAGACCTCGTCGATGAGGCGGTTGCGCACGAAGGCGGACATCACCTGCGGGGTGAAGGCGTCCAGCCGCAGCCGCTCCCGCTCCGCGGTGAGCAGGGCGTTGCGGGCGCGGGTGTACGCACGGTGCGCCGGTACCCGGCGGGCGCGGAACCGATGCGTACGGGCGAGGAACTCGTCGAGCCGCAGCGGGAGTTCGCCGCCGCTGATCCGGCGGTGCGAACCGAGCAGACCGGTGACGGTGGTCTGCACCGGGGCGTCGATGTCGCGTCGGGCCAGCTCATCTCCGCACAGCTCCAGCGCGGCGGCTTCCGGAAGGTCGCCGGTCGGCGCGCTCCTGGCCTCGGCGAACGAGGAGAGCCAGGCCAGCGCGAGCTGGTGCCGCGCCGTCAGGTCCGTGCCGAGCGCCCGGAGGTCCGCGGCGAACTCCTCCGCCTGCACCGACTGCGGGCCGCCGAGGGCCGAGCGGAAGTCGGCCAGGAACGCGCGGGCTGTCGCCGAGGTGGCGAACTGCGGCCTGCCCGCAGCCAGTTCCTCGAAGAGGTAGCTGCCGAGGTTCTCCTCGTCGCGGACACCCCCGTCGCGGGTTCTCCCGTGGCGAGCGCCTCCGACGCGGGTGGTCCCGGAGTCTGCGCCACCGGGACCACCGTCACCGGAGCCGGTGACGCTCAGCCCTGCGGCGACGACGAACTCGCCGGCTGCCGCGCCGAGTTCGCCCGCCAGCTGCGTCACAGCCGGGCCGGGGCCGAAGGCTCTGCGGGCACGGGCGAGGGAGTGGGCGCGGGTCGTCCACGCCGTACGGTCCTCCTCGGAGGTGCCGTACGCCCAGAACAGCTGGGCGGCGCCGCGCACCTCGGGGGTGAAGCGCAGCAGGTCGGCGTCCTCGCCCAGGCCCAGCACCGCGGTCAGCACGGCCGCCGCGTCGTGGTCGTGGACGCCGCGGTCGTACCCCTCGTCGTACGCGGACTCGGCCTGCTCGCGGATGAGCGCAGCCACCGCGCCCTCGGTCCGCGCCGCCTCGCGCAGCCGGTCGGGCCCGACAGCGGCCAGTACGGACGCGGCCAGGTGCTCGGCCCGGTAGACCTGCGGCGACTCCGAGACCAGCGGCTGGTCCCAGAAGTCCCTGGTGCCCTCGAAGGCCGGATCGTCGACGGGCGCACGGTAGTCGGTGCCGGTGACGGCGAAGGCCAGCGCACCGTCCTGCGGCACCAGGGTGAGGTCGATGGGCTGGGTGTTGACGCCGAAGCGGTGCCGACCCAGTCGTACGGTGCCCTCGGCGTCGTAGAGGTCGGCACGGTCGCGCAGGCTGCGGGCCGCTTCCTGGCGCGAGGCCTTGAGTCGGCCGTCCAGCTCCTCGCCGCGCACCGTGTCGCCGAGCGAGCGCAGTTCCTCGGCGGTGTCCCGGACCTTGGCCACCAGCGGATCGGTGGCGAAGTAGGCGTTGACGTCGTCGAGGGTGGCAAGTGTGCCGGAGCGGCGGGAGACGGTGCCCAGGATGCGTTCGGCCGACTGCACCAACCGCTCGGCGTGCCGGGCGCGTTCGTCCAGCTGAGCCTGTTTGCGGGCGGAGAAGGTCTCGTAGATCTCCTCGCGCTGCTCGGTGAGCCGGGCGAGGAAGTCGTCGAAGGCGCCGAACCGCGATTCCAGGTTCTCCAGCTGGAGCAGCAGACGGCCCAGTTGCTCGTCGCACTCCTCGGGGGTGCCGGAGGCCGCGAGCGCGCCGGCGACGGCCTGCCCCAGCAGCGTGAACTCGGCGGAGAACTCCGCCCGGCCCTCGCTCTCCAACAGCTCCTTGCGGCGCCCGTCGAGCACCGCGCGGGCGCGGTTGACCAGGCCCGTCATCTCGCCGATGCGTTCCAACAGGTCGGTGCGCACGGTCGCGTCGGCGATGTCGAGGCCGCCGACCACGTCGGTGACGGTGCGCAGTCCCTCGGCGTGCTCGCCGATCTGCTCGCCCAGCGGGTCGGCGACGGCGACGGTGGCGGCCTCCGAAGCGCGTCGGGTCAGTTCCTCGACGGCCGCGCGGGTGTCGTCGAAGGCGTCGGCGCGGGAGAGGTGGGCGACCGCTCTGCGGCCGGTCGACTCCAGCGAAGCGGTCAACTCGGCGGTCAGCGCGTCGATCTGCTCGACATCGACGTACCGCAGCTCGCGCAGCGACTCCACGCCGCCCTGGGCGCGGCGCAGTTCGGTGAGCAGCACGACCCAGGCGGTGGCGCCGCCCGGCGCCTCGCCCCTGGCACGCCGTACGAGGGTGGTGACCTCGGCGGTCGCCCCGGTCACCGCCGCGCGGGACTGGGCGCGCAGCTCCTCGACCCGCTCGAACTCGTCGATGACCTGCTCGGCGGTCCGGCGCAGGGTCTCCAACGGCTCGTCGAGTCCGTGCAGCCCCTCGTCGGCGAGCCAGTAGTACGCATCGGCGACCCGGCCGCAGGCGGCGACGATCGCTTCGAACACCGCGACGCTGGGCGCCATCTCGTCGGCCATCCTGGCCACCGAGAGCGAGTCGGAGATGCCGCGCACCAGCTCGGCGTTGCCGACCCTGGTGAGCGGGCCGGTGCCCTCGGGCTGCGCCGCGGAGTAGGAGTCGGAGAGGTAGGGCGTCTGCCACAGCTGCATCGGGTGGACCCGGGTCGGCTCGTCGCTGAGGGCCCGGAAGACGGCCATGGTGCCGTCCTCGAAGAGCGAGCAGCCGTGCGAGGGGATCGGTGCCGCGACCTCCTTGCGGATGAGGTTGTAGGGCAGCAGCAGTGTGCGGCCCTCGGCACGGGCGTGGAAGACGTACAGCACGTCCTCGCCGTTGGGCGAGCGGACCACCGACTCGAACTCCAGGTCCGCGGTGTCGGTGTCGAAGGTGCGGGCGGCCGAGCCCGCGGGCGCGGTGGTGAGGTAGTAGCCGCCGGGGAAGATGATGCCCTGGTCCTCGGGCAACAGCTGGCAGGAGAGTCCGATGCCGTCCAGGCGCACGACCTCCTTGGAGCGCCGGTTGAAGACCAGGTAGCGGTGGACGGTCTCCTTGTACGGCAGCACCCGCAGCAGGATCAGTGGGCCGACGCGGACGTGGGCGACCTCGGCGTCGGCGAGCGACTGCAGCGGCTCGTCGACCTCCTCGGAGTAGATGCCCTCGCCGGACTCGGTGTTGTCCTCGACCTTGACGGTGAGCGTGCCGTTCACCGTCTCGACGAACAGCTCGCCCTCGATGGAGATGTGCGGGTGGCGGCCGAGGACGTGGTCCTCACGGCCGGTGGTGGTCCACTCGAAGTCGTGGGAGGGCGGGAAGGTGTGGTCGCGCTCGCCCTTGGCGTCGACGTACTCCGGGGTGCCGTCGGGCGCGATCCTCCAGCGCAGCACACGGATGTCGGAGAGGCGTTCGCCGGTCTGGAAGACGGCGAGCAACAGCTGGCCGGTGCGGCGGAGTTGGAGGAGTTCGGCCTCGCGGTAGTAGCGGTAGAGGTCGAGGAAGTCGCGCCGGAACCGCTCGTCGTCCAGCAGCCCCGGCAGGGTGCTCTCGCCGACCTCCTCGAAGCGGCCGTCCTGGTAGCGGTGGAGCGCGAAGACATCCCGTACGGCGGTGGTCTGCTTGAGACCGAAGTGGACGTTGTAGCCGAACAGCATCAACCCGCCGACCTGCACGATGTCGCGGGGCACGCAGTTGTGCTCGGTGCGGATGCGGTCGTTGCCGATGAGTTCGAGCTCGCTGCCGCCGAAGTCCGCCATCCGCTCGGCGTTCAGTGACTGAGCCCGCCTCGCGAGCTCGGCCGCGGCACCCGACATCCTGCCGCGCAGCACCTCGTAGGTACCGGCGTCCAGGTTGCCCCCGGACCTGCGCCCCTGCCCGTCCGCGGTGGCGGATGTGTCCGCGCCGGACTGCGTCTGCGTGCTCACGTCTTCCCAACTCCTCGTCTCTGCTTACACGTTGCGCACATGGGCGCGAGGACGCCGACATCCGACGCCGACGTCCGACGTCGACGTCCGGGGGCGTCCCGTACCGGCCGGGGTCGGGTGGGGCGTACGGGACCCGCTCGCGCCGGGGCCCGCCGTCGCTCTCGCGCGGCGGACCCCCGTCCACCGTGTGTCCCTGCTCCTGCGACCGGTTCCGGAGGGTCAGCCGCGGTTCTGGGCCGGCACTCCGTTCGCTGCCGCGGCGGTCAGCGCGGCCACCGGCAGCTCGGCCGCGGGGGTGCCGCGCACCGCGTCCAGCAGCGAGGTCAGCTGGGCGGTGTTCGGGCCCTCGGCGGCGATGAGCCGGCCGAGCAGCCCGGAGAGGGTCAGATCGCGCATCCCCGAGGCGCCGAGACCCGCGACCATCGTGCTGACGTCGCTGGTGAAGGTGGAGTCCTTGCCCAGCCACGGCCCGGCCATGTTCTGCACCGAGTCGGAGTTGGCGACGAAGGCGTCCACGCCCTTGCCGGCCGAGATCGAGTTGATCAGACGGTCGAAGAAGACCGAGTCGCCACCGACGATGTCGATGTTGGCCTTCTCCAGCCCCGCGCCGACCAGCGTCGCCTGCGCCTCGGCGATCTGCCGGTGCACGTCGATCCCTGCGAGACGTACGTCCTTCTCCGCCTCCAGGCGCAGTCGGTACTCCTCGTGCTCCCGGCTGGCGCTGTCCAGTGCGGCCATCGCCCCGGCCTTCTCGGTCAGGCCCTCGGCCTCGGCCTTCAGCTTCTCGCGCATGGCCTCGGCCTCGGCCAGTCCCATCTCCTTGGCGGCGGTCGCCTCCACCGCGCGGGTCCTGCCGATGGCGTCCGCCATCCGCTCCTGGACCTCGGCCTCGGCGAGACCGGCTGCGGCCTCCGACGCCCTCCTGCCCTCGGCCGCCCGAATCGCGGACTGGGCGTCCAGATCGGCGGTCTTGCGCCGCGCCTCGGCGAGCGTCAGCTCCTCGGCGGCGCGGTGCTCGGCGGCCTGCTCGGCGGCCTCGGCGGCCTTGATGTCCTTGACCAGTCGCTCCTGGGCCTGCGCCTCGGCGGCGATGATCAGCGCCTGCCGCTCGCGCTCGGCCTCCTCGACGGTGCGCAGCTTCTTGATCTCCTCCTCCTGCTGCGCGACGGTCTTCTCGACCGCGATGCGCTCGCGCACCACGTCGGCGATGTCCCGCTTCTCCGCCTCGACCTCCTTGTCGGCTGCGATACGGCGCAGTTCGGTCTCTCGCTCCCTGGCAATGACCTCCAGCAGCCGGTCCTTCTCGATCCGCTCCCGCTCGATCGCCTCCACCCGCTCGCGGTTGAGCTTGGCGACGGCGACCTCGCGCTCGCGGTTCTCGTTCTGGATGCCGAGCTGCTCCTCGGTCTTGATGTGCGCGGCGTGCGAGCGCAGCCGCTCCTCGGCCTGGACCCGTGCGGTCTCGGCCTCCTCGCGGGCCCGTACGGTGTCGACCTCGCGCTTCTGCTTGATCTCCGCGTCCGCCTGGCGGCGCTCCAGCTCCAGGACGGCCTCCCGGGCGTCGACGTTCTGCCGGGTGATCTCCTTCTCCTCGTTGCGCTGGAACTCGTTGGTCTGGATGTGCTCGATCGCGGTCAGTTCGGTGATCTTCCGAATGCCCTGCGCGTCGAGGATGTTGTCCCGGTCCAGGCTGCGCAGCGGCGTCTGCTCCAGGTAGTCGATCGCCGCGTCCTCGAGGCTGTAGCCATTCAGATCGGTGCCGATGACGGCGATGATCTGGTTCCGGAACTCCTCGCGGTGGGTGTAGAGCTCGGTGAAGTCCAGCTGCTTGCCGACGGTCTTCAGCGCCTCGGAGAACTTCGCGTTGAAGAGCTCCTGGAGGGTGTCGCGGTCGCTGGCGCGCTCGGTGCCGATCGCCTGGGCGACCTTCACGACGTCCTCGCGGGTCTTGTTGACCCGGACGAAGAAGCTGATGCGGATGTCGGCGCGGATGTTGTCCTTGCAGATGAGGCCGTCGTGGCCGGTCCGCTCGATCTCGATGGTCTTCACCGAGATGTCCATGACCTCGGCCTTGTGCAGCACCGGCAGCACCACCATGCCGGTGAAGGTGACCTCGACCTTGCGCATCTTGGAGACGATCAGGGCCTTGCCCTGCGGAACCTTGCGGAAGAGTCTGCTGACGATCAGCAGCAGCGCGAGCGCGATGAGCAGGCCGACGGCGATCAGTACGCCGAGACCTGTCGAGATGGCATCCATGGAGAGTTCCCTTGAATCTGGGGCGTGCGGTTGCGGTACGGGCGGTCGTCTGCACGACGGGTCGCCGGTGCGCAACCGCCGTACGGGGACGCTGTGTTGCTGTGGTCCGGGTTGTCGTGTCCGGGTTGCAGTTGCGTGCCGTTGCGTGCCGTTGCTTGCTGTTGCTTGTTGGTTCCGGTTGGAGTTGCCGGGTGCGCTGCCGTCCGGTTGCCGGTGCCGGCCGCCGGGCCGAGCGCTCCGGTAGCCGCCGTCCGGACGCTGCGGGTGCTGCGGGTGCTGCGGCTCACCGGTGGGGCGGGGCCGAGGAGGCACGCCCCACTCGGGGCGTACGGGTAGGCGTCCCGGTCGGCCACGGACGCACCTGGCCGGTGCCGGGTGCGTTCCGGTGCGGGTTGCGCCCGGCCCCGCGGTTTCGCGGCCGAGGTCCGGCCCGACGCCGCGCGGTCAGCGGCGTGTTCGTCGCCGACCGCTCGGCGGACGCTCGCGGCGACCGCGCGGACAGGCCCTGCCGGACGCGCCGGCTAAGACGCGTGCCGGATCGGCGGTCGAGCGTCGCGACGGACTCGCCGCCGCGGTGTGCGGGTGGATCACCACAATCATCATTTCCCCCCGAGATGTGGCCCGGACTGCTCGGCGACCGGGATCAGCCCGGTGGCCGGTTCGGATCGAGTGCCGCGTCGAAAGGTGCGACACGGAAGAACTCGCCCTCGTCGTCGTAGTCGAAGATCAGCGCCGTGCTGCCGGCGACGAGCCCGTCGGCGGCAGCGACACCGACGCCGACCCCGTCCTCGTATCTGACCTGGATGATCGCCGTCGAGCCGTCGTCGCCGGCCACCTCCGCCTGGCCGAACCGGCTGTCCACCCAGGAGGTCCGTACGACGCAGACCCGGCCGACGAACTCGCTGCGCGAGACGCCGACTTCACCGCGCGAGAGATGCCGCAGCGGACGGATCATCGCCCAGGTCAACGACCAGGAGGCGAAGAGCGCGACGGGCAGCACCAGCACCCGCAGCACGGGGTTGTCGAAGAGCGCGGATCCGGCAAGAGACACGAACCAGGCAATCGCGATCAGCAGTGACAGTACGACCGCGACCGGTACGCCCTCCAGCCTGAGCGCGGCGAACGCACCCGCGAAGCCGGTGCCCGAGCCGTCGGAGGAGACGCCCTCACCCCCGTCGAGGGCGTCCACCTCCGCGGCGCCCACCAGCACGAAGAGCCAGTAGACGACCACCACGACCAGAGCGAAGGAGAAGAGCACGGCGGGAAACGCCAACGCCGCGGCGAAGAACTCACTCAACTTCCCTCTCCTTTCGGTCGGTTGCGGTGTGCCGCCATCGTGACACCGGGCGCGAGCTCCGCACATTGCCAGAACCAGGAAACGTTTAGGCAGTCCTTATGTCCCTACAGACGCGAACTCGGCCACTACAGTTCCCGTTTGGGCCAGCCGAGCAGTCGCGCACCCATGACCGCTGTCTCCAGCGTGTAGCGCTGGATCGCGTCGCTCGCGTCGTATCCCGTCAGCAAGCGGATGCGCGCCAGCCGGTAGGAGAGCGTGCGCACACTGATGCCCAGCCGCCTGGCCGCTTCGGCATTCACATAGCCGGCCGCCGAACACTCGGCGAGTGTACGCACCAGCGGATCGGCACCTCCCCTGGCCCCGTTCAGCGGCTCCAGCACGGTGCGCACGAGGTCGGCCATCGCGTGCCGGTCGCGCAACAGCACCGGGAAGACCATGAGCTCGTTCGCAGAGACCCGGACCGGCGCCAGTTCGAGGCGGTCCGCGATGTCCAGCGCGGTGCGTGCCTCCTCGTAGGAGCGCACCACTCCGCCCGCGCCGCGGTGCTCCCGTCCGATCGCCACCCGCCCGGCACCGGCGTACCCGGGGCCGGGGTCCTCGGCGAGCTGGGCGAAGGCGTCCAGCACAGGCTTCTCACGGCTGGCGGCGACGCACACCAGTCGCCCCTCCTTGGTCGCCAGCAGTACGTCCCGGAGCTCGCCGAAGCGGCCGAGCAACTCACGTTCGATACGGCGCACGGTGGGGTGGGCGTCGTCCAGCTTCTCCGCGCCGCTCACCACCGCCACCACATGGGCGTACGCCAGCCGCAGCCCGTACCGCTGGGCCTGCGCGGCGAGCCGGCCGAGGTCGCTGCGCCCGTACAGCAGATCGTCGACGAACTCCCGGCGCTCGGCCTCCTCCTGGCGCACCGCCATGCGCTGCGCGCGCTCGTGGCCCTCGCCGAGTGCGGTGATGGCGGCCTCCACCGCGGCGAACAGCGCCCCGCCGGTACGGCCGCGCTCGCCCGCGCCCGCGGCCTTGGCGATCCCCGGCAGGGTGCCCCAGAGCTTGCGGGTCTCGGAGAGGTAGAGGCTGTTGAGCTGGCGCAGCCCGTAGCCCGACTCGGCCGCCCGCTCACCGGTCTCCCGCAGCGCCTCCAGCTCGGCTCTGCGCGGCAGCCGGCCGGTCGTGGACACCTCTGCGAGCAACCGCGGATAGTCGCCCAGATACGTACTGGGCACGACGACACGTTTCACGATCCTCATTCCCCCCGGAGCGGTACCCCGACAGCGTAGGTGGTCCCGCTCGGTACCGCCCTCCTCCTGCCGGTGGGGCTGCTCTCCCCCGCCCGGGGTCCTGTACGGCGCGGGCAGCGGTAGAGGAGGCACGGGCGTGGCGGAAGTGGTAAGGGGGACACACGACAGAGTGCGAGGTACATGGGTACGGTGGCCGGGTGCTCGGCGAGACCGGGTTGGTGCGCCGGGAAGTCTGGTCGGCAGCGTGCACGCAGCGCGCTTGACTGTCGTCGACCTGCCCACTTCCAGGAGGCCCCGCCACCATGGCCGGCAACACCCCCTCGGACGCTCCGTCCACCCCCTCCCGCCCGGAACGCAAGTCCCTGGCGAACGCATTGCGCACCGAGACCGTCGGCGGAATGGTGCTGCTCGCCGCCGCCGTGGTGGCGCTCGTTCTGAGCAACACCGCGCTCAGCGGGCTCTACGAGGACGTCCGCAACTTCCACTTCGGCATTCCTGCCCTCGGCTTGGATCTCTCGGTCGGCCACTGGGCATCGGACGGTCTGCTGACGATCTTCTTCTTCGTCGCCGGCATCGAGCTCAAACGGGAACTGGTCGACGGCGAGCTGCGCGATCCGCGCGCCGCCGCCCTGCCCATCGTCGCGGCGGTGGGAGGAATGGCGGTACCGGCTCTCTTCTACCTCGCGGTGAACGCGAGCGGCGGCGGCGACCTCAACGGCTGGGCCATCCCGATGGCGACCGACATCGCCTTCGCGCTGGGTGTGCTCGCCGTCATCGGCACCCACCTGCCCTCCGGGCTGCGGACGTTCCTGCTGACGCTGGCGATCGTGGACGATCTCGGGGCGATCGTCGTGATCGCCTTGTTCTACACCTCGACGCTGAACACATGGGCTCTGGCGGGCGCCTTCGCCGGTCTCCTGCTCTTCTACGTGCTGCACCAGAAGCTCGAAGTTCGGGGCTGGTACCTCTACGTTCCCCTCGGCGTGGCCATCTGGGCCCTGATGTACAACAGCGGCGTCCATGCCACCATCGCCGGAGTCGCGATGGGCATGCTGCTGCGCGCCAAGGCCCGCGGAAACGAGGAGAGCCCGCCGGCGGACCGGATCGAGCACGTGGTGCGGCCGTTCTCGGCCGGGCTGGCGGTGCCGCTGTTCGCGCTCTTCGCGGCGGGTGTGTCGGTCTCCGGTTCGGCGCTGGCGGAGGCGGCGCGGGAGCCGGAGGCGCTCGGCACCGCCCTCGGTCTGTTCGTCGGCAAGGTGGTCGGGATCTTCGGCGGTACCTACCTTGCCGCCCGCTTCACCAGCGCCAGGCTGAGTCCGGACCTGGCCTGGGCGGATGTGCTGGGCATGTCGATGCTGGCCGGCATCGGCTTCACCGTCTCGCTGCTGGTCACCGAGCTCGCCTTCACCGGGAATCCGGAGACCACCGAGCATGTGAAGGCCGCCGTGCTGATCGCCTCGTTCGCGGCAGCTCTGGTGGCGTGCGCGCTGCTGCGGGTTCGCGACGCCAAGTACGCCAAGCTCGCGGCGTCCGATTCGCCGCAGTGATCTAACGCCGGCGGCGCGGACGCGGGCGCGGCAACTCGCGGCCGGCCGGGCGGCGTTCGCCGAGCCGGAGCGTCACGAACCGCGGGCGGTAGAGCTCCACGTCCTCGTGCACGGCCGAGACCTGGTCGGGGACGTTGACGTCGTAGCCGAGCACCAGCCCGTCGTCCGCGCCCCCGCCGTCCGTACCGTCCCCGCCGCCCCCGGTGTCGAGGTCGCCGTGTGCCTGCGGGTTGTACGCCAGCGCCCGGCGGCCCTCGGCGCCCTTCGGCAGCGGCGGGGTGAGCGCGTCGCTCGGCCCGTGCCAGGGGCCCTGCGGCGAACAGGCCCAGTACGAGGCGACATGGGTCAGTCCGCGGCCGTCCGGGCCGCCGGCGTCCGCGGTGAACAGCAGCCAGGTGCCGCCCCGACGAGCGACGGAGAATGTGTTGGTGGCACCGCGCCCGCTGTCGGAACCTCCGACCAGCAGGGCATCGGAGCGGGCGGCGTCACGCTGCCACGCCCGGCCGTCCCAGTACCGCCACCGGTCGCGGTCGGCCAGCGAGCCGCGCGGCACCCTGGCGACGTGCGCCTCGGAGGCCTGACCGAGCGCGGTGCGCTCGTCCGCGCCGAAGACATACGTCCACCGGCCCTCGGTGAGCACGGTGGTGCCGTACAGCACGCGTTCGGCCGGGTTCTGGGAGACCGGCACGTCGATCGACTCGATGGACTCCAGCTTCAGGTCCGGCAGGCTGATCGTGGCGACCTCGCTGGCACGCGGCATCCCGAAGGCCCACGGTGCCTGCGCGCTCTCGCGCTGCCAGAGCACGACCCGCAGCACCTCCTCGCCGGAGCCCGGCTCCCTCGGCTCCACGGTCCCGCCGCCCGGCCAGCGCCAGACCTCGCGCCCGTCGGGTGTCGCGAGGCCGGGGAAGAAGCCGGACGGGCCGTCGGCGAGCACGGTGCGTTCGAGGGTGCCGTCGGGCGACATGACGAGGGCGGAGTTGCGCACCCAGCGCGGGTCCTGGCGAGTGCGGCCGTTCTGCACCGCGTCGAGGAAGGTGTCGGCGGCCAGCCAGAGCGTACGGCCGTCGGGCAGCGCGACGCTGCGGTTGCCGTCGCCGCCGGTCCAGTCGTCGAGGCTGTTGTTGTTGTCGCCGTAGCGGGCGAACTCGCCGGTGAGGCGGGACTCCGGCTCCCAGCCGGTGACCTTCAGCGGACGGCAGGCGTCCCGGTCGTCCTCGGCCTGCTCGCCCGGCAGGACCACGACCAGCACCGCCACCACGACGAGCACCAGGAACGCGGTCAGCAGGGCCGCCGACCGGACGCGCCGGCCCTCGGGCACCGCGGACGCGCCGGGGCCCGGTACGGGGTGGTTGCGGTCGGGATGAGCCATAGGCGGCCAGCTTAGGGGGCGAGTTCGCAAGTCCTCCGGGGTTGGCCTCGGAGGACGATCGGAGTGTGTCTGCGGTCGGGCGCCGAAACGGCGGCGGTCGGTGATGCCTGTCGAGGACCTCCGGCGGCTGTATGCCGTTCGGCGGCTCCCCTCGTCAAGGGCCCCTCGACGAGGGTGTCTTCGGGGTCTTCGGGGTCTTCGAGGTCTCGACGCCGGGTGAGAACGGCCTCCTCGTCCTCCCGTCGAAGCGGTCCTCGCCCAGCGCCCCGGGGCCCGTTAGAACCCAAGGGGCCCGGGGCCCGGGGCCCGGGGCCGAGGCTTGACCTCAACTGCACTTCAGGTTTCATGCTGGGCACACGACGACGCCAGGAGGTTCGTGTGACAACGCTTCAGCTGCCGGATCTGGCCCGCCCCGACGCCGGGACCACCCTGATCAGCGAGTGGATCGTGGACACGCCGGACCGGCAGCGCCGGGCGGGCCGTGCGCTGCTCGAGGAGTGGGGCGAGCTGTCGGCCAGGTTTCGCCCCGAGGCTTTCCTGCGGCTCAGCTGCTTCGCAAGCGCGGACGGGCGGGTGCTGCTCAGTGTCGCGCAGTGGGCCGACGACGACGCCCTTCTCGCCTTCGTCCGCGAACACCGGGCCGAGATGGTCGGCAGCATCGACCGCGAGGTCCCGGGGATCCGGCGTCCCGGGCTGATCCGCTGTCGGCTGGCGCACACCGTCGTGCCCGACGGCGTCGGCGCGGACACGACCGACGTGATCGTGGCACGCGCCGAGAGCGGGCCGGCGTCCGATGCCGTGCGATGGGCCGAGGCCACCGCCGACCGGTTGCGGGCGTCTCCGCCCGCCGGCGCGGGCACCGCTCACGTTTTCGTGAGCGGCGACAGTACGCGTGGACTGCTCTACGCACCCGTGACACAGGCGAACGACGTTGCCGGTGCAAGGCTCTACCGACTGCTCGGTGCCGTCACAGGGCCGAGCCCCGGCACGGACGACACAGGGCCGTCGGGCGGGAGTTCGGCGTTCTGACGATTCGAGCGGGGTGGGGTGCGAGCCGGGCGGGGTGTCGCTCGGCCCCACCGGCCCGGTTCGCACCCGGCCGGGCCGGGCGAGTGCGGACGACCGAGTGCGGGTCCTCGCCCAGCGGCTCGAAACGGCGTCACGGCGTCACGGCGTCACGGCTTCACGGCTTCACGGCTTCACGGCGTCGCCCCGGCGTCACTCCGGCGCCGGGGAGCTGCGGCCCCGGGTGGCGGTCGCGACCTCCACGAACGAGTCGGTGACCAGCTCCGCCACCCGCAGCGCGATGCTGTCCGGCAGCTCGGTGTTGTCCCGCCACTCCCCCAGCGACTCCTGGACCTCCGTCCAGTCCGGGGTACGGCCCTCGCGCACGGCCTGGGCCGCCGGTTCCGCCGCCGCGAGCAGCACACGGGCGAACTGCTCGGCGCCGGGGTCGTGCGCCATCGCGCTCTCCCCGGAGTGCTCGCTCAGTGCGAACGAGCCTGCGTGGTGCGCGAGTTGGGACTCCAGCAGACTCGCGGCCCGGCCCGCGGTGATCAGCGAGTCGTGGGCGTCGGCGGCTGCGCGGCGGGAGAGGCCGCGGGCACGCACCGGTTCGGCGGCGGCGCGGTCGGTGGTCTGCTCCCACTCCATCCGCGCGGCGCGCACGTCCAACAGCGCTTGTCTGGCGCGCTGTTCGGTCTTCGGGTTCGGGTTCGGGTCGGCGTAGTCGGTGAGCACGGTGGCGGCGTAGGTCGCGACGGCGGCGAGCCAGTCGCCGAGCCGCACCCGCAGCCGGGGCGTCTCCCAGCTCGGGAAGAGGGCGTACGACACCAGCGCCAGCAGCCCGCCCACCAGGGTGAGTTCGATGCGCTCGGGCACCGTCTGGGCCCAGTCCTGGCCGGCGATGCCGAGCAGGAAGACGACGTACGCGCCGGCGCAGGCGGAGACCACGGTGAAGCCGGTGCGGATCAGCAGATAGAGCAGGAAGACGGAGAGCAGCGACCAGCCGGCCGCCAGATACACGCCGGGATGGCTGAGCGCGAGCACCAGACCGGCGGTCGCGACACCGACGACCGTACCGACCAGACGCGCCGCGCCCCTGCCCACGGTGTCGGTGAAGTCGGGCCGCAGCACGGTGACGATGGTGAGGGCGATCCAGTACCCGTGCTCGGAGGGCAGCGCCTGGCCGAGCAGCCCGCCTGCCACGATGACCGCGGCGAGCCGGAGCGCGTGCCGGAACACCGGTGAGTCCAGGCGCAGTTCGCGCCGCACCGCGCGGGCTGCGACCCGTACGACACCGGGGCCGAGCCGGTCGCGTACCCAGTGTTCGCCGCCCCGGTCCGTCACCTCCAGCGGGCCGCCGGCGGCGTCGACCGCCTCCTCGGTGAGGGCGATCAACCGCAGCGCGGCCTTCCGGGCGGGACCGGGCGGCAGCACCGGCCCGTCGGCGGGGACGCGCAGCACCTCCAGTGCGGAGGCCGGTACGGTCGGCGTCTCCCCCCGGCGCACGGCGCGGGCGACCGCGTCCAGTACGGTGCCGGCGGCGCGCAGCAGATCGCGCACCCGCTCGCGCTCCGGGCCGTAGTCGGGTACGCCGCCGAGCGGGTCGGCGAGCGCCGCGAGCACGGCGCGGAAGCGCTCGGCGAGGGTTCGGTAGCCGGAGAGCTGCGCCGGCCTGCGCCGCGCCTGGCCGGGCGTCAGCCGGGCGGCGGTGCGCGCCCACATGAGCGGTTCCGGGTCGAAGGGCAGCGTGGGCTCCTCGCGGAGCTGGCGCGCGAAGTCGGCGACCCCGGCGAGCGCGTCGGCCAGCGCGTCGCGCTGCGCGCCCCACCGCCGCACCGGGAAGATCACGATCAGCCCGGCCTGGACGACGCCGCCCAGCGCGATGAGCGAGGCGTGCTGGGCGGCCTCCCACACGGTCGCCGGGAGGGTCACCACCACCAGCATCATCGCGACCGTGAAGGCGCCGACGACGCCGGGGACCGCGCCGAAGGTCCACGCCATCCCGGCGCCGAACGCCCAGAGCGCCAGCAGACACAGGAACGCCGGCAGGTTGCCAGCCAGCACGTAGCCCAGAAAGGCGCTCACCGACAGCCCCAGCGCGGCGGCCAGCGCCAGCGCGGGCCTGGGGTGGAAGCTGCGCTGGAAGGTGGCGATGCCGGAGGCGAAGGCGCCGAAGGCGGAGGACACCGCGAGCCCTGGGGTACCCCACCACAGCGTCAGCGCCAGGATGACGGCGACTCCGGCGGCGCCGCGCAGTGCCAACAGCGGGTTGAGGGAGGCCCGTTCGACGCGCAGCCCGGCGCGTCCCGCGTCCCGTATCGCACGCGGCCATCCGAAGACGGTGGAGGCCCGGCGGCGGGGCCCGCGGGATGTGGAGCCGGGCGCAGCCGAGCGCCCCCGCTGCGCGCCCTCGCCCCCGGACTCGGACCGCTCCCGACCGGCCGATCGCTCCTGTCCGGCAGACCGCTTCCGACCGGCCGATAGCGCGGCCGAGTTCGTCGGCGCCGGGGAGTCGGGGCGCGTCGGGTGGTCGGACGGCTCCGGGGAGTCGGACGGCTCCGGGGGCTCCGGCGGTGTGGAGGACCTCATGAGTGCCGAGCGTATGAGAGGAGCGCGGGGTGCCCGGTGTGCGCCCCCGCATCCGGCGCCGAATGATCGTTCACGGCCGGTCGTGTCGCGGGAAGCCGAGGTCGACGCCCGCGTCCGAGGGGTCCGGCCAGCGGGTGGTGACGACCTTGCCGCGGGTGTAGAAGGCGATGCCGTCGTTGCCGTAGATGTGCAGATCGCCGAAGAGCGAATCCTTCCAACCGCCGAAGGAGTGCGCCCCGACCGGGACCGGGATCGGTACGTTCACGCCCACCATGCCTGCCTCCACCTCCAGTTGGAAGCGGCGGGCCGCGCCGCCGTCGCGGGTGAAGACGGCCGCGCCGTTGCCCCAGCGCGAGCCGTTGACCAGAGCGACGGCCTCCTCGTACGTCCCGACGCGCACCACGGCGAGCACCGGCCCGAAGATCTCGTCCCGGTAGGCGTCGGCGTCCGTGGACACACGGTCGAGCAGACTGACGCCCAGGTAGTAGCCGTCCGGATGGTCGGGCACCCGGTAGCCGGTGCCGTCCACCACCACCTCGGCGCCCTGCTCCGGGGCGTTGTGCACATAGGCGGCCACCCGGTCGCGGTGCTCGCGGCTGATCAACGGGCCCATCTCGGACGCCGGATCGTCGCCGGGGCCGATCCTCAGCCGTTCCGCCCGCTCCGCGATGCGCCGCACCAGCTCGTCGCCGATCGCGCCCACGGCCACCACCACCGAGATCGCCATGCAGCGCTCGCCCGCGGAGCCGTACGCGGCGTTCACGGCCTGGTCGGCGGCGTGGTCGAGGTCGGCGTCGGGGAGGACGACCATGTGGTTCTTGGCGCCGCCGAGCGCCTGCACGCGCTTGCCCGCGCCGACCGCGCGCAGTTGCACGGCCCGGGCGACCTCGGTGGAGCCGACAAAGGAGACGGCGGCGATGTCGGGGTGGTCCAGCAGCGCCTCGACGGCCTCCCGGTCGCCGTTGACGACGTTCAGCACCCCGGGCGGAAAGCCCGCCTCGGCGGCGAGTTCGGCGAGGTACCGGGCCGCTGTCGGGTCCTTCTCGCTGGGTTTGAGGAGGAAGGTGTTCCCGCACACCACGGCCAGCGGGAACATCCAGAGCGGCACCATCGCCGGGAAGTTGAACGGGGTGATGCCCGCGACGACGCCGAGCGGCTGCCGCAGCGAGGAGACGTCGATCCGGGCGGAGACCTCGGTGGACAGCTCGCCCTTGAGCTTCTCCGGCGCGGAGCAGGCGAGTTCGACGATCTCCAGCCCCCGGGCCACCTCTCCGAGCGCGTCCGAGTGCACCTTTCCGTGCTCGGCGGTGATCCGGCGGGCCACCTCCTCGCGGCGGGCGGCGAGCAGCTCGCGGTAGCGGTAGAGCAGCCCGGTGCGGCGCGAGAGCGAGGTCGCGCGCCAGCCCGGCCCGGCCGCCACCGCGGCGGCGACGGCGGTGTCCACCTCGGTGGCCGAGGCCAGCGCCACCGAACCGGTGCGGGTGCCGTCGGCGGGATTGTGCAACGGCGCCTCCCGGCCCGAACCGCCCGGCAGCGAACGGTTGTTGATCCAGTGGCCGAGAACGGGATGCTGCTCGGTGGTCACGGGACCACCTTCCTCTCTACGGGCCCGGCGGACGGGCTGCGGGTCGAGCTGCGGGTCGGGTTGGTCAGCGGTTCGAGCGCCACCGCGTACGGCACTGTCCCGGACGGGACTCTCCCGGACGGTGACGAGGACGGGAGCGGCGGACGGAACGGGCCTGCCGGGCAGTGACGGGCGGGACGAGCCGGACGGGCGGGACGCGCGCGGGCCGGACGGGCGCGGCGGGCGGGCTCACAGGTGCCGTACGCGGTCGGCGACGCGGCGCTCGTACTCCGTGCGCGCCGCGCGGGCGGCCGGGCGTGCGGCGACCTCCGCGACCGGTACGTCCCACCAGGCCGCAGGAGCGGGCCCGCCCGCCGCGGGCGGGCCGGTCTCCACGTACACGCAGAACGGGCCGGTCGCCGTGCGCGCCGCCGCCAGCGCCTCGCGCAACTCCCCGACCGTCGCGGCCCGTCGGACGGTCAGTCCGAGCGAGGCCGCGTTGGCGGCGAGATCGACCGGCAGCGGGTCGCCGGTGTAGCCGCCCTCGGCGTCGCGGTAGCGGTAGTCGGTACCGAACCGCTCGCCGCCGGTGGCCTCGGAGAGCCCGCCGATCGAGGCGTACCCGTGGTTCTGCACCAGTACGAGCCGGATGTCCAGACCCTCCTGGACGGCGGTGACCAGCTCGCCGGGCAGCATCAGATACGTGCCGTCGCCGACCAGCGCCCAGACCCCGGCCCCCGGGGAGGCCAGCTTGACCCCGAGCGCGGCCGGGATCTCGTATCCCATGCAGGAGTAGCCGTACTCCAGGTGGTACTGGCGGGAGTTGTCCGCCCGCCAGTGGCGGTGCAGATCGCCGGGCAGCGATCCGGCGGCGTTGACGATCACGTCCTCGGGAGTGAGCTGCGCCCGCAGCTCGCCGAGGAGTTGGGCCTGTGTGGGACGCGCGTCCGGGCCGGGCGCCGCGCACAGCTCCGCGGTCTGCCGGTCGGCTTCCGCCCGGCCCGCCCGGTACTCGGCCAGGTAGTCGGCGTCGACCCGGTGGCCGGCCAGCTCCTCGGTGAGTGCCTCCAGTCCGGCGCGGGCGTCGGCGACCAACGGGAGCGCGGCGAGTTTGGCGCTGTCCGGGGCGGCGACGTTGAGGTTGACGAACCGCACCCCGGGGTGGGCGAAGAGGGTGTGCGAGGCCGTGGTGAAGTCCGACCAGCGGGTGCCCACCCCGAGCACCAGATCGGCGGTACGGGCGAGTTCGGCGGCCACCTCGGTGCCGGTGTGCCCGATGCCGCCCACCTCCTGCTCGTGGTCGCCCGGCAGCGCCCCCTTGCCCGCCTGGGTGGTGGCGACGGGCACGCCCGTGGCCTCCGCGAAGGTGGCGAGCGCCGCTTCCGCCTCGGCGTACCGCACGCCGCCACCGGCGACCAGCAGTGGCCGCCGCGCGGTCCGCAGCGCCGCCGCGATCGCCGCGAGCGCGGCCGGTTCGGCAGGCGGGCGCCGCACGTGCCAGGTGCGTTCGGCGAAGAACTCCACCGGCCAGTCGTACGCCTCGGCCTGTACGTCCTGGGGCAGCGCCAGGGTGACGGCACCGGTGTCGGCGGGGTCGGTCAGGACGCGCATCGCGCGCAGGGCGGCCGGGATCAACTGCTCGGGACGGGTGATCCGGTCGAAGTAGCGGGAGACCGGCCGCAGGCAGTCGTTGACCGAGATGTCGCCCGCAACCGGCGACTCCAGCTGCTGGAGCACCGGTTCGGCGGGGCGGCCGGCGAAGGTGTCGCCGGGCAGCAGCAGCACCGGCAGCCGGTTGACCGTGGCCAGCGCGGCGCCGGTGACGAGGTTGGTGGCGCCCGGGCCGATGGAGGTGGTGACGGCCTGGACGCGGAGCCGGTTGCTGTGCCGCGAGAAGCCGGTGGCCGCATGCACCATGGCCTGCTCGTTGCGGCCCTGGAGGAAGCGCATCCGCTGCCGTTCCTCCAGAAGCGCCTGGCCCAGGCCCGCGACGTTGCCGTGGCCGAAGATGCCCCAGACCGCGTCGACCAACCGCCGCCGCACTCCGTCGCGTTCGCTGTGCTGGGCGGCGAGGAAGCGGACCAGCGCCTGCGCGACGGTGAGCCGCACGGTGGCCGGCTGCTCTCGCGCGGACGGACCGGGCGAGGACGGACCGGGCTCTGCCGGGCCGGGCTCGGGGCCGGGGGCGGACGGGCCGGGGACGGCCGGCTCCGGGGCTGGTTCGGCGGGCGGGCGGTGCGCGTTCAACGCGGTACCTCCTGGTTCGGCTCCGGGTCGGTTCCGGCTTCCGCACCCTGGCGACCCGGCGGCCCGGCAGGGGCGGGCGGCCCGGCGTTCTCCGGCGGCCCGGCGTTCTCCGGCGGCCCGGCGGGGTCGGGCAGGGGCGCGGTGCACAGGGGCAGCCGGGGGTCCATCGGTGTCTGCCGCCAACTGCCGCGGATCCAGGCGTGGTCGGGATGGTCGCGGATGAGCCACTCGCGCTCCGCACCCGGTCCGGCCATCACGTTCAGGTAGTACATGGTGTGCCCGGGGACGGCCATGGACGGGCCGTGCCAGCCGTCCGGAATGATCACCGCGTCGCCGGTACGCACCTCGGCGAGCACCTCGGTGTTCCGGCCCGACCCCGAGGACGTCACCCGCTGGTACCCGAGACCCTCGGTGGTGTGTCCGTCCTCGCCGCAGTGCGGCGCGATCTCGAAGTAGTAGATCTCCTCCAGCTCCGACTCGCGGCCGGGATCCCACTCGTCGTGTTTGTGCGGCGGGTACGAGGACCAGTTGCCGCCGGGCGTCAGCACCTCCACCGCGATCAGGCGGTCGGCACCGAAGACGTCGGCGGCGGCGAAGTTGTTGACCTGGCGCGAACAGTTGCCGCTCCCCCGCAGCTCCACCGGCACGTCGGAGGCGGGCCCGCGGCGGGCGGGCAGCCGGCGCTCACAGCGCGCACCGAGCAGCGCGAAGCGGCCACCGGCCGTACTGCTCACCCCGGCCGCCGCGTCGCGCGGCAGATAGGCGAAGTCGCTGACCCCCGTGAAGACGCTCTCCCTGCCGTGCAGGGCGAATCGGTCGCCGTCCGCCGTCACCGTGCAGGCGCCCGCCAGCGGCAGCACGATCCACTCGCTGTCGCCGGTGGCGAAGTCGTGGCGTGCTCCGGGAGCCAGCTCCAGCACGCGCAGTGCCGAGTAGCCCCAACCCGCGCTTCCGGGGCCGATGTCCAGTGTGTACGGCCCGTGGGCGGCCGTTCCCGCGGGCAGGTGGTGTTCGCTGTGCCTCATCCCTCCCAGCCTTCCCCACCCGGTGGGCGGCACGCCCCGCCCGTCACGGCGTGCCGCCCACGAATCCGACCGTCCGACGCATTCGCGCGCGCCCGAGCGCCGTCCCGTACGCACCCGCCGCTCCGTACGCGCCCGCGCACACGCCCGTACGCGCGCCGCCCGGGGCGCCGCCCGAGGCCCGCCCGGCACGACCGTCAGTCGGCGGCGGCGAGCAGCGCCTCGACCTCGGCCGGCTCCGGCATCGCGGCCGAGCAGGCGAGCCGGCCGGCCACCAGCGCCCCCGCCGCGTTGGCGTACCGCATGACGCGCGCCAACTCCCAGCCCTCCAGCAGCCCGTGGCAGAGCGCGCCGCCGAACGCGTCGCCGGCGCCGAGCCCGTTGACCACCTCCACCGGATGCGGCGGCGCACCGACCTCGCGCCCGTCGCGGTGGACGGCGAGCACTCCCTCGGGGCCGAGCTTGACCACGGCCAGCTCCACCCCCGCCGCCAGCAGCGCACGTGCGCAGGCGGCCGGCTCGCGCTCACCGGTGGCGACCTCGCACTCGGCCAGGTTCCCGACCGCCACGGTCGCCCCGGCGAGCGCCCGCTCGTAGTGCGGACGGGCCGCAGCCACCGCACCCTCCGGCCAGAACATCGGCCGCCAGTCCAGGTCGAAGACCGTGATGCCGGACCGTGCCCTGGCCTCCAGCGCCGCATGGGTCGCGCCGCGGCTGGGCTCCTCGCACAGGCCCGTACCGGTCATCCAGAAGACCCGCGCCTCGCGCAGGGCCGCGAGGTCCAACTCCTCGGCGCGCACCATGAGATCCGGCGCCTTGGGCCGGCGGTAGAAGTACAGCGGGAAGTCGTCCGGCGGGAAGATCTCGCAGAAGGTCACCGGCGTCGGGGCGCCGTCCACCTCGGTCACCCAGCGGGGGTCCACCCCGAAGTCGGTGAGCGCGCGGCGGCAGTAGTCGCCGAACGGGTCCCGCCCGGTGCGGCTGACCACCGCGGCGCGGCGGCCCAGCCTGGACGCCGCCACCGCGACGTTGGTCGGCGAGCCGCCGAGGAACTTGGCGAACGTCTCGACCTCCGCCAGTGGCACACCGCTCTGCAGCGGGTAGATGTCCACCCCGATGCGGCCCATTGTGATGAGGTCGTAGGGACCCCTGACGTCGCTCACCTGTATTGAACCTCCAACCTGGATCCGTGACCGGCTCGTTCGAGCCGGTGAGAGGAGGACCGGCACTCATGACCACCGCTCACTCTTCCCGCGTACCCACCCTGGACCGACTGCGCGTCGGATCGGCCCCCGACTCCTGGGGTGTGTGGTTTCCCGACGATCCGCTGCAGGTTCCCTGGCAGCGGTTTCTGGACGAGGTGGCCGAAGCGGGCTACGAGTGGATCGAACTCGGCCCGCACGGCTATCTCCCCACCGACCCGGCAGTGCTGCGCGCCGAGACCGGGCGGCGGGGCCTGCGCGTCTCGGCCGGTACGGTCTTCACCTCGCTGCACCGGGGCCCCGCGGTCTGGGACGACACCTGGGCCCATGTCTCGCAGGTCGCCGCCCTCACGGCGGAGACGGGAGCGCGCCACCTGGTCGTCATCCCGTCCTTCTGGCGCGACGACAGAACTGCCGAGATGATCGAGCCGGCAGAGCTCACCGCCGACCAGTGGCGGGAACTGGCCTCCGGCACCGAGCGCCTCGCCGCGCGGGTCCGGGACACCTACGGGCTGGAGATCGCCGTCCACCCGCACGCCGACACCCATATCGACACCGAGGCCAACGTCACCCGCTTCCTGGACGCGACCGACCCCGATCTGGTGAACCTCTGCCTGGACACCGGCCACTACGCCTACTGCGGTGGCGACAGCGTACGGCTGATCGAGACCTACGGTGAGCGGATCGGCTACCTCCACCTCAAGCAGGTCGACCCCGAGGTGCTCGCGGACGTCGTCGCCGGGGGCGTCCCGTTCGGCCCCGCGGTGGGCCGCGGGGTGATGTGCGAACCCCCGCGGGGAGTGCCGGAGTTGGAACCGGTGCTGCTCGCGGCGCAGGGGCTCGGTGTGGAGCTGTTCGCGATCGTGGAGCAGGACATGTACCCGTGCCCGCCCGATCAGCCGCTCCCGATCGCCACCCGAACCCGCCGCTTCCTGCGTTCCTGCGGCGCCTGACCCGCCGCCGTCCGCACCCTGCCGACCGCCGCCGGCCGACCACAACCGCCTGCCTGCCGCCTGCCTGCCTGCCTGGCCGGTCCGTACCCCGGTGCGATGCGTACACCGTGCCCCGCACCCGTAACTCCCGCACCACGCACCACGCACCGCACCACGCTAGGAGAACGCACGACATGAGCAAGACCCCCCTCGGCGTCGCCGTGATCGGCACCGGCCGGATGGGCGCCGACCACGTCCACCGACTGCGGGAGCGTGTCAGCGGCGCCGAGGTCGTCGCTGTCGCGGATGTGGACGGCGACCGGGCCGCGGCACTGGCCGAGGCCGAACCCGCCTGTCGCTCCTACAGCGACGCCGGCCGGGCGCTCGCCGCGCCCGGCGTCGATGCGGTGCTGATCGCCTCGCCGGGACCGGCGCACGAGGAGGTGCTGCTGGAGTCCCTGGAGCGCGGACTGCCGGTGCTGTGCGAGAAACCGCTCACCCCGGACCCCGCCGGGGCACTGCGCGTGCTGGCGGCGGAGCAGCGTTTCGGCAGCCGGCTGATCCAGGTCGGCTTCATGCGACGGTACGACGCGGAGTTCCTCGCGCTCAAGGCGCTGCTGGACCGCGGGGAGTTGGGGCAGCCGTTGATGATGCACTGCGCGCACCGCAACGTCGGCATGCCGGCCTGGTTCACCGAGCAGATGATGATCAACGACTCGGTGGTCCACGAGATCGACTGCACCAGGTGGCTGTGGGGGCAGGAGATCACTGCGGTGACCGTCGTCAAACCCGGCGCGCGCGCGGACTCCCCCGTCGCCGGCAGCGATCCCCAACTCGTCCTGCTGGAGACCTCCGGGGGCGCCCTGGTGACCGTGGAGATCTTCGCCGCCTGCGGTTTCGGCTACCAGGTGCGCGCCGAGGTCGTCTGCTCCCGCGGCACCGCGACGGTCGGCACGGACGACGCGCGCCCGGGCGTACGGGTCGCCGCCGCGGGCCGCTGGGGCGGCGGCGTGGACCAGGACTTCCTCACCCGCTTCGGTGACGCCTACCAGCGTGAGCTCCAGGAGTGGGTGGACGCGGCGCGCTCGGGCCGCGCGACCGGCCCGAGCACCTGGGACGGCTACGCCGCCGCCGCGGTGTGCGCGGCCGGGGTCACCGCCCAGCGCGAAGGCGTGCGCACGCCGGTCGAACTCGCCGAACGCCCGCCGCTGTACGGGGAATCGGCGGCCGGCCGGCCACGGCTGCCGGTCGGCTGAGCGGCACCTCCCGTCGGCGGTCGACGGCACGGCCGAGCCGGGACACCCGGCCCCGCGGCAGGCGACCCGCGGCAGGCGGCAGGCGGCGCGTGCCCGGGGCAGATGGCCGGTTCCGGCAGCCTGCGTCGATCGGTGTCCCGGCGGCGGCGCCGATCGGCCGAACGTTTGCTTGATCCGTCTCCGTCCCGTCACAGCCGTCACCGTTGCGCACCTTGCGGTCACGAGGGGTCAACAGCCAACTGTCGCTGCAGGCACCGGCGATGGGCGGAAACGAGGGTCGGGGCAACACCCGTCACTTCCGTGGAGGTGCCTTCATGGCCGACCAGGCCCTGTGGTCCTACAAGGAGATCGCCGCGCACATCCAGGTCCAGCCGGACACGGTGCGCTCGTACCGCAAGCACGGACTCCTGCCGCCTCCCGACCTGGTGGAGGGCGGCAGGCCCTACTGGCGCGCCGACACCGTACGCACCTGGGTCGCCCAGCGCCCGGGCAACGGCTGGCGCAACCGCTAGACCCGGTACCGGCCCCGCTCCGTCTGCCGCGCAGGACTGCGCGGCAGAGCTGCGGACACCACCGGCTTCATACCTCCAGGGGGTATAGAGTCGAGAGACTGACCCCCGCCCGTACACGCACCACGGAGTCACACCATGAGCACCCAGCAGTCCACCGTCACCACCATGTACAAGGTCACCGGCATGAGCTGCGGCCACTGCGAGAACGCGATCCGGGAAGAGCTGACCGAGGTTGCCGGCGTCGTGGAGGTCAGCGCCTCCGCCAAGGAGGGGCTGGTGACCATCACCTCCGCCGTGGAACCCGACGAGGCCGCCGTGCGCGCAGCGGTCGACGAGGCCGGGTACGAACTCGCCGGGCGCGCCTGAGTCGCACCCGACAGCGCAAACGGTCCGCGACAGCGAAAACGCCCCGGCTGCAAGTCCCCCCACGGGCTCGCAACTCGGGGCGTTTCCATGCCCGGTTGGATTCCCCCCACGGGACCCACGCCGGGTGTCTTGCTCGCTGCGCTCCGGGCCGGAAGGCCGCTCAAAGCATTACGGCCGAGGCAACAGCGTATGGACGTCAACTCCGCCGGGTGTCGACGTCAACCGGTGAGACTGCCGTCCCCCCGAAATGGTTGTACATTCACCCCCTGTGATCTGGATCACACCACACAACCGACCCTACAACCCTCCACAACCCCACCCCACGGGACGACGAAGACGCACGTCAGAGCCCCTCCCGCCTCGAATCCGCCTAGAATCCGCCTCGATCCCGACTCGAACCCGACGCGACTCGAACCGCCTCCGGCCCTCGTCGAGGCGTCGGCCGGCCCGGAGGACTTCAACCGCCTCCGAGGCTTCGGGCGCCTCCGACGACTTCGGGCACTTCCGGGGCGACGGAGGCCGGGCGCCGGGGAACGGCCGTGGGCCCCGGTCGGGATGGTCCGACCGGGGCCCACGGGGCGTCTTGCGCGTGCAGGGCGTCAGCGCTGCTCCACGGGCACGTAGTCCCGCTCGACGACGCCGGTGTAGATCTGCCGCGGGCGGCCGATCCGGGAGCCCGGCTCCTTGATCATCTCGTGCCACTGGGCGATCCAGCCCGGCAGCCGGCCCATGGCGAAGAGCACGGTGAACATGCTCGTCGGGAAGCCCATGGCCCGGTAGATGAGACCGGTGTAGAAGTCGACGTTCGGGTAGAGGTTGCGCGAGACGAAGTAGTCGTCCTGAAGCGCGTGCTCCTCCAGCTTGAGCGCGATGTCCAGCAGCTCGTCGGACTTGCCGAGCGCCGAGAGGACCTGGTGCGCCGCGTCCTTGATGATCTTCGCCCGGGGGTCGAAGCTCTTGTACACGCGGTGCCCGAAGCCCATCAGGCGGACGCCGTCCTCCTTGTTCTTCACCTTGCGGATGAAGCTGTCGACGTCACCGCCGTCGCGCTGGATCTGCTCCAGCATCTCCAGCACGGCCTGGTTGGCGCCGCCGTGCAGCGGGCCCCACAGGGCGCTGATGCCCGCGGAGATCGAGGCGAACATGTTCGCCTGCGAGGAGCCGACCAGACGCACGGTGGAGGTCGAGCAGTTCTGCTCGTGGTCCGCGTGCAGGATCAGCAGCTTGTCCAGCGCACTGGCGACGACCGGGTCCAGCTCGTACTTCTCGGCCGGGACCGAGAAGGTCATCTGGAGGAAGTTCTCCACGTAGCCGAGGTCGTTGCGCGGGTAGACGACCGGGTGGCCGATGGCCTTCTTGTACGCGTAGGCGGCGATCGTCGGCAGCTTGGCGAGCAGCCGGATCGTCGAGATGTGCCGCTGCTCCTCGTCGAACGGGTTGTGGCTGTCCTGGTAGAAGGTGGACAGCGCGCTGACGACCGAGGAGAGCATCGCCATGGGGTGCGCGTCGCGCGGGAAGCCGTCGTAGAAGCGCTTGACGTCCTCGTGCAGCATCGTGTGCTGGGAGATCTCGGTCTGGAAGCCGGCCAGCTCGTCGACCGTGGGCAGCTCGCCGTTGATCAACAGGTAGGCGGTCTCCAGGAAGTTGCCACGCTCGGCCACCTGCTCGATGGGGTAACCGCGGTAGCGCAGGATGCCCTGCTCACCGTCGAGGTAGGTGATCGCGGACTTGACGCCCGCGGTGTTGCCGTAGCCCGCGTCCAGGGTCACCAGACCGGTCTCAGCGCGCAGCTTGCCGATGTCGAAGCCACGGTCGCCGACCGTACCGTCGACCAACGGGAAGCTGTGGTCACTGTTCCCGTACCGCAGTACTACAGCGCTGTCTTCTGCGCGGTGTTCGCTCACGTCATCCCTCACCGACGTAGTGCCTCTTCTTCGAGGTGCCCTGACTGCTTCCACTGTCCCCCATTTACCCCCGCCTCGTGCACTCGGGGTCGACCATAGGGCTTTTTGCTGGCACGCGGTGCCGCGCGCACGCTACTTTCCTCTGCGTTCGTCCCGCAATCGGTGGTCGAGACCCGTGCAGCGACGGCCCGCCGAGACCGAACGGACCGCCTGACCCAGCGCCCGGCGCGAACCCACCAGCACCACCAGCTTCTTCGCCCGGGTGACGGCGGTGTAGAGCAGGTTGCGCTGGAGCATCATCCAGGCGGCGGTGGTGACCGGGATCACCACCGCCGGGTACTCGCTGCCCTGGGAGCGGTGAATCGTCATCGCGTACGCGTGGGAGAGCTCGTCCAGCTCGTCGAAGCCGTACGGGATCTCCTCGTCCTCGTCGGTGAGCACGGTGAGTTGCTGCTCCACGCTGTCGAGCCCGATCACCACGCCGACAGTGCCGTTGAAGACGCCGTTGACACCCTTGTCGTAGTTGTTGCGTATCTGGGTGACCTTGTCGCCCACCCGGAACACCCGGCCGCCGTAACGCTTCTCGGACGTCTCGGGACGGGCGGGCGTCAGCGCCTGCTGGAGCAGGCCGTTGAGCGAGCCGGCACCGGCCGGCCCCCTGTGCATCGGCGCCAACACCTGTACGTCGCGCCGCGGATCGAGGCCGAATCTGGCGGGAAGGCGACGTGCCACCACATCCACTGTCAGCCGCGCCGCCTCCTCGGCGTCCTCCTCGGCGAAGAGGAAGAAGTCCTCCATCCCCGAAGTGAGCGGCGGAACACCGGAGTTGATCCGGTGCGCGTTGGTCACCACCCCGGACTGCCGGGCCTGCCGGAAGATCCGCGTCAACCGGACACGGGGCACCGGGCCGTCCTCGGCCAGCAGATCGCGCAGAACCTCCCCCGCGCCCACCGACGGCAGTTGGTCGACATCTCCCACCAGAAGCAGATGGGCCCCCGGCGGCACCGCCTTGACCAGCTTGTTCGCCAGCAGCAGGTCGAGCATGGACGCCTCGTCCACCACCACCAGATCGGCCTCCAGCGGCCGGTCCCGGTCGAAGGCCGCGTCCCCGCCGGGCTTGAGCTCCAGCAGCCGGTGCACGGTGGACGCCTCCACCCCGGTCAGCTCCGTCAGTCGCTTGGCCGCCCGGCCGGTGGGTGCGGCGAGCACCACCCGCGCCCGCTTGGCGGCGGCCAGCTCCACCACCGAACGCACCGTGAAGGACTTGCCGCAGCCGGGCCCGCCGGTCAGCACCGCCACCTTCTCGGTCAGCGCCAGCCGCACCGCCGCCCGCTGCTCCGGCGCCAACTCCGAGCCCGTGCGCGCCGCGAGCCAGCCGAGCGCCCGCTCCCAGTCCACGTCGGCGAAGGCGGCCAGCGGCCCGCCCGCCGGATGGTCCGCGCGGAGCAACCGCCTCAACTGCCCGGCCAGCGACAGCTCGGCACGGTGGAAGGGCACCAGATAGACGGCCGTCACGGCTCCCTCCGGGTCCTCCGGATCCGGGATCGCCTCACGCACGACGCCCTCCTCCTCGGCGGCGAGCTCGGCCAGGCTCTCGATCAGCAGGCCGGTGTCGACCTGGAGGAGCTTGAGGCCCTCGGCGAGCAGCCGCTCCTCGGGCAGGAAGCAGTGACCGCGGTCAGCTGCCTGCGAAAGCGCGTGCTGGAGACCGGCCTTGACCCGCTGCGGGCTGTCGTGCGGTATGCCGACCGCCTGCGCGATGCGGTCGGCCGTCAGAAAGCCGATTCCCCACACGTCGGCGGCCAGGCGGTAGGGCTCCTCCCGGACGACGGCCACCGAGTCGTCCCCGTACTTCTTGTAGATGCGCACAGCGATGGAAGTGGAGACCTCCACGCTCTGGAGGAAGACCATCACCTCCTTGATCGCCTTCTGCTCCTCCCAGGCGGCGGCTATCTTCGCCGTCCGCTTGGGCCCGAGCCCGGGCACCTCGATCAGCCGGGCGGCGTCCTCCTCGATCACCTCCAGGGTCGCGACGCCGAAGTGCGCGACGATCCGCTCGGCGATCCGCGGTCCGATGCCCTTGATCAGCCCGGATCCCAGATAGCGGCGGATGCCCTGGATCGTGGCGGGCAGCACTGTTGTGTAGTTCTCCACGGTGAACTGGCGGCCGTAGCTGGGGTGGGAGCCCCAGTGGCCCTCCAGGCGCAGCGACTCCCCCGGCTGGGCGCCGAGCAGCGCGCCGACGACCGTGAGCAGCTCGCCGCCGCTCTCGCGCGCACGGGCGGGCGCGAGCCGGGCGACCGTGTAGCCGTTGTCCTCGTTGGCATAGGTGATGCGCTCCAGGACCCCTTCGAGCACGGCGGGTTGGCGCGTCATGGCTTCGACCGTAATCGGTACCTCTGACAGGGAGCTGCCAGAGGTGGCCACAGATGTTCCCTTCGGAACCGATCCCTCCGCAGGGGTTCGCCGATACACTGCGTCGCTGGAGATCATCACTGCGTTGATCTTGAGGAGTCCGACGGCGCGGTGGCGCCCATCAGATCGCTGTCTGGACCATCCGGCTCGCTTCATCACCGCCCACCTCGAGGAACCGCAGCATGAGCAAGAGGAACAGCACCACACGCACCGCAGGCGCCATACGTCACAACCGGGGGTCCCGCCCAGGTCTGCTCCTCGCCGTGCTCGGCACCGCGCTCGCCCTCACCGCGACGGGGTGCGGAAGCGAGGCGGACTCGGCCGAGTCCAAGGAGTCGCCGGGAGCCACCGTGCGCATCGGCCTCTCGCTTCCCAACGTCAAGAGCGACTTCCACAGCGACCTCCTGGCCGGAGCCCGCGCCGAGGCCGAGAAGCAGGGCGCCCGGCTGACCATCAGGGACGCGGGCGACGACGAGGAACGGCAGGGAGAGGACCTGGAGCGCTTCGCCGACCAGGGCGTGGACGCCGTCGTGTACTCCCCGGTGAACCCGGCCGACGCCACCACCAACCTGCGCCGTCTGACCGACGCGGACGTCCCCACCGTCACCGCCGGCCGCACCGGCGACACCCCGCAGGCCGCCTCCATCGTGGCGCCCGACCACGCGCCCAGCGGCCGTATCGCCGCAGAGGCACTGGCCACCGCGCTCGACGGCAAGGGCGACATCGTCGTCCTGCGCGGCTCGAAGGACAACGCGGCCAGCAAGCACCACTACGACGACTTCAGAGCCGGTCTGAAGCCGCACAAGATCCGTATCGCCGCCACCCGGTCCGCCGGCTTCAAGCGGGCGGAGGCGGAGGCGGTGATGAGCGAGCAGTTGCTGATCGACCCGACCGTCACCGGGGTGTTCGCGGAGAACGACGCGATGGCGCTCGGCGCCGCCGACGCGGTCGCCGCGATGGGCCTGGAGGGCATCAGCATCGTCGGCTTCGAGGGCACGGGGGCGGGCCGCAAGGCGGTCAAGAACGGCGACATCGCCGCGACCGTCACCGACCAGCCCGAGGAGATCGGACGGGTCGCGGTGCGCAACGCGGTCCGGGCCGCCAAGGACGAACCGGTGGACAAGCGCATCCTGGTGCCGATGCGCGTCGTGACCAAGGCGACGATCGAGGAGTTCGAGTAGGCCGGAGCCGCCACGGCGCTGCGCGTCTGCGGCGCTGCGCCTCTGCGGGTCTCGGCACGGGGGGTGGCGCGGGGTGCGCCCAACGTGCGTCGGACGGCGGGCAGTGCCTGTCGGAGCACAGGCAAGTGGGGCCCGGTCGCTGCGACCGGGCCCCACTCGTCCGTGCTGCGACGGGCCCGCGAGGTGCGGCAGTTGCGGAAGCCCGCCACCGAGCCGGCCGCTCCGCAACCGGTGCACGTGCGTTGATCGCCCGTGCACCGGTTGCAGGTTGACGCTCGCCGGTTACGGCAGGCCGGGCGGAGTGCGCTCCACCATCGGCCGGTCCAGCTCGGCGTTGTACTTCGCCAGCGGCTTGGGCGCCGCGGACTTCGACTGCGCCTCGGGGCCCAGCTCCTGGTCGGCCCAGCGCATCAGCGCGCGGATGGCCGTGGCCCGGTCGCTCTGCTCCAGCGCCTCGATGTTCGCGCCGTGGTTGGCACCCGGCGCGACCAGCAGGTGCGAGTCCTTGCTGCCGTCGCCCAGACGGAACGGCTCGGCCGACCACGGGTCGTTCTCGCCGTTGACGTAGAGCATCTCGGTGGACTCGGTGCGCACCCACTCGTCGATGTCGGCCATCGCCTTGTCGTCGAAGTGGTCCATCGGGATGTCGCGCGGCACGAAGGTGCGCGGCTCGTTGATGCCCGGGTACTTCAGCAGGTCGTCCAAGTGCGGGGTCTGCACGGACGGCTGACCCAGCTGGGTGCCCGCCTGGTAGTAGTACGGGGTGTAGCCGAGCAGGCCGTCGTCGCTGCCGCCGCTCCAGCCGTAGACCTCGTCGACCCAGGTGTACAGCTCGTCGTCGGTGGCGTCCCCGGCGGGCACGTTCGCGCAGTCCGACTCGCTGGAGTACTGCCAGAACGACCAGATCACGTCGAGGCCGATGACCTCGTACGCCTTGTCCACGTCGCCGATCAGGTCGTAGGTGTAGCCATTCTCCTCGGCTTCCTTCGCCATGCGCTTGCTGAGCACGTCACGACGCTCGAAGATCTGGCGCTCGGCGGTGCTCAGCGCCTCGCGGCACTCCTTGGTCGACACGTTGGCGAAGAACTCGTCGTAGGCCGAGTCCTCCTTGTTGTCGACGTTGTTGGGCGCGACGTAGGCGACCGTGCCGTCCATGTCCTCGGGGTAGAAGCGGCGGTAGTACGTCGCCGTCATTCCGCCCTTGCTGCCGCCGGTGGAGACCCACTTCTGGTCATAGACCCCGTTGAGCGCGCTGAAGATCCGGTGCTGGTCGCTCGCGGCCTGCCAGATGTCCAGCTTCGTCCAGTCCGCCGGGTCGGGGCGCGAGGGGTCGAAGAAGCGGTACTCCATCGAGACCTGGTTGCCGTCGATGATCCGGGTCGGCTCGCTGCGGCTCGGCTGGGTGTTGAGGTTGTAGCCGGAGGTGAAGAAGACGTTCGGACGGTCCTCCGACTTGTGCAGGATCGAGATCCGCTGCTTGAAGGTGCCCTCGTCCGGCTTGCGGTGGTCCACCGGCTGCTCGTAGTTGAGGACGAAGTAGCGGTAGCCGTCCTCGGCCGGCTTCTCCTCGATCAGGCTCATGCCGTCGATCGCGAGAATCTTGTCCTTGATGTCACTCTTGTCCGCTGCGGCGGCACCCGCCGACGCGGCGCCGACGGTGCCTGTTCCTATGAGCACTGCGGTGGCGAGCATCCATCTGAGCGTTTTGCGCATGTATACAACTCCCCGGATTCGGCCTGGTGCTGCGCGCTGGTCGCAGGTGAACCTATCCGGGCGACACTTCGCACACCAGACCTGAACGGCCACGACCGCTCAATTGAACGTTCGATACCCGCGATCGGCGGTGCGCCGCGGCATTCGTCCCCCACTGCCCCAGCAGTCCGCCCTGTCACTGCCGCTACAGCTGCCCTGCGTTCCTCGCCCCTCCGCGCCGCCACCCGGGCGCCGCCCCAACGGTCGGCGCAGGACGGGCCGTTCCCGCCGCCGGCCGGACGGCGGCGGCTACCCTCGCAGCCATGACCTCCGACCTGCCGCCCGCTCACGACCCGCACCCGCGCCCGGCAACCGACCCGCACGGCCTGCCCGTTGAGCCGCCGGAGACCCCCGTCGCCGTACCCCCGCTGGCGACCGGACCGCGCCGGATGGAGCTGCTGGCCTTTCAGCCGGTCGAGGACGTACGCCCGTCGGGCCGCCAGGAGGACGCCGTCATCGCCGCCTACGTGCTGGTCGCCCTCTGGCACCGGGACCGCCTGCTGCTGGTACGGGTTCGCGACCGCGACTGCTGGGAGCTGCCGGGCGGCGGGGTGGAGGCGGACGAGAGCGCGCGTGAGGCCGCCGTGCGCGAGCTGAGGGAGGAGACCGGCGAGGAGGTCGCCCCCGAGACGCTGCGACTGGTGGGCTACGCGACCACCGCGCTCGGGCCGGCCCGAGGCACCCTGATCGGCGCGGTCTTCACCGCGCGGGTCGCCGAGCCGGGCGCCTTCACTCCCAACGAGGAGATCTGCGAGGTCTGTTGGTGGGACGGGCAACAGGAGCTGCCTCGGCTCCAGACCGTCGACACCTACCTCGCGGAACTCACCCGGGAGCGCTGAACGGCGACGCTCCGGCCGCGCCAAGCGGACCGCAGGCGCGAAGCAGCTCGCCCGCCGGACGCACCCCCGACAGCCGGAGGCACCCCGACAGCCGGGCGCCCCGGCCCGCCCTGCGGCGCTGGGGCCGGGGCGCCCGGCTCGGCGACCCGCGCGGTGAAGACCGCGCCGATCAGGGTGCCTCGGGCCGGCCCGAGGCACCCTGATCGGCGCGGTCTTCACCGCGCGGGTCGCCGAGGACGGCACCCACGCCGAGCTGCTGGCGCGCGGTGGGCGGTACGCCGAGTTGTGGCGCACCTTCGTCGGGGGTTCGGACGCGGACAGCGGCGCGCCCCAGCCCTCCCGCGTCTGACCGTTCGGGGGCGGCTCGACGCCGCCCCCGAACGGTCAGACGCGGGAGGGCTGGGGCGCGCCGCTGTCCGCGTCCGAACCCCCGACGAAGGTGCGCCACAACTCGGCGTACCGCCCACCGCGCGCCAGCAGCTCGGCGTGGGTGCCGTCCTCGGCGACCCTGCCGTGGTCGAGCACCACCACCCGGTCCGCCCGCGCGGCCGTGGTCAGGCGGTGGGCGATGACCAGCGTCGTACGCCGCCCGGCCAGCCGGTCGGTCGCCTGGTTGACCAGTGACTCGGTCGCCAGGTCCAGCGCGGCGGTGGCCTCGTCGAGCAGCAGGATGTCGGGCTCCACCAACTCCGCTCTGGCCAGCGCGATCAGCTGGCGCTGACCGGCCGAGAGGTTCTTGCCGCGCTCACCGACCTCGTGCAGATAGCCGTGCGGCAGCGAGGCGATCATGTCGTGCGCACCGACTCTGCGGGCCGCCGCCTCCACCTCCGCGTCCGTCGCCGACGGGCGACCGTACGAGATGCTGTCGCGGACCGGACCCGGGAAGAGGTACGGCTCCTGGGGCACCACGCCGAGCCGCTGCCGGAAACTCGTCAGATCCAGCTCGCGCAGATCGCGGCCGTCGACGCGCACGGCGCCGGAGGTCGGGTCGTAGTAGCGCGCGACCAGCTTCACCAGCGTCGACTTGCCCGCGCCTGTCTCACCGACGAAGGCGACGGTCTGGCCGGCGGGGACGGTCAGGCTGATTCCGCTCAGCGCGGCCTCCCCCTTCGGCACCCCTGCGGGCAGACCGCAGCCCGGGCTCGGGGAGGCGCTCTCCTCCTCCGCACCGCCCGGCGCCCGCGCGACACCGGAGTCGCGCGAGCCGCCCGCGTCCGGCGCGTCTCCCGCCCCGACCGCCTGAGCCGAGGCACCCTCGTAGCGGAACTCCACCGCGTCGAAGGCGACTTCGCCCCGAAGCGTGCGCACCGGCTCGGCCGTCGTCGAGGACGGGGTCGAGGTCTGCTCCCGCAGCAGCCCCTGGATGCGTCCCAGCGAGACGGACGCCTGCTGGTAGCCGTCGAAGACCTGCGAGAGCTGCTGCACCGGGGCGAAGAACAGCTCGATGTAGAGCAGATACGCCACCAGCGCGCCCGCGGAGAGCGTGCCCTCGCTCACCCGGCCCGCCCCGACCAGCAGCACCGCGACCGTCGCGAACGACGCGAGGAGCTGCACGAAGGGGAAGTACACCGAGATGAGCCACTGGCCCCGCACTCGCGCCCTGCGGTAGCCGTCGCTGCGCTCGGCGAAGCGGTCCGCGCCGCTGTCCTCGCGCCGGAACGCCTGGAGCATGCGCAGCCCGGCCACCGATTCCTGGAGGTCGGCGTTGACCACGCTCACCCGCTCGCGGGCCAACTCGTACGCCTTGACGCTGTGTCGGCGGAAGTAGACCGTGCCGAGGATCAGCGGGGGCAGTGTCGCGAAGACGACCAGGGCGAGCTGGACGTCGATCACCAGCAGTGCCACCAGGATTCCGACGAAGGTGAGCAGCGAGACGAGCGCAGTGACCAGACCGGTCTGGAGGAAGGTGGAGAGCGCGTCGACGTCGGTGGTCATACGCGTCATCAGCGCACCGGTCAGATGGCGCTCGTAGTAGTCCAGGCCGAGCCGCTGGAGCTGCGCGAAGATCTTTACTCGCAGCGCGTACAGCACCCGCTCGCCGATCTTGCCGGTCATCCGCATCGCCACGGTCTGCGCCGCCCACTGGACCAGCACCACCACCAGCGCCAGCCCTGCCGCGAGCCAGACACCGGCGATCGCGGCCTTCTCGACACCGTCGTCGATGCCCTGGCGGATGAGGACCGGCAGCAGCAGCATGGCGGCTGCGTCCACTGCGACGAAGCCCAGCGCGAGCGCCAGCGGACGGCCGAAGCCGCGCAGCAACCGCCGCAGGCCGTACGACTCCTCGGGCTGCGCCGCCGCCGACTCGTCGATGTCGGGCACGTCCGTCGCCGGCGGCAGGGCGGCGACCTTGGCCAGCAGCTCGGGGTCGCCGGGCAGCGAGCTCAGCTCGGCGCCGAAGCTCCCCTGCTGCCCGGCCTGTGCCGCGCTCGCCCCGCTGCCGCCGTCGCCGGAACTCTTCGCATCGCCCGAGACCTCGGGACGCTGCCACAGCTCGGGGGTGACGCCGTCCACCGGGAGGTGCTCGTCGTGCCGCGCCCGGCCCGCCGGGTCGCGCGCCACATCGCCCAACTCGTCGGGGTCGGTGAGGAGTCGGCGGTAGAGGTCGCAGCGGGTGGTGAGCTCGGCGTGGGTGCCGACGTCCACCAGCCGGCCGCCGTCCAGCACCGCGATGCGGTCGGCCAGGGTCAGCGTGGACTGGCGATGGGCGATCATCAGCGTCGTGCGGCCGGCCATCACACCGCGCAGCGCCTCGTGGATCTCGTGCTCGACGCGCGCGTCCACCGCGGAGGTGGCGTCGTCCAACAGCAGGAGGCGGGGGTTGGTGAGGATGGCTCGGGCGAGCGCGATGCGCTGCCGCTGCCCTCCCGAGAGGCTCATCCCCTGCTCGCCGAGGACGGTGTCGTACCCCTGCGGCAGCTCGGAGACGAAGCCGTCCGCCTGCGCGGCACGGGCGGCGTTGCGGATCTGCTCGTCGTCGGCGTCGGGTGCGCCGAAGGCGATGTTCTCCCGCACCGACTCGGAGAAGAGGAAGCTGTCCTCCGGCACGAGCCCGATGGCGGAGCGCAGCGAGGCCAGGCTGAGGTCGCGCACGTCGTGGCCGCCGACCCGCACCGAGCCGGCGGTGACGTCGTAGTAGCGCGGCAGCAGCATCGAGACCGTCGACTTGCCGCTTCCGCTGGTGCCGACCACCGCGAGCGTCTCGCCCGGCTCGATGCGCAGAGTGAGGTCGTCCAGCACGGGGCGGTCTTTGTTGTACCCGAAGCTCACGCGGTCGAACTCGACGGAGGCGTCCGCGCCGGCGGGCAGCTCGATCGCGTCGGGGCGCTCGGACATCTGGGGCTCGGTGTCGATCAGCTCGAAGATCCGCTCCACGCCGGCGCGGGCCTGCTGGCCGATGGTGAGCATGGCGGCGAGCATCCGCACCGGGCCCACCAGCTGTGCGAGATAGGTGGAGAAGGCGACGAAGGTGCCGAGGGTGATCTGGCCCTGCACGGCCATCCAGCCGCCGACACCGAGCATGGCGACCTGTCCGAAGGAGGGCACGGCCTGAAGCGCCGGGGTGTAGCGCGCCGTCAGCCGCACGGTGCGCAGCCGGGCGGCGAACAGCGTGCGACCGATCGCGCGCAGCTTGCCCGACTCCTGCTCCTCCTGCCCGAAGCCCTTGACGACCCGTACGCCCGTCACCGAGCCGTCGACCACCGAGGCGACCGCGCCGGCCTGCTGCTGGGCGTACCAGGTCGCAGGGAAGAGACGCTTGCGGCTGAGGTCGGCGATCCACCAGAGCAGCGGGAAGACCGCCAGCGAGACCAGCGTCAGCATCGGGGAGAGCACGAACATCACGATCAGCGCGACCGCGAAGAGCAGGATGTTCCCGATCATCATCGGCAGCATGAACAGCAGGCTCTGCACCAGCTGGAGGTCGCTGGTGCCGCGCCCGACGACCTGGCCGGTCGAGAGCTCGTCCTGGCCCCTGCCGTCCAGCCGGATGATCGCCCGGTACATCGAGGTGCGCAGATCGTGCTGGACGTCCAGGGCGAGCAGCCCGCCGTAGTAGCGGCGCAGGTAGGTGAGCCCGTAGATCACCACCGCGGCCACCAGCAGCAGCCCGATCCAGGGAGCGAGATCGGAGGCGGCGGCGCCGCTGTCGCCGGCGACCTCGTCGATGATGACCTTGGTGAGCAGCGGGACCATCGCCATCGCGGCCATGCCGGCCAGCGAGGCGCCCAGCGCGAGCAGTACGTTCCGCCGGTACCGCAGGCAGTACGAGGTGAGCCGGCGGGCCCAGCCCACCTGTCGGCCTGCCGCTTCGGTCGCTTCCACGTGCTCTGCCCCCGCTCTCCGCGCCCCCGGTCCGGAACGCCTTCTGGTACACGCCTGCCGGACGCTCCAACGCCACGAACGGAGGATTTCATCCCGCTGTGACAATCGGGCGGGGATTTTCTGACGCCGACCGGCTCGTGACACGGCTCAGCCGTCGGGGAACGGCCCCCGACGGCAGCGGAACCGGATGGGGTGCGACGCGCTCAGGAGCGTTTGCGAGGCGGGTGGACGACGGCGGGCGGGCGGCTGTCCCCCGTGCCGCAGAGCACCCCGGCGAGCAGCAGTACCCGGCCGAGTGCCTCGGCGCGCGCCCGGCCGCGCGGACCGCGGTGCTCCCGGTCCGCACACGTCTGCGCTTCGGAATGCCGAGCTCCCGCCGCCCCCTCCGACGGGACATCGCCGGAGCAGGCGGGGCCGTCCGCGGCGGGAGCGGAGAAGGTGGCCCAGACCGCCTTGCCCGTGGGGCCGGGGACGGTCCAGCCCCAGTCGTCGCTCAGGCACTCGACGATGTGGAGCCCCCGCCCGGACTCCGAGAGTTCAACCGCGTCGCACACCTCGGGAGAACCGGCGCCGGCGTCCACCACCACGCACAGCACCCCGTGCCCCTGACGGGCAAGGCCGAGCAGCACGGGCCGGGGGCCGGCGCCTTCGTCCGGCCCGCCGTTGTGGCGCATCGCGTTGGTCACCATTTCCGAGACGGAGACCGCGACGCTGTCGTCCAGCTCCTTCAGCCCCCAGCAGCACAGGGTGTTGTGGGCGTAGCTGCGGGCGAGAGCGGCGGAGCGTGAACCCTCACCGAGAGTCCACACCGCGAAGGCGGACGACTCCTGCGGCTCGTGTGCCGCCGAGTCGGGGGCGGCGGTCGGGCGGCCGGACATCGCACAGGCCGAACCGGACGGGATCGCGGGGCCGGGAAGGACGGGCAGATCTTCCACCAGCCCCTCCACCAGGGAGAGCGGCGTGGGCCCGGGGCCCGGACCGCCACCGGATGCGGCCGGCCCGTGGTGAGCGGCCCTGTCCACCGGTTGTGGGGTCATGACGTACTCCGCAGCCGCCGAAACGGCACGTAAGGGAACACATTTCTCATGACATCCTGCTTCGACTGTGGCGACCGGTGCAAGTGCGGATGCACTTACAACTGTGCACAGTGCGTGGTATAGGCCATTGACCGGCACTTCTCCGGCCCGAACTCCGCCAAAACTCGACCGACCCCCCGGAACCCGGTCATCACCGGCCCACCCGCAGCAACCAGCCACTCCTCCCGCGGCGACATTTCCCGGGGCGGCCCTCCGGGGCCGGTTCGCGCCACCCCCGCCGCGGCAGACCCGTCTATACAAGTTGAAGCTTGTACGGACAGCCTCGGGCCCGGTTGTACGCACCCCGACGGCGCCCCGCCCGCGGCGACTCCGGCCGCGCCCCGGGCGCAGGACCGGCGCGCCCGGACACGCGCGGCGCGCCCCGCCCGCGGCGCGCCGGATCGGCGCTCCGAACCCGCCCGCACTCCCCCGGAGAGCGCCCCGCACGCCGCGTTCGTGGCCGGTAACGGACCGTTGTACAGGCCACACCGAGGAGTGCGAGACTGAGCGGTCGGTCTCACACCGCCGTCACTTCGCACCCACAGGAGAGCAGGAGCAGGTCTGATGGCAGCCCAGCCGGAGCCGGTAGGCCCCGCCCCCTCCGAGACCTCGGTACGCCGCATCCTCTCCACACCGCTCGGTGGGCCGACCGTTCTGCGGATCGTGCTCGGCACACATCTGCGTCGGCTGCGCGAAGCCAGCCACATCACCAGAGAGGCCGCCGGCGACGCGATCCGCGGATCGCACGCCAAGATCAGCCGCCTGGAGCTCGGCCGCGTCGGTTACAAGGAGCGCGACGTGGCCGACCTGCTCACCCTCTACGGCGTCCACGACGCGGCCCAGCGCGAGGAGTTCCTCACCCTCGCCCGGCACGCCAACAACCCGGGTTGGTGGCACAAGTACAGCGATGTGCTGCCCGGCTGGCTCGAAACACTGCTCGGGCTGGAGGAAGCGGCCTCGGTGATCCGCACCTACG
Source organism: Streptomyces tardus (assembly GCF_018101125.2). Classification (GTDB taxonomy): domain Bacteria; phylum Actinomycetota; class Actinomycetes; order Streptomycetales; family Streptomycetaceae; genus Streptomyces; species Streptomyces tardus. The sequence goes on along the minus strand of NZ_JAELVF020000001.1, from coordinate 3,430,417 downwards.
AGATGCAGTTCGTGCCCGCCCTCCTACAGACACCCGAGTACGCGCGGGCCGTCTGCGAACTCGCCCATCCCGCCGCAACCCCGGAGGAGACCGAGCGCCGGGTGGGTCTGCGGATGCGCCGCCAGGACCTGCTGCGCCGCCCCGAGGGCCCGCGGCTGTGGGCGGTGATCGACGAGGCCGCGCTGCGGCGTCCGCTGGGCGGCCGGGCGGTGATGCGCGGGCAGTTCGAGCATCTGCAACGCCTCGCGGAGCATCCGCGGGTGACGATCCAGATCGCTCCGTTCCGGCTGGGCGGCCTGGCCGCGACCGGCGGCCCGGTCACGATCCTGCGCTTCGGCGAGCCGGACCTGCCCGACATCGTCCATCTCGAGCAGCTCACCAGCGCGCTCTACCTGGACAAACGCACCGAGGTGGAGACGTACATGGTGGTGATGGACCGCCTGTTCGCGGCGGCCGAGACGCACGAGAGCTCCGTCGCCTTCCTGGGCCGGGTGCTGGCCGAGATGTGAGCAGCGTCGGCCCGCGTCCGCGAGCGGTGGGCCGGCCCTCACCTCCGCGTCGCGTCCGCGGAGGTCGCGGAAAGCGCGGAGGTCGCGGAAAGCGCGGAGGGCGCGGAAAGCGCGGAGGGCGCGGTCGCGGAGTCGGTCGAGTCGGGACAGACACGGAGACACCGAACGGGATGCCCGGAGGTGTTCCGTGCCCCCACCGGGCCGGAGCCTGCGCCGCTCTCGCCGCGAGCGCCGACCGTCACCGCGCGCCCCGAGCCCTCGCCGCGCACGTCCGGGCCCACGCCGCACGCGTCCGGGGTCGCCTCGTGTACGGCGCCGGTCGACCGGCGGCACGCCCGCCCGGAGGCGGCGCGTCACCCCCGGGCCCTCGCCGTACGCCCCGAGCGGTGTGTCACCGCTCGACCGGAGGCGTACGCCTCAGATGACGCCCTGGGCAAGCATCGCGTCGGCGACCCGTTCGAACCCCGCGATGTTCGCCCCCAGCACGTAGTCGTCGGGCGCGCCGTGGCGCTCGGCGGTCTCGTGGCAGGTGTCGTGGATGTTCTGCATGATCGTCGCGAGCTCGCGCTCGACCTGCTCGAACGGCCAGGGCTGCCGCGCCGCGTTCTGCCGCATCTCCAGTCCGCTGGTGGCCACGCCGCCCGCGTTGGCCGCCTTGCCCGGCCCGAACGCGACGCCGGCCTGCTGGAGGAGCTCGACCGCCTCCGGGGTGGTGGGCATGTTGGCGCCCTCGGCGACGGCCTTGACCCCGTTGCCGATCAGCAGCCGTGCGTCCGCCTCGGTCAGCTCGTTCTGCGTGGCGCAGGGCAGCGCCACGTCGGCGGGCACCTCCCACACCCGGCCGTCGGGCACGAACCGGGCGGAGCGACCGCGCAGTTCGGCGTACTCGCTGATGCGACCGCGCCGCTGCTCCTTGACCTCCTTGAGCAGCGCCACGTCGATGCCCTTCTCGTCCACGACGTAGCCGCTGGAGTCCGAGCAGGTCAGCACGTGCGCGCCGAGGGCCGCGGCCTTCTCGGCGGCGTAGATGGCGACGTTGCCGGACCCGGAGACGGAGACCTGCTGTCCGTCGAGGTCCTCGCCCCGCCGGTGCAGCATCGCGGCGACGAAGAGCACGGTGCCGTAGCCGGTGGCCTCGGTACGTGCCTGCGAACCGCCCCAGCCGATGCCCTTGCCGGTGAGGACGCCGGCCTCCCAGCGGTTGGTGATCCGGCGGTACTGGCCGAAGAGGTAGCCGATCTCCCGGCCGCCGACTCCGATGTCCCCGGCGGGTACGTCGGTGTGCTCGCCAAGGTGCCGGTGGAGCTCGGTCATGAAGGACTGGCAGAAGCGCATGACCTCCGCGTCGCTGCGGCCGTGAGGGTCGAAATCGCTGCCGCCCTTGCCGCCTCCGATGGCGAGGCCGGTGAGCGCGTTCTTGAAGATCTGCTCGAAGCCGAGGAACTTGACGATGCCGAGGTTGACCGACGGGTGGAAGCGCAGACCTCCCTTGTAGGGACCGAGCGCGCTGTTGAACTCGACCCGGAAGCCCCGGTTCACATGGACCGTGCCGCGGTCGTCCTGCCAGGGCACCCGGAACATCACCTGGCGCTCGGGCTCCACGATCCGCTCGACGAGCCTTGCGTCCGCCAGCTCCGGCTGGGCGGCCAGCACCGGGGCGAGCGACTGGAGCACCTCGTGGACCGCCTGGTGGAATTCGGGCTCACCGGGGTTGCGCCGAAGGATTTCGGCATGGAGCGATTCATTGCGCTGCATCGACTGGACTTCCTTTCACCGGACGGTCCGACGGCCACCCTCCGTCGGTCCGTGCTCGGGTGCGGGGTGCGGGCCGTCCGACGGTGCGGTACGGCGGTGCCGGCTCGGGAGTTCGGGGCGCGTGCTGCGGGTACGCGGCTCGACGCCGATGGCAAGCCCTACCCGGAACAGTCCTTGTCCGAACGAATTCTCGTACACGGTAGTCGTGGTCGAGAAGTGGTTGCACAGCACAGGGGCCCGCGGCGACGGCGAGCGGTGGATCGCGGGACGGCGCCCCGGAGGGCGCGCGAGCGGGTGAGCGCGGAGAGCCTCGGAGCTGCGGAGACGAAGAACGGGGCGGCTCCGGGGAGTCAGGCCTCTCCCCGGAGCCGCCCCCGCAAAGGGGTGTCGAGCAGACGGCGCGGTCGAACCAGCACCCCCCACAGGGCCGGCACCGCTGCCTGGCGGCTTCGACACCCCGTCCCGCGGGATGCACAGGGAGTCTGTCGGGAATCTCCATGAAGTGCACATCGACCGAACAGAACAGGTAACGTTGCGTATTAAATAAGTGGCAGGAAGTGACCCCGCAAGAACTCGCACCCGGGGGTCAACACCGCCTCCACCAGCGCAGTTACCGCCCCGCGCCCGCCCCGCCACCGACATTCGCCGGTAATCAGACGTTCCGGGCCGCCTCGAACATGGCCGAAAGCGTTCGCAATCCCGACGATGTACGACAGCGGTTCGCGACGAGGTGCGGCGCACGGCGGAACGGCAACGCCGTCTCAGCCGTTGCGTTCCCGGCCCTCGGCGATCTGGCGCGCCATCAGTGTGGTCAGCTCATAGGCGGTGTGGGAGGCCGCGACCGCGGTGATCTCCGCGTGGTCGTACGCCGGGGCCACCTCCACCAGGTCGGCGGAGACCAGATGGCAGCCGGCCAGCCCGCGCAGGATCTCCAGGAGTTCGCGCGAGGTGAGACCGCCGGCCTCCGGGGTGCCGGTGCCGGGCGCGTGCGCGGGGTCGAGCACGTCGATGTCGATCGAGATGTAGAGCGGCCGGTCGCCGACGCGCTCGCGCAACTGCTGGGCCACCTCGTCCACTCCGCGCCGCATCACGTCGGCGGAGGTGACGATCCCGAAGCCCATCCGCTCGTCCTCGTCCAGGTCCCGCTTGCCGTACAGCGGGCCGCGGACACCGACGTGGGAGAGCGCGGAGGTGTCCAGGACACCCTCCTCCACGGCCCGTCGGAACGGGGTGCCGTGGGTGTACTCGGCGCCGAAGTAGGTGTCCCAGGTGTCCAGATGGGCGTCGAAGTGCAGCAGGGCGACGGGCCCGTGCCGGCGCGCGACCGCGCGCAGCAGCGGCAGCGCGATGGTGTGGTCGCCGCCCAGCGTCATCAACCGGGCGCCGCTGTCGAGCAGTTCGTCGGCCGCGGCCTGGACGGTCTCGACCGCCTCGTTGATGTGGAACGGGTTCGCCGCGATGTCCCCCGCGTCCGCGACCTGGGCGAGCGCGAACGGCGAGGCGTCCTGCGCCGGGTTGTACGGGCGCAGCAGCCGGGACGCCTCCCGGATCGCGTTCCCTCCGAAGCGGGCGCCCGGCCGGTAGGAGACGCCTGAGTCGAACGGCACCCCCACCACGGCGACGTCCGCGCTGCCCACCTCGTCCAGCCGCGGCAGCCGGGCGAAGGTCGCGGGGCCGGCGAAGCGCGGCACCCGGGAGGAGTCGACGGGGCCGACCGGCCCGTCGGCCGGATCGCCGCCGATGCTTCCGGTGAACGGCTGAGGCACGGGCGGTACGGGCTGCTGGCTGCGGGGGGTGTCGGTGCTCATGCGCGGAGCGTAGGCGCGGAAGCGTCGCCCACCACATGGACGTTTCCGCGAGGGCGCCCCCGGATTTTGGACAGACTGTCCACCGTTCACACTTCCGCGCCACAATGGCCGTATGCCACCGCCCACCGCACCGTCCCGCAGCGAGCTCGTCGACCATCTCGTACGCACCCGGATCGCGGGGGACGTGGCGACGCCGCGGGAGAACAACCTCAACCACTACCGGGGGCTTGCGAACGGCGACCGCCACTACTGGCTCGGCCTGCAGCTCGGCGACCGCTGGCGGGACGAGCAGGACGTGCTCGCCGTCATGGCGGAGCGGGCCGGGGTGAGCGACGACCCGGCGCACCGCTCGGGTCAGGACACCATCGACCCGGAGCTGACCGTCGACGCGCTCGACCGGGCCGCCGTGCGACTGCGCAAGGCGGCGGCTGCCTCCGAGCGGGTGCTGCTGGCCACCGGCCACCCCGGAGCCCTGCTGGACCTGCACGGCTCGGTCGCGGGCGCGCTGCGCCGCGCCGGCTGCGACGTCGTCCGCGTACCGCTCGGCGTCTTCGCGGACGAGGGCGTGATCGTGCAGTTCGCCGGGGTGGCGGTCTACGAGCGGGGCGCCAGCCTCTGGCACACCCACTCGCCCGCGCCCATGCACGCGATCCTCGGGGCGCTGACGGGGGCGGGGGAGCCGCTGCCCGACCTCGTCTTCGCGGACCACGGCTGGGCGGGCTGCGCCGGGGAGCGCGGCATCGACACCGTCGGCTTCGCCGACAGCAACGATCCGGCGCTCTTCCTCGCCGAGGCGGAGGGCACGCTGGCGGTCACCGTGCCGCTGGACGACCACGTGGTGAACCCGCTCCACTACGAGCCGATGACGCAGTACCTGCTGACCGCCGCAGGCCTCGCCGAGTAGGCCTCCCGCTCGGCTCCCGCTGATCAGGGAGCGGCGTCCGGTGCGTGCGCCCCGAGGCGGCGGGAGCCCCTGAGGAGCAGCGGCGGCAGACGACAGCGCGGCAGATGCGCGTACGGGCGTCGCGAGACCGGCGAAGATCCGAACGACAGGCCGCAGCTATCCCCCGCAGCTCGCCGGGCTACGGGATCACGACGACCGGCCGCTCTGCCCGGCGGGCGAGCCGACCCGCCACCGAACCGAAGATCCGGCCGACGAGCCCGTGCGTGGAGCCGACCACGATGGCGTCCGCCTCGTACTCCTGGCCGACCTCCTCCAGCTCGTGGCAGATGTCGCCACCGCGCTCGACCAGGATCCAGGGAATCTCGCTCAGATAGTCGGCGCAGGCCAGCTCCAGCCCGAGCACCTCGGTGCGCTGGTCCGGAACGTCCACGAAGACCGGGGGCTCGCAGCCCGCCCACACGGTGGTGGGGAGCCGGTTCGCGACGTGGACGATGATCAGACCCGACCCGGAGCGGTGGGCCATGCCGACTGCGTAGGCGAGCGCCCGCTCGCTGGAGAGCGATCCGTCGAAGCCGACGACGACGCCGTGCTTGAAGGCCGGGTCGCACTCCTGGCGTGCGTCCGCCGCGGCCTCCGGCACCGCCGGGGAGTCGGCAAGCCGCTTGCGGTCCACTGGTTCGGGAATCTCGTGTCCGGCCATGATCGTCTCGGCGAAGGTGATCCTCGTGCGGATGGAACGGCGGGTAGTGACAAGCGCAGTCGTGTGAGAACGTCCGGGAAGCGTCTTCCTTTTGGCCTACCCCAAGGGTACGCAGCTACACCCCGCGTGCCCAGTGGCTGGGGCGGAAGCATGCCCGAGGCCGGCGCTTCTGGCAACAGCGGGACCGGAGACGGCACGACACCCGCCGGCGGGGCCTCCTCGCGGCGCGGAGACCGCTCGCGACGCCCGCCACCACCCCGGCCGCGACCGCCAGGGAGAGCCGGCGACCGCCGGTCTCGCCGTACGCCCGCCGAGGCCGCTTCGACGGACCACCGCAGCACTCGAAAGAGCCTCCTGCACGCAGAGAACCCCGAGAGAATCCGCGGACGCGCAGGAGAGGCGGGAGCACCTCGCTGCCGATCGGGCCCACACGTCCGCACCGGGCGAGGAGAATTCCACAGATGGTTGTAAATGCTCGCATTCCAAGGGGGGTTCGGGCACCGGCCCGCGCACGACCGGTGGGCGCACAGGGCACAGAAACCGCGGCACGGGGGCGCACACCCCGAAGCACAGGGGGCGCACAGGGCCTCTAGCATTCTTTTCAGCCAAGTTATGGACGTGATACGCCACTTGTAGCGCGCATGTGTCGCCCTTGCACCACCTGCCGGAATGGGGTGTTTCCGACGTATACCCCTCCCGACGCACACGCTGAGCACCCAACGCACTTCCCAGCGGAGTGTCCGGATGCCACTCTTCGTGATCGAATGCTTTACGCCAAGTTGCCATGTCGACATAGCGGTGGCGGTCGAAGTTGTCCCGAGGGCCTCTTCGGACGCAGTAGATTCGATCTTGGCAAAACCACGGCGGGGGAAACCGTGCAGGACCGAGAGGACGCGACCAACCTGAGGGGGGCTTAGGACAATGAGCCAGGACCCAACGCACGGCCCCGCGACGACTACAAGGAAGCTCGCCACCCGGCGGCGCCGCGAGATCGTGGCGGTGCTCCTGTTCGGCGGCGGACCGATATTCGAGAGCTCGATCCCGCTGTCCGTATTCGGCATCGACCGGCAGGACGCCGGGGTGCCGCGTTACCGGCTGCTGGTCTGCGCGGGCGAGGACGGCCCGCTGCGCACCACCGGCGGCCTCGAACTCACCACGCCGCACGGGCTGGACGCCATCGCCCGCGCGGGCACCATCGTCGTCCCGGCCTGGCGCTCCATCACCCAGCCGCCACCTCCGGCCGCGGTCGAGGCACTGCGTCGAGCGCACCAGGAGGGCGCCCGGATCATGGGCCTGTGCACCGGTGCCTTCGTCCTGGCCGCAGCCGGTCTGCTGGACGGCCGCCCCGCGACCACCCACTGGATGTACGCGCCCACCCTCGCCAAGCGCTACCCCGCGGTCCACGTCGACCCCCGGGAGCTGTACGTCGACGACGGGGACATCCTCACCTCCGCCGGCACCGCGGCCGGAATCGACCTCTGCCTGCACGTCGTCCGCACCGACCACGGCGCGGAGGCCGCCGGCGCACTCGCCCGGCGGCTGGTCGTGCCCCCGCGGCGGGGCAACGCCGCGGACATGGGTCAACTGCACCGGCTGGACAGGTCTTTACCGGAGGAGATCGGCACCGACCCGCTCGCCGAGGTCGTCGCCTGGGCGCTGGAGCATCTGCACGAGCAGTTCGACGTGGAGACGCTCGCCGCGCGCGCGTACATGAGCAGGCGGACCTTCGACCGCCGGTTCAGGACGCTCACCGGCAGTGCCCCGCTCCAGTGGCTCATCACCCAACGCGTGCTCCAGGCCCAGCGGTTGCTGGAGACGACCGACTACTCGGTGGACGAGGTGGCCGCGCGATGCGGCTTCCGTTCTCCGGTGGCGCTGCGCGGCCACTTCCGGCGGCAGCTCGGCTCCTCGCCGGCCGCGTACCGGGCCGCATACCGCGTACGGCGTCCCGGCGCGGCCGGCGCCGCCGAGTCGGCGGACAGTACGGTCGCGGTGGCCACCACGACCGAGTACCGGGTGCCGCCCGCGCGCACCGAGGGCGCGCGCGGCGAGATGCCGCGCACCGAACAGCGCCCCGGCGAGGCGCGCCCCGACGTGCGTACCGACACGGGGCGGCCGGACGGCGTACGGCCCGAGCAGCTGCGGGCGGGGCGGAGCGAGGGGGCCGGAATGTTTACGGCCGGGCTGATCTCCGCCTCCGTGCCGGAGCAGGGCAAGCCCGAGTCGGCGATGTACGTCGCGCGTACACCCGGCAGGCGCACCCGCGGCTGACCTCCGGCCCGGGCCCGGTCGTCGCACGGCCCGGTCGTCGCACGGCCCGGTCGTCGCACGGGCCGGGCCGACTGGACAGCCGCCGGGCTGCGGCCGGTTGGTTCGGACTGCCGGGTTGCGCTGCCGGGTCGGGCTGTTGAACGGCCCGCCGCCTCGGCTGTCGCTCTGCCGGGCCACTGCACTGCCATCCGGCGGTCCGCCCGGTGCAGCCGGGCGCGCCGTCCGACACGGGCTTGGGGGTTCGGTGCGGGCCACCTCGGCCTGCGCCAACCGCCCCGCACGCCAAGGGCGTTCGCGTACCGCGGGCAGTACGGGCCCCGTCGCACGGCGGCAGGGCGGTGACGATCCGCGGCCGGTTTCCCGGTGGCCGGCTCCCGCTCGGCGAGGCCGATTCGTTCCGGTGCTCCGGGAGGGCAGACCCTCGGCGAAGTGCCACGTAGGGTGATCGGCATGAACGATCGCATGGTGTGGATCGACTGCGAGATGACCGGTCTCTCGCTGTCCGACGACGCGCTCATCGAGGTGGCCGCGCTGGTGACCGACTCGGAGCTCAACATCCTCGGCGAGGGGGTGGACATCGTCATCCGACCGCCGGCCGAGGCGCTGGCGCAGATGCCCGAGGTGGTGCGCGCCATGCACACCAGTTCCGGGCTGCTGGAGGAGCTGGAGGGCGGCACGTCCCTTGCGGAGGCGGAGGAGCAGGTGCTCGCCTACGTGAAGGACCATGTGCCGGACGCGGGGAAGGCGCCGCTGTGCGGCAACTCCGTCGGCACCGACCGGGGCTTCCTGGCGCGGGACATGCGCACCCTGGAGAGCCATCTGCACTACCGGATCGTGGACGTCTCCTCGGTCAAGGAGCTGTCCCGCCGCTGGTACCCCCGCGCGTACTTCAACAGCCCGGAGAAGAGCGGCAATCACCGCGCGCTCGCCGACATCCGGGAGTCGATCGCGGAGCTGCGCTACTACCGGGAAGCGGTCTTCGTCCCGCACCCCGGCCCGGACTCCGAGACCGCCAAGGCGATCGCCGCCCGGCACGTGCTGCCGGCGGAGCCGAAACCCGAGCAGCCCGCCTGATCCTGCCGCGCGGAGCGTCCGGGCCCAGCGGGTACGGGCAGCTGGTACGGGCGCACCGCGGGGCCTGCGGGAAGCGAGGGTAAAGGGGTGCGCGAGCACCCGCGCAGACCCTGTACACTTCATATCGGCCGGTACGGAAAGGCACTTTCCGCAGCCGGTCGTGGTGGATGTAGCTCAGTCGGTAGAGCACCTGGTTGTGGTCCAGGATGTCGCGGGTTCAAGTCCCGTCATTCACCCTCCACCGAGAGGCCCGTGACCTGTGGAAACACAGGTCACGGGCTTTTTCTGCGTTTGGCCATGGCCAAACATCGGCGCCTCGTGAGCGCCCCAAGCCGCCACCACCTCGCGCCGGGCCAGCTTTTTCGGATGCAGAACGTCACTCCTCGCTCATGCATCGTCCCGTTCCCCGAAGAACGTCGCTGCCGAGCCCCAAGTGAGTGACGGGCGGAGGCGGAGCTGCCGCCACCGCTCCTGGCAAGGCCCACCCCGGGCAGCGCCTGGGACCTCGGCAAGGCGCGGCCTCCGATGCGGCCCGGCGGGTGGCCAGGCCCCAGCTCAGGTCTGCCGGAACAGCCGAAACCTGTGCTCCACATCGGGACGGCGCCAGCATGCAGGGCAGCCGCGAGCTGCATATCGCCTGCATGGCTGCTAACTTGCAGTTATGCCCGCGATTACAATCCGGGACGTCCCGGACGACACAGTCAACGCCCTGAAGGTCCGCGCCGCGCAGGCAGGCCAGTCGCTCCAGGCGTACGCCCTGGACCTGCTCGCCCGGGAGGTCGGTAAGCCCACCCTCGCGGAGATGGCCACACGCCTCGAACGGGAAGCCCGTACTGAGCTCAGCACGAACGACATCCTCGACACCATCGAGGACGGGCGGAACCGACGTTGATCGTCATTGACTGCTCCAGCCTCGTGCACTTCCTCCTCGATCACGGCACGACCGGAACCGCGATCCGTGAGCGGGTGGGTCGCGCCGATGCTCTCGCAGCGCCGGGCCTGCTGGACTACGAGATCACCTCGGCCGCCTTCGGGTTGGCCCGCGGACGGCGAGGAGGCAAGCCGAAGATCACAGAGAAGGAGGCGGTGAAAGCGATCACCGATTACCAGGCCCTCGCTCTCGACCTGCACCCAACGCTGGTCCTGTGGCGGCGCGTACGCGAGCTGTCGAACAACCTCTCCGTCTACGACGCGCATTACGTGGCCCTCGCCGAGCGCTTCGGCGTTCCGCTTGTCACCAGCGACGCCAGAATCAAGCGCAGCGGGGCAGCACGCTGCACGGTCGAAACCTTCGAGGGATCCAGCACGTGACCCCAACAGCACCAACGTGCAGGGTTGCAGAACCCATGAACGGTCTCCGGGTGCTCGAGCCGGCCCCGCGCCCGTCCTCAGCGGTGGCCGAGGTGAGTGCGGGGCCGGCTGCGGCGGGTGCACGGGGGCCGGGAACGGAGCGGCTCAGCCGGAACCGGCGCGGCTGATCTCCTGCAGCAGTTCCGCCTGCCGCAGGATCTCGGGGTCCGGATGCGCCGCGGTGCGGACGGCTTCGGCGAAGGCCGTGACGGCGTTGTCGACCTGGTCGTCGGCGGCGAGGGGGATCCGGGTCACCTCCCCGCCGCGTTCCAGCCGCACTTCGGGCAGATGGTCGGCGGGCGGGGTGTACGCCCGGTCGACGGTGAGGCGCCCCTCGCTGCCCTGGTACGTGTAGCTGCTCCGGTAGGAGTGGTCGAGGCCGTAGGTGAGTTGGAGGGCGAGGCCGTTGCCGCCGTCCAGGAGCGCCGAGCCCGAGGTGTCGACCGTGTCGCCCGGCCCACGGCGTGCGACGGCGCCCACCAACCGCAGCGAGTGGCCAGGCGCTGCCAGGTGCAGCGCCGCGCGGACCGGGTAGACGCCGGTGTCCCACAGCGCGCCGCCGCCCAGCGCGGGCTGGTAGCGGATGTCGAACGCGGGCCTGCGGGGCACCGTGTACGTCGCCTCGAAGCTCTGCAGTCGCCCGATCGCGCCCTCGGTGACGTACCGCAGCGCCGCCCGGTGTTGGGAGTGATGGACGAAGAGCACGTTCTCCGTCAGGGCCAGTCCTCGTTCGCGGGCGAGCGCGGAGAGCTCGGCCGCTTCCGGCCCCGACATCGCGACGGGCTTCTCCACCAGCACGTGTTTGCCCGCGAGGAGCGCGTCCCTGGCCCAGCGCGCGTGCAGCCCGCAGGGCAGCGGCAGATAGACGGCCTCGACGGTGTCGTCCGCCAGCAGGTCCGCGTAGGACCCGAATGCCCGGCAGCCGTACTCCGCGGCCGTCTCCGCCGCTCTGCCCGGGTCCCGGCTGGCCACGGCCGCCAGCGTGACCTCGTGGGAGGCGGCGAACGCGGGCAGCATGCGGCGGCGGGCGAACTCGGAGGCGGCTCCGAGGACGGCGATCCGTACCGGTTCGCTCATGACAGCGTCACCGCCCCCGAGTTGAGCACGGCGAGCAGGCTGCGCGCCTGGACGGCGACCTGGTGTCCGGCACGCACGAGGTCGCCGAGTTGGCCCGGTGTGATCCAGGTGTACTCGGGTGGTGGATCGAGGAGCGCCGGGTCGGTGAGCCCGTCCACCGACACGAACCGGCAGCGGCTCTCGGCGTTCAGGAACCGGCCGCCCTCCTCGGAGTGCACGGCCGTGTAGAGCACGTCCCGGCTGTCCGCGGTCTCGACGAGGTCGGCGTACCGAGGGCGCTGCCCGTGGCCGTCCGGCGCGTACTGCACCGTCGGGGCGACCTCGACCGTGTGCAGCAGTCCGTCCTCCGGGCGGGCCTGCGCCAGCAGGTGCGGTGTGCCGTCGAAGTGGCGGACGAGAAAGGCGCTGACGCTGCGGGCGCGCGGCTCGAAGAGCGGCTGCGTCCATCCGCCCACTTCGCGGCCCTCGGCCTCGACGGCGGCGGCGATCACGCGGAAGCCGCGGTCCTCGACGTGGCGGATGCACTCCGCCTCGCGCACCCAGCCCCGTATCCCCTCGAGCGGCACGGACTCGACGCGCACCCGGCAGCGGGCGCGCTCGCGGGTCAGCCAGGACTGCACCTCGACGTCGGTGTGCAGGGCCCGGGGTTCCTCGGCGGGGGTGGGGAGGCAGGCCAGTACGGTCCTGGTGTCCATGTTGACCACGTTGTCCCGGCCCAGCAGCGTTCCCAGCTGGCCGAGCGTCAGCCAGCGGTGGTCCGGTGCGGCGGTCGGGTCCTCGGCGACGTGCTCGTCGGTCTCCACGACGACGTTGCGGTTCGACTTGTGGAGGAACCATTCACCGTGCTCGGACTGGAGCGTGTCGGCCAGCGGGCGTCCGCGGCCGGGCAGGACGAAGTGGTCGAGGAACGGTACCGGCGAACCCCCGTGCACACGCTGGTAGTTGCTGCGCGTCGCCTGCACGGTGGGAGAGAGCTGCACCAGGCCCGGGTTGCCGGGCTCGGTCTTGGCGTAGGTGAGGAAGTGCAGGACGCCGTCGAACTCCCTGGCGAGCATGCCGAGTACGCCCACGTCCGGCTGGACCATGATGGGCTGCTCCCACCGGGTACCGGCTCCGTCGGTCCGGGGTGCGTCGGCCTCGGGTACGCGCAGCCCCTCGACAGTGAAGAAGCGTCCGCTGCGGTGGACGAGGTCGCCGGTCTCCTTGTGGAACGTCCAGCCGTCCAACTCCGCGAACGGGATGCGGCGCACCCGCGCCGCTCGGGCCCGTCGGCGCTCCGCCAGCCAGGCCGTGACCTCCTCGATCGGGCTCCGGGCCCCGGTCGCCGGGTCGACGGCGGCCAGGGAACGGGCGACCGCGGCGCCGTGACCGGCCGCCCCACGAGGCCGCGGCACGCGGCCGGGGCTCACCGGGCGCCTCCCGCGAACTCCCGCACCGAGGCGATGACGTAGTCGGTCATCTCGTCGGTGAGGCCGGGGTAGACGCCGGTCCAGAAGGTGCGTTCGGTGACGACGTCGCTGTTGGTCAGCTCGCCGACGACACGGTGCGGCTGGTTGCGGTACGCGGGCTGGCGAGTGAGGTTGCCCGCGAACAGGCGGCGGGTGCCGATCCTGCGGCTCTCCAGGAAGGCGGTCAGTTCGCCACAGGTGAACGGCGCGTCCTCGGCCACCGTCATCACGAAGCCGAACCAGCTCGGTTCGCTGTCCGGTGTCGCCTCGGGCAGCAGGATGTGCGGCACTCCGTCCAACCCGTCGCGCATCCGCTGCCAGTTGTGCCGGCGGGCCGCGATGAACTCGTCCAGCTTGTTCAGCTGCGACAGTCCGAGGGCGGCCTGGAGATCGGTGGACTTCAGGTTGTAGCCGACGTGCGAGAAAATGTACTTGTGGTCGTACCCGGGTGGGAGCGTGCCCAGTTGGTGGTCGAAGCGCTTGAGGCAGGTGTTGCTGCGGCCCGGCTCGCACCAGCAGTCCCGGCCCCAGTCGCGGAGCGACTCGACGATCCGCGCGATCCGCAGATTCGAGGTGGTGACGATGCCGCCCTCGCCCATGGTCAGGTGGTGCGCGGGGTAGAAGCTCACGGTGCTGACGTCCCCGAAGGTGCCGGTGAGCCGCCCCCGGTAGGTGGTGCCGACCGCGTCGCAGTTGTCCTCCACGAAGACCAGGCCGTGGTCCGCGGCGAGTTGGGCGACCTCCTCCACCTCGAAGGGGTTGCCGAGCGCGTGGGCGATCATGATGGCGCGGGTCTTGGGGCCGATGGCGGCGGCGACCCGGTCGGCGGTGGTGTTGTATGTGCCCAGCTCGATGTCGACGAAGACCGGCACCAGGCCGTTCTGCAGAATCGGGTTCACCGTGGTGGGGAATCCGGCGGCGACGGTGATGACCTCGTCGCCGGGCAGCAGTCGGCGCTCTTCGAGCTGGTGCGAGGTGTACGCGGTCAGCGCCAGCAGGTTGGCGGACGAACCGGAGTTCGTCAGATGCGCCTTGCGCCGCTTCAGGAACCGCGCGAAGGAGGACTCGAAGCGCCGGGAGTAGGGGCCGGCCGCGATGCGCATGTCCAACGCGGCCTCGACGAGTGCGGCCCGGTCGTCCTCGTCCAGAACGGCGCCGGAGGGCCAGATCTCCGTCTCGCCGGGAACGAACTTCCCGTCCCCGCGCAGACTCCGGTGGTGCCTCCTGGTCTCCTCCAGGGCCCTCGTCCGGTGTTCCTCGTTCACGTCCACTCTCTCCCCTGTCTGACCTGGTCCTTCGTCGGTTTCCACCATGCCGTGTTGTCGCGGTACCAGTCGACGGTGGCGGCGAGTCCTTCGTCGAAGCCGACCCGTGGCGCGAAGCCCAGCTCCGCGCGGGTCCTGGAGTCGTCGAGGGAGTAGCGCAGATCGTGGCCCTTGCGGTCGGTGACGTGGCGGATCATGGAGCTGTCCGCGCCGCACAGCGCGAGGAGGCGCTCGGTGACGTCGAGGTTGCTCAGCTCGTGGCTGCCGCCGATGTGGTAGACGCCGCCCGCCCGGCCCCCGGTGAGCACGTGCTGGACGGCTCGCGCGTGGTCGTCCACGTGGATCCAGTCGCGCACGTTCTGGCCGGTGCCGTAGACGGGCACGGGCTCGCCCTCCAGCAGGTTGGTCGTGAAGAGCGGGATCAGCTTCTCCGGGTGCTGGTACGGGCCGTAGGTGTTGGAGCAGCGGGTGATCGAGACGTCGAGCCCGAAGGTGCGCCAGTACGCGCGCACGGTCACGTCCGAAGCCGCCTTGGACGCCGCGTACGGGGAGTTGGGCAGCAGCGGCGAGTCCTCGTTCCAGGAGCCCTCGGCGATGCTGCCGTACACCTCGTCCGTGGAGATGTGCACCATCCGCGGGACCTCGGCGGCCAGGCAGGCGTCCAGGAGGGTCTGGGTGCCCACCACGTTCGTCCGGGTGAAGACGGCGGGGGCGTCCAGGGAGCGGTCCACGTGCGACTCGGCGGCGAAGTGCACCACGGCGTCGTGACCGGGCACGAGTTCGCGCAGCAGCGCCGCGTCGCAGATGTCGCCGCGCACGACGTTCAGCCGCGGGTGGCCCACCGGGATGTTGTCGACGTTGCCGGCGTAGCTCAGCTTGTCCAGGACGGTGACGCGGGCCTGCTCGTAGCCTTCGTAGCCCCCGTCGAGCATGGTGCGGACATAGTGCGAGCCGACGAACCCGGCTCCTCCCGTGACCAGGATCTTCACGGCGCCACCTCCCGTGCGAGTGCGTTCGGTTGACCGCCGGGGGCGCCGGGCGGCGCGTCCGGCGGGGTGTCCAGATGGACCTCGGCGGTGTCGGAGATGAGCGATCCGCTGCCGCCGGAGCGCCCGGTCACCCGTGCGCCGTCCAGCACGATCGAGTTCCGCAGCTCGGCTCCCCGCAGCACGCAGCCGCTGCCTATGGAGGTGCCGGGGCCGATGTGGCAGTCCTCGATCAGTGAGCCCGCGCCGACGACCACCGGCCCGTTGATGACGGAGCGCACCACGGTGGCGCCGGGGCCGAGCCGCACCGGGCCGTTCAGGCTGCTGCGTCCGTCGGTGCCGATGCCCACGTCGCCCTCCAGCGCGTCCAGCAGGCGCCTGTTGCAGTCGAGCAGGTCGGCCACGCTCCCGGTGTCCTTCCAGTAGCCGTCGTACTCCCCCGCGGTGACCCGGGCGCCGCCTTCGACCAGCCTCTGCACCGCGTCGGTGATCTCCAACTCGCCGCGTGCGCTGGGCCTGATGGCCGCGACTGCCCGGTGGATGGCCGGTCCGAAGAAGTACACGCCGATCAGGGCCAGATCGCTGCGCGGCCGGCTCGGCTTCTCCACCAGCCGCAGGACCCGCCCCTCGGTGTCCAGTTCGGCCACGCCGAAGGCGCGGGGGTCGGTGACCCTGGCCACCGCCAGGTGGGCGTCCGAGCGGTGGTTGCGGAAGTCCTCGGCCAGCTCCGCGACACCGCTCTCCACGACGTTGTCGCCGAGGTACATCACGAAGTCGTCATCGCCGAGGAAGGGACGGGCGAGCGCCACGCAGTGCGCCAGTCCCAGCGGTTGTTCCTGCCTGAGGTAGGTGATCCGGGCGCCGAATCGGGAGCCGTCGCCCAGCCGGGCCTCGATGGCCGGCCCCCACTCGCCGACGACGACGCAGATCTCGCGCACTCCGAGCGCGCGGATGTTCGTCAGCACGTGTTCGAGGACCGGTTGGTTGGCGATGGGCATGAGCTGCTTGGGCATGGTCTCGGTGAACGGCCGCAGCCGCGTGCCGAGTCCTCCCGCGAGTACGAGCGCCTTCATGGTCTCTCCCCCCGTCGGCGCGTGCCTTCGCCCCGTGCGCCCTCACCCCGTACGCCGTGGCCCTGCGGCGGGTCGGTGAGGTGCCCGGGCGCGACGGCCTGCCAGGTGGCGAGCATTCCGGCCGCTCGTGCCGCTGCCAGGCCCGGGGCGTTCGCGTCCTTCGGGGAGAGCAGCGGGGCGCCCTCGCAGCCCCAGGGGATGGCGAGTTCGGGGTCGAGCGGGTCGATGTCGATCTGCGTCCCCGGCACATGCGTGGCGGACAGGGCGTAGCAGACGCAGGCGTCGTCGGTGAGTGCGAGGAACCCGTGCCCCACCCCGTCCGGGACGTAGACCGCGCGGCCCGAGCCCGGGTCGAGCTCGGTGACGTGGTGGCGGCCGAAGGTCGGCGAGCCGACGCGCAGGTCCACCACCACGTCCCGTACCGCGCCGCGCACACAGGTCACGTACTTGGCCTGGCCGGGCGGGACGGCGACGCCGTGGATCCCGCGCAGCGTGCCGCGTCGGGACACGGAGTGGTTGATCTGCCGGGGCGTGAAGGGGTGGCCGAGCACCTGCTCCAGCAGGTCGGTGCGCAGCACCTCGTAGAACGTGCCGCGCGCGTCCGGCAGTTGTGCCGGCGTGACCACATACGCGCCCGGTACGGCCGTCTCTTCGATCTGCACTGTCCGTACCCCCTGTCGTGACTTGCTGGTGCCCGCCTCAGATCCCGGCCGACTCCCGGTGCTCGGCGACGGCCGCTCGCAGCGCTTCCGCCACCTTCCGCGTCTCCGCATCGCCCAGGGCCTGGTGGATGGGGAGCAGCAGGGTGCTGTCGGCCGCCTCGTCGGTACCGGGCAGTTCGGTGTCCCCGGCCTCGTAGATCGGCACGCGGTGCAGCGGCGGGTAGCGGAACGTCGTGTAGACGTCCTGCTCCAGCAGTGACGCGGCGACCCGGTCGCGAATCAGCGGATCCATCTGGACCCAGTAGAAGTAGTACGAGGTGGTGTGGCCCGCGGCGAGCGGCGGCGGCACCCGGATTCCCTCGGCGCCGGCGAGCAGTTCGTCGTAGGTTTCGGCGACTGCCCGCCGCCGGTCGATCGACTCGGGCAGCCGGCCGAGCTGGACGGTGCCGAGAGCCGCCGTCAGATCGTTGCCGATGACCCTGCGGCCGAATCCCTGCACGTCCAGTTCCCACCAGCGCGCGGACACCCGTGCGCCGGCGAAACCGCTGGAGCGCTCCAGCCCGTGGTAGGCGAGGACCCGGGCGCGCCGGGCGAGGTCCGGGTCGCGGACGTACAGCATGCCGCCGTCGCCGGTCACCAGGACCTTCATGGCGTCGAAGCTCCAGACGGCGATGTCGCCGAAGGTGCCGCACGCCCTGCCGTCCGCAGTGGAGGCGACGGCGCAGGCGGCGTCCTCGACCAGGGTGACGCCGCGCTCCGTGCACAGTGCTGCGATACGGGCGATGTCGCCCGGGTCGCCGCCGTAGTGCAGCACCATCACGGCCTTGGTGCGCGGTGTCAACGCGCGCTCGATGTGTTCCGCGGTCGGGTTGAGGCCGTGCGGTTCGACGTCGCAGAAGACGGGCCGGGCGCCGGTGGCGGCGATGGCGTTGGCGGCGGCCACGAAGAAGACCGACGGCAGCACCACCTCGTCGCCGGGGCCGAGCTCCAGCAGCTCGGTGGCGAGGAAGAGGCCCGCCGTACCGGAGTTGAGGAACAGCAGGCTGTCCGCTTCGGCGCCGATGTGGTCGGCGAACTGTGCCTCGAACGCGCGGGTTCTCGGGCCGTGGCCGAGCCAGTTCGAGGCGAACACCTCGGACAGCGCCGCAAGCTCTGCCTCACCGAGGCTCGGCTGGAAGACGTTGATCACGCGGGCTTCCTCACGGTTGGGGACCACAGTGGGTGGCGGGCGGGTTCAGACCCGGGCCCGGTGGTGGTGGGTGAGGCGCTCCAGGACGGGGACGGTCTCGCTCGGCCCGGGCGCCGACAGCAGATCCGTGTACAAGCCGGACGCGGCGTCGGCGAACGAGGGTTCGCCGATGAGCCGTGCCAGTCCCGCGCGGAGTTCGGCGCCCGAGTGGCGATCGGCGCGCACGCCGGTGCCGGCCCCGCTGCTGACGAGGAACCGGCTGGTCAGCGGTGCTTCCATGGGGTAGCGCGGATCCATCACGACGAACTGCGGGATCCGCGCGGCGAGTGCTGCGCCGAAGGTGCCGTGTCCGCCGTGGTGGATCACTGCCGAGCAGGTCGGCAGCAGCTCGGACAGCGGGACGTAGTCGATGACCCGTACGTTGTCGGGGATCCGGTCGGCCACCGCGAGCTGGGTCGCGTCCAGGGTGGCGACCGCCTCGACATCCAGACCGTCGACCATCTCCAGGACCCGGTTGACCAGAAGGCCGCTCTCCTGCGACCAGGCGCGGACGGAGGAGCCGAGCGTGATGGCGACCCGTGGCCCGGCCGATGGTCCGTACAGCCATTCGGGCAGCGTGCTGCTCCCGGTGTACGGAACCCACCGCACGGACACGGTGCGCGCACGCGTCGGCAGCCGCATCGCCTCCAGGACGGGGTTCACCGTCCACTGGCCGAGCAGCAGTTCGTCCGTCACGGCGAGTCCGTAGCGTGCGGCCATGGGTGTGACGGAGGCGGTCAGCGGCTCCTGGGCGGTGAGTGCCCCACCGGCTTGCTCCGTGCCCCGGGCGTACTGCTCGTGCGCCCAGCCGAACAGGTCGGGCCCCCACACGAAACGGGCGTGGGCGGCGCCGGAGACCTGGGCCGCGACTCCTGCGGCCGGCATCGTCGGATCCCACAGGACCAGGTCGGGCCGCCAGGAGCGGCAGATGCCGACGAGTGCGTCGAGGGCGGGCTGCGGTTCGTCCGCACGTGCCGTCGGCGGCTGGAAGTCCCGCAGCGCGGGGAGCATGTAGTCGCGGTGGTAGGACCAGAGGTAGCGCTCGTGGCCGCTCAGGTCCAGGGTCTTGGTGATCTGTTCGAGGTCGGCGGCGACGTCCGGGGAGACCGCGCGGCCCGCTCCCAGCGGCTCCGGCAGCGTTCGCTCGTCCCCGAGCGGGACGGCCGTGAGTCCCGCGCCGTTGACGGCGCCCGCCAGCGAGGGGTGTGAGGCGACGCGCACCTCGTGGCCCGCGGCACGCAGGGCCCAGGCCAGCGGCACACCGGGATAGAGATGGGCTGCCGCCGGCCAGACGCAGATCAGGACGCGCATGGTGGTCTCTCTCCGGCTCGCTCAGACACGGGTCATGACCGCGAACCATGCCTGGGCGACGCCAGGGTCGAACGCCACGTCCAGTTCGGCCGGCTCCAGCGTGTCCACACGCCAACCGGCACCGGTGAAGGCTTCCCGCAGGGCCTGCTCGGGAACGCGCTGCGGGCCCCAGGTGCCCGGCTGCCGGTCGCTGAAGCACATCAGGTAGCAACGCCCGCCGGGTGCCGCGACGGAGGCCATGCTGCGGGCGAGCAGAGGGCGGTCCTGCGGAGGGAAGCAGTGGAAGAGGCCGACATCGACGAGGGTGTCGAACTGCTCGTCCAGGGTGTCCAGTCGGAGCGCGTCCCACTCCAGGAAACGGGCGTCGAGGCCGCGTTCACGAGCCTTGCCCCTGGCGAGGGTGATCGCGCTGGGGGCGGCGTCGACGCCGGTGGTCTCCAGCCCGTGCGCGGCGGCCAGCAGGGCGTTGTCGCCGCTTCCGCAACCGACGTCGAGCACGCGCCCGCGCAGGGCGCCCCCCTCGACGAGCCGTACGAGCGTGGACTGGGGCCGGTTGATCTCCCAACCCGCTCCCGGCTCACCGGCGTAGTGCCGCTCGAAGATCTCCACGCCGCTGCCGGACGGCTGCGGGTGCACACCATGTCCGGCGGCCGGTGGCAGTGGCTCGCTCATGGTCTCTCCCGGATTGCCTGTCTCGTACGTCGAAAACCCCTGCTGAGAGGGTCACCGACAGTAGATCCGCCAAGCTAGCCCACTTCTCCGGCACCGAAAGATCCAAGCGCGGAGTCCGTGACACATATCAGGAAGCTGCCTCGGCACCTTGCTGCCGCAGCTCGGATCTGGCAGCGGCGTCGACGCGCAGGTGCCGGATCGTCGTCGTCCACAGAGCACAGGCGGCCAACAGGCCCACCAGGGTCAGGACCGCGGGGACCGAGAGGCCGGCGATCGCGGCGACGCAACCGATCGCTCCGACGGCGATGAGCCCGACAGCCGTCCCCCGGTACTCCGGGTGACCGAAGGCCCGGGACAGCGGGAAGAAGTGCACACCGACCACGATCGCGATGAGGGCCGGAATCCAGCCCTGCTGCCCGGTGACGTTGCCGAGGACGATGACCGCCATGATGCCGAACCCCTGGGCCACGTTGCTCCACACCAGGGTTCGGTACGCACGCTCGTACGCCTCCTTCTCACCGGCCGTGCCCAGGCGCCGCATCGCGACGACGAGCAGGGCCGCCGCGAGGGCCAGCCCGACCGCGAGGACGGCGACGCGGGTCGCGCCTTCGAGGGTGACGGTGCCGACGAACCACCAGGCGACGCCGAAGAACGTGAGGATCATCCCGGAGCCGCGGGTTCCGCGCTGGGGTTCCGACCGAGGAGGTGTGCTCATCATCCGGACCATCAAAGCAGACCGGACGCGCCCCCGACCAGGACTGATTTCACCCAAAACCCCCAACCAACCGATTGTCGGGACCGCACAGAAGGGCAGTACGTGACAGATGTCAGCGAGTGCTGACCACTCATTGTGACTTCCGGGGTGTGCGTGCATGCTGAACGGGTAGTTCGCTGCCTTTGTCGGAATTCGGTAAGACAGTCGACCTCCATTCTCTTCGGGCAGTCGCTTTCTTTGTTTCCTTGACCAACGAACAGGTTCGTAGTGTGACGATGGATGCTGCGGTGAGCCGCGCTCAGACCGACGCGACCGAAGCGCTGGGACTGCGCCTCTACTCCCGGGCGCCGATCACGCCACGATGGCTGGTGAAAACGGTCGTACCGCTGGTCCGCCCGCTGAGCGAGGAACGCGCGGGGCTTGTGTATCTGCGACGGGGCTGGCTCCACGGGCCGCACGTCGACATCGTGTCCCATCCGGCTCCCGGACTGCCCGCTCCGCTCTGGTCGGATATTGCCGGCCGCATTGATTTCGGAACCGTTTCGACGGACGACGAAATCAACGAGGAGACCTATCTGGCGCAGGCCCGGGAAATAGGAAGGCTCGAAGGAGTTTCTCCGCCCTATCTCCCGATGCGCGCGCACGGAACCGTCGAACTCCTCGGGAGCGGCGACGTCGAGACCTGGCCGCAACCCCTCCAGGGGCTGCGGGACATGGCCCTCGACCAGATGACCCCTCCGCTGCTCTCCACGCTGGACGCCCTGACCCGGGACCCGGCCGGCGCGGCCGTCCACGTCACGGAGGCGTTCGCCGCGCTGGCATCGGCCCATCGCGCGGGTGCGGCCCAGGGCGTGTTCTCCATGCGCTCGCACGCCGAGGCGTTCCTGGCCTGGGCCTCGCCCAGAACGGACCCGCGCCCGGCCTTCGACCGGCGGCTGAAGACCGACGCACCGAGGCTGCGACCCGTGGTCGAGCAGGCCCTCGCCGGCGCCGGGGACCCGCTGACCGCACGCTGGGGCCGGGGCTTCGCCTACTGCATGGGCGGATTCGACCACGCCGTGGCGCAGGGTCAGCTGACCCAGGCCCAGGTGGACGGGCTCGGCGGCGGCTTCGACTCCGAGACGATGGGCCCGCCCGGCGGCGACGGCCGCGCGGCCCACCGGCCCAGCGCCTTCCACAGCGCCGTCGCGGCGTCCGGAGTGAACGACGGCCCGAACGAGTGGTTCGCCTCCTACCGGCTGCTGGTCAACCTCTTCTACCAGCAGCTTCCGCTGCTCGGTGTCCCACCGATGCACCGCTACTACTTCTGCTACGCCCTCGCCGAGCTCGTCGACGAGGTGCTGGGCATCTCCTGGCAGGACCGGATGGGCCGTGCCGCGGGAGAGACCCCGGTGAGCCCCGCATGACCGACGAGACCACCCCGCTGGAGCCCACCGCGACAGCCGCTGGACCCACCGCGACGCACGACACCGCCGCGCCGTCCCCCGAGGGGGAGCCGCTGTGGATGCTGAGAATCAACCCGCTGCGCCGCGTCCGCCTGGCCGACCCCGCCCTCGGGGCGCAACTCGGTGCCCTCGGGCGGCTGGAGGACGAGGTCCGGGACCTCGCGGCCCGGTGCTCGGACGCGCTCTACGGGTTGATCGGCGACGCCACCGACCGCGACGCCCGCGGTCGGCTGATCGCGCTCCGGCGGGCCATCCACAACGACACCTCTCCCCGGCCCGAGCTGCTCGTCGACCACCCCGACGTGGCCCGCTGGCAGGAGACCCGTGCCCGGCGGAGCGAGGCCCGTGAGCGGATCGCCGCGCTGCACCCCGAAGCCCTCGCCGCGGAGCGCGGGACGCTGGCCGCGCTGCTCGGCGACGCCGATCTGCGACGCTCCATGGCCCTGGTCGCGCCCGACGCGGCCGAGGGCTCCGAGCGGTACGTCGAGGCGGTCACGGGCGCCAGGCCGTTGACCGCGCGACTGCGCAAGTCCGAGCGGGGACTGGTCCAGTACGTCACCAGGGCGATGGTCCGCACCAGCCCGATGGCCCGGTTCACCGCGGTCGGCTTCGCCGTCCCGGAGCCGGACGGACCGCCGCTGGACGCGCCGGAGTTCGGCCGGCCGGTGCCCCGCCTCGGTCTGGACCGGGTGATGCTCGACCACGTACTGGGCGGACTCCACACGGGCGCGGGCCGGACGGGCCCGGACACCCTCGTCCAGCTGCCGCCCACCTCCCAGCTCTCCGAGGACGGCGGGCAGTTGTACTTCCTGCGGCCCGACGGCGCGGGCGGCGTACGGCGGTTGGCCGCCAAGGTGGCACCGCTGGTCCGGCTGCTGCTGGACGCCACCGCGATGGGACCGCGGCGCATCGCCGACGTCGCGGCGTACGTCGTCGAGCGCACCGGCTGCTCCCCCGAGCAGGGTCTGAAGGCCGTGCTCGGCGCGGCGCAGCAGGGCATCCTCTGCACCCGGGCGCTGCCGGAGGCCGGCGACGCCGACGTCGGCGACCTGCTCGCGGCACCGGGCACCGAGTCCGAGGAGGCCGCGGCCCTCCAGGCGCAGGTCCGCACCGGGCTGGTGGAGCTGGCCGACGCACCGCCCGGCGAGTGGCCCGCCGCCCTGCGAGGGCTCAAGGCGTCCCTGTCCGGCATGAGTCGGGTCGCCGAGCGGCCCGCCCAGATCGTGGTCGAGGACGACACCGTCCTGGAGTCGGTACGGGTGGGCACCGCGGAATGGCGCCGCCAACTGGACGATCTGGCGGCGGGCGTGTCGCTGATGTCCGTCTTCGACCTGATGCACGACGTACGGGCGCTGGTCGTCGCGGCGTTCGTGGACCGGTTCGGCGCAGGTGCCGAGGTCTCGCTGGTGGACCACGCCGAATACCTGGTCAACGAGATGTACCGGCGCGGCCTGAGCATCGAGGACCCCACCACCGCCGGTGGACTGGGCCCGGCCGACGGCTCACTGGACCGCCTGTACGAACTGCGCGAGAAGGTGGCGGACGCACTCGGCACCGATCTCACCAGGGCGGCCGAGGACGGCGTCGACGTGGTGTGGACCAGCGCCCGGGCCGCGGAGGCGGTGGCCCTGCTGCCCGACCGCTTCCGCCGGGACCCCCTGCTGTACGGCGTCCTCGTCCAGCCCTGGCAGGGACAGCTGCTGTTCAACAACGCCTACGCGGGCCACGGCATGCTCAACGGGCGCTTCCTGGCCGCCGACCGCGAGCTGGGCGGCCGGGCGCTGCCCCACCTCGCGGACCGGCTGGATTCGTGGTTCGGCGCGGACGGCTCCCGGCTCGTCGAGGATCTGGGACTGCACCGGCTCAACGTCAACGCCCACCCCCAGGTACTGGACGAGGGGCTCCGGCCGGACGACTGGTACTCCCTGCGCCTCGCCCACGACCCGGACACGGACACCCTCGGGATCCGGGACGCCGAGGGCCGTCCGCTGCGCGTCCTCACCCTGGGGACCGGCCACCCGGAGATGTACCCCCATCCGCTGCGCCTGGCCAACTGGCTGACCGCCGGCGGCGAGCTGCGCGAGAGCCTGGTCGGCAACTGGCACTCCACACGCGCCGGGGACGGCGGCACCCTGTCCTGCCCGCGGTTCTCCGTCGGTTCGGCGATGCTCTCCCGACGCCGGTGGTACGGCGGCGAGGAGCTGGAGCGCGCCCTGGCCGCCGGCCCTGCCGAGCACGACCGGCTGATGGCCCTGACCCGCTGGCGCCAACTGCACGGCGTGCCCGAAGAGGTGCTCCTGAAGTCGACGGCCGACGGCTACCCGCCCGCGGCGAACGCCGGGGACGGCGGCGAGCGGGGCGAGACCCGACGGGACAAGCCGCAGTACGTCGACCTGGCGAGCGCGCTGAGCGTGCGGGTGCTGCCGCAGATGGTGCAGCGGCGGGGCGAGGGCTACCTCGAGGAGGCCCTCCCCCGGGTGTCCGACGGACCGCACGCCATGGAGTGGATCGCGGAGATCGGCTGCGCTCCGGGCGGCACGTTCCAGTACGGAGGAAAGACCCGATGACCGCGACGACTCCGACGACGGCGACGGCCAACTCCCTGAAGGCCCGTCCCTACCTGCACTACGCGCCGGTACCGGACGGGGTGTACTTCAGCGGCCCGGGCGCGCAGTTCGTCCTCAAGGGCCCCGCGCTGCTCTACCAGGTCGCCGATGTCTGCGTGCCCCTCCTCGAGGCGGGGACGACCGAGGACGCGCTGGTCGCCGCGCTGCGCAGCGAGCGGTCCCGCCCGGTGGTCCGCAAGCTCGTGTCCGACCTGCGCAGACACGAGCTGATGCTCGATCTGGAGGCGCTCACCGCGCCCGAGCCCCCGGAGGACGTACGGGCGCGCTTCCCGGAGGCGCTGACGCATCTGGAAGCCGCCACGAACGACCCCTACGCGCTCTTCGAGCGGCTGCGCGCTGCCGCGGTGCTGCTGTGCGGCCCCGCCGAGACGGTGCTGCCCGCCGCTCGGGGGCTCCACCGGGCCGGGCTGACCGAGCTGACGCTCGCGACCGAGGACCCCGGCACCGTCGCAACGACCGCCGAACGGCTGGGACTTCGGGTGGTCGCGACCACCGCGGCCGGTCTGCCCGAAGAGCTGCCCGACGGACTGGACGCCGTCCTGTACGCCCTCGACTCCACCGGCGACCGCACCTCCAGCGATCCCGCTCCCGACACCGGCGCCGACACCGGCGCCGATGCGCTCGCGGGGTTGGCCGCCCGGCTGCCCGCCGGTGTTCCGGTGGTTCCGGTGTGGTGGCACGAGCGGGTGCTGCTGGCCGGACCCGCGGTGCGCGGTGCGGCACAGGCCGCGCAGTCGGCCGCCCTGGTCACTCGCGCCGCCCGCTGGGCCGCTGACGAGGATCTCGGTTCGCCGCCTGCCCCGACCGCGCGCGCACTGGCCGGGGCGCTCGCCGGACAGCTGCTGTACGAGACCCTGGCCGGCATCGCGGAGCCGGGCCGGGCACATGTGGTGTACGGCGACGATCTGGCCACCGAGCCGATCGCCGTCGCTCCCGCCCGCCCGGGCGACGCGCCCGTGCGCCGCGCGCTGACCGCCACACCCGCCGCGAACGCCGCACCCACTGCGAGCGCCGCACCCGTCCCGTCCGCCGCGGCCGTCGCCGAGAACCCCGCCCCGGACGCGGCGCCCACGCCCGAGCAGGCGCTGGAGACGGTCGTGGCCCTCACCGCCCGCTGGACCGGCCCCTTCACCCGGGCGCCCGGACTCGACCTGCCGCAACTGCCCCTGGCGCTGCGGGAGACGGCCGACCGCTCGGCCGGCTTCGGCTCGCTCGTGAACTGGGCGGGCGAACAGCGCACCGCGACCGTCGCGGGCGCGCTCGCCGCTCTGCGCGCCACTGCCCCCGACGAGAGCGACAAGAGCGTCGCGGCGGCGGGCCTGACCGAGGAGCAGTGGCTGCTCGACGGCGCGCTGCGGCTGCTCGCGGAGGACGCCAGGTCGTACGCCTCGCACGGCGTCGAGGACGAACTCTCCCCCGAGGCGCTGCGGTTCGCACGGGCGCTGGCCGACGAGGGCCTGAAGACGCACACCGTCACGCTGCTGCGTCATCCGGGGCTCGACTGGCGGCTGGCCCGCGTGACCGCGGAGGCCGGCTCGGAGTCGTACACCGGACTGAGCTGGGGCCCGGACGGCCCCGCCGCCGCACAGGGCGCGCTCGGCGCCGTCCTGGCGGACGCCCAGACGCGCGCGCACGGCGGCGGCGCACGGGTGCCCGGTGGTGTGCACACCGACGCCCTGCTCTTCCTCGACGACGCCGCACGGGCCGCGCTGCGCGACCAGGTCGTCGCGCTCGCCGACGGGCGCGGCCTGCGCTACGAAGGTGTGGTGCACGCCCCCGACGCAGTGCTCGGCACGGCCGCGCTGTGGTCCGGAGAGGTCACCGCGGAGACCGCACGATGACCGTGGCACCGGACGCGCTCCCCGTCCCGCACGAGGCACTGCCCGAGGAGTGGCGCTGGGCCCTCGAACCGCTGCGCGTGCCGGCCGGCGGCTCGGTGTCCGTCACCGTGGGGTGGCAACTGGACCGTGAGCGCGAGCAGTTGCTCGCCGCGGGCGACCGGGAGCACCTGTCGATCCGGATCCACGAGGACGAGGTGCTGGTGGGCCCGCTGCGGGTGCCCGGCACGGATTCCGGCTGCGCGGGCTGCGCCGAGGTGCGCACCCGCGTCGCCGTGCAGCACCCGCTCATGGGCGACCTCGGCGCGGCCACCGCGCGCGTGGCGCCGCGGCGGCCGTTCCTGCCCGAGCTGGTGCGGGCTGCCGTGGCGCAGCTGGCCGAACGCCCGCTGCTGCCCGGCGAGTTGTACGCCATCGGTGACCGCGGCGTCCGACGCCACCGCGTCGTGCGGCACTTCGACTGCCCGCTGTGCGCTCCGAAGGTCCCGGACCGGCCGCCGCACGCACCGCCGCCCCCGCTGGTCCTGCACGAGCGTCCCACCGGCGACAACCCCGGCCGGGCGGCCGAGGGTTCCCGGCTGCTGCGCCGCGACGCGCTGCGCCGCCGGGTGGTGGACCCGCGTTTCGGTCCGGTCCTCGCCGCTCAGCGGGAGCACCTGGCCCCGTTCGCGATGAGCATGGCCGTACTGCCCGACGCCATCGCCATGGGGTACGCCAGGGAGTCCTCGTTCGCCGCCGCCGATCCGATCGCGATCCTGGAGGCGTACGAGCGGATGTCCGGCTTCCCGTACCAGGCGCCGGTGGTCGCGGATCTGACCCACGCCGAGCTGGTCGCGGCCGGCGTCGAGACGGTGGCGCCCGCCGCGTTCGGCGAGTACACGCAGGAGCAGGCGGCACACCCCGCCGCCCGGATCGCGCAAGTGACGGAGACGACCCGGATGGACTGGGTCTGGGGCCACGACCTGGACACCCGCCAACCCGCCCTGATCCCCGCGGAGATCGGCTTCTACCAGTACGACTACCGCTACCGCGGCGACCACCGCGGCGCCCGCCGGCACGGAGCCGCCCCGAGGCAGCACCTCTACCAGGAGTCCTCCAGCGGCTGCGCGCTCGGTTCGAGCCTGGAGGAGGCGGCGCTGCACTCGCTGCTGGAGCTGGCCGAGCGCGACGCCTTCCTGCTGAGCTTCCACCGGGCCGCCCCGCTGCCGGAGATCGTGCACGCCTCGATCGACGACCGGGTCTCCCGGCGCCTGCTCGAACTCATCGAGTCCCGCGGTTTCCGCGTACACCTGCTCCGGGCCACCCAGGACATCGACGTGCCCGTGGTCTGGGCGCTCGCGGTCAACGGCCGGGAGGTCTTCCCCGCCACCTTCACCGCGGCCGGGTCGGGGCTCGACCCCCGCTCCGCGCTGCGCGGCGCGCTGTGGGAGCTGGGCCAGATCGTCACCGACCCCCTGGGCTGGGATCGCGCGGAGGCCGAGCGGATGCTGGAGGACCCCTGGCTGGTCGACGAACTCGACCACCACATCCGGCTCTACGCCCTGCCGGAGGCGCGCGAGCGGGCGACGGCCGTCCTCGGCGGACCGCGCGTCGCGCTGGACGAGGCGTTCCCCGACTGGCCGGGACGTGCCGTACGGGCCGCACGGGGCGAAGTGCGCGGCGCGCTGGACTTCGTCCGCGGCCTGTACGCGCAGGCGGGGCTGGACCGGATCGTGCTGGTCGACCAGTCGACCCGGGACCACACCGACCTCGGTCTGGCCGCTGCCAAGGCCACGGTGCCCGGCATCGTCCCGATGTGCTTCGGCCACGCCCAGCAGCGGCTGACGGGCCTGCCGCGCCTGACGGCGGCCCTGGCCGGCACCCCCAGCGAGCACCGGCCGGTGCCGTACGACCCGCACCCTTTCCCCTGACGGAGCCCGTATGACCCAAGCGACCGAGCACGGCGGCCCGCCGGCCGAACCGCCGGTACCGGCGGACGTCGACATCATGTCCCGCGACGTGCGCTGGTTCGCCCACGCGACCGGGGCCGACTGGCCGCCGGCCGCACAGCGCGACCACCTCGCCGTACCGCGGCCGGACACCGAGGTCGCGCCCGCGCTGCCGGAGTCGGCGCGCGGCGGGACCTCGGTGCCGCTGCCGCCGGGCACCTCGGAGCTGCTGGAGCACGCCGCGCATCCGGCCGTCCGGCCGGCGACCGCTCCGGACGCCTCGACCGCGCTCGGACACGCGCTGGTCACCGGTTTCGGAATCCAGCGCAAGGAGCCGGAGAACCCGTTCAACGACCACCGCGGCTACCCGTCGGTCCGGGCGAAGTTCCCGGTGCAGGTGTTCGTGCGGGACGGTGGGCGCGCACAGGTCCTCGACCCGTACCGGCACGCACTGACCGGGCTGGACGGAGACGGTACGGCGGCCGGGGGCCGGGAGGTGCTCCTCGCGGGCCGGTACACCCGCCTCCCGGACTCCTACCGGTGGTTCCGCGGCACTCTGGTCAACCTCGAACTCGGCATCAACCTGCGCCAGTTGTGCCTCGGCATGGAGCTGTTCGGCCTCTCCGGACGGCTGCGCCTGCCCGGGCCGGGCGCCCGCCGCGACCTGGACGCGCTGGGCCTGTCCCCGCACGAGGAGTGGACGCTGCCGCTGGCGGTGGAGCTGACCGGCGACGGCTCGTCGCCCGGTGCCGCCGCCTCCGCAGTGCCGGACCCGCTGCCTCCGGAACGGGTCTCCGATCCCGTGCTGGCGGAGACGGTCACCCTCAACAGGGCCCAGGACTTCGGCCTCTCGGAGCCCCTGGGCCCGGCGGTGCCGGAGCACCTCCCGCAGACCGCGACCTCCTGGGCCGAGGTGCTGTGGCGCCGCAGCGCGGGCCGGATGCCGCGCGGGCTGTACGGCATGAGCGGACGCCGCCGCACGGTCTCCCCGGAGGTGCTGGAGGCAGCCGCGCGCTGGCTGACCGTACCGCCGCCGGGCGACACGCTCGCCGCGGTGTGGGACGAGGTGCGGATCACCGGCGTCCTCCAGGACGTCGAGGGCCACGCCGACGGGGTGTACCGCCTGCACGACGGCGAACCCTCGCTGCTGGAGGCCCGCTCCGGCGCTCCCGAGGAGCTGGAGGGCCACTACGCCTACCGGGTCGACCCCTACAACGGGGGTGACATCCGGCACGCGACCGCGGTGTGGTTCCTCTCGGCACACCCGAGGGCCCTGGTGGAACGCTTCGGCCCCGGAGCCTTCACCGCCGCCCAGTACGCGGCCGGTTGGGCCGCCCAGGGCGTCGGGCTGGCCGCCGCGGCGAGCGGCCTGTACGCCCGGCCGGCACGGGCGTTCCAGGAGGTTCCGGCGCAGCGGCTGCTCGGTCTGGACACCGACGAGATGGTGCTCTGCGCCGTCATCACCGGAACCCCGCGGTTCAGCGGGCCGATGTACGACCTGAGGCTGTGAGGGAGAGAGCGATGGAGCACACGTCACGGCCGACCGCCGACGAGGAGACCGTGCCGGGCACCGCCTTCGCCGGGCCGGTGAACAAGGAGCCGGACGCCCACTGGCACGCCTGGCACCTGCACCTGGACACCGACGAACGGAGCGCCCGCGACCGCGTGGTGACCGAGGTGGTCGCCCCCGCGGTCGCCTCGGTGCCCGGCAGACCGTGGTTCTTCATCCGGTACTGGCACGGCGGACCGCATGTGCGCCTCCGACTCCGCGATCTGGCGGAGGACGAGGCGGACCGGGTCGAGAAGGTGCTCACCGAGGCCCTGGCCACCGCCGGCGAGCCGCGCGGGGAAGAGGAGCGGCTGCGCCCGGAGGAGTACGAGTCGGCCGCCGCCCGGCTGGCCGCCGTCGGCGACCGTCCCACCCATGACGAGGTGAGCGGCCTGCTCCCGCCCGGGGCGCACCGCTTCGCCTACCACCCGGAGTACGAGCGCTACGGAGGACGGGAGCTGATGCCCGCCACCGAGCGGCTCTTCCAGCTCTCCAGCCAGTTGTGCCTGGCCTTCCTGCGGCGCGAACCCTCCTCCGGCGCCCGGGCGATGCTGGCGCTGCGCGCCACCAGGGCGGCCGGGCAGGCTCTCGGCGAGGACGACGAGGCCGTCTTCTACGCCCTGGGTCTGCACTCCTGGCGCGCCTGGGCGGCCGGACTCGGGTACTCCGACCAGCAGTTGGACCGGCTGAGCCTGGCGACCGTACCGGCGACGGCGCTGCCCGAGGACCCGGGCCCGCTCGGCCCCTGGCGGGACGCGCTGCGCGAACTGGCCGCCGACGTGCGGGAGCACACCGAACTGCACGCGGGACAGGTCGTCTCCTCCCACGTCCACATGCTGCACAACAGACTCGCGCTGCACGTGACCGAGGAGATCCAGACGTACGCGCGGCTGTCCAACCTCTTCCCGGGCCCCGCGATCCCCGACATTCCGCAGGGCAAGGCACACCCCCTTCACAAGGAGCAGCAGTGACCAGCAACCAGACGGCCGTGCAGACCCGGCCCGAGACACCCGACGACGGTCGGGAGGTCATCGCCAGGGCGATCGGACTGACCCGGCGCTACGGCGACACCGTCGCCCTCAACGAGGTCGACTTCACCGTGCGCGAGGGCGAGTTGATCGGCCTGCTCGGACCGAACGGCGCGGGCAAGTCCACTCTTCTCAACACTCTGGTGGGGCTGCGCAAGCCCTCCGCCGGCAGGGTCGAGCTCTTCGGCGGCGACCCCGCCGTGCCCGCCAACCGCCTGCGGCTCGGCATGACGCTCCAGGAGACCGGCGTGCCGGCCACCCTCAAGGTGGCCGAGGCCGTGGACCTCGTCGCCGCCCACTACCCCGACCCCGAGAACCGCGACGAACTCCTCGTCCGGCTGGGCCTGGAGGAGTTCGCCAAGCGCCAGTGCGGCGGACTGTCCGGCGGTCAGAAGCGGCGCCTCGCGCTGGCCCTCGCCTTCGTGGGCAAGCCGCGGCTCGTCGTGCTCGACGAGCCGACCACGGGCCTGGACGTGGAGTCGCGGCGGCTGCTGTGGGACCACATCCGCAACTTCCACAGCCAGGGCGGCACGGTGCTGCTGACGACCCACTACCTGGAGGAGGTCGAGGCGCTGGCCCAGCGGGTCGTCGTCATGGGCAACGGCGAGGTGCTCGCCGACGACACCGTCGAGGCGGTGCGCGGCCTCGCCCACGTCCAGCGGGTGAGCATGGTGGCCGAGAAGCTCCCCGAACTGCCCGGTGTCATCAGCGAGGAGCGCATCGACAAGCGCATCCATCTGATGACCCACGACGCGGACCAACTGATCAGGTCGCTGGTGCGGTCGGACGTGGCTTTCTCCGGCCTGGAGGTCCAACAGGCCACGCTCGAAGAAGCCTTCCTGACGATCTCCCGTTCCTAACCGAAAGCGCTGCCACCATGAACCTCGCCCTCACCCACACCCGCTACCAGCTGCTCCAGCTGTTCCGCATCCCGGTCGCGATCCTGGGCGCGGCCTTCTTCCCCGCGGCGTCCCTGGTCTTCTTCGTCGTGCCCAACACGCGGGACAACCCGACCGGTGCGACCCTCGCCACCGCGTCGATGGTGGTCTTCGCGACCATGATCAGCAACCTCTTCGGCCACGGCACCGGGGTCTCCGACGACCGCGCGCAGCCGTGGGACCCGTACACCCGTACGCTCCCCATGGGCCCGGCCGTGCAGTTCACCAGCCGCATCCTGACCGGCGTCACGATGATGATGCTCTCGCTGATACCGGTCGTGATCATCGCGGCGCTGTTCACCCCGGCCACCATCGCACCCCTCGACTTCGTCCTGGCGATCTTCGCGGTCCTGATCACCTCGCTGCCGTTCACGATGATGGGCCTGTCGATCGGCTACCTCATGTCGACCAAGGCCGCGCTCGCCGTGGTGCAGTTGATCTTCCTGCCGATGGCGTTCGCCGCCGGTCTGCTGAGCACCCCCGGCGAGGAGCCCGGTTTCATCCAGACCATCGCACCGTTCGTACCGGCCCGTGGCGCGGTCGAGTTGATGTGGGCCACCGTCGGGGACTTCGACGTCAACCCGGTCGCGATCGTCTCCTTCGTGGTGTGGACCCTGTTCTTCGGCGCGCTGGCCGTCTTCGCCTACCGTCGCGACGAGGGCCGCAGGTTCCGCTGAGCCCACCGGGCCCCGTCGGGCCCCACCGCCGCACGGCCGGCCTTCCGCGCACGGCGACCGGCCCGCGCCGCGCGGGAGCGGTACGGCTGCCGGACGGGCAGCGGCCGGACGAGCGGTACGGGCCGTGCCGGCGGGGAGGGCGGGGGCGGTACGGCGCGGGTCAGCCGCGCGCCGGGGGCTCCGGCACCTCGTCACCGCTGTCGTCACTGCTGTCGCCGCCGCCCCTGTCGCCGCCGCCCCTGTCGCCGCCGTCGACGTCCTCGGAGGCCGTCAGCCGGGCCGTCAGGTCGCGGAGCAGTGCGGCGACTCCTTCCGCGTCGGACGCGGCCCCGTACACGTAGTGGTCCGGCCGCACCAGCACCGCGCGGGCGCCGAGCGAGGCCAGCCACGGCAGGTAGAAGCCGTCAATGTCGAGGAGGCTGTCCGACTCCCGCGGTACGGCGCCGCCGTCCGCCCGACCGTCGGCGGGCCGTACGGTCACCGCGCGGCCACCGATGAGCCGCAGCTCCTCCAGCAGCTCCGGCTCCACCCCGTGTACCAGCTCCGGGGCGCAGAGCAGGACGAACCCCTCGCCCAGCACCTCGTCCGCCGGCGCGGCCGTCCCGGCACCGCCGGGCCCGGCGAGCCGTGCCTGGCCGGCCAGCAGACCGGCGGGCGCCCCGCCTCCCCGGAAGAAGAATCCCCGTCCCAGCGTCTCGCCCGGCGGGCGAGCGCCGTGGGCCGGCGGCCGGGCCGCACCCGTCTCGCCGGGCCCACCGGACCGGGACGCCTCCCCAGCCGTACCTGGCGTACCTGGCGTACCTGCTACACCTGCCACACCCGCCGTACCTGCCGCACCCTCGGTACTCGCAGCCCCTGACGCACCAGCCGTCCCTGCGTCCCCGGTCGGCGGCCGGAGCATGGCCCGGTCCCGCTCCTCGGCCCGCGCCGGCTCGATCTCGCAGATGATCCTGCCCAGTTGCACCGACAGTCCGATGGAGTACCGCACCTGAGCGCGGCGTTCCTCCTCGTAGGTGTCGAGGAGGCGTTCGGCGGCCGTACCGCGCAGCACCAGGTCGAGCTTCCACGCGAGGTTGGCCGCGTCGCGGAATCCGGAGCACATTCCCTGGCCGGCGAACGGCGGCATCTGGTGGGCCGCGTCGCCGGCCAGCAGCATGCGGCCGATCCGCCACCGCTCGGCGTTGCGCCCGGCGAAGGTGTAGACGGTGTGGCGGTCAAGTGCGGCGTTGGCCGGGGTGGCGCCGAACTGCGCCAGCAGCCGCCAGGCGTTCTCCTCGGTGGCGAACTCCGCGGGGTCCTCGTCGGGAAGCCGCATGAACTCCCAGCGACGGTGGCCCGGTCCGGCGGAGACCGCCACCCGGGGGCGTGCCGGATCGGCGATCTGGAGGTTGAGCGGCGGGAAGTCCTCGGCCCGCCGGGGCACGACGTCGCACGCCATCCAGTCCAGCGAGAAGCCGAAGTCCTCGCAGCCGACGCCGAGTCGGTCGCGCAGGAAGCTGTTCGCACCGTCGCTGCCCACGACCCACCGCGCGCGCGAGGCACTTCGCTCGCCGCTGTGGACGTCCTCGGTGACCACTTCGACGGTCTCGCCCAGGTCGGTCGCGAGCACGGCCCGGCGGCCCCACTCCACCCGCAGGCCCGGCAGTTCGCCGGCGCGCTCCGCCAACGCGGCCTCCAGGCTCGGCTGGTGCACGGAGGTGGAGTCCGGCCAGCCGTGGTACCCCTCGGGCCGCAGCTCGAAGCGGAGCAGCTCGCCGCCCGCGGCGTTCGCCACCACGTAGTCGGGCGAGGGCTCGGTGATCGGCCGGATGCGGTCGGCCACGCCGGCCGCGGCCAGCAGGCGGGACGCCTGACCGTCGAAGGCCACGGCGCGCGGCAGCGGGTAGGGACGCGGCTGCCGCTCGAGAACCGTCACCCGCCAACCGTGCTGCGCCAGCAGTACGGACAGGGCCTGGCCGACGGGACCGTAGCCGATGACCAGTACATCCGCGTCCGTGTCGCCGTCGTCACGCGCGGTGGGTTCGGACGGACCGTTCATGTCTCTCGGTCTCCATTCATGAACAGACAGCGACGCCTCGCCGTGTGCGAACACCGTGGGACCCGGCAGTTGCGGAGGGCAAGGTTCCGACTGTGAAAATCAAGCCCGTGATAAATGTCAGCGCTGCTCTCCGACGGATTGCCGCGCGCGTGAAGAACCCGTAAAGATGCCAACACCCAGCATACCCGCTGGCGAAACTCCCACTGAAGGAGAAATCGCGATGAGCATTTCCACCGCGACGAACACCGACGACCTGTTTGCTTCGTTCGACATCGAGGAGATGGAGACCCTGGAGGTCGCCGACGGCGTCGCGCTGCCCGAGATGGGCGCGTCCAGCGGCGACACCAGCTGCTGCTCCTCCTCCTCTTCCTCGTCGTCCTGCTGCTGCTGCTGATCTCTGAGCAGTGAACTGTGCGCCTGTGCGCCTGCACACCCGCGGGTTCCGCGGCGCACAGGCGCGCACAGGATCCCCGCGTACCGGCACAGCCCCACGAGAACGGCGATAAGCGCTCGCACCGCCTCTCGCAGTGCTGCACCTGAACGGATGTCCATGACGTTCCCGATCGAAGACGTGAAAGCCTCCTCGACAGGGCATGAGAGCTATGTCCACCGGATTCTGCGGCGCTTGGCACGACAAAAGCCCCAAACCACAATCCGCACTCACGGGCATTCGCTCAGCAATACGGAGCTGGCGCTTTCCATTCACGCAGCGGTTGAAGGACTCAGAGGACTCGGGCTGCGCGCTCGGGGAACAGTGGCAATCCTGACAGAACCGAATCATCAGGCGATGCTGACAATTCGGTACGCCGCCCACCTCCTGGGCGCCTCGGTCGTCCACCTCCGCTCGGCCAACCCCCGTTCCGACGCGGTGGCGCTCTCCGCGGACACCCAGGCACGTGTGATCGCCGAAACCGGCGCCTCGATCCTCGTCACGGACACCGCACACGCCGCGCGCGCCGCCGAACTGGGCCTGCGCAGCGGGCAGTCGCTGCGCCTCGCGGGCTACGGCTTCGGAACCGGCCACATCCCGGACGTACTGGCCGACGCCTCGCAGGACCCGGCCGCACCGACCGACCCCGCCTGGCTGTCGAGCCTCCCGCCCTACGAGCCCGAGCACCGGGCCGTGGTCACCTTCACCAGCGGAAGCACCGGCGAGCCGAAGAGCATCGGCCAGTCCCACGCCGTCTGGAACAGCATCGTCGGTTCCTTCCCCGGGACCGCAGAGCCGGGCACCCCCTCGGTCTTCCTCGCCGTCACACCGGTCAGCCACACCATCGGCCCGATGGTCGACTCCGTGCTTGCCGACGGCGGCAGCGCGATCCTGCACCACGACTTCCGCGCCCCCGAGGTGCTGCGGACGATCGCCGAGCACCGGGTCACGGACACCTACCTCGCCGTACCGCACCTCTACCGGCTCACCGACGAGTCCGCGAGCAGCCGGCCCGATCTCTCCTCGCTGCGGCGCGTGATCTACAGCGGCACGCCCGCCGCGCCCCACCGCGTCGCCGAGGCCCGCGAGGTCTTCGGCGACGCGCTCATCCAGCTCTACGGGACCTCCGAGGCGGGCGGCATCAGCAGCCTCACCCCGGAGGACCATCTGGAGCCCGAGCTCCTGCCCACCGTCGGGCGCCCCTTCCCCTGGGTGCGGGTGCGCATCACCGAGCCGGGCACCGACCGCGAGGTGGCCAGGGGCGAGGTCGGCGAGATCTGCGTCCGGGCCCCGACCGTCATGGACGGCTACCTCTCCGACCCCGCCCCGGCGGAGGCGGCGGACGGCTGGTTGCGCAGCGGCGATCTGGGCCACTGGGACAAGTACGGCTATCTTCGGCTGACCGGCCGACGTGGCCAGGTCATCAAGAGCGGCGGGCTGAAGATCCACCCCGAATCCGTGGAGCGCGCGCTCCTGACCCACCCCGCCGTCCGCGAGGCGGCGGTCTACGGCGTGCAGGACGCGGACCGCGTCGAGCACGTGCACGCGGCGGTGGTGCGCCGGCCCGAACACCCCTGCTCCGTCGACGAGTTGGTCGACCGACTCAACGCACACGTCAGCGCCGACCTGTCACCACTGCACGCGCCGGCGGAAATCACGTTCTGGGACTCGATGCCGCTCACCGAACGCGGCAAGCCCGACCGGGCGCGCCTGCGATCGACGACCCAACAGGGCAAGCGGCCCAGCCCACCGTGGAAGGGAACGCCATGACCACACACGAGCACTTCGCCCGCGGCCTCAGGCTGCGCCGGCTGTACCGCCACGACCCGCAGCGGCTCTTCCTCGTCCCGCTCGACCATTCGATCAGTGACGGCCCCGTGGTGCCCAGGGGCCTGACCATGGACCGGCTGGTCGGCCAGCTCGCCGCGGGCGGGGCGGACGCGATCATCGTCCACAAGGGCAGCCTGCGCCACATCAACCCCGCACGGCTGGCCGCCACTTCGCTGATCCTGCACCTCAACGCCAGCACCGCACACGCACCGGACCCGGACGCGAAGTACATGGTGACCGGTGTGGAGGACGCCTTGCGCCTGGGCGCCGACGCGGTCAGCATGCACATCAACATGGGTTCGCTGGAGGAGCAGCGGCAGATCGCCGACCTCGGAGCGGTGGCCGATCGCTGCGACCGGTGGAACCTCCCGCTGCTCGCCATGATGTACCCGAGGGGTCCCAAGATCACCAACCCCGCCGACCCCGAACTGGTCGCGCACGCCGTCACCATCGCCGCCGATCTCGGCGCCGACATCGTCAAGGCCCCGTACGTGGGCCCGCCCTCGGTGATGCGCGAGCTGGTCTCGGCCTGCCCCATCCCGCTGGTCTGCGCCGGTGGACCGCGGCGGGGCGACTCCGAGGACGCGCTGGACTTCGTCCGGGACGCGATCTCGGGCGGCGCGGCCGGGGTGGCGATGGGGCGGAACATCTTCCAGGCTCCCGACCCCCGGGCGATGGCGGCCGGCGTGGCCCGGGTCGTCCACCGTCTTCCCGACCGCATCCCCGGTTCGGCCACCATCCCCGATCAGATCACGGAAGGGCGCGGCAGTGAACGCCAAGAGACTGTGCTGGCTTGACCTTCGTACGACGAGCGCCGAGCAGGTCGACGCCGTCGTCGAGGAAGCGGTGCACCAGCGGATCGACGGAATCCTCACCTCCGATCCCGCCGAGCTGCTCGACCTGCCGCCCACCGTGAAGAAGGTCCTGCTGCCGCCGCCGGGCGAGCTTCCCGACGACATCGGTGGCGCCGACATCGTCATCCTGCACGGCGGCGCCGCGGAGCGGGCCGAGGCCCAGAAGGCCCACCCCTCCGCGGAGTTCGGTCGCTACGTGGAGATCACCGACGCGGCGAGCCTGGACGAGGCGGTGGTGGCGGCCAACACCGAGCGCTGGAGCGTCCTGGACTTCCGGGACCCGACGAAGATCCCGCTGGAGATCGTCATCGCCGCCGCTGCCGAGGCCACCGGCACGCTCATCACCCTCGCCCACGACGTGGCGGAGGCCGAGATCATCTACGGCGTGCTGGAGCTGGGCTCCGACGGCGTGCTGATGCCCGCGCGCGCGGTGGGCGACGCCACCGCCCTCAAGCAGGTCTCCATCGCCCCCACCGGCGAGCTGGAGCTGGTCGAGCTGGAGGTCACCGCGACGGCGCACGTCGGCATGGGCGAACGCGCCTGCGTGGACACCTGCTCCTACCTGGGCAAGGACGAGGGCATCCTGGTCGGTTCGCACTCCAAGGGCATGATGCTGTGCGTCAGCGAGACCCATCCGCTGCCGTACATGCCCACCCGTCCCTTCAGGGTGAACGCCGGCGCCATCCACTCCTACACCGTGGCCGACCGCGGCCGGACCCAGTACCTGAGCGAGCTGACCTCGGGCAGCAAGGTCCTCGCGGTGGACACCAAGGGCCGCACCAGGACCGTCACGGTGGGGCGGGTCAAGATCGAGACCCGGCCGCTGATCTCGGTCGACGCAGTCGCCCCCAACGGGCAGACGGTGAACCTGATCCTCCAGGACGACTGGCACGTACGGGTCCTGGGCCCGGGTGCGGTGGTGCTCAACAGCACGGAGCTGCGTCCCGGCGACAAGGTGCTCGGCCATCTGCCGACCGCGGACCGGCACGTGGGCTATCCGATCGACGAATTCTGCCGTGAGCAGTAGTCACCCCCGGATCGCGGTCGTCGGCGCAGGTGTCGGCGGCCTCACTCTGGCCGCCGCACTGACCAGGGCCGGCGTGCCCTGCACGGTGCACGAGCAGGCTGACCGTCTCTCGGAGGTCGGCGCGGGGCTCCAACTGGCCCCGAACGCCGTCCGGTTGCTCCACCGGCTCGGACTGGCCGACACACTCGGGCAGCGTGCCGTGCACCCCCTGTCCCGGGACATCCGGCGCTGGGACGACGACCGGCTGCTCTCGCGCACCGAGCTCGGCGCCGAGTGCGAAGCCCGCTACGGCGCCCCGTACACCACCGTGCACCGCGCCGACCTGCACACCGCCCTGCTCGCCGTCGCCGGGGGCCCGGTGCGTACGGGCCGCCGGCTCAGCGGGCTCACACAGCGGCCGGACGGCGTCGTCCTGCGGTTCGCCGACGGCACCGTCGAGGAGGCCGACGTGGTCGTCGGCGCGGACGGGATCCGTTCGACGGTGCGTGCCGAACTGACACGGGACGCACCCGAGTTCTCCGGCCAGTTCATCTACCGCGGGCTGGTCCCGGCGGAGGCGGTGCCCGAGGCGGCGGGCGAGCCGCGGGTCCGGGTCTGGCTGGGGCCCGGCCGCCACTGCGTCTGCTACCCGGTGTCCGGAGGCCGGTCGCTGAGCTTCGCGGCGACCGCCCCGGGCGACGGGCGGCACGAGGAGTCCTGGACGGGCACCGCCGAACCGGGCGAAGCGGTCGCGGCCTACCGGGGATGGAACAGCACGGTCACCTCGCTGCTCGCCGCCGCCGGCCCGGTCGGCCGCTGGGCGCTGCACGACCGCCCGACGCTGGAGCGGTGGTCCACCGACCGGATCACGGTGCTCGGCGACGCCGCCCACCCGATGCTCCCCTTCGCCTCCCAGGGCGCGAACCAGGCGATCGAGGACGCGATGGCGCTCGCCGCCTGCCTGGTCCGGTCCGGTTCCGACGCACCGGCCGCGGCCCTGCACCGGTACGCATCCGTCCGCGCGACCCGTACCGGCCTGCTCCAGAGGTCCTCGCGGGAGCGCACCGAGGCAATGCATCTGCCGGACGGTCCGCGCCAGCGCGAACGCGACACCGCGTTCGCCGGAGCGGGCGATCTCCGCGACGAGGCCTGGCTCTACGGGTACGACACCCTGGCCGCGGTGGCCCGGGCGACCGGCTGAGCACGCCCGAACGGGGCCGCACCACCACCGCGTTCGGCGAATCCGGCGGGGTTCGGCGAACGCCGACATCTGGGAGAGGCGATGGCAGCGGAAACACGGGTGCCGACGGCGTACAGCGAGGACCACGCCGCGATCTACGACTTCGTGCACAGCGCGCGCGGACGCGACTGGAAGGCCGAGGCGGACCGGTTCGCGGAGATCGTCCGGGAGCACACCCCCCGGGCGGAGTCCCTGCTCGACGTGGCCTGCGGCACCGGGGCTCATCTGGAGAGCTTCCGGCAGCACTTCCGGACGGTCGCCGGCCTCGAACTCTCGCCCGGCATGCGCGAGATCGCCCGGAACCGTCTGCCCGCGGACGCCGTGCACGCCGGGGACATGCGGGACTTCGACCTCGGCACCCGCTTCGACGCCGTCCTGTGCCTCTGCTTCTCCATGGGGTACATGAAGGACACGGCGGAACTGACCGCGGCGGCCGAGGCGCTGGTGCGGCATCTCGCCCCGGGGGGCGTGCTGATCGTCGAACCCTGGTGGTTCCCCGAGCAGTTCGCCGACGGGTTCGTCTCGGCCTCGCTCGCGCAGGACGGCAACCGTGCGGTCAGCAGGATCTCGCACTCGGTGGGCGACGGCCGGGTGTCGCGGATGACCGTGCGCTACACCGTCGCGGACTCCGAGGGCATCCGCGACTTCACCGAGTACGAGACGTACTCCCTGTTCACCGAGGACGAGTACCGGCTGGCCTTCCGGGAGGCCGGCTGCGAGGTGGAGTTCCGCCCGGGGTGGCCGAACCTCCGGGGGCTCTTCGTCGGCACCCTCCCGTCGGGGCGCTGACCCGCCGCTCCTCTCCTGTCGGCACCGCGCCTCCAACCCGCCCACCGTCGGCGGAAGGCCGGCCCTGGACAGCGCGGCGACCGGTCGGTAGCTTCACTGAGCAAGCGCTTAGCCGCTCGCCGAGAGCAAGCTGCCACCGTCATCCGGGAGAGATCCATGCGGCGTACTGTGTTCAACGAGGACCACGAGGCGTTCCGCCAGACCATCCGCGAGTTC
This sequence comes from Streptomyces tardus, assembly GCF_018101125.2. Taxonomy (GTDB): domain Bacteria; phylum Actinomycetota; class Actinomycetes; order Streptomycetales; family Streptomycetaceae; genus Streptomyces; species Streptomyces tardus. Next base: position 3,389,176 of record NZ_JAELVF020000001.1, on the reverse strand, counting down.
ATCGCCGACGAGGTCGTCCCGCACTACCCGCAGTGGGAGGAGCAGGGATTCGTCCCGCGCAGCCTCTACCGCAAGCTCGGTGAGCTGGGCATCTTCGGCATCGAGGTCCCGGAGGAGTACGGCGGGGCTGGCGAGAGCGGCTTCAAGTTCAACGCAGTGATCAGCGAGGAGTGCGCCCGCGCGGGCGTGAGCTTCGGCGGCTCCAGCGTGCACACGGCGCTGTGCCTGCCCTATCTGCTCTCCTACGCCGACGAGGACCAGAAGCGGCGCTGGCTGCCCTCGTTCGTCTCCGGCGAGATGATGACGGCGATCGCGATGACCGAGCCGGGCACCGGCTCCGACCTGGCCGGTATGCAGACCACCGCCAGGCTGTCGGACGACGGCACCCACTACGTGCTCAACGGCGCCAAGACCTTCATCACCGGCGGCGTCCAGGCCGACCGGGTGCTGGTCTGCTGCCGCACCTCTCCCGCCTCCGCCGAGGACCGCAGGGGCGGCATCTCCATCCTGGTGGTGGACACCTCCAGCGAGGGCTACGCGGTCGGCCGCACCCTGGACAAGCTCGGCCTCAAGACCTCCGACACGGCCGAACTCTCCTTCAACGACGTGCGGGTGCCCGTCGCAGATCTGCTCGGCGAGGAGGGCAGGGGCTTCGAGTACCTCACCCACAACCTGCCGCAGGAACGGCTCGGCATCGCCATCGGCGCGTACGCCCAGGCCGCTGCCGCGGTGCGGTTCGCCACCGAGTACGTGCGCGAGCGGACCGTCTTCGGCAAGTCGGTGTCCTCCTTCCAGAACACCAAGTTCGTGCTGGCCGACTGCCGTTCGGACGTCGACGCCATGCAGGCGGTCGTGGACCGGGCGCTGGAGGCGCACGAGGCCGGCGAGCTCACCGTCGCCGACGCCGCGTCCGCGAAGCTCTTCACCACCGAGTCGGCGGCCCGGGTGATCGACAAGTGTCTCCAGCTGCACGGGGGTTACGGATACATGCGGGAGTACCCGATCGCGCGCCTCTACGCCGACACCCGCGTGACCAGGATCTACGGTGGCACCAGCGAGGTGATGCGCTCCATCGTCGCCAAGTCCATGGGCCTGTAGCAGCAGTCCCCGGCGGGGGTGTGCGCGCCGGGCCGGGTTCCGCCCGCCCGGCGCGCACACCCCTGTCCGCCCGGGCGCCTCGCGCGCACCCGTACACCGCACGAACCGCAAGGGCTCCCGTCATGACCGACGCACTGGACTCGCTCCTCGACCTGCTCGACCTGGAGCGGATCGAGGAGAACATCTACCGCGGTGTCAGCCGCCCCTCCGTGGTCCCCCGGGTGTTCGGCGGGCAGGTGGCGGCGCAGGCGCTGGTCGCCGCCGGCCGCACGGTCCCCGACGACCGGCCGGCGCACTCGCTGCACGCCTACTTCCTGCGCCCCGGGGACCCCGGCGCCCCGATCGTCTACACGGTGGACCGCATCAGAGACGGCCGGTCCTTCACCACCCGCCGGGTGGTCGCGGTCCAGCACGGCCAGCCGATCTTCCATCTCTCCGCCTCCTTCCAGGAGTTCGAGGAGGGGATGGAGCACCAGGAGGAGATGCCGGCCGCTCCCGCCCCCGACTCGCTGCCGACCGCGGAGGAGCTGCTGCCCCGGCACGCGCACCTCTTCCAGGACCCGCAGATCCCGCGGCGGCTGCTGGAGGCGCGGGCCGCGGTCGATCTGCGCTACGTGCAGGACCCGCCGTTCGTCGCCGCGGAGAACGGGCCGAGCGAGCCGCGTTCCCAGGTGTGGTTCCGCACCAACGGCAAGCTCGACGGTGCGCGCGACCAGCCGATGCTGCACATCTGCCTGACCACCTACGTCTCGGACATGACGCTGCTCGACTCGGTACTCCTCGCGCACGGGCGCGGCGGTTGGGCGGTCGGCGACGTGGTGGGCGCGAGCCTGGACCACGCCATGTGGTTCCACCGGCCCTTCCGGGCGGACGAGTGGCTGCTCTACGACCAGGAGTCCCCCACCGCGCAGGGCGGGCGGGGCCTCGGCAAGGGCCGGATCTTCACCGCGGACGGGCGGCTGGTCGCCTCGGTGATCCAGGAGGGCGTCGTACGGGTGCCGCGCGCCTGAACACCGCACGCCCGCTGCCTCGGGCGGGCCCGGACATGGGCGACGGCTCCCGGTCCGCGTGCCACCTACGCGGGCCGGGAGCCGCCTCCCCTTCGCCGGCGTCGCCCATAACGCCGGCGCAGAGCTGCCAGAAGTGGACCGTCACCTCCACCTCCGGCAGCGCGTACTCCAGCTATATGCCCGGCACAAACGCACAATCCACCGCCTACGACCGAGTAGCTTCGTAGAGGAACTGTGGAGCACGCCTGGTGTTCGGGTGGAGGAGGCGGCGTGTCGGCGGGGCGGCACGCGGCGTTGCCCCTCACCGGGGTGTCCGCGCGCCGCCGGCCGGCTCACTCCACTGTGACGGACTTCGCCAGGTTGCGCGGCTTGTCGATGTCCCGGCCCAGCGCCAACGCCGTGTGGTAGGCGAGGAGTTGGAGCGGAATGCCCATCAGGATCGGGTCCAGCTCGGTCTCGTTGCGCGGTACCACCACGGTGTGGTCGGCGCGCTCCTGCTCCTGGTGGGCGACGGCGAGGATACGGCCGTGGCGCGCCTTGACCTCCTCCAGTGTGGCCCGGTTCTTGTCGAGCAGCTCGTCGTCCGGCAGTACCGCGACCGTCGGCACGGCCGGCTCGATCAGCGCCAGCGGACCGTGCTTCAACTCCGAGGCGGGGTAGGCCTCGGCGTGGATGTAGGAGATCTCCTTGAGCTTCAGCGAGGCCTCCAGCGCGACCGGGTAGCCGCGCACCCGGCCGACGAACATCATCGACCGCGCGTCCGCGTACTCCCCCGCGATCTTCTCGATCTCCGCCTCCTGCGCGACGATCTCGGCGATCTGCGCGGGCAGTCGGCGCAGACCGTCGATGATGCGCTTGCCGTCGGCCACCGACAGATCGCGGATGCGCCCCAGGTGCAGGGCGAGCAGGGCGAAGGCGACGGCGGTGTTGGTGAAGCACTTGGTGGAGACCACGCAGATCTCCGGGCCCGCGTGGACGTACACGCCGCCGTCGGTCTCCCGGGCGATCGCACTGCCGACCACGTTGACGACACCGAGCACCCGGGCGCCCTTGCGCTTGAGCTCCTGCACGGCGGCGAGGGTGTCGTAGGTCTCGCCGGACTGGCTGACCGCGATGTAGAGGGTGTCCGGGTCGACCACCGCGTTGCGGTAGCGGAACTCGCTGGCCGGCTCCGCGTCCGCCGGAATGCGCGCCAGCTCCTCGATCAGCTGGGCGCCGATCAGTCCCGCGTGGTACGCCGAGCCGCAGCCGAGGATCTTGACCCGCCGTACCGAACGGGCCTCCCTGGCGTCGAGGTTGAGGCCGCCGAGCCGTACGGTCGCGAACCGGTCGTCGATCCGGCCGCGCAGCACGCGGTCGACCGCGTCGGCCTGCTCGGTGATCTCCTTGTGCATGTACGTGTCGTGGCCGGCCATGTCGTAGGACTCGGCCACCCAGTCCACCGTCTCCGGCGCGGCGGCGGTGCGGCTGCCCTCGGTGGTGTACGTGCGGTAGTCGTCCGCCTTGATGGTGGCCATCTCGCCGTCGTCCAGGGTGATGACCTGGCGGGTGTGCGAGACGAGCGCGGCGACGTCGGAGGCCACGAACATCTCGTGCTCGCCGAGGCCGAGCACCACCGGGGAGCCGTTGCGGGCGACGACGATGCGGTCGGGGAAGTCGGCGTGCAGGACCGCGATCCCGTAGGTGCCCTCGACCAGCCGGAGCGCCTCGCGGACCTTCTCCTCCAGCGTCTCGGCCCGGGAGCGCGCGATGAGGTGGGCGAGGGTCTCGGTGTCGGTCTCGGAGGTGAAGACCACGCCCTCGGACTCCAGCCGGGCGCGCAGTTCGGCGGCGTTGTCGATGATGCCGTTGTGGACGAGGGCGATCTTGCCGTCGGCGTCCTGGTGGGGGTGCGCGTTCTCGTCGCAGGGCGCGCCGTGGGTGGCCCAGCGGGTGTGCGCGATGCCGGCCGTGCCGGTGAAGCGCTTGGGCAGCCGGGCCTCCAGCTCGCGCACCCGCCCGGTGGCCCTGGCCGTACGCAGCCCGCCGTTGCGTCCGGTGCCGTCGCCGTGAATGGCGATCCCGGCCGAGTCGTAGCCCCGGTACTCCAGCCGCTGAAGGCCCTCCAGCAGCAGCGGTGCCACATCCCGCCTGCCGATGTATCCGACGATCCCGCACATGTCGCTTCTCCCGTCCGTTGCGTGGTGTGCCCGAACACCGGGGCGGCCGACGCGGGTCGGAGCGTCCGCCGTCCCCGGCCTCAACCGTTGCGGCTGTTGCGGCCGACTCAGCCGTTTGCGGCCGTGGGCGCCGACTCAGCCGTAGACGACGCGGCGCAGCTGGCGCAGCGAGAGCTGCGGCGGAGCCACCGCGCGGTGCGGCAGCTCCTGGCTGATCCGCTCGAAGATGACCGGGTTGGTCAGTCCGCGCGACTGCATCTCACGATGGCGCCGGCGTACGTACTCCTCGATCGTCTCGTCGAAGTACGCCAGTACGTCGAGCACCACGCGGGCCGCCTCCCCGCGGTGCAGCGGGGTGGTGCGGACCAGGTGGTCGACGAGATCGTCGTGGGACGACGGGCGGCGTTCGAGCACGAGTCGATACTGCGCAGCGCGATCGGACTTCGCAAGAAATCTGCCCGCTTTCGGGCACGTATCCACTCGACCCGCCGAACGGCGGGGGTGCTCCTCCTGCGGCAGCACGATGTGCGCACCCGTGGCCGGCTGTGAGGCTGCGAGGTCGCGGCCGTCGCCGCGCAGGACTTGGCGCGCGGCCGGGAGACCGGGGCGCCGACGGAAAGGGCGTACCGGTGGGCCGCGAAGCGGTGCTGGAGGAAACGGTTCAGCGCTATCTGTGGGCATCGCCGGTCTGCTTCACCGTCGCCGCGGCCATGTGCTTCGCCCTGGGCCCGCCCTCCGGCGCCGGCCACGGCGTCGGCTGGAGCCTGTACGCGGCCGGTTGGCTGCTGCCGGTGGTCGCGCTCGCCTGGCGGGTGGGACGCGGCGGCTATCCGGGCGCGGGCGCGAGGTTCGCCTTCGGGCTGCTGCTGGCCGCCGGGGCGCTCTTCCTCCTCGTCAGCGGGTGAACCACGGGCGCCCCGAGCGGAGTTGACCGCCGGCAGGCAGATGCTCACCGTCCGGAACTCGCCCCCGCCGGACCGCCCGTTCCGCCCGCGCACCCGTTTCCGCCACGGGGACGAGCACCGGCCGGGCACCCGTCCCCGTGGGGGCAGGCGCCCGGCCGGGCACCATCAGCCGTTCAGGCCCTCACTCGTCGAAAGGCTCTGTCGACCTGCGACTCGCTCGTCCGAGGGCTCGTCGTCCGAGGGCTCGTCGTCCGGCGACTCGCCTTCGGGCGGCTCAGTCGACCGGCGGCAGGGTGCGCTCGCGCACCAGGTCGGCGTACCAGCGCGCACTGGACTTCGGGATGCGCTGCTGCGTCTCGTAGTCGACGTAGACGGCGCCGAAGCGCTTGCTGTAGCCGTACGCCCACTCGAAGTTGTCCAGCAGCGACCAGAGGAAGTACCCGCGCACGTCCACGCCCTCGGCGCGCGCGTCGGCGACGGCGGCCAGATGACGGTGCAGGTAGTCGATCCGGTCCGGGTCGTGCACGGCGCCGTCGGCGCCGACCTTGTCGTCGCACGCCATGCCGTTCTCGGTGACGTACAGCGGTACGCCCTCGGCCTCGCGCCCGAAACGCTTGAGCAGGTCGTACAGACCGCTTGCGTCGGTCGTCCAGCCCATCTCGCTGACCGGGCCCGGGGTCTGGTGGAAGGCGACCCGGTCGGCGCCCGGCCACGGCGAATGCTCGCTCGCGCCGTGACCGTCCCGGCGCGAGGCCTCCTGCTCGGGGGAGACGGCCGAAACCAGCGACGGGGTGTAGTAGTTGACGCCGATCGCGTCCAGCGGCTGGTGGATGTTCTCCAGATCGCCGTCCTTGACGAAGCTCCAGTCGGTGATCTCGGCGGTGTCGGCGATCAGGTCGGCGCCGTACTCGCCGCGCAGCAGCGGACCCTCGAAGATCCCGTTTGCCAGCGCCTCCACCCGGCGCTTGGCGTCCAGGTCCTCCGGAGAGTCCGAGACGGCGCGCACCGAGGCGGAGTTGATGCTGATGCCGACCTTGGCTCGGGCCGGCAGCGCGGCGCGCAGCGCCTGACTGCCGAGACCGTGCGCGAGGTTGAGGTGGTGCGCGGCCCGCAGCGCGGCGAGGTGGTCGGTGCGACCCGGCGCGTGCACACCGGAGCCGTAGCCGAGGAAGGCGCTGCACCAGGGCTCGTTGAGCGTCGTCCAGTGCTCGACCCGGTCACCGAGGGCCTCGGCGACCAGCGTCGCGTAGTCGGCGAACCGCTCGGCGGTCGCCCTCTCCGGCCAACCGCCGCCACCCGCGCCGGCCGGGTCGGCCTCCAGCTCCTGCGGCAGGTCCCAGTGGTAGAGGGTCAGCCAGGGGGTGATGCCCTTCTCCAGCAGCTCGTCGACGAGGTTGCGGTAGAAGTCCAGGCCGCGCTGGACGGCCGGCCCGCGGCCGGTCGGCTGCACCCGGGGCCAGGAGATGGAGAACCGGTAGGTCTCCAGGCCGAGTTCGGCCATCAGCGCGACGTCCTCGCGCCAGCGGTGGTAGTGGTCGACCGCCACATCGCCGGTCTCGCCGCCGAGCACCTTGCCGGGGGTCCGGCAGAAGGTGTCCCAGATCGAGGGGGTACGGCCGTCCTCCTGCGCCGCGCCCTCGATCTGGTAGGCGGAGGTCGCTGAACCGAAGAGGAAGTCGGTGGGGAACTCGATACGGGATTCGGACGGGTACGTCATCTGAGAGCGCTCCCTTTTGCAGGCGGGCGGAGGGGGGACAGGGTGAACTTCCTTGTGGAGGAGTGGAATCGGGTACGGGCTCGATCAGCCCTTCACCGCGCCCTGCATGATGCCGCCGACGATCTGCTTGCCGAAGACGGCGAAGACGATCAGCAGGGGCAGTGTGCCGAGCAGCGAACCGGCCATGATCACCGACTGGTCCGGGATGTAGCCGCGGCCGAGTCCCGTCAGGGCGACCTGGACGGTCGGGTTGTCCTGGGTCAGCGCGATCATCGGCCAGAAGAACTCGTTCCAGGCGAGCACGAAGGTCAGCATTCCGAGCACCGCCATCGCGGGCCGGGCCGCCGGGAAGACCACGTGCCACACCAGCCGCAGGCTGTGCGCACCGTCGACCCTCGCCGCCTCGATGAGCTCGGTCGGCAGAGCGTTGATCAGGTACTGCCGCATGAAGAAGACACCGAAGGCGCTCGCCATCATCGGGAGGATGACGGCCTGCAGCTGATTGGTCCACTCCAGCTCGGCGACGGCCATGAACAGCGGCACGACGCTGAGTTGGGGCGGCACCATCATGGTGCCTATCACCAGGAGCAGCAGGATGTTGCTTCCCCGGAAGCGCAGCTTGGCGAAGGCGAAGCCGGCCAGCGTGGCGAACAGGACCGTCGAAACGGTGACGGTACCTGCGACGAAGACCGTGTTGATCAGGGCCTTGCCCATGTTGGCGTCGGTCCAGGCAGCCTGGAGGTTGGAGCCCAGGTTGCCGCCGAACCAGAACGGCGGTGGTGTCTCGGCCAGCCGGGCGTTGTCCCGGGAGGCGGCGATCGCGGTCCACACCAGCGGGAAGAGCGAGCCGACGGTGAAGAACCCGAGCACCACGTAGGTGAACCAGCCGGCGTACAGATGCCGCCCGGCCTTGCCGCGGGTGCGGGTCCGCCGCTTGCCGTCCCCCTCGCCGGGGGCTTCTTCCTTCGGCGTCGCGGACGTGAGTACAGCCATGCGTATCCCCCTCAGTGGCTCTTCTGCAGCCGCTTGGCCACCAGGAAGTAGACGAGTCCGATCACGATCAGGACCAGGAACATCATCCAGGCGATCGCCGAGGCGCGGCCCAGGTGGAAGTTGGTCCAGCCCTGCTCGTACAGGTAGAGCCCGAGCGTCTGGTACTGGTTCGACGCACCGCCCGAGGGCGAACCGCCGAACAGCAGCGGCTCACCGAACAGTTGGGTCGACCCGATGGTGGAGATCACCACGGTGAACAGGATCGTCGGCCGCAGCGAGGGAACGGTGACATGGAGGAACTGCTGCCAGCGCGAGGCCCCGTCCAGCGCCGCCGACTCGTACAGGTCGTTCGGCACGGACTGCATCGCCGCGAGGTAGATCAGCGTGTTGTAGCCCGTCCACCGCCAGATGACGATCGTGGCGACCGCGAACTGCGAGGTCCAACTGCCGCCCTCCCAGTCGATGTTGTCGATCCCGAAGAGACCCAGGCCCCAGTTGATCATTCCGAAGTCGCGACCGTAGAGCATCGCGAAGACGAGCGTGGCCGCGGCCACCGAGGTCGCGTACGGGGTGAGCATCGCGACGCGGAAGAACATCGAGCCGCGCAGCTTGTAGTTGAGCAGATGCGCGAGACCGAGTGCCATCAGCAGCTGCGGGACCGTGGAGATGATCCCGATCACGAAGGTGTTGCTCAGCGAGTTCCAGAAGTACTCGTCCTGGAGGAGGCGGGTGAAGTTGTGCAGCCCGACCCACTCCATCTCGGTGGGCGAGTGCAGCGAGACCCGGTGCAGCGAGGCCCATCCCGTGTAGAGCAGCGGGAAGAGGCCGAACGCCGCGAAGAAGAGGAAGAACGGCGAGATGAACGCGTACGGGCTCCACTTGGCGTCCCGCTGATACCACTTGCTGCGCCGCGCCGCCCTGCGCTTCTCACGCTCGTCCGCCCCGTCGGGGCCTGGCGGGGACGTGCCCGCGCCCGCCGCCGAAGTGGCGGGCGCGGACCGCATGTCCTGGGAGGTCATTCATCGGCTCCGGTCACTCGTCGAGGACGTCGTCGATCTTCTTGGTCGTGGCGCTCCAGGCGGAGTCGGGCGACTTGCCCTGCTGCTCGACCGAGAGAATCCCGTTGCTGATCTGCTCACCGATGATCTGGTCCTTCGGGCCGAGGATCGCGGTGGGCATGTCCTTGGCGGCGTCGGAGAAGATCTCGCCGATCGGAGCGTTGTCGAAGTACTCGTGCTTCGCGCTCTTGACCGCGGGCAGCTCGAGCGCCTTGGTGGAGCTCGGGAAGCTGGCCTGCTTCTCGAAGAGCTTGGCCTGCTGCTCGGGCGCCGTCAGCCAGGCGGCGAGCTTGATCGCCTCGTCCTTGTTCTTGGACGCCTCGGGCACCGTCAGGAAGGAGCCGCCCCAGTTGGCGGGCTTGGGCGCGGGAGCGACGTCCCACTGGTCGGCGTTCTTCGGGCCGGCCTTCTCCTTGATGTAACCGAGCATCCAGGACGGGCAGATGACACTGGCGAAGGTGCCGTTGGCGTAGCCCTGGTCCCAGGACGTGTCGAACTGCTTGAGCTTGCCGGTCATCTTGCCGTCGACCGCACGCATCGCCAGGTCCCACGACTCCTTGACGGCCTTGCTGTCCTTGTAGATCAGCTCACCGTCCTCGTCGTAGTTCTTCTTGGCGTGGCTGGAGAGGGCTCCGTTGTAGAGGCCGGCGGCGCTGTCGGTGAAGGAGCTGCCCTTGGGGGCGTCCTCCATGTAGTCCTCGCCGGTGTCGACGTACTTGGCCCAGTCGCCCTCCCAGAGCTTGCCGACCTCTTCGCGATCGGTGGGCAGTCCGGCCTTGTCGAAGAGGTCCTTGCGGTAGCAGATCCCCATCGGGCCGATGTCCGTGCCGAGGCCGATGACCTTGTCGTCCTCGGTCTTGGCCTGGTCCCACTTCCAGGGCAGGTAGTCCTTGCCGTCGACACCGTCGGCCTTCGACATGTCGACGAACTTCGCGGCCTGGATGGTGGCCAGCTCGTTGATGTTGTTGACCTCGACGGCCTGGATGTCGGCCAGACCGCTGTTGGCGGAGAGGCGGTTGAGCAGCGCCGGGTAGTAGTCCTCGTTGCGCTCGGTGGAGTTCTCCTTGATCTTGATGTGCGGGTTCAGCTTCTCGTAGGCGTCGTAGAGACCTGCCTGCTTGTAGCCGAAGACTCCGAACACCCCCACCGACAGGGTGACTTCCCCGTCCTTGCCGGACGAGCCGCCGCCGTCGTCGGCGCAGCCGGCCAGCAGGGTCGCGCTCAGGACCACGGCGGTGACCGCGGAGAGCCGAGGGGTGAGACGGGCCATGCGGGTTCTGCCGTGCATTGGTCCTCCCGAGATGTACGGGAATTGAAAGAAGAGTGGGCACTGGGAGCGCTCCCAGGCGTGATTGACTGAAGATTCGCGGAAGGGCCTCAGGGTGTCAAGACACTGTGCGACAACGGCTCAGAAACTCTTCACCCCGCCGAAATATGGAGGAAGCCTGTAGAAGTCCGACACCTGCTGGTGGTACGGGCGATCGCGTCGAACACTGGCCAAGACACCGGCAGTTGCTCTATTACTTGAACACAACACTGAGGTGGCAGGAGGCAACCGTGACGGCTCCCGGCGCGGCCCGGCACACCCGCAGACCCACCCTCGAAGAAGTGGCGGCACGCGCCGGGGTGGGCCGCGGCACGGCATCTCGCGTGGTCAACGGCTCCCCCACCGTCAGCGCGCACAGCAGAGCGGCGGTGGAGGCCGCGGTCGAAGAGCTGGGCTACGTGCCCAACGGCTCCGCGCGGGCGCTCGCGGCAGGCAGTACCGACTCCATCGCGCTGGTGGTCCCCGAGTCGGAGACACGGCTCTTCGCCGAGCCGTACTTCTCGGGAACCGTCAGCGGCGTCGCGACCGCGCTCGCCGACACCGAGAAGCAGCTGCTGCTCACCCTGCTGCGCACGCCCAAGGAGCGGGAACGATTCGCCCGCTACGTCAGGGCCCGCCGCATCGACGGCGTACTGCTGGTCTCGATGCACGCCGGCGATCCGCTGCCCGAACTCCTCCAGCAGTACGAGATGCCCACCGTGCTCGGCGGGCGCCGCTCAGCGGACGAGCAGGTGCCGTACGTGGACTGCGACAACCCGGGCGGCGCCGAGGCCGCCGTCGCACATCTGCTCGCGCGCGGCAGACGCCGGATCGCCACCGTCACCGGCTCGCTCGACCTGTACGCCGCCCAATGCCGCCTGGAGGGCTACCGCGCAGCTCTGCGGCACGGCGACCACCCGGCCGACCCCCGGCTCGTCGCGCAGGGCGACTTCACCGAGGAGGGCGGCCGTCGCGCGATGGGCGAACTGCTGGAGCGCTGCCCCCAACTCGACGCGGTCTTCTGCGCCTCGGACCTGATGGCCTCGGGCGCGCGGCTGGCACTGCGCGAAGCCGGCCGCCGGGTGCCCGACGACGTCGCACTCGTCGGCTTCGACGACTCCGCGGTCGCCCGCCACCTCGACCCGCCGCTGACCAGCGTGCGGCAGCCGGTGGAACTGATGGGACGCGAAATGACCGGGCTGCTGCTCGATCAGATCGCCGGCCGCACGGGCGAGTCGGAGGCACGCCGCCGCCTGCTGCCCACGGAGCTGGTGCCGCGCGGGTCGAGCTGAGCCGCACATTTGGCACCGGTCGCCAGCAACCGGGAGGAAGGGCCTGCACTCTCGCGCAAAGGCGGGCCCGGGCCGTTGGGAGGGCGCCGCGCGACCAGTAAAGTGGCCGCCATCCCCTCCCCCCCCCCGACGGAGCGTCCGTGGATTTCTGCGCGTTGTGCCGGCGTCGACTCAACGGTGCACTGAACTGCCCCGGTTGCGGTCAACTGAACGCGAGCGCGCAACCCGGCGGACAGCCCGGCGGCGGATACGGCGAGTACAGCGACGCGTACGGCGGCCGGCCCGCCGGCGGGTACGGCGACCCCCACGGCACGTACGGCGCGCAGCCAGGCACGTACGACCCGTACGACGCCGGACAGCCGGACCCGTACGGCGCCGCGCAACGCGAACCGCACACCCCGGACCCGTACGCGGCGGACCCGTACGCGGCGGACCGGCCCCGCGAGGCCGGGCACCCCGACCGCGGAGGTCCGGGCGACGCAGTGCCGGGCGGGGCCGGGCCGGAGGCCGGACAGCCGGTCGGCCGCAGGGCCGCGCGCAGGGCCGCCACGACCTCCGGTCGCGCCGCCGCAGACCGCGCCGCGGGCCCGAGCGCAGAGAGCGGCGCACACACCGGCGCAGACCCGTCCGGCGGCCCGAGCACGGAGGGCAGTGCCGACACCGGTGAGGACAGCCACGGGTCAACGGGCACCCAGGACACGGCAGTCGGCCCCCGCGCCGCGCGACGCAGGGCGGCCGGGCGCTCCGCGCACCGGCGGTCGCAGCGCGCCCGGCGGCGTCGGATAGCGGTCGGCGCCGTACTGGCCGCCGTCGTACTGGCCGGGCTGGTCGCGGTGGAGGCCGGCAACGTCGCCATCCCCGGCCTCGACTCCCCCTCGGACAACGTCGCCGACCGACAGGACGCCGACGAACGCGCCCGGCCCGAGCCCGGCGAGTCCGGGACCGGTCCGAGCGGCGGCGTCACGCCCGGGGACACTCCTTCGACAGACGCCGACAGCCCGTCGGCCTCGGGGACCGGCGAGGGGGACGACGAGGAGTCGCCGAGCGCGAGCGCCTCCGACTCCGCCGACCCTTCGGACTCCTCCGAACCCGACGACTCCTCACCCAGCGGGCGACCCTCGGGGCCCTCGGAATCGCAGGCGCCCACCAGCCCCACCCATCCGCCGACGAGCCCCACCGAGGAGCCGACGCAGGAGCCGGAGCCGGAGCCCACTCCGACCGACGACGGCTGCTGGTGGATCTTCTGCCCCAACTGATCCGCCCCGGCACTGCCGGGAAGCGGGCTCACCCCGCCACGGGCCGACGGGCGGGCCCGGCCGGCCCTCACCGCCTGACCGGCCCTCACCGGCCGTGCCCGAACGCCGTTCTGACGCTCCGTGAACCCCGCCCGGAACGCAGCGCGCAGTGGTTCAGTCCATTCACCCGCACGGAGTGAGCCGCCGTCAGTACGCCGCCCACGGCCAACTCCGGGCCTGCGCCGACCGGTTGCGTCCACCGGACCCGCCGTCGGTACACCGTTCGGGCGCGTATCGCCCCGCCCAGGAGATGCAGCGCCGCGCACCCTGGCGTGTCCTCGCAGTGAGCCAAGTCACCGCCAAGGAGGACGCATGTGTACGCACCATGAGGAACCATCACTGTCCCGACGCGGAATGCTGCTGCGCGGCGGCGCGCTCGCGGCGCTGGGACTTCTGCCTGCGCTGGGCTGCGCCCGGTCGGCGTCGGCAGGCCCCGGCGAGCCGATGAACCGGACGCTGCGCGCCACGGCGGCCGGCGGGCCGGGCCCGCAGGCGGCGCCCGGCGGGCGATGGGCTCGACCGCTGACCGGGCAGCACGCGATCTCCGCGGCGTACGGCATCGAGGGCGACTGGCTGGCCGGCCGGCACACCGGCATCGACTTCGCCGTCGACACCGGCACCCCGCTCTTCTCGGTCGGACCGGGCACCGTGGACATCGCCGGCGACCAGGGCGACTACGGGCAGGCGGTGCTGGTGAGGATGGACGACGGGCACTTCATCCTCTACGCCCACATGTCGTCACTCCAGGTCAAGCGGGGCGGGCGGGTGACCGGCGGCTCCCGGCTCGGCAACACCGGTGCCAGCGGACGGGTCTCCGGTCCGCATCTGCACTTCGAGGTGCGCACCACCCGCAACTACGGCACCGACATCGACCCCGTGAAGTACCTGGCCGCACGCGGCGTCAAGATCGGCTGAGGAGCCCCGGCCCGAGCCCGCGACGGGCCTCAGCCGTACGCCCGCGCCGCCGAGTCGAAGGCGCCCCGGGCGAGCCGGTGCAGCAGCGCGGCCGTGCTCTGCCGCGAGGGCAGCGCCGCGGGGCGGCTGAGGTGCGGAGTGGAGTTCAGCAGGCCGAAGACCGCGTGGACGGCCGTACGGGCCTCGGCCTCCGGCAGCGACGGATGGACCTCGCGCACCACGCCGACCCACAACTCGACGTACTGGCGCTGGAGTCGGCGCACCCGCTTGCGGTCGTCGTCGCGCAGCCGGTCGAGCTCGCGGTCGTGGAGGGTGATCAGCGCGCGGTCGTCGAGCGCGAACTCGATGTGCCCCTCGATCAGCGCGTCCAGCGCCCTGGCGGGCGGGTGCGCCGCGCCCCCCTGGTCGAGCAGGCGCCGCTGCCCACCGTCGTGCAGACGCTCGCTGATGCCGACCAGCAACTCGGCCAGCATGGCGTCCTTGCCGGCGAAGTGGCGGTAGAGGCCGGGCCCGCTGATGCCGACCGCCGCCCCTATCTCGTCGACGCCGACGCCGTGGAAGCCGCGCTCGGCGAAGAGCCGCGCGGCCTCGCCGAGGATCTGCTCCCTGCGCGTACGGGGCCGCACGGGCCGGTCCCCTCGCGCGGCCTGTTCGGAACGCACGGCCGGGTCGACGGGCGTGCCGGTCTCGCTGCTCATCCCACGATTGTAGACAGCCGTGTTAGTGGACGTTAACCTTGCGACCATTGGTTAACGCCTATTAACCACGAGCAAAGGGGCTCAGGGCATGCAGCAGGCACCGCCGCTGTCCAGCACCGCCGACCCAACCTCCCCGCAGTGGCGCACCCATGAGGAAGCGCACCGGGAGCTGGCGGCGCAACTGCGGGAGAAGCTCGCCGCGGCACGGCTCGGCGGAGGTGAGAAGGCCCGCGCCCGCCACACCGCGCGGGGCAAGCTGCTGCCGCGCGAGCGGGTGGATGCGCTCCTGGACCCGGGCTCTCCCTTCCTGGAGCTCGCACCGCTCGCCGCCGACGGGATGTACGACGGCGCCGCACCGGCTGCCGGCGTCATCGCCGGCATCGGCCGGGTCAGCGGGCGCGAGGTGGTGATCGTCGCCAACGACGCGACGGTCAAGGGCGGCACGTACTACCCGATGACGGTCAAGAAGCATCTGCGCGCCCAGGAGGTCGCGCTGGAGAACCGCCTCCCCTGCCTCTACCTGGTCGACTCCGGCGGCGCCTTCCTGCCGATGCAGGACGAGGTCTTCCCCGACCGCGAGCACTTCGGCCGGATCTTCTACAACCAGGCCCGGATGTCGGGCAGCGGCATCCCGCAGATCGCCGCGGTGCTCGGTTCCTGCACCGCAGGCGGCGCCTACGTCCCGGCGATGAGCGACGAGGCGGTGATCGTGCGCGAGCAGGGCACGATCTTCCTCGGCGGCCCGCCGCTGGTGAAGGCCGCCACCGGTGAGGTCGTCACGGCCGAGGAGCTGGGCGGCGGCGAGGTGCACTCGCGTGTCTCCGGCGTCACCGACCACCTCGCGGAGGACGACGCGCACGCACTGCGGATCGTGCGGAACATCGTCGCCACCCTCCCCGATCGCGGCCCGCTGCCGTGGTCGGTGCAGCCGGTCGAGGAGCCCGCGGTCGACCCGGCCGGGCTGTACGGCGCGGTGCCGGTGGACTCCCGCACGCCCTACGACGTGCGCGAGGTGATCGCCCGGATCGCCGACGGCTCCCGCTTCCAGGAGTTCAAGTCCGAGTACGGCCAGACGCTCGTCACCGGCTTCGCCCGCGTCCACGGGCACCCGGTGGGCATCGTCGCCAACAACGGCATCCTGTTCGCCGAATCGGCGCAGAAGGGCGCCCACTTCATCGAGCTCTGCGACCAGCGCGGCATCCCGCTGCTCTTCCTCCAGAACATCTCCGGCTTCATGGTGGGCCGGGACTACGAGGCCGGCGGCATCGCCAAGCACGGCGCGAAGATGGTCACCGCCGTCGCCTGCGCCCGGGTCCCCAAGCTCACCGTCGTGGTCGGCGGCTCCTACGGCGCGGGCAACTACTCGATGTGCGGCCGGGCGTACTCGCCCCGCTTCCTGTGGATGTGGCCGAACGCCAAGATCTCCGTCATGGGCGGCGAGCAGGCTGCCTCCGTACTGGCCACGGTCAAGCGCGACCAGTTGGAGTCGCGCGGCGAGCAGTGGAGCGCGGAGGACGAGGAGGCGTTCAAGGACCCGGTCCGCGCCCAGTACGACACCCAGGGCAACGCCTACTACGCCACCGCCCGGCTGTGGGACGACGGGGTGATCGACCCGTTGCAGACCCGTACGGTCGTCGGCCTCGCGCTCACCGCCTGCGCCAACGCACCGCTGCCCGCGCGCGACCAGGCCGCGCAGGGCTTCGGCGTCTTCCGGATGTGAGGACCGCGGACATGTCTGACCACGAACCCGAGGGAGCCCAGGGGATGTTCGACACCGTGCTGGTCGCCAACCGCGGCGAGATCGCGGTACGCGTCATCCGTACGCTGCGCCGGCTCGGCGTGCGCTCGGTGGCGGTGTACAGCGACGCGGACGCCGGCGCCCGCCATGTGCGCGAGGCCGACACGGCGGTGCGCATCGGGCCGGCGGCGGCCTCCGAGAGCTACCTCTCGGTCGAGCGGCTGCTGGAGGCCGCGGAGCGCACCGGCGCGCAGGCCGTGCACCCGGGGTACGGGTTCCTGGCGGAGAACGCCGCGTTCGCCCGTGCGGTGACGGAGTCGGGGCGGGCCTTCATCGGCCCCCCGGCCTCCGCGATCGAGCTGATGGGCGACAAGATCCGCGCCAAGGAGACCGTGCTGAAGGCCGGCGTGCCGGTCGTCCCCGGCTCCTCGGGCAGCGGCCTCAGCGACGCCCAACTCATCGACGCCGCGACGGAGGTGGGCGTTCCGGTGCTGCTGAAGCCCTCTGCGGGCGGCGGCGGCAAGGGCATGCGGCTGGTCCGCGATCCGGCCCTGTTCGCCGAGGAGATCGCCGCAGCCCGGCGCGAGGCGCGCGGCTCCTTCGGCGACGACACGCTCCTGGTGGAGCGGTGGGTCGACCGGCCGCGGCACATCGAGATCCAGGTGATGGCGGACGGCCACGGCAACGTCGTCCACTTCGGGGAGCGCGAGTGCTCGCTCCAGCGCCGTCACCAGAAGATCATCGAGGAGGCGCCGAGCCCGTTCCTCGACGAGGAGACCAGGTCGGCGATGGGCGCGGCGGCCGTCGAGGCGGCGCGCTCGTGCGGGTACCGCGGCGCGGGCACGGTCGAGTTCATCGTCGCCGGGACGGACGCGCGCTCGTACTTCTTCATGGAGATGAACACCCGGCTCCAGGTCGAGCACCCGGTCACCGAGCTGGTGTGCGGTGTGGACCTGGTGGAGTGGCAGCTGCGGGTCGCCGCCGGCGAGCAACTCCCGTGGCGGCAGGGCGACATCCGGATGACCGGGCACGCCGTGGAAGCCCGTATCTGCGCCGAGACCGCCCGCCCCAGCGGCGAGCGGGTCGACTTCCTGCCCTCGGCCGGCACCGTACGGCTGCTGCGCGAGCCCGGCGGCGAGGGCGTACGGGTGGACTCCGGCCTGAGCGAGGGCAGCGAGGTCGGCACGACCTACGACCCGATGCTCGCCAAGGTCATCGCGTACGGGACCGACCGGTCGAGCGCGCTGCGGCGGCTGCGCGCCGCGCTGGCGGAGACAACCGTGCTCGGCGTCGACACCAACACCGGATTCCTGCGCGCGCTGCTGGCCCATCCGGCCGTGCGCAGCGGCGAGTTGGACACCGGCCTGGTCGACCGGGACGCGGCGTCGCTGGTCGCGGCCGGCGTGCCGGACGAGGTGTACGCCACCGCGGCGCTGCTGCGGCACGCCGCGCTGGAGCCGAGCGGGCAGGGCTGGACGGACCCGTTCTCGGTCCCCTCCGGCTGGCGGCTGGACGGCCGGAGCGCCTGGACGACGTACCACTTCAGAGCGCCGGGCGCGGAGCCGGTGGCCGTCGCCGTGCGCGGCCGGGGGCCCGGCACCGAGGTGCGGATCGGCGCGGAGGGCGAGCCCGTCGCCGCGCACCTGGCCGCGGAGGAGTCGGGCCGGGTGCGGACGGAGTGGCGGGGCACGATGCTCGGCCACCACCATGTGGCCGGGGCCGGTGAGCGGTGGCTCGGCTCGGAGGGTTCCGGCTGGCATCTGGTCGACCACGATCCGGTCGCCGCCGCCCTGCGCGGCGGGGCGGGTGCGCACGGCGCCGACGCGCTGACCGCGCCGATGCCGGGCACCGTCACGGTGGTGAAGGCCTCGGTGGGGGACCGGGTCGAGGCCGGGCAGGCCCTGGTGATCGTCGAGGCGATGAAGATGGAGCACGTCATCTCCGCACCGCACGCGGGCACCGTCACCGAGCTCGATGTGCGTCCCGGCAGCACGGTGGCGATGGACCAGGTGCTCGCCGTGGTCGACCCGGACGCCGCCGACCCGGACGCCGCCAACCCGGGCGCCGACACTGGTCCGGACGCCGACACCGGTCCTGCCTCCGACACCGACTCGGACGCCGTCGGATCCGGCCGTGCCGCCGCCGCGGGTTCGGGCGCGAGGGCCGGGGAGGGCGCATGAGCACCGCCGGGCTGCCGATGACCGTGCCCGCCGAGGGACTGCCGTCGCGCGTACGCATCCACGAGGTCGGTCCCCGCGACGGCTTGCAGAACGAGAAGTCCGTCGTACCGGTCGAGGTCAAGGCGGAGTTCATCCACCGGCTGGTCGAGGCCGGGTTGGACACGGTGGAGGCGACGAGCTTCGTCCACCCCAAATGGGTGCCGCAGCTCGCCGACGCCGAGGAGCTGTACGGCGGGCTCGCGGATCTGCCCGCGTCGGCCGGTGTGCGGCTGCCGGTGCTGGTGCCCAACGAACGCGGCCTGGAGCGCGCACTGGCCCTGGGCGCCCGGGAGATCGCCGTCTTCGGCAGCGCCACCGAGTCCTTCGCACGGGCCAACCTCAACCGCACCGTCGACGAGGCGCTGGAGATGTTCGCGCCGGTCGTCGCCCGGGCGTCGGAGTCGGGCGCGAGGGTGCGGGGCTATCTGTCCATGTGCTTCGGCGATCCGTGGGAGGGCCCGGTCCCGGCCGGCCAAGTGGTCGACGTCTGCCGCAGGTTGCTGGACCTGGGCTGCGACGAGCTGAGCCTGGGCGACACGATCGGCGTCGCCACCGCGGGCCAGGTCGAGGAGTTGCTGACCGCGCTGAACGCGGCCGGTGTGCCCGACGAGGTGCTCGCGGTGCACTTCCACGACACCTACGGCCAGGCCCTGGCCAACACCCTCACCGCGCTGCGCCACGGTGTCACCACCGTCGACGCCTCCGCGGGCGGCCTCGGCGGCTGCCCGTACGCCAGGAGCGCCACCGGAAACCTCGCCACCGAGGACCTGGTCTGGATGCTCCGGGGGCTGGGCGTCGAGACCGGCGTCGACCTCGACCGACTGGTCGCCACCAGCACGTGGATGGCCGACCGCCTGGGCCGTCCCAGCCCGTCCCGCACCGTCCGCGCCCTCTCCCCCACCAAGGAGCAGTGACCACCATGTCCCTGGACCACCGCCTGAGCACCGAGCACGAGGAACTGCGCCGCACCGTCGAAGAGTTCGCGCACGACGTCGTCGCGCCGAAGATCGGCGACTTCTACGAGCGGCACGAGTTCCCGTACGAGATCGTGCGCGAGATGGGCCGGATGGGCCTGTTCGGACTGCCGTTCCCGGAGGAGTACGGCGGCATGGGCGGCGACTACCTGGCGCTGTGCATCGCGCTGGAGGAGCTGGCCCGGGTCGACTCCTCGGTGGCGATCACCCTGGAGGCCGGGGTCTCCCTGGGCGCGATGCCGATCTACCGGTTCGGCAGCGAGGAGCAGAAGCGCGAGTGGCTGCCGCGGCTCTGCTCGGGCGAGGCGCTCGGTGCGTTCGGGCTGACCGAGCCGGACTGCGGTTCGGACGCGGGCGGCACCCGCACCACGGCGGTGCGCGACGGAGACGAGTGGGTCGTCAACGGCACCAAGTGCTTCATCACCAATTCGGGTACGGACATCACCGGCCTGGTGACCGTCACCGCGGTGACCGGCCGCAAAGAGAACGGCGCACCGCGCATCTCCACCATCCTGGTCCCCTCCGGGACCCCGGGCTTCACGGTCGCCGCCCCGTACTCCAAGGTCGGCTGGAACGCCTCGGACACCCGGGAGCTGTCCTTCTCCGACGTCCGCGTCCCCGCCGCCAACCTGGTCGGCGAGGAGGGCCGCGGCTACGCGCAGTTCCTGCGCATACTCGACGAGGGCCGTATCGCCATCTCCGCCCTGGCCACCGGGCTCGCCCAGGGCTGCGTGGACGAGTCGGTGCGGTACGCCAAGGAGCGCCACGCCTTCGGCCGGGCGATCGGCTCCAACCAGGCCATCTCGTTCAAGCTCGCCGACATGGAGATGCGCGCCCACACTGCCCGCGTCGCCTGGCGGGACGCGGCGAGCCGGCTGCTGGCGGGCGAGCCGTTCAAGAAGCAGGCGGCGATGGCGAAGCTGTACTCCTCCGAGGTCGCCGTCACCAACGCGCGCGAGGCGACCCAGATCCACGGCGGCTACGGCTTCATGAACGAGTACCCGGTCGCCCGGATGTGGCGCGACTCCAAGATCCTGGAGATCGGCGAGGGCACGAGCGAGGTCCAGCGGATGCTGATCGCACGGGAGTTGGGCTTCACCGACTGAGCCCGGTCGGTAACGGCGGTTACGGCGGCTACGGCGGCTACGGCGGCTACGGCGACGGTGCGGTTGCGGTTGCGGCGCGGTCGGTGATGTACGCCTCAACGCTCGAAGGTTCCCGGCGGGGGCGCCGGAGAGCCGGTCGTCGCGGTCGCGTCGGTGACCGGCCGGGAGCCGGCCGCCAAGTCGGCCGGCTCCCGGCCGGCCAACACCCGCCCGGCGTGCGGGTCTCCGGCGGTGCGGCGAGTGAACTCGCCCACCGGCAGCGGCACCCTGGCAGCCGCCAGCACCACGTTGCCGAATCTGCGCCCGCGCAGTACGGCCGGGTCCGCAGCGATCGCCAGCTCGTCGAAGACCGCGCCCACGGTGGCCAGTTGACCGCGCAGATGGGCGAGCGGCGGCCCGTCGGTCAGGTTGGCCGTGTACCAGCCGCCGGGCGCCAGGACCCGGGCCGCCTCCTGCACGAACTCGACGGTGCCCAGATGCGGCGGCGTACGGGCGCGGTCGAAGACGTCCGCGATCACCAGGTCGGCCCAGCCGTCCGGCACCCCCGCGAGTCCGGCGCGCGCGTCGCCGCCGTGCACGCGTACGCGCCAGCCCGGCTCCAGCGGGAGTTCGCGGCGCACGAAGGCGGTCAGCGCGGCGTCGACCTCCCAGACGCGCTGGGTGGAGCGCGGCCGGGTCGCGGCGACGTACCGGGCGAGCGTCAGCGCACCACCGCCCAGGTGCAGCACCTTCAGCGGGCGCCCTGCGGGCGCGAGCAGATCGACGAGATGACCGAGCCTGCGCTGGTAGCCGAAGGCGAGATGGGCGGGTTCGGCGAGATCGACGTGCGACTGGGGAGCGCCGTCCAGGGTCAACTCCCAGGCGGAGGGCCGCTCCCGGTCCGGTACGAGCCGCGCCTCGCCGGTGTCGACGGTGGCGGTCAGCTCGGCCCGTCCGCCGCCCCTGCCGCCTCGTTCACCGCGCCGTCTGCCTGCCACCCGACCAGTATCCCCGTCCGCGGCAGCCGTCCGCGCACCACGGTGACGGGAGGCAGGGGCAGCGGAGGCGGACGGGGAGCCGCGGTCGAAACGCGAGGCGCAGACCCACGGGACGACCGGGAGCAGGACCGGCCGGCAGCTGGACCGGCCGGGAGCAGCCCCCGGTTCAGACGCAGCGGTCGGTGACCTCCAGGGTGCGGGCGGCCTGGACGAGCGCGGCCCGCAGTCGGGTGGGATCGGTCGCGGTGAGCGCGGCGGACTCGGGGCCGATCAGCCAGTCGGCGCCCGCGATCGGCGGGCGGCCGGTGCCCTCCTGGCTCAGCGGACCGCAGAGCGGAGCGCACGCGCTGCCGGGGTGGCGCCAGTGCACGGAGGTGCCGGGCGGGACCAGGAAACCGAGCGTCGCACCCGCGCAGTCGTGCAGCACGGGGCCGACACCGAGGCCGTGGCGCAGGATGTCGACGGCCTCCAGCGCCTGTCGGGCCGGCACGGTGACCAGCTCGGTGTGGGGAGCGCCGCCGCCCTGGCAACCGCTCTCCACCGGGCCCGGCTGGCGGCCACGCACCGGGCGCCGGTGGCCAACGGCGATCCGCGATCCGTCGGTGTCCAACAACGCGACCCTCCTCCACTCTCACGCCCACACGCTTCGACGCCTGTGCCTCGATGCCCGTGCTGCGCACTGTCGTTGCTGCACGGTTCAACGCACGGACCCCGTCAACGGCTACGGCGGAAAGCCCCCTCAAAGGATGGCGGTTCATGGCAGATCACGCATGAGATATCCGTTTTGTAAGCAAACTCCCCATCTCCCGCCCCGCGCCCGCGTGTACGGTCCGGCCATGGCGTCGTCACCCTCAGCGCCAGCCGGGAGAGGACCGGCGGGCCCGGCCGAGTCATCGAATCACCCTCACCAACCGAACCCAGCCTTCCGGCGGTTGCGCGGACAGCTCTCCCCGCGGGAGTTCGCGGCCTCCGTGCGGAGGGCCGCCCGCGAGATCGGCGAGCAGGTCTCCTGCGACGCCCGCTACATCGGGCGGGTGGAGGCCGGCGAGATCCGCTGCCCCAACTACGCCTACGAACGAGTGTTCCTGCACATGTTCCCGGGGTGCACGCTCACGGATCTGGGCTTCACCCAGCGCGACGCCGTACGGGGACGCGCGGCGCGGCGCACCCGTACGACCGTGCGCGAGGCGGCCGGTGACCGCCCCGCACCGTGCGCGTCCGATCACTCGCCGGGTGGCCGGGCCGGCTGCGGGGGACCGGAGCACAACTGTCAGAGCACCACCCAGAGCTACGAGGAGAGCGACGTGCTGCGTCGCGCGTTCATGACCGGCGGCCCCGCCGCCCTGGCGACCGCGCCCCTGTGGGGGCCCGCCCAAGCGGCCGAGGCCCGCCCGGGGCCCACCGACGGCACCACCCTGCCCCGCCCCCGGGCCGCCGAGGGCACCCTGGGCCGCGACGACGTCCTCTCCGTCGAGGAGGCCGTGCGGCGGATCCGCCTGCTGGACGACCGCCACGGCGCGGACAACCTCTACCGCCGTGCCGACCTCGCGCTCCGGCAGACCTTCGAGCTGCTCGACTCCGGCGCCCGCGCGCACGCACACACCGAGCGGCTGCACTCCCACACCGGTGAGCTCGCGCTCTCCGTCGGCTGGTTGGCACACGACTCCGAGCGCTACCAGGAGGCCCGTTCGCACTACGGCGAGGCTCTGGCGCTGGCCAGGGTCGGCTCCGACCCCGGGCTGGAGGCGCACGCCTTCTGCAACACCGCTTTCCTCGCCCGGGACGCCGGTCGCCCTCGGGAGGCGCTGCGCGCCGCCCAGGCGGGCCAGCAGGCCGCCGGCAGGCTCGGCTCCTCCCGGCTCCAGGCGCTGCTGGCATTGCGCGAAGCGGGCGGCTGGGGCGGTCTCGGCGACCGCGCGGGCTGCGAGGAAGCCCTCAGCCGGGCCAGGACCCTCTTCGACAAGGGCCCCTCCGACTCCGATCCGGAGTGGATGTCCTTCCTCTGCGACGCGGAGCTGTCGGGGCTGGAGTCCCAGTGCTGGTCCGCGCTCGGCGACTGGGAGCGGGCGGCGGAGCTGGCGCGGGAGGCCGTCGCGCTGCAACCCGCCCAGTTCGTCCGCAACAGGGCGCTGTTCACCGCCGAGTTGGCCGGGAATCTGGCCGTGGGCGGAGACCCGGTCGAGGCGGCCACCGAGGGGAACAGTGCGCTGACGCTGCTGGAGACCGTGCGCAGCGCGCGGGTGCGCCGCATGCTGCACGCCACGGCCGAGCGCCTCACCCCGCACACCCGCCACGTCGAGGTCGCGGGCTTCCTCGCCCGCCTTTCCGCCTGACCCTCCGCCTGCTCTCCGCCTGCTCTCCGCCTGCTCTCCGACGGCGGGCCGGGGCGGGTGCGGATCAGAGTCGGCCGTCGAGGTGGCCGGTGTCGTTCCACCGCTCCAGCGCCGGCTGACCGTAGGACCAGCCCAGGACCGACAGGGACGCCGGGGAGAGCCGCAGCCGGGCGCCGAAGGAGAGTTCCTCGCCCAGCCAGCGCGCGGCGATCGTGCGCAGCACATGGCCGTGCGCGAAGACCAGTGCGTCACCGGGGACCGTACGCGCCCAGTCCACCACCTCGTCGGCGCGCGCGGACAGCGCGGCCCGGCTCTCGCCGCCCGCGACGCCGTCCCGCCAGATCAGCCACCCCTCGTCACCCGCGGCCTCCTTGATCTGCGGGGTCGTCAGCCCCTCGTAGCTGCCGTAGTCCCACTCCATCAGGGCGTCCCAGCTGCTCGCGCGGTCGCCGAAGCCGGCCACTGCGCAGGTCTCGGCGGCTCGGGAGAGCGGGCTGGTACGCACCTCGGCGTCGACGAGGCCGTCGAAGGGGGCTGTCCGCAGGCGCTCACCGAGGAGTTCGGCCATGCGGCGTCCCCGGCCGAGCAGCGGCACGTCGGTGCGGCCGGTGTGCCGGCCGGCCTGCGACCAGGGCGTCTCGCCGTGGCGCACCAGGACGAGTCGACCGGACTGGGGAGTTGTGGACACGGGCTGTTCGGCGGCCTTTTCCGTCATGCCACGACGGTACTCACCCGCGGGCCCGCCGCGTCGCGCGGCGTTGCCGAGGGCCGAGCGGGAGCGCGTTGTCGGTGGGGGATGTCAGACTTCGCCGGGTGAAGCAGTTGTCCCACCAGAGAGGCACCGAGTCGACAGGTGCCGACCAGTCCGCGCTACGGGATCGGCTGGCCGCGCTGCGCGGCCCGGGCCGGCAGCCGAGACCGCTGGACAGCAGGGCCCTGACGGCGCTCGCCGCAAACCCGGGGTGCAGCCGCCGCGCGCTGCTGGACAGCGCGGGCGTGGACAAGGCCGCCCTCGCCGAAGTGCTCGGCGCACCTGCCAACTTCGGCCAGTCGCAGTTCGCCTTCGCCCGCGGCCACGCCTTCGAGGCCGGAGCGACGCGGGACGGCGGGGCCGAGCTGGTCCGGCTGCTGTGCGCGCACACCGGTCAAGCGCCGCCCGATCCACAGCTGTTGGAGTGCCCGGATCTCACGGCCGAGGGGCCGGAGGGCCGGATCGAGCGCACCCGCGAGGCGTTGGCCCTGGCGCAGGCGCGCGGGCAGACCGGGGCGGAGGGCGGTCCGGGCGGTTGGTCGGTGCTGCTGCATCCGATGGTGCGGCTGACGGTCGCCGGGGCGCCGGTCTGCCTGGAGCCCGACGCGCTCGTGGTCGACGGGGACGGAGGCGTGACGATCGTGGAGATCAAGTCCTTCCCGATCCTGGACGGTTCGGCCGCCCCGACGAAGGTGGGCGCCGCCACCCGGCAGGCCGCGGTCTACGGGCTGGCGCTGGAGGCGATGGAGGTGCGGGCGGCGGAGTCCGTCCTGCTCGTCTGCCCGAAGGACTTCTCCAACCTCCCGACCGCCGCACTGGTCGACATGCGCAAGCAACTGGCGGCGGTGCGCAGACAGTTGCGCAGGCTCACCCGGGTCGAGGAGCTGACCGCCGCGCTGCCGGCGGGCACCAGCTTCGATCTGGACCTCCCGCCGGACCGGCTGGCGGGCGCGGTCGACTCGGTGCCCGCGGCGTACGCGCCGGAGTGCCTGGCAGGCTGCGATCTGGCGTTCCACTGCCGCTCCCAGGCGCGCACCGGGAACGACCCCGCGGTGCTCGGCCGCGGCACCCGCGCCGAGTTGGGCGCGTTGACCACGGTGAAGGCGGCTCTGGACGCCGCCCACAGCGACCCCCCGCCGCCGGAGCCCTCGGACCCCACGCACCCGGCCGGCCCGAGCGACCCTCCCGACCCGGCCGTCCTCGCGCTGCGCAGGGCAGCCCGGTTGCGCGCCGAGGTCCTGGGTGGAGACGGCGCCGCCGGCGCGGACGGCGCGGGGCCCGCTGGAGGTGGCCCGTGCCGCTGATGCACAGTCTGGCCCGGATGGAGGCGATGGCCGCCGGCCGAGCCCAGCCGCTGACGACCGTTCTCCACCGCCACCTGAGCCGACAGCCGCTGGTTCTGGTGCCGTTGACCACCGCGGGCGAGGTGGGCGCTCCGCTCGGCGCGATGCTCGGCACCGACCGGGACCACCCGCTGCTGCTCACCGTCCCCCAGCCCAAGGACCGCGATCTGCGGTTCACCTTCCTCTCCGACCTCGCCGAGGCGCTGCTGCCGCATCTGGAGTCGGCACTGGAGGAGACCGAGCAGGTGCGTGAGGACGCCGAAGTCTGCACGGACGCGCCGCAGTTGCTGGTCCCCAACGCGCCCGGCGCGGAGTTCGTGCGGCTGCTGGGCCGCTCCATGCGGTTCCGCCGCACCGCCGAGGAGGACCCGCAGACCCCGTATCCCTCCCCCGCCCGAGTGCCGCTGCTGGGGCGCTGGTTGACGCACTACGGCGAGCGGGCGCGGGTGCCGGGCTCGTCCCTGCTGCTGTCCATGACCGAGGTGCTCACCCGGCACTGGGCGACCGGGCAGAGCTCTTTGGAGGACCAGCATCTGGGGGCGCTGCTGGCCTGGCTGCGCGCCGGTCCGGAGGGCGGCGGCGACACCGCCGCGCTGGAGGTGGAGACCGCGCGCGACGAGCACGGTCAGCTGCGGACGCCGCCCTCGGGCCCGTCGACGGACCCCGCCTTCGACAACCGCGTCCTGGCCCCGGCGGTGGATCGGTACGACGCGGATCTGCCCGGTTCGGCGGAGCGCGTGCACCAGTTGCTCGGCGGCCAACTGCGCCCGGTCTGGGACGCGATGTGGGAGAGCGTGGATCTGCTGCGCCGGCTGCCGGAGGGCGAGCGGATCGCCTCCCGCTGGGAGAGCGATCGCTGGTCCTACACCGCGCACCGAGACCGGCTGCGGGCGGGCGAGCCGCCCCAGCCCCGTCGGGACGACGCCGTGACGGCCGCGCGGAAGCTGTCGGTGCGCGAGCGGGACCAGGCACGGCTGCAGGCGCAGGAGGCGTTGGACGACCCGCTGGTGATGGCCGAACGCAGGCTGGCCGGCGAGGCGTTCGTCGCCGAGGTGACCGACTCCTGGATGACGTACTCGCAGGGGCGTCGCCCGATGCCGCGTCCGGTGCTGGCGCTGTCCACCGAGGACACCCCGCAGTGGGCGCCGGGCGCGCGCGCGTACCGGGTGCTGCCCTCGGGCGCGGCGCAGCCCGCCGAATTCCTCGCGCCGGAGGACGAGCCCGCCGACGGCAGCGCGGACGAAAGCGCCGGCGCGCCCGGCGCGCCCGGCGAGTTGAGGCTGCGGTTGACGGGCGGCATGGGCCGGGCCAAGGAGCCCGCGCCCGGTTCGGTGCCGGAGGTCGGGGACCGCGTCTGCTGGACGCTCTTCGAGCACGCCCCGCGCGGCGGCCCCTCGCTGCCCGAGCCGGAGGACACCCCCTGGACGCACGGCGGACCGCCACAGTCCGGCACTCCTCTCCCCGAACCGCGCACCGCCGAACGGCACGGCACCGGCGGGCAGTCGGGCGAGGCCGGGCGTACCGGAGGCACCGGACCGCCGGGCGTCACCGATCCGGTGGCGCACTCCACGCTCCCCGACCCCGTCACCGCCGAGGACCTGCTGTGAGCACTGCCCGCCCGACACCCGAGCCGGCGACCGCCGCCACCGGCCCCTCCGCGCCCGCACAAGGGCCGCCCGGACACTCTCGGTCCGGACACCGGCCGCCCGGGCCCACGCCGTTCGGGTCCTCGTCGTTCGGGTCCTCGCCGTTCGGGTCCTCGCCGCCCGGGGAGGCACCCGCGCCGAGCCCGGCCGGCGCCGCCGCAGCCGCGACCGAGGCGATCCTCGCCGACATCCTCACCGGCACCGAGCGCGGCGTGGTGGTGGACTCCCCGCCCGGCGCCGGCAAGTCGACCCTGGTGGTGCGCGCCGCACAGGAGTTGGCCTCCGCAGGCCGCCGGCTGATGCTGGTCGCCCAGACCAACGCCCAGGTGGACGACCTCGTCGACCGCCTCGCCACCGCAGACCCCGAGCTGCCGATCGGCCGCCTGCACAGCACCGAGGCGCGCCCCGGCGACGCGTCCGCGCTCGCGCTGGAGCGGCACCCCTCGGTGCGGATGTCCGCGAAGGTCGCCGACCTGGCCGAGCACGACGTGGTGGTCTCCACTGCCGCGAAATGGGCGCATGTGCGCGATGTCGAGCCCTGGGAGCAGGCCATCGTCGACGAGGCGTACCAGATGCGCTCGGACGCCCTGCTCACCGTGGCCCGCCACTTCGAGCGGGCGCTGTTCGTCGGCGATCCGGGCCAGCTGGATCCGTTCAGCCAAGTCGGCACCGAGCAGTGGGCGGGGCTGAGCTACGACCCGTCGGCCAGCGCGGTGGCCACACTCCTCGCCCACAACCCCGGCCTCCCCCAGCATCGGCTGCCGGTCTCCTGGCGGCTGCCGGCGAGCGCTGCGCCGCTGGTGTCGCGGGCGTTCTACCCGTACACCCCGTTCCGCAGCGGTACGCAGGAGGGGGAGCGCCGGCTGGCCTTCGGCGGTGCGGGCGACGGCTCGGCGACGGACCGGGTGCTCGATGTCGCCGCCGAGTCCGGCTGGGGCCTGCTGGAGCTGCCGCCAGCCCATACGCCCCGTACCGATCCGCAGGCGGTCGCGGCGGTCGCCGACGTGGTCCGCCGGCTGCTGGAGCGTGGCGGCAGCACGATCGGCGAGCGTTCGCCCGAGCCCGCTCCGCTCACCGCGGACCGGATCGCGGTCGGCACCGCGCACCGCGACCAGGCCGCAGCCGTCCGGGCCGCGCTCGGTGGGCTGGGCATCGAGGGCGTCGTCGCGGACACCGCGAACCGGTTGCAGGGAAGGGAGTTCGACGTCACGGTCGTCCTCCATCCGCTGTCCGGGCGGCCGGACGCCACCGCGTTCCATCTGGAGACCGGCCGGCTGTGCGTGCTGGCGTCGCGGCACCGGCACGCCTGCATCGTGGTCTGCCGGGCGGGGGTGCCGGAGCTGCTCGACGCGTACCCGGAGACGGAGCCGGTGCCGCTCGGCGTCACGGTGAAGTTCCCGGACGGCTGGGAGGCGCACCACTCGGTGCTGGCGCATCTGGAGGAGAGCCGCGTACGGGTCCGCTGACGCCGGTCGATCCGCCGCCCCGGCGCCCGTGGCGCGGCCGGTCCCTCGGCCCTGCGGGGCGAGCCGGCGCGGCCCGCCCCGCAGGGCCGAGGCGGCGGATCGACCGGCGCGGGCGCCGGGCTCGCGCTCCGGGCCGGTGCACTCTTGCGCGGCGCGCGACAATGTCAGTGCCCTACTCCCACGGAGGTGTCTGCATGCCAGAGCCGCACTCGGCTCCGGACCCGCGCAACGGCGTGCCCCGGTTCAGCCGTCCGGTGCCGCTGACGTTCGAGCCGACCGAGGCCGCCGGCGACGAGGAGCGCTTCTTCGACCTGGAGTCGATCAGCGATCCGCGGGAGCTGCTGGCCAGATCCACGGATCTCTCGCTGGCTTTCCAGGCGGCGGCCGACCGAGCCGTGGAGTTCCAGGCGATGGCGGCGGCGCAGCTGGCCGATCCGGGCCGGTTCGACCGGCTCTCGGAGGCGGCCATCGCGGAGCGGGCGGAGTGGAGCGAGGACTACGCGCGGAAGATGGTCGAGTTCGGCCGCGAGCTGCTGCGCAGACGCCCGCCGCAGTAGCGGGACCGCCCGCCCCCACTCCGAGGCGAAGGCGCCCGAAGTGGTGCGCCGGGAGACCCGGAGGCGCCCCCGCCCGAAGCGTCCCGAGGGGACGCGCCACCTCGTGCGGGGGCGTCCTCCGGGGCCACCGGTTATCGATTTTCACTCTTCCGGAGGCTGGTGCTAGGGTCTGTGACGTCAGCAGGCGCCGTTAGCTCAGTTGGTTAGAGCAGCTGACTCTTAATCAGCGGGTCCGGGGTTCGAGTCCCTGACGGCGCACTCCATCACCAGGTGATGCTGGGCCTTTCCGAAGCCGGAAAGGCCCAGAGCTGTTTCGGGGCCCGGGTTCTCCCGGGCCCTTCGCACGTCCGGCACACCGCCGCCGCGGCTCGTTCCGCCCGAGGACAGCCCGAGCACGGCCCGAGGACGACCCGAGGACGACGCCCCGCCGAGAACGGTCCGCCTCAGGCCGACGGCGCGGTGGCGACGGCAGCCGCGTACCCCTCGACGGCCACGTCCGCCAGCCGCCAGCCGTCCGGCCCGGGCGCCGGTACGGGTCCGCTGCCCACGTAGTCCAGATTCAGCTCCCGCCCGAGGCCGGTTCCGATGCCCTTCAGGTACGCCTCCTTGCGCGCCCACACCCGTCCGAACGCGGCCACCCGCTCCGGATGCGGCAGCGCCATCAGCTCCGCGGTCTCCCTGGGGTGCAGACTTCCGGCGAGGTCGTCCACCGAGCCCGACCGCGGGCCCCGTTCCACGTCCACGCCCACCGGGCTCGCGGCGAGCGCGATCAGCGCGAGGGTCCCGCTGTGCGAGAGCGAGAAGTGCACCGCCGCGCCGACGAGCGCGGGACGGCCGTGCTGCTTGTCGCAGCACGGGCACTGCTCCCTGGTGAACCGCAGCTCTTCGGGCGCCACTCCCAGGCAGGAGCCCAGCACGAGCCGGAGCCCGATGTGCGCGCCCTGGTAGAGCGTGCGAGCGCCGGCCACGCGGAAGGCGGCGGCACGGGCACGCTCCTCCTCGTCGAGGACGGCGGCCGTCCGCCGGTCCAGCACCGCGCTGTGCCGTGCAGCGTCGACCAGCCACAGCGAGGGCCCCTCGCCCGGCTGCGGCAGCGGTACGGCGGGGGCGGTCTCCAACGACTCCAACACTGTGGGTATGTGTACGAGTTCGGCTGTGGCGTCCATGCGGTCACCCTATCCAGGTGCCGGGTCAGCGTCGGGTGATGCGCAGGTTCCACTCGCCCGACTCGGACTGGTCGAGCACCGAGATCCGTACGTCGCCGCCGTCGACCGACAGGCTCTCGCCCACCCGGAGCGGGGCGTCGGCCAGTTCGGGCCGCACCGAGCTGCCGTGGCACGCGGCCGTGTCCGGATGACCGTCGAGCACCTCGACGGGGCCGTCCGCGGAGGCCCGGTCGGCGGTGACCCGGTAGGCCAGCACACCGCTGGTGCAGACCGAGACGTCGTTGCCGAGCGGCTCGCGCACCTCCAGCACGACCGCCTCGTGCGCGCCGGTGCGGACCACCGCCATCCGGCTCGCCGGCCTGGCGCGGGCCACGGCGGCCTGTGCCTGCGCACCGCCGCGCCCGTCGTCGGCACCGCCGCGCCCGTCGTCGGCACCGCCGCCCCATCGCGGCTCCTCGGGCTCGGCACCGAGCGGCACCAGGGTGTGCAGGCTCGTGCCCGGCTGCCAGACGCAGTCCACCTGCTGGTCGTCCAGCCAGCCCAGCTTCCACCGGTGCCAGCCGAACGGGTCCGGCGCCAGCCCGAACTGGCTGCCCATGAGGTCCCAGTCGCCGACGTGGGTGTCCCAGTCGCCCTTGCCGTCCTCCGGCCGGTTGTAGAGGTCGGGCAGGTCGAAGACGTGGCCCGTCTCGTGGGCCAGCACGTTGCGGTCGGCCGGGTACCGCTCGAAGAGGGTGACCACGCGGTTGAGCTCCGTGCCGTCGACCCGGATCGGCTCCTTGAAGTTCACGACCTTCGTCGCGTCGGAGTCCACGCCCGGGGCGTCCGGGTCGGCGACGAGGTAGACGATGTCGTACTCGCCGAAGTCCACCTCCGGGTCGGTGACTGCCAGCGCGTCCCGCAGGAACGACGCCCGGCTCGCGGTGCTCCAGTCACGCGCTATGTCGTACGCCGTCGACTTCTTCGGCATCTCGATCCACCGCGGGACCGGGTGCGCACGCAGGTCGAACCGGCCGTAGGACGCCTGCCGGAAGAAGTCGCTGGTCGCCGGGAAGTAGTCGCGGGAGAGCTGCTGCGGGGTGACGCCCGGCCTGGAGTCGGGGAAGGAGAGGAAGAGCATCACGGCGTCGGCCCTGCCCTCGGGCAGCACGTAGGAGGAGTCCCAGCTGCTGACGCCCAGGGAGTGGTGGGCGTCGGTGCGTTCGAGCGCGCAGGGCATGCCCACGCCCGCCCGGGCAAGAGGCCCTGCCATCGACGCCGTACTGATCACCGCGGTCAGCGCCGTCACCACGGACAGCGGTCTGCGCAACGACCGACGTACGCCCGCCGGCGGGGTGCGTGGGGCACGCTCGTCCGGCACCGGGGCCTCCCAAGGGGTGTCGTGGCTTCACCTCACCTTCGGAGCCGACAGGTGCCCCCGCCCGTTCGGGTAGGCCGACCGGGTCCGGCACGGGAGCCGGGTCGGCCGCGAGAGCCGCCGCACCAGAGTGCAGTTACTCTGTGTCAATATCTCCCCTGGATTTGGGATCGGCGCCGATCCGCGCCACACGTCGTACTGGCGTCCGGGACAGTCGCCTTCAGGAGTGCCCAATCCCCTCGCCAAGCTGGCCCAACTGCCGTCACAAGCCCTATGATCGGCACACTTTCCAGCGACGAATCCCCTTTGGGAGCGATCGGTGAACGGAATCCGGAGCGGGCAGAAGGACGGCACCCAGAGCTCCGCGACAGCACACAAATCGATTACCGACAGTGATTACGCTGACTACACGGCCTCGTTCGCCGAGCTTGTTCCCGGCCAGGGGGTGGATTTCCACGGGGCCTTCCACACCGCTCAGTTCGCCATGGCCGTGGTCAGCCGCAGCGGCCGTATCGTCGCGGCGAACCGGGCGCTCGCCACCCTCTTCGACACCTCCTCGCACCAGCTCACCCATCTGCCCGTCACCGACCTCGCCGGGCTCGGGCAGACCCCCCGCATCCGTACGGCCTGCCAGGCGGTGCTGCGCGGGGAGAGCGAGCAGATGCACTGCACCCGGCGGCTGAAGCTGGCGGACGGCCAGCTCTTCTGGGCCGAGATCACCCTCCGGCCGCTGCGCAGGGACGGCTCCGCGCTGCTGTCCGTCACCGATGTGAGCGAACGCCGGGATCTGCGCGAGCGCCTGCGCCACCTCCAGATGCACGACCAGGTCACCAAACTGCCCAACCGCACGCTCTTCTTCGAGCGGCTCGCCATCGCGCTCGCGGACAGCGCCACCGGTCGGATCGGCCTGTGCTATCTGGACATCGACGGCTTCAAGGCCATCAACGACACCTTCGGCCACCGGGTCGGCGACCAACTGCTGGACGCCGTCGGACGACGCCTGGTGCGCAGCACCACCACCGGTACGGCGGGCGGCGGCCATCTCGTCGCACGGCTGGGCGGCGACGAGTTCGCCGTCCTGGTCGAGGCGTCGAGCGGGCCCACCCAGCTCACCGAGCTCGCCGCAGCGCTCCAGGCCGGACTGGGCAGATCCTTCGAGGTCGCGGGCGAACGACTGGACGTCTCCGCGAGCATCGGCGTGGTGGAGCGCTCGGCAGTCGGGGCCAACGCCACCGAGCTGATGCAGGCCGCCGACACCACGCTGTACTGGGCCAAGGCCGACGGCCGCGCCCGCTGGACCCTCTTCGACTCCGAGCGCAACGCACACCGGATGACCCGCCAGGCGCTGTCCAGCACGCTGCGCCCGGCCGTCGAACGCGGCGAGTTCACCCTGGAGTTCCAACCGATCGTCGGGCTGGCCGACGACAGTCTGCGCGGAGTGGAGGCGCTGGTGCGCTGGCGCCATCCTCAGCTGGGCACCCTGGGGCCCGGCCAGTTCATCCCGCTCGCCGAGGAGAACGGCTCCATCGTCCAGCTCGGCCGCTGGGTGCTCGCCGAGTCCTGCCGGCAGGCGAGACGGTGGCAGCTGGAGCACAGCGGCGACCCGCTCTTCGTCTCGGTCAACGTCGCGGTGCGGCAGGTGTGGGACTCCGACCTGGTCGCGGACGTGGTCACCGCGCTCAGAGAGAGCGGCCTGCCCGCCGGGCTGTTGCAGCTGGAGCTCACCGAGTCCGCCGTCATGGGCACTGGCGGCCGTCCGCTCCAGACACTGCGCGCCCTGTCCTCCATGGGGGTGCGCATCGCCATCGACGACTTCGGCACCGGCTACTCCAACCTCGCCTATCTCAGCCGGCTTCCGGTGCGCACCCTCAAGCTGGACGGCACCTTCGTCAGCGGCTTCCGGGTGTCCTCACCGCGCAACCCGGCGGACGAGACGATCGTCTCCTCGCTCGTCGACCTCGCGCACAAGCTGGGGATCACCGTCACCGCCGAGTGCGTGGAGGGCCAGGCGCAGGCGGACCGGCTGCGCCGCATCGGCTGCGACACCGGCCAGGGGTGGCACTACTCCAAGCCCGTCCCGGCCGACAGCATCTCCGCCCTGCTGGGAGCCTGACCCGCCCCGCGCCCGTACGCCCGCGCGGTCCCGGCAGGCACGGACCGGGCCCGCGCCGGGGGCCGCTTCCGGCCGGCCCCGGCGAGGGGCCGGTCAGACCGCGCTCGCCCGGCCGCCGAAGAGGGTGCCCAGCTCCGGGCAGTCCACCTGCAGGCCCAGCAGCCGCAGCCCCTCCCAGACCGTCACCTGGTTCGCGGTGAGCACCGGTTTGCCCAGCGCGAGTTCGAGGTCGGCGAGGTACGCGGCGGAGTGCAGCGCGGTGTCCGGCAGCAGTACGGCTTCCGCGTCCCGGTGGTCGCCCGCGCCGGCCATCGTCAGCACCTCCTCGCGCCCCCAGGTGCCGACCTCGGCTGCGGTGATGATGCCGCTCCCGCGCAGCGAGACGACCTCGACCCCCGCATCGCGCAGGAAGGCCGCGAAGAGTTCGGCGACGTCCTCGGGGTACGTGGCGGCCACCGCGACGCGCCGCAGGCCGAGCTCCCGCGCGGCCCGGGCGAAGGCGAAGGAGGTGCTGGACGCGGCGACGCCCGCGGTGCCGGAGAGCTCCGCCACCTGCTCCGCCGCGCCCCGAGGGCCGAAGACGAAGCTTGCGCTCGTGCAGGACCAGACCACCGCCTGCGCGCCCAGCGCGACGACCTCGGAGACCTTCGCCGCGAGGCGTTTCGCGGAGCCCATCTCCAGCAGCGCGTCCACCCGGTGAGCGTCCTCACCGATGTCGGTGTGCACCAGCGGCAGCCGTACATCGGCGCCGGCCTCGCGCAGCATCGCCTCCAGGCGGGGATAGTCGTCCTCCGCCGAGTGGCCCGGGTACAGAAATCCGACGGTGCTGACGGCCATGTGCGGCTCCAGATCTCTCGGTGCGTTGATCCCTGCTCCTCCCCCGCGCGGCCACCGGCCCGCGGGGGCGGGTCCGTACGGACGGGCCGTTCAGGGCATGCGGACGGCTGCGATCAGCCCGGCGACAGCGGTCCGCCCCCCTCCTCCGACCCCGCGGGATCGGACGGCAGCTCGGCCGCGTCGGACTCGCCGCCCGACACGGTGGTGCCCGCCAGTGCCCTGGGCTCCGGCGGCTCGTCCTCGGCCGGGGGCGGCAGGGGCGGGGTCGGAGAGGGCAGCACGGTCATCGCGACCGGCCCGGTGCGGGCGGCGGGGTCCAGCAGCGCCTGGTACGGGCCGACGGCCTCCTTGCCGATGTGCCGCAGCGCTCCCCAGACCGTCACCTGGTTCGCGGAGAGGACCGGCATCCGCAGCTCCGCCTCCAGCTGTGGGATCACGTCGAAGGTCGGCAGATTGGTGCAGCTGATGAAGAGCGCATCGGGGGCGCCGGTGGCCGCCTCTCGCGCCATCTCCACGACGTCCCGGTAGGGCACCCGCCAGATGTGGCTGGTCAGGCCGAGGTAGCTGCGCCCGGTGACCTCGACACCGGCCTCGCCGAGGAAGTCCTCCAGGGAGGCGGTCACCGACCGGGTGTACGGCGTGACCACCGCGATCCGCCGTGCGCCGATCTCCCGCAGCGCCTCCAACAGGGCGCCGGAAGTCGTCACGGCGGGAGTCTCGCTCGCCTCCTCCATGGCGCGGCGCATCCCGCGCTCACCGGCGCCGCCGCCCACGAACGAGCCCGAGGTACAGGCGTACGCGACGACCTCCGGGCTGACCGCGTGTAGCGCCCGTACGGCCGCGCGCAGCGTTTCGTGCTCGCTCACCAGCCGCGCCTGGTCCAGGCTCACCTCGACCGGGACGAACGGAGTGCGGGTGAGATGGAGCGATACGTCGTCGGGCACCCATCGCCACAGCTCGCGATCGAGCGCGAAGTCGAACGGCGCGACGATCCCGACACCGCGCTGCGGCTGCGGGCCACCGAGAAAAGAGACGTCCATTGCGAGCCCCTCAAGATACGCAGGGACGGCTTACGGCCAGCCGACGCGGGCGCGCCCCTTGATCTCGGCACGCCGAACGCGTATGCCGGGAACGTTGGGAATCGCCAGTGTGCGGGCCTTGGGCCACAGAGGAAAAGTGCCGGACTTCAAGCCGGGACGCCGGGACAGATGCCTTTGTTGACGAAGGTAGTTTCTGCTCCCTACCGTGGTCAATCCTCGCTTCTGTTCGCGTGAACCCGCTTGCGTAACCCAGTCAAACCCGCCCCCGTTGCGAAATGGTTTCCCGCTGATGACGCAGACGTCCCTGCCTCGTGTCCTGGTTCTCGACGACGAGCCGCTGCCCGATCTGAGCCCGCTCTCCGGCAGGGCCGAAGTCCTGCACAGCGACGGCGGATCACTGCCCTCGCTGCTCCCCGAGGCGGATGTGCTCCTGGTGTGGAACTTCACCACCGACGCGGTGAAGGACGCCTGGGCCGGCAAGGGCCCGCGTCCCGGCTGGGTGCACACCGCCAGCGCCGGAGTCGACCGGCTGCTGCCCGAGCTCGCCGACTCCGATGTGGTGATCACCAACGCGCGCGGCGTATTCGACCAGCCCATCGCGGAATACGTGGCCGGGCTGGTCATCGCCATGGCCAAGGATTTCCGCGGCACCTGGGAATTCCAGCGCGGCCACCAATGGCGGCACCGAGAGACAATGCGCGTCGGTGGCACCCGTGCAGTTGTCGTGGGTTCCGGCGGAATCGGCAGGGCAATCGGCCGCACGCTCAAGGCACTCGGTGTCAGCGTCGATCTCGTCGGGCGCCGACAGCGCGACGGCGACGAGGAGTTCGGCACGGTGTGGGGCAGTGACGCCCTGGACGGGCTGCTGCCCGAGGCCGACTGGGTCGTCTGCGCGGCGCCGCTCACCCCGGCGACCGACGGCATGTTCCACCGCGCGTCCTTCGAACGGATGAAACAGGACGCCCACTTCATCAACATCGGACGCGGCCGGCACGTCGTGACCGAGGACCTCGTCCGGGCGCTCACCGAAGGCAGGCTGCGCGGCGCCGCCCTGGACGTGCTCGGCGAGGAGCCGCCGGCGGCAGACAGCCCCGTCTGGGACGCGCCGGGGCTGGTGCTCTCCCCGCACATGAGCGGGGACACGATCGGCTGGCGGGGTGACCTGGCCACCCAGTTCCTCGCCAACTTCGACCGTTGGGCCGCGGGCGAACCGCTGCTCAACGTCGTCGACAAACAGCTGGGTTACGTCCCGGCGGGCGGCTGACGTCCGTGACCGGCCCGTCCGCTGCCAGTCCTTCCACCTCCCGGAGGCCCTGTTGAGCACACTGCCCGAGCTGCCCGACGTCACCGGCGGCGTCCACCACGACACCGGCGCGTCCGCCGGCCCCGCGCCCGGACGGCCCGGGAGCGCCGGACCGCGCTCCGGTGCCGACCTGACCGCGCTCACCGCGGCGGAGCTCGTCGCGGGGTATGCGGCCGGCGCCTTCTCCCCGGTCGACGCCACCGAGGCTGTACTGGCCCGCGCCCATGCGGTGCAGCCCTCGCTCAACGCCTTCGTCCGGATCTTCGACGAAGAGGCGCTCGCGCAGGCCCGGGAGTCGGAGCAGCGCTGGGACCGGGGCGCACCCGGCGGGCTGCTCGACGGGGTGCCCGTCACGGTCAAGGACATCCTGCTCCAGCGGGGCAGTCCGACGCTGCGCGGGTCCTGGGGCGTCTCGGGCGAGGGCCCCTGGGAGGAGGACGCGCCGTCGGTGGCGAGGATGCGCGAGCACGGCGCGGTGTTCGTCGGCAAGACGACCACGCCCGAGTTCGGCTGGAAGGGCGTCACCGACAGTCCCCGGCACGGGGCGACCGGCAATCCGTACGACCCCGCACGCACCGCCGGCGGCTCCAGCGGAGGCGGCAGCGCGGCGGTCGCCGCCGGCGCGGCGCCGCTGACGCTCGGCACGGACGCGGGCGGGTCGGTGCGCATCCCCGCCTCGTTCTGCGGGATCTTCGCGCTCAAGCCGACCTACGGGCGGGTGCCGATCTACCCGGCGAGCGCCTTCGGCACCCTGGCGCACGTCGGCCCGATGACCCGGGACGCGGCCGACGCGGCGCTGCTGATGGACGTGATCAGCGCCCCCGACTCCCGTGACTGGTCCCAACTCGGCCCGCTGACCGGCGGTTTCCGCGACGGGCTGGGGAACGGCGTGCGCGGGCTGCGCATCGCCTACTCCCCCGACTTCGGCGGCC
Organism: Streptomyces tardus; assembly: GCF_018101125.2. Classification (GTDB taxonomy): domain Bacteria; phylum Actinomycetota; class Actinomycetes; order Streptomycetales; family Streptomycetaceae; genus Streptomyces; species Streptomyces tardus. The sequence goes on along the minus strand of NZ_JAELVF020000001.1, from coordinate 3,350,872 downwards.
GGGTCGCCGTCGCTCCCGACGTGGCGGCGGCGGTGCGGCGGGCGGTGGACCGGCTGGTCGAGCTCGGCGCGGAGGTGGAGGAGGTCGATCCGGGCTTCGACGATCCGATCGAGCCGTTCCATGTGCTGTGGTTCAGCGGCGCCGCCCGCGTCACCCAGCACTTCACCCCGGAGCAGCGCGAGCGGATGGATCCGGGGCTGCGCGAGGCGTGTGAGGAGGGTGCGCGCTCTTCGGCACTGGACTACCTCGCCGCCGTCGACGCGCGGATGGCGCTGGGCAAGCAGATGGGCGTGTTCCACCAGAATTACGACCTGCTCGTCACCCCGACGATGCCGGACACGGCCTTCGGCATCGGCCGCGAGGTACCGGACGGCGCGCCCTACCGAAGGTGGACGGGGTGGACGCCGTTCACCTACCCCTTCAACCTGACCCAGCAGCCGGCGGCCAGCCTGCCGTGCGGGCTGGACTCGGCAGGGCTCCCGATCGGCGTCCAACTGGTGGGCGCCCGGCACGCGGACGCGCTGGTGCTGCGCGCCGCGCACGCGCTGTACGGGACGTCGGTGACCGAGCTGCCCCCGCCCCCGCCCCCGCCGACGCCGACGCCGACGCCGACGCCGCAGGATTGAACAACAGGCACCAGGGGCGGGCGCTCACCGATCACCCGCCCCTGGTTTTGTCATATGCCAAGAGTCGACCTGGTGCTTCCCGGAGCCCGGGCCGGGCTCACGAGTCCGGCACCCGGGTCCGTACGCGCCGTACACGCGCCCCGCAACCGCCCCGCGCGCCCCGCCGGGAAGGCGCTCCACGCAGCGCGCTCCCGCCCGATCCGGAACCGGGGCGCACCACGGCACCGACCACCTCAGACGCGGCGGAAGTTGAGCGTCTCCCCGAGAGCGCCGGCCCGCCACAGGTCCTGGCACGCCTCGGCCATCTCCGGCAGGCCCTCGACCACGCTGCCCCAGACGATGCCCGGCACCCAGCCGGCGTCACCGTTGATCAGCAGGTTGTTGCGCTCGTAGAAGAGCGCCAGGTCGACCACCGTGGTGCGACCGCGGTGGCCCGCCTCGGCCTCGTAGCCGTAGGACTTGGTGCCGAGCTGGGTGTCGGTGAAGGTGAAATAGCACAGGTCGCCGGGGATCGGGGTGACGGTCGGGTTCTCCAGCGGCGGCTCCTCGGGCGCGAAGGTCGGGAGCAGGGCGTAGATCTCGTTGCGGGCGTACTTGGCGTGGTACACGTCCCCGCCGAGCGGCAGCGCGTTCCACACGGCGTCGCAGGTGATCGGAGCCCGGTCGTCCAGCAGCTTGGCGGTGCAGCGCACCCCGCGCCTGTCCAGCGAGACCTCGACGAAACGGTCGGTCATCGCACCTCCCGGTGGTGGCTGTATCGGCGATGTTCACACAGCTTCACTGTGCCCACTCGCGCACCCTCCGACCCGTACGCCGCTCCCACGGGGCACCGGCGTCCCGCCCTCACCCTCCGAAACACACGCCGCCGCGGCCCGCCACGCGCCGGAGCACGACGAAGAGGGGCCCTTCGCAATGAAGCGAAGGGCCCCTCGACCGTCTGTGCGCCGTCAGGGACTCGAACCCCGGACCCGCTGATTAAGAGTCAGCTGCTCTAACCAACTGAGCTAACGGCGCCTGCTGACGGGAGAACTCTACCTGCCCGCAAGGGGTGCTCACGACCATCACCCCCGGCCGCTCGAGGAGCACTGCACACGACTCAGAGCGAGAGCGAGAGCAGTACGGGCGCGGCACGCTCGTTGAGCTTGCGCGCCGCGTAGCGCAGCCGGTGGGCCTTCTGGAGCGGCAGCGACACCGCGAGGCACCCCACCGACGCACCGGCCGTCACCGGCACCGCCGCGCAGACGGTACCCATCGCGTATTCCTGGAGGTCGAGCACCGGCACGGTCGCCGGCTGGCGGTCGAGCTGGCTGAAGAGCACGCGCTCGCTGGTCGTGGTGCGCGAGGTGAGCCGGATCGTACGGTGCCGGGAGAGGTGGTCGCGGCGCCCGTCGTGGTCGAGCTGGGTCAGCAGGCACTTGCCGACCGCCATGGCGTGCGCGGCGGCCCTGAAGTCGACCCACTCCTGCACGGCGGGCGTACCGGGCCCCGCGGCGAACTGGGTGACCTTCACCTCGCCGTCGACATAGCGGCTGATGTACACCGCCGCCCCGACCTCGTCCCGCAGCGAGGTGAGCGTGCGCTGCAGCTGGCCCTCCAGCCGGCTGCGCCGATCACCCGCCGCACCCAGCAGCCGGAAGGCGTCGCCTGCGACGAAGGTCTCGTCGGTCAGCTGCTCCAGGTAGCCCTCGCGGGCGAGCATCACCAGCAGACGGGCGAGGTGACCGGGAGGCAACCCGGTCTGCTTGACCAGCTCCTCCTCGGTACGTCCGTCCGGGTACCGGGCGATGGCCTCAAGCACACGCAGTGCGTACTGAACCGAATGAAACGGAACGGACGGCACGGGCTTGGGCGCCACGGTGTCCCCCTCGAGGTAGTGACCGCTTGCGCCGTGACCATTGCTCCGGGTCACGGGCTCAACTCAAGATAACGCTCAAGACCCTCTGATTACCCGACCGTTGACCAAACGGCATATGCCTTGAGCAAAATCGTGCACCACGAGGGGCGCGACGGCCGCGACGGCTGACGCGCCCCTCGTGAAATGCTCGGAAAACCCCGAGGTCAGAGCACCGCGCCGAGGAACTCGCGGGTGCGGGGGTGGTCCGGGTCGTTGAACATCTTGTCCGGGGATCCGGACTCGATGACCTTGCCCTCGTTGAACATCAACACGTCGTCCGAGATGTCACGGGCGAAGCTCATCTCGTGCGTCACGCACAGCATGGTGATGTCCGTGGTGTGCGCGATGTCCCGGAGGACGTCGAGCACGCCGGCGACCAGCTCGGGGTCGAGCGCCGAAGTGACCTCGTCCAGCAGCAGCACCTGCGGACGCATCGCCAACGCACGTGCGATGGCCACACGCTGCTGCTGACCGCCGGAGAGCTGCGAGGGGTACTTGTCCATGTGCTCGGTCAGACCGACGAGCTCCAGCAGGTCGCGGGCGCGGGTGTCGGCCTCCTCCTTGGAGAGCCCGAGCACGTTGACCGGCGCCTCGGTGATGTTCCGCAGCACCTTCATGTTCGGGAAGAGGTTGAACTGCTGGAACACCATGCCGATGTTCTTGCGCACCTCGCGGATGTGCTTCTCGCCGGCCGGTACGAGCTTGCCGTTCTTCTCCTCGTGGGTCAGGTACTCGCCGCCCACCGTGATGGTGCCCTCGTCCGGCTTCAGCAGCGTCATCAGCAGCCGCAGAATCGTCGTCTTGCCGGATCCGGACGGGCCGATCAGGGTGACGTGCTTGCCGGAGTCGACTCTGAACTCCAGGTCGTCCAGCACCACGTTGTCACCGAACCGCTTGGTGACCCGGTCGAATCTGATCAGCTCACGGCCGTCCACCTTGGGGTTGGCGGCGCCGGCGGAGTCCTCCGGAGCGCTCTTCGCGCCACCGGCCACGTCCTTCGCGAGACTGGCGCCGGTGCTCTCGTTCTCTTCCTGGTTCGGGGTCTCACTTGACAAGGCGACGCTCCAAGACTCGCAGCAGCAGGGAAGCCGGGTAGGCGATCAGGATGAAGGCGATGCCGACCACGGTGTAGGCCTCGATGGTGAAGGTCGCGTTGCTGAAGGCACTGGCCTCGCCCAGCATCTCGTAGGCGCCGATGACCGCGATCATGGGCGAATCCTTCAACATCGCGACCACGTAGTTGCCCAGGGCCGGGATGACGCGGCGGATCGCCTGGGGCAGGATCACCGCGGTCCACGTCCGGACCTTGGGGAGGCTGAGCGCGGTGGCCGCCTCCCACTGTCCCTCGGGCACTCCGTCGATACCGGCGCGATAGACCTCGGCCGTGTAGGTCGAGTAGTGGAGGCCGAGACCGATGATGCCGGTCATCAAAGGCGACATCGACGGGCCCCACTCGGGAACCACGTAGAAGAGGAAGAACAGCTGGACGAGCAGCGGAGTGTTCCTGATGAACTCCGTCAGCACCGTCACCGGCCATCGCACCAGCTTGCGTTCGGACCGTTGCGCTATGGCCCAGACCAGACCCAGGGCGAAGGCGATGAGGCTGCCGAACACCAGAGCCTGAACGGTGACGATCACGCCGTCCCAGAACAAAGGCATGAAGTCGCTGACGACTCCCCAGTCCCAGTTCATCCCAGACCACCTGCTCCCTGCGACCGGGCGAAGTCATTGGCGGCACCCGGCTTGAGGCGCCGCCGCAGCCAACCGCTGCTCTCCGGCTTCTGGCCGACGCCGGCCTTCGCCCTGCGCTCCAGCAGTCGCATTCCGCGCGTCAGCACGAAGGCGATGACGAAGTAGGAGAGGAGCAGCAGCGTGTACGCCGGTGCGCTCTCGTTGCTCGCCAGACGGGAGATGTTGGCCGCGAAGGTCATGTCCGCGACCGCGATCGTGGAGACCAGCGCCGTGCCCTTGAGCAGCTCGATCAGCAGGTTGTTGAAGGGCGGGATCATCTCCGGCCACGCCTGCGGAATCTCGATCTTCCTGAGCCGCTGCATCTTGGTGAAACTCAGCGCTATTCCGGCTTCTCGCTGAGCGGGCGGCACTGCTTGGAGCGCACCGCGGACGATCTCGGAACCGTACGCGCCATAAGTCAGACCGAGCGCGACAATGCCGGAGGCCATCGGCACGAACTGCCAGCCGAACATCAGTGGGAAGGCGAAGGCCAGCCACAGCATGAGGACCAGCGCCGAAGTTCCGCGGAACACCTCGAAATAGCAGCCGGCGACGAATCGGACGATCCACACCTCGGAGGTGCGGGCCAGCCCGACGACGAAGGCGACGACAAGTGCGAGCAGCGCGGAGAGAAGGGTGATCTGGATGGTGATCCAGACACCCGGAAGGAACCAGCTGGTGAAGAGGGCTGAAGTCATCCGCACAGCTCCTCTGCGGTGAGATCGGTCATCTCTTCCTGGGTGAACCCGAAAGGACCGACGATCTTGAGCAGGCCTTCGTTCTTGTTCTTGCGGAGCTTGTCCAGCTCCTTGTTGAAGGCGTCACGGAAATTGGCCTCGGAGAGCCGGAAGGCGAACCCACCGGCTCCGTAGGCGGGTTCACCGTCGACGATGGGCTGGAACGGCTCGGTGTGCTCGGCCCGGCGCGAGTTCTTGACGACGTCTCGGACCGTGATGCTGGTGCCGGCGAAGGCGTCCACCCGGCCCTGGACGACCGCGTCGAGACCGGCGACCTGGTCCGGAAGGATCAGGATGTCCTTGATGCCGGCCGCCTCCGCGTAGGCGATCTCGGCGTACGCCTCACCGCTCGCGAGCTTGAGCTTCTTCTCGACGATGTCCTCGTAACGCGTGATGTTGTGCGGATTGCCCTTTCGGACGATGAATGCGTCCAACATCAGGTAGTCGGGGTCGGAGAACAGCACCTGCTGACAGCGGGTGGCGTTGATGTACATACCCGCGGAGACCACGTCGAACTGCTGCGCCCGGAGCCCGGGGATCAGTGCGCTGAAGTCGACGGGGACGGGCTCGACGTTGTCGATACCCAGGTTCTTGAAAACCACCTTGGCGAGCTCGGGTGCCTCACCCGTGGGCTCGCCCTTGTCATTGATGTAGCCGAAGGGCGGCTCACTGGCGATTCCGATCCGGACGGTGCCGCGGTCCCGCACACGCTCCAGCAGGTCGCCGCCTTCCACCTCCCCCTCCTCAGGTGCGCGGCTGCAACCGACAGCCCCCGCTGCGCCAAGAGCCGCCACTCCCACTCCTGCGAGGAGCGAGCGGCGGCTCACTTGTCTGTGACTGAGTGTCTGAATCTTTCTCGGTGGTGGAGCCATGGGCGCGCGACTACCCATCGATCGTTGAATCATGCAAAACGTTTTACGCCAGTGACCAGGTCGTTGTACGGCAGGTCACTTCGCGAGTTGGGACATGCAACACGCAGGAGCGCGGAACGCGGCCTTCCACAGCGCCGCCCGGAGGCATACGAGTTGGACGCGTCGCAGCGAATGACTTCTCCGATTGGTCTGGACTTTGGACGGTGGAGCGCGCTAGCTTCTGCCGTGGTCTAGACCTTCCCCCACACATGCTTGCAGCAGGCACACCTAGCCCCACCCCCACAGGAGCGAAGTATGCGCAAGAGGATCACCGCCGCCGCGCTCGGACTCGGCATCGCGGGAGCGGCCGTGTTCGTCACCGGCGGCTCGGCCCAGGGCCACGGGTACAGCGAGGGCCCGACGAGCCGTCAGGCCTTCTGCGCCTCCGGCGAGGCATCCGACTGCGGCGCCGTGGAGCACGAGCCGCAGAGCGTCGAGGGCCCCAAGGGCTTCCCGGCCGCCGGCCCAGAGGACGGACAGATCTGCTCCGGCGGCAACGAGGGCTTCGGCGCACTGGACGACCCGCGCGACGGCAACTGGCCCGCCACCGAACTGACTCCGGGCGAGAGCCACACCTTCACCTGGAAGCTGACCGCACCCCACAGCACCACCGACTTCCAGTACTTCCTCACCACCGACGACTACGACCCGACCCAGCCCCTGACCAGGGACGCACTCGAGGACGAGCCGTTCCTGACCGTGCCGCTCGACGGCGCCCAGCCCGACTTCCAGGAGAGCCACGAGGGCACCGTCCCCGACGGCAAGTCCGGTCGCCACCTGATCGTCGGCGTCTGGAACATCGAGGACACCGAGAACGCGTTCTACGCCTGCTCCGACGTGGACCTCTGAGCCGGACGGTCCACACCCCCACACGGCCGCTGACCCGTCACCGCCCCGACCGGGCGACACCTGGTGCGGGTCAGCGGTCGCCTGGAGCACCTCCGGGCATCGGGTATTCTTTCTCCCGCTGGTTCCGACCGGCCATCTGCGCCGTTAGCTCAGTTGGTTAGAGCAGCTGACTCTTAATCAGCGGGTCCGGGGTTCGAGTCCCTGACGGCGCACACTCCCGAGGGCCCTCGCACTGCGAGGGCCCTCGGCCCGTTTCCGCCCCCGCGGCACCGGATCGTCGGACTCCCAGGACCGCCGGACACGCAGAGCCGCCGGCCGAGGGAGCACCGATCGGGGCTCGGGCCGCCGGGGCCGTATGGAGCACAGTCGCAGGCCGAGCGCACGGTCGAGCCGCAGTACGGCGGACCGGTCGTGGCAGCAGTCGGTCACCCGGCACGCACGGCTCGTTCCCCTCTGGCATCTACTGTCCAGTTATCGCCACGTTCGGGGGAATCTCTGTGCGGTTCGGCTTGAAGTGTGGTGTGCTCTGAGTCACGGCGAAATCGACCCGGCACCCACCGGGAGACCTGACCGGAGGCGTCCCACTAGCGACACCGAAGGCCCTCGGCCCACGGGAAGTTGACCACGACGGAGCGTAGGGACGACTTCACCGGGCAGCGCGGATCACGGCCCTCGTCGCGGCGCCGGTGATGCGACGAGCCGGGGCACGCCGAGCGTCGCCCGCGCGCGGGGCGGACAGCACGCACCGGCAGGGTCCACAGCTTGAGAGAGATCACACACCACCACGACGGTCCGACAGGACACGTGGATCGCTTCGAGGGAGTTGACCGTGGGCGTTCCCGTTCAGGAGAAGGAACAGTCGGCACAACAGGCGTACACCATCGGCACCGATGAGCTGAACGCGCTGCTCTACGCACAGCCCGCACTCGGACTGGCCGGCGAGACCGGCGAGGAGAACGAGCCGCACATCTGGCGCGGTATCGACTGACGACGGGCGGCGACCCCGGCATCGCTCCGGTGCGCCAAAAGTCTCCGCCGTGGTGGTGGCTGCCAGACTCCGCGAGTCTGGCAGCCACCACCACGGCAGTACCCGGCGGGGCCCGCTCGGCGGGCCCCGCCGGGCGTCCTTGTCCGGATCGTTGCTTCTTGATCACGTTCGATCTCCGGTTCCCCACTCAAACGGGTAAACGGCGCGTATCGTTCTTGCGATCACGTGAGGAGCTCCGCGAAGCTGACGCGGCACCAGATCCCGCGGCATCCGAACCGGCCGGGAAAAACGGGGCATTTCGGTACCGAGGGAACCAACTACCGCCCTCGGCTGTCTCATACGGCGGCGGTCATCACGCCCGCCCGATTCAACCTGTTCTTCCGGCGCTCAGCCGAAGGTCGCGGGCACGAACGAGCACACGCAGCTGATGCGTGCAGGGGGATGGATTCATGACGTCGGAACCACGCCAGGCACAGTCGCGTGCGCACGACGATCCGTCGCAGACCACCAAGCTCCGCATCCAGCGGAACAGGTCCGGGGAGACCGGCACCTTCGGCCGGGGGCTGCGCTGGCCCCGCAAGGCGCCGCCCCGGTACGACTACGAGCACTACAGTCGCCTGGCCGGCCCGCTGACCCGGCCCGACCCCGACAAGCCCTACCGGGTCAAGTACCGCAGTCTGATGGCCGACGAGCCGCACCGCTTCCGGGCTGCACTGCTGCTGACCCTCGCTCCGCTGCTCTCGCTCGGGCTCTTCGCCTGGCTGATGCAGCCGCAGCACTGGACGGAGCGCGACGAGGGGTCGGTCTCCGACCTGGTGCTCAGGCTCGACATCGTGATGCTGGTCGCGATCGGGCTGATCGAGCTGTTCCGCACGCTGAACGTGCTCTCCAACTCGCACGCGACGCTGGTGGCCAGGGACCCGGTGCCGGTGGTGCCGGAGTCGGGCACCCGGGTCGCCTTCCTCACCTCCTTCGTTCCGGGCAAGGAACCGATCGAGATGGTGACCAAGACCCTGGCGGCGGCGGTCAAGATCCGCCACCGGGGCACGATGCACGTCTGGCTGCTGGACGAGGGCGACGACCCCGAGGTCAAGGAGGTCTGCCGCCGCCTGGGTGTGCACCACTTCAGCCGCAAGGGCGTGGAGAAGTGGAACACCTCCAAGGGCGCCTTCCGCGCGAAGACCAAACACGGCAACTACAACGCCTGGTTGGACGCCCACGGTGACAACTACGACTACTTCGCGGGCGTCGACACCGACCACGTGCCGCTGCCCAACTACCTGGAGCGGATGCTCGGTTACTTCCGCGACCCGAACGTCGGCTTCGTCATCGGCCCGCAGGTCTACGGCAACTACGACAACTTCGTCACCAAGGCCGCGGAGAGCCAGCAGTTCCTCTTCCACGCGCTGATCCAGCGCGCCGGCAACCGCTACGGCTCCCCGATGTTCGTCGGTACCAGCAACGCGGTGCGGATCAGCGCCATCAAGCAGATCGGCGGCCTGTACGACTCGATCACCGAGGACATGGCCACCGGTTTCGAGATCCACCGGGCGCGCAACCCGCAGACCGGCAAGCGCTGGCGCTCGGTGTACACCCCGGACGTACTGGCCGTCGGTGAGGGCCCGAACGCCTGGACCGACTTCTTCACCCAGCAGCTGCGCTGGTCGCGCGGTACCTACGAGACGATCCTCAAGCAGTACTGGCGCGGCTGGTTCACCATGCCGCCCGGCAAGCTCTTCAACTACACGATGATGATCATCTTCTACCCGATCTCGGCGCTGAACTGGATTCTGGCCGCGATCAGTTGCGCCCTGTTCCTGGGACTGGGCGCCTCGGGTGTGCAGATCGACCCGGTCATCTGGATGATGCTGTACGGCAACGCCTCGGCGCTCCAGGTCGGCCTCTACATCTGGAACCGCCGGCACAACGTCTCGCCGCACGAGCCCGAGGGCTCGGGCGGTCTGGCCGGCATGCTGATGTCGGCGCTCTCCGCCCCGATCTACGCCAGGTCGCTGATGGACACGGTGCTGCGGCGGAAGAGCAAGTTCGTCGTCACGCCCAAGGGCGAGTCGGCGAGCCCGGACACGCTCTTCGGCACGTTCCGCATCCACCTCTTCTTCATCGCGGTCTTCGGCGGTTCGGCGATCGGCTCGTTCTGGCTCGGCCACAACCATCCGGCCATGCTGATCTGGGCCACGCTCGCGACCCTGATCACCGCGGCGCCGATCATCGGCTGGCGGGTCGGTATGCGGGCCGAGAAGAAGCGCCGCAGACAGGCGCGGCGGAACGGCGGCGGGGAAGCGCAGCAGCAGGACCCGCCGCAGTCACCGCCGCCCGCACAACCCGCGGGGGGCAGTACGGGCCGTACCGGGGTGCCGGAGTCCGGCGCACCGCCCGCGGGGGTGGCCGGCGGGGCGCCGCCGGGGGGCGAGCAGCGGCCCGCCTGGGCCGCCGATCCGCGCGGTACCGACCGGACCGTCCAGTTCGACGCACGACAGATCCGGCAGTCCGCCCCGCCCGGGCAGTGAGGCACCCGCACCCGCCTCCCGAACGGTGCGGCCCCGCACCTGAGCGCGCCGACGGCGGAGCGCCCCACCCGAGGACCGGACGTGCTGCGCGGACGCCACGGACACCGCCGTACCGGCACCGGGCCGCCCGGGACGCGGTCCCGGCAAGGGGCAGGACGGGCACACCCCGCGGGAGCCGGGGCGCGCCCGGACACGCAACAGAACCACCCACCCCGGGAACCACCCCGGATGTCGCTTGCAGGAGTGTTAACCGGTGAAATACCGCCCAAGCCGCCGTACGAAGCGGTTGGCCATCGCGTCGGTCGCACTGCTCGCCGTCGCGGGCATGAACGCCCCGTGGCTCATCCGGTACACCAGCGAGCAGTACACGAACTACAACATCAACCGCGCGGGCTACAAGGCCGAGAACGGCCTGTGGCAGGTGCTGGACGTACCGCAGAAGAACAAGATCAACACCATCCACGCAGCCCTGCTGCACACCGGCAAGGTGCTGCTGGTCGCCGGATCGGGCAACGACGCCAAGCAGTTCGCCGCCAAGAGCTTCCGCAGCGTGCTCTGGGACCCGGACGAGAACACGTTCAAGAACATCCCGACGCCCAAGGACATGTTCTGCGCGGGACACACCCAGCTCCCCGACGGCAAGCTGCTGATCGCGGGCGGCACCCAGCGGTACGAGACGCTGGAGGGCGACGTCGAGAAGGCTGGCGGCCTGATGATCGTCAGCAACGAGAACCCGGACAAGCCGATCACGCTGCCCAAGGGCACCAAGTTCAAGGGCGCCAAGAGCGGCAAGGTCTTCGAGACCCAGCAGTCCCTGCTGGTGCCCAGGGCCGAGAAGACGGAGACGCCCACCGGTGCGACCGTCACCGCGAGCCAGAAGCGGATCTACGTCGAGGCCGCCAGAAAGGGCAAGAAGCACGCCACCGGCGACACCGACCAGTACGCCGTCGTGGGCCTCGACGCCGCCGACAAGGACAACATCTACGGCATCGCCAACAAGATCTCCTTCGACAAGAAGGACTTCCAGGGCATCCGCGAGTCCTACGAGTTCGACCCGGTGGCCGAGGAGTACATCACGGTCGACCCGATGGAGGACGCCCGCTGGTACCCCACGCTGACCACGCTGGAGGACGGCCGGGTGCTCTCGGTCTCCGGTCTCGACGACATCGGCGAGGTCTCGGAGAAGGTCGAGCTCTACGACCCCAGGACCAAGAAGTGGCAGACCCTGCCCGAGCAGCGCTACTTCCCGACCTATCCCGGGCTCTTCCTCTCCGGCCGGGACGAACTGCTCTACACCGGCACCAGCTCCGGCTACGGACCCGCCGACAAGGGTCGTGTGCCCGGCCTGTGGAACTGGCGCACCGACCGCTTCACCAAGATCCCCGGCATGAGCGATCCGGACGCCCTGGAGACCTCCATGGCCGTGCTGCTGCCGCCCGCGCAGGACCAGAAGTACATGGTGCTCGGCGGCGGCGGCATCGGTGAGAGCACCAAGGTCACCGACAAGACCCGGATCGTCGACCTCAAGAAGAAGAACCCCCGTTTCGTGGACGGCCCCTCGCTCTACGAGCCGGTGCGGTACCCCAGCAGCGTGATCCTCCCCGACGACACCGTGCTCACCACCAACGGCTCGAAGGGCTACCGCGGTTACAGCTCAAGCGACGTGCTCAAGGCCGAGCTGTACGACCCGAGGACCAACACCTCACGGCGGGTGGCCGATCCGCTGGAGGGCCGCAACTACCACTCCGGCGCGCTGCTGCTGCCCAACGGCAAGGTCATGACCTTCGGTTCCGACCCGCTCTTCGACGACAGGGCCAACACCAAGCCCGGCACCTTCGAGCAGCAGATCGACATCTGGTCGCCGCCCTACCTCTTCCGCGACTCCCGTCCGCAGCTCAAGGCGAACGGCGAGAAGCCGCAGCGGGTGCAGCTGGGCGGCAAGGCGGAGTTCGCCACGAAGGACGCGGCGGACATCAAGGAGATGCGGCTGATGCGGCCCAGCTCCTTCACCCATGTCACCAACAACGAACAGCGGTCGATCGCGCTCGACTTCGAACGCACGGAGAACGGTGTGGAGCTGACCGTGCCGGAGGACCCGACCCTGGTGCCCCCCGGGTACTACATGGTCAACGCCGTGGACGAGGACGGCACTCCGTCCGAAGCGGTGTGGCTGCACGTACCCGTGCAGGACGAGTTGCAGCTGCGCGGGGAGTGAGCGAACGCCCGCCGCCGTACCCGCCCAATGCCCGGAGCACACCGGGCCCGACTCGGGCGGACGGGGTGGTGCGCGCGAGCAGGCGGCGCGGGGGCACAGGAAGGGCCCGCGAACCGGTACGGCCGGTTGGCGGGCCCTTGTGCTGTGCGGGGAGCGCGGGCGGACGGGCCGGCTCGCACCGACCGACGGTGGTCAGTCCGCGGCGTTCCCCGCCAGCTCCAGCGCGTACTTCTGGAACCATTCGCCGGCTTCGGGGCCGCCGCGGCAGGTGCCGTCGGACTCGCCGGGCCGCTTGATCCACATATAGGCGTCGACCAGCGGATCGGCGGTCTTCGTCGTGGGAACGTCGCCGAGGGCGCGGCCCGGCGGGTTGCACCAGGACTCCTCGGTCTCCTCGCCGTCGACCGGCCCGTTGCCGTTGCGGCTGGTGTCGATGACGAAGTGCTTGTCGCCCACCATCGAGGAGAGCCGCTTGCCGTAGTCGATGTTCTCCTCGGTCGTCTGGTAGTTGGAGACGTTGAGGGAGAAGCCGTCGGCGCCTGCGATGCCGGCCTTCTTCAGCGGCTCGACCATGCCGCCGGGGTCGCGGATCCAGTGCGGGTTGCCCGCGTCGATGTAGACCTTGGTGCCGGACAGCTTCTTGAGCTTGTCCACGGCTTCGCTGATCAGGGTGTACTGCTCCCCGTGGAGCTCGGCGGGTACGCAGCCCTCCTGCATGATGTGCGGCAGCGCGTCCGGCTCCAGCACCACCGTCGCCTTCCGGTCGCCGATGCCCTTGGCCACCGCGTCGGTGAAGGCGCGGTACTCGTCCGCGGACTTGGCGCCGCCCTGGGAGTACTGGCCGCAGTCGCGGTGCGGGATGTTGTACATGACCAGGATGGGGCTGGTGTCGGCCTCGGTGGCCGCCTCGGTGATGCTCCGGGTCTGGCTCTCGGCCTGCTCCGGCTTGATCCACTCCCCCGCGGGCTGCTCGGCGATCTTCTCGATCAGCTCGGCGTCCTGCCCGCTCGTGGAGTCCAGGGCGGCGGACGCCTTGCCCTCCGGATTCACCCAGAACGCGGCGTCGGACTTCCCCGGCTTGGCCCCGCGGTCCCCGCTGTCGGGCTTGTCCTTGTCACCGCCGCCGGACGCGCAGCCGGCAACCAGTGCCATCGCGCTGAGAGTCGCACCGCCGATCACGAGCGCGGCGCGGATGCGGTGCGGCGGGCGGCCGGCGTCGGTGCCGTACATCCACTCCCCCTTGGGTACGGTGGTGAACCGGTCAGTGCCTATCGTGGCACAGCGACACATCTGGTGCGTCCCGGACCCTCCCGCCCGTGCGCACGCCGTTCCCGGGACGTTCCGGTGGCGTACACGGCGTCACCCGGGCGCACCCGCGCGGGACTTGGGCGGTGAATCCGCCCCGCCGAACAGGCCGGTGGCGCTCACCGGTGGATCGCCGTCAGGTACGCGGAGACGACCACGTTCGCCGTATAGCTGCGGCTCTCGCGGTCGAAGGTGCCGCCGCAGGTGATCAGGCGCAACTCCGCCCGACCCTTGTTCCGCTCGCCGTACGCCTTCGCCGGATCGAAGCCCGCGCGCTGGACGACCTGTACGTCCTCCACCGTGAACTCGGCGACGGTGCCGTCCTCGCGCGAGACCTGCACCCTGGTGCCGGAGTCGGCCGAACTGAGGTTGAAGAACACCGCCTTGTCGGTGGCGGTGTCGACATGGCCCACCAGCAGGGCCGCGCCCGCCGCACCGGGCTGCGGGCCGCCCCCGTACCAGGCGACGTCGTCGCCCTGGCTGAGAGGAGGAGCGTCCACCGCCCCGTCCGCGTCCAGGCCGCGGGTCTGGACGCGGGCGTCCACGCCGAGGCCGTCGATACGTACGGCGACCGGTCGGCCGCCCTCGACCGGATCGAGCGCGTCCGGCAGTTCGCCGCTCTCCGCGCTCCGGCCCGAGCCGAGCTCGCCCAGCACCGGGAAGTCGCGGTCGGTGAGGTCCTTGCCCCACAGCCACAGCCCGAGGAGCAGCACCAGCCAGGCCGTCGCGGTGATCAGACGGCCGCCGCCCGAGGGCTGGCTCTCCCCGGCCATCGCGGCGGGCCCGTCAGGAGTGGCTGCCGGGGCGAGCCGCGGCGCGGCGGCGCAGTACCGCGGCACCGGCGAGACCCAGCGCGGCGGCGCCGGCGAGGGTCAGCGGGAGAGTCGAGGAGTCGCCGGAACCGCCGCTGCCCGCGGTGCCGCCGCCGCCCGCCTTGACCGGCGCGGTGGGCCGTACCGGCGGGTGGTGGGACTCGCCTCCCCTGCCGGGGATGACGACGAACCGGCCCTCGGCGATGGAGCGTTTGAGGTTGCCGGTCTTGTCGTAGCAGTCGACCAGCACGGTGTACCGGCCCGGATCGATCGCCGCCCGGATGCTGGCATCGCCGGTGAGCGTCTCGTCGGCGGCGGACTTCAGGGCCACCGAGGAGATGAACGCGTCCGAGCGGGCGATGCCCTTGTCCCCGTCGCAGGAGTCGACGCGGATGTTGATCTGGCCGCCGGCGTGCACCTTGGACGGTGTGATCTTGACCGATCCGGTGCCGGGCCCGGGCTCCTCCTGCGGCGCCGCGTTCGCCTGCGCCGTACCGAGCAGCACGGCGGAGAGGGTCAACAGTCCCAGGCTGTACGGGACGCGGGCAACGCGGGCAACGCGCATGGCAACCTCCGGGTCGGTACTCCCGAAGATTCACCGCCGCCCGGGCCGTCGCACCCGCAGCGCCGCCGATCGGGTCAGTGCCGCGGGCCCGTGCGGCGCGGGGGCTTGCGCGGGCTCCCCGCCCCTCGAACCACCCGGCACAGCGGGCCCGTTCGGGAAGCCTGCGAGCCGGTGGCTGCCGCACCGACGGCGCGGCCGGGTCCGCGGCACCGGTCGGTGGAACGCGGGGCGTGCCCCGCCGACCGACCGAACCGGAGGGCTGGGGAGCGGGTGGAGGGGTCAAACGCGTTCGACGAGATCCGCGATGGAATCGACGACCGTGGACGGGCGGAAGGGGTGCCGGTCCACCTCCGCGGGGCTGGAGATGCCGGTGAGGACGAGGAAGGTCTCCATGCCCGCCTCCAGACCGGCCAGCATGTCGGTGTCCATCCGGTCGCCGATCATCGCGCTGGTCTCGGAGTGCGCACCGATCTTGTTGAGTCCGGCGCGCATCATCAGCGGGTTCGGCTTGCCCACGAAGTACGGTTCCTGGCCGGTCGCCTTGGTGATCAGCGCGGCCACCGAACCGGTGGCGGGCAGCGGGCCCTCGGCGGAGGGGCCGGTCTCGTCCGGGTTGGTGGCGATGAAGCGCGAGCCGTTGTTGATCAGCCGGATCGCCCGGGTCAGCGCCTCGAAGCTGTAGGTGCGGGTCTCGCCGAGGACGACGTAGTCGGGCTGCGCGTCGGTCAGTACGTAGCCGATGTCGTGCATGGCGGTGGTGAGCCCCGCTTCGCCGATGACGTACGCCGTGCCGCCGGGGCGCTGGTCGTCCAGGAACTGGGCGGTCGCGAGCGCGGAGGTCCAGATGTTGTCGACCGGCACGTCCAGGCCCATGCGCGCCAGCCGGGCGTGCAGATCGCGCGGGGTCTGCATGGAGTTGTTGGTGAGGACCAGGAACGGCTTGCCCGACTCCCGCAGCCTGCTCAGGAACGCGTCGGCCCCCTTGATGGGGATGCCCTCGTGGATCAGGACGCCGTCCATGTCGGTCAGCCAGGATTCGATCGGCTTGCGCTCTGCCACTGGAAGGATCTCCTGCCGTGCGGTGCGGGGACGTGCGGTGCGGGGACGTCTCCAGCCTAAGCCGACCCGGGTGCGGTGCGGCCGGCCGGTACGTTCCCGATGCAGGTGAGTGCCCGACGACGCGGGTGAGTGCCCGGCGGCGGCGCGAACAGCGGGCCGCGGACGACAGGAAGCTGCGGGCCTCGCAACCAAAAGGCCCCGTCGGATGTCTCACAGTGGCGCTCACCCACCGCTCGAAGGGCTCTGACGTGACAAACCCCTACCAAACCCCGCAATACGGCTACCACCAGCCGAACCCCTACGCCACCGCGCCGTACCCGGCGGCCCGGCCGCGGATGTTCGGCGGCACGTTGGCGCGGATCGCCTGGACGCTCGTACCGGTGCTCACGCTCGGCTTCCTGGCCCCGCTCCCCTTCGTCGTCGCAGCGGTGAAGCGCGTGGTCGCCTGGTGGCTGGCGCTGACCTACATCGTGAACACGATCGTCGTCATGGCGGTCGTCATGCTGACCCCGGACGGCACCTCGCTCCCCGGACTGCTGGTGATCGTCCTGATGATCACGGCCGCGACGCACACCGCGCTCCTGGACAACGCGAACGTGACCATCGGCAAGTAGCCCCGGGCACCGCCGAATCGGGGTCGGAGTCCGGCCGGTGCCGGTAACGGCTGCCCGCGCGGCGCCGGTGCGGGGCGGTCGGCCGAGCGGTGCGGTGGGGACCCTTCGGGCGGCTTCGGCGATACCCGCCCGGATCGGTGCGTTGCCCCCGGGAACGCAGTCCCGGGGGTCAACCGAGCGTGCCCGCGCGCCATCCGGCATGCGTACCATGGCCGATCCGCACGCACGTCCGCGCTCCGACGGGCGCGGAGCCGCACGGCAGAAGGTCAGCTGAGCATGTCCGACACAGACCAGACCCCGCAGGACACCACCGACGGCGAGGCGGAGCCCGCCCGGCCCGTACCACTGCGGGTGGGGCTCGTGGGCTACGGAGTTGCGGGATCGTTCTTCCACGCGCCCCTGATCGACGCCGAGCCGGAGCTCTCGCTGGAGGCGGTCGTCACCTCCGACCCGGACCGGCAGGCGGACGTGGCGAAGAAGTACCCCGGCGCCCGTGCGACCGAGGACGTCGACACCCTCCTCGCCCGCGCCGACGAACTGGACCTGGTGGTCCTCGCCTCCCCCAACAAGACCCATGTCCCGCTCGCCGAACGGGTGTTGCGCGCCGGCCTGCCGGTGGTCGTGGACAAACCGCTCGCCGCCACCTCCGCCGAGGCCCTGGCGCTGGCCGGACTCGCCCGCGAACGCGGCCTGCTGCTCTCCACGTTCCAGAACCGCCGCTGGGACAGCGACTTCCGCACCCTGGACAAGCTCCTCGCCGACGGCGAGCTGGGCGAGGTGCACCGTTTCGAGTCGCGGTACGAGCGCTGGCGGCCCAAGCTCAAGGGCGGCTGGCGCGAGTCCGGCGACCCCGCCGAGATCGGCGGCCTTCTCTACGACCTCGGCAGCCACGTCGTGGACCAGGCACTGACGCTGTTCGGTCCGGTGCGCACGGTCTACGCGGAGGCCGACGTGCGGCGCGAGAACGCGGCGGCCGACGACGACACCTTCCTGGCGCTGACGCACGAGAGCGGAGTGCGCTCGCATCTGTGGGTGAGCGCGACCGCCGCCCAACTGGGCCCGCGCTTCCGGGTGCTGGGCAGCAGGGCCGCGTACGTGAAGTACGGCCTCGACCCGCAGGAGGCGGTGCTGCGCGAGGGCAAGCGGCCGGTGCCGGGCGCCCCCTGGGGCTCCGAGCCGCCGTCGGCCTGGGGTTCGCTCGGCGAGCTCGGCGAGACGCGGCCGGTGCCCAGCCTGGACGGCGACTACCCGGCGTACTACCGCGCGATCGCCGCCGCTCTGCGCGAGGGCGGCGAGCCCCCGGTGACCGCGGAGCAGGCGGCGGCGACGCTGCGAGTGCTCGAGGCGGCCCACCTCTCGGCGACCGAGGGCAGAGTCGTCCCGCTCGACTGAGCCGCAGCGGCCGGTGAGGCCGCTGCGGCGACCAAGCATTCCGGGCGACGGCTCGGCTCGGGGTACGGGCCCCGGGTCACGCCGTCGCCGCGACGGGTCGCGACGCGTCCGGCCGAGCGGGGCGCGCGGCGGGCGCGGCGGGCACCGCCCACCGCGCGCCGCGCCGCGCCGCCGGGCGCGTCAGGCGGGGGTGAACTCCTGGCGCTGGCGGCCGAGTCCGTCGACCTCCAGCTCCACGACGTCGCCGGCCCGCAGGAACGGCTTGGGCTCCGGCCGGCCGTTGGCGACGCCGGCCGGGGTGCCGGTGTTGACGACGTCGCCCGGGCGCAGCGTCATGAACTGGCTGAGGTGGCGCACCACTTCGTAGACCCCGAAGACCTGGTCCGCGGTGCTGCCGTCCTGCTGCAGCTCCCCGTTGACCCAGAGGCGCAGTCCGAGGTTCTGCGGGTCGGGGACCTCGTCGGCGGTGACCAGCCAGGGGCCGAGCGGGTTGAAGGTCTCGCAGTTCTTGCCCTTGTCCCACTGCCCGCCGCGTTCGAGCATGAACGCCCGCTCCGAGACGTCGTGGCTGACGGTGTATCCCGCGACGGCGGCGCGCGCCTCCTCCTCGGTCTCCAGATAGCGCGCGGTGCGGCCGATGACGATCGCCAGCTCCACCTCCCAGTCGGTCTTGCGGCTGCCGCGCGGTATCAGGACGTTGTCCCGGGGGCCGACGACGGTGTCCGGCGCCTTCATGAAGACCAGCGGTTCGACGGGCAGCGGCGCACCGATCTCAGCGGCATGGTCGCGGTAGTTGAGGCCGATGCAGACGATCTTGCCGATGTCCGCGATCGGCGGGCCGGTGCGCAGTCCGGCCGGGTCGAGCACCGGCAGCTCACCGGTCTCCAGCGCCTCGGCGGTCCGGCCGAGAGCGACCGGGTCGGCCAGCAGCGCGGAGTTGACGTCCGGCAGCAGACCGGACAGGTCGCGGAGAACGCCCCGACCGTCGAGCGCGGCCGGTCGTTCCGCCCCGCGGGGTCCCACACGCAGCAGTTTCATCGCACACTCCAGTGATCGGGGTCATCGAAGTCGCGATGGGGACGGCCATCGGCTTGGACGATCCTCCAATCCGACGCGCCGCGGGCGCAAGTCCCGCCCACGTACTGGACCGTAACCACGTTCCGCACCCGTCCCGGCCCCGGCCGACGGGCGCCCGACCCGCAGGCGCCCGCCGGCTGTGGGGCCCGGGTGCGGGACGTGCTCAGCCGCCGAGGGCGTGGGTGAAGGTGTGGATCGCCAGGCCCGCGAGCGCACCGACGACAGTGCCGTTGATGCGGATGAACTGGAGGTCGCGGCCGATGTTCGCCTCGATCTTCCGGGAGGTCTGGTCGGCGTCCCAACCGGCGACGGTCTCGGTGATCAACGAGGTGATCTCGCCCCGATAGGTGGTCACCACGTGCGTGGCGGCGCCCTCCAGCCAGTCGTCCACCTTGTGCTGCATCCGCTCGTCCGAGGCCAGCCGGGACCCGAGGGAGATGAGCGACGCCCGTACGCGCAGCCGCAGTTCGCTCTGCTCGTCCTCGGCGGCGGCCAGCAGCATGGCGCGGATCGAGGACCAGGCGGAGGCGATGACGTCCTGCACCTCGCCGCGGGCGAGGATCTCGGACTTCAGCCGTTCCACCTTCTCCCTGGTCTGGCGGTCCTCGCGCAGTTCACGGGCGAAGTCGGCGAGGAAGGTGTCGATCGCGCCGCGCGCCGGATGCTCGGGCATGTCCCTGATCTCCGTGACGAAGCGCAGGAGTTCGCGGTAGACGCGGTCGCCGACCTTCTGGTCGACGAAGCGCGGGGTCCAGCCCGGAGCGCCGCCGGAGACCGCGTCCAGCACCGAACCCCGGTGCTCCACCAGCCAGTCGTGCGCCTTGACGCAGATCAGGTCGACCACCTTGCGATGCCCGCCGTCGGCCACCACCTTCTCCAGTACGTTGCCGAGACCGGGAGCGACCTCCTGGGCGTCGGCCCGGCGGGTGATCGCCTCGCCGACCACCGCCTGCACGTCGGAGTCCCGCAGCACGGTGAGCGCACCGCGCACCGCGGTGGCCAGTTCGGCGGTGACGCGGTCGGCGTGCTCCGGCTCCGCCAGCCAGGTGCCCAGCCGGCGGCTGATGCCCACCGCGCGCAGCCGCTGCCGCACGACGTCCTCGGCGAGGAAGTTGTCGCCGACGAACTCGCCGAGGTTCTCGCCGAGTTGGTCCTTCTTGGTGCGGATGATCGCGGTGTGCGGGATCGGCAGCCCCATCGGGTGCTTGAACAGCGCCGTCACCGCGAACCAGTCGGCCAGCGCACCGACCATGCCGGCCTCCGCGGCTGCGGCGACGTACCCCGCCCAGGCGCCGGCACCGCTGCGTTCCGCCCAGGTCGCCAGCGCGTACACCACGGCCGCCACCACCAGGGCGCTGGTCGCGATGATCTTCATCTGCCGTACGCCGCGCTGCTTCTCCCGGTCGGCGGCGGTGAAAGCGCTGAGGTCGCGGGCGAGCCCCGCGGCGGAGGGCGGGTCGGTGGCCACCGGTCTGCCGCCGCCCGCGCCGGTTCTGGTCGTGCTGCGTTCCATCCGCTCCCACCCGTCTCTCGCGGTCCCCGTGCATTGTCGCCTCCCGTACCCCGGGACACCGGAGGCGACCGTGCCCGAACGGTGAGACACAGAACACGCCCCCGCGCGCAACGTCCCGGGGCCCGGCCGCGTCTTGACCCTCGTAGCGTGCGGAGGGGCGCGCTCCCCCGGGCGGGCCCGGCGGTCACAACTGCTCGAGATGTGAAGGTCTATGGCCCGCGGTCCGGTGCGTGTACGGCTCGTGGGATCATTGCTGCGCAGATCTCGCCCAGGGGGGACACCACAGAATGACCGCGGGCAGGCGCCCATGAGCAAAAACATGGGCTACGCATTGCTGGCCGGCTTCGCGGCCATCGTCGTCCTCGTCTCCGGAGCGATATTCATGAGCTTCGGCGGCACCGAGGAATCCCCGAAACCGGGCACCGGCGGACGCGGCTCGGCAGCTCCCGCCTCTTCCGGCAACTGGGTGGGCACCTGGGCGACCTCGGCGGCAGCCGCGGAACCCAACGCACCACAGGGCTACCCGGGCCGATCAATCCGAAACGTGCTCCACAGCTCGATCTCCGGCACCGCCGCGCGCATCCAGCTCTCCAACCTCTTCGGCACCCAGCCGCTGCTGATCTCGCACGCCACCCTCGCCGTCGCCGCCGCCCCCAGCGCCCCGAACGCCGCGCCCGGCACCATGCGCAGACTGACCTTCGGCACCCAGGAGTCGGTGACCATTCCGCCCGGCGGCATGGTCACGAGCGACGCGGTACGGCTGAACGTGCCGCACGCCGCCGACCTGCTGGTCACGACGTACTCCCCCGAGCCCTCCGGCCCGGTGACCTACCACCCCTTCGCCCGCCAGACCAGCTATCTGGCGGAGGGCGAGCACACCGGCGCCGAGGACGGGACCGCCTACAACCAGCAGAGCCCGTACTGGCGTTACGTCACCGGCGTCGACGTGTGGACGACCGAGACCGAGGGCGCCGTCGTCGTCATCGGCGACTCGATCACCGACGGCATCACCTCCAGCCCCGGGGCCAACCGCCGCTGGCCGGACTTCCTCGGCGAGCGTCTGCGCACCGAACGCGGCGCCCCTGCCTACAGCGTGCTCAACGCCGGGATAAGCGGGAACCGCATCCTGATCGACGGCAGCCGCTACTCGCCCAACAACGGGCCGAGCGCGCTCACCAGAATGGACCGCGACGTTCTCATCCGTACCGGGGTTCGCACCGTCGTGCTCCAGCTGGGCATCAACGACCTCATCAAACGTCCGCAGCAGCGCGACGCCGCGCTCCTGGTCCAGGGGCTCGAACAGCTCGCCGAGCAGGCGCACAACCGCGGACACCGAGTGCTGGTCGGGACGTTGACGCCGTTCGCCGGGCACCGGATGCACACCCCGCGAGTGGAAGCCGTCCGCCAGCAGGTCAACGACCGGCTCCGCGCGAGCGAGGCGTTCGACGGGCTGATCGACTTCGACGCCGCCCTGCGCGACCCGGCAGCGCCCCAGCAGCTGCGCGCCGCCTACGACTCGGGGGACCGGCTGCACCCCAGCGACAACGGGTTCCGGGCGATGGCGCAGGCCGTCGACCTGCAGTCGATCAAGGCCGGCAAGGGGTCCCCGGTCGCCGGCTGACGCCCCGGCCGCAGGGGCCCGGGTCGACGGGCCCGCGCCGGCGGCCCGTTGCGCCGCCGCCCTGCCGCCCACCCGGCTGCGCCGTACGCGGCCTTTCGCCCGCCGCGCCTGGTCGGCCGCACAGGGTCGGCCGTACGCCGCTCCAACGGCGGAAACAGTCCGCGGCGACGCGTGTGCCGGGCCACAACACCGCGCGAGAGTGCATCCGATCGTGTGTTTCGCGCGTCTTCATCTTCGGGGGAAAGCCGGCGAACCGTCGACGACGGCCGCCGGACACCTGACCGGGTGCGTGGCACGTACGCCGCACTCGTCACTGAGCCGGACCGGCGATGCGACAGTGTCAGGGAAGGACAATTGGGACTCGCGCGGTCCCGATGCGTTTGGATGGCCCTGCAAGCCTTGCGCGGGACACGACGCAAGTCGCCCGAGCGTGGACGAGGAGTCCCAGCACAGATGAGTGACGAGCAGCACCACCAAGGAAACCGCCCGGGCCAGGAGGGTCCGAACACCCCGGACTCCCACGGCGACCCGGACGCCGCCGACCCGTCGTCCGACGGGGCCGCCGAGGGCGAGGGCGCCGAGGGCAGGCGCAAGCGCACCGGTCTGCGCCGTCTGGTGCCCACCTGGCGGATGGTCCTCGGCGGCGTACTGCTCGTCCTGCTGCTGTGCACCGGCACGCTCGTCGCCGGGTATCTGCTGGTGGACGTGCCCGAGCCCAAGGACCACGCCGTCGCGCAGAGCAACGTCTACCTCTACTCCGACGGCACCCCGATCGCCAAGGACGGCGAGGTCAACCGGGAGAACGTCACGCTCGCCCAGGTGCCCAAGCACGTCCAGCACGCCGTACTCGCCGCCGAGGACCGGGACTTCTACAACCAGTCCGCGATCGACCCCAAGGCGATGGTGCGCGCCGCCTGGAACATGGTGCGCGGCGAGGGCAAGCAGTCCGGCTCGACCATCACCCAGCAGTACGTGAAGAACTTCTACCTGTCCCAGGAGCGGACCGTCACCCGCAAGGCGCAGGAGTTCTTCATCGCCATAAAGCTGGACCGCGAGGTCAGCAAGGACGACATCCTCATCGGCTATCTGAACACCAGCTACTTCGGCCGCAACGCCTACGGCATCCAGTCCGCCGCCCAGGCGTACTACGGCAAGAACGCCGAGGACCTCACCACCGCCGAGGGCGCCTACCTGGCCGCCGTCGTCAACTCCCCCAGCGCGTACGACGTCTCCGCCCAGCCGCAGAACCGTGACAAGGCCCTCGCCCGCTGGAACTACACGCTGGACGGCATGGTCAAGGAGGGCTGGCTGAAGTCCTCCGACCGGGCCGGTATGAAGTTCCCCGAGCCCGAGGACGTCAAGGCTGCCCCGGGCCGGTCCGGTCAGCGCGGCTATCTGCTGGAGGCGGTGAAACAGCACCTCATCAACAGCGAGGTCATGGACGAACAGCGCCTGGCCTCCGGCGGCTTCCGGATCACCACCACCATCGACCGCAAACGCCAGGAGGCGATGGTCAAGGCGGTCGACGAGAAGCTGATGAGCCAGTTGGACGACGAGCGCGAGGTGGACAAGTACGTCCGGGCCGGCGGTACGTCGATCGATCCGGCGACCGGCAGGGTGGTCGCGATGTACGGCGGTATCGACTACACCAAGCAGTACGTCAACAACGCGACCCGCCGCGACTACCAGGCCGCCTCCACGTTCAAGCCCTTCGTGTACGCCGCCGCGCTGGAGAACGACTCGACCGCGTACAACGGCCAGCCGATCGGGCCCCAGACCGTCTACGACGGCACCAGCAAACGCCAGGTCACCGCCGGCGGCCGGCCCACCGACTGGGCACCGCAGAACGAGCGCGACATCTCCTACGGGCAGATCCCGGTCACCGAGGCGATGGACAAGTCGGTCAACGCGGTCTTCGCGCAGATGGGTGTGGACGTCGGGCCCGAGCAGGTCAAGGACACCGTGACCAGGCTCGGCATTCCCAAGGACACTCCGGAGCTGGCCAAGGCGCAGAGCTCGGTCTCGCTCGGCACCGCCACGCCCAGCACCCTCGACGTGGCTCAGGCGTACACCACGCTCTCCAACCACGGGAAGTACCGCGACTACTCGATGATCGAGGAGATCAGCCGGGGCGGTGAGAAGATCAAACTGCCCGAGCCCGAGACCCGGCAGGCGATCGAGCGTTCGGCCGCCGACTCCACGACCGCGATGCTGCGCAGCGTCGTCGAGGGCGGCACCGGCCAGGCGGCACAGGCGGCCGGCCGGCCCGCGGCGGGCAAGACCGGCACCGCGGAGAAGGACACCGCGGCGTGGTTCGCCGGATACACCCCGGACCTGACGACCGTGATCTCCGTAGTGGGCCAGGACCCGGAGAACGGGGCCCACAAGTCGCTGTACGGAGCCGCCGGCCAGGAGCGGATCAGCGGCGGCGGATACCCGGCGGAGATCTGGGCCCAGTACACCTCCGCCGCGCTGGAGGGCAGCGCCCCCAAGGACTTCGAGCTGGAGGCCGAGGAGGTGCCGCCGCCCGCACCGGGCGACCCGAACGACCCCGAGCAGCCCGGCGACGGCCGGCAGCCGCCCGGTCAGGGCGACTCGGGCGGTGACGAGGGCGGCCAGGACAACGGCGGTGCCGACGGCGGCGGCGACGAGGGACAGGACGGCGGCCAGGACGGCGGCGCGGACGAGGGGCAGGACAGCGGCGGCGGCGATCCGGGCGGCGGCGGACCCGGCGGACCCGGCGATCCCGGCGATCCGGGCGACCCGGGCGACCCGGGCGGCGGCGGACCCGGCGACCCCGGCGGCGGCGGACCGGGCGGGCCCGGTGATCCGGGCGACCCGGGCGGCGGTCCCGGCGACCCGCAGTTCCCGGGCTGAACGACGCACCGGGCGGGCGCCGCAGTTCCGGGCGCCCGCGAGGCCGGGGCGCGCCCGAGGCCGGGAGCGAGGCCGCACTTGAACCGGCCGCGACACCGGACACACGTACTGGGCCGGCGCACGCACCGGACGGACGGACGGTGGAGCGCGCGGCGGGCGCGGCGCGGCGGCGGGCGCGTCCGGCAGACAGGCGCACGGGCGCGGCGCCCGTCCCACCCCACGCTCCACGCTCCACAAGGGGTCAGGGGAGGTCCGACGGTTGAGAAACCGTCGGGCCTCCCCCGGTTCGGGTTCGGTGGGGCGGGCGCACGCTCACCGGCAGACGGGGAACGCGGCGTCAGCGGACGAGAGCGGTCCTCCACGCGGGCCGGGGCGCGTTCCCGCAGCCGAGCGGGCCTTCGTCGTCGCCGGAGCGTGTTCGTCCATGCGGGCCCTTGCGGGGGCGCAGCGCGGGCGGTGTGCGGTCAGAGGTAGAGCCCGGTGGAGTCCTCCGAGCCCTCCAGCCGCTCGGCGGCCACCGCGTGCAGATCGCGCTCGCGCATCAACACGTAGGCCACGCCGCGTACTTCGACCTCGGCCCGGTCCTCCGGGTCGTACAGCACCCGGTCGCCCGGCTCGACCGTGCGCACGTTCTGCCCGACCGCGACCACCTCGGCCCAGGCAAGCCTGCGGCCGACCGCGGCGGTGGCGGGGATGACGATGCCGCCGGTCGAGCGGCGCTCGCCCTCCGAAGTGTCGGTGCGCACGAGCACACGGTCGTGCAGCATCCGGATGGGCAGTTTGTCGTGATGGGGCGGTTGCGAGGTCACGCCAGGACCGTACCGCAGGCCCTCAGCGGCGCTTCCGGCGAGACACCACCACCGCGCCGACCACCGCCACCGTCACCACGGCGACCGGCACGATCCGCTCCGTGCGGGGCGAGCCGTCGGGCGCGACGACCTGCGAACGGGCGCGGTCCACCAGGCCGTTGACGCGCACGCACGTCTGGCCGACCGTGCGGTCGACGGAGTCGGAAACCCTGTCCTTGACGTCGCCGAGGATCGTCGAGGGGTGCACACGTACGGCGATCTCGTCCAGCGTCACTGCCAGCCGCTGCCGGCTGCGAGCGATCTGCGCCTCGATCTCGCCGGGTGCCTTCGCTTGAGCCACCGCGCTACCTCCGTTGTCTCGTCATCGCTGCTGAACAGTGTGTCAGCTCACTGTCCCACGGGTTCCACCACTCCCCCTGTTCGCCGGCCGCCGACGGGCCCGGTCGACTCGTTAGGCTCGACGTCGCAGAACCGCCTACGAGGAGTACCGATGAGCGAACGACTTCAGCCCGGCGACCCGGCACCGGCCTTCACACTGCCGGACGCCGACGGCAAACAGGTGTCCCTGGCGAACCACGCGGGCCGCAAGGTCATCGTCTACTTCTACCCCGCCGCTCTCACGCCGGGTTGCACCAAGCAGGCGTGCGACTTCACCGACAACCTCCGGCTGCTGGCCGGCGCGGGCTACGACGTCATCGGCGTCTCCCCCGACAAGCCGGAGAAGCTGGCGAAGTTCCGGGAGCAGGAGCAGCTGGGCGTGACCCTGGTCGGCGACCCGGAGAAGAAGGTGCTGGAGGCCTACGGCGCCTTCGGCGAGAAGAAGCTCTACGGCAAGGTCGTGACCGGAGTGATCCGCTCGACGGTCGTGGTCGACGAGGAGGGCCGGGTCGAGCGCGCGCTGTACAACGTCAAGGCGACCGGCCATGTGGCCAAGCTGCTGCGCGATCTGAAGATCGACGGCGCCTGAGCCGCGAACCCCTCGGGCCCGCACCGCCGTTCGGGTCACGCACCTCCGACCCGCCCTCCCGCGGAAGACCGCGGCGGTGGGCGGGGGGTGGGGGCGGCGACGCGCGGCGAACACCGCCGGCCGACCCTTGTGACCGCCACACACCCCTCCCGCTACGATGGCTGCCAGCCGGCGGCCGTGATGGAACTGGCAGTCATGCTGGGTTTAGGTCCCAGTGGGTTCACACCCGTGCGGGTTCGAGTCCCGCCGGCCGCACGCCGTACGAAGAGCCGCCCCCGCGCATCCGTCGGGGGCGGCTCTTCGCCGTTGCGGGCGCGGTGCGGGGCGACGGCGCCGGTGCGGTGTTCAGCCCAGGAGTTCGCGCACCTGCGGGACGAGTCCGCGGAACGCCTCGCCCCGGTGGCTGATCGCGTTCTTCTCCGCAGCGGAGAGCTCGGCGCAGGTACGGGTCTCGCCGTCGGGCTGGAGGATCGGGTCGTACCCGAACCCGCCGTCGCCCGCCGGGCTGTGCCGCAGCGTGCCGCGCAGTCGCCCCTCGACGACGCGTTCGGTGCCGTCGGGCAGGGCGAGCGCGGCGGCGCAGGCGAAGTGGGCGGCACGGTGCTCGTCGCCGATGTCCGCGAGCTGGGCCAGCAACAGGTCCAGATTGGCCCGGTCCTCGCCGTGGCGTCCGGCCCAGCGGGCGGAGAAGATGCCCGGCGCGCCGCCGAGCACGTCCACGCACAGCCCGGAGTCGTCGGCGACCGCGGGCAACCCGGTGGCCTCGGCGAGGGCGTGCGCCTTGAGCAGGGCGTTGGCCGCGAAGGTCACACCGGTCTCGCGGACGTCCGGCACGTGCGGATACTGGTCGGCTCCGGCCAACTCCAGCCGGAGGCCGGCGTCGTGGAGGATCGCCTGGAGTTCGGTGACCTTGTGGGCGTTGCGGGTGGCGAGTACGAGGCGCTGCATGTCGGCGATTATCGACGACGCCCGCGCCGTCCCGTGCGCGAGGGTCGCCGTCGACGCGGCCACGGGTCGGTGTCCGTGGCACACGGATCCGTGGCGCGCACCGGGTGCGGCGGGGCGGCCGTACGGCGGAACTCCGTACGGCCCGCCGGGCGGCTCAGCGGCCGAGGGCCTCGCGCTGGCCCTTTTCGAGGTCGCGGCAGCCGCCGACCGCGAGGTCGAGCAGCGCGTTCAGCTCGTCGCGGTCGAACGGCTCGCCCTCGGCGGTGCCCTGCACCTCGACGAAACGACCGTCGCCGGTGCAGACGACGTTCATGTCGGTCTCGGCGACGACGTCCTCCTCGTAGCAGAGGTCGAGCAGCGGCACGCCCTTGACGATGCCGACGCTGACCGCCGCGACGCTGCCGGACAGCGGCTTGGCCGAAGCCTTGATCAGCTTCCGCTCCTGGCCCCAGGCGACCGCGTCCGCGAGCGCGACGTACGCGCCGGTGATGGCCGCCGTACGGGTGCCGCCGTCGGCCTGGAGGACGTCGCAGTCGAGCACGACGGTGTTCTCGCCGAGCGCCTTGGTGTCCACGACCGAGCGCAGCGAGCGGCCGATGAGCCGGGAGATCTCGTGCGTGCGCCCACCGATCTTGCCGCGTACGGACTCGCGGTCGCCGCGGGTGTTGGTGGAGCGCGGCAGCATGGAGTACTCGGCGGTGACCCAGCCCTTGCCGCTGCCCCGGCGCCAGCGCGGCACGCCCTCGGTGAAGCTGGCCGTGCAGAGGACCTTGGTGTCGCCGAAGGCGACCAGCACGGATCCCTCGGCGTGCTTGCTCCAGCCGCGGTCGATCGTCAGGGGGCGGAGCTGGTCGGCTGTGCGGCCGTCGATTCGTGACATGGAGCGAGGGTAGTGGTCCGCGCCGGGGGCGCCCGCCGCGGGCCCTCCCCCGCACCGCCGCTTTCGGCCACCGGCTCGGCGCCCCGAGGACGGCCGGCCGCGCCGGCGCACGCGGCGAGAGCTCGGTCGCGCCGCGGGCCGCCGGTGGCGACGGGTTCACATGAGGTCTTCGATCTCGGAGGCGATGGGGTCGGCGTCGGTGCCGATGACGACCTGGACCGCCGTGCCCATCTTCACCACGCCGTGGGCGCCGGCGGCCTTCAAGGCGTTCTCGTCGACCCGGCCCGCGTCCTCGACCTCGGTGCGCAGGCGGGTGATGCACCCCTCGACCTCGACGATGTTGTCGATGCCGCCCAGCCCGGCGACGATCTTCTCAGCCTTGGTGGCCATGTCTCTCTCCTGTGTTCTGCCGGCGGTTCTCGCCTGCCACGCAGGCCGGGACCGGCCGAGCCTGTCGGCCGGCCGGCACCCCGGCTCCGCGCGATGCGACGGGTCAGTGGTCTACACCAGCGTAGCCCGGCACCTCCGACACCGAGCCGCGAGCCGACGCGGAGCACCGTTCGTACTGTTCGCCGCGAAATGGCACATCACAGAAGAGGAACGAATCATTCCGCTCTCCCCGGCGTTCGTGCTACAACTGCCTGCACCGAGTGGTTTAGACCAATAGAACATCCCGGAAGCCCACCCGTCGACTGTCCGGCGGCGCCCCGGCCCCCGGCTCGCGGAGGAACCAGATGAGCACGCCGAACGAGGCCCCAGCCCCCACCCGCCGATCCCGCGCGATGGCGGTCGCCCAGCGCATCGGACGCAGCCTGATGCTGCCGATCGCCGCACTGCCGGCCGCCGCACTGATGCTGCGGCTCGGCCAGGACGACATGCTCGGCCGGCCCAACTTCCCCGATGTGCTCAACCGCCTCGCGGAGTTCCTGGCGGCGGGCGGCAGCGCGCTCCTGGACAACATGCCGCTGCTCTTCGCGGTGGGCATCGCCATCGGGTTCGCCAGGCGGTCCGACGGATCCACCGCGCTGGCGGCCGTCGTCGGCTACCTCGCGTTCAAGAACGTGCTGGAGGTCTTCACCGACGACAGCCTGCCCATGGTGCAGGAGGTCGTCGACGGAAAGATCGTCGAAGTGGCACCGCCGGTCGACGCCGGGGTGCTCGGCGGCGTGGTGATGGGCATCGTCGTCGCCCTGCTGTACCAGCGCTTCCACCGGCAGAAGCTGCCGGAGTGGCTGGGCTTCTTCGGCGGACGGCGACTGGTGCCGATCCTCGCCGCGTTCGCCGGCCTGGTCATCGGCATCGTCTTCGGCTACATCTGGCCTGTTCTCGGCACCGGACTGCACAACTTCAGCGAGTGGCTGGTCGGTTCGGGCGCCACCGGTGCCGGTATCTACGGCGTGCTCAACCGCGCGCTGATCCCGGTCGGCATGCACCACCTGCTGAACTCCTTCCCCTGGTTCCAGGCCGGGAGCTACGACGGCAAGAGCGGTGACATCGCACGGTTCCTCGCCGGGGACCCGACCGCGGGGCAGTTCATGACCGGCTTCTTCCCGATCATGATGTTCGCGCTGCCGGCCGCATGCCTGGCGATGTACCACTGCGCCAAGCCGCAGCGGCGCAAGGTCGTCGGCGGCATGATGGCCTCGATCGGCCTCACCGCCTTCGTCACCGGTGTCACCGAGCCGATCGAGTTCACCTTCATGTTCATCGCGCCCGTGCTGTACGCGATCCACGCGGTGCTCACCGGCGTCTCGATGGCCCTGACCTGGGCGCTGGGAATGCGCGACGGTTTCGGCTTCTCGGCCGGGGCGATCGACTACCTGCTGAACTTCGGCATCGCCCAGAACCCGCTCGGCCTCGCTCTGGTCGGCCTCTGCTTCAGCGTCGTCTACTACGCGCTCTTCCGGTTCGCGATCACCAAGTTCAACCTGCCCACGCCGGGCCGGGAGAGCGACGAGGAGATCGCCGAGATGGAGAAGGCCAACTACAAGGCGTAGCACGGCTTCTGCCGCCACCACGCGGCTCGATCGGCGCCCGGGAGGTCAACGCCCCCCGGGCGCCGCGCTGTTGAGGCCTCGACGGTAGACCTGGCGCGATCCGCCCTCCGGGCCCGGTTCGGCGGCTTCCGCCGGGAGGAAGCCCAGACGCTCGTAGAAGACCCGCGCACCGCTGTCCGCCGCCCCCGGATGGTCGACCCCGAAGGTCACCACTTCGACAACGGCGGAAGCCGCGCCGGCAATGGCGGGGTCCAGGCGGTTCGTCGCTCCGTCGACCAGCGCACGGCCGACACCCCTGCCGCGTGCGGCTTCACTCACAACCAGCCAGTGCAGCCGCAGAGTTGGCGACTCGACACCGAAGAGCAGACCCCCGAGCAGCGGGGAGGACGAGGAATGGCCGGCGACGGCGACCAACGCCGTGCCCAGCTCGACATGGGCGCGGACCGCCTGGTGGAAACCCGGTTCGCCGACCATCGGACCGAACCACTGCTCGACCTCGGCCGCCAGGTCGAGAAAACCGGGAAAAGCCTGCTCGCGCGCGGTTCTGACGATCACTCACGCAGTCTCGCAGAGCGGCCGGTTCGAGGCAGTACGGGCGGGCTGGCGCGCGCTGTGGTGCCGGCCCGTGGCCGCGGGGCGTGGTGTCGGGCGAGCAGGCTCAGATCTCGTACACCGCGCCGGGGCGGGCGAGTTCGACCGGGCCCGCGTACGCGGAGCGGGCGTCGCGCAGGTTGGCGCGGGCGTCGGTCCACGGCGGCACATGGGTCAGCACAAGTCTGCGAACGCCTGCCGCCTGCGCGTACTTCCCCGCCTGAAGGCCGTTCAGATGCAGTCCGGGGATGTCCTCCTTGCCGTGGGTGAACGACGCCTCGCACAGGAAGAGATCGGCGTTCTCGGCCAGCGAGCCCACCTCGTCGCACTCACCGGTGTCGCCGGAGTACGTCAGCACCGAACCCTCGTGCTCGATGCGGAAGCCGTACGCCTCGACGGGGTGGGAGACCTGCTCCACCCGTACGTTCAGCGGCCCGGCGGTGAACTCCCCGCCCCCGTGCAGCGTGTGGAAGTCGAACACCTCGCTCATCGACTTCTCGCTCGGGGTGTCCGCGTACGCCGTCGTCAGCCGCCGCTCGGTGCCCTCCGGCCCGTAGACGGGGATGGAGGCGGGCCGCCCACCCTCGAAGCGGTAGTAACGGGCGACGAAGTAGCCGCACATGTCGATGCAGTGGTCCGCGTGGAGGTGGCTGAGCACGATGGCGTCGAGGTCGTAGAGACCGCAGTGGCGCTGGAGTTCGCCGAGCGCGCCGTTGCCCATGTCCAGCAGCAGCCGGTAGCCGTCCGCCTCGACGAGATAGCTCGAGCAGGCCGAGTCCTGGGACGGGAACGAGCCCGAGCAGCCGACGACAGTGAGCTTCATAGGGGTGGGAACCTCCGTGCGGCCCGGCAGGAAGAGGGGTTTCCTGAGGGTAAGGGCCACCGGCCTGCGAGGCTGCTCCGCCGACTGGGGTGTGGGCGGAATCACCAGTGCGGGGTACCGCGAGGGGGCCGGTTCGGCGCTGAAGGCCACCGGCGCGCCGGGCCCGGTGACGGTGACGGAGGTCACCGAACCGGGAGCAAGGGCCAGAGGCCGTACGAACCGATCCGGCCCTCGTCGGAGCCCGACTCCCGGTCCGCATCCGCCGCGGGCGGGCATCCGCGGGTACGGGTATCCGCGCGGCCGGGGTGTGGGCTCGCCGGCGGGCCGGCCTCCGGGGCAAGGCGTCACGCCCGGGGCCCGGCCCGAGGCGTCACGCCCAGGACCCGGCCCGAGGCATCACGCCCAGAGCTGGCCCTGGAGCAGTTCGACCGCGGCCTCGGTCGACTCGGCGGTGTAGATACCGGTCGAGAGGTACTTCCATCCCGCGTCGGCGACCAGGAAGGCGATGTCCGCCTCCTGCCCGGCGGTGAGCGCCTTGCGTCCCACCCCGATCGCCGCGTGCAGTGCGGCGCCGGTGGAGACTCCGGCGAAGATGCCCTCCTCGGAGAGCAGCTCCCGGGTGCGGCGCACGGCGTCGGCGGAGCCGACCGAGAAGCGCGAGGTGAGCACGGACTCGTCGTACAGCTCGGGGACGAACCCCTCGTCGAGGTTGCGCAGCCCGTAGACCAGATCGTCGTAGCGCGGCTCGGCGGCGACGATCCGGATGTCGGGGCGCTGCTCGCGCAGATAGCGGCCCGCGCCCATCAGGGTGCCCGTAGTGCCGAGGCCGGCCACGAAGTGGGTGATCGAGGGCAGGTCGGCGAGGAGCTCCGGGCCGGTCCCCGCGTAGTGCGCGCCGGCGTTGGCCGGGTTGCCGTACTGGTAGAGCATCACCCAGTCCGGGTGCTCGGCGGCGAGCTCCTTGGCCACCCGTACCGCCGTGTTGGAGCCGCCGGCCGCGGGTGAGGAGATGATCTCCGCGCCCCACATGGCCAGCAGCTGGCGCCGCTCCTGGCTGGTGTTCTCCGGCATCACGCAGACGATGCGGTAGCCCTTGAGCCGGGCCGCCATCGCCAGCGAGATGCCGGTGTTGCCGCTGGTGGGCTCCAGGATCGTGCAGCCGGGGGTGAGCCTGCCGGCCTTCTCCGCCTCCTCGATCATGTGGAGCGCCGGGCGGTCCTTGACCGACCCGGTGGGGTTGCGGTCCTCCAGCTTCGCCCAGATCCGTACGTCCTCGGAGGGCGAGAGCCGCGGCAGACGCACCAGGGGGGTGTCGCCCACCGCGGCGAGCGGCGAGTCGTAGCGCATCAGCGCGCGCCCCCGGCGACCGCCGGGAGGATGGTGACGCTGTCGCCGTCGGTCAGCTCGGTATTGATGCCGTCGAGAAAACGGACGTCCTCGTCGTTGAGGTAGACGTTGATGAAGCGGCGCACCTCGCCGCCCTCGACCAGGCGCTCCTCGATGCCACTGTGCCGCGACTCCAGGTCGCTGAAGAGCTCGGCGAGAGTGGACCCGCCGCCCTCGACCGCCTTCTGACCATCGGTGTAGGTGCGGAGAATGGTCGGGATACGGACCTCGATGGCCATGGGATGCACTCCTGGGTGTCGGAAGAAACCGGAAGTCCGGCTGGGACGGGGTGTGTTGACGCGAGGAGCGGCGGTCCTGCACGGCCGCGGGCGCGCACGCGCACGTCTCAGCGACCGGACACGGGGCCCGCACGGCGGACCGCCGCCCTCAACAGATGGCGCTGGAGAGCCGGCACAGGTCGACGTGCAGGCGCGCGACGAGCATGCTGCCCGGGGCCTCGAAACTCACGTCGTGGATAACCATGGACGCATCGTATCGATTCCCGAGCCCCGAACTAAGAGCGCGTATCGGCATGCGGACGGACCGTCTCAGGACTCGTACGCCTCGACGATCCGGACCTCTTCCTCGGTGACTTCGCCCTCCACGATGCGGAAGGAGCGGAAGGAGAACGGGCCCTCGTCGTTGCCGCACTCGGCGGTGGAGACCAGGACGTAGTGGGCGCCCGGCTCGCTCGCGAGGTTGATGTCGGTGCGCGAGGGGTGGGCCTCGGTGGCGGTGTGCGAGTGGTAGATCACCGCCGGCTCCTCGTCCCGGTCGTCCATCTCCCGGTAGAGCTTCAGCAGGTCGGCGGAGTCGAACTCGTAGAACGTCGGCGAACGCGCGGCGTTCAGCATCGGCACGAACCGTTCGGGGCGGCCCTGGCCGGCCGGCCCCGCGACCACCCCGCACGCCTCGTCGGGGTGGTCGGCACGGGCGTGGGCGACGATCCGGTCGTGCAGTTCGCGGGTGATGGTCAGCATGTACGCAACGATAGGACGGGTACGCGCCTCGCTCCCCGGCAACCCCGCTCCGTCCCGGCAAGTGGACGCCCGGCGTACCGCGGAACGAGACGGGCCCGTTGTGCGCCTCCTCGGAGGTGCGCAACGGGCCCGTGGTCGCCGTGCCGCGCGGCGGCGCACGGCGGGTGGAGCGAGTTACCGCGTGGAGCGGGTCACTGCTTGGCCGCGACCTCGGCTGCCTCGGCGGCACGCTCGTCGGCCTCGATCTCCTCTTCGGTGTCACCGGCGTCGCGACGGCGCACGTACTCGAGGACCTTCTTCAGCTCCTTCTTCACGACAGGTGCCAGGAAGTACAGACCGACGATGTTGAAGAGAGCCGCCATGAACAGCGTGGCGTCCGCCAGGCTCACGAGCACGCCGAGGGACAGCAGCGCGCCCGTGATCACCATGACACAGAAGATGATCTTGTAGATCATCTCGGAGGTGCGGCTGTGACCGAACAGGTGCCCCCAGCTCTTGAGGCCGTAGTAGCTCCAGGTGATGACGGTGGAGAAGGCGAACAGGATCACCGCCACGGTGAGCAGGTACGGGAACCAGCTCAGCGCGGTGTCGAAGGCGTCGGAGGTGATCGAGATGCCTGCACTGGTGCTGCCGTCCACCTCGCCGCCCTTGATTGCGGTCTCTCGCACCTGCTCGTAGAGCGGACCACCGGCGATGATGATCGTCAGAGCCGTCATGGTGCAGATCACGACGGTGTCGATGAACGGCTCGATCATCGCGACCAGGCCCTCGGTCGCCGGGCGCTTGGTCTTCACCGCAGAGTGGGCGATGGGCGCCGAGCCGACACCTGCCTCGTTGGAGAAGGCCGCTCGCTGGAAGCCGACGATCAGTGCGCCGACCAGACCACCCGCAACACCTTCGGGGTTGAACGCCTCGGTGACGATGGTGCTCACAGCACTCGGGACGTCGCCGATGTTGAAGAAGATGACCAGGAGACAGGCGGTGACGTACAGCAGACCCATGGCCGGCACCAGCCGGCTCGTCACGGCGCCGATGGAGCGCATGCCGCCGATGAGCACCACGGCGACCAGCGCGGCCAGCACGGCACCGAAGAACAGCGCACCGCCGCTGGAGTTGAAGATGCTGTCTTCCTTGCCCGTGACGGAGACGAGCTGCTCCAGCGACTGGTTCACCTGGAAGAGGTTG
Organism: Streptomyces tardus; assembly: GCF_018101125.2. GTDB lineage: Bacteria > Actinomycetota > Actinomycetes > Streptomycetales > Streptomycetaceae > Streptomyces > Streptomyces tardus. Next base: position 3,314,992 of record NZ_JAELVF020000001.1, on the reverse strand, counting down.
CCGCCGAAGAAGGTGAAGAAAAGGATCATGGCGGCCGAGAGGCCGGCAAGGATCTTGCCCAGCATGGGGAGCCCACGCTCGGCCAGTCCCTTGCTCAGGTACAGCATCGGGCCGCCGTTGACCGTTCCGTCCGCATTGAGCTCGCGGTATTTCACGCCCAGGGTGCACTCGACGAACTTGGTCGCCATCCCGAGGAGGCCGCACAGGACCATCCAGAAGGTGGCACCGGGACCACCGATGGAAATCGCGATCGCGACACCTGCGATGTTGCCGAGACCCACCGTGCCGGAGACGGCCGAAGTCAGGGCCTGAAAGTGATTCACCTCCCCGGGTGCGTCGACCTGATCGTACTTACCACGCACGATCCGCAGTGCCGCGCGGATATAGCGGAACTGCGCGAAGCCGAAATAGAGAGAGAAAACGACACCCGCAACCACGAGCCAACCCACGATCAACGGAAAGTCTGCTCCGAAGAGTGGGACGCTGTAAAAGACGACATCGTTGAGGACATTCGAAACCGGCTCGAAGACGCTATTGATCTTCTCGTCCAAGGTTTCTGTCCAGCTTGCGTTTGCCATGTATACCTCTGGCTCTGAATTCCGCTGAAGGGACGGGGGAAACGGCAGGATGCCGACCACACACTCGGACGACACGGAAACAGAGCCGAGGCCCCGCTCCACGACCCACTCCGACACGTGCTGCCGCGGCGGCGGAACCACCCACGATGATCGGATTGGCATTTCCTATCACGCAGCGCGACACCAGGCGAGGCCTCGGCTCTCACAGTTGCATCACGGTCGCGTCACAGCGCCCGGAACTCCTTCAAACAGGGTGAACGGCGCGCTGCGCGATATCGATTACCAGACACTTGGAGTGACGCCGCACCAGCACAGAGGTAAATCTCAGCGCGCGAGCGTCTCGATCAGAGATTCCTGGAGCCCACCGAGCCAGAGGTACGCCATCACCAGAGGCTTGCGCGGGTCGTCGTCCGCCAGCGAGAAAAGCCCGTCGGCGTCATCTTCCGCGGAGATTTCCAGTCGCGCGGCAAGGGTGAGACGGAGATCGTTGAGGGTGCCGAGCCACTGCCGGGACTGCTCGGGGGCGAGCGTGAGCACCGCACCGCCGCCACGACCGGGGACCAGGGTGTCCAGCGCCCGCACGACGGCGAGCCCGTCGCCGCGCTTGCGGGCACGCAGGTCGTTCTCGGTGTACCGGCGGAACTCCGCGGAAGCGGCGGTGGTCTCCTCCGTCTCCCGGACGCCCGGGCCGCCATAGGCGTCGGGAAAGAGCCGGGCCAGCGCGGGATCGGCCGGCGGCTCGCTCGGCCCGTCGGTGAACAGCTCCGCCAGCGGGTCGGGATCGGTCGAGGGCTCCTCGCCGGGGCCGATCAGCTCCAGCAGCTGCACGGTGAGGCTGCGGAGGATGGAGATCTCCACCTCCTCCAACGCGATGGCCGCGCCGGAGGGGACGCTGTCCGAGGGCTCGAAGTACGCCGCCATCAGCGGTCCTGCGTGAGGGTCGCCCACAGGCCGTAGCCATGCATCGCCTGCACGTCGCGCTCCATTTCCTCGCGGCTGCCACTGGAGACGACGGCGCGGCCCTTGTGGTGGACGTCCAGCATGAGCTCGCGCGCCTTGTCCCTGGAGTAGCCGAAGTAGCTCTGGAAGACGTAGGCGACGTAGCTCATGAGGTTGACCGGGTCGTTGTGCACGAGCGTCACCCACGGGACGTCCGGCTCCGGAACCGGCTCCGGCGCCTCGGCCGTCTCCGGAAGTTCGGTCTCCATGGGTACGGTCACGCCTCCATGCTGCCACCTGACGGGTACCCAAGTACAAACGAGCTGTGACCTGCACCGCACAGACGACCCGAGCAGATATCGTCACTCTGACGAAATATGGAGTACGATGGCGTCATGAACGCTGCTGATCCCCTGGGTCTGCCGGTCACCGTGCCCTCCACGGCCCTCTTCACCGACCGCTACGAGCTCACGATGGTCCAGGCCGCACTGCGGGCCGGGACCGCGCACCGCCGCGCCGCCTTCGAGGTCTTCACCCGCAGGCTGCCCGAGGGCCGCAGGTACGGGGTCCTCGCCGGCACCGGCCGCGTGCTGGACGCCGTGACCAACTTCCGCTTCGGCAGCGAGGAGCTGGACTTCCTGCGCGAGCGGGGCGTGGTGGACGAACCGACACTGGACTGGCTCGCCGGCTACCGCTTCAGCGGTTCCGTTCACGGCTACCCCGAGGGCGAGGTGTACTTCCCCGGCTCGCCCGTGCTGCGGGTGGAGGGCACCTTCGCCGAGTGCGTGGTCCTGGAGACGGTGATCCTCTCGATCCTCAACCACGACTCCGCGGTGGCCGCCGCGGCCTCGCGGATGGCCGTCGCGGCAGCGGGCCGCAGGCTGACCGAGATGGGCGCCCGGCGCACCCACGAGCTGTCGGCGGTGGCCGCCGCCCGCGCGGCGTACATCGGCGGCTTCGACGCGACCTCCGACCTCGCCGCCGGCTTCCGCTACGGCATCCCCACCTCCGGCACCAGCGCCCACGCCTTCACGCTGCTCCACGACACCGAGCGGGACGCCTTCACCGCCCAGGTCTCGTCGATGGGCAGGGGCACCACGCTGCTGGTGGACACCTACGACGTCGCCGAGGCCGTCCGCACCGCGGTGGAGGTCGCCGGGCCGGAGCTCGGAGCGGTGCGGATCGACTCCGGGGACCTGCTGCTGCTCGCCCACCGGGTGCGCCACCAGCTCGACGAGCTCGGCGCGCACGACACCCGCATCGTGGTCACCAGCGATCTCGACGAGTACGCGATCGCCTCGCTCGCCGCCGCGCCGGTGGACGCGTACGGCGTCGGCACCCAGCTGGTGACCGGCAGCGGCCACCCCACCTGCTCGATGGTGTACAAGCTGGTCGCCCGCGCGGACAGCGACGATCCGGCGGCGCCGCTGCGCCCGGTCGCCAAGAAGTCGATGGGCGGAAAGCTGTCGATCGGCGGCGTGAAGTGGGCCGCCAGGGAGCTGGACGGAGACGGCACCGCGGCGGCCGAAGTCATCGGCACGGGTGAGATTCCCGCCGAGCTGGCGGGGCAGGAGCTGACCGTGGAGCTGGTACGCGCGGGGGAGGTCCTGGCGCGCGAACCGCTGGAGGTGCCGCGCGAGCGGCACCGGCGGGCGCGGGCCGGGCTGCCGCTGTCGGCGGCCCAGCTCTCGCGCGGCGAGCCCGTGCTCCCCACTCGGTACGCCTGACCGCGCGCGGCGCCGGCGCACCGGGGCCGCACCACCGAACCAACGCCTCACATTCCCTGTCGAAAGGTGTGCCACATGCACCGGGCACTGATCGTCGTCGACGTGCAGAACGACTTCTGCGAGGGCGGCAGCCTCGCGGTGACGGGTGGCGCCGACGTGGCCGCGGCCATCACCGACCTGGTGGCGGACGCCTCGGCCGGATACCGCCACGTCGTCGCGACGCGAGACCACCACGTCGATCCGGGAGACCACTTCTCGGACGAGCCGGACTTCGTCACCTCCTGGCCGCGCCACTGCGTCGCCGGCACCGAGGGTGTCGGGTTCCACCCGAACTTCGCCCCGGCCGTCACCTCCGGCGCCCTGGACGCGGTCTTCGACAAGGGCGCCTACACCGCCGCGTACTCCGGCTTCGAGGGCTCGGACGAGCACGAGGTCGGGCTGGGCGACTGGCTGCGGGCCCGGGACGTCACCGAGGTCGACATCGTCGGGATCGCCACCGACCACTGCGTACGGGCCACCGCGCTGGACTCGGCGGCGGAGGGCTTCCGCACCAGAGTCCTGCTGGACCTGACGGCCGGAGTCTCCAAGGAGACCACCGAGCGCGCGCTCGCCGAGCTGCGGTCGGCCCGGGTGGAGCTCAGCGGCCAGCCGGTCGTCTGACCGGGCGGAACGCCCGTACCGCCGTCGCGCGGCGCCGAGCCGGCCCGCGCCGAGCGCCGCCGGCCAAAGCCCGTTGCGCCCGGTCTCCCGTACGCCGGAGCCCTGATGTCCCCGAATGTCACGAGCCGAGCCCCGCTGTCCCCGGACGCGCGGGCCGGCCCGCCGGTGGCCGGGACACAGGCGCCGGTGCCCGGTGGCCGGCGTGCCCGGTGGGGCGCGCTCCCCGGGCGGGTGTGCCGACGCCGGGCGGGCCGGGCTCCCGGCGTGAAACGGGCCCGAGTCGGTACGCGCAGGCGCCGGAACGGGCGACGGTCGGCGACGCGGTCCGGCTCCCGGGGCCGCGCCCGCTCCCCCGATGGGCGGGGCGGCGGCTGTGCTCCGACTCAGCGGCAGGCCCGTGGACGCACCGCCTGGGCGACGGGGTGCCGGGCCAGGCCGACCCGGCTGCTCGCGCGACCGGCCGGGGTGTGGCTGCTGGGTCGCAGCAGGGCCGCTATCGGCTGCCACGAGGCCTGCCCCCGACGCGTCGAGCTGCGCCAGAGCAGCCCCTCCGGGTGGTGCAGTACGGCCGTGACCTCGTCCGGCGTGGGCGGATCGGTGTTTCCTCGCAGGTAGACGGCCCGCAGGCCGAGGTTGCGCAGCCTGGTCAGCGCGCGGGGCCGGTTCACCGCGTGGACGAGGACTCGGACCTGTCCGCCGCTGTCGCCACCGGGCCCGCAGGGTCTCGGCACCGACAGCGCGACGATCACCGAGCCGTCCGGCTGCCGCGCGAAGCCTCCTCCAGTCATGTTCATGATCCCCGTTCTGCTTGATCGGTTTCCTTGTGTAAAGCATGAGCGTTCTTCAGGTCGTCGTGCTGAACGCATCTAAACGCGAACAGCCGCTGCCCGCCAAGAGGGCAACGGCTGTTCACTTTGTGTACGTGATCCACTACCAGTAGTTGATCAACTGGCTTTCGGCGTACGTTTGTTCATGATTTGCCAGGTTTTCCAGCAGTTCATTTCTTACTGGAAGGACCGACCTTGATCGTCATCGTCTTCCCGCGCTTGGGCTGCTTGACGATCGATATTCGGGTGTTGGTGTCCGGAACCTTCACACCCGCAGTCGGGTTGGAGTCGTACCAGTAGGTGCCCTTGCGGTCGTCGAAGAAGGGGGCGGCCTTCTTGCCCTTGATCTTCGTCGGCTCACCGGCGAGGTGCAGTTCGAAGCTCTTGCCGGGGCGCAGGCTGAACGGCGAGTCGTACGCCTGGATTCGGTTGCGCATGATCTCGCCGTTCGACCACTTCTCCGGCTTGGCGTGCGCGTCGACCGGGAGGATCAGCCCCTCGCCGGGGTGGACACCGACGTTGTTGTCGGCCTGCGAGGTGTCCCACAGCCAGACCAACAGGCCCTGGGCGTACGGGAAGTGCTCGACCTTCTTGGGGTCGTTCGCCACGTCGCCGAAGTTGTACGGACCGGTCTTGAGGGTCTTGTCGTAACCCACGTACTGCCGATTCTCGGCGAGGTAGAACTGCGGGTACGCCTTGGTGAACGACTCACCGATGCGCTCGAACCCGGTGGCGGTCCAGCCGTTGTCACCGTCCTCGGCACCGTCCCGGAGGAGCTCCTCACCGTCCGCGGTCAGCGTGATCTCGTCGGCCGCGAAGCCGAGTTCGGAGACACCGCCGTCGGTGCGGTACAGGAAGCGGAGGTCGATCTCCTTGCCCGCGTAGTCGTCCAGCGGGAAGGCGAGGTCGGTGTAGCCGCCCGAATCCCCGTGCAGGGCAGGGGTGTCGGAGGCGTCGCGCGGGATGGCCTTGCCGTCGGCGGTGCCGTCGAGCGCCTCCCAGTTCTCACCGCCGTCGGTGGAGACCTGGGTGTAGAGGAAGTCGTACTCCTCCTCGATCTGCCACCAGCCCCTGAGGTCCAGGGAGGCCTTGGCGGCGTCGGTCAGGTCGACCTTGCGGCGCAGCTCGTTCTTCAGATCGTCGCCCTTGCCGCTCCACCACTGCTTCTCGCCGGCGGCCGGCTCGGTGATGGTGGTGGTGACGTCCTTCTCGGGCAGTTCGACGACAACCGCCTGCGGCTGCTTGGTCTTTCCACCCTTCTCGGCGGCGCCGGACTCCGCCTGCGGGCGAAGCTTGTGCGTCGACTTGGTGGCCGCCTTGGCGGTCTCGTAGTCCAGCCAGCCGAGCTGGAGCTTGTCCCAGGCCGTCATCTCGCCGGCGTGGTCGCCGATGGCGTCCTCGCCGCGACCGAGCCAGGAACCGGAGGACATCAACGACCAGTAGGCGACGGAGGATTCGCCGGTGCCGGTGGTGTCGTAGAGGTCGGGCAGGCCGAGGTCGTGGCCGTACTCGTGGGCGAAGACGCCCAGTCCGCCGTTCTCCGGCTGGACGGTGTAGTCGCCCACCCAGATGCCGGTGTCGCCGATCTCGGTGCCGCCGGCCCGGTTGAAGTCGGGGCCGGTCTTGCCGTGGTCGGTGCCGTACGCGTACCAGCGGTGCGCCCAGATCGCGTCCTCGCCCTGCGCGCCGCCGCCGGCGGACTCGTCCTCGCCGGCGTGCACGAACTGGAAGTGGTCGAGGTAGCCGTCGGGCTCGTTGAAGTCGCCGTCGTTGTCGTGGTCGTAGCGGTCCCAGACGTCGTACGCGGCGAGCTCCTCACGGATCTGCTCCGTGGTCTTGCCGGCGGCCTTCTGGTCCTCGGTCCACTTGTTCACGCCGTCGCGAACGGCGTCCCACACGGTGGGGCAGACGTTGTCGCCACAGGCGTTGTTGCCGTAGCGGGCCTCGTTCCAGTCGATCCTGACCCAGTCGGAGACGGTTCCGTCGACGGTGTACTTACCGGAGGACTGCCGCTCGTAGTAGGTCTTCAGCGAACCCTCGCCGTCGCCGAAGTAGATGTCCTCGAAGTGCTTCTGGTCGAAGTCCTCCTGCCAGAGCGTGGTGTTGTCCTTGCTCCGGTCGGGCTTCTCGATCTCGTTGTGCAGCGGCCCGGGGTCGCCGCCGTACTCCTCGTCGACCTTGTCGCCGAACTCGATGAGGATGGTGAAGATCTTGTCCGTCTTCACCTGCTCCATCTCGACGTACTTCTCGTCGTCGAGCTTCATCACCTTCGAACCGTTGCGCGTCTGCGGCTGCTGTCCGGAGGCCAACCGCTCCAGCGCGGCGCGGCGTTGGGCGTTCTGCTGCTTGGACATCGGGCCGTCGAGGTTGTGCTCGACGTGCTCGTCGGCGTGGCCCGAGGGGGCCTCCGCCTGGGGGTGCGGCTGCTGCTTCTGCTCGTCCTGCGCTCCGATGGCGGTGGCCGGGAGCAGCGCGGCGGCACCCAGCGCGGCAACGGCGGTCACCGCGGCTGCCGTTCTGGCTCTCATGGATCTTCGTGGTCTGGTCACGTTGGTCGACGTCCTCCCTGCGAAAAGCGGATCTTGAGCGAGACCCACTCGTAGGAGAGGCATTTGACCGGAGCGCGGGTGGAAAAGACAGACCTTGTTTTGCTCACGACAATGCCATAGATTGTCGCTTTCCCCCTGAAGCCCCCGAGTTGCTCGGACCACTCCCCAACCATCCGCACCCCGGTGCCACTTGAGACCCGGCCCGCCGCGGGCCGCCGGAGTCCGGCGAAGAGGCCGACGCGGCAGCAAGGGTCGCGGGACGGAGCGCGCAGGTCGAGCGAGGGGCGGCGGGGCGGACGACGGGGTCAGACCCGTACGGCGCGTCTCGCGGGGTGCGGCGCACGCGGCGGCGCGGTGACTCCATGCGCCCCCTGTGCCTCGGCCCCGTGCGTCAGGTCACGCTTACTCCGCTTCCCCCTCGGGAATCCCGCATCGTAGAGTCGCTCACCGGAACGCGACTGCCCGATCGACTCTCGCCCTGACCCCCTGAGGACGGATTCCGCCATGCCGCGTCCGAGTCTCGCTCAGACCATCTACGGTTCAGCGACCGTCACAGTGACGGCGTTCGTACTCCTGCTGCTCACCCAGACCGGCTCCAGCGCCGTCGCCGTGCTCATCGCGACGATCGCGCTGCTGCTCGGCGTTCTGGTGGCGCTGGTGCTCAGCACGTCCGTCAACTCCGCCCGCCGCGAGGAGGTGACGACGCAGGCGCTCAAGCAGACCGAGGAGACCGCGTCGGCCGACCGGCCCTCGGTGGAAGTCCCCGCCGTCGCCGTTCCCGCGGTGGAGAAGAACGCGACGGATGTGGAGTCCAAGCTCGACGCGCGGACGACAGCCACCGACTCCGCCGGCACCGCCGGGCCCATTTCGGTGCCCGCGAGATCGGGATCGGGATCGGGATCGGCCGAGTCGCGCACCGAACAGCGGGTTCCTCAGGCCTCGTTGCGCCACTGACACGGCGGCGCCAGGCTGTCGTTCCGGCCGGGGCGCTGCGGTGCGCCGATGCCGGCCCGGACGGCAGCCGGGTCGCTACCGCCCGGTGGGCGCGTAACGACCCGGAGTGCGCGGTCTGCCGTGCTCGGCTGTTCCTGCAGCTGTGCGTCGGTGCCGTGTGCGTCCTGCGTGCGTGCCGCGTCTGCGACGGCGTCCGGGCGGGGCCGGCCCGCTCAGGTGGCGACGACGACGGTCTTGCCGACCTTGTCGTGCAGGCACTGCTGGTAGGGCTTGTCCCAGGTGCAGAAGAGGACGTTCACCAGCCAGAAGAGTGTGCCGAGGCAGGGGACGAGCGAGGGCAGGGAGTAGACGGCCGCCCGCAGCCAGCCCGGCGGCCCGGCCGGCAGCGCGCCGTTGTCCAGCATCGCGACCCGGATGCCCATCGCCTTCTTCCCGATCGTCTGGCCCCGGGTCGTCAGCATGAAGCCCTCGTACAGCAGATAGACCAGGGCGTAGACGACGCTCTGCCCGAAGGCCCCGCCGCCGTCCGTGTCGACAGTGAAGCCGACGAAGATCCCGGTGATGAGGAAGACCGGGATACCGACCAGCAGCGCGTCGATGATGCGCGCGCCCAGCCGCTTGCCGCGCGAGGCGAGCGGCGGCATGCCGGCCAGCGGATCGGCGGCGCCGTACGCGTCCCCGTACGGGTTGGCGCCGAACTGGTGCCCGCCGTAGCCGCCGGGCGGTGGCGGCGCGCTGCCGTACGGCGTCCCGCCGGGACCGCCCGGATCGCCCTGGCCGGCGCCGTGCGGGTACTGCGGCTGCTTGCCGTACGGGTCGTTCGGCTCTCCTGCGGCGCCCGGCCGCGGCTCGTCACTGCTCATGCGCCGAGTGGAACGCGCGCCCGGCACTTCCGCAGCCCGACAGCGGCCATCCGGGGCAGCACCCCGGATCGGCGGGCCTCAGCCCAGCCGCACCTCGCCGCCGCCCTCGGCGGTGAAGGTACCCGCGGCCTTGTCGTGCCAGCACTGGCGCCACGGCTTGTCGACGAAGGCCCAGAACAGGTTCACCACACCGATCACCAGGAACCCCAGCGAGCCCTGTACGAGCCAGCGCACCGCGGCCCTGCCGAAGCCCGGCGGCTCCTGCTCCTCCATCGACAACACCCGCAGTCCGAGGAGCTTCTTGCCGAGCGTACGTCCCCAACGGGCGTTCGGCAGGGCCTCGTAGAGGAGCCCGAAGACCAGCACCGCGCCGATGACCATCGCGAGGTAGAGGCCCGTCGTGCCGTCCACCAGCCAGATGTCCCGGGTGACGCCGGCCTGTTCGATCTCCGCGACCTTGGCGTCGAGGTGGTCCCGCGCCTTCGGCAGCAGAGGCAGCGCCACCGCCGCGCCCACCGCCGCCGTCACCAGTGTGTCGATGAGCCGGGCGGCCACCCGCTTGCCGAGCGCGGCGGGTCGGGCCTGGTCCATGGCGGCCCGGAGGAACGGGTCGCTGGCCGGCGGACGCCACGGTGCCGCCAGGCCGTCCCCGCCCTGCGGGGAGCCGCCGTGCCCACCGGGCGGGGCGGCGAGGTCGCGCACCTGCTGCTGCCAGCCGCCCTCGGGCGTGGGCTGTGCCGGGGGTGCGGACCGCGGGCCCGGCTGCGCGGGGGCCTGAGCGGGCGCGGCTGCCTGCTGGGCGGCCTGAGCCTCCCGGGCCGCGTGGCGTGCCTTGACGATGTCCGAGCGGCGCAGCTGCGTCGTCTGCTCGTGCCGCGGTGACGCCGTTTCAGGTGCGGACTGCGCGGGGGCGGGCGGCACGGGTGTCGGCTGCACGGCCAACGTCCGGAGTCCGCTCCGTCCTGGCAGGCCGACGCCGGCCGGCAGAGCGGATTCGGAGGCGAGCAGGACCAGCGCATCTCCTGGGGTTCGCCCGCCGACCGCGGTGAACCCCAGGAGATGCGCTGGTCCTGCTCGCCTCCGAATCCGCTCTGCCGGCCGGCGTCGGCCTGCCAGGACGGAGCGGACTCCGGACGTTGGCCGTGCAGCCGGGCCCGCGGTCCGCACCCCCGGCACAGCCCACGCCCGAGGGCGGCTGGCAGCAGCAGGTGCGCGACCTCGCCGCCCCGCCCGGTGGGCACGGCGGCTCCCCGCAGGAGCCGCCGGCGGGCGGGCTGCCCGAGCTGCGCCCGCGCGGTGACGTGGACGTCCGCGAGAGCGGGCAGATCGCCGAGTGGGACGATCCGGCCCGGCTGCGCGGGGGCCTCGCCGGGCGGCGCGGCCTGCGGACGCTGCCAACCGCCGCCGGGTTCACCGCGGTCGGCGGGCGAACCCCAGGAGATGCGCTGGTCCTGCTCGCCTCCGAATCCGCTCTGCCGGCCGGCGTCGGCCTGCCAGGACGGAGCGGACTCCGGACGTTGGCCGTGCAGCCGGGCCGGATCGTCCCACTCGGCGATCTGCCCGCTCTCGCGGACGTCCACGTCACCGCGCGGGCGCAGCTCGGGCAGCCCGCCCGCCGGCGGCTCCTGCGGGGAGTCGGTGCGCTGCGCGGGTACGGCGTCGACGGACTCGGGCGGCGCACTCGCGGGTGCGCCACCGCCCTCCGGCGACTGCCCGCCCGACCGGGGCTCCTCGCCCGGCGCGGTCGGTGTCGGCTCGCCGGGGCGCGGCTCGGGGCGGCTGGTGCCGGGCACCCAGGAGGCGCCGTCCCAGTACCGGATGTACCCGGGGATGGACGGATCGGGGTAGTAGCCCGCGGTGGTGCTGCTGCCGCTGGCCGATCCTGAGGGAGGCGCACTCATCTGACCGAATCCCGTATCTACTTGACCCAAGTGGTGTGCGAAACCGGCGTGGTCCCCGCGCCCCGCCGGAGCGGATCCGCCGAAGGCACGTCGGTCCACGTGTACCAGAATGCCACTGTCCGCGGACCCTCCTTTCCAGAGCCCTCCACTTCTTCGGTGCCCGGAGGAAAAAATCTTCTCCGAACCCGCGTAATGATTCGCGTCCCCGGCTCTCTTCCCCTGTGCGAGGCCATCCGGCCGAGCATCGTCGACGGCCGTCGGGCCGAGTCAGAGAGGAAGTGCAGGGAGATGAAGACCGTCATCGAACGCGAGCTGGAACTCAAACTGGTGCTCTCGTCCACCTGTTCCGTCGCGGTCCCCGCGCAACTGCGCTACAGCGACGACGATCCGTACGCCGTCCACATCTCCTTCCACACCGACACCCCGCACCCGGTGTACTGGACCTTCGCACGCGACCTGCTGGTGGAGGGCGTCTTCCGGCCGTGCGGACACGGGGACGTACGGGTCTGGCCGACGAAGGTGGACGGCCGCAACGTCGTCTGCATGGCGCTGACCTCACCCGACGGGGACGCCCTGCTGGAGATCCCCTCCGCGCCGATCGCCGCCTGGCTGGAACGCACCCTGCGGATCGTTCCGCCCGGAACGGAGGCCGCACGGCTGGGAGTTGACGACGGGCTGCGGCTGCTGCTGACGCCCACCCCGGTGGACGACCCCTGCGCCGGCGAGCTGCGCCCCTCGGACGATCCCGGCGAGACGGGCGCCTGAGTGCGCCCGCCCCACCGGGCGCGGGATCAGAAGAGCTTGCCGGGGTTGAGCAGACCGAGCGGGTCGAACGCCTGCTTGATCCCCCGGTGCAGCTCCAGGGAGACGGGCCCGACCTCCTGGGCGAGCCAGTCCTTCTTCAGTACGCCGACGCCGTGCTCGCCGGTGATGGTGCCGCCCAACTCCAGGCCCAGGCCCATGATCTCGTCGAACGAGACCCTGGCCCTGGCCGACTCCTGCGGATCGCTCGCGTCGAAGCAGACCGTGGGGTGGGTGTTGCCGTCGCCGGCGTGTGCGCAGACGCCGATGGTGAGGTCGTGCTTCTCGGCGATCTCCGCGACGCCGTCCAGCATCTCGCCGAGCCGGGAACGCGGTACGCAGACGTCGTCGATCATCGTGGTGCCCTTGACCCGCTCCAGCGCCACCAGTGCCGAACGCCGGGCCTGCAACAGCATCTCCGACTCCGCCGCGTCCTCGGCCGGTACGACTTCGGAGGCGCCGGCCGCCGTGCACAGCTCGCCGACCGCGCGCAGGTCGGCCGCCGGGTCGGCGGTGTCGAAGGCCGCGAGCAGCAGCGCCTCGGTCGACTCCGGAAGGCCCATCCTGGTCATGTCGTTGACCGCCCGAAGGGTGGTGCGGTCCATCAGCTCCAGCAGCGAGGGGACATGGCCGCCCTCCATGATCCGGCAGACCGCGTCGCAGGCGGCCTGCGCCGAGGGGAACTCCGCGGCGAGCACCAGCGGTCTGGGCGGCTCGGGGCGCAGCGCGAGCACCGCGCGCACCACGATGCCCAGGCTTCCCTCCGAACCGACCATCAGCCGGGTGAGGTCGTAACCGGCGACTCCCTTGGCGGTGCGCCGGCCGGTGGTCAGCAACCGACCGTCGGCGAGCACCACTTCGAGGCCGAGGACGTACTCCGCGGTGACGCCGTATTTCACGCAGCACAGTCCGCCGGAGGCGGTGCCGATGTTCCCTCCGATGGTGCACTCCTCCCAGCTGGAGGGGTCGGGCGGGTAGAAGAGGCCCTGCTCGGCGACGGCGCGCGAGAGCGTGGCGTTGACCACGCCCGGTTCGACGACGGCGATGCGGTCGACCGGGTTGATCTCCAGAATGCGGTCCATCTTCACCAGGGACAGCACGATGCAGCCGTCGCTGGCGTTCGCCGCCCCCGAGAGCCCGGTCCGCGCGCCCTGCGCGACGACGGGCGTACGGGTCGCCGTGGCCGTCCGCATGACGTGCTGCACCTGCTCCACGGTGCGCGGCAGCACGACGACCGCGGGCGCGCCGGCCGGGCAGAAGCCGGCCATGTCACTGCCGTATGCGGCCATCACCTCGGGGTCGTCCACCAGGGCCTCGGGCGGGAGGCCCTCGCGCAGTGCTTCGATCAGGTCCGCCATGGGGCCAGCCTTGCACCTGCGGGCGGCCGGGGACAACACACCGTTCGCCGAGGAACCGGCGCGCCCCGCGGGCGCCCGGTGCCGAACGCGGGACGGCGAGGCCTCCGACGGCAGCGACGGGTGCCCGCACCGCCCGGTTTCCGTGCCGCGCCGGTTTCCGCGCCGCGCCGGCTTCCTCGCCCGGCGGGGGCCGCGCACCGCGGTCGGGTGCCGCACGGCGGCCGGCTCCGGCGGAACTCGTCGTCCGCCGGAGCCGGTTGGTGGCGGCAGCGGCTGCCGCCGGGACCGCTCAGAGGTTGCCGCGCCGCTCCTGCTCGCGCTCGATCGCCTCGAAGAGGGCCTTGAAGTTGCCCTTGCCGAAGCCCATGGAGCCGTGGCGCTCGATCATCTCGAAGAACACCGTCGGGCGGTCCTGGACGGGCTTGGTGAAGATCTGCAGCAGGTAGCCGTCCTCGTCCCGGTCGGCAAGGATCTTCAGCTCGCGCAGCTCGTCGACCGGCACCCGGGTGTCGCCGACCCACTCGCCGAGGGTGTCGTAGTAGCTGTCCGGCACGTCGAGGAACTGCACGCCGGCGTCGCGCATCGTACGGACCGTGGCGACGATGTCGTTGGTCGCGAGCGCGATGTGCTGGACGCCGGGGCCCCCGTAGAACTCCAGGTACTCGTCGATCTGGGACTTCTTCTTCGCCACGGCCGGCTCGTTGATCGGGAACTTCACCTTCTTGGTGCCGTCCGCGACCACCTTGGACATCAGCGCCGAGTACTCGGTCGCGATGTCGTCGCCGACGAACTCCTTCATGTTGGTGAAGCCCATGACCTTGTTGTAGAAGCCCGTCCACTCGTTCATCCTGCCGAGCTCGACGTTGCCCACACAGTGGTCGATGGCCTGGAAGGTGCGCTTGGCAGGACCTGCGACGATCGGCTCCGCGGCGACGTACCCGGGGAGGTACGGGCCGTCGTAGCCGGATCGCTCGACCAGGGTGTGGCGGGTCTGTCCGTAGGTCGCGATCTGCGCGAGCACGACGGTGCCGTGCTCGTCCTTCAGCTCGTGGGGCTCGGTGAGGCCGGTGGCACCGTGCTCGACCGCGTGGGCGTACGCGCGGCGGGCGTCGGGCACCTCGATGGCCAGGTCGACGACGCCGTCGCCGTGGGTGGAGACGTGCTCGGTGAGGAACCGGCCCCAGTCGCTCTCCTGCCTGACGACCGAGGTGAGCACGAAGCGGGCGCCGCCCGACTCCAGTACGTAACTCGCCAGCTCCCGGCTGCCGTTCTCCGGTCCGGAGTAGGCGACCAGCTTCATCCCGAAGGCGGTGGAGTAGTAGTGCGCGGCCTGCTTGGCGTTGCCGACGGCGAAGACCACCGCGTCCATGCCCTTCACCGGGAAGGGGTCGTCCTGCCGGGGGGTCTGGAGGGTTTCAGTGAGCTCAGTCATGGCCGCAGGTTCTCGCCGATCCGCAAGGTGCGCAATAGTTCCGGCATTCACTGCACACCTTGTACGGCAGAAGTCGCCGACCATCGGCAGATCTGTACATGGTGACCAGGAGTTCCGGTCGTCGGGCGTGTAGGCGTCGGAGGACGGGGCAGAAGGACGCTCTGATGTGTCCAGGCCAACTGAGCCCGGAGGCACGTCCGTACAAGAGGAGAACGGCACCGCATGGCCATAGACCCGCTCGACGGCAGACTCCTGGAGCTGCTGGCCGCCGAGCCGAGGATCGGCGTACTGGAGGCCTCCCGCCGGCTCGGCGTGGCGCGGGGCACCGTGCAGGCGCGGCTGGACCGCCTTCAGTCGACCGGCGCAATCCGGGGGTTCGGTCCCGAGGTGGACCCGGCGGCGCTCGGCTACCCGGTGACGGCGTTCGCGACGCTGGAGATCAAACAGGGCCAGGGCCCCGACGTACGCGCCCATCTCGCCGGTGTCCCCGAGGTGTTGGAGCTGCACACCATCACCGGCGAGGGCGACATGCTCTGCCGGCTGGTCGCCCGCTCCAACGGCGATCTCCAACGCGTGATCGACCGGGTCGTGGGCTTTGATGGCATCATGCGGGCCTCCACCGCCATCGTGATGGAGAACCCCGTGCCCCTGCGCATCATCCCGCTGGTCCGTCAGGCCGCGGGCACCGCGGGCCATCCGGGCGCCGAGGACACAGTTCCGACGGGAGACGGCGAGTGAGTTTCTGGGAGTACCTGGGCAATCGGCACCAACAACTGCTGACGGACGGCTTCCAGCACGCCAGCGCCGTCTTCCAGTGCATGGTGCTCGCCACCCTCATCGGCGTACTGCTCGCCGTGGCCACCTACCGGAGCGAGTGGGCCGGCAACCTGGCCACCACCACGACGGCGACGATCCTGACCGTCCCCTCGCTCGCCCTGCTCGGCCTGCTGATCCCCGTCGTGGGCCTCGGCGTCGCACCGACGGTCATCGCGCTGACGCTCTACGGGCTGCTGCCCATCGTGCGCAACGCCATCGTCGGTCTGCGCGGCGTCGACCCGACTCTGGTGGACGCCGCGAACGGCATCGGGATGTCGCGTCTGACCCGGCTGGTACGGGTCGAACTCCCGCTCGCCTGGCCGCCGATCCTCACCGGGATCCGCGTCTCGACGCAGATGCTGATGGGCATCGCGGCCATCGCCGCGTACGCCTCCGGCCCGGGCCTGGGCAACCTCATCTTCCGCGGCATCGCCTCGCTGGGCAGCGCGAACGCACTGAACCAGGTCCTCGCGGGCACCCTGGGCATCGTCATTCTGGCGCTGCTCTTCGACGCGGCCTACATCCTGATCGGACGACTGACCATCCCTAGGGGGATCCGTGCCTGAAGCAACCGGTGAGCCGAGCGAGACCTCGGGCGCGACGATCCGGCTGGAGGGCCTGACCAAGCGCTACCCGGGCACCCCCACGCCCGCGGTGGAGAACGTCAGCATGGAGATCAGGGCGGGCGAGACGGTGATCTTCGTCGGCCCGTCCGGCTGCGGCAAGTCGACGACGCTGAAGATGATCAACCGGCTGATCGAGCCGACCTCGGGGCGCATCCGGATCAACGGCGAGGACGTCACCGACATCGACCCGGTCCGGCTGCGCCGCCAGGTCGGTTACGCGATCCAGTCCTCCGGACTCTTCCCCCACATGACGGTCGCCCAGAACATCGCGCTCGTACCGAAGATGGTCGGCTGGTCCAAGGCGCAGGTCGCCTCCCGGGTGGAGGAGATGCTCGACCTGGTCGGCCTGGAGGCGCGCGAGTTCGCCGGCCGCTACCCCCGTCAGCTCTCCGGCGGACAGCAGCAGCGCGTGGGAGTGGCGCGGGCGCTGGCGGCCGACCCTCCGGTGCTGCTGATGGACGAGCCGTTCGGCGCGGTGGACCCGATCACCAGGGACCATCTCCAGGACGAACTCATCAGGCTCCAGCACGAGTTGCGCAAGACCATCGTCTTCGTCACCCACGACTTCGACGAGGCCATCAAGCTCGGCGACCGCATCGCCGTACTGCGCGAGCGTTCGCACATCGCGCAGTTCGACAGCCCCGAGGCGATCCTGACCAACCCGGCGGACGAGTTCGTCTCCGGATTCGTGGGAGCCGGGGCTGCGCTGAAGCGGCTGAACCTGACCCGGGTGCGGGACGTCGGGGTGGTCGACTTCCCGACCGCCTCGGTGGAGGAACCGCTGCAACGCATCTTCGACCTGCTCGGCCCGAACGGCACCAACGAGCTGCTCCTCCTCGACCGGCACCGCCGCCCGTACAAGTGGCTGCGCCGCGGCGACCTCTCGCGAGCACGCGAGTCGCTGGCCAGGGCGGGCTCGCCGGTCACCCACCACGTCTCCCGGGACGCCACCCTGCGCGACGCGCTGGAGGCCGTGCTGACCGACAGTGGCGGCCGGGTGGCCGTCACCGGGCGCCGCGGCGAGTACACCGGGGTGGTCGACATGAAGACACTCATGAACTCCGTCCACGAACTCCTGGAGGAGGACCGGATGGAGGCCGTGGAGCACCAGCACGACCTCGCCGAGGAGCGCGAGCGGCAGGCCCAGGCCGCGCAGGAGGGGCTGTCGTGAGCGCACCCGGACAGCCGTCGAGCACCGGTTCCACGGCGGTGGGCGCGGAGACGGAGCAGGGCGCGGCGAAGAACGGGGCGGCGCAGCCCGAGCGCACACCGGGCGACCTCGTCGCACCGGAGTCGGTGCGGGCACGGCTGACGTGGCCGCGGCTGCTGGTGATCCCCGGCCTGGTCGCGATCGCCCTGCTGCTGCTCTGGCTCTGGTTCCGCGGCGCCCAACTGGACGACGTCGCCCGCAACTCTTTGGCCGACGGCAACGTGTGGGTGCGCACCCGTCAGCACATCGAGATGACGGCGATCTCCACCTTCTTCGTGCTGATCATCGCCATTCCCCTGGGCATCGCGCTGACCCGCCGGCGGCTGCGCCCGGCCACACCGGTGGTGGTGGCCGTCGCCAACCTCGGACAGGCGATCCCCGCGCTGGGACTGCTGATGCTGCTGGTCATCTGGCTGGGCATCGGCCAGCGTTCGGCGATCATCGGCATGGTGATCTACGCCGTACTGCCGGTGCTGGCGAACACCATCGCCGGGCTGCGCGGCATCGACCCCCAGCTCACCGAGGCTGCCAGGGGCATGGGGATGTCCCCGATCGCGGTGCTGACCAGAGTCGAACTCCCGCTGGCCGTACCGCTGATCCTCGCCGGCGTCCGCAACGCCCTGGTGCTCAACGTCGGTACGGCGACCCTGGCGACGTTCGGCGGGGGCGGCGGGCTCGGCGACCTGATCGCCGACGGGATCACCAACCAGCGCATGCCGATCCTGGTGCTCGGATCGATGCTCACCGTGGCCCTCGCCCTGCTGATCGACTGGCTGGGCTCACTCGCCGAACTGCTGCTGCGCCCCAGAGGGCTGGAGACCGTGGAGGGGAAGTCGTGATGGGCGGCACGAGGACACGAGGGACGGGCGGCGCGAGGGACGTCTGCGCGGGAGGCACGACGGGCAGCGCGAGTGCGGCCAGCGCCGCGCTCCGGCGCCGGCGGCGGCGCTGGCCGCACTCGCGCTGCTGCCCGCTCTCTCCGGCTGCGGACTGGTCAGCGGCAGCCCCATGACCGACGAGGTCAGCCCCGGCAGCATCGGGAAGGGCGAGCCGCTCAAGGGCGCCCAACTCACCGTCACATCCAAGGAGTTCACCGAGCAGATCATCCTCGGCTCGATGCTCGGTCTGGTCTTCAAGGCCTCGGGCGCGCAGGTCGTCGACCGCACCAACATCCAGGGGTCGATCGGCGCCAGGGAAGCGGTGAAGTCCGGCGACGCCGACGCGATGTACGAGTACACCGGCACCGGTTGGATCACCTACCTCGGCAACACCGAGCCGATCCCCGACCCGCAGAAGCAGTGGAAGGCCGTACGCGACGGCGACCGCGGGAACGGCGTCACCTGGCTGCCGCGCTCCACGCTCAACAACACCTACGCCCTCGCAGTGAACGCGGCCAACAAGAAGAAGCTCGGGGTGGAGAACGTCTCCGACGTGGCGAAGCTGAGCAAGTCGGACCCCTCGGCCGTGACGGTCTGCGTGGGCGCCGAGTTCGCCTCCCGCGAGGACGGGCTCCCGGGACTGACCGAGGCGTACGGCATGAAGATCCCGGCCTCCCGCATCAAGAAGATGAGCGACGGCGTGATCTACACCCAGACCGACTCCGCGCGCTCCTGCACCTTCGGCCAGGTCTCCACCACCGACGGCCGCATCAGGGCGATGGACCTCAAGGTCCTCAAGGACGACAAGCGCTTCTTCCCGCAGTACGACGCGGCGCCCACCATCCACACCCGAACGCTGAAGAAGTACCCGGCAATCGCGAAGGTTCTGGCCCCGCTCACCAAGGCGCTCAACAACGACGTCGCCCAGGAGCTCAACGGGCGGGTCGACGTGGACGGCGAGGACCCGCACGAGGTGGCGAAGGACTGGCTGGTGGAGAAGGGGTTCATCAAGGAGGGCTGACCCCGCTGGCCCCGTTGGCCCCGTTGGACAGCGCGGGGGCCGGGCGGCGCACCGCGACACGACCGCACGGGGGAGCGCGGGCGCCGGGACGGGTCAGCAGGACGGCACGTCGCCGCCGTCCTCCAGTGCCTTGAGCGAGTCCATTGCGCCGCTCAGGGTCTCCACCGGCACCAGTCGCAGCCCGTCGGGCGCCGCCGCCTCGGCCGCCGCGCACTCGTCCGCGGGCACCAGGAACACCGAGGCGCCGTCGCGCTTGGCCGCCAGCGTCTTCAGCGGTACGCCGCCGACCGGGCCGACCCGGCCGCTCGCGGTGATGGTGCCGGTGCCCGCGACCGTACGGCCGCCGGTGAGATCGCCGCCCCGCCCGTCGCCGTCCAGCAGCTCGACGATGCCGAGCGCGAAGAGCAGCCCTGCGCTGGGGCCGCCGATGTCCTCCAGTGCGAGGTCGACCTCCACCTCGTCCTCCGAGAGCCGCAGGCGCCCGAGCGCGGCCTGCACCGCGGCGCTCTGAGACTCGTTCATCTGCTCGGTGTTGTGCTTGCGGATCTTCTCGACCGAGTCGCCCCTGGGGTAGACGGCGTCCTTGGGCATCACCGCCCGGTCGTCGTCGAACCAGCCCTTCACGACGTCGGTCAGCCGCAGCTCGGTGTCCGCGGTGGTGGCGGCGATGGTGGTCATCAGCAGCCTGCCGTCGGCGCTGCGCACCTCGCCCTCGTCCGCCTGCACCCTGATCACCCGCTTGCCCTCGTACTCGCCCAACACATCGGCGGTGACGCCGGGTTGAGCGACGACGTACGGCAGCGGGGCGAGGGCGGCGACCGCGACCAGCGCGACGATCGGCACGGCACACGCCGCCAGCAGCGGGCCACGGCGGGAGGAGAGGCGAGACATCACCCGTGCAATCTAACGCGCGCGGGGCCCGTCACCCGCCGGGGGCCGTACCGCACCGGGCGGCGCACCGCGACACGACCGCACGGGGGAGCGCGGGCGCGTACGGTCGTGCGCGCTGTGAGGGGGCTGCGGGGCGTGCGCGCTGTGCGGGACCGTACGCGTCGTGGGCGCGTCCCCGGACGGAGCGCGGCGCGCGGGCCGGTTGGCGGGCGAACCGGTGGCGGGCGGTCAACGCAGGGCGTCCGCGACTTCCTTGGCGGCGGCGACGACCCGGTGGCCGATGCTTTCGGGAACGGAGTCGGAGAGCATGATCACGCCCACACTGCCCTCGATCCCGCCGACGTCCCGCAGCGGGGCCGCAGCGCCGCTGGCACCCGCCTCCAACTCGCCGTGGGTGAGCACGAAACCGTCGGAGACCTCGTCGTCCGCCCCGCGCCCCACGGTGATCGCCCTGCCTGCGGCGCCGCGGTCCAGCGGGTGGCGGAAGCCGGCGCGGTAGGCGACGTGGTAGTCGGTCCAGCTGGGTTCGACGACAGCCACCGCCAGCGCCTCCTGGCCGTCCACGAGGGTGAGATGGGCGGTCGCGCCCACTTCCTCGGCCAGCGAACGCAGTGCGGGCAGCGCCGCCTCCCTGACCAGCGGGTGGACCTGGCGTCCCAGGCGCAGCACCCCGAGGCCCACGCGTGCCCGGCCGCCGAGGTCGCGCCGGATCAGCGCGTGCTGCTCAAGCGTGGCGAGAAGTCGGTAGATGACGGTCCTGTTGACACCGAGCCGGTGCGAGAGCTCGGTCACCGTCAGTCCGTGGTCGGTGTCGGCGAGCAGCTTGAGGACGCGCAGTCCCCGGTCGAGCGTCTGAGATGTCTCCGCGGTCACGACGCCCCTCTTCTCAAGCGACTGGGCGGACCGGGCCGGTTCCTCGCGGATGTGCCGACCGTCCGGTGAACGGACACGAGTGGAGCCACCGGTCCGGGCCGGCAGATCGCACCGGCGGCGCTCCGGGGGCGACGCTGCCCGCGGGGCGTACTGCGTGACCGGAAACCTAGCGACCCGCACCGCTCACCGGAAGACTCCGTCCAGAATCCGGTCAGCTTCCGCACGGCTCCCCGGTATCGCCACGGCAACGGGTGTCCGACTAGCGGAACATCCGGCGCACTCACAGGACAGAGCGCGTCCGCGGCAACATGGCGCCGGGCGCCAACTGGCCACCACGGACGGTGAAACCCGCGCCCCGGATCGGCCTCGGACGCACCTCGGCCCGCACCTGGCCCGCACCTCGGACGAGACCGGAGGCGGCCCGCGGCGTACGGCGCCCGCCACACGAGACGACGACCGGCCACGCAGCCCGCCGCGGTCGCGAACCCCGGCGAAGAGCGGGCCTAGCGCATCCGGGTCGCCCACTCCTGCACCTTGGCGATACGGGTCTGCAACTGCCCCGCCGTCGCCTCGGCGGAGGCGGGGCCGCCGCACAGCCGGCGCAGCTCGTTGTGGACGACACCGTGCGGTTTGCCGCTCTGGTGGACGTACGCGCCCACCATGGTGTTGAGCTTGCGCCGCAGCTCCAGGAGTTCCTTGTGGGTGACCACCGGACGGCGCTCGGCCGGGATCTCCGGCAGGTCGGCCTCGGCATCCGGCCGCTTGCGGCTGTGCGCGATCTGCTTCGCCTGACGCTTGTGCAGCAGTATCTGCACCTGGTCCGGCTCCAGCAGCCCCGGGATGCCGAGGTAGTCCTGCTCCTCCTCGCTGCCCGGGCGCGCCTGCATCCCGAACTCGGCGCCGTCGTACATCACCCGGTCGAAGACGGCGTCCGACTCCAGGGCCTCGAAGGAGAGTTCCTCCTGCTCGCCGGTGTTCTCGTCCTCGGCGCGCTCGGCCTCCTTCAGCAGGTCGGCCTCCTCGGCGTACGGGTCGTCGTCGGCCTTCTTCGGCTTGTCCAGGACGTGGTCGCGCTCGACCTCCATCTCGTGGGCGAAACCGAGCAGCATCGGGACCGTCGGCAGGAAGACCGAGGCAGTCTCGCCGCGCCGGCGCGACCGTACGAAACGGCCCACGGCCTGGGCGAAGAAGAGCGGGGTCGAGACCGTGGTCGCGTACACGCCGACAGCCAGCCGCGGTACGTCGACGCCCTCGGACACCATCCGCACCGCCACCATCCAGCGGTCCTCGGACTGCCGGAAGTCATCGATGCGCTGGGAGGCGCCGGTGTCGTCGGAGAGCACGACGGTCACCGCCCGACCGGAGATGTCGCGCAGCAGCTTGGCGTAGGCCCGGGCCGACTCCTGGTCGCTGGCGATCACCAGCCCGCCCGCGTCCGGGATGGCCTTGCGCACCTCTTCGAGCCGCCGGTCGGCGGCCTTCAGCACACTCGGCATCCACTCGCCCTTGGGGTTGAGCGCGGTGCGCCAGGCCTGCGAGACGGCGTCCTTGGTCATCGGCTCGCCGAGCCGGGCGGCGATCTCGTCGCCGGCCTTGGTCCGCCAGCGCATGTTGCCGCTGTAGGAGAGGAAGATGACCGGCCGCACGACACCGTCGGCGAGCGCGCCGCCGTAGCCGTAGGTGTAGTCGGCCGACGAGCGGCGGATGCCGTCCGACCCCTCGACGTAGGTGACGAACGGGATCGGGTTGGTGTCCGAACGGAACGGCGTACCGGTCAACGCCAGTCGCCTGGTGGCCGGTTCGAACGCCTCGGAGCACGCCTCGCCCCACGACTTGGAGTCGCCGGCGTGGTGGATCTCGTCCAGGATCACCAGGGTCTTGCGCTGCTCGCAGCGGTTGCGGTGCAGCATCGGCCGTACCCCGACACCCGCGTACGTCACGGCGACGCCGTGGTACTCCTTGTTGAGCGCGCCCGCGCTGTACTCCGGATCGAGCTTGATCCCTATGCGCGCGGCGGCCTCCGCCCACTGCTTCTTCAGATGCTCGGTGGGCGCGACGACGGTGACCTGCTGGACGACGCGGTGGTGCAGCAGCCAGGAGGCCAGCGTCAGCGCGAAGGTCGTCTTGCCGGCACCGGGAGTGGCGACCGCGAGGAAGTCGCGCGGATGCTGCTCCAGGTACGCGTCCATGGCCCCCTGCTGCCAGGCGCGCAGCTTGCTGGCCGTGCCCCACGGGGCGCGGCCCGGGAAGGCCGGGGAGAGGTGGTGGGAGGTGGCGGTACTCACGGTCTCCGGGAGGGGTCGGTCGACGGCAACCGCGTCAGCCTACCGGGCCCCGGGGGTGACGACGGCGGGATCCGGCCGCCGCGCTGTGCGACACCGGGCACACTCGCGCCGCCCCCGGCACGGGCGCCGGACACGGCGCGGCCGGGATGCTAACCGGTCACCACTGCCGCCGCGGGGCGGATGGGCAGCCGGTTGACCGGCCGGCCGGTGGCCGCGCGCACCGCCGAGGCGATGGCGGCCGGGGTGACGACCACCGGCACGGCACTGACCGATTTGGCTCCGAAGGGCGCGACCACATCGCGCTCCTCCAGCAGCTTGACGATCTTGATGTCCGGTACGTCGAGCGAGGTCGGCATCGCGTAGCTGGTCAGATCGGGGTGTCGCACCACGCCCTTGGCGACCCGCAGATGCTCGGTGAGCGCGGCCCCCAGGCCCTGGGTCATCCCGGCCTCGATGCGGGAGCGGACGATCGCCGGGTTCAGCAGCCGCCCGACGTCCTGTGCCACGGCGAGCTCCACCACCCGTACGGTGCCGAGCTCCACGTCCACGTCGACCACCGCGCGCACCGCGGCGAAGGCGAGGCTGACGAAGGCGTCGCCCTGCCCGCTGTCGTCCAGCGGCTCGGTGGGGTGCGGGCGGCACTGGGCGGTCGCCCAGAGCTCCTTGCCCTCCAGCACCTCGGCGACCGGGGTGGAGAGCACCCCGTCGTAGGAGGTGATCTTTCCCTCGGAGATGCTGAGCAGCTCGGTGGACATCCCGAACTTGGCGGCGAGCGGCTGGAGCAGCTGGGTGCGGACCATCTTCGCGGCGCGCTCGACCGCACCGCCGGACACCCAGGTGTGACGGCCGCGCGCGCCCGGACCGGCGGGCGGCTGGTCGGTGTCGACGCTGGCCACCCGCACCTCGTCGACGCCGAGCACGTCCTGCACGATCTGCCGGGCCAGGGTGGTGAAGCCCTGGCCGGTTTCCACCGCCGCACAGAGCACGGTCGCGACCGGGCCCTCGACCTTCACGGTCGCGGTGGACACCTCGTCGGTGCCCTCCGCCCCGAGCATGTGCACCATGCCGACCGCGTGGCCGACTCCCCGCCGCACCGCGCCGGGGTCACCGGCACCGGCCGGGCCGCCGGGCAGCAGCCACTGGTCGGCAGGGGACTCGTTGGGCAGCGGCGGCAGCGGGTAGTCCCGTACGGCGTCCAGGAGTTGGGCGACCGGCGCCGGGCAGGTGACGCTCTGGCCGGTGGGCAGCAGATCGCCGGTGGACATGACGTTCCGGCGGCGCAGCTCGACCGGGTCCAGACCCAGACGCGCTGCCAGTTTGTCCATCTGGCCCTCGTACGCGGCGCACACCTGCATGGCGCCCTCGCCGCGGACATGGCCGGACGGCGGGTTGTTGGTGCGCACCGCCCAGCCGTCGACCACCGCGTGCGGCACCACGTACGGGCCGACGGCGAAGGAGACCGCCGCGGCGAGCGCGTCCGCCGAGGCGTCGGCGTAGGCGCCGCCGTCCTGGAGGATCTGCGCCTCCACCTTGACCAACCGGCCCTCGCCGTCGGCGTGGTGGCGGTAGCGGAGCATGGTCGGGTGGCGGTGCGAGTGGCCGAGGAAGGACTCGTCGCGCGCGGCGGCGAGCTTGACCGGTCTCGCGGTGCGGATCGCCAGCAGCGCGAGCGGGAGCTGGAAGCTCAGGTCCTCGCGGTCTCCGGTCGCTCCGGGGACCGCGGTCACCACGAACTTGACCTGCTCGGCCGGGAGTCCGAGGCAGGCGGCGGCCTGGTCGCGGTCGCTGTGCGGATCGGTGCAGGAGGTGTGGATCTCCACGCCGCCGTCCTGCCGGGGCACGGCGAGTCCGGCCTCGGCCCCGACCGGCGAGGGGTCCTGGCGGCCGATGCGGTAGAGCCCTTCGACGACGACCTCGCCGGCGGCCTCGGGGTCGCCGAAACGCAGCGGGATGTGGCGCAGCAGATTGCCGTCGGGGTGGATCGGTTCGGCCTCGAACGCCTGCTCCGGATCGGTGACCGGCTCCAGGACCTCGTACTCCACCACGATCGCGGCCATCGCCATCCGGGCGGTGTCCGGGTGGTCGGCTGCGACGGCGGCGACGGCCTCGCCGTAGTGCCGGACCAGATCGCGGGCGAAGGCGGGCCGGTCGGCGATCTTGCGCCCGTGGGTGGCGCTGCCGGGGACGTCCTCGTGGGTGACGATCGCGTGCACGCCCGGCATCGCCGCGGCCTGCGAGGTGTCGATCGCGGTGATGCGCGCATGCGGGTGCGGGGCGCGGAGCACCGCCGCCCACAGCAGTCCCTCGGCCCACAGGTCGGCGGCGTAGGGGAAGGTGCCCTGGGCCTTGGCCAGGCCGTCGGTGGGCAGCAGGGACCGGCCGAGGCCGCGGGGCGCGGCGGTGGCGGGAGGCGGCAGCGCGCTGTCGCCCGCGCCGGCCGTCTGGGACGTCATGTCGCCGATCGTCACGGCGCGCCTCCGGGCTCCTCGGTCCTGGACTGCTGCGGCACCCCGTGCGGTTCCGGCTCGGCGCCGCGCGGGACGTCGGCCGGGCCGCGGCCGGGGTGGACCGCGCTCTGCTGCCCGGTGTGCGGCTGGTGCCGGTGTTCCTGGTGCGGGCCCTGCGACTGCTGCGGGACGGGCGCGTTCTGTGCGGACTGCTGGTTCCGGCTCTGGCTCTGGTGGCTCTGGTGCTGCTGGCTCTGGTGCTGGTGCTGCTGGTGCTGGTTCTGCTGCTCCGCGAGCTTGGCGGCGCGGGACTCGGAGACCTCGCGGACCGCCTCCAGCACCCCCCGGTAGCCCGAGCAGCGGCACAGGTTGCCGCACAGCGCCTGCCGGACCTCGAGGTCGTTGGGGTTGTGGTTGCCGGCGAGCAGATCGTGCACCGTCATCGCCATGCCGGGTACGCAGAAGCCGCAGTGCGCGCCGGCGCGTTCGGCCAACGCCCGCTGCACGTCGGAGGGTTCGCCGTCCCTTGCCAGACCCTCGACCGTACGGACCTCCGACTCCGCCGCGGTGATCGCGGGCACCAGGCACGAGGCGACCAGCCGCCCGTCGACCTGTACGGAGCAGGCGCCGCACTCGCCCTGCGAGCAGCCGTCCTTGGCACCCGCGAGGCCGAGGCGCTCGCGCAGCACGTAGAGCAGCGACTCCCCGATCCACGCGTCGGCCACCGGCCGGTCCGCGCCGTTGACGTGCAGAACGTAGGACTCCAGCGGGTGTTCGGAGTCCTCGGCCGGCTGCCCGTCGGCGGCCGACTCCGATTCCGCGTCCGCCGCCGGCTCTGCCGGCTCGGCGGCGCGGTCCGGGTCGGGGTCCCCGGGCTCGGGGCCCCGGCCCGGCTCGGCGGCCGATTCCGCGGTGGAGTCGGCCGCGGCGGTGTCGGTCGCGGCGCGCGGCGGCGGGACCTGGGAGGCGGCGGCGTTCTCGCCGGACTGCTCCGGGCCCGGGCCCTGCACGGCCGGCTGCTCCGGCGCACTACCGTTCGCGGGCCCGGCCGGGTACTCCGCCGACGGTCCGACCCCGTGGTCGGTGCCGTACTCGGCCTCGTACTCCGTGCCGTAGTCGGCGCCGTGGCCGGTGCCGTTCCCCCGGGGGAACGGCACCGGCCACGGCGCCGACTACGGCACGGAGTACGAGGCCGAGTACGGCACCGACCACGGGGTCGGACCGTCGGCGGAGTACCCGGCCGGGCCCGCGAACGGTAGTGCGCCGGAGCAGCCGGCCGTGCAGGGCCCGGGCCCGGAGCAGTCCGGCGAGAACGCCGCCGCCTCCCAGGTCCCGCCGCCGCGCGCCGCGACCGACACCGCCGCGGCCGACTCCACCGCGGAATCGGAGTCGGCCGCCGACGGGCGGCAGTTCGGTCGGCAGTTGAACGAAGGCGGTGGCGTCCGCGTCGTACTCCCCGCCCCAGCCGCCGGCCGGCGGCTGGGGCGGGGAGTACGACGCGGACGCCACCGCCTTCGTTCAACTGCCGACCGAGGGGCGTACGTGCCTCGTGGGCGCCCGCGAGCGCGGCGGCAGCGCCCTGGCCGAGCGCGGTGTGGTCGTTCGCCCGCGTGCGGTCCGGGGTCTGGTCGACAGCCGGGTACTGCTCCCCCACCGGCGCGAACGGCATCGTCCACTGGCCGGTCGCCGTCGGGTCGGTGGACGCGGCCGGTGTCATCGGCGGAATGGCCGGCGGCTCCCAGCCGGCTCCGGTGCCGGGCGCGGCGAGCGGCGCGGCCAGCGGGTCGTACTCGCCGGCCCCGCCACCGCCGACGGGCGGCAGTTCGGTCGGCAGTTGAACGAAGGCGGTGGCGTCCGCGTCGTACTCCCCGCCCCAGCCGCCGGCCGGCGGCACGCTGTGCGGATCCTCGGACGTACGCCACCGCTGCTGGTCATCGCTCATGCGAGAGCCCTCCCCAGTGCCCGGCGAGCCAGTGCCGCCACGGTACGCCGCAGATGCAGCGCGGCGGGCGGAAGTTCGACGGCCGCCTCCCCGTCCACGGTGGGCTCCGGGTCGGGGATGCAGGCCATCGCGACGTACTGCCCGAACGCCTCGAGCGCCTCGGGTGCGAGCGCGCTGGCGCCCTTGTCCATCACCACCGACCAGTCGATCAGCGAGGCCACCCACTGCTCTGCCTCCAGCGGGCGCAGCGGCATCGGCGCCACCGCGCCGATCGCGCACCGCACCCCGCGTCTGGCCGGGTCGAGGACCACGGCCGCGGAGGCCTGCGCGCGGCTCGGGCCGGTGCGCGCGGTGGCCTTGAGGAAGGACTGCGGTGCGTGCAGCAGCGGGACCCGCAGATGACCGATCACCTCGCCGGGCCGGAGCATCTCCATGCCGGCGAGGAGATGGCTGACCGGCACCTCGCGACGGGCGCCCTCGCTGCCGGCGATGACCAACACCGCTTCGAGCGCGGCCAGTACGGGCAGAGTGTCGCCGGTGGGGGCGGCGGTGACGACGTTCCCGCCGAGGGTCCCGGCGTTGCGGATCTGGGGCGGTCCGGCGGCGCGGGCGGCGGCGGCGAGCGCAGGGAAGAGGGCGGCGAAGTCGGGTCGGCCCATCCGGGCGTGGGTGAGTCCGGCGCCCAGCAGGCCGTGGCCGTCCTGGTACTCCCAGCCGCGGAGTTCGCTGATGCGGGCCAGGCTGACCAGTCCGGCGGGCCGCAGCCGGCCGGAGTTGACCGAGACCATCAGGTCCGTGCCGCCCGCGACGGGTACGGCCGCAGGCATCTCGGTGAGCGCGGCCACCGCCTCGTCGAGCGTGGCGGGCAGGACGACGGACCGCCTGAGCCCTGGGCTGTGTGGCGCATGCGGCGCGTGCGTGCTCAATCCAGCTGCCCCTTCCCCGGCTGCCCGGCTTACTCAGCCGTACGGTACGTGCTCAGAGGCTGGAGGTGGCAACTCTGGCACAACTCCGGGGCCGCGCGACGCGAGGGGCGCCGTTGTCCGGCGCTCCGCCGATCCGCGCGCAGCCCCAAGGGAGTTGGGAAAGACCACGATGGGTACGATTTGCCCGAATCGTCACCTGGGTCGCATCGCCGGAGCCCCGCGCTGCCGCCCGGTGCCTCTCGGACACTTCTCGAAGCGCCGCCCCGGGGACGGCCGGACCCGCTTCGCAGGAGGGTCCGATTCCCCGTCGCCGGACCTCGGCGACCGAAAGCCACGCTTCCAGCCGCCGGGGTCGGCCGGGCGCCCAACAGCGCCCGCTCACACGATCGGGGGGACTCCGTCGATCGGACGTCCGAGCACACCGGGGCGCTGCTGCCAGGGCCTGGGACCGCCCGGCGGCCGGTAGTCGATGCCCATGGCGTCCAGTCGCGCGTAGTGCCCGCGCACCATCCGACCCTCGAAATCCGGCCAACTCCGGTGCTCCCGACCGCTCCAGACCACCTCCGCGAACGCGGCGAGCCGGGGGAACGCCTGGTAGTCCACACGTTGACGGCTCTCCGCGACCTCGGTCCACAGGTTCGCCTGCGCGCCGAGCACCCGCCCCTCGGCGTCCGTACCGGCCAACTCCGGCGGCAGCGGCTCGAATTCGTAGACGTCGCGCAGCGTGCGGACGAAGCCGATGGGTACCGGCTCGTCCTCGCCCGCGGCCTGCCGGTGGTCCAGGTAGACGTGCTGCTCGGGGCAGATCACGACGTCCCTGCCGGAGCGCGCCGCCGCCACACCGCCCGCGTAGCCGCGCCAGGAGGTGACGGCCGCGCCGGGCCCCAACCCGCGGCCGTCCGTCGCCAGGCCGCCGCCGGAGAGGATCTCGTCCCAGCCGATGAGCCTGCGCCCCCGCTCGGCCAGCCAGCGGTCGAAGTGCCGGATGAACCAGGTCTGCAACTCCTCCTCGTCCGCGAGATCGAGGTCGACGATGCGCTGCTTGGCGGTCTGCGACGCCTGCCACTGTTCCTTGGGGCACTCGTCCCCGCCGAGATGCACGAACTCGCCGGGGAAGAGCTCCAGGATCTCGGTGAGCACGTTCTCGTAGAAGTGCAGCACCTCGTCGGTGGGGGCGAGCACGTTGGCGCTGATGCCCCAGTCCGTCCAGACGTCGAGCGCGCCGGTGTCCACCGCGTCGGTGTTGCCCAGTTCGGGGTAGGCGGCGATGGCGGCCTGCGAGTGGCCCGGAACCTCGATCTCGGGCACTACCGTGATGTGCCGCTCGGCCGCGTAGGCGACGATCTCGCGGATGTCGTCCTGGGTGTAGCACCCGCCGTGGCGGCGCTCGTCCCACAGCCCGGAGGCCCGGTGGCCGACCCGGGTGCCGGGTCGCCAGCCGCCGACCTCGGTGAGCCGCGGGTAGCGCTTGATCTCCACCCGCCAGCCCTGGTCGTCGGTGAGGTGCAGATGCAGCACGTTCAGCTTGTGCGCGGCGAGCAGGTCGATGTACCGCAGCACGCCGTCCTTGGGCATGAAGTGCCGGGAGACGTCGAGCATGAAACCGCGCCAGCCGAAACGGGGCTCGTCCTCGATGCTGCCGTGGGGCAGCGGGTCGGTCTGCGCGCCGGGCAGCGGCGCCCGGCGGTGGGCGACCGGACCGAGGAGCTGACGCAGGGTCTGGGCGGCCCAGAAGACGCCCGCGGCGCTGCCGCCGACCAGGCGCACCCCGGACTCGTCGACGGTCAACCGGTGGGCCTCTGCGGCGAGTTGACTGTCGAGCTCCAGGCGGACGACCGGGCCGGGCCCGTCCGGGAGCAGCGGCCAACCGGTGGCCGCGCCCAGTGTCGTACGGAGCCAGCGCGCGACGCCTTCGGTGCCGGCGGCTGCGGCCAGGGCAGTGTCGGCGTCGAGCCGCAGGGCGCCCTCGGCGGGGCGGACGGCGACGGGAGCGGGGATCAGTGGTGAAGGGCTGAGAGGGGTCTCGGACGCACCTGACAGCGAAGAGGAGTCCATGGTCGTCGAAGGCTACGGGGGCCCTCTCCGCGACACAAGGTCTATACCAATATCGGCAGCTCAAACCTGTTTCCGGCGCCGCCGGGAGGTCACTTCTGCGCGTGGTCCCCGACGAAGAACAGCAGCATCACAAAACCGGCGAAGAGGTGCGTCGCGAAGACGTAGATGAAGACACGCAGCCAGACGCTGCGCTCCTTCCAGCTCTCCGAAGCCGCCCGACCGCTCATCGTCCCTGTCCCTTCGCCGACCCGGCAGGTCAGCCACCACGGTCCCACAGCGCGCACCGCCTCCGCACCGGGCCCCGGCACTGCCAACGGCCGGACCCGACCGGGTACGCCCCGGACCCGACCGGGTACGCCCCGCCGTCCGCACGCCGCCGCTACCGCCGGCGCCACGGGCTCAGCCCGCCACGCGGCTGCTCCGCTCCACCGCCAGCCGCCAGACGCCGCGGACCGAGCCGACCACGACGAACAGCAGATGGGCCAGGAACACCGCGTCCCACCAGCCTCCGCCCACCCCGCCGAGCACCATCGCCACCGTGCCCCCGGACAGCACCAGGACCAGCGCCAGCCGCCGTTCCACGTACGGGCTGTGCAGCAGCCGCTCGCGCCACACCCGCTCCCCGTACCACCAGCGCACCAGCAGTCCGCCGCCGAGCACCGCGGCAGCGGCGCCGAGCCCGGCGCAGAGCGCCGCGAGCGCTGGCCAGGGCTGCCCGTCCGCGGCGGCTGCGGCCACGAAACCGGTGGTGAAGAGGGGCACCAGCGGGAGCACCACTGCGACCGCCAGCTCCACCACCCGGGCCTGGCCCGGGTGGCCGAGCAGCTCTGCCCTGGTCGCGGCCCTGGCCGCCTGCACCCGGTCCGCGGGCCGCGCGCCGACCCGCAGCACGGAGACCCACCACAGACCGATCAGAGCGATCAACATCGCGCAGAGCACGCCGATCGCCAGCCGCCAGTCGATACCGGCGACCACTTGCAGGCCGAGGAAGATCACCACCACGGGCAGCCAGCGGAACCGGCGCCACCAGGGCGGCCTGGCCCCGGCCAACGCCGCCTCGTCGGCGCCGAGTTCGGCGGCCCGGGCCCAGGCGCGGTCGCGCTCGGAGGTCAGCGCGCGGCGCCGCTGGCCCGGCAGCGCATGCCGCAGACTCAGCGAACGGGCCAGCGCGAGCTGGGCCTCCACCTCCTCGGGCGCGAGGTCCACGGCGTGCCGGGCGAGTGTCACGCTCTCCTGGATACGGTCCAACTCCCGGTAGGCGTCGGCCAGCAGGACGCGGGGCCGCCAGTCGTGCGGGTCGGCGGCCAGTGCGCGACGGCCGATCGTCAGCGCGCGGTGCTCGTCGCCGAGAGCCAGCAGCACCTGTCCCGCCAGGCAGAGCTGATCGACCGGATCACCGTCCAGATGCAGCAGCGCCCAGTCGGTCGCCTCCCGACTCTCCGCCCGGGAGCCGCGCAGCGCGTGGACGTAGGCCCGCAGCAGATAGCCGAGGCTGCCGACGGCCCGCACCCAGTCGTCGTCGAGCAGGGCGTGCGCCTCGTCGAGGCGGCCGGACTCGCACAGGCGCTGCACCAGCTCGATCCGGTCCCGGCCGTCGGGATCGACTCCGTCCACACCGTCGTGCACCACGCCCCCGCTCTGCTCGCGCTTCGGCTGCCACTGCCCGGGCGCAAAGGCCTGCCCCCGGCGCGCCTCAACAGCGCGTCGGGGGCAGGCCGGGCCCTGCGCAACAGCGTATCGGCGGCGCCGCCCGCGGCGGCTACTTCTTGCCGTCGCCCTTGCCGCCCTTGTCCCCGCCCCCGGAGGTCATGGACTCGTAGATCTCCTTGCACATGGGGCACACCGGGTACTTCTTCGGGTCGCGACCCGGGACCCACACCTTGCCGCAGAGCGCGACGACAGGGCTGCCGTCGAGCGCGCTGGACATGATCTTTTCCTTCTGGACGTAGTGCGCATACCGCTCGTGATCGCCGTCGCCGTGCGACGTCTGCGGAGTCGGCTCGACGAGCGTGCCGGTACCCGTTCCGCGGTCGGGCTCAAGAGTGCTCATACGAACCAAGGGTACCCATCCGCGACGGGTGCGCGCGGCCCGCGCGACCCGGCCCGCACGGGCCGAACGGGCGGGCGGAACAGGCGTCGGCGCACCCGAGTTCACGGCACCCGCACCGGGTGGCGCACGGGATCCCGCGACGCACTCGCCTCCCCCGCGGACCGGCAGCCCGAGCCGCGTCACGGGGCCGCCCACGCGGGCGCGACGCGGGACGTACGGGCGGAACGCGCGACGCGGGACCTACAGGCGGAACGCGCGACGCGGGACCTGCGGGGCGTACGGGCAGGGCGGGGACACGCGACACA
>NZ_JAELVF020000001.1:3210702-3281997 GCF_018101125.2 Streptomyces tardus | reverse complement strand
GTTCAGCGAGGCGTCGTCGGGATAGGTGGCGACCATCGCCAACTCGTTGCGCTGGCGCCGCAGTACGGAACGCCACAGCCCCTCGGGCTCGGGGGTGGAGACGTCCCCCGGCTCGGAGTCCACGACGTACCAGGCCCCCTCGGAGACCTCCTCCTCCAGCTGGCCCGCGGCCCAGCCCGCGTACCCGGCGAAGATCCGCAGCGAGCCGAGCTCGGCGGCGAGCACCTCCGGCGGCGCGTCGAGGTCGACCAGCCCTATCGCGCCGTGCACCCGGCGCCAGCCGAGCGGCCCCTCCTCGCCGGGGATCACCGCGACGCCGAGGGCTGCGTCCAGCGATACCGGGCCGCCCTGGAAGACGACTTCGGGGGTGCCGGCGAAATCGGCCCAGGGTTCCAGGATGTCGCCCACGTCGACCGGCGTCGGCCGGTTGAGGACCACGCCGAGGGAGCCGTCCTCGTCGTGGTCGAGCAGCAGCACGACGGCGCGGTCGAAGTTGGGGTCGGACAGTGCCGGGGTCGCCACCAGAAGCCGTCCGGTGAGCGAGGTCACCTGCGTCATGCCCATATCGTCGCGCAGATCCGGGGTCCCGGGAGAGTCAAATTCAGCAACGGTGCGTGCGCGCGCCCCGAACCTGGCCTGAAACACCGCGAATTCGTCACCCCGCGAGTTCAGGTGTAAGCGGAACGTAGACCCGGGCGCACACGTAGTCGGAGAGGCGGCGGATGGCTACTACCATTCCAGTTTGTCCCCTGCCGGCAGGGCGGAAGATGAGGCCCTAGGAGAGATCGCGAGTTCCATGACCGTCAGCACCGACGACGTTCTGCTTGTCCACGGCGGCACCCCGCTGGAGGGTGAGATCAGAGTCCGGGGCGCGAAGAACCTCGTACCCAAGGCGATGGTCGCCGCGCTGCTGGGCAGCGAGCCCAGCCGACTGCGCAACGTCCCCGACATCCGCGACGTGCGCGTCGTACGCGGACTGCTCCAGCTCCACGGCGTGACCGTGCGCGGCGGCGAGGAGGAGGCCGAGCTCGTGCTCGACCCCTCGCACGTCGAGAGCGCCAACGTCGCCGACATCGACGCGCACGCCGGCTCCTCCCGGATCCCGATCCTGTTCTGCGGCCCGCTGCTGCACCGCCTCGGCCACGCCTTCATCCCGGGCCTCGGCGGCTGCGACATCGGCGGCCGTCCGATCGACTTCCACTTCGACGTGCTGCGGCAGTTCGGCGCCACGATCGAGAAGCGCCCCGAGGGCCAGTACCTGGAGGCACCGCAGCGGCTGCGCGGCACCAAGATCGCGCTGCCGTACCCCTCGGTCGGCGCGACCGAGCAGGTGCTGCTGACCGCTGTGCTCGCCGAAGGCGTCACCGAACTGTCCAACGCGGCCGTGGAGCCGGAGATCGAGGACCTCATCTGCGTACTGCAGAAGATGGGCGCGATGATCTCCATGGACACCGACCGGACCATCCGGATCACCGGTGTCGACCGGCTCGGCGGCTACAACCACAGCGCCCTGCCGGACCGGCTGGAGGCGGCGTCCTGGGCCTGTGCCGCACTCGCCACCGAGGGCAGCGTGTACGTACGCGGCGCCGCCCAGCGCGAGATGATGACCTTCCTCAACACCTATCGGAAGGTCGGCGGCAACTTCGAGATCGACAAGGACGGCATCCGTTTCTGGCACCCCGGCGGCCCGCTCAAGGCGATCGCCCTGGAGACGGACGTGCACCCGGGCTTCCAGACCGACTGGCAGCAGCCGCTCGTCGTCGCACTGACGCAGGCGTCCGGGCTGTCGATCGTGCACGAGACGGTGTACGAATCCCGTCTGGGCTTCACCTCTGCGCTGAACCAGATGGGTGCGCACATCCAGCTCTACCGCGAGTGCCTGGGCGGTACGCCCTGCCGCTTCGGCCAGCGCAACTTCCTCCACTCCGCGGTGGTCTCCGGCCCGACCAAGCTCCAGGGTGCCGATCTGGTCATCCCCGACCTGCGCGGCGGCTTCTCGTACCTGATCGCAGCTCTCGCGGCGCAGGGCACCTCCCGGGTGC
This sequence comes from Streptomyces tardus, assembly GCF_018101125.2. Classification (GTDB taxonomy): domain Bacteria; phylum Actinomycetota; class Actinomycetes; order Streptomycetales; family Streptomycetaceae; genus Streptomyces; species Streptomyces tardus. Next base: position 3,279,955 of record NZ_JAELVF020000001.1, on the reverse strand, counting down.
ACGGCATCGAGCTGATCAACCGGGGCTACGAGAACTTCATGGACAAGCTCCCGGCCCTCGGCGCGAAGGTCGAGCTGCCGTAGCCGTCTCCCGGCCCCGGTCGCCACCGTGCGTCGCGCGGGTCGGTCCCGGACGTCGTGCCCGAGGTCCCGAACAACCGTGTCCCACACGGCCGTTCGGGACCTCCCGCACATCCGGGCGCGCCACTCGCCGCGGCCGGGCTCGCCCGCCCCCGCCGCCGGGCCGCGATGACATGATCGAGGCACCACCGGCCACGCCACGCGACAAGCCAAGGAGCCCTGTTGACCCGGAGGCATGAGCAGATCGCAGAAGCGCTGCGCGAGGCCATCGCGGACGGTCGCCACCCGGTGGGCGGCGCACTGCCCTCGGAGGCCGAACTCGCCGAGCGCCACGGGGTTTCCAGGGGGACCGTGCGGCAGGCCGTCAGCGCGCTCCAGGCGGAGGGAATGATCGGCTCGCGGCAGGGCGCACGCCGCGTCGTGCTCTCCACCGCCCCCAGCCAGTCCTTCGCCGAGCTGCGCAGCTTCGCCCAGTGGGCGCGGGCCGGCGGCCACACCCCGGGCGGCCGGGTGCTGGAGTCCGTCCGCTGCGCGGCCCGGGTCGAGGAGGCCGCGCTCCTCCAACTGGCCCCGCAGTCCCAGGTGCTGCGGGTGCTGCGGGTGCGGACCCTGGACGGCGAGCCGGTGCTGCTGGAGCGGACCGTGTACGCGGGCTGGATCGCCGACGCCGTGCAGCGGCTGCCGGACGACTGCGAGTCCGTCACCCAGTCCCTGTACGACGACACGGGCCTGGTCTTCGCGCACGGCGAGCACCACATCGACGCGGTCGCGGCCGGTACCGTCGACTCGCAGCGTCTGGGAGTACGGCGCGGCAGCCCGCTGCTGCGCGTGCGGCGCACCACGACGACACCGGAGGGACGCCCGGTGGAGTCCTCCGACGACCGCTACCGGCCGGGGTCGGTGGTCTTCACCGTGCGCAACTCCACCCAGGCGAACCCACTGGCCCGCCTCGGGCGCGACTGACCGCCGCCGGATCGGCCCGTCGGAGCGCCGCCCTCGAGGCCCCGGCCCCCGGAGACCGCCGGACGGCACGCCGGCACGTGCGCAGATCACCGCGCCGGGCACGAGACGGCACCGACCGGCGCAGAGAGAAGAGCGAGCGCCCATGCCCACCCCTCCCGACGCACTGCTGTGCGACATGGACGGCACCCTGGTCGACACCGAGGCCTCCTGGCTGGAGACGGTGGACGGGCTGCTGCACGAGCACGGCGAAGCGCACGGCCCGGAGGCGGTGCGGGGGTTCGCCGGGCTGCCGCTGGGAAGCGCGGCCCAGCTGCTCGCCGTACGGATCCGGCGCCCGGTCGACGTCGTGGCGGAGCGTCTGCACCACGGGTTCACCGCACGCGTGTCGAGCGGCGTACGACTCAAACCCGGCGCCGCGGAACTCCTCGACCGGGCTGCGGCGCTGGGGGTGCCGGTCGCCCTGGTCACCGCCTCCGAGCGCGCGGTGACCGACCAGGTGCTCCGCACCCTCGGGGCCGCGCGGTTCGCGCTGTCGGTGGCCAACGGCGAGACGGCCCGGGGAAAACCGCACCCCGACCCCTACCTCGCCGCCTGCCGGCTGCTCGGAGCGGCGCCCGGGCGTTGCCTGGCCGTGGAGGACACCCCGGTCGGCGTACGGGCGGCGCTGGCGGCCGGCTGCCGCGTACTGGCGGTGCCCACGGTGCCGGGCATCGTCGCGGGCGGCCGTACGACGGTGGTGGGCTCGCTGCGGGAGATCGCGCTGTGGGACTTCTCCTTCGACTGACAGTGATGATGTTCGTGGTGACGCCGCTGGTGGGTCTGACCCGCCGACTGACTGACGTCTCGACTGTCCTGTTTGGGATTTGTCGGCCCGCCGCGGTGTGTCAGGCCGTGCATCCCAGGGCCCCGGCTCTTCGACGGACCCCGTGCGGCGCGACGGGTGCGGCGCGGCCGGCCGCTGCGGAGCCGGTGGCGGCGCCCCCCGGGCCACTGCGGAGCGGGCTGAGGAGGCAGGACCGGTGCGAGGCGGTGACAGGACCGGTGCGGGGCGGGAGCGGTTCGGGTGGGGAGATGGAGCGGTCGGGGACGGCGGTGGAGCGGTTCGGGGTGGGAACGCCACAGGGGTGGCCGCCCGGATCTCTCCGGACAACCACCCCTGCGGTGTCCTGCGGAGCCCCGGCGAACCGGGGCGGCGGCCCGCTGACGGGCCGGTGGGCGTTACTTGCCCTTGGCGGCTTCCTTGAGCTTCGAGCCCGCCGAGACCTTGACGCTGTAGCCGGCCGGGATCTGGATCGGGTCGCCGGTCTGCGGGTTACGCGCGGTCCGAGCGGCACGGTGAGTGCGCTCGAAGGTCAGGAAACCCGGGATGGTGACCTTCTCGTCGCCCTTGGCGACAATTTCGCCAACGGTCTCGGCGAAGGCGGCCAGCACGGCGTCGGCGTCCTTGCGGGTCACCTCGGCGCGGTCTGCCAGGGCGGCGACCAGCTCACTGCGGTTCATTTCTGTTACTCCCGTGTTCTTCTTGCCGATAAGGCGTGAGATCGAAGCCGATGCTGCCAGGGGCCTCTGACAGCCACTGGACCCGGGTCGGGTCTGGCGACCCTCGCGCCCGCACGCATCCTGCCCCTACCAGTGGGGGGAAAGCCAATCCGCTGCCCTGCCGCTTCTGGCGGAAAGGGGCGGCTCCCGCTGGGGTGACGCTCCGTACGCTCTGTCCAACGTGTCGAGTCCGACACGTCTGGCGTAACACTAGGTGCGCCCGGGCGCAGCCGTTCCGGCGACGCGCCGCAGCGAAATATGGCGGTGGCCACAGAAATCGCTTGCACAGCCCGTCCCGCACCGGTTCCGGACCGATGCGGGAGGGCTCGGGAAGACGACCGGAGTCCCCCAGCCGGGTCGTAGGCGGGCGGCTGCCGGGGCGCTGCCTGGTCCGCTCAGGACGCGGACTGCGCCTCCTGTGCGGCCCTGGCGGCGTCCCGCACGGCGTCGGCGACCGCGCCCGAGACCTTCTCGTTGAAGACGCTGGGGATGACGTAGTTGGCGTTGAGCTCGTCCTCGCCCACGACGTCGGCCAGCGCCCGTGCCGCGGCCAGCATCATCGAGTCGTTGACGGTGCGGGACTGCGCGTCCAGCAGGCCGCGGAAGACACCGGGGAAGACCAGCACGTTGTTGATCTGGTTCGGGAAGTCGGAACGGCCGGTGGCGACGACCGCGGCGGTCTGCCGGGCGTCCGCCGGGTCGACCTCCGGGTCGGGGTTGGCGAGCGCGAAGACGATCGCACCCTCCGCCATCGCGGCCACGTCGCGGGCGTCCAGCACGTTCGGGGCGGAGACGCCGATGAAGACGTCCGCGCCGACCACGGCCTCCTTCAGGGTGCCGCGCACCCCGTCGGGGTTGGTGTGGTCGGCGAGCCAGCGCAGCACCGAACCGCTGTCGACGCCCTGGAGGTCCTCGCGCTCGGAGTGCACCACGCCGTGGATGTCGGCGACCACCGCGTGCTCGACACCGGCCGCGAGCAGCAGCTTGAGGATCGCCGTACCGGCCGCGCCCGCACCGGACATGACGACCCGTACGTCGGCGATCTCCTTGCCGACGACGCGCAGCGCGTTGTACAGCGCGGAGAGGACGACGATGGCCGTGCCGTGCTGGTCGTCGTGGAAGACCGGGATGTCCAGCGCCTCGCGCAGCCGCGCCTCGATCTCGAAGCAGCGGGGTGCGGAGATGTCCTCCAGGTTGATGCCGGCGAAGCCGGGCGCGATGGCCTTGACGATCTCCACGATCGCGTCGGCGTCCTGGGTGTCCAGGCAGATCGGCCAGGCGTCGATGCCGGCGAAGCGCTTGAAGAGGGCGGCCTTGCCCTCCATCACCGGAAGCGCGGCCATCGGGCCGATGTTGCCGAGGCCGAGCACCGCCGAACCGTCGGTGACGACGGCGACGCTGTTGCGCTTGATGGTCAGCCGCCGGGCATCCTCGGGGTGCTCGGCGATCTGGGTGCAGACCCGCGCGACGCCGGGCGTGTAGACCATGGAGAGGTCGTCACGGTTGCGAATCGGGTGCTTGGACGACATCTCGATCTTGCCGCCCAGGTGCATCAGGAACGTACGGTCGGAGACCTTCCCGAGCGTGACGCCCTCGATCTCGCCGAGACGGGCGACGATCGCCGAGGCGTGGTCGGTCGAGGTCGCCGCGATGGTGACGTCGATGCGGAACCGCTCATGACCGGAGGCGGTGACGTCCAGGCCCGTGACATGACCGCCGGCGGACTCCACGACCGTCGTGATCTGACTGACCGCGCTGCCACCGGCGGGGAGTTCGAGCCGGACGGTCATTGAATAGGAGACGCTGGGCGCCGTAGCCATGGTCGGTGTCCTCCGCTGTGCCTGAAAATCGCAATATCGCGCGTGCTCCCGAATAGTCGCACCTACCGATGGGTACCGGGTAACCGGATCTTGTGGATTTTGGAAACTCTTTTCCACCATCCGGATGGAGTTTCGGCAGGTGGTACGGGGTCGGGAGGCAGGGATTCCGGGTGACCGCGGCCGGCACGGCTCTGGCGCAACGGGCCCGCGAAAGCGGACCGGAGGCTGCCGGAACCTGCCCCGGGGGTGGCGAAAGGCCGCCGGCAGAGATCGCTCATGCCGTAGGGCCGCTCATGCCGCACGGCCGCTCGGAAACTGCCGAACGGCCGTGCAGGAGAAGCTTCAGCGGCGCCGACCCGCCAGCTCGCCTCGCGGCAAGTGGTCGCTCGTAGCGACTGTGGTTGGGCCCGGGGGCATGGATCGGGCCGACGCCACTAGCCAGGCTAACAAAGACAGCGCAGCCGCGGTTCCCCTGCGACGGAGGGGAATCGCGATGTACCGCACACCGGTCTGTCACCGGCCGCCGCGGCCGGGCCGTCGGCCCGTGGCGCAAGGGTGCTCTCGGGCGCGTTCAGTCGCGCAGCAGGTCGGGTACGCCTGCCGCGTCCGGGAGGTCGCGCGGGCCGGACAGCACGGTCAGCCGCTGTGTCGCCCTGGTCAGTGCGACATAGAGCACGCGCAGTCCGGCCGGCGACTCGTCCGCGATCTCGGCGGGCGAGAGGACGAGCGTCGCGTCGTACTCCAGGCCCTTCGCCTCCAGGCTGCCCAGCGCCACGACCCGCTCCCCCAGCCCGGCCAGCCACTGCGCAGCCTGGCGGCGCCTGGCCATCGCCACGACGACGCCGACGGTGCCCTCCACCTCGGCCAGCAGCCGCCGCGCCTCTTCGCGCACCGCCTCCGCGAGCGCCGCCTCCGCCGACGCCTTACCCCGCCCAGAGGGTGCTCCGGACGCGGGCGGGACGGCGACGTAGCGGGGCACCAGGCCGGTGGAGCGGACCGCCCTCGGCGGAGCCGCCCCGGGCATCGCCAGCGCCAGTACCCGCGCGGCGAGGTCGGCGATCTCCGAAGGGTTGCGGTAGTTGACGGTCAGTTCGAAGCGGCTGCGCAGCCGGGCCCCCAGCGCCTCGTCCCGCGCCGCCGCCGCCTCCTCGGGATCGCTCCAGGAGGACTGCGCGGCGTCACCGACCACGGTCCAGGTCGCCTGCCGGCCGCGCCGCCCCACCATGCGCCACTGCATCGGCGTCAGATCCTGCGCCTCGTCCACGATGACGTGGGCGTAGCTCTGACGTTCGCGGCGGTCCTCCCGGTCCCGTCCCGAACGGTCCCGCCGGGTCGGGTCCCGGTCCGCCGCCGTGGTGACCTCCTCCAGCCCGGTGAACTGGTCCAACGGGTCGATCTCCCGTCGGCGCTTGGGCGCAGCGGGCACCCCGAGCTGACCGAGCAGCTCGTCCCACAGCGCGATGTCGTGGACCGAGAGCGGCAGCGCCGGGGCCTCCGGGGTACGCGCGCCGGAGTCGATCGCGGACGGGCCGGGCTCGGCCGGTGAGGCTGCGGCGGTATCGGCGGTATCGGCGGTATCGGCGGACGGCAGCTCGGGCTGCGACCACTCGGACGGACCGGCCTCCGGCACGGACTCCCGGCCCGTCCGCGGCACGGCCCGCCGGCCGGCCCGGCCGGACTGCGCCGCGGTCGCCAACCGGGCGAAGGAGGCGGCAAGTTCGCGCACCTCGCGACCCTTGAGCAGCTGCCGCGACCAGCGTGCCAGCCGGTCCCGGTCGCCCATCGCGGTCAGCACGTCGAGGGGGCCGATCTCCGGCCACCAGGCGGCCAGGAAGTCGAGGAAGTCGTCCTCCTCGCTGATGTCCTCGTCGAACGCCTCGCGGGCCTCGGCGGCGAGTTCGGGGTCGTCGTAGTGACGGATCCCGCCCGTCCTGGCCCACAGGGCGTCCAGCAGCAGACGTCTGGCACGCGGTCGGAGCAGGTTCACCGGGGCGGTGCCGCCGAGCACCGCGTGCCGAATGTCGGCCAGCTCCTGCTCCGGCAGCTCCACCCGGCGGCCGAACGCGACCACCCGCAGGGTCGACGGCGCGGACCCGGCGGCACGTGTCAGCGCACCGCGCGCGGCTCGGCGCAGCACCTTGACCATGCGGGCCGAACCCTTGATCCGGGCGACGGCCGGGGAGTCGAAGGCGTTGGCCTCGACTCCGTCGACCAGGGAACCCACCGCGCGGATGGCGACCTGGCCCTCCTCGCCGAGCGAGGGCAGCACCCCCTCGGTGTACGAGACCAGCAGCGGCGTCGGGCTCACCACCAGGATGCCGCCGGCGTAGCGGCGCCGGTCCTGGTAGAGGAGGTACGCGGCGCGGTGCAGCGCCACGGCGGTCTTGCCCGTCCCCGGGCCGCCCTCGACCAGGGTGACCGAGGCGGCGGGGGCGCGGATGACGGTGTCCTGCTCGGCCTGGATGGAGGCGACGATGTCGCGCATCGAGTGCGTACGGGCCTGGCCCAGCGCCGCCATCAGCGCGCCGTCGCCGGTGACCGCCAGCTCCTCGCCGTCCAGTCGTGCGGTCAGCTCGGGTCGCAGCAGGTCGTCCTCGACACCGAGCACCCGGCGGCCCTTCGAGCGGATGACGCGGCGGCGCACCACCCGCCCCGGCGCGACCGGCGTCGCGCGGTAGAACGGCGCGGCGGCCGGCGCGCGCCAGTCGATGACCAACGGGCTGTACTCGGCGTCCAGCACGCCCAGGCGGCCGATGTGCAGGGTCTCGGCGATGTCGGCGGTGTTGTCCGGCCGCACCGCGCCCTCGGCCGGCTCCACGGAGGTGTACGCGCCGTCGGCTCCACGGCGTCCGTCCTTGCCGCTGAGCAGGTCGATCCGGCCGAAGAGGAAGTCCTCGAACTCGCTGTTCAGCCGGTGCAGATGGGCGCCCGCACGGAACACCTGGGCGTCGCGTTCGGCGAGTGAGCCGGGTGTCCCGACCTGCCCGCCGCGCACCGCGTCGTCCCGGAGGAACTCGGCTTCGCCGATCTTCTCCTCCAGCCGGCGGTAGACGGTGTCCAGATGGATCTGCTCCCGGCGAATCTCCCGGTCGCGTACGCCTGCGTCCTGCGTTTCCAACGCAAGGGCCCCCTTCTGCTCAGTCCAGGGCAGCCGTCAACCGTACACCTCGCGCAGGCCGCTCCCGGACCGCGCGTACGGGGCGTCGGCGCACGTCGCGGTGTTTGTCGGAACGGGCGGGTCGGGGCGGCTACTTGTCGACCGTGACGAGCCGTTGGCCGTCCAGCGTGCGTACCTCGAAGTGGTCGATGTCGGCAGGGCCGTAGGCGGAGCCGCCGACGTAGTAGACCTCCTTGCCCGGCCCGTAGCCGGTGTCCGGCACGGCCCAGGTGGTGACGGTCTGCTCCCCGCCGTCCCGGCCCACCGCGATCAGGCCGCAGCTGCGCGGCCCGGTGACGCCGGTGAGCCGAACCGCGATCTCCGTGCCCCACCGCTTCTCGGTCAGCGAGACGGTGGCGTCGACGTCGCTCCCGGGCGCGCTGCCGTGGTGTTTCTCCCCCGCGTCGTACGCGGCGCGGATGGGATCGGGCGGGGTCCCCCGGTCTCCGCCGGTCAGCAGCGCCGCTCCGCCGAGGGCGGCGGCGACCAGCACCGCGGCTGCGGGCAGCGCGAGCGCCAGTCGCCGTCGGGCCCGCCGCCGGCGTTCGGCGGCGGCCCGGGCGAGGACGCTCGCCAGCAGCGCCTCCCCGGCCCGTACCGGCTGGACGTACGGCACGGCGAGGGCGGCGGGGCGGGCCGTGGCACCCGCGCCGGGGCGGAGTGCCTCGCCGTCCCGGCAGCCGGTGGCCCGGGGAGAGGCGCCGGCCGCGGTGCGTCCGGTGTCGGTGTACTCGTCCAACAGCGGGGCGAGGCCGAGGAGTTCGTCGAGTTCGGCGGAGCAGCTCACGCAGTCGGCGAGGTGCTCCTCGAAGCGCGCGGCGTCCTCGGGGTCCAGCGCGCCGATGGCGTACGCCCCGACGTCGTGGTGGTCGTGGTGGTCCTGGTGGTGGGCGAGCGAGGTCATGCCGACACCCCTCTCTCCTCCAGCGAGAGCTTCAGCGAGCGCAACGCGTAGTACACCCGCGAGCGCACGGTGCCGGGGGGTATGCCCAGCACCTGTGCGGCCTCGTTGACCGTACGCCCCCTGAAGTACGTCTCGACCAGCGCTTCCCGGTGGGCGTCGGTCAGATCGCCCAGTGCCTCGGAGATCGTCATCATCCGCAGTGCGCGGTCGATCTCGTCGGCCGCGGGGACGCTCTCCAGCTGGGTCTCGTCCACCTCGCGGGGTCTGGCCCGGCGGCTGCGGTGGCCGTCGATCACGATGCGGCGGGCCACCGTGACCAGCCACGGCCGGATCGAGCCGGTGGCGCCCCGCAGTCGGTCGGCGTTGCGCCAGGCGCGCAGCAGCGTCTCCTGCACCACGTCCTCGGCCCGGTGGCGGTCGCCGTCCACCAACCTCAGCACGAAGGTCAGCAGCGGCCCGGCGTGCTCCTCGTAGAGGGCCCGGATCAGGGCGTCGTCCTGCGACGTTCGGTCAGCCACGGCCGCATCCTCGCTCACGCGGAACCCCAGTTGAAGTGTGCGTACCCCTGCGGGTGGATACGCACCGGACCGCCGTGGCGTTCAACGCCGGGCGCGGGGGGCCGTTCAACGGCCCGTGCGGGGAGCGGCGTTCGGCGGTCGGGAGCCGTACGACCGGCGGTGCGGGGGACGCTGCGGACCGGTCGGTCGGCGTACGTGTTCAGTCGGCGTACGTGTCGCCGGTCGTCGGGTCGTGCGCCAGCCGGTAGCCCCGCTTGGCCGCCGTCTGCACGAGCCCGCTCCCGCCGAGCGCCGTGCGCAGCCGGGCCACGGCGGTTTCCACCGCGTGCTCGTCGGTGCCCGATCCCGGCAGGGCGCGCAGCAGTTCGGGCCCGGGCACCACACGGCCGGGCCGGCGGGCGAGCGTACGCAGCAGCGCCATCCCGGCGGGAGGCACCGCCCGCAGCTCCCCGTCCAGTACGACGGCGTGGCCGCGGATCTCCAACCGCCGTCCGGCGACCGCCAGCGGACGCCGGGGCAGCTCCGCGCACAGGACCTGGACGAGCGGTCCGAGCCGGAACCGTTCGGGCTGCCGGGTCGGGATCTCCTCGGCCTGGAGCGGCAGCGCGGTGACCGGGCCGACGCAGACCGGCAGCACCTGCCGCCGAAGCGCCTCCACCAGCCGTACCCGCAGGTCCAGTTCGCCGGCGCGGCGCAGCAGGGAGACGGCGGCGGGGGCGCTGGTGAACGTCAGCGCGTCCACCGAGCCACCGACGGCCGCCTCGATCAGCCGGTCCAGCGGCGCCGTGTCCCGCGGCGGCAGCCAGCGGTAGACGGGTACGCCGACCACCTCGGCGCCGGCCGCCCGCAGCGCGTCGCTGAAACCGGCCAGCGGCTCGCCGTGCAGCTGGACCGCGATCCTCAGGCCCTCGACGCCCTGCTCCAGCAGCCGGTCCAGCACCTCGGCCATCGACTCGGAGGCCGGCGACCACTCCTCCTTCAGCCCTGCCGCCCGCACCGCGCCCTTCACCTTGGGGCCACGGGCGAGGATCTCGGTCTGCGAGAGCCGCAGCAGCAGTGCCTCGCCCAGACCCCAGCCTTCCGCGGCGGAAAGCCAGCCGCGGAAGCCGATGGCAGTGGTGGCGATGGTCACGTCCGGCGCGCGGTCGATCAACTGCCGCGTGCTGCTGAGGAGTTCGCCGTCATCGGCGAGCGGGACGATCCGCAGCGCCGGGCCGTGCTGGACGACCGCGCCGCGACGGGCGAGCAGGGCGCCGAGCTCCTCGGCGCGTCGTGCGGCGGTGACCCCGACGGTGAAACCGTCCAGAGGCCTCGGCTGTGGTGCGTGCTCCATCGGCGGGTCCTCATCCCGTAGTCCCGTAGTCCCGCGGTCCCGTGTCGCGAGATCCGTGCTCCCGTGCCCGAGCGGTCGCGCTCTTCCGCGGGCCGCGATCGGTGCCGGGGCCACGAGCCTGCGTCCCGCGGGTCACGGACTCGCTGCGTACGAGTGTCCGACGTGTGGGGCGCCGACGCGCGCCCGGGGTGCCCGGCAGGCGTCCGCGGCGCGCGAGCCGCGCCTCAGACCCCGGCGAAGGCCGGTGTCCGCTCCGCGCCGTTCTCCTCGTGCGCCCCGCCCGCGCGGGACGTGGCCTCCTCGGGACCCCGCCGACGGCGGGTGTACACCTGACGGGTCACCAGGAAGCACACCGCGTAGAAGGCGAGGAACCCGACGAAGGCGGCGGTACCGGTGCCGGTGGCCTGGAAGGACTGGCGGAAGGCGAGGTTGATGCCGAGCCCCCCGAGCGCGCCGACAGCGCCGATCAGGCCGATGGCCGCGCCCGAGAGTCGGCGGCCGTACGTGTCCGCCTCCTCGCCCGTCAGCCCCCGGGCGAGGGCCTTCGCCCGGTAGATGCCCGGAATCATCTTGTACGTGGAGCCGTTGCCCAGGCCGCTCAGCACGAAGAGCGCGATGAAACCGGCCAGGAAGAGCGGCATCGACTCGCCCTGCGAGGCCACCGCGACCACGCCGGTCGCCGCTGCCATGGCGGCGAAGTTCCACAGGGTGATGCGTCCGCCCCCGAACCGGTCGGCGAGCAGCCCGCCCAGGGGGCGGATCAGCGAGCCGAGCAGCGGCCCGACGAAGGTGAGCGAGGCGGCCTGGAGCGGAGTGCGGTCGAACTGGTTCTGGAGCACGAGGCCGAAGGCGAAGCTGTAGCCGATGAACGAGCCGAAGGTGCCCACGTAGAGGAACGACATGATCCAGGTGTGGGCGTCGCGTACCGATTCCCGTGCCGCCCCGGTGTCGTTGCGCACCGGTGCGAGGTTGTCCATCCAGCGCCGGGCGCAGACGGCGGACACCACGATCAGCGGCAGGTAGAGCCCGAGCAGCACCCGCGGCTGTCCGGCGCCGACGGTGGCGATGACGGCCAGGGCGGCGAGTTGGACCGCCGGCACCCCGATGTTGCCGCCGCCCGCGTTCAGCCCGAGCGCCCAGCCCTTGCGGTGCAGCGGGTAGAAGGAGTTGATGTTGGTCATCGAGGAGGCGAAGTTGCCCCCGCCCACTCCGGTCAGCAGGGCGACCAGCATGAACGTGCCGTACGAGGTGCCGGGCTCCATCACCGCGAACGCGGCCAGCGTGGGCAGCAGCAGCATCGCTGCGGCAACGACCGTCCAGTTCCGGCCGCCGAAGCGGGCCACGGCGAAGGTGTACGGCACCCGCATCACCGCCCCGACCAGGGTCGCCATGCCGACCAGGAAGAACTTCCCGGCGGCGTCGATCCCGTACTCGGGGCCCATGAACAGCACCAGCACCGACCACAGCGACCAGATGGAGAAGCCGATGTGCTCCGAGAGGATGGAGAAGGCCAGATTTCGGCGGGCGACGCGCTCGCCGTGCTCACGCCAGAAGTCCGGGTCCTCCGGCTCCCAGTGCTCGATCCAGCGGCCCGGACCGCGTGCGGTGCCTCGGGCTGTCATGGTGCCTCCTCTGCGGCCCGCGCCGTCCGCGCGCGAGAGCGCGGTGCGGTCGGTGCGTGCGTGCGTGCGTACGGTGTGGTCGGTGCGTACGGCGTGGTCGGTGCGTACGGCGTGATCGGTGCGTACCGAGTGACCGGCACCATTGTTGTGACCGGTGTGATCGGTGTGGTCGGACACGTTCGGGGTGATCGGTGCTCCGGGCGAGGTGAGGGACTGCAGGTTTCCGCGCTGTGTCCCGGGATGACGGCAGCGCTACCTCTCGATCGCTCGGGGCCTGCCTTTCCGGAGCTCGCCGGGCCCGCGACGCCCGGCACGCGCCTCTGCCGCTCCCGACCAACAAGATCCGAACGACAGACCCTAGCTCGCCTGGGCGCGGTGAGCCGGCCCGGCGAGTTCCAGGAGGGCGGCGATGGCGACGGCCGGCAGGCCGCTGTCCGGCGCGGGGCAGGCGCGGGCGGCCACCGGTCGCGGGCCGCGTGCGGTGAGGGCTGCGGTGATCCGGGAGGGGCCGGCCCAGTAGTCGGCCGCGTCCAGGGTGTCGCTCACCAACCGGTTCAGCTCCGGCCCTTCGGGGTCGAGCAGCCGGTCCCGGTCGGCGGAGCCGCGGGAGCCGGACGTCCGCCGGTCCCGTCCGATGCCGGGCGCCCCCTCGGGGCCGGGAGCCCCGTCCGTACCGGGCACCGGTGTGACGTCGTGGATGGTGTGGCTGCCGAGGTGGCTGTACGCCTCGACCACGACGCGCGGACCCTCCAGATACTCCTCGACGACCAGTTCGCCGGCCGGAAGCCGGTCGGCGAGCCGTTCTGCCTCGATCACACCGTGCACCACGGCCGGTTCCGCCGCGGAGGGGCCCGTCCGGGCGGCGGATTGACGCGGGCGCACGGAGCAGGGGAAGCCGACCTGGCAGGCGGCCCTCGGCAGCTCGGCGGCCGAGCAGAGGGCGTGACGCACGGGGGTGGAGGTGATCGAGTTGATCTGCTCGCGCAGGGCGAGGGGGTCGCTGAGCACGGCGACCGACCGGGGGCTGCTGCCCGCCAGGCGCAGACACCAGTTGGCGCGGGCGGCGGCGAGCGCGGTCCCGTCCTCGAAGCCGAAGATCGAGACCCGGGAAACCCCGGTGAGATGCGAGAGGTTCGCGGCCAGACGCCGGTGGTCGCGCCAGTCGGCCTCCAGGACCTGGTCCGCCTCGGCGGCGGCGCGGTTCATGCCCGGCGCGGTGAGGTCGGGACCCACCATGAGGGTGTGGGCCCCGACCTCACGCGCTACCCGGACCGTCTGCACACGGGGGTTGAGCAGAACGGCCAGGGGCGTGAGGGGTGGATTCACCGGGCGCGTCTCCGCGCACGAGGTGCGACGGTGAGCAAGCGGCCCGGCGACCGTCCGGCGGAACGGCCACCCCAACGTGACACCGGTCTGGCATCGCCGAGGGGGGAGCAGCGATGATCCAGGGTGTGACGACTTTTCACACTGCGCGCCCAGGCATCGGACACCACCCGGTCCCAATCCTCTGCCTGGACGTGTCTAAGGTCGCCGCGCCGGAAGCTGAGCGGACTCCCGGTCCGCGCGGCGGTGTGTTCCCCACGGGATGCGAGCGTGGTCATGGCTCTCTCCGAAGGCACTCAGTGGTCGTACCGTTCCGGTGCCGGTCACATCCAGATGTTGTCGCCGGAGTTGGCTCCGGTCGTGTGCGTCTGCGCTGCGGCGGTGCCCGCGACGCCCAGCTGCGCGCCCAGGGCTGCCAGCGCGACAATCATGGATGCAGCGAGTGCACGTGTAAGTCTCTTCACAGGACGCCTCCCTAACCGTGTCCGGTGAACGAAGGTGTCACCTTCATTCCGGTGTCGATATTTGCGACTTCTGCGCCAAGAACCAAGAGGTTTGCCCTGGCAGTATCTCGCCTGGCAGGTTGTCGCCCGAGCAGCAGGGACGGAACGAGGAAGCTGAGTCGTGCTGGAGATGTGCGAAATAGACGAGGTCGCGGCACGCGTGTACCGACTGCGCGTACTGCACCCCACCGACTCCGTGGAGCTGATCGCCGGCCGCAGCGGGCTGACGGTCGAGGAGGTGCGGGCCACCGAGCAGCGCCTCGCGAAGCTGAGCCTGCTCCAGCCCTCCCCCAGCGGCGGCTGGTCCGCCGTGAGCCCCGAGACAGCCGCGGACACGCTGCTCTCCGCGGCGCAGCAGGACGTGCTGGAGCGGCAGACCGCGATCGCCACGGCTCGCGCGCAGATGCACGCGCTCACCGGCGACTACCTCGAGGCCAGAAGTATGCGCTCGGCCAAGGGCCGTGTCGAGGTGATCGAGGGTCTTGACAACATCCGCGCGGTGATCGACGACCTCGCCCGCACCTGCAAGAGCTCGGTGGACGTCCTCAGCCCCGGCGGCCCGCTGGACGAGGCCGCGGTCAGCTCCGCCACCCCGCTCGACCTGGACACTCTCGCCCGCGGCGCGCACATCCGGATCCTGTTCCAGCACAGCACCCGCAAGCACCGGCTGACCGCCAAGTACGCGGCCCGGATCACCGCGGCGGGGGCCCAGATCCGCACCACGGGCGTGATGCCCTCGCGGCTGCTGATCTACGACAACGAGGCCGCGGTGCTCCCGGTGGACACCGAGGACACGGCCGCCGGTGTCGTGCTCGTGCGCGACCCCGCGGTGCTGGGCTTCCTCCAGCGACTCTTCACCCACCACTGGGACAGGGGGCTGGACTTCACCGCCGAGGAGGAGGAGAACGGCCCCGAGCCGACCCAACTGGAGCGCGACGTACTGCTGTTGATGGCCGCGGGGAAGAAGAACGAGGTCATCGCGCACCAACTCGGCGTCTCTCCGCGCTCGGTCAGCCGGATCGTCGCCGTGCTGCTGGACCGGCTCGGCGCCACCAGCCGTTTCCAGGCGGGCGTACGGGCGGCCATGAACGGCTGGATCAGCTGAGCGGACCACCGCGCCGGCGATGACATCGCTGTCGCGCAGGCGCCGACCGCGCTCGCCGAAGTCCGGTGCCGCCACGTCCCGTTGGGCGCCGCCGCGCGGTCGACCGGCAGCGCAGGCGGGTGCGGGCGGGTGCGGGCGGGTATGGACCGGTGCCGGCAGGGTCGGCGCAGGCAGGGGCGCGTACGGGACGGCAGGGGCGCGTGCGCGCCCGCGGCGCGCTACCTCGTTTCGGTGGGGACGCGGCGTCCTGCGTGCGGCGCGTGCCGCCGCAGTCGCAGCCACTCCTCGAACGTGGTCGTGCCGCGCAGCACACCCGAGGTGTCCTGGCCCTCGCCGCCCGGGGCCGTCAGGGCGCCGGCGCGCAGGGCCCGGCCCAGAGCGCCCGGCACCCGGACCGGCAGGGGCAGGGCACGGCTGCCGTTCGACTCCCGCCAGAGGCGGGCCAGTTCGCCCAGCTCGTACACCCGCGGTCCGGTGATCTCGACCAGCCCGCGGCTGGGCGCGGCGGCGGCAACGCGGGCGACGGCCCCGGCAGCGTCCGAGGTGCCGACAGGTTGGAGCAGCATCCCGGGCACCGCGTGCACCCCCAGCCGCTTGAGCGGCGCCAGGAAGGTCGCGGCGACGAACTCGTGGAACTGCGTGGCGCGCACGATCGTCCACGGCGTCCTGCCGCGCTCGACCAACCGCTCCTGGTCGGCCTTGACCCGGTAGTAACCCAGCGGCACCTCGTCGCAGTTGACGATCGAGACGCACACGTGGTGGGCGACCCCGGCCGCCACCTCCGCCTCCGCCTCCAGCAGTCGTGCGGTGCCCTCGACCAGGGTGCCGCGGGTCGCGGCGCTCGTACCGGTGCGGTTGCTCGCGTCGACGACGACCGCGGCGCCCTCGAGCGCCCGCGCCAACCCCGCGCCCGTGGTCAGGTCGATGCGGTGCACGGGCGCGTCGCGGCTGAGCACCCGTACGGTGTGGCCCCCGCTCCGCAGCCGATCCACCACGCGGCGGCCGAGCAGCCCCGTTCCTCCTACTACGGCGATATCCATACCCACCCGACGGAACGCCGGCCGGGAACGTGACACGCCGCCCCGCGGCGGGCCTGCGATGTGCGAGTGCAAGCGGGTCGCGGGCAGGTGCGAACGGGTCGCGGGCAGGGCTGGAGGGGCGCGGATGGGTGTCGGTGCACCGACTCAGCGGGCGCTGCCGCGCGGCCTCAGCGGGAGGCCGGGCAGCTGCGGGGCGGGGAGCCGCCGGGTGCGCCCGCTGTACCCGGTCACCGCACCGAAGCGGTCGGACTCGGCCTCCCACTGGGTACGGGCCTCGACGACCTCCTCGTGGCTGCGCGCCACGAAGTTCCACCACATGATGATCTCCTCGCCGAAGGGCGGGCCGCCGAGCAGAATCAGCCGGGCGGACTCCCGGCCGTTGTTCGCCAGCGCAATCCGTTCGGAACCGGGGGCCAGATAGGCGAGTTCGGCCTCGGCCACCGACTCGCCCGCGACGTCGACGCCCCCGGTGTCGACCAGCACACCGTGCTCGAACTCCGGGTCCACCTCCAGTGCGAGCTCGGTGCCGGGCGGCAGCAGCAGCTCGGCTCCGAGCAGCGGGCTGAAGGTGGGCACCGGCGAACGGCTGCCGCAGAGTTCGCCGAGGAAGACCCGTACCGTCGCGCCGCGGTGGTCGAGCGGCTCGGGCACATGGCTTCGGAAGTCGCGGGGCGCCCCGCGGTGCGCGTCGGGAAGCGCGACCCACAGCTGCACGCCGTGCAGCACCGTGGTCGCCCCGGTGGAGACCTCGGAGTGGCAGACGCCGTGCCCACCGGTCATGAGGTTCAGCTCACCGGGGCGTACGAACGCGTGCACCCCGGTGCTGTCCCGGTGCTCCACCTCGCCGGAGAAGAGCCAACTGACGGTCTGGAGACCGGTGTGCGGATGCGGCGGCACGTCCATGTTGCCGCTGACGGCGACGTCGGTCGGACCGAAGTGGTCGACGAAGCACCACGCGCCGATCAGCGAGCGCACCCGCTGCGGGAGCGTGCGGCGCACGGTGATCGCACGCGGGCCACCGAGCGGGACGTCCCTCGGCGTGAGAATCTCGACAGCGGGCCCGTCGTCCGCAGCCGTGGGGGCGCGGTCCGCACAACGCAGCTCGGCGGGACTGGGTTCGACGTTGCTCATTGCGTTCGCGCTCGCTCTCGCCGCAGGATCAGGCCGTACCAGTCTCACACCGGATGCGACAGGAGCCCACCCGATGAGTACCGACGTCACGGTCCGCGACAACCCCGAGCTGTCCCGGTACGAGGTGTACTCCGGCGAGGAGCTCGCCGGGTTCGCCCAGTACACGGTCGAGGGCAACAGGGTCTCGCTCACCCACACCGAGACCGACCCCGAGTTCGCCGGCCGCGGACTGGCCGGGCGCCTGGTCGGCGAGGCGCTGGAGGATCTGCGCGGCAAGGAGCGCGAGGTGCTGCCGTACTGCCCGTACGTGCGCAAGTTCCTCGCCAAGCACCCCGAGTACGTCGACCTGGTGCCGCAGGAGGAGCGCGCCGGGTTCGGTCTGTAACAGAGCTCCGATCGGCCGGAAGGACCGGGCGGGGGCCGGGCGCGGTGCCGGCCCCCGCTCAGTCCCGCGCGAGGCGGGCGGGGAAGCCTCCGGTGGCCACCGGGCCCCAACGGGTGGGCGTGACACGGATGATCGACTTGCCCTGCCGGACCATCGCCTGCCGGTACTCGTCCCAGTCCGGGTGCTCCCCGGAGATGCTGCGGAAGTAGTCGACCAGCGGCTCGGTGGACTCCGGCGAGTCGAGCACCTCGGCCGTCCCGTCCACCTGGACCCAGGGGCCGTCGAAGTCTTCGGAGAGGACGATCACGCTCACCGAGGCGTCCCGTTTGGCGTTGCGGGTCTTGGCGCGTTCGGGGTAGCTGGAGACCACGATGCGCCCCGTCCCGTCCACCCCGCAGGTGACCGGCGAGCCCTGCGGGGAGCCGTCGGTGCGACGGGTGAGGAGGATCGCCCGGTGCCGCGGACGCAGGAAGTCCAGCAACTCGTCGCGGGAGACCGGGGTGTTGGTGGCGATGGAAGGTGTCATTCCCCGAGCGTAGGAGACCGGGCGGCCGATAACCGGTTGCGCACGCTCATAGGGTCGGAATGTGACCGCCCCTCGCTCTTCCTCGACGCCTGCCCCCTCCTCTTCGCCGCCCCGGAGCGGCGCCACGCCCGTCCCGGGCGGCGACACCACCCGGGGGCTGCTGGCCGCCTACGACGCCCAACTGCGCGGCTGGGCCGGGGCGTTGCCCCCTGGCGCGTGGCAGGAGCGGCAGGGCCCGCTGTTGCGGGTCGCCGGAATGCACCGGGGCTATCTGCTTCCGCCGCGCGAACTCGACCTGGACACCGCCGGGTTGGACCGTCTGATCGCGGAGCAGCGCGAATGGTTCGCGGCCCGCGGCGAGTCCGTGGAGTGGAAGACCCACGCCCACGACCTGCCGGCCGAGGTGCCGGAACGACTGCGCGCGGCCGGCTTCGTGCCCGAGCCGCCGGAAACCGTCATGGTCGCCGACACCTCGGCGATCGCCGCACACGCCCCCGACCTGCCTGCGGGCGTCACCCTGCGGCGAATCAGCGCCCGAGCGGATCTGGAGCAGTTCGCCGAGGTGCAGGGCACGGCCTTCGGCGAGGAACGTCCGTGGCGCGCCGAGGAGTTGGCGCGTCAGATCGAGGCGGCACCGCAGGAGACCGCGGTGCTGGTGGCCGAGGCGGAGGGCGAGGTGATCAGCGGGGCGCGGCTGGAGTTCGAGCCCGGCACCGACTTCGCCGGACTCTGGGGCGGCGGGACGCTCCCGTCGTGGCGGAGGCGCGGTGTGTACCGGGCGCTGGTGGCGGCGCGGGCCGCTCTCGCGCGGGACCGCGGCGTGCGCCATCTGCGCGTCGACGCCTCCGACCGCAGCGCCCCCGTCCTGCTCCGGCTGGGTTTCCACGCGCTCACCACCACCACGCCGTACGTCTGGACGCCGCCGGAGAGCCCCCGCGTGTGAGGTGAGCCGGCCCGAGCCCGGCCCTCGCGTCTCCGGTCCTTCGCGTCTCCGGTCCTTCGCCGGGCGGGGCGCTGTTGCCGGGACCCAGCGGCGGAAAACCGTTGGACTGCGCGGGCCCGCTGCCGGAATCTGGTGCGATGCCCCCTACCGCTCCGGCCCCGGCCGGCCGACGTCCAGGCACGCACCGACTCGCCCCCTACTCACGGCTGTTGCGCACACCGGGGGCCGCGGCGTTCTTCGCCTCCGGGGTCCTCGCGCGCCTGCCGATGGCCATGTTCGGTGTCGCCGCGGTGGTGATGGTCGCGACCTCGCGCGGGTCCTACGCCCTGGCCGGAGCGGTGAGCGCGACCGGCCTGGGCTTCGCCGCGGTGGTCGCCCCGCTGGTGGCCCGCGCGGTGGACCGGCTGGGCCAGGCGCGGGTCGCCGTCCCCGCAGTACTCTTCGCCGTCGCCGCGCATCTGTCCCTCGCCGCCGCGGTACGGGCCGACGCCCCCGACTGGGCGCTCTTCTGCTGCGCCGCCCTCGCCTCCACCGCGCCCAACACCGGCGGGATGTCCCGAGCACGCTGGGCGCGCCTGTACCGGGACGATCCGGCCGCCCGCCACACCGCCAACTCCCTGGAGCAGGCCGCCGACGAGCTGTGCTTCGTACTGGGGCCGGTGGTGGCCGTCGCGCTCGCCGTCTCCTGGTTCCCGGAGGCCGGCACGGTCTTCGCGGCGGTCACCCTGCTGGCCGGCACGCTGCTCTTCACCGCCCAGCGCCGCACCGAACCGCCGGTGGGCGCGGCGGGGCCGAAGGGACGGGCTCCGGTCCGCACCCCGGGGATGGCGCCGCTGCTGGCGACTTTCCTCGCCACGGGTGTCGTGTTCGGCTCGATGGAGGTGGTGACGGTCGCCTTCGCGGACGAGAGCGGGTATCCGGGCGCGGCCGGCGCGATACTCGCGGTCCAGGCGTTCGGTTCGGGGGCGGCCGGGCTGGCGTTCGGCCTGCTGACGCTCTCGGGGTCGCCGTGGCGCCGGTTCGTGCGTTGCGTCTGCGCGATGGCTGCCCTGATGACGCTGCCGCTGCTCTCGGCGTCCGTCGGAGGCCTGTGGCTGCTGGCGCCGACGCTGCTGCTGGTCGGCATGGCGATCGCCCCGACGATGGTGACGAGCATGACTCTGGTTCAGGAGCTGGTGCCCGCCGCCCGTATCAACGAGGGCATGACCCTCGCGGTGACCGCGCTGCTCTGCGGCATCTCGGCCGGGGCGGCCGGCGGGGGCTGGGCGGCCGAGCGCCTGCCGGGCGCCTGGTCGTACACCCTGCCGCTCTGCGCCGCGGCGACCGCGGCCGTCGTCGCACTGCTGGGCGGTCGCGCCCCGGCACGCGAGCGGGCCGGGCAGGCTTAGCGCCCGCCCGGCCCGTCCGTGTTCACACGAAGGGGTCAGCTCCGCGTTCACAGGAAGGGGTCAACTCCGCGGTCAGCAGCGGAGGTTGTCACCCGGGGTGGTGCCGAGGAGGGAGCTGAACTCCTCGAAGAGCTTCACCCGGCTCTCGATCTTCTCGGGCTGGCCGCCGTTGCACTCCAGCGAGCCGTTGATGGTGCGGATGGTCTCGCCGAAGCCGTGGCCGTCGACGATCGCGGAGTGCGCGGTCATGGTGCCGGCGCCGGTCTGGGTGTTCCAGAACCACAGGGCGGTCTTCCACGCGACCTCGGGGTCCTCCTGGACCAGGCGCGGGTTGTTCAGCAGGTCGATGCCGAGGGCGTCACCGGCCGCCTTGTAGTTGAAGTTCCAGCTCAGCTGGACCGGGCCGCGGCCGTAGTAGGCGTCCTGGCCGGCGGGGCAGCCGTAGGGCTGGGTGTCGTCGCAGTAGTGGGGGTAGTTGCTCTCGTCCTGCTCGACGACGTGCACCAGGCCACCGGTCTCGTGGCTGACGTTGGCCAGGAAGGCGGCGGCCTCGCGGCGCTTGGTCGCGTCGTCACCGGAGTTGGTGAACTCGGGGTAGGCGCTGAGCGCCCCGACCAGGCCCTGGTAGGTGTAGAACGAGTTCCGGTTCGGGAACATCTGCTCGAACTGGGCCTCGCTCACCACGAATTCGGCGGCGTTGGCCTTGCTGTCCTTCGCCTCGCTCCCGCTGGTGGCGGCGGTGGAGACGGCCGCCGTACCCAGCAGAGCGAGGACGCCCAGCACCGCCGCGGTCAGCAGCGCGAAAAGCTTATTCCTTCGCACGGGAACACCTCTCAGGCGGCGCTCGGCCGCCGGGGTCACGAAATGGGAACGCTCTCATGAAAGGGTCCTATGCATGATCACGTCAAGGTCTAGACCAAGTATTGCGGAGAATGATCTTCCCCTGACGAAGAGTTGTCACCATCTGTCGGCGTCATCCGATTCCCGCCGCTCTCGGCCGACTTGACCCGCTCCCTCACGTCCCGAGGGCACCGGCGGGACGGCCGGTAGACTCCCCTGCCATGTGCGGATCCTTCTTCTCCTGAGGCGCGGACACCCCGGTTCAGCCGCCCACCCGAGGGTGGGCCAGTCCGTTCTGCCTTCGCACAGGAGAAGTTCCGTGACCTTTCCGCACCACCACCCGACCGACCCCACCCCCGGCTACGGCACCGAGCCGCCGAACGCCCTCGACGCCCGGATCGAGCGGCTGCGCACCCTCGCCCGCGCCGAACCGCGGCTGGCCGGCGTACTGCTCTACGGCTCCTGGACCGTCGGCGAGGCCGACGCCCACTCGGACATCGAGGCGTACGTCTTCCTCGACGACGCCCCGGTGGACCGAGCCGACGGCCGAGCCGCCCCGCACACCCACGACGGCTTCGACAGTGCCGTGTTCCTCCAACAGCTGGACCCCGGGCGGCCGTTGCGACTCGTCCACACCAACCGGTTCGGAGTGCTCACCGTCGTCTTCGAGGACCTGATGCGCGGCGAGTTCCATTTCGTCGCCGCCAGCACGGGCATCCCCGAGATCGGCGGCTGGCGGGGCATGGTCCATCTGCCCGACCCCGAACGCGCCGTACTCCTGGACCGCACCGGCCAACTCCTGCCTCTCGCAAGGGGGTTGAACACTCACCGGCCGCCCGAGCCGGCACCCACCGCGCAGCAGTGCGCCGACGAGCTGACCAACTGGACGCTGATGGTGGCGCACCTCCTGGCCCGCGGCGAACTCGCCCGGGCACACGCCTTCCTGGGCACGATGGTGGCACCGGAACAGCTCAAGCTCTGCCGGCTGCTCCGCGGCACCACCGCGCACTGGCTCACCCCCAGTCGCGCACTGGAACTCGACGTGCCGGAGGCGGATCGCGCACGCTACGCGGCCACCACCTCCGGCGTCGAGCCGGACGGCCTCCGCCGGGCGGCCCGGAGCTCCTGGGCCTGGAGCCGGGAGCTGATCGACGAGGCCGGCGCACGGTGGAACACCGGTCGCTCCCCCGCGCTCCACCGCGACCTGGCCGGACTGCTCGGCGACTGACCGGCCAGGACCGGCTGCCCGGCCGGTGCGGACCGCTGCCGACAGGCGCGGGCCCGGGCCGACCTGCTGCCGGACCGAACCGGGGACGCGGGCCGGGCTCCGCCGAGAGCGTCCCGACCCGCGTCCCGGTGCGGCCCGCCCCGCTCGGCTCGGGCCGCAGGGCACAGAAAAAGCCTCCGGACCACGAGGGGATCGTGGTCCGGAGGCTTTTCTCAGGTGGAGATGGCGGGAATCGAACCCGCGTCCAGCGGTGCAGGAGGAGGGCTTCTCCGAGCGCAGTCTGCTGTGCTTTTCTCGGCCCCGGCAGTCACGCAGACAAGCTGCCGACGGGCCCAGTCACTGTGAGATGTCCCGGCAAGCCCCGTGACCGGACTTACGCGGTGAGTTCCCTAGCTGATGCCAGGAACCGGGTCGGGAACGCACCCGGGCTGACACTTCGCAAGTCGCTGCTTAGGCAGCGAGGGCGAAGGAATCGCGCTTGGTGTTGGCGATTATTTTTTTGCGGCAGATGGTTAACGAGATCATTGCCGCGTTCCTCGGCTCGCTTCCCCTGCTTCGACATCCGCTGTCGAAACCGATCATCCCCATGTTGAGTTGACAAGACGAACCGGCCCGAGAGGGGCCGCTTCGCTGCTGTCGACCATCGTACGCGAACAACGCCGCGGACGGCCAACGAATTCCCCGGCCTCCTGCGGGACGTCCGAACCGACCGACAACCGGACCGGTCGGGACCGCTGCCCCGTCAGACCGACCGGCTCCACCAGGACTGACCGGCCCACCGGGACCGGCCGATGTGCGATCAGGACCGCTGCCGCCGGCGCACGGCCGACATCGTACGCTCGGCCTCCCTGCGGTCCTGCTTCTCCCGCAGCGTCTGCCGCTTGTCGTACTCGCGCTTTCCCCTGGCCAGCGCTATCTCGACCTTCGCCTTGCCGTCCTTGAAGTACAGCTTGAGCGGCACCAGGGTCAGGCCGGATTCCTGGAGCTTGCCGACGAGCTTGTCGATCTCCTCGCGGTGCATCAGCAGCTTGCGCTTGCGGCGGGCACTGTGGTTGGTCCAGGTGCCCTGGCTGTACTCGGGGATGTGCACGTTGTGCAGCCAGGCCTCACCGCCGTCGATCTGCCCGAACCCGTCCACCAGGGAGGCTCGGCCCTGCCGCAGCGACTTCACCTCGGTCCCGGTCAGGACCAGCCCGCACTCGTAGGTGTCCAGGATGAGGTAGTCATGCCGCGCCTTCTTGTGCTGCGCGATGAGTTTCTGACTCTTCTCTTTAGCCATAGCCGGGCCATTGTGGCTCAACTGCCGCCCGAGAGGCCACTCAATACCGTGCGGGCCTTCGCCGTCGCACGCTCGCCCTCGCGGACCGTGACGTCCGGCGCCAGGCCGACCCCGTCCAGCTCGCGCCCGGTGGGTGTCGTGTAGCGGCCGACCGTGAGCTCGGCGACCGAGCCGTCCGGCTGCTTCCTGGGCATCTGCACCGTGCCCTTGCCGAACGTCCTGGTCCCGACCACCAGCGCTCTGCCCCGGTCCTGGAGCGCTCCGGCCACCAGCTCGGCCGCGCTCATCGAGCCACCGTCGACCAGGACGACCAGGGAGGTGCGGGTGTCGCCGCCGCGCTCCGCGCGCAGCGCACGCTGTGTCCCGCCCTCGTCGTAGGTGCCGACCACTCCGCCGTCGAGGAACACCCCCGCGGTGCCGGCCGCCTCGTGCAGCAGTCCGCCCGCGTTCCCCCGCAGGTCCAGCAGTACGCCGGTGCCCTCGGGCAGTGCCCGCACCGCCTCACGTACATCCGCGGCCGTGCCCTTGGTGAAGGACCCGACCGTGATCCGTACGCAGTCCGGGGCCATCGCGCGGATCGACACCGACTCCGTGCGCAGCTCCGCCCGGCGCAGCTCGTGCTCCCACAGCCGGCCGTCCCTGCTCAGCCCCAACTCGACCTCGGAGCCCGGCGCTGCCTGCGGCTCGGTGTCGGCGCCGCCCTGGCCGCCCCGCAGCAGAGCCACCACCTCGGTGACCGGGCTGGCCGCGACCGCCTCGCCGTCCACCGTCCGCAGCAGGTCGCCGCGGCGGATGCCCGCACGGTCCGCAGGGCTGCCCTCGGTGACCCGCGCGACCTCCAGAACGCCCTGCGCGGAACGTCGTACGGCGATGCCCACGCCGACGTACTCGCCCTCCAGCGCCTGCCGCAGCCCCTCGTACTCCCGGGCGCTGTACGCAGCCGACCAGCGGTCGCCGCTGCGGCTGACGAGCTCGCTCGCGTCGCTGCCGCCCACCGGCGGGATGGGGGCGTCCGCGAGGGTACGGGGACGTATCGGGGCGCCCTCGCCGTTGCCGCCGTCCGCCTCCTGGCTCCAGGAGCCGGTGGCGAAGCCGGTCAACAGCACTCCGGCGAAAACGAATGCGATCCCTGCCCCGCGGCCGATGCGGCGGGGCAGGACGAACATCCATGTGCCCGACATGTTGCGGAGTCTAGGACAGAAGGGGCCTTCGCACGCGGGGTTGCGTGTACCGCTGCCGCGTCCTTCGTCACACCCGCGTCACACGCGCAGGTACTTGCGCAGCGCGAGGAAGGCTGCAAGCGCGGGCATCAGCACACCGACCGCGAGCACCAGCGGCAGCACCTTCAACACCGAGTCCCAGCCGACGAATTGGATCAGCGGGATCTTGTCGGCCAGCCAGTTGTCGACCAGGAAGTACTTGCCACCCATCAGCATGGTGCTGGCGAAGACGCCGCCGAGCAGACCCGCGACCGCCGCCTCCAGGATGAACGGGATCTGGATGTAGAAGCTGGACGCGCCGACCAGCCGCATGATCCCGGTCTCCCGCCGACGGCTGAACGCCGAGACCCGGACGGTGTTGACGATCAGCAGCAGCGCAACGATCAGCATCAGTCCCATCAGGAACAGCGCCGCGGTGTTCATGCCGTTGAGCAGGTTGAACAGGTCCTCAAGCAGGTCCTTCTGGTCCTGTACGGAGTGCACGCCGGCCCGGTCGGAGAAGGCGGAGCTGACCACGTCGAACTTGGTCGGGTCCGCGAGCTTGACCCGGTAGGACTCCTGCATCTGGTCCGCTGTCAGCGACGGGACCAGCGGGGAGTCGGGGAACTGCTCCTTGTAGTGCTCGTACGCCTGGTCGCTGGACTCGTAGAAGACCTTGTCGACGACCTGGAGCTTCTCCAGGTCGCCCTTGATCTCCCGCTTCTGCTGCCCGGTGACGGCGCCCCTGGTGCAACTCGGCTCGGTCTCCGCGTCGTTCTTGTTGCAGAGGTAGATGGAGACCTGGACCTTGTCGTACCAGTAGCCCTTCATCGAGTTGACCTGCTCCCGGGCCAGGAGCGCGCCGCCGAGCAGCGCCAGCGAGATCGCCACGGAGACGATCACGGCGAAGGTCATCGTGAGATTGCGGCGGAGACCAACGCCGATCTCCGAGAAGACGAACTGCGCGCGCATCGCGTCCCTTTCAGTGCTGGTAGCCGTAGACGCCGCGCGACTGGTCGCGGACGAGACGGCCCTTCTCGAGTTCGATCACGCGCTTGCGCATCTGGTCCACGATCTGCTGGTCGTGGGTGGCCATCAGGACCGTGGTCCCGGTCTTGTTGATGCGGTCGAGCAGCTTCATGATGCCGACGGAGGTGTGCGGGTCCAGGTTGCCGGTGGGCTCGTCCGCGATCAGCAGCATCGGACGGTTCACGAACGCCCGGGCGATCGCGACGCGTTGCTGCTCACCGCCGGACAGCTCGCCGGGCATCCGGTCGTCCTTGCCGCCGAGGCCGACGAGGTCGAGGACCTCGGGCACCGTCTTGCGGATCTGGCCGCGCGGCTTGCCGATCACTTCCAGGGCGAACGCGACGTTCTCCCCCACCGTCTTGTTCGGCAACAGGCGGAAGTCCTGGAAGACCGTGCCCAACTGGCGGCGCATCTGCGGCACCTTCCAGTTGGAGAGCCGCCCCAGGTCCTTGCCGAGTACGTGCACCTGCCCGGTGCTCGCCCGCTCCTCGCGGAGAATCAGCCGCAGGAACGTGGACTTTCCGGAACCGGAGGACCCCACCAGGAAGACGAACTCACCGCGCTCGATCTCCAGCGAGACATCGCGGAGTGCGGGGTGATTCTGCTTGGGGTAGCTCTTTGAGACGCTGTCGAATCGAATCACTGATTTACACCACGTCGACCTGGGTAGGGGCTACGGAGCCGCGAGCAGCACCGTGTCGGTGTGGGCGACCATACGCGACCCGCGCGAAGGACCGAAGCCGGTGCCCGGCACAACCCACCCTGCCCGTTGGGCATTTGGTCATATTTCAAGGTCTGTCCGACGCGAGCGCCACCGGTGGACACGCCCGGTTCCGCGGCTTTCGCCGCTGGGCGATTCGTGACGCCTCGGCCCTCCCGGCGAGCGTCCGCACCCGGCCGGGGAACAATCGCGACCGCCGCCGCGTTGGAGAACCCGGCCACTCCGGCCGGCCGACGAACACCCCGGCACCGACTTCGAGCCGCCTCGAGTCGGGCGGGGCGCGGCGGACCCCGGGCGCCGCGCGACTCGGGGCGGAGGCCGACGGCAAGCCCCGGAGGGGCGGCTCCGCGGCTGGCGCGGGACCATGAAGGGGCGGCCCGGCAGGGAGCCAGGCGCAGGAGCCCCAGCCCGAGCGGGACAGCGGACGAGCACAGCGAGGAGCGGCGGATGACGCACGACCGTCTGGTGTGCGCCAACTGCGCGGGACCGGTGCGCGAGGGGCGCTGCGCGGTGTGCCGCGCCGAGCGAGCCAGGCAGGCGCGGGAGACCGGTCCGCTGGACATGCTCTCCCCGGCCGCGCTCGGCGGTCTGCTGCTCCTGCTGCTGGCGCTGGCACTCCTGGCCCACCAGGCGTCCACCGCCTGACCGGCATCCGCCGCCCGGCTTCTCCTGCGCCCCGGCCCTTCGCTCGCAGCCCGACCCCGGCACCTGCCGGCCCGGCGTCCACGGCCCGCCATCCAACGCCCCACCAGGCGTCCACGGCCCGGCGTCCCCCGCGCGTCCCCGCTTCCAGCACCCGGGCTCGGCGCGACCCCGCGCCGGCCGCCGGTACCGCCGGCCGGCCCCGTGCGCAGATCCGTACACACGACGGCGGGGCCCGGACACTGGCCGTGTCCGGGCCCCGCCGGCCCGACTGCTTCTGCAGGATGCGTGACGCGTCGCCTCAGGCGGCTGCGGCGCCGCCGTCCTCGCGGCCCATCAGACGCGGCAGCAGACGGAAGCCGATACCGCCCGCGATCATCGTCGCGGCGCCGACCAGCAGGAACGTGGTCTCAGCCGCACCGGTCTCGGCCAGCTCCTCGTCCTTCTCCTGGCCGCCCTGCGGGTCCGGCTTCACCGGAGTGGTGATCTCTTCCTTGCCACCGGAGTCGGGGCTCTCGCCGCCACCCGCGGAGGTGTCCGGGTCAAGACCGTCGTCCGGGTCCTCGGTCGGGTCCTCAGTGGGGTCCGGGTCCTCGGTCGGGTCCGGGTCCTCAGTGGGCTCGCCGGGCTCGTCCGGGTCGTCCGTCGGCTCACCGGGCTCGTCCGGGTCGTCCGGGTTGTCCGGGTCGTCGCCACCGCCGCCGAGCAGGCCGCCGAGGAAGCCCTCTTCGGACTTCGTCGCCTTGCCGCTGTCGCCGCCGCCGGTTGCCTGAGCGGCACCCGCCACGGTGAGCGAGAGGCCCGCTGCGAACACGGCTCCGGCCGCGATCCGCGCGACGCGCACTCGCGTCTTCTTATTGGTCACTACCAACTACCCCCAGTAGCTGTCATTTCATCAACACGCGGCGAATGCCGAACAGTGCCGCTTCGGGAACGACACCCTTGGAACAAGGCCGAGTTGCGCCGAGTCCGAAGCCGCCCCCACACACGCACGATCACACCAGGCACACGCCTGCCGAGCGAACAGCTTTCCCACTAAAACCATCACCGTCAAGCGACATCGGTGCGAAATGTCCCTCGTGAGCGGGGAGTTGCCGCCGTGAGTGGTCTGTTGTGAGCGAACCGACACCAGCGACCCGGCGCGCGCGGTCATTTCGGGCGCCTGCTGTACGACAACCCACGGGTCGCGCCACGGCGTTGACGAACGGTACGAGTGATGATTCGAACAACTTCACCATGACATGGAATGAGTCGTCCCCAAAGCACCTTCTGCCCGTTGTTCCTCACGGAGAAACCCCAACGGCCGTACGGCTACGGAGAGTTGCACCCTGCACGAACATCCGGGCCACGGCAGCCCGCCGGCGGGGCCCACCGGCGGGGTCCCACCGGCCGCCGGGACGACGTCACCCCCGCCGCGGAGGCGACGGGGGTGACGGGCGTTGGCGGTGACGCCGGGCGACGGGTCAGCCGGTCGGCTGCTCCTGCTGCTTGCGCCAGCGGATGCCGGCCTCCAGGAAGGCGTCGATGTCGCCGTCCAGCACGCCCTGCGGGTTGCCCACCTCGTGCTCGGTGCGCAGGTCCTTGACCATCTGGTACGGCTGGAGAACGTACGAACGCATCTGGTTGCCCCAGGAGTTGCCGCCGTCGCCCTTGAGCGCGTTCATCCTCGCCTGCTCCTCCTCGCGGCGGCGGGCGAGCAGCCTGGCCTGGAGGACGCGCAGCGCGGCGGCGCGGTTCTGGATCTGGGACTTCTCGTTCTGACAGGAGACGACGATGCCGGAGGGCAGGTGGGTCATGCGCACCGCGGAGTCCGTGGTGTTGACCGACTGGCCGCCGGGGCCGGAGGAGCGGAAGACATCGATCCGCAGCTCGTTCTCCGGGATCTCGATGTGGTCGGTCTGCTCCACCACGGGCAGTACCTCGACACCGGCGAAGGACGTCTGGCGGCGGCCCTGGTTGTCGAACGGGGAGATCCGCACCATGCGGTGGGTGCCCTGCTCGACCGAGAGCGTGCCGTAGGCGTAGGGCGCCTTGACGGTGAAGGTGGTCGACTTGATGCCGGCCTCCTCCGCGTACGAGGTGTCCAGCACCTCGGTCGGGTAGCCGCGACGCTCGGCCCAGCGCAGATACATCCGCTGGAGCTGCTCCGCGAAGTCGGCGGCGTCCACTCCGCCCGCCTCCGCGCGCACCGAGACCATCGCCTCGCGCTCGTCGTACTCGCCGGACAGGAGCGTACGGACCTCCAGCTCGTCGACCGTCTTGCGCACCGAGACCATCTCCCGCTCGGCCTCGACCCTGGTGTCCGCGTCGTCCTCGGCCTCGGCGAGCTCGAAGAGGATCGCCAGATCGTCGATCCGGCCGTGCAGCTCCTCGACCTTCCTGAGCTGGCCCTGGAGGAAGGAGAGCTTGCTGTTGACCTTCTGCGCCCTGTCCTGGTCGTTCCACAGGGCCGGATCGGCCGCCTCCTGCTCCAACGCGGCGATGTCCGCCCGCATTGTGTCGAGATCGAGGACAGCCTCGATCGACTCCATGGTGGAGGAGAGGGACTTCAGAGCTTCGGATACATCGACGAGTGCCACGGCTCCAGCCTAACCGCTCCGCCGACGGTCACGGAGTGGACTGGTCGACTGCCGGTTTGGAGGAGTCTCCGTCATCGCCGCCGAGTGCCAGCCAGCCGCCGACTCCCAGCGTCGCAGCGGCCACCGTCGCCACCGCCGCCAGCTTCAGCCGGCGCCGCCGCTCAGCGGCCCGGTGCCGTGCCGAACCGGCACGCGGCAGGCCGGGGGCGCGGGGGGCGCGCGCGGTGCCGAGCGCACCGCCCGCCAGCTCCTGGGGGCCGGGCACGCGCATGCTGGTGTGCGTATCGCGGTTGGCCGACTCCGGATCGGCGGCGGTCGCGCCCTGGACCAGCGGTACCGCGCTGCGGGCCGGGAGCGGCTCCTGGTGGTCCTCGTAACCGGTGGGCGCGGGTGCGGGGGCGGGCTCGGTGTCCGGCTCGTCGATGTCCAGCACGGGCAGGCCCGCGAGATGGGGCAGCAGCTCCCGCAGCCGGGACGCGACTTCGCCGGCGCGCAGCCGGGAGGCGGGCCCCTTGGCAAGGCACTGGTGCAGCAGCCGCCACAGGTCGTCGGGGATCCCGGGCAGCGGCGCGACCGCCTCGGTCACGTGCCGCCGCAGTACGGCACCGGGGTGGCCGCCGCCGAACGGCGTGAATCCGGCGAGGAGTTCGTAGAGCACGGTGGCGAGGGCGTAGATGTCGACCGCGGCTCGCGGCGGCAGCCCTTCGACGATCTCCGGTGCGACGTAGTCGGGAGTGCCGACCACGCGACGGCCGCCGGCGCGGCTGGGCTCGTCGATGAGCTTGGCCACCCCGAAGTCGGAGAGCAGCGCTGCACCGGTGGACTCGTCGAGGAGGATGTTCTCCGGCTTGACGTCGCGGTGCACATATCCGGCGGCGTGGGCCGCGGCCAGCGCGTCGGCGATGTCCGCGGCGACGGCCACCGCCTCGCCCGGCGGCAGCCGTCGCTCGCGGTCCAGCCGACTGCGCAGGTTGACCCCCCGGACGAGGTCCATCACCAGCGCGAGGTCGTTGCCGTCGACGACGAGGTCGCGGATGCCGACCACATGCGGGTGGTCCAGACTCACCAGGGCGGCGCGCTCCTGTACGAAACGGCCGACGAGCTCCTGGTCGGCGGAGAGGTCGTCGCGCAGCAGCTTGATCGCCACCGCACCGTCGGGCCCCTCTCCGAGCCAGACCGTACCGGCGCTGCCGCGACCCAGGATCTGGTAGGCGGTGTAACGACTGCCGATCTTCCGTGCCATGACGACAAAGTTACGCGCCCGGACCCCCCACGGGTACGACGGATTGCACGAACCGCCGCTTCTGTGCGGGAAAGAGCCACTTGCTATGTCGACAAGTCACCGCGCCTGCCGCCCGGTTGGGCGCCGGTGACCCTCGACCGGCGCCCGGGGGCGGTCAGTTGGTGAGGCCCTTGACGCCGTCGCGGACCGATTCGTACCAGCCGACGACGGTGTCCCAGAACGCCTGGCCGTCGGCGATCCAGTCCTGGACCGGGGTGAAGTTCCAGACGAGCCAGATGATCAGCGCGAAGACGAGGATCACCATCAGACAGCCCTTGAGACAGCCGAGGCCCGGGATCCGCATCGGGTTCGCGCTGCGCTGGCGGGGCTCCCTGGGCCGACGCGGCTCCGGCTCAGGCGGCCGCTGCTGACGGCGCGGCGGCGGCTCGGGCTCGTACCGCTGGGGCTGCGGCTGGTAGCCGCCCTGGTAGCCCTGGTGTGCCGGGTGGCCCTGCTGCCCGTAACCGTCCTGGTACTGCTGGCGGCGCGGACGTCCGTAGTCGGGCGGGGGCTGCTGGTGCTGCGCAGGCGGCGGGGGCTGCTGCTGCGGGGAGGGACGCCGCGGGCGGCGGCGGAGCGGGTCCTCGCTCGGGTCCAGCGGACGGTACTGGGTCTGGTCGTTGCGGTCCCTGGCGGCCCGCATCTGGTTCTGCCAGGGATGCGCGCCGTCCCCACCGCCGTCACCAGGGCCGCCGGGCACGGGAGGCATCACGCTGGTGGCGTCCTCGCCGCCGCCCTGCCCCGCGCCCTGCCCCTGCCCGGGGCCGGTCTGCGGCAGCACGCTCGTCGCCCCGTGCGGATCGGCGCCCGAACCGGTGGGCAGCACCTGGGTGGGCTCCGCGTCCCCGCTTCCGCCGCCCACGCCCTGGCCGCCGCTGCCCGGCACCGGGGCGGGCTGCGGGTCGGGCGCCAGCAGCCCGGCCACGCCGAGCGCCGCGGCGTACTGCTCCGGTGCGGCACCGGGCGCGAGCCCGGAGGCGACCGTACGCAGTGCCCGGGCGAGGTTCTCCGCGCCGGGGCGCTCCTCGGGCCGTTTGCGCAGGCAGTGCTCGATGACCGTCCACATCGGCTCGGGCACCTGCTCCGGGCGACGCGGCTGCTCGCTCAGGTGCCGGTGCAGCACTTCCAGCGTGCTGCCGCCGCCGAACGGGGGCTGCCCGGTGAGGAGTTCGTAGAGCAGGATGCCGGCGCCGTAGATGTCGACGGCGGAGGTCTGCGGCTTGCCCTCGGCCGACTCCGGCGCCACATAGGCGGGAGTGCCGACGAACTCGTGGGTCCGGGTCAGCCCCGGGGAGTCGGCGATCCGGGCGATGCCGAAGTCGGTGAGCATCGGGCGCATCCCGTGCTCGCCCTCGGTGATCAGCACGTTCGCCGGCTTGAGGTCGCGGTGGACGATGCCGTCCGCGTGGCTGGCGGCGAGCGCGTCCGCGACCTGGGCGGTCAGCAGCGCCGCGCCGACCGGCGAGAGCGGACCGTTCTCGCGCAGATAGCGGTGCAGGTCGGGGCCGTTGATCAGGTCCATCACGAGGGCGAGCAGATCGCCCTCGACGACCAGGTCCCGGGTGCGGACGATGTTCGGATGGGTGAGCCGCAGGAGCACGGAGCGCTCCCGCAGGAACCGCATCACGACGTCGGCGTCGTTCGCCAACTCCTCTTTGAGCACCTTGATCGCGACGAGCTCGCCCGGCTCGCCGGCCACGGCTGCCTCGGCTCCCGCGGTCTCGCGCTGCCGAGCCCGCCATACGGTGCCCGTGGCGCCGCGTCCCAGTGGCTCCTCGAGCAGGTACTTGCTGCCTACCGGCCGCACGTCATCGGCTCCCTGATCGTGGTCGTCGCTCACCGCGGGCGGGGCCCGCGCACCTGAGGCGTCGGAGTCCGCCACCGCCGCGCCACGACCTCGGTCGGCACACGGCGGACGGACCTGTCCGGGCCAACTGTAGTGCCGGGCACCACCGGCGCTCACCCTTGTCCCGAGGCCCGGCGCACCGGCATCGCGAGCGGCCGGGACCGTCGGTGCGCACCCGTCCGCCCGGCCCGCCCGTTCGCGACCCCGGGCCCGGGTGGCAAGACGTGGCGCGCAGTCATTCGGTTGCCAAGTGACCACGAACCGATCCGGAACCGGTTGCGATGACGATCACCGGACGGGCAGTCATGGCCGGAACACCGGTCAACTCCGTTGTGAACTCGGCCACATATGATCCCTCGTGTGCATCTCCCCAGCCAATCAAGATCATTGGAGGCCGTGGAGGGCACAGATTGTCGGCAGCAGGTGCGAGGATGCACCCCACGGTCTGGCACGTGGTTGATGAACCGGGAGGGGCCGATGCCGAACCAGATCCGGCTCACAGTCCTCGGACCGCGCGGCGGTGCGAGTCAGCACAGTGGTGAGTGCGACGTGCTCGTGACGGCCCCGCCGGGCACCGTGCTCGCCGCGATCACCGGCGGCCTCGGCGCGGCCCTGGCCTCCACCACCGGGCCGCCGAGCGGCCAGGGCCACCCGAGCGGCAGCTCCGGGGGCGGCGAGAGTCCGGTCCGGAGCACATCGCCGAGCGGCGGCGAGTCCGTGGCCGTGTACGCCGGCAGCCGCCGGCTCGACCCCCAGCGACAGATAGTCGGCGAACCCCCGCTGACCGACGGCGCGGTGATCTCCCTCCACGGCCCCGTGCGCGACCCCGCCTCCCCCACGCCCGACAGCCTCCGGCTGGAGACCGTCTCCGGCCCCGACGCCGGCGGCGTGCACCTCCTGCACGGCGACCTGATCCGAGTGGGCCGCTCCGTCGACGCCGACGTCGTGCTGGACGACCCGGACGTCTCGCGGCTGCACTGCGTGGTCGCGGTGGCGCCCGACGGCGCGGTGACCGTCGCCGACCTGGGCTCCACCAACGGCACCGCGGTCGACGGCGCGCCGGTCGGCGACCGCCCGCGCCCCCTTCCCCCCGGCGCGGTGCTGCGAGTGGGCGAGTCCGAGCTGTGGCTGCGCTCGGGAGCGCTGCGCGCGGCGGAGGCGTCCGCAGGCGCGCCGCCCCGGCCCCCGACAGCCGCCGCGGGCGGCGCTCCCACCGGCGCGACCACGCACGGCGCCGGCGTGCTGGGCGGCGCGGCCGGAGTCCCGCCGTACGACCCCGAGCCCTCGTACGACGCCGGGCCGCCCTACGGCCCCGAGCCCTCGTACGACGCCGGGCCGGTCTACGACGCAGTCCGGGCCAGGGGCGCCGCGGAGAGTGCGGCGGAGGTGCCGCGCCCACCGGCCGGCCCACCGTCGCTGCCGGAGCAACGGCGCGCTCGTGGAGGCATCGGCTGGGGTCGGCGGCGCTCCGGCCGCGAGTCGGACCGGATGCCCGATCAGCCCACCCGTACCGCCACCGGGCCGATGGGCAACGCCGGTGCGCACGGCGGCCGTTCACTGCCCGACGCCGCGCTGCCCGGCGCCGCGTCCGACCGCGGCGCCCGCGCGTCCCGGGGCGCGCACGTCACGGGCGGGCCGGGCGGCAGCCGCTGGCCGGACCCCGCCGAGCTGCTGCTCACCGCCTTGGACGAGGGCGAGCGCCGCTGGGAGCGCGACCCCGCCCACGCCGACGCGCTCACCGTGCGAATCGGCACCGCGCGGTACGGCTCGCGCCCCTCCGTGCCGGTCACCGTCGATCTGAGGGAAGCCCGCTCGCTGGGGCTCGCCGGCCCCAGGCCCCGGCTGCTCCCACTCGCCCGCGCCGTGCTGGCGCAGCTGACCCTGCTGCATCCGCCGAGCGACCTGGAGGTCGTCGTGCTCGCCTCCGGGCGCGGCCGGAGCGTCGAGGACTGGAGCTGGCTCGGCTGGCTGCCCCATCTGCGGCCGGGTCAGGGGCAGGACTGCCGACTGCTGTTCGCCTTCGACCGGGACCAGGCCGCCGCCCGTACCGAGGAGCTGCTGCGGCGGCTGGAGGACGGCCCGCTCGGCAGCGGCTGGGTGACGGCGGAAGAGGCGGAGATCCGTTCCGCAGCCGCCGCCCACAACGGACCGTCGACCGTGCTCGTCGTCGACGGCGATCCGGGTACGGCCGAGCTGCGCGAGTCGGTCGCGCGCCTGGCCGGTTCGGGCGCGGCGTGCGGAGTGCATGTGATCTGCCTGGCCGAGACACCTCCCACCACCGCGACCTCGCCGTTGGCGGACACCCTGTCCGCCGCGTACTCCACCTTCCCCGCCTTCCGCGGCTGCGGGGCGCTGGCACTGCTCAGCGGCGCGGTCGCCACCGCGGTGCGCGTGGTGCGCCGCGGCGATTCGCCGGCGGGTGAGCTCGCCACCGTCGACGGCGTCTCCGCCGCCTGGGCCGAGCGGTTCGCCCGTGCGCTGGCGCCGGCGCGCGAGACCGCCCCGTCCGCTGCCGGTGACCACCGCAGGCCGGCCGCCGCGCTGCCGCCCGCCGCCCGGTTGCTGGACGAGCTCGGTCTTGCGCGCGCCACGCCCGCCGCGCTGCTGGCCCGTTGGGCCTCCACCGCCGACGGCGCGGGCGGAGCGAGCAGCGTCAGCCTGGTGCTCGGCGCGGGCGGACGCGGAGCGGTCGCGACCGACCTCGCGCAGGACCGCAGCCATCTCTTCGTCAGCGGCGGAGCCGGCAGCGGCAAGACGGAGCTGCTCTGCTCGCTCAGTGCGAGCCTGGCCGCGGGCGAACGCCCGGACCGGCTCGGGCTGGTGCTGGTGGACGGCGCGGGCGAGGGGTTGCGGCCGTGTGCCGAGCTGCCGCACGTGATGACGTATCTGAGCGCGGGCGACCCGGTGCGGATGCGGGAGTTCGCCCGTTCCCTCTCGGCCGAGCTGAAGAGGCGCGGCGAGCTGCTCTCCGAAACGGGGTACGAGGCGTACGTCCGGCAGTCGGCCGCGGGCGCCTCGACCGAGGCACTGGCCGGCCCGCAGGGAAGCCGCTCCACCGGCGACGCCGACCGCGGCACCCTCCGGCTGCGTGCCGGCCGCAGGGCCGCGATTCCCTCCGGCGGCAGCGCCACCACCGCACTGCCCCGGCTCGCGGTGCTGGTCGACGACTTCGACGCGCTCGTCGATCCGGCGCTGGGCAACCCCGGTCGTCCCGCGGCCGGTTCGGTCGTACGGGCACTGGAGGCGGTCGCGCGGGACGGCGTCCGGCTCGGCATCCATCTGATCGCGGCCACCGGCCGCCCCGATCGCACGGCACAGACCGTCACCGACCAGAGCTCGGCGCTGCGGGCGTCCATAGGCGGCGACCCCAGTACCGACGAGCACCGCCCGGGCCGCGGCGTGCTGCACCGCCCCGACGGAGAGGTGGCGACCTTCCAGGGCGCGCGCGTGACCGGCAGGATTCCGCGGACGGCCACCACCCGGCCGACCGTGGTGCCGCTGGACTGGGCCAGGGAGGGCGACCCGCCGTCCCGTCGGCCCGTGCGCGAGCTGGGCAACGGCCCGACGGATCTCGCGCTGCTCGCCAGCGCGGTGGAGCGGGCCGCCCGAGAGGCCGGCGCCACTCCCCCGCCGCCGCTGGTCGCCGCGGACTGACTCCGCGCGGTCGGGAGCGGCGCGGGCGCGCCGCGCGGTCGGGAGCGGCGCGGTCCGACTCGCGCGGTCGGGAGCGGCACGGGCGCACCGCGTGCGGGCGTTCACCCGGCCCGTACGGACCGGCCGGCGCGGCAGGCACGTTGCCTCGGAACGCCTCCGGCGTGCCGGGCCGGGTCTTCGCATCCGCTGCCCGAACAGGACGGTCTGCCCTCCTGGCCGGCGGCCTCGTGGCGCGCCCCGGCCCCGCCGCGGCTCGTACGCCGTGGGCCCGCCGGAGCCGCGGCGGCTCCACTCCACTGCACCAGGCCGTACCCCGACCGCGCTGGGCCGAACGAACCATTTCGGTCCGGACCTCGGCCGAGTGCGCGGTCTCGGCGTGCGTATCACCCATTATCGGGTTAATCAGACCGCGCCCACCTGTGGATGTGCCGTGCCTCGCTTCAGCATCATCGTTCCCGCCCACCAGGTGCAGGCATATCTGCCCGAGTGCCTGGAGTCCGTGCTCAAACAGACTTGTACCGACCTGGAGTTGATCCTCGTCGACGACGGTTCACCGCCCGACTGCGGCGAGTTGCTCGCCGAGTACGCCTCCCACGACAGCCGCGTCACGGTGCTCCGGCTGCCGCGGCACTCGGGCCCCGGCCCGGCCCGCAACGCCGGGCTGCGCTACGCAAGCGGGGAGTACGTCCTCTTCCTGGACAGCGACGACGCCCTGACGCCCGGGGCACTGGAGGCGATCGCCGACCGCCTCGCGGCCACGGCCGACCCGGACGTTCTGCTCTTCGACCACACCAGGACCTTCTGGCACGGCGGCAACGACCGGAGCGAGGGCCCGCCGCTGGGCCCGCTGACGGAGCAGGAGCCTCAGGTGGTCCGGCTCCGCGACCGGCCCGCGCTGCTGCGGGTCGCCCCGTTGGCGTGGAACAAGGCGTACCGCAGGGAGTTCCTCGTCGAGCAGGGCGTGCGGTTCCCGCCGGGCGCGTACGAGGGCATCCCCTGGACCTGGCACACCCTGCTGACCGCGGAGGCGGTCGCCGTGCTGGACCGGGTGTGCGTCCGGCACCGGCTGCGCAGGCAGGGCGGCGTGCTCGGCTCCTCCCCCCGGCGCCACTTCGACATCTTCGGCCAGTACGACCGGGTCTTCGCCCTCCTCGACGAACGCCCCGACCTGGCGCGCTGGAAGTCCGCTCTCTACCGGCGGATGACCGACCATCTGGCCGGGCTCTTCCTCACGCCCGGCCGGCTGCCCAGGTCCGGACGCACGGAGTTCTTCCGGCGCAGCAGCAAGCAGTGCCTGCGCCACCAGAGCGCCGCGGGTCGGACCGACCTCACGCAGCTCCTGGTGCGGCTCGGTGCCCGCCGAACCTTCCGGCTGCTCTGGTCGGCCAGGGGGTGGGGCAGCCGGCTGCGCGGCACCGCCGGTTCGGTGCGCGGCGCCGTGCTGCGGCTGTACCACTCGCTCCAGTCACGACGCCGTCCGGATCCCGCACTCGCGGTCTTCCTGCCCACCCCCTCCCAGGGACGCCAGGAGTACGGCGGCGACCTCGGTGCGCTGGAGGAGCGGGCAAGGGTGTTGGTCCCGGGGCTGCGTACGCTCTGGGTCGCCGGCGACGAGGCGGCGCCTTCGCTGCCCGAGGGCGTCAGCCGGGTGCGCCCGGGCTCGGCAGCCCACTGGACGGCGCTGGCCCGCGCCAAGTACCTGCTGAGCGACGGCGACTTCGGCCCCCGCCGGCACAAGCGTCCGGGCCAGGTGCTGGTGCAGACCCACACCGGCACCCCGCTCGCGCTGGCGGGGCTGGACCGGGGCGAGCACCGCGAGGACGGCGCCGCCGACCTCACCCGACTGCTGGAGCGGGTCGACGACTGGGACTACAGCCTCTCGGCCGGCCGCCACGCCACTCTCGCGCGGGAGCGCGCATACCCGGGCAACTACACGGCCCTGGAGTACGGTTCGCCGCGCAACGACGTCTTCCACCGCGCCACCGCGGAAGAGGTCGCCCGCATCCGCGCGCAGCTCGGAGTCCCGGCGGGCGCGGTCGCGGTGCTGTACGCCCCGGTCCGCCGCGACTACCCGCACGGCGGGGGCTCGGAGCTGGAACTCTCACGGCTGGCGAGCGCGCTGGGGCCCGGCTATGTCGTCCTCGACGCCCGTTCCCCCCGCCCGCGCGCCGAACTCTGCCTGGCCGCCGACGTGTTGGTGACCGACTATTCGCCGATCATGTTCGACTACGCGGTGCTCGACCGCCCGATCGTGCTGTACGCCCCGGACTGGGAGACCTACCGGGCCACCGCCGGCACCTACTTCGACCTGCTGTCCGCCCCTCCGGGCCCGGTCGCGGGCGATCTGGAGTCGCTGGTCGGATGCTTCCGCGGGAACACCTGGCGCTCGGCCGGCTCGCGCGCGCTGCGGGCCGCGTTCCGGACGCGGTTCTGCCCCTACGACGACGGGCTCGCCGCGGAGCGGGTCGTGCGTTCGGTCTTCCTCGACGGCTCGGCGCTCGCCCCGGTGGTACCGGCGGAGCTGCGCCGGCCCGCACCGCTGCCGCGGGAGGAGGCGGCGCGGGCGGTGATCCATCCCGCGCGCACCGGCTCGGGCTCCGCGGCCGGCGCTCCCCCGCAGGGCGCCCGGACGTGAGCAGAGCGGGGCGGCCCGGGAGGAAACGCTCCCGGGCCGCCCCGCTCCCACGGTCCGAAGCCGGCGACGCGACCTCCGGCGGTGCTGCCCGCCGGAGACCCGCCGCCCGCTTCCGGCCCGCGGCTGCTGCTAGCGGTTGCTGCGCAGCAGGGTGCGCATGGTGCGCATCGCCACCGAGAGATTTGCCAGATCGAAGGTGTCCGACGCCTTGATCTCGTCCAGGGTGCCGAACGCGCGGCCGAGGACCGCGGCGTTCTTCTGCTCCCAGGCCTCGAACTGCTCCTCGGCACTGGCGCCGCTCTCGCCCACGGCCAGCACATCGGCCGTCAGCAACTGGTGGGCCGCGTACAGGTCCTCGCGGATCGCCGCACGAGCCATCGACTGCCAGCGGTCGGCCCGCGGCAACTCACTGACGCGGTCCTGCAGCTGGCTGATCCCCAGACGGTCGGCGAGATCGTAGTAGACCTCCGCGACGTCCAGCAGGTCCTTGCCGGTGCGCTCCGCCACCGCGACCACGTCGAGCGCGGGGAAGACCGAGGAGAAGCCGGCCACCCTCTGGGCGAGCGCGGCCGGGACCCCGGCGGACTCCATCTCGTCGTGCAGCTTGCCGTACCAGCTGTGGTCCTCGCCCTTGAGGAGCTTCGGCAGCGCCTCCCAGACCGACTCCACCCGCTGCTGGAAGAAGTCGACGGTCTCGCTGAGCTGGAGCGGCTGCGGCCGGTTCCCCAGCAGCCACCGCGTCGCCCGCTCGACCAACCGGCGCGAGTGGAGCCTGATCCGGGTCTGCACCTCGGCCGCGACGACGTTGTCCAGAGCCCCGACCTCGCCCCAGATCCCGTTGATGTCGAAGATCGCGCGGGCGGCGGTGTGCGCCCTGACGATCTCCTCCATCGAGGCGCCCGACTCCTCGCGCAGTCGGTGCAGGAAGGTCGAACCGCCCACGTTCACGGTGTCGTTGACCAGCGCGGTGAACACCAGCTGGCGGTGGAGCGCGTGCTGGTCGATCTCGGTCGCGAAGCGCTCCCGCAGCGGACGCGGGAAGTACTCGTGCGCCAGCCGCCGCAGATACGGGTCGTCGGCCAGCTCCGTGTCGACCAGCTCCTCGGTGAGCGTGATCTTGGCATAGGCCAGCAGCACCGCCAGCTCGGGCTGGGTCATTCCCTGGCCGGCGGCGAGCCGCTCGGCGATCTGCCGGTCGGTGGGCAGGTGCTCCAACTCGCGGTTGAGCCGACCGGACTCGCCCAGCTTGAGCATGAAGCGCTGATGGGCCTGGAGCAGGCTGGGCGCCGTCTCCAGTGCGTTGGCCAGGACGACGTTCTGCGCGTAGTTGGAGGCGAGCACCAGCTCGGCGACCTCGTCGGTCATCTTCGCGAGCAGGGCGTTGCGCTGCTTGACCGTCAGATCGCCCTCGGCAACGACGGAGTTGAGCAGGATCTTGATGTTCACCTCGTGGTCGGAGGTGTCCACACCGGCGCTGTTGTCGATCGCGTCGGTGTTGATCCGGCCGCCGCTCCTGGCGAACTCGATACGCCCGAGCTGCGTCAGGCCCAGGTTGCCGCCCTCACCGATGACCTGCGCGCACACGTCCTCGCCGTTGACGCGGATCGCGTCGTTGGCCTTGTCCCCGACGTCCTGGTTGCTCTCGGCGCCGGCCTTCACATAGGTGCCGATACCGCCGTTCCACAGCAGGTCCACCGGGGCCTGGAGGATGGCCTTCATCAGATCCGGCGGGGTCATCTTGGCGATGCCGGGGCTGATACCCAGTGCCGCCCGCGCCTGCGGACTGATCGGGATCGACTTCGAGGTGCGCGCATAGACGCCGCCGCCCTGCGAGATCAGTCCGGTGTCGTAGTCCTCCCAGGAGGAGCGCGGCAGCTCGAACACCCTGCGCCGCTCGGCGAAGGAGGTCGCGGCGTCGGGGTCCGGGTCGAGGAAGATGTGCCGGTGGTCGAAGGCGGCGACCAGCCGGATGTGCTCGCTCAGCAGCATGCCGTTGCCGAACACGTCGCCGGACATGTCACCGATGCCGGCGACGGTGAAGTCCTCGGTCTGGGTGTCGTGGCCCAGCTCCCGGAAGTGCCGCTTGACCGACTCCCAGGCGCCCCGGGCGGTGATGCCCATGCCCTTGTGGTCGTAGCCGGCCGAGCCGCCGGAAGCGAAGGCGTCGCCGAGCCAGAAGCCGTAGGAGGCGGCGACCTCGTTGGCGATGTCGGAGAACTTCGCGGTGCCCTTGTCGGCGGCGACCACGAGATAGGTGTCCTCGGCGTCGTGGCGCACCACGTCCGCGGGCGGCACGACCTCGCCCTGCACCAGGTTGTCGGTGATGTCCAGCAGGCCGGAGATGAACGACCGGTAGCAGGCGATGCCCTCCGCCAGCCAGGCGTCCCGGTCCTTGGCGGGATCGGGCAGCCGCTTGCCGACGAAACCGCCCTTGGCTCCGACCGGCACGATGACGGTGTTCTTGACCTCCTGGGCCTTCACCAGCCCGAGGATCTCGGTACGGAAGTCCTCCTTCCGGTCCGACCAGCGCAGCCCTCCGCGGGCCACCTTGCCGAACCGCAGGTGGACGCCCTCGACCCGCGGCGAGTACACCCAGATCTCGTAGGCGGGCCGCGGCGCCGGCAGATCGGGCACGGCCTGCGGGTCGAGCTTGATGGAGACGTAGTCGTGCGGCTCGCCGTCGGCACCGCGCTGGAAGTAGTTGGTGCGCAGGGTCGCGCGGATGACTGTGAGGAAGGACCGCAGCATCCGGTCCTCGTCCAGGTTGGCCACCCGGTCCAGTGCGCCTTCCAGCTCCTCCAGCAGACCGTCGATCAGCTCGGTGGCGGCGTGCTGGCGGTCCGGCGACAGACGCGCCTCGAAGAGCGAGACCAGCAGCCGGGTGGTGTGCACGTTCCGGCGGAGGGTCTCCTCCATGGTCGTCTGGCCGAACTTCGCGCCAGCCTGCCACAGGTAGCGCGCATAGGCCCGGAGCACCATCGCCTGGCGCCAGGTCAGCCCGGCGGCCAGCACCAGTGCGTTGATGCCGTCGTTCTCCGCGTGGCCGTGCCAGACGGCCGCGAAGGTGTCCTGGAAGCGCGCCCGGGCGTCCTCGCCCATCCCCTGGATCTGCTCCTGCGGCATCCGCAGCCCGAAGTCGTAGATCCACGCACGGGTGCCGTCCGCGGGGCGCAGCTCGTACGGCCGCTCGTCGACAACCTCCACGCCCATCGACTGGAGGATCGGCAGCACGGCGGAGAGCGAGACCGGCTCGCCCGTCCGGTAGATCTTGAAACGGCGCTCGCCCGGGGCGGCGCCGACCGGCTCGTAGAGGCTCAGCGCGAAGTCGCCGCGCCGGCCGTCCTCGCCCTCCTCGCGCAGCTCGTCGACGTGCTGGAGGTCGGCGACGGCGGCGCGGGGAGGAAAGTCGGCCTTGTACCCCTCGGGCAGGGCGGTGCCGCCGTAGCGGTGCGCCAGCTCGGCGGCACGCTCCTCGCCGTATTCGGCAAGCAGCGCGTCGACGAATCCGTCGGCCCAGGACCTGGCGGCGTCCACCAGCCGGGCCTCGATGCGGTCGACGTCCGCCTCGGTGAGCTCGTCGAGCTCGGTGCCGGACTCGACCCGGATGACGAAGTGCAGCCGGGAGAGCACCGATTCGGTGTTCCACGCGGTGAAGTCGACGTTGGTGCCGCCGAGCTCCTCCATCAGGATGTCGATCAGCCGCAGCCGGACACCGGTGGTGTACCGGTCGCGCGGGAGGTAGACCAGCGCGGAGTAGTACCGGCCGTACTCGTCCTGGCGCAGGAAGAGCCGCAGCTTGCGGCGCTCCTGGAGGTAGAGGACGGAGATGGCGACCGAACGCAGGTCCTCGACCGGGATCTGGAACAGCTCGTCGCGCGGGTAGGTCTCCAGGATCTGGAGCAGGTCGCGGCCGTCGTGGCTGTGTGCCGAGAAGCCGGCCGCCGTCAGCACGCCCTCCACCTTGCGGCGGATCACCGGGATCTGGCGGACGCTCTCCACGAAGGCCGAGGCGGCGAAGAGGCCGAGGAAGCGGCGCTCGCCGATCACCCTGCCCTCGGCGTCGAAGCGCTTCACGCCCACGTAGTCGAGGTAGGAGGAACGGTGCACGGTCGCCCGGCTGTTGGCCTTGGTCAGCACCAGCAGGCGGTGCTCGCG
Source organism: Streptomyces tardus (assembly GCF_018101125.2). Classification (GTDB taxonomy): domain Bacteria; phylum Actinomycetota; class Actinomycetes; order Streptomycetales; family Streptomycetaceae; genus Streptomyces; species Streptomyces tardus. The sequence continues at coordinate 3,236,586 of NZ_JAELVF020000001.1, read as the reverse complement.
GGCCTTGGCCCTGGCCCCCGCGCTCAGGCGGTTGAACGAGGGCGAGACGGGGTGGCCGTCGTCCTCGCCGGTGTGGCTGGGGTCGGCGCGCAGCACTCCGAGCCCCGTGCCGGGGACGGGCTTGAGCACATCGTCGGTGCCCTCGTCGGTGCTGACCTCCTCGAGCGCGTACTCGCGGTACCCGAGGAAGGTGAAACGGTCGTCGGCCAGCCAGCGCAGCAGCTCCCGGGCCTCGCCGACCTCGTCCTCGGAGAGGTCGTCGGTGGGCTCCCGGGGAAGCTCGTCGGCGATGCGCAGCGCGGTGCCCCGCATCTTCTGCCAGTCCTCGACGGCCTCGCGCACGTCCGAGAGGATGCGCCGCAGATCGGTGGTGATCTCCTGGAGATCGCCGTTGTCGGTCTCCCGGTCGATCTCCACATGGATCCAGGACTCGACCAGCGCGTCCTGCGACAGGCCGTCCCCGCCCGGCTGCCCGGGCAGCACCCGCGGGTCCCGCGATGTGTCGAGGACCTCCAGCAGCTTGCCGGCCACGTCGCGCCGCACCACCACCTGCGGATGGATCACCAGGTGGATACCGCGCCCCTGGCGGCTCAGCTCGTTGGTCACCGAGTCGACCAGGAAGGGCATGTCGTCAGTGACGACCTCGACCACGGTGTGGGTGCAGGTCCAGCCGTTCTCGTCGACCGTCGGGGTGTACACCCGGACGTTCGCGGTGCCCTGCGGTCGCTCCTGGCCCAGCCGGAAGTGGGACAGCGCGGCGCCCAGGACATCGACCGGGTCGCGGTCGGCAAGGTCCTCCGGAGCCGTGTGCCGGTAGAACCGCTGGAGGTACGGGAGCAGAGCATCACCTGCGAGGCTCTGGCCCGGGAAGCTCCCGCTCGGGCTGCTGTCAGCGATCTGCGCTGCTCGTACGAGCAGATCGGCCTTGGCTTCGTCCAGCTTGGTCTGCATGTCCTCTGGCTCCTGTCGCGCGCCGTTGCGTGACGTCAGATGGGTGGAGGCACAACGTCGTTCGAGAGTTGTTCTTCGGGAACTGCCGCTCCCGCACGACGGTACGCCGGTCGGCAAAGTCAGCGGCTGCCCGGGTGCGGGTGCACCTCGGGTCGGCCGGGGCGACGGCACCGTCGCTCGCCCGGTCCGCAACTCTTGCGGATATAGCGCTGATCACGGAGGTCAGGCTATCGCTCATACCCGTGCTTCCGTCATGAGCCACATGTGTACAAAACCGGATGGGGAAGTTTGACGTTCTGCACAGCGGAAATCAGTAGAGGTTCCGCTGAGTGTCAACGTCGCTTCGAAACAGGCCGGCGGGACACGGCCGGGCAGGTGGTCGCCGGGTGGACAGGCGGTCACCCGGCCGGCCCGCGAGCCCGGCACGACCGTCAGCCGGCTATCCGCTCGGCGGTCTCGACAGCCTCGGCGAGCGAATCGACCACCGGCACACCCGCCTCCCGAAGGCTGCGTCTGCTGTGCGAGCCACCGGTGTAGAGAACCGCGTGCGCCCCCACGTGCGCAGCGGCCTTCGCGTCGTCGAGGGCGTCACCGATCACCACGGTGCGCTCGGGCGTCAGCCCCTGCACCTCCACGAGCAACTCCCGGACGTGGCGGGCCATCTGCTCGGCTTTCCCCGCACTCGGGCCGCTCGGGTCGCTGCCGTCGATCCGTACGAAGTGCTGGTGGATGCGGTGGCCGTGGACGAGCGGCACCAGATGCTCGTGCGGGGCGAGCGAGCACAGGGACTGGGTGAACCCGGCGGAGCGCCGCGAGGCGAGCAGCTCCGCAGCGCCTTCGGCGAGGCCCGCGTCGGCGACCCGGGCGAAATAGTGGCGGTGGAAGGTGCTGTCCAGGACCGCGAACTCCTCCTCGCTGGGCAGACGCCCTGTCAGCCGCTCGTAGAAGCGCGGAACCGGGACGCAGTACAGGTCGCGGTACCGGTCGAGGGTGATGGTGGGCATGTCCAGCTCAGTGAAGGCCGCGTTGGTCGCCTCGATGACGGTGTGGATGTCGTGCAGCAGCGTGCCGTTCCAGTCCCAGACGATATGGGTCCCCCGACCGGGGGCGCCGGGCTCCGACGGCAGGAGCGACTCGGGGACAGGCTGCGTGGACGGCGGGCTGGAATCCATGCTCACGAAGGTACGGGCTGCCACTGACATCCCGACACCGGGTCCCGCGAGAGGCCCCGCCGCACCGGGCGGCGGGGTGCGGGGAGCGGCAGCGAGGAGGGAGAAGGCGGACCGCCGGCCGAGCCGGGGAACAGGGCCGGGGGTTGGCGCTGGGCGTCGGCGCTGGGCGTCGGCGCTGGGCGTTGGCGCTGGGCGTTGGCGTCAGGGCGTTGGCGTCAGGGCCGGACGAGTTGGTCGAGCTCCTGTACGCCGTACCAGAGCAGTTCGTGCTCCACCGCGTCCTCGACGATCGACAGCGCCTGCGCCTCGCCGCGGTCCGCCGCCGGTTGCGCCCCACAGGCTTCGGCGAGGTCCCCGGCGGCGTCGGAGTCGTCGATGTGCAGCGCCGCGACCCGCTTCAGCGGCACCGCCCGGCTCAGCCGCACCTCGCCGAGGCCCTCGGGGTCGAGCGGCTGCGCCACCTCGGCCTCCACGAGCTCGTCGGAGACGTCCGCTGCCGCCACCACGCGCCGCGGGTCCCCGCGTTCGGGCTCGGTCAACGCAGCCAACAGGCGCAGCGAGGCACGGGCGGCGCGGCCGAGCGCGGTGTACTCCAGCTCCTCCTGGTCCTCCGTTCCGCACCACTCGCGCAGAGCGGGCGTCACGGCGTAGGCGACGAGCGGGGCGGGGGCCAGCTCTCGCGCGGCGTGCGCCGCCTCGAGATCGCGGAAGGTGAGCGGTACGTAGACACGCATAAATGCTGCTTTCGTGTGAGGCCTGAGCACGCTGAAGGCCAGGATACGGCCTGTGAGCGGACAGCTCTGAACTCTTATAGCCGCTAACGGAAAGGGAAAATCGCAGGTCAACAGCGTACGACGACAAGGCGGAAAGGGTCACCACCCATACGGTGGAACTCCGGTGGAGCAAGATCAACGCATTGCGGAAGGGGTGCCGATGTCGCTACAACCAGTACCGAAGCTACTGCCCGGTAGCGACGGTCGATCTCTCGAGCACGGGGTTTCCATGGCACCTGACCAGTTCCGGACCGCAACCACCACCGCACCCCGCACCACGCGCACCACTCGACCCGCCGGCCGCAGGGACTCCCGCAGGCCCGCCCGTTCCGCGGTTCTCGCCGCCCAGCGGCTCCGCGACAACCGCACTCCGCACCACTGGTTCGCGCAGCGTCTGCTCGTCGTCCTCAGCGGGCTCGCACCCGTGCACAGCCTGCTCGGGCACACCAGCGGAGCCGCGTACGACCAGCTGGTCGGGCTCGCTCCGCTGACACCGCTCAGGGACATCCGCGCCTGCGGGCCGACCACTCCGACGCCGGTGCTGGAGCAGGTGCGCGGCACGACGCCGAGTCACGGCGTGATCGAGGCGTACGCCCGGGTGTCCGCCGGCGAACGCTCGCAGGCGCTCGCCTTCCGACTGGAGCGCGGCGACGACGGGCGCTGGCGCTGCTGCGCCGTGGAGCTCGGCCTGGAACCCCAACGCGCGGGCTGACCGTCCGCCCAGCCCGCCCAGGCCCCGCAGCCGGCCACAGCGCCGCTGCGGCCTCGCTGGGGCGGCGGCGCCACACGGCGGGCACCGCCACGCAGCGGAGACGGGCGCACAGCAGACACGGGGAAACGGTCACCACACACAGACCGGGGCCGGGAGTCCACACGGTGTGGACTCCCGGCCCCGGTCGGAGACGACTCGCGTCACTTCTTGCGGCGCTTGCCGCCCTTCTGCGCCTTGCGGCGCTCGGCCCGGGTCTGGCCGTCGGAGGAGGTCGTGGCCGCCTTCGGCGCCTCCTCGTTGGTGAAGTCGCCCTCCACCACGCCGCCTTCGCCGTCCACGGTGGGGGCGGAGAAGTGCAGCCGGTCCGGCCGCTGCGGGGCGTCGAGGCCCTTGGCCCTGATGGCGGGACGGGCACCGGCGGGCACCGCGTCCTCGGGCTCCTTCTCCAACGAGTGGCCGGACTCCTCGCGCTCCTTCTGCTTCACCGGAACCTCCTCGACCTGCTGCTCCACCTGGACCTCCAGGTTGAACAGATAGCCGACGGACTCCTCCTTGATGCCGTCCATCATCGCCTGGAACATGTCGAAGCCCTCGCGCTGGTACTCGACCAGCGGGTCCTTCTGGGCCATCGCGCGCAGGCCGATGCCCTCCTGGAGGTAGTCCATCTCGTAGAGGTGCTCACGCCACTTGCGGTCCAGCACCGAGAGCACCACGCGACGCTCGAACTCGCGCATGACCTCGGCGCCGAGCTCGCTCTCCCGAGCCTCGTACTGCTTCTCGACGTCCTCGCAGACCGACTCGACGATGAAGTCGGCGGTCAGACCCTCGCGGTCGCCGGCCTCGTCCTCGAGGTCCTCCACGGTGATGCCGACCGGGTAGAGCTGCTTGAAGGCGCCCCACAGGCGGTCCAGGTCCCACTCCTCGGCGAAACCCTCCACCGTCTCGGCCCGCACATAGGCCTCGATGGTGTCCTCCATGAAGTGCTGGATCTGCTCCTTGAGGTCCTCGCCCTCCAGGACGCGGCGGCGCTCGCCGTAGATGACCTCGCGCTGCCGGTTCAGCACCTCGTCGTACTTCAGGACGTTCTTGCGGATCTCGAAGTTCTGCTGCTCGACCTGGGACTGCGCAGAGGCGATGGCGCGGGTGACCATCTTGTTCTCGATCGGCACATCGTCGGGAACGTTGGCCATCGACATCACGCGCTCGACCATCTGGGCCTTGAACAGACGCATCAGGTCGTCGCCCAGCGAGAGGTAGAAACGGGACTCGCCCGGGTCTCCCTGACGGCCGGAACGACCGCGCAGCTGGTTGTCGATACGCCGCGACTCGTGCCGCTCCGTGCCGAGGACGTAGAGGCCGCCGGCCTTCGTCACCTCGTCGAACTCCGCCTCGACCGCCTTCTCGGCCTTCGTCAGGGCGGCCGGGAGCGCGTCCTTCCACTCCTCGATGTGCTCGGACGGGTCGAGGCCCTTGGCCCGCAGCTCGTCCTCCGCGATCACCTCGGGACTGCCGCCGAGCTTGATGTCCGTACCGCGGCCGGCCATGTTGGTGGCCACGGTGACGGCGCCCTTGCGGCCGGCGTCGGCGACGATCGCCGCCTCGCGCTCGTGGTTCTTCGCGTTGAGGACCTCGTGCTTGACACCGCGCTTGGTCAGCTGCTTGGAGAGGTACTCCGACTTCTCCACCGAGGTCGTGCCGACGAGGATCGGCTGCCCCTTGGCGTGCTTCTCCTCGATGTCGTCCACCACGGCCTCGAACTTGGCGACCTCAGTGCGGTAGATCAGGTCCGCCTGGTCCGCGCGGACCATCGGGCGGTTGGTGGGGATCGGCACGACGCCGAGCTTGTAGATCTGGTGGAACTCCGCCGCCTCGGTCATGGCCGTACCGGTCATGCCCGAGAGGGTGTCGTAGAGGCGGAAGAAGTTCTGCAGGGTGATGGTGGCGAGCGTCTGGTTCTCGTCCTTGATGTCCACCCCTTCCTTCGCCTCGATCGCCTGGTGCATGCCCTCGTTGTAGCGGCGGCCGGCGAGGATGCGGCCGGTGTGCTCGTCGACGATCATGACCTCGCCGTCGATGACGACGTAGTCCTTGTCGTTCTTGTAGAGCTCCTTGGCCTTGATGGCGTTGTTCAGATAACCGACGAGCGGGGTGTTGACCGACTCGTAGAGGTTGTCGATGCCCAGCCAGTCCTCGACCTTGGTGACACCGGACTCGTGGATGCCGACGGTGCGCTTCTTCTCGTCGACGTCGTAGTCGCCGGTCTCCGGCTTCTGGGTGCGGACGTCGGCCGCCTCGCCCTTCTCCAGCCGCTTCACCAGCTTGGCGAAGTCGCCGTACCACTTGGTGGCGGAGTCGGCGGGGCCGGAGATGATCAGCGGGGTACGGGCCTCGTCGACCAGGATGGAGTCGACCTCGTCGACGATCGCGAAGTTGTGGCCGCGCTGGACGAGCTCCTCCTGCGACCACGCCATGTTGTCGCGCAGGTAGTCGAAGCCGAACTCGTTGTTGGTGCCGTAGGTGATGTCGCAGGCGTACTGCTCGCGGCGCTGGGCCGGCTTCATGTTCGCGACGATGCAACCGACGGACAGGCCGAGGAACTTGTGGACCCGGCCCATCATCTCGGAGTCGCGCTGAGCCAGGTAGTCGTTCACCGTGATCAGGTGAACTCCCTTGCCGGACAGGCCGTTCAGGTACGCGGGCAGGGTGCCGACGAGAGTCTTGCCCTCACCGGTCTTCATCTCGGCCACATATCCCATGTGCAGCGCGGCGCCGCCCATCATCTGGACGTCGTAGTGGCGCTGGCCGAGCACGCGCTTGGCGGCCTCGCGGACTGTCGCGAACGCCTCGGGGAGCAGGTCGTCCAGGCTCTCGCCGCCCTCGTGCCGCTCCTTGTACTCGTCGGTCAGAGCACGCAACTCGGCGTCGGAGAGGTCGATGAAGTCCTCTTCGATGGAACTGACCTGGTCCGCGATGCGGTGCAGCTTGCGCAGGATCTTGCCTTCGCCTGCACGCATGAGCTTGTTGAAGACGGACACGGGGGTTGGTCTCCTTGCCGGTCGGGCCTGGCGCGGTCGGTACGTACGCATTCCGTACGGTGCGGGGCTCCCACGGCCTGTCGAGGGCGTACCGCACCGGCCATCGTATGCGAGGGGCGTCTGCCCCTGTACCCCCAACGTGCTGGAGACCCGGATGGTGCCGGCGCCGGTGTTGGATAATAAGGACATGCAACCACCGACGCTCACCACGGAGCGGCTCGTACTGCGTCCTCTCGAACCGCGGGACGCCGAGGCCGTTCACCGGGCCTGCCAGGACGCGGACATCCTGCGCTGGACGACCGTACCCAACCCGTACCAGTTCAAGCACGCGGAGGAGTTCGTCGGAGTCATCAGCCCGGCGGGGTGGAGCGGGGACACTCTCTACAACTTCGGGGTGTTCACCGCGGACGGGACGTTCGTCGGCTCGATGGGGCTGGTCGGTCTCACCCGGCTCGGCGCGCCCGAGTGCCGCGCCGAGCTCGGCTTCTGGACCGACCCGCGGCAGCGCGGACACGGGTACACCGCGGAGGCCGCACGGGCCGTCGCGCGGTGGTCGTTCCGCGAACTGGGCGTCGAGCGCCTCGAGTGGCTCGCCGAAGTGGGCAACGAGGCTTCGCGGGCGGTCGCACGGAGCGTCGGTTTCGTGATGGAGGGGACACAGCGCGCACGGATGGTCAACGCCGGTGTCCGCAGGGACGTGTGGGTGGGCGCGCTGCTCCCGCAGGACTTCGGCATATCGGCCCGCACGCCGTACCGGCCCGGCGGCTGAGCCCGGCCTCGCCGAGGTCGGCGCCCTCCCGGCCGGCCGGGAGGGCGCCCCCTTCACGCCCCGTGGCGCGGCGGGCTCGGGCGTCTCCGCTCCGAACACCGTTCCCTGCGCGGGTCGTACGCCGCCGAGTCCGGCAACAGCCGCCGGGTAACGGGTTTTGGGGGCCGGTACTGCCGGGGCCGGGGGCCGCCGCCCGTACGCACACCGGCGCCCCCGCCGGTGCGCCTCGTACGGTGCGTCGCCCCGAGCGGTGCGGTTGCCGTACTCCCGTGTCGCACTGCCGTGTTGGTACCTGCCGCCGTACGTTGCCGTTTCCGCGCGGCCCCGACCGGCGGTACGGCCGCAGCGGCGACCGGCCTGTCAGTGGTACGACCTAGGCTGGCCGCATGACTACTCCGGCGCTGAATCTCTCCGCCGACGAGGCTCGTCGCATCGCCCTGCGGGCTCAGGGGCTGCTCGGCGCCCCCGACCGCGCGGCCGGTGTCCGCGGCGTGCTGCGCGCTCTGGGAGCGGTGCAGTTGGACACGATCTCGGTGCTCGCGCGCTCGCACGAGCTGGTGCCGTACGCGCGGCTGGGCTCGGTCCCCAGATCCACCGTGGAAGCCGCGTACTGGTCCGGCACGACCTCCTTCGAGTACTGGTCGCACGCTGCATGCATCCTGCCGATCGAGGAGTGGCCGCTCTTTGCCTTCCGGAGACGGGAGCGGCGGGCGGCCGGGCGGCGCTGGCACACACTGCCGGACGCGGACGCCGTCTGCGCGCGGGTGCTCGACCACCTCCGGGGCGAAGGGCCCTGCACCGCCTCCGAGTTGGGCGGCGCGAAGAACGGCGGGGAGTGGTGGGACTGGTCGGAGACCAAGATCGCGGTCGAGCTGCTGCTCGACCGCGGCGAGGTCGTCTGTGTGGAGCGGCGCGGCTGGAAGCGGGTCTACGACCTCGTCGAGCGGGCCGTGCCGGTCGGGCTGCGCCACGACGAGCTGGCAGACGCCGAGTGCCTGCGGCAGTTGGTCGCCCAGGCCGGCGCCGCGATGGGCGTCGCCACCCGCGCGGACCTGGCGGACTACCACCGGCTCAAAGCGGCCCAGGTGGAGTCCGTTCTGCCCGACACGGGGCTGGTTCCCGTCACCGTCGAGGGCTGGGAGAAGGCTGCGTGGGCCGATCCCGGCGCGTTGGAGGCGTCTGCGAGAGGCCGTCACCGTACGACGCTGCTGTCGCCGTTCGACTCCCTGATCTGGGACAGACCGCGTACCGAGCGCATCTTCGGCTTCACTCACCGCCTTGAGGCGTACGTCCCCAGACCCCGCCGGGTGCACGGGTACTTCGCGATGCCGCTGCTCGCCGGAGGCCGGCTGGCGGGCCGGGTCGACCCCGCCCGCGAAGGCACCGCCCTGGTGGCGCGGCAGGTCTCCATGGCCGACCGCAGCGCTGTGCGCCCGATGGCGAAGGCCCTGGCGGAGGCGGCGAGTTGGGTGGGCTGCACGGAGGTGCGGATCGAGCGCTGCGACGATCCCGAACTGTCCCGGGAGCTGCGGGCAGTGCTCAGGGCCGGCGACCACTGAGGCGGCTCATCGGGCCCCGCCCGGGGCTGCGGCGACCGTGAACCAGCACACCCAGCACCCAGCACCCAGCACCCATGAACTGCGCCGGACTCGGGCGGAATCGGGTCGTCGGCACGACGGGCCGACCTGCGCGAGCGCCCAACGCCTGCCGTCTCGTCGCTCGGCACCACCGAACCCGGGGTGCACCTGCCGTGGCCCTGGAGAGCTCTAGCGGATCTCCAGGATCTTCTCGCGCATCGCGTAGACAACAGCTTCCATGCGGGAGTGCAGCTGGAGTTTCTCCAGGATGTTGCGCACATGGTTCTTGACCGTGTTCTCGCTGATGAAGAGCTCTTTGGCGATGTCGCGGTTGTTCATTCCGGTGGCCACGAGCTTCAGCACCTCCAGCTCCCGATCGGTCAGCTTCGGGGCGGGCACCAGCTTGCTCTCGTCGGTGCGCTGGATCATGGACTTGAACTCGGTCAGCAGCTTCGCCGCCATGGAGGGGCTGATCTGCGACTGCCCGTCCGCCACCGCCCGAATCGCCGCGGAAACCTCGTCGGTGGAGATCTCCTTCAGCAGATAGCCGGTCGCCCCGGCCTTGATCGCCTCGTAGAGGTCGGCTTCCTCGTCGCTGATGGTCAGCATGATGATCTTGGCGCTCGGTGCGACCTCTTTGATCGCCGTGCAGGCCTCGATGCCGCCTCGCCGAGGCATCCGCACGTCCAGCAGCACGATGTCCGGGAGGAGGTCGGCGGCCTTGTGAACGGCTTCGGCTCCGTCACCCGCCTCACCGATGACCTCGATGTCCTCCTCCTGCGCGAGGACGATCTCCAGGCCGCGGCGGAAGAGCTCGTGGTCGTCGACCACCAGCACCCGGATCGGCTCGGGCTGCGGCATGTCGGTTCGGAGCACGGCTCGCTCGGGCCCGCGGTTCCGGTAGGCGTCGGGCATCATCGGCCCGAAGCTGTCCGTCATTCGTCCTCCCCCTGCAAAGCCATGCCGTGTCCAACGCAGTCATCGCCAACCAGGCTGAGCAGGAGGCCGGTTGGACAGTAATGCCCATGGTATAGGCGTGGCGGCAGGCAGTTGACGCGACAACGGGGGCCTTGTACGGCGCACCGAAGCGTGCCGAGCGCGTGCGGGGTACACACGGGTGCGCACGGGCACCGCCCCGGCCCGGCAGTGCTGCCGGGCCGGGATACGAGTCAGACCCACTCAGCCACCGAGGGCACCACCGGCGCCGTGGGGCGGCTCCTCGACGAAGGGGTCCGGGTCGAGGTGGATGACGCCGTAGTCGTACGCGTGCCTGCGATAGACCACGCTGGGCTGCTTGTTGTCGGAATCGACGAACAGGTAGAAGTCGTGCCCGACCAGCTCCATCTCGTAGAGGGCCTGGTCAAGCGTCATCGGTGCTGCCTTGTGCGTCTTCTCGCGGACGATGATGGGGCCCTCGCCCTGGACCTCCAAGGGGCCTGCCCTGGTCACGACGGTCTCGGTGGCCGGCTCGTCCGTCGACGGCGCTCCAAGCTCTCCGTTGCCGTTCAGAGTGGCGGCGTCGGGGACCATGGCGGCGACGTCGCTGGCCGGGATGCGTCCGTTGCCACGGCGCGAGGTGCGCTTGTCGTGACGCCTGCGCAGGCGGGACTCCAGCTTCTCCGCTGCGAGGTCCAGCGCCGCGTACGCGTCGGCCGCGGCTGCCTCGGCACGGATTACGGGTCCCCGGTGGCGGAGGGTGATCTCCACCCGGTCGGAACGCTCCGCCTGACGCGGGTTGTGCTCCTTGGACACCTCGACGTCCAGACGGATCACCTTGGCGTCGAACTTCTGGATCTTCTCCAGCTTGAGCTTCTCGGCCACGTGCTTGCGGAACCGCTCCGGAACCTCTGTCTTACGGCCCTTGACGACGATGTCCACGCAGAACTCCGTTCCCGGACGACTCCGCGACGATGCGGAGTGCATCCTTTGTGCACTGGTGCCGAACAGCGCCGGGGCTACCGGCCGCTCTCCGGCGTTACGTCGGGTTGCGACTTCCACCTCCTTCTCCCCCACTGGGAAGATCGCCATTCCCTCTGGTCGAGAGACGGCTAGCAGAGTCGGGGAAACGCGACGAACCGCGCATGTTCCGCTCGGTGGAACAAATACTGCTTCCTCACCTCCGAAAATACCCCTCTCGGGGGAAGGTCGGCACCCCCTACCGGTGCGTACCTCAGCAGTCATCACCTCCCCTTCTCCTCACCACCTGCAACGACACGGCGCTCCCGGCAGTTCCGGAGCCGCGCACATAGGCACCCGGTGTCAAACGGGAGACCCGGGGGCCGAGCGCGTACGGCGGCGGGCCGGTCGCCCACCGGCACACCGCTCAGGTGCCCGCTCGCGACCCCCTGGGGGCCGCCACCACCGCGGCTCCCACGACCGTGCCGCCCGCCGCCCGCACCGCACGTGCGGCCTCCGCCAGTGAGGCCCCGGTGGTCAACAGGTCGTCCCCCAGCACCACCCGCCGGCCCCGCAGCAGGGACTCCGCTCCCGCACGTACGGCGAAGGCGCCCCGTACGTTCGCGGCCCGCTGTTCGGCGGTCAGCCCTGCCTGATCGGTCGTCCGTCGCGCCAGGCCGAGCGCCGGGAGCAGCTCTGTGTCCGTGTTTTCGGCGCGCAGTCGGGCCGCCGCCGCCCGGGCCAGCCGCAGCGTCGGATGGTGGCCGCGCGCGGCCACCGAGCGTCGGGAGGACGGCACCGGCACCAGCAGGACCGTCCTCTCGCCCGAGCCCGCGGCTGCCCCGCGCACGCCGTTCTCGCGCCCGGCAGCCCCGCGCGCCGGGCCCCGGGGGGCCCTGTCGATCTCTCGATGCGGCGGCTCCGCAGAGGCGCCCGTTCCGAGTCGCTCGGCCCTCAGTGCCACCCGCACCGCACCCGCCAGTGCTTCGCCCAGCGGCCCGGCCAGACGCAGCACTCCCCGCTCCTTGTGCGCCAACAGCGCCGCCCGCACCGCGTCCGCGTACTCCGCGCAGGCGTACACGGCGGGCAGCCCCGGCGGGCACGGACTCGGCCGCACCCGGCCGAGCACCCCCGCATCGGTCAACTCCCTTGCGCAGTCGGCGCACCACGCCTGTCTCGGCGCACCGCAGCCCGCGCAGTCGACCGGCAGCACCAGGTCGACCAAGTGCTCCCACCACGCCATGACGCCCCCATCCCTCGCCCACCCGCCGTACGCCGGTCCAGACGTACGGGCCGCCACGCGACGTCGCGCCGCACAGCGGGGCCCGGTCCGGGCGGGCCCCGTCGCTCACGACCCGAGGTCCGGCCCCGACGCGCAGGCTCGGCGCAGAACCGGCCCGCGCAGAACCGGCCCGCGCAGAACCGGCCCGCGCAGGGCCGTCCGGAGAGAGGCGGCTCGGGGAGGTCAGCCCGGGTAGATCGGTGCGGATCCCTCTTTGGTGACCTCCTGCCAGCTGCCGTCACGACGCGGCAGCCGCACTATGCCCTCCTCGGAGTCCGCGAGCAACGGGCGCTCCTCGTTCTCCGAAGCGGCTATGCCCCGCACGTTGTTGACCCCCGGCAGAGTGGGCGGAACCCCCGCCGACCCGTCCGTGGACACCACTCGCAGCTGCTGCACGCCTCCCGGCTCCTTGCCCACGAGCACCAGTCGGCTGGCCCCCGCCCAGGAGACCGCTGTCACTCTTTCGAGTTGGGGCGCGGCAGGCCGCAGCGCACGGACCCGGACGAGCGCCTCGCCGTCGTCCGCCGTCGTCCGCTCAACTCGGCCCAGCTGCAGGGTGGTCGACTCGCCGTCGTCCACCAGCAGTGCGATACGGGTGCCGTCCGCCGACATCCGTATCGCCTCTATCCGGTCGGTGCCGAGCCCTGCCACCGGCACCGTCTGTGGCTCGCCCCGGCCGTCCCGAAGCCGCAGCAGACGCGGCCTGCGCTCGTCCCGGTCGGCGACCCACAGATCACCGAGGCCGTCCCAACTGGGTGCGGACAGACGGGTGCTGTTGGTTCCTCCGCGGCTCGTCAGAGCCGGATCGTCGAACTCACCGCCACCCGAGAGGGAGGCGACGTACAACTCGCCGCCGTCCGCGACCACACCGGCCCCCAGACTTTCGTCCCGGCTGACCGCGACCGAGCCCGTCGCCATGTGCCCCGCACCGAACGGGCCGTCGACGGTGGCGCCCGGCTTGTTCTCCTCGTCTATGGCGATCAGTCGGCTGCTGCCGTCCAGGTAGTACTGCCGCGCCGCCGGGCCGTTCAGCAGTCCCGGCGCGAAATCAGCGGCAGCGGTGCGGTCCGTGCCGCACAACTCCCCGCGCCCGTCCTTCAGTTCCACCTGCTGGATGGTGGCCGAGGACTGCTGGTCGGCGGTGTGCAGCAGTTGGGCGGCCATCCGCCGGCAGGTCTGACGATCGACCTCCACGCTGCCGCCTTTGCCACCGGGCGCGAGGGTGACTTGCAGGCCGCCGGAGTCGTCCAGAGCGGGACGCTTGCCCTGCGCGATGCGCACCCCGTCGGGAAAGGCCGAGTTCACCACCGGTCGCAGCCAGTTGGAGGGCCCCTTCAGCAGCGCGGACACCGTCTCCGTCAGAGGGTCTATCCGTCGCCGCAGATAGACGGGATCGGCCACCAGCACGTTCCGCCCGGACCGCACGGACTCGGCGTCCTCGCCGAGAGAGGCGTAGAAGTAGGTGTTGACGGAACGGTAGATGCGCTCGAAGTCCGGCTCTCCGACGACCAGTCCGTGCGGGAGCTTGTCGATGCGCCATTCGCCGTTGACCTTCTTCAGGTGGAAGCGCTCCAGGTAGGCGCCCTCGCGCGAGGTGTACGAGTTCTTCTCGTCGACCTCGGCGACCTGGACCCCGGTCACCTCGACGCTGAATCCGAGCCCGTCGGCGTCGGCCCTCACACCATCGGGTGTCACGTCGGGCCCGCCGTTGACGACCATGGTCCGGTCGAAAGGCCGCCAGCTCTCGGCGGCCTGCGGAGCGAGGTACTTGCGCGCGGTGTCGAAGTTCGCCTCGTCGCTGGTGGTCGCCTCCAGGAACCCCCGGACGATGTGCCGGGGTTGCTCACCCTTGCGGGGGCTCACCCCGAACACCCGCACCTGCGACTCCGCCTCCGCCCTCTGCGGCGAGTCGACCTCTTTGAGATCCCCGCCGGAAGGCATCGACGCACATCCGCTGAGCAGCAGCGCCACGACCACGAACAGCGAACCTGCCACGCGTCGTTCACTCTTCACTGTCGGCCTCCTCGGCACGGTCGGCCCGGGTCGCACCGGAGGCGCGCACCGGCAACCCGCCCTCGCCCGGTGGCGGTTGACTCTCCTCACCGACCGCACCGCGCCGCGCCGGCGAGGCACCCGCCGCGGCGGTCTCCGGTGCGGTGCGATCCGGTGCAGTGGTCTCCGGTGCGGTGCGTTCCGGTGCGGCGCCTTCCGTTGTGCGTTCCGATGCGGTGGCGCCGGTTGTGCGTTCCGGATCAACGGCGTCCGAGCCGGTGCCCGTGGGATCCGAGGAACCCGCGGGACCCGAGGCGTCTGCCTCCGCCACCGCCGAATCACCGAGACCGTCGGGTCGGCCGCCGTCCGGGGGCTCCAGCGGCAACGGCGAGCCGCGCAGCACCTCTCCCGCCGCAGCCGGCAGCGTCAGCCGGAACTGCGAGCCGCCACCGTGCTCGCCCCATGCCTGCAACCAGCCGCCGTGCAGCCGGGCGTCCTCGATCGCGATCGACAGTCCGAGGCCGGTTCCGCCGGTCGTCCTCGCCCGGGCCGGGTCCGCGCGCCAGAAGCGGTTGAAGACGCGCTGGGCCTCGCCGGGACGCAGACCGACGCCGTAGTCCCGTACGGCCACTGCCACCGCACCGTTGCGCTGAGCCAGCTTGACCACGACCTCCCGGCCCTCGCCGTGCTCGATCGCGTTGACGACGAGGTTGCGCAGGATCCGCTCCACCCTCCGTACGTCGGCCTCCACCACCACCGCACGATCGTCGCCCTGCACACGCAGCCGGCTGCCCTTGGCGTCCGCCAGCGGCTCGGCCCCCTCCAGCACCCGGTGCACCACCTCGCGCAGGTCGATCGGCCCGGCCTCCAGCGCAGCCGCACCCGCGTCGAAGCGGCTGATCTCCAGCAGCTCCGCGAGCAGCGACTCGAACCTGTCCAGCTGCCCCAGCAGCAGCTCGGCCGAGCGCTTGGTCACCGGATCGAACTCGTCCCGCGCCTCGTGGATGACGTCCGCCGCCATCCGGACCGTGGTCAGGGGCGTACGCAGCTCGTGCGAGACGTCCGAGACGAAGCGGCGCTGCATCCGCGACAGCTCTTCCAGCTGCCCGATCTTCAGCTGCAGATTGCGCGCCATTTTGTTGAAGGCCTCGCCCAGTCGGGCGATGTCGTCCTCTCCGCTGACCTTCATCCGCTCCTGGAGCCGGCCCGCGGCCAGCCGCTCCGAGATGCCGGCGGCCATCCGCACCGGGGTGACCACCTGCCGCACCACCAGCCAGGCGATCGCCCCGAGCAGGACGACGACGAAGACACCGGCCGTCGCCAGCGTCCCCTTGACCAGCGAGAGGGTCTTCTCCTCCTGCGTGAAGGGGAACAGGTAGTAGAGCTGGTACGGGTTGCCGTTCGCGTCCGCGAGCCGTTTGCCGATGATCAGGGCGGGCTGCGAGCTGCTGTCGGTGCGGATGATCCGCCCGTACTGCTGGTGTGCCCGGGGCTCCTCGTTCAGCGCGCTGCGCAGCTCGGCGGAGACGCTCTCGTCGGGGCGTACGTCGCCGGAGGCGCGCGGGCCGCGGGTGTTGGTGTTCTCGTCGCCTATGAAGGGGGTGGAGTCGGCGTCCGAGTTGAGGGCGACGACGGAGTACACGCCCTGGCCACCGCTGGCGAGCTGCTGGACGAGCTGGGTCAGCCAGGTGCCGCTGTTCTGGACGGCTCTGGTGCCGGACTCCTCGCCGTCCCGGCCTCCCTCGGCCGCGCTGTCGGCCATCTCGGTCGCCACGGCGAACCCGCCCGCGGCCTGGCTCTGCGCCGCCTGCTGCTTGGCGTCCAGAAGCCCGTTGCGCACCTGGCCGATGACCACGAGCCCGAGCACCAGCACGACCGCTATGGAGAGCAGCAGAGTGGCGGCGACCACCCGCAGCTGCAGATTCCGCCGCCAGAGCCTGGTGAGCTGGAGCAGCGGGCGCCGCACCAGCCGTACGAACATCCGCACCATCGGGTGCGCACGGCTGCCGGTGGCGCCCTCCGGTATCAGCCCGTGCGGCAGGAGGTTCACATTGCGCCACCGGCTGCCGATCGCGGCGACCGCCGACCTGCGGCCGGCGACCGCCTTCGCCCCCGGCGGAACCTGACCAGGGTCCTGCATCTCAGTTCGGTCCGGCCTTGTATCCCACGCCGCGAACGGTCACCACGATCTCCGGACGCTCCGGGTCACGCTCGACCTTCGAGCGCAGCCGCTGCACATGGACGTTCACCAGCCGGGTGTCTGCGGCGTGGCGGTAGCCCCACACCTGCTCGAGCAGCACCTCCCGGGTGAAGACCTGCCAGGGCTTGCGGGCCAGCGCCACCAGGAGGTCGAACTCCAGGGGCGTCAGCGCGATCGACTGGCCCGTCCGCTTCACCGAGTGGCCCGCGACGTCGATCACCAGGTCGCCGATCGTCAGCTGCTCCGGAGCGGGCTCCTCCGAGCGCCGCAGTCTTGCGCGGATCCTGGCGACCAGCTCCTTGGGCTTGAACGGCTTGACGATGTAGTCGTCAGCTCCGGACTCCAGACCGACCACCACATCGACGGTGTCCGACTTGGCGGTGAGCATCACCACCGGTACGCCGGATTCGGCCCTGATAAGGCGGCACACCTCGATTCCGTCACGGCCGGGCAACATCAGATCGAGCAGCACAAGGTCGGGCTTGGTCTCTCGGAACGCGGCGAGCGCCTTGTCCCCGTCGGCAACAAACGACGGTTCAAAGCCTTCGCCGCGCAGCACGATGCCAAGCATCTCTGACAGTGCGGTGTCGTCATCGACGACGAGGACGCGTCCCTTCATGAGTTCATCATCCCATTACCCGATCGTGATGTTCTCTCCAGTGGTATGGAACACAGTTCTGCCAGGTCGGGCGCGGTCACCGGGGACACCGCACCCGCTTCGGTGACGATCGCCGTCACCAGCCCCGGCGGCGTCACGTCGAAGGCGGGGTTGTGCACCCGCGTCCCCTGCGGAGCCGTCGACGTGCCGGACCCCTCACCCGTGACCTCGGCCCCGTCGCGCTGCTCCACCACGATGTCGGCGCCGACCCGGGTCGCGGGGTCCACCGTCGTACGGGGAGCCACCACCACGAACGGCACTCCGTGATGGCGCGCCAGAACCGCCAGCGGGTAGGTGCCCACCTTGTTCGCGACCGCTCCGTCGGCGGCGATGCGGTCCGCACCGACCAGCACCGCGTCCACCTCACCCGCGGCGAACAGCGAACCGGCCGCGTTGTCGGCCAGAAGGGTGTACGGCATCCCTTCCCGCGCCGCTTCGTAGGTGGTGAGCCGTGCGCCCTGGAGCAGCGGCCGGGTCTCGTCCACCCAGAGCATGTGCAGCCGCCCCGCCCGGTGGACTGCGCCGACCACCGCGAGCGCCGTGCCGCGACCACCGGAGACCAGCCGGCCGGTGTTGCAGTGGGTGAGGATCCGCATCGCCCGCCCGGGGACCAGCTCGCGCAGCAGCGCGCAGCCGTGGGCGGCCATCGCCTCGCTCGCCTCGGCGTCCTCCCGGTGCAGCTCCCGGGCCTCCGCCAGCGCACCCTGCGCGACCTCCTCCGGGCCGCCGCCGGCCGCGCGTATCCTCCGGCACACCGACAACACTCTCGTGACGCCGGAGGCCAGGTTCACCGCGGTCGGCCGGGCAGCGGCCAACTGCGACGCCGCGCCCTCCACATCGGCTCCGCGCGCGGCAGCCAGGGCCACGCCGTACGCACCGGCGATGCCCAGCACCGGGGCGCCGCGCACGCGCAGCACGCGGATCGCCTCCACCAGCACGGATACCTCCGTGCAGTGCAACTCCTGTTCGACGTGCGGCAGTTGGGTTTGGTCGAGCAGTGCGACCGCAGGGCCGTCCTCGCCCTGGGCCCACCGGATCACCAGCAGGTCGGTTCGATCAAGAGCAGCCATTTGCCCATACTGCCTCTCGGCAGGGCGCTTTGGGCAGGCCGGAGCAGCTCCGTTCAGCCGCCGTGGGACGATGGCCCCCAGCCAGCGCCACAGCGACCGAGGTGAATCGCAGTGAACGAGTCTCCGGGCTGGGCCTCGCCCGGGTCCACTCCTCCCGAGCCGGACCGCTCCCCGCAGACTCCACAGGGAGAACAGCCGGCCCGCCCCGACGGTGCCGTCCCCGAGCCCGGTTGGTCCGGGCGGCAGCCTCCCGCGGCGCCGTCGGGGTGGGGAGCACCCACCGGCGGCAACTTCTCCGGCGGGCCGCACGGACGGTGGCACAACTCCTGGCAGCACCCACCGGCTGCGAAGCCCGGAGTCATACCCCTGCGCCCGCTGGATGTCAGCGAGATCCTCGACGGCGCGGTCTCCACCATCAGGGCCCACTGGCGACCGGCTCTGGGCATCGCGCTGGGAGTGGCTATCGCGCTGGAGCTCGTCGTCACGCTCACGACGGGGCTGTGGTTCCGGGACAACCAGAGCATTCGCGAACTGGAGAGCGCTGAAACTCCGACGATGTCCCAGGTGACGGCCGCCTACCGGGAGTTGCTCAGCGCCCAGATCGTCCCCACGCTCGCCGGTCTGGTCGCCTCGGTGCTCGCTACGGCACTGCTCACCATGGTGGTCTCCAGAGCGGTGCTCGGGCGGTCGGTCAGCGTCACCGAGGTGTGGCGCGACTCCCGTCCGATGCTGCTCCGGCTCTTCGGGCTGTCCCTGCTGCTCCTGGTGATCGTGGTGCTGCCGGTGGTGGTCGGAGTCCTGCCCGGACTGCTGGTGGGCCTCGGAGGCGCCACCGCATCCGGAGTGATGCTCTCCCTGCTCGGCCTCACGGCGGGCGCCGTGGTCGCAGTCTGGCTCTGGGTACGCCTGTCCCTCTCCGCTCCCGCACTGATGCTGGAGAAGCAGGGCATCGGCACCGCGCTGGTCCGATCGGCAAAGCTGGTCCGCAACTCGTGGTGGCGGACCTTCGGCATCCAGGCACTCGCCTATCTGCTGATGATGGTGCTCGCCTTCGTCGTCGGACTGGTGACCAGTGTCATCGCGGCGATGGCCTCGGGCGACGGCCTGGGCGAGATGCTGGGCGCCGGAGCGACCAACCAGAGCTGGACCTATCTGGTGGTCCTCGGAATCGGAGCCGTGATCAGCTCGACCCTGACCCTGCCCTTCGCCGCGGGCGTCACCACACTCGTCTACATCGACCGGCGCATCCGCCGCGAGGCACTCGACCTCGAACTCGCCCGCGCAGCCGGAATTTCGGACGCCGACGGTCCGAGCGCCGCCGGAACTCCGCCGATCCGCTAGGGCGATGACCACGGCACCGATGACGAGCGGCCCGCTGAAGCTCGCATCCGACGCCGCCCCGAGCGCCCCCGGCACCTCGCGGTCCCCGGGCAACCCCGACCCGTCCGACGGGCCCCCGGTGGTTCTCGACCGGGAAGCCGCACGCGAAGCCGCGGAGCGCGAGCTGACCAGGTCCGAGTACAGCGAGACGGAGCCCGGCCCGGTGCGCCGTGCCGCCGACTGGCTCGTCGACCAGGTGGAGCAGCTCCTGGGCCTGACTGCCGACGGGGGAACCGCCGGGTGGGTCCGGATCGCGGTGCTCCTCGTGCTCGCCGTCCTCGTCGCGCTCGCAGTCCCCGCTCTGCGACGACGGCTCGGCCCGCTTCGCCGCCGCACACCGGGGGACGAGCCGCGCCTCTTCGCCGCCGGCCCGCGAGGCTCGCACCAACACCGCGACGCGGCCGAGCAGTTCGCCGCCACAGGCGACTGGGACAAGGCGCTCCAGGAACGCATGCGCGCCGTCGTCAGATCGCTCGAGGAAGCGAACGTCCTGGCTCCGAGCCCCGCACGCACAGCGGGCGAGGCCGCCGAGGAAGCCGGACGTGCACTCCCTGAGCTCGCCCCTGCGCTGACCGAGGCCGCAGCCTCCTTCGACGAGGTGACGTACGCCCACCGCCGCGTCTCCAGCACCGCGTACGACCAGGTCAGGAAAGTTGACACCGCGCTCGAGCAGCACCGCCGCACCAGCGCGACCGCCCGCGTCGCGAGCGGAGGCCGCCGGTGACTCGCGCCCCTTCGCTGCGCACCGCTCCGCCCACCGGCCCGGATGCCCCGGCAGACGCCGCCGCGCCCGCTTCCGGAAACTCGGCCACGTCTCCCGGACGCGGCCTGCGGCCACCCCGAGCGCGCGGCCTCCTTCTGGCCCTTCTGTTTCTGCTGCTCGCAGGGCTGGCCATCGCCGCCCTCAGCGCCCGGTCCCATCAGGCTCTGCTCGACCCGCGGTCCCCCGCACCGAACGGCAGCCGCGCCGTCGCCCAACTGCTGGCCTCACACGGGGTCGACATCCGCGTCATCACCACCACCGAGGACGCCACGCGCGCCGCATCGCGCACCGACACCACCCTCCTGGTCTCCCGACCCGAGCTGCTCGGCACGGCCCAACTCTCGACGCTGCGTACGGCCTTCGCCACCGGCAACGGCCGCACCGTGCTCCTCGCTCCCGACGACACGGCAACCGCAGCCCTCGCTCCCCGGGTCCGCACCACGAACCGGACTGCGATCAGCACCCGCCCTGCCGACTGCGACAGCGAGTACGCGGCCAAGGCCGGCCCGGTCGAGCTGGGAGGCCGCGGCTACACCACCTCGGCCGCACAGGCCGACACCTGCTACCCCACCGAGCACGGTTCCGCCCTCGTGCGCATCCCGCAGGCGGAAGACAACGGCGACACTGTCATCCTCGGCACCGGCGAACTCCTCTTCAACGAACGCCTCGCGGCCGAGGGCAACGCCTCGCTCGCCGTCCAACTCCTCGGCTCCCGCAGTCATCTCGCCTGGTACCTCCCTTCTCCCACGGATCCCGCCGCCGACAGCAACGAGAGCGGTCTGTTCTCCCTGCTCCCCGACGGCTGGCTCTGGGGATCCGCACAGCTCGCCATCGCAGTGGGCCTGGCCGCGCTGTGGCGCGCCCGCAGGCTCGGCGCGGTGGTGGTCGATCGCATCCCGGTGGCGGTCCCCGCCTCCGAGACGACGGAAGGCCGAGCACGTCTCTACCACCGCTCCGGCGCCCGCGACCGCGCCGCCGAGACACTGCGGTCAGCCGCCAGGGAACGTCTCGCTCCGCTCGTCGGAGTCGCCCCCGAGCACGCGCACGTCCGGACGGCGCTGTGCCCGGCCCTCGACCTCCACACCGCCGATCCACCACCCAACGGTGCCGAACCGGCCACTTCCGCGCCTCTGCTCTTCGGCCCCACTCCGGCCAACGACGCCGAGCTTGTGCTCCTCTCGGAACAGCTCGACCGCCTCCAGGAACGCATCAAATCCTCCCGCGGAGGAAAGGAAAGACGCCCGTGAGCGCCCCATCGCAGGACCCCGCCCGTGCCGCCCTCGAGGGGTTGCGCAGTGAGATCGCCAAGGTCGTCGTCGGTCAGGACGCCGCTGTCACCGGTCTCGTCGTCGCTCTGCTGTGCCGAGGGCACGTGCTCCTCGAAGGGGTTCCCGGAGTCGCGAAAACGCTGCTCGTACGGGCTCTTGCCGCTGCACTCACCCTGGACACCAAGCGGGTGCAGTTCACGCCGGATCTGATGCCGAGCGATGTGACGGGATCGCTGGTGTACAACAGCCGCAACTCCGGGTTCTCCTTCCAACCCGGGCCGGTCTTCACCGACATCCTCATCGCCGACGAGATCAACCGAACACCTCCCAAGACACAGGCGTCGCTGCTCGAAGCCATGGAAGAGCGCCAGATCTCCGTCGACGGCACTCCGCGACCGCTCCCCGACAACTTCCTCGTCGCCGCGACGCAGAACCCGGTCGAGTACGAAGGGACCTACCCCCTTCCCGAAGCTCAGCTGGACCGCTTCCTGCTGAAGTTGACGGTGCCTCTGCCAAGCCGCGACCAGGAGGTCGACGTCCTCAGCCGCCACCGGGACGGCTTCAGCCCCCGCGACCTGCACGCCGCCGGCGTGCGGCCCCGCGCCACCCCCGAGGACCTGGAAGCCGCGCGGAACGCGGTCGCATCAACCTCGGTCTCTGCCGAAGTCACCGGCTACATCGTGGATATCTGCCGTGCCACGCGTGAATCCCCCTCACTGACCCTGGGCGTCTCGCCCCGCGGCGCGACCGCTCTTCTTGCCACCGCCCGCGCCTGGGCCTGGCTCACCGGCCGGAGCTATGCCACCCCGGACGACGTGAAATCACTGGCGCTTCCCACTCTTCGCCACCGGATCCATCTCCGCCCCGAGGCGGAGATGGAGGGCCTCACTCCCGACACCGTGGTCAACTCGGTGCTCGGCCAAGTCGCCGTTCCGCGCTAGAAGCAGAGGCCGAACTCGGATGGCGCTCACAGGACGCGCAGCCTTCGCCGCTGCTCTCGGCGTGCTGGTCGTCGGTTTCCTCGTCCCGAGCTGGGTCGGGCTGGCTGCCGTCCAACTCCCCCTGCTATTCGCAATTCTGTACGATCTCGCTCGCGCCGCGCCGGCGCGTTCCGCCCACTTCACCCGTTCGGCCCAGCACTCCGTACAAGCGGGTTCGGCGACGCATGTCGATCTCACCGTGGAGAACTCCTCACACCGGCCGATGCGAGCGCTCATCCGCGACGCCTGGCCGCCGAGCACGCTGCCGGCCCAACCAGTCCCACAGCAGCCTCGGCACCGTGTGGTGGTACCTCCGGGCGAGCAACGCCGCCTCACCACTCGGCTGTTGCCCCAACGCCGCGGGGACCACCACGCACATCCCGTCACCATCCGCTCCTACGGGCCGCTCGGCATCGCCGCACGGCAGAGCGACCACACGGTGGAGTGCACCGTGCGTGCGCTGCCCCCCTTCCACAGCCGCAGACACCTGCCTTCCCGGCTCGAACGGCTGCGTGAACTCGACGGCCGCACCAACATCCTCGCGGCCGGAGCGGGCACGGAGTTCGACAGCCTGCGCCACTACGTGCCCGGCGATGACACCCGGTCCATCGACTGGCGCGCGACCGCCCGCCAACCCCAACCAGTCGTCCGCACCTGGCGCCCCGAACGCGACCGCCGCATCCTCCTGGTTCTGGACACCGGTCGGACCGCGGCAGTCCGGGCCGGCGAACTGCCCCGTCTGGACACCTACCTGGACGCCGCCCTGCTGCTGACCGCACTCGCGGCAAAGGCCGGAGACCGCACCGACCTGCTCGCCCACGACCGGCAGGTACGGGCGACCGTCAGCGCACGAGGGACAGCTTCCGCACTCTCCACGATCGTTTCCGCGCTCGCGCCGCTGGAAGCCGAACTGTGGGAAACGGACCCGCGGGCGCTGGCTGCCGCAGCGCTGCACGCCGGCCGCCGCGCATCCCTCCTCGTACTCTTCACCGGTGTGGAGAGCGCCGGATTCGAAGAGGGGCTGCTCCCCTTCCTCCCGCGGCTCGCCGCCGAACACACCGTCGTACTCGCCGCGGTGACCGATCCACACCTGGCAGAGATGGCACAGCAGCGGGGATCCGTCGAAGCCGTCTACCGCGCTGCGGCAGCCGAACGGGCCCTGGCGGAACGACGCCGAACCGTACAGCAGTTGAGGGCCCAAGGTGTGATTGTCGTCGACGAGACTCCCGATCGCCTCGCCCCTCGACTCGCGGACACCTACCTCGCTCTCAAAGCCGCCGGCCGCCTCTGACACCTGCTCCTCCCCCTCCCGGACTCCGCACGGTCGGCGCCCGGTGGGGGAACGGTGCACGCACGCCTCTGCTGTCGTGAGCAAGAGCGCTCAGGCATACAAAGAGGCCCGTCGGCAATACCGACAGGCCTTTCAGCACTCGGGGACAACGCAGAAAAGGGCCGTACCGGCGATCCGGTACGACCCTTTCCTTCAAAAATTGTTCGGCGGCGACCTACTCTCCCACACGCTCCCGCATGCAGTACCATCGGCGCGGACAGGCTTAGCTTCCGGGTTCGAAATGTAACCGGGCGTTTCCCCATCGCTATGACCACCGAAACACGGTGAAACACACAACCGGAACAGGTTGCTGTCTCAGAAACTACACAGTGGACGCGAGCAAATCTATGGTCAAGCCCTCGGCCTATTAGTACCGGTCAACTCCAACCCTCACGGGTCTTCCATATCCGGCCTATCAACCCAGTCGTCTACTGGGAGCCTTACCCCATCAAGTGGGTGGGAGTCCTCATCTCGAAGCAGGCTTCCCGCTTAGATGCTTTCAGCGGTTATCCCTCCCGAACGTAGCCAACCAGCCATGCCCTTGGCAGAACAACTGGCACACCAGAGGTCCGTCCGTCCCGGTCCTCTCGTACTAGGGACAGCCCTTCTCAAAACTCCAACGCGCGCAGCGGATAGGGACCGAACTGTCTCACGACGTTCTAAACCCAGCTCGCGTGCCGCTTTAATGGGCGAACAGCCCAACCCTTGGGACCGACTCCAGCCCCAGGATGCGACGAGCCGACATCGAGGTGCCAAACCATCCCGTCGATATGGACTCTTGGGGAAGATCAGCCTGTTATCCCCGGGGTACCTTTTATCCGTTGAGCGACGGCGCTTCCACAAGCCACCGCCGGATCACTAGTCCCGACTTTCGTCCCTGCTCGACCCGTCAGTCTCACAGTCAAGCTCCCTTGTGCACTTACACTCACCACCTGATTACCAACCAGGCTGAGGGAACCTTTGGGCGCCTCCGTTACTCTTTAGGAGGCAACCGCCCCAGTTAAACTACCCACCAGACACTGTCCCTGATCCGGATCACGGACCCAGGTTAGACATCCAGCACGACCAGAGTGGTATTTCAACAACGACTCCACACACACTGGCGTGTGCGCTTCAAAGTCTCCCACCTATCCTACACAAGCCGAACCGAACACCAATATCAAGCTATAGTAAAGGTCCCGGGGTCTTTCCGTCCTGCTGCGCGAAACGAGCATCTTTACTCGTAATGCAATTTCACCGGGCCTATGGTTGAGACAGTCAAGAAGTCGTTACGCCATTCGTGCAGGTCGGAACTTACCCGACAAGGAATTTCGCTACCTTAGGATGGTTATAGTTACCACCGCCGTTTACTGGCGCTTAAGTTCTCAGCTTCGCCATGACGAATCACAGCTAACCGGTCCCCTTAACGTTCCAGCACCGGGCAGGCGTCAGTCCGTATACATCGCCTTACGGCTTCGCACGGACCTGTGTTTTTAGTAAACAGTCGCTTCTCGCTGGTCTCTGCGGCCACCCCCAGCTCAAGGAAGCAAGTCCCTATCACCAGAAATGGCCCCCCTTCTCCCGAAGTTACGGGGGCATTTTGCCGAGTTCCTTAACCATAGTTCACCCGAACGCCTCGGTATTCTCTACCTGACTACCTGAGTCGGTTTAGGGTACGGGCCGCAACACAACATCGCTAGAGGCTTTTCTCGACAGCATAGGATCATCCACTTCACCAAAAAGGCTCGGCATCAGGTCTCAGGCACACAGCACACGGATTTACCTGCATGCCGCCCTACACCCTTACCCCGGGACAACCACCGCCCGGGCTGGACTACCTTCCTGCGTCACCCCATCACTCACCTACTACCACCTTGGATCAGCGGCTCCACCACTCCCCCACACTCCAAAGGAGAACAGGGGCGGCTTCACGGCCTTAGCATCAGAAGATTCAGTGTTGGGCGCTGTATCACGGGTACCGGAATATCAACCGGTTGTCCATCGACTACGCCTGTCGGCCTCGCCTTAGGTCCCGACTTACCCTGGGCAGATCAGCTTGACCCAGGAACCCTTAGTCAATCGGCGCAAGAGTTTCCC
>NZ_JAELVF020000001.1:3140702-3205702 GCF_018101125.2 Streptomyces tardus | reverse complement strand
CTCGCCGTGCTGTGGACGACGTACGTACTGCTGACCGTGGTGCTGCTGACCGCCGTCTCCGGGCTCGACGAGGCTGCGGCTGCGGCGGTGGCGGTCGGCCTCCTCCTGACGGTGCTGATCGGCGTCCCGGTGGCGGTGGAGACGCTGACTGCGGGCAGATCGCTCGGCAAGCTGGTGTGCGGTCTGCGCGCGGTGCGGGAGGACGGCGGGCCGGTGCGGTTCCGGCACGCGCTGGTGCGCGGGCTCGTCGGGTTCGTGGAGCTTCAGATGACGGTGGGCACGGTCGCCTGTACGGCTTCGCTGGTGTCGGCGCGCGGTCGGCGGCTGGGCGACGTGTTCGCGGGGACGCTCGTCGTACGGGAACGCGCCGGGGTGGCCGCCCGGCGGACCGGTGCCGGCCGTGCGGCGCAGACGGGGGCGGGAGCCGTACGACTGCGCGGGCTGGATCTGTCCTCGGTGCCGGACTCCTTGTGGCTGGCGGTGCGCCAGTACCTGATGCGGGCGCCCCAACTCGACCCCGAGGTGCGGCAGTCGATGGGTGAACGGCTGGCCGGCGACGTCGCCGCGCACACCGGTGCCGCGGTGCCCGCCGGCCCGGACTCACTCGGTTTCCTGGTTGCGGTGGTCGCCGAGCGCCGGGCCCGCGGCGGGAGCAGCCGGGGCGGCAACGGGGCAGGTGGAGCCGGCCGGGCTGTCGTGACGGGGGCGGGGCGAGCGGATCAGGTGGTCGACAGGGCACGCCCGGTTCCGGAGGTACGGCCCACGGCGTTTGCGGAGGTACGGCCGTCGGCGCCGGGAGCCGCGGCTGCGGACGGTGGGCAGGAGTCCGCCGCCGGGAGGCGGGGCACGCAGGAGGACGGCCGCGACGGGGCCACCGGTTTCGTACCGCCCGTCTGAGGGGCCGTGCTCGGGCCACCGGGCACGGTGGCACCCCGTACGCCGCCCCGCACGCCAGGCGTCCGAAGGCGGAGGCGGTGGGTGAGAGGCGATCAGGGGAAGGACGAGGGCGGGGACTCCAGCTCCTCCAGTTCGACACCCGGCGCCGCGAGCACCACGTCGCCGGCGATGTGGACGAGCCGCTGTTCACCGGTCTGCAGATCGTTGATTCGGTAGTTATCCACAGTCAGTGGGCCGTTGTCAGTGGTGTGTGTTTCCGTTTCCACCAGTGACCAGGACTGGTCGACCGTGAGTGGCGCGAGCACGGGAGGGGTGAGGGCCACGAGTCGTACCCGAGTGGCTTCCGCGCGAGGTGCGAGCCGCAGCAGTCGTGCGGTCGCGACGAGGAAGGCGGGCGAGTTCCCGGCGAAGCCGTGGGCAGTGACGTTGCCCTGCTGGGCGTGGGC
Organism: Streptomyces tardus; assembly: GCF_018101125.2. GTDB lineage: Bacteria > Actinomycetota > Actinomycetes > Streptomycetales > Streptomycetaceae > Streptomyces > Streptomyces tardus. The sequence continues at coordinate 3,204,359 of NZ_JAELVF020000001.1, read as the reverse complement.
GCCGTCCGGGTCGCTGCGCACCCAGGTGACCCCGTCGAGCGCGGCGCCCCGCACCTGCCAGCCGGAGGCGTGGAGTTGGAGACGGATCGGGCGGCCGAGCTCGTCCAGAGTCAGGTCCGTCGAGCCCGTCTCGTCCCCGGACGCCGTGGTGGTCCGGGAGTAGTAGCGCCAGCCGGAGGGGCCTGTGGCGCACTGGAAGTGTTCTTCGCCGAGAGGAGCGTGGTCATGGGTGTCGTGGAGCGAGTAGCGACCGCGGGGCATGGTGGTTCCTCGATACGCCTCGCCCCCGACCCGGATGCCGGGACGGGGGCGAGACCTGCGTTTCCGTACCGCTCCCGGTGCGCCGGCCGGAGCGCGGCGCCGGGACGGTACGCCGATCAGTAGCGGTAGTGGTCGGGCTTGTACGGGCCCTCGACCGGTACGCCGATGTAGTCCGCCTGGTCCTTGCGGAGCGTCGTGAGCTTGACGCCGAGGGCGTCCAGGTGGAGGCGGGCGACCTTCTCGTCCAGCTTCTTCGGAAGCACGTAGACGTCGGTCGGGTACTCCTCCTGCTTGGTGAAGAGCTCGATCTGGGCGATTGTCTGGTTCGCGAAGGAGTTGGACATCACGAACGAGGGGTGGCCGGTGGCGTTGCCCAGGTTCAGCAGGCGGCCCTCGGAGAGGACGATGATCTTCTTGCCGTCCGGGAAGGCCCAGGTGTGCACCTGCGGCTTGACCTCGTCCTTGACGATGCCGTCGATCTGCGCGAGGCCGGCCATGTCGAGCTCGTTGTCGAAGTGGCCGATGTTGCCGACGATGGCCTGGTGCTTCATCTTGGCCATGTCCGCGGCCATGATGATGTCCTTGTTGCCGGTCGTGGTGATGAAGATGTCGGCCGTCTCGATCACGTCGTCGAGGGTGGCGACCTGGTAGCCGTCCATCGCGGCCTGGAGGGCGCAGATCGGGTCGATCTCGGTGACGATCACGCGGGCGCCCTGCGCGCGCAGGGACTCGGCGGAGCCCTTTCCGACGTCGCCGTAACCGCAGATCACTGCGGTCTTGCCGCCGATGAGCACATCGGTGGCGCGGTTGATGCCGTCCACCAGGGAGTGCCGGCAGCCGTACTTGTTGTCGAACTTCGACTTGGTGACGGCGTCGTTGACGTTGATCGCCGGGAAGAGCAGGCCGCCGGCCTGGTGCATCTCGTACAGGCGGTGGACGCCGGTGGTGGTCTCCTCGGTCACGCCGCGGATCTCCGAGGCGAGCTGGGTCCACTTCTGCGGGTTCTCGACCAGGGTGCGGTTGAGGAGCTCGAGGATGCAGCGGTGCTCGTCGTTCTCCGCGGTCTCGACCGCGGGAGCCTTGCCGTCCTTCTCGTACTCGACGCCCTTGTGGACGAGGAGGGTGGCGTCACCGCCGTCGTCCAGGATCATGTTCGGGCCGCCGGTGGGGGTGCCGGCCCAGGTCAGCGCCTGCTCGGTGCACCACCAGTACTCCTCCAGCGTCTCGCCCTTCCAGGCGAACACGGGCACGCCCTGCGGGCTGTCCGGAGTGCCGTCGGGGCCGACCGCGATGGCGGCCGCGGCGTGGTCCTGGGTGGAGAAGATGTTGCAGGAGGCCCAGCGGACCTCGGCGCCGAGGGCGACCAGGGTCTCGATGAGCACGGCCGTCTGGACCGTCATGTGCAACGAACCCGTGATGCGCGCCCCTGCGAGCGGCTGCGCGGCGGTGTACTCCGCGCGGATCGCCATCAGGCCGGGCATCTCGTGCTCGGCGAGCGAGATCTCCTTGCGGCCGAAGGCGGCGAGCGAGAGGTCCGCGACCTTGAAGTCCTGGGCGCTGTCGGTCGTCATTACGAGCTGCTCCTCGGTGTCGAGGGTGAGTGAAGGCTGGCTGGTCTGCGGCAGCGGGCAGATGATGAGGGCCGGGACCGGGATTCTTCAACTCCGCCCCGCCCGACCTCTGGACACACTGGTCCCTGGCCGCAACGCAGTCCGTCGGAGGCCCTCTCTCCCTCGGCCGCCCACTGGGTGCGCGCCCGACCGCCATCAGCAGCGACGTCTGTGACCCCCGAATCTACACGGTCGGGTCAATGCGTCGAGTCCCGGGGCACGGGCAAAGGACGGCGAATCGGGCGCCGCGCGACGCACCTGATCGTTCGCTTTCGGCCAGCCCGAGGTGTTGCCCGGTGAGGTGGGAGGGGCCGTACGATCCTGACGAACACCCGCAGCCGACGAGCTAGGAGCACCTCGTGTCCCCCACTCCGGAACCTCGTGACGCGGAGGCGGACGGCGCCGGTCCGCGCCTGCTCGCCGTCACCGCGTGTCCCACCGGCATCGCACACACCTATATGGCCGCGGAGAAGCTGACGCAGGCGGCGGAGGCTGCGGGCATCTCCGTCAAGGTGGAGACGCAGGGCTCGATCGGGGCCGAGAACGCACTGTCTGACAACGATGTCAGCAACGCGGACTACGTCATCATCGCGGCGGACAAGGAAGTCGACCTCGACCGTTTCGCCGGCAAGCGCGTACTGGCCGTCGGCGTCTCCGAAGGCATCAGCCACCCGGAGGAGTTGATCGAACGGGTGCGCACCGCTCCCGTCCACCGCGGCGGCGGAAGCGGATCCGGCCCCGGGAGCGGGGGCACCCGCGGCGCCGAGGGGGGCGGGCGGAGCCTGACGTACAAGGCGCTGATGAACGGCGTCTCGTACATGATCCCGTTCGTGGTCGTCGGCGGACTGCTGATCGCGCTGTCGCTGGCCATCGGCGGTCAGACGAGTGCCGAGGGCGGGCTGGTCATCCCGGACGGCTCCTACTGGCAGCACGTCAACGACATCGGCGTCATCGGATTCCAACTGATGGTCCCGATCCTCTCCGGCTACATCGCGTACGCGATCGGAGACCGGCCGGCGCTGGCGCCGGGCATGATCGCGGGCTGGATCGTCAACGAGGGGTCTCTCTACGACTCCGAGGCCGGAGCGGGGTTCATCGGCGCGATCGTGACCGGTTTCCTCGCCGGGCATCTGGTGCGGCTGATCAAGAAGGTGCGGGTCCCGAAGTTCGCCCAGCCGATCATGCCGATCATCGTGATCCCGATCTTCTCCACGGTGGCGCTCGGGCTTTTCGTGATCTCGGTGATCGGCCGGCCCATCGCCTGGGTCTTCGAGACGCTCACCGAGTGGCTCGGCGGTATGACGGGCACCAACGCGATCTGGCTCGGCGCCCTCATCGGTCTGATGATCGCCTTCGACATGGGCGGGCCGGTCAACAAGACCGCGTTCCTCTTCGGCGCCGGGCTGATCGAGTCGGGCAACCTCGCGGTGATGGGCATGTGCGCCGCCGCCATCCCGGTCATGCCGCTCGGCCAGGGGCTGGCGACGCTGGTGCGCCGCCGGCTGTACAACGACCAGGAGCGCGAGACGGGGATGGCCGCGCTCTTCATGGGCTTCTTCGGCATCTCCGAGGGCGCCATCCCGTTCGCCGCCGCCAGGCCCGCCCAGGTCATCCCGGCGAACATGCTCGGCGGCGCGGTCGCCGGAGGGATCGCGGGACTGGCGGGGGTCACCGACGCGGTGCCGCACGGCGGACCGATCGTCGCCGTGCTCCAGGCCGTCGGCGGGGTGCCGATGTTCTTCGTCGCCGTGATCGCCGGAACGATGGTCACCGCGCTGACGACCGTGGCGCTGGTCGAACTGACGGGCCGGAGCGGCCCGGCGGCTGCGCCCGAGGCCGCACCTTCCCCGGCAACGGCCGGCGTCGGCGCGGCGTCCGGCACAACCTCGGTGTCGACCGCGGCCACGGCGACGACCGCGGCCACCGGCGGCGGAGAGAGCCGGCCGGGCGGCGGCTACACGGCGGCCGGTCCCCCGGCGGAACGTCCCGACCGATCCGAGAGCGGCGGCAGCGACGGCCCGGAGCCCGGCAGCAAGGACCAGGTGCTCTCCGGCCACCTCACCGCCGAGACCGTAGGACTCCGGCTGGAGGCGACCGAACGGGACGCCGCGATCAGCGAGTTGGCCGCGCTGCTGGCCCGTACCGGCCGGGTGCGCGATCAGGCGGAGCTGGTACGGGTGGCGCTCGCCCGCGAGGAGCAGGGCAGCACGGGTCTGGGCGAGGAGATCGCCGTGCCGCACGCCAAGACGGACGCAGTCACCGCTCCGGTCGTCGGCTTCAGCCGGTCTCCCGACGGCATCGGCTGGAACTCGGTCGACGGCACCAGGGCACGGCTGATCTTCATGATCGCCGTTCCGGAGGCCGCTGCGGGCGACGAACATCTGCGCATCCTCGCCCAGTTGTCCAGGAAGCTCATGGACGGCGGCTTCCGCGAACGTCTGCAGTCCGCGCCCGACACGTCGGCGGTCCTCGCGGTGCTGCGGGAGATCGGCTGATCCTGCGGGACGCCGGCGTGCGGCAGGGGTGCTCCGCGTCCACCGGCCCGGAGCGAGAATTGCGTGCGCAGCCGGGCCCTGTCCCGTCCGGACCGCAGCGGCACGTCCGTACGCGCGCGGGCCGACCGGGCCCACGGGCCCGCCGCTGCCCGGGGCGGCGGCGGGTCCGCAGCGCGCGGCGGGAGCGCTCGCCGGGCGGTCGGTCCGAGCACCCCGGCGGTCACCACGCGGACGATGATCACCACGCGCCGGCGGTCACCACGCGGCGTTCAGAGCGCGACGGCGGCGCGGAACACGGTGCCCGTACCGCGCAGCCGTACCTCCTCGGTCGCGCCGAGGTACGCGGACTGCCCGCGACCGAGGGTGAGGGCGGCACCGTCGGCGCGGACGAGCTCCACCTCGCCGTCGGTGCAGAACAGGATCTGCGGGCTGCCCGCCGCCGGCTCGCTGTCGGCGGCGCCCGGCGCTCGCACGTACCGCGAGAGCCGGAACTCGCGCGCCGGGGTGCCGTAGACCTCCGCGCCGTCGCTGCTCGCCTCGGGGCGCAGCACGCCCGGGTCCCGGGGCTCGAAGCGCACGACGCGCAGCAGCTCGGGCACGTCCACGTGCTTGGGGGTGAAGCCGCAGCGCAGCACGTTGTCGGAGTTGGCCATCAGCTCGACCCCGAGGCCGTTCAGATACGCGTGCGGCACACCCGCGCCGAGGAAGAGCGCCTCGCCGGGCTGGAGCCGTACGTGGTTGAGCAGCAGCGCGGCCAGGAAGCCGGGGTCGCCCGGGTAGTGGTGGGCCGCGGCGGCGCAGGCGGCATAGGCGGCGGCGTGCGGGCCGCCGGCCGCGCCCAGGCGCTCTGCCGAGGCCGCGGCCCTGCGTACGGTCTCGGCGAACTCGGCGCGGTCGGTGGAGAGCACCGCGGTGAGCATCTCGCGCAGGGCGTCGGACTCGGGACGGGCGTGCAGCAGGTCGACGTACGGCTTGAGTGCGTCGATCTCCAGTGCGGCGATGATCTCGGCCGATTCGTCCGCCGGCCGGAAACCGCACAGCCCCTCGAACTCGCCGAGCGCGCAGATGAGTTCGGGCTTGTGGTTGTCGTCCTTGTAGTTGCGCTCGGGTGCCGAGGCGGGCACGCCCCGCTGCTCCTCGTCGGCGTGGCCCCGGCGGGCCCGGTCCCGGTCGGGGTGGACCTGGAGGGACAGCGGCGAGCCGGCCGCCAGCACCTTGAAGAGGAACGGCAGCCGCGGGCCGAAGGCGTCGACGGTCGCGGCGCCGAGCTCGGTGACCGGGTCTGCGGCGATGATCTCGCCCAACGGGGTCGGTGTGCCGTTCCGGTCGACGAGCGAGGGCGCCCCGGGGTGCGCGCCCATCCAGAGCTCGGCCTGCGGTTCGCCGGTGGACGGCTGTCCGAGGAGCGCGGGCAGGGCCGTGGTCGACCCCCAGGCGTACGGCCGGACTGTGTTGCTGAGGCGGTCCACTGCGTTCCTCCGGGGTGGTGCTGTACGGGTTGTGCGCCGGCCCTGCTCCCGGTGTGCTTCTCGTCCGCCCCGGGTCTCCGGCCCGCGGCGGGCCGCGGCGGGCCCGGTCGGGCCGCGGCGGGCCCGGTCGGGTCGCGGGAGGTGGAGCGGGTCGGGGCGGCGCGGCGGGCAGGGGCGGCACGGCGGCTGCGGGCGCTCCCCCGAGCACTGTGCGCGAAGTGTGCGGCGAAATCAGGGATTCGGAGTGAGCCCGAGGTAAACCGCGGCGAAATCGACCGTGGCGATGAGCTCCGCGGCGGCTTCCAGCGGGCTGCTCCCCGGCTCCGCCTCGATCTCCGTGACACCCGCGGAGTGCGCGTACGCCAGCTCGCGCGCGGCCGGCGCGGCGGAGCCCGCTGCCGGAGTCCGCTCGTGCAGCAGGACCGCCAGGGCGCGCAGCGCTTCGGGCTCCTCCACCCGGTCGCGGAAGATGTCGTCCTCGCCGCCACCCGCGAACTCGCCGCTCAGCAGCGCCCGGTGGGTCACCAGCGCCTCGGGCAGCGGCGCGCTGGCGGCGGGACGGCCGGCAGCAGCGCCGAGCATCGTGGCGAAATGCCTTCCCACCGCGTCGGCGACCGGGGTCTCGCTCCAGATCAGCGGGAGCGCGTCGGCGAGCTCCTGCGCCAGGGACTTGGCGGCATTCTCGTGGGTGGGGATCGCCGGACCGCAGCGGCCGGCCACCTCGTCGAGCCGGGTGGCGAGCGCCTGGACTGCGTCGGGCGGGGTGTGGCCGAGGCCGAGCCGGTCGGTCAGCATCAGGAGCGGGGTGAGCAGGGCCCACAGGCCGCCCGGCACCATCGTCGACTGCTCCGCGTCCGGCACCTCGTGCTGCAACCTCGCGGTCCCGGGTGCGGTCGCGAGGGGTACGGCCAGGCCACGCGGCGGGCTGATCGTCGCGCTGACGGCGCTCGCGGGCGGAGCCACCGCGAGTACGGTGCAGCCCCGGCGGTACGCCTGCTCGGCCAGCGCCACCAGTCCCGGCTCGGCGCCGTCGTGGGTGAGAACCAGGAGCAGGTCGACCGGGCCGGCCCAGCCCGGCAGCGTCCAGCGCAGCTCGACGGCCGAGGCCCCCGTGCCGGAGGGACGCAGCGGGGTGACCGGGACGGAACCGTTGGTGAACGCGCCGAGCAGGTCGGCCGCGCAGCCGACGCTCGGGCCGGGCCCCGCGACCAGCAGCGCACGCGGACGCCCGTCCGGCCGCAGCTCGCCCAGGCCGGCCTCGGCGGCGAGCCCGGCCGCGCTGCGGCTCAGTGCACCGGACTCGGCCGCACCCCGCAGGAGACCTCCGCGGTCCAGCGCGGTGAGGGCGTCGGGATCGTCCAGGACCGAGTCGTCCAACATCGGCTGCTCCTCACGGCTGGGGCTGTCGCTGGATCGTGCCGGATCGGGGAACGGTGCCGGCCCGGCGCCTCGCAGGGCGCCGGCGGCCGGGGACCGCGCGGGTGCCGGGAACCGCGCACCCGGAGAACGGGCCCGCCGGTCCGTGCCCGGACCACTGCCCTAGTCGGGGCGGCGGGCCTCGTCGACGAGCAGGACGGGGATGCCGTCGCGCACCGGGTAGACCAGACCACAGCCCGCCTCGGCGGTGCAGCGCAGCTCGCTCCCGGGCTCGTCCTTCTCGCCTGCGGATGCTTCGGCGGCGGGCTCCTCGCGGAGGGCGGCATGACATGCCGGACAGGCGAGGATCTCCAGGAGACCGGCTTCGAGCGGCATGAGCGTCCCTTCGGGTGGGCTTGACGGCTGGCCCCAGAGTACCGCCGGCGACCGGCCCGCGGCCTCCCCCGGCGTGATCGCGGGCGGGTGGCGAGCAGCGCGTGCCGCGACTCGGCCGGGCTGTCGGGCTGTCGGGCTGCCCCGGGGCGTACGCCCGGGACCGAGACACGCGCGCCCCGGGCCGCCCGCGAGTCGCCGGCGGCCCGAGGGGGTGCCTCAGGCGCGTACGAGCGCCAGCACTTCCTCCCGCACCCGCCGGACTCCTTCCTCGTCCTTCGCCTCGACGTTGAGCCTCAGCAGGGGCTCGGTGTTGGAGGCACGGATGTTGAACCACCAGTCCGGGCCGGTGACGGTGAGTCCGTCGAGCCGGTCCAGGCTCACACCCTCACGGTCGGCGTAGGTCTCCTCGACGGCGGACAGACGACCGGCCTGGTCCTCGACCGTGCTGTTGATCTCGCCGGAGCTGGCGTAGCGGTCGTACTCGGCAACCAGCCCGGAGAGCGGGCCCTGCTGCCCGCCGAGCGCGGCGAGCACGTGGAGCGCGGCGAGCATGCCGGTGTCGGCGTTCCAGAAGTCGCGGAAGTAGTAGTGGGCGGAGTGCTCGCCGCCGAAGATGGCGCCCGTCCTGGCCATCTCGGCCTTGATGAAGGAATGGCCGACTCTGGTGCGCACGGCGGTGCCGCCCGCTTCGGCGACCACCTCGGGCACGGAGTGCGAGGTGATGCAGTTGTGGATGATCGTGCCGCCCCGGTGCTTGGCGAGTTCGCGGGAGGCGACGAGCGCGGTGATCGCGGAGGGAGAGACCGGTTCACCCCGCTCGTCGACCACGAAGCAGCGGTCGGCGTCTCCGTCGAAGGCGAGGCCGAGGTCGGCGCCGGTCTCACGGACCCGCTGCTGCAGGTCGACGATGTTGGCGGGGTCGAGCGGGTTGGCCTCGTGGTTGGGGAAGGTGCCGTCCAGCTCGAAGTACATCGCGTCCAGCGTCAGCGGCAGCCCGTCGAAGACCGTCGGCACGGTGTGGCCGCCCATGCCGTTGCCGGCGTCGACCACGACGCGCAGCGGCCGGATGCCCCCGATGTCGACCAGCCCGCGCAGATAGGCGGCGTAGTCGTCGAGGACGTCACGTGCGGTCAGCGAGCCGGCCGGCGCGTCGGTCGCGGGCGGACCCGACTCGGCCCAGCTCTCCACGAGTTCACGGATCTCGCCGAGCCCGGTGTCCTGGCCGACCGGCGCGGCTCCGGCGCGGCAGAGTTTGATGCCGTTGTACCGGGCCGGGTTGTGGCTCGCGGTGAACATCGCGCCGGGCAGGTCGAGTTGACCGCTGGCGAAGTACAGCTGGTCGGTGGAGCAGAGGCCGATTTCGGTCACGTCGGCGCCACGCTCGGCGGCACCGCGCGCGAACGCGCGCGAAAGACCCGGCGACGAGGGACGCATATCGTGGCCGACGACGATCGCGTCCGCCCCGGTCACCTCGACGAAAGCGGCTCCGAAGAGCCGCGCCAAGGCCTCGTCCCACTGGTCGGGAACCACTCCGCGGATGTCGTACGCCTTCACGATCTGCGACAAGTCGGGCACAGTCCACCCCTCCTGAGTTCTGGAGGGGCCAAAGTACCTTCCGCCCATGACGAGCGGACCTCACGGCTCGGACTCGCGGCCCGGACCGACCGGCCAACCCGCCCCGCCCGGCCCGGACTTCGGCGCAGATCCACTCGGACTGCCGGCACACGGCGGTACGGCCGCCGACGCACGGCAGGCACCGACGCGGCGGGGAGGGCTCCGGAGCGGCCCGGCAGGCGTCAGCGCGACGTCGGAACGCGTCAACCGGTGGGCGGCTCAGCAGTCGGAAGGCGTCAGCCGTCGGAAGGCGCCAGCGATCGCACGGGACTCGGGGTCCGGTGAGCGGCTCAGGGGTCCGGGGAGCGCAGCACGCGCAGATGCCCGCGCCTGCCCACCTCTACCGGAGCGGCGCTGCGACCTCTCGGCTCGCTCGTCGGGCGGGGGCGCGGCGTGCGCGCCGCTTCCCGCACGGCATCCGCCAGCGCTTCCAGATCGTCGCCGCCGGGGCGGGCGGTGCCCGCGTCGACCGGCAGACGTACGACCTCCCAACCGCGCGGAGCGGTCAACCGCTCCGAGTGCTCGGAGCACAGGTCGTAGCAGTGGGGCTCGGCGTAGGTGGCGAGCGGACCCAGCACGGCCGTCGAGTCCGCGTAGACGTACGTCAGCGTCGCCACGGCAGGACGGCCGCACGCGGTGCGCGAACAGCGACGTACAGGGCTCACGACGATGGACGGTACCGCACTCTTGAACGGGCTGCGATGACTCTCCGCGCCGTCACCCGGTCGTGTCGCCTGGTTAGCCCGTTATGCCCGGAACGGTAGTCGCGGGTGTGACCTGCAGAAAGATGCAGAATCGTCTCTGCACAGGACGGTGGATCCACGAGCCCGCATCCGCCAGATGCCACGGTCTCACCTCTGGACGGCCGAGGATCGAACGAAATCGCTCCGGATATGGCAGGAAAAGCGCGCACAAATGCGAAGCGCACGGTCATCCGCGGACATCCGGCGCCGCTCGGAGGCGACCGGCGGTGGCTTTCACGCTGAGGAGAAGCGTCCGGACCGATACGCTCAGGGTGATGAGCAACGCCGTCCCGCCCGGCCGGACTCCCCGCAGGGCGCCTCACAGAGACCGCCACGGCCGAGGTATGCGCGGCCCGGTGGCGCCTCCTCAGGTCCCCCTCTCGCTGAGTCGCGCCGACTCCTTCGACAATCTGGTCCGCGATTCGGCGGACCGCCTCGAGCGGCAGTGGCCGCAGCTCTCCGGCGTCTACTTCGCGGTGCAGGACGTACCGCTGCTCGGGCCGAGCCCCGCCGGCGCCGCGGAGGAGGCGGGCGGCCAGGTGCCGCTCGGGCGGCTGCTGCCGGCCAAGGGCGACCGCCCGGACTGCGTCATCGTCTACCGCCGGCCCGTCGAGCTGCGTACCAAGACCCGCGAGGAGCGGGCGCTGCTCGTGCACGAGGTCGTGGTGGAGCAGGTCGCCGAGCTGATGGGGCTCTCGCCCGAGTCCGTCGACCCCCGCTACGGGCAGGACTGACCCGGGGTCAGCTCCCTCCGTTGAGCACCGTCAGATCCTGCCGCGCGCCGGGCACGGCGACCGTGCTCCGGTCGTCCGGATAGGTCTGCACCGTGAACATCGGTACGTCCTTGGCGCTGCCGCTTCCCTTGGACTTCACCGTGCGCGCCAGGTGCACGGGGCCGCCCGACAGCCGTTCCACAGTGTAGGCGAAGTGCCCCTTGGCACCGTCCGGCCGGAGATCGTCCACCAGCCTGGTGGTGCCTGCCTTCAGCGTGTAGGTCTTCTTCGCCGGCTTCCCGCCCTCGCTGCCCGCCGATGCCGTCACCCTGACCTTCGCGGTGCCGGCCGGCGCGACCAGCGAGAGCGAGCTGTCCTTGCCCTCGCTGCCCGCGGCGGTGGCACGCGAGGTGACGGCCTCGGTGGCGGGGATGAAGGCGGTCTCCTGCTTCTCGCCCTTGCCGCGCAGTACGCGCAGGGTCGCCACCACGGGCGAGCCGGAACCGTCTTCACTCGGTTCGAGGACGAGCGAGCCCGCCTCTCCCCGGGTGAGGTTCTTGAGATCGACGGCGGTCGTCATTCCGCTCTTGACGTGCAGGGTCTCGTTCCCGGCGGGGGAGATCGAGCTGGTGGGGCCGGCGAACTTGACCGCGAGCTCCGCGTCCTTGCCGCCGGTGGCGTGTGCGACGAGCCGCACCCCGGTGGCGTCCGCGGGGATGCCGGGCAGCACGAGCCGCTCCTCGGACCGCGCGGAGGCGGCGATCCAGTCGCTGCCCAACTCCTCGTCCACTGCCTGGATCTGGGCGCCGACCCGCCCCGCACGGACCGCGACGTTGAGGCTGACGTTCGTCGCCGGCTTGGCGGTGAGGGTGGAGAGCAGCACCGGAATGGTGGCGCCGCCCGGGACGTTGAGGCCGGTACCGCTGTCGGTGCGCAGCTCGCCGTCCTTGCCGTAGACCTGGAGGTCGACGGTGGCGGGCGCCTTGTCCGGGTTGGTGAGGTGCACGTAGTCGTGCCGGCCCTCGGCGGTGCTGACCCCGGTGAACCAGAAGTCGGTGTCCGGTGCGGTGCAGTTGATTCCGAGCAGGCCGCGGCCGGGCCCGGCGCTGATGCTCGTGGTCTGCTGCACGGTCCAGCCCGGCGCCAGCACGCCTTCGGCCGACCCGGTGAGCGCGGGGGCGTCCGCCCGGTCCGTCTCGTGCACGAGCGGGCTGCCGGGCTTCTTCAGCGCGAGCAGCGGCTTGGGCTTCTTCTCCTTCTCGGACTCCTCCTCGTCCCGGCCGCCGTCCAACGTCCGGCGCGCGGGCAGCAGTCCGGCCGCCGCGTCCTCGCCGTCGGCGTCGCCGCTCTCGGAGGGCGCCGCGTAACCGGTGTACGTGGTGCTCGCCAGATCGGAACTGGCGGGCTGCGGGCAGACCAGCGAGGTGCGCTGCACCGGCAGCCTCGCCGCCTCGTCCCCACCGCCCGTACCGGCGGCGGGCGCCGTGAGCGAGGCGACACCGGTGACGGCGGCGAGTGCGACGAGCGCCGCGATGAGGCTGAGGGTCGTGCGGTTGAGGCTCACTGCTCGCTCCGGTTGTCGTACGGGCCGCCCTGGTTCCAGTGGGCACCGGGGTCGGCCGCGGGTGCGGGCGGTTGCGGGTGGCCGTGGCCGCCCCGCGCGGGGTCGCCCTGCTGCCCGGGCACGTACGGACCGGGGGCAGCCGGATCGTACGTGGGCTGCGGGTTCTGCGGGGCGTACGGGTCACCGGGGTACGGCGGGCCCGCCGGCGCGTCCGGGTACGGCTGCGTCTCCGGACGCGGGCCGGCGTCCGGGTAGGGGCCGGCGTCCGAGTACGGGGGGTCCGCGACGTACGGCTGCGCGTCCGGGTGCCCCTGCGCGTCCGGGTACGGGCCTGCGTCCGGGTACGGCTGTCCGGGGGCGTCCGGGTGGTCGCCGGACTGCTGCGGGCCGCCCGGCGCCGTGGCCGGAGGCAGCGGCGGTACGGGCCCGTCGGCCCCGGCTGTGGGCGACGGAGGCGCGGTCGCGGCGAGGCGGCGGGCGCGGCGGCCGGTGCCCGCTTCGGCGGACTGCTGCGGCAGCGCCGCCTCCTCCGCCTCGGGCAGATCGTCGTCGTGCTCCCTGCGGCGGCCGGGCAGAGCGAGGATCACCACCAGCACTGCGAGGGCGCACTGGGTCCACACCCAGCCGGTGCGGGTGGCCGGCGACTCGTGCGTCAGCTCCAACGTGCCGCCCGCGGCGGGGAGTTCGAAGCCCTGTGCCCAGCCGTCCACGGTGGTGGCGCTCAGTGCGGCACCGTCCAGCGTCGCCGTCCAGCCCGGGGACTCGGCGTCCGCCAACCGAAGCGTGCGCTTGCCGCTGCCGGCCGGGATCTTGGCGCGCACGTCGACCGGGCCCGCCGCGACGGGCACCGGGTCGGCGCCCTCCGCGACGATCATGACGCGAGCCACAGTGCTCTCCACGCGCCAGAGTTGGCCGCCGGACTGCTGGCTGAGACGTTCGAGGCCGGGGGTGGCGTTGAGGACACCAACCGTCTCGGACTCCCCCGCGTCGCCCGCGCGCACCAGCACGTACCGGACGCCGTAGGCGCGCAGCCGTTCGGTCTGGTCCGCGCCCGAACCCGCGACGAGGTTGGCGACCATCGCGTCCAGACCGCTGTCGCCGTCGGCGGTGCGCGCCAGGTCGCCGTCTCCCAGACGGGCGCCGGACCCCCGCACCAGCGAGTAGGACACCTCGCCCTCGGACTGCCCGGACAGCACCAGGGTGCGCGGCCGGTCCCGGGTTGCGCCCTCCTCGGCCACGAAGGCGGGGACCTGCACCGCGGAGCCGCGCCCCAGCGGGTCGCCCGCGCCCGAGACCATCCAGCCGAGCCCGCTGACCAGTGGCGCGGCCACGGCGACGACGCCGACGAGCGCGGCCACCGGCTGCCGCCAGCCGAAGCTCTGGGAGGCGACCCGGGTGCGTACACCCTCGGCACCGAGGACGGCGGCGGCGATCAGGCCCAGCCCGTACACGAGGGTGCTCGGCCCGGCCCAGCCGGAGTCGCCGGTCAGCGCGGCGAAGAGGAAACCGGTGAGGGCGACCGCCCAGGCCGCGCGGACATGCCACTGCCGTTCCGCGCGCAGCAGCGCAGCCAGTGCGGCCAGTACGACACCGACCAGCAGGACGCTGCCGGCGGCGCCGGGCCCGCCCGGGTCGAGCAGTACGAGGTCCAGCGCCGCGGCCGATCCGTTGTCGAACGCCAGTCCGGCTTCGGCGAAGAAGCGGGAAGGGTCGGCGAAAAGCGCCGTCGACCAGGGCGCGAGCACCACGATCGGGGTGAGCAGCGCCGCGGCGGCCCTGGCGACCAGCCCGGTCGCACCGCCGCCCTGTCGCAGCCGCCACACCAGCATTCCGACGACCAGGACGAACGCGATGGGCCAACTCACCGGCGTGAACGCGGTGGTGAGGGTCAGCAGCAGCGCGAACAGCCAGACCGGCCGCCAGCCGCGTCCCTCCGCGGCCCGTACGCCCGTACGCGCCAGCAGCGGCAGTACGACGGCCAGCACCGCGGTGCCCAGCCGCCCGGCGGCGAGCGCGCCGGTGGCGGCGGGCAGGAAGGCGTACGCGACCGAGGCCCAGGCGCGCAGCACGCCGGAGGCGACGAGCCCGCGGGAGGCGAAGTACGCACAGACGCCTGCGAGCGGCACGGACCCGACCAGCAGCAGCGTCATGGTCAGACCGGTGCTGCCGAGGAGCACCGTCGCCAGACCGGCGAGGATCGCCAGATACGGCGGCGCGGTCTCCGTACTGCCGACTCCGACCGGATGCCAGACGCCGACGTAGCGCGCCCACAGGTCGGCGGCGTCGGCGGGAGCGGGCAGCAACGCGCCGCCGGACAGCGCGCCGCCCGAGAGCAGCCCGCGGCAGGCGACCAGCGAGACCAGCAGCAGCACGGCGAACAGCACCGGCGCGGGCCTGCGCACCACACGCTTGATCCTGGCGAACTGCTCGACCTCGAGGAAGTCGGCGTCGTCACCGCCCGGTCCGGACTCGACGGCGCCGTGCCGACCGCCCGAGGACTGGTCCGGGTCGCTGCGACCGGAGAAGTTGGCGGCGACCTGCTCGACGGTGGCGCGCACCGTGGCACCGGGCGGCGGGAAGAGCGGTCGCAGCTCGCCGCGTTCGACGACGGGTCGGCCCCGCTTGCGTCGGGCGCTGACGATCAGCCCCGGCCGCAGCAGCGTCTTGATCAGCCCCGTGACCTCGTCCACCGCCTGGCCCGGCACCTTGCCGACGAGGTACGCGAGGGTGCGCAGCAGCGTTCCGACGACCAGCCGCATCAGCACCCAGGGCAGGGTGCGGCCGGGGGCGTTGGCCAGCAGGGTGTAGACCGCGCCGGCCTTGTCGACGCGGTGCGGGCCGACCACCGTGCGGCCGGCGCAGTCGATCGGACGCCGTTCCCGTGCGGAGGCCTCCGCGTGCCGCAGCACCGCCGCGGGGGCGACGAGGACCTGGTGGCCGGCGTTCTGTGCACGCCAGCACAGGTCGACGTCGTCGCGCATCAGCGGCAGCCTGCGGTCGAAGCCGCCCAGCTCCTCGAAGAGGTCGCGGCGGATCAGCATTCCCGCGGTGGAGACCGAGAGCACCTGACGGACCTGGTCGTGCTGCCCCTGGTCCTGCTCCCGGCGGTCCAGACCCGTCCAGCGGCGGCCGGAGTTGGCGATGGAGACGCCCGTCTCCAGCAGCTGGCGGTTGTTGTACCAGCTGCGGAGCTTGGTGCCGATGATCCCGGCGGAGGGCGTGCCGTCGGCGACCTTGAGCAGTTCCAGCAGGGCGTCGGGCTCGGGGGCGCAGTCGTCGTGCAGCAGCCACAGCCACTGGACGGGCTCGCCGTACGGCAGCTCCGGCATGTCGTACGCCTCGTCGCGCCAGGTCCGGCTGACCGGGTCCCAGCCGCTGGGTCGCTTGAGGTACGTCAGCTGGTCCGGCGTCAGCGGAGCGGCGGTGCGTACGGCCTCGTCGACCGCAGTGCCGAAGCCGGAACGGCGGGCGAGGTGCAGCACGCGGTCGGTACCGAGGGTGTCGGCGAGCAGCTGCGCGGAGCTGTCCGCGCTGCCAGTGTCGGCGGCGACGACGTCCTGGGCGGGCCGGATCTGGCCGACGAGGCCTGCCAGCGCGTCGGGCAGCCAGCGCTCCCCGTCGTGGGCGACCAGCACGGCGGTGACGACATGCTGCGGAAACTCGGGTGCGGCCGGTGCCTGGTGGGCCGCCGAGTGGCTGTGCACGGACATCGAGCTACGGCCCCGGTGTTGGGTTGCGGGTCGACGCTTGGCGTCGCGGACGGTGCCCCACACTAATGCGGTCCGCTTCCCGCGTGCGTGCGCGGGAAGCGGACCGATGGGTGGCCCAACAGGCGGTGTGTTGTTGTTTGTTGCGACTTCGACCGGTTCGCCCCCGCGACCGTCACGCCGCCGTCGGCGCTGTTCGGCACTGCTCCTGCCGCCGCGTCGTCGTCATCCACGCCGCTCGCACCGTCCGCGCCGCCGCGCCGTCCGCGCCACCTGCGCCGTCCGCACTCCGCAGTCGCCGCCAGTCGCTGTCAGCGCTGACCGCGCCGACCGTGCGGGCGCCCGACCACGGCCGCGGCCCCGGTCGTCAGATGGCGGCCTTCTTCAGGCGTCGGCGCTCCCGCTCGGAGAGGCCGCCCCAGATCCCGAAGCGCTCGTCGTTGGCCAGGGCGTACTCCAGGCACTCGGAGCGCACCTCGCAGGCGAGGCAGACCTTCTTCGCCTCACGGGTGGAACCGCCCTTCTCGGGGAAGAAGGACTCCGGATCCGTCTGGGCGCACAGCGCTCGCTCCTGCCAGCCGAGCTCCTCGTCCGCCTCTTCGACCAGCAGTTGCTGAAACAGCTCGGTCATGCGCGCGCCCCTCGTCGGTCTTTATGTCCCCGTGACGTCGTTGTTATCGATTCCACCTGAACGACACGGGTGAAATTACAAGTGCGCCGATCCGGGCCAGTCAAGCCGAGATCTGCTATTGGGGCCGTTATTCACTCTGCGGAACCAAGGGATCGCAGTAAGTGTTCAAATCGCCACAAACTCGACAACCGGCGATGACCCCGCTCGCGATCACACCCTTGCACCTCCTCACCAAGTGAGACGAAGGCGTCCACCTGTCGAGTTCCGCCACTCCCGCCGGAGGGACGTTGATCACAGATGGGTCACAGAAGAGCAACGGCGTTTGACTGCGCGAGTGATGCGCCATGTAACCGGGATCCTCACTGCACAAACCTTTCAGCAACGAGACAGCCCGGATGGAGTGAAATATTGCACTCAGAACAGACATCAGGTTGACAGCGCCAGAAGGCTCGCGCTCTCCTGTTGTGCATGTCGGTGAACCCTGCGCTCAGCACGACCCACGCCACTGGGTCCCCTCGCGCTGCCACGGTTCGCTGTCGCTGTTGCTGTTGTTGAGGACCGACCCGTCCCCGCATCCCGGTCGACGCCGCCTCCGCGCCGCGTCCCGTACCTCCAGCGCAGCCAACTCCCGCAAGGACACTGTCTCGTGAACAGCGATGTCGAGATCGCCGGCGACCTGCTCGCCGTCACCCACCTCCTGCCGCCCGCCCCGGCGCACCCCACCACGGTCGCCGGCTTCGCCGGGCTCGCACGCACGCTCGCGGCCGACGAGGCGAACTGGCGCGCGCTCGTTCGCTACGACGCCACCACCCGCTGGTACCACCGGCTGCGCAAGGGGCCGGGTTACGAGGTGTGGCTGCTGAGTTGGCTCCCGGGGCAGCGCAGCGGGCTGCACAACCACGGCAGTTCCTCCGGGGTGCTGACCGTGCTCGACGGCGAGCTCGTCGAGCGGGCCGGCGCCGGCTCCCTTGCCCTGCGGCCCGGTTCACAGCGGTTCGTGACCCCCGGCCATGTGCACGAGGTGGCCAACGACGCCCTGCTCCCGGCCGTCAGCCTTCACGTGTACTTCCCGGGTCTGACCGAAATGCCCATGCACGACGGGCCGTTGGCCGCTTCCGCGCCCGCGGTCCCGCCGAAGGCACTCGGGGACGTCGGCGTCAGCTGACACACTGATCGGCATGCAGCGCATTGTGGTTCTGGCCGGGGGTATCGGCGGCGCCCGATTCCTTCTCGGCCTCAAACAGACAGCACCCGACGCCGAGATCACCGTGATCGGCAACACCGGTGACGACATCCACCTGTTCGGGCTCAAGGTCTGCCCGGACCTGGACACCGTGATGTACACCCTCGGCGGCGGCATCCACGACGAACAGGGCTGGGGACGGTCGGAGGAGACCTTCACCGTCAAGGAGGAGCTTGCCGCGTACGGGGTCGGACCGTCCTGGTTCGGGCTGGGCGACCGCGACTTCGCCACCCACATCGTGCGCACCCAGATGATCTCGGCCGGCTACCCGCTCAGCGCGGTGACCGAGGCGCTGTGCCGGCGATGGCAGCCGGGCGTCCGGCTGCTGCCGATGACCGACGACCGGGTCGAGACCCATGTGCTGGTCGACGACCCGGAGGCGGAGGGCGGCAGCGGCCAACGGGCCGTGCACTTCCAGGAGTACTGGGTGCGGATGCGCGCCGAGGCCCCGGCTCGGGCCGTGGTACCGATCGGCGCGGACCAGGCCGCCCCGGCACCCGGGGTGCTGGAGGCGATCGGCGCCGCCGACGTCGTGCTGTTCCCGCCGTCGAACCCGGTGGTGAGCGTGGGGACGATCCTGGCCGTACCGGGCGTCCGGGAGGCCATTGCCGACGCGGGAGTGCCGGTGGTCGGCCTCTCCCCCATCGTGGGCGGCGCCCCGGTCCGCGGGATGGCCGACCGGATGCTGGCCGCGATCGGCGTGGAGACCACCGCCGCGGCGGTGGCGCTGCACTACGGATCGGGGCTGCTGGACGGCTGGTTGGTGGACTCCACGGACGCGGAGGCCGTCGCCGAGGTGGAGGCGGCCGGGGTGCGCTGCCGGGCCGTTCCGCTGATGATGTCCGACGCGGACGCGACGGCGCGCATGGCCGCGCAGGCGCTGGAGCTGGCCGCCGAGGTGTCCGGGTGAACGGCTACCAGGTCTGGGCGCTGCCCGGCATCCCCGAGGTGGCTCCGGGGGACGACCTCGCCGCGCTGATCGCCGACGCCGCAACCTCGGACGGTATGCCGGGGCTCGCGTACGGGGACGTGCTCGTCGTCACCTCGAAGATCGTCAGCAAGGCGGAGGGCCGGGTGGTGCGCGCGGACGACCGCGAGGCCGCCATCGACGACGAGACGGTACGCGTCGTCGCCCGCCGCGGTCCCGCCCGGATCGTCGAGACCCGGCACGGCTTCGTGATGGCCGCCGCGGGCGTGGACGCCTCCAACACCCCTGCCGGTACGGTGCTGTTGCTGCCCGAGGACCCGGACGGGTCGGCCCGTCGCATCCGGGCAGGCGTACGGGAGCTGCTCGGCGTCGAGGTCGGCGTGATCGTCACCGACACCTTCGGCAGACCCTGGCGCGAGGGGCAGACGGATGTCGCCGTCGGCGCGGCCGGGGTACGGGTGCTGGACGACCAGCGCGGCGGCACCGACTCGCACGGCAATCCGCTGGAAGTCACGGTGATCGCGGTCGGCGACGAACTCGCCGGTGCCGGTGAGCTGGTGAAGGGCAAGGCCGACGGTCTGCCCGTCGCCGTGCTGCGCGGACTCCCCCAACACACCTTCGCCGACCCGGACAACGTCGAGGCCGGCGCCCCGGAGAGCGAGGACCCGACCCTCTTCGAAGGTGCGCGGGCACTGGTGCGCGAGGCGTCCATGGACATGTTCCGGCTGGGCACTTCGGAGGCCGTGCGCGAGGCGGTCGCGCTGCGCCGCACCGTGCGCGACTTCACCGCCGACCCCGTCGACAGCGCCGCCGTCCACCGCGCCGTGGCGCTCGCCGTGACCGCGCCCGCACCGCACCACACCACTCCCTGGCGGTTCGTGCTGCTGGAGAGCGAAGCGAGCCGGACGAAGCTGCTGGACGCCATGCGGGACGCCTGGATCGCCGATCTGCGCGCCGACGGCAGGACCGAGGAGAGCATCGCCAAGCGGGTCCGGCGCGGCGAGGTGCTGCGCAGGGCGCCGTACCTGGTGGTGCCCTGTCTGGTCGCGGACGGCGCGCACGACTACCCGGACGCGCGGAGAACCGCGGCGGAGCGGGAGATGTTCGTCGTCGCCGCGGGCGCGGGCGTCCAGAACCTGCTGGTGGCGCTGGCCGGCGAAGGGCTGGGGTCGGCCTGGGTGTCCTCGACGATGTTCTGCCGCGACGTCGTGCGGAAGGTGCTGGAACTACCGGCGGAGTGGGACCCGATGGGCGCGGTCGCGGTGGGACACCCGGCCGCGGGCCCCGCGCCGAGGCCGCCGCGTCGGGCGGCCGACTTCACGGTGACGCGCTGACCGGTGTATCGCCCGGACGGGCGCCCCACCGGCTCACCGGGACGAACGCGAGGCCCGCGGGCGAGCATCGACAGCCCGCGGGGAGCGCGCCTCGCGCGCCCGAGGACAATCGCGGCAGTCCGCGGGCACGGCCCCCGCCCCGAGGGCCGGCTCCCGTCCGCACTGCCCGAAAGGATGCCCGAGGCCCCTCGGGCGAGACCGACGGCCCGAGGGCGAGCGCGGCGGAACGCGTGCGCGCAACGGCCCGAGCTGAGCGCGGCGGCCCGAAGTCGAGCCCAACGCCCTCGGACAAGCGCGGCGGCTGCGGGTGGTCGTGCGCTCAGAGCCGGGCGATGTCGCCCACCGGGAACCGGGGAGCACGACGTGCCGGAACCGGCCCCTCCGCCAGCAGCAACCTGGTCGCCCGATGGCGCTGGCCGGCGTACGGGGCGAGCAGCTCCAGCATCGCGTCGTCGCCCAGACCGCGCCGACCGGTCAGTGCATAACCGATGATGCCGGGCAGATGGAGGTCGCCGACGGTCACCGCGTCCGGATCGCCGTTGCTGCGCTGAAGGGTTTCGGCGGCCGTCCAGGGACCGATGCCGGGGACGAGTTGGAGCCGGTGCAGGGCCTGCGGCAGCGCCATCCCGGCGGCCTCCTCCAGCCGGGGCGCGACCCGGCAGGCGCGGAGCACCGCGGCGGAGCGCTTGCCGTCGACGCCGGCCCGGTGCCACTCCCAGGACGGAATGTGCCGCCACTCGCGCGGGCCGGGCATCACGTACATGCCCGGCGGCAGCAGCTGCGCGGGGCCCGGCGCCGGCTCGCCGTAGCGCCTCACCAGCAACCGCCAGGCGCGGTACGCCTCGTCGGTGGTGACCTTCTGCTCCAGCACCGAGGGGATCAGCGACTCCAGCACCAGACCGGTGCGCACCAGCCGCAGACCCGGTCGGGCGCGGTGGGCCCGCAGCACCACCCGGTGCCGGGGGACGAACTCCTCGGGCCGGTCGAACTCGCCGAGCAGCGCCGGGATTCGGTCCAGCGCCCAGTCCGCGCCGCTCCCCCACGCCTCCGCGCGCACCGCTCCCGACTCAGGGGTCAGCCGCAGCGTCACCGGCCCGTCGGGCGTACGGCTCGTACGCCACAACTCGCCGTCGCACAGCCGATGGGTGGGGTCGCCGGGGCCGCGGCGCAACACCCGCAGACTGCCCGGCAGGTCGTACGGCCCGGAGGGCTCCCAGCGCCGTACGACGGGACCGGTCACGGAGCGCCGCCCGGCGCGTGCCGCGTACCCGCGGCCGGGTGCCGGGTCGTCACGGCGCGGAGAAGCGCACCGCGCCGTCGGGGATGCGGGCGTAGCACCAGATGCGTACGCCTTCCCGCAGCTCGTTGCCTTCGCCGACGATCGCGCCGTCGCCGATCACCGCGCCGTCCAGGACCGTGCCCGCGCCGATGTGCGCGCCGGCGCCGACCAGGGAGTTGCGCACCGTCGCGCCCGGCGCCACGGTCGCGTCCGCGAGGATCGTGCTGCCCTCGACGACCGCGCCCGCGCCGATCCGCGCACCGGCGCCGACCACGGAACCCGCCGTGAGCTTGGCGTCCGGAGCGACCTCCGCGCCGTCCAGCACCAGTCGCTCGCCCCGGCGGCCCGGCACGGCGGGTGAGGGGGCGCGACCGAGCACGAGGTCGGCGGAGCCGCGGACGAACGCCTGCGGGGTGCCGAGGTCGAGCCAGTAGGTGGAGTCGACCATGCCTTGAAGGTGCGCGCCCTCGGCGAGCAGTCCGGGGAAGGTCTCGCGCTCCACGGAGACGGGCCGGTCGGCGGGGATGCTGTCGATGACGGAGCGGGTGAAGACGTACGCACCGGCGTTGATCTGGTCGGTGACGATCTCCTCGGGCGTCTGCGGCTTCTCCAGGAACGCCGTCACCCGGCCCTCGCCGTCGGTCGGGACGAGGCCGAAGGCGCGCGGGTCCGCGACCCGGGTCAGATGGAGCGAGACGTCGGCGCCGCTGCCGCGATGGGTGTCGACCAGGGCCCGGATGTCCAGACCGGTGAGGATGTCGCCGTTGAAGACCAGCACCGGCTCGTCGGCGGCCGAGCGCAGCCGCGGGGCGACGTTGCGGATCGCGCCGCCGGTGCCCAGCGGCTCGTCCTCGGTGACGTACTCCAGCTCCAGGCCCAGCGCCGAACCGTCTCCGAAGTACGGCTCGAAGACCTCCGCGAGGTAGGAGGTCGCCATCACCACGTGGTCGACGCCCGCGGCCTTGGCCCTCGCGAGCTGGTGGGTCAGAAACGGCACGCCTGCGGCGGGGACCATGGGTTTCGGAGTGTTGACCGTCAGGGGGCGCAGCCGAGTGCCCTTGCCTCCGACGAGGAGTATCGCTTCTGTCACCGTGCTTCTGCTTCCTGCCGGGTCGGGGCTGCTCATCGAACGGCCAGTGTAAGCAAACGAGCAAGTGGGAGGCCCCGGGGCCAATGCCCGAAGCCTCCCGTCGCTCACGACCGCTCAACGCGGGTGCGCGCCCCTCAGCGTCCCTGGAGCCGTGCCGCCAGGGTGCGGATCTCGGGCAGCTTGGCGTAGAGCTTGGCGCCGGGGCACTCGGTGGCGAAGCCGTCGCGGTGTCCCGCGACCGCCCGCATCTTGACCTTGGTGCCGGCCGGCCACTTGCCGCCGCCCGAGGTGAGGGTGACGCTGCCGACCGGATTCAGTCCGTGCAGGCCGAGCTTCCAGGCGATGAGCTTGGCGACGCCCTCCACCGCGGCCTTCGGCGGCTCGGTCGAGCCGAAGGAGCCGAGTACCGCGATGCCCGTGGTGTTGCTGTTGAAGCCGTACGTGTGGGCGCCGAGCACCGCCTTGGCCACGCCGCCGGCCCGGCCCTCGTAGATCTGGCCGCACTTGTCGACCAGGAAGTTGTAGCCGATGTCCCGCCAGCCCAGGCTGCGCACGTGGTACTGGTAGATGCTCCTGATCACCGAAGGGGCCTGTGCGCAGGTGTAGTTGTTGCTCTCCGCGGTGTGGTGCACGAACGCGGACTTCACGGTGGTGGTGTAGCCGAAGCCCGGCTCGCGCCAGGACTCGTTGGCTCCCCAGCCCGCGCGGGTGACGATGCCCGGGCGCGGCCCGATGGGCTCGGCGTTGGCGTCGGTGCCGCCCTGCGGCGCGGCGAGGTTCTGCCGCGGTGCCTCCGGGGGGATGCGTTCGGCGCCCAGCTCGGCGAGCTGAGAGTTCACCGCGCTGCTCGCAACGGCCTGTCCGCCGAGTCCGGAGGCGGGGCCGCCGGGCTTGCCGTCGACGGCGGCGCGCGGCACGGCACTTCCCTTGCCCGGACCGGACGGCGCGCTCCCGTTCGCCGCGTTCGCCCTGTCCGTCGCGTGATCCCCGCGCGAGACGGGTGCGGCGGGTTCGGCCGTGGTGCCGGGGTCGATCAGGGCCAGCCGCAGTCCGGCGGGCAGCTCGGCGTTCGAGCCGCTCCCGGATGCGAGCCGTACGTCGACCGCGTCGGACTCGCCGACCCACAGCGGGGCCGTACTGCCGCGTACGCCGCCGCCCTCGGCCGAGGTCGGGTCGGGGGCGTCGGTGGCGTGGTGGGAGAGCTCGGACCAGCCCGTCCACCGCCCGGTGGCGCCGGAGCGGGTACGCACCTCGACGTGGTCCGCCAGTTCCTGCTCCGCGTCGTCCCACACCACGCCGAGCATCGAGAACGAGGTGACCCCCCGCGCTCCGAGCCGACCGCCCTCGGTGAGCCCGGCGCGGTCCTTCCCGCTCAGCGAGGAGAGGGGCAACGTCCGGGTGCGGGCGGGGCGTTCGGCCCGCCCGGTGTCGGCGGTACGTGCGCGGGTCGCGGTGTTCGACGCGGCGAGGCCGGCCGCAACGGCGGAGGTGGTGTCGGTACGGGTGGGCAGTTCGGTCGCGGGCGCGGGCTGGGCCGCCGCGGGCTGGGCCAGCGGGACGATCAGCGCGGCCGTGCAGAGGGAACCGACTGTGGCAGCAAGGAGTGCACGCATACCAAGAGCCTGTACATACAGGGACAAATCTGTCTATTCGTCAGCTGACGGGCCGTCGGGTGACACGCCGTCACACCTGCTTGACCCGTCCGGAGCGGCGGAGTCCCGACGACTGCGCACGGACCGCCCGCTGGATACGCTGGCTCCATGCACGCCACTGATTCCACCCCCGCCGACCTGCTGCGTTCGACCCTCGCGGCGGACCCCTCCCGCCCGCTGGTGACGTACTACGACGACGCGACCGGCGAGCGCGTGGAACTTTCCGTCGCCACCTTCGCCAATTGGGTGGCGAAGACCGCCAACCTCCTCCAGGACGAACTGTCCGTCGAGCCGGGCGACCGGCTCGCGCTGCTGCTGCCGGCACACTGGCAGACCGCGGTCTGGCTGCTCGCCGGCTCGTCGGTGGGAGTGGTGGTGGAGCCGCAGGGCGACCCGGCGGCGGCCGATCTCGTGGTCAGCGGCCCGGACAGCCTCCAGGAGGCGCGGCGCTGCGGCGGCGAGCGGATCGCGCTCAGCCTGCGACCGCTGGGCGCGCGGTTCCCGCAGCCGCCGGAGGGCTTCGTCGACTACGCGGTCGAAGTGCCGGGCCAGGGCGACCGGTTCAGCCCGTACGTACCGGTGGAGGGCCGGTCGCCGTCGCTGGTCATCGGCGGCAGAACGCTGAGCGGCGCGCAGGTC
Organism: Streptomyces tardus; assembly: GCF_018101125.2. Classification (GTDB taxonomy): domain Bacteria; phylum Actinomycetota; class Actinomycetes; order Streptomycetales; family Streptomycetaceae; genus Streptomyces; species Streptomyces tardus. The sequence continues at coordinate 3,179,635 of NZ_JAELVF020000001.1, read as the reverse complement.
GTCGAGCAGGCCAGGGGGGACGCCGCCGCGTTGGGACTGACCGCGGGGTCCCGAGTGCTCTCGGTGCGCGAGTACGACGACTGGACCGGCATCTCCCGCGGACTGCTCGCCCCGCTGGCGGCCGGCGCCTCGGTGGTGCTCAACCGCAACGCCGACCGACTGGACGCCGACGCGCTCGCCGCTCGCCGGGAGAGCGAGCGCATCACTCACACGGCGTAGCGGCGGTGGTGGGCGGCGGCGGACGCCCCGAGGATCGCTGGAGGACCTGTCCCGGATTCGAGGCGGGTCCTCGCACACCCCGGCGGTCGCCGGCGCCCGGCAGGGCCGCCGGGCGGCCCGAGCCCGCAGGCGCTCCGGGGCGTACGCCGTCGAGCCGGAGGGATGGACACTGCCGTGAGCGACGCCGAAACCGGCCCGGAGGGAACACCGCACCGGCATCCCAGAACGGTGGCGGGCGCCGACGGCGCGAACAGCGGCGGCTCCGGCTCCGACGGACAGGGCGACGGACGGGACGGCGGCGGCGGACGACGTTCGGGCGCGGGACGGTGGCTGCGGTGGACGGCGTTCGCCACCTCGGTGGTCATCCTGGCGGGAGCGGGCACGGGCTGGGTGATGTACCACCGACTGGAGGGCAACATCACCACCGACACCGCCACCGCCGAGCTGCTGGAGAAGTACGAGCGGGAGCGGCCCGATCCCGAGGTGGACGGCGCCTCCAACATCCTGGTGATCGGCTCGGACGACCGCAGCGGCCAGAACCGTCGGTACGGCAGGGACAACGGCACGGCGCGCTCGGACACCGCGATCCTGCTGCACCTGTCCGCCGACCGGGACCGGGCCACCGCCGTCTCGCTCCCCCGCGATCTGATGGTGGACATCCCCACCTGCGACCGCCCGGACAGCTCCCGCGCCAAGGGGCAGTTCGCCCAGTTCAACTGGGCGTACCAGTTCGGCGGGGCGGCCTGCACGATCCGTACGGTCGAGAAGCTCACGGACGTACGCGTCGACCACCACATGGTGATCGACTTCGACGGCTTCAAACAGCTGGTCGACTCGGTGGGCGGCGTGCAGGTCTGCCTGCCGGACCCGGTCAGGGACCGCGACGCGAAGCTCGACCTGCCGGCCGGACGCCAGACGCTGCGGGGCGAGGACGCCCTCGGCTACGTACGTGCCCGCCAGAGCTTCGGCAACGGCAGCGACACCGACCGGATGGCCCGTCAACAGGACTTCCTCGCCTCGCTGGTGCGCAAGGTGCGCGGCAACGGCGTACTGATGAACCCCGCCAAGCTCTTCCCCGTGCTGAACGCCGCGACCTCCTCCGTCACGGCCGACTCGGGCCTGAACTCCCTGACCGAGCTGTACGACCTGGTGCGCAGCGTGCGGAACATTCCGGCGGAGGAGGTGCGGTTCATGACCGTACCGAGGCAGCCCTACCGCCAGAACCCCAACCGGGACGAGCTGCGACAGCCGGACGCGGCCCGGCTGTTCGCGCAGCTGCGGGAGGACCGGCCGGTGCACGAGGGCGGGCGCACCGGGGCACGGGAGCGGAACGAGGGCGCCCGTACGCAGAGTTCCTCGCCGCAGGACCCGGCCTCGCAGAGCCCGGCACCCGGCGGGTACGCGTCCTCGCCGCCTGAGAGCGGCGGGGTCTGCGCGGACGACGACTGAGCGGCTGAGCGCCGGCGCGGGCGGCCCCACGAGCCGGCCGAGGAGCGCCAAGCGTGGCGGGAGCGGTGGCGGAAGCAGCGCGGAGACGGGGCGGAAGCGGGTCTGTCGGGGCGCGTGAGAGGGCGGTCGGGGCGGCGCGGAGTGCGGGGGTCGCGGAATCACCCAACCAGTCCGGGGCGATATGCCCGAATACCCCCGCATGTAGCGCCGGATAAAGCCTCACCGACGTGGTCCGCCGCTGAACTGGGCGGATAAGGTGTGCGCTCAAACATACGGCCCCGACCGTCCGGAGCGCTCCGAGGGGAGAGGCGACCCGGGCCGCAACGGAGGACTCGCGCGAAGTGGACACGCATGGCCGTGGACGCTCGGGAGACGTGGACCCCGCAGATCAGTGGGTGTTCGACCCCGAGACCGGCAGTTACGAACTGCGACTGAACGCCCCCGACGGACCGGGCCACGACCATACGGGGTCACCCTCCGCTGTTCCCGGCCAACGCAACGCCACCGGTGGTGTGCGTCGGCGCCGGGACACCGACGCGGGTGACATATCCGGTCCCTCGCCGAAGGGCGGGGACGAGAAGACCGAGGACCGTTCCGGGGCGGCGGTTCCCGGGCAGCGCTCCCGGCGCAGGGCCGCCGAGCCGACGGCCGGCCGCAGCCGGCGCAAGCGCAAGCCAGGGCTCAGCCGGAAGCAGAAGGTGCTGCGCTGGGGCGGCGGTTCGCTCGCGCTGCTGCTGGTGGTCCTCGGCACCACCGGCTACCTCGTCTACCAGCACTTCAACAACAACATCGACAAGGTCGACGTCGGCATCAAGAACGACGCCACCACCGACGGACCGGTCAACATACTGATCCTCGGCACCGACGCACGCAGCGGCAAGGGCAACGCCGGCTACGGCGACCGCGACAGCAAGGGCCACGCGGACACCACCGTGCTGCTGCACGTCGCCAAGGACCGTTCGCACGCCACCGCGCTGAGCATCCCGCGCGACATGGTGGTGGACATTCCCGACTGTCCGACGCAGACCGACGAGGGCGAGCAGACGGTACCGGGCAGCCGCGGGGCGCGCTTCAACGAGAGCCTGGGCCAGAACGGGCGGGACCCGGGCTGCACCTGGCGCACGGTCGAGGAACTGACCGGGATAAAGATCAACCACTTCATGATGGCCGATTTCAACGCGGTCAAGGAACTCTCCACCGCGGTCGGCGGCGTCGAGGTGTGCGTCGCCAAGGACATCGACGACAAGAAGTCGAAGCTCAAGCTGACCAAGGGAAAGCACAAGGTCCAGGGCGAGGACGCGCTGGCCTTCGTACGCACCCGCGGATCGGTCGGGCTGGGAAGCGACCTGAGCCGGATCGAGCTCCAACAGCAGTTCCTGAGCTCGATGTTCCGCGAGGTCAAGAACAGCGGCTCGCTCTCCAACCCGAAGAAGGCGTGGAACCTCGCCAACGCCGCCACCGACGCGCTGACCGTCGACACCGGCATCGGCAGCGTCAAGAAGCTCGCCGCGCTCGCCTCCGACCTGCAGAGCGTGAGCCCGAAGAACATCACCTTCGCCACCGTCCCGGTGCTGGACAACCCCAACGAGACGGTGAAGTCGACGGTCGTCCTGGACCACGCCAAGGCCACCCCGCTGTTCGAGATGATCAAGGCGGACAAGTCCCTGGCTGGAACCAAGAAGGACGAAAACCAGTCAGACAAGAAGGGGAAGAAGGTCGAGAAGGCCCCCAAGAGTGAAGTCCGGGTGGACATCTACAACGGGGGTGGGCCCATCGGTTCCGCACAGCAGACCGTGAGCTGGCTGCAGAACGACCACGGCGTGCGCCTGTCCACCAACTCCGGCAACGCCCCGGCCCAACTCGACACCACCACACTGGAATTCGGCTCGGACCAGGAGGCGCAGGCAGCAACGCTCGCCGACCTCATGGGACTTGCCAAGTCCGCACTGAAGAAGAAGTCCTCACCCGCAGGCGACTCGGTCCCCATGACCCTGACGCTGGGAGCGGACTTCAAGGCCGCCGGCACACCGATCGAGGCCCCGGACAAGGCACCGGACGGCGTGCAGAACATCAACGGCGACGACAGAGACGTCTGCGCCAAGTGAGTCGGACGAGGACTGATCAAGGGGGAGGGTCCTGTGCGACGACGGACCACTGAGAGCGACGACGACAAGGGCATACGCCAGGCCGGCGCCCGTACCGAGGACGGAGCGGGCGACCGGTTGCCCGGGAACGGGAAGACGAAGGACACGAACCACACCGTGCCGCTGCGCCAGGCCGAAGCCGGCGCAGGAGGCGGGGCGGGAGGCGCGGGAGGCGGCGGAGCGGGAGGCGGCGGAGAAGGCGGTGAGCCGGGAGCCGAGCCGCCGCGCAAGAAGCGCCGCGCCCTGAAATGGACCGCGATCGGCCTGGCCGTTCTCGTACTCGGCACCGGCGGCGCCGGCTTCCTCTACTACCAGCACCTGAACGGCAACCTCACCAAGGACGCCCTGCACCTCGGCGACAAGAAGCTGGAGAAGAACAAGCCCAACGCCGAGGGCCAGACCCCCATGAACATCCTGCTGCTGGGCTCGGACAGCCGGAACAGCAAGGAGAACGTACGGCTCGGCGGATCGCACGCCGACGCCGGCCGGCCCCCGCTCGCGGACGTGCAGATGCTGGTCCACGTGTCGGCCGACCGCAGCAACATGTCGGTCCTCTCCATACCCCGGGACACCCGGGTGACCATCCCCAGGTGCACCGACACCGACGACGGGAAGGTCTACGAGCAGCGTGCGGACCGCATCAACACCAGCCTGCAGAACGGTGGTCCGGGCTGCACGGTGGCGACCTGGGAGGAGCTCACCGGGATATCCATCGACCACTTCATGATGGTCGACTTCTCCGGTGTGGTCTCGATGGCCGACGCGGTGGGCGGCGTACCGGTCTGCGTGGACGCCAACGTCAACGACCCCAAGTCGGGCCTGAAGCTGAAGAAGGGCGAGAGCGTCGTCCGGGGCGAGCAGGCGCTGCAGTGGCTGCGCACCCGGCACGGCTTCGAGGACGGCAGCGACATCGGCCGTGCCAAGGCCCAGCAGATGTACATGAACTCGATGGTCCGCGAGCTGAAGGCCGGCACCAAGCTCACCAACCCCGGAAAGCTGCGCAAGCTCGCCGAGGAGGGCACCAAGGCGCTCACCGTCGACGACAGCCTCGACACCGTGATGAAGCTCTACGACCTCGGTGAGGACCTGCGGCGGGTGCCGACCAAGCGCATCACCATGGCGACGATGCCGTGGACGTACTCGCAGGGGGGCAGCTACGTACTGCCCAAGGAGGCCGACGCCGAGCGGGTGTTCGGCATGATCCGCGCGGACATCGCACTGGACGGCAAGGACAAGGGCAAGAAGGCGCCCGCCGAGCCGGAGCCCGCCGACACCGCGGCGCCGCCCGGTGAGATATCCGTGCGGGTGATGAACGGAACCGGCACCTCGACACAGACGCCGGTCACCGGACGCGCCAACGCGATCAGCTCGCAGTTGCAGGGCAAGGGCTTCGCCCGCGCCTACCCCGACCAGGCCCCCACCTCCAAGTGGGACACCCAACTGAGCTACGCCGACCCGGAGTTGGAGGGTGACGCGCAGGCGGTCGCGAAGGCGCTGGGGGTCCCGGAGAAAGCCGTGAAGCGGTCCTCCGAGGGAGAGGGCATCACCCTGGTCGTCGGCGCGGACTGGCGCACCGGCGGCTCGTACCCCGCCCCCGCCGGCGGCGGCTCGTCCGACGAGAAGCCCGAGGACGACGGAAAGGCGCCGGACAGCCTCGACGGGATGAACGGCGACGACGACACGGCCTGTATGAACGTCAGCCGCCAGCACACCTGGTGAGCCCAGCGCGAGACACGAGGGAGGGGCCCGACCATTCGTCGGGCCCCTCCCTCGTGTCTCGCGCGCGGCGCCGGACGGCGGTCGGCTCGGCAGGCGTACGCCGCCCCCGCGCCCGGTGCCCGTACGCCGTCAGCTGCTCGGGACCGGCTCCCTGCGGCTGGCGATGACCGTGCGCGCGAGCTTCTTCGGGCTGGTCAGATACCCCCAGCCCCAGGACATGTGCATCGTCGCCAGCGCGAGCGGGATCCGCACCCGGGCCGCCGCCGGCAGGCCGCGCCCGGCGGGAAGCGAACCGGCGGTGATCGCGGCGAGGTAGCCGCCGGGGATCACCAGCGCCCACGGCGTCAGCACCGCGCCGGCGACCGTACCCGCGGCGATCGCCAGTACGGCGGCCGGCGGGGCGAGGTAGCGCAGATTGATCGAACCGGAGTGGTAGCGGGCGACGATGTGCCGCCAACGCCCGTAGTTGCGGTACTGCTTGGCCAACGCGCGCACGCTGGGACGGGGCCGGTAGGAGACCAGGAGCTCGGGCGAGAACCAGACCCGGCCGCCGGCCTGGCGGATGCGGAAGTTCAGCTCCCAGTCCTGGGCGCGGATGAACTCCACGTTGTAACCGCCCTGCTGCTCCAGCACCTCGCGGCGGAACACTCCCAGGTAGACGGTCTCCGCCTCGCCCGCGCTGCCGCCGGTGTGGAAGGCGGCGTTGCCCACCCCGATGCGGGAGGTCATCGCGGCGGCGACGGCCTGCTCCCAGGCGTTCTCACCCTCGGCGTGCATGATGCCGCCGACGTTCGCGGCGCCGGTCTCCGCCAACAGCCGTACGGCGGTGGCGATGTAGCCGGGCGAGAGCATCCCGTGGCCGTCGACGCGTACCACCACGTCGTGGCTGGACGCCTCGATCGCCGCGTTCAGACCGGCCGGTGTCCGGCCCGTCGGGTTCGGCACCGTGCGCACGCGGGGGTCGGCGGCGACCAGCTCGGCGGCGATCTCGTCCGTACGGTCCTCGGAGGGGCCGAGGGCGATCACCACCTCCAGCTCGCCGGGGTAGTCCTGCTCCAGGATGTGCCGGACCGAGGTGCGCAGATGCCGCTCCTCGTTGAGGACCGGCATGATCACCGATACGGCGGGCGTGGTGTCGGGCTCGTCTACTGCGGAGGTCACCGGGTCACGTTACCGCGAACGGGGGAAGGGGCCGCACGGCAGCCGTAGGGGCCCGGACGGCGGGCTTACGGTGCAGTACCGCCGAGGCGGTGGTACCACCGCCTCGGCGGTACTGCACCGTAAGCCCGCCGTCCGGGCCCCTACGGCTGCCGTGCGGCCCCTTCCCCCGTTCGCGGTAACGTGACCCGGTGACCTCCGCAGTAGACGAGCCCGACACCACGCCCGCCGTATCGGTGATCATGCCGGTCCTCAACGAGGAGCGGCATCTGCGCACCTCGGTCCGGCACATCCTGGAGCAGGACTACCCCGGCGAGCTGGAGGTGGTGATCGCCCTCGGCCCCTCCGAGGACCGTACGGACGAGATCGCCGCCGACCCCCGCGTGCGCACGGTGCCGAACCCGACGGGCCGGACACCGGCCGGTGTCCGGCCCGTCGGGTTCGGCACCGTGCTCACGGTCAGCGGCACCGGCCACCTGCTGGTGAACGGGATCGGCGCCGGCATCGACCGCGTCGACCCCTTCCAGGACCTGAAGAACCGGCCGGACGCCGGCCGCGGGGTGAACTTCCTGGTCGTCGGCGTGGACCAGCGGGACGCCCTGACCGAGAAGGAACGCGGCAAGCTCCGCCTCGGCGGGGCCTCCTGCAACTGCACCGACACGATGATGCTGGTGCACCTCTCGGAGGACCGGGACCGCGCCAGCGTCGTCAGCCTGCCCCGCGACTCGCTGGCCGAGCTGCCGCCGCACCACGATCCGGCCACCGGCGAACGCCGCGGGGAGAGTCGCCAGAAGCTGAACGCCGCCTACTCGCGCGGCGGCCCGAGCCTGACCGTCCGCACGGTGGAGCGGATGACCGGCGTCCATGTGCACCACTACCTGGAAGTGGACTTCGCCAGCTTCATGCGGACCGTCGACGCGGTGGGCGGCGTCCCGGTGTGCAGCACACGACCGCTCAAGGACAAGAAGGCCGGGCTGGACATGCCCGCGGGCACGACCAGGCTGGACGGCGCGGGAGCACTCGCGTACGTGCGCGCGCGCTCGGTCGACGGTGCCGCCGACATCGGGCGGATGCAGCGCCAGCAGCGGTTCGTCGCCTCGCTGATCGACGAGGCTGCCTCCAACGAGGTGCTGCTGAACCCGGTGCGGTTCCGGCGGGTCAGCAGCGCGGTGCTCGGCTCCGTACGCGCCGACCAGGGCTTCGGCAAGGACGAGATGCTGGCGCTGGGCAAGGCGATGAAGGACTTCGACGCCTCGTCCTCGGAGTTCACCACGGTGCCGGTCGCGGATTCCAAGCACCGGGTGCCGGGGCTCGGGGAGACGGTTCGCTGGGACGGGCCCAAGTCGAAGAAGCTGTTCGGCGCGCTGCGCGAGGACAAGCCGCTGGCGCCGGTGGCCGGGAAGTCGCAGAAGGAGAAGGACGACGGAGGCAGCGGGAACAACAGGCGGGCTGACCGGAAGGCCGTGCCCGTGGAGGTCGCGCCCGGCAGCATCCGGGTCCAGGTGGAGAACGGCACCGGCAGCGCCGGCCTCGGCCATCGCGCCGACGAGGAGCTGCGGGCCACCGGGTTCCGGACGACCGGGATTCCCGGCAACGCCCGCAAGGACGACGTCGAACGCACCGAGATCACCTACGACCCCCGCTGGGACCGTTCCGCCAGAACGCTCGCCGCCGCGCTGCCGGGTGCCGAACTGCGCAAGGCGGAGGGGCGGGGACCCCAGATGAAGGTGACTCTGGGCGAGGACTTCGAGAAGGTCACGCCCGTGCGCGAGGACAAACTGCTCGACACCGCGGGCAGGGGCAACCGGTTCGGGGCGGTGAGCGGCGACGAGGTCAGCTGCGGCTGACACACGCAGCCCGGCAGCCCGGCACAGCCCACGGGCTCGGGTGTCGCTCGGCACGGGTCATGCCGTGCGCAGAGCCCCCTCCCGTACGCAGCCCCGGGCTCGGGCTGCCGGGCTCGGGCTTCCCGGCGTACTGCGGACGGCGGCTCAGGACCTCAGGGCTTCAGGGCCTCGGGGCTTCAGGGCCTCGGGGCTTCAGGGCTTCAGGGCTTCAGGGCTTCAGGGCCTCGGGGCCTCGGGGCCGAAGTCCGGGGTGACGCCGGTCAGTCGGACGCTCGCATCCCAGAGCGCCCCGGCGTCCTCGACGCTGCGCGCGTTGTGGGAACGCCGGGCGGGGGCCGGGGAACCCCAGGCCTCCAGCCCGCGACGCGGCCCGTAGTACGCGCCGTTGCCGGCGGTGGGGTCGGTGGCGGCGCGCACCACCGAGAGCGCGCCCGCGGAGGCGGGCTGGGTGTAGAAGCGGGTGAGGCGCTCCAGCCTCGCAAGCCGGGCGTGCCCGGACATCCGCAGTCCGGCCTGCCCCAACTCCGTCGAGGACAGGCCCGGATGGGCCCCGCACGCGGTCAGCTCACGGCCGGCCTCGTCCGCTCGTCGCCCCAACTCGTCGGTGAACAGCAGGTTCGCGAGCTTCGACTGCCCGTAGGCCGTCCATGTGCGGTAGCCGGTCTCGGCGTTGAGGTTGGCGAAGTCCATCGCCGCGTAGCGGTGCGCGAGCGAGGAGACCGTCACCACTCGCGCCGGGGCCTGTGCTCCCAGGACCGGCAGCAGCTGTGCGGTGAGGGCGAAGTGGCCGAGGTGGTTGGTGCCGAACTGCATCTCGAAGCCGTCCGTGGTGTACCGCAGTGGCAGCGCCATCACTCCCGCGTTGTTCACCAGCAGGTCGAGCCGGCCGTCTGCCAGTTCGGTGATGTGCGCGGCGGCCGTGCGCACCGAGGCGAGGTCGGCGAGGTCCAGCGGCAACAGGGCGAGGTCGGCGCGCGGCGCGGCGCCGCGGATGGCGCTCATCGCCTCCTCGCCGCGCGAGGCGTCGCGGCAGGCGAGCAGGACACGCGCGCCGGCGCGCGCGAGGTAGAGCGAAGTGGCCTTGCCGATCCCACTGTTGGCCCCGGTGACGACCGCCGTACGGCCGTGGAGGTCGGGGATGTCACGGGCGTTCCAGCCGTTCATGTCGCTCCCGTCGTCGGTGCGCGGTCGCACAGGAAGCCCTGCGCCGTGGGCGGCCCAGGGTGCCAGTCGACCGCCGGCCGTGCGGGGGCGGGGGCTGCTCGGGGAGCGGCGACGAGCAGCGGTTGCGCCGGGGGACGGCCCTCGTGGAACGCCGACGGGACCGCCCCGGGCGGGGCGGTGGAGCGCCGGGCAGCCGGGCGCGGGGAGGGCCGGGGACGTGTGCCCGCTCGCTCCCGCCCGTCCCACGGGACGCGGCGCCGGGCTCCCCAGATCGTCTTCCCGGAACGTCTCAGTCGGACAGGCCCTCGGCGGCCCGACGGTCGCGCAGCTCCTTGATCGCCCGGCGGCGGGCAAGGCGGTGCGTACGTCGGATCTGGGCCTCCTGGTGGCGCCGCTTGTCTCGCTCGGTCTCCGGGATCACCGGCGGTACGGTCCTCGGCCTGCCCTCCGCGCCGACCGCCGCGAAGACGAGGTAGGCGGTCCCGACCTGGGTCGCGGGGGTGGACTCGTTCCACCGCTCCGCCAGCACCCGGACCCCGATCTCCATCGAGGAGCGACCGGTCCAGTTGACCTGCGCCTTCACATGGACCAGGTCCCCGACCCGTACCGGTTCGAGGAAGACCATCTCGTCCATCGAGGCCGTCACCGCGGCGCCGCCCGAGTGCCTGCCCGCGACCGCGCCCGCGGCGTCGTCGACCAGTTTCATGATCACGCCACCGTGGACGGTGCCCAGCAGGTTGGTGTCGTTGTGGGACATGATGTGGCTGAGCGTCGTGCGGGAGGCGGCCGTCGGCTTTCCGGGCAGCTCGCTCTCCGGGGCGCTGGTGGCGGGGTCGGTCATTGCTCCAGGGTAGAGGCGGGTTTCGGCCAAACATCACCGGAAGCGGACCGGGGGGCGCCGTTGTGGCGATTGCCACCGCACCGCAGGCCCGACCCGTCGACATACGCAGATAAGTCGGACAATTTTCCACGGCTCTGCTACAGGACTGCTCCAGTCCGACACCCGGACTGTTCTGTGAGACGCGGTCAGAGGCAGACTGCACCGCATGAATGAGTGGCCCCAGGGGTTGAGCAACGACGGCAGGAGCGGCGACGGATACGGTCGCGGCTCCCGTAGCGCGCGTCCGGAAGGCGCCCGCGTCATGCCGACCGTGGACCCGGGCGGGGTGCGCGCCCCCGGCGTCCCGGCCCAGAACCGCGGGGGCTACGACGCCGGCTACAGCGACGGCCAGGTGTACGGCAACGGCCCGGGCGGACCGGGCGGCCCCGGGGACGACTACGGCCGGGGATACGGCGACGGCGACGCCAGGCCGCGCCCGAACTGGGCCCGCCGCATCAAGTGGGCCGTGCTCACGCTCGTCGTGGTGCTGCTGGTGACCGGCGTCGGCACCTACTTCTGGGCTGACGGCAAGCTCCGCCGGGAGGTCGACCTCGGCCAGGTCGAGGACCGGCCGGGCAGCGGCGAGGGAACGACGTACCTGATCGTCGGCTCGGACAGCCGCGAGGGCCTGAGCTCCGAGGACCGCAAGCGGCTCAAGACCGGCTCCGGAACCGGCAAACTCACCGACTCCATGATGATCCTGCACCGCGGCCCGAGCGGGAACTCCATGGTCAGCCTGCCGCGGGACTCGCTCATCACCATCCCCGAGTTCACCGGCTCCTCCTCCGGTCGCCGGATCCCCGCGCAGCAGCAGAAGCTCAACGCCGCCTACGCGATCGAGGGCCCCGAACTGCTGGTCCGCACGGTGGAGTACAACACCGGCCTGAAGATCGACCACTACGCGGAGATCGGCTTCGGCGGCTTCGCCGGACTCGTCGATTCCCTGGGCGGCGTCGAGATGTGCTTCGACAAGCCGGTCAAGGACAAGAACTCCGGCGCCGACTTCCAGGAGGGCTGCCACGAGCTGGACGGCGCCCAGGCCCTCGCCTTCGTCCGCAACCGCTACAACGCGGAGGGCGGCGACCTCGGGCGCACCAAGAACCAGCAGAAGCTGCTCTCCGCGCTCGCCAACGAGAGCGCCACCCCGAGCACCGTTCTCAACCCCTTCAAGCTCTACCCCGCCATGGGCACCGGCCTCGACGCGCTCATCGTCGACAAGGACATGAGCCTGTACGAGCTGCTGCGGATGTTCTGGGCGATGAAGGGCGTCTCCGGCGGTGACGGCACGCAGATGAACATGCCGATCGCGGGCAACGTCAGCAGCCCGGCGGGCTCCGCGCTCAAATGGGACATGACCCGGGTCAAACAGCTGGTGCAGGAGCTGAAGGACGGCGAGAAGATCACCGTCAAGGGCGACTGACCCACCCGCGGGCCGCCCCACTGCGCACACGCAAACGACGATGCCCCGGCCGCGGGAGAGCGGCCGGGGCATCGTCGTGTGCCTCGCGGAGTGCATCGTGCTGTGCTCGCGGAGTGCTCAGCCGTTGGCGCAGAGACAGAACGGATGGCCGACCGGATCCGCGTACACCCGCCAGGCGCGCGCACCGTCGTGGTCGCCCTCCAGCAGCGTCGCCCCGAGCGCCAGCACCTGGGCCTCCGCCTCGTCCATCTGCTCCTCGAAGACGTCGAAGTCCAGATGCATCTGCTGGGCGTGCTCGACGCCGGGCCACTGCGGCGGCCGGTACCCCTCCGAGCGCTGGAAGGCCAGGGTTCGGCCCTGCGGGCCGATCAGCTCCACCCACTCGTCGTCGCTCTCCGGGTCGATCTTCCAATCGAGAACAGCGGCGTAGAACGCGGCCAGGGCATGCGGGTCCGGACAGTCCAGCGCGGTCACGCCCATGGTGATGGCAGCCATCGTCGACCTCTCTGTCTGAGCTGGTGGTGTTCCTGCTACTGGCCACAGTCTCTCCCAGCGCACCGACAACGACCCGGAGTTCGCCGTTCGACCCACCGCGGACCCGCCACTGGCGCCGCCGGCCGACGGGAGTGCCGACGCCCTGCCCGGGGCCCTTACCAGTGCCCAACTCCGGGAGCCACGACCGGAACCCGAGAAGCCGGACCTCGACAAGCCCTACTCCCCGCCCATTTCACTGAGAGAACCCGGATACTCCGAGAACGGATCGTCGTGAGGCCGGTGAAAGTCGTACGTGGATGCTTCCCTGTTGAACGACACCGACGCCCCGACGGATCGCAGGCCGAGGTTCTCCCGAAGCCATCCGTCGACAGCGAGAGCTGCCACCTCCGACCTGTAATCCGCAAGAGGAAACGTGACCGAAGGCCTGAAAGTCCGAACCAGGCCGGCCCGTTTCGTGTCATGAGCCCTGTTCGATGACTTCCCTCAAACTCACCGCATTCGAAGCCGAGACCCTGCTCAGAGGTGCCGTCATCTTCAAGTTCGAAGGAGACGAATCGGCGGACACCTTCGCCGGGAGTCCATTTTCCGCCGGCTCTTTGAAAAGCCTGCTCGCAAGCATCGTCGCAACCCACACAGAAGAGGGAAGGCCCGGCAGAGCGGAAGCATGGCGAGAGACATACCGGCTCGCGGGAAACATCAGCAGATGGGAGTGGGTGGCCAAGCGGACCACTTCACACCCGAGATGGAACTCTCTGACCGAGAGCGAGAAACGAGCCTGGACAGAGGTCCTTGCCGCGCCCTACCGGCTCGAAGACGGGGACCACGAAAGGCTCTGCTGAGGCTCCCCACCCGCCTCCTTGAACGCGTGCTTCCTCGAACGCAAGCGGGACAGACCGCGACCGTCACGCCGGTCCGAGGCGCTCGCGCCGAGCCGGAAAGTCCCGACGCCGGCGTACGCGGTGCCCTCCCGATGCGGCCCTCCCGACGCGGAGCCTTCCGGACGCGACGCCGCCCCGCCCGGAAGGCTCCGGGCGGGGCGGCGTCGTCAGTCGGCGAGGGGCGCGGGGCGCCCGGCCGGACCGGAAGCCGGAAGAGGGCGTCAGTCGCCGGGGCGGTCCTGCATGCGGTCCCTGGCCTTGTCGGCCATTCCGCGCGCCTTGTCCTTCGAGTCCTTGCCCTGCGAGGAGCGCTCCTTGCCCTTGTCCTTGTCGGACTGGCCGGACTTGCCCATCGAGTCCTGCGCCTTGTCCTTCATCTGCTCGGCCTTGTCCTTGAACTCGTCCGAAATACCCATGGTGACTCCTCGGCTCGGTGTGCCTGCGTGGCGTTGCCAGCGTGGCACCGGGCCCCGGGGGTCGCCTTTCGGACTGCTGCGTTCGAGCGAGGTCGACGGCGCTGCGGACCAGCCCTGTTCGGGCCGCCGGTGCGCCGTCCTCAGGCGGTCGGGCGGCCGAGCGCGCGGAAGGTCCAGCCGGCCTTGCGCCACAGCTGCGGGTCGAGCGCGTTCCGCCCGTCCAGGATGTGCGGAACGGCGACGGCCTCGCCGAGCTCCGTCGGGTCCAGCTCGCGGAACTCCCGCCACTCGGTGAGGTGCAGCACGACGTCCGCGCCGCGCACCGCCTCGCTCGCGCTGTCGGCGTAGGAGAGTGTGGGGAAGAGGGCGCGGGCGTTCTCCATGCCCTTGGGGTCGTAGACCGTCACCTGGGCGCCCTGGAGGTGCAGTTGGCCCGCGACGTTGAGCGCGGGCGAGTCCCGTACGTCGTCCGAGTCGGGCTTGAAGGTGGCCCCGAGCACGGCGATCCGCTTGCCGAGAAGCGCACCGCCGACCGCGTCCCTGGTCAGCTCGACCATGTGGCCGCGGCGGCGCATGTTGATGGAGTCGACCTCGCGCAGGAAGGTCAGGGCCTGGTCGGCGCCCAGCTCTCCGGCGCGTGCCATGAACGCCCGGATGTCCTTGGGCAGGCAGCCCCCGCCGAAGCCGATGCCGGCCCGCAGGAACTTGGCTCCGATCCGGTCGTCGTGCCCGATCGCCTCGGCGAGCTTCACCACGTCGCCGCCCGCCGCCTCGCAGACCTCGGCCATGGCGTTGATGAACGAGACCTTGGTGGCGAGAAAGGAGTTGGCGGCGGTCTTGACCAACTCGGCGGTCGGGAAATCGGTCACCACGAAGGGGGAGCCCTCGGAGACCGGGGTCGCGTACACCTCGCGTAGGGTGCGCTCGGCCCGCTCCGACTCCACACCGACGACGATCCGGTCGGGGTGCAGGGTGTCGCGGACCGCGAAGCCCTCGCGCAGGAACTCCGGGTTCCACGCGAGCTCGATCTCCTCCGCCGCGGGCGCCAACTCCCGTATGCGGGCATCGAGTCGGGCCGCGCTGCCGACCGGGACGGTCGACTTGCCGACCACCAGGGCGGGCCTGCGCAGCAGCGGCGCGAGCGACTCGACGACGGAGTCGACGTAGGACATGTCGCAGCCGTACTCGCCCTGCTTCTGGGGTGTATTGACGCAGACGAAGTGCACATCGCCGAACTCGGCGACCTCCTCGTAGGAGGTGGTGAAGCGCAACCGCCCGCTCGCGCCCTCCAGACCGGCGACATGCCGGCCCAACAGCTCCTCCAGGCCGGGCTCGTACATCGGCACCCGGCCGCGGGAGAGCAGCTCGACCTTCTCCGGGACGATGTCCAGGCCCAGCACCTCGAACCCGAGCTCGGCCATCGCGGCGGCATGGGTGGCACCGAGGTAGCCGGTACCGATCACGGTGAGCTTGGGAGCCATGTGACGGTTTCTCCTGAGGTCGTGTGGGTTGGTGGCGTCGGCGGGTCGCGCCGCCGTGGTGCCCGGGCGCCGGGCCGGGTGTAAGGCTGGGCGTAATCCGCGAGCATAGCGGTGCGCGCTGTCGGGAACCTCACGTATCCCCGCCTCGGGGGCAGCGCCTAGAATTGAGTTACTAGACAGTAATTTAGGCAGAATCCAGGGAGTGAGAACCGTGGCGGGATCCGCTGAATTCGACCTGTACCGGCCGGCGGAGGAGCACGACATGCTCCGCGACTCGGTGCGCTCGCTCGCCGAGGCGAAGATCGCCCCGTTCGCCGCGGAGGTGGACGAGGAGGGCCGCTTCCCGCAGGAGGCCCTGGACGCGCTGACCGCCAACGACCTGCACGCCGTCCACGTCCCCGAGGCCTACGGCGGCGCCGGTGCGGACGCGCTCGCGACCTGCATCGTCATCGAGGAGGTCGCCCGCGTCTGCTGTTCCTCCTCGCTCATTCCCGCCGTGAACAAGCTGGGCTCCCTGCCGGTGGTGCTCTCCGGCTCCGAGGAGCTGAAGAGCAAGTACCTCGGACCGCTCGCCAAGGGCGCCGGGATGTTCTCCTACTGCCTCTCCGAGCCGGACGCCGGATCGGACGCCGCGGGCATGAAGACCAGGGCCGTGCGCGACGGCGACGACTGGGTGCTCAACGGCGTCAAGCGCTGGATCACCAACGCGGGCGTATCGGAGTACTACACGGTGATGGCCGTCACCGACCCGGAGAAGCGCTCCAAGGGCATCTCCGCCTTCGTGGTGGAGAAGGGTGACGAGGGCGTCTCCTTCGGCGCCCCGGAGAAGAAGCTCGGCATCAAGGGCTCCCCGACCCGCGAGGTCTACTTCGACAACGTGCGCATCCCCGGCGACCGCATCATCGGCGAGGAGGGCACCGGCTTCGGCACCGCGATGAAGACCCTGGACCACACCCGCATCACCATCGCCGCCCAGGCGCTCGGCGTCGCCCAGGGCGCCCTGGACTACGCGAAGGGGTACGTGCAGGAGCGCAAGCAGTTCGGCAAACCGATCGGCGACTTCCAGGGCGTGCAGTTCATGCTGGCCGACATGGCGATGAAGGTCGAGGCCGCGCGTCAGCTGACGTACGCGGCGGCGGCCAAGTCCGAGCGGGTCGGCGGCGGCGGTCCGCACGAGGACCTGACCTTCTTCGGCGCTGCGGCCAAGTGCTACGCCTCGGACGCGGCCATGGAGGTCACCACCGACGCCGTGCAGCTCCTCGGCGGCTACGGCTACACCCGCGACTACCCGGTCGAGCGCATGATGCGCGACGCCAAGATCACGCAGATCTACGAGGGCACCAACCAGGTCCAGCGCATCGTCATGGCGCGCAACCTGCCGTAACCCCGGCACTGCCCCGCGCACGGCGCACGGAACGGCTCCCGGCCACGCACCGGGGGCCGTTCGGCGTTTCCGGGACGTACGCCCGGGCGATCGGCGATCGATTGCGTCGCCCCCGGGAGCCCCGAGCGTCGAGGCGGGTGCGGTGCGCGACTACCCGCGGGAAGTGCGGGGCACGCGTGACGTGCCGGGAATGAGCCGCAGGAGGCGAGCGGCGCGCGCGGCACGGGCAGCGGGGAGCCGGGAGCGCGGGAGTGTGCATCCGGCATCCATGCGGTGACACTCGTCATCGGGTCGCCGCGCTCGCCCCGCGGCGCGAATCCTTCACATGAGCCTGGGTAGAGCGTCGTTCGCGGGCGACCGTCCCACGCATTGACATGCGCACGACTGGACTCGCTCGCCGCATTCCTCGGGAGGACCATTCCATGAAACGCACTACCCGCACCCTCGTCCCCGCACTGGCGACGGCCGCGCTTCTGCTGCCGCTCGCTCCGGCCGCGAGCGCCGCCCAGGCGCCCGTGGAGGCGCCGACCACCTCGGCGCAGGGGCAGGTCGAGACCAAGGCGGAAGCAGCGGCGATCTCCCGCGCGACCGTCATCAACCGCGCCAAGAAGTGGCTCACCGCCAACGGCGGCAAGCAGGTCCCCTACAGCCAGAGCAAGACCTGGGGCGGCTACCGCACCGACTGCTCCGGCTACGTCGGCATGGCGCTGAAGTACGGCAAGCCCGGCACCAACACCGTGGGCCTGGCGACCAGTTCGTACACCTCGAAGATCAAGATGGCCAACCTCAAGAAGGGCGACCTGGTCATCGACCCCGTGGGCAGCAACACCAGCCGCCACGTGGTGATCTTCCACAAGTGGGTCAACTCCAACAAGACGTCCTACTGGGCGTACGAGCAGCGCGGTGGCCACGGCACCGACTACCGCAAGCTCAGCTACGGCCTGAAGGCCGACCAGTACGACGCCTACCGCCCCAAGAAGTACTGAGACGAAGGCAGTTGACGCGCCGACCGGCTGCGGTCCGAGCGACCGCAGCCGGTCGGCGCGGTACGGGGCGTGGGCGCCCCTCGGACGGCCCCGGCCCGCATCACGGAAACGTCACAAGCCGCCGCTAAGCGCCCGGCCACCGCGTGCGTACGGCGACCATCGGGTCATGGGTATCCGTCGCGCCTCCCTCGCCGGCCTGCTCGCCGCGGGCCTCGTTCTGACCGCCTCCGCCTGCGACGCCGCCGACAACGAACGTGCCGACAACGGGAGTTCGGCCGGCAGCGACAGCAGCCCCGACGCCGGCGACAAGGGTTCGGACGACTCGGCGGACGCCGCGCTCCCGAAACTGGTCGGTCGCGGCCTGGACTCCGCCCGCGAGCTCGCCGCCGACGCCGGATTCCGCACGTTGAAGACCCACGACGCGCTGGGGCGCGACCGGGCACAGGCGTTCACCCGCAACTGGCAGGTCTGCTTCCAGTCGCCCTCGCCCGGCACCCATCCGACCGGCACCGAAGTCGACCTGGGCGCCGTGAAGTTGGACGAGGAGTGCCCCGAGCAGGATCAGCGCCCGGAGAAGGCCGGCGCCAACATGCCGGACTTCTCCGGGAAGTCCCTGCGGGCCGCCCGTGGCGCACTGGACGAGACGTCCGGCATCACCACCGAGGACGCGACGGGCGAGAAGCGGCTGATCGTACTGGAGTCCAACTGGCGTGTGTGCAGCCAGAAACCGGCCGCCGGCGAGCCGCTGGAAGGGCGTCCGGTCTCCTTCACCGCCGTGAAGTTCGGCGAGACCTGCCCCTGACCCACGACGGCCGGGCGGCGGGGCGCGGTCGGTCGGTGACAGCGCCACCGGCCGTCCCGCGACGGGCAGAGGCCGGGCGGATCTACGTGAGCCCGGGCCCGAGCCGGCCCGCGGATCCGCTCCCTACAGCTCGCCGAAGGGGCCGGCGTAGCGGAACCGCCCCTGCGGGGCCGGGCCGTTGGCGCTCAGCGCGCGGGTCTGGAAGTACGCGCCCCACTCGGCCTCGGGAGCGGTGACGCCGTCCGCGGTGCTCACGCGAAAGCCGAACCGCCCGTAGAAGGCCGGCTCGCCGAGCAGCGCGACCAGCGTCTCGCCCCGCGCCTCGGCCGCCGCCACCACCGCGTGCACCAGGGCGCTGCCCACTCCCCCGCGCTGGTGCTCGGGCGCCACGCCCAACGGCCCGAGGCCGAGGGCCGGCACGCCGTCGACGTCCGCGCGGGTGCACACGACGTGCCCGATCGGTCGGTCCTCGGCGTCCACCGCGACCAGGGAGAGTTCGGGGATCCAGCCTTCGCAATCCCGCAGGGCGTCCAGCAGCGGCACCTCGACGGGCACTTCGCGGTTCTCGTTGCCACCGATGGTGGCGAACGCGGCGGCCGTCAGGGCTCGTACCTCGGGGAGGTCGGTGGGCGCTTCGCGTCGCAGGAGCATCCGCGCAGTCTCGCACGGCGCGTGCGCCCGGCCCCGGGGCCTCGCACGCTGCTCCGGGTCGCGCACCGCTGCTCGGGGCGGCTGTCAGAGGCCGCGCCTAGCATGACGAACATGCAGCCGACCGGTGCGTGGACGCCGGTGCGGTTGCGAAGTGGATCAGTTCGAGCGCATCAGTCCACGAGGGCGGACGGGGTGAGGGATGTCGGAGATCGACCGGAGCTTTCGGGTGCGGAACGTCGGCAGCGGATTGCTGCTGGAGGTGTACGGGGGCCGCACCGCCGCAGGCGTTCGGGTGCAGCAGGGCAGCCCGCCCGGCAGCGGGGATCTGGCCGGCCAGCTGTGGCGGATCACACCGGTGTACGAGGGCAGCGCGCTGCGCCACGTGGTGAGCGTGGCGAGCGGCAAGCGGCTGGACGTGACCGGAGCCTCGCTGGAGCCGGGCGCACCGATCCAGCAGTGGAGGGCCAACAACTTCGGCGCCCAGGAGTGGCTGCTGGAGGAGCACGTGGCGAAGCCGGGCACGTACTCCCTTGTCAGCTACCTCAGCGGCCTGCTGCTGGAGATACCGGGCTCCTCGAAGGAGGAAGGTGCTCCCGCCCTCCAGGGCGAGGACATCGACTCCCCCTTCCAGTGGTGGACCCTCGAAGCCGTCTGAGCCAGGCCCGCTCGGCCCGGAACCCGGGCGGGCCTGGCCACGCACGGGCACGAGCACGGACGCGGCCGGGCCCCTTGCTCAGCGGTCGAGTTGGTCGATCGTGGCGATGGACGGCTCCCGCCGGGACTGCACCTCGCGGGCGGCCGACTCCGCGTCGCGCAGGACCCGTACGGCGTTGTGCCAGGTGAGCTTGGCCAGATCGGCCGGGGACCACTTGCGGGCGAGCAGTTCGGCGACGAGGTTCGGATAGCCGGCCACGCTGTCGAGTCCGTCGGGCAGGAAGGCGGTGCCGTCGAAGTCGCCGCCGAGGCCGAGGTGGTCGATTCCGGCGACCTCGCGCATGTGGTCCAGATGGTCGGCGACGGTGGCCGCGTTCGCGCGGGGGCGGGGGTTGGCCTCCTCGAAGGCCCGCTGCACCCGCATGCCCTCCTCGGTGCCGTCGAGATGGTGGAGCCCGTTGGCGCGCATGTTCTCGTCGGCGCTGCGCGTCCACTCCACCGCCGCGGGGAGGATGAACTTCGGCACGAAGGTCGCCATCGCCACGCCCCCGTTGGCCGGGAGCTGGGCGAGCACGTCGTCGGGGATGTTGCGCGGGTGGTCGCAGACTGCTCGGGAGGAGGAGTGCGAGAAGATCACCGGCGCCTCGGTGACCCGGAGCGCGTCGTGCATGGTGGCGGGTGCGACGTGTGAGAGGTCGACGAGCATGCCGCAGCGGTTCATCTCGCGCACGACCTCCTCGCCGAAGGCGGTCAGGCCGTCGTGCCGGGGGTCGTCGGTGGCCGAATCCGCCCAGTCGATGGTGTCGTTGTGGGTGAGCGTCATGTAGCGGACACCCAGCCGGTGCAGCGCGCGGAGCGTGGCGAGGGAGTTGTTGATGGAGTGGCCGCCCTCGGCGCCCATCAGGGAGGCGATCCGGCCGCGTGCCCGTACGTCCTCCATCTCCTGTGCGGAGAAGGCGAGTTCGAGGTCGGCGGGGTAGCGGGCGGCCAGCCGGCGCACGACGTCGATCTGCTCCAGGCAGGAGCTGACGGCGGCGTCCCCGGTCAGATCGGTGCGCACGTACACCGACCAGAACTGCGCGCCGACGCCGCCCTGACGCAGCCGCGGGATGTCGGTGTGGAGATGGGCGGACTGGTCGGTGGCGACGTCCCGCCTGTCGAGGTCGTAGCGGACCTGCTCGCGCAGCGCCCACGGCAGATCGTTGTGCCCGTCGACGACCGGGTGCTCGGCGAGCAACTCCCTCGCGGTCGCCAGGTGTTCGCTTCTGTCTGCCACTGCGCCTCCGCACACGCGCCGGGCGTGGTCGCTGGTGCCCACGCCGCCGTACGTCCTGGTTGTCCGCGCCATCATGCCAAGTCCCCGGCCCGGCCGTACGGGCGTACGGGAGTTGACGACCGGCGCGCGGAGTGCGCGGCGGTGGCGTACGGACAGAGCGGCGCGCGGAAAACCCCGACACCACCACGACACCACCCCGACACCGTGACGTTTCCGTGATGTGAACGCCCTGCTACGTGTGAGTAATCTAACGGTGGCGGAGGCACTGGCCTGCTTCCGGCCTCACGGGATGCGCGCTCCCTGCTCCCGCTGACCCCCACCCGGCAGCGCACACAACGCTGCCCAGGCACACAGGAGTTCAGATGCGCCTGCGTCATGTCCTGCCCGGCCTCGCGACCGTGATCGGTGCGGCCCTCCTCGTCCCCGTCACCTCGACCACCGCGAACGCCGCCGAGCCCGACCCGGTGGTCTTCGTGCACGGATTCAGCGGCAAGGGCGACCAGTTCTCGGCGATGACCGACAACTTCCGCGCCAACGGCTACGCGGACGACCGTCTCCACGTCTTCGGCTACAACTCGTTCCGCTCCAACGGCACGACCGCGCAGAACCTCTCGGGCTTCATCTCCGACGTGCTGGACAGTACCGGCGCCGCGAAGGTCGACATCGTCACCCACTCCATGGGCGGTCTCTCCTCGCGCCACTACATCAAGGAGCTCGGCGGCGCCGACCGCGTGGACGACTGGGTCTCGATCGGCGGACCGAACCACGGCACCGCGGTGGCCGGCTTCTGCGATCTCCTCATCACCTCCTGCCAGGAGATGAAGGCGGGTTCGGACTTCCTGAACAAGCTCAACGCGGGCGACCCCACCCCCGGCGGCGTCAACTACACGACCTTCCGCTCGCCCTGCGATCTGATCATCAACCCGATCTCCAGCACGGTCCTCGACGGCGCCGACAACCGCGAGACCTCCTGCCTGGGCCACATCGGGATGATCTCCAACGGCGGCGTCATCGACGCAGTGCGCGACGTGGTCCGCTGACCTCTGAGCCGCTGTCCCCCGGCCCACCGCCCGCGCCCGGCACGGCGGGCCGCACGGTCGAAACGAACGGGCCCTGCCCCCGAACCACTCGGGAGGCAGGGCCCGCTGCGCGGCTTCGCCGGGATCGGGGCCCGGCCCGTGCTCAGCCGCCGAAGCCGAAGCCCGCCTGGCCCGCGGCGACCTTGTTCCGCAGCCGCTTGCCCTTCTCGGTCGCCTGCTCGTTCAACTCGTCCTGGAACTGCCGCATGCGCTCCCGCAGTCCGGCGTCCTCGGTGCCCAGGATGCGCGCGGCGAGAAGTCCCGCGTTGCGCGCGCCGCCGACCGACACCGTGGCGACAGGGACGCCGGCCGGCATCTGGACGATCGACAGCAGCGAGTCCATTCCGTCCAGGTGCTTCAGCGGCACCGGTACACCGATCACCGGCAGCGGCGTCACCGAGGCGAGCATGCCCGGCAGATGGGCCGCGCCCCCGGCGCCGGCGATGACCACTCTGATTCCGTGCTCGGCGGCCTGCTCGCCGTAGGCGATCATCTCGCGCGGCATCCGGTGCGCGGAGACGACATCGACCTCGTGCGGGATCTCGAACTCGTCGAGCGCCTTGGCGGCGGCTTCCATCACGGGCCAGTCGGAGTCGGAACCCATGACGATGCCGACCAGTGGTGCGGGGCTCATTCGGTGATCGTCCCTCGGAGATAGTCGGCGGCGTGCCGGGCGCGGGCGCGTACGTCCGCGAGGTCCTCGCCGCAGGTGTTGACGTGCCCGACCTTGCGACCGGGTTTGACGTCCTTGCCGTACATGTGGATCTTCAGCTGCGGGTCGCGGGCCATGCAGTGCAGGTACGCGCTGTACATGTCCGGGTAGTCGCCGCCGAGGACGTTGGCCATGACCGTCCAGCGGGCGCGGGGACGCGGGTCGCCGAGCGGCAGGTCGAGCACAGCCCGCAGATGGTTGGCGAACTGCGAGGTGACCGCGCCGTCCTGGGTCCAGTGGCCGGAGTTGTGCGGACGCATCGCCAGCTCGTTGACCAGGACACGGCCGTCCCGGGTCTCGAACAGCTCCACCGCGAGGTGGCCGACCACGCCCAGCTCCTCGGCGATGCGCAGCGCGAGCTCCTGCGCCGCCACGGCGCGTTCGGCGGGCAGCTCGGGCGCGGGCGCGATCACGGTGTCGCAGACGCCGTCCACCTGCACGGACTCCACGACCGGATAGGCGACCGCCTGGCCGTGCGGGGACCGTACGACGTTCGCCGCCAGCTCCCGTACGAAGTCGACCTTCTCCTCGGCCAGCACCGGCACCCCTGCGCGGAAGGGGTCGGCGGCCTCCGACTCGGAGCGCACCACCCACACGCCCTTGCCGTCGTAGCCGCCGCGCACGGTCTTGAGCACGACGGGGAAGCCCTCGCCCTCGGCCGCGAACGCGGAGACGTCGGCCGGATCGGCGACCGGCCGATGGCGCGGGCAGGGCACGCCGAGCGCGTGCAGACGCTGCCGCATCTCCCCCTTGTCCTGGGCGAACCGCAGCGCGTCCGGGCCGGGCCGGACCGCGATCCCGTCCTCCAGAAGGGCACGCAGATGGTCGCCCGGGACGTGCTCGTGATCGAAGGTGATCACGTCGCAACCGCGGGCGAACTCACGCAGCGTGTTCAGGTCGCGGTAGTCGCCGACGACGACGTCACCGACGACCTGAGCGGCCGACTCCACCGGGGTATCACTGAGAAGCCTGAATCTGATGCCGAGGGGGATGCCCGCCTCGTGGGTCATACGGGCGAGCTGACCGCCACCGACCATGCCGACTACCGGGTACGTCACTGTCCCAGAGTACGGGTCGCCCGGTCGTGGTTAGCATGAGGGAGCGGACTGCGGTGGGATTCGGAGAAGACCCGGGGGAGCCCCCGTACGACCGGCACGACCCGAGGACCGACCGCACCACCCAACCGAACGGGGCGAAGAACATCACTATGGGTGAAAAGCGCACGCTGAGCTCCAGGCTGCGGCAGCTCGCCGGCGAGCTGGGCAAATTCGGCACCGTGGGAGCTTTCGGCTTTCTGGTGAACGTCGTCGTCTTCAACCTGTGTCTGCGCACCTTCGAGTTGGCGTCCGTGCGCTCCGGTGTCATCGCCACCTTCGCCGCGATCTGCTGCAACTACGTCGGCCACCGCTACTGGACCTACCAGGACAGCGACAAGAGCCGGGTGCGCCGGGAAGTCACGCTCTTCATGGTCTTCAGCGGCTTCGGGATGGCCATCGAGAACGGCGTCCTCGCACTGTCCCACTACGGCTTCGGCTTCACCTCGCCGCTGGCGGACAACATCGCCAAGAACGTGATCGGCCTCGGTCTCGCCTCGATCTTCCGCTTCTGGTCCTTCCGCACCTGGGTCTTCCGCACCGACCCCGACTCCTCAGCCGGCCGGCTCCTCGGCCTCTCCGCTGAGGAAAAGCGCGAAAACCGGCGGATGCTGCTGAAGTAGCTCCAGCCGCCCGCCGTCCGCCTCCGCCAGGTCCCTGGCGACCGCGAGGCCGAGGCCGGTGGAGTTCCGACCGGAGACGGTGCGTTCGAAGACCCGGGACCCCAGCTCCGGCGCGACGCCCGGCCCCTCGTCGGACACCTCGACGACGACCTGGTTGCCGGCGATGCGGGTGCGCAGCGCCACCGTGCCGTCCCCGTGCATCAGTGCGTTCTCCATCAGGGTCGCCAGCACCGTGGCGACGGCGCCGGGCGTGCCGACGGCCTGCAGCCCCGGTCTGCCGGAGTGCACCACCGCCCGGCCCGAGCTGCGGTAGGCGGCCCGCCACTCCTCCACCTGCTGGAGCACGACCTCGTCCAGATCGAAGGTGATCGCGGAGTCCGAGCGGCGGTCCCGCGAATTGGTGAGCAGCCGCTCCACCACGTCCGTCAACCGCTCCACCTGGGCGAGCGCGACGGTCGCCTCCTCCTTGACCGTCTCCGGCTCGCTGTCGGCAGTCTCGATGATCTCCTCCAGCCGCATCGACAGCGCGGTCAGCGGCGTACGGAGCTGGTGGGAGGCGTCCGCGGCCAGCCGGCGCTCGGCGGTGAGCATCCGGCCGATGCGCTCCGCGCTGGCGGCCAGCACATCGGCGACGCGGTCGAGCTCGGGGACGCCGTAGCGCCGGTGCCGGGGGCGGGGGTCGCCCGAACCGAGACGCTCTGCGGTCTCGGCGAGATCGGTGAGCGGCGCGGAGACCTTCCGCGCCTGGCCGACCGCCAGCAGCACCGCGATCGCCACCGTGATCAGACCTACCGCCAGCACGATGACCAGGATGCGGCCGACCTCGTCCGTCACCACACTCCTTGACTGCTGGACGGTGACCCGCTCACCGTGCGAACCGGTCTCGGCGGCCTCGATCACGCCGTCGTCCGGCTTGTCCCCAAGAGCGAAGGCACCCTGGCCGGGGAGCTGGATGCTCACATAGCGGTCGGAGGGCACGGCGCTGCGCATCGCCTCCGCGGTGACGCTCTCGCCCGCGGCGATCCGCGCCTCGACGACCGCGACTATCCGCCCGGCGTCCGACTGCGCGCTCTCGTGGGCGTTGCGCTCGATGGCCTGCGTCTCGACGACGACGAGCGAGACGCTGAAGACGGTGATCACGAAGAGCACCACGGCGAGCGTGGAGTTGATCAGTCGGCGGCGCATGGCGGCTGGGTCTCGATTCGGGTCGGTCCCGGGCGGGGCTGCTCCGCTGCCCGGACGTCAGCTCTTCTCGAAGCGGAAACCCACTCCGCGGACGGTGGCGATGTAGCGCGGGTTGGCGGCGTCGTCCCCGAGCTTCTTGCGGAGCCAGGAGATGTGCATGTCCAGGGTCTTGGTCGAGGACCACCAGGTGGTGTCCCAGACCTCCCGCATCAGCTGATCTCTGGTCACGACCCGGCCGGCGTCTCGCACCAGCACCCGCAGCAGGTCGAACTCCTTGGCGGTGAGCTGGAGTTCCTCCTCGCCCATCCAGGCCCGATGGCTGTCCACGTCGATCCGCACCCCGTGCGTCGCCGGCGGCACCACGGGCTCGACCGTGCCGCGCCGCAGCAGGGCTCGGACCCGGGCCAGCAGCTCGGCGAGCCGGAAGGGCTTGGTGACGTAGTCGTCCGCGCCGGCGTCCAGCCCCACGACGGTGTCGACCTCGTCGGCCCGGGCGGTGAGCACCAGCACGGGGAATCCGCAGCCGCCGTTGCGCAGCCGGCGGCACACCTCCAGACCGTCCATCCCCGGCAGTCCGAGGTCCAGCACCACGAGATCGACCTCGCCGCGCAGGCCCGCGTCCAGCGCTCCGGGCCCGTCCTCCCTGACCTCGACGTCGTACCCCTCGCGCCGCAGCGCACGAGCCAGGGGTTCCGAGATGGAGGCGTCATCCTCAGCGAGCAGTACTCGGGTCATGCGCCCGATGGTAGACCTCACGCGGTCGGTCGGGGACAGCGTGTGCGCGGAGCTGTGGACAACCGGACACCTTCCGACGAATCACACGCCAGGTCGCTTCTTTGCCTCCGATTGACCTGCATTACCAACTTCTTTACCTGTGATCTACGGCGCATTCACTTCTCGAACCGTGGTCGGGGTGCCGTAGGGTGAGGGCGCTTCATGGGGATTGCACCTATTGGTGAACGGCGCCCCAGGTAGCCGTTCCCGGGGACGTCGACCCCGCCGCCCGGGACCCAGCGTGATCAGCTGCGTACGGGCCGGCGGCCGGCGACCCGTGCGCACCGTCCGGGCGCTCCCCACACTCCCGGTGTGCGTCCCGCACAAGCAAGGAACCCCATGGCGTCCATCCAGTCGAAGGACCCCGTCCCCTCGGGCGAGAAGACCTTCTTCGGCCACCCCCGCGGTATGGCCACCCTCTTCATGACGGAGATGTGGGAGCGCTTTTCCTGGTACGGAATGCGCGCCCTGCTCGTCCTCTACCTGTACTCGGCCGTCTCCGACGGCGGTCTCGGCATCGACCACACCACCGCGGTCGCGATCTACGGCGTCTACAACGCCGTGGTGTACATGGTCGCGATGCCCGGCGGCTGGGTCGCCGACCGGCTCTGGGGCGCGCGCAAGGCGGTCCTGGTCGGCGGTGTCGTCATCGCGGCCGGCCACTTCACCCTGGCGATCCCCCACAGCGCCGTCTTCTTCCTGGGCCTGGGCCTGATCGCCATCGGCACGGGCCTGCTGAAGCCCAACATCTCCGCACTCGTCGGCGATCTCTACCAGGACCAGCCGAGCGCCCGCCGGGACGCCGGCTTCACCCTCTTCTACATGGCCATCAACATCGGTGGCCTGCTCGCTCCGCTGACGGTCGGCTACCTCGGCGAACACGTCGACTGGCACCTGGGCTTCGGCCTCGCCGGCGTCGGCATGTCGCTGGCAGTCGTGCAGTACGTCCTCGGCGGCAAGCACCTCGGCGACGCCGGTCTGAAGCCGACCAACCCGGCCTCCCACGCGGAGAAGCGCAGCGCGCTCAACCGCGTGCTGCTGTGGACCGGTGTCGCGGCCGGCGCGCTGCTGATCGACGTGCTCCTCGGCACGTACGACATCGAGCACATCGTGAACGCCCTGGCCGTACTGGGCGTGGTCGTGCCGATCGGCTACTTCGTGGTGATCTTCCGCAGCCCCAAGCTGACGGCCGAGGGGCGCCCGAAGATCGTGGCGTTCGTCTGGTTCTTCATGACGGCAGTGCTGTTCTGGATGATCTTCGACCAGTCCGGTTCGCTGCTGAACATCTTCGCCGACGAGAAGACGAACCGTCTGATCGGCGGCTGGGAGTTCCCGGCATCCTGGCTCCAGTCCGCGAACCCGGCCTGGGTGATCATCCTCGCGCCGATCTTCGCCTCGCTCTGGGTCAAGCTCGCGCAGCGCAACCGCGAGCCCAGCACCCCGGTGAAGTTCGGACTGGCAATGCTGCTGATCGGCGGCTCGTTCGCACTGATGGGCCTGGCGGGCGCGGCTGCCGCGGCCAGCGACACCGGCAAGGTCACCGTCTTCTGGCTGCTGGCCGTCTACGGCGTCCAGACGATGGGCGAGATGTGCCTGTCGCCGGTCGGCCTGTCGCTGTCGACGAAGCTCGCCCCGAAGGAGTTCATCAGCCAGATCATGGGCCTGTGGTTCCTCGCGGTGGCCACCGGCAACGCACTCAACGGCTGGGCGACCAGGCTCAACGAGCCGCTCGGCGACTCGCTGTACTACACGCTGTGGGCGGTGGTCGCCGGACTGACGGGTGTCGCCTTCATTTTCGGCGCCCGCAAGCTGCGCTCGCTGACCGGCGAGGTGCACTGACCCGGCCCGCCGGGCGGACGACAGAACACAGGGGCGGCGCCGCCCGGTGGGGACCACCGGCCGGCGCCGCCCCCTCGTCGTGGCGGTGGCGGTGGGCGGTGGCGTGGGGCGGACGTGGTGGCGAGGTCGTGGATGCGGGCCGTAGTCGCGGACGTGACGGTGGACGTGACTCGCGGACGTGGACGTGGCCGTAGTCGAGGACGTGGTGATGGTCGCGGACGTGGGCGGGACCGGAGACGCCGCTGTCGTACGCCCCGCCCCACTCCCGCCTCTGCGCTCGCATCGGTCCGGGCGCCCTCCCGCCCGCACACGCGCCGCGGCTCCCGCGGCCTGCTGCGCACCCGCGCGCACGCCCCTCCGCACGCCCCTCCGCGCGCCGCGCGGCGGAGCCACCCGGATGGCGCGTCCCGCACGCGCCGGGGCCGGCGCGGGCGCGACGATGTGGCGGTGCGCCGCGTAACGGGCTGGCTGGCTCTCTGTACGGTCGCGTTGGTGCCGGGCGGCAGCGCGATCCACTCCGCCGCGCCGCCGGCGGCCTCGTTCCCGGTCCCCGTCGCCGGCGCTCCGTACGCGCGCACCGCGGGCGAGACCGACGTCACCGACCACGAGTACGGCAGCCGTCGCGACCAGCGGGTCACCGTCTACGAGAACCGCGGCAGGGCCGCGCCCCGGCCCGCCGTCATACTGCTGCACGGCGGCTACTGGTCGTACCGCGGAACCTGGAGCAGCCTGCCGTACGACCTGGCCGACGACGGCTTCGTGGTCCTCGACGCGGGTTACAGACTGAGCCCCAACGGCCGTTGGCCCGCCCAGATCGACGACGCCCGCCGCGTGTTGGACTGGACGATCGAGAACGCCGACCGGCTCGGCGTGGATCCCGACCGAATCGTCGCCCTCGGCTCCTCGGCCGGCGGCCACGTCGCCACCGTCCTCGGCGCCCATCCGGCCGCGCGCGGGAAACTGCGCGGTGTCATCGCGCTTTCGCCCGTCGTCTCGCCCTACCGGGCCTGGGTCAACGGCGGGCGCAAGGGCGCCAGTCCGCGACAGCGGCGGCTGCGGGGCGCGGCGGAGGAACTGGTCGGCTGCCGACCGGTGCGGTCGGACCCGGACTGCCGCGAGCGCTGGCGCAGCGCCGGCGTCGGACGGTACGCCTCGAAGGAGGCCGCGCCGATGCTGCTGCTGCACTCCTCGGACGACTACGTACCGGCCGCGAACACCCGCGCGGTCACCGACCGGATGCCGTCCGCGACGGTGCGGGTGGTGCCGGGCAGCGGACACGGCCGCGGGCTGCTGGCGCCCGAGGTCAGCGCCGAGATGGTGCGCTGGGCGAAGGACCGGGTGCGCTGACCCCGCCCTCGCCGGAATCCCCGGCACCGGAAACCCCGGCCCCGGCTGACGCATCGGGAGACTCGTCAGAATCGGACCCGGGCACGGCGGACTCGGGCTCGGACCCGGCGACGGACCCGGCAGCGGACTCGGGCGTTCCCGCGCCCTCGGCCGGGCCGTGCGCCGCCGGGAGGTCCGGGGAGAGCCAGGGCAGCCGCGGGCCCCTCCTTCTGCGCGGCTTCGGCTCACGCGGCCGGTCCACGTCGTCGGCCGGCTCGGCGTACGTCTCCATCCGGTCGCGGAGGCGGCCCACCGCGGTACCCGGCCGCGAGGTGTGGACGCTCGCACGCCAGCCGCCCCTCGGCCGCAGCCTGCGGCGCAACAGCTGGGCCACCCGCCACAGTCCCCATGCGCCCGCCACCATCAGCAGGAGGCCGAGCAGATGCAGCCCCCACGGCCGGCCGACCTGCCACGACTGCTCGGCCAGCACGGTCTGCGCGTACCGCACGCCGACCCGGTGGTCGCCGTAAGCGGCGGCGCCCAGCTCGACGTCGAGTGTCACGGTCTTCTGCTCACCGGGCTCCAGGGTGCCGTTCCAGCGTCGGTCGACCCAGTCGTGGGCGTACACGTCCTGTGCGGTGCCCACCTCGAAGACCGGGTTGCGCGCCGGGGCGGTTCCCTGGTTGGCGACGGTCAGCACCAGCCGGCGTTCGGGCGGGACGCCGAACCAGTTGAGCACTCCCTCGGAGCCCTCCAGTTTCGCGTCGAGCACCGCGAGGCGTTCGGTGCCGGAGCGGCCGTCCTCGGGAAGCGGCTCGACCGGGTGGCCGGTGACCGCGAACGCCGTCTCCGCCCAGGCGTGTTCGCCGGTGACGGCGACCGCCTTGACGACGCACGGGCACGCTTGGGGCGGCGCCACCACCGGCAGGGTGCGGCTGAAGGCGCCGCGGGCGTCGGTGGTCGCCGCCCTGCTGTCGCTGTTGGCGCACGCCTCGGTGCCGACGAGTCCGTTCTGCCCGCACAGCAGCAGGGTGACTGCGGTGTCCGGCTGCCAGTCCGTACCGCTGACCCGCACGGTGCCGCCCTCGGCGACCGCCTTCGCCTCCGTCGTGATCGACGGCTCGCCCTCGGAGGCCGATTCCGCCGACGGACGGTGCGGCGCTGCGGAAGAGGCGGCGTACGCGGTTCCCGCGCTGCCGACCAGGACTGCGGCGACCAGCACCAGCGCTGCCGGCAGCCGCACCATGACGCCTCGTGTCACGTCTTCGCTCCCTTTCGAGCCCGGTTGCTCACCAGCTCCTCCGTCGCCGCGTCGCCCTCGAACTGCGGCTCCGACGCGGGCTGTTCGCCGTGCCCGTCCGCTCGCCGCCCGCGACGCACCCACCACACGCCGCCGGCCGCGCCCACCAGTACCAGCGCGCCGAGGCCGATCGGCAGCCAGGGCACGGTGGACTCGCCGGTCTCGGCGGTGGCCTGCGCGCCGCCGCCCGCGGTGACCGTCAGAGTGAGACTGACCTGCTCGAACGCCGGTGTGCCGGGCCAGGGTTCGCTGCGGGTGATCCGCTCCCCCGGCGCCAGCCCGACGTCGAGCGCCTTCGGGCCGCGCTCCACGACCGTGCCGCGCCAGCCGTCGGCCTTGAGCGCGAGCTTCGGCGAGAGGACCGTGTTGCCGCGGTTGACGAGGGTGTAACGCACCCGCTCGCCGTCGATCGTCACGTCCTGGAGGGCGAGCGCCGGGAGAGTACGGCCGGTCACCCGCAGCCGCAGCGGTACGTCGACCGCTCCGCCGGGGCCGGCGACCCGTACAGCGCCCGGGTGGTCGCCCGGAGGGGCGTTGCCGGGGACCGTCACGCTGAAGGGGATCTCCGCACGGGTGCGCGCGGGCACTCGAATCCGGTCCTCGGCGAAGCCGACCCACTCCTTGGCGTCGCTCTCGCCGAAGCCCTCGGCCTCGGCCCCGCTCAGCCGGTAGGTGCGGGGCTGCTGCGCGCTGTTGGTGAGGACGAGGGTGTCGTTGAGCACCGCGCCCGGCGCACCCTCCAGATAGACCAGCGGCCGGTCGCCGTCCGCCCGGCCGGAGCTGAGGGGTCGTGCGGTCCAGTCGTCGCCGGGTCCGGCGGCGGGTGCCACGGCGAGCGCCGTGGAGCCGGCCGTACCCGTCGTCCAACAGAGCACAGCGGCCAGTGCGATGAGGAGGAGGCGACGCGGCATGAGCGGAAGGCTAACCCGGCGAACGGCGGGTACGACCCGTGAGACCGGGCACATTCCGGCCTCGGCCGCGGCACGGAAGGTGAAATGTCAGACAGGTGCGGGGAGTTCGGCCCAGACGGTCTTGCCCGAGCCGCCCGGGTCGGGCTCGACGCCCCACTCGCGGCACAGCCGCTGCACGATGAACATGCCGTGCCCGCCCGGCCGTCCGGCCTGGTGCGGGGTGCGCGGCGAGGGCTTGCCCCCGCCGTCGTCGGTCACCTCGACGCGGAGCGTTCTGGCGCCGCGCCCTATCCGCAGCTCCTGGGGGCCTCCGGCGTGCAGGCAGGCGTTGGTCACCAGCTCCGAGACGACCAGCAGGGCGTCCTCCACGGCCTCGCGCCGGTCGGCGCTCGCGGCCGGCATCCAGCCCCAGTCCTCCAGCGCCTCCCTGGTGAAGTCGCGGGAGCGCTGCACGGTGCCGCTGGCCCCGACGAGCTTCAGACGGCGCACCTGACGCAGTTCGCGCACCTCACGCACCTCACGCAACGACGCCTCGATCGATGTCACGACCTCCTCGGCTTCGGGGCCGCAATCGCCCGCCGGGGACTGCCGGGTGGTGCTCATCCGTGCTTCACCTCGCCGGTCTCACCGAGTCGTCTTGCTCGCGCATGCACATCGTTTCGTATCGCCACTTCCGCGCGCTTCACACCGATTGGATTCGGCCCCGACCGGTAGGGGCGGGTTGGGAAGCGTGTGCGGCTGACGGGCTCGGGGGTCTCCTGCCCTGCTCGGAGCGGAGAACACCCCCCAGTTCAAACCCGCTCGTGTGACGCGCACAACGTCCGGATTACGAGCCGCTGGGCTGCTCAGGAGCGGAGAGAGCCTCGTCCACGGCGTCGAACACGGAGAAGACGGCGCCGGCGCCGGTGATCTCGAACAGGCGGGCCACGAGCGGCGACATGTCGGCGAGAGCGACGCTGCCGCCGGCGGCCTGGGCCTGGAGCCGGGCGCCCAGCAGAACATTGAGACCGGTGGAGTCGCAGAAGTCCAGGCCGGAGCAGTCCACCACCAGGAGCTTGCGCCCCTCCGCCACACAGCGCTCCAGTGACGCGCGCAACAAATCCGCGGTGTGGTGATCGAGCTCACCCCGCGGTGCGATCACCACGCTGGTCCCGTGGTCGTGCACGTCGACCGTCAGTCGACCCCGGTGGCTGGTGCTGCCGGGTATCCCGCGGTCCATGTACACCTCTTCTGATCGCACGCGGCCACTTCTCGTCCCCCGATGATCGGGGTCGAAACCTCTCAAACACTACGCCTTGACGTCCGAGCCGGGTACCGGAACAACCGCGACAATCAACGCGATACGGACATAACCCACTTGCCATGTCTGTGCAAATGCGGGTAGGCCTATTGGGGACAACCAACGACGTCGGCTTTGGAGGCGCCGCACCCCGCAGTGCACGTCACGGCTTCGGCAGCCATATGCCGAGAATCATGGAGGACAGCATGTCACCCCAGCTCGACGAGTCGCGCACCACTGGTGCCACTCATGAGGCCGACCGACACGGCGCCCATGAGAACGCACGGACCGCACCGTCGGCAACCCCGTCCGAGGAGAACCGGCCGGAGATGGAGGGCGAAGCGCTCGACGAGCTTTACGAGCAGCTCGCCGACATCCCGCCGTTCGACGAGGTCGGGCCGGTGGATGCACGGGCCCTTTCGAAGACCCTGTTCGAGCGCATGGAGACGCTGGAGGAGGGCACCCACGAGTACGCCTACGTACGCAACACTCTGGTCGAGCTGAACCTCGCCCTGGTGAAGTTCGCAGCCTCCCGCTTCCGCTCCCGCAGCGAGCCGATGGAGGACATCGTCCAGGTCGGCACCATCGGCCTGATCAAGGCGATCGACCGCTTCGAGCACGACCGCGGCGTCGAGTTCCCCACCTTCGCGATGCCCACCATCGTGGGCGAGATCAAGCGCTTCTTCCGGGACACCTCCTGGTCGGTCCGCGTACCGCGGCGACTCCAGGAGCTCCGCCTGGACCTCGCGAAGGCCGGCGACGAGCTGGCGCAGAAGCTCGACCGGTCCCCCACCGTGGGCGAGCTGGCCGAACGACTCGGTCTCAGCCGCGAGGAGGTCGTCGAGGGCATGGCCGCGAGCAACGCGTACACCGCGAGCTCGCTGGACGCCCAGCCCGAGGAGGACGACTCGGAAGGCGCCCTCGCGGACCGGATCGGCTACGAGGACCACGGGCTGGAGGGCATCGAGTACGTCGAGTCGCTGAAGCCGCTCATCGCCGAACTCGCCCCGCGCGACCGCAAGATCCTCTCGCTGCGGTTCGTCGCGAACATGACGCAGTCGGAGATCGGCGAGGAGCTGGGCATCTCGCAGATGCACGTCTCCCGACTGCTCTCCCGCACCCTCGGCAAGCTCCGCGCGGGGCTGATGACCGAGAACTGAGCCGGTTGCCCGCACCTCCGCGGGATCGACCGACGCCGTACCGCCGCCGGGCCGCCCCACTTCGAGCGTGGGGCGGCCCGGCGGCGGTACGAGGTACACCTTCGTCCGGACGGACGGCCTGTCGACTTGCGGTATGCGGTCACATAAACACGACAATTGGCCGGTAATCGTCCGTGCACAGCCAGGGAGGCAGCTCGTGGCCCGTCGTTCTCCGATGACGCACTCCGTCCGCGCCGCACGCACCGCGGTCGCACTCGCTGCCGCGGCACTCCTCGCGGGCACCGCGTTCACACCGGCACAGCCGGCCCCGACCCTCCCCGACACCCCGCGCGCAGCCGCGCCGGCGCCGGACGGCACCGCGTCCGAGCGGGCGGCGGCACCCGACCGACCGGCGGCGCCCGGACTGACGGCCCCCGACGAACTGCGCGTCGAGGCCACCGGCCCGACCACGGCCCGCCTCAGCTGGCAGCCCCCGTCCGACCACGACGGGGTGAACGGCTACGTGGTCTTCCAGCAGGGAACGAGCACGCCGATCGCGGAGGTCGAGGCCGACACCCTCAGCGCCGACGTCGGCAGTCTGGAACCGGGAATCAGCTACACGTTCACCGTGCACTCGGTCGACGACGAGGGGCGGGTCTCCCCCGTACCCCGCCGGGTCGAGCTGGTCATGCCCCCGCGCCCCGAGGTCGAACTGCCGGACACCGACGCACACCGGCCCACCCCAGGATCCGACCGGGACTGACGGGGCGGCTCGGGCCCGACCGCGACCGGCGGAGCCGGGCCGGGGCCGGGCCGGGGCCGAAACACCGCCCGACCGCCCGAGTCGCAGGGTCGGGCCGGGGCCGGGCGGGGCCGGCGGGACCTGCCGGCGCCGCCGACCGGGGGCGGGACTGCTCGCCCGTACGCCGACGGGCGGCCCGACTGCGTACGGTCCAGACCCGGCCGAGGGGGCGCAGCCGCGGCGCACCGGCCGTCCGGACGGGCTGCGGAGACCGGCCCCGGACGGGCACCGCTGGGCGGTGCCGCTCAGCCGTCCGCCCGCGCCGGGCGGGCCCCGCCGGCCGGTGGCACCTCGAAGGCCCCGGCAGCCGCGGCGAGGACAGCGGTCCGTGCGGCGCGGGCGGGGAGGCCCGGATCGCCGGCACCGCCGAGCAGCACCAGTTGGTGGTAGAGCGGCGCAGTGGCCGACAGCAGCAGGTTCCGCGCATCGACGGGCCGCGCCAACTCCCCGCGTTGCACGGCGCGTTCGACCACGGCCTCGCTGCGGTCGTAGCGCCCCTCCCAGAGCCGCCGCTGTGCCTCGGCGGCCCTCTCCGAGCGGAACGAAGCCGCGATCAGGGCACCCACCACGGACGGCTGCGCGGTCAGCGCGTCGTGCACCTCCTGGTTCAGCGCCACGAGGTCGCCCTCCAACGAGCCCGTGTCGGGCGGCTGCCAGTCGTCGCCGCTCGCCGCGTCGTACACATCGGTCAGCAGGCCGCCGACGTCCCGCCAGCGGCGGTGCACGGTCGTGCGGTGGACTCCGGCGCGTGCGGCGACGGCCTCCACGGTGAGCCCGTCGTAACCGTGCTCACCGAGCTCTGCGAGCACCGCGTCGAGAACCAGCCTCCTGGTGCGGGCAGTTCGGCCGCCGGGGCGCCGGCGGGGGGAGGTCGACGCCGGTCGCGACAGCTCGGCGCCGGGCGACCCAGCGGGATCGGTCGGCACGGCGGGATCGGTCGGCACGGCGGGATCGGTCGGCTCGGTGGGCACGGGCCCGGGTGGAGTGATGGCGTACTCCGTTGCAACGGCGGTGACGGTGTGGCAGCATCTTAATGCATCAGTTGTCGCACTAAGGGAGCCCCAGATGCTCGTCCCAAGCGTTCGCCCGGCCACGCGGCCCTGTGGAGCCGCCTCGTTCACGAATGCTTCGGAGACCTCTCGTGCCCACACAGATCACCGCCCGCGCGGTGAGCAGATCCTTTCGCGGAAGGGTCGTTCTTGACTCGGTGACCTGCTCGGTCGCCGCCGGCGAACGCATCGGGATCGTCGGCGAGAACGGCTCGGGGAAATCCACCCTGCTGCGGCTTTTCGCCGGTGAGGACCGCCCCGACGAGGGCGAGGTCGTCGTCAGCGCCGAGGGCGGGGTCGGCCACCTCGCCCAGGAGGAGCGGCTGGATCCGCACGCCACCGTCCAGTCGGTCGTCGACCGCGCCCTCGGCGAACTGCGGCTGATCGAACGGCGGTTGCGCGACCTGGAAGCCGCGATGTCGGACGCCGACGAGACGGCGATGGCCGAGTACGGCGATCTGCTCACCGGCTTCGAGCTGCGCGGCGGCTACGACGCCGACGCACGGGTCGAACGCGCACTGCACGGCCTCGGGCTCGGCCTGGTGGCCCGCGACCGCACCGCGGGAAGCCTCTCCGGCGGCGAACGCGTCCGGCTGCGGCTGGCGGCGCTGCTGGCGGCCTCACCCGAGGTGCTGCTGCTCGACGAGCCCACCAACCACCTCGACGACAGCGCCGTGAACTGGCTGGAGGACCATCTGCGCACCCGGCGCGGAACCACGGTCACGGTCTCGCACGACCGGACCTTCCTGGAACGTGTCGCCACCGGCCTGCTGGAGGTCGACCCGGACCGCCGCCGGATCGTGCGCCACGGCAACGGCTACGCCGGCTACCTCGCCGAGCATGCGGCGGCCCGGCGGCGCTGGTCCCAGGCGCACGAGCAGTGGCAGGCCGATGTCGCGGGACTCCGCGAGACCGCCGCGACCACGGCCCGTCGGGTGGCCCCGGGCCGTGCGATGAAGGACGGCAACAAGATGGCGTACGACCGGGCCGGCGGCCGGGTGCAGCAGTCGCTGGCCGGCAGGGTGCGCAACGCGGAGGAACGGCTGCGCAGGCTGCTCGCCGATCCCGTGCCGGCTCCTCCGCAGCCACTGCGCTTCGCGCCCGTGCTGCGGGCCGCAGAGCTGTCGGGCAACGTACTGGGCGCCACCGACATCGCCGTGCCGAACCGGCTCGACCCGCTGCACCTCGGAGTGGAGGCAGGCGGGCGGCTGCTCATCACCGGCCCCAACGGAGCGGGCAAGAGCACGCTGCTGCAGGTGCTCGCGGGCCGGCTGCGGCCCGCGAGCGGCACCGTCGTGCGCCGCGGACGGCTGGGCCACCTCCCGCAGGACCCAGTGCCCGGGAGGCCGCACGAGACAGTGCTGGCCGCATACGCGCGGGGGCTGCCGGGCGACGCCGCCGACCACGCCGAAGAGCTCCTGGAGCTCGGGCTGTTCGAGCGCGAGCTGCTGGCGGTGCCGGTCGGACGGCTGTCGACCGGCCAGTTGCAGCGGCTCGCCCTGGCCAGGCTGGTCAGCCGCCCGTCGGACGTGCTGCTGCTGGACGAACCGACCAACCACCTGTCTCCCGTGCTGATGGAAGAGGTGGAGGCCGCGCTCGCCCGGTACCCCGGTGCCGTGGTGGTCGCCAGCCACGACCGGCGGCTGCGGGAGCGCTGGCAGGGCGACCGACTGCGGATTCCCGCCCGTGCGGCGGCCGTTCCCCCGGACTCCGCCGAGGTCCGACCACAACCCGTCTGACCACCACCGACGCGTCCCGATCGGCCATGTGCTCGACCGGCGCGTGGCCGACCGGCAACCGGGCCGACCACGGGCCACACTGGAGTCCTCGACCGGACGGGCCGCCGCGCGCTGTGCCACACACGGACCGAGCCCGCGCTCGACCGTCAGCGCAACCCCTCGAGCGCGCTCCACCCACCACGCGCTCACCGCCGCACGCTCTGCCCACCTGCGTCCACCGCGCGCGGGGCCGCCGGACGCCGCGTCCACCCGATGCCGCGTCCGGCGAGCGGCGCGCCCGACCGAGCCGCGTCCGCCCAACGGCGTTCGCCGCACACCTTGTTCACCACTCGCCCGACCGCCGGTCGGGCGCACCTCCGGAGAGGAACAACCGTGTCACCGCTTGCCCCCGCCGACCCGACCGTGCTGCACCCGATCCCCGACCACCCGCGGGTCGTTCTGCTGAAGCCGCTGGTCACCTCGCCCCTCATCGAGGTCGGGGAGTTCTCCTACTACGACGACTCCGGGGACCCCACCGCCTTCGAACGACACAACGTGCTCTACCACTACGGGCCGGAGAAGCTCGTCATCGGAAAATTCTGCGCTCTGGGCGAGGGCGTGCGGTTCCTGATGAACGGTGCCAACCACCGCCTCGACGGCCCCTCCGCCTACCCCTTCCCGATCATGGGCGCTTCGTGGGGCGACCACTTCGACCTCCTGACCGGGCTCGAGGGCCGCGGGGACACGGTCGTGGGCCACGACGTGTGGCTCGGCTACCGGGCGATGGTGATGCCCGGCGTACGGATCGGCCACGGGGCGATCGTCGCCGCGGGCTCCGTCGTGGTGCAGGACGTCCCCGACTACGGCGTCGTCGGCGGCAACCCCGCCCGCCTTCTTCGGCACCGCCACAGCGAGAGCGATATCCGCCGACTGCTCGAACTGGCTTGGTGGGACTGGCCGTTGGAGCATCTGACCGCCCATGTGCGCACCGTGATGGCGGGCAGCATCGAGGAGTTGGAAGCCGTGGCACCGCCTCGGGAGGAGTGACCTCCCGGGGGAGGCAGCAGCGCGGGCGAGAGC
>NZ_JAELVF020000001.1:2981976-3140664 GCF_018101125.2 Streptomyces tardus | reverse complement strand
GTGGAGGGGTCGTTTCGACGGGAACGGTGACTGCGTCGGGCGCTGCCGCCGGCAGAGGCGGTCGGGAGCGGCAGGCGGGCCGCCCCTGGTACCGCGGTCGTTGGCGTCCGGGCCGTTGGTGCCGCGGTCTTCGATCTCCCTGTCTTCGATGTCGCTGTCTTCGACGTCGGGGCCACCGCGTCGGGGCGCTCGGTGCCGGGGCCGCCCGTGTCACAGGGAGCGGCCGAGGCCGGCCAGCAGGCGCGTTCCCGCGTCCGCGGTGACTGCCACCGGGACCGGCGCCGCGAACAGCGTGCCCCGGTCCCGGGGCTGCGGCAGCAGCGCGGGCAGGACCGTCAGCAGCCGCTCGGCCAGCGGGCCGGGCGGCGGGCCGGTGTCCGCCGCGCTCCTCGCCCGGCGTATGTCCCAGCCGTGGACCGTCAGTTCGAGCGCTCCGGTGCGGAGGAACAGCGTACGGGCGAGCGGGTGGCCGTCGACGAGCACCGCGGCGCGCAGGCCCTGTTCATGAGCGCCCCGGCAGAGGACGGGCAGTTCGGCGACCCGCCCCGCGAGGCACCGGGCATGAGCCGCGACGGAAGCGGGGCCGGGTGCAGCCCCGTGGGGCGCGGCCGTTCCGGACCGGGAGTCGGGCCCCCGGACCGGAACGGCTGCGCGCCCCCGGCCGGCCGACGAACCCGGCGGAGCGTGCCCGGCTGCCCGCGCAGAAGGCGCGGGGCGCGAGGGCGGGTCCGGTGCCGGGAGCGGCGAACAGCCCGGTGGCGGTGACGGGGGCGGCGGGGCCACCCGGCCGGTGGAAAACCCTTCCCGCAGTGCGCGCACGGACGCGTCGAGGTGGCTGAGCAGTCGTTCGAGGTCCCAACCCGCGCAGGGTGTCGGCAGGAAGCGCTCCGTCTCGGTGAGTCCGGCGAGACCGCCGACGGCGTAGTCGGCCGCGTCCTCCAGCAGCCGCCGGTCCCACCGTTCGCCGTCGCCCGCCCGTTGCTGCTCGCGGCTCGCCACCGCCCACCTCCCGTACGCCCGTGGTGCACTGCGGCCGTACGGATGCGGCCGGAGCCGTCCGTACGCGCTCACCGTGCAGACACCCGGCGGCGGCACAACTCATCGCGCGGGGCTGCCACGGCGTACGAGAGCGCGCACGCGCCGCGCTCTCCCGGCTCCGCGCCCGAGGCGCTGCGGGACGCTGCGGGACGCGCGATACGAGGCGGGACGGTGCGGCGAGCCGCCGCGGCCCGACCGGCCCCCGCGGTGCGGTTCACCGGATCGAGTGGTGTTCTCCCCGTCGCCACACATCCGTGACCAGCGGAACACCCGGACGGTAGGCGAGATGCACATGGCTGGGTGCGTCGAGGAGCGCGAGGTCCGCCCGCGCGCCCGGTGCGAGCCGTCCGACGTCCTCGCGCAGCAGGGCGGCGGCGCCTCCCGCGGTCGCCGACCACAGCGCCTCGTCCGGTGTCATCCCCATCTCCCGCACTGCGACGGCGATGCAGAAGGGCATCGAACTGGTGAAGGACGAACCGGGGTTGCAGTCCGTGGAGAGCGCGACGCTCACCCCCGCGTCCAGCAGGCGACGGGCGTCGGGGTAGACGGCGCGGGTGGAGAACTCGCAGCCCGGCAGCAGCGTGGCGACGGTCGTGCCCGAGGCGAGCGCGTCCACGTCCGCGTCGGCGAGGTGGGTGCAGTGGTCCGCCGAAGCCGCTTCCAGCTCGACCGCGAGGCGTACCCCGGGGCCGTGGGAGAGCTGGTTGGCGTGCACCCGGGGCAGCAGGCCGCGGGCCTTTCCTGCGGTCAGGATCGCGCGGGCCTGGTCACCGTCGAAAGCGCCCTCCTCGCAGAAGACGTCGACCCAACGGGCGTGCGGTGCACAGGCGTCGAGCATCGCGCCGGTGACGAGGTCGACGTATCCGGCCGGGTCGTCGGCGTACTCGGGACCGACGATGTGGGCGCCGAGGTAGGTGACGTCCTCGGTGTGCGCCGCTGCGATCCTCAGCGCCCTCGCCTCCTCCTCGACGGTGAGGCCGTAACCGGACTTGGTCTCCACTGTGGTGGTGCCCTGCCGGAGCATCTCCGTCAGATGGGCGGCGAGGTTGGCCGAGAGGGCGCCGTCGTCCGCCGCGCGGGTGGCCGCGACGGTGGAGCGGATTCCCCCCGCGGTGTAACTGCGGCCCGACATCCGGGCGTTGAACTCGGCGGTGCGGTCGCCGGCGAAGACCAGGTGGGAGTGGGAGTCCACGAAGCCCGGTACGACCGCCCTGCCGGCCGCGTCGAACGCGTTGTCAGTGGCGGGTGCTTTGCTGGACTCGCCTGCCCAGACGACGCGTTCGCCCTCCAGGACGAGCGCGGC
The DNA here is from genome assembly GCF_018101125.2 of Streptomyces tardus. Taxonomy (GTDB): domain Bacteria; phylum Actinomycetota; class Actinomycetes; order Streptomycetales; family Streptomycetaceae; genus Streptomyces; species Streptomyces tardus. The sequence continues at coordinate 3,138,323 of NZ_JAELVF020000001.1, read as the reverse complement.
GTCCGGGATCAGCCCCAGCGGACCGGTGCCGAGGGAGGGGTCGTTGGTGACCAGAGTGCTGATGTGGTGGATCAGGGTGCTCCGGCGGTCCGGCGCGGTGCGGTCCGGCGCGGTGCGGTCCGGCGCGGTGCGCTTTCGCGGTGTGCGGTCCGGAGTGGTGCGGTCTGCGTGGGCGTCGGACACGAGAGTGCTCCCTGGGGTCCGCCGAGGCGGCTGGGTGTCGTTCGGATCGAGGGTGCCGTGGGGTGGGGGCACGGCGTCGGAGACCGGCGGCAGCGCCGTACGCGTACGGGCCACGGAGCCCGTGCCCGCGCCCGCGCCCGTCGGCGGCGAAGGCGGCTGCCGCCGTGTCGGCGACTGCGTCAGTGCACCGCGGCGATCGCCGTCGCCAGCTCGTCGGGCACATCGGGGCGCAGCGTGTGCACCCCGTCCCGGACGATGTGCCGACCGGCGACCACCGTGTGCCGTACGTCTGCGCCGGTTCCCGCGAATATCGCCGCCTCGGCGGCCAGTCGGGGCGTGGGCCCCGCAGTGCGGACGGTGTCGAGCGCGAGGGTGGTGAAGTCCGCCGCCGCGCCCACCGCGAGCCGTCCGGCCTCCGGCCAGCCGAGCGCGGAGTGCCCGTGCTCGGTGGCGGAGCGCAGGAGCGCCCCCGCGCTCCAGTGACCGCGGACTCTGGTGCGCAGCCGTTCGTTCAGCTCCATCGCGCGCGCCTCCTCCCAGAGGTCGATGACCGCGTGGCTGTCGCTGCCGAGGCTCAGCGGGCTGCCCGCCCGTTCCAGGGCGACCGCGGGGCCGATCCCGTCCGCGAGATCGCGCTCGGTCGTCGGGCACATGCACACACCTGTCCGCGAGCTGCCCAGGAGGTGGATGTCGTCGTCCGTCAGATGAGTGGCGTGCACCGCGGTCGTACCGCTGCCCAACGCCCCGCTGTCGTGCAGCAGTCGGGTGGGGGTGCGGCCGTGCGCGGCGAGCGCGGCCTCGTTCTCCGCGGGTTGCTCGGAGAGGTGGACGTGCAGGGGCGCACCGCGTCCGCGCGCCCAGTCCGCCACCGTGCCCAGCTCGTCTGCGGGGACGGCGCGCACCGAGTGGATGGCCGCGCCGATCCTGGCGTGGTCGCTGCCGGTGAGTCGGTCGGCCCGGGCGGCCCACTGCTGCGCGGTGCCGTCGGAGAAGCGCAGTTGCGACTGTTCGGGAGGGGTGCCGAAGCCGGCCGAGAGATAGCAGGCGTCGAGCAGGGTGATCCGGATCCCGGCCTCGCCCGCGGCGGCGATCAGGGCCTCGCCCATGGCGTTGGGGTCCGCGTACGGGGCGCCGCCCGGGGCGTGGTGGAGGTAGTGGAACTCCCCGACGCAGGTGATCCCGGCCAGCGCCATCTCGGCGTAGGTCGCCCGAGCCAGGGCGAAGTAGCTGTCCGGCGTGAGGTTGTCGGCGACCCGGTACATCACCTCGCGCCAGGCCCAGAAGGAGTCCGGGGCCCGCCCGCCCGGACCGTCCTCGGCACCGCGGGCGCCGCCCGCGCCCACCTGGACGGTGCCGCGCAGCGCCCGGTGGAAGGCGTGGGAATGGGCGTTGGCGAGACCCGGCACCGTCAGCCCGCGCAGCACGACGGCGCCGGGCGGCGGTGCGTCCAGTGCGCGCACGGCAGCGACCCGGCCGCCGTCGGTCTCCAGGACCGCTCCGGTCCGGACCCCGCCGTCCAGCCACGCGTGCTCCGCCCAGTACGTCATCGGCACGCGAGATCCTCCAGTACATCGGCGAGTGCGACGACTCCGGCCGTGCAGTCGTCCTCGGTGGCGAACTCGGCCGGCGAGTGGGAGACCCCGGTGGGGTTGCGCACGTACAGCATCGCCGTCGGTACGGCGGCGGACAGCACGCCCGCGTCGTGGCCCGCACCGGTGGGCAGAATCGGCACCGCACCCGGCCCGCCCGCGCCGTACGAGGCCGGGCCCCGCGAGCCCGCACCGGCCGAGCCCGGGCCGCCGCGTTCGGCGTCCAGGCGGGCGAGGAGTGCGGCGAGCCGGTCGCGCAGCCCGCCCGCGAACTCGACGACCGGGGTGAACGACTCCCGCGTCACCTCGACCCCGACTCCGTCGGCCGCCCCGTGCTCCGCCGCGGACCGTTCGACGGCGCCCACCAGTTCGGCGAGGGTCTCCTCGTCGGCCGCGCGGGAGTCCAGCCAGCCGCGCACCAGCGAGGCGATGGCGTTCACCCCGTTCGGATCGACGGCGACCTTGCCGAAGGTGGCCAACGCCCCTGTCCCGGCGGCATGTTCACGGGCGGCCAGCACCGTGTGCGCGTAGGTCAGCATCGGGTCCCGGCGGTCGGCGAGCCGGGTGGTGCCGGCGTGGTTGGCCTCGCCCCGGAAGTCGAAGCGCCATCTGCCGTGCGGCCAGATCGCGGAGGCCACCCCCACCGGGTGCGGCCCCTCGGCGAGCGCTCTGCCCTGCTCGACGTGGAGTTCGACGAACGCCGCGATGCGGCCGAGCCGTTCGGGGTCCGCGCCGACGGCCTCGGGGTCGTGGCCGGCCCGCTCCATCGCCTGCGGCAGGGTGACACCGTCGGCGTCGGTCAGGCGACCGGCCTGCTCCGCGGTGAGCCGGCCGGCGGTCAGGCGCGAGCCGACGCAGGCGAGCCCGAAACGGGCGCCCTCCTCGTCCACGAAGTTGCTGATCGCCAGCGGTCTGCTGAACTCCGCGCCGCGGGCGCGGAGTTCGTCGAGTGCGGCGAAGGCGGAGACGACCCCGAGCGGGCCGTCGAAGGCGCCGCCGTCGGGCACCGAGTCCAGGTGGGAGCCGGTCACCACCGCGTCCCGGCCCGCCGGATCGCCGAGCCAGGCCCACTGGTTGCCGTTGCGGTCGACCTCGTGGGTCAGGCCGCGGCTCTCGGCCTGCGCACGGAACCAGGCGCGGCAGTCGGCGTCCGCGCCGGTCCAGGCGTACCGCCGGTACCCGCCGCTGTCCCTGTCCCGCCCGATCGGAGACAGTTCACGCCACATCTCGACGAAAGAGGTCCCGCTCCCGGCCCCGCGGCTCTCCGAAGCCCCGTGCCCCGGTCGCGCGCCGCTTCCCGCCTGCGCGCCGCTCTCGGCCGACGGCGCGGTCATGCCTCCCCGCCCTCGCTCATCGGGATGCGCACCTCGCGTTCGGCGGCGACCTCCTCGGCCCGGTCGTACCCGGCGTCCACGTGCCGGATGACGCCCATGCCCGGGTCGTTGGTGAGCACGCGCTGGATCTTCTCCCCGGCAAGCGGGGTGCCGTCGGCCACCGTGACCTGGCCCGCGTGGATCGAGCGCCCCATCCCGACGCCGCCGCCGTGGTGCAGGGAGACCCAGGAGGCGCCGGAGGCGACGTTGACCATGGCGTTGAGCAGCGGCCAGTCGGCGATGGCGTCGGAGCCGTCGAGCATTCCCTCGGTCTCGCGGTAGGGCGAGGCGACCGAACCGCAGTCCAGATGGTCGCGTCCGATGGCCACGGGCGCCGAGAGCTCGCCGGAGGCCACCATGTCGTTGAAGCGCTCGCCCGCGCGCTCCCGTTCGCCGTACCCGAGCCAGCAGATGCGGGCCGGCAGGCCCTGGAAGTGGACGCGCTCGCCCGCGAGTTGGATCCAGCGGGCCAGCGACTCGTTCTCCGGGAAGAGTTCGAGGACGGCGCGGTCGGTGGCCGCGATGTCCTTCGGGTCGCCGCTCAGGGCCGCCCAGCGGAACGGGCCCCTGCCCTCGCAGAAGAGCGGCCGGATGTAGGCCGGTACGAAGCCGGGGAAGTCGAACGCCCGCCCGTAGCCGACGAGTTTGGCCTCACCGCGAATGGAGTTGCCGTAGTCGAACACCTCGGCGCCGGCGTCGAGGAACCCGACCATGGCTTCCACGTGGCGGGCCATGGACTCCCGCGCGCGCTGGGTGAAGTCGGCGGGCTTCTCCGCCGCGAAAGCGGCCATGTCGGCGAAGTCGACCCCGATCGGCAGGTAGGCGAGCGGGTCGTGGGCGCTGGTCTGGTCGGTGACGATGTCGATGGGCGCGCCCATCCCCAGGATGCGCGGCAGGAGTTCGGCGGCGTTGCCGAGGAGCCCGATGGACAACGGCTTGCGCTTGTCCCGGGCGTCGGTCGCCAGCTGGAGGGCCTCCTCCAGGGAGTCGGCCCGCACGTCCAGGAAGCGGTGCTCGATACGGCGCTCGATGGCGCGCGGGTCGCAGTCCACGCAGATCGCCACACCGTCGTTCATCGTGACGGCCAGTGGCTGGGCGCCGCCCATCCCGCCGAGGCCCGCGGTCAGCGTGATGGTGCCGGCCAGGCTGCCGCCGAAGCGCTTGGCGGCGACGGCGGCGAAGGTCTCGTAGGTGCCCTGGAGGATGCCCTGGGTCCCGATGTAGATCCACGAACCGGCGGTCATCTGGCCGTACATGGTCAGTCCGAGGTGTTCCAGGCGGCGGAACTCCTCCCAGTTCGCCCAGTCCCCGACCAGGTTGGAGTTGGCGATCAGCACGCGTGGCGCCCACTCGTGGGTCGTCATCACCCCCACCGGGCGGCCGGACTGGACGAGCATCGTCTCGTCGTTCTTCAGGGTGCGGAGCGTGCGGCTGAGGGCGTCGAAGGAGCGCCAGTCGCGGGCTGCCCGGCCGGTGCCGCCGTAGACGACCAGCTTGTCGGGGTGCTCGGCGACCTCGGGGTCCAGGTTGTTGTGCAGCATCCGCAGCGCGGCCTCCTGCTGCCAGCCCTGGGTGGTGAGCCGGTTGCCCCGTGCGGCCCGTACGGGTCGCGGTCCCGAGATGCCGGACATCGCTGTGCCTCCTCGCCTCGACTGGCTATATTCAGACACCTTACGGACTGAATAGACCTAGTCAACAGCGCACACCGGCCACTTCCGCGCACCGCGTACGGTCGACCGTATGAACGACACACCGCACCTCCACGACGACTCCCCGGCCGACCGCGCCCGTGCCGCGCGCAGGGACGCGGCCGTGGCGGCTGCCGTACGGCAGGGCCTGGTGACGGCCGAACAGCCCGTCGCGGGGCTCCTGGACACCGCGGCGCTGCGCGAGGCCGCCGGCGCCCTGCACGCCGCGTTCGAGGAGGTCGCCGCGCCGGGGCAGCAGGTGCTGCACGCGTTCGCGGTCAAGGCCGCCCCACTGGTCGCCGTGCTGCGGCTGCTCGACGAACTCGGCCTGGGCTGCGAGGTGGCGAGCCCCGGCGAATCGGCGCTGGCCCGCGCCGCCGGCGTCGCCCCGCAGCGCACCGTGCTGGATTCCCCGGCGAAGACCGCCGAGGAGCTCCGGGAGGCGCTGCGCCTCGGCGTCGCGATCAACGTGGACAACCCCCAGGAGCTGGCCCGGCTGGACTCGCTGCGCGGGGAACTGCCGTCGGGGCACCCGCTGCCGCCGATCGGCCTGCGCATCAACCCGCAGCTCGGCGCGGGCAGCATCGACGCCATGAGCACCGCCACCGCCACCTCCAAGTTCGGCGTGGCCCTGGCCGACGAGGGCGCCCGCGACTGGGTGTTGGACGCCTACCGGCTGCGCCCGTGGCTCAACCGCCTCCATGTGCACACCGGTTCGCAGGGCATACCGCTGTCCCTGATGACCGAGGGCGTGGCCGCCGTGTACGCGCTCGCGGAGGAGATCAACGCGGCGGCGGGACGCCCGCAGATCACCGGCATCGACATCGGCGGCGGCCTCCCGGTGAACTTCGCCTCCGAGCGGACCGCCCCCACCTTCGCCGAGTACGCCCGGCTGCTGCGCGAGCGCACACCGGGTCTCTTCGACGGCCGGTACGCGCTGGTCACCGAGTTCGGCAGATCGCTGGCGGCCAAGGCCGGCACGACACTGGCCCGCGTCGAGTACGTGAAGTCCGCCGGCGGCCGGGCGATCGCCGTGACACACGCCGGCGCCCAGACCGCGGTGCGCACCGTGTTCGCGCCGGAGTCCTGGCCGCTGAGGATCGACGCGTACGACAGCTCGGGCCTGCGCAAGCACGAGCCGGACCTCGCCCAGGACGTCGCCGGGCCGTGCTGCTTCGCGGGCGACCTGGTGGCTCGCGACCGCAGCATGCCGGCGCTGGCGGCGGACGATCTGGTGGCGCTGCTGGACACCGGGGCCTACTACTTCTCCAACCCGTTCAGCTACAACAGCCTGCCCAGGCCCGCCGTTTACGGCTACACCGCGGACGAGGCAGGGACGGTCCGTTTCGCCACCGTCCGGCCGCCGCAGTCCACCGCGGAGCTGGTGGCCGAATCCGGCGGCTCCTGCGCGGGCGCACTGACGGCCCCCTGAGCCGCCGACTCGGCCGGCTCGTCCAACTCGGCCGGGCCCCGAACCCCTGGAGCCCGTAGACGCACGACCGCCCGCCCGCACCCGACACTGACGTGCCGACAGCACGGACGGGCGGGACGGGCGGGACGGGCCTGCCGGTTCGGCGCGCGGCTCGGGAGGCGGCTGCGTCACCCCGCCCGCGCAGCACCCCGGCCGCGGACCCGCCCGCACACCTCGACCGCCTCAGCGCGAGGCGATCACACGGTCGGCCAGGACGTACACCGTCTCCTCACCACAGGCAAAGGTCAGCGCGTACGCGCCGGAGACGCCCGAACCGCCGAGCAGTACCGGTGTCACGCCCTCGTCCAGGGCACGGGAGATACGGTCCGCGGTCTCCCGGTGCCCCGGGGTGAGGCAGACGGTGGTGTCGTCGGCGAAGACATAGACGTCCAGGGTGCCCAGCGGCCCGCTGCGCACGTCGGAGAGCGCGGTGCCCTCGTCGGCGAGGCTGCCGAGCCGCTCGATCGTGTGGTCGTGGTCGCCGTGCGGCGCGGAGCCGGGCGCGGACTCGGGCGCCACGGCTTGTGCCGGCACGACCGGCTCGCCCGAGAGCGAGTAGTTGGGGTCCGAGGGGTGGCGACGACGGGCGGCACGTCGGGCTTCGGACTCCGCCGCACCGCTCGTACCGGCGCTGTCGCGCGCGTCCAGCGCGTCGGCGCTCAGGGCGTCCGCGCTCAGATCGTCGACGTTCAGATCGTCGGCGCTCGCCTGCCGCGGCAGGAAGGGGCGCACGTCCCCGCCCGGGCCGTCGGCGGGCTCAGGGCCGGGCTCACCCAGCAGCGCGTCGAGCAGCGCGGCATCCACGGCGGATCCGTAGTCGCTGAAACCGGTGTGGTCGGGGCCGCCGTCGTGGCCGGCGTTCTCGTACTCCAGACCGGAGAAGGCGTACGGCGCGCCGTCCTCCTCCTCGCGTGCCTCCTGGGCGGCCCAGAAGGCACGTGCCTCGGCGAGCTCGCGCTCGCGCTCCTCGGCGAGTGCGTCGGCCACTACGGCTCTGACCTCTTCCAGAGCGGGAGTGTGTCGAGCGGCGGGTACCGCGACCCGGGCGGCGAGAAGCTCCTCGCGCAGCCCCGAGATCTCGCGGCGCAGGCCGCGTGCGTGGCGGGCGGCGGCACTTGCGGCCACCGCGGTCACCACGGCGACCAGCAGCAGGATCAGGGTTATGGCGCTCACGACTTTCTCCAGTACTCGGCTTCCGGTCCTAGGAATTACTACCGCAGGATTCCGCACGACACCTGTCGAACCAACCTGCAAACCGGGTAAATCCGGCCAATATTGGCTATTTGATCTTCTTCACCCCCTGCCCGAGCAGGCAAAACAAACAGCCGCCGGGTTAAACATCACATCCACCCCGGACTTCCGCAGCCCCCGCGACACACAAGTGACCCACGCAACAACACCAACAAAGAACAGCCAGAAACAATCACTCAAGGCTGGGCAACAACTACCGTGGGTATAAGTAAAAGGTGGCGGGAAATGCCGTATCGACATTTCCCGCCACCTTCGGGTTTCACGACCTGCCCGCCCGGGGCGCCGCGCCCGTCCACCGGGCCCCGACCCCGTTCGCCGAACCCACCCGGCCCCGGACGGCCCCGCCTCCGCAGAGGCCGACCGCGCCGAGGCGTCAGCTCAGGCGCTCGATCACCATCGCCATGCCCTGGCCGCCACCGACGCACATGGTCTCCAGCCCGAACTGCTTGTCGTGCCACTGCAGCGAGTTGATCAGCGTCGTGGTGATACGGGCGCCGGTCATGCCGAAGGGGTGGCCGACGGCGATGGCCCCGCCGTTGACGTTCAGCCTGTCCTCCTCGATGCCCAGATCCCGGTACGAGGGGATGACCTGGGCGGCGAACGCCTCGTTGATCTCCACCAGGTCGATGTCGGAGACGGACAGGCCGGCCCGCGCGAGCGCCTGCTTGCTGGCCTCCACCGGGCCGTACCCCATGATCTCCGGGGACAGGCCGGAGACTCCGGTGGAGACGACCCGGGCGAGCGGGGTGAGGCCCAGCTCGCGCGCCTTGGTGTCGGACATGACGACCAGCGCGGCGGCACCGTCGTTGAGCGGACAGCAGTTGCCGGCAGTGATCATCCCGTCGGGACGGAAGGCCGGCTTCAGACCCTCGACGCCCTCCAGCGTCACACCCGCGCGCGGCCCGTCGTCCCGGCTGACGACCGTGCCGTCCGGAGTCGTGATCGGTGTGATCTCGCGCTCCCAGAAGCCGTCCGCGATGGCCTTCTCGGCGAGGTTCTGCGAACGCACGCCGAACTCGTCCATGTCGCGGCGGGTCACACCCTTGGCGCGCGCCAGGTTCTCGGCGGTCTGCCCCATGGAGATGTAGACGTCCGGAACCATCCCCTCCTCGCGGGGGTCGGTCCAGGTCGTGCCGCTCTCCTGGGCGCGCGCGGCGGTACGGGCCTCGGCCTCCTCGAAGACCGGGTTGTGCGTGCCGGGCATCCCGTCGGAGGTGCCGTTGACACTGCGCGAGACGGTCTCCACGCCGGCCGAGATGAAGACATCGCCCTCGCCGGCCTTGATCGCGTGCAGCGCCATCCGCGTCGTCTGGAGCGAGGAGGAGCAGTAACGGGTGACGGTGCAGCCCGGCAGATGGTCCATCCCCAGCTGCACGGCGACCACCCGGCCGAGGTTGTGGCCCTGCTCGCCGCCGGGCAGGCCGCAGCCGAGCATCAGATCGTCGATGTCGCGCGGGTCGAGCTCGGGCACCTTGGCGAGAGCGGCGGCGATGATCTCCGTGGTCAGATCGTCGGGACGGACGTCCTTGAGCGACCCCTTGAACGCACGGCCGATCGGCGAGCGGGCGGTAGAAACGATCACTGCTTCGGGCATGACGGCTCCAGAGACGGGGAAGGGCTGACTGTCTGGGAAGCTACCCGCGCGTAGCGCACAGGTCACGGTCCCCCCGGTGTGATGCGGCTCGCAACACCCCGCCGCCGCAAGCGCCTTGCGGCGATCGGCCCCACACGCGACTCGCACGGCCGACCCGGACGCTCCGCGGGCCCGAACCGCCACCGCGCACCGGCCTCCGAACCGGACGCCGCCGCAACCCGGAACAGAACCGGAACAAAACAAGGCTTCCTTTCGTTCTCACCGGTGCACTAGCGTGCGGTCTTTGCTAACCCATTACTCTTGTACGCAAGGCCGTGCCGTGCGGCCATGGAGGAGTGAGATGAGGAGCAGTAACCCGGTCTTCTCGCGACGGGGAATCGGCCAGGGAGGCCAGGCGGGCTTCAACGCCGGCCCGCAGGCCGGGAATCCCTATGCCCAGGGCGCCCCCGCGGCGAACCCCTACGCGAACAACCCCTACGCACAGCCCCAGCCGGGCACCGCGGGCTTCCCGCCCGCCGCCCCGCCGCAGTCCGACCGGATGACGATGGAAAACGTCGTCTCCAAGACCGCGATCACGCTGGGCACCGTCGTCGCCGCCGCGGCTGTCGCCTGGATCCTCAACCTGGGCATGGGCATCGCCATCGTCGGCGCGCTCGTGGCCATGGGTCTCGGCCTCTGGCAGTCCTTCAAGCGTGAGCCGTCGCCCGGGATCATCCTCGGCTACGCCGTGGCCGAGGGCATCTTCCTCGGCGCGATGAGCAACTTCGTCAACAAGTGGGCGCCCGGCGCCGCCATGCAGGCGGTCATCGGCACCATGGCGGTCTTCGCGGCGGTGCTGTTCCTCTACCGAACCGGCATCATCCAGGTCAACCGCCGCTTCATGCGGTTCGCCATCGCCGCCGGTATCGGCTACGCGGTCCTCTCGCTGGTCAACCTCGGCTTCGCGCTCTTCGGTGCCGGCGACGGCATGGGATTCCGCACCGGCTGGGTCGGCATCCTGATGGGCATCGCCGGGGTCTGCATCGCGGCGCTCTTCCTCGCGCTGGACTTCAAGCAGGTCGAGGACGGCATCGCCTACGGCGCCCCGGCCAAGGAGTCCTGGCTGGCGGCGTTCGGCCTGACGGTCACCCTGGCCTGGATCTACTTCGAGTTCCTGCGCCTGGCCTGGATCCTCAACAGCGACTGAGGCCACGCACCGGCAATGAACCGAGCAGCGCCGTACGGAGGGCCTGCGGGAGAAGCTTCCTGCAGGCCCTCCGTCGTGTGTCGACGGACGGGACGCGCCGAGTGATCGGCGGCGGGGTCAGTATCTGCGCGCCGCCCGGCCGCGCCTTCTGTCGTGTTCGAGGACGATCGCCTTGGCGTGACCGCGGGCGAGCTGGTGCTCTCCTCGCAGCCAGCCGACCTTCTCCTCGAGGCGGGTGAGAGCCGGGCCCTCGTCCACCATGCGGAGCCAGTAGCCGACTTCGCGGCCGGTGCAGTCGGGGATGCGGGCGAGCAGATTCCGGTGAGTTGCTTCGTCGAAGACCTGGGACATCGGCGCCTCCGGAGGCGTTCGCTGAGCCTTCCGGCAACCGTGCCCGACCGCACGGACGTTGGCAACACCGCCTTGGGGACGCATAGGGTTGCGCCGTGCCCGATGTGACCCCGCTCGTGACAGCCGTGGACAGGCTCGCCGACCGTGTGCGTGCCCTGCCGCAGAGTGCGCTGCGCCGCGGCGCGGCCGAGGCGGCGTACGCCCTGTCCTGCGAACTCGCCCTGAGCGCCCAGCAGTTGGAGGAGCCGGGTACGGCGCCCCGCCCGCTGCCTCGCGTCGGCGAGTTCACCGCGGGCGACCAGCTCGCGGTGGTGGGGCACGATCTTGCCGCCGCGCTCGCCGAGCACGGCGCTCCGGACGATCCCGCGCGGGCACTGAGCCTGCTGGAGGAGCACGCCGACGCCCTGCGCTGAGCACCCGCTCCCGCCCGGACACTCCCGCCGCGTGCGCGCGGGCGGATCCCCGCCCCGGGAACGGGCCGCCGGTTCGCCCCGCCTCGGTAGGAAACGGGCCGCCGGTCACTCCAGGAACAGACCGCGCTCGGTCGCCCTGGCGTCGAACTCCTCCAACCGTGCCTGCGCTTCCGGAAGTTGGTCGCAAATCGCTTCCAGCAACGCGCGTCCCAGCAGCATCGGGGCGCAGGCGGTGTCGAAGGCGAGGCCGGTACCGACGGCGGCCGGAAGCAGGATGTCCCCGCCGGCCGCGACGGGTGCGAAGGCACTGTCGGCCACCGTCACCACCCGCAGCCCCGCCGTACGCGCCTGGTCCAGCGCCGCCGCGACCTCACGGGGATGGCGCGGGAGCGCGAAGCACAGCAGCGCGCTCGCGCCCGCGCGGACGGCCGCGTCGATACGGTCGGCGAGCATCGTGCCGCCCTCGTCGAGCAGGCGTACGTCGGGGTGGACCTTCGCGGCGAAGTAGGCGAAGCCGCGGGCCTGGGCCGAGGCGGCACGCAGCCCGAGCACCGGCAGCGGGCGTGAGGCCGCGAGCAGGGCCCCCGCCTCGGCCACCGGAACGGGGTCCGCGAGCTGCGCGGCGAGCATCCGCAGATTCTCGATCTCGGCGTGGATGGCCTGCTGGTAGCTGTTGCCGGCGGGCGGGCCGGCGTCCTCGGTCCCGGTCGGGCCGTGCTCGCGCAGATGACGGCGCAGTCCGGGATAGCCGTCGAAGCCGAGCGCGACGGCGAACCTGGTCACCGAGGGCTGGCTGACGCCGGCGAGCTCCGCGAGTTCGACGCTGGAGAGGAACGGCGCGTCGCCGGCCCTGCGCACCAGGCACTGCGCGATCCGCCGTTGGGTCGGCGTCAGCCGGTGGCCCTCGAAGAGCTTCTGCAACCGCGTGCTCGCTCCGCTCACACCGTTCACCTGTACCTCGCCACCGTCCGGCCCGCGCCCGTCACGAAAGTCCCACCGCCATTCATCGACTCATGACTCTGCATGACTCCATGCAGTGGAGCAAGCCGCGACTGCCCGGACGTTCCGCGCCCCGCACCGGACGGCTGCGGCCGGCACCGGACAGCGCCGGACCGCACAGAACCGCACAGAAGCGTCGCGCCGACCGCACGGACACGTCGCGCCGACCGGGCGGACTGCGGAAAGCCGCAGTCCGGAACTGAGTGAAACCTGGGGACGACTGGGGGGTTAGCACCACTGCCGTCGCTCGGTCCCGCGGTCTAGCGTTGTCCCATGGACCACCAGGAACCGGAGCTCCGGAAGGAGCTCGACGCCACGCTGCAGACGCGCAAGGACCTCGGCTCGGAGTACGAGTCCGAGCTCGTCGACTCCTTCATCGAGAAGCTGGACCACAAGGTCGACTCGGTGGTGGACAAGCGTGTGCGCAGGCAGTTGGCCGAGCAGCAGATGGCCATCGCACGGGGCAGCACACAGACGGAGGGGCCGGTCATCAGCGGGCTGGGAGCGACATTCGGACTGGCGGTGCTCAGCCTGATCCTGGCGATCCCGCTGTCGGCGATCGCGGTGGTCAACGCCGGGCTGCCGGGGCTCGCCACCGCCTGGATGGGCATCGTCGGGGTGAACGCGGTGTATTCGATCGGCCGGGTGTCCTGGACCAGGAGACAGAAGGAGCACGGCGAGACCGACTGGTAGCGAGCCCTGGGAGGCTGCCCCGCACAGTCCGAAGCGCCCCGCGGCGAAGCGAGCCGCATCGAAGACGCCCCGCTCCCCGTCGGCTCACGCACCGTCAACGCAGGCCCGTACAACGCAGGCCCGTCAACGCAGACCCGTCAACCGTGCGCTCCAGCGAGCACACACTCCGCCAGACCCGCGGCCCGGTGACCGCACGGCACGGCACGTGCGTCGCGCGACCGGTGAGCCCGGAAGTCCGGTGGGAGGTGCGAGAGGTGCGAGAGGTGGAGAAGTGGGCGGGAGCCGCCGCACCCCCGGTGGACAGGCCACCGGGAGCGGGACGACGGCGACTCCCGCCGGGCACGGACGCGTCAGAGTGCGTCACGTGCAGGGCCGCCAATGAGTCCGGGAGCCGCTCCGGAAGCTTGGCGCCGCTGCGTCGGCTGCGATGCCGACACCCACCACACTGCCGTACCGGTGTTAACCCCACTTTGCGGCGCCGTGACACTTGCGGTGCGGTTCGCGGGCGCCCGTACGCGCAGGGCCCCGCGAAGGTCTCGACTCCCCCACTGCGCGGGCGAGTCGACGGATCGCCGCTCGGCTCACTTCGCCGTGCGCGCCAGAAAGGCCAGCAGGTCCTGTCGGCTGACCACGCCGGTGGGCTTGCCCTCCACCAGTACGATCGCCGCGTCGGCGCCCTCCAGCACCGCCATCAGGTCCGGCACCGGCTCGCCCGACCCGACCTGCGGCAGCGGTGCGCTCATGTGCTTCTCCAACGGGTCGGCCAGGCTCGCCCGCTTGGTGAACAGCGCGTCCAGCAGCTCCCGTTCGACCACCGAGCCGACGACCTCGGCCGCCATCACGTCGGGGTGGCCGGCGCCGGGCTTGACGATCGGCATCTGCGAGACGCCGTACTCCCGCAGCACGTCGATGGCCTCACCGACGGTCTCGTCCGGGTGCATGTGCACCAGCGAGGGCATCGCGCCCTCCTTGTGCTTGAGCACGTCCGCGACCCGGACCTCGTCCTTCTCGCTCTCCAGGAAGCCGTAGTCCGCCATCCACTCGTCGTTGAAGATCTTGCTGAGGTAGCCGCGTCCGCTGTCGGGCAGCAGCACCACGACGACGTCCTCGGGCGTCAGGCGCTCGGCGACCTCCAGCGCGGCCACCACCGCCATCCCGCAGGAGCCGCCCACCAGCAGCCCCTCCTCGCGGGCGAGCCTGCGGGTCATCCGGAAGCTGTCCTTGTCGGAGACCGCGATGATCTCGTCGACGACCTTGCCGTCATAGGCGGTCGGCCAGAAGTCCTCGCCGACGCCCTCGGTCAGATACGGCCGCCCCGAGCCGCCGGAGTACACCGAACCCTCCGGGTCGGCGCCGACGATCCGCACACCGCCCTCGGACGCCTCCTTCAGATAGCGCCCGGTGCCGGAGATGGTGCCGCCGGTCCCGATGCCCGCGACGAAGTGGGTGATGCGTCCCTCGGTCTGCTCCCACAGCTCCGGGCCCGTCGTCTCGTAGTGCGAGCGCGGGTTGTTGGGGTTGCTGTACTGGTCGGGCTTCCAGGCTCCGGGGGTCTCGCGCACGAGCCGGTCGGAGACGTTGTAGTAGGAGTCCGGGTGCGAGGGGTCGACGGCCGTGGGGCAGACCACGACCTCGGCGCCGTACGCCCGCAGCACGTTGATCTTGTCCGTGGACACCTTGTCCGGGCAGACGAACAGGCAGCGGTAGCCTTTCTGCTGCGCCACGATCGCCAGGCCGACACCGGTGTTGCCGGAGGTGGGCTCGACGATGGTGCCGCCCGGCAGGAGTTCGCCGGAACGTTCGGCGGCCTCGATCATCCGGAGCGCGATACGGTCCTTCACCGAGGCTCCGGGATTGAAGTACTCCACCTTCGCCAGGACGGTGGCCCCGGTCGGTGAGGCGACGTTGTTCAGCTTGACCAGCGGGGTGTTGCCGACAAGCTCAATCATGGACTCGTGATACTGCACAGTGGTCTCCGCGTTCTCGGGGCACCCGCGGTCGCGGGCCCGTGTCAGCAGCCTATTGCGACGTCAACGGCACAAGCACGCGTTCCGCGGTCGCAACAATGGGCAACCAATGGGCAGCAGAGCGATCAGGGAGCACGGCACTACACGACACGGGAACCGGGGGCGGCGCCCTCGGCAGGCGTGCGCAGGGAGGCGGGACCGGATTTATGTCCAGGGCGACGGTGGCACGGCGGATCGCGACAGCGGCGGCGTTCGGCGGGGGCGGGATCGGGCTGCTGGGCGGCGCCGCGGTCGGACTGCTGCTCGCCGAGGCGCAGTTGGCCAAGCGCAGGCTCGGCATCTCCGACGACGTACCGCCGATGGCCGACGGTCTCTACGGCACCGCGTTCGGCCGCGATCCCCTGGTGGGGCGCCCGCTGCTGCTCGGTTTCCTCGGTGACTCCACCGCCGCCGGCCAGGGTGTGCACCGTGCCCGGCAGACACCCGGCGCGCTGCTGGCCTCCGGCCTCGCCGCCGTCGCCGAACGCCCCGTCGAGCTGCGCAACGTGGCGCTGCCCGGGGCGATGTCGGACGATCTGGAGCGCCAGGTCATCACTCTCCTCTCGGAGCGGGAACGCGCTCCCGAGGTCTGCGTCATCATGATCGGCGCCAACGACGTCACCGGCCGGATGCCGCTCGCGGCGTCGGTGCGCCACCTCTCGGAGGCGGTCGCGCGGCTGCGCACAGCCGGCAGCGAAGTGGTCGTGGGCACCTGCCCGGACCTCGGCTCCGTCGAGCCGGTCGGCCAGCCGCTGCGCTGGCTCGCCCGCAGGCTCAGCCGTCAGCTCGCTGCCGCCCAGACCATCGCGGTGGTCGAACTGGGCGGCCGTACGGTCTCGTTGGGCGATCTCCTGGGACCGGAGTTCGCCGCCAACCCCGGGGAGCTGTTCGGCCCGGACAACTACCACCCCTCCGCCGAGGGCTACGCGACCGCCGGGATGGCCGTACTGCCCACCCTCTGCGCCACCCTGGGGCTGTGGCCCACGGCCGAGGAGCCGGTGGAGCCCGCGCGGCGCGAGGGCGTGCTGCCGGTCGCCAGGGCCGCGGCGGAGGCCGCGGCGGAGGGCGGCACCGAGGTCGTCGCCACGCGAGGGCCGTGGGCCCAGTTGCGGCACCGCAGGCGCCGGAGGGTGCCCGCACAGGATCCCGAGCCCACCGGCACGGAGGAGACGGCCGGTTCGCAGGAGGCGACCGGCACGCAGGCCACAACGGAGAACGGGACCGGGCCGGACGGTGGCGAGGGTCCCGCGGCGAAGGATGTCGACGGCAACGCGTCGCCCCGCCGGACCCACCCGCCCCTGCGCTGAGCACACCGCTCCGACTCCGCGGCACACCCTCGGCGGGCGTCAACACCCCACCGCCACAGGGTGAAGGGCCCCGACCGTCTCCCGGTCGGGGCCCTTCGCTCTCAGGCGGACGTGGGCGCGGACTCCGTGCCCACCACCGTCACTCGGCCTTGATCGACTCCAGCATGTTCAGCTTCGCCGCCCGGCGGGCCGGCCACATCGCGGCCAGCACGCCGACCACCGCGGCGAGCGCGAGGAAGATCAGCAGCCGGTCCCACGGGATCAGCAGCGCGTAGGTCGAGAGGCCGGAACCGATGACCTCGCCGACCGCCCAGCCGAAGAAGACGCCCAGGCCGATGCCCATGACGCCGCCGAACAGGGCGATCACCACGGACTCCAGCCGGACCATCCGCTTCACCGCGCGCCGGTCGAGACCGATGGCGCGGAGCATCCCGATCTCCTGGGAGCGCTCGAACACCGACATGGCAAGGGTGTTGACAACGCCGAGCACGGCGACGATGACCGCCATGGCCAGCAGACCGTAGAGGATGTTCAGCAGCATCGTGAAGAGCATCGCGATGCCCTCGGAGATGTCCTCCGGGTCCTGGATGAGGACCGCGGGGTTCTTGCCGAGCGCCTCCTCCAGCTTGGTCTTGTTGGCCTCGGTGATGCCGCCTTCCATCTTCACCATGACCTGGGTGTCGCCGACCTGCTTCATGTGCGGCTCGATGGTCCGGGTGTCCGCGAGGACGCCCTGGATCATCTGGTTGCCCTCATAGATGCCGGTGACGTTGAGCTTGGCGCTCCGGCCGTCCTCGTAGGTGACCGGGAGCGTCGTGCCCTCCTTCCACCCGTTCTTCTTGGCCATGTCCCTGTCGACGACGACGTTGTTGCCGTTCAGTTCGTCGAACGAACCGGACTCGAAGTTGAGGGTGAGGAGCTTCTCGATGTCGCCGCCGTTGACGCCGGCCACCGTCTCCTTCTTGCCCTCGACCTCGGCCTGGGTGGTGCGCAGCGGGCTGACCGCGGTGATGGCCGGGTCCTGCTCCAGCTTCTGGCCGACCTCGGGCGCCAGCGGCGACATGTTCGCCATGCTGATCGTGTAGTCGGCCTTCAGGGAATCGGCCGCCATCTTGTTGATGGCTTCCTGGAAGCTGCTCGCGATGACCGTCATACCGGTGATCAGCGTGAGGCCGATCATCAGCGCGGAGGCGGTGGCCGCCGTACGGCGGGGGTTGCGGACCGAGTTCTGGCGGGCGAGCTTGCCGGAGATGCCGAAGACGCGCAGCAGCGGCGTCGCGGCGGCGATCAGCGGACGGGACAGCAGCGGCGTCAGCACGAAGACACCGACGACCAGCAGCAGCGCGCCGATGCCCATGATGCCCTTGGCGTCGTCCATGCCCATGCCGGTGCCGGCGAGCACCAGGGCGCCACCGCCGGCTGCGAGCACCGAGCCGATGGAGTTGCGCACGACCAGCGAGCGGGTGGTGGCCGCGGCGTGGATGCTGCTCATCGCCGCCACCGGCGGAATCTTGGCCGCCCTGCGCGCGGGCAGCCAGGCGGCGAGCATCGTCACCAGCACACCCACGGCGAACGAGGCGATGACCGCGGAGCTGCCGATCACCAACGGGCCGTCGGGGATGGTCATTTCGAGGCTGTTCATCAGCGAGCGCAGTCCGGCGCCGATGCCGATGCCGGCCAGCAGGCCCAGTACCGCGGCGAACGTACCGACCACGGCCGCCTCGATCAGCACCGAGCGGGTGACCTGCCGGCGGCTGGCACCGATGGCACGCATCAGCGCCAGTTCCTTGGTGCGCTGGGCGACCAGCATGGTGAAGGTGTTGGCGATGATGAAGATGCCGACGAAGAGCGCGATGCCCGCGAAGACCAGCAGGCCGGTCTGCATGCCGCTCATCTGGGTCGCGATCGCCTCGGACTGGTCCTCGGCGAGCTTCTCGCCGGTGACGGCCTTGGTGTCCTTGGGGAGGATCTTCTCGACCTGGCTGCGCAGCTCGCTCTGGGAGGTGCCCTCGGCGGTCTTCAGAATGATCTGCTCGTACTCGCCGGGTGCGGTGAAGAGCTGCTGGGCGGTCTTGGAGTCGAACAGCACGAGGGTGCCGCCGGCCGCGACGTTGCCGTCGTCGGTGTTGAAGATGCCGACGATCTTGTCCTGGCGGACCGGACCGTCGACGGACATCCGCACCTTCTCGCCGACCTTGTAGCCGGTGCGCTCGGCGGTCTTGTAGTCGAGCGCGATCTCACCCGACTTCTGGGGCGCGCGGCCGTCCTTGAGCGGGTAGCGGGGGTCCTCGCCGTTCTGGCCGACGTAGTAGTTGCCGCCGGTGGTGGCCCAGCCCTCACCGACGAGCTTGTCGTCCTTGTCGGCGAGCGCCGCGAAGCCGGAGGCCTCGCCGATCACCGAGGCGGTGCCCGGAAGCTTGGCTGCGTCTTCCAGCAGCTTCTGGCTGAGGCGCTCGGGCTGGCCGAGGCCGTCGTACCCGTCGCGGTCGGCCTGGAGGGCCACGTCCACGTGGGAGAAGCCCTCTTCGGAACTCTTCTGGAATGCCTGCGAGATGGTGGAGGTGAAGACGAGGGTGCCGGAGACGAAGGCGACACCGAGCATCACGGCGAGCGCTGTCATCAGCAGCCGCGCCTTGTGCGCAAGCACGTTGCGCAAGGCGGTACGGAGCATGAGAAATCCTGGTGGGAGACCCCCTCCTTGAGCTGTGGTCCGCGAGCGGCGCGTGCAGCGTGGAGAAGGTGGCGAATGACGAAGGGTGAGGACCGTCAGGTCGTCTGCGACCGGTGGGCCGGTGTCGGAGACTGGCTCGACCGACCGGCCCTCGGCTCAGCTGGTGCGGCCCTTCGCATCGAAGCCCTTCATGCGCTCCAACACGGAGTCGGCGGTGGGCGCCTGGATGTCGTCGACGATGCGGCCGTCGGCGAGGAAGATGACGCGGTCGGCGTAGGAGGCGGCGACGGGGTCGTGCGTCACCATCACGACGGTCTGGCCCAGCTCGCGGACGGAGTTCCGCAGGAAGCCCAGGACCTCGGCGCCGGAGCGGGAGTCGAGGTTGCCGGTGGGCTCGTCGCCGAAGATGATCTCGGGCTGCGAGGCCAGCGCGCGGGCAACGGCGACACGCTGCTGCTGACCGCCGGAGAGCTGGCTCGGCCGGTGCTTGAGCCGGCCGGAGAGGCCGACGGTCTCCACGACGCGGTCCAGCCACTCCGTGTTCGGCTTGCGGCCGGCGATGTCCATCGGGAGCGTGATGTTCTCCATCGCGGTCAGCGTGGGGAGCAGGTTGAACGCCTGGAAGATGAAGCCGATCTTGTCGCGGCGAAGCTGGGTGAGCTTCTTGTCCTTCAGCGCGGTCAGCTCCACGTCCCCGATGCGCGCCGAGCCGGAGGAGATGGAGTCAAGGCCGGCCATGCAGTGCATGAGCGTCGACTTGCCGGAACCGGAGGGGCCCATGATCGCGGTGAACTGGCCCTGGTGAAAGTCGACGGACACCTGGTCGAGTGCGATCACCTGCGTCTCGCCCTGGCCGTAGACCTTCGAGAGGTCCGTGGCGCGAGCCGCGGCGACACCTGAGTTGGCGACGTAGGCGCCTGGCTGGGTGGTAGTGGTGGTCACGAACTTGACTCCTGTGCGAGGGGACGAAGAGGTACCACTACATCGTCGCCCCGCCACGCCTCTCCGGGATCAGCCCCTGATCCGGTCTTGGCCGGGCCCACAGGCGTATCCGCCACCGGGCCGGCTCCTACCTGGGGATGACATGCCCGCGATGGATCCAGCCACGAGAAGGAACTACTTTGCGACATTCCTGATCTACTGGCATATGCTGCCAGCGCCCTTCTGGCCAGAAAGGGCCACAAGCAGACCTCGGCGCACACATAAAATAAGACAACGGCCTTGCCGTGTACCGCAGTTCGGAACTGAAGGCCGACTAGGCTGCGTCTCGCACCAGTGAGTGGTCAAGCAGCTACCGAGCTGCGCGGCTCCTGTGAGTCGGTGCCCGGGTGGTGGAATGCAGACACGACGAGCTTAAACCTCGTTGGCCTACGTGGCCGTGCCGGTTCAAGTCCGGCTCCGGGCACACCTCGCCGCTTCTGGTCCGCGCCTCGCGCGCGGACGCGGTACTTCCTCGTCCCGCCGTCGACGGCGGCGCCCACGGACCGGCACCCCAACTCCGCACCGCCCGGACACTTCTGACGTGCTGCCACCTCGTCCCGGGCGCATTCGATCCCTGTCACGACCGACCCCGGACACTAGCGACCCCCGCGCCCGCCGACGCGCTGACGACCCGTCGGGCCACGGGAACGTCGGAGCGCCCGGGCCGACCGGACTGCGAAGACCGTGGAACCTGCGGGAACGCCGAAAGGGCGCCCACACCACGGAGTTGGTGGGCGCCCTCGGGCGTGCGGTCGACTGTCGCGCCGAACCTCAGGAAGCCTTCGCGCCGGCCTTCTCGGCGTCGCGCTGCTCCTGGACCGGCTTGGCGTCGGCGGGCCTCGGCGCCGGCTTGGCCGCCTCGTAGAACTCCTCGCGCGGGTTCTCCATGGCGCCGAGGGAGACGACCTCGCGCTTGAGGAACATGCCCAGGGTCCAGTCCGCGAAGACGCGGATCTTGCGGTTCCAGGTCGGCACCGCCATGCCGTGGTAGCCGCGGTGCATGTACCAGGCGAGTCGGCCCTTGAGCTTGATCTTCATCTTGCCCATCACGATCATCGCCACGCCCTTGTGCAGTCCCAGCCCGGCGACCGCACCCTTGTTGGCGTGCTTGTAGTCCGACTGCGGGAAGCCGCGCATCCCGGAGATCACGTTGTCGCCGAGAGCCTTGGCCTGGCGCAGCGCGTGCTGGGCGTTGGGCGGGCACCAGGCGTCCTTGTTGCCCGCGGCGCGAGCGGCGAGGTCGGGCACCTGCGCGTTGTCACCGGCCGCCCACACATGGCCGGTGCCCTTCACCTGGAGGGTGGCTTCGGCCTCGACATGACCGCGCGGGCCCAGCGGCAGGCCGTAGCGGGCGAGCACCGGGTTGGGCTTGACGCCCGCGGTCCACACGAGGGTGTTGGAGTCGACCTCCAGGCCGTTGGCCAGCACCACGCGGCCGTCGACGCAGGAGTTCATCGAGGTCTCCAGATAGACCTCGACACCACGCTTCTGCAGGTGCTCCAGCCCCCACTTGCCCAGCTGCGGGCCGACCTCGGGGAGGATCTTGTCCGCGGCGTCGACGAGGACGAAGCGCATGTCCTCGCGCTTGACGCTCGGGTAGTACTTGCACGCGTCGCGGGCCAGGTCCTCGATCTCGCCGATGGTCTCGGCGCCGGCGAAGCCACCGCCCACGAAGACGAAGGTGAGCGCCCGGCGACGGGCCTCCTCGTCCTTGGTGGAGTCGGCCTTGTCGAGCTGCTCCAGCACGTGGTTGCGCAGACCGATGGCCTCCTCCACGCCCTTCATCCCGATGCCCTGCTCCGCGAGGCCGGGGATGGGGAAGGTGCGGGAGACCGCGCCGAGCGCGACGACGAGGTAGTCGAAGGGAAGTTCGTAGGAGTCACCGACGAGCGGGGTGATCGAGGCGACCCTGCGGTCCTGGTCGATCGTCGTCACTCGTCCGGTGAGGACCTCCGCACCCGGCAGCACCCGCCGCAGCGGGACCACGACATGTCGGGGGGAGATGGAGCCTGCAGCCGCCTCGGGGAGGAACGGCTGGTACGTCATGTACGAACGCGGGTCGACGACGGTCACGGTCGCCTCGCCGTATCGCATCTTCTTGAGGATGCGGCGAGCGGCGTACAGACCGACGTACCCGCCACCTACGACGAGGATTCGAGGACGCTCCGTGGTGCTCATGCCATCGAGTATCCCCCCTCCCCATGGGGGGTGCTCGTGAGCCCCTTCACAAGCACCTGGACGACTTCTGCTACACTCCCCCGCCGTCGTGACCGGAATGGATCATTCCGGCAGGCTCGCACCCTCGCGCTCCACCTCGTCCACCGTCGTGAGCTGCAGAGTTGGACCGTACCAGCGAGTAGCGAGCGGGCGGGCGCGCGGTTCGCGCCGGAGCGGGCGCACCGCCCCGAGGGCCGCACGCCGAGGGTCGGCGGGGCCGGTACGGCCCATCGGGTGCCGATCGACTGCCCGCAGAGGTCATTTTCTTGTGAAGAAGTTCACGAAGTTTCTCGCGAGGGTGCGCGAGCCACCCCTCCCAGGGCCCCCGAACCCCTTCCGCGGCCCGGCGCCACAAGGGCTCGGAGCGGTCGGCCAGGCCCACCGGCAGAGCGCCGACCCGCCGCCCCCGCCGCCGAAAACCACGCAACCGGCTCCTGCGCACCGACGCCGGGAAGCTCGCCGACCCCGCCGGGCTCCACCGGCTTCCGCGGACCCCGGCGGGGCGACGCAGGCCGTTGTCGGGTCACCTCTCGCGGGCAGCCGTCGGAACGATCAGAAGGTCGCGGTGAAGCGGTACGCGTGGTGGTCGGAACCGAACTTCTGGAGGCGCTTCACCTTGGAGTTGTTCACCGAGCCGGTGGCGTAGGACTGGTCGATCGGCACGCCCTTGGCACCCTCGACGCGGATGTAGTCGACTCCGGCCGGCAGCTTCAGTGCCTTGCGCCGGTTGAAGTCACCGACCAGGAAGATCGGCAGGTTCGGGTGCTTCTGGTGCAGGGTGCTGATCGACTTGCGCAGCTTCTCCGCGTGGGTGAGCCAACGCGCCTGGCGGTTGGGGTGCTTGCTCCAGGCGCCGGAGATGAAGTGCGTGTTCATCGCGACAAGGCGCTTGTTCGTCTTCTTGTGCTCCAGGACGGCCCACACGACGTAGCGGTTCGGCGTCACCTTGGCCTCGCCCTTGTGCGTCAGCTCTGCGGCGCCCTTGACGAACTCGAACGTGTCCTTGCGCCAGGAGATCGGCACCTGTCGCGCCGGCTCCTTGCCTGGCATGAAGTGGCCGTATCCCCCGAGCGTGGCCCTGAGCCGCTCCCGGTCCTGCGGGTCCTGGACCTCCTGCCAGCCGATGATGTCGGCGAACGGCCGGTACTCGGCTTCGCCGCGCAGCACGTTGTGCGTACCGACCGTCATCGTGACAGCGGCCCTCGCACCGGACGACCCGTCCTCCTGGGACGGTGCGGCGCCGGCGGGCACGGCGGCGAGCGCGACCAGGGAGGCCATCGGGATCGCCGCCGAGACGATCAGCGTCTTCCTGCGCTTGTTCACGAACAACTCCTCGCTGCTGAACGGTCTGTGCGGGCGCCGGTCCGCTCAGGACCCGAGCAGGCACTGGCCTCGGCGCACCCCGCTGTCTGCCGGTCGACGGCGTGCGACCGGTACGTGTTCGGCCCGACACACCGACCCGACCACAAGTACCGGCCGGACATACAACTGACCTACAAACCGGGGCCGTTCAGGGAAAGCGCCGGAGCCCAGGCGCGCAGCGGCAGATCCGGGCCATCGACCGACTCGAGGCCGACTCGAGGCCGACTCGAGGCCGTGCGCATCCTGACCGCACTGACTGCTCTCGGCGACCATCCGTACCGCGAGAACGCCGACATCAAGAACCTCACCGGCCCCTCGGGGCTCCACCGGCTGCGAGTCGGCAACCACCGGGTCGCGTACCTGATCGACGACGGTGAACTCGTCGTCCTCGTCGTCAGGGTGGGCCACCGGCGGGACCTCTGTCGCAGCCTGTAGCGCCCGCTCCTTCTACTGCGCGTCGAGTGCGGTGTGGATCGCGATGCCGTCGAGGATGTCGTGTTCGCTGACGACGACCTCCGGGGCTCCGCAGCGTTCCATCACGGCTTGCAGGATCACCGCGCCCGAAGCGATGACGTCGACCCTGCCGGGGTGCATCGCCGGGATGGCGGCACGTTCTGCGTGGGTGGAGGTCAGCAGCCGGGCGGCCAGTTCGCGCACCGCCGAGAGCGGGAGCCGGCTGTGGTGGATGGCGGCCGAGTCGTACTCCGGGAGGTCGAGGTGGATCGCGGCGAGCGTCGTGACGGTGCCGGCGAGGCCGACGAGGGTACGGGTCCCGGTCAGCGGCACGGTCCGTTCCGCCTCGTCGAGCGCGGCGTGGGCATCCGCGCGGATGGCGGCGGCCTGCTCGGCAGTGGGCGGGTCGCCGACTTCGCCGTCGGTCAGCAGATGGCGCTCGGTCAGGCGTACGCAGCCGATGTCCACGCTCCGCGCGGCCCGCACCTCCCGTTCCCCCACGACGAGTTCGGTGGAGCCGCCGCCGATGTCGACCACCAGATAGGGGGTGGGCAGATCCGACCCGGCCAGCTCCCTGGTGGCGCCGGAGAAGGAGAACGCGGCCTCTTGGTCTCCGCTGATCACCTCGGGGAGCACCCCGAGGATGTCCTGGACACCGCGCACGAAGTCCGCGCGGTTCTCCGCGTCGCGCGAGGCGGAGGTGGCGACGAACTTGACGTGTGTGGCGCCGAGTCGGCGGATCTCCTCGGCGTAGCGGCGGCAGGCGTCGAAGGTGCGTTCCAGGGCCTCGGGGGCGAGCCGGCCGGTTCGGTCCACGCCCTGACCGAGCCGGACGATCTCCATCCGCCGGGACAGCTCGGCGAGTTGGCCGGTGGCGGGGTCGATGTCGGCGACCAGGAGGCGGATCGAGTTGGTGCCGCAGTCGATCGCGGCGACCCGCACGGGGACGGAGGCGCTCATCGTCCGGCCTCCTCGCCGCCGCAGGCCCCGGGGGTCACGCAGGGGCCCTTGCGCCACCACTCGGGCAGCAGGGCGATCGCCTCGTCGCCGAGCGGGTTGACGCCGGGGCCGGCGACCAACGAGTGGGCCACCAGTACGTGCAGGCACTTGACGCGGTCGGGCATCCCGCCCGCGCTGGGAAAGCCCTGGAGCACCTCGATGGCGTCCCGGCGGGCGATGTAGTCCTCGTGGGCCGCACGGTAGGCCGCCGCGAGCTCCTCGTCCTCGGCGAGGCGGGCGGTCATCTCCTTCATGACGCCCTCCGCCTCCAGCGTGCCGATCGCGGAGGCCGCGCGCGGGCAGCTGAGGTAGTACGTGGTCGGGAACGGCGTACCGTCCTCCAACCGCGGCGCGGTCTCCACCACATCGGGCTGTCCGCACGGGCAGCGGTGCGCGATGGCGCGCAACCCTCGCGGCGGGCGGCCGAGTTGCTGCTGGAATGCCTCGATGTCCGCCTCGGTGGGCGTCGTCGGGTCGGTCGGGGGCGGCGCGGTGTCCATACGGGCTGGTCTCTTCAGTTCTGCTCGGTGGCGTGGGTGCGTGGGTGCGGGAGTGCGTGGGTGCGGGAGTGCGGGGGTGCGGGAGTGCGGGGGTGCCGCCGGAGCACGGGCCGCGGCGGCGGTTGCGGGCCGACGGCGTGGGCCGACCGGTCAGCGGATGGTGGCCTGGGGGCGGTCGGCGGCGTCGACGCCGTCCCACAGGTTCTCGTACCAGGCGCGGTCGGAGGCGCTGCGGTCCGAGGGCCTGCGCTCCTCCTCGCGACCGTGGCGCATCGTGTAGCCGATCTCGCCGGGGCGCAGATAGTGCAGGTGCCGGCGGGCCTGCTGCTCGACGTACGCGGGGTCGCGCCAGCGGGCCTTCTCCTCGCGCAGCTCCCGCACGCGCTCCCGGGCCTCCTGGGCCTGTCGCCGCTGGTCGGCGATCTCCGAGCGCTGCGAGACGTACTGCCTTATCGGATAGGCGAGCGCGACGATCAACGAGCAGACCACCAGGACCAACAACGCGGCCCTGCCGGTGAGGCGACTGCGACGCGGTTTGCGGAGCCTGCGGTTCTGGGCCCGGTAGACCCGCGCCGCGGCCTCCTCGCCGAGCGCCCGAAGCCGGGTCGCCGTGGAGGTCGCGGCCAGGCCCTGCCGCCGTTTGTCGGCGGGACGCTCACGCCCACGGTCCGCGGCCACATCGTCTCCCTGTCCGTCACACCACTCGTCCCGGCTCACGGTACGGGACCGTGGGCCGGGACGAGGAGGTGACGGGCTGTCGCGTGACGGGGTCAGCCGTTGAAGCGCGGGAAGGCGCTGCGACCGGCGTACTCCGCGGCGTCGTCGAGGATCTCCTCGATGCGCAGCAGCTGGTTGTACTTGGCGACGCGCTCGGACCGGGCCGGCGCTCCGGTCTTGATCTGACCGCAGTTGGTGGCGACGGCGAGGTCGGCGATGGTGACGTCCTCGGTCTCGCCGGAGCGGTGGCTCATCATGCACTTGAAGCCGCTGCGCTGGGCCAGCTCGACGGCGTCCAGGGTCTCGGTGAGCGAACCGATCTGGTTGACCTTCACCAGCAGGGCGTTGGCCGACTTCTCGTCGATGCCGCGCTGGAGGCGCTCGGGGTTGGTGACGAACAGGTCGTCGCCCACCAGCTGGACCTTCTCGCCCAGCTCGGAGGTGAGGGTCTTCCAGCCGTCCCAGTCGTCCTCGAACAGCGGGTCCTCGATGGAGACCAGCGGGTAGGCGTCGACCAGCTCGCCGTAGTACGCCGACATCTCCACCGCCGTACGGGACTTGCCCTCGAACTCGTACGAGCCGTCCTTGTAGAACTCGGAGGCGGCGACGTCCAGGGCGAGCGCGATGTCGCGGCCCGGGGTGTAGCCGGCCTTCTCGATGGCCTCCAGGATCAGGTCCAGGGCCTCGCGGTTGGAGCCGAGGTTGGGGGCGAAGCCGCCCTCGTCGCCGAGGCCGGTGGAGAGCCCGCGCTCCTTGAGGACCGCCTTGAGCGCGTGGTAGGTCTCGGTGCCCCAGCGCAGCGCCTCGGAGAACGACTCGGCGCCGATGGGCGCGATCATGAACTCCTGGATGTCCACGTTGGAGTCGGCGTGCGAGCCGCCGTTGAGGATGTTCATCATCGGGACCGGCAGCAGGTGCGCGTTGGGGCCGCCGAGGTAGCGGAAGAGCGGCAGGTCGGACGCCTCGGAGGCGGCGTGCGCGACCGCGAGCGAGACGCCGAGGATGGCGTTGGCGCCGAGCGAGGACTTGTCGGCGGTGGCGTCCAGGTCGAACATCGCCTGGTCGATCAGCCGCTGCTCGGTCGCGTCGTAGCCGACCAGCTCCGGGCCGATCTGCTCGATGACGGCCAGCACGGCCTTCTCCACGCCCTTGCCGAGGTAACGGCCCTTGTCGCCGTCACGCAGTTCGAGGGCCTCGAAGGCGCCGGTGGAGGCGCCGGAGGGGACAGCGGCACGGCCGGTGCTGCTGTCGTCGAGGCCGACCTCGACCTCGACCGTGGGGTTGCCTCGCGAGTCGAGGATCTCGCGGGCTACGACGACGTCGATGGACGGCACGAGGGTCTCCTTCGTGTGTGGCGGCTGTCAGTCGAGAGCCTAGCGTTCCCACGGCACCGACCGACGCTCCCGTCCCTGCGGAGGGCCGTCACGGCCTCTGAGCCACGGGGGAAGGCGCAGCTCAAAGGCGCGTGACGAGTTTGTTTTTAGCTGGAATAAATTCCCCGGGTGCGAGGACGCGCCGTCCTGCACGGCACTCGCGGAAGACGTGTCGCCGCCGAGAGCAAGGGAATTGCCCTGAATCTGCCGATTGGCGGCTTTGACAGTGGTACGCATGTCGGCGCGACCGGTGCCGCCCGGGCTGTCCGCACCACCCTGACCTGCCCGGACTATCCGGGTTGCTGGATCTACCGGCTTGTCTCCGCGTCGTCCTCTTCGCCGAGTTGAAGGAGCTGGCCGGGGAGGATGTGATCCGGGTCCTCGCCGACGGCAGGCCGGTTCGTCTCGTACAACTCGGGCCAGCCGCCCGCCAGTTCGTGCCGTTCGGCGATCGAGGTCAGGGTGTCGCCGATCTCCACGAGGTGACCGTCGTCCCTGCCGCTGCGATCGGCCCTGTCCTTCTCGGCGGGGTCCGGCCGGCCGCGGTGCTTGCCCGAGCCGGAGCCGGGATCGGACTCGGCAGCCCCGTCGGTCGGATCGTCGGGGTCGTCCGTGCCGATCCGGCCGTCGTGGCCGCCGGACGGGTCGCCGGCGCCCTTGCCGTTGTCGACCTCTTCCTCGGCGGCGTCGCTGTTGCCGCTGCCCGAGCCGGCGCCCGACGAGTGCTCGGGGTCCGGGTCGGTGTCCTGCTCGCGCTCGTCCGGGGAGGGGACGGAGGTGTCTCCGGGCGGCTTCGGCGAGTCGGAGCCGTCGGAGTTGTCGGGGCGCTCCTTCTCGTCGGCGTCCTCGGAGTCGTCGGCGTCGTCGGAGTCGTCGGAGTCGGAGTCGCCCGGCTTCTGGGCGTCCTCGTCCGCGTCATCCTCGTCCGCGTCGCCCTTGCCGTCGTCGTCGCTGTCCGCGTCGTCGCTGTCCGCGTCGTCGCTGTCCTCGTCGCCGCCCTTGTCCGGGCCGGGGAGGGGGAGTTCGAGGTCCGGGGCCTCGTTGACCTCCTCCTCCAGCCCGCTGTCGACGGCGCACGCCGGCCAGGCGCGCGGGCCCTCGGCGGCGAGGATCTTCTCCGCGACCCGGATCTGCTGGCCGCGGCTGGCGAGGTCGGGGCGGTCCGCGAACTCCGTACCGCCGTACGCCTCCCAGGACTTCAGGGTGAGCTGGAGGCCTCCGTAGTAGCCGTTCTCCTTGTTCAGACTCCACGCGCCGCCGCTCTCGCACTGGGCGACCGAGTCCCAGGTCGAGGCCTCCACGGCCTGCGCACCCGAGGCGCCCAGCAGCGAGGTGGCGATTCCGGCCCCGGCCACCCCTGCGGTGACCAGGAGGGCGGGAGCCTGACGAGGGCGGCGATGGCGGCCTTTCCCGGAACGCATGCGGTGCCTCTCCTGAAGTCCTGTGACAGCCGGGAGAGTTGAGGTGGGCCCCGCAAGGGCGTACGCACACTCCGGCGTACCCCGCAACGGACCTCGCCAATCCCGACTTGACGATCAGCGGCGAACGTAGCCGTCAATCCCGTCCATCACAAGCCAGTGTCGCGGAGATCACGCAGGGGTCACGGGGTGGAACCCGACCGGCAGTTGGCGCAGCCCGCGCATGATGAGCCCGCCGCGCCAGCTCAACTCCTCGGGCTGAGCGGCCAGTCGGAGGTCCGGCAGGCGGCGCAGCAGCGTCGCCAATGCGATCCGGCCCTCCAGGCGGGCCAGTGGCGCGCCCACGCAGTAGTGGATGCCGTGACCGTATCCGAGGTGGGGGTTCTCCTGCCGGGTGAGGTCCAGTACGTCCGGCTGCTCGAAGCGGGCGGGGTCGCGGTCGGCCGCCGCCAACACCACCAGCACCGGGTCGCCCGCCGCGATCTGCCGCCCGTCGATCGTGAGCGGCTCGGTCGCGAACCGCCAGGTGGCCAGCTCGACCGGGCCGTCGTAGCGCAGCAGCTCCTCGACGGCGGTGTCCAGCAGCCTCTCGGCCTCCTCGCCGCCCGCGGCCAACGCGTCCTGGAGCAGGGCGCGTTGCTCGGGGTGACGGAGCAGGGCGTACGTCCCGTTGCCGATCAGGTTCACCGTGGTCTCGAAGCCGGCGAAGAGGAGGATGAACGCCATCGCGGCGGCCTCGTTCTCGCTGAGGTGCTCGCCGTGGTCGCTCGCCCTGATCAGCCCGGAGATCAGATCGCCGCCGGGGGCGTCGCGCTTGCGGTGGATCAGCTCGGCGAGGTAGGCGCGCATCCGCTTCACCGAACGCCCCACACCGCCGCGCGGTCCGCCGCCGTGCCGGATCATCATTCCGGCCCAGTCGCGGAAGTCGTCCTGGTCCTCGGGCGGAACGCCCAGCAGATCGCAGATCACGTGGATCGGCAGCGGAAAGGCGAACTCGTGGATGAGATCGGCCTCGCCCCGCGTCGCGAAACCGTCGATCAGCCCGTCGGTCAACTCCTGGATCCGCGGCCGGAATTCGGCGATCCGCCGCGGGGTGAACGCCTTGGAGACGAGTCGGCGCAGCCTGGTGTGGTCCGGCGGATCGATGTTGAGCAGATGCGTCATCAGGTTCGCGCTGCGCTCGCCCGGGATGCCGATCTTGCCCCGGCCGTCGCTCCCGGAGTCCCGGTAGTGCGCCGAACTCTTGCTCAGCCGCTGGTCGGCGAGCGCCTGGCGGGCGTCGGCGTACCGCGTGACCAGCCACGCCTCCACACCGCTGGGCAGAGTCGTGCGGTGGACCGGATCGTGCTGGCGCAACCAGGCGTACGCCGGGTACGGGTCGGCGGCGAACTCCCAGCTGAACAGCTCGGGACGGGGCGGGTCGGTGTCGAGGTGCTGCACACCGCGACCGTACGGGGCGGGGCTACTGCCGCTCCAGCCAGCCCGTGGTGATCAGGTACTGGCCCAGCAGATAGCCGGCCATGATCAGCACCTCCTGGGAGGGGAACTCGTGGCCCGCCGCCTTCAGCCCGATCAGGGCGTCCGAGCCGAGGAAGGACATCGCACCCGCGCCGACCTTGCCGCCGACGGCGAGCGCGGTGGCGCCCATCGCGACGAGCGCCAGACTGTATCCGGCGACCGGCAGTCGGAGTCCGCGGTCCAGCGAGGGCTGGATGACGGCGTTGGCTGCGACCCACACGCCGAGGCAGCCGAGCGCCGGCCGGGGGTTGGCGGCGATGCCGCGCAGCGCACCCATCCGCGCGAAGCCCGCCGTGTACGCGGTCTGGGTGCCGAGGAACGCGGCCATCCCGAGCAGGAAGGCGGGTTCACGCTTGTCGAAGAGCAGCGCCGTGTCGCCGACCGTGGCGCAGGCGAGCCCGAACAGCAGCGGGCGCGGCACCGGTTCGGCGAGCACGTCGTCCCGGCCGGCCCGCCGGCGCACCACGTGCACGGCGAGCGCGGGCATCAGCAGCGACTTGCCGGCCCTCGCCGCGGAACGGGGGCGCGTGGCGGTGGCGAGCAGATCCGCCGCGGCAAGCGCGCCGTACGCCGCGAGGGCGCCTCGTCCGTGGCCGTCGGGCCTGGTCAGTCGGGCGGCCGTCCGGGAGAGGAAGCCGCGGGTGCCGCGTGCGGTGATCGCCATGGTCGGCAGTCTCCTGGGCGGCGGGACGGCGCGTCAACGGAGACCGGCTGTGACGTCCGGCCCCTGCCCGTGCAGGCGGGGCGGGACATCACCGCCGGTCGCTGCCGGTGGCTGCCGGCACAGCCGGTCGCTGTCGGGTGAGACCGGGCGCTGCTGCGGGACGCGGCGCGTGCGGAGACGTGCGGACGAGGCTCGTACGGCCCGGCCCGCGACAGGTGCCGCCGGCAGAAGGAGGGAACCACCAAGGGCCTCCTGCGGGGCGGCCCTCACCGCATGGCAAAGGGGCCGAGGAAAGACCGCCGAAGCGGTCTGGCACATCCTGGGCCCCTTCTCACCAAAACCACACCCGAGAAGGCGTAGTCGAGTCGGCATCGTAACCGTGCCCCACTCGCAGCAGCCAACCGATCAAGGGACGCTGCGCAGTCAACCGCCGGTCCGGGGATCGCGGGTGCGCACCATGGTGCGCACTGGCCTCTGGACGCCAACGGCGGCGTCGAGCAACGGAGTTGACCGGCGCGTGCCGCGGGCGACGGTGCGGCACGGCGCCGCAGGCGGCGCGGCGGGCTCGCGCGGCGGGCGGGCTCAGTGTGCCGGACGGGCTCAGTGTGCCGGACGGACTCAGTGTGCCGGACGGGCTCGGTGCGGCGGGAGGCCGAGCCAGCGGGCCCTGGTGCGCGGCATGCCCGAGTCGCCGCCGTCGGTGGTGCGGACGGCGAGGACCTGGTTCACGCCGATCCGGTTGCGTTCGAAGGCGAGCGCGGAGGCGGCCATGTACAGGTGCCACACCCGTACCCGGCCCGGTGTGGTGAACGCGTCGAGGGCCGCTCGGTGCCGTTGGAGGTTGGTCACCCAGGCACGCAGGGTCAGCGCGTAGTGCTCGCGGATCGACTCGACGTCCCGCACCTCGAAACCGGACCGCTCCAACAGCCCGACGGTCGACCCGATCGTCTCCAACTCGCCGTCGGGGAAGACGTACCGGTCGATGAACTCGTCGGTCCGGTAGCGGCCCGCGTCCGTAGTCGGGCGCCGGGAGATCTGGTGGTTGAGCAGTCGACCGCCCGGGCGCAGCAGCCCGTACAGCTGCTCGCCGTACGCCCTGAAACGCGTCGCGCCGACGTGCTCCGCCATGCCGACGGAGGAGATCGCGTCGTACGGGCCGTCGGTGACCTCGCGGTAGTCCTGCACCCGGATCTCGGCCCGGTCGGTCAGCCCCGCCTCGGCCAGCCGCTTGCGGGCGAGCCCGGCCTGCTCCTCGGAGATCGTGATGCCGACGGCCCGCACCCCGTACTCCTCGACCGCGTGCAGCACCAACGAGCCCCAACCGCAGCCGACGTCCAACAGCCTCCGGCCCGGACGGAGTTGGAGCTTGCGGCAGATCAGGTCCAGTTTGGCGCGTTGCGCGTCCTCCAGCGTGCCCGCCTCGTCCTCCCAGTAGGCGCAGGAGTAGACCATCGACGGGCCGAGGACCAGCGAGTAGAAGTCGTTGCCGACGTCGTAGTGGTGGCTGATCGCCTCGCTGTCGCGGCGCAGGGTGTGCAGCGGGCCGCGCCGGGTCGGGGTCTCCTCCGGCGGTGGCTTCGGCGGGCCGGCCGGACCGGCCAGCGCCAACAACTGCGCGCCGGCGCGGAGTTGGCGCGGTCGCGCGAGCGCGGACAGCGCCCGCAGGGCGGCGGGCAGGCTCTGCCTGCGACGACGACCTGCCTGGTCGTCCCGGTGCCACAGCAGGTGCCCGAGGCGGTCCAACGCCTCGTAGAGGTCCCCTTCGAGGTCGAGGTCACCGGCCACCCAGGCGCGTGCGAGACCCAGATGGCCGGGCTTCCACAGCAGTCGACGCAGCGACTGCCTGCCGGTGAGCACGACGACGGGAGCGCCCTCGGGCCCTGCCTCACTGCCGTCCCAGGCACGGATCCGCAGTGGGAGGGGGCGGCCCTCCAGCGTCTGCTCCGCCAGCGCCGCGAGCCGTTCGGCGATGCCACTCATGACCGCAACCTCCAGAAGCTGTCCGGGAATTCCCCGTTTGTCGGAGGCGATGCTCGGACATGCGCACCGGCCCGCCGGACCGCCGGGCCGGGACCTCCGCACGGGCCGACCCTTCGAGCGAAACGCGCCCGGTGAGGTTGACGGTCGGCAGCGCCGCGACGGAGCCGGCCCGGCGGGCGGAAGCGGCGGGACGGACTGGGGAGGCAGACGGGGCGGCGCGGAGGCTTCGGGGCGATGAGTTCCGCCGGCTCGGGCCGTCTGCACCGGTGAACGCACTCGAACCGGAGGACGACCATGAAGCTCGTCGTGACCACTTTCCTCACCATGGACGGCGTCATGCAGGCGCCCGGCGGCCCGCAGGAGGACACCTCGGGCGGCTTCCGCCACGGCGGCTGGCTCGCGCCCCACTTCGACGAGACCCTCGGGGAGGTGATGACCGCGCGGATGGGACAGGCCGACGCCTTCCTGCTCGGCCGCAGGACGTACGAGATCTTCGCCGCCCACTGGCCCGGGGTCGACAACGCCGACGACCCGATCGCCGACTCGCTCAACCGCCTCCCCAAGCACGTCGCCTCCCGCACCCTGGACCGGGTGGAGTGGCAGGGCGCGGAGTTGATCAGCGGCGAGGTGCCGCAGGCCGTCGCCGAGCTGAAGAAGCGCCCCGGCCGCGAGCTGCAGGTGCACGGCAGCGCCGACCTCGTACACACCCTCGCCGCGCACGACCTCGTCGACGCGTACCAGCTGCTGGTCTTCCCGGTGCTGCTCGGCAGCGGCAAGCGGCTGTTCGCCGAGGGGCTGGAGCCGACCGCGTTCGCCCTCACCGAGGCACGCACCAGCAGCACCGGCGTGACGGTGCAGGTCTACGAGCGGACGGGCCGTCCCGAGTACGGCCTCGTCGGCAGCTGAGCCGCCGCGCGGCGCCGGGTACCGGCGGCTCGGGCGCGGGAGTGGCTGCTCGGGCGTGGGCGCGGCGGCGTGGGCGCGGGAGTGGGCGCGCTGTTCAGTCGACCGGGACCAGGGTGAGGTAGGCGAGGCCGAGCACTCCGCGGTAGCCGCGCAGCCAGCTCGACCGGTGCCGCCGCACCCGCTCGCGCGTCCCTGCGGCCTCCGGGTGGTCGTGGTGGGCGGCGAGCCAGACCTCCACATCCGACTGGTAGCGCGACTCGAACTCCTCCCACTCGTCGCGGTTGGCGGTCTCGATCCACTCGACGCGGAAGCCCGCCTCCTCGGCGAGTTCGGCGAGCGTGGCGAGGTCGTGGTGCTCCTCGGCGGAGGCGCCCGGCCACATCGCGGCGAGTTCGTCGGCGGTGGGAGGGCGCTCCCAGAACCCCTCGCCCAGCAGCACGCGCCCGCCCGGAGCGACGAGGCCGCGCAGCACGCGCAGTGCGTCGGCGGTGTGCGGCGGAGCGTTGTCGGTGAGGGCCTGGGCGGCACCGAGGCACAGAACGAGATCGGCCGCGGCGCCTGGGAGTTCGGCCGCGTTGCCCTCGACAAAGTCGGCACGGTCGGCGAGCCCGCGCGCCTCGGCGTTGCGGCGACCCCGGGCCAGGTCCTCGGCGTTGAGGTCGACGCCGACGGCGGTGGCGGTGGGCTGCGCCTCGAGCAGCCGCAGCGTCAACTCCCCCCAGCCACAGCCGATGTCCAGGATCGTGGCGGGGCCGTTGCGGACGAGCCTGTCGACGAGACCGGCGGCCCGGGTCTCGGAGAGCGGTCCGTGGAAGGTGAGGCGGGACAGACGTGGCGGATCGGTGAGCGTCATCGCGCGAAGCTAGCAGCGCACCGCGCGTACGCCCACAGGATTTGTGCGGCCGGCGAGGCGAAGCACCCAACTCCCGTATGTAGCTGTGGTGTTGATACAGGAGGTCACTCCGACTCCCCTGCGCAGCCCGCCGGTCGGCCCAGCCCCGAGGCCGGGAAGGGCACCGGGCGGAGCGAGAACTCCCAGGTGCAGTCCGCACCGTCGTACGCGTGGGCGACGACATGGCCGCACAGCAGCCGGGCCCGGGTGCCTTCCTCGGTCGATCTCCGGCTCCAGTCGTGGAACGCCGCGACCTCCCCGCCGTCCGCCGAACCCGGCCCGAGGACGGCCGCGATGCTCAACGCCCGCTCGTACGCCCAGTGTTGGACCTCGGCAACACTGGTGGAGAACGCCTCGCCGAGGTGGTACATCCGAGGTTCCGGCTCACCCTGGTAGGCGACGAACTCCGCGCGGTACGCACGCCGCCGGTTCACCGGGCGTGCCCGCGCGGAGTGGCCAACAGGCAGCGGAACCACACCCACTTGCCGTCCGGCGTACAGGTGTAGCCGAGCGCGTCCGCCATCTCGCGCAGCAGCCACAGCCCTCTGCCCTCCTCGGCGTCCCACGTCGGCACGCGTACGGCCGGCACCTGCGGCGAACGGTCGAAGAGCCGTACGCGGACGCCCGCACCTTCCCGTTCCACCTCCAGGCGGCACCGCCGGTCCCCCACGTGCTTGCACACGTTGCTCAGCAGCTCCGACACCCCGAGCCGCGCAACCGCCACCGCACCGTAGTCCCCACCCAACTCCCGCACAACATGGGCAACTTGGCGCCTCCAGGACTCCAGATCTTCCGGGCGAATCCGTAACTCCCACTGGTACACGGGCTGCTGGCTTTCAACTCGCAGTGCGCCGTTCACGGGACCTCCCTTGGCAGACGTAACACGCGTGCAGGCATGCAGGCGTGACTCAGACACACACCGCTTGGCGTAACTGTCCGCACTCACAGGATGACAACGACGCCTTGCATGGTGCAAGTCATACACCGTGATTCACTTCTACGAGCGACTGGCGGCTCAACTCCCAGCGGTACCCTGTCGATCAACGAAGGAGAGGGAGCGCATGCCAGACGATCCGAAGCCGACAGTCCGTCGCCGGGTACTGGGCACCAACCTTCGACGCCTTCGCGAGGAACGTGGCCTGCACCTGGAACACGCAGCGGACCAACTGAGCTGCAACCCTTCGAAGGTCAGCAGGATTGAGTCGGGGCGAAGCCCGATACGCCCTCTCGACCTCAAGGCATTGCTGGACCTTTACGAGATTGAGGACACCGCAACTCGCGACGGTTGGCTCTCACTTGCACGAGAGAGTCGGAAGCAGCGCTGGTGGCGAGTACTTGAAGACCGGCTTCCCCAAGATTTCCTTGATCTCATTGGCCTGGAAGAGGATGCCTCCTACTGCCGAGGATTCGAACCGGGAGTAGTCGATGGCCTCTTCCAGACGGGAAGCTACGCGGAGGCAGTCATTGGGGGCGGCTCACCAGGGCCTCTCGACTCTGATGCCCAGACGAAGTTGGACGTGCGCCTTGAGCGCCAGAAGGCCCTTACTCGCGAAGAGAACCCGATCTCTACTTGGGTGATCCTCGGCGAAGCCGCACTCCGTCAACAGTACGGAAGCGTGTCCACCATGCGCACTCAGCTTGGCCACCTACTTGAGTTGTCACACCTACCGAACGTGACGCTGCAAGTACTACCCTTCTCTGTGGGCGCCTATCGAGGCGGCCCACTCCCCTTCAAGATCTACCGGTTCCCTGCGCCCTCGAGCATGGAAGTGGTGTTGACCGAGAGCCATGTGAGCCATACGTACCTCGAAGGACCGGACGATCTCGCCTACTACGCGGATGTTTTCGATCACCTACGAGCTACAGCCCTCGGCGAACTTGAGAGCAAGGCGCTTATCGACGAGATCCGTCAAGAGTCGACCGAGTAGAGAGAATCAGTCGAGATGAACACAGACCGTTCGCGTTGGTTCAAGAGCAGCTACAGCGCCCAGAACGGCGCATGCGTGGAAGCGCAGTACCGATCTGACGGGCGCATGGCGTTCCGCGATTCGAAGACTTTCGCGGGCCCGGAGGTCACTTTCCCGGGCAATGGATGGCTCACCTTCCTCGCAGCCGTCAAAACCGGTTCCTTCTTTGCCTGAGCATGAAGGAACGGCCTGATCGCGAGCCTGGAAGGCAGGTAAGACTGATGGAGAAGCAGGACCTTTACTCGATCGACCCCACGCCACCTATCTGACAGAAGAGCATTCTGACCGCGAGCAACAGTCAGTGCTGCGAACTCGCTGCGCTACTCGTAGGTGGCATGGCCGTACACGTCTCCAAGCACCCCCATGCCTCTCACCTCTGCTTCACTGCCGGCGAGTGGCTGGCGTTCAAAGGGGGCGTGCACAAGAACGACTTCGACAATCTCGGTTAGGTGCAGCACCGCACCGCGACGGCACCTCTTGCCGGAGGAAACAGCATGCGACACGATCTGCCCGCACATCTGTGGCACAAGTCGAGCTATTCCAACGGAGGCAGCGGCAACTGCCTGGAGACCCAGCTGACGGCCGACGGCCTCGTCGCGGTCGGCGACAGCAAGGACCGCACCCGTGGCGCCTTCGCCTTCTCCCCCACAGAGTGGGCCGCCTTCGTCGACCTCATCAAGCAGGGCGACTGACCGAACCACAACACCCGCACCAAGCAGAGGCGCAGGTCGGCACGCGGTCGGCGCCTCTGCTCATGGCGCAGGTCGGGCCAAGGCAGGGACGATCCTCGCGCACGGGCAGTGCCGTCGACGGGCGCACGGGGTCAGCTCGGGGTGAACTCGCCTGCCGCTCGCTCCACTTGGCGATGGTGGCGCTCCCACCAGGCGCGGTCGTCGGTGGGCATGTTGTCGTTGCCCTCGCGCATGCCGACCGCCCCGTCGATCAACTCGCGCAGGATGTCGGCGTGCCCCGCGTGCCGGGTGAGGTCGGCGATGACGTGGACCACGATCTGGTGCAGCGTCACATGTCTGCGGTCCTGCGGCCAGTGGGGCACCTCGCCGGGCGCGTCCAGCGGCAGCCTTTCGATCGTCGCGTCCGCGTGCTCCCACACCCGGCGGTAGAGGCCGACGATGTCCGCGCTCGACTCCTCCGCCGTGGCCCACATGTCCACGTTCTCCTCGGCGTTCTCCTCGGCGTTCTCGATGTCGACCAGCCAGGCGGGCAGCGGGTCGAAGGGCCGCCCGAAGGTCTCGCCGAAGTAGCCGATCTCCACCCCGGCCATGTGCTTGACGAGCCCGAGCAGATTGGTGCCGGTCGGCGTCATGGGGCGTCGCATCTCGTACTCGGACAGCCCGTCGAGCTTCCACAGCAGAGCCTCGCGGCCCGCCTGCAGGTACCGCCGGAGGTCTGCCTTCTGCCGCGCTTCCGTCATGCCGGTCAGTCTCGCACCGGGCACTGACATTGATGCTGATACTCGGGTTCCGGCGGTCGTGACTCGGGCACTGACTGACGCCCTGCTGGGCTGTCCTCGCGCTGGTCTGTCCGGCCGCCGGAACTCGTTCTCATGGCTCCGGCCGGGCGGAACATGACCTGATAGGAGCTTGGTCAGAAGCCCCTTCAATGTCCTGTCTGCGCCACCCGGCCGGCGCCTACCTTCGGCTGGGAAGGCAGTATCAGCATGGCATCAGAGGTCGCGGCGGACACCATGGACCGGGACGTGTTCGGCGGGGTTGACTCCCACGCCGACACCGTCCACGTCGCGGTCATCAGCGACAACGGCGGCCATCTCGCGGACGCGGAGTTCGCCACCACCACCGCTGGATACGCAGCGGCCCTGGCCTTCCTGACCGCCCACGGAGGTGTGGTCGCGATCGGAGTGGAAGGCACCTCGTCCTACGGGGCCGGCTTCACCCGCACCGCCCGCTCCCGCGGGCACCAGGTCGTCGAGGTCAACCGCCCTGACAGGGCCGAACGCCGCCGCACTGGCAAGTCCGACCCGATCGACGCCTACGCCGCCGCTCGCGCCGCCCTGTCCGGCAGAGCCTCCAGCTCACCCAAGGACGAGACGGTCGCCGGGATACGCGCCCTGCACAACGCCGCCCGCTCCGCCGTCAAGGCCCGCACCGCCGCACTCAACCAGATCGGCAACGTCCTCATCACCGCCCCGGACGCCATCCGCGCGAAATACGGGCAGCTCAAGAGCACCGACCGCACCGAGGCCCTGGCCCGGCTGCGGCCGACCGGCGACGCCCTACACGTCGCCGTCCTGACCGCACTGAAAAGCCTCGCCCGCCGCGTCAAGGAACTCACCGCCGAGCACGAGACGCTGACGCGGGCCCTGGACGCAGAGGTCACCACCCACAACCCGGGTTTGCGGGCCGCCTACGGTGTCGGCCCCGACACCGCCGCACAACTGCTGATCACCGCAGGCGGCAACCCCGAACGGATGCGGACCGAGGCGTCCTTCGCAGCACTCTGCGGAGCCGCGCCGGTCCCTGCCTCCAGCGGCAGAACCAACCGGCACCGCCTCTCCCGAGGCGGTGACCGAACAGCCAACGCAGCCCTCTACCGCGTCGCCCTGGTCCGCATGTCCAGCGACGCCCGGACCCGGGCCTACGTCGCACGACAGACCGCTGCCGGACGGACCAAGAAGGAAATCATCCGGATGCTGAAACGGGCCATCGCCCGGGAGATGTTCCGCTGCCTCACCACCACGGTCACCATCCCGGGCACAGCCGATCTGCGTCCCTTGCGGCAGGCCAAGAACATCACTCTCACCGCTGTCGCCCAGCACTTCGGAGTCTGGCCCACCACCATCTCCAGAATCGAACGAGGACTCAGCAGAGACGACGACCTCACCTACGCCTACCGCAACTGGCTCCAAGCCGCTTGACAGCAATAGGAGCATCAGCGAGCACCCGACTGTTCCGTGGCCGTCCGCCGGCCGTCAACCGAGTCCGAGCCGGCCGGGCTCAACCCGGTCGCGCGGAGCCGGAAACGTGCAGCGGCCGAGGCGTACCGTACGGCGAGCGAACGGGCGCCCACGGCCGGAGTAGCGACAGGCGCGAACGCGGCCTCCGCTCGCGCGTGGCTGCTCCTCGTGGGGCTGTCGGCTCAGGTGGTGCCGCGTCTGATCAGCCGGTGCGGGACGACGAGTTGCTGCGGGGGAACGGTGTTGCCGGGGCTGTAGACGCGGTCCGCCAGGCATTGCAGCGACCGTTCGGCGATCTGCTGCTTGTCGGGCGCGATGGTGGTCAGCGCGGGGTGGCTGTAGCGGCCGTCCTCGATGTCGTCGAAGCCGACGATCGCGATGTCCTCGGGCACGCGCAGGCCCCGCTGGTGCGCCACGTGGAGGGCGCCCAGGGCGAGTTCGTCGCTGAAGGCGAACACGGCGTCGGGGGCGGACGGCCCGTCGAGGAGTTCGGCCATGGTGCGGGCGCCGTCGGCCCGGTGCAGCGCGGCCGTGGAGCGCTGGGCGGCCGGTTCATGAGGAAGCCCTGCGCGGTCCAGTGCGCGGCGGTAGCCCTCGGCGCGCAGCCGGGCGGTGCCGTTGTGGAGATGGGGCTGGAGGCCGATGGCGGCGATGCGTCGGTGACCCAGACCGATGAGGTGGCTGGTGGCTTCGTCGGCGGCGGCGACGTTGTCGACGGCGACGTGGTCCGCCGCCCCGTGCGGACTGCGCTCGCCGAGGAGAACGAGCGGGACGGCGGGCTCCGTCGCGGCCAACTCGGCCGGATCCAGCGCCCAGGGGCTGATGATGAGGCCGTCGACCATCCGCCCGCCACCCGGGACGAGCAGGCGGCGTTCGGCGTCCGCGTCGCCCCGCGTCTGGTCGATGACCACGGTCCAGGACCGGCGCTGGGCGCCGTCCACCAGGAGTCCGGCGAGTTCGCCGAAGTAGGGCGAGTGCAGTTCGGGTATGGCCAGGCCGATGATGCCGGTGCGGCCCGCGCGCAGGCTGCGGGCTGCGAGGTTGGGGCGGTAGCCGAGCTCGTCGATCACCTCCTGGACGCGCCGCCGGGTCTCCGGGGCGACCGGTGCGGACCCGCTGACGACGTTCGACACGGTGCGCACGGAGACGCCGGCCCGGGCTGCCACATCCTTCAGTCGACTGCTCACCCTCGTCATCCTGCCATGCGCCAACATCCGCACAGGAGTTGTCGCACAGACTGTTGCAACGCTGCATTCATCGATGCAATCTGAGGCAGGAAGCTCTGCCCGCGAGGAGGCGAGGATGACTGTGTCCGCATATCCCGGAGACCGTGCCGGCGACCTGGACGTCGACGTGTCGCAGGAAGTGACGAACCTGTACACAGACGGCATCACGGCACGGAAAGGTGCCTTCACCAAGGAGTGGACCGACCGGCTGCGCGAGGACATCGAGACCGCCTTCGAGGAGGCGCGCTCCCGACCCGACGGCGCGGTGGGGCGGGGTCCGCACCGCTACTACGTGGAGATACACCCCGAACAGCTGCGGGGGTTCGTGGACCTCGTCGAGCATCCCTGGGTCCGATCCGTGGCCACCGCCGTCCTCGGACCGGACTACCGCATCGTCGAGCTCGGTTTCGACGTACCGCTCGCGGGCGCGGTCAACCAGCCCTGGCACCGCGACTTCCCCATCCCCGAGGAGACGCGCACCGAACGTCGCCTCACCTCACTGGCGTTCAACCTCACCGCGGTCGACACCACCGAGGACATGGGCCCCTTCGAGATCGCCCCCGGCACCCAGTGGGACGACGAACCCGACTTCGCGCACGGGATGTTCCCTCCCCGTGAGCGCTACGGCCGCTACGAACAGCGCGCGGTGCGCAAGTACCCGCAGCGGGGCGACATTTCGGCCCGCAGCGCACTGACCGTCCACCGCGGCACCAGGAACGAGTCGACCGCGGCGCGACCCGTTCTCGTACTGGGCGTCGACGGGCCCGGGGCGAACAACGCCGACCGCCACGACACCGCTCTCACGCGGAGGTACTGGGAGGCGCTGCCGGAGCGGGTGCGCCACCACCTGAACTGCCCGGTCGTCGACAAACTGACGCCCATCACCCAGAAGCACACCATCGAGGGCCTGGTGATGGGAGACGAGTAAGGCGGTGCGGGGCAGGCCGCACCTGGTTCGTCGAGGGCGGGACGGCCCCCCGCGCACAGCGGCCCTCGCCGTACGCCCCGGCGAGGCGTCGCAGAGGGTTCGGCACGGGCACCGGACCCTGCGTCGGGATCGGGCAGCGGGTCCGGGCAGCGGTCAGGCGTCGGGGTCGGAGAAGAGGAGTTCGGCGGCGCGCCGGGTGATCTCCTGGCGGGTGTGGCCCGGGTGGTCGGCGGCGATGAGGTCGCCGGCGATGGCGGCCGAGAAGGCGAGCAGGCAGCGGGCCTCCAGTTCGACGCTGTCCGGATAGCGGTCGGCGAAGCTGCGGCGCAGATAGCCGATGCGCTCGTTGTCGACGCGTCGCAGTCGTTCGGCGACCTCGGAGTCCCGGCGGGCCCAGTCGCGGACGGCCAGGTCGATCGGCAACAGGTCGTCGGAGAAGGTGAGTTCGGCGGCGCGCTTGGTCCTGTCGAGCGCACTGTCGCCCTCGCGCTCGGCCTGTGCGATGACGTCGGGGACGCTGCGGCGCTCCCAGTCGTCCAGCATCTCGGCGAGCAGCGCGTTCCGGTCGGCGAAATACCCGTAGAAGCCGCCCTTGGTGACGCCGAGCGTACGGGCGAGCGATTCGACGCGCACCGCGTCGGGCCCGCCGGCGGCCAGTGCGCGCAGGCCTGCGTCGATCCATGCCTGACGTGGGGTACGGGCTGTCGCCACCGGGGGCCTCCGTTGCCTCGATCTCGTACTGACGACTCGCACACAGAAGCGCACTGCCGACCTGTGCCGCCGATCTCATTCATACGCAAGCGTACAGATGTTGGTAGCGTGGCGTTATACGCACCCGTACAGAAGAGTCGGCGCGCGGAAGGCCGGCTCGGGGAAGAGGTGTTCGCGATGACGCACTCCGAGCGGCACGCCGACCGACCGACCGGCCCGTGCGTGACGGGCGCCCGGCTCACCGCTGCCGCCGGCTGGACCTCCGTCGCCTTCGGTGCGACCCACGTCCGGTCGCGCCGCGCGATGTGCGCGAGGGCCTGGCGGACGGTCTGCGCGAGGGCGGGTGGAACGGCTTCACCCTCGAACCCTCCACCACACTCGCCGAGTTCAGACGTTCCGAGGCCTTCTGGGGCACCTTCGGCAGCTTCGGGGCCCCGATGCTGGTGTTCGGCTCCCACGTCGTGTGGTCCGCCCGGCGAGGCCGGCGCGTACCGGGGTGGCTGGGCTGGGCGCTGGTCGCGTGGGGCGCTCCGCTGAGCTTCGTCCTGCCGAAGTCACCGGCCTGGACGGTGCCCGCGATCGGCGCGCTCCTGATCCTCGG
Source organism: Streptomyces tardus (assembly GCF_018101125.2). Classification (GTDB taxonomy): domain Bacteria; phylum Actinomycetota; class Actinomycetes; order Streptomycetales; family Streptomycetaceae; genus Streptomyces; species Streptomyces tardus. The sequence goes on along the minus strand of NZ_JAELVF020000001.1, from coordinate 3,095,203 downwards.
CGACCGCAACCGGCGGCGGAACCGGCAGCACTGACCGACCCGCTGTCGCGGTCGCCGAGACTGCCGGAGCGAGCGCCTCAGTGCCCGCCGGTGGCGGCCTCGGCGGTACGGATGGCGTCGCGGTAGGTGCGGGCCGCGGCGCGCAGCGCGGTCTCCGGATCGGTTCCGGCCAGCTCGGCACGGGCTGCCAGCTCCAGCAACTCGTAGCCCACGCCCTCGCCTTGGGGCAGCGCAACGTCGAGCCCGGCGGAGTGTGCGCGGCCGACCAGCTTCGCGGAGAGCGCCAGTGCGGGCTGCCCGAGCGGAACCCCCTCGGTGACCGAGGTGCGCTGCTTCTCGACGGCCTTGGTGCGCAGCCAGAGCGCCCTGACGTCCTCGGGGGTCTCGGCCGTCTCCTCGCCGAAGAGGTGCGGGTGGCGGTGGATGAGCTTGTCCACGATGGTCGCGGCGACATCGTCGACCGAGAACGGCTCGTCCGGGTCCTCCTGCGCGATCCGCGCGTGGAAGACGACCTGGAGCAGTACGTCGCCGAGCTCCTCGCGCAGCTCCTGGCGGTCGCCGCTCTCGATCGCCTCGACGAGTTCGTACGCCTCCTCGATGCCGTGCTTGACCAGCTCCTTGTGCGTACGGGTGCTGCTCCACGGGCAGCTCCGCCGGATCTGGTCCATGATCTCGACGACGTCCAGCAGCCGCGCTCCCGGCAGGTCGTAGGAACCGGGCAGCAGTTCCAGCAAGGGCATCGTCTCCCGGCCGGAGCCGGCCAGCCGGGCGAGGCCGTCGGTCAGCCGCGGCTCGCCCTGCGCGCCCGCGATCACCACGACGGTACGGCCGGGCAGGCAGCGCTCGACCAGTTCGCGGGCGTCGGGCAGCGGGCCGAGCACCGGTTCGACCCCGGCCTCCCGCAGATACGGCAGCTGCGGTTGCCGCTCATCCGCGCACAACACCGAGTCGGCGGCGCGCAGTTGCTCCCACGCGGGCCAGGACAGCAGCCCGGGCGCCACCCGGTGGCTGGTGGTGAGCAGGACGATTCGGCCGGGCTCGCCGGTCTCGGCAGTGGTCATGCCCCGAATCTAACGCCCCCGCTCGGCCGCCCCGCTCCGGGCCCGCCCCACGCTCCCCGGCACTCCTCCGACCCCGGGTGCGGCTCTTCATTCAGTGCATGAGGCATCCATCACTGCGGATCCCGCTGCGGGTGGGTGCGCGGGTCCGGCTGCGGGAGCGGGGGCGCCGGCCGGGCGGAGGAAGCGGGCGCGCTCTCCCAGCGCACCGCGCGCACCGCGGGAAGGGCCAACACCGCCGTACAGAGCAGGAGTTGGAAGACCGCCGCGAAACCCAGCACACCGGCGACACCGGCCGATTCGGCCACCGGCCCGGCGAGCGCCATCCCCACCGGCCCGCCCACGAACGCACCCATGGTCACGTAGGAATTGACCCGCGAGAGCGCGTCGAGGGGAATGTGGTGCTGCACGGTCGTCATCCACAGGCTCATGTTCACGGCGATCCCGACTCCTGCCAGCGCCGCTGCCGCGCACACCACCGGCAGCGGTGCGGTGAACGCCAGCGCGGCCGGCGGCGCGACCGTCGGAAACCCGCAGGCCACCGCGACCACCAGCGGACGGGAGGGTCTGCGCCCCAGCACCAGCAGACCGCCGCAGACGGCTCCCACGCCGTAGAGCGCCATCACCGCGCCCCAGTCGCCCGCCCCGCCGTACTCCCGGTCGGCCGAGGCGGGACCGAGCACCAGGTACGGGCCCCAGACCAGCAGGTTGAACAGCGCGCCGTAGGCGGTGAGCGTGTACACCCAGGAGCGGGCGGTGAACTCGCGCCAGCCGTGCCGCAGATCGCTCAGATACGTGCTCGCCGGCCCCGTGCCGCGTGGGTCCACCGGTGGGAGGAAGAACAGCAGCAGCACCGTCAGCAGATAGGCGCCCGCCGCCGCGGACAGGCCCCAGGCCGGGGAGCCGAGGGCGACCAGTGCGCCGGAGAGCGCGGGCCCGGCGATCGTCGCGGCCGAAAAGGCCAGCCCCAGCAGGGCGTTGGCGTCGGGCAGAGCGCCGCGCGGGACGAGCAGTGGCGCCATCCCCTCGTACGCGGGCCGGAAGAACGCCTCGCCCGCGCCGCTCAGCACGGTGAGCGCGACCAGCGACCACAGCTCCAGCCGCTCCGCCGCGTACAGCACCACCAGCAGGACCAGCGCGGACGCCCGCAGGCAGTCGGCCGCCATCATCAGCGCACGCCGGGGCAGTCGGTCACCGAGCACGCCACCGACCGGCAGCAGCAGCACCACCGGCAGGATGCGCGAGGCCATCACCAGGCTCAGGTCCGACAGCGAACCGCTGATCCCCAGCGCCGTGAAGGCCAGTGCGAGCGGGGTCATCGCGCTGCCGAGCTGCGAGGCGAGGTGGCCGGCGAAGAAGACCGGGAAGCCGGGCCGCGCGAACGCCGCCAGCCGACCTCCGGTCATGACACCCACCACGCCCCGCTCATGCAGCGAGGAAGCCGTCGGACCGGCTCAGTCGGCCGTCGGACCGGCTCAGCCGTGGTCGTGGCCGTCCTCCGGGCCGTGGCCGCCCGCCCCGGGCTCCTTCTCGACGGTGGCCTTCAGCCAGCTGCGCTCGCCGTCCGCGAGCTGGAACTTCTCCATGTCCCAACTGCCGTACCGCGGGCTGACCTTGATGCCCATCTTCTTGGAGGTCTCGACCAGCTTGGCGCTGATGGTCTCGTCCGCCTTCGGGTCGCCCGCCTTGACGCCGAGCGCCTGGATCAGCTTGTTGAAGAGCAGCGTGGTGCGGTACGAGTCGTTGATCTGGCTCGGCGCGAGCGCGTTCTCGCGCAGCAGGGAGCTCTCCAGCTCGGCCTTGCCGCCCGCCCGCTTCTGGTCGGAGGCGCGCGCCTCCTGCACCTCGCGGCGGCTGACCCGTACGCCCTCGTCGGCCGCGGCGCGCGCGATGACGCGGGAGCTGATCATCTCGTTGAGGTTGTAGTGGCCGAGCCGGCCGGAGCTGCGAATCAGTTCGCCCCCGCCGTCACCGGCGCGCTGCGCGTCGCGGACGGCCTCGGAGCGCGACTGCACCTGGGAGACCGTGATGCGCTCGCCGTCCACCACCGCGGCGGCACCCGCCCGGGTTTCCTCACTGCCGCAACCCGTGAGCAGCGGCGCGGCGACCGCCAGCGCGGTGGCGGCGACTGCGACGTGGGACGCGGACCTGCGGCGGTGCATGGGACCTCCTGGCTGCGGCGGCGGTCGTGCGGCTGTGCAGCGACCCGGCGGCCACGATCTTAGGCACCGGGGAGGCCCGGTCTCCACCACTTGGACAGAACTTCGAATCGCCGGGCCCGCCCCGGGGCAGGCCCGAACGGGTCCCGCACCGTTCCGGGCAGGGTTGCCGAGGTTCGGTTCTGTCCGGTTCGGGCCGTTTCGGCCCCGGTCGGCGCGGGTGGCCGGGGCCGGATCGTTGTCCCACTCGTCGTCCCGGCTCGCTCCGGCCTTTCGTTCGCGGGCTGGTTCCGGCTGGTCGTTCCGCGCTCGTCAGGTGCGAACCGGCATGATCTCGCGCAGAGTTGCCGTGTTGGCGCGGGTGATCTCCCACAGCCGTTGCTGCCGTTCGTGCACGTCGGCGACGGCGTCGTCGTGGTCGTTCAGGATCGCCCCCGCGCGTTCCACGAGTCGGTCGGCCAGATGCGGGTCGTGCACCGACAGGCCCCACTCCGGACGTTCGATGTCGGTCAGGAAATAGACCATCTTCGGGTGCGAGACCAGGCTGAGGATCGGCGTGCCGCAGCCGAACGGGATCATCCCGGCGTGGCCGCGCATACCGATCACCAGCCGTACGCGGGCGAAGAGTTCGTGGATCTCCGCGTTGCTGCGGTCGTAGAGGCGTTCGACGGGCAGGGTGAGCCCGTGGGCCCGGCGCAGATCGGCGACCAGCCGTTCGTCGTCCGGCATGTGCGGGGCGTACCGCACCTCGGCGTGGTCGCTCAACGCCCTTACGGCGCGGGCCAGTTGGTCGAGAAAATGCCCGTAGTCGTGCCCGAAGCGGTGGCCGGAGCGGTCGTAGGCGCAGTTGAGCAGGACGGTGTCGGTACGGGACGCGGGGTCGGCCCAGCCGGGCTGGATGTGCCGGGTGACGGTGGTGGGGCAGGGCTGGTAGCCGACCCGTTCCCTCAGCTCCTCGGGCAGCAGTGCGCGCACCCGTTCCACCGAGCCGTGGTTGCGCAGGCCGACGAAGTCGGCGCGTTCCACCAGAGTGCGGAGGCTGCGCAGGAAGCGCTTGCGCCGGTAGCTCTGGCCGTCGAAGACGTTGTAGCCGACCGCGAACACCGCGACGGGCACCTCGATCCGGCGCAGCAGCTCGTCGGGGACGTTCCACTGCCAGCCGCTGTGCCCGTTGGGCACGGTGTCCGGCAGGAAGAGGCCGCCGCCACCGATGACCAGGCCGCGGCGGGCGTTGACCGCCGCGAGTGCGTCCTCGTCGAAGAGGTGGTGGGCGTCGACGCCGTGCCAGCGGGCGGGGCCCGGCTCCTCCGGCTCCAGACTGCGCCGCACGGCTTCCGGCAGCACCTTGTCGCCGGCGTTCTCCTGGCCGGTGGCGTAGAGCGCGACGTGGGCGAACTGCTCGCCGGACACGGGGCGTTGACCGGCCCGTGAGCCGGCCGGGGTCGCCTCGCCCGGGTACGACGCCGGTGCCGCGTCGAGCTGGAACGGCTCCGGGCGCAGCTGCGCGCGGCACTCGCGGTGGGTGGGGTCGACGGCCAGCCCCTGACGCGCGTACTCCTGCGCAGCCGCCGCGTCCCCCCGTATCCGGGCGAGTTTGGCCAGTCGGCCGAAGGCGCGCGGGGCGACCTCGGGATCGGCGGCAGCCAGCAGGAAGTGGGTACGGGCCTCGTCGTAGCGCGAGAGCGCCGACAGCGCCCGGCCCAGGGTCTCGTGGAAACGGGGCTGGTTTGCCCTGGCCCCGGCGCCGGCGAGCACCTCGACGGCCTCCTCGTACTCGCCCGCGGCCAGATGGACGGCCCCGAGCCGGTGCGCGAGGTCCACGGTGGGGCGGGAGGCCAGGACGGAGGGCGCGAAGTGGCGGAGGAGATCGGGGTGTTGGGGCGCGCGCAGGGCGCAGTAGCGAGCACGGAAGGTCTCGTCGTCCCACTCGTGGGCGGCCCAGGCTTCGTCGACCGGCCCGAATCCGGGGCGGCGCCACGCCCAGGGCCGGTGGTCGGTGTGCAGCCGCAGCACGCGCGCGTCGGAGGGTTCCGGCAGCGGCGTGTCACCGTGCAGCCGTCGTACGGGGAAGTCGTGGGCAGCGCCGAGCAGTTGATCGGCACTCGCCGCCAACTCGGCCGGCGAATCGACCTGTTGGGCGTCCGCGGTCTGGAAGACCAGCAGCCCGTCCGGGTCCGGCGCGAGCTCGTCCGGGTGCGCACCGACGGGCTGAAGCACCGCCGCGGTGCCGGTGTTGATCCGCAGCAGGGGCGAGAGGTCGCCGCGCACCAGCATGCCGGGCGTGAGCGCGATCAGCGTGTCGTAGCCGGTGGTCCGCAGCAGGTCGGCGCGGCTGCTCCCGCGCCGCTCCACCAGTCGCGGGTGCAGTCGGCGCAGCGGTGTGATCCGCTCCTCGGGCAGCTCGGGGCGGACCAGTACGAAGTCCTCGCACAGCTCGGGGTTGGACAGAGCGAGACTGCGCAACAGCACAGCCAGACCCGGGAGTTCGGGCTCGGTCGCGAAGCAGACGAAGGCGACGCGCCGCTTCCCGGTGAGCCGCGCCGCAGCGGCGGACGCAGAGGAGGCGGTGTAGGGGGCGGTGCGAGGCGCGTTGCCGGGCGCGGGGTCGGCGGGGGTTTCGGCGGTGGTCATCTCAGCGTGATCCTCGTCTGGTCGCAGTCCTGGGCACGGGCACGCAGCCAGTCGAGCTCGGGCGCCCGCAGCGTCCGGGACAGCGGTGCGGCGGTGCGAAGCCCGATCCGGGGGCTGACGTCCAGGAAGTCCAGCAGCCGCAGCACCACAAAGGGGGTGGACGGTGTCTCGCCCCACTGCTGTTCGTCGCAGAGAGACGGGTCGGAGAGGGGCCGGCGCAGCCCGGCGTCGCCCACCCGGCCCTGCGCGCCCGGGGCCAGTGAGCGGATCGCTTCCGCCCACGGGCCGGGGCGCGGCGATTCGTCCAGCACGATGCGGATCGCGGCGCGCGTCGTCCAGCCCCCGCGGCTCCCGGCACGGGTGGCATGCACATCGACCGGGCCGGTCACGGAGGCGGGCAGCTCGTCGCAGCGGACCACCACGTCGTACGCCCCGGCGGGCGGCTCCACCTCGCCGGTCAGCACGCAGACGGTGCGGCCCTCCAGCCGGCCGCGCAGCTCGTGCACCCCGAGCGGCCGGGCGTCGGCGAGGTGGCCGTCGGGCGCCGGGTCGAGCGCGAGAAGGCGGCGGTGCCGGCCGTGGAGCACGGCCAGCCGTGCGACGTCGGGGTGCGCGGCGCCGTGTGCGGCGAGCGCAGCGGTCAGGTGCGCGGTGAAGGCGTCGCGCACCTCCGGCAGCGGCCGGCCCCCGGCCACGGCAGCGGCGAACACCCGACCCGGACCGGACCCGGAACCGCCCGCCGCTTCCGCGACGTCCGGCAGCAGGCCCGCCGCTTCATCCAGCAACTCCCGCTGCTCGCGCAGCACTTGAGGGCGGAGCAGGCACCGGGGTTCGGCGCCGTCCAGCGCCGCGTACCGCTCGTGGGCGACGATCGCCTCGGACAGTCGGCCCGACTCCTCCAGCGCCCGTCCGCGCAGTCGCCAGGCGCCCTTGGAGCGGGGGCGCAGCGCGACGGCGGCCTCGGTCAGGGCCAGTGCCAGCTCACGTTCCGGTGCGCCGCCGGCATCCAGCGCCGGCGCGACGGCCCCGAGCAGCTCGTCCAGCGGCACGGCGTCCAGCGGCACGGCGTCCTGGCGCACGGCGTCCGGCTCGTCCGGTCGCAGCGCGTACAGCAGGCCGCCGAGAGCCGCGACGAGCGCCGCGGGCGGACCGCCGCGACTCGGGTCCGGGTGGGCGAGATACCCGGCGCAGCTCCGCTCGCAGCGGCGCAGCATCGCCACTGCCTGCGGTGAACCGCCCCTGAATGTACGGGACTTGGGCCGCAGCAGTCGGGCCGCTTGTCGTCTCATGAATCTCCACCGCCGGGTGCTGGAGGCCGCACTGTGCCCCACCCGTGGCCCACGGCACCCAAGGGCCGGGCACACAGCGCGTGAACAGTCGGCGAACCCCCTGTGCGCGTCGCCGCGCCTGCGCGGGCAGGCGCGCGCCCGGGCCCGCAGTTGTCCCCCGGGGGACAACTCTCGGTCCTCGCCGGCGGTCCCCGCGCGCCCGGGCCCGCGCGCGGGATGCACATCCGCGGCTCCCGAACCGCGTCGGCCGGTCGTGGGGGCGAGTTGTTCTGCTGTTGGGTCGCAGTACACCTGTGGCTGGGTCGGCTGCCGGAAGGTGTCCTGGTGCCGAACAAGCAAGCCGTCACCGAAACGGAACCAGGGTCACCGGCCGGAGCAGCGGCGCGGTCCACGCGTCCGGACGCCCCCGCCGACACCTCGCCGCCCGCGAAGCCCGCACGCCGCGAGCACCGCGTCGACATCGATCTGATGCGGCTGATCTGCTCCTGCGCGGTGATGCTGGGCCACGTCGGGGCCACCTTCATCAGGGCGGTGGACCGCCAGGAGGAGAACGGCGCCGGAGCGTACTGGGTCGGCCACATCGCGGACTCCGCCAACGAGTTCGCCGTCCCGATGTACTTCGCCATGGCCGGCTGGGCGGTCCTGGCCGGCGCCCCGCCGCGGGACGGCCGTGCCGCCCGGCAGCGCCTGGTGCGCAACGGGCTGCCGCTGCTGGCCTGGACGGCGATCTACCTCCTCTGGGCCTGGCTGCGCAGCCGCAACGACGAGCCGATGACGGAGCTGGCGTTCACCTCGCTCTTCGGCTCGGTCCAACCGGCCTACCACCTGTGGTTCATGTACGTGTATCTGCCGCTGGTGGCAGTGCTGGCCTTCGTCGTCCTGCTGCGGGCCGGCCAACGGCCGTGGCTCCTGGGCGCGTTGCTCGCCGCCGTCGCGGTGGCGCCGGCGGCGATGGAGACGGCCGAGAAGGTCACCGGCTGGGACGGCCCGCCGGTCAGCTGGGGCTTCGGCACGTACTCGCTCGTCTACGCCGTCCTCGGCGCGCTGCTCTTCGCGCTCCCCAGGGGCGTGCCCGACCGCTACCGCTGGCTGCTGGTGCCCGGCTGTCTGGCCGCCTTCGCCGGCTGCCTCTGGTACAACACGCAGGTCCACTACGTCATCCCGAACGCCCACCTCTTCGTCGCAGCCCTCACCGGCAGCATGCTGCTGCTGGTCCACCGCGTGCGCGTCCCCGAGCGCTTCCGCCCGCGGGTCTCGCAGCTCGCGGGGGCGGCGCTCGGCGCATACATGGTGCATGTGATCGTCGTCGAGGAACTGGTCGTGCCCAGGGTCTCCGCCGACCTCGGCGCCCCTGCCGCCGCCGTGCTGCTGCCGGTGCTCTGGCTGACGACGATCGTGCTCTCCTACGCCGCCAGCCTTCTGTGGGGCCGTCTGGGTCTGCGCAAACTCCTCGGCTGAGCGCGGAAGTTCGACAGTTCGGCAGCGCACAGAGGCGCCGCCCGGCGGCCGGTGGCGAGGTCAGGGGCGGGCGGCGGCGGTGACGATGGCCCTGACCTGGTCGACGACGGCGGTGCGGTCGGCCTCGAACTGCGGGTCGGTCACGGCGTCGCCGGTTGCGAGGTGGAGGATCGGGGTGTGGACGTGGCCGGCGGGGATGTCCCCCTCGGTGGCGTCGCGCAGCAGGGTGTTGCGGTAGGCGATCTCGTTGGAGAGATAGTCGCCGCCGCCACCGGCCCGCGCCTCGGAGCCGGGGGTGGGTCCGTCGGGGCGGAAGACCGGCTCGGTCTCGCCCTCGGGGATCTCAGTGACGCCGGTGTTGTGGATCACCGGGAACGGCGATCCGTCCGTCGCGTCGATGACGGCCTCCGCGTCCAACGTCGAGTCGGACCACTGGGGTTGGGGCGTGACGGTGGGGACGCCGTCGGGGATCGGCGCGATTTCCTCGGTGCCCTCGTTCTCGTTGTCGTCGAAGCCGCCGCGCCAGGCGCCGTTGTGCTGCTCCAGGTCGAACTGCCCGTCCCGGCCCTGGCTGACGGTGATCACCGCGTCGGCCGGACGCTCTCCGGCGTGGTGCGGTACGAGCGCCCGCTCGACCGTGCCGTCGGTGAAGTCCCGCCAGCGCACCGGAAAGAGCATCGCCTCCACGACCACGACACCGTCGGCGGTCTCGATCACCGCGCCGTCCAGGGCCAGTGCCGCCGCGCCCGAGGGGTTGGCCTGGCGGACGTCGTTGTCCAGTTGGAACGGGTCGAAGCCGGTGACCACGACCCGTTTGACGTCCGAACTCCCGTACTCCTCCGGGAAGTCGGCGTCCGCCTGACCGCGCGAGCGGCGGTCGGTCTCGGCGACCAGCCCGGCACGGTCGGCCGCGTCCAGCGAGAAGTCCGGCTGCCAGCGGTTGAGCGCCGAGGTCATGCCCAGCCGCGCCCAGTACAGCGGCCGGTCGTCTCCCGCGCTCAGCTGCTCGCCGTCCTTGCCGCCCCGGTCGCGATTGCCGCCGTTCGCGCCGTCCGGCTCGTCGGGCGACTGGACCCGCTCCACCGCGGAGCGCCAGAGCGCGTCCGCGTGCCGCTCGACGACGGTGCGCGCCTCGTCGAGGTCGGTCGCTGCGCACAGCTCGCGGGTGAACTCCGCAGCGGTGTCCGCCAGTTGGGAGCGGCGCAGGATCTCCTGCGGCACCTCGCCGTCGAGCCGGGCCTCCTCGACGGTGGCGCCCTCCTCGCCGAGGCAGTCGGCGGTAGGGCCCGCCGCCTGGGCCGGGGCGCTCAGCCCGAGGGCGGGGGCCACGACGATCGCCGCCGCCGCGAGACGAAGGCCAGTTGGCTGGATGCGCACGCCGACTCCACTCCACTGGTGTACCCGCACGCCTCGCGCGGGCCGGAACGCGCGGAACGTAACAGCTGCCGTGCCCCCGCCACCACCCCCACAGGCCCGGTGTCCATCCACAACGACCGGTCGGCTCCCCAGCACCCGACCGGCCGCCCGCGCCGGCCCGCACCCGCGCCGCACGCGCGAGACCGCAGCCTCGCGCAGCAACAGCCGGTGGCCGGCCACCGGCTGAGCCGGCAACGGCGACAACCGACCGCCGTACGGCACCGGGCGGCGGTACGGCAGGTGCCGAACGGCGCGCCAGGCGGCACGCGGTACGGCGGCGCGGCGGTACGGCGGTACGGCGGCGGGAAACCGCCGTACCGCGGAGCCGTGCCGCTCAGCGGCCGGTGGCGGCACGGCGGGCGGTGAGTCCGCGCTTGGCCCTGCGCAGCATCCGCAGCGCATACGAGCTGCCCGGCACCCGTCGCAGCTGTCCGACGACGCCGGGCGGTGCCATCCCGCCGGGCAGTTCCAGCGCGGTCAGCCGGCGCTTCTTGAAGTAGCGCGCCGTGCGCGGGCCCAGCTCCGCGGAGAGCCACCGAGCGGTGTCGGCCCTCAGCGAGGGGTAGAGCTTGGCCTGCATGCAGTAGCCGACCGCCCGTACCAGCGCCGAGGTCGTCCCGTCGGTCCGCTCGCGCACCAACTGCCCCTGCGCGCCGGGCCCTTCGCCGGAGAGCTCGGGCACCAGCCAGTCGACGAGCGTCACCGGTACGCGGTTGCTGTTCTGGTAGGGCGTCAGCCGCTCGAGCAGCTGGTCGGTGCCGACCCGGGCCACCGGGATGCCGTAGTACGTCGAGGCGGTGAACATCGCGGTGGAGAAGCAGCCGACCACCAACTCCGGTCGCACCCGGTCGAACACCGTCTCCGCGAGCATGGGCGCGTCCAGCACCACCAGCTCGACGTCGGCCGCGGCGGCGGCTTCGGCCAGCGAACGCGAGTAGCTCGCGGGCGCGGTCGGGTGCGGTTTGAAGAGCACGGTGCGGTGGCCGGCGGCTGCGACACCGTTCAGCATCCGGATGTGCTGCTGCTCCTCCTCACGTGCGGTGAGCAGGTTGAGCGCGGCCAGGTACTGCCCGAGCAGTACGGCGGTGGCGCGGCGGGCGGTGGCGTCCAGGACGTCGGCCGCGTTCTCCGCGCCCGCCGCGACCTGGCTGATCTCGTCCAGCACCGCGCGGAACGCCGTGTCCGGGACCGGCTCGGCGGGCACCTGGTACTCCGAGAGCAGCAGCGGCACCAGCCCGGGGACCAGGTCGAGGTGGAGCAGCCGCTGCACCCGGCTGGCGGTGGCCTGGCGCAGCTTCTCGCGGGTGGGCCCGTAGCTCATCAGCCCGTCCGCGTACACCTCGATGTCCGCCTCGGCGAAGATCGAGGCGAGCGAGGCGGCGGGCGCGGCGTGCACCGACTCGACGACCAGCGTCAGCCGGCCGCGTACGCCCCAGCGGTCGCTCAACAGCCGCTGGAGCAGCGGTAGTTCGCGTTCGGACGGCGCCCAGGCCGAGGGGTGCAGCGGTGCGATGGTCTCGTTCCAGTCCACGACCGTGTCGAAGCGGGCGGCGAGGGTGCGCCAGCCGGCCGTCTCCGGCAGTCGGGTCGCGGTCTCGGGCACGGACGCGTTGTGCGAGGTCAGCAGGATGCGCCGGGTGCCCTCGCGGCTGCCGAACCGGCCGGCGTCCAGTGCGGCGGAGAGCGTCGCCAGCCCGTACAGCGTGGAGACCTCGAAGACCAACGTCCGTTCGCTGTCCGCCTGTTGCGCCGTCGCCGCCATGCCGTTCCGCTCCTCGTCCGCGCCGTCCGCGCCGTCCGCGCCGTTCGCGTGGCTCGCGCCGCCCGTGCCGTTCACGCCGCCCGCGTCGCTTTCCGCGCCCGCGTCGCTCGCCCGTTCGCCGGTCACGCCGCCGCCTTCCGGGCCGAGCCGAGCAGACTGCGGAGCACGCCGCGCCGCTCGGGGTTCAACTCGCGCAGTGTGGAACGGAGTACGTCCTGCGGCATCCGGCGCAGCGCGGCTGCCGCCTCTCGTCGCAGACGCTTCGCCGCCGTCGCCTCGTACTCGTGCGCGTTGCCCGCGTGGAAGGCGATCATCGCGCAGTAGGTGCGCACGATCTTCGGCAGGAAGCGGGCGGCGTCGGGGTGTGCGCAGACCTCGTCGAGGATGAGGTCGTGCGCCGGGATGAAGTCCAGCTGGCGGGCGTCCTTGATCTGGGTGAGCGAGGTCGTCACACCGCGGCGGTAGAAGACCCCGTGCAGTCCGACCGTCGCGCAACTGGCCGCGCGCAGATAGAGCTTCCAGATGAAGACCCGGTCCTCGGCCGTGCGCAGCGGCGCCTCGAAACGCAGGTCCAGCTCCTCCAGCACCGAGCGCCGGTAGACCGCCGCCCACACGAAGGGGTAGTCGACCATCGTCGCCATCTCGGCCGGGGCGATACCGTCGCGCGGGTCGAGCACCACGCCGCGACGGCGGGCCGGAGCACGGCGCACGACCCGCTCCCTCCCGGTCGCCTGGACATGGTCGGTGCGGACGAAGTCGCAGTCCAGCCGCTCGATGGCGGCGGTCAACTCGTCCAGGTAGCCGGGGGCGTACCAGTCGTCGCCGTCCAGGAAGGTGACGTAGTCACCGCGCGCGTGCTCCAGGCCGGTGTTGCGCGCCTGGGAGATGCCTCTGTTGGTCTCGTGCCGCAGCAGCTTCGCGCCGGGCAGCTCGTCGGCGGCCTGACGCAGAATTTCCGAGGTCGCGTCCGTCGAACAGTCATCGACCAGCAGGAACTCCTTCTCCGCTCCTGCGTTGCGCGCGAGCGAACGCAGCATGTCGGGCGCGAAGTCCTGCACGTTGCGGCAAGGAACGATCACAGAGAGTTTGGGCACGTGGAATCCAGTCACCGGGTCGAGGAATACCCGGAACGGTAAACACCGCGTTCGCACAGCCGGTACGTACAGGCAGCGCGGCGGTAAACGCTCGCCGTACTCTCAGCCAACCCGATCCGGCCCGGACGCACCCGACGTGCCCGGACGGCCCGCCCCCGGCACCGGCGGGCCCGGCAGCGGTGGACCGTCCGGGCGACCGGCCGGCCGACCGGCCGACCGCGGACTGTCCGGCCCGGGAACCGCACGCGCCACCCGCGCTCGGTGCGTCAGTACGCCACCTGCGCGGTGACCGCCCGGTGCTCCGAGTACGCGCCCCCGGTCACGTCCTCCGTGACGGTCGCCGCCCTGCTGAAACCGCTGCCACCCTTGGCGAGGATGTAGTCGATCCGGTTGTTGGCGGTCGTGTGGTGCTCGGGCGGGCACACCGGTCCGCCGCACAGCTGCGCGATCGGGTCCCGAAAGCCGCGGTCGTACCCCTCCTGCCACCAACCGGCCGCGCTCGTCTTCGCGTTGGCGTCGCCGGCGACGATCCGTAGGTCGCCGCCCAGCCGGTCGACGGCCTCGTCGGCCTCCTTGACGTTCTCGGCCGCGCAGTCGGGACCGTTCCAGGTGCCGGTCGGCCAGTGGATCGAGGCCACCGCGACCTCCTTGCCGGCGACGCTGTCGTGCAGCAGTACGCCCACGTTGTGGACCCGGTCCTGACTGGTCTCGGTGGGCGTCAGATTGCGGCAGGGGCCCGTACCGCCGGTGGGGGCGTCGGAGCGCCAGCGGGTCTCGTCCTTGAGCGTCAGCCGCTCGGTGCGGTAGACGACCGCGTTGGTCTGCTGGTTCTTCAGCTTGCCGCAGGGGCTAGTGCGGCCCATCGAGCCGGGCTCGGGGATCGCGATGACACCCTCGTAGGTGCCCGGCAGATCGGCCGTCAGACGGGCGGTCAGCTCGTCCAACTGCCCCTGGTCGGAGATCTGTTGGACGGTGAAGATGTCGGGCGCCGCCGACTGCTTCGCGAGGTGGGTGAGCAGCCGCTCGAAGTCGTAGTCGTCGGAGCAGTCGACCGGCAGCATGTTCTCGATGTTGTTGTTCCAGACGACCAGCGGATCGGCTGCCGACGCCTCCCCCGCCGCTGCCGTACCGGCGGCTCCGGCCCCGGCTCCGTACGCGGACGCGGACACGGACACGGACACGGCGAGCAGGGCCAGGGCGGCGAGTGCTCCACGCAGCGGGGCGCGGCGGGTTCGGGACACGGTGACTCCTTCGCGGGTTCGCCCAGCCGGTCGACGGCCTCGTCGGCCTCCTTGACGTTCTCGGCCGCGCCGACGTGATGCACGTGGACAACAAGGCGGGCGGCGCCCGGCCCGTCTGCGGGCCGGGCGCCGACGCGTCAACAGGCCTGGCGCTGGCCGGTGTTCTGGGTGCCGGCCATGCCGACCGCCGTCTCGTCGCCGATGTCCGTACCCGCGCCGCGCGCGATGTAGCAGGAGTAGCGGGTCTTGTTGATGACCTCCAGGTGGATGTGGGCGCCCGTGTCGCCGTTCACCTGGTAGCAGCTGGAGTAGCGGAACCGTCCGGTGGTGCCGAGCGGCGTCCAGGGGCCGACGGAGGCGCCGACCTCGATGCCGCCCGCCTTGTTGTCCACGTGCATCACGTCGGCGCGGCCGATCACCTCGCCGGTGCTGTCGTTGCGCGCCTCCAGCCCGATGAGCCAGCCGCCGTCGGCCAGGTTCCCGGTGGCGCAGCCCGCGCGGACGGTGACGACGGTCGTCGAGACCGGCGCTCCGGAAGCGGTCTTGGTGCCGAACGGGGAGACCACGGTGGCGCCCGGGTTCTGGTAGATGTCCACCGACCAGTCGTTCTGGTGGCCCCAGTTGGAGAAGACCGTGTGGTGGTCGGAGGGGTCGCTGAGCCCGAAGCGGTTCCAGGTCGAGGCGCCCTGGATCGGGGAGTAGACGTTGACGGGGTCCGTGGCCTGCGGCGACACGGAGCGGGTCTGCGGCGAGCCCGAATCGGATTTCGCCGACCCGGTCTTCGTCGCGTCGAGCGCCTGGCCGCCGGGGGCGGTCAGCAGCACCGAGCCGGCCACCAGGGCGGCCACCGAACCGATACGGGTGAGAAGCTCGGAACGCACCATGCCTCCTGTGGGGGGGGGGAGCTGCGGGGACAGAGGTGGAACACCCACGGCCGGGCGGAAGGACCGCCGCCGTTACCGGCGCGCAGAGGCGTGAGTAAAGCACCGAACCGCCCCGAGCGGCGCATGACCGATGTCACCAACCGCAGCACCGCTCATGCTCTCAACCGGCTTTGCGACAACAGCAGTTGACGTCTTTCGCCGCCCAACACCCGTTCGACGGACCGCACATGATCGGACTCCGCCCCGAACTCCCGTCCCACGCAACGGCGTCGGCCCCGGACTGGCCGGGGCCGACGCCGAGAGCTCAGCGGGACGACCTCACAGGGGTGCGGACTCCTCGGGCTCCACATGTGCGCGGAACCGCAGCCGCCGGTAGTCGGCGTACCAGATGCCCTCGCGCCGCAGAGTGGGCGCGGCCAGCTCCCCCACCCTGGTCAGCACGGTCGCCCTGAGCTCCTCGGGAACGTGGCCGATCAGCGCGGAGCCGAACATCAGCACCCAGTCGGCCAGCCCCTCCGAGCAGGCGCTGAGTTCGGTGGGCCGCGCGAAGTACTCGACGCTGTCGACGGTGAAGCCCTGGCGCTCCAGCAGCGTCGCGTACTCGGCCGGGGTCGGGAAGTACCACGGCACCCGCATCCCCTCCGCGAGTTCGTGCTCGGCGAGCGCGGCACGCACGGCGTCGACGATCGCGGCGATGTTGCGGGCGCCGCCCATCTCGCCGGCGAAGCGGCCACCGGGCCGCAGCGCCCCGCGCACGGAGGCCAGCACCTCCGCCGGGCGGGTCATCCAGTGCAGCGCGGCGTTGGAGAAGACGGCGTCCACCGGCTCGGAGACGGTGAAATCGTGCCCGTCGGCGAGCTGTACGGGCTGGCCGAGGCGAGCGGTGGCAGCCGCGACCATGGCCGGATCGCCGTCCACGGCGGTCACGGTGGCGCCGCGCTCGGCGATCAGCGCGGTGAGATGCCCGCTGCCGCAGCCGAGATCGAGCACATGCTCACCGGGCTGTGGATCGAGAAGGTCCACCACGGCCGTACCGAGCGCGGCGACGAAACCGAACTGGCTGTCGTAGCGCGCCACGTCCCATGCGGCCGGGTTGTCGGCGACGTTCGGGGCGGAAGGCTGGTGGTACACGGTGCTCATCCTCGGACGGTGTGGGGGCGGGTGGTTCTGTCGCGGCACGGGGGTACGGCTGTCCCGTTGTGGGGTCGGGGCTGTCGCAGCCGGGTTCGGACCGGCGTTCCCACTCTCCGCGGCCGGGGCCGCGGGACAAGTCTCCTCACCGATTTCGCGCAGAGGATTCCTCTTCCGGCAGCGAAATCGTCCCACCTCACAGCCGTACCGCCTGCCGCCCCGCCGCCGAGTGACCGCCGCGCCCGCGGGGAGGCCGACGGCAGCGCCCGCCGTACGGGCCCCGCGGGCACTGCCGCGGAGCCGCCTCGTTCGCACCCCTGCTCGGAGCGCCCCGCGGCGCGCGCATCGAGCGCCCCGGGCCGGCAATGCGCCCCCGATCTCGGCGCATTCGACCGGCAAGCGACCGAATTGCAACTACCCAAAGTGCGCAGGCGATAACAAACTGTTGAGGAATCACAGGAGGCATTCATGGACACGACACCGGCACCCTGGGGAACCAGCCGCATGCGCCCGTACCCGAGCGTGATCGCCGCGCCCGCCGCCGGGTTAGTCCTGGACCACGCCACCCAGACCGCCCGATGGGTCGACCCGGACGGCGTCCGGGTCCCCACGATGGACCGGCACAGGCGCTCGCAGACCAGCAAGGAGACGAGCACCAGGACCAGCCTCGACGGCACCACCGACGAGGGAAGCGACCAGGAAGGAGACAGCGATTGACCAGCGGTCGGCCCGTGATCGTCGTCTCCCGGCTGGACGACGCGACCTGCGACCTCGTCGTGGAGGAGCTCAACAGACGCCATGTGCCGGTGGTTCGGCTCGATCCCGGCGACTTCCCCGAAGAGGTCGCCGTCTCCGTCGTCGTCGGCGGCTGGGGCCTGGACGGGGAGCTGCGCACGCCCAGCCGGTCCACCGACCCGACCCGAGCCAGATCGGTGTACTGGCGACGCCCGAGCCCCTACACCGCCCCGGCGGGGGTCACGGGCCAGGACGCGCGCTGGTGCCGCGAGCAGGCCAGGTACGGGCTCGGGGGCATCCTCTGCTCGCTCCCCGGGGCGTACTACCTCAACCATCCGTGGCAGAACCAGCAGGCCGAGCACAAGCCCGCGCAGTTGGCGACGGCCGTCCGGTGCGACTTCGACGTCCCTCCCACGCTGATGACCAATGTGCTCTCCACCGCACGGAAGTTCGCCGAGGAGCACGGCCCTGTGGTGTACAAGCCGTTGCGCAACACCGAGTACCGGGACACCGACCGAGGCGCGCTGACCGTGTGGGTCGACGAGGTGAAGGCCGCCGACCTGGATGCCGGGGTCGCCCAGACGATGCACCTGTTCCAGAAGCAGGTGCCCACGGTGGCCCACCTGCGGGTGACGGCCGTGGGGGGCGAGATCTTCTCGGTGCGGATCGACGGCTCGCCCGGCCTGGACTGGCGGCGGCACTACGAGGAGCTGAGCTACACGCTCGTCTCCACTCCGCCACGTCTGGCGCACCGGATCGAGCGGTATCTCAAGGTCTTCGGCCTCACCTTCGGCGCATTCGACTTCGGCATCGACCGTGACGGACGCACCTGGTGGTTCGAGTGCAACCCGAACGGGCAGTACGCCTGGTTTCCCGAACCCATCACCCGCAGGATCGTCAGAGCGGTCGCCGATCGGCTCCAACACGCGGGAGAGCCCTATGCACCCTGAACCGCCCCAGCGCCCCGGCCCCTCGCAGCAGGGCCCCGGCCCGTCGGAGCTGCGCGGCCGTCTCGCGGCGGAGGTCGCCGGGGTCGGTCCGGCGCCTGCGCCGGAGTGGCTGGACGCCGTACGGGCCGTGCCCCGCGAGCTGTTCCTCGGCAGCGCCGTCTACCGGCCGGTCGGCACCGCGTGGAGCCCGGTCCGGCGCGAGCAGGTCGGCGAGCAGGAGTGGCTCCGGATGGCCCACCGGGACACCACCTGGGTCACCCAGGTCGACGGTCTGGACGCGGCGGACGCCGAGGGCCCCGTCACCGGCAGCCCGACGTCCTCGGCGACGCTGCCCTCCCTCGTCGTGCGCACCGCTGAGGTGGCCGAGCTGCGCGAGGGCGAGACAGTGCTGGAGGTGGGAACCGGGACGGGCTACTCGACCGCGGTACTGAGCCACCGGCTGGGCGCGGAAAACGTTGTCAGCGTCGAGTACGACCCGGGCCTCGCCGCACTTTCGGCCGTGCGGCTCACCGAGGCCGGCTACGCCCCGAGGCTCGCCACCGGCGACGGGCTCCAGGGCTGCCAGGAGCACGCACCGTACGACGCCGTCATCGCCACCTGCTCCGTGCGTTCGATCCCGCCGCCCTGGTTCTGGCAGCTCAGGGACGGCGGCTCGATCACCACCACGGTGAGCGGCTGGATGCCCTCCGCCGGCCTGATCCGCCTCACCCTCGACGAGGAGGGAGTGGCGCACGGCCGCTTCGCCCCGGACAACGTCACCTACATGCTCGCGCGTCCGCACGCTCCCCCGCCCCGCTCCGTCTTCTTTCGGCAGGAGGGCGAAAGGCGCGGCGCGAGGGTGGATCCGAAGCTGCTGGATCGCTGGGAGGGCCGATTCGTCGCCCAACTCGCCGCGCCCTCGGCCGAGTTGGTCGACAGCGCGCACGGCATCGTGCTGCGCGACACCGCCACCGGCTCACAGGCGTGGTGCGAACCGGACGGTGAAGGCTGGGCGGTCCACCAGCACGGGCCGCTGCGACTCTGGGACCGCGTGGAAGAGGCGCTGGAGACCTGGCAGAGCTGCGGAGCACCGGACATGACCGGCTTCGGGATGACTGCCACGCCGTGGGAGCAGACCGTGTGGCTCGGCTCGCCGGGCGGCCCGAGCTGGCATCTGCCGATCTGATCCGACCACTCCGGGAGGGTCTGGGCGGTAACGGGCGTCGGCGCGGGAGCAGGGGCGGGGGCGGTCAGGAGAAGGCGAGGACCAAGCGGCCCAACGGTCGCGTCGCGCGGTCGCCGGGTGGCTCGCCGCGGATACCTGCGTGCACTGCCCGGAGGTCGAATCCGATCTCCACGAGAGCACCTCCGGGCGGGAGTTGGCCGGAGGGTTTCCGCGAGGACGTGGAGATCACCGCCGACGTGGACTCCAGCGTCGGCGTGCCGGTTCTCACCAACAGCACCTTTCGCGACCGCAGTTGAGGCACGCAGACGCTCAACGGCCTGGTGACGGCGTGACGTTCGCGCCCGCCCCGGCCTTGCGTTCGGCGAAACGACGGCGGGCGGCGTCGATCTCGGGCAAGTGGCGGCGGGTCCAGGCACACATGCCGTTGACGGTGCCGCGCAGCGCCCCGCCGGCCTCGGTGAGCCGGTACTCGACGCGCGGCGGCACCGCCGGATGGACGGTCCTGTGCACCACGCCGTCGCGCTCCAAGCCGCGCAGGGTCTGTGTGAGCATCTTGTGGCTGATGCCCCCGATCTCGACACGCAGCTCGGTGAAGCGCAAAGTGCGGTCGCCCAGGACGTTGATGATCAGCAGGGACCACTTGTTCGCCACCCCCGCGAAGATCTCGCGGGCGAGTGAATCGGCACGCAGCACATCGGCTTCGTCGGGCGTGGGCTGCTCGGTTTCCATCAGGTTCCTCTCTCACTCGAAAGTGCGTTCTTCCACGTCAGCCCTCACTTTCCTACGGTGAGCGAGTAACCGGAAGTGACCTGGGAGGGCACTTTCATGGCCATTCTGAAGACCTGCGCACGCCTGTGGGCCGACGACCTCGACCAGGCGCTGCCGCTGCTGGAGGAGTTGACGGGCGAACGGCCGCATCTGCGGCTGGGTTTCGAGGCGGTCGGACTGGCCGCGGTGGGTGATTTCCTGGTCGTCGCGGGACCGGCCGAGGAGCGCGCGAAGTACAGCCACGCCTCGGCCACGGTCGTCGTGGACGACCTCGACACGTTGCGGACGACGCTGAAGGCGACCGGCGCCACCCTCACCACCCCCGTGACGGACGGCCCGACGGGACGGTTCCTCTACGCACGCCACCCGGGCGGCGCGGGCGTCGAGTACGTCCAGTGGCACCCGGAGCTGGTCAGCCGGATCCTCCGCGACTGAACGGCCGTACGGCGCGGGCGAGTTCGCCGGCCGCACCGCAGGGACGCCGGTCAGCAGGCTGCGGGCGCCGGTCAGCGCCGGCTGGTCGGCGGAGTGCGGGCCGCCCTCACGGGGCGAGGTCGGCCGGGCGGGTGCGGAGCTTGGCGGCGATACGGGCGAGGGCACGCCGGTCGGCCGCGGTGAGCGGGTCGATGACCAGCTCACGGACCGCACGCACATGGGTGGGGGCGGCGGCCAGCACGATGTCGTAACCGGCGTCGGTGAGGCGGGCGAGGGTGTAGCGACCGTCCGCCGGATCCGGGGAGCGCTCGACCCAGCCGCGCTGCTCGAAGCGCTTGACGACGTTCGAGAGGCGGGAGAGCGATCCGTTGGCGAGGAAGGCCAACTCACTCATCCGCAGGCGGCGTTCGGGCGCCTCGGAGACGTGACTGAGGGCGAGGTACTCGAAGAGGCTGATGCCGAACTCGCGCTGGAGCGGCTGCTCCAGCCGGCCGGGCAGCAGTACGGCCATGGAGATCGCCCCGGTCCAGGCGTCCTTCTCCTCCGCATCGAGCCACTGGACGTCCTCGGCGGGTTCATCACGAGGTTCCGAAGGCGGTGGGCTGGCCATGGAGGGGATTCTACCAACGGGATTGACTTCACGCTTGAAGTAGAATGCTGTTACGTTTACTTCAATCGTGAAGTCGCGGCGTGCTCGTGCAGACGGGCCCCGCGCAGACGTACCCATGCAGTCATGCCTGTGAGCGTCCGCGACCAGCTGCACCACGTGCTGCGCGCCGAACGCCGACGCGCGGCCGTCCACCGCCTGAGGAGAGGAACGAGACCATGACCGAGTCGACAACCCGCACCGACGAGCCCGAGTTCACCATCACCCCCGGGTACGGCGACTGGCTCCGCAAGGAGCTCCACTACAGCCAGGCCGTGCGGATCGGGGACCGCGTGGAGATCTCGGGCCAGGGCGGCTGGAGCGAGGAGTTCGAGTTCCCCGAGAGTCTGGAGGAGGAGATCGTGCGCGCCTTCGACAACGTCGGGCGCACCCTCGCCACCGCGGGTGCGAGCTGGCACGACGTGGTCGCCATGGACACGTACCACGTACCCACCGCCCCCGACACGATCGGCGAGGACCACAACCGCACGATGGTGGAGCAGATGCGGCTCCGCCTCGGCGACCGTGCGCCGATCTGGACGCAGATCGGCGTGCCGGCGCTCGGCGCTCCCGGGATGCGGGTGGAGATCCGAGTGACGGCCCACCTCGCACCGAGGCGCGACCGCCCGGCATCCGCATAACGACCGCACGGCACGGGCTGCTCGTACGGCGCGGGACCCGGTACGTGCAACACGTGCCGTACGAGCCGTACGTGTCCCGGCCGGGCGAGGCCGGGCGCGGCCGGGCGCGGCTGTCGGGCGAGGCCCGTGAACAGGGCCTTTCGCGACGGTGGTTCCGCGCATAGCGTGCACGGGACGGAGGTGCCGCACGGCACGCGGCGCACCACGGCCGCCGCAGCGGACCCCGGACGGCGACGGACGAACGGACGACGGAGGCCACGCCCGTGGGGACGAGCAACGGCGGCGAGCAGCACACCGCACACGAGGGCGGACCGTACGGGGCGCTGCGCCAGCTGCTCGACGGCCGCTGGACCTGCCGCAGGTTCCGCCCCGAACCGGTTCCGCGGGAGACCGTCGAACGGCTGCTGCGACTGGCGCAGCGCACGCCGTCCTGGTGCAACACCCAGCCGTGGCAGGTGGAGTTGACCGAGGGAGCGGGCACGGAACGGTTCCGCGCGGCGCTCCTGGAGCACGTGCGCACCCAGCCGCCGGCGCCGGACTTCCCGTTCCCCGAGCAGTACGCCGGCGTCTACCGGGACCGGCGCCGCGCCTGCGGCTTCCAGCTCTACGACGCCCTCGACATCGCCCGGGACGACCGCGAGGGCCGCTGGCGGCAGACGCTGCGGAACTTCGAGCTCTTCGACGCCCCGCACGTCGCCCTCGTCACCACCGAGGCCGACCTCGGCGTCTACGGCGCGGTCGACTGCGGGCTGTACCTGAACTCCTTCCTGCTCGCCGCGCAGAGCCTGGGCCTCGGCGCCGCACCGCAGGCCGCCCTCGCCTCGTACGCGCCGTTCGTGCGCGAGCACTTCGGGCTGCCGGAGAACCGCCGGGTCGTCGCCGGTGTCTCCTTCGGTCACCCGGATCTCGACCACCCGGTCAACGGCTTCCGCACCGCCCGCGAGGACGTGCCGACCGCAGTGACCTGGCACCCGAACTGACGCCGCAGCAGCGCCCGTTCACCCCTTCGGCCTGCCGGACGTCCTCCACGTGCTCTGTCCGCCGAGCCGACGACCGACGCCCACGAGTCGTCATCGGCAGGGCGAACGTCGCCCGAAGCCGAGCGACTCGACGGGCTCGTGAGAGCGCCCAACAGGCGGGAGCCGACGCCGTACTCTGGCAGTGACGAGCTGTGCAGAGAGGGGCAGGCCAGTGTCCTCAGACGCTACTCCGAACCCGTACGCCGAGCCGGTCGCCTTCGGCCAGCGCATGCAGATCCTGCGGTCCCGCCGTGGCATGAGTCGCGGAGTGCTGGCCGGTCTGCTCGGAAGGTCCCCGAGTTGGGTCAAACAGGTCGAGGGCGGGCGCCTTCAGATGCCGAAGCTTCCGATGGTGCTGCGCATCGCCGAAGCTCTCCGGGTCCGGGACCTCTCGGAGCTGACGGGAGAGGCGTCCACGGCAGTGCCCCTGTTCGCCGGTCCGGGACACCCGCGCCTGCCGCTCGTGCGCGAGGCCGTGGACGAGTTTCCGCTCACCACGCACCGACAGGCACCGCCAACACGTCATCTGCGGGAGCGACTTGTCCGCGCGTGGAGCGCCAGACACTCGGCAGCGAACCATCGCGACGTCATCGGCGCACTTCTGCCGGATCTCATCCGGGACGCACAACTCACCGTGGCGCAGGCGGAATCGGCGGACGAACGGCGTACCGCTCAGGCACTTCTGGCCGAGGTGTACAGCCTCAGCCAGTTCTTCCTCGCCCATCAACCGGACCCGTCCTTGCTGTGGCGGGTCGTCGAACGCGCCATGGTCGCCGCCCAGCAGTCCGAGGACCCGCACACCATCGGGGTCGCGGCATGGCTGGCGGCCCAGGCCCACCGCGACAGCGGGCACAGCCACTTCGACGCCGCCGACGCCGTGACCATGCGGACCCTGCACCACCTCGAACCGTTCCTGCCGGCCGCGAGCGACGAAGTGCTCGCCATCGCGGGGGCCCTGCGATTCGAGGCCGGTCACACAGCAGCTCGGCGCGGGGCGTCCGGTACGGCCTGGCGCTTCTGGGACGAGGCCCGCGCCGTGGCGGATCGGCTCCCGCCGGACTACTTCCATCCGGTGACCTCCTTCTCCCGTGCGGTGATGGGAGCCCACGCGGTCACCGTCGCGGTGGAGCTTCACTCGGGGGCGGAGAGCGTCCGACAGTCGGCGGCGGCGGACGCGACGTCCATCCCCTCCCGGCCGCGACGCGCGCGACATCGCATCGAGGAAGCGCGCGGCTATCAGCTCGACGGCCGCTCGGAGGCCGCACTGGCCGCGCTCGCCGGAGCGTACGAAGCAGCGCCGGAGACGGTCCGCTACAACGGTTACGCACGGCGCATCGTTCTGGAGGAGGCGGAGTCGAGAAGCCCCGCCCAGCGGCGCCGAGCAGGTGAACTCGCCGTCAGAATCGGCGCACTGGCGTCATGACACCGGGCACAATCTGTGCCCCTTCTCCTTTCTCGGCGGCCCTACCGTCACCTGTCGAGCGGCCCGACCCGCGCCCGGGTGAGTGGTGCGGGGTGGGGCCCCGAACTGACGGGAGTGCATGAGGTGTTGCGAGATTTCACGGGTGGTTGCGAACGGTTCGCGGGGCGGTCGACGTCCGCGCTCGGGCGGGTGCCGGACGGTTCCCAGGCGGTTTCCGCACGGGCGTACGGCGCAGGGGCGGGGACGTCGTGAGCGGTGGAGAGCGGCCCCGGCTCGCGCCGTGGAGCGGCGAGGACGGCAAGCCCTGCTATCTGGTCACCGACGACGACTGCCGCCTCGCCCGCCTCGCCGACCGGATGGAGGCCGAACAGCTGGCCATAGGCGTCCGGTTGCTCGACTTCGCGAGCGACCTGGTGACCGACGGAAGCACCCACCCGCACGAAATGCGTTTCCTCGCACGCCGGTTGAGCGAGGCACTGCGCGACGCACTGCGCGTGGCCGACAGCAGAGGCGATCGACTCCCCCGCGCCGACCGCGCGGCCGCTCCCCCGCCGGACCCCGACGACCGGCGTTCGGGCTGGACCGAACGCCGCTCCGCGACCGGAAGCCGCTGAACCCGCGCCCGGTCGGGCGGTGTGCGCCGTTCCCCGGCCGCCGAGCCGACGACCGACGCCCACGAGCCGCCGCCACCGACAGGGCGAACGTCGCCCGCAACGACACCAGCCCCGAACAGCGGCCGGTTGATACGCCTCAGAGGCCCGGGCCATGGTGGCCGCAACAATTCGTTGCGCTCTGAGAACACGAACTAGGCTCGTGGCATGGCTGACTTCCTCCAGGTGTCCACCGCAACGGAAAACCGCGAACAGGCTGTGGAACTTGCTCGCATCGTGGTCACAGCGGGCCTGGCCGCCGGAGCCCAGGTAATCGGGCCGATGGTCTCCGCCTTCTGGCACGCCGGCGAGTTCGGCACGGGCGAAGAGTGGCAAGTTCTCCTCAAAACCCACAGCACTCGATACTCCGACCTCGAAGCCCACCTTTTGGCCCACCACCCGTGGAGAAACCCCGAGGTTTCAGCTGTGGAGATCGTCGCCGGCTCCGCCGCGTACTTGCGCTGGGTGGCGACGACCACCGATTCGCTTCCCTCGGAATAGAAGCCTCAACTCCTGGCGCGCTCAAGGACGTCAGCCACCGTGCTGAGGTCGCGGTGTTCACCGAGCCGGGCAAGCACAGGCGCGAGTCTCGCGCGTGGACGCACCGAGGCGACCCCGGCACAGAGATCGAGGGCACGACCGGTGACCGCTGCTGACTGCTCGATTTCGCCTGCGTTCAGGTAGGAGTCGGCGAGCCACGACAGGTACAGGCTCTTGTCGCGTGCGTGAGTGTCGTCGTATTCGCGGAGAGCCTCCTCCAACACAGGGACAGCTCGCAGTGGCCGACGCAGTTCAGCCCAGCATCGACCAGTCATGATCTTGATCTCGGTCTGATCGACCCACGCCGCCCAGTCGGGCTGCGGCTCACCGTCGTCGTCGTTCAATGCCGCTTCCGCCGCGTCGAGCGCCTCTGCTGTCTCTCTTGGCTGCCCCGCCAAAGCATGCGCCCACGCCAGACGTTCGTGCAGCAGCGCGCGTACTCCGCGCGGAGCGCCGGTGCCGGCGGTACGGCACGAGCGAATCGCGAACTCAACTCCCGCCTCCCTGCTCCCGTTGGACTTCTGATAAGCGAGGAAGGCGAGAGCGTTACCGGCGAGAGCTTTGTCTCCTGCTTCGGTCGCCGCCCTGTAGCTCTCCTCGTACAGACCACTGGCGTCGGCATGCTTGCCTCCGTCGAAAGCGGCCCATCCCGCCTGCTGTGCCTGCTCGGCAAGAACCGACAGCAGCTCGCGGCCTGTTCTCTCCGAGTAGTCGCACTCTCGTGCCATGCGCTTGGTGGCTTGGTACTCACCGAGATAGATGCGGTAGGTGTCTCCTCCGCCGAGGACATCGTCCAGTCGCCGCAGGCGAGTAGTCCGTCTGCGCAACTGACTCGGAATGCTGTGCCCGATCTGCTGCCCCACCACGATTCGGTCCAGATCGGAGAAACCGACGGCCATCCCTGCACCGGCCGTTGCCCTGAAGAAATGCCGACGTTTCACTGTGCCTCCTTCGCTGGTGGCGGTGTTGGCATCTGGAGACGCGCAACTGGCGGGGCAGGAAGACTCGTTCGTCTCCCAGTCCCGAGCCGCGAGCCCGAGCAGACGACCGGGAATGCGCAAGGCATCGGAGATCCTGGCAACCTTCTCGAACGAGGTGATGTTGCCGCGACCTCGAGCAAGGAGCCCGACACGTTCCGGCTTGATATCGCACTCTGCGGCGATCTTCGAGTAACTGATCCCGAGTTCGCTGCGGGCAAGACGGAAAACGGTGCCGAAGTCGTGAGCCGCGACAGCGATCTTCACGTCTTCCCGATTGAGGAAAACACCCGGCAGCGCTGTCGGTGGTCGGTATTCGGTCATCCGGTGCCCATCGCGTCTGTGAGCAGCATTGTGCCCGATCAGTCGGGACAAAAGCCTACCCATGATGGGGATACCCGAGGGAGGGAAGGCAGCCGACCGGCAGAGCAACAGGGTTGGGGCTGACAAAACCCGCGCCCGGGTGAGTGGTGCGGGGTGGGGCCCCGAACTGACGGGAGTGCATGAGGTGTTGCGAGATTTCACGGGTGGTTGCGAACGGTTCGCGGGGCGGTCGACGTCCGCGCTCGGGCGGGTGCCGGACGGTTCCCAGGCGGTTTCCGCACGGGCGTACGGCGCAGGGGCGGGGACGTCGTGAGCGGTGGAGAGCGGCCCCGGCTCGCGCCGTGGAGCGGCGAGGACGGCAAGCCCTGCTATCTGGTCACCGACGACGACTGCCGCCTCGCCCGCCTCGCCGACCGGATGGAGGCCGAACAGCTGGCCATAGGCGTCCGGTTGCTCGACTTCGCGAGCGACCTGGTGACCGACGGAAGCACCCACCCGCACGAAATGCGTTTCCTCGCACGCCGGTTGAGCGAGGCACTGCGCGACGCACTGCGCGTGGCCGACAGCAGAGGCGATCGACTCCCCCGCGCCGACCGCGCGGCCGCTCCCCCGCCGGACCCCGACGACCGGCGTTCGGGCTGGACCGAACGCCGCTCCGCGACCGGAAGCCGCTGAACCCGCGCCCGGTCGGGCGGTGTGCGCCGTTCCCCGGCCCGGCGTGCGAGAAGCCGCCGAACTCCTCCTATGCAGAGGGGAGTTCGGCGGCTCGTGGCAGGGTGCGCCCGGGGGCGGGCCGTACGGGTCAGCCCGCGTCGCGGTAGGCGGCACCGCTGGAGTTGGCGTTGGCGCCGTTGTAGAGACCGGTTTGGTAGGTGTCGGTGGAGAGGGTGAACCAGGCGTAACGCTCCAGGTGCGGCAGCGAGTTGAGCATCTCGGTGGAGGAGCGGACGAAGGCGGTCTGCTCCTGCTCGCTGGGGTAGCGCGGCTGCGAACCGGTGAAGTCGATCAGCGCGTACTCGGTGAGCCAGACCGGCTTGCCGTAGCGCTCGGCGACCGCGTCGAGGTAGGAGCGCAGGTGGTCGGTGGCGTTCGGGCCGAAGTCGGCGCCGTACCAGTGGACCGGGATGAAGTCGACGCGCAGACCGCGCTCCTCGGCTCCGCGCATGAAGCGGTCCAACCAGCCGCCGGCGACGTCGCCGCTGTGCGCGACGGCGGGTGCGCCCAGGCGCAGACCGGTGGACTCCAGTCGCGGCCAGAGGTCGAGGGCCTCCTCCACGCTCATCGCGGACTGCTCGCCGAGGTCCGGCTCGTTGAAGCCGAGGAGCTGACTGCCCTCGCGGGCGGCACGGTCGAGTTCCTCGTCGGTGACCGAGTCCCGGCCCCAGATCATCGGCACGAACTCGGTGCCGTCCGGGGTGGCCAGGTCGGGGCCGGAGGCCCAGTTGTAGTACCAGGAGGCGTTGACATCGGCCAGCGCCTGGTCCGCGCCGGGCGCGGGGCGCGCGCTGACGCCCTTGCCGTCCGCGGCGGCGGGCGCGGAACCGGCGCCCGCCGAGGGAACGAGGACGGACGCGGCGAGCAGCGCGCAGAGGAAGGTGAGGACCAGTCGTACCGGTCCACGCCGGGAACGTGAACTCCTGTGCTTTCGGGCGGTGTTCAGGGCAGTGCCCCTTTCGGGTCGAAAGAGTGCGACGAGCGGGCGGCGCCCGATGGGGCGAGCCGCCCGGGCCGCGGTACGGGTTCGGCGGCGCCGGTCGCGCGGCTCGCGGATCGCGACACGGGAGCACGGGCCGCGATACGCGCGAGGCGCCGGCGTGGGGTGAGCGGTGCGGGAGCATCGCGCTCCCGGCCCGTGCGGTCAGCGGGCGGTGACGGTGAAGCGGCGGGGCTCCGGGTCGGCGGCGGCGCCGGAGACGTCGGGTTGGCCGTCGCCCATGACGTCGTCGCTGGGGAAGGCGTAGCCGATGGGGGTGTGCTCGTGCACCAGCCGAGCCCAGTGGTTGGTGGTCTCGGCGAGGTAGAAGTCCTCGGCGGTGGGCCCGCTGGGCTGGTCCGCGTGGGAGAGGACCGTGCTGCGGTTGAAGGCCGCCGAGACGCGTGCCATCAGCCCGCGCCGCACCTCGGTGTCGTCCGGACGCTGGGTGAACGGACCGCGGTCGCAGCTGAACACATCGCGGGAGACGGGGAGTTCGAAGCGGTCGCCGCTCTCGGGGAAGACCAGGGTGTCACCCTCGACGCGACCCTCCAGCACACCGCGTCCGCCCTGGAGGTCGACCCGCAGCGGCTCCTGCCGGTACTTGGCCCAGACCTCCTGCGCATAGTCGTCGTAGTAGTCGCCGAAGGGCATCTCCTCGGGCGGGAGGTGGTCGTGGCGTATCTGGTGGATGTGCGGGGCGATGACGCGCCGCACCCCGTCGCCGTCCGGGTGGGGCACCGAGAGGTCGGGCCAGGGCCGGCCGTCCTTCTCCGCCTGGGTGCGCAGACCGTCGGTGATGCGTCCGGGCGCACCCGGTTCGGGGGCGGCGACGGTGTGGGTGCCGGTGCCCTCCAGGGTGAGGCCGAGCGGGAGCCGGGGCACCATGTCGACGTAGCTGAGGTTGGCGTAGAGCATCTGCTCGTTGAAAGTGAACTCGGCCCAGAACCAGTCGAGTCGGTGGTTCGGATCGTTCGGGTCGTGGATCGGTACGTCCAGCAGTACCGGCCCGGGGTCGACCAGCAGCTCCAGGCGGGCGTCGCGCACGACGTAGACGCGGGCGCGGTGCATCCGCGGCAGCGTGAGCACACGGGGCTCCTCGCCGGCGGCGGGCATCGCGATGGAGCAGTCGACGGGCAGCGGAGTGCGTCCGTCGGGCGACTCCGGGTAGTAGGTGCTGCCGTCCTCGCGGAGCAGCATCCAACGGTCGGTGCCGAGTTCGAGACCGGCGACGTAGGCGCGCAGCTCGCCGGCGGAGGAGTCGTTGGCGAGGGCGAGTTCGCAGGTCTCGGGTGCGGCCGGGGCGCCGCGTGCCGCGCCGGGCGCGGGCCCGGCGGCGGCGCGGGCAGCCGGTGGCAGCAGCAGCGTCGGGAGTGCGGCGGTGGTGGCCAGCAGTGCGCGGCGGGAGATCACGGGCTGCTCCGGAGGTGTGGGGGTGGGAGCGCTCTCAGGGGTTCGCATGCTCACACCCCGCCCTGCCACCGTCAACGGGTACGTACCGGTATCGTGCCGGGCCTCACGACCCGGGCACGCCGTACACGCAACCGGGCCTGCACATCGTCCAGTTGGGGCCCTGCAGCCTCGACGCACACCGGTGACCGGGCAGAACGCGCGAGCAGCGCGGGCAGCGAGCGGATCGCGCAGGCCCCGCCCTCTTTGCGGCACCACTTATTGCCTGACTAGAGTCAGAGAATGGACACCGAGCGGCGGACACCCGGGCAGCAGGTCGAGCAGGTGCGGCGGTTCAACCGGACCGTCGCCGAGCACGTCGGAGTGCTGCACGACCAGTACCTGGGCGGCGCCCGCCCCTACGGCCAGGCGCGGCTGCTCTGGGAGATCGGCGACACGGAAACCCACGACGTCCGCAGCGTACGGGCCCGACATTCCGGCTACATCAGCCGGCTGCTGCGCGCTCTGGAGGCCGACGGCCTCGTCGCGGTCGAACCCCACCCGCGCGACCGGCGCGTACGGACCGTGAGGCTGACCGACGCCGGCCGCACGGAACGCGCCCAGCTCGACGCGCGCAGCCAGGACCTCGCCGGCTCGCTGCTCCACCCCCTCGACCCCGCCCAGCGCACCCGACTCACCGCCGCCATGGCCGAGGTCGAACGGCTGCTCACCGCCTCCGTCGTCTCGGTGGAGACCCTCGACCCCGACCACCCCGACGCCGTGCACTGCCTGCGCTCCTACACCGCCGAACTCGGGCAGCTCTTCGACAGCGGCTTCGACCCCGACCGGACCCTGCTGCCCGACCCGGGCGAACTCCGCGCCCCGCGCGGGCTGTTCCTCCTCGCACGGCTGCACGGCGAACCGGTGGGCTGCGGCGGACTCAAGCTGCCCGCCGACGCCCCGGCCGAGATCAAACGCCTCTGGATCAGCCCGCAGGCCCGCGGCCTCGGTCTCGCCCGTCGCCTCCTGTCCCAACTGGAGTCCCGCGCCAACGACTTGGGCCGCAAGGTCGTACGGCTGGACACCAACCGGGCACTCGAAGCGGCCACTCGCCTCTACCGCACCAGCGGCTACACCGAGGTCCCCGCCTTCAACGACGAGCCCTACGCCCACCACTGGTTCGAAAAGCATCTCGCCTGACGACCACCGCATCCGGTCCGGCACGCCCCGGCCCGGACCGCGGATCAGATCGTGCGCAGGTGGGCGGGCTCGGTGGTGTCGAGAAGGCGGGGGTCGGGCGCCTCGCCGGACATGCGCAGCGCGCCGCGGGCGAAGCGGAGCAGCAGCGGCCAGTTGCCCGGCTTTCTGCGGTCGACACCGCCGAGCAGCTGCTTCAGGAGGGTGAGCGAGTCGAAGTAGATGCGCTCGCTGACCAGCCGCTCGTCGGTGTCGAAGACGAAGTACGCCGTCATCCGTACTCGAAAGCGTGAACCGGTCGGCGGGAGCGAGCCGAACGGGCCACGGTGGGTGCCGATCAGCCAGAACTCCGCGACCACCGCGTCGTGGCTGTGCCGCAGATCGATCAGCTCGTGGTGCTGGTCGGGGAAGGCGACCCGGGTCGCCCGGTAGTAGTCGCGCACCGCGCTGTCGCCGTCGTGGACGGTCATGGTGGCGACGACCTCGTAGTGCGGGTGCGGGAAGGTCGCCAGGGTCGCGTCCCAGTCCTGGTCGACCTCGTCGCGGAAGTGGTCGAGCACCAGCTTCTGGCGCGCCCGCAGCACCTCGGGCGCGGGAAGGACGGTGGGGTCCGTGGGTTCGGTGGACCCTGCGGACCCTGTGGGGCCTGTGGACTCTGTGACGCCGGTGGGATCGGTGGGTTTCGTGGGGGACATGCCGCCTCGCTGGTCGGGGGTGACGAGCGGGGCCGGATGGGCACGCAGCGTCCAACGGGCCCCGTGCATACGGGAGTTGCGATGGTCACGCTCTCAACGAGGGAGCGCGCGCCGCCGTTCCCGCCGCCTGCACGGCACACCGGCGCCGACGCGCCCGGCGCCGTGCGTCTCGACACGCTCCCCCGCCCCGCGGCCACACCGCCCGTACGCTGCCCCCGACACCGCCACCCACAGCTCCGCCGACGAAACCCGCCGCCGGCCGGGAACAACCACCGGTGCGCGCCGGTTCGCACAGGCAGGACCGGCGACGAGGCCGGCGGGCCGGGTCCCCGGAGGTCCGGAGCCGTCGGGTCGAGAGCCGAGAGGTCGAGAGGAAGTCCCATGAGTGTGACGACGAGGATGCCCGCCGCCTTCCTCGGGCACGGCAGCCCGATGAACGCGTTGGAGCGCAACCGGTACACCGAGGCGTGGCGGGAGTTCGGGCGCTCGGTGCCCCGCCCGCGCGCGATCCTCGTCGTCTCCGCGCACTGGTACACCGGCGCGACCGCGGTCACCGCGATGCCCCAGCCCCGTACCATCCACGACTTCTACGGCTTTCCGCAGGAGCTCTTCGACGTGCGGTACGACGCCCCCGGCGACCCCGAGATCGCGCAGATGGTCTCGGACGTCGTCAAGCCCACCTGGGTCGGCCACGACGTGGACAGCTGGGGCATCGACCACGGCACCTGGTCGGTGCTGCTGCACGCCTTCCCGGACGCCTCGATCCCGGTGCTCCAGCTGTCGCTCAACGCCTTCAAGGACTTCGACCACCATCTCGACCTCGGCCGCAGACTCGCGCCGCTGCGCGACCAGGGCGTCCTGATCATCGGCAGCGGGAACATCGTGCACAATCTGCGGGCCGTCGACTTCGACCGCCCCGACGCGGGGTTCGACTGGGCACGCCGCTTCAACGAGAGCGCGCGGGAAATCCTGGAATCCGACCCGACCGGGGTCGCCGCGCTCGACGGCCACCGCGACTTCGACCTCGCCGTCCCCACCCCGGACCACTACCTCCCGCTGCTCTACCTCGCCGGCCTCGCCGACAGCGAGCCGCTGGACGTGCTGGTCGACGGCTACGCAGCCGGCTCGCTGTCGATGACGGCGTACACGCTCGGTCTGGACCGCCGCCCGGCCGACAGCGGGGCGAGCGGCGGCGCCGCGACCTCCCGCTGCGACGCCCCACCCCTGGACTCCAACCTCTGACCGCCGGGCCGCAATCCGACGGACCGCAACACCCGCCCGCGCCCCGTCGTCCGCACGCACCCGCACTCGCCTCGGCGGCGGGCTCAGATGCCGCCGCGCATCAGCAGCACTCCGTTCTGGCCGCCGAAGGCGAACGAGCTGGAGAGCAGGAGGCCGTCGGTGAGCGGCGCCGGTTCGTCCAGCACCAGGTTGAGGTCGATCTCGTCCCGGTCGATGTCCGCCCCGCTGACGTTCAGGGTGGGCAGCGCCACGCCGGCGCGGGCGCTCTCCAGACAGACGATCACCTCGAAGGCACCGGCCGCGCCGAGCGGGTGGCCGTAGTAGGACTTGGTCGAGGACACCGCGGGCCGGTGCGGGAAGACGGCCGAGTAGACCTCCGACTCGACCCGCTCGTTGAGGGTGGTCGAGGTGCCGTGGGCGTTGATGTACACGACGTCCTCGGGCCGGTGGTCGTCGGAGAAGACGCCTTCCACCGCGCGCCGTACGCCCGCCGCGTCGGGGGTGATGAGCCCGGCGGCGTCGGAGGAGGCGGCATAGCCGACGATCTCCCCGAGGATCGGCGCCCCGCGTTCGCGTGCGGACTCCAGGTCCTCCAGAACGACCGCTCCCGCGCCCTCGGCCATCACAAAACCGCTGCGGTGCCGGGAGAAGGGTATGGAGGCGCCCTCCGGGTCGCTGCTGCTGTTCAGGGCGCCCAACTTCCGGAAGGGCTCCATCACATGGTCGAGCACGCACGCCTCGGCGCCGCCGGCCACCGCGCGCGGCAGCCGCCCGGAGGCGACCGCCCGGTACGCCTCGCCGATGGCGACCGTGCCGGAGGCGCAGGCCGCGGCGGTCACCAGGGACTCGCCGCGCAGCCCGTACTCGATGCCGATCGCGGAGGCGATCATGTTCATCAGGCCCTTGACCACCAGCAGGGCGTGCACCGAGCGGGTGCCCTCGGTCGCGCCGCGGGCGAACTCCTGCTTGATGGTGCCTATCCCGCCGATGGAGGAGCCGAAGTAGACCCCTGTGTGCAGGGCCTTGTCGGGGTCCTCCAGCAGTCCGGAACGGCCCAGGGCCTCGCCGGCGGCGGTCAGTGCGAGCAGAGTGCAACGGTCGGACGCCCGGCGGCGTTTGGGCGAGATCCCCTCGTCCCAGCCGTCGGGCACCCGGGACACCAGCGGGATGCCCTCCACTCCGCTGGGCACGAAGTTCGTACTGCCCTTGGACAGCGACTGCCAGAACTCCTCGGTGCCGTGGCCGATGGGGCTGACCACGCCCGTTCCGGTCACGACGACCCGGCGCTGATTGGTCGGCATCATGATGGGCTCCTCATTTTCTTGTGGGCGTGAAGAAGGAAGACGGACATGAGCAGGGCCAGGAGCGCACCGGTGAGGAGTGGCACTCCGAGCCCGGAGGCAACCGGGACATACGCGCTGAAGTCGTACATGATCCCGTCGAAGAACCACCGGACCACCCGCACTGCGAGGAGCTGCGAGAGCACCACCGCGAGCACCGCGGCCGGGGCGGTGAAGCCGAAAAGGGCGCGCACCAGGACGCGCGGCCCGTGGCCGTTGAGCCGCATGACCCGCAGGAACTCCTGCTGGGTACCGAGCACGAACCGGTAGAGCGCGAGCAGCATCAGGACCAGCAGCAGGCAGGCGAGCCCGATCAGCAGCCCGATCTGCAGGTTGATGATCTCCACGATGCTGCGCCCCGAGGAGACGATCTCCTCCTTGGCGACCGACTGCGTGCGCCCCTCCAGCTGCGGGTGGGCGGAGCCGGTGAACAGCACCGGCACCCCGGACTCCGTGCCGCCGCTGCCGCCTCCTTCGGCCGCCGCTGCCAGCCCGCCCGCGGGCAGATAGACGTAGGAGGAGGTCGTCTCGTCGGTGACGCCGGTGATCCGCAGCGGGTGGACGCGGGTTCCGTCCAGCGAGCGCAGGGTCAGCAGGTCCCCGGTGCCGATCCCGTACTTCTCCCGGAACGCGCTGGTCACCACGGGGCCGGTGGTGCTGCCGAAGTACCGTGAGCGCGGCGGCACTTCGAAGACGCTCTGGGCGGTGCCCGAGGCGTGGTAGAGGGTGCTGAGCCGACCGGCCTCGTCGGTGCCGCGGGCCGGCCCTTCGCTGCCGGAACCGTCTGGCAGCACGTACATGTGGCTGAACGGCGTCTGGTCCTCCAACGCCTCCAGGTAGGAGTCGACCGAAACCCGCAGCGAGAGCGAGAAGTTGACCAGGAACGCCACCACCAGCAGCAGCACGACGGTCGCGACCGGCTCGCGCGGGTTGCGCAGCCCGCGCACCAGCCGCAACCGGTAGCCGGCGTCGGGCAGCCACCGCAGTCGCGCCAGCGGCAGCCGTCGACGGCGGACCGTCCTGGCGGGACGCCCGGGGTAGAACATGCGGTACGCGGCCCAGTTGAGCAGCGCGAGCAGCAGCCCGATCGCGAGCGACGCCAGTGCCCACGTTCCGAGGTCCACGGACATCCGCGGGTAGTCGTAGAGCTTGGCGTTGATGTCCATGGCCGGTCCGGCAGCCGCCAGCGCCACGGCCGAGGCCACCGTCCAGCCGACCAGCAGCGGCGCCAGTGGGTCCCGCAGATGTCTGGCCATGGCGCGCCGCCGGTGTCCGAGCAGGTCGAACGCCTCCAGGTCGGCCGCCTCCCGTTTGCGGTTCTCGAAGTGGTGGACGGCGAGCAGCGCGAAGATGATCACGAGGAAGATCCCCAGGATGAGCAGCGCGAGATCGCGCGGCCCCTGCGAGTCGCCGATCGCCTGCTGCACCCGGGAGTTGTTCTGCACGTCGCGCACGGTCGCGGCCTCGTACGTCCCGCTCATCCGCGCGACGTCGACGGAGGCGTCCCAGAACACGGTGGTGCGGGCCGCCTCCCGCCAGTGGGCGAAGGTCTCGGCGGTGACGAAACCGACCCCGAAGCGTTCGTGGTTCGGCTGGAGGACGATCTCGCTGTTCTTGACCGCGATGAGGTCCGGGGCCGCCGCGTAGCCCACCACGGTCAGTCGGCGCTCGCCGGCGGTGATCCGGTCGCCGAGCGCGATGCCGTGCGCCTGGGCGTAGCGCCGGTTGAGCAACAACTCGTCGGCGGCGCGCAGTTCACGGCCGGAGACGATCTGATGGCGGTTGATGCGCTCCCTGGGCTGCCCCAGCCGCAGCACCGAGGAGCCCGGCCCGGTGACGTCCGCCGTCCGGGTCGTCTCGTAGCCCGGGGTGCCCTCGGGCGGTACGTCCTTCCCGGACGCGGGCTCGAAATGGCCCGCCTCCCGGTGGTGCGAGGCGGCGAAGTCGTCCATGCCGCGCAGGGAGGAGGTGGCCGCCACCAGGAAGGTGAGGCCGAGCGAGAGCCCCAGTGCGACGACGCCCAGCAGCACCGCCAGATCCGTCCGGTTGCGCCGCAGCCGGCGGCGGGCGCGGCGGGTGAGCAGCGTGTCCAGCCGGTCGCTCACCACTCCAGCTCCCCCGCCGGACGCGGATCGGGGACCACGGTGTCCGAGACGACCTCGCCGTCGTGCAGCCGCACCACCCGGTCGGAGATCTCGGTGACCATCTCGTTGTGCGTGATCATGACGACGGTGACACCGTTCGCGCTCACCTCCTGGAGCACACAGAGCACTTCGCCGGCCGAGGTCCCGTCGAGGGCGCCGGTCGGCTCGTCGCAGAAGAGCACGTCGACGTCCCGGTTGAGCGCGCGCAGGATCGCCGCCTTCTGCTGCTGGCCTCCCGAGCACTGGTCGGGGAAGTGGTCCAGCACGTGCTCCAGTCGCCAGCGGGCGGCAAGTTCGGCCGGGCGGGGCGCCATGGGCCGGTCCAGCTCGACGTTCTCCCGCAGCGTCAGATCGCTGATGAGGTTGTACTCCTGGAAGACGAAGGCGGTGTCCTCCCGGCGGAACCGCTGGGTTTGGCGCGGGGACAGCGCGTGCACCTTCGTGCCGCCGACCTCCACCGTGCCCGAGTCGACGGGTTCCAGACCCGACAGGCACCGCAGCAGGGTGGTCTTGCCCGATCCGGAAGGGCCCAGGATCGTGCAGATCCGGCCTCGTTCGACGGTGAGCGAGACCCCGCGCAGCACCGCGAACTCCCTCGGAGTCCCGGCGAAGAAGGTCTTGCGCAGGGCTTCGGCGTGCAGCGCCGGCCGGCGGGAACCGGCCGGCGCCGAGGGCTCAACGCTCATCGTCGGCGCGGCCGATCAGCACGTAGTGGGAGTAGTAGAGGCTGTCGGCCGGCAGCACCTCACGGACCGCGAGTCCGGCGGCGGCCAGATCGTCCCGGAAGGCGTCCCAGTAGACGACCGAACGGAAGTGCACCAGCGTGCGGTTGAGCAGCACCTCCGCCAGCAGCAGCGAGTTCCCGGTTTCCGAGGCCCAGCGCTGGATGCGCGGAGCCGGCGAGTAGCGGTCGATCAGCGCGCGCTGGTACTCCTGGAAGTCGGGAAAGTACTGGCCCACCACGTAGGTGCCGCCGGGTGCCAGCAGTTCGCGCACCCGGGAGTAGAACTCCACATGCCGCGAGCGGTCCAGATAGAACAGCATGTAGCTGCTGAGGATCATGTCGAAGCGTTCCTCGGTGCGCCATTCGAAGAGGTCGGTGGAGACGACCTCCGCGTCCACCCGGCCGGCCAGCCGTTCCCTGGCCGACTCCGCCACCTTCGGGTCCAGTTCCACCCCGACCACCCGGGGCGCGGGGCGCAGCTGCGCCGGCGGCTCCAGATGCCGGCCCTCGCCGCAGCCGATGTCCAGGAACGAGGCGGGCTGCAGCCGGCGGCAGAGCTTCCGGTAGGAGCCGGAGGTGTAGAGCCGGTACGCCAGTTCGCCGAGGTCGGAGTAGAAGACCGTGTCGAAGGAGGGTTTGACCTGCTCGTAGAGGCTCATCTCCTCCAGTTCGAGGATGTAGCGGCACAGCACCATCAGGTAGTGCACATCGTCGCGGCGCAGATGGGGCGGTGTGTCCTCACCCCGGTCCTCCTCCAACACCCCGCCGCGCGCGACCAGTTCGCGTATCCGCTGATAGTCGGCGCGGTCGCGCCGCCAGGCGGGCGTGTCCTGTGCGGCGGGGTCCTCGGACCGCACCACGGCCGCGTAGTCGGGGCGCAGCCGTGCCCGGGGCGCGCGCTGCTGGAGACGCACCACCCCCAGGTTCTCGGCGAGCGCCAGCAGATCGTGGTGGATCTCCTCGGACATCCCGGTTCGCGGCGTGAGATCCCCGTCGGGGAACTCGCGGCGGATCACCGAGACCACGATGTGGCGCAGGAAGCCCTTCAGACGGTGCAGGACCACCAGTTGGAACAGCGGGCTGCTGCGCTCTCCCGCCAGGTGCGCGGCGCGGGTCAGCAGGGAAGCGATCGGACGGTGCGGAGGACGGGCGGCGAGCCGGTGCCGGGCGGCCTCCAGTGCGGTGATCTTCATGCGGCGGGCTGCTTCTCTCGGAGGGTGGCGAGGGCGGACAGGGTGTGGTCGATGTCGGCGGGCGAGTGGCCGCGGGAGACGAAGAAGCGCAGCCGCGCCTCCGACTCGGCCACCGCGGGGTAGGTGATCGGCGCGACGAAGACCCCGGCGGCGTCCAGCTCCTTCGACAGCTCCACCGCACGCGCGGTGTCGCCGGTGATCAGGGGGACGATCGGGGTGCCGTCGCTCAGCCCGGTGTCGAAGCCCAGCGCCCGTACGCCTTCGAGCAACCGGGCCGCCGAGGAGTGGAGTTCGTCCTGCCACTGCGGGTTGTGCGCGCTCATCCGCAGGGATTCCAGGGCCGCCGCGGTGTTGGCGGGCGTCATCCCCACGCTGAACACGAAGCCGGGCAGGTTGTAGCGCAGATAGCGCACGAAGTCGCGGTTGCCGGCGAGGTAGCCGCCGCAGCTGTTGAACGATTTGCTGAGCGTCCCCATCAGGATGTCGACACGCTCCGGGGAGATGCCGAAGTGCGAGCAGATGCCGCGCCCGGAGGCTCCCATCGTGCCGAAGGAGTGCGCCTCGTCGACCATCAGGAAGACGTCGTGCTCCTCCTTGAGCTTCACCAGTTCCGGCAGGTCGCAGATGTTGCCGTCCATGCTGTAGACGCCCTCGACGACGACCACGATGTTGCGGAACCGCGGGCGCAGCCGCTTCAGTTCGCGCGCCAGATGGCCCATGTCGTTGTGGTGGAAGGGGCGGCGCTTGGCGTCCGAGAGCAGTGCGCCCTGGATGATGCTGTTGTGGGCGAGCGAATCGTGCAGGATCAGGTCGTTCTCCCCGAAGAGGTGACCCAGCACGTTGACGTTGGTGCTGTGGCCGCCGACCTGGAGCACCGCGTCGTCGACCCCGATGAAGTCGGCGATCTCCCGCTCCAGTTCGCGGTGGAGCGGGATCTCGCCACCGATGATCCGGCTCGCGGAGACCGAACTGCCGTAGGTCTCCACCGCGGCGCGCACGGCGTCGGTGATCTGCGGGGCGCCGTTGGAGTCCAGGTAGTTGTAGCTGGCGAAGTTGACCAGCTCCCGCCCGCCGACGGAGACGTGCGCGCCGGCCACCCCGTCGTGCGGGATGAAGTACGGAAGGTGCGGCGAGGCGTCCAGGAAGGCGTTGAACGCCGTCACCGACTCCATCCGCTCGATACCGGCCCGCTGCCGGGGCACGGCGGCGACCGGCGTACCGGTCAACTGCCGGAGCGCGCCGCGCAGGGCGTCCACGGCGACGTCGTCGCGGAACAGTTCGTGGTCGGCGCTGAGGTCTCCGAGCAGCGGGTACTTCTTCGTCATGCTGGAGATCAGGTCCATCACCATCAGGGAATCGAAGCCGAGGTCCCTGATGAGGAGGTCGGGCCCGTGGATCTCCTCGGGCTGGAACATGCCTATCTGCGCGATGCCCTGCAGCAGGTCGTGCTCGATGTCGGACATGGTTCTCCTTCGTGTGCGATGGCGATGGCGGTGTCTGTGGCGGTGCGGAACGGTGGCGCCCATGCGGTGAGGCGGGCACCGAACAGCCTTGACGCATTGGGTGACGAGCGAATCGCCGTGTGTGACACACAGTGGGTGGGCGGAAGCCACACCGGGGCATCCGGGCAGGCAGGCGCAGGGACAGTGCGGGCCGGCTCTGCGGACGGCTCGCTGGACGAAAGCGATGTACGCGGGTGGAAGCGGGTGGAGAGGAGCGCCGGGAGGCCCGGCCTCACCTCACGGGAAGCAGCTCTCGGAGGAAGCGCGCGGCGTTGACCGCGCCGTCCTCCCGGGCCGCGACGGCGGCGAGTTCACGTGCGCGCCCGCGCATCGGCTCGGAGTGCAGACAGCGGCTGAGCGCACGGGCCAGCCCCGCTTGCGTCACCGTCGAGGGCGAGAGGCGTACGGCGTTCCCGTAGCGCGCACAGGCCTCGACGTTGAACCGCTGCTCCAACTGCAGGGGCAGCCCGACGAACGGCTTCCCTCCCAGGCACGCGGTCTGCACGGACCCCTGGCCGCCGTGCAGGATCGAGGCGTCGATGTACGGGCCCAGCCGGTGCGCCGGAAGCAGCTCGGTGAGGTGGACGTTGCGCGGTACGCGGGCGAGGTCGGCCGGACCGAGATAGCCGCGCACCGGGGCGACCACCTCGACCGGAAGCCGCTCCAGTGCCCGCAACAGCCGCATCAGCAGCGCTCTGTTCCCCGAGCTGCCCAGCGCCAGATAGACCAACGGCCGCTTCCCCGCGGCGAGTTCGAGAACGCGCTCGGGCACCGCACCCGGCAGTCTCGCGAAGATCGGGCCGATCAACCGGTGATTGGCCGGAAGACTCCGCGCGACGTCCGTGTCCATGACCGCCCCGATCTCGGTGAGCAGGTTGTGGTCCGCCTCCAGAGCGGCGAGCGTCGGCCCCGGCAGGGCGACGCCGAACTCCTTCGGCACGGTGCGGAACGCCCGGGGCTTCCACATCACCCGTGGCGCCACCGCTCTGACCAGCCCCGCCGCACCGCGGTTGACCCCGCGTCGCACCGGCCCTCGACCGGCCAGCAGCGGCACCTCCCGCAGCTGCCGCAGATGCGGCAGGGAGTAGGCGTACGGCTTGGGGAAGACCAGTGGGATCCCGTACGCCCTGGCGGAGACGAAGGCGCTCATGGTCGCCCCGATCACCACCGCCTCGGCGCCGAACTCCTCGTAGGCGGCAATCTCCGCGCGAACCCTGCGGCGCACCACGTCCTCGGTGAACGGATGGCGCACCCCCTTGCCCTGATCGACCCGGATGAGCTGTCGGGCCTCCTCGCGGCTCAGCCGCGGGGAGAGGGGGCGAAATCGGAATCCGGCCTCTCGAATCAGACCGGCGAACTCCTCGGAATAACCGAGGAATTCAACTTCACAACCCGGCTTCGCGGTCAGATGGCGTGCAACCTCGATAGCCCTGGTTGTTTCCGCCAGATTGAATGTCTCCGGCGCGAAAACAATGCGTTGCGGCATGGCGCTGTCCCCGAAGGCGGCGGCCCCGGCGCGCCGGGGCGCGCGACAGGAGCGGTGACGGTTCGTTGCGGAGCAGGGCACGTCCGGTTGCCGTGGGCGCATCGGAAGGCGTCCGGGCGGGCGCGGGCGCGCCAAGCGTGGAACACGCTCGGAATGAGCAGCCGTCGGATCCGTCAGCGGAGCGACACGGGCCGGCCCGGCCCGGCATCGACACACCTGCGACGTAAGCGATTGAACGGCGCAATGGATGCGCCTATGAATTCCCTCATGAAGATCATCCCCCGTGCGCGGCGCAGCCATTGGAGTGCGCCAGATCGTGGAAATGAGCCTATCCGCCATTCCATGGTCGTCAAGGGCGATGCCGCTCCGCCTGACGGTTACTCACGCGTACCGCAGTGCAATCCCGTAGCGGAATGGAAACGACCGGTCGGCGCGCCAAAAGTCCGCATTCGACAAATCACCACGCCAGCGCCACGCGGACGACGCGGGGACGATCATCGACAAACGACCCATACGCTCGAGAAGTGACGTGTGTCACTCACAACTCCACGAGGTGGACACGTCCGGAACACATCGCTTTACAGGCTGATTTCAGCTGTCATGACCGCGCTCAGGACTCCCGACCGGCACGCCGGCCCGCCCCGACCCGCTCCCGAAGCGCACAGCGCCGCGCCCAGTACCGCCGTACCGCGTACCACGTACCGCGTACCGCGTACCGCTACGAACCCACGATCGTCGTCAGGAACTCCCCCACCCAGGCGAGGAGTTCACGACCGACCAGCGGCTTGGCGCCGATGTTGCCCGGCTTCGGCCGCGGCACCAGCACCTGCTGCCGGTCCGGCTTGATCAGCGCACCCTTGTACACCCGCTTGAGCCTGAGCTCCTGGCTCTCGCGCAGCTCCACCGGCGAGAAACGGATGTTCGCGCCCTGGAGGGTGATGTCGGTGACGCCGCAGGCACGGGCCAGCATCCGCAAGCCCGCGACCAGCAGCAGGTTCTCCACCGGCTCGGGCAACTTGCCGTAGCGGTCGGTGAGTTCCTCCCGCACCGCGGCGATGTCCGCCTCGGAGTTGGCCGAGGCGATCGCCCGGTACGCCTGGAGCCGCAGCCGCTCTCCGGGCGCGTAGTCGTGCGGGACGTGCGCGTCGACCGGCAGCTCGATCTTCACCTCCAGCGGCGGCGCCTCCTCCACGCCGTCCTCCAGCGCGGCCCGGTAGTCGGCCACCGCCTCGCCGACCATGCGGATGTACAGGTCGAAACCGACCCCCGCGATATGGCCCGACTGCTCGCCGCCGAGCAGATTGCCCGCACCCCGGATCTCCAGGTCCTTCATCGCCACGTACATGCCCGCACCCATCTCGGTGTGCTGCGCGATCGTGGCCAGCCGCTCGTGCGCCGTCTCCGTCAGCGGCTTCTCCGGCGGGTAGAGGAAGTACGCGTAACCCCGCTCCCGGCCGCGCCCCACCCGGCCGCGCAACTGGTGCAGCTGGGAGAGGCCGAAGTTGTCGCCGCGCTCGACGATCAGGGTGTTGGCGTTGGAGATGTCGATACCCGACTCCACGATCGTCGTGGAAACCAGCACGTCGAACTTCTTCTCCCAGAAGTCCACCACCACCTGCTCCAGAGCCGACTCCGACATCTGGCCGTGCGCCGTGGCGATCCGCGCCTCCGGGACGATCTGACGCAGCCGCGAGGCCGCCCGGTCGATCGACTCCACCCGGTTGTGGATGTAGAACACCTGGCCCTCGCGCAGGAGTTCACGACGCACCGCCGCGCCGATCTGCTTCTCCTCGTACGGGCCGACGAAGGTCAGCACCGGATGCCGCTCCTCCGGCGGGGTGGTGATCGTCGACATCTCACGAATACCGGTGACAGCCATCTCCAGGGTGCGCGGAATCGGCGTCGCGGACATCGTCAGCACGTCCACGTTGGCACGCAGCTTCTTCAGCTGCTCCTTGTGCTCCACGCCGAACCGCTGCTCCTCGTCGACGATGACCAGGCCCAGGTCCTTGAACTTGGTCGACGAGGAGAACAGCCGGTGGGTGCCGATCACCACGTCCACCGAACCCTCCCGCAGCCCGTCCAGCACCGCCTGCGCCTCCGTGTCCGACTGGAACCGCGACAGCGCCTTCACCACCACCGGGAACTGCGCGTACCGCTCGTTGAAGGTGCCGAAGTGCTGCTGCACCAGCAGCGTCGTCGGCACCAGCACCGCGACCTGCTTGCCGTCCTGAACGGCCTTGAAAGCGGCCCGGACCGCGATCTCCGTCTTGCCGTACCCCACATCGCCGCAGATCAGCCGGTCCATCGGGACGGCCTTCTCCATATCGCCCTTGACCTCGCCGATCGTCGTCAGCTGGTCCGGGGTCTCGATGTAGGGGAACGCGTCCTCCAACTCCCGCTGCCACGGAGTGTCCGCGCCGAAGGTGTGGCCGGGCGCCGCCATCCGCGCCGAGTAGAGCTTGATCAGATCCGCGGCGATCTCCTTGACCGCCTTCTTCGCCCTGGCCTTCGTCTTCGCCCAGTCCGCGCCGCCCAGCCGGTGCAGCGACGGCGCCTCGCCGCCCACGTACTTGGTGACCTGCTCCAACTGGTCGGTCGGCACAAAGAGCCGGTCGCCCGGCTGGCCGCGCTTGGCCGGCGCGTACTCCACCAACAGGTACTCGCGCGTCGCCCCCTGGACCGTGCGCTGCACCATCTCGACGTACCGGCCCACGCCGTGCTGCTCGTGCACGATGAAGTCGCCCGGCACCAGCGAGAGCGGATCGATCGTCTTGCGGCGCCGCGCCGGCATCCGGGCACCCTCGCGACCCGCCGCCTTCTGCCCGGTCAGATCCGTCTCGGTCAGGACGATCAGCCCCAACTCCGGTGCCACGAAACCCGTTTCGAGCGCGCCACAGGCCACATGCACCACCGAGGGCACGATCTCCCCCAGCTCCGCCTCCAGCCTGGCCGGCACCCCCTCGCCGCTGAGCACCTCGGCGGTACGGGCCGCCGGACCGTGGCCCTCGGTCAGGAAGACACAGCGCCAGCCGCGCGCCAGCCACTCCTTGGTGTCCGCCAGCGCCCGCGCGGTGTCGCCCCGGTACGCCTCCGCGGCCTTCAATCGCGGCGCAAGCGTGTCCGCCTCCGGCTCGGCCTCCGCGTCGGCGGCGAACGGCGACACCGTCCACCACAGCACACCCAGCTCACGCGCCCGCTCCCGCACGTCCGCGATGCCCCACAGCGAGGCGGCGTCCACATCGATCGGCGCGTCGCCGCCGCCCGCCGTCGCCGCCCAGGACGCCTGCAGGAACTCCTGGCTGGTCGCGACGAGATCGGCCGCCCGGGTACGCACCCGCTCCGGATCGCACACCACCGCCATGCTGCCCTGCGGCAGCAC
Source organism: Streptomyces tardus (assembly GCF_018101125.2). GTDB lineage: Bacteria > Actinomycetota > Actinomycetes > Streptomycetales > Streptomycetaceae > Streptomyces > Streptomyces tardus. The sequence continues at coordinate 3,050,820 of NZ_JAELVF020000001.1, read as the reverse complement.
GTCGAGCAGCAGCTCCATCTCGTCGACCAGTACCGGGGCCAGCGACTCCATCCCCTCGACCGCGATGCCCTCGGCGAGCTTGCCGAGCAGCTCCCCCAGCTCCGGATGCCGCTCCGCCAGCTCGGCCGCCCGCGCCCGCACCTCCTGCGTCAGCAGCAGCTCACGGCAGGGCGGCGCCCACAACCCGTGCTCCGCCACCTCCAGGGAACGCTGGTCGGCGACCTTGAAGTAGCGGATCTCCTCCACCTCGTCGCCCCAGAACTCCACCCGCAGCGGATGCTCCTCGGTTGGCGGAAAGACATCCAGGATCCCGCCGCGCACCGCGAACTCGCCCCGCTTCTCGACCAGTTCGACCCGGGAGTACGCCGCCGCCGCGAGACCGTCCACCACCTCACCGAGGTCCGCACCGCCCCCCGAGCGCAGAGCCACCGGAACAAGCTCACCGAGCCCCTTGACCTGCGGCTGGAGCACCGAGCGCACCGGCGCCACCACCACCGAGACCCGGCCGGTCGCCGCATCGTCCGGGCTCGGGTGCGCCAGCCTGCGCAGCACCGCCAGCCGCCTGCCGACGGTGTCGCTGCGCGGCGAGAGGCGCTCGTGCGGCAGCGTCTCCCACGAGGGGAACTCCACCACCGACTCCTCCGGCAGCAGCGAACGCAGCGCCGCCGCCAGATCCTCCGACTCCCGCGTCGTCGCCGTCACCGCCAGCACCGTACGTCCCGCGTCCCGCGCCAGCGCCGCCACCGCCAGCGGACGCGTCGCCGCCGGGCCGACCAGGTCGACGTGGTGCCGGTTGCCGTCCGAGGCGGCCCGTACCGCCTCGGCCAGCGCCTCATCCCGTACGACAGCGTCTAGCAGACCGGACAAACGCATGGACAACCCCGCTGGTAGCTGGACCGCGAACTGGCGAACGCGAGAAGGCCCGGTTCGTGAAAACCGGGCCTTCCAGCCTACGCCGACCGCGACCGCCCCCGGCACGAGCCGAAGGGCGGTCGCCGCCGGTCACGCGCCGGGGCGCGTACTCCTCCCCCGAGGTGCCCGGGCCGGGCTCCGGTGCGGAGCCCCGACCGGTTCGCGCCGGGCTCAGTCCGTCGCGATCGCGTTCAGCACATTCATCCGACCGGCCCGGAACGCCGGCACCAGCGCGGCAACCAGACCCACCAGCGCGGCCCCCAGGAACACCGTCCCGATCGTCGGCCAGGGCACGTCCAGCACCTGGAGCCCCTCCAGCACCAGCAGCTTCTGCGCCGCCACTCCCCACGCCATGCCCAGTCCGATACCCAGCAGCGCACCGAAGAGCGCGATCACCACCGACTCCAGCCGGATCATCCGCCGCAGCTGCCGCCGGGAGAGACCGATCGCCCGCATCAGCCCGATCTCCCGCGTCCGCTCCACCACCGACAGCGCCAGGGTGTTCACCACGCCGAGGATCGCCACGATGATCGCCAGCGCCAGCAGCCCGTAGACCATGTTCAGCAGCTGCCCGACCTGGTCCTTGAGCAGCGCCTTGAAGTCGGCCTGGTCACGCACCGTGTACTGCGGGTACTCCTTCATCGCCCCCTTCAGCGCCGCGTACGCCTCGTCGGCCTCGCCGTCCTTCGCCTTCGCCAGCAGCATCATGTTCAGCGGCATCCGGTCCTTCGGCACGAAGCTCTCCGCCGTCGAGATGCCCATGAACGCCACCCCGGAGTCGAGATTCGCCTCCTCGGAGGTGATGCCCCGAACCGTCAGCTCCTCGCCGGCCCCCGCATACGTGACGGTGATCCGGTCGCCGACCGAGAGCCCGTGCTTGTCGGCGAACGGCTCGTCCACCGCCACACCGCCCTCGGCGAACGCCTCCGCCATATCGCCGTCGGCCATCTTCGTCCGCACGTCCTCCGCGTAGCTGGGAGAGACCGCAGAGGCGTCGTGGTCGACCTTCCTGCCGTCCGGAAGCGTGATCTCCACCGGATCCAGCGCCCGGTACTCGGTCACGTGCTCCAGGTGCGGGGTGCCCCGCAGCCGCTCGGTCGCCGCCGGAGTGAACGTCGCCCCGCCGAACCCCTGGCCCTCCACGATGAAGTCCGCACCGACCGTGCGGTCCAGCTCGTCGGTGGCCGAGGCCACCAGCGAGGAACCGACCACCGACAGCGCCGCGACCAGCGCCAGGCCGATCATCAGCGCCGCCCCGGTCGCCCCCGTGCGCCGCGGATTGCGCAGCGCGTTCCGCTCCGCGAGACGACCCACCGGCCCCCACACCCGCAGCACCACCACGCTCAGCACCCGCACCACCAGCGAAGCCAGCAGCGGCCCCACCAGCACGAAGCCGACCAGCGAGAAGAAGATGCCGAGCGCCAGATAGAGCGAACCCTCGCCGGCGTCCCCCGAAGCGGCTGCCGCCACGAGGCCCGCCGCACCCGCGGCCGTCAGCAACCCGCCGAATCCCGCCCGCAGCCGGCTGGCCCGGGCCTCCATCGGCATCCCCACGTCCCGCAGCGCCGCCATCGGCGAGATACGGCCCGCGCGCCGTGCCGGCAGATACGCCGACACCAGCGTCACCAACACGCCCAGAGCCACACCGACCACCGGCGTCACCCAGGTGACCGTCAGATCACCGGTGCTGAGATTCATCCCGGCCATGCCCATCAGCTTCATCAGCCCGATCGCAAGCCCCACACCCGCAACCACACCGACCGCCGAACCGAGGACTCCCAGCAACAGCGCCTCGATCAGCACCGAGCGGTTCACCTGCCGACGGCTCGAACCGATCGCCCGCATCAGGCCCAGCTCACGAGTCCGCTGCGCCACCAGCATCGAGAAGGTGTTGACGATCAGGAAGATCCCCACCAGCACCGCGATCCCGGCGAAGCCCAGCAGCGCGTACTTCGTCACGTCCAGAAAGCCCAGGTCGGACTTTTCCGCCTCGGCCGTCTCCGCCTGCGTGCGCACGGTGTAGACCTCGCCGGACGCGAGCGCCTCGGAGACGTTCCTCTTCAGCAGCCCGTCGGTCACCCCGTCCGCCGACAGCACCGCGACACCGGTGAACACCCCCTGACCACCGAGCAGTTGACGCTGCACCGTGGCGGTGTCGTAGAACAGCACCGCCGCACCGGGGTTGGTCGACTCGAACTTCGCGATGCCCACGACCTTCGACCTGAAGTCGCCCGGCGCTGCGATGGTCCGCAGCCGGTCGCCCACGGCGATGCCGTGCTTCTTCGCCGTGTCCGCGTCCACCATCACCTCGGTGGGCCCACGCGGCGGGTGCCCCTCGGTGACGGCCATCGACCGCTTGTCCAGCTCGGTCCAGTTGGAGGCGACCGTCGGGGCGCCGGTGTCCGGACTGATGCTCTCGTTGTCGGCGTCCACCACGGTGACCGCCATGGTCGAGGCGAGGCCGAAGACGCTCTCCGCGCCCTGGACCCCGGACAGGTCCTTCACCAGGGAGGCGGGGACGGTTGCCGGGACCCCCGTACCCGACTGCTCGCCGCCCTCCTCCTGTTCGGGAGTGACCGTGACATTGGCGGCGGTGTCGCCGAGGAGCTTGTCAAAGGTGGTGTTCATCGTGTCGGTGAACACCAGCGTCCCGCAGACGAAGGCCACCGAGAGGACCACCGCGAAGCCGGAGAGGACCATGCGGCCCTTGTGCGCGAAGAAGTTCCGCAGCGAGGTGCGCAGGACGGTCATGACACCCGCCCGAAGGTGTCGAACGCCTTCATGCGGTCCAGCACGGTCTCGGCCGTCGGGCGCCACATCTCGTCCACGATCCGGCCGTCGGCCAGGTACAGCACCCGGTCCGCGTACGAGGCGGCGACCGGGTCGTGCGTCACCATCACGATCGTCTGCGACAGCTCGTCGACCGAACGCCGCAGGAAGCCCAGCACCTCGGCGCCGGCACGCGAGTCCAGATTCCCGGTCGGCTCGTCGCCGAAGATGATGTCCGGCCGGGAGGCCAACGCCCGTGCCACCGCGACACGTTGCTGCTGGCCGCCGGAGAGCTGCGCGGGGCGGTGGCGCAGCCGTCCGCCCAGCCCGACGGTCTGCACCACCTGGTCCAGCCACGCCCGGTCGGGCTTCACGCCGGCGATGTCCATCGGCAGCGTGATGTTCTCCGCCGCGGTGAGAGTGGGAAGCAGGTTGAACGCCTGGAAGATGAAGCCGATGTGGTCGCGCCGAAGACGCGTCAGCTTCTTGTCCTTCAGCGAGGTGATCTCCGTACCGCCGACCCAGATCTGACCGGAGCTCACCGAGTCGAGCCCGGCCAGGCAGTGCATCAGGGTCGACTTGCCCGAGCCGGACGGGCCCATGATGGCGGTGAAGGCGCCGCGGGCGATGTCGACGTCCACCCGGTCGAGCGCCACCACCCCGGTCTCGCCCGAGCCGTACGCCTTCACGAGCTGCCGGGCTCGCGCCGCAACCGCCGTGCTCTCTCCGCCGCCCCCGGTCAGGGGATTCGCTACAGCCGTTGTCACGGTGACTCCTTGGTTGAACGGAAGGTGTGTCGATCGGAAGGTCCGCTCCGGCATCCGGTGGTTCCGGCCTCGGACTTCCGCGGGCACGCCGTGTCGGCGCGGCCCCGGTCGTGGGAAGTCCGGAGGGGAACCGATGCGTCCCCCGGTTCGTTGAACGGACAGCTATGAGACTTCCGCAGTGGCGGTGCCCGGACCATGGGGAGAGACACCGTCTTCGCGGTGGGGCCAGCACCACCTGTGCGGTGGTGGCCGCACCCCGTTGCAGCCATCTCCGACGTTAGGCAGAGCAGGCGCGCGGCTCGTCGTGCACCAGGACGAGAGCGTCCCCACACCTCCCCGGTGGCCTCCCCTAAGGGGGCGGCGCCCGGACACCCTGAGTCAGCCGGTCGCACGCGGCACTCCCACCGCCGAACTGCCGCACAGGAACGGGGAGATGAGACGAGCGGACGTCAGGGGCGGGGGATGGATCGGCAGTTGCCTCGGGCACGGCGGCAGGTCGACGGGCGCACGCCAGAAGGGCCCAACCGCTCGACGGATGGGCCCTTCTCCGGTGCTCCCCTGCCAGGGCTCGAACCTGGAACAACGGATTCAAAGTCCGCGATGTTGCCGATTACACCACAGGGGATAGCAAAGGGCGTCAATCCGGACATTCGGTCAAACTGACAGCTCCCCGACGCCCGATACTACGCCGGACCACCACCCCTCCATGCGGCGGTAAAGGTCGGCACCCTGCCTCACCCCCACCACCAAGCAACCGCGATAACCGTCGCCGCTGTTCTTGCGAACAGTCTTCGGGTTGTGCTTCTTGAGCGTGGTCTTGGAGAAGACTGCCACATCAACCCCCACCACTTCAGCCCAGTACTGCTCCGCTGACGGCACGTCCGCGGTCTCATGGATCATGAGGCGCAGCTGAAGTCGCTCACGCTGCACCCCCAGAAGCTCGAGCCAGGCGAGGAACACTCTGATCATGCCGGGGTCACTGTTGACGAACTGAACCTGCTCCTGAAGTCGGTGCGGTTTGCTCTTCGCGCCTTCCGCCCAGTAGAGGCCGACGCCCACCAGGAACAGCTCGCGGTCGCTCAACACCCCCACTTCGGCGGCCGATTCACCTCTGACCCGCTCGCGCTCCCGCGCCCGCTCGGCGCGATGCGGGCCCCAACGCGCCTCGCTCATCCTCCGCAGCCGTTCCGGCGGCGTCGGCGGTTTGGGAAGATCGCGCACCCACAGCGAGACGGAGCTTTTCAAGACCCCCAGCTCGGCCGTGATCTCGTCGTATGTGCTGCCCTGCGCTCGGAGCTCGCGGGCGCGGGCGCGCAGCTCGTCCTTGGCGTTGGGGCGCCGACTCCTCTCCGGAGGCTGCTCACCGGCGAGCAGCGCGGTGAGGGTCGAGTTGCCGGGGACTCCGAGTCGGGCGCGGATCTCCCGGCGGCTGAACCCGTCGCGGCGCAGAGCGACGGCCCGGGCCCGGAGCTCCCCCTCCGCACTCACGGAACGGTCGGATCCTGTGTCGGTTTCGGGGTGCACACCGGGGGTGCGAGGTGGGGGAATCATGACCCCACAGTGGCGCGGGAGAGCGTTGTCGAGAATCGAATACCCGCTCGCTTCACCGATACGGGCGAGGAATACCGAATTCCACTTCAGGTTGAAGAGTGAACAGATTTTCCCCTCCGCACATCAGTGCGGGCCGCGCGAAATCCGGTTGCCCGCCGCCGTAGGCTGACCCGTATGAGCGAGACGGGGGACGAGGTCCGCACCCGCGCCGCGGGGGGTGCGTCCGGCCTGTTGTGGTGGGCCCGGCGGCGCAGTGCCGCGCTGGATGTCACGCTCGCCCTGCTGTCGATGGTCGAGTGCGCTTTCGAGGGCCGGGCATTCGCGGGCGAGGCCGATATCCCGGTGGCCGCGGGCATCGCGCTCGGCCTGGTGGTCGGAAGCACGCTGGTGCTGCGGCGGCGTTACCCGATCGCCGTGGTGCTGATCACGGTCGCGATCATCCCGGCCCAAATGGGATTTCTGCTCTCGCTGGTGGGCCTCTACACCCTGGCCGCCTCCGATGTGCCGAGGCGGATCATCGCGCTGTTGACGGGGATGCAGCTCGTCGGCGGCCTGATCGTGGTCTACCTCGACCTGCGCAGCGATGTCGGTCCGCAGCTGTCGAGCGACTGGTTCGTCTTCTTCGCGGCGGCCACGCTGACGCTGTCCACCGTGGTGCCGCCGGTCCTGCTCGGGATGTACGTCGGGGCGCGAAGGCGGCTGGTCGAGGCGCTGCGGGAGCGAACCGACGGCCTGGAGCGCGAGTTGCTGCTGCTCGCCGAGCGCGCGGAGGAACGCGCCGAGTGGGCGCGGGGCGAGGAACGGGCGCGCATCGCACGGGAGATGCACGATGTGGTGGCCCACCGGGTGAGTCTGATGGTGGTGCACGCTGCGGCGCTCCAGGCGGTTGCGCTGAAGGACCCCGAGAAGGCGTCGCGGAACGCGGCGCTGGTGGGCGACATGGGCAGGCAGGCGCTGACCGAGCTGCGCACGATGCTCGGGGTGCTGCGTTCGGCGGACGGGCTGCCGGCTGCCGGCGCCACCGCGGCGTCACCGGCCGCGGCGGCGGAGCGGCCGTTGGCGAAGGTGGCGGAGTACGCCGCGGCGGCGGCCCAGCGCGAGGCAGCCGCGGCGGGCCCGAGGCTGGGGGAGTTGGGGCAGTTGGTGGAGCAGTCCCGGGCGGCGGGCATGCGGGTGGAGCTCTCCGTCGAGGGCGAGGTGTGCGGTTTCGCGGCGGTCGTGGAGCAGACCGCGTTCCGGGTGGTGCAGGAGGCGCTGACCAATGTCCACAAGCACGCGGGCGGTGCGCGTACGCGAGTGCGGCTGGCGTACCGCGGGACGGAGGTGGCGGTGCAGGTGGAGAACGAGTCGCCGGTCTCGGGCGCCGACTCGGGGCTTCCGAGCGGCGGCAACGGGCTGTTGGGGATGAAGGAGAGAGTGACGGCGCTGGGCGGTGGTTTTGTCTCGGGGCCGACGGAGAGCGGCGGCTTCCGGGTCTCCGCGGTGATCCCGGACGTGACGCGCGCGGGTACGAGCGCGTAGAGGGCCGGGCGCGCGCGAGTACGGGCCACCGAGCACCGGACCTGGGCGGGCGCCGGACCGGGCGGGGTCTGCATCCCGAGCAGGACCGGCGGCACCACGGTGGACAGCGTCAGCGTGGCCGCCGCGAAACCGCACACCTCGCCCTCGACGGAGAGCGGCGGCTTCCGGGTCTCCGCGGTGATCCCGGACGTGACGCGCGCGGGTACGAGCGCGTAGAGGGCCGGGCATTCGCGGGCGAGGCCGATATCCCGGTGGACGCGGGCATCGCGCTCGGCCTGGTGGTCGGAAGCACGCTGGTGCTGCGGCGGCGTTACCCGATCGCCGTGGTGCTGATCACGGTCGCGATCATCCCGGCCCAAATGGGATTTCTGCTCTCGCTGGTGGGCGACATGGGCAGGCAGGCGCTGACCAATGTCCACAAGCACGCGGGCGGTGCGCGTACGCGCACCGCCCGCGTGCTTGTGGACATTGGTCAGCGCCTGCCTGCCCATGTCGCCCACCAGCGAGAGCAGAAATCCCATTTGGGCCGGGATGATCGCGACCGTGATCAGCACCACGGCGATCGGGTAACGCCGCCGCAGCACCAGCGTGCTTCCGACCACCAGGCCGAGCGCGATGCCCGCGTCCACCGGGATATCGGCCTCGCCCGCGAATGCCCGGCCCTCTACGCGCTCGTACCCGCGCGCGTCACGTCCGGGATCACCGCGGAGACCCGGAAGCCGCCGCTCGGAGCGGAACGCGGCGACCACCCCGCCACCCACAGCACCGCGCTGCTGGCCATGGACGTCGACGGACGCGTCTACAGCCTCGACCACAGCGGCGACTACTACCTCGGCGCGGACATCGAGACCGCGCTCACCACCCTGGTGGACGGCGTACGCCGTCCACCAGGGTGGTGAGCGCGGTCTCGATGTCCGCGCCGAGGTAGTAGTCGCCGCTGTGGTCGAGGCTGTAGACGCGTCCGTCGACGTCCATGGCCAGCAGCGCGGTGCTGTGGGTGGCGGGGTGGTCGCCGCGTTCCGCGACGCCTTCTCGGGGTCCTTCAGCGCAACCGCCGTGCTCTCTCCGCCGCCGCGGCGGGCTTCGGCGAGGGTGAGTCGGGCCGGGCGTACGCCGTCCACCAGGGTGGTGAGCGCGGTCTCGATGTCCGCGCCGAGGTAGTAGTCGCCGCTGTGGTCGAGGCTGTAGACGCGTCCGTCGACGTCCATGGCCAGCAGCGCGGTGCTGTGGGTGGCGGGGTGGTCGCCGCGTTCCGCTCCGAGCGGCGCGATCTCGGTCTCGAGGGCGCGGCCGAGTTCGGTGAGGGTGCGGGCCCAGTAGAGGCCGTGTGCCGGGTCGACGACGAAGGCGGTCGGCGCGATCTGGCGGCCGGGCGCGGTGGGGGCGAGCACGAGCCCGCCGAACTCGGCCCAGGCCTCGACGGCGGCGGGGAAGAGGGCGTGCCGGTGGCCTCCGGGGGAGGTGTGGGCACGCAGGGTGTCGGCCCAGATCTCGGCCTGGCGCATGTCGCGGCGGCCCGGCTGCCAGCCGGCGGCGCGCAGTGCCGCGTCGGCGGCGACGGAGAAACGTGTGGTCATGTCGCGGTGGATGGGTCGACGGCGCGTACGCCGAAGTGGTCGAGGAGCGCGCCGCAGGAGCGGCACGGTGGAGCGTAGCTGCCGTGGAGCGGGTCGCCCTCCTCGCGGAGGTGGCGCGTGGTGAGTTGGGCGCCCTTGAGTGCGCGGCGGGCTTCGGCGAGGGTGAGGGACTTGCGGGCGGCGCGTCCGCTGCGGGCTTCCTCGGCGGTGGTGAGACAGCGGGTGAGCAGCAACGCCTCGGGGCAGCGGCCGGTGTGGCGGGGGCGGGCGGCGGGGTCGAGCCCGTCGAGGAACTCCTGCACCAGGGGGTGGTGTGCGGGCGGGAGTTCGGCCCGGCTCGCGGTGCTGGTGAGGGTCTCGCCGTCGGTGGTGAGTGCGGAGGCGGTGGTGGGCAGGATTCCGTCGCGGCGATGGCGCAGGGTGGGGGCCGGTCTGGTGTCGGTCCTGCCCCAGTTGATGCGGGGGTCCCCGGGGTGCTCGGCGACGTGCATGGAGTGGTGCCTCCTGTGGTGCCCGCGGACAGAGTGGTGTGCGGGCCGTGCTGGTTCTGTCCGGTGCTGCGTGGTGTGTGGCTCTGCGTGTGTGCGGCACTGCGGTGTGTGCGGTGTGGCTGACGGTGGCGCGCGGTGGCGCGGTGTGGTGTTCGCGCGGCACCGGTGGGCGACCCGTGTGAGAGAAGTGGCCCGTGGTGCGGTACAGCCGATCCGACTGTGCCAAAGCTTCGGTCTTTTGCGTAGTCGGGCGCGGTACCGCCCTTGTACCGCTTCGGTGCCAGAGGTGTGCCGCGGAGTGGCAGGGTAGGCGGTGAAGGCCGCGAAGGTGGAGAAGCGGGCCCACGCCTTAGGCTGTTCGGGACAGCTGTGCCCACCTCGGGGCAGCCGTATCCACCAGGGAGTCCGCATGACGACAGGTCGGCTCGGGCAGCATCCTGCCGCGCCGCCGAACGGGACCTACGCCGGCCAGCTCGTGCGGTTTCCCGACCCCGTGAGAGCCGCGCTGTACGGCCGGGGCGTGCGGGTGGACGCGGCCGGGTCCCCGGTGTTCTCCCCGTACGCGCGCGCGGCGGCGGAGGTGGCGGAGCCGCCCGAGGGCTTCGGGGTGGACGAGCTGCGGCTGACGGACTACGTGTCGGCGAACGCCGCGCTGCACGCCTCCGGGCACGAGTTGTGGCGCGGTCTGCCGTCGGTGGCCACTCCGCACGGCTTCTCCTGGCACCACGTGCTGGGCGGCCGTCGGCTGGAGTTGGTGCCGGCCGAGGTGAAGGCGCTGCTTCGGCACCACGCGGGGCTGGCCACCGCGGTGGTGGACCACACCAAGCGGGGCACCCGGCCGCTGGAGGCGACCCGGCCGGTGCGGTTCGAGGTGCCGCGGGAGCCCGCGGTGCCTGAGGAACGCGTCCTGCACGCCGAGGAGTTGCTCGGGTACCGGCTGCCCGGCGCCTACCGGTCCTTCCTCAAGGCTGCCGGCGGGCACGCCCCTGCCGGGGTGGCGCTCGAGCCCGGGCTGGGAGTGCTGCTGGACCAGCCGTTCTTCACGGTTCGCGAGGAGTCGGCGGTGGACGATCTGGTGTACGTCAACAAGTGCCTGCGCGATCACCTGACGAAGGACTATCTCGGAGTGGCCTTCGTGCAGGGCGGCGTACTGGCGGTGAAGGTGCGCGGCGAGGGCGTCGGATCGGTGTGGTTCAGTCCGTACGACGACGCGCGCGACCGGGACGGGGTGCCGATGCCGGAGCGGATGGCGGAGCTGCTGCTGCCGTGCGGCGCGGACTTCGACGCGTTCCTGCTGCGGCTCGCGGGCAATCCGCCGGAGCTGGAGACCGTGGCCAACCTGATGGTGGACGGCGGCTTCGCCCGCGCCGTCCCGGTGGAGGGGTGAGGGCTGATGGTGACACTCGCACAGGCGCGGGAGCGCGCCGAGCACTGGGTCAACGGCGGTGTGCCGGCGTACCAGCACCGTGAGGTGCAGGTGCAGGAGTTCGATCTCGGCTACGTGGTGTGGGCGCAGGACCGCGCGGACGTGCCGACCTCCGACGGCGGTGCGGCACGGCTGGTGATCGCGCGGGACAGCGGCGCGACGACGCTGTGGCCGGCGCTGCCGCCGGAGGAGGTGATGCGGCGGTACGAGGAGTCCTACGGCGCCGGGGCCGCTGCCGCCCCGGCACCCGAGCCGCCGAAGCGGGTGGATCTGGAGTCGACCTCGTTCCTGCTGTCGCCGCCGGACTGGTTGCAGGAGGCCGCGGACCGGATGGGCGTCCCCGACAACCGCTCGGGTTCGCGTACGCCGGCCGGCTCTGCCACGCCTCCGGGCGCCGACTCCGGTACGGGCGCCGACTCCGCTGCGGGCACGGGTGGTTGGGGCAGCGGGCCGGTGCTGTCGACGCCGCCGCCCGCCTCCTGGTCCTCGCCGTCCTCCGGTGCGGTCTCCTGGGCGGACACCTCCGATTCGGGCTCGGGCCCTTCGGTCGCGCCGCCTGCGACGGTCTTCGCTCCTCCGATCAGCGGCAGCGACCAGGACGAGGAGGAGAACGGAGAGACCGGCGACGGCCGGTACAGCACCGAAGCCAGGACCCAACTGCTGCCGGACGGCAGCGGCTTGGCGGCGACCCGGCTGTCGCCGGCGTACACGCGGTCCGACGCGCCGCCCCAGCCGTCGCAGCCCGCTCCTCAGGCGCCGCCGGTCGAGTCCCCGCAGGCTGCCCGGACGCCGGTACCGGCCGATTCCGGCGAGCCCCCGGCCGGTTCGGGTGCCTCCGGCGGCGGCGCGGGCGGGGTGCACCACGCGGCGACGATGCTCGCCGACCCCGGAATGGTGGCCGACGGCACACCCCCGCCCGCCCCTTCCGCGACGAGTGGCGCGGCGGACATGGCAGACATACCGACCAGCGGTGCGCCGCGCCCGGCGCCGCCGGCTCCCGGGCGTACGGCACGGCCGGCGCGCGGAGCGGGCGGACGCTCCGTGCCCCCGCCGCCCGGCGCGCCGGGCACCCCGGGTGCCCGGCCGGGCGGAGGAGGCGCGGGCAGCGCAGCCGGCGGCCCGCCCGGAAAGGCGTACGAGCCCACGCAGTTGGTGTCGGCGGACGAGGTGGCGAGCCAGGGCGGGCAGGACCTCCAGCCCGGCCAGGGCGCCGTTCCCCCACCCGCCGACCCCTCGTCCGGCGGTTCGGGCGGGGTGCACCACGCGGCGACGATGCTCGCCGATCCGGGTACGACCGGCGGCCCGCAGCCCCCGTCGCCACCCAACTCCCCCGGCGCGCCGGGCGGTTCGGGCGGCGTCCACCACGCCGCGACGATGCTCGCCGGTCCCACCGGGCCCACCGGCCCCCCTCAGACGCACGGCCAGCACGTACAGCCCGGCCCGCCCGTACAGCACGTACAGCACGGGCACTCCGGCCACCACCCGCAGGCGCCGCCCCAGGGGGGCTACCAGCCGCAGGCGGGGCAGCCGCTCGTCGGCCCCGGGTACATGGCGGTGCTGACCTACCGTGCCCCGGACGGCAGCGAGCAGAAGCTCATCCGCCGTGCGGCCCCCGGGCTGCCGCACCCCGAGTGGCAGATCATGCAGGAGCTGCGCGGGATGAACATCCCGCCGGAGCAGGTGCTGGAGCTGCACACCGAGCTGGAGTGCTGCGACCTGCCCGGCGGCTACTGCGCGCGCATGGTCAAGGAGGCCTGGCCCCAGGTGCGGATCTCGCACACCGCTCCGTACGGGCGCGACCACGCCTCGCGCCAGCAGGGCATGCGCCATCTGGTCGAGCACCAGGGCGAGTTGCACCAGGTCGCGGACGCGCCCGCGCGGCACGCGCCGGTGCGGGCGGCGCTGATGCCGGTGCAGCAGGCGCCGCCGATCCCGCTGGAGGGCATCGGGCACGAGCTGGGCCAGGCGTTCGGGCAGGGGATGTTCCGCTTCGATCAGATGGCGGTCTCCCGGCAGGGTGTGCCGGATGTGGTGGCGCAGACGCTGATGTGGTCCGGGCTGCCGTTGGAGGTGCCGCCGTTCTTCTGGGCGCAGGCGCAGCCGGGGCGGCCGATACCGACGTTGGCGGAACTGGCGCAGGAGCGCGGCGTGCAGCCGGGCTCGGACGCGGGTTCGTACCTGGTGATGGGCAACGACTACGGGCGCCAGCTCTGTGTGCAGTACGGCACGGCGCACATCGTGGCGGTGCCGCTGGAGGGTGCGCCGGACGGGCAGCCTGCGACGCCGCAGTTCGTCAACACGGGCCTGCCGGAGTTCGCTCGTTCGTTGGCGATGCTGGGCCGGATGTGGCCGCTTCGGTACGGGCTCACACCGGACCAGGCGGGCCGCTGGACGGTGGACTTCCAGCAGCAGTTGGCGGCGCTGGACCCGGCGGCGCTGGGCTCCACCGAGACATGGTGGTCGGTCATCCTCGAACAGTTGTGGGACGGCCTGCTGTAGGGCGCGCACTCCCCGACTCCACCGCTAACTGCACTGCGACGCACCCCGGTTGCCGCCGAGACACACCCCTGGCAACCGGGGTGCCGTACGTGTTCAGGGGCCGCCGATGCCTCATCCTTGGAGACCGGTTAGGCCGTACTGTAACGCTATGGGCGAATCGCACCTCTCTGCGGGTCCTGTCCTGGTGCGGGAGTCGGCGCAGTCGTCCAGGTGAGGGGCTCGCATTGGCTTCGGATCAGTCTCCGCACGGATTCTCGGTGGTACGCGGCCGTGGTTACCGGCCCGCGCAGGTCGACGAGCAGGTGGCGGCGCTGGCGCGGGAGTGCGCGGAGCTGCAGGAGCAGGAGAGCCGACTCGCGGTGCTGGCGCGGGAGTTGACGGAGGAGACCGAACGTCTGCGCGGCGCGGTGGCGACCCTGCCCGAGCCGACCTTCGAGGCGCTCGGCGGGCGCGCTCGGGCAATCCTGCGCGAGGCGGAGGCCGAGGCCGCCGGGATCACACGGGCGGCGGCGGCCGACGCGGCCGACGAGCGCGCGGCGGCGCGCGAGGACGGGCAGTCCCGGTGCACACGGGCGGAAGAGGCCGCCGAGTGCCGGCGGGCGCAGGCCCGGGCGCGGGCGAAGGACACGGTGCGCCAGGCCCGGGCACTGGCCCGGGAGGCACTCGCCGTGACGAGGACGGACGCGGCGGAGACCGAGGAGTCGGGGCGGGCCCGGGTGGCGGAGGTGCGGAGGCGCGGCGCCGCGCTGCTGGCCAACCAGCAGCGCGAGCACCGCGAGCGCTGGGAGGCCCTCGTCCGCGAGCTGGCACGACGGGAGGTGGAGGGGCAGGCGCACGTCTCGGCCCTCACCGAACGCGGCGAACGGGCCTGGGCCGCGGCCGGCGCGCGTACGCGGAGGCCGAGGAGACCGCCCGCCACCAGCGGGAGGACGCCGAGGCGCGGGCCGCCGAGATGCTGACCGAGGCGGCGGCCCGGGCCGAGCTGGTACGGGCCGAGGTGGAGCGTTCGCAGCGCCGCAGCACCGAGCGCCGTGCCGAGCTGCACGGCCATCTGAGGTCCGTGCAGGGGATGTTGGCCGAGCTCTCCGGCCGCCCGGCCCGCCGAACAGTCGGCGCAGACCACCGCTGAGCGCGCTCCCGGCCGGTGCCCCGCCGGCGCTCCCCGGCCGGCCGACACCGACGCGCGCCGCACGCCCGTACTCCCACACGCCCCTCGCACCGCGAACTCGTCGCACCGCACGCACGCCGCACCACACGCACGCCGCACCGCGCACTCGTCGCCGCGTCCTCCTACAAGCACGCCCCCGCGCTCCCGCGCTGCTGTCGGCGCGGACGCCCCCGTCGCCGCATGCACGCCGTGCCGCACCGGCCGTGCGGCGTGCCGCACCGGCGCAGGCCAGCGCCGGACGGGGCGGGTTCGGCCGGTATCCTGCGGGTGACATTCACCCGAAGCCGAAGGGCATCCCTGTGAGCGCCAAACGCCCCGCAGCCGTCGTCGTCCTCGCCGCGGGTGAAGGGACCCGTATGCGGTCGAAGAAGCCGAAGGTCCTGCACGAGATCTGCGGCCTCTCGCTGGTCGGCCATGTGGTCTCCGCCTCCCGCGAACTGGACCCCGAGCACCTGGTGGTGGTCGTCGGCCACGCCAGGGAGGAGGTCGCCGCACACCTGGGCGCCCTGGACGGCGAGGTGCGGACGGCCGTTCAGGATCAGCAGAAGGGCACGGGGCACGCGGTCCGGACGGGGCTGGAGGCGCTGGCCGCCGAGGGGGTGCGCCCGCGCGGAACGCTCGTCGTCGTCTGCGGTGACACCCCGCTGCTCACCGGCACCACCCTGCGCTCGCTGGCCGAGACGCACGAGAGCGAGGGCAACGCGGTGACGGTGCTCTCCGCCGAGGTGCCGGACGCCACCGGATACGGCCGCATCGTGCGCGCGGAGGACGGCAGCGTCACGGCGATCGTGGAGCACAAGGACGCCGACCGGGCGCAGTTGGCGATCCGTGAGATCAACTCAGGGGTGTTCGCCTTCGACGCGGAACTGCTCGGCGACGCCCTGGGCAGCGTGAGCACGGACAACAGCCAGGGCGAGGAGTACCTCACCGACGTTCTCGGCATCCTGCGCGAGGCCGGTCACCGGGTGGGGGCCTCGACGGCCGGCGACCACCGTGAGGTCGCCGGCATCAACAACCGGGTTCAGCTGGCGCAGGCACGGCGGCTGCTCAACGACCGTCTGCTGGAGGCGGCGATGCTCGCCGGTGCGACAGTGGTCGACCCCGCGAGCACCTGGATCGACGTGCAGGTCACCGTCGAACCGGACGCTGTGGTCCACCCGGGCACCCAACTCCTGGGCCGCACCCACCTGTCGGCCGGCTGCGAGGTCGGGCCGAACACGCGACTGACGGACACCGAGGTCGGCGAGGACGCGACGGTGATCAACACCGTCGCGGTGCAGAGCCGGGTCGGCGCGGGAGCGGGCGCGGGCCCGTACGCCTATCTGCGCCCGGGCACGTCGCTGGGGCCGGGGGCGAAGGCCGGGACGTACGTGGAGATGAAGAACGCCACGATCGGCGAGGGCACCAAGGTGCCGCATCTGAGCTACGTGGGCGACGCGACGATCGGCGACCACACCAACATCGGTGCGGCGAGCGTCTTCGTGAACTACGACGGCGAGGCAAAGCACCACACCACGATCGGGTCGCACTGCAAGACCGGCTCGGACAACATGTTCGTGGCTCCCGTCTCGGTGGGCGACGGCGCGTACACCGCGGCGGGTTCGGTCATCACCCGGGACGTGCCGCCCGGTTCGCTGGCGGTGGCGCGCGGGCAGCAGCGGAACATCGAGGGCTGGGTCGCGCGCAAGCGTCCCGGCAGCGCGGCGGCGCAGGCGGCCGAATCGGCGCAGGAGCAGGGCGATTCGGACGGCGTCCGGCACTCCTGACCCTCCGGCGCGGGCCGGGTCGCACGCCGGGCGGGAGCCCCTGTGCGGTCCGGCCCGCGTGCGGGAGGAGGCGCGCACGCGACCTCTGCGCGCCGCCGCCGTTCGCGCAAGTGCCCTGATCACGCGGCCCGTCAACCGGATCGGACAGTTGCGAGCATCACTGTCCCGAGCAGCCATTGCGCCCCCTGGCTCGGCGGCCGAGGGCGTACGGTGAGAAGCGCACACTCAGCAGAACTCAAGGAGACGGTGCAGTGACCGGGATCAAGACGACCAGCGAGAAGAAGCTGATGCTCTTCTCCGGCCGCGCCCACCCGAAGCTCGCGGAGGAGGTCGCCCAGGAGCTCGGGGTGGACCTGGTCCCCACGAAGGCGATCGACTTCGCCAACGGCGAGATCTACGTGCGTTTCAAGGAGTCGGTGCGCGGCGCCGACTGCTTTCTGATCCAGAGCCACACCGCTCCGATCAACAAGTGGATCATGGAGCAGCTCATCATGATCGACGCCCTCAAGCGGGCGTCGGCGCGCAGCATCTCCGTCGTCATCCCCTTCTACGGCTATGCCCGCCAGGACAAGAAGCACCGCGGACGCGAGCCCATCTCCGCCCGGTTGATGGCCGATCTGCTGAAGGCGGCCGGCGCCGACCGCGTGGTGAGCGTCGACCTCCACGCGGACCAGGTCCAGGGCTACTTCGACGGGCCCGTCGACCACCTCTTCGCGCTGCCGGTGCTGACCCAGTACATCGGTGAGCGCGTGGACCGCGAGAAGCTGACCATCGTCTCCCCGGACGCCGGTCGTGTGCGTGTCGCCGACCGTTGGGCCGACAAGCTCGGCGCCCCGCTGGCGATCGTGCACAAGCGCCGCGACCCGGACGTGGCGAACCGGGTGACCGTCCACGAGGTCGTGGGCAACGTCAAGGACCGGGTGTGCGTGCTCGTCGACGACATGGTGGACACCGGTGGCACGATCTGCGCCGCGGCCGACGCACTGTACGCCAACGGCGCCGAGGAGGTCGTGGTCACCGCGACGCACGGCATCCTCTCCCACCCCGCGCCCGACCGGCTGAAGAACTCCAGGGTCAGCGAGTTCGTCTTCACCAACACCCTGCCCACTCCCGAGGAGTTGGACATCGACAAGATCACCGTGCTGTCGATGGCGCCGACCATCGCCCGCGCGGTGCGCGAGGTGTTCGAGGACGGGTCGGTCACCAGCCTCTTCGAGGAGGAGGAGGAGGAGGAGCGCTGAGCGCCCCTCCCACCGAGCAGTACCGGCAGTGCCGCCATCGCGCGGGAGCCGCGCACAGGCACCACCGACCGGGGTCGGGACGTTCGAGCGATCGAGCGGACCGGCCCCGTTCGCTTGCCCCGGGGCCGGATTGGGTGTACGGCGCGGCGGCGGGTACGATGCGAGGCGTTGCTCGGCGAGGGATGCCGGTCCCGCGGCCACCGCGGACGGCGATCCGTTATCGACGCGCTCTTCGTAGCAAGGTCTGTCGTGGGCCGGGTGACGCCGCAGGTCCTTCGACGAGATACGAGGAGCGTTCCCATGGCTGAAACGAAGATCAAGGCCACCGTCCGCAGCGAGTTCGGCAAGGGCTCCGCCCGCCGTCTGCGCCGTGCCGAGCTGGTTCCCGGCGTGATCTACGGCCACGGCGCCGACCCGGTGCACGTCGCCATCCCGAGCTACGACCTGATGATGGCCCTCAAGACCTCCAACGCCCTGATCTCCCTGGACATCGAGGGCAAGCAGGAGCTGGTCATCCCCAAGGCGATCCAGCGCGAGGCCATCCGCGGCTTCCTGGTCCACGTCGACCTCCTCCTGGTGAAGAAGGGCGAGAAGGTCAACGTCGAGGTCCCGGTCCACGCCGAGGGCGACCTGGGCCCCGGCCAGCACCTGCTGGAGCACGTGCTCAGCGCGCTGCCGGTGATCGCCGAGGCGACCCACATCCCCGACAGCATCACCGTCTCCGTCGAGGGCCTGGTCGCCGGCGACAGCATCCAGGCGAAGGACATCAAGCTGCCCAAGGGCACCGAGCTGGACGTCGAGGACGAGACGATCGTCCTCCAGGTCCTGGCCGCACAGGCCGAGGAGCCGGCTGCCGAAGGCGACGCGGCCGAGGCTGCCGCGGAGTAGTTCCGCGTTCCGGGCCCCGCGTGACCGCAGACCGGTCGCGCGGGGCTCTTCGTCCGCGGTGGTGCTGTGAGACGGCGCCGCGGAGCAGCCGTCGCAGTACGGCCGCGTACACCCTTCACTTCCGCAACCCCATCGGGAGCACACGCGATGAGCGAGACGTCCACCGGTCCCTGGCTCGTCGCGGGACTCGGCAACCCCGGCCCGCAGTACGCGGGCAACCGGCACAACGTCGGATTCATGGTCGCCGATCTGCTCGCCGCGCGGATGGGCGGTGCCTTCAAGTCCCACAAGGCCTCCCGCGCACAGGTGTTGGAGGGCCGCATCGGCACGCCGGGCGTGGACAGTACGAGGGTGGTGCTCGCCAAGCCGATGTCGTTCATGAACGTCTCCGGCGGCCCGGTCGCCTCGCTGCTGGACTTCTACAAGGCGGACCTGTCCCGACTGGTCGTGGTGCACGACGAGTTGGACATCCCCTACGGCACGCTGCGGCTGAAGAAGAGCGGCGGCGACAACGGGCACAACGGTTTGCGTTCGCTCACCAAGACCCTCGGCCCCGACTACCACCGCGTCCGGTTCGGCGTCGGCCGCCCGCCCGGCCGGATGGCGGTCGCCGACTACGTCCTCAAGGACTTCTCCGGCGCCGAGCGCAAGGAGCTGGAGTACCTGGTCGACCGTACGGCGGACGCGGTGGAGACGCTGCTCACCGCCGGTCTCGAACGGGCCCAGAGCGCCTACAACTCCTGAGCCGGCGGGTGGCTGTCCCGCACGCGCCGCAACGCACGCTCGTACGCCCCGCGGGCGTCCGCGCCGCGCGCCCGCGCACCTGCCCCGCAGCGCCCGTACGCCTGCGCCCGCACACCGCGCGCCGCACTCCCGCACAGTCCGCGCCGCACGCCCGGAGATCACGCCCGGGATCACGCTCGGAGATCACGCCCCGGAGATCACGCCTTGCGGTGGCCGATGAGCCGTGGTCTGGGCTCCAGCCCGTCCAGCCCGTGCCAGGCGAGGTTCACCAGATGTGCGGCGACCTCGGCCTTCTTCGGCTTGCGCACGTTGAGCCACCACTGGCCGGTCAGCGCCACCATGCCCACCAGCGCTTGCGCGTACAGCGGCGCGAGCTTCGCGTCGAAGCCGCGCGCCTTGAACTCCAGCCCGAGGATGTCCTCGACCTGGGTGGCGATATCGCTGATCAGTGAGGCGAAGTTGCCGGTGGTCTGGGTCACGGGCGAGTCCCGCACCAGGATCCGGAAACCGTCCGTGTGCTGCTCGATGTAGTCCAGCAGCGCGAACGCCGCCTGCTCCAGCAGCTCCCGCGGATGGCCGGCCGTCAGGCCCTCGGTCACCATGTCCAGGAGCTGCCGCATCTCGCGGTCGACCACGACCGCGTAGAGGCCCTCCTTGCCGCCGAAGTGCTCGTACACCACCGGCTTGGAGACCCCGGCCTTCGCCGCGATCTCCTCGACCGAGGTGCCCTCGAAGCCGCGTTCGGAGAAGAGGACCCGGCCGATGTCCAGCAGTTGCTCTCGTCGCTCCTTGCCGGTCATGCGCCGTCTGGCGCGCCGCGAGGAGGTCTTGGTCATATCGGTACTGCCGCTTCCTCTGTCGTCACTCGCCACAGGGCTCATCATGCCGTCTGCGGGTACGTGGTCCCAGCCGGTTTCCCCTGTCGCCCGGGCGCCGTGCCCCCGCGCCGCCGCAGGGGCGACCCGCAGGCACGGCCACGGGCACCTTGCCCGGCAGGTCAGAGGGGACGGGGACGTGTCGTCGGGGCACGGGAGGGTACCGCCTGATGGACTGCCGGGGTGTCCGCGGGACGCGCCGCCTATCCTTGGGCCCTTGGGGCGTCGGACAGCGCGGTCCGCGACCTGCCACAAGCGAACGAAGCGACCCGTGGCGCCCGGTGGAGGTACCGGGAGGCGCGTTCCGGGGTACGCCGGGCGGCACTTTCCGGTGTACGGCCCGCAGCGCACCTCCGACGGCCGGCCGCGCGGGTGCCGTTGAGCCGTCGATATGCGCAAGGAGCCGCACCCCATGAGCAGTGCCGACCGCACGCAGAGCTTCCCCGACCCGCGCGATCGAGAGCACACAGACCCGGCGGAAGGTCCGGAGACCCCGGAGACCGTCGAGGACACCACCGCGCTGCGCGCGGACATCCGCAGGCTCGGCGATCTTCTCGGCGAGACACTCGTACGGCAGGAAGGACCCGAGCTGCTGGAGCTCGTCGAGCGCGTACGGGCGTTGACGCGCAGCGACGGCGAGGCGGCGGCGACCCTGCTGGGCGAGACCGACCTGGAGACGGCGGCCAAGCTGGTCCGCGCGTTCTCCGTCTACTTCCATCTGGCGAACGTCACCGAGCAGGTGCACCGCGGACGCGAGCTGCGGGAGCGCCGGGCAACCGAGGGCGGCCAGTTGGCCCGTACCGCCGACATGCTCAAGGACGCCGACCCCGCGCATCTGCGGCAGACGGCGAACAATCTGGGCGTACGGCCGGTGTTCACCGCGCACCCGACCGAGGCGGCCCGCCGCTCGGTGCTGACCAAGCTGCGCAAGGTCGCCGAGCTGCTGGAGGGCGCGGGGGCTCCGGGCGCGGCCGACAGCCGCCGCACCGATCTGCGCCTCGCCGAGAACATCGACCTGATCTGGCAGACCGACGAGCTGCGGGTGGCCCGCCCGGAGCCTGCCGACGAGGCGCGCAACGCGGTGTACTACCTCAGCGAGCTGCACCGCGGCGCTGTCGGCGACCTGCTGGAGGACCTGGCCGACGAACTGGAGCGCGCCGGGGCGCCGTTGCCGCCCGACGCCCGGCCGCTGACCTTCGGCACCTGGATCGGCGGCGACCGCGACGGCAACCCGAACGTCACCCCGCAGGTCACCTGGGACGTGCTGATCCTCCAGCACGAGCACGGCATCACCCAGGCGCTGGCCCACATCGACCAGCTGCGCGGAGCGCTGTCCAACTCCATCCGCAACTGCGGCGCCACCCAGGAGTTGCTGGACTCCCTCCAGACCGACCTCGACCGGCTTCCGGAGATCACCCCGCGCTACAAGCGACTCAACGCCGAGGAGCCCTATCGGCTGAAGGTCACCTGCATCCGGCAGAAGCTCCTCAACACCCGTACCCGCCTTGCCAAGGACAGTCCGCACGTGCCGGGACGCGACTATCTGGGCACCGGCCAGCTGCTCGCCGACCTCACCCTCGTCCAGGAGTCCCTGCGCGCGCACCGGGGCGCTCTGGTCGCCGACGGACGGCTGGCGCGGGTGCTGCGCACCATCGCCGCCTTCGGCATCCAGCTGGCCACCATGGACGTGCGGGAGCACGCCGACGCCCACCACCACGCGCTCGGCCAGCTCTTCGACCGGCTGGGCGAGGAGTCCTGGCGCTACGAGGACATGCCGCGGGACTACCGACACCGGCTGCTGGCCAAGGAGTTGCGCTCGCGCCGCCCGCTGGCGCCCACCCCGGCGCCGCTGGACGAGGCGGGGGCCAAGACACTCGGTGTCTTCGGCACCGTCCGCAGGGCGCTGGACACCTTCGGGCCCGAGGTCATCGAGTCGTACATCATCTCGATGTGCCAGGGCGCGGACGATGTGCTGGCCGCGCTGGTACTGGCGCGCGAGGCCGGCCTGGTCGATCTGCACGCCGGCTGGGCGCGCATCGGCATCGTGCCGCTGCTGGAGACGACCGACGAGCTGAAGATCGCGGACGAGCTGCTGGACGCGATGCTCTCCGACCCCTCCTACCGCAAGCTGGTCTCGCTGCGCGGCGATCTCCAGGAGGTCATGCTCGGCTACTCCGACTCCTCCAAGTTCGGCGGCATCACCACCTCGCAGTGGGAGATCCACCGCGCCCAGCGCAGGCTGCGCGACGTGGCGCACCGGCACGGCGTACGGCTGCGGCTCTTCCACGGCCGCGGCGGCACCGTCGGCCGCGGCGGCGGCCCGACGCACGACGCGATCCTGGCGCAGCCGTACGGCACGCTGGACGGCGAGATCAAGGTGACCGAGCAGGGCGAGGTCATCTCGGACAAGTACCTGGTGCCCTCGCTGGCCCGGGAGAACCTGGAGCTGACGGTCTCGGCGACGCTGCGCGCCTCCGCGCTGCACACCGAGCCGCGCCAGTCCGACGAGGCGCTCGCCCGCTGGGACGCGGCGATGGACACCGTCTCCGACGCGGCACACGCGGCGTACCGCAGGCTGGTGGAGGACCCGGACCTGCCGGCGTACTTCTTCGCCTCCACCCCGGTCGGCCAGCTCGCCGAACTGCACCTGGGTTCGCGGCCGTCCAGGCGTCCGGACAGCGGCGCCGGACTCGACGGGCTGCGGGCGATCCCCTGGGTGTTCGGCTGGACCCAGTCGCGCCAGATCGTGCCGGGCTGGTTCGGCGTCGGCAGCGGACTGAAGGCGGCCCGGGAGGCCGGGCTGGACACTGTGCTCGGCGAGGCGCAGGAGCACTGGCACTTCTTCCGCAACTTCCTGTCCAACGTGGAGATGACGCTCGCCAAGACCGATCTGCGCATCGCGCGTCACTACGTCGACACT
Organism: Streptomyces tardus; assembly: GCF_018101125.2. Classification (GTDB taxonomy): domain Bacteria; phylum Actinomycetota; class Actinomycetes; order Streptomycetales; family Streptomycetaceae; genus Streptomyces; species Streptomyces tardus. Next base: position 3,027,705 of record NZ_JAELVF020000001.1, on the reverse strand, counting down.
CTCGTGCCGGGCGAGCTGCGGCACATCTTCGAAGCCATCGAGGCCGAGCACGAGTTGACCGTGCGCGAGGTGCTGCGGATCACCGGCGAGGGCGAACTCCTGGAGTCCAACCCGGTGTTGCGGCAGACGCTGCGGATCAGGGACGCCTATCTGGACCCGATCTCCTACCTCCAGGTCGCGCTGCTGCACCGTCAGCGGCTGGAGGAGGACCGCGGCGACGAGCCGGACCCGCTGCTCGCACGGGCGCTCCTGCTGACGGTCAACGGCGTCGCGGCGGGGCTTCGCAACACCGGCTGACCGACGGGCAGTTCGCGACGTGCGGGCCGTTCGCGGCCGTCCTCCGGGGCGGCGCGGACGGCCCGCACGTCGCGCTGGGGGCGTACGCGGGAGCGTGGGGGCGGGCGACGCCGGCGGCCGCGGTACGCCGGCGCGGGCGGCTTGGGCGGGCGCGGGGACGTGCAGGGACGTACGCCGGCGCGGGCACGTACGCCGGCGCGGGGACGTGCGGGTACGCGGGCGCCCCGGCCTACAGCGCGACGAACGCGCCGACCATCACCGCGATCCCCGAGATGCCGAGCGTCCACCCCGTGCGCTTCATCCGCAGTCCGCCGCCGACGACCACCGCCGCCAGCGCCAGCGCGCCGCCGAACGGGATCCAGGAGTGCAGGATGCCGCCCGCGCCGGTGCGCACGACCTCGTCCGTGCCGGGCTTGATACTGACGGCGAGCGTGTCGCCGAGGTCGCGGGTGGCCGACTCGTTGATCCGTACGTCGGAGGGCGCGGAGCCGCCGGACTCGGAGACGAAGGGGCCGCTGCACCTGCTGTCCGAGCAGGCTTCGACGGTCATGGTCCCGGTGTTGCCGTCCTTGGGAAACATCGCGTGCTGCGCGTTGTCCCAGGAGGTCCACACACCCGCGACCAGCAGGACGACCGCGACGAGTCCGATCAGGATGTTGCGGCCGAGCAGCAGGGCACCGTACGCGCTCTCCCCTGCGCGTCGGGACCGGCTGCGCTTTTTGGTGGGCATGGCGGCGATCCTTGGCCATGCCCGGGACGCTGGTCAACCTGTGTTTGACCGATGACCCGCCTTGCCCTTCTTTGTCTTCATTGCCACCGATACACCCGTTTCTGCAGTGGGTTCGCGGTGCGTCCACCGCCTCTGCCCACCGCTCCCCCGGCGGGCTCGGGGGCCCGCACGGAGCGCCGCCCGGACGAAATAGGCTGGGCCGCGCACCCGTTCGCCGGATAGGAGCTTCATGGCCGTCAATCTCGTCAATCTGGAAGCCGTCAGCAAGGCGTACGCACTGCATGCACTGCTGGACGGCGTTTCCCTCGGCGTGAGCGAGGGGGACCGGATCGGCGTCGTCGGGCGCAACGGCGACGGGAAGACGACCCTGATCCAGATTCTCGCCAAGGCGGAGGCGCCGGACACCGGGCGCGTGACGCACTCCGGCGGGCTGCGGCTCGGCTCGCTCAGCCAGCGGGACTCGCTGGACCCGGCGGCGACCGTGCGGCAGGAGGTGCTCGGCGACCTCGCCGACCACCAGTGGGCCGGCGACGCCCGCATCAGGGACGTCATCACCGGCCTCTTCGGCGGGCTGGAGCTGCCCGGCTTCCCCGAGGGCATGGACACCGTGATCGGTCCGCTCTCCGGCGGCGAGCGCCGGCGCATCGCGCTGGCGAAGCTGCTGATCGCCGAGCAGGATCTGCTGGTGCTCGACGAGCCGACCAACCACCTGGACGTCGAGGGCATCGCCTGGCTCGCGAGCCATCTGCGCAACCGTCGCGGCGCCCTGGTCTGCGTCACCCACGACCGGTGGTTCCTCGACCAGGTCTGCACCCGAATGTGGGACGTGCAGCGCGGTCAGGTGCACGAGTACGACGGCGGGTACAGCGACTACGTCTTCGCCCGCGCGGAGCGCGAGCGGATCGCCGCGACCGAGGAGGTCAAGCGGCAGAACCTGATGCGCAAGGAGCTGGCCTGGCTGCGCCGCGGCGCCCCCGCCCGTACGAGCAAGCCGCGCTTCCGCATCGAGGCGGCCAACGAGCTGATCGCGGGCGAGCCGCCGCCCAGGGACAGCGCCGAGCTGATGCGCTTCGCCAACTCCCGGCTGGGCAAAACGGTCTTCGATCTGGAGGACGTCACCGTCAAGGCCGGGCCGAAGGTCCTGTTGGAGCGGCTGACCTGGCAGCTGGGCCCGGGCGACCGGGTGGGCCTGGTCGGGGTGAACGGCGCGGGCAAGACCTCGCTGCTGCGCGCACTCGCGGACGCGGCCGGCAGCGAGGGCCGGGAGCAGCCCTCGGGCGGCCGGATCAAGACAGGTTTGACGGTGCGGCTGGCGTACCTCTCCCAGGAGGTCGCCGAACTGCGACCGCAGCTGCGGGTCCTGGAAGCGGTGGAGCAGGTGCGTTCTCGCGTCGACCTCGGCAAGGGCCGGGAGATGTCGGCGTCGCAGCTCTGCGAGCGTTTCGGTTTCGTGAAAGAGAAGCAGTGGACCCACGTCGGTGATCTCTCCGGCGGAGAACGCCGTCGTTTGCAGATCCTTCGGCTGCTGATGGACGAACCGAATGTGCTCTTCCTCGACGAGCCGACGAACGACCTGGATATCGAGACCCTGACGCAGTTGGAAGACCTGCTGGACGGCTGGCCCGGCTCTCTCGTGGTGATCAGCCACGACCGTTTCTTCCTGGAGCGCACCACGGACCGGGTGTTCGCGCTGCTCGGTGATTCCCGGCTGCGGATGCTGCCGCGCGGTATCGACGAGTATCTGGAGCGGCGCGCGCAGGCCAGACAGGAGGCGGACCGGCCCGCGGCGCCCGCGCAGTCCGCGGCGACCGCCGAGAAGTCCGCCGGTTCCGGCAAGCCTGCCGCGGTGTCCCGCGCGGCGCAGAAAGAACTCCAGCGCATCGAACGACAGCTGGACAAAGTCACCGAAAAACAATCAAAACTCCACGCGGAAATGGCGGAGAACGCAACGGACTTCGCCCTGGTCGCCGAACTCGACGGCAAACTCCGCGAACTGGCCTCTCAGCAGGAGGAGCTGGAGGGCCGCTGGCTGGAGCTCGCCGACGACAGCTGACCCGGCGAATCCGCTGACGGTCCGCCACTTTGCCAACAGGTGATAACGGAGTCGTTCCGAGCCGATATCGGGCTCAACCCTTCACCGGGAACCAGTAGTCGGTTCAACTCCGTCCTTTGATACAAATGCCTGGGCTCAACAGAGTTGGGCCGTCCACACGCCGGCGGGCCTGCTGTCCGATTCGCTCGTCCCTACGGGGGAACGCGGGGATGGGGCAAATCGGTCCGTGACAGTTGACGAAGGATCTCCATGTCGCAGCCGCCTCCACCTCCGAACCAGCCACCCTCCGGCGGCTTCGGCGGTCCTCAGGACCCCTCGTACGGCTACCCGCAGACCCCTCCGCCGGGACAGCCAACCGGCCCCAACCCGTACGCGGGCGGGCAGGGCCCGTATGGGCAGCAGCCCACGGCTCCCATGCAGCAGGCGCCGGGCGGCCAGCAGCCGGGGAACAACAACAAGAAGATCCTGATGGTGTGCGCCGCGGTCGTCGCGGTCGCGGTGATCGCCGTCGGCACGGTCTTCGTCGTCACCAAGGACGACGGCGAGCCCGAGGCGGGCAAGCCCGGCCAGTCGGAGCCCAAGGGCGGCGACCCGGACGCGAAGCAGGACGAGCCCCCCAGCACCGTGCCCAAGCAGGACTCGGATGCGGAGATCGCTTGGGAGGCCCCGGTCCCCAAGGGCTTCGAGGGCGAGCTGAGCAAGCAGGCGCACGGCGTGCTCTTCTCCGGCGGCAGCATCGTCAAGTACGAGCCCGACGGCCTGGTCGCCTACAACATCAAGACCGGGAAGCCCGACTGGAAGGAGAAGTTCATCCGCGGCGAAAGCTGCAGCATGGCCTCCACCAGCAGCGGCGGCAAGACCCTGGTCCAGTGGGGCGCCAAGTGCGAGAAGGTGATGGGCTTCGACATCACCAAGGGCAAGAAGCTCTGGGAGAAGGACCTGCCCAGCCGCGAGACCAGCGACCTGCCCAACGCGGACTACGCCCATCTCGCCGTCAGTGGTGACCTCGCCGGCATGTCGTGGACCGGCGGCCGGGTCGGCTACCGGCTGAGCGACGGCAAGGAGCTGTGGTCCAGCACCGAGGCGGGCTGCTCCGACCAGGGCTACGCCGGCGGCGAGAACTTCATCGTGCTCCACCAGTGCCTGCTCGGCACCGACGGCAAGCTGCGCAAGTTCGACCAGAAGGGCGAGAAGACCGCCGAGTGGAAGGTGCCCAAGGGCGTCGAGGTCAAGCGCGTCTTCTCGACCAGCCCGCTGGTCGTCGGCCTCTCCCCGCAGGGTCTGAGCTCCAAGCTCAACAACATCGCGGTGCTCGACGAGGAGACCCTCAAGCTCAAGAAGCGCATCAAGATCGACCCCGAGCGCTACCGCATCACCTGCCAGCCCAGCCACGCACTGGACTCCTGCCTGAACGCGGTGGTCGACAAGGACAGCGGCATGATCATGCTGGAGACCGAGACCTACGACGGCAAGGAGCGCACCACCAACGCCGTCTCCGGGTTCAACCTGGAGACCGGCAAGATGGTCTGGACGGCCGAGCCGAGCGTCGAGGGCCGCACCAACCCGGTGGGCATGCACGACGGCAAGCTCCTCACCCTCGAACAGGGCAACTACGACGGCGGCGGCGGCGTCACGTCGCTCGACCCGAAGAAGGGCGGAACTCCCAAGCAGATCCTGGAGTTCAGCGCCGATGAGCGGGAGAAGGCCAGGGACACCTACTCCAACGCGCTCTACTGGGCCGACAACACCCTCTTCCTCGTCAACACCCGGCTGCCCAGCCGTATCGACGACCGCACGACCTGGCTGGTCGCGATCCGCTGAGGACCGCAGGACGGGCAGGTGGCCGGGTGGTGCGCGGGCGCGCGTACCACCCGGCTTCGTCGTGTCCACAACAATACGGACGCGGGCGCCGCGGGACCGCTTTCTGTCCGGTTCCCAGCACATCGGGCCGGCGGTGCGTGTAGCTTCCCCGGCACGGGGACATCGCGCCGGGGGGCGAGACGTGGCGCCGGACCGCATGTGAATACAGGGGGAGTGATGAGTGTGCGACTCATGGTCGTGGACGACCACAGACTGCTCGCCGAGGCCCTCGCCTCGGCCCTCAAGCTCAGGGGGCACCGGGTGGTCGCAGCCGCGGCCCCGGGCCCGGGAGCGGCCGAACTGGCCCTGGCCAGATCACCGGAGGTCTGCCTCTGGGGCACCTCGACCCCGTCCGCGCCGGGGGCGTTCGAGGGAGTGCTGCGGATCCGCAGGGAGCGCCCCACCACCGCGGTGGTGGTGCTCGGGCCGGTGCCCGACACCCGCGGGGTGGCCGCCGCGTTCGCCGCGGGCGCCTGCGGCTACGTACGGCACGACGAGCGCATAGACGGCGTGGAGCGGGCGGCACTGCGCGCCCGGGCGGGCGAGGTGGCGGTCGACCCGCAGCTGCTGAGCGAGGCGTTCGACGCGCTGCTCAATCCTCCCCCGCAGGAGGACGACGAGGGTTCCAGGCTGCTCGCGCTGCTCACCCGGAGGGAAGTGGAGGTGCTGCTGCGCGTCTCCGAGGGCGAGGACACCCAGGCGATCGCAGACGGGATGCGGATCGCGCCGAGCACTGCGCGTACGCATGTGCAGCGGGTTCTGATGAAACTGGACGTGGGTTCGCGCCTGGAGGCGGCGGCGCTGGCGGCCCGTACGGGGCTGTTGGAGCGGGCGGCGGTCCGACCGGGCAGCGATGCGGGAGACACCGGCGGAGCAGGGGGTTCGTAGCGGATCGACGGTGTCGGGATTTCGCCGAAACGATCCTGCGATGTCCACCGAACTCCGTTGACCTACCCGGCAGTTGGAAGTTACCGGCGGTACCCCTGCACGCGATGGCAGTTGCGAAGTACATAGCTGGGGCAACGACACTGCGTGTCAGATCTTTTGCCAATCCCCTTCCCCAGGGCCCGTCGATCCGTACGCTGTTCAACGACGCCGGTGGGGGCCGGAGTCGTTCAGAGGGGAATGCGCAGGACAGAAGTCCGACCACGGGGCACACCTGTGGCCGCACATCATCGACCAGTCACTACCGGCGGTGAGCGCGCCCGCGCGAACCTCATCCGATCTCCGGCACACATGGGGGTGCACGTGCAACGTATTCGAGTCCTGGTCGTCGACGATCACAGAATCTTCGCCGAATCGCTGGCCGCCGCTCTCGCAGCGGAACAGGACGTCGAAGTGGCCGCAGCGGGCAGCACACAGGCCGCCGTCCGCTGCCTGAACCAGGCGAGCGCCGCGGGCAGACCGTTCGGCATCCTGCTGATCGACGCGGAGCTGAGCGGAACAACGGGCCCGGGCACACAGTCTCCGGTCGAACCGGCCGCAGGCAGCGCGGGCCGTTCGGAACTGGCCGCACTGGTGGCCGCCACGCCCGAACTGCGCACGGTCATCCTGGCCGAGCGCGACGACGCGGGGAAGGCCGCTGCCGCGCTCCAGGCGGGTGCCTGCGGCTGGGTGGCCAAGGACTGCTCACTGTCCCGGCTGCTCCAGGTGCTGCGCGGTGTACTGCGCGGGGAGACCCACCTGCCGCCCGCCCTGCTGACCGGCGTCCTGCGGGAGTTGACCACCACCCGCCGGCACCGGACCGAGAGCGAACAACTCGTGGCGATGCTCACCCCTCGCGAACACGAGGTGCTGCGCTGCATGGTCGGCGGACTCGGCCGCAAGGCGGTCGCCGAGCGGCTCTTCCTCTCGCCGCACACGGTCCGCACCCATATGCAGAACGTGCTCGGGAAGCTGGGAGTGCACTCCACGCTGGCCGCGGTGGCGCTCGCCCGCAGGGCGGGCGTGAGCCCGGTCGACACTGCGGAGCGTGCAGCCGTCTGACCCGCCGGTACCGGCACCGGGTGCCGTCAGCGCCCCGGAGCCGGTACCGGCCACACGGCCCGTACCGGCGGTGGCGCCCGAAGTCGCCACGACGCCCGTACCGGTGACCGCGCGCCGGCCGGACGCCTCGCGGGAGCCGCGTCAGTGCGGGGTGTTGTCGAACGGCGCCGTCAACTGCCTGAGCAGTGCGGCCAGTTCGGAACGCTGAGCAGTGGAGAGCTCGACGAGGATGGCGCGCTCCTGGACGAGCAGTCCGGCCAGCGCCCGGTCCGCCCGGTCCCGGCCCTCGGCGCTCAGCCGGACGAGCACCCCGCGCCGGTCACTGGGATCGGGCAACCTTTCGACCAGGCCCTTCTTGGCGAGCCGGTCGATGCGATTGGTCATGGTGCCGGAGGTGACCAGCGTCTGAGTGAGAAGCTGCCCGGGCGAGAGCTGGTACGGGTCGCCGGCTCGGCGCAGCGCCGTGAGCACGTCGAACTCCCAGGACTCCAGCCCGTGTTCGGCGAAGGCGATGCGGCGGGCGCGGTCGAGATGGCGCGCGAGCCTGCTGACTCGACTGAGCACCTCCAGGGGCTCCACGTCGAGATCGGGGCGTTCGCGACGCCATGCTGAAACCAGTCGATCGACCTCGTCCTCCATGGTGGACAGTGTAGTAGTTCTGTCGGCATGAAGTTTCTTCACGTCAAGATAAAAACACAGGGATGTCGCCGCCCCACGGGTGGAAGGCTTCGACCGCGGGACCCGGCTGACAGGCAGCGGGCCCGCATCCGCAAGGAGGACGCTCATGCCAGCCGCCCCCGAGTGGGACCCCCAGGTCTATCTACGCCACTCCGGTCATCGCACCCGCCCCTTCCTCGACCTCCTGGCCCGCACGCCCGAGCCCGTGGGCAGGGGATCCGCCCTGCGGATCGCCGACCTCGGCTGCGGGCCCGGCAACGTCACCGCGTTACTCGCCGAGCGCTGGCCCACCGCGCACATCACCGGCTTCGACAGCTCGCCCCAGATGCTCCGCAGCGCCGCCGCGCACTCCGGCCCCACTCCGGGCGGCGGCACACTGGACTTCGCCCGCGGCGACATCGCCGACTGGGAGCCGGACACGACGTACGACCTGATCGTCTCCAACGCCGCGCTCCAGTGGGTGCGCGGCCACGCCGACTCGTTCAAGTCCTGGCTGGACGCGCTCTCCCCGGGCGGCGTCCTCGCCTTCCAGGTGCCTGGCAACTTCAACGCCCCCAGTCACGCGCTGCTGGGCGAGCTGTGCGACTCCCCCCGCTGGCGCGAGCGACTGCGCGAGCAGGGGCGGCGGTACGTCCACATCCTGGAGCCGTACGAGTACCTCCAGCGCCTCGCCGAGCTCGACTGCGAGACCGAGGCCTGGGAGACCACGTACGTCCAACTGCTCCAGGGGCGGGACCCGGTGCTGGACTGGGTGCGGGGCACCGCGCTGCGGCCGGTGCTGACGGCGCTGGAGGGCGACGAGGAGGCCCGCGAGGAGTTCCTGGCGGAGTACCGGGACCGGTTGCGCGAGGCGTACCCGGCGGGTCCGCACGGGACGACGTTCCCCTTCCGCCGGATCTTCGCGACGGCGCGCAAACGGGATGGCTGAGCACACGGACGACGGCGGCGACGGCCACGACGGCGCGGGGCGGCCGGCCGGGACGGCGCGGGGTCGCGCACGCGGTCGCCGGCCGGGCCGGGCAACGCCGGTACGACGAGGGGCCCGACGCGGATCACGGGGATCTCGCGTCGGGCCCTTGCACGCCGTGGCCGTGCGGCCGAGCGCACGGCTGAACGGCGGCTGCCTCAGCCTGCGTTGAGGATGGTCGCGACAACCGGGCCGGCGTTCTTGCCGCCGTGCCCGCTGTTGGGGATCACGGCAGCGACGGCGAGGTCGTCCTTGTACGCGGTGAACCAGGCGTTCGGCTTCTTCTGGCCGTCCACCTCGGCGGAGCCGGTCTTGGCGCCCTTGTCACCGCCCACCGAGGCCATCGCCTCGGCCGCGGTGCCGTTGGTCGCGGTGCGCTTCATCAGCGCCCGCAGCTCGCCCGCGGTACCGGCGGACAGCCCGTTCGGAGCCTTGGCCACCTGGCGGTTGTCCAGCGACGGCGAGACGATGATCGGCTGCTTGAAACTGCCGTCCTTCACGGTGGCGGCGACCGAGGCCATGGTCATCGGGTTCATCCGCACCGCGCCCTGACCGATCAGCGAGGCGGCCATCTGGGCGTCGGACTGGGTGGGTACGGCACCGTCGAAGGTCCCGGTGCCCACCTGCCAGTCGAGGCCGAGACCGAAGGTGTTGCGGGCGTACGAGCCGAGGTCGCCGTTCTCCAGCTTGGGTGCGCGGCTGATGAACGCGGTGTTGCAGGAGGCGGCGAAGCTGTCGGCGAAGGTGCCGTCCTTTATGTCGAACTTGTCGAGGTTCTGGAACTTCCAGCCGCCGTAGGTGAAGTACTTCGGACACGGGTGCTTGGCCGCGCTCTCGGCCAGGCCCTTGTCCAGCAGCATGCCCGCGCTCACGACCTTCCAGGTCGAGCCCGGCGCGAGCGAGCCGCGTATCGCGGAGTTGAAGCCGGTCGCCGGGGTGTTGGCGATGGCCAGCAGCTCACCGGTGCTGGGCTTGATCGCGACCGCCGAGCCCTTGGCGCGACCGTCCAGGGCCTTCATCGCGGCCTTCTGGAGATCGGCGTCCAGCGTGGTCTTCAACTGGCCCGGGGTGCCCTTGGAGAGGACCTTGAGCGTCTTGGCATCCTTCGCCTTCTCGCTCTCCTCGACCTTCTCGCCCTTCTTGGGCTGCGTGACGATGCGGGTCTCGACGCCGGCGGTGCCGTCGGTCCTGTCGCCGTAGCGCTTGCGCAGATCGTCCAGGATGTCGCCGAGTTCGGGGTGTGCCTGCTTGGTCAGTTCCTTGCCGTTGCGGTCGACCGCCGTAATCGGCGGGTCCCCGGCGGCGTCCGTGACGAGCGACTGGCCCTTCTTCAACTCCGGGTGGAGAACGGTGGGTTGCCAGTCGATGACGACCTGGCCGCTGGAAGTGTCGCGCTCCACCTTCAGCTTGGTCCGGTAGTCGAGGGTGGTGGCCAGCTCGCCGTGCGAGATCTCGGCGACCACCGAGTACGCGACCGTCCCACCGCTCGCGCTGCTGCCGCTGGTGGTGACGGTGCCGACCTTGCCGTCCTTGGCGAAGCTGGTCAGCGCCTTGGTGGCAGCGGCCTTGTCGTCGGTCAGCGCAGCCGCGTCGGCTATGTCGCCGGCTTCCCACGCCGTCAGGAACTTCTTGGCCGTGGCCCGCACTTCCTCGGAGCTGGGCGGGCCGGTCTCCACCGACTCCGACTTGCTCTCCCCGCTGTCCGAACCGCTGCGCTGGGACTGGTCCGACGACTCGTCGTCCCCACCCCCGACGAGGGCGTACGCCCCGAAGCCCGCGGCGCCGACCACCGCAGCGGCGACGGCACCGATCACCGCCATTCTCTGACCTTCACGCATAACGTATTCCTGACTCTCCACCCCAACCCCGACAGCCACGGGGCCTGCGACGCACCCTAGAGCACTCCCGTGAACGCGCTCACCGGTACCCGCCAGGCCGCCGGCGGCCTCCCGCGCCCCGCCGCCCAACTCCCGCTGTTCACAGGGGCGTCGAGGCCGGCAGGGCTCTGCGCGGACGAGCCGTGGCCGCCTCAGATCCAGGTGTCGAACCACATGCGGGCGCGCCACTGGTCGAGCGAGATCTCGCCCGCGGTGTAGAGCGGCCAGAAGTAGACGAAGTTCCAGACCACCAGCAGCGCGAGCGCCCCCGCGACGATCAGTCCGACCGTTCTGCGGAACTCCGTACTGCCCGGTGGACCGGCGATCGCGCCGAGCAGTTGGGCGACTGCCAGGCACAGGAACGGGACGAAGACGATCGCGTAGAAGTAGAAGATCGTCCGGTCCGAGTAGAGGAACCAGGGCAGGTACCCGGCAGCCAGTCCGCACAACAGGGCACCGGAGCGCCAGTCCCGGCGCATCGCCCACCGGTAGAGGGCGTAGGCCAGGGCGGCGATGCCCAGCCACCACAGCACCGGGGTGCCCAGCGCCAGCACTTCGCGGGCGCAGCCGCTCTGCTCCGTGCAGCCGCGTTCGCCCAGCTCGCGCGACTTGTAGTGGTACGAGACCGGCCGTCCGACGATCAGCCAACTCCACGGGCTGGACTGGTAGCTGTGGTCGGAGGTGAGGTTGACGTGGAAGGAGTAGACCTCGGCCTGGTAGTGCCACAGGCTGCGCAGGGACTCCGGCACCCAGGTCAGGTCGACCACCGGCAGCGAGACCTCGCCCAGCAGCGGAAGCTTCACCTCGCTCGGCGACTGCCCCTGCCGCCCGGCGGCCCAGTCCCTGAAGTACCCGCCCCTGGTCGTGAACCAGCCGATCCAGCCGACGACGTACAGCACCAGCGCCACCGGTACGAGCGAGAGGAACGCGGGGACGGCGTCGCGGCGCAGCGCCGTGCGCCACGGCCTGGCGGCGCCGGCCGTACGGCGTGCGGAGACGTCCCAGAAGAGCGCGAGCAGACCGAAGGCCGCGAGCACGTACAGGCCGCTCCACTTGGTGCCGATCGCCAGGCCCAGGCTGACGCCGGCGGCGATGCGCCACGGCCGCAGCCCCAGACTCATCCGACCCACGGCGACGTCGGGCCGGTCGGCGGGAAGCGCGGCGGCGAGTCCGGCTCTGGTGCGGTCGCGGTCGATCAGCAGGCAGCCGAAGGCGGCCAGCACGAAGAACATCAGCACCAGGTCCAGCAGCGCGACCCGGCTCATCACGAAGTGCAGCCCGTCGACGGCCATCAGACCGCCGGCCAGGCAGCCCAGCGCGGTCGACCGGAAGAGGCGGCGGCCGATGCGGCAGACCATCAGCACCGACAGCACACCGAGCACGGCCATCATGAAGCGCCAGCCGAACGGTTCGAGCCCGAAGAGGCGCAGCCCGACGGCGATCAGCCACTTGCCGACCGGCGGATGCACGACGTACGACGGGTCCTCGCCCAGCGGTGTGCCGGGCCGGTCGGCGAGGATCTCCTTGTTGGCGTCCTCGCCCCAGGAGCCCTCGTACCCCTGCTCCAGCAGCGACCAGGCGTCCTTGGCGTAGTAGGTCTCGTCGAATATCACCGCGTTCGGCGTGCCCAACTGCCAGAAGCGCAGCAGCCCGGCGAAGAACGCGACCAGCAGCGGCCCGCCCCAGGCCCAGCCGCGGAACTCCGAGGCCAGCGCCGACCAGCTCCCCGCGGAAGGGCGGGAGCGTTCGGGGAACGGCGGCACCAACCGCTCGCGCGTGGACATCCGCGGACGCGGTCGGTAGCCGTATCGCCGCAGCCGGCCCTGCCAGGAGGACGACTGATCCGTGCGGGAGTCCCCCCGCTGGTCCTGGTGCGTCGACGGCACGGTGTCGCTGCTCACGTCGGCCATCGTAGGGAACGCCGCTTCCGGCGCGGGGCCACCGGGTCCTGTGAAGCGGCGAGTTGGCCCGTTCCGCCCGGCTGCGGCGGGTACGAGCCGCGGCTGCGCCGGGCCGGTCGGGGCGGTGGCGGACCGGGCGGGCCCCGGTCGGAACGACCGGGGGCCGGTGGCGCGGGCGCGGGCGCGGCGGCCGGTGGGTGCGCGTGCCGCGGCGGGCAGGTGGAAGGATGCGGCACGTGACTGGAACGCTCGTACTCGCCGGAACGCCCATCGGGGACCTCGCGGACGCACCGCCGCGCCTGGCCCAGGAGTTGGCCGCGGCCGACGTCGTCGCCGCCGAGGACACCCGGCGGCTTCGACGGCTGACGCAGGCGCTCGGAGTGCGCACCGGCGGCCGGGTGGTGTCGTACTTCGAAGGCAACGAGGCCGCGCGCACACCGGAGTTGGCGGACGCCCTCGTCGCCGGCGAACGCGTGTTGCTGATCACCGACGCGGGCATGCCCTCGGTCTCCGACCCCGGCTACCGGCTGGTGGCCGCCGCGGTGGAGCGGGGCGTACGCGTCACCGCCGTGCCGGGGCCCTCCGCCGTGCTGACCGCGCTCGCGCTCTCCGGGCTGCCGGTGGACCGCTTCTGCTTCGAGGGCTTTCTGCCGCGCAAGGCCGGGGAACGGCTGGGCAGGCTGCGGGAGGTGGCCGAGGAGCGGCGGACGCTGGTCTACTTCGAGGCTCCGCACCGGCTCGCGGACAGCCTGGCCGCGATGGCCGAGGCGTTCGGCACCGAGCGGCGGGCGGCGGTGTGCCGCGAGCTGACCAAGACGTACGAGGAGGTGCGGCGCGGTCCGCTCGGCGAGCTGGTGAGCTGGGCCGAGCAGGGTGTGCGCGGCGAGATCACCGTCGTCGTCGCGGGCGCCGAGGAGTCCCGGGACGCGGTCGACCCCGAGGAGTTGGTGCGCCGGGTCGCCGTGCGCGAGGAGGCCGGCGAGCACCGCAAGGAGGCGATCGCGGCCGTGGCCAAGGAGGCCGGGCTGCCGAAGCGGGCGGTCTTCGACGCAGTGGTGGCCGCCAAGCGCCGCGAGGCCTGAGGGCGCGGCGCGGGCGGTCCGAGGCGGGCGCTCCGAAACGGGAGGTCCGAGGCGGGCGTAGCGCGGGCCCGCGGTCGAGGCGCGGTCGTCGAGACGCCCGAGGCGGCCGGTTCGGGGTCGGGGCTGCGTGGTGGGTGACCGGAGGGGCGGTTGTCGCGGGCGGAACGGGTGTTGCCGACGGCAATGGATGGTGCGGAACTCTGTCGGCAAAGGGATTGCCGACCGATTCACGCGGAGCGGCAAAGAGTTACACTTTCTGGTAAAGCTCGGGCGGCACTTTCTGCGTTGTCGGCGCCAAATTTCAGCAACGGGCCAAGAATCACACCGTTTTCGGAATCAGCTGCTGCTATTTCCGCCGTCGAGGCGTCCACTGGGGAGTGGAGAGGAGCTGACGTGACGGACATCAGAGGATCGGGTGAGGAACCGGGCACCCGGCAGCGCCCCCGCTTCGACCGCGTCCAGGAGTCGTACGGGTTCGCATGTCTGCACTGCGGGCACACCTGGGAGCAGACCTACGAGATCGAGCACCACCTCGACCGCGACAACAAACCCTTCTTCTACTACTACACCGGCGAAGAACGCGTACCGTCGCCGCTGTCCACGCTGACCTGCCTGAATTGCGGCGAGCACACGGTGCGCATCACGGGTACGGCCCGGATATCCGCGGTGCGGTCGGCATTTCCGCATTCCGGCGGCGGCGCACCGCGCGCCCGGCGCCGCCGCTGACCCGGCGCAGGACCGCCGGGCCGCGAACACCTGGGGTCGGGGCGAGGACGGCCCGACCCTAGGATCGCCGTATGGCCCACGACGGACGCAAGGGACAGGCGCCGCCACCGCTGCCGGAGGCTCTCCGGATCGCGGTCGCGGACTCCCACACCCATCTGGACATGCAGGACACCACTGTCGAGCAGGCACTGGAGTCCGCCGCCGAGGTCGGGGTGACGACCCTGGTCCAGATCGGCTGCGATCTGGAGCGCGCCCGATGGGCGGCGCGGATCGCGGCCGAGCACGAGGCGATCTGGGCGGCCGTGGCGCTCCACCCGAACGAGGCGGCCAGACTCACCCTGGAGGAGAGCGGGGCGGCTCTCTCGGAAGCGCTGGAGGGCATCGCCGAGCTGGCGCGGCTGCCGCAGGTGCGGGCGATCGGCGAGACGGGCCTGGACTACTTCCGGACCGGCCCCGAGGGCGTCGGCGCGCAGCAGGAGTCGTTCCGCCGGCACATCGCGCTCGCCCGGGAGACGGGCAAGGCGCTGGTCATCCACGACCGCGAGGCGCACGCCGACGTGCTGCGTCTGCTGGAGGAGGAGGGAGCACCGTCGACGACGGTCTTCCACTGCTTCTCCGGGGACGCCGAGATGGCCCGCCACTGCGCCGAGCGCGGCTACTACATGTCCTTCGCCGGCAACGTCACCTTCAAGAACGCCCAGCCGCTGCGCGACGCCCTGGCGCACGTTCCCGCGGAGCTCCTGCTGGTCGAGACGGACGCCCCCTTCCTCACCCCCGCGCCGTACCGCGGACGGCCCAACGCGCCCTATCTCGTGCCGATCACGCTGCGTTGCCTGGCCGAGGTAAAAGGAGTGTCCGAGGACGAGCTGGCGAAGCACATCGCGGCCAACTCGGCGCGCGTTTTCGGCTACTAAATCCTCCTGCGGCCCGGCCGGGGCCGGTCACAGCGCGCAACCCCGGCACCTCGCCCAGAGTGGCAGTCCAGCCCCTGACGCCACCGATAGTCACTTTCCGTGTCGAGACAGTTTTGATGAGTAGTCACCGCTCGGTTAGCCTCCCGGCCCACATCGCAGTGAGCGCTGGGAGCGACCGTGAACTCATCGCAGGCAAGCCACCGAGCCGCACGCGGCGGCGGACGCCACTCGGCCGGCTCGGCCCCGTCGAAGGAGCCGGACACCGGCGGGGAGCGGCGGCGCAGACGCTCGGGGCCGGCGGCCGGCGGCGAGGCGCTGCGCAAGCTGCTTCCCCAGGCGCTGGTGCTGGCCGTGCTGGCGGGCGGAGCGTCCGCCTTCGTGGCGCACGACAAGGTCGTCGAGCTGAGCGTGGACGGCGAGACGACCTCGCTGCGCACCTTCGCCTCCAGCGTCTCCGAGCTGCTGGAGGACGAGGACGTCGAGGTCGGCCCTCGCGACCTCGTCGCCCCCGGCGCCCATGAGTCGCTCTCCGACGGCGACCGTGTCGCGGTCCGCTACGGCCGTCCGATGAACCTCACGGTGGACGGCCGCGACCAGCGGATGTGGACCACCGAGCGCACCGTGGAGGGTGCGCTGCGGCAGCTCGGCGTACGGGCGGAGGGCGCGCACCTGTCCACCTCGCGCAGCAAGCGGATCGGCCTCGACGGGCTGCGGCTCGCGGTGCGCACCGAACGCAGCGTCTCCTTCCTGGCCGACGGCAAGGTGCACAGGCTGCGCACCAACGCCCCCACCGTGCGCGGGGCGCTGGCCGGGGCGGGGCTCCGGCTGCGCGACCGGGACACGGTGTCGGTGCCGCTGCGAAGCTTCCCGCGCGACGGCCAGGAGATCTCGGTGCAGCGGGTGCGCGCCGACAAGAGGGTCACCGAGGAGATGCTGCCCTTCGCCGTCGAACGGCGCCGCACCTCCGAGCTCCACCGGGGCACCGAAGTGGTGGAGCAGCAGGGTCGGCAGGGCGTGCGGCGGGTGACGTACGAGCTGCGCACCGTGGACGGCAAGGCGCAGAAGCCCAGGCGGCTGGGGTCGGAGGTGGTGCGCGAGCCGCGGCGCCAGATCGTACGGGTCGGCACGCGGCCGAAGCCCGCGAGCGTGGCGACCGTACGAGGTTCGGGCGGGCTCAACTGGGCGGCGCTGGCCCGCTGCGAGTCCGGCGGCCGGGCGAACGCCGTCGACCCCTCGGGCACGTACGGCGGGCTGTACCAGTTCGACCTCCGCACCTGGCAGAGCGTCGGCGGCGCGGGCCGCCCCCAGGACGCGAGCGCGCAGGAGCAGACGCTGCGCGCGCAGAAGCTCTACGCCCAGAGGGGGGCGAGTCCCTGGCCGGTGTGCGGCCGTAAACTGCACCAGTGAGTCCAGTGAGCACCGCCTCCGAGCCGCCGGCCGGCCCTTCCCCAGACCAGTCCCCAGACCAGTCGTCGGACCAGCCGTCCGGCCTCTCGTCGGGCGCGAGCGCCGACGTCCCGGCGGAGCAGCCGCCGGGCGCCGTGTCGGACCCGCTGCTGGGGCCCACCGACATTCGTGAGCTGGCCGCCTCGCTCGGGGTGCGTCCCACCAAGCAGCGCGGCCAGAACTTCGTCATCGACGCCAACACCGTGCGCCGCATCGTCCGTACCGCCGGTGTGCGCCCCGACGACACGGTGCTGGAGATCGGCCCGGGCCTCGGCTCGCTGACCCTCGGGCTGCTGGAGACCGCTCGCGCGGTGACGGCGGTCGAGATCGACGACGTGCTCGCGCAGGCGTTGCCGGGGACGGTCGCCGAGCGGCTGCCGGAGCGCGCCGACCGGTTCGAGCTGGTGCACCGCGACGCGCTGCGGGTGACCGAGCTGCCGGGCGAGCCGCCCACCGCCCTGGTGGCCAACCTGCCCTACAACGTGGCGGTGCCGGTGCTGCTCCACGTGCTGGCGACGTTCCCCACGGTCGAGCGCACGCTGGTGATGGTCCAGGCCGAGGTCGCCGACCGGCTGGCCGCCGCCCCCGGCTCCCGGGTGTACGGAGTGCCGTCGGTGAAGGCCAACTGGTACGCGGACGTGCGCCGTTCGGGCTCGATCGGCCGCAACGTCTTCTGGCCCGCGCCCAACGTGGACTCGGGGCTGGTCTCGCTGGTGCGGCGCGATCCGCCGCGCACCCGGGCGAGCCGCCGCGAGGTGTTCGCCGTGGTGGACGCCGCCTTCGCCCAGCGCCGCAAGACTCTGCGGGCCGCGCTGGCCGGCTGGGCGGGTTCCGCGGCACAGGCGGAAGCCGCGCTGACCGGCGCCGGTATCGATCCGCGCACCCGCGGCGAGGCGCTGACGGTGGCCGACTTCGCGGCCATCGCCGAGCAGCGCTCGGACAGCGCCTCAGGCAGTGCCCCCGACGGCGCCTCCGGCAGCCGCACCGAGGGCGGTGCGGAATGAGCCCGGACCCTAGCCCGAGCACGCCGCGTACCGGCACCGGGTCGGCTGCGGGCGCGCCCCTGCGTACGAGTGGCAGCGGCGAGCCGGGAGACGGCGGCAGGCCGGGAGACGACTCGACGGCCGTGACGGTGCAGGTGCCGGCGAAGGTCAACGTCCAGCTGGCGGTGGGGCCGCCGCGCGCGGACGGCTTCCACGAGCTGGCGAACGTCTTCCTCGCGGTCGGCCTGTACGACCGCGTCACCGCGCGCCCGGCGGAGCGGCTGGAGCTCGGCTGCACCGGGCCGGACGCCGACCGGGTGCCGCTGGACGGCACCAACCTCGCGGCGCGCGCCGCGACTGCGCTCGCGGCCCGACACGGAATCGAACCCGCGGTGCGGCTGGACATCGAGAAGGACATCCCCGTCGCGGGCGGCATGGCCGGCGGCAGCGCGGACGCCGCCGGCGCCCTGCTGGCGTGCGACGCGCTGTGGGGCCTGGAGACCCCGCGGGAGCAACTGCTGGAGATCTGCGCCGAGTTGGGCTCGGACGTACCGTTCTCACTGGTCGGCGGGGCCGCGCTCGGTCGCGGTCGGGGCGAGCGACTCAGCGTCCTGGAGGTCGGCGCCGAGTTCCACTGGGTTTTCGCGACGGCCGACGGCGGGCTGTCGACTCCCGCCGTGTACCGCGAGTTCGACCGTCTGACGGGCAGCGCGGCGTCCGAGCCGCAGCCGTCCGAGGCACTGCTGGCGGCGCTGCGCCGGGGCGACGCGGAGCAGTTGGCGGCCTGCCTCGCCAACGACCTGGAACCCGCGGCGCTTTCGCTGCGGCCCGAGCTCGCCCGGACGCTGGAGACCGGCCGAGGCGCGGGAGCGGCGGCGGCACTGGTCTCCGGCTCCGGGCCGACCTGCGCGTTCCTCGCGAAGAGCGCGGAGGGCGCGGAGAGCGTCGCCGGGGCGCTGCGCGAGGCGGGCGTGTGCCGTACGGCCCGCACCGCGACCGGCCCCGCACCGGGCGCCCGGGTGCTCCCCGACCGGACGGCGACGAACCGGACGCCGTAAGCCGGACGCGGGCGGGCCGGACGTGGCGGGCCGGACGCCCCAAGCCGGACGCGAGGCGGACCGGGCACGGTGAGCCTGAGCCGGGACTCTCGTACGGGCCCCGGCTCACGGGGCGTGCACGGCTCGTGTGCGGGCTCGTACGGCCCCCCGTGCGCCCGCGCAGAGCGCCTGGCTCGGGCGTACGCCACCGGGCTCGCGCGTACGCACGCCCGCGCCCGGCCCGGACTCAGCGGGCCGGCCCCGGGCTCAGCGGCCGGCGTCGAGGGCGCGGCGCAGATCGAGGTTGCTGATCAGCACGCCGCCGTCGACCGGCAGCGTGACGCCGGTGACCCAGGACGCGTCGCGCGAGGCGAGGAACGCCACCGCACCCGCGACGTCCTCGGGGCGGCCGACACGGCCCAGCGGATAACACTCGGCGGCGCGTGCGAGGCTCTCTGAACGGCCGCTCCAGGACGGTGTGTCGACGGTTCCGGGCGCGACCAGGTTGACTCGTACGCCGCGGCGCGCGGACTCGCCGGCGAGGGTTCGGGTGAGGCCGGCGAGGCCCGCCTTGGCGGCGCTGTAGGAGTGGCCGCCGAAGTCCTGCTCGCCGTTGACCGAGCCGATGAACACGACCGCGCCCCGTCCCTCGGCCGCCGCGAGGTGCGGCAGGCAGGCACGTGCGGTGCGGAAGGCACCGTGCAGGGTGATGTCGAAGTCGCCGATCCAGGCGTCGTCCAGGATGTCGTCAAGGTGCTCGGCGTCCATGCTCCGCGGATCGTTCCGGAAGGCGGCGGTGACCAGCACGTCCAGTCCGCCGAAGGTCTCCGCGGCGTGGTCGACGGCGGCCCGGACCGAGGCCGCGTCGCCCACGTCGCAACCCAACGCCTCGGCGGTCCCGCCCAGTTGCCGGATCTCCTCGGCGATCACCGAGGCCCGGTCGGGCACGAGGTCGGTGACGGTGACGCGCGCGCCCTCGGCGGCGAGCCGGTGTGCGGCGGCGGCGCCGATGCCGCTGCCCGCGCCGGTGAGCAGTGCGGAGTACCCGTCGAGTCTGCGGAGTTGGTCAGCCATGTCGCCAGCCTAGGACCGCACCGCACCGCCGGTCACGCGCCCCGGTGCACACTCGCGCACCGGATACTCAGGGCCGGATATGAGTACCCGGGCGCATGTGGCGGCGGCGACCCGTGGGCGAGTCTGGGGCTCATGACCACAGCCCTCGGATCTCCCTCGAGCGCGGCCGAACTCGCCGCGGCCACCCCCGATTCCAGGGACCGCTACGTCGATCTGCTGCGTGTCGCCTCGCTCGCCACCGTGGTGCTCGGCCACTGGACGATGGCGGTGGTCACGCTCGGGCCGGACCGCTCCGCACAGGCCGGCAATCTGCTGGCGGAGGTGCCCGAACTCCAGCCGATCACCTGGCTGTTGCAGATCATGCCGGTCTTCTTCCTGGTCGGAGGCTTCTCGCACGCGCTGTCCTACCGCTCCCTGGTCCGACGGGCCGGCGGGGGCGGGCCCGGCGTGTACCCGGCGTTTCTGCGCGCCAGGCTGCAGCGGCTGCTGGGGCCCGTGCTGGTGTTCGTCGCAGTGTGGGCGGCGGGCGCACTGGCCCTGCAACTCCTCTTCGCCGACGGACCGTTGACCGCGACAGCGACCCGACTGGTGGCCCAGCCGCTGTGGTTCATCGGGATCTATCTGGCGATGGTGGCGTTCACCCCGCCGCTGCTGCGCCTGCACGAACGCTGGGGCTGGGGCGCCTTCGGCGCGCTGCTCACCGGCGCGGCCTCGGTGGACGTACTGCGGTTCGCCCTCGGGGTGCCCCACGTGGAATTCCTCAACTTCGCCTTCGTCTGGCTCGCCGTGCATCAGCTGGGCTTCCTGCGCGCCGACGGAGCGCTGCGCATGCCCGGGGTGCCCGCGGCGCTGGCGCTCGGCGGGCTGCTGTCCACGGCGGCGCTGGTGTGGCTGGGGCCCTATCCGGTCTCCATGGTGGGCATGCCCGGCGAGAAGGTGAGCAATATGGCCCCGCCCACGCTGGCACTGCTCTGCCACGGGGTCTGGCTGGCCGGCGCGGTCGAGCTGCTGCGCCGGCCGGCCTCCGGGCTGCTGGCCCGTCCTCGGGCGTGGCGCGCGGTGGTCGCCGCCAACGGCCTGGCGATGACCGCGTTCCTGTGGCATCTGACCGCGCTGCTCGGGGTGTACGGCGTGCTGCTCGCGCTCGACGTGCCCTTCCCCGAGCCGGCGAGCGCCGCCTGGTGGGCGCAGCTCCCGGTACGGATCGGCGGCGCGCTGGCGCTGACGGCCGCACTCGTGGCGCTCTTCCGCCGCTTCGAACTCCCGCCCCCGGCACGGCCGTTCACTCTCGCCCCGCGCGGCGCGGGCCCGCTCGCCGCGATCGGTGCGACGCTGGCCCTGCTCGGCGTGCTGGGGCTCTCGATGGTCGGCTTCGGCGAGATCACCGAGGGGCGGACGGCGACCCTCGTCGCGGTCGACATCAGCGCGCCGACGGCGATCGGCATGGTGCTGATCGGCCGACTGCTGGTCGAGCGCGCGGGCAGCGCCCGGCGACGCGTCGCCGACCCCGCTCACCGGGGGTGAGCCGTCCGCCGCCACGACCGCGCCGGGCGACGGACATCCCCCGGCGTGCGCTTGACCTGAACCGCGGTTGAAGTTCTAGGTTCGCCCCATGAACACCTCGTGGGACTCCGACCAGCTGGATCTCGACGCCTACCTGCGGCGCGTGGACCACCACGGCGAGCGCACCGCCACCGTCGGGACCCTGCACGCGCTGCACCGCGCACACATGCTGCACATCCCGTTCGAGAACCTGGAGATCACCGCCGGGCGACCGGTACGGCTCGATCTGCCGAGCCTGGAGCGGAAGATGGTCCGCAGCCGTCGCGGCGGCTACTGCTTCGAGCACGCACTTCTCTTCGGCGCCGTGCTGGAGGCGCTGGGCTTCGGCGTGGAGGGCTTCATCGGCCGCGTGCGGCTGGGCCAGGGCGACGGTCCGGACCTCTCCGAGACACACGCGGTGCTGCGCGTGACCACGCCCGACACCGGCCAACGCTGGCTCAGCGACGTGGGGTTCGGCAGCGCGGCGCTGGCGCCCGTTGAGTTCGCCGACGGCGCCGAGGTCTCGGCCGGCGGGCGACGCTGGCGGCTGCGGCAGGAGGACGAGTGGCACTGGGTCCTGCAGCAACTCGTCGTGGCCGGGGGCCGTACCCGCACGGGCGAGGCCGGGGGCCGTACCGGCGGGGGCGAGGCCGGGGACGACGGCAGCGGCGCGGTGGTCGAGGCCGTCGACCAGCACGCCTTCACGCTCTCGCCGCGCCGCCCGGTCGACTACGAGGTGGGCAACTTCTACGTCTCGACCTGGCCCCGATCGCCTTTCGTGACACGGCCGTTCGCCACGCGCGTCACCGCTGAGGGCGTGGTCCACGGACTCGACGGCCTGACCTACCGCGTCACTCACCCCGACGGCTCGGTGACCGACGAGCACACCTACCGCCCGGAGGAGGTACCGACGGCGCTGGAGGGGGTCTTCGGTATCGCACTGGACGACCGGGACGCGTCCACGATCGTCCAGCACCTGCGGGAACGGGCCGAGCGGTAGCGGCCCGGGCGACGGGGGCGGGACGACGGGGACCCGGCCCGCCCCCGGCGTCGCCCGCCCGCCTCGACGCCACCCGGCAGGCGCCGACCTCGCCCCGGCAGGTCGGAACCCTGCGCGGGCCGGTCGGATCGGTCGGCGCGGGCCCGGCCTCGGCGCGGGTCGGGTCGGCGCGGGTCGGCGCGGGTCGGCGCGGGTCGGGTCCGGGCGCGGGTCGGAACAGGTCGCGTCGGATCAGGTCAGGTCAGGTCAGGTCAGGTCAGGTCGCGCAGGCTGGCGCGCAGGGCGCGTACGAGTGCCTGCGCGCGGGGGTCCGAAGTGACCGACTTCTGAAGCCCGTTGGTCACGTACCCGAAGCCGACGCCGGCGTCCTGGTCGGCGAAGGCCAGCGATCCGCCGCGGCCCGGGTGGCCGAAGGAGCTCGGTGAGAGCATCGGGGAGGCTGGCGAGTGGAGCATGTGGCCGAGCCCGAAACGGGTCGGGACGACCAGCACCCGGTCCGGTCCCTGCGACTCCTCGCTGCGCGCGGCGGTCAGAGTGGCCGGGGTGTAGAGCCGTACGCCGTCCACCTCGTCGAGCAGCGCGGCGTAGAAGCGCGCCAGCGAACGGGCGGTGGCGATGCCGTTGGTGGCGGGCAGCTCGGCGGACCAGTGGGCCGGCGAGTTCTGGTCCGGGAACGGGTCGATGGCGGCGAAGGCCCTGCGGGTCAGCGACTGCGGGTCGCGGTAGGCGGCGCCCACCTGCGGTTTGGCGCGGACCCGAAGGCCCTGCCCGGCCGGGGGTTCGGGAGCGCTGACCTCCCGGAGCTCTCCGACGCGGTGGTGCTGCTCCTCGGGCAGCCCGATCCACAGGTCCAGTCCCAGCGGCCCGGAGATCTCCTGTGCGAGCCACCGGCCGAGGCTCAACCCGGTGATGCGGCGCACCAGTTCGTCCAGGAGCCAGCCGTAGGTGAGCGCGTGGTAGCCGTGTGCCGTGCCCGGCTCCCACTGCGGGCGCTGCGCGGCGAGCGCGGCGGGGCCGCTCTCTCCGTCCACCGCACGGGAGGGGGTGAGCGGGGTGTCGAGCGCCGGCAACCCCGCGCGGTGGGTGAGGAGGTGACGCACCAGCACGCGTTCCTTGCCGTGCTGCTTGAACTCCGGCCAGTACGTGCCGACAGGCGCGTCCAGGTCGAGCTTTCCGCGCTGCTGGAGCAGATGCGGCACCGCCGCGGCCGGGCCCTTGGTCGCCGAGCGGACCACCTGGACGGTCTCCCGGCGCCAGCCCTCGCCGCCCCACAGGTCCACCACCGGGCGGCCGTCCCGGTAGACCGTGACGGCGGCGCCGAGTTCGCCGCGTTCGGCGAAGTTCCTCGTAAAGGCTTCCCGTACGGGTTCGAAGCCGTCCGCGACGCTGCCCTGGACATCCACCACGAGCCCCGTACTCCTGTCGTCGTTCTGGATCTCGGCCGGGGTGTCCGTCCTGATCTCCGTTGTCGTCCTCCGCCTCCCCGAGGAGGCAGCGCACACCGTCGGTCGTGCCGTCGTGCGCGTCGGCCGTGCGCCGGGCCGGGCGTGCGGCCCGGCGATGCGCTCGGAGGACGGGTGTGGCCGGTCGTTGCTCCCCCCATGGTGCTACGCAGCCGGTCGCGCCGACGATCTGGGGTCCTCTCCGCACCGAGGGCCGAGCAGCCGCACGGCCCCGACTGCCCGTCGCGGGACGGCGGTTCGACCCTCGTCGCGGACTGCCGGGGCGCACGGGCGCACGGACAGACGTCGCGGGGGCGTGGCGTACGGGCAGAATCGCACGACGGGACCGCACGCGCGGGAGGGGCGTGCGGCAGGGCTTCGGCGGCACGGGTGAGCGACCTCACACACACTTTCCGGCTTCCCCACGGCCTCCCGATCGTCATAACGGGTGAAGGCGAAACACCGCTGGAGGAGCGTTCGATGGCCACTGTGACGACGCAGCACGCCGTGCCCGCGCAGATGATCGCCGACGAGACACGTCCGTTCCTCGTCGGCCTGCACTACGACACCGCCGACCCGCTCGCCGTGCGCGTCGTCTTCCCGGCCGAGGCCGCGCTCGACGGCGTGGAGACGAGCTGGTTCTTCGCCCGGGAGCTGCTCGCCGCCGGGGTGGACCGACCCACCGGCACCGGCGCCGTACGGCTGTGGCCGCGCGGGGAGGGCACCGTCTTCCTGGAGCTCCAGGCACCCGAAGGCGTCGCGGTCGTCGACCTGTCCGCGGTCGCGGTGCGCGAATTCCTGCGCGAGACCTACGCGTTGCTGCCGACGGAGGCGGAGGCCGCGACTTCGGAGGTCGGCATCGAACGCGAGTTGGCGGAGCTGCTGCACCGCAGCTGAACGCCCCGCCCGGCGTTCAGTCGCGGGTCGTGGTGGGACGGCCGGCGTCGAGAACGCTCCTCTCGGCGCTCCGCCCGGAGGCGGAGGCGACCAGCGCCACGCCGACGAGGGCGGTGTGCGGGCCGAAGGCGCGGTCCGCTAGCCGCCGCACCAGACGGAACGGCGTCACACTGCCGCCGTCGGGTGCGCGGTCCGGCGCCGCGGCCGTCGACCCCGTACCGGCCAGAGCTGCCAGATGCGGCGCCTGGCCGTGGGCGAAGAGTGTGACGAGCGCGGGGCCCACGAGGGCGGCAAGCCTCCCGTCGAGGGCAACGAGCCGGGAGAGCCGCGACCGGCAGCCGCCGCAGTCCTCGAGGTGGGCCCGCAGTTCCTGCGCGGCGTCGACCGTGTCGACTCCCCTGATGTGCGCGGGCATGCGCGCCCGGTGCCGACCGCACTCGCCGTCCGGTGCGTCACCGGGCTGGGCGCGCAGAAACGCCTGGCGCATGTTCTCCCGAGCCCGGTGCATCAGCACCGCCGCCGCGTTGCGGTGTGTGCCCAGGCGGCTTCCCGCGGCGGCCAGCGGAAGCCGCTCCACCTCGGTCAGCCACACCGCTTTGACCTGGCGTTCGGGCATCTCCCGCAGCACTTTCGCCAGCAGCCCAACCTGGGCGGTACGCGTCCCCGGGCCGGTCGCGGCGGCCCCCGCGGCAGCGGTCAGCGCGAGACTCGCCACCAGGTTCCGTACGCCGGCGCCCAGCTCCGCGGCGATGTCGTCGACGTGCTCGCGACCGGCCACCACCTGCCGCCAGACGCGGAAGGCGGCGTCGGCGACCAGATCCTCGGCGGACCAGCCGTGTCCGGAGCGCGAGCGCGCGTAGGCCACCAGGCGGGGCTCCTCCTCGCGGTAGACGCGGGCGAAGCGCTCGGCATCCGTGGGCCCGGAGGGCGGAGCGCTGGACACGGGCGGGTTCTCCGGGGTTTCCGGCATCAGGAAAGCACTCTCCGGTGTCGGGAGACAGGCTCGCAGCGCGGGTCTGCGCGCGTCATCGCCGAGGGTGTGGCGGACGACATCGACGAGCCGGGACACTTTGAGCGTATGTCCTTGATGTCCGCTTTATCCATGGGTTGTGTGATAGCTCACTTGGTTGATTCGCGAACCAAGCGTGAACAATCCGCGTCGCGCGGGTCTCAACCAGTGCGGGACCGAGCCCGCCGCGGCGGACCAGACGTCGCGACAGCCCCCGCGAGCGCCCGGGGCCCGCTCCGAACGGGCCCGGACGAAGCCCCACAAGGGCAGAGCCAAGGAGCACCACCCATGACCGCGTACATCGAAGACCGACTGGAAGCCCGTATCGTCGCCACGGCCCACATCCCCTCCGAGGTGACCGTCGCCCTGCGCTACGAGCGGGACGACCCCTACGCGGTCAGCATCCTCTTCCCCCCGCGCAGCACGCTGGAGGGCAACGAGGTCGTCTGGATCTTCTCCCGCGACCTGCTGGAGGCCGGCCTTCGCGCCCCCGAGGGCGAGGGAGACGTACGGCTGTGGCCCAGCGGCCGGGACCACACCGTCGTCGAGCTGCACACCCCGGACGCGACCGCCATGGTCGAGTTCGACACCACCGCGCTGCGCCGCTTCCTGTGGCACAGCTACCGGCTCACCCCGCGCGGCGACGAGCACCTCGAACTCGATGTGGACGGCGCCCTGTTCGAGCTCTTCGACGACGCGCAGTGACCGGGGGCCGCCCCGGGCGACCACCCGCCCCGACCGGACACGCCCCGACCCGACCCGGCCCGGCCCGAGGCACCCCCGGGCCGCCGGCCGCGCCGCGCAACCGGCGGTCCGAACCCCTGACGGCGGGTCCGAACCCCTGACGGCGCAACCGGCGTTCAGCGCCCGAACCCCCTGAACGCCACCGAACACCATCGAACGCCACCGGCTCGCCACAGCTGAACGTGGCGGGCGGCGCACACCGCGCAATCGCCTCCGGCAACCCCGCCGACCGGCGGCAACAGCCCAGGTCGGCCCGGCTCCTGGCCCTCCCGCGCGGTCCCCGGCACATGCTCCGCGGGCTTACCCTCTTGATCAACACGAGGGCGCGCGGCCACCGCCGCTGCCACCCCGTGCACGGGCGCGGCCCGGGCGGTGAACTCCGCGCGTCTCCGCCCGCCCGGGTCGGCGCCGGCCACTGACGCCCGCCGACCGGCCGGACGTACCGAAACGACGTCGCTCCGCCACCGCGGGGCGGCGCCGCTGCGTGCGCACGCCTCCGCCCGGACCCCGTCTCGTTTACCGCTCCCGGAGCCTGCGTTGAACCTGCTGCGCGTCGCCACCTTCGTCACCGCCATGCTCGTCATGCTCGCCGCCGCGCGCTGCGGCGGATGAGCCCCGGCGACGGCCCGGCGCAGCGGCGGCACGCCCGCGGCGCTACAGCGGGTCGCCCTCGATCGCCTCGTACGCCTCGCGCAACTCCCGGAGCAGCGGGTGGAGTTCGGGGAACTCCCGGTCGTCGACACGACTGATCGCCCGTACCCCGGTGACCGCGTTGGTGGCGAACACCGCCTCGTACTCGACGAGTTGCTCATCGGCCACCGGGGCGTACCGGTGCCCGGGCAGCTGCGCGAGCAGCGCCCTGGTCACCCCGGGCAGCGACGCGGCGGACGGCCAGACCACCTCACGTCCGCGCACCAGGCCGACGTTCCACGTTCCGCCCTCGGAGAGCCGTCCCGCCTCATCGGTGAACAGCACGTCGTCCCAGCCCGCCAGGCGCGCGGCCCGCCCGTGGCGCAGCGCGCCGAAGAGCCCGACGCTCTTGACCGCGGGGCAGTCGCGGACGAAGGGCACCGTGCACACCGCCAGCGGTCCGGCCGGGACCGCGGGCGCGGGCCGGGTGGTGACCAGCACCTGCGGCTGCGCCCGGGCGCCCAGTGCGGCGAGCGTGAGCGACGGGTCGAAGACCGTCACCCGCGCGGTCAGCGCGCCCCGGTCCGGGACCATCCGACGTACCAGCCGCCGTACGCGGTCCGGGTCCAGCTCCGCGTCGAAGAGGGCTGCGCAGTCCCGGGCCAGACGCTCCAGGTGGAGGCCCAGCCCCCGCACCCGCCCGTCGGCGATCCGCAGCGTGGTGAAGTGTCCATAGTTGGTCAGCGCCAGCGCCGTGAGCGCGGCGCTGCTGACGGGTTCCCCGTTCAACTCGGCCATGTGCAGCAGGATCTCACCACCGCGCGCCCCGTCCCAAAGGAAGACGCCCGAAGCAGGCCTACCCTCGGTCCGGTGACAGCCACCCGCGGCGAGAGGGACCGAAACCGGCGATGGCCACTACCTACGTACTGATCCACGGCGCGGGCGAGTCCGGCTCCTGCTGGCGGGCGGTGGCCGCGGAGCTGAAGCGGTACGGCGACACCGCGATCGCACCCGACCTGCCCTGCGACGACGATCTGGCCGGACTGCGCGAGTACGCGGACGCGGTGGTCGACGCCGTCGAATCGGCGCGGGTGCGGGGGCGGGTGGTCGTGGTGGCGCACTCCTTCGGCGGCTTCACCGCACCGCAGGTGGCCGAGCGGCTGGAGGCCGAGGAGCTCGTGCTGGTCTCCGCGATGGTGCCGGCTCCGATGGAGCCGCCGGGCGACTGGTGGGAGAACACCGGCTTCGAGGACGCCGTACGTCGCGCCGCCCGCGACGACGACGGGCTGACCGGCAACGAGGACCCCTTCGTCTGCTTCTACCACGACGTCCCGCGACCGATCGCGGAACGGGCGCTGGCCGCCACCCGGCAGCAGTCCGGCGCCCCGGTGGGCCGGCCCTGGCCGCTGCCGCGGTGGCCCGCGGTGCGCACCCGGTACGTGCTGTGCACCGGCGACCGCTTCATGCCGGCGGAGTTCGCCCGACGGATGGTCGCCGAGCGACTGGGCGTCGTGCCGGAGGAGTTGGAGACCGGCCACATGCCGATGCTGAGCCGGCCCGGCGAGCTGGCGGCGCTGTTGCGCGGCTGACCCGCGCCGGGGCGGGCCCGGGAAAGGCGGGGCACAGAGCCGGCCTGCAGACCGCGGGGCACAGAGCGGCGGGGCCGGTCCGAGCGCGTATCGCGCTTCGGACCGGCCCCGCCGGGGTCCGTCGGAGGCGGTGGCCCCCTGCGGCTCCTCTTGCTCCGGTGCTCCGGTGCTCCGGTGCTCCGGTGCTCCGGTGCTCCGTCAGGCTTCGGTTCCGTCAGGCTCCGGCGCCGGTGGGCACCGCGACGGTGGAACCGCCCGGGCCCGCCTGCGGGCCGCTGTCGTCGGGGCCGTGGCCGCCGTCGCCGCCGCCGAAGCCGCCCAGGCCGTCGGTGCCGCCGCCGGAACCCTTCGAGCCCTTCTGGCTGTCCAGGAACTGCTGGAGCTTCTCGCCCTCGACATCGACGTTCGGCATGATCCGGTCCAGCCACTTCGGCAGCCACCAGGCCTTGTCACCGAGCAGTGCGAGCACCGCCGGGACGATGGCCATACGGACCACGAACGCGTCGAAGAGGATCGCGATGGCGAGGCCGAAGCCCATCATCTTGATCATCGGTTCGCCCGCGCCGATGAAGCCGGCGAAGACGCTGATCATGATGACCGCCGCGGCCGTGACCACGCGCCCGCCCAGCTTGAACCCGGTGACGACGGCCTCGCTCGCCCGCTCGCCGTGGACGTACGCCTCCCTCATCCGCGTGACGAGGAAGACCTCGTAGTCCATCGCGAGACCGAAGATCACACCGATCATGAAGATCGGCATCAGGCTCATGATCGGCCCGGTCTGCTCCACACCGATCAGGCTCGCGAGCCAGCCCCACTGGAAGACCGCGACCACTGCGCCGAGCGCCGCGAGCACCGAGAGCAGGAAGCCGAGCGCGGCCTTCAGCGGCACCAGGATCGAGCGGAAGACCATCATCAGCAGCAGGAAGGCGAGTCCCACAACCAGCGTGAGGTACGGAACCAGCGCGTCGTCCATGACCTTCGAGAAGTCGATGGTGGCCGCGGTCATGCCGCTGACCAGGACGGTCGCGCCGGTCTTCTCCTCCAGCGTCTTGGCCTCGTCGCGCAGCGCGAGGACCAGGTCCTCGGTCTCGGTGCTGCTCGGACGCGAGTCCGGGATCACGCCGATGGTGGCCAGGTCGCCGCCCTTGTTGAGCTCGGGCGGTGCGGCCATCTTGATTCCGTCTACGCCGGAGACGGCCTTGTGGACCTGCTCCGCGGCAGCCTTCGGATCGTCGCTGCTCTTGACGTCGGCGATGACCGCGAGCGGTCCGTTGAAGCCCGCGCCGAAACCGTCGGCCATCAGGTCGTACGCCTGGCGCTGGGTGGTGGACTCGGGCTGGTTGCCGTCGTCCGGCAGGCCCAGGCTCAGACTGGAGACCGGCAGCGCGGCGGCGCCCAGCGCCAGCACCGAGGTCACCAGGACGATCACCGGGCGGCGCAGCGTGAAGCGGGCCCAGCGGACACCGGCGCCCTGCTTGGCGTTCTCCTCCTCGGCGGAGGGGACCAGGGTCTCGGGGTTGGCCTTGCGGACCTTCTTGCCGAAGATGCGCTTGCCGACGATACCGAGCGCCGCGGGCACCAGGGTGATGGCGACCAGCACGGCCAGGACGACGGCACCGGCCGCTGCCATACCCATCTTGGTCAGCAGCGGAATGTTGACCACGGCGAGACCGGCGAGCGCGATCACAACGGTGAGGCCGGCGAAGACGACCGCGGAACCCGCGGTGCCGACCGCACGGCCGGCCGCTTCCTCGCGGCTGTGCCCCTCGATCAGCTCCGCGCGGTAGCGGGAGGCGATGAACAGGGCGTAGTCGATACCGACCGCGAGGCCGATCATCATCGCGAGCGTGGCGGTGGTGGTGGAGAGACCGAGCGCCGGCCCGAGCGCCGCGATCGCCATGATGCTGGTGATCACACCGATCAGCGCAGTGATCAGCGGCAGACCGGCGGCGACGAGCGAACCGAAGGTCAGGACGAGGACCACCGCGGCGACACCGATGCCGATGATCTCGCCGTTGCCCATGTCCGGCTCCACCATGGTGGCGTCGCCGTTCATCTCGACCTTGAGGCCGCCGTCACGGCCGTCCTCGACCGCCGCCTTCAGCTTCTCGCGGTCGCTCTCCTCGATGCTCATGGCATCGGTGGTGTAGTTGACCTTCGCGTACGCGATGGTCTGGTCCTGGCTGATCGTCCCCTCGACCTGGAAGGGGCTGACGGCCATCGCGATCTGGCCGCCCTTGAGCTGCCCGACGACCTTCTCGATCGTGGCGCGGTGCTCGCCGTCGGTCAGCTTCTCGCCGTCGGGCGATTTGAAGACGACGGTGGCGCTGGCGTTCTGCGCGCTGGACTTCTCGCCGTGCTCCTCGGCCCTCTCGTCCATCAGGTCGAAGGCCTGCTGGGACTCCGTACCGGGCAGTGCGAAGTCGTCGTCGACGGTGCTGGACACCGTCGATGCGCCCGCGCCGGCACCTATCAGCAGCACCACCCACAGCAGGGCGACGATGCGGCGTCGCCGAAAGGCGAGTCTGCCGAGTTTGTACAGAAACGTTGCCACGAATCTCTCCGGTTCGAGATGCTTGGTGCGGGCACGGACGGGTCAGCGGTCGGTAGCACTGCTGGACGGTCGAGCTGAATCTGACAGCTCATGACAGAAGACGCCGCAGAGGTCCTTCCCGGTGTTCCGGTCAGCCGATTGAGGCGCACATCACAGAGAACCGGTGGAACCCGCCCCCGCGTTCGTCACTCACCCTCACAGGTCACCCGCGACCGGGCGGTTGACCCCCCGGTCAACGCCCGTGCACGAGCGTACCGGCGAACGGGTGAAGCGGCACCGCGATATCGACGTCCCTGAACCGGCGACGGCTCCCGTCCGCCGCCTCCCGTCCGCCCCCGTGCCGGAGAGCCGCCCACCGCCGGCGTCCGGCCGCCGGCGGCCCCGAGGCCGCGACGCGGACACGACTTGCCGCCCCCGCGCACCGGCCGAACCATGGGTGGGGTGAGCGACGGCGCGTACCTCCGGTTTCCGCACCTCAACGGCGATCAGCTCTGCTTCGTGGCAGAGGACGACCTCTGGGTCGCACGGATCCCCGAGCCGGGCGGCGGGCCCGCACGGGCCTGGCGGCTGACCGCCGACCGCACCCGGCTCGGGCCTCCCCGCTACTCCCCCGACGGCACCCAGATCGCGTACACGACCTGGCGCAGCCTCGATCCGGAGATCCATCTCACACCGGCCGACGGCGGCCCCGCGCGCAGGCTGACCCACTGGGGCGCCACCGACACCAGGGTGTGCGGCTGGACGCCCGAGGGCGACATCCTCGCCGTCGCCTCCCACGGCCAACCGTTCTCCTACTTCTCGTGGGCCTACCGGCAGCCGCTGGACGGGAGCACCGGCAGCCGGCTGCCCTGGGGACCGTGCGCGGGCATCGCGGTGAGCGATCTGGCGGGCGTGCGCCGAACTCTGCTGCTCACCGGTACGCCGCCGCACGAGCCGGCCGCCTGGAAGCGCTACCGCGGCGGCGCCACCGGACGCCTGTGGCTGCACGGCGAGCGGCTGCTCCCGCACGTGGCCGGGCATCTCGACTGCCCGATGATTGTGCCGAGCGCGGTCTGCGGCGCCGAGGCCGAGGGCCGGGTCGCTTTCCTCTCCGACCACGAGGGCATCGGCAACCTCTACTCCTGCCGCCCGGACAGCACCGACCTCCGTCGGCACACCGACCACGCCGACTTCTACGCCCGGCACGCGGCCACCGACGGCCGCCGGGTCATCTACCAGTGCGGCGGCGACATCTGGCTGGTGGAGGACCTGGCCGCCGGCTCCGTTCCGCGCCGGCTCGACATCCGCCTCGCCGGACCGCGTTCGGGGCGGCGGACCCACCAGGTGCCCGCGGCGAGCAACCTGGACTCGCTCGCCGTCGACGCCACCGGCCGCGCCAGCGCGGTGTGCGTACGCGGCAGCCTGTACTGGCTCACCCATCGGGACGGCCCGGCGCGCACCATCACCGAGGAGCCGGGCGTACGAGTGCGGCTTCCGGAGATGCTGGGCGGCGCCGGGGAGGTCGCCTACATCACCGACGCCGACGGCGAGGACGGCATCGAGATCGCCCAACTCCCGCGTGCCAGCGGCGACCAGCGGCGCCGCAGGCTCGCCACCGGGCAGCTCGGCCGGGTGCACGAGCTGGTCGCCTCGCCGGACGGCCGCACCCTCGCGGTGGCCTCGCACGACGGACGACTGCTCCTGGTGCCCACCGGTTCCGACGACGGTCCGGGCGACCCCGAGGCCGACGCGCAGGAAGCGGCGGACACGACGGACGGGGCCGGGGGCGCCGAGGTCACCGAGCTGATCCGTTCCATCAACGGGCCGGTCCGTGATCTCGCCTTCTCGCCCGACTCCGCCTGGCTGGCCTGGGCACACCCCGGCATCGGGCGCTCGCTGCGCCAGGTGAAGATCGCGCGGCTGAGCGATGTGACGATCCTGGACGTCACGGGCGGCCGGTTCGAGGACGAACAGCCGGTGTTCACCAGGGACGGCCGCTACCTCGCCTTCCTCTCCTGGCGCGGCTTCGACCCGGTGTACGACGTGCACACCGGCGACCTCTCCTTCCCGCTGGGCTGCCGCCCGTACCTGGTGCCGCTCAACTCGGCGACCCATTCCCCGTTCGCCCTGACACCGGAGGGCCGGCCGGCGGGCGGCGGCCTGGACCCGGCCGACGGCGGGGGCGGCGAGGGCATGGTGTCGGTCGAGGCCGAGGGGCTGGCGAGCCGGGTGACGCCGTTCCCGGTGACCGCGTCCAAGTACTCGGCGCTGTGCCCGGTCGCCGGCGGCGGGCTGATCTGGCTGCGCTACCCGATCTCGGGCGCCCTCGGCGAGACCTTCGCCAATCCGGCCGACACCTCCGGCCGCCCCACCCTCGAACACTTCGACCTGGTGAAGGCCAAGCGCACCGAACTCACCGGCGACGTCGACTGGTTCGCGATCAGTGGCAACGGCAGGCGGCTGGTCGTCAACGACGACGGCGATCTGCGCGCCGCACCCGCCAACGACTCCCCCGACGCGGACTCCGTCGTCCACATCGACCTGCGCCGCGTGCTGCACGCGGCCGATCCGGGCGCGGAGTGGCGGCAGGCGTACGAGGAGGCCGGCCGCATCACACGGGCGTACTTCTGGGAGCCGGGCATGTGCGGTATCGACTGGGACGCCGTACTCGCCCAGTACCGCCCGCTGGTCGACCGGGTCGCCTCGCCCGACGAGTTCGCCGACCTGTTGCGCGAGGTGCTCGGCGAGCTGGGCACCTCGCACGCCTACGTCGCCCCCTCGCGGCGCAACGAGGGCCCGCCCCACTACCAGCGGCCCATCGGGATGCTCGGAGTGAACTTCGCCCGCACCAGGGACGGCGGTTGGCAGATCGCCCGCATCCTGCCCGGCGACTCCTCGGACTCCAGGGCGCGTTCGCCGCTGGCCGGCTCCGGCGTGCGGGAGGGCATGGTGCTCACCCACGTGGACGGGCGGCCGGTCGACCCGGTGGCGGGGCCGTACCCGCTGCTGGACGGCGCGGGCGGCACCACCGTGGAGCTGACGGTGCGCTCCCCGCAGGGCGGTCCGCCCCGCCGGGTGGCGATCGTGCCGCTGATCGACGACCGTCCGCTGCGCTACCAGGACTGGGTCGCCGGGCGGAGGCAGGTCGTGCGGGAGATGAGCGGCGGGCGCTGCGGCTATCTGCACATCCCGGACATGGGCGGCTCCGGGTGGGCCCAGTTCAACCGCGATCTGCGCATGGAGGTCTCGCGCCCCGCCCTGATCGTGGACGTGCGCGGCAACGCCGGGGGGAACATCAGCGAGTTGGTGATCGAGAAGCTGACCAGGACCATCCTCGGCTGGGACGTGACCCGCAACGCCCAGCCCGTCTCGTACGCCGGCAACGCCCCGCGCGGGCCGATCGTCGCGCTCGCCGACGAGGCGACCTCCTCGGACGGCGACATGATCACCGCCGCGTTCCGGCTGCTGGGCCTGGGGCCGGTGGTGGGGATGCGCACCTGGGGCGGGGTCGTCGGAATGACCGGCCGGCACCGGCTTGGCGACGGCACGGTGATCACCGTGCCGATGAACGCCGCCTGGTTCGACGCGTACGGCTGGGACGTGGAGAACCACGGCGTCGAACCGGACATCGAGGCGCTGCGCAGCCCGTTGGACTGGGCCGAGGGCCGTTACGCGGTGTTGACGACCGCGGTGCGCACGGCACTTGAGCTGCTGGACCGCCACCCCGCGCTCGCCCCGCCGAGCGACGTCGGAGTCCCCGACCGCCGGCGGCCACCGCTGCCGCCGCGCGGCCGGGGCGCGTACCGGTAGCGGAGGCGGGGCGCGCAACGGCACTGAGATGTACGGGAGTTGGGGCCGGGGCGGCGTTGAGGGCGGTGGGATCCGGGAGCTCTGATCATCCATGTCCGGACATGCGATGAATTGTGAAGCATGTCACGCTGGTCACTGCCCCCACCACCCACATTTCGCTTGGAGTGACCAGACCATGGGCATGGCAGACCAGTTCAAGGACAGGGCGAAGGAAGCTGCGGAGCGCGCCAAGGGCGCGATGCAGCAGGGCCAGGGCGAGGAGAAGAACTCCGAGCAGTCTCAGAAGTCCCAGCACTCCGAGCGGTCCCGGCACTCCGAGCAGTCGGGGCAGCCGGAGCGGTCGGGCCGGGGCGAGCAGGATCACCGGTCCCGTGAGGGCGGTGCGCAGGACGGCTTCGGGCGGGACGGCGACCGGCAGCGCGGTACGCAGGAGTACGACACCGACACCGGCCGCCCGAGCGAGGGCGGAATGTCGCGCGAGGCGCAGACCGGCGGCTCGCGCGACACGATGCGCCAGGGCCCGCGCGGAGACGACCCCGGCCGCGCACCGCAGCACGACCGCGACACCAACGAGCGCACCGGCATGCGCGAGGAGCGGTCCGGGATGCGCGAGGAGGAGGCCGGGTCGGGCGATCGGACCGTCGGGCCGCGGCAGACGGAGCGGGTCCACTACGTCGACCGGTCGCAGCCGCGCGAGGAGAAGGAGCAGGGCTACCAGCAGGACAGCCTGGACGATGTCGGCGACGACTGGGACAAGCGCTGACCCCTGCGCCCGCCCCGGAGCAGAGAACAGGAGGGGACGCACCCGCGCCGGGTGCGTCCCCTCCTGCGTGCCGCCGGGGTCAACCGCGGGCCGCGGGCCTGCCGTTGACGGTCCCGCGGTCCGCACGGGCCTTCTCGTCGGCCTCGCCGCCCGCGCCGACCAGCCCGGTGTGCAGCCGGCCGCGAGCCGCCGCCAGCCGCGGCTCGAACTTGGCGAGCTGCCGCCGAGCGCCGAGCGCGACCACGGAGGGCAGATACCCGCGGGTGCCCTGCAACCCGCGCAGCCACCACTGCCCGTAGACATGTGCCGAGCGGCGCTCGATACCGGCGACGAGCCGGTCGACGGCAGGGCTCAGCTCGTACGTCTTGTTCATCGGCCAGGGCAGCTCCTGCCGTACGTCGCGCAGGAGTTCGTCCGCGTCGGCGCCGCGCACCATGTCGGTGTCGGTCCAGCTGAGGTAGCCGACACCGACCCGTACGCCCTGGTGGCCGACCTCGCCGCGCAGGCTGTGCGCGAACGCCTCCACGCCCGATTTGGAGGCGCAGTACGCCGTCATCATCGGCGCCGGTGTGATCGCGGCGAGCGAGGCGATCTGGAGGAAGTAGCCCCGGGACTCGGTGAGCAGCGGCAGGAACGCCCGGCCGGTGACGGCGCCACCGATGAGGTTGACCTCGATGACGCGGCGCCAGGTGACGGGGTCGCTGTCCACGAACGGGCCGCCGCCCGCCACACCGGCGTTGGCGACCACCACGTCCACCCGGCCGAAGTGCTCGCGGACCTCCTGCGCCACCAGGGCCATCGCCTCGTGGTCGGTGACGTCGGCGTGCCAGTGACGCGAGTCGGTGTCCAACGAGTCGCTGACGCGAGCGAGTTCGTCCGGCTCCAGCCCGACGAGCGCGATCCGGGCGCCGCGAGCCGCTAGCTTGCGGGCGAGCAGCGCGCCGACGCCGCGCGCCGCGCCGGTGACGACGGCGACCTGACCCTGAAGCGGATGGCGACTCACGCGGCCTCCTCGGAGACGGACGCACCGCCGGCGGACGCACCGCCGGGCGGCTTCGTGGAGGACGGCTTCGTGGAGGACGGCTTCGTGGAGGACGGTTCGGTGGCGGAGGTGTCGGCGGGAGCCGCGGGGGCGGTCAGGTGCGCGGCGGCCAGCTTCCGCAGTACGCCGGCGACGGCCTCCGGCGCCTCCATCGGGGTCATGTGGCCGAGCCCGCTGAGCTTGTGCAGCTCGGTGAGGTGCGGCAGGTTCTCGGCCAGGTGCACGGCGTGTGCGAAGGGCGTCAGCCGGTCGTGCGTACCGTGCACCACCGCGGTCGGCACATCGAGGTCGCGCAGCTTGGCGTGCAGGTCCAGGCCGCTCAGCACCCGGCCCCACGCGGCGCGGGGGCGGCGCGGGGCGCTGTGCACGATGCGCACGGCCGCGTCCCTGGCCTCGGGGCCCACTCCGGCGCCCATGGTCACGTAGCGGATGAGCGCCTTGGACAGCGGCGTGATCGGTCCGAACGGCGCTCCCGCCCCCAGGGTGGCCCGGTGGGCCAGCTCCCGGGCTCTGGCGCCGGGCATCGGAATGACGGAGGAGGTGCCGGGGAGCGACCGCGCGCCGGTGCTGCACAGCATCAACGCTGCCGCGTGCTCCTGCAGTTGGGCGCGTCCGGCCGCGGCCATGATGGTCATGCCGCCCATCGAGTGGCCGCCGATGACGGCCTGCTCGCCGGGTTCGAGGGTGGCGTCGAGCACGGCGCACAGGTCGTCGGCGAGGGTCGCCGGGCTGTAACCGGTGGGCCTGCCCTCCAGGCCCGCGGTGGTCAGCCCGTGTCCGCGCTGGTCGTAGACCACGACGCGGTGCCCCTCGGCGACGAGGCTGCGCACGATCGGCGCCCAGAACGCGGTGGAGCAGGTCCAGCCGTGCGCGAGGACGACCGCCGGTCCGCCTTCGGGGCCGTGGACCTGGACGTACAGCTCGACGCCGTCGGCCGAGGCGACCTCCAGTTCGCGGACCGGTGCGGGCGGCGCGAACGGGCCCTGGGTCACGTGGTGGGGACGGGTCACGCGGATGCCTCCTGCTTGTCGGTGTTGCCGCGCCGGCTCCTGCCGCCGCCGCCCGAGGTGTCCCCCGAGCCGTCGGCGGTCGGTCGCAGCACTTCGTACTCCTCCAGGCGCACCTCGCGGGTGAGCCTGCGGAACTCGCCGGTGGTGCCGGGCCAGACGGTGGTGTTGCGGCCGTTGGCGTCCAGGTACCAGCTGTCGCAGCCGCCGGTGGTCCAGACGGTGCGCTCCATCCGCTTCTGGACGAAGTCGTTCCAGTCGTTCACCGCGGAGGAGCGGGCGTCGAGGGCCACCCGGCCGCCGAGGCTGTCCTGGTGCCGGAGGTGGTCGACCAGGTAGTTCAGCTGCGATTCGATCATCAGGATCATCGAGCTGTTGCCCAGGCCCGTGTTGGGCCCGATGACGGTCAGGAAGTTGGGGAAGCCGGAGACGGTCGAGCCGCGCAGCGACTCCATGCCGTCCTTCCAGACGTCGGCGAGCAGCCGCCCGCCCGCGCCCTTGACCCGCTGGGCGATCGGCATGTCGGTGACGTGGAAGCCGGTGCCGAAGATGATCGCGTCGACCTCCACCTCGGTGCCGTCCGCGCCGACCAGCGTGTTGCCCCTGACCTCGCGCAGACCGGAGGCGACGAGGTCGACGTTCTCGCGGGCGAGCGCCGGGTAGTAGGCGTTGGAGAGCAGGATGCGCTTGCAGCCGATGCGGTAGTCCGGAGTGAGCTTGCGCCGCAGCTCCTTGTCCTTGATCGCCTTGCGCATGTGCGAGGAGGCGAGGTTCTCCACCAACCCGAGCATCCCGGGCCGCTTGGTGAAGGCGCTGACCTGCAACTCCCGTACGCCCCACAGAATTCGGCGGCGCAGCGAGCCGGTCAGCGGCACCCGGTCGTGCAGCCAGTGCTCGGCCCTGCTGATCCGGCGGTCCACTCGGGGCATCACCCAGGCGGGAGTGCGCTGGAAGACGGTGAGCCGCTCCACCTCGGGCTGGATCGAGGGCACGATCTGGATCGAGGACGCGCCCGTGCCGATCATGGCGACGCGCTTGCCACGGAGGTCGTAGTCGTGGTCCCACTGGGCGGAGTGGAAGACCTTGCCGGTGAAGGTGTCGAGGCCGGGGATGTCCGGCACCTTCGGGTCGGAGAGCGGGCCGCCCGCGGAGACGACGGTCTCGGCGGTGTACGAGCCCCGGGTGGTCTCGATCGTCCAGCGCAGGTCCTGCTCGTCCCAGGTGATCTGCTCGACGTCCGTACCCAGCCGCAGGTGCGGCCGGATCCCGAAGGTGTCCGCGACCCGCTCCAGGTACGCCCGGATGTGGGCCTGACCGGAGAAGCTGCGCGGCCACTCGGGGTTGGGGGCGAAGGAGAAGGAGTACAGGTGCGAGGGCACGTCGCAGGCGCAGCCCGGATAGGTGTTGTCGTGCCAGGTGCCGCCGACCGCGTCCCTGCGCTCCAGCACCACGAAGTCCGTGATGCCTGCGCGGCGCAGGCGCACCGCGGCGCCCAGGCCGCCGAAGCCCGATCCGATCACCGCCACCCGTACGTGCTCGCGCTCGTTCCCACGTCCGGTCATGCGCTGCCTCCCGACTGTTCGCCTTCGAACCATGCCAGTAATCACTGGCATGGTTCGCAGAGTAGGCCAGCTCACATACCGAGCGGTAGGGGGAGGGCGGGAAAAACTACCGGCGGTTTGTACCCCGCGTTTCGGGCTCCCCCTCCGGCATAGGCTTACGGCGTGGGCAAGTCCGAGGAACACCAGCGCCAGGCCGACCGGCGACCGGCCGGTCCGGCCGACGCGACCGCGACCGGCACCGGGACCGCGTACGCGACCGCCGAACCGCAGGGCCGTGAGTACCGCGCCACCGAGCTGGCCGAGGCGGCCGGCATCACCCCGCGCACCCTGCGCTTCTACCGCGAACGCCGGCTCCTCCCGCCGCCCCGCAGGGAAGGCCGCATCGCCTGGTACGACGAGCGCCACCTCGCCCGGCTGCACACCATCGCCGGCCTGCTCGCCCGCGGCCACACCCTCGGCGGGATCGCCGAGCTGATCCTCGCCTTCGAGAAGGGCCGGGACTCCGACAGCGCCGCCGAACTCCTCGGCGTCTCCCGCGCCCTCGCCCCGCGCTTCTCCGAGGAGACGACGGTGCGGCTGACCCCGGAGCAACTGGCCGCGCTCTTCCCCGAGGAAGACACCCCGGAGAACCTCTCCACCGCCATCGAGCTCGGCTACCTCTCGATCGAGGGCGACGAGATCACTCACATCAGCCAACGGCTGCTGGACGCCTCGACGATGCTGGTCGACAGGGGCGTTCCCCTCTCCGCGGTGCTGGAGGCCGGACGAAGGATGCGGCGTCATGTCGAGGCGATCAGCGCAGACTTCGCCGGGCTGATCAAGGAACATCTGCTGACCGCGGGCAGGTTCGAGGACATCTCGGATGCGATCGAGGCGCTCCGGCCGTCGGCGAAGCAGGTCGTGGAGGCAGAGCTGTCGATGGCGATGGACCGCCAACTGAGGCGCGAGATCGAGGAGTTCTTCGGCCTTCCGGAGGAGCGGCGCGGCCCGGCCGGCGGCACGGGCACCCGGGACTGAGAAACCGGACCGGCGCCCCTGCCGGCGCTCCGTGCGGGACTCGGCCCGGCCGATTCGGTCGGCGATCCGGTCCGGTGTTCGGGGGCGGCGCCGGCCCGCGTTGGCCCGGGCCGGTGCTCTGCTCCGGGCCGCAGGACCGCCCGCCTCTGCCGGCGCCGGACCGGGCAGCCGGACCGGGCTCCAGGGCCGGGCAGCCGGGCTGTGCGGCGGCTGCGGGAACGGCGACGCCCGGCCGGTGACCGAGCGGTCGCGGCCGGGCGTCGTACGGCGCTCTGGGCGGTGAGCCGCCCGGGTCAGCGGGCGGTCGTGTCGTCTTCCTGGTGCTCGGCCACGGCGCCCGCCGCGAGGTCGGATGCGGAAGTGCCGCCGCTCTCCCCACGGGCGTCCGCCTCGGCGGGCGGCTGGACTGTCGGGGTGGCCAGGGACGCGACCACACCGACGGCGAACGAGGCGATGGCGAGCATGCTGCGCTTCTTCATACCAACGCAACGACCGTCCCCACCCCTCGGTTACGCCGACAAGCGCACCACCCGGTGATCCGACGCGCCGGACTCAGAGGCCGTAGACAACCGACACCGGGGCGTGGTCGCTCCAGCGCTCCGGGTGGCTCGGGGCGCGTTCGACCTCCGCCTTCAGTGCTCGTGCGGCCAGTCCCGGCGTCGCCAGGTGGTAGTCGATCCGCCAGCCGGTGTCGTTGTCGAAGGCACGCCCGCGGTAGGACCACCAGCTGTAGGGGCCCTCCTGGTCCGGGTGGAGCGCGCGCACCACGTCGACGTAACCGCCGTCCGCCGGGTCGAGCACCCGGTCGAGCCAGGCGCGTTCCTCGGGGAGGAAGCCGGAGTTCTTGCGGTTGTTGCGCCAGTTCTTCAGATCGGCCTCGCGGTGCGCGATGTTCCAGTCGCCGCAGACCAGCACCTCGCGACCGTCGGCCGCGGCGCGGGCGCGCAACTCCGTCAGATACGGCAGGAAGGACGCCATGAAGCGCTCCTTCTGCTCCTGGCGCTCGGTTCCGACCTGCCCGGCCGGCAGATAGAGGCTCGCGACGGTCACACCCGGCAGGTCGACCTCCAGATAGCGACCCGAGTCGGCGAACTCGGCCACCCCGAAGCCCGTACGCACCGCGTCCGGCTCTCTGCGGGTGAGCATCGCCACACCCGCCCGGCCCTTCGCCCCCTCGGCCCGAGCCGGCTCGTACACGGTGTGCCAGCCCTCCGGGTGCCGCGACTCGGCGGTCAACTGCTCGGGCTCGGCACGCACTTCCTGCAGACAGACGACGTCGGCGTCGGTCGCGGCGAGCCAGGGCAGATAGCCCTTTTTGGCCGCCGCCCGCAGCCCGTTCACGTTCACGGAGGTCACCTTCAGCATCCCCGCACCCTACCGACCCCCGCGGCGCTGCCTACGATGCCGGAATGGAGATCCTGACCGTGCGCTACGACCACCCCGACGTGCAGAAGCTGGTCGCCGAGGTGCAGCAGGAGTACGTGCGCCGCTACGGGAGCGGGGGCGATGTCACCCCGCTCGATCCCGAGATGTTCCAACCGCCGCGCGGTCTGTTCCTGCTCGCCCTCGACGACGGGCTGCCGGTCGCCACCGGCGCCTGGCGCAGCTGCGAGAGCGCCGACGAGGAGGAGTACGAGGACGGCGACGCGGAGATCAAGCGGATGTACGTCATACCCGCCGCCCGCGGCCGAGGGCTGGCCCGCCGCATCCTGGCGATGCTGGAGGACGACGCCCGCGCCGCCGGTCGACGCCGGATGGTGCTGGAGACCGGCACCGCGCAGCCCGAGGCGATCGAGCTGTACCGCTCCAGCGCGTACGTCCCGGCGCCCCGGAAGTTCGGGGTGTACCGCTTCGAGGAGGACAGCCGCTGCTACGTCAAGGACCTGCGCGCCTGACCGGCCGTCCGGCACGCGCCGTTTGGCGCCCCGCGGTCCGGCGCCCCGCGGCCCGTACGACCGCCGCCTGCGCGCGGGGCGCGGTCACGGGCGCTGGGCGTCCCCGGTGGAGAGCGTGTACAGATACTGGACGAGCGTGATCAACACATGCTTGCTGGACTCGCGTTCACGCACATCGCACTCGATCAGCGGCACCTGGGGCGCGAGGTCGAGCGCGTCGCGTATCTGATCCAGGCTGTGCTTCGGGCCGCCGAAGTCGTTGCGCGCCACGATGAACGGGGTGCCGTGCTGCTCCAGCCGGTCGATCGCGTACCAGGAGTCGGCCAGCCTGCGGATGTCGACCAGTACGACCGCGCCCAGCGTCCCCGCGAAGAGCCGGTCCCACAGGAACCAGAAGCGCTCCTGTCCGGGGGCGCCGAAGAGGTAGAGGACCGTCTCTGCGTTGAGGCTGATCCGGCCGAAGTCGAAGGCGACCGTGGTGGCGGTCTTGCTGCGGACCGCGGAGTTGTCGTCCACGTCCTGCCCTGCCTGGGTCATCGTCTCTTCGGTGTTGAGCGGCCGGATCTCGCTCACCGAACGCACCATCGTCGTCTTGCCGACGCCGAAGCCGCCCACCACGACGATCTTCAGCGCGCTGGTGGTGGTGC
The DNA here is from genome assembly GCF_018101125.2 of Streptomyces tardus. GTDB lineage: Bacteria > Actinomycetota > Actinomycetes > Streptomycetales > Streptomycetaceae > Streptomyces > Streptomyces tardus. Next base: position 2,984,965 of record NZ_JAELVF020000001.1, on the reverse strand, counting down.
TGAGCAGCGGAGTGCGGTCCGCCGCGCTGTCAGAGATTGCGGAGTCCAACGAGTACCTGCTCAAGTACGAGGGGATCGGGGAGACTTGACGCCGTGGGGAGCGGCTGGGGATGGCGTGCGGTGACCCTACCCGCAGCCAGCAGGTCGGACAGCAGGATCTTGACGATGCTCACCGGCAGCCGCAGCTCGGCGGCGATCTCGACCACCGCCGTGGGCCTTCGGCACATCGCCAGGATCGCCCGGTGCTCGGACTGCATGCCCGGCGCCGGATCGAACTCGCTGACCACCAGCGTCACCAGGTCGAACGCGGTGGAGTTCGCACGGCTCCGTCCTCCGGTGACCGTGTAGAGCCGGTCGGGACTGTCGTCCCTGCCGGGCCTGCTCATACCGCACCGCCGCCGGAGTTCCGGGGCGGTGTGCTGAGGTAGTCCCCGAGCTGCTCGACGAGTTCGTTCATGTTGTGGCCGACCAGCCCGACGTCCGCGGAGTCGTCGGCGACGATGGCCAGATGGGCGCCCTGGCCGGCCTCCACGATGAACAGGATGCCGCCGTAGAACTCGGTCATCGCCTGCCGTACGCCGCCCGTACCGTCTCCGAACTCCAGCGAGGCGCCCTGGGACAGGCTCTGGATTCCGGCGGCGATGGCGGCCAGTTGGTCGGCCTGGTCCACCGTCAACTCAGGGGTGTGGCACAGCTTCAGGCCGTCTCTGGACAGGACCAGTGCGTGCCGCGCGCCGGCAGTGCGCTGGAGCAGCCGCTCCAGCAGCCAGCCCAGGTCCGCCGTGTTGGTGTGCTGCGGGCCGGTCGCCGGCGAGCCGGGGAAAGGGGCGGTCATCGGACGTCATCCTCCGGTTGCGAGTACGAGGTTGGAGGGGCGGGGGGCTGTGGTGTCGCGCTGTTCGGCGCGGCGAGGGGATCGTGCGGCGTTGCGTTCGGCGGTGCTTCGGCCCCGGCGCCGGCGGCGGGCTGCCCTTCGGCCCCTGCGCCACCGGGCCGAGACGGCTCGGCCGACGCCTCGCCGCGGGACTGCTCGTCGCCCGGCCTGCCCGTCGTCCGGCTCGACGGGACCGGCGGGTTCGGCCGGGGCGTCGCCCACCGGACGGGGGCTACGAAGCGTGCTGACGCGTTGGGGGAGGACGAGCGGGAAGTCCTCGCCCGGCGCTCCGTCCGACGCTTCGTCCGACGCTTCGTCCGACGCTTCGTCCGGCTCCGGAGAACCGGACACGGCGGGCTGGGCGACCGGACCGGAGCCGGCCGGACCTGCCGTCTCGGCCCCCGGCACCGCATCGGCTCGGCCACCCGGCAGCGGCCCGAACAGCGGGTCCCCGTCGGCAGGTTGAGCCGAGAACGCTTCGAGCACCGCCGCGGCGGCGATACCCGGCGTCGCCTCGTTCTCGGCCAACGGGCGCTGTTCGACAACTGGTTGGGGTCCGTCGAAACCCAACGACGTCCCCTCCGGGCGACGTTCAGCTCCCGACGCGGGTACGGCCTGCGGCTCGGCCCACTGGGCGGAGCCGCCCCCGGGCGCCTCGCCCCTGTCGACCGGTACGTAGCGCGCCCCGGGCTGGCTGCCCTGCTCCTGGGGGCGGTGGATGACGAGTTGCGGGATCCGCACGATCACCCCGGTGCCGCCGCGCGCAGAGGGGCGGAAGGAGACAGCCAGCCCGTGCTTGCGCGCCAGGCAGCCGACCACCGGGAGACCGAGCCGGGTGCCGGAGAGCGTCGTCAGGTCCAACGCCTCGCCGGACACGGCCCGTTCGGCCCGCCTGAGTGCGAAGTCGCCCATCACCAGGCCGCTGTCCTCGATGGTGACGACCAGCCCGGCCGGCACCTCCTCGACGTACACGTGCACTTCGGCGGTGGGCGGCGAGAAGTTCGCGGCGTTGTCCAGGAGTTCGGCGAGTGCGTGCATGACGCCCTCGGCCGCGTGACCGGCGATCGCCACGTCCACCGTGGTGTGCAGTCGAACCCGCTGGTAGCCGGCGATTCGCCCCATCGCGCCCCGGAGGATGGACTCCATCACGATCGGTTTGGCCCAACGCCGCCCGGAGCGCGCCCCGGTGAGCACCGCGATACTGTCCGCGAGCCGGCCGGCCTGCGCGGTGCGGTGGTCCAGATAGAGCAGGTCGCCGAGCACGTCTTCGTCCGCGTGCTGGTGCTCCATCTCTCGGAGGTCCGCCAGCATGCTGGTGGAGAGCGCCTGCATACGGCCGGCGGCGTCCGCGCACGCGGTCAGCGCCGCCGCCTTGCCGGCCTCGCTGCGCCCCAACTCCTGCGCCACCGTGCGCAGTACCTGCTGGTGCGAGGTGTTGGACGGCTGGGGCAGGGCCTTCAGCGCGCTGTCCGGCGCGGAGCCGGACCGCAGCCGGTCGAGCAGAGCGGGCAGCGTCTGCTCCGCGAAGCTCCTGGAGCCCGCCTCGTTCTCCGCGAGTCGGGCAAGCAGCGCCCGTTGCCTCGCACGCTGGACGGCCACGACCACGACGGCGTTGCAGAGCAGCAGCGCCGAGAGCCCGGTGGCGAGGGCCACCTGTGTCCGATAGTCGGCCGGCGCGCGCCATGTCGTGACAGCCGCACCGGCGCCGGTCAGCAGTGCGGTGACCAACAGCGGAACGAGAGCTGACCGCAGCGGCGAACGCTCCGTCCGTTGGCGCGCGTTGGTTATCTGCGCTGTCATCTATCGGGTCCTTGGACGGATCGGCAGGAGCCTCCGAGAACGGCACTCCTGATCAATTCGATAACACTATAGGTGAACCTCTGGTCACCATGGAGCGATACTCAGCGCCCACACACGCACTTCACCGGCTGCCGAATCGGCAGAGAACGCACAGAAACGGCGAACTACCCCCGCTGCCGCGCTCGCCCCTTCCGCGAGCATTCACCACCCCGTCATCCGCCACGCGCCTCCCCCGCGCGCCCCGCGCCGCGACGAAACCGCACTTCACTCCCCGTACCCGGCGCCCGAACCCCGCGTACCCACTCACACTTCGAC
>NZ_JAELVF020000001.1:2948504-2981921 GCF_018101125.2 Streptomyces tardus | reverse complement strand
CGCCCCGCCCCAGGGTGAAACCCGCCACACAACAGGGGCCACCGGTACACCGCGCGACGCCACGCCCCGGGCTCGACGGGGAGGGGAGGGCCGAGCGCCACCACCCGGAACACCGAAAGCGTGGCGACTCGACCGCGACGCGCGGCCGAGTCACAAGGTCCGGAGGGCGCGGAACGACGAAGGTCCCGCAGATCGAAATGATCTGCGGGACCTTCGTCAAACCGTTCACACCTGGAATCGTGAACGACACATGCTCTGTGGACCTGAGGGGATTTGAACCCCTGACCCCCTCGTTGCGAACGAGATGCGCTACCAGGCTGCGCTACAGGCCCTCGGAACGCTTGAAACATTAGCACCAACCCCGCGGCGGAGCGAAATCCGTTCCCGTCCGCTCAGCCGTCGCGCTTCACTCGCCGGACGCGCGGGGGCGGTCGGCGTCGGCGTCCTGGTCGAAGAGCGGCGTACGGCGCTGTGTGCGAGGGGCGGCCGGTGCCTGTGCGGGGCCCGCGGTGGTGGAGCGGGCGGAGCTCCAGGCGTCCGCCGCGTCGAAGTCGACCCGCTCGGCGCTTCGCGGTGCGACCGGTGCGTTGACGTAGGTCGGCAGCGGCACCGGGACCGGGTCCCAGCTGCCGGCGGCCGGTACGTCGCGGCGGCGTGCGCGCTGCTGGTCCACCCACTCGGCGTGGTCGGTCTGCTCGACGATCGCCTGACCGTCCTCGCTCAGTGCCGGGCCGGTGTCCGACTCGGCGTTCCTCGCTTCGCGGGCGAGGCGCCGGTTCTCCTGAAGTCGCCGCGCTGCTGCCTCGGCGCGCTGCCGGTCGAGCCGCACGGCGAACCGGCGGCGCTCCTGCGCACGCAGATAGCCGATGTACGCACTGAGCAGCACGGCCGGAACCGCCGGGGCCCACAGCAGACCGAGCCCGCCGACAGCCGCGAGAACACTGGCCGCGGTGAACCACAGGAAGAGGAGCATCGTCGTCCGGCGGCGGCGGGCGAGGACACGGGCACGTTTGGTCCGCGCGTCGGTGGCCCCGTCCTTGTCCTTCGCGGCTGCGCGTTCGGCTTTCGCCGCGACCGACTGCCGCAACTCCGGCACCTCGAACTCCGGCACCTCGAACTCCGGCGGGAGCTCGGACTGTTCGGGACGGCCGCGAGGGTCGCCCGCCTCGTCGTGGAGTTCACCCGAAGGTGTCGGGGCGGGCCCGATCTCGGTCACGGGGTCGGCGAAGGACCGGACGTCGGCAGCCTCGTACGAGGTGTCCCCGTCGGAGCTGCCCGACTCGTCCGGTCGCGCGATGTCGTCATCGTCGTCCGGGGACTCCGAGGCCTTGGCCCGGGTCCTGGTGTAGCGCCGCTCCATCGCGGCCCGGCCGGAAAGCAGCCGGATCGCGGTACTGAAGCGTTCCGTCGGACGGGCGTCGTTGAGCTCGTCCTGACGTCGAAGCCACATCGGTACCAGATAGGCGGCCCAGGCCCCGACGATGACTGCGTAGATGAGGCCGCTGTTGCTCACAGGTCACACGGTAGAGGGGTTTTGGTATCAGGTTCAGCCGATTGACGCGGCGTGTCGCGTCAGCTCGCCGATAAACCGAGAATTTTCTGTGATGAAGAGTCGCCAGGTGCGCACAAATTGCAGCACCTTGTGACCGTTTTCCGACCTCGAAGGCGATCCATCCCAAAGAATCGAACGTTTATCGCATTTCCCGGGCGTTGCCGGGTCGGTCGGGTCGGTCATCGCGATCCGGACGGCCTTCGAGTTCGGATCCGGCGTTGCGATCGAGCCCGCCGGGAGGGTCGTACCGCAACGAGTGCCAGCGCGCGAGCAGGCCCTCCGGCACCTCCTCCGAGGTGAGCGCGTAGACGAGGTGGTCGCGCCAGTCGCCGTCGATGTGGAGATAGCGGGGACGGAGCCCCTCCTCGCGGAATCCGAGTTTCTCGACGACTCTCCGGCTCGGCGCGTTCTCCGGTCGAATGCAGATCTCGATGCGGTGCAGCCCGACGGAGCGGAAACAGTGGTCGACAGCGAGCGCGACGGCGGTCGGGGTCACCCCGCGTCCGGCCACCGCCTGATCCACCCAGTAGCCGATATGGCCCGAACACATCGAACCCCAGGTAATTCCGGCCACAGTCAGCTGTCCGGCCAGGCGCCCGCGGTAGAACACCGCGAAAGGAAGCATTCGGCCCGCGCTCGCCTCAGCGCGCAGATTGCGCACCATCTGTCGGAACGAGGGCCGCCCGGACGGGAGATGACCCGGCGGCGCCGGCGGAATCGTGGCTTCCCAGGGGCTGAGCCAGGCGCGATTGCGCTGGTTCACTTCGCGCCAGGCGCGGTGGTCGCGCGCCCGCACGGGACGGAGGGCGATGTCGCCGTCCGCCAGCTCCACTGGCCAGGGCGCGTTCAGCTGTCGTCTCCTCGCGGATGGTCGCCGCCTCTGAGCTGGTCCACAGCGTGCGGGACGATCTCCTGCAGAACGGCGATGCCGTCCTTCACTCCTCCCCGGGAGCCGGGCAGGTTCACGATCAGAGTACGCACGGCTACCCCCGCCAGGCCACGGGAGAGCGCCGCCGTCGGCACCTTCGTACGCCCCGCGGTGCGGATCGCCTCCGGAATGCCGGGGACCTCGTGGTCCAGCACCCGGCGGGTCATCTCGGGCGTGAGGTCGAGCGCGGTCAGCCCGGTGCCGCCGGTGGTGACGACGAGGTCGTACCCCGCGGCCACCGCCTCCCGGAGCACCCGCTCGACCGGTTCGCCGTCGGGGACGACCGTCGGGCCGTCGGCGGAGAAGCCCATCGCGGCGAGTCCGTCGCGCAGCAGCGGCCCACCGGTGTCCTCGTAGACACCCGCAGCCGCACGGTTGGAGACGGTGACGGCGAGCGCGCGCGGGGCACTCACGAGCGCTGCCAGTCGCCGGACTTGCCACCGGTCTTGGACTCGACGCGGATGTCGGTGATGACCGCGCCCTTGTCGACGGCCTTGACCATGTCGACCAGGGTGAGGGCCGCGACGGAGACCGCGGTCATCGCCTCCATCTCCACCCCGGTCCGGTCAGTGGTCTTCACGGTGGCGCTGATCTCCACCGCCTCGTCGGCGACGGACAGTTCGACGCGTACGCCGGAGAGGGCCAGCGGGTGGCAGAGCGGCACGAGTTCGGGCGTCTTCTTCGCGCCCATGATCCCGGCGATGCGGGCGGTCGCGAGCGCGTCCCCCTTCGGCACCCCCTCGCCGCGCAGCAGGTCGACGACCTCCGGGGTGACGCGCACTCGGCCGGTGGCGCGCGCGGTGCGGGCGGTGACGTCCTTCGCGGACACGTCGACCATGCGTGCGTCGCCGCGCTCGTCGATGTGGGTGAGGTGCTGACTGCTCATGGCGAGAACGGTACCGGGCGCCGCGGCGCCCCCTCCCGCGGCTCCTCGACGGCGGGGGCCGCCCCGTACGGGCGCGGGCAGGGGCGCAAGGCGCGGGCGGAGGTGTCGGAGGGCGTGCGGGGCAGGCCCTGTCAGGCCGGGCCGGTCAGGAGTACGACCTCCAGTTCGGCACCGGGCACCACCTCGGTGACGTCCTCGGGCACGACGAGCAGGGCGTCCGCGTGCGCGAGTGAGGCGACCAGATGCGAGCCCGCGCCGCCCACCGGCTCGGCGGTGCCGAGCAGTTCGCCCTCGGCGGCCGGAAGATGACGGCAGCGCAGGAACTGGCGCTTCCCGGCCGGGGAATCGAGCGGCTTGTCGGCCTGGACCCGAGCGCGGACGATCGGGCGGTGCACCGCGTCCAGCCCGATCAGCTTGCGGATGACCGGACGGACGAACAACTCGAAGGAGACATAGGAGCTCACCGGGTTGCCCGGCAGGGCGAGCAGCGGGGTGCGGTCCGGGCCGATCAGCCCGAAGCCCTGCGGCTTGCCGGGCTGCATCGCCAGCCTGCGGAAGTCCACCGCCGAGCCGTCCCAGAGCGTGGTGTCGCCGAGTGCCTCCTTCACCACGTCGTACGCGCCCACGCTGACTCCGCCGCTGGTCACCAGCACGTCGGCGCGCACCAGTTGGTCCTCGACCGCTTCGCGGAAGGAGTCGGCGTCGTCGGCGACCGCGGTGGCCCGGTAGGCGAGCGCGCCCGCGTCACGGGCAGCCGCGGTGAGCACGAAGCTGTTGGAGTCGTGGATCTGCCCGGGCCCCAACGGCTCGCCGGGCTGCACGAGTTCACTGCCGGTGGACAGGACCACGACGCGCGGACGGGGACGCACCTGCACGGTGCGCCTGCCGATGGCGGCGAGCAGCCCGAGCTGCGGGGGGCCCAGCAGAGTGCCGGCGGTGAGAGCCACCGCGCCCGCGCGCACATCGCTGCCCTGCGCCCGTACGTGCTGGCCGGCGCTGACCGGACGGTGGACCCGCACCTCGCCGGTCGCGCCGGAGGGATCGCTGCTGTGGGCCGTCATGCTGGTGACCGGCCCCCTGCCGGTGCCGCCGTCCGTCCACTCGACCGGTACGACGGCCTCGGCTCCGGCCGGGAGCGGAGCACCGGTCATGATGCGCGCCGCCTGGCCGGGACCGACGGTGAGCAGGGCTCCGCTGCCGGCGGCGACATCACCGACGACGGTGAGCACCGCGGGGAACTCCTCGCCCGCGCCCTCGACGTCCACGGTGCGCACCGCGTAGCCGTCCATCGAGCTGTTGTCGAAGGGCGGCAGCGCGGCGGGCACCAGCACGTCGTCGACGAGCACACAGCCCTGCGCTTCCAGCAGGGAGAGCTCCAGCGGCTCCAGCGGATGGACGGACGCCAGAATGTCGTCCAGATGCTCGTCGACCGACCAGGTCTCGCTCAACGCTTCACAGCTCCTTGCCCACGAAGTCCCGCAGCCAGTCCCGGAATTCGGGACCCAGATCCTCACGCTCGCACGCAAGACGGACGATAGCGCGCAGGTAGTCGCCGCGGTCGCCGGTGTCGTAGCGGCGTCCGCGGAAGACGACGCCGTGCACCGGGCCGCCGAGGGAGGGGTTCTCGGCGAGTGTCTGGAGCGCGTCGGTCAGCTGGATCTCGTTGCCGCGGCCCGGCTCGGTCTTGCTGAGCACGTCGAAGACGGCGGGGTCGAGCACGTACCGGCCGATGATCGCCAGGTTGCTCGGCGCCTCCTCGGTGTCCGGCTTCTCGACCAGGCCCGAGACCTTCACCACGTCCCCCTCCTCGGTGGGGGCGGCCTCGGCGCAGCCGTAGAGGTGGATCTGCTCCGGCTCGACCTCCATCAGCGCGATGACACTCCCGCCGAGCTCCTCCTGGACCTGGGTCATCCGCATCAGCAGCGGGTCGCGGGGGTCGATCAGGTCGTCACCGAGGAGTACGGCGAAGGGCTGATCGCCGACGTGCGGAGCGGCGGCGAGCACTGCGTGACCCAGCCCCCGCGGGTCGCCCTGCCGCACATAGTGCATGGTGGCGAGGTCGCTGGACTCCTGGACCTTGCTGAGCTTCTTCTCGTCGCCCTTGTGGCGCAGAACCTCTTCGAGCTCGTAGTTGCGGTCGAAGTGGTCCTCCAGAGGCCGCTTGTTGCGGCCGGTCACCATCAACACGTCCGAAAGACCGGCGGCGACGGCCTCCTCGACGACGTACTGGATCGCGGGCTTGTCGACGACGGGCAGCATCTCCTTGGGAGTGGCCTTGGTCGCAGGGAGAAACCGCGTACCGAGCCCGGCTGCGGGGATGACAGCCTTGCTGATCCTGGCCTTGGAGGCGGGCGCTGTAGTCATGCCCCGCACCATAACCGGTCGCTTTGTACCGAAGTGAGGCTCTGCCCGCTTCTGTTGCGCCACACGGACAAAGGAAGGTTCATCGACGGTGAGCAGTGAAGGTACCAAGCGTGCGTTGAGAGCAGAACTCCTGGCGGTGAGGAGGAAGTTGACTCCGGATGACGTACGGATGCGCGCGGAGCGACTGGCGGCGGCAGCAGCTCGGTGGGACCGGCTTGCGGCGGCGCAGACGGTCGCGGCGTACGTCTCGGTCGGCACCGAACCGGGCACCCGCGCCCTGCTCGACGCGCTGCGGGAGCGAGGCGTACGGGTGCTGCTACCGGTGCTGCTGTCCGACAACGACCTGGACTGGGCGGCGTACGAGGGCCCCGGGCGGCTGCTGCCCGCAGGGCGCGGGCTGCTGGAGCCGGCCGGCGAACGTCTGGGTGCCGAAGCCGTGGTCGACGCCGAAGTGGTGCTGCTGCCGGGTCTCGCCGTGGACCGGTCCGGGCTGCGGCTCGGCCGCGGCGGCGGCTCGTACGACCGGGTGCTGGCGAGGTTGGCGGCGGCCGACGCCGATCCTGCGCTGGTGGTTCTGCTGTACGACGACGAGGTGCTGGCTCGGGTGCCGGCCGAGCCGCACGACCGGCCGGTGCACGCGGTGGTGACGCCCTCGGGTCTGCTGCAGTTCTGAACCCGACGTGCCCGAAGGGGCGTTGCTCGAAGGGGGTGGGGGCAGCACCGTTGATCGGGGCGCGGCCCGGGGCGGCGTATCGACCTGGCGGCACGCCACACAGCAAGGCCCGCGCACGGGGGCGGGGCGTGGACGAGCGGCGGACGGGCGGGCGCGGACGGAGCCCCACGCACCCGGGGCTAACGGGCCCCGGGTGCGGGTGCGGAGGGGGCTCAGGGGGTGAGCGCCATCGTGTCGTCGGTGCGCTTGTCGACCGCTTCCTTGCTGAAGGGCCAGGGCAGAAGCTCGCCCTTCGCCCACAGGCCGGTCTGGTCGGTGTAGTTCGGGTGGAAGGCGTGGCCGGAGGCGCCCGTGAGGTTGATCCAGCGCGATTTGTCGAAGTCCTCGAGGTTGACGACCATCCGCATCGACGGAACCCACGTCACGCCGTACCCGCCGGCCGCGTTCCAACCCGTCGCGTTGACCGCGTCCTTGCCGCCGCTCATCTCCCAGGGCCCTCTGTTGAGCAGCCGCTGAACGATGCCGGGGCCGCTGGTGCCGAGCGTCTGGTTCCGCAGCATCAGCCTGTGCAGGCGGCCCCAGCTCCAGGAGTTCATGTCCTTGCCGAGCTTGGACGTCAGCTCCCAGCGGGCTTCCTTCATCGCCCGGGCGAGCATCTGGTCCCGCCCCTCGGCTGCGCCGAAGTCCAGGTCCTTGCGGGGTGCCTGCCACCACTCGCTCTTCGGGTCCTCCAGCAGACCGCGCATCACCTCGAACCAGCGGTCGCTGCCATCGGGCTGCGCGGTCTCGCTCTCGCGCTGGCCGCACTCGCGGACCGTGCGCGCGGTGCCGTCCAGATCCTCGATGGGGCCCGAGTCGTCGGCGGGACGGACCATGAGGCACTCGCCCTTGACCCGGAGTTCCTTGGGCAGTTTGTTGCCGATGGTGAGCAGCAGCAGGTTGCGCCAAACCCCGTTGAAGTAGGCCGCCGCCGCGGAGTCGGAGTCCTGGGTGTAGTCCCAGCCCTCCAGGAGCTGCTGTGCCTCGCGGACGTAGGAATCGCCGATGTCGATCTTCAGCAGATGAGGCACCAGCAGCTTGGCGATCTCGCTGCTGTTGTCCAGCTGCATGGACTGCATGTCGTCCATGGAGATCTTGCCGCCGTCCTTGATCTTCGACCGGATGAGGTCGTTGATGCGCTGACTGCGGGTGCCGTAGCTCCAGTCGTCGGTGAGGTGGTGCTTGTAGTCGCGCTTGTCCACGACGGCCTGGTTCGCCGTCACTATGTAGCCGCGCTTGGGGTTGTACTCGCTGGGCAGCTCGTCCTGCGGGATGAAGCCCGTCCAGCGGTGGTCGGGGTCCCAACCGGGAGCCGGGTAACGCCCGTCCCCCTTGCCGCGCACGGGGATGCGGCCGGGCGCCTGGTAGCCGATGTTGCCCTTGGTGTCCGCGTAGATGAGGTTCTGCGAGGGCACCTCGAACTTGCGGGCCGCGGCCTGGAACTCCTTGAAGTTGCTCGCCCGGTTGAGCTCGAAGAGCGAGTCCATCGTGTTGCCGGGGCTCAGCGCCGTCCAGCGCAACGAGACGGCGTAACCCTTGCCGCGGTCGGGTGCGGCGCCCTCCACCGGAGCGGTGTCTCCGACCTGGCCCAGTTGAGTGTTGCGGTCGGAGACGATCGGGCCGTTGCGGGTGGAACGGATCGTGATGCGACGGTCGTTGCCGCCGGCGACCTTGATCGTCTCGCGGCGGGTCTTGTACTCGGTGTAGCTGCCGTCGTAGAGGTACTTGCCGTCCTGGATCTTCTCCAGGTAGAGGTCGGTGACGTCGGCGCCGAGATTCGTCAGGCCCCAGGAGATGTCCTGGTTGTGGCCGATGACGACACCGGGAAGGCCGGAGAAGGTGAAACCGGCCGCATCGGTCGGGCACTTGTCGTTGACCTGAGTGCAGTGCAGCCCCATCTGGTACCAGACGGACGGGAGTTGGGGCGCCAGGTGCGGGTCGTTGGCGAGCAGCGGCTTTCCGCTGGTGGTGTGCTTGCCCGAGATGACCCAGGAGTTGGAGCCGATACCGCCGCCGTTCGGACCCAGCAGCGCGGGCAGCTCGTCCAGGGACTTGGCGAGCGAGGAAAGCTGGGTGCGCACTCCCTGCGCCTGACCGCCGGCGACAGAGCCCTCACCGCCCTGGACCCCGTCGGGCTGCTCGGTGCCCGGCAGTCCGCCGCCCGGCCGGCCCGCACCCGGCTGGCCCTCTTCGGGTGAGCCTGCGGGCGGCGGGGTGTTCCCGCCGGCGCCGTCGCCCTGGCCGCCCGGAGTGCCCTGCCCGCCCGGAGCGCCCTCGCCCTCGCCGGCACCGGACTCGACACCCTCCTCGACGATCGGCTTGTTCCGGTCGTACGGGTAGCCGGGGTAGAGCTCTTCGACCTGCTTCTCGCTCAGGCGGCCCGCCATCAGCGAACGGTCGATCTCGTCCTTGATGTTGCCGCGCAGGTCCCAGGCCATGGCCTTGAGCCAGGCGAGGGAGTCCACCGGCGTCCATTTCCTGGGCTCGTAGCCGCTGTTGACGAAGTCGAGCGCGGCGTACTCCACCGAGATTCCGGAGCCGCTGTGGTCGTCCAGATAGGCGTTGACGCCTGCCGCGTAGGCGTCGAGGTAACGCTTGCTGTCGGCGGAGAGCTTGGTGTCGTACTCCTTCTGGGCCACGTCGTGCCAGCCCAGCGTCCGGAGGAACGCGTCGGTCTCCACCTGCTTCTCGCCGAAGAGCTCGGAGAGCCGCCCCGCGGTCATGTGGCGCCGTACGTCCATCTCCCAGAAGCGGTCCTGGGCGTGGACGAAGCCCTGCGCCCGGTACAGGTCCTGGGCGTTGCTCGCGTAGATCTGCGGGATGCCGTTGCCGTCGCGCTTGACGTTGACGGTGCCGGACAGGCCCTCGATCTTCTGCGAACCGGTCGTCTGCGGGAAGGAGTCGCGCACGGCGCTGACGGACCAGAAGGTGCCCGCGCCCAGACCCGCCACCAGCACGAGAACGACAGTGATCACGATGAAGCGGGTGCGGCGGGACCGTTTCTTGGCGGGCATCGCTGTCCTTATGCGGGGCAGGTGGGACTTTCGGATCGGCTGAATGGCTGATCCGTGATGGAGCAACTGTAGGCGGCCGACTTGACGCTCCGGACGGGGAGTCAGCGTTGCCGCGGCCCGCCCCTGCGCGCGGGGGTGGGGTCGAGGTCGCGCGAGAGGTCCGCCGAGGCCTCGTCGAGGCCGGTCGGCTTGACTGGAAATGGCCTCTGCGTGACCGAAACACCGTGGGACGAACTACCGGTGTCGCTTATCACCTCGGATGGCCCGGCACCACACCGCCGGAGGTCGTTAGACTTCAGACGTACGTTCGTATCCGACCCTGTCTGATGCAGAGCTGACGCCCGCTGCCCACCGGCGACCGGAACTGGTCGTCCGGACGCCACCGTGAGACGGACGCGACGAGGGCCGGCGTACGAGGACGGCTCTCGGCGACCACCCGCGAGTGGGCGCTACCAGACGGCAGAAAGGCTCGGCCGTGGCGACCAGGCCCGGCTACCGCCAGCTCCTCCGCACCCCCGGCATTTGGTCCTTCGTGCTGCCCGGCTTTCTTGCCCGGCAGCCGTTCGCGATGCTGACCATCGGGATCGTCCTGCTCGTTCAGCACACAACCGGGTCCTTCGCGATCGCCGGTGCGGTCTCCGCCGTCACAGGCGTCGCGATGGCCCTCGGCGCACCCCAGGCAGGGCGGCTCGCCGACCGCTTCGGCCAACGGGCCGTAGTCGTGCCCGGCGCCCTGCTGCACGCCGCCGCCGTCTGTGCGCTGCTCACTCTCGCCCTGGCCGACGCCCCGCTCTGGGCGCTGCTGGCGACCGCCGTACCGGCCGGTGCCTCCGTACCGCAGGTCGGGCCGATGGTGCGCGCCCGATGGGCGCACCGCCTGGGTGGCGGCCCGCTGATGCCCACCGCGGCGGCGTTCGAGTCGGTGACCGACGAGTTCACCTTCGTGGTCGGCCCGGTGCTGGCCACGGCGCTGTGCACCGGAGTCCACCCGGCGGCCGGCCTGGCGGCGGAGGCGATGCTGACGGTGATCGGCGGACTGCTCTTCGCCGCCCAGACCCGTACCGCACCGCCCGCCTCCGGCAGCGAACAGGGCGCCGGGCCGCGGTCCACGGCCCTCTCCATACCCGGCGTGCGGGTTCTGATCGTCGGCTTCCTCGGCATCGGTGCCGTGTTCGGCGGGATGCAGGTCTCGCTGACCGCGTTCTCCCAGGCGATCGGTGCCCCGGCCATCAACGGCGTGCTGTACGGAGTCTTCGCCTGCGGCAACATGCTCGCGGGAGTGGCCTGCGGCGTCATCGTCTGGCGCTCCTCCCCCCGACGGCGCCTGCCGCGTGCCTACGCGGTCCTGGCGCTGGCGAGCGTGCCGCTGTGGTTCGCCGCTTCTGCGGGCTCGCCGGTACTGCTCGGAGCCGTCGGACTGGTCGTCGGCCTCACGGTGGCACCCGCTCTGATCACCGGGTTCACCCTGGTCGAGCAGCTCGTTCCGGCGAAGGTCCGCACCGAGGCCTTCACCTGGCTGACCGGAGCCGTGGCCTTCGGACAGGCCCTCGCGGCAACCGCGGCGGGGCAGCTGGCGGACGGCCTCGGTGCCGAGGCCGGTTTCCTCGTACCGCTGGTCGGGACGGCGCTCGCCGCGCTGATCCTCGCCTGCCTCCAGGGGCGGCTCGTCCCCGCACCGCACGGACCGGAGGATTCAGTGGTCGTACGTGGCCCGGTCACCGTCTGCCGCTCGCAGTGGACTAGGGCGATGGAATACTGCACCATGGAGCGTCGTTAGCACTCCACAGGGAAGAGTGCCAGGAGGAGCAAGTGCCGACCTATCAGTACCAGTGCACCGAGTGTGGCGAGGGCCTTGAGGCGGTGCAGAAGTTCACCGATGACTCGCTGACCGAGTGCCCCAGCTGCGCGGGCCGCCTGAAGAAGGTGTTCTCCGCGGTCGGCATCGTCTTCAAGGGTTCCGGCTTCTACCGGAACGACAGCCGCGGCTCGTCGTCCAGCAGCAGCCCGGGCGCCTCGGGCTCCGGCTCGTCGTCCGGCTCGGGTTCGACCTCCGGCAGCGGCTCCGACTCGGGGTCCTCCAGCGGGAGTTCACCCGCCGCTTCTTCGAGTTCGAGCGGTGGCTCGTCCTCCGGCGGTTCGAGTGGCGGCTCGTCCCCGTCCGACGGCGGCAGCAAGGCGGCGAAGGCGAGCAGCTCCGCGGCCTGATCCGGTCCGGCCGCCCGAGTGCGGATGCGGGGGCGCACGGAGCGACGGGCGCCGGCGCGCCGCGCGACTCGCGCCCGGATCGACTCCGCCGCACGGGCGGCCCCGCCGGCCCCTGGCGCAGCAGTCCAAGACGAGGCCCGCCGGGCACCCCTTAGGTTCTAGCGGTCCTCGCAACACTCATGATCGATGGGAGTTGCGAGGACTGTGGGCGGTAAGAGGCTTGATCCGGCGTTGAAGAGGCGCTTCCTTGAACGGCTGGATGTCGTGGGGAGCGTGTCTCCCGTGGCGCGTGAGCTGGGGCTGAACCTGAATACCGCGTTCGCGCTGGCCCGTCAGGCGGGCATGAGCACCGGGCGCCTGGGGCACCCGCGGCGCGAGGAGTACGACAAGCTCCGGGCCCGGGGATTCTCTCGCCGGGAGGCCGCCAAGCAGGTCAGGGTCAACGAGCGCACTGCCAGGGACTGGGATTGCGGGATCAGGAAGAGCCGCGACGCGCGGGTCTATCCCGATGGCCGGCGTGTGGACTACGCGGCGGGAACCGTCACGATGTCCGGTGTGATCACCACGGCATCAGTGAGGCCGGTGAGCCTCAAGGCACTGGAGAAGGTGCTCCACCCGCGGTTTCTGACGCTTTCTGAGCGTGAGCGGATACGCGACCTGCACGCTGCCGGGCAGTCGCTGCGGGCCATCGGACGGGCCCTGGGGCGCCCGGCAAGCACGATCTCGCGCGAGCTGAAGGCCAACGCGGGACTCACCGGCTACTTCCCCTACGCGGCGCAGAGAGCCTCCGCCGCGCGTCGACCCCGGCCGAAGGAGCGCAAGCTACTACGCGAGAGCCCGCTGCGGAACTTCGTCCAGGACGGCCTGCGCAGACGATGGTCCCCGGAACAGATCTGCCACGCTCTGACCAAGAGCCATCCCGACGATCAGGACATGCGGGTGAGCGTGGAAACGATCTACCAGGCACTGTACTTCCAAGCCCGGGGCGGTCTGAGGCGGGAAGTTCAGGCCGCCATCCGCACCGGTCGCACGCACCGCAAGCCGCGACGCGACCCGGCCCGCCGCACTCCACGGTTCACCGAGCCGATGGTCATGATCAGTAATCGTCCAGCCGAAGTTGAGGACCGAGCAGTGCCCGGCCACTGGGAAGGGGACCTCATCGTCGGAGCAGGCGGCCGCTCCGCTATCGCCACCCTGGTCGAGCGGACCACCCGCTACACCATGCTGGTCCACCTGCCCGCCAGCTCTCACGACGCCCTGGCCGTCCGTGACGGTCTGGTCCGCACCATCCAGACCCTCCCCCGTCATCTGCGTGGCTCTCTCACCTGGGACCAGGGGGCCGAGATGGCACGACACGGGCAGTTCACCATGGCCACCGGGATGCCGGTCTACTTCTGTGACCCGGCCTCGCCCTGGCAGCGCGGCTCGAACGAAAACACCAACGGCTTGTTGCGGCAGTACTTCCCCAAGGGCACCGACTTGAGCCTGCACAGCCCCGAGGATCTCGAACACGTCGCGCAGGAACTCAACGGCCGCCCACGCAAGACGCTCGACTGGGATACACCAGCCGAGCGTCTACGTGATCTACTCGCTGCCTGAGCCAGTGTTGCGATGATCGCTAGAACTCAAGCCCCACCAGGGGCGCCCGGCGGGCCTCGTCCTCGTGGCGCCGCTGCTGTCGACGTCCGAACATGCGGGCCGCCGGCGTCCGAAGGGTCCGGCTAGGGTGGCTGACTGCATCCCGCCGCCGCGCGGCGGGCCGGGTCGAGCGACAGGCAGGTGAGCCAGGTGACCGAGGACGTACGGGCCGAGATCGGCGTGATCGGCGGATCCGGTTTCTACTCGTTCCTGGACGAGGTGACCGAGCTGCGCGTCCGCACTCCCTACGGAGAGCCCAGCGACAGCCTGTTCGTCGGCGAACTCGCAGGCCGCCGGGTCGCGTTCCTCCCCCGGCACGGGCGTACGCACCACCTCCCTCCTCATCGCATCAACTACCGGGCCAACCTCTGGGCCCTGCGCTCGCTGGGCGTGCGCCAGGTGCTCGCGCCGTGCGCGGTCGGCGGACTCCAGGCGAAGTACGGACCGGGAACGCTGGTCGTGCCGGACCAGGTGGTCGACCGCACGAAGAGCCGTACGCAGACCTTCTACGACGGCGAACCGCTGCCGGACGGCCAACGCCCCGGAGTGGTCCACGTGGGCTTCGCGGACCCCTATTGCGAGCACGGCCGCGAGGCCGCCCTCACTGCCGCTCGCGGCAGCGACTGGGAGCCCGTCGACGGCGGGACGCTGGTCGTGGTGGAGGGGCCGCGCTTCTCCACCAGGGCTGAGTCCCAGTGGCACGCGTCCCAGGGCTGGGCCGTGGTCGGGATGACCGGTCATCCCGAGGCGGTGCTCGCGCGTGAACTCGCGCTCTGCTACACGTCGATGGCGCTGGTGACCGATCTCGACGCGGGTGCGGAGAGCGGCGAGGGTGTCTCGCACGCCGAGGTCCTGCGCGTGTTTCAGGAGAACGTCGGGAGGCTGCGGTCCGTGCTGTTCGACGCGGTGGGCAGGCTGCCGGTGGAACGCGCGTGTGCGTGCCAGGACGCTCTGGACGGGCTGGAGTTGGGGATCGAGCTCCCGTAGCGGAAACGGGGGCGCGGTCGGTACGGGCAGGGGCAGGCCTGGTCGGGGGCGCTCTCCCGGGTGGCCGGGTGGTCGTTCTCGGGTGGTCGGGTGGCAGCACGGGCCGGGTGTGGAGTGGGACGGCTCGGGCACGGCGAGCCGGACCGGCAGGTCTGTCCGTTGACTGGTGGGTTGGCTGCTTACTGCTCGGTCGGTCGATTCGTTGACGTTGGCCGGCCGGTTCGCTGGTTGCCCCGGTGCGGTCGACCGCACCGGTCGGTTGCGTGGGGTGGACGTTGGCCCGCTCGCACGGCGCGCGAGGACGACGAGGCGAAGTCGATGCGAAGTCGATGCGAAGTTCGAGGAAGCCGACGAGCCGGCGGGCGGGTACTCGACTGCGAGGTTCGGGGCCAGGGCTGTGGGTCGATTCGGGACTGCTCGGTGCAGCGGGACGCAGTGGACGGACCGCGGGAACGGGCCCGGGTTTCCGGCCCACGACTCACCCTGACACGAATACGACGCCCGGTCATCGCCCCTCAGGGGTGAGGGAGTTGTCCACAACTCGGTAGTACTCCACAGGCATCAGCAGGATTCTCGTTTTCAGTGCACCGTGGTGCTGGTGGTCACGTCGGTGGCCACCGCCTCCCTCTGCTGTTCACCTGCTCAAGGCGGTGACGTCATGTCCGCTGAACGCTCCTCCTCACACCTCGGCCCGCTCACTCCCCGGTCGCACTCGTCCGGCTCACCTCCGCCGAGCCCCTTCGTTCCCCCGCCCGCAGGAGTCGCCAACTTCGCCCCGGTGATACCGGGTGCGGAGGGACTGCCTGCCGGAGTGCTGTCACGCGTCAGGTTCCTCTCACGCCTGGCCCCGTCCCGGCGGTCCACGACAGCCGGCCTGTTGGGGGCGCTGATCGCGCTGGCACTGCTCATCCCCTCGTGGGCGCAGGAGGCAGAGGCTCCCGGGTCTCCGACCTCGGCCGGCCAGGAAGCCGCCCCGCCCGAAACCGCACGCTCGGCGGGTGACGGTCCCCGATCGGACTCCCCCAGCAGCGCGGACGAGGACCGCAACGGCGCTTCCGCCGGCGGCGGTCGACGCGAAGGCCCCGCTCCCGGGCGCCTGGTGTCTGCTCCGGTCCGGCTTGCCGATGCGGAGGTCGTGGGTCTGCTCAGAAGAGGAGACCGGGTGGACGTGCTGGCCAGTCGCGCCGAGGAAAGCGCGGGCTCGCGGGCTCGCTTGGTCGCCCACCGGGCGCGGGTGGCGCAGCTGCCGACGCCTGCCCGGGACGGGGGCGCCTCGGGCGCCTCGGGCACGCGGGCGGAGGACGGCGGTCTCGTCGTGCTGGCGGTGCCACCGGCCACCGCGAGGACCCTGGCCGGCGCCGCTGCTCACTCCCGATTGACGGTGTCCCTGTGGTGAGTACCGAGGAGCTGTTGTGACGAAGCGCCCAATCCACTTCCGCACAGTTGCGCTGATGGCAGTCCGTATGGGGTCATCGGATTGGACAGCTCGCCTCTCGCTCGTGCAGCGTTCCGCTTGCTGTTTCCGTAACTGTGCGTTGAAGAGATCAGAAGGGCAGACGAGTGAGCGAGGCGACACCGGAGAGCAAGCCGGAGGAGAAGAAGCCGGGCGCCCTGGCGGGGTTCAGGGAATTCCTCATGCGCGGCAACGTGGTCGAGTTGGCCGTCGCCGTGGTCGTCGGCACCGCCTTCAGCAAGATCGTGGATGCCGTGGTGAACGGCATGATCAACCCGATCGTCGGCGCTCTTGGTCCGAAGAACCTCGACGAGTACGAGGCCTGTCTGAAGAGCCCCTGCGCGGTCGACTCCGCCGGCGAGACGACGGGCGTGCTGTTCAAGTGGGGCAGCGTGCTCAGTGCCTCGCTGACCTTCATCATCACTGCAGCCGTCGTGTATTTCCTCATGATTGTTCCGATGAACAAGTACAAGGAGCGGCAGCTGGCCAAGAAGGGCGAGACTCCGCCCGAGCCGACCGAGGTCGAGCTGCTCACCGAGATCCGGGACGCGCTGCTCGCCAAGAAGACCGAGGGCGCCTCGCAGGACGGCGAGGGCCGGCCCGTGGAGGCCTCGGTCAGTGGTGGGGTCGCGCCGCCGCGCGGGGAGCCGGACGCCCGCTGACGGGTTCCGCCGGGCTCACAGATGGTGCGGCGGCTTCTCGTCCAGAAACCTGGCGAGATCCGCCGCACTGTCGTTGCCGCCCCTGTTCTGCTCGCCCCAACCGCCGTCGGAGTCGTCCGAGGAGCGTTCGGTCAGAGGGTCCCCGAAGTCCAGAGCCGCAGCGGATGCGCCCGCGGAGGCCGGGGACGAGCCGGCCCCCGTCGACGCGGCGGCCCGGCGGTCGGCCGAGGGCGAGTCGGCCCGGTCGTCCGCTCTGGTGGCCCCGCCCGCCGGAAGGGGCGCCGCGGGGTCGCGCGGTTCGTCCGCTCGGTCTGCTGAGGCGCTCATTCCTCCAGGGTATCCAGCGCCTGGTGCCACCAGAGATCGCGGTCCGGGCTCCAGGGCACGGGCCCGGGAAGCCGGTGGACCACCAGCACCCTCTCGACTGCCGGGCAGCCGGTGAGCGCGGCGTCCAGAACCTTCTTCGCCGCGTAGCGCTGTTCGTTGTAGTAACAGCTGTCCGCCGTGATGACCACGCGGGCGCCGCTCTCGACAAGGCGTCGCCGCAGCATTCCGGCCGGCTCACCGAGCGGCAGGGTCGTTCGGATCGCCGCGAGCCGACCGCAGGCCATCGTCACGACCACCGATTCGGGTGCCATCGGCAGCAGTACGGCTACGTGCTCACCTGCGGTGACACCGAGGCTGCGCAGTGTTCCGGCAGCCTGCTTGGCCTGCGCGACCAGCTGGAAGTGGATGAACTCCGCTCCAGGTGTGGGCGGCAGGTTGTCAGAGGAGTCCGGTGGCGGTGGTGTGGAGTGATCGGCCGACATGTTCCCAGCCTCCGCCGAGGCGATGAACGTCCGATCAACGTCTTATTGACGCCCACTCAGGAGCCGTGCGGCGGGCCGGGCCCGGGCCGGACAGCGCGGCCTGGGCGGGTCGGCACCGCCCTCGGCGGCAGAGTTCGGACCAGGCCGGCGCTGCGCAGGGACGGCGGCCGGCACGACCCGTTCGAGAATGGGCGGAGCGTGCTGCCGGCGGACTTGATACCCCTTGGGGTGTGGCAGACAAACAGACTTCAACAGCCCGTTCGATCATGGCAGTTCCCGGCGTACGCGTCGGCCATGCCGAGCGCGTCGGTGGCGGCTGGCTCACCGGCACGACCGTTGTGCTGGCACCGCCGGGCGGCGCGGTGGCCGCGGTGGACGTGCGAGGTGGCGGCCCGGGCACCCGGGAGACCGATGCCCTGGACCCTCGCAATCTGGTGGAGCGCGTGGACGCCGTCGTCCTCACCGGTGGCAGCGCCTACGGCTTGGACTCCGCGAGCGGTGTCGCGGCCTGGTTGGAGGAGCAGGGGCGCGGCGTGCCGGTGGGGCCGGAACCGGGCCAGGTCGTACCGGTGGTACCCGCGGCCTGCCTCTTCGACCTCGGACGCGGCGGCGACTGGAAGGCCCGGCCGAACGCGGCTCTCGGCAGAGCGGCGGTGGAGGACGCCGCCCGCGCGTCCACTGTCCGGGTCGGGAACAGCGGTGCCGGTGTGGGCGCGGTCGCCGGCGGCCTCAAGGGCGGGGTGGGCACGGCCGCCACCGTGTTGCCGTCCGGAGTGACCGTGGGCGCCGTGGTGGTGGTGAACGCCGTGGGCTCCTTCCTCGACCCGGCGACCGGCGCGCTCTACGGCGAACTGTTCGACGGGCGCACGAATTTGCCGAGTGCGGAGCAGCACCGTCGCGCGCAGGAGCGCATGGCCGCCGCACAGCGGCATTCGGGCGTTTCTCCGTTGAACACGACCATTGCCGTCGTCGCGACCGACGCCGTGCTGACGAAGGCCCAGGCGCAGAAGCTGGCGGGAACGTCCCACGACGGGCTGGCGCGGTCCGTACGCCCGGCGCATCTGCTGCACGACGGCGACAGCGTGTTCGCGATGGCCACCGGGACTCACCCGGGCGGTTCCGGCAGTTCTGGCAGCGCAGGCAGCGGCTGGCAGGGCGAGGAGAGCCCCGGCAGTGACGGGCTCACCCGGATCAAGGAGGTCAACGAGGTACTGGCCGCCGGCGCGGACGTACTGATGCGCGCGGTGGTGAACGCCGCGCTGGAGGCGGAGAGCGTGACCGTGCCCGGCGGCGAGTTTCTGTCCTATCGCGAGCTCTACGGGAGGAGTTGAGGAAGAGGGAATCGCCAAGCCGCACAGGCGCCCGGTGCGGGAAAGCCGCTGGGCACGAAGCCCGCGTCCGAGGGCACGGAGCCTGCGGCTGAGAGCACGCGGGCGAGGACACGCGGGAGCAGGGAGGGCGTCCGGTCCGGCCAACGAGCTTCGCGCGGCGGGGCTTTCTCGGTTGGCCGCACGACAGTTGCGGCGTTGATGAGGACGACGACCTTGGAGCGGAGGGTGGACAGGGCGGCGGGCGGTAGCAGCCGCGGGCCTTGCTGGGCCCCTCCCCGCCAGGGGCCGGGAGGGGCCGGGAGGGGCCAACCGGCCGGTCTCCCCGGCCGGTTGGGCCGAGCTGGGCGACCGGCCGGGGTGGGCCACAGGCCGGGGTGGGCCGCCGGCCAGGGTGCCGGAGTCCGTTGCGGACCGAGGTCTCGGCGTACGGGAGCCCGTGCGCCGAGACGTACACCGAGGCCTGCGCCGGCGACCGCACCGGGTCGACGCGGGGCCTGCAACCGGGCGAGGAGTCTCCCGCGGTCGGGCGCAGGGCCCCCGGTCGGTCGTTCAGGCCACGGTCGGTCGCAGGCGCAGGACACGCGGTCCGCCCGGGGCCGGCGGTCGGGAGTTCAGGCGGCCGTGCGGGCTCCTGCGTGCTCGGGCCCTCCGGCCGGGGCCGTCGACTCCGGTGCGGAGGACCTGCGCGCTCCCTTCAGCAGCAACACGGACGTCGTGGTGACGGCCGTACCCGCGGCAATCGCCACCAGGTAGAGCAGCGGGCTCCCGATGAGCGGCACGACGAAGACTCCGCCGTGCGGTGCGCGCAGTGTGGCGCCGAAGGCCATGCTCAGCGCACCGGTCACTGCACCGCCGGCCATGGCGGACGGGATGACCCGCAGCGGGTCGGCGGCGGCGAAGGGGATGGCGCCCTCGGTGATGAAGGAGGCTCCGAGGACCCAGGCGGCCTTGCCGTTCTCGCGTTCGGTGCGGCTGAAGAGCCGGGCACGCACGGTGGTGGCCAGCGCCATCGCAAGCGGCGGGACCATACCTGCGGCCATCACCGCGGCCATGACGTTCAGCGCGCCGTCGCTGGGGTTGGCCACGGCGATCCCGCCGGCGGCGAAGGCGTAGGCGACCTTGTTGACCGGGCCGCCGAGGTCGGTGCACATCATCAGCCCGAGGAGGGCGCCGAGCAGGATCGCGTTGTTGCCGTCCAGACCGCCCAGCCAGTCCGTCAGAGCGGACTGGGCACCGGCGATCGGCTTGCCGATGACGACGAACATCAGGAAACCGACGACCGCGGAGGAAATCAGCGGAATGACGACGACGGGCATGATCCCGCGCAACGCAGCGGGTATACGCACCCGTTGGATGAGGCGTACGACCGTGCCGGCCAGCAGACCGGCCGCGAGTCCGCCGAGGAACCCGGCCTCGATCGACAGGGCGAGCGCGCCGCCCACGAAACCGGGCACCAGGCCCGGCCGGTCCGCCATGCCGTAGGCGATGTAGCCGGCCAGCACGGGCACCAGGAAGTCGAAGGCGGTGGAACCGATCTGGTGGAACAGCGCGGCCCAGCTGTCCGCCTCCAGCCAGGCGAAGTGGTCGGCGACGGACTTGGCGTCGGTGACCTCGTACCCGCCGATGGCGAAGGCGAGGGCGATGAGCAGACCGCCTGCCGCCACGAAGGGGACCATGTAGCTGACGCCGGTCATCAGCCAGGTGCGCAGCCGGGTGGCGAAGTGGTCGCTGTTGGCGCCGGGTCCGTTCTCCGTTGCGGCGGGGCCGGAGGCGGTGGTCTCCCCGCGGGCCGCCTTCTGCCGTACCTCGGCGAGGAGTTCGGCCGGGCGGTTGATGGCGGCTTTCACCCCGACGTCCACGGTGGGCTTGCCGCCGAAGCGCTCCTTCTCGCGCACCTCGACGTCGTGGGCGAAGACCACACCGTCGGCCGCCGCGATCAGGCCGGGGTCCAGACGCTCGAACCCGGCTGATCCCTGGGTCTCCACGTGGATCTCGTAGCCGCCCTCGGCCGCTGCGTTCTCAAGCGATTCGGCGGCCATGTAGGTGTGGGCGATGCCGGTCGGACAGGAGGTGACGGCGACAACGCGGAACGGGGCGGCGGGCCCGGTGCCGGGCGCAGATCCGGTGCCGGGCGCAGCCCCGGAGTCGGGCGCAGGGACGTTGGGAGACGGGTCGGCCGTTCGGTTCTCGTCCTTCGAGGTGGCCGGAGGGCTCGGTGCCGAATCGGCCGATCCCGCTGGGGAGTTGGTCCGCGCGGCGCCGCCGGTCGCGCTCGGGGCCGATTCGGCGGTCACGCCCGGCTGGTCGGTGAAGGTGGGCCCGCCGCCCCCGGCCCGCTCGTCCCCGTCCTGCGAGCTCCCGTCCTGCGAGCTCCCGTCCCGCCCGTTCGCGGGCCGGTCCTCGGTCAGGGGCCGGTCGCCGCTGATGAGGGCGGCGGCTCGGGCGGGGTCGTCGGTCCCCCGCAGCGCGTCGGTGAAGTCGGGGTTCACCAACTCCCTGGCCAGGGCGGACAGCATCGTCAGGTGGTCGCTGTCGGCACCGGCCGGCGCCGCGATCAGGAAGATCAGATCCGCCGGCCCGTCGGCCGCACCGAAGTCGATCGGGGTACGGGGCCGTCCGAAGGCCAGCGTCGGTTCGGCCACATGCTCACTGCGGCAGTGCGGAATGCCGATACCGCCGTCGAGCCCGGTCGGCATCTGGGCCTCGCGGGCGGCCACATCGGCGAGGAAACCGTCGAGGTCGGTGACTCGCCCCGCCCCGACCATGCGTTCCGCGAGGGCGCGAGCAGCTTCGTCCTTGGTGGTGGCGGAAAGGTCGAGATCGACCAGATCCGCGGTGATCACATCACTCATCGCACGGCTCCGATGGCACTGAAAGGGCTGGGACTGATGCTGGGGGTGGTGCTGGGACTGGGTACGGGTCGAGAGGCTCGTCGGGTGGGAGGTGGGGGAAACGTGATTCGTGGTGCTCGCGGGGCCGGGACAGCTGCCGGGGTACGACGTCCGTACCGACGGGCTCCGGCCGGCGCGGCGCGGGGCGGCCGCTCGCCGGAAGCACCCGGCAGTCGGCCGGCGCTACGTCGTGTCCCGAAGCGGCCGGTCCAGTGGAACGTCGGTGGTCACCGCCACGGCGCTGCCGACCAGATCGCCGGGACGCGGCATCTGGCTGCCGGGCAGTTGTACTGCCGCGGCGCCGTGGGCGACGGCGGCGGCCAGTGCGTCCGGCCCGGCTCCACCGCCCGCCAGGAAGCCCGCCAGCGAGGCGTCCCCGGCGCCGACGGTGCTGCGTACGGAGGTGACGGGTGCGTGGCCGAAGTACGTTCCGGTCGAGTCGACAAGCAGTTGGCCGTCTGCACCGAGGCTGGCGAGCACACCGCGCGCGCCCAACTGCCGCAGTTCCTCCGCGGCCTTGACAGCGTCGCCCACCGTCAGCAGCGGGCGTTCGACGGTCTCGGCCAGTTCCAGGGCGTTGGGCTTGACGATGTCCGGCCGCTCCCCGAGCGCGGCCCGCAGCGCAGGCCCGGAGGTGTCCAGCGCGATCCGTACACCGGCCCGGTGCACCCGTGCGACGAGCCCGGCGTACCAGTGCTGCGGCAGCCCGCGGGGCAGGCTGCCGCAGCAGGCGACCCAACGGGCCGCGTGCCGCGCCGCCTCGCCGCGTACGGCTTCGAGCAGTTCCTCGGATTCGTCGCGGGTCAGCTCCGGTCCGGGCGCGTTGAGCTTGGTGACCGTGCCCTCGGGTTCGACGACCGAGACGTTGACGCGGGTGGGGCCGGCGACGCGTACGCCCGCGACCCGGATGCTCTCGTCCTGGAGCAGGGTGCGCAGTTGCTCGCCCTCGGGTCCGCCGAGCGGCAGTACGGCGACAGTGCGCAGACCGGCGGCGTACACCGCGCGGGACACGTTCACACCCTTCCCTCCGGGCTCCACCCGGTCGGTGTCCGCGCGGAGCACCGCGCCGCGGTCCAGCCCGGGCACCTCGTAGGTGCGGTCCAGGCTCGGGTTGGGCGTGACGGTCAGGATGGTCATACGCGCGCCACCTCCGTGCCCTGCGCCTCGATGTCCCGCGCGGTCGCAGGGTCCAGTCCGGTGTCTGTGATCAGCAGGTCGATCTGGGAGAGCCTCCCGAACCGGGCGAAGTGCTCTTGGCCGTGTTTGGAGGAGTCGGCGAGCAGGACGACCCGGCGGGCCGCGGCGATCAACTCCCGTTTGACCGCGGCCTCGGCGAGGTCGGGAGTCGTCAGCCCGCCCTCGGGTGAGAACCCGTTGGTGGCGAGGAAGAGCACGTCGGCGTTGATCTCGCGGTAGGTGCGCAGCGCCCAGTCGTCGACCGCGGCCCGGGTCCGGTGCCGCACTCGTCCGCCGACCAGGTGGAGATCGATCGCGGGGTGGTCGGCCAGCCGCGCGGCGAGCGGCAACGCGTGGGTGAGCACGGTGAGTTCGGCCGCGAGCGGGAAGGCCGCGGCGAGCTGTCCGGTGGTGGTGCCGGCGTCGAGCACGACGCTGCCGTCGGCCGGAAGCTCCTCCAGGGCGGCCTGCGCGATCCGGGCCTTCTCCTCGCCGGCGGTGCTCTCGCGTTCGCTGAGGTCGGGTTCGAGTTCGAAGTGCCCGACGGGGATCGCGCCGCCGTGCACCCGCCGCAGCATCCCGGCACGGTCGAGCGTCTTGAGGTCGCGCCGTACGGTCTCGGCGGTGACCCGGAACTCGGCTGCGAGCGACACCACGTCCACCCGCCCGCTCTCCCTGGCGATGCGGACGATCTCCTGCTGGCGTTCGGCTGCGTACATCTGTGACTGGGTCCGTTTCCCCTGCCCGACTCCGGTGGAGGCGTCACGCTACGCCCGAACCCAGGCGAAGTAAACACGTACGGACATTCACCTGGGCACGTTCGGGCATTACCGAGGGCCGGTGGTCAGAGCCGCGCCGCCCGCGCCACTCTTCGCTCCCACGCGGCCGACCCCGGCCGGCCGACGCGACGCGACCCGGCCGAACCACCCGGCGGACGCGACCCGACCGACGCGACCCGACCGAAACGGCCCGGGCCGGGCCGGCAGCAGAGTCCGGCACCCGCGCCCGCGGTCGGGCGGGCACCCGGCCACCCCGTGGCCTCCCGTCCCGTACGCCACCGACGCAGAACCCGGGGACGGGCGCGGAAACCAGGAGCCGACAAGGGGCCCGGACAGGGCGGAGCCCCCGGGGACGGCGGGGGTCCGCCACCGGGGGCTCCTCGAGGCGGGCCGCGATACGACCCGCTGGCTCTTCACTTCTCACCGCCACCCGCCACCCCGCTCGCCATACGGCCTCCGAGCCGGACCGGCAGCCCGGGCCCGGCTCCGGAACGGCAGCCGGGCGCGGGCTACGCAGCCGCGTCGAAACCGGTGTCGTGCGCGAGCTTCTTCAGCTCCAGCAGCGCGTGCTTCTCGATCTGCCGAATCCGCTCACGAGTCAGCCCGTGCTGTTTGCCGACCTCGGTGAGGGTGCGCTCCTTGCCGTCGAGGATGCCGTAGCGGGCGCGGATGATGGAGGCGGTGCGCTGGTCGAGCCGGCCGATCAGGCTCTCCAACTCCTCGCTGCGCAGCAGCGTGAGCACCGACTGCTCGGGCGAGATCGCCCCGCTGTCCTCCAGCAGGTCGCCGAACTGGGTCTCACCGGCGTCGTCCACGGCCATGTTGAGACTGACCGGGTCGCGCGCCCAGTCCAGCACGTCGACGACGCGCTCGGGCTTGGTGTCGAGCTCGGCGGCGATCTCAGCGGGCTCGGCATCCCTGCCGTGCTCACGGTTGAACTCCCGCTGCACGCGCCGGATGCGGCCGAGCTCCTCGACCAGGTGGACGGGCAGCCGGATCGTCCGGGACTGGTCCGCTATGGACCGGGTGATCGCCTGCCGGATCCACCAGGTGGCATAGGTGGAGAACTTGAAGCCCTTGCGGTAGTCGAACTTCTCCACCGCGCGGACCAGGCCAGCGTTCCCCTCCTGGATCAGGTCGAGCAGCGGGAGCCCACTTCGCGGGTACCGCCTGGCAACCGCGACGACGAGTCGCAGGTTGGAACGGATGAAGGTCTCCTTGGCGCGCTCGCCCTCGGCGACTACGAGCTCCAGCTCGTCTCTGCCGGCGGTGGCGCTGGGCGCGTCCTTGGCGGTCGGCTCCTCGAGCCCGTCGAGAATCCGGTGCGCGTACACACCGGCCTCGATGGCGAGCGAGAGCTCCACTTCCTTTGCGGCGTCGAGCAGCGGGGTGCGTGCGATCTCGTCCAGGTACATGCCGACCAGGTCGCGGTCGGCAGTCTCGCCGCCTGCGCGCGCACTGCTGGCCGTGTCAGAACCCTGGGCGGTGGACTGACGACGGGCGACGGCACGGGTTGCCATGCGTGCTCCCTTGCGAGTGGTTCGACTACTGGTCGGTGGCGGGCTCGACCCCTCCTGATTGGCCTCTGCCCACGTACATCACAACGACGTGAATCGGGACAGAATTCCCAACCGGCGCATCATTTTTCGGAACGTGCAGTACCCTGCCTCCCCACAGCTCCCCGGCCGGGCGTCTTCAAGACGCGCGGAACTCCAGGTCAAGCCGGATACGGACGACCGACTGCGTTCGCCGCGGGCCGCGTCCCCGCCGTCAGTGAGACGGCTGTCACAAGCGTTCCCGCGCTTCTGCCCCGTGGAGAGTGACGTCTTCGACTGCTCTCCACCCGGTAGGACGATTCCCACCCGGCGATTGGTTGCCCACCGGGCGCAACGGGCTCCCGTACGAGCCGGTCGCGAGCGGCTCGTACGCCCGGCTACTGCCAGGCCCGTACCGCCGACTCCTGCCTACCGGCCGGGTTCCCGTTGCGCGGCTGGGTACACATCCAGCGGGCCACGGAAGAGCGGCACCGGCCTCCCTCACCGCCGGCACCCGCCGCGTCAGCCCCGCACCGCCACGCTCGCCATACACGCCGACGCGCCCCTCACCGCCACGCTCGCCCCGGTACCGCCGCGCTCGCCGGGGGTCGGCCACGCTCGCCGGGGGTCGGCCACGCTCGCCCAGCACAGCCCAGCACAGCCCAGCACGGCCCAGCACAGGCACCGGCTGGTCGGCCACCGCCCCGGAGCTCCCGGAGCACCGCCCCGGCGCCCACGGCCAGGTCGCCTCAACCACCCACCGGCGTCGCGCTGTTCGGCCGCGCGGCACCGACCTCCGCGCTCCGTACAGCCCCGCCCCGCGGTCAGGGGCGAGCGCCCGGAGGCGGGGCCGAGGTGCCCGACGCCGGAGCCACCATGCGGAACGCCGGGCCGTTGCGCGGGACACCGACGCGCTCAGTCCCGTCCTCGTCCCGGTAGCGCCAGTTGAAGGGCACACCTCTGGCGCCGGTCGGCTCCTCGCCGTCCATGAGGTGGAAGTGCAGATGCGGGTCGGAGGAGTTGCCGGAGTTGCCGCACTCCCCGAGCCGTTGCCCCTCGGCGACTCTGTCCCCCACCGCGACCCTCAGCGAACCGCGGCGCAGATGAGCCAGCACCGCGTACACCTCGCAGTCCGCGCCTCCCCCGGCACTCTCCGCCGCCTCTTCCCCTGCGTCTTCCGCTCCCGGGAGGCTCCCCGCGCGCTGCTGCGGAGCCGTACGGCGGGTGTCCAGGCGGACGATCACATGGTTGCCGAGGACGAAGCGGTAGCCACCCATGGAGCGCACCAGCCCCTCCAGCAGGAGGTAGAGCAGCCCCAGCGTCGACATCCGGCCAAGATGGTCGCGCTGCCGGCCGTCCGCCCGTACGACCACGCCGTCCGCCGGGGCGAACAGCGGCTGCCCGAAGGAGGCGTAGTGCGCGGGCGTACGGGTCGGCGGCCAGAGCAGGTGGAAGCGGCGCTTGCGGTCCTCGGGGAGCCCCTCGGGCTCGTGCAGTACGTCGATGGCGTACGTCTGGCCGAGATCGTGCGTTCCGTGGCTCGGCACCTTCTCAGCCGGCCCGTTCAACGCACTCCAGCGACCGGCCACGGGCGGCGCGACCAGCACGCCCTCGCCCTCGCCGACGGGCCGGGCGTCACGGGGCCGCGAGGGCACACGCAACACGAACCACAGCACCAGCAGCGCGATTCCGGTCAGATACACCGGCGAGATGCCGTGCCCCAGCGTCGTCGGCACCGCAATGCAGACCACGGCCGCCAGAAAAACCAGCCCCTGCCGCTTCCTCAGCGCCTTCCACCACATGTCGTTCCCCTCACTGCCCGTGGGCTCCTCGCCTACCGGCCCGGTACCCGCTTGTCGCCTGTGCGTCCTCATACGCATTCGCCCCCGCCTTCGCGCACGCCCGTCTTCGCGCACGCCCGTCTTCGTAAGCGCCCGTCCTCGTAAGCGCCCGTCCTCGCCGCCGCGCACTCGCCCTCGTGCGCGCCGACTTGGCGCCGCCGTGCGGTCAACTCACGCGCGTACGCGCTTCGTTGCGAACGGACCTGTCTCGACTGGCTCCGCCGGGACCCGCCCTGGCGGTGGGCGCGGCACACCGTCAGCGCCGCGCCGCCAGCAGCGTGGCCAACAGCGGCACGATCCGGTCGACCGGCACCTCGTACCGTCCGCGACCGGCCCCGCGCAGCCAGCCGGCGGCGGTGAGCTGACGGAGATGGTGGTAGATCTGGCCGGTGGTCCCCACCCCGTCGAGCTCCACCAGCTCGGCGACGGTGGAGTGCCCCTCCAGCAGCGCCTTCATCAGTCGCAGCCGCACCGGATTGCCCAACGCCGCGAGTGCGTCGGCGAGTTCGGTCCAGTCCTCCTCGAAGAGCTGCCCGGCCGCGACGCCTTCCTGCCACTCCGCGCGAACACCGGCGGGCGTCTCCACGCTGCCGACGAGCATCGCGGCGCCGCCCGGCAGCTCGTGCCGGGCGATCTCCTCGCGCAGTCGGTTGAGCGCCCAGAACTGCTGGGCGAACTCGGCCCCGCCCGTGGCGCCCGCATCCGCGAGACGCCGTTCCAGCGCCTCCACCCGGAACCCGAGATCAGCCACCCGTTCGACAAGGCCCGTCGGGTCGGTTGAATCAGTCACACGCAACAGTATTATGCAATTACGTAATACTTGCAAGAAGCTACGGATACGCGGAGGCGGCCACGCGGCGACCGTTCCGCCCCGCACCCTCGTAACAACCGACCGTTGCGTACGCTCCAGAGCGGGCGCACCCGACCACGCGCCGCACCAGCAGCGCGAACGCCCGCGCACACACCGCCATGGCGCATCGACGCCACCCGAACGAGAAACGGGGCCCGTACCGTGCCTGCCCAGCCCAGGACGCCGCAGCAGCCCACGGCGGAGCGCTTCCCCCGGAGCGCCGTGTGGTTGATGGGCACGGGCTTCGTCGGGCTGGCCGGCCTCTTCCTCTTCAGCCAGCTGATCAGCACCGTCGAACACAGTTCGCGACCGGTGGGCGGGGACGTACGCGCCGTCGAGGTACGGGTCGACGTGGGCAAGGTGACCGTGAACGTCACCGAGGAGGACACCGCGCGCGCAAGCCTGCGCAGCACCTTCACCTCGGGGCTGCGCCCGCCCGCCGAAGCCGTCGAACAGGTCCGTGACACCCTCCGCGTCAACGCCAACTGCGGCCGTCTGACCGGGGATTGCTCGACCGACTACGAGCTCACCGTGCCCGCAGAGACCCGCGTGACCGTACGGACCGCGCACGGCCACGTGTCGGCGAAGGGCCTGCGCGCCTCCGTCGCCGCCCGCGTCGAGGTGGGCGACGTGCGGATGATCGACGTACGGGGACGCACCATCACCGCCCGCAGCCAGACCGGCAACGTCACCCTCAGCGACGTACGCTTCCGCACCGCCGACACTGCCACCGAGCGGGGCCAGATACGTGTCGTCAGCACCTCGGGCTTCACCCGGCTCCGCGCGCTCAACCACACCGGCGACGTGGTGCTGACCCTGCCGCGACGTTCCGGCCCCTACGCGGTCGAGGCCCGCGGCGGCACCGGCAGACGCACCGTCGATGTCGAAAGGGACGCCGGCGCCCCCGCGACCGTGCAGGCGTCCACCTCCGAGGGAGACGTCACCATCACCGGCGACTGACCACGAACTCCCCCTGCCAGCCCCGCACTTCACCACCGCCACTGCGCGCCGGGCCCAGGACGACGCACACGCGGCCACCCGCCCGCACCCACCCGGCGGACGCCCGGCCGCCCGCCGAATCGGGGGCGAGGACCACCACGGGCATCCGCTACCCTGTCAGTGGTCGACGCGGCTCCCACCCGCGGTCCCGCCCGCACACCCGGGCACACACCGCGCCACGGACCCGCCGACCGGCGGCCTCACAGCCGACGCCTCCGTAGCTCAGGGGATAGAGCACCGCTCTCCTAAAGCGGGTGTCGCAGGTTCGAATCCTGCCGGGGGCACCATGCATTACCGCCCTGACCTGGGGTTCCCCCCCAGGAAGGGGCTCCTGGTCGGCCCCGGACTCCTCGTCCGGGGCCGTTTGCGTGAGCGAACGGAGAGTTGATCCCCCAGAGGTCTGCATTCATCCGGCACGGGCTCCGAGTCGGCCGCCACGACATACTTAAAGTATGGCAACCCGGACGATCACCATCACCGTGCCGGAAGAGCTGCTGGAATCGATCAAGGAGCGTGTCGACGCACGAGGGGTGTCTGGCTACATCGCAGCCGCTGCCATACACCAGGACGCCATGGACCAACTGCGCGAGCTGGCCAGGCGACTCGAGGAAGAGCACGGCACCGTGACGGACGACGAGCAGCAGGCAGCGCTGGACCGCATCGCCGCCATCGACGGCTGGCATGACGAGCAGCGGTCACATTCGGACGAGGCCGCGTGAGCCGCGCCGCCCAGGCGAAGCTGCACCGCCCACGACAGCGCGTCTTCGTGTTCGACGCCGAGACTCTCTCCAAGGCGGTTCAGGGCGACCGGGAGATGGCTGCGCTGATCAAGACGACTCCGCGGCTCGACATCCCGATCGTCACCTCGGCGCTCACCACCCTTGAAGCATGGGACCCTCGCCAAACGTCGAGGCAGGCGCTGTGGAACTGGACGTTGTCCCGAATCCGCGTCGTGCATACGGACGACCGCGTGATCGCCCTGGCACGTGACATGCTGAAGACAGCGGGCCTGCATGGGCACAAGTACGCCATCGCCGCGGTTCTGGCAGCTGTGGCCGGGCGGGAAGCCGCGCAGGGAGCTGAAGCAACCGTCTTCACCTCCGACCCCGACGACATGAATCAACTCCTCGCGGGACACTCCGTTCGAGTCGAGAAGGTCTGACGAAACCCGCCCGCGCTCGCCTCCGGCGACTCGTCAGCTCACCGACCGCCTGGCGACCGCACATCGACGGGCACCTTCCGCCACGAGTGGTCGTGCTGTCCATGGTCATTTTGCATAGCTGAGGTAGCGCCGTACCCAACAGGCTGGTGATCGCCGCGCCTGTGGGGAGGTGGATCAACCCGGCGACAACGCCCTACCAGACACCATGCGCTCGAGCGGGCAGCCTGACCCCAAAACCCTATTCGATCGGCGTGCGGCGATCGAAACCCCCGGGAGAGCCACTGGAACGTTGCCACAGAGGGCTGGCCGACTCTCGAACGCCCTTGATTCTGACGCCTGCACAATCTGCGCACTCCAGGTGCGCAGTTGGTTCGTGAAGTCGTGCGCTTCTAGGCTCACTCTCCAACAACCACTTCTGATGGCGCAGTTGAAGGGGCCCGCACTCATGTCGTATCCGCCGACCGGTGACGATCCATTGCTCCGGCGAGCACAGATCGCCGCACTCGCAGGCGTAAGCCGACCGACAGTAACAGCCTGGGAAAGGCAGGAGACCGACTTCCCCTCGGCACGACGCTCCAACGGACAGGACTACTTTCGCCGGTCGGAGATCATGGAGTGGCTGGACCGGAGGCCGGTACCGCCCGAGCGACTCGTCGCAGG
This sequence comes from Streptomyces tardus, assembly GCF_018101125.2. Classification (GTDB taxonomy): domain Bacteria; phylum Actinomycetota; class Actinomycetes; order Streptomycetales; family Streptomycetaceae; genus Streptomyces; species Streptomyces tardus. The sequence continues at coordinate 2,951,487 of NZ_JAELVF020000001.1, read as the reverse complement.
CGAGCTTGTCGGCGCCAGTTACGGGAGCCGTGCCCGGATGCGGGAGCCAGCCGGTAGGCCTCCAGCCGACGCGGCGAAGCGCCGTCTCGGCACCGGGTCGTCGTACCGCATGCCGACCGGCGCTGTCGATGAACCCCGCCCCGAGAACCGACAGATCGCAAACCATCTGATGGGCAGCCTCATCGGCCGAATACGGGGGGCGGCCAGCGTGCTCGACTATCTGAACCTGCTGGCTTGCCTCCACTATCTCCGCGGCGCCGCCGCGGACCGCTTCGACGCATTGGCCGCCCGTGCCCGCACTCTCAACAGCCTCGATGAGGCGGCCCAGTTGCTCCGGGAAGTCGGCCGCGCGGCCGACGAGGACATGCGTGACCTCGGCGTCCATTCGAGCATGCAGGAGGCGTTGGGGCGTCTGGAGCCCCGGACCGCTCGTGACCTTCGCAACGTCGTGGATGCGATGAGCCGCCTCACCGAGGACGTGTTCGGGCTCTTCCTCGACGAGTACGAGCAGCGAGCTGCGTTGGGCAGCGGCGAGTTCTTCACTCCTCGCCCTGTGGTTCGGCTGATGACACAGCTGGCCTGCTCGGAGTTCGGCCCGGGCGAACCGGAGTCCGTCTATGACCCGTACGCCCGCGACGGAGGATTCCTCATCGAGGCCACGGCCGCCTGCGCCGTGGACGAGGACGGTCTGCCACGCGAGAAGACGCTGCGGACCTACGGCGAGACACGGCGAGCCGACACATGGCGACTGGCGACCATGAATCTTCTACTTCATGGCGTCTCCCCTGCTCTCGACCTGAAGCACTCACCGCCCTGGCACAACGGCGGCCCGAGGCGGGCTCCGCTGGAGTCGTTCGACATCGTGCTCACCAACCCACCGTTCAACATGAGCGACCCCGGCCGAGGGGAGCGCGGCGAGGGGCAGTGGGCGTACGGGGCTCCACCGCTCGACAACGACAACCTTGCCTGGGTCCAGCACTGCCTGGCGAGGCTACGCGAGGGGGGCCGAGCCGCGATCATCATGCCCAACAAGGCAGGCAACTCCGGTCACAGAGCCGAGCAGAGTATTCGGCGGAATCTGGTGGAGCGCGGAGTCGTCGACTGTGTCGTCGCCCTGCCGGCCCAGTTGTTCACCGGCACTGCCGTACCGGTTTCTGTGTGGATACTGCGCCACCCCGAGAACCCCTGCGACAGCACCCTGTTCCTCGACGCACGGCACCTGGGAGCGAAGAACGGATCGCGTCGGGTCCTCAGCGCCCGGGACACCGAATCTCTTCTCGATGCCTACCGCGCTCACAGGAACGCGGCAGGGGCCGCTCCTCTCCTCGGGACGACAAGCACGGAGCACCAGGTGCCTACCGCCCTGGTATCCCGGGAGGAACTGCGATACAGCGACCACTCGCTCAACCCTCTCGACCATGTCGAACGCTCGAGCGATGCGGGAAAAGGTATCGAGCGCGAGTTTGTGATTGCCCGGGAGCGGCTGAGCGGCGCCGAAGAGCACCTACGTGATGTCCAGGACGCCGCCGCTCAACTGCCGTTCGTCGGGGACCGGGTACCGCTGCGCCAAGGGAACCAGCCGGCCTCCTCGGCCAGCCTCGACTCGCTGTGCGAGATACAGGCCGGACCGTCCTATTCAAAGCTGGGCAAGAAGCAGCGCAGCACCCGCGGCCCCGTTCCCGTGGTGTTCCCGCGGCATCTCAAGGACCGGTGTATCAGTGACGAGGCGGACGAGCGGGTCACAGCGGAGACGGCTCGACGACTGAGGAACTTCGAGCTGCGGCACAAGGACATCGTTTGTGTCCGCTCTGGTGCGATCGCTCCGCCAGCGCTGGTACAGCAGCATCAAGCCGGCTGGCTGATGAGCCCCAATGTCCTCCGGCTCCGCGTGCAGGAGGCGCTGATGGAGCGAGTACTTCCGGAGTACCTGCTCCACTACCTGTGCCTGGAGGAGTCGATTGCCTGGATGCGGGACCGAGCCGCCGCCACCGCTGCCCCGTCACTCCGATCCGAATCCCTCGGGTCGCTGCGTATTCCACTACCGGAGCCGGCTGAGCAGCAGGAGATCGTGGCCGCGCTGAACGGCCTTGATGAGCTGGACCGCGCACATCTGGCCGTCGCTGCCTCAGCGCGGCACACCCGCATCGCCTTGGCTGGTGCGCTGCTGGGCCCATCTACCGCCCCCGTCCCTGGCATCATCCCTCGCCGCCGATTCGAGAAGGAAGTGTCGCTGTGAACGCCCAGCACCGATCGCCTGCTGCGACCCCTCCTACGTCGGTCTCGGAGCCCGCGAACAGTTCTTGGATTCCCTGGCTGCTGGTCATGGTGCTGTGCTCGGTCCTTGTGGCGGTATGCGTCGGGTTTCTCAAGGTCCTCGACGGCACCCCAGCTTCCGGAGCCCTGCTCTCGGCAGGTGCAGCGTTCGGGGGAACCGCGCTGCTCTGCTTCGCCGTGGTGCCGGTAGTCCAACAGCTGCGTCAGCGCAGCTAGCTTCTCGCGGATCCTGCTGGGCTCGCGTGCGTCAGTGCCCGCTCCACCGTGGGCGAGAGCGTCCGGACGCGTCGATGCGTGAGCGAACAGTCCGGCACCAGATGTCAACGAGCAGGACTTCACACGAGGCCGCGTGGCGCTGACCAGGTACAACGGCTCCACGCGGCAGCCTGCGGCATTACCCGGCAAGGATTCGATCCCTCTTTGAAAGCGGGTGTTGCGAGGACCGTTAGAACCCAAGATCATGGTCCGGGGCCCCTTGACGGCAGCGGGTGACGGCAGTCTCCTCACCCACGGTGCTCCAGAAGCCGGTCCGTGTGGCTCATGGCCTCCCTCGGCTGTCGTGGCCTACGTGGGTGTGGACGTTCGTCGTGAGGCCGATCTGCGAGTGCCCCAGGATCTCCGTCACCGTCCGCGGGTTCAATGCAGACGGCCCGAGGCCGGGCTTGGCTCAGGGAAAGTGGAGGGTGAGGGTGAGGCCGCCGGTGGGGTG
>NZ_JAELVF020000001.1:2946335-2948453 GCF_018101125.2 Streptomyces tardus | reverse complement strand
GTGGCGTGGTGGGCTTCGGCGATGGAGGCGGCGATGGAGAGGCCGAGTCCGTGGCCGGTGGTGGCGGTGCGGTCGGCGCCGAGGCGGCGGAAGGGTTCGAAGAGGTCGGGGATCCGGTCGGGTGGCACATGCGGTCCGGTGTTGGCCACCGTGAGGGTGCGGGCGTCGAGGTGTACGCGTACGTCGCCGCCCGGGTGGTTGTACTGGACGGCGTTGCGGATCAGGTTGGTCAGCAGGTGGCGCAGGAGAACGGGGTCGCCGCGAAGCGTCGGGGGCGGGTCGGCGCTGTCGAGTTCGAGGTGTACGGCGCGGTCGTCGGCGAGCGGGGCGAGTGCGGCGGTCGTGAGGCGGGCGGTGGCTGCGAGGTCGACCGGTTCGGTCTCGTCCAGCCCGCGGTCGCTGCGGGCCAACAGCAGGAGTGCGTCGACGAGTTGTACGGCGTCGCGGTTGGCGTCGAGCAGATCCTCGCGGACGTCCGCGAGCCCGTCGGGCAGCGGGTCGACGAGGCCGACCTGGAGGCTGGTGCGCTGTACGGCGAGGGGGGTCTTGAGTTCGTGGGAGGCGTTGGCCACGAAGCGCCGCTGGCTCTCGACGTACTTCTGAAGCCGGTCCAGCATGCCGTCGAAGGTGTCGGCGAGGCGGTGGAGTTCGTCGTCCGGACCGGTGAGCGCGAGGCGTTGGTGGAGGTTCTGCTCGCTGATGCGGCGGGCCGCCTCGGTCATGGACGCGACGGGTCGCAGCGCGCGCCCGGCGAGCCACCAGCCGAGCAGCCCGGCCAGTACGGCCATGACCACGAGTCCCACGCCGGACCAGAGCAGCATCTGGCGGAGCGCGGTGTCCTGGACAGCCTGTACGGACTGTTCGATCTGCTGGATCGCGGCGCCGTCGCGATGGGTGGTCCGTCCGGACGGACCACCCATCGCGACGGCGCCGCGATCCAGCAGATCGAACAGTCCGTACAGGCTGTCCAGGACACCGCGCTCCGCCAGATGCTGCTCTGGTCCGGCGTGGGACTCGTGGTCATGGCCGTACTGGCCGGGCTGCTCGGCTGGTGGCTCGCCGGGCAGATCGCCGTCCCGGTGCGATCCGTCCCGGCCTGAGTCACCCCGGCCCGAGCTGCCGGAGCCGTCCCATCCGCCCGGGCCGTTCAGCTTCTCGGAGTCGCCCGTTCTGACGGAGATGCCGGCGGCCTGCTGCTTGGTCCCGTAGCGCGCCAGGAGCACCACGAAGGTGAGCAGCGCGATACCGGCGAGCAGGAAGAGGCCGGAGAACGCCGCGGCGAGGCGGGCCCGGAAGGGCATCCTGTCCACCAGGGCCCGGGGGCTCATTCGCACAGTCGGTACCCCTCGCCCCGGTCGGCGAGAATCAGGACCGGGTGGCCGAGCTTGCCGCGCAGCCGGCTGATGGTGGTGCGCACCGCGCTGGTGCGAGGGTCGAGATTCTCGTCCCAGACGCGACGCACCAGTTCGTCGTGGGGCACCGGCGCACCTGCGGCCAGCAGGAGCAGCCGCAGAACGGCGAACTCCTTCGGCGTCAGCTCCAGTTGGCGGTCTGCCACCGACACCAGACGTCGGGTGCCGTCCATCGTCAGGTCGCCGAACCGGAGCAGGGTGGTCGGCGGTTTCGGAGCGCGGCGACTCAACGCCCGTACGCGTGCGACCAGTTCGGCGAAGTCGAAGGGTTTGGCCAGGTAGTCGTCGGCGCCGAGGGTGGTGAGTCCGTAGGTGCGGTCGGTGAGTTCACCGGCGGCGGTCAGCATCAGGATGCGCGGCGGGTCGTGCAGTTCGCGCAGTCGCCGGCAGACCTCGTCGCCGCTCATGACGGGCAGGTCGCGGTCGAGGATCAGCACGTCGTAGTCGGTGAGCAGCGACATCTGTTCGGCCTCGGCCCCGGTAGAGGCGATGTCGACGGCCATCGTCTGGCGACGCAGACCGGTGGCGATGGTGCGGGCCAGAACGCGATGGTCCTCGGCTATCAGGACTCTCATGCGCTTATGAAACCAAGACGGTGATTGCGACCGGATAAGGACGCGGGCGATCGACGTGTGCCACGGCAGCTACGTGCGCCGAGACGACGAGGGATGCGGAGGCGGCGACGTACGGCGGGACGGGGTGGCGG
>NZ_JAELVF020000001.1:2935279-2946236 GCF_018101125.2 Streptomyces tardus | reverse complement strand
GGGCGGCGCCCGGAGCGCGTACTTCGCCCCCACGCTCGGGCTCCAACGGCGTTCCTGTCACCCGTGGTTGAGCTCCTTATGCCGCTGTGACGCTCTTATCTCACCGCAATGAGCGGACTGCTTTCGTCCTCGGCATGAACTTCGTCAAGCGTGCCGGGACCAGCCTCGGTGTCAGGAGGTCGAGGACCGCCGGGCTGCTGGGGATCTTCTTCGTCATCTGTGTCCTGCTGCTCGGAGGGTTCCTGCTCCAGGGAGCCGCCGCCCGTCAGGAGGCCGACGCCCAGCGGACCATCGGCGTCGACGCCACCGTCCGGAAGGACGGTCTCAGTCCGGCTCTCGCCGATCGGCTCGGCCGCTCCGAGCTGGTGCACCGCTACAACGCGGAGGTTCCGGTACGGGCCGCCGCGGCCGGTTTCGAGCCGCTCGTGCCGGAGGCACCGCCGCCCGCAGACGCGGAACGCGGGGCGAAGGGCGAACTGGGTGTGGTCGGAGTGCGCGACTCGGGAATGCTGCTGCCGTTCTCGTACGGAACGATGAAGGTCACGGCCGGCCGGGGCATCACCGAGGCCGACCGGGGCAGACAGGTCGCGCTGATCGAGCGGCGGCTGGCCGAGCGGAACGGGATCGAGCCCGGCGACACCGTACGGGCTCGTCCTGCGAGCGGCGGACGGGCAGTTCCGCTGAAGGTCGTCGGCGTCTTCCAGGACCCGTCGCCGTCCCCGTCGGGCTGGCAGCCGCCGTACGAGCTGGCCGGCAACAGGTTGTACGTACCGGTCGGCACCGCCCAGCAGTTGGGCGGCGACACCGCCGACGAGAGCTCCGGTGCCGCATCGGTGCAGAGTGCCGTCTACCGGATCGGTTCGCCGGAGCTGGCCGAGCAGTTGCACGCGGAGGCCGAACGGCTGCTGGGCGCAGGCCCGTTCGACTTCCAGGTCAACGACAAGGCGTACCGCGACCAGGTGCGGCCGATCCAACGCATGGGCACGTTCGCGGGGTTGCTCATCTGGGTGATCGCGCTGGCCGGCGCCCTGATCCTCGGATTGATCGTGATGCTCCAAATCCGGGAGCGGCGCTCCGAGTTGGGGGTGCTGCTCTCGATGGGCGAGAAGAAGTGGAAGCTCCTCGGCCAGCACGCGGTGGAGATAGCGGCCCTGGCGCTGCCCGCCGTCGCACTCGCCGCACTGGCCGGTTCGCTCGCGGGGCAGCCCGTCGGCGACGCGCTGCTCGGCTCGCGCCCGTCCGACACGGGACGTGCAGCCAACGCCGAAGACGCCGCCGGCACGGGACGCGCGGCCGGGGACGACGAGTCGACCGGAAGCGGTCGGAAGCAGCGTGCCCCGGACGGCGTGATCGCGCCGCCGACCGTACGGGTCGAACCCGCCGACGTCGCCCGGGTCGCCGGTATCGGACTCGGAATCTCCCTGGTCTCCACCGTCGTACCGGGGGTCGCGATCCTCCGGCTGCACCCCCGCTCGATTCTCACGGACGCCGACTGACGCCGGTAGACGCCGCCGCGGCCGTCACCCCCGCCGGTCCCCGCCCCACTCCACGTACGGAAGAGAGCCGACAAGCCATGAACTTCGTCAAACGCGCGGGGCTGAGCCTCTGGGCGCGCAAGGGTCGCACCCTGATCACGCTCGCCGCCTTCCTCGTCATCTCCGTGATGGTGCTGGCGGGTGTGTTGATCGACGGTGCGACCGCGCGGGCCGAACAGGACGTCAAGCAGTCCGTGGGCGCCGAGGTCAACCTGGAGATGGATCTGGGCGACCTGGGCGCGGGCGCCGGGATGCAGGCCCCTCGGATCGACGCCGGAACCGTCGACGAGCTGGGCCGGCTGCCGCAGGTGCAGAAGTACACGTACGAGGTGTGGGACCGCGCGATCCTGGACGACGGGCAGAAGCTGGTCGGGGGCGGTCCGCAGAACCCGATGGGCGAAGGCGGCACCGTCGGTATGGGCGTCCTGGACACCTCGCTGCTGCCGGACTTCCGCAGCGGCCGGTTCACTCTGCTGTCGGGCGAGCATCTGACCTCGGCCGACCGGGACCGCAAACGCCTGCTGATCGAGGAGCGTTTCGCGAAGGAGAACGGGCTGAAGGTCGGTGACCGGATCAGCCTCACCGGCAACGACGAGAAGACCGAGGCCGACTTCACCGTGGCCGGCGTCTACCGCGATTCGCGTCCCACCGACGAACCGGACGCCGAGTACGGCATCAGCCCGGCCAACATGCTCTACGGGTCGGTGGGCGGTCTCGGCTCCCTCAGCTCGGAGAACGAGAACGGGCTGCAGGTCAGCAAGGCGACGTTCCTGCTCCAGGGCGCCGAGGCGCAGGAAGCGTTCGAGGAAGCGGCGGAGAAGGAGGCCGGATCGGAGCTCGACGGCTTCGCGCTGGCGGCCAACGACAAGGCGATCGCACAGATGACGGGCCCGTTGGACTCGATCCGCGGGACGGCCACCGCCGCCATGTGGCTGATGGGCCTCGCCGGCGCCGCCGTCCTCGCGCTTCTGGCCAATCTCGCCGTCAAGCAGCAACGCAAGGAGTACGGAGTCCTGCTGGCGATGGGCGAGCGCAAGAGCAGCCTGATCGCCCAACAGGCCCTGGAAGTCGTCCTGGTGGCGACGGTGGCGATCGGCCTCGGCTCGCTCCTCGCCCCGGCCCTGACGCAGAGCGCGGGTCAGGCGCTGCTCGGCCGGGAGGCCGCCGCGGCCGAGGAGAAGCTCGATTCCTGGCAGCCTCCACCCCCCGGCAGCACCGGAATCGGCGAGGGCATCGACATGGACGACCGGCCCGTGGAGAACGCCGACCCGGTGGACCGCATCACGGTCGCGCTCTCCTCCTCCGACCTCGCCACCGTCGGCGCCGTCGGGCTCGGTGTCGGCGTGCTCGCCACCGCAATACCCGCCGCCGCAGTGCTGCGGCTGAACCCCCGCGCCATCCTCACGAAGGGCAAGTGACCGCCATGAACCTCTCGGCTTCCGACACAGGCCAGACCCCCGAGACCACCAGGACCCCCGGGACCACCGGGACCACCGGGGGACCCGGCGCTGCCGGCGCCCCGGCCGCTCCCGCCCCGACCGACGGGAGCGGCTCCGGTGACCGGACCGTTCTGCGGCTCACCGGTGTCAGCCACACCTACGCCGGCGGACGCCGTCGTACTGCGGTGCTGAAGAACATCGACTACGCCTTCGCCCGCGGCACCTTCTACACCGTGCTGGGCCCGTCGGGCAGCGGCAAGACCACGCTGCTCAGCCTCGCCAGCGGGCTCGACGCACCCACCTCGGGCAGCATCAGCTTCGACGGCCGGGACCTCGCCGAGCTGGGGCTGGGGCGCTACCGCAACAGGCACGCCGCCACGATCTTCCAGCAGTACAACCTCCTCACCTATATGACGGCGCTCCAGAACGTCACCACGGCCATGGAGATCACCGGCGCGAAACCCGTGTCGGGCAGCCGCCGCGGGCGCGCGCTCGAACTGCTCCAACAGGTCGGTCTGGACCGGGACATGGCCCGGCGCAACGTGCTGCGGCTCTCCGGCGGTCAGCAGCAGCGCGTCGCCATCGCGCGGGCGCTCGCCTGCGACGTCGACATCCTCTTCGCCGACGAGCCCACCGGGAACCTCGACGAGGACACCGCCCAGGGCATCGTCGACATCTTCCGCGAACTCGCCCACAAGCAGGGCAAATGCGTGGTGGTGGTGAGTCACGCCCAGCAGGTGGCCGCTCAGTCCGATCGTGTACTCACCCTGCGCAAGGGGCGGTTGACCGAGCAGGTGAACCCCCGATGAGGCAACGCGGGCCCCTGGCAGTCTCGTTGTCTCTCCTCACGCTCTCCCTCGTCTGCGCATTCGCAGCCTGCGGCGCCTCCGGCGCACCTCCGAAACCCGGCCCTCGCCGCACCAGGCGTCCAGCGGCGACGCAGAGATCGACGACAGCCGGACTCCCGACCTGCCGGACGGCTGGATCGGAGCCCTGCGCGAGTACGCGGACTGTCTGAAGGAGAACGGCGCGCGGGGAGTCGAGGTCGACGAGGTGCAGGGCGGTCTCGACATGGGCGCCCAACTGCCCCCGGAGGCGGTGGAAACCTGCCGCGCGCACAACCCCGTGTATCAGGAGCGCTGAGGAGGCGACGGGCGGAAGGGCGTCCATCGGCCCCGCGCCCGCACCGCGTTGCTCCCGGACGCGCCGTACGCCGTACGCCCCGTGCGCCGTACGCCCCGTGCACCCCGTACGCCGTACGCCGTACGCCGGGCGCCCCGTACGCCGGGCCCCGGACGGGCCATGCCCGGCTGCCGGGGTGCGGGTGCGCCGGCCACGAGCGGGCGCACGGGGCAGGAGCGGGGCAGGCCTGGCGGGTCAGGGGTTCCAGGGGGCAGCGAGGGCGAGGAGTTCGTCGCGGTGCTCGATCCGCTCCACCCAGGCGCCGGGCCAGGCGTCGGCTCCGAGGTGGGCGCCGGCGAACGCGCCGGTGAGGCAGGCGATCGAGTCCGAGTCGCCCGAGGAGCAGGCGGCGCGCCGCAGAGCGACGACCGGCTCGTCGGGGAAGAGCAGGAAGCACAACAGACCGGTGGCCAGGGCCTCTTCGGCGATCCAGCCGGCGCCCGTCGCCAGGCACGGGTCCGCCTCGGGCGAGACCGTGCGCAGAGCGGCTTCGAGCCGGTCGAGGATCGCCAGGCACTCGTCCCAGCCGCGCGCGGCGAAGTGCTCGGCGGTCGAATCCTGCGCACGGGCCCAGAGGTCGCCGAGCCAGTCGTGGTGGTAACGGGTGCGGTTGTCATGGGCGTAGGTGCGCAACCGCGGTACGAGCTCGGCCGGGTCGACGCCGTCGGCGAGAAGGCGCACGGCGTGCGCGGTGAGGTCCGACGCCGCCAGGGCGGTCGGGTGGCCGTGGGTGAGACCGGACTGCAACTGGGCTGCACCGGCGCGCTGTTGGTCGTCGAGCCCGGGTACGAGCGCGACGGGGGCGACGCGCATGTTCGCCCCGCAGCCCTTGGAGTCGATCCTGCTGGCGTCCTGCCAGGGCCGGCCCTCCCCCGTCAGCAGTGCGCAGGCGGCGAGGCAGGTGCCGCCCGGGGCCCGGTTGTTCTCCGGTGACCGGTACCAGGCGATGAACTCCTCGCGCAGGGGGCGCACCAGGCCGTCCGGACCGAGGTGTTCGCCGGCCCGGGCGGTGGCGAGCGCGCGGGCGACGGCGAGCGCCATCTGGGTGTCGTCGGAGACGAGAGCACGGCTCGGCAGCTCCATCCCGCGCCAGGGCCCACAGGCGGCGAGGATCGAGGGCACGTCGTCGAACTCGGTCGGGTAACCGAGAGCGTCCCCGAGCGCGAGCCCGAGCAGTGTTCCGGTGGCGGCACGTCGGCTCTGCGCGGAAGTGGTCATCCAGGTTCCTTCCCCCATTTTATCGTCATCATGACCATAAGGGGGGAGGGCCACCTCCGCAACGGGCAGGGGCGCCCACGGGGCGACGGGAGCGCCCATCCGGCGGTTGCCGGTCCGGGTACGCCGTGCCGTACGCGGGCCGTACGCGGGCCGTACGCAGTCGGCGGCCGTAGGAGCGAACCGGTACGCGGCCCTGCACGGGCAGTACGGCGTCAGTCCAGGTCGAGCGCTCCCACCGTCTCGCCGCCGCTGAGCTCCCCGGTCGGACGGAATCCGAGCCGTAGGTAGAAGTTCTCGGGACCGGACCCGCCCGGCTGCCAGGTGGTGAAGAGGCGGGTGTGCCGCCCCCTGCGACGGATCTCCTGCGCGACGGCGCGGACGGCGAACCGCCCGTATCCGCGGCCCTGTTGGGCGGCGGCGATGTTCAACCGCCACAGGCCGGAGCGGCGGTCGTCCGGAACGGCGGGGTTGAAGTGGATGTCGTGGAAGGCCATGACGAAGCCGACCGGAGTCTCCCCGTCGACGATCAACCGGGGCCAGGCGACCTCCGGCCAGACATACGCCTCGGCCAGCGAGGTCGCGACGGGATCGACGAATCCGCGCTGGTCGGGGCGGACTTCCAGGGCACAGGCCGCTTCCACGTTGGCGGGGGTGAGCACTTCGAGGCGCGGCGCGGGGGCGGTCATCGCCGCAGCGTAGACAGCGGCGCCCGGGGCCTCAACGGCATTTCCACCCACGGGAGTCGGGCCCACGGGCGCGCCCCGCGGAGTTCCGCGCGCACGGGTGCCGCGCCCACGGAGTTCCGCGCCCACGAGGTCGCGCACCGCGGGAGTCAGGCCGGTGGGGTCCGTGGGCCCGTGGAGTCCGTGGGGCCGTCGGACCCGTGGGGCCCGCCCGTCGGGATCACGCCCCGCCCGCCTCCGCCGTCGGTCAGAAGTAGCCGGTCTCGCCGTCGAGGAGTTCGCGGATGACATCGAGGTGGCCCGCGTGCCGCGCCGTCTCCTCGATCATGTGCACCAGCATCCAACGCAGCGACGCCTGGCCGACCTTGAAGTCCGCGCGCCTGCCCCTGTCGTCCAGCGAGGCCGCGGCGGCGATCTCGTTGCTCCGCGCGCACTGCACCTGGTACTCCTGAAGCAGCTGCTCCAGGGGGACGTCCGCGGCCGGCCGCATGTCGGCGTCCTCGGGATCGTCGAAGAAGCTCGGGTTCTCCTTCTCCGAGCCGCCGAGGAACATCACCTCGAACCAGGTGTGCTCGACCCAGCGCAGATGCGCGACCACACCGGCCACCGTCATCAGCGGCGAGGTCGGTATCACCGAACGTCGGGCGGCCTCGTCGGAGAGCCCCGCGCACTTGTAGTGAATGATGCCGCGCTGCATGTCGAGCCAGTTGTTCAGCTGGCCGCGTTCGTCTGCGGTGAAGGGCGGTCGGATGCGCTCTGGCGCGGTGTAGGTCATGGCGGGCGACCCTAGTACGCCGGATCCGTCCGCCGCACCCGGTTATTCCGGGGTTGCGGACCTCCGCGTACGGGCCTCCGCCGAGGACGCGACGACGAGAGCGACACCGCCGGTTTCGACAGGCCCAGCAGCACGGCCCCGCCGGCATCTCCGGCTTCGGGACCGTGTCAGCGCAGATGGGAGGCGGCGGCGCGCACGAAGCGGTCGTGGGCCCGGAGGCTGCGGTCGCGCGCGGCCCGGAACTCCTCGGCCGGCGTGTCCTTCTCGTACAGCTCCGCCACCGCCTCCGCAGCCGCGTCGGCCGCGGCACGCAACTCGTCGTCGTCGACGAGGAGTTGGACGCGGGTCAACCTCTCCATCATGGTGGTCCGCACATCGAAGGCCTGGCTGGATACCTCGCTGGGGTCCTCCGAGCCGCCGCGCCCGTTGCTGCGGTACCAGCGGTAGCTCATCATCCGCCGACAGTCGTAGACCGCCGCCGCGTACCGTACGCAGGCTTCCAACCGCTCCTCGCGGCGCCGCTCGTCCCGCGTCTCGCGGTTGGCCGCGGCAGTGGCGCGGCTCTGGAGCAGATGTGAAAGGACACCGCCGGCAAGAGTTCCAGCCACCGCGATGACCGCCGTTATCGCGTCCATGACGCCCAGTCGATCACGAACCGCCCCCGCCGGCCAGGCAGTTGGGCGGGCGACGCGGCGTACGGACGCTTCGGGCTGCGTCCGTACGGGCGCAGACGTACAGACGCGCACGCACGGACCGCACACGTACCGCCGCAGGCGTACGGGACCGCGCACGCGCGGCTGGGGAGCCACGGGTCCCGGAGAGCCGGGCGAATATCACCCCTGTTTCCGGAACTCCTCGGCCGGCCGCGCCGTTCTGCTGGACGGTGCATGTGCGTCGCCCCTCGGACGAGGGCCGCGGGAGTGCTGTTCATACTCGAGGTATGAAGCTCAGCCGCCCCGTGTCCTGGTTCCTGCTCGCGTTCGGGGTGTGGAGCTGGTTCATCTGGGTCACGTTCGTCCGCAATTTGTGGAAGGACGGCAGTGGACTGGCCTTCGACGAGGCAGGCGATCCGACCGGGTACTTCTGGGTGCATCTGCTCCTCGCGGTCACCTCGTTCCTGCTGGGGACGGCGGTCGGAGTCATCGGCCTCAGAGGCTTGCATGCGCTGCGGACGAAGTCCGAAGACGGCCATGGTGTGGGAGCGGCGTAGCGATGTTCGTAGTGGTCTTTCTGGTGATCACCTGTGTGGTCGTCTCGGCGCACTGGTATCTGTGGCGCCGTCTGGTGCGGGATGTGTCGGTCCCCGGCGGCTGGTGGCGGCGGACGGGCACGGTGCTGGCGTTCGCGATGCCGTCACTGCTGGTCGCCGCGATGATCACCACGCGTTCCGACGTGCCGTTCGCGCTTCAGCGGACGCTTGCCTGGCCGGGGTTGATGTGGTTCGCGGTGGTGGTCTATCTGCTGCTGACCCTGCTGGTGCTGGAGGCCGTACGGCCGTTGGTGCTGCGCCTGCTGCGCCGTCGCGACGCCCGTCGTGCGGGCGCCGACGGCAGTGAGCGACCGGCCGCCGAGGAGGCGCCCGCAGCCCTGGCGACGACCGGGTCCGCGCACGCCGATTCCGCTCCGGACCGGCCCGTCACCTCCGTGGCCGGTCACACCGAGCCCGCCGGGGCCGCCGACGCGGCACCGCCGGTCGAGGCCGCACTCGGCCCGGACTCCGATCCCGCGTGCGGCACGGCCACAGCCGTCGCCGACAAGCCGGCCACCGCGACCGCTGCACCCCCTGCCGACGGTGCGAGCCCCGGCTCCGACGGCACCAACAACCCCGACGGCACCCCCGAGCGCAACGGCTCGCACCGGCTCGGGACCGCAGCGCCGACGGCCCCGGCGCCGTCCGAGACCCCCGCGACGGCGGGCCGCGGCGGTTGTGACGGCCCGGCGGACGCCTCCCGCCGCCGTTTTGTCGCACGGGCCGCGGCGATCACCGCCGGTACGGTCGCCACGGTGACGGTGGGCGCCGGTACGCACTCGGTGCTCGCCGCGGGGCCGAAGGTCAAGCGCGTGGACGTCACCCTGGCGAAGCTCCCGCCGGCCGCCGACGGCTACCGGATCACGCTGATCAGCGACATCCACATGAGCCCGGTGATCGGCCGCGGCGTCACCCAGCGGATCGTCGAGCGGGCGAACGCCACCGACCCCGATCTGATCGCCATCGCGGGCGACCTGGTGGACGGCCAGGTGAAGAACCTCCGCGGCGCCGCCCAGCCGCTCGGCCGCCTCAGAGCGCGCGAGGGCGTCTTCTTCGCCACCGGGAACCACGAGTACTACTCCGGGTACGAGGAGTGGAACTCCCATCTCGCCGGAGCCCTCGGCATACGCGTGCTGCGCAACGAGCGCGAGGAGCTGCGCCACTTCGACATCGTCGGCGTCAACGACCTCGCGGGCGAGGAGCACGGCGACGCCCCGGACCTGCCGAAGGCGCTCGCCGGCCGGGACGGGAAGCGCCCGGCGGTGCTGATCGCGCACCAACCGGCCATGATCGACGAGGCGAAGCAGCACGGCGTCGATCTCCAGCTCTCCGGCCACACCCACGGCGGCCAGATGTTCCCGGGCAACTTCCTGGCCGCGCTGGCCAATCCGACCCTGGTCGGGCTGGAGCGGTACGGCGACACCCAGCTGTACGTCACGCGCGGAGCCGGTTCCTGGGGCCCTCCGGTACGGGTCGGCGCCGAGCCGGACATCACGGTGCTGACGCTGCGTGCGGGCCGCTCCTGAGCGGCACGGACGCTCCGGCCGGGCAGGCCACCGGCGCCCTGGCGGCCGTCCCGCACGCCCCGCCGCCCGGCCCCGTAAGCCCGCCGCCCGATCCGAACCGGACAGAAAACGGACCCGAAGCGGACCGAAGACTGACTGCTGCGCCCCCGGACCGGTCGTCTAGGGTGCTCCATGCCAGCCGGTCATGAGCGATGGGGAGGGCGTCGGTGGCGGCTACCGGTACCAGCACGTGGGGACGTACGGAGCAGCAGGACTTCCGCAGCCGCGTACGGGGCTGCCTGCTGGGCGGGGCGATGGGCGACGCGCTCGGCGCGGGCGTGGAGTTCCATTCGCTGCCCGACATCCGGGAGGCACACGGCCCCGACGGGATCACCGATCTGGTTCCCGCGTACGGCCTGCGGGGCGCGATCACCGACGACACCCAGATGACGCTGTTCACCGTGGACGGGCTGATCCGGGCACACGTACGGCGGGACACCGGCGCCTGGCACCCGCCGACCGACGTGCACGCGGCGCATCTGCGCTGGGCCGCCACCCAGCGGGACTGGGGCCCCGACGAGCGTCGGGAGAACGACGGCTGGCTGGCCCGAGAAGAGTGGCTGTACGCGCGGCGCGCACCCGGCAACGCCTGTCTGAGCGGGCTCGGGGACGCCCGGATGGGCACGCTGGAGCAGCCGAAGAACCCGAACTCCAAGGGCTGCGGCACCGTGATGCGCTCCGCGCCGTTCGGTCTGCTGGTGGGCTGGGAACCGCAGTTGGTCTTCCAACTCGCCCTGGAGTGCGCCGCCCAGACGCACGGCCATCCGACCGGAGTGCTCTCGGCGGGGGCGTTCGCGGTGATCGTGCACGCGCTCGCGCGCGGCGACTCCCTCGACGCGGGTGTCCAACAGGCCCTGGCGCAACTGGTGAACAGGCCCGACCACCAGGAGACCACCGACGCGCTCAAGCGGGCGCTCGGCGCGGTGCGGCAGGGGATGCCGTCGCCCGAGCGCGTCGAGTCGCTCGGAGAGGGCTGGACGGCGGAGGAGGCTCTGGCGATCGGGGTGTACTGCGCGCTGGTCGCCGAGGACGTGCGCCACGGTCTGCTGCTGGCGGTCAACCACGGCGGAGATTCCGACTCCACCGGCTCGATCTGCGGGAACCTGCTGGGAGTTCAGCACGGCGAGACGGCCCTGCCTCCGAACTGGGTGACCGAGCTGGAGGGCCGCGCGACGATGCTGGAGCTGGCCGACGACTTCGCCATGGAGATGACCCAGGGCCCCGCCCTGCACTCCCCGGCCGCACCCAGCGCCTCCACGGGCTGGCTGCGCCGCTACCCGCGCGGCTGACCACCGACCCCACACCCCACAC
>NZ_JAELVF020000001.1:2871489-2935232 GCF_018101125.2 Streptomyces tardus | reverse complement strand
GTCTCGCACCGATCCAACCCCCACCGGCCCGCACCGACACCGGACGCTCCTGCCGCGCACCGCACCGACGCGCCTCCGGCCGTCGTTCCTTCGGCCGATGTTCACGCGCGCGGGGTTACCTCTGCGGGCCGCCGCCCGTACAACGGTCTCTCAGGTCCTCGACCCCAGGGAGCCGGCAGCGATGCACAGACGCGACATGCTCAAGTCCACGGCGGGCATGGCGGGCGCGGTCACGCTCGCCCCGATGGACTTCGCCCGCGCCGCGGACGGCGGCGCACAGGGCGACTCACCCGCGGCGCCGCTCTCCCGCACCATCAAGGGTGAACTGCCCACCGGAGCACCGGATTTCGTATACGTCCCGGTCGAAGTGCCGCGCGGAGTACGGGAGATCGCCGTCTCCTACGGCTACGACAGGCCGGAGGTACCCGAGGGCACCCCGGGCAACGCACTGGACATCGGCGTCTTCGACCCGCGCGGTACGGACCCGCGCGGCGGGGCTCCCCGAACGGACGGGTTCCGCGGCTGGTCGGGCGGCTTCCGCACCGAGTTCACGATCAGCGCGGAGCGGGCGACGCCGGGCTATCTGCCGGGTCCGGTCGGCCCCGGCACCTGGCACATCGTGCTCGGCCCGTACACGGTCGCGCCGCAGGGCATGCGGTACGAGCTGACCGTCACCCTGACGCCCGGCAGGCCGGGACGTACGCCGATACCGGTCCACCCCTCCGAGCGGGCCCGGGGCCGCGGGCGCGCCTGGTACCGCGGCGACTGCCATCTGCACACCGTTCACTCGGACGGGCGGCGCACCCCGGCGGAGGTGGCAACTGCCGCACGCAGGGCGGGACTTGACTTCATCGTGAGCACCGAGCACAACACCACCTCGGGGCACGCCGCCTGGGAGGGGCTGTTCGGCGACGATCTGCTGGTGCTCTGCGGCGAGGAGGTCACCACCCGCAACGGTCACTACCTGGCCCTCGGCACCGACCCCGGCACCTTCGTCGACTGGCGCTACCGGGCGCGGGACGACGCGTACGAGCGCTGGGTGCGCCGCATCCACCGCGCCGGCGGCCTGGTCGTGCCTGCGCACCCCAACTGCCCCTACGTCGGCTGCCAGTGGAAGTTCGGCTACGAGGGCGCCGACGCGATCGAGCTGTGGAACGGTCCGTGGACCCCGGATGACGAGCTCGCGCTTGCCGCCTGGGACAACATGCTGGTGGAACGCGGTCGCGACTGGTTGCCCGCCCTCGGTTGCAGCGACGCGCACAGCGAGGGGCAGGATGTGGGGCTGCCGCAGACGGTGGTGCACGCCGACGACCTCACCCGCAGGGACGTGCTCGCGGGCATCCGGGCGGGCCGCAGCTACCTCGCCGAGTCCTCCCGGATCTCTCTGGAGCTCTCCGCCTCCGACGAGCGCGGCGGCCACGCGACCATCGGCGGACGACTGCGCACCGCGCCGACCGCGGACGTCACCGTACGACTCGCGGTCGACGGGGCGCCCGAGGGCGCGGTCGCCCGACTCCTCACCGACCAGGGCGAGTTGCTGTCCGGTCCGGCGGCGACCGGGCTGGAGTGGCGCACGACCGCCTCACTGGCCTCGTACGTGCGCGCCGAGGTGCGGCACCCGGGCGGCGAGGGCCAACTCCCGGGCGCCATGGCCGCGATGACCAACCCGGTCTGGCTGGACGCCGCCCCGCCGCGATGAGCGCTCGGCGCCGGCCCGCGGACAGCCCTCCCACCAGCACCGGGGCCGGCCGCCGGCCCGGAACCGGCCGCGGCCCCGGAACCGCCGCGGAACCGGGCCCGGCCGGGGGTCGTACGTCGCGTGGGCGGGTCTCACTGCTCACGCGGAAGCCGGTAGCTCCGCAGGGGCCGGTTGACCGCGGCGACAGCGGAGACCACCGCGGCGGCCACCAGGCCGCCGGAGGCCAGGGCGAACGGCGCGGAGGTGAAGGAAGCGACCAACCCGCCCCGGAAATTGCCCAGTTCGGGCCCCGCGGCGCCGATGACGAGTTCGACCGAGGACACCCGTCCGCGGAAGCGGTCCGGTGTCTCCATCTGCACGAGCGCCGCGCGCGTGACCACCGAGACGGTGTCGGCGGCGCCCGCCACCACCAGCGCGCCGAGCACCAGCCAGAGCGGTTCGGCCAGTCCGAAGGCGGCGAGCGCCAGGCTCCACACCAGCGCCGCCGCCAGCTGGAGCCGGCCCGCGCGGCGTACCCGCGTATAGCTGCCCGACAGCAGGCCGGCGCAGATCCCGCCGACCGCGACCGAGGAGAGGAAGAGCCCGAGAGTGCGCGGATCGCCGTCGAACCGGGCCTCGTTGACCAGCGGGAACAGCGAGATCGGCATGGCCAGCAGCGTCGCGGCCAGGTCGGTGGCGAACGAGCCCCAGAGAGTGGGCCGTTGGGCGATGATCCGCCAGCCGCCCCGAGGCGGTCGCCAGCTCTTCCGCGCGGGACCGCCGGGCGCAGACTCACGGTGGTCCGGCTCCGGTTCACTCTCCCCCGGCCCCGGTTCGGCGCTCCCAGTGTCCGCCGCCGGCAGCCGGGGCATCGGCGGGAGCCGGAGCACCGCGAGCAGCGAGACCGCCACCGCGACCGCCTGCACGAGGTACGCGGCGGCCATCCCCGACCGCGCAATCAGAAACCCGGCCGCCGCGGGCCCGAGCAGCATCGACGCCTGGGAGGCGAAGTTCTGCAGCGCGAGCCCGGCGGCCAGCTCGTTGCCCGGGAGGAGTCGTACCGGGAGAGTCCTGCGGGCGGCGGAACCCAGTCCGATACACGCCGCCGAGAAGGAGACCAGACCGAGCAGCACCAGTACCCGCCCGTTGCCGGCCAGCGCCTGCGCGGTGAACCCGATCGCGGCCAGCAGCTGCGCGGAGGTCGCCAGCGCGACCAGCGCCCGGCGGTCCATCGCGTCCGCGAGCGCACCCCCGAGCAGACCGAAGGCCGTCATCGGCAGCGCACTGGCGACGCCGATCAGCCCCGTCCACAGCGGACTTCCGGTGAGATTCCAGACCTGGAGCAGTACCGCCACGTTGGCGAGGTGGCCGCCGAACAGGCCCAGCGAGGTCCCGATCCACAGCTCCCGGAACCGCTTGCTGGAACGCAGCGGCCGTACGTCCGTGAACAGCGCCGTTCGGCTCACCGCCCGGCCCTCGGCACGCTCACCCGGCGGCCGGTGGAGCTCTGCCGGGAGGAAAGGTGTCGTGCGCAGCTGCTACGGGTCACGGTCGGGAACAGTACTCGCGCGGGCTCGAAGGCCGTACTCATTTTCCGCTCCCCCGCTACAGCCGGGGCCGCCGCGACGATAGGCTCGACGGGCGGACGGTTTGCAGCAGTTGACGGGGGTCATCAGCTGGGCGGGGTGCACGGCAGCACCTCGGCGGGCTTGCACGAGAGGACTTGGCGCCATGGGTACCCAGCAGGAGAAGGACGAGCTGTACGCCCTCGACATTTCCGGTGTGGAGTGGCAGCACGCTCCGGGAGCACCCGAGGAGGAGCGCGTGGAGATCGCCCAACTCCCCGGCGGGGGCATGGCGATGAGGAACTCGGCCGATCCCGGCACGGTGCTTCGCTACACCGCCGCCGAGTGGGAGGCCTTCGTACTGGGCGCCAGGGACGGCGAGTTCGACCTGGAGCGCTGAACCCCGCCGCTCCGTGCCCCGGCAGCCGCCCGCGCCGCCGGACGCACCGCCGGACGCGCTGCCGACGAGCCCGGTACGGCCGCGTCGACGCACCGGCCGACCGCACCGCCACAATTCGCACCGCCACCACCCGCCACATCCGCCACATCCGCCACGACAGCCACGCCCGGATCGTTCCGAACCGTCGGTGTCCGGCCCACAGGGCGCACCAGCCGAGCAGGCCCGCCCCGTGGTGCGGAACCGCGTCGGGAACGGCTCGCCCCTCTTCGCCACGACCGGTCCGTCCGCCCGGCGACGGGGCAACCGCTCGCACCCGCACACGGTCGCCGGGGCCCCACAGCGTTCAGCACAGACGCAATTGACTTAACGTCAGACTCTTTCAGCAGAGTGTCACCAACGCCCGTACCACTCCGTCCCCTTGGCTGAAGCCGACGCTTTCGGAGGCCGACGGGCGGCTGCCACAACGGGAGTTGAGAAGGCACACTGATGGGTCGGGCACCGAGATTCAGGTGAGAGTAGGGAGCACTCATGGTCGCCGACCCTGGTACGGGGCTGCGCTTCGCGGTGCTTGGGCCCGTCAGGGCCTGGCGGGACGGCACACAGCTCAGCACCGGTTCACCACAGCAACGTGCCCTGCTCGCGGCGATCCTGCTGCGCGGCGGGCACACGGCCACCGCGCCCGAGCTGGTCGACGCGATCTGGGGCGAGGAGCCGCCGCAACAGGCACTCGCCGCGCTGCGGACGTACGCATCCCGGCTGCGCAAGGTGCTGGGGAGCCGGACGCTGCTCAGCGAGTCCGGCGGTTACGCCATCCAGACCTCGGCTCCCGGTGTCTCGCTGGATCTCGACCGTGCCTCCCGACTCGCCTCGCTCGCCGAGAAGTTCACGGCGGAGGGCGACCTCGGAAAGGCCAGGGAGCACTACGGCGAGGCGCTCGCACTGTGGGACGGCGAGCCGCTGTCCCATCTGCCGGGCCCGTACGCGGAGACCCAGCGGGTGCGGCTCGCGGAGTGGCGCCTCTCGCTGCTCGAGCACCGCTTCGACCTGGACCTCCAGGTCGGCTGCCACGCCGAGGCGGTCTCCGAGCTCACCGCGGTCGGCGCTGCCCATCCACTGCGGGAGCGGCTGCGCGAACTGCTGATGCTCGCGCTCTACCGCAGCGGCCGTCAGGCGGAGGCGCTCGCGGTCTACGACGACACCCGCGCGCTGCTGGCCGAGGAACTGGGCATCGACCCGTGCGCCGAGCTGTCCGAGCTGCACCAGCGCATCCTGCGCGCGGACGAGGGCCTCGCCCTCGCACCCTCGGGCGTCCGAGGCGCCGTCGGCGACAGGGTCACGCCTCACCAACTCCCCGCCAGCGTGAAGGACTTCACCGGACGCTCGTCCTTCGTCAAGGAGCTGCGCGAGGAGTTGGCGAACTCCGACGGCGCGGTGATGGCCGTCTCCGCGGTCGCCGGAATCGGCGGCGTCGGCAAGACGACTCTCGCCATCCACGTCGCCCACGCGGCCAAGGACCGTTTCCCCGACGGCCAGTTGTACGCCGACCTCCAGGGCGCGAGCGCCGGCCCGGCCGAGCCGAGGGCCGTACTCGCCTCCTTCCTGCGGGCGTTCGGCATCGCGGACAGTGCGATCCCCGAGAGTCTCGAGGAGCGCGCGGCGCTCTACCGGAGCCTGCTCTCCGGCCGCCGGGTTCTCACCGTGCTGGACGACGCCCGGGACGCCGCGCAGATCCGCCAGCTGCTGCCGGGCACCGAGGGCTGCGCCGCGCTGATCACCAGCCGCACCCGGATGATCGACCTGGCCGGCGCCTACCTGGTCGACCTCGACGTGATGAGCCCCGACGAGGCGATGCGGCTCTTCACCAAGATCGTGGGCGAGGAACGGGTGCGCGCCGAGCGGGAGTCCGCGATGGATGTCGTGGCCGCCTGCGGCTTCCTCCCGCTCGCCATCCGCATCGCCGCCGCCCGGCTCGCCGCCCGCCGGACCTGGACCGTTTCGGTGCTGGCCAGCAAGCTCGCCGACGAACGGCGCAGGCTGGACGTGCTCCAGGCCGGCGACCAGGCCGTCCGCGCCACCTTCGAGCTGGGCTACGGCCAGCTCGACACCGAACAGGCCCGTGCCTTCCGGCTGTTGGGCCAGGCCGACGGGTCGGACATCTCGCTGCACGCGGCAGCCGCGGCGCTCGACCGCGATCCGGAGGAGGCCGAGGAGGTGCTGGAGTCGCTGGTCGACACCAGCCTCCTGGAGTCGGCCGCACCCGGCCGCTACCGCTTCCACGACCTGCTCCGCCTCTACGCGCGCGACCGCGCCCGCCGCACGGAGCAGGACGCGTCGCTCCCGCCCGACGCCGGCGCGGACGAGACCCCGACGGTCTCCGAGGGCGACCTGGCCCGCGCCCGTCTGCTGGACTTCTACCTCGCCACCGGCAAACGAGCCTTCGCGCTCGACCGGCCCGCCGAGCGCGCCGCACAGCACCTGCTGGAGGCGAACCATCCGGGGCTGGACTTCGAGCACCGCGAGGAAGCCCTCGACTGGCTGTTCACCGAGGCGAGCTGCCTGCTGGCGTGCGTCCGGCAGAGCGCGTCCTCCCCCGCCTCGCTGCGCGCCGCCGTCGACCTGCTCTTCGCCACGATCGACCTCTCCGACTCGGGCGTGCACTCGCAGAGCTACGAACAGGCCGCCACCGCCGTACGGGACGCCGCCGACGCCGCCGGGGACGCGCTGGTGGGCGCACGGGCCCGGGTCACGCTGACCCACACCCACGCGGACTCCGGCCGGTTCGAGCAGGCCGACCAGGAGGCCACGCACGCGATGCTGCTGGCCCTGTCGGCGGAGGACCCGCTCTCCACCTCCTACCTGCCGAACGAGCGCGGCATCATCGCGACCTACCTCGGCGACCACGAGCGCGCCGAGCCGTTCATCCTGCAGGCCATCGAGGCGTTCCGGGAAGACCGGAACACCTCCAGCGAGGCGAGCGCGATCTGCAACCTCTCGCGCATCCACATGGCACTGGGCCGGCACGAGAGCGCGATCAGGCTGGCAAGGGAAGGCGTCTCCTTCTACCAGCGGATCGGCCTCACTCTCCGGCTGGCGAACGCCCGTTACACACTCGGTTGCGCACTGACCAGGGCCGGGCGGCCCGAGGAAGCGCTCGTGGAGCTCCAGCGGGCGCTGGAGGTCTTCCAGGACAGCCGCCAGGACCGCTGGGTGGGTGTGACGCACTTCCGCTTCGCCGAGGCGCATCTCGAACTCGGGGACGCGGGCACCGCGGCCACCCACGCCGAACGTGCCATCACCCTGCGCGCCATCGGCGGCGAATGGCGCCGCGGCACGGTCCTCATCGTCCTCGGCAAGGCGCTGGCCGAACTCGGCCAGCACGGCAGGGCGCAGGCCTGCTGGCTCGACGCCCAGCAGGTCCTGGAGGCGCGCAACTCTCCGGAGCGGCACCAGGTGCAGGAGCTGCTGGCGGCCACCGCACACCGCTGACCCGCCCCGGCCGCCGTACGTCCGTCCCGCCCCCGACCGCGGGCGGGCGAGCCGCCCACGGCCGGAAGGGCACCCGTCCGGCCCGAGGCGCCGCGGCCGGCCCGACGGTCGGCACCGATGACCGGAGCCGCCGCCCCGGCTGCCGGAGCGCCGGACCGAGCGGTGTCGATACGCCCCCAACTCCCGTTCCCCCAACGGAGAACGGGTGCGTACACGTCTCAGGGCTGTCCTGGTCTCGTATCGAACCCTGCTCCGCTATGGCGCCGCCCCGGCGGGCGATGGCACGTTCATCAAACGTTTATTGGCGATTGCCATGCTGTGGCACGTCGGTTCGTCGCATCGGGGGGGGGGAGCGGCGAGTCACGGGGGAGGCGCACCTCAGACGGTGAGCCGCCAGCAAGGCCAGTCCAGCGTTCGGGGGAGTCACGGGGAGACGCGCCGGGGCTCATCGTGCACCACACATGAGGAGTGAAGTCATGAGCAGGGACACCAGGAAGAACCAGAAGAACAAGGCCCAGCCCAAGACCGACGACGCGGTCGAGGAGAACAAGACCAACACCTCCACCGGCCACGGCGACGTCTCCGTCGCCGGCGACCACCAGGGTTCGAGCGAGCCCGCGAGGTGATGAGGCGTCCGCTCGGGTGGCAGGCCCACCGGAGCGGACGGAACGGCCAGGGCCGGTGATGGTGGCGCGGAGGGGGCGCCACCATCACCGGCCCCATCCGCGCGCCCGTCCACTTCCGCACATCACGCCGCCAAGTCGTCGCGATCCGGCCATCGTTGGCGGAACCCGGCGGCCGGAGCCGGCTTCCGGGTAGTAACCACTGACCCTTACTACTCGTCCAAGGAGAAGATCCGTGCCACGAAACCGACGCGCTCTCGCCGTCTGCACCCTCGCCGTGGGCAGCCTCGCTCTGACCGCCGCCCCCGCTCTGACCGAGCACCGCACCGAGACCGTCGACGCCGCCGACTACCAGGGCAGCACAACGGGCACGGCCGACCTCCGGGGCAGCGACTCCGACGACTACCAGGGCAGCTCCGGCGACTACCGGGGCAGCCTGGTCGTCGTGCAGGACTACCAGGGCAGCTGACACCCCCCGCACGGACTTCGTACGCGCCGCCGGGGACCGGGCCGGCGCTCGGCCCCCGGCAGCGCTCGCCCGCCGTGCGGCCGGCTCGCCGGCGCGCCGCAACCCGCCCGCGCAGCAGGCGCGTTCAGCCGGCGGACGCCGCGCCGCGACAGCAGCGCGGTCCGGTCAGAAGGACCCCATGTCGGAGGAGAGCCAGCGCTGCGGCCTCATGGAGATGTACTGGAGCTCGCCGAACATCTTCTCGGTCATGGCCAGATACTGCTCCGCCGCCTCTCCCGGCAGGAAGCGCCGCACCATCCGCCGGTGCTCCTCGTCCGTGGCGGGACGCTGCTCGACCACCGGGCCCTCCACCGACACATAGCGCACCGTCGGCGCCGTACGCTCGGCGAGCATGGTGAACCGACCCGCGTCCGCGATGAGTCGGGCCTTTCTGGAGTCCGTCTCGGTGACCACCCATACCTCACCGCCGGGGTCGTACGCGTACCAGATGGGCACCACCAGAGGCGCCCGCTCCGCCCCGGCCGCCACACCGAGCGATCCGACCTGCGCCTCGGCCAGAAACTCCTCGCGCTCTGCACGGGACAACGCCATTGCTCTCACTCCTCAGCTCCGGGACCAACACTGGTTCCAGCGTAGGAACCACCACTGACATTCCCGGGAACCCGCACCCGTGCCCCGCCGCACACCCACCGCGCCACGCCACGCCCCGCCGCACACCCACCGCGCCACGCCGCACCACCCGTCACACCCGCCGCGCCACGCCGCACCACCCGTCACACCCGCACCCGAAGTCGCCGGTGCGCGGGGCAGAACGGGGTCGGCGCCCGCACGCGGTCTGGGCGCGGGCGCCGACTCGGCTGCACGGAAAGGGAGTTGACTTCGGCTCAGCGCACCGGGTCCAGGCGGCACTCGGTGACCTGGTCCAGCATCGTGGTGTCGCGGGCCGGCACCTTCACGGACTTGGTCTCGCTGCCCTCCAGGCTGACCTGCTGCTGGCCGCTGGTGACCACGTCGCCGGTGGCGTTCAGGAAGGTGACCTTCAGCGTGTAGCTCCTGGAGAAGCCCGAGGGCGCGGTGATCCGGACGGTCGCGGCGTTGCCCGACTGTCCGATGCACTCCGTGATGTTCGTGGTGGGGCGGGACCTGGAGCCGCCACCCGTCCCTCCACCGACCGACGTGCTGCTGCTGCCTCCGTCGGTACCGCTGCTGCTGTTGCTGCTGCCACCGTCCTTGCCGCAGCCACCTCCGTCGCCGCCGTCGCCACCGCCGCCACTTCGCTTGGCCGGTGTGAAACCACTCAGCACGAGTACGACCAGCCCGACGACCGCGGCCAGCTTGAGCTGACTACGCCTCATGGAAATCCTCCGCGAAAAATTGACACGTCCACAGCAAAATCGGCTGCTTGCGGAGCTGGAGACGCGGACACCGCTCGGGCCGGTTCCGGCTGGACGCGGCGACTTGGACCGATGTTCCGGCCACCGTGAAGCAACCGCAAAGAGCTGCATCTCCGCAGGTCAATACATAGCAAAGGGACCCCCAAGTCGCCCTTGCCCGGGGGGATTTGGCAGCACACGGCAGGCAGCCACAACGGAGCACGGGAACAGCGCCCTGCGCTCGAACCTCCACGCCCTGCCCCTGCCCCACCGTCAGCACCACACCCGCCACCACATCGCGGCCCGCGACCCGACCCCGCACCCACCGTCCCGCACGCCCCGGGCCGCACAGAGACGGTGGGGCGACCGGACGACCGGTGGCCCGGCCGGGGCCGGCCCCGGCCGTCGCACCGTCAGCTCTGGCCGGTGCCCTTGGCGGCGTCCAGCGCGTACACGCAGCGGTCCCTGCTGCAGGCGTACAGCACTCCCCCGGCCACCAGCGGGGTGCCGGTGATCTCGCCGCCGGTCTCCAGCTTCCAGCGCAGGGTGCCGGCCACCGCGTCGAGCGTGTAGAGGCAGTTGTCGCCCGACCCGAAGTGCACCCTTCCCTGGGTCGCCACCGGGCGGCCGACGATCTCGCTGCCCGCGCTGAAGCGGTAGCGGGCCGAACCGGGTACGGCGTCGATGGTGTAGAGCGCGTTCCCGCTGGCGACGTGCACCAGACCGTCCGCGACCACCACCGGCTCCGTGGAGGAACGCGCCTCGGTGGGCACCCGCCAGCGGTCGTGACCGTTGACGGGATCGAGGGCGTACACCGTGCCGAGGTAGTCCACGACGTAGACGCCGCCGCCGGCCACCGCGGCGCCGGGCGCCAGCTCGGGCGGGCTCAGGAACGCCGCGGGCGCGTCGAATCTCCACCGCTCGGCGCCCGAGGCCCCGTCCAGGCAGAGCACCCGGGAGCCGGCACAGACGTAGACGGTGCCGTCCTCGGCCGGCACCAGCCGGACCGGGGCGCCGCCGGTGGCCGCGCTGTCGCCGACCGGGTAGCGCCAGCGCTCGGCGCCCGTACGGGCCTCCAGCGCGTACAGCTGGCCGTCGGCGCAGACGTAGGCCACGCCGCCGCGCACCAGCGGGCCGGCGTCGGGCGTCTCGAAGTCCGTCTGGGCACCCGCGATCGTCCACAGCAGCTCGCCGGTCGCCGACTCCCACGCCTGGACGCCGCCGCCCCGCGTACCGGTCAGGACGGTGCCCATGTCGACGTGGAGGGAGTACACCCAGCCGTCGACGGCGACCTTCCAGCGCTCGGTGCCGTCCTTGGCGTTGAGCGCGAAGAGGCTCGGCCCGTCCGAGGCGTGCACCCGGCCGCCCGAGACCGCCATGGACCAGGCGACCTCGTTGGTCTTGAACCGCCGCTTGCCGGTGGCGACGTCCAGCGCGTGCACCTCGAAGGAGGTGACGTACAACAGGTCCTCCACCACGACCGGCGTGCCCCAGAGGTCGTTGGACATCCGGAACCGCCACGGCCGCCAGCGCGCGGGCGCCCCGCCCACCGGCTCGCCCGGCACCGGGGCCGGCTGGGCGGTGGGCGCGCCGACGGGCTGCTGCGGCGCGGCCTGCACCTGAGGTGGCTGGACCGGCCCGCTCGTCGAACCCGCCAGGGCGCCCGACTCCGGAGGTCTGAGCCAACTCGACGCGACGGGCTGCACCGGACGGCTCTCCGCCCGGCGCGGGCCCGGCCCGATCGGCACCGGGGCGCCGGGCAGCTGCACCCGGTCGTCCCCCGGTGGCAGCAGCGGTACGGCGGCGGCCGGTCCACCGGCGTACGGCGCGGGTCCTCCCGAGCCGATCGGAGCGTCAACAGGCGGTGCCTGCGGGGGTCTTGGCGGGGTGCGCGGCGCCTGCGGCGGGCTCTGCTGCTCGGGCTCGGCCGGCCGCTGCACGGGGCCGCGCGGTATACGGCCGCGACCGCCCCGCTTGCGCTCGATCAGCTCCACCGCTCCGGCGGGCAGCCACGCCGACGCGGTGCCGCTGTCGTCGCCACCGGAGGAGAAGAGGTGCGGGGCGAGCTGCGACTGGAGATCGGCCGGGCTCGGCCGCATCTCCACCTCGGGCGCCATGCAGCTCTCGATGAGAGGCAGCAGCTCGTCGGGCAGCCCGTCCAGGTCGGGCCGCTCCCTCAGCAGCATGAAGACCGTCTCGACCGGGTTGGCACCGTGGTACGGGGCGTGGCCGGTGGCGGCGAAGACCAGCGTCGAGCCGAGCGAGAACACATCGCTGGCGCCGGTCACGCTGCGGGAGTCGCGCGCCTGCTCCGGCGACATGTACGCGGGTGTGCCGACGGCGACGTTGGTCATGGTGAGCCGGGTGTTGGAGACCCCGGAGGCGATGCCGAAGTCGATGACCCGCGGGCCGTCCTCGACCACCAGCACGTTGGACGGCTTGAGGTCGCGGTGCACCAGCCCGGCGCCGTGGATGGAGTGCAGCGCCTCGGCGATGCCGGCGGCCAGCCATCGCACGGCCTGGACCGGCATCGGCCCGCACTCGTGGACGATCTCCTCCAGAGAGGGGGCGGGCACATACGCCGTCGCCAGCCACGGAACCGCGGCCCTGGGGTCGGCGTCCACCACGGCGGCGGTGTAGAAGCCGCTGACCGCGCGCGCCGCCTCGACCTCCCTGGTGAAGCGCACCCGGAAGAGCTGGTCCTCGGCGAGCTCGGTCCTGACGGTCTTGATCGCGACCCGGCGGCCCGAGGCGGACCTGGCGAGGTAGACCAGACCCATACCGCCGGCACCCAGGCGTCCGAGCACCTCAAAGGGCCCGATACGCCGCGGGTCGTGCTGCGTCAGCTGGTCCACCACTGTCCTTCCACCTCCCCGAAGGGGCGTCTCGCGGGCGCCGCCTCGGGCGCTGTTGTCCGTGCTCCGGCGGCCGGGGGCGGTGCGACCCGTCCCGGCTGAGGTGATTCTTCCTGTCGGCACTGACAACCGCGAACCGGGGTGTGGTTAGTCCCCCGGCTCCATGATCCATCCGATCGGCGCCGAGCCGCGACCGCGGTGGTCGCGGCAGCGGGCGCAGCCGGTCTCGCTGACAGCGATGGCACTGTGTCTCCCCCGTCTACCTCTCGTCCGCTCCGGCCGATACCGGTGGGACGACTTTCCGCGGCCCGGGCCGGTCCCCTCCTCGGTCCCGGACCGGGCTCCCCCCATGCTGCGGCACCAACGCCCCGGCGTCAGCTCTCCCGGCCGCTCGGGGCCGGATCCAGTACGGCGAACGTCGCTCCCTGGTCATCGGCGATCACAGCAAAGCGCCCGTACTGGCTGTTTTCCACCGGGAAGACCGCGCGTCCACCCAACTCCTGTGCCAGCAGCACGGTTTGCTCGCAGTCCTCGACCATGAAATAGGTCAGGAAGTGCGGCGGCATCTCCTCGGCGAAAGCGTCCGTGATCATGCAGCGACCTCCGACGGCGTTCGACTCGTCGGGTGCCTCGCCCTCGGGTGCCCAGAGCAGGAAGTCGAAGCCCTCCTCGCTGATGTCGGCGGTCCCGTAGCCGAACACCTCCCGGTAGAAGGCGTCGACGCGGTGCTTCTCCCGCACGTACACCTCTGTCCAGACGTACGCCCCGGTACGGCTGCGCACCTCGAAGCCGCCGAAGCTCCGCGGCTGCCAGAAGCCGAACACGGCGCCGCCGGGGTCGGCGGCGATGCCGAGGATCCCGGCGGGCGCGGTGCCGACCTCCAGCGGCTCGGTGATCACCACCCCGCCGGCCGCCCGAATGCGCTCGGCCGTCTCCACCGCGTCGGGGGCGGCCAGGTACTGGGTCCACGAGGTCGGCATCCGACCGTCGGTCTTCTGGCCGAGCGCCGCCGCGCAGGCGCCGTCGAGCAGCGCCGGGGCGTAGCTGTCGGCCCCCTCGGCGTCCTCGTCGAAGGTCCAGCCGAAGAGGGCGCCGTAGAAGCGCTTGCCGGCAGCCAGATCAGGCAGCATCACATCGGCCCAACAGGGAACGCCCACGGCGGTCTCGGCCATCACCGGCCTCTTTCCTTTGCTCGTCGTTCGCACGTCGTCCGCGCTGTACTCGTTCGCACGTCGTCGGCGCTGTACCCGTCGGCGCTGCACGCGTCCGCGCCGCACACGCCTTCTCGCCGCTGCGGCCCGTCGCCCCTCCGGCACCTGCCCGGCCTCGCTCCCGCACCTGCACGCCCATGCGCGAGCGGACTGCGCGGATCATCACCGTTGGTGACAGTTTCGCAGTGTTCGCCCGAGTCGCCATTCCGGGCAGCAACGGGCCGTCCGCGAGCGGATACGGAGATTCCGTCGGGCCGCCGCGCCGTCGCAGCGAGAGGACCACGACCGCAAAAGGAATGGTTTGCGCCAAGCCTGCGACCGCCGAGCACCCCCATATCCTGCGGAAACCCATTTGCCCGCGGCCGAATCGCGCCAACTACCGCCATCGGTAAGCTGACGGCATGACAGGACAGGTACGCACGGTTGACGGCCGAGTAGCCGGACGGCGTGGTCAGGCCACACGTCAAAAGCTCCTCGACTGCCTCAGCGAGATGCTCAGCTCGTCCCCCTACCGAGACGTCAAGGTCATCGACGTCGCACGGAAGGCCGGGACTTCGCCCGCGACGTTCTACCAGTACTTCCCCGACGTGGAGGGTGCGGTACTGGAGATCGCCGAGACCACCGCAAAGGAAGCCACCTCACTCACCGGGCTTGCCGCCGGCCGCAGTTGGGCCGGAAAGGCTGCCAGGGAGTCGGCAGAGGAACTGGTCGACGGATTCCTCGCCTTCTGGCGCAGACACAACGCGATCCTGCGAGTGATCGACCTCGGCGCGGCCGAGGGCGACAAGCGCTTCTACAAGATCCGGATGAAGCTGCTGACCCCGGTCACCGGCTCGCTGCGCGAGGCGATCGAGGAACTCCAGGAGAAAGGGCGGGTGGACGACAGCGTGAACGCCGGGGCGATCGCCGGCTCACTGGTCACGATGCTCGCCTCGGTCGCCGGCCACCAGAAGGGCTTCCAGACCTGGGGCGTCAAGCAGGCCGAGTTGAAGCCGAATCTGGCGCTGCTCGTCCATCTCGGCGTCACCGGGCGCAAGCCCACGAAGTAACGACCGGCGCCGGCACCGGAGTTGGGCGGATCGTTTCGCCAGGGTGGTGCCACGGGCCGGCCCTGTCCTCGGCCCGGCCGGCACATCTGCCCCGGCACCGGCGTTCCTCGCCGGTCGGTGCCCGCCCGAGCGAGGCTCGACTCCGGACGACACAGGCCGCGCGCGCCGATCGCTCCCGACGCCCCACGGGCCGCCGGACCACTGCGCCGAGCGCAGCTGCTCCCGGCGGCCCGGCGTCATGTGCCAACTCCCGCGGTGAGCGGCGCCGTTGGCGGAGAACGGACGGCGGGGCGCCCACGGCGGCGGGGCGGCGACAGGTGTCCGCGCGCACGAGCAGGGCGCGCCCGTCCGGCCCGTGGGCCTGGACGTGACGCGCCCGTACCTGCGCGGGGTGTGGCTCAGAAGCGGTTGTAGAGCAGCCTGTTGGGCGATCCGCTGCCCGGCTGCTTCACCTTGTCCTTGCTGACGGCGGCGAGCAGCGCCTCGGTCACCTCGGCGGGGGTGGCCTCGGGGTTGGCCGAGACGTAGAGCGCGGTCACCCCGGTGACGTGCGGCGCGGCCATGGAGGTGCCGTTCATCGTGGCGTTCGCGGTGTCCGAGGAGTGACCGGCGGACTGGACGCCGCTGCCGGGCGCGAAGAGGTCGACGCAGTCGCCGTAGTTGGAGAAGTCGCTGCGCTCGTCGTCCTTGGTGGTGGAGGCGACCGTGATCACGCTGGGCTCGCGGGCGGGCGACTGCTCGCACGCCTCGGTGCTCTTGTTGCCCGCCGAGACCGTGACGGTCACGCCGGACTCGACGAGCTTGCGGACCGCCTCGTCCTTGGCGTCGGTGGGGCTGCCGCCGATGCTGACGTTCGCCACCGCGGGCGCCTTGGCGTTCTTGGCGACCCAGTCGTAGCCGGCCAGGATGCCGTCCGTGGCACCGGAGTTCTCGCAGTTGAGCACCTTGACGCCGACGAGCTTGACCTTCTTGGCGACGCCGTAGGTCTTGCCGCCGACGGTGCCCGCGACATGGGTGCCGTGGCCGTGGCAGTCGGAGGCCTGCGTGTTGCCGTCCACGAAGTTGTAGCCGTAGCTGGCGCGGCCCTCGAACTCGTCGTGGCTGATGCGGATGCCCGAGTCGATGACGTACGCGGTGACGTCGGAGGCGTCGCCGTCGGCCTCGTAGGCGCCGTCGAGCGGGAGGTCGCGCTGGTCGATCCGGTCCAGACCCCAGACCGGCGCCGCTGTCGCGGAGGGGGTGTCGTCGCCGCGCTCGACGCGGTTGGGCTCCACGTACGCCACCGAGGGGTCGGCGGCCAGCTCGGCCGCGTCCTCCTCGGAGAGCTTCACGGAGAAGCCCTCGAGCGCCGCGGAGTAGGTGTGTGCCGCCGATGCGTCGTACGGGCCGAGGAGTTCCTTCGCCTCGGCCCGTACGACGGCTGCCCGGCTCTCGGCCCTGGCGGCGGGCCGAGCGGAACGGGCGGCAGAGCCCGGGTCCTTGAGGACCACTATGTACTCACCCTCGATGACCTCACCGCGGTCGGCTCCACGTATCTCCGCGGACGGGGCCGGGTCCGAGTCCGCGGCGCCTGCGACGCCGAGGGTCGTTCCCAGTACCGCGAGGACCGCGGCTCCCGCGCCCAGTACGAGTCGTATCGGACCTGGTCGCTTCATGGATGCCTTCCCGGAGGTTATGAAGGGCGTGGGGGGTGGCTCGCAGCCGGTTCTAGCGGAAGGCCCGTGCCGGATGAGGCACACTTGTGCCAGCGACACCAAGGTGCCCGTGTGCCGGGCATCTCCGTTCTCACTGCCGCAACACCGGTGTTACACAGGGCGGTTCGCCCGCTTTCGTCCCAGTGATCGCCGTCACGGTTCCGCACGGGCGCGAACGGGGTCGACTCGGGCAGCGGTAGGGCGTGCCGGGCAGGGCGGTCAGAGCCACCCGCGACGCTGCGCCTGCAGCGCCAGCTGGAACCGCGAGGCGGCCCCCGCCTGCGCCATCAGAAGCTCCATCCGACGGAAGAACGTGCGGCGGCTGACGCCGAGTTCGCGGATGATCTGGCTGTCCGGAACTCCCGCGACGAGCATCGCCAGGATCCGCCGCTCGGTCGGTCCGGGACGGGCGCCGGGAGCGGTCGTCACCACCACACCGGTCGCCTGGATCGGCAGCGCGCGCTCCCAGCACGCCTCGAAGAGGGCGCGCAGCGCGGTCAGCAGACCGCTGGGGCGCACCACCAGCAGGCTGCCGCTGATGTCGACGTCCGCGAGGGACAGCCCGAGGAAACCGATCCGGTCGTCGATGATGGTCAGTTTGACCGGCAGTTCGGGAAGCACTCTGGCCTGCTCGCCGGCGTCGATGCACGGCTGGATGTTGGTGGTGAGGTGGCCGGGGTGGGCCAGCGAGGCGCGGGCGTAGACGGCGCGGTGGGCGATGCCGCGGCGCAGCATCGCGATCTCGGTGTCGGCTCCCCGGGCGCTGTCCCAGAAGTAGGGGGGCGTGTCGAAGCGCAGCACCTCGTTGCGGGCTCCCGCGGTGGCCTCGCCGAGGCGCTTCTCGATGTCGGCCCCGGTGACCTCCTCGGCCACCACTCCCCCGCCGGGGGCCGGCACCCGGCGCCGCCAGCTCTCGTACGCGCCCGCGACCGCGGCGCTCGCCTCCTCCAGCCGCAGCGCGGCACGGCGGGTGAGCAGGTCGAGGGCGGCCCCCGGCGGCACGGGCAGCAGGGGCTGGTGCGGACCGTCGGGATTGTCCACCGCCAGGCCGAGTTCGATCAGGCGGTCGACGACCGGGCCGTCGGCCTCACCGAGGTTCAGCGGAGCGCCGGAGAGCAGCCGTCGGTAGAGGCCCACGGCGTCGGGGTCGACCCCCAGCGCGAGCAGATGACCCGCGAGCTCGGCGGTCGACCGGTCCTCGGCGGAGTTGTGCACGACTTGCCCCATGGCATGGCACTTTAGTGCCGCTGTCCGGCCGGTGTCATCGCCCGGTTCGCGGCCGATGCGGCGAACGGGACGCAGGTCACAGCGGGACGCCGGCGCATCCGGCCGGCGGTGCGTCGGTGGCGAGCCGGCCGTGCTGGTGAACATCGTGCCGGGTCGCCCCGTCGGTGGCGACCATCGCCTCGCGCGAGAGGCCCTCGCCGACGAAACCGGCACGCAGAGCCACCCGGCAGGAAGCCCCGTTGCCCGCCGCGTGCCCCAACTCGATGCGGTGCAGGCCCAGTTCGACGAAGGCCCAGTCGGCGACCCGGCACAGCGCACCGGTCGCCACACCCCGGCCGCGGGCCTCCGGCAACAGCCAGTACGCGATCCAGGCGGTGCGTGCGGTGCGGTTGATCGGCCCCAGAGCGATGCCGCCGAGCACACTTCCGGGCCCGGCGACGGACGGCGCGGCTCCGGGGGCAGACGGTTCCGAGGCGTCCGAGGCGGGCGGGGCCGAGGCGTCCGGGGCGGGCGGCTCGGTGACGGCCCAGTACACATGGGTGTGCTCCCGTCGGCCCCGTGCCGCCAGATCGAGGAAGCGCTGCACCCCTCGCTGGTCGGGTGTCGGTGCGGACGCGGTGTTCCAGCGCCGGTAGAGCGGATCGGCGAACGCACGGAGCAGCGCGGCACGTTCATCGGGGTCGTCGCGCCAGGGTCTCAACCGCCAGTGCCCGGCGCCGAGTTCACTGGGTTCGGGAAGTTCGCGCACCATGTTCCGAGTGAAACAGCGCGGGGCGCGGCGGGCGAACGAATTGTGCGCGGTGTGCGCGAGGCGGAGGGCGAACGACGGGAGCGCGGGCGGCCGAAGGCGCCGTACACCGCAAAGCTAAGCTCACGCCATGCCCATGACCGACCAGGACCGTCCCGTCCACATCATCGGCGCCGGCCCCGCCGGACTGGCGACCGCCGCGGCCCTGCAACGGCGCGGCGTACGCGTACTCGTACTGGACCGGGGCGAATCCGTCGGCGGCTCCTGGCGGGGGCAGTACGACCGGCTGCGCCTGGACACCCCCAGACGCGGCTCCGCGCTCCCCGGCCTCGCGATACCCCGGTCCGCCGGACGCTGGGTCGCCCGCGCGGACATGGTCCGCTACCTGGAGCGCTACGCCGAGGAACACGACCTGGAGATCGCCGCCGGGGTGGAGGTCAACAGCATCGAACGCGCCCCCGACGAGGGTTGGGTGCTGCACGCGAACGGCGGTCGGCAGCTCCCCGCCCCCGCCGTCGTCGTGGCCACCGGACTGTGCGGCGTCCCCCGGGTGCCCGACTGGCCGGGCCGCGACGGCTACACCGGCGAGCTGCTGCACTCCGCGCACTACCGCAGCCCGCGCCCGTACGAGGGCAAGGACGTGCTGGTTGTCGGCGCGGGGGCCTCGGGGGCGGAGACCGCCGTCGACCTGCACCGCGGCGGTGCCGCGCGGGTCCGGCTGGCGGTGCGCACCCCTCCGCACATCCTGCGCCGCAGCACGCTGGGCTGGTCCGCGCAGCGCACCGGTGCACTGGTCGGCCGGCTGCCCGCACGACTGGGCGACGGGCTGAGCGCGGGGATGGCCCGCGTCACGGTGCCCGACCTCAGCGGCCGGGGCCTGCGGCGGCCGGAGGCCGGCCTGGTCACCCGCGCACGGCAGGGCTCGCAGCCGATCCGCGACAGCGGTCTGGTGCGCGCGATACGCCGCGGCGAGGTCGAGCCCGTCGCCGCGCTGGAGTCCCTCGACGGCGACCGGGTACGACTGGCGGACGGCGCGGAGCTGACGCCCGACGCGGTGATAGCCGCCACCGGCTACACCCACGGTCTCGCCGAACTCCTCGGCGACCACGAGGCGTTGGACGCGGACGGCGGCCCCGCGGTCGGAGGCGGGACGCTCCGCGCCGCTCGTTCTGTCACCTCGGCGAAGCTTCCCGGCCTCTACTTCGCCGGCTACCGCCACCCGGTCTCCGGCGCCCTCCGCGAGATCGGCCGGGACGCGGACCGGATAGCCCGCGCCCTGTCCCGCTGACCACCGCTTCGACAGAACCACCGCCGCCGGGGCGCCGGGGCTCAACGTGCCGTGTCGGCAACGGTGTTGGTCTCCGGCCCGTTGCCCCGGCCCGGCAGCGGTGCGCCCCGACGAGGCTCGCGGGCACAAGCACCGGCCACAGCACCGGTCGCGGAGCGCGGGAGGCCAGGGGCCCTCTGTGCCAGGGACACGAGCCCGGCAGCGGGTCGAGCGGGCCCGGCGCCTCCCGGAGGGCG
This sequence comes from Streptomyces tardus, assembly GCF_018101125.2. Classification (GTDB taxonomy): domain Bacteria; phylum Actinomycetota; class Actinomycetes; order Streptomycetales; family Streptomycetaceae; genus Streptomyces; species Streptomyces tardus. The sequence goes on along the minus strand of NZ_JAELVF020000001.1, from coordinate 2,915,330 downwards.
GCCACCTCGCGGTGGACCGGATCGACGCCGACTCCGTGTTCCGGCACCGGCGCCTCGTTCCGGGTGCACTTCAGGAGGCGCCGGGCGTCTCACCGAGCACCTACCGGCGCACCTTCCGTTCCTTCGACTGCGGCAGCCGCACCGACCCCGCCCACCTCCGAGGCCCCGCCGGACGCCGAGCCGCCGCCCTGCTCCGGCTCGCGGAGACCGGTGGGGCTGAGGATGCGGCGGTCGGCCGCTTCGGGGGCGAGGGAGGTGTCCGCGCGGGACGCGTCCGCATCGGCGTCGGTGCGGAGGGCGGCCGAGTCCGTGCGGTGGGCGGCCAAGTCCGTGCGGCCCGGGGCGAGTTCGGGGCGGAGCAGCATCTGCTCGTCGTAGTCGCCGTCGTTCTGGGCGCGGTACGGGATCGGTGTCGTCCCGGGAAGTTCGCGCAGCCGGGTGCGGAGCGCCCGCGCGTGGTCGGCGTACCCGCGTTCGTCGAGCCGGTCGGCACCGGGCACGAGGAACGGCGGGAGCGCCTCGATGCCCGCGTACCAGAAGGTGCCGTGCAGCAGCGGGTGGAGCACGTCCTCGAGGTGGCCGTGCACGCCCCGCCCCTCGAAGGCGGTCGCCCGTCCGCCGACGGTGGTGACGACCAGGGCGCGCCGGCCCGAGAGCGGCCCGCGCCCGTAGCGCATCACTCGGCCCTGCTCGTCCTCGATCCCGAAGGCGAAGCCCTGGACGAAGACGCGGTCGAACCAGCCCTTGAGGATCGCGGGCGGGCCGAACCACCACAGGGGGAACTGGAAGACCAGCACGTCGGCCCAGGCCACCTTCTCCTGTTCGGCCAGGATGTCCGCGCTCAGGGTGCGCTCGGCGTAGCCCCGCTCCTGCGCCTCCCCGACCCGCAGTCGCGGGGAGCCGTCACGGCCGGTGCCGTCCCCCGCGGTGCCGTCGCGGCCGGCCAGGTCGCCCTCGAAGTCGGAGCGGCCGACGACCGGGTTGAAGCCGATCGCGTAGAGGTCGGTGAGCCGGGTGCTGTGCCCGGCCGCTTCGAGTTCGGCAAGTCCCTCGTCGCGCAACGAGGCGTTGAGCGAGCGCTGCTCGGGGTGGGCGAAGATCCAGAGAATGTTCATGGCTCAAGGCTGCGACCGTGACGCCCGGCGAACGAGTGGCAAGAGTGCCAGCAAGTGAAAGAATCTGGCCATGACCTCCTCCGGCGACACACCCGAGGCCGCCACCTCCGCCGACCTCTTCCGGAACGACGGGCGCCACCGGGTCGCCGTGCTGGTGCGCGACGGCGTGATGCCGATGGAACTCGGCCTGGTGCACCAGCTGTTCCGGCAGGCGCGCACCGCCACGCGGGGCACACCGCTGTACGAAGTCGTGACCTGCACGCTCGAACCGGGGGAGGTGCGCACGGACGCCGACTTCCCGATCCTCGTGTCCGCGGGACCGCGGACCCTCGCGGAGGCGGACACCGTGATTCTCCCGGCCACCCACCTCCCGGACGCGACGGAGACCGAGGGGCGGCTGCCCGCGGCGCTCGCCTCGGCGCTGGCGCAGGTACGGCCCGGCACCCGGCTGGCCTCGATCTGCACCGGGGCCTACGTACTGGCCGCGGCCGGACTGCTCGACGGCCGGCGCGCCACCACCCACTGGCACGAGACGGAGCGCTTCCGGTCCCTCTTCCCCTCGGTCCGACTGGACCCGGAGGTGCTCTACGTGGACGAGGGGGACGTTCTGACCTCGGCGGGCGAGGCGTCCGGCATCGACCTCTGCCTGCACATGATCCGGTGCGACCACGGGGCGGGCGTCGCCGCGGAGGTCGCACGCCGCACCGTCGTACCGCCCCACCGGGAGGGCGGGCAGGCGCAGTTCATCCGCAGGCCGGTGGCGGAGCCGAGCGGGACCTCGACCGGCCGGGCCCGCGCATGGGCGCTGGCCCACCTCGGGGAGCCGATCACTCTGGGGGCGCTCGCCGCACAGGAGTCGATGAGCGTACGCACCTTCAACCGGCGCTTCCGCGAGGAGACCGGCCAGACGCCCATGCAGTGGCTCAACGGGCAACGAGTGGAACGGGCCCGGGAATTGCTGGAGTCGACCGAGTACACCGTGGACCGGGTGGCGGCCGAGTCAGGCCTGGGTACGGCGACCACGCTGCGGCAGCGACTCCAGGCGACGGTCGGCGTCTCGCCGCGGACGTACCGGGTGGCCTACCGGGGAGCGGCGCACGCACCCGACGAGCGGTAGGCGCGGGACAGCGGCGACGGCAACCGGCGCCGCAGCGCCGACCGGCCGAGACGCCGACGATCCCCCGGGGTGCGTGCGCGCACCGAAGCGCCCTTGCACGCCGGTACGGCCCGCCGCCCGGCTCCGGCGACCCGCTCCGCGCGCTCTCACCGAGAACTCGGCACCGGACCGCGACCCGCGCTCGCCGAGAACCTGCGCCCTCGGCGTCCCCTCGCCACGCATCGCTCCGTACGGACTGATCAGCCGCCCCCAGTCGTCAACACCACGACCGAACTTGACGACTTACGCACGAATCACCTGATTCTGCACGCCGCATCCGGACGGGAATCCACCGCGAACGGCCGCCTCCCCCAGCGAAGGAGCACGCGACTGGTCGAGCTCGCACCAGATCCGCTTGCCCTTCCCCTCGGCGTCCCAGCCCCAGCGATCGGCCAGTCCGTCCACCAGCTCCAGCCCGCGACCGCCGGTGTCCTCACCGTCGGCACAGCGGGGACTCGGCGCGACACTGCTGCCGTCGGCGACCTCCACCCGCACCGACGCCTGCTGCGCGGGACCGGGGAGCAGTATCCGCAGGACGGCCGGACAACCGGCGTGCACCACGGCGTTGGTGACGAGTTCGGAGATCAGCAGGATCAGCGTCTCGCCCAGCGGGCCGTCCGCGTTGATCCCGGCAGCGGCGAGCCGGGACCTCGCCCAGCGACGAGCACGGCCGACCTCCATCGGGTCGGTACCGATCTCCAGCTGCACCTGAAGCACCTGCACTGCTCACACCACCAAAACCGACGGGGCCACGGAGAGCAACCCCAGAGCACCACAGCGTGCTGGATGAATCGTTTTGCCGACAAGGGGTTCCGCTATATACCGGCGCAAAGGAGTACGCACACGGCACCGTGTGCGACTCCGGACGACGCGGCTCGAACGCCACCCTTCGGCTCGCGCGCACCGCAACACCTCTCGCATCCGAGCGAGCGTACCCGAGCCCCCACGGGCCCCGGAGAAGCGATCAGTCACGAGCGGGCAACGTCTCGGCAAGTGAGACGTGACCGCCGCCCAGAGCAGGGCAGCGGTCACGGATTGTCATAAGTCACCGGGATTGGACGCCTGTTGCCCGGAAGATCACCAGGACGTCGGCACCCTGAGTGACGGGTCGGTACTACTTGGTGTCGACCAGCTTCAGCAGCTCGGGGTCGCGGATCGACTTGCGGGCGGCCTCCGTCCGGCGGTCGGTGGCCAGAGGTGTCGCGTACCGGTAGAAGCCGGCGACCATGGCCTCGCGACCCGGCAGATTGAACTCCCGTCCCAGGGTGCGCATCATCGAGTTGTCGGTCGGCCGGTTGATCCCGTACGCGTTGTAGCTCGCACCCTCGTAGGTGCCGACCGTGCCGCCGTCGGGCGACTCCTCGCCGAGCCAGCGGTGCCACTTGGCCTGGCGCTGGGCCATCTCGTCGGCGCCGTACACGGAGGTGTTGATCGAGCCCGTCTCGTCGCCCTCGTAGCGGGACTCGTCGTACCAGTACTCGTCGGCGAGCAGGCCGAGCGAGTGCCCGGTCTCGTGGATGGCGATCTGGCCCGAGTCGTCGTGGCTGGAGGAGAGGGTGGCGACACCGTCGTAGCCGACCGGGGAGTTGACGCCGCTGTAGCCGGCGCCGCCGTACTTCTCGGAGTTGGAGACCACGATCACCAGGTCGGCAGCGGGGGCCTTCCCCGCGTAGGACTCGACCCTCGGGAGGTCGACGCAGAGCAGGCGCTCGGTGTCGTTGCAGAAGAAGTGCGAGCCGAGCGCGGTGTTCTTCTGCACGTCGGCGGTCGGGTCGCCGGAGACTCCGGAGTCGGTCGAGACCGCGTCCACGGCCCACACGTTGAAGAGCTCGGCGTGGGTGGTGTACGGCTCGATGTCCGTGACGTCCTTCCACTTCTCCTTGACATCGGTGTGGAAGTCGGGCAGCTCGGCCTCGGTGTAGCCGTCGCCGACGAAGACGATGTCGACGCGGTCGCCGACGTCGCCGTTCTTGATGATCTCGTGGACGTCTCCGTCCGCGGCGGTGTTCGCCCTGCCGTTCTTCAGCAGCGCCTGCGGGGCGCGGGAGGGGACGTCGGCGTGGCCGACGGGCCGCTCCTCGTCGAAGACCTCGACGCGGACGTCGGCGCCGCGGTCCTCGGAGCCGGCGTCCGCCTTCGGGCCGGGTCCGGCCTGCGCCGTCAGGGAGAGGGGTACGACGGCGGCCACTGCTATGCCGACGGCGGTCAGGAATCTGCCAGTTCGCACGATGGGTCCCTCCGTGGGGGGGGGGTCGAGGAGTGAGCCTCGAAGGTGGGCGAGTTCGGTGCGGGGATTGGGGTGATCTCTCGAACTGGCAGCTGAATCTAGGGACTTCGGACACACAAAGCGAGACCCTCCGACAGGGAGAGTCTCGCTTTGTGGAAACAGACGGCGCGCGATACCCGGACGGGCGGGGCGATTCCCGACCTTGAGGACAGCGGCGCGTTCGCAACTTGTGGACGCGACAGAGGGCGGAAACACGCGAAGCGGACAGCCGCCCCGTCAACTTCTCGACCGTGCCGATTCCCCGACGCGTCAACTCCCCGTCCGCGGCAGCCCCTGGCGGTCCGTGCGACCGGCGCAGGCCGGCCGCTCAGAACCCGTCCGGGATTGCTCCGAACCGCTCAGAACCAGCCAGAACCGACCGGACTCGACGGGACCGCTCGCACAGACCGACCCGGTCGCCCGGGCTCAGGCGGTGAGCGGGCGGGCGGCGTCGTCGGTCGCCGCGTCCAGATCCGGATAGCAGGCGAACAGTCGCCTCACTCCGAGCGCCGCCAGCACGCGGTTCACATGGGAGCCGTCGACCGCGCCCTTGGCGGGCAGGATCAGCCGCAGCCGCCCCGCACAGGAGTGCATGAGACGCCTGGCGGCGATCAGCACGCCCACCCCGCTGGAGTCGCAGAACAGCACTTCGGTGAGGTCGAGTACGACGTCGCGCTTCGCCTCGGCCACCGCGTCGTGCACATGCTGCTTGACGAGCGGCGAGGTCACGAGGTCCAGCTCGCCGGCCACCCGCAGCACGGTCCACTCCCCTCGCTTCTCCTCGATGACCTTGAGCGTCACTCGTCCCGCACCTTTCGGTCGTCTCTGCCGCCCCGACAGGAACAGCCCTTCCCCGCTTCGCCTGCCCTGCGGGCTTCGGCCGAAACGAACTGCCCTTCCCGAGCGTACGTGCAAGACGGCCCCTTTCTCCCCTTGTTCCGGTTGGCCCCGGTCACTGCTGGGTGAAATGTCACCCCGATCCCCCTCAACTCGCCAAAATCTTCACAAAGCACGGACAACACCAGGTCAACTCAGCGCAAGGTGACGACTTCAGCACGTTCCGCAGCGAATCAGGGGGCGCACATTGCCGTAAAGGGGCGTACGTTGTCATCCCCTCGCACTACATTCGATGTACGCAGAGGGCTGGGGGCGGATCACCATGGCGCACGACACACCACCTCGCTGGGACCGCAAGATGCAGCAGCGGTTGTCCCGGGGCGAGGCCGCCGCGCTGGGCGAGCTGTACGACCAGTTCGCCGTGCTCGTCCACGGAATGGCACATCGCGTGCTGGACGACGAGGAAGCGGCCGACCAGATCACCAGGGAGGTGTTCGCACGCGCGTGGGAGCACCCGGAGGACTTCGAGCCCCGCAAGGAGTCGCTGCGCTCCTGGATCGCCTCCCTCACCCGTCAACTCGCCGTTCAGCGGCTGCGGCAGCTGCACCAGGAGCGGAACGGGCCCGCCGAGCAGGTCGAGGAACAGGTGCAGGCCGCGTCCGCGGCGGCCCGCGCCGACTACATCGTGACCTCGATGCCGGCGTCCCTCCGGGCCGCTCTGGAGCTGGCGTACATTCACCGCAGGGACTATCGACAGACGGCCGCGCACCTCGGGGTCACCGAGGACGAGGCCAGGCGGCGGCTGCGGCTCGGCCTCCAGCTGCTGTCCACCGCATCGAAGGGCGCGCTGCCACAGCTCGGCCGCCCAGGACTCGGGAGTCAGCGGTGAACGACCCGCAGGAACCCGGCCGTTACCCGGGCGACGACGACCCGGAGCAGCCACCTCTCATCCCGCCGCCACGTGCCGCGGCGGACGACCGGCCGCCGCCCGCGCGCCCGCACGGCATCCCCTCGCCGCGCGGAGGTGACAGAAGTCACAGCGACCGCGGACGGGTTCGCGGGCCGCGCGGCCACGACGCCCTGTGGCGGGAGCGACCGGAGCCGCCCGAGGAGGCCCCCGGGGCACAGGAGCGGTGGAGCGCCTCGACGGACTCGGCCTCCGCGCGCCTCGACCGCCCGTACGACCGGACCTACGACCAGGCCTACGATCCGGCCGTCGAGGAGCCGCGAGAGCTTCCGCGCGAGTTCCCCCGGGAGCGCGGCGAGCGCGAGGACCGCCACGAGCGGGACGAGCGGCTGGAGCGCGGCGAACGCCACGAGCGCGGGACGGCACAGCAGGATCGCCACACCTGGTCGGACGCGGTGCCCGAGCACCCTCCTGAGCCCGGCGGCATTCCGCGCCCGTCCGGCTCGGCCGGCGGTGCCGTTGTCGGCTCTGCGGGCGGTACGGCTGCCGGTGATCCGGCGACGGTCGGGCGGCCCGCCGAGTGGGAGCACAGTGTGCTCAAGTCGCTGCTGGGCGCCTGGGCCCTGTCGGCGTGCTCCACCGAGGAGACCCAGGCCGTCGAGGCGCATCTGACCGATTGCGCGCCCTGCGCCGGGGAGGCGCTGAGGCTGCGCGACGCCGTGGCGCTGCTGCACCCCGAGGACAGTCTGGACCTCAACCCCCGGCTGCGCGGGCGGGTGTTGGAGGGCGCGTTGGACCGGCGTCCGGCGCGAATTCCGATACCCGCCTGGGCGGAGCCGTTCGACGCGGAGACCGCTCGGCTGGACGCCCTGCTCCGCGACATGGCCGACGACGAATGGCGCGCTCCGGTGCGGCTGCGCTGGTTCGAGGGATACCGGATGCGCGTGCGCACCGTGACCGTCGCCGAGGTGATCGGCCATCTGATGGCGGTGGACGGGCTCACCGCCGGCGCGCTCGGGATGGTCGACCCCCTGGTCGAAGCCGGGATCGCGGGCGAAGAGGGCCGTTCCGTCGGCAGGTTGGGCCCGTTGGGGCGCACCGAGGCGTACTGGCGCTCCTCCGTCACTCAGGGCGGGCCGCTGGTGCGCGGCCCCTGGCGGGAGCAGACCCATGCCCTCGTACGGGGCGCCTCGCTGGTCGACCGCTCGCTCGCGGGCCGGCCGGTGCAGGGGCTCGACCTGCCGCTGCGGGACGCCTTCCTGGACCGGGCCTTCGAGTGCTGGGTCCACGCGTGCGACATCGCCGAGGCCGTGGACTATCCGCACAAGCCGCCCGAGGGCGGCCATCTCCACCAGCTGGTCGAACTCGCCGCCAGAATGCTGCCGTTCGTGCTGGCCGACCGCCGGCGGGCCGGAATGGCGGCGCCGCCGAAGCGGTTCTCGGCGGCGGGCGCCCCGAACCGTACGCTGCATCTGGAGGTTGAAGGCAGCGGCGGCGGCGACTGGTTCATCCCGCTGGACTCCCCGGACGGCTCCGGCTCGGCCGACGGCGCGGTGGCCCATGTCGCCCTGGACGGCGTGGAGTTCTGTCAGCTGGTCGCCGGCCACGTCTCACCGCTCGACGCGGCGGCGGGCGCGGAGGGCGACCCGGAGGCGATCAGGGACGTGCTGTTCGCGACGGCCTCGATGTCCCGGCTCTGAGCGCGTTCCGGCGGGTGTCCGCCGGACGCGCGGACCCCGCGCGGCGCGGGCCGCGTCTTCCGTGGCGGCCCACGCGGCGCGGGCGAAGACGCGACTCAGGCGAAGACGACGGTGCGGTGGCCGTTGAGCAGGACGCGGTGCTCGCTGTGCCACTTGACCGCGCGCGCCAGCGCCTGGCACTCCACATCGCGGCCCACGGCGACCAGTTGTTCGGGCGTGACGTCGTGGGCGACCCGCTCGACCTCCTGCTCGATGATCGGGCCCTCGTCGAGCTGGGCGGTCACGTAGTGCGCGGTCGCGCCGATCAGCTTCACCCCCCGGGCGTGCGCCTGGTGGTAGGGCTTGGCGCCCTTGAAGCTCGGCAGGAAGGAGTGGTGAATGTTGATGATCCTGCCCTCCAGCTGCTTGCAGAGATCGTCGGAGATCACCTGCATGTACCGGGCCAGGACGACCAGTTCGACGTCCTCGGCGCGCACCAGCTCCAGCAGCCGGGCCTCCGCCTCCGCCTTGGTGTCGCGGGTCACCGGGAGGTGGTGGAACGGCACGTTGTAGGAGGCGGCCAGCTCGGCGAAGTCGGTGTGGTTGGAGACCACCGCGGCGATCTCCACCGGCAGTGCGCCGATCCGGGAGCGGAAGAGCAGGTCGTTCAGGCAGTGGCCGAACCGGCTCACCAGCAGCACGACCCGCATCCGGCGATCCGCCCGGTGCAGCTGCCAGTCCATCTGGAAGGAGTCCCCGATCGCCGCGAAGCTCGCCCGGAGCTTCTCCAGCGTCACCGGCTCCTCGGCGCTGAAGTGGACCCGCATGAAGAAGAGCCCGGTGTCGTGGTCGCCGAACTGCTGGCTGTCCTCGATGTTGCAGCCCGTCATCAGCAGATAGCTGGCCACCGCGTGCACGATGCCCTTCCTGTCCGGACAGGAGAGGGTGAGGACGTACTGGTCGGTGTGCTCGGCCTGTCCGAGCTGGTCGGCGGGGGTGGGCGGCGCAGGGCGGGGCGCCGGTCCGAACTCCGGGTTGCTCATTCCCACAGAGTCCCACAACTGCCCATTGCGGACGGACGGCGTCCGGGGAGCGAGCGAGTCGGACAGCACGTACGGCGGCGGACGGCGCGCACTGCGGGCGCACACCACCGGCGCGCCCGTCGCGAGCGCGTCGCCCGCGCCCGCTCCGGCGTACAGGACGCCCGCCGAGCCGCTCCGGGATCCGGCGCGCGCCCCGGCGGAGTCAGACCGCGCGGAGCATGGCCGCCAGCACCTCCAGGGTGCGCGGCGGCTCGTCCGGGTCTTCCCCGTCGTTGCCCGCGAGCAGCACGTGCGCCTCGCGGGACGCCTGCACCGCCTCGGGCCAGTTCGGGTGCTGGAGGTACGTGAGAGCGGGGGCGTCGGCGCCGACCTGGTGCACGATGCGCAGCACCCGGAGCACCGCGCTGTCCACCAGGGCGGCTTCCTGGGCGTCCCGGAACACCGTCCCCACGTATTTGTCGGCGGACCAGTTGTCCAGCCAGGTGTCCTCGACCAGGCGATAGACGGCGTCCGTCACATCGCCGTAGGCGGGACTTCCGGACATCCAGTTCTCACGCTGGAAGGCGGAATCGGAAAGCATGTGCAGCGCTGACCGCACGTTGGTGCGCCAGCGCCACCAGGGCACGTCTTGGACCGGCATGCCGACCATGGTGGGGGAACGACGGCCGCGACGGGAAGGCTTCTCCTGAGCTCGCACGATTGTCGATCGTACGTTCCGCCCTCAAGCGGGACATCCCCGGCCCCCACCGTTCACTCCGCACTCACCGGCCGTTCGCCGTTCGTCACTTGCTCGTTCCGGGCATTCCGGCAGCGTGGCTGTACATGACCGCACGGCGCCAGCCACGCCCCCGTACCGCTCCCCGACGCCTGTTCCACAAGGGCCGCACGGACTCCGCACACGGAGCCGCCTCCGGATCGTCCCGGCCGGGCGCAGCTCTGGCCGCCGTGCTTGGTCTCGCGCTGCTCGCCACGGGCTGCGGCGTCCTCCCCGGCGAGGAGGAGGACGGGCCCATCACCGTGATGACATGGGCGCCGGTGAAGACCGGGGCGACCAACATGCCGGGCGTCACCGCACTCGCCAAGGCGTACGCCCGCTGGGTCAACGCCGAGGGCGGCGTCAACGGCCGCGAACTGCGGGTGATCACCTGCAACGAGGGCAACACCGGGGTGCGCGCCGCCCAGTGCGCACGCCGCGCGAAGGAGGAGGGCGTGGTCGCCGTCGTCGGCTCCTACAGCCAGCACGGCCAGTCGTTCATGCCGCATCTGGAGAGCGTCGGCATCCCCTACCTCGGCGGGTACGGCTTCACCGAGGAGGAGTTCAGAAGCCCGCTCTCCTACCCGGTCAACGGCGGCCAGCCGGCGCTGCTGGCGGGCAGCGGGAGCCAGTTGGCCGGCTCCTGCGAACAGGTCGCGCTGGTGCGGCCGGACACCACCGCGGGCGACGAACTCCCCGAACTCTTCAACGCCGGTCTCGCCGGCGGCGATCGCGAACCCGCCGCCGACATACTCGCCCCCGAGGACTCGGCCGACTACACCGGCGAGGCCGAACGCGCCCTGTCCGGCGCCGGCGCCCGGAAGGTGCCGGGAGGCGCAGCCGCCGGCTCGGTACCGCCTCGCGCCGAGGGCTCCTGCGTCACCGCGGCGCTCGGCGGCCGGACCGGCACCTTCCTCGACTCCTTCAACCGGCTGCACAGGGACCACGAGAGGGTGCTGCTCGGCTCGGTCGCGGGCAGCGTCCAACAGGCACTGGTCAACCGGACCGGCGGTAGCGGGAGTCCGCTGGAGGGCTCCTACGTCACCAGCTGGTACCCGGCAGGCGGCGACCCCGTCTGGGAGCGGATGAAGGATGTGGTGCGCGAGCACGCCTTCGGCGACAACCGCATCGACACCTACGACCCGGGCGTCCAGACGACCTGGGTCGCGTACACGGTGCTGCGCCGCGTGGTCGAGTCGATCGAGGGCGAGGTGACCCGGCACACCGTCCAGCAGCGGCTGGACTCTGGTGCCCCGGTGTCCACCGGCGGCATCACGCCGCCGCTGGCCTGGCGCTACGACGATCTGCTGGGCGCCCGTTCGTACCCGCGGCTGGTCAACTCCAAGGTCAGCCTCCAGCGGGTGGAGGGCGGTGTGCTGGTCGCCTCCGGGCGGGCGGAACTGGACGTGGCACCGATCCTGGAACGGGCGGGCCGCCGCAACTGAGCTGCGGAGCAGCAGGCCCGCGGAAGCCGTCCTACAGAGCAGCCGGCCCACGACGGTGCAGCCGGCCGGCTGTCCGACCGGCCGGCTGCGCAACTGACCTGTGGGGCGCCCGAGTCGGAGCCTCCGCGGCTTCCGCCCGGGCTCGGCCCGCTCCCGCTCGGCTCCGGCTTCTGCCACGACTCCGGCCCCGTCGCAGCGGGTCGGCCCGGCTCGACAACTCGTTCCCGTCGAGTCGCCCCGTCGGGTCGCCCCCGTCGAGTCGCCCCGTCGGGTCGGCGCGGTCGGTCGCGCGGTCGCGGTCGGTCGGCACGGTCGGGGTCGGCCGGGCGGGGCGGGTCAGAGCTGGGTGGGCTGGCGCTCGGGCAGCTTGTGGGCGCGGGCCGTCGGGTTCCACAGCTTGGCAGCTTCCACCTTGGCCTTGGTGGCGGTCCCGCTCTCGCGGTTGCCGCGAGCCAGGTGCGGGGTGTGACGCGCCTTCCCGTCCTTGCAGAACTGCGGACGCCTGACCTCGTTCGCCCAGGACGCGTAGTGCTTGTCCGCCGACTCCGAGGCCCGCCACGCCTTGCGCAACTGGTCCGTCAGAGCCTGGTGCTGCGGGACCTTGTCGAGGGTCAGCTTGTCGAGGCGGACGACGAGGCTGTTGCGCTGCGCCGCCGCGTCCTTGAGGTCGGCCGCGGCCTCGGGCAGCTTCTCGCACTTCTTGATGTTCTCCACGGAACGGATCACCGCGTCCCGGCTGTTGTTGCTGTCGGCAAGCAGCTTGTCCAGCTCCTTGGCCTGCGCCTCGGCCGGATCCGGCTTCTCCTCCGACGGCTCGGGGCTCGGCTCCGGGTCCTTGTCCTCGTCTGCCTGGGAGGAGGAGCCCGCCTTGTCCTCCTTGCCGTCGTCGTCGCCCCCGCCGAGGGCGGCACCCCCGAGCAGGCCCGCGGCCACCAGCAGCGCGAGGCCGCCCGCGCCGATCAGCAGCGGACGACGACGACCGCCGCCCGAACCGCCGCCGTGGCCGCCGGAACCGCCGTGTCCGCCGTTCTGCCCGCCCGAGGCACCGGCACGCCGGCTGCGCGGCGTGGGCTCCGGTGCGCCGAGAGTGTCCTTGCGGGGTGCCGTCGAGGCCGACTGGGAGGCGACGGCGTTCTCGAACACGGGCAGCGGCTGGGTCCCGCTGTCGGGCAACCGACCCGCGCGCCCGGCCGGCCGATCGCCGTTGTCGGGGCGGAAGAGCATCTCGAACTCGGCGGGCGGCTGCCGGTCCCCGGGCGCTCCCGGGCGGATGCCGTACGGAGCGCGGCCCGGCGCCTCGGGCACCGGCCGGTCGGACGCGTTCTGCGCACTCCGCTTCTGCGGCTCGTGGCCGTGCGGGCCGTGCGGCGCGGATCCGGGCTGCTGCGGGCCGGAGGGGCCGTCGGCGTAGGGCGGGATGACCTGGGTGGCGTCCAACGCCTCCCCCGACTGCGGCGGGATGAACTGCGTCGCGTCCATCTCCTGGGCCTGCTGCGCCGGTATGTACTGGGTGGCGTCCATCCCCTCGTGCGGCTGCTGCGGCAGGTGCGCGGCGCTGTCGCTCTGCGGCGGCAGGAACTGCGTCGAGTCGGCGTCGCCGCCCGGCGCCGCCGGATGCCAGGACCCGGACGGCGAACCGCCGGAGGTCCGGTCCGCGGCGTACGGCCCGGGACTGTACGGCTCGGGGCTGTACGGGTCCGCGGCGTGCGGCTCGGGGGTGTACGGGTCCGCGGCGTGCGCGGGAGTGGACTCCGGGAGCGGGCCCGGGAGTTGGGCCTGCTGCGCCGGTATGTACTGGGTGGCGTCCATCCCCTCGTGCGGCTGCTGCGGCAGGTGCGCGGCGCTGTCGCTCTGCGGCGGCAGGAACTGCGTCGAGTCGGCGTCGCCGCCCGGCGCCGCCCGTGCCGCCCCCCGCGTCCGTACCGCTGCCGCCCGCAGGCCCGCCCGCGGCCTCACCCGCCGGGCCGCACGCCGGAGCGCCGATGCCGCCTGCGGCGCCGCCGATCGCGCCCCCGGCCGTGCCGCCCGTCGCCGCGCAGCCGTTGCCCCCCTCCGCGCGGCCCGGGCCGATGCCGGGCGCTCCGGAGCTGCACGCCCCGCCCTCGGCGTACCAGCAGCAGGCCCAACTCCCGGGCCCGCTCCCGGAGTCCACTCCCGCGCACGCCCCCGGCCCGTACACCCCCGAGCCGCACGCCGCGGACCGGACCTCCGGCGGTTCGCCGTCCGGGTCCTGGCATCCGGCGGCGCCGGGTACGGCTACCCGCCGGTCGACGACGGTACGAGCGGTTACGGCTATCCGGGGGCCGGTGCGGACGCACCGGCCCCCGGATAGCCGTAACCGCTCGTACCGTCGTCGACCGGCGGGTAGCCGTACCCGGGCTGCGGCGGGGACTGCGGGTAGCCGTACCCGGGCTGCGGGGCGGACTGCGGGTAGCCGTACCCGGCGCCGCCCGTGCCGCCGTCGTGCGACGGATACCCGTACCCGGTGCCGCCGTCGTGCGACGGATACCCGTATCCGGAGCCGGCGTTCGCGTCCTGGCCCGCCGCGGGCGCGGACTCCGGACCCCAAGGGGTGCCCCAGGGGGTGCCCGCAGCAGGAGCCTGGTCGGCCATCCGGTCGCGGTCCTCACCGGTGGGCCGGTCACCGCCGGAGGGGAGCACCACGCCCTCACGCGGGGCGTCGCCCTGTCCGTACTGCGCTGTCACCGGAACTCCTTGCAACTGGGGCGTGGCTGGGCCTGTGTCGGGCTGCCTCGGCCCGCGAAACCGTCGGTTCACGCTACCGGTTCATTCGCACACCAGACCACGCCGTCCCCCGGACGAAACCGCATGTCCGGGACACCGACCCCCATCCCCGCTGGTCGCACCCATACCGGCGTACCGCCCTCCGTTCTGCTCGCCCCGACCGGTGCCTCAACTCACGGTCAACCCCTGGAGACGGGCGGTGAAGTCCCGCACTTCCCGCTCCCTGCCGTGGGGTACCAACCGGCTGCGGAAGGTGTCCAGATACTGCTGCCCGAGCGTCGAGCGCAGCCCGCCCAGAAGCTTGACCGCGGCCGTCGCGGTCCCGCAGGCATGCCCCAACTCCCCCAGTTGCAGCCTGGCCTGGGCCAGCAGCAGGAGGTCGATCGCCCGTCGCCTGGTGCGGTCGGCGGGCAGTGCGGCCAGCGCCTCCTCGGCCCGGCGGATCGCGGGCAGCGTCTGTCCGAGATCGCGGTGGCAGTGGGCGAGTTCGTCGGCGAGGTAGGCGTGGTCGAAGTGGGCGATCCAGCGGGGCTCGTCCACCCCGGCCGGGGCGCTGCCGGCACGGTCCATGGCCGTCAGGGCCCGGCCGGCGGCAAGTTGGCAGGCGTGGGCGTCGCCGACCGCCGCGTGGCCGCGCGCCTCGGCGGCGTGGAACATCGCGGACGTACGCGGCGAGACCAGTCCTCTGGTGCCCTCCTGGGCCGCGCGGGCGAGCTGGCTGATCTCCCGCGGACTGCCCAGTTCGCACGCCAGATGACTCATTCCGGCCAGCACGTAGCCGCCGTACGGCCGGTCGTCGGCGGCCTGCGCCAGCCGCAGCGCCTGGATGTAGTAGCGCTGGGCCAGGCCGGGTTCTCCGCTGTCGACGGCCATGTACCCGGCCAGTTCGGTCAGTCGGGCGGCGGCGGCGAACAGCCGCCGGCCGATGGACTCGCGATAGGTGCCGGCCAGGAGTTCGGACACCACGCTGTCCAGGTAGTGCACGACCGCCGGACGCAGATTGCCGCTGCCGAACCGGTGGTCGAGTTCGGCGAACGCCTCGGTGGTCGCCTCGATCGCCAGTACGTCGGCCAGGCCCACCCGACCGGCGGCCCCGCTGTGCGCGACGCGCTGGTCCGGAATGCCGATCAGCCAGTCCCGGCTGGGCTCCACCAGGGCCGAGGCGGCCACGGAGCGACTGCCGAGCGACTCCCGCCCGCCCACATCGCCGCGCCACAGCTCGCGGGCCGCCTCGACGGCCGCGGGCAGGCTGCCGGCGAAGTGGAGACCGGCGCTGCCCGCACCGCTGTCGCGCGACATGCCGATGTCGTCGAGCCCGACCGTACGGCCGAGCTTGCGGCCCAGCGCCTCGGCGATGGCCTCGGGTGCCCTGCCGCGCGGCTGCTGACCGCGCAGCCAACGCGCCACGGAGGTCTTGTCGTACCGCAGATCGATCCCGTGCTCGGCGCCCACCAGATTGACGCGGCGTGCGAGTCCCGCGTGCGAGCAGGACGCCTCGCGGATCAGCCCGGCGAGCTGTTCGTTGGGCTGTCTGGCGACAAGAGGTCGTGCGGCCATCGGCGGCTCCCCTTAGAAAAGCGGTCTGGTACGACTCGTGCTCGAGACGACCGGGTTGTCCCGGCGGTCCGGGTGAAGGTGGTGGTCGTGGTGGTCGTGGTCGCGTCCGGGGCCCCGAGGCGTCCGCCCGGTCGAGGCGGTACACGGATCGAAGCATCAGTTCCCCGCGAAAACGGCGTGAATGCGGGAAACAGCTCTAACCGCTCGAAGCATGACAACGACCGAACAACCGCCCGAGGACACTTACTCCCAAGTACCCCCGCTCGCGGGCCGACCGGCTCGCACGAGTACCACCGGCCGTGCTCCGATGCGCCCTCGGGGAGCAACCGCGCGCCGTGAGTGTCCGGCCCCGTAACCCTTCCCCCGCAACGGAGTTGTGACATGCGTGGAAGAGACCATCGCAGCTGACAGGGCCGCCTCGCCGGCAGCGCCCACCCGCCGTATCCCCGCACAGCGTGACCGCGGAATCCTCGAACACGCGGTGCAGTACGCGAAGGAACGTGCCTGGGACGTCTTCCCCGGCACCTGGCTGGAGACCGTCGACGGTGTGCCCCGGTGCAGCTGTGGCACGGCGCGCTGCGATGCGCCGGGCGCGCACCCCCGGGACGGGGGGTGGGCCGAGCAGGCCACTGGAAGCGCCTCCGCAGCCCGTCGCCTGTGGGAACGCAGGCCGCTCGCCTCGGTGTTGATGCCCACCGGCCGCGCGTTCGACGCGATCGACGTGCCGGAGATCGCCGGTTGCCTCGCCCTGGCCAGGATGGAGCGGATGGGGCTGGACGTCGGACCGGTCACCTGCACCCCGTACGGCCGGATGCTCTTCCTGGTGCTGCCGGGCGCCGCCGCCACCGTGCCCGATCTGGTGCGCCGCCAGGGCTGGTCGCCGGGCGCCATCGACCTGGTGACGCACGGCGAGGGCCACTGGGTCGCAGCCCCGCCGACCCGGATGCGCCGGGGCCTGGTCCAGTGGGTGCGGCAGCCCAACGCCGCCAACCGCTGGCTGCCGAACGCGGAGGAGGTCATCGCCCAACTCGCGTACGCCTGCGGGCAGGAGGCCGCCGCCGCCCGCGCCGGCTGAGCGCCCGGAGCCGCGCGGTAGGGCTGCTGCTCCCGTACGCCGGGGTCACCCCGGCGGCTGCTGCTCCCGCCGCCCCGTGTCCGGCTTCTCGCGCTCGCGCCCCGACTCTCCGCGCCCGGCGCCTTGCGCCCCACGACCCGGTCCTCGTCCCGCTCGCCTTCGCCTTCGCCTTCGCGTTCCCGGCCCGGCTCGCTTTCGCTTCGCGCGTGCTCCCGCTCACACTCCCGCTTCGCCCCGCGCGGGGCGAAGCGGGACGGAGGGGACGGGCTGCTCACGAGTGGCGAGCCGCCCGTCCCGAGGGCTTGCCGGCGACATCCGCGAGGGCCGTAGGGTGGCCGGGAGAACGGGGGTTCTGCCGCGGCGTCGCAGCCGCGTCCCGGGCCCCGCGGTACGTACGCGAGGGGGCCACGTGTCCAGCCAGCCGGTAGAACCCGACGTCCACACACCGGCCGGGGGCGCCGCGGCGGTCCGGATCGAGGGCCTGTGGAAGCGATTCGGCGAACACGTCGCCGTCGCGGGCGTCGACCTCGAACTTCCCGCAGGCCGCTTCGTCGGGCTGGTCGGACCAAACGGCGCGGGCAAGACCACCACGCTCTCGATGGTCACCGGCCTGCTGCGGCCGGACTCGGGCACGGTGCGGATCTCCGGGCACGATGTGTGGGCCGACCCCGTATCGGTGAAGGCCCGCATCGGCGTACTGCCCGAGGGGCTGCGCCTCTTCGAGCGGCTCTCGGGCCGTGAACTGCTCCTGTACACCGGCCAGTTGCGCGGACTCTCCAAGGCCGAGACGGAGCGCAGGGCCGGTCAGCTGCTGGACGTGCTCGATCTGTCCGCCTCCCAGCACAAGCTGGTCGTGGACTACTCGACCGGTATGCGGAAGAAGATCGGTCTGGCCGCAGCTCTGCTCCACAATCCGGAAGTCCTCTTCCTCGACGAGCCGTTCGAAGGCGTCGACCCGGTCTCCGCCCAGACCATCCGGGGCGTTCTGGAGCGCTACACGGGCTCGGGCGCGACGGTCGTCTTCTCCAGCCATGTCATGGAGCTGGTGGAGTCGCTCTGCGACTGGGTCGCGGTGATGGCCGCCGGCCGTATCCGCGCGCAGGGCCCGGTCAGCGAGGTGCGCGGCGAGGCGTCGTCGCTCCAGGAGGCCTTCCTGGAGCTGGTCGGCGCCGGCGAACGCGGCAGCGGCCACGAACTGGACTGGCTCGGCGGCACGGCGGACGTCGCCACAGCGGCCCCGGCCGCCGCAGCCACTCCCGACCCCACCGGCCCCAACCCGGCTGCCGCGGACGGCGGTTCGCGATGAAGCCGGCCGCAGACCGGGAGAGCACCGACCCGACCGCGACGGGCGCCGCCCCGGCCGACGGGACGCCCGCCCCCTCCGCTCCGGAAACCCCTGCCGGCCCGCAGTCCCCCTCCGTGGCAGCGCCCGCGCCCGCGGGAGCACGGGCCGTGCCCTCCGGCCCCGCTGTCACCGGCACGATGGTGCGGCTGAAGTGGTCGCTGCTGGCCAACGGCCTTCAGCAGTCGGCCGGTCGGACCGCGGCCTTCGTCACCGCGGCCGTACTGGCGGTGGTCGTCGGCGGGCTGCTGCTGCTCGGCCTGCTCGCCATGCGGGGGCGGGTCAACGCAGACGCGCTCGCTGTCTTCCTCACCGCGACCACGGCGCTGGGCTGGGCGGTGCTGCCGCTCTTCGCCGGTGGCGGGGACGAGACCCTCGACCCCGGTCGCATGGCCATGCTGCCGCTGCGACCGCGACCACTGCTGGCAGCGCTGACAGCGTCCTCGTTGATCGGTGTGGGCCCGCTCTTCACCCTGCTGCTGGCGCTCGGCTGCACGCTGGCCCTCGCGCACGGAGCGGCAGGGGCGCTCGTCGGTGTGCTGGCCGTACCGCTCGTACTGCTGACCTGTGTGGCGCTGGCCAGAGCAGTGGCCACGGCCAACAGCCGGATGCTCGCCAGCCGCAAGGGCAAGGACCTCGCGCTGCTCAGCGGGTTGATGATCGCCTTCGGCATGCAGGCCGTGAACCTCGGGCTCCAGCAGATCGGCGACCAGGGCGGGCTCGGCGCGCTGCGCCCCTACTCCGACGTCCTGCGGTGGCTGCCGCCCGCCTCGGCGGTCGAAGCCGTACGCGCCGCCGGCGCCGGGGAGTACGCCCTCGCGGCTCTCGGACTGGCGACCACGGCGCTCGCGCTCCTCGCCCTGCTCTGGTGGTGGCTGCGCAGCCTGACGCGGCTGATGGTCGACCCCGACTCCTCCACCATCCAGCCCGCGCAGGACAAGACCCGCAAGCCGTCCGGCGACTCGGCCCAGCGCGGCCTCGGCCGGCTGCTCCCCGAGGGGCGCACCGCCGTGGTGATCGAGCGGACCCTGCGCTACGCCTGGCGGGACCCCAAGACCAAGACGGCGTGGGCGACCTCCATCGGCCTCGGTCTGCTGATGCCGTTCATCACTTCGGGCAGTGTCTACAGCGCCTGTTGGGTCGCCGGCATGATGGGCCTGCTGATGTACAACCAGTTCGGCCAGGACACCTCCGCGTTCTGGATGGTCGCCGCGACGATCTCCGACCGCCGCGACGCCTATGTGGAGCTGCGCGCACGGTCGTTGGCCATCGCGCTGATCACAGTCCCGTTCACCGTCGTGGTGGTCGTGGTGTCCGCCGCGAGGTTGGACGACTGGGGGCGTCTCGCGCCCGCGCTCGGTATCGCGCTCGCGGTCGCCGGTGTGCTCGTGGGGCTCGGCGCGGTCTCCTCCGCGTACCACCCGTACTCGATTCCGCAGGACAGCGGCTATCGCAACGTGGCACCGGGACAGGGCGCGCTCGCGTACCTCAGCTTCCTCCTGGGCGCGGTCGTCGGCGCGCTGCTGTGCCTGCCGCTCATCGTCCTGCTCGCCGTGCTGAGCGACGGTGGCGCGGCAGCGACCTGGGTACTGCTGCCGCTGGGCGTCGTGTACGGCACTGCGGTCGCCTACGGCGGACTGCGAGTGGCGGCGGCACGGACCGCCGACCGGCTTCCGGAGATCCTCAGCGCCGTCAGCAAGGGCTGACCCGGGCGCCGGTACCGGCGCCGGTACGGGTACGGGTGCCTGAACGGGTACGGCCCGCGGGCTTCGGGGAGCTTCCCCCTCCGCGGGCTTGACCCTCACGCTGCGGGAGGCCGGAACGTGGTGGCCATGAGCGACTACTACAACGCGTTCGAGGTCAGCCCCGTGCCCGCGCCCGGGCCGGACGCCGTGCCGCCGGAGCCCTACCGCGGCATCTACGGGATGCCCGCGTTCGCGACCGTCCCCACGGGCGATCTCACGGCCTCGGTGGAGTTCTGGGTGCACGGGCTGGACTTCTTCGAACTCTTCGGCATCCCCGACCAACTGGTTCATCTGCGGCGCTGGGCGTTCCAGGACGTGCTTCTGGTGCCGGGGGAAGCCCCGGCAGAGGCGCCGGCCATGAGTCTCAGCTTCGCCTGCGTGCTCGGCCGGCTCGACGAGCTGGTCGCCAACTGCCGTGCCCTGCGTCCGGGTTCGGTCGAAGGCCCGTACGACACCCCGTGGAACACCCGGGACGCGGTGGTGACCACACCGGAGAACGCACGGATCACCCTGACCGCCGCGAAGCCCTTCGACCCGGACAGCGAGGAGGCGAGAAACCTCGCCGCCATCGGCATCACCGCGCCGGAGAGCTCCCACACCGACGATCCGGGCTCCCCACCCGGACAATGAGCAACGTGCACCACTCCACCGATCGCCCCGGCCCGGCTTCCGGCCCCGCCTCCCGCCCCGGCACCGTGCCCGGGGAGCGCAACTCCCACGCATCCGCCGGGCACGCACCCGCCGGGCACGGCTGCGACGGCGGGAGCGGGCTGACCGTCGGACAGGTCGCCGCGCACCTGGACGTGACCGTCCGCGCACTGCACCACTGGGACGAAATCGGCCTCGCCCGGCCGTCGTTGCGCACCGCCGCCGGGTACCGGCTCTACACCGCGGAGGATCTGGAACGGCTGCACCGCGTCGTCGTCTACCGCGAGATCGGACTCGGCCTCGACCGCATCCGGTCGGTGCTGGACGATCCGGCCACCGGGGTCACCGACGCACTGCGCGCCCAACGCGACCGGATCACCGAGAAGATCGACCGTCTGCGGAGGCTGGGCACCGGGCTCGACCGCATGATCGACGCCCATGAACGCGGTCTGCTGCTCACCGCCGAGCAGCAGACCGCGGTCTTCGGCCCCCACTGGAATCCGGAGTGGCCCGCGCAGGCGCGCCACCGCTACGGGGACACAGCGCAGTGGCAGCAGTACGCGGAACGCGCGGCAGCGCGCGGGCCGGAGGAGTGGCGGGCCGTCGCCGATGCGGTCGCCCGGCTCGACCGCGCGCTCGGCGACGCCATGGAGGCGGGCGTAACACCCGGCAGCCCGGCGGCGAACCGGCTCGTCGAACGGCACCGGGAGGTCTTCGCGGCCTACTTCCCCCTCAGCCGGCAGATGCAGGTCTGCCTGGCCCGGATGTACGAAGCAGATCCGGGCTGCTCCGCGCACTACGACGCCCTGCGCTCCGGGCTCGCCGCCTGGTTCCGCGAGATCGTCGACGCGAACGCGCGCGCCCACGGCGTCGACCCGGACACCGCGATCTGGGAGTAGCCCCGAACTACGGGGCTCGCAGGGCCTCCCGGAGAAACGGATCGACCGCCGCTCGCCAGCCCCCCGGGTGGTCGTAGTGCAGCAGATGCCCCGCGTCATCGACCTCGGCGTAGTGGCCCCTGGGCAGCACCCTGACCATCTCCTGCGCCTCGGCCCGACCCAATTCGCCGTCCAGACCGCGCACCACCAACGCCGGGCAGCGGACCTGGGCCAGCTCCTCCCAGTGCGCGTCGTACACCCAGGGCTCGCGGGCGAGCAGCATCTGGCTCCGGGAGAAAACCGGCCGCCACCCGTCGGAGCGCTCGACCATCACCTCGGAGTAGAAGCGGCCACGGGCGGGGCTCGGCCGCTCCAGCACCGGATCGTCCTCGCCGAACCAGCGCTGCACCTCTTCGAGCGAGCCGAAGGGCAGCGGCCAGCTCCGGAACCAGTCCCGCCAGGCGCGTTGGGAGGGCTCCCCGAGCGCGGAGGCACGCATATCGCTGATGACCACCGCGCGCACGAGGTCGGGACGGCGGGCCGCGAGCTGCCAGGCCGTCAGCGCGCCCATCGCATGGCCGACCAACGCCACCGGCCCCAGGCCGAGTTGATCGAGCGCCGCCTCGGCGTCGCTGACGAACGCCTCGCGGTCGTACGGGCCTTCCGAGGGCTTCTCGCTGCGACCGTGGCCGCGCTGGTCGAGCGCGACCGCGCGGTACCGCTCGGAGAGCCAGCGGGCCGTGTCCGCCCAGTGCGAGGCGCGCCCCATCAGCCCGTGGAGCAGCAGCACCGAGGGCTCGCGCTCGGCGACCCGCGGCGCGGCACTCCGCTGGCCCGGCAGCGCTGTCCGCACCGCTTCGACGGTCTGCCCGCCGGCCGCGGCAGCGGCCCGGCGCGGTCGGCGGCCCGCCGGCGGATCCGCGAACTCCCAGGCGGCGAGCCGGACTCCACCGGCTCCCAGGACGTCCGTACGGCGCACCATGCTGGCTGACACCCCCATCCCTCCTCCGTCGACCTCGTGTGCCTGTGTCACAGACCCACGGTATCGAACTTCTATTCGAACAAAGGGCTCGACGGGGCGAGACCCCTCGTTCGAGTGACAGCCCCCGGAGGTTGGTGGCGGACCACCGGGAAAGACATCGAACGGGGCCGAGCGCCACACAAGTCGGGAGGAATCGTCGCGCTCGGGAGCACCACGGCCCGGCACGCTCGGGGTTCCGGGCCGTACGAGCGGGGGAGGCGACAGGGAGGGGCGAGGCCCCGGCGGAGCACCGCCGGGGCCTCGCGTCCGGACAGCTCGCGAGCTCTCCCGTATGACGCCTCCCGTCACCCGAAGCTCTCAGCGCCAGGGTGACAGGTCGACGAAGAAAGAGGGAGCTTTACGTCAACTTCGGGGCGGGAGTGGCTCGTTGGGCGTCACAATGCCCCCGCGCACCTCGCGTCCGCGCCTCGGGGGCCGCCCCGTCGAACCGCCCCGGGCCACATCGCACGCACCGCACAGAGCCCACCCACACCGGGCAGAGCCCGCAGCGCGCTCCGGAACCCCCGCACACCGGGCCGGACCACGACCGCACACCGTCGGCACTCGCCCGGCCACCGGGCACGCCAGCCACCGGCCCGCGGGAACACAACTCGCCCCGCCCACAGGCCGCCAAACGCCGACACCGCGCACCGCGCGCCGGCCGAAGGGCTCCGGCCTGCGCGCGCAACCGGAGCCCGGACTTCTCGCGGAGTGCGCGACCCGCGACCCCGCTTCAGCGCTTGGCGACGAAGACGTGCGAGGCGACCTCGGGGTTCAACTCGGCGCTCTCGCCGCCGCTGCCGACCTGAACTCCCCCGCCGGAGCCGGGAGTCGCGGTCACCACGGAACCGGGCTGCACGCCTGCTCTGCGCAGGGTGTACATCAGCTGGGAGTCCGTCTGGATCGGCTCGCCGATCCTGCGGACCACCACGGTCTTGCCGTCGGCACCCGCGTCGAGATCGCTGAGCGCGACCATCGCCTCGTCCAGGAAGGGGCCCGCCTCGCCGGGCTCGCCGAGCTCCTCCAGACCGGGGATGGGGTTGCCGTACGGCGACTCGGTCGGGTGGCGCAGCAGCTCCAGCACCCGGCGCTCGACCGCCTCGCTCATCACGTGCTCCCAGCGGCACGCCTCGGCGTGGACCTGCTCCCACTCCAGGCCGATCACGTCCACCAGCAGGCACTCGGCGAGCCGGTGCTTGCGCATGACGCGGGTGGCGAGCACCCGGCCCTCCTCGGTCAGCTCCAGGTGCCGGTCGCCGGCGACCCGCACCAGCCCGTCGCGCTCCATCCGCGCCACGGTCTGGCTCACCGTGGGCCCGCTCTGGTCCAGGCGTTCCGCGATGCGGGCACGCATGGGCACAACGCCTTCCTCTTCAAGCTCAAGAATGGTGCGGAGATACATCTCCGTCGTGTCGATGAGTCCGGACATTCGTGCCCCTCGTCAGCTCGTGGCGTGGCCCTGCCCCAATTCTGACGCATCCCACCGACAACTGAGTCACGGCAGGTCCAACTTCCCGGTCGAGCGCTCCCGCAAGGCCTCCGCACGGCCTTTTGCCCCCTCCTCGCCGCGACACCATCGCCGCGGAGAACCGCGTCTTCGCCTACGGCGCCGGCCACTCGGCGCTCGCGGCCCAGGACGTCGTCTCCCGCGGGGGCGGCCTCGCGGTGATCACCCTGCTGGCCGCCCCCGGGGCGGCCAGCAGGGTGATCACCGCGAGGCCCCCCCCGCGGTAGACGACGTCCTGGGCCGCCCGCGCCGGGTGCTCGCCACCCGCGTCATGCGCAAGCACCGGCTCGCCGAGTGCCTGCTGGTGGACGTGATCGGCCTGGAGTGGGAGCAGGTCCACGCCGAGGCGTGCCGCTGGGAGCACGTGATGAGCGAGGCGGTCGAGCGCTCCCGCAAGGCCTCCGCATCGCGCACCCGGGTCAGCAGTTCGATGGCCTGGTCGAAGAACCGCTCCGGCAGCTCGTGCTCGCTCATGCGCCGACATTAGTGGTCTGGACCACAGTGGAACAAGGGCGGGAACGGCCGGGAGGGCGATCTGCTGGTGATCATCTCGCTGTCCGGGCGCAACGCGCTGCCGGTGGAGATGGCCCAGCACTCACGTGCCCGCGGGCACGTGAGTGCTGGGCCATCTCCACCGGCAGCGCGTTGCGCCCGGACAGCGAGATGATCACCAGCAGATCGCCCTCCCGGCCGTTCCCGCCCTTGTTCCACTGTGGTCCAGACCACTAATGTCGGCGCATGAGCGAGCACGAGCTGCCGGAGCGGTTCTTCGACCAGGCCATCGAACTGCTGACCCGGGTGCGCGATGCGGAGGCCGAGCGGATCTCCGCCGCCCTCCCGGCCGTTCCCGCCCTTGTTCCACTGTGGTCCAGACCACTAATGTCGGCGCATGAGCGAGCACGAGCTGCCGGAGCGGTTCTTCGACCAGGCCATCGAACTGCTGACCCGGGTGCGCGATGCGGAGGCCGAGCGGATCTCCGCCGCCGGCGCCCTCCTCGCGGACACCATCGCCGCGGAGAACCGCGTCTTCGCCTACGGCGCCGGCCACTCGGCGCTCGCGGCCCAGGACGTCGTCTACCGCGCGGGCGGCCTCGCGGTGATCAACCTGCTGGCCGTCCCCGGGGCCGTCGGCGTGGACGTCGTACCCGCCACTCTCGGCAGCGCGCTGGAGCGGGTGGACGGCCTCGCCACCACCGTGCTCGACGCCAGCCCCGCCCGGGAGGGCGATCTGCTGGTGATCATCTCGCTGTCCGGGCGCAACGCGCTGCCGGTGGAGATGGCCCAGCACGCACGTGCCCGCGGGCTGCGCGTCATCGGTGTCACCTCGCGCGCGTACGCGGACACCGGCTCGCGCCACCACTCCGGCACCTTCATGTCCGACCACTGCGACCTCGTGCTGGACTGCCACGTTCCGGTCGGTGACGCGACGCTCACCGCACCCGGAATCCCGGCGCCGTTCGCTCCGGCGTCCACGATCGTCTTCAGCGCGCTGCTCCAGGCGACGGTCGCCTCCGCCGCCGCCGAGCTCGCCCGTCGGGGCACGCCGCCCCCACTGCTGCGCTCGGGCAACGTCGACGGCGGTACCGAGTGGAACGAGAAGGTCATGACCGAGCACGCGGGCCGCATCTTCTACCGCTGACCCCGGCCGGACCGCTGACAGCAGCGGCGCCGCGCCTCAACTCCCGCGCACCGCAAGGCGATCGGCCGACCCGGCAGCCGCCGTCCAGTCGCACCGCGCAGAGCCGCGCAGCCCGCACGCGCCGCCCGGACGCCGCCCGGCCTCCACCGCGGGCGCGGGCGCGGGCGCCACCGCGGGCGCGGGCGCGGTCAGCAGAGGTCGCGCTCCTCGGCCGCCCTCGCCCGGTCGAGCGCGGCGGCGAGGTCGAGCGCTGCCGCCATCCGGATCGCGACGTCCTCGGCGTGCTGTGCGTCGAGCCGGTCGAACGGCCGGCGCGAAGCTCCGCGCAGAAACGTCACCACCCCGTGGTCCCGGCCCCGGCTGCGGAGCAGAACGCACATTCCGTGCACCGCGTCGGCGGGCCAGGAACGGTGCTGTGCCCAGCCCTCGACCTCGGCACCGCCGACGCTGGTGCGCACGGTGCCGCGCCGTTCCAGGCACTGCGACGCCGGATGGCGGTCGTCGTAGGGGGCGGGGACCGCGCCCGCGGCCACCGGAGCGGTGTGCCCGCCCCCGGGCGCGGGGCTCTGCGCGGCGCGGATCAGCCGGCGGCCGGAGGACAGGTCCACGAAGGCGTGGTCGGCGAAGCCGGCGAGTGCGAAGTCCAGTTGGAGCGCGGCTGCCTCGCGCGGGTCCTCGCACTCCGCCGCTGCCCTGGCGGACCGCTGGAGCTGGGCGTCGCGGAAACGGGACCGGGACGCGCGCTGCTCGGCGAGCTTGCTCTCGGTGACGTCCTGGAAGATCCACGCGACACCGAGCGGCACCGGCTGCTCGGCCAGCGGCGAGCCCAGGCGCAGGAAGCCGCTGCGCCAGCAGCGACGGGAGTGCGGTGCGCCGCCGGAACCCGACTCGCCGGCGGCCGTCCGCAACGTGACCCACATATCGGCGAGTTCGGCGCTCGGCCCGTCCGCCATCACGTGCTCGATCGCCGCTTCCAGCTCCTCGGCGCCCGCGCGCAGCACCTCGCCGAGCGGACGGCCCAGCAGTGCCGAACGGCTCATCCGCAGCGACCGCACGGCCCGCAGGTTGACCACCGCCGGACGCAGGTCGACGTCCAGGACCACCACGCCCCAGGGCGCGTCGTCCAGCAGAACCTCGCTGAGCGCGAGGGTGCGCTCCAGGTCGATCTGGGTGTGCACCTCGCTGAAGGCGCAGTACACGCCGGCGGGGACGCCGTCCGAGTCCCGCACACCGGCCGACTGGGTACGCACCAGGACTCGGCCGCCGCCCTTGGTGACCAGTGCGAACTCGTGCACCTGCCGGTCCGGGGAGTGCATCGCCGACAGCAGCCGCGACTCCACCTCGTCGGCGTCGGCGCCGAGCACCGCCCAGCCGCCGAGCCCGCACCGCCCGACGGCCTCTTCGGGGGTCCAGCCGAGAATGCGCTCGGCCTCGCGGTTCCAGTGGGTGACGTTGCCTTCGGCGTCGAAGGCGCAGAGCGCGGCGTCCATGCCGTCCAGCAGGGCGGCGAGCAGCACCGCCCCTTTGGCGTGCTCCTCCTGCTCGCGCTCGTCACCGGCCGTGTACTCGCCCTCGGTGGGGAGCTCACCGGCCTCCGCGCGGCTGCGTGCCCGGGCTCGTCCGCCGCGGCCCTGGCGCGCCCGTTTGCCGGCCGGACCCGACTGGGTCTCGGACATATCTGATTGAGCAGCCATGGCTGGCACCCCCGCTCGAAGTGGCCGTACGTCGTCGTACGGCCGGTACGCACCGTGCGCCTCTCCCCGTGGACTGCGACCGTCCTTCACGCACTCGATCATTCAACGCGAAAGTGACTCAGGACACATCGCCTTCGACCAAATTGTTGCACCCCCGAAATCCTGTTGCCGGGCGGGATTTCACGGGTCTAGCGTGATGGGTACACGAGAAGGGAGGTGGTTCCGGAGTGATGAAGAACCGGACGCGTGAGGTGGCTGCGGCCTAGGGGCCGAAGTCGCGCACAGCGCAGGTCGGAGCCCCTTCCGGCCAATTCAGAGCAGTCACCCGACCCGCGGTGCCGTCGGCAGGTCCGACCGGCCCCCGCAGCCCGGATCCGTCCGGAGCGCGGGGAGTGGCCCGCGGGTCGTCTGCTGCCCTCGTGCAGTCCCTCGGTTTTCAGCCCTTTTCGGTACCACGCGTTTCCGCCGCATCCGGTCCGGCCCTGCTCGTTCCGGGGCGGCGCAGTGCGGCTTCCGCGGCACTGTTGCTGACCCTGATCAGCAGCGCCACCAGCAGCCAGTTGGCGACCGCGGAGGATCCTCCCTGCGCAAGGAAGGGCAGTGCCTTGCCGGTCAGCGGCACCAGCCCGGTCACCCCTCCCACCACCACGAAGACCTGGAGGGCCAGGGTCACCGAGAGCCCGAAGGCAAGCAGCTTGCCGAACGGGTCCCTCGCCACCAGGGCCGTACGCAGCCCGCGCTCGACCAGCAGCGCGTACAGCAGCAGCACCAGCGTCACACCGAGCAGCCCCAACTCCTCACCCACGGTGGTGAGGATGAAGTCGCTGCGCCCGGCGAACCTGATCAGCCACGGCTGCCCCTCGCCGAGGCCGGTGCCGGTCAGTCCGCCGGTGGCGAAGCTGAACAGGGCCTGTGCGGGCTGGTCGGAGACGATCCCGGCGGGCCGCTCGTCCGGCGGCAGGTATATCGCCAGCGGGTTGAGCCAGGCCGTCACCCGGCCCTTGACGTGCGGCTCCAACGAACCGACGACGAAGGCGCCGACCGCCGCCATCGCCACTCCGAAGAGCACCCAGCTGGTGCGGTGCGTCGCCATGTAGAGCATCGCGACGAAGACGCCGAAGAAGATCAGCGAGGTGCCCAGATCGCGTTCGAAGACCAGGACCAGCAGGCTGAGCACCCACACCACCACGACCGGGCCGGCGTTGCGCCCGCGCGGCAGCGTCACGCCGAACGCCCGGTGGCCGGCGAGGGCGAGAGCGTCGCGGTTCGCCGTGAGGTACGCGGCGAAGAAGATCACGATCATGATCTTCACGAACTCGCCCGGCTGGAGGGAGAGCGGACCCACGAAGATCCAGCGCTTGGCGCCGTACCGGTCGCCGGAGAAGAAGGCCGGCGCCATCAGCAGCACCAGCGCCACCGACATCCCGAGGTAGGGGTAGCGCTGGAGCACCCGGTGGTGGCGGACGACCGCGAGCAGCAGTACGAGCCCCACAGCACCGACAGCCGACCAGAGCGCCTGGCCGGCGGCGACCTCTTCGCCGCCGTACTCGCGCACGTAGGAGTGGTCGAGCCGGGAGAGCAACAGCAGCCCGAGCCCGCTGAGCAGGGCTGCCAGCGGCAGCAGCAGCGGATCGGCGTACCGGGCGAAACGCCGCACCGCGAGGTGGGCGAGGAACACGAGCGTCGAGAGGCCGAGGACGTACGGGAGGTACCCGGACGGCAGCCGGCCCTCCAGCGCGAGGCCGGCACCGGCGTGGCCGCCGGCCGCGAGGGCGACGGCGAGCACGAGCAGCACCAGCTCGATGCGCCGGCGCCCGGCGCTCACCCGACGCGCGAACTCCCGCTCGACGTCCGCCTCCCGCTCGACGTCCGCCTCCCGGCCGCGGCCGGGGGGCCGGCCGCCTTCGGGTTGGTGCTCGTCGGCGGACGGCCGGGGGCGGGCGTGCTCGGGCCCGCGACCGCGGTCGGTCTGCTGGGTCTGCTCGGGCCTGGTCGTCACTGTCTCGCCGGCAGCGCTCCGCGCGCCCGCTCCCCCGCCCTTCACCGTCGACACCCGGTACCGGTGTTCCTGGTCACCCGAGAGTCCTGGTCACCCGGCCGCGGCCACGAGGCCGTCCGACGGACCGGTAGACGTCGGCGGGGTCGGCGAGGTTGCGCCGCGCGCGCCACAAGTCAGAAGCGGGTGCGGTACCCGCCGGTACGGCCGGGAAGCGCCGGCCCGGGGCGGCGCCGCACGGCCCGTACGCCTCCGCAGCGCCGCACGGCCCGTACGCGTCCGCAGGGCGGCCGGGCTCAGGCCCGGGCTCATGGGCACAGGCGCTCGACGTTCCATCCGCCCGCGGTGCGCCGGTAGCGCAGCCGGTCGTGCAGCCGGTTCTCCCGGCCCTGCCAGAACTCCACCGCGTGCGGCACGACCCGTACTCCGCCCCACTGCGGAGGCACCGGCACGTCCTCGCCCTCCGGGTAGCGGGCGGCCAACTCCGCGTACAGCTCGTCCAGTTGCTGCCGCGAGGCCACGGTGGAGGACTGTTCGCTCGCCCAGCAGCCGAGCTGTGACCCGTGCGGCCTGGTGCGGAAGTAGGCGGTGGTCTCCGCTCGGCCGACGCGTTCGGCGCGGCCCTCGACGATCACCTGGCGTGCCACCGGGTGCCACGGGAAGAGCAGTGAGACGTACGGGTTCGCGGCCAGCTCACGGCCCTTGCGGGAGCCGTAGTTGGTGAAGAAGACGAAGCCGTCGCCGCCGTACTGCTTGAGCAGCACCGTGCGGGAGCTGGGGCGGCCCTGCTCGTCGGCGGTGGAGAGCACCATGGCGTTCGCCTCGTGCAGACCGCTTTCGGCGGCCTGTCCGAACCAGCGGCCGAACTGCTCGATCGGATCCTCGTCGAGGTCGGCCTCGGCGAGTCCGGCCGCACGGTAGCGGGCACGCATGGCGGCCGGGTCGAGCGCCCGACGGGCGGCGACGGCGGAGGCGTCCCGGTCGGGGTCCTCGACGGCGGAGGCGGCTGCGGGCCGGACGGCGGAGCCGTCGGCGGGGCTTGCGGCGGGGTCGGCGGGGTTCACGTCACGAGGAGGCACGGGCATATCTTGCAGCATCGCCGGAGCTGGCGGACGCTGAGTCTGCCCACTCTTCCGCCGCCGTACACCAGCCGTCGAAGAACCCCGTACTGTGCCGCTTCTCACGCTTCCCCGCATGTGACGAAGGCGCCAAAATCACGGACACGAGAGCTGTGGGAGTCGTACAGCACGCAACGTCGTGCGCGCTCCCGCCGACGCCGAGAGACCCGGGCCGGCCGGAACCGACCGAAGGAGCCAGTCCGCAGAACCGAGTACCCGTGGTGCCTCGCGTCCGATCGCCGCTCGACCCATAAGCCCGTTTCCGCGCCGGCCGTGGGAACCGCCGTCACAAGGAGCTGCCTGATGTCCGACTTCGTACCCGGGCTCGAAGGAGTCGTCGCGTTCGAGACGGAGATCGCCGAACCGGACAAGGAGGGCGGCGCGCTCCGCTACCGGGGCGTCGACATCGAGGACCTGGTCGGGCACGTCTCCTTCGGCAATGTGTGGGGCCTGCTGGTGGACGGGAGCTTCGACCCGGGACTGCCGCCCGCCGAGCCGTTCCCGATCCCGGTGCACTCCGGCGATGTACGGGTCGACGTGCAGTCGGCGCTGGCCATGCTCGCCCCGGTGTGGGGTCTGCGGCCCCTGCTGGACATCGACGCCGAACAGGCCAGGGACGATCTGGCCAGGGCCGCGGTGATGGCGCTGAGCTATGTCGCGCAGTCGGCGCGCGGAGCCGGCCGGCCGATGGTGCCGCAGCGCGAGATCGACAAGGCGGACACCGTGGTCGAGCGCTTCATGAGGCGCTGGCGCGGGGAGCCGGACCCCCGGCACGTGGCGGCGGTCGACGCCTACTGGACCTCGGCGGCCGAGCACGGGATGAACGCCTCCACCTTCACCGGCCGGGTGATCGCCTCCACGGGCGCGGACGTGGCCGCGGCGCTCTCGGGCGCGGTGGGCGCGATGTCCGGGCCGCTGCACGGCGGCGCGCCCTCCCGGGTGCTGGGCATGATCGAGGAGATCGAGCGCACCGGCGACGCCGAGGCGTACGTCAAACAGCAGCTCGACCGGGGCGAGCGGCTGATGGGCTTCGGCCACCGCGTCTACCGTGCGGAGGACCCGCGGGCCCGGGTGCTGCGGCGTACCGCCAAGGAGCTGGGCGCACCGCGCTACGAGGTCGCGGCGGCGCTGGAGCAGGCCGCGCTCTCCGAGTTGCAGGCACGGCGTCCGGACCGGGTGCTGGCGACGAACGTGGAGTTCTGGGCGGCGATCGTGCTGGACTTCGCCGAGGTCCCGGCGCAGATGTTCACCTCGATGTTCTCCTGCGCGCGCACCGCGGGCTGGTCGGCACA
Source organism: Streptomyces tardus (assembly GCF_018101125.2). Lineage (GTDB taxonomy): Bacteria > Actinomycetota > Actinomycetes > Streptomycetales > Streptomycetaceae > Streptomyces > Streptomyces tardus. The sequence continues at coordinate 2,883,871 of NZ_JAELVF020000001.1, read as the reverse complement.
CATCCTGGAGCAGAAGCGCACCGGCCGGCTGGTGCGCCCCGCCGCCCGCTACGTCGGTCCCGGCACTCGATCCCCGCGCACCATCGGCGGGTACGACGAGCTGGTCCGCTGAGCCGCCGAGCGGCGCACACGCGTGGCGCCCGTCGTCAGGACCTCTTCCCGGTCCGGCGGCGGGCGTCGCGGGTTTCCGGGGCGGGCTGCCCCCGACCACCCGGCCTGCGACCACCCGGCCTGCGCACGGCCTCCTCCAGCAGTACGGCCCACTGGTCGACGACGCGTGCGCGGCGGGTGGAGTCGTCGGTGAGGAGATTGGCCAGGCCGAGCCCGCGCGCCATGTCCAACAGGCCCTGCACGGACTCCCGTACACCGGGCACGCTCTCGTCCGCGTCGAGCAGGGCGACGGCCATCCGGTGGGTCTCCCGGCCGATGCGGGCCTCCAGATCGGTGACCCTCGGGCCGAGTTGGGGCTCGTGCGAAGCCGCGACCCACAGATGGAGGGCGGCGCGGAACAGCGGTCCGGTGAAGAGTCCGACGATCGCCTCGACGGCCTCCGCGACGGAGGCGGGACGCGGCAACTCCCGCAGCACGAGCGAGCGTTGCTCGGCCACATACTCCACCGCACCGGTGAAGAGGTCCTCCCGGGTGGGGAAGTGGTGCTGGGCGGCTCCGCGGGAGACTCCGGCGTGCTCGGCGACCACGCTCACCGTGCTGCCCGACCAGCCGCGCTCGGCCAGGCAGGTCACGGCGGACTCCAGCAGCCGCTGCCGGGTGAGGCGGCTGCGGTCCTGTTTGGGAGGTGTCACCGCGCCCATGGTGGGTCCCGTCGTTCGAGGAAGGCCGTCATGCCCTCGCGGGCCTCGTCGGAGGCGAAGAGCCGCGAGGACAGTGCGACGAGACTATCCGCATCGCGGTCGAAGGCGGCCAGCACCTCTGCGGTGACCAGGCGTTTCGCCTCCGCCAGCGCTTGCGGCGCGCAGCGGCGCAGCGCGCCGGTGACGCCTTCGAGCAGGGTGTCGACCTCGGCGTGCACATCGCTGAGCAGACCGATGCGGTGGGCCTCCGCGACGTCGAACACCTCCCCGGTGAGGTAGTAGCGTGCCGCCGCCCTGGGATCGAGCCGGGGCAGCAGGGTGAGCGAGATGACGGCGGGCGCGACGCCGAGGCGCACCTCGCCGAAGGCGAAGCGGGAGGCGACGGAGCCGACGGCGATGTCGCAGGCGCCGATCAGCCCGAGGCCGCCGCCGCGGGCGTGGCCGTCGACCCGGGCGATGACCGGCTTGGGCAGCTCGACGATGGTCCGCAGCAGCCGTACCAGCGCCTCGGGGGTGGAGGTGGGGTCGGTGAGGTCGGCACCCGCGCAGAAGGTGTTGCCGGTGTGGCTGAGGACGACGGCCCGTACGTCCTCGGAGCCGGCCGCCTCCGCCAGCGCGGAGTGCAGCTGCTCCATCAGGTCGCGGGAGAGCGCGTTGCGGTTCTTCGGCGAGTCCAGCGTCAGAGTGCGGATACCGCGCGCGTCCGCGCGGTGGACGAGGGCGGGCATGACGGGGGCCAACTCCGTTTCGTTCGGGGGCGGTTGACGGGGCCGGGCGCATCGCGCGGGGCAGGCAGTGGAGCGGGGCACGGCGGCCGGTGCGGATGAGCGGTCCGGGTGGCTGGACGGGCGGCGGTCAGTAGGACTTGGGCAGGCCCAGGCTCTGGTGCGACACGTGGTTGAGGATCATCTCGCGGCTGACCGGTGCGATCCGGGCGACCCTGGCGGCGTTGAGGAGCGTGGCCAGGCCGTACTCCGTGGCGAGGCCGTTGCCGCCGAGAGTGTGCACTGCCCGGTCGACGGCGTTCACGTTGGCCTCGGCGGCGGCGTACTTGGCCATGTTGGCCGCCTCGCCGGCGCCCGCGTCGTCGCCCGCGTCGTAGAGCAGAGCCGCCTTGAGCGTCAGCAACCCGGCGCTCTCCAGCTCGATGTGGGCCTGGGCGAGCGGGTGGGCGACGGCCTGGTGGGCGCCGATCGGCTCCTTCCACACAGTGCGGACCCGTGCGTACTCCACCGCTCTGCCGAGCGCGTAGCGGCCCATGCCGAGCGCGAAGGCGGCGGTCATGATGCGCTCGGGGTTGAGCCCGGCGAAGAGCTGGAGCAGCCCGGCGTCCTTGTCGCCCACCAACGCGTCGGCGGGCAGCCGGACTTCGTCCATCACCAGCTCGAACTGCTTCTCGGGGGCCGCGAGTTCCATCGGGATGTGGCGGTACTGGAAGCCGGGGGTGTCGCGGTCCACCACGAACAGGCAGGCCTTCAGCTTGCCGGTCCTGGCGTCCTCGGTGCGGCCGACGATCAGGGTGGCGTCGGCGATGTCGACACCGGAGACGAAGACCTTGCGGCCGGTGAGCAGCCACTCGCCGGTGCCCGGGTCGCGGCGGGCGGTGGTGGTGATGCGGTGCGCGTTGGAGCCGGCGTCCGGCTCGGTGATGCCGAACGCCATCTTGCGGCTGCCGTCGGCCAGTCCCGGCAGCCAGCGCTCGCGCTGCTCGTCGGTACCGAAGCGGGCGATCACCGTGCCGCAGATCGCCGGGGAGACGATCAGCATCAACAGCGGACAGCCCGCGGCGCCCAACTCCTCCAGTACGAGCGAGAGTTCGACCATGCCACGGCCGCCCCCGCCGTACTGCTCGGGCAGATTGACACCGAGGTAGCCGAGCGCGCCGGCCTCGCTCCAGAGCTCGTCGGTGTGCTCGCCCTCGCGGGTGACGCGCTCGAAGTAGTCGCGCCCGTAGCGGTTGCCGAGTGCGGCGACCGCGGCGCGCAGTGCGCGCTGCTCGTCGGTCTCCAGAAGTGGGTGTGCGGATACGGGAGTTGTGGCCATCAGCGTCGGTTCTCCTCGGTTGCACGGGGCGGAAGGTGGACCGGGCGGTACGGGTCAGGGGCGCGGTGACTGCGCGGGCGGCACCTCGCCGGGCGCGCGGTCGGAGCGTGCGCGGTCGGAGCGTGCGCGGTCCGGGACGGCGGGGGCCGGGGTGTCGTGTGCGGGGGCGTCGGCTCCGGCCGGCGGGCCGACCACTGCCAGGAGGGCGCCCACCTCGACCTGGTCCCCGACGGCGACGTTCAGCGCGGTGAGCGACCCCGTGGCGGGGGCCGCGACGAGATGCTCCATCTTCATCGCCTCCAGCCACAGCAGCGGTCGGCCCGCCTCCACCGGCCCACCCACGGCGAGTCCGTCGGCGATCCGGGTGACCGTGCCGGGCATCGGCGCCAGCAGCGAACCCGGTTCGGTGCGGACACCGGCGTCGGGGAAACGGGAGACCTCGGTGAACGTCCAGGAGCCGAGTGCGCTGTCCACGCAGCGGCTGCCGTCCGCGTACCGGGCGATGGTGAACTGTCGCCGTACGCCGCCCAGTTCGAGGTCGACCCGGTCGCGGTCGGCGTGCAGCAGCGCCGTGCCCGGGTGGCCCGGCGCCCGCAGCCCGTCCCGGCCCAGCCGGTAGTCGACCGCGAACTCCTCGCCGTCCGGGCGGAGCCGGTAGGTGCGCCGCTGCGGCTGCGCCCGCACATTGCGCCAGCCGCAACCCATGCCCGCCACCGCACCGGCACCGGCACCGGCACCGGCCGGGACAGCGGTGCCGAAGCGGGAACGGCCCTGTGCGTCCGCCACCGCCAGCGCCAACGCGGCGGTCTCCGCGCCGACTTCGCCGTGTGCTGCGCGCTCACCCGGAGCGCGGAGCAGCGCCGTGAGATGGCGGTCGTAGAAGCCGGTGTCCGGTGCTCCGGCGAGGAACTCCGGGTGTCGCAGCGTCGCGACGAGCAACTCCCGGTTGGTGACGGTCCCGTGGACCCGGGCCGCGACCAGCGCACCCGCCAGCTTGCGCACCGCGGCCTCCCGGGTCGGCGCGAAGGCGATCACCTTGGCGAGCATCGGGTCGTAGTACGGGGTCACGGTGTCGCCGTCGACCACCGCCGAGTCCACCCGCAGTCCCGGCAGTCGGGGCAGTTCGAAGCGGTGCACCGTGCCCACGCCCGGCTGCCAGTCACGGGCCGGGTCCTCGGCGTAGAGCCGTGCTTCCACGGCGTGACCGGTGGGCGGTGGCGGTTGCGCGGGCAGCGACTGCCCCTCCGCGACGGCGAGTTGGAGGGCGACCAGGTCGACGTCGTGGACCGCCTCGGTGACCGGGTGCTCCACCTGGAGGCGGGTGTTCATCTCCAGGAAGTACGGCCGTCCGTCCGGCGCGAGCAGGAACTCCACGGTGCCGGCTCCGGTGTACCCGACCGCCCGGGCGGCCCGTACGGCGGCGGCGTGCAACTGCTCGCGCAGCTCCGGCTCCAGCCCGGGGGCGGGCGCCTCCTCGACGACCTTCTGATGCCTGCGCTGCACCGAGCAGTCCCGGGTGCCCAGCGCCCAGACGGTGCCGTGCGCGTCGGCGAGGATCTGCACCTCGACGTGACGTCCGCGCTCGACCAGCGGCTCCAGGAAGATCTCGCCGTCTCCGAACGCCGCCGCCGCCTCCTGCGCGGCGGCCCTCAACTCGCCGTCCAGAGCGGGAGGTTCGTACACCGCGCGCATCCCGCGACCACCGCCGCCGGCCGCCGCCTTCACCAGCAGCGGAAAGTCCCGCTCGGTGACGGCGGCCGGGTCCAGCGGTTCCAGCAGCGGTACGTCGGCGGTGCGCATCAGCTCCTTGGCACGGGTCTTGACGGCCATCGCCCGGATCGCCGACGGCGGCGGGCCGACCCACAACAGCCCTGCCTCCCGCACCTGTTCGGCGAAGTCGGCGCTCTCGGAGAGGAAGCCGTAGCCGGGGTGCACGGCGTCGGCTCCGGCCGTCAGCGCCGCCCGCACCAGCAGGTCGCCGCGCAGGTACGTGTCGGCGGGGGCGTCCCCGGCCAGCCGCACGGCGGCGTCGGCCTCCAGAGTGTGCGCGGCCCGGGCGTCGGCGTCTGAGTGCACAGCGACGGTGGCGATGCCCAGCTCACGGCAGGTGCGGAAGACCCGCCGGGCGATCTCGCCGCGGTTGGCGACGAGGAGGCACTGGATCGAAGATGTGCTCACTGCTGCTGCCCCTCACATCCGGAAGACGCCGAAACCGCCCCGCACACCGCGTACTTCGGTGGTGTGGATCGCGGAGAGGCAGATACCGAGAACGGTCCTGGTGTCGCGCGGGTCGATGACCCCGTCGTCGTAGAGCCGGCCGGAGAGGAAGTGCGGCAGCGACTCGGACTCGATCTGCTGCTCGACCATCGCGCGCAGCCCCGCGTCGGCCTCCTCGTCGTACGGCTGTCCCTTGGCCGCGGCCGACTCGCGCATCACGATCGACAGCACTCCGGCAAGCTGCTGGGGGCCCATCACCGCGGACTTGGCGCTCGGCCAGGCGAAGAGGAAGCGGGGGTCGTAGGCCCGACCGCACATGCCGTAGTGGCCCGCGCCGTAGGAGGCGCCCATCAGCACGGACAGGTGCGGTACCCGGGAGTTGGAGACGGCGTTGATCATCATCGAACCGTGTTTGACGATGCCGCCCTGCTCGTACTCGGTGCCGACCATGTAGCCGGTGGTGTTGTGCAGGAAGAGCAGCGGAATGTCGCGCTGGTTGGCCAGTTGGATGAACTGGGTGGCCTTCTGCGACTCCTCGCTGAAGAGCACCCCGCGGGCGTTGGCGAGGATGCCGATCGGGTAGCCGTGCAGCTGCGCCCACCCGGTGACCAGGGACGAGCCGTACCTCGCCTTGAACTCGTCGAAGTCCGAGCCGTCCACGATCCGCGCGATCACCTCGCGCGGGTCGAAGGGCGTACGGAGATCGCCGGGCACGATGCCGAGCAGCTCCTCCTCGTCGTGCTTCGGCGGCTCGGCGACGGGCGGATCGTGGTGCGCCTTGCGCCAGTTGAGGCGTGCGACGACGCGCCGGGCGCGGTGCAGGGCGTCCGGCTCGTCCTGCGCGAAGTGGTCGGCCAGCCCCGAGGTGCGGGCGTGCATGTCGGCGCCGCCCAGCTCCTCGTCGTCGGCCTCCTCGCCGGTCGCCATCCGCACCAGCGGCGGGCCCCCGAGGAAGACCTTGGAACGCTCCTTGACCATGATCACGTGGTCGGACATCCCCGGGATGTACGCGCCGCCGGCGGTGGAGTTGCCGAAGACGACGGCGACGGTGGGGATGCCGGCGGCGGAGAGTCGGGTGAGGTCCCGGAAGAGCGCGCCGCCAGGGATGAAGATCTCCTTCTGGCTGGGCAGATCGGCGCCACCGGACTCGACGAGGCTGATGCACGGCAACCGGTTGGCGTGCGCGATCTCGTTCGCCCGCAGCGCCTTCTTCAGCGTCCACGGGTTGCTGGCGCCGCCGCGCACCGTCGGGTCGTTGGCAGTGATCAGGCATTCGACACCCTCCACCACCCCGATACCGGTGACCAGCGAGGCGCCGACGGTGTAGTCGCTGCCCCAACCGGCCAGCGGCGACAGTTCCAGGAAGGGGGTGTCGGGGTCGAGCAGCAGCTCGATGCGCTCCCGGACCGGCAGCTTGCCGCGCTCCCGGTGGCGCTTGACGTACTTCTCGCCGCCGCCCGCCAGCGCCTTGGCGTGCTCGGCGTCCAGCTCGGCGAGGCGTACGAGCATGGTCTCGCGGTGGGCGCCGTACTCCGGGTCGGCCGGGTCCAGCGCGGATGCCAGCACGGTCACAACAGCACCTCCGGGATGTCCAGTTCACGGGCGCGCAGCCATTCGCCGAGGGCTTTGGCCTGCGGGTCGAAGCGGGCCTGTGCGGCGACGCCCTCCCCCAGCAGCCCCGCGACGGTGAAGTTCAGCGCGCGCAGATTGGGCAGTACATGGCGTACGACCTCCAACTCCGCCGTCTCCGGCAGGAGTTGACGCAGCCGCTCGACCGTCAGAGTGTTTGCGAGCCAACGCCAGCCGGCGTCGTCGCGCGCCCAGAGGCCGACGTTGGCGTCCCCGCCCTTGTCGCCGGAGCGCGCGCCGACGACCCGGCCGAGCGGCGCCCGACGGCAGGGACTGTCCGGCAGCGGCGCCGGCAGCGCCGCAACGGGCACCTCACGCGGTTCGCCGGTGACGGGCGGCAGCGGCGCCGACTGCCGCGTCCCGTCCGGGAGCACGACCGTGTGCGGCACCTCCTCGACCGGCACCTGTGCGCTGCGGAACACCCCGTACGGGCTCGCCCGGCCCGGCGGCGCGGTGACGTGGAAGCCCGGCACACTGCCGAGCGCAAGCTCGATCGCCGCACCGCTGACCGCACGGCCGACCCGCTCCGCATCGGCGTCCCGCACCACCAGCCGCAGCAGCGCCGCGGCCTCCTCCTGCACCGCGGCGTCGCGGTGGTCCGTACGCGCCAGGGTCCAGCGCAGCTCGGCCGGCTCCCGCCCGCGCAACTCGGCGGCCACCTGCGATTTCAGCCAGGCCGCCTTCTCCTCGATGTCCAGGCCGGTCAGCACGAAGGTCACCTCGTTGCGGTGGCCGCCGAGCGCGGTGAGGCCGACCTTGAGCGTCGGCGGCGGCGGCTCGCCGCGCACCCCGTCGACACGGACCCGGTCGGGCCCGTCCTCGCTGAGGCGCACGGTATCCAGCCGGGTGGTGACATCGGGGCCGAGATAGCGAACGGGCCCGGTCTCGTAGAGGAGTTGGGCGGTGACCGTGCCGGTGGTGACGGCGCCGCCGGTGCCCGGATGCTTGGTGATGACGCTGCTGCCGTCCGCGTGGATCTCGGCGAGCGGGAAGCCGAGCCGGCGCGCCGCGAGCGGCCTCTCGGCGCTGTCCAGGTCGGTGAAGAACGCGTAGTTGCCGCCGGTGGCCTGGGTGCCGCACTCCAGCACGTGGCCGGCGACGGTTGCCCCGGCCAGCTCGTCCCAGTCGCCAAGCTCCCAGCCGTGATGGGCCGCCGCCGCGCCCGTCACCATGGCGGCGTCGGTGATCCGGCCGGTCACGACGATGTCGGCGCCCGCCCGCAGCGCGGCGGTCACTCCGGCGCCGCCGAGGTAGGCGTTGGCGGTCAACACGCCTTTGCCCCAACCTCGTTGGACCAGATCGTCACCCTCGACTTGGGCGATGCGGACCGGCACCCCGAGGCGCTCGGCAAGCGCGCGGACCGCCTCGACGAGACCGGCCGGGTTGAGCCCACCGGCGTTGGTGACCAGCTTGACGTCCCGCTCGCGGGCGAGCACCAACGTCTCTTCCAACTGCCGGACGAAGGTGCGCGCGTATCCGCGCTCCGGATCCTTCAGCCGGTCGCGGCCGAGGATGAGCATGGTCAGCTCGGCCAGATAGTCCCCGGTCAGCACATCGAGCGGGCCGCCTTCGAGCATCTCGCGCATCGCGTCGAAGCGGTCGCCGTAGAACCCGGAAGCGTTGCCGATACGCAGCACGTCGGTTCCTCCTCGGTGGACGCCCGGCCAGAGTGACAGCCGGAGGAGAAACAATCAAGCGTGCTTGTTCTTTTGATGGACGCGGCTTCTCGCCCCGGTGCTCTCGCTGCGTGCGGCGGCTCTCGCATCAGCCGGCTGCGCTCGCAACTGCGGCGCCGGTTCGGGTGCGCCGCGCGGCCGTGCAGCCGGACCCGCGCACTCGCGGCGGACCCGCCTCAGCCGGCAGGGCCGCGCCTCACCGCCCCTCCCGCAGCTCCCAGGCCCGGTGGCCCTGCAACTCGGTGAGCCGGCGAACGACCACGATCGACAGGATCAGCAGGGGAAGCCAGAGCAGGTTGAGCACGATCGCCCAGTCGGCCATCGAGATCATCAGATCGAAGTCGATGAGATTGGCCTCCCGGTCCGGCGCACCCTCCATCGCCGCGACGACCCCGTAGAGAGCGAGCCCGGCGACTCCGCTGACCACGTACATCACCCACCACCAGCGCAGCAGCACCTGGCCCTGCCACTCGTGTCCGGCGCTCCAACTGCGCAGCGTCGCCTCGTGATCGGGCCCCCACCGCAGCGAGGCGTGCCAGACATCGCGGGCGATCTGGTACGGAAGCACCCAGAAGGCGAGCGGAATGAACCAGCCGCCGACCGCCATACCCGTCGAATAGCGGCACTCCCCCGGCCTGAACGCCTCCGCGTTGCTCCGCACATGCCAGAACCAGGTGACCAGCAGCGCGAAGAAGACCAGGAGCATCAGCGAGTCCAGGCCCATCAGCAGACCGACGCTGCCCAGCACCGTGTCGATCTGCTCCCAGTCGGCCCAGTTCTTCTCCTTCCACTGCGATATCTCGCTCGAGTGGCCGGCGAAGGCGAGCACGATCCCGCACTTCAACGCGGCGTAGAGGCCGATCACCCAGTACAGCGCGGTGGCCCAGGCGTGCGGCGACCGCACCGACGGCCGCGTCCCGCCCCAGCCGGACGGCACCGCCCGGTGCACGCCGGTGGGCGGCGCAACGTAGTGGGCCCCCGCCCGTACGACGTGGTCCGCCGGCACCGACGCGGCCGGCGGAGGCTGCTGCGCGGCCGGCTGCGACTGCGCGGCCGGCTGCGGACGTGACGCTGGCGGGGGCGGTGCGTCCTGTCGGCGCTGACGGTGCGACACGGGCTGCCGCGAAGGCGGTGGCGACTGCGACGGACGGGCGGGCGCGCCGGTCACCACCCGGGTGGGCGGGGGCGGTTGCGGTGCGACGGTCTCGTCCGCCGCCCGGGAGTCCGTCGGGGCGGGCCCGTCGGGACCGGCCGGGTCGTCGGGACCGTCGGGACCGGCCGGGCCGTCGTCCGGCCCGGGCCTGCGGGCACCTCCCCGGTGCCCCTGCGGGACGTCGACCGAGTCTCCGACCCGTACGCCGACGGGCCCTTCGTCCGACGCACCGGCCGGCCCACCGCTCGCCGGGCTGTCCTCGGGGACTCCTCCGGGGCCGCCTTCCGGGCCTCCTCCGGGGCCTCCTTCGGAGGCCGACTCGTCGGCGCGCCAGACTCCCCGGGTCACCGCGTACTGCGCGATCCTCGCCACCTCGACCAGGGCCCTCGCGGGCAGCCAGGGCTCCGAATTCGCGCTCGTTCCGCCCCCGTTGCCGGCGTGCTCCGTCAATTCCGTGACGAGCGCCGCGACTTCGGGGCGCTCGGCGGCGTCCTTCGCCAGGCAGGCGGTCACCAGCGCGCGCAACTCCTGCGGTACGTCGCTCAGTTCGGGATCATCCTGAACCACCGCGAACATCAACGCGTACTGGTTGGCGGTGTCGTCGACCGGGAAGGGCAGCCGACCGGTGGTCGCGAAGACGAGCACTCCGCCCAGGCAGAACACGTCCGTCGCGGCGGTCACATGCCTGCCGAGCACCTGCTCGGGCGACATGTAGCCGGGCGAGCCGACCGAGGCGCCCGTACGCGTGAGGCCGCCGGTGGTGGAGGCGTCCACCAGCCGCGCGACACCGAAGTCGACCAGTCGCGGGCCGTCGACGCCCATCATCACGTTCGACGGTTTGAGGTCCCGGTGCACCAGCCCCGCCCCGTGGACCGCGTCCAGCGCCCGCGCCAGCCCCGCACCCAGAGCAGCGGCACTGCGCACGGGCAACGGGCCCTGGCCCGCGACGAGTTCCTGCAACGAGGGGCCGGGCACGAACTCCGTGGCCACCCACGGCTCGCACCCGTCGGCACCCGGCTCCGAATCGAGAACCCGCGCCGTCCACCGCGACTCGACACGTCCCGCATGTTCGATCTCCCGGACGAACCGTGCCCGGAAACCGTCCTCCCGCGACGCGTCCGCGCGGATGGCCTTCAGCGCCACCCGCTGCCCCCGGGCGCCCTGAGCGAGGTAGACCGTTCCCATCCCGCCCTCGCCGAGCCGCGCCAACAGCCTGTACGGACCGATCCGTTGCGGATCGACGCTCCTCAGCGCCTGCACCGTGCTCCCCCTTCGCCCCCGGGGCCCGGAACACTGCGCCCGCACCCCGAAGGGATCATCCCACCCGTCCAATGAAGCCAAAAGCCTCACGCGGGAGGGAACGGGAGGGAAGACGGACGCGCACCGCGACTCCAGCTCGGTTGCATGTCAACGAACGAGGACGCTCCGCCCGTCGACTGGCTGACATCCGAGGAGGAACGCGACTGGCGGTCGTAACTGCGCATGGTCACCGCCGTCCAGGCCCGCACCGCACCGCACAGGAGCTGGCCGAACTCGGCTGACCCGCCTCACGCAACCGCCCGCGTCCGGGCCCCCCCACATCACGAAGCCCGGGCCCGGGCAACAGCCCGCGCCTACGGGAGTCCACCGAAGCCGCGGCCGACAGCAGCCGGTTAGCATGGCCGTTGCCCCGGCGAGCGCCCGAGCGAGAGAGCAGCAAGAGAGCGGAGAATGAGCGACGAGACCGCCCGGCGGCTGCCGGGCAACGCACTCGTGTGGACGGGGCTCCTGGGAGCCATCGCGATCCTGCTGCTGCGAATGTCGGCCCCCGCGCCGCGGTGGGACCTGCTCGCCTGCGTCGCGGTGACGCTGGCCGGCTTCGCCTGGCGGGCGCACGGAGACCGCGCCTCCCTCGCCGCGACGCTCGCCGGGCCGTACGTGCCGGCACCCCACCCCGTACGCCATCTGCACCTCTCGGGACGCTGGCCGATCCTGTGGCGCAGCCTGTTCGCCACTCTCGCCTTCAGCGCCGCCTGCATCGCCGTCTCGCTCGCCGTCGAGTCGGCGTTCGCCTCGGTCGACGGGGCCCCCGCACCCGAACCGGAAGCCGGACTGCTCACCGGGGCGTATCTGGTGGGCACCTTCGCGCTCTGGCCGTTCGTCCACCGCGCAGTCATCGAGGACACGGGAGTGGCCACCACACGCCGCGCCCTCTCGGCGGTCAGGGAGGGCGCGGCCAGACAACTCCCTGTGCAGATCACCGGCTGGAGCGCAGCCGTGCACAGACCGCACTACATCGACGTGCACGAGTCGTACGACTTCCAGAAATCGGGCAAACGACCGTCCAAGCGGCTGGTCGGCGCACGCATTCCGCAGCTCGTCCCGTCGCTGCGACTGTCCGCCGCGGATGGAGAGCGCAGCTTGTTCCTCGACGGGCCGGTGGACGGCGAGCTCCTGGGCACCGCGCTGCGGGGACAGCAGGGGCTGCTGCACTGGGCGCCGTCCGGCCGGCTCGAAGCCGCCGTACAGGGCAACTCCGCGCCCGCTCTCCTGGAGTTGGGCGACGGCCGCTATCTGCGCGGCTGGACCGAGGAAAGCAAATCCCCGCAGTTCCCACAGGGTTGGGAATCGGCCACCGTCGCAGCGCATCCCGGGAGTTACCGTCTGCTGCGGCCCGTCGAGGCGTCGGTCCTGCTCCAGCGCCGTGGCCGCCGCCCCCTCCACTTCCTCGGAGGCGCTGCGCTGCTCTGCCTCTGCGCCTCACTGCTCGGCGTCGCGAGCGCCTGGGAGGGCGGCGCGCCTCCGCTGATCCTCGCGTTGGCACTCCTCACCGCCGGTTTCATCGGCGACTCGCTGAGCGCCAGGAGGCGCAG
>NZ_JAELVF020000001.1:2857643-2871362 GCF_018101125.2 Streptomyces tardus | reverse complement strand
CCTCCCCAGTGACTCCCCGCGCCACCGACCCGACCCGACCGACCGGCCCGAACCCCTGTCCCGCACACCAGGGAGGCTGTGTCGTGAAGCACCCACCGGCACCCGAGCGGTGCGGGCGTGAGGGACGTGGTGGCGCGCGGGCGAAGGGGCAGCGCGCGGTCGCCGAGGCGCCCCGACCGCGAGGCACGGCTCAAGTGCACCCCGCTTGGGGCGAATTGGAGCCCGGCGCGCGCCGGGCTAAGCTTCTCGACGTGTCTCCACGAAGGCACGCACTCACAGTCCGGGAGCCGGCCCTCCCTGGATGAGGCGAAGGACTCTCCGCAGTCCGCGTGGCACATCGAACAGCAGCTGGACGCACACGACGTACTCCACCGCTGGGCCGGGCAGCGCAGAGAGGCGACGTTATGTCCAAGCGGACCGGATCCAACTCCCGGCGAGCCGCCAAGGCTCACGCATCGGCGACGGGCACGGGCTACCAGAAGGTTCTCGACTGGCAGCGCCAGGGGTTCCCCCTGATCATCCCCGCCGTTGAAGACGCTCCCGGCGTCGCGCCGTCCCGCAGCGTTCGTGCCGCCGAGGTGTGCGCGACGGCCACCGGCTGGAAGCGGGAGCGGTGCGAAGAGTGGGCAGCGCAGGGGTTCCTCACCACCGACCGACCTGTCCCCGACGGGTACGACGCCGAGCAGCGGTCCCTGGAGGCGCACGCGGCGAACGTTCTCGGCAACGAGTTGAGCGACGGCCAACTGGACGGCAAAGTCCTCGGTATCACCCGCCTGCGTCCGGCGCCCAACTGCCCGACCCTCGTCCTCCAGCCGCAGATGGCGAACGCGGTCCTCGCCGCGCTGCTCCCCCGACACGAGAGTGCCTTCGGCGGATTGAAGGGCATCCCCGGGCTGCGCATCGCCCGCCTCGGCCGCAACTCGGTGATCCTCGAACGCGTGGGTACGCGCACGCGGCGCGCACGCCTCGAACTGCGATCTCAACACACCGGCTGGCAACCGCGGTTGCCCACCGATCGGCGCACCGAGGAGGGGGAGGAGATCCGTCAGCTCTGGAACTCCGACGGCTCCCTGCTCCCGGTCGAGGAGGAGTCGCTGGACCTCTGGAACAACTGGCCCGGTTCCCGCACTCAGATTCGGGTTGACCGCGACTGGGTGCTCAGCAGGATGCTGCGCCGCAGCTGCCTGCTCAACAAGGTTGCCTCGGCTCACGGTTGGGCCAACACCTACACCCATGGTTACGACGATCTGGTGCTCGAATGGTGCTGCGGCATCGACCTCGTCGAACTGCGCGAACTCCTCGCTCAAAGCGGTCTGTTGCGTCTTCCACCCGCGCTCACCGCCGAGACGCTGTTCACTCCCGAGTTCACCGCGCTCGACGACCTCGACACGCTCCTCATCGGCTCGGGCCTCGCCTCGCTGCGACGGCGCCGCCGCCGTTGCCTGATCACCCGGGAAGTCGCGCACCAGGTGCAGGAGACGCTTCGACGGGAGTTCGCCAAGTGACGCATCAACTCGCGCTGTTGGGGCTTGCTCTTCTGCTCACCATGGCGGTCGTCCTCGACAGCGTGCTGCGGCACCGGTACAGGATGAGCGTCCTGCGAACCGTCGAGACGGCCCCGATCACCAGGCAGGGACGGGACGCCGCCGTGCTTGCGCTGGCCTCCGGGCTCGGCGCCGAGTCGACGGGCGACCCCGTCCGCCACCAGCCGCAACCGGAACTCCCGCCGGACGCACCGCCGTTGTGACGCAGCGGCGCGCCTCGCGCCCTCGCCGCCGCCAGGAGGACGTGTCGCAGCACGCTGTCCACCTCTTCGGGCTCACGGCTGCTCTTCGGGGAGGTGCACGGGTGTGGCCATGAGGAGATAACGGGCAGCCTCGGTGCAGAGGGTGAAGGTGTAGCCGACACCTCGCACCAGGGCGGACAGCGAATGCTCGTGCTCACGCTGGTCCTTCAGCCATCGAAGGGCCAACTCGGCTTCCGGCGGGTCGAGTTGGTCCGCGATTCGCTCTGCCCGGTGCCTCAGCCAGTGCACCGCGAGACGAGGAGTGGCGGCGCACCGGCTGCCCAGCGGAACGAGGCGCTGATCGCCCGGCAGGCAGGCGAGCACCTCGGAGCGGAAACGTCGCAGTCCGTACGCCTCGGCCCGCCGATCGCCGTACGGTGACGCCGGAACCCGGCCCCGACAACAGAGCCGGCTGCAACGGTCGTCGGGGCACCGCGTCAGGTCCCTCAGCGCGGCGACTGCCTCCCTGGAAGCCGACAGGCTGCGAGCCGCGGCCTGCCGCGCCCGCTCCATCTCCTCCGCCGCGCTCACGCGGCATCGGGAGAGTTCGCCGCACCGAAGCGGGCCGCGCACCGACTCGGCTGCTGCCGGGCGGTCGGCCGGAGCACGTACTTCATGGAGCCTCCCGAGAGTTGACCGTGAGTGCGCCCGGAACTGCCCTGATCCGGGACGTGTTCGCTCTCTGCGCACGGGTGCCGGGCCGCGCGGGAGGAGATGCGCCGCGCCGGTGGCCGACGGCCCGGGAACAGAGAAACGCAGTTCCCTAGGGAAATCAATCAAGTGCCGTTCGCACTGGGCCTCTTCGGGGGCCAAAAGAGCCCCGACCGACGGCCGGGGCTCCTCTGACCTGGTGGTGTGCCGTCCCTATTCGGACTGACTGTCGAGGTGGTACTCCAGAACGTAGGAGCCGGCGTCCAGCAGCATCTCGTTCAGCTCCACGGCCAGGTCGTCCGCGGTGAACGCCACGCGATGGATCTCCACCACCGGGGTCGCCTCCGGAAGGGCAAGCAGTTCGGTCTCGGCCCGGCTCGGCATCCGCGCACGCAGCTCCTCGGCGAAACGGGCCGGGGCCAGGCCCAGTTCGGCGAGCCTCGCGTAGATTCCGCCGGAGCCGGTGTCCGGCCGTGTGATCGCCGTGCCCCGAACCAGCTCCGCCGGAAGCCAGGACGTCGCGGTCTGAACGGCCTCACCGTCGACGAGGTACCGACGGCTGCGCACGACGACGGGGTCCCCCTCGCTCAGCGCGAGCGCGCGCGAGACCCTCTCCGGGGCGGGCACCTCAGCGACCTCGACATCTGCCACCCGCAGCTCGCGGTCGTCGACGTCAGCGCTCCAGATCGACCTGCCGTTGCCCCAACCCGCCTGGGACAGACGCTTGTTGGCCACCCGCCGAAGAGGACGGAAGGACCTCACATAGGTCCCGCTCCCTCGTTTGCGGACCGCCAGACCCTCGGTCACCAACAGGGTGAGCGCACGACGTGCCGTCTCCTTGGCCACTCCGTACTCGCCGACCAGCGCTGGCTCGCCGGGCAGCCGGTCGCCGGGCGACAGCTCACCAGAACCGATGCGCGCACGCAGCTCGTCCGCAATCCGCCTGGCACTGTCCGCCATCGTCGTCCTCACTTCCCTGGGGATGCTTCCCGTCCACCTTCACACACCGGCGTCAACAGGCGCATCAGAGTCGTGAACGGGCTCTCAGCCCTCCCCCTCGCCCCGGTGGCGTTCGGTTGCGTCGGCTCCCTCGGTGTCATCGGCTGCGTCCAACGGGTCGAACGGGTCGGTGGAGTCGGCGCTGTTGGCCCTGGGGTCGGTCGCGGCTTTCTCGCGGGCGGCGCGGAGGCCTTCGGCGAGGACTTCTGCCAGGTGGCGGCTGCGGAGGCCGGCGAGCTGCTGGAGCTGGGTGCGGCAGGAGTAGCCGTCCGCGAGGAGTTCGGTGCCGGGGCCGGCGGCGCGTACGGCGGGCAGCAGGGTGTCCTCGGCGCAGGCGGCGGAGACCTCGTAATGGCCCTTCTCGAAGCCGAAGTTGCCCGCCAGTCCGCAGCAGCCTGCGGACAACTGGCCGGTGAGGCCTGCGCGTTCGCGCAGTTCACGGTCGGCGCGGTCGCCGAGCACGGCGTGCTGGTGGCAGTGGTTCTGGCCGGCGACGGGCCTGTCCAGCCTCGGCGGCTGCCAGTCGGGTGCGCAGCTCTCCAGCGTCTCGGCGAACGTCCGCACCAGGCCCGCGAGTCGGGCGGCGCGCGGGTCGTCCGGCAGAAGTTCGGGCAGGTCGGTGCGGAGCGCCGCGGCGCACGGCGGCTCCAGTACGGCGACGGGCAGTCCGGCGCGGATCGCCGGCTCCATCACGTCCAGGGTGTGGGTCAACGTGGCACGAGCCAGGTCGAGTTGGCCGGTGGTGACGTACGTCAGCCCGCAGCAGACCGGTTTGGGCGGCACCGCGATCCGCAGCCCCGCGTCGTGGAAGACCTCCACCGCGGCCTCACCGGCCTCCGGGGAGAGGTGGTTGGTGAAGGTGTCCGGCCACAGCACCACCCGCTGCCCGTCGCCGTGCTCGCGACGGTCCCTGCGCCCCCGCCACCGGCGGACGAAGGAGCGCGGGGCGACTTCGGGGATGTCGCGTTCCGGTGCGATGCCGCCCAGCCGTTTGGCGACGGCGGCGAGCGGGGTGCGGGCGAGCAGGTTGAGCAGCGGTGCGGCGCGCAGGACGTCGGTCAGCCGCAGCCAGAGCGGAAGCCGGCCCATCGCGTAGTGCGCGGCCGGGCGTACGCGTCCGCGGTAGCGCTGGTGCAGGAACTCGGCCTTGTAGGTGGCCATGTCGACACCGACCGGACAGTCGCTGCGGCAGCCCTTGCAGGACAGGCAGAGGTCGAGGGCCTCGTCCACCTCGTCGGACTGCCAGCCGTCCTTGACGACGTCGCCGGCGAGCATCTCGTGCAGCAGCCGGGCCCGGCCACGGGTGGAGTGCTGCTCCTCGCCGGTGACCCGGAAGGAGGGACACATCACGTTGGCGCCCGCGCTGGTGTTGCGGCATTTGGCGACACCCACGCAGCGGCGCACGGCGGCCGAGAAGTCGCCGCCGTCGTGCGGGTAGGCGAAGACGGTCTCGGGCGGTGTACGGGGCAGGACCTCGAAGCGGAGGTTCTCGTCCAGCCGGTGCGGGCGGGCGAGGATGCCCGGGTTGAGCATGTTCGCCGGGTCCCACAGGTCCTTGAACTCGCCGAAGACGCGCACGAGTTCGGGCCCGTACATGGTGGGCAGCAGCTCGGCGCGGGCCTGCCCGTCGCCGTGCTCGCCGGAGAGCGAACCGCCGTGCGCCACCACCGTCTTCGCCAGCTCCGTGCTGAACTCCCGGAAGACCGCGATGCCTTGATCGTTCATCAGGTCGAAGTCGATCCGCACATGGATGCAGCCGTCGCCGAAGTGGCCGTACGGCAGTCCGCGCAGCCCGTACTCGGTCAGCAGGGCGCGGAAGTCCCGCAGATACGCGCCGAGTCGGGCGGGCGGGACCGCGCAGTCCTCCCAACCGGGCCACGCCTCGCTGCCGTCCGCCAGCCGGGTGCCGGTGCCGGACGCGTCCTCGCGGATGCGCCACAGCGCGCGCTGGGCGGCGGGTTCGACGATCAGCGCGTGGTCGGTCGTGCCGTCCGAGGCCGCGGCGGTGCACAGCTGCTCGGCGGCGGACCGCGCGGCGGCCTCGTCGGAGCCGCCCACCTCGACGAAGAGCCAGGCGCCGCCGCGCGGCAGCGAGGCGCGGGCGGAGGGGCCGACCAGGTCGTTCGCCATGCCCTCGACGGTCAGCGGCCCGTGCGTCAGCAGCGCCGACGCCGCCTCGGCCGCGGCGGTCTCGTCCGGGTAGCCGAGCACCGCGAGCACCCGGGCGGCCGGGGTCTGCACCAGGGTGACCCGGGCCTCGGTGAGCAGGGCGAGAGTGCCCTCGCTTCCGCAGTGGGCGCGCGCCCAGTTCTCGCCGTTCTCGGGCAGCAGGGCGTCGAGCGCGTAGCCGGAGATACGGCGCGGCAGCTCCGGGAACCCGGTGCGCAGCCGCGCGAGTTCGCGCGCCACCAGCGCGGTGACCGGCTCGCGCAGCGCGGCGGGCACGCCCTCGCCGCCGGGTGCGAGGCGGGCGGGGGTGCCGTCGGCGGTGAGGACGTCGAGGTGCTGGACGTTGTCGGCGGTGGTGCCCCAGGCGACGGAGTGCGCTCCGCAGGAGTTGTTGCCGATCATCCCGCCGAGGGTGCAGCGGCTGTGGGTGGAGGGGTCGGGCCCGAAGGTGAGGCCGTGGACGGAGGCCGCGTCGCGCAGAGTGTCGAGGATGACGCCGGGCTGGACGACGGCCGAGCCGGCGTGCGGGTCCAGGGAGAGGATGCGGTTCATGTACCGGGTGAAATCCAGTACGACGCCGGTCCCTGTCGCCTGCCCGGCGATGCTGGTGCCCGCACCGCGCGCCACGATCGGGGTGTCGTGCGCACGGCAGACGGCCAGCGCCGCGGCCACGTCATCCGCGTCCCTGGGCGCGACCACACCGACGGGGACGCGACGGTAGTTGGAGGCGTCCATCGTCATCAGGGCGCGACTCGCGGCATCGAACTCCACGTCGCCGCGCACGTTCTTCCGTAGCTCCGCTGCGAGATCCATCTCCACAGCGTGCACCCTCGCCACCGGGCGCACGCGGTATCCGGCGTCGCGCGTGTGACCACGTCCCGGAGCTACCGCTCGGTAACCCCGTTGACAGATGCCCGACCTCCGGACGAAATCGGCCAACCGGCAAAATATGCGGTTGGTGCATCGGCCAGCTGTGACTGCGAGGGAATGAGTTCATGACCGCACGGATCAAGGGAGGCCAGGCAGCGACAGTCGTCGTACCGCTGCTCGCCGCCGTAATGCTCGTCCTCACCTGGGGGCGTGACCTGCCCGGAGTCATGGTCGGCATCGCGGGCGTCGTGCTCGCCGGTGCCGTGTTGGCGGCCGTGCACCACGCCGAGGTCGTCGCCCACAAGGTCGGGGAGCCATACGGTGCGCTGGTGCTCGCCGTCGCGGTGACGATCATCGAGGTGGCACTCATCGTCACACTGATGATGGACGGCGGGGAGAAGAGCGCCACGCTCGCCCGTGACACGGTCTTCGCGGCCGTGATGATCACCCTGAACGGCATCGTCGGCCTGTGCCTGCTGCTCGGCGCACTGCGCCACCGGGTCGCGGTCTTCAACCCCGAGGGCACCGGAGCCGCGTTCGCCACCGTCGCCACGCTCGCCGGGCTGAGCCTGGTGCTGCCGACCTTCACCGAGGGCTCGCCCGGCCCGGCCTTCACCACCGGCCAGCTGGTCTTCGCGGCCGTCGCCTCACTCGCCCTGTACGGCTTGTTCATCGCCACCCAGACCTCCAGGCACCGCGACTACTTCCTGCCCGTCACACCCGAGGGCGAGGTCATCTCCTCCGAGGACGAGCACGCAGAACCGCCGAGCTCCAAGGTCGCCTGGCGATCCGTCGGCCTGCTGCTGGTCTCACTGATCGCCGTCGTCGGCCTCGCCAAGGCGGTCTCGCCGGCCATCGAGTCCGGGGTCTCCGCCGCGGGCCTGGACGCGTCCGTGGTGGGCATCATCATCGCCCTGCTGGTCCTGCTGCCCGAGTCGATCGCCGCGGCCCGGGCCGCGCGCCGGGACCGGGTGCAGACCAGCCTCAACCTGGGCCTCGGCTCCGCGATGGCGAGCATCGGTCTGACGATCCCGGCCGTCACCATCGCCTCGATCTGGATGGACGGCCCGCTCCACCTGGGCCTGGGCGGCGTCCACATGGTGCTGCTGGCGCTGACCTTCGTCGTCGGCATCCTGACCGTCATCCCCGGGCGCTCGACCCCGCTCCAGGGCGGCGTCCACCTCTCGCTGCTCGCCGCGTACATCGCGCTGGCCGTCAGCCCCTGACCATCGGCGGATCGCGGCGCAGACGGCGCGACCGCCGGTCGCGACCCGCCGGCCGGTCGCGACCCGCCGGCCGGTCGCGGTCTTCCGGCCTACTCGCGCAAGCCGGCCGCAACGAGACCGAGCCCCGCCGTCCCGTGACCCCCGACAGGACAGCGGGGCTCAGTCGTACCCCGCCGGCGTCCCCCTGCGCCGACGGGCTCACCCGGCACCCCCGTACCGGGTGGCGTACGTCCGCGGTGGCCGCGGCGTACGTCCTGCACCGCGCGAGCGCGCCCCGGAGTGGGCCGCGCCCGTACGCGGTCGTGCTGGGCCGGGCGAGCGGTGCGCCTGCCCGGGCGGGCCTGCTCCGCCGCTCGTCCGGCGTGCGGTGGTCGGTGCGCGGCGGCCGGCGTGCGGTGGCCAGTGCGCGGCGGCCGGCGTGCGGTGGCCAGTGCGCGCGGTGGTCGGTGCGCGGGATCAGATCGGCTTGGGGCACTTCCCCAGGGCCGCGTTCAGCTTGGCGGCCTCCGCCTTCTTCTTCGCGGCCTCGGCCTTGCGGCCCATCTTCCAGAGCTTGTCGGCCTCGACCTGGAGCGCGGCGATCTTCGTCTTCGTCTTCGCCTTGTCCTTGCAGACGGAAGCGGACCGGAACTCCGCGGTGTCGGACGCGTACGCGGTGGAAGCAGCCGCCGCGGCGGGCGCGGCGAACACGACCCCTCCGGCGAGCGCGGCGGTCAGCAGCAGTGCGGATGTGCGACGGCGCACGGTTTCCCCCTGAACTTCGTTTCCCTGAGGCGTAATTGAGACCGCGTCAGTTTCTGCGGCGGGTTCCCTCCCCAACTGCTGCCCAAGACGTCCCCCGGGTCCCGGCCGGTTGCAACAGCGGCGTAACGACAGGTACCAGCGTTAGCACACAGGGGAGTTGACTTTCACCGTCCGTCATGAACGAGGGCGTTCCGTCACCCCGACAGCAGCTCGGCGGTGTGCAGGAAGCTCCGGCCCCACTCCTCCTCGCCCAGCGCGAGGAGATACAGACCGGTGGAGACACGTTCCGTGTACGCCCACTCCCAGATGGCGTCGGCCTCGACCCCGGTGGCCGCGGCAGCCGCGGCGCAGTGGGAGCGCGCCGCGGGCTCGGCAGGATCCTCGGCAGACAGCGGGCGCTGCGACGGGAGAGCTGGGCGGTCGAGCGGCTGGACCTGTGCGTCGAGCGGCTGCGGGAGCCGGAGTTCCACGAGCAGCTGTGGACCGACGGGCTCACCGTGCCGATGGTCGCGGAGCGCCTCGCCGCTGCGGCAGGGCTGGAGCCGGCCCCCGACACCGCGAGCCCGGTGCGCGGATCGCTGCGGCGCGGCTGGACGAGCCTCAAGCACATCCGCCGGCTCTGACCGGCTCGGCCCCGCCGCCGCGCCCGTACCCCGCCGTGCCCGATCCCGTACCCCCGTACGGTCGCGGGCCGTGCGCCGCCGGGGCCCTGTGCCGCGCCCGAACGGGGGATTCGTCGCGCGGCCGAGGGGTCGTGTCACATTTCGCCGGGCGGATCGGTCCTAGTGGTGAACACCTTCGGCAACCGAGCGAGGAGCACCCCATGGAACCGCGTATGAACCTGATGTCCCAGCCCAAGGCACTCAAGGCGATGGGCCACCTCGCCGCGGTGCACAAGGAGGTCGTCGACGCCGCGCTGTCCGCGACGACCGCGGAGCTGGTCAACATCCGCGCCAGCCAGATCAACGGCTGCGGCTTCTGCACCGATATGCACACCAAGGAGGCGACGGCCCGCGGCGAGACGGACGTACGGCTCCACCTCGTCGCGGCCTGGCGCGACGCCACCGTCTTCACCGAGGCCGAGCGCGCCGCACTGGAGCTGACCGAGGAGGCCACCCGTATCGCCGACGCGGCGGGCGGCGTTTCGGACGAGGTCTGGGCGAACGCCTCGAAGCACTACGACGAGCAGCAACTGCTGGCGCTGGTCACGCAGATCGCACTGATCAACGCCTACAACCGGCTCAATGTGGCCACCCGCAACACCGGGGGCAACTACACGGCCGGCCAGTTCGGCTGACCGCCCCGAGGCCGTAGCGCCACTGCCTCCGGACGGAACGCCCCACTCGGCGGCGGGCCGCGCGCCCGGCTCCCGAGCGGGGCGGCTCGCTGCGGGGCGGTACGGCGGCGCCCGGTGGTCCGCCGCGGCGCCGCGGCGGACCAACCAACCACAACCACAACTCTGTCTTAAGAATGAACCCACCCTGTGGCCCCAGTCACACGCGCTTCCTAGCATCGGCCTCCGCCGGAGGGACACGGCGCCGAGCGAAGGAGCACACCATGGGCCGCAGACCCAGCAGCACACCGAGCAGACCGGACGGCGCCGCGGCACCGGACGAGGCGGCAGCCGGCGGCGCGCGGCGTTACGAACGCCCCGGCGTCCGTCGTCCGCGCGGCCCCGCCGCTCGGCTCGCGGCCCGCGCCGGCCTCCCCTCGGTGAGCAGCCGCCGGCGGCGTACGGCGTGGGCGGCGGTGCTGACCGGGACGGTGGCGGCCTCGCTGCTGGCCGCCCCGTCGTTCTCCTCCGCGACGCCCGCGGCACCCTCCGGCGTCTCGTCCGACAGCGCGCCCGGCGGCTCGTCCGGCGGCTCGTCCACCGGCGGAAGCAGCGCCGAGGCGGCCGACTGCCCGGACGGCCTCAAGGCCGCGGCCACCTGCTACGCCGGACGGGACCACAACGGCGCGTACTACACCGTGGCGATCCCGGACGAGTGGAACCGTTCGCTCGTCGTCCACGCCCACGGCGGCCCCGGCCTCGGCGACGGTTCGGACCCCGAACGCAGCGTCGGGGACCTGGAGCGCTGGTCGGTGATGGTCGAGGAGGGGTACGCCTGGGTCGGCTCCTCCTACCGGCGCGGTGGCTACGGCACCAGAATGGCGGCGGCGGACACCGAGAACGTGCGGCGGGCGTTCGTCGCACAGTTCGGCGAACCGCGCCGGACCTATCTGCACGGCCAGTCCTGGGGCGGAAACGTGGCCGCCAAGATCCTTGAGACGTACGGCAGTTCACGGTCGGCCGACGCGGCTCCGGGAACGAGGGGCGTGAGGTCCGGGCCGTACGACGGGGCGCTGATGACCAACGGGCTGCTGGCCGGCGGCTCGCGCGGCTACGACTTCCGCGTCGACCTGCGGGCCGTTTACCAGTTCTACTGCCAGAACCTCCCGCGCCCCTCGGAGCCGCAGTATCCGGTGTGGCAGGGGCTCCCGGCCGACTCGGACCTGACCACGGGCGAGGTGAACGCGCGGCTCCAGGAGTGCACCGGCCACTCCTCGCCGCCCGCCGAACGCACCGCCGAACAGCAACGGAAGCTGACGGACATCCTCGCGGTCACCGGGGTACCGGAACATGAACTCGCGTCCCACCTCCGCTTCTCCGTCTTCACCTTCCGCGATGTCGTCCACAACCGGCTGGACGGGCGAAACCCCTTCAGCAACAAGGGAGTTCGCTACTCGGGTTCCCGCGACGACGCCGCACTGAACGCGGGCGTCGAGCGCTTCTCCGCGGACCGGAGCGCCGCCCGCGACCTCGCCTGGGACAGCGACCTCACCGGCCGGGTGGACGTCCCGGTGCTCACCCTCCACGCCATCGACGACCCCACCGTCTACGTGGAGAACGAGTCCGCCTACCGGGCGACCCTGCGCGCCGCACACCGCGGCCACCGTCTGGTGCAGAGCTTCACCCGCGAGAGCGAGCACAGCGGACTGAGTACGGCCGAGTACGCCAACTCCGTCGCGGCGCTGGACAGTTGGGTGCGCGAGGGCCGCCGGCCCACACCCCGCTCGCTCGCCGCCTCCTGCGCGCGCTTCGACGAGGAGTACGGAACCGGCTGCTTCCACGATCCGACCTACCGCCCCGCTCCGTACTCCTCGCGGGTCAACGCCCGCCCGGGCGGCCACCGTTGGCCGGCGATGACCTCGGCCCAGGAGCGCCGATGGTCCAAGATCGAAGGCATCGGCATCGCCCCCTGACCCGCAGAGCCCACCGGGCGGGCCCGCGCCGCGCGGGCCCGCCCGGTGGGCTCTGCGGGTCAGGGGGCGATGCCGATGCCTTCGATCTTGGACCATCGGCGCTCCTGGGCCGAGGTCATCGCCGGCCAACGGTGGCCGCCCGGGCGGGCGTTGACCCGCGAGGAGTACGGAACCGGCTGCTTCCACGATCCGACCTACCGCCCCGCTCCGTACTCCTCGTCGAAGCGCGCGCAGGAGGCGGGGCGCGGCGGCGTGTCCGCCCGTGACGGACGGCCGCACCGCACGGGCGGCACGGGGCCGGTTCGGGCTGCATGGATTCTTCACAGCATGAGGGTGGGCGCCGCCGGGTACCTTGTTATACATTCCGTCTAACAAGCGATCGGTCGACCGTCGCCCGCCCACCGGACGGCGGCCAACGGTTCCCGTCCGGAGCGGCCCTCAGGCGCGCGGCAGCAAGCGCCACCACCGCCGACGGCGCGAGAACCCACCGGAGACAGACCGACTCCCCACAGACTCGAGGAAGTTCAGGCAACTCGACGAGGAGCCCCGCATGGCAGGCATCGACATACGGCCGGACACGCACGGCGAGCCCGCGCGCGGCGAGAGCCGCGAGCAGATCTCGCAACGACTGCTGGAGTCCTCGGAGATGCTGTCCTACGACCCCGTCACCGAGGTCGACTGGCAGACCCCGCTGGACAAGGATTTCCACGGTGCGAGCCCGGAGTGGAGCACGCTCTACGGCACCGCCTACTGGGACGAGCTCACCGAGGCCCAGCGCAAGGAGCTGACCCGCCAGGAGGCGGCGTCGGTGGCCAGCACGGGCATCTGGTTCGAGATGATCCTCCAGCAGATGATCCTGCGGGACCTCTACGCGAAGGACCCCACCGACGCCCGGTTCCAGTGGGCGCTGACGGAGATCGCCGACGAGTGCCGGCACTCGATCATGTTCGCCCGCGGCGCCGCGAAGCTGGGGGCACCGGCGTACCGCCCGCGTCGCGCCGCGATCGAACTGGGCCGCGGGTTCAAGACGTTGGCGGTCGGCGAGGCCGCCTACGCGGCGATCCTGGTGGCCGAGGAAGTGCTCGACGTGATGCAGCGCGACTGGATGCGCGACGAGCGGGTGGTGCCGTTCGTGCGCACCATCAACAACATCCACGTCGTCGAGGAGTCCCGGCACATGAAGTTCGCCAGGGACGAGACGCTGCGGCAGATGCGTCGCGCCGGCCCGGTCCGCAGGCGGTTCAGTGCGCTGGTGATCTCGATCGCCGCGTACGTGATCGTCACCAGCATGGTGAGCCGCGACGTGTACCGGCACGCCGGGCTGGACGAGAAGCGGGCGCGCGCCGAGGCGGCGGCCAACGAGCACCACAAGTCGATGATGCGCTCCAGCTGCGCGGGCCTGATGGAGTTCCTGGCCTCGGCCGGACTGCTGACCAAGCCGGCGCTGGTGTTCTACAAGCGGGCCCACCTCATCTGAGCCGTCCCGCCCCCTGCCCGCCGCCCGGCAGCCCGGGCCGGCCCGCGGCGGACACCCACCGTCCGCGTACCGGAACGCCCGCACCATCTCCCCTCGCGTGCTCGTACGCGCCCCGCGGCCGGCGCCGCCCCACGCACCCGCGACCCGACGACGCGCACCCCCGACGAGCCCGAACGCATCCGGCCGGGCCTGACACAGAGACGTTGAATCATGGCCTACGCGATCACCCAGACCTGCTGCCAGGACGCCACCTGTGTCGCGGTGTGCCCGGTCAACTGCATCCACCCCACCCCCGAGGAGCGGGCGTTCGGCAGCACCGAGATGCTGCACATCGACCCCCGGGCCTGCATCGACTGCGGTGCCTGTGCGGACGCCTGCCCGGTGGACGCGATCCTCCCGGTACCGGCGCTGCCCAGCAGCCAGCGCGAGTACGCGGCCCTGAACGCGGCCTACTACGAGCCGAGTTCGACCGCCCCGGCACCCGCGCCCGCACCGAACGCCGCCACACCCACCACCACGGAAGCCACCGCCGAAACCACCGAGCCCGCACC
>NZ_JAELVF020000001.1:2839363-2857615 GCF_018101125.2 Streptomyces tardus | reverse complement strand
CCCCCGGGGCCGCGCAGCCCGCACCCGCCGGCCCCTCGCCGAACTTCCACCACTGGGGGGCGCCGCGCTTCGACCGCGTACTGCCCTCCGACTTCGGCCCGCTGCGCGTCGCGGTCGTCGGCACGGGCCCCGCCGGGATGTACGCGGCGGAGGACCTGCTTCTGCACACCAACGCCGAGGTCACACTGATCGACCGGCTCCCGGTGGCCGGCGGGCTGGTGCGCCACGGGGTCGCGCCCGACCACCCGTCGACGAAGAAGATCGGCGAGTCCTTCGCCCGCTTCCACGACCACCCCAGGACACGAATGCGGCTGGGCGTCGAGATCGGCGAGGATCTCAGCGTCGAGGAGGTGGCCGCGCACCACGACGCGGTGGTCTACGCGGTGGGCGCCTCGGACGCCCGCAGCATCGGCATACCCGGCGAGCAGCTGGCCGGAAGCGTCGCCGCGACCTCGCTCGTCTCCTGGTACAACGCCCATCCGGACGCCGACCCGGACGCGGGCGCCGCGGTGTTGGCCGCGGAACGCGTCGTCGTGGTCGGCAACGGCAACGTGGCGCTGGACGTCGCCCGCCTCCTGGTCGCCGACCCGGACGCGCTCGCCGCCACCGACATCGCAGGCCCGGCGCTGGAGGCGCTGCGCAACGGGCGAGTGCGGGAGGTCGTGCTGCTGGGCCGCCGAGGCCCCGAGCACGCGGCGTACACCGCCTCGGAGTTGCTGGCACTGCGGCATCTGCCGAACGTGGATCTGGTCGTCGACGACCACGACGCCCGCATCGGGGCGACGATCGACGGTGCGGCGCCCTCCGAGAGGGCCGCCGTGCTGGCGGAGGTGGCGCGCGAGCGGGTGGACTGGTCCCGTGCGCCCGGCGAGGGCCGCCGCCGGATCGTGCTGCGCTTCCACTCCGCTCCGGTCGCCGCGCTCGGCGAGGACGCCGTACGGGCGGTGCGCACCACCGGCCCGGGGGCCGAAGTCGACGTGCCCGCAAGGGCGTTGGTGCGTGCGGTCGGCTACCGGGGCACGCCGCCCGCCGGACTCCCCTTCGACGAGGACAGCGGTACGGTGCCGCACGAGGCCGGCCGGGTGGCGGATCGACCGGGCACCTATGTGGTGGGCTGGATCAAACGCGGTCCCTCCGGCGGTATCGGCGCCAACCGCGTCTGCGCCGCGGAGACGATCGGCACGCTGCTGGCCGACGCGGTCGCCGGTCGGCTGCCCGAACCGCGCGGCAGCGCACGGGCGTTCGCCAGGCTGGTGCGTCGCCGCGCCCGGCGCACCGTGAATGCCCGCGGACTGGCGGCCATCCACCGGGTCGAGTTGGCCGCGGGCGCGCGGGAGGGCCGTTCAAGGGTCAAACTGACCACCGCCGAGGCGCTGTTCGCCGCCTCGCGCAGAGGACGGCTCCCCCTGGGCCGCTGACCCGGCCCACCTGCGCGCGACGGGCGGCAAGGGCAACAGCGCCCGGCTGTGCCCGCGCACTCGGCCGAGCACGAGCCCGCCCGCGAGGACCGAGGCGGCGTTGGCGGTGAGCACGGTCGCGCTCTGCGCGTTCGTCGCCGCGATCGGGGTCGCCCTCGCGCCGGCACTCCAACTGCCCGCTGCCACCACGGTGTTCGGACTCGCTTGCTTCGGCCTGCTGCACAACGTCACCGAACTGCGCTACGTACTGGGCCGGTTCGGCGGCGTACTGACCGGGCCGCTGCTGACGCTGCTGCTGACGCTCTGCACCGGCATCGTGCTCTGCCGCACCGTTCCCGCGAGCGAGCTGAGCCGGGCGGCCGAAATCTGCCTGGCCTACGGGCTGTTGGGCCTCGCCTGCCGGTACGGGCTTCGCGGCCCTCCGGTGCCACTGGGTGGTGCCTGCGCGGTGCTGAGCCTCGCAGCTGCCTGTTCACTGGCCAACCCGGCGTACCACTTCGTCGTACTGACGCATCTGCACAATCTGGTGCCGCTGCTCTTCCTCTGGGAATGGTCGCGCCAACTCGCGCGCGGACGGCGGCTGTTCCGCGCACTTCAGCTCTTCTGGGTGGTGGTGCTCCCGCTGCTGCTGCTCCTCGGCGCCCTCGACGGGCTGCTGGCGGAACGGAGCGCGGAGACCGACCGGCTCTCCGCCGCGCACTCCCCGCCCGCCTGGACGGATTCGCCGGTCGCACTGCGATTCCTGACAGTGTTCGCGTTCCTCCAGACGATGCACTACGTGGTGTGGGTGTGGTTTCCGCCGCGCTGCGCGCCCGCGGCCACCGCCTCGTTCGAGCGGCGGGTGCCGGTGCTGCGCGGCGTACGTGTCTGGCTGCTGGGGCTGGCCGGTACGGTCGCGCTGGCGGCGCTGTTCGCGAGCGACCACGCGACCGGCAAGCAGCTGTACGCGGCGGTGGCGACATACCACGCGTACCTGGAGTCCCGGTGCTGCTGATCCTGGTGCTGGAACTCACCACCCACACCCACCGCACCCGACCGGACGACCCGCACACCGCCGACCAGCACACCGCCGACCCGCGCGCCCCCCGACCCGCACACCGCCGGCTCCCGCTGCGGTGGCGGCGGCACCGAGACGGAACCGCCGCCCCCGGACCGTCCCGACCGCGACCAGAGAGAAGGCCGACCGACATGCTGACGATCCGACTGACCGACGTCGCCCCGCCCGAACCGGACGGCGGTTCCGGCGCCTCGGTGCTCATGCTGCTGGCGGGAATCGCCCTCGTCGTCGGGGCGGTGACGCTGGCGGTCGTCCGCTATCGACGCAGCCGCGAGACCGGTGGCCACGGACCCGACGACGGCACCGGTCCGCACCACAACCCGGAGGAGGGGGACGGCCCCCGCTGAAGCCCCCACCGGGCGTTCGGCAGACCTCCCGCGACACGGGCCGTGCCTCTGTACGGCTGGCCCTCTCCCCCATACGGATCCCGGACGCGACGCAGCGGATGCGGGCGGCGGTAGCGCGCAGGAAGGTGGGCCGGTGGCGCGTACGGCAGCCCCGTACGCGCCGCCGAGGCCCGCCCGACGCAGCGCATCCGAGGAGAACACATGCCCGCAGCCCGCCGTCCCCTCCGCCGTCCGCGAGCGCTGCGCAGGGCGGGGGCCGCCCTCGTCGCCGGCGCGGCGGTGCTCGCGATGCTGCCCGCGGGCAGTTCGGTCGCCCGGCAGCACGACGCCGCGAACCCGGCGGAGGTCCCGCGCGAGGCGCTGAGCTGCACACAGGTCAGCTCCGGTCAGCTGTGCCTGCTGATCACCGAGACCGGTCACCGAGGAACGATCAAGGTCACCTACCAGCGGGACGCCGACCAGGCCTCCCGACCGGGCAGTCTCCTCTACCAACGCGTCGCCCCGGCCGACACCAACGCCCAGAGCACCCCGGCCGCCCCGAACACGGCAAACACCGGGCACACCGGGCACACGGCAAACACGACGAGCACTGCCGCACCCGCCCCGACGGTCGTCGCCAGTCCGCATCCGGAGACGCTGGACGCCGGGCAGAAGCACGAGTTCGGCACCGCGACGACGATCCGCCCCGGCTGCTACCGGGCGGGCGTCGTCGAGGACGGCTACGAGCCGGAGTGGGGCGGCAGGATCTGCGTCTGAGCAGTGCGCACAGAACGAGGGCGGGGCACCCATACCCTGGTGCCCCGCCCCACTGCTCTTCTGCTTCCCTGTTCTTCTCCCTCTTCCGGTCTTCTGCTTCTCCGCTCCCACTGCGGCGAACTTCCGACGCGCTGCCGGGATCTCACCGGCAACCGCCGCGGGCCGCGAACGGCCCCGTGATCAGCCGGCGTTGGCGGCCTTGATCAGACCTTCCTTGGTCACCGCGCCGACGTAGACGCTGCCGTCGTCCGTCAGCAGCGCGTTGACGACCTTGGTACCGACGACCCGGCCCTTGCCGAAGTCGCCCTCGACCCGGTCGGTGTAGGCGTCGAGCAGCTTGCCCATCCGACCGCCCTCGGGCAGCTCCGGTGCCTTCCCGCCCTCGGCCGACTCGGGCGCGTCCATCACCAGCACGGTGCTCCAGCCCTTGCCGACGACCTTCAGGCCCTCGGGGTGCTTGCCGTCCTTGCCGTGCTGGCCGTGCTTGCCGTCGAGCAGCGCGTCGATGCCGGGGAGCCCCTCCAGGCCCGGCAGCGAGCCCAGCAGGTCGCCCGGCTCCGGACGGTGCTTGGCGAGCTCCTCCTCGTCGATCACGGTGGTGCCCTTGGGCGGCGTGAAGTCGAAGGTGGAGGCGGCGGGCTTGCCGAAGTCGACGTCCTGGAAGGCGACTTCACCGATCGGGTCGCCACCGCCCCGGGCGTCCAGGGTGACCTTCAGCGGTACGCCGTTCTCCGCGTCCACCGCGATGCGCAGGGCGTCGATGGTGGAGTCCGGTGCGCCCTTGGGCTTGACCGCCAGCTGGTAGGCGTCGCGGTCGGCGACCCGGGTGGTGCCCTGCACCGACACGGAGGTGGTGTCCTCCAGTCGGTCCAGCAGCTCCTTGGCGAGCTGCTGGGGGTTGGCGCCCTTGGGCAGCGCGTCCTCGGGCGGGCCCTGGCGGTCGGCCCCGTCGGGGGCTTCGCCGCGGAACGCCGTCTTCGACTCGCTGTCGTAGCCCCACACCGAGCCGCCGTTGTGCACCATCGTGTACGCGCCGCGGTCGCCCTTGAGCGTCGCCCGCTGCTTCTTCGGGCCGTCGACCGCCACGTCGACCGTGTGCTTTCCGTTCAGCAGCGTGGCGAGCCTGGCGGAGGCGTCCGCGTCGGCCGCGGCGCTCTCCCCCAGGGAGGGGTCGCCGCTGGGCAGCATGTCCTGGAGCGAGCCACCCGGCAGACCGAGGTCGGCCCGGGTCTTGACGGTGCCGGAGAAGTGCTCGACGTCCGACTCGGCGATCTTCGCCACCAGTTCCTCGGCGGACAGGGACGGCAGATCGGGGTCGCCGTTGTCGGCGAGCGCCGGGACGAGTCCGATACTCGCCACCGCCACCGTCAGCACCGCCACCGGCACGGCGTACCTGGCCGCGCGGCGCCGTGGACGTGGTGCCGCGGCGTCCGTGGAGCCGGTCGTGTCTTCCGTACCTGTCATCTGAGTTGACCTCCGTATCCGGGCGACGGCCACCCCTGCGCTCGCCCGTACGACCCACAACCGTGCGGGGTGGTAGTCACCATGGCACCAGAATCGGCGGCGGTGCGCGTCAGCCCCCGGTCGCGTATCGCTACCCCCTGGGGATGATCCCGACTCCCCCACCCGTAGGGGTCGGCCTCCGGGTCGGCCCGGAGACCGAACCCGCGCGCACAGCTCTCGCGCCACCCGGTCGTACCGTCCGGCGCCGGCGGCAGGGGCCGGTCGCGAACCCGCGTGCGCCACGCGGGTGTTGGCGGCGACACGGACGCCGCCGAGCACCACCCGTACGTCTCACACCGTCCCCGCGACCCGGATCGTGCCGCGCACCGCCGCGCGACTCACCCCGCGCGGCTCGGGCGACGGGTCTCAGCCCGCGCGGTGCACCACGGCGTCGCAGAGCAGGGAGAGGGCGTCCTTGGTCGGGCCCTCGGGGAGCGGGGCCAGCGTCTCGCGGGCACGCTCGGCGTGGGCGACGGTGTCCTTGCGGGCGCGGTCGAGCGCCGCGTGTCCGCGCAGGCTCACGAGCACCTCGTCGAGCAGGCTGTCGTCCGCCAGGTCGCCGTCGATGCGGGCGAGAAGCTCCCGGTCCCCGGCGGAGCCGCTCTCGCGTGCCATGGCCCGCAGATGCAGTATCGGCAGGGTGTCCACGCCCTCGCGCAGATCGGTGCCCGGGGTCTTGCCCGACTCGCGGCTCTCGCTGGCGATGTCCAGGATGTCGTCGGCAAGTTGGAAGGCGATGCCGATGCGCTCGCCGTACTGCGTCAGCACGCTCACGACCTGCTCGGAGGCGCCGGCCAGCATCGCGCCGAAGTGGCAGGCGACCGCGATGAGCGAACCCGACTTGCCCGCCAGGACCTCCAGGTAGTGGTCGATCGGGTCCTGGCCCTCGCGCGGTCCGACGGTCTCCTGCATCTGGCCTGTGACCAGCCGCTCGAAGGCGTCGGCCTGGATGGTCACGGCGTCGTCACCGAGGTCGGAGAGGATGCGGGAGGCGCGGGCGAAGAGAAAGTCGCCGGTGAGAACGGCGATCGAGTTGTCCCAGTTGGCGTTGGCGCTCGGCACCCCGCGGCGCACGTCGGCCTCGTCCATGACGTCGTCGTGGTAGAGCGTGGCGAGGTGCGTCAGCTCCACGACCACGGCGGCCGGTACGACTCCGGGGGCCTGCGGGTCCCCGAAGCGCGAAGCGAGCAGTGTCAGCAGCGGACGGAAGCGCTTGCCCCCGGCCAGCACCAGATGCTGGGCCGCTTCGGTGAGGAACGGCACATCGCTCTTGGTCCCCGCGAGCAGGGATTCCTCGACAGCAGAGAGCCCGGCCTGAATGTCGGCTTCCAGGGCCTGGTCCCGCACGGTCAGCCGGAATGGCTCGACGACGGCCACGAGATCTCCTGTCTGCAGTGTTGCTCAGCTGGTCAGCGCCCTTTGAGCTGGTCAAGGACTCATAGGGCGGCATTGTTCACCATTACGGGCAGCGTAACCGGTCACCTCCGGATCACCGCAGGCGCGTCCCTCGATAGCCTGTGCCCGGTCCCGACCGGCGACGACCTCGAAGGCGAGGGCAGTACCCCATGTCAGCAGCGAACCTGCTTCAGGTACCCGAAGAGCACCTTTTCGGAAGCGACAATCTGCCCTACGGGCTGTTCAGCACCGAGGTGGAGAGCCGCCGGAGGCTCGGAGTCCGCTTCGGCGACGCCGTGCTCGACCTCGGCGGCGCCGCGAGCGCGCTGGGCTCCCCGCACGCCGAGGTGCTGAACGGTGACAGCCTCGGCCCGCTGCTCGCCTCGGGACTGACGGTGTGGCGGGAGGTGCGCGCCGAACTGCGCGGCTGGCTGCGCCCGGACGCCGGCGAGGAGATCCACGACCGGCTGCTGCCGCTGCTGCGTCCGCTGGCCGAGGTCGAGCTCCATCTGCCCTTCGAGGTCGCGGACTACGTCGACTTCTACGCCAGCGAGCACCACGCCACCAACGTGGGCCGCCTCTTCCGCCCGGACGGCGAGCCGCTCACCCCCAACTGGAAGCATCTGCCCATCGGTTACCACGGCCGCGCCGGCACGGTGGTCGTCTCGGGCACGGACGTGGTGCGCCCCAACGGGCAGCGCAAGGCGCCGACCGAGGAGGTGCCGAGCTTCGGCCCGTCCCGTCGACTGGACATCGAGGCCGAGGTCGGCTTCGTCGTCGGCACCCCGACGCGGCTGGGGCAGTCCGTGCCGCAGTCGCAGTTCCGGGAGCACGTCTTCGGCGTCTGCCTGCTCAACGACTGGTCGGCGCGCGACATCCAGGGCTGGGAGTACGTACCGCTGGGCCCGTTCCTGGGCAAGTCCTTCGCCACCTCGGTGTCGGCCTGGGTCACCCCGCTGGACGCGCTCGACGCCGCCCGCACCTCGCCGCCCGCGCGCACCCACGCGCTGCTGCCGTACCTCGACGACAGCGGGGACGAAGTCGAGCAGGCCGGCCTCGACCTGCGGATCACGGTGACGCTCAACGGCGACGTCGTCGCCGAGCCCCCGTTCGCGGCGATGTACTGGACGGCGGCGCAGCAGCTGGCGCACATGACGGTGAACGGCGCGTCGCTGCGCACCGGCGACCTCTTCGCCTCCGGCACCGTCTCGGGCCCCGAGAAGCACCAGCGCGGCTGCCTGCTGGAGCTGACCTGGGGCGGCCGGGAACCCCTCCAACTCCCCTTCGGGCAGCGGGCGTTCCTGGAGAACGGCGACGAGGTGACGCTCACCGCCTGGGCACCCGCGGCGAACGGCCGACGGCTGGGCCTCGGCGAGGTGACCGGCCGCATCGTCGGCGGCGCGTAGCCCCCGAGGAGCCCGACCCGGGCGGCTGCCCGACAGCCGCCCGGGTCGGGCACGGCCTCGCGCCCACGGGTGCAGCTCTGCGCCGTGGGGCGACCCTCGCCGGAGACCCGCCGGAAATGTGGTTGCGCCCTCGCGTCTCCCGGCCAAGGGTCGGCACATGACCGACAGCGCACTGATGAGAGCGAACGCCTTCCTCGCGGACTTCGCACGAGCGGGCGCGGGCGAAGTCGTCGACGTGCCCGGCGGGTTCGCGGCGCTCAACGACCGGTATCCGCACTCCCGGGCCGACAACCAGCTCGTCGTGGAGGGCAATCCCTCCCCGGAAGCGTTGCTGCGCACCGCCGAGGCGGCGCTCGGCCACCTCCCGTACCGGCGCATCTGCGTGCTTCGGGAGGAGACCGCGGACGCCGGCCGGGAGGCGCTGCTGCACGCCGGGTACGTCCCCGAGCCGCTGCTGGTGATGCGTCACACCGGTGTGTCGCCCGCACCGCGGGGGCGCCGGGCCGAGGCGGTGGACCTCGACTCGTTGCGCGAACCGATCGCCGGCTTTCTGCGCGAACTGCTGCCGGCCGACACCGGCGAACAGGTGGTGCGCGACCTCGTCGAACGTCGTGCCGCGCGCGAATCCGGCGCGGAGAACGTGGAGTTCCTGGCTTCGCGGGCCGCTTCGGGCGAGCCGGCGGCCTGGGCCGATCTCTACCTGAACCCGGCCTGCGGCATCGCCCAGCTGGAGGATCTGGTCACCCACCCGGCACACCGCAGACAGGGCCACGCCGACGCCGTCCTCGCCACGGCTCTCCACCGGGCTTCCGCGGCCAGCTGCGAGCTGCGCTTCCTGCTCGCCGACGAGACCGACTGGCCCCAACACTGGTACGGCCGACGGGACTTCACCGTCATCGGCCGTTCCCACGCCTTCGAGCGAATCGACGACACCTCGCCCGAGAACGCCGCCTCCTCCGACGCCACGCAGAACATGGACGCCGCGCAGGGCCCGGGGCCCACGGCCCGCGAGCGCCGGTGAACGCGCAGGTGGAGCAGGCGCGTCGGGCGGTGGCCGAGCTCTACCCGGACGCCCGCGGCGCGGTGCTCGGCGGTTCGGCGGCGACGGGCCTGGCAGGAGCGCGCAGCGATCTGGACATCGGGGTGCTGCTGCCGGAGGGCCACCTCAGCGGACGCGAGGTGGTGCGGCACGAGGGCCGGCAGGTGGAGGTGTTCCGCAACGCGATCGCCGAACTGCCCGGCTTCTTCGAGTGGGACCGCGGACGGCGGCGGGCAACGGTGGTGTTCCTCTACGCGGAGGGTCTGCCGCTCACCGATCCGTACGGGCATGTGGCGCGGACCCGGGAACGGGCGCGGGCGGTGCTGGAGTCCGGTCCGCCGCCGCTGAGCGCGGACGAGTGGGAGCTGGGCCGGTACGTGCTGACCTGCTGGCTGGACGATCTGACGGACGCGGACCCCTCCGAGCGCTCCGAGCAACTGGCCCTGGCCGACGCCCTGTTGCAGGAGGCGGCACATCTGCTGACCGCACACCACCGAGCCTGGACCGGCATCGGCAAATGGCTGCCCCGCAGACTGCTCGCCGCCGACCCGGCGCGCGGCGGAGCACTGCTCAACGGCCACCGGCTGCTCGCGGAACGGGCCGACCCCGCCCCGCTCCTGGCAGCCGCCCACGAACTGCTCGACCTGGTCGGCGGCCCGCTCCGGGAGGGCTTCCGGCACACCTGGAGCCGCTGAGCCGCACGCCGCGCCCAGCCGACCCGCGCACCGCACGCCCGTACGCCCGCGCGGCCCGCACACCCGCGCACCTGCTTGTCGCACCGACCGGACGCACACCCGCCCGCACGCCGGACGGACTCCGACTGCGCGACTCCTGACCCGCGTACCCGGCCACCGCGCCGAGCGGGGCGGACCGTCAACCGGCCCTGGCGGGACGCCTGTTGCGTCCGGGGTGCGCGGGGCCGGCGCCGCGGAAACGGGAAACTCCGCACCGCAACGTCGCGAATGCGGCACGATCGGCGCGGAGCCCGTACGAGTCCCGTACCGATGAGACCCCGTACCGATGAGACCTAGGAGCAACCCGGATGCGTGCCACGAGGATCGCCGAACTGAGCGACCTGCCGGAGTCCCGGCCCGCGTACGCCCTGGTGGCCAACGTCGACCTGGTCGTCGTGCGCCTGCCGGCCCGCAGCGGCAGTCCGGACGGGGGCGGGCCGGAAGGCGGCGCGCCGGCCGGTGACGGCTCCGCCTCCGACGGGCCGGAGGTCGCGGTCATGTACGGCCGCTGCCAACACCGCGGGGCGCTGATGTCGGACGCCGAGGTGTACGGGGAGCGACTGGTCTGCGGGCTGCACGGCTCGACGTACGACGTCCGCACCGGCCTCAACACCCATTACAAGGGCGCCGATCTGGAGCGCTTCACCTCCTGGACGGAGGACGGCGGCGTCTGGGTCGACGAGGAGGAGATCGCCGCGTGGGAGAAGACGAACCCGCAGCACTTCCGCCGCGACCGCTATCAGGGCACCTACGCGGACCTCAAGGGCACGCCCGACGAACCGCATGTCGGCGAGATCCAGAAGCTCGCCGCGTCCGGCCTGACCCGGGTCGGGCACCACGGGGCGATGGCGGCGATGGGCGTGCCGCGTTCCCAACTGCCGTCCTGGGACGACCTCCAGTTCGTCACCGCCCAGCTCGCGGTGCCGCCGCTGCTTGACGAGGACGCCGTCGGCACCGAGGTCGTGATCGGTCCGGGCGCGCGCCGCCCGCTGCGGCTGGAGATCCCGCTGATGGTCTCCGACATGAGCTTCGGCGCGCTCTCCCAGGAGGCGAAGACCTCGCTCGCCAAGGGCGCCGAGCTGGCAGGCACCGGCATCTGCTCCGGCGAGGGCGGCATGCTGCCGGAGGAACAGGCCGCCAACAGCCGGTACTTCTACGAACTGGCCTCGGCCCGTTTCGGCTACTCGCCGGAGAAGGTGGCGCGCTGCCAGGCGTTCCACTTCAAGGGCGGCCAGGCCGCGAAGACCGGCACCGGCGGCCACCTGCCCGGCCACAAGGTCACCGGGCGGATCGCCGAGGTCCGCGGGCTGGCGGAGGGCGAGGCGGCCGTGTCGCCGGCCCGCTTCCCCGATCTGACGACCGTCGCGGACTTCCGCGAAGTGGCGGCCGAGGTGCGGGAGGTGACGGGCGGTGTCCCGATCGGGTTCAAGCTCTCCGCCCAGCACATCGAGAAAGACATCGACGCCGCGCTCGACATCGGCGTCGACTACCTCATCCTCGACGGCCGGGGCGGCGGTACGGGCGCGGCGCCGCTGCTCTTCCGCGACAACATCTCGGTGCCCACGATCCCCGCGCTCGCGCGGGCCCGCCGCCATCTGGACCGGCGGGAGCGGGACGACGTCAGTCTGATCATCACCGGCGGGCTGCGGGTGCCGGCCGACTTCCTGAAAGCGCTGGCGCTCGGCGCGGACGCGGTGGCCGTCTCCAACTCCGCGATGCAGGCAATCGGTTGTGTCGGGATGCGCGCCTGCCACACCAACAAGTGCCCGGTGGGCATCGCGACCCAGGACCCGCACCTCCGGGAGCGGCTGCCGGTCGACGAGGGGGCGGAGCGGCTGGCCCGTTTCATGACCTCCTCGGTCGAGCTGATGCAGGTGATGGCGCGCGCCTGCGGCCACGACCACCTCGGGAAGCTGAACAGGCACGACCTCGTCGCCTGGAAGCGGGAGATCGCCGATCTGGCGGGCGTCGCCTACGGCGGAGCGGCCGGCTGAACCGGCGCCTGCACGGCGCGGCGCGGCAGTGGGCGGACCTCTATCCGCTGGTCTGTCGTCGCCCCGCGCCGACAGGGCCGTCCACGCAGCGCTCGACGCCGCAACCCCCGTTGCAGCGGACTCCGTTCGCCCGGCACCCGCCTTCGCGGCCGGGCCGTGGCCGGGCGGGGACGGCAGGCGGAGGTGCGCGCTACGACGCGCGGCCCGGCAGGTCGGGCCCGCGTACGGGGAGAGGGAGGCGACGCCGGTAGCAGAGCTCCCGTTCGTCGGGCGGCGGACCGGTCGGCGGGGTGTGCGGATCGAAGTGCCAGCCGTGATGCTCGTAGAACGCGCGAGCGGACGCGTTGCGCTCGTAGACCCAGAGCACCGCGGCGCGCACCCCGTTCTGCGTCCAGCGGCGGAGTGCGGCGTCCATGAGTGCTCCGCCGAGTCCGTGCCGCCAGTGACGCGGGTGGACGTAGAAGGCGTACAACTCCCCTGCCGGCAGGGAGAGTTGCGGGCCGCCGCGCGGGGCTCCGGCGTACTGGTTCGGTCGGCTGTTCCGGCCGACGCGGGCGGTATCGCGGTGGTCCAGGTGGACGGTTGGCGGGCCGCGTACGCCCACATCCTGCCGCCCGCCGAGCTGGCCGAGCTCAGCCTCGTCCGGGCCGAGGGCGGCGAAGCCGAGCACCTCGCCCCCGTCGCCCTCCGCCACCAGGACCTGCTTCCCGCTCTCCCGCGCACCGCCGATCACGCCGTGCCACAGCTGCTCGGCCCGGACGAGGCTGAGCTCGGCCAGCTCGGCGGGCGGCAGGATGTGGGCGTACGCGGCCCGCCAACCGTCCACCTGGACCACCGCGATACCGCCCGCGTCGGCCGGAACAGCCGACCGAACCAGTACGCCGGAGCCCCGCGCGGCGGCCCGCAACTCCCCTGCCACAGGGGCGAATCCGGCTGCCGTGTCGGCCCGGGTGCGGGCTGCGTCAACCCGGGCGTCTGCCGCCGCATCGGCCCGGGTGCGGGCCGTTCCGGTCCGGGCGTCTGCCCGGGGCCCTACGGCCGCCCGCGCCCCGGGACGGTCCTGGTTGCGGTCCGCGCCGCGCTCCACGGTGGCCACCCCCGCTCAGGACCGGCCGAGGCGCGCGAGCCGCAGATGCTGCTCCGCCGTGAACGGCAGGGATGGCGCGGCGACGTTCTCCTCCAGATGCAGCGCCGAGGACGTGCCGGGGATGGGCACCAGAACGGGCGAGTGCGCGAGCAGCCAGGCAAGCGAGGTCTGAGCGGCGGTGGCGCCCAATTCCTGTGCGACCGCAGCGATTTCGGCGGCTGCGACCGCGTCGCCTCCGGGCAGCTCGCCGGGGGTGGCCTCGGCGACCGGGCGCCAGGGCAGAAAGGCGATACCGGCTGCCTCGCACGCCTCCAACACGGGCTCGTGCTCCCGGTTCAGGACGCTGTAGCGGTTCTGCACACTCGCGATCTCGGCGTGCCGACGGGCCTCGTCCAGCTCGGCGACGCTCACTTCGGACAGCCCGATGTGACCGATCTTTCCGGCCCGTTGAAGGTCGGCGAGGGTTCCGACCTGGTCGGCGATCGGCACCTGCGGGTCGAGCCGGTGCAGCTGGACCAGCTCCAACCGCTCCATCCGGAGCCT
This sequence comes from Streptomyces tardus, assembly GCF_018101125.2. Taxonomy (GTDB): domain Bacteria; phylum Actinomycetota; class Actinomycetes; order Streptomycetales; family Streptomycetaceae; genus Streptomyces; species Streptomyces tardus. The sequence continues at coordinate 2,844,336 of NZ_JAELVF020000001.1, read as the reverse complement.
GCGCAGCCCTTCGTCGACCTGGCCGGGCAGCACCTCGGGACGGGCGTCCTGGGCGACCTTGCCGACCGGACTCTGCTCGCCGGTGCCCGGTTCGGCCCGGACAATGCCGACCTTGGTGGCGATCAACAGGCCGTCGGGGTAAGGGTGCAGCGCCTCGGCGAGCAGCTCCTCGTTGGCGCCCCAGCCGTACATGTGGGCGGTGTCGACAAGGTTCACGCCCAGCTCCACCGCCCGCCGGGCCACCGCGAGCGCGTCGGCCCGGCCGGGCCCCTGCCCGGTCGGCAGCCGCATGGCACCGAATCCGAGCCGCCGCACTTCCCGCTCGCCGCCGATCCGGAAGGTCGCCGCCGCCTGCTGTCCCGCCTCCGCCCGGCGGCCCTCCTCCGCCCGCTGTCCCGTGGTCGGCTGCTGCCCGGTTGTCGAATGCTGTCCCGATTCGTCCTTCACAACAGCGCACGCTAGCAAGCAGCGCTGACACGGCGCGGTCGCCGCAAAGCCGAGAGCGCTCAGCTCAACTGCCGCACCGACATCAGCAGATGGCGGTGCGGGTCGAGACCGGCACGCACTGCGAGGCGTTTGGTTCGGCCCGCTGGCTGTCGGCCTCACTCTGTCCTTCGGCCGGACCGCGACCTGTCGACCCCGACGTCCCTGACGACTTCGACGACCCCGACGAGCGGTACTGGGACACGTACGCCGGGTGGGGCCGGATCGAGCGACCCCACCCCGAACTCCGGGGCGCACAGCGCACAGAATCTGCGAGCGGGCTGCGGCCCACCCGGTGGCCGGTCGCACCCGCTAGAGCCAGGGGCCCGGTATCGCGCGGTAGGGACGCGTCACCGTTTCGCGGTAACTGAGGTGCTCCGGGCGGTGCTTGAGGTGCGTGGGAACCCAGGCGGAGGAGAGACCCGGATCGGTCGACGGGGGCCCGGTTTCGCCACAGACGCAGCAGGCCATCGCGAACGTGATCGGCTCGGCGTCCGGCTCCAGGTCCGCGGTGACGGTGAACGACCGGTAGCGGTGCCGCTGCCCGCTCATCGCAGACGTCCCAGGCTCTCCAGATGGGCCCGCACCGTGTCGCTCAACTCCGCGACCAGCGCGGCGAGATCGGCCCGTACGGCCTCCGGCGACGCCGGCCCGCCCGTACGGGTCGCGACCGGATCGGCGCTCGGCCCGGCGCTCGGGGCGCGGGCGGCGCCCTCGGTCTCCGCCCCGGAGGCGGGCGCGGGTTCTCGCGGGGCGTCCTTCGGCCCGGCGGGGAGGTCGACGTCGTTCACCGTCCGACCACCCGCAGATGTACGGCGGCCTGGTGGCGGCGCAGCAGCACCACGCAGTCCGCGGCGCGGGTGCGGTCGCCGGCGGCGCGGGCACGGGCGCGCTCGGCACGCCACCTCGTGCATTCGGGACAGGGCGCGGGCGGCCTGCCCGACGCGGAGACGGGTTCGAGGCCGGTCATCGCGGCACACTTCCTCGGCGCATGACATCGGCAAGCTGAATGCCCAGTTCCGGGCCTCGGGAACCGGGTTCGTGCAGCACGGCCGTCCCGCCCTTCGCGGAACTCCACACGTACGGGTCAACTCTCGGTCCACGACGTGCGGAACCGATGGGGCGCGGTGCGGCGCGGAGCACGTTCACGGCTCCGTCAGCAGTGGTCAGCAGGCCGCAGGCGATCACGGCAACTCCTTCGACGTGATGGAAGACAGAGGTATTCATTGCCCTCCGTACTGTTTCCCTCACACCATGCGTTCAGTCCCCGTACCGTGGGAAGGGGGCGCGGGTTGACAATCCATCGGTCAACGGGAGGGCAAGTGCCGAAGGCAGAACGGGAGCCGTACTCCGAGGAGTTGCGCGCCCGCAGGGAGGAGGCAGGACTCACTCAAAAGGAGTTGGCCGAGCTGCTCGCAGTTCACTCTTCCCTCGTCGCTCACTGGGAGGCGGGCAGACGCCTGTGCGGCCCTCGGGACGCCTCCCGACTCGATCAGACCCTGAAGACCGGCGGCACGTTCGTCAGGTTCCTCAGAAAGGACGATTACGCAAGGCGCTTCGAACGCGTGGCAACAGCAGAAGCCCATGCGACTCGAATCGAGGAGTACGCCCCGGTACTCGTACCCGGCATCCTCCAGACCAGGCCGTACGCGCTGGAAGTGCACCGATCCGCACAGTTCTCCTGGAGGCCCGAAGAGCTTGACACTCTCATTGTCAATCGGATGAATCGGACCAAGATCCTCGAACAGCAACACCCACAGCTCTGGTACATCCTGTCCGAGGCCGTTCTGCGCACGGTGGTGGGAGGTCCCGCCCTGATGGCCGAACAACTCGCTCACATCGCAGCGTTGACGAGAGTTGGCCGCATCGGACTTCAGGTGATGCCCTTCTCCGAAGGAGCACACGCCGCCATGGACTCCCTCGTGACCCTGATGAGGTTCGACAACGCGCCTGAACTGGCCTATGTCGAGGGCGTGCACACCAACATGGTGGTCGATGCAGACGAAAGCTACCGCGTGCAGAAGTGCCGCGACGCCTATGATTTGACGCGGTCCTCAGCGCTGTCCCCCAGGACCTCTCTGCACTTCCTCGAATCCGTGACGGAGGAGTACCGAAGCCATGAACGTCCCCGATCAGATCAACCTGCGCGCCTGGCGCAAATCCAGCTACAGCAGCGGTAACGGCGGCTCCTGCGTCGAGGTGGCGGACGGGTACGACGTGCTGCCCGTGCGCGACAGCAAGACGCCCGACGGGCCCGTACTCACCTTCCGGCACACCGACTGGACCGCCTTCGTCACCGCGCTGCGCAGCCACGACCTCCGCTGAGGCTCTGACGGCGACGGCCTTCGGAGCGTCAACGACCTTCTACGGCACGAGCTTTCGCACGTCGACCCCGAGGCCGCGAAGCGCCCAGAGCCCGTAGGCAGCGAACACCGGTTTGACGAACAGCCATTCACCGGGTCGGTGGTCGTCGGCTCGCACCAGTTTCTCCGCGAGGTCGGGGCGTTGCCGCAGCAGATACGCGCGGGCTTTGAGCGCGTGAGCCGGCTGGGAGACGATTTTGATGCGGTCCGCCTCCTCCAGCAGCGGAATCACATTGGCGATGTTCTCCCACGTCGTCGTGGACCGGTCCTCCAGGAGCACAGTGCCGTTGAATCCGAGCTCCGACTGCGCGTATTCGGCCATCAGTTGAGCCTCGGTGGCCGCACTGCCGCTGGTCGCGCCACCGCTGAAGATCAAGCGGGAGTCCTGTGCACGGTCGGACTCGACGGAACGAATACCGGCGCGGACCCGCCACCGGTTGATGAGGTTCGCCCTCGCCTGGGGGTTCCGGTAACCGCAGACCACCACAGCGGTGGAGGGACCCCGACTGTTTCCCACGAGCATCCGGGACCAACGCCGGTTCAGCCACTCGCTCACCGCCAGAACCGCAATCCCCGTCGCCACCAGACCCGTTGCTCCGCGTCTCATTCGCAGACTCTAGCGTCGGTGACCGAGGTGGACAGAGCTACGGATCAGAAGGTTGCAGGTTCGAATCCTGCCGAGCGCGCACAGTAAGAACAGGTCAGAGGCCCTGTGCCAGAAAGACGGTGCGGGACTTCTTTCGTGATCTCGCACAATTTCTCACACCCGCCCCAACGATCCCGTTCCGCCGAGCAGTTGGGCCGGCTTCTCGGACCCCGACCCCTCCCCGGGCACACGGCCGCCGGACGGCCGGGGCACCGGTACGGAGGCGTCACACCCGTCCCCAACGGGCCATCGCGAAGGAGAACGCGCCGAACAGCGCGAGCCCGACCGCGACCGCCACCAGGAGCCATGGGCCGACCGGGGTGTCGGTGAAGGCCCGCAGGGTGTCGTCCATGCCCTTGGCCTCGTCCGGGTCGAAGTCGAGCGCCGCCTTGATCGCGAAGACGCCCGTCGCGCCGAGCACCAGCCCCTGGGCGATCCCGCCGGGCACCCCCAACAGGTCGACCAGCTTCCGCTGCCAGGGGGACATGCGCGACCGGCGCATCTCCGCGTGGTACTTGCGCATCCCCGCCTTGACGGCGACCACGCCCCCGCCGATGACGAAGCCCGCGCCGACCGCGCCGACGATCCACTGCCCGAACGGCATCTCCAGCGCGCTGGCAGTGCCGTCCTTGGACTGCTCGTCGCTGGAGCCGCTGCCGGATTCCCCCAGGGCGTACGTCACCGCCGAGTAGGCGATGAACGCGTACAGGACGAAGCGACCGGCGGAGAGCGCGCGCTTGTACGCCTTGTGCCCGTCCGGGCCGGCGGCGCCGAACAACGCCTCGGACAGCCGCCACAGCGCCATCCCGACCAGACCGACCGCCAAGGCCCAGAGCAGCGCCATGCCGAACGGCTGGTCCGCGACCTGCGCCAGCGCTCCTCCGCGGTCCGCCTGCTCGCTCGAACCGCCGAACGCGATCTGAACCGACAGCAGCCCGATCACCAGGTAGATCGCCCCGCGGGCGGAGAGGCCGGCCCGTGCCGCCGCTGTCATCGCGTCGCTGTTCGCGGCGCGACGTGCGGTGGCCTTGCCCTCGTCGACGGTCGAGGTCGCTGTTCCCATGGTGTCCGCCTCCTCGTGCGCGGGCGGTGCGCCTCGCACAGCGACCACCTGCCCCGAACAGACGGGCGAAAACAGCGTCGCCGCCGGTCGGAGCGCTGCCAACGTCCGCCGGACGCGGGCGGGTTCGTCATCGGGACCACGACGGCTGCCGCCACATCACCGAGGCGGTCGAGCTTCTGGCCGCTCTCGCCCCGAGCTCGGGCGACGCGGTTGCGGACCGCTTGGCCGAAGGCGTATCCGATCCTGGGCGGCACGCTCCGGCCGATCGACCGCCTTGCCGCAGACCGGCTGTTGTACTCGCGTAGTGGCGACTGCTGTTACGCCGGAGCCGTGCCATGCGGCGCCTGCCGTGTCAGGTCTGTGGCGGATCCTCCCGCCATACGCCCCGGGGCTCAAGTCGTGGGGGTCGGGCGCCTTC
>NZ_JAELVF020000001.1:2826833-2839293 GCF_018101125.2 Streptomyces tardus | reverse complement strand
ATATGGCACTCAGTGACGGAGTTGCCACACGGGGTGGAGTGGGGTTACTTTCTGACCAACAACTGCAAATAGGACGACCCCGACAGGTGCTACCAACACCGTGCCGGGGTCTGACCACCGAGATCGCCGATCCCCAGAAGGAACGATCCCCATGGCTGTGACCCAGCTTATCTGTGAGCTGCCCGCCGACACCTGCCCGAAGGCCGCTCCCGGCTTCGGAAAGCGTGCCGTGCCGGACCAACACCGCGACGCCGACCCGCACTTCGGGCACCTGCCGCCCCGCGAGGCAAGCATCGCCACCTAGCTCGACCGCCTCCCCGAAGGCGCCGACATCTCCGTCAAAACCCTCGCCCGCACGACCCCCTACGGCCAATGCGCCCTGCGCACCGCCCTGCGCCTCATCTCCGAAGCCGGACACCTGCGCCGCACCCGCGAAACCGTCCTCGGCACCGACGGCTCCTACCACCACATCACCCGCACCCACTTCTCCCGCACCCCACACCCCGACACCTGGTGGGAGGCGTACGCACGCGGCGAACACCCCACCGACGCGACCGCAACCGGCGGACACGAGGACACGGGCGCCGCCCCGCCAGGAGGTCGCCACCGGGCGGACTGATCCGCGGCTCACGCTGGGTGCGGGCGAGTGCGCGGCACTGGAGCCGCTGCTGCGGCAGTGGTTCGTGCGCGGCACCAGCGAGCAGGAGGCCGTACGGGTGCTGACCGCCGGTCTGCCGTCAACGGTCCACCACCCGGCGGCACTCGTCCGCCGACGCCTCCACGACAAACTCCCACCCCACGCACCCGCACCCGACCCCGCCGGGCCCCTCATGGAATGCACCCTCTGCCAGAAACCCGGCCGCCCCCACGCCCTCCCCGGCGGACTCTGCCGCACCTGCCGAGGCGAACCCACACCACCACCACGCATCAACACCGAACACCACCGCGCCCAAGTCCAACGCGTACGCGAAGCCGCCGGATTCACCCTCCGACCGGCGCTCGGACGGCTCGGCGGAGGCGCCCCGCGGACAGCCTGACCACCGAGGGTTGCGGTACGACCACCCTGTGAGCGCCGATGCGGGCGCTTGCGGCGACTTGCGGCCACTTATGGCCAAACCACATGCACGATACGGCTTGTCTGCCTGGTGGGAGCGTTTGGCAAACTCGGCCGGAAGCTGCCCCGGACACCTATTGACGAAGGCGTCAAGGGGTTCTTCGGACGGCCGAACAGTGCCTACACTGCATCGCGCCGAGCCGTTCGATTCCCTGTGGCCAGGCCACAGGGACGCGGTCGCGCCGAGCCTGCGCACAGCGCCCCACCCCGGTGCCACGCGTACCCACTTCGGCGTCCGCTCCCACCCCGCCAGAAGACGAAGCAGCGCATGGACACCCCTTTCGCCGCCGTGTTTGTCCCGCTCGCCCTCGCTGTGATCATGTTCGGTCTCGGGTTGTCCATGAGCGTCGACGACTTCCGGCGAGTACGGCGGCACCCGCGTGCGGTGGTCGTGGCGCTGTTCTGTCAGTCGCTGCTGCTGCCCGCCGCCTGCTTCGGCCTGGTCATCGCACTCGATCTCTCCCCCGTGCTCGCGGTCGGCATGATGCTGCTGGCCGCCTCCCCCGGCGGAACGACCGCGAACCTCTACAGCCACCTCTTCGGCGGCGACGTGGCGCTCAACGTCACACTCACCGCACTGAACGCGGTCCTGGCGATCGTGACCATGCCGATAGTCGCCAACCTCTCGCTGCACTACTTCGACCCGGACATCGGCCAGGACGGTGTGGGCCTCCAGTTCGACAAGGTCGTCCCGGTGCTGGTGGTGGTCCTGATCCCGGTCGTGATCGGTCTGCTCGTACGGCGCCGCTCGCCCGCGTGGGCGGAGCGCATGGACACGCCCGTACGCCGTCTGTCGATCCTCGCGCTGGTGGGGATCGTCGTCGGCACGGCCGTCTCGGAGTGGAGCGACATGGGCAGCCACCTCGCCGACGCCGGACCGGCCACGCTGATCTTCTGCGCGCTGAGCCTGGCCGTCGGCTATCTGGTGCCGCGCATGGTGGGCGTCGACAAGCGCCAGGCGATCGCCACCTCCATGGAGATCGGCGTGCACAACAGCGCGGTCGCCATGACCATCGCCATCGCCGTGCTCGGTGATGTGAGCCTGGCCGTCCCCGCCGCCGTCTACGGCGTGCTCTGCTGCCCGACCGCCGCTGTCGCCGGGCTGCTGATCACCCGCTTCGGAAAGCCCGCACCCGTCGAAGCCCCCGCGCACACCCCCTGACCGCGCGAGAGGTCGGCGCGGGGCGCGGAGGGTCGCCTCAGCGCGTCCGGCGTCGGGCCGGAGCGTCCGGTGTCGGGGTCGGCGCGTCCGGTGTCGGGGCGGGGCGTCCGGTTGTCGGCCACAAAGCGTACGAGGAGGGCCGGCGTGCTGTCGGGCGCGGTGGGTCCGTCGATCGGGGACGCACCGACTGCCGTCGCTGCGAGGGGAGTTGTGGCGCGGCTACGCGGGGCCCAGAGTGCAGGCGTGCGGCAGAAAGGAACCGAGGTGGCCCTCGCGGTCGCCGTTCTTGTACGCGACGGCGCGGCCGGTCAAGTCGCCGTCGCACAGTTGGAGTTCGAGCCCGAGGCTCGGACTGTTGAGACGGGCGTCGACCGTCGGGAGCTGGAGGGGTGCGACGGCGCGCAGATCGCACCGGTTGGTGGCGGTCGCGGGGACCGTGACCGGCGGCAGGTCGCCGAGTCGCAGTCGTACCTGCTGCCCCGCCGTCATGGTGGCGCTCAGCGCGACGCTGCCCTCAACGGTGTCGATCGCACCCGCCCACGCACCCTCGGCGAGGGCCATCGGCCGCTCGAACTCGGTGACCGGGCTGACCAGTTCGCGATCGAATCCGGGTACGAGGTGAGCCATCAGGAGGTCGAGGACGGCGTCGCGGGCGGCCTTTCCGGTGGAGTTGGTGAGCACCGCGACCGACAGCTCGTGCTCCGGGACGTCGACCATCATCGCGGCCACCCCGCCCATGCCGCCGCCGTGGCTGTGGACCACCGGGCCGGGGCCGTGCGAGACGACCCGGCCCAGCCCGTAGCCGAGCCGGTCGTTGATGGGCAGGGCGTCGTCGTGCGCATCGGCTGCCGCGGAGCCGAGCAGGGAGGAGGCGTTGCGGGCGAAGAGCGCGACGTCGCCCGCGGTGGCCCATGCCGCGGTGGCGGCCGGGTGGTTGGTGTGACAGCTGCCGTAGGCGCGCCCGTCGACGGTGTAGCGACCGGCGACACCGTCCGCCGCGGGGCGGTCGGGCGTGGGGCTTCCGGGCGCAGGGCTTCCGGGCGTGGGGCCGAAACGGAAGCCGGTGAGGCCGAGCGGTTCGGCGATCCGCTCGTGCAGCAGGTCTCCCAGGCTCCGTCCCGTCGCGGTCTCCAGCAGACGGCCCAACTCGCGGTAGCCGAGGTTGGAGTACTCGAATTCGGCGCCGGGTCGGCGGCGCAGCGCGCGGTATCGGTCGCACTCGATCGGCAGCGGACCGGGATCGCGCCGGGCGTCGTAGTGGAAGTCGTAGTACGTCGGGAACCCGCCGCGGTGGCGCAGCAGTTGGCGCGCGGTCGGCAGCGCCGGCGCCTCGGCGTCCGTGTCGGCATCGCCCTGCGCGAACCCGGCCGGAACGGGAACGTCGAGATCCAACGACCCGTCGAAAGCAGCCAGTTGGACGGCGGTCGCGGTGAACGCCTTGGTGACGGAGGCCAGTCCGTAGACGGTCTCCGGCGTGGCGGGCCGCCGAGCGGCGGTGTCCGCGAAGCCGTACGCGCGGGTGAGCACCAGTTCGTCGCCACGGGCCACCGCGAGGGAGAGCGAGGCGCAGCCGTGCTCGGTGAGGATCCGGGCGCAGTGTGCGTCCAGGCCACTCGGTTCGTTCCGTGCGTCCGCCACCGCGCAGCCGCCCTTCGCCGTCCGACTCCTGTGACCTGCACGGTAGTTGAGCGGGCGCAGCCGCCTCTGGGGCCCCCTTCAGAAAGCAGATGCGCAAAGACCGGTGCCGGGTGTGGGATGCCGGTATGACGACTGTGCTGAGCACGCCGGACATCGACGGGACGGCCCGGGTCCTGGAGACCCTCGGGGCATGGCAGCGGGACGGCGACGGGGTGCTGCTGCACCCCGGTGACGTGGGCTGGTTCTGGCGCTTCGGCGCACAGCGCACCGCGGACGCCCTGCGGGTCTGGCGGGACGGCGAACGGCTGCTGGCGGTGGGGCTGTTGGACGGCCCCGACCTGCTTCGCGCGACCGTCGCACCCGAGCTTCGGCAGGACGAGGAGTTCGCGGTGCGGATGGCGGACGACCTCGCGGACCCGGAGCGCGGCGCGCTGCCGGCGGGGCCGGTGTATCTGGAGGCGCCCGGGGACGCGAGGCTTCGGAAGGTGCTGCTGGAACGGCCCGGTTGGCACACCGACGAGCCGTGGACGCCGTTCTCCCGCGATCTGACGGAACCTGTTCCGGAGCCGGGCATCCGGATCGAGGTGGTCGAGGAGGACGGCGTCGGCTCACGCGCCGCGGTGCAGCGTGCGGCGTTCGAGAAGTCGACGTTCGACGAGGAGCGCTGGCGGACGATGGCCGCCGGCCCGGCCTACGCGCACGGACGCTGTCTGTTGGGACGCGATGAGCAGGGCGCGGCCGTGGCGACGGTCACCGTCTGGTCGGCGGGGCCGGGCAGACCGGGCGTACTGGAACCGATGGGCGTGCACCGGGACCACAGGGGCCACGGGTACGGCAGGGCGATCACGCTCGCCGCGGCTGCCGCACTCCGCGAGCTGGGCGCCTCCAGCGCCCTGGTCTCCACCCCAAGCGCCAACGTCGGCGGCGTCGCCACCTATCGTTCGGCGGGCTTCGAGGCGCTGCCGCCGGTACCGGACCTGCGCCGCGACGCGTGAACCTGCAGCGCGGGCGCGGGAGCTGAACGACCGAGGCGCGCCGGACTCGGACCGGTGAACCGGGCACACACGGTCCGCCGGCCACGGTCCGCCGCGCTCGGTGCGGCGTGGGACGGTACGACGGGCGCGGTGCGACGGCACGCGGTGCGGCGTTCGACGGGCGCGGTGCGACGGGCGGGTTAACCGGTGTCGCCGGGGCATGCCGTGTGCGAGGGTCTGCCGGTGACCGAAGACCGCGACGCGCACGTCCCACCCCGCCCGCTCGAACCGGCCGGCCCGCTCCCCGCGCTCGACCTGCTGCGATGGCAGTTCGATCTGACGTGGTCGCTCTTCGAGTACCACCTCGAACTGCTGGAGCCCGAGGACTTCCTCTGGGCGCCCACCGTGAACCGCTGGACCGTTCACCGCACCGAGGACGGCAGTTGGGCGCCGGACTTCGCCAAGTCCGAGCCCGACCCCGTACCGCTGCCGACCGTCGCATGGGTGAGTTGGCACCTCGGCTGGTGGTGGGGCGTCGCCGCCGACCATGTGCACGGCAGGACCCCGCGCGAGCGTACGGAGGTGGTATGGCCGGGCCCCGGCGAACCGACGATCGAGTGGTTGCGCGGCCTGCGCACCGACTGGCTGACCGGGCTGGACGGACTGACGGAGAGCGCCCTCGCCGCCACCGCACCGTTCCCCTGGCAGAACGACCCCCGCCACACCGTCGGCCACATGGTGGCCTGGGTGAACGCCGAGCTGATGAAGAACGTCGCCGAGATCGGCGGGCTCCGAATGCAGCGTTCGGCCGACCGACCCGCCCGGGAGACCGGACAGCCCTGAGCAGCCGGCGAGCGACTGCGGCCCCCAACTTCCGTGCGCACACGGTCGGTTCACGCCGCACCCGGCGCACCGCTCGGCCACGCAGCCACGCCGTCGGCCCGGTCGCCCGTACGACACCGGCTTGCACGCGTACGGCGTCGCGTCCAACGCCCGCCTGCGACACCGCCCAAGCGGTCGTGCCGTGGCGAGCGAGACGAACGACCGGCAGAGACGTCCAACAGCATTTGTGCCATGCGGAGTTGGCCCGCACCGACCCCGTACTGTGCAGCACTGCGCGCAGTGCGACGCCGCTCTGCGCGCCTGTCGCACTCGACGACCGGGCCCGCCGGGCGCGGGCAACGGGCCGCGTCCCGCATGGAGTTGCCCTATCGGACCTTGCGGTCAGCCGCGCGGGGCTGCCGGGAATCCGCCCACGGGCTCCAACGCCGCGAGCACACGCAGGATCTGAGCCTCCATCAGTGGCGGCGCGATGATCTGCACCCCCACCGGCAGTCCGTCGACGAGTCCGGCGGGCGCCTGTCCGGCGGGCAGGCCGGTCAGGTTGTGCGCACAGGCGTGGGTGATGCCGGGGCCCATCGCACGGCCCAGCTCCTCCACCATCGCCATCCCGTCCGGCAGTGCGGGCGGAACGCTGGGGGCGGTCGGGGTGAGCAGTACGTCGACACCGTCCGACCCCGGCTCCGAACCGGAGGCGACCCCGGCGAAGTGCCGGGTGAACTGGGCCGCCAGGCGCGGGATCAGGTCCATCGCTGCGGCCAGCCAGACGCCCGGCGCCTGGCCGCCCTCGTGCGCGGCGGCGCCGGTGGAGACCCGTACGGTCGGCGCCAGCGCGGCCGGGTCCTCGGCGCGTACGGCCGCCACGTGCTCGGCGAGCAACGGGTCGCCGCCGAGCACCGCCGAACTGCCGAGTCCGGTGGCGAGCAGGTCGGGTATGCCGCGGTGGACGGTGAGGATCATCGCCAGCGCCGAGGCGTCGGCGTAGCGCGGCACGCTCACCTCGCGCACCTGCGCGCCGAGGGCGGCCAGCTCGCGCGCCCGGGCCAGGACGGCGTCGGCGACGGCCGGGTCGGTCACCTCCGGCGCCAGCGACTCGGTAACGATGCCCACCCGCATACCGGCGACATCGCCGTCCAGCCCGAACGTCCAGTCCCTGGTGGCAAGTTCGGGTCCGCTGCGCAGATCGTGGCCGTCTCCGCCGGACAGCACGGAGGCGACCGCCGCGACGGTGACCACTCGCCGGGAGGCAGCCACCACCCGGTCCTGCACCCCCGTCAGCCCGAGCACTCCCGTCATCGGGATGACGCCGCGGGTGGGCATCAACGCGGCGAGTCCGCAGCCGGCGGACGGCACCCGGCCCGATCCGGCCTGGTCGACCATGATCGCCGCGTCCACCTCGCCGGCGGCGACCAGCGCCGCCGTACCGCTGCTCGAACCCCACGGGGTGTGGCCGGTGTTCCAAGGGTTGAGGACGGGACCGGAGTGGTTCTGGTCGCCGGTAATGGCGAGGCCGAGGTCGTCGGACCTGCCGATGTGGGTGATGCTCCCGCCGGCCGCGAGCGCCCTGGCGACGACGGTGGCCGAGGTGCGGGCCTCCGGCCCCTCCAGCATCCGCGAGCCGTAGACCAGCGGCACACCGCCGACGCGGATCGAGTCCTTGACCGCCAATGACAGCCCGTCCAGTGCGCCGCTGCCCGTGGCCGGCACCTCGACGCGGTACTGCGCCGCGTTCCAGGGGTCGTCGCCCGGCTTCCTGGGCACGTGTGCCGGTTCGGTGCGCGCCGCCTCCTCCTGCCACCACAGACCGACCCTCTCGTAGAGACCGCCGACGGCGGCGCCGAAGTCGACGGCCGCCTCCGTGGTGCGCGGGTCGAGGCCGAGCCCGTGCTCGCGGGAGTTGGCCTCGACCCGGCTCGGGGTCGGCGGAGTCCAGGTCCAGGCGGGGGTGTCAGTCATAAGCAGCGACTATAACCACGCACCGGCACCGTCCGGGAACGCCGAGTGCGGTTCACGGCAAGCCCCAACTTCATTGTGTCTACAAGGAGTTGGGGGATTCGACGGCGTTGCGCGAAGTTGTCCCGCACGGCGCCGGGTCAGCCGAGTGCGTCGGGTTCACGCCGGGTCAGCCGAGTGCGTCGGCGACGATCTCCGCGGTCTCGGCGACCAGTTCGTCCTCGCGCTCGGCCCCCTCGCGGTCCTTGCTGGAGAGCACGGAGATGACGATCGGCTCGCCCTTGTCCGGCCAGGCGACCGCGATGTTGTTGCGGGTGCCGTAACCGCCCGAGCCGCTCTTGTCGGCCACCTTCCAGCTGTCCGGCACGCCCGCCCGGATGAGGGTGTCGCCGGTGATGTTGGTGTGCATCCAGTCGGTGAGCTGCGCGCGGTCGCGCTTGTTCAGGGCATCGCCGAGCAGCAGGGCGCGCAGGTCGGCGGAGAGCGCGCGGGCAGTGCTGGTGTCGCGCTTGTCGCCCGGTGTGCCGTCGCTCAGTCCGGGCTCGTAGCGGTCGATGCTGGTCGTACGGTCGCCGAGCTCCTCGCGGAGGTGGGAGTTGAGGCCCTTCGGACCGCCGAGGGCCTCCTTGAGCAGCAGGTTGACGGCGGTGTTGTCACTCTCCTTGAGCGTCGCGGCGGCGAGCGCGTTCAGCGTCATACCGGTGTCGACGTGCTTCTCGGTCACCGGCGAGTGCTCCACGAGGTCGTCCTCGGTGTAGGTGACCACGCGTTCGCGCTCGGCGGGGCTGTGGGTGGCCAGCAGCGCACCGGCGGCGAGCGATTTGAAGGTGGAGCAGTGGGCGAAACGCTCGTCGGCGCGGTGGGTGATCTCCTCGCCCGTACCGGTGTTGAGCGCGTGCAGCCCGATCCGGGCGTCGAACTTCCGCTCCAGAGCGCGGAGTTCCTTGCTCACGTCGACCGGCGTACGGGTGACGGAGGGCTTGGGCGACTCGGCGGCGGTACGCAGTTCGCCGCGGGCGGCGCCGGCGTCCTCGGCGGGCGCGGAGGTGCCGCAGGCGGTGAGCGGGAGCAGTACGAGCGCGGCCAGCGCGGCCCGGCGGGCGGCCGAGCCGGGCGCGGAGAGCGGGGAGACGGATCGACCCGGCGACACGGAGTGGGGCATGGCGGAGGAACCTCCTGAGGAGCGGCGGAAGCCCGAACGGGCCGAGGAAGTCGCGCGCACCGGGAAGCGCGCGGGGCGATACGTCCCGTTGCGGCGGGTAAGCCGTACGGCGACCGGTATGAGCGATCCTGCCCGGCGCACGCCATGCCGTCCAAGCCAGAATCGCTCGGTGTGATGCGGATTCCGCATGGATGTGGCCGGGCGGGCGCCCCTAGGATGCGGCCATGGATCTGGTGGCCGCCTGCCGCGCCTTCGTGCACGTCAGCGAACGCGGCAGCTTCACTCTCGGCGCCGCCGCCGCGCAGATGTCCCAGTCGGTGGCCAGCCGCCGCGTCGCCGCGCTCGAAGAGCACCTGGGCACACGGCTGTTGGAGCGCTCGCAGCGCCGTACCGTGCTCACCGCCGCGGGGCGCGAGCTGCTGCCCGGCGCACGGCGCCTGGTGCGCGCCGCCGAGGTGCTGGAGCACGAGGCCCGCGCCGTGGCCGGCCGGCCGCTGCGGCTGGCGGTGCCCGTCGGCTGCGGCGCCGCCGCCCTCGCCGGGCTGGTCGCCGACGCACGCACACGCGGCGTACCGCTTCGCCTCCTGGTGGCGCCGCCGCCCGAGCGCGCCGAGTCGCTGCACACCCGCGAGGCCCGGGTGGCGCTGCTCGCCGCACCTGCCGAGGACGCACAGTGGCAGGTGGAGCTGGGACTGGCCGGCGTCGCCGACCCGGGCGTGCGGAAGCTGTACGTCGAGACCCTGCGCCCGCGCCGACGGGACACCGGCCCTGCCCGGCGCATCTGGCTCCAGCCCGAGGACGACGTGCCCCATGTGCGCGACCGTCTGGGCCGGCTCTGCGACGCCCTCGGGCTGCGCCCCGCGCAGTACGCGACCGCCGAGGACCTGCCGGCCGCGGCGGCGGAGGTGTACGGCACCCGCGACCTGCTGCTCTGCTCCTGGCTGGAGGCCGAGGAACTGGGACTGCACTGGCGTCCCCTCGGTGAACTCCCGCTCGCGCGCGGCTATGTGCTCGGCGGCGGCGAACAGGCGGACGTCGACAGGGTGCACGACCGCCTCGGCCCCGTGCTCGCCCGACGCCTGGGCGCCGACACCCCCGCACCCGCCGACATCCCTGCACCCGCCGACACCCCCGCACCCGCCGACTCCGCAGCGCCCACCGCCGACGCGCCCGACGCCGACGCCGCCGTGACCGCCCCGGCCGACGCACCCGTACCCGCTGCCACGGAAGAGACCCCGCGATGAGCCGCACCACCGAGACCGTCGCCAGTACGACCGCGCTGCTCGCCGAGGCCCGCGCGGAGCTGTACGGGGGCGGGCTCGCCGCCTCGGTGCTCGTGCGCGATCTGCACACCGGCGAGGAGCTGGCGCTCGATCCGGACGTCGAGTACGTCTCGGCGTCCCTGGTGAAGGTGCCGCTTGCCCTCGCCGTGCTGGAGCTGGTCAGACGCGGCGAACTCGACGGCGGCCGGCCGGTGGAGGTCGAGCCGGGCCGGGCCCGCACACCGGGCCCCACCGGTGTCAGCCGCTTCCGGCACCCGGCGCGCATCGCGCTCGCGGACCTCGTCTATCTGAGCCTGTGCCTCAGTGACAACGCCGCCACGGAGGCGCTGTTCGCCCTCGTTCCACCTGCCCGAGTGGCCGAGCTGACGGCCGGGTTCGGGCTGCGCGGATTCTCCGTGCGCCACACCATCGACGAGCTCAGCGACACCCCGGCCGAACGCTTCTCCGCCGACGAGAGCCATCTCGCCCACGCCCTCGCCATCGGTTCGGGCACCCGCGGCCGGGGCCACCGGGTGCCGCAGCTGGACGTCAGCCACGCCAACTCCTGTACGGCCAGGGCCTGCGCCGATCTGCTCCAGGCGCTCTGGAACCCGCCCGCCGATTCCCTGCTGCCCACCGAAGTCGCTGATTCGGTACGGCAGTTGATGGCTCACAACGTACTGCGGCACCGGCTCGCACCGGACTTCGCCGCCGACGCCTCGTCCTGGTCCTCCAAGACCGGGACCCTGCTCAATCTGCGGCACGAGATGGGCGTGGTGGAGCACGCCGACGGCCGAGCGCTCGCGGTGGTCGTACTGACCGAATCACGCGTGCCCGCCACCCACCAGCCGGCGGCCGAGGCGCTGATGGCAGCCGTCGCCCGCCGCCTCCACGACCATCTGCGGCAACGCTGAGCGGACCGCGGCCCGTTCGCACGTACGACCCCGCGCCGACCCAGGGCGTACGTCCCCGCGCACATCGAGCACGTACGGCCCTGCGTGCCGGGGCGTACGGCCCCTGCGCGCCCCCGGGCGTACGCCCACTGCCGGTCGCGCTCAGCCCAGCCGTTCGTGCAGGCGGACCGTCACGGCCTCACCCGCCTTCTTGCCGACCGCCGCCCGGATCCCCGCCCGCACCGGCAGCTTGTGGCGCCCGTCCCCCAGCACCGAGAACGCGCTGTCGAACGGCTCCGCGTCAACGGCCCCGCGCACTTTCACCCGTCCTCGAGTGCCGAAGAACCCCACCGATTCCGGCCGGACGAGATACGTGTAACCGCCCGGCTCGGCGCTCTTGCGGAACGTGGCGACGAACTCCACGTCCTGCAAGGTGCCCCTTCCGCGCCGCTCCTGCCGCGCTCCGTGCGTCCGATCCGCTCGGACTCCGCTGACCAGCCATGACGACCTCTCCTTCCCGAGGTGGAGGACGCATCGACAACCGTCCGCCACCGAGGCGGACCGATCCGCTCCCGGAAAGTCATCGCCGACGGCGACCGGCAGCGCCCGCCCGGCCCGGCCCGCGGGCCGGGAGCACCGCGGCCCGCTGTCGCGAGCCCGTGACGATCCTGCAGCGAAGGAAACGCCTGCACACCGGCACATGCCTGCTAGCTTTGCTTCGGTTCTGAACGACGACCAAGGAGACGCACGTGCGCAGGTCAGCGCGATTCACCGGGGCAGCCGTCGCGATGGCTGCGGCACTGCTCCTCAGCGGCTGCGGCAGCAGCGACGACGGCTCGAAGGACGAGGGCAAGCCGTCGCAGAACGAGTCCCAGGGCACCGACGGCGAGGGCAACGACGACCCGACCAACGCCGAGCCGGGCTCGCTCACCGGTATCTGGGCCGCCAAGACCGACGGCAAGGACCTGATCCTCACAGTGGTCGGCGACGGCGCCTCGCTGGTCCACGACGAGAACATCTGCTCCGGCCGCGTCACCGACGACGACAAGCCGAGCCTCACCCTCAAGTGCCCCAACGGCGGCAACGAGGAGCGCACCAACGGCTCGGTGGAGAGCGTGGACGCCAAGTCCCTGAAGGTCGAGTGGAACGGCGGCGCCACCGACACCTTCTCCCGCCAGGCCGACGCACCGTCCGAGATGCCCACCGGCCTCGACGGCCTGGAGGACCTCATCCCCAAGGGCTGAACCGCCCGCGGCCGTACCGCGAGATTCCGTACGCCGGCCCCGTGCACCCGATCACCCGCTGATCCGGGCACACGGGGCCGTCGTGTGCGCCCACGCGCACGGCGCCGCTCCAACTGCACTGCCCGTACGTCCGGTTGACGGCCCTGCCGATCAACCCCGCCCCACCGAGAGGCCGTTGCGCGCCGACGGACCGTACCGCGGTGCGGGGCGGCACCGCG
>NZ_JAELVF020000001.1:2826439-2826776 GCF_018101125.2 Streptomyces tardus | reverse complement strand
CCACGACCGAGTTCCGACCGTTTGCGGACGGACCGAGGACCCGCGCCTCCCGCACGAACCCACGAGCCGATCCCGTCCGGCCCCAACTCCTGCTGCACACCGCCACATCGAGGATTCATCCCGTGGAACGGTGTGCTTCATCCCGCGCTCAACCGTCCCCGTGCCCGTACGGGCAGAGTCTGCCCACCGGTCGAACTCCCCCTGGACAAGACCGAGTCAATCAGCAGACTTGTGCCGACCGGCCCTGGCGCCGACCGCGTCCCCCAACCCGGCCCCGGCCAGGGCACGTTGCACAGACAAGAGAACACTGGAGGAAACGGGTGCACTCCCCCCACAC
>NZ_JAELVF020000001.1:2720129-2826401 GCF_018101125.2 Streptomyces tardus | reverse complement strand
CCCTTGCGGGCAGGCCCCGTCGGGCCGGACGCCGCATGGGCCGCGCCGGATTCGTCGGCGCCGCCGCCTTCGCGCTGGTCCTCGCCGTGCCGGGCGTCGCCTCCGCCGAGCCGCCGGGCAAGCTGCCGGAGCAGGCGAGCGAGTCCGAGCAGAGGTTCCAGCCGGTGTACGACTACGACACCGACGGCTGCTACGCCACCCCCGCCATCGGACCGGACGGCACCATCGCGGGCGGCCTGGGCATCGGCGGCGACATGAACGGCCAGTGCCGGGACGACTGGGACCTGGACAACGTCAACACCTACTCGCGCGAGAAGTGCAACAACGACTGGTGCGCGATCGTCTACAGCTCGTACTTCGAGAAGGACCAGGCCGCCCACGGAGGCGGCGCCGCGGGCCACCGCCACGACTGGGAGCACGTCGTAGTCTGGGTGCACAACGACGAGGTGCAGTACGTCTCCACCTCCGCCCACGGAGGCTTCGACGTGCACAACCGCGACTCCGTACGGTTCGAAGGGCCGAACCCGAAGATCGTCTACCACAAGGACGGCATCACCACCCACTGCTTCCGCCTGGCCAACGACAACGACGAGCCGCCGGAGAACCACCGCGGCGACTGGCGTCAGCCGGATCTCGTCGGCTGGGACGGATACCCCGAGGGCCTGCGCGACAAGCTCGTCCAGGCGGACTTCGGCAGCGCCACCCTGGGCATCAAGGACGACACCTTCAACTCCCACCTGGAGAAGGCGATGCCCGACGACATCCCCTTCGACCCCCACGCCTGACCCCGGGCACTCCCGGGCCCGCACCCCACCACCCGCCCGAGAGACCGAACCGCCGACTCCGCTCCGGAACGGCCCGCCCCGCGCGGGTCCGCTCCGGGGCGGAGTCGTTTCGGTGCGGACCCGCGCGGGGCGGACCCGTACCCACGACCCGTGACCGACGCACGCACGCACCCGCCACCCGTCCCGGGAATCGACTTGAACCTGACGCAGGTGTAGGTCCTAGCGTCTTCCACGTCGCCGGAAACCGACGACAACCACCCATAGAGGATGGTTCGACACCAACGAGGACATCATGGAGTGGAAGGTCGGCGAGCTCGCCCGGCAGACCGGACTGACCGTCCGCGCGCTGCACCACTACGAGCGGATCGGACTGCTGGAGCCCTCGGAACGCACCGCGGGCGGGCACCGCCTCTACGACGAGGCGGACGTCGCCCGGCTGTACCGCATCGTCACACTGCGCGGACTCGGACTCTCGCTGGAGTCCGTACGCACCGCGCTGGACGGGGAGTTGCCGCTGGCCGACCTGCTGCGCGAGCGACTGACACAGGTCGACCAGCAGCTCGACGCCCTGCGGCTGACGCGCAGCCGACTCCTGCTGCTGGCCGACGGCGAACGCGCCCACAACTCCGCCGATCTCCTCGCACTCATGGAAGAGGCGCACACAATGGACCAAAAAATGGGCGAGTACTTCTCCGCCGAGCAGTTGCAAGCGATGCAGGAGCGCCGCAACGAGGTCGGGGAGGAGGCCGTCGCCGCCGTGGAGCAGGAGTGGCCGGTGCTGATGGCCAAGGTGCAGGCGGAGATCGACGCCGGCACCGACCCGGCCGATCCCCGCGCCCAAGCGCTCGCCTCCCGCTGGATGGAGCTGGTCGCCTCCTTCCACGGCGGCGACAGCGCACTGCGCGACTCGCTCTACCGGATGCAGGCCGAGAACGCGGAGGCGCTGGCGCAGAACTACGGCGGCCCCACCCCGCAGATGCTCTCCTTCATCCAGCACGCCCAGAACACCACCCCCTGACCCCGACCCGACCACCACCCACCACCACCGCACACAACGACGGGGCCCGGGGACGTACGCCGGGACGTACGAACTCCCGGGCCCCGCGGCCGAGTCGACCCCGACCGTGCCGCGAACTAACCCCGAGGCATCGATCCGGCCACCGCCACACCCCAGAACTCAGTGAGCACTCTCAGCGCATCGGCAAACCCGCTACCCGTCTCCGTGAGTCCGTCCTCGATCTTCGGGTAGGCCACTTCCCAGTTGGGAGGAAGCTCGGCGGCACCACCCTTGAGGACCCAGCGAACTGCCGAGTCGGAGGCTAGGCGGGAGGCGACCCGCTCGAAGACGACGAGTCGACGGTGCCGTGCCAGGTCCGTACCGCCGTCCGCGGCGCTCGCCTTGAGGCGGGACTCCAGGGCTCTGCGCAGGGCCGTCGCGTCCTAGTACCGGCCGGTCACCGGGCTGCCCTGACCGCTCGCTCGACGGCGAGCTCTGCCCGGCTCCCGAGCCCCTGGGCGGCGTGCACGAGCCGCCGCCCGGTGGTGAGCCCTCGTTCCATCGCTTCGGTGACGGCGGAGTCGACGGCCTCCTGATCCAGCAGATCCTCTGCGCTCTCCACGATCGCCCGTACCGGCACAGTGAGCCGGTAGCCCTCCCTCTCCCCGATGTCCGCTTTTTCGAGCACCGCCCGGTGCAGCACCACGCTCGCGTGTCTTCTGCAAAAGCCCGGAGGAACGGTCAGATGCACCTTCGCGGGGTTTCCCACCCCGAGGTCGTGAACGGAGAGCGCCGTCGTGTGGGAGACCACGGCGCGTCCCTTGCTCCACAGGTGCCAGCGCACCAGATGGTCGTGCTCCCCCTGGGGCATGGCCTCGAACTCGCGGAAACGGTACGTACCGCGCTCGACGGAGAGCCAGTCCCCCTGCCGTGCGTGGTAGCTCTGCGACTGGTACGAGTAGCCCGCTACAAGGGCCCGTGCGGCGGTAAAACAACCCCGCTGCCGGCACGCGACGTCCCAGAGAACGGCTCTGGCACCCGGGGCTCTGGGTGGCATGCGATCTCTAGAGGCACGAACCTCAAAAGGATTCTGAGGTTCGTGCATCCGGCCTGCAAGAAACTCAAAATCTCTTTGAGGTTCTTGCAGCCCCGCCCGACCGGACCCACCCAGCCCGGCACCAGCGCACCCGGCCACCACTCACGACCACCGCACACGAAAACGGGACCCGGGGACGTACGCCGCGACGTACGAACTCCCGGGCCCCGAAGCCGAGTCGGCCCCGACCGTGCCGCGAACTAGCGGACGAAGACGCCCGCCGTGGAGGCGAGGTCGAGGAAGTACTGGGGCATGATGCCCAGCACCAGGGTGACCACGACACCGATCGCGATGGCGCCGGTGGTGAGCACCGAGGGGATGGCCACGGTGGGCCCGTCCGGTGCCGGCTCGCTGAAGAACATCAGCACGATGATCTTGACGTAGAAGAACGCGGCGATCGCCGAGGAGAGCACACCGACCACGACCAGCGGCGCGGCACCGCCCTCCGCCGCCGCCGCGAAGACGGCGAACTTGCCGACGAAGCCCGAGGTCAGCGGGATACCGGCGAAGGCCAGCAGGAAGATGGCGAAGACCGCGGCCACCAGCGGCGAACGCCGCCCGAGACCCGCCCACTTGGACAGGTGCGTCGCTTCGCCGCCCGCGTCGCGCACCAGCGTGACGACGGCGAAGGCGCCGACCGTGACGAAGGAGTAGGCGAGCAGGTAGAAGAGGACCGAGGAGATGCCCCGGTCGTTCATGGCGACCACACCGGCGAGGATGAAGCCGGCGTGTGCGATCGAGGAGTACGCCAGCAGGCGCTTCACATCGGTCTGGGTGATCGCGACGACCGCGCCGACCACCATCGACAGGATCGCGACGCCCCACATCACCGGCCGCCAGTCCCAACTCAGGCCCGGCAGTACGACGTAGAGCAGTCGCAGCAACGCGCCGAAGGCGGCGACCTTGGTGGCCGCGGCCATGAAGCCGGTGACCGGGGTCGGGGCGCCCTGGTAGACGTCCGGCGTCCACATGTGGAACGGCACGGCGCCCACCTTGAAGAGCAGACCCATCAGGATCATCGCCATGCCGACGAGCAGCAGCACGTCGTTGCTCATCGAGGCGGCGAGCGCCGGGGACGGGCTCTGCACGGTGCCGTCGACGACGTCCGCGATGACGGGGTACTGGACGCTGCCCGCGTAGCCGTAGACCAGCGCGATACCGAAGATCAGGAACGCCGAGGAGAACGCGCCGAGCAGGAAGTACTTGACCGCCGACTCCTGCGAGAGCAGCCGCCGGCGGCGGGCCAGCGCGCACAGCAGGTAGAGCGGGAGCGAGAAGACCTCGAGCGCGATGAAGAGCGTCAGCAGATCGTTCGCCGCCGGGAAGAGCATCATGCCGCCGACCGCGAAGAGCAGCAGCGGGAAGATCTCGGTGGTGGTCCAGCCGGCCTTGATGGCCGCCTGCTCACCCTCGCCGCCCGGCACCGAGGCCGGCTGGGCCGCGAAGGAGTCCACCCGGGCGCCGTGCGCGACGGGCTCCAGCCTGCGTTCGGCGAAAGTGCCGACCGAGACGAGCGCGACCACCAGGATCACGCCCTGGAGGAAGAGCGCGGGGCCGTCGACCGAGAGCGAGCCGATACCGACGACGGCCGCCTTGTCGGTGGCGTATCCGCCGACCGCCAGGCCCACCGTCGTGGCGAAGCCGCAGGCCAACGCCAGTCCGGACAGGCCCACTTGGAGGTAGTAGCGGGCGCTGCGCGGGGCGAATGCCTCGACCAGGATCGCCACCACCGCCGCCCCGAGCACGATCAGGGCCGGGGACAGCTGGAGGTACTCGATCGAGGGCGCTTCGGCGGCGTGTGTCCACAGGTTGTGGACAGCGCCGTCCGGGCTTGCGTTCAGTGCGCTCACTTGGCCGCCTCCGCGTCCGACTGTGCTGTTTCAGGGTCGGTCTTGCGCACATCCGACATGGTGTGCTCGACCGCCGGGTTGACGATCTCGGTCAGCGGCTTCGGGAAGAGACCGAAGAAGATCAGCATGGCGATCAGCGGTGCCACCACGGCGATTTCGCGGGGCCGCAGGTCCGGCATCTTCGCGATCTCGGGCTTCTCGACCGGCCCGGTCATGGTCCGCTGGTAGAGCAGCAGGACGTAGACGGCGGCCAGCACGATGCCCGCGGTGGCCACGATGCCGGCGACCGGATAGCGGCTGAAGGTACCGACCAGCACCAGGAACTCACTGATGAACGGCGCCAGTCCGGGCAGCGACAGGGTCGCCAGACCGCCGACGAGGAACGTGCCGGCGAGCACCGGAGCGGTCTTCTGCACCCCGCCGTAGTCGGCGATCAGACGCGAGCCGCGACGGGAGATCAGGAAGCCCGCCACCAGCATCAGCGCCGCGGTGGAGATGCCGTGGAAGACCATGTACAGCGTCGCGCCGCCCTGGCCCTGGCTGGTCATCGCGAAGATGCCGAGCACGATGAAGCCGAAGTGGGAGATGGACGCGTACGCCACCAGGCGCTTGATGTCGCGCTGGCCGATCGCCAGCAGCGCGCCGTAGATGATGCTGATCAGCGCGAGCGCGATCACCGCCGGAGTGGCCCAGGCGCTGGCCTCGGGGAAGAGGCCGAGGCAGAAGCGCAGCATCGCGAAGGTGCCGACCTTGTCGACCACCGCGGTGATCAGCACCGCGACCGGCGAGGTGGACTCCCCCATCGCGTTCGGCAGCCAGGTGTGCAGCGGCCACAGCGGCGCCTTGATCGCGAAGGCGATGAAGAAGCCGAGGAAGAGCATCCGCTCGGCGTTGGTACCCATGGTCAGCTCGCCCGAGGCGCGCGCCTCGGCGATCTGCTGCAACGAGAAGGTGCCCTCGCCGAGTTGGTCGGCGGTGACGACGTACAGCCCGACCACCGCCGCGAGCATCACCAGGCCGCCTGCGAGGTTGTACAGCAGGAACTTGACCGCGGCGTAGCTGCGCTGCTTGGCGCCCTCCTCCTCGCCGCGGCTGTGCGCGCGGTCGCCGAAGCCGCCGATGAGGAAGTACATCGGGATCAGCATGGCTTCGAAGAAGACGTAGAAGAGGAAGACGTCGGTCGCGGCGAAGGAGATGATCACCATCGCCTCGACCATCAGGATCAGCGCGAAGAAGCCCTGGGTGGGGCGCCAGCTCCGACCGGTCTTCTCGCCCTCGACCGGATCCGCGTCGTTCCAGCCGGCTGCGATGACGAACGGGATGAGGACGGCGGTCAGCGCGATCATCGCCACGCCGATGCCGTCCACGCCCAGTTCGTAGCGGACGCCGAAGTCGGCGATCCAGGAACGGGACTCGGTGAGCTGGTACCTGTCGCCGCCCGGGTCGAAGCGCATCGCCACGACGAGGGCGAGCGCCAGGGTGCCGAGCGAGACGGCGAAGGCGAGCCACTTGGCGACCGTGCGCCGCGCTGCCGGGACCGCCGCAGTGGCGACCGCGCCCAGCGCCGGCAGCACGGCTGTCGCGGTCAGCAGGGGAAATGACATGTCAGCCATGGATCAGACCGCCCTCATCAGCAGGGTGGCAGCGACGAGCAGTGCCGCACCGCCGAACATCGAGACCGCATAACTGCGGGCGAAGCCGTTCTGCGCCCGCCGCAGCCGCCCGGACAGTCCGCCGTAGAAGGCGGCGGTGCCGTTCACCGCACCGTCGACGATCTTGTTGTCGACGTACACCAGCGAACGGGTCAGGTGCTCGCCGCCGCGTACGAGGACCACGTGGTTGAAGTCGTCCTGGAGCAGGTCCCGTCGGGCCGCACGGGTCAGCAGGCTGCCGCGCGGGGCGACCACCGGGATCGCGGCGCGGCCGTACTGGAACCAGGCCGCGCCGACACCGATGAGCAGCACCACCACGGTCAGGCCGGTGATCACCGGAACGCTCAGCGGCGGGTGCCCGTGCTCGAACTGGGTGACGGGCTCCAGCCAGTTGACGAACGCGTCGCCCCACTTGAAGAGGCCGCCCGCGAAGACCGAGCCGAAGGCCAGCACCACCATCGGGATGACCATCGTCTTCGGCGACTCGTGCGGATGCGGCATGTTGCCCTCCGCGTCGGGCTGCCAGCGCTTCTCACCGAAGAAGGTCAGCAGCATCACGCGCGTCATGTAGTACGCGGTGATGGCCGCGCCGAGCAGCGTCACCACGCCCAGGATCCAGCCCTGGGTGCCGCCCTTGGCGAAGGCCGCCTCGATGATGGCGTCCTTGGAGAAGAAGCCGGAGAGGCCCGGGAAGCCGATGATGGCCAGGTAGCCGAGGCCGAACGTGATGAAGGTGACCGGCATGTACTTGCGGAGGCCGCCGTACTTGCGCATGTCGACCTCCTCGTTCATGCCGTGCATGACCGAGCCGGCGCCGAGGAAGAGACCGGCCTTGAAGAAGCCGTGCGTCACCAGGTGCATGATCGCGAAGGCGTAGCCGATCGGGCCGAGTCCGGCCGCGAGGATCATGTAGCCGATCTGCGACATCGTGGAGCCGGCGAGCGCCTTCTTGATGTCGTCCTTGGCGCAACCGACGATCGCACCGAAGAGCAGCGTCACGGCGCCGACCACGACGACCACGGTCTGGGCGTCGGGTGCGGCGTTGAAGATCGCGCCGGAACGGGTGATCAGGTACACGCCCGCGGTGACCATGGTGGCGGCGTGGATAAGGGCCGAGACCGGGGTCGGGCCCTCCATCGCGTCGCCGAGCCAGGACTGGAGCGGCACCTGGGCGGACTTGCCGCAGGCGGCCAGCAGCAGCATCAGGCCGATGCCGGTCAGCGTGGCCTGGCTCGCGCCGCTCGCCTCGACGTCGTCGAGCACCGGCCCGAAGGCGAAGGTGCCGAACGTCGTGAACATCAGGAAGATCGCGATGGCCAGGCCGGCGTCACCGACGCGGTTGACCACGAACGCCTTCTTGGCCGCGGTCGCCGCGCTCTTCTTGTGCTGCCAGAAGCCGATCAGCAGGTACGAGGCGAGGCCCACACCCTCCCAACCGACGTACAGCAGAAGGAAGTTGTCCGCCAGGACCAGCACGAGCATGGAGGCGAGGAAGAGGTTCAGGTAGCCGAAGAAACGGCGCCTGCGCTCGTCGTGCTCCATGTAGCCGATCGAGTACAGGTGGATGAGCGTGCCCACACCCGTGATCAGCAGGACGAACGTCATCGACAACTGGTCGAGCTGGAAGGCGATGTCCGCCTGGAACTCGTTCACCGGCACCCAGCTCCACAGGTGCTGGTGCAGGGCCCGGTCGTCGGTGTCCCGGCCGACCATGTCGAAGAAGAGCACCGCGGCGACCACGAACGAGACCGCGGCCAGCGCGGTGCCGAGCAGATGGCCCGTACGGTTCAAGCGTTGCCCGCCGCACAGCAGTACGGCTGCGCCCAACAGGGGCGCGGCGACGAGCAGTCCGATCAATGACTCCACTGGTTGCTACCCCTTACAGCTTCATCAGACTGGCGTCGTCGACCGAGGCCGAGTGACGGGAGCGGTACAGCATGACGATGATCGCGAGACCCACCACGACCTCCGCGGCGGCGACGACCATGACGAAGAACGCCATGATCTGGCCGTCGAGGTTGCCGTGCATGCGGGAGAAGGCGACCAGAGTCAGGTTCGCCGCGTTCAGCATCAGCTCGATGCACATGAAGACGACGATGGCGTTCCGCCTGATCAGCACACCGAAAGCACCGATGGTGAACAGAAGGGCGGCCAGATAGAGATAGTTCACCGGGTCCACTAACGGGCCTCCTCGCCGCTCGACTGCCCGTGGTCTGATTCACCGTCACCGGGCTTGTGCCCGGGCTCGACGCGGACCTGGTCCTCGGTCGGGCTGTCCTGCTCGGCGCCCGCGCGACCCTGGTCCGTACCGCCGGCGACGCCCTGGCTGCGCTGCCCGTAGCGGGGCTGGCCGTGGTAGTCGGCCGTGCGCTGTTCGAGGGCGGCAACCTGGTTGAGCTTCTCCGGGGAGACTTCGCGGATCTGGTTCCTGGCGCGCAGCGTCGGGCTCACCGTCAGCTCGGACGGAGTGCCGTCGGGCAGCAGTCCCGGCCGGTCGACCGCGTTGTGCAGGGCGTAGACGCCGGGGGCCGGCAGCGGCGGCAGGTGGTCGGAGCGGGTGCGCTCCTCGGCCTGCTGGCGCTGGGACTTGGCCATCTCGGTGCGCTCGCGGTGAGTCAGCATCGTGGCACCGACGGCCGCGATGGTCAGCAGCACGCCGGTGACCTCGAAGGCGACGACGTACTCGGTGAAGAGCCGTTCGGCGATGCTCGGGACGTTGCCGCCCTGCGCCTCGTTCGCCCGCTCGATGCCGGTGAAGGTGCCGAGCGCCGCCTGACCGATGCCCGCGACCAGCAGGATGCCCAGGCCCAGCGCACAGATCGCGGCCATCAGGCGCTGGCCCTTGAGGGTCTCCTTCAGGGAATCCGCGGCGCTCACGCCGACGAGCATCAGCACGAAGAGGAAGAGCATCATGACCGCGCCGGTGTAGACGACGATCTGGACGACTCCCAGGAAGTACGCACCGTTGGCGAGGTAGAAGATCGCCAGGATGATCATCGTGCCGGCCAGGCACAGCGCCGCGTGCACGGCCCGGCGCAGCAGGACCGTGCCGAGAGCACCCGCCACGGCGATCCCGCCGAGCAGCCAGAACTGCACTGCCTCGGCGCTGGAGGTGGTGGAAGCCAGCGTGCTCATGCCCCGGCCTCCTTGCTCGCGGCCTGCCGCTCGGCGGACCGCTCCTCGGCTGCCTCCCGGTCGGCGACGTCGTGCTGGCTGCGGGCCGCGGAGTCCACGTCCGCCTCCGGGTCGGGCGTCACCTCGCCCTTGGTCAGGGCGACTTGGCGCTCGGTGCCGGGGGCGGCCTCGGTGACCAGACCGCTGTAGTAGTCCTTCTCCGTCATGCCGGGGAAGATCGCGTGCGGCGAGTCGACCATGCCCTCGGTGAGCCCGGCCAGCAGCTCGTCCTTGGTGTAGATCAGCGACTCGCGGGTGCGGTCGGCGAGTTCGTACTCGTTGGTCATGGTCAGTGCCCGGGTGGGGCACGCCTCGACGCAGAGTCCGCACAGGATGCAGCGCAGGTAGTTGATCTGGTAGACGCGGCCGTAGCGCTCACCGGGCGAGTAACGCTCCTCCTCGGTGTTGTCCGCGCCCTCGACGTAGATCGCGTCGGCGGGGCAGGCCCAGGCGCACAGCTCGCAGCCGATGCACTTCTCCAACCCGTCGGGGTGACGGTTGAGTTGGTGCCTGCCGTGGAAGCGCGGCGCGGTCGGCTTCTTGTACTCGGGGTACTGCTCGGTGAGCCGCTTCTTGAACATGCCCTTGAAGGTCACGCCGAAGCCGGCAACCGGATTCTCGAAATCAGCCATCGTCGGACTCCTTGCTGGCGGCGCTCTTCGGCTCGGCGGCACCGGTTTCCGAGCCGCCCGCGGCGACGGTCACCGGCTCACGGTCCGCACGGGACCTCCTGCGCGGCACGGGTGGCAGGGTCTGCCCCGGCAGCGGCGGTACGGGGTAGCCGCCGGCCATCGGGTCGAAGGGCTTGGCCCCCTCTTCCTCCTCCTCGGCCGACCGCAGCGACTCCTCGGCCTTCTCCCTGCGGTCGCGGAACAGGTCGACGATGAAGGAGATGACCAGTACACCGAGCACCGCTCCGGCGACCCAGAGGATGACCTGGGTGAAGTCGTGCCCCTCGTTGCGCATGGCGCGCACGGTGGCGACGAGCATGAACCAGACCAGCGAGACCGGGATCAGGACCTTCCAGCCCAGCTTCATGAACTGGTCGTAGCGGATACGGGGCAGGGTGCCGCGCAGCCACACGAAGAGGAAGAGGACCATCAGCAGCTTCACGACGAACCACAGCATCGGCCACCAACCCTCGTTGGCGCCCTCCCAGAAGGTGGAGATCGGCGCCGGTGCGCGCCAGCCGCCGAGGAAGAGCGTCACCGCGAGCGCGGAGACCGTGACCATGTGGATGTACTCGGAGAGCATGAACATGGCGAACTTGATCGACGAGTACTCCGTCTGGAAACCCGCGACCAGGTCGCCCTCGGACTCCGGCATGTCGAACGGCGCGCGGTGCGCCTCGCCGACCATCGCCACCATGTAGATGAGGAAGGAGATCGGCAGCACGACGGCGAACCAGGTGTCCGCCTGCGCCCCGACGATCGTCGAGGTCGACATCGAGCCGGAGTGCAGGAAGACGGCGGCGAAGCTGAGCCCCATCGCCACCTCGTAGGAGATGATCTGGGCCGTCGCACGCACGCCGCCGAGCAGCGGGTACGTCGAGCCCGAGGCCCAACCGGCCAGCACCACGCCGTACGCGGCGATGGAGGCGGTGGCCAGGATGAAGAGGATCGCCACCGGCATGTCGGTCAGCTGGAGCGCCGTACGGGTGCCGAAGATCGACACCTGATTGTCCGCCGGACCGAAGGGGATCACCGCGATGGCCATGAAGGCCGGCGCGGCGGCGAGGATCGGCGCCAGGACGTAGACCAGCTTGTCCGAGCCCTTGACGATGACGTCTTCCTTCAGCATCAGCTTGATGCCGTCGGCGAGCGACTGGAGCATGCCCCAGGGACCGTGCCGGTTGGGCCCGATCCGCAGCTGCATCCAGGCGACGACCTTGCGCTCGAAGACGATGCAGACGAGCACGGTCACCATCAGGAACGCGAAGCAGAACACCGCCTTGAGGGCGATCAGCCACAGCGGGTCCGTGCCGAACATCGACAGGTCCTCCGCGGCGAGGCTCACCGCGGGGGCGTGGGGGACGGGGCTCACTCGTGCACCTCCGGCGCGTTGTCACGGATGGCCGGTGCGCTCTCGTCCGCCGGTTCGGCCGGGGCGATCCGGACCAGCTCTCCGGTCCGGGCGCCGGTGTCGGCGGTGACGCCGCGGCCCGCGGAGTTGAGCGGGAGCCAGACGACCCGGTCGGGCATCTCGGTGATCGCCAGCGGGAAGCCGGTGGTGCCCGACGGTCCGGTCACCTCCAGGAGTTCGCCGTCGGCGACGCCGATCTCCCGGGCGGTGGCCGGCGAGAGACGGGCGACCGCTGCGTGCCGGGTGCCGGCGAGCGCCTCGTCGCCGTCCTGGAGGCGGCCACGGTCGAGCAGCATCCGGTGCCCGGCGAGCAGAGCCTCGCCGACGCCCGCGGCGGGCAGTGCGACCGCCGCGGTGTCGGGCCCGTCGGCGTGGCCGCCGGTCCAGCCGCCGAGGCGGTCGGACTCGGCGCGGATCGTACGCACGTCGGGCAGGCCGAGGTGTACGTCCAGCGCATCGGCCAGCATGTTGAGCGCGCGGGCGTCGGGGAAGACGAAGCGGCGCGTCATCTGGTCCGGCTTGATCGCCGCCTCGAACGGCCTTGCGCGGCCCTCCCAGTTGAGGAAGGTGCCGGACTTCTCCATCACCGCGGAGACCGGGAGCACGACGTCGGCGCGGTCGGTGACCTCGCTCGGCCGCTGCTCCAGGCTGACCACGAAACCGACGGCCTCCAGCGCCTCGCGCGCCCTGACCGGGTTCGGCAGGTCGATCACCTCGACGCCGCCGACGACCAGCGCACCGAGCTCCCCGGTGGCGGCGGCCTCGACGATCTGGTCCAGGTCCCGGCCGGGCGTGCTCGGGAGTTCGCCCACGCCCCAGGCGGCGGCGGTCTCCTCGCGGGCCCGCGGATCGGTGTCGGGACGACCGCCGGGCAGCAGCCCGGGCAGTGCGCCCGCCTCGAT
Organism: Streptomyces tardus; assembly: GCF_018101125.2. GTDB lineage: Bacteria > Actinomycetota > Actinomycetes > Streptomycetales > Streptomycetaceae > Streptomyces > Streptomyces tardus. The sequence continues at coordinate 2,813,863 of NZ_JAELVF020000001.1, read as the reverse complement.
CGCGGCCCGGTCGCCAGCCCGGCGCGGAATCCACACCAGAGTGGCGCCGGTGGCCTGCGCGGTGCGCACCGCGGCGGTCAGACCGCCGGGCACGGCCGCCAGCCGCTCGCCGACGATCAGCAACGCCCCCTGCTCGCGCAGGGCTTCGGCGGCGCGCGCCCCGGGCCCGTCGAGCCCACTGCCCTCGGCGAGGGCGGCCAGCCACTCGGGCTCGGTGCCGGGCGCGGCCGGCAGCAGCGTGCCGCCCGCCTTGGTCAGACCCCGGGTGGCATGGGTGGCGAGGGAGAAGGTGCGCTGGCCGTGCACGCGGTGCGCCTTGCGCAGCCGCAGGAAGACCCCCGGCTCCTCCTCCTCGGCCTCGAAGCCGACGAGGAGCACGGCCGGGGCCTTCTCCAGCGCGCGGTGGTCGATGCCGGTGCCGTCGAGGTCCAGGCCGCGTCCCGCGATGTGCGAGGCGAGGAACCCGGCCTCCTCGGCGCTGTGCCGACGGGCTCGGAAGTCGATGTCATTGGTGCCGAGCGCGACCCGGGCGAACTTGGCGTACGCGTAGGCGTCCTCGTACGTCAGCCGGCCGCCGGGCAGCACACCGGTGCGACCCCTGGCGCCGGCCAGGCCGCGGGCGGCGGCCTCCAGCGCCTCGGGCCAACTGGCCTGCTCCAGCTCGCCGTTGTCCGGGTTGCGGACGAGCGGGGTGGAGATGCGGTCGGGGCGCTGCGCGTAGCGGAAGCCGAAGCGGCCCTTGTCGCAGATCCACTCCTCGTTGACCTCGGGGTCGTCCGCCGCCAGCCGCCGCATGGTCTTGCCCCTGCGGTGGTCGGTGCGGGTGGCGCAGCCGCCCGAGCACTGCTCGCACACCGACGGCGAGGAGACCAGGTCGAAGGGGCGCGAACGGAAGCGGTACGCCGCCGAGGTGAGCGCGCCGACCGGGCAGATCTGGATGGTGTTGCCGGAGAAGTACGACTGGAAGGGGTCGCCCTCGCCGATGCCCACCTGCTGGAGCGCGCCGCGCTCCAGGAGTTCGATCATCGGGTCGCCGGCGATCTGGTTGGAGAAGCGGGTGCAGCGTGCGCACAGCACGCAGCGCTCGCGGTCCAGCAGCACCTGCTTGCTGATCGGCACCGGCTTCTCGAAGGTGCGCTTCTTGCCCTCGAAGCGGCTGTCCGCGTCGCCGTGCGACATGGCCTGGTTCTGGAGGGGGCACTCGCCGCCCTTGTCGCAGACCGGGCAGTCCAGCGGGTGGTTGATGAGCAGCAGCTCCATCACCCCGCGCTGGGCCTTGTCGGCGACGGGCGAGGTGAGCTGGCTGCGCACCACCATGCCCTCGGTGCAGGTGATGGTGCAGGAGGCCATCGGCTTGCGCTGGCCCTCCACCTCGACGATGCACTGGCGGCAGGCGCCGGCCGGGTCGAGCAGCGGGTGGTCGCAGAAGCGCGGGATCTCGACGCCGATGAGCTCGGCGGCCCGGATGACGAGCGTGCCCTTGGGAACGCTCACCTCCACGCCGTCGATGGTCAGCGTGACCAGGTCCTCGGGCGGTGCCGCGTCGCCTTCGCCGCCGGAGGCTTTGGCGCTGGTCGTCACAGTCACGCGTTCACCTCCAGGTGAGCGTTGTCGGAGCCGTTGTCGGCCCAGACGGTCGACTTGGCCGGGTCGAAGGGGCAGCCGCGGCCGGTGATGTGCTGCTCGTACTCCTCGCGGAAGTACTTCAGCGAGGAGAAGATCGGGCTCGCGGCACCGTCTCCCAGCGCGCAGAACGACTTGCCGTTGATGTTGTCCGCGATGTCGTCGATCTTGTCGATGTCGGCCATCTCGGCCTTGCCGGCCTCGATGTCGCGGAGCAACTGGACGAGCCAGTACGTGCCTTCGCGGCAGGGCGTGCACTTGCCGCAGGACTCGTGCGCGTAGAACTCCGTCCAGCGGGTGACGGCCCGCACGACGCAGGTCGTCTCGTCGAAGCACTGGAGCGCCTTGGTGCCGAGCATCGAGCCGACGCCGCCGACGCCCTCGTAGTCGAGCGGCACGTCGAGGTGCTCCTCGGTGAGCATCGGGGTGGAGGAGCCGCCCGGCGTCCAGAACTTCAGCCGGTGTCCGGACCTCATCCCGCCGCTCATGTCGAGCAGTTGGCGCAGCGTGATGCCGAGCGGGGCCTCGTACTGGCCGGGCGTGGTGACGTGCCCGGACAGCGAGTAGAGCGTGAAGCCCGGGGACTTCTCGGTGCCCATCGAGCGGAACCAGTCCTTGCCCTTGTTGATCAGGGCCGGAACGGAGGCGATGGACTCGACGTTGTTGACCACCGTCGGGCAGGCGTAGAGGCCCGCGACCGCCGGGAAGGGCGGGCGGAGCCTGGGCTGGCCGCGGCGGCCCTCCAGGGAGTCCAGCAGCGCCGTCTCCTCACCGCAGATGTACGCGCCGGCGCCGGCGTGCACGGTGATGTCCAGCGGCTTGCCGCTGCCGAGCGCGTCCGGGCCGAGGTAGCCGGCCTCGTACGCCTCGCGCACCGCCTCGTGCAACCGCCGCAGCACGGGGACGACTTCACCGCGGAGGTAGATGAAGGCGTGCGAGGAGCGGATCGCGTGGCACGCGATGATCATGCCTTCGATCAGCGAGTGCGGGTTGGCGAAGAGGAGCGGGATGTCCTTGCAGGTGCCGGGCTCGGACTCGTCGGCGTTGACGACGAGGTAGTGCGGCTTGTTGTCGCCCTGCGGGATGAACTGCCACTTCATGCCGGTCGGGAAGCCGGCACCGCCACGGCCCCGCAGACCCGCGTCCTTGACGTAGGCGATCAGCGCGTCGGGGTCCATGGCGAGCGCCTTGGCCAGGCCCTCGTACCCCTCGTGGCGCCGGTAGGTCTCCAGCGTCCAGGAGTCGGGCGCGTCCCAGAAGGAGGAGAGGACGGGAGAGAGCAGCTTCTCCGGTGATTCGGTGGCCGTCATCGGTCCCCCTCGGTGGAGTTGCCGGTGGTGCCGGGGCCCGCGGGGTCCGACTCGGAGGTCTCCTGCGGAGCGTCGTGCGAGCTCGGGTGGCTCGCCGGCGGCTGGTCGTCGGCCGGCAGGTCGACCTCGGGCACGGACTCCGCGCGCGGGCTGACCACCTTGGGTGCGCTGACCTCGCCCTTGGCCAGTCGCAGACCGGCCAGTGAGGCGGGGCCGGCACCGCCGGTGGCCTCGACGGCGCCGGGGCGCTCGTCGGGGAAGCCGGCCAGGATGCGGGAGGTCTTCTTGAAGTCGCAGAGCGGGGCGCCGCGGGTGGGTCGCACCTCGCGTCCGGCGCGCAGGTCGTCGACGAGCTGCTTGGCGGACTCGACGGTCTGGTTGTCGAAGAACTCCCAGTTGACCATCAGCACCGGGGCGAAATCGCACGCCGCGTTGCACTCGATGTGCTCCAGCGTGACCTTCCGGTCGTCGGTGGTCTCGCCGTTGCCGATCTCCAGGTGCTGCTGGAGCTCCTCGAAGATGGCGTCGCCGCCGAGCACCGCGCAGAGCGTGTTGGTGCAGACACCGACCTGGTAGTCGCCGCCGGCCTTGCGCCGGTACATCGAGTAGAAGGTGGCGACTGCGGTGACCTCGGCGGTGGTGAGTTCCAGCGTCTCCGCGCAGAACCGCACACCGGTGCGGGTCACATGGCCCTCCTCCGACTGCACCAGGTGCAGCAGCGGCAGCAGCGCGGAACGGCTGTCGGGGTAGCGGCCGACGATCTCGGCGGCGTCCGCGGCGAGGCGCTCGCGCACCTCGGCCGGGAAGTCGGGGGCGGGCAGCTGCGGCATGCCGAGGCTGACGTCCGTCATCGGTCGACACCTCCCATCACGGGGTCGATGGACGCGACGGCCACGATGACGTCGGCGACCTGGCCGCCCTCGCACATGGCCGCCATGGATTCCAGGTTGGTGAAGGAGGGGTCGCGGAAGTGGACCCGGTAGGGACGGGTGCCGCCGTCGGAGACCATGTGCACGCCGAGTTCGCCCTTGGGCGACTCGACCGCCGTGTACGCCTGTCCCGGCGGTACCCGGAAGCCCTCGGTCACCAGCTTGAAGTGGTGGATCAGGGCTTCCATCGAGGTGCCCATGATGTTCTTGATGTGGTCGAGGGAGTTGCCCAGGCCGTCCGGGCCGAGCGCGAGCTGCGCGGGCCAGGCGATCTTCTTGTCCTCGACCATCACCGGGCCGGGCTCCGCCAGGCGCTCGATGCACTGCTCGATGATCCGCAGCGACTGGTTCATCTCCTCCAGGCGCAGCAGGAAGCGGCCGTAGGAGTCGCAGGTGTCGGTGGTCGGAACCTCGAAGTCGTACGTCTCGTACCCGCAGTACGGCTGCGCCTTGCGCAGGTCGTGCGGCAGGCCCGCGGAGCGCAGGATCGGGCCGGTGGCGCCGAGTGCCATCGCGCCGGCGAGGTCGAGGTAGCCGATGTCCTGGAGCCGCGCCTTGAAGACGGGGTTGCCGGTGCAGAGCTTGTCGTACTCCGGCAGGTTCTTCTTGATCTTCTTGAGGAACTCGCGGAGCGCGTCGATGGTGCCGGGCGGCAGGTCCTGGGCGAGTCCGCCGGGCCGGATGAACGCGTGGTTCATCCGCAGGCCGGTGATCAACTCGAAGAGGTCCAGCACGAGTTCGCGGTCGCGGAAGCCGTAGATCATCACGGTGGTGGCGCCGAGCTCCATGCCACCGGTGGCGATGCACACCAGGTGGGAGGAGAGGCGGTTGAGCTCCATCAGGAGCACCCGGATGACGTCGGTGCGGTCGGAGATCTGGTCCTCGATGCCGAGGAGCTTCTCCACGCCCAGGCAGTACGCCGTCTCGTTGAAGAACGGCGTGAGGTAGTCCATCCGCGTCACGAACGTGGTGCCCTGCGTCCACGTGCGGTACTCGAGGTTCTTCTCGATACCGGTGTGCAGGTAGCCGATGCCGCAGCGGGCCTCGGTGACCGTCTCACCGTCGATCTCCAGGATCAGCCGCAGCACTCCGTGGGTGGAGGGGTGCTGGGGACCCATGTTGACGATGATCTTCTCGTCGTCGCTCTTGGCCACGGCGGCGGCGACCTCGCCCCAGTCCCCACCGCTGACGGTGTAGACGGTGCCTTCGGTCGTCTCGCGCGCGGTCGCCTCGGAGGCGTGGATCTCCCGCTCCGAAGTGTGCTTTTCCTGTGAGGTGCTGCTCATCAGCTGTACGACCTCCGCTGATCGGGCGCCGGGATCTGGGCGCCCTTGTACTCGACCGGAATGCCACCCAGCGGGTAGTCCTTGCGCTGCGGGAAGCCCTGCCAGTCGTCGGGCATCATGATCCGGGTGAGGGCCGGGTGGCCGTCGAAGATCAGACCGAAGAAGTCGTAGGCCTCCCGCTCGTGCCAGTCGTTGGTCGGGTAGACCGAGACGACCGAGGGGATGTGCGGATCGGCGTCCGGGGCGCTGACCTCCAGCCGGATGATCCGGTTGTGGGTCAGCGACCGCAGGTGGTAGACGGCCCGCAGCTCGCGGCCCGTGTCGCCGGGGAAGTGCACCGCGCTGACGCCCGTGCAGTACTCGAAGCGCAGGGCGGGGTCGTCGCGCAGCGTCTGGCAGACGCGCACCAGGTGCTCGCGGGCGATGTGGAAGGTCAGTTCGTCGCGGTCGACGACCGTCTTCTCGATCACGCTCTCCGGCTCGACGTCCTGCTCTTCCAGGGCGCCCTCCAGCTCGTCGGCGACCTCGTCGAAGTACGAGCCGTACGGGCGGCTGCTGCCGCCGGGCAGGCGCACGGTGCGCACCAGCCCGCCGTAGCCGGAGGTGTCGGTGCCGTTGCGCGCGCCGAACATGCCCCGGCGCACGGCGATGACGTCGCCGAGGTCCTCGCGCTGTGCGGGCACCGTGCTCTCGGGGCCCTCGGGCTCCTGAGCGTCACCGGCGGACGCGCCGGGCGAAGAGCCCTTCTTCTCGGGCGACTTGTCCGCGCTCATCGCAGCAGCCCCTTCATCTCGATCGTCGGCAGGGCCTTCAGGGCCGCTTCCTCCGCCTCGCGGGCCGCCTGCTCGCGGTTCACGCCGAGCTTCTCCTCCTGCATCTTCTGGTGCAGCTTGAGGATGGCGTCGAGCAGCATCTCGGGGCGCGGCGGGCAGCCGGGCAGGTAGATGTCGACCGGTACGACGTGGTCGACGCCCTGGACGATGGCGTAGTTGTTGAACATGCCGCCCGAGGAAGCGCAAACGCCCATGGAGATGACCCACTTGGGGTTCGGCATCTGGTCGTAGACCTGCCGCAGCACGGGCGCCATCTTCTGACTGACGCGGCCGGCCACGATCATCAGGTCCGCCTGCCGGGGCGAACCGCGGAAGACCTCCATGCCGAAGCGGGCCAGGTCGTACCTGCCCGCGCCCGTGGTCATCATCTCGATGGCGCAGCAGGCGAGGCCGAAGGTCGCCGGAAAGACCGATGACTTGCGCACCCAACCCGCGGCCTGCTCCACCGTGGTGAGCAGAAAGCCACTGGGCAGCTTCTCCTCAAGTCCCATCTGAAATCGCCTCTGCTCTCAGGTCCTGGGTGCTGTGCGTGTCGTCGCGCGCGGGGCGCGGGGGTGGCGCGCTCGGGTCAGTCCCACTCCAGACCTCCTCGCCGCCAGTCGTAGGCGTAGGCGACACCGATGAGGCCGACGAAGATCAGCATCTGCACGAGGCCGAACATCCCGAGGGCGTCGAAGTGGACGGCCCAGGGGTAGAGGAAGACGATCTCCACGTCGAAGACGATGAACAGCATCGCGGTGATGTAGTACTTCACCGGGAAGCGCCCGCCGCTCTCCGGCATGGGGGTGGGCTCGATACCGCACTCGTAAGCGTCGAGCTTGGCGCGGTTGTAGCGCTTGGGCCCGATCACCGAGGCCGCCACCACGGAGAACACCGCGAAGGCCGCACCCAGAGCTCCGAGCACGAGGATGGGGACGTACGCGTTCACCGCTCCTCGCTCCTTCCAGTCGCCGCTGACTAGTGGGTATGCGGGCCCGCTCACCGCTTCTCGCCGGGGTGGCGATACGCCAAGGTCGCGCGTATGTGAGGCAGTTCACAAGCCCAATGCGCCTCGCATCCTATGCCCCGGACCTTGTGACCTGCGACACGGGGTGCAGGACTCAGTTTGTGATCTCTGCCACCCGGCTTCACTTCAACTTTACTCGCGCGTAACGATCTTCATACGCAAAGCACCCAATTACTCACGACGGGTGAGGAGTTCGTTTGTCTTTGCAGCTCAGAGCCCGAATCACCTACCTTGGCTTGGTCAATACATGCAACTTTGCAATGTGAGAGAAGGCGTGTTAGGTAAGCCTTCCTTCACCTCGGCGGGAGCCTCCGCGGCGGCCTCGCGAAGAGCCGTCGACCGCGTTCACCCGCAGTCGCGACGCATCGGCCCGGACGCGGGGAAGCGGGCGCAATGTCACAAGGCGTCACCGTTCGTGAATGCCCGCACATTCACGAGCAGACGAGGCGCCCGACCCACCCCGTCGGCGCGGGTCGGAACGACTCGTTCGCGGTGTCGCACCCACCCCCGGTTCGACTCCCTCTCCTCCCTCCCCTTTGCCCCTCTCCCTCCGGACGTTTGCGTCGAGAAGAAGCGAGAAGGAGAGGAGGAGAGCCACGGACTCGCGGCACACATCGACCGGTTGCCCCACTCCGCACGCACCCCTCAGACAGCGCCGACTGCGAGCCGGCCACGGAACGCCGGGCCCGTCGTTCAACTCCGTTCGTGGCGCGGGCAGTTCACCGCAGGGATCCCCTCACAGAGCCGCCCCCGGAAGCTCCGGCGGGGCTTCGCCGAGCCGAGCGAGGCGGGAGCGAAAGGGGGTAAAACGCCCCACAGTTCGCGCCTGAAGTGCCCCCGAGTGGGGCCTTTTTGACTCAGTGGGAGATTTGCGCAGCACTCGATGCCGCCCGAGATGTGACCTGCAGCACACCCCGGCGTCGACAGTGACTGTCGTGCTGGCGTTATCGGGCCGAGACATGCTAGGCGTGTCGCGCGAGCCGACATATCGGGCAACTGCGTGGTCACGGCACCGTAGTTGGACATTGATCAGGTAAAGCTGACGACGTGACGGATACTCAAACACCCCATATCGGACGGCGGCACGCCCGTTGTGGCGCAAACCACCTTGCTTGAGCGGAACGTTCTCCCCCTGGTAGCCAGGACCCCATGTCCTCGAACGCTCACATACGCCGCCACCGGAAGCCCCGTGTTTCCTCCCGGAACTCGCTCCTCACCGCGGGTGTTGCCGGTGGCGTCTTCACGACCCTCGCGGTGACCGGCGCATCCGCCCCCGTCGCAGCCGAGAGCGGCGACCACGCCGACACCGCCGAACTGCCCACGCTCGGCTCCCAGGTCTCCACCGGCACCAACCAGGCGGTCTACGCGACGCAGAGCATCGCGGTGCAGTACGAGCTGGACGCTGCCAAGGCGGACGCCCAGCAGGCCGCGCAGAAGACCGCCGCCAAGGCCAAGAAGGCCGAGGAGGCGAAGAAGGAAGCCGCCAGGAAGGCAGCCGCTGAGGCAGCCGCCGAGCGCGAGACCGAACTGCGGGCCGCCCGCAGCGCCGAGCGCACCGCCCCGGACGGCCAGGGAGGCGGCTCCTCGGAGGCCGCCCCGTCCACCCCGGCGAGCGGAACCGCCGCTGCGGTCGCCAACTTCGCCCGCGCGCAGGTCGGCAAGGCGTACGTGATGGGCTCCACCGGCCCCAACGCCTACGACTGCTCCGGACTCACCACCGCCGCCCTCAAGCAGGCGGGCGTCAGCCTGCCGCGCACCTCGCAGGCCCAGTCGTCGGCCGGCACCGAGGTCGGCCTCGGCAACCTCCAGCCCGGCGACGTCCTCTACTGGGGCGGCAAGGGCAGCGCCACCCATGTGGCCATCTACGTGGGCGACGGCCAGTACGTCGGCGCCCAGAACCCCAGCTCCGGTGTCGCCATGCACCCGCTCAACTGGGGCGGCACCCCCTCGGGCGCCGTGCGCTTCCTCTGATCGGAGCCCGTGCCGGACGGCACCGCGCCCGGCAGCACCCGCCCGGCAACACCGCGTCGGGGCAGCACCGCATCGGGCAACACCGCGCCGGGCGGAATTGGTTGCGGGACACTCGTGCCGAGCGTTGCGTTACCGGATGTACTCGATCGCGCGGCCACGCCTTCGGGTACGCCTCAGGCCCTCGCCGGGAGACCGGCGGGGGCCTGTCGCCTGCCCCGCGCCCGTAAACGCCGCCCGTACGCCGCCCCGTGCCGCGTACGGGCCGCACGGAACGCCGCAGCACGGAACGCCGAACGGCGTCGTCCGTGCGGGCACGGACGACGCCGCGAGGGCGGGACGGGCGGGACGGGCGGGACGAGCCCGTCAGGCCTTGGGGGCCAGCTTCGTCAGCCCGTTGATGACGCGGTCCATCGCGTCGCCGCCGCTGGGGTCGGTGAGGTTGGCCAGCATCTTCAGCGTGAAGCGCATCAGCATCGGATGGGTCAGACCGCGCTCGGTCGCCAGCTTCATGATCTTCGGGTTGCCGATGAGCTTCACGAAGACGCGGCCCATCGTGTAGTAGCCGCCGTAGGTGTCCTTGAGGACCTTCGGGTAGCGCTGCATGGCCAGTTCGCGCTGGGCCGGGGTCTGCCGCGACTGTGCCTGGACGATGACCTCGGCCGCGATCTGGCCGGACTCCATGGCGTAGGCGATGCCCTCGCCGTTGAAGGGGTTGACCAGCCCGCCCGCGTCGCCGACCAAAAGCAGGCCGCGGGTGTAGTGCGGCTGCCGGTTGAACGCCATCGGCAGCGCGGCGCCGCGGATCGGCATGGTCATGTTCTCCGGGGTGAAGCCCCACTCCTCGGGCATCGAGGCGCACCACGCCTTGAGCACCTCGCGCCAGTCCAACTCCTTGTACGCCTTGGAGCTGTTGAGGATGCCCAGGCCCACGTTGGAGGTGCCGTCGCCCATGCCGAAGACCCAGCCGTAACCGGGCAGCAGCTTGTTCTCGCTGCCGCGCTTGTCCCACAGCTCCAGCCACGACTCCAGGTAGTCGTCGTCGTGGCGGGGCGAGGTGAAGTAGGTGCGCACCGCGACGCCCATCGGGCGGTCCTCGCGCCGGTGCAGGCCCATCTTCAGCGACAGTCGCGTGGAGTTGCCGTCGGCCGCGACGACCAGCGGGGCGTGGAAGGTGGTCGGAGTGCGCTCCTCGCCGAGCTTGGCGTGCACACCGGTGATGCGGCCCGTACGGTCCAGGATCGGCTCCTGGACGTTGCAGCGCTCGTACATCCGGGCGCCGGCCTTCTGCGCCTGGCGGGCGAGCTGCTCGTCGAAGTCGTCGCGCTTGCGGACCAGTCCGTAGTTCGGATACGCGGCCAACTCGGGCCAGTCGAGCTGGAGTCGGTGACCGCCGCCGATGATGCGCAGCCCCTTGTTGCGCAGCCAGCCGGCTTCCTCGGAGATGTCGATGCCCATGGACACCAGCTGCTTGGTCGCGCGCGGGGTGAGCCCGTCGCCGCAGACCTTCTCCCGGGGGAAGGCGGTCTTCTCCAGCAGCAGGACGTCGAGTCCCGAACGCGCGAGGTGGTACGCCGTGGCGGACCCGCCAGGCCCGGCCCCGACAACGATCACATCGGCGTGCTGCTCAGAGGCTGGTTTCGTGAGGGGCTCCGCCACGAGGACTCCCGCGAGATAGAGGCGCTGGACATCTGAAGTCTATGGGTCCCCCGCGCGCCGGTGGACGAGTGGGGCGCCGGCCCGGGTGGTCCGCCGGCCCGGGTACGGCGATGCGGGTACGGCGATGCGGGTACGGCGGCCCGGGTACGGCGATGCGCGGGCCCCGGTCAGTCGGCCCGGTGGCCGCGGTGCAGCGCGACGATGCCGCCGGAGAGGTTGCGCCAGGCGACCCGCTGCCAGCCCGCGTGCTGCAACCGCCCGGCCAGCGCGGGCTGGTCGGGCCAGCTGCGCACGGACTCGGCGAGGTAGACGTAGGCGTCCGGGTTGCTGCACACCGTGCGTGCCAGCGGCGGCAGCGCGCGCATCAGGTACTCGGTGTACACGGTGCGGAACGGCTTCCAGACCGGCTGGCTGAACTCGCAGATCACCACCCGCCCGCCCGGCTTCGTGACCCGCAGCAGCTCCGCGAGGGCGAGGTCGACGTCCTGGAAGTTTCGCAGCCCGAAGGAGTTGGTGACCGCGTCGAACGTGCCGTCGGCGAAGGGGAGTCGGGTGCCGTCGCCGGCGACGAAGGGCAGCTGCGGATTCCTGTGGCGCCCCTCCCGCAGCATCCCGAGCGAGAAGTCGCAGGCCACGGTGTACGCGCCGTCCTCCGCGTAGGGCAGCGCGGAGGTGCCCGTACCGGCCGCCAGGTCCAGCACCCGCTCGCCCGGGCGGGCGTTCACGGCGCGGGCGACGGCTCGGCGCCAGAGCCGGGCCTGGCCGAGGGAGAGCACGTCGTTCGTCAGGTCGTACCGGGCCGCGACATCGTCGAACATCGACGCGACCTCGTGCGGCTGCTTGTCCAGCGAAGCGCGAGTCATCTCCCCATTCTCCTCACCGCCACGGCCGGCGGCGCACCACCCCCGCCGCCGCGTGCCGCGCCTCACCGCTGTCGACGGCGGTGCGCGGCGACCCGGGTCCGGGTGGCACAGCCGGTCGAGCAGTAACGGCGCGCGCTGCCCGGCCCGGTGTCGAGGAAGAGCGTGCGGCAGCCGGCCGCGGCGCACTCCCCCCAGGCAACGCGTCCGCGCTCGGTGAGCAGCTGGGCCAGCGCCAGCGCGCCGGAGGCCAGGAACCACTCGCCCCAGCCGGCCTCCTCGCCCCGGTCGACGTGCAGATGCCAGGAGTGGCCGTCGTGGCGGGAGAGCCGGGGCGGGGCGCCGTGGCGCAGGAGCAGTTCGTTGAGCGCGTCGGCGACGCGGTCGGCGTCGCGCTCGGCGAGTACGTCGGCCAACGTGCGGGCGGCGTCCCGAAGTTCGTCGGCGTCGGCGTCGCTGAAGGCGTCGGCGGAGACGTCGGCGGAGCGTTCGCCGTGCCGCACCAGCAGCGCGGCCAGCTCCGCACGCGGGAGCAGCGGCGAGCGGCGTACGGCGTTGGCGGCCTCGACCAGCCGCTCGGCGGGACGGAACCCCCGCGGTCCGTCGTCGGCCGGTCGGTCCGGCTGCTGCGGCACGGTGCTTCTCCTTCCGGCTGCGCCCCGCCTGTTCCGCGAGGGCCGGGGGCTCACGACGGGTCGGGTCGGGTCGGGTCGGGTGTAACGTCTTGTCATGCTAAGCCATTACGCTGCGTACGGGCCGTGGGCAGCTCGGACCGTGGGCAGCACGGGCACCGCAGCTCGGCCCGTGGGAGCAGCCCCCACCGGACGAGCGGACACGACGAGCGAAGCCGGCGGCTGAACGGAGCCCGGCGAGACGTACGTACGGGGAGGCGTGGCGGTGCGCGGAGAGCGGGCGGGTGGGCTGCGCGACTGTCTGGCCACCGCGCTGCTCGCCCGGTCGGCGGACGAGGGCGTCGCCGTCGCGGTGGTGCTGCTGGCGCTGCACCGCACCGGCGGGGCGGCCGAGGGCGCGTTCGTCCTCACCGCCTGGATGGCGCCGCACGTCGTGGCCGCCCCGCTCGCGGGCGCCCTGCTCGCACGCGCCCGACGGGTACGACGCTGGTACGTTGCCGCGCTCGGCGGCTTCGCCGCGGCCATCGCGGTGCTCGCGGCCTGCCTCGGACAGGCCCCGGCACCGCTGACGCTCGCGGTGGCCGCACTCGGCGGCGCGTGCGGACCGGTGGTCTCGGGCGGACTGTCCAGCCTGCCGGCCGAACTCGTCCCGCCCGAACGCCTCGGCAGGGCCTACGGCTTGGACGCCGCCTCGTACAACGCGGCCTCCGTCGGCGGACCGGCAGCGGCCACCGTGATCGCGGTCGCGACCTCCCCCGCGTACGCGCTGCTCGCCCTCGCCGGCTCTGCGGCGCTGGCGGCCCTGCTCGCCCTGCGCCTGCCCGCCCGACGACCCCCGCCCGTCCCGCACCCGACCGCACAGCCGACCGGCGGCCACACGACGACCGGCAAACGCGAGGCGGCCGGCGGACGCGGACCGGACGGCGAGGCGCGGTACGGCGAGGCGCGGCCGGGCAGCGAACACGGGCCGGACGGCGAGGTCGGGCGGCAACTTCCGCCCTTCCGCGCGGATCTGGTCGCCGGGCTGCTGGCCGTCCGGCGGATTCCCCAGCTGCGCGCGATCACCACGAGCACCACACTGGCCTTCGTCGGACTCGGCGGGCTCGGCACCACCGCCGTACTGCTGGCGGAGGGGCGGGGTTCGCCCGGTGCGGGCGGTCTGCTGGTGACGGCGTTCGCGATCGGCGCGCTGTTCGGCTCACTTGCCTGCGCACGCTGGTGGCCGCGGGCGCCCGCACCCGCACTGGCCTCCTGGAGTCTGCTGGGCCTCGGACTGGCGCTCGCCGCCGCCTCGTTCACCTCGCACTGGGTGCTGTGCGTCGCGCTCTTCGCAGCGGCCGGTACGGCCGAGGGCCCGCTGCTCGGCGCCACGCTGCGCATCCGCGCCGACCACTCCCCGGCCCGGTTGCGCGCCCAGGTCTTCACCACCGCCGCCGGGCTCAAGATCTCCGCCGCCGCGGCCGGGGCTGCGCTGGTCGGTGTCGCGGCGGGCAGCGTCTCCCCCGGCACGCTGCTGCTGTGCCTCGCCGCCACCCAGCTCGCGGCCGTACCGCTGGGACTGCTCGCAGGCCGCGGGCGCCGCCCCGCCCGCTGAGGTACGCCGCACGAGACCCACCACGAACGCCCCGCACGAGCGGCGCCACACCCGCACCGACAGCCCGCACCGACGCGCGTACGGGCCGCCGACCAGACGGACAGAGCGGACAGAGCGGGCAGAGGGGGGCAGTGGACAGACCGGTCGGCAGGGGCTGCGGACCGACCGACCGACCGGCGCACAGGCGGCCGGTACCGCGTCGACGTCCCCGCCCGACGCGCCGCTCCCACACCCGCGTACCGTTTGTCCCGGCCTGTCGAGACTCCCGAGGTACTTCCTTGATCGCCCGCATATCCAAGCTCTCCCGCCGTACGCGCGTCCTTGTCGCGGTGGCGCTGGCCGCGCTGGTCGTGGCCGGCGCGCTCACCGTGCGGGCGGTGACCGCGGACGGTGGTTCCGGCGTCGATGTGGAGCCCGCCCCGCTGGCCGACGACCCCGCATGCGCACGGATCGAGAAGGGCTACCCGGACCGGCTGGACGGCATGGAACGCGATGCCACGGACGCGGCCGGCGCCGCCTCCTGGGGCGACGGCAGCGTCGTGCTGCGCTGCGGAATGAAGCGGCCGATCCCCTCGGCCGACTCCTGTGCGACGGTCGACGGCGTCGACTGGCTGTGGCGGGAGCGCGAGAGCGGCGACGGCCGCAAGGTGCTGCTCACCTTCGGCCGGGAGCCCGGAGTGCAGGCAACCATCGCCGACGAAGTCCCCGCACTGGATTCGGTGTTGATCGAAATCGGCAAGCTGGTCGAGCCGATCGAGCAGCAACGCGAGTGCCTGGACTGAGCCCCACCGCAGGTCCCGGCCGCGAAGTGGAGCGGCGAGGCTGCACGGGCCGCGCAGCCGGAGGAGCCCGGCGAAGAGGTCGCCTGCCACCCTCAACTCCTCAGCACCTTCGCGCCGTTCATGACGGCGGCCGGGCTTGAGGCTCGTCGCAGCGAGCAGGCAGAACACCCGCACAGGGTGTCAACTTCCGGAAAGGAAGACTCGCAGGGCGAAAGCCGTCCGGCCAACTCCCTTCAGCAGCTGCCCAGTTGAGGAAGACCGTCACAAATCGCACTTCGAGTGTGCGTGCGACCGCACACAGTTAAGTTCATGTGACACGCGTAGAAACATCTACCACCACGCGAGAGGACTCTGCATGAACAGGCGAAGACTTGCGGTCGCAGCGGCAGCGCTCGGGATCATCACGCTCATAGGCGCTGCCCCCGCGTTCGCGTATCAGACCGCGACGCTCAAGGGCACCGGCCAGGCACGGGTGTACAGCAACTCCACGAGCAAAGCCAAGGTAGGCGCGTGGGACGACGTTTCGGACCACAACCCGGTCTACGCGCGCTACTACCGCAAAGCGAGCCCCTCGACCCAGAGGAGCCTGTGGAACAAGGCAGGGGGCGGCACCGAAAGCTACTCGGGCACGGGAAGCTCGGTACTCAAGGCGAAGATCTGCGAGTCCCAGATGGCGCAGCCCGATGACTGCTCGGTGTACGTGGCGATGAAGTACTGACCGCGCGTGGGGTCGGGCCGCTGCGGCAGCACTGAGCCCGGCCGCCACCGACAGAAGCGTTCCGAGGTACCCGTCGCGTCGGGCCTGAACGAAGGCCGAGAGAACCCTGGTGAGGCAAGTGAACCCCGTACTGGAAGTCCGCGATCTGCGCTATTCCGTGGCAGGCAGGACACTGCTCGACGGGGTAAACCTCCTTCTTCCCGCCGGTCGGTCCCTGGCCGTCACAGGTCCCAGCGGATCGGGCAAGAGCACTCTGCTCAACTGCGTACTCGGCCTGATCCGCTGCGACGAGGGTGAAGTGGTCGTCGCAGGCCGGGACTTGACCACGCTGACGCCGAGGAGCCTGGCCAGGCACCGGCGAAGCACCGTGGGCATGGTGTTCCAGTTCGGCGAGTTGCTGCCGGAGTTGACGCCGGTCGAGAACGTCGCGCTCGCCGCGCTTCTGGCCGGTGTCAAGAGGGACGAGGCGTTCGGCCGGGCGCGCCGGCTGCTCACGGACCTCGGCGTGCCCGTGGGGGGAACGCCGACGGCGGAGCTGTCCGGGGGCGAGCGGCAGCGAGCCGCCGTGGCACGCGCCCTGGTCAACCAGCCACAACTGCTGCTGGCCGACGAACCCACGGGTTCGCTGGACGCACAGAACCGCGAGGCCGTGGCGGATCTTCTGTTCTCACTGCCGGAACAGTGGGGGTGCGCCGTACTGGTCGTCACACATGACACCTCCGTGGCGGCCCGCGCCCATGGCTGCTTCACGCTCCACGAAGGAAAGCTCCTCTCCCAGGGGTCCGCGGCGGAGAGCCGGCCGACCCTCGCCGAAGGCCGTGGCCGGTGAGTTCCGACAGGTCGCTGAACAGCCAACTGCTGCGCATGGGACGGTCCGCCGGCCGCGCCTCGGCCGACGGGCGCATCCGCTTGACGGCCTTGGTCGTCGCCACGTTCGCCACTGCCGTGACGCTGTTGTCGGTGGTGGCGGCGTGGGCCACCTACGAGCAGCGTTCGGAACGCGGCGCGGCTCGTACACCCGTGGTGCGGCTGGACGAGGGACAGACCCGCCAGGACGCACCACTGCGGATGCAGTTGTTCATGGACGACGTCCACGACCGCCAGGTCGAGGTCTTCTACGTGGATCCGGTGGACTCCGACGCACCGCTCCCACCCGGTGTCGAATCCTGGCCGCAGCCCGGTGAGGCAGTCCTGTCCCCCGCCCTCGTCACGGACGGAGTCGGAGACCGGTACGGAGACGTCATCGGCACCATCGCACCCGAAGGACTGGCGAGTCCGGGCGAGCGCTACGCCTACGCCCGGCACAGCAGTGAGCGCCTCGAAGCCGACAACTCCATCCTGGCGACGCACTTCGGGACAGAAAGCACAGGCGCGTTCGGTGTCGGCGGGTTCGGCGACCTCGCGCTCATACGCCCGCTCTCCACTTTCCTGATCCTCCTGACCGGAATGCTCGGGCTGCCTGCCGCCATGTTCGCGGTGGTGGCGACGCGGCTGGGAGCGGCGGGGCGCGACCGGCGGACCGCGCTGGTGGCGTCGCTGGGCGGCTCACGGCGCCAGCTCGCGCTGCTCAGCATCGGTGAGGCCGCCCCCGCTCTGCTCGCGGGCACCGCGCTCGCCGCGCCCCTCCTCCTCGCGGCGCTCGCGACCGATCTCACGGTTCCGGGCGTCGGCTACGTGCTTGCCGCTGCCGATCTGCGCGCCTGGGCCTGGCAGTTGACCGGTGCGCTGTTTGCCGCGCCCCTGCTCCTCGGGGCCCTGGTGGTGCTCATGCACCAGAGGTCGGGGCCGGGCCGGTCCACCAGGCCGCGAGCTCAGAGCCGGGGACGCCTCGTTCGGACGGGCGCACTCCTGTGTCCGGTCTTTCTGGGCATTCTGAGCTGGACGCCCACCGCCCTCGCCACCCACGGCGCCAGTACATCGGTCGTCCTGCTGTCCCTCCTGGGCACCGTCGGAGCCCTGGCGACGCTGCCCGCGGCCATCGCCGTGCTGCTGGCGGCTGCCGGGCGCGGTGTCGCGGCGCTCGGCCACCGGAAGGGGTACGCCGGTGCGCTCCTTGCGGGCCGATGGACCGGGAAGCACCCAGGCTTCCTCTCCCGCCTGGTCGCGGGGGTGGTCATCGCGGTGGGCCTGCTGAGCGTGGTCCAGGTCTACCCGAGCATGCACAGCGAGTCTGTCCGTGGGGCGCTGGAGGTGCGCGAGCGGTTCGGCCACAGCGTCGTCACGGTCGAGGTGCCGCGCGGCGCCGAGCGCGGGGCCGGGACCTGGCTGAGTGGGCTGCCCCGGGACTCGGAAGTCGCGGTCCTGGATTCGACTCTCGGTCTCGCCAACGGGGCGGGCGAGGTGAGAGAAGGGCCGAACGGTGAGCTTGTCGAGGTGAAGCAGGCCGTCAAGGTCCACGGCAGTTGCGACGCACTGCGAGGCCTCGGTCTGGACTGCCCTGCTTCGCGAAACGCGCGGAGCGTTCCCCTCTCCGACGCCACACCCGCCCTGCGGGCCCTGCTGCCCGACTCGGTCACAGAGGTGGGCGTGGCCCACCGTCCGCTCACCCCACGGGACGGCAACACGCTCGTCGTGTACTCCCCGAAGGGGGCGGCGCTGCCCCTGGGCGACCTGAAACGCGACGCGCTCGAAGCGATGGGCTCCAGCACCCTGGTGCAGGCAGTCGGACAGAGCTGGATCGGCGGCACTGCTCTCCTGTCCGCGCAGCTCCGCTGGGTGACGCTGCTCGGTGTGGTCGGGGTGGCGCTCGTGGCGCTGGCTTCCGCGCTGAACTGTCTCGCCGAAGTCATGCGGTTCGCCCGCTCGCTCGCGCCCGTGTCCGTGGTGAGCGGCAGTCGCCGGGTGTACGCGTCGGTCGCCGCGTGGACGCTCGCCCTGCCGCTGTGCGCCGCCGCGGTGCTGGGCACGGTGAGCGCGGTCTGGATCACCCTGCCCTACGTCACTCCGCCCCGTAACGGTGAGCTGCCGCCGCAGATGTTGACCGCCGCTCTGGCGGTGCTGAGTGTGCTGGCGGTCGTCGTCGCGAGCCTCGCCGCGCTGGCGGCGGTGCGGGAGTCGGGGCGCTGGCGCCCGCGCCACGACTGAACGCAGGCCACCGGCCGGTACGTCCCGTGCATCCCGTGCCGGGGGCTGCGGGGCGTCGGGCCGGGTGGGGGTCAGCGGGTGCGGTGGAGGAGGCGGCCGGCCAGGGCCGTGGCCAGGCAGCGGCCGTCGGCGGCCAGCACGGTGAAGTCGGCCCGGCTGCCGACGGTGAGCCGCGGCGTGTGGCCGAGGTCCCGGACCGGCAGCCCGGCACGGCGTACCGCGTTGCGGGCGGGCTCGGTGGTGAGCGGGCCCGCGAGGCAGGTGACGCCCGAGGCAAGCAGGCCCCGTACGCCGCGCCGGGCCGACTCGCCCCAGCGGGTCGGGGTCAACTCCAGTGCGGCCAGGGCGGCTTCGTCGGTGATCGGTGCGGAGCCCAGCTGCTCGGCCTCGCGCGGATCGGGATGGTAGGTGCGCTCCAGGCACCCGGCGGGGTCACGCTCGCAGCGGCCCGCGTCGAGGCGACCGGGCCAGCGGCGCGCCCGTGCCGCCGGGTGCGCCGCGGCCAGCTGCTCGGCCGGGCCCAGCGCGGCGATCAGCTCACCGTCGGCGAGCAGTGCGAGTCCGTCGTCCTCGCCGATGTGCAACGTCCGCACGGCGCCCCTCAGTTGGCGTCGACGAGCTTCAGCCCGGGGTGTGCGGTTCCGCCCTCGATCGCGGTGGAGGAGATGTGCGAGACCGCGCGGTCGTCCACCGGGTCGTTCTCCGGGTCGTCGTGGACGACGAGGTGCTCGTAGGTGGTGGCGCGCTGCGCGGGGACCCGGCCGGCGGCGCGGATCAGCCGGATCAGCTCCATCCGGTTGGAGCGGTGCCGGGCGCCTGCGGAGGAGACGACGTTCTCCTCCAGCATCACCGAGCCCAGGTCGTCCGCGCCGTAGTGCAGGGAGAGCTGGCCGACGTCCTTGCCTGTGGTCAGCCAGGAGCCCTGGATGTGCGCCACGTTGTCCAGGAAGATCCGGGCGATCGCGATCATGCGCAGGTACTCGAAGAGAGTGGCCTGCGTCTGCCCGCGCAGCTTGTTGTTCTCCGGCTGGTAGGTGTACGGGATGAACGCCCGGAAGCCACCGGTGCGGTCCTGCACCTCGCGGATCATCCGCAGGTGCTCGATCCGCTCGGCGTTGGTCTCGCCGGTGCCCATCAGCATCGTGGAGGTGGACTCCACGCCCAGGTTGTGCGCGATCTCCATGACCTCCAGCCACCGCTCGCCGGACTCCTTGAGCGGCGCGATGGCGGTGCGGGCGCGCTCGGGCAGCAGCTCGGCGCCCGCGCCGGCGAAGGAGTCCAGACCGGCCGCGTGGATGCGGCGGATGGCCTCCTCGGCGGAGACGCCGGAGATACGGGCCATGTGGTCCACCTCGGAGGCGCCGAGGGAGTGGATCACCAGCTGGGGGAAGGCTTCCTTGATCGCGGCGAAGTGCTTCTCGTAGTACTCGACGCCGTAGTCCGGGTGGTGGCCGCCCTGGAACATGATCTGGGTGCCGCCCAGCTCCACCGTCTCCGCGCAGCGCCGCAGGATGTCGTCCAGATCGCGGGTCCACACCTTCTCGCTCTTCGGCGGGGCGTAGAACGCGCAGAACTTGCACGCGGTGACGCAGGAGTTGGTGTAGTTGATGTTCCGCTCGATGATGTACGTCGCGAGGTGCTCGGTACCGGCGTAGCGGCGGCGGCGCACCGCGTCCGCGGCCTGGCCGAGCGCGTGCAGCGGGGCGTCCCGGTAGAGGACGAGCGCCTCTTCGGGAGTGATCCGGCCGCCTGCCGCGGCCCGGTCGAGTACGGACTGGATGTCGGCGTTCTCGGGCACCGGAACGGCTCCTTCCCCGGGGTGGTCACGACCGTCCCAGCGTACGCGAGCACCCACGAAGCCCTCGCCCGGCCTCACCCGGCGCCCCGCACCCGCCCGGCTGCCGCGGTACGGGGGCGCAGCGAGGCCCGGCAGCGGGACGGGCCCGGCGGCGGGACGGGCCCGCGCGCGGCGGGACGGGCCCGCGCGCGGCGGCCCGGCGGCTCAGTCGCCCGCGGCGCGTTCGCGGGCCTCCGCGGCGCGGGTGAAGTCGCCGCGCTGTACGCGCACGGCGAGCGGCACGTCGCCGAACGAGCCGTATCCGGTCGCCGCCCACAGGCTCTGCTCGGACGGCACGTCGAAGTACGGCACCGACCTGCCGCGGTGCCGGTCGGTGAGCGCCTCGGGCACCCGGCGGTGGCGCACCGCGCTCGCGCACTCCTTGCACGCCGCGACGTCCAGGGCCTCCCGGCTGCCGAGCGCCCGCCAGTTGACCCTGGTGTGGGCGCGGCCGTGCAGCGGGTGGAAGAAGCACAACGGCAGGCGGTGCGCGGGCAGTCGGGCGGAGGCACCGCCGCCGGCCCGGCGCCCCTTGCGCTGCCGGTCCTCGGCAGTGAGGGCGTCCCGGCCCTCGATGACCAGCGCGAGCGCACCGACCAGGTCGGGCAGCCCGCCGGCGGCGTCCAGCACCCGACCCGCGCTGTCGTACGCGTCCAGCGCCAGCCGCAGCGCCGCGGTGTCGTCCGCCGAAGCGCTTGTGGCACCCGAACCGCCCGGAGCACCGGGGGCGCTCGGGGTGCCCGGGGCGGGGCCCGCGGGGCGGTGGTCGCGCACCGCCTCGCCCAGAGCCAGCACCTGCTCCTGCGCCCGGCGGCGCACGGCGCCCTCGTCGGCCTCGCGCGCGGCCAGGTACACGTGCGGCGGGAGCTTGGCGAGCCCGGCGCCCGTTCTGCGCCGCCGCCGCAGCGTCCAGCCGAGCAGCCCGGCGAGCACCAGCACCAGGGCGACGAGTACCGCGACCAGCCACGCGCCGGGCCCACCTCCGTCGTCACCGTCGGTGGAGTACTTGAACGGGTTGTCCTCGCGGGCCTTCTCGTACTCGCGCATACCCGTACCGGCGTCGATGATCTCCACGGCGCGGCGGACCTGGTCCGCCATCGGCATGCGCTTCTCGTCGTGCCGCACCGAGACGGCCATCGCGGCGTAGTTGGCGTCGTAGCGGTTGTCGTCGGGCCACTCGAAGCCGCTGATGCTCTTGCCGTACCAGGAGTTGGGGGTGAGCAGGATCAGATGCTCGTCGTCGGCGACCTCCAGTCGGTCCCGCAGCGCGCCGGCGAACTGCTTGGCGTCGCCGCCCCAGCGATCCTCGGAGCGGAAGGTGACCAGCACGACCTTGAGGTTGATCCCGGTCTTCTCGATCTGCCGCGCCAGCTCCCGCTGTCGGGCGGCCGACACCAGGCCGCGGAAGCCGGCGTCGACGTAGACCGGCGACTGTGCCAGCCGCTCGGCGATCTCGCTGACCGCGACCGGCTCGGCGGACTGCCGCTGGGCGGGCTGGAGTGGGGACGGTCGGGCTGCCGCGGTGGGCGCGCAGAGCGTCATCAGCAGCGCTCCCACCACCAGGGGCAGCACACCGCGCAGCCGGCCGGCCGGACCCCACCGCCCGGCCGGGCGCGACCCCGTACCCGGGCGCGAGCCCGTACCCGGGCGCGACCCCGTACCCGGGCGCGAAGAGCCTGCGGCCGGCCGTGCAGAGCTAGCTGTGGACACCGAGTTGCTCCTTCACCTGCGAAACGAGTCCGGCGACCGTCACCTCGCCGTCGGCCGCCAGCGAGCCGAGCGGTCCGGCAACGCCGCTGTAGGGCACCGACCGCTCTCCCACGCTGCCGGGCAGCCGCAGCGCCCGCCGGTCGGCGGCGGCGCGGGCCTTCTGCTGCGAGGGGTTCCGCAGCAGAAGGGCGCAGGGCCCGCAGAGCGCGCGACTGCCGCGCGGCGCCACCGAGGAGGTGACCTCCAGGAGTTGCGGCGCCCTGCCGTGCAGCGGGTTCAGATGGCAGAGCCGCCCGACGCCCTTGCGCTGGGCGCGCGTTCCACCCGCGGTGGCGAGCGCCGTGCTGCCGGCCCTGACCAGTACGAGGGCGGTCGCGAGTTCCGTTTCGGGCACCCGCTTGGCCAGGCGCCAGTCACCGTGCTCGGAGAGCTGGAGCAGCGCGGCGTCCAGGCACTCCCACGCCTGCACCCTGGCCCGCTCGCTGCCCCGGAACTTCGGCAACTCCTCCTGGAGGTCGTCCAGTTCTCGTCCCAGAGCGGCTCGCAGCCAGCGTGCCGAAGGGTTCTCGGGGGTGTCCTCGTACGGCGAGGCGGTGGCTTCCGGTGTTCCGTCGCTCCCGCCGCTCCCGCCCCGCACCGCGCCCGAACGCCGCCGGGCCAGCGCCCACGCGCCGCCGAGGCCGAGCAGCACCAGACCGGTCACCCGCACCGACGTCCAGAACGGGCCGGAGAGCAGCGGCGCGAGGGTGTTCTCGGCGACCGGGTCGGGGACGTCGTACTCCGGCTCGGGCTGGCCGGGCGGCCCGGTTGGGGTGTCGGCCACATGCTCGACCAGCGCGGTCAGCTGCGCCGACAGGCTCGCCTCGCGCACATCGGCGTCGGCGCGGTCGGCACCGTCCGCGTCGTCGTCCGCGCCGTAGCGGACGGATTCGGGCAGCTGCCGCAGCGGTTCGGCCGCCAGCCGGGCGCCGTGGTTGGCGAGCCGGACGAAGCCGTAGGTCAGGCCGGAGGTGTCGACGAAGGCATACAGCCCGTCGCGACCCAGGGACTCCTGCACCCGGGCGAGGAACGCCTCCACGTCGCCGTCCGACTCGTCGTCGTACCCGGAGGGCATCAGCACGACGTACAGGGGCACGTCCAGCGCCTGTATCCGCCGGTCGAGCGCGCGCAGCCGCTTCGGACCCAGCGGCGGCGGCTGCTCCTCGTCGGCGTACACCGGGTTCTCGCGCAGCCCCGCGGCGACCCGGTCCACCCGCAGCGCCATATCGCGGGCGGTCGGGTCCGGCGAGCCGCCGGCCCGGGTCGCGGTGGCCAGCGCGCCGGCGCCGAACGGCACCAGCACGGCCAGCGCCAGCGCGCCGCCGGTGGTCGCGACGACCGCCCGCCGGATGCCGCCGCGTCCGCCGCGCGCCTCGCCCGTACGGCTGCGACGATGCACCTCGGCGACCCCGGCCAGCAGTACCAGGGCGGGGAGCAGCACGGTCCCGATCCCGGTCAGCACGGCGTGGGTTTGCCGGGCCCCGTGGTCGGCGTAGAGGTCGTCCGGGTCCTCGTCGCCCGAGTCGGGCCCTCTGCCGTCGCGCAGGTCGTCGACGAAGTAGCGGAAGTGGTCGAGCGCGGTGGCGTCGTCGGGCAGCCGGGAGGAGGCGCTGCGAGCCGCCCGTACGGCCGGCTCGCGGGCCTCGTCGGAGGTGGTCAGCACATCGACACCGCCGATGCCGCCGCCGTCCGCCTCGACCAGGACGTACATGCCGTCCTCGCCCAACTCCCGTTGGACCGCGCGCAGCAGGCGCTGCTCGATGGTGACCACCTCGTACGGCAGCACCAGCACGTACGTCGGCACCCCGGTCCGCTTCGCCTGCGCGCGGAAGTCTGGGGCCGCCGAACGCGGCATCACCCGCGGCGCCTGGTCGGTCAGGTACACCGGGGACTCGCGCAGCCGCTCCGCGTAGAACTCGGCCTGCGCCCGCTCCCGCCAGGTGGGCTCCCAGTACCCGTCGTCCTGTGCGGAGGACGGGGCCGCCGGAGCGGCAACTGCCGCGGATGCAGCCGATGTTCCCAGTGCCAGCCAGCCCAGTGCCAGCAGCGGAAGGAGCAGCCGAACGGCTCTTCGCGCGCGCATCGCACCCCTCCTTCGCCGCCTACGCCCGAGCCGGCGGGCAGCGGCCGGCGCGAGCTTCCAGGCTATGCCGCGGAATCGCCGAACGAACCTCCGGGTCAGTCGCCGTTCTTGTCCAACTCGCCGGTGGGGCGCCCGCTGCGGTCATCGTGCGAGCGGTAGGTCAGGGTGCCGTCCTTGCCGAGGAGGAGGTCGACTCTGGAGGAGCCCTCCGCGCAGACCTTCATTCCCAGCACCTCCGGGGAGTCCCCTTCGGAGAACTCGGTGAGTTCGAGCTTCCCCTCGGAGATCCGGTCGACCCGTGCGACGCCCTTGCACTGCACGCCCTGGAGCTCGTGCGTCGTACGGACCAGGCGCTCCTCGCGGTTGCCCGCCCTGATGGTGGTGGTGAGGTCGATCCGGTTGCCGCCCCGCGAGTTGATGACGCCGCGCCAGGTGCCGACCCACTTCACCGGCAGCGCCGCCGGGTCGTCGTCTTTCTCGGCGCCGCCTTTGCCGCCGCCGGAGTCCGTACCGGCGCTGGAACCGCCGCCCGAACCGCCGTCGCCGTCCGGCAGCATCAGGGTGATCCCGCCCGGCACCACGACCGTGGCGAGGACGAGCCCGGCGGCCAGCGCGATCCGCCGCCCCTTGTTCCACTTCGCCCGCGGCGGCTGCCGCACGATCGCGCCCGGCGGCGGGGTGTTGCTCAGGAGGGGCGCCGTGGTGCCGTGCCCCTGGCTCCAGCCGGGCCCCGGCGCGCCGGCCGAGGTCGCGGGGTGCTGCCGCGGATGCGCCACGAGATGCGGGTACGGAGTCGGCTGCGGAGGCGGCGTACCGTACGGCGACACCGGAGGCAGGGCGGAGCCCGGCGGGCCGAAACCGCCCAGCGGCGCGGCCGGGGTGTCCACCGAACCCGCCGCGCCCACCGAGGGCCGGGCCGGGCCGCCCGGCGACGACCGCGCGCCGCCCGAAGGCGGGGACGGCTCGGCCTCCAGCTCCAGCAGCGCCACCGCCCGCCGGCTGACCCCCTCCACCACCGGGGACGGCAGCCAGCCGGGGACGACCAGAGCCGCCGCGCCCGCGCCGCCGCTCAGCCGGTCCGCCAGCAGCGCCGAAGTGGGCCGCCGGGCCGGGTCCTTGTCCAGGGCGGCGGCCACCAGCTCGCGCAACTCGCCCGTCAGCGTGTGGAGTTCGGGCTCCTCGTGCACCACCTTGTACAGCAGCGTGGCCGAGCTGGACCCGGGGAAGGGCGGCTCGCCGGTCGCCGCGAAGGCGAGCACCGCACCCAGCGAGAAGACGTCCGCCGCCCGGTCGGTGTCCCGGCCCAGCACCTGCTCCGGAGACATGAATCCCGGCGAGCCGACGGAGACCCCGGTCGCCGTCAGCGAGGCGGTCGCGTCGGTCGCCCGGGCGACCCCGAAGTCGATCAGTCGCGGCCCGTCCAGGGTCAGCAGCACGTTGGACGGTTTGACGTCCCGATGCACCAGGTCCAGCCGGTGCACCGCGGTCAACGCCTCGCCCAGACCGGCCCCCAGCGCCCGTACGGTCCGCTCGGGCAGCGCGCCCTGCGCCTCTACGGTCTGCTGCAGCGAGGGCCCGGCGACATAGCCGGTGGCGACCCACGGCGTCGACGCGTCGGGGTCGGCGTCCAGCACCTTTGCCGTCCAGTCGCCGCCGACGCGGCGCCCCGCCTCGATCTCCAGCCGGAACCTCGCCCGGAACTGCTCGTCGGCGGCGTAGTGCGCGCGCACCACCTTCACCGCGACCGTACGACCGCCCGGGCTGCGCCCCAGGTAGACCAGGCCCATACCTCCGGCGCCGAGCCGCCGCAGCAGTCGGTACTCGCCGATCGAGCGCGGATCGTCCTCCCCCAGCGGCTGCATCTGCTGTCCCACTCCCTGTTCGAACGTCGGCGCAAGCCTAGGGCCTGCCGTCCGGATCTTCGCCGGGCTCGCGTCGCGCGCGGGGGAACGGACGGGCGCGCGGGGACAGTTCGGCGGACGGGGTCGGTGCAGTGCGGAGGGGCGGTGCGGAGGGCGGCGGACGGTCACCGGCGGGCGGTCACCAGCGGGCGGTGTCGGCAGCAGGGGCGGGCAGCAGGTCGACGCGCACGTCCGCCGGATATTCGGTGCCCTCCGCCGTGCGCCGTGCGAACTCGCGAATACCGGCGAGTTGCCGGTCGCCGAGCCGGAAGTCGAGAGTGGTGAAGTAGCGGGCGAGCAGTTCGGCGTCGAAAGACTCCCAACGCGCCGCCTGCTCGGCGACCTTGGCGACTTCCTGGAGCGAGAGATCGCGCGAGGCGAGAAATGCGCGATGGACCTCGTGGACCGTCTCCGCCTCGTTCGCCAGGAAATCCCGACGGGCCGCCCACACCGCGAACACGAACGGCAGCCCCGTCCACTCCTTCCACATCCGCCCCAGATCGTGCACCCGCAGACCGAGTTGCGGCGCGTCGTGCAGCGAAGCCCGCAGCGCCGCGTCGCCGATGAGCACCGCGGCCTGTGCCTCCTGCATCATCAGGCCCAGGTCCGGCGGGCAGGTGTAGTAGTCCGGAGCGATCCCGTACCGCTCGGCGAGGAGCAGCTGGGCCAGCCGCACCGAGGTGCGCGACGTCGACCCGAGCGCGACCCGCTGCCCGTCCAGCTCCTCCAGCGGCCCCTTGGAGACGATGACGCACGACATCACCGGGCCGTCGCAGCCGACCGCGATATCGGGAAGGGCAATGAGTCGGTCGCTATTGCGCAGAAATTCAACAACAGTGATCGGGCCGATATCGAGGGACCCGTTCACGAGCTGTTCACTGAGCTTTTCCGGAGTGTCCTTGGTGAGCTCCAGATCGAGCAGACTGCCGGTCCGCGCGAGCCCCCAGTAGAGGGGCAGACAGTTCA
This sequence comes from Streptomyces tardus, assembly GCF_018101125.2. Lineage (GTDB taxonomy): Bacteria > Actinomycetota > Actinomycetes > Streptomycetales > Streptomycetaceae > Streptomyces > Streptomyces tardus. Next base: position 2,787,043 of record NZ_JAELVF020000001.1, on the reverse strand, counting down.
GGAACTGGATGTGCCCGACTCGCGGGCGGGACCGGGGTGCGTTCGGTTGTGCGCTCACACCTCGGAGCGTACGCCTGCACCGCCCGCGACCCTCCGAGCGGTGCCCGGCTCGCCGACCGGCCGCGTGTCAACCTGCTCCTCTACCCACGTCAGCGCCGCGCAGAACCCTCGCGACACCACCTTGCAAGTACGCTCGCAGCGATCTTTCAACCCTTCCCTCTCGCCTACTCAGCGTGCTAGGCTCGCCGCAAGTTGCAGTTTGGTTTCCCTTGCAGTACAGAGCCTGCGGACCTTGTGACCGCAGGCTTTCGTCATTTTCAGACTTCTTGCAGGTTCTGGAGCAGGGCGACCCTTAATAGGCCCAAGGAGGGCTTATGGCTACCGGAACCGTGAAGTGGTTCAACGCCGAGAAGGGCTTCGGCTTTATCGCTCAGGAAGGCGGAGGCCCCGACGTCTTCGTCCACTACTCCGCAATCAACGCCAACGGCTTCCGTTCTCTTGAGGAGAACCAGGCCGTCAGCTTCGATGTGACCCAGGGCCCTAAGGGCCCTCAGGCAGAGAACGTCACCACTCTCTGATCTGAAGCTTCAGCACCTGCTGAGCACCAAGGAGCCCCCGCTGCCAGCGGGGGCTCCTGCATGTGTGCCCGACACCGGCCGGGCACGCGGCCCCGGCCGAGCGGGGCACGGCCTTCGGGCGCCGTGCCCCGTACCGCCCGGCGGCACGGCGCACGGCGGCGGAGCGGCCGAACCGGCCTCAGGCCAGGGAGAGTTCGTAGCGACGGCCGCGGGTGCCCCGGTGCGGGATCGTGAACGACTCGACGTGCCGCATCTCCAGGCGCTCGGCGACCGCGGCCGAGCGGTGATTGCCCTCGGCGACCATGGCGACCGCCCGCGGCACGCCCATCTCCTTCAGCCGGCGCAGCGTCTCCTGCGCGCAGCGGGTCGCGTACCCCTGGCCCCAGTGCTCGCGCCCCAGACGCCAGCCGATCTCGATCTCGCCCACCGGGCCCCAGTCCTGCGGCTGCCAGGGCTGGGCACCGACGAACCCGAGAGGAACACCGCTCGGGCTCAGCACCGTCCAGAGGCAGTAGCCCAAAGTGGCGTCGTGCGCACGCTGGCGGGCCGTCAACTCCTCGTAGACGGCGACCGAATGCCCCCTGCCGCCGTGGAACTCCATGACCTCGGGGTCATTGAACAGCTCGTGCCAGACGTACGCGTCCTCTTCCGTCGGCACCCGCAACGTGAAGCCCACGACGCTCCTTTCCGACCTGACCGGACCGGCGCCGGTCGCACCGCGACTGGTTGAGCAGTACCCACCGACACGCCCGCGCCACCTTCCCCGCGGAAGGAGGTCGCGAGTACGTACCCACTCCCCGGCGCGTCCAACCCCGACGCGCACGGACACCCGGCACCGGCGGTGGGCACACGGCCCGGGCGGGCGCCGGGCCGGTCAGTCGCCCGAGTCGAGGCCGTCGCGCTCGTAGAGGGCGGCGATGTCGGAGGAGAACTCGCGCAGGATCGCCGCCCGGCGCAGCTTCAACGTCGGTGTGACATAGCCGCGTTCGGCCGTGAACTGGATGGGGAGGACCGCGAAGCGGCGGATGGACTCGGCGCGCGAGACCAGCTTGTTCGCCTCGTTGACCGCCTGCTGGATGTTGTCCCGCAGCTCCGCGTCGTCCACCAGCCGGTGCAGCAGCACGTCCTCCTTCTTGTGCATCCGCCGCCAGTGCGCGAGGCCCTCGGGTTCGAGCGTGACCAGTGCGGTGAGGTACGGGCGGTTGTCGCCGACGACCATCACCTGGTCGATGAGCGGGTGGGAGCGGAGCCAGTCCTCCAGGGGCGCGGGGGCGACGTTCTTGCCGCCGGAGGTGATCAGCAGGTCCTTCTTGCGGCCGGTGATCGTCAGATAGCCCTCGTCGTCGAGCGCACCGATGTCGCCGGTGGCGAACCATCCCCCGTCGTCGGTCTCCTTGGGAACGGTCTGCCGGCGGGAGTCCCAGTAGCCGTAGAAGACCTGGCCGCCGCGCAGGAGTATCTCGCCGTCGTCGGCGATCCGGACGGCCATGCCCGGCATCGGCCAGCCGACCGTTCCGGGCTTGGGGCGCAGCGGCGGGGTCACGGTCACGGCGGCGGTGGTCTCGGTGAGGCCGTACCCCTCGTACACCTCGATACCGGCGCCGGCATAGAAGGCGCTGAGCCGCTCGCCGAGCGGTGAGCCGCCGCAGATGACGTAGCGGACGTTGCCGCCGAGCGCCGCGCGGATGCGCTTGTAGACCAGCGAGTCGTACACCCCGCGGGCGGCGCGCAGACCGAAACCGGGGCCCTTCCCCTCGCCCTTGAGGCTCTGGCTCCACGCGTCGCCCCAGCGCGAGGCGATTCTGGCGGCCCGGTCGAAGGACGTGCCCCGACCCATCTCCTCCGCCGTGGCGCGCGCCGTGTTGAAGACCTTCTCCAGCACGTACGGGATGGCGAGCAGGAAAGTGGGCCGGAAGGTGCGGAGGTCCGCGAGGAGTTGCTCGGACTGCATGCCGGCGACGTGGCCGAGTCGCACTCGCGCCCGCAGGCAGACGATCGCGACCAACCGGCCGAAGACATGGGCGAGGGGCAGGAAGAGCAGCGTGCCGGTGGACTGGCCGGTGACGCCGCGCAAGACCGGGCCGAGCAGGTTCACGGCGTTGTCGACACCGGCGAAGAAGTTGGCGTGGGTGACGACGCAGCCCTTGGGGCGGCCGGTGGTGCCGGAGGTGTAGATGAGGGTGGCGACCGTGTCTGGCTGCTGGGCACGGCGGCGTTCGTGGACCAGGGCGTCGGGTATGTTCCGGCCGGCGGCGGCGAGTTGGCCGACGGCACCGTTGTCCAGCTGCCAGAGGTGCTCCAGATCCGGTACGGCGCCGCGCAGCGCGCTGACCTCGCGCACGCCCTCGACGTCCTCGACGACCATCCCGGAGACATAGGCGTCCTGGAGCACGGTGCGGATCTGCGAGCCCGAGGAGCCCGGGTAGAGCGGGACGGTGATCAGACCGGCGGACCAGGCGGCGAAGTCGAGCAGGTTCCACTCGTAGCGGGTCTGCGACATGATCGCGAGCCGGTCGCCCGGCTGGAGCCCGCTGGCGATCAACCCCTTGGCCACCGCGAGGACTTCGGCGGCGAACTCGCCGGAGGTGACGTCGTACCAGCGGCCGGCCTCGTCCTTGCGGGAGTAGACCACGTCGGCCGGTGCCTCGGCCGCGTTGATGAACGGGATGTCCGCGAGCGAGCCCTCCCGCACCGGCGGGGCGAGCGGCGGCAGTTCGGCCTCGCGCACCACCCCGCCGATCTGGCGGAGGTCGGGGCGGCGGAGAACTTCCGGGAGGTCGAGGGCGGCCTGGTTCGGGTCGTGGCCCGCGGGCGAACGTTGCGCGGACATACGGCCTCCCTCCCAGCACTCGTGCTGTTGACAGAGTTTCAACACTTACTGAGGAGTAGGGTCTCGTGCGCGCGCGTATTTAGCCAGTCCCGGGAGAGGACGGGGTGGGACTTTCACCGGACGGGCACGGAACAACCGGTGGTCCCGCGCGTACTTGAGCGGAACCGGGCGGCAACGCACAGACAACAGCACGGCGCCCACCGGACGTTGACCGGTGGGCACCGTGCTGCTTCGAGGAGGACCGTACGGCAGGCGACCGGAAACGAGGTCGCCGCCCGTACGCGGAGGCGGTCCGGACCGCCGGAAGGCGGCGGCTTCAGGAAGCCGGGACCGGATCTGGCCGGGAGCCCGAGGGCCCGCCCGTACCCCCGTCGGAACCGCCGCCCGTACCGCCCTCGGAGCTGCCGCCCGTACCGCCTTCGGAGCCTCCCGGGGAGCCGGCCTCGTCGGCGCCGCTCTCGGCCTCGATGTCGAAGCTCTTGGCCGAGTTGTACGTCTCCAGGTCGAGGATCTCCTCGCGCGCGGCGACCAGCACCGGCACGGCCGCCTGCCCGGCCACGTTGGTGGCGGTGCGGATCATGTCCAGGATCGGGTCGATGGCGAGCAGCAGGCCCACGCCTTCCAGCGGCAGACCCAGTGTGGAGAGGGTCAGGGTCGTCATGACCACCGCACCGGTCAGACCGGCCGTCGCCGCGGAGCCGATGACCGAGACCAGCACGATCAGCAGGTAGTCCTGGATGCCGAGGCTCACCTCGAAGATCTCCGCGACGAAGATCGCGGCCAGCGCCGGGTAGATCGCCGCGCAGCCGTCCATCTTGGTCGTCGCGCCGAACGGCACGGCGAAGGAGGCGTACTCCTTCGGCACCCCGAGGCGTTCGGTGACCTTCTGGGTGACCGGCATCGTGCCGACCGAGGAGCGCGAGACGAAGGCCAGCTGGATCGCGGGCCAGGCACCGCGGAAGAACTGCAGCGGGCTGACCTTGGCGACCAGCGCCAGCAGCAGCGGGTAGACGCCGAAGAGGATCAGCAGGCAGCCGATGTAGACGTCGAGGGTGAAGGTCGCGTAGTCGCCGATCAGGCCCCAGCCGTACTCGTTGATCGCGTTGCCGAGCAGGCCGAGAGTGCCCAGCGGGGCGAGGCGGATGACCCACCACAGCGCCTTCTGGAGCAGTGCGAGCACGGACTCGCCGAAGGTGAGCAGCGGGTCGGCCTTGGCGCCGAGCTTGAGCGCGGCGACACCGGTCACCACGGCCATGAACACGATCTGCAGCACGTTCAGCTCGGTGAACGGCGTGATCACGTTCTCCGGGATGATGCCGGTCAGGAAGTCCAGCCAGGAGCCCGAAGTCTCCGGCGCCTCACCGCTCTTGGGGTCGAGCTTGCTGCCCGAACCCGGGTTGTTCAGCAGGCCGATGGCGATACCGACGCCGACCGCGATCAGCGAGGTGATCAGGAACCACAGCAGCGTACGGCCGGCGAGCCGGGCCGCGTTCGAGACGTTGCGCAGATTGGTGATGGAGATGGCGATGGCGAAGAACACCAGCGGCGCCACCGCCAGCTTCAGCAGCTGGACGAAGATGCCGCCGATCCGCTCCAGCGCGGTGCCGAGCCAGGAGATGTCACCGCTGCGGGCCAGCCAGCCCAGCAGCACGCCGAGCACCAGACCGGCCAGGATCTGGGCCCAGAACGGCACCTTGGGTATGCGTGCGAGCAGACCCCGCGATTCGGCGGGTCTCGGCGCGGACGTCGGGGACGAGGAGGACACGGGCACACTCCGGGTGCGTGGAAGGAGACGGACAGCGGTGGGGAGAACAGCGGTGCGCCGCCGGGGCGCGGACGGGGGCCGACCGGGAGGCGCTGCGGGCCGGCCGGGCGGGTTCCCGGCTCGCGGTCGGCCGGGGCGCGGTCGGCCGCGATGCGGGAGAACGGTCGGCGGTGGAGACCCGGATGGCCGGGACGCCCGCGCCGACCGGCTGCGTCAGCCGCGGCGGCAACAGCCGGGGCGAGCCCGGCCGGTACAGGGGGGACATGCCGCGACGACACAGCGGCAGAGGTCGACATGCAGCCGCGCGACGAGCGTCGCGCTCGCTGGTGCGGGTCGTACGGCTGCGTCTGTCATGGCCACCACGCTAACACCCAGGCTTTGATGCACTCAAAGGCAAACTTTCACTGAGGAACTCGTGGAAGCACAACACCCCGACCGGGATAGAAGATTCCCGTCGGGGTGCGCGAAGGTGAGTGACGAGCGTTACAGCGCCGGACCCCGGACGCTCCGCCCGGCGCCCGGCTGTAACGGCAGCGGCCGTATCAGGCGCCGTCCTCGCGGCTGCGGTTCTCCGCCAGCCTGCCCTTGAAGCTCGACGAGGCGCGCTCGACCTTGGGCACGATCTGCTCGGACATCGCGTCCCGCTGCTTGCGCAGCAGTACGAGGCTCAGCGGCGCGGAGATCAGGATGGCCAGCGCGAAGAGCCACAACGGATTGGACTTGCCGATGCCCTCCGGGATCACTCCGACCCAGGCCAGCGCGGCCAGCAGCGCGAAGGTGCCGACGAACAGCGCCAGCCGCAGCAGGGTGTAGTACAGGGTGGCGCGCGCCGCGGTCGGCTTCCCGCCCGCGGCAGGCGCGGCACCGGGCTCGTCGGCGGACTCGCCTTCGATCCCGTCGGCCGGCATGCCTGCGGCCTTGCCGCCAGTCTTGCCTTCGGCCCTGTCGGCAGCCTTGCCTGCGGGCTTGCCTTCGGCCCTGCCCGCGGAGTTGCCTTCGGCCTCGTCGACGGGCTCGCCCGAGCGCGGCGTGCTCTGTGTGCTGGTCACTGCGGATCATCCTTCTGCTGCGGGTCTGCTGACTGCGGTACGGACCTGACGCACGCACCGGACGTACGGGCCGGAACGCACCGGACGCACGCCCTCGCGCGCTTCACCGGGAACGCTCGCGGACGGTCGCCCTCAGGAGAGCGTCAGCCACATCGTGACGTCGTCGCGGTACTCGTCCTCGCCGACCTTGATGGCGCCGGGCACCCGCCCGACCTCCTTGTAGCCGCACGCCTCGTAGAAGCGCTCGTTGCCCTGGTGGCTCCGGCAGGTGAGCCGGATGGCCCCGACCCCCTCGAAGCCGCGCACCTCGTCGGCGACCGCGGACATCAACTCCCGGCCCACGCCCCGGCCCTGGAGATCGGGGTGGACCATCACGGTGTAGAGCCACACCCAGTGTCGCATCAGGGAGCGGCGGTTGAAGGTGATGTAGGCGGTGGCCTTCACCTCACCCTCGGCGTCGAAGCCCACCAGCTGACGAGTACGCCCCTCGGAGACCGCGGCGAAGTGCATGATCACCTCGGACCGGGTCTCCGCCGGGGTGACGGGCGGCAGGAAACCCACCGCACCGCCGGCGTTGGTGACGTCCGCCCAAAGCCGGCTGATCCCGGTCGCGAGCTGCTGGTCGGCGACCGGGTCCAGCTCGTACCGCAGCACCACGGTCAGAGCCTCATCGGCTGCGGCGACTCGCGGCGCTGCGGGTCGGGGCCCGGGTACTCGCGGAGGATCTCGTACCTGGTGTTGCGCTCCACCGGCCGGAACCCCGCGTCGGTGATCAGCTCCAGCAGGTCCTCGCGGCCGAGCTTGTCGGGGGTGCCGAAGTTGTCCGCGTCGTGAGTGATCTTGTACTCGACGACCGAGCCGTCCATGTCGTCCGCGCCGTGCTGGAGGGCGAGTTGGGCAGTCTGCACGCCGTGCATCACCCAGAACACCTTCACGTGCGGGACGTTGTCGAACAGCAGCCGGGAGACCGCGAAGGTCCGCAGCGCCTCGGCACCCGAGGCCATCGTGGTGCGCGCCTGGAGCTTGTTGCGGACCTTGCCGTCCTTCAGATCGACGAAGTCGTGCTGGTAGCGCAGCGGGATGAAGACCTGGAAACCGCCGGTCTCGTCCTGGAGTTCACGCAGCCGCAGCACGTGGTCGACGCGGTGGCGGCGCTCCTCGATGTGGCCGTAGAGCATCGTGCACGGGGTCTTCAGACCCTTCTCGTGCGCGAGCCGGTGGATGCGCGACCAGTCCTCCCAGTGGGTGCGGTGGTCGACGATGTGCTGCCGCACCTCCCAGTCGAAGATCTCCGCGCCGCCGCCGGTCAGCGACTCCAGCCCGGCCTCGATCAGCTCGTCCAGGATCTCGCTCGCGCTCAGCCCGGAGATCGTCTCGAAGTGGTGGATCTCGGTCGCGGTGAACGCCTTCAGCGAGACCGTCTCCGGGAGCGCCTCCTTGAGCGCGCTGAGCGAGCGCGGGTAGTAGCGCCAAGGCAGCGTCGGGTGCAGGCCGTTGACGATGTGGAGCTCGGTGAGGTTGTCGCCCTCCATCTCCCTGGCCAGGCGTACGGCCTCCTCGATGCGCATCGTGTACGCGTCCTTCTCGCCCGGCTTGCGCTGGAAGGAGCAGTACGAGCAGGAGGCCGTGCAGACGTTGGTCATGTTGAGGTGGCGGTTGACGTTGAAGTGGACGACGTCGCCGTTCTTCGCGGTGCGCACCTCGTGGGCGAGGCCGCCGAGCCAGGCGAGGTCGTCGGACTCGTAGAGAGCGATGCCGTCCTCGCGGCTCAGTCGCTCACCGGAACGGACCTTGTCCTCCAGCTCCCGCTTGAGTCCAGCGTCCATGCGTCGCGCCTCCCAAATCTCGCCGGCGCAGTCTCGCGCGACTGCGTGCCCATGCGAGCGTACGCCAACCGGTTTCGGCGCAATCCTCCCGGTGCGCCGCGCGCGGGGCCGGCCTCCGGAGACGCCGGCGGGACCGCACCCGGACGCCGCCCGGACGCCTCGGGACGCCCCTGAACCTGCGGGGCCTGCGGGGCCTGCGGGGCCTGCGGGGTCAGTCCTCGGGACGCTCGCCGACGCGGTTCTCCCACTTGGTGGAGAGCACGATCGTGGTGCGGGTGCGCGAAACGCCCTTCGTCTGGGAGAGCCTGCGGATCGTGCTCTGCAACCCGTCGACGTTGTTCGCCCTGACCTTGAGCATGTACGAGTCGTCCCCGGCGATGAACCAGCAGTCCTCGATCTCCCCCAGCGACTCCAGCCGCACCGCGACCTCCTCGTGGTCGGTGGCATCGCTGAGCTGGATGCCGATCAGCGCGGTCACCCCGAGCCCCAGCGAGGCGGCGTCGACGGTCGCGCGGTAACCGGTGATGACGCCCGCGGCCTCCAGCCGGTTGATGCGGTCGGTGACACTCGGCCCGGAGAGTCCGACGAGTCGGCCCAACTCGGCGTACGAGGCCCTGCCGTTCTCGCGCAGCGCCTGGATGAGCTGTCTGTCCACCGCGTCCATCGGTCCCGCGCCCCTTTTCGTCGTCATCCCGTCGTCGCCGTACGGCCCGTGCCGCACGGTGTGCCGCCCGACGACGGGCCCCGCACGACCTGCCGTCAGAAACAAAATCCGGAACTGAATCTAAGGCATCGGACTGCCTGAGCCTGCACTACCCAGTCCAGAGCGCGTTCATGAGCGTGCCACCGATCCAGGAGTGGCCGATCAGCCGCCCGTCGCCCCCCGTGCGGCGCCGCCCAACTCGCCCTCCCAGCGCCGGTAGAGCCCGTGCGCGACACCCACCGCGTCCAGCACCCGGCCGGCCACGAAATCCACCAGGTGCTGGATGTGGGTCGCTCCCGCGTAGAAGGCGGGCGAGGCCGGCAGCACCACCGCGCCCGCCTCGTCGAGGGCGACCAGCTGCCTGAGGGTCTGACCGCTCAGCGGCGCCTCCCGCACCGCGACCACCAACGGCCTGCGCTCCTTGAGCGTCACGCTCGCCGCGCGCTGCAACAGGTCCTTGGACAGCCCGAGCGCGACGCCAGCCACACACGCCGTCGACGCCGGAACGATCAGCATGCCGCGGCAGCCGTAGGAACCCGAGGAGGGGCCCGCCGCCAGGTCGCCGGCCGCCCAGTGCCGCACCCGGCCCGGCTCCTCCAACGCCCCGAGCGCCTCCGCGAACGCCTCCGGGCTGCCGTCCGCTCCCCGCGCCAACCACCGGCGCAGGTCCTCCCGCCAGTGCGCGTCCCGGAACGGCTGCCCGGTCTCGTCCAGCAGGGTCAGCCGCGAGGCCCGGCTGACCACCAGGTCCACCTGCTCGCCGGCGTCCAGCAGCCCGCGGATCACCGCCGCGGCGTACGGCGTCCCGGACGCTCCCGACACACCGACAAGCCAGGGCGTACGCCGTATCGAACCCTCGGAGCTCTCCGTCACACCCCCGACCCTAGGTGTACCAGGCCGTGTGGTCGGTGACAGGGGCCCGTCGTTCGGATCTTCGCTTGTCCGCGACGCCCCGCACGCCGCCCGGCCGGGGTGGGGAGGGCACCGGCGGGGGCGCACCGGGCTCCGCGACCGATGGGCGCACAATGGGGGGGCGAGCGATCTGCGTACGCACCCGGGGAGGCCGACATCGACACCACGCGCAGAGGCCGCGGCACCGTCGCGATCCTCACCTCGGCCGCCCTGCTCGTCGGCGTCGGCAGCGCCTGTTCGGCGGCCGACCACCTGACGTCGGCGATGAAGGTCAAGCAGGCCGTCGAGAAGCTCGGCGAGCGGGACAGCGTCTCGGTGACCGCCCGGTTCGACGCGACCGAGGAGCAGATCCTCGCCTACCTCCAGGAGGGCGAGGGCCCCGGCAAGGGCGGCAACGCACGCCGGCACGCCCGGCTGCTCGCCGATCTGGAGCTGGCCGCCGCGGTCAGCGCCGGAATGCCGCTGCGGGACGTGGCCAGGAACGACCGGTTCGACAACGCCGCGGCGCTCAACTTCGGCGGCAACGACGTCTTCGCCCTCAAATCGGTCGACCGCAAGCTCTACACCCGGGTCAACCTCGCCGCGCTGGCCAGGGAGGTCGGGGACGACGGACCGATGGCCGGACGGGCGGGCGAGCTGGAGGAGTTGGCGCGCCAGCTGCCCGGCTCGCTGGCGACCGCCCGCTCGGCGCTGCGCGGCGAGTGGGTGCGGGTCAGCCCGAACGAGTTCGGGGAGATCGGCCGCGCGCTCGGCGGCGCGGGCGACGGCGCCGTCGAGAACAGCGACCGGATCGCCCAGGCCACCGCGCTGCTCCGGGATCCCGCGCTCCAGCAGCAGGTGGTGTCCGCGGTGGAGAAGGCGCTCGGCAAGCGCGCCCGCTTCGCCTCCGCCGGAAAGCGCGAGGGCGCCGAGCACATCACCCTCACTCTCAACGCCAAGGACGCCGCCCACGAACTCGGCAAGGCCCTCGCCCCGGTGCGCGCCCAGCTCGGCGATCCCGATCTGGACATGCTGGAGCGCGCCCCCGACAAGGACGTACGGGTCGGGCTCGCGATCCGGCACGAGCGCCTCTCCACGCTCACCGTCGACGTGGGCCAGTTCGACCGGGGCCGCTCCGGCGCGCTGCCGCTGAAGCTGACCTTCGCGGCGGGAGAGGTGGTCTCGGTGGCCGCCCCCGCCGACGCGAAGCTGCTGGCGCCGCACGATCTGCTGGAGGCGCTGGCGTACGCCGCCTCCCGGCACCCGGAACTCTCGACCCTGCGTTAGCCGTTGGTCTGGCTGTATAGGCTGGTCCTCGGGGCTCTCGCAGCTCCCGACCCGCCTTCCGCAGCTCCGCGCGCATCCGCCGGTGCCCGGGGGAGGCGCGCGGCCGACAGACGAATGACGACGCCGGGGGTGCTCGATGGCGTACGGACCGAGCGGATCCGGGCAGACCGGCACTCGCCGGGCCCGGGCGATGACGGCAGCGACCTTCATGCTGGGGTGGATCGCCGTCCTGTGGGTGCTGGAGGCGGTCGACGGCCCGGACGGCCCCATAGTCCGCGAGTACGGCATCCGCCCCCGGGAGCTGGACGAGGTGCCGGACATCTTCCCGGCGGCCTTTCTGCACTTCGGCTGGGACCACGTGATGGCCAACACGCTGCCGCTGCTGGTCTTCGGCTTCCTCGCGGCGGTGCGCGGGATGGCGCGCTTTCTCGGCGTCGTGCTGGTCATCATCACCGTCAGCGGCCTCGGAGTGTGGCTGACCGCCCCCGACGGATCGAACACCGCGGGCGCCTCCGGCGTCGTCTTCGGCCTCTTCGGCTATCTGCTGGTGCGCGGCTTCGTCGAGCGGGACGCGTTGGACATCACCGTGGGGATCACGGTGCTGCTCCTCTACGGCTCGATCCTGTGGGGCGTGCTGCCGACGAACTCCGGCATCTCCTGGCAGGGCCACTTCTTCGGCCTGCTGGGCGGCGTTCTGGCGGCGTTCTGGCTCAGACGCACCCCGCCCCGCCGGCAGCAGGTGCCGCCGGGCGGGATCGGGCCGAGCCCCTGGAGCTGACCACCGGCGCCGGGGCGGGGCGGCTCCGTCCGGGGCGGCTCGCTCCGGGTCAGCTCGGTCCGGGTCAGCTCGCTCCGGGTCAGCTCGGTCCGGGGCGGTCGGTGCGGGTCAGCTCGGTCCGGGGCGGTCGGTGCGGAAGGGCTCGACATGGGTCGGGAGGCACTCGGCCGCGAAACCGGCGGCCTCGCCCGCCGCCAGGTCCGGCGCCTCGTACACGCCGTAACCCGCCGCGGTGCTCACCGAGACGGTGGCCAGGCCCAGGCGGCGCTGGAGCAGTGACTGCCGCACCCGTACACCGCTGACCGCGTCACGGCGCAGCGCCGTGGTGGTTCGGCTGAGCGCGCCGGAGCGGACCAGCAGATGACGTCCGGCGATGGTGTGGCCGAGTGCGCGGTGGCCGACCGCGGCGAGCGTGAGCGTGAGCGGCAGCAGCACCAGAGCCGTCATCCACCAGGCACGGTCCGGCACCGCGGTGGTCGCGCCGAGCCAGGCCAGCAGTCCGCACACCGCGCCGCTGACCATCAGCGCCCAGCCGGCCCGGCGGCGCAGGGCGGTGGCGGGGTGGCGGCGCAGCGTCGCGCCCAACGGGCTGTCGTGCTCCGCCAGTACGGCGTCGGCGACCGGTCGCGCGGTGCTCATCGGTCCGCGCGGCAGGATGGTGGCCGCCGCGCTCCACACCGACAGTCCGGTGGTGACGACGCTGGTGTCGGTCATCCGCATCCAGCGCCACAGCAGCGGTTCGGAGAGGCTCACCCCGCGCAGCCGCTTGTCGTCCCGGGTGACCTCGCGGGTCTTGAACAGCCCCTGGCTGGTGCGCAGTACGGTCCCGGCCGGCGTCGGCACCCGCTCCAGGCGGAAGTTCGCGTGCTCGGTGAAGAAGGCCACCGCCATGCCCAGCACGCCGAGCGTGCCGGTGCCCGCGAGGGCGAGCAGCACGGTGAGCGGCAGTCCCAGCTCGTCCCAGTCGGCGAGCCCGGTGATCCAGCCGCCGAGGTCGAGACCGAACATCATCGTCATCCAGTACGCGCCCCACAGCAGACCGGCGGCGGTGAGGTAGGCCCAGGCGCTGAACATGTTGTAGCAGACCCACCACCAGCGGAATCCGGCCAACCGCACGGTGCCGGCAGGGCTTTCGGCTTCGCCGTCCGCGCTCTCGGCGGCGCCCAGCAGCTGTTGGCGCAGCGCCCTGGCCTCGGTGAGGGAGACCGCGTTGAGCGTGAGCGCACTCTCCCCGGCGGTGTTGGCCTGTCCCGCGCCGATGATGACGCGCCGCAGTCGGGCCGCCCGCTGGAGCAGCTTGGCGTCGGCGTCCACGCTGCGGATGCGGTCCCGACGCACGGAGCGGAACTCCCGTACGAACAGGCCGGTGCGCCGTTCGACGTACGCCTCGGTGATCCGGTAGCGGGTCCGCAGCCAGCGCACCAGATCGGCGGTCGAGCGCACCACTCCCCAGCCGGCGATGATCGTCAGCGGCCAGACCGTTCCCGGGTTGGCGCCGACGACGAACAGGGCGACGATCGCGGGCAGTTGGGAGAGCAGCAGCCGCAGGGCGTTGACCCAGACAACACGCTTGTCCAGCCGCAGCCACGGCACGTCGGGGGCATCGGCCGCGGGCTCGGCGGCGGGCTCGGCGGCGGGCTCGGGCTCGACTCCCGCAGCGGGCGCGGCGCCCCCGGCGGCCGGCTCGGCCACCGCGGTGTACGCGGCGGCGGGCCGGTCGGGTTCGACGGCTCCCCCGGCGGTGGCGGCGGCGACGGTGGGGTCGGTGGGGGCGCTCATGTGGCGTCTCCCGGCGTGAGCTGGGTGGAGGTGTTGAGCCGGTCGGCCGCCTCGCGGGCCACGCCCGGCGCCAGGCCGCGGATGGTGACCGCACCGCTGGAGGAGGCCGTGGTCACCACCAGCGTCGAGAGGTTGAGCAGTTGGTCCATCGGACCGCGCACGGTGTCGACGGTCTGGATGCGGGACAGCGGCGCGATCCGCCACTCGCGGACGAACCAGCCCGCGGCGGCGTACACCGCCTCGTCGGTGACCTCCCACCGGTGCACGGCGTACCGCCAGGACGGCATCACCGCGGCGTAGAGCGCTCCGAGCACCGCGGCGGCCACCAGCAGCGGCAGGGTCCACGTGCGGGAGCCGGGCCAGATCGTCGCGGCGGTGCCCAGCACGAGGACGACGGGAAGCACCAGTGCGAGCGCGCGGGCCGTCCACAGGCCGACGGCGCGCCGCTCGACGCGGTGGTGCGGTGGACGCAACTGTATCTCCATGGAACACACCGTCTCACAAAGAGACGCGCTTGTTCCACAGCGGATCGGTACGTCTCTCCATGGGGCAGGCTGCGTATCATCCCCGTCATGGCTCGATCGGTTTCCTCCACCTCGCAGACCCCCGGCACCACCTCCCGCACCCGCCGGGCGATTCTGGACGCCGCCGTCACCGTGATGAGTCAGGACCGAAACGCGCCGTTCAGCGAGATCGCCAAGGCCGCCGAGGTCGGCCGCAGCACACTGCACCGCTACTACCCCGACCGGTCCGCCCTGGTGGGCGCCCTGGTCAGGGACGCCTCACGCGCGACCGAAATCGCCTTCGTCGAGGCCGAGTTGGATTCGGGCACGCCCGAGGAGGCGCTGCACAGGCTGGTGCCCGCGATGTTCGACCTCGGCCCGCGGGTGGGCTTCCTCTTCAACGAGCTGGAGCACTCCGAGCTCGACTGGGACGAACGCGCCTGGGAGGCGTCGCACATCCCGGTGGGGATGCTCTTCCACCGGGGCCGCCAGGAGGGCTACTTCGACCCGGAGATCGACGACGACTGGTTCGTGCGCATCCTCTGGTACTCGATGATGGCCGGCCTGGAAGCCGTCGGCGAGCGGAAGTTGAGCAAGCACCAGGCCATCGCCAGGGTGGTCCGGCTGCTGGAGGGCGGACTGCTCAACCGCAACGGCTGAGCCCCCGGACCGCGGAAGGCGGAGCCGGGGGCTCGGAACGGGCGCGGCACCGCGCCCGGCAGTTCAGGGAGTCAGTCCGCGCGCCACGAGATCGACCAGCGCGCAGACGAAGAGCGCGATCCCGATGAAGCCGTTGACGGTGAAGAACGCACGGGTCAGCCGGGAGAGGTCGCCCGGCCGCACCAGCGAGTGCTCGTAGACGAACGCCCCGGCGACGATCACCAGCCCCGCCCAGAAGAACAGCCCCGCATCCGTGAGCAGGCCGTACCAGACGAACATGCCGAGCGTCACGACGTGGCTGGCGCGGGAGGCGTACAGCGCGGCGGCGACCCCGAACCGCGCCGGCACCGAGCCGACGCCCTCGCCCCGGTCCGCCTCGACGTCCTGACAGGCGAAGATCAGATCGAAGCCGCCGATCCAGACACCCACCGCCAGGCCGAGGACGACCGCCTCCCAGGACCAGCTGCCGGTCACCGCGAACCACGCGCCGACCGGGCCGATCATCTGGGCCAGCCCCAGGATGACGTGCGGGAAGTCGGTGAAGCGCTTGCCGTAGGGGTAGACCACCATCGGCACCACCGCGAGCGGCGACAGGATCAGGCAGAGCGGATTGAGGAGTGCCGCCGCGCCGAAGAAGACGGCGAGCGCGATCAGCGCGCCCGTCCACGCGGTGCGCACCGACACCGCCCCGGTGACCAGCTCCCGCCCGGCGGTGCGCGGATTGCGGGCGTCGATCTCGCGGTCGATGATCCGGTTCGCGGCCATGGCGAAGGTGCGCATCGCCACCATCGCGACCGTGACCACCAGCAGCGTCCACCAGTGCACGGACCCGCTGTCCCGGTACATCGCGGTGAGCGCGGCGATGTAGGCGAACGGCAGGGCGAAGACCGAGTGCTCGATCATCACCACGCGCAGGAAGGCACGTGCCCGGCCGCCGGCACCGGCAGCCGGAGCGGAAGGCCCGCCGACCGTGGCGGCGGACCCGCCCAAAGCCCCCGCGGGCCCGCCCGGGGCGCCGGCGGGGTCGCCGGAGACGCCCGGGGAGCCGCCGGACGGGGAGCCGCCGGCCGCACTCACAGGCCGTACTCCCGCCAGCGCCCGGACACGAGGGCGGCGGTGTCCGGGTCGGAGCGGACCATGTTCGGCCAGCCGCGGACGTAGCCCTCCTCCGGCCACTTGGTGGTGGCGTCGATACCCGCCTTGCCGCCCCAGAACTGCTGGTACGAGGCGTGGTCGAGGTGGTCGACCGGGCCCTCGACGACGCTGAGGTCGCGGGCGTAGTCGGTGTTCCCGAGCGCGCGCCAGGCGACCTCGTGCAGGTTGTGGACGTCGCAGTCGCTGTCCACCACCACGATCAGCTTGGTCAGCGACATCATGTGCGCGCCCCAGATGGCGTGCATCACCTTCTGCGCGTGCTTCGGGTACTTCTTGTCGATCGAGACGATCGCGCAGTTGTGGAAGCCGCCGGACTCGGGCAGGTGGTAGTCGACGATGTCCGGGACGATGATCTTGAGCAGCGGCAGGAAGAACCGCTCGGTCGCCCGGCCCAGCGGACCGTCCTCGGTCGGCGGGCGGCCGACCACGATCGACTGGAGCAGCGGGCGCCGGCGGGTCGTGACGCAGTCGATGGTCAGCGCCGGGAAGTCCTCCTGCGGCGTGTAGAAACCGGTGTGGTCGCCGTACGGGCCCTCGGGCAGCGTTCTGCCCGGCTCCAGCCAGCCCTCGATGACGACCTCGGCGTGCGCGGGCACCTGGAGCGGCACGGTCTTGCAGTCGACCATCTCCACCCGCTTGCCCTGGAGGAAGCCGGCGAAGAGGTACTCGTCGATGTCGCCGGGCAGCGGTGCGGTCGAGGCGTAGGTCACCGCGGGCGGGGCGCCGAAGGCGATGGCGACCGGCAGCCGCTCGCCGCGCCGGGCCGCGACCTGGTAGTGGTTGCGGCTGTCCTTGTGGATCTGCCAGTGCATCCCGATGGTGCGACGGTCGTGGCGCTGGAGCCGGTAGAGGCCGAGGTTGCGCACGCCGGTCTCGGGGTGCTTGGTGTGGGTCAGGCCGAGGTTGAAGAAGGACCCGCCGTCCTCGGGCCAGGTGAAGGTGGCCGGCAGCCGGTCGAGGTCGACCTCGTCGCCGGTCGTCACGACCTCCTGGACCGGAGCGTCCTTCACCTTCTTCGGCGGTACGTGGCTGACCCCGGCGAGCTTGCCGAACGCCTCCCGGAAACCGACGAACCCCTGCGGCAGTTCGGGCTTGAGCAGCCCACCGATCTTGTCGCTGATGTCCGAGTACGACTTCAGCCCGAGCGCCTTGAGCAGGCGCTTGTCGGTGCCGTAGACGTTCATGGCCAGGGGCATCGAGGAGCCCTTGACGTTCTCGAAGAGCAGGGCGGGCCCGCCGGCCTTGTTCACCCGGTCGACGATCTCGCCGACTTCCAGGTGGGGGTCCACCTCGGCCTTGACCCGCTTCAGTTCACCGTCGCGCTCGAACGCCCGCAGCAGCGAGCGGAGATCGTCGTAAGCCATACGACCCAGTATCGGCTACCGGGCCGACCCGTCCGTGGCCGGGAGCACCTTGGCGGTTCGGAGACCACCGCGGCGGCCCCGGACGGGCCGATGTCCGGCTCGTGACCCGCGGTACGGGAAAGTCCGGTCCGTACCCGTGCCCCGTCGGGGCGGTGCGCCCATTACGCTGGACTGGTAGCGCGGTCGCAGCAGGACGTACCAGAGGAGCGTTCCCCATGATCAAGTACCTGCCGTTCCTCCTGGTCCTGGCAGTGTGGATCTACGCCTTCATCGACTGCCTGAACACCCCTGAGAAAGAGGTGCGCAAGCTGCCGAAGGTGATGTGGGTCATCATCGTCCTGCTCTTCGGCCAGGTGCTGATCGGGCCGATCGCCTGGTTCGCGGTGGGCCGCCCCCGCAAGACCGCGTACGGCTCCACCAAGGCGAACGAGCGTCGCTGGGTCGCGCCGGACGACAACCCGGACTTCCTGAAGTCCCTGCGGGAGGACGAAGGTTCGGGTTCCGGCGGGGGCCAGGCCCGCAAGCCGGACGCGGAGGAGTCCCTCGACCGCTGGGAGGAGGAGTTCCGCCGCAACCGCAAGGGCAAGGGCGACACCGGCGGCCCCGACGACACTCCTCCCCCGCCCTCCAAGAGCTGACCCGGGTTCCGCGCCCGCCCCTCGCACCACTTTCAACGGCCTGACGGGCCCAGCAAAGTTTCCGCAAATCCGCTCCCGCTCTGGAACCCGGACCCCTCCGGCGGCGATCCTCTCCTGCACGAGAGATCTGCACCGTTGTGAGGGGAACACGTACATGTCGGATGGCGGGATAAGCCGACGGGTCCTGCTCGGTGTGGGGGCGACCGCCCTCATGACCATGGGGGTCGCCGGCTGCTCCACAGGGGACGAGTCCGGCTCGGGCAAGCCCGGCAAGGGAGACGGCCAGGACGGCGACGGCGGGAAGAAGGAGCAGGCCAAGCCGATCGGCGACGGCTCCACGGCCGACACCGGACCGCAGCCGAACCAGCCGGAGAAGCCGCGCCGGCTCGAACCGGGCGAGACACCGCCGCAGTTCGTGGTCTTCTCCTGGGACGGCGCCGGCGAAGTGGGCAACGGCCTCTTCCCGCGCTTCCGGAAGGTGGCCGAGGAGCACGGCGCGGCGATGACCTTCTTCCTCTCCGGCCTCTATCTGCTGCCGGAGTCCAAGGCCAAGCTCTACAAACCGCCGAACAACCCGGTCGGTGCCTCCGACATCGGGTACCTCAAGGACGCCAACATCAAGCTCACGCTGCAGAACCTGCGTGCGGCCTGGTTGGAGGGCCACGAGGTCGGCACCCACTTCAACGGCCACTTCTGCGGTGGCCAGGGCTCGGTGGAGAACTGGACGTCGCAGCAGTGGCGTTCGGAGATCGACCAGGCGGTGGAGTTCGTCAACAAGTGGCGGACCAACACCGGGTTCGACGATCTGGAGCCGCTGCCGTTCGACTACCGCAAGGAGCTGATCGGCGCCCGTACGCCCTGTCTGCTCGGCCAGGAGAACCTGCTGCCGACCGCTGCCGAGCTGGGCTGGCGCTACGACTCCAGCTCCTCGGGCGGGCTCCAGATCTGGCCGGCGAAGAAGCAGGGGGTGTGGGACCTGCCGCTCCAGTCGATCCCCTTCCCCGGCAAGGGCTTCGAGGTCCTCTCGATGGACTACAACATCCTCGCCAACCAGTCCGACGCCTCCACCAAGGGTCCGCCGGAGAACTACCCTGCCTGGCGCAAGCAGGCCACCGACGCGTACTTCGGCGGCTTCGAGCGCGTCTGCAACGGCAACCGGGCGCCGCTGTTCATCGGCAACCACTTCGAGGAGTGGAACGGCGGCATCTACATGGACGCGGTCGAGGACACCATCAGGCGGATCGCCGAATCCGGCCACAAGGACGTGCGCATGGTGTCCTTCCGGCAGTTGGTGGACTGGCTGGACGCCCAGGACCCCGCGGTGCTGACGAAGCTGCGCGGGCTGAACGTGGGCCAGGCGCCCGCCGAGGGCTGGAAGACCTTCCTCGGCGGCGGCACGGGCGGCGAGACCACCGGCGGTACGGGCGGTGAAACGGCCGGTGCCACCGAGGGGGCGTCCGGTCAGCCCGACGGAGCGGGTGCCCAGGCACCGTGAGCACGGCGTACGGGCGCGCGGCCGCCCGTACGGCACTCGGCGCGACGGCGCGACGGCCCGGCGGAGAGTCTTCCGCCGGGCCGTCGTACGGGTCGTGCGTGGTGAGGCGCGGGCGGGGGCCGGCGCGCGTCGGACTGCTCGGTCAGACGCCGCTGTAGCTGTGCAGGCTGTTCACGAACAGGTTGACGCCGTAGTAGTTGAAGAGGAAGCAGAGGAAGGCGACGATCGCGAGCATCGCGGCCTTGCGGCCCTTCCAGCCCACCGTGGCCCGCGCGTGCAGGTAACCCGCGTACGCGACCCAGGTGATGAAGGACCAGACCTCCTTGGCGTCCCAGCCCCAGTAGCGGCCCCAGGCGTCCTCGGCCCAGATCGCGCCGGCGATGATCGTGAAGGTCCAGAACGGAAAGACCGCCGCGTTGATCCGGTACGCGAACTTGTCCAGCGAGGCCGCCGACGGCAGTCGCTCCAACACGGAGGTGGCGAAACCGCCCGGCTTGCCGCCCTGCTCCAGCTTGTTCTCGTAGCTGTCCCGGAAGAGGTAGAGCATCGTCCCGACCGCGCCGAGGTAGAACAGCCCGCCGCAGAGGATGGCGAGCGAGACGTGGATCCAGAGCCAGACCGAGTCGAGCGCGGGCGGCAGTTGGTCGCTCTCGGTGTAGAGCACTGTGTTGGCCAGACCGAGGTCGAGCAGCACCGTGGTGACCAGCACCAGACCGAGCCAGCGCACGTTCTTCTTCGCCGCCAGCAGCACCAGGTAGGCGCCGACGATCACCATGGAGAAGGTGATGGAGAACTCGTACATGTTGGCCCACGGCGCCCGGGTCACCGAGAACGCGCGGGTGAGCACGCCGGCGGCGTGCAGGGCGAAGGCGAGGACGGTCAGCGCGATGGCGACCCGGCCGTAGACGTCCCCCTGTTCGTCGCCTCCGGCGCCGCCGCCGGTTCCGTCCGGCAGATCTGGACGGCCGCCGAGCGCGGAGCGGGTGACGACCTCGGGCTTCTCCAGCACCGTGGTGCCGGCGCCCGCCGCCGCCTCGGTCTCCTTCTCGGTCGGCCGGGTGTACGGCGACTTCTTCTTCGGTGCCAGCGCGGCGGCCGTACGGGCCACCCTGCTGCGACTGCCGAACACCCACTCGGCGATGTGCGCCACGAAGGCGCAGGTGTAGACCGCCATCGCCGACAGGATCAGCACCCGGCTGAGGTCGGCGAGCGACTGGTTGTCCGCTGCGGCGAGATTCACTTGTCAGCTCCTTCGTGGGCCGTCGTCGTCGGCAGAAGGACCCACCGAGTCGTCGTGGTCACTGGTGTCGTCGGGGCCGTCGTCGGCGTCCCGCTCGGGTGCGGAGGGCAGCGGTGCCGCACCGGCGCGCAGGCGCTCCGCCAGGGTGCCCAGCTCCTCCGGCACCTTGGCGGACTCGCTGCGTCCCAGGCTCGCCATCTCCACGACGGTACGCCCGTCCCCGCCCGCATACGCACGCACCCAGACCCGGCGGCGCTGGAGGAAGAGCGAGGCGGCGAGGCCGCCGATGGCGACGAGCGCACCGCCGAGCGCCCAACCGCTGGCCGGCTTCTGGGAGATCTGGAACGTCGCCCAGCGCTCGACCCGTTCGAAGGTGAGCGAGCCGGCGCCGTCCGGCAGATCCATCGTCTCGCCCGGTCGCAGGCTCTGGCGCAGGATGTCGCCGTCCTCGGTCTCGAACGGCTCCATCCCGCGCTGGTTCAGCTGGTACACGCTCTGCGGGAGTCCGGTGTCGATGCCGAGGTTGCCGCGGTAGGCGGAGAGGAAGATCGCCGGGTACTTCATCCCGGGGAACGTCGAGTGCGGGCCGCGCACCTCGTCGATCCCGTACGTCGGGGTGAAGATGCCGACGAAACCGAGCTGCTCCTTCTTGCCCTTGGCGTCCTGGTAGTCGGTGACCTTCACCACGCCCTGGGAAGTCAGGTTGGGGTCGCCGTCCTGCGGCAGGAACGGAACGGGGCCGCGGAAGGCGACGTCGCCCTTGCCGTCCTTGACCGTGACCACCGGGGCGTAGCCGTGACCGAGCAGGTAGACCTTGGAACTGCCCACCGTCAGCGGCTCGTTGACCTCGATGGACGCCTTCTTCTCCGGCCCGTCCGCGCCTTCCCAGTAACTGATGTCGGCGCGGAAGTCGCGAGGCGTGCCCCGCTCCGGGCCGCTCTCCTCGAAGCTGGAGTGGAACTCCTCCAGGGTGAAGCCGAAGCCGTCGAGGTCGTCGTAGTCGTAGAGGGCGCCGGACTTGATGTCGTCGTACTGGGTCAGGGTGTTGGCGAAGCCGCCGCCCTTGACGACGAGCTTGCCGCCCTCGACGCTCCAGAGCTGCCCCACCGCGAACGCGACGAGCATCACGATGAGCGCGAGGTGGAAGCAGAGGTTGCCCAGCTCCCGCAGATAGCCCTTCTCCGCCGAGACCGAACCCTCGCCGTCGGCGACCCGGAAGCGACTCCCGCGCAGCAGTTTCCGCGCACCGCCGAGGACTTCGGCCGGCTCGGCCTCCGTCCGCCAGGTGGTGTACGCGGGCATCCGCTTCAGCCGGCTCGGGGCCTTCGGCGGCTTCGCCCGCAGCTGCCCGACGAACTGCCAGGTGCGCGGGACGATGCAGCCGATCAGCGAGACGAACAGCAGCAGGTAGATCGCCGAGAACCAGACCGAGCTGTAGACGTCGAACAGCTGGAGCCTGTCGTAGACCGGCCCGAGCTTCGGGTTGTTCTGGAGGAACTCGGCGACCCGGAACGGGCTGGCGTTGCGCTGCGGGATCAGCGAACCGGGCACCGAGGCGAGGGAGAGCAGCAGAAGCAGCAGCAGCGCCACCCGCATCGAGGTCAGCTGTCGCCAGAACCAGCGCAGCCAGCCGAACAGCGAGAGCTTCGGCCCGCTCGGCGCCTCCTCGACGGGCGCCGTGCTCAACTGCGACTGCGCCGCCGCCTCGGTGGCCTCCTCCGCGGAGCCGGAGTCGGTGGCCGCCGAGGAGCCGGTGCGCGCCGTGACGTCCGCGGAGCCGGTGCCTGAGGTGCCGTCGGTGCCTGCGGTGCCGTCGGTGTCACCGGCACCGTTGGACCCTGAGGTGCCGTTGCTGTCAGTGGTGTCGCTCATAGCTCAGATCCCCACGGTGAAGCCGCTCGACCACACCTGGATGTCGTAGACGATGCGGTCCCAGACTCCGGTGACCAGCAGCAGACCCACGGCGATCAGCATCAGCCCGCCGATCCGCATGACCCACACATAGTGCTGCTTGACCCAGTCGAAGGCCCCGAGCGCCCGCCGGAACGCGAGCGCGACCAGCACGAAGGGGAGGCCCAGACCCAGGCAGTACGCCACCATCAGCAGCGCACCGCGACCGGCGCTCCCCTCGTTCATCGCCAGTGCCTGGACCGCGACCAGCGTCGGGCCGAAGCAGGGCGTCCAGCCGATGCCGAACAGCACGCCGAGCATCGGCGCCCCGGCCAGCCCCAGCACCGGCTTCTTGTGGATGCGGAACTCGCGCTGACCGAAGAGCGGGATGACCCCCATGAAGCTCAGACCCAGCAGGATCGTGAGCACTCCGAGCACCTTGGAGATGACGTCCCGGTGCTCCATGAGCGTCGAGCCGAAGTAGCCGAAGAGGGCTCCGCCGGAGACGAACACCGCGGTGAAGCCGGCGATGAAGAGCAGCGCCCCGGCGAGCATCCGCCCGCGCCGGGCGTCCGCGAGGTCCGTACCGCCGACGCCGGTGACGTAGGACAGATAGCCGGGGACGAGCGGCAGCACACAGGGCGAGAAGAAGGAGACGAGTCCGCCGAGGACCGCGACCGGGAGCGCCAGGAGCAGGGCTCCGCTCAGCACGGTCTCGTTGGGCGCGGCTGCCAGGAGCGCGAGCTCGGGGCCCGCGGCTGCTGCTGTCAGTTGCATGCGGTGCCGCTTCCCGGGTTCACTTCGCGTCCGCCGGGGGCGGCTCGGCGCCGCCCGCCTCCGCGACGACGGGCTTCAGGATCTCGCGCAGCTCCTCCTCGCTGAGGTCCTTCAGCGCCCGCACGGCGATCTTGCCGTCGGTGTCCAGGACCAGAGTGGAGGGGATCGTCTGCGGGTTGAGGCTGCCCTTGGGGAAGCGGAGCACCTGCTTGCCGCTCGGGTCGAAGAAGCTCGGGTAGGTGATGCCGTACGTCCGGTCGAACGCCTTCGCGTTGGCGACGTCGAGATCCTTGGTGTTGATCCCGATGAACTGGACGTTCTCCTTCTCCATCTCCTTGGAGACCTTGGCGAAGCCGGGGGCTTCGCTGCGGCAGGGCGGGCACCACGAGCCCCAGACGTTGAGGACGATGACCTTGCCCTCGTGGTCCGAGAGCTTGAGCTGCTCGCCGTCGACCGTCTCGCCGGACAGGTCCGGGGCGCTCTGCCGCTCCTCCTTGGGCACGGTGGTCACCCGGCCGGTGCCGGCCAGGTACTGGCTGTCCTCCCCGTCGGAGGACGGCTTGTCCTCAGCGCCGCAGCCGGAGAGCAGTACGACCCCGCTCACCGCGACCGCCGCGTACATGGTGGCGCGGCGGTTCGGCAGGCGCCGGGGGGTACGACGGAGACTCATGTGAAAAGTTTCGCATGCACCCTGAAGCGGTCCGCCCCGCCCCCCGTGTCCCGATCGTCCTGGCTGGTCAACAACGCCGGGCCGCCGTACACCGGGCAGGGATCCGGGGCAGCGTGCGCCGCGTCGCCGGTACGGATCGTGCCCTTCCGTACCGGCGGACGTGCACACCCCGCGTCAGGCTCCGAAGCCCTTGGCGCCCTTGACCGGCTTGGCGCCGGCCAGCAGGTGCGCGGGCACCAGGTCGCGGGCCGGCTCGGAGTAGGCGACCGAGACGATCCGGTCGCCGATGTAGGTGAAGCTGGTCAGCGAGGCGAGGGTGCACTGGCGGTTGCGCGGGTCGTGCCAGAGGCGCCGGCGCTCGACGAAGCTGCGGATCGTCCACACCGGCAACTGGTGGCTGACGCACACCGCTTCGTGGCCGCGTGCCGCGTCCTTCGCCGCGTCGAGCGCGGCCTTCATCCGTACGACCTGCTCGATGTACGGCTCGCCCCAGGACGGGCGGAAGGGGTTGCGCAGATGCTTCCAGTTGCCCGGCTTGCGCAGCGCGCCGTCGCCGACACCGAAGGTCTTGCCCTGGAAGACGTTGCCGGCTTCGATCAGCCGCTCGTCGGTCGTCAGGTCGAGGCTGTGCTCCTTGGCGATGGGCGCGGCGGTCTCCTGGGCGCGCTCCAGCGGCGAGGCGACGACGGCGGTGATGTCGTTGCCCGCCAGGTGCTCGGCGACCCGCTCGGCCATCCGGTGGCCGAGCTCGGAGAGGTGGTAGCCGGGGAGCCGCCCGTAGAGGACGCCCTCGGGGTTGTCGACCTCGCCGTGGCGCATCAGGTGGACGACGGTGACGGTCTTGTCGGGCACACCGGTGCCGGCTCCCGAAGTGGTGCTGCTGCTCATGAGTTCCGCTCCGCTGGTGGCTGCTGTGGACACGTCGCCGGGGTCGCTCACGCCGCCGGCTCGGCCTGCGCGGCGGCCTGTGCGGCAGCCGGCAGGGCGGCGGCGATGCGCTCGATCGCCCGCTCGTCGTGGGCCGCCGAGACGAACCAGGACTCGAAGGCCGAGGGCGGCAGGTACACACCGTCGGCGAGCATCGAGTGGAAGAACGCGGTGAAGCGGTACGACTCCTGGGTCTTCGCGCTCGCGTAGTCCGTCACCGGCGCGCCGTCCGGCGTGAAGAAGACGGAGAACATGCTGCCGGCGCTCTGCAGGCTGTGCGCGACGCCCTCCTTCTCCAACGCCTCGGCGGTCAGGGCCCGTACGGCGTCCGCGGCGGCGTCGACGCGCGAGTACGCCGACGCGTCGAGCTGCCGGAGCTGGGCGACACCGGCGGCGGTGGCGACCGGGTTCCCGGAGAGGGTGCCGGCCTGGTAGACGGGTCCGGCCGGGGCGAGGTGGGCCATGACGTCGGCCCGGCCGCCGAAGGCAGCTGCCGGGAAGCCGCCGCCCATGACCTTGCCGAAGGTCATCAGGTCAGGTGACACACCGTCGATTCCGTACCAACCGGCCCGCGAGACGCGGAAGCCGGTCATCACCTCGTCGGAGACGAAGAGCGCGCCGTTCTCCGAACAGATCTGCTTCAGCCCGGCGTTGAAGCCCTCGCCGGGCGGAACGACGCCCATGTTCCCCGGCGACGCCTCGGTGATCACACAGGCGATCTCGCCCGGGTGCGCGGCGAACGCGGCGCGCACCGCGTCCAGATCGTTGTACGGCAGCACCAGCGTCTCGCCGGCCTGCGCACCCGTGACGCCCGGGGTGTCCGGCAGACCGAAGGTGGCGACGCCCGACCCTGCCGCGGCCAGCAGCGCGTCCACGTGGCCGTGGTAACACCCCGCGAACTTCACGACCTTGGCCCGTCCGGTGAAGCCGCGCGCCAGCCGGATCGCCGACATCGTCGCCTCGGTGCCGGAGGACACCAGCCGCACCTGCTCGACCGGCGCGATCCGCGCGACGATCTCCTCCGCCAGCTCGACCTCGCCCTCCCCCGGCGTACCGAACGACGTGCCCCTGGCGACCGCGGCCTGTACGGCCTCGATCACGGCCGGGTGGGAGTGGCCGAGGATCATCGGGCCCCAGGAGCAGACGAGGTCGACGTACTCACGGCCGTCCGCGTCGGTGAGGCAGGGACCGGAACCGGAGACCATAAAGCGAGGCGTTCCGCCCACGGCGCGGAACGCCCGCACCGGAGAGTTCACACCGCCCGGGGTGACCCGGTCGGCGCGGTCGAAGAGCGACTGGGACACCGGGGCTTCAACTGGATAAGGCACTTTGCTCCTGACCTGCTGATACGGACACTCGGCCGCGCCCGGGCGGTTACTCTCGACGAAGATCCCCACCGGTGGACGCGCGCAAGCCGGCAACCGGAACCGGCTGCCGAAAGCTGTGCCTCTCCGGGGCGCCGATCTGCGAAACTGGTGCCGGGTCGGGACAGCTCACACAAGCCATGGTGTCAGAGCGCCGCGCGCGGTGACGGCGGGGCGTTTCGCCCGTCGGATCGGGGGGAGGTCTCTGACACACGATGACCGGGTCGCGCGGTGTGGCCGCGAACGAGTGCAGGTGGTGACATGCAGCGCGGAGGCGGGCTGGGCGACGGCTCGGGTGACCTCGGGCCGGAGAGCGTTCCGCGCGGCAGACACCGGAGAAACGCCGCAGACGGCAGAAGGTCGAACGACAGGTCCCCCGACAGGTCGGACGACGGGCCCGTCGACGGATCCGGCAACAGGTCCGGCGACAGGTCGAGCACGGAGAACAGCAGGGGTGGCAGCCTCGTGGGGGTGACCTACAAGTACTTCGGCGCACCCGACGGAGCGACGGCGGCCCGCGTTCCCCGTTCGATGCGCCCGGAGGAGCTCGGCGGCGACGAGCTGGGCCAGGGCGGGCTGTTCACCAAGATCAAGCCCGAAACGGTCGCGGCGATGGTGCTCACCGGTATAGAGGGCATACCTCTGCACCGCGTCCCACCACTGGAGTTGGTCGTCCTCCACCCCGACTACGCGGTGGTCAAGCTGCCCACGACCGTCGTCGATCCGCTGCGCGGCGTCGGCGAGGAGTCGGTCGGTGCGGCGGCGTTCATCTGGTCCACCGTCCCCGACCGCGGCGGCCCCCGGGACGCCTTCGACGTCTACAAACTCCTCGGCGAGTGGCAGGACTTCAGCCACCGCCTGCACGAGGCCGGCCACCAGCCGTACTGCCTGGTCTGGCCGTAGCAGCCCGGCCAACTCCCGGCGGCACCGGGGCGCTTGGGCGCGGCCCTGCGTCGGAGGCGAGGGGTTCTGCCTCGGAGGCGAGGGTTCTGCCTCGAGGGCGAGGGTGGCTTCGGGGGTACGACGGTCTGCTTCGGGAGCGCGGGCCCGGGTGGTGCCGTCCTCAGTTGCCCGGTGTGCGGGGCGGGTTGAGCGCGGCCAGTACGAAGTCGACGCGTGCGGTCACCGTGGCGCGCGGCAGCGGGACGACCTCGTAGCCGTGCAGCCGATAGGCCGCGGCGCACGCCTCCTCGGTGCGGACCGCCTCCTCGTACGACTGGCGCCGTTCGGTGTCCCGCACGTAGATCTCCGGCCAGGTCGGCGCGAGGAACACCCGAGTGTCGTAGCGGACTTCGGCCGCAGCACGGCGCAGATGACCTGCCGGGGCCGCACCGCGGAGCCGGCAGTAGGCGTAGACGTCCACCACGCCGCGGTCGAAGAAGACCGGCCGTGCGCCCGGCTCCACCGCGCGATGTGCGCGCAGCGCCTCCGCCAGCATCAACTCCGTGTACAGCGCGGCGTCCTGCCACGGGAGCGCCGGCCCGTCGACCGTCAGCTGATCGCGGATGACACTCCGACCGGCCTCCGGCGCGACGGCGAAACCGCGGGCGGCCAGGGCCTCGACCAGCGTGGTCTTCCCCGAGCCCGGGCCTCCGGTGAACACGATGCGCGAACCCGCCGTACCGGTCATCTGCCGTTTACCTCCGTGGAGTTCGGCCGCGGACGCGACGGCGCGCCCGCGGCTCAGTGGTGTTGGTGCTGGTCCTGCGGTCGGCCCCGGTCCTGCGGCGGGCGGTCGTGGCTCTCCGCGCCGTCCCGACCGGGGCCGGCCGAAACGGTGAACTCGGCGGTGCGGACGGTGCCTTCGTGGCGGAAGTCCAGGAAGAGCCGGTAGGCACCTGCGCTCGGCGCGGTCGCGGAGAAGGAGATCGCCGGCCCGGCTTCGGTCCTGCCGTCGCCGGGCTCGCCTTCGGGGTGGACGTGGAGGTACGCCAGGTCGCCGACGCGCAGGGCGACCAGATGGCCGTACGCGCCCAGATGGGGCTGGAGGTCGGTGACCTGCTCGCCGTCCTTGCTGACCCGCAGCGTCAGCTGCTCGGGGCGGCCGGGGGTCAACTTACCGTCCAGGGCGACCCGGTAGCCGTCTTTCAGCGCGAACACGGCGGACTGCTCGGGAAGTGCGACCGGCTCGTACGCGCCGGCGACGGCCAGATCGGCGCCGAGCGTGAGCGGCTCGGCGCCCTTGCGGTCCGGCCTGAAGTCGGCGAACAGCCGGTAGGACCCGGCCTGCGGCAGCGAAACGTCCGTGCTCCAGGTGCCGTCGGCGGCGCGGGCGGGGTGCAGATGGCGGAAGGTGTCGAGGTCGCGGTCGACAAGGATCAGGTGGAGCTCCCGGCCGTGCTCGACGGCGTAGGAGGTCAGCGGTTCGCCGCCCCGGTCGCGGATCCGGAAGCGCAGTTCGGACTCCTTCTGCTCGCCGGCGGTGATCCTCGGCGTGTGGAGGTCGAGCGTGTACCCCTGCTTGCTGATCTCCAGCCCGCCGGGCGCGGTGTCCGCACGGGCCCCGCCGGGTCCGCTGCCGTGTCCGCTGCGACCCTGGTCGCGGTCCTGGTCGCGGTCCTCGCGCTCGGCGTCGTGGTCGGTTCCGTACGGGGCCTCGGGCCGTTCCGTCGAGAACGGGCCCGCCGCGGCCCCGACGCCGTAGGCGGCGCCGAAGGTCACCGCGAGGGCGCCCGAAAAGGCGCCAATCTTCGTTCCGGTGTTCATCCCGTACTCCTTCGAATGACCGCGCGAAGCGTGCTCCGCGCAGTTCAGGATACCCCCTCAGGGTATAAGAGCGCTAAGCTCCCCACTCGGACGACGCATACGACACGGGGGTATGCACTCGCATTCGGGAGGCCGGGAATAATACCCCCTGCGGGTATGTTCACGGGGCAGTGTCCGGACAGCCCGCGGATCGCGGGCTCCTCACCGGGCCCGGCGTACGCAGACACGAGCGCGTCCGCGGCAGTGACATCCTGAAAGGACGTACGAGGAGCGGAAATGACGACCACAGCCCGGGACACCTCCGAGGTCGAGCTCACGATCGGCGGCATGACCTGCGCCTCGTGCGCCGCCCGGATCGAGAAGAAGCTCAACCGCATGGACGGCGTCGAGGCGACCGTCAACTACGCCACCGAGAAGGCCCGGGTGAGTCACGACGGAAGCGTCGCCGTGGGCGACCTCGTCGCGACCGTGGAGGCCGCCGGCTACACCGCCGCGCCCCCGCCCGAGCCGAGCACCGCCGGCGGCGGCGGGACGGCGGGCGGCGGAACGGTCGACAGCGGCGAGGAGGCCGACGGGCTCGGCCCGCTGCGGCAGCGGCTGCTGGTGTCGATCGCACTGTCCGTGCCGGTCGTCGCGATGGCGATGGTGCCCGCCCTCCAGTTCGACTACTGGCAGTGGCTCTCGCTCACCCTCGCCGCCCCCGTGGTGGTCTGGGGAGCGCTGCCCTTCCACCGGGCCGCCTGGACCAACGCCCGGCACGGCGCGGCCACGATGGACACCCTGATCTCGGTGGGCACCTCGGCGGCGCTGCTGTGGTCGGTGTGGGCGCTCTTCTTCGGCACCGCGGGCGAGCCGGGGATGACGCATCCCTTCGAGCTCACCGTCGCGCGCGGGGACGGCGCCGCCAATATCTACCTGGAGGCGGCGGCCGGCGTCACCACCTTCATCCTGGCCGGGCGTTGGTTCGAGGCCCGCTCCAAGCGAAAGGCCGGTGCCGCGCTGCGGGCGCTGCTGGAGCTGGGCGCGAAGGAGGTCACCGTGGTGCGGGACGGCCGCGAGCGGCTGATCCCCACCGGCGAACTGGTGGTGGGCGACCGGTTCCTGGTCCGTCCCGGCGAGAAGATCGCCACCGACGGGACCGTGGTCGAGGGCTCGTCCGCGGTCGACGCCTCGATGCTGACGGGCGAGTCGGTGCCGGTGGAGGTCGCAGCGGGCGACGGAGTCACGGGCGCCACCCTCAACGCGGGCGGCCGGCTCGTCGTGGCGGCGACCCGGGTGGGCGCGGACACCCAACTGGCCCGGATGGCCCGGCTGGTGGAGGACGCGCAGAACGGCAAGGCCGCGGCACAGCGGCTCGCGGACCGCATCTCCGCCGTCTTCGTACCGCTGGTGATCCTGCTCTCGCTCGCCACTCTCGGCTTCTGGCTGGGCAGCGGCGCCGGCCTCACTCCCGCCTTCACCGCCGCGGTCGCCGTGCTGATCATCGCCTGCCCGTGCGCGCTGGGGCTGGCGACCCCGACGGCACTGATGGTCGGCACCGGGCGCGGCGCCCAACTGGGTGTGCTCATCAAGGGACCGGAGGTTCTGGAGAGCACCCGTCGGGCGGACACGATCGTGCTGGACAAGACCGGCACCGTGACCACCGGGACGATGACCCTGCTCGGCGTCACGCTCGCCGACGGCGAGGAGGAGCGCGAAGTCCTGCGGCTCGCCGGGGCGTTGGAGCACGCCTCGGAGCACCCGATCGCGCGCGCCGTCGCGGCCGGGGCGGCCGAGCGGGTGGGCGAGCTGCCCGCGCCGCAGGAGTTCGCGGGTGTCGCGGGGCTGGGCGTGCGCGGCACGGTCGAGGGCCGCACGGTGCTGGTGGGACGCGAACAGCTGCTCGGCGAACGGTCGTTGCAGCTGCCCGCGAAGCTCGTCGCGGCCCGGGAGCGGGCGCAGGCGGCGGGCCGTACGGCCGTGCTGGTCGCCTGGGACGGCGAGGTGCGCGCGCTGCTCGAAGTGGCCGACGCGGTCCGGGAGACCAGCGCTGAGGCCGTCGCACGGCTGCGGGCCCTGGGACTCACCCCGATCCTGCTGACCGGGGACAACCGGGCGGTCGCGGAGTCCGTCGCGGCGCAGGTCGGCATCGAGGAGGTCGTCGCCGAGGTGCTGCCGGAGGAGAAGGTGGAGGTGGTCAAACGCCTCCAGGCCGAGGGCCGTTCGGTCGCGATGGTCGGCGACGGGGTGAACGACGCCGCCGCGCTCGCCCAGGCGGACCTGGGACTGGCGATGGGCACCGGCACCGACGCGGCGATCGAGGCCGGCGACCTCACCCTCGTACGGGGTGATCTGCGGGCCGCCGCCGACGCGATCCGGCTGTCCCGGCGCACGCTGTCGACGATCCGCTCCAATCTGGTGTGGGCCTTCGGCTACAACGTCGCCGCGCTGCCGCTGGCCGCGGCCGGGCTGCTCAACCCGATGCTGGCGGGAGCCGCGATGGCGTTCTCCTCGGTCTCGGTGGTCGCCAACAGCCTGCGGCTGCGCCGCTTCAGGGCGCTCGACGACTGAGCCGCACACCTCACCGGCGCCCCGACTCCCCACCGCACGACGGGAGTTCGGGGCCGCCGTCGCGTGCGCCCGCCCGTGGCCGCTGTGGCCGGGTCGGCGGTTCGGAGGCGGGCGGGTCCTCCCGTACCGGGGGCGTGCCGGCCCTCCCGTACCGGGGCGCACCGCGCGGGAGAGCCGGGGCGCGCTACCCACACGCCGGGAGCCCGGCGGTGCGACCCGCCCGCACGACGACGTGACACTTGCCACAGTCCTGTGCACGCACGGCTAAGCGTGCACAGGGCACGCTAAGTTGGGCGGCATGGAAGACGGGGGCTACGGAGCCGATGTGTCGGAGGCACTCACCGTGCTGCTGCGGCGCGACATGCGATCCCGGGTGTACGGAGCTCTCACCAGAGGCGTCGGTGAAGGCATCGACGAGGTCACCTATCCGGTCATCAGCGGCCTTGCCAGACGCGGCAGTTGCACATCCGCGGAGCTGGCCCAGGACGTGAGCGTGGACCGCTCCGTCGTCAGCCGCCGCGCGACCACGCTCGAGCACTACGGCTTCCTGGCGCGCACGACCGACCCCCGCGACAGCCGCGGCACCCTGCTCGTCCTCACGCCCCGCGGGCAGGAGGCCGTCACGGTCATGCGCGAACGCCTCGCCTCCCTGATCGGCGACTACCTCGCCGAGTGGTCGGAGGAGGAGGTGGCCGTCTTCGTGAAGATCTTCCGCCGCTTCGTCGAGAGCAATCTCTTCACCGACCCGCACGGCGCCTGACGGCCCGTCGGGGGCGTCCCGGCACCCACCCGGGTCCCGCCCCGCGCACCGCACCGCACCGCTCGTACGCCCGCACCGCTCGTACGCAACGCCCCGCACTGCTCGTACGTCCGCACCGCAAGGCACCACCCGTACGCCCGCACGCCAGCACCACGCAGGCCCCGTACCGCTCGTACCGCTCGTACCCGCACAGCCAGCACCCCCGCACGTCCCCATGCACCGCTCGTACGCCACTTCCCGTACCCCGCGAGCCCAGCAACTCCCCGCAACACGCGCTCGATTGACGACTCGTCAGCACCGCATCACGCACCGATACCGCCGCACCCGTACCCGCACCCACCCGCAGCTGTCCGCACTCCCCGCACCGCAACTCCCCGCACCGCGCGCCCTGCACCTCCGCACACCCGCACCGCACCCGCCGCGGCACACCGCGCGGCTCCGGCCAGATGCCCCCGCCGAGAGGATGGCCCCATGTCCACGACGGTCCACGCGGACACCAGCAGCTTCCTGACCTCTCCCGCCACCGACAACTGCCGGGACATCCACCGCCGCGGCAGGCATGTGCTGCTGGGAGTGAGCCCCTTCAACAGCCGGTTCTCGGACGCCTACATCGCGCGGCTGGTGCGCTGGGCGCACGCCGCCTTCGCCCGGGTCGACGTACTGCTCGCGGGCGAGCGGACCGCCGCACTCCAGCTGGAGGCGCTCGGCACTCCCGAGGGCAAGGCCCGCTACAAGGCCCGGCGCGCCATCCGCCGCAACCGCCGGTCCGTCGAGGAGGCGCTGGTCCGCCTCAACGTCCGCAGCGGCGAGATCGGTGTCCACCAGATCTCCGACTTCGAGGAGCAGTCGGCCTACCGCCGCTTCCTCGCGCTCGCCACCACGGCGTACGAGCGCGACCCCGCCTTCCGCGGCGCCTGTCTGGAAATGGCGGCCAAGGCCGTGCTGGGAAGGCTGCGCACGGTGCACGGCCGTACGACCCCGGTCACCGCCGCGCAGGCCGAGCACGCGGCCCCCTACGTACTGGCCGAGCTCCCCTTCTTCCTGCACACTCCTGCACTGCTCGGCGTGGAGGAGTCGCTGCTCGCCTACCACCAGCGGTGGGAGCTCGGCGAGCGGATCTTCGCCGGGTCGTTCACGCTCACCGCGGGTCCGCACCAGGGCTACCTGACCGTCACCGAGGATGCATCCGCAGGTATCTGAACTACCGTCAACGACAAGCGTGTTGTACGCAATTCGGCCACGCCGCAGCCTTCCACGCAGTCGCGGCAGAGGAGTTCGGATGCCCACCGTCATCTCAGATTTCAGCGTGCTGTCAACGGACTACGCGCACGACCCCTACCGCAGCTTCGCCGAGCTGAGGGAACGACGTCCGGTCCACCACGAAGCCGCCGTCGACAGCTGGTTCGTCTCCCGGCACCGGGACGTACGCCGGGTGCTGACCGACCACGAGACGTTCACCACCGAGACGCTGCGGGTGCGCGCCGAGCCGGTGATGCGCGGTCCGGTGCTGGCGCAGATGGCGGGCGCCGAGCACACCGCCAAGCGCAAGATCGTGGTCCGCGCCTTCACCGGCTCGGCGCTGAAGGACCAGGAGGAGGCGATCCGCACCAACGCGCAGGCGCTGATCGCACCGTTCCTCCCCTGCGGACGCGTCGACCTGGTCGGCGAGTTCGGCAAGCCGCTGGCGATCCAGATCACCCTGGAGGTGCTCGGGCTGGACAAGCGGGACTGGCGGAAAGTCGCCGCCTGGCACAGCGGTGTCGCCGAGTTCATCACCAGCATCGTCATGACGCCCGAGCGCCGGGCGCACTGCGTGCACTGCGCCGAGGAGCTGGAGGAGTACCTCGTCCCCATCATCGAGGAGCGCCGTGCCCGCCCCGGCGACGACCTCATCTCCCGCCTGTGCGCCGCGGAGTACGACGGGACGGCGCTGACCACCGGCGATGTCACGGCGCTCATCATCAACGTGCTCGCTGCCGCCACCGAGCCGGCCGACAAGACGCTGGGCCTGCTCTTCCGCCATCTCATCGACCACCCGGCCCAGTTGGCGAGGCTCCGCGCCCGTCCGGAGCTGCTGCCGGCGGCGCTCGCCGAGACGCTGCGCTGCACCCCGCCCGTACAGCTGATCCCGCGTCGCGCCGTTTCCGCCGTGGAACTCTCCGGCACGACGGTGCCGGCCGGGTCCACGGTGTTCTGCGTGATCGGCGCCGCCAACCGGGACCCGGAGGTCTTCCACGAGCCCGACCGCTTCGACATGGAACGCCAGGACCTGGGCGCGGCGCGGTCGTTCACAGCGGCGGCGCAGCATCTGGCGTTCGGCGCCGGCCTGCACATGTGCGTCGGCGCCTCCTTCGTGCGCACCGAGATCGAGACCGTCGCGGCGCTGCTGCTGCCGCTGCTGGAGGACGTGCGGTACGCGTCGGGGTTCCGCTACGCCGAGAGCGGCGTGTACACCCGGGGGCCGGTCGCGCTGCCGGTGGAGTTCCGGCCCCGCCCGAGAGCCGCCGCGCGCTGAACGGCGGTCGTCCGCTGCGGAGTCGACCGGCGCGGCAGCCGACAGCGGGGCGGGCGCGGCGGGGCGCGGCGGGCAGGCCGTACCCCGTGCCCGCCCCGGAGGCGGGCCTCACGCCAGGGGTTCGGCGAACGGGCCCTCCAGTGCGAACCGGCGCAGCCCGGCGGAGAACGCCCGCGCCTCCTCGGGCGGCCACTCGGCCAGCGAGTCCTCTATCCGCCGCACCAGTCGCCTGCGCAGCAGGTCGTTCGCCTCCACGCCGCGGTCGGTGAGCACCAGCAGCACCGCCCGGCCGTCGTGCGGATCCGGCTCCCGGCGCAGCAGGCCCGCCGACTCCAGCCGGCCCGCGCGACGGCTGATGCCGGAGCGGTCCAGGCCCACCTCCCACGCCAGATCCGCGGCGCTGCACGGCCCGGTCCTGGCGAGCCCGCTCAGCACCGGATAGGTGACCTCGTCGACGCCCTCCCCCAGCCCCTCGGTCAACCCGGCGTACAGCCAGGTGCGTGCGCTGCGCTTGAGCAACTGGCCCAGCGCGCGGGCGACTTCGTGCCCGACCTCGGTCTCCACATCACGATCCACCCCGCCAGAATAGCGTGCGCAGCGCACGTGTCCCGGTCGCCGCCGTCCGCACGCGAGTACCCGATCCGCCGGCGAACCGCCAGGGTCGCCGGCCGCCGCTCCCGCAGCGAAGCCCGCGGCCCCGTACTGCCCGCGCATCGCCCGCGGCCCCGTACCGCCCGCGCCCCGACGATCCGGCGCCGGTCCGCGCCCCGTCGACCCCGGCGCCGGTCCGCACCGCCCCGCGCCGTCCGTACCTCCGCGTCCCGTCGCTGCGCGCACCGGGTCTCACCCGGACCGGCCGGCCCCGGCGCGGGGGACGCCCGCACGGGGTCGGAGCAGCGCGTTAGCCTTCACCGCAGGGTGCCGAACGGCCACGGCCGGCGGAGGCACCCCGTACGGCCGTCCCCGTCGCCCCGCGCAGAGGAGTCCAGATGTCCGCCCCCACCGCCGTCGTCACCGGAGCGAGCAGCGGCATCGGTGCCGCCACCGCGCGAGGGCTGGCCGCCGCCGGCTACCGCGTGGTGCTCACCGCACGCCGTACGGAGCGGATCGAGGCGCTGGCCGAGGAGTTGACGAACGCGGGGCACCAGGCACTGGCCCGCCCGCTGGACGTCACCGACCGCGCCGCCGTCGCCGCGCTCGCCGACGAGCTCACCGCGCAGGGCTCGGTCGACGTCCTGGTCAACAACGCGGGCGGAGCGCTCGGACTGGACTCCGTCGCCGAGGGCGACCCCGAGGACTGGCGGACGATGTACGAGGTCAACGTCCTCGGCGTCCTCCACACGACCCAGGCGCTGCTGCCGGCGCTCACCGCGAGCGGCGACGGCACCGTGGTGGTGCTCTCCTCCACCGCGGGGCTCGCGGTGTACGAGGGCGGCGGCGGGTACTCGGCCGCCAAGTACGGCGCCCACGCGCTCGCCGAGACGCTGCGGCTGGAGCTGTGCGGCGAACCGGTGCGCGTCATCGAGGTGGCGCCCGGGCTGGTGAAGACCGAGGAGTTCGCGCTGACCCGCTTCGGCGGCGACACCGAGCGGGCCGACGCGGTGTACGCGGGCGTACCGGAGCCGTTGACCGCAGAGGATGTCGCCGACACCGTCACCTGGGCGGTCACCAGGCCGTCGCACGTGAACATCGACCTGCTCGTCGTGCGCCCCCGCGCGCAGGCCGCCAACCGCAAGCTCCACCGCGAGCAGTAGCCACCCACCGGGGCGCCGCGGAGCCACACCCGGCAGCCCCTCGGACGCGGCGGGCAGACCGGCTCACAGGCCCGCACGCCGACGGGCCGGCGCCCGTTCATTGCGGGAGCCGGCCCGTCGGCGTCAGCCCTTGACGCAGACGACCTGCTTCAGCTTCGCGACGACCTCGACGAGGTCCCGCTGCCGCTCGACGACCTGGTCGATGGACTTGTACGCGGCCGGGATCTCGTCGACCACACCGGAGTCCTTGCGGCACTCCACCCCGCGTGTCTGATCCGCCAGGTCCCCGGCGTTGAACCGCCGCTTGGCCGCGCTGCGGCTCATCCGGCGACCGGCGCCGTGCGAGGCGGAGTTGAGCGACGCAGCGTTGCCCAGTCCCTTGACGATGTACGAACCGGTCCCCATCGAGCCGGGGATGATCCCGTACTCGCCGCTGCCGGCCCTGATCGCCCCCTTGCGGGTGACCAGCAGGTCCATACCGTCGTACCGCTCCTCGGCCACGTAGTTGTGGTGGCAGGAGATCACCCGGTCGAAGGTCGGCTTCGCCTTCTTGAACTCCTTGCGGACGACGCCCTGGAGCAGGCCCATCATCACCGCGCGGTTGTGCTTGGCGTACTCCTGCGCCCAGAAGAGGTCGTGCCGGTAGGCCGCCATCTCCGGGGTGTCCGCGACGAAGACGGCGAGGTCGCGGTCGACCAGGCCCTGGTTGTGCGGCAGTTTCTGCGCGCGGCCGATGTGGTGCTCGGCCAGCTCCTTGCCGATGTTGCGCGAGCCGGAGTGCAGCAGCAGCCACACCGCCCCCTCGGTGTCCAGGCAGATCTCCACGAAGTGGTTGCCGCCGCCGAGCGTGCCCATCTGCTTGGCCGCCCGCCCCTGGCGGAAGCGCACCGCCTCGGCCACTCCGTCGAACCGCGACCAGAAGTCGTCCCAGCCCGCGGTCGGGCAGCCGTGCAGCCGACCGGGGTCGACGGCCTCGTCGTGCATTCCGCGGCCGACCGGGATGACCGCCTCGACGCGCGTACGCAGCCCGGAGAGGTCGCCGGGCAGGTCGTTGGCGGTCAGCGAGGTGCGCACCGCCGACATTCCGCAGCCGATGTCCACGCCGACCGCGGCCGGGCAGACGGCGTCCTTCATCGCGATGACCGAACCGACCGTGGCGCCCTTGCCGTAGTGCACGTCCGGCATGACCGCCAGGCCCTTGATCCACGGCAGCGTCGCCACGTTCTGCAACTGGCGCAGGGCGCCGTCCTCGACGGTCGCCGGGTCCGCCCACATGCGGATCGGCACCCGCGCGCCGGGCATCTCGGTGTACGACACGACTGCTCAGCTCCCCCTGGAAATGCTGTGATTCGCCACACCGTTGAGTAAACGGTAATAACCGGACTTGGACGTACATAGCCCCCGCCGAACCGGACGGCTGTACGCGGTGTGCGGTAGACATTGTGTTCTGCTCGCCCCGCAAGGCGGCAACATGTTTTCGACGCGGCCGAGTGCGCGCACGCCGCCGCGTGCGCGAGCGAGGCGACAGTGGGTTCAGAGGTTCGGGAGGCACCGTGCAGCGAAGAGCACGCAGGAGTGCGACGGCGGCGCTCATCGCGCTCACCCTCGGCCTGACCGGCTGTACGGGCGGCTCCGAGAGCGACGACGAGGGCGACGGCAAGTCCGACGGCAGCTCCCAGACGGGCCCCGCCAAACCCGGCACCCACGCCTCGCTCCCCGAGCCGTGCGGGGCCGTCTCCGAGGACGCCCTGCGCGAACTCCTCGTCGCCGGTGGCGAGGAGAGCGCCTCGCCGACCAACCGGCCGCTGCCCGAGGGCACCGCAAGCGTCACGTACGACATCGAGCGCCGGGTCGGCTGCAAGTGGAAGTCGACCGGCACCCTCGGCAGCCACCATCTGGCGATCGACCTCGAACGCGTCGTCTCCTACGACAGCGAGGTCAGCGACGACGACCGCGCCGCGGAGCTGTACGACGCCCGCGCGCGCAAGGACAAGATCCCCGACGAGGCCCCGCAGGTCGACGAGGACGCCCAGGACACAGAGGGCACGGAGGAACCGGGCGGCGACGGCAGCACCGACGACGCCGAGCCGGACGACGCCGGGAACACCCCGGGCGACGAGGGCGCCGGCGGCTCCCAGGAACCCCAGGGCGGCGAGGACGGGCCGAGCCCCTCCGACGGCGGGTCTGCCGACTCCACGGACCCCGCAGACCCCGACGACCCCTCGGCCGACCCCGCACTCGTCCCCCGACCGCTGGAGGCGATCGGCGATGTGGCCTACCTCAACGACGAGTTGGTCACCGCCGATTCCGGTCTGCACCGCGACATCACTCTCGTCTTCCGGGCGGGCAACGTCATCGTCACGGTCGAGTACGACCAGTGGTCCACCGACAAGCGCCTGATCCCGGGCAGCGAGGAACTCCAGGAGAAGGCGCAGAAGCTCGCCAAGCAGCTCGTCGGGCAGTTGGAGAACTGACCACCGGTCCGCACCGGCCGACAGCCCCGAGCGCACAGCTGATCCACACCTGAAAGCGACGAACCCGTGAAGAACCGAGCGACACACTCCACCCGCCCGACCGCTGCCGCCGCCGCAGACCCGGACGCCCCGGGACGCGCCGCGGCCGGCCGCGCACGCTCCCCCCGGCGGCCGGCCCGTCTGCTGGCCGCCGTGACCGTACCCGCGCTGCTGCTGACCGGCTGCTCCGGCTCGGACGACGGCGGCGACGACGACAAGTCCGACGGCGCGAGCGAGTCCTCCGCGGCGAGTCCGGCGCCGGTGAAGTTCAAGAGCCTGCCCGACCCCTGCAAGGCGATCGCGGGCAAGACGGTCAAGGACGTCGTCCCCGGCGTCGACAAGGAGACCGGCAAGAAGCTGAAGACGGCCGACCAGGACCGCTACAACAGCTGCCTGTGGACCGGTCTGGACGACTACGACTACCGCTCGCTGACGGTCTCCTTCCACCGTTTCGAGTCCGAGAGCGGCGGAGCGAGCGGCGACAAGCGCGCCCGCGAACAGGCCGCCCAGCTCCAGGACTCCGTCTCGGCCAACGGCAGCAACAAGGCCATCAAGGAGTCCCGGCTCGACGGCGTCGGCGACAAGGCCACCGGCATCAGCTACGACACCGAGAAGAAGGACGGCAAGAAGTCCGAGGACTACCGCGAGCACCGCATCGTCGTGCTCAGCAGCAACGTCGTCCTGACCGTGGACTACTCCGCCGCGGGCTTCGAGGGCGCCAAGCGTCCGAGCGCCGACACCGTGCGCAAGGACGCCGAGAAGGTCGCCAAGGAAGCGCTCTCCGCGGTCAAGTGACGCCGGAGGGCGGTGCGTTCGGCGCGTCCCCGGAGGCGGCCGGCACGGACGGTCGAGCCCGGGCGGCGCACTCCGGCGGCGCGCCGCCCGGCCGTCACCCCCGGCCGACCCGCCCGGCCGCCTCACTCGATCCCCTTGCTCCGCAACAGAGTTGCCGCTGATGACAGCTCTGCTGCGAGCTGCCGGGAGCCGACCGGCCGGACCGCTGCACACTCCCGCTCGAACACGGAAGCGACAGGTGTGCCAGGCTTGGCGCCGCTCGGTGTCGCCTGGGTGGGAGGAGATCGCGGGTGGCCGCGATGAAACTGAACCGCACGCACCGCGTCCTGATCGGCGTGGTGCTCGTCGGCGCGCTGGTGATCGCCGCGATCGGCTTCGCCGGTTCGTACAGCGCTGTGAGGGATCTGGCCGAACGCAAGGGCTTCGGTGACTTCGCGCCCTTTTTCCCCATCGGCATCGACGCGGGCATCGTCGTCCTGCTCTCGCTCGATCTGCTGCTCACCTGGCTGCGCATCGGCTTCCCGCTGCTGCGGCAGACCGCATGGCTGCTCACCGCCGCCACCATCGCCTTCAACGGCGCCGCCGCGTGGCCGGACCCGCTCGGCGTGGGGATGCACGCCGTCATCCCGCTGCTGTTCGTCGTCTCCGTCGAGGCCGCCCGGCACGCGGTCGGCCGGATCGCCGACATCACCGCGGACAAGCACATGGAGGGCGTGCGGATCTCCCGCTGGCTGCTCGCCTTCCCCTCGACCTTCCTGCTGTGGCGGCGGATGAAGCTCTGGGAGCTGCGCAGCTACGAGGAGGTCATCCGCCTCGAACAGGAACGCCTCGTCTACCAGGCCCGGTTGCGCGCCCGATACGGCCGGAACTGGCGCCGCAAGGCACCGGTCGAGTCACTGATGCCGCTCAAACTCGCCAAGTACGGCATCCCCCTCGCCGAGACCGGTCCCGCCGGCCTCGCCGCAGCGGGCATCACCGTCCCGGCCACACGCACGGGCGCACCGGGCACCGACGCCCTCGACGGTCGCGGCCGGCCCGCGCTCACCGGCGGCGAGGCGAGGCCGCAGCCGGCCGAGGAGACCGCCGCCCGTACGGCGCGCCCGCCCGAGGACCGGAACCGCCACGAGTCGGCCACCGTCCCAGCCGCCGACCGACCGCCCGCCGACGAGCGCCGACAGCACGAGCAGGCGCCGAACGAGCAGCTGCCGAACGAGGGTTGGCAGCACGAGCCGTGGCAGCGCGGCCGTGCGGGGGCGTCGGGCCACTCGGCCCCCGCCCGGCCCCGCGACGGCCTGCGCCCCGACGACGGCGTCACCGCGCACGACGGACGGCCCGCCAACGATCCGAACGCCGGGCGGCGTTCGGCGCCGGCCGACCACAGGCGGTACGAAGAGCCTGCCGAGGCAGGCGAGTTCGCCCCCGCTGCCCATCACCCCGGGACGGGAGCGCCGCACACCCACGCCGGCCACCCGGACCGTGCGGACGGGACGGTCGAACTCGCCCCGCGCCAGCAGGAGTTGGCGTTCCCTGCCCGGCCGGAGCCGGAGGACGAGTCGGCCGTCACGGTGCCCGTCGGTCCCGGCCGGGTACGTGCGCTCGGCCATGCGCAGACCGAGCCCGAGCCCGTACCGGAGCCCGTACCGGAGCCCGTACCGGAGCCGCGACGCCGGAGGCCGGAGGCCGCACCGCGGCACGCTGACCCCGAACCCCCTCGGGAGGAGACCGAGTTGGTGCCGGTCGGCATACCCGACGGCGAGCAGCGCGAAGAGGTGTACTACTCGATCTACCGCCAGTACATAGCGGAGAAGGGCGCCCGCCCCAGTGCGCGCCAGCTCAGCCGCGCGCTCAACGACCAGCTCGGGGTGACCAACAACGACGGCTCGCTGCTGAGCGAGCCGTATCTCCGCTCCCACCTCAGCGAGTTCCGCGACCGCTACAACGCCGAGATGGGCGTCAGCGGCTGACCCCGGCCCCCGCCGCGCCCCGCGCCCGTACGCCCGTGCCTCGCGCACCCGAGCCTCGTACGCCGCCCCGTCCCTGCCGTGCGCACGAGAAACCGCCCCGGGGCGCGCAGCGGTCCTGCAACGCCCCGGAGCGGTCCGGGAGTTCGGGCGTCGGGCCCTCGCATGGCGGCGGCCCTCCCGAGCCACCGAGCGGCGCAGGCCGGCGGCCCACGCAGGGCGCCGGGCTATGCGCCCAGGAGCTTGCGCACCCGGTCGGCGCCGACCGCCAGCAGCAGCGTCGGCAGCCTCGGACCGGTGTCCCGGCCGACCAGCAGCCGGTACAGCAGCGCGAAGAACGCCCGCTGCGCCACCTTCAGTTCGGGGGTGGGCTTCGCCTCCGGCGCCAGCCCCGCCCGGATCTTGGGCACGCCGTAGACCAGCGTCGTCAGCCCGTCCAGCGACCAGTGCTCGTCCAGACCCTCCAGCAGCAGTCGCAGGCTCTCGCGCTGCTCCTCCTCCAGTGAGGCCAGCAGCTCGCCGTCCGGCTCCTCGCGCACCCGGGTGCGCTGCTCGGCCGGCACCTGGGTGCTGATCCAGCGCTCGGCGCGGTCCAGCCTCGGCCTGGTCTCCTCCAACGAGGCGATCGGCCGCTCCGGGTCCAACTCGCCCAGGATGCGCAGGATCTGGTCCTCTGCGCCCTGCGTCACGTCGGCAACCGAGGCCAGCGTGCGGTACGGCAGCGGACGCGGTGTGCTCGGCAGCTCGCCGGCCGCGGTCCGCACCGACCGGGAGTGCGCCGCCAGGTCCGCGGGCTGAGCGGCACCCTCGGCGATACGGCGCTCCAGCGCGTCCCACTCGTCGTAGGTGCGCTGGATCTCCTGGTCGAAGGCGATCTTGAACGACTGGTTGGGCCTGCGCCGCGCGTAGAGCCAGCGCAGCAGCGGCGCCTCCATGATCTCCAGCGCGTCGGCCGGGGTCGGCACCCCGCCCTTGGAGCTGGACATCTTCGCCATTCCGCTGATGCCGACGAACGCGTACATCGGCCCGATCGGCTGCTGCCCGGCGAAGATCTCGCGCACGATCTGCCCGCCGACCACGAACGAGGAGCCGGGCGAGGAGTGGTCGACGCCGGAGGGCTCGAAGACGACGCCCTCGTACGCCCACCGCATCGGCCAGTCGACCTTCCAGACCAGCTTCCCGTGGTTGAACTCGCTCAGCAGCACCGTCTCGCTGTGACCGCAGCGGCACTCGTAGCGCAGCTCGGTGCTGTCGTCGTCGTACGCGGTGACGGTGGTGAAGTCGGTCCCGCAGACGGTGCAGTACGGCTTGTACGGGTAGTACCCGCCCCCGCCGCCGCTGCCGTCGTCCTCGCCCGCGGCGCCCGAGCCCTCGGCCGCGGCGAGCTCCGCCTCGTCGACGGGCTTCTGGCCCTTCTGGCCCTTCGTGCCGGGCTTGCCGCCGTCCTTGACCTTGGTGCGGTAGCGCCCGAGCACTCCGTCGATGGTGCCGCGCTCCCGCATCGCCAGCAGGATCTGCTCGCGGTACGCCCCGGAGGTGTACTGCTCGGTCTGGCTGATCCCGTGGAACTCCACGCCCAGCTCGGCCAGGGACGCCGTCATCGCGGCCTTGAAGTGCGCGGCCCAGGACGGGTGTTCACTGCCGGGCGGCGCCGGGACCGCGGTCAGCGGCTTGCCGATGTGCTGCTCCCAGGAGGGGTCGACCCCGGCCGGCACCTTGCGGTAGCGGTCGTAGTCGTCCCAGGAGATGAGGTGGACGCACTCGTACCCGCGCCGCCGGACCTCGTCCGCGACCAGGTGCGGGGTCATCACCTCGCGCAGGTTGCCCAGGTGGATGGAGCCCGAGGGGCTCAGCCCCGAGGCGCAGACGATCGGTTTGCCCGGGGCGCGGCGTTCCGCCTCGGCGATGACCTCGTCCGCGAATCGGGAGACCCAGTCGGCCTCGGGGGTGCTCTCAGCCACGTGCGGTACTTCCTTCTGTGTTCTGCGCGTACACGTCTGACGTGTCCCATTGTCCCATCCGGGAAAGCAGTTGTTCGCCAGTGGGCGGCCCGTGGGATACTCGCCGGAATCCACCACTTCGACGGAACGGACGCTGCACTCATGGCTTCGGTCCCCTCGCTCGCCACCACGGTCGACCAGTGCGTCGGCGACGCACTCGCGGCTGCCCTGCCGGAGGCCGCCGGAGCCGACCCGCTGCTGCGCCGGAGCGACCGGGCCGACTTCCAGGCCAACGGCATGCTGGCGCTGGCCAAGAAGCTCAAGGGCAATCCGCGTGAGCTGGCCGGCCTGGTCGTGGAGCGGATGGCGACCGGTGCGGGCGAGCCGATCGCGCAGGTCGAGGTCTCAGGTCCCGGCTTCCTCAACATCACCGTCTCCGACGAGGTGTTGGTCACCACGCTCGCCGCCCGGGCCGAGGACGCCCGGCTGGGCGTCCCGTACGCCCCGTCGCCCGGCACCACCGTCATCGACTACTCCCAGCCGAACGTCGCCAAGGAGATGCACGTCGGCCATCTGCGGTCGACGGTCATCGGCGACGCCGTGATGCGGATCCTGGAGCACTCCGGCGAAAAGGTGATCCGTCGGCACCACATCGGCGACTGGGGCACCCAGTTCGGCATGCTGACCCAGTACCTCATCGAGAACCCGCACGAGCTGGACCACGAGTCCGACGCCGCCGGGGCGGGCGAGGCCGGCGAGGCCGCGATGGCCCGGCTCAACAGGGTCTACAAGGCCTCCCGCGCGCTCTTCGACTCCGACGAGGCGTTCAAGG
Source organism: Streptomyces tardus (assembly GCF_018101125.2). Lineage (GTDB taxonomy): Bacteria > Actinomycetota > Actinomycetes > Streptomycetales > Streptomycetaceae > Streptomyces > Streptomyces tardus. The sequence goes on along the minus strand of NZ_JAELVF020000001.1, from coordinate 2,742,548 downwards.
CCCGCGCCCGGGACCGTGTCGTACCGCTCCAGTCCGGCGACAAGGAGACCCTCGACCTCTGGCACAAGATCGTCGACGAGTCGAAGATCTACTTCCGGGCCGTCTACGAACAGCTCGACGTCGAGATCCGGGACGAGGACGTCGTCGGCGAGAGCGCCTACAACGACGATCTCCAGCAGGTCGTGAAGGACCTGGAGTCCTCCGGTGTCGCGGTCCGTTCCGACGGCGCCCTCTGCGTCTTCTTCGACGACGTCAAGGGCCCGGACGGCAACCCGACCCCGCTCATCGTGCAGAAGTCCAACGGCGGCTTCGGGTACGCCGCCACCGACCTCGCCGCGATCCGGGACCGGATCGGCAAGCTGCACGCCGACACCCTGCTCTACGTCGTCGACGTACGGCAGGCGCTCCACTTCCGGATGGTCTTCGAGACCGCGCAGCGGGCCGGCTGGCTGCCCGAGGGCGCCGCGAAGCAGTTGGCGTTCGGCACCGTGCTCGGCGACGACGGCAAGCCGTTCAAGACCCGCGCCGGCGAGACCGTCCGGCTGGTGGACCTGCTGGACGAGGCCGTCCAGCGCGCCGAGGCCGTCGTGCGGGAGAAGGCCCGGGACCTGGGCGAGGAGGAGATCGCCGAGCGGGCCGCGCAGGTCGGCATCGGCGCGGTCAAGTACGCGGACCTCTCCAACTCCATGTCCCGCGACTACGTCTTCGACCTCGACCGGATGGTCTCGCTCAGCGGCGACACCAGTGTCTACCTCCAGTACGCCTGCGCCCGGATCCACTCCATCCTGCGCAAGGCGGGCGAGGCCGGCCCCCGAGCGCACCCCGAGCTGCCGCTCGCCCCGGCGGAGCGAGCCCTCGGCCTGCACCTGGACGAGTTCGCCCAGACCCTGGCGAGCGCCTCGCAGACGTACGAGCCGCACCGGCTCACCGCCTACCTGTACGGGCTCGCCACGCTCTACAGCAGCTTCTACGAGCAGTGCCCGGTGCTCAAGGCCGAGGACCCGGCGACCGTCGCGAACCGCCTGTTCCTCTGCGAGTTGACCGCCAGGACCCTGCACCAGGGAATGGAGCTGCTCGGCATCCGCACCCCCGAGCGCCTCTGAGCACAGCCCCGCGGAGGCCCCGGACAGCGAGAAGCCGTCCGGGGCCTCCGCTGTGTCCGGGGCCGCCGCCGCGTGCAGGGCGCGTGTCCTCCCGCTCCAACCGCCGGTCCGCGCGGCCCCTGCGCACGCTCCACCTGCCCCGGGCGACCTGCCCGGGCCGCGACACGTTCCTGAGCGCGACGCAGGCGCAACTCCGTTGCACGGACGGGTTGTCGGGCTCCGCTCGGCGAACAGGGAGGGCTACCGCCGGTGGCCCAGCTCCGGGAGCCGGAAGCGGCGTACGTCGTCGGTGCGCAGGCCGTCCGGTCCACCGCGGAAGAACCACAGGCCGCCGAAGCGCTGCTTCGGTCCGCCGAAGCCCTCCGAGGCCAGTACGTCCGCGTGACCGTCCTGGTCCGCGTCGAGTACGTGCAGACCCTCGGCGAAGCGGTCGCGTTTGCCGAAGCCGCCGCCGGCGAAGACCTCACCGGGGACACCGGGGGTGTCCATGTGCACGGCCTGGATCGGGCGGAGGCGTGGTCCCGACTGCTTGGCGGCCACCTGGATCGCGCCCCGGTTGCGGTGCTCGCCGTGCGGGATCCGGGAGACCAACTCCGCGTCGCCGTCCCCTGTCACGTCCGCTTCCAGCAGCGGCGAACCCACGTCCTCCCCCGTGGTCAGGGGTTCGGTGCCGGCCCGGATGCCCTCGGGGCCACCGCGCAGATAGCGCCGATCCGTCTTCTCGCCCTGGCCGGGCGGCAGGATGTCCGGATAGCCGTCGTCGTCCAGGTCCATGCCGGCACGCACCTCGGAACCGTGGTCCGTCGCCACGCGCGAGGTCAGGCTCCCGGTCAACTCCGCGTCGTGGACCGGCCCTTCGGGCGTACCGCGGAAGTACCGCACCGGCGTCCGGGGTGCTTCGCCCTCGTACTCCTCGTCGTAGTCGCTGACCATGAGGAGGTCGGTACGCCCGTCGCGGTCGAAGTCGGCGGTGAGTGGCTTGCCCGGCGACCGGTCGGTGCGGAGGTCGCCGGTGCCCAGCGACTGGAACGTGGCGATCTTCCCGGACGAGTCGAAGGGTCCGTACAGGATCTGCGCGTTCGGCTTCGCACCGGTGCGCTGCTCTCGTACGACCAGGAGGTCCGGGTGGCGGTCGCCGTTGAAGTCACCAACGGCACCGAGCTCCAGGAACGCGCCCTCCTCGTTGCCGGGCGCCCGCAGCCGGACGGCCTCGTCACTCAGGCCGTCCGGGCCGCCGCGCAGCAGCACGATGTGGTGCGGGTGCTTGCCGTCCTCGGAGCCCGGCTCGAGATGGCGCTCGGCGACGAGGTCGGTGTAGCCGTCCCCGTCGAAGTCCCGCGCGTGGTGCTGGACGTCCTGGCCGAGGTCGGGACCGGCGCTGCCGACGATCGGGAGCGCGTACCCCTCGGTCAGGAAGCCCCGGTCGTCCTTCCGCCCCTCGCCCGCGACCAGTGGTTTCCCATCCGGGCGGAGGCCGTCCTCGCCGCCGTACAGCACGGCGAGCGGACCGTACGCCCGTTCCAGCCCGGCGACGGGTCCGCCTTTGAGCTGAACGACGGCGTCGGGGTAGCCGTCCCCGTCGAAGTCCGAGCGCGCCGCCCTGCCGCCCTTGGGTTTTCGGGGCCGCTCGGTGCTCAGGGCATCCTTGTCCAGCGTGCTCGGTACGTCGCTCGCGCCGGGTACCGGCGCCTCCTCGGAGCCGCCGCCGGAGCAGGCCGGGCCGAGGACGCCGAACGCGGCACACGCCGCGACCACGGCCAGCGGGCGGCGGCGCGGGCGAGGCCGGTGGAGGGTCATCCGCGCAGAGTACTCAGCCGGGCCGGCCGGCGGGAGTCGCTCCGTACGAGGCTCCGCGTCAAGCGTCCAGCGCGCCGGACTTCGATCCGGCCACGAACGCGGCCCGCCGCTGGTTGCCGAAGACCACGGCGGGGCGCTCACCGCCCCGCGTCCCGTACGGGCACTTCGATCAACTCACCGCAGGAACCGACCCCGACACCGCCCGCTGCACCACCCCGACCCGCTCGGCCTCGCCCCGCGCCGAACGACGAGAGCGTGGAAGTTCAACGCACGCTGCCCTACCCGGGCCCTACCCTGCCGATTCGCCTCCGCTGCTCTCCAGAGCCCCGCGCGCTGCAACGGTCGTGAACCGGCAGGAGAGGAAGGCCCTGCGCCCATGAGCCCGTGGCGAGTTGAGCGACAACGGGCTCATCAGCATGCTCTGAGGTTCGGCACGCGCCCCGAACACGCGCCCTCAGCGCCGGCCGTGTTCGCGCCCGCGCATGGGCCCGAGGCCGCGTCCCCCGGCGCGGATCCGGCAGGACGCGCCTCAGCGGCGCAGCAGCCGCGCCGCCTCCACCGCCCAGTACGTCAGCACCAGATCGGCGCCCGCCCGGCGGAAGCTGGTGAGCGTCTCGACGATCGCCGCCTCGCGGTCGATCCAGCCCTTCTCGGCGGCGGCCTCCACCATCGAGTACTCGCCGGAGATCTGGTAGACGCCCACCGGCACGTCCGCGTGCTCGCGGAAGGTCTTCAGCACATCCAGGTACGGCAGCCCGGGCTTGACCATCACCATGTCCGCGCCCTCGGCCAGATCGAGCGCCAACTCCCGCAACGACTCACGGGCGTTGGCGCCGTCCTGCTGGTAGGTCTTGCGGTCCCCGCGCAGCGAGGAGCCGACGGCCTCCCGGAACGGGCCGTAGAACGCCGAGGCGTACTTGGCGGTGTAGGCGAAGAGCGAGACGTCCGTGTGGCCCGCCTCGTCCAACGCCCGCCGCACGAAGCCGATCTGGCCGTCCATCATGCCGCTGGGCCCCAGCGTGTGGGCACCCGCCTCGGCCTGGACGAGTGCCATCTGCGCGTACCGCTCCAGGGTGGCGTCGTTGTCCACCCGGCCCTGCTCGTCGAGGACTCCGCAGTGGCCGTGGTCCGTGTACTCGTCCAGACAGAGGTCGGACATCAGCACCAACTCGTCGCCCACCTCGGCCCGTACGTCCCGCAGCGCGACCTGGAGGATGCCGTCGGGGTCCGTGCCCTGCGAGCCGACCGCGTCCTTTACCAGCGGCACTCCGAAGAGCATCAGCCCGCCGATGCCCGCCTCCACGGCCTCCACGGCCGCCTTGCGCAGCGTGTCCCTGGTGTGCTGGACGACGCCGGGCATCGAGGAGACCGGGACCGGCTCCTCGATCCCCTCGCGCACGAACGCGGGCAGGATCAGGTCGGCCGGGTGCGGCCGGTGCTCGGCAACCATCCGGCGCATCGCCGGAGTGGTGCGGAGCCGCCTGGGCCGGGCAGCCGGATAGCTGCCGTAGTCACTCACGTACGTGCCCTCCTGCGGGTCGGTCGCTTCTCGCTCGGCCGCTTGACCGGGTCGCCCGCCTCGAGGGCCGCGGCCCTGCGGGCGGTGCCGAAGTCGGCGAGCGCGGCGGCGAGTCTGTGCACGGACGGCTCCGGCGAGAGTACGTCCACCCGCAGCCCGTGCTCCTCGGCCGTCTTGGCCGTCGCCGGGCCGATGCAGGCGATCACCGTCACGTTGTGCGGCTTGCCCGCGATACCGACGAGGTTGCGGACCGTGCTGGAGGAGGTGAAGAGCACCGCGTCGAAGCCACCGCTCTTGATCATTTCGCGGGTCTCCGCCGGCGGCGGCGACGCACGCACCGTCCGGTACGCCGTGACGTCGTCGACCTCCCAGCCCAGCTCGATCAGCCCCGCCACCAGCGTCTCGGTGGCGATGTCGGCACGCGGCAGGAAGACGCGGTCGATCGGGTCGAAGACCGGGTCGTAGGGCGGCCAGTCCTCGAGCAGGCCGGCGGCCGACTGCTCACCGCTGGGCACCAGGTCCGGCTTCACGCCGAACTCCACCAGGGACTTGGCCGTCTGGTCGCCGACCGCGGCCACCTTGATCCCGGCGAAGGCGCGCGCGTCCAGCCCGTACTCCTCGAACTTCTCGCGCACCGCCTTCACGGCGTTCACCGAGGTGAAGGCGATCCACTCGTACCGCCCGGTGACCAGGCCCTTGACCGCACGCTCCATCTGCTGCGGGGTGCGCGGGGGTTCGACGGCGATGGTCGGCACCTCGGCCGGCACCGCGCCGTAGGAGCGGAGCTGGTCGGAGAGCGAGGCGGCCTGCTCCCTGGTGCGCGGCACCAGTACGTTCCAGCCGAACAGCGGCTTGGACTCGAACCAGGCCAGTCGGTCGCGCTGCGCGGGGGCGCTGCGCTCGCCGACGACGACTATCGCCGGCTGTCCGCCGTCGGCGGTCGGCAGCACCTTGGCCTGCTTGAAGGTCTGCGCGATGCTGCCGAGCGTCGCCGACCAGGTCCGCTGCCGGGTGGTGGTGCCGGCGACAGTCACCGTCAACGGGGTGTCCGGCTTGCGGCCCGCGGTGACCAGCTCGGCGGCAGCCGCGGTGACGGTCTCCAGCGTCGCGGAGACGACCACGGTGGCGTCGCTCGCGCCGACCTCCGTCCAACATCGGCTGTCCGCGCTGCGGAAGTCGATGAAACGGACGTCGGTGCCGTGCGCGTCCCGCAGCGGAACGCCCGCGTAGGCGGGCACTCCCACGACGTTGGCCACACCCGGCACGACCTCGAAGATGATGCCCTCGCTGGCGCAGTCGAGCATCTCCTGACCTGCACCCGCGTCCAGGCCCGGGTCCCCGAGCACCGCTCGTACGACCCGCTTGCCGGAGCGCGCGGCCCGCATGACAAGATCTGCTGCACCACCGGCTGTGGCGGATGTCTCGTCCGCGACGGCCTGGAGCGGCGTGTCCACGCCTGCCCGCGCATGGGTCCGTACGACGTCGTGGACCTCGGGATCAGCGACCAGCACGTCGGCCTGCGAGAGGGCTTCCACAGCCCGCAGTGTCAGCAGCCCCGGGTCCCCGGGCCCGGCGCCGAGGAAGGTGACGTGACCGTTCGCGCCGTAGAAGTGCCGATGCGCGGCCTGCGCACTCGGTACTGCCACGCCTGCGGTGGTGCCGGCAGACGCGGTGGCGTTGTGGGCGGTTGTGGGGCTCAATGTGCTCGCTCCCCCATCAGACCGGCCGCACCCTTGGCGAGCATCGCGTCGGCAAGGTCACGGCCCAGCAGTATGGACTGGGCCGTCGCCTCGTCGGCGGACGCCGGTACGGAACCGGTGGTGGACAGCTGCACCTGCGTGGATCCGTCGGTGGTCCCGACGACGCCGCGCAGGCGCATTTCAGTGACGTCCTGCTCGTTGACCCAGAAGTCGGCGAGCGCACCCACTGGTGCGCTGCAACCGGCCTCGAGCCGGGCGAGCAGGGTTCGCTCGGCAGTCACGGCGAGCCGAGTCAACGGATCGTCGAGCTTGCCGAGCTGGACAGCGAGTTGCGCGCTCGCGGCGACGCATTCGACTGCGAGTGCCCCCTGGCCGGGAGCGGGCAGGATCTCATGGGGATCGAGGAGCTCGGTAGCCTCGTCGATCCTGCCCACCCGGGTGAGGCCCGCGGCGGCGAGGACGACTGCGTCGAGTTCCCCGGATCGCACGTACCCAATACGAGTGTCGACATTCCCTCGGATCGGCACGATTTCCGTCTCACGGCCCAGCGCCCGCGCCCAGGACGCCAGTTGCGCCATGCGGCGCGGCGACCCCGTGCCGACCCTCGCGCCGTCGGGCAGCTGGGCGAAGGTCAGCCCGTCCCGTGCGACCAGGGCGTCCCGGGGGTCGACGCGCGGCGGCATCGCCGCGACCACCAACTCCTCGGGCTGCGCGGTGGGCAGGTCCTTCAGCGAGTGCACGGCGAGGTCGACCTCGCCGGCGAGCAGGGCGTCCCGCAGCGCGGAGACGAAGACCCCGGTGCCGCCGATCTGCGCCAGCTGCTCCTTGGAGACATCGCCGTACGTGGTGATCTCCACCAACTCGACGCGCCGGCCGGTCAGTTCGGTGATCTTCTCGGCGACCTGCCCGGACTGGGCCATCGCCAGCCGGCTGCGGCGGGTGCCGAGCCGCAGCGGCGGCGGCTGCCCGGTGCCGGTGTCGCCGGCGGGTGGGACGACGGATGGGACAGGTGTGACGGGTGACTCACTCACGGCCGCTCCTGGTGGGCTTGCTGACGGCAGCGACCGTCTCGGGGTCAAGGTCGAACAGTTCGCGCAGCGCGTCCGCGTAGCCCGCGCCACCGGGCTCCCCCGCGAGCTGTTTGACGCGCACGGTCGGCGCGTGGAGGAGCTTGTCCACCACGCGCCGTACGGTCTGGGTGATCTCGGCGCGCTCCCGCTCGGCGAGCGAGGGCAACCGGCCCTCGAGCCGCGCCATTTCGGAGCTGACCACCTCGGAGGCCATGGCCCGCAGGGCGATCACGGTCGGCGTGATCGTCGCCGCCCGCTGCGCCGCGCCGAAGGCGGCGACCTCCTCGCCGACGAGGGTCCGCACCGCGTCGACGTCGGCCGACATCGGGGCGTCGGCCGCGGCGTCGGCGAGTGACTCGATGTCCACCAGCCGCGCGCCCGCGAGGCGGTGCACACCGGCGTCGACGTCACGGGGCATCGCCAGGTCGAGCAGGGTGAGCGGCGGAGCGTCCGCGGCCCGCCGGGCGACGGCCGCCTCGACGTCCTCGGTGGACAGAACCAGCCCGGTGGCGCCCGTGCAGGACACCACGATGTCCGCGCCGGCGAGTTCGTCGGTCACGGCGTCCATCGCGACGGCCGCGACGTCGAGCCGCTCGCCCACCGAAGCGTTTCGCCGCGCGTTCCGGGCACCGTCCCGCGGAGCGAACCCCGCGGCGTCCGAAAGGTTCGACAGGTCCGGGAGATAGGCGCTCAGCGAGGTGCTGAGCCGCCGGGCACGCTCCAACGTCCTGTTGGCGATCACCAGTTCGGTGACGCCGGCGCGGACCAGGGTCGCCGCGGCGAGCGAGGACATCGAACCCGCCCCGATGACCAGCGCGCGTCTGCCGCGCGCCCAGTCCGCGATCTCCGCACCCCCCGCGAGCTGCTCCAGACCGAAGGTGACCAGCGACTGCCCGGCCTTGTCGATGCCGGTCTCGCTGTGGGCCCGCTTGCCGACCCGCAGCGCCTGCTGGAAGAGGTCGTTGACCAGCCGGCCCGCACTGTGCTGATCCTGGGCGTACGCCAGCGAGTCCTTGATCTGGCCGAGGATCTGGCCCTCGCCGACCACCATCGAGTCCAGGCCGCAGGCCACCGAGAAGAGGTGGTGGACCGCCCGGTCCTCGTAGTGCACGTACAGGTAGGGAGTGAGCTCCTCCAGGCCGACGCCGCTGTGGTGGGCGAGCAGCGTGGAGAGCTCGGCGACGCCGGCGTGGAACTTGTCCACGTCCGCGTACAGCTCGATCCGGTTGCAGGTGGAGAGCACCGCCGCCTCGGTGGCGGGCTCGGCGCCCAGCACATCGGCCAGCAGCGGGCCGCGGGCCGCGGGGGCGAGCGCCGCCCGCTCCAACACGCTGACCGGCGCGCTGCGGTGACTCAGTCCGACGACGAGCAGACTCATGCCGGCATCACGGCGGGGACGTCCCCGTCACTTCCCGGCTCGCCGTTCCGGCCGGACGTGCCGCCCGACGCACCGGCCGGCGACTTGCCGGAGCCGCTGCCGCGCTTGGTGACCGAGGCCGCGGGCGGGGCGACCGGCGAAGCGGTCACCTCCCCGGCGCCCTGCGGCAGCTCCTCGGCGTCCTCGTCGGAGAGTTCGCCCGCCTTGCGCTGCTCGTGGAAGGCGAGGATCTGCAACTCGATCGAGAGGTCGACCTTGCGCACGTCCACCCCGTCCGGCACGGAGAGCACCGTCGGGGCGAAGTTGAGGATGGAGGTGATGCCCGCGGCAACGAGCCGGTCGCACACCGGCTGCGCGGAGGCGGCGGGCGTGGCGATCACGCCGATGGACACGTCGTTGTCCTCGATGACCTGCTCGAGGCCGTCGCTGTGCTGGACCTCGATGCCCGCGACGACCTTGCCCGCCATCTCCGGATCGGCGTCGATCAGGGAGGCGACCCGGAAACCGCGGGAGGCGAACCCCCCGTAGTTCGCGAGCGCCGCGCCCAGGTTTCCTATACCGACGATGACGACCGGCCAGTCCTGGGTCAGGCCCAGTTCGCGCGAGATCTGGTAGACGAGGTACTCGACGTCGTAGCCGACACCGCGGGTGCCGTACGAGCCGAGGTAGGAGAAGTCCTTGCGCAGCTTGGCCGAGTTGACGCCGGCGGCAGTCGCCAGCTCCTCCGAACTGACCGTGGGCACCGAGCGCTCGGAGAGCGCGGTGAGGGCCCGCAGATACAGCGGAAGTCGGGCGACAGTTGCCTCGGGAATCCCTCGGCTTCGGTTCGCCGGTCGGTGAGTTCGGCCAGTTGCCACGGTGCTCCTGCCGTTTACGCAAAGCGGTGAGCGACTCTGTGCACAGCGTGCGCGGCGGCCGCCCCATCCCCCACAGGCTATGTCTTTGTGAACGCGTGCACAAAGATTGTGTCCAGTTTGCCCCTTGGAAGTGACAGGTGCCACACACACGGAAGCGCGCACCTGCAGACTCCTTACGACCAGCCCCCCGAGCGGCAAAACGTACTCGATGGTAGTCGAGCCGGGCCCGTGCGCCCAATCGTCGAAAGAGCCCCGCTCAGGCACCCAGCGCGCGCCGCAACCGGCCGCGGTCCACCCGCCAGAAGTCGTGCTGCGAGCCGTCCACCAGCACCACCGGAATCTGCTCCCAGTACTTGCGGTACAGCTCCTCGTCGGTGTTGATGTCCTTCTCCTCCCACGCAGCCCCCACCTCCGCGCAGACCTCCGCGATGATCTCCCGTGCGTCGTCGCAGAGATGACAGCCGGGCTTCCCGATGAGCGTCACAGTCCTCATGCCGCCATTGTCGCGCCCGTAGCGGACGCGACATCCGCTCTTCACCGGAGCACCGGAACGGGATGGCTATGCTCACCACATGAGCGGACTGGCATGGCTCACGCGTCGTAGGCACTTGGCAACACCGCGAAGTGTCCTGGCCGGTGAGGCCGCGGCCGAGGCGGCCCGCGAGGCGGAACGCGCCGGCCGGGCCGAGCAGGACGACGCGCCCCGGGAATCTCGCAGGTCACGCAGGTCCAAGCAGCCCGATGGGCCGGATTCCGCGGCGCAGACCGATGCCGGGAAGTCGGCCGAAAGCCCGCCCGAGGAGCCGGAGTTCCCGGTCACCGGCGACGTGCGCGCCGCCGCCTTCTTCGACCTCGACAACACCGTGATGCAGGGCGCCTCGATCTTCCACTTCGGTCGGGGCCTGTACAAGCGTGAGTTCTTCGACACACGCGAACTGCTGCGCTTCGCCTGGCAGCAGGCGTACTTCCGGATCGCGGGCTCGGAGAACCCGGAGCACCTCGCCGACGTACGGGCCAGCGCCCTGTCCATCGTCGAGGGCCACCGGGTCTCCGAACTGATGGAGATGGGCGAGGAGATCTACGACGAGTACATGGCCAGCCGCATCTGGCCCGGCACCCGCGCACTCGCCCAGGCGCACCTGGACGCGGGCCAGAAGGTGTGGCTCGTCACCGCCGCCCCCGTCGAGACGGCGACGATCATCGCCCGCCGCCTCGGCCTGACCGGTGCGCTCGGCACCGTCGCCGAGTCCGTCGACGGCGTCTACACCGGCCGCCTCGTCGGCGAACCACTGCACGGGCCGGCCAAGGCGGAGGCGGTCAGGGCCCTCGCCGAGGCGGAGAGCCTGGAGTTGGAGCGCTGCGCCGCGTACAGCGACTCCTCCAACGACATCCCGATGCTCTCGCTGGTCGGCCACCCGTACGCGATCAACCCGGACAGCGCGCTGCGCAACCACGCGCGGCAGCACGGCTGGCGCCTGCGCGACTACCGAACGGGCCGCAAGGCGGCGAAGATCGGCATCCCGGCCGCCGCCGGCGTGGGCGCCGTCGCGGGCGGCGCGGCTGCCGCGGTCGCCCTCCAGCGCCGCCGGCGCTGACCCGCACGGCCGCACCCCATCGCCACGGCGCACCCGCACGCCCGCCGCGGCCGACGCCCCGATGCCACGCGCCGTCCGGCACTGCACCCGAACTCCCGCACCCGGGGCGCGAACCCGGAGCTGCGAACCCGGGGCTGCGAACCCCGGACGACGCGTCGTCACGCCCCGACCCGCCGCGCCGCGATCACCGGCGTCGCGTGTCGGCCGACTTCTGATCGCTCCTGCGACACCGCCACTTACCCAACCTCGCCGCACGCCAGTCGTACGCACGGCGATCCGGCTCAACTCGGTGGCATGCGGGCAGCTTTCCCTCATCAAACGGTCAGAAACAAACACCGGTTCGGTGATCAACCGAGCAGCATTCCATAAGAGAACGAAGCAAAGCAGCGATTTCCGCAACCACGCGTAGTAGCTCCTGCACGAAGCGTTATTCTCCTCAGACGCAATACGGCACCCGTACGCCCGTCCCAGGGCAACTCGTGTCGAACCCGCACATGATGGAAGCTCTGCCTCTGGGAGTCCCGTGTACCCACACGTCGGGGTTGACGCCTCGGGCCTGGCTACGTTGCGCACCACCCTCGTCCAACGGTTGTGCGCACTTGTCCCCGTCCCCGCCGCGAACGCTGTCCCAGCCGTCGCGCGCACAGTCCCCGCACCACACGCCGCTACGGGCCTCGCAGCGGCACCCGCCACACCCCCCGCGTACGCGCTCGCCGACCGCACCACCAGCGCGCCGACCACCCAAGCGGCCAGAACCACCGGCACCACCGGCAAACGCTCCCGCCCCCAGGCCCGCGGCAACGCCCGCAGGCCCGCCGCCGACAGCGACAGCCGGCGGATGATGGACCTGGTCGAACGCGCCCAGGACGGCGAGACCGAGGCGTTCGGCCAGCTCTACGACCACTACTCGGACACGGTGTACCGGTACATCTACTACCGGGTCGGGAGCAAGGCCACCGCCGAGGACCTGACCAGCGAGACCTTTCTCCGCGCGCTGCGCCGCATCGGCACCTTCACCTGGCAGGGCCGCGACTTCGGCGCCTGGCTCGTCACCATCGCCCGCAATCTGGTGGCCGACCACTTCAAGTCCAGCCGCTTCCGGCTGGAGGTCACCACCGGCGAGATGCTGGACGCGAACGAGGTCGAGCGCAGCCCGGAGGACTCCGTACTGGAGTCGCTCTCCAACGCCGCGCTGCTGGACGCCGTGCGCCGGCTCAACCCGCAGCAGCAGGAGTGCGTCACGCTCCGCTTCCTCCAGGGCCTCTCGGTCGCGGAGACCGCGCGGATCATGGGCAAGAACGAGGGCGCGATCAAGACGCTCCAGTACCGCGCGGTCCGTACGCTGGCGCGCCTCTTCCCGGAAGAGGCCCGCTGACGGCAGATCCCTCCTCGGACGACAACGCCCGCGCGCGACCCGGCAGCCCGCGGGTCGCCGGCACCGGCCTGACCTCCGGTGCCGGCGACCCGTACGACCGTCACCGGAGGCCAGGCGTCCGTGGCGCGGACGCCTCCGGCACCGACCGGCCGCCCCGCGGCCCGTCCGTTCCGCTGCCTGCGGCCCCGCCTGCGCGCGCTTCACTCACCCCTGCGTCACGTTGCGGTCACATCATCGCCACTCCGTAACCCGAGTGCGCTGCCGCTCGTTGTCGGGTTGGCAGACTCCCCGTGGGCTCTCGCTGTCCACCCGCGTTCACTCGATCGGGTGGCATTGAGCAGACCGTGGAACCCTCCCCCTGAGGCCCGGAGTCCACCGTGCTGATGAGAGGAGGTGCCGCCTTGATTCCATCCGTGTCCACCAACCGGCGGGCCAACGCCTTCGCCCAGGCCCTCGACGCTTCCGCGCGATCGGAGAAGGAGCTGCCCGAGGCCGCGGGCAGCGACCCGACGCCGGCGGAAGGTTCCGAGGCCGAGCGGGCGGAGACCGGCGAGCACAGTCTGCTGCTCGCCGTTGCCGAGGAGCTGGGCGCACTGCCCAAGCCCGCGTTGGACCCCGAAGTGAAGAGCGTCCAACGGGCGCAGCTCATCGCCGCGATGGAGCGCGAACTGGCCGGTGGCGGCCAGGTGCCCGAGCAGCGAGGCCGTTCGGGCCGCGGTGCCCACCGGGCGGAGCCCCGAAGTGCGATGAGCCGGCTGCGTCCCAAGTCCCGCCTGAGCAAGGGGCTGGCCGCGGGCGGGCTGACCGTCGGCGTCGCCGCCGGCGCTCTCGGCGGCGTCGCCGCAGCCAGCACGGACGCCCTGCCCGGCGACCGCCTGTACGGCCTGAAGCGCGGGATGGAGGACTTCAAGCTCGACATGGCGGACGACGACACCGCCCGCGGGACGGTCCACCTCGACCACGCCTCGAACCGTATGCACGAAGCCCGGCGGCTGCTGGAGCGCGGCAGGTCCGGCGAGCTGGACCACACCTCGGTGAGCGAGGTGCGCAAGGCGCTCGGCGCGATGAGCAGCAACGCCGCCGAGGGCCGCAGGCTCCTCAGCGGCGCGCACTCCAAGGACGGCGACCTCGGCCCGCTGCGCTCGCTGTCCTCCTTCGCCGACTCGCACCAGGAGACCTGGACCTCGATGCGCAGCCGACTGCCCGTCCAGCTCCAGGACATCAGCGACGAGGTCAGTTCCGTGTTCGAGGCGATGAACCGCGACGCCTACGCGGTGCGGAAGTTGGCCCCGGGCCAGCCCGACCCGGGCACCCCGGGGGCGAGCCCCGACCCGGAGGACGGCGGCGGCCCCGGGAAGGACGACGGGCGCCCCTCCGCCCCGGAGGGCGACGCGGACGGTCGCGGCTCCGAGGACGGCGGCCGGGGCCCGGAGGACGACAACGCCCCGGACAAGTCCGGCCCCAGCCCGGACGCCTCGCAGGACGGCCTGCTCGGCGGCGGCACGGGCGGGCTGCTCAACCCGCCCGCGAAGGGCGACGGAAAGGGTTCGGAGGACTCGCCCTCCCGCCCCTCGGCGCCGGACATCACCATCCCGCCGCTGCTGCCCGGCGGCCTGCCCGGACTCGGGCTGGAGAGCGAGCGGGACGACTGACCCTCCTGCTCCGTCCTCGGAAACGGTGGCCCGGCGTCCTTCCGGATGCCGGGCCACCGTGCTGCTTCCACCGCCCGACATCCACCCGGCGACCGCCCGGCGAGGAGCCCGACGAAGAGCCCGGCGCCCGTCCCGCGCCGCACGCACGCCCGTGGAGAGCGCCCGCCGGGCCGCACAGACGTTTCTGCGGGCGCGAGCAGAAGAAGCGCGCTCAGAAGAAGACCGACCGCCGCTGCACCAGCAGCTTGTACAGCGTGTGCTGGATCGTCTCCCGCACCTGGTCGGTCAGGTTGAACATCAGCATCGGGTCGTCCGCCGCCTCCTGCGGATAGCCGTCCGTCGGGATCGGCTCGCCGAACTGGATCGTCCACTTCGTCGGCAGCGGAATCGCCCCCAGCGGCCCCAGCAGCGGAAACGTCGGGGTGATCGGGAAGTACGGGAAGCCCAGAAGCCGTGCGAGCGTACGGGAGTTGCCGATCATCGGGTAGATCTCCTCCGCCCCGACGATCGAGCACGGCACGATCGGCGCACCCGCCTTCAGCGCGGTCGAGACGAACCCGCCCCGGCCGAAGCGCTGGAGCTTGTACCGCTCGGAGAACGGCTTGCCGATGCCCTTGAAGCCCTCCGGCATCACCCCGACGACCTCGCCGCGCTCCAGCAGCCGCTCGGCGTCCTCCGCGCACGCGAGGGTGTGACCGGCCTTGCGGGCCAGCTCGTTGACCACCGGCAGCATGAAGACCAGATCGGCGGCGAGCAGCCGCAGCGTGCGCTCCGCGGGGTGGTGGTCGTGCACCGCGACCTGGAGCATCAGCCCGTCCCACGGCAGGGTGCCCGAGTGGTTGGCCACCACGAGCGCACCGCCGTCGGCCGGGATGTTCTCCACCCCGCGCACCTCGACCCGGAAGTACTTCTCGTACAGCGGTCGCACCAGCGACATCAGCACCGCGTCGGTGAGCTCGGCGTCGTAACCGAAGTCGTCCACCTCGTACTCGCCGGTGAGCCTGCGGCGCAGGAAGGAGAGTCCGCGGGCGGTGCGGGCGTCCCAGCCCTCGCCGAGCAGACGGTCCAGCACGGGCGGCTCGCCGGACGAACCGGGCGTACCCGCCGACGCCGTTCCCCCGCCGGTGGCGCCTTCGGCCGTCTCCGGCCCTGTTGGGGCGCCCGGGCCCTCCGCGGCACCGGGCACCTCCCCGACCGGGGCGAGCCCCCCGTCGCCGCGCTCACGGGCACGTCTGCGGGCCGCCGGGCGCCCCGCACGTCCGGACGTCCGGCCGCCCGCTCCCCTGCGGTCGTCGTCGAAGGGAATGACCTTGGCGTCAGCCATGGCGTACGGCCTCCTGCAAGCGGTCGACGGCGCCGGCGAGGGTGCGCGGCGGCAGCAGCCCCGGCGGCTGGCTCCCGGCGAAGTCTCCGAACGCCTCCGCCGTGGTGAACATCGGTGTGAATCCCAGCATCTCGCGCATCTGCGAGGTTCGTACGACCCGGCCGTGCGTGAGCAGCCGAATCTGCTCGGGCGAGAAGTCGGTGACTCCCACCGCCCGCAGCGCGCTGCCGGCCCAGCGGATCGCGGGCAGCAGCATCGGGGCCGTCGGCCGGCCGAGCCGTCGGGCGCACTGGGACAGCAGCAGGACCCCGCCGCCGGCGATGTTGAAGGTGCCCGCGCTGTAGGAGCCGCGCCGCGGCTCGCCGGACGCGAGCGCCAGCACCTCGACCGCGTCGTCCTCGTGGACGAACTGCAGCCTCGGGTCGTATCCGAACACGGTGGGCAGCACCGGGAGTTTGAAGTACTCGGCCAGCGGGGTGTCCGCGGTGGGCCCGAGGATGTTGGCGAACCTCAGCACCGTGACCGAGACGTCGGGACGTCTGCGGGCGAAGCCGCGCACGTACCCCTCGACCTCGACCGCGTCCTTGGCGAAGCCGCCGCTGGGCAGGGCCTTGGCGACCGTCGACTCGACGAAGACCGCGGGGTCGCGCGGCGCCGAACCGTACACGTTCGTGCTGGACTTGACGACGAGCCTGCGCACCGAGGGTGCCTTCTGGCAGGCGCCGAGCAGCTGCATCGTGCCGATGACGTTGGTCTCCTTGACCGACGTCCGGCTGCCGCGGGGCCCGATCGGGGTTCCGTTCACATCCATGTGGACGACGGTGTCGACGTGGTGCTCGGCGAGCAGCCGCCCGATCGCCGGCTGTCGGATGTCGGCGGCGATGAACTCGGCGGACCCCAACTGGTGCGCAGGCGGCTGCACATCGACGGCGATCAGCCGATCGATGTCGCCGTCCCGCTGCACCCGGCGGATGAACCGCGCGGTGAGCTGCCTTCCGGCACCCGTCACGAGTACGACTCTGCCCAAAGCCCCTCCCATGCCGCTGTGTACGGGGCCCACGGGGCGCGAGTACATCTGCGGTACACGCCCCGGGCCACTGGACACCGTATCGGTTGCCCGCGGGAGCGACGTCGGAACAGGACACGGAAAGCGACCGGCGCCATACGTTCCGCACAGGCTGCCCGCACGGCGCACGCCCCTCGCCGCAGCTCTCCTGCCGCCCACAACAAACGGGGCCCTCTCCTCGGATGAGGAGAGAGCCCCGTGTTGTGGTCAGAAGACCCGCGTGACGCGGTCGCCCGAACTTGAGCGACTACTTCTTGTTACGACGCTGCACACGCGTGCGCTTGAGCAGCTTGCGGTGCTTCTTCTTGGCCATCCGCTTGCGCCGCTTCTTGATAACTGAGCCCACGACTACCCTCGCTCACTTCGATTTCACTCGGTGCGGGGCGTCCGAGCCCACACTACCTACATCGGCTCAGCGTACCCGCCTGGAGTCAATGCTCGTAACCGAGGGCCGGAATCACGACCTTCTCAGGCGCTTTCCACCCCCACGTAGGACTGACGGAGGTACTCGTGCACCGCGTTCTCCGGCACCCGGAAGGACCTTCCCACCCGGATCGCCGGCAGATGACCGCTGTGAACCAAGCGGTAGACGGTCATCTTGGACACCCGCATCACGGCGGCGACTTCCGCCACCGTCAGAAAGTTGACCTCGCTCAGAGGCTTCTCGCCAGCAGCCATTTCACACCTGAACCTTCCGCACATGTAGGGCACCGGCTTCCCCTCCGGTGTCTCCAGCTCCCATGCGCGTACCTCCCCAGATTCGGGGCGGGTGATGCAAGGGGGGAAGAGGAGTCGCGATCAGTCCCCTACTGTGACAGACGTGTCTGTTTGAGTACATACCGCATGAGCGTTCAGTAGCCCCCGCAGGGCTCAGCGTAAGCAGTGGAACCTCGCTCAACACCCCTCCGCAGCCGCCCCGGAGGCACGGCCGCCACTCTCCCGGCTGCTCCGCCCCGACCTCGTGGACCATCCGACTGACCTGCGGCTCAGGGCTTCCGACCCCCGTGACAACCGACCCGCGCGCCCCGAACGCCGTGTCAACAGCCGAGCCGGGACCGGCTGTTGAGAGAGCGGTGAACGCGTTGGTGTGCGCGGGGCGCATATGACCCCCGCCCGTGCGCCTCTCCACAGTTCCACACCACCCCGCAGACCCACCCGAGTTCATCGCGACGTACGCACAACTGCCCACTTCCCGGGCGGACCTGACGGACACTCAGAGCAGGACCGCTGCCGCAGAACATGGACGCGGACTCCCGCAGTCGACGTACCCGCGTCCGCCGAGCACCGACGGCCACACACCGCCGGGGCCCCAACCTCCTGTCACAGCGGGCCGGTTGACGCCCCAGCCACCACCGCGCGCCGACCGGGCCGCGCCCGACACCCACGACCACACACCGGGACCGCGCAACCGCTCAGGGAAGCAGTCCGTGCGAGGGGAACACCGCACGACGCGTCGCCAGCACGGCCTGGTCCAGCGCGTCGCCCGGGTCGTACCCGGTCTCCTCCCAGTCCCGCCACACGGGCTTTCCCCCATCCGTCATACGCCTGGGGGCAGATGCCCGGGTACGCGCGTACACCCGCTGCCTCCACTCCTCCGGCACCTCCGTGGCCGGGTCGATCGGCGCACCCGCCGCCACCGCGACCAGATGGGTCCAGGTGCGCGGCACCACGTCGACCACCGCGTAACCACCGCCGCCCAGCGCCACCCAGCGGCCCTGCGCGTGGGCGTGGGACCAGTCGTGCAGCGCCATCGCGGCTTCCCGCTGGGCGTCCACCGTCACCGCGAGATGGGCCAGCGGATCCTCGATATGGGTGTCCGCACCGTGCTGCGTCACCAGCACCGTCGGAGCGAACGCCTCAAGGAGCTCCGGTACCACCGCGTGCAGAGCCCGCAGCCAGCCGCCGTCCGAAATCCCCGGCGGCAGCGCGACGTTGACCGCGGAGCCCGGTGCGTCCGGACCACCGGTCTCCTCCGGCCAGCCGGTGCCGGGGAAGAGCACACGGGGGTGCTCGTGCAGCGAAATCGTCAGTACCCGGGGATCGTTCCAGAACGCGGACTCCACCCCGTCCCCGTGGTGCACGTCGATGTCCACATACGCCACCCGTTCCGCGCCCAGCTCCAGCAGGCGGGCAATCGCGAGGGAGGCGTCGTTGTAGATGCAGAAGCCGGAGGCGGAACCGGGCATCGCGTGGTGCAGGCCGCCGGCGAAGTTCACCGCGTGCTGCACCGTCCCGCGCCACACCGCCTCGGCCGCTCCCACCGACTGGCCGGCGATGAGCGCACTGGCCTCGTGCATCCCGGCGAACGCCGGATCGTCCGTCGTCCCCAGACCGAAGGACTCGTCGGCGTTCTCGGGGTCGAGCGAGGCCCTTCGAACCGCCTCGATGTAGCTCTCCCGGTGCACCAGCCGAAGCGTGGACTCCCCGGCGGCCCTGGCCGCCACCACGGGCGCCCTGCGGTCCAGCTCGAAAGCCTCCACGAGGTCCATCGTCAGGGCCAGCCTGACCGGATTCATCGGATGCCCGGCGCCGAAGTCGTAGCCGGTCACCGCGTTGTCCCACATCACCTGCGCGCCGCCACTCATAGCGACACCGTATCCATCGAGGACAACGCAGAAAAGGGCCGTACCGGCGATCCGGTACGACCCTTTCCTTCAAAAATTGTTCGGCGGCGACCTACTCTCCCACACGCTCCCGCATGCAGTACCATCGGCGCGGACAGGCTTAGCTTCCGGGTTCGAAATGTAACCGGGCGTTTCCCCATCGCTATGACCACCGAAACACGGTGAAACACACAACCGGAACAGGTTGCTGTCTCAGAAACTACACAGTGGACGCGAGCAAATCTATGGTCAAGCCCTCGGCCTATTAGTACCGGTCAACTCCAACCCTCACGGGTCTTCCATATCCGGCCTATCAACCCAGTCGTCTACTGGGAGCCTTACCCCATCAAGTGGGTGGGAGTCCTCATCTCGAAGCAGGCTTCCCGCTTAGATGCTTTCAGCGGTTATCCCTCCCGAACGTAGCCAACCAGCCATGCCCTTGGCAGAACAACTGGCACACCAGAGGTCCGTCCGTCCCGGTCCTCTCGTACTAGGGACAGCCCTTCTCAAAACTCCAACGCGCGCAGCGGATAGGGACCGAACTGTCTCACGACGTTCTAAACCCAGCTCGCGTGCCGCTTTAATGGGCGAACAGCCCAACCCTTGGGACCGACTCCAGCCCCAGGATGCGACGAGCCGACATCGAGGTGCCAAACCATCCCGTCGATATGGACTCTTGGGGAAGATCAGCCTGTTATCCCCGGGGTACCTTTTATCCGTTGAGCGACGGCGCTTCCACAAGCCACCGCCGGATCACTAGTCCCGACTTTCGTCCCTGCTCGACCCGTCAGTCTCACAGTCAAGCTCCCTTGTGCACTTACACTCACCACCTGATTACCAACCAGGCTGAGGGAACCTTTGGGCGCCTCCGTTACTCTTTAGGAGGCAACCGCCCCAGTTAAACTACCCACCAGACACTGTCCCTGATCCGGATCACGGACCCAGGTTAGACATCCAGCACGACCAGAGTGGTATTTCAACAACGACTCCACACACACTGGCGTGTGCGCTTCAAAGTCTCCCACCTATCCTACACAAGCCGAACCGAACACCAATATCAAGCTATAGTAAAGGTCCCGGGGTCTTTCCGTCCTGCTGCGCGAAACGAGCATCTTTACTCGTAATGCAATTTCACCGGGCCTATGGTTGAGACAGTCAAGAAGTCGTTACGCCATTCGTGCAGGTCGGAACTTACCCGACAAGGAATTTCGCTACCTTAGGATGGTTATAGTTACCACCGCCGTTTACTGGCGCTTAAGTTCTCAGCTTCGCCATGACGAATCACAGCTAACCGGTCCCCTTAACGTTCCAGCACCGGGCAGGCGTCAGTCCGTATACATCGCCTTACGGCTTCGCACGGACCTGTGTTTTTAGTAAACAGTCGCTTCTCGCTGGTCTCTGCGGCCACCCCCAGCTCAAGGAAGCAAGTCCCTATCACCAGAAATGGCCCCCCTTCTCCCGAAGTTACGGGGGCATTTTGCCGAGTTCCTTAACCATAGTTCACCCGAACGCCTCGGTATTCTCTACCTGACTACCTGAGTCGGTTTAGGGTACGGGCCGCAACACAACATCGCTAGAGGCTTTTCTCGACAGCATAGGATCATCCACTTCACCAAAAAGGCTCGGCATCAGGTCTCAGGCACACAGCACACGGATTTACCTGCATGCCGCCCTACACCCTTACCCCGGGACAACCACCGCCCGGGCTGGACTACCTTCCTGCGTCACCCCATCACTCACCTACTACCACCTTGGATCAGCGGCTCCACCACTCCCCCACACTCCAAAGGAGAACAGGGGCGGCTTCACGGCCTTAGCATCAGAAGATTCAGTGTTGGGCGCTGTATCACGGGTACCGGAATATCAACCGGTTGTCCATCGACTACGCCTGTCGGCCTCGCCTTAGGTCCCGACTTACCCTGGGCAGATCAGCTTGACCCAGGAACCCTTAGTCAATCGGCGCAAGAGTTTCCCACTCTTGTATCGCTACTCATGCCTGCATTCTCACTCGCGTACCATCCACAACTCGCTTACGCGGCTGCTTCACCCGGCACACGACGCTCCCCTACCCACCCCAACAACCGTTAGGTCTCATGTTGGAGTGACACGACTTCGGCGGTGTACTTGAGCCCCGCTACATTATCGGCGCGGAATCACTTGACCAGTGAGCTATTACGCACTCTTTCAAGGATGGCTGCTTCTAAGCCAACCTCCTGGTTGTCTCTGCGACTCCACATCCTTTCCCACTTAGCACACGCTTAGGGGCCTTAGTCGATGCTCTGGGCTGTTTCCCTCTCGACCATGGAGCTTATCCCCCACAGTCTCACTGCCGCGCTCTCACTTACCGGCATTCGGAGTTTGGCTAAGGTCAGTAACCCGGTAGGGCCCATCGCCTATCCAGTGCTCTACCTCCGGCAAGAAACACACGACGCTGCACCTAAATGCATTTCGGGGAGAACCAGCTATCACGGAGTTTGATTGGCCTTTCACCCCTAACCACAGGTCATCCCCCAGGTTTTCAACCCTGGTGGGTTCGGGCCTCCACGACCTCTTACAGCCGCTTCACCCTGCCCATGGCTAGATCACTCCGCTTCGGGTCTTGAGCATGCTACTCGAACGCCCTATTCGGACTCGCTTTCGCTACGGCTCCCCCACAACAGGTTAACCTCGCAACACACCGCAAACTCGCAGGCTCATTCTTCAAAAGGCACGCAGTCACGACACACCAAAACAAGTTTGATGCGCGACGCTCCCACGGCTTGTAGGCACACGGTTTCAGGTACTATTTCACTCCGCTCCCGCGGTACTTTTCACCATTCCCTCACGGTACTATCCACTATCGGTCACCAGGGAATATTTAGGCTTAACGGGTGGTCCCGCCAGATTCACACAGGATTTCTCGGGCCCCATGCTACTTGGGAAATTCTCAAATGAGTTGCAGATGTTTCAGCTACGGGGGTCTTACCCTCTACGCCAGGCCTTTCGCATGCCTTTCGCCTACACCCACAATTTTTTACTCACCGACCGGCCGGCAGACCAATCAAAAGAACTCCCACGACCCCGCATGCGCAACCCCTGCCGGGTATCACACACATACGGTTTAGCCTCATCCGGTTTCGCTCGCCACTACTCCCGGAATCACGGTTGTTTTCTCTTCCTGCGGGTACTGAGATGTTTCACTTCCCCGCGTTCCCTCCACATACCCTATGCGTTCAGGTATGGGTGACAGCCCATGACGACTGCCGGGTTTCCCCATTCGGACACCCCCGGATCAAAGCTCGGTTGACAGCTCCCCGGGGCCTATCGTGGCCTCCCACGTCCTTCATCGGTTCCTGGTACCAAGGCATCCACCGTGCGCCCTTAAAAACTTGGCCACAGAT
>NZ_JAELVF020000001.1:2715129-2717629 GCF_018101125.2 Streptomyces tardus | reverse complement strand
CGGCGATGAGGGCGGCGCGCACCCCGTGGTTCTCCAGCTCCCGGATGGCGTTGATGGTCGTCCCGGCGGGCGAGGTGACGTTTTCCCGGAGGGTGACCGGGTGTTCGCCGCTGTCGCGCAGCATCACCGCCGCACCGATCGCCGCCTGGACGATCAGGTCGTGCGCCTTGTCGCGGGGCAGCCCGAGGAGGATGCCCGCATCGGTCATGGCCTCGACGAGGAAGTAGAAGTACGCGGGCCCGGATCCGGAGAGCGCGGTGGTGGCGTCCTGCTGTGACTCCGGAACGCGGAGCGACTTGCCGACACCGTTGAAGATCTCCTCGGCGTGCGCCAGGTGGGCCTCGGTGGCGTGGGTTCCCGCGGAGATGACGGACATCGCCTCGTCGACGAGCGCGGGAGTGTTCGTCATGACGCGGATGACGGGGGTGCCGGGCGCCAGCCGTTCCTCGAAGAAGGTGGTGGGGATGCCGGCCGCGCCGCTGATGATCAGCCTGTCGGCCGGTGTGTGCGGGGCGAGTTGGTCCAGGAGGGCGCCCATGTCCTGCGGTTTGACCGTGAGGATGAGGATGTCGGCCTGCTCCGCCGCCTCGGCGTTGCCCACTGCCGCCACGCCGTAGCGTCTGCTGAGCTCGGCGGCGCGCTCCGGGCGGCGCGCGGTGACCATCAGGTCGTCTGTGGAGCGGCCACCGCGGATCATTCCGCTGAGCAGCGCCTCGCCGATCTTTCCGGTGCCGAGCACGGCGACTTTCTGAGCCATGTCTCCATCCTGGCAGGTGTCCCGGGTACGGAGGGGGCGTGTCCGGTGCGTGGTACACCGGCGAGAGCGGCCGGCGGTTGGTCAGGTGGTGCGGCGCCGGAGCGTCGCGGCGCCCACGACAAGGACGAGCAGCGCGCTGCCGGCGACGACGAGGGCATCGCGGACGAAGGCACCGGTGACGTCCGGGTGGTGCAGCACCTCGGTCATCCCGTCGACCGCGTACGACATCGGCAACGCGTGGGAGACGGCCTCCAGCGCGGGCTGCATGGAGTCGCGCGGCGCGAAGAGCCCACAGAGAAGCAGCTGCGGGAAGATCACCGCCGGCATGAACTGCACCGCCTGGAACTCGGAGGTGGCGAAGGCGGAGACGAACAGCCCGAGCGCGGTCCCGAGCAGGGCGTCGAGCAGGGCGATGAGCAGCAGCAGCCAGGGCGAGCCGGCGAAGTCGAGGTCGAGTGCCCATACGGCGACCCCGGTGGCGAGCGACGCCTGCACGACGGCGAGCACTCCGAAGGCGAGGGCGTAGCCGAGGACGAGGTCGGCCTTGCCCAGCGGCATGGCGAGCAGTCGCTCCAGGGTGCCGGTGGTGCGTTCGCGCAGCGTTGCGATCGAGGTGACCAGGAACATCGTGATCATCGGGAAGATGCCGAGCAGGGAGGCTCCGATGGAGTCGAATGACCGGCGGTCGGCGTCGAAAACGTAGTACAGGAGCACCAGCAGCAGTACAGGGAGCAGCAGGAGGAGCGCGATCGTACGGCGGTCGTGGCTGAGCTGGCGCAGTACGCGTCGGGCTGTCGCGAGGGTGCGGTGTGGGCTGAGCGCGCGGGTGGTGACGGGCTCAGTGGCGCCGTGCGGGGTGCGGGTTCGGGTGCTCATGGTGTGGTTCGGCCCTTCTGGCCGGTGTGCGCGGGCCATGGTTCGTCGGCTGCGCGGGCCCGGTCGACGAGGTGGAGGAAGGCCGATTCGACGGTGCCCTCGGCGGTGGTGCGACGCAGCGCCTCGGGGGTGTCCTCGGCGAGGAGTTCACCGGCGCGCATCAGCAAGAGGCGTTCGCAGCGGTCGGCCTCGTCCATGACGTGGCTGGAGATGAGCAGGGTGGTGCCGCGTTCTTCGGCGAGGCGGTGGAAGAGCTGCCAGAGGTCGCGGCGGAGTACGGGGTCGAGGCCGACGGTCGGCTCGTCGAGCACCAGGAGTTCGGGGGTGCCGAGGAGCGCCACGGCGAGGGAGACACGGGAGCGCTGGCCGCCGGACATCTGGCCGGTGAGGGAGTCGGCGCGGCCTGTGAGGTCGACGTCGGCGAGTGCGGCTTCGACCTGACGGCCGCGTTCGGCGCCGGGGAGGCCGAGCACGGCGGCGAAGTAGTCGAGGTTCTGGCGCGCGGTGAGGTCGGCGTAGACGGAGGGTGACTGGGTGACGTAGCCGAGCCGTGGTCGCAGGGCGGCGCTGCCCGCGGGTCGGCCGAGGACTTCCAGGGTGCCGGTGACCCTGGCCTGGGTGCCCGCGATGGCCCGCATCAGCGTGGTCTTGCCGCAGCCGCTCGGGCCGAGGAGCCCGGTGACGGACCCGCGGGGGACGGTGAACGCGAGGTCGGTGAGCACCTGACGGCCGCCCCGTACGACGTGGAGTCCGTCGGCGCGGACGGCAGGAGGCGGATGGTTATTCATCATACGATGAATACTCCTCCGGCGGTGGTTCCGCGTCAAGTGCGGACACGCCTGTGCCCGGCCCCGTTCTCGCGGGCCG
>NZ_JAELVF020000001.1:2678927-2715086 GCF_018101125.2 Streptomyces tardus | reverse complement strand
GCGGGGGAAGTCGTCCGTCGCGTACCCGTGGTCGTCCTCGGGCTCGGCGATGTTCCGGCGGCGCGAGAGCCGGCCGGGCCACCAGGTGCGGTCGCCGAGGTCGAGGGCCAGGGCCGGGACCATGACCGTGCGCACGAGGAAGGTGTCCAGCAGCACGCCGACCCCGACCAGCACGCCGAGCTGGGCCATCGTCACCAGCGGCATCGAGCCGATCACCGCGAACGTGGCGGCCAGCACGACGCCGGCGCTGGTGATCACCCCGCCCGTGGAGACCAGTCCGTTGCGCACACCTCGCTCGTGGCCGTGGAGTGCGGCCTCCTCGCGCACCCGGGTCATCAGGAAGATCGTGTAGTCGATGCCCAGCGCGGTGAGGAAGACGAAGCCCATCAGGGGGATGGACCAGTCGATTCCCGCGAAGCCGAGGACGTGGACGAAGAGGAAGTACGAGGCGCCGAGGGCCGCGAGGTTGGAGGCCACCGTGCAGGCCAACAGCAGCAGGGGCGCCACCAGGGAGCGCAGCAGCCAGATCAGCACGCCGAGCACGACCAGCAGCACTGCCGGCACGACGACCACCAGATCGCGGGCCGCCGCCCGCTGGGTGTCGACGGTCTCGGCGGTCACGCCGCCGACCTGCGCGTCCGCGCCGTCCACCGCGTGCACAGCGGTGCGCAGTTCGGCGACGGTCTCCTTGGCCGCCTCGCTGTCCGGGGCGTCCTCCAGTACGACGTCCAGCGAGACGAGGGCGCCGTCGGCGGTTCGCCGGCTGCCGGTGACCTCCTCGACCCCGTCCACCCTCTCGACGGTGGAGGTCACCGCGCCTTCGGCGTCCGCACGCGCGACCACGACGGCGGGGTCGGAGGCGCCCGAGGGGTAGTGCGCGGAGACCCGCTCCTGGGCGGCGACCGATTCGGGCTCGGTCTGGAACTGCTCGGACTGGTTCAGGCCGAAGGACATTCCGACCGTGCCGAGTGCCAGTACGGCGGTGAGGCCGACCGAGAGCAGCCACGACCTGCGCGGACGCGCCGCCACCAGATCCGCGATCCGCGCCCACCCGGACCGACCGGCCCGAACCGGCGCGCCGCAGCGCGGGATCAGCGGCCAGAAGACCCACCGGCCGGCGACGACCAGCAGTGCGGGCAGCACCGTCACCAGCGCGAGGAACGCGCAGACCGCTCCGACCGCGGCGACCAGGCCGAGCGAACGGGAGGAGTTGATGTCTGCCAGCGCCAGGCAGCACATCCCGGCGGCGATGGTGCCGACGGAGGCCAGCAGCGCGGGGAGGCAGCGGTGCAGGGCGAGTTGCATCGCCTCGTGGCGGTCCTCGTGCCGGTGCAGCTCCTCGCGGTAGCGGGCGATGAGCAGCAGTGCGTAGTCCGTGCCGATGCCGAAGACGAGCACCATGAGGATGCCCGCGGACTGCGGGTCGACCGGCAGCCCTCCGTAGCGGGCGAGCAGATACGTACCGACCTGGGTCAGCACCGCGGCGAAGGCGACCGCCACGAGCGGGACCAGCCACAGGACCGGGCTGCGGTAGATGAGCAGGAGCAGCAGGGTGACGACGAGGGCGGAGGCCGCCATCAGCGTTCCGTCGATGTCGTCGAAGACGGCGACGGAGTCCTGGAGGGAGCCGGCCGGCCCGCCGATGTGGGCCTCCACCCCCGGCGGGGCGTTGGCGGCGGTGATCTCGCGGATCTCGTCGAGCGCACCGAAGGGGTCGTCCTCGTACGAGAGCGGTACGACCGTCATCCACGCCTCGCCGTCGCGGGACTCCGCGGGCGGGGCGATCCGCTGACCGGTCGCGGCGTACTCCTGGAAGGCGCGGCGGTCGGCGGCGGCCTTGGCCCGGCGCTCGTCGCTCTCGCCTCCGGTGTAGACGACCAGGGCCGGGATCAGCTCGCCCTCGGTGCGGAAGTTCTCCAACTCCGTGTTGACCGCGGCGGATTCGGAGGAGCGGGGGAGGAAGGCGTTGGAGCCGGCGTCCTGCACCTCGCCGAGCTTGCCGGCCAGTGGGCCGAGCGCCATCACCGCCAGAACCCAGACGGCGACCACGATCCACTTGCCGCGTCGGCCGGCCAGGAAGGCGAGAGGGCCGGAGCGCTGTCCGGGGGCCGGCGGCCGGGTCTCCGGGAGCTGCGAGGACGGTGGGGGCGGCTCCTGCCGCTGGGTTCTCTTGCTCGGGGCGGCCATGGGGTGTTCTCCTTCGGGCGGGAGCACGCTGCCGCTGGCGGCGCCTTGCGCACAGGCCGGAGCAGTCGTGGCAGAGCGGTGCCCGCACCGCGGCGCACGAGGTTTGCCGACCTGGCTGCGGTGTGCGGGTGTTCTGGACTTGTCAGTGCTTCCGGGGCGCTACGGCCGGGAGTTGCCGCTCCCGGCCGTAGCCGTACGAGTGCGGTGCCGCCTTCGCGACAGCGGGTTCACTCGATCTCGCGCATCATGCGTTCCATCGAGTTGACGGACTTGCGGGTCTCCCCCAGCTCCTCCAGGAGCCGGTGCTGCATCAGCTGGTTGTCCTCCAGCAGCTGCGCGTACTTGCGGGCGAGCGCCTTGTACTCGTCCTCGCGCGCCGCGAGCATCCGGGCGCGCCAGGTCGCGGCGATCTGCCAGACGAGGACGATCATCAGGAGGAAGACTCCGCCAGTGCCGAGAGCCGCCGCCCAGACGCCGGCGGGATCGGCCGCCGTCGTCACCAGTGAGTCGTTCACAGCAGATCCTCTTTCTCGGTGTGCTCGGGGGGATGGGTCTGCCCGGAGCGCCCGGAGCATCCGGGGTCCGGGGTGGTGCTGCGGTGACGGTGACCACGGGCCGCGGTGCGCTGCGGGGCAGGCTCCGCGCCGGGCGGTCCGGACGGCTCCGCCGATCTGCGGTCGGTGTCGTGCGTCAGCGTCGATGTCGCCCGAGCGATGGTCTCGGGCGTCAACTCGTAGACGAACGGGGCCACTTCGAAGTAGCGGGTCGCCTTGCCGCCGGCGGACAGCTCCAGCGAGCCGACGATCAGGCCCGCCGCCTCCAGCCGCTGGAGGTGCATGTGCAGCAGCGGTCGGCTCATCCCGATCTCGCGCGCGAGTCTGCTGACGTAGTTGCGGCCCCGGAACAGCGCGCCGATGATCCGTATCCGGTGCGGATTGGCGAGCGCGGCGAGGGCTTTCAGCAGTTCGTCGCCGGTCGGGAGCCGGCCTTCGGCCATGTGCTGCTCCCCTCCGTTCTTCTTCCGTGCGTACGTGCGTAGGTGCACATATGCGTAAGAAGAAGCTGACACACCCGGGAAGGTGCGTCAAAGAAATCTGACGCATCTCCGGGGCCTCTCGGGGTTGGCCCCGATGGGAACGAGGGGCGACCCGCACAAGCGCGGGAGGGAGGGTCGACCCCGTGGCGGCTGTCCGCCGGGGGGTGGCGGGCGTACGCGGGTGCGGCCGGGAACGACCGCCGGAAACACTTCCGGGGTGCCGCTTCGTGCGGCACCCCGGAAGTGTTGGTTGTGGTGAGCGGTCAGCGACGCTTTCTGGCCTTCGACGCGGCCCGGAGCGCCGGATTGCCGGTACGCGTCACCCGGCGCCGCTCGTACGCGCGGCTCTCGGCGTCGTACGCGGTCCGGCGCAGCTTCTCGCCGGGCGCCTCGACCAGGCTGCGCAGCGCGTAGGCGAGCAGTCCGCCGACGAACCCGATCATGCGCAGGCTGCGCATGGAGCTCTCCACGCTCTCGTCGCGGCCCGCCGTGGGGCGCACATAGCCGTTCCAGGACTTGACGAAGGCGATCACGGTGCAGATCGCCACAGCTCCGATGACCAGCGAGTTCACCCAGCCCGGAGCCTCGGAGAACGCCAGGCCCTGCCAGGCGAGCAGATAGAGGCCCGCCCCGGCGAGAGTCGCGAGGAAGGCGCCGAGGCCGAGCCCGATCCTGCGTGGCACGTACCCGTCGGTGCGATCCACCCAGCGGGTGCCGTAGAAGAGGATCGGCTCCGGCTGCGGGCCGTCCTGCGACGGGCGCCGGTCTTGCTGCGGCGGGGAGGTGCGTACGTCCATACGACCGATTATCGCTCGACCCGACCGGCCGGTGAATATGTGGTGTTGGTCACGGTGCGGGCGGGTGGCGGCGGCGCGCGACGGGGCTCGGGCCGCCGACCTGCGGCGGTCGCCCGGCCCGCCGTACCGTCCGTCGGCGGCGGGAAACCGCCCGTGGTGCCTGCGTACCGCACCGACTACGCTGCACTCGCCCCGTGGGAGAAGCCGGTCGAAGTCCGGCGCTGACCCGCAACGGTGGGCGGCGGCCGTCCGGTCGCCGCGAGCCCGATCGCCCGCGGCGGCCCCGATGCCCTGTCAACTCGCCGCGGACTGCGAGGGGGTGCGGCCCGGCCGTGGCCCGCACCGTCGCGCACGAACCGGCCGAAGCCGAAGGCGAACCGCCATGTCCGCTACGGCCGCGCCGAGCGCCCCGCCGCCGCAGCACGAGCGCCCGGCACCGGGCCGGCGCCGGGTCCCGCTGGTACCGCTGCTCTGCGCGCTCGCCGTCCTGCTGCCCGTCTCCCTCGTCGCGGCCGTCTCGCTGGGCTCGTCCGAGCTGGGTGCGGCCCGGGCGATGGGGTACCTGTGGGCGGGTCTGTTCGGCGGCGGCATCGCGCCGGACGAGGTCGCGGCCTACACGATCGTGTGGGAGATCCGGCTGCCGAGGGCGTTGCTCGCCGCCGTGGTCGGGGCCGGCCTGGCCGCGATCGGGGTGGCGATCCAGGCGATGGTGCGCAACGCCCTCGCCGACCCGTTCGTGCTCGGCATCTCCTCCGGAGCGGCGGTCGGCGCCAACTCGGTGCTGATCTTCGGGGCGTTCGGTGCGCTGGGCGTCTGGGCGATGTCCACCGCCGCGTTCGTCGCCGCGATGCTCGCCATGGCACTGGTCTACGCCGTCGCCGCCTCCGGGGGCCGGCTGACGCCGCTGCGGCTGGTGCTCACCGGTACGGCCATGTACTACGGGTTCTCCGCGCTGACGACCCTCATGGTCTTCCACGCCGAGCACGGCGAGGCCGCCCGCTCGGCGATGATGTGGATGCTCGGCAGCCTCGGCGGCGCCACCTGGCAGTCGCTGCCCGTCGCCGCCGCCGCGGTCCTGTTCGGCATCGGCCACCTCCTCGTCTCAGCCCGCCGGCTGAACGCGCTCGCCATGGGCGACGAGACCGCCGCGGCGCTCGGGGTACGGGCGGAGCGGCTGCGGCGGGAGCTGTTCGTCCTCACCGCGCTGGTGGTGGGCTGCGCGGTCGCGGTGAGCGGCGCGATCGGGTTCGTCGGGCTGATGGTGCCGCACGCGGTCCGGATGCTGGTCGGCGCTGACCACCGCCGGGTGCTCCTCGTCGCGCCGCCGGCCGGTGCCGTGCTGCTGGTGTGGGTCGACGTCCTCTCCCGGGTGCTCCTGGCACCCGTCGAACTTCCCGTCGGGGTGCTCACCGCGGTGATCGGCGTTCCCTGCTTCCTGCTGCTCATGCGTCGTCGCGGCTACACCTTCGGAGGCACCGGATGAGAGTCGGGATCGACGCGTTGACGGTCGAGCGCTCGGGCGCCCGCCTGGTGCACGAGGTGACGATGGAGGCCCGCAGCGGAACGGTCGTCGGCCTGGTCGGGCCGAACGGGAGCGGCAAGTCGACGCTGCTGCGCTGCGTGTACCGGGCCGACCGGCCGAGCTCCGGAGTCGTACGGCTGGACGGCACGGACCTGGACTCGATACCCGAGAAGGAGGGCGCGCGGCTGGTGGCGGCGCTCCCGCAGGAATCCGGCTCGGAGTTCGACTTCAGCGTCGAGGAGATCGTCGCGATGGGACGGATTCCGCACCAGCGGTCCGTTGCCCGGACGAGCGCGGAGGACGAGCGGTTGTGCGCGCTCGCTCTGGAGCGGGTCGGGGCGACGGCGCTGCGGCAGCGCAGCTTTCTGACGCTGTCCGGCGGCGAGAAGCAACGGGTGCTGATCGCCCGTGCGCTGGCCCAGCGCCCCCGGGTGCTGGTGCTGGACGAGCCGACCAACCACCTCGACGTCGCCCAGCAGTTGGAGGTGCTGCACCTCGTACGGCACTGGGGCGCCGGGCGCGAGGGGGACGGACTCGGCGGCGGGCGCGGCGGCGCGCAGGACGACGTGGACGGACGCGGCGGCGGGCGGCCGACGGTGCTGGCCGCGCTGCACGATCTGAACCTTGCGCTGCGGTACTGCGACGAGCTGTACGTCATCTCCGCCGGCCGCATCGCCGCGCACGGGCCGCCCGCCGAGGTGCTCGACGCCGAGCTGCTGGCCGGGGTGTTCGGGGTGCGGGCGCACCGGGTCACCCACCCCGGTTCGGGCGCCGTACAGCTGCTCTTCGACCGCCTGCCGGGCGGCGGCGCACCGCCGGCGGCGGACGGTTCGCCCGCGAACACCGAGGCCCGGGCGGCCGGTTCGGGGCACGCGGACCGCGCGAGCCACACAACGGGCCGTACGACCGACACGGCGGACCGTACGACCGACACGGGCCGTACGACCGGCACGGCGGACCGTACGGGGCGTGCCGGCGGCTCCGCTTCCGTCACCGAACCGGTGTCCGCGTCGGGAAATCCGCTCCACTCCCCCTGAAGGGCTGTACCCATGCGTTCTTCTGCTCCCCGCGCGCTGCGGGCCGGCGCCGTGCTCGCCGCGCTCGCCGCGCTCACGACTCTCACCGGCTGCGGCGCCGAGATCGACGACTCCGACCGGGACGACGACGCCCGCGCCGGCGGCAACTACCCGGTGACGATCACCAACTGCGGCGAGCGCAAGACCTTCGACCGGGCGCCGCAGCGGGTCATCACCAACGACATCGGGATCACCGAGATCATGTTCGCCCTCGGGCTGGAGGGCCACATGGCCGGCTATGCAACGCCCGAGCGCAAGAGCGGCGACCGGGACGTGCCGTGGCGGGACGGGTACCGGAAGACCGAGTGGCTCTCGAAGAAGAAGGTGAGCAAGGAGCTCGCGGTCGACCACCGGGCCGATCTGGTCTTCGCCGGCTGGAACTACGGCTTCAGCGAGGCCGACGGCTTCACCCCCGCCACGCTCGACAAGCTCGGCATCGACTCGTACCTCCTGACCGAGTCCTGCCGCAACGGCAGGGGGAAGGCGCGCGGGGTGATGTCGCCGCTGGAGGCGCTCTACACCGATCTGAAGACGCTCGGCGCCCTCTTCGACGTACGGGACCGGGCGGCGAAGCTGATCAAGGACTTCCGCGAGCAGGTCGCCGCGACCGAGGAGCGGGCACCGACCGGCGGGGACCGGCCGCGGGTCTTCCTCTACGACGCCGACGAGGACAAGCCGTTCACCTCGGGCAAGTTCGCGGGGCCGCACGACATCATCACCAGGGCGGGCGGCGACCACGTCATGAAGGATCTGGCGGACTCCTGGGTGAGTGTGGGCTGGGAGACCGTGGTCGAACGCGATCCGGAGATCATCGTGATCAACGACTACGGCGAGGTCTCGGCGAAGCAGAAGGAGCGCTTCCTCAAGTCCTTCCCGCCGCTGAGGAACGTGTCGGCGGTGCGCAACGACAGGATCTTCACCCTGGACTACGTCGACCTGGTGGAGAGCCCGCGCAACCCGCAGGCGATCACCGAGCTCGGCGCGTACATCCGGGAGACCGTGAACCAGCGCGGGGAACGCCGCTGACCCGCCCCCGTACGGAGCCGGGCGGAGGTGCCCGCCCGGTTCGGTGATCGTGTCGACGCGGCCCGGGCGACGGGACGTAGGCTGGACGCATGTCGTATGTGAGCCCGCTGCTTTCGCTTCCCGGCGCCGTCCCGTCCGAGGGACCCGACGAGGGTGTCGCCGCCCACTACGGCGATCTCTTCAAGGAACAGCGCGCCCTGGCCGACGGCACCGGTTTCGTCGACCTCTCCCACCGCGGTGTGCTCACCGTCAGCGGGCAGGACCGGCTGACCTGGCTGCACCTGCTGGTCACCCAGCACGTGAGCGAGCTGGAGCCGCGGCACGCAACCGAGGCGCTCGTCCTCACGGCCAACGGCCACATCGAACACGGCCTCTCGGTCGTCGACGACGGCGAGACGGTGTGGCTGCACACCGAGCCCGGCGGGCAGCAGGCACTGCTCGACTATCTGGAGAGCATGAAGTTCTTCTACCGGGTGGAAGCCGCCGACCGCACCGAGGAGTACGCGCTGGTCCTGCTGCCGGCCGGCTCCATCGCGACGGTCCCGGACGGCGTCATGACGCGCGAGACCTCGTACGGGCGGGAGATCTTCCTGCCCCGGGAGCAGCTGCGCGACCTCGCCGAGCGCGGCGAACACGGCCCGCCCATCGGGGCGTTGGCGCTGGAGGCGCTGCGGATCGAGGCTCACCGGCCGCGGGTCGGCATGGAGACCGACCACCGCACGATCCCGCACGAGGTGGGGCTGATCGGTTCGGCCGTGCATCTCCAGAAGGGCTGCTATCGGGGGCAGGAGACCGTCGCCCGGGTCCACAACCTGGGCAAGCCGCCGCGTCGGCTGGTCTTTCTGCACCTGGACGGCAGCGAGGTCATCCTGCCCACCCACGGCGATCCGGTGCGTCTGGCCTCGGACGGGCCGGAGGGGCGCCAGCTCGGTTTCATCACCAGCGCCGCCCGGCACTACGAACTCGGCCCGGTCGCCATGGCGTTGGTCAAGCGCAACGTCGCCCTGGAAGCGGATCTGCTGGTCGGCGGGGGCACGGCGGCGGCGCAGGAGCCCATCGTCCAACCCTGAGCACGGGAGTGCCGTCCGGCCCTGAGCAGGACGTGCCCGTCGTCCGGCCCCGCCGAGGAGCGACCGTTCGGCCCCGGGCGGTGGCCCCCGGCGTACGCGCGCGGCGGTCGAACGCGCCGTCCCCGCACGCCGGTTGTGGCCCGCCGCGTACAGCCGGACGAGCCGCGTACAGCCGGGCGGCCGGGCGCAGCCACCTCGCCCGGGCCTCCGCGCCCGAGCCTCCGCGCACGAGGGCCGCCCCGCTCAGGCCACCGCGCTCAGTGTGTCGGCGAGGCGGCGCCTGCCCACTCGTACGGCCGGTGGCAGGGCCGCAAGCAGCGCACCGACGACGACCGCCGAGACCACCGCGGCCAGCATCCACAGCGGTGGGCCGACGGCCAGCCCGGCGCCGATGCCGCTGGTACGGCCCTGTGCGTCGATCAGCCACTGCCCGACCAGGGTGCCCAGCGCCGTACCGGCCAACGCCGCGGCGAGCGCGGTGAGTCCGACGGCGGACAGGATGACGGCTGTCACCTGACGGGGCGTCAGTCCGATGGCTTTCCAGGCCAGCAGGTCGCGTTCGCGCTCCTTGATGCGGGTGGCGACAGCGGTGAGCAGCTCGGTCAGCCCGATGAGCGCGAGGACTCCGATGAGGCCGAGGAGGACGCCGCGCATCGACTGCATCCCCTCGACCGGCGCACCCGCCTCGCGCAGCTCCAGCCGGCCGCCGGAGCCGTCGGCCAGGCGTTCGCTCACCTCCGACGGGCGGGCGCCGTCGCGCAGTTGGAGGTGGTGGGAGTCCGCGACGACGGTGGGGTCGCGCTCGCGCAGGGTGTCCAGCGAGGTGGCGATGACCCGACCGCCGCGCTCGGGCTCGACCGTGCGGCCCACCACGTGCAGCACCTGCGGATTGCCCTCGACGGTCAACCGCACCCAGTCGCCGACCCCGAGGTCCAGCAGGTCGAGCAGCCCCTGCCCGGCCACCGCCTCGTCCGGGCCGTCCGGCGCGCGCCCCTCGGCAACCCGGAAGGGGTACGGCTCGCGGTCCGTCCCCAGGCCGCGCAGGGTCAGGGTGCTGGTCTGGCCGGGAGCGAGCGCCGCGACCTGCGCACCGGGGTGGACGGCGCGTACGTCCGGGTCCTCGGCGAGCATGGCGGCGGCGGCGCGTTCGCCGAGGTCGTCGGTGGCACGCGCGGTCAGCGCGGTGGCGAGCAGATCGCTGGGGCGGGTCTCGACCCGGTCGATCGTCGACCAGGCGCTGAGCGCCGCGGTGATCAGCAGCAGCGGCAGGGTCAGTCGGGCGAGGGTGGCGAGCGAGCGGCCCCGGTGGTGGAAGGCGGCGCGCCAGCCGAGCACCAGCGCGGGCGGCAGGCGCATACCGAGCGCGGTGCGCGCGACCCTCGACATCCGTACGGCCGGCGGTACGGCCGCGCGCGCGGCGGGCACCGGCGGCACCCGGCCCGCGCGCCAGGCGGCGAGCGAGGTGGCGGCGGCGATGAAGAGCACCGCGGCGCCCGGCACCAGCACCATCGCCGCGGTGTGCCCCGGCAGGTCCCGCCAGACCTCGACGACATCGCCGAGCCGGCCGGGCAGAGCGGCGCCGAAGAGTTGGAGCGCCGTCACTCCCAGCACCGCGCCGAGCAGCGCGAACGCCACATGCTGGACGAGGAAGATCCGCACCACCTGGCCCGGCGTGAAGCCGATGGCCTTCAGAATCGAGATGTCACGGAGCTGTCCGCGGATGCGTCCGCTGATCGCGCCGGCCACGGCGACCGAGGCGGCGAGGAGCGCGCCGACCCCGAACACCGCGAGGAGCGTGCCGAGCAGTCGGTCGTCGCTCTGGGCGTCGTTGCGGGCCTGCTGCCAGTGCGAGACCTGGGTGACGCCGTCCGCGCCGAGCAGCGTGACGGCCCGCTGGACCGCGAAGTTGGTGTCGGCGGGGTCGGCCAGCCGCAGGCCGACCACCTGGCCGCGCTGGTCGGTGTCGGCGGCCACGCGGTCGAGGGTGGCGGGCAGCACCCAGCCCAGGCCCGGCCGTTCCCCCTCCTGGTAGCGGGGTTCGGCGGTGTCGGCGACCCCGACGACGGTGAGGGTACGGGCCGTACGCCCCTGCCCGCCGAGCGTGAGGGTGTCGCCGGTCTCCGCCCACAGCGCGTCGGCCACGCTGCTCTGGAGGACGACGCCGTCGCGCGAGGAGTCCGTCAGCCAGCGTCCCTCGGTGAGCAACGGCCGTGCGGTGCGCGGCGGTTCGGCCGTGACTCCGCGCAGCTCCACGGCTGCCCGGCCGCGCAGCTGGGCGCTGACACGCAGCGTGCGGTACGGGCCGGCCACGGCGGTGATGCCGTCCATCCCGGTGAGCCGGTCCAGCTCCTCGGCGTCGGTGTGGGTACCGGTGTGCATCCACACATGGGCGCCGGTGGACTGGGTGAAGACCCGCTGCCAGGGGTTGGCGGCGTAGCTGAACAGCGCGGTGGCCAGCAGCAGGGCGGTGATGATGCCGGCTGTGGCGAGCACGCTGAACAGCGCCTCGCCTCGGTGCGTCCGCAGGTCGGCGTGGGCCCAGCGCAGGGTGGCGCGCACGTCACTCCTTCAGTTCCAGGAGTGAGGAGACCCCGCCGCCGTCGCCGACTCCGCGCCCGCCGCGGCCGGCCGCGTCGCGCTCCGGGCGGGCCTCGCGGTCGGGGCGCTCGTCGGGGTCGCCGCGGGCCTCGCGCTCGTCGGGGTCGGTGGTCGGGCGGCGGGGGCGGTCGGCGGCGGTGCGGCCGGTACGGTCCCCGGGGCCGACGCCCGTACGGTCGCCGGCGAGGTCGGCGTCGTCGACGACACGTCCGTCGAAGAAGCTGACGACGCGGTCGGCCGCGGAGGCCAGACGGGCGTCGTGGGTGACCAGGAGGATGGTCTGGCCGCGCCGGTGGAAGCGGTTGAGCAGCCGCATGACCTCGCGGGTGCCTCTGCTGTCCAGGCTGCCGGCCGGTTCGTCGGCCAGGAGCAGGGCGGGGTGGTTGACCAACGCGCGGGCGAGTGCGACGCGTTGCTGTTCGCCGCCGGACAGCTCGCCCGGCATGCTGCGGGCCCGGTCGCCCAGGCCCAGCTCCTCCAGGAGGTCGGCGCTCTCCTGACGGGCCTTGCGCGGGGAGGTGCCGGCCAGCAGGGCGGGAAGCTCCACGTTGTCGGCGACGGTGAGGTTGGAGACCAGGTTGAAGAACTGGAAGACGATGCCTATTCGGCGCCGCCGCAGCACCGCCCAGCGCGCCTCGCTGTAGTCGTCCACGCATTCGCCGTCCAGCCAGACGCTGCCCGCGTCGGGCCGCTGGAGCCCGCCGACCAGGTGCAGCAGCGTGGACTTGCCGGCGCCGGACGGACCGGTGATCGCCACGAACTCGCCGCGGCGGACCGTCAGGTCGACGCCGCGCACCGCCCGGGCCGCGCCGCCCTCGCCGCGGTGGGTCTTCACCAGCCCGGTGGCCCGCACTGTCGCCTCGGACCGCGGTGCGGACTCCGGGGCGGGGGCGACCGGTACGGGGTCGGCGGTGCCCCGCGTGCGGCCGGTCCCCCGCGCGACTGCGGGCGTACGGGGTGCGGCGTCGGGGGCGTCTGTCATTCCAGCTCCTCCTGGCAGCGTTCGAGCCAGTCCAGGTCCGCTTGCAGA
Organism: Streptomyces tardus; assembly: GCF_018101125.2. Taxonomy (GTDB): domain Bacteria; phylum Actinomycetota; class Actinomycetes; order Streptomycetales; family Streptomycetaceae; genus Streptomyces; species Streptomyces tardus. The sequence goes on along the minus strand of NZ_JAELVF020000001.1, from coordinate 2,702,744 downwards.
TGCAGCATCGCACCTTCGATGAGCAGCTGGGAGACGCGGTTGTCGGGATCTTCGGCAGCAGCGAGGCGGGAGAGCTCGCGCATCGCGTTGAGGTACTGGCGGCGCTGCTTGTTGATCAGTGTGATCCGGTCGGCGAGGCCGGTGCTGTGCGCGAGGGCGAGCTTCATGAAGAACTCGTCGCGCACCCGCGGTTCGTGGGAGGTCTCCTCGAACCACGCCAGGGCGGCCTCCTCGCCCGCGGCGGTCAGGCGGTAGGTCTTCTTGTTCGGGCGGTTGTGCTGGCTGACCTGCTCGCCCTCGATCAGTCCGGACTTCTCCAGCCGGGAGAGCGTCACGTATATCTGGCCGACGTTCGGCTGCGGATAGGCGGCGCCGAGCAGGCGTTCCAGCGCCTGGCCCAACTCGTAGCCGTGCGCGGGGCCTTTGGCCAACAGGGCGAGGAGCGCGAGTCGCACGCGTGCTCTCCCCTCTCCCCGGACCGGCCGGTCCGCTCGTCTGCCGGCGCGGCCGTCGGCGTCCGGTGCCAGGTGTCCGTGCGCGGCGCGGGACCCCGGCTGACGCTCGCAACCGCCGCCCCCGGCCGCCCGCTCCGCTGTCGGCGACCGGCTCGCTGCCGGACCGCAGTTCGGTGATCATCTGCGCCCTGGTCTCGTCCGCCGAGTCCGGTAGCTCGATCAGGGTGACCCGCTCGTCGGGGTGCTCGCGGTTCCAGTCGGCGAGGACCAGCTCCAGGTAGTCGGTGAGATCGCCGGCCGTCACCAGGGTGATCGGGCCGCGGCCACCGTCCTTCGGACGCGCCGTGCTGCTCACCGCGTACACGGGCGCCACGCCGCGTCCGAAGGACGGTGGCCGCGGCCCGATCACCCTGGTGACGGCCGGCGATCTCACCGACTACCTGGAGCTGGTCCTCGCCGACTGGAACCGCGAGCACCCCGACGAGCGGGTCACCCTGATCGAGCTACCGGACTCGGCGGACGAGACCAGGGCGCAGATGATCACCGAACTGCGGTCCGGCAGCGACCGGTTCGACGTGCTGAACATCGATGTCGCGTGGACCTCGGAGTTCGCCGCGGCCGGCTGGATCCGGACGATGGACCGGGACCGCTTCCCCTTCGACTCCTTCCTGCCGCCCGTCGAGGACACCGCGACCTTCGCCGGCCGGCTGTACGCGGTCCCCTACGTCACCAACGCCGGTCTGCTCTACTACCGCGCCGACATCCTGGAGGCCGAGGGGGTCGAGCCGCCGCGCGACTGGGCCGAGCTGGAGCGGCTCGCCCGCACCCTCGCCCCCAAGCACCGACTCGACGGCTACGCGGGCCAGTTCCTGCCGTACGAGGGGCTGGCGGTGAACGCGACGGAGGCCGTCCACTCGGCGGGCGGCTCGATCCTGGTGGACGACGGCGCGAAGGTCACCGTCGACTCGGCGGCGGCACGCGAGGGGCTGGGCTTCCTCTCCCGGGGCGTGCGCGAGGGCTGGATCCCCCGCAAGGCACTCGACTTCAAGGAGGAGGAGTCCCGGCAGGCGTTCCAGGACGGCGAGTTGCTCTTCCTGCGGAACTGGCCGTACGTGTACGCGGGCGCGAACGCCGAGGAGTCGGCGGTCGGCGGCCGAGTCGGCACCGTACCGCTGCCGGGCCCGGACGGGCCGGGGGCAAGCGTGCTCGGCGGCTCCAACCTCGCGGTCAGCACGCAGTCGCGACACCCGGAGTCGGCGGCGGACCTGATCGCCTTCCTGACCAGCGAGCCGGTCCAGCGGCGGGTGTTGACGCTCGGCGCGCTGCCCCCGGTGCGGTCCGGCCTCTACAGCGACCCCGAACTGGTGCGGCAGTTCCCGTATCTGCCGACGCTGCGGGAGAGTGTGCTCGCGGCGGAGCCCAGACCCAAGAGCCCGCGCTACGACCAGGTGACGCTCGCCGTCCAGGCAGTGGTGAGCGACGCGATGTCCGGCCGCCAGTCGCCCGACTCCGCGGTGGCGCGGCTCAACCGCGAGCTGGAGGCGATCGCCCGCCGCAGCTGAGCGCGCGACGGACCGCCGAGGAGCACCGCGCGCGGTCGGCACCTCGGCCGGCACCTCGGCCGGCGTCACGGTCGACGCCACGGACGGGTGCCTACGGCGCCGCGGCCGGTTCCGTGCGCCCAGCGATGACCGACAGCCGCAGATACATGCACGTTAAGTACCGACGGCTGTCTTTTTCTGGCACTTTCCGGCCAACAGCCCAGCCCATGGGGTCCCGTGCATTGACACGGGGACGACACGCTTACTTAACATGCATGTACGTCATACCGACGTGTCGGTGATCACGTTTACGCCGCGGCACAGCGGCTCGTCGCCACGTCACTCCGCACACGCACCAGCGCATCGCAACGGCTCCGCGCGGCGATCCCGCCCGGTCCGGGTCGCCACCCGTCCGGTACGACCCGCACCGGCTTCCCGCGCCCAGCCCGTACGCAATATGTGAGAACAGGTCTCCACGATGTCCACAGCACCGGCCACCGACGGCCTCAACCCGCGCTCCACCGACAGCTGGTGGCGCGATGCGGTGATCTACCAGGTGTACGTCCGCAGTTTTCTGGACAGTACGGGCGACGGCATCGGCGACCTCGCCGGTGTCCGCGCGGGGCTGCCTTATCTGAAGAAGCTCGGGGTGGACGGCATATGGCTGAGCCCCTTCTATCCCTCGCCGCAGCACGACCACGGCTACGACGTGGCCAACTACCGTGATGTGGACCCCATTTACGGCGACCTCGACGAGTTCGACCGCTTGATGGCCGACGCCCGGCGGATGGGCGTACGGGTGCTGCTGGACGTCGTGCCGAACCACTGCTCCGGCGAACACCCCTGGTTCCAGCAGGCGTTGACCGCGGCGCCCGGCAGCATCGAGCGCAGCCGCTTCCACTTCGCGGACGGCCGCGGCGAGTCCGGCGAGGAGCCGCCGAACAACTGGCGCGCAATGTTCGGCGGCCCGGCCTGGACCCGGCTGACCGAGCCGGACGGCACCCCCGGCCAGTGGTACCTGCACATGTTCACCCCCGAGCAGCCGGACCTGAACTGGCGGCATCCCGAGGTGCCCGAACAGTTCGACGACATCCTGCGCTTCTGGCTCGACCGCGGTGTCGACGGCTTCCGCATCGATGTCGCCGCCGGCCTGTACAAGCACCCCGATCTGCCGGACTCCGACGACCCGGGCGCCGACGAGCGCTCCCGCGACTCGGTCAACCCGCTCGCCTGGAACCAGCCCGAGGTGCACGACGTCTGGCGCCAGTGGCGGTCGATCTGCGAGGAGTACACCGCGCGCGACGGCCACGACCGGCTGCTCGTCGGCGAGGTGTCGGTGCCCACCGCCAAGGAGCACGCGCTCTACGTCCGTGAGGACGAGCTCCACCAGGCGTTCTTCTTCGACCTGTTGAGCGCTCCCTGGGACGCGGACGCGTTCACCAAGACCATCAGCGAGGCGATGCGCGACATCGCCGGCACCGGTTCCACCGTCACCTGGGTGCTCAACAACCACGACCAGGTGCGGACCGTCACCCGGTACGCCGGCGAGGGCGGCGCGGACAGCCCGGGGCTCGGTTCGGCCCGTGCCAGGGCCGCGGCGCTGCTGATGCTGGCGCTGCCCGGCGCCGCGTACATCTACCAGGGCGAGGAGCTCGGCCTCCCGGAGGTCGTCGACCTGCCCGACGAGGTGCTGACCGACCCGATCTTCCACCGCACCGGCAGCCGCAAGCACGTACGGGACGGCTGCCGCGTACCGCTGCCATGGTCGGGCCACGCCTCGCCGTTCGGCTTCAGCTCCTCCGCCGAGGCGACCCGGCCGTGGCTGCCGCAGCCCGAGTGGTTCGCCGAGCACGCGACCGACCGCGCCGTGGCCGACACCCGCTCCTTCTGGCACCTCTACCGGGACGGGCTCCAACTGCGGCGGGGAATGCCGCAGTTGGGCGAGGGCGATCTGCGCTGGCTGGAGAGCGAGCCGCAGGTGCTGGCCTTCGCCCGCGGCGACGGGCTGGTCTGCGCGGTCAACTTCGGCACCGCTCCGGTGACCGCACCGGTCGCCGGTACGCCGCTGCTCGCCTCCGGCCCCTGCCCAACGGGCGTACTGCCCGGTTCCACCACAGCCTGGTGGCTGAGCGACGGCGACACTCCGTAGCCGCCGCACCGCCACCACACCCCAGCACCACCCGCACCACACACGCACGACACGCACGACACGCACGACAGGCAACACCCGCACGACAGGCACTTCGTGGGTGCGCCGTGCTCGGCGCACCCACGCACCGATGGACATCTGAGGAACTCGAGAGAGGCACCACCATGAGACGCACGCGACGCAGCGGCACCGCGAAGGCCACCCGAATATCGGCGGCGGTCGCCGGTTCCATGGCACTCGCCCTGGGCGCCACCGCCTGCGGCGGGGAATCCCCCGGCCCGGCGAGCGGCGACGGCGAGCTGAGCGGCCAGACCGTGACGGTCTCCGCCGTGTGGACCGGCGTGGAGGCCAAGAACTTCCAGAAGGTGCTGGACGCCTTCAGCGAGGAGACCGGCGCCAAGACGCAGCTCGTCGCGTCCGGTGACAACGTCTCGACCTTCGTCGGCAGCAAGATCGAGGGCGGCCAGGCACCCGACGTGGCGATGGTCCCGCAGGTCGGCGTGGTGCAGCAGTTCGCCCAGAAGGGCTGGCTGGTCCCGCTCTCCTCCAAGGCCGAGATGGAGACCACCCGGAACTTCGCGGGTGTCTGGAAGAACTACGGCACCGTCGGCACCAAGTTCTACGGGCTGTACTTCAAGGCCGCCAACAAGTCGACCGTCTGGTACAGCCCCGACGCGCTCGACCAGGCCGGCGTGAAGCCGCCGAAGACGTACGCCGAGATGCTCAAGACCGCCGGCACCGTCTCCGACTCCGGCACTCCGGCCTTCGCGGTCGGCGGCGAGGACGGCTGGACACTCACCGACTGGTTCGAAAACGTCTACCTCTCCCAGGCCGGCCCCGGCAAGTACGACAAGCTCGCCAGTCACGACATGCCGTGGACCGACAAGAGCGTGGTCGAGGCGCTGGAGACGCTCGGTGAGCTCTTCGGCGACAAGGACCTGCTCTACAACGGCTCGGCCGGCGCACTGCGCACCGACTTCCCCACCTCCGTCGAGCAGGTCTTCGGCCCCGAGCCGAAGGCGGCGATGGTCTACGAGGGCGACTTCGTCGGCGGTATCGCCAAGGACCAGTTCGACCGCACGCTCGGCGAGGACGCGAAGTTCTTCCCGTTCCCGGCGGTCGGCAAGGGCGACGCCCCAGTGGTCAGCGGCGGCGACGCGGCCGTGGTGCTCAAGGACGGCAAGAACCAGAAGGCCGGGATGAAGCTTCTGGAGTACCTGGCGACCCCGGAGGCCGCGGCCATCTGGGCCGAGGCCGGCGGCTTCCTGTCCCCCAACAAGGAGCTGGACCTGGAGTCCTACAGCGACGAGACCACCCAGGCCGCGGCCAAGGAGCTGGTCGACGCGGGTGACACCGTCCGCTTCGACCTGTCCGACCAGGCCCCCGCGTCGTTCGGCGGCACGAAGGGCACCGGCCTGTGGAAGCTGCTCCAGGACTTCCTCGGCGACTCGTCCGACCCGAAGGCGACCGCCGCCAAGATCGAGGCCGCGGCCAAGAAGGCGTACAGCAAGAGCTGACGGCGAACACGCAGTGACCCCAAGGAGATTCAAGGGCATGTCGTCAGTCGAAGCCCCCGCGCGCGGAGCCGTCACCCCCCGGCTCCGCGCCCAGCGGCGAAAGCGTCTCGTCGCCGCCGTATTCGTGCTCCCCGCACTGCTGTTGCTGGGCGCGCTCGTGCTCTACCCGGTGATCTTCTCGGTCGGTCGGAGTTTCTTCGACGCGAGCGGTGACACCTTCGTCGGTGCCGACAACTACACCGAGATGTTCCGCGACCCTGCCACGCTGAAGGCCATCCGGAACAGCACCATCTGGGTCGTCGTCGCACCGGTGCTGCTGACCGGACTCGGTCTCGTGCTCGCCGTGCTGACCGAGAAGATCAGGTGGGCGACCGCGTTCAAGCTGGTGCTCTTCCTGCCGATGGCGGTGTCCTTCCTGGCCGCCGGCATCATCTTCCGGCTGGCCTACGAGCAGGACCCCGAGCGCGGCGTGATCAACGCCGCGGTGGTCGGCGTCCACGACAGCTTCAGCGAGAGTTCGCCGTACCCCAACGCCCGTTCGCGCGACGGTGAGACGCTCGTCAAGGACGGCGAGGGCTACCGCGGCAAGGACGCGGCCGGCCCCGGCGACACCGTGAACCTCGGCTTCGTCGGCGTTCCGCCCGGCGAGATGCCGGGCGAGGCGAAGCCCGCCGCGGACGCCGCCAAGTCCACCGCCGGCCAGGACGAGCTGCGCGGCGTGGTCTGGCTCGACTTCACTCCCGGCGGCGGAGGCACGGCCGGGGAGGTCGACGCCAAGGAGAACGGGATGCCCGGGATGAAGGTCTCGGCCGTCCGCGACGGGGAGACCGTCGCCTCCACCACTACCGGCGACGACGGCGCGTACAGCTTCAGCGGGCTCGACCCCGGCTCGTACACCGTCGAGGTCCCGGCGTCGAACTTCGCGGCGCCCTACCAGGGCGTCTCCTGGCTCGGCCCCGCGCTTATCACTCCGGCGATCATCGGCGCCTACCTGTGGATCTGGACCGGCTTCGCCATGGTCCTGATCGCCGCGGGCCTCGCCGCGCTCCCCAGGGAGACGCTGGAGGCGGCGCGGATGGACGGCGCCAACGAGTTCCAGATCTTCCGCAAGATCACCGTTCCGCTGCTCGCACCGGTGCTGACCGTGGTGTTCGTGACGCTGGTGATCAATGTGATGAAGGTCTTCGACCTCGTCTACATCATCGCGCCCGGACCGGTGCAGGAGGACGCCAACGTACTGGCCACCCAGATGTGGCTGGTGTCCTTCGGCGGCGGCAACGACCAGGGCCTGGGCAGTGCGCTCGCCGTGCTGCTGCTGGCGCTGGTGGTGCCCGCGATGATCTTCAACATTCGACGCTTCCGCAGGAGCGAATCATGAGCGCCCCCGGTACGACGACGCGTCCGGCCGAGGACGGGCCCGCACCGGTCTCCACCCCCGCGCGCAGCACTTCCGAGAAGGCCCGCAAGGGCCCGGTCGACTGGCTGACGAAGCGGCTCGGCAACGGACTCGTACAGGTCTCCCTGCTGCTGGTCGGTCTGATCTGGATCACCCCGCTGGCCGGTCTGTTCTTCTCGTCGATGCGCGACGACAAGGACAACTCGGCGAGCGGCTGGTGGACTTCGCTGGTCCGGCCCGACCAGCTGTCGTTCGAGAACTACAGCACCCTGCTGGAGAACAGCGGCATCACCACCGCCTTCTGGAACACGGTGATGATCTCGGTGCCGACCACCGTGCTGGTCGTGGTGATCTCGGCACTGGCCGGATACGCCTTCGCCTGGCTGGAGTTCCCCGGCCGGGACGCGATCTTCCTGATCGTGGTGGGCCTGCTGGTGGTGCCGATCCAGATCGGTCTGCTGCCGGTGGCCAAGCTCTTCGGCGAGATCGGCCTCTTCGGCACCATCCCCGGCGTGGTGCTCTTCCACGTCGCGTACGGGCTGCCGTTCGCGGTCTTCCTGCTGCGGAACTACTTCGCGCAGATTCCGCGCGAGATGCTGGAGGCCGCGCGGATGGACGGCGGCAGCGAGTGGCGGATCTTCGTGCAACTCGTCCTGCCGCTCGCCCGTCCGGCGATCGCGAGCCTGGGCATCTTCCAGTTCCTCTGGGTGTGGAACGACATGCTCGTCGCGCTGCTGTTCGCGGACAGCTCCGCACAGCCGCTCACGGTGGCGCTCCAGCAGGAGATGCGGCAGTTCGGCAGCAACATCTCGGTGCTCGCACCGGGCGCGTTCCTGTCGCTGATCGTGCCGCTGATCGTGTTCTTCGCCTTCCAGAAGCACTTCGTGCAGGGGGTGATGGCCGGATCGGTGAAGTAGACCGGTCCGCAAGGTATCCGCAACGGCGGCGCCGAGGTCGGTCGTTCGGATCGTGCCGGAGCCGGCCGACCCGAACGACAGGCGCTAGACCTCCAGCAACACGGTGAACGGCCCGTCGTTCAGCAGTGAAACCTTCATATTCTCGCCGAACCTCCCCTCGGCGACGTCTGCGCCCAACTCTCTGAGTCGGGCGCAGACTTCATTCACCAGCGGTTCGGCGACCGGACCGGGAGCGGCGGCGTTCCAGGTGGGCCTGCGGCCCTTGCGGGCGTCGCCGTACAGCGTGAACTGACTGATCACCAGCAGCGGCGCGCCGATGTCCGAACACGACTTCTCGCCCTCCAGAATGCGTACGCTCCAGAGCTTCCTGGCCAGTTGGGCCGCCTTGGCCGGAGTGTCGTCGTGGGTGACGCCGACGAGCACGCACAGCCCCTCGCCGACGATCTCCCCGGCCGTCTCGCCGTCAACGGTCACCCTCGCGCCGTTCACCCTCTGAACTACTGCTCTCATGCACCCATGATGCGCCGGATGGGTGCCAAGCCGCTGCGCGCGGCCGGAACGGAGTGGCACTATGCCAGGGCATCACGAGCGGATAACGGAGTGTGCGCGTTCCTGCGCAACTCGCGACGGGGACAAGGGGACCAGATGAGCACCGCCTCCATCCAGCCGGCGGACGACGCCGTCGCCGCCAGGGCATCCGGGGCTCCCGCCGCGGCCACCGGCGCCACCACCAGCACTGTGCTGACCCGCACCGCGCTGCCCTCGCTCGACGGGCTGCGGCTGCCCGCGCTGCGCGACCTGCGCCGCTCCGCCCAGCAGGAGGAGGCCGATCTCAGCTATCTGCGGCGGCTGTTGCAGGGGCGCATCGACATCCTGCGGGCGGAGCTGAACCGACGGGCGGGTACGGACTCGCCCCCGCCCCGGCCCGCCTCCGGTGCACCGCCCCGGGCACGTACGAGCGGCGGCGTCGCGGGTGCGGCGGGTGCGGCGGGTGCGGCGGGTGCGGCGACGGAGTCGGGGCTCGTCAACCGGCTGATCGTCGACCGGTTGCCCGAGATCCTCGCCGACGCGCCGACCGCGCACCGTGCCTCCGCACGGCATGTGACGGTCACCACCCCGCTGCGCGCCCAGTACCGGGAGCTCGCCAGCTCGATGCTGGCCGAGGTGCAGCTCTCGGACCTCACGGCCCGTACCGACGACGAGCTGCGGGGGGCGATGAGCCGCCTGGTCCGCAACGAGCGGCGGATCTCCGGGCAGCGGCAGTCGCTGCAACGTACAGCGGACGACTGCGGCGCGGAGATCGCCCGCAGGTACCGTGAGGGAGAAGCGCAAGTCGACGACCTGCTGCCCTGAGGCGATCCCTCGGTACCGGCGGGCGTCCCCGACACAGAGGTAAGACCGCCGATGTCCTCGCCGATACCCACGGCGCCGAGTGCGTCCTCCACAGATGTGCGCCCCACAGGTGCGCCCTCCGCGGATGCGCCGTCCGCGCCGCCCGTCCTGGCCGAGATCGTTCGCTCGGGTTTCGTCGAGGGGTACCACCGCGGCTCGATGGTCGTCACCGCCGCCGACGGCAGCGTGGAGTACGCGCTGGGCGATGTCGACTCGCCGATCTTCCCGCGCTCCTGCAACAAGCCGCTTCAGGCCGCGGCCGTACTGCGCGCCGGGCTCGACCTGGAGGGCGAACGACTCGCCCTCGCCGCAGCCAGCCACTCCGGCGAACCGTTCCATCTGGAGCTGGTCGAGCGGATGCTGGCCGAACACGGCCTGCGCGCCGAGCAGTTGCAGTGTCCGGAGGATCTGCCGCTCGACCGGGAGGAAGCCGACCGCCGTCTCGCGGCGGGCCATTCGGCGAGCCGGGTCGCCATGAACTGCTCCGGCAAGCACACCGCGATGCTCGCCGCCTGCCTCCACAAAGGCTGGCCGCTGGACAGCTACCTCGAACTCGCCCACCCTCTCCAGCAGTCGACCGTCGAGACGGTCGCGCAGGCCGCCGGCGAACCCGTCGCGCACATCGGTGTGGACGGCTGCGGCGCACCGCTGATGGCGATCTCCCTGACCGGCCTCGCTCGCGCGTTCCGCACCCTCGTCACCTCCCCCGCCGACAGCGCCGAACGCCGCGTCGCCGACGCGATGCGCGCCCACCCCGAGTACGTGGCCGGCACCCGTCGGCACGACACCGCGCTGATGCACGCGGTGCCGGGCGCGCTGGCCAAGATGGGCGCCGAAGCCGTGCAGGCCGTGGCTCTCGCGGACGGCAGGGCACTGGCGTTCAAGATCGAGGACGGCGGCGTACGGGCGCTGCCGCCGGTGCTGGCCACCGCGCTGCGCAGCCGTCTCGCGGTCGACTCCGGGCTGCCGGAGACCGTCCCGCTGCTGGGCGGCGGCAGGCCGGTGGGCGAACTCCGCGCGGTCCGACAGCCGCCGCGCACGGTCGCCGCGGGCTGACCGCACGGGCGTTCGCGGAGCCGCCCCTGAGGCCGCCCGCGCAGCCGCCGCACGGTTGGCCGCGAGGCACCGCGTACGGCACCCGCGACGCGGCGCGACTAATCATGTGCGGCGCACGATCCGCGCTTCTAGGGTGACGAAGATGCCACGCGACGAGATCACCCTGCGCACTCTGTCCGACCCGGCCCAACTGCCCGACTGGTTCAACGCGGTGGCCGCCGGCTTCCTCCTGCCGCGCGCAATGGGGCAGGAGGAGCGGGAGGCCCGCGGCGGCCCGGTCGACCTCGACGGAGTCCAGGGCGCGTACGACGGCGACCGCTGCGTCGCGACGTTCCGCACCTTCGCCCAGGAGCTGACCGTGCCCGGCGGAGCGCGGGTGCCCTCCTGCGCGGCGACGAGCGTCACGGTGCAGCCCACCCACCGCCGGCGCGGGCTGCTCGGCGGGATGATGAAGCGCGCGCTGGACGCCGCCAAGGAGCGCGGCGAGCTGTGCTCCACGCTGATCGCCGCGGAGCAGCCGATCTACGGCCGGTTCGGCTACGGGCCGGCGGCCTGGTCCGCCGACTTCGAGGTGGACCTTGCCCGCGCCGGACTGGACCGCAACCGGCCCGCCGACACCGGCGGCGGCCGGATCGTGCTGGTGAGTCCGGAGGAGATGCGCGAGGCCGGCCCGAAGCTGCACGAACGCGTCCGGGCCCTGCCCCACCACGCCGGCCACGTCGATCGCACCGCGCACTACTGGCAGTTGGCGACCGGCGGGCTGCGCTACCCGGACGACGGCTTCCAGGAGCGGTTCAACGCGCTGTACCTGGACAGTGCGGAGCAGGTCCAGGGGCTCGCCCTCTACCGGGTGGAGAGCCGCTGGGAGAACGCCACACCGTGCGGCACCGTCGAGGTCCCCCGGCTCCAGGCCGCCACGCCGGAGGCCGAACGGGCCCTGTGGGAACACCTGTTCCGCATCGACTGGAGCACCTCGCTGCGGGCGACCCAACGCGCACCCGACGACGTGCTCCAACTGCTGCTGCCCGACGGACGCGCCGCACACACCACCGAGTGCGCCGACTTCCTGTGGCTGCGCCCGCTCGACACACCGGCGCTGCTGACCCGGCGCACGTACCCCACGGCCGGCAGCCTCGTACTGGAGGTGCAGGACCGGGCGGGGTACGCGGCCGGCCGCTGGCGGCTGGACGCATCGCCCGAGGGCAGCACCTGCACGCCCACCACCCAGTCCGCCGAACTCACGCTCCCCGTCGAGCAGTTGGGCGCGCTGTATCTGGGCGACGAGAGCGCGAGCCGCGTCCACTGGCTGGGCCGGATCGACGAACACCGGTCCGGCGCCGTGCAGTTGGCGGACACCCTGCTGCACACCCCACGCCGCCCGTGGTGCCCGGACAGCTTCTGATCCGCACGCCCTCCCGACAGACGCGCCCCTGCCGGGAGGGCACACCTCCCGGCCGGACGCTCTCCCCGCCGACGAGCACTGCCCCTCCCCTACCGGGCACCTCGCTGCCGCGGCACTGCCCTCGTCCGGAGGCCCTCCCTCCCGACCGGGCACGAACCCTGGTCGGGCACACCCCGACCGGGCGCACACCCGACCAGGCACACATCGACCAGGCACACCCCCGACCGGGGCGCGCCCCTTGGCCAGGCGCGGCCTCCGGCGCCGTGCCCCGCCTCCGCCCGCCGCGGCGGCACGGCTGGTCCGACGCGGAGACCGGCGCCGCGAGCCGCGAGCCACGAGCCGCCCGACAAGTGCCGGACAGGGGGCGGCACCGGCCCGCAGGCCCGGGCGGGCGGGCTGTGCCGCGTCCTGTACGAGCCGCCGCCCGGCGGCGATAGTGGGTCGGGTCAGTGGGCCGGTTTCCCTCGGGACCGGCCCTGTCCCCCGCTTCCCTGGACGGCAGCCATGCGTGAGCTTCTGGACTCGACGGACTGCGTGCTCTTCGACTTCGACGGCCCGGTGTGCCGGCTGTTCGTCCGGCACCGCGCGGCCGATGTGGCCGCCCGCCTCCGCGCTCTGCCCGCGCTGCGCACCGCCGCACACCCCCTCACCGAGCCCGACGACCCGTACGCCGTGCTGCGGGCCGGAATCGGCCGCGCCGACGGGGGCCGGGGCCACGGCAGTCCGAACGACCCGGACGACGGCGCGGTGCCGGCCGACCTCGCGGAACTGCTGGCCGCCCTCACCGCCGAGGAGGTGCGGGCGGCCGAGAGCGCCTGGCCGACCCCGTACGCCGACCGGCTGCTCCAGACCCTGCACGCCACACGGCGCCGCCCGGCGATCGTCACCGACACCTCCGGGGAAGCGGTGGCGCGCTATCTGGACAGCCGGGGGCTGGCCCATCTGTTCGCCGGACGCATCCACGGCCGTGGCGGAAGCCCCCGAGCTCTGAAGCCCGAACCGGAAGCGGTGCACCGCGCGCTGGCCTCCACCGGTACGGCGGCCGACCGGGCCCTCCTGATCGGCACCTGCGCGCGGGAGAAGGAGACGGCGGACGCCGCCGGCGTCCGCTTCGTCGGCTACGCGCCGAGCGAGGAAGGCACGGCCGCGCTGCGGGCGGCGGGCGCCGAGCACGTGGTCGGCTCGCTGCTGGAGCTGGTCGACGCCGCACGCGCACCGCACTTCGGCTGACGCGCGCCGCGTGCCCCGGGGCGCCGCTCGGGCGGACGGCACCTACGTAGGCTGTGGCCGGCGCGACGAGAAGTCACACCACCCGCTCACCCGGCGACAGAGGAGCAGGACATGATCGACGAGCCCGCACACGACCCCGAGGTGCTCCAACTGGCCGCGAAGATCTTCGATCTCGCCCGGCACGGAGACCGGGACACCATCGCCGCCTACGTCGACGCCGGGGTCCCGCCGAACCTGACGAACGACTCGGGCGACTCACTGGTCATGCTCGCCGCCTACCACGGCCACGCCTCCTCGGTGCGAGCCCTGCTGGAACGCGGAGCCGAGCCGGACAAGGCGAACGACCGGGGCCAGACGCCGCTGGCCGGCGCGGTGTTCAAGGGCGAGGACGAAGTCGTACGGGCGCTGCTGGACGGCGGCGCCGATCCGGCCGCCGGGGCGCCGAGCGCGATCGAGACCGCGCGGATGTTCGGCAAGCAGGAGCTGCTGGTGCTCTTCGGCGCCGCCTGAGCCCCCGGCAGCCGCCTCTCCCACCCGCACGTCAGCCGACCGCGATCCGCCCCCGCCCGCACGCTCTCGTCCTCTGCCTCCCGACGGACCGCGGTCCCAACAGGCCTGGAGGCCGACGGGTCCGCCGGCCCGACAGACGTGCAGACCCGACACGTACGGGCCCGACACCTGCAGGCCGGCTGACGTGCTTCCGGCGGGCTCGGCCCGCCGGAAGCACGTCACAGGGGCGCTTCGTCGAACTCGCGGGACGACGGCGGGCGGACTTCCTTGACGAGAGCGACGCCGTCCCGCTGCTCGGCGGCGCCGACAGCCACGGCTGCGCCGTCCGCGGCGTCACCGTCGACGGCCGGTCCGCCGGAGGCCGCCGGCTCCGCGCCGTGACCGCCCTCGGCGGGCTTGTGGTTGCGCAGGAGCAGCGCGACCATGACGGCGATACCGGTGATCATCACGGCGCTGACCAGCGCAGTGAGTGCCATACCGCTGACGAACGCCCGGCCCGCGGCCTCCATCAGCGGCGAGCCCAGCCGCTCGGGCAGCTGCGCCGCCATCGCGTTGGCGCCACCGATGGTGTCCCCGGCGACACGGGCCATCTCGTGGGGCAGGTCCTGCGGCGTCGTCTCCTCCATCTCCCGGCGGTAGACGGCGGTGCCCGCACTGCCGATCACTGCGATACCGAGCGCCATCCCCATCTCGGTGGAGGTCTCGGAGAGGGCTGAGGCAGTGCCCGCCCGCTCGGGCGGGGCCCCCGCGATGATCAGGTCGGTGCCGAGCGCCATCGTCGGTCCGAAGCCCAGATGCATCACGACCAGCGCGGTGATCACCACCCAGGACTCGGAGTCCACCGTGATCCGGGCAAGCATCACGATGCCCACCACCGAGACCAGCAGACCGGCCGCCATCACGTACGCGGCGCGGAACCACTGCAGCAGCATCGGCGCCAGCATGATCGTCACCATGCCGGCCAGCACGCCGGGCAGGCCGTAGAGACCGGCCTTGAACGGCGAGAGGTCGAGAACCATCTGCAGGTACTGGCCGATGAAGAACATCAGCCCGCCGCTGGCGAACACCGCCAGACCGACGGCACCGATCGAGACCGCGAAACCGCGGTTGCGGAAGAGCCCGAAATCGACGAACGGCTCCGCCTGGTGCCGCTGCCGTCGCACGAAGAACACCCCGATGCCGATCCCCAGTGCCATCGCGGCGAGGGTGGGCGCGCTCGGGCCGTTCTCGGCGGTCTTCTTGATGCCGTAGACGAACGAGAGCACGGTCGCCAGGGAGAGCACGGCGCTCAGCAGGTCGATCCGACCGCGCCCCGGGTCCTTGAACTCGGGCAGCAGAATCGGCCCGGCGACCAGCAGCAGCACCATGACCGGGACACCGAGGAGGAAGACCGAGCCCCACCAGAAGTGCTCCAGCATCGCGCCGCCGACCAGCGGCCCGGCGCCCGCGCCGAGCATGAAGCTGGACATCCACACGCTGATGGCGACCGTGCGCTGCCGGGGCTCGTGGAACATGTTGCGGATCAGCGACATGGTGGACGGCATCAGGGTCGCGCCCGCCAGGCCCAACAGCGCTCGCGCGGCGATCAACTCCCCCGCGCTTCCCGCGAAAGCGGCCAGCACCGACGCCGCACCGAAACCCGCGGCACCCAGCATCAGCAGCCTGCGCCGGCCTATCCGGTCGCCGAGCGTGCCCATCGTGATCAGTGAACCGGCGATCAGGAAGCCGTAGATGTCGACGATCCAGAGCAACTGGGTGCTGCTGGGGCTCAGATCGGCGCTGAGCTGCGGCACCGCGAGGTGCAGCACCGTCATGTCGAGGGAGATCAGCAGAGTGGGCAGGGCCAGGACGAAGAGGCCGATCCACTCCCGCTTGCCGGCACGGTGCACCGGCGAAGATTCGGGCCCGGAACCGGGCCCTTTGGTGATCTTGGTGTCAGTCATGGCTCTCACGCTAGAAGTTCAACACAGCTTGAAGTCAAACGATTTCCTGCGGCCTCCGGGCCGGTGTGCACCCGTCGAACGCCCCCGCCGAACGCCTCCGCCGAGACGTCCGCACACCGGGCCGTCCGCGCGGGGACGCGCTCGACCCGACGTCCCCGGCAGCAGCGCGAGAACGCAGAAAAACCCTTGGCACCACAGCCGCGCGAATTGCTAACTTGCGTGACCTGTACGCCTGATGACGCGCCCACCCGACGGGCCCCTCCCCACGGGCCGCACGAGCCCCGGAAAGCAGATGTTCTATGACCCGCACCGCGCCGAGCGCGCCTCTCCAGCCATCGGAAGTCACCGTAACCCCCGGCACTGACAACGCCGCCGGCTGAGCTGTTTCCGCAGGTGAACGCACCTGCGACGGCAAGGCGACTTTCGACCCGCGGATCGGGAATCCGAGGGGCCCGCTCGGCCTGCTCCTGCTGTCCCACACATGCCTCAGCAAGGAGTACCGGGTGTCCAACAACCCCAACAGCCAACCGAGTTCCGTCCTGCGCACCGACACCTTCGACTGTGTCCGCTGCGGGCTCACCGTGACGACCCACGCGCCGGACGGCGGCCGTCGGCACCACTGCCCGAGCTGTCTGCACTCCCGCCATGTCACCGACCGGGTGGCCGGCGGGCCGTCGGACTGCCGGGCCAGGATGAACCCCATCGCCATCGCGGTTCTTCGCACCGGCGACTGGACCGTCGTCCACCGCTGCACCCGCTGCCGGGAGCTGGCCGCCGGCCCGGTCAGCGGCGACGACAACCAGCTCGTCCTGATGCGGATGGCGGTGCGTCCACTGGCCCAACCACCCTTCCCCCTCGAAGCCTTCGGCGACATCTGACGGGCGGGGACGACATGCCACGACGCACCCACGACCGTCGCACCCGGGACGCCGCAGGACGCGGGCGCGGAGGCGGACGCCGCCAGCGACCCAAGGACGTACGGCACCGGCCCGGCGGCGAGCGCGGCGACGCGTTCCGCTGCGTGGGCTGCCGCCTCGACGTACCGCTGACCGCCCCGGGCACCGCGCACCGCAACCACTGCCCGCACTGCCTGGCCGGCCGCCATGTCGACCGGAGCACTCCGGGCGACCGGGAGAGCCGTTGCCGGGGCCGGATGACCGCACTCGGCCTCTCGGTGCACGAGAACGGCGAGTGGCAGCTCATCCACAGCTGCGAGGTCTGCGGGACGCTCAAGCCCAACCGGATCGCCGGCGACGACAACGCGCTCGCCCTGATACGGCTCGCGCTGCGTCCCCTCGCCGACCCCCGGCTGCGCGACCGGGCTCTCCTCGCGCTCTGACCCCGCGGGGGCGCGGCCGGCCGGCCACCACGCCGACCGACCGCACCCCCGCGCCACACCCGCCGCCGCGCCGCGCCCGCCGCGCTCGAACACCCGGTCCGAACAGTGCCGGTCCGAACTCCGCCCGTGCGGCCTGAACTTCGCCCGCGCGGCCCGAACTCCGCGGCCCGTACACGCCTCTGCCACCCGGCCGGCACGAACGGCCGCCCGCCGGCAAGCCACCTCGAGAGGGGCGCACGTGCGTACGCACCCGTCGGCGAGGCGTACGACGCGCTCAGCCGGGCCCCTCGCCCTCGTCACTCCCGGACACCCCGTCGCCGCCGCCTCCGTCCACGTCGGCCTTCACCTCGCCGGCCTCCGCCCCGTCGACCGCGCCTCGATCCGGGCTCCCGCCCGCGGCGCCGCCCGCCTCGTCGGCTGCGAGGGCGGCGCAGTGGTCGGCGCGGGAACGGAGCAGGTCGCGCTCCCGCTCGTTGCCGGCCAGCTCCGCGGCCCGCGCGAACTCCGCCCGCGACGCGGCGAATCGGCCCAGCCGCTCCAGCAGATCGCCGCGCACGCTCGGGAGCAGGTGGTAGCCGCGCAGGGCCGGTTCGTCCGCCAACTTCTCGAGGAGGCGCAGGCCCGCTGCGGGACCGTCCGCCATGGAGACGGCCACCGCGCGGTTGAGCTCCACCACCGGCGAGCCGGTCAGCGCCGCGAGTTCACGGTAGAGCGCGGCGATCGCACGCCAGTCGGTGTCCTCGTAGCGCACCGCGTACGCGTGGCAGGCGGCGATCGCGGCCTGGAGCGCGTAGGGCCCGCGGCCTGCGCGCTCCAGCGCGGCCACGCCCCTGCCGATCAGCAGCCGGTTCCAGCGGGTGCGGTCCTGGTCGGCAAGGAGCACCACCTCACCGTCCGGACCGACCCGGCCCGGCATCCGAGCCGCCTGGAACTCCAACAGCGCGGCGAGGCCGTGCACTTCGGGTTCCTCGGGCATCAACTCGGCGAGCACTCGCACCAGCCGCAGCGCGTCCTCGCACAGCCCCGGGCGCAGCAGATCGTCGCCCGCGGTCGCGCTGTACCCCTCGTTGAAGACCAGATAGACGACCTCCAGCACCGAGGCCAGTCGCTCCACCCGGTCCGCATCGTGCGGCACTTCGAACGGCACTCCGGCCGCGGCCAGCGTCCGCTTGGCCCGGGTCACGCGCTGGGCGACGGTGGGCGCGGAGGTCAGGAAGGCGCGTGCGATCTCCTCGGTGGTCAGCCCGCCGAGCAGCCTGAGCGTGAGGGCGATCCGGCCCTCGGTCCTGAGCACGGGATGGCAGGCGGTGAAGATCAGACGGAGCAGATCGTCGTCGATGTCGTCCGCCGCATCGGGCAGACGGTCCTCCGGCGACGGAACCTCCTCCAACGCCCGGCCGACCTCGGCGAGCTTGCGCGCGTACGTCTCCCGACGTCGCAGCAGGTCGACCGCCCGGTGCCGGGCCGTGGCCATCAGCCAGGCGCCCGGCCTGTCCGGTACGCCCGACTCGGGCCAGCGCTCCAGAGCGGCGACCAGCGCGTCCTGGGCCAGTTCCTCGGCGATACCGACATCGCGCACAATCCGGGCGATGCCCGCGATGATCCGCGGCGACTCGATCCGGTAGACCGCCTCAACCGCACGCCGCACACCGACCGACCCGACCGACGGAACGGCCCCGGGCGGGACGGGCTCCAGCGGAACGGGCACGGGCGGGTTTTCTGAGCTCACGGCAACTCATCACAGCACTCCGTCCCGCGACCGGCAAGCACGGCCGGCCGGCCGTGCTTGCCGGTCGCGGGACGGAGTGCTGTGATGAGTTGCCGTGAGCTCAGAAAACCCGCCCGTGCCCGTTCCGCTGGAGCCCGTCCCGCCCGGGGCGACGCGACGGGCAGGCCCCGCCCCGACCTGTCCCCGCGAACGCCCGTGCGCTCGGGCGCCATTCGCCTCAGCCCTCGGCGATCTCCCGGACCTCCGCGGTCAGCGACCAGTCGGCGGGGTGGACCTCCAGGAAGCGCCGGGCCCACTCCAGCGCCTCGGCCTTGTCCTTGGCCTGGATGATCGAGTAGCCGCCCACCACCTCCTTGGTCTCGGTGAAGGGACCGTCGGTGGGGGTGACCCGGCCCTTGGACCAGGTCAGCCTCGTGCCCTCGGAGGTGGGCATCAGACCGGCGGTGTCCAACATGACCCCGGCCCTGGTGATCTCCTCCAGCAGGGCGCCCATCCGGCCCTCGAAGTCCGGGCACGGCTCTGCGGCGGGGCTGTTCTCGTCCATGTGGATGATCGTCATGTAGCGCGGCACGGTGGCTCCTCGGTCTCGTCGGCGTGGGCTGTCCCCGCCTCTCACCCGTGCGTCGAACGGGCGACGGCGAATTCGACAGTCCTGCCGAAAGTTTCTCGGGATTCCTCGAATTTCTCCCGGCAGGCCGCCGACCACGGGCTCGACCGCCATCGGCTCCGCGTCGGCGCCCTACCGCCGCCCGGTGCCCGCCTCTCCCGCACGCCCCGCCTCCCACTCGCGGCCGATCTCCCGCACCAGTGCCCGGTAGACCCCGAGGTGGCGGAACGGCTTGATGAGCGCCATGTACAGCGAGCCGAGCCGTCCGTTCGGCTTGACCAGCACCGTCATCACACCGTGGTGGCCGCCGTTGCCGTCCGGCACCCAGCCGATGTGCATGACGCCGTGGACGGTCGCGTTCGCCATTTCCGCGACCCACTCCTCGTGCGTCTGGAAGACCGAGGCCATCGGGAGCGTACGCAGGTCGGGACCCCGCTCGCCGTCCCGCAGGTCCTGCGGCAAGCGTTCGCGCAGGCTCTGCACCCGGCCGCCGACTCCGCTGCCCGGCCGGTCCCAGCCGAGGATCCGCCCCAGCCGCCACCGCACCGCGAAGAGCAGCCGAGAGGTCCGCGAGGTCAGATGCCCTTCGCTGCCGTTCGCGAACTGGCGCACCAGTCGGTCGAGTTCGTCCGGGCCGCCGGGTGTCGGCAGACGCCAGACGTCCTCCACCCGGAAGTCCTGGACCAGCGCGCGGGCCCGCCAGGGCCTGGAGGTGAACTCACTTCTCGGGAGCCGCACGGCTGACCCCTCTCATTTATACGGTGGCGTACAGTCAGCGTAGAGCAATCCATACGCCTCCGTATACACAAGAGGCGGTCGGATCGCCCGAGGAGCGATCCGACCGCCTCGACAGCTGCGCGGAACGAGCGCGGTTCAGCCGTTCACGTACTCCGCCAGATGTTCGCCGGTGAGGGTGGAGCGGTCCGCGACCAGCTGCGCCGGAGTGCCCTCGAAGACCACCCGGCCGCCGTCGTGACCGGCGCCGGGGCCGAGGTCGACGATCCAGTCCGCGTGCGCCATCACCGCCTGGTGGTGCTCGATGACGATCACCGACTTGCCCGAGTCGACCAACCGGTCGAGCAGGCCCAGCAGTTGCTCGACGTCCGCCAGATGCAGACCGGTGGTCGGCTCGTCGAGCACGTAGACGCCGCCCTTCTCGCCCATGTGGGTCGCCAGCTTGAGCCGCTGGCGTTCGCCGCCCGAGAGGGTCGTGAGGGGCTGGCCCAGGGTGAGGTAGCCGAGTCCCACCTCCGCGAGCCGCAGCAGAACGCGGTGGGCGGCAGGCGTACGCGCCTCGCCGGCACCGAAGAACTCCACCGCCGCGGCCACCGACATCCCCAGCACCTCGCTGATGTCCCGGCCGCCGAGCCGGTACTCCAGCACCGAGGAGTCGAAGCGCTTGCCGCCGCACTCCTCGCAGGGCGAGGCCATGCTCGCCATGATCGCCAGGTCCGTGTAGATCACGCCGGCGCCGTTGCAGGCCGGGCAGGCTCCCTCGGAGTTGGGGCTGAACAGCGCCGGCTTCACGCCGTTGACCTTGGCGAACGCCTTGCGGATCGGCTCCAGCAGCCCGGTGTACGTCGCCGGGTTGCTGCGCCGCGAGCCGCGGATGGCGCCCTGGTCGACCACCACCACCTCCTCACCCGCCGGCAGCGACCCGTGCACCAGTGAGCTCTTGCCCGAGCCGGCCACGCCCGTGACCACCGTCAGCACACCCAGCGGGATGTCGACGTCCATGTTGCGCAGGTTGTGCCGCGACGCCCCGCGGATCGCCAACTCACCGGTCCGCTCGCGGACTTCGTCCTTGAGCGAGGCGCGGTCGCCCAGATGGCGCCCGGTCACGGTCCCGGCGGTGCGCAGGCCCTCGACCGTGCCCTCGTAACAGACGGTGCCGCCCTCCGAACCGGCGCCCGGCCCGAGGTCGACCACGTGGTCGGCGATCGCGATCGTCTCGGGCTTGTGCTCGACGACCAGCACCGTGTTGCCCTTGTTCCGCAGCTGGATCAGCAGATCGTTCATCCGCCTGATGTCGTGCGGGTGCAGGCCGATGGTGGGCTCGTCGAAGACATAGGTGACATCGGTGAGGCTGGAACCGATGTGCCGGATCATCTTGACCCGCTGCGCCTCACCGCCGGAGAGAGTGCCCGAGGGGCGGTCGAGCGAGAGATAGCCGAGCCCGATCGCCACGAACGAGTCGAGGGTGTGCAGGATCGAGTCGAGCAGCGGCCGGACCGAGGGCTCGTCGAGACCGCGCACCCACTCGGCCAGGTCGTTGATCTGCATCGCGCAGACGTCGGCGATGTTGAGCTTCCGGATCCTCGACGAACGCGCGGCGGCGTTGAGCCGGGTGCCTCCGCACTCCGGGCATTCGGTGAAGGTGATCGCCCGGTCCACGAACGCCCCGATGTGCGGCTGCATCGCCTCCCGGTCCTTGGCCAGGAACGACTTCTGGATACGCGGAATCAGCCCCTCATAGGTGAGGTTGACTCCGTTGATCCTGACCTTGGTCGGCTCCAGGTGGAGGAAGTTGTGCAGCTCCTTCTTGGTGAACTTCCGGATCGGCTTGTCCGGGTCCACCAGGCCCGACTCCGTGATCACCCGCATCGACCAGCCGCCGCCCTTGAAACCGGGGATGGTGATGGCACCCTCGTGCAGGCTCAGGGTGTCGTCGTAGAGCTGGGTGAGATCGAAGTCCGAAACGGTGCCGCGTCCCTCGCAGTGCTGGCACATCCCCCCGGCCCGGGTGAACTTCGTCTTCACCGCCTTCGCGGAGTCGCCGCGTTCCACGGTGATCGCCCCGGCCGCCCGTACCGTCGCGGTGTTGAACGAGAACGCGGTCGGCGGACCGACGTGCGGCTTGCCGATCCGGCTGAAGAGGATGCGCAGCATCGCGTGGGCGTCGGTGACGGTGCCCACCGTCGACCGCGGGTTGGCGCCCATCCGCTCCTGGTCGACGATGATCGCCGTCGTCAGACCGTCCAGCACATCGACCTCGGGGCGGGCCACCGAGGGCATGAAGCCCTGGACGAAGGTGCTGTACGTCTCGTTGATCATGCGCTGCGACTCGGCGGCGATGGTGGCGAACACCAGCGAGCTCTTCCCCGAGCCGGAGACCCCGGTGAACGCGGTCAGCCGTCGCTTGGGCAGCTCGACGCTGATGTCCCTGAGGTTGTTCTCCCGCGCGCCGTGCACACGGATCAGGTCGTGGCTGTCCGCCTCGTGCGGCTCGGACGGCTTGCCGCCCTCTCTCGGGGCCTTGCTCATCGTCTCTCCAGGGGTGCGGTGGGCGGCGTGACTCTCGCGGGCCGGGACGCCGGGGCCCGGCCCGCTGCGGGCAGTAGGTAGAGGGCCGGCCTCACACCGGCACGCGTCGGGTCACTTCACTTCCTGGATGCGGATCATGTTCCCGGCCGGGTCGCGGAGCGCGCAGTCCCGCACGCCCCACGGCTGGTCGGTCGGCTCCTGGACGATGTCGACGTCCTTCGCCTGGAGCCGGTCGAACGTGTCGTCCAGATTCTTGGTGGAGAGAAGGAGGCTCGCGTACGCGCCCTTCGCCATCATCTCGGTGATGACCCGTTTCTCCTCCTCGGTGATGCCCGGGTTCGCACCGGGCGGGTCGAGGACGACGTTGATGTCGGGCCGCCCGACGGGGCCGACGGTGATCCAGCGCATCCCCTCGTAGCCGACGTCGTTGCGCACCTCGAAGCCGAGGACGTCGCGGTAGAAGCCGAGCGCCGCGTCCGGATCGTCGTGCGGCATGAAGCAGGAATGAATGTTGATGTCCATGCCTGTCAGGCTATGAGCGCCTCTCCGGTCGCGCTTCTCGATTCCTGATCGGTCTGGTGACCTGCTTGGCGACGCACGCCGGAATACCCGCCGCCTCCCCGCCCGCCTCCCTGCGATAGCTGCTCGGAGACATCCCGACCAGCTCGGTGAAGCGCGTACTGAACGTCCCGAGCGAGGAGCACCCGACCTCGAAGCACACCTCGGTGACGCTGCGGTCGCCCCGCCGCAGCAGCGCCATCGCCCGCTCGATGCGGCGGGTCATCAAATACGAGTACGGCGACTCCCCGTACGCCTCGCGGAACCTGCGGCTGAGGTGGCCGGCCGACATGTGCACACCCCGGGCCAGCGCCTCGACATTCAGCGGGCGGGCGTACTCCCGGTCCATCCGGTCGCGCACGCGCCGCAGCAGCACCAGCTCGCGCAGCCGGGCTTCGTCGGCGGGTGAGGAAGTCATCCGGAAATCGTGCCACCCACCACCGACACCGCCCACCGGGAGAAGTCCGACGGAACGCGGGCCGGAGACGAGCGGGGCGGAGACGAGCGGGGCGGCGCCTCGGGAAGGGCAGCACGCGGCGGGACGAGAGGCGGGACGGGGCGCGGAACCGGGAGAGCCGGACGCGGGTCGGGGGCGCGGGCGGCCGGAGCCGGGGCGACGAGACCCGGAACCCGAGCGCGGGGCACGGGCCCTGGAAACACGAAAGGCAAGGGGCTCACCGCCTCCTTGCCACTCTCAACGTATAGCGCACCGGGGGGCTTGCGGCAAGACCCCCCTCATACCGCAAAATCGCCGACCTGAGCGGAATCACCGCGATACGTCGTTCCGGACGCCTCAGCCCGTTCACCCACTC
>NZ_JAELVF020000001.1:2653247-2678759 GCF_018101125.2 Streptomyces tardus | reverse complement strand
CCACCAGCGCTTTCGACCTCCCCGCCCGTCGGGCCGCCAAGTCCGACCCCGCCCTGATCGCCGGGGACGAAAGCCACTTCGAGGCCATCGAGGCCACGCTGCAGCGCTCCGTCGCCGAGCTGGGCGACCAGCTGGACACCGCCCGCAGGGCGCCGGGCGGCGCGGGCCGTTCGGCGATGGACCGCGACATCGAGGTGTACCGGCTGACCGCCCGGCTGCGTACGCTGCAACGCTTCGGGCTCGATCTCTGCCTCGGCCGGATGGTCGGCGCGGACGACGGGGAGCCCCTGTACGTCGGACGGCTCGGGCTGACCGACGGCGACGGCCACCGGCTGTTGATCGACTGGCGGTCGCCGGCAGCCGAGCCCTTCTTCGGCGCCACCCACGCCCGTCCGATGGGCCTGCGCAGCCGGCGCCGCTACCGCTGGACCCGCGGCCGGATCAGCGACTACTGGGACGAGGTCTTCACCGCGGACGGATTCGAGGGCCACGCCGCCCTGGACGACCAGTCCGCCTTCGTCGCGAGCCTCGGCGGGGCGCGTTCGCCGCGGATGCGCGATGTGCTCGGCACCATCCAGGCCGACCAGGACGCCGTCATCCGCGCCGGTTCGCGCGGAGCGCTGGTCGTCGACGGCGGTCCCGGCACGGGCAAGACGGTGGTCGCGCTGCACCGCGCCGCCTACCTCCTGTACTCCGACCCCCGGCTCGGCCACCGGCGCGGCGGAGTGCTGTTCGTGGGGCCGCACCAGCCGTACCTGGATTACGTCGCCGACGTGCTGCCGAGCCTCGGAGAGGAGGGCGTACAGGTATGCACTCTGCGCGATCTGGTGCCGGAGGGCGGCGGGGCAGTGCCCGAACCCGACCCGGAAGTGGCCGGGTTGAAGTCCTCGGCCGAGCTGGTGCGGGCCGTCGAACCCGCCGTCCGCCTCTACGAGGAGCCGCCGAAGGAGGGCCTGGAGATCGAGACCGAGTGGTCCGAGCTGTGGGTCGGCCCCGCGGACTGGGCAGTGGCGTTCGAGACCGCGGGCCGGGGCGTCCCGCACAACGAGGCGCGCGAGCCGATCCTCGACGAGCTGGTCGCGCTGCTCGTCGAGAAGGACGGGAGCGACGCACCTCCCGAGGCGCTGCGTGCGTCGCTGACCCGCAACCGGGAGCTGCGCGGCGCGCTCGCCCGCGCCTGGCCGCTGCTGGCCCCCACCGACCTGGTCGGCGACCTGTGGACCGTACCGGCCTACCTCCGGATGTGCGCACCGGGCCTCGCGCCCGAGGACGTACGGAAGTTGCAGCGGCCGGACGCCCAGGCCTGGACGGATTCCGACCTGCCGCTGCTGGACGCGGCCCGCCGACGCCTCGGCGACCCGGCCGCCTCCCGTCGCCGAAAGGTGCAGCAGGCCGCAGCCGCCGCCGAACGGGCGCGGATGGCCGATGTCATCGACAGCATCATCGAGGCCGACGCCGACGGGGAGGGCGCGGTGACGATGCTGCACGGACAGGATCTGCGCGACTCACTGGTCGACGACGCGGCCGTGCCGGACGCCGAACGGGACCTGCTCGCCGGCCCGTTCGCCCACATCGTGGTGGACGAGGCGCAGGAACTCACCGATGCGCAGTGGCAGATGCTGCTGCAGCGCTGCCCTTCGGGAAGCCTCACCGTCGTCGGCGACCGCGCCCAGGCCCGGCGCGGTTTCGTCGAGTCCTGGCAGGAACGGCTGGGCCGGGTCGGCCTCGACCGGGTGCGCCAGACGTCGCTGACCATCAACTACCGCACGCCGAAGGAGATCATGGCGGAAGCCGAACCGGTCATCCGCGCCGCCCTCCCGGACGCCAACGTGCCCACCTCCGTCCGCGGCAGCGGCGTTCCCGTACAGCACGGGACGGTCGGCGAACTCCACACGATCGTGGCCGACTGGCTCGCGGAGAACGAGGAGGGCACCGCCTGCGTCATCGGCGATCCGACGCACCCGGACGGGCCGCGCGTACGGTCGCTGACACCGGAGTCCGCCAAGGGGCTGGAGTTCGACTTCGTCGTACTCGTCGAACCGGAGCGCTTCGGCCCGGGCACCGAGGGCGCCGTGGACCGCTACGTCGCCATGACCCGCGCCACCCACCGCCTCGTCCTCCTCGACAACGGGCCCGCCAGCCGACCGTAACCGGCGCCGCCAACGAGCCTTCGACGTGAGCGGGGACACTTTTGCAAGCAGGCGCTTGCAAAAGCTAGCAAGGTTGGGGCACGGTAAGGGCATGGCTTCACTTCACCCCGGCGACATCGGCGAGTTCCTGCGGGAGCAGCGGCGCAACGCCCAGCTCTCGCTGCGGCAGCTCGCCGACGCGGCCGGGGTGTCGAACCCCTACCTCAGCCAGATCGAGCGGGGCCTGCGCAAGCCGAGCGCGGACATCCTCCAGCAACTCGCCAAGGCGCTGCGGATATCCGCCGAGACCCTGTACATCAGGGCCGGAATGCTCGACGAGCGCGACCGGGAAGAGGTCGAGGTCACGGCCGCGATCCTCGCCGACCCCTCGATCAACGAGCAGCAGAAGCAGGCGCTGCTCCAGATCTACGCCTCGTTCCGCGCACAGAACGAGGCCGGCGCCGCCGAGTCGGCCGACGGGCCGACTCGGCACGAAAGTGCCGCGAAGTCGCCCACCACCGCGGGCGGTTCCGGCCCGGCGTCCGGGCCGGACGCCGGCTAGCCCGGTCGGAGAACGACAGCGGCACGGCACGGGCACGAGGCGGACAACTGCACACGGCGCGCGGCGAACCGGCCGAGTCGGCGCGGCCACGGCTGTACGACCGCACCGGCGGCCCGGCGAAAGACGGCCGCACGTCAGCACGACGGGACGGGTACGCCAGCACGTCAGGTACGACCGAGCACGACGCACGGCAAGACACACACGGTCACACGGCACACCACGGCAACACAGCCAGCGAGCTGTCCGGGAGGAACCACAGATGCCCAGCACCACCGACTTCCGCAAGACCCTCACCGACCCGACTCCGCTCTACTTCGCCGCCGGTGTGATCGACAAGGTCCGCGCCGAGGCCCCCGAGCGCATCGCGCAGGTGCGGGCGACCGACCCCAAGGCCGTGCAGGAGCGCGTCCAGGGCGCTCTGGCCAATCTGGACGCCGACCTCAGGAAGCTGCGCGACCAGGCTCAGCACTTCGCGCTCCAGGGCGTCGGGTACGCCGCCGAGTACGCGGTGAAGGCCAAGGAGGGCTACGACTCCCTCGCCGAGCAGGGCAAGAACGCGGTGGAGAACTGGCGCGACCAGGGCACCGCCGACTCGGTCACCTACGAGACAACCATCGAGCGCGAGCCGGTGACGGTCGCCGACAAGGGCGCCGCGTCGCAGGACCGTGCCGAGGCGAAGGCCACGCCCCGGAGCAGCACCGCCACGAGCACCACCACCAACAGCAGCACCGCCAAGAGCACCTCGAAGGCCGCGCCGAAGAGCACTGCCAAGACCTCGGCCGCGTCTTCCGCCGCCTCCTCGAACGGCGTGTCTGCGAGCACCTCCGACTCCGGCACCAGTGGGAGCCGGAAGACCACCGCGAAGAAGTCGGCGCCCCGCAAGTCCGCGGCCCCGAAGTCCAACTCCTGACGGAGCACGGCGCGAAGCCGACAACCGAAGAGCAGAAGCGGGGCCGGGCAAAGCAGGTGTTTGCCCGGCCCCGTCTGCGAGTAGCGTGGACGTAACGTACGCACGTTTCTGTGAGCAGGGTGGTGGCCGGAGTGCTGTTGCAGGGATTCGACAACCTGTTGTTTTTCGTCTATCTGGCGATGCTGGTCATGGCCATCTTCTGCCTGGTGGACTCCCTGCTGCGGCGGGATGACACCTTCGTCGCCGCGGACAAGAAGACCAAGAGCTTCTGGCTGATCATCATGGGTGTGACGGTGGCCGTGCACCTGTTCATCCCGTTCTTCTTCCTCAAGATCATCGGCCTGATCGCCAGCATCGTCTACATCGTCGACGTGCGCCCCGCGCTCATCCAGGTCGGCGGCGGACCCGCCGGCGGACGCAGGGGCAGCAGCAGCGACGGTCCGTACGGCCCGTACAACGGCGGTCGCTGACACGGCGGTTCAGGCCCGGGCCCGGCCCGTGCGACAGCCGGGGACGGCAGCTCGCACGGCAGCCGGGCCCCTGCGTTTTCAGCGACCGGCCGGCAGGCGACCGGCCGCCACCTGTCGGCGCGCGGGGCGACCCGCCTCCGATGGGCCGGCCCGTAGCGGCCCGGTCGATCAGCCGGTCGGCCGGTCAGTCGTCGCCGGTTCCACGGCCGGGGACTCGGCCCAGGAGCAGTACCGCGAGATCGTCGGACTGCTCCCCGCCGTTGAGGCGGCAGACGTCGCCGACCAGCCCGTCCAGGAACTCCTGGCCGCGCCGACCCTCGGTGACGCCCCGCCCGACGAGGCCCAACATCCCGTCCTGGCCCAGGCGTTCGCCCGCCGGCCCGGTACGGCCCTCGATCAGCCCGTCGGTGTAGAGCAGGAGGCTCCACTCCTCGCCGAGCCGCACCCGGGTGTGCGGCCACCGCGCCTGCGGCAGCAGCCCGAGCGCCGGTCCGGCGAGGTCCTCGCGCAGCAGCCGCGGCCCGCCCTCGGCGTTGGCCAGTACGGGCGCCGGGTGCCCGGCGAGCCAGACCGTGGCCTCCGTCTCCTGCGGCGCGATGTCGACCATGCACAGGGTCGCGAAGATCTCGTCGCTGGCGCGCTCGTGCTCCAGCACCCGCTGGAGGATGCCGAGCAGCTCCGCCCCGAGGATGCCCGCGAAGACCAACGCACGCCAGGCGATGCGGAGTTCGACGCCGAGCGCCGCCTCGTCCGGGCCGTGTCCGCAGACATCGCCGATGACCACGTGGACCGTGCCGTCGGCGGTGCGGACGGTGTCGTAGAAGTCGCCGCCGAGCAGGGCCCTGGAGCGGCCCGGCCGGTAGCGGGAGGCGAAATCCAGTCCGCTGCCGTCCAGCAACGGGGTGGGCAGCAGCCCGCGTTCGAGCCGCGCGTTCTCCTGGGCGCGCAGCCGGGACTCGGAGAGCTGGCGCTGGGCGAGGTCGGCCCGTTTGCGTTCCACGGCGCAGCGGATGGCGCGGGTGAGCAGGCGGGAGTCCAACTCGTGCCGGAACAGCTGGTCCTGTGCCCCGATCCGTACCGCCTCCGCGGCGCGGTCCGCGTCGTCCTCGCCGGTCAGCACGAGTACCGCCTGACGCGGCGCCATCCGCAACACCTCGCGCAGCACGTCGAGATCGCCGGTGGCGAGGTCGAGGAGGATGCAGTGGACGTCGTCGGTGAGCAGCCGTGCGGCCTCGGTGAGGTTGCGCGCGGTACGGACCCGTACCCGGCTGCCGCCCTCGCCCTCGGTGTGCAGCAGGTCGGGCAGCGAAGCGGCGCCCGAGGGGTCGCCCTCGATCACCAGCAGCGTCTCCGCCTGGCGGGGCAGCAGGCCGGACGCGGTCGGCGGCCGGGTGTCGGCCTCACCGGGCCACGGATCCCGGTCGTGGCCGCCCGTCGGGGCCGGGACCAGGGCGGGAGCGCCCGCTCCGGGAACGCCGCCCGCGCCGGGAGCGCCCGCGGCGTCGCCCTCCGTCGCCGAGGCCGGGCCGGGGGCTCCGTCGCCGGGCACGGTGCGTGCCGTCCGGTCCTTCCGTGTGCCGGGAGCACCCGGCACGTCGCCGCCTGCTGACAGGGGCATCGCGCTGTCCTCTTTCCCTCCCCCGAGGGCACAGGCACCCGGCTCGTCGCGGGTGCCTCGTTCATCCTGGGGGACCATACCGGCCGAAGCGCCGCCGGTGGAACGGCCGCGCGCATCGTTTGCGGCACACAGCGGGGGCATATGCCGATGATCGACCGCAGGTCGCCCGGCGCCGACCCGCCCGGAACCTGCCGGCGGGAGGGGCAGCCGTACGTGCTTCCTGCGGAGGAACGGCGGCGCGGCCGGCTACGCGTCGGGTCGGACGATGCCCTTGATCGGCAACGCCCCCACGCCCTCCACACGTATCTGACGGCCGGTGCGCGGCGCGTGCACCATGGTGCCCTCGCCGACGTACATGCCGACGTGGCTGGCGTCGCCCTTGTAGATGATGAGGTCACCGGGCCGCATCGAGGTCAGCTTCACCCGGTCCAGGCCGGCCCACTGCGCCTGCGAGGTACGGGGTATCCGCAGGCCCGCCGACTCCCAGGCGCGAAGGGTGAGACCGGAGCAGTCGAAGGTGCCGGGGCCCGTCGCGCCCCACTTGTAGTCCTTGCCGATCTGGTCGAGCGCGAAGGCCAGCGCCCGTTTGCCCTTCTTGGAGGCCTTGGCGGTGATCTCCTCCAGCACGCCGCTGCGCAGCCACTCCAGCTGTCGGCGGTGGGCCGCGTCGTCCTCCAGGTCGAGCAGCAGCTCGCGCTCCTCCTCGGCGAGGTCCGCCTCCAGCTTCTCGGCCTTCTTCAGCTTGGCCTGGATCTCCTTCTTCGCCGAGGCGCGCTTCTTGCGTCCCGCCTCCAGCTTCGCCCAGTGCTCGGCGGCCTTCTTGGCCGAGCCCCGGAGCGACTTCTGGGTGCTGTCCAGCCGGTTGATGACGCCCTTGGTCGCCTGCTGGCCCTTGTACAGCAGGCCGACCGAGCGCAGGAACTTCTCGGGGTCGCGTTCGAGGGTGAAGCGGCTGCTCACCGGCAGGCCGACACCGCGGTACTGGGCCCTGGCCATCGCACCCGCGCGGTTGCTGAGGTTCTGCAGCCGGCCCTCGTTGTTCTCGATCTTCCGGGCCAGGTCGGCGATCGCCTTCTCCTGCTTCTTCACCTTCACCGCGGCGGCGTTGTACGCATCGGTCGCCGAGCCGGCCTGGTCGTGGAGCTTGTCGATCTCCTTGCGGACCTTCTCGAGCCGCTTCGCCAACTCGGGGTCGATCTCCACCGGTTCGTCGGTGCCATCGGCTTCGTCGGAGCCGGAGCCGGACCCGCCGTCGCCGTTCTCCGGATCGTCGGCCGGAGGGCTCGGGTCGCGGGTGCCGGGGGACGGCGAGGGCTCCGCGTACGCGACCCCTCCCGCCGGGACCAGAAGTACGGTCAGAGCGCAGACCAGGACTGTCCCCCTGCGGATCACCGACGGCTCCCCTCCCCGTGGCGGGGGCGACGGCGCGACAACCCCCGCGCGGATCGTGTCACGCCGCAGCAGAATCCGACAGGGACGACTGTGGACCGCGACAGTTCCGGGACAAAGGCACGCAGCGTCGTACACGAGCACCCGAAGACCCGATGCCGTACCGCGACCGAGGCAACTGCACCGTCCGCCGAGGTTCACCTCGCGTTCACTCTCGACGGTCGGCGGCTTCACTTGATCTGCCTAATTTCGGCAGTACGGAGTGCGCGTCACGCGCTTGCAGCGACGTTCACGCCCCCTAGCTGATGAATGAGCACCCAGGACCGCGAGGTCCGACCCACTCAATATCGTCCGCTTGCCGTCCCCACTCGGCGGGCTCAGGAAGGAACTGAACCAAGTGAAGCTCCAGCGCAAGAACCGGCTTCGCGCCCTGTCTGTCAGCGCTCTCGCGGTCACCAGCGCCCTGGTGCTGTCCGCCTGCGGTTCGGACGACAACACCGGGGGCGACGGCTCCGAGGGCGGCCAGAAGGACGCCGGGGCCGCGGACATCAAGTGTGACGGCGACGGCAACCTCATCGCCTCCGGCTCCAGCGCGCAGAAGAACGCGGTGGACGCCTGGGTCCAGGCCTACCAGCAGGCGTGCTCCGGCACGAAGATCAACTACAAGGCCACCGGATCCGGCGCGGGCATCCAGGAGTTCCTCCAGGGCAAGACCGCGTTCGCCGGTTCGGACTCGGTCCTCAAGGAGGACGAGGTCGAGCAGTCGGCCAAGGTCTGCAAGTCCGGCAAGGCCGTCAACCTGCCGCTGCTGGCCGGCCCGGTCGCCATCGGCTACAACCTCTCCGGCGTGGACGACCTCGTCCTGGACGCCTCGACCCTCGCCAAGATCTTCGACTCCAAGATCACCAAGTGGGACGACGCGGCCATCAAGAAGCTGAACCCCGACGCCGACCTGCCCTCGACCAAGATCCAGGCGTTCCACCGCTCGGACGAGTCGGGCACCACCGACAACTTCACCAGCTACCTGGCCGCCGCGGCGTCGGGCGACTGGAAGCACGAGCCCGGCAAGGCGTGGGCCGCCAAGGGCGGTCAGTCCGCCGACGGTTCCGCCGGCGTCGCCAGCAACGTCAAGCAGACCGAGGGCGCCATCGGCTACTTCGAGCTCTCCTACGCCACCGGCAACAACATCCCGGCCGTCCAGCTCGACACCGGCGCCGGCGACCCGGTCGAGGCCACGGTGGAGAACTCCTCCGCCGCCGTCTCCGCCGGAAAGATCGTCGGCAAGGACGGCGACCTCGCCATGGAGCTGGACTACGCGACCAAGGAAGAGGGCGCGTACCCGATCATCCTGGTCACCTACGAGATCGCCTGCGACAAGGGCAACAAGGCGGAGACGCTGCCCGCCACGAAGTCCTTCCTGAAGTACGCGGCCAGCGAGGACGGCCAGAAGGTCCTCGCCGACATCGACTACGCGCCGATGCCCGAGGAGATCATCACCCAGGTCCGCAAGGCCGTCGACAGCCTGGCCTGACCCGACCGGTCGGGGGCCGTCAGCCCACAGCCCGCTGACGGCCCCCGCGCCACGCCGCGCGGCAGTCCGCGGCCTCCGCGCCCGCCACGCACAACCCCCACCACCCATCCGGTGCACCGCCGCCAGAGTCCGCCGCACTTCCCCGTCGGCGAGGCTCGCACCAGACCGGAGAAACCATGGAAACTGGCTCCACCAAGACCACCCCGCCGCCGGGCTCGCAGGATCCGGCGGCCGAGGGCGGTCCCAAGTCCGCCAAACGTCCCGGCGACCGGATCTTCCTCGGCCTGTCCAAGGGATCCGGAATCGTCCTGCTCGCGATCATGGCCGCGATCGCCGTCTTCCTGACCTGGCGCGCCGTGATCGCCCTCGGCGAGAACGAGGGCAACTTCCTCACCACCTTCGAGTGGAGCGCCAACAGCGATCCGCCCGTGTTCGGCATCGCGGTACTGGCCTTCGGCACCATCGTGAGCTCGATCATCGCGATGCTCCTGGCCGTCCCCGTCGCCGTCGGCATTGCCCTGTTCATCTCGCACTACGCCCCGCGCAGGCTGGCCGGTCCGCTGGCCTACGTGATCGACCTGCTCGCCGCCGTTCCCTCGATCGTGTACGGCCTGTGGGGCGCGCTCTTCCTGGTCCCCCACCTGGCCGGCCTCTACGAGTGGCTGGACGACTACCTCGGCTGGACCGGGATCTTCGAGTACGGCGGCGGCGCCCCGCGCTCGCTGTTCACCGTGGGCATCCTGTTGGCGATCATGATTCTGCCGATCGTCACCAACGTCTCCCGCGAGGTCTTCAAGCAGGCCCCCAAGATGCACGAGGAGGCCGCCCTCGCACTCGGCGCCACCCGCTGGGAGGTCATCCGGATGTCGGTGCTGCCCTTCGGCCGCTCCGGCGTCATCAGCGCCGCGATGCTCGGCCTGGGTCGCGCGCTCGGCGAGACGATGGCCGTCGCCACCGTGCTCTCCCCGAGCTTCGTCATCCACGCCTCGCTGCTCGACCCGGGCGGCGGCACCTTCGCGCAGAACATCGCCGCGGCGTTCAAGGAGGCAGGTGACATGGGCCGGAACGCTCTGATCGCCTCCGGCCTCGTCCTGTTCGTCATCACCCTGGTGGTCAACGGCGCGGCCCGACTGATCATCGCCCGCCGCAAGGAGTACTCGGGGGCCAACGCATGAGCAACACCGTTATGGACAAGCCCCCCGTGAACTCGCCGCTGCCGCCCACCACGCTCAAGCAGCCGAGGCTGCCGCGCTGGGCGCCCGTCGGGATCGCGCTGGTCTCCGTCGGCCTGGGAGTGGGCCTCGGCCTGGTGGCCGGCTGGGAGAGCCGGGTGCAGTGGGGCCTGATCGCCGCACTGCTCTACCTGTTGATCACCTACGTCCTCACCACCACCATCGAGGGCAAGCGACAGGCCAAGGACCGGTTCGCCACCAGCCTGGTGTGGACGTCCTTCCTCGTCGCCATCGTCCCGCTGGCGTCGCTGATCTGGGAGACGATCGCCCGCGGTTCCAAGGTGGTCGACGGCTACTTCCTCACCCACTCCATGTTCGGCGTGCCGAACATGTCCGAGGGCGGCGGCATCTACCACGCCCTGATCGGCACCCTCCAGCAGGTCGGCATCGCCACGCTCATCTCGGCGCCGATCGGCCTGCTGACCGCGATCTACCTGGTCGAGTACGGCACCGGCAAGCTCGCCAAGGCCGTGACCTTCTTCGTCGACGTGATGACGGGCATCCCCTCGATCGTCGCCGGTCTCTTCGTCCTCAGCTTCTGGATCATCATCCTGGACTTCGGCTACAGCGGGTTCGCCGGTGCGATGGCACTGTCGATCCTGATGATGCCGATCGTCGTCCGGTCCACCGAGGAGATGCTCAAGCTCGTACCGAACGAGCTGCGCGAGGCGTCCTACGCGCTCGGCGTCCCCAAGTGGCGCACCATCCTCAAGGTCGTGCTGCCGACCGCCATCGGCGGCATCACCACGGGCGTGATGCTGGCGGTGGCCCGTATCGCCGGTGAGACCGCCCCGGTCATGCTGCTGGTCTTCGGCTCGCCCTCGATCAACACCAACCCCTTCGAGGGTGAGCAGTCCTCGCTGCCGTACTACATCTTCGAGCAGTGGGGCGCGGGCAACGACCCCAGCTACGACCGCGCCTGGGGCGCGGCCCTCGTGCTGATCGCCCTGGTGATGATCCTCAACCTGGCCGCCCGCGGGATCGCCCGCTGGAAGGCACCCAAGACCGGCCGCTGACCGGCCACGAAGAAGCAGAAGTGAGTGATTGACATGGCCAAGCGCATCGACGTCAGCGGCCTGACCGCCTTCTACGGCAGCCACCGGGCCATCGACGACATCTCGATGACCGTCGAACCCCGCTCCGTGACGGCCTTCATCGGCCCGTCCGGCTGCGGCAAGTCCACCTACCTGCGCACCCTGAACCGGATGCACGAGGTCACCCCCGGCGGTCGCGTCGAGGGCAAGGTGATGCTGGACGGCGAGAGCCTCTACGGACCCGGTGTCGACCCGGTGGCCGTACGGCGCACCATCGGCATGGTCTTCCAGCG
Source organism: Streptomyces tardus (assembly GCF_018101125.2). GTDB lineage: Bacteria > Actinomycetota > Actinomycetes > Streptomycetales > Streptomycetaceae > Streptomyces > Streptomyces tardus. The sequence goes on along the minus strand of NZ_JAELVF020000001.1, from coordinate 2,667,591 downwards.
GCCGAACCCCTTCCCCACGATGTCCATCTACGACAACGTCGCCGCCGGGCTGAAGCTCAACGGTCTGACCAAGAAGTCCGAACTGGACACGGTCGTGGAGAGGTCCCTCAGGGGAGCCAACCTCTGGAACGAGGTCAAGGACCGGCTCAACAAGCCCGGTTCGGGCCTCTCCGGCGGTCAGCAGCAGCGGCTGTGCATCGCCCGCGCCATTGCGGTCGAACCGCAGGTGCTGCTGATGGACGAGCCCTGCTCGGCGCTCGACCCGATCTCCACCCTGGCGATCGAGGACCTGATCGGTGAGCTGAAGGACCAGTTCACGATCGTCATCGTGACGCACAACATGCAGCAGGCCGCGCGCGTCTCGGACCGCACGGCGTTCTTCAACCTCGCGGCCATCGGCCAGCCCGGCAAGCTGATCGAGATCGACGACACGGAGCGGATCTTCTCCAACCCGTCCGTCCAGGCCACCGAGGACTACATCTCCGGCCGCTTCGGCTGAGTGGTCCCGCGACCGCCGGTCGCTCACACGTCTGCGGTGCTGCATGGCGGTGCCACCGCAGGCAGAGGGCCCGCCCCCGTTCGATCCGGGGGCGGGCCCTCGTGTGCACCGGCACGCGGTGCGGTGCCTGTGGCGTGATGCGGGCGGGCGTCAGCCGAAGGCGAGGTTGACGATCCAGAAGCTGACGGCGGCGACCGCCGCGGCAGCGGGCATGGTGATGAACCAGCCGGCGACGATGTTCTTGGCGACGCCCCAGCGGACCGCCTTCACCCGCTTCGTGGCGCCGACACCCATGATCGCCGAGGTGATCACATGCGTGGTCGAGATGGGCGCGTGGAACATGAAGGCGCTGGTGTACATCACCGAGGCCGCCGTCGTCTCCGCGGCGAAGCCCTGCGGCGGGTCCAGCTCGATGATCCGCCGGCCCAGGGTGCGCATGATGCGCCAACCACCCGCGTACGTACCGGCCGAGAGCATCAGCGCGCAGGCGATCTTCACCCATGTCGGGATCGCGTCGCCCTCCTCCTCGACGCCGGCGATGACCAGCGCCATCACCACGATGCCCATCGTCTTCTGGGCGTCCTGGAGACCGTGCCCCAGCGCCATTCCGGCGGCGGAGACGGTCTGGGCGATGCGGAAACCGCGCTGGGCCTTGTGCGGGTTGGCGCGGCGGAAGATCCACATGATCGCCGTCATCACCAGATAGCCGATCAGCAGACCGACCAACGGGGAGAGGAACATCGGAATGACGACCTTCTCCAGCACGCCGGACCAGTAGACGGTGCTCGAACCGGCCAGCGCCGCACCGACCATGCCGCCGAAGAGCGCGTGCGAGGAGGACGACGGCAGGCCGAAGTACCACGTGATCATGTTCCAGGTGATCGCCCCCGCCAGTGCGGCGAAGAGGATCATCATTCCCGTGGAGCCCGTCGGCGTCGCGATCAGGCCCTCACTGACCGTCTTGGCGATGCCGCTGCCCATGAACGCGCCCGCGAGGTTCATCACCGCGGCCATCGCCAGCGCGGCCCGGGGGGTCAGGGCGCGGGTGGAGATGGAGGTGGCGATGGCGTTCGCGGAGTCGTGAAAGCCGTTGGTGTACGTGAAGAAGAGCGCGACGCCGATGACGACGACGAGAGCGAGGGTGTCCACAGCGGGTCAGGACTCCTTGACGGCGATGGTCTCCACCGTGTTCGCCACGTGCTCGAACGCGTCGGCGGCCTCCTCGAGGACGTCCACGATCTGCTTGAGCTTCAGCACCTCCATGGCGTCGTACTTGCCGTTGAAGAGGTACGCGAGCAGCTTGCGGTGGATCTGGTCGGCCTGGTTCTCCAGGCGGTTGACCTCGATCCAGTACTCGGTGAGGTTCTCCATGGTGCGCAGCTGCGGCATCGCGTTCGCGGTCAGCTCGGCGGCACGGGAGAGCACCTCGATCTGCTGCTCAACTCCCTTGGGGAGCTTGTCGATCTGGTACAGCACGACCAGGTCGACGGCCTCCTCCATGAAGTCCATGATGTCGTCGAGCGACGAGGCCAGCCGGTAGATGTCCTCGCGGTCGAAGGGCGTGATGAAGGAGGAGTTGAGCTGGTGGAAGATCGCGTGGGTCGCGTCGTCCCCCGCGTGCTCCGCCGCCCGCATCCGTTCGGCGATCTCGGCGCGCGCGGAGACGTCCGCCCCGAGCAGTTCCATCAGGAGCTTGGAGCCTGTCACGATGTTGTCCGCGGAGGCCGCGAACATGTCGTAGAAGCTCGTCTCCCTGGGGGTCAGACGAAAGCGCACTGGATTTCCTCGGGGTGCATGGGCGTTGGTTGCGTCGATGCTAGGCGCATCATCCAGCCACTGCGAAGTGGCGTTCCCCAGTGTCACCCATCGCATCCGCGGGAGACCACGGGCCCCGACGTACCGGATCGGCGACGGACCGCGAATCGGTACCATATACCCAGCTGGGGTATATCCCCAGGAGTTGACCCCAGGAGTACCCATGACGACCACCGAGCCCGAGAGCGCCGCGAACGCGGGGAGCGACGCCCCGGCCGCCTGCCACCGGGCCCCAACCACCGCTCCCGCAGGGCCACATGGGTACACCGCGAACAAGGACGCGCACCTCAAGAGGTTGCGCCGGATCGAGGGCCAGGTCCGCGGCCTGCAGCGCATGGTCGACGAGGACGAGTACTGCATCGACGTGCTGACCCAGGTCTCCGCCTCGACCAAGGCGCTCCAGTCCTTCGCGCTCCAACTCCTGGAGGAGCACCTGCGACACTGCGTCGCCGACGCGGCCACCAAGGGTGGCGAGGAGATGGACGCCAAGGTGGCGGAAGCCACAGCGGCGATCGCCCGCCTGTTGCGCACCTGACCTGCCCGCCGGAAGGCGTTCGATGACTCTGTGCGCATATTCGACAACAGTGGGTCGCCGGGCGTGAGTTGGGGCACACGCTCATCGGATACTGGCCACCCGGCATTCACCCCAACCCCGCCCCGACCCCGCTCCCGCCAGCCCGCGGGCAACGGCGAACCCGAGGTCGGCGCGACGAGAGCGCGCCGCACGCCGCTCGTCCGCCGGGGCTCAAGTCGGCCGAAAATCGCCCCCTCGGGAACCTCCCGCGGCAGCCGGCATCAGCGGTCGGCGCCGCCGGTGCGCTCTCCGGCGAGCAGCACCTCGTCTATCCGGTCCCGGCTCAGCCGCTCCTCCGGCTCGGCCGCGGCGGCGATGATCAACTCCCCGTACAGCTCTATCTCGGCGAGCGCCTCGTGCTCGTACGGGTTGTACTCCTCCCCCGACGCGGCCGATACAGCCGTCCCTGTCGACGCAGCCGCCCCGGCCGACGCGGTTGTCGCAGCCCTCCCGGCAGTCCCGGACGGCGCCACGGCGGCCGTGAGGCCGGTCGGCGCACCCGACCCGAAGGGGGTGAACACCCTTGCCGGCGAACCGTGTTGTCCCACCCTGTACCCCCTCGACCTCTGTGCGCGGTGCCACCACACGCACCCCGTGCACCGGCATACGCCCCGGACTGCCCGACGAGCGGCGCCGGGACGCGGGCGGGCGCCTCCCCTGGCGGGCATGCCGGTTTCCCAACCATCAGAGTAGGAAGGTCCGATCCCTGCCCGCACGGCTTTCGGGGTTATCGATGCCCGCGTTGCCCGTTCCGTCCGGGTTCGACAGCCTGACCGTCGGCCTCGGAGGCCATGATCCGCCCGGTGTAGATGTCCGCCCGGCGCGGCATGTCCACCCGCACCGGAGTACCGAAGCCGTACAGCACGGTGGTCGAGTCGACCCGTACCCCTCTGCCCTCACTGTTGTCGAAGACGAACTCGTGACGGACCTTCCTCGGCCGCCCCTCGCTGTCCAGATAAGCGTCGAAAGGGACGAGAGTGGACGAGAAGCCCTTGGCAGCGGCGGTGAGCTGGGCCCGCATCGGGGCGGTCGCACGCCTGGCCGCGGCGACGAGATCCGTGGTGCCGCGGTAGTGCCGCACTCCGACTCCGTCGAGATCCAGACTTCCGACGTAACTCACCCCGCCGGCGCCGCGCAGCAGCTCGGTGGCGCTCAGCGGATCGGTGACGCCGCCGGTGACCAGATTGCCGTCACTCAGCTCCGAGGTGTCCACCCGTACCCACTTGTCCGCGGGGACACCGGCGCCGCGGTTCTTCATGTACAGCAGACCGGGCTTGATCACCTCCGTCACCGGAAGGCGGCCCGCGTCCGGCAGGACGACCGTCAACTCCCCCACTCCCGCGCGGTAGTCGAAGCCGCCGGTGGCGCGGATCGTCAGCCGGGTGCCGCCGCTGTCCATCTCCATCGCCGTACGGGCCCGGGAGCTCCCGGTGCGGACCAGAACGTCCGCGGCGGAGCGGATCGCTTCCGTCGCCTCGGACGTCCCCGAGCCGTCCGAGGTCCTCGGCGACGGAGCGGCGACCGGTGCCGCGTCGCCGCGCGGGCCTCCGCCGCCCTGCCCGGTGCACGCCGTCACCGTCAGCACGGCGGCCAGCACGAGGGCCAGCACGGCAGCCGGGACGGCGGTCGCGACCGTCCCCGGACGCGACCGGGGCCCGACCGTCCGGCTCGTATTCGCCCGTCCGACCATCGCAGAAGTCCCCCCAGCCGACCGTACGCACCTCACGAGCGGCCTAACGAGGGGTCGGGCGGACCGTCACGTTCCGGCCACTGTGCCGCCCGGTACCGTGGGGACGTGCCCCAGGAGCCCGACCGGTCGGAGTTGACTGTGCCCTCCGAGCATCAGCTCGCCACCGCGGAGAACGGCCCGTTCACCCACGCCTGCTGCAGCTGCGGCTGGCGCGGCCCCGCCCGGCGCGCCCGGTCCAAGGCGCGGGACGACGCACAGGAGCACGTCGGCACCTTCTGACCCGCCCCCCCCCTGTACGGAGCACGCGACACCGGTCCGTACCCGGCCGGCGTTGCGGAGCACAGTCCGGGACCCGGCACCGCGCGGGGGCTCGCTGCGGGCACCGCACGCCACGACGGGCACGGGGACGAGACAGCTGTGACGAGCAGCGCGCCGCGGGTGCGGTGCGCTGCTCGTCACAGGTGCGCTCGGCACGGCGGCGCCGCGTTGCGCCGCGAATGCGCTACGGACGCGGGCCGGTCAGTGGTTCCGTCAGACGACGGCGTCGCGGTGCTTCTCCGACGCCGACCTGCCCTCCGTGCCTTCGCCGCCACGGCTGCGCGCACGCACACCCCGCCGACCGCGGCCGGACCGGCCCCCGCCGGCCGGACGGTCCGCGGAATCCGCCGTCGGGGCCTCGTCGCCGTGCAGCTCGCCGCCGCCCTGGCCCCCGTCCTCGCCGGAACGGACGCGGGCGGCCTCCGCACGCGGGCAGGTGATCAGCCAACCGCCGCGCGGCGAGGCGGCAACAGCCCGGGTGAGCGGGGTGAGCAGCATCAGCGCGAGCGGTGCCAGCAGCAGCACCACGGCCGTACCGAGCGCCACCCCGCCGACCACGTCGGTCGGGTAGTGGACGCCGGCGTAGATCCGGCCGAAGCCCTGGAAGAGGGCGAGCAGTATCGCCACCGCGCCCCAGCGGCGGTTGACCATGAAGATGCCGACCGCCAGTGCCATGGTGAGCGCCGAGTGGTCGCTGACGAAGGACCACCCGCCCTTGCCCTCGACCAGCACGTTCAGATCGGGGTGGTCGACCAGCGGGCGCGGTCTCTCGACCAGCTCGCGGATCGGGTAGTTGGCCGCGTACGCGGCGACGGCGCCGAGCGGCGCCCAGAGCAGGCCGGCGACCGCCGTGACGGAGCCCGGCCGCTGTCGTGCGGTCCACCAGGTCCACAGGCCGAGGGCCATGAGACCGAAAATAACGCCGTACTCGCTCATGAAGCCCAGTACGGAACTGACCCACTCCGGGGTCTGCTCCGACCAGCCGTTGACGCGGTACAGCAGGTCGACGTCGGGGTCTTCCCAACCAGCCATGTGACGACCCGTGCCCTTCACACCTTGTTACGCGTACAGCCGGTACGCGCGTCCGACCCCCGTGATTGAGCGTGGCGGTGGTCCCGCGCCACGTACTGGCAACGGAACGGCCTCGTCCGACGTTCCGCCGCCGCCGGAAGATCACCCGGATGTTACTGAAGGGTGACACGTACATTGTCCGGTCGACACTGCTGTCCAGTCCGGCCGGGTGACGTCCTCACACGGCCGGCTGCCCTCATGCAGCGGGACTGTCCCGCGTCAACCGGCAGTTGGCCGGGTGGCGCCGAAGTAGTCCGGTGTGTCGATCGGATCGAAGCGGATGACCGCTCCTGTGTACGGTGCGTCGATCATATAGCCGCCGCCGACGTAGATGCCCACGTGATGGATCTGCCGACTGTCCTTCAGGTCGTGGCTGAAGAAGACCAGGTCGCCCGGGAGCAGTTCGTCGCGGGCGGGATGCGGCCCGGTGTTCCACTGGTCGTTGGCGACGCGGGGGATCTCGACACCGACGTCGGCGTACGCGGCCCTGGTCAGCCCGGAGCAGTCGAAGCGGCCGTTGTCGCCCGGTCCTCCTTCGCCACCCCACAGGTACGGGGTACCCAACTTCCCCTGCGCGTAGTCGATGGCGCCCGCTGCCTTCTTGGAGGGATCGACCCGCGAGGTCGGTGCCGCGAAGCTCTTCTCGCCCTCGCGGATGACCTTCACGTAGTTCTGCGTCTCCTTGTAGGGCGGTATGCCGCCGTACTTGATGACCGCGTAGGAGCCGGCGTTGTAGGCGGCCAGCATGTTGTCCGTGTTGTCGCCGGGGACGTCATCCACGTATCCGGCGATCTTGCAGTCGTAGGAGGCCGCGGAGGGGATCGCGTCCTCCGGGTCCCAGACGTCGGCCTTGCCGTCCTTGTTGGCGTCCATCCCGTGCGCCGCCCAGGTGCCCGGGATGAACTGGGCTATGCCCTGCGCCTCGGCGGGCGACTGGGCACGCGGGTTCCAGCCGCTCTCCTGGTACAACTGTGCTGCCAGCAGCGCCGGGTTGATGGCGTCACAGAGGTTTCCCCACTTCTGGACCAGCGAAGAGTACTGAGCGGGAACGGAGTTCTTCGCCAGTGCGACCGACTTCCCGCCGCCTCCGCCCAGTTGGGTGGCGGCACTGTACGTGCCCACCACGAGCAGCGCCATGAACCCGAGCACCATCGTGAAGCCGACCCCGGTCGCCACCCACATCTTCCGCACCCCCCAACCATCCCATCTCGTGGCAGAATTCAAGAAGGGTTACTCATATGAGAGGGCCTCGGACACGGTCGGCCCCGGTCGGCCGTCCGGACCTGACGGACACCCAACGAACCTTTCTGGGGCGGTGAGTTCACATGTTTCTGGCGGCTGACGAAGGCGACATCAACACCATCATCGGCGGAATCGCCCCCGACTGGGGCCCGTTCGGGTCACTCGGCACCGAGGCGCGCGTGATGATCGAGGTGGTGATGGCGATCGCCATCCTCATCTGTCTGGGCATAGCGATCTGGGGCGCGGCCAAGCAGCGCATCGGCGCCACGGCCCTGCGCGACACCTTCAGCGCCGAGCAGGGCAAGGGCCTGATCGTCGCTGGCCTGGCGGGTGTGTTCATCATCGGTTCACTCGGCACCGTCTTCACCATCGTCTACGGTATGGCCGTATAGCTGACCTTCTGTCACCTCTGGTGCGTCGGCGGCATTTGGGCCACGGGGGTTGTGTCCGGCCCGTCCGTACACCCGAGGACTTCCCGCGCCGAACGGAGCACAACGCCGTGCAGATCGTGAACCCGGCTCTCGACGACTACCTCAACGACCACAGCAGCCCGGCCGACGAGCTGCTGCGGGACCTCGCCGAGGAGACCAGGAGGGCGCTGCCGGACAGCGCCCGGATGCAGGTCTCCCAGGACGAGGCCGCGCTGCTGACCATGCTCACTCAGCTCACCGGCGCCCAACTCGCCGTCGAGGTCGGCACGTTCACCGGCTACTCGTCCATCGCGATCGCCCGGGGGCTGGCGCCGGGCGGCCGGCTGATCGCCTGCGACGTCAGCGAGGAGTGGACCTCGATCGCCCGCCGCTACTGGGAGCGGGCCGGTGTCGACGAGCGCATCGACCTCCGGATCGCGCCGGCCGCCGACACCTTGCGCGCGCTGCCGGCCCAGGAGACGGTGGACTTCGCGTTCATCGACGCGGACAAGGTCGGATACCCGGTGTACTACGAGGAGTTGGTCACCAGGCTCCGGCCCGGCGGGCTGATCGCGCTGGACAACGTGCTTCAGGGCGGGCTCGTCGTGGACGAGAGCGACCAGAGCGAATCCGTGCGGGCGATCCGTGCCGTCAACGACACCATCGCGGCGGACGAGCGGGTCAGCTGCGCGATGCTGCCGGTGCGCGACGGCGTGACACTCGTCCGCAAGCTCTGACGACGGGCCCGGCCCGCACGCGCAGGACGCACGCGCAGGACGCGCCGTACGCACGCGCCGTGCGAGCCGGACGGGCTGCGGGCGCCGGTGGTGCGTCCGTAGCCTGGGCTCATGACGACGCCACCCGAACCGGGCGCGCTGGAGTGGATCCGCGCCTCCGGGGACCCCTCGCAGGAGTGCTTCGAAGTCGCCGCGGGTGAGGGCGGGTTGATCCACATCCGGCAGAGCGACGAGCCCGAGCGGATCGTGACGACGACCAGGGCCAAGTGGCGCGCCTTCGTACTCGGCGTGCACAACGACGAGTTCGACCACTTCGTCCGGGAGGCGCCCCGGGAGACGGAGGGGGACCGGGACAGCGGGGCGCACGCGGACGGGAGTTGAGGCCGGCGGGCCACCCGACGAGGACGCCGACGATTTTACGGTTCCATTAAGATCCCGCACATGCGAATCACTCGAACACTCGTCGGCGCCGTGGCTGTCGCTGTACTGGCGGTCGGCTGCGGAGGAAGCGGGTCCGGGGACGGCACCGAGCCCGGCGGGAACACCGCTTCCGGCTCCGGCGGAGTGGACGAGGGCGACGACTCGCAGACGGACGGCGGCGAGAGCGAGGAGCTGCCGGTCAAGATCGACGCTCCGGTGGAGGAGTTGCTGGAGGACCGCCCGAAGATCAACCCCGAGCCGCCCCGGGACGCCTCGGAGACCGAGCGGGTGGTGCACGACCTGCGCGAGAAGACGCTGGCCATGGCCGGGGTCGAGGGCAGGACGGCGGGCTCCTGCGCGGGCGGGGACGTCACCATGAAAGCCGGCGCCACCACCACCTGCACCGTGACCTACGAGGGCCTCAAGGTCCCCTGGGAGGTCACCATCAGCGACAGGTACGAGCCGGGCAGCTTCGTCTTCACTTACCAGGCGAAGCCTCAGATGGGTCTGCTGACTGCCAAGGGCGTCGGCGGCGAGTTCTTCAAGCAGCAGAACCGGCGCGGCGTCGACCGGGTGCAGTGCAGCGAGATCCCGGACGCCGAGCTCGTCGAGCTCAACATCCAGACCGAGCACCGCTGCCAGTACCCCCTCGACGAGGACGGCGAGGAGCGGTGGAGCGTGCGCGCGGTGGAGGTCCAGCCCTCGGGGCTGAGCTTCGGCCTGCCCCGGGACTGAACCGCCCCGCGCAACCGCGGCAAGACGCTTCCGCAAGTTTCGGCAGCCGGCAGCAGCGCGGCAGCCCCGCAGCCGACTGCGGCCGTCGGTGCGCGAGTTGCCCCCGCCCGTGTGTCGGCGGGGGCAACTGCGGGGCTCAGCCCCGTTGCGGATTCGGGCGTGCGTGGGGGTGCGGCCCGAAGGGGTGGCAGGACCTTGCGTCCGCCGGGGAGAGCGGGGTCACGAGTTGACCAGGCTCATGTAGAAGTCCCAGTCCCAGTTGGGTCCGGGATCGGTGTGGTCGTTGCCGGGCACCTCGTGGTGGCCGACGATGTGCTCGCGGTTCTTGGGGATGCCGTGCTTGTCCGCGAGGTGCTTGGTCAGCGCGGCCGAGGACCGGTACATGGCGTCGGTGAACCACGCCGGGTCGTCGACGAAGCCCTCGTGCTCCAGGCCGATCGAGTACGGGTTGCCGCCCCGCGCGTGCCATCCGGTGTCGGCGTCGCGCACCATCTGGGTGACCTCTCCGTCCTGGGAGCGGATCACGTAGTGCGCGCTGACCTGGGCCTCGGGGTTCTGGAACCAGCTGATGGTGCCGGCGTACGAGCCCTGGGTGACGTGGACGACGACCGTGGAGATCGCGGCCGTACGGCCCTTGGTGTAGTTGCCGGCGTTGGCCGGGACCCAGGCGGCCGGCGGGTAGTCCTCGCTCGCGGCACCCACGCCGTGCGGCCGGACGTCGGCCAGTTCACCGCGTTCGGGGCTGACCTCGCGCGGGGTGACGGTGACCTTCTCGCCGCCCTGGACGTCCGCGGCGATGCCGTCGGAGAGCAGCTCGTAGACGGTGTCCGCGTAGAGACGCGCCGTCGAGTCGTCCTCCGCACCGCCGTAACGGGCCACGGAGGTGTACCAGTTGTGGACGCCGTCGCGCTCCTCGGCCTTCAGGCCCTGGGTGTCGGCGTAGTCGCGCAGGACGGCGGCGGCACCGAGGATGTTCGCCTCGCTCTCGCCCCGGAGGTCGGCGAGCGGCTCGCCTGTGAGGTCGGCGGCCTCCTTCAGCGTGGCGTGGCCGGGGTTGCTGACCAGGTGCATGACGCCGTAGCCGTTCGCGTGGCTGGGCTTGCCGGCGTGGTCGTTGAGCCGAGTCTCGCCGTAGCCGACCGCGACCAGCAGATCGCGCGGTACGTCGTACCTGTCCGCCGCGTCGGTGAAGGCGGCGGACAGGGGCCCGCGCTCGGAACCGGTTTCGGCGGGGGCTGCGCCGGCCAGGTTTCCGGTGGCGACCAGCGCGGTGGCGGCCAGACCGCCGAGGACCGGGATGACCACTCGCTTCCTCAGCGAGGGGTTGCGCACGGTGCGTCGTGACATGTCTCCTCCGTTTTCCACTCGGGGCCGACGGCGCAACCTGCGGACGGTTTACGCGCGTTGACCTCTACGACGGTGCGGGTAACGACGTGTACACGTCAACCATGGGTGCAGAAAACACTGGAGTGGCAACGGGGCACCGGGGCCGGCCGACGGCACGGGCGGAGCACGGCGCGCCACTCAGACAAGCACAGCCGCGATCACCAGCAGCGCAGGCACGGACAGGATCGTCGAGACAAAGATGGAGTCCCGCGCCAACAGCACCCCGGTGCCGTAGCGGCTGGCGTGCACGAAGATGTTCTGCGCGGTCGGCAGCGCCGCGATCACCGTCACCGCCAGTACGCCGGCCTGGTCGAGGTCGAGAACGTAGCGTGCCAGCAGGAAGGCGACGAGTGGCTGCACCACGACCTTCAGCAGCACGATGACCGCCACCTCGGGCGCGTGGGTGCCGCGCCCGGGCAGCGGGCCCAACCGCAGCGATATCCCGTACGCGATCAGCATCGCCGGGATCGCCATGCCCGCCACCAGCTCCAACGGGTCCTGGACCGGGGCCGGGAGGCTCAGGTCCAGCACCGAGAGCAGCACGCCGATCGCCGAACCGATCAGCAGCGGGTTGGTCAGCGGCCGGCGCACGATCGTCCGCCAGGAGTGCGGCCCCTCACTGGTGGCGATGTCCAGCACCGTCAGGCCCAGCGGCTGCATCAGCAGCAGCTGGATGAGCAGCATCGGCGCGATGAGGGCGGCGTCGCCGAGCACGTAACCGGCGATCGGCAGCCCGAGGTTGCCCGCGTTCACGTACGCGGCGGAGAACGCGCCGATCGTCGTATCGGCCGCGTTCCGCTTCCACACCAGCCGGGCCAGCAGGATCTGCGCCACCCCGACCACCAGCACGCTCCCGATGGAGGCCAGCAGTGGCGAGGAGAGAACGTCCGAGATGTCGGTGTCGGCCAGCACCGTGACCAGCAGGGCGGGGCTCGCGACGTAGAAGGCGAGGCGGGAGAGGATGTGTTGTGCGCTCTCGTCCAGCACGCGGACGTGTGCCAGCAGCAGCCCGAGCGCGACGATCGAACCGATCGTGGCGAAGCCGGTGAGCAGGCCGTTCATCGCGCCGCCGTCCCGGCGTACCGCGGACCGCCGTCAACGTACCGCTCTCCCCGTTCACCCGTACCGGTGTCGCCGCTTCGCATGCGGCGATCCTCGCAGGCCGGGGCGGTCGGCCGTCGGCCGGGCGCACCTGGTGAGACAGGGCTGCGGGCGGTGTTGGACGTTCCCGACGGAGGCGCCCTACGCTGCGGGGAGCGGACATCGGGCACGGGCACCCGTACCGGCGGACCCACGCCCCACTCCGGCACCGACCCGCTGGCGCTCTCACCCGAAGGAAGCCCGACGTGACCGAAGCAGCGACTCCTCCACCGAACGTCACCCTCAACAACGGCGTCGAGATCCCCCAACTCGGCTTCGGCACCTTCCAGATCGAGCCGGACAGGACCGGGGACGTCGTGGGGGAAGCGCTGCGGATCGGCTACCGGCACATCGACACCGCGCAGCTCTACGGCAACGAGCGGGGCGTCGGCGAGGCCGTGCGCGCCAGCGGGCTGCCCCGCGAGGACGTCTTCGTCACCAGCAAGCTGGCCAACGACGCCCACGCCTACGACGACGCCATGCGCGCCTTCGACCGGACTCTCGCCGACCTGGACATCGGCCATCTGGACCTCTTCCTCATCCACTGGCCGATGGCCGACTCCCCGGTCACCTACACCGAGACCTGGCGGGCCGTGGAGGCCATGCACCGCAGCGGGCGGGTCCGCGCGATCGGCGTGTCCAACTTCGAACCCGACCATCTGGAACGACTGATGGACAGCAGCGACACCGTCCCGGCCGTCAACCAGATCGAGGTGAACCCGTACCTGACCCAGCAGACGGTGCGCGAGTTCAACGAGAAGCACGGCATCGCCACCGAGGCATGGTCGCCCATCGCGCAGGGCCGTTCGCTCGACGATCCGGCGATCGCCGGCATCGCCGAGGAGCACGGGCGCTCCCCCGCCCAGGTCACGCTGCGCTGGCACGTCCAGCGCGGGGACATCGTCTTCCCGAAGACGACCACCCCGAGCCGGATGCGGGACAACTTCGAGATCTTCGACTTCCAGCTCTCCCCCGACGAGATGGCGCTCATCGCCGCCCTCAACCGGGACGAGCGCACCGGCCCGGCGCCGAGCGACGTCAACTGACGCACTCACACGGGCGGTTCGACGGCCTCCTCCGGGCGCGGCAGGCGCCCCGGAGGAGGCCGTCGTCTTCCGTGCGACCCCTCCCCGGGAATCAGCGCGGGGCCCGATCGCCGGACCCGGCTCGGGGCCCGATCTACGCGGGCACGGCTTGCCGGACGGCGCGGTCGCGGCGACGGTCAACTTCGAGGACGAGCAGCGCCACGAGGCACCGAGCCGGACTACCTCCACTGCGCGGTCAACTCCGCACCGCCGCCGCAGGACATGCTGACCCCCGCGTATCCTTGGCACTCGCGCGTATTCCCCTCAATTCCCCTCGCGCCGGCGCTTTTCGCCGCCCGTACGCACCAAGGGGCCCCCGCGCACCGGTCTTTACCTCCATCAGTGGTTCAACCAACGGAGAACCGGCCCGATTCGCTCTGCTACGCGGCTAATAGCCGGGCTGCTTTGTTTCAGTGCGCCAAGAAATCGGGGACATTTGTCCTTGCAGGGTTGTCGCGTACATGGCTCACTGCTTCGCTGACTGGTGCGCGGCTCGTACGCACCTCGCCGGCGTCGACAGAATCGGCGCACCCCCACACGGCGCATCGCAACGAAATACCGCGCGAATGTGACACAACGCCGAAGAAATGGGAGAGCCGAATGCACTTCCCCAGAGTGCTCCGAGGCAACAGTGTCCGACGCCGAGTTCTCGCTGCCGGTGTCGCGGCCGGTTGTGCGGCACTCACACTGACGGCCGCTGGTCCCGCCTCGGCCGCCGAACCCGCCGCCTTCGTCGCCGCCTGCCCCGCGGCCGGTGTCATCAGCCAGGGCCACCACAGCGGCCACGACGGTGTCGACATCGCCAACGAGCTCGGCACCCCGCTGCACGCGGCGGGCCCCGGAGAGGTCACCCACTCCGGCGAGGCGTCCGGCTACGGCCAGTGGATCCGCATCCTGCACCCCGACGGTGCGGTCACCGAGTACGGGCACATGTACGAGCGCTTCGTACAGGTCGGCGACCAGGTGCAGGCGGGGCAGCACATCGCCTCCATGGGCTCCGAGGGCCAGTCCACCGGACCGCACCTGCACTTCGAGGTGCACCTCGACGGCGGGTTCGGCTTCGGCGAGGACCCCGTTCCCTACCTCGGCGACCGCGGCGTTCCGCTCCCCTGCACGCCCTGAGTCCGAGTCCGCCGGACCCGCGGCCGGTGGTCGACAGCCCGCCCCACACGGACGGTTGACACCGCGCCCCGTACCCGGCCCGCATTCCCACCTCCGGAAC
>NZ_JAELVF020000001.1:2546146-2653096 GCF_018101125.2 Streptomyces tardus | reverse complement strand
CCTCCGGAACCGTCCCGGTCCGGACCCCCGTCCCCGGAATTCCCCCCCACCTCTCAGGGAGACCTCCATGAGCTCAGGCTTCAACCGCAGAGCCCTGATCCGCGGCGGCATCGGCGCCACCGCCGCCGCCGGTGTCGGCCTCGGCATCCCGCACCTCGCCTCGGCAGGCCAGTCCGACAAGGCGCCGACGCCGGCGAGGAAGGCGGCGGGCGCCAAGGCGGCACCCGAGCCGCGCATCCACAGCACCGCCGAGTGGGGCGCACGGCCGCCGAACGGCCAGATCGACATCCTGGACCGGACGCCGCTCCAGATCGTCGTCCACCACACCGCGGAGCCCGGCAACAGCGAGGACTACTCGCTGGAGCACGCGAAGAAGATCTGCCGCGACATCCAGAACTTCCACATGGACGGCAGAGGTTGGGGCGACAGCGGCCAGCAGTTCACCAACAGCCGCGGCGGCCACATCCTGGAAGGCCGCCACCACAGCCTCGATTCGGTGCGGGCCGGCAACAAGCACGTGGTGGGCGCCAACGTCGGCGGCCACAACAGCGATGTGATCGGCATCGAGAACGAGGGCATCTACGTCGACGTCGACGTGCCGCAGGCGCTCTGGGACTCGCTGGTCGACCTGGTCGCCTGGATCGCCGTGCGCTACAGCCGCCCGGTCAGCGACATCATGGGCCACCGCGACTTCAACTCCACCGAGTGCCCGGGCACCGTCCTCTACGGCAGGCTCCAGGAGCTGCGCGACGCCGTCGCGGGTGCGATCGGCGTGGCACGGGTGACCGCCCCCGACGTCTGGCCGCTGCTGCGCCCGGACGCCGTCAACGCCCAGGTGCGCGCGGCCCAGCACCTGCTGCGTGCCAAGGGGTTCAACGACGTCGGGACCACCGGTGTCTTCGACGCGGCGACCAAGCGGGCGGTCGTACGGCTGACCGAGACGCACAGCATTGAGCAGCACACCTGCTCCGCGGCGTACCACTCCACGACCGACGAGACGGGTTACCTCGGCTCGGACATCTGGCCGTTGATCACTCCGAAGGTCGCGCCCGGCGACAACAAGGACGTGGCCGCGGCGGTGGACACGATGCGCCGTGCCGGTTCGAAGCACACGCTCAGCGGCCGGGAGGCGCTCGGCAGCACGGACTGGAAGCGGCTGCTGGCCTGAGGCGAGCGGACGCCGGGGCCGGTGAACCGGCTTCTGTGAACGGCTGATCGGGGCCTGTGGTCAAGAACTGACCACAGGCCCCGACGCCTGTGCGGCAAGCGCCCGAACCGTCCACACGCTGTGGTCAACCCTTGACCACACGCGCCCGACTTCCCGCCGCTGAGCGGTCGTTGTCCACAGACGGGCGGTCCGCCCTCCGCAGCCGCCGCCCGCCGCCCACCGAGTCGCCGTCCGCCGTCCGGTCCACAGCTCCCGGCCGCTCGAAGAGGGGCCCGACAGCGGCAACACCCCGAACGGAAATCCGTTTCCGGACGTCAGCCTGCGTCCTCTCCCGGCCCTTCGTACGAGGGGTTCCGGTCGGACACTCACTGTGATGGGGTGGCGTCATCGGGCTTGCTCACGACGATGTGAGGGTGTGTCCATGACTGTCAGCAGCAGTGTCAACAGCGGTGTGACGGCGGAGTTCCGCGAGGCGCGGGACTTCCTGCTCCGGCATCGTGAGGACAGCGCGAGGGCCGCCGAGGAGTTCGCCTGGCCCCGCCCCGCGCACTTCAACTGGGCACTGGACTGGTTCGACCGGATCGCCGAGGGAAACGCGCGCACGGCGCTGCACCTCGTCGAGGAGGACGGCGCCGAGACCCGGATCAGCTTCGCAGCGATGTCCGCCCGCTCCGACCAGGTCGCGAACTGGCTGCGCGGGCGGGGAGTGGGACCGGGCGACCGCGTGCTCGTCATGCTGGGCAACCAGCTGGAGCTCTGGGAGACGATGCTCGCCGCGATCAAGCTGCGAGCCGTGCTGATCCCCTGTACTCCGCTGCTCGGCGCCCCCGACCTCACCGACCGGGTGCAGCGCGGCGAGGTGCGGCACGTGGTGGTGCGCGCCGCGGACACCGTCAAGTTCGACGAGGTACAGGGCAGTTACCAGCGCATCGTGGTCGGCGGCGCCCGGCCCGGCTGGGTCAACTACGCCAACTCCTACGCGGCGCCCACCGACTTCGCCCCGGAAGGCCCGACCCTGGCCGACGACACCCTGCTGCTCTACTTCACCTCCGGCACCACCGCACGCCCCAAGCTCGTCGAGCACACCCACGTCTCGTACCCGATCGGGCATCTGAGCACGATGTACGGGCTCGGCCTCCAGCCGGGCGACACCCACCTGAACATCTCCTCGCCGGGCTGGGCGAAGCACGCGTGGTCGAGCTTCTTCGCCCCGTGGAACGCCGAGGCGACGATCTTCGTGTACAACTACCACCGCTTCGTACCCGCCGCCCTGATGGCGCAGATGGACCGCTGCGGTGTCACCACCTTCTGCGCGCCGCCGACGGTCTGGCGCATGCTGATCCAGTCCGACCTCGGCCGGCTGCGCAAACCGCCGCGCGAGGCGATCGCGGCGGGCGAGCCGCTGAACCCGGAGGTCATCGAGACCGTCCGGGACGCCTGGGGAGTGACCGTCCGGGACGGGTTCGGCCAGACCGAGACGACGCTCCAGGTCGCCAACTGCCCCGCGCAGCCGCTCAAGAGCGGATCGATGGGGCGGCCGGTGCCGGGATACGCCGTCGAGCTCGTCGACCCGGTCAGCGGCAAGGCCGGGGTGGAGGAGGGCGAGATCTGCCTCGATCTCGCCCAGCGCCCGCTCGGCCTGATGACCGGCTACCACGGCGAACCGGCCCGCACCGAGGAGTCGATGCACGACGGCTACTACCACACCGGCGACATCGCCTCCCGCGACGCCGAGGGCTATCTGACCTACGTCGGAAGAGCCGACGACGTCTTCAAGTCCTCCGACTACAAGATCTCACCGTTCGAGCTGGAGAGCGCCCTGCTGGAGCACGAGGCGGTGGCCGAGGCGGCGGTCGTGCCCGCGCCCGACCCGCTGCGGCTGTCGGTGCCCAAGGCGTACGTCGTGCTCGCCGACGGCTGGCAGCCGGGGCCCGAGGCGGCGAGAGCGATCTTCGCGCACTCCCGGGAGCGGCTCGCGCCCTACAAGCGGGTACGGCGGCTGGAGTTCGCGCCGCTGCCGAAGACGGTCAGCGGCAAGATTCGCCGGGTGGAGCTGCGCGAGGCGACCGCGAACGGCGCGGCGGCGGAGTACGCGGAAGCCGACTTCCGCTGACCGCGCGAGTCCGGCACAGGCACGGGCACGGCGCTCAACGCCGCGGCACGGGCACGGGCACTCGCAGTGCAGACCCGACGGATCCCGGCCGCCTCTGCCCGCAAGCCGGACAGTGCCGTCACCTCCGCGCGGGACGACCCGCCCTGTCGTCTCTGCGCGGGACGATCGGCGCTCCGATCCGGTCGTCTCTGTGCGGGACGGTCGGGGGACGACCGGCAGTTCCGCGGGCCCTGCGTCGCCCAGCCGGTCCTCACGGGCCCGGATCACGCGGACCCAGGCGTCGCGCAAGCCGCTCGTCCCGCGGCGCCGGCGTCACGCGGGCCGGGCGTCACGGCGCCGGCGTCACGCGGGCCGGGCGGCACGCGGGCCGGGCGGCAAGTCGCCCCTGGGCCGCACGAGCCCGGCGGGCAGGTCAGCTCTCCGGCTGCGTCAGGTGGGAGAAGGCGTCCAGGTTGCGGGTGGACTCGCCGCGCGAGATCCGCCACTCGTACTCCTTGCGGATCGCCGATGCGAAGCCGAGCTCGAGGAGTGTGTTGAAGGGGGCGTCCGCGTTCTCCAGCACCGTGCCCAGGATGCGGTCGATCTCCTCGGCGGTGACCGCCGGGAGCGGCAGCCGCCCGACGAGGTAGATGTCGCCGAGCTTGTCGATGGCGTAACTCACGCCGTACAGCCGGGTGTTGTGCTCCAGGAGCCAGCGGTGGACAGCCGCGTGGTTCTCGTCGGGGCGCCGGATCACGAAGGCGTTCACCGACAGGGAGTGCCGGCCCACGATCAGGGAGCAGGTGGTGGAGAGCTTGCGGGTGCCGGGCAGCTTCGCGACGTAGTTCCCGGGCGACGGGGTCTCCCAGTCCAGCTCGGAGTCGTTCAGCGTCTCCTCGATGACAGCGGACGCCTTGGCAAGTGGGGTCTGCTCGGATACCTCAGACATGTACCGATCGTAGGTGACCGCCCCGCTCGGCGATGACGTCGGCGTACACGTCGAGGGTGCGGCGTGCCGCGGCGTCCCAGCCGAAGCCGCGGGCGTGCAGCGCGGCGGCGACGCCCATCCGTGCTGCCAGCTCGGGGTGGTCGTCGAAGCGCCGGAGCGCCCGCGCGTAGTCGGCCGGGTCGTGGCCGGATATCAGGAAGCCGCTCTCGCCCTGCCGCACCGCGACGGGCAGCCCGCCGACCTCCGCGGCGATCACCGGAGTGCCGGCCGCCTGCGCCTCTATCGCGACCAGGCCGAACGACTCGCTGTAGGAGGGCATCACCAACACGCTCGCCGCGCGGTACCAGTCGGCCAACTCCTCCTGGCCCACCGGCGGCCGGAAGCGCACCACATCGCAGATGCCGAGCCGGGCGGCGAGCTTGTGCAGCTCCTCGGGCTTCGCCAGCCCCGAACCGGAGGGGCCGCCGACCACGGGCACCACCAGACGCTCACGGAGCGCGGGCCGCTCGTCGAGCAGGATGCGCACCGCGTGCAGCAGCACGTCGGGGGCCTTCAACGGCTGGATACGACCGGCGAACAGCGGGATCAGGGCGTCCTGCGGAAGTCCCAGGCGGGCGCGGGCGGCGGCGGTGCCGTCGGCGGGACGGAAGCGGTCGAGGTTCACGCCCGGGTGGACGACGGCGGTGAGCGCCGGGTCGGCGTCGTAGTGGTGGACCAACTGGGCCGCTTCCTCGGCCGTGTTGGCGATCAGCCGGTCGGCGGCGTCGACGATCTGCGTCTCGCCGATGACCCGTGCCGCGGGCTCCGGGCGGTCACCGGCGGCGAGCGCGGCGTTCTTCACCTTCGCCATCGTGTGCATGGCGTGCACCAGCGGCACGCCCCAGCGCTGCGCGGCCAGCCAGCCGACGTGGCCGGAAAGCCAGTAGTGGGAGTGCACCAGGTCGTAGTGGCCGGGGCGGTGGCCGGCCCACGCCTGCATCACTCCGTGGGTGAAGGCGCAGAGCTGGGCGGGCAGCTCCTCCTTGGCCAGCCCTTCGTACGGGCCGGCGTCCACATGGCGCACGAGCACTCCGGGCGCGAGCTCCACGGTGGGCGGGAGCGCGCCGGTGGTCGCCCGGGTGAAGATCTCCACCTCGGTGCCCACGGCGGCCAGCTGCCGCGCCAGCTCGACGATGTAGACGTTCATACCGCCGGCATCGCCGGTGCCCGGCTGGTGCAGCGGCGAGGTGTGGACACTGAGCATCGCTATCCGGCGCACCCTGCTGGGCAGACCGAAGTGACGGCCGATCCGCGCTGCATACGAGCTCAAGCCCGGCACCTCCCCTTTCTCCGACCCGACCAACACGCCACACGCCGGCAATCTTCCCGATACAGCCATCGCGTTATCGAATCGTGACCATCACCCGGTCGGGCAGAGCGGCCCCACCGGAGTCCGGGCCGGGCGCGTACCGCCCGTCCGACCGCGGCCAGCGGTACACCCGGGCCGACGGGCGCGCCGTACGCTGGCCGGGTGACGGTACGGCGGGACGGGCGGGCGGGACGTCCCGAGGGGACGGCGACCCGGGGCACCACCAACCCCAACCGGCTGCGGCGGATGGACCGCTGGATCGCCGCCGTGCACGGCCCGGCCCTGCTGCGCGCCGCCGCGCCGCCGGTGGCCGTCGACCTCGGGTACGGCGCCGCCCCCTGGACCGCTGTCGAGCTGCGCGACCGGCTCCGGCGGGTGCGCGCGGACGTGCGGGTGGTCGGTGTGGAGATCGATCCGGCGCGCGTCGCCGCCGCGCAGCCGTACGCGGGCCGGGGGCTGGACTTCGTGCGCGGAGGCTTCGAGGTGCCGGTCGCCGGCGCACCCGCCCTCATCAGAGCGGCGAACGTGTTGCGGCAGTACGACGAGGAACAGGTCGGGCCGGTGTGGCGGCGGCTGTGCGACCGCCTCGCACCCGGCGGTCTGCTGGTCGAGGGCACCTGCGACGAGATCGGCCGCCGGCACGTGTGGGTCGCGCTTGACCGGTCCGGGCCGCGCACCGTGACCTTCGCCGCGCGCCTCGCCGAACTGGACCGCCCCTCCGACCTGGCCGAACGCCTCCCCAAGGCGCTCATCCACCGCAACGTGCCCGGCGAACCGGTGCACGCCTTCCTGCGGGACTTCGACCGCGCCTGGCTGGCCGCCGCCCCGTACGGCGCGCTCGGCGCCCGCCAGCGGTGGCTGCGCGCGGTCGGCGAGCTGGCCCGGACCTGGCCGATCACCGACCGTCCGAACAGATGGCGCCAGGGCGAGGCCACCGTCCGCTGGGACGCACTGTCCCCCCGCACCCCCGGCGACTGACCGCCGGGTGCTCGGGGGTGGCCGGCCCGACCGCCCGGCGGTCAGTCGCCGGGGGTGCGGGGGGACAGTGCGTCCCAGCGGACGGTGGCCTCGCCCTGGCGCCATCTGTTCGGACGGTCGGTGATCGGCCAGGTCCGGGCCAGCTCGCCGACCGCGCGCAGCCACCGCTGGCGGGCGCCGAGCGCGCCGCCGGGCTCGTACGTGCCGCCGGCTGTGTGCTGTGGCGTCGCACCGCGGGCGGGTTGGGTGTCGCGGACGGGCAGAGGGCCGGGTCGCGGACAGCCAGCCTCGCGAGCGGGTGGAGGGTTGGAGTCGCGGGGCCGCGAACGGTCGGGGCGAGGGCGGTCGGTCGGTTCGGCCTCGCGGGCGGCGTCCGGCGCGAGCCAACTCACCGCGTCCACCTCGTCGTTGGGTTCGAAGTGGCCTGACCTGAGGGATTGTCGTGAGGGCCTCGGCGAGCACGTCCGCGTCGCGGGCGCGGGTGAGCAGTGCGCGGGCGGCGTCCGGCGCGAGCCAACTCACCGCGTCCACCTCGTCGTTGGGTTCGAAGTGGCCTGACCGGGCCTCGGCCGCCCAGTAGTCGACCTGCTTGCGCCCACCGCCCGACGGGTAGCGGACGGTGGTGAGGGCGGCGCCCGGAACGCAGACCATGCCGGTCTCCTCGCGCACCTCGCGGATCGCCGCGTCCCGCGGTCGCTCGCCGCGTTCGAGCTTGCCCTTCGGGTGCGACCAGTCGTCCCACCTGGACCGGTGGACGAGGGCGATCTCCACTCCCCCGCCCGCGGTGCGACGCCACAGCACACAGCCGGCGGCACGTACGAGCCCGGCGGCGCGCTCGACCGCTGGTGCCGCGGAAGACGCCGTTTCAGCGGAAGACGACGGCCCGGCGGCAGGCATCGAACTCGCGGAAGGCGTCGGTGAGATCTCGGCCCGTTCCGGCATGGGCTGCACCTCCCTCTCTCACGTCGGCGGCCCGCCCGCGGAGCGGCCCGACCGCGCCCCGGCAGCCGCACCACACGCCCCTCGGGCCCGTACGGCTGCCGCCGGCACCGGCCCGCGAACCGCCGGACGCCTCCGACGGTTCACCGGTCGCCGGCGGGCGGCCAGGTGCGGCAGAAGGCCAGTCTGGCCGCTTCCACCTCGTGCCGCTGGTCGGCGTGGAGCACACCGAGCGCGTACGCGGTCGCCGGGGCGATCCGCGGGGTGCGCCCGGCCGCCGAGGCGGCGGCGGCGGCCTCGGCGGCGTCCCGGTGCCGGGTGAGGTGCCGGCCGACGAGTACGAGCGCGGCGTGCAGCGGAGTCGTGGAACCGGTGTCCGCGCCCGGTCCGGGGGCCGTCGGCCGGGGGCCCTCCAGCACTTCCAGCGCGTAACGGGTCTGGCGCGCGAGGTGCCGTACGTGGTGCCAGCCGGCGTCGTGACGGCCCTCGGTTCCGGTGAGGGTGTGCGCGAGGGCTTCCGGGCCGTGCGGCAGGGCGTCCACGGCCTCCGCGAAACGGCGGTGGGTGAGTTCGGCGAGCGGTCGCAGGGTCAGCGCGGCCGGCCGGTCGGCGGACTGCTCGTCCAGCGGGGCCTCCGAGGCGAGTACGGCGATCTCGTCGGCGACCGCGTGGAAGCGGCCCGAGCCGAGGGCCCGCAGCGCGGCGGAGTGGGCGCGGGTACGGGCGAGGGTGAGTTGGCGCTCCAGCAGCGCGCCGGCCTTCGCGGCGCCGACGCCCGGGCGGCCCGTACGCGCCTCGACGGAACCCGCGCTCTCGCCGTCCGGTCCGGCGGCCGGCGCGGAGAGCCGGTGGAGGGCCGTGAGCAACCGGTCCAGCCGGGCGGCGTACTCGTGCTCCTTGGCCAACACCTCCGCGAGCCAGCGCAGTTCGGCGCCGACGCGGTCGGACCAACCGGTGTCCAGCAGCGGCCGGAAGGTCTGGAGGGTGCCGCAGATCCTGCGGGCGGAGCGGCGCAGCAGCCGTACCGCCTCGGCGGCCTCCGCCGCGGTCTCGGCGCTGCCCGCCGCCTCGTCGTGCGCGCGCAGCCCGCGCAGCAACTCGCCCGCCCGCTCGTGCAGGTACCCGGCGAGCACCTCCCGGGTCGGCTGGGCCTCCCGGGTCGGCCGGACATCCGCGGCGGGATCGGCGCCCGCCCGTTGGAGCGGTGGGGCCGCCGGTGGACCTGTCGGGCGCTGTCCGGTGGCGGCGGGGGCGCGCGCCGCCCGCCGCTGGTCCGTCAGGTCATGTCGTGGGACCACGTCGGCGCCTCCGGGCGTCGATGAGCATTTCCTGGACGTTCTGAAGCGGCCGGCCCTCGGCGTCGTGGGCGTGCCTGGTCCAGTCGCCGTCCGGGCCCAGGTGCCAGGAGGCGGTGGAGTCGGCGACGCCGGTTTCCAGCAGCCGGTCGATTGCGGCGCGGTGCCCGGGGTCGGTGACCCGGACCAGCGCTTCGATCCTGCGGTCGAGATTGCGGTGCATCAGATCGGCGCTGCCGATCCAGATCTCCGGGTCGCCGCCCCCGCCGAAGGCGAATATCCGGGAGTGCTCCAGGAAGCGGCCGAGGATGCTGCGCACCCTGATGTTCTCGCTCAGGCCCGGGAGTTGGGGCCGTACCGCGCAGATGCCGCGCACCCAGATGTCGATCGGGACGCCTGCCTGCGAGGCGCGGTAGAGCGCGTCCACCACGGTCTCGTCGACGATCGAGTTGACCTTGAGGCGGATGTACGCCGGGTGGCCGGCCTGGTGGTGGGTGATCTCCTTGTGGATACGGGTCACCAGCCCGTCGCGCAGCGAGGTCGGGGCGACGAGCAGCCTGCGGTAGGTCTCGCGGCGGCTGTAGCCGGAGAGCCGGTTGAACAGGTCGGAGAGGTCGGCGCCGACCTGCTGGTCGGCGGTGAGCAGCCCCAGGTCCTCGTAGAGCCGGGCGGTCTTGGGGTGGTAGTTGCCGGTACCGACGTGGGCGTAACGGCGCAGCCCCTCGCCCTCCTGGCGGACCACCAGGGAGAGCTTGCAGTGCGTCTTCAGCCCCACGATTCCGTACACCACGTGGCAGCCGGACTCCTCCAGCTTGCGGGCCCACTTGATGTTGGCCTGCTCGTCGAAACGCGCCTTGATCTCCACCAGTACGAGGACCTGTTTGCCGGACTCGGCGGCGTCTATGAGGGCGTCGACGATCGGGGAGTCGCCGGAGGTGCGGTAGAGGGTCTGCTTGATGGCGAGCACGTCGGGATCGGCCGCCGCCTGCTCCAGGAAGGTCTGCACGGAGGTGGAGAAGGAGTCGTAGGGGTGGTGGAGGAGCACGTCGCGCTCCCGCAGCGCCGCGAAGATGTCGGGCGCCGAGGCCGACTCGACCTCGGCCAGATCGCGGTGGGTGCCGGCGATGAACCGCGGGTACCTGAGCTCCGGCAGCTCGATGGCTCGGACGATGCCCGAGAGGCCGGTGAGGTCCAGCGGCCCGGGCAGCGGATAGACCTCCGCCTCGGAGATCTTCAACTCCCGCACCAGCAGGTCGAGTACGTACGGGTCGATGGTCTCCTCGACCTCCAGGCGCACCGGCGGCCCGAAGCGGCGGCGCATCAGCTCCTTCTCCAGTGCCTGGAGCAGGTTCTCCGCGTCGTCCTCCTCGACTTCGAGGTCCTCGTTGCGGGTGACCCGGAACATGTGGTGCGCCAGCATCTCCATGCCGGGGAAGAGCTCTTCCAGATGCGCCGCGATCACGTCCTCCAGCGGCACGTACCGCTGCGGGGAGGCCTCCAGGAAGCGGGAGAGCAGCGGCGGCACCTTGACCCGGGCGAAGTGCTGGTGGCCGCTGAGCGGATTGCGGACGACGACGGCGAGGTTCAGCGAGAGCCCGGAGATGTAGGGGAAGGGGTGCGCCGGGTCGACCGCCAGCGGGGTGAGCACCGGGTAGATGCGCTGGCGGAAGAGGGTGAACAGGCGGGCCTGCTCCTTCTCCGTGAGGTCGTCCCAGCGGATCAGGTGGATGCCCTCCTCGCCGAGCGCGGGGGCGACGTCCTGCTGGTAGCAGGCGGCGTGCCGGGCCATCAGTTCGCGGGAGCGGGTCCAGATCAGCTCCAGCACCTCGCGCGGCTGGAGCCCGGAGGCGGACCGGGTGGCGACACCGGTGGCGATCCTGCGCTTGAGTCCGGCGACGCGGACCATGAAGAACTCGTCGAGGTTGCTGGCGAAGATGGCCAGGAAGTTCGCTCGTTCGAGCAGCGGTGTGGCGGGGTCCTCGGCCAGCTCCAGAACCCGCTCGTTGAAGGCGAGCCAGCTGCGTTCGCGGTCCAGGAAGCGGCCCGCCGGAAGCTGGTCGTCGCCCTCGCCGGTGTAGCTGTCGGGGTCGGAGTCCAGTCCCGCGTCCAGGTCGGCGACCAGCTCGGGTTCGGCGGCCACCGTCCTCGGTCGGGCCGCGGCGATCGAACCGACCGAGGGCTGACCCCTGCGATCACCTCCGGGCACCTCGACGGGCCGGACGCCGTCCGTATCAGCGGGCGAGGGCGTGCCCGTCCGGCTCCGACCGCTCTCGGCCTGCTTCTCGGACGGGTCCGGCGCTGAGGGCTGTGCGGGCTGCTGGCTCATACCGCCATTCTTCCGCGCGCGCCGCGAACCGGCCTCCCCCGCGGGAACGGGGGAGAGCTCGGCGCGGGAGGCGTCGGACGGCTGCATTCCGTGATGGTCGCAACCGAGTCTGAATCGGTGGTTACGTCGACATGGCCGTCAGGGGATGCGCGCGGGGCCGCTCGGGCGGCCGGGGTACGCGGTGCGGGCGGGCGGCCGGCGGCGCGCACCGCGGGCCCGCGTGTGCGTACGAGCGGGCCCGCGTGTGCGTACGAGCGGCGGTGCGTACGAGCGGCGGTGCGCCGGGGCGGGGTCAGCTCTCGGTGCGGTACATCAGGTCCACCTCGTGGGTGCGGAACCCGAGCCGCTCGTACACTCTCACCGCCGCGGCGTTGTCCGCGTCGACGTAGAGCATGGCGGTCGGCAGTCCGCGCGCGGCGAGGTGCCGCAGTCCGCTCAGGGTCAGCGCCCGGCCGAGGCCGCCGCCCTGTGCGCCCGGCACCACGCCGACCACGTAGACCTCGCCGAGCCCCTCGGCCGCGTGTTCCTTGGTCCAGTGGAAGCCGACGATCTCCCCCCGGCGCTCGGCGAGGAAGAAACCGGCCGGATCGAACCAGGGCTCCTCCTTGCGGGCGTCCAGATCGCGCCGGCCCAGCGAGCCCTGCTCGGGGTGGTGGGCGAAGGCGGCGGCGTTGGCGGCGAGCCATGCGGCGTCGTCCTTGCCGGGCACGAAGGTGCGGACGGTGACGTCCTCGGGGTACGACGGTTCGGCGAGCGAAGCGGAGTCCAACGGCATCCGCAGCTGCCGCAGTTCACGGAAGAGAGTGAGGCCGAGCGTCTGCGTCAGATGCCGGGCGGCGGCGTGGCCGCCGTGCGCCCAGATGCGCAGCCGGCGTCCGGAACTCTCCAGCAGCGCCTTGCCGAGCGCTCTGCCGAAGCCCTGTCCGCGGTGCTCGGGATGGACGACGAACTCGCCCACGGGTGCCTCCACCGGGTCCGCGTCCTCGAGCTGGCCGTACCCCACGAGTCGTCCGCCCGAGCGCAGCAGATGGTGCGAGACGCCCTCCCTCGGCCCGCCCCGCAGCTGGAGCCTGCCCTGCTCGGAGACGGCGGGCTGGCCGTCGACTCGCGCGGCCCCGTCGATGAGGGCCAGTGCCTCGTCGACGATGCTCTCGGACACCTGGTCCACCACCACAACGTCACTCATGGAGACGAGCCTACGGCGCACCGTCCCGATACCCAGTGGTTACCGCGAGCCCCCTGACGCGCTACGCGCGTTGACCGTAGGCTCGGTCCGCCCGACCACGGTCCGGGCTGCCCAACTCCCACTCCCACAAGGGGTAAAGACGACATGCCCACTCCTACCGACCGTCGGCGGAGAGTCAGGATCGGCGTCGCGGCGACCGGCATCGTGACGGTGGCCGCGCTGGGCGCCGCCGCCCTGCCCGCGTACGCCGGCTCCGACGAGGCCTCCGGCGGCAAGCCGGGCCACGGCCGCACCGTCGACCTCCAGATGCTCGCCATCAACGATTTCCACGGCGCGCTCGAACCGCCGGAGGGCTCCGGCGGGCAGGTGACGCACGAGCACGAGGACGGCACCACCGAGCAGATCGACGCCGGCGGGGTGGAGTACCTGGCGACCGCGCTGCGCAAGGCCCGCAAGGGGCAGGACCGTTCGGTGACGGTGGCGGCGGGTGACATGGTCGGCGCCAGCCCCATGCTGTCGGGCATCTTCCACGACGAGCCGACCATCGAGGCGCTCAACAAGCTCAAGCTGGACGTCGCGGGAGTGGGCAACCACGAGTTCGACGAGGGCGCCGAGGAGCTCAAGCGCAAGCAGAACGGCGGCTGCCACGAGGAGGACGGCTGCTACAACGACGGCAGCGAGTTCGGCGGTGCCGACTTCCCCTTCCTCGCCGCCAACGTGGTCGACGAGAAGACCAAGAAGCCGCTGCTGCGCCCGTACACCGTCCGCAAGATGAAGGGCGCCAAGGTCGGCTTCATCGGGGTGACGCTCAAGGGCACCGCGGGCATCGTCGCGCCGGACGGCATCAAGGGACTGGAGTTCCTCGACGAGGCGGAGACCCTCAGCAAGTACACCGAGGAGCTGCGCCGCAAGGGCGTCAAGGCGGTCGTCGCGCTGGTGCACGAGGGCGGATTCCCCTCCTCCCCCGCGTACAACCACGACTGCGACTCCGGCGGCGACGGGCTCAGCGGGCCGATCGTCGACATCGCGAAGAAGACCGACGCCGGCGTGGACGCGCTGGTCACCGGCCACACCCACGAGGCGTACGTCTGCTCGGTGCCCGACCCGGAGGGCAACGACCGGATGGTCACCTCCGCGGCCTCCAACGGCCGGCTCTTCACCGAGCTGAACATGGAGTACGACCGCAAGACCCGCGACATCGTGCGCACTTCGGTCGAGGGCGTGAACAAGGTCGTCGACCGCGAGCAGAGCAGGGCCGAGGACCTGAGCCGGCTCATCAAGAGCTGGGACAAGCTGGCCGCGCCCATCGCCAACCGTCCGATCGGGCACATCTCCGAGGACATCACCCAGGACCGCACCGCGCCCGAGTCGCCGCTGGGCGACCTGATCGCCGACTCGCAGCTGGCGTACGCCAAGACCGAGGACGACAGCGCGGAGCTGGCCCTGATGAACCCGGGCGGTATCCGCACCGACCTGGTGCACAAGGCGTCCGGCGACGAGGGCGACGGAGTGGTGACGTACGGCGAGGCCTTCGAGGTGCAGCCGTTCGCCAACACCGTGGACCTGGTGGACCTCACCGGTGAGCAGCTGCTGAAGGTGCTGCGCGAGCAGGTCGGCGGGGACAACGCGGAGGTGCCGAAGATCCTTCAGGTCTCGGACGGCGTGACGTACACCCTGGACCTCACCAGGTCCGGCGAGGACCGGATCGTCGCCGACACCGTGAAGATCAACGGCGAGGCGCTGGAGGCGGACCGCACCTACCGGGTCGCCGTCAACTCGTTCCTGGCCTCCGGCGGTGACGGCTTCCCGACCCTCGCCGAGGGCGGCAACCACCACGTCGGATCCGTCGACCGGGACACCCTGGAGACGTATCTGACGGAGAACTCCTCCGAGGCGGAGCCGCTGGCCGCGCCCGCCGCGGACCGCATCACCGTGGTGGAGTAGCCGCCCGTCGCCGACGGCCGATCGGTACGCCGACGGCCGATCGGTACCTGCGCCGAGGTCCGGCTCTCCCCCGCGGAGAGCCGGACCTCGGCGCGTCCGGGCGGGTGTGCGCGGGGCGCCGCGCACGGGGCCGGCGTGCGCGCCCGCGGGGTACGGGCCGCGTGCGGGCCGGCGTGCGCGGGCTGCGGCGTACCAGCCGGGCCGGGTCCGGCGGGGCGTCAGGCCGGGTAGGGGCGGGAGGCGCGGGCGTCGCGCAGCGCCGAGCCCCACCAGTCGAGTTGCGCCAGCAGCCCCTTGGCGGCAGCGGCACTGCCCTCGGAGTCCACGGGTTCGCCGTCCTCGCCGAAGACCTCCCAGACGTTGTGGAAACTGACGGCGTCCCGGACCGTGGTCGCGTGCATCTCCGGGAAGATCTGGCGCAGTTGCTCGGCGGCGCGGATGCCGCCGCTCTGACCGCCGTAGGAGACCAGCCCGACGGGCTTGGCCCGCCACTCCTCCCGGAACCAGTCGACGGTGTTCTTCAGCGCGGCCGGGAAGCTGTGGTTGTACTCGGGCGTGACGACCACGAACGCGTCGGCGGCGCCGAGGTGTTCGGCGAGCGCCCTGCGGTTCCGGCCGGACTGCGGGTCGACGGCGCCGCCCGGGCCGGGCATGACCAGCGGCAGCGCGTTCTCGGCGAGGTCGACCGTCTCCACCTCGAAGCGTCCGTGCCGCTCGGCCTCGCGTGCGAACCAGCGCGAGACGGTCGCCCCGAAACGCCCCTCCCGCACGCTGCCGATGATCACTGCGAGGCGCAGTCTGTCGTCCTTCATGGCTGTCTCCCGAGGTCGTCGTTTGCCGGCGAGGATGTGCCGGAGCGGGCGTGCCCGGCACCGATGTGCCGACGACAACGAGGCTCGTACTTCAAGTTAAGTTGAAGTCAAGTTATGCTGGGAGGCATGACCCCCGTCTCCTGGAAAACCCGCGAACTCACGGTCGGCCAGGTCGCCGAACGCAGTGGGGTCGCCACCTCCGCGCTGCGCTTCTACGAGAAGAACGGCCTGATCCACAGCACCCGCACCTCCGGCAACCAGCGCCGCTACCACCGCGACACCCTGCGCCGGGTCGCCTTCATCCGGGCCTCCCAGCGGGTGGGCATCACGCTGGAGAAGATCCGCGGCGCGCTGGAGCTGCTGCCGGAGAACCGCACCCCCACCCCGTCGGACTGGCAACGCCTCTCCGAGTGCTGGCGCGAGGACCTGAACGCCCGCATCAGGGAGCTGGAGGAGCTGCGGGACGATCTGACGGACTGCATCGGCTGCGGTTGTCTCTCGCTCTCCGCCTGCGCGCTCGCCAACCCGCACGACGTGGCGGCCGAGCAGGGCCCCGGGCCCGCCCGCCACCTCACCGGCGACGGCTGCTGCCCCTGAGCCGAACACGCGCACCGCACGCCGCACCGCCCTACGCCGCCCTACGCCGCCGTACGCCGCCGTACGCCGCCGGGCGGCCGGTTCAGCTCCCCGGTGCGCCGTCCGGCGCCTCCTCGGGCGGCGGGGCGGGGGCGCCGGGCAGGCTGAGCAGCGCCCTGGTGCCGCCGCTGTCGGCGCCGCGAAGCTCCACCGTGCCGCCCGCCCGCCGTGCCGCCCGCGCCACGATCGACAGCCCGAGCCCCGAGCCGGGCAGACCGCGCGCGGACGGCGAACGCCAGAACCGGTCGAAGACGTACGGCAGTTCCTCGGCCGGGACGCCCGGCCCGTGGTCGCGCACCTCCAGCGTGCCACCGGCCAGCGACACCGCGACCGCACCGCCGGCCGGGCTGAACTTCACCGCGTTGTCCAGCAGGTTGACCACCGCACGCTCCAGCGTGGCCGGTTCGGCGCGTACGTACCAGGGGGCCAGCTCGCTGGTCAGGGTGATGCCGGTGCCGCGCAACCGGGCGCGCTCCACGGCGCGTTCGGCCGCCTCGTGCAGGGCGATGACTTCCAGCGCGCCCTGCGCGGGCATCGCCTCGGGACGGCTCAGTTCCTGCAAGTCCTTGATGAGCAACGAGAGTTCGGCCATCTGCGCCTTCACGGAGCCGAGCAGCTCCGCGCGTTCGCCGTCCGGCAGACGCCGCCCGGACTCCTCGCTGCGGACCAGCAGATCGATGTTCATCCGCATCGAGGTCAGCGGGGTGCGCAGCTCGTGGCCCGCGTCGGCGATCAGCTGCTGCTGAAGCTCCCGGGACGAAGCCAGCGCCGCGGTCAGTGAGTTGAACGAGCGGGAGAGCCGGGCGATCTCGTCGTCGCCCTCGACCGGGATGCGCACCGCCAGGTCCTCGGTGCGCGCCACGTGTTCGACGGTCTGCGCCAGCCGGTCCACCGGACGCAACCCGGCGGCGGCGAGCGCCACTCCGCAGGCGGCGGCGCCCAACACCCCGGCTGCGGCGACCAGTCCGAGCACCAGCGCGAGCCGGTCCAGCGACTCCTCGACCTCGGTGAGCGGGCGGGCCACCGTCATGGCCGCGTCCGTGCCCTCCAGCGGGAGGGTGAGCACCCGGTGCTCGATCCCGTTCTTCCCCCTCGCATTGTGCAGCGACTCGGCCAACTCGCCGCGGGCGACCGCGACATCGTCCTCGGAGACCGCCACCTGGTCCCGGCCGAAGACGATGCAGTCGGTGCCGTTGCGGTCGACGATCTGCACGGTGGAGTCGAAGGGGTTCGGCACCGCGGCGCGCTCCTCGGACGGCACCGCCGTACAACCGCCCGCCTTGACCTGCTCGACCACCAGTGCGGGCGGCACCCGGTTGTCGCGGAGCGCGTCGTCCAGCGAGCCGTAGAGCTGGCCGCGCACCAGCAGCCAGGCCGAGAGCGCACAGGCCGCCACCGCGCAGGCCACCACCACCGCCGTGAGCAGCGCCAGCCGCGAACGCAGCGGCATCGCGGCGAGCCGGCCCCTCACCGCGCCCGTCCCGGCGGCTCACGCAGTACGTAGCCGACGCCGCGCACGGTGTGCACCAGCCGCGGCTCGCCGGCCGCTTCGGTCTTGCGGCGCAGGTACATCACGTACACATCCAGGGAGTTGGAGCTGGGCTCGTAGTCGAAGCCCCACACGTCGTGCAGGATCTGCTCACGGGTGAGCACCTGCCGGGGGTGGCCGAGGAGCAGTTCGAGCAGGGTGTGCTCGGTGCGGGTCAGCTGCACCGGCCGGTCGCCCCGGTGGACTTCCCGGGTGGCCAGGTTCATGCGCAGATCGTCGAAGGCGAGCACCGGTTCCGGCGGCGCGGCCGGGCCCTGTCCGCGCTCGGGCTCACCGCCCGGGTACGCCCCCCGCCGCAGCAGGGCGCGCACCCGGGCGAGCAGCTCGTCCAGCTCGAAGGGCTTGACGAGGTAGTCGTCGGCGCCCGCGTCCAGGCCGCTGACCCGGTCCCCGACGGTGTCGCGCGCGGTGAGCATCAGGATCGGTACGCGTTCGCCGCGCGCCCGCAGCCGGCGGGCGACGGTGAGTCCGTCCATCCGGGGCATCTGCACGTCCAGCACGATCAGTTCGGGCGGCTCGGAGGCGCTGTCGAGGACGTCCAGGGCGTCGAGCCCGTCGACGGCCGTCTGCGTCCGGTACCCCTCGAAGCCGAGGCTGCGGCGCAGCGCGTCCCGTACGGCGGGCTCGTCGTCGACGATCAGGACTGTCATGGTCGTCGAGTCTGCCATCGCGACCGCGGGGGAGCGGCGCGGTGACGGTTCACAGCCCGATGCGGTCGAAGCGGTCGAGGCCGCTGCCGTCCTGGCCGCCGCTGTCGCTGCCCTTGTCCTCGGCGCCCTTGCCCGCGCGCAGCTCGGGGAGGATCTTCTTGATGTCGTTGATCGGGATGGCGAAGCCCAGGCCGACGCTGCCGGGCTTGCCGGAGGCCGAACTGTTGTCGTAGATCGCCGTGTTGATGCCGATCACCGCGCCGCCGAGATCGGCGAGCGCACCGCCGGAGTTGCCCGGGTTGATCGAGGCGTCGGTCTGGATGGCCTTGTACGTGGTGGTGTCCCCGTCGCCCTGACCGCCCTGGCCTCGCTGCCCCTGGCCTCCTTGGCCCTGACCGTCCCGGCCCGGACCGCCCTCCCCCGGGCCGAGGCCGAACGGCCAGTCCGGGCCGCCCTGTTCCTGCTCCTGCTCCTGCTCCTGCTGCCGGCGCTGCTCGCCGCCGCTCTTCGGAGTGGTCACCTCGCGTTCGAGGGCCGAGACGATGCCGCTGGTCACCGAGCCGGTGAGGCCGTTGGGCGAACCGATCGCCACCACCTGGTCGCCGACGCCCACCGCGTCGGAGTCGCCGAGCTGCGCGGGCTTCAGCCCGCTGACGCCCTCGACCTTCAGCAGTGCGGTGTCCAGATCGGCGTCCGTGCCCACCACTTCGGCGGTCGCCTTCTCGCCGTCGCTGAAACGCACCCGGATCTCGTCGGCCCCGTCGACGACGTGGTTGTTGGTCAGGATCTCGCCGTCCTTGGAGATCACCACACCGGAACCGGTCGAGCTGCCCGCCTTGATCTCCACCGCGCTGGGCGCGAGTAGTTTGGCCGCGCTCGCCACGGTGCCCTCGGAGGAAGCGTTGCGTGCGTGGGCCGCGCCGGCGGCGGAGTCGCCCCGCTCGCCGCCCCACTGCTGGCCCACCAGCGCGCCCGCGCCGCCACCGACGACCGCCGCGACCAGCGCCGCGGCGGCGACCAGCGCCACCGGCCTACGTACGCGCCGCCGGTCCCCCGCCCCCGTCGTCCGCTGCGCGCCCGGCTCCGCAGACGCGCCCGCCTCGGGG
Organism: Streptomyces tardus; assembly: GCF_018101125.2. Classification (GTDB taxonomy): domain Bacteria; phylum Actinomycetota; class Actinomycetes; order Streptomycetales; family Streptomycetaceae; genus Streptomyces; species Streptomyces tardus. Next base: position 2,634,118 of record NZ_JAELVF020000001.1, on the reverse strand, counting down.
TACGCGCCCGCCTCGGGGTACGCAACCGCCTCCGGCTGCCCGGCCGTGTCGGCGAACGGCGGACCGGCGGGACGCGGCGGTACACCCGGACGGTTGTGGCTCTGCCCCTGCTGCTCACCCTGGAATTCGCTCATGAACCAGACTGTCCCCGGCCCGGATGAGAATCTCCTGAGACGGTCCTTAAGCCTCCACTGCAATTCCGGGAGCCGTCCAACTCCCGTTGCTCTCAAGCGGGTTGACGGGGCGTTCGGCAGCACACGGGTGAAGGCGCGCTGTTCTCGCGCCTCCGCCCGGGGACCGGCTCGACTCCCGGCCGAACGGGCCTACTTGAAGAAGGCGATGCCGTCGTCCGGCAGGTCCGCGATGTCCTTGGCCCAGGTCGACGGGTCAACCGTCTTCTTCAGGTGCGCGGACATGTACGGGCGCATCGGCACCTCGGGGGTGGCCTTCTCGCCGACCCACATCAGGTCGCTCTTCACATAGCCGTAGAGCCGCTTGCCGCCGCTGTACTCGCCGGCGGAGGCGAGCCGTGCGACGGCGTCCGTGGCGAGGTCGATCTGCGGCTTGCCCTCGGCGAGCTGCCCGTACCAGACCTCGACGACGCCCCGGTCGCGGACCATCACGATCTCGATCTGACGGTTCTCGCGCACGTGCCAGAAGCCGGACTCCGACTCCAGCGGGCGGACCTTCTCGCCCTTCTCGTCAAGCACCCAGCTGTGCGAGACGTACTCCAGGAAGGGGCGGCCGTCGTGACTGAAGGTGACCTCCTGCCCGAAGTTGCACTTCTCCTCACCGGGGAAGTCGGCAACGCCCGCACCCGTCCAGTCACCGAGCAGGAAGACGAGGGGTACGAGGTCGGGGTGCAGGTCGGACGGAATCTCGATCATGGAGAATCAGGCGCTCTGTCTGTGCGGGGACGGCGGTCTGTACGGGTGCTGCGGTCGCTGGTGCTGCCGGGTGCCGGGAGGGCTCCCGGTCAGCGCTGGCCCTGGTAGAGCTTCTTGACGGTCAGGGCGGTGAAGGCGAGGGTGCCGACGGCTACCAGGACCATCAGGAAAATGAAGAATGCCTCTAGCACGGCTGCGCTCCTTGCGAGGTTGGCACGCCCCGGGCGATCGGGACGCCACGGGACGGACGGGCACGTCGATTCTAGTCGGCGCGCCCCGCGGCGGCGCTGAGAGGTCCGGCACGGTGCCCCGCACCGGCGTACGACCGCGCACTACGGTGGTTGCCCATGACAGACAGCGCGCAGAATCAGAGACTCGTGATCAAGGTGACGGCCGGAACGGACGCGCCCGAACGCTGCTCGCAGGCGTTCACCGTGGCGGCGGTGGCCGCGGCGAGCGGAGTGGAGGTCTCGCTCTGGCTGACCGGCGAGTCGGCCTGGTTCGCCCTGCCCGGCGGGGCGGCGGAGTTCGAGCTCCCGCACGCCGCACCGCTGGCCGACCTGATCGACGCGGTCCTCGCCGGCGGGCGGATCACCCTGTGCACCCAGTGTGCGGCCCGCCGGGACATCGAGGAGAAGGACCTGCTGGAGGGCGTGCGGATCGCCGGCGCCCAGGTGCTCGTCAGCGAGATCATGGAGCCGGGCACCCAGGCCCTCGTCTACTGAGCAGCACGCCCCCGCGTACGCGTGCAGCACCGCGGGGCGCGCACACGGGTGCGCGAGATTCGTGCACGGGCGTGCGAGAAGGGCCGCACCCCCTGGCGTCCAACCCGGGGATGCGGCCCTTCTCCGTGCAGCCTCACCGCGCGTGCGTCACACGGCGATGGCGACCTCCGTCAGCCCACCGGTCTCGGCGACGACCTCGCGGTCGGCCGTACCGCCGGGGACCAGGGCACGCAGTGTCCAGGTGCCCTCGGCCGCGTAGAAGCGGAACTGGCCGGTCGCGGAGGTCGGGACCTCGGCGGTGAACTCGCCGGTCGAGTCCAGGAGGCGTACGTAACCGGTGACGGGCTCGCCGCCCTTGGTCACGCTGCCCTGGATCGTGGTCTCGCCGGGCTTGATGGTGGAGGCGTCGGGGCCGCCTGCCTGTGCTCCGCACATGGGGATGTTTCCTTTCGAACCGTCAGGTCTCGACTACCCTGGGGCCAGGGCTGGTTGACGCACTCAATCGTTGGCGCCGAGCTCGATCGGCACCCCGATGAGGGAGCCGTACTCGGTCCAGGAACCGTCGTAGTTCTTGACGTTCTCCTGGCCCAGCAGCTCGTGCAGGACGAACCAGGAGTGGGCCGAGCGCTCGCCGATGCGGCAGTACGCGATGGTGTCCTTGCCCAGGTCGACGCCCTCGGCCTCGTACAGCTCCTTGAGCTGCTCGTCGGTCTTGAAGGTGCCGTCGTCGTTGGCCGACTTCGACCACGGGATGTTGCGCGCGGTCGGCACGTGGCCGGGGCGCTGCGACTGCTCCTGCGGCAGGTGGGCCGGGGCGAGCAGCTTGCCGCTGAACTCGTCGGGCGACCGCACGTCGACCAGGTTCTGCTCGCCGATCGCCTTGACGACGTCGTCGCGGAAGGCGCGGATGGCGAGGTTCTGCGGCTTGGCGCTGTACTGGGTGGCCGCACGCTCCGGCACCTCGGTCACCAGGTCGCGGGAGTCCAGCTCCCACTTCTTGCGACCGCCGTCGAGGAGCTTGACGTCCTCGTGGCCGTAGAGCTTGAAGTACCAGTAGGCGTACGAGGCGAACCAGTTGTTGTTGCCGCCGTACAGGACGACCGTGTGGTCGTTCCCGATGCCTTTGGCGGAGAGCAGCTTCTCGAAGCCCTCCTGGTCCACGAAGTCGCGCCGGACCGGGTCCTGGAGGTCATCGCGCCAGTCGATGCGAACGGCGTTCCTGATGTGGTTCTTCTCGTAGGCCGAGGTGTCCTCGTCGACCTCGACGAGCACCACCTTCGGGTCGTCGATGCGGGCCTCGACCCAGTCGGCGTCCACCAGGACGTCACTGCGGCTCATGGGATCTCCTCCGGAGCGGGGTGCGGTGGATGGTGTGCGTACGTCGGATCACCGCTCGTGTTCGGCGGCGCCCACGGAACGCACGGCGCTGTGCGGCGCGGAAGTCGATGGGTTTCGGGGCGGCACACCGGTGCCCGGTGCGCGCGGAGCGTCCGGCAGCCGAACTCCCCCGCTGACGGCCGGCGGGGCCGTCAGACGGTGGGGCGACAGAGCATGGCGGCGATACGGCACAGATCAACTGCCCGTCGCTTCGTGAGGTCCGCCTGTCGCTTCATGCCCTCGATCGTAAGGATGGCTGCGCCATGTGTCACCGACGTTCCGCATGTCGAGACGCGATTGCCTGGAATATGGGACAGGGACCCGTTTCCGGAGTCCCCCGCGCGGGCCCCGACCGGGCGTTCGGAGGCGTACGCCCGGCCCGTGATCGGGGGATTCCAGATTCTGGACACCGTCTCACAGACAGAGCGGCGGGCAGAGGCCCGACGGGCAAGGGCACCGATGACAAGGACCGGGTCGGCTGCACCGAGAAGGGCAAGCAGGGCAACCTCGCCGGGACCTGCAAGGTGCGCTCGCACAAGTGGCTCACCAAGTGCTGTCCGGCTGAGCGCGAGGGCCCCGGCACGACCGGCCGGGGCCCGCACGCGTTTCCGGGCGGCTGACCGCGACGGCCGTCCGGTGGCGGCGGCCCGGACCGGGGCGGGGCGCCAACTGCCGTGCTACTCCGTGACGTTGACCTTCTCGCCGGAGAAGGTGATCTCCACGCCCTGCTTGGTGGCCCGTACGCCGTTCAACTCGACCCCGGCAGGGAGGCCGTTGATCTTCCTCGTGTAGTCGATCTTCTTGCGCACGATGTCCTCGATGCCGGGCAGGTCGGAGCCCGGAATGGCGTCCGCGTGCAGGCGTACGGTGTCGCCGTTCTCCACGCTGACGGTGCTGGTCGTGGACCGCTCCACCTCCCGCCCCACCAGCGGCAGTTCGATGCTGCCGGTCACCTTGACCTTGGCCTCGCCCTCCTCGGCCGCGCCGCCCCAGCTCACGGTGACGCCCTCCTCGGCGGCGGCCGAGAGGTCCTCGTACGTCAGGTACGCGGTGCCCTCCGCGGTGCGGGCGACGCCACTGGAGAAGTTCCCGCCCACCTCGATGTTCCGGGCCCGAAGCTCGAACTCGCTGACCCGCAGGGCCTTCTCGCCGTCGCTGGTGGTCACCCCGGTGAGCTTGGCCTCCACATCGTCCAGCTCCTTGGTGGCGACCTGTGTGAGGAACGGGAAGCCGTTGATGCTCACCTGCGCCTCCGACGCCCCCTGCGAGGCCTTCAGCTTCTCCGCGAGCCGGTCCTCGACGAGGCCGACGGAGATCCGGTCCGCGCCGACGAACAGCCCGCCGAACACCAGCAGCACGATCAGTGTGATCCGCAGCGCTCGCATTGCCGTCTTCCCATCCCCCAGCCACAGCGGGCCGTGATCATCGACATCGGCCGGCGTTCGCCGACCTCGTTCCTCCCCCGGGGTGTCAGCCGACGACCCGCCCGAGCAGGTAGACGACCGGACCCGCCAGCGCCAGCGGCAGAGCGACTCCCGCAGTCAGGTGCACGAACCGCGACGGCCAGTCGTAACTCGCCGCCCGCAGGCCGATCAGCGCCCCGCCGCCGGCCCCGAGGCCCAGCAGCGCGCCCGCGCCGGCGCCCAGGTCCGTCCACGTGCCCGCGGCAGCCCCCGCACCGGCGGCAACGGCCGGCGCCGCCGCCAGAGTCAGCAACCCCGGCAACGGCAGCGCACGTACGCACACCGCGACGGCCACCGCGACACCGCCGACGACCACCGCGTCCGCGCTGACCGCCTGGGCGGCCAGATGCGCGGCAGCGAGAACGGTCAGCACCGTGGCTCCGACCGCGACCGTCAGCCCGTAGAGACGCTCGTCCGGTGCTCCGTGGTTGCGCAGCTGAAACAGGAGCACCAGCAGAACCCAGATGCCCAGCACGCCCGCCACCGCCGTCGCGGCGTTGCGGTCGCTGGAGAGGAACAGCGCGGCGACCGCGCTCAGTCCGGCGAGGAAGCCGAGCGCGATGCCCTGGCGGGCCGGCCACATACCGTTCAGCCGGTACCAGCCGGCCGCCGTGACCGCCTGGAGGAGCACCACCACGACCGCCACCGCGGGCCGGCCGATGGCCGCGGCCGCGGCGAGGGCGAGGGCGAGGGCGGCGGTGAGCGCGGCGCTCTGACCGCCCGGCGGGATGATCGGGTCACCGGTGCGGTGCTCCGGATGGCCCGGCACCCCTCGGTTCGGCGGGCCGCCCTTCTTGCGGCGCCTGCCCCCACGGCCGCCCGGCTGTGCGGCGGCACCGGCCGTACCCGGCGCTTCCCCCGGAGTCCCATCCGTACGCGGTGCGTTGCCCGTGCTCGGCACGTCGTCCCCTCCCGTGCCGGGCACACGGCCCGGTCCTCTGCCCGATGCGCGACCCGTGGCCGTGCCCGATGCGTCGTCCCTGCTTGCGGCGGCGCTGCTTCCCGGCCGGTTCATCGTGCGCCTCCGGCGAAGGGCGGGAGGACCTCGACCGTGCCGCCGTCACTCAGCCGTACGGTCTCCGGGTCCCGGGCGCCGGCCGGCCGTTCGTCGACGAGGTAGGAGCAGCGCACCAACACCCGGGCGAAGTCCGGACGTTCGGCGTGCCGCTCCCTGGCGTCGGCCAGCGCCTCGGCGAGCGTCGCGGCCTCATAGGTCTCCTCCGCCACACCGGCCGCGGCTCGCGCCGCCGCCCAGTAGCGGATGGTCCCCTTCACGGGCATCTGTTTCTCCCCAGCGGTGTGATGTACCGCTCCCATCATCGCCTGTCCGTATGGCGGACCGCGCACCCGTGCGCCCGCTCTCCGCGATGACAGGGAAACCTCCTGGTCACACTGTGTTCGGCGGATTATGCGCAAACAATCGTGAGGTTTCTCGCTCGTGTCGAAAACGCCTTGTTGAGCTATCGTGCTGCGCAGAAGGACTCGGGCGACGACGCCTCCGAGTCCTTTCGCGCTTTCACGGCACGGTCGCAACGACGCGTCACGCCGAAGCACACGCCACGCCTCCCCGGGAGGCGTCACGTCCTCGAAAGGGACTGAGGAAGGAACTCACGATGAGCTCGCTACTCCTCCTGACCAACGCGCTCCAACCCTCCACCGAGGTGCTGCCCTCCCTCGGACTGCTGCTCCACAACGTCCGGGTCGCCCCCGCCGAGGGCTCCGCGCTCGTGAACACCCCGGGCGCCGACGTGGTTCTCATCGACGGCCGCCGCGATCTGCCGCAGGCGAGGGCGCTGTGCCGGCTGCTGCGTTCGACCGGCCCCGGCAGTCCGCTGGTACTGGTCGTCACCGAGGGCGGGATGGCCGCGGTGACCGCCGACTGGGGCGTGGACGACGTCGTCCTGGACACCGCGGGACCGGCCGAGTTGGAGGGCCGGCTGCGGCTGGCCACCGGGCGCCGGCAGGTAGTCAACGACGACGCCCCCACCGAGATCCGCAACGGCGACCTCTGCATCGACGAGGCAACGTACAGCGCCAGGCTCAAGGGCCGCGTGCTCGACCTGACCTTCAAGGAGTTCGAGCTGATCAAGTTCCTGGCGCAGCACCCGGGCCGGGTCTTCACCCGCGCCCAGCTGCTCCAGGAGGTCTGGGGCTACGACTACTTCGGCGGCACCCGCACCGTGGACGTGCACGTACGGCGACTGCGCGCCAAGCTCGGCCCCGAGCACGAGTCGCTGATCGGCACCGTGCGCAACGTGGGCTACCGCTTCGTCTCGCCGGAGAAGCCGGAGAAGACGGCGGAGCAGCGCAGGGCCGAGGCCGAGGCCAAGGCGGTGACCGAGGCCGCCGAGCAGCTGGCGCAGGAGGCCGTGGAGGGCACGTCCCGCTCGCACAGCACCCGCTCCTGACCGACCCGGCCGCGACTGACCGCGACGGCCACGCGCCCGCGCCCGACCGGACCGCCGTGCCCGCTCGGCGCCGGGCCGACCGGGAGCGCCCGCAGCCGCACCCGCGCGGGCCGCCCTCGGCCGCCGCCCGTGCGCCGGGACGCAGGTCCGCGGGTGCGTCGAGCCCCGCACCCGCGTGTACGGCACACGGGCCGCCGCGCGGGCCTCGCGCGAACGCTGTCCGAGTGCCGCGTCCGGCCTGCCCGAATCCGGTCCGAGGCGCCTCTCGGCGGGCGTTCCCGGGCCCGACGCGGGGCAGCCGTGAAAGGTCACCCCGCGTAGACTGCCCGGCGTGGCGAAGGTGACGCGAGACGACGTGGCAAGGCTGGCGGGTACCTCCACCGCGGTGGTGAGCTATGTGATCAACGACGGGCCCCGCCCGGTCGCCCCGGCGACCAAGGAGCGCGTGCTCGCCGCGATCAACGAGCTCGGCTACCGGCCGGACCGCGTGGCCCAGGCGATGGCCTCCCGGCGCACGGACCTGATCGGCATGATCCTCCCCGACGCCCGCCAGCCCTTCTTCGGCGAGATGGCGCACGCCGTCGAACAGGCCGCCGCCGAGCGCGGAAAGATGGTCCTGGTCGGCAACTCCGACTACCTCGACGAGCGCGAGGTGCACTACCTCCGGGCCTTCCTCGGCATGCGGGTCGCCGGGCTCATCCTGGTCAGCCAGGGACTGAGCGAGCGGGCCGCCGTCGAGATCGACGCCTGGGACGCCCGGGTGGTGCTGCTGCACCGCAGGCCGGACGCGATCGACGACGTCGCCGTCGTCACCGACGACGTGGTGGGCGCCCAGCGCGCCACCGAGCACCTGCTGGACCACGGCGCCGCGTACGTCGCCTGCCTCGGCGGCGTCGAGTCCACCCCCGCCATCGGCGACCCGGTCACCGACCACGTCGAGGGCTGGCGGCTCGCGATGAGCGCCTACGGCCGCGAGACCGAGGGCCGGCTCTTCCAGGCCCCGTACAACCGCTACGACGCCTACCGGGTCGCGCTCGATCTGTTGGGCGGCGATGGCCGGCCGCCGGCCATCGTGTGCGCCACCGACGACCAGGCCATCGGCGTGCTGCGCGCCGCCCGCGAGCTGCGGATCGACGTGCCCGGGGAGCTGCTGGTCGCGGGCTTCGACGACGTGAAGGAGGCGGCGCTCACCGACCCGCCGCTCACGACCGTCGCCTCCGACCGCCCGGCCATGGCGCGCGCAGCCGTCGACCTGCTGCTCGACGACGGGGTGCGCACCAGTGGCAGCGGCCGGGACCGGCTGCGGCAGCTGCCGTCCACCCTGGTCCGGCGGCGCTCCTGCGGCTGCGGCTGAGGGCCGGGCCGGCCCTCGACAGGCACAGCTCCGGCGGCTGAACGACGACCCCGTACCCGCCCGCCGATTCGACGGCGGGTATGGGTACAGGTACGGGGCGCAACCGACCGCCCGCGCCCGTCCTCGGCCGCTCCAGGAGGATCGGCCTCGGCTCAGCCGAGCTTGCTGACGTCGCGGACCGCGCCCTTGTCCGCGGACAGGGCCATGGCGGCGTACGCCCGCAGCGCCTGCGAGACCTTGCGCTCGCGTGCGACCGGCGCGTACCGGCTGCCCAACTCCTCGCGGCGGGCAGCGAGTTCGGCGTCCGAGACCTTGAGCTCGATGGTGCGGTTCGGGATGTCGATGGCGATCGGGTCGCCGTCCCGGACCAGCGCGATGACACCACCGGCCGCCGCCTCCGGGGAGACGTGGCCGATCGAGAGTCCGGAGGTGCCGCCGGAGAAGCGCCCGTCGGTGATCAGGGCGCACTTCGCGCCCAGCCCGCGGCCCTTGAGGAACGCGGTGGGGTAGAGCATCTCCTGCATCCCCGGGCCGCCCTTGGGGCCCTCGTAGCGGACGACCACGACGTCGCCCTCCTTGACGCGCTTCTTGAGGATCGCGTCGACCGCGTCCTCCTGGGACTCCACGACCACGGCCGGGCCCTCGAAGGTCCAGATCGACTCGTCGACACCGGCGGTCTTCACCACACAGCCGTCGACTGCCAGGTTGCCGCTGAGCACGGCGAGGCCGCCGTCGGCGGAGTAGGCGTGTTCGGCGTCCCGGATGCAGCCGTTCTCGGCGTCGGTGTCCAGGGTGTCCCAGCGCTCGCTCTGCGAGAAGGCGGTGGCCGAACGCACACAACCGGGCGCCGCGTAGAACATCTCCAGCGCCTCCGGCGCGGGCGAACCGCCGCGGATGTCCCACTGCTTGAGCCAGTCCGGGAGCGAGGACGCGTGCACGGCGTGGACGTCCTCGTGCAGATAGCCGCCGCGGTGCAGCTCGCCCAGGATCGCCGGGATTCCGCCCGCGCGGTGGACGTCCTCCATGTGGTAGGCCCCGTTGGGCGCGACCTTGCAGACACAGGGCACCCGGCGCGAGACCTCGTCGATGTCGTCCATCTCGAAGTCGAGCTCCGCCTCCTGCGCGGCGGCCAGCAGGTGGAGCACGGTGTTGGTGGAGCCGCCCATCGCGACGTCCAGCGCCATGGCGTTCTCGAACGCGGCGCGGGTGGCGATGCTGCGCGGGAGGACGGAGTGGTCGTCCTGCTCGTAGTGGCGCAGCGCGATGTCGACGACGGTGCGGCCCGCGGCCTCGTACAGCTCCTTGCGGGCGGTGTGGGTGGCGAGCACCGAGCCGTTGCCGGGCAGTCCAAGGCCTAGCACCTCGACGAGGCAGTTCATGGAGTTGGCGGTGAACATGCCCGAACAGGAGCCGCAGGTCGGGCAGGCGGCCTCCTCGATGCGCTGCAGGTCCTCGTCGGAGGTGGCGTCGCTGACCGCCTCGGACATGGCGTGCACCAGGTCCAGGTTGGAGCGGACGGTGCCGTCGACCAGCGTGGTCTTGCCGGCCTCCATCGGGCCGCCGGAGACGAAGACGGTCGGGATGTTGAGCCGCAGCGCGGCGTTCAGCATGCCGGGGGTGATCTTGTCGCAGTTGGAGATGCAGATCAGCGCGTCCGCGCAGTGCGCCTCGGTCATGTACTCGACGGAGTCCGCGATCAGGTCGCGGGAGGGCAGCGAGTAGAGCATCCCGCCGTGGCCCATCGCGATGCCGTCGTCGACCGCGATCGTGTTGAACTCCCGCGGGATGGCGCCGGCTTCCTTGATCGCCTCGGAGACGATCCGGCCGACCGGCTGGAGGTGGGTGTGGCCCGGCACGAACTCCGTGAAGCTGTTGGCCACGGCGATGATCGGCTTGCCGAAGTCCTCCCGCGCTACGCCGGCGGCGCGGAGCAGGGCTCGGGCGCCCGCCATGTTGCGGCCGCGGGTGACGGTGTTGGACCTCAGCTCGGGCATGGTGCTCCACTCCCTGGACGACGTTGTGCGCGTGCTTGGGGCTGTCCGACGCGCCTGTCGGCCCGGGCGTCGCCGCGACGGCAGTCGCGCCGGAGACCTACGAGCGTACGCCCGAAGATCCATGATCCGGACACGGCACCCACATCATGAGACACCCGGTCGGGGCCCGGTCGGCAACCGGTCGTCGAGCGACCGGAGCTGGGCCGGCGGTCGGTCGTCGGGGGTCAGAACCGATCGGTTCCTGCTCCGGGACTGTCAGCGGCGTCGGACAGCCCGGACGTGCCGGCTCCGGGCCCGTCGTCCGGCACGGACGTGCCGGACGCGCCGGACGCGCCGGGGGTACGGGCGGCGGGGCTCGCTGCGTCCTCCTCCGGTCCCAGCAGGTGGTGCTGGACCACCGGCGCCAGCCGCCGCACCAGCTCCCGCGGGTCCGCGTCCGCCAGCGGCTCGATCCGTATGACGTACCGCAGCAGCGCCGTACCGACCAGTTGCGCAACCGCCAGCTCGACCCGCAGCTCGCGCTCGGCCCGGTCGACCGCCCCGGCGATCCTCGGCAGCAGCAGCCTGGAGACCACTCCGCGGAAAATCCGCGCCGCGGTGTCGTTGTTCACCGCGGAACGCACCAGTGCGATCAGCGGCTCGCGGGTGTCCGGGTTCTCCCACACCCCCAGAAAGAAGCCGGTGACCTGCTCGCCCAGCTCCTCCGGCGGTACGGCACGCAGCCGGCCGAGCCGTTGGCGCAGCGGCGCCAACGCGGTCTCCACGGCGGCCTCGAAGACCCGCTCCTTGGTGCCGAAGTAGTGGTGCACCAGGGCCGGATCGACCTCCGCCCCGCGGGCGATCGCCCGTACCGAGGCCTTGTCGTAGCCGCGGTCGGCGAACTCGGTGCGCGCCGACCGCAGAATGGCCGACCTCCGGTCCGCCCCCACCGAGTCCTCGGCGCGCGGCCGTCCCCGGCGGCGCGGGCCCTCCGCGCCCGTCCGGTCGCTCACGAGTCCAGCCCGGGCGAGGAGAGGTGGAGCCGGGTGAAGGCCAGCGCCTCGGCGAGGTCGGCCTCGCGCTCGGCGGAGGTCATCGCCCTGCGGGTGTTGACCTCGACCACGACGTGGCCGTCGAAGCCGCCGGCGGCCAGCCGGGCGAGCACCTCGGCGCAGGGCTGCTTTCCCCGGCCCGGCACCAGGTGCTCGTCCTTTGCCGAGCCGTTGCCGTCGGCGATGTGGAGGTGGCCGAGACGGTCGCCCATGGTCTCCACCATCGCGAGGGTGTCGCTGCGCGAGGTGGCGGTGTGCGACAGGTCCAGGGTGAAGTGGCGGTAGTCGTCGGTGGTCGGGTCCCAGTCGGGCGCGTACGCCTGGAGCTCGCGGTCCCGGTAGCGCCACGGGTACATGTTCTCCACCGCGAACCTGACGTCCGTCTCCCCCGCCATGCGCCAGATCCCGGCCACGAACTCCCGCGCGTAGGAACGCTGCCAGCGGAACGGCGGGTGGACCACCACGGTCGAGGCGCCGAGGGTCTCCGCCGCGCTGCGGGCGCGCTTGAGCTTCGTCCACGGGTCGGTCGACCAGACCCGCTGAGTGATCAGGAGGCAGGGCGCGTGCACCGCGAGCACGGGCACGCCGTGCTGGTCGGAGAGCCGTCGGAGCGCGTCGACGTCCTGGCTGACCGGATCGGTCCACACCATGACCTCGACCCCGTCGTACCCCAGACGCGCGGCGATCTCGAAGGCCGCCGAGGTCGACTCGGGGTACACCGACGCCGTGGACAGGGCGACCTTCGGCTCCGGGGCCCGTGCCGCACCTGTGAAGTCCTCTGCCACCCGCTCAGCCTACGGCGAAGCGGGCCGCGGCCCGTACCTGGGTCGCGCGCCGGGGCGCCCCGCACCCGGCTCTGCCCGGGCACCCGGCTCTGCCCGGGCACCCGGCGCTGCCCGGCCCCGGGCGGCCGACCGCCCGGGACGCCCGACCATCTGGCCGCCCGCAGCGTGGAGGGCGGACGCAGCACCGCCGGAGGCGCGCGCCGCCGGGCTCACACGCCCTCGACGGCCCGGCGCGCACAGCCGGGGTCCGGGGCGGGGTCCGGGGCGGTCAGCCGTTGCGCAGCCGGTCCAGTCGGCGCAGGATCACGCCCTCTCGCAGCGCCCACGGGCACACCTCCAGCATCTCGATGCCGAACAGGTCCATCGCGCCCTCGGCGACCAGCGCGCCGGCCAGCAGCTGACGCGCCCGGCCCTCGGAGACGCCCGGAAGCTCGGCACGTTCGGCGGCCGTCATCCCGGCCAGCCTCGGCACCCACTCCTCCAGCGTCTTGCGGTCCAGGTCCCGCTGGACGTACAGGCCCTCGGCGGAGCGCGCCGCGCCGCCGAGCCGGGCGAGCTGCTTGAACGTCTTGGACGTCGCCACCACGTGGTCCGGCGCCCCCAGCCGGCTGAACTCGCCGACCACCCGCGCGATCTCGGCCCGCACATGCCGCCGCAGGGCGCGTACGTCGTCCTGGTCGGGCGGGTCTCCCGGCAGCCAGCCGCCGGTCAGCCGCCCCGCGCCCAGCGGCAGCGACACGGCCGCGTCCGGCTCCTCGTCCAGTCCGTACGCGATCTCCAGCGAACCGCCGCCGATGTCCAGCACCAGCAGCCGACCGGCCGACCAGCCGAACCACCGGCGCGCCGCCAGGAACGTCAGCCGCGCCTCGTCCGGTCCGGAGAGCACCCGCAGCCGCACCCCGGTGTCGGCGGTGACCCGCTCCAGCACGTGGTCGGCGTTGCTGGCCTCTCGGACGGCGGAGGTGGCGAACGGCAGTACGTCCTCGACCCCCTTGTCCTCGGCGACCTCCAGCGCTTCCTTGACCGTGTTCGCGAGCCGGTCGACGCCTTCGGGGCTGATCGCACCTCGCTCGTCGAGGAGTTCGGCCAGGCGCAGTTCCGCCTTGTGGGAGTAGGCGGGCAGGGGGCGTGCGCCGGGGTGCGCGTCCACCACCAGAAGGTGAACGGTGTTGGAACCCACGTCGAGGACACCAAGTCTCATGGGACAGCACGCTAACGCGGTCGGCGCGTCGCAGGGGCAGTCACCCGTACTCTGGGGCACGTGGGCAAGACGAAGCACTCGAAGCCGGGAGAAATCCGCAACCTCGGTGGTAAGAAGCAGCGGCGCCGCGGCGAGGAAGTGGACCTCGACCACGCACGGGCGTGGGTGGAGTTCCCCGATCCCGCCGACGACGAGCAGGTCTTCCGCTGCGATCTCACGTGGCTGACGTCGCGCTGGTCGTGCATCTTCGGCCAGGGCTGCCAGGGCATCCAGGCCGGCCGTGCCGCGGACGGCTGCTGCACGCTCGGCGCGCACTTCTCCGACGAGGACGACGAACGCCGGGTGGCCGCGCACGCCGCGCGTCTCACCCCCGAGCAGTGGCAGTTCCACCGCGAGGGCAACGAGACCGGCTGGGTCGAGACCGATGACGAGGGCGAGCGCAAGACCCGACGATGGGAGGGCGCCTGCATCTTCAACAACCGCGCCGGCTTCCCCGGCGGCGCGGGCTGCGCCCTGCACCTCCAGGCGCTCCAGGCCGGGCGCGAGCCGCTGGAGACGAAACCGGACGTCTGCTGGCAGCTCCCTGTTCGGCGCACCTTCGAATGGGTCGAACTCCCGGACGGAGAGCAGAAGTTGTACGTCTCCATCGGAGAGTACGACCGCCGCGGCTGGGGCTCGGGCGGGCACGACCTGCACTGGTGGTGCACCGGCGCGACCAGCGCGCACGGCGCCGGCGACCCGGTCTACGTCTCCTACCGCCCGGAGCTGATCGAGCTGATGGGCAAGGACGGCTACGACAGGCTCACCGAGCTCTGCGAGCAGCGGCTGGCCGCGGCCCTCCCGCTGGTGGCCCCGCACCCCGCCGACCCGGCACCGAACCGAACCGACTGACCACCACCGGACACGCCGCCCCGGCCCGCGCCAGCTGACGCCGGCCGGGCCGGTCCGTCCGCCCGAGCCCGGACCGCCGCGCCGGGAAGCCCGCCTTCACGCCGCGCCGAACACCCCCTGCGAACGAGGCCCGGCCCGCGTCCACGACGGGCAATCCCCGCACGGGCGGCCCGGTTCACGTTCGCCGTCACAGCGCCCGTACGGCCAGATCCCGGTTCGCGCGCGACGGCGAACTCTCGTACGTCGGCGCGCGGTTCGCGAGTACGCAGGCCAACTCCCGCGTGCACACGTCCGGTTCGCGCACACGACGCAACTCCCGTACTCAGCCCGGCGGTTCGCGCCGCGAACGCCGCACACACGGCGGTACGCGGCGGTACGACGGCTCAGGCGGAGGGGACCGGTTCGGAGGGTTCGGGGTCCGGCGCGGGCTCGGAGGGCTCCGGCTCGGAGGGTTCCGGGGCGGGCTCCCGGCCCTGGCCCTGGATGGTGATGACGGTGCCCGAGGGGGCGAAGTGCACCCGTGCCGTCCACGGGCCCTCCGGCTCCCAGCGGCGTACGTCGACCCGCACCGTGTACGACTCCCCCGGGGACAGCTGACCCGAGAGCCGGCTGACCCGCAGCCATCTGGCGTCGGTGGCCGCCGACCAGTCGAGCTTGGTCCCGCCGGTGTTGGTCAGCGTGATCAGCGTGACGTCGCCCGCGGGCCTGGCCTGGACGGAGAGCCGGCCCGGCGAGGCGCTGGGGCTCTCGTCGGGGCTCTCGGCCCCCTCGTCCGGGGAACTGTCGGGGTCGTCCGAGCCGCCGGGGAGCTTCGTGCTCCCGCCCGGCTTCCCGTCGTCCTTCTCGCCGTCCCGGTCGTCCCCGGTGCGGCCGTTGGGGCTCTTGCGATCGCCGTCGGCACGGTCGGCGTTGCCCGCGTTCTCGTACGGGTAGCTCTCCTCCGCCGCCGGGTCGTCGGCATCGCTGGTCGCCACCGAGCTGCCGTCCCGGCCCTCGCCGACCAGCGGCGCACCCCGGTACGCCGCCCACAGCGCCAGCACGGGCGCCGCCACCACCGCGGCGGCCACCGTCGTCGTCACCGCCCGGGCGCGCAACCTGCCCATCCGCGCGGCGCGTTCCTTCGCCTCTGCCGGAAAGCCGTGCCGGTCGAAGCGCGGCGCGGGCTGCGCGCGGGCCCGGAGCGCGGCCACCAGCGCCGCGTGCACCACCGGCCGGGACGCCTTCAGCACCGCCAGCTGTCGGGAGCGACCCGGCGCCGTACCGGGCCACGGCTCGCCCGCCATGTGCTTCTCGGCGGAGAGCCGGCACTCGCCGCACTCGTCGACGTGCCGCACCAGTTCACGGCGGAGCGCAGCGCTGAGCACCACCTCGGTGTCGCCACCCAGCCTGCTCACCGTTCCGCAGCCACCGCTGTTCACGACGGACAGCGCCGCCCGCGTCCGCTCCACCTCGCAGGCCGCGCCGGACAGCAGCATCCGGGTGGCGGCGGACTCCATGGAGAGCACCAACGCGACCTCGTCGACCGGGAGTTGGTGGCGCACTGCGAGCTCCAGGGCCTCGCGCTGCTCCGGCGTCGTACCCGCCGCCTCGGGCCAGCCGAGAGTGGCGAGCTCCTGCCTGCGGCGGGTGGCGAGCGGACCGTCGAGCTTGACGGGCTCACGGGGGCGGGCGGCCTCGCGCAGGGTGGCCAGACGCCGCAGGCAGGCCCAGCGGGCGAGGGCGTACAGCCAGGGACGCCGGTGCGCGGGGTCCTGCGGCGCACGGTCGCGCTCCCGCTGCCGTTCGGCGACGGAGAGCGCGAGGCCGAGCGCGGAGACGGCCTCGTCGTGCTCGCACATGATCGACAGGCAGTAGGTGAACAGTCCGTCGAGGTACGGGTCGTCGCCCGCGCCGTGGACGTCCTGGACGGCGGCAGCGGCGCCGGAGAGGGCCGCGAGGGCCGGCCCGTTCTCGGTACGCCGCGCGCCACGGCGTACTTGGCGTACGCCGGTGGAGTTCGTGGGGTGCTCGCGCCTGCTGCTCATCACCCCGTGACGCTAGGCGGCGCGAGGGGGCGGACCGGGACCGGTGACGAAGGTTTAACCCTAATGAGTGACGATCTCACTCGAAAGGGGACAGCTCCGACCAGCCGGAACGTCCCGCCCCGGCACCACGCCCGGCGCGCGCCGCGCTCGTGCGTCCGCCCTTCGCCCACCGGAGGAGTCCGCACTGTCGGTGGGCACGGATACGGTGATCGACATGGCTGCCCGCAAGTCGTCCGCCAAGGACCGTCCCTCGTACCGCTGCACCGAATGTGGCTGGAGCACGGCCAAATGGCTGGGCCGCTGCCCGGAGTGCCAGGCCTGGGGCACCGTCGAGGAGGTCGGAGCCGCCCCGGGAGTGCGCACCACCGCCGCCGGCCGGGTCTCCACGCCCGCGCTGCCCATCGGCCAGGTCGACGCCCGGCAGGCCCAGGCCCGCAGCACCGGGGTGGACGAGCTCGACCGGGTGCTGGGCGGCGGCCTGGTCCCCGGCGCGGTGGTGCTGCTGGCCGGCGAGCCGGGTGTGGGCAAGTCGACGCTGCTGCTGGACGTCGCGGCCAAGGCGGCGGCGCCTGCGCACCGCACGCTGTACGTCACCGGCGAGGAGTCGGCGAGTCAGGTGCGGATGCGCGCGGATCGGATCGGCGCGCTGGACGACGACCTCTTTCTCGCCGCCGAGACGGACCTGTCGGCCGTGCTCGGCCATCTCGACGCCGTACAGCCCTCCCTGCTGGTGATGGACTCGGTGCAGACCGTCGCCTCTCCCGAGATTGACGGCGCGCCCGGTGGTGTCTCCCAGGTCCGGGAGGTGGCCGGTGCGCTCATCCGGGCCTCCAAGGAGCGCGGGATGGCGACGCTGCTCGTCGGCCACGTCACCAAGGACGGCACGATCGCCGGGCCCCGGCTGCTGGAGCACCTGGTCGACGTGGTCCTGCACTTCGAGGGCGACCGGCACGCCCGGCTCCGGCTCGTCCGCGGCGTGAAGAACAGATACGGCACCACCGACGAGGTCGGCTGCTTCGAGCTGCACGACGAGGGCATCGTCGGGCTGGCCGACCCCTCCGGGCTCTTCCTGACCCGCAGGGACGAGCCCGTCCCCGGCACCTGTCTGACCGTGACCCTGGAGGGGCGCCGCCCGCTGGTGGCCGAGGTGCAGGCGCTCACCGTCGACTCCCAGATCCCCTCGCCCCGCCGTACGACCTCCGGTCTGGAGACCTCCCGGGTGTCGATGATGCTGGCCGTGCTGGAGCAGCGGGGCCGGATCAGCGCGCTGGGCAAGCGGGACATCTACAGCGCCACGGTGGGCGGGGTCAAGCTCACCGAGCCGGCCGCGGACCTCGCGGTGGCGCTGGCGCTGGCGAGCGCCGCGAGCGACACCCCGCTGCCGCAGAACCTGGTCGCGATAGGCGAGGTCGGTCTCGCCGGCGAGGTCCGGCGGGTCACCGGGGTGCAGCGGCGGCTCGCGGAAGCGGCGCGGCTCGGCTTCACCCACGCGCTGGTGCCCACCGACCCCGGGCGGGTGCCGGCCGGGATGCGGGTCAAGGAGGTCGCCGACGTGGGCGAGGCGCTGCGCACCCTGCCGCGACTCTCCGGCGGCGGCCGGCGGAGCGACGGCGGGCGCGAGGAGCGGCCCGGGCGCGCCGAGCGGGAGGAGCCGGTGCGGGGCGGTCGCTGAGGCGGGCGGGCGGGGTGTCGGAGCGCGCCGTCGCAGGTGAGTCGCGGGTGAAGGGAAGGCGTATTCGGGCCGTCGGGCGGGTGAGTCGCCCCCGTCGGCGCGGAGCGGACCGTCGGGCGCGTACGGACGCCGGTAGACTTTGGCGCGGTCACGCCCGTCCACCAGTACGCCGAACGTACGTCGAGGGGCACCCGCACTCACGACCGAAGGAGCGCCGTGGCAGCCAATGAACGGGCAGGAACCGCGGACGGCCTGCTGCGGGCTTCACTCAGCGCCGTCGCACCCGGTACCGCACTGCGGGACGGGCTGGAGCGGGTCCTGCGTGGCAACACCGGCGGCCTCATCGTGCTCGGCTTCGACAAGACGGTGGAAGCGCTCTGCTCGGGCGGCTTCGTGCTGGACGTCGAGTTCAGCGCGACGCGGCTGCGGGAGCTGTGCAAGCTCGACGGCTCGCTGATCATCGACCGGGACGTCACCAAGATCGTGCGGGCGGGCGTGCAGCTCGTGCCGGACGCCTCCATCCCCACCGAGGAGACCGGCACCCGGCACCGCACCGCGCAGCGGGTGTCGATCCAGACCGGTTTCCCGGTCGTCTCGGTCAGCCAGTCGATGCATCTGATCGCGCTCTACGTCGAGGGTCAGCGGCGCGTGCTGGAGGACTCGGCGGCCATCCTCTCCCGTGCCAACCAGGCGCTCGCCACTCTGGAGCGCTACAAGCTCCGGCTGGACGAGGTGGCGGGCACGCTCTCCGCGCTGGAGATCGAGGACCTGGTCACGGTCCGGGACGTGGCGGCCGTCTCGCAGCGCCTGGAGATGGTGCGCCGCATCGCCACCGAGATCGCCGAGTACGTGGTCGAGCTCGGCACGGACGGACGGCTGCTGGCCCTCCAGCTGGACGAGCTGATCGCCGGTGTCGAGCCGGAGCGCCAGCTCGTCGCCCGCGACTACGTGCCGGAGCCGAGCGGCAAGCGGACCAGGACGGTCGGCGGCGCGCTCGGCGAGCTGGACCGGCTGAGCCACACCGAGCTGCTCGAGCTCCCCACCGTGGCACGGTCCCTGGGCTACAGCGGCGCGCCGGAGACGCTGGACTCCGCGGTGTCGCCGCGCGGTTTCCGGCTGCTGGCGAAGGTGCCGCGACTGCCGAACACCGTGATCGAGCGGCTGGTCGACCACTTCGGCGGGCTCCAGAAGCTGCTCGCGGCGAGCGTGGACGACCTCCAGGCCGTCGACGGCGTCGGCGAGACCCGGGCCCGTTCGGTCCGCGAGGGGCTGTCGAGGCTCGCCGAGTCTTCGATCCTGGAGCGCTACGTCTGACCCCTCCGGGCGGCGGAAGCCCGTGCAGGCGGCGCAAGCAGCGGAAAGGCCGTGACCCCGGGTGGGTTCACGGCCTCTCCGCTGCCGCCGTCCGTGCATCGACGGCCTGTGGGCGGCACCTCGCGGGCGAACGGGCCGGTGCGGCACCCGCGTGCGACGGGCCCCCGGTACGGCGCCCGCGGGCCCGCTCAGTCCTTGGCGAGGACGAAGGAGGTCTGGGCGGTGCCGAGGCCGGGGATCGCGACCTCGACCAGGTAGGTCCCGGCCTTCGGCGCTCCGGCCGACGGTGTGGCGCAGGAGGCCGCGCTGCGGTCGCGCTTCCAGGTGAGCGTGTGGGTCGTCTTCTCCCGCGCGGCGACGCGCAGTTCGTCGCTGCCGTCCGCCGCGCAGTGCTCGCTGGACCAGATCGTCTTGTCGTCGGTGTCGAAGATGGTGAAGACCGCGCGGTCGCCGTTGACGTCCACCTTGCAGGGCGTTCCGCTGGTGTTCTCCACCGTCAGGCGCAGCTTCGGCCGCTCGCCGGGCGCGTACTCGTTCCTCGCCGCGACCAGGCTGACCTTCGCCTGGCCGGAGCGGCAGGCGTCGAGTCCGTCGACGTCCCCGCCGCCGCCCGAGCCGGCGTCGGAGCCCGACTCCTCCGACTCCCCCGACTCGTCCGAACCCCCGGAGCCGGAGCCGCCGGAGCCACCCGTGCCCTCGTCCTCGTCGTCGTCGGCACCGCCGGAGCCCTCTTCGTCCTCGTCCCGTCCGCCGGGGCGGTTGTCGGGTACGGACTCGGAGCTGGTGGGTCCGGGCGTGATGGAGCTCGCCGCGCCCTCACCACGATCGTCCTGACCCGATTTGCCCGCCTGATTGCCGCCGCCACCGCCCATGCTGAGCGCCCATACGACGAGCACGACCAGCACCGCGACAAGCGCGAGAGCCACCGCCCTCCGACGCCAGTAGATGGAGGAGGGAAGAGGCCCGACCGGATTGCGCATAGATCCCACGCGGAAACCTTACGAGACATCAGCCCTCGGACAGGGCCGTACCCGCCGCCGAAGCGGGCAAGTTGTGAACCTTTTCGAACTTTCGCCTTGTCTCGTTGTCCTACGAAGCTCTGCGGGCGTCCGGTTCGTCCCATTGCGGCACCCGGGGAGCGGGCGTTGTCCGGCTGCGGCGCGGAGTTTTCACCACCGCTGCGCTCCGTGCCAGGATCGGAAGGCCATGACTGCTACCTCTGAATGCCACGCGACCGACGACCACCGCGCCGCCCTGCGGCTGCACGCTCCCGTCAACGAATGGTTCACCGAACATGCCAGGGAGCTGCCCTGGCGACGCCCCGAGGCCGGAGCCTGGGGCGTGATGGTCAGCGAGTTCATGCTTCAACAGACGCCCGTGTCACGGGTGTTGCCCGTCTACGAACAGTGGCTGGCCCGCTGGCCGCGCCCCGCGGACCTCGCCGCCGAGGAACCCGGAGAGGCCGTACGCGCCTGGGGTCGGCTGGGCTACCCGCGCCGCGCCCTGCGGCTGCACGGAGCCGCCGCGGCCATAGCGGAACGCCACGGCGGCGATGTGCCCACCGGGCACGCGCAGTTGCTGGCGCTGCCCGGCGTCGGTGAGTACACGGCGTCGGCGGTGGCGTCCTTCGCGTACGGCCAGCGCCACCCGGTGCTGGACACCAATGTGCGCAGGGTCTTCACCCGGCTCTTCCGCGGCCGTGAGTTCCCGCCGAACGCCACCACCGCCGCCGAGCGCAAGCTCGCCCGCGCGGTCCTGCCCGAGGAGGAGGCGACCGCGGCCCGCTGGGCGGCGGCCACGATGGAGCTGGGCGCGCTGGTCTGCACGGCCCGCAAACCCGACTGCCGCGCCTGCCCCGTCGCCACCGAGTGCGCCTGGAAGATCGCCGGTTCGCCGCCGCACGAAGGGCCGCCGCGGCGCACCCAGACGTATGCCGGCACCGATCGCCAGGTGCGCGGACGGCTGCTCGCGGTGCTCCGGGAGACCTCGGCGCCGGTGCCGAAGGAGCGCCTGGACGAGGTGTGGCACGAACCGGTCCAGCGCGCGCGGGCGTTGGACGGGCTGGTCGCGGACGGGCTGGTGGAGCCGCTCGCGGGCGGCGTCTACCGACTGCCGCGGAGCCGGCCGCACAGCACCGCCCGCTGAGGCACCGGCACACCGCGCCCGCCCGGGCAGGCGAGCCGGCCGAGCGTGGGCTCCGGGGAATCGACCGAGCAGGAACGACCGAGAAAAGGGTGTGGAGCGGGACGTAACACCGGTTTCCGTCCCGCTGTTACACAACCGATGGGTGCCCGTGCGGCGGCCGTGCGCTGTCGAGCGAAACCCCGCAACACCGCCTCCCTACTGTCCTGTCCGTACCGCCCGTACCGGGCAGGGGGACGTGACAGGGGAGGCGAAGATGACGGCGACGGCACAGGTGCTCGACTTCGAGGAGTACGTACGAACGCGGCAGGCCGCACTGCTGCGCAGCGCGCGCCGTCTGGTCTCCGACCCCCTGGACGCGCAGGACCTGCTCCAGACCGCCCTCGCCCGCACCTGCGACAAGTGGGACAGGATCGCGGACAAGTCGCTGGCCGACGCCTATCTGCGCCGCGTGATGATCAACACGCGTACGGAGTGGTGGCGTTCGAGGAGACTGGAGGAAGTGCCGACGGACGTGCTGCCCGAGGTGATCGGCGTCGAGGACGGCATCGAGCAGTGCGCCGATCGCGAGCTGCTGCTGGAGCTCCTCTGGGCGCTGCCGCCCAAGCAGCGCAGCGTGGTCGTCCTTCGTCACTGGGAGCAGTTGAGCACCGAGGAGACCGCTTCCGCTCTCGGAATGTCCGTGGGTACGGTGAAGAGCACGCTGCACCGGGCACTCGCCCGGCTGCGCTCGGAGCTGTTGAGCAGGGAGCAGCAGTGGCAGCAGGACACACACGAGGAGCCGATGAGTCGGCCGACCGGTCTCGCCTGCCTGCCGTCCGCGTGCGCGCGGCCCGTCGCACCACCGACCGTGTGCGCCGCCTGAGGCCTCTGCGCGCGGGCGTCCTCGGCGGCGCCTCCGCAGGTTTCGCCGCGCTGCTGGTCGTCGCGGTGGCCGGCTGCGGCGCGACGGGCGAGGGCGTACGGGTCGAGCAGCCCGCCGCCGCCGACGCGGGCCCCGAGGGCCGGGCCTCGCCGCTGCCGGCCGCCACCGTCACGCCGAGCGAGACGCAGCCGTCCCCGTCGGGCTCGAAGAGCCCCGGAGGCAAGCCGGACAAGTCCGAGAGCCCCAGCGCGGTGCAGCCGAGCACCAGCTTCTCGGCGCCCGAGGTCTCGCCGCCCGGCGCACAACGGCAGCTGGACGTGATCACGCTCGTACGGCAGGACCCCCGGGTCGGCGCGGAGGTCAAGGAGAGCCTCGCGCCCTGCTCGGGGCAGTGGCCGGTCGACGTGGCCTACGGTCGGCTCACCGGCGCGGGCGCCTCCGACGTGATCGTGAACGTCACCAGCTGCGCCGACGGCAAGGGGCTCGGCAGTTACGTGTACCGCGAGACCCGGGACGGGCGCTATGTGAACGTCTTCGCCGAGGAGGAGGTCGCGGTCTACGCCCAGGTCGACAACAGCGCCCTCCGCGTCGACCAGCAGATCTATCTGGACGGCGACGCCATGTGCTGCCCCACGGGCCAGGATGTGGTGACGTACATGTGGCGCGGTGGCAAGTTCGCCGAGATGGACCGCGTCTACAAGGACTATCCGAAGCCGACCGACGAGGGCCGGGACGACGGGGAGGGCTGAGCGCGCGGTGGCCGACACACATGTGCTGTTCGTGGAGGACGACGACGTCATCCGGGAGGCGCTGCAACTGACGCTGGAGCGCGACGGGTTCCGTGTCACGGCGGTCCCGGACGGGCTCGCCGGCCTCGACGCGTTCCGCGCCGACCGTCCCGACGTGGCGCTGCTGGACGTGATGGTCCCCGGGCTGGACGGTGTGAGCCTGTGCCGGCGGATCAGGGACGACTCGACGGTGCCGGTCATCATGCTCTCCGCGCGGGCCGACTCCATCGACGTGGTCCTCGGCCTGGAGGCGGGCGCCGACGACTACGTCACCAAGCCGTTCGACGGCGCCGTGCTCGTCGCCCGCATCCGCGCGGTGCTGCGCCGCTTTCAGCACTCCCGGCAGGACCCGGACCCCGATCGGGGCGCCGCGGAGGACGCGGGAAGCGGCGAGAGCGTACTCAGCTTCGGGGACCTCGAGGTCGACACGGAGGGCATGGAGGTGCGCCGGGACGGCGCCCCCGTACCGCTCACCCCGACCGAGATGCGACTGCTGCTGGAGTTCTCCACCGCGCCCGGCACCGTGCTCTCCCGCGACCAACTCCTCGAACGCGTCTGGGACTACGGCTGGGGCGGCGACACCCGCGTCGTGGACGTCCACGTACAGCGGCTGCGCGCCAAGATCGGCCAGCAGCGCATCGAGACCGTCCGTGGCTTCGGCTACAAACTGAAGGGCTGAACCGGTGCGGGTGAGACTGCGGCCCTCCCGCACCGCGCTGCGGGTGGGGCTGCGCTGGAAGGTCAGTACGGCGATCGCGGCGGTGAGCGCGCTCGTCGCACTGCTGCTGAGCCTGATCATCTACAACGCCACCCAGGTCTCCATGCTCAGCAGCAGCCGGGACGTGCAGGACGAGCGGCTCCAGTCCGCGCTGCGCATCTACGAGTCCACCGAACGCGTCGCGCTCGGCTCCGCCCTCAACGACCCCGACCTGCCCGGCCCGCTGCGCCGCGCGGTCCTGCGGGGCGAACGCGCCACCTACGTCAGCAACGGCAACTCCGAGGTGCCCGACGTCTGGGCCGCCACCCCGCTGCCCGACGGCGGCATACTCTCGCTGCACTCCCGCTTCACCGACCGCTACTCCGTCCTGGACGACCTGACCAGAACGCTGATCCTCGGCTCGCTCTCCGTCGTCGCGGGCTCCACCGCGCTCGGCGTGCTCATCGGCAGCCGCCTCTCCCGCCGCCTGCGCCGGGCGGCCACCGCCGCCGTACGCGTCGCCGAGGGCGACTCCGACGCCCGCGTACGGGAGTACATCGGCGAACGGCCGCGCGACGAGATCGCCGAACTGGCCCGCGCCGTCGACGAGATGGCCGACGCACTCCAGGCACGGCTGGAGGCGGAACGGCGGGTGACCGCCGATATCGCGCACGAGCTGCGCACCCCCGTCACCGGGCTGCTCACCGCAGCACAGCTGCTGCCCGCGGGCCGCCCCGCCGAGCTGGTGCGCGACCGTGCGGAGGTGCTGCGGACCCTGGTGGAGGACGTGCTGGAGGTGGCGCGGCTCGACGGCGCCGCGGAGCGCGCGGAGCTCCAGGAGATCGCGCTCGGCGAGTTCGTGACGCGGCGGGTACGGGCGCTGGCACCCGACGCCGAGGTGCGCGTCGAGCAGGACGCGCACGTCACCACCGACCCGCGTCGGCTGGAGCGCATCCTGGGCAATCTGATCGCCAACGCCGTCCGGCACGGTTTCCCGCCGCTGCGGATCGAGGTGGCCGAACGCGTACTGCGGGTGCGCGACCACGGGCCGGGCTTCCCCGAGGAGCTGCTGGCAGAAGGACCGAGCCGGTTCCGCACCGGCACCAGCGACCGGGCGGGGCAGGGGCACGGCCTCGGCCTGACCATCGCCGCGGGTCAGGCCCGGGTGCTCGGCGCCCGCCTCGTCTTCCGCAACCTCACACCGGGCGCACTCGCCACCCTCCGGCTCCCCGCCACCCCGCACGGCAGCGCCCCGCACGGCAGCGCCGCCCTGCCGGACGTCCAGGCTCCCCCGCAGCATCCGTGAACGGCCTCGCACGGGCCGTACGCGCACCCCGTACGCGCACCTCGTACGCGCACCCCGTACGCGCACCCCGTACGCGCACCTCGTACGCGCACACCTCGTACGCGCACACCTCGTACGCGCACACCTCGTACGCACGGCCGGGGCGACGGGCTCGCGCGTGCCGGAGCTCGCCCAAGTCCGGCTCTCCGTCGGAGGTCGCCCGAGTCGGCGGGTATCGCTGTCGTCGACAGAGATCGCCTCGGCGCCGTACGGGCGCTTCCGCGGCTCCTGACGGAACTCCGCCCCGGCCGCCTTCAGCCGCGCGCTCCGGCCTACTGCTCGGGCTCGTCCGGAAGTTGATGAAGCTCCACAGGCGTGTTGTACGGCTCTCCGCCCGGCCCGGGGCAGGCCGAGACACAGGCGGCCAGCTCCACCGCCCGCTCCCGGCTCGCCAGATCGACGATCCAGTAGCCGGAAAGGATCATGCCGGTGGACTTCTGCGGCCCCTCCGCCACCCGGGGCGCGCCACCGGGCGTCGCGGAGACGCTGAGCACGGCGCTCGGGCCGCCCAGCCCCCGGGCCTCCACCCATTCGCCGTTGGCCTTCAACTCGTCGTTGACCGATTCCATGTGGGCGAACATCCGCCCCATGTCGTCACCGCTGAGCCGGGACATCTCCGCTTCCCAGGTCTCGGTGTCGTCGAGCAGCTGGATCATGTACAGCATGGCCGCCTCCTGAAGTCTCGCGGGCGCCTGCGGGGCGTCCACACAGGCAGACCCCGCACCCGCCGGAAACTCATCGCCCGACCCCCGCCCCGCTCGCCACCGCACGCTCCCGGCCCCGAAGGCACCGGCCCCGCGCCACCGGTGACGCCTCGGTCCGCGCCGCTCGCGCTCGCTCACCCGTGGCGGGACGCCGCCCGCGCCGCTCGCGCGCACGACGAAGGCCGGCCCGGACACGCGGTGCGCGTCCGGGCCGGCCTGTCGGCTGTGCGTCGGCTCAGCTGTCCTTGGTCAGGTTGGGACCGCCACCGGCCGCCTCGATGGGCGGTACGTCCGGCAGGGCCGCCTTCTCCTCACCGCGGAAGGTGAACTTGGCCTGCTCGCCCTCGCCCTCGACCTCCACGACCACGATGTGGCCGGGACGCAGCTCGCCGAAGAGGATCTTCTCCGAGAGCGTGTCCTCGATCTCGCGCTGGATCGTGCGGCGCAGCGGACGGGCGCCCATGACCGGGTCGTACCCGCGCTTGGCGAGCAGCTGCTTGGCCTCACCGCTGAGCTCCAGGCCCATGTCCCGGTCCTTCAGCCGCTCGTCCACCTGCGCGATCATCAGGTCGACGATCTGGATGATGTCGGCCTGCGTCAGCTGGTGGAAGACGACGGTGTCGTCGACACGGTTGAGGAACTCCGGCCGGAAGTGCTGCTTCAGCTCCTCGTTGACCTTGGCCTTCATCCGGTCGTAGCCGGCCTTGACGTCGCTCTGTGCGGCGAAGCCGAGGTTGAAGCCCTTGGAGATGTCCCGGGTGCCGAGGTTCGTCGTCATGATGATGACGGTGTTCTTGAAGTCCACGACCCGGCCCTGGGAGTCGGTCAGCCGACCGTCCTCCAGGATCTGCAGCAGCGAGTTGAAGATGTCCGGGTGGGCCTTCTCGACCTCGTCGAAGAGCACGACGGAGAACGGCTTGCGGCGGACCTTCTCGGTCAGCTGGCCGCCCTCCTCGTATCCGACGTAGCCGGGAGGCGAACCGAACAGCCGCGAGACGGTGTGCTTCTCGCTGAACTCGGACATGTCGAGCGAGATCAGCGCGTCCTCGTCGCCGAAGAGGAACTCGGCGAGCGTCTTGGACAGCTCCGTCTTACCCACACCGGACGGGCCGGCGAAGATGAACGAACCGCCGGGCCGCTTCGGGTCCTTGAGACCGGCACGCGTACGCCGAATCGCCTGCGAGAGCGCCTTGATGGCGTCCTGCTGGCCGATGACGCGCTTGTGCAGCTCGTCCTCCATGCGCAGCAGCCGGGAGGACTCCTCCTCGGTCAGCTTGAAGACCGGGATGCCGGTGGAGGCGGCGAGGACCTCGGCGATCAGCTCCTCGTCCACCTCGGCGACGACGTCCATGTCGCCGGCCTTCCACTCCTTCTCCCGGGTGGCCTTCTGGCCGAGGAGCTGCTTCTCGGTGTCGCGCAGGGACGCGGCCTTCTCGAAGTCCTGCGCATCGATCGCGGACTCCTTCTCCCGACGCACGTTCGCGATCTTCTCGTCGAACTCGCGCAGGTCCGGCGGCGCGGTCATCCGGCGGATGCGCATCCGGGAGCCGGCCTCGTCGATCAGGTCGATCGCCTTGTCCGGCAGGAAGCGGTCCGAGATGTACCGGTCGGCCAGCGTCGCGGCGCCGACGAGGGCGGAGTCGGTGATGGAGACCCGGTGGTGGGCCTCGTACCGGTCGCGCAGGCCCTTGAGGATCTCGATGGTGTGCGAGAGCGAGGGCTCGGCGACCTGGATGGGCTGGAAACGACGCTCCAGCGCCGCGTCCTTCTCGAGGTACTTGCGGTACTCGTCGAGCGTGGTGGCACCGATGGTCTGGAGCTCACCGCGGGCCAGCATCGGCTTGAGGATGCTGGCGGCGTCGATCGCGCCCTCGGCGGCACCCGCACCGACCAGCGTGTGCAGCTCGTCGATGAACAGGATGATGTCGCCGCGGGTGCGGATCTCCTTGAGCACCTTCTTCAGGCGCTCCTCGAAGTCACCGCGGTAGCGGGAACCGGCCACCAGCGCACCGAGGTCGAGGGTGTAGAGGTGCTTGTCCTTGAGGGTCTCGGGCACCTCGCCCTTGACGATGGACTGGGCCAGGCCCTCGACGACCGCCGTCTTGCCGACGCCGGGCTCGCCGATGAGCACCGGGTTGTTCTTCGTGCGGCGCGACAGCACCTGCATGACCCGCTCGATTTCCTTCTCGCGCCCGATGACCGGGTCGAGCTTGGATTCGCGGGCGGCCTGGGTGAGGTTGCGGCCGAACTGGTCGAGCACGAGGGAGGTGGAGGGCGTGCCCTCCGCGGGACCACCGGCGGCGGCTGTCTCCTTGCCGCCCGAGTACCCGGAGAGCAGCTGGATGACCTGCTGCCGCACCCTGTTCAGATCGGCGCCCAGCTTCACCAGGACCTGGGCCGCGACGCCCTCGCCCTCGCGAATCAGGCCGAGCAGGATGTGCTCGGTGCCGATGTAGTTGTGGCCGAGCTGAAGGGCCTCGCGGAGCGAGAGCTCCAGGACCTTCTTGGCACGGGGGGTGAAGGGGATGTGGCCGGACGGGGCCTGCTGGCCCTGGCCGATGATCTCCTCCACCTGCTGGCGGACAGCCTCAAGCGAGATCCCGAGGCTCTCCAGGGCCTTAGCGGCGACACCCTCACCCTCGTGGATCAGGCCCAGGAGGATGTGCTCGGTGCCGATGTAGTTGTGGTTGAGCATCCGGGCTTCTTCCTGAGCCAGGACGACAACCCGCCGCGCGCGGTCGGTGAACCTCTCGAACATCGTTAATCGCTCCTCAGAGCGGTCAGTCAGCTAGGGGACGCTCCCCTCTCTGTCCTTCCGCAGCTTAGTCCCGCAAGCGGGGACCGCTCATTCCAACTGCCGACACCCGTCCGGATACCGCCGTCTCCGCCGGAGGGCTTGCGAACCCTTCCTCGCACGAGCCGACGTCCACCGGTTCTGAACCGCTGTCCCGAACGGACGACAACAGTTCCAACCCGATGGTGCGAGACGATGTTCCCGCAGGCCAGGCGGATCAGACTCCTTTGAGTACGCCGAGCGCGAACGTCGGCCTCCGCACCGGTCGTTCGCGCCGCGGCACCACTGCCCCCGGCACCGCCCTCACGAGCAGCTTTCCCCCCGGCGCGCGGGATGTGCACACAGGACCGGACCCGAGGGCCTCCGCTCCTGGCGAACAAGGCCTGCACCGACCCGGGAGATTCAGCATCACGCTCAGTCACAAAAGCAGGGAGAGCAGAAACCCTGGGTGAACGACCGGGAATGCGGCCCGGGAACCCCGAGAAGCCGCCAATATTCACATATCGGACATCAAGTGCTTCGAGTCCGCCGACGTCGCGCCGGGCGGCACCCGACTGCGTCCCTCACCGGGCGGCGCGAGAGAAATCCGGCCCCCGGGAAGCCGGCCGATTCGCCCCGTCCACTGCGAACAGTGCCGAATCGGCTTCCCGGAGTCGGATAAGCGGGAGCCCCACCCTCACGGAGGTGGCGGATTTTCCTGCGAGAAGACCGGTAGTGCTTCGGTAGCACAATGCCACCGCAGCCGGTCCCGAGGCGTACCGAAGTCAGCCGTTGGCCTTCCGGTAGGCCTCCTGGATGTTCGTGGGAATACGGCCGCGCTCATTGACGTCGTAGCCGTTCTCCTTGGCCCATGCGCGAATCTTCGGGGTATCGCCGCCCGCGGAAGCGGCAGCGGTACGACCGGACTTACCGCGGCCCCCGGACGAGCGGCCGGTACGACGACCCGCCTTCACGAAGTCTTCGAGCGCATCCCGCAGCTTGCTCGCGTTGTCGGCGTTGAGGTCGATCTCATAGGACTTGCCGTCCAGTGCGAACGTGACCGTCTCATCGGCTTCGCCACCGTCGATGTCGTCAACGAGAAGAACCTGAACCTTCTGTGCCACCGGCTTACTCCCATTCGCTGCGTCGCCGCCCCGTTCTGGATGACAGGCCGACATAACCGATTACCGATATTGACGACGACAGCAAACCCCTTTTCTCGTGGAAATTCAAACCCTCGGGAGGGCTTGACCCGATCCGGGGCTGGGCAGCGAGTGGACCTTTCGGACATAGTCCACGGCGATCCGGGGAGTGGCAATGCCCGTATCAAAGGTGCAGAAGCATCCTGCTGTTGCCCAGGGTGTTGGGCTTCACCCGCTCCAGGCCGAGGAACTCGGCGACCCCTTCGTCGTACGATCGCAGCAGCTCGCTGTACACGTCGACGTCCACCGGAGCGTCACCGATCTCGGTGAAACCGTGCTTCGCGAAGAAGGGGACCTCGAACGTCAGACAGAAAATTCGGCTGACTCCGAGCCCCCGTGCGGTCTCGACCAGCTTCCCCAGAAGCCGGTGACCCACTCCTGTTCCTTTGAGTGCCGGATCCACGGCCAGGGTGCGCACCTCGGCGAGGTCTTCCCACATCACATGGAGTGCGCCGCAACCGACCACTTCACCGTCGCTGTCCCGCTCCGCGACCCAGAACTCCTGGATGTCCTCGTAAAGCGTCACCGTCGCTTTGTCCATCAGGATGCGATCACCGGCGTAGACATCGATGAGGCGGCGTACGGCGCGCACGTCGGTCGTACGGGCCCTGCGGACATGGAGCGCGGTTATGGCTTCTGGCATGGGGGAACGCTATCGCTCACCCGGTTCGGTCAGACGTTCGCCATTGAGTTGCACGACGCGCAGGGCATCTCGCAGGGCTTCGGTCTGTCGCGGCGACATCATGCCGAAGAAGGCGACCAGTGCGGCGGCCGGGTTGTCGCTCTCCGACCATGCCTCGTTCATCAGCGCGGCCGCATAAGCGGCGCGGGTGGAGACGGCCTCATATCGATAGGCGCGCCCCTCCTGCTCCCGTCTGAGCCATCCCTTCTGGTGAAGGTTGTCCATGACGGTCATCACGGTCGTGTAGGCGATCTGCCGCCCCTGCTGGAGATCCTCCAGGACTTCTCGGACGGTGACCGGGCGGTTCCACTCCCACACCCGCGTCATCACGGTGTCTTCGAGGTCACCCAGTGGTCGCGGCACAGCAGAAGGATATGGCCGCGGGCAACACGCGGCACGGCCGCGGACGCCGTACGTGCGGCAACCGGCGAGGGGACGGCTCAGGCCGCGGGGCCGCCACCGGCCGCGCTCTCGCGGCGGTTCGCCTCGGCGCGCGCGAAGGCGGCGTCGACGGCGGCGTCCTCCTTGGACTTGTTCGGCCCGCCCTGCGTCTTGACGATCGTCACGATCAGCGCGATGAAGGCGATGGCCATCACCACGGAGGGGGTCAGTGCGGCGATGTAGTCCATTGCTCCGGCCTCCTGCTGCGGTACCTGCTGTCTGCGGACCTGCCGCGCACAACGCACCGGGGGTCCGGGCTCCAGAGTAGGCCAGCACCGGAACGCCGCCGCGCGGGCCCCTGACGAGCGGGCCCGCGCGGCGGCGCGTACGGCTTGCGAGTGTGCGGTCGGGCCGATCCTCGGCCGCGGTGCGGGGCGCTCAGGCGGACAGGGCGTCCGCCCGGGCCCGCTCCTCGGGCGGGAGCGCCCGGTCGCCGGGCGGGGGCTTGGGCCGGCGGCGGGGCGGGAAGACCTCGCCCGGCGTCGGTACCGGCCTCGTCGGCCGCGGGCCGGAGGGCCCGGGGGACTTGGGGCCCGGGCCGGGCGCGGGGCGCGGGGTGCGCTCGCGGTCGTCGCTTTCCTTGGCAGCCATGTGTTCCCCACCGTCCTTGTCTGTGTCGTCGCGGAGATCGGCGATGTGGTCGGTTTCGGCTTCGCGGGCGGCGCGGCCGGGGCCCGGGGTGCGGTCGGACGCGGGGCTGCCCGCAGGACCGGGACGGGGCCCGTCGAGGGCCGCCGGACGGGAACCGGGTACGGCCCTCCCCCTGCCGTAGAGGCAGGGGGAGGGCACGCCCCCGGCGAGGCCGCTCGGGACGACGAGGAGGTGGCGGGCGCTCCCCTCGCGGCGTCCGGGCACGGCTGCGCGCCCGGTGGAGAGCCGCCCGAGCAGGCGACGGGCCTGTTCCCGGCCTCCGGTGCGACCTGCCGCACCGGAGGCGATGCGACGCAGGCTCGCGATGTCGTCGGGGGCGGGCGTGCAACCGGCGCTCAGCGCCTCGTCGAGGCGTTCCAGATAGCCGCGGGCGGAGCCGGGGAGGGCGGCACGGTAGCGGCCCAGATCAGCGACGAGGAAAGCACGTTCGCGGGCGGCCTCGGCGGCCGCCCGGTCCACCGCCCGGGCGAGGCGGTGGCAGGCGCGGACCTCGCGATCCGGTACGAGCGCGGGCCGCACCACTGCTTCCAGGGCACGCCGCAGTACGCGCAGCTCGTCCGCGCTGAAGGCCATACCGCCTCGGGAGCCATGTGGAATGGGCATAGGCCGACGATAGGCGCTAATCGGACGAAATGGCTCGAACCACGCGCTCGCTGTCCACTCCGCACAGCCCGGCCGGGCGCCCTGGACGGCCGGGGAGCCGGGGCGTCCCCGGGCGGCGGCCCGGCCGTACGGGTGTCCGCGGGCCGGGCCGGGCCTGCCGGGCGCGCGCGACGGGCGGCAGCCGCCAGCGCCCTCGGCCTCGGCCTCGGCCGACAACAGCGGGCGGGCCGGAGCAGCGGGCGGGGCAAGGGCCGGGCAGCGGGCGGGCCGGGGCCGGGCAGCCAGGGCAGCTTCGGGCGGGACGGTCAGCGGCGGCCGAGGTTGCGTTCGTAGACCAGGCGGAGCCCGATCAGGGTGAGCCACGGCTCGTGCTCGTCGATCAGCTCCGCCTCCCCCAGCACCATCGGGCTGAGCCCGCCGGTGGCGATCACGGTGACGTCGTCGACGTCGCCGTCCGGACCGACCAGCTCCGCCGCCATCCGGCGGACGACGCCGTCCACCTGTCCGGCGAAGCCGTAGAGGATGCCGGACTGCATGGCCTCCACGGTGTTCTTGCCGATGACCCCGCGGGGCTTGGCAAGTTCGATCTTGCGCAGCTGTGCGCCGCGCACCCCGAGGGCCTCGACGGAGATCTCAATGCCGGGCGCGATCACACCTCCGGTGTACTCGCCGCGGGCGGAGATCGCGTCGAAGGTGGTGGCGGTGCCGAAGTCGACCACGATGCTCGGCCCGCCGTACAGCTCGGTGGCCGCCACCGCGTTGACGATGCGGTCGGCGCCGACCTCCTTGGGGTTGTCCATCAGGATCGGTACACCGGTCTTGACCCCGGGCTCGACCAGCACGGCCGGGATGTCGCCGTAGTAGCGGCGGGTGACCTCGCGCAGCTCGTGCAGCACCGAGGGGACGGTGGAGCAGATCGCGATTCCCCCGATGCCCGCTCCGAGCTCCACACCGAGCAGCGGGTGCATGCCCATCAAGCCCTGGAGGAGTACGGCGAGTTCGTCGGCGGTGCGGCGCGGATCGGTGGAGATGCGCCAGTGCTCGACGATCTCCTCGCCGTCGAAGAGGCCGAGGACCGTGTGGGTGTTACCGACGTCGATGGTCAGCAACATGGTCAGTTCCCCCCGTCGGCGGACTCGCGCAGGTCCAGGCCGATGTCCAGGATCGGCGCGGAGTGGGTCAGCGCCCCGACCGCGATGTGGTCGACACCGGTGCGGCCGTACTCCTGGGCGTTGGCCAGCGTGAGACCGCCCGAGGACTCCAGCCGCGCCCGTCCGGCGACCAGCGCGACGGCCTCGGCGGTGCGGGCGGGGGTGAAGTTGTCCAGCAGGATCAGGTCGGCGCCCTCGGCGAGCACCGGCTCGATCTGGTCCAGCCGGTCCACCTCCACCTCGACGGGCAGGTCGGGGTAGGCGGTCCGTACGGCCTTGAAGGCTGCGGTCACCCCGCCGGCCGCGACGACGTGGTTGTCCTTGATCAGCGCGGCGTCGGAGAGCGACATCCGGTGGTTCTCGCCACCTCCGCAGCGGACCGCGAACTTCTCCAGGGCTCGCAGCCCGGGGGTGGTCTTGCGGGTGTCCCGCACGGTCGCCCCGGTGCCCTCCAGCGCGTCGACCCAGGCGCGGGTGGCGGTGGCGACGCCGGAGAGGCGGCACAGCAGGTTGAGCGCGGGACGCTCACCGACGAGCAGATCGCGGGTACGGGTGCGTACGGTCAGCAGCCGCTGCCCCGCCTCCACCCGGTCCCCGTCGGCCACGTGCCGTTCGACCTCCAGATCCGCGGTCGCGGCGACAGACAGCACCGCCTCGGCGATGTGCAGACCGGCTACCGTGCCGGCCTGACGGGCCGTGAAATCGCCGACGGACACCGCGTCCTCGGCGATGGTGGCGAGCGTGGTGACGTCGCCGGTGCCGTGCTCGTCCTGGTCCTCCGCGAGGGCGACCAGCGCGATGTCCTCCACCAGCAGCGGGTCGAGTCCGTCGGCGTACAGCACCTCCACGAGCGCCGGGTCGAGGCCGCTCTCCTCGTCCACCTCGCCGTCCGCGCAGCCGCAGCCCTCGCCGCAGCCGGGCTGCCGGTCCGACTCCGCGTCGAGCAGGGGCAGTCGGTCCGGGGACGGGTCGCCGGCGTCGGCGGGGGCGGGCTGGTCGTTGGGGGTCACTGCTACTCCTGGGCGGCTGCGTGGTCGGCGGCTCGGGCGTCGGTGGAACGGCCCGGGGCGGAACGGGTGTCGGTGGCGCTGTGCTGCTCGGTGCCGAGCGGTTCGGTGCCGAGCGGTTCGGTGCCGGTCTGCTCGGTGGCGGGCTGCTCGGTGGCGGCCGGGTGCGTGGTGCGCACCGGCGGGAAGGCGGTCGACCCGGTGGTTCGCAGCACCGGGCGCGCGGAGCCGGTTCGATCCGCACTGTGATCGAGGGTAGCGACGAGATGGCGGCGCCACTGCCCGTCGTCCCGATCCGGGAAATCCTCCCGCCAGTGGCAGCCGCGGGTCTCCTCGCGCTCGGTGGCCGCCCGTACGAGAACCTCGGCGACGAGCAGCAGGTTCGCGGTCTCCCAAGTCTGCGTTCCCGGCTCGGCGGGCCCGCACCCGGCGCCGTCGGCACTTCGGGGCCCGGCCGGCACAACGGGCACGGCCGACCCGGCCGACCCGGCCGGCGGGCGGAGGGCGGCGAGGCGGCGGGCGGCGGCGGCGAGGCTGGCGGCGGAGCGCAGTACGCCGGCGCCCTCGGTCATGGTGCGCTGGATCGCGGTGCGCAGCTCAGCCGCAGGCAGCTGCACCACCGCCCGGTCGGTGACCGGCGCACCCGCTCGCAGCCGTCCGGCACGGAAATCGGCGGTGAGGTCGGCGGCGATGCGTTCGGCGAAGACCAGGCCCTCCAGCAGCGAGTTGGAGGCCAGCCGGTTGGCGCCGTGCACGCCGGTGCAGGCGACCTCGCCACAGGCGTACAGGCCCGGCACGGTGGTGCGGCCGTCGAGGTCGGTACGGACGCCGCCGGAGGCGTAGTGCGCGGCGGGTGCGACCGGGATCGGCTCGGTCACCGGATCGAATCCGTGGGTGCGGCAGGCGGCCAGGATGGTGGGGAAGCGCTCCTGCCACATCCGGGCGCCGAAGTGCCTGCCGTCGAGGTACATGTGCTCGGCGCCCTGCTCCTGGCAGCGGCGCATGATGCCCTTGGCGACGATGTCGCGCGGGGCCAGTTCGGCCAGCTCGTGCCGGCCGACCATGAAGCGTTCGCCGTCTGCGTCGACCAGCTTCGCGCCCTCGCCGCGCACCGCCTCGGAGATCAGCGGCTGCTGGCCCTCGGCGTCCGGCCCGAGATAGAGCACCGTCGGGTGGAACTGGACGAACTCCAGATCGCTGATCTGCGCGCCGGCCCGCAGCGCGAGGGCGACGCCGTCCCCGGTGGAGACGGCCGGGTTGGTGGTGGCGGAGAAGATCTGCCCCATGCCGCCGGTGGCGAGGACGACCGCGGGTGCGTGCACCGCGCCGACCCCGTCGTGCCTGCCCTCGCCCATGACGTGCAGCGAGACCCCGGCGGTGTTGCCCCCGGCGTCCTTCAACAGGTCGAGCACCAGGGCGTGTTCGATCGTCTCGATGGTGCCGCCGGCGGCGGTGCCCTCGCGCTGCACGGTCCGTACGGCCTCGACCAGGGCCCGGGAGATCTCGGCTCCGGTCGCGTCGCCCCCGGCGTGCGCGATGCGGCGGCGGTGGTGTCCGCCCTCGCGGGTCAGCGCGATCCCGTCGCCGTCCTCGTCCGGGTCGAAGACGGCGCCGGAGGCGATCAACCGGCGTACCGCGTCCGGCCCTTCCGTCACCAGGGTGTGGACGGCGTTCTCGTCGCAGAGGCCGGCGCCGGCGACCAGGGTGTCGTCCCGGTGCTGCTCCGGGGTGTCGCCCTCGCCGAGCGCGGCGGCGATCCCGCCCTGCGCCCAGCGGGTGGACCCGTCGTCCAGCAGCGCTTTGGTGACGATGACGGTGCGCAGCCCGGCCGCGGCGCAGCGCAGGGCGGCGGTGAGGCCGGCGACGCCGGAGCCGACGAGTGCGACCTCGGCGTCGATCGCCCAGCTGGGCTCGGGCGCGTCGAGCCGTACGGCGGAGCCGGGGCGTACCGCCGGGTCGGGGCGTACGGCGGAGTCGGTTCCGGGGGGTATGTCGCCGCTGGTCATGCCGGACCGCCGAAGGTGAGCCGGACGTTGTCGATCAGGCGCGTGGCGCCCACCCGGGCGGCGACCGCGAGCACGGCCTCGCCCCGGTGGTCGGCAGCGGCATCGGCGAAGGTGGCGGGATCGACGAGCGCGACGTAGTCGATTTCCAGCCCCGATGCCCCGGCCAACTCCCGCTGGGCACGGGCCAGTACGGCGTCGGGCTCCGACTCGCCACGAGCGGCGAACAGTGCGCGGGAAAGCGCCGCGGCGTGCCGGCGCTCCTCCTCGGAGAGGTAGCGGTTGCGGCTGGAGAGCGCGAGGCCGTCCGGCTCCCGCACGGTCGG
The DNA here is from genome assembly GCF_018101125.2 of Streptomyces tardus. Taxonomy (GTDB): domain Bacteria; phylum Actinomycetota; class Actinomycetes; order Streptomycetales; family Streptomycetaceae; genus Streptomyces; species Streptomyces tardus. The sequence goes on along the minus strand of NZ_JAELVF020000001.1, from coordinate 2,597,612 downwards.
TACGCCCAGCACCTCCACCGGGAAGTCGAGGTCGCGCACCATCCGCGCGATCAGCGCCAGCTGCTGGGCGTCCTTCTCGCCGTACAGCGCGACATCGGGGGCGGTCAGGTGCAGCAGCTTGGCCACGACAGTGAGCACGCCGTCGAAGTGGCCCGGTCGCGAAGCGCCTTCCAGCCGGTCGCCCATCGGCCCGGCGCTGACCCGCACCTGCGGTTCGCCGCCCGGGTAGACCTCCTCGGCGGCCGGTGCCACCACCAGGTCCGCGCCGGCAGCCGCGGCGAGGGCGAGGTCGGCGTCCAGGGTGCGCGGGTAGCGGTCCAGATCCTCGCCCGCCCCGAACTGGAGCGGGTTGACGAAGACGGTGACCACGACCCGGCCCCGGGCTCCGACGTGTTCGCGGGCGGCGCGGATCAGCGCGGCGTGGCCCTCGTGCAACGCGCCCATCGTCATCACCGCGGCGAGGCGGCCGGCGGGCCGGGGCTGCTCGCGGAGCTCGGCGAACCCCTTCAGCAGCACGGCCCCGGCGGCGGGTCCGTGGCCCGAAGCCCCGGCGGACGCGACGACAGCGGACGCGTCGACGTCAGGTGCCTCGGCGGCGGGTGCTCCGGCGGCGGGATCGGTCATCGTGCGGACTCCTCGTCTGCGAGGACATCCAGCAGGTCCTCGGCCAGCTCCGGCTTCAACAGCCCCTGTGCAAGGGCCCGGTCGGCGGTCGTACGGGCCATCGCGAGATAGCCGGCCACCATGCCGGGCGCGTGCTGCCGCAGCTCGGCGACGTGCGCCGCGACCGTACCGGCGTCGCCGCGGGCGACCGGGCCGGTGAGCGCGGCGTCGCCGGAACGCAGCGAGTTGTCCAGCGCGGCACCGAGCAGCGGGGCCAGCATCAGATCAGGCGACTGGACGCCGGCGGCGGTCAGCAGCTCCTTGGCCTGGGCGACCAGGGTGACCAGATAGTTCGCGCCGAGTGACAGTGCCGCGTGGTAGAGCGGTCGCACCTCCTCGGGCACCCACTCGGGCTCGCCGCCCATCTCGATGACCAGCGCCTGCGCGGCCAGCCGCAGTTCCTCCGGAGCGGTGACGCCGAAGGCGCAGCCGCCCAACCGCTGCACGTCGACGGAGGTGCCGGTGAACGTCATCACCGGGTGCAGCGCCAGAGGCAGCCCGCCGGCCCGCAGTACGGGATCGAGGACGCCGACGCCGTACCGTCCGGAGGTGTGCGCGACCAGCTGCCCGGGACGCACCGCGCCGGTCTCCGCGAGGCCGCGGACCAGGTCGGGGAGCGCGTCGTCGGGCACGGTCAGCAGTACGAGCTCGGCGCGGGCGAGCACCTCGGCGGGCTCCACCAGCGGTACGTCCGGCAGGAGTTCGGCGGCGCGGGCGCGGGACGCCTCCGAGACGCCGGAGGCGGCGACCGGACGGTGCCCGGCACGGGCGAGCGCCGCGGCCAGCGCCGCACCCACCCGGCCGACGCCGACGACTCCGACGCGGAGCCTGGCGGGGCGGTCCTGCGGATGTGCTGCTTCGTTCACGATGCGCTGCGCCTTCCGTTCCAGTCCGCGCTGATGGGTCGGTACCGGACGTTCGCAGCCATGCTACGTCGTGGGAGTCGGGCCCGTTTCCGGGGTCGTGGGCCGCTCCCGGAAGGGCCCGCACACGCCGCACGCACCGCCTCCCGCACCGCCGCACGCACCGCCTCCCGAGCCGCCAGCCGCACCGCCGCCGCTCCGGCTGCCGTACCGCCCCCTGCGCGCACCGGAGTCCGTCGCGCCCCTGCGGAACCGGGGCCAGCCGCACCCGGCTCGCGCCCCGGCGGACGCACCGCTCAGCCGCCGCCGCCGGCGCGCACCAGACCGCTCTCGTACGCCAGCACCACGGCCTGCACGCGGTCGCGCACCTCCAGCTTGGTGAGGATCCGCCCGACGTGGGTCTTGACGGTCGCCTCCGAGAGCACCAGCTTCGCGGCGATCTCGCCGTTCGACAGGCCCTGGGAGATCAGCACCAGCACCTCGCGCTCCCGCCCGGTCAGCCGCTGGATCTCCTTGGACGTCGGCTCGGGGCCGGAGGACGGAAGCATCGGCGAGAACTGGTCGATCAACCGCTTCGTCGTCGAGGGCGCCACCACTGCGTCGCCGCTGTGCACCGAGCGGATCGCGGCGAGCAGTTCGCCGGGCGGTACGTCCTTGAGCAGGAAGCCGCTGGCGCCGGCCTTGAGCGCGGCGAAGGCGTACTCGTCGAGGTCGAAGGTGGTCAGGATCAGGACCTTGGGATCGCCCGGGCCACCCTGCCCCTCCTCGCAGATGCGGCGGGTGGCCTCGACCCCGTCGACGTTCGGCATCCGGATGTCCATCAGCACCACGTCGACGGTGGTGGTGCGCAACCGCTCCAGCGCCTCGGCTCCGTCTGCCGCCTCCGCCACCACGTCCATGTCCTGCTGGGCGGCGAGCACCATGCGGAAGCCGGTGCGCAGCAGGACCTGATCGTCGACGAGCATGATGCGGACGGTCATGTGGCGTTCTCCCGGGTCTGCGGTCGGTCGGGTCTGCGGTCGGTCGGCCGCCGCCGGCGGTGACCGTCTCTCTTCGTTCGTCAACGTGCGCCGCGCGTCCTGCGGTTCCGGTCCGCGCCGATCCCGGCCGAGCGACGGCCTGCGCCGGCGCGTTCCGCGGGTGCGGGTCAGGCCGCGCCCCGGAACGGCAGCTCGGCACAGACCCGGAAGCCGCCGCCCGCACGCGGGCCCGCCTCCAGTCTGCCGCCGACCATGCCGATCCTCTCGCGCATACCGATCAGGCCGTGCCCCATCCCGTCGGCCCCGCCGCCCTCGTACAGCTCCTCCGGCGAACCGCGGCCGTCGTCCTCGGCCAGCAGCGTCAGCGCGCCCTCGCCGTAGGTCAGCCTCACGGTCGCGCCGACGTGCGGCCCGCCGTGCTTGCGGGTGTTGGTGAGCGCCTCCTGGACGATCCGGTACGCGGTCAGCTCGACCCCGCTGGGCAGCGGCCTCGGGGTGCCCTCGACGGTGAAGTCGACCATCATCCCCGTCCCGCGCACCTGCTCCACCAGATCGCTGAGCTGCTCGACGCTCGGCTGCGGCACGTACTCGCTCGCCGGCGCGTCCTCGCTGCGCAGCACCCCGAGCAGTCTGCGCATCTCGGTGAGCGCCTGTCGGCCTGTGGTGGAGATGGTCTCCAGCGCCTGCCGGGACTGGTCCGGCGCGGTGTCCAGCACGTACGCGGCGCCGTCGGCCTGGACGACCATGACCGAGACGTTGTGCGCCACCACGTCGTGGAGTTCGCGGGCGATGCGGGCGCGCTCGGCGGCTATCGTCGCCTGCGACTGGGCGGCCCGCTCGCGCTCCAACCGGGACGCGCGCGCCTCCAGTTCCGCGTAGTAGGCGCGGCGGGTGCGCAACGAGTCCCCGAGCAGCCAGGCGAATCCGAAGCAGACGGTGTAGAACGCCGCCTCCGCGAAGGTGCTGAGGAGACTGCTCCCGTCCGAGGGCCAGCGGATCACCGCCAGCAGCGGGGCGAGCAGCGCGCAGACCAGCGCGTATCGCGAGGCCCACACGACGGTGCGGGCGGCGACGGTGTAGACGATCACCAGCAGAGCGAAGTCGGCGGGCAGCACAAAGGCGTCGGTGGCCAGCTGCGCGAGCCCGGCGACCGTCGCCAGCAGCAGCATTCGCTCCGGGTGGCGACGGCGCAGGGCCACCACCAGCGCGAGCGCACCGGCGATCACGGCGCCGGCGACCCGCTGCCAGGTGGCGGGGCCGATGACGCCGGCCGGCGGGTTCGCGATCCAGGGCACGCAGATCACGAGGATGGCCAGAGCCCACGAGCCGTCCACCCATGTGGGGTGCCTGCGCAGCAACTCATAGACCCGGTTCACGTCACCCAGCGTAGGCGTCCCTTCCGGGCTCCCGGGTCCGTCGAGGGGTCGATCCGTGGTGGCTCCGCCTACTCCCCAGGGTGGATGCGGCACAAGACCGTGAACGGACAACCCCGCGACTCGTTCCCGGTCCGGCCCCTCCACCCGCGTCCCGAGCCCGTCCGGGGGGGGGCCCGGGGCGCGGGGCGGCGTGCTCCTAGGGTCGGCCCGTGACCGACGACAACAGCGTGCCCCGCCTCCTCGGCTGGCGCGAAGCCACCGAGCGGGCGCTGTACGGACCGGACGGCTTCTTCGTACGGGAGGCGCCGTCGTCCCACTTCCGCACCTCCGTTCACGCCTCGCCGCGGTACGCGCAGGCGGTCGCGGAGCTGCTGCGCCGAGTGGACGCGGCGCTCTGCGAACCGCCCGAACTGGACATGGTCGACGTCGGAGCCGGTCGCGGCGAGCTGCTGACCGGCGTGTTGGCGGCGGTACCGGAGGCACTGCGCCGCCGGCTGCGCCCCCTCGCGGTGGAGCGCGCTCCACCGCGAGGGGGCGCAGCCGGCGGCGCAGTGCCTCCGGTACCGCCGCCAACACGCCGGTCAGCAGCTCGCCGCGACCGGCTCCGACGTCGACCATGTCCAGTTCGGGCGGTTCGCAGAGCGCCGCGTCCACTCGGCGCAGCAGCTCCGCGACCGCCTGCGCGTACCGCGGCGAGGCGTGAACGGAGGTGCGGAAGTGGGACGACGGCGCCTCCCGTACGAAGAAGCCGTCCGGTCCGTACAGCGCCCGCTCGGTGGCTTCGCGCCAGCCGAGGAGGCGGGGCACGCTGTTGTCGTCGGTCCCGGGCCGAGGCGCAGGGCTGAGTACACCTAGGGTCGGCCCGTGACCGACGACAACAGCGTGCCCCGCCTCCTCGGCTGGCGCGAAGCCACCGAGCGGGCGCTGTACGGACCGGACGGCTTCTTCGTACGGGAGGCGCCGTCGTCCCACTTCCGCACCTCCGTTCACGCCTCGCCGCGGTACGCGCAGGCGGTCGCGGAGCTGCTGCGCCGAGTGGACGCGGCGCTCTGCGAACCGCCCGAACTGGACATGGTCGACGTCGGAGCCGGTCGCGGCGAGCTGCTGACCGGCGTGTTGGCGGCGGTACCGGAGGCACTGCGCCGCCGGCTGCGCCCCCTCGCGGTGGAGCGCGCTCCCCGACCGCCGGGACTCGACCCCCGCATCGTCTGGTCCTCGCTCCCGCCGAGCGGGACGACCGGGCTGCTGTTCGCCAACGAGTGGCTGGACAACGTGGCGTGCGAGGTCGTCGAGACCGACGGGGAGGGCGTGTGGCGCCGGGTGGGCGTCGATCCCGCCGACGGTCGCGAGGAGCTGGGCGCCCCGGTCAACGGCGACGACGCCCGGTGGCTGAGGCGCTGGTGGCCGACCGGCGAACCGCCCGAACCCGGGCTGCGCGCCGAGATCGGCCGCCCCCGCGACGAAGCGTGGCGTACGGCCGTCGGCAGTCTGGCGGCAGGCCTCGCCGTGGCCGTCGACTACGGGCACACCCGGGACGACCGCCCGCTCTTCGGCACGCTCACCGGCTACCGGGACGGCCGCGAGGTGCGCCCCGTACCCGACGGAAGCTGCGATCTGACCGCTCATGTCGCCATGGACGCCTGCGCCTCGGCGCCGGAGGCGAGCCCCGCCGAGGAGGCGCGGGGCAGTCGCGCGGACGAGACGCGAGGCATCTCCGCGGCTCGCGCGCACGCGGTACGGGCGGCGGACGGGCCAGGCGGGGCGGACAGGGCAGGCAGGGCGGACAGGGCGGCAGGCAGTGGCCGCGGGACCGGTGGCAGCGGACGGTTGCTGCCGCAGCGGGAGGCGCTGCGTGCGCTCGGCCTGGACGGTCGACGTCCGCCGATGGACCTGGCACGCACCGATCCGGCCGGATACCTGCGGGCGCTGAGCGCCTCCGGCGAGGCCGCCGAACTTCTCGACCCGGCAGGCCTGGGCGGACACCTGTGGCTCGCCCACCCCGTCGGCATCGACAGCCCCCTGAGTCACCGAGCCCCCGCAGCGTCGACGCGCTGACGCGCTGAGCCCGGTGCTCCGGCCCGGGCGGTCAGGTCAGCCAGCGCTCCGGGCCAGCGGTGCGGCGGCCGGTGCGGGAGCGTTCCGCCTGTGCGGAGACCACGGCGTGCGCCTCCGCGACGTCCCGCAGTCCGGCCTTCGTCGAGCCGTTCGCCCCGTGGTCGGCGTACACGTCGGCCAGCCGCAGCCGGCGGGCCCACGGCCCCTGCTTCAGCCGTACGCTCTGCACCTTCGCGTGCGGCACCAGGATCCACTCGCGACGCAGCAGCCCGCGGCGGGTCACCAGCACCGCGCCCGTCACGCCGAGCCCGTAACCGCGCCACCACAGCGGAACGGCCCAGCGCGCACGACCGGGCACCGGCTGCACCCCGGCCACAGCCTCCGACAGCCGTACGCCGGGCAGCACCCTGGCCAGCACCTCCTCGGCCGTGGCCCGGTCGGCGACCGGCAGCAGGACCGACTTGCCGTCCGAACCGGCCACGCTCAACTCCATCCGCAGCCAGTCGCGCGACCGCCACAGCCGCGGTTGCAGGACCCGTACGGCCTGGACCCGGCCCGGCGGCACCGTGGCGTGCTCCCGGTCCAGCAGTCCGTGGTCGATCCGCAGCCCGTCCGGGGACTCGGCGACCTTCCAGTCGTACTCGGTGAGATAGCGGCCCAGGGTCGAGACCCAGGCGCCGCCGAGCATCGGCACCCCGGTCGCGATCGCGGCACCCGGGCTGCCGGTGAACCACCACATGCCCCACGGCACCAGCAGCGTCGCGGCGACGAAGCTCCATCCGGTGCCGACGAGCAGCAGCGCCACCGTCAGCATCCGGGTCGGCACCCGCGCCAGCAGCCGCTCCGGCGCCTCGCCCGCACTCGGTGCGACCTCGGGAGCGATACCGGCGGCACGGGCGAGCAGTTCGGCGCGGAGCGCGACGGCGTCGGCCTCGCCGAGGAATGCCAGCTCGTCCTTGGCCTCGGTGCCGACGACATCGAGCTTGAGCTTGGCTACACCGGCGACTCTGGCCAGGAGCGGTCTGGTCACGTCGACCGCCTGGATGCGGTCCAGCCTGATGTGCGCCACCCGCCGGAAGAACAGCCCGCTGCGGATGCGCAGTTCGGTGTCGGTGACCTGGTAGCTCGTCACCCACCAGGACAGGAAGCCGTACGCGGCGGCGAACGGCAGCAGCACCACCATCGCCAGCAGCACCCAGCCCAGGGTGAGTTGGGTGATCCACTCCCGGGCGCGGTTGAGGTCCTGCACGGCGAAGACGGCGAGCGCCGCGATCGGCGCCCAGGTGCGCCGCCAGGGCGTGATGGGGTGCAGCCGGGTGCCCTCGGGCCGGTTCGGCAGCCACCGGAACGGACCCGGCTCCCGCCGGTCCTCGCCGCACTGCCCGTGGGCGTCGGGCCGTTCGCCGGGTTCGGGGGGTTCGGGGGGTTCGCGTTCGCCGGGCTGCTCGTGTTCACCGGGCTGCTCGTGTTCGCCGCTCATCGGGACCGTCACCGCTTCACAGCCCGGCCGAACGGGCTTCGCCGAGTTCGGTCAACCGGTCCCGCAGCCGTTCCGCCTCCGCCGGTACGAGCCCGGGGATCTGCGCGTCGGTCGCGGCGGCGGCGGTGTGCAGCTGGAGGCGGGCCAGCCCGTACCTGCGCTCCAGCGGGCCGGAGGTGACCTCGACCAACTGCATCCGGCCGTACGGCACCACGGTCAGCTCCCGCCACATCACCCCACGACTGATCAGCAGGTCGTCGGCGCGTTCCGCGTACCGCCACGAACGCCAGTTGCGGGCGAGCGCGTACCAGCCGAAGGCCGCCGGAGCCAGCGGCAGCAGCACCAGCAGCGCCCAGTACGGTCCGGCAAGCCAGCCCAGCAGCACCGCCGCCGGCAGGAGCACCGTCGGCAGGATCATCAGCAGCACCGCACGTCGCATCCGCAGCAGTGCCCGCTCCACCCCGCGCCAGGCGTAGTCGCTCCCGTCCGGGGTGCGGTCCGCGACGTGCTCCCCCGCGTCAGTACGGGCCGGTCCCGGATCGGCGGGATCCGTGCGGTCGTGGTGGGGGGCGTCCTGGAGCCGCGGTGTCCCGGAGGGGCCCTCGGGGGCGGCGGGCACCGGATCGTGCTCGGGCCCTCGTACCGCTCGCGGCGACGACGGACCGACATCTGCGCTGTGTCCGGGCTCCATGGCCCAAGAGTAGGCGCAGCTTCCGACCGCGCGTGCCCACCGGGCGAACGGGTGAGGCCCGAGGGTGCCGGGCTCCGGAGGGCGGCCCGGGACGAGCTGACAGACTGGCCCCATGACGGAGACGACTGTCGGCATCGGAGGCGCGGCCGAGAGCACCGACATGGTGCTCAACATCGGCCCGCAGCATCCCTCCACACACGGTGTACTGCGGCTGCGGCTCGTGGTGGACGGCGAGCGCATCAGCTCCGCCGAACCGGTCGTCGGCTATATGCACCGCGGCGCCGAGAAGCTCTTCGAGGCGCGCGACTACCGGCAGATCATCGTGCTCGCCAACCGGCACGACTGGCTCTCCGCCTTCTCCAACGAGCTCGGGGTCGTCCTCGCCGTCGAGCGGATGCTCGGTATGGAGGTGCCCGAGCGCGCGGTGTGGACACGCACGCTCCTCGCCGAGCTCAACCGGGTCCTCAACCACCTGATGTTCCTCGGCTCCTATCCGTTGGAACTGGGCGGCATCACGCCGATGTTCTACGCGTTCCGGGAGCGCGAGGACCTCCAGCACGTGATGGAGGAGCTCTCCGGCGGCCGGATGCACTACATGTTCAACCGCGTCGGCGGGCTGAAGGAGGACCTTCCGGCCGGCTGGACGCAGCGCGCCAGGTCGACGGTCGCGGCGCTGCGTTCCCGCATGGACGTCTTCGACGATCTGGTGCTCGGCAACGAGATCTTCCGCGCCCGCACCGAGCACGTCGGCGTGCTCTCCCCCGAGACCGTGCACGCGTACGGGGTCAGCGGCCCCATCGCGCGCGCCTCCGGGGTCGATTTCGACCTGCGCCGGGACGAGCCGTATCTGGCCTACGGCGAGCTGGCCGACACCCTGAAGGTGCACACCCGTCAGGCCGGCGACTGCTGCGCCCGCTTCGAAGTGCTGCTCGCCCAGACCCACAACGCCCTCGACCTCGCCGACGCCTGCCTGGACAGGCTCGCAGAGCTGCCCCCCGGGCCCATCAATCAGCGGCTGCCCAAGGTGCTGAAGGCGCCCGAGGGCGAGACGTACGCCTGGACGGAGAACCCGCTCGGGCTCAACGGCTACTACCTGGTCTCCAAGGGCGAGAAGACCCCGTACCGCCTGAAATTGCGGTCGGCCTCGTACAACAACATCCAGGCGCTGACCGGACTGCTGCCGGGGACACTGGTGGCCGACATGGTGGCGATTCTGGGGTCGTTCTTCTTCGTGGTCGGCGACATCGACAAGTAGCGGGCCCCGGCGGGGAGTTCCGGCACGCTGCCGCCTGCCGAGCCGGTGGCGGTTTCCTTGCGTCGGAGCGGACCGGCGGTTCGGTCCGCGTCGGCGGGGCCACGAGCCGCTCCTCCGGCCTCGGCAGGGCTGCGTCTCAGTCGGCGACGTCGATGACCTTGCCGGCGACCTGCTGCCACAAATCGCGCGACTCGGACTCGGGGGGCGCGGTCTGCCCGCTCCCCGGCCCGCCCTTCCGCCGCGCGGAACTCTGGTTCGACTGCACCGACGACGGCCCGGACGACGGCCCAACCGGCGGCCCGGACGACGGCGGTGCGGAGGCCGAAGTCGGCGGCTGCGTACGGGAGTCGGGGGCCGGGTGCGCCTCGTCGGTCGGGGACGCGTCCTGCCCGCTGCCGAAGAAGTCGAAGCCGCCGACGGGGCGTCCCGGCGCGGCGCCGCCGATCTGCCGACGACCCTCCCGGCCCGGCTCCCGCACCGGCAACCGATGCCGCCTCGCGTCGTACTTCTGCCCGCGCTGCCCGTTCTGCGCGCGCTGCTCCTGCTGCTCGCGCTGATCGATCTGCCCTGCGTCCCACCGGGCCGGCGGCTCGGCGCGGTGGCCGGATGCGGGCGCCGCGTCCCGCTCGGAGGGCCGAGGCCGGGTGGTGCCGGCCGCCGACCCGTCCGCCGAAGCCTGTCGCGGTGCGGCCGGACGTACGGCTTCGCCGCGGCCGGCTTCCGCCGTCTGCTGCTGCCGCGCTCCCGACCTGCGCAGGTTCGCCAGCGCCTGGTCCGCCTGAAGATAGGTCAGCCGGCTCGGGGCGCCGGAGGCAGCGCGGTGGTCGGCGGCTCCCGTCGTCAGCGCCTTCACCGGCTCCGACGCCGCGATGGCCAGCTGCCTGCGGCCTTCCAGTGCGCTGGCACGCTGGGTCTCCGCGTTCGCGTACCGCCTCAGCAGGGCGGCGTGTTCGGTGCGCAGGGCGGCCAGTTGGGCGCGCTTGGCACGCAGGCGCTTCTCCAACTTGGTGCGCAGCTCCCGCGCCCTGCGCAGTTCGGCAGCCGACTCGGCCGCCCGCTCGTCGGCGAGCAGCGCGGTGTTGGCCCGCTCCGCGTGCGCCTCGGCGGCCCGGCGGCCGGCGGCGCTGTCCCAGCTCCGCAGCAGCACCGCACCGACGACCGCGGCGACGGCGGCTGCCGCGGTGAGCACCCGCAGCACGGCGTCGTCGCCGACGAACAGTGCGCCGACCGCGCACAGCAGGGCGAACGCCGCGACGCCCGCAGGGACGAGCAGCCGGTGCAGCGGCAGCTCTTGGCGGTGACGTCCTCGGGGCATGGCCCGAAACTTACCGTGCGTGGCGATGCGTTGGGAGAGCGCCAGGAAAACTGTTTTCCGGTGGTTACGGTGCACGCGCACGTCGTATGCACCGCACACGCACCGCGTCCGCCCAACGCCTCCACCACCGCGGCGCTCGCGGCACGCTCAGCGGCACCCGCGCGCGAGGGCAGCACCGCGCCCACCGACCGACTGCTGCACGACGGTGGTTGGCTGTGCGCACCGGCGAACACGGCGCGGCAGACGCCCGAATCACCAGCACGGGCGCCGAACTACCCGACCAGACCCTTGGACTTGAGGTACTCCTCGGCCACATCGTCGGGCTTCTGCCGCTCGGAGTCGACCTTGCGGTTCAGCTCGATCAGGTCCTCGGTCGTCAGCACCCGGGTCAGCTTGTCCAGCGTGTCGGTGATCCGGCGGTCGCCGGCGTCCTTGGTGTTGACCACCGGCAGTACGTTGTCGGCGTTCTGCAGGTCCTTGTCGTCCTCCAGCAGCACCAGGTCGAACTCCTCCATGGAGGCGTCCGTGGTCGTCGTCAGCACCATGTTGTTGTTGCCGTTCTGCACCGACTGCTTGGCCTGCACGCTGCCCACGCCCTTGGGATCGAGCCGCGTCACGTCGATGTCGTAGCGGCTCTCCAACCCCGGCTGGCAGAAGGGCCGTTCCGCGCACTCGTCGCCCGCGGCCAGTTTGATCTTCAGGCCCTTCTCGCCGACGTCGGTGAGCGTCTTCAGGCCGTGCTTCTTCGCGAAGTCCTCGGTGACCGCGAACGCGTTCTGGTTCACCGCGTCGCCGGCGGCGAGCACGCTGATGCCGCGCGGCTCGGCCAGCTTGGCCAGCGCCTTGACCGTGGCGTCCGGATCGGCGGAGGCGACCGGCTTCTTCTCGGCCGCCTCGGCGCCGTTCACCTTGGCGTTGAGGAACTCGGCGAGGGTCGCCGCGTACTCCGGCACGACATCGATCTCGCCCTTCTCCAGGGCGGGCTCGTACAACTCCCGGTTGGCCAGGCGCTGTACGCGGGTGCTGTAGCCGGCGTCCGAGAGCAGCTGGGCGTAGAGCTGCGCCATGATCTCCGACTCGGAGAAGCCGGCGGAGCCGACCACCAGGCTGCCCTCGCCGCCACCGCCCGACTCCTCCAGGCTCTGGCCCGCACACCCGCCGAGCACCACGACGAGGGCGACGACCGCGGCCGGCGCGGCTCGGCGCCCGCCACCGCGCGTGAACTGCTCGAACACTGCTGCTCCTTGGGGACGAACCGCACGGGGCGGTGGGGCTCCGAGCGCACCGGCAGCTCCGGTGCGCGATCGTAGACGGCGAGTACGGGGGCGGACGGTGCCGCGGGGCTCCGGCTGCGAACGGCGGCCGGCCTGTCGGACTGATCTCCGCGGACAGGTCTGCCGCCGCGGGCCGCCGCGAGGGGCTTCGCCCGAGGCGGGGAGTCGCGCACAGCGGGAGGGTCAGGAAGTGGCGGACACCGGCACTCCCCTGCCCGCCGCCGCGTCCGCGTCGGCAGCGCCGCTCGCGGGACCGCCGGCCGTACGCCGCCGCATCGGGTCGAGCCACCGGCTGAGCAGCACCAGAGCGCCCTCGACCAGCAGCGCCAGCACCGCGACCAGCACCGCGCCGGCCACCACCTGCGGTGTCCGGTAGGTGTTGAAGCCCTCGGTGATGATCCGACCCAGCCCGCCGCCGCCCGCGATCGCCGCCAGGGTGGCGGTGGCGACGACCTGCACGGTCGCCGTCCGCACACCGGTCATGATCAGCGGGTACGCCAGCGGCAGCTCGACCCGGGCCAGCAACTGGCCGCCGGACATGCCCATTCCGCGCGCAGCCTCCACGACGTCGCGGTCCGCCTCGCGCATCCCGACGTAGGCGTTGGTCAGCAGCGGCGGAATCGCGAAGAGGACGAGAGCGATCACCGTGGGCCACAGCTCGGATCGGCCGAGCGGGCTGATCGTCAGCAGCACCAGCACGGCGAGGGTGGGCACCGCGCGGCCCACGTTGGAGATGTTGATCGCCAGCGCCCCGCCGCGCCCGATGTGCCCCAGCCACAGCGCGATCGGCAGCGCGACGGCGCAGGCGATCACCATGCAGACGAGGGTGAGGAAGAGGTGCTCGCCGAGCCGGTCCCACACCCCGCCCGTACCGCTCCAGTTCTCGCCGGTGGTGAGCCAGCTCCAGGTGTCGGCGACGACTCCCACGGTCAGACCGCCTTTCCGGCGAGCGGGGTGGCACCGGCCGGTGCCTCGGCCTCGGCCGAATCACTCGGCGCGTCATCGGCCCGGGCCCGGACCGGCTTGCGGGAACGCGATCTCGCCCACGGAGTGAGAAGCCACTGGAGCCCCAGCAGCAACAGGTCGGCGACGATCGCGAGCACCACGCAGATCACCGAGGCGGTCAGCACCTGGGCCTTGAAGACACTGTCGAGGCCGGAGAAGAGCAGATTCCCCAGACCGCCGAAGTCGATGATGCCGCCCACGGTCGTCATCGCCACGGTGGAGACCGTCGCGATCCGCACTCCGGCCATCAACGCCGGCAGCGACAGCGGGAGTTCGACCGTCAGCAGCATCCGCAGCGGCCCGTACCCCATGCCCCGCGCGGACTCGCGCACCTCCTCCGGCACGGATTCGAGGCCGGCGAGGATATTCCGAAGGAGGATAGTGAGCGAGTACAGCACCAGCGCCGTGACCACCACCGAGACCGAGATGCCCAGCATCGGCACCAGCAGCGCCAGCATCGCGAGCGAGGGCACGGTGTAGAGGATCGTGGTCAGCGCGAGCAGCGGGGAGGCGGCGACCCGGTACCGCCGGGCGAGAAACGCCAGCGGCAGGGCGATGAGCAGCCCGATCCCCACGGAGGCGACGGTGATCCCGATGTGCTGAAGCGTCGCGTCCGTCAGCTCCTCCTGGCGGGAGCGGACGTACTCGCCACAGATCCATTCGTTGGCGGCGAGACAACCTTTTGACATCACGTTCGCGACCCTAACCGCTGACGCTGACAGAATCGGGAGCATGTCGCAGCCCACAGAGCACCGCAACGAGAACTTCATCAAGTTCGACCAGGTGACCAAGCGTTACGCCGATGGCACGGTCGCCGTGGACAACCTCACCTTCGACGTCGCCGAAGGTGAACTGGTCACTCTTGTCGGTCCGTCGGGCTGTGGCAAGACCACCACCATGAAGATGGTCAACCGCCTGATCGAGCCGACCGAGGGCAGGATTCTGCTGGACGGCGAGGACATCGCGACCGTCGACCCCGTCGTGCTGCGCCGCCGCATCGGCTACGTGATCCAGCAGGTCGGACTCTTCCCGCACAAGACGATCCTGGAGAACACCGCCACCGTCCCCCGGCTGCTCGGCTGGCAGAAGGCCAAGGGCCGGTCGCGCGCGGCCGAGTTGCTGGAGCTGGTCGGACTCGATCCGTCGGTGCACGGCGACCGCTACCCCGACCAGCTCTCCGGCGGGCAGCGCCAACGCGTCGGCGTGGCACGGGCGTTGGCCGCCGACCCGCCCGTGCTGCTGATGGACGAGCCGTTCGGCGCGGTCGACCCGGTGGTGCGCGAGCACCTCCAGAACGAGTTCCTCCGGCTCCAGGCCGAGGTGCGCAAGACCGTCCTCTTCGTCACGCACGACATAGAGGAGGCGGTGCGTCTCGGCGACCGCATCGCGGTCTACGGCTCCGGCCGCATCGAGCAGTTCGACCCGCCGGCCAAGGTGCTCGGCGCGCCTGCCACTCCGTACGTCGCGGACTTCGTCGGCGCGGACCGCGGACTCAAGCGGCTCTCGGTCACGCCCATCGAGCTCGACGATCTGGAGCAGCCGCCGCTGGTGCGCCTGGACGACACGCTCGCCCGCGCCGCCGAAAAGATGGCCGCCGACGAGGCCCGCTGGGCCGTGGTGCTCGACGACCGCGGCGCACTGCACGGCTGGGTCTCCGCCGACTCCGTGAACACGGCGGGCGACGGCACGGTGCGCGACCGGGCCCGCAGAATGGACGCCTGGCTGCCGCTCGGCGCCCCGCTGAAGCAGGCCTTCAGCACCATGCTCCAGTACGACGCCGGCTGGGTGGCGGTCGAGGAGGGCGAGCGATTCCTCGGCGTGCTCACCCCGGCCAAACTCCACGAGGCGCTGCGGCGCTCCATCGACGCGGAGGAGCGCGCGATCCCCCGTTCCGCCGTCGAGTTGGAGACGGTCACCGACATCTGAGCGCGCCCGCCGCCGGAGGCCGACAGCCCCGAGGCCGACAGCCCCGAGGCCGACAGCTCCGAGGCCGACGCGATCCGGGGCCGACGCGAGATCCGGGGACGGCGTACTCCGAGACCCGGCCCCGAGGCCGCCGGTGTCCGAGGCCGGAGGCTCCGGGGCCGCGGGTGTCCTGCACCGAGGGCCCCGCGCGGGCGCGGCCCCGCACGGGCGCCGGCGCGCACGGGGGTGCGTCCTCCTCGGTGTCGCATTTCCGCCAGCGCAGCCCTGCGTGAGCGCCATACTCGACGTATGAGCACCACAGCCGCACCCGCCTCGACCGCCGCCGCAACCGCCGGCACCGCACGTCGTACGCACACCGTCGTGGAGAGCCCGATCGGGCCACTGACCCTGGTCGCCACGGACGGTGTGCTCTGCGGCGTCTACATGGAGGACCAGCGCCACCTCCCCGCCCGGGAGACCTTCGGCGCACCGGATCCGGACGGCTTCGGCCCGGCGGCGCAGCAGCTCGCCGAGTACTTCGCGGGCGAACGCACCGGCTTCACCGTGCCGTTGGCGATGGAGGGCACCGAGTTCCAGCGCACCGTCTGGAGCGCGCTGCAGGACATCCCGTACGGCCGCACCGAGTCCTACGGCGAACTGGCGGCCCGGATCGGCCGCCCCTCGGCCTCCCGCGCGGTCGGCATGGCCAACGGCAGGAACCCGATCAGCATCATCGTCCCCTGCCACCGCGTCATCGCCGGCAACGGCAACCTCACCGGCTACGGCGGCGGGCTCCCCCGCAAGCGCCATCTGCTCGCCCTGGAGTCCGACCGGACCGCCGCCCGCTGAACAGGCCCCGGGCTGCGGCCCGGACAGCCCCGGCCAGACCCGACCAGCCCCGGCCAGACCCGGAGTTGCGGCCCTGACAACCCGGCCGGCTCCGGCAGGGCGTCCGTACGCGCCCCACGGTTGAGCTCCCCCGACGGCACCGCGCCGTACGCGCCACCGGGCGGTGCCGCCCGTACGCGCCTTCGGGCGGTGTTACGCCGCCGCGCCCTCCGGGCCGGACTCCTCGTCCTCCGGAAGCCGGCAGATCCGCTCCAGCCACACCGCCACCGCCATCAGCGCGACCGCGGCGACCACCGACAGCGCGGCGTACAGCGCCTGTTCGCGCCGGGCCGGCACATCCGCCAGATGCGAAGTGACCACGAAGAGCCCCGCTCCGCCGTACACGCCGCCGATCAGCGCCGCCACCAGCGCACTCGCCTGCCCGAACACCACCGCTCGCGCCGCCATCATCGGCTCCACCGGCTTGCCCACCGGGCGGCGCTCGCGCTGCGCCCGCAGCCGCGACCGCAGCGAGACGGCCGTCGCCAGCAGCACCGCGGCGATCAGCGTCAGCACCACCGGCGCCAGCAGCGGAACCGCGGGCAGGGTGCCCAGCTGGTCCCACAGCCGGGATCCGGACCAGCACAGCACGCCGCTGACGGCGAAGATGCCCGCAAGTGTCCCGATACGCAGCTGCTTCACGATGCCCTCAGTGTCCTGTGCCCTGCCGGCGCTCACCGGGCCGCGCGACACCTGCCGCGCGCACCCTCTCGGCAGACCGCCCTTTCGTCCTGCCCAGCCATGCCATGCCCCACTGCCAACGACTAGTCGGGCAGCACGAGTTCCAGGTCCTCGCGCACCACGACCTCGCCCTGGTTGTCCTCGTCGATCTCGGCGAGCAGCTCGACGATCGAGCCGCGCCCCGGCACCGTCCCGGACGGGTCCACATCGTGCCACGGGATCAGTACGAAGGCCCGCTCGTGCGCGCGCGGGTGCGGAAGCTCCAGACCCGGGTCGGACTGGACGACGTCCTGGTACGAGACGATGTCCACATCGATCGTGCGCGGGCCCCAGCGCTCGTCCCGCACCCGCTCGAACGCCTCTTCGATGGCATGCCCCCGCTCCAGCAGCGAGGCGGGCGGCAGAGTGGTTTTGATCAGCACCACCGCGTTGAAGTACGAGGGCTGGGTGTCCGGTTCGACGCCCCACGGCTCGGTCTCGTAGACCGGCGAGACCGCCTTCACCCGCAGACCCGGCGTGTCCTCCAGCGCGTCGACCGCGCCCTGCAGGGTCTCCAGGCGGTTGCCGAGATTGCTGCCGATGGAGATCACGGCGTACTTGGGGTTGTGCAGGGTGCTGTCGGCGGCATCGACCTGGTGGACCACCGAAGCGGGCACCGGCTGCACGGTCGGGTCACTGTTCGGTGTCATCATCGGCTCCGCTTGATCGTGAGGGTCACATCGTCGAAAGGCACGGTGATCGGGGCGTGGGGCTTGTGCACGACGACCTCGACCTCCTGTACCGCCCGATGCGTCAGGCACTGGTCGGCGATCCGCTGCGCCAGGGTCTCGATGAGGTCGACGGGCTCGCCCGTCACCACGGCGACGACCTCCTCGGCCACCTCCCCGTAGTGGACGGTGAGCGCCAGATCGTCGTCGGCCGCCGCGGCCCGGGTGTCCACACCCAGCTCCACGTCCACGACGAACACCTGGCCCTCCTCGCGCTCGTGGGCGAAGACACCGTGATGCCCCGTGGCTCTCAGGCCGCGCACCGCGACTCGGTCCATCGCGCATCACTCCCTGTCGTCAGTTGTGGATCCGTGCGGGCGCCGGCGCGCGCGAGCCGCGCGCCCGAATCTACCCACGCACGCTGAACGCGCTCGCTCTCGGGGGTGGCCACCGCCCGTACGTCCGGTACGGCGGCACCGACTCCATCAGCGAAACCCGCTTACCCAGCAGCAGTTGGGGACACTCATCCATTCCCCGCCACACACTCCGACGAGTGACCACATCGCGTCAAGACTGACGGGGAGTGCCGAATTCCACGCTTGCCCGGCCCGACAACGGCGCCCGGTCAGGACGGGCCGAACGCCGTGCCGCCCGCGGTGTCTTCGCCGTCCTCCGGCTCCTCGTCCACCTCGTCCGAGTCGTCCTGGTCGACGAGCACCGGAGAGCCGTGGTGTGCCCACAGCTTCCAAGTGCCGTCCCCGGCACGCCTGAAGACGTTCGTCGCCACCACCAGCCCGCCGACGAGCGGGCCCACCGAACCGTCCTCCTCGGCCGGCCCGCCACTGAGAATGTTCTCCGTGCAGGTGACCAGCGCGGTGTCGCCGAGGACCGAGATCTCGACATCCGTGAGGAAGAACTGGATGTACTCGGTGCTCGCCATGATCAACGCGTACGACCGGAGGACCTCGCCCCGGCCCGTCAGCACCGGCCACCCCGGGTGCACCACGCTGACGTCGGCGTCCGCGGTGTGCTCGCCCCCCTGCGCCTCGTCCAGCGCCGGGTCCAGCCAGCGCTCCTCCAGCGCCTCCAGATCCCCGCGCTCCAACGCTTCGTAGAGTCCGGTGTTGGCGGCCTCGACCGCCTCGATGTCCGTACCCGGCCCGCTGCTCACTGGGCTCCCTCTGCTGTCGCCCGGCGGACCTCGTGGGCCACCCGTACCGCGTCCGCGCTGGCCCGCACCTCGTGCACCCGTACCGCCCAGGCCCCGTCGCCGGCCGCCAGCGCGGTCACCGCCGCGGTGGCGGCGTCGCGCTCCCTGGCGGGGGGCGGGGCCGTGTCCGGGCGGCCGGCCAGCACCCGTCCCAGGAAACGTTTCCGGGAGGCGGCGACCAGCATCGGCAGATCGAGCTCGCGCCCCAACCGGCCGAGCGCGCCGACAAGTGCGAGATCGTGCGCGGCCTCCTTCGCGAAGCCGAGGCCGGGGTCGACAACCACTCGATCGAGCGCGATTCCGCCCTCGGCCGCGCGGTCCAGCGCGACCCGCAGCTCCTGGATCACCTCGGAGACCACATCGCCGTACACCGCACGGGAGTTCATCCCGGCGGACTGCCCGCGCCAGTGCATCACCACGTACGGCACACCGGCGTTGGCCACCACCGGGATCATGCGCTCGTCCGCCCAGCCGCCGCTGACGTCGTTGACCAGCCGGGCACCGGCCGCCACCGCCCGCTCCGCGACGACGGCGCGCATGGTGTCCACGCTGACGACGACGCCCTCCCCGACCAGCCCCCTGACCACCGGGAGCACCCGCCGCAGCTCCTCGTCCTCGTCCACCCTGCTCGCGCCGGGACGGGTCGACTCGCCGCCGACATCCACCAGATCCGCGCCCCGGCCGACCAGGTCCATTCCGTGCTTGACCGCCGCCGCGGTGTCGAAGAAACGGCCACCGTCCGAGAAGGAGTCGGGCGTCACGTTGACGACACCCATCACCGCGCACCGGCCCCACGAGGGCAGGCCGCTCACTTCACGCCGTGGTCGCCGTTCAACGCTCATACGCCCACCCTAGGCGGCCGGACGACCGCCCCCTTGCACGGAGCTGCCGCAATTTCCCGACGCTCAGCGGGCCATGATGAGGCTCATCGCCTCCGAGCGCGTCGCCGCGTCCCTCAACTGCCCGCGGACCGCGGAGGTCAGCGTCTTCGCCCCGGGCTTGCGCACCCCGCGCATCGTCATGCACATGTGCTCGCACTCGATGACGACGATCACTCCGCGCGGCTCCAGGATCCGCATCAGCGAGTCGGCGATCTGCGTGGTCAGCCGCTCCTGCACCTGCGGGCGCCGCGCGAAGACGTCCACCAGCCGGGCCAGCTTGGACAGGCCGGTGATCTTGCCGCTGGCGGACGGAATGTACCCGACGTGGGCCGTGCCGACGAAGGGCACCAGGTGGTGCTCGCAGGAGCTCATCACCTCGATGTCCTTGACCAGCACCATCTCGTCGTGGCCGAGGTCGAAGGTGGTGGTCAGCACGTCCTCGGGCCGCTGCCGCAGCCCGGCAAATATCTCCTGGTACGCGCGGGCCACCCGGGCGGGCGTCTCGCGCAGCCCCTCGCGGTCCGGGTCCTCCCCCACCGCGATCAGCAGCTCGCGGATCGCGTCGGCGGCACGCTTCTCGTCGAACTCGCCGATCGTCGATTCACCGTCGAGCGTCACCGGGTCGGTCATGGGGGCCTCGTTCCTCGTACCTGGCGTGATCATGGCTTGCTCGCCACGCAAAAGCCGCGCCCCTCAGCGTAGACCTGAGGGACGCGGCGATGCTCTGCCGGACCGTTGTGACCTGCGACTCGTCCGCTGCTGTCGACCGCGGCGCGACCGGCCCGCCCGAAAGGGAGGCCGGTCAGCCGCACACGGTCGGACTCAGCGCTCCTCGCGCGGCTCGTCGTACGGGCGCGGGGTGGAGAAGTCACTCTCCGGCGGCCGGACCTCGCCGCCCGCGGGCGTCGAACCGGTGGCGCCGCCGCCGTGCGCACCCTGGTCGGCGGGCGCCTTCGTCAGCGAGGGCGTGCCGTTGGCCAGCGAGATCTCCTTCGGTGAGGAGACCGGCGGCCTGGTCGAGGGCGTACGGCGGGCGGAGCCGGTCCACGCGGGGCGGGCCGGACGCTTCACGATGGAGCGGAAGACCACTTCCAGCTCCTCCTTGTTGAGCGTCTCCCTCTCCAGGAGCTCCAACACGAGGTTGTCCAGGACGTCGCGGTTCTCGACCAGGATCTCCCAGGCCTCGTTGTGCGCGGTCTCGATCAGCTTCTTGACCTCTTCGTCCACCAGCCCCGCGACCTCTTCCGAGTAGTCGCGCTGGTGGGACATCTCCTTGCCCAGGAAGGGCTCGGACTGGTCGGTGCCGAACTTGATCGCGCCCAGGCGCTCGGTCATTCCGTACTGCGTGACCATCGCGCGGGCGGTCGAGGTCGCCTTGTCGATGTCGTCCGCCGCGCCCGTGGTCGGGTCGTGGAAGACGAGCTCCTCGGCGGCGCGGCCACCGAGCATGTACGCCAGGCGGTCGAGCATCTCGTTCCGCGTGGTGGAGTACTTGTCCTCCTCGGGCAGCACCATGGTGTAGCCCAGGGCCCTGCCGCGGGACAGGATGGTGATCTTGTGCACCGGGTCGGAGTTGGGAGAGGCCGCCGCGACCAGGGCGTGTCCGCCCTCGTGGTACGCGGTGATCTTCTTCTCCTTCTCGCTCATGATCCGGGTCCGCTTCTGCGGTCCGGCCACGACCCGGTCGATCGCCTCGTCCAGGAACTTGTTGTCGATGAGCTTGGCGTTCCCGCGGGCGGCCAGCAGCGCCGCCTCGTTCAGCACGTTGTTGAGGTCCGCGCCGGTGAAGCCGGGGGTACGCCGCGCGACGGCGCCGAGGTCGACGTCCTGCGTGACCGGCTTGCCCTTCTGGTGAACCTTCAGGATCTCCAGACGGCCCTGCATGTCCGGGCGGTCGACCGCGATCTGACGGTCGAAGCGACCGGGACGCAGCAGCGCCGGGTCCAGGATGTCGGGCCGGTTGGTCGCGGCGATCAGAATGACGCCGCCCTTGACGTCGAAGCCGTCCATCTCGACGAGCAGCTGGTTCAGCGTCTGCTCGCGCTCGTCGTGGCCGCCGCCCATACCGGCACCGCGGTGCCGGCCGACGGCGTCGATCTCGTCGACGAAGACGATGGCCGGGGCGTTCGCCTTGGCCTGCTCGAAGAGGTCGCGGACCCGGCTGGCGCCGACACCCACGAACATCTCGACGAAGTCCGAGCCGGAGATGGAGTAGAACGGCACGCCCGCCTCGCCGGCGACGGCCCTGGCCAGCAGCGTCTTGCCGGTGCCGGGCGGGCCGTAGAGCAGCACGCCCTTGGGGATCTTGGCGCCGACGGCCTGGAACTTCGCGGGCTCCTGGAGGAACTCCTTGATCTCGTGGAGCTCCTCGACCGCCTCGTCCGAACCCGCCACGTCGGCGAAGGTCGTCTTGGGGGTGTCCTTGGTGATGAGCTTCGCCTTGGACTTGCCGAAGTTCATCACCCGGGAACCGCCGCCCTGCATCTGGTTCATCAGAAACAGGAAGACGATGATGATCAGCAGGAACGGAAGCAGCGAGAGCAGCATCCCGACGAACGGGTTCTGCTTCTTCGGGGAGACCGTGTAGCCGTCCGCGAGCTGCTTGTCCTGGTACTTGGTCTGCAGGGTCTGGGCGAGCTCGACGCCCTGCTGGTCGATGTAGCTCGCCTTGATCTGCTCGCTGTCCTCGACCTTGGTGCCGTCCTTGAGCTGCACCTCGATGATCTGCTCGTCACCGGTGGTGAGCTTGGCGGACTTCACCTTGTTCTCGTTGATCGCCTGAACGACCTGACCCGTGTCGACCGTCTTGGCACCCTCGGAAGAGCTGACGACCTGCATCAACACGACCACGGCAAGGACGGCCAGCACGATCCACATGACTGGCCCACGGAAGTATCGCTTCACGTCCATCCACACGAGGCGTGTACGCCCCGTCCCTCCTGCCATAGTGAGTTGAAAAACCGACCCTCGGACGGTACCCCAGCATTGTCACCCGGCGTCGCCGGGCACGGTGAACCGGCCTCCCCCTGCTCCAACGGCGGGGATCGGCCCGGTGTTCCCGGGCCGCGGACGGTGCGCGGCAGGGGCGGCCGGTGTCCGAATGCCGGTCAGCCCCCGTAGACGTGCGGCGCGAGAGTGCCGACGAAGGGCAGGTTGCGGTACTTCTCGGCGTAGTCGAGGCCGTACCCGACGACGAACTCGTTCGGGATGTCGAAGCCGACCCACGTGACCTCGAGTTCGACCTTCGCGGCGTCCGGCTTGCGCAGCAGGGTGCAGACGTTCAGCGACGCCGGCTCCCTCGAACCGAGGTTGGACAGCAGCCAGGACAGGGTCAGGCCCGAGTCGATGATGTCCTCGACGATCAGGACGTCCCGGCCCTGGATGTCGGTGTCCAGGTCCTTGAGGATCCGCACCACACCGGAGGACTGGGTCCCGGCGCCGTAGGAGGACACCGCCATCCAGTCCATGGTGACGTTGCCGGACAGGGCCCTGGCGAGGTCGGCCATCACCATCACCGCGCCCTTGAGGACACCGACGATCAGCAGGTCCCGGCCCGCGTACTCCGCGTCGATCTTCGCGGCCAGCTCGGCCAGCTTCGCGTCGATCTCTTCCTTGGTGATCAGGACCGACTTGAGGTCGGTGCCCATGTCCTTCTCATTCACGCTCTGCAGCTGCTCTCGCTCGATCGCCGGTGCGCGCTCACACGTCGCTCTGCCGAAGGAACAGTGTGCCACCCGTACGCCCGGCCTCGACGCGCCCGGGCAGGTTGATGGCCCGCTGCCCGCGCCAGGCGGTGATCAGCCGGTCGGCCTCCTCGAGGTGCCGGGCGAACAACGACCCGGCGGGAGCGCCCGCTTCGACGGCGGCGCGGCGCAGCACCCTGCGGCGCACCGCGGGCGGCAGCACCGCGAGACGGCCGACGTCCAGACCGATCCGGGGCCGTGCGCCGGCCGGAAGGCCGCCCTGCTCCGGCACCCGCACGGAGCGCTCCGCCTCGGCGGCCCAGGCGTCCAGGGCGTCGGCGTCGTCGCGGGCGAGCTGCGCGGTACGGGCGAGCGCCTCGACGACACCCTTGCCGAGCGCCTTCTCCAGCACCGGCAGCGCCTCGTGCCGGACCCGTGAACGGGTGTACGCGGGATCGGAGTTGTGCGGGTCGTCCCAGACCGGCAGGGCCTGCTCCATGCAGGACGTGCGCGTCGTCTGGCGGTCGATGCCGAGGAAGGGCCTGCGGTAGCGGCTCAGCACCTCGGCCGGATCGGCGGGGGCGGCGGCCGGGCCGGAGAGGGTGCCGGGCCCCGGCACCGCGACGATCGAACCGGTACAGGCCGCCATCCCGGACAGCGAGCGGGTGCCGGAGCCGCGGGCGAGCCCGAGGAGCACGGTCTCCGCCTGGTCGTCGCGGGTGTGGCCGAGCAGTACGGCGCTGGCGCCGAGTCTGCCGGCCACCTCGTCGAGCGCGGTGTAGCGGGCGGTGCGGGCGGCTGCCTCGGGCCCGCCGTCGCCCCCGACGCGCACCCGTACGCACTCCACCGGGTCGAGCCCCAACTCCCGCAGCCGGGCGCTCACTTCCTCGGCACGGCCGGCGGAGCCCTCCTGGAGGCCGTGGTCGACGGTCACCCCGCCCGCGCGCACTCCGCTGCGGGACGCCTCGAAGGCGAGCGCGGAGGCGAGCGCCATCGAGTCCGCGCCGCCGGAGCAGGCGGCGAGCACGAGGGGCGGCCGGTCGTGGGCCGAGCGCCGCGGGCCCGG
The DNA here is from genome assembly GCF_018101125.2 of Streptomyces tardus. Taxonomy (GTDB): domain Bacteria; phylum Actinomycetota; class Actinomycetes; order Streptomycetales; family Streptomycetaceae; genus Streptomyces; species Streptomyces tardus. The sequence goes on along the minus strand of NZ_JAELVF020000001.1, from coordinate 2,573,634 downwards.
GCGGCGGGTGCCGGGCTCGTTCAGGGCGGCGTTGCCGGCGTGCCCGGTGCTCGGGCTGACGGTGCCCGGCTCGGTGCCGGCGTCGGCGAGGACGTCACGCAGTGCGCGGCGGACCGCCAGACGTATCGCGGCGACCGCGGGGTGAGGACCCATGTCCGTTCCACTTCCTCAGAGTTGCTGGGTCGAGAGGCCCGGCCGGCTGCTCGGCTGAGCAACGGCGCTCCCGCGGCGGCTGCCAGGGCTGCCCGCCGGGCTCTCTGCTGTGTGCGATGTCGGCTCGGCGCGACGCGGACGTCGCGGCAGAACCCGACAACTCCGTCACACTGAGTGCGATGATGGTGACAGAGGTCGAAGGCTGCTCAGAGCATCGCATGCGCCCTGCACGGACCACGGTCCCTCGGAAGAGTGATTCCCGGGGCGTACCGGCTCAGGAATCAGCCGTACGGTGCACTCTGGCGACCCACTCGCGCGGATCGGCGATCTCCGTCTGGGTCGGCAGGGTGTTGGGCGAGGTCCACACTTTGTTGAAACCGTCCATGCCGACCTCCCCGACCACGGCGCTGACGAACCGCTCGCCCTCCTTGTACTGCCGCAACTTGGCGTCCAGGCCCAGGAGTTTGCGCAACGCCTGGTCGAGTCGGCCCGCGCCCGCCTGGCGCCGCTTCTGGAACTTCTCCCTGATCTCCGCCACCGAGGGCACCACCTCGGGCCCGACGCCGTCCATCACGTAGTCCGCGTGCCCCTCCAGGAGCGACATCACCGCGGTGAGGCGGTCGAGGATCTCGCGCTGGGCGGGTGTCTGCAGCAGCTCGGCGATGCCCCGGCCGCTGTCGCCACCCGTGGTGTTCCCGCCGTTCTCCCCGCGCTCGGAGTCGGGCCGCGCGCCGGTGACGCTCTGGGCGACCTCCCGCAGCCGCTCCAGCAGCATCGAGGGGTCGACGTCCGTCTCGCCGAGGAACGACTGGATCTCGCCCTCCAGATGGTCCTTCAGCCACGGCACGGCGGTGAACTGGGTGCGGTGCGTCTCCTCGTGCAGGCTCACCCAGAGCCTGAAGTCGTGCGGATCCACGTCGAGTTCGCGCTCCACATGGACGATGTTGGGTGCGACGAGCAGCAGCCGGCCGCCGCGCGAACCCGGCAGGTCGCCCGAGGAGGGGGCGAAGGTCTCGTACTGGCCGAGCACCCGGGAGGCCATGAAGGAGAGCAGCATGCCCACCTCCACGCCGGTGATCTTCCCGCCGAGCGAGCCGATGAGCGCCCCGCCCGGCACCGCGGTGCGCTTGGCCCGCATCTTCTCCAGCATCGGGGTCAGCAGCTCGCGGAAGCTGGCCACGTTGGCCTTGATCCAGCCGGCCCGGTCGACCACCAGCACCGGGGTGTCCCCGGCGGTGCCGACCGGTACGAGCCCGGTGAAGCCGCGCACGTGGGCCTCGGAGGACTTGGCGTGCCGACGGAGCTCGGCGACGACGGCACGCGCCTCGGTCCGGTCGACCTCGGGGCCGGACTTCACCAGACGCGTCGCGGTCGCGACCGCGAGGTCCCAGTCGACGAGGTCCGCACCCTTCCCCGCGCCCTTCCCCCGGGAGGAACTGCTCTCGAAGTCGCCACGGTCCGTACCGTCTGAACGCCCCATGCTCGTCATGGCTTCACGGTACGGCTTCCGCTGCGTACGGCACAGCGGTGCGAGCGGCGCGGGGGAGGCCCCGGGCGCGGGGCTGCGCACGTGCGCGGATACGGACCGGTCGCGGATACGGACCGGACCGGCGCGCGGCGGGGCGGGTCAGCGGCAGCCGCAGTCCGCGAGCCTGCCGGCCAGCGCGTCGAGGGCGTTCTGGGCTGCCCGGGAGTCCTTGGCGCCAGTGGTGACGAGCGCGAACGTCAGCAGCCGGCCGTCGGCGTCGACGACCGTGCCCGCAAGGGAGTTGACCCCGGTCAGGGTGCCGGTCTTGGCGCGTACCAGACCTGCGCCGCGTTGGGTGTCGGGGGTGCCGTAGCGCCCGCCCAGCGTGCCGTTGAAACCGGCCACCGGCAGACCGGTCAGCAGCGGCCGGAGCGCGGCACGGTCGGGCTCGGCGGCGCGGGCGAGCAGCTCGGTGAGGAAGGAGGCGGAGACCCGGTCGGCGCGGCTGAGGCCGCTGCCGTCGGCGAAGCGGGTGCCCTTCATCGGCAGGTCGAGCTTCTTCAACTGACTCCGCACAGCCTGCTCCGCGCCGCCGAAGTCGGCGGTGCGGCCGGTGGCCAGCGCGGTCTGGCGGGCGAGCGCCTCGGCGATGTCGTTGTCGCTGTTCACCAGCATCCGCTCGACCAGCGAGGACATCGGCGCGGAGCGGTGGACGCCCAGTTCGGTGCCCGGCCTGCCGTCATCGCCGCCGCCACCGTCGTTTCCGCCGCTCCCGGGGAGGTCCTTCTCCCGGCCGTCGATCGACTGGGTCCAGCCCTTGGCAGCCTTCGCCGCGACCGTGCGGTCGGTGTCCACACCACGGTCGCGCAGCAGCCCGGCGAAGCGCTCGGCCGCGTCGGCGGACGGGTCCAGCGCACGGGGCGCGGGGCCTTTGGAGGAGTCGTCGGTGCGGCCGGAGTTGACCATCAGGGGAGTCAGCGGGGCGATGTTGTCGTTGATCCCGATGGGGTGGCGGTCCGGCCCGGAGTAGCGGGAGGTGTCGTAGCCGAGCGCGGTCGGTTTCAGGCCACGCTTCTTCAGGCTGCGGGCAGTGGCGGTCGCGAGGGAGGCGAACTGCTTCTCGGTGACCGTGGGGTCCCCGCCGCCGACGAGGACGACGCGCTTCTTCTTCGCGTCCCACACCGTCCGGGTGGGGATGCGGTGTTCGGGGCCGAGCGCGGTCAGTACGGCGGCCCCGGTGGCGATCTTGATCGTCGAAGCGGGCACCACCGCGTCGCCGCCGCCGCTGGCGTACAGCTCCTCGCCGGTGAGCGCGTCCCCGACCGAGAGCGTCGTGCGGTTGCCCAGCGCAGGGTCCTTCAACAGCTTCTTGAACGCCTTGCCGAGGCCCTTGCCACTGGGCGGGCTGCTCTCGCTGCCGAGCGCGCCGAGCACGGGCGGGGCGCCCGGCCGGGGCGCGGTGCCGTCGTCGGGGCGACCGTCGTCGGTGTGGCCCTGGCCACTGTCGGGCTCCCGGTCGGCTGCCCAGCCGCGTTCGGCCGTACGCTGACCCGAGTCCCAGGGGCCGGTGGTGGCCACCGCGGTCACCGCGACGGTCAGGCCGACAACAGCGGAACCGGCCACCGCCTGCCAGTCACGACGCCGCGGAAGCGGGGTCGCGTACCAGCGTCGGCGGACGGCACGCACCCCCGTGTCCACCGCGTCCAGTGAACGGACCCACCGGTTCATGGGCGTACCCCGCACCTAGGACCAGCCCCTTTCGCGAGCAGACACCAGCGTGAGGGACACTTAATCACCAGACATGTGTGTTGATCACGGAGGAGCCTCCCAGTGGAGTTCGACGTCACCATCGAGATCCCGAAGGGGTCGCGGAACAAGTACGAGGTGGACCACGAGACCGGTCGCATTCGACTGGACCGCCACCTCTTCACTTCGACCGTGTACCCGGCCGACTACGGTTTCGTGGACGGCACCCTCGGCGAGGACGGCGACCCGTTGGACGCCCTTGTGCTGCTGGACGAGCCGACCTTCCCCGGCTGCATCATCAAGTGCCGGGCGATCGGCATGTTCCGGATGACCGACGAGGCGGGCGGCGACGACAAGCTGCTCTGCGTACCGGCATCCGACCCGCGCATGGAGCACCTGCGGGACATCCACCACGTTTCGGAGTTCGACCGGCTGGAGATCCAGCACTTCTTCGAGGTGTACAAGGACCTGGAGCCCGGCAAGTCCGTCGAGGGCGCCAACTGGGTGGGCCGCACCGAGGCCGAGGCCGAGGTAGAGGCGAGCGTGAAGCGCCTGGAGGCCAACGGCGGCCACTGAGCCCCGAAAGGCAGCAGACGAGTAGGGCGCGTCCCCGCGGGGACGCGCCCTACTCGTCTGCGCGGACGCAGCGCCGCCGTCGGGGTTGGACCGCCCCGCGTGTGCGGGGAGCAGAGTTGCTGACGTGGGGTTTTAGGTGGCGGGGAGGGCGGATTGAGCAGCCATTGGAGATTCGGGTATTTCCCCTCCTCGTTACGGCCGTTGGCGTCTCGGTACGCGCAGCGCCCAGGCTTCGGGGGCGGACTGCTGACGTGCGGTTGATCGCCGCCGAGGACGCGAACACGTACCCGGACAACGAGCACGGGGACGCGAGACGCGCGCCGGGGCCGGGCGTCGCGTGTCGGGCGGCGGGCGAGTCCGGGCGGGGTCAGAAGCCGCGGGTGCGCTTGGCGGCGCGGCGGCCGGGCAGCGGAGTCTCCAGGCCGGGCGTCTTGATGAACAGCCGGGCCAGCTCGCCGCCCAGATTGACGCCGATGGCGATGGCGAGCGCCAGCGCCGCCGCCGTGGCGAGGTACTGGAAGCCCTTGTCCGTGTTGCCCTGAGCGATGCCGAGCAGCCCGAAGTAGGTGGCGCTACCGGGCAGCAGCGGGCCGATCGCCGCGGTGATGTACGGCATCGCGGAGGCGAACTGGTACCGGGAGAGCAGCTGCCCGAAGAGTCCGACCAGTCCGGCGGCGGCGACCGTCGCCGGCACCGGGTCGATCTCCACCGTGTGCGCGAGGGTCGCGAAAATCAGCCAGGCGACACCGCCGTTCAGGGTGGCCCACAGCACCGTGCGCAGCTCCTGCTGGAGCAGTACGCAGAAGGCGAACGCGAGCAGCATCGCGGCGAACAGCTGGGTGACGGGGCGCTCGATCGAGTAGACGGTGTCGGGGTCGAACCCGGGTCCGAACTGCTCACCGAGGTAGAGCACCAGCAGCACGCCGCAGACGATGCCGACGATCAGGTACATGACCTCCAGAAGTCGGGCGGAGGCGGTGATGTAGTAACCCGTCAGGCCGTCGTGCACGGCCGCGACCAGCGCCCTTCCCGGGATCAGGGCGAAGAGCCCACCGGTGATCACCGCGGAGGCGCGCACGCCGTCGAAGACCTCGTGGAGGCCCATGGTCACCGTGACGCCGATGGCGGCGGGCGGCATCGCCGCGGCCACGAACTGGTAGAACTCGGGCAGTCCGCGGCTTGAGCACAGCCAGGCGAGGCGGTCGCCGGCCATGGCGCCGAGCGCGGCCAGTACGAACACCAGCGGGCCGCCGCCGACCAGGGTGGCCGCGGCACCGGCGAGCAGGCCGGTGGCCATGGTCAGCTCGTTCTTGCTGAACGGGTGCCGGTTGCGTCGGATCTCCGCCAGCGTCCGGTACGCCTCCTCCAGCGTGACCTCGGTGGAGGTGATGTCGTCCACCAGCCGGAACACGGCGGCCAGCCGGGTGTAGTCGGTGCCGCGGCGGCGCACCGTACGGCTGAGGCTCACCGGATCGTCGACCAGCGAGGGCTGGTAGGTGACCGAGAGCAGCGTGAAGGTGACGGTGGGTTCGCAGCGGTCGAGTCCGTAGGCGTGCGCCACGGCGAACATGGAGGTCTCCACGTCCTCCGCGCCCTCACCGCCCGCCAGCAACAGCTCGCCGATACGGAGCGTGAGGTCGAGCACGCGCGGCGCGGCCGGGCCGCTCTCGTCCTCGCCGCGGGGCGAGGGTTCGGGTGCGGGCCGTTCGGCCAGCGGCATCCGGACCATCGTGCGCATCCGGTCCTGCCAGGGCGCCGCCCGCCTCGCCATCGGTCCACGGCCCGCGGTCGTCGGCACGCCGCCGGCGGGGGTGAACTGGAAGGTGCTGCCCGGCTGTTCGCGCTCCGGCAACCGGAAGCCCTCAGGTACGGCGAACTCCGACGTCGGGTGTTCGTCCACCGGTTCCGGCTCCCGCGCCAGCAGGCCCTTGGGGACGGCGAACTCGGAGGTGGGGTGCTCGTCCTGCGGCAGCGGCGGCATCGGCACCCCGAAGGGCGGGGTGAAGGTGCTGTGGCCGTCGTCGTAGTCGTCGTAGTCGTAGAGGGAGTCGGCGTCGTCGACGGGGCTGTCCGGCCACTCCTCGTCGAAGTCCGCGGCCAACGCCCGCGGGGGGACGCCGACAGGCAGCTCGACGTCGTCGTCCGGCTCGTCGTCACCCGGTCCGTGTGCGTCCGGTCCGGCGGCGTCCGGCTCGTGTGCGTCCGGTCCGGCGGTGACAGGCGCAGCACCGTCGGCGGCGGAAGGCCCGGTGGCGGAAGTCCGATGGGCTGCGTCGTCGGCGGTGTCCGGGCCGTCGGCGGCGGCGACCTCGGCCGCGATGGCCTCCTCGACCGCGGCCTCCTCGGCCTCCGCAGCTCTCTCCGCGCTCTCGGCGTCCTCCACCGACGGGACGTCGGGCGACGTGTCCGTTCCACGCCCGTGCTCCCGCTCGGCCTCCGGACGCCCGGCGGCGTCCGGTCCGGCGGCCGGCCTGCGGCTCGTCGCGGGGGTCGCGCCCCTGGACCCCGGACGCTTCCCGCGTTTGTCCCCGACCACGTCCTGCCACTCCTCCGTCACGCGAGACCCGTCGGCTTCGGACTTTCCCAACCGTCCCTGTTTCACCAGGTGGCGAGAGGTGCCTCTCCCCTGCTGGGTGCCCACGAGGCGCAGCATAGGATGTAGCCCGTTCAACCGCCTGTGGAGCCCGTACGAAAACAGGAGATCATGGCGCCGAGCAACAGCAACTCCCTCGGGACACGCGCGTTCAATGTGTTCAGGGGCGGCCTGATCGGCGTTGTCGAGGTCGTACCGGGGGTGAGCGGCGGAACAGTGGCGCTGATCATCGGTGCCTACGAGACGCTCATCAACACCGCCGGGCACATCACCAGCGCCGCGCGGCTCGCGATCTCCGACCTGCCGCGCGGCAGGGGCGGCGCACGGGCCAAGGAGGAGCTGCGCCGGGCGGACTGGCCGATGATGCTGCCGATGATGATCGGCATGGTGTGCGCACTGGCGCTCGGCGCGAAACTGGTCGCCCCGTTGGTGGAGGACCACCAGCAGTACGCGTTCGCGCTCTTCTTCGGGCTGGTCCTGGCGTCGCTGTACATCCCGTACTCGCACTCCGGACAGCACTGGAAGCCGCTGAACTACCTGGTGGCGGCGGCGATGGGGCTGGGCGCCTTCTTCCTGACGGGGCTGGCCCCGGCAGAGGTGACGGCGAACCCGCTGACCGTCTTCCTCGGCGGCTCCATCGCGATCTGCGCCCTCGTCCTGCCCGGTCTCTCCGGCTCCTTCCTGCTGCTGACCATGGGCCTCTACCAGCCGGTCATCGACGCCGCCAACAACCGTGATCTGGCACTGCTCGGCTCCTTCGGGCTCGGCTGCGTGCTCGGGCTCGGGCTCTTCGTGAAGGTGCTGAAGTGGTTGCTGGAGCACCACCACCACCTCACGATCGTCGTCATGACCGGTCTGATGGCCGGTTCGCTGCGCGCGCTGTGGCCCTGGCAGGACGACGACCGGAACATGTACGCGCCGGGTGACGGCACCCCCGCGACCTTTACCCTGATGGCTTTCGGCTTCGCGCTGGTCGTCACCGTGATCGTCGCCGAGCACCGTATCCAGCGGTCCAAGAAGCGCCGGGCGACCCTGCCCGAGCGCGGCCGCCGCAAGCACGCCAGGGTCTGATCCCGCCCGTCCGGGACCGTACGCCCCCGGGCGATGACGGCCGGTCGCGCACGGCCCGCTCGGGCAGCACCGGGACAGCGCGTCGCAGTGCCGCCGACGCCCCGGACGCACACCCGCGTACGGACCCGGCCGGTACGGGCGGCCAGGAGCGTCGCCGGCGCACCGGCAGCGCGGTCAGGAGCGGCGGTTGGCGTTGGCGTGCACCGCTTCCCGCAGATACGCCGCGAGGCCCGGCCCGAAGGCGTCGTACGTCGCGGTGAACCGCTCGTCGGCGACGTACATGTCGGCCAGCCCGCGGTGCATCTCGTAGCCGCACTCGTAGTGGTGGCCGATCCAGGCCCGGTGCTCCTCCGCCAGGTCCGTCGCCCGTACCGAGCCGGCGGGTTCGCCGGACTCCCGCAGCGCGGCGAGGCGGCGGCACAGGCCGTCGTGCTCGGCCATGATCCGCTGCCAGTCCTCCTTGGTGTACGAAGCGGCCCGGCGCCGCGACTGCCGGTACGCCTCGGCGCCGCCCCAGCGTTCCTCGGCCTCGGCCTCGTGGAGGTCCGGGTCGTGGTCGCCGAAGACCTCGAACTTCTCCTCAGGGGTCAGATTGACGCCCATCGTCTGTGCCTCCAGGGTGCGTTGAACGGCGGCGGCCATCTTCCGCAGCTGCTCGATCCGCCCGGTGAGCGCGCGGTGCTGACGCCGCAGATGTTCGAGCGGGTCGGTCCTCGGATCGTCGAGGAGCAGTGCGACCTCTTCGAGCGGGAAGCCGAGCTCCCGGTAGAAGAGGATGCGCTGCAACCGGTCGAGATCCGCGTCGCTGTACCGGCGGTGTCCCGCACGGGTGCGTTCGCCGGGTGTGAGCAGGCCGAGTTCGTCGTAGTGGTGCAGCGTGCGCACGGTGACCCCGGCGAGGCTCGCGACCCTGCCGACGGAGTGACCCATGTCCGCCTCCTTGGTGAGTGGAACGGGACCACTGTCCGTCCTCACGTCGCGTGAGGTGCAAGCCCTCAGCCCGCAGCCCGCCTCCCGCCCGCCCCGCCCGCCTGTCCGGATGGCAAAACGTCGTTTTGGTCCTTACCCGGCGCGTGCCAGGCTACGACCCATGCTGGGTATCACCGACCTTCCCACCTACCTCGTGGGTCTCGCCCTCATCGTGCTGCTCCCCGGGCCGAACTCGCTCTACGTCGTCTCGGTCGCGGCCCGCCGTGGGGTGCGTCCGGGGTACCAGGCGGCGTGCGGGGTCTTCTGCGGGGACGCGGTGCTGATGACGCTCTCGGCGGGCGGTGTGGCCTCGCTGCTGCAGGCGAGCCCGTTGGCGTTCTCGGTGGTGAAGTACCTCGGCGCGGGCTATCTGAGCTGGCTGGCGGTCGGGCTGCTGCGGGGCACGTGGCAGCTGTGGCGGCGCCGCACGGAGCCGCCGGAGCCCGGCGCGGACACCGGGCCGGACACCGGGCGCACCGAACCGGCCGCGGCAGGTACGAGGGCCCGCGGCCCGGCGCGTGAACTCCCGTTCCGCCGGGCGCTGTTGGCCAGTCTGCTGAATCCGAAGGCGATCCTCTTCTTCGTCTCCTTCTTCGTCCAGTTCGTCGACCCGGCCTACCCGTACCCGGCGCTCACGTTCGTGGTGCTCGGGCTGTGGGCGCAGCTGTTCAGCTTCGCCTATCTGTCGCTGCTGATCTTCGGCGGTACGCGGCTGGCGGCGGCCTTCCGCAGCCGGCGGCGTCTCCAGGCGGGCGCCTCGGCGGCGGCCGGTACGGCGTTCCTCGGCTTCGCGGCGAAGCTCTCGCTCACCAGCGGCTAGCAGGGTCGGCCGGAGCCCATACGCTGGGAGCATGGCCCGACCCCGGAAGTTCGACGAAGACCGCGTACTGCTCGCCGTCCGCGACGAGTTCTGGGACAAGGGCTATGCGGCGACGTCGCTGGAGGACCTGCTGCGCGTCAGCGGGCTCGGCAGGGGCAGCCTCTACGGCGCCTTCGGGGACAAGCAGCATCTGTTCCTGCGGGTGCTGCGCGAGTACGACGACGCAAACCTGGTGAGCCTGCGCGAGCGGCTGGAGTCCGCGACGCGGGAGATCGACGCGGTGCACGAGTTCGTACTCGGCCCGGCCGCCGATCCGACCGGGGCGGCTGCGCGCCGTGGGTGCCTGCTCGCCAACAGCAACGCCGAACTCGCCGCCGCCAGCCCGGAAGTGGCCGCCGAGGCCCGCCGCAGCTACCGGGCGATCACCGCCCTCCTCACCGAAGCGCTGGAGCGCGCCCAGCGCGAAGGCGACCTCGCCCCGGAGGCGGACCCCGCCGAGACCGCCCGCACCGTGCTCGTGGCCCAGCTCGGCCTCCTCGCCCTGGGCCGCACCGGCACGGACGTCGACACCCTGACCTCGGCGGCCCGGTCGACTCTGGCGCGCATCCTGCCCGCCCCCACTCGGTAGCGCGACCACTCCCCGCGCACCTCCGGGGCAGCCGGCCCGTACGCCACCAGCCCGTTGACCCCGAGCCCGGTCGCTCCGAGCCCGGTCGCTCCGAGGCCGATCGCTCCGAGGCCGGTCGCCGCGGGAGCGCGGCTCGCGCACGGCCCTCGTCCGGCGCCCCGCCCGCCCGGGGCCGGCAGCCTGCTCGACTCCGACCGCGGGAGCCGCCCACCCTCATTCTTGACCGATCGGTCCATATCGAGGAGAGTTATTGACGCAACGGTCCACAACTCTTGAGGAGGACGGCATGGCCGTCTTGGCAGACAAGGTCGCGGTGATCACCGGAGGCAGTACCGGCATCGGTTTCGCCACCGCACGCGCGTTTCGCGACGAGGGCGCGCAGGTGTTCATCACCGGCCGCCGCAAGGAGGCGCTGGAGGCCGCGGTCGCCGAACTCGGCGACAGGGTCACCGGGTTGGTGTGCGACGCCTCGGTGCCCTCGGAGCTCGACGCGCTCTACCGGGCCGTGCGCGAGCGGGCCGGCCGTATCGACGTACTGGTCGCCAACGCCGGCATCGGCACCGTGGCACCGCTCGGCGAGGTGACGGAGGAGGTGGTCGACTCCCTGTTCGCCACCAACGTCAAGGGCACGATCTTCACGTTCCAGCAGGCGCTGCCGCATCTGAACGCCGGTGCGTCGGTGGTCCTCACCGGCTCGACCGCCCCGACCCGGCCCGATGCGGGGCTGGAGGTCTACGCCGCGTCCAAGGCCGCGGTGCGCACCCTCGCCCGCGGCTGGGCCCTGAGTTCGCGTGCGTACGACTTCCGCGTCAACGTGGTGTCGCCGGGCGCCACGCACACCCCGGGCCTGCTGGAACTGCTCCCGGCCGAAGCGCTGAAACAGGCCGAGGGCGACATCCCCCTGGGCCGGCTCGCCGAGCCTGCGGAGATCGCCGCGGTGACCGTGTTCCTCGCCTCGGATGCGGCGAGCTACGTCAACGGTGCCGAGTTCTTCGCCGACGGCGGCTACGCGCAGGTGTGAGCGCCGCACACCGTACGGCCGGCGCTCCCGCCGCGCTCCGACCCCGACGGGGCCCGGAACCGTGGCGACCGCGAGCCCCGAAGTGCCGTACGGGACGGCTTAGTTCGGGGACGCTCAGTACGGGACGGCTCAGCTCGGGAGGGCTGAGTTCGGGCACGCCCAGTACGGGACGGCTCAGCACGGGACGGCTCAGTTCGGGAGGATCTCGATCCGTACGTCGTCGCTCTCACAGAAGCAGAGGTGGTCGCGGACCGCGGCCACCAGCGGTTTGGGGCTCGGGTAGCTCCAGGCGATCTCGTGGTCCGGCGTCCCTCGCGGCGCCCAGTAGCGGGCGTCGCCCTTGAACGGGCAGTGGGTGCGCCGCTCGCTCTCCACCAGCTCCGCGGTGCGGACGTCCTCGGGCGGCAGGTAGTAGCGGTCCGGGTAACCGGTCTCGGTGAGCAGCAACGGCCGCGCGCTGTCGGCGATCTCGGTCCCGCGCAGGGTCACCCGCACCCTGCGGACCCCGGCCGGTTCGGCGATCACCTCGATGCGGTGGCTGTGCCCGTCGGCGTACGGATTCGCCGTGCCCTCGGGCAGGACGTCCGCCTCGCGCTCTCCCTCACCGGCCATCACGTATCTGCCTTCCTCGAGTCGGGTGATGAGCCCTTCGGTCCATGCGGCGGCGCTGTCGGAGGTGTGCACCCACAGGTCCATGATCTCGCCGATGTGCCCCAGCTCCGGAGCCGTCGGCCCGCCGGGACTCCAGTGTGCGTCGACCTCCGCGCGCCAGGCACGCAGCGCGGCCACTCGGGCGCGCAGCAGCGCGATCGCCTCGGCGCGCGGCAGGTCGACGATGAAGCCGACGGCCGAGGTGAGCACGTCCGGCTTCTCGTCGATCGCGGTGAGCGCGTGCCGCAGCAGCCGCAGGAACTCCTCCTCGCCGGTCCCGGTCAGCTCGTACTCGGTGCGGGGCGGGCCGCCGTCGGGGCTCGGAGAGGTGGTGTGCGCGGTCAACAGCTCCTGCTTGGCCAGCTGTTTGAGCGCGTGGTAGATCGAACCGGGTTTGGCGTTCGACCACTCGTGGGCGCCCCAGAACTCCAGGTCGTTGCGGACCATGTAGCCGTGTGCCCGGCCGTGTTGGCGCACGGCGCCGAGCACCAGCAGACGGATCGCGGACATCCCCGGGGCACTCCCTGCGCTCGGACGGCTCGCCGCGAGGCACAACCGCGACAGGCACACACCCTAGTCGGGACGATCACGGGGGGGGCCGGGACGCCCGCCGCACCCGTCGGTGCGGCAGGGGCGCGCCGGGGCACGTCCGAGCGGTCGCTCAGCGCCACTCCTCGGGGAGGGTGAAGTCACCGTTGGCGATCATGAGGTCCACGGCGGTCCGGCCGTCCAGGGTCTCCCGTACGAGGTCGGCGTGGCCGCTGTGCCGTGCGACCTCCTCGATCAGGTGCAGCAGCGCCCAGCGCCAGCTGCGGGTGCCGCCCGCGTCCCAGGGCGCCGGCGGCACCTCGAACGTCTCGTCCAGGGACGGAAGTTGGCGGACCGTGCGCTCCGTCTCGGCCGCGATCGCCTCGTACGCGGCGAGGAGTGCCTCCAGGCTCTCCGCCTCGCCTTCGGCGGTGAAGGACTTCTCCTGCTGGGCGAGGACCTCCGGGTCGCTGTAGTCGACGGTGTCCGTGCCGCTCATCAGCCGCACCCAGTCCGCCTCGCCCTGGCTGACGTGCTTGAGGATGCCGGCGAGCGAGAGGGTGCTCGCGCTCGGCGTGCTGCGGGCCTGTTCGTCGGTGAGCCCGTGCACGGAGCGTCGGACCGACTGCCGCTGTGCGTCGAGGTAGCCGAGCAGCGCGCCGGCCTCGTCTCCGCGGGCCTCGGGCTTGGTGGGGATGGCGCTCATGGGATCGACCTTTCGCGTGGGCGTCGTGGCGACGTGGGCGTCGGGGGCCGGTCCGGCCCTCACCACTGACCAGCACGCTACGGACCCTTGCGGTCGACTTCTGTCCGCAAGGGTCCGGGGTCGGGAACCTGCTCCGCTGCCGCGAGCGGAGCGCCGCACCCGCCGCGGCCGGAGCGCCGAGCGGGTGCCGCGGGAACGCGGCGTCAGAACGGGAAGCCGCTGCGGCCGTGCTGGATCGCGATCCACTTGGTCGTGGTGAACGCCTCCACGAACTGGTCGCCGTTGAGGCGGCCGAGGCCGGAGTGCTTCTCCCCGCCGAACGGGACGATCGGCTCGTCCGCCACGGTCGAGTCGTTGACGTGCATCATTCCGCTGCGCACCCGGCGGGCGAACGCGACGCCGCGCTCGACGCTCGCGGTGTGGACGGCGCCGCCGAGTCCGTAGGGCGTGTCGTTGGTCACCCGCAGGGCGTCCTCCTCGCCGTCGACCGCGATGATCAGCGCCACCGGCCCGAATATCTCCTCGCGGCGCAGCGCGGAGTCCTCGGGGATGTCGGTGAGGACGCTCGGCCAGACGAGGTTGCCGTCGGACTCCCCGCGCAGCAGCGCGGTGGCGCCTTCGTCGACGCCCTGCTGCACGGCCGCGGCGACCCGCTCGGCCTGGCCGGAGTTGATCAGCGGACCGATCAGGGTGTCCGGGTCGCCGGGGTCGCCGACCTTGAGGCCGCGCACCTTGGCGACGAACTTCTCGGTGAACTCCTCGGCCAGCGAACGGTCCACGACGATGCGGTTCGCGGCCATGCAGACCTGGCCCTGGTGGACGTACCGGCTGAAGACCGCGGCGTCGACCGCGTAGTCGACGTCCGCGTCGTCCAGCACGACCAGGGCACTGTTGCCGCCGAGTTCGAGCACCGTCTGCTTGAAGTGGCTCGCGGCGACCGTCGCGACGTGCCGGCCGACCCGGTCGGAGCCGGTGAAGGAGATGACCTTGGGCACCGGGTGCGCGATGAACGCGTCCCCGACCTCGGCGATGTCGGTCACGACCACGTTCAGCAGGCCGCCCGGCAGTCCGGCCTCCTCCAGGACCTTGGCGACCAGCGTGCCGCCGCAGATCGGTGTGTTCTGGTGCGGCTTGAGGACCACGGCATTGCCCAGGGCGAGCGCGGGGGCAACGGTCTTGAGGGAGAGCAGAAAGGGGAAGTTGAAGGGCGAGATGACGCCGATGACGCCGACGGGCTCGCGGTAGACGCGGTTCTCCTTGCCGTCCACCGGCGAGGGCATGATGCGACCCTCGGGGCTCAGTGCCAGGTGCACCGCCTGCCGCAGGAACTCCTTGGCGAGTTGCAGCTCGAAGGCCGCCTTCAGCCTGGTCCCGCCGAGCTCGGCGATGATCGCGTCGGTGATCTCCTGCTCACGGTCCTCGATGACGCGCAGCGCCTTCTCGAAGACGAGCCTGCGCGTGTACGGACTGGTCTCGGCCCAGACGACCTGCCGGCGTTCGGCCGCCCGGTACGCCTCGTCGATCTCCTCGACGGTGGCGACGGTGATCGAGCAGAGCTTGTCCCCGTTGTACGGGTTGAAGTCGATGATGTCCCAGGAGCCGCTCCCCTGACGCCATTCGCCGTCTATGTACTGCGAGGCCAGATCCGTGAAGTAGGGCATGCCGGTCCTTCGAAGAGTCACGTGGTCAGCAGTCAATGGTGCGTCATCGTAGCCACGGGTCAGGCGAGTTGACGCAGCTTGTGGAGGTAGACGCGGGTCTCCTCGGGCGAGAGGCAGTTGTCGGTGAGGCGGCGCATGACTCCCGCGTACTGACCGACCTCGTCGGGCTTGTCGAGATAGAGCGAGCCGGTGAGCTGCTCCAGGTAGACGACGTCGGGGATCTCCGGCTCGGGGAAGCTCAGAACGGTGAACGCACCGCTCTCCGCGGGGTGTCCGCCGAGATCGAAGGAGGTGATCTGGAGCGTGATGTTGGGAAGCTCGGACAGCTCCGCGAGGTGGGCGAGCTGAGCCTCCAGAATGGCGTGGCTGCCGAACGGTCTGCGCAGGGTGGCCTCGTCCAGCACGCAGCGCAGCTGGGCCGGGTTCTCCTGGTGGAGGAGCTTCTGGCGGGCCATCCGCAGCGCCACCCGGCGCTCGACCTCGCTCTGCGGCACCTGCTCGCGGTGGCCGCTGGAGACGACGGCGTGGGCGTAGTCCTCGGTCTGCAACAGGCCGTGCACGAACTGGACTTCATAGGTGTCGATGGCGCAGGCGGCGCCCTCCAGGCCCACGTACGTCTGGAACCAGGAGGGCAGTACGTCGCTGTAGCTGTGCCACCAGCCGGCGATGCTGGACTCGCGCGCGAGGTTGAGCAACGGCTCGCGCTCCACGTCCTCCACCACGCCGTAGAGCGTGAGCAGGTCCGCCACGTCCCGCGCCTTGAAACTCACCCGTCCCAGCTCCATCCGGCTGATCTTGGATTCGGAGGCGCGGATCGCGTAGCCCGCCGCCTCCCGGGTCACCCCCCGCGTCTCCCTGAGACGGCGCAACTGGGAGCCGAGCAGGATGCGGCGGACCATCGAACCGCCTGTCCCGCTCGGGGCGTTCACTCCACTTGCCCCAGTTGATCCGATCACTCCACCTGTCACCGGATTTGCTCCTATACAGATAAGACGCCCGCCCAGATTCAGCTTGCAGTCTGCCATCTTTGCGCTTCGTTGAGTGCCCGGACGATTACACACGATCGAAAGTTACGCGTGCACGTGCATCTGCCCTTGCATCCGCCGACTGCATTGGCAACCATGGAGTCAGCCCAAGTGCACCTTGTGCGCGACCAATTGGGCTCCCGAGCGATCGGGAGTGCGCCGTCATCGGATCCGCAGAGGATCTGCGCCGCCGTCCAGCCAGGGGGACCAACGTCATGGCGA
The DNA here is from genome assembly GCF_018101125.2 of Streptomyces tardus. GTDB lineage: Bacteria > Actinomycetota > Actinomycetes > Streptomycetales > Streptomycetaceae > Streptomyces > Streptomyces tardus. The sequence continues at coordinate 2,557,796 of NZ_JAELVF020000001.1, read as the reverse complement.
CCAAAGGACAGACCGTGCTCGAGCCCTTATGGCGAGGGCATTCGTCATCCAGCCACGACCCGCTCTCCGGTTCCGCCACCTGCATCCTCTCCTCACACTACGAAGCGGTCGGCACCGCGCGGGAGTTCACCCACACCACACTGTCGAGCTGGCAGCTCCCGCGGTACTGCGACGACGTCACCCTCGTCGCCTCCGAGCTGGTGACCAACGCGCTGCGGCACGCGGTTCCCGGTCGGTGCCGCACCCGGTCCGCCCCGTCCGACGAGCCCTTGGTGCGGCTGCATCTCATGCGCTGGGCCTCGCGGTTGGTGTGCGCGGTCCGCGACCCGAGCCTGCACGCACCCATCACCGAGGACGGCAGCGCGTACGGGACCGAGCGGCTCGCCGACTACGCGGACGACGACGCGGAGTCGGGCCGCGGCCTCTTCCTCGTCGAGGCGTTCAGCGACAGCTGGGGCTGGGAGACCGTCGAGGGAAACCCCTCGGGCAAGGTCGTGTGGGCACTCTTCCGACTGCCCGGAGCGGGAAACGCCGGGATGTCCGCCTGAGGGCGGACCGCACAGCAGGTGTGGCGCACGGAAGGGGGCTGTGCCACGGGGGCCGGCGCCACACCTCACACCCCGCGCGCCCTGCGCCCGGTGCGCTCCGCGCGCAGGCCGGCTTGCGCACGCGTGACGAGCAGGACGTACGCGCCGCGCGGGCGCGATGCGTACGTGACGAGCACGACGCGCCTGCCCGACCGGGCCTGCGGGGCGCGGGCGTTGAGCCGGGCGCGCCCACCGCGGACCGTCGACGCGCACCGCGACGGCGATCCGCGCGCACCGCCGGGCGAGGGCCAACCCCCGTCCGTACGAGCTCAATCGGCGATCAGATGGTCGAACTCCCCGTCCTTGACGCCCAGCAGCAGCGCCTCGACCTCGGCCGGCGTGTAGACGAGCGCGGGACCGTCGGGGAAGCGGGAGTTGCGCATGGCGACGTCCCCTCCGGGCAACTTGGCGAACTCCACACAGGTTCCCTGGGAGTTGCTGTGCCGACTCTTCTGCCACACGACCCCGTGGAGATCCTTGGACGCCATGCCGTTGTGTGCGTGGTGCATCGGACACTCCCAGGTAGTTCAGGACCCAACTTCCGGGGATGATAGCTGCGTTCACGTGCCAATGCATTTGCCAATGCACGTGCACGACAGCCTGTCGTGACGCCATCACCCCCGGTCAGAGGCATGGAAGCCGAACCAACCCCTGTGTCGTCCGATGACGAACTCCGGGTAACCATCAGCACCCCGCCCACTACTGACACTTGCTTAGACGCGCGAGGCGGCCAACAGGTTCACCCCGCGGCGCCGCGCACTGCGGACGGGTCTCCGTCCGGACGAGGCGCCGCGGGGCGGCAGGTGCGCAAACCCCGCGCGAGCAGGGCAGGTTCAGCGGGACACGTACGGCAGCAGCGCCATCTCGCGGGCGTTCTTGATCGCCCGTGCCAGCTGTCGCTGCTGGCGCCGCGTCACCCCGGTCACACGGCGGGCACGGATCTTCCCCCGATCGGACACGAACCTCCGCAGCAGATCGGTGTCCTTGTAGTCGATGTATGTGATGCCGGCCGCGTACTCGGCTTCGGTGAGCAGACAGGACTCCAGCAGCGCCGCGAGGTTCTCCCGGTCCAGGTCCGGCGAGACGAAGACCAGATGCTGTACGCGGTCGCCGTGTTCGGGGTCCCAGTCCAGGGCCGCGGCGGCGCGGCGCACGGCCGGGGCCAGGTCCCAGGCGGCGTCCGGAAGCGAGGCGAGCCAGGGGCCGACGCTCTCGACACACAGCGCGCCGCCAGCGCAGTCCCAGTGCAGCAGGGTGTCGGGGCGGTCGGCGAGCCAGAATCGGCCACGGCTGCGGGCAGCGGCGCAGCACAGCTCCTCCAGCGCCGCGTACAACCGCCCCGGATGGAAGGGGCGGCGACTGCGCCAGACCAGGGTGCCGACGCCGTCGGCGGATCCGTCCTGGGGCAGCAACGCGCAGGCAGGGTGCTGCCGTTCGGCGGCTTCGGCGACACCGAAGCCCGCGGTGGCGGCGGAGGGGAAGTCGGGATGCGCCACCGGCAGTCGGCGCGCGGTGGGGTGAAGTTGGGCGAGCAGCGCCCGGTCGGTCTCGTCCGGCACCTCCTCGCCCTCGACGAGCGCCAGCACGTTCGGGTACTCCAGCTGCCTGGCGAAGGTGTCGGCGACGGTGCGCTGGTCGGAGGGTGCGGCGGCGAGCCCGGCCTCGGCGAGATCGTCGCCGTTGGCGAGAGCGGGGAGCACCAGGGCCGGGTCCACGGCCACGACGACTCCGGCCAGGCGCAGTTCGTCTCCGGCGTGCGCGGCGATGATCTCCGCCATCGCCTTGGGCTCGACCGAGTCCCACAGCTCGACGACCGCCAGCCGACAGGCCCCGACCCCGGCGAGCCGCAGCAGCTCGGGCACCAGATCCTCGCGGAGCGCGCAGCAGGCACAGTCGTTGGAGAGCGGGACGTGCCCGGTGTCCAGCAGCCCGCCCCGCTCGCGGACGGTACGGCGCACCGAACCCGCGGTGGCGTCCGAGAGGTCGTGGTGCAGCGCCACACTGCCGGGCACCGCGGTGAGCAGCCGCTCCACGGCGGCGTTACGGGCGTCCCGGTGCAGCCCGCCGACCACGACGACCGGCAGCGCCCCGCCGCGATCGGACGGGCCGGGCCGCCGGCCGTGTGCGGTCGGGTCCGGCGGCGTCATCGGCCGGCCTCGCCGCGGGCGTAACGGCGCTGGAAGCGCTCGACGCGTCCGGCGGTGTCCATGACCTTGGCCCGGCCGGTGTAGAAGGGGTGGCTCGCCGAGGAGACCTCCACGTCGATGACGGGGTAGGTGCGGCCGTCCTCCCACTCGACGGTGCGCTCACTGGTGGCCGTCGAACGCGTGAGGATCGCGAAGTCGGCGGACCGGTCCCGGAAGACGACGTGCCGGTACGGCGGGTGGATGTCGGGTTTCACAAGCGGACTCATTCCTGGTCTCGGCCCCCGGGTGCGGGCCTGCGGGGTCGGTACGGCTGCGATGCGACTGCGATGCGGTGGTGCGGGTCGGCGGGAGCCGGGTGCCCGGTCGCCCGCCGCCGCCCGCCTCAGCGCTGCTCGCGGAAGAGGACGTGGCGGCGGGCCACCGGGTCGTACTTGCGCAGCTCCAGCCGATCGGGGCTGGTGCGGCGGTTCTTGCGGGTCACGTACGTGTAGCCGGTTCCTGCGGTGGACCGCAGGCGGATGACCGGACGGAGGTCGTTGCGTGGCATGGGGGTACTATACACAAACGACAATCGTTTTCATTAAGGAAGAGAGGTGGCCCGATGTCCGCCCACTGCCAACTCACCGGCCGCGCACCGACGTTCGGCAAACAGATCTCGCACTCGCACCGGCGCAGCTCACGCCGCTTCGACCCCAACATCCAGCGCAAGCGCTACTGGCTGCCCTCCGAGGGTCGGCACGTGCGGCTGACGCTCAGCACCAAGGGCATCAGGACGGTCGACACCATCGGCATCGAGCGGGCGGTCGCCCGTATCCGCGCACGCGGCGGGAGGGTCTGATGGCCAAGCGCAGCAAGATCGCGAAGAACGAGCAGCGCAGGGCCGTCGTCGAGCGGTACGCCGCCCGCAGGTCCGAGCTGAAGCGGATCATCCGCGACCCGGCGTCCGAGGAGGGCGCACGGGCCGCTGCCCAACGGGAGTTGCGGCGCCAGCCGCGGGACGCCTGCGCGGCCCGGGTGCGCAACCGGGACAGCGTGGACGGCCGTCCGCGCGGGCATCTGCGGGCGTTCGGGCTCTCGCGCATCACGATGCGCGAGCTTGCGCACGCCGGGAAGCTGCCCGGCGTGCGCAAGTCGAGCTGGTAGCCGCCGCCCTGTCGCCGACGGCGCGGAGCCCGGAACCGACGGGACCCACGGGACCGACGGCGGTGGCCGGATCCGGTCGGCCACGTTTACGGACGGGGCAGGGCGCCGTCGTACGTTCCCTGCCCCGCCCGGTGCGGTCGGCGGCCGATCGCGGTCAGCGGCGGTCGGGGTGTACCATCATCGCCGAGCCGCCCCCGCCGCGCGTCTTCTCCGCCGCCGCCAGCCACTTGCCGCCGGGCAGCCGCTGGATACCGGTGGCCCGGCCGATCGAGGCGCTGCGGCTGAACTCGTGCCCCAGCGCCTCCAGTTCGACGCGTACCGGGCTGTCCCACAGTTCCGGTTCGAGGTCGGTGCGGGGGGTGTCGCGCTGGCTCGCCCGCGGGGCGTTGATCGCCTCGGGGAGCGACTGCCCGCGGTCGAGCACGCCGGTCAGCAGCTGGAGCACGGTGGTGATGATGGTCGCGCCGCCCGGGCTGCCGACGGCGAGCACCGGACTGCCGCGCTCCAGCACGATCGTCGGCGCCATCGAGGACCGCGGACGTTTGCCGGGGCCGGGGAGGTTGGGGTCGTGCACCTCGGGGTTGACCGGTTCGAAGTTGAAGTCCGTCAGCTCGTTGTTGAGCAGGAAGCCGCGGCCCGGGACGGTCATCGCGCTGCCGCCGGTGGACTCGATGGTCAGGGTGTAGGCGACCACATTGCCCCAGCGGTCCGAAGTCGTCAGATGCGTCGTGCTGACGCCCTCCGGGCCGGAGGGCACCGGCGTGCCCGTACCGCGGTCGCAGTCCTGGGGGTCGTACGGGTTGCCGGGCGCCAGCGGACTGGTCAGCGCGGCGTCGTCGTCGAGGAGACAGGCGCGGGAGTCCGCGAAACGCTGGGAGAGCAACTGCCGGGTGGGCACCCGCTCGTGAGCCGGGTCGCCGACCCATCGGCCGCGGTCGGCGAAGGCGATCCGGGATGCCTCGATCGAGCGGTGGCGGTAGGCCGTCTCGTCGGAGGACGACAGCTCGCCGGTCGACTCCAGAATGTTGAGCGCCTCCCCGACCGTCGTACCGCCGGAGGAGGAGGGCGCCATCGAGTGGATGTCCAGACCGCGGTAGCGGGTGTGGCTGGGGCGCTGCTGCTTGGTCGCGTACCGCCGCAGGTCGCGCAGCGACAGCTCGCCCGGCCGTACGGTCCGGTCGGCGTCGGGGTCCACGCGCGGCGCGTTCACGGTGCGCACGATGTCCCGGGCCACCGGGCCGCGGTAGAAGTCCCGTACGCCCTTGTCGGCCATGCGCCGGTAGGTGTCGGCGAGGTCGGGGTTCTTCAGGGTGCTGCCGACGACGGGAAGTTCGCCGTCGGGCAGGAAGAGTTCCGCGGTGTCGGGGAAGTCGGCGAACCGCTCCTCGTTGGAGGCGGTCTGGTCCCGGAAGTTGTCGTCGACGGTGAAGCCCTCGCGGGCGAGCTTCTCGGCGGGCTCGAGCAGATCGGCCAGTGGCCTGCTGCCCCAGGCGCGCAACGCCGCGTCCCAGGTGGCGGGCGTACCGGGAGTGCCGACGCTCAGGCCGCTGTTGACGGCCTCGTCGAACGACAGCGGTTCACCGTCCTCCAGGAACAGGTCGCGGTCGGCGGCCAGCGGCGCGGTCTCCCGCCCGTCGACCGTCCGCACCTGACCGGACCGGGCGTCGTAGTGGACGAAGTAGCCACCGCCGCCGATTCCGGAGGAGTACGGCTCGGTGACCCCGAGTGCGGCTGCGGTGGCGACGGCGGCGTCGGCCGCGTTGCCGCCCCTGCGCAGCACTTCGAGCCCGGCGGCGGAGGCGTCCCGGTCGACACTGGCGACGGCGCCGCCGTGACCGGTCGCGACGGACTCCTTGGGCGGTACGGGCGGTACGGCCTGCCCCGGCGGTCCGGGGGACGCCCCGTGCGGAGGGGGCGCGGCGGCGGCGACCGTGGCGACCACGGCCGCCACCGCGACCAACGAACAGCTTCGGGCGAACGAACGACGCATCCGTACCTCCGTTGTGACGACCCGTGGGCGCATACCGGCCGAGCGCGGGGACCAATGTTCCTCCCTTTCGCAGCGGACATGCCATACATGGGAAGGAATTGGGCCGGGTGGACGCGTTGACGACACGAACCTCCCCAATCGGCCCACCCGCCCGATCGGCCGACTCGTTGTCGCTGGTCAGTGCAGCTACCGACCAACCGGTGCGATGGTCTTGACGATTGCCGCGAACCGCTGTGGGGTGTCCCTCTGCCGCCCGCATCCCCACACCGGAAGGCTTGCCATGTCGCGCACCACTCCCCCCACCTCCGCAGAGCCCCGCCGGACCGGCGGCCGAGTCTCCCGCAGGCGGCTGGTCCTGGCACTGGCCGCCACCGGCACGCTGCTCGCCGGCACCGCCGCCACGTCCTACGCCGGCGAGGACACCGCCACCCCCGCCGAGCAGACCTCCCCGTTCACCGGCCTGCCGGCCGAGCCCGCGCCCGTGCTCGCCGTGAAGATCGACAACGCCTCGGGCGCCCGCCCGCACACCAACGTCGAGGACGCGGACATGGTGTACGTGGAGAAGGTCGAAGGCGGAATGAGCCGGCTGATCGGCATCTACTCCAGCCAACTCCCCGACACCATCGGGCCGGTGCGCAGCGCCCGCGAGTACAACGCGGAGCAGCTCCAGACCTTCGACCGCCCGGCGCTCGCCTACTCCGGCGCGCAGAAGGGCGTCGACGAGATCCTCGACAAGTCGCCGATCTTCAACCTCTCCAACGACAACTTCCCCAGCGCCTTCCGCCGTGCCGACGACCGCCCGGCGCCGCACAACCTCTACGTCGACCCGCAGGCCATCCTGGACGAGGCCGGCGAGGCGAGCCTGAGCGCGGACATCGGACTGCGCTTCGGCGACAGGCCCGAGGGGGGCGAACCGACCGAGGAGCGCACGGTCAACTACGGGACCGCCGAGATCGGCGTCAAGTGGTCGGCGGAGGAGGAGCGCTGGCTCGCCTCCTTCGACGGCGAGCCGGCCATGAGCACCGACGGCGAGCAGCTCGGCGGCAAGACGGTCGTGGTCCAGAAGGTGGACATGCCGCCGTCCGACTTCCAGGACCCGACCAACACGACACCGTTCATCGAGACCGTCGGCGAGGGCGAGGCCACGGTGCTGCGCGACGGCGAGGCGTTCGAGACGACCTGGAAGCGCGACAACGAGAAGGACGGCACCACGTACACCCTGCCGAACGGCGAGCCGATGCCCTTCGACCCGGGCCAGACCTGGGTGGTCTACGAGGAGCGCTGACCCCGCCCCGGTGCCCCGTGCGCAGCCGCCCCGCCCGGTGGCTGCGCACGGGACGCCGCGACGGTCGGGCCCGGTCGGCGCGCGACCGTGCGCACGCCGTGCACCGTTCCGCGGCGTGCACCGTTCCGCGGCGTGCACCGGCCTCTGGCGGGCCGTGCACCGGCCTGCGGGCCGGGCGGTCAACTGCGAGCGCGAATCCAGGAGTTGGCGGCGGGACGGAACATCAGCGGGACGGCCGCCAGCACCGCGAGCAGATGCAGTGTGCGGCTCGCCCCGAAGAGCAGGTCGACGGCTCCGGCCGAGGCCAGCGCGTCGCCGACGCTGCCGCCGTCCAGGAGGTGTCCGAGCGGTCCGGCCACCAGGGAGAGCGTGCCGAGGATGCCGAGCCCGAACGCCAGCAGCAGCCGCGCCCGGTTGCTGCCCGCGCGCAGCCGCAGGACGAGCCACACCGCCGCGCCGCAGACCGCACCGCGAACGAGCAGACCGAGCGCCGGCTCGGCGCCGGAGGAATCCGCGTCGGCGAGCAACTGGCCCGCACCCAGCAGCGTTTCGAAAACTTCGGCACCAACGGCCGGCAGCCACAGGGCGCTTGAAGAGCGGATCGAGGCCGGTACGGGGCCGGCCGGCGTGCGCCGCGACCCGCCGCGGCCGTCCAGGTCCGGGCCCCAACCACCGTACGCATCGCGGCTGTTCGGGGCGGAGTGAGCACCCCGAAGTCCGCCGCGCGGCCGGTGGGCACGCGGGCTCGGTTCGGGCCGGGGGGCGGTCGAGCGGGGCTGCGGCATGGCGGGCCTCCCGTGGTCGGAGTCCGGGACGTCGGAGTCCGGGACGTCGGCGGTCCGACACCGGCACCCGGCGCGTGCCCTGCCATGCTCCGGTCCGCTCCGTGCCCGGCACACGCCGGTGGGCCCCCGATCACGTACGGGTGCCGGCCACAGTTACGGCGGCGAAGGGTTGCGCCCACCGCCGCCGTAACTGCGCCTGCCGCTGTCAACTGCCGTCGGGGACCAGGCAGTTGAGCGCCCCTGGACGGATGGTGACCTCGGCCGGAAGCGTGGTGACCTCGTCGCCGTCCACACAGACCGGGACCGGGCGGTCGGCGTCGATGGTGACGGTCCGCACCCGGCCCACGGTCACTTCGGGCCGGTCGACGTGGGTGCCGTCCTTGACCTTGTTCATGAACCGCACCACCTGGTGGCGGGGGCCGTCGCCGACCGTCAGCAGGTCCAGTTCCCCGTCGTCGGGGACCGCGGAGGGGACGATCCGCAGACCGTGGCCGTACGCACCGGAGTTGGCGACGATCACGGTGTGCCCGGTGAGGCGGCGGGGTTCTCCGTCGACCACCAACTCGTAGCGCACCGCACGCCACTTCATGATGGCGCGCACCGGAGCGAGCCGGTAGAGCAGCAGCCCGGGCATCCAGCGGTTGTCGTTGATGATGCGGGTGGCCATCGAGTCGATGCCGACGTACACGTTGCCGGGCGCGATCACGCCGTTGACCTCGGCCACGTCCAGCGCCCTGGGCGCGGCACGCAGCAGCAGCTCGGCGAGGGCTGCCGTCTCCCGGGGCACCCCGAGCGTCTTCGCCAGGTCGTTTCCGCGTCCGGCGGGGGCGATGGCCAGGACGCCGGCCGAGGCGACCACGCCCTCGGCCACGTCGCGCACCAGCCCGTCCCCGCCGACCGCGACGACGATGTGCCCCTGCGCCGCGGCCCGTTCGGCGCGCTCCACGGCGTCCTCGCGTCCGGTGGTGCGCACCGAGTGGACGGTGGCGCCGGCGGCGGTCAGGCGTTCGGCGACGGGCTGCCAGAACTGCCACGCGGTACCGCCGCCGGAGATCGGGTTGACGAGCGCGGTGAACGTGCGCGCCGTACCCGCGCCTCCGCCGGCACCCGCGCCCGCGCCCGTACCGCCGCCCGCTTCCGGGCCCGCGTCCGTGTCCGGGCCCGCGTCCGCGCCGCCCGCGTCCGTACCGCCCTGGCCGGTCGGGCCGGTGTCGGCCGGGCTCATGCGCCGGCCTCCGGGCGCTCCGGGGCGATCAGCACGCCGGGGTTGAGGATGCCGGTCGGGTCCAGCGCCTGCTTGGCCGCACGCAGCGTCTCCACCGCCAGCGGACCGATCTCCTGGCGGTAGGTGTCCCGGTGGTCGGTGCCCACGCCGTGGTGGTGGGTGATCGCCGCGCCGGCCGCGCGGATCGCGTCGTTGGCGGCGGTCTTGGCGGTGCGCCACTGCCCGAACGGGTCCTCCGCCTGGGCGCAGGCCACGGTGAAGTAGAGCGAGGCGCCCGTCTCGTAGACGTGCGAGATGTGGCAGAGCACCAGCGGCGGAGTGCCCTGGTCGGTGAGCGCCGTGGTCAGCGCCTGAGTGACGGCGGCGCGCAGCGCGTGCAGGTTCGACCAGAAGGTGACGGTCTCCAGTGTCTCGATCAGGACGCCGGCCTCCAGCAGCGGGTCGCGGTAGTACGGCGCGCGGAAACGTCCCGTGCGCCACGCCTCACCGCCGTCGGTGCCCTCCGGCGCGCCGCCCGCGGCGCTGAGCACCGCGGTGGCGCCGGCTCGGCGGGACTCGACCTCCGCCGCGGCGCCCTCGTAACCGGTGACGGCCAGGCAGCCGCCGGCACCGCCGCCGTTGAGCGCGGAGGGGTCGGCGAGGTTGATGGAGGTCTCCGCCTCGTCGGACAGGCGCAGCACGGTGGGCACCGGACCGTCCTGGACGAGCCTGCGCAGCGCCTCGGCGCCGGCCTCGAAGGTCTCGAACCGCCAGGTCTCGAAGACGCGGACCGCGGGCGCGGGACGCACCCGCACCGTCACCGAGGTGATGACGCCGAGCGCCCCCTCGGAGCCGAGCACCAGCTGCCGGAGGTCGGGCCCGGCGGCGGACTTGGGGGCGGTGCCCAGCTCGACGGTTCCGCGCGGGGTGGCCAGCGTGAGGCCGACCACCATGTCGTCGAAGCGTCCGTAGCCGGCCGAGGACTGGCCGGCCGAACGGGCCGCCGCGTAACCGCCGATGCTCGCGCCCTCGTAGGACTGCGGAAAGTGACCCAGCGTCAGGTTCCGCTCGCGCAGGGCCTTTTCGGCCGTCACACCGCGCATGCCCGCCTGGAACGTGGCGGTGCGGGAGATCTCGTCGACGGCCACCACCGCGTCCAACCGGCCCATGTCCAGGGCGACTACGCCGTGGAAGCCGTCGCGCGCGGGGGCGAGCCCGCCGACGACGGAGGTGCCGCCGGAGTACGGGACGACGGCGACGTGATGCTCGGCACACGCGCCGAGGAGAGCGACGACCTCCTCGTGGCTGCCGGGCAGCGCGACCGCGTCCGGGGCGTCCGAGGCGTCGCCGGAACGCAGCCGCAGCAGGTCGGGGGTGGACCAGCCGCGGGTGTGGCCCACTCGCGCCTCGCGGTCGTAGCGCACGTACTCGGCGCCGACCGCCACCTCCAGCGCGGCCCGCGCCCCGTCGGTGAGCACGATGTCCGGCAGCGCGGCGTCGGCCGGCTCGACCGGCCCGCACGCGGGTGCTCGCACGCCGAAGGCGGCCAGCGCCTCGTGCACCGCGCCGGACAGCTCCGCGGGGCGGTCCGGGTCGCCCCAGCGGTACGGGTGGAAGTCCACGACGGGGAGATCTGACTCAGTCATCTGGCGGTCCCTGGTTTCCTGCTCGGCGGGCACGCGGCCTGCTCGGTGCGGTGGCGGTACGGGCGTACGGGTGTACGGGCGGATACGGGCGCTCTGCGGCTTCGCGGGTGCGGCGCCCGAGCACCTGCGGCAACCCCCGCGGCCGGGGCCGGAGGCCCGGCACCCCGCGAACGTCGCTGATACACTTCTACATGTGATGTCGCAGCGAAGCAACGGGGCAGACGCATCGCCCACCCATCCCAAGCCTGCCAACGCCATCCCCGAGGAGCAGATCCTCGACGCGGCGTACGAGCTGCTGCTCGCGATCGGCATGCAGCGGATGACCATGGCCGACATCGCCCGGTACGCGGGCGTCTCCCGGGCCACGCTGTACCGGCGCTGGGGCGGTGTCCGCGAGGTGGTCGGCGCGCTGATCACCCGCGAGTGGGCCGCACTGAGCCAGGACGTCACGAGCCGGATCGAGGCGCAGCCGCCGGTCGCCGCGAACGGCGCCAGGAGCCTCCTGGTCGCCACCGTGGTGGAGATGGCGCGGCGGATCAGGACGCACCCGATCCTGCGCAAGATCGTCGACCTGGATCCGGACTTCCTGCTCCCCTATCTCCTCCGCCGTCGGGGAACGAGCACCAACGAGCAGCTGGAACTCCTGGAGGGCGGGGTGCGGGCCGGGATGGAGGACGGTTCGGTGCGCACCGGCGCCCCGGGGCTGCTCGCGCGCTCCGTACTCCTGGCCACCTGGTCCTTCACCCTCACCGCTCCCGCCCTGGTCGACGCCCCGGACGGGGCCGGAGCCGAACTGGACCGGCTCGACGCCGAGTTGACGCTGATGCTGGACCGCTACCTCTCCCCCACGGCCCCGCCCACAG
>NZ_JAELVF020000001.1:2482517-2546074 GCF_018101125.2 Streptomyces tardus | reverse complement strand
CCGAGTCGTGACCACCGCCCGTCCGCACTCCGCCGACCTCAACTCCGCGCGCCGCAGCCGGGAATGGTCCGAGCTGCCGGCCACCGAACCGGTCGACCTGCTGGTCGTCGGGGGCGGCGTGACGGGTGCCGGCATCGCCCTGGACGCAGCCTCGCGCGGACTGTCGGTCGTCCTCGCCGAGAAGCACGACCTCGCCTTCGGCACCAGCCGCTGGAGCTCGAAGCTGGTGCACGGCGGGCTGCGCTACCTGGCCTCCGGCAGCGTGGGGATCGCCCACGAGAGCGCGGTCGAGCGCGGTGTGCTGATCGAGCACACCGCCCCGCACCTGGTCCGTGCGCTTCCGCAGGTGATGCCGCTGCTGCCGGGTGTCAGCCGGCCGAACGCGGCGCTGGTGCGGGCCGGTTTCCTGGCCGGTGACGCGCTGCGGATCGCCGCCCGCACCTCCGCCGCCAGCCTGCCGCGTTCGCGACGACTTCGGGCCGAGCGGGTGCTGGAGTACGCCCCCGGGGTTGCGCGGTCGGGTCTGCGCGGCGGACTGGCGTTCTGGGACGGCCAGCTCTCCGACGACGTACGACTGGTGGTCGCCCTCGCGCGCACCGCGGCGGCATACGGCGCACGGGTGCTGACCCGCTGCGCCGCCACCGACGTCACCGGCGGCGGCGCGGTGCTGCGCGACGAACTCACCGGCGAGACAGCGCAGTTGAACGCGCGTACGGTGATCAACGCGGCCGGGGTCTGGGCCGGCCAAGTCGCCCCCGACATCGGGCTGCGGCCGAGCAGGGGCGCCCATCTGGTCTTCTCCCAGGAGGTGTTCGGCCCGCTCACCGCCGGGCTCACGGTGCCGGTGCCGGGCGAGACGAACCGTTTCGTCTTCGCGCTGCCCGCCCCCGAGCGCCGGGTGTACGTCGGACTCACCGACGAGGAGGCGCCCGGCGAGATCCCGGACGTGCCGCACGCCACCGACGACGAGATCGACTTCCTGCTGGCCACGCTCAACACCGCCCTGCACCAACCGCTCGCGCGCGAGGACCTCCTGGGCACCTTCGCGGGGCTGCGCCCCCTGCTGGACAGCGGTTCCGGCCGTACCGCCGACGTCTCGCGCAAGCACGCCGTGATCACCGGCCGGGACGGGCTGGTGTCGGTGGTGGGCGGCAAGCTGACCACCTACCGGCGGATGGCCGAGGACGCCCTGGACGCCGCCCTCGCCCGGGCGGAGCAGGCGGGCCGCCCCCTCGCGGCCGGACCCTGCCGCACCCGGCGGCTGCCGCTGGTCGGAGCGGCCGACCGCCCGACGCTCGCACGGGTCGCCGCGCCCCCTCGGCTGGTGGGCCGGTACGGCGTGGAGGCCGTCGACGTACTGGCTGAGGCCGAGGGCGAGCCGGAGCTGCTGCGACCGGTCGCGGACGGCGTGGAGACGATCGGCGCGGAACTGCGGTACGCGGTGCGCCGCGAGGGCGCGCTGGACGTGTCCGACCTGCTGGACCGCCGTACCCGCGTCGGCCTCGGCGCGACGGCCCGCACCCGGGCGGAGCGGATCGCCCGCGAACTGCTCCGCCGGTAGGGCGGCCTACCGGCCGCCACACCGGAGTCCCGAACCGGCCTCCGCGCTCCCGCCGTCCCGGCCCGGGACTCCGGTGCTCCAGACCGCTCGGCGCCCGGGGCGCGGAGGGCCCTCTTCGGTCGTACGAGGCCCGGGCCGTCACCCTCGTGGCTCCGGCGTGCCCCGCTGCAGTCGGACTTCCTCCGGCCTCCCGACCTCCGGACACGCGCCGATCCGCCCGGAATACCCTTCTCCAACCCACTTGCCCCTCGATGCGACATTCGTCACTCTGGTGTGAGGGGAGACTCGAAGGAGCAGCGTCGTGGACGATCAGGGTGAACTTTCCCGGCTGCTGACGGCAGCGGAGACGGCGGCCCCCGTGGAGGCTGTCGACGTGGTGGCCCAGGACCTCCTCCGGCGCTTCGGCGCCACACGCGTCTCCTTCCTCATCGTCGACCTGACGGGCAGGGCGATAGTCCCGCTCACCACCGCCTCCCAGCAGGAGTCCGTGGGTCAGGCGGACAGAATCGAGCTGCACGGCAGCGTCTACGAGCGCGTCGTACGCACCCAGCAGCTGTACCGCGAAACGACAACCTGGGGCGAACGGGTGATCTGCCCGGTCACCAACCGCGGCGACGCCATCGGACTCCTGGAGCTCCTCCTGCCCACCGGCCAGGACGAAGCAACCGTCCACGCGGTGGGCGAGGCCGCTCACGCCCTGGCGTACATCATGATCGCCAACCAGCGCTACACCGACCTCTACACCTGGGGAAAACGCAGCAGGCCGCTCACCCTGGCCGCGGAGATCCAGCACCAGCTGCTGCCCCCCTCGCTCACCTGCGAAGGGGCGCAGTTCGCGCTGTGCGGAACCATGGAGCCCTCGAACAGCATCAGCGGCGACACCTTCGACTACACGCTCGACCGCGACACACTCCACCTGTCGCTGACCGATCCCATGGGCCACGACATCGAGGCAGCGCTGGCGGCGACGATCCTGGTGAGCGCCCTGCGCGGCGCCCGCCGCAACGGCGCGGACCTCCTCGAACAGGCCCGGCAGGCCGACCAGGCGCTGGCCGCCCACGGCCCGCCGGGCCACGCCACCGGGCAGCTGGTGCGCGTAGACCTCCACACCGGGCAGGCCCGGCTGGTCAACGCGGGTCACCCTTGGCCGCTGCGGATGCGCGACGGCATAGTGGAGGAGGTCGCACTGGAGGTGGACCCGCCGTTCGGTCTTCCCGTGCCCATCCCCCACCCTCACCGGGTCCAGGAACTCGACCTGCGCCCCGGTGACCGCCTGATCATGCTCACCGACGGCATGCTCGAGCAGGACGCGGAGAGGGTGGACCTGGCCGCAGTGCTGAAGGGCACCCGGAACCTCCACCCGAGGGAGACCGTGCTGGCGCTCACCTCCGCGGTCCTGGACGCGGTCGACGGTCGGCTGGAGGACGACGCCACGGTGCTGTGCCTGGACTGGCACGGGTCAGGAGAGACCGAGCGACAGGTGGCCTCCGGCGCCGACATCCGGCAGGCCTCGCCCCGCCGCACGGCTCCGTAGGCCACCCGGATCGCACAGCTCGGGGTCTCGATTCGGCTGCCTTTCGTGCGCCCGAGCGGCGCCCCCGCCGGACCTGTTCGGCGGCCGAACCGCAGGTCGGCCTCGATGTCACCGGGCACGCGCGCTCCATGCAGCCACCCGCACACTCCTCGTCCTCACCCGTGCACGAGACACTTCCGCGCGTCACTCGATCCGGGCGGTGCCCGACGCACACCGCCCGGATCGGGTGACGCCCCCCGGGCGGACGGCGGTGCCGGTGCGGCAGGGGCGGCCCGGCGCGGTACGTCTGCCTCGGTAGCCCCGTACGCGCCCGCGTACCGTCTCGGAAGGCAACCGGCATGGCAGCTCCTCCCACCGGGTTCCGCAACCGGCACCGCTCCCCCGCGCGGGCCGGCGCCGCGCCCTCCCCGCGTCCTCGCCCGCGCTCCGCGGTGCTCGCGCTCGCTCTGGCTCTCGTCGGCTCGCTCGCCCTCGCCGGCAGCTCCTCGGCGGACGGGTCGGCCGGTACGGCCCCGCTCCGGTCCTCCTCCCCCTACACCGGCGAGCCCGCCGTTCCGGCGCCGGTGCTCGCGCTCAAGGTCGACAACTCCGCCCGCGCCAGGCCCCATGTCGGTCTCGAACGGGCCGACATGGTCTACGTGGAGAAGGTCGAGGCCGGGATGAGCCGGCTGATGGCCGTCTACGCGAGCGAGCAGGCCCCGGTGGCCGGGCCGGTGCGCAGCGCCCGGGAGTCGGACCTGGAGCTGCTGCGGCAGTTCGGACGGCCCGCGCTGGCGTACTCCGGTGTGCAGAAGAAACTGCAGCCGCACATCGAGCGGGCGCCGCTGTACCCCGTACCCCAGGAGAAGAACCGGGACGCGTACTTCCGCGACCAGGACCGTCCCTCGCCGCACAACCTGTTCATGCAGTCCAGGAAGGTGCTGGACCTCGCGCCGCGGGCGAGTCTGAGCCGGGACATCGGGCTGCGCTTCGGCCCGGCTCCCGCGGGCGGACGACCGACCCGGCAGGCGAGCGTCAGCTACGACGCGGCGAGGACCTCCTTCGAGTGGTCGCCGAAGCAGCGGCGCTGGCTCGCCTCCTTCGACGGTGAACCGGCGATGAGCGCCTCGGGAGCGCGGCTGGGCGGACGGACGGTGGTGATCCAGCGGGTGACGATGCGCGACTCGGATTTCGGCGACTCCACCGGCGCCGTCACCCCGTACATCGAGACCCTCGGCGAGGGCACCGCCACGGTGCTGCGCAACGGACGGGCGTACGAGACGCGCTGGGAGCGGGCAACGCCGCAGTCCGGCACCGTGTACCGGCTGGCCGACGGCAGCCGGATGCCGTTCGCCGCCGGCCAGACCTGGGTGGTGTACGCCGACCGCTGAGCCCCGCGGGCGGGCGGCGGGCCGTACGTCGCACCCGGCCCCGGCACCCGGCACCCGCCCGCCCTGCCGCGACCGCCGCTGCCGTGCCGGCACCGAAATCGACTTGACTTGAAGCTTCCTTCAACTTCTATCGTCGTGGCATCAACGGCAACCGAAGGTGGCAGTCATGTCGATGGAGATGTCCGCGTGGAGCTCGCTCTACAACGCGAACCACGCGCTGGAGGACCAACGCCCGTTCTCCCGTGCTGCGTTGCGGCGCATCGGGCGGTTCGCCCAGCCGCATCGCCGGCAGATCGGGCTCTTCCTGGTGTTCAGCACGGTCACCGCGATGCTCGCGGTCGCCACACCGCTGCTGGCCGGACGGGTCGTCAACGCGATCACCGGCTCCGAGGAGCAGCGGGTGGTGGTTCTCGTCGCCGCGCTGATCGCGCTGATCGCGGTGGCCGAGGCGGGGTTCGGGCTGGTGACGCGGTGGCTGTCGGCACGCATCGGCGAGGGGCTGATCCTCGATCTGCGGACGACCGTCTACGACCATGTGCAGCGCATGCCGATCGCCTTCTTCACCCGCACCCGCACCGGGGCTCTGGTGAGCCGGCTGAACAACGACGTGATCGGCGCGCAGCGCGCCTTCAGCGACACCCTCTCCGGAGTGGTCGGGAACATCGTCACGGTGCTGCTCACTCTGGTCGTGATGCTCCAACTGTCGTGGCAGATCACTCTGTTGTCCCTGGTGCTGCTGCCCGCGTTCGTCGTGCCGGCACGGCGCATGGGCGCCCGCCTGGCACAGCTCAGCCGTGAGGCCGCCGACCACAACTCGACCATGAGCACTCAGATGACCGAGCGCTTCAGCGCCCCCGGCGCCACCCTGGTGAAGCTCTTCGGCCGCCCCCGCGAGGAGTCCCGCGAGTTCGCCGCGCGCGCCGGGCGCGTACGGGACATCGGGGTGCGCCGCGCGATGCTCCAGATGTACTTCGTGACCGCGCTGACGCTGATGTCCGCCCTGGCTCTGGCGCTGGTGTACGGGCTCGGCGGCTGGTTCGCACTGAACGGCACGCTCGCCGCCGGCACGGTGGTCTCCCTCGCGATGCTGCTGACCAGGCTGTACGCCCCGCTGACCGAACTGGCCGGGGCGCGAGTGGAGGTGATGAGCGCCTTCGTCAGCTTCCAACGGGTCTTCGAGGTGCTGGACCTCAAGCCGCTGATCGAGGAGCACGAGCACGCGGAGCCGGTGCGGGAGGGCCCGGTCTCGGTCGAGTTCGACGCCGTCGGCTTCGCCTACCCGTCCGCGGACCAGGTCTCGCTCGCCTCCCTCGAAGAGGTCGCGACGCTGGACAGCAGGGGCGGCGAGCAGGTGCTCTTCGACATCGACTTCCGCGCGGAGCCGGGCGAGTTGGTGGCGCTGGTCGGCTCGTCGGGCGCGGGGAAGTCGACCATCGCCCAACTCGCGGCCCGGCTCTACGACACGGACAGCGGCGCCGTACGCGTCGGCGGGCGCGATGTGCGCGAGCTGACCGCGGAGTCGATGCGCCGCACCGTCGGAGTGGTGACGCAGGACGGCCACCTCTTCCACGACACGATCCGGGCGAACCTGCTGCTCGCGGCACCCGAGGAGGACGACGCGGCGCTGTGGGACGCTCTGCGCCGCGCACGGCTGGACGGGCTGATCGCCTCGCTTCCGGACGGCTTGGACACGGTCGTCGGCGAGCGCGGCTACCGGCTGTCGGGCGGCGAGCGCCAGCGTCTGACCATCGCCCGGCTCCTGCTGGCACAACCGCGCGTGGTGATCCTCGACGAGGCGACCGCGCACCTGGACTCCACCTCCGAGGCGGCCGTGCAGGAGGCGCTGACCGAGGCCCTGGAGGGACGTACCGCGGTGGTGATCGCACACCGTCTGTCCACCGTGCGCGAGGCGCACCAGATCCTTGTCCTGGAGCAGGGCCGGATCGTCGAACGCGGTACCCACGAGGAGCTGTTGGCGCTGGACGGCCGGTACGGGGAGCTGTACACGACCCAGTTCGCGGGTGCACCGCCCGCACCCACGCCCGCACTGGAACACTGACCCGCCCCCGCCGGCCCGCACCATCCGCCACGGCGCCACGGCGCCACGGCGTCGCGGCGTCGCGGCGTCGCGGCGTCGCGGCGCCGTGGCGTCACGATGGTGCGGGCCGGCGGGGGCGGGTCAGTGTTCCAGTGCGGGCGTGGGTGCGGGCGGTGCACCCGCGAACTGGGTCGTGTACAGCTCCCCGTACCGGCCGTCCAGCGCCAACAGCTCCTCGTGGGTACCGCGTTCGACGATCCGGCCCTGCTCCAGGACAAGGATCTGGTGCGCCTCGCGCACGGTGGACAGACGGTGTGCGATCACCACCGCGGTACGTCCCTCCAGGGCCTCGGTCAGCGCCTCCTGCACGGCCGCCTCGGAGGTGGAGTCCAGGTGCGCGGTCGCCTCGTCGAGGATCACCACGCGCGGTTGTGCCAGCAGGAGCCGGGCGATGGTCGGCGAGAAGACCGTACGGTCTTCTCGCCGACCATCGCCCGCAGCATGCGCTGCGCCATCACGATGTCCACGACCGTGCCGTGGCTGACCGGACGCACGACCCGGATGTGCGAGGGGGTGCGGCCGGACATCCGCTCGGCCGGCGTACCGACCGCGATCAGCGCGCCGGACATCACGTTGACGGCGACGATGGACGGCTCGTCCACGACGAGCCCCGCACCCTTGAGGTGAACCCTCGTCCTGGACGCGCCGAGGTCGACAGCGACGGTGCAGCGGCGCAGTTGGTCTGGGCTGAGATACACGGCGGTCTCCCCGCGGACGACGTCGATCGGTGTCCGCACGTCCCCTCGTCCGGCCCAGCTGAGCGGGCAGGCGGGGCGCGGCCGCCGGACGATGAGACCTACCGATCGACGTCGTCCGCGGGGAGACCGCCGTGTATCTCAGCCCAGACCAACTGCGCCGCTGCACCGTCGCTGTCGACCTCGGCGCGTCCAGGACGAGGGTTCACCTCAAGGGTGCGGGGCTCGTCGTGGACGAGCCGTCCATCGTCGCCGTCAACGTGATGTCCGGCGCGCTGATCGCGGTCGGTACGCCGGCCGAGCGGATGTCCGGCCGCACCCCCTCGCACATCCGGGTCGTGCGTCCGGTCAGCCACGGCACGGTCGTGGACATCGTGATGGCGCAGCGCATGCTGCGGGCGATGGTCGGCGAGAAGACCGTACGGTCCTGGCGACTCAACCCCCGTCTGCGCACCGCGGTCTGCGTACCGCACGAGGCCGACCCGCTGGCCCAGCGCGCCGCGATCGAGACGCTGACCGGGGTGGGCGCCAGACGAGTGCTGCTGGTGGACACGCTCATCGCGGCGGGGGTGGGGTGCGGGCTCCCGGTGGAGGAGCCGGAGGCGACCCTGATCGTGCTGTGCGGTGCGGCGGCGACCCAGGTGGCCGTGCTGTCGATGGGGTCGATCGTCGCGGCCGCGAAGGTGCCGGTCGGCGGGGAGACCATCGAGCAGGCGATCATCCAGCATCTGCGGAACCACCACGAGCTGGTGCTGCCCAGTCAGTCGGTGCGTACGCTGCGGCTGGACGTGGCGACGGGGGGCCTGAACTCGCCGCAGGGAACGGTCGTGCACGGAAGGGACGTGGCGACCGGCCTCGGACGGAAGGTGCAGATCGACCCGGCCGAGGTGCGCGAGGTGATGGCCGCTCCGCTGACCTCGCTGGTCGACGCGATCCGCAGTGTGCTGCACCGCTGCCCGCCCGATCTCGTGGCCGACCTCGCCGACAGCGGCGTGACACTGGCCGGCGGCAGCGCGTTGCTGCCGGGACTCGACGAGCAGCTGCGGCAGGCGACGCGGATGCCGGTGCAGATCGCCGAGGACCCCTCGACCGCGGCAGTCAACGGTCTCGCCGCGCTGATCGAGGGCAGGGTCAAGCCGTTGAACCTGGACGCGATGGCTCTCTGAGCATCCGACCGAGCTCCACCCGCGGAACGCCCGCCACCGCTGCCGAGCGGAGGCGGGCGTTCCGCGTGCGCAGGTCAACAGGCCTTTGGGGCGCCCGCGTTCAAGCCTTGGAGCCGACGGAGGCCGCCGAGCCCGAAATCTCGCCCCGAACAAGCCCGTGCCCGGGTTATTGACGTGCTCTCCTCAAAGCAGTTAACTCACAGGGCCGGCAAAGGTCCGTACCTTCATGGATCGCGCGAGCCGTACGCGAGACGGCTCTCCCCCGCGTTCCCCCCACCACACACGAGGTCACCGACATGCCCGTTTCGCTCACCCCACGCAAACGCAGGAAGCGCTCCACTGCGCTGGTCACCGGCGGACTCGCCGCCGCACTGTGCTGGTCGCTGCTCGGGTCCGCGGGCCCGGCCGCAGGCGAGCCCGAGCCGAAGGCCGACGCCAAGCCGATGGAGGTCCTCTTCGAGGACCAGTTCGACGGCTCCGCCGGCTCGGCGGTGGACGGCTCCAAGTGGCAGCTGGAGACCGGCGACAACGTCCACAACCAGGAGCGCCAGTACTACACCGGCGGCAACGACAACGCCGCACTCGACGGCAACGGCAATCTCGTCATCACTGCCCGCAAGGAGAACCCGGCCAACTACCAGTGCTGGTACGGCACTTGCGACTACACCTCGGCCCGCCTGAACACCTCGGGCAAGTTCTCCGCGCAGTACGGCAAGGTCGAGGCGCGCATCAAGGTCCCGCGCGGCCAGGGCATGTGGCCGGCGTTCTGGATGCTCGGTGACCGCTTCAGCGAGATCGACTGGCCGTACTGCGGCGAGATCGACATCATGGAGAACGTCGGTTTCGAGCCGTCCACCGTCCACGGCACCCTGCACGGGCCCGGCTACTCGGGCGGCGAGGGCATCGGTTCCAGCTACACCCTGCCGGACGGCCAGCAGTTCGCCGACGACTTCCACACCTTCGCCATCGACTGGGCGCCCGACAAGATCGAGTGGTCGGTCGACGGGAACGTCTTCCAGACCCGCACCCCGGCCGATCTGAACGGCAAGGAGTGGGTGTACAACCAGGGGTTCTTCATGATCCTGAACCTCGCCGTCGGTGGCCTGTGGCCGGGTGACCCCGACGACTCGACGCCGCTCCCGCAGGAGCTGGTGGTCGACTACGTACGGGTCAGCGGCTCGGAGTAGTCCGCGCCAAGTCCGCGTCAGGCAGGTTCGGAGCGCAGTGCCTCCGGACGACCGCGACGCACACGCAGCTCAACCGTGCATCGCGGGCGCCCGGAGGCCCCGGACAGCCCGTCGTCGTGGCCGTGCCGCCACGGCGACGGGCCCTGCCTCGTAGCCGATGTCCGCGCCCTCCTCGGTGCCGGTGAGCACCTGGTAGAGCCGCTGCACGTCCTCGGGCAGATCGCGACGCCACCCCAGCGAGACGACCGGCCACATCATCACCATCCCGCCGGCCAGCCACGAGGTGACCTGCACACCCACCCTGCACCCCGTCCCCTGCGGCCAGACGCGGAAGTCGAAGCGCGGCATCTGGCTGCCCAGCGGCGTCCACATGCGCTGGCCCAAGTAGCCGACGCTGACGTTGTGTTCGTAGGCGCAGCACTCCAGCCGGAAGCTGCGGTGACGACCGGGGAAGCGGTACTTGTACGCACGGCGTTCGGCCAGCGCGGACTCGTCCGGCTCCTCGGGCCCGTCGGGGCTGATCTCCGTCACGCCGCTGTGCCAGCGTGGCAGATTCCTGCCGTCGGCGAGGAAGTAGAAGACCTCGTCGACGGGCAGCGGGATTGAGACATGGACCTGCACCTGCGGCATGTGGCACCTCCTACGAGCGGGGCGTCGGATCGGCTGCGACCCGTACGCCCGGCTCCCCGTCCCGCGTGTACCTCGGTAAGCCAAGCGTGGTCGGATATGAGATATATGTCCCTTTGGGGTCGGCCATTCGAGCGACCCGCCGACGGGGGTGCGGACCGTCGGCCGGTCAGGTGTCGAACCGGTTCGCCCGCAGGGCCGTCCGAGCCGCCCGGAGTGCGGTCGGAACGGTTTGCGGGCGGGCCCGCCGGGTGGGCCGGGCCGGGCCGGTCGCTCGGACGGGCCTGGTGCGGGTAGCCCGGGCCCGCTCGGACGGGTCGCTCGGACGGGTCGCTCGGAGTTGCGACGGGTCGGCGGGAACGGGTCGCCACCGCTGTCGGCCGAACCGGTCGCCCGGAGGGGGTGTCAGAACGGGTCGGCGAGCAGCAGGCCGAAGCCGTCGCCCTGCCACCACTGCCGCACCTCGAAGCCGGCCGCGGCCAGCTCACCGGTCAGCCCCTCCCGGCTGAATTTCACCGAGATCTCGGTCCGCATCCCCTCACCGCGTTCGAACTCCGCACGCAGCGGCGGATCGGTCAGCACGACCCGTTGCGCGACGCGCGAACGCAGCCACATCTCCACCCGGGACCGCTCCGCGTTCCACCGCGCACGGTGGTCGAAGGCGTCCGGGTCGAAGTCCGCGCCGAGCTCCCGGTTGAGGACGTGCAACACGTTCTTGTTGAACTCGGCCGTCACACCCCGGCTGTCGTCGTAGGCCCGCACCAGAACGTCCGGGTCCTTGACGAGGTCGACGCCCAGGAGGAGGGCATCGCGTCCGGGGGTCAGCAGTCGGCGCAGCGAGGCGCAGAAGGCACGGCGCTCGGCGACGTCGAGGTTGCCCAGGGTGCCGCCGAGGAAGGCGACCAGGTACGGGCCGCTGCCCGGCGGCGTCAGATCGGCCTCGTAGTCGGTGACGACGGCGGAGACCTCCAGCGAGGGGTAGTCGCGGCACAGTGCCTGCCCGGCCTCGGCCAGCGCGTCCGGGCTGACGTCCAGCGGCGCGTACCGGGCGAGTGCGCCGTGCGCCAGCAGTGCGTCCAGCAGCAGCCGCGTCTTGCGTGAGGAACCCGAGCCCAGCTCCACCAACGTCGCGGTGTGCGGGGCCAGTTGGGCGACCTCGCCGGCGCACCGCTGGAGCAGGCGCTGTTCGGCCCTGGTCGGGTAGTACTCCGGCAGCTCGGTGATCCGCTCGAACAGCTCGCTGCCCCGCGCGTCGTAGAACCACTTGGGTGGCAGCGTCTTCGGAACAGAGGTGAGCCCCTTGAGCGCGTCCGCCCGCAGCGCGTCCGCGAGGTGGCCCGGGGGCAGTCGGTGGCTGAGCGAGAAGCGCGGCTGTGCGGTGTTCGATGCATTCATGGCGTGGCGGTCCTCTCGGTGGCAGCTGCCTGGGCGGGCGGCACGGCGGCGGGGGCGAGGGGGCGGAACCGCACCGGCTCGTCGTGGGCGACGGTCACGAGCGTGTGGTCCGGTACCTCGCGCCAGCCCGCGCTCGCGTCCGGTTCGGAGGCGAGCACCACCCCGTCCGCGTCGGAGCGGCACCAGAGGGTGTCTCCGTGGCGCACAGCGGTGAGCCGCGCGCCGTCGGTGAGCAGGATGTTGAGACGTACGCCGGGCCGCAGCGCGGCAATACGGGGCACCAGCTCGGCCAGCACCTCGGCGGCCGGCTCTCCCGTCAGCAGCCGGCGGTGGATCAGCAGCCAGAGGAGCGCGCTGTCGCACCGCGCCTCCATCCAGAGCAACTCCTCGGCGGAGAGCGGGAGTCGGAGCTCGTCCGGCAGCCGCTGCCAGCTGGGAACCGCGCCGTTGTGGCTGAAGAGCCAGGGCCCGCACCGGTACGGCGCGGCGGCGGACTCGTCCTGACTGGTGCCGGGCGTGGCGTCCCGCACCGCGCCCAGCACGCAGCGCGAACGCACCGTGCGGGCCAGGTCCGGGAGGTTCTGGTCGGCCCAGATGGGCACCGCTCGGCGGTAGCGGGCGGGCGGCGGAGCGGCAGCGTTCGGGCGATGGTCCGGCGGCGCGGCGTCGGACCACGTGGTCGCGGTTGTTCCGGGCGGGGGTGGGGGCGGGTACCAGCCGAGGCCGAAGCCGTCGGCGTTCACGGTGCCGTACCGCTGCTGCCGCGGCGCCCAGGACTGCTCGTACAGGCCCTGCGGCGGGTGGATCAGCTCGGTCAGCGGCAACTCGCGGCCCAGATACGCGAAATGACGACACATCAGCTCTCGGTCCGCTCGTCGGCCGCGCTGCCGCCGCGGGGATCGGGACGGGAACGGGGATCGGGGTCGCGGCGGGGATCGGGGTCGGCGCGAGGGTCGCGGGCAGGGACGGGGTCGCGGGCAGGGACGGGGTCGCGGGCGGTGCGGAATCCGGCGAAGATCTGGCGACGAATCGGCAGGTCCCAGTTGCGGAAGGTGGCGCGGCAGGCCACCTCGTCCGTACCGAAGGAGCCGCCTCGCAGCACCTTGTAGCGACCGACGCCGTCGCTGCGGCCCGGATCGGGTCCGGTGGAGGGGAAGAAGACCTCGGAGTACTCGGCGTAGGGGTGGGCCCTGAAGCCCGGGTAGGCGGTGAAGTCCGAGGACGTCCACTCCCACACGTCGCCCAGCAGCTGCCGTGCTCCGGTGGGCGCCGCACCCGCCGGGTAGGCGCCCGCCGGGGCCGGTCGCAGATGGCGCTGGTTGAGGTTGGCGTGCCGCTCCCGCGGCGGCTCGTCGCCCCAGGGATGGCGGCGCGAACGACCCGAGGCCGGATCGTGGCGGGCGGCCTTCTCCCACTCCGCCTCCGTCGGCAGCCGCCGGCCGGCCCACCGGGCGTACGCGTCCGCCTCGTACCAGCAGACGTGGAGCACCGGCTCCGCCTGCGCCACCGGCTCCAGCCGGCCGAAGCTGCGGCGCAGCGTGCGCCCCTCCTCGACGCGCCAGAAGAGCGGGCCCCGCAGCCCGGCCCGGTGCACGTACGCCCAGCCCTCCGGCTGCCACCAGCGCGGATCGTCGTAGCCGCCCGCGTCGACGAACTCCTGGTACGCACCGCAGGTCACCGGGGCGGTGTCCAGCCAGTAGGGCCCCAACTCGACCAGGTGAGCCGGGCGTTCGTTGTCCAGCGCCCAGGGGTCGGCGTCGGTGCCCATGGTGAACGGCCCGCCAAGGACGAGGACTTCGGCCGGCAGCGGTTCGTCGCTGCCCTCGCCGGGCGGGGGCGGTGCGTGAAGTACCGGTTCACCGCGCCGCAGTTGGTGGGTGGCGAGCATGGTCTCGTCGTGCTGCTGCTCGTGCTGGGCGACCATCGCGTGCAGGAAACCGTGTGCGGTCAGCGTGTCCTCGTCGTCCAGCGGAAGGTCCGCCAGGATCCCGAGCGAGAGCCGTCGGACCTCGTCCACGAAGGCACGGGCCTCGTCCGGCGACAGCATCGCCAGTGCGGGGCGATCCGCCCGAGGGGTGCGGAACGCGTCGTAGACCGCGTCGAGTTCGGGACGCAGCGCGGGCCGGTCACCGGCCGCGCGGACGAGCCAGATCTCCTCCTGGTTGCCGATGTGCGCGAGGTCCCAGACCAGCGGTGACATCAACGGCGAGTGCTGCGCCGTGAGTTGCTCGTCGTCCAGGCAGTCGGTGAGCGCCCGGGTGCGGTCGCGGGCACGGCCGAGCGCGGCCCGTACGGCGTCACGTGTGCGTTCGACGTCCGCCGCCGGCGGCGCGGTCTCGGCGGGGGCGGAGCCCGGCGCCGCGCCGCGGGGCGGGGCGGTCTGCGCCGCGGAGCGGGCGGGCGCTTCCGGCGCGTCGGGCACTTCGGCGCGGGCTTCGGGTGCTCCTGCGCGATCCCCGGGTGCGTCCGGTGCGTCCGGTCGTCCGGGCTCGGGGGCGGGGGCGGAGCCCGGCGCCGCGCCGCGGGGCGGGGCGGTCTGCGCCGCGGAGCGGGCGGGCGCTTCCGGCGCGTCGGGCACTTCGGCGCGGGCTTCGGGTGCTCCTGCGCGATCCCCGGGTGCGGTCGCGGGCACGGCCGAGCGCGGCCGATGCCCCGCCGACCCCGAGTTGGGCCCTGCCGTACGGGCCGCGCTCGGAGTAGCGCTCGGCGAACGCGGCCACCGCCCGGTGCGCCGTACCGCCGGGGTCGCTGCGGGCCAGCGCCAGCTCGGCGGCGGCAACGCAGGCCCGTACGGCGTCACGTGTGCGTTCGACGTCCGCCGCCGGCGGCGCGGTCTCGGCGGGTGAGTCGTGGGGCGTCATCGGCGGGCTCCCGTCAGCTGGTCCAGGCAGTCGTCGGCGGGGCATCGGCCGCGCTCGGAGTAGCGCTCGGCGAACGCGGCCACCGCCCGGTGCGCCGTACCGCCGGGGTCGCTGCGGGCCAGCGCCAGCTCGGCGGCGGCAACGCAGGCCCGTACGGCAGGGCCCAACTCGGGGTCGGCGGGGCCGAGTCGGGCGGCACGCAGCCACAGGTCGGACGAGTCGAGCCCCTCCAGTGCGCGGTGGGCGACGCGGGCCGCGTACGGATCGTCCAGCAGTGTGGCCGTGACCGCAGCCGCGGCGATCCAGCCGTCGCCGTACTGGGCGTCGATCATCCGCAGCTCCATCCAGCCGCGCGGCCGGACCGGCGGGAAGAGGGTGCCGAGGTGGTAGTCGAGGTCCGCGCGGGTGGGCGGCCTGATCCGGCCCCGCCCGCGCAGCCAGTCGCGGAAGGTGAGCCGCGGTGGCGCCGACCAGTCCGCGCCACCGCCGTCCTCCGGCCCGCCGCGCAGGCAGAGCAGGGAGGCGTCCAGCGCGTAACGGGTCCACTGCTCGCGCGGACAGGCGGAGGAGTGGGCGAGGTCCGGCCGCGGGGCGGGCGGACGGGTGGCGCCCGCGGGATCGGGGCTCGCCCCCGCAGCCGCCCGGCCGGCCGGGGAACGGTCGGCGGGGGCCTGCTCGGCGGAGGAACGGTCGATCGTGGAGCTGTGCGCGGGGCGGGTGCGGGGCGGGTCCATTCGCGCCCAGATGCTCTGCCGCGTGGATGCCCACCCGGTCGGACGGCCGCGCCACACCGGCGAGTTGGCGAAGGCGGCGACCAGGACGGGGCCGAGGCGGTGGGCGAGCAGCCAGCGCTGCCGGTAGCCGGCCGGCCCCTCGGTGTCGTCGCCCGCGTCGAGGCTGATCTGGAGGGCGGCGGTGGCCCGCATCATCACCCGCCCCCACGGGCCGCCGCGGTCGAAGTGCGCCTCCATGGCGCGGTAACGGGGGCTGTCCAGCACCCTCGGCGGGGTGCGGTACGGGTCGAGGCCCCGGCCGTGCAGCAGGGCTCCGCCACGAGCCAGGGCCGCGCGGAGCAGTTCGAGATCGGCGGCGGTGCGGTTCAGGCAGTCGCCCAGCGACTCACCGGGTGCGCTGCTCAGCTCCAGCTGCCCGCCCGGCTCCCTGGTGAGCCTGCTGCCGCCGGGGAGCCCGTCGGCGGCGTACAGAGGCGCCAGCACCGGAGTGATTCGCTCGGAGGGCACCACCGACGACGGGTTCGCACGGTCGCGCACCAGCCACTCCAGCTCGACCCCCACCCGGGTCGGCGGGCCGGTCTTGAAGCAGATTCCGTTGATGTACTGCTCGGCCTCGGGTTCGGACAGCACCGTGTCCGCACCGATGGGCCCTGCTGTTCCGGCTGTTCCTGACAACGCGGCGTCCATATCCGGCTCCTCGCAGAGGGGGGCGGTCAGGCGTGCGGCACGGTACGACGCACGGCGTTCGCGTCGATGTACGGCACAGAGATCTGCCTGCCCGTACCGCTCGGCAAGCGAAACGTCGGTTTCGCGACATACCGCCGCCGTACGCCTGCGTTCGCCTGCGTTCGCCTGCGTACCGCGGACGTCCGTATGCCGCCCACATCGGGCGTCCGTCGTTCACCGGGCCGCCCGGCGGGCGCCCGTCCACGGTAACCACGCCGCGGACGACCCGCGCGGCGACGGAACCGGCCGGACGGCGGCCCGGCGGCGGGTGCGGCGTACGTACGGGCGGGACGGAGAGTCAGGCGGGCAGGTTGCGGGCCGGGCGGAAGCCGACGTCCTCCAGCCGGAGCGTCGGGTGGCTGCGCCTGCGCACCGAGGCGCGGCAGCTCCAATGCTCGTCGAACCAGCCGCCGCCGCGCAGCACGCGGTAGGTGCCGTAGACCTCCGGGTCGTAAAGGTCCCAGCACCACTCCCAGACGTTGCCGAGCATGTCGTGGAGACCGAAGGCGTTGGGGCGCCGACCGCCGACCTCGTGCGGGCGCTCGCCGGAGTTGCCGCGGTACCAGGCGATCTCGTCGAGCTCGCCGTAGCGGGCGGCGTCCGTACCGGCACGGCAGGCGTGCTCCCACTCGGCCTCGGTGGGCAGCCGGTATCCGTCGGCGTCCGCGTCCCAGTCGGCCTGCTCGGCCTCCGGGTCCAACCGGTAGGCGGGGGTGAGACGTTGCTCCTCCGACAGGGCGTTGCAGCAGCGCACCGCGTCCCACCAGGAGACGCTCTCGACCGGCAGGCGACCGCCCGCGGAGGCGCTCGGACGCTCGCCGGTGAGCCGTGCGTAGTCGTCCTGGGTGAGCGGGTGGACCGCGAGCGCGTACGGGGCCAGGTCCACGCTCCAGGTGCGCTGCGTCCGCCGGTCGGCGAGCAAGACCCGGCCGGGCGGCACGGCGATCAGATCCAGCCGCCCGCCGGAGTCAACTCGCTTCTGTCGCAAGGGAGTTCCATCCGTCGAACTGTTGCAGGGCCCGTACAAGACACCTACTGGGCCGTCGGCCACCACCCCTATTCTGAGGCATCTCACGACTGGCGCCGTGACCGGGCGCACGACGAGGAAACAGGGGATCAGCGGTATGTCGATGGCTCGTACGAACCGGGGTGTGCAGGCGCTGGCAGCACACGATCCGAACACCGTCGGCCCGTACACCCTGCTCGGACGCATCGGCGCCGGCGGCATGGGACGCGTCTACCTCGCGCGCTCCGGCGAAGGGCGGTTGGCCGCGGTCAAGGTCGTCCACGAGGAGCACGCGGCCGTCGGGGAGTTCCGCGACCGCTTCCGTCGCGAGATCCGCGCGGCGCAGCAGGTCGGCGGCGAACACACCGCCGATGTGCTCGGTTCCGACGCCGACGCCGACCCGCCCTGGATCGCCACCACCTACGTTCCCGGGCCCTCGCTCGAAGCGGTCATCCGCGAACACGGCGCCCTGCCCACCGAATCCGTCCACGCGCCCTGGCCGAAGGCCTCCTCAAAGCCCTTCGCGGCATCCACGACGCCGGGATCATCCACCGCGACCTCAAGCCGTCCAACGTAATGCTGACCGTCGAGGGCCCGCGCGTCATCGACTTCGGCATCGCCCGCGCCGTCCAGCCCTCCGCCGAATCCATGCTCACCAGCACCGGCATGGTCATCGGCTCGCCGGGCTTCATGGCCCCCGAGCAGGTGCTCGGCGCATCCGTCGGGCCGCCCGCCGACGTCTTCGTCCTCGGCTGCGTCCTCGCCTACGCCAACACCGGCAACCTCCCCTTCGGCAGGGGCGCCACCAACCAGCACGCCGTCATGTACCGCATCGTCGAACAACCGCCGGATCTGGACGGCGTCGACGACGAGGCGTTGCGTGACCTGATCACCCGGTGCACCGCCAAGGACCCCGACCAACGCCCCACGGTCGCCGCCCTGTTGGCACAGTGCGCGGAACAGGAGTGGGGCGAGGACGGCCAGTTGTGGCTGCCGCCCGAATTGGTCGGCGAACTCGCGCAACGGGCAACGGAGTTGCTGGCGATCAACGCGCCGATCCGCACCCGGGACAAGCGCGCGGGCACCGCCCCGGCGCAGGCGGAAGCGAACCCGGAGGCGGTCCCGGACGACGGCCCGGACGACGGCCCGGAGGCGACGAACGGCTCGAAGGGCTCGGTCGACGGCGGTACGGGTGCCGGGCCCGGGGGCGGCGCCTCGACGGGGGCAGCCGCGGGCGCCACGGAGAACGGCGGGCGCGAGGGCGGAAGCGTCAACGCCGAGCCCGAGGACGAGCAGCCCGATGGGGTGACAGCCGGAGGCAGACCCGCCGGAAGCGGTGGCGAGGGCGACGGGGGCGAGGGGGGCGAGGAAGCCGGCGCAACGGACGAGCCGGACGACCGCCGAGGTTCCTCACGACGACGCGGGGCGCTGATCGCCACGGCCGTCGTCCTCGTTCTGGCCATCGGAGGCAGCACCGCGTACTTCGGTCACTTCCGGGACGGCGACACCGGACGGGACGGCCGGGCCGCACCCTCCGGTCCCTCGGACCCCTCCGACCCCGGAGAGAACGGCGACACCGAGGGTTCCGAGGACGACAAGGACAAGGGCAAGAGCGACAAGGACAAGGACAAGGACGACGACAAGGACGACGCGAAGGACAAGGACGCGAAGGACGGCAAGGACGGCAAGGACGGCGCCGACGGCAAGGGCGGCGACGGGGCTGACTCCGGCAACGGCGGTACGGGCGAAGGGAGTTCGGCCTCCGGCGGAGGAGGTGGATCCGGTGGCTCCGGTGGCTCCGGCAACGGTGGCGGCGCGGGCGGAGGGGCGGACAAGCCGCCGAACCCCGGCGGTGGAGTGCCGGGGAGCTTCGTCGGCACCTGGACGCGCTTCACGCACTTCGGCCCGTTCCCCCACATCATCGAGATCCGGTCCGCGTCCAAGGGCCAGCGCGCCGTGATCACGACCGACAACACGGGCCCCCGACGATGCGTACGGGCCGGAAACCTCACGCAGATGAGCGAGGGCGGCAAACGGCTGGTCGTCGGACCGCTCAAGGTGATCGAGAAGGGC
The DNA here is from genome assembly GCF_018101125.2 of Streptomyces tardus. Lineage (GTDB taxonomy): Bacteria > Actinomycetota > Actinomycetes > Streptomycetales > Streptomycetaceae > Streptomyces > Streptomyces tardus. The sequence continues at coordinate 2,527,041 of NZ_JAELVF020000001.1, read as the reverse complement.
GAGCAGGCGGCCACCAACTGCACGGACAGGGCGAGTGAGTCCTACATGCACGACGGCAGCCAGCTCACCCGCTGGACCAGCTTCCCCGACGGGCAGGCCTACAACCGCGGCTGACCGCCCCACGAACGCCGGACCGCAGACCGGCGGACGCCCCCGACCACCGCATCCGCCCGTGCACGGGCGGCGATCCCCGGCCCGGCGGCTGGTGTGAGAACGTGGCGGGGAGCCCCGCGACGGTGGCTTCCGGACGAGGGGCGCCGTACCCGGTGTGCGACAAGACGGCCCGTTGGAGGCTGTGATGTCGTGGCTCGTTCTGGTGGTCTCGGGTGTCCTGGAAGCCGTGTGGGCGACCGCCCTCGGCAGGTCGGAGGGGCTGAGCAGGCTCGGCCCCTCGGTCCTCTTCTTCACCGCGCTGACCGCGAGCATGGGCGGACTTGCGTACGCGATGCGCGAACTGCCGGTGGGCACCTCCTACGCGGTGTGGGTGGGTATCGGCGCGGTGCTGACGGTCGTCTACGCGATGACGACCGGCCAGGAGTCGATCTCCGCGGCGAAGGTGCTCTTCCTCACCCTGATCATCGGCGGTGTGGTCGGGCTGAAGGCCGTCCACTGACCCCTTGGCCGATCGGTCCGCGGCGGGCCGCGTGTCGTCCCGCCGCGGACCGCCAACTGCCCCTGTAAGTACGTCAGTTGAGGCGCCGACCGTAGATGTGGTCGACGGTCGCCGACATCAGTACGCGGCGCTCGGCGACCATCGCCGCCCGGTACTCCGCCCAGTCCGGGTGCTCGCCGGAGGCACGCCGGTAGTACTCGACGAGCGCGTCGACCTCGGAGCTGTCCAGGTCCTGCCCCGGGCCGGTGAGCGTGGTGACGCCCTCGGCGGTGGCCCACGACCCGCCGTCCGGAGCCGTGACCTCCAGGGTGACGCGGGGGTCGCGGCGCAGGTTCGCCGTCTTCGCCCGCCCGTCGGTCAGGGAGACGTACAGCGTGTTCGAGGCGGGGTCGTAGTACGGCATCACGGGCGACAGCTGCGGACGGCCGTCCGCCTTGATGGTGGCCAGAACGCCGAGTCGGCTCTCGGCGAGCAGTGTGCGGGGGTCGAACGCGGGGCTTCCCACGGATCGGCTCCTTCATCTCGGGTGCAGTGGTGCTCAGTTGGTGGTGCGGGGCGGCTGGTGCTGGGTGGTCGGTGCTGGGTGGTCGGTGCTGGGTTGGTCGGTGCTGGTGCCTGGTGCTGGGTCGGTGACGCGCGGGGCGGGGCCGGGCGCTGCCCCCTCGGAGGCCGAGTCCGGCAGGACCGCTACTCGGTTCAGCGCCCTCCCGTTGTACCTGTTCGTCCCCCGCGGGCCCACGATCGACGCAGACCCGTGCGGGCCGAGTTCTCCCCGCCGGACGGACGCGGACTCGGCCCGCCGGGCGGGCGCGACGAGGCGCGGTGGCCCCGTACGCCTGGCCCCGACTCCGTTGCGGCGGACGGCTGTTCGCGATCCGGAGTTCCCAAGACGATCGCCCGCAGCCTTCGTACACCCTCCGGGCGCACGAACTCCGGCCTGTACAGGCGTTGTTCACACGCCCGGCTACAGCCTCACGAGGGTCACCTCGGTCGCCTTCACCGAGGCCCAGACCAGCACGCCGTCGGCGAGTCCGAGGTCCGCGGCAGCGGCCGGGGTGACCTCGGCGACCAGTTCGACCGCGCCCGCGCCCGCGCCCGCGCCGCCGTCCCTGCCGTCCCCGCCGTCCCTGCCGGCGCCCGGCGCCTTGGGGCCGGGCGTCGGCTCCAGCGCGAGGAGGACCCTCAACCTGCTGCCCACGCCCGTGAGTTCGCGCACCCGGCCGCGCCAGACGTTGCGCGGGCTGCCGTCCGGACGGTCGCGGTGCAGCGCCACCGCCTCCGGAGCCACCACAGCGAGCGCACCGGCACCGGAACAGGGCAGCGGCTCCGCCGCGACGATCGTGAACTCACCTGCTTCTGCAGGTAGTTGGAGCCCGTCGGGGGTGGCGGTGCCCTGCCAGGCGTTCCGCCCCAGCATCCGCGCCACCCACGGCGAACGCGGGTGGCGGGTCACCTCCGACGGCGGGGCGTCCTGCACCGCCCGTCCCTCCTCCAGTACGAGTACGCGCCCGGCCAGCGTCACCGCCTCCACCGGATCATGGGTGACGATCAGGCACACACCGCCGAAGTCGGCGAGATGGGAGCGCAGCGTGTTCCGCACCCGGGCGCGGGTGGTCTGGTCGAGCGCGGCGAGCGGTTCGTCGAGCAGCAGCAGCCGCGGCCTGGACGCCAACGCCCGCGCCAGCGCGACCCGTCCGGCCTGCCCGCCGGAGAGGCCGGCGGGCCTGCGGTGTGCGAGGTGGCCGACGCCGAGCCGGTCGAGCCAGCACTGCGCCTCCGCACGGGCGGCGGCCCGGGAGTGGCCGTGCGCGCGCAGCCCGTACGCGGTGTTTGCCAGAGCGCTCAGATGCGGGAGGAGCGCGCCGTCCTGCGGTACCCACGCGACGTCGCGGCGGTGCGGCGGCAGATCGGTGACGTCCCGGTCGCCGAGTCTGAGGACGGCATGGGCGCGCGGGGTGAGACCGAGCAGGGCGCGCAGAAGGGTCGTCTTCCCCGCACCGTTGGGGCCGACGACGGCAAGGGTGGTACCGGGCTCCGCGGTCACCACGAAGCGGGTGTAGCCGGTCAACTCCGCACTCAGGTCCGAGAGTTGACGCACATCTGCGACGGGCGCCTCGATGCGCGGAGGATCGGCGGACGAGTCCGTCGCGGCCGGACGCGCCCCGCCGTCGGGCCCGTCCTCCGCCGAACCGCCCGGGCCTCCCCCTGCCGCACCGTCGTGCGGCCCGTCCCCCGCACCGTCGCGCGTGCCGTCCCCCGGGCCGCTCGCGGCGCCGCCCGTCCAGCGCCCGCGCAGGGCGACCAGGGTCGCCATCGCGATGGCGAGCAGCAGCAGCGAGACGCTCGTCGCCGCTTCCGGCGAATCCTGGAGCAGCAGGTACACCTGGAGCGGAAGGGTCTGCGTCTCACCCGGCAGATTGCCCGCGAAGGTGATCGTCGCGCCGAACTCACCGAGCGCCCGCGCCCAAGTCAGCGCCGCGCCGGCGGCCAGTCCGGGTGCGACCATCGGCAGCGTCACGGTGCAGAAGACCCGCAGGGGTGAGGCGCCGAGCGAGGCGGCGGTCTCCTCGTAGCTGGGGCGGAGGCCGGCGAGGGTGCCCTCCAGGCTGATCACCAGGAACGGCATCGCCACGAAGGTCGCCGCCAGCACCGCCCCCGCCGTGTGGAAGGGGAGCGTCACCCCGAACGTGTCCTCCAGCCACGGGCCCAGCAACCCTCGCCGCCCGAAGGCGAGCAGCAGCGCGACACCCCCGACGGTCGGCGGCAGCACCATGGGCAACAGCACCAGCGAACGCACCACCGCCTTGCCGGGGAAAGACACCCGGGCGAGCAGCCAGGCGAGCGGTGTGCCCAGCACCAGTGCGAGGGCCAGCGACCAGAGCGAGACCACGAGCGAGAGCCGCAGCGCCTCGGTCGCCGCCGGCGAGGTGAGGTGCCCCGGGAGCTCCCGCCAGGAGGTGCGTGCCAGGATCCCGGCGAGCGGCAGCAGCAGAAAGCCGACCGCCAGCAGCGCGGGCACCATCAGGACCACCGGCTGCGCCCCGCCTCCCGTACGACCCGCAGGCGTACGACCCGCAGGAGGCGCGCCTCCCGTACGGTCCGGGCGGGCGCGGCGCGGGCGCCAACGGGCCGTCGCGGCAAGGGAATCGGCGAGGCGACGGCCCGTCGTACGGGTGCCCGCGGGTCTGCTGCTCATCGTCTGCCCCTCGCTGCTGGTGCGGTACGCCGCCGGTCGGGGCCGGCCTCCCGGGAGTGGCGGCGCGGTGGTGGCGGCGCGGTGGGCGATGGGCGGTGAAAACACCCCCACCATCGATCGGTCGTCACGACAGTCACCGCCCGGCAGTCACGGCTTCTGGAACCCCGCATCGGTCAGGATCTTCCGTGCGTCGGCCGAAGCGAGCCATTTCACGAACGCGTCGGAAGCGTCCTTGTCCCGGGAGCCGTTCAGTGTGGCGGCGGGGTAGGAGGCCACGGCGTTCTGGCGGTCCGGGATCTCGACGGCCTCGGTGCGGTCGGTGGCGGTCGCGGCGTCGGTGGCGTAGACGATGCCGGCGTCGGCCTCGCCGAGCGCGACCTTGCTGAGCACCGCGCGTACGTTCGCCTCCTGCGAGACCGGTTCGACCTCGACGCCCTGCCGCTTCAGCACCTCGCGGGAGTAGCGGCCGACCGGCACCTCCGGGGCGGCGAGCACGACCTTCAGCTCGGTGTCGTCCAGGTCCGGCAGCCCGCCGACCTGCTCCGGATTGCCCTTGCCGACGGCGATGACCAGCCGGTTCGCGGCGATGACGGTGGGCTTGCCGGTCTCGCCGCCGAGATCGTCCATGGTCTTGGTGTCGGCGGTGACCAGTACGTCGGCCGGGGCGCCCTGGTTGACCTGCGCGGCCAGCTCCTGGGAGCCGGCGAAGGAGAACTTCAGCCGGGTGCCGGGGTTCTCCTTCTCGTAGCGCTTGCCCGCGGTCCGGAAGACGTCCTGGAGCGAGGCGGCAGCGAGCACGGTCAGTTCTACGTCCTTGCCCCCGTCACCGCCGTCACCCCCGTCACCGCCGTCACCGCCGCAGGCGGCGAGCGGGGCGATCAGCGCGGCGGCCAGCAGTGCGGCGACGCCGGTGCGTCGAAGGGAGGTACCGGTACGGATCATCTCGAGGTCTCCTCGGCGTTGGGGCCGCTCCGGGACGGCGACGCTGCTGCGGGACTGGTGACTCGGACGGCGAGCGGGCACGGCTGCGGCCCGACGACCGGACGGCGTACGGCAGTTCACCCGACGGCCCCGTACGGCTCGCTCCCGGGGGGCGCGTACGGCGGCGCACTCCCGGCGGGCGCGTACGGCGGCGCACTGCCGGCGGGCCGGGACAGCGGGCGCGAGAACGCCGGGGGCGGGAACGGTGTGGCGCTCAGGTGCGGTCGACGTGCACGCTGGTGGACTTCACCCGGGCGGTGGCCCGCATTCCGACCTCCAGGCCGAGCTCCTCCACGGCCTCCCGGGTGAGGAGCGAGACCAGGCGGTGCGGCCCTGCCTGGATCTCCACCTGTGCGGCGATGTCGCCGAGCTTGACGGCCGTGACGATGCCGGGGAAGGAGTTCCGCACAGAGGTGTGCGGCTCCTCACCCTCCTCGGTCTGCCCGGGGAGCTGCTGGGCCAGCTCCACGGAGAACGCCGCCAGGTCCCGTCCGTCGATCAGCCGCCGACCGGACTCGTCGCGGTGGGTGCGCATCCGCTCCGCGTCCGCCCAGCGCCGCGCGGTGTCGGGACTGACACCGAGCAACCGCGCCGCCTGGCCGATGGTGTAGTTCTGCATACGCCGCACGATAGAGCGATCGTCGACGCATCCACAATGCTTTTGGGGCTATCCACATGGCATCTGCGGATCGGTGGTACGAACGCACCACGCCCGCTCGCGAACCTCAGGGCAGGGTGAGGATGCGCGGTCCGTCCTCGGTGACGGCCACTGTGTGCTCGATGTGCGCGGCGCGGCTGCCGTCGGTGGTGCGCAGCGTCCAGCCGTCGAGGTCCTCGTAGTAGGAGTCCCGGCCGCCGGCCATCATCATCGGCTCGATGGCGATCGTCAGCCCGGGCCGCAGCGGGTAGCCGCGCCCGGGGCGTCCGCGACCGGGCACCGGCGGGTCCTCGTGCATCTGCCGACCGATGCCGTGGCCGCCGAAGTCGGCCGGCATACCGCAGCGGGCCTGCCTGGCGACGGTGTCGATGGCGTGCGAGATGTCCCCGATGCGGTTGCCGGGGACGGCGGCGGCGATGGCCGCGTCGAGGGCCCGCTGCGTGGTGTCGATGAGTTCCCGGTCACCGGGGCGCGGAGTGCCGACGATGCAACTGATCGCCGCGTCGCCGGTCCAACCGTCGAGCGTGGCGCCGCAGTCCAGACTCAGCAGATCGCCGTCGCACAGCCGGTAGTCGTCGGGGATGCCGTGCACCACCGCGTCGTTGACCGAGGCGCAGAGCACCGCGGGGAAGGGCGTGGCCGCGAAGGAGGGCCGGTACCCCAGGAAGGGCGAGGTGGCGCCGGCTGCCTCGATCACCGCTCGGGCGACCTCGTCCAACTCGCGCAGCGCGACCCCGACCGCCGCCGCCTCCCGAGCCGCGTCGAGCGCATGGGCCACCACCCGACCCGCCTCGCGCATCGCCTCCAGAGCGTCGGCGTTCTTCAACTCAACCATCGCGCACGTCTCCTGTTGCCCACCTTGAACCAATACTTATACCGGTATTAGTATCACGCGCATGGTACGAACCCCCTTGACTCCCTGGGAGCGCGCACGCGGTGAGCAGTTCGGCGCGCTGCTCCGCGAGGCGCGCGGCGAGCGCAGCATGGTGGAGGTCGCCGCCGCGGCCGGCGTCTCCGCCGAGACGCTGCGGAAGATCGAGACCGGACGCGCCCCCACCCCGGCCTTCTTCACCATCGCGGCCGTCGTACAGGTGCTCGGCCTGTCGCTGGACGAGTTGGCGGTGGCGAGCACGGAAGGGCTCGACGAGGAGGGCGACTCGGCACCGGTGAAGGTGTCCGCCGCCTGATTACCTCTGCCTGAACGCCCCTTCCGTGCGGGCGGGTTGACCGGCCGGCGGGTTGACCGGCCGACCGGGTCGACGGGCGACGGACCGGCCGGCGGGGGCGGCGCGCCGGTCACCGGGTCGCGGCGGGCCGGACGACTGCCGTGCACCCGCCCCGTGCGCGGAATGAGGGCGTCCGCCGGAGGTGGGGACGTGAGATGTCGGCCCGGTGAAGGTTCGGTTCGAGGCATCGGCCAGCCATCGGAGCCTGGGCAACCATGTACGGACGTACGGGAGTCGGCGCCGCGCTGCCGGTGCGAACGCCCGCTTCCGTCGGACAGGCACTCGTCCCCCCACCTCCTTGGAGGCGCCATGTCGCTGCTCTCCCGACTGAATCGCAAAGCCCGCATCTCCCTGGTCGCCGCCGTCGCCGGTGGCGTGGCCCTGACCGGTCTCACGGTCGCTCCGTCCTTCGCCTCGACGACCGCCCCACCGGCCGTCACCCAGAGCGCGGACGAGGTGTCGACGCAGGCCGCACCGGTCTCCCGCGCCGAGATGCTGCGCCGCGCGAAGGTCTGGCTCACGGCCAACAACGGCGCCCAGGTGCCCTACAGCCAGACCTCCGTCTGGAAGGACGGGTACCGCCAGGACTGCTCCGGCTACGTCTCGATGACGCTCGGCCTGTGGAAGTCGGGCCCGAACACGGTGGAGCTGGCGGGCAACCGCGACCTCACCACCCCGATCAAGCTCGCCAACCTCAAGCCCGGCGACCTGCTGATCGACGCCGACGGCTCCAACACCACCCGGCACGTCGTGATCTTCGAGGGGTGGACGGACTCCTCCCACAGCGCGTACACCGCCTTCGAGCAGCGCGGCGGCCACGGCACCGACCACCGCACGCTGAAGTACGGGCTCGACGCGGGCAGCGAGTACAAGCCCTACCGTCCGGTGAACCTCAGCGACTGACCGGGCCGGCTGAACCGGCCGACGACGCAACACCCGTGCCGGACCGGGCCTGCTGAACCGGCCGACGTCCCTGCCGGGGGGCGGCCGTTCGCGGCGCTTCGGCGGCACACACAGAAGGCGCGGTGCGCGACCGCTGTTCGTCGCACACCGCGCCTTCTCCTCCAGGCCCCTCAGCCCGGGCCGGGCCGGTGGACAGGCCACCGGCCACGGGTCCAGTACGCCGCCGGTGAACCCACCGCGCGCCTGCGCCGCACACGCGGTACGCGCGGGTGGGCCCACGGGCGCCGGTCGCTCAGACGGTCACCAGGTTCGGCCTGCGCACCAGGTAGCGGGCGTAGGCGTCGGTGGTGAAGAACGCCGGCAGCTGCTCGCCGAGGGCGGTGCGCTCGAAGATCGCCGCGGCCTCCGCGCCGAGCGAGCGCGGGTCCTCCTTGCCGAGGGCGAGCACCTCCTCGTGCAGGTGCTTGCGCACGGTCTCCTCGTTGACCAGTCCGTGCCGCAGCCACTGCCAGATCTGGCAGCGCGCGATCTCGGCGGTCGCCGCGTCCTCCATCAGCCCGTACAGCGCGACGGCGCCGCTGCCGCGCAACCAGGCGTCGAAGTACCGCAGCGCGACGGCGATGTTGGTGCGCACGCCCTCCTCGCTGGGCGGGCCGGCGTTGCGGTGGACGGCGACCAGTTCCTCGGCGGAGACGTGCACGTCGGAGCGCATCCGGTCCAGCTGGTTGGGACGGCTGCCGAGGACCTCGTCGAAGACCTTGCGGCAGACCGGGACCAGGCCGGGGTGGGCGACCCAGGAGCCGTCGAAGCCGTCCTCGGCCTCGCGCTCCTTGTCCAGCCTGACCTTGGCGAACGCGGCCTCGTTGGCGTCCGGGTCGTGGCTGGGCACCTGGGCGGCCATCCCGCCGATGGCGTGCGCGCCGCGCTTGTGGCAGGTTCGCACCAGCAGTTCGGTGTAGGCGCGCATCATCGGCGAGGTCATGGTGACCTTGGCGCGGTCGGGCAGCACGTACGCCGGGCGGTGCGCGAAGTTCTTGATGAGGCTGAAGAGGTAGTCCCAACGCCCGGCGTTCAGACCGGCGGCGTGCTCGCGCAGCTCGTAGAGGATCTCCTCCATCTCGAAGGCGGCGGTGATCGTCTCGATCAGCACGGTGGCACGGACGGTTCCCCGCGGGATGCCGAGCAGGTCCTGGGCGACGATGAACACGTCGTTCCACAGGCGGGCTTCGAGGTGGTTCTCCAGCTTCGGCAGGTAGAAGTACGGGCCACTGCCGCGGTCGATCTGGCGCTGGGCGCAGTGGTAGAAGTACAGCCCGAAGTCGACCAGCGAGGCGGAGACCGGACGGCCGTCGATGGTGAGGTGCTTCTCGCTCAGGTGCCAGCCGCGCGGGCGGACGACGATGGTCGCCGGGTTGCGCGACAGCTCGTACCGCTTGCCGTTGTCGGCGGTGAAGTCGATGCGCCGCTCGATGGCGTCCAGCAGGTTGAGCTGGCCGTCGACGACGTTCTGCCAGGTGGGCGAGGTGGCGTCCTCGAAGTCCGCGAGCCAGACACGGGCACCGGAGTTGAGCGCGTTGACCGTCATACGACGGGTCGGCGGCCCGGTGATCTCCACCCGGCGGTCCTCCAGACCCGGCGCGATCGGAGCGACCTTCCAGTCCGGGGCCTCACGGATCTCGGCGGTCTCCGGGCGGAAGCCGAGGGCTGCGCCGGCGGTCAACTCCTCGGCGCGGCGGCGGCGTTCGGCCAGCAGCTCGACGCGGCGCTGCGCGAAGGCGGCGTCCAGGCGGAAGATGAAGTCCAGGGCGCCGGGGGTGAGAATCTCGTCGAACCGGTCGCCCGGCTCACCGACCACGGCGATCTCTCGGGTCCGGTCCATCAGTGCGGTACTGGCCATGGGTGGTCACTCCTTTGGTTGCTCGTGGGCCACCCCCTCGCCGGGTGGTGGTCCGCGATCGCCGGTCTGGCTGGAACGTATGGCTCGCCCTCTTCGTTGGCGGCTTTCCAGTCCTCCGGGGGTTGCGGGGAGGGACTGCCTTCGGTGGGTCTCCGTGACGGTGGAGACCCGCCCGAACGGGTCGGTACTCGCCCTGAGTCGGCGGGTTCCGTTTCTCCCGGGGTGTCGGGAGCGGGGTCGTGCGGTGGTGCGGTGGTGCGGTCCTGCTGTGGTGCTGTGCGGTGTCGTGGCGGGCCGCGGGGGTGGACGCTCGCGGGGAGCGCCGACTCCCGCGGCCTGCCGGCGACTTCGGTGCCGCCGCGGCGGACGCGCGCGAATTGCGAAAGGCGCGGCGGCACCTGTCCGGGTTGTCGGCTGACCCCCGGAGGAAGGACGGAACCGGGGGTCAGCCGAGGAGCGCGAGGGGGCCCCGAGCGCGCGCCACACCACACAGCGCGCGCTGCCGGGCCCACCCCGCCGCCTGTGGTGAGGCGGAGCAGCAGCCGGTGAGGCTTAGTGGAACTGCTCTTCCTCGGTGGAGCCCTTGAGGGCCAGGGTCTCGCCCTGCGGGTTCAGCGCGGTGCTGATCCCGTCGAAGTAGCCGGTGCCGACCTCACGCTGGTGCTTGACGGCGGTGAAGCCGTCCTTCTGCGCGGCGAACTCGCGCTCCTGGAGGTCGACGTAGGCAGTCATGCCCTCGTCGGCGTAGCCGCGGGCCAGGTCGAACATGCCGTAGTTCAGCGAGTGGAAACCGGCCAGCGTGATGAACTGGAAGCGGTAGCCCATCGCACCCAGCTCGCGCTGGAACTTGGCGATCTGGTCGTCGTCCAGCGACGCCTTCCAGTTGAAGGAGGGCGAGCAGTTGTACGCGAGCATCTTGCCCGGGTACTTGGCGTGGATCGCCTCGGCGAACTCACGGGCCTGCTCCAGGTCCGGCGTACCGGTCTCGACCCAGATGAGGTCGGAGTACGGGGCGTAGGCCAGACCGCGGGCGATGACCGGGCCCATGCCGGGCTGGACGCGGTAGAAGCCCTCGGCGGTGCGCTCGCCGGTCACGAACTCCTGGTCGCGCTCGTCCACGTCGCTGGTCAGCAGGTTCGCGGCCAGGGCGTCGGTACGGGCGATGACCAGGGTCGGGACGTCCGCGATGTCGGCGGCCAGACGGGCCGCGTTCAGGGTGCGGATGTGCTGACCGGTCGGGACGAGCACCTTGCCACCGAGGTGGCCGCACTTCTTCTCCGAGGCGAGCTGGTCCTCGTAGTGGATGCCGGCCGCACCGGAGGCGATCATGGCCTTGGTGAGCTCGAAGGCGTTCAGCGGGCCACCGAAGCCGGCCTCGGCGTCGGCGACGATCGGGGCGAGCCAGTCGGTGGTGTCCGTGCCGCCCTCGGCGACCGCGATCTGGTCGGCGCGCAGCAGCGCGTTGTTGATCCGACGGACCACCTGGGGAACGGAGTTCACCGGGTAGAGGCTCTGGTCGGGGTAGGTGGCGCCGGCCTGGTTGGCGTCGGCGGCGACCTGCCAGCCGGAGAGGTAGATGGCCTGGAGGCCGGCCCGCACCTGCTGCACGGCCTGGCCACCGGTCAGGGCGCCCAGAGCGTGGACGTAGTCGCGCTCGTGCAGCTGACGCCACAGACGCTCGGCACCGCGGCGGGCCAGGGTGTGCTCCTCGCGGACGCTGCCGGAGAGCCGAAGGACCTCTTCGGCGCTGTAGCTGCGCTCGATGCCGTTCCAACGCTCCTCGGTCGCCCAGCGCTCTGCCAGCGCCTTGGCCGCTTCGCTCTGTCCTGCAGTCATGCCCGCTCCCATGATTGTTCGGCAACCGCCCCTGCGGGGGGACGGCCCCAGCGTCTTGCTGTGCTGCTGGTACTTCCTGGTACTGCTGGTACTTCCTGGTGCTTCGCGACCGACCGGAAGCCGTACTTCCGGTACACGATCAACCGGTGCAGTAGCACCGACCCTGAGGTCCGGGATTGCCGACGTCAGGGCGGGGTCGGTCCCCGCTAGTGCCGGGCCGGTGCGTGGTGCTCCGGTCGGCCGCAAGTACGAATGTGGCACTGAGTGCCAGCCCCTGTCGAGGATTTCCAGGGGGTAAATTTCTGTGAAGTATCCCGAGCCGTTTGCCAACTCTGCGAAGATTGAGCAAACAAGCTGGCCACAGCATCGAGAGGGTTTCGAACCTTCCTTGCAGATGCCCGATGATCGATCAAAGCAAGTCTCTGAGCTGCGGCGCAGCTCCACGAAGGGGAGGTGGGCGACCGATGGCGAAGACCTGGGCGGGCGCTCGACTGCGACGGCTCCGCGAAGAGCGCAAACTCAGCCAGGCTGCTCTGGCGAGGACGCTGGGCATCTCTCCCAGCTACCTGAACCAGATGGAACACGACACCAGACCGCTCACTGTTCCGGTACTGATGAGGCTCACAGAGGCATTCGGTGTCGACCCTGGATTCTTCTCCGAACGGGACACCACGCGGCTGGTCGCCGACCTCCGCGAGTCACTCGCCGACGAGGTCACCGGCGGCAGGGTCTCCCCCGCCGACCTCGCCGACCTCGCCTCCCGGCTGCCCGCCGCCGCCGAAGTGCTGCTCGACCTCACCCGCCGCAACCAGGCCCTGACCGAGCAGGTCGGCAGGCTCGCCGGCGACGACCGCGACGGCACCCTCGCCGGCGTCGACGCGGCCCGCACCCCGCACGAGGAGGTGCGCGAGTTCTTCTACCGCCGGCAGAACTACCTGCACGAACTCGACGTCGCAGCCGAGGAGTTGGCCACCCGCGTCGGCGTACGGCGCCGCGATGTGCGCAACGCGCTCTCCACCCATCTCGCCGACCGGCACGGCGTACGCGTGCTGCACGACGAGAACGAGCAGCTGCACCGCTACGACGCCGAGAGCCGCGTACTCCACCTCTCGCCGAGGCTCAAGCCCGGCCAGCAGAAGTTCCGTATGGCCACCCAGCTCGGACTCCTGGAGTTCGGCGAGGAGTTCAGCCGCCACGCCTCCGAGGACGCCGAGGAGGGCAGCCCGGGCTGGTCCCTCATCCGCATCGGAGTCGCCAACTACTTCGCGGCGGCGGTGGTGCTGCCCTACGGCGCGTTCCACCGGGCGGCGGAGGAAATGCGGTACGACATCGAGCAGTTGAGCGACTACTTCGCCATCGGCTACGAGACGGTGTGCCACCGGCTCAGCACCCTCCAGCGCCCGCGCGCCCGCGGTGTCCCGTTCTCCTTCATCCGCGTCGACCGCGCCGGCAACATGTCCAAGCGGCAGAGCGCCACCGGCTTCCACTTCTCGCGCACCGGCGGCACCTGCCCGCTGTGGAACGTCTACGAGGCGTTCGCCGCGCCCGACCGGGTCAACGTCCAGGTGGCCGAAATGCCGGACGGACAGCGCTACTTGTGGACCGCCCGCACCGTCACCCGGTACCGCGGCGGCTGGGGCGAGCCGGGCAAGACCTTCGCCATCGGCCTCGGCTGCGAACTGCGCCACGCCCATCGGCTGATCTACAGCAAGGGCCTGGACCTCGAGGATCGGGACGCGGCCATGCCGATCGGCATGGGCTGCACCGTCTGCGAACGCCTCGGCTGCCCCCAGCGAGCCGTCCCACCGCTCGGCCGCCGACTGGAGATCGACGAACACCGCACCACCTTCATCCCGTACCCGGTGGCACGCTGAAAGCAGACCCGGCGGCGGGAATTCCGGTACGTCGCGGACAAGGACCGGACGACCGGTTCTGCTTCCGGAAAACGGACCCACCTGCCGGAAAGCATGATCGCCAGAAAACCCGCCCCACCCGGAATGCATGATCGCCAGAAAGCATGATCGCCCGAGAACCGATCGACGGGAAGGCATGATCAGCACCGTCCGCCCGAGCGAAATGCCGATCACCGGGCACCTCCGTGCCCGGCCCGGACCCGGGACACATTCCACGGTTCGGGAAAGTCTCGACACCACCTGTGTCCACCCTTCGAAGCTCCGCCGAAACCTTGACCTGTCGTGTTTCCGAAGGCGGTGGAGTGATCTCCGATAAACCCCGGACGAGATTGGCACAGGAGTCGTACCATCGAATCAACGGGCGTACGGGGCAGGGGGGTTGACGATGTCGGAAGAGCTTGTCGTGGCAGGTGCCACCGCGGCGATGAACGCGATCGCAGGTGTGGTGGGCCAGATGTCCTGGCCGGAGATATCCGGTCGAATTCGCGCGGTGCTCACCCGCAGGGGCCGGACCGCCCCGGCCGAGCTGGACGAGTTGCTGGACGACGAGCGGCCGGACGCCCCCGACGCGCGGGTGCTGGAGCCGCTGCTGCGCGGCCTGTCCGCCGAAGACCTGGCAGCCGTCCGGCAGGACCTGGTGCGCGCACAGACCCAGGTCAACAACTACGGGGACAAGAACGCGGTGAACACCGGCCCCGGCACCCAGAACGTCACCTTCAGCTGATGCCCGACAACTTCGGGGACTACAGCGCGACCAACACAGGGCCGGGCCGCCAGACAAACAACTACAACCAGGTCCAGCCCTGGATTCAGGGCGCGGCCCTGCTCCTCGTGCTCGCGGGGCTGGTCCTCGGTGTCGTACTGCTGCCACGCGGTTCGGCTTCCCAACGCGCCTGGTACGTCGCCATCCTGGCCGGATGCGCGGTGCTGAGCGCGATGTGCCTGTGGATGCTCCTGGGGCGCGGCACCAAGACCCTCAGGTCGGTCGGCGCACAGTCCCTCGGTGTGGTCGCCGCCATGACGCTGTCGGCGCTGAGCTATCAGCAGCTGTCCTCGCACGGGGACGTGGACGCCTCGGTGCGGATCGACGGCAAGCCCCCGCTGACCGGCAGGGACGTCGCGACGGTGACCGTCATCGCACCCGAGACCCGGTCTCACCTGCGGTTGCGCGCCGAACTGACCGACCACCACCCCGCCGGTACGTGCGCGACGGAGTCCACGGTCGACGTGGCGCTGATGGTCGGTGGCACGGAACAGAAGGGCCGGTCGCTCACCCTCGGGAACGCGCAGGCCGGCGTCTTCGACCTGCGCGAGGTCACCGGCCAGGAGTTCCGACTGAGGGCGGTGGTCGAGGCGAAGAAGGGCTGCGAGTTGAGACTCGGATTCACGGAGACGGTGCTGCACGACCGGAGCGGGTGGTTGCTGTGAGGCCCGGAAGACCTCGGCTGCCCCTCGCGGGCTGCCTGCTGCTCGCCCTGGGCTCCGTGTCCGCCTGCGGGACGCCCGGGGGCGGGAACAAGGAGGCCAGGGAGGCCGGCGTCTTCGTCGGGGTGAAGACGGACCAGCCGGGCACGGGCTACGGCAAGGGAGGCTACGCGCCGTACGAGGGCTTCGACATCCGGATCAGCCGGATGGCCACCGAAGCGCTGGGCCGAAAGCCCGACTTCAAGCCGGTCAAGTCGGAGGACCGGGTGGAGGAGCTGAAGGGGGAGCGCTCCATCAGACTCGTCGTCGCGACGTACTCCATCAACAACGAGCGCCTCGCGGACCACGACTTCGTCGGCCCGTACGCGAACACGTACCAGGGATTTCTGGTGCGCAAGGACGAATCGGAGATCAAGAACCTCGACGATCTGAAGGGCGAGAAAGTCTGCACCTGGAGCGGCAGCACTTCGACCGCCGCGATCGTCCAGGAGGAGACGAAGATGGTCAGAGTTCCGGGAAGCACGGCGACGGAGTGCCTCACGGAATTGCAGGAGGGCCGGGTCCGCGCCGTCTCCACCGACCAGTTGATCCTCTACGGATTCAGCGAGGCGTACAAAGATCTGGAAGTCGTACCCGATGTGACCATCCGCGACGAGCAGCGCTACGGCATCGGACTGCCGAAGGGCTACCGCGACGAATGCAGGAAGATCAAGGAAAGGCTCAAGGAGTACGTCACTTCCGGCGACTGGGCCCGTGACTTCAAGGAGGAACTACCGGCGGTCGCGCGGGCGGAACCGAGGGACTGGGAGAGCAACCACATTCCGACCGAGTCCCAGATCGAGAGCTTCTCCTGCAAGGACAAGATCAGCTGACGGCCCGGGCCGCACAGCGATCGGGCTGACGGCCCGGTCCGCGCAGGCCGGGCGCCGGGCGGCCCGACCCCGGTTCGTAGGCGCGCGGCGGGGCGGCGCCCGGCCCACCGGTGCCGCCCCGCGTTCGCCTCACGCCCCGGTGCGGACGCCGCCCTCCGCGCCGGGCGCGCCGGGTGCGTCGCCCGCCGGGACGTCCGGGTCCGGGCGGCCGGGCCACCAGGCGCGCGGGCCCAGCTCCCGTACCAGCGCGGGCACCAGCAGCGACCGTACGACCAGGGTGTCCAGCAGCACGCCGAAGGCGACGATGAACGCGATCTGCACCAGGAACGCCAGCGGGATCACCCCGAGCGCCGCGAACGTCGCCGCCAGCACCACACCCGCGGAGGTGATCACGCCGCCGGTCGCGGTCAGCCCGCGCAGGACGCCGAGCCGGGTGCCGTGGCGCAGCGTCTCCTCCCGGACGCGGGTCATCAGGAAGATGTTGTAGTCCACGCCGAGCGCGACCAGGAAGACGAACCCGTAGAGCGGCACCGAGGCGTCGGTCCCGGAGAAGCCCAGCAGGTTGTCGAAGACCAGCGCGGCGACACCGATGGTGGCGAGGAAGTTCAGCGCCACCGTGGCGACCAGCAGCAGCGGCATCAGCAGCGAGCGGAGCAGCCCGATCAGGATGAGCAGGATGATCAGCAGCACCACCGGGGCGATCAGCGCGCGGTCGTCGGCGGCGGTCTGCTGGGTGTCGTACTGCTGCGCGGTGTACCCGCCGACCAGGGCGTTCGCCTCGGGGGCCTGCTCGTCGAAGGTGTCGCGGAGCCGTTGCACGGTCTCGCGGGCGGCGTCGCTGTCGGCGGCGTCCGCGAGGGTGGCGTCGATCCGCACCCGGTCCGCACCTTGCGGCCCGCGGTCGCCCGCCGGGCGTACGGAGGCGACGCCCTCGACGCCGTCGGCAGCCCGTACCGCGTTCTCCGCGTGGTCGGCGTCGGCGATGATCACCGCCGGATTGCCGGCGCCGCCGGGGAAGTGCTCGCTCAGTCGTTCCTGCGCGGTGACCGACTTCGCCTCTCCGACGAAGAGCTCCTTCAGCGGTACGCCCTGGGAGTTGAGCATGGGCGAGAACGCGGCGGCGGCCACCAGGCCGGCGAGCGAGAGCACCCACACCCTGCGCGGCGAGCGGTCGACCAGCGCCGCCACTCGTCCCCACAGCCGCCCGCTGCCACCGCGCGCCGCATGGGCGCCACCGCTCGCCACACCCGCGTCCGCGTCTGCGTCTGAGCCCGCACCCGCGTCCGCGGCGGGAGCGGCGGACGTGTACGGCTCCCCGGCGGGGCGGGGGCGGGCGGGCCAGTACGCGGCCCGGCCGAGCAGTACGAGCGCGGCGGGCAGGAAGGTCAGCACGCTCAGCACCGAGCAGACGATGCCGATCGCCCCGACCGGCCCGAGCGCGCGGTTGTTGGTGAGGTCGCTGAGCAGCAGCGCCAGCAGGCCCAGCGCGACGGTCGCGGCCGAGGCGGTGATCGCGCCCGCCGAGCGGCGCAGCGCCGCGCGCATCGCCCCGAACCGGTCCGTCCCCGGCGCCGCCAACTCCTCCCGGAAACGGGCGGTCAGCAGCAGCGCGTAGTCCGTCGCCGCACCGATGACCAGGATGAACAGGATGCCCTGCACCTGGCCGTCCACCCGCAGCACGTCCCGGTCGGCCAGCAGATAGACCACCGCACAGGCCAGCGCCAGCGCGAAGACCGACCCCATGATCACCACGAACGGGAGCAGCACGCTGCGGTAGACGAGCAGCAGGATCAGCAGCACCACGCCGAGCGCGACCGACAGCAGCAGTCCGTCGATCCCGGCGAAGGCGTCCGAGAGGTCCGCGGCTGTCGCGGCCGGGCCGGCCACGTACACCTCGGTCCCGGGCACCTTGTGCGCCGCTTCCGCGATCAGCTCCACCGGCTCCGGCTGCGTCTCCTCCTCGCTCTCCGGGAGGTCGGCGCGCACCTGCACCACGGCCTGGAGGGCGGAGCCGTCCTCGGACACCACCGGCGGCGAGGCGGGTCCGGCACTCCACCGCGCGTCGCCGAGGCCGCTCAACGCCCTTGCCGCGGCAGCGCGTTGGGCGTCGGTGATCTCGCCGTCGTCGTCCGCGACCCAGACCACGATCGCCGGTGCGGCGTCGTCACTGCCCGGTTGCCGCAGCTCGCGCTGTTCCTGGAGGACCCTGGTGGACTCGGCGCTCTGCGGCAGGAAGTTCGACTGGTCGTTGGTGGAGACCTCGCCGAGCTTCCCGGCGAACGGGCCGAGCCCGCCGCCCACCGCGAGCCAGACGACCAGCAGGACGCAGGGGAGAAGCCACCTGAGGCGGCGGGTGGTGCGGGACGGCATGTGCTCCCCAGACGTCGGCCGGTCACTGCGTGAACCGGTCACTCAAGAATTGAACATCTCAATCATTGAGTTTATATATCGTGGAGCCGTGCCGGAACAACACGAAGAGCCCGAGGACCCCTGGAAAGGTGACGGCGGCCCCGCCCCCGACCTCCAGACGTACGCCGTCCTGCTGCGCCGGATGAACGCCGAGTTCAACCGTCTCGCCCAGCACTTCGCCCACGAACACGGCCTCCACCTCACCGATGTGCAGGCGCTGATCGAGATCCTCGACGCCGACCCCGGCACCGCCGTCACCCCCGGCCGCCTGCGCGAACGCCTCCAACTGACCTCCGGTGCCGTCACCGCCTGCCTGGACCGGCTGGAGAAGGCGGGCCACGTCCAGCGCGTCCGCGACGCCCGCGACCGGCGCGTCGTCCACATCCACTACGCGGGCCGGGGGCGCGAACTGGCCCGCTCCTCCTTCCGCCCGCTCGCCCGCAGCACCGAAGCCGCCATGCGCCGGCTCAGCGACGACGAACTGCGCACCGTCGCCCGCTTCCTGACCCTGATGGGCGACGAGCTCGACGCCCAGTCCCGCTGACGGCGAGCAGCAGACAGGCGGTTGGGGGCGGGCGCAGCAGCGGCCCCGAAAGGCAGATGCGCGTCGGCCTCGGCTCCCGCCAGACTGCCGGCATGAGCCCCGCCACCACACCGGAGTGGGAACGCCGGTGCACCGCCCTCCGGGAGGGCTTCGACGACCACTCCCCCGCCGAATTCCGCGCGGCCGTCGACGCGTTGACGGCCGAGCTGCCCGACGGCCGCCCGGCGGCCCTCATTGAGCGCGCCTCCGCCCTGGACGCGACCGACCGGGACAAGGAGGCCGTCGCGCTCTGCGAACGCGCGCTCGCCCTGCACCTGCCGGAGTACGGCCGCTCGGTCGCCGAGTACGCGGCAGCGGCCGGCCGTACGGACACCGGGCACGGCACCGCGGACACCGCGGCACCCTGACCCCGCGGCGGCCCCGCCGGCCCGCCCGCTCGCACGCCCGGACACGCACGCCCACACCCCGGTCTCGGTCCCCGGTCGCGGTCACCGGTCGCCGACCGGGGCGGCGGGCCGCCGCGGGAGGCACGCCCCGCCGCGGGTGCGCGCACGCCTCTACACTCGAAGCCCAAGCTGACGCAACACCTGGAGGCCCCCATGCGCGGCTCACCCGTCGTACTCGGCATCGAGTCGTCCTGCGACGAGACCGGTGCCGGCCTCGTGCGCGACGGGAAGCTGCTGGGCCACGCGGTCGCGTCCAGCATGGCCGAGCACGCGCGGTTCGGCGGCGTCGTACCGGAGATCGCCGCCCGCGCGCACGTGCACTCCATGCAGTCCGTGGTCGACAAGGCGCTCGCCGAGGCGGGCCTGTCCTTCGGCGACATCGGCGCCGTCGCCGTCACCTCCGGGCCCGGTCTCGCCGGGGCGCTCCAGGTGGGCGTCGCCGCCGCGAAAGGGTACGCGTACGCGCTCGACGTCCCGCTGTACGGCGTGCACCATCTCGCCGGGCACGTCGCCGCCGACACCCTGGAGCACGGCCCGCTGCCCGAGCCGTGCATGGTGCTGATCGTCTCCGGCGGCCACACCTCGCTGCTGCTGGTGCGCGATCTCGTCCGCGATCCGATCGTGCACCTCGGCGACACCATGGACGACGCCGCGGGCGAGTGCTTCGACAAGGTGGCCCGGGTCTTCGGGCTCTCCTACCCGGGCGGGCCGGCCATCGACCGGGCCGCGCAGTCGGGCGACCCGAAGGCGGTGGCGTTCCCGCGCCCGCTGACGGCGCCGCGCGACCGGGAGGACCGGTTCGCCTTCTCCTTCTCCGGGCTCAAGACCGCCGCGGCACGCTGGGCGGAGAAGCACCGGGCCGCCGGTCCGGAGCTGCCGGTGGCCGACGGCGCCGCCTCGCTCCAGGAGGCCGTGGCCGATGTGCTGACCCGCAAGGCGGTGGCCGCCTGCCGCGAGCACGACGTACGGACCCTGGTGGTCGTCGGCGGCGTCGCGGCCAACTCCCGGGTGCGCTCGCTGGCGCAGGCGCGCTGCGCGAGCGCCGGCATCGAGCTGCGCGTCCCGCCGCTGGGGCTGTGCACGGACAACGGCGCGATGATCGCCGCGGTCGGCGATCTGCTGGTGCGCTCCGGCGCGAAGCCCGCACCGCTGGACCTCGCGGTCGACCCGTCCGCACCACTGGAGTACGCGGCCCTGACCCCGCTGCCGCTCCCGGCCGCCGGCTGACCGCCGGACCACAGACGTACCGCCCGCCAACTCCCCGCATCCATCGGAGACTTCCGTGCGCACCGCCGACATCCGCAGCCGCTACCTCGACTACTTCGCCGAGCGCGGGCACACCGTCGTGCCCAGCGCCCCGCTGCCGACCCCCGACCCGACGCTGCTCTTCGTCAACGCGGGCATGGTGCCGTTCAAGCCGTACCTCACCGGCGAGGACCTCGCGCCGTGGAACCGGGCGACGAGCGTGCAGAAGTGCGTACGGACCCTGGATATCGAGGAGGTCGGCGTCACCACCCGGCACGGCTCCTTCTTCCAGATGAACGGCAACTTCTCCTTCGGGGACTACTTCAAGGAAGAGGCGATCGCCTACGCCTGGGAGCTGTCCACCGCCGAGAGCGGCTACGGCCTCGACCCTGACCGCATCTGGGTCACCGTCCACCACACGGACGACGAGAGCCGCGAGATCTGGCGCCGCGTCGCAGGTCTGCCGAACGACCGCATCGTGGCCCGCGGCGACGAGGACAACTTCTGGTCCATGGGCGTGCCCGGGCCCTGCGGCCCCTGCTCCGAGCTGTACTACGACCGGGGCCCCGCCCTCGGCCGCGCGGGCGGCCCGGAGGTGGACGAGGACCGGTACATGGAGTTCTGGAACCTGGTCTTCATGCAGTACGAGCGCGGCGACGGCCCCGGCAAGTCGGGCTACCCGATCCTCGGCGAACTGCCGCGCCGCAACATCGACACCGGTATGGGACTGGAGCGGATGGCCACCCTCCTCCAGGGCGTCGACAACCTCTACGAGATCGACGAGACGCGCCCGATCCTGGACCGCGCCGCCGACCTCACCGGCACCCGCTACGGCGCCGCCCAGGAGGACGACGTACGGCTGCGCGTCGTCGCCGACCACGTCCGCACCGCACTGATGCTGCTGGCCGACGGCACCGCGCCGGGGAACGAGGGCCGCGGCTACGTACTGCGTCGCATTTTGCGCCGGGCGGTGCGGGCCGTGCGGCTCCTCGGCCACCAGGACCCGGCGCTGCCCGAGCTGCTGCCGGTGGCCAGGGACTGCATGTCGCCCAGCTATCCGGAGCTGGTCGCCGAGTTCGACCGGATCTCCCAGCAGGCGTACGGCGAGGAGGACGCGTTCCGCACGACCCTCAAGCAGGGCACCGTCGTCCTGGACACCGCCGTCGCCGAGGCGCGCGCCGAGGGGGTGCGAACCCTCCCCGGTGCCAAGGTCTTCCAGCTGCACGACACCTACGGCTTCCCCATCGACCTCACTCTGGAGATGGCCGCCGAGCAGGGCGTGGAGGTCGACCGCGAGGGCTTCACCACGCTGATGAACGAGCAGCGCGAGCGCGCCCGCGCCGACGCCCGCGCCCGCAAGACCGGCTCCGGCGACACCACCGCGCTGCGCTCCGTACTGGACGCCAACGGGCCCACCGACTGGCAGGCGTGGACGACACTGGAGACCGAGTCCCGGGTCCTGGCCCTGCTGGGCCCGGCCGGCCCGCTGCCGGTCGCGGCGACCGGCGACATCGTCACCGTCGTCCTGGACCGCACCCCCTTCTACGCCGAGTCGGGCGGTCAGGAGAGCGATGCGGGCCGACTGACCGGCAGCTCCGCCGAGGCCGAAGTCCTCGACGTACAGCGGCCGTTGCCCGGGCTGGTGGTGCACCAGGTCCGGGTCACCGCGGGCGAGCTGGCGACCGGCGACACCGTACGGGCGGCCGTCGACGCCGAGTGGCGGCTCGGCGCCCGGCAGGCACACTCCGGCACCCACGTGCTGCACGCCGCGCTCCGGCAGATCCTCGGCCCGGCCGCGCTCCAGGCCGGCTCCTACAACCGACCGGGCTATCTCCGCCTGGACTTCCCCTGGCGCGGCGCGCTCGGCACCACCGTGCGCTCCGAGGTCGAGGAGGCCGCCAACCGCGCGCTCCGCCACGACCTGCCGGTCTCGGCGAGCTGGATGACTCTGGCCGAGGCCAAGGAGATCGGCGCGCTCGCCCTCTTCGGCGAGACCTACGGCGAAAAGGTGCGCGTCGTGGAGATCGGCGGCCCCTGGTCCCGCGAGCTGTGCGGCGGCACCCACGTCGAGCACTCGTCCCAGGTCGGCGTCGTCGCGCTCACCGGCGAATCCTCGGTCGGCGCGGGAATGCGCCGCGTGGAGGCGGCCGTCGGCGTCGAGGGCTTCGGCTACCTCGCCCGCGAACGCGATCTGGTCGCCCGTATCGCCGAGCAACTCCAGGCCCCCAAGGACCAGTTGCCGGACCGTGTCGCCGGACTCCTGGACCGGCTGAAGGCCGCCGACCGGCAGTCGGCGGAGCTGCGCCGCAAGGAGGCTGTCGGCCGGGCGGCCGAACTGGCCGCCGCGGCAAAGGACATCGGCGGCACCCTCGTCGTCACCGGCACCCTGGAGGGCGACGGCGGCACCGCCCGCGAACTCGCCCTCGCGGTGCGGGACCGGCTCGACGCCCGTACCCCCGCCGTCGCCGCGATCGGTGCGGAGGCGGAGGGCAAGGGCGTCATCGTCGTCGCGGTCAACCGCGCCGCCAAGGACGCCGGCACCTCGGCCGCCACCCTCGTCAGGGCGCTGCTCTCCGGACGCGGCGGCGGCAGCCCGGACGTCGCCCAGGGCGGTGGCCTGGCCGCCGTCGAGCTCCCCACCGCACTGGACCGGCTCCCGACCGTCCTGCGCTCCAACTGACGTACGCCGCGCGGCTGTCCACCCCCCGACGGGGCGTGGGCGGGCGCGCGGCTGCAGGCGCGGCAGGACGGGGGCCGCGTACGGGCAAGCACGTCAGGGCGGACGGCACGGGCTCCGTCAGGGCGGACTGTACGGGCGCGTCAGGCGGACGGTACGCACGTATCGGCAAGCGGGCCGGGCACGGCGGGCAGGTGGTACGGCATCCGACGGTGGGCGGGGCGAACCTCGCGCCCCGGCCCGCGCCCGTCTCCCCGAGGCGCGGGCCGGCGGGGTGTGTTCGGCCGGCACGAGGTCCGCGGCGCTCGGCGGTCCCCACCGCCTGCCCGGGCGCCCCCGCGCCCCGGGCCGCACGCCCCGACCTCGCCGTACTCCGGTCTCCCCAGCCGGAGTCACGACGCCTGCGGCCTCGACGCCCCCCATGCAACGCCGAGGCCGGTGCCGAGCACCTCCCCATCCCCGATCTAGAAGTATTTTCTAGATTGGCCGGAAGAGCAAGCCCGGAACAGAGAGTGCGCCGGGGTCGCTGTTCACCCAACCGGACAGGCACTCCGACCCGTTGCCCGACAGTCGCGGCAACTTGCCGCGCGTGAGGGGCAGTTGCACAGCAGGCCGCGGCACGATCCCGGCGATACGCGGGGCCGGCGCAGGGCCCGGCGGCACGCGGGGCCGCCGCGGGACCGGCCGAACACAGGACCGACGCGGGGCCGGCGGGGCCGCGCGACCCCGACGCCACGCGGCACCGGGCGCGGGGCCGGGGCGACGCCAGGCATTGGGCGCCCGGTGGCGCGTCGTTCAGTCGTGCGCCGGCCGGGTGTCCGCCGCCCCGTCCAGCAACCGCGCTACGTGGGCGCCCAGTTGGGCACGGAGCTCCTCGCGCGGTACGCCGTCCTCACCGACCAGGCGCTCGACGAGATCCGCCCGCACCGCGGCGAGCAGGGCGTGCGCGGTGAACGAGGCGTGGCCGCTCCCGGCCCACCCCGGCAACTGTTCGAGCACGGACTTCAGCAGGCCGTGCCAACTCCGGTAGTGGTCCGCCGCGTACGGGCTCGCGCCGCCGGACTCCTCCAGCGCCAGGGCGAGATGACGGTTGTCGACCTTGAAGCAGAGCGCGGCGTCCAGCAGTGCGCGGACGCGTTCGCGGGGCGGGGTTCCGGGTCCGAGCGGGGGCGGGCCGGTCTCGACGGCCTCCCTGAGCGGTTCGAGCCGCGCACCGTAGAGCGCACGGAGCAGTCCCGCCCGGTCGCCGAAGGCGCGGAAGAGAGTTCCCTTGCCGACACCCGCCGCCGCCGCGATGCCGGCCATGGTGACGTCCTCGGGGCTGCCGCCTTCCGCGAACAGGGCGTCGGCAGCGGCGAACACGGCCTCCCGGTTGCGTACGGCGTCCCTGCGGGACCTGGGCTCGGGCACGGGCTCTCCCTCTTGCAAAGCGGACCACTGGTCCGTATCTTTAAAGCGGACCTACAGTCCGGATTCTACGAGAAGGGCCCGCCCATGCCCACACCGTCCACTCCCGACCCCTCCGGACCGCACCGGACCGACCCGTCCGCAGCCGACCCGTCCTCCACCTGCTCGCCCACTGCCGACCCGTGCGCGTCCGCAGCCGGCACCGTGCTGGTCACCGGCGCCTCGGGCACCACCGGCTCGCGCGTGGTCGCAGGCTTGGCGGCGGCGGGCGTGCGGGTACGCGCCGCGACCCGCCGGGGGACGCCTGTCGCGGGCGCCGAGAGCGCGGTCTTCGACTGGTACGACCCCGACACCCACCCGGCTGCCCTCGACGGCGTCGACCGGATCTACCTCGTCGCCCCCACCGGCGACCCCGAACCGGCCGCCGTCGTACGGCCGTTCCTGCGCAGGGCGCGCGAGAGCGGGGTGTGCGCCGCGCGGTGCTGCTCAGCTCCTCCGCGATCCCCTCGGGCGGCCCCGCGCTGGGGCAGATCCACCTGGCTCTGCCGGAGTTCTTCGAGGAGTGGGCGGCGCTGCGACCCTCGTGGTTCATGCAGAACTTCCTGCACGCCCCGCACCCGCACGCGGTGAGCATCCGCGAGGAGGGCGTCATCCGCACGGCGACCGGCGACGGCCGGGTGGGCTTCGTCGACGCGGACGACATCGCCGCGGTCGCCGTCCACACCCTGTGCACGGAGGCGGCCCCGGCCGACGAGTTCGTCATCACCGGGCCCGAGGCGCTCAGCCACGACGAACTCGCTTCACTGTTCACGGAGTTGACCGGCTCGCGGGTGACCCACCTGAGACTGTCCGAGACGCAGCTGGCCGAACGGCTCGCGGCCACGATGCCGAGGGAGTACGCCGAGGTGCTCGCCCGTCTGGACCTGGCCATCGCGGCAGGAGCCGAGGACCGGGTGAGCGACACCGTCCAGCGGCTCACCGGCCGTCCGCCGCGCAGCTTCCGCTCACTGCTGGCGCAGCACAACCGGTGAACGGAGCGTCCGCACACCGCAGTTGGCGCCCGTCACCGCACCCTCGCCGCTGGACGCCCGGCGCAGGAACCGGCGGCTCCGCGCGGCCCGGACAGCCGGCCGCCGGAGCACACCCGACGGCCGTACGGGCACGACCCGCCTGCCCAACCAGCCTGCTCAGCGCGTGAGTTCGGCGAGCAGTTCGGCGCCCGTTCGGGTGCGACCGTCGCCGCTCTCGGCCTCGCGGACCAGGGCGATGAGGCGTTCGTTGGCGGTGGCGCGCTGCCCGTGGCGGGCCGCGAGCGTGACGATCTCCCCCTGGAGGCTGTCGATCTCGGTCGTCCGGCCGCGCTGAAGGTCCTCCCACATGGAGCTGCGGGCCTGCTCGTCGATGGCGAGCGCGGAGGCGGCGACCCGCCGGAAGACTCCGTCCGGCAGCCCGAGCAGGGTGGGCGTCAACCGCGGTGCGACGAGCCCGAGTCGAGCCGGGCGGATGCCCGCGGCCCGGTAGGCGGCCAGCGCCTCGCGCTGGAGGACGGCCAGGCAACGGCGGTGGTCCCGCTGTCCGAGCTGCTCGCGCAGCGGCAGCCCGGAGAGCGCGTTGAGCGCGTTGTTGAGGTTCATCAGCAGCTTGGCGTACTGCACCCCGCGCATGTCGGGGTGCTGCTGCGCCGGCAGCCCGGCCCGGCGCAGCACCGCCGCCAGCGGCGCCGCCTCGGGCCCGGCGTCGAGAAGCAACTCCCCGCCCGAGCCCTGGTGGTACGTGCCGGGCTCGGTCTGCACGATGTTGTACGGGACCATCCCCGCCACGACCGTCCGCTCGGCGCCCAGAACCGACCGCAGCGTCTCCGCGTTCCGCAGCCCGTTCTGGAAGCTGACGACGACCGTGCCGTCGCTCAGATGCGGCGCCAGCTCGCGCGCCGCAGCCTCCGTACCGGCCGACTTCACGGTCACCAGCACACAGTCGGCGCCCGCGACCGCCTCGGGGCCGGCCGCGGTGCGTACGCCGCCCGGCTCCACCAGCGTCTCCGGCTGCCCGCCACCGGTCAGCCGCAGCCCCTTCTCGTCGAGCACGGCCATCGCGGCGGCCCTTCCGATCAGCGTCACCTCGGCGTGCGGCGCGAGCCGGCCGCCGAGTTGGCACCCCACGCTGCCGGCGCCGAGCACGGCGATCCTCAACCGTCGACCCGCGTCCATCGCTTCACCGTCTGCCATGCCGCCGATCCTCCCCCAGTCGGCCCGCCCGGCCCCCGGGGGTGGGAACGGCGGGCCGGGTGGGGCCGGAGCGCGGCCGGTTGTCAGTGCCGGGTCCTAGCCTCGGAGGAACAACGGTCGGCGGCGGGTCTCCCGTCGCCGGGGGCGGGTGGAGGAATGGTCGTGACCGAGGAGTGGTGGCAGCGGTTCGCCCGCGAGCGGCTCGGCGGGCGGGAGGTGCCGAGCGATCTGCGGGCCCTCGGCACGGCGCGGCAGCAGGGCGGACGGCATCCGCTGGAGGAGTACGGCATCACGCTCCTGGAGCCGGACGCGCAGCACCCTCTGACGGACGTCAGCCATCTGACCGAGCAGGACCGCGCCAGCGCCGACATCATGGCCAACTGCGCCGCGTTCGAGCAGATGGCCGCGTATGTCAGTGTCGTCGCCCTCGACGACAACAGCGGCTGCATCGGCTACTGGCACCACCCCGACCAGTCGCCGGGGTCGCCCGTGCCGATCGTCATGATCGACTCGGAGGGCTCGTACCGGACGCTTGCCGGGCGGAGCTTCGTCGAGGCGTGCCTCGACGAGATCGCCCATGACGACGACGAGACCTACCGCGGTCTGGCCGCGCAGCTCGCGGCGCTCGGCATATCCGTGCCGGGGTCCTCGACGGAGGACCTGGAGCTGCTCACCCCCGACCCCGACCCGGAAGAGGTGCACCACCGCTTCTACACCGCGGAGCGGAGCCGTCGCGGCCTCCCGGCTTAGGTGCTGGTGTTCGGACCTCGCGGGACCAGAGGGGCAGGTCAACTACCCTGTGTTCAGGGCTGGTTGGGCCCCGGAGTGCTCAGCGGGGGTTCGGCGGGCTGCGTCCTCGGCTGCGATTCGGCGGGATCGCGCACCGCGGAGGCCGTATGAGCCGTCGAGCCGTTCGCGGCGAGGTGCGGATCCGGTGGCCGATCGACGCAGGTGACGCGGCACGCGGTGCCATTGCCGGGCGCAGGCCCTCTGGACACCGTCCGATGTGCCGGGTTCAATCCGTCGCATCCTCGCCGTCTCCGGGCCCATCGGTGCGAGGGCGTCAACGGGGAAGAGCGCGGAGGAAACTGCATGTCGCTGACCGAGCGGTACGCCTACTACCTGGCCGTTTTCCAGAAGGTCGCGCAGGGACAGATCCGGTTCGCACTGCGCGCCGGTGACCTCGGCACGCTGCGCACCTTCGAGCTGCGCGAGGACGCGCGCGGGGTGTGGGCGGAGGTCGTCATCGAAGTGCGCGGCATCGTCGGCCGCCCCTACGAGCGCAGCACACGGATCATCGACGCCACCGAGCATCCCCCGGAGAACCCACCGGACTTCGCCGCCACCCTGTTCGCCGCCGATGTCGTGCAGGAGGACCTGGACACCCCAGGCCTGCGGCAGCAGTGGGGCGACGGCTGACGACCCGCGAGTCACGGGCCCCGGAGGGCACGGAGCCCCCGGCGCACACGCTGTGTCCCTCGGCACGCCCCTGCTCTGTCCGCGCGGTGCGTCAGCCGCGCGGAGGCGGGACGGGGCGGGCTACCGGCGTGCACGCCAGAGGTCGCGAAGAAGCGCGATCTCGGCCATGTGGTGGATGAGTTCGAGATTGACGCCCCACAGGACGTCGACATAGCGCTCGTCGGCGTCGGAGGCGTACGGGTACCGGGAGAAGCCGACGGTGTCCAACTGCTCGTCGGTGACGCTCTCGGCGGCGGCCCGCCAGCGGTCGACGGACGCCCGGAAGCGCGCGACGGCCAGAAAGGCGTCGGGGGTGAAGTCGACCATCAGCCGCGGATCCCTGCGCCGTTCGCCGAAGGTCCACTCCCAGCCGCCCTCGAACTGGACGTGCAGATGCCCAAGCCGCCAGGCGATGGTGGTCAACGGCGCGACATCGGGTTCCACCGGGCCGGTGTGGCGGAGGACCTCGCGGACGCGTTCGACGCTCACGCTCCAGTCCTGCGCGATCTTCTCGACGCTCATCCCGCTCTCGGCCTGCCGGGCGACCTCCTGGTACTCGCTCCCGGGGATGTCCGGCACCTCCCGGTCCAGCAGCC
The DNA here is from genome assembly GCF_018101125.2 of Streptomyces tardus. Classification (GTDB taxonomy): domain Bacteria; phylum Actinomycetota; class Actinomycetes; order Streptomycetales; family Streptomycetaceae; genus Streptomyces; species Streptomyces tardus. The sequence continues at coordinate 2,498,514 of NZ_JAELVF020000001.1, read as the reverse complement.
ACTCGCCCGGTCCGAACGCGCAGGGGGTGCGCGCCTGGGCACGGGGGCGCACGGACCAGCAGCCGGGCACCGGCTCCCACAGGTACTCGTCGTCGCCGAGACCGGTCAACCGCACCTCGGCCATCTCCCTGGCCCGATCGAACTGGTCGAGCATCAGGCGCAGTCGCTCGGGCCGTAGGTCCTTCATTCCCACGGTTGCACTCCTTCCGCGGCCACGCCCTCGGCAGCCGCCCGGGGAGGCTAGCGACCGCCCGAGCCACCCGCGACTGCTTTTCGCGGCGCCGAAGCCCGTCGGCGCGCACGCTCACGGCACCCGAACCGCGCTGCGTGCCGCACCGGGATCGCCGCTCAGACGCGCGGTCCGCGGAAGGCGGAGAACGTGAGCCAGAGGGCGGCGAACCCGCAGCACACGGCGGGGAGTTCGGCATCCGCGAGCCAGAACAGCGCGACCAGCATCCAGGCACGCAGGGCGAAGGAGAGCAGCGCTCGGGGAGTGGTCGGCGGAGTGGTGTCCATGTGCCTTCTCCTTCGCGATGGTGGCCTCCGCCCGGTTCGCCGAGCGGACGCGGGCGGATCCGTCGGGCCGAACAGGCGGCGGAACCCGGCGGCGCGGGTCAGCGGGTCAGCGGGTCAGCGGGTCAGCGGGCGAGGAAGTACAGGACGGTGGTGGTCGCGGCGATCACCAGCACGGTGCGGCGCAGGAGCGCGGCCGGGAGGCGGCGGGCGAGGTGCGCGCCCCCGTGCCCGCCGACGACGGCGCCCACCAGCAGGGCGAGCAGCAGCGTCGGACTGCCCTGGACACCGAAGGCGAGCAGGAAGAGCGCCGACGCACTCAGGTACATCGCGGCGAGCTGCACGATGCGCGTCGGATTGCCGGTGGCAGCGTCGATCCCCAGCCCCACGCTCCACAGCGACAGCATCAGGATGCCTACGGCTCCGCCGAAGTATCCGCCGTAGACACCGAGGACGAACTGTGCCGCGCGCACGGCGGGTTGGCTCATGCGGACGGGCCGACCGGCGAGCGCGCGGAGCATCCGGGGCAAGCGGTTGCCGAGCGCGAGCAGCAGCGTGGCGAACGCCAGCAGCCACGGCACGGCCGCCTCGAAGGACGCCGAGGGGAGGGTCAGCAGCAACACCGCACCGACCGCCCCGCCGAGCACACTCGTGACGGTCAGGGAGCGGGTCGAGACCGCCGCGCCAATCCCGGCCTCGCGGCGGCTGACGAAGGCGGAGGCACAGGCTCCCGGCGTCAGGGCGATCCGCGAGACGATGTTCGCCTCCACCGGCGGCACGCCGAAGGCGACCAGCGCGGGCAGCGCGACAAAGGTGCCGCCGCCGCCAACCGCGTTCAGCGCACCGGAAAGAAGGCCCGCGAGCAGGACCGCAACCGTGACATCCACTCTCCGAGGATCACCCTGCGGAGCGGAGCCGCACAATGCGCAATCCCCGAACTCAGCCTTAGGCTGGAGCAGAGGCTTACCGGCCGCAAGAGCCGGCAACAGCGCCGGAGACGGCCCGTACACGGCGGCCGGGACAGCACCGGCGGTGCGGACCTGGGAGAGGCTGACCGATGCGGTACGACCTGGACGATCTGCGGCTGTTCCTGCACACCGTCACCGAGGGGTCCATCACCGCGGGCGCGCGGCGGATGCGGTTGAGCCTGCCGTCGGCCAGCGCCCGGATGCGCGCGCTGGAACGGCACGCCGGGGTCGAGCTGCTGGTGCGCGGCAGGCGCGGCGTACGCCCCACACCCGCCGGTTCGACCCTGGTCCGCTACGCACGCGAAGTGCTGGATCGCACGGCGGAGTTGGAGAGCGCGGTGGCCGGCTACGTACGGCCGTCGACCGCTCCGCTGACCCTGCTGGCCGGGGGTTCGGCGATGCACCGGCTCGTCCCCCGGGCGCTGGCCTCGTTCCTCCGGGAGCATCCGGACGTGGATGTCACCGCCTCGGAGAGCCGCACGCCGCACACGATGCGCCGCCTCGCCGAGGGCGGGGTCGACCTCGGGATCGTGCTGGACGACGAGGTGCGGGAGGGCGCCGTCCCCCTGGAGATCCTGGGGGACGACTCGCTGGTGGTCATCGGCCGCCGCGGCGGGCCCCTGGCCGGGCGCTCGGCGCTCACCAACGACGAGGTCGCCGAGCATCCCCTGGTGGGCCTCAACCCCGAGTCGTCACTGCGCCGCTGGATCGAGGCCCATCTGGAGCCGCACGCCGTGGCGCCCCGCTACCGCACCACGGTCGCGGGGCTGGGCGCGGTGGTCTCACTCGTACTGGCGGGAGTGGGCCTGGCCGTCGTACCGCGACGCACCGTCGGGTCCGATCTGCCCCTGGACATCTGCGAGTTGCGTGAGCCGTGGGCACGTCGCACCCATCTGCTCGCACGTGGGATCTCCGCTCCGCCGCACGCCAACGCGGGCACCCCGACGCGGGCCTCGACGTCCGTCTCGACGACGGTCGACGCGCTCGCCGACCACATCCGCCGCGCCGCACACGCCGAACCGGAACCGTCCTTCCGCCACACCGAAGACCCGCACGGCAGCGGCGGGCACGACAGCGGGACAGACGGGACCGAGGGGACCGAGGGGACCGAGGGGACCGACGACCGGGACGGCTCGGACGGCGGCGGAGGCGGAGCTGCCCGGAAGCGCTGAACGGCCCCGTCCGCCCGCGGGCGGGCACCTCAGGAGTCACGGGGCGGACGGGGCGGCACGTCAGGAGTCACGGGGCAGGCGGGCGGACGGGCGGGCAGCCGGGCAGACGGACGGCTCAACGTTCCCGCAGTGCGAGCAGCGCGCTCCACGCGTCCAACGGGCCGTGGAACAGCTCCTGTTCGGGCTCCGCGGATCGGCGGAGCAGATACCCGGTGGCGCGGAAGGAGAGCTCGCCCCACGGTTCGCAGACGTGCAACCGGTCGAGCTCCCAGCCGCGTTCCTCGCACACGATCCACGGCACCACGGCCGTGCCCGGCGCCGGCGCCTCCGCCAACTCCCCGCCCACAGCGGCCTGTTGTACGACGCACTCCTCGATCGCCGGCGATTCGGCTTCGCCCGGCGGCATCACCCGAAGGGTCGAAACGTCGTCCGCCGCGTCCGTGCACCGGTTCAGCCGGTCCGCCAACGCCTGTCGGCAGCCCCAGAGTTCGGCTACCACCGAGAGACCGGCCCGCAACTCCCCGCCGATCGCGACGCCGTGCGCGCACAGCCCGCAGATCGCGGCCTCGATGGCCGCCTCCTGCTCGCCGATGGCTGCCCACTCCTCGGCCGCCGCCTCGGCCCCGGGCAGCAGCGCCACCGCTGCCCGCCACACCGCCTGCTCGGTCTCCCCCTCGCCGCTCTCCCACGTCACGCCGTCAGCGTAGCCACGGACCGTCCCGAACGCCCCGGCCCGTCCTCGGCCTCCGCGTCCCCACGCGGGGCAGGACCCGTCTCACCTTCGTGCAGAGCGGTTACGGGGACGAGGAAGGGGACAGCACCGCCCAGCACGAGGCGGGTTGGCTCGGCAGCATCGCCGAGCTGCGACGGGTGAACGAGCCGGGCGCGGAGTGGACCCCGCTCGTCACCGACCTCCCGACGACGCCGGAGACACCGGGCGGCGAGCATTCGCCCGGCTGAGCCGCAACGCCGTACGCCCGTACACCCGGCCGCCCGGCCGCCCGGCCGCCCGGCCGCCCGGCCGCCGCGACGGACGTACGGCTCCCCGCGACGGACGCCCGGCCCCGGGGCCGGGCGACGGGGCCGTTCCGGTCAGGGGGCGGTGGGGAGCTGGGGCAGGCCGTAGGCGTCGGCGATCAACTCGTAGGAACGCAGCCGGGCGTAGGCGCTGTGGGCGTTGACCGTGAGCATCAGCTCGTCGGCGCCGGTGCGCTTGACCAGCTCGTCCAGCCCCTCCCGGACACGGTCCGGCGTGCCGTGCACGACATTGCCCAACCAGGCTTCGGCATAAGCGAGTTCACCATCGGTGTAGGGATGGGACTCGGCCTCCTCGGGGGTCGGCACCAGACCCGGGTTGCCCCGGCGGAGCCGGATCATGGAGAGCATTCCGGTCATCACCTGGCGCCTGGCCTCCCGCTCGTCCTCGGCCGCGAGGGTCGCGACACCGATCTTCGCGTACGGCCGGTCGAGAATCGCCGACGGACGGAAGGACTCCCGGTAGAGATCGAGCGCCGGGACGGTGTTCTGCGCGGAGAAGTGGTGGGCGAAGGAGAACGGCAGCCCCAGCGAACCGGCGAGCTGCGCGCTGAAACCGCTGGACCCCAGCAGCCAGATCTGCGGCCGGTCGGACGACTGCACCCCGCCGGGCGAGGTGCCCTGCACCGGCCCCGGAACGGCGTGGATGCGGTGGTAGCGGTGGCCGGAGGGGAAGTCGTCGTCGAGGAAGCGCGTCAACTCGGCGAGCTGCTGCGGAAAGTCCTCCGCGCCCTCGCGCAGCCGCTCGGTGCGGCGCAGCGCGGCGGCGGTCGCTCCGTCCGTGCCCGGTGCCCGGCCGAGCCCGAGGTCGATCCGGCCCGGCGCGTACGCCTCCAGCGTCCCGAACTGCTCGGCGATCACCAGCGGCGCGTGGTTGGGCAGCATGACCCCGCCGGAGCCCAGCCGGATCCTGGTGGTGTGCGCGGCGAGGTGCCCCAGGATCACCGCGGGTGAACTGCTGGCGATACCCGGCATCGAGTGGTGCTCGGCGACCCAGTAGCGGGTGAAGCCGCGCCGCTCGGCGAGCCTGGCGAGGTCGACCGAGGTGCGCAGCGCCTCGCTCGCGGTGCTGCCGGCGCCCACGGTGGCCAGGTCCAGCACGGAGAGCGGCACCGGGGCGCTGCCGTGTGCGGTGCCCCGCACCCGGTCCTCGCCCTGGGCGGGCCCGCGCGCGGACTCCCCGCCCGCTCCCCGCTCCTCGGCTCCGCGAGGGGCGTCGCTGCTGTTCCTGTCGTCGGTGCCGGCCATCTGGCCTTCCTTTCCGCTGGTGCGCCCTGGCGCGCGGCACAGGCACTTCCCGGGCGCGCGACTACACCGGGCCAACCACCGGGTGCGGCATCCCTATTCCGCGCCCGAGGCGCCGCCCGCTGTAGGACGGGTCACAGAGGTCGCTCGGGCCGCAGAGGTCGCCGGATGTCAACGAGGGTCCGTCGCACACAGCGGGCCACCCCGCCGGACGCACGGCACCGCACACGCCGGGCCACGGCACACGCCGGGCCACCGCCGACGGCGGGGTTTCGGAGCCCACGCGGGACGGCGGGGGCGGCGGGGAGCAGCCGGGCCGCTCCCGCTTCGGGCTCACGCCTCCAGTCGACGGCGCCACTCCAGGGGCGAGAGAAGGATGGCCCGGTCCGGGCTGCCGTCCCAGTCGCTGGTGAGGCCGACCGACTGCGTCGCGGCGACAACCTCCCGGCCGACGGCGACGGTGGTGCTCTCCGAGCCGTCGAAGCCGCCGTAGTGGAGCGTCAGCCCGCCACCGCCCGCCGCGCGCTCGGTGGACTGGGTGTGGAAGTAGACGAACCCCGGGCTGCCGGGGGCGCGTTCGGCGCCTATCTCGGCGTTCCCGCAGGTGCGGCAGCAGGTGAAGTGCTCCCGGGCGGTGATGCCCGCAGCCTCCAGAGCGACGAACGCACGGGTGAGCCGCTCGGGGTCCGTCTCGCCCCGCCAACCGGCCTGCTCGGCGAGCCGCTCCTGCCATCTGCGCTCGACCAGCGCTTGTGCCGCGCCCTCCGGCAGCGAGCCGTCGATCTCCTCCTCCAGATGCTCCTCGACGAGCTCCAGCAGGTCCTCCCGGTCCGCATAGCCCGCGAGCAGCGCCTCCCGGATGCGCTCCTCCAACTCCTCGCGCTCCTCGGCGTCGAGCTCGTCGAAAGCGGAGAGATCGTCAAGCGCTGCGGGGTCGTCGAGCGTTGCGGGAACGTCGAGCGTTGCGGGAACGCCGTCGGGGCACTCGGGGCCGCGGACCTCGGTGGCGTCCGCGTCGAGGGGCGTCCACTCCAGCCCGGTGTCCCATCCCGGTGAGCGGCGCGCCCAGCCCCCCAGGGCGGCGACCACCGGCTCCGGGCGGTCCACCGAGGTACGGAAGTGGCGGCCGGCCGTGCCCTCGCGGTGCTCCAGCCTGTAGTCGCCACCGGACTCGTGCCAGAGCTGGGCGAACACCCCGGCCTGCTCCGGAGCGCGGCCGAGCACCAGGAAGCGGTCCGCACGCGCGCCGATCCGCCGGACCAGCCGACCCAACTCCTCGGCGGAGACATGCTCCAGCCGCTCCCCGCGCTCGGTGTCCACCGTGATCTCCAGCATGTCGCCGACCCTGCCACGCCCCACTGACACCGGAGCCGCAGGTCGGACCATCGGCCGGCGGCGGGCGGCGGGCCCGGCACGGGTTCGGCTCCGACTCGCGCCGCGGCCCGGGCGCTCGCACACTCGGAGGATGGAGAAGTTCTCGCTGGAGGCACAGGGCAGGGAACTGCTCGCGGACGCGGGCGCGGCCGACTCCGGGCGCAGCGCGAAGACGGTCTACGGCGGCCACGAGCACGTACTGCGGCAGACTCTGATCGCCCTGCTGGAGGGCCGCGAACTGACCGAGCACGAGAGTCCGGGCGAGGCCACGCTGCTGGTGCTGCGGGGTCGCGTACGGCTGCGCGGCAAGTCGGCCGCCTGGGAAGGGGTCGCACGCGATCTGCTGGTCGTCCCGCGCGAGCGGCACAGCCTGGAGGCGCTGGAGGACTCGGTCGTCCTGCTCACCGTCGCCAAACCGGGCTGACCTCCGCCCACGCCCCCGGACCCCGGCGTCGACCGCTCGACGGGCGGCAGCGGCGGGCAGGTGATGTCGGCGAGTTCGGGCACGAGGGCATTACGAGGGCACGCGCCGCGAAACGGAGTTGGCGAGAATTTCGCGAACGCGGGCATAGACAGCGGGAGTCGGCGACGTCTGAAGGGTGAACCACTGGCCACCACCTCTTCAGGGAGTCCGCACATGACCGAGCACCGTCTCGTCCACACCCGTCGGCACGCCGTCCGAGGAGCGGCAGCCGCCGCGGCCGTCGCCGCGCTGCTGCTCGCCGCAGCCGCCCCGGCCACCGCCGCCCAGCTCCACGGCCACCCGACCGAACGCGCCGGAATCGAGGCCGGCCCTGCGGAGGCCGAGGGAGCGGCCTCGGTGCGCGGCGGGCTGGAGGTGATCGAGCTGGAGCCGTACGAGGCGCTGGACATCGCCGACGACTGGCAGCTCGGACTGCTTCCGGAGGGCCGGCAGAACTATGTCCTCTCCTCCCCCGAGCAGTTCGAGGAGAGCGTCGAGAGAGCCAAGCAGCAGATCGGCGACGACATCCGCCCCGACAGCACCAGCCTGCACGTGAGCAGTGAGCAGGGCCAGGTCCGACTCATCGCGGGAGCCTGGCGGTTGGCCGAGGCACCGATGGAGATCACGGTGTACACCGAGGACGGGATCGGCTACGCGGCGCAGCTGGTGCAGCTGCCGGGCAAACCGGGCTGGGGCACCTTCCACCTGGACGCCTCCGGCATCGAGGGCCTGGAGAGCTTCGACGTGGTCGCCAAGGACGCCGACGGCAAGGTGTTCTCCCGGCACCACCACACGTCCGTGGGCGGCGTGAAGTAGCAGACGGGGCAGGGGAGTCGGGCACGGAACCGGGGCGTGTCCGACTCCCCCGCCGTACGGGCGCCCAGCGGCGCCCGCGAAGTGCCGAAGTCACGGACCGGACGTCCGAAGTGTGGAGTTGCGCAAGGGTGAAGACAGACACGGAGGACGACTTCCGGTCGTTCGTCACCAGCCGCTGGCCGCGAATGGTGCGCACCGCGTACCTGCTCACCGGGCACCACCAGGACGCGGAGGACCTGGTGCAGACGGCGCTGGTCAAGGCGTACACCCGGTGGTCGCGGGTGCGGGAGTCGCAGGACCCGGACGCCTATGTCTGGCGCATCATGATCAACACGAACATCGACAGACTGCGCCGGCTCCGGCTGCGCGAATGGCTCACCCACTTCCTGCCGGACACCGCCGGCCCGGACAGCACCGATCAACTCGCCGAGCGCGGCGTGGTGTTGGCGGCGCTGCGGCAACTGCCGCCGCGCCAACGGGCAACGGTGGTGCTGCGCTATCTGGAGGACCGCAGCGAGAGCGAGGTGGCGGCGCTGCTGGGCACGCACGTCGGCACCGTACGGAGCCAGACCGCCAAGGCGCTCGCCCGGCTGCGGCGGGAGCTGCCGGCCATGACAGCGGCGGGGCAGCCGTGACGGCCCGGAGGCACGAGGGCGCGCACGGAACCGGCGACGCGCGGGCGCGACGGGACGCGCACAGTCGGCGGGACGCGCACGGGCACGGCACCGCACGAGGGTGGCGGGACGGAACGGAGGAGCACGTCATGGAAGAGGAAGGTCGGGCGAACAGGTCCGAACTCGACGCGCTCGGTACGGCGTTGCGCGACGAGGCGGACGGCGTCCGTGCGGGAAGTCCTCCGGTGGAGGCGGTCCTGCGGCGCGGCAGGTCGCGGCGGGCACGGCGCCGGGCAGCGGCGGGCGGGGCCGTGTTCGGCGTCGTCACGATCGCCCTGGCCCTCACCGCGGGCCCGCGGCTGCTCACCTCCGAACCGGCCCCGCCGTCCGCCACCTCCACCGCCGACGACGGTGACGGTGACGACCGTGGCCCGGAGGAACGGGACACCGACACCGACCGTCCCGACAGCGGTACCGCGAAGCCTCCGACTCCCGTCGCACCGACGGTGGTTCAGCCCGACGAGGCGTACCCGGTGCCCGGCGGCGGACGCCTCGCGCTGCTCTCCACCGGCACCCACAACTACCTGCTGGAGCCGGGGCAGATGGACGAGGAGGAGTTCGCCCAGCGACTCGATGCGCGCCGCAGCCCCGCGATCGGCGACAACATCCGCCCGGACAGCATGAGCGGCTCGTCGACGGGTTCCACCGGCCGGATGTGGGGCGCCTGGCGCCACGAGGGCCCGCTGACCATCACCGTGAAGATCGGCGGCGAGGAGTACCCGGCGGACCTCTACTCCCTTCCCGGCAAGCCCGGTTGGGGCGTCTACCACGTGAACGCCGAGGTGGAGGAGGGCGTCGACAGGTACACCGTCACCGCCCGGGACGCCGACGGCGAGGTCTTCGACGTGCTGAAGTCCTGACGTCCGGGCCGCACCCGGCGGGCGGCGGACCGCGGCCGTGAGCGGACCGGTCGAGCCGAGCGGACGGGCCGGACCGGTCAGACCCGTCGGACCCGTCAGACCCGTCGGACCCGTCGGACCGGGTCGGGGCACCCGCGGGGTTCTCTAGGGTGGCCCGATGAACGCACCTCGTGCACAGGACGGTTCGACGCCGAACGGCCCGCCCGCGAGCGGACCCGACACGGGCGCGACAGCCACCGGCTCGACGACCCCGGACCCGACGGGCCCGAGCGCCACCAGCCGGGGCGGCGGCGAGCAGCAGGTGCCGGTGCCGGTGGACCGTCCCACCGCGCGGGTGGTGCTGCTCGACCCCCAGGACCGGGTGCTCCTCTTCCGGAGCATCTCCGAGCGCTCCGGGGAGGTGCTCTGGTTCCCGCCGGGCGGCGGGGTGGAGCCGGGCGAGAGCTACGAGGAGGCGGCGGCCCGCGAGCTGCGCGAGGAGACCGGGCTGACGGATGTGGAGATCGGTCCCGAACTCTGGCGCAGGGAACCGGTGTTGCCGTGGAACGGCGTACCGCACCGGTTCGTCGAACGGCACTTCCTGGCGCGTACGGAGCGCTGCGAGATCGACACCGGGGGCTTCAGCACGCAGGAGCGGCTGAGCATCCACGAGCACCGTTGGTGGACGGGGGACGAGCTGCGCGCCGTCCACGCGCTGCTCGTCCCCCGCGATCTGCCGGCCCGGCTCGCCGAACTGCTGGCGAACGGACCGCCGGACACACCACCGCTGATCGAGACCTGAGAGGTCCGGCCGGCCGGCTCGCACAGGCGCGAACGGCCCGGACCGGTACGGGCTCGCACGACCCGTACGCGTGCGATCCCGACTGCGGCGTGCCGCCGGGTCAGCTCATCCGGTCGCGGATCCAGACGCCCGCTTCCTTCAGAACCTCGGGACCGGCCCACGGGCCGCCCGCGTTGCAGGTGCCCTCCTTGAAGACGGCGCCCGAGCGGTGGTCGTCGGAGAAGTTCCAGTTGATCCAGCTGATGTTCTTCTGCTCCATCAGGTCCAGGTAGCGCTGGGACATGTCGAAGTCGTTGGCGTCCTCACCGGCGTGGTCCTGGGTGCCGAACTCCGTCACGAAGATGGGGAGTTGGTCGGAGGCGCGGTCGAGCGCGGAGAGGTAGGAGTCGCCGTGGGAGGCGGCGTAGAAGTGGAAGGTGTACATGATGTTGTCGGCGTCGACCGGGTCGTTGACGATCTCCTGCTCGTCCGCGCCCTCGGACAGGCCGAGCGAGGACCAGGCCCGGGTGCCGACCAGTACGACGCCGTCCGGGTCGCCGGCGCGGACCGCCGGGATGACCTCTTCGGCGTAGGAGCGGATTCCCGACCAGCCGACGCCGTTGGGCTCGTTGGCGATCTCGTAGATCAGGTTGTTCTGGTCGCCGTGGCGCGCGGTGATGTCGGTGAAGAACTTCTTGGCGCGCTCGGTGTTGTGGTTCGGGTCGCCGGGGGTCAGCTGGTGCCAGTCGACGACCACGTACATGCCACGCTCGGTGGCCTGGTCGATGATGCGGCTGGCCAGGTCGGTGAAGCCCTCGGGGTCGGTCTCGTAGCCGCCCTCCTGGACATAGGTGGAGACCCGCAGGACGTCTGCGCCCCAGTCGTCGGCCAGTGCGTCGAGCGAACCGTCGGTGACGCACTGGGAGTACCACTGCGTGCCGTGCGTACTCATGCCGCGCAGCTGGACGGGCCGGCCGTCCTCGCCGCAGAGCTTGGTGCCGCAGACCTCCAGGCGGCCGTGCTCGGCGAACGCGGTGCCCTCCTCCGCCGCGGCGGGGGCGGGCCCGGCCGGCTTGCCGGTCGCGGGGGTGTCCGCACCGGCTGCGGCTGCGAGCCCTGCCGAGGTGCCGGCCGCCAGCAGCGCGGCGGCGCCGAGCAGCGCTCCGAGGCTTCGCGAGCGGCGGTGCGGCCGGGCGGTGTCGGACCCGGCGTCCGCGACGGCGTCGGGACGGCGTGGGGGGAGGCTGGAGCGCATGAGACTCCGTTCCGCCGGGCTACGGCACGCCCGGCTGCGAGAAGCGGGGGGATTGGTCTGAACCTAAGGCGGTGATCGCGGAGGGTCAAGGTGCGTGCGCGAGTTGCACAGGGAGGGCGGAGGCGGCCACCGCCCGACCGACCCCCGCCCAACTCGCGCCGGAGCGACGCTGATTGCGGGTGCGCGGCGGAACGGGGGAGAGGCCGGAGGGGCCACGCCGGCCCGCGACGGGGTCGAGTTTCGGACAGTCACGCAGGTCGCGGCACCGAGCGGGGCGCCGCGACAGCACACCGAGACCAACCTTCCGCTCATTTCCGACAAATGCACATGTCCACTCAGAACCCTCAGAGAGCATCAAAACGCCATCGCGGAGTGACGTTGCGGTGCACGTTCGTCGCAGCGGGTCCACGCCAGATGACGAGGCGATAACGCTGCGCCCGCCACGGTCGAGAGCGGAGCCGGGGCGTGGGTAGAGTCGGCCAACCGCGACCCCAGGGTCGTCGCACATGTCCCCGGCCCTGGTGGGTGTTTGTCCGTTTATGGCTGAAGACTGGGTTTCCAACGCCTTGTTCGGCGTCCTCGTTGCCGTCTGGGTCGGCTACTTCCTGCTGATCTCACTGCGTCGCAGTCGAAAGACTCAGAAGCGACACAACGCCTGAAACCCTCGCAGTCCGGGTTCACTGCCCGGGCTGCCCGCCGAACGGCCCGCCCGCGCGCCGTCGCACCGACCCCGAGTCGGACGACGCGACCGGCGGGCCGTCCGACGTTCGGGGCCGACCCGCGTCAGACCGGCCGGGCGCAGTCCGGCGGCCGACCCGAGCCGCACGCAGGTCGGCGACTGAACGCACGGGCCGGCGCGTACGTACGACACAGGGCGCGGTGGTGCCGGCACCTGGCCGCCGGCACCACCGCGCCCCGGCGTGCGCGCCGGACGTACGCGCACCGGCGCCCGGGCACGGGACCCCGCGCCGCGGCGTCGGACCGCACGGGCTGATCCGTCTCCGGCCGCCGACGCGCCCGCATCCGCGCACCGTGGGCGGATGCGACGGGCGAAGCCTCGGACTTGCAGCGGCAGCCTCCGGGGCGCGGCGGCGGCCGCCGGCCACACCCGCGCCCGTTCCGACCGGTGTTTCGCTCCGCGCAAACCCTGTTGCGCTCCGGTCGGCCGCTGGGCATGGTCACGTGCACAAGACCGACGAGGCAGACCACTTCCTCGGCGACTGGAGGTTCCCACCGTGTACAGCTCCGACGCCCGTACCGTCGAGGAGTTCCCCGTGGCCGACAGGGGCGCCGGCCCCTACGGGCTCACCGCGGGGCCCGACGGCGCGCTGTGGATCACACTCGTGCACGCCGGGAAGATCGCCCGGTTCTCGACCGACGGGGAAGGACCGCCCCGAACCACCGTCCACGCCCTGGACGGCGCCCCCGACTGCCTGCCGATGATCATCACCCCCGGGCCGGACAGCGCGCTCTGGTTCACCAGGTCCGGCGACCACCGCATCGGCCGGATCACCACCGACGGCGAGGCCGTCTCGTACTCGCTGCCGACTCCGGACTGCGGCCCGTACGGCATCACCTCCGCCGCCGACGGCGGGCTCTGGTTCACGATGATGAACGCCGACCGCGTCGGTCGGCTCGACCCCGCGGACGGCACCGTCGACGAGTACGCGCTGCCCGTCGCGGGCGGGTTCCCCTCGATGATCTGCGAAGGCCCGGACGGCGCCCTGTGGTTCACCCTCAACCGGGCGAACGCCGTCGGCCGGCTCGCCCCCGACACCGGCGAGGTGGCACTCCACCCGCTGCCGACCGCCGACGCCGGACCGGTCGGCATCGCCTGCGACGGCGAGGCCCTGTGGTGCGTCGAGTTGACGGCCAGTCAGATTGCACGGGTCACGACCGGCGGACGGGTCGAGGAGTTCCCGCTCATCGACGACGCATCCAAACCGCACGCGATCGTCTCGACCGGCCCCGGCGAATGCTGGTTCACCGAGTGGGGCGCCAACCGCGTCACCCACCTCCGCGCCAACGGCGCCACCACCCCGTACGCGCTCCCGACACCCTCCAGCGAGCCGCACGGCATCGCGGTGGGCGCGGACGGCGCACTGTGGACCGCACAGGAGACCGGCACCGTCACCCGCATCACGGCCTGAGCCCCGACGGGCAGGCGCGTACGCGGGCGTACGGGCAGCGCGGGCGCACGGACCCACGGGCAGCGCCCGCGGGCACGGGAGCGGGCGCGGCTGCACACGGGTGTACCGCGGGCGCGGCTGCGTACGTGGGCACGGGCGTACGCAGCCGCGTGCGCAGAGGCCACGGCGGGGGCGGACGCCGCCGCGCGCACGCGTCCGGTTGTGGTTGGCTCGGGCGACAGCCGGCCGGTCCTGCGGGCGGCCACCACCAGGAGGAGAAGGCCGGGATGGCGAGGACCAAGGAACGCGGCGCGCTCACCGCCGCCGAACTCAACCGGGCCACGCTCGCCCGCCAACTCCTGCTGCAACGCGTCGCGTTGAAGCCCGAGGAGGCCGTCGTACGGCTTGCCGGGCTCCAGGGCCAGGCGCCCGCATCCCCGTACCTCGCGCTGTGGAACCGGATCGTCGACCTCCAACCGGAGGCCGTGGACGGGCTGTTCGCGCGCGGCACGCTGGTACGGGCGACTCTGATGCGGATGACGCTGCATGTCGTGCACCGCGCGGACCACCCGGTGTTCCTCCAGGCGATGCAGGGCACCCTGCGGGCTCGGCTCGGACATGAACGCTTCCGGTCCTCCGGCGTCACCTCCGGCCAACTCGACGCGCTCCTCCCACAGTTGCTCGACCATCTCGCCGAGCCGCGCACTGTCGCCGAGTTGCAGACGTGGCTCTCCGCCCACTTCACCGAGGGCCCCGCCGACCCTCCGGCCGGGACCGCGGGCCCTGCCGACTCCGAGCGGGCGAGCGAGGCGGTGCGCGGGGCGCTGTGGGCAGCGCGGCTGGTCGCTCCGCTGCTGCGCACCACCGACTCCGCCGAGCCCTGGTACTTCCGTACGGCGGGCAGCGTCTCCTACGTCGCCTCCACGGCACGTCCCGACCCGGACGACGAGGCGGCGGGCGACGAGGCGCTCGGCGCACTGCTGTTGCGCTACCTCGGGGCCTACGGCCCTGCGTCCGTGGCGGACGCCGCACAGTTCCTGACGGTCCCGCGGCGGCGGGTGCGGCGCGTGCTGACCGGGCTCGAAGACGCGCTGGTGACCCGGCGAGGCCCCGGCGGCGAAGAACTCTTCGACGTTCCGGACGGCGAACTCCCGGACGGTGAACTCCCCGCGCCTCCAAGGCTGTTGGGCATGTGGGACAACGTGCTGCTCGCCCATGCCGACCGCAGCCGACTCGTACCGCCCGAGTACCGGCGGGTGATCACCCGCGTCAACGGCGACCAGCTGCCCACGGTGCTCGTCGACGGCAGGGCGGCCGGCGTCTGGCGCCCCACCGGGCACGGCGTCGAGGTGACCGCCTTCCACCCGCTGAGCGAGGCCGACTGGGAGGGCCTGGCCGCCGAGGCGTGCCGCCTGGACGGTTTCCTCGCCGACCGCGAACCCCTGGTCTACCGCCGCTGGTTCCACTGGTGGCCGAAGCTTCCGGCCGGCCACGTCCGCACCCTGCCCGGAGACTGAACCCGGCTCGCCGCGCTCTCCGACGACCGGCCGCGAGCACGCACCTCTCCCGCCGCAGTCCAGCCGCGCACCGTCCACTCGCGCGCCGTACGCTCACCACCGGGCACGCCCGGCACGGCTCCGACGGGGACGGCTCCCCCGGCACGACCGCGCCCGCCGCCCGCCCGTACGCTCCCCGTCCGCCCAGCCCGTCCCGGAGGAACCGCGATGACCCCGACTGCCGTCGTACAGCCCTCGGACGTCACCCACCGACTGGTGCCCACCCCCGCGGGCCGGGCCCATGTCGCCGAACTCGGCGCCGGGCCACTGGTGTTGCTGCTCCACGGCTTCCCGGAATCCTGGTACTCCTGGCGCCGTCAGCTGCCCGCGCTCGCCGCCGCCGGCTACCGCGCGGCGGCCGTCGACGTACGGGGCTACGGGCGCTCCTCCCGCCCGGCGGACATCGCCGCGTACGGGCTGCGGTCACTGGCGGAGGACAACGTCGCCATCGTGCGGGCGCTGGGTGAGGAGAGCGCCGTCGTGGTCGGCCACGACTGGGGTTCGCCGATCGCGACACACTCCGGGCTGCTGCACCCGGACGTCTTCCGCGCCGTGGGGCTGCTCAGCGTTCCCTACTCACCGCCCGGCGGCCCGCGCCCCAGCGACGTCTTCGCCCGCATGCGCGAGGACAGCGGGCCCGGCAGCGACGAGTTCTACGTCTCGTACTTCCAGCAGCCCGGCCGCGCCGAGTCCGAGATCGAGCCCGACGTGCGCGGCTGGCTCGCCGGGATCTACGCCGCCCTCTCCGCCGAGACCATGCCGCCGCCGGACGGTCCGCACCCGCTCTTCGTCCGCGAAGGCGGCACCATCCGCGAACGCCTCCCGCACAACCGGCTGCCGAGCTGGCTGACCGAGGCCGAACTCGACTACTACGCGGGCGAGTTCGAACGCACCGGCTTCGGCGGCGCGCTTGCCCGCTACCGCAACATGGACCGCGACTGGGAAGACCTCGCCGACCTCAACGGCGAGGCCATCACCCAGCCCTCACTCTTCCTCGGTGGCGCCCTGGACTCCTCGACCACCTGGATGGGTCGGGCGATCGAGGCCCACGCGCACACCCTGCCCGGCCTGCACCCCGCGTCCCGTCTGCTCGACGGCTGCGGCCACTGGATCCAGCAGGAGCGCCCGGAGGAGGTCAACGAGACCCTGATCCAGTGGCTCGGCGACCTGGACCACC
>NZ_JAELVF020000001.1:2275233-2482486 GCF_018101125.2 Streptomyces tardus | reverse complement strand
CCACCGCCCCGCCTCGGAGAACGGGACCGACCGCAGGAAGACGTGCGGTCCCGGAGAGCGGTCGGCACCGGAGGCGCCTGCGGGCTCAGAGAGAGGACAGGCCCTCCGGGGCGACCGGCCTGCCGAGGAAAGCCGCGAGGCGATCCAGCGCCGGGGCGTCGTCGGCGACCGGCTCCGGGGACGCGAACGGCATCGACTCGCGCGCCGCGCCCGCCATCGCCTCGCTGCTGAACAGCAGCTCCGCCTCGGCCAGTTGCTCCGGCACGTCCAGCCGCCGACCGATCGCACGCGCCACGTCCCAGCCGTGCACCAACGCCTCCACGGTCCGCACATGGACGATCACGAAGCCCGGTACGGTGCCGATCGGCAGCTCGAAGCTCTGCTCCAGCACACCCGGCTGCCGCAGCGCGGCGAGCAGCTTCACACCGGCGCTGCGGAACGAGGCCACCTCCTCGTCGCCGAGGGCGTCCTCCATCGTCGGATCGAAGGCGCCGAAGGCGAGTCCCGGACCGCCGCAGAGCACCTCTGCGGTGCGCAGATCGCCCAGCACCATGTGGTTGACGACTTCGCGAACGTCCCACTCCCCGCTGGGAGTGGGCGCGTGCCACTGGTCCTCCCGCACCTGCGTGAGCACATCGCCGACAGCCCCCAGGACCGTCGCGAGATCGTCGACTGGTGTTGCGTTCATGGCGCTCCCTCCGGGTCCGGCCGAATACGACCGTCGTAGGGACCGCACCGTACCGGCGCACCGGGTGGCTGCGCCCGGCACCCCGCCGGGTCACCCGCGTTCCGGACCGCGTGGGTCCGGGCCACGCGGGCCGCACACGTTCAGGGCCGCCTACTGCGGGCGGGAGTCGGCGCGACGCTGGTTGCTGGTACCGCACTCCAGGCAGACCTCCCAGGAGAGCCAGCCCGGCCGGCCGGCCATCACCCCTGTGTTCGCCGACCACCAGGGCTCGCTGACCACACAGCACTGGTCCCAGCCGCAGAACGGGCAGTCGCCCTCGACGCCTTCCAGACGTCGCATCACGTTCAACGACTCACCCCGGTTGCGCTGGTAGCCCACCCATCCGCACCGCGCACACTGCCACCACAGCTCGGGCCGCGGCCGAGGCTCGCCGCCGCCCCAGCGCTGACGAGTGCGGACCACCGACAGCGCCGTCAACGACCGTGCGCACGCCGGGCATTCGGGCGTTCCCGTCACCGACTCCCCCTCCTCGACACGCCGTTGACCGCCGCTTCGCTCGGCAAGAACGCCGTGCCCGAACACCACCGGGCACAGCCTCCCCTCAGCACACAACACCGGCGCCCTTGCTTGCCCGGAAGCAAGCGCCGGTGTCAGACCTCACCCGTCGAAGTCGCCGACCTTTACCCCGTTGACGAAGGCAGCCCACGGCAGGGCACGAAAGACCAAGATCGGCCCCTGCGAACACTTCGAGTCGCGAACAGGAACAGAAGAGCCGTCGCCATCAGCCACCTCTACGCACTGAGCGTTGTCCGATCCGCTGTAGGAGGATTTGCGCCACTTGACTTCAGGTATCGCATCGGGGTTCGTCTTCATCTTCGTACCCTTTCAAGTAGTGCTCGATGAGTGCCAACGATTCCGCGGAAGGCAACGACTGGGAGCGCGCCAGATCGAAGCCCTGACTGAGCTCCAGGATCCGCGTGGGCGAGCGCACCGGTTCTCCGTTGGCGAAGCTCTCGACCAGGCCGATCGTCTCGCCCCCTTCAAGTGTCAACAACGTCAAGCCCCCGCCCAGCATGGTGTGAGCACCCTGGCCGAACGGTAAGATCTGCACGGTGACGCACGGCTTCTCAGCCACCTCCAAAACATGGCGCAACTGCCGCGCCATACCGGCCCGTCCACCAATGGGACGGCACAGGGCGGCCTCGTCCATCATTGCCCAGTAGTAGGGCGGGGCACTCCGGTCCAGAACGCGGCGACGCGCCATCCTGGCCTCGACGTGGTGCTCCAACTGCTCCGCAGTGGCGCTGGGCAGACCCATCCTGAACAGGCTCCGCGCGTACTCCTCCACCTGCAACAGTCCCGGCACCAGGCTGCTGGTGAATACCTGGATGCGGCAGGCGTCCGCCTCCCTCTCCACCACGGCGCGGCTGTAGTCGGCGATGAGGTGGGTGCGGCTCATCGCGAGGAGTTCGCCGAACAGCCCGTCCGTACCGAAGCGTTTGTCCAGCGCCTCCGCGAGTGCGTCGGAGGGCAACTGCCTGCCGTTCTCGACCCGGGAGAGATAGCCGTACGGATAGTCGATTTCCTCGGCGAGCGCCCTCACGGTCAGGTCCGCGCGCGTGCGAGCCGTCCGAAGTCGGCGCGCCAGTATGGCCCTTGGCGTGGTTCCGTCATTCTCGTCGATCGGGTTCACTTCCATTTTCTGCGCACCACTCCCCCTGTGCCCGGAACGAGCCGGGCACAGCTCTGACCTTCCCCGGCGACCCCCGCAACGCAATGCTGTAACCGATTCACTACGCAATGCAATAGGTCATCAACTGCGGGAAGGTAAAGAATGATTGCCGCCGGAACAGCCCCCGATGCGACAGAAGCCGCCCACCTTCTGGCGAGCGCACTTGCCGAGGCGCGAATCCACCTGCCCGGACTTCGGCTGGATCCACACGTCTGGGACACACCCGACCGAGGGCCCTGCCGACTTGTCGCCCTCGGCGCGGTGCATCCCTGCGTGGCGGTGGAGTTGGCCACCGTGATCCGCCGGGGCGCCGCTTCGTGAGCGATCCGCCGACCGTCGACGACTGCGGGGAATGCAGGCGGCGCGCACTGGCGGCCCATCGCGCCCGCGCAGTCGGCGACCGTTCGCCGGAGACGGACTGCGACGTCCTGCTCGGGCGCCACACTGCCCGCGTCCACTTGGGAGAAGTCGACTCGTGAACACGCCGGACCCACCCCCCCGCACCGCACGGCGGTGAAGTTTCCTCCGACCCGTCCCGGGCCGCGCAGGCGGAGGCGGAGGCGGAGGCGGACACCGGGTGCGCGGCGCCCGACTCCAGTGATGCCGAGACCGGAGAGCCCGAGCACGGGGAGGACGAACTCGACGTCCGGGTGCGGACGTTGTGCGCGCGTATTCGGGCCCACCTGGCCTCGCTCGGGCCGCCCTGAACCCGCGGTTTCCACCCGGGACGCACCTCTGCCCGGGGCGGCGAGGTTCTCCTTCGCCGTCCCGGGCAGAGAGTTCAACGACTGCGGCGCGCGTTCGACATCAGAACGCGGCGAAATCAGATCGCCCAGTAGTAGCCGCTCGAACCGTAGGAGTACTCGGCGCGGTTGTCCACGTGGGTGAAGGTGCTGTAGCGAATGATTCCGGAGAATCCGGAGGTCTGCGCGTAGGAGATCGTCTGGCTCACCGTACGGCCGCTGACGACGATGTCCGCCGCGATTCCGTACATGTGCTGGCTGTTGGAGGCGCCGCCCACGTTGGAGTTGTGATTGATGCTGCGGAATCCGCTGTTGACGGTGATGGCGCGGTCGCCAGCCTTCTTGCGGATGGCCTCCAGCTTGTACATCATCCGGCGGACGTTCTCCTTGACCGTGGAGGCTCCGACCTTTCCTCCGTTGAACTGCGATCCGTCCTTGGAGTGGAACTCCGAGAAGTTGAAGTTCTTGGTCGAACCGTCGGAAGCCTCAAGGGCGTTGAGAGCGTTGTGCGTGTTCGGTCCGGCGACGCCGTCGGCGGAGAGGCCGTAGGCGCGCTGGAAGCGGGTCACCGCGGCCTTGGTGCCGGGCCCGAACTGGCCGTCGACGGCGACGTGGGTGCGCGAGGCGCTGTCCGCGGCCCATCCGGCGACCCGGATCTGGAGTTCGCGGACGTCCGCACCGCTCGTCCCTTCCTTCAGCGTGCGCGACCAGCTGTACGCCTGCGCCTCGGAGGGGGCGACGATCTGCGGCACGCCGAAGCTCAGCATGGCCGCGAGAAGGATGATGAACGATCTGACGGCCCAGCGGTTCCTGGTTCCGGCAAGCATGGAGAGGTCCCTTCGACGGTGCGTTCTGTGGACGCGCCGACCCGGCCGTGCGGGCGGTACGGATGCGGACGGGCGGCGGTGGCTCTGTCGATACGGATCACCGCGGATGCGTTCCCGCCCCGGCACACCGAGCGTGCGCAGGGGCGATCCGGATGGTCCGGTGGCCACGCCCGAGGGGTTGGCGGACGCGGCCGGTTCTCGGCGCACGCCGGGGCCGACCCGCCGGAACACCTCCCGGTCAGGCCCGCCCCGCCATGAGCACGCCACAAGTGAGCCATGCGCCCGACGCCGTGTAAAGAACCGTTAAAACGGCGCCGCTGGTCTATGCCGCTCACAGCAGGTCTGAGCTGTGACTTTCACCGGCATGGCCGAAAATGTTTCCGCCACCCGTCAACTTTCGTATATGCCACCGCAACACGGACACCTCGGTTTCCACCGGGCTCGAACAGGGCACTCCCGCCTGCCGGTTGGGTACTCGGACCCGCCGGTTCGGCTCGCACACCCGCCGGTTCGGTCGGTCCGCGTGGTCAGACCTGGCCGTAGGTGAGGTGGAGCACGCCGTTGTCGAACCGCTCCTGGTCGAGGAGGGTCAGCGGGACGCGGGGCGCGCCCTCGGGGAAGAGCCTGGCGCCGGTGCCGAGGACGACGGGGTAGACCAGCAGATGCAGCTCGTCCACGAGCCCGTCGGCGAGCAGCGCGCGGACCAGGGTGCCGCTGCCGCTGATGTAGACGCCCGCGCTCCGCGCCTTGAGCGCACGGACGGCCTCGGCGTCGTAGGGGCCGAGCACCGAGGAGTTCTGCCACTCGTCGGCGGCGGTGCGCGTGGAGGAGACGACGTGCTTCGGGGTGTCGTTGAAGAACGGCGCCCCCGGGTCGTCCTCCTCGGTGCGCGTCGACCAGGCAGGGGCGAACATTTCGTACGTGCGCCGGCCCAGCAGGATGGCGTCACTGCCGCCGGTCAGCGCGCCGAGGGCCTGCGCCATGCCGTCGGTGAACCCGTACGCCGCCGTGAAACTCGGGTCCTCGTAGCTGCCGTCGAGGCTGACGAACTCGTGCACCGCGATCCTGCCCATGAGCTGCTCTCCCTGCTGTTGGCGGAGCCCGGCCTCGGCGGCCCCCTCCGGAAGTGACGTCCCGGTGCTTCAGACCTGCCAAGGGAGGAAAACTCATCGCTGCAGAAACGTTGGACCTCGGCGGATCACGTCTGCCGGCCGCGGCCCGCGGACGCGGCCGGTTCTCGGCGCACGCCGGGGCCGACCCGCCGGAACACCTCCCGGTCAGGCCCGCAGGAGAGCCAGGGCGTGGTGGGTCGCGGTGACGAGGTGGGCGAGGGCGTGCGGGGCGAAGAGGACCGTGTAGTGGTTGGTGTCGTCGATGCGGCGCTGCGGCAGCCGGGCGCCGTCGAGGCCGGCCCCGGCGAGGCGGTCGGCGTCGTAGAGCGCCCGGTCGTCGTCGAGCAGCCCGCGTTCGGCCCACAACAGCACGCCGTTCAGCTGCGGTTGGCGGGCGGCGGCGAGGGTTTCGTCGTGGGAGAGGACATCGGCTCCGTCGGCGCGCACCGCGTCGGGGACGCAGCTGCTGCGGAAGGCCCCGTCGTCGGCCACCAGATCGTGGTCGACGTAGGCGGCGATGTCCGGGCTCCAGTGCTCCGCGAGGGCGGGATGGGCGCGGAAGAAGTCCCGGTAGCTGCCGGGATCGGGGAAGGTCATGGAGAGACGGCGGACCGCGGGGCCGAGCACCGCGTCGAGCTGGGCGTCGATGTCCGCGCCGGGCGGCGGCGGGAAGCCCACACCGCCGTCCACGAGTACGACGCGGGGGAAGCGGTCGGGGTGGCGGGCGGCGGCGAGCGCGGCGACGAAGGCGCCCATGGAGTGGCCGACGAGCACGGCCTGCGGCCGGTCGAGATGGTCGAGCAGCGCCAACACGTCGTCCACATGGGCGAAGAGCCCGTACGGTCCCGGCAGCTGCGCGCTGTCGGCGCGTCCGCGCAGATCGGGCGCGAAGAGGTCGCCGACGGGGCCTGCGGTCGGCAGGCCCGCCTCGGGGCCTGCCGACCCGGCACCCGCGAGCGCGTGGGCGAAGGCGTCCCAGGCGCGGCCGTTGGCGGTGATGCCGTGCAGGGCGAGGACCGGAACCTCGCCGCTTTCGGGCAACTGCCAGCGATGACAGGCGAGTTCACCGCCGGCGACCGGGACGTGGATCTCCGTGGGCGTCTGCGTCATCGGTGCTCCTGCTTCCGGCTGTCGGCCCGTGCGGCGGACCGTCGGGCGCGGTGGAGGCGGATCGAGGTGAGTCCGCCGGGTGCCACGTATACCGCGAGGACGAAGAGCGTGCCCAGGATCAGCATGGGCTCGCTGCCGATGCCCCAGCTCGCCAACCGCTGGTCGAGGTAGGTGAAGAGCACCCCGCCGACGACCGGTCCCCAGCGGGTGCCGGCTCCGCCGAGCACCACCATGACCAGCAGCGTCAGCGTGAACTCGGGCGTGCTGGAGTGCGGGGTCGCGCCCGCGGTGACCAGCAGGTGCACGATGCCGCCGAGCAGCGCGAGCGCGGAGGCGAGGACGAACGCGCCGAGCTTGTGGCGGAAGGGGTCGCGGCCCAGCACGGCGATGCGCTGCTCGTTGTCGCGCAGCGCCTGCCAGACCTTGCCGACCGGGCGCGCGGTCGCGCTCCACACGACGGCGGCGACGGCGGTGAGATAGGCCAGCGCCAACCAGTAGACGTTGACGGTGTTGGCGACACCGACGAACGCCTCCGGCACCCCGGCGGTGTGCAGCGGCAGGCCCTCTTCGCCACCGGTGAGACCGCCGGGGTTGCGCTCGATCCAGATGGCGCCCGCCTGCGCGAACGCGAGGGTGACCATGGCGAACCCGATACCGCCGAGCGCCAGCGTACGGAGGGAGATCGCGCCGAGCACCACGGCGGCGAGGGTGCCCAGCACCAGGGTGAGCAGAGCGGCGGGCAGCAGCCCGAGGCCGAGTTCGGTCATGGCGAGCTGGGTGCCGTACGCGCCGCCGGCGATGTAGAGGGAATGCCCGAAGGAAAGCAGCCCCGTACGGCCGAACATCAGGTCGTAGCCGAGTGCCAGACCGGCGAACACCAGGCAGAGTGCGATGAGTTGGAGCGAGCCGGGCGAGTTGAGCCGGCCGTCGAAGAGGACCGGGATCTCCAGGGCCGAGTACGGCAGCAGCGCCAGCACGACCAGGACCAGCACGGGTACCGCGTACGGGCGCCAACGCGGCCCGGAGCGTCCGGAGTCGGGCGGCGGGGGTGCCGCGGTGTCGTCCGGCGCGGGGAGGTGGGTGACGGTCACGGCGTGCCTCCCGTGGGCAGGACGGATTCGACAGGTGCCGCACGGGGAGATTCGAGCCGGCGGCGGATGCGGTCGACAGGGCTGGTGCCGCTGCCGGTCGGACGTGCGAGCACCACCAGCGCCAGCAGCACGACGACGGCGAGGTCCCCGTATCCGCCGAGGTAGTAGTTGGCGTACTGCTGGGTGAGCCCGACCGTGAGCGCGGAGAGCGCGACGCCGGGCATGGAGTGCAGTCCGCCGATGATGACCACGACGAAGGCGAAGATCAGCAGCGAGGTGCCCTGGTGCGGCGAGACGGAACCGAAGTAGAGCCCGCCCAGTACGCCCGCCAGCCCCGCCAGGGCCCCGCCGAGCGCGAACACCAGGGTGAAGGCGCGGGTCACGTCGACACCCAGCGCGGTGACCATGGCGCGGTCCTCCACCCCGGCCCGGACGATCAGCCCGTACCGGGTGCGGGTGAGGAAGAGCTGCACCCCGACCAGCACGAGGACGGCGCCAGCGATCAACACCAGCCGGTTGACCGGGACTTGGGCGCCCGCGAGCGTGACCGTGCCGTCGAGCGCGTCCGGCACCGGGAAACTGCGGGCGTCGGCGCTCCAGGCGCTCTGCACCAGCGCGGGAATCGCCAACGAGAGGCCGACGGTGACGAGGATCTGGTCGCGCGGCCGGCCGTACAGGCGGCGGATCAGCGCGAACTCGACAACCACCGCCAGCAGCAGGCCCGTCGAGGTGCCGACGAGCAGTGCGAGCAACAGCCCCGGCATCCCGCCGACGGAGTCCAGCACCTGCCAGGCGGCGTAGGCGGAGACGGTGAGGAAGGCGCCGTGGGCGAAGTTGAGCACGTCCATCAGCCCGAAGATCAGGGCGAGTCCGGAGGCGATGAGGAAGTAGAGCGCACCGAGTCCGAGACCGGTGAGTGTGAGGAGTACGAGCGTGTCCATCAGTGGGCCCCTCCCAGAACGTCGTCCCCGCGCGGCGCGGAGGCGCGCCCGCTCGGTGCTCTGCTGCCGACGCCGAGGAGCCCGGTGGTCAGCTCGCGGTCGGCGAGCAGCGAGGCCGCGTCGCCGCCGTGGACCACCCGGCCCGCGTCCAGCACGGCTGCGTGGGTGGCCAGGCGGCGTACGACGGCGAGGTTCTGCTCGACGAGCAGCAGCGGGACGCGCGCGGCGGCACGCTCCAGCACCTCGGCGACTTCCGTGACGACCCGCGGGGCGAGGCCCTTGGTCGGCTCGTCGGCGATCACTAGCCGGTTGTCGTTCAGCAGTGTTCGGGCGATGGCGACCATCTGCTGCTGACCGCCGGACAGCGTTCCCGCCAACTGTGCACGGCGGGCGAGGAGTTCGGGGAAGAGGTCGTGTACCAGGTCGTAGTGGTGGGCGCCGCCCGGGCGTTCGGCCAGGGCGAGGTTCTCGGCGACGGTGAGCCGGGTGA
Source organism: Streptomyces tardus (assembly GCF_018101125.2). GTDB lineage: Bacteria > Actinomycetota > Actinomycetes > Streptomycetales > Streptomycetaceae > Streptomyces > Streptomyces tardus. Next base: position 2,473,752 of record NZ_JAELVF020000001.1, on the reverse strand, counting down.
AGACTCCGCGGTCCTCGGGCGCGTAGCCGATACCGCGCCGCACGGTGCGGTGGGTGGGCTCGGCGGTGACGTCGGCGCCGTCGAGGGTCACGGCGCCGCCGGTGATCCGGCCGCCGTCGGGCAGCAGCCCGAGTACGGCGCGCACGGTCGTCGTCTTGCCGACGCCGTTGCGGCCGAGCAGCGCGGTGACGCCGCCGGGGGCGGTGTCGAAGGTGACGCCCTGGAGGATGCGGGAGCCGCCGATCTCCACGTGCAGGTCCCGGACGGAGAGCACCGTGGCGGGCGCGGAGCCCATACCCGCACCGGAGTCCGTACGGTCGCGGGGGCCCGTACGGTCGCGGGGGCCCGTGCGGTCGCGGGGGCCCGTACGGTCGCGGGGGCTCACAGCTCCTCCCCCACGTACGCCTCCTGCACGGCGCGGTCGGCCATCACCGCGGCGGGTGTGCCGACGGCGAGCAGCGTGCCGTGGTGCATGACGGCGACGCGGTCCGCGAGGCCGAGAACGATGTCCATGTGGTGCTCGACCATCAGCACGGTGCGGCCTTCCTCCCGGTGCAACGCCCTGATGACGTCGGTGAGTTCGGCGGTCTCCTCGCTGGCGACCCCGGCCATCGGCTCGTCCAGCAGCATCAGCCGCGGCCCGTCGCCGGCCACCGTGGGGGCGAGGAGCATGGCGAGTTCGAGCTTGCGCTTGTCGCCGTGCGAGAGGCCGGCCGCCTCGTCGGCGGCGCGGTGGCCCAGCCGTACGCGTTCCAGCACCCGCGCCGTGTCGGCGGCGGTGACGCGTCGTACCCCGGCGGCGCGCGCGGCGAGTTCGACGTGCTCGGCGACCGTCATCGTCGGGAAGACCGAGGAGGACTGGAAGGTGCGGCCGATGCCCCGGCGGGCGCGGCGGTGCGGCGGCAGCGTGTGCACCGCCGCGCCGTCCAGCTCGACCCGGCCGGCGGTGGGGCGGGTGACACCGGAGATGAGGTTGAACAGGGAGGTCTTCCCCGCCCCGTTCGGGCCGATGAGAGCCAGGAACTCACCCTCGCCCAGGGAGAGTTCGATCTGCTGCACGATGTGCACGGCGCCGACCGACCAGCTCAGCCGGTCGAGTCGGAGCACCGGCGGGGCTGCCGTGGTGTCCGTCATCGCCGCTCAGCCGATCTTCCCGGCGGCCGGAGCGACCCGCTTCGGCTCGAAAACGGTGAGGACGGCCGGCTTGCCGCTGCCGTCGAACTCGGCCTGGAACATGGGCTGGAGCAGCGCGTGGTCCGACGACCGCACGGTGTTCTCTCCCTTGACCCCGGCGAAGCGGAAGCCCTCCAGGGCCTCCACCATCGCGTCGGTGTCCAGGTCCTCACCGCTCTCGCGCACCGCCTGCACGACCATCTGCGCCGCGTTGAACCCGTCCGGCGAGAACAGGTCCTCCTGCCACTTCTTCTTCTCGAAGTAGGCGCGCATCGCCTCGGCCTCGTCGTTCGCGGTCGCGCCGGGGACGTAGTGGGCGAGCAGGGTCAGCTTGTCGCGGGCCTTGCCGAAGACGGGATAGCTGGCCCTGATGTCGAGCCCGGTGACGACCGTCGAGGAGTCCAACACCCCTTGCTGGTCAAGGGTGTTCCACATCGACTGCGCGGTGTCGCCCGCCCAGGCGACGAAGACCATGTCGGGCTTGGCGGACTTCACCCGGGACGCGGTCGGGGTGAGGTCGGTGGCGCTCGGCGAGGCCAGCACGGGGGTGACCCTCGCACCGCCGTCCGCGCCGAGGAGCTGCCGGACGGCGGCGACGTTCGCCTGGCCGAAGGCGTTGTCCTGCGCAAGGACGACCACCTTCTGCTTCGTCGTGCCGCCCTTGCCGCCCTTCCCGCCGGCTTCCGCGTCCAGGATGGCCCTGGCCGTCACCACGTCCTGGTGGGTCTGCCGCCCGCTGCGGAAGGTGTACTTGTTGACGCCGGTCAGCTCGTCGGTCGCGGCGGGGCCGGAGAGGAAGAGCGTCCTGTTCTGCTCGGCGACCGGCGCGATCTGCGTGCCCACACCCGAGACGACCGAGCCGGCGATGATCCGCACGTCCTGGCCGATGCGCTTCTTCGCCAGACTGACGCCCTTGGCCGGATCGCCCCCGTCGTCGTCCTTCAGCACGGTGATCCTCCGGCCGTCGACCTCGCCGGTCCCGCCGGTGGCGTGGTCGAGTCCGGCCTCGAAGCCCTGGAGGTACTGCTTGCCGTAGCTGGCGAGCGGGCCGCTGGTGGAGGTGACCAGCGCGACCTTCACCTCCTCGGAGTCCGCCGCGGCGCTGTCGCCGGGGCTCGCACAGGACACGGCCAGCGCCGACGCCAACACGGCTGCTGCGACGGTGGGTACGAGGGTTCTGCGCATGGCGGGCCGCTCCTCAGCAGGCAGACGTTGGCTGACAACTGGCAGCGTCCGCCCACCGCCGGGCGCCGACAATGTCGGTCCCGCACAGCGTGGGCACCCCGCGGATGGGCCGCCGCCACATTCGCCGCGGCCTCCGCCGGCCCTACGGTGCCACCACCCCCTTCCGCCGAGAACCGCAGAGGAGACCGGCCATGCGCACATCCCTGCGCCTGCTGACCACCCTCGGTGCCGCGCTGGCAGTCGCCGCGGCACCGACCGCCGTACTGGCCCAACCCGCCCAACCCGCTTCCGAGGAGCGGCAGTCGCAGCCGCGCACCGCGCAGCTGGAACCCGTCGCCGACTTCGGCAGCAACCCCGGCGCCCTGTCCATGTACCGCTACGCGCCCGAGGGACTGCCCGCCGGCAGCCCGGTCGTCGTCGTGCTCCACGGCTGCGCCCAGGGCGCCGCCGACTACTTCGACGGCGCGGGTTGGCAACAGGCCGCCGACACCCACGGGTTCGCCGTCGTCGCACCCCAGCAGCAGGCTGCCAACAACGCCAGCCGCTGCTTCAACTGGTTCGAACCGGGCGACACTTCGCGCGACAGCGGCGAGACGGCGTCGATCCTGCGGATGGTCGACCACACCCTGGAGGCGTACGGCGGCGACGCCTCCCGCGTCCACGTCACCGGCCTCTCCGCGGGCGGCGCCATGACCGCCTCGCTGCTCGCCGCGCACCCCGACCGCTTCGCGGGCGGCGGCATCGTCGCCGGCATCCCGTACGGCTGCGCAACCTCCATGCCGACGGCGTTCATCTGCATGAACCCCGGCGCGACCAAGACTCCCCAGCAGTGGGGCGACCTCGTGCGCGCCGCACACCCGGGCCACGACGGCCGCTACCCGACGGTCTCGATCTGGCACGGAAGCGCCGACTACACCGTCGCCGCGGCCAACGCGTCCGAGTCGGTCAAGCAGTGGACCAACGCCCACGCCACCGACCAGGAACCGGACGCCACCGCCGAACTCCCCGGCGAGACCGTTCGGAACGACTACACCGACGCCTCCGGGGCCACCGTCGTACGCGACTACCGCGTCGCCGGCATGGGCCACGGCACCCCGGTCAAGCCCGACGAGAACTGCGGCACGGCGGGCGCGTACTTCCTCGACCGGATCTGCTCCACCGGACAGCTGGTGAGCGACTGGGGCATCGGCTCCTGACCCCGCTCCCCCGGCTCTCGCCCCGTCCGGGCGGCGGGCCGGGGGCGATGCGGGACCGGGGCCGACGTCGGCCTCGGGGCTCGGGCGGCGCCACCGCCCGGACAAGGTGCTCAGCTCCGCAGCGGCCACACCTCGACCACGCCGTGAGCCACCGCGCACGGCGTACCGGAGACGAGCCGCACCGCCTCCTCGATATCGGCCGCCTCGATCAACGCGAAGCCCGCGACGGGGAGTTCGGACCGCAGGTACGGGCCGCTCACAGTGCTTGTACCGGCTCCCTCGGGGTTGCGGACCTGCACGGGCGTCTCCGCGATGCCCATCACGGCACCACCCGCCCGCAGGCTCTCGTCGTGCGCGTGCGCACGGTCCCGCACACCCTCGTCGGTGCGCTCGTACCCGACACGATCACCGTAACCGACAGTGACGAACAGGGGCATGGCCTACCTCCAGTGACGGGTTTTGCGGCTCGAAGAGGCAGACGGCCTGCGCGCCGAGAAGTCATCGCAACCCGGCGCACGTCCCGGCGCACGTCCCCGCCGAAGGCGCGTGGAGGTGTTCGACGTGATCGGTGAGCGGGTGGGTAGGGCGTCGGGGACGGTCCACGGGCGAGGAGAGTCGTATGGCGAGGTCGGAGTCGGGGTTCGTGCTGGACCTGAAGCTGGTGAACGCGCGGATTCGCACGATGGACGAACAGCGACCGCTCGCCCGCGAGTTGGGGGTGTGGCAGGGCCGGGTGGCGGGGCTCGACGAGGTGGTGGCGGGGCTTCCCGCGCGGCGGGTGGTGGATGTGGGCGGGGCGACGGTGCTGCCGGGGTTCGTCGACCCGCATGTGCATCTGGCGTGGACGGGGCTGAAGGCGCGTACGGCGAGTGTGGCTCCGTGCGAGTCGGTCGCCGGGGTGCTGGCGGGGGTGGCCCGGGCGGTGCGGGAGAGCCCGCCCGGCGGGTGGGTGGACGTGGCCGGCTACGACCAGCGACCCCTCGGACGGCATGTGACGGCCGCCGAGTTGGACACCGTGGCGCAGGGGCCGGTGATCCTCACGCACGATTCGGGGCACTCGTGCGTGGTGAGCTCGGCGGTGCTGCGAATGCTCCCGGACGGGGTGCCGCACCGGGACGGCGTGCTGGTCGAGGCGGGCGCGGCGGCGGTGCGGAAGCTCCGAATGCCTTACTCGACGGACGAGTTGGCCGGTGCGGTGCGCGGAGCGGCACTCGAATGCGCGGCTCAGGGGGTGACGACGGCAGCGGAGGCCGGTATCGGCGGCGGTCTGGTGACACACAGCCCGGTCGAGGCTGCGGCGTACCAACACCTGCTGGCGAGTGGGGAGTTGCCGCTTCGGGTGCAGCTGATGGTGGCGGCTGCCGCGTTGCACGAGGTGGGCGGGCACCGCGAGGACGGACCGGACGCGGGGATCGACCTGGGACTGGCGACGGGCTTCGGGGGCGACCGGCTGGGGCTGGGCGCGCTGAAGGTCTTCACCGACGGCGGCATGATGCCGCGTACGGCCGCGCTGACACGTCCGTACATCGGGCTGGGCCACAGCGGTGAACTCTTTGCCGAAGAGGCGCAGTTGGTGGAGACGATCGTCCGGGGCCACTGCGCGGGCTGGCAGTTGGCGATCCACGCGATCGGGGACCGTGCGATCGACGTGGCGCTGGACGGATTGGCGGCGGCGCTGCGGGAGCGGCCGACGAAGGGGGCGCGGCAGCGGCACCGGATCGAGCACGCGGGGCTCGTGCGCCCCGAACAGCTCGCCCGGTTCGCGGAGTTGGAGGTCGCCGCGGTGGTGCAACCCGGCTTCCTCTGGCACTTCGGCGACGACTACGCCGCGCTGATGGGCGCGGAACGGGCTCCGTGGCTGTACCGGGGGCAGGGGTTCCTCGACCACGGCGTGGTGGTGGCCGCGAGCTCCGACCGGCCGGTGACGGAGGGCGCGCCGCTGCGAGCGGTACAGGCAATGGCGGAACGCGCCAGTTCGAGCGGCCTGGCGATCGGCCCCGGCGAGGCGATGAGCGTGGCGGCGGCGCTTCGCGCGCACACCCTGAGCGGCGCGTACCTGTGCGGCTGGGAGGACCGCGTCGGCTCGCTGGCACCTGGGATGTGCGCGGACTGGGTGGTGCTGGAGGACGACCCGTGCGCGGTGCCGACGGCGGCGATCGGCGAAATCGGCGTACAAGCGACGTACCTGGGCGGCGAGGCCACCTTCGACGCGACGTGAGGCACCTCCACGGCGGGGCGGGGCGACCTCCACGGCGGGGCGGCGCGACCTTCGCGGCGCGGGCGAGGAGGGGCGGAGGACGAGTGAGTGCCGACGGCGGGCCCGGGCACCGTCGCGAAGGGGCGAACCTCCGGCGTACGCCCCCGGAGTGAGGCGGTACGGGCCGCGGGCTCCGCATCGGCACGCGCCCGTACGCGCGCCTCCGGCCGCACGGAGACGGGCGGGCTGTGCGCGTGGCCGCGCAGGGGCCCCGAGCCGGCAGACGGACGCCCGGACGGGCGGTACCGGCCGGTGAGCGCGGGCGCGCGGGCCGCGCCAACCCGGCTGCACGCCCGGCACGGTGTGAGTATTTGGCATGACTTGTCTCGAATACCCGATTGGTCATTTCGCCATGTCCCGCACCTCGGAGGTCTCCGCGTGAACGCCGCGCCGAATCCGTCGACCGCCGCCGCCAGCGGACAGCAGCAGACGGGGACTCCCGCCGCACCCGGTTCGGCCGCGGACCCACCGGCGGTGGACCCGCCCGCCGCGGGCCGGTCCTCCGCGGGCCGGTCCTCCGCCGGCACGTCCACCGAGGTGCCCACCGGCGGATCGGTGGACGAGTCCACCGGCGGATCGACCAACAGTCCCGCGGACAACGCCGTTCCCCCGTACGGCGATCGGTCGGCGACAGGTGCCGCCGCCGCTCTCGACAACCCGCTCCCGCTCGACGGCGCTGCCCCTGCCCACGAGGTACCGGCCCACGCCGCGCCCACCCACGCCGCGCCCCCGCACCGCGCCCCCGCGCCCGACGCACCGGACGCACCGCGCCTCGGCGCGCGCCGGTACACCGCCGCCGGTCCGCGCAGACCGCAGCCGCGCGTGCACCGTGCACTGCTGGCGGTCTCGGGCGCGGTCGCCGTGCTCGCCGCGTTCCTGGTGCCGTTGACACTGCCGCTCGGCTGGGACGAACTGGTCTACGCGAGCCGCTTCCCGCACTTCGACCCGGCGACGCCGTTCAGTTCACCGCGTACGCGCGGGGTGCCGATGCTGCTGGCGCCCGTCGCGATGTGGACGGACTCGGTGCTGCTGCTGCGGATCTGGCTGACGCTGCTGGCCTCCGCCGCGCTCTATCTCGGCTTCCGGCCCTGGTTGCGGGTGGTGCGGCGGCAGCGGGCCGTACCGCTGGCGGCTGCCGCCTACGGGACCTTGTGGATCTCGCTCTTCTACACCGGTTCCGCCATGCCCAACCACTACACGGCGATGGGTTCGCTGGCCGCCGTCGGCTACTTCCTGGGGCGCCGCCCGTCCGCGACGGGCATCGCGGTGGGACTGGCGCTCGCCACCCTGATGCGCCCCAACGACGCGGTGTGGATCGCCGGTCCGCTGCTGGTCGGCGCGCTGCTGGTGCCCGCGTGGCGGCGGCGTTCCGCGGTGCTGGGGACGGTCGCCGGCGTGGCACTCGGCGCGCTGCCCTGGGTGGTGGAGGCGTACGTGCGCTTCGGTGGCATCTTCGAACGGCTCTCGGACGCCAGCGACGTACAGGGCGGAATGCGGCCCGTGGTGTCGCTGATCGACCACGCCACCGCGCTGGACGGCCCGCTGCTGTGCCGCCCGTGCGGCAACGATTCGCTGGATGCCACCGCGCTCGAACTCTGGTTGCTCCTCCCGGTGTTCACGGTGCTGGGCATGATGGCGCTCCGGCGGGCGGGACAGGCGCGCGGCCCGTACTGGATGGCCGTCGCGGTCGCGCTGGCGTCCGCCGCGCCGTACTTCTTCCTGCTCGACTACGCCGCCCCGCGCTTCCTGCTGCCGACGTACGCGCTGTTGCTGATCCCCGCGGCAGTCGGCGTGCTCGCCGCCTGGGACGCCGCGCGCGGTGCGAAGAGCCGGCTGCCGCTGGTGGGGCTGGCGCTCGTACTGGTGGCGCACCTCGCGGTGCAACTGCCGCTGGCGCGCACCCATGCGAACGTGCAGATCGGCGCACGGGGCGACTGGGTGCGCGTCGCGGAGGTGCTCCGGGCCAACGACGTGCGCCCGCCCTGCACCCTCAAGGCGACCACCCGGGCGATCCCGCTCGCGCACACGGCCGGTTGCGAGGTGCTGGAGTCCCGCAGCCCGCGGGTGCCCGACGCGGTGGTGTACCGGGGCGACACACCGCCGCGGGTGGCACGCGGCTGGCCGAGCCGAGAGGTGCCGGACGTCTACGCGGACGGGTGGATGGTCGCGTTCCGCCCCTCCGACGCGGGCTAGCACCGCACGGTACGGGCAGGCGGGTCGGCAGTACGGGCGGGCGGCAGTACGGGCGGGCGGCACCACCACGCGCGGATTGCCGATCAGGGCGAGCGCGATCAGCAGCCGCTGCTTCTGACCACCCGAGAGCTTCTGGAACTTTCCGGTCAACTTCTCGCCCAGGCCCAGCCGTTCGGCCAACGGACGCCAGGGCGCAGGGTCGGGGTAGAAGGCAGCGTAGAGCTCCAGCACCTCCTGCACGGTGATCTTCGGCGGCAGCTCCCCCTCCTGGAGCTGTGCACCCAACACCCGTGTGAGCGCCGGCCGTTGGGTGACGGGATCGAGTCCCGCGACACGGATGTGCCCGGTGTCGGGAGTGCGCAGCCCGATGACGCACTCGACGGTGGTCGTCTTGCCCGCTCCGTTGGGACCGAGCACGCCGAAGATCTCCCCCTCGCGCACCTCGAAGGAGACGTCCTCGACGGCGCGTTTGGGTCCGTACGCCTTGCTCAGACCGCTGACTTCGATGATGGACATGACCGAAATCCTCGTTCGGCGCAGGGGTGCGTCACATCGCCCAACGCGCTCGCACGGCCATCAACCGATCGGTTGATGCGACCCTCGGACGCCCCTTACGGGTCGTCGCCCACCGCCCCCGACCCGCACCGCAGCGGGCGTACGGGCGGGCGGGACGTACGCAGGGCGGTGGGGCGTACCCGCCGGCGGAGCGCGTACGCAGGCGGCGGGGCGCGTACGGGGCGGCGGCCGTGCGCGCGGTCAGCGCTCGATCTCGACGGGCTCCTCGCCGTTGCCACGGCGGATCGTGACCAGTCCGCGGGCCGGCGTCCAGCTGTGCAGCACCAGGCGGTCGCCGTCCACCCCGGTGGTCACCACCTCGGTCGGCTCCACGCGGAACAGGTGGAAGACCTCGGGGGCCGGCTCCTGACCCCGGAGGTAGCGCCGCACGGCCGCCTCGTCGCTCGTCTCCACCGCCCGGCCGGCGATCCGTGCGTCGCCGTCGGCGAGCATCGCTTCGGTGTCCGGGCCCGGGTTGGCCATCAGGGAGCACCGGCCGTCCCGCCGCAGGTCCCGTGCCTTGCGCGAGCCCGGCATCATCCCGAGCCACAGTTCGCCGTCCCGGAAGGTCGCCTCGATGCCGGTGAGCCGGGGCGCGCCGTCGCGCCGCAGGGTGGCCAGCACATGGTGCGTGTACGCGGTGAACCGCCGTTCCACCGTGGTCGCGAAATCCCGCTCGGCAGCGACGAAGCCCGCCCAGTTCGTTCTCTCCATACGACCAGCGAAGCGCAGATACCCGACATCCGCTGTCCGGTATCGAGAGGCGGGTGGCCGGGGTCGGCGGCTGCGTACGCGTGGTCCGGGGGCTGACACATGCGCCGAACCGCACGTACGCTCCGGTAACCCGTCCGCCCGCACGTCCTCACGGGCCTCGTCGGCCTCACGGGCCTCGTCGGCCTCCGGGGCCGTGCGGCCCGCGTGCGCGGCGCTGTGCACGCGCGTCGTTGTGCGTCCGCATGTGCCGAGCGCGGCTGTGCGTGTACGAGCAAGCCGCACGCGGCCGTGTGCGAGCGGCTGTGCGCGACTGTTCCGTTCCGGCCCGAGGAGAACCCCGTGGAGTACGCCGAGTACCGCCGCCACGACGCGACCGGCCTCGCCGCGCTGGTGGCCGGCGGCGAGGTCGGGCCCGGCGAGTTGCTGGAGACCGCCATCGCCCGCACCGAGGCCGTCAACGGCCGGGTCAACGCGGTGGTTCGCCCGATGTACGAGGCCGCCCGCGCCAGGGCGGGGACGGAGCTGAGCGGCCCGTTCGCCGGGGTGCCCTTCCTCATCAAGGACCTGTTGCAGGACTACGCGGGCGAGCCGACCGGCAGCGGTTGCGCCGCTCTGCGGGACGGCCCGCCTGCCGAACGCAGCAGCGAGCCGGTGCGACGGTGGCTGTCGTCGGGCCTGGTGGTCTTCGGCAAGACCAACACCCCGGAGTTCGGCATCAAGGGCGTCACCGAGCCCCGCGCGTACGGCCCCACCCGCAACCCCTGGGACACGACGCGTACTTCGGGCGGTTCCTCGGGCGGGTCGGCGGCGGCGGTCGCCGCGGGGATCGTGCCGGTCGCCGGCGGGAACGACGGCGGCGGCTCGCTGCGGATACCCGCGGCGTGCTGCGGACTCTTCGCGCTCAAGCCGGGGCGCGGCCTGGTCCCCTGCGGACCGCTCCAGGCCGAGTACCTGCACGGCGCCGCGACCGACGGGGTGATCTCGCGGACCGTACGCGACTCCGCGCGCATGCTCGACGTACTGACCGAACTGCCCGACCCGGGCGGCCCGTTCGAAGCCGCGCGCCCCGAACTGCCCTACGTCCAGGGCGCGTTGCGTGCGCCGGGGAGGCTGCGGGTCGGCTTCAGCACCCGGTCGCCCATCGGGACCGAGGTGCACCCCGAGGCAGTCGCGGCGGTCGAGTCGGCGGCGCGGCTGCTGAGCGGGCTGGGGCACGAGGTCGAGGAGGCCGAGACCGGCGTCGACGGGCGCCAACTCGCCGAGGACTTCCTGGACATGTGGTACGGCCAGGTCGCCTTCACTCTCGACCACACCCGCCGGGAGACCGGCGCGAAGGCCAACGCCTTCGAGCTGGACACCCGGCTGCTCGCCGCTGCGGGCCGGGCAACCCGCGCGCACCACTCCTTCGGCAGCCACCAGCGCTGGAACACCCACACTCGTGCGCTCGCCGACTTCCACCGGCGCTACGACCTGCTGCTCACCCCCACGCTCGCCCGGCCGCCGGTGGGGACAGGCGAGTTGGACACTCCCTCCTGGATGCAGGCGGGCAGCAGGGCGCTGCTGGCGCTGGGGGTCGCGGGGAAGCTGGCCAGGACGAAGCTGTGGCGGGACGTGATCGTCGAGAACCTGGCCGCCACCCCGTACACGCAGCTCGCCAACATCACCGGCCGCCCCGCGATGTCCGTACCGCTGCACCGCACGGAGGACGGGCTGCCGCTGGGCGTCCAGTTCGTCGGCCCCTGGGGCAGCGAGACGACCCTGCTCGCGCTGGCCACGACCCTGGAGGCCGCGAGCCCCTGGGCGGAGCTCGAACCGCCCCTGTAGCGCGGTCGGACCGGCCGGGCCGCGGGCGCCGCGGCGCGGCAGGCGCTCGCACGGGCGGGGCAGCCCGGGAGCACGGCGGGCGGGGCAGGGCAGCCGCTCGCACGGGCGAGCAGGCAAGTAGGTAGGCAAGCAGGCAGGGGTCACGCGCAGTCCGGCCGCCGCGCTCGGTGGGCCCGGCCGGCAGGGCGGTAGCCTCGGGCGTCATGAGCTGGCTGCCCGCGGATTTCGTCCACCCCGTCCGTGTGCCCGTCCCCGCGACCGGTCTGCATCTGCGGCCGATTCGCGAGGCGGACACTGCGATCGACCACCCCGCCGTGATGAACTCCCGCGAACGGCTCTGGGAGATCTTCGGCCCCGCCTGGGGCTGGCCGGCCGAGTCGTTGAGCCACGAGGACGACCGCGCGGACCTGCTGCGCCACGAGCAGGAGATCGCCGCCCACCAGTCGTTCAACTACGCGCTGTTGGACGCGCGCGAGTCGGCGCTCTACGGCTGCGTGTACATCGACCCGCCCGAGCGCACCGGCTCCGACGCCGAGATCGCCTGGTGGGTGGTGGACGAGCTCGTCGGCAGCACGCAGGAGCGGGCGCTGGACGCCCTGGTGCCGCGGTGGATCGCCGAACAGTGGCCCTTCGCGCGGCCCCGCTTCCTCGGCCGGGAAATCTCCTGGCAGGAGTGGCTCGCGCTGCCGCGAGTGGCCTGACCGGCGACGGACCGCGAGGCGGCCGGATCGTGCGACTCCGGCACGCACCTGCGCCCGGCACGTACGCGGGGCCGGGCCGGTCGCGGGGCCGGGCCGGTCGCGGGGCCGGCACGTACGCGGGGCCGGCACGTACGCGCGTACGGCCGCGGTCAGCCGGTCGCGTCGGCGGTGCGGGATGCCAGGTGGTTCGCCAACGGCCGTACGAGGGCGCGCAGTTCGGGCGTCCAGCGCTCGTCGGCGTAGGCGGTGGAGCGGTAGAGGTCGCGTGCGTGTGCCAGCGCGGGACGCAGTTCGGCGGGCAGCCGGGGCAGCGCCCAGTCGGCAGCCGCGTCCTTGGCGAGGATGCCGCCGGTGTCGACGGTCGCCCACACCCGGGCGAGCGTGAGCAGGACGTTGCGGGTGTCGTCCTCGACCTCCGCGAGCAGTTCCGGGACGCCGGCGACGCTCGCCCGGAGCACGTCGGCGTGCGGGACCCGCGGCAGCAGTTCGGCGGGCGGCGCCCCGAGGAGCGTACGGCCGTCGGCGCGGGCCGTGGTGATCAGGAGCGCGAGGTCGGGCATCGGCTCCCGGGCCGGCACGACGCCGGACTCGTACTCGGCGCGCAACCACTCGCCGTAGAGGTAGTCGGCGGTGGGCGGGGGGCTCCAGGGGGTGAGGTCGGGGGTTGCGAGCACCAGGAGCTCGACCGGCCGCAGCAGCTCCGAGACCCCGGACAGCCGCAGCAACTCCGCGGTGAGCGTGCGCCGTTGGGCCGGCGAAAGGGAGGTGCCGACGACGGCGAGCACGTCCAGATCGCTGGCGGGTCGGAGCCCGGAGGTGGTGGCGGAGCCGTGCAGATGGACGCCGCGCAGCTCCTGCCCCAGCGTCTCGTCCAACAGGTCGGTGACACGGTCGAGTTGATCCACGGAAGTCGAGCCTAGAGGTCCGACCGGCGCTCGGGCACGCACCGGGCGTCCGAGCCGGGCAGGCGGCCCGCACGAGCCGTGCACGGGCACCGCTCGGACCCGTGACCTGCGCGGTACCGCGGCCCGATGGAGAATCGACGCAGCCGCCCACCTACAGTGGAACCAGCCCCAGAACGTCGAGGTACCGGCATTGAACAGCGAGAATCCCCACCCGGTGACAGTCGTCGGCATCGGCGCCGACGGCTGGGAAGGGCTCTCCGAAGCCTCCCGGGACGCGCTGCGCGCCGCGGACGTCATCCTCGGCGGCGCCCGCCAGCTCGCGCTGGTGCCGCCGAAGGAGTGCTCGGCCACGCTGGAGGCCTGGCCGTCGCCGCTGCGCAGGGCCGTGGTGCCGAGGATGGCGGCGCTGGCGGGGCGGCGGGTGGCGGTGCTGGCCAGCGGCGACCCGATGTTCTACGGCATCGGACGCACTCTGGGCGACGAGCTGGGCTACGAGCGGCTGCGCGTGCTGCCGCACCCGTCCTCGATGTCCTACGCCTGCGCCCGGCTGGGCTGGCCCTCGCAGGACACCGACGTGGTCTCGGTCGTCGGCCGGCCACTGGAGCGCGTCGCGGCCCGGCTCCACGACGGGCGCCGACTGCTCGTCCTCAGCTCCGACGCCCAGACCCCCGCGCGCCTGGCCCGCCTGCTGCGCGAGCGCGGGTTCGGGCCGAGCACCATGTGGGTGCTCGAACAGCTCGGCGGCGACCGCGAACGCCTGCTCCGAGGCACTGCCGACCGGTGGGACGCCGAGCCCGGCGACCGGCTCAACCTCGTCGCCGTCCACTGCGCACGGGCCGAGGGCGCGCTGCGGCTGGGCGCGGTGCCGGGGCTGCCGGACGAGGCGTACGAGAGCGACGGCCAGCTCACCAAACGCCATGTCCGCGCCGCCACACTCACCGCGCTCGCTCCCGCTCCGGGCGAGCGGCTGTGGGACGTCGGCGGCGGCTCCGGCTCGATCGCGATCGAGTGGCTGCGCACCCATCCCAGCTGCACGGCACACACGGTCGAGCGCGACGCCACCCGCTGCGAACGCATCGTGCGCAACGCGCAGCGGCTCGGCGTCCCCGAACTCCACGTCCTCACCGGCCGGGCGCCCGAGGCGCTCGACCAACTCCCCACCCCCGACGCGGTGTTCGTCGGCGGCGGGGTGACCACGCCCGGTCTGCTGGAAACCTGCTGGCGGGCTCTGCCTCCCGGCGGCCGACTGGTCGCCAACGCGGTGACCCTGGAGTCCGAGGCGGTGCTGGCCCGGTGGTACACGCGACACGGCGGCGAACTGATCCGCCTCGCGGTCGGCCACGCCCGGCCGGTCGGCGGCTTCACGGGCTGGCGGCAGGCGATGCCAGTCACTCAGTGGGCCGCGGTCAGGGGCGACGACGACCGACCCGAACGACAGCCCGCCCGCCCCGCGAGTCCGGGCACGGGGCCGGACGTGGGGCACGGGCCGGACGTGGGGCACGGGCTGGTGGGGGAGGGTGAAGTGCGGGGCAGGGCAGGCCCGTTGGCCGGGTACGGCGAGACGTACGAGCACGACGCGACGGCAGCTGAGGAAATGGAAGACAGACCATGACCGTGTACTTCATCGGCGCGGGCCCCGGCGCTGCCGACCTCATCACCGTGCGCGGCGCCCGCACGCTCGCGTCCTGCCGGGTCTGCCTGTACGCCGGCAGCCTGGTGCCGAGGGAACTCCTGGCCGAATGCCCGGAGGACGCACGGCTGGTGGACACCGCCAACCTCGATCTGGACCGCATCACACAGGAGTTGACCGCAGCCCACGCGGCCGGTCACGACGTCGCCCGACTGCACTCCGGCGACCCCTCGGTCTTCAGCGCGGTCGCCGAGCAGATGCGGCGACTGGACGAGGCCGGCGTGCCCTACGAAGTCGTCCCCGGCGTACCGGCGTTCGCCGCCGCGGCTGCGGCGCTCAAGCGGGAGCTGACCGTTCCTGAGGTCGGGCAGACCGTGGTCCTGACGCGTATCGCCCGTCGCGCCACTGCCATGCCGCCGGGCGAGGACCTCGCCACCCTGGGGCGCAGCGGCGCACTGCTCGTGCTCCATCTGGCAACCCGGCATGTGGAGACGGTCGTCGACGAGCTGCTGCCGCACTACGGCCCGCAGTGCCCCGCCGCGGTCGTCGCCATGGCGAGCCGCCCCGACGAAGTCGTACTGCGCGGAACCCTGGCCGACATCGCCGAACTCACGCGGGAGGCAGGGCTGGTGCGCACCGCGGTCATCATCGTCGGGCGGACGCTGGGCGCCGAGTCCTTCCCCGACAGCCATCTCTACTCGCCGGGCCGCGACCGCCCCGCGGAAGGCTGCGCGGCGCTGTGAAGCATGTACTGATTCTGGGCGGCACCGCCGACGCCCGTCACCTCGCCACCGAACTCCTCGCGGAACGACCGGAGTTGAAGGTCACCAGTTCGTTGGCCGGGCGGGTGTCCCGTCCCCGCCTGCCGGGCGGCGGCGTGCGTGTCGGCGGTTTCGGCGGTGCCGCCGGGCTGGCCTCCTGGCTCCGGGCGCACCGGGTGGACGCCCTCGTCGACGCCACCCACCCCTTCGCCGCAACGATGAGCCGCAACGCGGCACACGCCGCCGCCGACACCGACGTCCCGCTGCTCGCCGTCCGCCGCCCGCCCTGGCGCCCGGAGGCCGGCGACCGCTGGCACGAGGTCGAGTCGCTCGCCCAAGCCGCCTCCCTGCTACCGGAGTTGGGTCGTCGGGCCTTCCTCACCACCGGACGTGGAGAGCTGCGACCCTTCCGGGACCGCGCGCCCCTGCTCTGGTACCTCATCCGCTCGGTCGACGCCCCCGACCCGGCCGACTGCCCACCGCACCACCAACTCCTGCTGTCCCGAGGCCCGTTCACTCTGGAGCACGAACGGGCCCGGCTCGCCGACCACCACATCGACGTACTCGTCACCAAGAACAGCGGCGGCTCCGCCACCGCCCCCAAACTGCTCGCCGCACGCGAACGCGGCATTCCTGTCGTCCTGTTGCGCCGGCCTCCGGCCCCCGAAGACGTACCCACCGCGCCCGACGTCCAGGAAGCGCTGCGGCTGCTCCTCGCACGCTGACACCACAGGCGAAGCAGCTGCCGGGCCCCCCAACTCCCCGCTCCGGAAGCGGCGTCTAGCGTCAGATTCCGGGCCCGGCCCCCGCCCCCCGAAGACGCATTTCAGCGTCAGAGGGCGGGCCCCACTCACGATTCCGCGGGCGCCCTTCAGATCGACGCACACCTCCGAACCACGGCCCCAAACCCGACCTCGGCTTCGGCGCGGGCCCGCCGAACTCCGAGTTCAGCGTCAGCGCACGGCCCCGGCTCACCGCCCGAGGCACGGAGTTCAGCGTCGGTGTTCGGCCCTGGTTCACAGCCCCCGCACGCCAAACTCGGAGTTGGCGCGCGGGCCGGTTCACCGCCCCGAAGCCAGAACTCGACATCAGCGCACAGCCCGGCGTGCGGCCCCGCGCGCGACATGCGTCGTCGGCACACGGCCCCGACTCGCGGATCCGGGCACGGAGTTCGGCGTCAGCGGCCAGCGCCGACGCACGGTCCCGTACTCGGACGGCGTCGTCAAAGGCTTGCTGGCGCACGGGGAACGGTGGGATCAGTCGTTCGCGCTGTCGGCCTGGAGACCCTGAGCTCGAGTTGGCCGAAGCAGCTCGCGGGGCGCCCGGGTTCGCCGCATGACGGCGGTTCGGCCAAGGCGTTCATGACGGAGGGAACGAACGGCGCCGCGGGCGTACGAGGGGTTTCGTACGGCGGGGGCTCCGGGCCGACGGCGGACCGGTCCGGAGCCCGGAGGCCGGGCTGTCCCGACCGGCGACGGGCGCGAACAGGCCGGTCAGACCGGGTAGTTGCGCGGGGTCCAGACTGCCGGGGCATCCCGGCCGCCGCGCCGGACGGCCCGGGTGCGCGAGCTGCCGACGAGCAGGATCGTGCGCATGTCGACGTCCTGTGGGTCGAGTTCGGCCAGCGGTACGGTCCGTACCCGCTCCCCTGGCCCGCCCACGTCGCGGGCGAGCACCACCGGGGTGTCGGGGGCACGGTGCTCCAGCAGCAGTTCACGCGCCTTGGCAACCTGCCAAGTGCGGCTGCGAGAGCCGGGGTTGTACAGCGCCAGCGCCAGATCCGCGCCGGCGGCGGCACGCAGCCGCTCGGCGATGACCTCCCAGGGCTTGAGACGGTCGGAGAGCGAGATCGTCGCGTAGTCGTGGCCGAGCGGCGCGCCGACCCTGGAGGCGGCGGCGTGCGCGGCGGTGACCCCGGGCACCACGCGGACGGGTACTTCGGTGTACGGCTCCACGGAGGCGGCCTCCAGCACGGCGGTGGCCATCGCGAAGACTCCCGGATCGCCCGAGGAGACCACCGCGACGCGTCGGCCGCGACGTGCCAACTCCAGGGCGTACTCGGCGCGTTCGGCCTCCACCTTGTTGTCGGAGGCGTGCCGTCCCTGGCCGGGGCGGCGCGGTGTGCGGTCCAGATAGGTGGTGTAGCCGACCAGGTCCTGCGCCGCGGCCAGTTCGCCGCGCGCCTGCGGCGTCAGCCAGTTCGGTCCTGCCGGCCCCAGACCGACGACCACCACTTCGCCGTGCGTCGGCGCGGGCGGCGGATTGGAGACGCGGGAGGGCAGCACGGCGACGGAGAAGTACGGCACCGTCGACTCGTCCGCCTCCGCCAGCGGCCCGGTGCGTTCGCCCACCATCGTCGCGCGCTCGACGTACCGCGCCTCCGGCAGACGCCCGGCGGCGTCGACCGCCCTGCGCACGGCGGGGAAGGTGCGGCCGAGCTTCATCACCACCGCGGCGTCGGTGGCGGCCAGGCGCGCGGCCAACTCCTCCTCCGGGAGGGTTCCGGGGAGGATCGTGAGGACCTCCTCGCCCTCCGCCAGCGGTGTACCGAGCCGAGCGGCGGCGGCGCTGACGGAGGTGACACCCGGGATCACCTCGGTCGGATAGCGGTCGGCCAGGCGCTTGTGCATGTGCATGTAGGAGCCGTAGAAGAGCGGATCGCCCTCGGCCAGCACCGCCACCGTGCGACCCTCGTCCAGATGCGCCGCGAGCCGTGCGGCGGACTCCGCGTAGAACTCCTCCATCGCGCCCCGGTAGCCGCCCGGGTGGTCGGTGGTGCCGGTGGTGACCGGGTAGACCAGAGGCTCCTCGATGTGGTTCTCGGTGAGGTGCCGGGCCGCGATGGAACGCGCGATGGAACGTCCGTGCAGGGCGCTGTGGTACGCGACGACGTCCGCCGCAGCGATGACCTCGACCGCGCGCAGGGTCATCAGCGACGGGTCGCCCGGGCCGAGACCGACGCCGTACAGCCTGCCGAGGCTCGGCCCGTCCGCCACCCGGGAGTCGGGCGCGGAGCCGGGAGTTGTGGCGGGGTCGGTTGTGGCGGGGCTGGAGGTGCGGGCGGCGTTCATATCGGTCATTCCGTCTCGCTCGCGATCGCGTTCAGTGCGGCGACGGCGATGGCGCTGCCGCCGCGTCGTCCACGTACCACCAGGTGTTCCAGCGGCCCTCGGGGGCCGGAGTAGTCGGCGAGGGCGTCCTTGGACTCGGCTGCTCCGACGAAGCCGACCGGGACCCCGATCACCGCTGCCGGACGCGGCAGCCGACCTGCGTCGATCAGCTCCAGCAGGCGGAAGAGCGCGGTGGGTGCGTTGCCGACCGCGACGACCGAGCCGGCCAGGCGGTCGCCCCACAGGTCGAGCGCCGCTGCACTGCGGGTGGTCGCGTGCCGCGCGGCGAGCTCGGGCACCCGCGGATCGGCCAGTGTGCAGACCACCTCGTTGTCGGCCGGCAGCCGCTTGCGGGTAACGCCGCTGGCGATCATCGCGACATCGCAGAAGATCGGCGCACCGGCACGGAGCGCGGCACGGGCTTCGGCGACGACTCGCGGAGTGTGGACGAGGTCCCGCACCAGGTCGGTCATGCCGCAGGCGTGGATCATCCGTACCGCGACCTGCGCCACGTCGGCTGGCAGCCCGGCGAGATCCGCCTCGGCACGGATGGTGGCGAAGGACTCGCGGTAGATCGCCGCGCCGTCCTTCTCGTACTCGAACACTGTGGAGTCGCTCATTTCGTGCCTGACGTGCGTACGGACTGCTGGGCGGGGGTCGACTCGGGTGCGGCCTCCGGCGCGGCGTGGTCGTGCGGGGCCGCAGGGGCGCCGACAGCTGCTGGGGCTGGGGCTGGGGAGCGTGCTCCCGTGAGGTGGATGGCGAGTTCGTCGGCTGCGGCGGCACGTACGGCGACCGAGGGCGGATCGTCGGTGCCGCGCACCGCGATCCGGTACCCGCCCGGCTCCTCGGCGAGGACGTCGACCCAACTCCCCGCCGGGTGGCCACACCTGCGCGCGCAACCGGACCAGTGCACCGGCAGCCGCGCGGAGACGAGGGCGGAGGCGGGGACGTCCGGGTCCGGCGCGGGGACGTGCGCGGCGAGCGCGGCGGCGGCGTCCGCGCGTACGTCGGCGAGGGAGGAGGCGCAGCCGGGACGGCCGGTGCAGGCGGTCACGCCGTGCCACGGGGAGTCGGGGCCCGTGACGAGCCCCGCTTCCTTCAGCTCCTCCGCGACGCGTGGGTCCTCGACGCCCGGCAGTACGACGCCGCGCCAGGGTGTGACGCGCAACCGTCCACCTGAGGAGGCAGCCGCGGCGCTCCGGGCCAGCAGTCGCCACTGGGCCACCGAGAGCCTGCCCAGCGGGGCGAGGACGTGCAGCGAACGACCGCCGTCGGGGTGTTCGACGAAACCGGCAGGCGGCGGAACGAAGTGCGGGGCGACCGGCGCCCCGAACGGGGGGACCGGTGTGGAGGCGATGCCCAGCTGGGCGAGCGCCGCGCTCAACCCGCCGGAATTCGGCGTGAGTTGGGGAGGCAGCTCGCGCACGCGCCACGGGCGTCGAGCACCGCTCCCGCCGGCCGCGGAAGACCCCGCGTCGGCCGGTGCGGCAGGTGCGGCGGCGGATGTGGCTGTCGGTTGGGGCGCGCGGGCGGCGGCGACGAACATCTCGACTGCGCCCAGCGCCGCACGCGGACCGTCCGCCCGTCGCAGCCGCACCGTCGCCGTACCGCCGAAGCTCAGCAACGCTCCGCCCGACGCCTGCTCCGCCCCGACGCCCGGGAGGAGGCACACATCGGGGTCGAGGCCGGCCACATCGCCGCGGCCGTCGTCCAGCGCGATGAGGAACCGACCGGAAAGCGACACCGCTTCTTCGCTGTTGCACAGCAATTCATCGAACTCGACAAGGGCTTCGTCGAGCGAACCCGACCCCGCGCCGTCGAGTCCGGCGAACGGGGAGGCCACCACGTTCCGGACGCGCTCGTGGCGCCGCGAGGGCATCAGCCCGCAGGACTCCAACCAGCGCCCCAACTCCCGCCCCGCACTGAGGCCGAGACCGCGAAGCTGCACATTGCCGCGAGAGGTCAGATCGAGGCAGCCGTCACCCATCGCCTCCGCGACCATGGCCAGCACCTCCGCCTGACCGGCGTCCAGACGCCCGCCGACCACCCTGACCCTGGCCAGCTCACCGTCGGCAGCGGTGTGCAGTCGCAACACGCCGGGACATGCGTCGTCGCGCTCCCGGGCGGGCTGCTGCTGGGCGCGTGCGGAATCACGGCCGGGCTGGTCTGCTGACATGGCCGCGAGCATACGACGCGTCCGCGACGCCCCGTCCGCGAGGTGGCTGCATCCGTCCCGTACCGCCCCGCCCGCCTGAACCCGGCAGCCGCAATCGCCGCCGCGCCCGGCGCCGCCGGCGGGCGGCCGTACCGCCATCGGCAGGCGGGCGGCAGCCCCGTCGCCGGACCGCGGCGAACCACGCCGGACCGCAGGCAGGCGGGCCGACGGACCAGGGCCGGGGCCCACTCGGCCCGCTCGCGTCAGTCGAGGTTGACCATCGCCTTCTCCAGCGTGCTGTGGAACGCCTTCGACGGTGCGTCGTCGAAGGAGCCGTACTCGCCCCAGCCGACCACCGTGACCCGGTCGCCGTTCAGACCGACGCCGATGAGGTGGACGTCCTTCGCGGAGTTCGGCACGTCGGTGGTCACACCGTGCACCCAGCCGCCGCCCCGAACCGGGATCGCCCCGAAATCCTTGTAGTCGGCGGTGGCCTCCGGGTTCTCCTGCTCGAAGTCGGAGGCGCACTTGTCGATGGCCGCGTTCAGCCGGTCGGCAAGCTCCTCCGCGGCCTTCGTGTCCTCGGCGCGGAGGACCAACTGGTGGGCCGAGGTCTCCAGTTCGGTACGGAAATCGCGGTGGTGCGCGCCGTCCTGCGGCAGCTTCTCCGGCAGGCAGAAACGCGGGTCGCCGGTGCCGGCACCGACCTCGCCCGCGGTCCATCCGGTCGAGGCGGGCGGCAGGTCGTCGGCCTCCAGGAAGGTCGGGGCGACCGCTGCACCGCCGACGCCGGGCGGTTGGACGGCGTGGGCGGTGGTGCCGGCGGCGACGAGCGCGCCCGCCGCGGCGACCGCCGCCCCCGCCCGGAACAGGCTGCGGCGGGCGGACCGCTGCGGCGTGAGCGGCTGGGTGAGCGGGGTCGGCGGCTGGGAGGTCTGGTGCGGAGAGTGCGCCCTCGGTGCGGGCAAAGCGGACTCCTTGTCGTACGCGCGTGGTCCCGGCCCACCCGTGGTCGACGGGCGGGCCCGGGGCGGCCGTGGAGGCCCGGGATCGATGCGCAGACACCGGGCCGTACGGGCCGTACCGCCTGCCCGGGAGTCTCCGGCAGACGTCCCGAGCGGGACAACAACCCCCTGTGGACCGCGACCGATTCATGACACAAATGCGGCGCCGCCGGAACTCGGCAGCGGAGCCGCCCGCGTCCGGGGACGCGTTCGCCCCTGCCCACACCCTTGCGGCGGCAGGGCGACGGCCGCTTGTCCACAGGCATCGGCTCCGTCCGCCCATGGGGTTTTCCACAGGCCGGAACAAGGAATTCGATCTGGTCGTACGATGCTGTACGGCAGGCCAGGAGGCCCGCCGCCGCCAAGACGGCACCCAGGGGAGGAAGCCCGGTGAGATCCCGGCGCGGTCCCGCCACTGTGTGCCCGGCCAGGTGCGCGACCCAGGACGCTCGGCGTCCCGTCGCGTTCCGTGCCGGGTGAGTCAGGAACTCCCGCCGTCCGACCACCGCCCGGGGCGCGGACCCCGAGGAAGGCTTGACGCTGCGATGATTCTGCTGCTGTCGACGTCCGACACGGACCTGCTGTCCGCCCGAGCCGCGGCGGACGGGCCCGTCACCTACCGCCTGGCCAACCCCTCCCGTATCGAACTCGACGAGATCGACGGCCTGTTGGAGGGCACCGATCTGGTGGTCGTCCGGCTCCTGGGCGGTATCCGCGCCTGGCAGGAGGGTCTGGACATCCTGCGCGGGCAGCCGCGCCCGGTCGTCGTTCTCACCGGCGAGCAGGCCCCCGACGCCCAGCTGATGGAGGCCTCCACCGTCCCGGTCGGCATCGCGGCGGAGGCCCACGCGTACCTCGCGCACGGCGGCCCGGACAACCTGGAGCAGTTGGCCCGGTTCCTCTCCGACACCGTGCTGCTCTCCGGCCACGGCTTCGATCCGCCCCGACCCGCCCCCACCTGGGGCAGGTTGGAGCGCACGGCCGCCGCCGCGTCCCCCGCCACGGCCCCCGCCGGCTCCGCCTCCGGTCTCGAACCGCCGCAGGCGACAGCCCCGTTGATCGCGGTGCTCTACTACCGCGCCCACCACATGAGCGGCAACACCGCCTTCGTTGAGGCGCTCTGCACCGCGGTGGAGCAGTCCGGCGGCCGGGCGCTGCCGCTGTTCGTCGCCTCGCTGCGCGCGCCCGAGGCCGAGCTGATCGAGGAGCTGCGCGGGGTGGACGCGATCGTCACCACCGTGCTGGCCGCGGGCGGCGCGACCCCCGCCGGAGCCTCGGCGGGCGAGGACGACGAGTCGTGGGACGCGGGCGCGCTCGCCGGCCTGGACGTGCCGATCCTCCAGGCCCTGTGTCTGACCTCCTCCCGCTCCGCATGGGAGGAGAACGACGAGGGCGTGACGCCCCTCGACGCCGCCAGCCAGATCGCCGTGCCCGAGTTCGACGGACGGCTGATCACGGTGCCGTTCTCGTTCAAGGAGATCGACGAGGACGGTCTGCCGTCCTACGTGCCCGACGCCGAGCGCACCGCGAGGGTCGCGTCAATCGCCGTGCGCCACGCGCGACTTCGCCACGTGCCCAACGCGGAGAAGCGCCTCGCCCTCGTCCTCTCCGCCTACCCCACCAAGCACTCGCGCATCGGCAACGCCGTCGGCCTCGACACCCCCGCCTCCGCCGTGGCACTGCTGCGGCGGCTGCGCGAGGAGGGGTACGACCTCGGCCCGGAGGAGGGCCCGGACGCGGTGCCGGGCCTGGAGTCCGGCGAGGGCGACGACCTGATCCGCGCCCTGATCGAGGCCGGCGGCCACGACCAGGAGTGGCTGACCGAGGAGCAGTTGGCGCGCAATCCGGTGCGCGTTCCGGCGGCCACCTACCGCCGCTGGTTCGCCGAGTTCCCCGCCGAGCTGCGCGAGGCGGTCGAGGAGCACTGGGGGCCGCCGCCGGGAGAGATGTTCCTGGACACCAGCCGCAACCCGGAGGGCGACATCGTGCTCGCCGCGCTGCGTCGCGGCAATCTCCTCATCGTCATCCAGCCGCCCCGTGGGTTCGGCGAGAACCCCGTGGCGATCTACCACGACCCCGATCTTCCGCCCTCCCACCACTATCTGGCCGCCTACCGGTGGATCGGCAGCAGCGCCGCGGAGGGCGGTTTCGGCGCGGACGCCATGATCCACCTCGGCAAGCACGGCAATCTGGAGTGGCTGCCCGGCAAGAACGCGGGCCTCTCCGCGTCCTGCGCACCCGACGCCGCGCTCGGCGATCTCCCCCTGATCTACCCGTTCCTGGTCAACGACCCGGGCGAGGGGACCCAGGCCAAGCGCCGCGTGCACGCCACCCTGATCGACCATCTCATCCCGCCCATGGCACGCGCCGACTCCTACGGCGACATCGCCCGCCTCGAACAGCTCCTGGACGAGTACGCGGCGATCTCCACGATGGACCCGGCAAAGCTGCCCGCGATCCGCGCCCAGATCTGGACGCTCATCCAGGCCGCCAAGCTCGACCACGACCTCGGGCTGGAACAGCGCCCCGAGGACGACGGCTTCGACGACTTCCTGCTGCACGTCGACGGCTGGCTGTGCGAGGTCAAGGACGCCCAGATCCGCGACGGCCTCCATGTCCTCGGCGGAGCCCCGTCCGGCCCCGAGCGCGTCAACCTGGTGCTCGCCATCCTGCGCGCCCGCCAGATCTGGGGCGGCACCTCCGCGCTGCCCGGACTGCGCGAGGCGCTCGGCCTGGACGAGTCCGCCGCCACCCGCACCAGCGCGGACGAGGCGGAGGAGCGGGCCCGCGTGCTCGTCGAGGCGATGGAGGCGGCGGGCTGGTCGCCCGATTCGGTGCCGTCGATCGCCGCCGCGGTCCCTGCGGAGCAGCAGCAGGCGGTCGCCGACATCCTCGCCTTCGCGGCCCGCGAAGTCGTACCGCGGCTGGCCGCCACCACCGACGAAATCACCCGCTGCGTCCACGCGTTGAACGGCGGCTTCGTACCGGCGGGGCCCTCCGGCTCGCCACTGCGCGGCCTGGTCAACGTGCTGCCGACCGGGCGCAACTTCTACTCCGTGGACCCCAAGGCCGTGCCCAGCCGCCTCGCCTGGGAGACCGGGCAGGCGCTGGCCGACTCCCTGGTGGAGCGGTACCGCGCCGACCACGGCCAGTGGCCGAGCTCCGTCGGCCTGTCCCTCTGGGGCACGAGCGCCATGCGCACCTCCGGCGACGACATCGCGGAGGCACTGGCGCTGCTCGGCGTCCGTCCCGTCTGGGACGACGCCTCGCGCCGGGTCAACGGCCTGGAGCCGGTGCCCCTCGCGGAGTTGGGTCGACCGCGCATCGATGTGACGCTGCGCATCTCCGGCTTCTTCCGGGACGCCTTCCCGCATGTCATCGGGCTGCTCGACGACGCCGTGAAGCTGGCCGCAGGCCTGGACGAGCCCGCCGCCGACAACCACGTCCGTGCCCACACCCAGGCCGATTTCGCCGAGCACGGCGACGAACGCCGGGCCACCACCCGTATCTTCGGCTCCCGCCCCGGCACCTACGGCGCGGGCCTGCTCCAGCTCATCGACAGCAGGGACTGGCGCACCGATGCCGACCTCGCCGAGGTGTACACCGTCTGGGGCGGTTACGCATACGGACGCGGGTTGGAGGGCAGAGCCGCCCATGAGGAGATGAAGACCGCCTACGCCCGGATCACCGTCGCCGCGAAGAACACCGACACCCGCGAGCACGACATCGCCGACTCCGACGACTACTTCCAGTACCACGGCGGAATGGTCGCCACGGTACGAGCGTTGAGCGGCGCCGCGCCCGAGGCGTACATCGGCGACAGCACACGGCCGGAGACGGTGCGCACGCGCACGCTGTCGGAGGAGACCTCCAGGGTCTTCCGGGCCAGGGTGGTCAATCCGCGGTGGATCGAGGCGATGCGCAGGCACGGCTACAAGGGCGCCTTCGAGCTGGCCGCGACCGTGGACTACCTCTTCGGCTACGACGCCACCACGGGCGTAGTCGCCGACTGGATGTACGACAAGCTCGCCCAGACGTACGTGCTGGATCCGGAGAATCGCGCCTTCCTCCAGGAGGCCAACCCCTGGGCGCTGCACGGCATGGCGGAGCGGCTGCTCGAGGCCGAGTCCCGCGGCATGTGGGAGAAGCCGGACGCACAGACTCTGGCGGCCCTGAAGCAGACCCTCCTGGAGGCCGAAGGCGATCTGGAGGGCGAGGAGTAGCACAGTCGGCCGGGCCGGCCCGGCACCGGTCCACAAGCTCCGAAACTCAGGCGTGGGCTCCGACCCGAGGCCTCCCGGGACCTGTGCAGCACCCACCGCCTCGCGCGCAGAGGGCGGGCCGACGGATCGACTCCGTCCGGCCCGCCCTCTGCGCACCTCACTCCTCGTCGAGGAAGATCTCCTCGGCCCGGGCGACAGCGAAGGCACGGTCGAACCACAGATCCAACAACTCAGGATCCGCACACCCCGTCACCCGCAACCGCACCCCTTCGGACACCGACACACCACGCCGCTCCAACACCCGCAGCACACCCTCAGCCTTGCCCTCAGCCTTGCCCTCGGCCTTGCCCTCGGCCTTGCCCTCAGCCACACCCTCAGCTTTGCCTTCGGCCACACCCTCGGCCCTGCCCTCCAGGTAGGACTCCTCGCGAAGTGTCCGACGGCCCGGGAAGTAAATGGCCATAGTCATCAAAGTCCTCCAGGTCCGCCCGGCCCGGGTGTCCCCCAGACCGACCTCCAACAAGTCGGCGAAATACTCCAGCGTCGCCTGATCCGCCCTGCCCAACGCACGGGCCAGCACGTCCAGTATGGCCGTTGCGTCCCCGTCCCGGCCATGTGTCAGGGCGGAGAAGGCGGCCATCGTCAGATCGCGTGACGCCTCTTCCTCGTCGAGGATCACCGGCACGTTGCCGGGCCCCACGACGAGCGGGTGCAGGGACAGCGCCGCCCACTCGGGAGTGCCGAGGGGGAACGGCCCGGCGGCCCAGTTGGCGGTCGCCTTGTCCTGGCAGATCACCAGGAGCAGTACGGGGCACTGGTGCTTCGCAGCCAGATAGGCCACGTAGTACGCCCAGTTGACCGCCTTCGTGGTGTCCCTGCGTCCCTGGGCCTCGATGGCGAGGAGGAAACGTTCCCCGTCGGCGGGTTTGACCCGCAGTACGGAGTCGACTCGGCGTTCCAGCGGTCGCATCTCGGTTGTGTCGGGGGTGAGCACTTCCACCACCGCGTCTCTCGGCGGTGGTACTCCCAGGATCTCGAATATGGGCCCCAGCAGCTCCGGACGTTCCTGGAAGATCCGGTGTGCGGTTTCATGGCGCGTTGTGACCATGATCGGGAAAGTAGGTCCACATATGAAGTGACGTGCGAAAAACAAACACTCGCCACTCGAACGGGTCTGCGTCGTACGGAGGTTGACGCGAAGCAACCACCGTCGCGCCGACACGCAGCTCCACCGCCGACTACGCGTTCGTCGCCACCGGGGCCTTCGGCTCGCTGCCGCGAGTGGTGCCGACCGCCCGCGCGGTGGCGAAGGCGACGCCCATCAGCGCCAGTACGAGGATCATCGCCGGCCGCAGCCCGTAGTGGTCGCCGAGGAAGCCGAGCGCGGGCGGGCCGACCAGGAAGGCGACGTACCCGATGGTGGCGGCGAGGGATACCCGCGCGGTGGCGTCGGGTCCGGAGTCGCCGGCGGCCGAGATGGCGACGGGGAAGCCGACCGAGGCGCCGAGACCCCACAGCAGTACGGAGGCCATGACCAGCGCGGGGTGCTCGGCGAAGATCACCAGGGCGAGGCCGACCGCGCCGGACAGCGCACTGGCGCGCACCACGGTCGCGCGGGAGTGACGGGCGAGGAAGTAGCCGGCGCCGAAACGCCCCACCGCCATCGCGGCGGCGAACGCGGCATAGGCGATCGAGCCCGCGGTGGCGGAGAGCCCGTGGCCGTCCACGACGATCAGGGGGAGCCAGTCGTTGGCCGAGCCCTCCGCGAACGCCATCGCGAGGATCACCACGCCGATCAGCAGCAGCGTGCGGTCGCGCAGCAGCCCGAGCGGCCCGGAGCCCCGGGCGCCCTCGTCGGCGCGATCCACCCGGCCGACGCCCGGGGGTACGAAGCGCATCGCGTACACCAGGCAAGCGGCGGCAAGTCCGGTCATGGCGGGAAGGTGCAGCAGGACCGGTACTCCGACGGCGTTGCAGAGGATGCCGATCACCGCGCCGAGGGTCGTCGCGACACTGAACATGCCGTGCATCGCGGGCAACGCCGAGCGTCCCAGAGCCTGTTCGACCTCGGCGCCCTCGACGTTCAGGGAGACCTCGCCGCCGCCGACCCCGAGGCCGAACAGCATCATCCCGAACGAGACGGCGGCGCCCGCGCCGAGATGAGCGCCGACGCCGATCACCGGCAGGCTCAGGGCGACGAGCGTCATCCCCGTCAGGGTCACCGGACGGGTTCCCCAGCGGGAGACCAGCGCGCCCGAGGACAGGACGCCGGTCATCGAGCCGACCGACAGCCCGAGCAGGATCAGTCCCATCTGCGCGGTGCTCGCCCCGACCATGTCCCGAATGTCCGGGGTCCGGGTGACCCAGGTGGACATCGCCAGCCCCGGAATCATGAACAGCACGAACATCGCGCGCCTGCGCCTGGTCGCGGTGAACGGCATCAGCTACTCCTTCACGGCACGACCCGGGAGACTGTACAGATGTACAGCCCGTACGACTGTACAGTCCCGTCCACCGGTTCAACACGGGGAAGCGGAGGCGAAATCGGTGACTGGGAAGCCCTCAGCGGGAACGGCGGCGAGGGAGAACGATCGCGCGGCGGCGATTCTGCACGCCGCGCTGGAGGTCATCGCGACCCGCGGCGTGCACCGCACCACGCACCGCAGGATCGCCGAGACGGCCGGCGTCTCCCTGGGGTTGTCGACCTACCACTTCGCCAACCTCGACGAGATCATCGAGCGGGCCTTCGGACTGCTCGTGGAGACGATGTCCGTCCAGTACCGCGCCGAACTCCCGGCCGCGCCCGGCCGGGACGAGGCGATCGAGGCGGTGGTGCGGCTGATCTGCGGCCCGGAGTACGCCACCGACCGGGAACTGACGCTGATGTTCGAGCTGTACGCCTGCGCCCGCCACAATCCGAAGGTGGCGTCCCTGACCGTCGACTGGCTGGCGCGCAGCCACTCGGCCCTCGCCCCGCACTTCGGCGAACGCGCCTGCCTCGCGATCGACGCACTCGTCGAGGGTTGGACGATCCACCGCACTTTCCAGGGACGTGCTCCCGACCGGGAGACCGTACGAGCGGCGATCGCCTCGCTCTCGACACTCTGACCCCGGCGACCGGCGCGCCGAGGAGCCCCCGGCCCTCCACAGCACTCACGCGCAGCACCGCAGCACCGCAGCACCGCAGCCGGAACACGGCGGAAGCCTCCGGTACGCCCGGGGGCGAGGTGCGAACGGCGAGCGCGGCGAAACGCGCGTGTGGCTCGGGAAACGCACGGGAGCCGGGCGGCGCGGAGTACATCTCCGCACCACTCGGCTCCGCACGAACTCCAGCCCGGCTCCGCACGAACCCGGCCGGCTTCGCCAGGACACGTCCGGCGCCGCACGAGCACGAACCGTCCCGGCTCCCGTACACACGTCCGGGGCCCGGGCGGCTTCGCCCGCGGGCCGCGGCGGGCACCGACGCCCGCGCCGCCCGCGATGCGTGCGTCTAGTTCTCCACCCAGCCGTGCGAGCCGGCGAGCTGGACCAGCCGCTGCCGCACCCGGACGATCTGCTCGGCGGTCATGGCGGGCGCGGCACCGAGCAGGGCCTCGGTCACCTCGTCCCGGTACTCCTTGGAGGAGAGGATGTCGCAGTCGCCGTCCTCTCCGCCGCCGATCGGCGAACCGATCGGGCCGTCCGCGTAACCGCCGGACTGACGCTCGGGGGCGCCGCGCTCCAGGAGTCTGGCGTGCGAGGCCTTGGGGCCCCTGTCGCCGTCCTCGATGTCGAACTCGACGACCGCACCCGTGCTGATCAGGTGCTTGTCCACATCCAGGTCGTTGACGTGAATGAAGACGTCGTCGCCGCCGGAGTCGGGTGCCACGAAGCCGTAGCCGCGCACCGCGTCAAATCGAATGACCTTGCCCGTAACCACTGCCATACCGCCTATACCGCAAGAATCCGCTACCACCATTTTCGGACTCAGTTGAGCCCGCGACCGACCGTACAGGCCGAGGTGATGAGGCACAACGTCACGGCTCGCAGCCGCCGGACCAGCGGCTGAGCGTATGCGGACGGTCTGCGCACGCGGCATTTTCACGCCCGTCGAACCACCGTCGCGATCCGGACAACATCGGTTTCACCGACCGCACACGGACGGACGCCGATCGTCAGGGCTTGCGGGCCACGCCGCAGTAGAAGGCGACGTCCTCCGGCTCTCCCCGCCCGTCGTCCTCCGGGCGCCAGCGTGCGCACGAGACGACACCCGGTTCCAGCAGCTCCAGCCCGTCGAAGAACCCGGCGACCTCCGGGACGGTGCGCTGGGTCAGCTTCGGTGTGCCGACGGAGTTCCAGAACGTGACGGCGGCGTCGACGTCCTCCAGGCCCGGCCCGGTGATGGTGTGCGAGAGCGCGAGGTAGCTGCCGGAGGGGACGGCGTCGACGAGTTCCCTGACGACCTCGCGCGCCTCCTCGGTGTCGGCGACGAACATCGCGATGCCGAGCAGCATGATCGCGGTCGGTCTGTCGAAGTCCAGTGTCCTGGTGGCGTGTTCGAGGATGGTGCGCGGATCGTGGAGGTCGGCCTCCAGGTAGTCCGTGACGCCCTCGGGGGTGCTGGTGAGCAGCGCACGGGCGTGGGTGAGGACGAGCGGGTCGTTGTCGACGTAGACGATCCGCGAATCGGAAGCGATGCCCTGCGCCACCTCGTGGGTGTTGGCGGCCGTCGGCAGTCCCGTGCCGATGTCGAGGAACTGGCGGATGCCCGCCTCGCCGGCCAGATGACGCACCGCGCGGCCGAGGAAGGCGCGGTCGGCGCGGGCGTAGTCGAGGATGCCGGGGTGCAGTTCCCGGATCTGGTCCCCGGTGACCCGGTCGACCTCGTAGTTGTCCTTGCCGCCGAGCCAGTAGTTCCACATCCGTGCCGAGTGCGGAACGGTGCTGTCGATCCGGTCCTGTGCCACGTTCGGTCTCCTTGGCTGCGTACGGTCGACCCGTCTGCGCGCAGACTATGCGATCTTGAAGCCGTCGGCCCGGTGTTCGAACAGGGCGCTCCCGCACGGACGGAACGCGTCGGACCGAGTGCGCGCGAACCAGCCCGAACCAGACCGGAGCAGCCCGAACCAGACCGGAGCAGGCCGGCCGGTGGGCGCGGCTAGGGGCCGGAGAGCAGCTCCGGCCCGAGTTCGTCCACGTCGCGGTGGCCGCTGAGCGCGAGCGAGAGGTCCAACTCGGCGAGCAGGCAACGCAGTACGTGGCTCACGCCCGCCTGGCCGCCCGCGCCGAGACCGTAGACGTACGGTCGCCCCAGCAGTACGGCCTCGGCGCCGAGCGCCAGCGCCTTCAGCACGTCGGAGCCCGTCCGCACTCCGCTGTCGAAGAGGACCGAGGTCTCGTCCCCGACCGCCTCCACCACCGGGGCCAGCGCCTCCAACGAGCCGATAGCGCCGTCCAGTTGACGGCCGCCGTGGTTGGAGACCACGACGCCGTCCATCCCGCTGTCGCGGGCGCGACGTGCGTCGTCGGGGTGCTGGATGCCCTTGAGTACGATCGGGCCGGACCAGTGGTCGCGCAGGAAGGACAACCGCTGCCAGGTCTTCGTCGGGTCGGCGAACATCCCGGCCCAGTGCACCACCGCGTCCAGCGGCGCCTCCTCGACCGGTTTGGCGAGGCCCGCCCGGAAGGCCGGGTCGCTCAGGTAGTTGGCGATGCCGATGCGCTGGAGGAAGGGCAGGTACGCCCGGTCCAGATCGGTCGGCCGCCAGCCCAGCAGCCAGGTGTCGAGGGTGACGACGAGCGCCGTGTAGCCCGCGCGTGCCGCGCGCTCCAGGAGGGAGATGCAGACGTCGTCGTCCTTCGGCCAGTAGAGCTGGTACCAGCGCGGACCGTCGCCGGCGGCCTCCGCGACCTCCTCCATGTCGTAGGAGGAAGCGGTGCTGTGGACGACCGGGACGCCCAGTTCGGCAGCCGCCCGCGCGACTGCCAGCTCGCCCTGCGGGTGGATGATCGACTGCACCCCGATCGGCGCCAGCAGCACGGGCGCGGGCATCGGGGTGCCCAGTACGGTGCGGGCGAGGCTTCGGGTGCCGACGTCACGGAGCATCCGCGGCACGATGCGGCGGCGTTCGAGCGACTCCAGGTTGGCGGCCATGGTGCGCCCGGATCCGGCGCCGCCCGCCACGTACCCGTACGCGGCCGGGGACATCCGGGCGCGCGCGGTGTCGGCGAGCGCGTGGAGGTCGGTGGTCAGCGCCGGGGTCTGCTCGGTGAGGAGGCCGTTCAGATAGATGTCGTTGGAGAAGTTCGCGTAGTTCACGGCCGGTTCCGGTACGGCGGCGGGCTCGGGAACGGACTCGTCGGCCATCGCTTGCGGACCTCCGTGGGGCGGACGGGGCGGATGCGGTACGCGGCTCAGCCTCGCGGGCCTCCGACCGCTCCGCAAGACATCGACGCTGTCCCGCATCGCGACATACTGGCGCAATGACACCTCATACGGGCGCTCACCTGCGGAAGCTGGCCGAGGGCCTCCACGTCTGGCTGCCGAGGCGGCGGGGGTGGGGACTGGCGAACTGCGGACTGGTGGTCGGGGACGACACCGCGCTGTGGATCGACACACCGTACGACCGACGGCTTGCGGGCCGATTCCTCGCCGCCAGCAGGGAGTTGCTGCCGCCGGGCGTGGCGATCGACCGGGTGGTGGTGACGCACGGCAACGGCGATCACTTCTGGGGCGCGGGGGTGGTGCCGAACGCCGAGGTCATCGCCGCCAAGGAGTCGTTGGAGCAGGCCGAGGCGGAGCCCGACCCGAGGATGCTGCACGCCTTCGTCCGGGGCACGGTCCCCGAACAGCCGTCCCCCTCCCCGCCGTCACGACCCGTGCACTCCACGCCCCCGCGACCCACGCCCCCGCGGTCCGCCGGCGTCGAGCCGGCCCGGCCGGTCACGACGGACGCGGCCGAAGCGCCGTACGCGCCGTACGCGCCCGAAGCCGCCGCCGACCGGCGGGCGGAGGCGCTGCTGAGCAGCTATATGCGGCGGCACTTCGGCGCCTTCGACTGGGCGGACACCGAACGGGTGCGGCCGACGCTGCTCTTCCGGGGCGAGCTGGAGCTGAGCGTGGGCGGTCGGCCGGTACGGGTCGTGGGCCTGCCTCCGGCGCACACGACCGGCGACCTCTTCGTCCATCTGCCGGACCGGAGCACGGTGTTCGCGGGCGACGTGGTCTTCGGTTCCACCCCCGCCCAGCCGGGCGACCACGCGGTGCACTGGGCGGGCCCGCTCAGCGCGGTGAGCGCGGTGTGCGAACGGATTCTGGCGACCGGGGCGGAGACGATCGTGCCGGGCCACGGCCCGATCCTGGGGCGCTCCGGCGTGCGGGCACATCTGGACTATCTGCACCATCTGCGGGAGCGGGCCGAGGAGTTCCACGCACGCGGCGTACCGGCACTGGAGGCGGCGCGGCGAGTGATCGCCGAGCGCCGCCACCCCGAACTCGGCCTGCCCGAACGGCTGGTGGTGACGATGCGCACCGAGTACCGGCACCTGTCCCCGGCCCCGCGCCCCGGCGTGCTGGAGGTGATGGCGGAGGTCGCGCGGCTCGCGGCGGAGTGCGAGGGCACCGGCGACCCCGCTTCCTCCCCGGCCGGCTGACCCCCGCCGTCGGCCACATCGCCACGCGCCGCGCCGCCACGCGCCGCGCCGCGGGTCGCGCGCCGCCGCACCCGGCGCTGCCCCGGTCGTCGTCCCGGGCAGCGCCGGGTGCGGGCAGCGGCCGGAATGCGTGCTGCACGCGGTCGGTTGGCGCCCCGGCCCGACACGGTTCGAGACAGGGTGGCCGGGCACGAGACCGAGTCGGTACGAGTCGACCCCGGATCGCCCCCGGGACTTCACGGGGCGACACCGGCCGACAACGGGCAGCCCCGGGACGACAAGGGGGGCGACACGAGTGGGCGCCGGGGCGCCGGCGGGCGGTGCGCACCTCGGGGCGCGGGCAGCCTCGCCGACGGCTCGCAGCCGTCGTTCAGCCTTTAACAAAATGGGAATCGGGCGAACTCCGGAAGGCCGCCCGAAGGCGTGGCCGGAATCGACCACCGCTCGGAACGGCCGCGGTCGCCGAGCAACCGGTGGCAAACATCCGGTTCGAATCCCCTGCATGCACCCACCCCAGCAAAACAGGACAACACGCGCCTGTTCCACGATTCAGGAACTGTCCGTAATTCTCCGCAGAGTGCGGGAATCGCGCGTCCGCTATGCGGGATCCTGCTTCCGCCAAGGGGCCGGATCTGCCCTACTGACCTGGTATGGAGTCTTCATAGCGGTTGCCCGAGAAACGACCGCGGAGGGTTGCTTTGCTCGACGGTGACTTCGCTCACATTTCCGAACGTCGGTGGTCCGTTCAGATGTCGCGCCCGTGACGGAGTCATATCTTGGCCGTTGCATGCAGATGGCACGCGTGGAAAAGGACCAGCTAGGGGCGTGATCACGTCAACAGGCCCCGATCTCCTTGTGTTTACCACGCGAACGAGGCGTTAACAGAAGCGAACTACTGACAAGTTGACCGCGACGGTGTTCCGCGCATCTACTGCACAGAGTCACTGACCAGTTGCGCGCGCAGGCGGGAGAAGCTCACATGCCGATACTGGATTCCGGCGCGTCCGAGGTGCCCTCGGCACCCAGCACGGTGATCGCCGTCAATCCGGCGCACCGGCCGGCACCGCGTCTCGCGGTCGCCGCCGCACGCGCGGGCGCAACCGGCGTACTGGAGCTTCCGCACACAAGCGCACGCGACGCCCTCAACATCCTTGAACGCACGGCCCGTTGGTCCACCAGGCCGTTCGCGGTCCGCATCCGGCCGGGCTGCCCGCTCACCGGTGAGGCGCTGCCGGAGCAGGTCGACACCGTGCTGCTCGCCGACCCCGGACGCAGGCCCGCCGACTTCGCGGGCCGGACCGTGCTGGTCGAGGTCACCGGGTTGCCCGGGGCACTCGAAGCTGCTGCGAGCGGAGCGTACGGGCTGTTGGTGCGCGGCGCCGAATGCGGCGGCGCGGCAGGCGAGTTGAGCACGTTCGTACTCCTCCAGCAGGTGCTGGGGGCGCTGCGGGCGCAGGGCCGCGAGACGCCCGTCTGGGCCTGGGGCGGCATCGGCCCGCACACGGCGGCTGCCGCCCTCGCGGGTGGGGCCGCCGGTGTCGTGGTGGACACCCAGCTCGCACTCCTGGACGAGGCGGAGCTGCCGGCCGAGTTCGCCGATGTGCTGGCAGGTCTGGACGGTTCGGAGACGGTCGTCCACCACGGTCAGCGGGTACTGCTGCGCCGCGGTCCGGACGCCCCCGAACTCCCTGCCGATGAGGCCGAGTTCCTGTCGCTGATCGGCGCGGACCGGCTCTCCGAGCAGTTCCCGCCGGTGGGCGAGGACGCCTATATGGCCGCCTCCTTCGCCGAGCGCTGGGGCTCCGTGAGCGAAGTGGTGCGCGCGCTGCGCGGCGCGGTCGAGCGCTACGCCGCCACCGACGCCTCCACCGTCGCCACCGCACTCGGCGCGGACTCGCCCGGCGCCCGCGCACTGGGCACCGAACTCCCCCTGGCCCAGGGCCCGATGACACGAGTGAGCGACCAGCCCGAGTTCGCCGCGGCGGTCGCCGCCGAGGGGGCGCTGCCGTTCATCGCACTGGCGCTCTCCAACGGGGAGCAGACCCGTTCGGTGCTGGAACGCACCAAGTCCGCGCTCGCCGGGGCCCCTTGGGGCGTCGGCGTACTGGGCTTCGCGGACGAGGAGATCCGCACCGCCCAGCTCGACGTCGTGCGGGAGATGCGCCCCACGCACGCGATCATCGCCGGCGGGCGGCCCGCACAGGCCGCGGCGCTGGAGGCGGAGGGCATCGCGACCTTCCTCCATGTGCCCTCGCCCGGCCTGCTGAAGCAGTTCCTGGCGGCCGGAGCGCGCAGGTTCATCTTCGAGGGCGCCGAGTGCGGCGGACACGTGGGCCCGCGGCACAGCTTCCCGCTGTGGGAGGCGCAGGTGTCGATCCTGCGCGAGTTCGTCGCCAAGTCGCCCCGGGTGGCAGGTGAGTTGACGGTGCTGTTCGCCGGCGGAGTGCACGACGAACGCTCCGCCGCGATGGTCGCCGCCCTCGCCGGCCCGCTGACCGGGGCCGGTGCGGCCGTGGGGATGCTGATGGGCACCGGCTACCTCTTCACCGAGGAGGCGGTCGGCGCCGGCGCGATCCTGCGGCCCTTTCAGGACCAGATCCGTGCCGCCGAGCGCACCGACCTGCTGGAGACCGCGCCCGGCCATGCCACCCGCTGCGCCCACTCCGCCTTCACGGCCGACTTCGCCGCGCTGCGCGAGGAGTTGCGCGCGCAGGGCGTACCGGAGCGCGACATCTGGGAGCGGCTGGAGAAGTTCAACGTGGGCCGGCTGCGGCTGGCCAGCAAGGGCATCGAGCGCGTCGGCGCCGAGCTGCGTCCGGTGGACGAGCAGCGCCAGGTCGACGAGGGCATGTTCATGGCCGGCGAGGTGGTGGTGCTCCGCGAGAGCGTCACCACCATCGCCGCGCTGCACCGTTCGGTGGGCGCCGGCGCGGCCGAGTGGCTGCACGCCCGCGGGGCGGAGCTGCGCGCCGCGTGGGGCATCGCCCCGGAGGCCGAGGAGCCGGCTCCGAAGCCGCTGCGGGTGGCGATCGTCGGCATGGCGGGAATGTTCCCCGGCGCAGCCGATCTGGCGGAGTTCTGGGCCAACGTGCTGTCCGGCAGGGACTCGGTCACCGAGGTCCCGGCCAGCCGCTGGGACTCGGGCCTCTACTACGACCCGGACGGCGACGGCGACCGCACGCCCTCGCGCTGGGGCGGCTTCCTGCCCGAGATCCCGTTCGACCCGCTGAGCTACGGGATTCCGCCCGCCTCGCTCGGCAGCATCGAGCCGGTGCAGCTGCTCGCGCTGGAGGCGGCGCGCCGGGCGCTGGTCGACGCCGGGTACGAGGGCGCCGACACCGACCACCGCCGCACCTCCGTCGTCTTCGGGGCGGAGGCGGGCAGCGATCTGTCCAACGCCAGCGTGCTGCGCACCGTACTGCCGTCCTACATCGGCGAGTTGCCGCCCGAACTGGAGGAGCAGCTGCCGCGGCTGACCGAGGACTCCTTCCCCGGCGTCCTGGCCAACGTCATCGCCGGCCGGATCGCCAACCGGCTCAACCTCGGCGGCACCAACTACACCGTCGACGCCGCCTGCGCCTCCTCGCTGACCGCGCTGGACGTGGCCTGCAAGGAGCTGACCGGCGGCACCAGTGACCTGGTGCTCTGCGGCGGCGCCGACCTGCACAACGGCATCAACGACTTCCTCCTCTTCTCCTCCGTGCACGCGCTCTCCCCCTCGGGGCGGTCGGCCACGTTCGACGAGAGCGCCGACGGAATCGCCCTCGGCGAGGGAGTCGGCTGCGTCGCGCTGAAGCGGCTGGAGGACGCCGAGCGGGACGGCGACCGTATCTACGCGGTGGTCGACGGCGTCGGCAGCGCGAGCGACGGACGGGCGCTCGGCCTGACCGCGCCCCGGCCCGAGGGGCAGCGTTCCGCGCTGACCCGGGCGTACCGCAACGCGGGCGTATCGCCGCGCGAGGTGGGCCTGGTGGAGGCGCACGGCACCGGCACGGTCGTCGGCGACCGCACCGAGCTGGGCACCCTGACCGAGATGTTCCTCGAAGAGGGCGCGGCGCCGGGCAGTTGCTCGGTGGGCTCGGTGAAGTCCCAGATAGGCCACACCAAGTGCGCCGCGGGCCTCGCCGGGCTGATCAAGACGACCCTGGCGCTCTACCACGGCGTCAAGCCCCCGACTCTGCATCTGAGCCGCCCGAACGCGGCCTGGGACGCGCAGTCCAGCCCCTTCGTCTTCCATCGCGAGGCCACCCCGTGGGTGGCCGAGCCGGACCAACGCGTCGCGGGCGTCAGTGCGTTCGGCTTCGGCGGTACGAACTTCCATGCCGTGCTGCGCGGTTACCGGCAGGCCCCGAGCGCCCACTCCCGGGACAGCTGGCCGGTGGAGCTGCTGACCTTCCGCGGTCGGGACGCCGAGGCGGCCCGCCGGGCGGCGCGCGGGCTGCTGGACCTCGTGACCCGCAAGGGCGGCGACCGATCCGCCTTCGAGCTGCGGGACTTCGCCCGTGCGGCGAGCCGGCGCAGCGACCGTGCAGCCTCGCGCGGCGAGCCGGTGCGCATCGCGCTGCTGGCGCCCAGCCTGGCAGCCCTGCCGGAGCTGCTGCGCCGGGCGGCCGAGGGCGAGCACGCACCCAAGGAGCACCTGTACGCGGCGGACGCCGGGACCACCGGATCGGACGGCACCGCAGCCCCGGCGGACATCGAACTGAGCGCCGGAGCAGGCAAGTTGGCGTTTCTCTTCCCCGGCCAGGGCAGCCAGAAGCCCGGGATGCTCGCCGAACTTCTCGTCGCCTTCCCCGAGTTGCATCGCTATCTGCAGCTGGGCGAGCGATGGATCGACGCGCTCTACCCGCCGGCCGCCTTCGACAAGGAGGCAGGTGACGCGCAGCTCGCCCGGATCACCGACACCACGGTGGCCCAACCCGCCCTGGGAATGGTTGAGTTGGCCGCCGCGGAGCTGCTCGCCGGGGTCGGCGTCAGGCCCGCGATGACGGCCGGACACAGCTACGGCGAGCTGGTCGCGCTGGGCGTGGCCGGAGCGCTGGCACCCGAGGACGTGCTGGAGGCCAGCGCCGCCCGCGCCAACGCGATCCTGGACGAGGTGCGGGACGGCGACGCGGGCACGATGGCCGCGGTCAACGGGACCGCCGAGCAGGTCGAGGACGTGCTGCGCACCGCCGGCCTCGCGGAGCAGGTGGTGGCCGCAAACCGCAACTCGCCGCGCCAGACAGTGATTTCCGGTCCGACGGACGCGGTCGTCCAGGCGGTGGAGCGGCTGAAGGAGGCCGGCCACGCCGGGAAGCGGCTCCAGGTCGCCTGCGCCTTCCACAGCAAGCTGGTCTCCGGTGCCGGCCGGACCTTCCGGCAGCGGCTGGAGGAGTACCCGGTGCATCCGCCCGAGGTGCCGGTGTACGCGAACCGCACCGCGCGCCCGTACCAGCTGAGCGCGGAGGGCGTACGGGCGGAGCTCGGCGAGCAGATCGGTGCGCCGGTGCGGTTCACCGAGCAGATCGAGGCCATGTACGAGGCAGGCGCTCGGGTCTTCCTCGAGGTCGGGCCCGGCCGGGTGCTGACCAGGCTGGTCGGCGACGTGCTCGGTGACCGCCCGCACCGGGTGGTGTCGCTGGAGGGCCGGCGCGCGACCGGACTGACCGGCTTCCTCGCCGCGCTGGCCCAACTGGCCGTGGCGGGCGCGGAGATCCGCACCGCGCGACTCTTCCAGGGACGGGCCTCGGTCGATGCGGAGAAGGCGCCGGAGACGGTGCGTCCCGGTTGGACCGTGGACGGCCACCTCGTACGTCGCGCCGACGGCACCGTGCAGCCGGGCGCGCTGCACCCCGCCCGCCAGATCAGGGAGCTCATCGTGTCCGAGAACCAGATCCACAGTGCCGGAGTTCCGCAGCCGGCGGGCGCGGCCGATGCGCTGATCGCCGAATTCCTGCGCAGCAGCCGGGAGATGGTGGCCGCCCAGCGCGATGTGCTGCTCGGCTACCTGGGCGCGACCGAGCTGCCCGCGCGGGCAGCATCGGCGCCGTCCTACGTGCCGGCGGCCGGCGCGTACGTGCCGGCCGCGGAAGCAGCCACCGCCCCCGCGGCGCACCCCGCGCAGCCTCCGGCCCTGCCGGCAGCTCCCGCCGCCGCCGCCGCCGCTCCGGCGCTGGACGGCGCGGCCGTACTGGCCGCGGTGCTCGAAGTCGTCGCGGAACGCACCGGCTACCCCGCCGAGATGATCGA
This sequence comes from Streptomyces tardus, assembly GCF_018101125.2. Classification (GTDB taxonomy): domain Bacteria; phylum Actinomycetota; class Actinomycetes; order Streptomycetales; family Streptomycetaceae; genus Streptomyces; species Streptomyces tardus. The sequence goes on along the minus strand of NZ_JAELVF020000001.1, from coordinate 2,434,300 downwards.
ACCCGACCTCGACCTCGAAGCAGACCTCAGCGTCGACTCCATCAAACGAGCCGAAATCGCCGGCGAACTCGCCACCCGACTCGGCCTCCCCACCGACACCACCGACGCCGAACACCTCACCACCGCACGCACCGCCACCACCCTCGCCCAACTCCTCACCCAGGCACTCGGCGGCAACACCCCGGGCCAGGAAGGCGCGTTGACCGGCGGCGTCACGGAGCAGAGCGGCGAGAAGCACGTGGTGCCGCCGCAGCGGCTGGAGTTCGTGGAGGACGAACTGGGCCCGGTGACACAGCTGTTGGCCGCGGGGAGCACCGTTCAGGTGCTGGGCGGCGGGGAGTTGGCCGAGGTGCTCGCCGAGCAGCTGCGCGCCGCCGGCGCCGTACCGGAGCTGCTGCCAACCGGGCAGGCGCCCGTCCAGGTGGCAGACGCCGTCATCCACCTGGACGCGCTGGAGGAGGACGAGCCCGTCCTGCCGGGCGCGTTCCCGCTCTTCAAGGCGGTGCTGGACGGCGGTCCGAAACGGCTGCTGGCCGCCGAGCGGCGGGAGCACGGCTCGGCGAGCGGTCTGCGCGGGTTCTTCCGCAGCGTCGCCCGGGAGTACGAGGAACTGCACGCCACCGTGCTGGAGTTGGGCACCGAGGACACCCCGGCCCTGGTTGCCGAGCGTCTCGTCGCCGAGCTGGGCAGCACCGAACGCGAACCCGTCGTGCTCGTCGACGGTGGTGGCCGCCGCGCGCTGCGGCTGCGCCACACCGACCTCGGCACGCTCGGCTCGACCGGTGCGGGACCGGCCGGCGAGGGGGCCGCGGAGGCCACCGCGATCGGGCTGGACCGGGACGCCGTCGTACTGCTGGTCGGGGGTGCGCGCGGCATCACCGCCCGCTTCGCCCGTACGGTCGCCGCCGCCAGTCGCTGCCGGATCGAGTTGATCGGCCGTACGCCGGAGCCGTCCGCGCAGGAGGACCCGGCCACCGCGTCCGCCACCGACTCGGCCGCGCTGCGCAAGGCGTTCATCGCGAGCGGGATGAAGTCGCCCGCCCAGATCGAGCGCGCGGTCTCGGCCACGCTCGCCGAGCGCGAGGTGCGAGGCACTCTCGCCGCGCTGCGCGAGCTGGGCAGCGAGGTGCGCTACCACCGGGTGGACGTCACCGACACCGAGGCCGTGCAGGCGGTGGTCAAGGACGTGCACACCGAGCACGGCCGACTGGACGGGCTGGTGTACGCCGCCGGGATCATCGAGGACAAGCTGATAGCGGAGAAGTCCGCGGACTCCTTCCACCGGGTCTTCGCCACCAAGGTCTCCGGCGCCAACTCGCTGCTGGACGCGGTGGGTTCGCTGCCCAACGGCCCGCGCTTCGCCGTGCTCTTCGGCTCCATAGCCGCCGCCCTCGGCAACCGGGGGCAGAGCGACTACGCCGCCGCCAACGACGCGTTGGAGGAGCTCGGCCGCCGCTGGTCGACCGAGGAGCGGCGCGGACTGACCGTCCACTGGGGCCCGTGGGCCTCGGCAGAGACCAACGGCGGCATGGTCACCCCGGAGCTGATGCGCTCGTACACCGCTCGCGGCATCAAGCTGATCGATCCCGAGGAAGGCCCGATCTCGCTCCTCGCCGAGCTGGCGTACGGCCCGCCGCGGGTGCACTCGGTCGTCTACACCGCCTCCGGCTGGTGATCGGTCCGATGACTGCGGACACGCCGAACAGCCCCCGGTCGCGCGGGACTTCGGGCACCGCCGACGCCCCGGGCACAGGCGCCGCCGGTACGGGCGCCGCGGGTACGGGCGCCGCGGGTACGGCCGGTGCCGGTGTGCAGACGCCGGTGGCGATCGTCGGGATGGGTGCCTTCTTCCCCGGCGCCCGCGATCTGGCCGCCTACTGGCGCAACATCGTCGGGGGCGTCGACGCGATCAGCGAGGTGCCGGCCGACCGCTGGGGCGCGGAGTTCTACGAGCCCGACGGCGGCGCGGACGCGGACGCCCGACGGGCGGACCGGGTGTACTGCCGACGCGGCGGATTCTGCGACCAGGACACCGAGTTCGACCTCGCGCGCCTGGGGATCATGCCGAAGTCGATCCCCGGCACCGAGCCGGACCAGCTCATCGCGCTCCAGGTCGCCCACGACTCGCTGCTCGACGCGGGCGGCGACATCCTGCCCGAGGACCGTCAGCGGGTCGGCGTCATCCTCGGACGCGGCGGCTACCTCACGCCCGGACTGGTGCGGCTGGACCAGCGGGTGCGCACCGCGAACCAGCTGGTCAGCACATTGCGCGAGCTGCTGCCCGACGTCGACGAGGGCCGGTTGGAGACGGTGCGCACCGCCTTCCACGACCGACTCGGCCCGGAGCAGCCCGAGTCGGCGATCGGCCTGGTCCCGAACCTGGCCGCCTCCCGGCTGGCGAACCGGCTCGACCTGCGCGGGCCCGCGTACACCGTCGACGCGGCCTGCGCCTCCTCGCTGGTCGCGGTCGACCACGCGGTGCGCGAACTCTCCTCCGGCCGCTGCGACGTGATGCTCGCCGGCGGCGTCCACCACTGCCACGACATCACCCTGTGGAGCGTGTTCAGCCAGCTCGGCGCGCTCTCCCCCAGCCAGCGCATCAGTCCTCTCAGCGCGGACGCGGACGGTGTGCTGATCGGCGAGGGCACCGGCATCGTCGTGCTCAAGCGGCTGGCCGACGCCGAGCGCGACGGCGACCGGGTGTACGCGGTGATCTCCGGTACCGGCGTGGCGAGCGACGGACGTTCGGCGAGCCTGCTCAACCCGGACCCCGGTGGCCAGGTACGAGCCGTCACCCAGGCGTGGGAGGCGGCCGGCCTCGACCCGGCGGCGCCGGACTCGATCGGTCTGCTGGAGGCGCACGGTACGGCCACCCCGGCCGGCGACCGTGCCGAACTGACCACGCTGGCAACGGTGTTCGGCCCCGCCGCGCCGCAGGACGGGACCGGCGAGGAGGCGGTGCGCCCGGCGATCGGCTCGGTGAAGTCGCAGATCGGGCACGCCATGCCGGCGGCCGGTGTCGCCGGTCTGATCAAGGCGGCGCTCGCCGTCCACCACGAGACGCTGCCGCCGACCCTGCACTGCGAGCAGCCGCACGAGGCGCTGGGCTCGACCAGGTTCGCGCCGCTCGCCGAGGCACGACCGTGGACCGCACCGGCCAGTGGCGCACCGCGTCGCGCCGGGGTCAACGCGTTCGGCTTCGGCGGTATCAACGCACACGTCGTACTGGAGCAGCCGGCCCGTGCCGCCGCTGCCGCCCCGCCCGCCGCCGCGCCGTCGGCGGATCGGAGCGCGCCCGCCGTGGTCGTCAGCGAGCCTGAGCCGGTGCTGCGGCTCGCCGCGCCGACCACCGAGGCGCTGGCCGAGCTGCTCGACGCCGACGACGCCACCGTGCTGGCGCGCGGCCTGGCGACACGGCAGACCGGGGACGGGCTGCCCGTACGGCTGGGCATCGTCGCGCCGGACGCGCGGCGGCTGAAGCTGGCCCGCAGGGCTGTCGCCAAGGGCAAGCCGTGGCGCGGACGCACCGATGTGTGGTTCAGCCCGCAGCCCCTGCTCGGCAAGCTCGGCGGCGGCCGTACCGCCTTCGTCTTCCCCGGGCTGGAAGCGGAGTTCGAGCCGCAGGTCGCGGAGCTGGCCGCGCACTTCGGCCTGCCCTGGACGCTCGACGCCGACTCCTCCGTCGGCGACGTCGGCCGGCACGGAAAGGCCGTCTTCCAGCTGGGCCGGCTGCTGGACGCGGCGCTGCGCCGCATCGGTGTCGTACCGGACGCCGTGGCGGGCCACAGCGTCGGCGAGTGGACTGCGATGGCCGCCGGCGGAATCCACGCGGCGGACGAGGTCGACGCCTTCCTGGAAGCCTTCGAACCGGACGCGCTGAACGTCCCCGGTGTCGCCTTCGGTGTGCTCGGTATGCCCGCCGAGCGGGTGCTGGAGGAGCTGGCCGGACGCGAGGACGTCGTGCTCTCGCACGACAACGCGCCCAACCAGGCGATGGTCTGCGGCCCCGAGGAGGCGGTGCAGGAGCTGGTGCTCAGGATGCGCGCCCAGGGCGTCATCAGCCAGGTCCTGCCGTTCCGCTCGGGTTTCCACACCCCGATGCTGGCGCCGTACCTCGACCCGATCCGGGCCGCCGCCGACACCTACACGCTCAACCCGCAGCAGACGCCGGTCTGGTCGGCGACGCTGGCCGCGCCGTACCCGCGTGAGGCGGACGCCGTACGGGAGTTGTTCGTACGCCATCTGCTGGAGCCGGTGCGTTTCCGGCTGATGATCGAGGCGATGCACCGGGACGGGTTCCGCGCGTTCCTGACGCTCGGCGCGGGCCAGATCGGCTCGCTGATCGACGACACCCTCGCCGGCCACGACCGGCTGGTGGTACCCGCGCACGTCGGCGCCCGCGACAGCCTGGCGCAGCTGCGCCGGGTCGCCACCGCGCTGTGGGTGGACGGCGGCTCACCGGACGTGACCCCGCTGCCCGCCCTCGCCGGCGACCGCACCGCACGGGCCGGCGCCACGGTTCCGGCCGCCGCGACCACGACGACCACCGCCGGCACGCGGGCCGCGTCGACCCACGGCGTACGTCCGACGGTTCGGCTGGACCTCGGCGGTCCGCTGGTCTCGCTGCCGCCGCAGTCCAGGGGCGTGCTCGGCGAGCGCCGCAGCCGTCCGGCAGTCGGCGCGACCGGCGGTGGGAGCGGGGAGAGCGGCGCGCTGGCCGAACTCGCGGACCGGGCCGACAGGTTCCCGCTCGCGGGTGAGCTGGCGGCGCTGCTGGAGGACACCGCGTCCGTCGCGGGCGAGCTGATCGAGGCCGGCCGCGCCCGTTCGGCGGGTCAGCCCGTACGAGCCGTACCGGCCCCGGCACGACAGCCCGTACACCCCGGCGAGCCCGGCCAGCCCGTACAGCGGTCGGCCCGGCAGCCCGCGCAGCCCGCGCAGCCGCCGCGCCCCGGCGCGGCCGGCGGGTCGCCCGCCGCGACGCACCCCACCGAACTGCGGGTGGACGTCGACCGGATGCCCTATCTGCTCGACCACTGCTTCTTCCGGCAGCGCCCCGGCTGGCCCGACGAGGGCGACCGCTGGCCGATCGTGCCGGCCACCACCGTCATCACCCATCTGATGCGGTTCGCCGAGCAGGCCGCGCCCGGCACCCGGGCGGTCGCGGTGCACGACGTACGGCTGCTGCAGTGGATCGAGGCGATCCCCTCCCGCACACTGCCCGTCACCGTCGAGCGCACGGCCGCCGACCGCATGGTGGTCGGTCTGACCGGGTACAGCCAGGCGACCGTCGAACTGGCCCCAACCGCTGCCGGGTTCGAGCACTCGGATGGCGAACAGGCGCCCGCCCCCTGGCAGTTCGCGCCCGAGAGCGAGCATGTTCCGCAGTTCACGGCCGAACGCCTCTACAGCGAGCGCTGGATGTTCCACGGCCCGCTCTTCCAGGGGGTCGAGAGACTCACCGCGATCGGCGAACGCCATGTGCGCGGTGACCTCGTCTCGCTCTCCACACCCGGCGCGCTGCTGGACAACGTCGGCCAGCTGCTCGGCTTCTGGATCATGGACACGCTCACCGAGCGCACCACCGTGTTCCCCGCGGGCATGCGCCGGATCCGTTTCCACGGGCCGCAGCCGGCGCCCGGCGAACGTCTCGAATGCCTGATCCGCATCACCGATCTCACCGACAACTCCCTGACCGCGGACATGCAGCTGGTCCACCGGGGCCGGGTGTGGGCGGAGTTCGACGGCTGGACGGACCGCCGCTTCGACACCGACCCCGGTATCCGCGCGGTGGACCGCTTCCCCGGCCACCACACGCTCTCCCAGATCGAGCCGGAGGGCTGGACCGCCGTCCACGAGCGGTGGCCCGACCTGGCCACGCGCGGGCTGATCATGCGCAACGTCTGCGGCTCCGCCGAACGGGCGGCGTACGAGGAGCTCGCGCCGACCCGTCGCCGCCGCTGGCTGCTCGGCCGGATCGCCGCCAAGGACGCGGTGCGCGAACTGCTCTGGCGGGAGGCCGCCGAGGCCGGGCGCGGCAGCGGCGAGAGCGACCGCGAGGAGATCTACCCGGCCGAGGTCGCCCTCGCCAACGACGCCACCGGCCGCCCATACGCGAGCGGGGTGCACGGCCGCAAGCTGGGCGAACTGACCGTCTCGATCGCGCACTGCGGCGAGACCGGGGTCGCGATCGCCTCGCGCGGCCCGGTCGGCATCGACCTGGAGGAGGTCGTCGAACGCCCGCGCGCCACGCGGGAGTTGGCGTGCACCGAGGCCGAACTCGTACTGCTCGACGCTCTGGTGGCAGCCGGCGCGGACGGCGAGGCCCTGTGGTTCACCCGGTTCTGGGCCGCCAAGGAGGCCGTCGCGAAGGCTCGCGGCACCGGGCTCGGCGGCCGGCCCCAGGACTTCGAGGTACGCGCACACGATGCGGGCACCGGGGTGCTGACGGTCCTCGCGGGCGGTGCCTCCCACCACGTCCGCACCCGGGAGCTGCGCAACCCACCGGGCCTTCCGGACCGCGGGTACGTCGTCGCCTGGACCTCGGCCGACGGCTCCCTGGCCGCACCACCGCACGCCCCCACACCCAACCGCTCGACCACGGGAGACGCACGATGACCACGGAGAGGGCGCTGACGCCCGACGCGGACCAGATCCTGGCCGACATCACCGGCATGCTGCGGACCCTGCTGGAGGAGTACGGGTTCGACGACGCCGAGATCACCCGTGAGACCACGTTCCACCACGATCTGGAGCTGGAGAGCATCGACCTGGTCACGCTCTCCGGCCAGCTGCGCGAGCGTTTCGGCGACCGGATCAACTTCGCCGAGTTCATCGCCGACCTGGAGCTGGAGCAGATCATCGAGCTGACCATCGGCGAGCTCGTCGACTTCGTCGTCGACTCCCTCAACCGCGTCGAAGCGGAGGGCTGAGCGATGGCCAAACTCGCCACCCGCACCATCCGCACCCATGTCCAGCGGCTGGACGCGGTGCGCGATCCCGGCGCGCAGGGCGAGCCGCCCGTGGTCGTCTTCGTCCACGGGCTGCTCACCGACAGCCTGGCCAGCTACTACTTCACGCTCGGCCCCGCCTTCGCCCAGGCCGGGGTGGACGTGATCATGTACGACCTGCGCGGTCACGGCCGCAGCGACCGGCCGGCCGCCGGGTACCGGCTCGACGACTTCGTCGAGGACCTGGCCGCGCTCCTGGAGTCGCTCGGCGAGGAGCGTCCGGTGCACGTCGTCGGCAACTCCTTCGGCGGCACCGTCGCCACCGCGCTCGCCGCCTGGCACCCCGAGCGCGTCGCCACCGCCGTGATGATCGAGTCCGAGCCGCCGGTGCGGGTGTGGACCGAGCACATGGCCGAAGGGCTCGGCGACGCCAAGCGGCAGCTGTGCAAGGACGAGGTGATCGACTGGATCTCCGCCCAGCACGGCACCCACACCGCCAAGTTGTCGCGCAACGCCAGCCGGATCCTCCAGTCGACGACCCTGGCCGAGGAGGTCTCCACCGGCTCGGTCGTCGACGACGAACTGAGCGCGCTGCGCTGCCCGGTGCTGGCCATCTTCGGTTCCGAGAGCGGACTGAGCGCCCAGGTCCCGGAGCTGGAGGCCAAGCTGGACGCCTGCCGCACCGTGGTGCTGCCGGACCAGGGACACTCGGTGCTGGTCGAACGCACCGAGGAGACACGCGAGTTGATCCTCCAGTGGGTCGCCGACCACCACGCCCGGACTCCGGCCGCGAGCACGAGGGCCGGATGACCTCCCACGACGGGTTCCGGGCGCACCTCCGACAGCGGTGGCGGCGCGTCCGGACGAAGGAGGACCAGCGGTGAGCCGCCACCTGTTCGTCGTCCCTCCCCTGACCGGGCACATCAACCCGCTGCGCGGTGTCGCCGACCGGCTCGCCGCCGACGGGCACCAGGTCGCCTGGGCCGGACACGTACCGCTGCTCCGCGAACTCCTCGGTCCACAGGCGCAGTTGTACGACTGCGCGGGCCCGGGCGATCTGACGCGCCCCCCGGACCTGCTCGGCCCCGCGGCGTTCAGGTTCCTCTGGGAGGAGTTCTTCGTACCGCTCGCCGACGCCATGGCCCCGGGTGTGGCGGCGGCCGTCGAGGCGTTCGCGCCGCAGGTGGTGGTGAGCGACCAGCACGCGGTCGCCGGCGCGCTGGTCGCCGAACGCCACGGGCTGCCCCTGTTCACCTCCTCGACGACCTCCGCCGAACTGATCGATCCGCTGTCCTCCATGCCCAAGGTGGCCGCCTGGCTCGGCGACATGCTCGACGGTCTGCGCGAGCGCCACGGCGACACCCGCGCACACCACGACCCGCGCTTCTCCCCGCACGGCGTCATCGCCTTCACCACGGCCGCGTTCCTGGGCCCCGACGTGGAGATGCCCCACGAGCGGGTGCATCTGGTGGGCCCGGCCATCGCCCCGCGCGCCTCCGACGCCGACTTCCCCTGGGAGTGGCTGGAGGAGGACGGGCGACGGACCGTGCTGGTCTCCCTCGGCACCGCCAACGACGACGCCGGAAGCCGCTTCCTGCACGAGGCCGTCACCGCGCTGGAGAGCCTGGCGGCACGGGTGCGCGGCATCGTCGTCGACCCTGCCGGCGTACTCCCCTCCGAGCTGCCGGAGAACGTGCTGGCGCTGCCCCGGGTGCCCCAACTCCCGTTGCTGGAGAGGCTGGACGCGGTGGTCTGCCACGGCGGGCACAACACGGTGTGCGAGTCGCTCTGGCACGGCGTACCGCTGGTGGTCGCCCCGATCCGGGACGACCAGCCGATCGTGGCCGGCCTGGTCACCGGGGCGGGCGCAGGCGTCCGGGTGCGTTTCACCCGCGTCGACGCGGCGCGGCTGGCGAAGTCGATCGACGCCGTGCTGGACGCCTCGGGCGGCCACGCCGCCGCCGCACACCGGATCGGCGAGACCTTCCGCGCCGCGGGCGGGGTGCGCCGGGCCGCCGGGATCCTCGCGGAGGCCGCCCGCTGAGGCGCCCACCGGGTCGCCGGGGCCGTACCCACCGGGTCGCACCCGCCGGATCGCCCGGGCCGTACCCGCCCGGCCGTACCCGCCCGGGGCCCGTACCCGCCCGGCCCGTACCCGCACGCCAGACCGCTGGGCCGCTCAACTCCCTTGAGCGGCCCCGCGGTCTGGGTGGTGCGTCGTACCCGTCACGGCCGTACGGGCTTCCCCCGCACTAGGCCGTGTCTTCAAAGTAGCGTCGTCCGCCGCCAGGCGGGCGTGGGGGGCGTGGGGGGTCTGGTGCGGTGCATCGCAAGGCGGAGGGAGGAAAGCGCAGCGGGCTGCGCTGACGACCGACAACGCGGCGAGGTGCCGCACCAGGGCACTCCACGCAGACGGGACTTTGAAGACACGGCCTAGCGTCGGTCAGCCTGGGGCCGGTCGTCCCCCACCGCCGCTCCCGCCTTGGACAGCGACACCTCCGGCAGCTCGCCGGGGGCCGGCCCGGTACGCGCCGACTGGTCCGTACGCGCCGACTCCGCCCGCGACTCCTCGACCAGCCGCTGCGAGCCGCTGGTCGTCTTCAGCGGCTTCTCCTTGAGGAAGAGCACCGCGACCAGAGCGAGCGCCGCGAACGGCGTGGCCAGCAGGAAGAGTTCGGAGGTGCCGGCGGCGTACGCGTTCTCCACGACCTCGCGCACCGGTCCCGGCAGTTCGGCCAGGTTCGGGACCGCGCCGTGGCCGCCGGCGCCCTCGGCACCGGCCGGAAGTCCGGCGCCGATGTCCTCGGCGACCCGGGCGGCGAGGACGGCGCCCAGCACGCTGGTGCCGACCGTGCCGCCCATGCTGCGGAAGAAGGAGACCACCGAGGTCGCCGAGCCGAGGTAGCGGGCCGGTACGTCGTTCTGCGCGACCAGGACGAGGTTCTGCATCAGCATGCCGAGACCGAAGCCCAGCAGCGCCATGTACAGGCTCAGCTGCCAGTACGCGGTGTCGGCCTCGATGGTGGCGAGCAGCCCCATGCCCGCCGTCATGATCGCGGCACCGGAGACGACGAAGATCTTCCACCGGCCCGTGGCACTGATGATCTGTCCGGCGCCGGTCGAGGAGACCAGCAGGCCGAAGATCATCGGCAGGCTCATCAGACCCGACTCGGTCGGCGACTTGCCGAGCGCCAGCTGGAAGTACTGCGTGAGGAAGACCGTGCCGCCGAACATCGCCACACCGACGAAGAGGCTGGCGACCGTCGCGAGCGTCACCGTACGGCTGCGGAAGATGCCCAGCGGGATGATCGGCTCCGCCACCCGCGTCTCCACGTAGACCGCCAGGCCCAGCATGGCCACACCGAGCGAGGTGAGGGCGGCGGTCTGCCAGGAGGCCCAGTCGAAGGAGTTGCCCGCCAGCGAGGTCCAGATCAGCAGCGCGGAGACACCGCCCACGATCAGGAACGCGCCCAGGTAGTCGACCTTCGCGTCCGGCCTGCGCACCGTCGGCAACTTCAGCGTGCGCTGGAGAAGGATCACCGACACCAGCGCGAACGGCACCCCGATGAAGAAGCACCAGCGCCAGCCGAGCCACGGGGTGTCGACCAGCACGCCGCCGACCAGCGGGCCGATGACCGTGCCCACCGCGAACACCGAACCGAAGACGCCCGCGTACTTTCCGAGCCTGCGCGGCGGCACGATCGCGGCCATCACCACCTGGACCAGCGCGGTCAGACCGCCCGCGCCGATGCCCTGCACCACGCGGCTGAAGATCAGCATCTCCACGCCCTGCGAGAGCCCCGCGAGTATGGAGCCCAGTACGAAGACCCCCAGCGAGAGCTGGAGCAGCAACTTCTTGTTGTAGAGGTCGGAGAGCTTGCCCCACAGCGGCACCGTCGCGGTCATCGCCAGCAGCTCGGAGGTGACGACCCAGGTGTACGCGGACTGCGTCGCGCCGAGGTCGGCGACGATGCGCGGCAGCGCGTTCGCGACGACCGTACCGGCCAGGATCGCGACGAACATACCGGCCATCAGCCCGGACATCGCCTGCAGGATCTGCCGGTTGGTCATCGCCGTCGGGCCCTCCTCCACCGCGGTCGGCGGCAGCGGGTCCGGTGGCAGCCGGTCCGGGGGCGGTGAATCGTCCCTCGTATGTGTTGCGGTCACGGTGTCCTCTTCGTGGTTCGGTCGCGCCCGGAGGCGTGAGTCTGCGTCGCGCCCGGAGGCGGGGAGGGTCTGCCGGCCTGCTGGTCTGCTGGTCTGCTGGTCTGCCGGTCTGCTGGTCGTCGGCCGGTCCTCGGCTGCGCCCCCGTCGCACTTGCGGTGACGCCGCCCCGTACGCGCCGGCCACGGAGCCGCTCCCCTCCGGGCCGTACGCCCCCGGTTCGCGCCGTGCGGTGCGTGCGGTGCCGTGCGTGGTGGTGCGGTGCCGTGCGTGGTGGTGCCGTGCGTGGTGGTGCCGTGCCGTGCGTGGTGGGCCTGGGCGAGCGGTCGGTACCGGGGCGGGTACCTGCCGGCCGCCGGCCCCTCGCCGCGGTCGCCGGCCTCGTCGCGGTCGGCGCCCCCTCGCCGCCGACCACCGGCCGGCTTACACGGCCGGATTCCTCAGTCCGGCGGCCAGCTGGTCGAACACCTTGCGGAAGACGTCCTGGAACCGGTCCCGCTCGGTGTGCGCGCACCAGTGCTGCAAGGCGACCCGCGCCGCCGTGGAGGCCATCGCCGCGAGCATCTTGGAGTAGAGGTCGAGCTGCCGGTCCATCGCCATGATCTGGTCCAGCTGCGAGACCGAGCAGTCCTTCGAACGGATCGACGGTGACGCCGCCGGCTGCACCGGCGGAGCCGCCCCCCGGCGCTCGGCGATCGCTGCCGCGAGCCCGCGCTCGTCCCACATGTGCGCGCCCATGCTGCGCGCCAGCAGCCGGGGCGAGCGGTGCAGCACCTGGGCACGCAGCCGCCACAGCTCCTGCTGCTCCTCGATGTCCGCCAACTCCTCGGCCAGTACGTCCCGTACGGCCTCCAGCGCGGACAGCTCGGCGGGCGCGGCCAGCACCGCCTCGCGCAGGCGGGCCGCGCTCTCGTTGTCGATCATGACGAAGGCGTCGTCATGACTGTCGAAGTAGTTGAAGAAGGTCCTCGGCGAGACTCCGGCGGCCTCGCTGATGGCCTCCACGGTCACGTTCTCCGCGCCGTGCTCGGCCGCGAGCCGAACCGCCGCACCGGCGAGCGCGTCCCGCGTCGCCCGCTTCTTCCGTTCCCGGAGCCCCAGCTTCTCCGCCGCACCATTCACACCTTGCACGGTACGCAAGTTTGCAGACCCTGCAAAATTGTTTCGGAAGCCTTTCCCTTCCCTTTGCCACCCGCGTGACCCGCCTCACGCGGGAGTGCGCGGGCGTACGCGGGGAGCGCCTCGGGAGCGCGGGGCCGTACGGCCGACTCGGCGTCGGGCACGGCGCAACCCGCCAGGCAGCGGCGCGAGTTCACCACCCGCGCGGCTCGGCCGCTTCGAGGCCTGCGGGTGTGCAGTCGGCCAGCAGCGAGACGAAGACGACGGGGCGGGCGGACCAGCTGAGCGCCGTCCCGCCCAGCCGCGCCCCGAAGTCGTACGCCTCACCGGACTTCAACCGCATCACGGCCTCCCACTGCCCGTACTCCAGCCAGGCGTGCACCCGCGCACCCTCGGCGACCCCGAGGCCGTACGCCAGTGTCCGCACGGACGCCCGTATCCACACCAACGCCCCCTCGGGGGTGTCGGCCCGGCCCGCCCGTACCTTCGCCTCCCGGCCGTCCACCGCCGCCGTCCACGCGGTCAGCTCGCACCACCATCCCCGCCGCACCAGCCCGCTCACGGTCACGCGCGCCCCCGATCCGCGCCGCCCGCAGCCGGGCCGGCCTCGGAGTCGGGGACTGCCGGGGAGCGGACGGGGGCCAGGGAGCGGACGACGGCGGGGGCGGCGGCCGGTTGAAGAGTTGTCGACACGCTTGCGACCTCCCGAGACGGTCCCCCACCACCCACTACGGACACAACCAGTCAACAACCTGCTACTTACGGCTACTTGCACGCATATTGCACAAGCCTGTGTCGGGAGCGGCAGGCGGTGTCACGATGGCCGCGTCAGGGCCGACGACTCGCAGAGGAGTCAAGAGATGGGCACCTCAACGCTCGCGCCGGGAGCCAACGTTGCCGCGCTCCGGCACGCCCGCGGCCTCTCCCAGGCGGCGCTCGCCAGGAGAGCCGCGATCTCCGTCTCACTGCTGAGCAAGGCCGAGGTCGGCGCCAGAGCCCTGACGCCCACGACGGCGGCGGCACTCGCCCGCGCGCTCGGGGTGACGATGGCCGAGGTGCTCGGCCGGACCCCGCCGAGCCGGGGCAACGAGGCGCTGCTGTACGAGCTGCGCTCGGCCGTGCGCGACTACGACCGGCCGCGCGGCACGCGGGTGGAGGCAGACCGGATCAGCGCCGCGCTGGCGAGGGCCGACACGCTGCGCAACGACGTCGACATCGCCGGACTGCTGGTCGTACTCCCCCAGTTGCTCAGGGACGTCACCGACCACGCCTTCGCCGAGAACACCTCCGAAAGCTGGATGGCCGTCGCGAACGTCTACAGCAGCGTCTACTGGATCTCGGCACGCCATCGCTGGATGGACCTGGCGGAACTCGCCGTCACCCGCCAGCGGTGGGCGGTGCGCCAGAAGCCCAATCCGCTCGGCGAGGCCATCGCGGCCCGGGACCGGGCCGGCGCCTACCTCAACGGCGGCGACTTCGAGGGCGGCCTGCACATCGTCGAACGCGCGATCGCCCGAGCACAGACGCAGCTCTCCGGCCCCCAGCGCGCCTTCGCCGTGGGGATGCTCGACCTGCGCGGCATGACGCTCGCCGGCAGGCTCCACGACAAGCGCGAGGGGCAGCGGGCGGCCGAACGCCACATCCGGTCCGCCCGGGAGGCGGCCCAGGTCGTGGGCGAGGACGTGCGGTGCCACAGCATGATCTTCGGCCCCGGCAACACCGCGACCCACGAACTGGCCACCCGGCTCGACCTGGGCCGGCCCGACGAGGCGCTGCGGGTGGCGGGCTCGGCGCACTTCGCCGAGGTGCTCGCCGGGCTGCCGCCCACCCGCATCTCGCCCACCCACATCAACATCGCGCGGGCGCGGCTGGATCTGGGCGACCGCGACGGCGCACTGGACGATCTGACGACGGCCTGGCGCACGGCACCGCAGATGGCTCGTATCCATCCCATGGGCCGGGAGATCTTCCGCGTCGTGGCCTCCCTCCACCGGCGCAGCAACGCCAAGCTGATGGCGCTCTCCCGGATGTCGGGACTGGCGGTCTGACCCCGGCGCCCTCCGGGCTCACGACCCGGGGGCGTGCGGGACACGACCCGGGGGCGTGCGGGGGTTGGCCCCCGGGGAAAGTCGGGGGCTTCCCGGATGGGCCGGCGGTGGGGCGGTCCGTACCGTGGTCCGGGACGGCCGGGCGAACGCGCGCAACCGTCGAAGCGCGTTCGCGGGCGCCAGGGCTCACCACGGTCCACCACCAGCGGTACGGTCGGCACCGCCGAGGACGCCCGCACCGCGCGCACCGCCCGCACCGCGCACAGACACCCGCACACACCCGCACACACCCGCACCCAACGCACGCGTCACGACCGGCCAACCGCCGCTGAAACGGGGAACCTCCATGCGCTCGCTGTCCCGCGCTCTCGCACTCGTCGCCGTCACCGCCCTCACCGCCGGCGGGTTGAGCGCCTGCCTGTGGGATTCGGAGTCCTTCGACGACCAGTCGCGCCACGAGGAGAAGATCACCGCCGTCCGGATGGACCTCGCATCGGGTGACGTCACGCTGCGCGGCTCCAGGGCCGACTCGGAGATCTCCGTACGGCGTTCGGTGGAGTACCGGGGCGACCGGCCGAAGGACGCGACGCACCGGATCGAGGACGGCGTACTGGTGCTCGGCGGCTGCGGCGACGACTGCTCCGTCGACTACACCGTCGAGCTGCCGGCCGGTCTGCCGGTGAGCGGCGAGACCTCCAACGGGTCGCTGAGCTTCTCGCGGGTGGGCGAGGTGCGGGTGAGCACCGGTTCCGGCGGCATCAGCCTGAAC
This sequence comes from Streptomyces tardus, assembly GCF_018101125.2. Classification (GTDB taxonomy): domain Bacteria; phylum Actinomycetota; class Actinomycetes; order Streptomycetales; family Streptomycetaceae; genus Streptomyces; species Streptomyces tardus. Next base: position 2,419,249 of record NZ_JAELVF020000001.1, on the reverse strand, counting down.
CGGGTGTCCGGTACGGCGCGGGTCAGGACCTCCAACGGCAGCGTCAAGGGGCGCGAGCTGGCCGGAAAGGGCGTCAACGCCCAGTCGGCCAACGGCAACATCGACCTCGTGTCGACCCGGACGCAGAACATCGACGCGACGACCTCCAACGGCAACGTCGCGGTGACCGTTCCCGAGGGCCGGTACGCGGTGACCGCCAAGACCTCCCGGGGCGACACCGACGTCGACGTGACCGACGACCCGGACGCCGGCCACTGGATCCACGCCGGCAGCAGCAACGGCAACATCGAGCTCCGTACCGCCCGCTGAGCCGCGGCGCCGTACACGGACGCGGAGACGGCGTCGCCCCCGTCGCGATCTCTCTCGCGACGGGGGCGACGCCGTACGAGCGGCAGAGCCGGACCGCTCACCGGCCGGGGGACGCACCACCGGCACCACCCGTACCGCCGGTACCGCCGCCCGTACCGCCGGTACCGCCCGTACCGCCGGAGGCGCGCAGCCGCGAGGTCTCCCGCTCGGCGCCGTCCAGCCACCTGCTCCAGCGCTCCTGCATCGGCTTGATCAGACCGCCGCCGACGCCGACGACCAGAATGCCGCCCACCGTGGCGAGCACGGTGATCAGGACCGGAAGGGTCACGGCGACCGCGACGCCGATCTGGTGCAGCGCGGCGATGACACCGAGCGCGAGGATGAACCCCGAGGCGAGGTTCGCCAGCAGCTTGCCGTACGAGACGCTGCTGAGCGCCGAACTGACCAGGGCCTTCACGGCGTTGGCGATGGCCGCGACGATCAGGACGATGATGATCGCGATGACGAGCTGCGGAATCCAGGCGACCACGCCCTTCAGCAGTTCGCTGATCGGGTTCGGCCCGAAGACCGAGAAGGCGACCTGGAGAACGATCAGCAGAATCGCGTAGTAGAGCAGCTTCGCGATGATCTCGATGGCGTCGAACTGTGAGTTGCGCAGCTTGTCGTCAAGCCCGCTCTTGTCGATGACCCGCTGGAAGCCGACCTTCGCGAGGATCGTCCTGACCAGCTTGGCGATCACCCTCGCGACGAGCCAGCCGATGAGGAGAATGATGAGAAAGGCGATGAGCTTCGGCACGAATTTCGCCACCGAGGCGAACGAGTCCTCAATGCCGGAGGTGAAATCGACCGCCAGCAACTGTGTTTGTCCCATGGGCTGCCCTCTGCTCGACGACTGTGCAGCAGACAGTCGTTCCACGGGACGCGCGCGATTGCACGGCCATCGCGCCGGATTAGCCCGGATGCCTCGCCCCGTTCCCCGCCGGGCGGAGGCACGGGCACGGGCATGGGCAGGGACCGGTGGGCAGGGGCACGGGCCAGTGGGCTGCGGGTCGGGGGCAGCGGGGCGACCGACGCGCCGGTGCCGGCCGCTGCCGCCGCGCGCCCGCTGACCCCGACCGCCCGGTCAGGGGCGGTCAACCGCCGTGGTGCCGCCGCTGGTTGACGTCGGCCTGCGCGCGCCGGGGATGACGGCCGACGGCAGCGCCCCGCGTACGTCGGCGCGTTCGGCGCGGTCGGCGCGGTCGGCGCGTTCGGCGCGTTCGGCGCGTTCGGCGTCCGCCGTACCCGTCGCGGCCTCCGCCGGGGTCTCCCGCCCGGGCCGCGGTTGGCTCTGCACTCCCTCCCGCGTCCCGCTTCCGGTGCCGTCATCCGGCCCGTCCTTCTGCCCGTCCGGCGCTCCGGCCCCGGCGTCGTCCTCCGGCCCCTCCCCGGCGCCGCTCCGGGGCTCGTCCTCCGCCACGTCGATCCCGGGGAACTGCGCCAGCAGCCCCCGCAGCAGGTCGGGTTCGCGCACCGGCGGCGGGGTGTGCGCGGTGAGCAGCGGGAACGCCAGCCGCAACTGGACGAAGAGCGTCCGATAGTCCGGTCCGAAGGTCGCCGCCGCCGCGTAGAGGGAGTCCACGGCCGCACGCAGCGGGTCCGGGTCCGTGGCGGCGAAGATCGCCGGAAGCGCCATCGCCTGCTGGAGCATGTACGGGACGCTGCCCTCCAGCGAGCTGACGATGCTGTGCGGCACCTGCTCCTCCTCGAAGAGCGCGTCCCAGGTGCGGTCGATGTGGTCGAACGGCGGGGGGAGCTCGCGCCCCTGGTCGAGCGCGTCCAGGCCCCGGCTGACCCAGCCGATCTCGGCGAGGCCCGCCGCCGCGTACGCCCGGTACGCCGCCCAGCGCGCGATCGAACGCTGCATGCTCGGCGGTACGGCCTCCAGTTCGTCGAGCAGATCGCGGTCGATGGTGACCATGCCCATCACGTTGCCGCCGACCCTCCTCAGGCGCTCGCTCGGCAGCCGCCCCTTCCAGGCGGACGTCTCGACCCGCTGCCGCAGCCGCTCCTCGTCGATCTGGTGACGTCGGCCGTCCCAGTCGACGAGCAGCACGCGTTCCTCGTCGCTCGGCGGTGCCGGCAGCTCGCGCGCGAAGTCGTGCCAGTAGGCGGCGATCTGGCTGGTCTGCTTGATGACGTGGTCCGGCGACAGCGCGGCGGGCCAGAACTGGAGCAGATAGCGGTCGTGGCCGGGGTCGTTGGCCCGCCGGGTGTCCTGGTCGCGGGCGGCGTCCATGCCGACGGCGCTGTAGCGGACCCGGTAGTCGATCTCCTCCAGGTCGAGTTCCCAGTAGTCCTCGCCGGCCCACTCCACGAGCAGTGTCTCCGTCGCCTTCGGACGGAACGGCGCCTCGACGACGTCCTCCCAGCTGTCGTCGGTGGGCGGTTCCGCGTCCAGCACCTCGACCCTGAAGCTCACGTAGCCGGTGTGCAGTCCGGTGTTCAGGAACAGGCCGCCGGGAGCGCCGGCGCCGCACAGGCCGTTCGACTGGCCGGCGAAGTACTCGTCCATGGCGTACCCCCAGACCGCGCTCTCGACGTAGATCTGGCCGTATCGGACGTGTACCTCACCGTTCAACACGGTTCGCATCGCGGTCCTTTGCTCGGAGGGCACCTGTGGGCGGAACGCCGAGGTGGGCGCCCAGCATGAGCACACCCGGGGCACCCCGCGCCGCCACAACCCCTCGCACGAGTGACAGCTGGCCCTCGAACGTGCGCTTTCCGATGCACGAGGGCGACGCCGGTTCACTCACAAGATCGTTCACCGCCCGGTCCACGGAGTGAACGAAGTGCGCCCGGCCGGACCAAGACGATCACCGCCGGTACGCGCGGCCGGCACGGGGTGGGGTGGAGTGGAGTGGAGTGGAGTGAGGGGGTGGGCCGGAGGCGGGTCAGTCCGGGCGCAGGGAGCGCCAGATGCGGTCCGGGAGGACGCGGGCGGCCGTCCGGAGGTCGATGTCGTAGAACTCGGAGAACCAGCGGCCCGCCGTCTCCGCCAGCGGACCGACGACCAGCACCTCGATCACCTCCGGTGGCATCGGCGCGATCTCGCCCGCCGCCATGCGCGGGCCGAGCCACTCGGCGAGGGCCTGCCGCATCGGCTCCTTGGCGGCGCGGATCTGCTCGGCGTGGGTGGAGAGGTACGACGAGTGCGAGGAGGCGTGGATGAACAGCGCCACGTCCGGATGCTCCTCGGTGAACCGCAGGTACGACTCGACGAAGGCCCGCGTTCCGGTACGGGTCGTGCGGGTGCGCAGGAGCGCGGCGTTCGTCTCGCCGCACAGCTGCTCCATGCACCGCGTGTACAGGGCGGCGGCGAGCCCGTCGAAACTGCCGAAGTGGTGGTAGAGGCTGCCCAGGCTGACGCCGCTCCTGTCGGCCACCGCCTGGACGGTGAAACCGGGCTGCCCCACCGAGGTGTAGACCGCGAGGGCGGCGTCCAGCAGTCGTTCGGCCGTCTCCTCGCCCCGCCGCTGTTTACGGGCCATGGCCCCGCACCCCTCGCCCTCCCGCGTCCGCCGCCACCAGCGCGACCGGACAGTGCCGACAGCCGGACCCCCAGCGTAAGTGCCGCCGCCGGCCCCTCGGACATCCCGCCACCTTCACTCCCGGACAGCCCACCCGTCACCGACAGGCCAGCCGACACGTACGACGCGCCCGTCACCGACGACGCACCCGCCCGCTTCGTCACACGCACCACGTCCGGCGCGGGTGGCACCACGTCCGGCGCGGGTGCCCCTGGGCGGCGCGCCCCGGCGCACGGGGGTGCAACCTGTCGCGCTGGAGGACCATGTCCACATGGCAACCAGTGAAGAGGACGTACGGCGCTTGGCGCTCGCGTATCCCGAGGTCACCGAACGTTCCTGCTACGGCACCCCCGCCTTCTACGTGTCCGGCAGGATCTTCGCCCGGATCCACGACGAGCCCGGGGTGCTCGTCCTGTGGCGCGCCGACCTCGGCGAACGCGAGGCGCTGCTCCAGGGCGAGCCGGACAAGTTCTTCACCACCGACCACTACCGCGGGCACGCGAGCGTGCTGGCACGGCTGGCACGGCTGCGTACCGCCGAACTGCGGGAGCTGCTCGGCGAGTCCTGGCACGCCCGCGCACCGAAACGCCTGCGCGACGACACCGCGTGAGAGCGACAGCGACCGCCCCGCACGGTTGACTTCAACTCGACTTCAGCTTCTAGCGTGCTCTCCACGATGACGTCACGACGTCACGACGTCACGACGTCACGACGTCACGGCGTCACAGCGTCACGGCACCACAACGTCACGGTGTCACCGTCCCGCGCTCCCAGGAGGCACACCATGTCCGACGCGTCGCCGCGGTCCGCACCCGGTCCGGCCGCCACCACCCGTCTCCTCTTCCGCAACACCATGCGCATCAGGCCGGGCCGTCTGGGGGAGTTCGGTGAGGCGATCCGCCGCGCCGTCGCGTTCGCCGAACAGCAGGCGCCGCAGATCCTGGTGGACGTCTTCGTCGACGAGGCCGAGCTGCGCGCCACCAGCTTCCAGCTCTACGCCGACTCCGAGTCCGTGCTCCGGCACTGGCACCTCTCCGACCCCTACATCCGGGACGTCATGGAGCACTGCGAGGTGGAACGCTTCGAGGTGTTCGGCGACCCCTCGCAGGCCGTGCTCGCCGGGCTGCCCGCCGACCCCGGCTTCACCCTCGTACCGCGACTGGTCGGCTATCGGGCCCTCAACACCGGCGGCACACACCTGCGTTGACGCGCCCGGACCGCGATCCGGCGTCCGCCACCCGTACGCCCCGTACGGCCCGTACGCCTCGTACGCCCCGGCCGGCCCGTACGCCCGGCCACCCGTACGCCCCGTACGCCCCTGCCGCCGGGGGTGGCCCGACGCGTCACAGGCGGCTCATTGAGGCCGTGGCGTACAGCAGCTCGACAACCGCCTGCTGGTCGCCCTGCTGGCCCTCCGCCGCCCGCCGCGGCGGCAGATGGCCGGCGGCCAGACGGCAGAACTGGACTTCGGGCAGCACCACTTGGCTGACACAGTTCTCCGGCCCGGCCGGGCCCCCGGGGTCGTCCAGCGGGAGGTACCACTCACCGCCGCTCTCGCCCTCGATCCGCAGGCACAGGCTGCGCGACGCGGAACCCGGCCGGGCGACCGGCACCGGCGGCGAGGCCAGCCCCGCCTGCCGTCGCGCGGCGAGTACCGAGGGCAGCATCGACACCGCGACGGAGATCAGGGTGCGCAGATGCTCGGGAACGGGCGGCGGGTACGGGTAGTCGACCGCTTCCGCGATGTCCGTGGCGTGGATCCAGGTCTCGAACGCGCGGTCCAGCAGGGCGAGTCGGAGCGGCAGTACGACGCCGTCGCCGTAGGGCACGGCGATGTCCGCGACGCCCTTGCCGCTGAACGCGCAGGTCCTGATCAGCTCGTGCGCCTGGTCCCGCCAGACCCGGCGCAGGGAGCCCGGGCCCCCGTCGGCACCCGGCCACCGCTCCGGCGGCTCCGAGTCCAGCTGCCGCCAGTCCGAGTCCACCTGCTCCCAGAACGCCTCGGTACGGTCCTCGGCCCGCTGCTCGGGCCGCTCGCCCTCGCCACCCATGCCATCGCCCACGCCACCGCGTCCGCGTCCGCGTCCGCGCAACGGGTCGGGCAAGCCGAGCGAGGACGCCACCATGCCGTCCACCACCAGCAGGTGGCCGAGCACCCCGCTCACGGACGTACCGCGCCGGGCGGTCTCCTCGCCCTCGAACCACTCCAGTTGGACGCCGGCGTCCCACTCCTCCTCGCTCAGATCGGCAAGCAGTGCGTCGAGCCGGGCGGTCTCGGCGTCGTAGGGCTGCGCGTAGTCGGGCACGCCGACCTCGGGCGCACGAGCGCTCAGACAGGCACCGAGCACTTCCGCGCGCAGGGCCGGCGCCAGATCCAGGTTCATATGGGGGTGCAGCAGCCCGATGGCGGAACGGAGCCGGTCCGCCTCGGACGCGCACGCCGCACAGTCGAGGAGGTGCTCCTCGACCTCCACTGTCTCCTCGGGCGAGCAGGCGTGCAGAGCCCAGGCGCCGAGCAGGTGCTGGAGGCGGAGATGCTCACCGGAGTCGTCGTTCACCGTCTGTCCTCCTCCCCGGCCGCCCCGGACGCGTCGGACGCCCCGGACGCCCCGGAGGCCCCGGACGCGTCGGCGATCAGCTTGAGGCCCACCCGCAGCCGGCGCGCCGCCTCCTGCTCGCTGATCCCCAGCTTGACCGCCGCCTGGCGGTAGTTCATGTTCCCCGTGTGCACGAGGTGAAGCGCGGAGCGCACGCCCGAACTCATCGAACTGAGAACCGCCGCCAGGCACGCCACCTGCGCGAGCCCGGCAGCGTCCGACGGAACCCCGGTCGCCGGGACGTCCGGATACGGCGTCCGTACTGCCCCGAAGTCCGCCGGCAGCCGTCGCCGCCGCGCCAGTTCATCCGTCCGGATGACCAGCCAGCTCCGCAGTCGGCACCGTTGCGGGTCGAACTCCTGCGGCTGCTCCCAGAGTTCGGCGAACACCTGGACCACCAGATCGCCGGCCGCACGTTCCTCACCGACCAGCCGCGCCGCCAGCGCGTGGACGAATCGCGCGTGCCGGTCGTAGAGCTCGCCGAGAGCTGCGGCTTCGCCACGGACCAGGCGGACCTGAATCTGACGCTCCCACCGCGCCGCGCCGTCCGGCGTATCGGCCATGGCCTCCCCCTCCTGCTACCCGCGCGAATCCCGACCATAGTCCGCGCGTACCACCCCACGGGCGGCATTCGGGCGACCCGGACACCCGGCCACGGGCACCGTCGACACCCGTCCGGGCTGTGCGTACGGGCGGATCGTTGACATCCTTTCCACGAGACGGGACACACCACCGACCACGCCGCCACCACGCCGACACCACGCCGCCGACCACGCCACCACGACCCGATCCCACGAGCCCGATCCGGTCGCCGACCGGACACCGGGTACAGCCGGACGAGCCGTAAGCCACGTACGCCACGTACGCACCGGACACCACGTACACGCCGTACACGCCTTACGCCACGTACGCGCCGAGCTCCCCGTACGCGCCGTACGAGCCGGAGACCCGCCCGCCGCCGTCGCACAGGACCAGAGGGAAGCTAATGACCGCCGCCCAGCAGGAACCGGCCGCCGCCACCGCCACGTTCACCGTCCACGCACCGACCGGCACCGCGCAGGCCGGCCTGCACTACGAGCGCGGCGGCAGCGGTGAACCGCTGGTCCTCGTCCACGGCATCGGCCACCGCCTCGGCGGCTGGGACCCGGTGGTCGCCGGGCTGCGCGAACGCTACGACGTGATCGCCGTCGACCTCCCGGGCTTCGGCGACTCCCCGCGCATGCCCGACGCCCTGTACTACGACCTGGACGGTTTCTGCGCCGTACTGGCCGGTCTCTTCCGCGAGTTGGGCATCGAGAGGCCGCACGTCGCCGGCAACTCCCTCGGCGGGCTGATCGCGCTCGAACTGGGCCACCGAGGCCTCGCACGCTCCTGCACCGCGCTCAGCCCCGCCGGTTTCTACGGCCCCGTGGACAAGCAGCGCGCCGTACTGGCGCTGCACGCGATGCGGCTGGCCGCCCGTACGCTGCCGTACCCGCTGATCGGCGCCCTGAGCCGTTCGACCGCAGGCCGGGCCCTGCTCACCAGCACCGTCTACGCCCGTCCCGCCCGTATCAGCCCCGAGTACACCGCCGCCGACGTGCTCGGCTACCGGCACTGCTCGGGATTCGAGGCGACCGTCCACCACCGCGACTCGCTGCGCCTGAGCGGCGACATCCCGGACATCCCGGTGACGATCGCCTGGGGCTCCAAGGACCGCCTGCTGCCGATCCGCCAAGGGGCGGCGGCCAAGCGCCTGGTGCCCGGCGCCCACCTCGTACGGCTCACCGGCCTCGGCCACACCCCGATGCCCGACGACCCGGCACTTGTCGCACGCGTCATCCTCGACGGCGCCGCCCGCGCCGTCTGACCGGCACCCACGAGCAGCCCACACGACCGCTGGGGCCCGCCCTCCAACAGGCAGGCCCCAGCGGGCACTTGACGCCAACCCTCAGACCGACACCTGCCGCGACTTCCACTCCTGCTCGAGCGACTTCGCCAACCCCTTCGACGGGTTCTCCTCAGCAGGCAGATGCAAGTGGGCAGGGAAGAGTGCGAGGAAGTCCTGTATGGCCTCGGCTTGAGTGGAGTAACCCAGCGAAATGCTGATCCAGGAGCCGTCGACGAACCCGAACTCGTAGAAGCCGAAGGAACGATCTCGTCGTGGTCTGATCCATCGGAGGTCACCGAGCCGAGCCTCCCAGCCAAGCTCCGCCAGCTCGACGCCGGAGGGTTGAGTGTGCCGATAGACCAGCCGCATTCCTTCCCCGGTGCGCTCCAGCATCGTTCTTGGCCCGATACGCCCACGCGGGAACAAGGCGCACCTCAGCCGATCACCCATGGTCCCCTTCTGACGGGACACTCGACGGTTGCGGTCACTGAGCCTGCTCAACGCGCGCTCGAACGGTTCACCAACCCAACGGTCCGTTGGACGCTGAATCAAGCTCTCAAACACATACGAGAATGGCGCATAGAGGAACTCCAGACAATCCCGGGGCGTCGATGGAAGCTTGATTCCTTCGCGCTTCTCCTTAGCTCCTTCGAGTACTTTCGAACGCCTCATCAGCGCAGGCCGCTTCAACCCGACAGGCACCACATTTCGCGCACCGAGGAGGCCTCCGGGCGGCGGGTCCACCGCTTCTCGGCTATCCAGCATTGATGACTCCACTCGAATTATCGAGGCGGACCGCACTGCCCACCCGATTTCACCATCCGTCAACCACTTATCTTGCACCGATACTTGTCACACCACAGTCGAAGAGCCCGACACTCCTCGAAGAACTATCGGCCTACCCGAAAGCCTCTTCAACCGACCTCTTCTGCACCGGTGTTGGATTCTCCAACCGATCCGCGAAAGTCTGCTGTTCAGGTCTTCTTTCATAACTGTCCCTGACCTCGGAGACAGCTGCGTCTTCATCCCCGAGGAGCGCCTCTTTAATCGGACCGACAGGCTTGACGTCAAGACCGCGCTTGACCGTCTTGCCGACGCCCTTCTTAACTTCCTTCTGCATCTCCTTGTACTTCTGAAGGAACTGCTCCTCCCCGGTCGTGCGATCCACCTCCTTCTTCTTCTTTATCTCGTCGAGCTTGTCAAATTTCCCTTTTAGACCTTCAAGTTTCCGCCTTGCCTGCATGCGGCGCGACAAGCGGGCCAAGCGCTCTGCGAGTTGAGCGGTGATACGCACACCGCGCGCTACGCGATAGGCGATGTTCGCTCCGGAGATCACTGCACCGATGGCCGCGGAGGCGCCGAAAGTGACCAGGGAGAGGATGGCGCTCGTCGCGGCGGTCACCGCGATGCTCTGCACCAGCTCGACCACGAGGTCGAGCATGAGCCGCTCCGCCTCGCCGCACTCGAGCGCGGCAAGTTCCAGCAACTCGGCCGTGGTGTCCATGTCGTCGGCCTCGCCGAGCAGGGCAAGCTCGAATCCGTTGGCAGCCACGCCGAACGCCGTGGAGGCCGGACCTGTCCAGGACCGTTGCAGCGTCTTGCGCTCCGCCTGGAGGTCTTCGACGACGCCACGCAGAGCCGTCGCCTCATCACGCCACTTCTGTGCGACCGCGAGAAGCTTCTCGTTGTCGCCGCTGACCTTCTCGAGCAGTTCATCGACATTGAACTGCTTGAGCACGTCACGCACGATCTCGTCCAGCACCGAACCCGGCGAATCCGGGGTGTAGTTGATCCGGGTGAGTGCGTCGCCCTCGTTTCGCCACTCGGCAGTCATCAGTTCGAGCCCCCGAACCGGACGCTCTGCACGTCTTCGTTGTCGTCGTAACCACCGGCGGAGGCGCGCATGCCCTTGGCGATGAGTTCCATGCTGTCTATCGCGTCGGTCAGATCCTTGGCGGCTTGCTCCGACTTGTCCTCGTAGTCCTTTTTGAGTGCGCCCGACTCCGGCAGTTTGCCGAATGCGTGGTCCGGGATCGTCAGTGCTGACGTTCGCTTTCGGATGCGCTCGATCCTGGCGGCAGCATCATCGACAGCTTTCGCGTAGGCACGTAGCGAACTGCTTTCGACGTCGTAGCCGTTGGTCATTGCCCCCTCTTTCATGACACGTTGAATCGGCCGTTCGCTCGCGACGTACCGTTACGTCCCGAGGCGGCTCATCCCCTGCTGTTGCCGCCTCTGGGCCCCCGACGGCAGCACGCACACAGAGGTTACACAGCGTGCATGGCCGTGCGCGAGCCATCTGTCCCTTCACGAGGGAGGACGCGGAAGTATGGCAACGAAAGGGAATTCACTTCGATCGCCGTCCTTATTGGACGCAACCAGCTATTCCCGTCAAAGACCACTCAAGGCGCGATTCGACGCGGCGGGCGAACCAGCGGCGGCGTGGGTTTAGGTGGCTACGGCTTGCCGTCGGTCGCGTCGCCCGACTCGACTCCGTCCCCCGCCTGGGTGGGGTTGTCGGTGACGAAGGAGCCCATGCCGGGGTGGGTGGTGATGAGGCCCTCTTCGCGCAGAGCCCGCGTCACCTTGCGAACGGTGACCCGGGCGACTGCGAACTCCTGCTCCAGCCGCAGTTCGGAGATCAGGGCGCGCGGCGGGTACTCGCCTGACGCGATGCGCTCACGCACTACATCGGCGATCTGAACCCACTTCGGATACCTCGGATCAAACTCCACCTCCAGAACTGTACTCATGAACGACTATTCGAACACGTAGACCTACACGGGCATACGTGGGTAGACAGGTGCACTCATGTGGTTTAGGTTGACTGCGACAGAAGACCCCGGCGACTGCGTCAACAGTCCCGGGGCGTGGCCAACCTGGTTTGAGGCAGGTCGACATGAAGGATGCTATCGCCCGTATCGCTGCCAGATGGCGGCGTACCGAAGCGCTCGAAGAGCCGTTGGACGGGGACGCCTCGCGGCTCGTACGGCCGTACCTGCTCGCCGCGGAGCGGGAGTACGAGCAGACAGCCTGGAGGCTGTTCCACACCTCGGCGGTGCCATGTTGAGGATCAAGGTGTACGTAGTGAACCCCCGTACCGGTGAACGTCGCACCATCAAGGCCGAGCACGTCGTGGACGCCAAGGAGTGCAGCCCGTTCCAGCTGAGCATGGCGCTGCCGCCGTGCCGCTGTCCGATCCACCGCGAGCAGACCGAACGCGAGGAGGGGCGATTGGGTGGTCGGTGATCGCCACACACGTCACACGGTTCCCACGACCGCGCTCAGGGCGCCCACAGCGCTCTCGAAGCTCTTCGTAGCCTGAGTCCCTGTCGTTTCGCGAACTGAGCACGGACCGCTCCCGGTTGACCCTCAGCTGCCGGGAGAGGTTCGCGGATTGTGCTCCAGGCCCCCACAGGACCGATGCCACCGCTACCGTCGAATAAGGCGACAATGGTTCGACACTGGTAGGCAGTTCGGCCTGAGGGGGCACGCGCAGCATGAGCTTCGGCGGTGGCGACGAGAGCGGTCACGCGACGACGGGCCGTCAGGGCACTCGTACGCGCCTGCCGGAGAACGAGGGCGGCCCGAGACCGGCCCCCATGCGACCGGGCAAGAGCATGCTGGTCGTGGTGGGTGTCGTGATGCTGCTGATCGCCGCGATCGCGTTCGCCACACGCGGCGAGGAGAGCGACGGCGGTCGCGGCGACGACGCGAAGGGTGAGGACGCCCGTCCCACCGCGCCCACCGGCGAGAAGCCGGTCCCGGGGAAGGGCGACGGCATCCCCTCCGGCTTCGCCCAGAGCGAGCAGGGGGCCCAGAGCGCGGCCACCAACTACGCGGTGGCGCTGGGCGGAGACGGGATGTTCAAGAAGCCTTCGCGGGACGCCATAGTCAGCACGATCTACACGACTGGCAGCGGCGACAAGCTGCGCCCCGGGTTGGACAAGGCGTACTCGGAGAAGTTCCTTCAGAACGTCGGCCTGGACGAAGCAGGCGAAGCGCCCGAGGGCTCCACATTCGTGTCCCGCACGACGCCGATCGGCGCCAAGGTGACCGACTACACGTCGGATTCGGCCACGGTGGAAGTCTGGTGCGTGGGACTGATCGGGCTCACCGGCGAGGATTCGACGACGCCGGTGAAGGAGTCCTGGTTCACCGTCACCCAGAATCTGAACTGGTCAAACGGTGACTGGAAGATCACTGCTTCGAAGCAGACGGAGGGCCCCAGCCCGGTGCCTGGTGACAACCGTGCCTCCTCGGCGGATGAGATCGCCGAAGCGGTGGAGGGGTTCGGAGGGTTCACGTATGCGCGCTAGTCGACTCCCACGGGTTCTGGCACCGGTACTCGCAGTCCCTGCTTTCGCCATGGCCATGGCTCGTCCGGCCGTGGCGGACCCCTCCCCGAGTCCTACTCCGAGCGATGAGGAGAGCGAGGACCCCTGCGACCTGGTCTCGGGTTTGGCCCGCGAGTACTGCGAGGAGGGTGAGGACGCCACCGGTGGCGGTGGCGGCGGTGGGAACGAGCGGAGCGAGACGGTCGACACTCTCGACCCGCTCGCCGCGCTCGCGCGGGGCTGCGGCGAGGCGGCGTCGTGGACGGTCGAGAAGCTGTCCGACGCCGTCAACGCCACCGCCGACGTGGACTTCACCAACGCCGCGTTCCTGCGCCAGTACGCCGTGGTCTTCGCCGCGTCGACGATCCTCACGCTGATCCTGTGGCTGCTGGCGGTGACCAAGCGCGCCATCAGGGGCGTTCCGATGGTGACGGCGATCAGTGAGGCGATCGGCTTCCTGTGGCTGGTGGTGCTGGCCTCCGCCTTCACCCCGCTGGCGCTGTACGCGATGGTCTCGGCCACCGACGCGGTGACGGACATCATCGCCTCGGGGACGGGGTCGGAGACGGACAAGTTCTTCGGGACGTTCTCCGAGGCGCTGGAGAAGGGCGAGGACATCGGCGGCGGGCCGATCATGCTGATCGTCGTCTCGCTGGTCTCGGTGCTCGCCGCGGGTGTGCTCTGGCTCGAACTGGTCATCCGGGCCGCGCTGTTGTACGTCGGTGCGCTGCTCGGCGTGGTCGTCTACAGCGGTTTGGTGGACAAGAACCTCTGGGGCCACGTCCGCCGCTGGGCCGGAATCATGATCGCGGTGATCCTGGTGAAACCGGTGATCATGATCGTGCTGGGCCTGGCCGGCGCGCTGTCGTCGGGAGACGGCCCGGACTCGTTCTCGGCGATCGTTTCCGGACTGGCCATCATCATTCTGGCCATCTTCGCCTCGGCGATGATCTACCGCTTCGTACCCGGATTCGGCGACGAGATCGTCAAGCACCGGGCCGCGAGCGCCGATCCTGCCTCCGGCAAGGCGGTGGCGGCGGTGTCCACGCCGGCGGCGATGCTGCGGCAGGGCATCAACACCCACTCGGCGCGCGGCGGCGGCAACGCCTCCTCCGCCCCGCAGCAGGGCCAGCAGAAGCAGCCCAACTCGGTGGCCGGCGGCGTCGCGGCGCACGGTTCGCGCAGCGCCGCCCCGCCGCCCCCGCGTCAGGGCAACTCGGGCAACAGCGGTGGAGGCAACCGCCGATGACCACTCCGCACCTCATCGCACCGCGCCGTACGTACGTCATCGGGCGTGCACGGCCGAACGCGATCGTCGGCAAGAACCGGGAGACCGGCGAGATCGCGCTGATCGTCGTCGGGGGGTTCCTCGGCATGATGAGCGGCCTGCTGGTGCCCGTACTCTCGTTGCGGATCGTGATGCTGGTCGGCCTGCCCATGCTGGCGCTCGCGGTGGTGTACATGCCGTACGGGGGCCGGACGTTCTACCGCTGGTACGAGATCAAGCGCTCGTACCGGCGTCTGCTGCGCAAGGGAGATGCTGTGTACCGTTCGGACGCCGCGGAGGCCGGGGTTCGGCTGGACGGGCGCGAGGTGGAGGTCGGGCCGCCGCCGGGGGTGGGCCGGATCAGCTGGCTGTCCGCACCGTTCGGGCCGGACGAGATCGCGGTGCTGCTGCACGCCGACCGCCGTACGGTGACGGCCGCCATCGAGATCGAGGGCCCGGGTGTGGGCCTGCGCGACAGCGAGGACCAGGAGGCGCTGGTCGACCGGTTCGGCACGCTGCTCAAGCACGTGGCCAACGGCGACGGCTACGTCACCCGGCTCCAGATGCTGGCCCGTACGCTGCCCGCCGACCCGGACGCGCACGCCAAGGACGTAGCCCAGCGCGGCGACGCAGCCGCCCCGGAGTGGTTGCGGGAGTCCTACGAGCAGCTCCAGTCGATGGTGTCGACCTCCAGCGAGCAGCACCGCGCCTATCTGGTCGCCTGTATGACGTACGGGCGGGAGCTGGCGGCCGAGGCGAGCACGCTGGCGAAGGCCGCGCGCAGTTCGCGCGGGCGCAAGCTCTCCAAGGACGAGGGCATCGCGTTGATCATGACGCGTGAACTCACCGACATCTGCGCCCGGTTGACCGAGGCGGACATTCGGGTGCGGCAGCCGCTCGGGCAGGGCCGGATGGCCTCGCTGATCCACTCCATGTACGACCCGGACCACCCGATCGACCACCTCCAGGCGATGACGATGCGCAACGCCTGGCCGGCCGAGCTCGACGCGACCGAGGCGACGTACCTCCAGGCGAAGACCCGCGAATCGCTGACGCGCGAGCCGTGGTGCCACTCGACGGCGTGGGTCAAGGAGTGGCCGATGACGCCGGTCGGGGTCAACTTCCTCGCCCCGCTGCTCGTCCACACACCGGACGTGATCCGCACGGTCGCGGTCTGCATGGACCTGGAGCCCACCGAGGTCGCCATCGAGCGGATGCTGACGGAGAAGACCAACGACGAGGCGGACGCGTCCCGTCAGGCGAAGATGAACCGTACGATCGACCCCCGCGACGTCGCCGCCCACGGCCGCGTCGACCAGCGCGGCGACGATCTCGCCAGCGGCGCGGCCGGAGTGAACCTGGTCGGCTATCTGACCGTGTCCTCCCGCAACCCCGACGCGTTGGTGCGGGACAGGCGCACCATCCGCGCAGCCGCGGGCAAGAGCTTCCTGAAGCTGGAGTGGTGCGACCGCGAGCACCACCGGGCGTTCGTGAACACCATGCCGTTCGCGACCGGTATCAAGCGTTGAGCGGCGATCGGGAGCTGAGCCGGGACCGCACGGGGACGACCGCGGCGACGCGCACGACGCAGGCGGTCGGCGGCGGTGCGACGGGGGCCCGGGCAACGGACGCCCGGGTGACGGTCGCCTCGCGGGGTACGAGTGGGGTACGGGGTGCGCGTGTGGCACGGGACCCGGACGTGGTGCGGACCGTGTCCGCGGTACGGCCTCCGCGGGGCGCGGGGGCGTCGCGCGGCACACGTACGAGGTGGTCCGCGCGGGATGCGCGGTCTGTGTGCAGGGCGAGGAAGGAGCGGGCGAATGGCCGGATTTGACCCCATCACAGCGATCACGGACGCGTTCACCAGCTTCGTACTCGGCAAGACCGAGACGACCCGTACGCCGGTGCGCACCTCCACCGGGCAGGCGCAGGCCGTCTATCTGCCGACCGCCGCGCCCGGCCTCGGCGACTCGGGCGTCATCATCGGCCGCGAGGTGTACAGCGGCAAGGGCTACATCTACGACCCGTTCCAGCTCTACGGGCAGCAACTGCCCGCCCCCCACTGGCTGGTGCTCGGCGAGTCCGGCAACGGCAAGTCGGCGCTGGAGAAGACGTACGTGCTGCGCCAACTCCGGTTCCGCGACCGGCAGGTGGTCGTTCTCGACGCACAGGGCGAGGACGGCGTCGGTGAATGGAACCTGATCGCCGAGGAGTTGGGCATCACGCCGGTCCGGCTCGACCCGACTGCCGCGCTGGACAAGGGAATTCGCCTCAACCCGCTCGACCCGTCGATCACCACCACCGGCCAGCTGGCGCTGCTGCGCACCATCATCGAGGTGGCGATGGGCCACGGGCTCGACGAGCGCGCCGGCTTCGCGCTGAAGGTGGCGCACAGCTACGTCAACTCCACGGTCGTCGGACGCCAACCGGTGCTGACCGACATCGTCGAGCAGCTGCGCCACCCCGAGGAGGAGTCGGCGCTCGCGATGAACGTGGCGCTGGAGGACGTGCGTTCCTGGGGCCTGGACGTGGCGCTGGTCCTGGACCGGCTCGTCGACGGCGACCTGCGCGGCATGTTCGACGGGCCGACGACGGTCGGCATCGACCTGGACGCGCCGCTGACGGTCTTCGACCTCTCGCACATCGACCGCAACTCCATAGCCATGCCGATCCTGATGGCGATCGTCGGCGTCTGGCTGGAGCACACCTGGATCAGGCCCGATCGCAAGAAGCGCATCTTCCTGGTCGAGGAAGCCTGGCACATCATCAACAGCCCCTTCGTCGCCCAACTCTTCCAGCGGCTGCTGAAGTTCGGGCGTCGGCTGGGCCTCTCCTTCGTCGCCGTAGTGCACCACCTCTCCGACGTGGTCGACGGCGCCGCCGCCCGCGAGGCCGCGGCGATCCTCAAGATGGCCTCGACCCGGACCGTCTACGCCCAGAAGGCCGACGAGGCGCGGGCGACCGGCCAGGTGCTCGGGCTGCCGCGCTGGGCGGTGGAGATCATCCCGACGCTCGCGCCCGGTATCGCAGTGTGGGACGTCAACGGAAACGTGCAGGTCGTCAAGCATCTGGTGAGCGAGGCGGAACGCCCGCTGGTCTTCACCGACCGCGCGATGACCGAGTCCTCCCCCGGCCCCGGCCTCGAACCGGCTTCGGAACTGGACGAGTTGGACCAGGCGCTGGAGGCCGAGACCGAACGGCGGGCGCTCTCCTTCGAGAAGGACGACGGAAGCTCCGGCGCACTGCCGGGCGGAGCGACGGGCCACCGGGGCCACGGATTCCCCGGGCGGGGTGGTTCCGCGCAGCACAGTTCGACGGCTGACGAAACGGTGGCGTGAGAATGCCGGAGTACCCGGAGTACGGCGGCGCGGGCGGGCGGCAGGGCGGCGGCCGGAGTTCCGGCGGTGTGCCGGACGGTCTGCTGCTCGGACTGCTGGGCCTGCTGCTCTCCTCGACGGTCCTCGTCTGGCTCGCCGCCGGCCTCTCCGCCCTGGTGACGCACGGGAGTTGGCCCAGCGGCGTCAGCATCGGACAGAGCGCGAGCGCGGTGCGTGCGCTGGTCGGCGAACCGGGCGAGCCGGCGAGCGCCTGGCCGCAGGCGTCGGCGGACGAGCTGGCCCGGCCCGGCCTGTTCTGGGGCCTGCTGGTGGGCCAGCTGATGCTGCTCTTCACCGCGGCCGTAGTGGTGATGAGCGCGCTGGCCAAGCGACGCATCCGCCGCGCGGAGCGCCGGGCGGCGCGCGAGGAGGCCCGCCACGCGGGCGCCGAAGCCCGCCGGGCGAGCGCCGCGACGCGCCGCTCCGGCGCGGGCGGGGCAGGTACGGGCGCGGCGGGTGCGGGTGCGCAGGTGCCCGGGGACGTCCCGGCGGCGCCTGCCGGGCACGAGACGGCGACGGGCGTACCCACGCAGGTCAACTTCGGCGCGGGGACGGGCAGTTCGGCGGCCCACGCGTACCCGGAGACGGCGTCCGACGACCGTACGGGCGCCGCAGCAGCTGCCGCGGCGCAGCACGTACCGCAGGCAACGGCCGCGCAGCCCGCCCGGCCCGAGCCCGTCCGGCCCGAGCCGCAGACCTCGCCCCGGGCCGAGGACCAAGCCGGGCCGCAGGCCGGGCAGGGGGCGTCGGCGGCCGCGCTGATCGCCCCGTTCGCCTCGTCGGTGGTGGCCGACGCCGCGCCGCTGCCGCGCGACGCGTCCCCCGCGGAGGTGCTGGCCGAGGCGAGCGGGCCGGCGCTGGTCGTCACCTCCGACCCGGCGCTCTGGGCCGAAACGGTGGGCGCACGCGGCAAGTTGGGGCCGACGCACCTGTACGACCCGACGCACATCACCGACGCGCCCGTACGGCTGCGCTGGTCGCCCGAGCGCGGCTGCCAGGACATGGAGACCGCCGCCTCGCGCGCCGCCGCCCTCCTCGCACCCGTACGCAGCCCCGCGAAGATCGACGAGGCGACCCACGACACCGCGCTCACCCTGCTGCGCTGCGCCCTGCACGCGGCGGCGGTGGACGGACAGCCGTTCAAGCAGGCACACCGCTGGACGACGGTGGCCGGTTCGGCGAGCGACGCGGTGCGGATACTGCGCAAGCACAAGGCGGCCCACTCGGGGGCGGCAGGCGAGTTGGAGGCGGCGCTGATCGGCCACCCGGAGCGGCGCGACGAGGCGACCGCGCTGATCCGGCACGCCTTCGACTGCCTGGCCCAGCTGCATGTGCGCAACTCCTGCACGACGAACCGAGCCGATGTCCTCGCCTTGGAATCATTCGTCGCCGAAGGGGGAACGCTCTATGTGCTGGGCGATTCCCGGGAAGACCCGCGCCGCGATCCGGGCGCGATGCCGCTGGTCACCGCCCTCACCACACACGTGGTCGAGCTCGGCCGCCGCATGGCCGCACGGTCATCCTCCGGCCGGCTCGACCCACCAATGACCGTGGTCCTCGACACCCCGGCGACCGTGGCGCCGCTGCCCACCCTGCCGGTGCTCCTCGCCGAGGGCCCCACCCACGGGCTCGACGTCCACGCACACC
The DNA here is from genome assembly GCF_018101125.2 of Streptomyces tardus. GTDB lineage: Bacteria > Actinomycetota > Actinomycetes > Streptomycetales > Streptomycetaceae > Streptomyces > Streptomyces tardus. Next base: position 2,400,276 of record NZ_JAELVF020000001.1, on the reverse strand, counting down.
ACCGCTCCCCCGATCAGGCCGCCGCCTGGTGGCCGGAGCTGCGCGCCCGCGTCTGACGGCACCGGCGCACGAGCACTTACGCGACGAAGCCGCGCAGGCAGGCACGGTCAACTACGGCCCGTTGGCGGGGCGTTGAGGTACGCGCGCGCAGCAGCCGGCCGTCACCCGACCGGCCCGCCATCGCCACCGCCACGGCCCGCGCTGTCCGCCGTCCGGCGTCCGGCGCCTTCTCGCCGCCTCAGCCGAGGCTGTCCGGCAGGGGCAGGGGCAGGGTCAGGGGCTCCGCGGGCAGAAGCTGCGGGCGTTTGGCCGTGCGCCCGTCGCCGGAGGAGCGACCGCGCAGCCGACGGCCGAGCCACGGTCCGAGGAACGTACCGACCCACCTCAGCTCGGTGGCCACCGTCGCCGACAGTCCGGGAGCCGGACGTGGCGCGAGCGGGCGGGTCCAGGAGTCGTCCGCATCGGGGAGCCCGAGCACCTCGGCGACGGCGTCGGCGAGCAGTTGGTGGCCGAGCGGACCGGCATGCAGCCGGTCGGGGCTCCACAGCCGTGCATCGGTGACCACCGGCGTCCCGTACATCTCCGCCAAGTGCACTCCGTACCGCGAACTCAGCTCGCGCACCCGGGAGTTGAGCGCGACGACACGCGGCAGCAGCGGCCGGGCGAACGGCGAGAAGCGGGACACGTCCGGAAAGGTGAAGGTGGCGACCTCGGCACCGGCCTCGGTGCACGCGGCGAACATCGCCTCCAGGTGGTCCGCCACCTCCGCAATGTCGCACCGGGGCCGCATCAGGTCGTTCATCCCGGCGACGATGCTGACCAGGTCGGGCTTCAACTCCAGTGCGGGAGCCAGCTGTTCGGCATGAATCTGCTGCGCCGTACGGCCCCGGACGGCGAGGTTGGCGTAGCCCAGTTCCGGGTTCTCGGCGGCCAGCCGGACGGCGAGGCGGTCCGCCCAGCCGCGCAGCCCGCCGGCGTCGTCGCCGTCGCCGACGCCCTCGGTCTGGCTGTCGCCGACAGCGACATAGCGGTGGTACTGCGGCACGGGTCCTCCGAAGCGGTGCGGGACGGTCAACGAGCTCTGCGGTCGCGGGAGTTGGCCTCGTCGTCGCGACCGCCCGGCGCCTCACGGGCGTCGAGGACCGTGAGGGCCAGCTCGCACCAGCGCAGGTTGTCCTGCTCGAAGGCGATACCGCGCAGCAGGGCGAGGTAGGGGCCCACCCGCTCGCCCTCGCGGAAGTGTTCGGCCTCGGTGCGGCCGTCGAGCAACCGGCCGCGGAGACGTTCGTAGCGTTCGAGCTTGGCGCGGGCCCACTGGGCGCGCTCCTCGATGTGGACGCGGACCGCTCCCGGCTCCGCGTCGTCGAGCATCGCCACCTTGATCATCAGCTCGTCCCGGACGGTGCCGGGCTTCGGCGGAGCGGCGGCGAACTCGCGCAGCGCCGCACGTCCTGCGTCGGTGAGCCTGAACAGCCTTTTGTCCGGGCGGCGTTCCTGCCGCACAACGCGCGCGGACAGCAGCCCCTCGGACTCCATCCGCGCCAGCTCGCGGTAGAGCTGCTGGGGCGTGGCCATCCAGAAGTTGGCGATCGAGGCGTCGAAGCCCTTGGCCAGCTCGTACCCCGACGCCTCGCCGTCCAGGAGGGCGGCGAGTACCGCGTTGCGTAGTGCCATGGGCCAAGAGTAGCGGAAGTGAGTAGTAACCTTTTTGAGTAATCAAATCGATCAGCAGCTCAGCCGCCGGGCGCACCGCCACCGCCGAGGGCACCCGCAGCCCGAGCAGGGAGGAAGCATCGTGGACACATTCCGCACCGCAGTGGAGGCCGGGAACTTCGGGGCAGTCGAGGAGCTGCTCGCCGAGAACGTCGTCTTCACCAGCCCGGTCGCGTTCAAGCCGTACGAGGGCCGGGCGCTCACCGCCGCCATCGTGCGCGGCGTCGGGCGGGTCTTCGAGGACTTCCGCTACGTACGGGAGATCACCGGCCCGGACGGCCGCGACCAGGCGCTCGTCTTCCGGGCCACGGTGAACGGCCTGGAGATCAACGGCTGCGACTTCCTCCACCTCGACGAGAACGGCCTGATCGACGACTTCCAGGTGATGGTCCGCCCGCTGTCGGCGGCGAACGCACTGGCCGAGGCGATGGGCGCCCAGTTCGACCGGATCACCGCCGAGGCGACGGCCGCGCAGGCAGCAGCAACCGCACAGGGCGGCACGGAGTAGCACAGCAGCGCGGGAACGGGCTCCGCAGCGGGACGCGGTGTCACATCCCTCCCGCGGCCGGTGTCTGTATGGGTGCAGGACCAGACAGGCGACCGTACGGCCACAGACAGCCGTACGCCGCACCAGGCCCCGGACAGCGGGAGGGCACCATGTCCACCACCAGAATTCCCCCGGCGAGCATCACCGGCCCGTACGGAGCGCTGGTCACGCGGATGACCAGGCGGATGTTCGGCGACACCCCCGAGCCGCTCGGCGTGCTCTGGCACAACCGCCGCGTGCTCCACACCGGGCTCGCCCAGGGACGCAGGACGCAGAAGTGGGATGCCTGCGACAGCGGCCTCAAGTCGTACGCGCACCTGGCCGTGATGTCGCTCGTCGGCTGCTCCTGGTGCCTGGACTTCGGCTACTTCGAGGCCCACCACAAGGGCCTGGACGTCAACAAGGCGCGAGAGGTGCCCGGTTGGCGCGAGTCCGAGGCCTTCACACCTCTGGAACGCGACGTGATGGAGTACGCCGAGGCGATGTCGTTCACTCCTCCCACCGTGACCGACGAGCTCTCCGCCCGTCTCCTCGCCGAGCTCGGCGCACCCGCACTGGTGGAGCTCACCTCCTACGTCGCGATGGCCAACCAGGCGGCCAGGACCAACATCGCGCTGGGGATCGAGTCGCAGGGCTTCTCCGCCTCCTGCGGCCTGCGCCCCATGGCGCAACGCCCGACGCCCGAACACCCGGCCGGTGAGAGCCCCGCCGCGCGAGCGCCGGCGGCCGGAGCTCCCGCCGGCGGAGCTCCCGCCGCCGAACGCACGGCTCGGCGGGGCGAAAGGCCGACGTCCTCGTGATGACCGATCGTGGTGCGGTGCCCGGACCCACACCCCCGCCCCGCAGCAACCGCGACGCCGGCGACCGCGCGGCCGACCATCGCGAAGCCGACGACCGCACGACAGACGACCGCGTCCCGGACGACCCGGCCGGGCCCGCCCCGGCCGCCGACGATCCGTTCGTCACCCACCGCGGGCTGCTGTTCACCGTCGCCTACGAGATGCTCGGCTCGGCCGCCGACGCCGAGGACGTCGTACAGGAGAGCTGGCTGCGCTGGGCCGGCGCCGACCGCGAGCAGGTGCGCGAGCCGCGCGCGTACCTGGTGCGGATCGTGACCCGCCAGGCGCTGAACCGGATGCGTACGGTCGCGCGCCGGCGCGAGGAGTACATCGGCCAGTGGCTGCCCGAGCCGCTGCTGACCACACCCGACGTCGCCGAGGACGTGGAGCTGGCGGAGAGCGTCTCGATGGCGATGCTGACCGTGCTGGAGACGCTGCAACCGGTGGAGCGGGCGGTGTTCGTGCTGCGCGAGGTGTTCGCGGTGTCCCACGAGGAGATCGCCGCCGCGCTCGACAAGACCACCGCCGCCACTCGGCAGATCGCTCGCCGCGCACGTACCCACGTGGAGGCGCGACGCCCCCGCGTACGGGTCAGCGCGGCCGAACGCGAGCAGGTCTCCGAGCGCTTCCTGGCGGCCGTGCGCGGCGGTGACCTCGACACGCTGCTCGAACTCCTCGCCCCCGACGTGGTGTTCGTCGGTGACGGCGGCGGCTTCGTGAAGGCCGCGCTGCGCCCGGTGGCGGGAGCGGAGAAGGTCGCCCGGCTGCTCGCCGCCGGCCACCGGCACGTCGCCATCGACGGCCGTACCGTGCCCGTCAACGGCGGGCCCGGGCTGTGGATCGAGGCCGACGGCCGATTCGCGGCGCTCGGCTCCCTGGAGATCGTCGACGGCCTGATCACCCGCATCTACGCCGTCAACAACCCCCACAAGCTCACCCGGATGAGCGAACCGACCCGCTTCGAACGCTGACTCGACGACCATCGGCATGCCCCTGCCCTGCACGCCGCAGGCGGGGGCGTCGCGGCCCGCGGACCCGGCACCGCGACCGCGCCGCGCCGCGCCGCGACCAACTTTCGCGGCTCTGTGCACAGTTGGTTCATCGCAGAGCCCATCCCCCGCCGAGGGGAGCCGAACAGACCAGGCTGCCAGACCCGGCACCACGAACTCCCGCCGCACGCCGCCGAGTTCGCCGGGCTCCGCCGCCAACGCCGCCAACGCCGCCGAGCGCCGCCGAGCGCCGTCAACGCCGTATACGGTGGACACCTCGCTCGCGGAAGCCCGCCGGAACCGTCGCACCCCGCACACGCGCCCGTACCGTCCGTGCTCGCGAGCACCGCCACTCCTCGTACTTCGGTCCAGACCCTTGACCAATGGTCTGGACCTTTCTACGCTCGCGAACACTGCGGCGAGAACGCGCACTTCACGTACTCGCAAGGCGGCGCAGGTCCCCCCGTTCCCCCTCCGGGTTTCCGGACCACAGCTCGAGGAGCACCCCTTGAGAGCAGGCACTGTACGACGTCACCCCAGGACCGGACGGCTCGGACGGCGGATCGCCGCCGTCACCGCGGCGGTCGTCGTCCCACTCGCCCTCGTGGTGGGCCTGGCCCCCTCCGGCCAGGCCGCGCCCGACGCCGAACCGCCGAAGGCGGCCGACGACAAGGCAGTTGCCGCCCCCGGCGACCACATCAACCTCGGTTACTTCATCGAGTGGGGCGTCTACGACCGCAACTACCACGTCAAGAACCTGGTCTCCAGCGGCTCCGCGGAGAAGCTCACCCACATCAACTACGGCTTCGGCAACGTCGAGGGCGGCAAGTGCACCATGGGTGACAACTTCGCCGCGACCGAGCGCGCCTACACCGCCGAGGAAAGCGTCGACGGAGTGGCGGACGCCTGGGACCAGCCCCTGCGCGGCAACTTCAACCAGCTCAAGAAGCTCAAGGCCGAGTACCCCCACATCAAGGTGCTGTGGTCCTTCGGCGGCTGGACCTGGTCCGGCGGCTTCGGTGAGGCGATGAAGGACCCGGCCGGCTTCGCCAAGTCCTGCAACGACCTCGTCAACGACGAGCGTTGGGAAGGCGTCTTCGACGGCATCGACCTCGACTGGGAGTACCCCAACGCCTGCGGTGAGACCTGCGACGAAAGCGGGCACGCGGCGATGAAGGACATGATGCAGGCCTTCCGCGGCGAGTTCGGCGACGACAAGCTCGTCACCGCCGCCATCACCGCGGACGCCTCGGACGGTGGCAAGATCGACGCGGCGGACTACGCCGGCGCGGCCGAGTACACCGACTGGTACAACGTGATGACGTACGACTTCTTCGGCGCCTTCGCCCCCGAGGGCCCGACCGCCCCGCACTCGCCGCTCAACGGCTACGACGGCATCCCGTCCGAGGGCTTCAACTCCGACGCCGCCATCACCAAGCTCACCGAGATCGGCGTCCCCTCCGAGAAGCTGCTGCTCGGCATCGGCTTCTACGGCCGCGGCTGGACCGGTGTGACCCAGTCCGAGCCCGGCGGCAGCGCCACCGGCGCCGCACCCGGCACCTACGAGGACGGCATCGAGGACTACCGCGTCCTCAAGGAGACCTGCCCGAGCACCGGCACCGTAGCCGGCACGGCATACGCGCACTGCGGCAACAACTGGTGGGGCTACGACACCCCGGAGACCATCACCGACAAGATGGGCTACGCCAAGGAGAAGGGCCTCGGCGGCGCCTTCGCCCCCGAGGGCCCGACCGCCCCGCACTCGCCGCTCAACGGCTACGACGGCATCCCGTCCGAGGCGTCCGCGGTGATGGCGGCGGTGACGGGCAGGAGCGCGCCGCAGGCGCCGTACGGGGCGGTGGGCGCGTACGCGCCCACCGCCCCGTACGGCGCCTGCGGCGCGCTCCTGCCCGTCACCGCCCTGATCACCAGCCCTGCCGGCAGGTGGCCGGTGTGGGGCAACCGCAGCGCTCGCCCGGTGCGATCTCCGGACCGTGCTCGACCGCACGCCTGGTCGCCTCCCGACGCGGAAGCACACGGTCGCGAGGCCAGTCCCGGAGATGCGGCGCGAAGAGTTCCGTCTCCGTCGTCTCCGTCGTCGGAGTGTGAACTCCCGAGGCGCCGCGCAGCACTTGGCTGAGGCCGACATCCGCCTCTGTACAGCCGCGGCCCGCGACCGTACCGGGCAGCCACCGCTACACGTCGGCGGGCCCCGAAGCGGCCCGTTCCTCCCTCGTACTGTCCCGCGCGTACACCACCGCGCCGGGGAAACCTTCCGACACCATCTGCTCCGGGCCGTCCCGCAGCCCGTCACGGACCTCGGACGCCGGCGCTCGGTCGAGCGCCGACACCGACAGCACTCCGGCAAGCGCAGCAGCCCACATCCCCGCATACAGTGCCGCGGACTTCTTCCCCGACTTCATCGGCCTCCCCGATCCCACGGGCTCGCTCTGCCCGCACCTGTGACCACGAGCTTCGCCGAGCACCGCAGAAAGCTCCATCCGGCCGGCATCACAACAGAGGTGGGGGAAGCCTCAGTCGGACGCGCACGGGCATAGACGCGCCGAAATCAAGACACAAAAAAAAGCGAGTCCCCCCGGGAAAACCCGGGGGGACTCGCTCAATGATTGTTCGGCGGCGACCTACTCTCCCACACGCTCCCGCATGCAGTACCATCGGCGCGGACAGGCTTAGCTTCCGGGTTCGAAATGTAACCGGGCGTTTCCCCATCGCTATGACCACCGAAACCCCATCACCGCCATTCAAGGCGGAAACCTGACAAGGTGTGACCAAGCACACTCTTCAGTTGTTCTGAAAGCAACCAACCGGAACAGGTTGCTGTCTCAGAAACTACACAGTGGACGCGAGCAAATCTATGGTCAAGCCCTCGGCCTATTAGTACCGGTCAACTCCAACCCTCACGGGTCTTCCATATCCGGCCTATCAACCCAGTCGTCTACTGGGAGCCTTACCCCATCAAGTGGGTGGGAGTCCTCATCTCGAAGCAGGCTTCCCGCTTAGATGCTTTCAGCGGTTATCCCTCCCGAACGTAGCCAACCAGCCATGCCCTTGGCAGAACAACTGGCACACCAGAGGTCCGTCCGTCCCGGTCCTCTCGTACTAGGGACAGCCCTTCTCAAAACTCCAACGCGCGCAGCGGATAGGGACCGAACTGTCTCACGACGTTCTAAACCCAGCTCGCGTGCCGCTTTAATGGGCGAACAGCCCAACCCTTGGGACCGACTCCAGCCCCAGGATGCGACGAGCCGACATCGAGGTGCCAAACCATCCCGTCGATATGGACTCTTGGGGAAGATCAGCCTGTTATCCCCGGGGTACCTTTTATCCGTTGAGCGACGGCGCTTCCACAAGCCACCGCCGGATCACTAGTCCCGACTTTCGTCCCTGCTCGACCCGTCAGTCTCACAGTCAAGCTCCCTTGTGCACTTACACTCACCACCTGATTACCAACCAGGCTGAGGGAACCTTTGGGCGCCTCCGTTACTCTTTAGGAGGCAACCGCCCCAGTTAAACTACCCACCAGACACTGTCCCTGATCCGGATCACGGACCCAGGTTAGACATCCAGCACGACCAGAGTGGTATTTCAACAACGACTCCACACACACTGGCGTGTGCGCTTCAAAGTCTCCCACCTATCCTACACAAGCCGAACCGAACACCAATATCAAGCTATAGTAAAGGTCCCGGGGTCTTTCCGTCCTGCTGCGCGAAACGAGCATCTTTACTCGTAATGCAATTTCACCGGGCCTATGGTTGAGACAGTCAAGAAGTCGTTACGCCATTCGTGCAGGTCGGAACTTACCCGACAAGGAATTTCGCTACCTTAGGATGGTTATAGTTACCACCGCCGTTTACTGGCGCTTAAGTTCTCAGCTTCGCCATGACGAATCACAGCTAACCGGTCCCCTTAACGTTCCAGCACCGGGCAGGCGTCAGTCCGTATACATCGCCTTACGGCTTCGCACGGACCTGTGTTTTTAGTAAACAGTCGCTTCTCGCTGGTCTCTGCGGCCACCCCCAGCTCAAGGAAGCAAGTCCCTATCACCAGAAATGGCCCCCCTTCTCCCGAAGTTACGGGGGCATTTTGCCGAGTTCCTTAACCATAGTTCACCCGAACGCCTCGGTATTCTCTACCTGACTACCTGAGTCGGTTTAGGGTACGGGCCGCAACACAACATCGCTAGAGGCTTTTCTCGACAGCATAGGATCATCCACTTCACCAAAAAGGCTCGGCATCAGGTCTCAGGCACACAGCACACGGATTTACCTGCATGCCGCCCTACACCCTTACCCCGGGACAACCACCGCCCGGGCTGGACTACCTTCCTGCGTCACCCCATCACTCACCTACTACCACCTTGGATCAGCGGCTCCACCACTCCCCCACACTCCAAAGGAGAACAGGGGCGGCTTCACGGCCTTAGCATCAGAAGATTCAGTGTTGGGCGCTGTATCACGGGTACCGGAATATCAACCGGTTGTCCATCGACTACGCCTGTCGGCCTCGCCTTAGGTCCCGACTTACCCTGGGCAGATCAGCTTGACCCAGGAACCCTTAGTCAATCGGCGCAAGAGTTTCCCACTCTTGTATCGCTACTCATGCCTGCATTCTCACTCGCGTACCATCCACAACTCGCTTACGCGGCTGCTTCACCCGGCACACGACGCTCCCCTACCCACCCCAACAACCGTTAGGTCTCATGTTGGAGTGACACGACTTCGGCGGTGTACTTGAGCCCCGCTACATTATCGGCGCGGAATCACTTGACCAGTGAGCTATTACGCACTCTTTCAAGGATGGCTGCTTCTAAGCCAACCTCCTGGTTGTCTCTGCGACTCCACATCCTTTCCCACTTAGCACACGCTTAGGGGCCTTAGTCGATGCTCTGGGCTGTTTCCCTCTCGACCATGGAGCTTATCCCCCACAGTCTCACTGCCGCGCTCTCACTTACCGGCATTCGGAGTTTGGCTAAGGTCAGTAACCCGGTAGGGCCCATCGCCTATCCAGTGCTCTACCTCCGGCAAGAAACACACGACGCTGCACCTAAATGCATTTCGGGGAGAACCAGCTATCACGGAGTTTGATTGGCCTTTCACCCCTAACCACAGGTCATCCCCCAGGTTTTCAACCCTGGTGGGTTCGGGCCTCCACGACCTCTTACAGCCGCTTCACCCTGCCCATGGCTAGATCACTCCGCTTCGGGTCTTGAGCATGCTACTCGAACGCCCTATTCGGACTCGCTTTCGCTACGGCTCCCCCACAACAGGTTAACCTCGCAACACACCGCAAACTCGCAGGCTCATTCTTCAAAAGGCACGCAGTCACGACACACCAAAACAAGTTTGATGCGCGACGCTCCCACGGCTTGTAGGCACACGGTTTCAGGTACTATTTCACTCCGCTCCCGCGGTACTTTTCACCATTCCCTCACGGTACTATCCACTATCGGTCACCAGGGAATATTTAGGCTTAACGGGTGGTCCCGCCAGATTCACACAGGATTTCTCGGGCCCCATGCTACTTGGGAAATTCTCAAATGAGTTGCAGATGTTTCAGCTACGGGGGTCTTACCCTCTACGCCAGGCCTTTCGCATGCCTTTCGCCTACACCCACAATTTTTTACTCACCGACCGGCCGGCAGACCAATCAAAAGAACTCCCACGACCCCGCATGCGCAACCCCTGCCGGGTATCACACACATACGGTTTAGCCTCATCCGGTTTCGCTCGCCACTACTCCCGGAATCACGGTTGTTTTCTCTTCCTGCGGGTACTGAGATGTTTCACTTCCCCGCGTTCCCTCCACATACCCTATGCGTTCAGGTATGGGTGACAGCCCATGACGACTGCCGGGTTTCCCCATTCGGACACCCCCGGATCAAAGCTCGGTTGACAGCTCCCCGGGGCCTATCGTGGCCTCCCACGTCCTTCATCGGTTCCTGGTACCAAGGCATCCACCGTGCGCCCTTAAAAACTTGGCCACAGATGCTCGCGTCCACTGTGCAGTTCTCAAACAACAACCAGCCACCCGCCACCCCACACAACAGCGTGAGTACACCGGGACCGGCAACCGAAAACACAACCAAACGGCCGTGCCCTCAGACACCCAACAGCGTGCCCAACCCAACCCACATCACCAGACCCCGTTCCACACCCCAAAAAGAGGCAGTACTAGAAACCCAGCCACACAGGCCAGACTGAATAGTCAACGTTCCACCCTCGAGCAACCACCGCAGAACATTCGCCTGCGAAATGGCCACCTGACCGCCCCAAAAAAATCAGGACAGTAAGGAATGCTCCTTAGAAAGGAGGTGATCCAGCCGCACCTTCCGGTACGGCTACCTTGTTACGACTTCGTCCCAATCGCCAGTCCCACCTTCGACGATTCCCTCCCACAAGGGGTTGGGCCACCGGCTTCGGGTGTTACCGACTTTCGTGACGTGACGGGCGGTGTGTACAAGGCCCGGGAACGTATTCACCGCAGCAATGCTGATCTGCGATTACTAGCGACTCCGACTTCATGGGGTCGAGTTGCAGACCCCAATCCGAACTGAGACCGGCTTTTTGAGATTCGCTCCACCTCGCGGTATCGCAGCTCATTGTACCGGCCATTGTAGCACGTGTGCAGCCCAAGACATAAGGGGCATGATGACTTGACGTCGTCCCCACCTTCCTCCGAGTTGACCCCGGCAGTCTCCTGTGAGTCCCCAACCCTCCGAAGAGGTTGCTGGCAACACAGAATAAGGGTTGCGCTCGTTGCGGGACTTAACCCAACATCTCACGACACGAGCTGACGACAGCCATGCACCACCTGTACACCGACCACAAGGGGGCGCCTGTCTCCAGACGTTTCCGGTGTATGTCAAGCCTTGGTAAGGTTCTTCGCGTTGCGTCGAATTAAGCCACATGCTCCGCCGCTTGTGCGGGCCCCCGTCAATTCCTTTGAGTTTTAGCCTTGCGGCCGTACTCCCCAGGCGGGGAACTTAATGCGTTAGCTGCGGCACGGACGACGTGGAATGTCGCCCACACCTAGTTCCCAACGTTTACGGCGTGGACTACCAGGGTATCTAATCCTGTTCGCTCCCCACGCTTTCGCTCCTCAGCGTCAGTATCGGCCCAGAGATCCGCCTTCGCCACCGGTGTTCCTCCTGATATCTGCGCATTTCACCGCTACACCAGGAATTCCGATCTCCCCTACCGAACTCTAGCCTGCCCGTATCGAATGCAGACCCGGGGTTAAGCCCCGGGCTTTCACATCCGACGTGACAAGCCGCCTACGAGCTCTTTACGCCCAATAATTCCGGACAACGCTCGCACCCTACGTATTACCGCGGCTGCTGGCACGTAGTTAGCCGGTGCTTCTTCTGCAGGTACCGTCACTTGCGCTTCTTCCCTGCTGAAAGAGGTTTACAACCCGAAGGCCGTCATCCCTCACGCGGCGTCGCTGCATCAGGCTTTCGCCCATTGTGCAATATTCCCCACTGCTGCCTCCCGTAGGAGTCTGGGCCGTGTCTCAGTCCCAGTGTGGCCGGTCGCCCTCTCAGGCCGGCTACCCGTCGTCGCCTTGGTAGGCCATTACCCCACCAACTAGCTGATAGGCCGCGGGCCCATCCTGCACCGCCGGAGCTTTCCACACACAGGAGATGCCTCCGTGTGTCATATCCGGTATTAGACCCCGTTTCCAGGGCTTGTCCCAGAGTGCAGGGCAGATTGCCCACGTGTTACTCACCCGTTCGCCACTAATCCACCACCGAAGCGGCTTCATCGTTCGACTTGCATGTGTTAAGCACGCCGCCAGCGTTCGTCCTGAGCCAGGATCAAACTCTCCATGAATGCTTTCACCAGACAGAACAAACTATCCGGTTGCACAGTCAACAAGAGCGGAACCGGTACGAGCGGAAATACTCGACCGGTTCACAGCGTCCTCGCTGTGTATCTCTCAAAAGAACCACGTCTCCCACATGATGCGGGGACGGGGTATCAACATATCTGGCGTTGACTTTTGGCACACTGTTGAGTTCTCAAGGAACGGACGCTTCCTTTGTACTCACCCCAATTTCTCGGGCTTTCCTCCGGGCTTCCCTTCGTGTTTCCGACTCTATCAGACTCTTTTCCGTCCCGTTTCCGGTCTGGATTCGAAATCCGATTCCCCTGTCGGCGGGGCGCCGTCTCCGGCGTGATCACCACGTTAGTAGATTTCCCCGCCGACTCAAAATCGAGCCGACCGAAACCGAATTCGGACACACCTGACAGGCATACCGAACAGAGCCTCGAAAGAGGAGCTACTGCAAGAGGTGACGCCACCGGAGAGGTGGCAGAAGCGCTGCACACAAAACCGCGCAGGTCCGTGGCAACTCGGAGAACACTACGGATGGGGGTGGGGCGTGTCAACTTCGGCCAACTGACCATGTTTAGAACGGAGTTGGCTGCTCGGGATGGATCGGTCGAGCTGCACGGAGACCCGGTCCAGCAAGCGGATCAGCATGTCGCCGAGCTGAGTGCGCTCCTTGACCGTGAAGTCCTGGAGCAGCTCCTCCTCGAAGGCCGATGCCTCGCGCATGACCTCCAACCACTTCTCCCGCCCCTCGTCGGTGAGGCCGACGATGACGCGTACCCGGTTCTCGGTGTCGCGCTCCCGGGTGACCAGGCCGGCCGCGACCATGCGGTCGACGCGGTGGGTCATGGCGGCCGGGGTGAGGCCGAGGCGGCGGGCGATGGTGCCGGGCCACAGCTGATACGGGCTGCCGACCATGACGAGTTCCTTGAGGACCTCCCACTCGGCGCTGCTGAGTCCCAGGGCCGCGAGCTGTCTTCCGTAGGCGACGCTCATCCGGCGGTCGAGCCTGCTGAGGGCGTTCACGACTCGTTCGACCTGGGGGTCGAGGTCGCGGTGCTCGCGCTGGTAGATCGCGATCTGCTCGTCGAGTGACGACCTGGGGTCAGCCATGCGGCGAGTATCGCACGCGGGGCGTTAGCACTGAAGGCTTGCTCTATGTATTCTTTAGCTTCGAACTTTAGTAGTGAAGTCTTCACTCCTCAGTTTCACGCTCGTACCTCGCCCTGACGAACCGGCTCCACGCGTCAGGGCCGCCTCCGTGCGCGGTGCGTCGCGTCAACGGAGGGATGACGACCGGGACTTGGGAAGGTGAGCGGTGAGGACCGATACGGGCGGCATGCTGCGCCGCATCCAGCTGGGCAACGCCCTGAGCGCGTTCGGAAGCGGCTTCACGGTGCCGTACCTCTTTGTCTATGTGGCGAACGTGCGGGGGCTGGGGCCCGGCACCGCCGGCGCGGTGCTTGCCGCGTTCGCCGCTGCCGCGCTGTTGGTGCTGCCCTTCGTGGGGCGGGTGATCGACCGGCGCGGGCCTGGGCCCGTGGCCCTGATCGGCACGGCTGCAGCGTCGTTCGGCGCGTTGGGTTTCGGTCTCGCGGCGAGCGCGCCGACGGTGTTGGCCGCGGCTGCGGTGATGGGCGGGGGTATCGCCGTCGTGCAGCCCGCGCTGGCGACGATGATCGTCCGCTGCTCGACGGCGACCTCGCGCTCACGGGCGTTCGCGACCCAGTTCTTCCTGAACAACCTGGGCATGGGGCTCGGCGGGCTGCTCGGCGGTCAACTGGTCGACGAGGCGCACGCGTCGAGCTTCACCCTGCTCTTCTGCGTCGAGGCAGCGATGTTCGTCGGACTGGCCGTGGTGCTGGCGACGGTGCGACTGCCGAGCCCGCCCCGGCCGCCCGACGCGGGGACGGTCGTCTCGGGGATGGATGCCTCGGGGACGGACGGGACGGTCGGTGCGAAGGCCATCGGCTTGCGGAACCGGCCGGGGAGCGAGTGGGGCGCGCTGCTCCGGGATCGCCCGATGGCGCTGCTCTGTGTCCTCGGCTTCGTCCTCTTCTTCACCTGTTACGGGCAGTTCGAGTCCGGGCTCGCGGCGTACGGGGTGGAGGTCGCCGGTATCTCGACGTCGACGCTGGGCCTGGCCCTCTTCGCCAACACCGCGATGATCGTGCTCACCCAGTTCGTGGTGCTGCGGTTGGTCGAGGGACGGCGGCGCAGCCGGGTCATCGCGCTGGTCGGCGCGGTCTGGACCGTCGCGTGGATCGCGGCGGGTGTCTCCGGCCTCGTACCGCACGCCCAAGCGGTGGCGACCGGTCTGCTGATCGGGACGTACGCGCTGTTCGGGGTCGGTGAGGCGATGCTGTCGCCGACGGTGGCACCGCTGGTCGCCGATCTGGCGCCGGCCGGCCGGGTCGGCCAGTACAACTCGGCGTTCGCACTGGTCAAGCAGCTGGGAGTGTCGGTCGGCCCGGCGGTGGGCGGACTGATGATCGCGTCCCAGGTGTACGCGGCGTACGTGCTGCTGCTGATCGGTTGCTCGGTGGCGGTGAGCGTGCTGGCGCTGGTGCTCGGTCGACGGCTGGCCCCGGAGCACGACTGCCCGGGCAGCCGGGTGGTCGCCCGCAGCCTCCCGCCGGAGCGGTCCGGGACGACGGCGGACATCGTTTCCCGTACGGACGTCGGCGCGCCCGTGGGTGCGGGGGCGCCGACGGACTCACAGCCGCCCGCGGACGCGGAGGTTCGCGGGCGGCTCGCGGCGACGGTCCGGTAGCCGGAGGCCGGAGAGCGCCGGCCCGGTCGCCGGCCGGTGGGGCTCAGTCCGGCAGGGGTCAGTCCGGCAGTCCCGCGGGGGTCAGTCCCGCGGGGGTCAGTCCCGCGGGGGTCAGTCCCGCGGGGGTCAGTCCGGCAGGGCGAACTCGCACCAGACGGCCTTGCCGCCGCCCGGTGTGCGGCGGCTGCCCCAGGACGAGCCGATGGTGGCGATGATCGAGATGCCCCGACCGGCCTCGTCGGCGGTGTCGGCGCGGCGGCGGCGCGGGAGGTGGTCGTCCCCGTCGGTGACCTCGACGATCAGCCGGCGGTCGGTTCGCCGCAGCCGCAGCCGCATCGGCGGGGTGCCGTGCTGGAGGGAGTTGGCGACCAGCTCGCTGGCGGCGAGCACGCCGAGGTCGTGCAGTTCGCGCGGGAAGCGCCAGGAGGCGAGGACTCCGGAGGCGAACGCCCGGGCGCGCGGGGCGGCCTCGATGCCGCCGAGGAGGTCGAGCGCCGCGTTGCGGAAGAGGTCGGCGTCCTGACCGGCGTGGTCGGGCTGGTGGATGACGAGGATCGCGAGGTCGTCGTCGTGCTCGGCGGTGATTCCGAGCGCACGCTGGAGACGGTCGCAGACGACCTCCGGTGTGCCGGTGGCGCCGGAGAAGGCGTGTTCCAGCCGCGCGACGCCCTCGTCGATGTCCGAGTCGCGGCGCTCGACCAGACCGTCGGTGTAGAACACCGCGCCGGCGCCCTCCCCGAACGGGATCGAGCCGGAGGTGTGGAGCCAGCCGCCGGTGCCCAGCGGCGGACCGGTCGGCTCCTCGGCACGGTGCACGGTGCCGTCCGACTCCCGCACCAGGATGGGCAGATGGCCGGCCGAGGCGTAGGTCAGGCTGGCCTCGCTGGGGTCGTGCACGGCGTAGACGCAGGTGGCGATCTGGCTGGCGTCGATCTCGGCCGCCAGACCGTCGAGCAGTTGCAGGATCTCGTGCGGCGGCAGGTCGAGCCGGGCGTACGCGCGCACCGCGGTGCGTAGTTGGCCCATGACGGCCGCAGCGCGCACGCCGCGGCCCATCACGTCGCCGATGACCAGCGCGGTACGGCCGGCTCCGAGCGTGATGACGTCGTACCAGTCCCCGCCGACGGCCGCCTCGGTGCCGCCCGGCTGGTAGGTGGCGGCGACGCGCAGATCGTCGGGGTGCTCCAACTTCTGTGGCAGCAGGCTGCGTTGGAGGGTCACCGCGGCGGCTCGCTGGCGGGCCTCACTGGCCCGCAGCCGTTCGGCGGACTCGACCTGGTCGGTGACGTCTGCGGCGAAGACCAGCACCCCTCGGTCGCTCGCCTCCAGCTCGATGGGCGTACACGTAAAGGTGAAGTAGCGCGGACGGTCGCCGTCGTCGATGCGGCGGGCCTTGACCGTACGGGGCTTTCTGCTGCGCCGGACCTGGTCCATCAGCGGGACGAGGCCGAGTTCGACGAGCTCGGGAAGGGCCTCGGCCGCCGGCGCTCCGGGGTCGCGGGGCCCGAAGGCATGGGCGTAGGCCTCGTTGACGTAGGAGACGCGGTGGTCCCGGCCGCGCACGATGACGACGGGCGCCGGCACCTGGCCGAGCAGCTCGCCGACCGTGAGCTCGTCCACGCTGCGCGGCGACGCGGACACACCGCTGCCCGGAACGGCTCGGCCAACCTCGCCGCGGGCCGCCGGGACCTCGCCGGCCGACGGCGCCGCGGTGGAGGGGTCTTGACTGGTCGCCGGGGCCGCGGAAAGGGCTTGCTCCGCCGACCGTCGCGCCGCCCGCACTGCTGCGGTACGACGCTGGGAGCCGGGCAGGCGGGCGCTCCAGCGCGTGAAATTCACTGCGTTTCAGATCCGATTCTGCTGTGGGTGGTACCGGGACTGCTGGGACGGTGTGCTGGTGGCGGGCAGCACACCGGGTGCCGGGGAGCGTGGTGGCGGGCGCCCGTCGAGTCGTCACGCTTCGCGTCGACCGACGCACCCATGGTCACACGCCCGGCGCGGTCGACGACCTGACCCTCGTCAGCGTTCCTCGGTGCGAGGACCTCCTCCGGCGGCGATCTCGAACTCCGCGCGGGGATGCTCGAGCGACCCGAGAGAGACGATCTCCCGTTTGAAGAATCCGGAGAGGACCCACTCGGAGAGAACCCGCATCTTGCGGTTCACCGTCGGCACGCGGCTGAGGTGGTAGACGCGGTGCATCAACCAGGCAGGGTAACCCTTGAGCTTGCGACCGTACACGCGGGCCACGCCCTTGTGCAGGCCGAGCGAGGCCACCGAGCCGGCGTAGGCGTGCTCGTAGTCGACCAGCGGCTTGCCCCGGAGCGAGGCGACGAGGTTGTCACCGAGCAGCCGGGCCTGGCGTACGGCGTGTTGAGCGTTGGGCGCGCACTCCTGGCCTGGCTCGTCGTTCGTCAGATCGGGTACGGCTGCGGCGTCGCCGGCGGCCCAGGCGTTCGGCGTTCCCTCGATCTGAAGAGTGGCGCGGCAGCGCAGCCGCCCGCGCTCGTTGCGGGGCAGATCAGTGGCGGCCAGCACCGGGCTCGGCTTGACACCCGCGGTCCACACGAGCGTGCGGCACGGGTGCCGCGAACCGTCGCTGAGGACCGCGACCCGGTCCTCGCAGCTGTCCAGCCGGGTCTCCAGACGCACATCGATACGGCGGCCACGCAGCTCCCGCACGGCGTACTTGCCCATCTCCTCACCGACCTCGGGAAGGATGCGGTCGGTCGCCTCGACCAGGATCCACTTCTGCTCCTCCGGGCGGAGGTTGTGGTAGTAGCCGCACGCGTGGCGCGCCATGTCCTCCAGCTCGCCGAGCGCCTCCACGCCCGCGTAGCCGCCGCCGACGAAGACGAAGGTCAGGGCGGCGTCGCGGATCTCCGGGTTGCGGGTGGAGGAGGCGATGTCGAGCTGTTCCAGCACGTGGTTGCGCAGGCCGATCGCTTCCTCGACCGTCTTGAAACCGATGCCGTGGTCGGCGAGGCCGGGCACCGGGAGGGTGCGGGAGACCGAACCGGGTGCGAGGACCAGCTCGTCGTAGTCGAGGGCGAGGTTGGCGCCGTCGGCGCCGGTGGTGTCGGTGGTGTTCGTGCTGCCGCTGTCGGAGGCCGTCCGGCTGTCGGAGGACCCGGTGGAGGTCTGGTCGGCGGCGATCGTACGGATGTGGGCGCGGCGCGCGGCGTGGTCGATGGAGCGGGCCTCACCGACGACGATGCGGCATTCGGAGAGCACCCGGCGCAGCGGGACGACGACGTGACGCGGCGAGATCGAGCCGGCGCCGGCCTCGGGGAGGAACGGCTGGTACGTCATATAGGGCTCGGGGCTGACGACGACGATCTCGACGCCGGTGTCGGCGACGTCGGGGGCGCTGCGGCTTTCCGGGGCGGGGGCTTCGGCAGCCTTCGCGGAGGCCGCGTCGGCGGGAGCGCCGGTGTCCGCGTCCGCGCGGGTGTCGTCCGCGTTCTGGTGGGCGCGGCCCCGCTTGAGTTCCGCCTTGAGCTTCTTCTGCAGCCGCAGCGCCGTGTACATACCGACGTAGCCACCGCCGACCACCAGGATGCGGGTCGGGCGCTTGGCTGCTGCTGGCTGGGTCGTCTTCGACACCTGTCCGTCCGTCACTCGTCCATGACGCACCGCCGGGCCGTTGTTTGTCCACAGGTCGCGCCGAATTGTGTGATCGCTGGAACCTGCAGCTCCGGTTGCCCCACAGAGGTGAACCGCGTCCCGAACGTGCAGTTCAGCACGGGTTTCAGCCGGTAACGCAACGGGCTAAACAGGGGCGGATCGGAGTAGCCGGAAGATCGCGGGTGAGTCGGTCATCCATCTCACCTCTTCACTGATGACCAGCACTCAACTATGTTCGAGTGGTGGTCGGGAGGGAAGCGGAAGCCCGTTTTCCGCCCGACCGGACAACGGGGCGTCTCCGGGGGGAGACATTGAACAACGGGGGCATTAATGCGTATTGAGGGTCTCACCGACCTTGGCCAGACAAATACCGACACAATCAACGGTCTTCGTGGCGCAGTTGGCTACGGGCCCGAGATCGTCGCCATCGATCCGGGGAGCGGTACGCCGCCCTGGGACGGCGCTGTGCGGACCGCTCCGGGCTCCGTACCCGCGGCGGCGCAGCCGCAGGGTAAACCGCGGCAGCCCGCGCTGCGAGTCGACGCCCAACGGAACCTGGAGCACGTACTGCGGGCCGCCCGCGAGGTGTTCGGCGAGGTCGGCTACGGGGCGCCGATGGAGGATGTCGCCCGTCGGGCCCGGGTGGGCGTCGGCACGGTGTACCGCCGATTCCCGAGCAAGGACGTGCTGGTCAGGCGAATAGCGCAGGAGGAGACCGCGCGCCTCGCCGAGCAGGCGAGATCGGCGCTGGCGCACGAGGGCGAGGGCTGGCCCGCGTTGGCCGGGTTCCTGCGGAGTTCGGTGGCGTCGGGCGCCGGCAGGCTGCTGCCGCCGCATGTCCTGGCGGCAGAGGAGACCGAGGAGGGTGGCGTGGCAGAGCGCGCGCCGTTGTCCTCCTCGGAGGTCGCGTCCTCCGAGCAGGGAGGGGCCGCCCCGGGGGATGCCTCGCAGAACGGCAGCGACATCTCGGCATCGGCATCGGCATCGGCATCGGCAGAGAGTGCGTCCGGCGCGGAGGTGCGCGTTCCCGGGCAGCGCTCGGAAGAGGCCGCGGCAGAGGCAACCGCGTTCTCCGGCGAGGAGGACTTCGATCCGTTCGCCCGCGAACTGCTCGCCGTGGTCGGCGAGTTGGTCGACCGGGCGAGAGCCGCCGGCGCGCTCCGGGACGGAGTGTCGGTGAGCGACGTACTGCTGGTGATAGCCACCGCGGCGCCGTCCCTGCCCGACCTTCAGCAGCGGTCCGCGGCCTCCGACAGGCTGCTGGAGATTCTGCTCGCGGGTCTGCGCACCGGGTGACGTCCCCGTCGGCCGGCGGGGATGTCACCCGTCGGCCGACGGTTCGGTGGGCGACAACGGCCGGCGTGGCGGGTGCGGGTGGGGCCTCCCTGCGCGCGGACCGGAGAGTCGGAGGCGAACTCGGGGCCGCGGCGTTGGATGCCTCGGTGCCGGCTGCCTCCGTGCCTGGGGCCGCGGTGCTCCGGGTGGATGTACTCGGGGCCGCCGGACGTGTTCCGGGCCGCCGTGCTCGGGGCGTGGACGGCGGCCCGTCGGAGCCTCGGTCGAGTGCTTACTCACGAAGCGGCCCACTCGGAACAGGCCAATGTGGCACTCTTTCCCGGTACTTGGCCGTGACAGGAACGCGGGGTGTCGGTGGTGGCCGCTTCTGGACAGGACGGGCCGGACAGCCCGGACGGACAGCCTGACGCCCACGACGCGGGCGGCTCGTCCACCGCGCCCAGGGTCCCCGGGCAGGCGGCTTCGACGAGCCCTCAGGCAGCCGATCCACGCCGTTCCGGTGCCGGTGCCGGTGCCGGTGCCGGTGAGAGCGTCGACGGCGCCGGGGACTGCAGCGGCGAGGGCGCCGGCGAGGGAGGAGCGGCGTCGGCGCCGGACGGCTCCGCGCCCGGCCGCTCCGTTCCGCAGCAGCGCAGCCGCGGCGAAGACGTCGTCCGGGGCAGCGACCCGGAGGGCGACGGGCCCGAGGCGGCGGACGGCGACGCGGTCGGCGACACCGAGCTCATCTCCCGTATCCGCAACGGCGATTCGGGAGCGTACGACGAGCTGTACCGCCGCCATGCGGACGCCGTGCGGCGGTACGCGCGTTCCTGCTGCCGCGACTCCGACACCGCGGACGACCTGACCAACGAGGTGTTCACCCGTACCTTCCAGGCCCTTCAGGGCGGCAAGGGACCGGAGACGGCGGTACGGGCATATCTGCTGACCTCGGTGCGGCACGCCGCGGCGGCATGGAGCAAGAGCGCCCGGCGCGAGCACCTGGTCGACGACTTCGCGGTGTTCGCAGTCTCCGCGGTCGGTTCGCAGGCCGGCGGCGAGGACACCCAGGAACTCGGCGCGGACGTACGGGCGATGCACGAGGCCGAGCAGTCGATGGTCGTGCAGGCGTTCCGTACGCTGCCGGAGCGGTGGCAGGCCGTGCTGTGGCACACCACCGTGGAGGACACCTCACCCCGCGACGTCGCGCCCATGCTGGGCCTCACGCCGAACGCCACGGCCGTGCTCGCCCACCGGGCGCGCGAGGGCCTGAAGCAGGCGTACCTCCAGGCGCACGTCAGCCAGTCGCTGACCGAGGGCGGGGAATGCTCGCGGTACGCGGACCGGTTGGGCGCGTACGCACGCGGCGGGCTGCGGATGCGCGCCGAGCGCGGGCTGCGTCGGCACCTGGAGGAGTGCGCAAAGTGCCGGCTGGCCGCGGTCGAGGTCAAGGACGTCAACGACCGTCTGAGCGCACTGCTGCCGATCGCGGTCATCGGCTGGTTCGCCGCCGGTTGGTCGGCCAAGCTCGCCGGCGTCGTCGGCGGTGGCGCCGCGGCGGGCGCGGCGGGCACTGCTGCCGCGGCGGGCGGCAAGGCCGGCGCGGGGGGAGCAGCGTCGGAGGGCCTGGGCGCACCGGCGAAGGCGGGTGTCGCAGCCAGCGCGGTGGTCGCCGCGGCAGCCGCGGCGGCGCTGGTGCTGGCGCTGTCGGGCAACCCCAAGGAGGAGGAGCCCCGACCGCCCCAGGCACAGCCCTCCGAGCAGGCGCCGCAGCCCGAACCCGAGCCGGAGCCCAGCCAGGAGCCGCAGCCGCAGCCCGAGGAGCCCCGCCCGGAGCCGGAGCCGGAGCCGGAGCCGGAGAAGCCTGCGGACCCGCCGGCGCCCACACCCACGCCGTCGGCCCCGGCCCCCACTCCGACACCGACACCGACACCCACGCCGACGCCGACGCCCACGCCCACGCCCACCCAGGAGCCGGAGCCCGAACCGGAGCCGTACGAAGTGCGCAACCTCTCCTGGGACCTGCTCGGTTCCAGCGACGAGCCGACGATCAAGCTCACCGAGAGCACCTGGGTGTGGCAGCGCGCGACCCCCCGGGTCGGCGGCCGGGACCTGGACCACGGCATCACCGTCGGCGGTCCGTCCTCGGTCAACATCGCCCTCAACCGGGAGTGCAGTTCCTACGAGGCGCTGGCCGGGGTGGACGATCTGACGCTGCTGGACCGCTCGGTGCGGTTCGCGGTCCACGGGGACGGCAGGCGGCTGTGGCAGTCCGGCACCGTGCGTCGCGGCGACGCACCCGTACGGGTCGCCGTCCCGCTGGACGGAGTGCAGACGCTCAGGCTCGAAGTGACGCCCGACTCGGCGCTCGGAGCAGCGGTGTTGAGCACCTGGGCCAACTCCGTCATCCGCTGCTCCTGACCCCCCGCACCCGGGCGGAGAGGGCGAGGACTGCCGCAGACCGGCAGGCGCAGGCACGGGCGGACTCGGCACGGTGGACGCGAGTACGGACGTGCCCGGGCGACGCACGCGGTGCAGCGCACACAGCCAGCGCAGGCGGCCGGCACAGGACGTACCGGCGGCACAGGGCAGCAGGAGAGACAGGACGTACGAGCAGCGCGGTCTGCCGGCACGTACGACGCGAACGCCCCGTGCAGCGCAGGCGGACAGCGCGCCGGCGCAGGCGGGGCACCCCGACTGCGCGCAGTTCGGCCCGTACGCCGCACACCCCGCACACGCCGCACACCCCGCGTACGCCGCACACGCCGCACACCCCGCGTACGGGGTGCTACAGCGCCGGACGGTGTGGGGTGCTCGGTACGCCCGGTACGCCGACCACGGCGCGGCGCCGCGGTGCGTCCGCACCCGTCCAGCAGCTGCCGCGGCGCTGCATCAGACGCGTCAACCACAGCTCCACCGCGACCAGTTGGTCGAGGCCCTCCAGCGGCAGCGGTTCGCCGTCGGCAGCGGCCCGGAGCGCCTTGCGCACGACGTGGGCCTCGATGATGCCCGCGTCGGCCAGCAGCGGGGCCCGGAACAGGTCCATCAGCGGTCCGATCGCCGCACGGAGCCCCGCCCGCCCGGCAGCGGCGTGCACCGCGTACGTAGTGGTGCCCCAACCGGGCGGCAGCTCGTGGACCCCCGCGCCGACGAGCACCTCGCGCAGCACGGAGGCGCGTGCGCCGGGTCGTACCCGCATCGCCTCGGGAAGTTCACGGGCGGCGCGTACCACCTGGTTGTCCAGGAAGGGCGCGTGCAGACGCTGGCTGCGGACCTCGGCGGCCTGTTCGAGCACCCGGTAGTCCGCGGCCCGGCGGGCCAGCGCGGCCTGTGCGCGCAGCACACCCGGACGGCTGCCGATACCGCTCTCGGCGCGCATGGCGGCGGTCTCCAGCCGAACCGACACCTCCGCGAGCGCCTCCCCGGTCAACCAGCGGGCGGCGGGGCCGGGACGGCACCAGCTGAGCGCGGCGAGCGAGGCGGACAGTGCGCTGTCGGTGACGTTGGCGCCGAAGTCGGACTCCCGCAACGCCTGTGCGACGTCGGTGACCCCGTCGCGCTGAGTGGTTCGGGCGAGCCGGCGAGCCGCACGGTAGACCGTGAACGGCACCGTCAGCGAGGCGCCCGAAGCACCGTCCGCCACCGCCAACGCCGTTGCGGGGCGCAGCAGATGACGCCGTTTGCGGTCCATCAGCAGATCGGCGAGGCGCGCCGGGTGGGCGTCCAGCACCTGCCGCGCGCCGTAGCCGGTGAACTGGTCGGCGCTCCCGCTCGCCAGCCGCAGCCGGTGCCGTCCGGCCTGGACCAGCGCGGGCCCCGGCTCGTCCGTCAACGGAACCTTGTCGAGGTCGACGTAGGGCAGCCCCTCCTCGGCCGCCGCGACCACCACGTGGTGCAGCCGCGGGCTCTCGGCCACCGCGTGCGCGCGTTCCAGCTCGGCCTCGCGCTCACTGTCCCCGCTCTGGGTCAGATCGTTGAAGGTGACCGCGAGCAGCCGCTCACCCGCGACCGTTCCGGGCGTGCCCAGGATCGTGCCGGGAACCCCGGGCAGCCCGGCGGCGAGCAGCGCGAGCGTTGCCGACGCGGGACCGCCGGAGAGGTCCGCGCCGACGCCGGGCGCAGGGCCGCGGCCGGCACGCCGGTCGGCGGGGCCCATGCCGGGGATGGGCCCGGGGTCCCGGCCGCCGGGGTCCCGGCCGCCGTCGGTGCCGTACGCGCCGGCGTTGCCATACGCGCTGCCGATGCCGTACGCACTGCCGGTGCCGTACGCACTGCCGCTGCCGGTGCCGTTTCCGGACGCGTTGCCGTCGTCGGTGCCGTAGGCACTCCCGCCAGCGGGACCGTAGGCGCTGCCGCCGTCGGTGCCGTACGCGCTGCCGTTGGAGGGGCCGTACGCGCCGCGGTCTCCGTTGCCGTACGCGCCGTCGGTACCGTCGTTGTACGCGGCGCCCGGCGTTGTGTGGCCGTCGGACGCATAGCCCTCGGGCGCGTACCCGTTCGTGGTGCGCTGCTGCCCGCCGCGGGTGTTCCGGACGTCAACGGGCCTGCTCTGCGCGGGAATTGCGTGCGCACCGTGCCCGTCCGCGCGGTCGCCGTCGTAGTCGGCGCCGAAGGTGTCCGGCACATGGCGGGCCACCGCCAGCCGGGCACGTACCGCGTCGACCAGCGCTTCGCGCACGCCCTCGACCGCCTCCTCCGCCGGAATCGGCGGTGCGGCGACGACGGTGGGCGCAGTCGGCTCGTAACTGCTGATCTGCCGCGAACCCCCGTCGCGCAGAATCAGCGAGTGCCCCGGCGGTACGCGTCGCACCTCGGCGTACGGAGTGGAGTCGCCCAGCGCCTCAGGCGCGTCGGGAACGGCGAGCAGCGCGGCGAGATGACTGACGTCCAGCTGCGCCTCGACCAGATCGGCGAGCGGCAGCGCGGCGGTCGCGTAGGCGGTACCGCCGGCCCAGGGCGTGTGGAACACCGGGCGTGCACCGGCGAGATCGGTGGCGACGGCGATACGGCGGCCGATGCGGACGACGGCGGTGTACGAACCCGGGTACGTCGTCAGATGCCGTACCGCCCCGCCTCTCGCCGCGAACAGGCCCACGCGCAACTGGTCGTCACTGGCTCCGCAGTAGCCGAAGATCGCGAGCCGGGTGTCGGCGTCGGCCTCGACGATGCGCACCTCGTCCGCGCGCCAGTCGCCGACGGCCCACAACGGGTCGGGGTCGCCCCAGAGTTGCTGTGCCCCCACCGGTTGCAGAGTCTGTGCGTGAGTCGCACCCGCGGCGGTGCTGCTCCATCCCACCAACCACCGCATCGACGCCTCCACCCGTGCCGGTCCGGCCGCACTGCTGCCTTGCTGTCATCTGGCTGCTGCAGGCTGCAAGTTGACTGTCGTTGTGTGGCCCATGCTGCCACGAGAGTGACGGCTTGGCTTCGGCAAGGTGCCCCGTTTGACGGCGTGTTGAACCCGTCACGCCGAACAACACGCGCTCCGGCGCACCACCCCGCACCACCGAGGACGTCCGGACGTCCTCGGTGGTGCGGGGTGGTGCGCCGGAGCGCGTGTTGTTCGGCGTGACGGGTTCAACACGCCGTCAAACGGGGCACCTTGCCGAAGCCAAGCCGTCACTCTCGTGGCAGCATGGGCCACACAACGACAGTCAACTTGCAGCCTGCAGCAGCCAGATGACAGCAAGGCAGCAGTGCGGCCGGACCGGCACGGGTGGAGGCGTCGATGCGGTGGTTGGTGGGATGGAGCAGCACCGCCGCGGGTGCGACTCACGCGGGCGTAGTTTAATGGTAGAACATGAGCTTCCCAAGCTCAGAGCGCGAGTTCGATTCTCGTCGCCCGCTCCACCACAAACCCCCAGGTCACCGACCCGGGGGTTGTTTGTTGTCTAGACCACTTCAGACGTCACGCACCAGATCCGCACCAGAAGGCCGTGCCGCACCCTTCTCCCGCTCCTCCGCGACTCGGGCGTCGAGGGCTGCCGCGATCTCGTGCTGCCGCTTGCGGTCGGAGTGCTGGTAGATCAGCGACGCCCGCTCGGAGGACTGTCCCGCACGGACCATCGTGTCCTTCAACGTCGCGCCGACCTGAGTCGCCAGAGTGTGTCCGGCGTGGCGGAGATCGTAGAAACGGAAGTCCGCCCCGACGCTGGCGGGTACTGCTCCGGCAGTCAGGGCGGCGGCTCGGAAGGCGATGCCGTGACGCTGCCGCCCGTTGAACACCGACTCCCACGGGCGGGCGATCAGCCCAGGGAGCGACACGGGAGCACCGAGCGTCAGCCCTTCACTCACCCCGCTCTCCGGAACGGCGACGTGGATCAGCGAGGACTGTCCCTCGTCGATGTAGACGACGCCGACCTTCATCAGGGCTTCCCCGGTGGTGGCGTCCTTGGCGACCTCACCGGTCTGCCGGTCACGAACCTTCGGTTCAGGGGCTTCGGTCAGCAAGATCGTCGCGGTGGATGCCTCAACTCGGATGGTGCGCACGGGTGTTGTCTCCTTCGGATCAGTCCGACTCTTCGCATCTAGTCATCTATACAAGATGCAGCAAGCCAAGCCGGCTCGACTGGCTACACGACCCACCATGCCACAGCACCCAGCTACTCGTCTATACGAGTAAGCATCTTCGTGTGTACGAGTTCGAGGGAACGAGCACCCGATGGAGCGTCAACACCCGTGCGACCAGGCGCTTTTAGGTCGCCGGCAGGTGGTAGTTCAGGACGTACGCATCTGCCGCCATCACCGTGTCGCAGACCTCAACGGCCCGCCCCTTGGTATCAAAGGCCGTACGGATCAGCTGGATGACGGGCACGCCGGCAGACAGGCGAAGCGTCTTGACCTCTTGGGGCGACGGCATCCGCGCCCGGATCTCCTCGTCGAAGTGGTCGAGGTGGTGCCCGAGTTCTTCCAGCCGCGCGTAGATCCCGCCAGAGCCGGGGTTGGGCTGAGCGATCGGGGTGTCACGCGCCAGGTCCAACGGCAGGTACGACACGGCGAACTCCACCGGCCGACCGTCCAGCAGATACCGCCGGCGACGCGCCAACACCTTGCGCGGAGCCCCCAGCCGAGCGGAGATGTCCGCCGTCGGCCGCTCCTCCTTGACGACCAGGTTGTCCACCTCAGGACGACTCCCCGCGGCTTCCGCCTCCACCGTGAACGCCGACTTGCCCTGATCCCGATGACGCCGCGCGAAGCGGTCCGATGCCAGCCGCCTCACCGGAGGCCGAGGCCGCACAAAGACGCCCTTGCCATGCTCGGACGAGACCAGCCCCTCGCCCTGAAGCAGCGAGATGGAGTTCCGGACGGTCATCCGGGAGACGCCGTAGTGCTCGACCAGATCCGACTCCGAGGGAAGCTTGGCACCTTCCGCGAACTTTCCCCGGCCGATGGCTTCGCGCAGTTGGTCGGCGATCTGCCGAAACACGGCCCGATCGCTGGTCGGGTCCAGCGAGCCCAGCACGCCGGATGACAGAGCGGTCATGAGTACTCCTTTAGATATCTAGACGAGAGCCTAAGTTCTGTTGCTACCGTGGAGCGAGCCTAGTCAGCCGAGCGCACCAGGAAGCCCAGACGTGAAAACCGCCGAGCGCCCCCATTCCGTGAGCGTCGCAGGCGTCATCGTGGACGAACGCGATCGTGCCCTGCTGATCAAGCGGCGCGACAACGGCCGCTGGGAGCCACCAGGCGGAGTCGTCGAAGCCGGCGAAACCCTGCCGGACGCGCTTCAACGCGAAGTCCTGGAAGAGACCGGACTCAAGATCGCACTTCCGGCCACACTGACCGGCGTCTACAAGAACATGACGGGCTTGATCGTCTCGCTCGTCTTCCGCTGCCGCGCCATCGACGGCCAACCCACAACCGGCGACGAGACCAAGGCCCTGCACTGGGCCACCCGCGAAGAGGTCACCCAACTCGCCAACGAGGCCTACGCAATTCGCGTCCTGGACGCACTCGACGCCACCTCACCCCCACCCGTCCGCGCACACGACGGCGTGAAACTCGTCTAGCACGACCTCACTGTCCATAGCGGCCTACCAGCACAAAGAAACTTGTATGGATGAGTATACGTGTAGGGCGCTAGCCTGGGAACTGTTCTGCCCAGGTCTCCCCGAAGAAGTGGCCCGCGCCCGCCGCTGGACCCGCGACGTCCTCACCAACTGCCCCTGCGCCGACGACGCCGCCTTGATCGTCACCGAGCTGGCCGCGAACACCGTCACCCACACCGCCAGCCCCCACTTCCGCCTCAGCATTCACCGGACAGCCGACGCCATCACCCTCAGCGTCACCGACAACGGCAGCAGCACCACCAGCCCGCACATCACCCACGCCAACGACCACGAGACCCACGGCCGAGGCCTGGACATCGTCGCCACCCTCGCCCGACACCTCTCAGTCACCCGCAACCCCCACGGCCACACGGTCACCGCCGAACTCCCCACCCACACAGGCGCGTTGCCAACCCACCACCAGGCCCCAACATGCTGACCCGCCCACACCTCGCCACGAAACTCACCTACTGGTCCAACGCCACCGCGTTCGTACGACCCAGCCATCACCCAATCCCCTTGGGCAACGAACCCACCAACACACCACGTCTGGCGCTGCGTTGGCTCCAAACCCGAGCAGCACACATCGCAGACCAACTCGACCCGGCAGAGTCCCGCCCCGCCCTCCACTGGCTCGAAGACCACCAGGAGCACGAACACGCCTTACACCTCCTCACCCAAGGCGCGGCGTACCGCTTCACCATCTACGACGACACCACCCGCTACGTACTCACCGCCCGCCAGGTCCAACTCCAAGGACACCGCCTATGAACCAACCACCAAGCCCGGCAGACGAGTACGAGACCCACTATCGCTACGAGATCACCACCGCCATGAACCACGTCGTACGCGCCTGCCAAGACGTCGTCCGCCACCACAGCTACGGAGACAACTGGACACCCAAGGGCACCCCCGACCCCATGGCACCCGCACACCGCGAACTCATCGCCCAGGCCCGCCAGGACGTACTCAACCAACTCCAACTCAGCATCCAGGCAGCCGAAACCATCGCCTACGAGATCGAACGCCACCGCCACCGCATCACCCGCAACCGCAGCGAGTAACAACTTTCTCTACGTCTTCAAGGCGGCTCGCTCCGCTCCCCGCGCGCGGCCCGGCCCCCTGCCGGGCCTGCGCTCCTGTCTCCGCCCCGCTCCACCCCGGCCGAGGGCCGAGCCACGTCAATGACGGTCAATTTCCTGATACCAAAGATGGGAGAGAATTCGTGACCAAGCCGACCGGATCCAAGTCACTCTTCTACGGAGATGGGGGATACATAGTTGGCACGAGGACGATCCCCTTTCCCGTGTTCGTCAACCTCGAAAACTACGTGTACCCCAACAGGGTTAAGAGAGTCCCATTTCACGCCATTGTCTTCTTGCACCACTGCCCCCGGGAAGAACACATCACTGGGGTGGTCGGGGTGAGAAATAAAACCGTAAGTCCCACGCCAGGCTTTAACGATTCCTCGGGACGTGACATCTGATGCGTCGCCTAGTTTTGGCTTGGCCACATTCACCAAGATCTCGCAAAGGTTCGAAATTTCACCACTAATGCCTGCCAGGCGATACAGGCTGCCGACTCGACCAGGGAAATGGTGCCACGCGGCGCAACGCTCAAAAAGGACGATGTGGCGCTTCACCCCCTTCAGGATTCTGACGGCATCATTATTGAACTCTTTCGGGAATATCCCAAGTTCCCCGATCGCCCGGAGGAATGACTTTGCACTTTCGAGGAGAGTTTCAGCAAGTCGCTGATCCCAGGCACCAGAGTCGAGTTCTTTAATTCCTTGAGAGAATCCGGCTGATGCCTTATGGGCAGCCTCTACTGGGCGACGATCATCCTCAAGTATGGACTCAGCCCACCGGCGCCAAGAGTCTACGAGACTCGTCAGAATAATCAATCGAAGTCTTCCACGTCCAACTATGTTCTCTAGGGCCCACTCAAGGTACACCTGTGAGTCTTCGTAGTTGCGAGCCCACAGGTTAATCTTCCCTAGCAACTGTGCGGTATCAGCGGTTTGAAAGTACTCGTGCGCTACCTCCGCCAGCGGCAGAGCTGCACCTACGTCGTGTCCACGCCCAGCAAGGTGTCCAGCGAAGTAATAGGAGATGACTGCTTTGCCAGCATGGTCAGCCTTACGCAAGGCTGACCGGTAAAGTGAGCTTGCCTGTTCGATTTGATCGTTCTGGGAAAGAATGAATGCTTCTACGCGATCCACTTCCCAGAATTCTGGATTCAGCGCCCGGGCACGCGTCAGATAGGCCTGAGCACGATCGACTGATCCTGCTCGTGACTGCGCCAAGGCAAGCCGAAGAAGATGAGCCGTGGGCTCGTCATGTGATGAGCGAACCCTCACAACATTGGGAGCGAGATGACGCTTACTCTCGTCCGCACGACGTCGCTCTTCTGAACGCTTAAACTCCTGCTCTCGCAGCAGAGTTCCACTAATATTCGCCTTGGGCGGCGGAGCAACGCGGCGCAGGAAGTGTTGAGCTGCTTCAGTTATCTGAACCCGTGAGATGAGCTCGTCATCGGGGTCAGGCTTCTGACTTACCAGCGAGCCTGCACTTAGCTCCTTGACTGCAAGATTCAAGGAATCGATCGGCGAATCAGTTAACACCGCAAGCTCATCGAAGGTAGAAGATCTATCGAGAGCGTATAGGACCGAAAGAATATCCTTCGGTGTTTCATTCAGAGCGTCAAATACTGACCTTACACAGAAGTCGATCAACTCGTCTTGGTCGGTCAAAGTCGGGTGGGGCTGTCGCCCAGATTCGACGGAAAGAATGTACCATCGGATAGCTAAGGGACTAAAGCGCAACCGAATGACGACCTGTTCGACAGTTTCCTGTTGCAGACTTGCCAAGAAATCAGCTCGTCCTCCACGCACTCTAGCAAAAGATCTGAAGAGTGTCTGTGCATCTTTTTTTTCCAGCGGAGGAAGAGGGATTCGACGCTCAATCTGACCCACTCCGATTCTACTCGTCATAAGATATGTGACGTTATCGGGTAGCGTTTCATACAACGTAACAATCTCGCTACCGCTTACGGTTTCGAGATTATCGATAACAAGTAGAGTCTCGATTCCGTGTAGAGCTTCCGCTAGCTGCTCCACACCGCCTCTGAAATCATCTGCTAGGACTTTACCAAGCATCTGACTCGCGCCTGTAACATCGCGGACCGCTCCTGCAATCTCGACGACCCCGCTAGCCGTTAGTCGCTCCGTCTTCAAGGATGTCCACAATATGCACTCGTAAGGAGAATCCGGATTATCCAAGAGCGAATATGCCACGTCAGAGGCGAGAGCTGTCTTCCCGATCCCACCTTCACCCGTGATGGTGATCATTGGCTCACGGCGCCTCAGGAGATGCTTCACGATGGCGCTACACGCTTGAGATCTCCCAATAAGACCAGTGTCATCGTAATCAAAAGGCGGAAGATTGTGAAGAATTCTATCAGAATAGCGCCTGTCGACGCCGTTGAAAGCTGGCTCCCACTCCGGTTGAGCACCCAGCTTATCTAGCGTATCGCGCATTGTTGGCCAAAAACGACTCTTGAACTCACGACACGCACTAATCGCCTTCTCGGCATCACCGGCCTGTAGTGGCCTTCCATGCATAACGCGATTACGAATAGGCGTCAGGATATCCATTCGTGGCGTGCCGAATCGAAGCTCTCGGGCCAGCTCCACTGGCAAAGCTTCCCGATGCCGATTCAGGATGTCGTACGCTTCGCGCATATCGAGGTATTCAACGATGGAGAGCTTATCGTCACTGGCGTCGCTTTGACGGCGTTCAGCTGCTCTCAGGTAGCTATCCCCCAGGGCCTCGGCCTCACTCATATGGTCGAGGATGAACCGCAAGATCATCTGCCGTATATCAGATTCGAACGAGTCCACGAGTATGTAAAGTCGTGCGCGTGTCATGCGAGTGTGAAGCACGAGACCCCCTCAGGCATATCAACCTAGGCTATGTGAAGATTGACGATGTGTCAGGCGTATCGTCTTAACAGAGCATACGCTTGTTCTCACGCACAGTGAGCGTGACGACACATGCCCACGCGAAGGGTGCAGAGCCCCACGAGTTTCTCGCGCAAGCCTGACCTACGCGTCGAGGTCACGCCTGCCTCGACTCTGTTGCGCGTGATCGCACCGCCAGCACACCTGGCAAGGCGAACCGGCAGTACCCACAGCGAAAGTACGAACAGCTGATCCCGGCTCCGCCGGTTGTGCAGGTCAGCGCCCTCGGTTCAGATCTGTCTCAGAGCGGCTTTCCAGCCCGGCGATGGCCCCCCAATGTGTGGCGAGACATGATGTGTTGCCAGTCACAGCAACAACGAACTGACGGGGCCATCTGGGACCAGGGCTGAGGGAGTCTTTAACTTCGGGTGGTCAGCGGGGCCCCTCCGAGAGCAAGGAACGGGGGGCAGTGGGACCAAGAGCGCGGTGGGAGCCTGCGGCCCCACTCTGCTTGAGCGAGCGTACGCCCCCCGTTCCATGCTCTCGCCCCACAGACCACCCGAAGTCAAACACTCCCCCAACCCCTCGTTGGCAACGTCGGTGCGCGTGAGGCGAGGTACCCGGCCGAGGCTGTGGAGTGCACCAGATGCGCACCAGATGAGGCGGTCAGGAGCGGGTACTGGCGGTCAGTTGGGGTGGTGAAGTGGTGGGCTTGGAGGGGCGTTTGGGCTGGTCAGGCGGCCAACTCGCCTTAAACGAGCGGTGATTCCCAAGCTCAGAGCGCGAGTTCGATTCTCGTCGCCCGCTCCACGACGAAGGCCCTGGTCAGGGATGTGATCCCTGACCAGGGCCGTGCTGTTGTCTGGGGCGGTCCACAGGTCTCGCGCCAGGCCGCGGTGGGCCTGTGGGCCACTTGGAGTGGCGCGGCGGGGCTACGTCGTCTCAGTGGTGAGCTTCCAGCGTTGGGCATCTGCCTTCCAACGCATGCCTGTCGCCTCGCCGGTCAATGCCGGGGCGGCGAACTCGGCGACCTTGTAGAGCACCTGCTCGAAGGAGCGAGGGAGCCGATCTTCCAGGCGTTGCTTGCGCACCCAGGCGGCCCACTTGCGTTGGGCCAGCTCTGGCAGGCCGTCGAGTTCGGGGAGGAGTGCGCGCAGCGTGACGCCTCGGTGTTTGGCCACAGCTTCCATCGCCGCGGCCAGTTCGCGCCCGGTGGCGTCGTGCCGCCCCGCGAGAAGGTAGACGTCGGCGAAGTCGCGCCATCTGGTGTTGACTTCGCCCCGCTCCAGCATGGTGATGATCTTCTCTGCCCGCACCATCGCCAGCGGATAGCCGAGGAGCGACAGGGTTCCTCCGCGCAGGCGCGGCAGGTCGATGCTTCCAGGCTGGGGGACGACGGGGTCGCCCACGTTCACATCGACGTGGAAGGTCATCCGAGCGCTGGCAAGTTCAACCGTCATGGAGACACGTACG
Organism: Streptomyces tardus; assembly: GCF_018101125.2. Lineage (GTDB taxonomy): Bacteria > Actinomycetota > Actinomycetes > Streptomycetales > Streptomycetaceae > Streptomyces > Streptomyces tardus. Next base: position 2,367,180 of record NZ_JAELVF020000001.1, on the reverse strand, counting down.
CCGTTGTACTCGTCCTCGTCCCTGATGAGCTCGGCGTGTGCTTCGTCGGCTCCGAACACGACGCCGTCCTCGACGGGCTGCGCGGCGATTTCGCGGACTGCTTCGAGAACCGCCGCGGGCGTGGCCGTCAGGCGGTCGGCACGGAGGTCCACGTCACGCGTCGGTCGGCGCATCTCGTAGGCGGCCAGCAGGACTCCCCCTTTGAGGACGAATCGATCCGCGTACGGGGAGCGCACGAGACGGTCCAGGAAGCACTCCAGGACGTACAGCTGGTGCAGCTCATCTGTGGGACGACCGGTTCGGCGGGCGAGATTCTGCAGGTCCAGGTAAACGCGGCCGGCTTCCGTCGCGCGCGTGGGACGGGGATTCACAGCAGGATCTCCAGAGTGGTGCGGAGGGGCTCGACGGCCCGTGGGAAGTGCTTGGCCATCGTCATGAGCTCAGCCGGACGGCTGCCCCTGCGGCGCAGCCAGGCGCGGAGCGCATCGTTGGCGAGTTCCGTCCCCTCCTGGTGGCGCAGTCGGAAGGCGTCGACGATGCAGCGCTCCGCGCTGTAGATGCCGAGCTGCTCGCTCTGGCCCACGGACAACGGCTCCCGCCCGATGAAGAACGTGTCACGCGCGAAGTGGTGCCAGGTGATAGGCGCAGCCATCCGCGGGACACGCTGTCCACGCGGGATCGCGATGTCGATGGTCGGGGGGATCTGATCCGTCAGGCCATGTCGCGCCAGCGCCGAGGCCAGACACAACGTCCCGTCCGGGATACGGTGCGCCACTTCGACCAGGTCGAGATCGACCATGGGATCAGCATCTGCCCGACGGTAGATACCCCGAGCGAGCCGCTCGACCTCGCCGTCCGCCAATAGCCGGCGAAGTCGGCGGTCAGAAACACCCAGGCGCCGGGCCTCGGAGTATCTGAACGTCTCGGGCAGGTCTCGCACACCCGCAGGTTCGCTGACCACGTCGCTCCACCTCCGGCACCCACGACAGACCCGCGACGGGAAACGTCTACACATAGGCTATACCTGTAAGCACTATCCGTCCCACTGAACTATGAGTTCAATGGATCGGGGGCAGCAGCCGGGACCGTGCCCCCGTGCCACTACGTGCCATTCGGGGCGGCGAACAGCGGTCCGCAGCGGCCCCCTGTGACCGTTCCCAGACGCCTTTCGTTGCAGGCGTCTCAGCAGATCGGAACCACACCCCGCCCTCCAGCGCCACGTGATTGCCAAGCTCAGAGCGCGAGTTCGATTCTCGTCGCCCGCTCCACCACGAACCCCCAGGTCAACGACCTGGGGGTTGTTTGTCGGGGCGCTCGGGGCGAGGGGTCACCCTCGGAGCGAGGCGTGAGCTCGCGTGCCGGCCTTGTGGGCGTCGTCCCTGGCCGGGCCGGTCCGCCTCCTCGCGAACGCGCTTGCGGTACCGCAGGGGCGACTCTCCGACCTCGCGTGTGAACGCGGTGCTGAAGGCGCTTTCGGAGGCGTAGCCGAGAGCGGAGGCCAGTGCGCCGACGTGGTCGTCGCCCGTACGCAGGGCTCGCTGTGCGAGCAGCATCCGCCAGCGGCTGAGATACGCCAGTGGCGGCATGTCCGCCACTGCCCGGAAGCGTGTGGCGAACGACGTGCGGGACATCGCCGCTGCCTGGGCAAGGGTCTCCAGCCGCCAGGTTGCTCCTGGATCGGCGTGCATGAGGGCCACGGCGGGCCGGAGTTGTTCGTTCGTGAGCAGCCGCAGCCACCCGGGGTGGAGCTCGGCGCGGCCGAGGTGGGCGCGCAGCAGGTCGAGCACCAGCAACTGTCCGAGTTGGCGGACGGCAAAGGCGGAGCCGATGCGGTCGCCGGACACCTCGTCGAGGAGCTGGTCGAGTCTGGCACGCAGGGGGGCGTCGGTGCTCCCGGCTCTGACGTGCCCGACCGGCGGCAGCGCCGGCAGCAGGAGGGACCGGCCGATCGGGTTGAGGACGATGTGACCGCCGAGGACCATGTCGGCACCGCCCTGGTGCGCCGAGGTACGACCTGGACCTGTCACGTCGATCTCGCGCGCGGGCTCGGTGTCGTCTCCTCCTCGGACCTCCATCCATGACCGGTTGTTCAGGATCGCGACCTCGCCGGGTCCGAGCGTGAGCGGGCCGTTGCCGTCGTCCGTGGTCAGGCGGACGCTGCCGCGGGCGACGGCGACGAACTTCAGAGGGTGTTCGACGACGGAGCCGCGGGCGTACCAGGCCCCGTCAGCGGCGATGGCGCTCGACATCACGCCCTGTGTCTCGACGAGATCCAGTACGTCGGACAGGGGGTCACTCATCACGCTGGTCACGCTTGAACGATCGCGAAAGAATGGCGAACTTTCAAGCATTCAGAGTTCGGCTCCCGTTCTCTAGCGTGACGGTATGCATGCGAAACAGCAGCCTCTCGGAACCCCCTTCACCGCGGCGTCAACGGCCGACGACGTACTCGCCGGCATCGATCTGACCGGTGTCAACGTCGTCGTCACCGGAGGCCGTGCCGGGATCGGGCTGGAGACGAGCCGCGCCCTCAGCACGGCCGGAGCGTCGGTCACCGTGGGCGCGCGCAACCCCGACCGCGCCTCCAGGGTGCTGGCGGACCTAGAGAACGTCGAGGTCCGTCGACTGGACCTGGCCGACCCGGAATCCGTCGCTGCCTTCGCCTCCTGGTACGTCGGCTCCGGGCGTCCGCTGCACACCCTGGTCAACAACGCCGGAGGTCCGCTCCACGACAGGCGGCAACTCGACGCACGCGGTTACGAGTCGCAGTTCGTGACCAACTACCTCGGCCACTTCCAACTCACTCTGGGCCTCCAGCTCGCCCTGCGCGCCGCCCGTGGGGCCCGCGTGGTCAACCTGTCCTCGGGCGGCCACCGGATCACCGGCATCCGCTGGGAAGACCCGCACTTCGCCACCGGCTACCAGAGCCTCCTCGCCTACGGGCAGTCGAAGACCGCGAACGTGCTCTTCGCCGTCGAGCTCGACCGCCGCTGGGCCGGCGACGGCATCCGCGGCTACGCCGTGCACCCCGGCATCGTCCCCGGCACCGACCTGAACAGCTCGGTGGGCACGGACCGGTTGAGGGCCGCCGGGCTCGTCGACGACGACGGACAGCCGGTCGTCGCTCCCGACCGCGGGATCAAGAATCCCCGACAGGGCGCCAGCACCACCGTGTTCGCCGCCACCAGCCCGCTGTTGGCGGCGATCGGCGGCGTCTATCTCAAGGACAACGACATCTCCGTCCTGGACAGGAACCCGCGGCCCGTCACCGGCGCCGAGCAGGACCCTCCGGCGGAGGTGGTGCCGCACGCCGTCGATCCGCGGTCCGCACGGCGCCTGTGGACGCTGAGCGAGCAACTGGTCGGGGTGCGCTGAGTCCTCACGCCACTGCGGGCCTCAGCTCCCATGATGGTGGGCCACGTTCAGGAACTGCCGGTGTGAGGCGGAACCTTCGCTCTCCCGCGTACTGAGGTCGGATGACGAGCCGGTCAGGCGGGACGGGAGCGGGTGAGCCGGTACCCGGCGTGGTCGAGCGCCTCGCCGTCGAATTCGCCGTACGCCCAGAAACCGAGGTCGTCCAGGTAGTCGATGCGGGTGCCGTTGATCCAGTACCTGCCCGTGTAGGCGCTCTCGCGGTCGCCGCGCGCCTCGTCGTAACGGCCGTCGGGACGGAGTCGCTGGCGCAGGAATCGGTCGTCGGTAGCCCAGGTACCGAGGTAGGTGTGGTCGTCGTCGTGCGGGGGTTCCAGTGCGGGGGCGGCCGTACCGGAGCCGTTCCCGCGCTGGAACTGGCCGCCGAGGATCAGCAGGTGGAGGTGGTGGTCGCGGGAGGGCAGGACACCCGCCGGCGCGTCGGGGCCGGCGGCGACACGGTAGACGGCGATGTCCGCGCGTTCACCGGGGGTGAGGGTTCCGGCGGGTCCGTTGCCGGTGCGGTCGAGGGCGGCGGGCAGGACCACGGTGCCGGTGCAGTCGACCACGTTCATGCCGTCGTCCTCAGCGGCGGTGAGCAGTCCGGGGCCGACGCCGACGATCACGTCGCCGCCGATGAGGACGTCGGCCTGCGGCCAGTCGCCCAGCAACGCGTTCTCGGTGAGTACAGTGCCGCCGCTGAGCAGGAGCGGGTGGTCCTGACGGTCGTTGGTCCGGGCAGGCGCCGTGGTGTCGCCGAACGGGCGGACCGCGGTGGTTCGGTTGTTCATACGGGGCTCCTGGTGGGGTGGGGTTTCCGGCCGAGGATTCGGTTCCGGGTTTCGTGTACGCGGGTGCGGAGGCCGGCCAGGTCGGTGTCCAGGACCCGGCCGCCCCATTTGCGGGGTTCACCATTGATCAGGACCGTGACGACGTTGCGGGCGTCGGCACCGAGGACCACGGTGCCGACCGGGTCGTTGAGCGGCATGTTGTTGAGTTCCTCGGCCGTGATCACCAGCAGGTCGGCCTTCTTGCCCGGGGTGAGCGAACCGGTCACCGGGTCCAGGCCGTTGGTGCGCGCCCCCTGGAGCGTGGCGAAGTCGAGTACGTCCCGCACACCGATCCGGTCGGGCGTGCGCCCGGTGCCGTACGCGCCGTGCACGGCGCGCATGCGCTGCACGGTGTGCAGGGTGCGCATCTGTGTGAACATGTCGCCGGCCAGGGCGACTTCGACGTCGGTGCTCAGTCCGGGACGTACTCCGGCGGCGAGTGCCTCATCGACCGCGGGGATCGCGGTTTCCAGACCGATCTGGGCGTCCGAGGTGGGGGCCAGGGAGACGGTGGTACCGGTCCCGCCGATGGCCTTCCACGCGTCGTCCGCCAGCCCCGTGGCGTGGATGAGGGTGACCCAGGGGCCGAGCAGGTCCTGTCCGGCCCAGGCGCGCACCGCGTGCGAGGAGGAGGCACCGAGTACCGCGTCGACGCTGACGCCGATGTCCAGTTCGCGGGCCACCCGGGCCAGTTCGGGACCGTAGGCGAGGCGCGGGCCGGCGATCTCGTCAGTGGCGAGGGCGGCCAGCCGCAGGGTCAGCAGCGGACCGGAGCAGCGTTCCCGCAGGCGGCCCAGATCCCGCGGCCACTGACCGTCCCACTGCCCGAAGTGCGGGGCCATGGAGGCGTGTACGCCGCGGATGCCGGCGTCGGCCAGGGCCTGGATCGCGGCGTCGGAGTGCGCTGCGGAACGGGAGTTGTGGGAGAAGTCGAGCAGACAGGTGACACCGCCGTCGATCGCCGACAGCGCGGCCAGCCGGGTGCCGACGTACATGTCCTCGGGGCCGTACGCGGGGGCGTGCCCGGCCAGGGTGGTCGTGACGTAGGCGGCGAGGTCCTCGACGTCCGGCATGCTCCTGCGCAGCGGCGCCTGCCACGCGTGCCGGTGGGTGTCGACGAAACCGGGGGTGAGCACACAGCCGGTGGCGTCGATCACGACGGCGTCGGTGCCGGCTTCCAGCCTCCGGCCGACAGCGAGGACCGTGTCGCCCTCGATCAGCACGTCACCCGGGTCCAGGGCACCGAGGTCGGGGTCCATGGTGACAACCGCCCCGTTCGTGAACAGGATGCGCCGTCGGTCGCCGGGCCGCGCGCGGATCTCCCGCAGCGCGGTCGGGTCGGTCGGTCGCAGGACGGGAACGGAAGGCATGCGGTTTCTCCCTCTGGTGGTACGCCGCGAACCCGGCGGTGCGTCGCGAACTCACCGTCGACTCTTGCCTTGCGGCGCGGAGGCAACCAGGCCGCCGTTCTCCCTGGTGCGGAACTCCCAGGCTGGGACCGGCACTCGGCGCGGAGCACGGGCGCGAGCGGACGCGGGGGCGTACGGGCACGGGCCCACTCGGCGCGGAGCACGGGCGCGAGTGGACGCGCGGGCACGGGCGCGGCGGCGTGTGAGGGGGTACGGAGCGCCGGGGCGTACGGGAGCCGGTGGTTGCTCAGCCGTGATCCGAGCGCGTCCTGGCGTCGCGGTCGTCGGCGCACGTGGTGTGCAGGGAGCCGAGCAGCGCCAGGGCCTGCTCGGAGGAACTCCCGGACTCGGCCTGGTACACCACCAGTTGCTGGCCGACGGCGCTGTTGACGGAGAAGCTCTCGTAGCGGAGCTCCAGCTCCCCCACCGCCGAGTGGCGCAGGAGCTTGGCCCCGCCGCCCTTGCCGCGTACGTCGTGCCGGGACCACAGGGAGCGGAACTCGACGCTCGTCAGGGAGAGTTCGCCGACGAGCGCCCTCAGCCGGGGGTCGTCCGCCAGCAGCCCCGCCGCCCGGTGCAGCTCCGAGACGACGGCGGCCGCGGCCCGGTCCCAGGGACGGAAGAAGCCGTGCGCGGCCGGGTCCAGGAAAGTCATCCGGGCCAGGTTGTCCGTGCGCGCGAAGTCACTGTGCAGGGCCTCGGCGAGGCGGTTGCGGGCCAGGAAGTCCAGGGTGCCGCCGAGCACGAAGGCGGGGGTGTCGTTCCAGCGGTCCAGCAGCCCGAGCAGCCCGGGGCCGGCCCGCTCGGCGCGGCGCTTGTCCCGGGGACGGCGCTCCGTGGACGGGACAAGCCGCCGCAGGTGGTCGGCCGCCTCCTCGTCCAGGTGGAGTGCCCCGGCCAGCGCCTGGAGGACCTGCTCGGAGGGGTGGCGTTCCCTGCCCTGTTCGAGGCGCATGTAGTAGTCGGTGCTCACGCCCGCCAGGATCGCGACCTCCTCCCGGCGGAGCCCCGGCACCCGCCGTCGCCCGGAGACCGGCAGGCCGACGTCCTCGGGCCGCAGTCGCGCCCGCCGCGCCCGCAGGAACGCGGCGAGGGCGGTCCGGGGGCCGGTCGGCTGGTCAACTCCCATACGACCGAGGCTAGAGCGGAGACGGCGACTTCGGCAGTGTCGAGCATGGGTGCGCGGCACCCACCGTCGAGCGGTCACCGCGCCGGAGGCCGGCCGGCGGTGCGGGGGTGCGGTGCGCCGGGGTACGGCACGCCCTGGTTCGGACCGCCGCCCGCGGCGAGGGTCGTGGCGTACGGGAAACGCCGTCGCTCCTCGGTGGCCGGACGTCTCCCGTACACCCCTCGGTCCGTACGCGCACCTCTCGATTCCCGAGCTCGGCGCGCGAGTTCGGTTCTCGTCACCCGCTGCGGACCGAACGCCCAGGTCGGCGGCCGGGGTGTGTCTGTTGTCGGGGGCAGCGGTTGTCCGTTCCTCGCGAGGAAGCTCTCGACGCTGCCGGCGAAGGCCACGGGACTCGTCCATTGCGCAGTGCCCGGAGTCGGGAAAGGTCTCCAGTTCCGGGTTCGGGTACCAGGCCCCGAATGTCGCCTCCATGGCCTCGGGCCCGAGCGCCGGGTCGTGCCGCCCGGCGATCACTTTGATGGGCACACCGGCGCCCTGGATCTCGGTGTGGAAGCCGGTGTGTGCCCAGGCAGGCAGACAGGCAGCGAACGCGTCGCGGTCGGAGTTGTCCATCGAGTGCCGCACCATGGCGTCCAGCCAGGTGCCGGTGGGTCGGTTTCCGGTGGTGAAGTCGATGATCGCGCGGCGGCTTTCGGGACTGTCGGCGGCACTGGAGAACAACAGGTCCCCACTCTGCTCGTCGAACGGCACACCGTCCGCGGGCACTGGCGACACACCGACAAGTGCCCGCACCCGCGAGGGCGCGTCGTACACCCGTTGCATGACGGACCCGCCCATCGAGTGTCCGAGCAAGGAGAACCGCTCGGCCCCAGCTCGTCAGCCGCCGCCAGGACGTCGGTTGCCGCTTCCTCGATCGAGTGACGGCCCTTCTCGCCGCGACGCCTCCCGTAGCCGCGACAGTCCGGGAACACGTAGCTGAATGTCCGGGAAGTGGTTCAGCGACGCACAGTGGGGCGTACGGCTTCACCCGGGCCAGTTGGTCGACGACGGCCCGGCTGGGTCCTGCGGTCACCGCAGTCCTCGCCGTGCCCGACCGGTGCGACGGCGAGGACGGACGGAGGACGCCGCGGCGGCTGGGCAGCGGGCGGAAGGAGAGCAGGCCGAGGACCCGGGAGACCAGGATTGTGCGGCGTGTCCGATGGGTGCCCCTCGACGATTCCCGGGTCCGGAGAACGGGGGTTGCCTGTGGTCCGGGTAGCTACCGCTCTGCCGTGCTGTCCGCGTGGGGCATCGGTGGTGCCCCACGCCGGGACGCGTCTGCCCTGGGGCGGTGTTCCGGAGCCGGATGCTCAGCGCCCGGCAGGGTGTACCGCTCGGGCGCGGCCTGTCGGTCAAGAGCGTTTTGCAGGTCGTCCAGGGCGAGACGGGCCGTGATGATCTTCGACTGGAGACGTTCTGAGTCGTCGCTGGAGAAAGGGGCGGGTGCAGACGTTGGCGCGGAGTCGGGGCCGAGGTCGGGGCGTTGTTGGCGTTCCGCTTCTCTGGCTTCCTCCAGGGAGTTGATGACGACGCCGATGAGGAGGTTGACCAGGACGAAGGAGCTGAGGAGTACGTAGGAGGTGTAATAGAGGATGCTCCACCGGGTGATCTCCAGGCCGGTGCGGACCGCGTCGCCCAGTCCGTCGAGGGCCATCAGCAGGAGCAGGCTGAGGGCGGCCCGCCCGAGCGAGCCGAAGCGTTCGGGATCCTCGTCGGCGAAGAAGACCCAGCCGATCATGGCGTAGACGTACAGCAGCAGCGTGCCGACGAGCACGAAGCTGGCGGTGCCGGGCAGGCTCTTGCCGATCGCTGTGACCACGATGCGCAGTTGGGGCAGGAAGCGGACCGCGCGCAGCACGCGGGCGAGGCGCAGCAGGCGCAGGGCGGTGGCGTTGTCCTGGGCGATGGGGAGGAGGGCGAAGAGGACGACGGAAAGGTCGAAGACGTTCCAGGGGTCGCGGAGGAAGTCTCTGGGCCGGTCGGCGTGGGCGGCGGCGCGCAGCACGACCTCGACGGTGAACGCGGTCAGGAACCCGTGCTCGACCAGCTGTAACTGGCCGTGCCAGCGTTCGACGACGCCGTCATAGGTCTCCACTCCCAGAACGGCGGCGTTCCCGAGGATGAGGACGAAGGCGGTCGTGCCGAACCAGTTGGTGTCGGTGATGCGGCGACAGCGCTGCGCCACCGCGCTTCGTGCGCTCGGCGGCGCGGCTGTCACTTCGTCGGTCATCTGTCGGCCTCGACTTCCCTGTGTGCAGGCGCTCCCATCAGCGAAGTCGATCTTAGATAACGGGAGTGACCGGGCGGAGTCCGAGCTGCGCGGCCCCCGGGCCCGCTCGGCGGGCGACCCGTTCGTCGAGGCCGACGGGCCCGGTCGGGCGGCTCTCGCCGTCGCAGACGAGGGCGGGGTACGGCGTCGCCGCAACCCCTCCAGCGTCTCGGCCACGGTGTCGATCGCGACCAACTCCGTTACGGATCAGCCCGGTTCGCGTGCCGTGACGGCCCGGCCACGGGCTCGGGCCCGGGCCCGGGCTCGGGCTCGGGCGACCGGGACGTCACGAGTGGGCAGCGCGCCGGGGAAGGTGCCGGTCGCCGGCTCCCGCGCAGGAGCCGGGTGCGGTCGCCGGCGGGCGCGGCTGCGGGGGTCGTGTCGGTGTCGACGTCGGCCCCCACCGCCCCGACGCGGTCGGGTTTGTTCGTTGTCCGGGCCTGTGGTGCCCCCTCCGCGCCCCTGGCGTGTCCCCACTCCCACGGTCGGCACGGTCCGGTGACGAGCACCGCACCCGCAAGGGTGCGGCGCCGTACACCCCGCAGCACTCGCGCGGACCCAGGAGGCCGTGGACGTGGCCGTGGGTGGCGGACGTACCGGGGTCGGCTCCGGCGTCGGTGCCTTTGAGGCGAAGGTTCCGGTCGCCGTGAGCGAGGGAGACCGCGGCCCCCGCCCCGTGGCGTGCTTGACGGTTGGTCAGTGCCGGGGGCCGTTGCGGTACAGCAGCGGAGTACGGCAACCACCGCACCGCAGCGGGTCGCAGGAGCCCGGCCGCAGGTCCCCGATCGACTCCGCCCACGCCCCTGCCCGTTGTGCGCGCAGGGAGGTGCAAGCGTGCCCGTCCGACGGCGCTGCACCACATCGCACCGGATACGCACCCGAACGGCCGGTGAGCAGGGGCCAGAAGAAGCCCCTGCCCGCGGATGACGGGCAGGGGGCGGGCTCTTCGGTGTCAGTGGCCGGCGGTGAGCTGTCCGGCCAGGCGGTCGTGCATGTCGGCACTGGGCTGGTTGAGGCCGATGATGGTGACCTTTTTGCCGCGTTGGGCGTACTTGGTCTCGATGGCGTCCAGGGCCGCGACCGAGGAGGCGTCCCAGATGTGGGCGTCGGTCAGGTCGATGACGACGTCGTCGGGGTCGTCCTTGTAGTCGAACTGGTAGACGAGGTCGTTGGAGGAGGCGAAGAACAGCTCGCCGGTGACCGCGTAGACGACCTGGTTGCCGTCGGGGTCGACGACGCCGGAGACCTGGGCGAGGTGGGCGACGCGCTTGGCGAAGATCATCATGGCCACGATGCAGCCGACGATGACGCCGATGGCCAGGTTGTGGGTGGCGACCACGCAGGCGACGGTGACGACCATGACGGTGGTCTCGCCGATCGGCATCCGCTTGAGGGTCTTCGGCTGGATGGAGTGCCAGTCGAAGGTGGCGATGGAGACCAGGATCATGACGGCGACGAGGGCGGCCATCGGGATGTCGGAGACGACCGGGCCGAAGGCGATGCACAGCACCATCAGGAAGGCACCGGCCAGGAATGTGGACAGGCGGGTGCGGGCGCCGGAGGTCTTCACGTTGATCATCGTCTGGCCGATCATGGCGCAGCCGCCCATACCGCCGAAGAAGCCGGTGATGACGTTGGCGATGCCCTGGCCGATGGACTCGCGGGTCTTGTTGGAGTGGGTGTCGGTGATGTCGTCGACGAGCTTGGCGGTCATCAGCGACTCCATCAGGCCCACCAGCGCGAACGCGAAGGCGTACGGGGCGATGGTGGTCAGCATGTCCATGGAGAGGGGTACGTCCGGCAGACCCGGAACCGGCAGCGAGGAGGGCAGCTCGCCCTTGTCTCCGACGGTCGGAACGGCGATCCCGGCCGCGACAGTGATGACGGTCAGGGTGACGATCGAGACCAGCGGAGCGGGCACCACCTTGGTGATCTTCGGGAAGAACACCAAGAGGGCCAGGCCGCCGAGGATCAGCGGGTAGACGGCCCACGGGACGTCGCTCATCTCGGGCACCTGTGCCATGAAGATCAGGATGGCCAGTGCGTTGACGAAGCCGACCATGACGCTGCGAGGCACGAAGCGCATCAGCTTGGCCACGCCGAGCGCGCCGAGCGCGATCTGCATGAGGCCGCCGAGGATGACCGCGGCGATCAGGTAGCCGAGGCCGTACTCGTGGTTGAGGGGGGCGATGACCAGGGCCATGGCGCCGGTGGCGGCGGAGATCATGGCCTTGCGACCGCCGACGATCGAGATCACCACGGCCATCGTGAAGGACGCGAACAGGCCGACGGCCGGGTCGACACCGGCGATGATCGAGAAGGAGATCGCCTCGGGGATCAGGGCCAGGGCCACCACCAGGCCGGCCAGCACCTCGGTCCGGAAGACCTTCGGGGAGGCGAGCCAGTCGGGCTTGGACATGCGCATCGTGGGGACTGCGGACAGCGGTGAGGACATGCAACCGTTTCTGTTCGGGCGCACGCATCCTCGTGCCGGATGCAGGCGCGTCGTACTCGACTCCACACGGAGGCGGTGGAGTCCCCGGTGGCCCGGCCTCGATGGGGGCCCTGCCGGAGGGAGTGGCAGCCGGGGGCGGCTGCCGGTCGGGCATCATTGCCCGGAAGTCTGGGGCGCCGGCGTGGGCCCGACCGCGGCCGCGACGCTGGCGGGGCGGCTGCGGCTGGTCTTCACAGCTTTGCTGCCCTCGCCGAGAACCCTACCCTAACGTGAGGGCAGGGTGTGAGTCAGGGCTTGTGAAATGCAGGTAAACAGGCTCGCGGATCATGTGATTCCAGCCACGTATGCTGGAGCACTTCGAATGTTCGAAATGCGACGGGGACACCGAAGGAGAAGGCGCGACGATGACTGAGCGGCAGATGCAGATCGGCGAGGTGGCCGAGCGGACCGGTTTGTCGCTGCGCACGATCCGCCATTACGAGGACGTCGGCCTCGTGACGCCCTCCGCGCGGAGCAAGGGCGGTTTCCGGCTCTACACCGAGGTGGACGTCGAGCGCCTGATGGTGATCCGCCGAATGAAGCCGCTGGACTTCTCCCTGGAGGAAATGCGGGACCTGCTGGAGGTCACCGACCAGATCGCGGCCACGGACGACCCGCCTGCGGGCGAAGAGAGGGAGCGGCTGCGTGAGCGGCTGGATTCCTACCGCAGGGTGGCCGACGCCCGATGCGAAACGCTGCGCGCGCAGCTGATGGCAGCCGAGGACTTCGCGTCCACCCTGCGGCGCAGAATGGACGCGGGAAAGTAGCCGACGGCACCTCGTAGTGGCGGATCGTGCGCAGCGACAAACCGGTCCGCTCGGCCACCTCGCCGATCTGCATCAGCTTCCCGCCCACGGCTCCACCACCTCGCGTCGCCAATCTACCCTAACGTCAGGGTAGGTTGATGGTCGCTGCAACGAGGACGGCCGGACAGGCTGCCGTCGTCGTCCGGCGGCGCCGCCTTCGTTCCCCCTCACGGGCGGCGTCGCCGCCCGCCGCGTCCGCGCCCCCCAGGGGCTGCATCACGCGGACTCAGAGCCAACCGGCGAGCAGCGCATGACCCGGTCTCTGGAGGACAGCGTGACCGGCCCCGTCGTCCCTGACCTCACCCGGCCCGACACAGGCACGATGGTCATCGCCACGCAGTACGCGAGCGGCCGGGACGAGCAGCTGCGACGGGCCGACGCCGACGCGAGCGAGTACCACCGGGGCGAAGAGTGCCAGGGCTGCGTCTCCCCTCTGCTTCTGGCCGGACCGGAGTCCCCCTACGTGGGCCGTCGCCGGAGACCGCCGGTTGATGACGGCGGGCGGGGAAGGGCGCAGTGCAGGTGGTAGCCGGTGGCCCGGGCGGAGGGTGGACTGGAGCGGATCTTGTGCAGCATGGCGAGGTTGCCGGCCTGTTGGCGCTCGGTGTTGGTCCACTGTGCGTGGGTCAGGACTGGGTCGCCGTCGGTTTTGAGGCAGCAGGACGGTGCCGCGACCCCCATGATCCGGCCCGCACAACTCTCCGGTAGCGTCACAGTATGAGCCACCCGCACCCCGAACTGAAGCCCGCTCCCCCACTGCCCGAGAGAGGGCTGAGGGTCATCGCTCTGGGCGGCCTGGGCGAGATCGGTCGCAACATGACCGTCTTCGAGTACGCGGGCAAGCTGCTCATCGTCGACTGCGGCGTACTGTTCCCCGAGGAGAACCAGCCCGGGGTGGACGTGATCCTGCCCGACTTCACCTCCATCCGGGACCGTCTCGACGACGTGGTGGCCCTGGTGCTCACGCACGGCCACGAAGACCACATCGGCGGCGTCCCCTACCTCCTGCGCGAGCGGCCCGACATCCCCGTCGTCGGATCGAAGCTGACCCTGGCGTTCCTGGAGGCCAAGCTCAAGGAGCACGGACTGCGTCCCCCGACGGTGCGCGTACGGGAGGGCGAGAGCCGCTCCTTCGGGCCCTTCGGCTGCGAGTTTGTCGCCGTCAACCACTCCATCCCCGACGGCCTCGCCGTCGCGATCCGCACCGGTGCCGGAATGGTGCTGCACACCGGCGACTTCAAGATGGACCAGTTCCCCCTCGACGACCGGATCACCGACCTGCGTGCCTTCGCCCGGCTCGGGGAGGAGGGCGTGGACCTGTTCCTGACCGACTCCACCAACGCCGAGGTGCCCGGCTTCACCACCTCCGAACGCGAGCTGACTCCTGCGATCGAGCACGTCCTGCGCACCGCCCCGCGCCGCGTCGTCGTCTCCAGCTTCGCCAGCCACGTGCACCGCATCCAGCAGGTCCTGGACGCCGCCCACCAGCACGGCCGCAAGGTCGCCTTCGTGGGCCGCTCCATGGTCCGCAACATGGGCATCGCACGCGAACTGGGCTACCTCAACGTGCCCCAGGGCTTGGTGGTGAGCACCAAGGAACTGGAGAAACTGCCGGCCAACAAGGTCGCCCTGGTGTGCACCGGCTCGCAGGGCGAACCGATGGCCGCCCTGTCCCGGATGGCCAACCGCGACCACATGATCCGCGTCGGCGAAGGGGACACGGTGCTGCTCGCCAGCTCGCTGATCCCCGGCAACGAGACCGCGATCTACCGGGTGATCAACGGACTGACCCGGTGGGGCGCGAACGTCGTCCACAAGGGCAACGCCAAGGTTCACGTCTCCGGGCACGCCAGCGCCGGTGAACTCGTCTACTGCTACAACATCGTCCGACCGCGCAACGTGATGCCCGTGCACGGCGAGTGGAAGCATCTGCGGGCCAACGCCGACCTCGCCATCAGGACCGGCGTCGAGGCCGACCGTGTGGTCATCGCCGAGGACGGCGTCGTCGTCGACCTGGTCGACGGCCGCGCCCGGATCACCGGCAAGGTCCCCGCCGGAAACGTGTACGTGGACGGCATGACCGTCGGCGGCGCCACCGAAGCCTCGCTGAAGGACCGCCGCACCCTGGCCGAGGAAGGCGTGCTCACCGTCGTCGCCATCGTCGACGCCGACACCGGCGCCCTCGCCGAGGCCCCCGACTTCCTGGCCCGCGGCTTCGTCCACAACGACGCCACCTTCGAATCCGTCATCCCCGTCATCGAGAAGACCCTCACCAAGGCGGCCGAGGAAGGTGTCGGCGACGCGCACCGGCTGGAGCAGCTCCTCGCCCGCGCCGTCGCGAACTGGGCCTACCGCACCCATCGCCGCCGCCCGCTGATCGTCCCCGTCATCATCGATGCCTGACCGATCACCGCCCTGCCGCTGACGGACGCAACGCCCAACCCGGGGCGAGCCCGCCAGCACGGCGCAGCCGCGGGCCGGTCACCCACTCGCCCACACGACCAGGAGACGGATGAACGCGCGTTGCAAGGAGACCGACGGGCCGCCCCACGCCGAGGGGAGACATCAGTCTGCGCCGCCGCCGGGACCCGACCTCCGTCGTTGACATCCGATTCAGGTCGCCGCCCGGCCCACAAAGACCGCCTCGCCCTGCCCGGGCAAGGTCTCAGGCGGAACCGCTGTCCGCGTGTTGGTGGGCGCGGCCCCGAAGTCCCAGCACCACACAGGCACCCGCTCCGGCGAGCAGCGAGCCCAGAAGTACGGCGGCCTTGGCCTGCTCGGCCGCGGCCGGGTCGGTGAACGCGAGGTCGGTGATCAGCAGGGAGACCGTGAACCCGATTCCGGCCAGCATCGAGAGACCGAGCACGTCCGGCCAGCGGAGACTCGGGTTGAGCCGGGCGCGGGTGAGGGTCACCAGCAGCCAACTCGCGCCGAAGATTCCGACCACCTTGCCCAACACCAGTCCGAACACGATGCCCAGGCTCTCCGGCTCCCGGCCCAGGGCCGTCAGGGTGTCGCCGGACACCGCGACTCCGGCGGCGAACAGCGCGAACAGCGGCACTGCGAGCCCCGCCGACCACGGGTGCAGCAGATGGCCGACGTGTTCGGCGGGCGCGTGCTCCTCACCGTCGCGGGCAGTGGTGCGCAGCAGCATGCCGATGGCCACTCCGGCGATGGTGGCGTGCACTCCGCTGTTGTACGTCAGCGCCCAGATCAGCAGGGCCAGCGGGACGTAGACGTACCAGCCGCGTACCCCTCGGCGGTGCAGCAGCCAGAACAGGGCCAGGCCCGCGAGGGCGCCGGACATCGCGACCAGATTGAGGCCGGAGGCGAAGAAGACGGCGATGATGACGATCGCGATCAGGTCGTCCACGATCGCCAGGGTGAGGAGGAAGGTGCGCAGCGCGGAGGGCAGCCGTCGGCCGACCACCGCCAGCACTCCCAGTGCGAAGGCGATGTCGGTGGCCATGGGTACGGCCCAGCCGTTGAGGTCTCCGCCGCGGGCGCCGACCAGGGTCACGTAGATCAGCGCGGGCACGGCCACGCCGCCGATGGCGGCCACGATCGGCAGCGCTGCGGCAGCCGGGTTGCGCAGTTCTCCTAGGACCAGCTCGCGCTTCAGTTCGATGCCCACCACGAGGAAGAACAGGGCGAGCAGTCCGTCCGCAGCCCAGTGGCCGACCGACATCCGCAGGGTCCAGTCGCCGGGCAGGTCGACGCCCAAGTAGTGGTCCTTGACGCTGAGATAGCCCTCGCTCAGCGGCGAGTTCGCCAGGACCAGCGCGAGGGTGGCAGCGATCAGCAGCATCAGCCCGCCGGCGACCTCCAGCCTCAGGAATTCGGCGAGGGAGCGGCGGTTGCGTTCCCCGTTGTCCGGGAGAGCGGGCTGCGGAGTGTGCGGGGATGCGGAAGGGGGCATGGCGGGCGCTGCCTTTCGGGAAGAAGGATGGTTCGGCCGTCCTGCCGACCAGACTTCCCGGCGCACCAGCCTCCACCGTAACCACCGACACCCACCACTTGGGCCGCGGGGGTGCCGTCGACGGTGGGTGGGCCGGTGTACTGCAGGCCGGCGCAGACGTGACGCACGCCTCGTCTTTCACGCCTACGGCGCGGTCCGCGGCGGGCGGGTACATGGTTAGGCTTCCCCAGTGCTTCAGACAGCGGCGCGGCCGTCGCACGGTGGGGAGCCCCTCCGATGGCCGCGGTGAGATTCCCGCGGTTCCGCCATCCGGCCCAGCTGGTGATGGCGGGATTCGCCGCAGTGATCACGGTGGGTACGGCGCTTCTGATGCTGCCGGCGTCGAAGGCGGGCCCCGGAAGCGCCTCCTTCCTGGAGTCGTTGTTCACCGCGACCTCTGCCACCTGTCTCACCGGTCTGGTGGTGGTGGACACGCCGGTGTACTGGTCCTCCTTCGGCCACATCGTGATTCTGGGCCTGATCCAGCTGGGTGGCTTCGGGATCCTCACGTTCGCGACCGTGCTCATCGTGCTGCTCTCGCGACGCATCGGCCTGCGCACCCGGCTGAATGCGGCCGTGGAGACCAAGGCAATCGGGCTCGGCGACATGCGCTCCATCGTGCTGGGCGTCATCAGGGCGAGCCTGCTGATCGAGGGCCTGGTGGCGGCTGTGCTCGTCGAGCGGTTCGCCACTCGCTACGAGATGCCGTGGCCCCAGGCACTGTGGCACGGGGTGTTCCATTCCGTGTCGGCGTTCAACAACGCCGGCTTCGCGCTCCACAGCGACAGTCTGATGCGGTTCGTCACCGACCCGGTGGTCAGTCTGCCGATCGTCTTCGCCTCGATCGTCGGCGGGCTCGGTTTCCCCGTCCTGTACGAGCTGCGGCGGCGGTTCACCAAGCCGAACGGCTGGTCCATGCACACGAAGATCGTGGTGTGGGCAAGTGGCGTGTTTCTGCTCGGCGGCGCGGCGTTCGTGACCGCCGTGGAGTGGAGCAACCCCGCGACTCTCGGTCCCCTCAACGTCCCCGGCAAACTACTGGCCGGGTTCTTCCAGGGGACCATGCCGCGCTCGGCCGGCTTCAACACCGTCGACATCGCCGAGATGAACACTGCCACCTGGCTGGGCATGGACATCCTCATGTTCATCGGCGGCGCGAGCGCCGGCACGGCGGGCGGCATCAAGGTCACCACCTTCGCCGTGCTGTTCTTCGTCATCTACGCCGAGGTACGGGGCGAGAGCGCGGTGAACATCTTCAACCGTCGTCTGCACGGCGACGTCCAGCGGCAGGCGCTCACCGTGGTGCTGCTCTCCGTCGCCGCCGTCACCACCGCGACCGTCGCCTTCATGGTGTCCACCACCTTCACCCTCGACCAGTCGCTGTTCGAGGTCATATCCGCCTTCTGCACCGTCGGTCTGTCCACCGGCATCACCGCCGACCTGCCCGACCCTCACCAGTTCCTGCTGGTGATCCTGATGTTCATCGGCAGGCTCGGGCCCGTGACCGTCGCGTCGGCACTCGCGCTGCGCAGCCGTCGGCGCATGTACGAACTACCGGAGGAGCGACCCATCATTGGCTAGGAACCGCAGCAGCAAACCCCGGCGCATCGCCGTCAACGACTCCGTCGTCGTCATCGGCATGGGCCGCTTCGGGCAGGCCCTCGCGTTGGAGCTGATCGACGAGGAGACCGAAGTCCTCGGAATCGACTCGGACGAGGACGTCGTCCAGGCCATGTCCGGCAGCCTCACCCACGTCGTGCGGGCCGACTCCACGAAGGAGGAGGCGCTGCGCCAACTCGCCGTACACGAGTTCAGCCGCGCCGTCGTCGCCATCGGAACCAGTCTGGAGGCCAGCATCCTCACCGCCTCCCTCCTGGTCTCCTTCGGTATCCCGGACGTGTGGGCGAAAGCGACCAGCAAGGCCCACGGCAAGATCCTGGCCCAACTCGGTGTCCAGCACGTCGTCTTCCCCGAGCACGACATGGGCCAGCGCGTCGCCCACCTGGTGCGCGGACGCATGCTCGACTACATCGAGTTCGAGGACGACTTCGCCATGGCCAAGACCACCCCGCCCGCCGACACCTGCGGAAAGCGCCTCGGCGACAGCGCCATCCGAAGCCGCTACGGCCTCACCGTTGTCGCGATCAAACGCACGGGCGAGGGCTTCACCTATGCCACGGCCGACACCGTCCTGCGCCCCGACGACACCATCATCGTCGCCGGCCGCACCCGGCAGACCGAGCGATTCAGCGAACTCGGGTGACCGCCCCCGGGTGGCAGACGAAGATGCGCGTCGCGGGTGTTCCAGCTTCTGCGGCGACACCTAGACTGCTGCGGTGAAAGCGCTGTACAGAACCGCCGACTCACAAGCTGAGATACGGAGTTGGTGCATCGATCGCCTCGGTTCGAGCGAGTTGCGCCACCGGCGTTCCGAGATCTCCACCGCCGCGGGCTCCACCAGTGTCGTCACGGCGGGCCCGCCGGCGCGGGCCACCGAACCGACCGTCGTCCTGCTGCCCGGCACCAACATGAACACGGCAACCTCCCTGCCCTTCGTCGGAGCGCTGGCCGCCCGTCGCCACACCGTCGCGCTGGACGTCCCCGGCCAGCCCGGTCTCAGCTGTGGACAGCGGCCGGCCACCGGACGCATGAACTGGTACGCGTCCTGGCTCGACGAGGCCCTGCGCCGCTCCGTTTCCGGGCCCGTGGTGGTGGTCGGCCACTCACTCGGCGGCGCGATCGCACTCGCCTGCGCCTCGCCGCAGATCACCGGACGCGTCCTGCTGTCCACCGCGGGCCTCGCTCGACTGCGCCTTCCTCCCGCGGTACTGGCAGCCACCGTGCCGTGGCTCGTCCGCCCCTCGGTACCGCACGCCGCGCGGCTCCTCGAACGTCTCGTGGCTCCGGGACGAGAGCCCTCCCCCGAGCTGGTCCGCTGGATGGACGGCGTCTCCCGCCACAGCCGTACGACTCTGGCCCCGGCCCCACTTGCTCCGGGGCTCCTGGCACGGCGGCGGGCGGTGCCGTCCCTCGTGGCAACCGGACAGCACGACGTGTTCCTGCCCCCGCGCGTACTCGGCCCGGCTGCACGCCGGCACCTGGGAAGCGAGCTTCACGTGGTCGAGACAGCAGGGCATCTGCTGCCCGAGGAGGAGCCCGAACAAGTGGCCACGCTCGTCGAGGAGTTCGCCACCGGTCTGTAGCGCACGCCGGTCTCCAGGCCCCGTCCGTCTGTGGCGCCCTCCGGTCCGTGGCGCCCTCCCCGGGGCGGCCCGCGGCCTCGTCGCCTGTCACCACGTGCCGGCGCGGTGTTCGTGCTTTTTTAGCGACTTGCTTACGGGCGCCACTGTTCCCTTCCGTTGAACGGCTGTTTAACGTAGCTGTGTGAGTACGACGGAGGCAGTGGACGCGACAGGCGGCGGTACCGCCACGCGCATCCGCGAGGCCGCGATCGCACGGTTCGGCCGGGACGGCTTCGATGCCGGCCTGCGCGCGATCGCCGCGGATGCCGGCGTGACGGCCGGCCTGGTGGTGCACCACTTCGGTTCCAAGGACGGACTCCGCCGGGCCTGCGACGCACGGGTGCTCCGGCTCATCCGCGAGGAGAAGGCGAAGACACTGACCAGCGGCACGTCGGAGATGCTGCTGACGCAACTCGCCGAGGTGGAGCGCTTCGCGCCTCTGGTGCTCTATCTGCTGCGCAGCCTGCAGGCCGGCGGGGAGCTGGCCGCCGAGCTGATCGTGCAGCTGACGACCGATGCCGAGAAGTACCTGACCGCGGGAGAAGCGGCCGGGGTGATCCTTCCCAGCCGGGACAGGGCAGCTCGGGCCCGGTACCTGGCCTACCAGTCCGCCGGAGGCATGCTCCTCTGGTTCACCCTGCACGGCGTGGGAGCTCCCGGGACGTTCCGCACGGCGTTCCGCCAGTACGTCGACGAGGTCACCCAGCCCGCTCTGGAGCTCTTTGCCCAGGGCCTCCTGGTGGATCGCACCATGCTGGACGACTTCCTGATGCAGGTGCCCGACCCCCCGGAGGACGGCAGTCCTTCCGCGAGCTGACCAGCCGGCGCGTGTGGTTGCGGGCCCGCTCGTCACCGGTCTCTCCATCCTTCCCTGCGGCACCACTCCGGACAGCCTGCCGGGGTGGTGAGTGAGGTGTCCCCACCATGACTGCTGCGATCGACGTCCAGAACCTCGTCAAATCCTTCGGCCGCACCACAGCCCTCGACGGTCTCGACCTGGCCGTTCGGCCCGGCGAGGTCCACGGCTTCCTCGGGCCCAACGGCGCCGGGAAATCCACCACGATCCGCGTACTGCTCGGACTGCTCCGCGCGGACTCGGGCCGGGCCCGCGTGCTCGGCAGCGACCCCTGGGACGACGCGGTCCGCCTGCACCGCCGACTCGCCTACGTACCCGGCGATGTGGAGCTGTGGCCCAACCTCACCGGCGGCGAGGCGATCGACCTGTTCGCCCGCCTGCGCAACGACACGGAACCGGTGCGGCGAAACGAGCTGTGTGAGCGGTTCGACCTGGACCCCACGAAGAAGGGCCGCACTTACTCCAAGGGCAACCGGCAGAAGGTCGCATTGATCGCCGCTCTGGCGAGCGAGGTCGAGCTGCTGCTCCTCGACGAGCCGACGTCCGGTCTCGACCCGCTCATGGAGGTCGTGTTCCAGGAATGTGTCCGGGAGGCGCGGGAGGCGGGACGGACCGTACTGCTCTCCAGTCACATCCTCGCCCAGGTGGAGGAGTTGGCGGACCGGGTCTCCATCATCCGTCAGGGCCGGATCGTGGAGACCGGTTCGCTGACCGAGCTGCGGCACCTGAGCCGGACGTCCGTGCGGGCCGTCACCACCCGGCCGCCGGACGTACTGGCCACCCTGCCCGGTGTACACGGCCTCCACTCCGAGAACGGCCAGGTCCGCTTCGAGGTCGACGGCGACCAACTGCCCTCGGTGGTACGAGAACTCGGCGAACTGGGCGTCCACGGACTGACGGCGCACCCGCCGACCCTGGAACAGCTGCTGCTGCGCCACTACGGCGACGAGCCCGCCGCCCGTCGCGAGGGGACAGCCCGATGACCACGATGCGCGGCGCCACCCCAGCCTCACCCCGGCAGGGCAGCAGCCCGCGTCCGAGCCCTCGGTTCGACGCGTTCGCCGGAACAGGAGCCCTCCTGCGGTTCATGGTGCGTCGCGACCGCGTGCGGCTGCCCGCCTGGACGATCGGTCTGAGCCTGCTCATGGCCTACTTCGCCACCGCCCTGGAGACCCTGGCCAAGACCCCTGAGGATCTCGAGGGTCTGACCGCGTTCTCCGAGAGCCCGGCCGGCGCACTCCTCGGCGGGCCCGGCTTCGGATTCGACGCACTGACGATCGAGAAGTTCCTCGTCGGCCAGTACGGGCTGTACCTGCTCGTCGGCGCCGGGTTGATGGGGATCCTCACCGTCACTCGACACACCCGGGCCGAGGAACGCGCCGGGCGGACCGAACTCGTACGCGCCTACGTCGCCGGCCGCCACGCCCCGCTCACCGCCGCGCTGCTGTTGACCGCACTCATGGCCGTGACGGTGGCCGCGCTGATCACGGCCGTGCTGAGCGGCCGAGGCTACGACGCTGTGGGCTCGCTGCTCTTCGGCGCGGGCGTCGGCAGCTCCGCCTTGGTGTTCGCCGGTGCAGCCGCAATCACCAACCAGGTCACGGAGTATCCGCGGGCCGCGGCGGGGATGAGCGGCGTCGTGCTCGGCGCGGCGTTCATGCTCCGCGGACTGGGCGACATGGCGGCGACCCAGGGCTTCGGCCCGTCCTGGCTGGTGTGGCTCTCCCCGATCGGCTGGTCCCAGCAGACCGCCCCGTACGTACTCGACCGCTGGTGGCCGCTGGTGGCCTCGCTGCTCTGCACGGCCGCGACCGCGGCGACCGCGTACGCGCTGTCCACACGTCGGGACCTCGCCGCCGGGCTGCTCCCGCCGCGCCCCGGGCCGCCGCATGCCGCGCGGTGGCTGCGCGGCCCGCTGTCCCTGGCCTTCCGACTGCAGCGAGCCGGCCTCATCGGCTGGAGTGCCGCGCTTGTAGTGGCCGGAATCGGCTACGGCTCATTCACCCAGCCGCTCCTGGACGGGTTCGAGGACGCCCCCGAGGACCTCGTCGCCGTGCTGGGCGGGGCCCAGGACATGCTCGCCGGCTACCTCGGGCTGATGGGCCTGATGATGGCCCTGATCGTGGGCGTCTTCGCGGTGCTCGCCGTCCAGAGCCTGCGCGCCGAAGAGGCCGACGGGCGTACCGAACCCGTCCTCGCCGCCGCCGTCAGCAGACCTGCGTGGCTCGGGGCCCATCTGGCCGTCACCGGCCTCGCAGTGCCCTGGCTGCTGCTGGTCGCGGGTGCCGGCACGGGCATCGGTGCGGCAGCCAGTACCGGAGACCCCTCTCTCATCGGCGAACTGGTGGTCGGTCATCTCGCGCACACACCGGCTGTCTGGCTGGTGCTCGCCCTCGCCGCCCTGCTGTACGCCGCCGCGCCGCCATCCCTGCCCGCCGTCTGGGCAGTCCTCGGCCACGCCGCACTCGTCGCCTTCTTCGCCACCGTCCTCGACATTCCTGGCGTGGCTGTCCGCCTCTCTCCCTTCGAGCACATCGGCGCGTACCCCTCCGAAGGCGTCAACGTCCTCGCGGGACTCGTCCTCACTGCCCTCGCCACCCTCATCGCCACGGCCGCCACTGCCTGCTTCCGGCGGCGCGACCTCGCCACTGCCGTCTGAACGGATGCGACACGGCTCCGCACAGGCAGAGCCGGACTTGCCCCGTAGGGGCGCATCGCGTGCGGGATGCGGTCCGCCGCCGATGGATGCCAGGGCGCCCGGTTTCCCCGCTCGGACGACCCACTCGCAGCGCCGTGCCACTACGTGCCATTCAGCACGGTGAACAGCGGTCACCACGAGACCCCACCGTGCCGCCCCGCCCCCGCACGAGAGCCATCCCCACTGCTCAGCGGGCAGCGCAGACCTCGGCGCCGGGTGATTCCCAAGCTCAGAGCGCGAGTTCGATTCTCGTCGCCCGCTCACGCGTCAACCCCCAGGTCACCGACCCGGGGGTTGTTTGTTTTCCAGACCACCTCAGCCCCCTTGCACCAGATCCGCACCAGAAGGCTTGGCGGCACCCTTCCGCTCAGCCGTGACGCGGGCGTCCAGCGGACTTGCCGACGGTCGTAACCCGGTCGCCTTCAGCCTCCGTACACGAGATTTGGAGTCAGGAAGCCGTGACCTCGTCAGATCGGGACTGTCGAAGTAGGAAGGATAGGCAAGCCACAGGAGGGAGCACCGAGCGTCAGCCCTTCGCTCACCCCGCTCTCCGGAACGGCGACGTGGATCAGCGAGGACTGTCCCTCGTCGATGTAGACGACGCGGGCCCGCGCCCTGCGGGCCGGACTGCGTTGACGGACGTCTGGCAACGGACGAGCTCGGTTGCCATGCTCATATTCCTTGCAGCAGCTCGGCTTCCTCGGCAAGGGTCATTCCGGCGTTGCGGGGACGGTCCAGCCCGCGTTCGCGCTCCCACGCCAGAACCGAGGCGACGGTGTCGGCCAGCGGTCGGATTCGCAACCCGGCGTCCAGCGACGGCTGCGCGTCCCGGCCGCCAAGGCCGTAGTGCGAGGGCCCCAGCCACAACGGCAGTGACCGCCGCCCGGACCACTGGTTCACCCCGGCCTCGGTCAGCCGCTCCGACGAGGCGGGCACCAGCTCGACCGGCGCACCGACCGCGGCCGCGATCTCAGCGAGCAGGTCAGGCAGGAGCTGGGCGGGGCCGACCCCGTCGTAGTCGCCTGCCAGGCCCTGCTCGCCCGCGTCGACGATCCACCCGGCCAGGTCGCGAACGTCGCAGTACTCGACCTGGCCCGCGACCATCGCCGTGCTGGGCGGCTGGAACCTCGGCACCGAGGGGTCGCGGGCCGAGTGCCTCGCGCACATCGACGAGGTCTGGGCCGACATGCGCCCGCGAGGCCTGCGCGAGCGGATGGCCGCCACGGGCTGAGCCCGCGTCCCCCGGCCGCCCGGCGCAGCCGATGGCGACCTCCACGTGTACCGCCCCGCCGACACCGGTCCCTGCCAGGCCCTGCCGGACCGCCCGTCTTCCTCCGACAGATCATGAGGAGGACAGTGACGGCCCGGGGTGCGGTTGTTGGCCGTGAAGCGGTTCGGGACCAGCCGGACGAACGCGTTCCGCAACCCTGCCGTTTCCGTACTTCGGCGTTCTGCCGAGTTGAGCCGCCGGGGTGTGGAGCGGTGGCCGGAGGTCGTGGAAGTGAGAGAGGGGCGGTGGTCGGGCGGAATGTATCCGGCGTGTATGCGCGGCTCGTTGAATCTCCCTCCTGTCACTCGATGACCAGGGAGAAGCATGCACAGACACTACCGACGACTGCTGGCCGCGGCCGGGGCCGCAGTCGCCGTCACCGTCGCCGCACCACTCGCCTTCGCCGCGCCGCAGAACGGCGCTGCAGGGGGTGAGGGAGACCAGGCCGTCGCGGCGGCGAGCGAGGCCGAACTCGCGGCCACCCGCCCCGCGTTCAAGATGCCGTTCCTCTGCGGTCAGCAGTGGCTCGGCAGCAACTGGAACGGGCACAGCCCCGCCCACTCCATCGACTGGAACCACTACGACAGCAACGGCAACCCGGACGACCGCGGGCGCCGCGTCTTCGCCAGCGCCGGCGGGACGGTGCTCGAGTCCCACTACTCCACCACCACCGGCTACGGGAACACTGTCGTGATCGGCCACGGAAACGGCTGGCAGACCCGTTACGCACACCTCAAGACCCGTGGAGTGCAGAAGGGCGACAAGGTCAAGGTCGGCGCGAGGATCGGCCAGGTCGGCGCCACCTCCGCGAAGTACACGCTCTCCCCCCACCTGCACTACGAGCAGATCCACAACGGTCGCACGGTGGTCGCGGTCGTTCAGGGCGTCACCTGGCACGACTTCACCAAGCGGAATCAGACCAGCAAAAACCGGTGCGGCTGACGCCCGGTTCCGTGTGTCCCGGGGAGGGAGAGGGCGGCGGTGCTTCTCCCTTCCACCGGCGAGTGGCCGCCGGTTGCCGTCCGGGGTCGTGCCGGGCAGCGGCCGGGGTCGTGCCGGGCAGCGGCCGGGGTCATGCCGGGCAGCGGCCGGGGTCATGCCGGGCAGCGGCCGGTTCTCCCGTCGTTCAGCGAGGGGCGGTCGCCCTTCAGCTCCGGGGCTGACTCTCCACACTCTCAAGCCTGCGTGGCTCAGTCCGGGGGTGGTGGGGCGTGGTGGAGGGCTTGGAGTTTGGCGTCCACCAGTTCGGCCTGGTCGCGTGCGTCCAGGCGGTGCCAGGTCGACAGTGAACGGTGGAAGTACTGCCACGCCGTCTGCTTCCGGCCGGTCCGGTGGTGCAGCTCACCGAGGAGGCACGCCACTCGCGCCTCGGCTCGGCGGTCGCCCAGCCGGCGCTGCACGGCGAGTGCGTCCAGCAGCAGGGCGGACGCCTCTCCGGCGTTCCCCTGGCGCAGGCACAGCTCCCCGACGCTCTGCTGTACGTAGGCGGCGCAGTGTGTGTCCGCCAGTTCGTCGAAGATGCGCAGTGCTCGTTCCAACTCGGCGCGGGCGGCTGCCGGTTCGCCGCGCAGCTCGTGCATCACCGCGATTCTTCGGCGCACCTGGGCCTCCCGGTGCCGGTCGCCCAACTCGCTGGAGAGCCGCAGTGCCCCGTCCAGCCAGTGCGCCGCGGCTCGGGCGTCCCGTCGCTCCAGCCAGACCGAGGCGATCGCGTTCCTCGCGACCGCCTCGCCGTGTGCGTCGTCCGCCTCGCCGAAGGCCCGGAGCGCCCCTTCGAAGGTGTTGAGTGCCGCCTCGAGGTCGTCCTTCACCCGGTGCACCGATCCCACGCCCAGTGCCGCGATCGCTTCGCCCGAACGGTGTCCGAGCGTGGTGAACAGCTCCCGGGACCGCTCGAACGACGCCAACGCCTCCGCGTACCGGTCCTGGTAGAGATGCAGTTGGCCCAGGTTGCGCAGGAGGGCTGCGGCTCGGGCGTCCGAGTGTTCGGGCATCGCCTCCAGCACCGCTCGATGTGTCCGCAGCCAGTCGTCGTAGTACCCCCGCATGTCGAAGAACCCGGCCAGCTCGATCGCCAGATCGGCCGCTCTGGAGACCTCGCCGAGCCCGACGGCCGCGTCGACCGCCGACACCAGGACCCGGCGCTCGCTCTCGAACCACTCCACCGGCCGGGCACGCACCGCCGGGACCATCCGTGCCGCCGGGCCCGGGACCGCCGTCGGCTCGCCCAGTACGCCGAGGAAGCGGATCGGCATCGCCGCGTTCGCCCACCGCGCCAGGCCGGTCAGGGCGTCGACCACCCGCAACCGGCGTTCGGCGCGCACCGCCCTGCCGTCTGTGTCGGCCAACTCCCGGGCGTAGCAGCACAGCAGGTCGTGCATGCGGTAGCGCTGCAGGCCGAACCGGTCCGTCCCCACCAGCTCGACCAGGTGCTCGTCCAGCAGGCGCTCCACCACGTTCGGCGCCCCGTCGGGCCGGCCCATCGCCACGCCCGCCATCCAGCCCGCCACATCCTCACCGGCCAGCTCGCCGAAGCAGCGGAAAGCGTGGGCCGCCTCCTCCGACAGGTGCCGATAGCTCAGCTCCGCGCCGGCGCGTACCTCCAACTCGCCCGTCCGCAGCTGGTCCAGCCGCCCCCGGCGGTCCTGCAGGAAGTCCGCCAGGGCGCCGACCGTCCAGCCGGGACGGTGTGCCAGCCGGGCTCCGGCGATGCGTACGGCCAGGGGCAACGCGCCGCAGCCGGCCACGACGCGGTCCACGTCCCGGCCCTCCGTACGCAGCCGTTGAGGGCCGACGAGTGCGGCGAACAGCGCCCGCGCGTCCTCCCTGGTCATCACCTCCAGCGGGGTGTGGTGCGCGGGCAGGCCCGGCAGCCGTCGGCGCGACGTCACCAGCACCGCCGAACCGCCCGTGCCCGGCAGCAGCGGCCTCACCTGGGCCTCTCCCGCCGCGTCGTCCAGAACGATCAGGAACTGCCGCTGCGCCAGCCGGGAACGGAACAGCGCGGCCCGCTCGCCCGTCTCCACGGGGATGGCGCTGTCGATGACGCCCAGTCCGCGCAGCATCTCCGCCAGCACGTCCGCCGCCTCCCGGGGGCGATCACTCATCCCGCCGAGGTCCACGAACAACTGGCCGTCGGGGAACGCCTCCCGCACGCGGTGCGCCACCCGCACCGCCAGGGTCGACTTTCCGGCGCCCGGCGCCCCGGAGACCACCACGGCGACAGGTTCGCGACCCGCGGCGGCCAACAGACCCTCCAGTACGTCGATCTCCGCCTGTCGGCCGGTGAAGTCCGGTATCTGCATGGGGAGTTGGCAGACCGGCTGCGCCCTTCCGGCGCGGCGTGCGGCGGCGTAGCCGTGGACCTGCTCGCCGACGGTGCGCAGCGGCGCGCTGGGTTCCACCCCCAACTCCGCGGCCAGCACGCGTTCCGCCTGCCGGTAGGCCGACCGTGCCTCCGTGGTGCGGCCCGCGTCGTGCAGCGCCTGCACCAGCATCCGCCACAGGTCCTCGCGCAGCGGGTTCTCGGTCAGCCGGGAGCGGAGCTCGGCAACCAGCGGCACGTAGTCCCCCATACGCATCCGCAGGTCCAGGCACTCGTCCACCGCGGCCGACCGCAACGCCTCGATCCGAGTGACCGTCGGATCCCACACGACGCTCGACGGCACGTTCTGCAACACGCTTCCGCGCCAGAGGCCCAGCGCCGACTCGTACCCGCGCAGCGCCTCGGTCGTCCGGTCCGGCTGACGCGCCGCACGGGCCTGTTCCAGGCGCTGTACGAACAACAGCATGTCGAGATCGGCCGGTTCGACACCGAGCGTGTAGCCGGCGGACTCGGTTCGCAGCTCGCAGGGAACCCCCGCGGCGACCAGTACGCGCCGCAGTCCGCGCACGTACGTACGGACGTTGGCGACCGCCGACCGGGGAGCGCCGCCGGGCCACAGCACCTCTGTCAACAGGTCCAGCGACACGAACCCACCGGGCTGCAGCAGGAGGGTGGCGAGAACCGCCCGAGGCTTCGGTCCGCCGATGTGCACGGGGACGCCTGCCGTACGTACCCGCAGCGGGCCCAGCAGTCCGAACGTCGGCTCCCCCATCTGCCCCCGCCTCCGCGAGAATCCGAAACTGGCGGGCAGAGTACCGGAGGGGGCGGCGAACGAACAGTGCTCCTGTCCGCGGCGCACTGGGGCGGCGGTTGACGAACGTGCGTGGCGGGTCCGCGAGTTGGGGGCGGGCTGCCGGCGGGCGGCCCGGTGAGCGGCTGCCCCGGTTACGGCTTGGACGTCCGTACGCGCCCGCTGCGGTTGCCGAGGACGAGGCGCCGCACCCGTTCGGGTAAGGCGCTCGGTCGGCGCAGTCGCTCAACACCGGAGCCCGGCAGTTTCGTTGACCGAAACGGCGGCAGTGCGGGTGCCGGAGGGCGACGCCCGGTTTCCGCCGTCGTACTCCGGCGGGCCGGGTGTCGACCTGGTTCGGGCCCGGCGGAGGCTCGAGTGTGAGAGGGCGCGTTCGCGTTCGAGCGCTCGGGCGCTCGGGCGCTCGGCGGCGAACGCGGCCCCTCGGTGCTACTTGCTGACGGCGAAGCGCATGAGGGCGGCTTCGTCGCCCTGCTTGACCTTCCCCGTCGTGTTGATCACCTGGAGCTTCCAGGCGTTGCCGACGCGGTCGGCCTTCGCCACGGCGCAGGCGTTGTCCTCGGTGAGCATGCTGGGCCAGATGTCGGCGACCTGGTCGACGCTGCCGCCGGTCGCGTCGTAGACCTTGAAGCTGATGTTGCGCGCCTTCTGGAAGGAACTGCCCTTCTTGTAGGCGGCGGCGACAAAGACGATCGAGCTGATGTGTGCCGGAATGCCCGCGAACTCGACCGTGACGGTCTCGTCGTCGCCGTCGCCGTGACCGGACTGGTTGTCACCGCTGTGGACCAGGGAACCGTTGCCCATGGGGTCGAGGGAGTCGAGGCCCGCCATACGTACCGGGTCGCCGTTGTGCATGGCGATGGCGATCAGGTCGAGGTCGGTGCCCTTCTTCTGCCGGAGCTTGCCCAGAACTCCGCCGCTCGCGCCGGCGGTGGGGTCCCAGGAAGCGCCGATGGAGAGGTGGGTCACCCCGTCCAGGTCAGCCGGGCCGGTTTCCTTGGTGAGCGTAAGCATGCGTGGTCATCCTCTTGGTGGACGGAACTGCGATAGTCAAGTGTCCCGCAAACTCCCGGCAGTTGGAGTGGGGCCTCGCGTTCGTGATCAACGGCCGCCGGTCGCGTCGTAGACCTTGAAGCTGATGTTGCGCGCCTTCTGGAAGGAACGGCCCTTCTTGTAGGCGGCGGCGACAAAGACGATCGAGCTGATGTGTGCCGGAATGCCCGCGAACTCGACCGTGACGGTCTCGTCGTCGCCGTCGCCGTGACCGGACTGGTTGTCACCGCTGTGGACCAGGGAACCGTTGCCCATGGGGTCGAGGGAGTCGAGGCCCGCCATACGTACCGGGTCGCCGTTGTGCATGGCGATGGCGATCAGGTCGAGGTCGGTGCCCTTCTTCTGCCGGAGCTTGCCCAGAACTCCGCCGCTCGCGCCGGCGGTGGGCGGGGTGCCACTCGTTCGGAGTACCCGGGGTGTGAGGGCGCGAGAGGGCTGGAAGCGTACGTCTCCCCCGAAATCCGCGGGAGAGCACGTGCACGGGAGGGCCGCCCATGACCACCGCCAGACCCCTGAACCCGCCGGTCGACGCATCGGGCGGATCGAGGCGGAGCGCTACCGGGCCGCTCGCAGCGGTTCTGGTGGTGGCGGTCTGCCTGACCATCGGGCTTTCGTTCGCGTGGCTGATCCTGCGGGCGGTCGGTGCCGACCCCGATTCCCGGGCGGGCACCGGGTGGGGGAACGTGCTCGGCTTCGCGCCGGCCGCCGTCCTGCTCGGGCTGTGGGTGGTGCGCCGAGAGCAACGCCCCTTCTCCGCACTGAGGTTGAGCGGCCCGGGGATCGCACGCAAGTTGCTGCTCGGGGTTGCCACGGCGATCGTCGGGCTGGTGGTGCTGAACGTCGTGGCGGGTGCCGTCGGGGCCGGCTCCGATCAGGAGGGCGGCGCGGCTGCCGCCCTGCCGCAGGCGCTGCTGCTGCTCGTCACCTTCGCCGTGCAGGCACCCACCGAGGAATTGCTGTTCCGCGGCTTTCTGCTGCCGGTGCTGTGTCGCAGGTGGGGGATGGCGGCGGGCGTACTGCTCACTTCCGCGCTGTTCGGGCTGGCGCATCTGGTCAATCCGGACGCGCCGCCCGTGTACGCCCTGCTCACTTTTCTGCTGGGCCTGGCGCTGGCGCTGTGGACGTTGGCGGACGGAAACCTGTGGCGGGCGTGCGCCTTCCACACCGTGTGGAACTGGGCGCCCACCGCGCTGGGCGGCGACGACTCCGGCAACGCCTCCGGTCTCGACGCCGCGACGGTGACGTCGGTGGCGTGCGTCCTCGCGCTTCTCGCAGCCTGCGCACTGTGGAGTTTCCGGCGCAGCCTCCGGCGGAGGCAGCGCCGGAAACTCCACAGTGCGCAGGCTGCGAGAAGCGCGAGGACGCACGCCACCGACGTCACCGTCGCGGCGTCGAGACCGGAGGCGTTGCCGGAGTCGTCGCCGCCCAGCGCGGTGGGCGCCCACCGCGCTGGGCGGCGACGACTCCGGCAACGCCTCCGGTCTCGACGCCGCGACGGTGACGTCGGTGGCGTGCGAAGTGCGGATACGGCTGTCGATGTCTCCCGGCGACCCGCGGCCCGTGTGGCACGGGGCGGTGGGGAGGGGCCCAGCCGCCACACCCACCGCGCAACGCGGTCACGGGCCGCGGGTCGCCGGGAGACATCGACAGCCGTATCCGCACTTCGCACGCCACAGCCGAAACGTCGAAAGGTGTCCGGTGATCGCGACGCTGGTCTTCGCTCCGTCCGTACTGCTCTCCGCCGCGTTCGCGTACAGCGTGCGCCGGGATCGCCGGATGTTCCGCAACGCGGTGCTCCTGGGGCTGGCAGCGGTCAGCACCACCGTGGCGCTGCTGGTCACCAAACCGGCGTACGCGGAAGTCCTGGTGGTGCTGTGCTTCCTGGTGGCGGTGCTCGGCGGGCTACTGCTCGCGGCGTTCCTCGTGGCGAACGGCGTGACCATGGTCCGCAAGGAGGGCCACCGGCCGGCCAACCTGCTCTCGCTCGCCCTGGGCATCTCCGTCGTCACCGTGCTGCTCTTTCTGCTGCTCTTCCTCGACAACACGAACAGGATCGTGGAGTTGACGCTCGGCGTCGTCGTCCTGCTGAGCGCCTACGTGTTCTTCCTCTTCGCCTGCTTCCTCGGCTACGCCTACCTGTACGGGCGCAACCGGGTCCGGGGGGGATGTGGACTTCGTGGTGGTGCTGGGCTCGGGGCTGATCGGCGGTGAGCGAGTGCCGCCGCTGCTGGCCTCCCGGCTGCGCCGCGGCCTGGAGGTCCACGACCGGCAGATCGGCCGCGGCGGACGCGCACCGGTACTGCTGACCTCGGGGGGCCAGGGGGCGGACGAGCTGCTGCCGGAGAGCAGCGCCATGGCGCGCTGGCTGGTGGCCAACGGCGCGCCGGCCGCGCACGTGCAGGAAGAGGGCCGGTCGCGTACGACGGACGAGAACCTGCGCTTCAGCCGGGCGCTGATGGAGCGGGACGATCCCGGCTACCTCTGTGTGGTCGTCACCAACAACTTCCACGCGTTCCGGGCGGCCATGACCGCGCGTGCGGCCGGGGTGAACGGCCAGGTCCTGGGCTCGCCGACGGCCCGCTACTACTGGCCGAGCGCGACCATCCGCGAGTTCGCGGCGGTTCTGTGGGAGCACCGCGCACTCAACCTCGACATCGCGGTCCTGCTCACCGCACTCGCCCTGGTGCTCACCGGATCGCAGTGAACACCGGGCGGGTGGCGCGGTTGCCGATGCCGAGCTTCAGGCGGCGGTGTCGTTGTCGGGGTGGATGGGGTCCTTGCCGCCGGTGAGGGGAGTGCCGGTGCCACCGCGGCGTGCGGCGACGATCTCCGCCGCGATGGACAGGGCCGTCTCCTCCGGGGTGCGGGCGCCCAGGTCGAGGCCGATGGGCGAACGCAGCCGGGCGAGTTCGTCCTCGGTGAGCCCGGCATCGCGCAGTCGGCGGTCGCGGTCGGCGTGGGTGCGGCGGGAGCCCATCGCGCCGACGAAGGCGACCGGCAGTCGCAGCGCCTCGGCGAGCAGCGGCACGTCGAACTTGGCGTCGTGCGTGAGGACGCAGAGCACGGTGCGGGCGTCGGTCTCGGTGCCGCGCAGATAGTGGTGCGGCCAGTCGACGACGACTTCGTCCGCCTCGGGGAAGCGGGCCGGGGTGGCGAACACGGGGCGCGCGTCGCAGACCGTCACGCGGTACCCGAGGAACCGGCCGGCCCGTACCAGTGCGGAGGCGAAGTCCACCGCACCGAAGACGATCATGCGGGGCGGTGGCGTCCGCGTCTCCACCAGCACGGTGACGCCGCCGGGGCAGCGCGAGCCGTCCTCGGACAGCTCGACCGCGGCGGTGCGGCCGGCGTCCAGCAGCGCCCGTGCCTCCCCGGCGGCCGTACGGTCCAGCTGCGGGGTGCCGCCGAGCGTGCCGGCGGCGGCACCGTCGGGCGTCAACGTCAGCGCGCGCCCCAGCAGTTCGGCCGGGCCGCGCACCACCCGGGCGAGGGCGACCGGGTCGCCCTGCCCGGCCGCCGACCACGCCGCGGCCAGCACCTCCCGCTGCGGCGCCCCTGCGGGCACCGGTGTGATCAGCACGTCGAGCACGCCGCCGCAGGTGAGGCCGACGGCGAAGGCGTCCTCGTCGCTGTAGCCGAACGTCTCGACGACGCTGTCGCCGCTCTCCGTCGCCGCCAGGCACAGCTCGTACACGGCGCCCTCCACGCAGCCGCCGGAGACCGAGCCGACGACGGTGCCGGCCCGGTCGACGGCGAGGGCGGCGCCCGGGCCGCGCGGGGCGCTGCCGCTGACGGAGACCACCGTCGCGACAGCGAACTCGCGCCCCTGCGCCGCCCATCGGGCCAGCTCCCCCGCGAGGTCAAGCACCGGTGGGACCCGCCCCACCCGCCAGGACGCGGTCCGGTCGGACGGGCAGCGACCGCTGCCGTACGCCGGTCGCGTGCCATACGGCGTTGGTCACGGCCGCGGCGGCGCCGACGGTGCCGATCTCGCCGATCCCCTTGATGCCGACCGGGTCCTCGGGGTCGGGGTCGTCGATCCAGTACGCCTCGACCCGCGGGACGTCCGCGTTCGCGGCGACGTGGTAGCCGGCGAGGTCGGGGCTGTAGTGGCCGCCGGTGCGCGCGTCCCGCACGGCTTCCTCGTGCAGCGCCATCGAGATGCCCCAGGTCATGCCACCGACCAGCTGGTTGCGGGCGGTGAGCGGGTTGACGATCTGGCCGGCGGCGAAGACGCCGAGCATCCGTCGGACGCGGACCTCGCCGGTGTCCGGGTCGACCGCGACCTCGGCGAACTGGGCGCCGAAGGAGTGCCGCTCGTGGTGCCCGAGGGCCTTGACGGCCTCGGTGGTGTCGGAGCGGACGGTGATGCCCTGCGGCGGGATGTCGGCGCCGAGCGCCAGCCGTTCGCGCAGCTCGCGGGCGGCCAGGTTGACCGCCCAGGCCCAGGAGCGGGTGCCGGTCGAACCGCCCGCGATACCGGCCGGGCCGAGGTCGCTGTCGCCGAGGCGCACCCGTACGTGTGCGGTGTCGGTCCCCAACTCGTCGGCGGCGACGAGGGTGAGCGCCGTACGGGCTCCGGTGCCGATGTCGGCGGCGTTGACGTGCACGGTGTACGTGCCGTCGGGGTGCGCGGTGATCGCGGCGGTGGTGGGCATCGCCCTGGCGGAGAAGGACGCGCAGGCGACGCCGGTACCGATCAGCCACCGCCCCTCACGAGTCGAGCCCGACCGGGGCGTGCGCTGCTCCCAGCCGAACCGGCGGGCGCCCTCGCGCAGACAGCCGACCAGCCGGCGCGCGGTGAACGGCTTGCCCGAACCGGGCGCCACCTGCGTGTCGTTGCGCACCCGCAGCTCCACGGGGTCGATGCCGCAGCGCTCGGCCAGCTCGTCCATCGCCGACTCCAGGGCGAACGAGCCGGGTGCCTCGCCGGGCGCGCGCATGGCAGTGGGGCTGGGGACGTTCAACCGTACGAGCCGGTGCGCGGTGCGGTGGGCCTGCGCGTTGTACATGGTGCGGGCCGGCAGCGCGGCGGGCTCCACCCACTCGTACCCGGTGGCGGTCTGGTTCAGCGACTCGTGGTCGAGGGCGAGCAGCCTGCCCCCGGCGTCCGCCCCGAGCCGGACGCGCTGGGCGGTGGGTGCCCGGTGGCCTGCCAGGCTGAAGGTCTGCCGACGCGTCATCACCACCCGTACCGGGCGCCGGAGTTGGGTGGTGGCCATCACCGCTGCCACCTGGTGGGCGCGGCAGCCCTTGCTGCCGAAACCGCCGCCGACGTGCTCGGAGCGGACCCGGATCGCGGACAGGTCGAGGGAGAACAGCTTCGCCAGCTCACTGGCGACCCACACTGTGCCCTGGTTGGAGTCGACGATCTCCAGCCGGCCGCCGTTCCAGCGGGCGGTGGCGGCGTGCGGCTCCATCGCGCTGTGGTGCATCTCCGCGGTCTCGTACAGCTCGTCGACCACGAAGGCGGAGGCGGCCAGCGCGGCCGACTGGTCGCCCCGCTCCGAGACCGGCGGGCCGACGATGGTGCTGCCGGGGTAGTACGCGTCGGGGTGGTCGGGGCGGAAGGCGGTGTCGTGCGGCTCCTCCCGGTACGTCACCTCCAGGGACGCCGCGGCCTCGGCCGCCTGCTCCGGGGTCTCCGCGACGACGAGCGCCACCGGCCACCCCCTGGTGGGCACCCGGTCGTGCTGGAAGACCGCGGTGGTCGGGTCGGGGGCGCCGAGGAAGCCGACGTACTCGGTCTCGATCCGGGGCGCGTTCCCGTGGTGGAGGACGGCGAGCACGCCCGGCATCCGCAGCGCGCCGGCCTCGTCGACGGAGACGATCCGCCCGTGGGCGACCGTGGAGAGCACCAGCGCACCGTGGGCGAGATCGACGAACGGGATCTCGCCGGCGTACCGGGCGGTGCCGGTGACCTTCTCGTAGCCCTCGACGCGCGGGTGCGCGGTGCCGACGGCGCGCCGCGCGGTGGCGGACTCGGTACCGGTCGGGGTGGTCGTCATCGGGTCTCTCCTCCGGCAGGTCCGGTGGCTGGTCCGGCGGCTGGCCCGGCGGCTCTGTCGGCGGCGGGGCCGGTGGCGTCGGCGGCGAGCTCGGAGAGGACGGCCACGGTGAGGTTGCGCAGCAGCGTCACCTTCCACGCGTTGTGCGTCAGCGGCCGGGCGGCGGCGAGCTCGGCGTCCGCGGCGGCGGCGAAGGTCGCGGCGGCGGCCGGGGCGCCGAGCAGCACCTCCTCGGCGGCGCGGGCACGCCAGGGGCGGGAGGCGACTGCGCCCCAGGCCAGCCGTACGTCGGCAACGGTGCCCTCCCGCACTTCGAGCGCTGCGGTCAAAGAGCCCAACGCGAAGGCGTACGAGGCGCGTTCGCGCACCTTGCGGTACCGGGAGTGCGCGGCGACCGGAGCAGGCGGCAGCGTGACCGCGGTGATCAGCGCGCCGGGCGGCAGCGCGGTCTCCAGGTGCGGGGTGTCGCCGACGGGCAGATAGAAGTCGGCCAGCGGCAGTTCGCCGGTGCCTGCCGCGGTCTCGTACTCGACCACCGCGTCGAAGGCGGCGAGTGCGACGCCCATGTCGGAGGGGTGGACGGAGACGCAGTGGTCGGTGGCATCCAGGATGGCGTGGTTGTGGTGCTCGCCCTCCACGGCCGGGCAACCGCTGCCCGGCACCCGCTTGTTGCACGGCCCGCTGACGTCGGCGAAGTAGCCGCAGCGGGTGCGCTGGAGCAGGTTCCCCCCGACGGTGGCCATGTTGCGCAACTGGCCCGAGGCGCCCGCCAGTACGGCCTGGGCGAGCGCGGGCCAACGCCGGCGGATCTCCGAGTGGACGGCGAGGTCGCTGTTGGTGACGGTCGCGCCGATGCGCGCCGCGCCGCTCTCGGACACCTCGATCCCGTCCAGCGGAAGGGCGCGCACGTCGACCAGTTGGGCGGGGCGCTCCACGCCGGTCTTCATCAGGTCTACGAGGTTGGTGCCGCCGCCGAGGAAGCGTGCCTCGGGATCGGCGTCCAGCAGGGCCACGGCTCCGGCGACGTCGGAGGCACGGCGGTATCCGAACTCCCTCATACCGCGGCCTCCTCGGTGCTCGCTGCGGCGCCGCGTTCGTCCGCGGCACGCTCGTCCGCGGCGCGGGCGACGGCCTCGACGATGGAGACATAGGCCCCGCACCGGCACAGGTTGCCGCTCATCCGCTCACGAATCTCCTCCGGAGTGAGCGACGACGCGCCCGACTCCGGACGTACGTCGTCGGTCGCGGCGCTGGGCCAGCCGGCCGCGTGCTCCTCGATCACGGCGACGGCGGAGCAGATCTGCCCGGGGGTGCAGTACCCGCACTGGTAGCCGTCGAGGTCGAGGAAGGCCTGCTGCACCGGGTGGAGCGCCCCGCCCTCCGGCGCGAGCCCCTCCACGGTGGTGATCTCGCGTCCCTCGGCGGCCACCGCGAACTGCAGGCAGGCGACGGTGCGTCGCCCGTCCACGAGCACGGTGCAGGCGCCGCACTGCCCGTGGTCGCAGCCCTTCTTGCTGCCGGTGAGGTCGAGGCGCTCGCGCAGTGCGTCGAGCAGGGTGGTGCGGTGGTCGACGGAGAGCGCGTGTTCTTCGCCGTTGACGTCCAGCGTGATCTCGCTCGAGGTCGAAGTCTGCAAGGTTCAGCCTTTCTTCGCCGCGACGTCGTCGGCCGCCGCCTGGCGACGGCGGCGGAGCGCGACGAGGACGGGGCAAGGTGGGCGAGCGACCGGTGGCTGTTGCATCGGTCTGATCTCCAGCAGAACACGGGCCCTGGTGAAACACCGTCGATATCAAGCCGCCGGCGAGGGCCCCGAGAGGATCTCCACTGCCCTCCCTCCAGGCTCCTGTCCGGCCGACCACCTGGCCAACTGCCCGCCGCACACGGCCGACCGGCCTCCGTGCACAGGTCCGGACCGGGCACCGCACGCACGGCCGGAACTCGTCGCTGTACGTCCCTGGAGGCGGCGCGGACTCGACGCCGTTACGGCGCGGGTACGGCCCCGGAAACCGTCGCGGGTACGCCCCCGGAACTGTCCTGCGTACGACCCGCGGACCCGCCGTGCGTACGACCCGCGGACCCGCCGCGGCCCGGCGCCGGACCGTACCCGCGCGCCGTACCCGCGCGCCGCAACCCGCGCCGCAGCCCGCGCCGCACCGCCCGGCACGCGGTGCGTGACGCGGGTCACTTTCCGGATCGCGGACGGGCCTCTCCCGATCGGGCGGGGGCCCGTAGGCTGCCGACAGCAGCTGGTTCGCCCTGTCCGCCAGACAGGAGCGTCGCAAGAGGGAACCCGGTGGGAATCCGGGACTGCCCCGCAGCGGTGAGCGGGAACGACCGCCGTCATGTGCACTGGGTCCGGGAAGGATCCGGGAAGCGACGGCCACTAGGAGTCCTGAACGTTTTCAGGACGTGCCCGCGAGTCCGAAGACCTGCCACTGCCCGCGCGTGAACGATCGCGTGCGGAGTCCCGGTGACCTCGAGGGCGGGTCGGCGTACACATCGGTCGGACCGGCGCACGCGTTCGCGGCGCCCCTGGTCGCCGTTGTGTCCACCTTCGCGTTCTCGTCCCGTCCCGGGATCTCAGGGATTCATCTCGCGAAGGAGATCTCCGTGACATCGAAGTCCGCAGCCGCGGCAGCACGGGCCACCGTGTACGGCTACCCCCGTCAGGGCCAGAACCGGGAACTCAAGAAGGCGATCGAAGGTTACTGGAAGGGCCGGGTCACCGCCGACGCCCTCCGGGAGACCGCCGGCGAACTGCGCCGCACCCACTGGAAGCAGCTGGCCGAGGCCGGCGTCACCGAAGTCCCCACCGGCGACTTCTCCTACTACGACCACGTGCTCGACACCTCCGTGATGGTCGGGGCAGTGCCGGACCGCCACCGTGCGGCCGTCGGGGCGGACGCCCTGGACGGGTTCTTCGCCATGGCGCGCGGCACCCAGCAGGTCGCTCCGCTGGAGATGACCAAGTGGTTCGACACCAACTACCACTACCTGGTACCCGAGTTGGGCCCGGACACCGTCTTCTCCGCCGACTCCGCCAAGCAGGTCGGCGAGTTGAAGGAGGCGCTCGGCCTCGGGCTCTCCCCGCGGCCCGTACTGGTCGGCCCCGTCACGTACCTGCTCCTCGCCAAGCCGGCGCCCGGAGTCGCCGCCGACTTCGATCCGCTGACGCTGCTCGACCGGCTGCTGCCGGTGTACGCGGAGGTACTGGCCGATCTGCGGGCCGCCGGCGCCGAATGGGTTCAGCTGGACGAGCCCGCCCTGGTGCAGGACCGCACCCCGGCCGAGTTGAACGCGGCTGCCCGCGCCTACCGGGACCTGGGCGCGCTGAGCGACCGCCCCAAGCTGCTCGTCGCCTCCTACTTCGACCGGCTCGGCGACGCGCTCCCCGTGCTGGCCAAGGCACCGGTCGACGGTCTGGCGCTGGACTTCACCGAGGCCGCAGCCGCCAACCTGGAGGACCTCGCCGCGGTCGGCGGCCTGCCGGGCAAGCGGCTGGTCGCAGGTGTGGTCAACGGCCGCAACATCTGGGCGAACGACCTCACCGCGTCCCTCTCCACACTCGGCACCCTGCTGGGCCTGGCCGAACGGGTCGACGTCGCCGCGTCCTGCTCGCTGCTGCACGTCCCCCTGGACACGGCGGCCGAACGCGACATCGAGCCGCAGATCCTGCGCTGGCTCGCGTTCGCGAAGCAGAAGACCCGCGAGATCGTCACCCTCGCCAAGGGGCTCTCGCAGGGAACCGACACCATCGCCGCCGAACTCGCGGCCAACCGGGCCGACCTCGCCTCGCGCGAGAGCTCCCCCATCACCCGGGACCCGGCCGTACGCGCACGGGCCGCCGCGGTGACCGAGGCCGACACGCGTCGCGCCCAGGCATACGGCGAGCGGGCCGGCGCGCAGCGCTCCCACCTCGGGCTTCCGCTGCTGCCGTCGACGACCATCGGCTCGTTCCCGCAGACCTCGGAGCTGCGCACGGCCCGCGCCGACCTGCGCGCCGGCCGCATCGACGTCGCCGGGTACGAGGAGCGCATCAGCACGGAGATCCAGGAGGTCGTCTCCTTCCAGGAGAAGGCCGGGATCGACGTCCTGGTGCACGGCGAGCCCGAACGCAATGACATGGTGCAGTACTTCGCCGAGCAGCTGAGGGGCTGTCTGGCCACCCAGCACGGCTGGGTGCAGTCCTACGGCACCCGTTACGTCCGTCCGCCGATCCTGGCCGGCGACATCTCCCGCCCCGAGCCGATGACGGTGCGCTGGACGTCGTACGCCCAGTCCCTGACCGACCGCCCGGTCAAGGGCATGCTCACCGGGCCCGTCACCATGCTCGCCTGGTCCTTCGTCCGCGACGACCAGCCGCTCGGCGACACCGCCCGCCAGGTCGCGCTCGCCCTGCGCGACGAGGTGAACGACCTGGAGGCGGCGGGCACTTCGGTGATCCAGGTGGATGAGCCCGCGCTGCGCGAGACCCTGCCGCTGCGGGCTGCCGACCACCCGGCCTATCTGGACTGGGCGACCGAGTCCTTCCGGATCACCACCGCCGGCGTACGGCCGGACACCCAGAT
The DNA here is from genome assembly GCF_018101125.2 of Streptomyces tardus. GTDB lineage: Bacteria > Actinomycetota > Actinomycetes > Streptomycetales > Streptomycetaceae > Streptomyces > Streptomyces tardus. The sequence continues at coordinate 2,327,001 of NZ_JAELVF020000001.1, read as the reverse complement.
CCACACGCACATGTGCTACGCGGAGTTCGGCGACATCGTGCAGGCCATCGACGACCTCGACGCGGACGTCATCAGCCTGGAGGCCGCACGTTCGCACATGCAGGTCGCCAGGGAGCTGGCCGCCCACGGGTACCCGCGCGAGGCCGGCCCCGGTGTCTACGACATCCACTCCCCCCGGGTGCCGAGCACCGAGGAGGCAGCCGAACTGCTGCGCACCGGCCTCCGGGCCATCCCCGCCGAACGGCTCTGGGTCAACCCGGACTGCGGTCTGAAGACCCGCGGTTGGCCGGAGACGCGGGCGTCGCTGGAGAACCTGGTCGCCGCGGCACGCATCGTCCGCGGCGAGCTCTCCGGCTAGCCCCCCTCCGACTGTGCGGCGCCGGGGCGCAGTTGACGCCCCGGCCCCGCACCCCGGCGCGTGGCCCGCGGGCCACGCGCCGGGGTCGGATCGGGAGGGCGGATCAGCGGACGGAGGTCGCGGACGGGGTGGGGTGCAGGGCTCGCGGACCAGAGTTGAGGAGCGGCGCGGACGTGGACTCCCGTGTTGTCAGGGCGAGTTGCGTGGGTCTTGCGCAAGTGACGTGTCGCGCCCCCGACTTGGTGAATGGTGGTTCAAGTCGGTGCGACCCGGGGCCGGTTGCTCCCGACCTGTCAAATCCACGGGTACCGCGGGCTGTTGCGAGCGTGGCGCACGTATCGGCGCGATACAGCACGAGTTCGCGCTCGGTCGGCAGGGCCCTCGTACGGCACGGGCATCGGCGGGCCGCGCGGCTACGCTGGCGGTGCCGGCCGACCTCCTGGTCACCACCACCCTCGGCAGCCCCGACCTCCACACCTCTGACCCCTGACCCCTGACCGCCTCACCTCCACCGCCGCCCTGCGCCCCTGCGCCGTGCGCACTGCCGCAAGGGCGTACACCCGTACGACCGTTCCCGACGACCGCCTGAACTGGCCCGCAAAGCGGGTAAATGGCGTGACCGCAGGAGAATGCAGCCCACCCACCCGCAGAACGAACGGGGCAGCATCAACATGGGCGACACCGACAGACCCGACTCGGCCACCACCGGCCCAAGCAGCTCCACTCCAAGCGCCGCAGACAAGGCCGGCCCCAAAGCCGACAGCACAGCAGACACGATCCACACAGCACACACCGTCATCGCCGCCCACCGCGCCCGGACCGCCGCGACCGGCGGACTCGGACCGCGTGCGTCGCTAATCTTCTCCCTGGTGCTCACGCTCCTGCTGGGCAGCCTCTCGTTGCTGGTCATGTACCCAGCCGCCCAACATCTGCGCTCGCTCCAGAATGGCGAACAAACCGAAGCGACGCTGCACACCGCGGGGTCCTGCATGATCGGCAACTGCCGGGTCCGCTTCGAGGCCGACGGACGAACGGTGATCGCGGACCTGCCCGTCGGCAGCGGCGGCGGCAAGCGGTCCGTCGGCACCCGGCTGACCGTCCGCCACCAGGCCGACGACCCCAGTGTCGCCGCCCGGGACCAGGACGTCAGCGGTGGCGGGGCCGCCGTATTCGCCGTGGTCTTCGGCGTCTCCGCCCTCTTCTTCCTCGCCCTCACCCTCGCCGCCGCCATCCACCTCACCCGCCAACGCCACAAGTCCTCCGGCTGAGCTACGTTCGCCGTGCTGCTGGCTAGCCTGTGGAGCGTTAGGGGCTTTGGCAGCCTTCTAGCGCAGCCGTGGTAACGGCAAGGTGGCGCGAGGTAGCCCAGCCCGCCAGTCGGCTGGGCGACCGGCCTTAGCCTCGCGCTTCCGCGTGGCGGGGTGTTCGGTGGGTGATCATAAACGTGGAGAGTGCCCCTGACCTGCAACGATGGGACTTGTCTAGGGTCCAAGTCGTCGCATGAAAGAAGCACTCTCCAGGTGAAGAAGCGTATCGGGTCCTATCCGCGTGTCCGCGTCGAGGGCGGCGGTCGTGGGGTGGTCTCGCAGGCCGGTGTTGTGCTGCTGGTCGAGACGATCTGTAAGTCCGGGCTGGATCGGCGATGTCGGCGGCATTGGCGCCGTGGCGGCGTCTTCGTGCGATGCACGATCCGGGCAGGATCCTGCTGGGCGTGGCTCTTGCGGTCGCGCTGGGCGGTGACTGGCCTCGCGGACGTGGGCTTGCTGCGAGCCGAGCCCGGCGTGTTCGGTCCGGTGGCCTCTGATCCGACCGTCTCTCGGCTGATCGATGCCTTGGCCGCGGCCAGGCCGAAGGCTTGACAGCGATACTTTCTGCGCGGGCCGAAGTCCGCGAGCGGGTCTGGAAGTTGGCTGGCCGGGCGGCACCCGACGCGACCGGGCAGGTAATCGTTGATCTGGACGGAGTCCTGGTCCTGGCGCACTCGGAGAAGCAGGACGCCACCGCGACGTGGAAGAAGACCTTCGGCCACCACTCCCGGGAACGCGGGCAGCAACACCGCGACCGACCACATCGAACGACTCGACTGGCACTGGCCCAACTGCCGAAGAAGCACCGACGCGGACGATCCACGCTGACCTGTACTAACTCCGCCGGCGGCACCCACGAGTTCGTGGCCTGGCTGGCCCAGCGCGGCCGCTGGCTGTCCTACTCCGTCGGCACGACCATCAGGCGGTTGGCCGAAGGCGATGCGGCTGATCGTCCGCAAGGAACGACCCCACCCCGGAGCCCAGTTGCGTCTGACCGGTACCGACGGACTGCGGCTCACCTGCTTCGCCACCAACACCACCAGCACTCCGATCGCTGATCTGGAGCTGCGGCACCGCCGACGAGCCCGCGCCAAGGACCGCATCCGGGCCGCCCGCGCCACCGGTCTGCGCAACCTGCCCCCCGAGGTCGCGCAGAACCGGATCCGGCTGGAGATCGTCCAGCTCGCACTCGAACTGCTGGCCTGGATGCCGATGCTCGCCCTCACCGGCAAAGCCCGGCTCTGGGAACCCCGCCGCCTACGACTCCGCCTGTTCTCCGCCGCCGCCCAACTCGTCACCACCGCCCGCCGACAACACCTGAGATTCGCCCGCCACTGGCCCTGGAACGACATCATCACAGGCGCACTCCAGCGACTCGAAGCCCTCCCGAACCCCGGCTGACCAGCCAGTTCCCGCCCCTACGAACCTGAAGAACCCGCCGGAGACGTGGAACCCGGCGCCCACCCGACGCGACAGCCGGGCCGCTGCCCTGCCCACAACCGGCCTGGACAACCGAAACGGTCCACCGAAGAAATCGACAGACCATCACGAAAGATCGAGGCTAGCTCCACCACCATGCCTACCTAGTTCGCCGCATAGCACTGAGGTTGTTTCCCTATTGGCTAACTCCGTTGCCCGGCTTAGGTACTTACTCCCAGGCAAGCTAGGTAGCACTCACGCCCCCACCTACTTAATAGTCATACTTGCGCGTGGGAAGATCACATTGCCTGAGGTAGGGCACCACGTCGGAGTAGGGGGAGACATGAGCGAAGCGGCTGCGGCAGAGGTCCCGTGGACACTGCGTCCCGGTGACGAGATCGAACGCAAGAAGCTGCACCGCACCTACGGGGGGCGTACGCAAGGCGGTATCGGACCATCTGCGAAGACTCCTCACGTCTTCGTCTTCACTGACCCTGCCGCCGGCGAACAGCATGGGTACTACGACGGCTGGATGCCCGATAGCTCGTTTCACTACAGCGGCGAAGGACAGCGTGGCGACCAGTCCATGAAATCTGGCAACGCTGCGATCCTGAACCACCGCTCCGACCAGCGTGCGCTTCGCGTATTCAAGGGCGCCAGGGGCACCGTCACTTACCAGGGTGAGTTCGTCATCGATACCGACAACCCTTGGTACACCGCGGACGCACCAGAGACTGAAGGTGGCCCGCTCCGTCGAGTCATCATCTTTAGACTCCTGCCGGTCGACACCTCCCCACAGGCACCAACTACCAGCCTGGGCCAGTTCCTTGAGGGTCATCCGGAGCAAGTCAAGCAGCTGCCGCTTGAACGCCATGAGACAGAGAGCACATTCGTCAGCCCAAGCGGAGAGGTCTACGAGGCGCAGCGTAGGGAGCGGCGACTCATCGAGGATTTCACCAGTTTCCTGAACCAGCAGGGCCACCGCTGCAACCGCCAGACGATCCGACCTCCTGGCGAAACGCGCCCGCTCTTCACCGATGTCTATGTCAACGACCTCGGGCTGCTCGTCGAAGCCAAGGGGAGCGTCACCCGCGAGAACGTACGCATGGCCATAGGGCAGCTGGCCGACTACGGCAGATTCGTAGATCACGGAGTTCGAGCGATTCTGCTGCCTTCAGAGCCACGGCAAGACCTCTTGGACCTCGCCAAGGCGCAGGCGTGTGCAGTCATTTGGCCAGAAGGCGAGAGCTTCACCAGCACCGATGTGCGGGCGTTGCCACGCGCCGAGTGATGACGGGTCGCCGTCGTCGCCACACCAAGTGCACAGACCCACCTTCACCAGCGCGACCACCGCCCGGGCCGTGGTCGACGAGCTCAAGCAGAAGCCGTCGGCGGAGAGCTGAGCGACGAGCGCTGAGCACCGGTGGCTCGCCAACGGGCCTGCGTACCGCGGGAGTTGATCTCCCCCGGTACGCAGGCCCGTGGCAGCAAGCCCCGCAGGTCGAACGAGCCTCCGCCGCCCGCCCGGCCGCCGGAGGACACGGACTCGCGGAGGATCGGACGCGCGGACGACCGGACACGCACAGGACACGGACTCGCGGAGGACACAGTCGCGCCGATGGGTTCGGGCACAGGAGAGAACGCCCGAGGACCGGATGCGGCGCAGGACACGGACGGCAGCTGACGCGGCTGCGTCGGAGAACGCGGCCGGCGCGGGCGGTGTCGAGACGGCCGTAGCGGCCGTGCCCTCCCGCGGGAGGTGGACCCGCCTGCGCCCGCTCTCCCCCACGTCCGAGCGGGCACAGGCCCGGGCACACTGCTGCCGGCCGACCCGGATCCCGGGTCGGCCGCTGCGAACGTCGAAAGTGCGAGGGATCGGAGCGCCTCCCCCGGGTCATGTGCCGTCCCCCAGGCCATGACCGATCGCTCCGAACGTTGGCCGTGTGCACGGCCGTGGTCCCGCCCCCTCGGCGCTGTTCGCGGCGAGGTCGTCCGGCCCCCCGTGGCCGGCTCCGTACGCCGTGAACGTCGCCTGTCCTTCGTCTGTTCGCTCGCAGTTGTGCCCCGATCACTCTCCCGTTTCGGAGGTGATGGTGCGTGAGACAACCGACGCAACAGCGGTGAGACTTCCCGCGCAGCCCCACGCGAACAGTGCGCTACCGGGGCACTTCGGTCAGCAACCGCCGGTGCCGGCTCCGCATCTCAAGCTCCGGGCCCAAAGCCGCACCCCCCACGCACGCACGCTCGGCCCTGCGCTCGGATCCACGCCGAACCACGCGCTATCGCACGCCAGTTCGGCCGGTTCGACAGCCCGGCCCGCGCGTCGTGTGCGGGGCGGGGCGGGGTCCCGGGCAGGGCCGGACGCACCGCCGACGAGCGCGCCGACCGCGCCCCCGTACGACCGCCGCCCACCGCTGCCGTACAGAGCGACGAGCAGACCGATGGACGCACGCGCGGGCGGTCGCCTGCACGGACAGACCCGCACACACAAGCGCCGGTACGGGGCCGGGCCCACGGGCTCAGACGGTGCGGCCGACGCCGGCCCAGCAGTTGGCCTGTTCCCGGGCGGGGCGGGTGTCGTCGGCGCCGGGGCGCCATTCGGGCGCGGGCACGATGCCCGGTGAGAGCATCTCCAGCCCTTCGAAGATCGCCTTGACCTCGCTGTAGCTGCGGGTGCACAGCGGTGCGACGTTCCGCGAGTACTGCTCGACGCCGGACGCGACGAGCTCGGGCGCGAAGTCGGCGGTCAGATGGGAGAGGACGAGCATGCTGCCGGGTGCGAGGCGGTCGAGTATGTCGCGCACCAGTGCCGGTCCGGGCTCGCCGGGCAGGAAGTGGAGCAGCGCGACGGCCGAGAGGCAGACGGGCCTGCTGAGGTCCAACGTCTGCCGCACCTCGGGCAGTTCGAGCAGTTCCGGCCCGCCGATGCCGACGTCCGCCTGCACGTAGGTGACCTGGCCGGCGGGGGCGCCGCTGAGCAGGTCCTCGGCGTGGGCGAGGACGATCGGGTCGTTGTCGATGTAGACGACGCGGCTGTCCGGCCGGGTGCGCAGCAGCACCTCGTGCGGGTGGGGCGCCATCGGGATGCCGGAGCCGAGGTCCAGCACCTGGGTGACGCCGTGGGCCGCGACCTGCTCCATCGCGCGGATCAGGAACGCCCGGTTGGCCTGCGCCGCGGCGGAGGCGTTGGGGTCGTACTCCAGCATCCGCAGGGCCTGTTCGCGGTCGGGGCGGTAGTTGGTGTCGCCGCCGCAGAGGTAGTTGTACACCCGTGCGGGGTGCGGGCGGGCGGTGTCGATCTCCATGTGCTCCCCTCCCCGGACCGGCGTCAGTCGACGGTCCGCCAGGTCTGGCACCGTACCCATGGGCAGGTGTCCGAGGACATAGAGAGCGACCGCGAGCTCGATGGTGGCGCCCGGGTAGCGGGTGATCTCCAGGTGGCTGAGGTCGCGTGCGCGTTCCAGTCGCCGGTAGAGGGTGGCGCGGGCGATGCCGAGTTCGCGGCAGGCGGCCTCCGCGTCCGTGCCCGAGCGCAGCCACGCGGTCACGGCCTCGCGCACCTGGTCGGGGAAGGGGTCGACGACCTGGTGGGCCCAGTCGGTGATCGCGGAGACGTGCAGGATGTCGGCGAGGCTGGGCCGGTGCGAACGGTCGGGGGGCGGCGGCAGCGCGGAGAGGTGTACGGCCAGGTGGAGCGCGATGCTCGGCCACAGCTGACGGCGGTCGTGGCCGATGAGGTTGGCGAGGCGGTCGGTGTGGCGGCGCAGCGAGGACGGGTGCCAGCCCACCAGTTCGGCCGCTGCCGACTCTCCCCACCAGGTCACCTCGCGCGCCATCCCCAGCAGGTCCTCGCGGTCGGCGGGGCTGAGGATGGACAGCGGCTGGAGGACGAGGTCGGCCCAGATGCGGGCGTCGGCGTGCAGCAGATCGGCGAGCGGGGCGCGCCCGTCGTGCCGGGAGATCTTCGCCGGGGTGCCGCGCACGGCGGCCAGCGCCTCGGAAGCGGCGCGGTAGGCGGCGGCCGTGCGCTGCCAGGGGCTGATCGACGAGACGCCCGCGACCCTTCCGTCCCCCATCACCGGGGTGAGGTCCTCGATCAGGTGGCGGCCGGGGCTGACGATGATGACCTGCCGGTCGTCGACCGGGCAGACCACGACCAACGCACCGCGGGAGGCGAGGTGTTGGTCGAGTTCACGGGCCGCGGCCCGGCGGTCGGCACCCGGCGGCACCTCCAGGATCGCGATCTGCCCGGCGCCGGCCGGGACGAGTTGCGGCGTCAGCGGGGCGAGCGCACGGGAGGCGCGCACCATGTCGCCGGCCATCAGTGCCTGGAGTGCGGAGATGCGTGCCGCCATGGTCGCGGCGTCGCCGATCGCGGCCCGGGCCGCCGCCGTCAGCGTCGCGGCGACGCCTGCGGTCCGTTCGACGGTCCGCCAGTCCTCGTCGCCCCAGGGGAGTTCTCGCCAGGCCCACAGGAGCGGCCTGGGCGACGTCGCGCCCACCGGGACCACCAGTACGTGCCAGTCGTCGCCGGGCACGTGCCGCGTACGGTCGGTGTGGCCGGAGATCAGGGTGACGAGTTCGAGGGTTCCGGGGCTGCCGGGGGCCGCGGACGGGGGTTGCGCCCCGGTCGCCAGTACGGCCTCGCAGTCGACCGCCTCCCGCAGCCAGTCCACGACCGCCGAGGGCCCCGCCCCGCCGGCCACCAGGTCCACCAGCGCTTCCAGATCACCACGCATGACCCAAGCCTCACCCGTCGAGCGGCCCGCTGCACACCGGCGTCGGGCCGTTGTCCGTACCGCTCGGCCCGCGCGACCGGCTCAGCCCGGCCGGCCCTCGCCGCTGACCGGCGCCGATGCCGTCCCCTCGGCCCTCGCGCGGGAACGAGCCGTGCGGCGCAGGGTGAGCAGCGTCACTGCGAGCCCGGCGGCCACCGGCGTGATCGCGGCCGACGGCAGCCACCCGGCGCCCTGTGCGACGACAGCTCCCCCTCCCAGCACCCCGCCGAGCGCGGCACCGACGTACGCGGGGCTGCTGAGCACCGCCGCAGCCCGCGCCGCTACCCTGACCCGCCGCGCGCGCCCGTCCCGGCCGACGCGCCCCCTCGCCGCACCCCTTGCAACGCCCGCGCCGCAGCCCGACCGCAGACCACCGTTCCCGACCAGCCGTCCCCGGGCCGATGGGCCCAAGCCGACGGACTCCGGCCGACCGGCCCGAACCGTACGGCCCGAACCGACCGGACCGCGGAGCCAAGGGCGGGGTCCCGGCGGACCGGTCCGGCGCAGGCCCGGGAAAGGCCGAGGCCCCGCTCCTGCCGTCCGGGGACGGTGGGAGCGGGGCCTCGGCGGAACCCGCGGAAGGCGGACGGTGCCGGATCAGTCGACCGGAGCCAGCCGGTCCACGATGCCGGGGTTGGCGTCCATCCACTTGCGGACGGACTCCTCTTCCTTGCCCGCGCCGCCGTTCTGGATCTCGGCCTCCAGTGCGGCGAGCTCCTTCTCGGTCATCTTGAACTTCTCCAGCCACTTGTTCAGCTCGGGGAGGTCCTTGGCGAAGGACTTCTTACCGGTGATGTGGATGTTGTCGCCCTCGCCCCAGGCGCCCTTCGGGTCCTCGAGCTTGACCAGGTCGTGCTCCGCGTAGGCCCAGTGCGGGGACCACAGGGTGACCACGACCGGCTCCTTCTTCTTGATGGAGCGTTCGAGCTCGGCGAGCATCGTGCCGGTCGAGGAGGACACGATCTCCCAGTCCTCCAGGCCGTACTCCTTGACGACCTTGTCCTTCAGGATGCCCATCATTCCGGCGGAGGACTCGATGCCGATGATCTTGCCCTTGAACTTGCCCTTGTGGTCCTTCAGGTCCGCGAGGGACTTGACGTCCTTCATGTACGAGGGCACCGACAGCTCGAGCGTCGTGGGGCCGTACCACTGACCCACGTCGGTGAGCTTGTCGCCGTACTTGTCCATGTACTGCTTGTGCGTCGTCGGCAGCCAGGCGTCGAACTGGACGTCCATGTCGCCCCTGGCCAGCGCCGTGTAGAGCGGGCCCGGGTCGAGCTGCTTGATCGAGGGCTTGTAGCCGCGGTCCTCGAGGATGTTGTGCCACAGCCAGGTGGTGGCGATGGCCTCGTCCCACGGGAAGTAGCCGAGCTTCACGGGCTTGCCCGCGTCCTTGCCCTCGGCGGTCTCGCCGCCGCCGACCGGAGCCATCTTCTCGACGTAGTCGTCGGGCTTGGTCTCCAGCCACTCCTTGACCGCGTCCTGCTCCTTGCCCTTGCCGGCCTCGGTGATCAGCTTCTCGAGGTCGGTGAGGTCCTTCTCGGTCATCTTGAAGTTCTTCAGCCAGCCGGAGACCGTCGGGTCGTCCTCGCTGAAGCCCTTGCGCGCGACCGTGTGGATCTTGTCGCCCTTGCCCCAGGCACCCTTGGTGTCCTCGAGCTTGGTCATCTCGTACTTGCTGTACGCCCAGTGCGGCGACCACAGGGTGGCGACGATCGGCTTCTCCTGCTTGTACGAGCGGTCCAGCTCGGCCAGCATCGACGCCGTCGAGGAGGAGACGATCTTCCAGTCCTCCAGCCCGTACTCCTTGACCACCTTGTCCTTGAGGATGCCCATCATTCCGGCGGACGCCTCAATACCGATGATCTTGCTGTCGAACTTGTCCTCGTTCTTCTTGAGGTCATCGAGGGTCTTGATGCCCTCCATGTACGAGGGCACCGCGAGTTCGAGCGAGGTGGGGCCGTACCACTGGCCGAGGTCCTCCAGCTTGTCGCCGTACTTCTCCCAGTACTGCTCGTGGGTGGTCGGCAGCCAGGTGTCGGTCTGGAAGTCCAGATCGCCCTTGGCGAGTGCGGCGAACATCGGGCCCGGGTCCAGCTGCTGCATCGTCGGCTTGTAGCCGCGCTGCTCCAGGACCTCCTTCCACAGGTACGAGGAGGCGATGCCCTCGTCCCAGGGGATGTAGCCCATCTTGATCTGCTTGCCCTTGCCGACGTCGGTGGCGCCGGCCGTCTTCTCGTCCTCGTCGCCGCCGACGAAGCTCATCCCGCCCGCGACGAGCGCCAGCACGACGACGCCGACGCCGGCCACGGCGGTGCCGGGACGGTAGTGCATCAGCTTCCAGCCGCTCGCGGTCGCGGCCTCCTTGGCGAGGCTGCGACGGCCGAGCGGCGAGACGCGGAGGTTCAGCGCCGCGGTCATGCGGTCGAGGTACATGGCGAGGATGACGACCGCCAGCCCGGCTTCGAAACCGGAGCCGATCTCGACGCGGGTCACCGCGTTGTAGACGTCCTCGCCGAGGCCGGACGCACCGGCCATACCGGCGATGACGACCATCGAGAGCGCCAGCATGATGACCTGGTTGACGCCGGCCATGATGGTCGGCAGTGCGAGCGGCAGCTGCACCCTGCGAAGGGTGTTGCGGGGCGTGGTGCCGAAGGCCTCGGCGGCCTCCACCAGCTCGGAGTCGACCTGCCGGATGCCCAGCTCGGTCATGCGCACGGCCGGGGGCATCGAGAAGATGACCGTGGCCAGCAGACCCGGGGTGACACCGACACCGAAGAAGACGACGCCGGGCAGCAGGTAGATCATCGCCGGCATGGTCTGCATGAAGTCCAGCACCGGCCGGACGACGGCCGACACGGTCTTGCTGCTCGCGGCCCAGATGCCCAGCGGTACCGCGATGAGCAGCGTGATCAGGGCGCAGACGAGCACCATGGACAACGTCATCATCGCGTTGTCCCACAGGCCGACCGAGTCGATGACCAGGAAGCCCAGCATCGCCAGCACGGCGGGGAGCAGGCCCCGCAGCCAGAGGGTGACGACCGCGAGGATGCCGCCCATGATCAGCGGCTCGGGGGCGCTCAGCACGGTGTTGACCGCGTCGAAGCAGTTGGTCAGTACGGCGCTGATCGCGTCGAACAACCAGGTGAGGTTGGCCTGGAGCCAGTCGATGAACGACTCGACTCTCGACCCGAGATCGATCCTAGGCACCGGCCGCCACCTTCTTGCTCTCGCCGTCGTCGGCGCCCGGATCGCCGACCGCCTCGCCGAGGACGGTCAGCAGTCGGTCCCGCTCGATGCGGCCGATCAGATCCCCGCCGTCGCCGGTGACACCGACGGTCTCGCCGCCGCCCGCGAAGGGCGCGAACAGCTCGGCGACCGGGGTGTCCTCGGGCACGTTGACCGCGGACTTGAAGGGCTTGGCGCCTTCGGCCTGCTCCTCCATGATCGAGCCGGCGGTCAGCACCCTGGTGCGGTCGACGTCCTCGACGAAGCGCCGTACGTAGTCGGTGGCCGGGCGGACGAGGATGTCCTCCGGCGTACCGATCTGCACGATGCGACCGTCCTTCATGACCGCGATGCGGTCGCCCAGACGCATGGCCTCGTTGAGGTCGTGGGTGATGAAGACGATGGTCTTCTTCAGCGTCTCCTGCAGTTCGAGCAGCTGGTCCTGCATGTCGCGGCGGATCAGCGGGTCGAGCGCGGAGAACGCCTCGTCCATCAGCAGCAGGTCGGCGTCGGTGGCGAGCGCACGGGCCAGGCCCACACGCTGCTGCATACCGCCGGAGAGCTCGTCGGGCCAGGACTTCTCCCAGCCCTCCAGGCCGGTCAGCCGCAGCGCCTCGGTCGCGCGCTCCTGGCGTTCCTGCGCCTCCACGCCCTGCACCTCGAGCCCGTACGCGGCGTTCTCCAGAACGCTGCGGTGGGGAAAGAGGGCGAAGTGCTGGAAGACCATGCTGATCTTCTTGGCACGAACCTCGCGGAGCGCCGGCGGGCTCAGCTTCGTCACGTCCTCGCCGTCGAACCGCACCGCGCCGGACGTCGGCTCGAGCAGTCCGTTCAGCAGGCGCAGCAACGTGGACTTGCCGGAGCCGGACAGGCCCATCACGACGAATATCTCGCCCGGCTCGACCTCGAAGCTCGCATCGATGACGGCTGCTGTGGTGCCGCTCTTACGGAGTTCGTCGCGGTCCTCGCCGGCCTCGAGCCGGGTCACCGCCTGATCCACATGTTTACCGAACACCTTGTACAGGTGCTCGGCTTGGAGTCTGCTCACATCCACCTCACGAGTCGTACGCACAAACGACCCGCCACCCCCGCCGGCGGGTCGCTGAGTCGGACCCTTTTCTGCTCGGTTCTGCCCGACTTATATGATTACGCCCTGGGTCAAACCTGGTACGGACCTGATTCCACCCAGATGGCGCCGCTGCCCAACCGCTTGCTCCCCAAACGCATCAGTGACGCATGTAACGACCCTCACACGGTGAATGCGGGGCATGTCCGGCCCGCGGGGCCGCCATCCGGCCCGGACCTGCGACGCCGGCCGACCCGTACGGGTGGTCGACCGGCGTCCGCGCGCAGGGGATCCGTCGGTCAGCAGTTGTTGCTGACGACGTCCCGCCAGGTCTGGGCCGCACCCGCGTACTCGACCCCGTCGAAGACGGCGTTGACACGCTCGGAGCCGGCGGCGCCCCAGGACGCCTGTCCGTCGCCGTCGGCGTCGATGCCCAGCTCGAAGTGGAGGTGCGGGTGGTCGTTGGCACCCGCGCCGGTACGGCCGACGAAGCCGATGCCCGCTCCCTGCGCCACGGTGTCGCCGACCTCCACCGAACGTGACTCCAGGTGGATGTAGGTGGTGAAGTACCCGCCGCCGTGGTCGATCTGGACGACGTTGCCCGCGTTGTCGTGCCAGAAGGAGAGGTTGACGGTGCCGGCCTCGGAGGCGAGCAGCGGCGCTCCCTCGGTCCCGTGCTGGTCCGGCTCGGCGACCATGTCCAGCGCGGGGTTGTGGCCCCAGGTGTCGAGCCGCCAGGGGTCTCCGCAGGTGAAGGGGAGCTGGAAGTTGGTCGCCTGCGCGCGCTGGTCGGCCGCGGTGGCGTCGGTCGTGCCCGCGGCGGATGCGGACGGTGCCGCGAGTCCTGCCATCAGGATCATGGCCGGCACGATGCCGGTTCGCTTCTTCATGGGGGGCGGCCTCCGAGATCGGATTGCTTGACATGCTCCTGCCAGTGAAGCGGGGAGCCTACCCGTTGGCCGCCGCAGGATTCGCCCCTCCGGACGGGATTCGTGTCCGGAGGGGCGCGTCCGCGGAGTTCGCGTTCGGAGGGGGTGTGTCCGGAGGAGGGGATGTGTCCGGAGGAGGGGATGTGTCCGCAGGGGGTGTGTCCGCAGGGGGTCCGCGGGCCTTGGTCCGCGGGGTTGCGTCGGCCCGGGGACGTGCACCGCCTGTCGGCCGCGCCGTCGGGAGGGTGTCGGGAGCGCGTACGGCGGCGCGTCAGACGGGCGGTTCGGTGGAGGTGGCTGCGAGGTGCTCGACCAGGCGACGTGCCCGGGTGTCCTCGCTGAGCAGCGCGTCCACCAGCGGCCCGGTGCCCGGGGCGTCCGCCGGCGAGGTGCCGTCGGCGGCCCTCGCCTCGTCCAGGTACTGCTGCGCCGGGCGCGGGTCGGGCGGCAGGATCAACGAGCCGTCCTCCAGGGCCCGGTGGACCGCGGCGTGGTCCAGGCCGCGGTCCACCAGCCGGGCCCCGCCCGCGTACCGATCACCGGCGGACCCGCCCTCGCCCGCGAGGTGCGGGTGGCGTTCGGCCACCGCGTGGGTGGCCAGTACCGCCAGCAGTACGTGCTCGGTGCCCAGGGCCTCCTCGCCGCGGCGGTGGGCCTGCTCCTGCGCCTCCCAGGGGATCCACTCGGTGGGCCTGGCCGCCCAGTTGATGTTGCCCCACCGGGAGACCCAGCGCTGCCAGAAGGGCATCCGCCGGTACTGGGCGCGGTTGAGGAGCGCGTCGCGGGTGGGGCGCAGCAGTGGGTCGAGGTCGTCGTCCCCCGAACCGGGACCGCCGTCGAGCCGGTTCAGCACGGCCTCGGGAGTCGTGCCGCATTTGGAGAGCAGTTCGGCGGCGTGGTTCTCCTCGGCCAGCAGCGCGCGCAGCAGATGGGCGGGGCCGAACTTCGACGCGTCCTCCTGCCGGGCCAGCTCCATCGCCGCGGTGAGTGCGTCGGCGGCGGCGCCGGTGAACCTGGTGCGCTCGTCGCCGTGCTCCCCCAGGATCTCGGCGCCCGAGACGCTCCGGTTCAGGTCGTCCGCGCCGCTCCATGCGTCGTCGACCTCCATACCGTCGCGCAGCACCGCGAACACGGCGGTCCTGGTGACGCCCTCGTCGGCGAGCGCGTCCCGCACCGGGCCCTTGCCGGAGGCGGTGGCCGCGAGCAGGTGCTGCGTACCGATCAGTTCGTCGTTCCCGCGGGCGCCCCGGGCTCCGCCCAGCACGCCCGTCATGCCCCAGTCGGGCTCCATCGCTGTCGGCACTGGACCGTCCTCCCTGTCGTCTCGCGGTCTCGCGGTGTGTACGGCGCCGCCGGTCGCCCCGGTCGTACGGCCCTTCCGGCGGCCACGTGTACGGCGCTCCGGGCGGGCCCGTCGCGGCGTACGGATCCGCGCTCTGCCCCGAAGTCTTCCGCCGCGCGCCCGCCGCCGCATCACCCGGAGGTGGGAGCCGGACCGCGGCGGATCGGCCACTTTGGTCGCGGCGCACGGCGACGAAAGAGACGGACGAGCCGTCCCGCAGCCACCGATCGGCGCCACCGCGAAGGCAGTTCACCGCAGACGCGGCACGACGGGCGCGACGCGGCACGGCGGACAAGGCGGACAAGGCGCGGCACGACGGGCGCGGCACGGCGCCGCGGACACGGCGGGACCGTACGGCGGGGCGCACCGTACGGTCCCGCCCCGCCCGTACCGCTGCCGGGTGGGGCCGCCCGGCACGACGGGACCGCGACGCCGAGGAACCCCCGGCGGCTGGGCCGGGGGTTCCTCCACGCGCGCCGGGGTCCTGCGCGCCGCCGGGCTTCGGGGTGACCGGGCGGCAACTCCCGTGCGCGAACCTGGGGTTGGGCGCTCGCGTCAGTCGGCGGCGAGCGACTGGAGGGTGTTCAGCCGGGACGCGCGGCGGGCCGGCCAGAGAGCGGCAAGCACACCGGTGGCGAGCGCCGCGAGAAGGAACAGTCCCAGCCGCACCCAGGGGAGAACGGTCTCGTACGTGGCGAGGGAGGACTCGGTCATGCCGCCGCCGCACCAGGCGAGGAAGATGCCGGTGCCGATTCCGAGAACCGCGCCGAAGAGCGAGATGACCACGGACTCCAGCCGCACCATCTGCCGTACGCCCTTGCGGTCCAGCCCGATGGCGCGCAGCAGGCCGATCTCTCGGGTGCGCTCGAAGACCGACATGGCCAGGGTGTTGACGACACCGAGGACGGCGATGATCAACGACATCGCCAGCAGGCCGTAGACCATGTTGAGCATGGCGCCGATGGAGCCGGCCTCGTCCTTCGTCAGCTGCTCCGGGCTGCGGACCTTCAGCAGCGGGCTGTTGCCGAGCGCCTCGCGGAGGTCCGCCTCCAGCGCGCCGCCGTCGCCCTTGACCAGCACGCTGTCCAGTGTGCCGTCGTAGGTGTGCGGGAGGACGTCGTCCATGGTGGCGATCGCGTTGCTGACCAGCCGGGTGTCCCCGTAGACGCCGACAACGGTGAGCTTCGCGGTGTGCTCGCCGGTGCCCACCACAGTGGTCACGGTGTCGCCCTCGGCCAGTCCGGCCTCCTCGGCGAAGGACTCGGAGACGGCGATCCGGCCGGGCCCGACGTCCGCGAGGGAACCGCTGCTGAACTCCAGGTCGAGGACCTCGCCGAGCTTCTCGGGGTCGGCGCCGGTCATCATCGCGAACCGTCCCGACGCCTCGATGCTGGCGGATGCCATCGGCGCGGCGTGCTCGACGCCGTCCACGCCGGCGATCCGGTCACCGAGCGCGGGGTCCATGCCCCGCTCCATGGTGACCTTGTAGTCGGCGGTCATTCCCTTCACGGCCTCCTCCTTCACCGCGATCTCGGTGGAGTGGCCGGCGACGCTGAGACCGGTGATCAGGGTGAGCCCGATCATCAGCGCGGCGGCGGTGGCCGCGGTGCGGCGCGGGTTGCGCAGCGCGTTCTCCTGCGCCAGCTTGCCGCCGATGCCGAAGAACCGGGTGGTGAGCCGGCCCATCAGGTTGACCAGCGGCCGGGAGAGCAGCGGGGCCAGCATGATCATTCCGGTGAGCGTGAGCGCCGAGCCGGCCATGGCGACCATCAGCTCGCTCTCCTCGACCCGCTTCAGGGTGGAGAGGTAGAGCATGATCAGCACGCCGAGGCCGGTGACGACCCCGCCCAGGATGTTGCGCAGCCGCATGGCGCGCACCGGAGGCGCCAGGTCGACGGAGTTCAGGGCCTCGATCGGCGCGATCTGCGAGGCACGTCGGGAGGGCAGCCAGGCGGCCAGCACTGTGACGACCACGCCGACCACCAGCGACCAGGCGACCGTCGCACCGGAGATCACCAGCGGGCCCGACGGCAGACCGGCGCCGGAGGAGTTGAGCAGCGGACGCAGCGCGGCGGCGATGCCGATGCCGAGCGCGAAGCCGACCGCGGAGGCGACCAGGCCGAGCAGTCCGGCCTCGACCAGCACCGACCGTACGACCTGGCGGCGGCTGGCGCCGACCGCGCGCATCAGGGCGATTTCCCGGCTGCGTTGGGCGATGAGCATGGTGAAGGTGTTGGCGATCAGGAAGATGCCGACGAAGAGCGCGATACCGGCGAAGACCAGCAGGGTCTGGGTGAGCGCCTTGGTGGAGTCGGCGATCTGCTTGGCCTGCTCGTCGGCGAGCCGGGCGCCGCTGGTGGCGGTGGCGCTGTCCGCGGGCAGCGCCTCGGCGACCGCGGCGGTCAGCGCCTCGTTGTCGGTGCCTGGGGTGGAGGAGACGGTCAGCTCGTGGAACTGGCCCTCGTGCAGGAAGAGCTTCTGTGCGGTCGCGGTGTCGAAGAGCGCGAGGGTGCCGCCCGCGGTGACCCGCGGATCGTCGGTCTTCACGATGCCGACCAGCTTCTTGGTGAGGGTCGGGCCGTCGGTGGCGAAGCGGACCGTGTCGCCGACCTCGTAGCCCGCGCCGTCCGCGGTGCTGCTGTCGAGCGCGATCTCGTTCTCGGCGGCGGGGCCGCGGCCCTCGGCGAGCGGGTACCGGCTGTCCTGCGACGCCTTGCCGGAGTCCGAACCACCGGTTCTCGACTCGGAGTTGGGCACCCAGTTGACGGCGAGGTTCTGCCAGGAGTACTGGGCGTTGTACGGGCTGCCGTCCTTGGCCGCGAGGGTCGCGTTGCCGTTGACGACGGGGTGCACGGCGCTGACGCCGTCCAGTTTCCGCACCCGGTCGGCCAGTTCGGTCGTGAGCTCGGTCTCCGCCGGTTCGCCGGAGTCGGCGAAGGCGTAGCCGTCCGTGGAGACGTACTCGGCCTGCACGGAGACGGCGACACCGTCCAGGTTCTTGGTGGAGGCGTTGCGGAACGCCTGGGTGACGCTGTCACCGAAGACGAGGGTGCCGGCGACGAAGGCCACACCGAGCAGCACCGCCAGGGCGGTCATGCTCAACCGTGCCTTGTGCGCGAGGAGATTGCGCAGAGCTGTACGCAGCATGGGGTCTCAGTCCTGAGGAGGTAAGCGGAAGGGGCGGGCCGGAGCCCGCGAGTACGGATCGAGCGGCAGGTACGGGGCGCCGGCGCCGCGCACGGGCGGGCGGCGGCTACGGGTGGGCGGCGCGTACGGGTGGGCGGCGCGTAGGGGCCGGTGCCGGGCGCCGGCGGAGGGGAGCCGGTCGGAGCCGACGCCGATCGCAGCCGGAGCCGGTACGGGCCCGGCCGCCGTACGGGGCGCGGGACCGGCCGCTGTGCGCGGCGGCGGTACGCGGCGGCGGTACGCGGCCGGGGGTGCGCGGCGGCGGTACGCGGCCGGGGGCGGTCAGCTCGTACGCGCGGCGGTGTCGAAGTGGCGCATGCGGTCCAGCACGCTCTCGGCGGTCGGGTCCATCAGCTGGTCGGTGAGGCGCCCGTCGGCGAGGAAGACCACCCGGTCCGCGTACGAGGCGGCCACCGGGTCGTGGGTGACCATCACGACCGTCTGGCCCCACTGCCGCACCGACTCCCGCAGGAAGCCGAGGACTTCGCCGCCCGCGCGGGAGTCGAGGTTGCCGGTCGGCTCGTCGGCGAAGACGATGTCCGGCCGGGAGGCGAGGGCGCGCGCCACCGCGACCCGCTGCTGCTGGCCGCCGGAGAGCTGTGCGGGGCGGTGGGCGAGGCGTCCGGAGAGCCCCACGGTGGTGACGACGGTGTCCAGCCATTCCTGGTCCGCGCTGCGCCCGGCGATGGCCAGCGGCAGCGTGATGTTCTCCAGCGCGGTGAGCGTCGGCAGCAGGTTGAACGCCTGGAAGACGAAGCCGATCTTGTCCCGGCGCAGCCGGGTGAGCGCACGGTCGTCGAGACCGGACAGCTCAGTGTCGCCGACCCGGGCGCTGCCCGCGGAGATCGAGTCGAGGCCGGCCATGCAGTGCATCAGCGTCGATTTGCCGGAGCCGGAGGGGCCCATGATCGCGGTGAAGCGGCCCTGTTCGAAGCCGACCGAGACGGAGTCGAGCGCGACGACGCGGGTGTCGCCCTCGCCGTAGATCTTGGTGAGCTCTGTCGCCTCCGCGGCCGAACGGGACGGCGTGTGGAGGGAGTTGGCGGTGAGGGCGGCGTACATGGCGCTCATGGAGGCTCCCGGTTGGTCGACGGGTCGGCTGGGTTCCTCCATGCTCGGCCCGGCGGACCCTCGGAAACATAGGTCTCAGGTGCCGAAACCGGGGCCCGTCCAAGGTTGGGCGCCGGGCCCCGCGTACACCCTGCGACGGACCTCTCCTCTGCCCTTGGGCAGAGGGCCGGCCCCTGTCTTCGGTCGGAGGACCGGCTCGGCTCCGCACCGGGGCGCTCGGCCACCGCCCGCCGCTCGTACGCCGGTCGTACGGCTGCGCGCCCGCAGCGCGTAGGCCCTCGGCCGGGCGCGTCGTACGTCCACGCACGCATCTCGTACCCACGTCCCCACGCGTCGGGGCGCGTTCGGTCGCGTTCGGTCGCCCCCTCCGGCGGGACCGACCGGTGCGGGTGTCCTGCGCGGCAGGCTCAGCCGACCATCCCGGCCTGGTGGGCCAGGAGCGCGGCCTGCACCCTGCTTTCCGTGCCGGTCTTCTCCAGGATGGCGCTGACGTGGCTCTTCACCGTGCCCGTGCCGATGCCCAGTTGGCGGCCGATGTCGCCGTTGGCCAGCCCGCGCCCGAGCAGCAGCAGGACTTCGCGTTCGCGCTCGGTCAGACCGGTCAGGCGGTCCGCGGGCCCGTTGCCGCCGCCCGGTCCGTTGCCGGCCGGGGAGGCGCCGCGGCCGGCCGGTCCGCGGCCGGTCGGCGCGGTGGCCGGCGCGGTGGCCGGTGTGCGCGAACCGCCGCGCAGCATACGGGCGATGACCGCGCCGGTGACTCCGGGCGAGAGCACCGCGTCGCCCCCCGCCGCGGCCCGTACGGCGGTGATCAGTTCCTGCGGCCCGTCGTCCTTGAGGAGGAAGCCGGTCGCGCCGGACCACAGCGCCCGGGTGACGTTGTCGTCGTCGCCGAAGGTGGTGAGCATGACGACCTGCGGGCTCGGGTCGAGCGCCACCAGCCGTTCGATGGTGGCCAGTCCGTCGAGCACCGGCATCCGGATGTCGATCAGCGCCACGTCGGGACGGGTTTCGGCGGCGACCCGCACCGCCTCCTCCCCGTTGACCGCCTCGCCAACCACCTCGATGCCCTCCGCGTGACGCAGGATCAGCCGCACGCCGTGCCGGATCATCTCCTCGTCGTCGGCGAGGAGCACCCGGATGGGACGCGGGGCGTCGAAGGCGGGCGGTGCGGGCGCGGTCTGATCGGTCATGGGGTCTCCCAGGGTGGTGTCCGCGACACCAACGGCACGATGAAACGTTCGATGTCGGCCAGTCTCTCGCCCCGGAAGCAGTAGCGGGTGATCCGCAGATGGGTCGTCTCGGACTCCGCGCCCTCCGAGGAGTAGCGGTACTCCCAGTCGGGCAGCTCCTCGGTACCGACCGTCGGGTAGATGCAGCTGGTCACGAAGTCCGGCCGCGGGGGCTCGCTGCCGGTGGCCGCGGCCCGAACCTCGGCGCTGTCGCCGTACACGGACTCGGTGACCTCGTCCATGGTCATCCCGAGCCGCGGATCCTCCCGTGCCACCGGCTGGTTCGAGACCCTGGCCTCCTCGACCAGCACCGCCCCGAACAGCATCATCACCCCGACCCCGGTCAGGCCGAGCAGCCCGGTCAGCCCGGCGAGGAACCGCCGCTGGAAGCGGTCGAGGAAACCTCTGCCGCCGGAGAGGTGCGCGCCCTGCTCGCCGCCCTCGTACGCGGTGTCGTACGACCCGTTCCCGCCGTCCGGCCGGTCGGGGTCGCCGGTCGCGGCGTTCGGATCGGGCTCGGTGGGGATCAGCGCGGTCACCGCGAAGCCGCCACCCGCCGTCGGTGCCGCCTCCAGCGAGCCGCCGAGCAGCCCGACGCGCTCCCGCAGACCGGGCAGCCCGCGGCCGGAGCCCAGACCGGTGCTCGCGGACGGCGGCTTCGGCGGAACACCGTTGCGGACCTGGACGTCGATCCGTTCCTCGGTGTGCCGCACGGTCACGGCGACCCGGGCCCCGGTGGCGTACCGGTGCACGTTGGTCAGGCACTCGCGCACCACCCGGTGCACCGCGCGCCGCACCGAGGCCGAACGGCTGTCCAGGTCGGGGCCGTCCCAGCCGAGGTCGACCGGGATGCCGACCTGACGCGACTCCTCGGCCAGCGCCTCGATGTCGGACCGCGTACCGGTGGTGTCGGTCAGCGCCGCCGTACCGGTGTCGCGGCTCAACGGGCCCAGCACACCCAGGACTTCACGCAGCTCGCGCATCGCGTCACCGGTGGCTCGGCGCACCACGGTGGCCTCGTCGCGCAGCTCGGGCGCCTGCTTGCCGAGCGCCATCTCCAACCCGCCCGCGTGCAGCGAGATCAGCGACAGCCGGTGCCCGACGAGATCGTGCATCTCGGCGGCGATCCGCGAACGTTCGTGGGTCCGCGACTCGCTGTCGACCAGCCGACGGGCCTCCTCGGCCGCCGCCGCCCGCTCCTTGAGCGCCTCCAGCAGCCGGTCCTGCTGGCCGGCCGCCGTGCCGACGAGGCCGGGCACGATGATCGTCGTGGTGGCGAAGACCGAGCCCATGGCGAGCCCGTAGCCGTGGCCGCCCATGCCGATCAGCGGAGCCAGTCCCGTACTGAGCACGATCAGCAGCACCGACGAACCGAACAGCACCAGCATCCGTCTGCGGGACGGAACCATCTGCCGCGCGGCGCCGTACGACACCATCGCCGCGGGCAGACCGGCCGAGAGCAGCACCGACAGCAGCGCGGCGACGCCGAGCAGACTGGACGCGGGGAAGCGGCGGCGGACCACGAAGAGGCAGATGACGGCGATACCGAGCACCAGCAGCACCGGCAGCGGAAATCCGGCACTCGCCTCGTGCACCGCCAACTCGCTCAGCACCAGCGGCACGCCGACGCCGAACGCCTCAAGGGCCGCACGCCACCGTTTCCCGCCCTGTTCGCCGGGCGCGGTGAAGGGACTTCGGATGGTGCGGGGCATGGGTCAATTGTCAGGGGCGCGGCGCCGGATTCCCTGCGTCCTGAGTCGGACCCGCCCTCCGACTTTCGGGAGAGGCCGCAGGTGCGGCCGGCGGGCCCGGGCGGGGCGGGCGGAGCACGCGGGGGCGCGTCTCACGGAGGTGCGGTGACGCGGAGGCGGCCCGCCCCGTACGGGCGGTGGGAGCTGCGCGGGGTGGCCCCGCCGGTCGGCGGGGGCGGAGGTCGTGCCGTGGGAGGGCGTGCAAACGCAGAATCGGGGCAGAAGATGTGAGGTCCTGTCCCGGCGGTCGCCGGACCCACCCACCGCGCGTTCGAAGGCTTCCCATGGTCGCCCTGTTTCTGTTGTTCAGCTTCACGGTGATGGCCGTGGTGTATCTGATGCTGGCGGTGATCGGTTTCCGCGGCTCGGTGGCCGACCGCTTCCTGGGGTTCGAGATCCCCGAACCGGTCTGTGCGGACCGGCAGTTGCTCGCTCGCGCGCACAGCCTGGTCGCCTTCTGGTGCACCGGCGCGGCAGCGCTGAGCGCGGCCCCGCTGCTGCCGCTCTACCGGGTGATCGTCGACCCGGACGGCGGCGAGCTGGACCTCCTGCCGCTGGCCGTGCTGGCGGCGTACCTGCTTGTGGTGCAGGTCATCGGCGGCTACCCGTTCGAGAAGATCAAGCAACTCGCCACCCACGCCGGCTGAGCGCCCACCGGCCCACCCGCCGGCGTCCGGCTCGACAGAACCGGGCCGACGACCGTACCGGCCATCGCTGCGGTACGACGCTGTGCCGCGGCGTCGAGAACGGCCCTCAGCGCGCGTTCGGCCGCTCACCGGACACGGATCCAACTCCGCCTGCGCCGCGAGGAGTTGGGGAAGACGGTGCTCACCGCGTACCGGCGCCCACCGGGCCCTGCCCGTGAGCGGTCAGCAGCACACGGCACCAGCTTCGAAACCGAACTGTGCGGGTTCGGCGGCGCGTGCTCGACATCCGCCGTCGCACACCTCGTGGCCCGAGCCAGGGCTTCCCGGTGATTCGCGTAAGGAAAGCCGGCGGGAGCTGTGGCAAGTGCGGCGCATGGCGGCGCAGAAGAGCGAGACGGTGTTCCGCGGGGGCGCTGCGGAGCCGAGCAGCGCACAACTCGCGCACGAGAGACCCCGGTTGGTGTGCCAGCGCGGCGGTGGGTGTGTTCCGCCGCCGCCGCGCTGGCGGCTGGGGGGTGGCGAACTCCTAAGCCTGAGCTCGTTGTTGCTCATTCTGCACAGGAACCACCGGTAAGAACAGGCAAGGTGCACACGGAATCCGGGGCCGGCCCGACCGCACTTCTGTACGGGTCGGGCGCGGGGGCGCGGCTGGTGCGGGGGCGAGGGCCCGCGCGCGACGCGTAGCGTGCGACGAGACGAGACGCACGACGTGCGCCGTGCGCGGGCGCCTGTGCCCCGCGCACGGCCCGTTCCCTCAGCCACGAACCGCAGCCCGACCGCCCCGCAGCCCGTACGTTCCGCCGTGAAAGGACGTGTTCCGTGTCCGCTTCGTACGCCGACCACTTCGACGCCCCGGCCGGTTACCTCGACTTCGCGCGTTTCGGCCCGCCGTCCGGTGAGGCGGTCGCCGCGCTCGCACGGGCGGCGGAGGAGTCGGCGCGCGCCGACCACACCACCGTGAACGTGCTGATGGAGACCGAGCATCGGGCGCGCCGAACGGCTGCCCGGTTGGCGGGCACCGACGTCGAGCACACGGTGCTGCTGCCCAACACCTCGACCGGCCTCTTCCACGCCGCGCTCGGCGTGCGCGCGGGCACGGTGCTGGTGTCGCGCACCGAGTTCCCGTCCAACCTCTATCCGTGGCGCCGCGCGGCGGAGCTGGGGCGGAGCGCACCGCGTCGGCTCGAACCGCGGCCCGGCGGCGGCGTGACACCGGAACGGGTCCGCGCCGCGCTCACCGACGACGTCGTGGCGCTCTCGGTCAGTGCGGTGGACTTCCGCACCGGTTTCCGCGTCGATCTGGCCGCGCTGCGCGAGGTGATCGGTCCGGACCGGCTGCTGATCGTGGACGCCATCCAGGGGTTCGGCGTCGCGGCGATGCCGTGGGAAGTGGCGGACGTGGTGGTCACGGGCGGGCAGAAGTGGCTTCGCGCCGGCTGGTCCACCGGTTTCGCCGTACTCTCCGACCGCGCCCTGGAGCTCCTTGAGCCGGTGCTCACCGGGTGGACCGGCGTCGAGGACGTCGCCCGTTTCGACGGCGAGGAGCACCCGCCCGCACCGGACGCGCGGCGTTGGTCGATCACCAACCTCAGCCCGGTGACGGCTGCCTCCTTCGTCGCGGCTCTGGAGCTGGTCGAGCGGTACACCGTGCCGGCGATCGAGGCCCTTGTCTCCGCTCGCGTCACCGAACTCACCGACGCGGTACGGGAGTACGGCGCCCAGCTGCTCTCCCCGACCGACCCGGCGCACCGGGCGGGCATTCTCTCCTTCACTCTCCCCGGCCACCAACCGGCCCGCGTCGCCGAGGCGTTGCACGCCGAGGGCGTCACGCCGACCGTCCGCGCCGACTCGCTGCGGCTCTCCCCGCACGCCTCCACCCCGCCGACAGTCGTCGAGCAGGTGGCCAAAGCCCTTGCGACACTCCGCAGTTGACCCCGTCGGGCCGCCGCCCCCTGCTCCGGACGCCCGTCGAAGCGGCAGCCGCCCAGGCCGTACGGTCGACGCCCGTCCGCCCGGGGTCAGTGGCGTACGGACAGCAGGGCAGCAGGCGGCCCGCGCCCGTGGGCCCCGCTGTCTGCGGGGCGCTCTCGGGCGCGGGCCGGTTACCCGGCGGCCGACGAGCGGCGCCCGGCGGCGTACGTGCGCACCACGGCCGCGAAGTTCGCCACCAACTGCCGTGCGGCACGGGCACTTTCGGGCTCGGCCTGCTCCGCCCGCCCGCGCAGCGCGTCCAGGTCCAGGCCCTCCTCCGTCAGCGCGCTCTCGTCCCACCGGGCCAGCCGGGCGGCGTCGACCTCGGGGTGGAACTGCACGCCCCACGCCCGGTCGCCCACTCTGAACGCCTGCACCGGACAGGCCTCGCTGCGCGCCAAGTGCACGGCGCCCGGCGGAAGTTCGGTGATCTGGTCGCGATGGTTCTGGATCACGGGAAAGTGCGCCGGCAGGTCGTTCAGCAGCTCGTCCTCCTTCGCCTCCGCGAGCAGCTGCACCGAACACGAACCGCGCTCCGGCACACCGTGGCTGCTCGCGGCGGCACCGCCCCGCGCGACCGCCAACAGCTGCGCACCCAGGCAGATGCCGAGCAGCGGTACGCCGTCGTCGACCGCCCGACGGGCGAGAGCGCGCTCGCGCGCCAACCACGGACGCCGCAGGTCGTCGTCCGGCATGAAGCCGCCGCCGAGCAGCACCGCACCGTCGTAGCCGTCCGCGACCGTGGGTACGTCGCGCCCCTCGACCTCCTCGCAGGCCACGCCCTCCTCGGCGAGCCAGGGCAGCAGGCGCCGAGGCGCGCTGCCCTCGGAGTTGCGGACAACGAGCACACGCGGTGACGGCGAGGGGCCGGCGGTCATTTCTTCGTCCTCTCCGGAGAACACGGGGCCAGTGGCCAACCGACCCTAGGACGGGGTGCGTCACCCCAGATGACGGGCACCGATTCCCCACCCGGTTCCTCATCCGGGTCCGGTTCCTCATCCGGGTCCGGTTCCTCATCCGGGTCCCCGGCTCCGCACTCGGGTCCGGCTCCGCACTCGGTACGCCACCGCACGCCGCCCCGTACGCCACCACGGGCGCGGCGCCGGGTGCGGGCGGTGGCTGCGGCGCTCGTATCGCGGAGTGGTTCGCCGAGCCTGCGGGAAAGGCCGCGGCCGTACTGATCGCCGGGGCGGCAGCCGTCGCGGCCCTGGTCACGGCGGGCTGGCAGCCACTGCTGCGCGCGGACCGGCACATCGCGGCCCACCTGCACCAACTGGCTCTGGAACACGACGGGTTGGCGCATGCGAACCGGATCCTCACCGACTGGTTCTGGGACCCGTGGACGATGCGGGGTCTGCTGCTCGTCGCGGTGGTCCTGCTCTGCGCACGCGGGCAGAAGCTCCTCGGCCTGTGGGTGGCGGGCACAAGCGCGGTCGAGTGGGGCGGGAGGACGGCTCTGCGCTCCGCGCTGGGACGCGAGAGGCCGGTGTGGGAGCACCCCGTGGACTCGGCCTCTCTCCACGCCCTCCCCTCGGGCCACGCGATGACCGCCGCCGCGAGCGGTGTGCTCCTGCTGTGGCTGGCACGCCGAACCCAACTCGCCCGTGCGTGGTGGGTGTTCGCCGTCGTCGTGACCGCGGTCTCCGTCGCCGGCGTCTGCTTCACCCGGATGTTCCTCGGCGTGCACTGGCCGACGGACACCCTGGCCGGGGCGCTGCTCGGCACCGGCGTCGCCTGTGCGTCGATCGCGACCTGGACGCTCGTCACCCGGGACGGGTCGGGCCGCACCGACCGCACCGCCACCCCGGGCCGCTGAGCGACGCACAGCCCCCGCTCGCGCCCCCGGCCGCCTCGTACATCCACCGATTCGCACGTCCGCCCTTTCGCACATCCATAAAGGGAATTCCGCGGGCACCCGGGGGAAACCGAAGAAACGGAACCCTTCCGTCCCCCGCCCCTCCCCGGTGCCGAATTCGCCGATCCACTTCACCGGACGCGGCGCGAACACCGAGGGTCCCGGCCCGTAAAGCCGAGGTGCACATCACCGTCCGACGGCCGCGTCCCCCCGCTTCACTTCATCCACAACCGCGTTCTCGTGATCACCCGCCCCCAGGGGTCCGGTCACCTGCGGTAGTCGTGGTCGGGGCCGTACCGCGACCGCGACCGACAGCGCATCACCGACACCGGTGATCTTTACTACACCGCAGGGAACTTGACGTCGCACTTGTGACTTGTGAACGAGTGCGCGCAAAGACCCTGCAGTACGTGACTTTTCGGCAGTACCACCCAAACCGCCACCTGAGTACTCTCCCGCAATGTCATGAAACGCGAACTTCCGCACTTTGAGCACCAGGAGCAGACCCCGGCCGTGATGGCCGGATCAAGCTGTTAACGTGCCGAAGGTTTGCAGACTCAAAGGGTCTGTCTTTTCTTCAGTACGCCCCGGCGCCGGAGTTCACGCCGCCGGGCCGGAGCCTCCCCGGTCGCCGACCGAGCTACGGGGCGTGTTCGCATCCGGGTCGGCGGCCCGACCACGGCTGCCTGCCGGGCTCCACAAATCCAAAGGGAGGTGGCGCGTGTGAACGGAGCGGAGACCGCAGGTTTCAGCGCCGTGGCGGTAATCGGTCTTCTGGTCTTCTTCTACGGGGGGACCTTTCTGATATCGAGCCGCATAGGCAAGAAGAACGAGAACGCGGACGCCTATATGACCGCCGGCAACAACGTCGGTTTCGGCATATCGGCCGCCAGTATGACGGCGACCTGGATCTGGGCCTCCTCGATGTACGCGTCCGCCACTTCGGGGTACACCTACGGAATATCGGGGCCGATTCATTACGGGCTCTGGGGCGCGTTGATGATCCTGTTCATCTACCCGTTCGGCAAGCGCATCCGCGAAGTGGCCCCAAAGGCGCACACTCTGGCCGAGGTCATGTACGCCCGGCACGGCCGTTCCAGCCAGTTGATGCTGGCCGGTTCCAACGTGGTCGGCAGCGTCATCAGCCTGATGTCGAACTTCATCGCGGGCGGCGTCCTCATCTCGCTGCTCTCGCCGTTCAATTTCATCCAGGGTGTCTTCACCGTCGCCGCCGGCGTTCTGCTCTACACCCTGTGGTCCGGATTCCGCGCATCCGTACTGACCGACTTCATACAGGTCGTGGCGATGCTGGGCGCCGTGGCGGTGATCGTTCCGTTCATCTTCTTCGCGGCCGGATTCCCCGCTGCGTTCGAGAGCGGCGCCGGAAACCTGACCTCGCAGCAGGGCAGCTTCTTCTCCAGTGAAGCCTTCATGAACCAGGGCGCGCCCTACATCGCCGCGGTGCTCGCCTACGCGATCGGCAACCAGACCATCGCCCAGCGGCTCTTCGCGGTGAAGCAGTCCCTGATCAAGCCCACCTTCATCACCGCGACCGTCGGCTACGGCGCCATGGTGATCGGCATCGGCATGCTCGGCGTGCTCGCCCTCTACCTCGGCGTCGAGCCGACCAACGGCGACATGAACAACCTCATTCCCCAGATGGCCGCCGAGTATCTGCCGCCCGTGCTGCTGGCGCTCTTCTTCATCATGATCATCGGGGCGCTCTCCTCCACCGCCGATTCCGACCTCTCGGCGCTGTCCTCGATCACGATGGCCGACGTCTACGGCCAGAACGTGGCCGGCAAGGAGAAGGCCAACCCCAGGACGATGCTGCTGGTCGGCCGGCTGACGATGGTGGCCGCGACCGCCGTCGCCGTGGCCTTCGCCAGCCTCCAACTCAGCATCCTGGACCTGCTGGTGTTCGTGGGCGCGCTCTGGGGCGCCCTCGTCTTCCCCGTACTGGCCAGCTTCTACTGGGGCAAGGTCAGCGGCCGGGCGTTCACCACCGCGGTGACCGCGGCGCTCGTGGTCTTCCTGCCGGTCCGGTTCTCCTGGATTCCGACGGACGGTCTTTTCGGACTCGTGGTCGACGTCCTGTCGGTCATCGGTATCGGCGTCCTTCTCGGCCTCATGGTGTTCGGCTTCGCCGGCGCCAAACCCGCGAAGATCGTCGGTACCCTGGCGGCCCTGGCCTCAGCGCCGTTCGCCATCGGCTCGCTGCACGAGTACGCCACGCTGTGCGGCTCCCTCGTCGCGTACTCGGTGAGCACGATCGTCTGCTGGTCGATGTCCGTACGTCGCGAGGACTCCTTCGACTTCGCCCTGCTCTCCCAGCGCACCGGCGACTTCGACGAGGCCGACGCGCAGACGACGACCAACGGGCCCGACTGCGACGGCAGGGCCGACGGCGACGCGGACGGCGGCAAGCCCGCCGAGCCCACCGGCCCCACAGGCACCCCAGGCACGACCGACACCGCAGAGCCCAAGTAGAGGAGAGACCGTGACCACTGCTGTCCTTACCGCGTACGTCCTTGTGTGGCCGGTGATCGTGGCCGGCGTGCTGTTCGTGATCTCGCGGGCCTTCCTGAGCGAGTGGGCCGCCGCCCGACGCGAGGGCAAGCCCATGATCTGAGCGGTTGACGGTGGCGGCCTCCGCGCTCGTACTGCGCGGTGGCCGCCACAGCTCCGTTCCGACGGCGGCGGCCGGGCCTCAGGCCGGCCCCTGGCGCTGCGGCGCCGACCGGCCCGCGCGCCCGGCGCCCCGTCGCCCCGTCGCCCCGTCGCTCCGTCGAGACCGACACCCGTACCGCTTGCGCGACCACCCCGGGTGAGGCGCACGCCCCTGCCCTCGCTCCCTGCCCGCGGTACTTCGCTCTCGACTCGCCGCGCACCGGCGACCGGCGGACAGTTGTACGGCCGTTGAGACTGTCCCCTCGTCCGTCCACCACACCACCGCCGAGTCCGCACGACCGCGCGGTACGACGCCCTGGGCGGCCGTACCGCGCAGCCTCAGTCGCGGGCTGCGTGCGGAGCGGCGGTCACTGCAGCCACAACTCCCCGCGTTTCGCCGTGCGTTCGTTCACCTCCCGCAGCCGCCGACGCAGAGGTTCCCGCTCGGCCCGTAGCCCCGTCTCCAGCAAGTCGGCGAGCCTGTCCACGACTTCGGGCAACACCTGCCCCAGCTCCACCACACGCACCGGCCCATCGATCTCCGGGACGTCCCAGACGCAGGGCTCAACTCGCAGTTCGGGCAGGCAGACGCCTGCATGGCCCAGCACCGTGCGAAGGCGTTCCACCGCCGCGACCGCGCGCTTCCTCCGACCCTCGGCGATCACGTGCCGGCCACCCGAAGGTCCTCGGCACGCCCTCCCACTCACGACCGCCACTGCGCGGGCGGAGCCAGACGGTCTCGCAACCCGCCTCCTGCACCACGCCCACCCGTTCCACCCGCAGGTCGAGCACCACCAAGCCAGGGGCGGGGGACCCAGGCACTGGCCCTGTGGGTTCCACCCCGGCTCCATCACTCACGGGCTCGCTACCATCTGCCATGTCAACACTCCTCAGGGGACGTTGGCTCAGCCCTCACGGCGGTGGCACCCGACGTGAGGGCCTCTCACCCTCAACCACTTTCTGTAGCTGCGGGCTTACAGAGTGGCGTAGCTGTGTCTAGGCTGGAACCTTCTCCAGCCCTACGCCTGAGTTGTAAGGGGTTGTCATATGCAGCTAGGGATCGACGACGCCGATGAAACCGACGAGAACCTGAGGCTCGACCCGCTCGCAGAAGAACTGCGCTCCCGCAGACAGACTCTGGACTGGACCCAGGACCGCCTGGCCCGGCAGCTAGGCTGCAGTGAAAGTCTTGTCGCGCATTGGGAAGCTGGTCGCAGGACACCCAGCATTCAGTTCTGCAAGCTCCTCGACCAGGCACTTTCGACGAACGGCCTGTTCGAGCGATTCCGCTCGGACAAGCCCTTCGCTCCGCACTTCAACAAGGCCGCCAAGGCCGAACAACGAGCCATCCGGATCGAAGAGTTCTCGCCAGTTTTCGTTCCCGGACTGCTTCAGACGCCGGATTACGCCCGGGAGGTCTTCAGGGGCGGGAGGCTCCGTTCACCAAAGGACGAGCTTGACAAGAAGGTTGTGCGGAGGGTCGCCCGCGGAAAGATACTGGACAGCGAGGAAGTGGAGTCGCTGTTCATCGTCTCGGAGACCGTACTGCTCCTGAACGTCGGTGGGCCGCAGGTCATGGCGCACCAACTCGCGCATCTACGCGCGATGGTGCGCGCCGGAGTCACGTCCGTCCAGGTGGTTCCGCATGCTCAGGGCAACCAGGGTGCGGCCACAGCACTCTCTGCCTGATGCGCTTCGCCGACCAGCCGCCCATGGCCTATGTGGAAGGGCTGTTTACCGGTCTGTGCATCGAGGCTCCGGACCAGTACGAGGCGGCGAGAGACCGCTACGATATGGCCAGGTCCGCCGCTCTGAGCCTGGACCACTCGATGCACTTCATTCTTAAGTACGAGGAGCGATGGGCAAATGCGGGCAGATCTGACGAACGCGGCTTGGCGGAAGTCCAGTCACTCTGACAACGGCTCGAACGCCTGCCTCGAAGTAGCAGACGGCATAGCCGGTGTCGTGCCGGTCCGTGACAGCAAGGACACCCGACTCCCGGTCATCCCCGTCCCCGCTCATGCGTGGGCCACATTCATTGATCATCTGAAGTCGTAGCGCGGACAAGTGAGTTGTTCATGTCGCCCGACTCCGAACCTCACCAATCAGCAGCGCTTACGCGGCCCCGTCGTCATATCGGTACACGACAGCATGGACGTCCGTCGCCACCGCGGGTGCCTGGGACGCCTTCATTCACCCTCTCAAGTCGCACCGAGCGCAGAGGATGTCCATGCCCACCGAGCCCTCGTCCCACTGGATCAGAAGCAGCTACAGCGGAAACGGCGGCGACTCCTGTGTGCAATGGGCGCCGTCGGTCGCGGCCACCGGCATCGTTCCAGTCCGCGACAGCAAGGAGGTCCGCCGGCCTTCGCTTGCGGTGTCCCCGGAGGCATGGACGCTGTTCGTGCGGCACCTCAAGTCGTAGCGTCGCGCGGCCAGTTGTCGTGTCCGTCGGTGTGAGCGTCAACGGAGCGAGGCCGTGATGAACGAGGACCGTGGTCCTCTCCCGCTCCCGCTGCCCGGCCGGGCCGGGGAGGAGTGGGAGCGTGTCGAAGCGGGCGAGTCCGGCGCTCGGGTCTTGCGCAGCACGAAGGGCGACCGGTACGCGAAGTGCGTCCCGCCTTCCTCGGCAGCCGAGTTGGAGGGCGAACGGGATCGTCTCGTCTGGCTGGGAAGCCAGGACGTACCCGGCCCCCGAGTGCTGGACTGGCGCTCCGGCGATACGGGCGCATGCCTGGTGACCAGCGCGGTTGCGGGCGTGACCGCCGACCGGCTGTCTGCCCGGGAGCTGAACGGCGCCTGGGCCGGCATCGCCGACACAGTGCGCGGGCTGCACGGGCTCCCGGCGGCCGAGTGTCCCTTCCGGCGGAGCCTGGAGACCGTGGTCGATCTGGCGGCCGAAGTCGTCGGCCGTGACGCCGTGAACCCCGATTTCCTGCCGGTCGAGCAACAGCGGTCGCCACCAAGGGAGTTGCTGGCCAGGATCCGCCGCGAGCTGCCGGAACGTCTTGCACAGGAGACCGCCGACACGGTGGTCTGCCACGGCGACCTCTGTCTGCCGAACATCGTCGTCGATCCGCGGTCCCTGACCGTGTCCGGCCTCATCGACCTCGGACGTCTCGGTACGGCCGACCGCCACTCCGACCTGGCGCTGCTCCTGGCCAACTCCCGCGAGACCTGGCCGGACGAGGGGCGGGCCGCGGACGCCGACAGGGCGTTCGCGGACAGGTACGGCCTCGTGCCGGACCCCGAACGCCTGCGCTTCCACCTCCACTTGGACCCGCTCACCTGGGGCTGATCCAGCCTCACACCGCTACTGTCCCGCCCGCCCCTACGGGCCCGCCACCCCCGCGTCCGTCTCTCCCGCGTCCGCGGCCGCCCGGTCGGAGGCGCTGCGGAGTACGCAGAACTCGTTGCCCTCGGGGTCGGCGAGCACCGCCCAACCGGTGCCGTCGGGGTTGCGGCGGTCGGCCACCAGTTGCGCACCGAGTCCCAACAGCCGTTCCACCTCCCGGTCGCGGGAGGTCTCGGGCCGCAGACAGAGGTGGAGACGGTTCTTGACGGTCTTGGGCTCGGGCACCTGGTTGAAGTAGAGCACCGGGCCCTCGGCCAACAGCACGGCCGTCTCCCGGGACCCCGGCCTGTCCTCCGGGTCCAGCGGGCGGCCTGTCACCGCGCTCCAGAACCGGGCCAGTTCGTAGGCGTTGGCGCAGTCGATCGCCACGTTCTGAAGTACCGAGACCATGCGCCTCAGCCTCCCGCACCTCAGCCGCGAGTTCCACCGAACCCGACGATCGATCGACCCCGCACCGAAGACCTGCCCGACGCACCACACGAGACGCCCCGCGTCGCCCGCCCCTCTTCACCTGTCCCGCACCACGGCGCCCCGCCCCCGCAGTCCTGAAGACCGGCGGGCGGGGCGGGCCGGCGGCACAGCGCGCGGGAACGCGGAGGCGCGGAAACTCGGGCTACGCCTGGCGGCGGACTTCCACGGTGCGGAAGCGGTTGGCGACGTAGGCGCCGTCGGACAGGGCGGCGTTGGCGGCCGGATTGCCGCCGCTGCCGTGGAAGTCGGAGAACGCGGCCGTCTGGTTGACGTACACGCCGCCGGTGAGGTTGAGCGAGAGCTGTGCGCACTCGGTGAGGCAGGCGTCCTCGATGAGCTTCTCGGCGGCGGGGTCCGTGGTGTAGCCGCCGACCGTCATGGCGCCCTTCTCACGGATCGTGCGGCGCAGCAGTGCGACGGCGTCGGAGGTCGAGTCGACCGCGACGGCGAAGGAGACCGGGCCGAAGCACTCGTTCAGGAAGGTGTCCGCGGCGTCCGCGGCGGCGCTGTCCAGCTTGACCATCACGGGGGTGCGGACCGTCGCGCCGGGGAACTCGGGGTGTGTCAACGCCCGTGATTCCAGCACTGCTTCGCCGAACGAGGCGGCTTCCTTGACACGGCCCTCG
Source organism: Streptomyces tardus (assembly GCF_018101125.2). Taxonomy (GTDB): domain Bacteria; phylum Actinomycetota; class Actinomycetes; order Streptomycetales; family Streptomycetaceae; genus Streptomyces; species Streptomyces tardus. The sequence goes on along the minus strand of NZ_JAELVF020000001.1, from coordinate 2,293,739 downwards.
ACCGCCGGGTTGACGATCGCGCCGAGGATCGCCACCGCGCGGGCGTCGTCGCCGAGCAGTTTGTCGACGGCGCCCGCGAGGTCGGCGGTGACCTCGTCGTAGCTCTTCTCGCCCTGGTCGGTGGCGATGCCGCCGCGCGGGATCAGCAGGTTCTGCGGGGTGGTGCACATCTGGCCGCTGTAGAGGCAGAGCGAGAAGGCCAGGTTGGCGAGCATCCCGCGGTAGTCGTCGGTGGAGTCGATCACGACGGTGTTGACGCCGGCCTTCTCCGTGTAGACCTGCGCCTGGCGGGCGTTGACCTCCAGCCAGTCGCCGAACTCGGTGGAGCCGGTGTAGTCGACGATGCGCACCTCGGGGTGGAGCGCGAGCTCCTTGGCGATGCCCGTGTTCCCCGCGGCGCCGCCCTCACCCTCGCCCTCGGCGACGAGCGCCACCAGGTTCGCGTCGAAGCCCGCTTCGGCCAGCACCTCGCGGGCGACCCGTACGGTCAGCGCCAGCGGCAGCGCGGCGTGCGGGTGGGGCTTGACCAGGACGGCGTTCCCGGTGGCCAGCGAGGCGAAGAGGCCCGGGTAGCCGTTCCAGGTGGGGAAGGTGTTGCAGCCGATGGTGAGCGCGACACCGCGCGGTACGGGGGTGAAGCGCTTGTCCAGGTGCAGCGGGTCGCGCTTGCCCTGCGGCTTGGACCACAGCGCCGTGCCGGGCGTACGCACCTGCTCGACATAGGCGTACGCGACCGCCTCCATTCCGCGGTCCTGCGCGTGCGGGCCGCCCGCCTGCATCGCCATCAGGTACGCCTGCCCGCTGGTGTGCATGACGGCCTGGGCGAACTCGTGCGTACGGGCGTTGATCCTCGCGATGATCTCCAGACAGACCGCCGCCCTGGCCTCCGGACCCGCCACGACCCAGTCCGGCATCGCCGCGCGCATGGCCGGAATCAGTACCTCGGGGTTTGCCCGCGGGTACGTGACGCCCAGCTCGATGCCGTACGGGGACTTCTCGCCACCCACCCGGCCCTCGGTGCCGGGCTGGTCGATCTCGAAGCGTCCGCCGAGCAGTGCGTCGAAGGCCGCCTTGCCCTCGGCAGGGCCGAGCGATCCGTGCTCCTCGCCGTACGCCTTGGGGTGCTCGGGGTGCGGCGACCAGTACGCCCGGCTGCGGATGGTGTCCAGCGCCTGGTCCAGGGTGGGACGGTGCTTCTCGATCAACTGCGGTGCGGTGAGCGCGGCGGCCATCAGGGACCATCTCCTCGTCGAGCGTCCGGGGTGACGGGTGGGCGGGGGCTGTGTTCCCCGGCTAGAGTAACCGAACGATCGGTCGGGACAAGAGGGTCCGACGAGTCGCGCGCAGCAGGCCCGACCCGCACGCCGACGGCGCTGCCGCCGGTGCCGCCCGCACCGGTGTTGGCCACCGTCGACGCCGGCGCCACCGGGACGGCCGGCACGAGACCCGTCGCCACGAGACCCGTCGACACGAGGACATCAGGGGGCAGGATGCAGGGCACGCTCGGCACGGTCGCGGTCGTCGGCACCGGCACGATGGGGCAGGGCATCGCCCAGGTCGCGCTGCTGGCCGGCCATCGCGTACGGCTGCACGACGTGGCGCCCGGTCGCGCCGCCGAGGCCGCCGGGGCGATCGGCCGACGGCTCGACCGGCTGGTCGAGAAGGGCCGGCTGAGCGAGCCGGAGCGCACCGAGGCCGCCGGCCGGCTGCACCCCGTCCCGGACTCCTCCGACATGACGCAACTCGCCGACGCCGAGCTGGTCGTGGAGGCCGTACTGGAGGAACTGGGCGCGAAACAGCAGCTGTTCACCGCTCTGGAGCAGATCGTCGCCGACGACTGCCTGCTCGCGACCAACACCTCCTCCCTCTCGGTCACCGCCGTCGCGGGCGCACTGCGCCGCCCCGGGCGCTTCCTCGGACTGCACTTCTTCAACCCGGCGCCGCTGCTCCCGCTGGTGGAGGTGGTGAGCGGACACGCCACCGACCCGGCCGCCGCCGACCGCGCGCACCGGCTCGCCGCCGCCTGGGGCAAGACCCCGGTGCGCTGCGCCGACACCCCCGGCTTCCTGGTCAACCGGGTCGCACGTCCCTACTACGCCGAGTCCTTCCGCCTCCACGAGGAGCGGGTCGCCTCCCCCGCCACACTCGACGCGGTGCTGCGCGAGAGCGGCGGCTTCCGGATGGGCCCGTTCGAACTCACCGACCTCATCGGGCAGGACGTCAACGAGTCCGTCACCCGGAGCGTGTGGGAGTCCTTCTTCCAGGACGTGAAGTTCACCCCGTCCCTCGCCCAGCGCCGCCTGGTGCAGTCCGGCCGGCTGGGCGCCAAGTCCGGGCGGGGCTGGTACGACCACGGCGAGCACGCCGTACGGCCCGAACCGCAGACCGCGCGACCCTGCCCCCCGCCCGACAGGGTCGGCGTCCACGGCGGACTCGGCCCGGCCGCTCTGCTGCCCGACCTCCTCGCCGAGGCCGGCATCCCGGTCGACCGGGCGACGCCGCCGGAGCCCAACACCCCACATCCGTACGGGGGTTGGCTGCTGCTGCCCGGCGGCGGACGGCTGTGCCCGGCCGACGGCCGCACCCCCGAGGGCCGGGACATCCACTTCGACCTCGCGCTCGACTACCGCACCGCCACCCGTATCGCGCTCGCCCCCGCCGACACCGTGACGGCGTCCGAACTGGCCGAGGCCATCGGCCTGTTCCAGGCACTCGGCAAGCGCGTCAGCGTCATCGAACCGGCACCGGGAATGATCGTCGCCCGCACGGTCGCGATGCTGGTCGACTTCGCCGCCGACGCGGCCGGACGCGGAATCGGCACCCCCGAGGACGTCGACACCGCCATGCGGCTGGGCGTCAACTACCCGCGCGGGCCACTCGATTGGGGCGCCGCCCTCGGCTGGGAGTGGACCGTCGACGTGCTGCGCAATCTGCACACCGGGCATCCGACGGGCCGTTACGCACCCTCCCGTGCCCTGCTCCGGCGAAGGAGCGCAGAATCATGACCATGCCCAAGCGCGACACCTACACCCCGGACTCGCTGCTCACCGTCGCGGTGCAGGTGTTCAACGAACGCGGCTACGACGGCACTTCGATGGAGCATCTGTCCAAGGCGGCCGGTATCTCCAAGTCCTCGATCTACCACCATGTGCGCAGCAAGGACGAGTTGCTGCGCCGCGCGCTCAGCCGCGCCCTGGACGGGCTCTTCGCGATCCTGGAGGAACCGGGCGCCGGCGAGGGCCGCCCCGTCGTACGCCTGGAGTACGTGACACGGCGTACGGCCGAGGTGCTGATGGCCGAACTCCCGTACGTCACCCTCCTGTTGCGCGTACACGGCAACACCGACACCGAACGCTGGGCGATGGCGCGACGTCGCGAGTTCGACCACCAGGTCGCCGAACTCCTCAAGCACGCCGCCGCGGACGGCGATCTGCGCGCCGACGTCGACCTCAGGCTGGCGACCCGGCTGCTCTTCGGAATGATCAACTCGATCGTGGAGTGGTACCGCCCCGAACTCGGCTCCGTCTCCGCCCGCGAAGAGGTCGCCGAGGCAGTCGTCAAGCTCGCCTTCGCCGGCCTGCGCACCTGACGCCCCGACCCTCCCGGCGGTGCACCCCGCACCGGCCGGAGCGCATCGGCAGTCGGCACTCGGTCGACACGACGTCGAGGCGGGCGATTCGGTGCACCACAGCTTCACCGGATCGAGCACGCATTCCGGACCCGGCCGGAACGCCCGACATCACCGCACCTCTCTCACTCCCTCGTCGGCCGTTCAGCCCACCCCGATAGCCTTGCCCCTCGACCGGGGGACCATCGCGGACGGGAAAGATCTTGGAAAGCCAGAACAAGGGCCGGGGAAACGACGAGCAGTGGCTCGGCGACGACGATTTCCTGGAGTTCGCCCAGAACGATCCGGTGGGCGCCAGAAACCTGCGACTCACGCTCGAAAAACTCGCCGAGGGCGGAGCGGGAGAGACCACCCAGGAAATGGCCCGAGAGGTACTTTCCGGACGTATCGGCCTCCGCCAGGCGGTCACCGTGCCCGCGTACTCCGAGGCACTCGTCCAGGGAATGCAGCCGTTCAAGGAGAAGTGGGAAGAACTCTCCGACTCCGAACGCGCGGAACTGGCGGCACAGGGACAACGCGACCACGAGCAGCAGGAACGCGAACTCCGTGAGGAGCGCGCCGCCGAGGAACGCAAGCGCAACGGCGGCACCCCGCCCCGCCACAGCGGCGGCTGGACGCTGTAGCCACCCCCACCGTCCGGGCCCCGCCCGCCCCTCGGCCGCCGGGCGTGCGGCGTGCGGGGCGCCGCACGCGACGTGCGGTACGCGGGTCGGGGCCGTACGCGGCCGGGCGGCTACTGGTCGGTCGGGTCGAGGTCGGTCTCCTCGAAGACCAGCAGGGTGCGGGTGCTCAGGACTCCGGGGATGGACTGGATACGGGTCAGCACCAGCTCGCGCAGGGCGCGGTTGTCGACGGTGTGGACCAGCAGCAGTACGTCGAAGTCGCCGCTGACCAGGGCGAGATGAGTGGCGCCGGGCAACTGCTCCAGCTGCTCGCGCACGCTGCGCCAGGAGTCCTGGACGATCTTGAGCGTGATGTACGCGGATGCCCCCTGCCCGGCGCGTTCGTGGTCGATGCGGGCGCTGAAGCCGCGGATCACACCGTCCGCGATGAGGCGGTTGATCCGGGTGTAGGCGTTGGCGCGGGAGACGTGCACCTCCTCCGCGACGGACCGGATCGAGGCCCGGCCGTCCTTCTGGAGCAGCCGGACGATCTCCCGGTCGACGGGATCGAGCGGCCTGGGGGCCATCTGTTCATCGGTCATGCCTTCCCACCTCCCTTCGCTGGACGTCCTGCCGACATCTCACGTCCGCCGTGGCCAACTGTCTACAGGCGGACCGCACCTGTAGCCAGAATGCACTCCGGAGCGAACAATCGGTAGGGAGAGCGCACACGCGTTCGCGGTCCCGACCGCCCGCCGGACCGGTGCCGGTACCGGTCCGTGCACACGTACTCGTTCTGTCCCCCGACGACGCTGCCGACGACACACATCCCTGCCCGACTCTTCCGTTTCCGCGGTTCCCCGAGCGCTTCGGTTCCCGGTGGCCACGATCCCCACTCGCCGACCTTCCGACCACCCCGCCTCCGGCGGGCCGACGGCCCCGGTGTGTGACCACAGTGGACACCCGGCGCACGCGGAGACACGCACAGAACCGACAGCCCGCCGCCGCACCCGCGCGGCCGGGCAGCCGAACACAGTGCGGGCCGTACGGCTGACGCCCGCCCCGCCCGACCCGGAGGTGTGCTCGACATGACGGTGCTAGAGCAGCGAGGTGCCTACCGCCCCGCACCGCCGCCCGCCTGGCAGCCCCGCAAGGACGCCGCCCCCCTGCTACCCGACGCGAGCCCGTACCGGCTGCTGGGCACCGGTGCGGAGCTGGACCCGCGGCTGCTGCGCGAGCTGTACGAGCAGCTGGTGCGCGGGCGCCGGTACAACCACCAGGCGACCGCGCTCACCAAACAGGGACGGCTGGCGGTCTACCCCTCCTCGGTGGGCCAGGAGGCGTGCGAGGTCGCCGCGGCGCTGGCGCTGCGCGAGCAGGACTGGCTCTTCCCCAGCTACCGCGACACGCTCTCGGTGGTCGCGCGGGGCGTGGACCCCGTGCACGCGCTGACCCTGCTGCGCGGCGACTGGCACACCGGGTACGACCCGTACGAGCACCGCGTCGCGCCGCTGTCCACTCCGCTGGCGACCCAGTTGCCGCACGCCGTGGGGCTGGCGCACGCCGCCCGGATCAAGGGCGACGACGTGGTGGCGCTGGCGATGGTCGGCGACGGCGGTACGAGCGAGGGGGACTTCCACGAGGCACTGAACTTCGCCGCCGTCTGGCAGGCCCCGGTCGTCTTCCTGGTCCAGAACAACGGCTTCGCGATCTCGGTGCCGCTGGAGAAGCAGTCCGCGGCGCCGACGCTGGCGCACAAGGCGGTCGGGTACGGGATGCCCGGCCGGCTGGTGGACGGAAACGACGCGGCGGCGGTGCACGAAGTGCTCCAGGAGGCCGTGGAGCGGGCGCGCGCGGGGGAGGGCCCCACGCTCGTCGAGGCGGTGACGTACCGCATGGAGGCGCACACCAACGCGGACGACGCCACCCGCTACCGGGCGGAGGCGGAGCTGGCGGCCTGGCGCGAACACGACCCGATCGCCCTGCTGGAGCGGGAGTTGACCGAGCGCGGCGAGCTGGACGAGGAGGGCGTACGCCGGGCGAAGGACGCCGCCGAGGAGATGGCGGCGGATCTGCGGGAGCGGATGAACGCCGATCCGGTGCTGGACCCGATGTCCCTCTTCACCCACGTCTACGCCGAACAGACCACTCAACTCCGCGAGCAGGCCGAGCAGTTGCGGGCCGAGCTGGCGGCGGCGGAGGCGGACGCGGAGACCACCGACGACGGGCAGCACGGCGGACAGCAGCACGCGCAGCACGGCGGGGCCGGGCGGGGAGAGGGCCGATGAGCACGGCAGCGGCGGAACGCAGGCGCGGCACGGCGGCGGCGCGCAAACCGGCGACGATGGCGCAGGCACTCACCCGGGCGATGCGCGACGCGATGGCCGAGGACCCGAGCGTCCACGTGCTCGGCGAGGACGTCGGCACGCTGGGCGGCGTCTTCCGGGTCACCGACGGGCTGGCCGAGGAGTTCGGCCCCCAGCGGTGCACCGACACCCCGCTGGCGGAGGCGGGCATCCTCGGCAGCGCGGTCGGCATGGCGATGTACGGGCTGCGGCCGGTCGTGGAGATGCAGTTCGACGCGTTCGCCTACCCGGCCTTCGAACAGCTCGTCTCGCACGTCTCGCGGCACCGCAACCGCACCAGGGGCACCATGCCGCTGCCGCTGACCGTGCGCATTCCCTACGGCGGCGGCATCGGCGGCGTCGAGCACCACAGCGACTCGTCCGAGGCGTACTACCTGGCGACACCCGGTCTGCACGTCTACACTCCGGCGACGGTCGAGGACGCGTACGGGATGCTCCGCGAGGCGATCGCCTCCGACGACCCCGTGGTCTTCCTGGAGCCGAAACGTCTCTACTGGTCGCGCAGCGACTGGAATCCGGACGCCCCGAGCGCCGTACCGCCCGCAGGCCGGGCCGTCGTACGCCGTCCCGGCACCTCGGCGACGCTGCTGACGTACGGGCCGTCCGTCCCGGTCTGTCTGGAGGCCGCCGAGGCGGCGGCCGAGGACGGGGTGGAGCTGGAGGTCGTCGACCTGCGTTCGCTGGTGCCGTTCGACGACGCGACGGTCTGCGAGTCCGTACGGCGCACCGGACGGGCCGTGGTGGTGCACGAGTCGACCGGTTTCGGCGGTCCCGGCGGGGAGATCGCCGCCCGTGTCACCGAACGCTGCTTCCACCATCTGGAAGCGCCGGTCCTGAGAGTGGCCGGTTTTGACATCCCGTATCCGCCACCGATGTTGGAGCGGCACCATCTGCCCGGTGTGGACCGCATTCTGGATGCCGTCGACCGGTTGCAGTGGGAGTCCCGCTGGACCGAGAGTGGGGAGCGGGCCGCAGGGCCTGGTCGAGCCGAGGGAGACGGGCGCTGATGGCCGAGGTGCGCGAGTTCAAACTGCCCGATCTGGGCGAGGGGTTGACGGAGGCGGAGATCGCCCGCTGGCTGGTGGAGGTCGGCGACGTGGTCGCCGTCGACCAGCCGGTCGTCGAGGTGGAGACCGCCAAGGCCATGGTCGAGGTGCCCTGCCCGTACGGCGGGGTGGTCACCGCGCGGTACGGCGAGGAGGGCCAGGAGATACCCGTCGGCGCACCGCTGGTGACGGTCGCCTCGTCGATCGCCGCGGGCACCGCGCCCACGGCGGCGCCCGCTGCCGACCCCGGCCCGGCAACCGGCGGCTCCGCCGCACCGGGCCGTGACGCCCCGGAGAGTGCCTCTTCGGCTCAGGGCTCCTCCGGCGCGGACGAAGGATCGGGCAACGTGCTCGTCGGCTACGGGACCAGCACGGCGCCCCGCAGGCGCCGCCGTCCCGCGGCCGGTCCGACCGGACGTACGGGAGGCGGTCCGGTCGCGCCCGCACCGGCGCGATCCGTACCCGGGCCGGTGCGCCCGCCGCAGCCCGCGCCGGGAGCGCCGCACGCACCCGTCCACGGCGACGTCCCGGTACCGGTCATCTCACCGCTGGTGCGGCGACTCGCCCGCGAGCAGCAGGTCGACCTGCGCACCGTGGCGGGCACCGGCCCGGACGGGCTGATCATGCGCGCCGACGTCCTGCGCACCGCGGCCGTGCAGGCGGCCACCACCCACCCGCACCCCGAGCCGGTCACCGCCGCGAGCCCGAACACCGCCGCGACCGTATCCGCGTCCTTCACCGGCGAGCGCGTACCGCTCAAGGGCGTGCGCGGAGCGGTCGCCGACAAGCTCTCGCGCAGCCGGCGCGAGATCCCCGACGCGACGACCTGGGTCGACGCCGACGCGACCGAACTCCTCGCCGCCCGCCGGGCCATGAACGCCGTCGACGGCCCGAAGATCTCGCTGCTCGCGCTGCTCGGCCGGATCTGCGTCGCCGCGCTCACGCGGTACCCGGAGCTCAACGCCTCGGTGGACGCGGACGCCCGCGAGATCGTCCGGCACGACGCCGTACACCTCGGCTTCGCCGCGCAGACCGAACGCGGACTGGTGGTGCCGGTGGTGCGCGACGCCCACACCCTCGGCGCCGAGGGCGTCACCGCCGAAATGGGCCGGCTCACCGAGGCCGCCCGCGCCGGCCGGCTCGCACCGGCCCAACTCACAGGCGGCACCTTCACGTTGAACAATTACGGGGTCTTCGGAGTGGACGGCTCCACACCGATCATCAACCACCCCGAGGCCGCGATGCTCGGTGTCGGCCGCATTGTCGAGAAACCGTGGGTGCACGAGGGCGAGTTGGCGGTGCGTCACGTGGTGCAGCTGTCGTTCACCTTCGACCACCGTGTCTGCGACGGCGGTACGGCGGGCGGCTTCCTGCGGTACGTGGCCGACTGCGTCGAGCAACCCGCCACCCTGCTGCGCACCCTGTGACCGGCCGGGCCGATCCCGACGCGACGGCCCGGTCCGGACGGCGTCGGCCGGTCCGGCAGGCACCGGACAGGTGTGGCGCGTCCCGATACGTCGTGATCGCGACGGCGGGGCGGTACGCGACGGGCGGTTCGGTGCGCCCCGACGCAGCGCGGAGGGCCGGGGCGGTGCGCCGTGTGCCCCGGCCCTCCGCGCTGCGTCGGGAGGTGTCGCGGGCCGAAGAGCCGCCCGCCTTCCCTCGGTTGCGGGTCCCGCACGGTTCACCGGTACCGCACGGGCCGCGTGCCCAGCGCGGTTCACGGGCCCGAGCGATGTGGGCCTCCCGGGCCGCCGGACGCCGGACGGCACGCGGTTCGCGGCACGCGGTTCGCGGCACGCGGTTCGCGGCACGCGTCGGCCTGGCCACCGCGCGCGGAGGGGCACTGTGCGGAGGGCGACATCCGTACGCGCCGGGCTGACCGTACGCTCGGTCCGTGACCTACGACGCCCTCGTCATCGCAGGCGGACGCGCTCGTCGGCTCGGCGGGGCGGACAAGCCCGCGCTGACCGTCGGTGGACGCACTCTGCTCGATCGCACCCTGGCCGCCTGCGCGGACGCCGCCCGCACTGTGGTGGTCGGTCCGCGCAGACCGACCCGCCGACCGGTGGAGTGGACCCGTGAGCGGCGTCCCGGCGCAGGCCCGCTGGCCGCGCTGGACGCGGGACTGCGGGCCAGCACCGCGCCGACACTGCTCGTGCTCAGCGCCGATCTGCCGTTCCTGCGGCCGGTGACGGTGGCGGCGCTGCTGCACGGCCTGTGCACCGACGGCGCGGAGGCGGCGCTCGCCCACGATCCCGCGGACGGACGCGACCAGCCGCTGCTGGCGGCGTACCACCGCGAACCACTGGAGCGCGAACTCGCCCTGCTCGCCGCCGAACACGGTCGTCTCGACCACCTCCCGCTGCGCCTGATCGTTCCCGAACTGGCCGTCGCCCGCGTCCCGTTGCCCGCACACGCCGACCCGGCCGGCGGCCCGCCGGACACCGCGGACTGCGACACCTGGAACGACCTGGCGGCGGCCCGTGGACACATCAGAGAGCATGGGCGGATGTTGGACGAATGGATCGCCGCGCTGAAAGCGGAACTCGAACTCGACCTCGACGTGGATCAGGCAATGCTCCTCGACCTCGCCAGGGACGCCGCCCACTCCGTCACCAGGCCCGCCGCGCCGTTGACGACCTTTCTGATCGGTTACGCCGCCGCCCGCAGCGGCGGCACCACCGAGGACATCGCCCAGGCCGCCCTGCGCGCCGCGGCACTCGCCGAACGCTGGAGCGAGGAGCAGGAGGCGAACGAGAAGAACGAGACGGACGAGCCCGGCGGGACGGACGAGCCGAGCGGCACAGACGAGACGGACGAGCCGGGCGGGTCGACCGGCACGGACAGTCTCGCCGGTGTCCAGAGCCCCACTCCCCAGGAACCCCCGGACTGACCACCCGCGCCACCGGTACGCCCGCACCACCGGCCCGCGCGCCGCTCGTACGCCCCACGCTGCCCGCGCGCCGCGGGCCGGCGCGGGCCGACGGGCTCCGCGCCCGCCACCGCCCGCACCCGAACCCCAGCAACGCGACGGTCAGATCGGAACGCAGCACACCATGAACCGCTTCGACTCCTCCGACGACTTCGACGACGCCCTCGCCCTCGCCAACAGCGCCGCTCGGCCACGCCCCGCCGCGTCGCGCCCCGCCTCCCGCGGCACACCCACCGCCGCCGGTACGCCCGGTACGGCGGGTACGCCCGGTACGGCGGGTACGCCCGGTACGGCGGGTACGCCCGGTGGTGAGCGCCGTACCTCCGCCGCGGCCTCCGGAGACGGCCCGACCGCGGTGAGTTGGGCCGCCGCCAGATCCCGCGCCCGGCGGGCGGCACGCGCCGGCGGTGCGTTGACGCTGCCGCTGCACCGGGCGCTCGGCCACAGCCTCGCCGAGCCGTTGGTCGCCCGTACCGATCTGCCGGCGTTCGACACCTCGGCCATGGACGGCTGGGCCGTCGCCGGGCCGGGGCCCTGGCGACTCGTCGGCGGACCCGTCGACGAAGGGTCGGGGGCGCCGGGGGTACTGGCCGGCGACCGGGGAGTCACGGCGTCCCCGCTCGCCGACGGGTACGCCGTCGCCATCGCCACCGGCGCCCGGGTACCGGCCGGCGCGACGGCCGTGCTGCGCACCGAGCACGCCACCGTCGACGGCGACCGGCTCGCCCGCACCGGGCCGCGCGGCGCGGGCAGTTCGCACGTACCGGCCGACCACCGCACCGACATCCGTCCGCGCGGCCAGGAGTGCCGCACCGGCGACCTGCTGCTGCCCGCCGGCGCCCGGGTCACCCCGGTGGCACTCGGGCTCGCCGCCGCGGCCGGCCACGACGAGTTGAACGTGACCCGCCGTCCGCGTGTCGAAGTCCTGGTGCTCGGCGCGGAGTTGATTCAGGACGGCGTACCGGCCACCGGCCTGGTTCGGGACGCCCTCGGACCGATGCTCGACCCGTGGCTGACCGCACTCGGCGCCGAGGTGCTGGCCGTACGCCACCTCGGCGACGACGCGGCGGCCCTGGCGACGGCTGTCGACGCCTCCCGCGCGGACGTCCTCCTCACCACCGGCGGTACGGCCGGCGGCCCGATGGACCACGTAAGGCCCCTGCTGGCGCGGCTCGGCGCACGCCTGCTGGTCGACTCGGTGGCGGTGCGCCCCGGCCATCCGATGCTGCTCGCCCGGCTCCCGTCCGCACCCCGTACCGACCGCGCCCCCGCCGAGCCGGCCCCCGCCGACGCACCGGACGCCGCCGCACCGGGCCTCCACGCAACGGACCTTGACGCACCCGACCTCCACGCAACGGGCCTCGACGCACCGGGATTCGACGGGCCCCGCACCGAAAAGCCGCACCCCGGCCCGCCCGCCGACAACACCGCTCCGCGTCCCGCCACTCCTCGCACCGCCACTCCGCGTCCCGACGCACCGGACCACGACGTCCCGGCGGACCACGACCTCCCACCGGTCCGGCATCTCGTCGGGCTGCCCGGGAACCCGCTGGCCGCCGTCGCCGCGCTGCTCACCCTCGTGGAACCGCTGCTGCACGCACTGGGCGACCACGAGCCGGAGACCGAACCGCCCACCGCACGGCTGGCGACCCGGATCGAGGGCCATCCCACGGACACCCGGCTGGTCCCGGTGACCGAGCGGGAGGGCCCGGGGGGAGTCCGGCCGTTGCGCCACCACGGCCCGGCTATGCTCCGAGGCGTCGCCGCCGCCGACGCGATGGCGGTGATCCCGCCCGGCGCGGCCTCGTCCGCCGGTTCGACGGTCGTGCTGCTGCGGCTACCCGGGCGGTAAACCGCGCGGGCGCTTTCCGGCCATCTGTTCCGGGCCCGCCGCGGCCGGTCCGCGTCTCGGTCCCGGAGCCGCCGAAGCTCCCCCGACACCGGCCGAACCCGATCGACCGGCCAACCCGGCCAACCCGGCCGGACCGATCGACCCGGCCAACCCCGGCCCGCCGACCGCCGTTCCGGGGATCCGGCCGGCCCCGGCGCCGCACACCTCCGGCGCCGCCCTCGAATCCCCGACCCCGACTCCCGTCCCCGACCCCACTCGGTTCTCCGTCTCAGGATGCGTGATGAAGCTCCCCAGCCCCCTGCTCGCCTGGTCGGCGGTGACCGCGTGGAACACCAGACGGGCGATGGTCGCCGACGAGCACACCTTCCGGGTCCAGCTGCCCCGCCACCTCGCCGGGCCGCTCATCCAGGTGGCGAAACGGCTGCTCATGGCCCACATCGTGCTGTTCACGGCGGTCGCCATCGTCTACCTGGACCGGAGCGGCTACACCGACAACGCCGACGGCAACGTCAACTTTCTGGACTCGCTCTACTACGTCACCGTCTCCCTCTCCACCACCGGTTACGGCGACATCGCACCCGTCTCGACCACCGCGCGCATACTGACGACCTTTCTCATCACCCCGCTGCGCATCCTCTTCCTGATCATCCTCGTCGGGACTTCACTGGAAGTGCTGACCGAGCGCACCCGCCATCAGTGGCGGCTGTCCCACTGGAGTTCCCGCGTGCGTGACCACACCGTCATCGTCGGATTCGGCACCAAGGGCAGGTCGGCCGCCGAGTCGCTGCTCTCCACCGGAATGACGAAGGAGCAGATCGTCATCGTCGACCCCAACGCCAAGGTGGTCGACGCCGCCAACGCGGACGGGTTCGCCGGTGTCGTCGGCGACGCCACGCGCTCCAGCGTTCTGGAGCGCGCCCGCACCGACCGCGCCCGGCAGATCGTCATCGCCACCGAACGCGACGACACCGCCGTACTGGTCACGCTCACCGCCCGGCAGATGAACGCCGGGCTCAGCATCGTCGCCGCCGTCCGGGAGCACGAGAACGTGCCGCTGCTCAAGCAGTCCGGCGCGGATTCGGTGATCACCAGCTCCGGCGCCGCCGGCCGGATGCTCGGCCTCTCCCTCATCAGCCCCAGCGCGGGCCTGGTGATGGAGGATCTGATGCACTACGGCACCGGGCTGAGCCTCGTCGAACGCCCGGTCACCAAGGCGGAGGCGGGCCGCTCACCGCGGGAGTGCGACGCCCTGATCGTCGCCGTCATCCGCGGCCACCGCCTGCTGAACTTCGACGAACCCGAGGTGGAAACGCTCCAGTTGCTCGACCGCGTCGTCGTCATCCGGCGCAGCGGACCCGACCAGCCGCAGACCAAGGTGCGGATGGGCGACGAGGACGAGGACACCGGCCGGATCGGGCTGTGGTCGTGGCGGGCGCCTGCGAGGCTGCGACGACGGAGGTTGCGACGTCGCGGCCTCGCCTCAACCGGCGGCTGTGCGGCTACCGGCAGCTCACGTCGGCGCCAGTCGTGGCTGCCCGGCCACTGCCCCCTGCCGCTGTGGAGGGTCCCGCCAACGCCCTGCACGATGCCCGAGGCGGCGTTCACCAGCTGCTGCGCGGTGGTCAGCTGCTCCGTGAGGTCGCCCCACAGCTTGATGAGCCGGGCAATCTCCAGCGCGGCGAGCCCGTAGCCGACAACGGCGCCCACACCGGTCCAGGAAAACGCGGTTCCGGCGGCGAGTTCGATCGCGAGCAGGACCAGCGCGTCCCCCATCGACAGCAGCAGCGTGCGGACGAACATCGCCGCGGAGTACATACCGGTGGACAGGTTCTGGTACGCCGCGCAGAGTTCGGCGAGCGAGGACTCCAACGCGCTTCTCAACCGACCGCCTACCGTTGTCACATGAGTTCTTCCGGAGGCCCGCGCGCCCATTCGGATCCGGACGGCCCGGCACCCCGCCCCGACGACGCGATCACCCGGCGAGCCTGGTCGGGAGCGGCCACCCTGGCCGGTTTGTTCGCCGTGCTGGGAGCCCTCAACTACAGCCGCATCGCGCTCGACACGGCCGGGTCGTGGTCACAGCACGGCATCGTCGTACAGGCGTTCACTGTCGCCGTACTGGTGGCGCTCGCCGCGGTCGCCACCGTCTGGGCGGTGCGCGGCTTCCGCCACCGCGAAGTGCGATGGCTGCTGTGCGCGGGGCTCGTCGACGCGGCGATCTTCCTGATCGGCCGCCTCCTCACCCTCTGACACCCCCGTCCGGCATAACGGGCCGGGCACAGGGGCGTATCGAGGGCGACTCGGAATGTCGGCGGAGCCGCCGGCTACGTAGGTTGGACGCATGAACAGTCAGCGCGACGACCAGCCCCACGAGCCCGACGGCAACGGCGACAGCCGCGACGCGGCGCAGACCGAGACGCGTGGTGCGCGCCGACTGCGCGAGAGCGGCGCCCTGTTCATCATCTTCTGCGCCCTGGTGCAGCTGACGGCCTCGGTGTCCAAGGTGACCGGTGACGACAACTCCGAGGGCCTCACCGGCAGCCCGCAGGGAATGGCCGGCGTGGCCCTCGCGGTCGGGGCGATCACCAGCGCGATCCTCGCCTGGCGCAACCGTGTGAGCAGCTGGTTGCTGCTCGGAGCGACCCTGGTGATCGCCCATGTGGTGCTCTTCCAGGTGCTCGCCGACTGATCCGGCCGACTGATTCGACCGACCGGCCCTCAGCTCTCCCCGCCGCGCGCCCCCGCCTCGGAGTCATCCGGCCCGGAGGCGTCCGACCCGTCCGCACTGGAAGCGTCCGGCCCGTCCGGTCCGTACGGTCCGTCTGCGCCCGTCTCGCGGCGGGCTTCGGAAGCGGCGGCTGCGCGCAACCGGTGCTTGTGGTCGACGAGTTCGTCGGCGGTCAGCAGGGAGCGGTCGACGGCGTCGGTGCTGTAGGCGATGCGCCCCAGGATCTGCCCGGTCACGGGCGCGGTCATCAGCTGGAACGCGGCGATCAGCAGCAGCAGTCCGGTGTAGGGGCCGCTGACCACCACCGCGGCGCCCAGCAGGATCATCACCAGCCCGAGCGACTGCGCCTTCGCGGACGCCTGGAGCCGGGTGAGGGTGTCGGGGAACCGCAGCAGCCCGATCGCGCCCGAAAGGCAGAACACCGCCCCGGAGAGCAGCAGTACGGCGCTGACGACGTCGGCGAGAATTTTCACCGCATGTCCTCCCGTTCCTCCACGAGACGGCCCGCGGCGACGGATCCGCTGAAGCCGAGCAGGGCCAGTACGAGCAGCACGGGCAGCACCGTGACGTAGTTCCACACGGCCGCCGCCACCGCCGCTCCGGCGACGATCTGGGTGACCAGCACGTCCACGGCGTTGATGCGGTCCAGTACGCGCGGGCCGCGCAGCAGCCGGATCAGTACGAGCAGCGCGGCCACCGCGAGGATGGTCAGCGCGATGATGGCGACGACGGTCACGAGCCCTCACTCCCGTTGCGTTTCCGGTCGCCCCCGCCGGACGACCCCGGTTCCGACTCCACATCCGCAGCGCCACCCGTACCCGCGCCACCCGCACCGCCCGTACCACCCGCACCCGAGCCGCCCGCGCCCCTCGCGGACCGCCCCGGGCCGGGGGCGCGCGAGGAGCCCGCGCCCGTCCCGCCGGACGGGACGGTGTCGCCGAAGGCACGCAGGATCGCGGCCTCGGCGGCCAGCACCTCCGAGCGCCGCTTCTCCGCCTCCTCCGCGTCCCACACCGGCAACGAGTGCACGTACAGCACCCGGCGCTCCCGGTCGATCTCGAGCACCAGCGAGCCGGGCGAGAGTCCGGTGAGCTGTACGGCGCCGCGCACCAGTCGGTCGGTGTCCATCTGGAGCGGCACCGCGACCACGGCCGACCGGGTGCGCGGACCGTGGCGCACCGCCTCCCAGGCGACGGTCGCCCCGGAGCTGACGAGGTGGGCGGCGGTACGGCCGGCGAGGGCGAGCAGCCGCCAGGGTTTGATCAGCACGAACCGGGTGGTCGGTACCGGGCACAGCAGCGCGACGCCGACGGCGACGATCACGCCGAACAGCAGCACCACCGCGCTGACCGATCCCCAGAGCACGATCCACAGCAGCAACAGGCCGACGACCTGAACGAGTCGGCCGCGCAGCGCACCGCTGGGGCGGCCGTCCTCCTCGTTCGCGGGGACGTCCGGGGGCGGGTCGGCGCCGCCGGCGGCGGAGTGCTCGGTCTGGGTGCTCATCGCGGTGTCTCCGAGTTCATCGCGGGTACCTCCCGGATCGTCGCGCCGGCCGCGCGGTGGGACGTCGCCGCGGCCGGTCGCCCGTTCATCGCTGCACCAGTGGTCGGTCCGTGCCGTTGGTGGACGCGCCCTCCCCCGCGTCGCCGCGGTCGCCGCCGTCGCCCCCGCTCCCGTCCGTCTCCGCGCTGCCGCGTTCGCGTTCGCCGCCCGAGGAGACCCCGCTCGGATCGTCGTCGGAGGGTCCGGTGGGCGGCAGCACGGCCTCCTGGTAGACGACCGGGTCGCGCAGGTCCTCGCCCGCGCGCTCGGTGACCTGCGAGAGCGGGCCCGCGGCGAGGGCGACGGCGATGCCGACCGCGACGACGCCCGCCGTGGTCGCCAGCATCGTGCGGGTACCGCGGTCGTGCCGGGAGACCGGCGGCGGCCGGTCCGGGCCCTGAGCGAAGACGGCCCGCCAGACCCTGGCCATCGCGTAGAGCGTGAGCAGGCTGGTGACCAGCAGCGCGCCGAGCACCAGCAGTGTCGGCGCACCGCCCGCGTCCACGCCGGCCTGGAGCAGCGCCACCTTGCCGATGAAGCCGGAGAACGGCGGCAGCCCGGCCAGGCTCATCGCGCTGACCAGGAAAAGCCCGGCCAGCAGTGTCGGGGGTGGTGGCGCGGCAGTGAGCCGCTGGAGCGCGGCGGTACCGCTCCACCCGGCGACGAGTCCGGCGATCAGGAAGAGCGCGGCCTGCACGGCGATGTGGTGCACCGCGTACAGCAGCGTGCCGCTCAACCCCTCGGCGGTGAACAGGGCGAGGCCGAACAGCATGTACCCGATGTGGCTGACCAGGACGAAGGAGAGCATGCGGTTGAGGTCCTTCTGCGCGACCGCCCCGAGCACCCCGACCAGCATCGTCGCGGTGGCCAGGCAGAGCAGCAGGGTCCAGCTCTCGTCGCGGGAGAACATCAGCGTCTGGGTGCGCACCATGGCGTAGAGGCCGACCTTGGTGAGCAGCGCGGCGAGCACCGCGGTGATCGGCGCGGGCGCCGTGGGATAGCTGTCGGGGAGCCAGAAGTGCAGCGGCACCATCGCCGCCTTGATGCCGAAGACGATGAGCAGCAGCAGGCTGAGCGCGTCCTGCACACCGCCCTCGAGCTCGGGCACCCGGATGCTGAGGTCGGCGAAGTTGACGGTGCCGGTGGCCGCGTAGACGAGCGCGATCGCGGTGAGGAAGATCAGCGACGACACCAGCGAGGTGATGGTGTACGTCATCCCGGCCTGGGTGCGTTTCTCGTCCGTCCCGAGGCTGATCAGCACGTACGAGGCGGCGAGCATCACCTCGAAGGCGACGAAGAGGTTGAAGAGGTCGCCGGTGAGGAAGGCGAGCGCGACGCCGCCGACCAGCACCAGGTACGCCGGGTGGAAGGCCGGACGGGACGACCACGCCTCGGCGCTGCCCTGGCCGACGGCGAAGAGCAGGATCGCCAGCGAGACGGTCAGCGCCATCGTCAGCATCAGCATCGCCGTGCGGTCGGCGACCAGCGAGATGCCGAGCGGCGCGGGCCAGCCGCCGATGGCGAGCACCTGGGCGCCGTCCCGGTCGGCGAGCAGCAGCAGCGCGACGGCGTCGACCAGCAGGACGAGCAACACCCCGACGCCGACGGCGCGTTGGATCGCCGAACGGCGCCAGACGGCGACCGAGAGGCCGGCCGCGATGAGCGGCAGCATGATCGGCGCGACGAGCATCAGGGCCCTCATCGTGCGTCCCCCTCTCCGTCGCCCGTACCGTCCACCGGCGGCGGCGCACCGCCCGTACTGCCGGGGGTGGCGCCCGTACTGCCCGTACTGCCGGCGCCGCCG
>NZ_JAELVF020000001.1:2262994-2275184 GCF_018101125.2 Streptomyces tardus | reverse complement strand
CTGTTCGGCCTCGCTGCGGGGCTCCTCCCGCATCGACAGCGAGCGCGAGGTCGGGTCCGAGGAGGCGGCGGGTCGCTGTTCGCGGTCGGCGGTGTCGGCGTCGGTGTGCTCCCGTTCCTGGTTCTCGGCGATACGGCGGTCCTCGGCGTCGTCGCGCACCTCGTCGTGGCCGTGCAGCTGCCAGGCGCGGTGGACCAGGGCGAGCAGGAAGATGGTCAGCGCGAAGGTGATGACGATCGCGGTCAACGCCATGGCCTGCGGCAGCGGATCGGCGTCGGCCTCGCTGCCGGCGCGCACTTCGCCGGTGATCGGCGGTGCGCCGGCGGGTCCGGCGGCGGCGAGAAGCAGCAGGTTGGTGGCGTGGCCGAGGATCAGGAAGCCGAACAGCAGCCGCATCAGGGTGCGTTGGAGCAGCAGGAAGAAGCCGGCGGCGAAGAGTCCGCCGACCACGAGCGCGGTGGTCAGGTCCAGTACGGTCATCGTCCCGACCTCCCGCCGGTACGGCCCCGTCGTACGACGGAGAGCCTGGGTGCACGGTCGTCCTCGTGCCGGTTGTAGCGGCGGCCGTCGCGCTCGACGGCGTCGCCGCCGGGGTCGCCCACTCCGCGCCCGCCGCCCGGTTCCTGCGCGGGGCCGGCCGCCGAGATCAGCAGCATTCCGACGCCCGCGACCACCAGGTAGACGCCGACGTCGAAGGCGAGGCTGGTGGCGAACTTGACGTGTCCGAAGACCGGCAGCTGCCAGTCCGCCACCACCGAGGAGAGCGGCGCGCCGCCGAACAGCAGCGGGGCGAGGCCGGCGGCTCCCGCCAGGGCCAGTCCGCTGCCGGCGACCACCCGGGCGTCCAGCGGCCCGGCGAAGGAGCGGTCGTCCCGGCCGCCCATCAGATAGCGCAGCGCGAACGCCAGCGCCGCCACCAGACCGCCCGCGAACCCGCCGCCCGGCCGCAGGTGTCCGGAGAACAGCAGGTACACCGAGAGCATCAGCACACAGGGGAAGAGCAGCCGTACGACGATCTCCAGCATCAGGGAGCGCTTGTGCTCGGGCAGCGCCACCGCGGGCCTGCCCGGCTCGTCGCGCAGGGCCGGCCGGTGGTAGCCGAGGAGCGCCGCGGCGCCGATCGCGGCGACCATCAGCACGGAGATCTCGCCGAAGGTGTCCCCCGCGCGGAAGTCGACGAGGATCGCGTTGACGACGTTGTGCGAGCCGGTCTCCTTGACGCGCCTGATCATCTCCTCGGCGACCGGTGAGGAATCGTTTCGGGCGCTGCTGATCACCAGCGCCAGCAGCCCGACGAACGCCCCGGCCGTGCAGGCCAGCGCGGCCCGCAGCGCGACCGTGCGCGGCGAGGTGTGGCGCGGCCCCAGATCGGCCGGCAGCCCGCGCAGCACCAGCACGATGACGATCAGCGTCAGCGTCTCGATGAGGAACTGCGCCAGCGCCAGGTCGGGTGCGCCGTGCAGCAGGAAGAGCCCCGCCACGCCGTATCCGACCGCGCCGGCGAGCAGCACCGCCGTCAGCCGGTGCCGGGCACCGACCAGCGCAGCCGCGCCCGTCAACACGATGGCGCCCAGGGGGAGTTCGATGGTGGTGTCCCACAGCGGCGGCCGGATCAGCGGTACCTCGCCGCGGGTCGCGGCCCACAGCACCGCGCCACCGGGCAGCACCACGAAGGTGGCCAGCAGCACGGTCAGGTACACCGGGAGCGAACCGACCTGGGTACGGCGGGTCAGCCGCACCGCGCCAGCCATCAGGCTGTCCATCCCCCGCCAGTAGACCTCCTGGGCGGTGGGTACGTCCGGCAGCCGCAGCCGCTGTCTGCGCACCATGCGGTTGATCCGGAAGAACAGCACACCGAGCGCCAGCGTGGCGACCGAGAGCGCCGGCACGAAGGTGAATCCGTGCCACAGCGAGAGGTGGTACGTCTCGCCGCCGGACCGCAGGGTGTCGGCGTACGGCTCGGTCAGCGCCTCGGTCAGCGGGTAGCCGACGCCGAGCGTGACGCTGCCGGCGGCGAGCACCGTGATCGGCCCCAGCAGCCACGGCTCGCGCCCGTCGGCGCGCACCTGCTCCACGCCCGGCCGGTCGGCGAAGGCGCCCCACAGGTAGCGGACGCTGTACGCCACGGTCAGCACCGAGCCGAGGAAGAGCGCGGCCAGCACCCAGCCGTGGTACGCCCCTTCGAAGCCGCCCGGGTGCAGGAACGCCTCGAACGCCGCCTCGTGGCCGACGAAGCCCACCAGCGGCGGCACCCCCGACATCGAGGCGGCAGAGATCACCGCGACGGCCACCAGCCAGGGTTGTCTTCGGCCGAGCCCGCTGAGTCGGCGCATGTCCCGGGTGCCGGTCAGCTTCTCGATGGTGCCGGTGACCAGGAAGAGCGCCGATTTGAAGGTGGCGTGCGCCAGCAGGATGGTCGCGCCGGCCAGCGCCGCCGTACGGCTGCCGTGGCCCAACAGGATGATGAGCAGGCCGAGTTCGCTGATGGTGCCGTACGCGAGCACCCGCTTCAGATCGTGCTCGCGCAGCGCCTGCCAGGCGCCGACGATCAGCGAGACGGAGCCGACGACCAGCACCATCGCCTGCCACGGCGGCACCGCCGCGAAGCTGGGTGCGAACCGGGCGACCAGGTAGACACCGGCCTTGACCATCGCCGCCGCGTGCAGGAACGCGCTGACCGGGGTGGGCGCCACCATCGCCGCGGGGAGCCAGGCGTGCAGCGGCATCTGGGCCGCCTTGGTGAACGCGCCCAGCAGGACCAGGACGACGGCGATCGTGACGTATCCGCCGTCCGGAGGGTCGGCGAGCAGTTCGGAGAGGCGGTAGGTGCCCGCGGTCTCGCCGAGGAGCACGAAGCCGAGCAGCATCGCGAGGCCGCCGGCCGCAGTGGTGATCAGGGCCTGCTCCGCCGCCCTCCGGTGCTCGGTGGTGCGGCCCCGGCCGGCGATCAGCAGGAAGGAGACGATGGTCGTCAGCTCCCAGAACACGTACAGCACCAGCAGGTTGTCGGCGGTGACGAGACCGACCATCGCGCCCGCGAAGGCGACCAGCAGCGCGGACTCCCGGCCGTGGCCCTCCGAGGTGTACCGCCCGCTGTAGACCATGACGAGGGCGCCGACGCCGCTGACGATGCCGACCATCAGCAGCGCGAGCGCGTCCAGGCGCAGGTCCACGGTGAGTTCGAGCGCCGGCGCCCAGGTCAGCTGCTCCTGCACCACCCGGTCGTCGAGGACCGCGGGCGCGTGCACCACCGCCCACAGAAACGTCGCGGCCGGTACCGCCGCCGCCACCGCCCACACCCCGCGGCCGTACCAACGCTCCAGGAGAGGCAGTGCGGCAGCCAGCACGGCATGGGCAGCGATCAGTACGAGCACGTCACTCCTGCTGCTCTCGGCGCGGTCGAGGCGGGCGGACCTCGGCGGCGGACCTCGGGCGGTTCCGGCGGCGGTGCCGGGCTGCGGTCTCCCGGTGGTGTCGGTGAGCGTTTCGGCGGCGGTCTGGCGGTGCGTGGGGCGGCGGTCTGGCGGTGTGTCCGGTGAGCGCGTCGGCGCGCGGCGTTCTGTCGTAGTTCCTCTGTATACGTGGCGGACGTGGCGGCTGCCTGTCGGCGGGCAGACGGGTGAACGGCCCTCTGCCGAGCCGGGGGAGGCGCACCCGCCCCGCCTGTGCCACCTGCCGAAGGAACATGACGGGCTTGCTCGCCTACCTGCCCGCGTGAGCGGCAGATATATCCCCATCGACCACATCCGTCTCGCCACGCCCCCCGCACACCGCGCCGAATGCCGGATACGCGCGCCTTTCAGCAGGTCACGAACGGCCGGGCGGCCCACTGCCGGACCCGCCGCGAACCGCGCGGTGATTTCCGCCACGCGCCACGGACCACGGACCACGGGCCCCGGTCGCCCCCGCGACGCGAAGTGTTCAATTCCCGCCGTGCTCGCGCTCGGCGACGGGCGCTGTGCCGCCGGATGGACCCGGGACGCGCCGGGCGGAGGGGTGCCCGACGGCCCCGAGGTCGGCACCGTCCGCCGGTCCGACGAGGTCGAGGAGCGTGCGGACGCCAGGTCCGGCCACCCTGCGGCGCAGGCCGGCCTTCGCCCTCGGAGCCGTGTTGCGCACCGCCGCGCCGCTGTTGTTCGGCTCGGTGCCGTTGGGGCTCTGGGAGGGGACGGCCGAGGGCGCGCTCGCGGCGCTGCTGACCGCCCCTGCGCTTTCGTCGGCCGCGCTCCGGCTGCACTCCGCCCTCCACACCCGCGAGCTTCTGCGGCTCTGCCGCGACCGGTTCGCACCCGGGACCACCGCACCGGGCCCGCCGCCGGGCGCAGCGGGGTGCGCAACTGCCGCCCGCACACAGCCCGTTCACCGGGCGGGCCGATGGCTGGCCCCCGCACGTACTGCCTTCGCGCTGCTGAGTAGGCTCCGAAGAGCCCCCTGAGGGGGCCGGAACGCGCAAGCGCGCGGGCCGCACGGGGTGCACGGGGAGAAGAGGTCGACGGCAGTGAGCTTCAAGGTTGAGCCCGAGGATCTGGACGGCTACGCGAAGATGCTCTCCAGGGCGGAGAAGGACCTCGTGGCGGGCGGCACCCACGTCGACAAGAAGGCGAACCTGTCGACCTCCGGTGCCGCGAGCACCGTCTGGAGCCAGGTCGTCGAGATCCACAGCACCAACACCACCGATGCCAAGGCCCTGTTCAACGGCTTCGAGCAGGTGTTGGGCAGCTCCAGCGACGAGTTGATCAGATCGGCGCAGTACTACCGGCAGACCGACGAGCAGCAGGCGGCGAACGTCGACGCCACCTACCCCGGCGGGCGGGGCGCGCCCTCGGGCGGCGCCGCGGTCGGCGGCGGGGCGTTCGCCGGTCTCGGCGGACTCAACCTGCCCGGTGCGGGCTTCGCCGACCGCAGCAACCCGACCGACTCGCTGGAGTCGGACCCGGGCCAGTCGGGCTGGAAGGACCGCTGGGACGGCCTGGCGGGCGACCGCGTCGACGGCGTCCTCGACAACGACAACGGCGCCCTGGGCGGGCTGGGCGAGGCGGTCGGCGTCGTACTCGACTTCACCAGCCCGTCGGTGCTGATCAACGAGGGCCTCAAACTGGCCTTCAACTTCGACCTGTTCGACATGGTCGCCAACTGGATAGCCGGCGACTGGGACTCCTTCGAGCAGTGCGCCACCACCTGGCGGCAGCTCGGCGACCTCTGCAAGGCCGTCGCGGAGAACATCGCCTTCGGCAACAGCCTGCTCAGCAACAGCTGGACCGGCCAGTCGGCCGCCCAGGCGTACGACTACTTCAGCACCGCGGCGCAGAAGCTGGATTCGGCGCAGGAGACGTTCAACGCCCTGTGCACCTGCTACGAGGAGATCGGCCGCCAGATCAACGCCTTCGTGAACATGGTGAAGGCGTGCATGTCCACCATCCTCGACCTGGCGCTGATCGCCGCGCTGGAGGCGGCGGCCGGTGCCGCGGCCGGTTTCACCGGCGTGGGCCTGGTGGTCACGGCCGCCGCGGCGGCGTCCATCGCGCTGAAGATCGCGAAGATGGTCCAGCTCGCCGACCGGATGGCGACCGGGCTCACCGGGGTCTACCTCGCGATCCAGGCGGCACAGGCGTCCGGCCAGGCGGCGACGGCGGCCAAGCTCGCGGACGTCAAGTCCTTCCCCCGGCCGGGCAGTTCCTACGACCACCAGGCGGTCTGAGCGCCCGTACGGCCGGTACGCCCATACGGGCCGAACGCGGCTCTGCTGTCCCACCGCGTAAGGGCCCCGTCGTGGGCCGATCCGCGCCGCACACGCACCCGCCGTGTGCGGCTGCGCGGCGCCGATGCGCGGCGCCGATCCGTCGCGCGTGACGGCATCGGCGTGAGCGGGGCATCCGCGGGCGCCGTTTCTGCGTCCTACCCACCGACCGGGCCGACGCCGTGCGGTGCGGATGGCCGACTCGCCGCCGTACGGGGGGACTTGAACGTGAATTCGAGCAGCACACGCCGACGACGTACGACGGCGGGAGCTGCCGCGCTGCTGGGCGCGGTGGTTCTCACGACCGGGCTGACCGGCTGCAACGACACCACGGAACGCGCTCTCGACTGCGGAAAGCTCGCCCTCTCCGTCTCCCGCAGCATCGACCGGCTCGAACGCGCCGCCATCGGCTCGGCGCTGGACCGGGACTCCGCCGAGGTCACCGAGAAGCTCGACCGGGACGTGGAGAAGATCAAGGACCGCGCGGACAACGCCGACATGCGCAGGGCGGCCGAGCGGGTCGGCGACGCGACCAAGGACGTCCACGCATCGCTGCGCGAGGACCGCAAGCCCGATCTCTCCCCTCTCAAGGACGCCGGGACCGAGCTCACCAAGGTCTGCACCCAGGGCTGAGCGGCGGCGCTGCCCGCGTGCCGGCCTCCCCGAGGGCATCACGAACCGTGGCTTCTGTGCTGGTCGTTGGTGTGCACAGCCGGACTCCGGGGCACTGTTGACAACGGATGCACACAACGGGACAGTGCATTTCGCATTTGTGGGGACAACATTCGGGGGAATCACATGTCGCACCAGCCGCCGCCGTACCAGAACTACGGTCCGTACCAGGGCCGGCCGAACGACTCCAACACGCTCAGCATCGTCGGCATCGTGCTCGGCTGCGTCGCGTTCCTCTTCTGCCCGCCGGGCTTCGGCATCGCCGGCATCGTCTGCGGCGTGGTCGCCAAGAACAAGAACGAGCGCCTGGCCAACACCGCGATCGGAGTCTCGATCGCCGGCCTGATCATCGGCATGATCCTGGGCGTGGTGGTCTTCCGGGGCATGTACGGCGGCTGACCGTGTACGGGACGACCGCGTACTGCGGCTCGTACGGCGGCTGACGGAGCGCCGGACGGGAGAAGCCGGTTCGGTCTTCCCGCGCAGCCCGTACCCGTGGAGCCCGGTCACCCTCCGGCGGCCGGGCTCCACGGCGGTACGGGGCGGCTCCCGCGCCGGTACGGGTTGGTCGCGCCCCTCCTCGGGGCGAACGCGCGCCGGTTGGGCCGAACCGACCGCGCGTCGAGCGGCGTTACTGCTGCTCGACGGGGACGTCGCAGGTGAAGCGGGCGAGCGGCACGTCCTGCCGGAAGAACGTCTTGGCCCGGGCGAGGGCGGCCTGGTCGCGGTAGATGTCGCGGCGGGCGACCCCGCGGCCGAGAAGCGCACCGCCGTAGCTCATCCCCATGAACGCGGCGGCGTTGGTGAGTTGGGCGATCAGGCCCTCGGCCATCTCGTCCCGGGGGTCGGCCCTCGCGGCGATGTTCCAGAGCCGGCGGCCCGCCATCCGCTGCTGGAACTCCAGCGACGGCGCGTTGAGCCAGCCCGACCAGTAGTCGAAGTAGCGCTTCAGCTGGGCGGGCATGCCGTACCAGTACATCGGCGCGGCGAACACGATGTCGGTCGCCGACACCGTCGCCTCGTACAGCTGCCGTTCGGCCTCCCCGCCGGGGAACACGCCCTCTTCGTACCCCTGGTGCCCCTGGTGCACCCCGTCGCGGAAGTCGGGCAGCCGGACGTGCTTGAGGTCGACCCAGCGCTGCGATATCTGCGGCGGGAGCTGGTCGGCGGCGGCACGGGCCAGCACCTCGGTGTTGCCGCCGGTGCGCGAGCTGCCGAGGACGAAGAGGTACGAACGCCGGGCGGCCTCGCTCCATTCGCCGGTGGCGCGGTACTCGGTCGGCGTTGTGGCTGGGGATTCGAAGGCCGGTGTGCTCATGTGCTGTTCCTGACTCGGGGAGGGGGAAGTGGACGACGGCGGTGGGGTTTCGCCGTCGCCGCTGTCGGCGATGTCAAGGCTTCATATCGGTTCGGAGATCACCCAGGCTAGTGCTGGGACCGAGTGGTATTCCGATCGGAACGCCCGTGCTCACAGCGGGTTCGCGGGCGTTTCGGCGGCGTCGCTACGGTGGGCGAGGGCGGCACGACGAGGGGTGAAGCCCGGGGGCGGGACGGCGCGTACGGCGTCCGCTTGAGCCCGGTCGAACGAAGTCCCCGCTGCGGCAGGCGAGTTCACACCCGCCGACGCGCAACCGGGACGCGGTCGGACGCAAGCGGGACGCGGTCGGACGCGGGGCGCGGACGGCAGGAGGGAGAAGCGGTCGGACGCGGCGGCCGGCGGATCAGCGGGGCGTGCGGGTGCCCGTGGTCCAGTGGTAGAGCGTCATGGCGACGCTGGTGGCCAGGTTGTAGCTGGAGACCTGTGGCCGCATCGGCAGTGCGAGCAAGTGGTCGGCGCGGGCGCGCAGTTGGTCGGAGACTCCGTGGCGTTCGGTGCCGAAGGCGAGCAGTGCGTCGTCGGGCAGGTGGGTGTCGCGCAGTTCGGCGCCCTCGGGGTCGAGCACGTAGAGCGGGCCGTCGGGCAGCGCGTCCAGGGCCAGGCGCTCGACGGCGGTCGCGTAGTGGAGTCCGGCGCCGCCGCGCACCGCGCTCGGATGCCAGGGGTCGGTGGTGCCGGTGGTCAGTACGCCGGTCGCGCCGATCCCGGCCGCGAGCCGGACCACGGCGCCGACGTTGCCCAGATGACGCGGGTCCTCCAGCACGACGATCGGGGCGGCCCGCGAACTCCCGTACAGAGCCTGCCTGTTGGCCGCCGGGTCGCGGCGCTCGGCCAGCGCGGCGGTCGAGGTGGGGTGCAGCCTGGGTACGAGCCCGCGCAGCGTCTCCGGGGCCACCGACTCGGCGCGCGCGGCGAGTTCGGCGCTGAGGTCGGGGGCGAGTTCGGCGGCGTGGCCGAGCATCGCCTCCCGGTCGGAGGTGAGCAACTGCCGTACGTGGGCGCCGAATCGCAGGGCGTGCTTCACTGCGTGGAATCCGTCCAGCAGTACGGAGTCCGGTGCGGCCGCCCGCCAGCGCCGTACCGCGTCCGTGTCCTCGCCGTTCACCGTCACAGCGCCACCCTACGCAGCGGCTGGCTGCGAACGGAGCAGAGGCTTCCGCGCACCCCGCCACCCGCATGGCAGTGACAATGAGCATTCCACCTAATTGGCGTGTTCTTGACAATCTGATGAGGTGGCGCGAATCTCGTGAAACTCCGGTCGGCTCGTCCCCCATCAAGCTCCACGGACAGAAGAGGAAGCCCCCCATGCGTTCACGCTCCGCCAGATTCCTGCTCACCGCCCTCGCCGGCGCCGGACTGCTGCTCGCCACCCCGGCGGCCGTGCCCGCGATGGCCGCGCCCGCGCCCGTCGCGAAGCCGTCCTCGGACGTAAAGCCCGCCAACGCCTGCTACACCTGGAGCGGCACCCTCAACGAGGGCTCCTCCGGCGAGGCCGTCCGCCAGCTCCAGATCCGGGTCGCCGGCTACCCGGGCCACGGCGGCGACATCGCCATCGACGGCCAGTACGGGCCCGCCACCAAGGCCGCGGTGCAGCGCTTCCAGTCCGCCTACGGACTCGGCGCCGACGGCGTCGCCGGACCGCAGACCTTCAACAAGATCTACGAGCTGCAGAAGGCCGACTGCTCCCCGGCCAACTTCAACTTCTCCGAGCTGAACAACTGCAACTCCGACTGGTCCGGCGGCAAGGTCGGAGCCGCGACGGCCAAGGCGAACGCCCTGGTCACCATGTGGAAGCTGCAGGCCATGCGCCACGCGATGGGCGACAAGCCGATCACCGTCAACGGCGGCTTCCGCAGCGTCACCTGCAACAGCAACGTCGGCGGCGCCCCCAACAGCCGCCACCTGTACGGCCACGCGGCCGACCTCGGCGCCGGCTCGCAGGGCTTCTGCGCGCTCGCCCTGGCCGCCCGCGACCACGGCTTCACCGAGATCCTCGGCCCCGGCTACCCGGGCCACGACGACCACACCCACCTCGCGGGCGGCTCCGGCCGCTTCTGGTCCGCGCCCAGCTGCGGTATGTGAGACCGGGCTCGCACCGCGCACCCCACGCACCACCGCGAGCCCCACGCACCACCACGCACCACACGCAGCACCACGCGCCCGTCCGGGACCTCCCGGGCGGGCGCGCCCGTGTGCGCGTGCCCGTACGCTTCCTCCCAACTCCGTGCCGGTACGTGCGGGTTCGCCGTGACGCGAACGACCGGTACGGCTGGGCCCGGGCGGGCACCACGGGGTGCCGGACGGGCGGCGGACGAGGAGAGGTGTGGGTTGCGGTGAGGCGACTGCTGGCAAGGCTCTGGCACGCGACGCGCGGGCCGATTCAGTGGCGGGTGCTGTGGGTGGCGAACGCCAAGTTCATGGTCGGGGTCACCGGCGCGGTCCACGACGAGGAGGGCCGATTTCTGCTGCTCCGCCACCGGTTGTGGCCGGAGGACCGGCAGTGGGGCCTGCCGTCGGGGTACGCGATCCGCGGTGAGGAGTTCGCCGAGACGGTGGTGCGCGAGGTGCGCGAGGAGACGGCCCTCGAAGTGCGTCCTGGCGGACTCATCTATCTGAGGAGCGGCTTCAGACTGCGGCTCGAAGTCGCCTACGAGGCGCACTTCGTGGGCGGAACGACGCGACTGGACCCGACCGAGATCCTCGACGCCGGCTGGTTCCTGCCGGACGAGCTGCCCGAGAACGTCCAGCCCGCCCACCGCGACCTGATCGCCCGGGTGCTGGACGGCCAGGCCACGACCGCCCCGGAGAGAGCGACCACGGAGAGCTGAACGCGGAGTTGCCGACCCGGGCGCCAGGGCCGGCGCCCGGCTGCTCGGCGCCGACTCAGGCCGCGGCGAACGCCGTTGGGCTGCTCAGCGGCCCCCGTCCGGCTCCTGCGGGCCCGGCGGCTCCGGTCGCGGGCCCTCCGGCGGTGTATCCCGCGGCGGGCCCTCCGGCCCCGTGTCCCGCGTCGGGGGCGTACCCGCCGCGGCGCCCGGCGTCGTCGGATCGGGCCTGTCCGCGGCCGGTCGGTACGACGCCGCCTTCAAGGCGTGCGCCGGCTCCGCGGGCCCCTCCCCGTACGCCGCCTCGCCGGACGTCGCCTCACCGACCGGCGGACCGGCGGGCGAGGGCAGGATCGGCCAGGGCGCACGCGGCGCGGACTTCTTTCCGTGCGGCCCTCTGCCCAGCCGCCCGAGCACCCGCTCCCGCACTCCGGTGACGCGTGCGCCGAGCCAGAGCAGGAAGACCGTGGGCAGGAAGACCGCGTCGGCGGCGATCATCGCCATGGAGAAGAACGGCAGTCCGAGCAGCACCGCGATCGACACATGCTCGACGATCATCAGTGCGAGCAGCACGTTCTTGATCCGGCGGTTGAAGAGCGTGAAGGGGAAGGCGACCTGGACCATCACCGTGCCGTAGGTGATGACCATGACGATCAGCCCGCTGCTCGCCAGGATGTCGGCCAGCGCGGGGAACGGTGCGAAGTAGTCCAGGTGCAGCGGATACCAGGTGGCGGTGCCGTCCTGCCAGCGCGAGCCCTGCACCTTGTACCAGCCCGCGGTCGCGTAGATCAGGCAGACCTCGGCCATGATGACCACCAGCGCCGCGTTGTGCGCGAGGTTGGCGACCGCGGTGGCCAGGGAACGCGGCTCTCCCGTTCCGTGGAACTGCAGGAGGAACCAGCCGAGCTGGATCAGCCACAGCGCCCAGAAGAAGAGCCCCCACACCAGGGTGAACAGCCCGAGGAGCGTGGGGACGCCGAGCGCGAAGCCGGTGAGGACGAGCAGCACCACGCCGGTCCGGTCCAGCTGGGAGTCCGGATCGGCGCCGGCCCGCAGCGCGGCCTCGGTGCGCCGGGCCCGTCGTGCGTCCAGTGACCAGACCTGCGCACAGCGGGTGAAGATGAGGTAGAAGGCCATCAGGTGGATGACGTTGTCGCCGCCGTCGCCCATGAAGACGCTGCGGTTCTGGAGCGAGAAGACGCCCACCATGAAGAGCACGGACATGGTGCGGGTGCGCCAGCCCAGCATCAGCGCGAGGCTCGCGGCAACCGCTCCGAAGTAGACCAGCTCGAACCAGACCGTGCCGTCCGACCACAGCAGTACGGTGAACGCCTTGTTCCGCTCGATCAGTTGCTCGGCGAGGCTGAACGCCCACGGCGATTCGGGCCCGTACAGCTCGTGCCGGTGCGGCACCTCCCGGAGCAGGAAGAAGAGCCAGGTGGCGGCGACACCGATCCGCAGGATCGCGGTCTGGTAGGGGCCCAGCGCGTGCGAGACGACCGTGAGGAAGTACCGCACCACGGCGGCGTCGAATCGCGAACCGAGCTGCCGCACGGTGGAAGGCTGCGGCGCGGGCCG
>NZ_JAELVF020000001.1:2184921-2262867 GCF_018101125.2 Streptomyces tardus | reverse complement strand
CGGTACGTCGGCGCCGGTGACCGGCCACCAGTGCAGGGTGCGGTACTTGGTCTCTTCCTTGACCGTCTCGCCGCTCCACGGCGGGGGCTGGACGGGCGTGGTCGCCGAGCGCAGCTGGATGCGCTGCACGGTGCTCGGGTCCAGGCCACGGTGCTCGGCGAGCCGGAGCATGGCGATGCGCTTGACGTAGGCCTCGGAGAGCAGGCCGCGCGGCCCGGTGGGCTCGTTCTGGGCGTCGTGCGAGCCGCTGAAGAAGTCCCAGGCGCGCCGGAGTTCGTTCTGCGCGGTGTGGCTCGGCAGCAGGTTGCCGCGGATGTTCTCGGCGTCGAAGGCGGTGAGGTCCACCCAGCCCCCGCGTTCCCGCTCGCCGGAGGGCCCCCGGGTCTCCACCCGCGCGTGCACCGCGATGTTGTGCTGGAGCGGGTTGGGCGCGAAGAGCTTCCAGTTCTGCTCGAACTCCGGGTAGATGTAGCCGTCGATCGCATCGTCGTACTGCCGCGAGACGGTGTTGGTGGGCGCGACGTGCAGGAAGACCATGCCCAGGTGCACCATCACCCCGGAGGCCAGCAGCGCGAGCACGCCGATCAGTACGGCGGCGGAGGAGGTGCTGAGCACCAGGTTGCCGCCGGCGTCGCGACGCGGCGGCTGCGGCGGGGCGGACGGCGCTGCTGCCGGCGCCGGAGCCGGTGCCTGCGCCTGCGCGGTGTGCGGGACCTTCGCGGCGGGTATCTCGCGGCGCTCGTCCGGCCGCTCGTCCGGCCGCTCGTCCGGCCGCTCGGTGGCCGACTCGGCGTCTGCGGCCCGCTCGTTCCCGGCGGCTGCTGCGTCCGACGTCCCGGCGTCCTCGCCCGACGCCGACGGTTCCGTCCCCTGCGGCTGCGCTGCCGACGCGTCCGCCGGTACGTCCACGACGCCGCCCGCGTCGTCCGGCTGCGGCCCGCCCGCCGTATCGTCGACCGGCCCGTCGGCGTCCGGCCCCTGGCCCCGCGAGCGGCGCTCGGGCGGCTCTGGGTCTCGCTGCATCTCGTCCCCGGTTTCCTCGGTCTGCTCCCCAGAGGTTAGCCACCGTCTTGACACCCTGTACCGCCGCCGCCCACCATTGAACCGAACGATCGGTCGGTTGTATTGCCGCGGGCAAGGGAGCTCAGCCATGACGACAGTGCTGCCGGAGCGCGGTTCCGGCGGGGAGAGGCCCGGCGGGCAGGAGGCCGGCGCCCTCGGCGTTGCCGACCACCTCGCGATGTTCGACGCGGCCATCGCGGCCGACGAGCGCATCGAGCCCCGCGACTGGATGCCCGACAAGTACCGCTCCGGCCTCATCCGGCAGATCGCCCAGCACGCGCACTCCGAGATCATCGGCATGCAGCCGGAGGCGAACTGGATCACCCGCGCGCCCTCTCTGCGCCGCAAGGCCATCCTGATCGCCAAGGTGCAGGACGAGGCCGGCCACGGCCTGTACCTCTACAGCGCGGCCGAGACCCTCGGGGCGGACCGCGACGACCTGCTGGACAAGCTCCACACCGGTCGCCAGAGGTACAGCTCGATCTTCAACTACCCCACGCTCACCTGGGCCGACGTCGGCGCCGTCGGCTGGCTGGTGGACGGCGCCGCGATCACCAACCAGGTGCCGCTGTGCCGCTGTTCCTACGGTCCGTACGCGCGGGCGATGGTGCGGGTGTGCAAGGAGGAGTCCTTCCACCAGCGCCAGGGGTACGAGCTGCTGCTCGCGCTCAGCCGCGGTACGCCGGCACAGCACGCGATGGCGCAGGACGCGGTGGACCGCTGGTGGTGGCCGTCGCTGATGATGTTCGGCCCGCCCGACGCAGAGTCCTCGCACTCCGCCCAGTCGATGGCCTGGAAGATCAAGCGGCACAGCAACGACGAGCTGAGGCAGCGGTTCGTCGACATCTGCGTACCGCAGGCCGAAGCGCTGGGCCTGACCCTCCCCGACCCCGACCTGCGCTGGAACGAGGAGCGCGGCGTGCACGACTTCGGCGCGATCGACTGGTCGGAGTTCCAGGAGGTGCTCCGGGGCAACGGCCCGTGCAACGAGCAGCGCGTCACCCAGCGCCGCACCGCGCACGAGAACGGCGCCTGGGTGCGGGAGGCCGCCGCCGCCTACGCCGCGAAGCAGGCCGCCCGCACTGCGGCCGACACCACCGACGCCGGTGCGGCCCACCCCGCCGGCGCGGATTCCACCGGTCCGGAACAGCACACGGAAGGCGGGCCGGCAGTATGACGGTCGAGCAGCCCAACACCCCTTCTCCGCAGGCCGGTTGGCCGCTGTGGGAGGTGTTCGTACGGTCCCGTCGCGGACTGTCGCACACCCACGTCGGCAGTCTGCACGCGCCGGACGCCGCGCTCGCCCTGCGCAACGCCCGCGACCTCTACACCCGCCGCAGCGAGGGCGTATCGCTGTGGGTGGTGCCGTCCGCGCAGATCACCGCCTCCTCACCGGACGAGAAGGACCCGTTCTTCGAGCCGGCGGGCGACAAGCCCTACCGGCATCCGACGTTCTACGAGGTGCCCGAGGGGGTCCGGAACCTGTGAGCGCGTACGAGCAGCCGCCCGGAGGCGGCACACCGGGCCCGGAGCACCGGGCCGCGCTTGCGCTGGGCGACGACGCGCTGGTGCTCGCCCAGCGGCTGGGGGAGTGGGCGGGGCACGCGCCCGTGCTGGAGGAGGACGTGGCGCTGTCCAACATCGCGCTCGATCTGCTCGGCCAGGCCCGCACCCTGCTCTCGTTGGCCGGCGACGAGGACGAGTTGGCGTATCTGCGGGAGGAGCGCGAGTTCCGCAACGTCCAGCTGGTCGAGCAGCCGAACGGCGACTTCGCCGACACCATCGCGCGCCAGCTGTACTTCTCCGTTCACCAGGAGTTGCTCTACGGCCAACTGGCGGGCGGACGGGGCGAGTTGGCAGAGCTGGCGGCGAAGGCCGTGAAGGAGACCGCCTACCACCGCGACCACGCCGAGCAGTGGACCCTGCGGCTGGGCGACGGTACGGCGGAGAGCCGGCGGCGGATGCAGAGCGCGCTGGACGGCCTGTGGCGCTACACCGGCGAGCTGTTCCAGCCCGTCGAAGGGGTGCCGGCCGACTGGGAGGCGCTGGCGAGCGGCTGGCGGAACGTCGTCGGTGCGGTGATCGAGCAGGCGACGCTGGCCGTGCCCGAGGGGCCGCAGTCCTCGGCCTGGTCCGCCGGTACGGGCCGACAGGGCGTGCACACCGAGGCGTTCGGGCGAATGCTGGCGGAGATGCAGCATCTGCACCGCAGTCACCCGGGGGCGTCGTGGTGACGCACACCGCCCGGCCGACCCGCCCCGAGCCGGGCACCCCGACGGCCGCGGAGACCCCGGACGTCCCGGAGACCCCGGACACGCACGCACTGGAGGCGGAGGCGCTGGCGCTGGCCGGGGCGGTGCCCGACCCGGAGCTGCCGCAGCTCAGCCTCGCCGACCTCGGCGTCGTACGGGGCGTCGCCCGGCAGCGGGACGGCGTCACGGAGGTCCGCCTCACCCCCACCTACACCGGCTGCCCCGCCGTGGAGACGATGGCCGAGGACATCCGGGAGGCCCTGTCCGCGCGGAGGTTCGGCACCGTGCGGGTGGTGCGGGTGCTCTCCCCCGCGTGGACCACCGACGACATCACCGACGAGGGGCGCCGCAAGCTCGCCGAGGCCGGTATCGCGCCGCCGCGTTCCGGCGGACCGGCCGCCGACGGGCCCGTACCGCTGTCGCTGGCGATCCGCTGCCCGAACTGCGGCAGCGTGGACACCGAGTTGCTCAGCCGCTTCTCCTCCACCGCCTGCAAGGCCCTGCGGCGCTGCACCGCCTGCCGCGAGCCGTTCGACCACTTCAAGGAACTGCTGTGATCTTTCATCCGCTGCGGGTTGCCGAGGTCGAGCCGCTCACCGACGACGCGGTCCGGATCACCTTCGAGGTGCCGACCGAGCTGTGGGAGACGTTCCGCCACCGACCCGGTCAGCACCTGAACCTGCGCCACCGCGACACCGACGGCCGGGAGGTGCGCCGCTCGTACTCGATCTGCGCGCCCGCCACTGCCGCGCCGGCCGCGCCCCTGCTGCGGATCGGCGTACGACGGGTCGAGGACGGCGTGTTCTCGACCTACGCGCTCAAGGAGCTGGCGGCGGGCGACACCGTCGAGGCGATGCCTCCCACCGGACGCTTCGTGCTGGAGCCGCGTCCCGGACACTTCGCCGCGGTGGTCGGCGGCAGCGGCATCACGCCCGTGCTCTCCATCGCCGCCACGCTGCTGGAGCGGGAGCCCGGAGCGCGCTTCTGCCTGGTGCGCAGCGACCGGACGGTGGCCTCCACGATGTTCCTGGAGGAGACGGCGGAGCTCAAGGACCGGTATCCCGACCGGTTCCAGCTGGTCAACGCGCTCTCCCGGGAGGAGCAGCACGCCGGGCTGCCGTCCGGCCGACTGGACCGGGAGCGGCTGGCCGCACTGCTGCCCGCGCTCCTGCCGGTACCGGCGGTGGACGGCTGGTTCCTCTGCGGGCCGCTCGGGCTGATCCGCTCGGCGGAGGCCGTGCTCTCGGCGCTCGGGGTGGAGCGGGAGCGGGTGCACCAGGAGGTGTTCCACGCCGGCGAGGAGACCGTGGCCGCGCCCCCGGGCGGCTGGACCGCGCCGGGCGGGGCCACCGTCACCGCGACCCTGGACGGACGCAGCGGCAGTTGGCCGGTGCGGGACGGCGAAACCGTACTGGAGACCGTGCTGCGCAACCGCGCCGACGCCCCGTACGCCTGCAAGGGCGGTGTGTGCGGCACCTGCCGGGTGCGCGTGACCGCCGGCGAGGTGCGGATGGAGCGCAACTACGCGCTGGAGGAGGAGGAGTTGGCGTCCGGCTTCGCGCTGGCCTGCCAGTCGCACCCGGCCACCGCGGCGGTCTCGGTGGACTTCGACGCCTGACCCCCGCCCGGGGGCCGGCCCCGGCCCCCGGGTCCGGAACGGGGCACGCCCGCGCCCCGACTCCCGTACGCCCAGGGCGCGTTCACCGCGAGCACGTCACGGCACGTACGGCATACGGCACGTACGGCGCGGGGGTCACGGCACGTACGGCGCGGGGGTCACGGCGCGTACGCGCGTACGGCGCCGAGACCGTTCACAGCACGAACGGGTCGCCGCTGTCGCTGGTCATCGGCCGGTTCGCGGCGTCCCAGGCGAGCATTCCGCCGTCGATGTTCACCGCGTCGAAGCCCTGCTGCACCAAGTACTGCGTGACCCGGGCGGAGCGTCCGCCCACCCTGCACATCACGAACACCCGCTCGTCGCCCGCCCGTTCGGCGACCTCGCCGAACCGTGCCACGAACTCGCCCATCGGAACGTGGAACGCGCCCTCGACGTGCCCGGCCGCCCACTCGTCCGGTTCGCGGACGTCCAACAGCAGCCCGTCCGCGGGCACTTCACCGGCTGTCACGGCCGGTACCTGCTGTCCGAACGGCATATCAGCTGCGCCTCTCGTCTGCGTGGTCGTGTGCGGTGTGCTGCCCCTCGGCTGCCTGCCCCGCGACGGCCTGCTCCGCGCCGTCGGTGCCGGAGGGCGCGTCGGCGGCGGAGGCGGCGTCGGCGGGCCGCTCGTCGGAAGTGTGCCCGGCCGCCTCGCGGTTCAACTCGGCGAGCCGGGCCTCCTTCTGGGCCACCTGCGCGTGCAGCTCCTCGGAGATCTCCTCCAGCAGCCCGTCCGGGTCGTCGGCGGCGAGCTTCAGCATCGAGCCGATCGCGCTCTCCTCCAACTCCCTGACCTGCTGCGCCAACCAGTCCTTGCGCTGGGCCAGCCACTCCAGCCGGGCGTACAGCTCCTCGGCACGGGTGAGCAGGTCCGGCGCCTCGCGGGGGCCGGTCGCCCACTCCTCGGCGAGCGCCGCCAGCTGCGCCTCGTCGCCGTCGGCGTAGGCGCGGTTGACCCGGACGATGAACTCCTCGCGGCGGGACCGCTCTTCGGGGTCCGCGCTCAGGTCCGGATGCGCCTGGCGGACCAGGTCGCGGTAGATCTTGCGTGCCGCCTCGCTCGCCCTGACCCGCTTCGGCGGGGCGACCTGCTCGCCGGACAGCATCGCCAGCGCCTCCGGCGACATCCCGTCCTCCTGCACCCAGCCGCCGAGCAGGTCCTCCAGGCCGGGCATCGGAGCGATCGCGGCGCGCGCGGTGCGGGCGGCCCGCAGGTCCTCGGGGTCGCCGGTACGGGCGGCGACGGCCTCCGCGATCAACGCGTCCAGCTCGTCCATGCGCCGGTAGACCGGCCCGAGCCGCTGGTGGTGCAGCCGGGAGAAGTTGTCGACCTCGATACGGAAGGTGTCGACCGCGATCTCGTACTCGATCAACGCTGTCTCGGCGGCGCGTACCGCCCGCGCCAACCGGTCGGTGGCGGGCTCTTCGCTGCGCTCATTGCTCACCGGGCCACCCTACGCAACCGGCGGCACCGGCCGCCGGGCTCCCCGCGACAGCGCTCTTCCCCGGCCCTCACCTGCTCGCACGGCGAAGACCGAAACAGCACGGCCGGAGAGGCGCGGGGCCGGGCGTCAGCGGCGCCGGACCCTCGCCGGACGGTGCGGACCGGGGACCCTCGCCGGACGGTGCGGGACCGGGGATCAGCGACGCGCACCGGCCCGGCCCGCTACTCCCGGAACGCGTCCGGGCACTTGCCCTCGGCGCCCGGGAGGTGCTCCTCGGCCCAGCTGGTCAGCGCGACCATCGCGGGCTTCAGCGCCATCCCGGCCTCGGTGAGCCGGTAGGAGACCCGCAGCGGCGGGCCCTCCTCCACCCTGCGCCGGACCAGACCGAGGGTGGCCAGCTCGGCCAGTCGGTCGGAGAGCATCCGCTCGCTGATACCGGGGACCGACCTCCGCAGCTCGGTGAAGTGGCCCGGGCCGGTCATCAGCGCGGCCAGCACCATTCCGCTCCACCGCTTGCCCAGCACGGCGAAGACATGGTTCACCGCGATCTCGGGCGCCGAGCAGCCACCGGGCTGCCCCGCGTCGCGTACGCCCTCGGCGGAGGGCTCTCTCTGCTTGGCCATGCCCCCAGGGTACTGGAACCACACAAGCGACTTCAAAAAAGTAAGTAGCTGTGTTACCAATAGAGACGTCGGAAACTTCACTCCCTTACGAAGGAGCCACCCCTCATGGCCACGCTGCTGCACATCGACTCCTCCCTCAACGGCGACAACTCCGCCTCGCGCGCCGTCACCGCCCTCTTCCGCGAGACCTGGCAGAGCCAGCACCCGGAGGGCAGGGTGATCTACCGCGATCTCTCCGCGCAGCCGGTACCGCACGTGGACGCCGCCTCCTACTACGCCGGCTTCACCCCGGCCGAGGAGCGCACCGCGGCGCAGGTGGAGTCCTACGCGCTGACCGAGGAGCTGCTGAGGGAGATCGAGTCGGCGGACGCGGTGCTGGTCGGCGCCCCGCTCTACAACTTCACGGTGCCCTCCTCGCTCAAGGCGTGGATCGACCGGATCATCGCGATGGGCCGCACCTCCGGCACGGAGAACGGCACGCTGGCCGGCAAGCCCGTCACGGTCGTCACCAGCCGCGGCGGCTCATACGCCGAGGGCACTCCCCAGGCGGGCAACGACTTCCTGACGCCCTACCTCCAGCACATCTTCGGCACCAGCCTGGGCATGGAGGTCGACTTCATCGTGCCCGAGCTGACCCTGGCGCCGACCGTGCCGGCGATGGCCGAGCTCATCCCGCTCTTCGAGCAGTCCCGCGAGCGGGCCCACGAGGAGGCCAGCTCCAAGGCGAAGGCCCTCGCCGCGAAGCTCAGCTGAACAACCCGACGGCACGGAGCCGCCAGGCCCGAAAGACCCGGCCCGGCCACCGTCGAGGCGCCACGTGCGGTGAGGCCGCCTCCCTCGTGGGAAGCGGCCCCACAGCGCGTCCGGCGGCGCTCACGGCACCTCCGGCGGCGCTCACATGCGTCGCAGGACCGCCTGCTTGGCGGCGGCGAACTCCTCGACGGTGAGGATGCCGTCCCGGTGCAGCTCGCCCAGCTCACGCAGCCGGCGCAGCAGCGCGTCGTGGTCCTCGGCCGGCTCCCCGCCCGGCGCGGAGCCCTGCCCCTCGGCCGGAGCGAGCGCCTTGGTGAACGAGGTGGCGGCCGGTTCCTCGACGGCGGCGGACACGACGCCGGAGCCCTCGGACGCGGACGGGTGCGGCAGCCGTGCCTGCACCGCGGCGGCCACCAGCACCATCAGCGGATCCTTGCGGAAGCCGTACAGATCAACGGCGTTGGGGTCGTGCTTGGGCGGCGCCTTGGTGGTGGCTCCTCGCACGGTGAAGCGCAGATGGCCGTTCTCCCAGCCCTGCGAGGGCTGCCACTCCACCGCGAGGATGTCCTCCAGCGGCAGCACGTTGGCCCCGAAGGAAGCCTTGGCCTCCTCGGTCTTCCAGTTCCAGTCCAGCCGCACCGTCTCGCCGTCGAAGGTCGCGCTGCCGTCCCCGGCGGACGCCGTCGCGGGCAGGGCGGGGCCCGGCATCAGATAGCGGTCGCTCGGGCCGGAGGGCACCTCCTCCAGCACCATCGCCTGTCGCACCGAGTCCACCAGGTACTCGGCGACACCGCCGCGGTCCCCGCGCACGGTGAGCTGGTACGGGTCGGAGGCGTCGTCCCACTTGCCGCCCGCGACCTGGGTGAGCGGGTCGGCGCCGGCCCGGATGCGCAGCCGCAGCCGGCGCTTCTTCTTTCCGGGCTCGTAGGAGATGCTCGCCAGCGCCTCCACGGGGACGGTGATCTCACCCAGCGACTTCCGCAGCAGGCTGACGCCCTTGTCGCCGCCCGGAACGATGCGCAGCATCTCTCCGTCGAATGTCCAGGTCCCGTCGCTCTGGATGATTTCCGCCATAGCCCGATTGTCGCACCAGCGACAGGCACCCGGCCCCCGGTTCCGCGGCCGAACGCCCCGGCGCGGACCGGGCTTTCGCGGAGCCGGCGGGTCCGCTCCTACCGGCTCGCGAGGTGGAAGCCGTGCACCGTGTGCGGCATGGTCGGCAGCACCGAGTCGTGCCGGCCGTGCGCCGGGCCGCGCAGCACCCTGCGGCAGTGGGCGTGCTCGTACGGGTCGGCCACCGCCTCGACCGGACCGGCCGCGGTCACGGTCCGGCCGCGCCCGCTCACCGCGTTCACCTCGTCGACCCGGCACGTGACCTCGGCGTCCGGCTCCGCGATCTCCTCCGGTGCGGGGGCGGGCACGATCAGCCGTCCGTACTCCGGCAGACGGGCGGCCGGGCGCAGCGCCGCGGCGCCCCTGCGGGTGTACGCCGGACGCCCGGGCCGCGAACCCGCCAGCAGCCAGACGGCTCGGCGCCGGACATCTCCGCGAGCCTGCGCTCCGCGCCCCTCATCGCAGCTCCCCGCCCCGAACGGCCTCGGCTCGTTCCGCCGCCCCGTCCGCCCCGTCCGCCCCGTCCGCCCCGGGCACGGCGGGTACAGCGGGCACGGCGGGTACGGCGGCTTCCTGCTCGTTCCGCGGCTGCGGCGGTACGGGTTCGTCGCGCAGCAGCTTCGCCGCAGCCGCCCAGGCGAACTCGGCGGTCGCGAACTCCCCTCCCGCGGCCCGTACCTCCTCCAGCACGCCCAACGCCTCCAGCACCGGGCGCTGCTCCTCCCGCACCCCGGAGACCAGCACCGTCACTCCGCGTTCCCGCAGCTCCCGCAGCGCTCCGGCGAACACGGTCGCGCCCGTGGTGTCGACCACCGTCACCGCCGACATCCGCACGATCACCACCCGCGCCCGCGGCACCTCGGCGAGCTCGCGCAGAAAGCCGTCGCCGGCGGCGAAGAAGAGCGGACCGCGCAGCCGGTAGACGGCGATGTGCTCGACGGACTCGACAGACGAACGGTCGCCCTCGGCCGGTGCGTTCCCGGCACGCGGCGCGGCCGGCACCCGTTCGATGCTCGCCTGGCGCGCGACCGCGCGCAGCGCCAGTACGCCGGAGACCGCGATGCCGATCAGCACCGCCTGCACCAGGTCCAGCGCCAGCGTCGCCGCGCAGGTCAGTACGAGCACCGCGCCGTCCGGCTTGGAGGCCCTGGCCAGCAGCCTGGCCGTGTGCAGCTCGGCCATCCGCACGGCCGTGGCGAGCAGCACCCCGGCCAGTGCGGCCAGCGGAATGCGGGAGACCAGAGGAGCGGCGGCCAGCACGACCACCGCCAGGAAGACCGCGTGCGACAGCGCCGCCAGCCGGGACGAGGCCCCCGAGCGGACGTTCACGGCGGTACGGGCGATGGCGGCGGTCGCGGGCACCCCGCCGAAGAGCGGCGCGGCCAGGTTGGCGACCCCCTGGCCGAACAACTCGCGGTCCGGGTCGTGGCGTTGGCCGGTCGTCATGCCGTCGGCGACGGTCGCGGAGAGCAGGGACTCCAGCGCCGCCAGTGCGGCGACCGCCACCGCGGGCGCCAACAGTGAGCCGACCGCGGAGAGTTCGAGGAACTCCAGCGAAGGGGCGGGGAGCCCGGCGGGCAGATCCCCGATGGGAGCGGCGTCCAGCGGCGTCAGCTCCACCAGCAGCGCTGCGGCGGCGACCGCGAGCACCGAGAACGGCACGCCGGGGCGCAGCCGGCCGCCGGCCAGCATCAGCACGGCCACGCCCAGGGCGATCCCGGGGGCCGTCCAGTCCGGCGAGCCGGCGAAGTCCGCGACCGCCCGCCACGCGACCGCGACGACTCGTTCGCCCTCGGGCACCGGCACTCCGAGCGCGCCGGGCACCTGCTGGAGCGCGATCACCAGCGCGATGCCGATGGTGAACCCCTCCACCACCGGCAGCGGCACGTAGCGCATCACCCGGCCCGCCCGCAGCAGTGCGAGCGCCAGCAGCATCAGCCCGGCCAGCAGCCCGACCGTCAGCACCCCGCCCGGCCCGTGCTGGGCGACGATCGGCAGCAGCACCACCGTCATCGCACCGGTGGGACCGGAGACCTGGAGGTTGGAACCCCCGAAAACGGCGGCGAGCGCACCTGCGACGATCGCGGTGACCAGGCCGGCTTCCGCTCCGAGCCCCGAGGCGACCCCGAAACCGAGGGCGAGCGGCAGCGCGACGATCGCCACAGTGAGCCCGGCCAGCAGGTCGCGGCGCGGAGACCGGGTCATCGCCCTGAAGTCGGCTCCTGCGGGGAGGAGTTGGCGCGCCGCGCTCATCGGGGGCGCCCCGAGGCGGTCGCCGCCTCCCCGCGCAACTCGGCGAGCAGGGCGTTCCGGTCGGAGAGCATCTCGGTGAGGATGCGGCGGGCAGCGGCCATCAGCTCGGCGACATCGCCGCCGGCAAGCTGGTAGACGACTGTCCCGCCCTCCCGCTCCGAAAGGACGATCCCCGAACGCCGCAGCACCGCGAGCTGCTGCGAGAGGCTGGAGGGCTCTGTGTCGATCTCCGTCAGCAGCTCGCGCACCGCCTTCGGCCCGTCCTGGAGCAGTTCGAGGACCCGGATGCGGACGGGGTGGCCGAGCATGCGGAAGAACTCGGCCTTGGCCTGGTAGAGCGGGACGGGCATCGGGGCTTCGCTTTCTGCATCGGAGCGGCGGACCCGCGGGCGGATGTACGGGCGGGCGACGGGCGGGCCTGCGGGAGGGCGCCCGCGGAGCACGGTTCGCCGCACGGATCCACCATCTTCACACATGAAGAATTCTTCAATTCGCCAAGTCGGCACATCTTCGCCGGAGCCCGTCCAAACACGCCGAAGCACACGGAAGCACGCCGCTCCCCGCCGGCGGACACCGACGGACGCCGAAAGCGCCGGGCGGCGAGCGGGCGAGCCGTGAGCGGACGCTCGGCCCGGCGGACGGACGGAAAGCGCCGGTCAGCAGCGGCCGGGGGCCGGACCGGGCAGCACGCGGCGGGCCGCCGGGGAATGCGGGGTGTCAGCGGCCGAAGGCGGCGAGCAGGCGTTGCGCGGCGAGGGTGGCGGTGAGGGTGCCCGCGCGCACGTCCGCCTCCAGCTCCGGTGCCAGCGCCCGTACGGCCGGGTCGCCCTTGAGCCGGTCGAGCAGCTGGTCGCGGACCATCGCCCACACCCACTCCACCTGCTGGTCCTGGCGTTTGCGGACCAACTCCCCCGTGCCGTCGAGGACTTCGCGGTGGCGCTCGACGCGTTCCCACACCTCGTCGAGCCGCAGCTCCTGCTGTGCGCTGCAGGTGAGCACCGGCGGCTCCCAGCCCTCGGTGCCAGAGTGCAGCAGCCGCAGCGCACCGGAGAGTTCACGGGCGGCCATCCGGGCGTCGCGTTCGTGCGGCCCGTCCGCCTTGTTGACGGCGACGACGTCGGCGAGCTCCAGCACGCCCTTCTTGATGCCCTGGAGCTGGTCGCCGGTACGGGCCAGGGTCAGCAGCACGAAGGTGTCGACCATCGCCGCGACCGTGGTCTCCGACTGGCCGACTCCGACCGTCTCCACCAGCACCACGTCGTACCCCGCGGCTTCCATCACCACCATGGTCTCCCTGGTGGCGCGGGCGACCCCGCCGAGCGTGCCGGCGCTCGGCGAGGGCCGCACGAACGCGGCCTCGTCGACCGCGAGGCGCGCCATCCGCGTCTTGTCGCCGAGGATCGAGCCGCCGGTGCGCCCCGAGGAGGGGTCGACCGCCAGCACCGCGACGCGGTGGCACTGCGAGGTGAGCAGCGTGCCCAGCGCGTCGATGAACGTCGACTTGCCCACGCCCG
This sequence comes from Streptomyces tardus, assembly GCF_018101125.2. GTDB lineage: Bacteria > Actinomycetota > Actinomycetes > Streptomycetales > Streptomycetaceae > Streptomyces > Streptomyces tardus. Next base: position 2,250,195 of record NZ_JAELVF020000001.1, on the reverse strand, counting down.
GCACCCCGCTGATGCCCACCCGGCGGGCACCGCCGGCGTGCGGCAGCAGCTCGACCAGCAGCCGCTGGGCGAGCTCGCGGTGGTCGGCCCTGGTGGATTCGACCAGCGTGATGGCCCGGGCGATCTGCGCCCTGGAGCCGGCCAGGACCCCGCGGACGTACGCGTCGACGTCGATCTTCGGTGGCATCAGCTCACGTCGCTCACAACTCGAAGGATCTCAACTCGCATCAACGGGCTCCGGAACCACCGGGCTACGGGAGCTCGTGGCCGAGCGCCTGTGCCAGCGCACGCACCAGGTCCTGCGCCGCGTCCGGGATGACCGTACCCGGCGGGAAGACCGCCGTGGCACCCATGTCCAGCAGCGGCTGGACGTCCTGCGGCGGGATGACGCCGCCGACCACGATCCGGATGTCCTCCCGCTCCTGAGCGGCCAGTTCCTCGCGCAGGGCGGGCACCAGCGTCAGATGCCCGGCGGCCAGCGAGGAGACGCCGACGATGTGCACGTCCGCCTCCACCGCCTGCCGCGCGACCTCCGCGGGGGTCTGGAAGAGCGGGCCGACGTCGACGTCGAAACCGAGGTCGGCGAAGGCGGTGGCGATCACCTTCTGGCCGCGGTCGTGGCCGTCCTGGCCCATCTTGGCGACAAGAATGCGCGGCCTGCGCCCCTCGGCCTCCTCGAACGCCTCGACCAGTTCGCGGCTGCGGGTGAGCGCGGAGGAGGGCCCGGCTTCGTCTCGGTACACACCCGAGATCGTACGGATCTGGCCCGAGTGGCGGCCGTACACCCGCTCCAGGGCGTCGGAGATCTCGCCGACGGTCGCCTTGGCGCGGGCGGCGTTGACGGCCAGGTGCAGCAGGTTGCTCTCGGGGTCCTGGCTCGCGCCGGCCTCGGCGGCGCGGGTGAGTGCGCGCAGCGCGTCCTGGGTGGCGTCCTCGTCGCGCTCCTCGCGCAACCGCCGCAGTTTCTCGATCTGCTGGGCGCGCACCGAGGAGTTGTCGACCTTGAGCACATCGATCTGCTCGTCGGAGTCCACCCGGTACTTGTTGACGCCGATGACCGGCTGGCGGCCCGAGTCGATGCGCGCCTGGGTGCGCGCCGCGGCCTCCTCGACGCGCAGCTTGGGGATGCCCTCGTCGATGGCCTGCGCCATGCCACCGGCGGCCTCGACCTCCTCGATGTGCTGCCAGGCCCGACGCGCCAGATCCTGCGTCAGCCGCTCCACGTACGCCGAGCCGCCCCAGGGGTCGATGGAACGGCAGGTGCCGGACTCCTGCTGGAGCAGCAGCTGGGTGTTGCGGGCGATCCGGGCGGAGAAGTCGGTGGGCAGCGCGAGCGCCTCGTCCAGCGCGTTGGTGTGCAGCGACTGGGTGTGGCCCTGGGTCGCGGCCATCGCCTCCACACAGGTGCGGGTGACGTTGTTGAACACGTCCTGTGCGGTCAGCGACCAGCCCGAGGTCTGCGAATGGGTGCGCAGCGAAAGGGACTTGGCGTTCTTCGGCTCGAACTGCGAGACCAGCTTCGCCCACAGCAGCCGGGCGGCGCGCAGCTTGGCGACCTCCATGAAGAAGTTCATGCCGATCGCCCAGAAGAACGACAGCCGCGGCGCGAAGGCGTCCACGTCCAGCCCGGCGCCGCGGCCCGCGCGCAGGTACTCCACGCCGTCGGCCAGGGTGTACGCCAGCTCCAGATCGGCCGTCGCCCCGGCCTCCTGGATGTGGTATCCGGAGATCGAGATGGAGTTGTACCGCGGCATCCGCTGCGAGGTGTACGCGAAGATGTCCGAGATGATCCGCATCGAGGGCTTCGGCGGATAGATGTAGGTGTTGCGGACCATGAACTCCTTGAGGATGTCGTTCTGGATGGTCCCGGCCAACTTCTCGGGCGGCACGCCCTGTTCCTCGGCGGCGACGATGTAGAGCGCCAGGACGGGCAGCACCGCGCCGTTCATCGTCATCGACACGCTCATCCGGTCCAGCGGGATGCCGTCGAAGAGCTGCCGCATGTCGTAGATCGAGTCGATCGCCACACCCGCCATGCCGACGTCGCCGGTCACCCGCGGGTGGTCGCTGTCGTATCCGCGGTGGGTGGGCAGGTCGAAGGCGACCGAGAGGCCCTTCTGGCCCGCGGCGAGGTTGCGCCGGTAGAAGGCGTTGGACTCCTCGGCGGTGGAGAACCCCGCGTACTGGCGGATCGTCCAGGGCTGGTTGACGTACATCGTCGGGTACGGGCCGCGCAGGTACGGCGCGATGCCCGGGTAGGTGCCGAGGAAGTCGACGCCCTCCAGGTCCTCGGAGGTGTAGAGCGGCCGGACGCCGATCCCCTCGGGGGTCTCCCACAGCAGGTCCTCGGGGCTCTGCCCGGTCTCCTTCTCCAGCGCGGCCCGCCAGTGGCCGACGTCGGTCTCGACCTCGGCCGGGCTGTCGAGCCCGACTCCGGAGAAGTCGGGGACAGCAGAACCGGTAGAATCCGCAGGCCCCGCGGAACCTGCCGAGACCGCAGCGCCCGCAGCGCTCGCGGAACCTGCCGAACCGGCCTTGTGGGGCCGGGAGTTGACGTCGCTCATCGCACCGCTCCGTTCGAGGCGTCCGCCGCCACCCGCTGCTCCGCCGGGAGCAGTCCGTCCTGGAGCGCCGTCAGCAGCGCCACCGCGTCCACACCGGCGCCGACGAACTCGTCGACGCCGGCCGCCTCCAGCTCCGCCCGGTCCTCGCCCGGCCGACCGGCGAGCAGCACCCGCCGCGCACCCGCCGCACGGAAGGCGCGGGCCAGCGGCGCCGCCTGCTCGGCGTACACCCGGTCGCTGGAGCACAGGAAGACCACATCGGTGCCGCTGCCGCGCAGCAGGGCCGCCAACGGCCCGTCGGCCGGCGGCAGTCCGCCGGCGCCCCCGGCCGCGTCCACCGGCCGTACGTCGGCGCCAGGCGCCGCGGCCTGCCCGGCGCCCGGGCGGACCTCCTCGGTCAGCGGCTCGATCCCGCCCGCCTGGAGGAGGTTGGAGACGAACGTCGCCCGCGCCGTGTACGCGGCCGGGGTGCCCAGCGCCGCCAGCAGCACCCGGGGGCGTACGCCGGTCGCGGCCAGCGCCGCGTCCGACCGCGCCCGCAGCGCCTCGTACTCCTCGTCCCGGCGGACCCGCGGCAGACCGCCGCCCGGCGACTCGGGCGCCGGCTCACGCCGCACCGGCTCCTCCGCCAGCGCGGGGAACTCGCTGACCCCGGTCACCGGCTCCCTGCGCCGCGCCAGCGCGGTGCGCCGCCGCTCCCAGGTCTCCGCCAGCCGGTCCCGCACGAAGCCGCTGTCCAGTGCGGCCCGCTGGCCGCCCTCGCCTTCCAGCTGCTGGAAGAACTCCCAGCCGGCGCGGGCGAGTTCGTCGGTCAGCCGCTCGACGTACCAGGAGCCGCCGGCCGGGTCGACGACCCTGGCGACGTGCGACTCCTCGATCATGATCGTCGAGGTGTTGCGGGCGATCCGGCGGGCGAAGCCGTCCGGCAGTCCGACCGCGTGGTCGAAGGGCAGCACCGTCACCGAGTCCGCGCCCCCGACGCCGGCGGCGAGCGTGGCGACGGTGGTGCGCAGCATGTTCACCCAGGGATCGCGACGGGTGACCATCACCGGGGACGTCACCACGTGCTGCCGCTGCGCGGCGGCCCCGGAGTCGCCCACCGAGCACACCTCGGCCACCCTGGCCCACAGCCGGCGTGCGGCCCTCAGCTTGGCGACGGTGGTGAACTGGTCCGCGGTCGCCGCGTACCTGAACTCCAGCTGCGCACAGGCCTGTTCGGCACTGAGGCCGGCGGCCGTCAGCTGCCGCAGATACGCCACCCCGGTCGCCAGCGAGCAGCCCAGCTCCTGCGCGGGCGAACCGCCGGCCTCGTGGTACGGCAGCGCGTCCACCGTCATCGCACGCAGCTGCGGACGGCTCTCGCCGAGCCGTACGGCCAGCCCCGCAGCGGCCTCCAGCAGCGCGGAGGTGCGGTCCGTCGCGCCGGTGCGCGCCTGGAGGCCGAGCGGGTCGGCGCCAAGGTTGCCGGCGACCTCCGACGGGGCGACGCCCTCGCGTTCGTGGAGCGCGAACAGCTGCTCGGCCGCGGCCTCGAACTCCTCGCCGGCGTCCAGCACGACGGGGGCCAGGTCCAGATAGACCCCGTTCAGCGCGGTCGGCAGCTCGGCGACCGGGAGACCGGCCGCACCGAGCACCAGCCACAGCGAGGTGACGCCGTTCTCCAGGTCGGCGAGGACCAGTTCGTTCGCGGCGGAGGCGTGCGGGCTGCGGTGCTGCTGACGGACGTCCCACCCGCCGACCGCCCGCCCCTGCGGGCGACCGCCTCGTACATACGGCGCGAAACCGGGCAGACCGGCGGGCGCGGCGGGCGCGTCCTCCGCCGTGTAGAGCGGGTGGGCGTGCAACTCGTCTTCGAGTGGGGTGAACAGCGCTTCCTCGGCCTCGTCCCCTGTCGCGTCGCTCGCGCCGGTCTTGACCAGCACGCCCTCGACGAGACGTTGCCACTCTTCACGAGTGGCAGAGGGGAAGTCGGCGGCCAGGGAAAGCCCGTCGTCAGGCTGGACCGTCATAGCGGCAGGCTAGGCGAGCGCCGGGGCAAGCGGTAGCAGGGCAATTCTGTGACCTTGGACTCGGCGTCACCCATCGGTGACGCGGGTAGACGCCTCTGTCGCGTTCTCCGGTCCCAACGGGCGGCCCTCGTAAGGGATTTCGCCCGTTCCCGCTGCAACGGACCCGGGCACCCCGGACGCGCCCCGGACGCCGGCGGCGGCGCGCCCCCGCCGGTCGCCCGTGGTTCGGCTTCGCCGCATCGGCCCTGCCCGCGGGCCCGGTTGGTCGGGCCGGGCCCGCGGTGGCCTTGACGGAACCCGGCGGGACGGTCGGTGCCGCGTCGCGCCGGATCAGATCGTCCGTCGTGCCACAGCCTCGCCCGTCGCCCCTGTCGGCCGCATCCACCGACGGTGCCGCTCCCGCCCCCGCCGGTCGGCGGGGTGCGCCCACCGAGCACGCACACGAACCCGCGCGAAGACTCCCCAACCGCGCCCGCACCGCACGCGGGCCGGGCCCGCACCTCCCGCGCCCTCGGCGCACGGCGCGGCGGCACCGGTGCGTACGGACGTTCACCGGCGGGGCAGACTGCGGGACGTGAGACGCATCCTCGTGGTCGGCATCGGTGCCGGCGATCCCGAACATCTGACCCTCCAGGCCGTCCGCGCACTCGGTGCGGCGGACGTCTTCTTCCTGCTCGGCAAGGGAGAGGAGAAGCAGGAGCTGATCGACCTCCGCACCGGCATGCTGCGCGACCACGCACGGCCCGGTCACCGCGTCGTCGAGGCCCGCGACCCCGAACGCGACCGCACCCCCGCGCGCTACGCCGCCGAGATCGACGAGTGGCGCCGACGCCGCGGCGATCTGTACGAGGCGATGATCCGCGACGAGCTGGCCGAGGACGGCTGCGGCGCCTTCCTGGTCTGGGGCGACCCCTCGCTCTACGACTCGACGCTGGCGATCCTGGACGACATCCTGGCCCGCGGCCGGCTCGCCTTCGAGCACGAGGTGGTCCCCGGGGTCAGCAGTGTCGCCACGCTCGCCGCACAGCACCGCATCGGTCTCAACCGGGTCGGCCGCGCCTTCCAGGTGACGACCGGCCGACGTCTGGCGGAGGGCTTCCCGAGCGGCGTGGACGACGCCGTGGTGATGCTGGACGCCCGGCACGCGTTCAGCCTCCTGCCGGCCGAGGAGCAGGCGGAGTTGGACATCTACTGGGGCGCGTACCTCGGCACGGACGACGAACTCCTGGTGAGCGGGCCCCTGGCCGAGAAGGCCGCCGAGATCGAGGAGGTGCGCACGGCCGCCCGCGCCCGCAAGGGCTGGATCATGGACACCTATCTGCTGCGCCGCCGCGACCCGAACCCGGGCCCGGACCCCAACCCTGGCCCGAACCCGGACACCAACCCCGGCCCGGACCCGACCCCGGACCCCGGCCGTACGGCCTCCTGATCCGCCGGCCGCGACCCGTACACCGCACCGGAGTCCACCTGCCCCCGCCGGGCGGCGAGCCGACGGTTCCGTACGCGTCCACCGGCTTTCGCCTGCGCCGCGATGAGTTTTCGCCTCCGCGGCGGTCGTACCTCACGAGTACATCGCGCCGCACCTCCCGGAGGACGCCATGCCCAACCGCCCTGCCGCCGAGCCCGAAATCGTCGAGATCGCGGAGACCCCGACCGTGGTCGTACGCGACCGGGTCGCTTTCGTCGACTTTCCGGAGTTCTTCGACCGCAGCTTCCCGCTGCTGGCCGACGCCGTCGTCGCCCAGGGGCTCACCATCACCGGTCCCGCCTTCTCCCGCTACCACGGCGAGATCACCGAAACCGCGGACGTGGAGGCCGGCTTCCCGGTCGACCGGGCGCCCGAGCCGGACGGCAGGGTCACCGCGAGCACCCTGCCCGGCGGTCGGGTCGCCCGCCTCGTGCACGTCGGCTCCTACGACGGACTTCCGGACGCCTGGGCCGCGTTGGGGTCGTGGATCGCCGGGCGGGAACTGGCCGAGCGGGACGACTTCTGGGAGGTGTACACCACCGAGCCCACTCCGGAGACGGACCCGGCCGACCTGCATACGGAGCTCAACAGGCCCCTGGCCTGAGCCCTCCGCGCATACGCGGCGCACGAGGTGCCACGGCTCGGGCGCACGTCTCGTACGGCGGCACGGGGTGCTGCTGCAGACGCGGCAACACCCCGGAACGACAAGAAGACCCCGGCCGAAGCCGGGGTCTCTCTTGGTGCGCGAGGGGGGAGTTGAACCCCCACGCCCTTTCGGGCACTGGAACCTGAATCCAGCGCGTCTGCCTATTCCGCCACCCGCGCATGGGTGTTGTCTTCGACACACACACTCGTCCGGGGACTTGCTTTATCCCGATCAGTGTGGGCGCCTCTCGACTTCGAGAAGATTAGCACGCTCCGGGCGGTGGTTTCACATCCGTATCCCGGCCCCCGTCCCGGGTGCCCGGGCGCTCCCGCCGGGCGCCCCGTACAACTGTCCACAGTCCCGGCGACTGTGGGGGACACTGGCATCGGAGCCCTCTACGATCCCGTGTGACGGGTAACACCCGCTCATCGCACCACGAAGCGGAACCAGTGCATTTCTCCGCGCGTGGATACGATCAGTGGGACTCGTGCGCCGTCGCGGGGCACAGCAGTTCGGTCCAGTGCCGCGAGGGCCCAGCCAGGCCCGTCGCGGCGTACTAGAGCACTAGGCAGTGGGGAAGTAGGTGCATCGTGGGAGTTCTCAAACGCTTCGAGCAGCGACTCGAGGGTCTCGTCAACGGCACCTTTGCCAAGGTGTTCAAGTCCGAGGTGCAGCCGGTGGAGATCGCGGGCGCGCTCCAGCGCGAGTGCGACAACAACGCCACCATCTGGAACCGCGACCGCACCGTGGTCCCCAACGACTTCATCGTCGAGCTCAGCGCACCCGACCACGAGCGGCTCAGCCCGTACTCGGGGCAGCTGGGCGACGAGCTGGCCGGGATGGTCAGGGAGTACGCCAAGCAGCAGCGCTACACCTTCATGGGCACCGTCAAGGTGCATCTGGAGAAGGCGGAGGCCCTCGACACCGGCCTCTACCGGGTGCGCAGCCGCACCCTGGCCGCCAGCGCCTCGCAGAGCCCGCAGGCCCAGCCCGGCCAGTCGGAGCGGCCCGGCGGATGGCCGGGCGGCGGCGCGGGCAGCGGCGGGCCCAGCGGCCCGACGGTCGGCGGCACCTCCGGAGTGCCCGGCGGCGCCCCGCCCATGCCGTCCGGCGCCCCCAAGATGCCGAGCACGCCACCTCCGGCGGCGGGCGCGGGCCCGCTTCCGTCGAGCCAGACGCGTCGCTGGGTGGAGATCAACGGACAGCGCCACCAGGTGACGAGCGCGGCCCTGGTCATGGGCCGCTCCACCGAGGCCGACGTGCGGATCAACGACCCGGGCGTCTCCCGGCGGCACTGCGAGATCCGGCCCGGAAACCCGTCCACGGTGCAGGACTTGGGCTCCACCAACGGCATCGTGGTGGACGGGAAGCGGTCCACTCACGCTACGCTCCGCGACGGCTCACGGATCCTCGTGGGCAACACCACGATCATTTACCGGCAAGCCGAAGGGTGAAGCGGGGGCAATGTCAGAGCTGACCCTGACGGTCATGCGGTTGGGTTTTCTCGCCGTGCTGTGGCTGTTCGTCATCGTGGCCGTCCAGGTCATCAGAAGTGACCTGTTCGGCACGCGCGTGACCCAGCGCGCGGGACGGCGCGGCCCCGAGCGGCCGGCCGCCGCACGACCACAACAGGCCGCCCCGCAGCAGCAGGCGGCGAGCCGCGGCGGCGGTCGCGGCGGACGCACGAAGCGCGGAGCCCCGACCAAACTCGTCGTGTCCGAAGGGTCACTGAGCGGTACGACGGTCGCCCTCCAGGGCCAGACCATCTCGTTGGGCCGTGCACACGATTCAACAATCGTGCTCGACGACGACTACGCGTCGAGCAGACATGCCAGGATCTATCCGGACCGCGACGGGCAGTGGATCGTCGAGGACCTCGGATCCACCAACGGCACCTACCTTGACCGGACCCGACTCACGACACCGACGCCGATTCCGCCCGGAGCGCCGATCCGCATCGGCAAAACGGTCATCGAGCTGCGGAAGTAGACGAACATGACGACCGGAGGGTGGGCACCGTGCGGATGTACCCCGAGCAAACGGGCGAGGTGCGCATGAGCCTGGCACTGCGATTCGCCGCCGGATCACACGACGGCATGATCCGCGAGCACAACGAGGACTCCGGTTACGCCGGTCCCCGGCTGCTCGCGGTCGCCGACGGCATGGGCGGCCAGGCGGCCGGCGAGGTCGCCAGCTCCGAGGTGATCTCCACCATCGTCGAGCTGGACGAGGACGTCCCGGGCTCCGACATCCTCACCACGCTCGGCAGCTCGGTGGCCCGCGCCAACGAGCAGCTGCGCGTGATGGTGGAGGAGGACCCGCAGCTGGAGGGCATGGGCACCACGCTCACCGCCCTGCTCTGGACCGGTCAGCGCCTCGGCCTCGTCCACGTCGGCGACTCCCGCGCGTACCTGCTGCGGGACGGCGTACTGACCCAGATCACCCAGGACCACACCTGGGTGCAGCGGCTGGTCGACGAGGGCCGGATCACCGAGGAAGAGGCCACCACCCACCCCCAACGCTCCCTGCTGATGCGGGCGTTGGGCAGCGGCGACCACGTCGAGCCGGACCTCTCGGTGCGCGAGGTGCGCGCGGGAGACCGCTATCTGATCTGCTCCGACGGGCTCTCCGGCGTCGTCAGCCACCAGACGCTGGAGGACACCCTCTCCAGCTACCAGGGCCCGCAGGAGACCGTCGAGGAGCTGATCCAGCTCGCGCTGCGCGGCGGCGGCCCGGACAACATCACGGTGATCATCGCGGACGTCCTGGACGTCGACGCCGACGACACCCTCGCCGCGGCCCAGCTCAACGACACCCCGGTCGTCGTCGGCGCCGTCGCCGAGAACCAGCAGCAGTCCGGCGGGGCCTCGCTGCAGACGCCGGCCGGCCGGGCGGCCGAGCTGCGCCGCAGCCAGCAGGCCGTGCCCCCGCAGTCCGCGCCCACCCCGCCGGAGGGCAGCTTCGGCCCGCCCGGCAGCGGTACCGGCGCCGCCGCGCCGCCGCCGCAGGACGGTGGATACGGCGGGGCGTACCAGGACCCGCCCCCGCGCCGCGGCCGGTGGATCAAGCGCTCGCTGCTGATCGCACTGGTGCTGGCGGTGATCGGCGGCGGTCTGTACGCGGGCTGGCGGTGGACGAAGACGCAGTACTTCGTCGGCGCGGACGGCGACCGGGTCGCCCTCTACCAGGGCATCAGCCAGAAGCTGGCCTGGATAGACCTGAGCAGCGTCCAGGAGCGCACCGGCGTCGAACTCAAGTACCTGCCGAAATGGCAGCGCGACGACGTGCAGGCCACCATCACGATGGACAGCCGCGAGCAGGCCGAGGACAAGATCGGCGCGCTCCGCAACCAGGCGGAGGTCTGCAAGATCGTCACCGACGAGCGTCCGTCGGACAGCGGGAAGAACAGCGACGAGATCGGTTCGCAGTTCGGCACCGCCAACCAGGACGACAAGGACAAAAAGGACGGCAAGGACTCCGAAAGCACCGATCCCGGGCCGGAGTTGACGGAAGAGCAGCAGCGGCTCGCCAAGCATTGCCGGATGCCGTGAGGGTCACTGAGCGATGAGTTTCAATCTCGGGAACACCACCATCTCCTCCGGTGGTCCGCCCAGCCGACGCAACACCGAGCTGGCGCTTCTGGTCTTCGCCGTCCTCGTGCCCGTCTTCGCGTACGCCAACGTCGGCCTCGCGATGGACGGCACCATACCGGCGGGCATGCTCGGCTACGGTCTGGGCCTCGGCCTGCTGGCCGGCGTCACGCACCTGGTGGTGCGCAAGTTCGCGCCGTACGCCGACCCGTTGATGCTGCCGATCGCCACGCTGCTCAACGGGCTCGGGCTGGTGCTGATCTGGCGCCTGGACCAGGAGCCCGCACTCAAGCCGTACAACGCCGCCCCGACCCAGCTGATGTGGTCGGCGCTCGGCGTCGCGCTCTTCGTGGGTGTGCTGGTCTTCCTCAAGGACCACCGCATCCTCCAGCGCTACACCTACATCTCGATGGCGGTGGCGCTGGTGCTGCTGACGCTGCCGGTCTTCTTCCCGCCGGTCAACGGCGCGCGGATCTGGGTCACCATTCCGGGTGTGGGTTCGCTGCAGCCCGGTGAGTTCGCCAAGATCGTCATCACCGTCTTCTTCGCCGGCTATCTGATGGTCAAGCGGGACGCACTGGCACTGGCCAGCCGCCGCTTCATGGGCCTCTACCTGCCGCGCGGGCGGGACCTCGGCCCGATCCTGGCGATCTGGTTGCTGAGCCTGATGATCCTGGTCGTCGAGACCGACCTCGGCACCTCGCTGCTGTTCTTCGGCATGTTCGTGGTGATGCTCTACGTCGCCACCGAGCGCACCAGCTGGATCATCTTCGGTCTGCTGCTCTCCACGGCCGGCGCCGTCTTCGTCGCCTCCGTCAACACCCACGTCGGCGACCGCGTGAACAACTGGCTGAACCCGCTGGAGCTGCAGAACGGCGGTGTCACCGAGACCGCCCAGGCGATGTACTCCTTCGGCTCCGGCGGGCTGCTCGGCTCCGGCCTCGGCCAGGGCTTCTCGCGGCTCATCGGCGGTATCGCCACCAAGAGCGACTACATCCTCGCGACGGTCGGCGAAGAGCTGGGCCTGGCCGGGCTGATGGCGATCATCCTGCTCTACGGGCTGCTCGTCGAGCGCGGCATCCGTACCGCGCTCGCGGCCCGCGACCCGTTCGGCAAGCTGCTGGCGGTCGGGCTCTCCGGGGCCTTCGCCATCCAGATCTTCGTCGTCGCCGGCGGTGTCACCGGGCTGATTCCGCTGACCGGTATGACGATGCCCTTCCTCGCGCAGGGCGGCTCCTCGGTCATCGCCAACTGGGCGCTGGTGGCGATCCTGTTGAGGATCAGCGACACGGCCCGCCGGCCGGCCCCCGCGCCCGCACACAATCCCGATGTCGAGATGACCCAGGTGGTGAAGCCGTGAACAAGCCCCTGCGTCGGGTCGCGATTTTCTGCGGGCTGCTGATCATGGCCCTGATGGTCCGGGTGAACTGGGTGCAGTTCGTCCAGGCCGAGGACCTGAAGAACCACGAGGGCAACCGCCGGGTCGCCATCGAGCGCTACGCCCACCCCCGCGGCAACATCATCGTCGAGGGGAAGTCGATCACCGGTTCCGCCGAGACCTCCGGCAGCGACTTCGCGTACAAGCGCACCTACAAGAACGGCCCCATGTGGGCGCCGATCACAGGTCGCGCCTCCCAGGCGTACGGCGGCACCCAGCTCGAGGAGATCTACGACACGATACTGACGGGCAACGACGACCGGCTGTTCTTCAACCGCACGATCGACATGCTCACCGGCAAGCCCCGCGAGGGCGGCAACGTCGTCACCACCCTGAACAACGCCGCCCAGCAGGCCGCGTTCAAGGGGCTGGAGGGCAAGAAGGGCGCGGTCGCCGCGCTCGACCCGCAGACCGGCGCGATCCTCGCCCTGGCGAGCACCCCCTCGTACGACCCCTCCAAGGTCGCCGGCAACTCCAAGGACGACGAGAAGAACTGGGTCGAGCTCAACAAGGACGACGACGACCCGACCCTGAACCGGGCGCTCCGTCAGACCTACGCCCCCGGCTCGACGTTCAAGGTCGTCACGGCTGCGGCGGCGCTGGAGAGCGGCAAGTACGACGTCGACAAGAAGACCGGCATCGAGAGCCCGCTCAAGCTGCCGCAGTCCAGCACCATGCTGGGCAACGACAAGATCAACCCGCTCTGCGACAAGGCCACCCTGCGCAGGGCGATGGAGCTCTCCTGCAACGCCACCTTCGCCGGCATCAGCGACGACGTCGGCAACAAGGGGATGATCGAGCAGGCCGACAAGTTCGGCTTCAACGAAGAGGTCTTCACCCCGGTCCGCGGCGTCGCCTCCGTCTACCCGGAGGACAACCGCCCGCAGAACGCCATGGCAGGTATCGGCCAGGCGTCCAACCGCGCGACGCCCCTCCAGATGGCCATGGTCACCGCGGCGATCGCCAACGACGGCAAGCTGATGAAGCCGTACATGGTCGACCGCCTGGAGGGCCCGCGCAGCACCGTCGAGCAGTTCCAGCCGGAGGAGATCGGCGAAGCGGTCTCCGCCCCGAACGCCAAGAAGCTCCAGGACATGATGGAGTCCGTCGTCGAGCGCGGCACCGGCAGCACCGCCCGCATCGACGGTGTGAAGGTCGGCGGCAAGACCGGTACGGCCCAGCGCGGCGAGGAGAACAAGGACAACCCGTACGCGTGGTTCATCTCCTACGCCAAGGACGACAACGGCTCCCCGGTGGCCGTGGCGGTGGTCGTGGAGGACAGCGAAGCGGCACGCGGCGACATTTCGGGCGGTGGTCTCGCGGCCCCGATCGCGGTGGATGTGATGAAGGCCATTCTCGACGGCAAGCGCTGAGCACGGTACGGCAGTTGAGCGTCACAGGGGCGTAATAGGCAACCGGATCGGCCACCTGGCACGGGTACCGTATGCCCCGAGACAGCGGGTCCGGGTCGAGCGGGCCGAGACGATACGGAAAGGCCGGAGATATGGACGAGCCCCGTCGCCTGGGCGGCCGGTACGAGCTGGGCCAGGTGCTCGGCCGTGGCGGCATGGCCGAGGTGTACCTCGGCCATGACACTCGCCTCGGTCGTACGGTCGCCGTGAAGACGCTCCGTGCGGACCTCGCGCGGGACCCCACGTTCCAGGCCCGGTTCCGCCGCGAGGCCCAGTCCGCGGCCTCCCTGAACCACCCCGCGATCGTCGCCGTCTACGACACCGGCGAGGACTACGTCGACGACATCTCCATCCCGTACATCGTGATGGAGTACGTGGACGGCTCGACCCTGCGCGAGCTGCTGCACTCCGGCCGGAAGCTGCTGCCCGAGCGGGCCCTGGAGATGTGCATCGGCATCCTCCAGGCGCTGGAGTACAGCCACCGCAACGGCATCGTCCACCGCGACATCAAGCCGGCCAACGTGATGCTGACCCGCGACGGCCAGGTCAAGGTCATGGACTTCGGCATCGCTCGCGCCATGGGCGACAACGGCATGACGATGACGCAGACAGCGGCCGTCGTCGGCACCGCCCAGTACCTCTCGCCCGAGCAGGCCAAGGGCGAGACCGTGGACGCCCGGTCCGACCTGTACTCCACCGGCTGCCTGATCTTCGAACTCCTGACCGTGCGCCCGCCGTTCATCGGCGACTCCCCCGTGGCGGTGGCGTACCAGCACGTGCGCGAGGAGCCGCCGACTCCGAGCACCTTCGACCCCGAGATCACGCCCGAAATGGACGCGATCGTCCTGAAGGCGCTCGCGAAGGACCGCGACTACCGCTACCAGTCGGCCGACGAGATGCGCGCCGACATCGACGCCTGTCTGGACGGCCGTCCGGTCGGCGCCGCCGCGCTCAGCCCCGCCGGGTACGGCCACGCCGGCTACGGCGAGGACCAGCCCACCCAGGCGCTGCGCCAGCAGGACTCCCGCACCTCGATGCTCCCCCCGGTCCGCGAGGACGACGGCGGCTACGGCTACGACGAACCCCGCGGACGCAGGCGCGAGAAGAAGAGCCACGTCTCGACGATCCTGCTGGTCGTCGCGGCGGTGCTGGTGCTGATCGGTGCGGTCTTCATGGGCAAGGCGCTCTTCAGCACGTCCAGTTCCGACGACGCCGATGTGCCCAAGCTGGCCGGTCTCACCCTGGAGGAAGCGACCGCCCGGGCCGACAACAGCGGCTTCAAGGTCACCGAGGGCGACAGCGAGCACTGCGAGGAGAAGAAGGGCACTGTCTGCAAGACGGACCCGGCCGCCGACTCCAAAGCGCCCCGGGACAGCACCATCACGCTGACCATGTCCGACGGCCCCGCCCCCGTCGAGGTGCCGGACGTCACCACACAGAACGTGGACGAAGCCAAGAAGTCCCTGGAGGAGGCCGGCTTCTCGGTCGAGGAGAAGGCCGTCTCCTCCGGCACCGAGGACGAGGGCACGGTCATCAAGCAGAACCCGGCGGGCGGCAGCAAGGCCCAGAAGGGCTCGTCGATCACGCTGTCCGTCGTGCGGACCGTGACGAAGACCGTCCCCAGCGTCGTCGGCAAGGACTACGAGGAGGCCAAGCAGCAGCTGGAGGGCCTCGGCTTCACCGTCGCCCAGCGCGAGAAGGACGACGACTCCCGCCCGGAGAACCAGGTCATCAGCCAGAACCCGGCGGCCGGTTCGCAGGCGGCACCGGAGAGTCAGGTCACCCTGGACGTGGCGAAGACCCCGGCGCCCGAGCAGGTCAAGATCCCCGACGTCACCGGCAGCGCGCTCAAGGACGCCCGCAAGGCTCTGGAGGGCGCCGGCCTCAAGGTCGAGGTCCAGGGCCCCGGAGAGGACGACGCCCGGGTGCTGAGCACCGCGCCCGGCGCCAACACCGACGTCCAGAAGGGCTCGGCCGTCCGCGTCATCACGATGCCCGGTGGCGGCGACCCCGGCGGCGGTGACGACGGCGGCTTCATCGGCGGCCCCGGCTTCGGCAACAGGTCGGCCGACGGCGAGCCGGGCGGCAAGGGCTGGCCGCACCGCCGCGACCAGGACGACTGACCGGCCGAGACCGCGCCGCACTCCGACGGCGCGGCGGCCGGACCGGACAGCACGAGGGGCCGGTGCGCACTCCCCAGCGGGGGAGGCGCACCGGCCCCTCGTCGTTTCGTCCGCACCCCGGGCCCGCCCGACCCGCCTCCTCGCGTACGGCGCGTCCTCTGCGCGCAGGGCGCGCAGGGCGCGCAGGGCGCGTACGGCGCGTACGGCGCGTAGGGCAGGGGCGGCAGGGGCGGCACGTACGGCCCGCGTCCGCCGCGTTGTGCGGTGCTCAGCGGGCGTCGTACGCCTCAACCCCCGTTCGCCGTACGGAGAACGGCGTGGCGCGCCGCGTCCGGCGGCCGGGCCGCGACGGGCGGCGCGCTCCGTTCAGCGCCGCACGGGACTCAACCGGCCCTGCCGCCCTGGTCACCGCCGGCAGCGTCGGTCTCGGACTGCTTGGCGCGCACCTCGGGGTCCAGCGCCGTGCTGCCCTCCTGGGCGCCCTCGGCGAGGTCCTCGCCCACCTCGGTCGCGGCGGGCGGCTCGACCAGCCAGTCCGGGTTGGCCTGACGCTCCCACCAGCGGTAGGCGGCGTACGCGCCTCCTGCCACCAGACCGACCAGCGCGAGCCGCTTCACGGCCCTGCCGGTGCGGGCGCGCCGGGCACGGCGCCTGGTCAGCTTGTCGACCTCGGCGGCCGTGACCTCGCCGCGCAGGGCCGCCAGCGCGGCCGTGGAACGGGCCACCGCCTCGTCCTTGGCGGGGAGCGCTGCGGCTCGGGCGGCCTCCAGCCGGGGCCCGGCGTACTCGGCGGCGTGCCGGGCCGCCTCGCGGGTGCGCTCCGCCGCCTCACGGGTGCGTCCGGCCGCCCTGGTCGCCGCGTCGTCCAGCGCCGGCGGCAAGGTGTCCCGGGCATGGCTCAGTCGCGGTGCCACATGGGCCTGGTACTGCTCTCGGGCACTGAGCTGGGCCTGCCGCGCGCTCAGCTGGGCCTGCTTGGCTCCGAGCTGCGCCTGCTGCGCCGCGTGGCCGACCTTCGGTGCCACCGTGTCCTTGACGGCCTTGGCGTGCCGCATACCTTCCCTGGCGCTGCCGGTAGTCGCGGCGCGCACATCATCGATGCGGGTCACGGAACCTCCTCCTCGGTGGCGTACTTCGTCGAGCATGCCTGGCTGGAATCCCGCGGGACGTCAGACAGGGCGTCTCGATCACGTGCATCTCGATCGCCTGCCCCGCCTGCGCGGGTCTACGCAATACAGCTACCCATTGGATACCGATTGCCTCGCTAAGGGCGACAATGCCACGGTTCGCGCATAGGCGCGCTGATTCCCCCTCGGGTGCCCGCGCCCGACCCGGCATGGGAGGATCGACAGCCGCACAGAGGACTATGGAAGGTAGATCGTGGCTGAGCAGCTCTACGCCACCCTGAAGACCAACCAGGGCGACATCGAGGTCCGGCTCTACCCGGACCACGCACCCAAGACGGTCAAGAACTTCGTCGAGCTCGCCGAGGGCTCCCGCGAGTGGACCAACCCGTCCACGGGCCAGAAGACGACCGACAAGCTCTACGACGGCACGGTCTTCCACCGGGTCATCAGCGGCTTCATGCTCCAGGGCGGCGACCCCCTGGGCAACGGCACCGGCGGCCCGGGCTACGAGTTCGGCGACGAGTTCCACCCGGACCTGTCGTTCAACCGCCCGTACCTGCTGGCCATGGCCAACGCGGGCCCGGGGACGAACGGTTCGCAGTTCTTCATCACCGTCGCCCCGACCGCGTGGCTGACCGGCAAGCACACCATCTTCGGTGAGGTCACCGACGACGCGGGCAAGAAGGTCGTCGACACCATCGGCGCGACCCAGACCAACCCGCGCACCGACCGTCCGGTGCAGGACGTCGTGATCGAGTCGGTCGTCATCGAGCGTCGCTGAGCGCGCTCCGGCGCCGCCGGGAACCCTGGCGCCCCATCCGTCCGTAGGACGGGTGGGGCGCGTCCTGTCGGCGGCGGGCCACCACGGTCCGGTCACCGTCCGAGGCGAAGGAAGAGCCATGGATCACCAGCAGGGCGATCACGGTCAGGGGCAACACCAACTGCCCGGCTGCTACCGGCACAAGGAGCGGGAGACCGGCATCAGCTGCACCCGCTGCGAGCGGCCGATCTGCCCCGAGTGCATGATCTCCGCCTCGGTCGGCTACCAGTGCCCGGAGTGCGTGCGCGAGGGCTCGGGGACGGGCCACTCGCCGGCCGCGAACCAACCGCGCACGGTCGCCGGCGGGCTGCTCGTGTCGGACACCCGGCTGGTCGTGAAGATCCTTCTGGCGATCAACGTGACGGTCTTCGTCGCGGTGTTGGCGGTCGGCGACGATCTGGTGAGCCGGCTGGCGATGATCGCGTACGCCATCGACCCGGGCACGTTCTCCATGGTCGGCGTCGCGGACGGCCAGTGGTACCGCCTGGTGACCTCGGCCTTCCTGCACCAGGAGTTCTGGCACATCGGCTTCAACATGATGGCGCTGTGGTTCCTCGGGCCGCCGCTGGAGCAGGCGCTCGGCCGGGTGCGTTTCATCACGCTCTATCTGCTGTCCGCGCTCGGCGGCAATGTGCTCACCTACTGGCTGATGGCACAGAACGTGCTCTCGCTCGGTGCCTCCGGCGCGATCTTCGGCCTCTTCGGCGCCACGGCGGTGCTGATGCGGCGGATGCGCTCGGACATGCGTCCCATCGCGGTGCTGCTCGGCATCAACCTGGTGATCACCTTCCTCCCCGGCCTGAACATCGCCTGGCAGGCGCACCTCGGCGGCCTGATCGTCGGCGCGGTGGTGGCGTACGCGCTGGTGCACGCGCCCCGGCAGAGCCGGACGGCGGTGCAGTACGGCACCTGTCTGGCGGTGCTGGCGCTGCTGCTCGTCGCCTGCGTGGTGCGCACCTCGATACTGCTGGGCTGAGCCGTCGCGCGGGGTGGGGACAGCCGGGTTCGAATGGCTGTGTGAACACTCTGTGCACATCTCTCCCCAGGAGTTATCCACAGCGGGTGAGCGATCTTGTGCATGAACCTTCGAAGACGGCTGCCACCTCGCACAGTGGTGCGTTTCTCAGGGACTTTCAGGCACGAGGAAGCCCCGGCCGAGGTACCGACCGGGGCTTGGTCCAGCGTCACGCGCCGAGTTATCCACAGATCTTCGGAACTTTTCCCAGCCCTGTGGACGAACTGTGGATAACTTCAGGGACGAAGCTACTTCCACTGAGTGGAGACCACGAACCCGACACCGATGAAGCCGAAGCCGACCAGGATGTTCCAGTTGCCCAGCGGGTCGATCGGGAACTTGCCCTCCGTCACATAGAAGACGACGATCCACGCGAGGCCGATGGCGAACATCGCCAGCATCAGCGGCGCGACCCAGCCCCGTCCCGAGGAGAGATCGATCTTCGTCTTCTGCGGCTGCCTGCTCCCCTCGGACGCGGGGCGGTCCTTCTTCTTTCGGATTCGTGACTTCGGCACGAGGAGATCTCCTGTCGATGCGCTCCGACCGCGCGGGCTTCATACTGCTGCGGTCCGTTAGCGTAGTGCTTCCGGGTGGGAAGGAGACAAGGGTACGGTGACCACTTCGGCCAGATCGATCGCGTCCCTCTTCCGACCGGCGCGGCTCGCCACCATCGGCATCTTCGCCCTCGCGGGAATGATCTTCTGGGTCAGTTTCAACACCGCACAGGGCACCAATATCCGCAGCGACGAGTCCATGTTGAGGTTCTCCGACCTCATCGACGAGCGTAGCCGCGAGAACCGAAAGCTGGAATCCTCCACCGCGAAGCTTCGCAAAGAAGTGCAGGGCCTGGCCAAACGGGACAGCGGCGGAAGCGCCGAGGAGCGCAAGCGCCTCAGCGACGTCGAGCGCAACGCCGGGGCGGCGAAGGTCGCCGGCAAGGGGCTCACCGTGACCCTCACCGACGCCCCCAGCGACGCCACCGCCCAACTCCCCGGCTGGCCCGAGCCCGAGCCCGACTACCTGGTGATCCACCAGCAGGACCTCCAGGCCGTGGTGAACGCGCTCTGGCAGGGCGGCGCCGAGGGGATCAAGGTCATGGACCAGCGGCTGATCTCCACCAGTGCGGTCCGCTGCGTCGGCAACACCCTCATCCTCCAGGGCCAGTTGTACTCACCGCCGTACACGGTCACCGCGGTGGGCGACCCGGAGAAGCTGAAAAAGTCGCTCGACACCAACAAGACGATCGACATGTACAAGAAGTACGTCGACGCCTACGGCCTCGGCTGGAAGGTGGACGAGCACCGCAGCACCACCCTCCCCGCGTACACCGGTGCGGTCGAGCTCCACCACGCCGAGCCCGTCGAGTAGCCGGCCTCCGGCGCGGCCGACCGGCACCGGCCGGGCACGGGCCGGCGCGCTCCCCGGCCGACGGCCGCGCGGGTGGCGGCAGGGGGCACGCGTCCGTGACGGACAGCACGTGGTCCGTTCTGTCGGGACAGATCCCCGAGCGCCGCGCCGCCACGTACTCTGGTCCCGGCGCGACCGGCGCGCTCGGCGATCACCACGGGCGGCGAGTGAAGGGACGGACGGGGTAGCTCATGTACGGCTGGATCTGGCGGCACCTGCCGGGGAACACCCTGCTGCGATCGGCGCAGTCACTCGTCCTGTTCCTCGCGGTGGTGTACGTGCTGTTCCAGTACGTCTTCCCGTGGGCGGAGCCGCTGCTGCCGTTCAACGACGTCACCGTCGACGAGAGCTGACGCGGGCATGCGCGCCGGTGGCACGGACAGGACCGACAGGGGAAGACAGCCCACATGAGCACACGGATTCTCGTCGTCGACAACTACGACAGCTTCGTCTTCAACCTCGTGCAGTACCTGTACCAGTTGGGTGCCGAGTGCGAGGTCCTGCGCAACGACGAGGTGCGCACCGAGCACGCCCGGGACGGCTTCGCCGGGGTCCTGCTCTCGCCCGGCCCGGGTACGCCCGAGCAGGCCGGCGTCTGCGTCGACATGGTGCGGCACTGCGCGGCGACCGGGGTGCCGGTCTTCGGGGTCTGCCTGGGCATGCAGTCGATGGCGGTGGCGTACGGCGGTGTGGTGGGCCGGGCGCCGGAACTCCTGCACGGCAAGACCTCGTTGGTCAGCCACGAGGGCGAGGGCGTCTTCGCCGGGCTGCCCTCCCCGTTCACCGCGACCCGCTACCACTCGCTGGCCGCGGCACCGGAGTCCGTGCCGGCCGAGCTGGCCGTCACCGCGCGGACCGAGTCCGGCGTGATCATGGGCTTGCGGCACCGCGAACTCCCCGTCGAGGGCGTGCAGTTCCACCCCGAGTCGGTCCTCACGGAGTGGGGGCACCTGATGCTCGCCAACTGGCTCGTCCAGTGCGGTGACACCGGAGCCGTCGACCGATCCCGCGGGCTGGCCCCCGTGGTCGGCACGTGACTCACCCGCACGACCCGTACGGCGAGCCGACCGACCTGGAGGACGCGGTCGGCCGGCTGAGCGACCCGCTCAACGACCCGCTGCCCGGCGCCGCGCCCCGCCCGCCGACCCCGCGGGCTGACAGCGCCGCGCACCGGGGCGGGCAGCAGGGCGGTACGGGTTCGCCCTGGTTCCGTCCGCAGCAGGCACGGGCCGAGCAGCAGCCGTACGCGGGCGGCTACACCCCCGCAGCGGCGGCTGCCGGGTCCTCCCCGGACCACAACTCACCACGCTGGCGCGGCCCGCAGGCGGAGTACGACCCGCTCAACGACCCACTGCCGGGAACGACGGGGGCACCGGGAACGACGGAGGCACCAGGGACGACCGGGGCGCCGGGTCAGGGGCGTCGGAGAACGCCGGAACGTTCGGCCGGGCCGCAGAGCGACACCGCACCGGGCCGCTCGCCCGACCCGCTCAACACCCCGCTCAACGACCCGCTCAACGACCCGCTTTCGGGCGCCGACGCCGACCGGCCGACCGGCGACGGTCCCCCGGCCGGGCGCGGCCGACGTCGGCGCGAGTACGAGCCCGAACGCGACGGGCAGCGGCGCACGCACACCCCCGAGGACCGGCCGGACCACGAGCCGCGCCGGCGTCGGGCCGCGCGGCCCGACGCTCGGAAGAAGCCGTACGAGGGCCAACCGCCCGCCGACAGCGAGACGATGGCGCTCCGTCAGGCCGAGAAGAGCGCGACCGCAGCGAGCACCGGTACGGCCGCGAACGGTGGCCGGAAGAAGGACGGGGACGAGCCGGACGACGCCGGCGGGCGGGTCGCCCGCCGGAAGGCGGCGGCCAGAGCCGCCAAGCAGCGCAGAACCGACCTCGGAACGGTCGCGAGCCGCGCCGTGGGTGAGTTGTTCATCACCACCGGCGTACTGCTGCTGCTCTTCGTCACCTACCAGCTGTGGTGGACCAACATCCAGGCCAACCAGCAGGCGAACAAGGAAGCCAACAACCTGGAGCGGTCCTTCGAGGCGGGCGACGGCGAGGAGCCGGAGGCGTTCGAGGCGGGCGAGGGTTTCGCGATCATGTACATCCCCAAGCTGGACGTACGGGTGCCGGTGGCCGAGGGGATCGAGAAGGGCGGAGTACTCGACCGCGGCATGGCCGGCCACTACGACAAGAAGTCGGGCATCGAAACCGCCATGCCCTGGGACAAGAAGGGCAACTTCGCGGTCGCCGGCCACCGCAACACCCACGGCGAACCGTTCCGCTACATCAACAAGTTGGACGAGGGCGACGAGATCATCGTCGAGACGCGAAGCACGTACTACACGTACGAGGTGGCCAGTCGACTGGCCTCGACCTCGCCGCGCAACATCGACGTCGTCAGTCCCGTGCCCAAGGAGTCGGGCTTCACCAAGGAGGGCCGGTACCTCACGCTGACGACCTGTACTCCGGAGTTCAGCTCCAAGTACCGTCTCATCGTGTGGGGCACAATGGTCGACGAACACCCCCGGAACGAGGGCAAGCCGGACGCACTCGGCTGACCCCGGCGAAAGCGGCAGACGGACCGGCGGCACGGCAGCGCGTTCAGTCAACGGTGGGAGTGGAACAGTGACGGACGAGCGGGACGGCGCGGGGACGCCGGACGACTCCGCTGCGGACGGCCACCCGCGGACCCGGCGCAGGCGCCGCCGTCCCACCAGGAGCGCTGAAGTCCGCGCCATCGGCGGGGAGTCGACCCCCGGGCCGGGTTCCGGGCCGGGTTCCGGGCCGGGTTCCGAGGACATACCGGTCGGTACCCCGGACGGAGCCGCCGAGGACGTTCCCGAAGCCGCCGGGGCGGCCGAAGCGCCGGCCGCCGACCGTGACCGTGACCGTGACGACAACGACCGCGAGGAGAGCGGCGCGGTCGGGGGCAGCAGGGTCGAGAAGGGGCGCGTCGAGACCGCACCCGCCGCCGACGGGGACGACTCCGGCGGCGACAGCGACTCGGCACAGGACGCCGCCGTCACCGGGGGTTCGAGCTCCGACAGTGCGTCCGCTCCGGGCGACGGGGCGTCCGCTCCGGGCGACGAGGCGGCTTCCCGCGAAGAGGCGGCTTCCCGCGAAGAGACGGCGTCCGACGAAGGGACGTCCGGCGAGGAATCTGCGGCCGGCGAGGCCTCGGGCGGAACGAAGGCAGCGGCGCAGAGCGGGAGTTCGGCGGAAACCGCACCCAAGTCCCGCGCCGCACGCGGGCGTTCGCGCGGGAAGCTGGCGGCCGTGGTCAGCGTGAGCGGTGAGCTGCTGATCACCGCGGGCGTGGTGCTCGCTCTTTTCGTCGTCTACTCGCTGTGGTGGACCAACGTGCTGGCCAACCGCGAGGCGGACCGGGAGTCCGACCGGGTCCGCGACAACTGGGCCGCCGACCGCGACGTGGGCGCCAACGTCCCCACCGGTCCCGGCGAGTTGGACACCCGGGACGGCATCGGCTTCCTGCACGCGCCGGGGCTCGGCAAGAAGGAGATCCTGATCAAGCCGGGCACCGATCCCAAGGAACTGAACCAGGGGATCGCGGGCTACTACAAGAGGCCGGTCAAGTCGGCGATGCCGTGGGACGAGTCGGGGAACTTCTCGCTCGCCGCCCACCGCGACGGCCACGGTGCCAAGTTCCACAACATCCACAAGCTCAAGGACGGCGATCCGCTGGTCTTCGAGACCAAGGACACCTGGTACGTCTACGAGGTGTACTCGAGCCTTCCGGAGACCTCGAAGTACAACACCGAGGTTCTCGACGACGTCCCCAAGGAGTCCGGCGCCACTGAGAAGGGCCGGTACATCACCCTCACCACCTGCACCCCGGTCTACACCTCGAACTACCGCTACATCGTCTGGGGAGAGCTGGTGCGCACCGAGAAGGTCGACGCCGACCGCACCCCGCCCGGCGAGCTCGGCTGACGCACCCCGAGGCGCCCCGCCCGTGTCCGGGCCACCGGCGCAACGCTCCCGGCCCGATCCGCCGGAAAGCCAACTCCGTTCGCACGCCGTCGAGTTCGCCCACCCGGTCGCGTACGCCACGCGGCGCGTACGTCCCCGAGGCCGGCGTACGCCACCGAGCGCCTGTGCCAACCGGCGTGCGTACGCCACGCGACCCGTACGCCACGCTGCCCGTACGCCGGGCCCGGTCGGTTGCGGCGGGGCCCGCTGCGAGCGGGCCGGCGACGGCGGAGGCCGGTACCCGCCGCTGGGGCGGAGTACCGGCCGTTGCCCGCAGGGGCGGGAGACGCGGTCACGGGGAACGCGCGTCCCGCCTCTGCGGTGTGTGCGGGTGGATCAGGCGGTGTGGAGAGTGAGCCCGTAGCGGCTCAGGATCTCGTTCACCGGCTGGTACCAGGTGCGGCCACCGGCCGAGCAGTTGCCGTGCCCGCCGGAGGTGACGCCCTGGGCCTGGTCGCCGGAGATGAACGAGCCGCCGGAGTCGCCGCCCTCGGCGCAGACGCTGGTTCCGGTCATCTGGTGGACCGCACCCTGCGCGTAGTTGATGGTCTCGTTGTGGGCGAGGACGGTGCCGCAGTGCCAGCCGGTGGTGGATCCGGAGCGGCAGATCGAGGAGCCGACCGGGGCCACGTTGGAGCCGCGGACGAGCCGGTCCGGGATGGCGCCGTAGCCGAGCACGACCGGCTCGGTCCACCAGCCGCTGCCGACGTTCACCCAGGCGAGGTCGTCACCGGGGAAGGACGAACCCTGGAAGTGGCCGATCTGCGAGTTGTCCCAGCCGCGCACCTGCTGGCCCTGCGGTCCGCAGTGGCCGGCGGTGACGAAGCCGCCGTGCACGGAGAAGCCGATGGAGCAGCGGACGTTGCCGGTGTAGTACGGGTCGCCGCCGACCGTGCCCGCGGCGAACGTGCTCGGCGCCTCGGCCGCGTCGGCGCGGACCGTCACCGGACCGGCCGCCTTGGCACGCTTGATGAAGTCCTTGGTCGCGGCGTCCTTCTTCGCTCCCTTGACCAGGCTCACCACGACCTCGTTGGCGCGGGTGTCGACGCCCCAACCGGCCACCTGGGAGGGGGCGTTCTTCTTGGTGACGAGGGCGTCGATGTCCGCCATCGCCCTGTCCAGGGTGCGTGCGCTGTACTTGGCCGACACCGTTTCGGCGCCGGTTCCGCGTACGGCGTCGGCGCGGTTGCCGTCGGTGAGGGCGACGGTGAGCTTGCCCGTCTCCTCGTCGTACCAGCTGCCGGCGTAGGCGCTGCCCGCCGCCTTCTCCGCGGTGGGTGCGACCTCCGCCGCGGTCGCCTCGAGGGCGAGCCGGGCACGGGCCTCCTTGGCGCTGAGACCGAGGTCGGTGCTCATGGCCTCGATCAGGCCCGGGGAGTACTCGAGGTTGTTGGTGGGGGCGGCCATCGCTGCGGTGGCGGGGCCGGTGGCGGCGATGCCGCCGAACAGGAGGAGAGCGGACAGGCCGACTCTCACAACACGTCTGCGTCGCATGGGGGTTGATGCCCTTCTGTTGTTGCCGGGGGTGAGGTTGCAACAGCAGTCTGGGAGCGCTCTCAGTCCGCAGCATGAGAGTAGAGAGCGCGACTTGTCTTGTCCATACCAATGAGGCCGGTACTGCGCGGAACTGTCGGAGAGTCGAGGAACATCGCCGTATCGCATGCCCAACTCCCATATAAACGTGGTGGGTTGGGCACGAGCGACAGTAGATGGGCCCCCTCGTTCCCCGGCATTCACTTCGCCCCCTGCCGCCTCAGCAGGCACCGCGCACGCCGCTGCCTGCGTGTGCGACACGGGGTGCGCGAAGTGACCGGGGTGCGCGAGGTGCGCGGTGGACGCAGGTGCTCGGGGCGGCGCCGAAGCGGGCACAGGCAGGCGGGCAGACGCCGCCGGACACGCGCGAACGGGTCGGCACGCGCGAACGGGCGGTGTGCGTACCGGAGTTCGGTACGCACACCGCCCGTCGTGTGCGCCGCGGGGGCATCACGGGCCGTGGTTCAGCCGGGCACCTTGTCGAGGAAGCCGTACACACCCTGGATACGGCCGTCCTCGGTGGTGACGGCGACGTCGAAGCCGATGGCGATCGGCTCGGCGCCGGCCTGGGCGACGAGGCCCCAGCGGAAGCGGGCGATGTTGTGGTGCGCGTCGACCTCGCCGAGCAGCTCGAACCGCAGGCCGGCGAACTGCTCCTGGGCACCCTGGACGACGGCGCCCATGCCGTCGTGGCCGGCGACGGAGGCCAGCGGGTCGACATAGACGGCGTCGTCGGTGAACTGCTCGCTGATCGCCTTCGCGCGGCGCTCGGCGTCCGGCTCGTTCCAGATGTCCAGGTAACGCTCGACGACCGCGTTCAGATCAGCCATGGCAACTCCTTGGTGGTCAATGCCTGTTCGGCCCCGTCAGTAGTGTTTTCAGTCTGTTGGTGGGCTTATGGCGGAGCAATGCGGAGCGGCAGACTCCGTCAAGTCACGACGTCGGGCACCAGGTCCACAGCGCCCCGGCCCGCACTTCGAGGGTGGCGCGGTCGCCGAGCGTGTCCTGGTACTCGCCGTCGTGCTCCAGCGGCAGCCGCTCGCCGTCCAGCCGCTCGACGACGATGGTCCGGCCGCGCGCGTAGACGGTGTCGGGCAGCTCCAGATGCGCTGCGGTCCGGGTCAGCTCGGGCACGCGGGAGGCGGCGACGGACCCGCCGATGACGCACACGTCCAGCAGTCCGTCGTCGGGCTCGGAGTGCGGGAGCACGAGGTACTGGCCGCCCCGGTAACGGCCGCCGCCCACGTTCGCCAGCACCGTCGGCCCCTCGTGGACCACCTCGCCGTCCACGGTGACCCGGCCGGGGTAGGGGCGGTGGGCGTCGGCCGCCCGGGCGAACGCCTCGGCGTACCGGGCGCGGCCGTGCAGCGGGATCGTACGGGCGATCGGCAGCGCCTCGGCGATCACGCCGCTGCACGCGCCCAGGAAGACCAGCTGCGCGGTTTCGCGCAGCAGCGCGAGGTCGAGCCGCCGCAGCCGGGCCCGGTCGCCGGGGTGCAGCAGCAGGGCGGTGAGCGCGTCGGCCCAGGGGCGGTCTCCCCAGATCATGCGGTAGCCGGAGTTGCCCGTGCCGCCGGGTACCAGGGCGAGAGCCGCGGGCGCGGGCGCGTCGGCCATGCCCTGGACGACCTCGCGCACGGTCCCGTCCCCGCCGACCGCGACCACCAGATCGGGTCGGACCTCGGTGGACGGCACGGCGGTCCCGTCGGAGCGCTCGGCGGTCCCGTTCGAGCGAACGACCTCCGGCGCGTGCGGGGCGTACGGGCGGCGGAGTGCCCGGCCGACGGCGTCCGTCGCGTCGCGGCGGGCGGTGGTGAGGTGGACCTCCACCGCGTCGAGCCGGGCCGCGCAGAGGTCCCGCACCTCGCGCAGCAGGGTCTCGCTGTGGCTCCCGGACGCGGGGTTGGCCACGATGAGGGCGCGGGTGGGCCTCGCGCCCGGTGAGCCCGAGTACGCGGCGGCGGACGGAGAGAGAGCGGCCGGAGCGGGTCCCGGCTGGGTGGCCGTGGTGTCCATCGTTGCGGGCTCTCCTCGCGTGGTGGGTGGCGCCGGTCGGCGCCACCGACAACGGAGTTGCCCACACGGCGTGGCAAACGGAGCGGAGAGGGCAGGATTCGAACCTGCGAGGGCCATGAAGACCCGGCCAAGTGCAAAGCACCCGGACCCCGTTGGGCCGCTTCGGGTACCTCTCCACGTCTTCCCGGTTCGGATGTTCCTTCCCGGTGACAAGGACGACTCTGCCGGGGTGTGCTGACGTCCCCCTGACACCTCTCTGACTCGGGTGCGGGCCCCGTACTCCCGTACGGAAATACGCGCCGGGGCGTACGCCGGGGCGGACACTGCGGGGCTCTGCGACCGGTCCGCGCCCTGCTACCTCGTCAGGTCGGCCGGGCGGCACCGCACGGCGTACCGGGCACGACGAACGCGGCCGGCGGACACCTGACGAAGTCACCGCAATGCGGTAAGTCGCCCATGTGCGACGAAGCACTCTGGTAAGCCGTTCGAACGGGGAGGCTTCTGTGCTGAACTTCGAGATCTTGGGCGGCGTGCAGGTGCACACGCCCAGCGGCGTGCACAAAGTGAGCGGACAGTCCAGGCGGGTGCTGTTGCAGGCCCTGCTGGTGAGCGAAGAGCACACGGTGGGCCACGGCGCACTGATCGAGGAGCTGTGGGGCGAGGACGTGCCGAACGGTGTCGTCAACGCGTTGCAGGCCCACATCAGCAGATTGCGCAAGTGGCTGCGGTCGATAGACGACGGCTCCAGCGGCGTACAGCTGCTGAGCTACGCGCATGGATACCAACTTTCCCTGGGGAAAGCCCGGTTGGACGCCACGGACTTCGGCTCGGCGATCGCACGCGGCGTGGAACTCGCGGCGGACGACCCGGCCGACGCGGTCAGGACGCTGAGAGCCGCCCTGCGGATGTGGCGCGGACCGGTCTTCGGCGGCGACTGCGGCGGGTTGATGTGCGAGTGCGCGGCAACCCGTTTCAACGAACTGCGGTTGCAGGGGCTGGAGTCGCTCTTCGACGCCGAACTCGCCCTGCGCAGGGAAGGCCAGTTGCTGGGCGAGCTGAACCAGGCGCACCGGGAGAACCCGCTGCGGGAGCGCTTCTGCGGCCAGCTGATGATCGCGCTCTACCGGTCGGGCCGGCAGGCGGAGGCGCTGGAGGTCTACCACCGCACCCGACGCCGGCTCAGCGACGAACTGGGCATCGACCCGACGCCCGAGCTGCGGAAGTTGGAGGAGTGCATCCTCCAGCACGCCCCCCAGCTGCGCCACGTCGAGTCCGAACTGACGCTGCTCTCCGCCCGCCTGGCGTGATCCGACCGGCCCTGCACCAGAGGCAGCACGTGCGAAGACCCCGCACCCACGAGATCCGGCCCCCGTCACGGAGGCCGGATCTGGTGCGTACGGGGCCGTACGCAGCGCCCCCGTACGCACCAGATCCGGCCTCCGTGACGGGGGCCGGATCTCGTGGGTGCGGGGTCTTCGCACGTGCTGCCTCTGGTGCAGGGCCGGTCGGATCACGCCGGAGGGGGCGGACGGCAGTCGCCGTCCGCCCCCTCCGAAGGTCAACTCAGCTGCCGGCGCCGACCGTTCCGGCGCTCGCAGCCCCTGCGCTCGCGGGCGTCGGCGCGGGCGCGGCGTCGAGCAGCGCGTCGAGCTCGGCGAGGGCGCGGGCGCCTCCGGCGAGCGCGTCGGGGTCGTCGGGCGCCCCGATGATGCCGAAGAACGTCTCGACCACGGCCTGTTGGAAGGCGCTGACGTCGGGCAGCGCCATGGCTGCGTTCTGCGGCGTGGTGGGCGGGTTCACGATCGTCTCGGACATGGCTCTCTCCGTCTCCTCGGGCCGTCGTCGGCCCGTAGCTCGGGGCCTTCGGCAGAACGCACGCGTCAGAAGGCGTTGGCTGCGCGGAAGATGTGGGCGAAGGCGCCGAGGTCGGCGCGGCCCTGGAAAGCGACGTACTCGGGGAGCACCGCGTGCGGCGCCCACTTCTCCTTGTAGGAGAGCTGGGTCCGGGCGGGGTAGACCGCCTCGCCGTTCTCCCAGAGCCAGTGCATGAACCACTGGAACGCGCTGCTGCGGCCCGGGAGTTCGTGTTCCTCGGCCAGCCCGGTGAACGGGGTGAAGCCGAAGTGCAGCCACCGGACGCCCTCCGTGCGGAAGACCTCGATCGCGGTGGAGTTGATGGCCTCCATGACGCCGGGCGGGCCCTCGGGGACGCGCCGGCTGAGGTCGTGCATCCAGCCCTGCCTGCTGCCGAAGACCGGTGCGTAGGAGATGTAGCCGATCGGCCGGCCCTCGATGCTGCCGAGGAACAGCCGTCGTTCGGCCTGTGCCCGCCCGCCGGTCTGACCGACCAGGAACTCCAGCGGGCGGGCGGCCTCGCCCTTGGTGCCGAGCCAGGCCGCGTCGATCTCGGCGACCGCCTCGGCGTGGCCGGCCAGGTCCACCTCGGTGACCTGCAACCCGGCCCGGAACGAGCGGGAGATCTTGTTGCGCAGCTGCATGAAGCGGGTGCCGCGCAGGGTGAACCGCTCCAGGTCCACGGCGTACGAGGCGCCTACCTGGTTCACCGTGAAGCCGTTGCGGGCGTACAACTCCGCATCCGCGCGGGCGAGTTGTACGCCGACGACGGTCGCCGAACGCTCCCGGGCGTGGCCGAGGAACTCGTGCAGCAGCTCGGCACGGTCCCCTTCGGCCGCGAAGGGGCCGCCGAGCTGGACCAGGAAGCGCCCCGCGGCGCGGTAGCTGATCACCCCGTCCAGATGCGGGCGGCCGAACGACGAGGTGCCCTCGTTGAGCGCCAGGAACGAGCTCGGGTTGTCCGCTCCCGTATGGGCGCCGATGGCTTCCCGTATTTCCTCGAAGTTTGCTGTCGCGACCTGCATGGCGTTCCTCTTCCCGGCCGGCACCACATGAGCTGTACGCCTCATTGAATTCACCTTCAGTGCCCAGCAGTAGAACACCGAAGAATTTCCCCGACAAGGCCCAGATGACGAAGTATCGAGAAATCAATTCCCTGTCAGGGGCGCGTAAGCGACGAGTCAGCGAGGGCCCCAAACCTTGCGTTGCGCACGCCGCGACCGGGCGACGCGCTCCTGCCTGACCGCCAAGGCCCGAGAGGGGCGTTACGTCGTGGCCAAACTGCTGGGAAACGGTGTGGTGCACGCGCTGTGCGCGGAGTGGGGGGCACCCGTCGAGGCGGCACCGCCGGACGCCGGGCCCGCACTGCACACCATGGCCGCCTGGGGCTCGGAACTGCGGCCCGAGAACATCCCCTGCCGCGTGCTGAAGCTGGCGGCCAGCCAGGTCCTGTCGCAGATCGCTGCCGTCCGCGCCGGATCGGCGCACCCGCTCGGCCGCCGCCTGCTCCAGGCGTTCGGCGACCCCCTGGGCGACGACCCACGGATCTCCGCCGGCGTCCTGGCCGGCCTGGGCTCCTGGCTCAACCTGGACGACACGGCGTACGCGGGCCATCTGTCCAACTCCACGGTCGCCGTACCGCTGGCGTACGCGCACGCCTACCGCCTGGACGGGCTCTCGCTGCTCACCGCGGTCGTCGCGGCGAACGAGTGCGCCTCCCGGATCACCGCCGCCGCGACGCTCGGTCCGCTGCGCGGGCAGAGCGCGGTGCACACCCATCTCGCCGGCGCGGTGGCCGGCCGGCTGGCCTGCGAGGGCGCGACCACGAGCGTGTGGGAGAACGCCCTCGGGCTCGCCCTCGGAATGCCCAACTGGCCGCTCATGCGCGCCTTCCTGGCCAGCGACGCCCGGCTGCTGAACACCTTCACCCCGGTCCGCACGGCCATGGACGCCTGCGACGCCGCGCGGGCCGGGCTGCTGGGCGCCTCCGACCTGATCGAGCACCCCGACGGCTTCCTCGCGCGCTTCGCCACCGTGCCCCTGCCCGACGCCGCCACCGCGGGGCTGGGACGGCGCTGGCACACCGAGACACTGTCGTTCAAGATGCACCCCGGCGGCCCCGGAATCGACGCCGCGGTGGACTGCGCCGCCGAGATACACCGGGCGCTCGGCCCGGTGGAGCCCGAGGACGTGCGGGAGGTCGTGGTCGAGGCCTCGGTGTACACGCTGTTCGCCGGCAAGCACGCGGAGCGGTACGTGACGGGGCCCGGCTCGCCGCAGGGCGCGCTGGTCCTGCACGTCCCCTACCCGGTGGCCACGACCCTGCTGAACGGGGCGTTCACGGTCGACGACCTCGCCGCTCCCGCGACCGACGACTCCCGGCGGTGGGCACTGGCCGACCGGGTCCGGCTGGTCCACGACACCGAGATGACCAGGGAACTGCTGCGCTCGGACGCGCCGTTCGGCGAGGCGGTGCGCCAGGCGGGCGCCGCGGGACGCGGCTGGCTGCGGGACTTCGGCGGCGATCGGCTGGTCGAACTGGCCGACCACCGCGAGCCGTTCAACCGGGACTTCGCCAGCTCGACCAAGTCCACCGGGGCCCGTGTCACCGTGCGCCTGACCGACGGGCGCAGCTTCACCCGCGAACGCCTCATCCCGCTGGGCGCCGCGGGACAGGACACCAGATCGCACCATCCACGGCTGGTGCGCGAGAAGTTCGTCTCGCTCGGCGGCCCCGCCTCGGTCGCGAACGAGGCGTCGAGGCTGCACCGGATGCGGCCCGAGGAGCTGCGCCGCTGGATCGAGGCGGCACTGCGCAGCTGAGCCCGGCCCGCACCGCCCGCGACCGCCCCACAACCGCCCCACGACCACCCCGAGCCGGGCCCCGGGTCCGAGCCGGGCCCGGGGCACGCTCCGGTCGATTCCCTTCGGCTCCCCCTCAAAGGTCGGAACGAGCGTGCCCCGGGCCCTTCTGTTTCCCGTACGCAGCGGCACCGGGAATTCACGCACCTTCACACCGGTTCGCTCCGGCGATTCTCCCGACCGATTACCCATCCATTCGAGTCAGAACCGCGTCAGTCAATCGTCAGATTCTTTTGACACGGTCTGACGCGTGCTGGCCGACGCTTGCCAGGCAATGAGGAGGCAGTCGCAATGTTTCCGAAAGGGAATACCACGCTCGCAGCTGCGGAAAGCGGTGTGACCGCGCCGGAGCCGACCTCGCAGGAACGCGGGAGGCCGCTGCTCAGCTACCAGTCCTATGTGGGCGGCGAGGATCTGCCCAACAGCGCCTGGGTGTACACGATCAGCTCCCGCTCGCTCCTGGAGGACGTTTTCACCGGCGTCTCGCTCAAGCGGGAGCTGGAGCAGAACCCGCAGTCCGAGGCGGCGGAGCACCCGTACGTCGTCGGGCGGGTGGCCGTCGCGACCGACGAGGAGAACGACCGGGCGCTGCACGCGGCGGCCGAGGCGGCGCCGGTGTGGGCCGCGGTCCCGCTGGACGAGCGCATGCGTCTGGGAGAGCTGTTCCGCGAGGCGCTGCTGGAGCACCGCCAGGAGTTCCTGGACATGCTCGTCGCCGAGGCGCACCCGCTCAAGCTCGCCCGCTGGGAGCTGAGTTGCCTGTTGGAGGTCTACAGCAGGGAGAACTGCCACTGGTACCGCAAGCGAATGTACTCCGAGTGCTCCTACGCCGGCCGCACGCTCATCTCGCACCGGCAGCCCGACGGGGTCGTCTGCTTCAACCCGCCGCAGAACGCGCCCGCCCCCAGCGCCGCGCTCGCCGTCCTGGCGCTGATGGCCGGCAACGCGGTGGTCGTACGGGCACCGCGCAGCATCCCGCTCAGCACCATGTTCGTGCTGCGCGACATCGTCGCCCCGCTGCTGGAGAAGGTCGGCGCTCCGCCCGGCACCCTCAACGTGGTCTGCGGCAACGCCCGCAGCACGATGGACAAGTGGGTGAGCAGCCCGCTGGTCGACGACATCTTCTACATCGGCGGCAGCGACCAGGGACTGCGCTTCCAGGAGCAGTGCATCGCGGCCGGCAAGAAGCCGATCCTCGAACTGGCGGGCAACGACACGATCGTCGTCTGGAAGGACGCCGACCTCTCGCTCGCCGCAGAGGCGATCACCGAGTCGTTCTACGGCTCGGGGCAGATCTGCATGGTGCCCAACACCGTGCTCGCCCACCCGGAGATCGTCGAGGAGCTGATCGGGCACGTGAAGGAGAAGATCCGCGGCATCCGGCCCGGCTTCCCCGAGGACCCCGACGTACTGCTGTCCCCGGTGCGGCGCAGCGAGAAGTTCTTCGGACTGCTGTCCCAGGCACTGGAGGAGGGCGCCGAGCTCGTGTGCGGCGGCCACCGCATGGAGGTGGACGGGACCCGCTCGGACACCGGCGTGTTCCTGGAGCCGACCGTGCTGCGGGTGGACGGGCTGGAGCGCGGTCGGCGCATCGAGGCGGTCATGCAGGAGACCTTCTTCCCGCTGCTGCCCATCGTCGCGGTCGAACCGGCGCCCGCCGAGGAGCTGCGCGAGACGTTCGTCCGGTTCGTCAACGCCAACGCCTACGGCCTGCGCAACTCGCTGTGGTCCAAATCGCCGCGGGTCATCAACACCTTCGTCAGCCGCACCACCAACGGCGGCCTGCTGAAGGTCAACGACTCGCACATCGGCTTCCTGCCCTATCTGCCGAGCCACGGCGGCACCGGGATGACCGGCGGGGTGTTCGGCGAGGCCAACTACCCGATGTTCAAGACCTCGCACCTCCAGGGCGTGAGCATCAGCGAGGGCATCAGCCCCTACCGCGCGGTCTTCGGCGACTGACCGCACCCGGCCCGTGCCCGCACCCCCGCACGCACCCGGGCCACCCGCACCCGCCGACCGGCACGTCGCGCCGACACCCGCCGGCACGACGACCGGCCCGTGAAGTCGGCGCCGCCCCGACACCGTCGTACCCAGTCATCGCACCCCGGAGGTGCCCGCACATGCGCACTCTCGACAATGCCCGCGACACCTGCGACCGGCTGCATCCCGGTCTGTGCAAGGCACTTGACGCCATCCCGTTCGCCGAACGGGAGAGCCCCGGCGACGGCGGAAGCGCCGTGATCGACCTGTTCCGCCGGCACGACGGGGTGGGGCTGCTCGTACCGACCGAGTACGGCGGGCACGCGGCCGACCCGGTCGAGACCGTCCAGGTCATGCGGGCGCTCGGCTCCTACTCCCCCTCCCTCGCGGCCGGCACCGCCATGCACCACTTCACCGCCGCGATGCTGTTCTCGCTGGCGGAGACGGCGGGGCGGCTCACCGACGCGCAGAACGCGGTGCTGGCCGACGTCGTACCGGGCCGGCGGCTGATGGCCTCCGGCTGGTCCGAGGGGCGGACCGCGCAGAACATCCTCGCGCCCACGGTCAACGCCCGTCCGACGGAGGGCGGTTACCTGCTGAGCGGCGCCAAGAAGCCGTGCAGCCTGGCCCGTTCGATGGATCTGCTGACCGCTTCCACGGCCCTGCCCGGCCCGAACGGCACGCCGGGGCTGGCACTCGCGCTCGTCCCCGCGGACTCGCCGGGCGTCTCCGTCCACCCCTTCTGGGGGAACGAGGTGCTTGCCGCCGCGGAGAGCGACGAGGTGCGGCTGGACGACGTGTTCGTCCCCGAGGACCTGCTCGTGACGACCACCGAGGACGATCCGACCCGGCTCGACGATCTCCAGACCGCCGGCTTCGTCTGGTTCGAGCTGATCATCTCCTCCTGCTACGCCGGCGCCGCCGCCGCACTGGTGGAGGAGGTGCTGCGGCGAGGCAGGGGCCCCAGCACCGAACGCGCCCAGCTCGCCGTACGGTCCGAGGCCGCGTTCGCCCTGCTGGAGGGCGCCGCGCGGGCGGTGCGGGACGGGCTGGCAGGCGAGGAGGCCGTGGCCGCGGTACTGGTCGCCCGGTACGCCGCGCAGGAGTCGATGGCCGCGGTCGCCGACCAGGCGCTGGAGCTGCTGGGCGGCATGGACTTCATCCAGTCCTCCGACCACTCCCGACTCGCCCGCGCCGTCAGGCCGTTGGCGTTCCACCCGCCGTCCAGGGTCGCCGCCGCGGAACCGCTGCTCGGCTGGTTCGCCGGCGGATCGCTCGAACTGTCCTGACCCGGACTGGACCCGCGCGGCGCGAGAGCCGCGCGGCCCACCGCGCGCACCCGTCCCGCACCCCAGCGCGCACCCGTCCCGCGCCCCGCCGAGCACCCGCCGCACTCCGACCCGGAGAACCGGCGCACTCCGACCTCCGACCCTGAGAAGGAGCCAGATTCCCGTGACCACGTTTCCCGAAGCACCGGAGCTGCCGCGCCTCGGTGACCCGCCGCACAGCGCGGACACCGAGGCGGAGATCCTCGGCCTCTACCGGGCACACCTCAGCAAGGGCCGGGCGACCCTGGCCGAACTCTTCGGCAGCCACATGGAGATTGCCTCCGAGGGCGCCTGGCTGCACACGAGCGACGGCGAGCGCTTCCTGAACGCGGGCGGCTACGGCGTCTTCCTGATGGGCGCCCGGCACCCACTGGTGGTGGAGGAGGTGCAGCGCCAGCTGACGACCCATCCCACCGCCACCCGGATCCTGCTGGAGCCCACGGTCGCCCGCGCCGCAGAGGCGCTGGTCTCCACGCTGCCCGAGCAGCTGGACCGCGTGCACTTCGGCCTGTCGGGGGCGGAGGCGGTGGAGACCGGGCTGAAGCTGGCCCGTGCGAACGGCCGCCGACGCATCGTCTCGATGGAGAAGGGCTACCACGGCAAGACGATGGGCGCCCTGACGGCGACCGCCAAGGAGGTCTACCAGAAGCCCTTCCGGCCGCTGCTGCCCGACGCCGTCCACCTGCCGTTCGGCGACGCGGAGGCGCTGGAGCGCGAGCTGGCCGCCCACCCGGGCGAGTGCTGCGTGATCCTGGAGCCGGTCCAGGGCGAGGGCGGCGTGATCCTCCCGCCTCGCGGCTACCTCACCAGGGTCGCCGAACTCGTCAAGGAGTACGAGGGGTTCCTGATCCTGGACGAGGTCCAGTCCGGGATGGGCCGCCTCGGCGAGTGGTGGGGCGCCGACTTCGAGGGCGTCGTGCCGGACGTGCTGCTCGCCGGCAAGGCGCTGGGCGGCGGCGTCGCCCCGGTGTCCGCCGCCATCGCGACCCGGCAGGCGTTCCGCCCGTTCGACAAGGACCCCTACGTACACACCGCGACCTTCTCCGGGCAGCCGCTGCTGATGGCCGCTGTCCAGGGCGCGATCCGGGCGATCAAGGAGGACCGCCTGGTCACCCGGGCGATGGATCTGGGCGCGACGCTGCTGCCGCGCATCAGGGAGATCGCCGAACGCACCATCCCCGACCTGGTGGTGGAGGTGCGCGGCCAGGGCCTGCTGATCGGCATCGAGCTGATCGAGGGCGGCCTGGCCGGTGAACTGCTCATCGAGCTGTTCAACAACGGAGTCGTTGCCAACCACTCGATGAACGGCAGCACGGTCGTGCGGTTCACGCCGCCCGCGACGCTGACCGACAGCGAGGTGGAGCACCTGCTCGGCTCCTTCGAGAAGGCCTGCCGCGACCTGGTCGCCGGCAAGGCCACCATGCCGAATAACGTGAGGTGAGCACGGTGCGTCATGTGGAACTCGAAGCCCTGGTGCACGGCGAGAACGCCGAGCACGTCTTCGACAACATCCTGCGGTGGGACCGCTATCCCGAACTCGCCCCGCACGTGCGGGAGACGACCGTTCACAGCACGCTGCCCGACCCCAGGGGGAGCTCCAGCTGGGCGCTGCACTTCCGCAGCGGGCTGCTGCGCTGGACGGAGGACGAGACCTTCGACCGGGAGAAGCTGCGGATCGGGTTCTCCCAGTCCGACGGCGACTTCGACGAGTTCTCCGGGACCTGGCAGGTCGAGCAGCAGGGGGACGACGTGAGCGTCCGCTTCTCCTGCGAGTTCGACTTCGGCATTCCGAGCCTGGAGTCCATCCTCGACCCGATCGCCCAGCGCGTCATCAGGGAGACCATCGCCTGGGCCGTGACCGGGCTCTTCGAGAAGGTCGAACTCCTCGGCGAGATCGAGCTGCCGGCGACCGCGGCCCCGAGCGCGACATCCGGCGAGGGCTGAGGCATGGACCAGCGCAACGTCTTCGACACCCCGGTCACCGCACGTCTCCACCGTGCCGAGTACCTGCTCGCCTTCGCCGTCACCACGGGCTTCGTCGTCGCGCACTTCGACGAGATCCGCTGGCCGGTGGCGATCGCGCTCTTCCTCTACATCGACCTCATCGGCTACATACCGGGCGCGATCGCCTACCACCGCAGCCGCACCAAACAGATCCACAAGGCGTACTACGTCCTCTACAACACGATGCACAGCCTGCTCACGCAGGCCGCGGTCATCGGGTTGTGGTGCCTGTTCGTCGGGCCCGAGTGGGCACTGCTGGCCATCCCGTGGCACCTCTTCGGCGACCGCGGGCTGTTCGGCAACTTCCTGAAGCCCTTCGGCCTGCACTTCGAGCCGGTCGTCGACCCCCGCTTCAACCAGCTCCTGGACGAGGTCGCCGCCCGTTCGGGCCGCGCCGGCGTCGCCCCGGACCCGCTGCCGCACGTGGAGTCCGTACCGGAGGACGAGGGCAGGGGCACGGAGTCCGGTACGGAGCCCGCTGCCGCGCCGGGCCGCGGCAACGCACCGGGGAGCGACGCGCCGCGGGTGCCGGCCGCGGTGACGGGCGCGGAGTCGTGAGCACCCAGGCGGCGCCGGCCCGTCCGCAGGCGGTCCGCCGGAGGAACGCGGTACTGCGTTCGCTGGCCTCCGGCGTCGCCGTGCTCACCGTCCGGAGCGGGGACCGGCTGCACGGCACCACGGTCTCCACGCTGACCTCGGTCTCCCGCAAGCCGCTGATCATCGGCGTCTGTCTGCGGCCGGGGTCGGCCATGGCCGACCTGGTCCGCACCGAGGAGCGGTTCGTCGCCAACGTGCTGAGCGGGGAACAGCACGCGCTCGCCCGCTGGTTCGCCAATCGGGCACGGCCCGAGGGCGCGGCCCAGTTCGACGAGGTCTCCTGGATGCCGGGCTCGCGGTCCGCCGGCGGCGCGCCCCTGCTGGACGGCGCGGTGGCCCAGCTGACCTGCCGGCTGAGCAGCTGTGTGCCGGTGGGCGACCACGAGGTGCTGCTCGGGCTGGTCACCGAGGCGACCGCCAACGGCGGTGAACCGCTGCTGAGTTACGCGGGCGCACTGCACGCCCCCGTGCTGTACGACCCGGCGGCGAACGCACTCCCGCCCTCCGCGCTCCCGACCGCGGCACTCCCGACCGCAGCGCTGCCCGCTCCCGCGCTGTACGACCCGACCGGGCTGCCGCCGGCAGCGAACGCCGCCCGGCCGAGCGCCACCGCCGGCACTCCCGTACCGAGCATCGCCGCAGGCGAGGAAGGTAAGTATCGATGAACACGCCCGTCGCGCACGAAGCCGACTTCGACACCGCACCAGGGCTGCTGGACGGTGCCAAGACCCTGGAACTGACCGCCGAACGCTGCGATCTCGCCTACTGGTTCACCGAGGTGGCCCAGGGGACCCTGCGCGGACGCGGGGTCAGCGGGCACACCGGGGACGCCGAGATCCCCGCGTTCATGAAGGAACCCGGACCGCTGCGCGAGGCCATGGTGCTGGAGCTCGGCTACCGCTCGCTGGCGGAGGAGATCGCCACCCGTCTGCTGGCGCACTACGTCGACCGCGCGCCCGGAATTCCGGAGATGGAGTTCTACGCCACCCAGATGATCGACGAGGCGCGGCACGCCCGCGTCTTCCGCAACCACCTGGTCGAACTGGGGATGCCGGAGAAGACCCTGGTCGCCGACATCGAGGAGATGGCCGCCGACTACCGCCGCCGGGTGCTCGCACCGGTCGAGGAATTCACTCTCGACATCGTGCGCGACCAGGGCGACTTCGCCGGCGGCGTGGCGGTCTTCACCATCGTCATCGAGGGCGTTCTGGCCCCCGCGGCGGAGCTGAGCGAACGCAAGTGGGACCGGCTCGACCCGGCCGCGGCCGAGCTCTCCCGCACCGCGGCGATCGACGAGATCCGCCACCTGGCGGTCGGCAGCTCGCTGATGCGGGACCACCTGATCGCCCACCCCGAGTACCGGCCGCGGCTGATGGAGATCCTGCGCGCCGGACGGGAGTTGTGGGACCGGGTGCCGGACAGGGAGTTCGTCCTGCACCGCGAGCAGCTGTTCCAGCAGGGCATGGAGCAGCACGCGGACGCGGTCGGCGACTACGAGGTGTGGCCGGGCCGGCAAATGTTGGAGACCACGCCGGTCGAGCGCTACGACACGGCCGAGCGCTGGACCGACGAGATGGCCGAGGTCCGGATGGAGTACATGGGCCTGGGCGACGCCGTCGGCATCCTCTCCGGGCAGAGCTGAGGAGGCCGCGGTGTCGAACAGCGAGGCACCGTCCGGCCGGTCCGCCGGTCTCCCGACGGGGCGCGCGCCCGGCCGGTCCGCCGTACTGGCCGGGCTGGGCGGGTGGGTCCCCCCGCGACAGGTGACCAACGCCGACCTCAGCGCCCGGCTGGACACCTCGGACAGCTGGATCCGGTCCCGTACCGGCATCGCCACCCGGCACGTCGTCGCACCCGGCGACGCGACCTCGGACCTGGCCGTGGAGGCCGGACGGCTGGCGCTGAAGTCGGCGGGCGGGGCGGACGGCGAGGACGGTGCGGACGCGGTCGTGCTGGCGACGACGACTCCGGACCGGCCGTGCCCCGCGACCGCTCCCGAGGTGGCCGACCGGCTGGGCCTGGGCGGCAGCGCGGCCTTCGACGTCTCGGCCGTGTGCACCGGCTTCCTCTACGCCCTGGCGGCCGGCCAGGGGCTGATCGCGGCCGGTACGGCGGAGCGGGTCCTGGTGATCGGGGCGGACGCCTTCACGACGATCATCGACCCGCAGGACCGCGGTACGGCCGTCATCTTCGCCGACGGCGCGGGTGCCGTCGTGCTGCGGGCGGGCCGGCCGGACGAGCCCGGGGCTCTCGGGCGGGTCTTCCTGGGCAGCGACGGCAGCCGGTCGCAGCTGATCCAGGTACCGGCCGGCGGCTCCCGCCAGCGCTCCACGGGAGTGCCCGCGCGGGAGCGCGACACCTACTTCCAGATGAGCGGGCAGCAGACGTTCAGACAGGCGGTGGAACGTATGTCGGCCGTCTCCCGCCAGGCCGTCGACTCCGCCGGCTGGAAGCTGGCCGACGTCGACCGGATCGCCGCGCACCAGGCCAACGCACGAATCCTGGGCGCGGTCGGCGAGGAACTCGGCGTGCCCGAGGAGCGGTTCCTCTCCAACATCGAGCACGTCGGCAACACCGGCGCGGCCAGCATCCCGCTGCTGCTGCACCACTCCCACGCCGACCGCTCGCTCGGCACGGGCGACCGGCTCCTGCTCACCGCGTTCGGCGCGGGGCTCGCCTGGGGCGCCACCACCGTGGTGTGGCCCGACCTGCCCGGCTGACGACCCCGCGCGACCAACCCGCGCGTCCAACCCGCGCCAACCACCCGCGCGACCAACCATCCGCACAGAAGGAGATCGACATGTTCGAAACGCTGAAGGACATCCTGGTCAACAAGTTGAAGGTGTCGCCGGACACGATCACCGCCGAGGCCACGCCCGAGGAGATCGACCTGGACTCGCTGGCAATCGTCGAGCTGTCGCTCGTGCTGGAGAAGGAGCTCGGCCTCGCCGTGTCCGAGGACGAGCTCAGCGAGGCCGGGACCGTGGGAGACATCGTGCGTCTCATGGACGAGCGGAGTGCCAGGGTCTGATGTCCGGATTCGAGGCTGCGGTAACCGGGCTCGGACTGGTGACCCCGGCCGGGGTGGGCGTGCGGCAGAACTGGGAAGCGGTCTGTTCGGGAGTGTCCCGGGCGGCGGACGACCCAGCGCTGCGCGCCTGCCCGGTCCGGATCTCCTGCCGGGTCCCCGACTTCGACGCCGGGGAGCTGCTGGGGCAGCGCAGGGCCCACCGGCTCGACCCCTTCGTACAGTTCGCGCTGGTCGCCGCCAAGGAGGCGCTGGCCGACGCCGGCCTGGACCCGGAGACCTGGGACGGCGCGCGGGTCGGCGTCGTCCTGGGCACCGCCGACGGCGGCACGGTCACCATGGAGCAGCAGAACCAGACCTTCCTCGACGAGGGCGCACGCTGGGTCTCGCCGCTGCTGCTCCCGATGCACCTGCCCAACATGCTCGCCGGGCAGGTGGCGATGGAGTTCGGCGCCACCGGGCCCAACCTCGTGGTGGCGACCGCGTGCGCCTCGGGGGCGACCGCGATCGGCACCGCGAGGGACCTGCTGGCCGCCGACCGCTGCGACGTGGTGCTGACCGGTGGCAGTGAGGCGATGCTCGGCCGGGTGACCATGGCGGGCTTCGCGCAGATGGGCGCGTTGTCCCGGCGCAACGACGAACCGGCCCTCGCCTCCCGGCCGTTCGACGTGGACCGGGACGGATTCGTCGCGGGCGAGGGCGCCGGAATCCTGGTCCTGGAACGGGCGGCCGACGCCCGTGCCAGGGGTGCGCGCAGCCACGGCCGGATCATCGGCCACGGCGCCACGGCCGACGCGCACCACATGACCAAACCGCACCCCCAGGGGCGGGGCACCGAAGCGGCCGTACGGCGGGCGCTGGCCGACGCCGGCACCGACGTACGGGACATCGGCCACGTCAACGCGCACGGCACCTCCACCCCGCTCAACGACCGGGTGGAGGGGCAGATGCTCGGCCGCGTGCTGCCCGGCAGCCCGCTGGTCACCTCGACGAAGGGCGTCACCGGCCACCTGCTGGGCGCGTCGGGCGCGGTCGAGGCCGCCCTGACGCTGCTGTCGCTGCAACACCGGCTGGTGCCTCCCACCGCCAACCTGACCAACCCCGATCCGGATATCGACCTCAGGATCCCCACCGAACCGACCGCCTGTGCGGCGGAGCTGGCGCTGAGCAACTCCTTCGGCTTCGGCGGGCAGAACACCGTGCTGGTCGCCGCCGCACCCTGACGCGCCTCTTCGGCGGCGGCTCGCTCCCGCCGAAGAGGTGTACCCCGCACCCAACGTCAGCCGTCCGTCAGCACGCCGGGCAACGCTGAGCAGGCACCGCTCCGGCGGCACGCTCCGGACATCCCCGCACACGGAAAGCGACCGCCCGACCACACCGGGACGCGACCACCCGACCACACCGACCGGGAGTAAGACATGACCACCTACACCTCCACCACCACCGCGGCCGCCGCCACGGCGCCCGCCGCGGCGAAACCGCTGCGCCTGTTCCTGACACTGGACGCCGTCGTGACCGGCGGCAACGGACTCATCTACCTCGCCCTCTCCGGCCCGGTGGGCGACCTCCTCGGGCTGAACAGCTCGTTCCTGGTCGGCATCGGCGCCTTCCTGCTGGCGTACGCCGCGTTCGTCGGCTTCCTGGCGGCCAAGCCGTCGCCCCCGGTCCTCGGGACCAAGCTGGTCATCGAGGCCAACGCGCTGTGGGCCGTCGCCAGCGTCGCCGCGCTGGTGCTGTGGCTGACCCCCAGCACCGTGGGCGCCTTCTGGATTCCGATGCAGGCCGCCGTGGTCGGCGGATTCGCCCTGCTCCAGCACATCTCGCTGCGCAAGCTGCGCGAGTCCACCGGCGGCTGAGCGGAGCCAGGCACGCGACGCGAGTCCGGCGAACCCACCGGCTCGCCCGCGCGGACCACTCACGCACACCCCGGCATCACACGGGGACCCCACCTGGCGCGGCGCCGCACACCCACCGATCCACGTCGGGGTGAGGCGCCGCGCCCAGTCATGTGAGGAAGTCAGATGTACGAGTACGAGCACGACCGGCTGTGCGACGACATCCTGGCGGACACGGACCTCATCGGCGAGGCGTTGACCGTCCTCGGCCCTGACCGGGCCGTACCCAGCTGTCCCGGTTGGACCACCGGGAGGATGCTCATCCACCTGCACCAGGCCCTGAGTTGGGGCGCCACGATCGTCGAGAAGCGGGCCACGGAGTTCCTCCCGCCGAGCGCGACGGAGGAACCCGGCGAGGAACACGCCGAGACGCCCGGCGAGGCACACGCCCGGACGCACGGCGAGACGCACGGCGAGACGCACGGCGACTGGACCCGGCGGGTGGACTCGCTCGCGCACCAGGTGTCCGACTCCGACGGGAGCCTGGGCCGGGACACCGCCTCACAGGTGTCGTGGCTGCGGGCCGCGGCCGAACGTATGGTGACCGCGCTCCGCGAGGCCGGCCCGCACGCCACCGTCTGGACGACCTTCGGCGCGCAGGAGGCCCGCTTCTGGTCGAGCTGGGCGGCGGCCGAGGTGGCCGTCCACCGCGCCGACCTCGACCTGGTACGCGGCCGACGGGTACGGATCGACACCGGCACCGCGCTGGACGCCGTCGACCTGTGGCTGCACGCCATCGCCGCACCCAGCGCGGCCATGTTCTTCGACCCGCGGCTGGCCGAGATGCGCGGCCGGGGCGAGACGTTCGGCTTCAGGGCGGTCGACGCCCCGGACCCCGCTCGCGGACTCTGGCGGGTCACCCGTACGCCCGAGGGGCTGCTCACCGAGCGGCCGGCGCCGGACCGGTGGGCTTCCGACACCAGCCCCAGCGTCACCGTCCACGGCACCGCCGACGAGCTGCTGCTCCTGCTCAAGCGCCGTACACGGGTGGAGAGTTCACCGGTCACGGTGTCGGGCGAGAGCCAGCTCCTCGACCACTGGCTCGACCACGTGCTGACATGACGAAAGCTGGGCCCGGCATCCTGCCGGGCCCAGCTCCGCGGTGTGGACGGGATCAGGCGGCGACTCGCCCTACGCCTCGCCGCCCCCTGCTCCCGCGTCCCGTCCTACGAAGGACAGTAGGTCGTCGCTGAAGCGCTCGGCGTGCGTGGCGAACAGGCCGTGGGCGGCGCCCTCGTACACCACGAGGGAGCTGTCCGGCACGAGAGCCGCCGTCGGGGGGCCGCAGAGCGCGAAGGGGCTGCCCACGTCGGCGTCCCCGTGCACCACCAGGGTCGGCAGGCCGACGAGCGGCAGCTCGGCTCTGAAGTCCTCACCGAGCAGCATCCGGTACAGCGCCTCGGCCGCGTGGGGGGACGTGTCCATCGCCACCCGCGCGACCCAGGAACGGAGTTCGTCCGAGCTGCCCGGGTTCTGCGCGGTCGCCGTCGGGCCGCCGAAGAACGGCACGGACAGCTCCTCCAGGAACGCCGGGAGGTCCGCGCGCATCGCGGCGAACACCGGCTCGAACTCCGCCGGCACGATGCCGTGCGGGTTGCCCTCCGTACGGAACAGCACCGGGGTGGCGGACGCGGCGAGCACCAGCCCGGCGACGCGGTGCGCGCCGTGCCGGGTCAGGTAGCGCACCGCCTCGCCGCCGCCGACCGCGTAGCCGACCAGCGTCAC
This sequence comes from Streptomyces tardus, assembly GCF_018101125.2. Lineage (GTDB taxonomy): Bacteria > Actinomycetota > Actinomycetes > Streptomycetales > Streptomycetaceae > Streptomyces > Streptomyces tardus. The sequence goes on along the minus strand of NZ_JAELVF020000001.1, from coordinate 2,205,753 downwards.
CCCGGTCAGTTCGAGGTGGTCCAGCAGTGCGGCGAGGTCGTCGGCGAGGGTGTCGTAGTCGTAGCCCTCCTCGGGCCGGTCGGACCGGCCGCCGCCGCGCCGGTCGTAGGTGACGCAGCGCAGACCCCGCTCCGCGAGGGCGCCCACCTGGCGGTCCCACATACGGGAGTCGAGCATGGCGACGTTGAGGAACACCACGGGCGGGCCGCTCCCCGTATCGCTGTAGTGGAGCCGCGTTCCGTCCTTGGCCGAGACCGTGGGCACGGTTCACTCCTTCGCTCGCGTCGGCGCGAACTGACCGTCGGGCACGACGCGTTGGTGTTTTCGGACGATGGGCGTGCGCTGCCGGCCGCGGTGGTCACCAGGTGACGGGCAGCGAGTGCAGTCCGTAGAAGACCGTCTCGTGCCGGAACGGGATGTCCTTTTCGTCGCAGGCCAACCTCAGGTCGGGGAAGCGGGTGAAGAGCGATCGGAGCGCCAGCTCGATCTCCAGCCGCGCGAGCGGCGCACCGAGGCAGAAGTGGGGGCCGATGCCCCACTGGAGGTGCTCGCTGGTGTCCCGGTGGACGTCGATCCGGCCCGCGTCGGGGAAGACGTTCTCGTCCCAGTTGGCCGACGGGATGGAGATGACGACGGCGTCGCCCTTGGAGATCCGTACGCCGCTCACCTCCATGTCCTCCACGCACAGCCGTACGATCGCGTCCTGCGAGATGGACCAGTAGCGCATCGACTCCTCGATGAACGCGGGGAGCAGCTTCCCGTCGTCGGCCAGCACCTGCTGCTTCAGCTCCTCGTCGAGGAGCAGGTTGAGCGTGCTGAGCGCGAGCTGGTTGGTGGTGGTCTCGTGGCCCGCCACCAGCAGGAGCAGGGCGACCCCCACGGCCTCCTTGACCGTGATCCTCCCGCTCGCCACATGGCGGGACGCCAGCCGGCTGACGATGTCGTCCGCCGGGGCCGCCTGCTTGGCGATCGTCAACTCGGCGATGAACGACGTGAGTTCCTGGTACGCGGCGTAGGAAGCGGCCGGATCGCCCTGGCCGATGGTGATCCGCGTCAGGCGTACGAAGCGCTCCGACTCCTCGCGCGGCACCCCGAGGACCCGGGCGATGACCTGGGTGGGCAGCTGGGTGGTGAAGTTCTCGCAGAGGTCGGCCGGCCCGTCCTGGGCGGCGAGGCCGTCCAGGAGTTCACCGACCAGCTCCTCGATGCCCGGTTGGTACGCACGCACCCTGCGGGCCGTGAAGTCGGAGGTGACGAGCGTACGGAGCCTGCCGTGGTCCGGGGCGTCCATCCGCAGGAACGAGGAGGGGCGTTCGCCCGGCGGCAGCTGGATGCGTACGGGCGCGCCGGGCAGACACTCGTCCGCGCTCATCCGGGGGTCCATCAGGGCCATCCGCACGTCCGCGTGCCGGGTCAGCAGCCAGGCCCGCCGGGAGCCCACGGCCCCTTCGGGTATGCGTACCGCGCACGGCGGTTCGCCCCGCAGCCCGGCCAGCTCCGGCGGCACGGACATGGGGCAGGTCCGGGCGAGCGGCCAGTCGAGCACTTTCCCCTGTTCGTCCAACATCCAACGGCTCCTTGCGGTTCGAGGGTTCGAGGGTTCGACGGTTCGAGCTTCGGGCTCGGGGCGCCGGGGCGGGGGTGTGAGGCCCTGGGCCGGTGGCGTGAGGCCGGTGGCGTGAGGCCGGTGACTCAGGTCGGTGGCGTGAGGGCGCCTCGGGTGGGCAGGGAGGAGTGCGGCGAGTACCGCGTTCGCCGCACTGTTCGCCGCACTATGGGCACCGGTACTGACCGTTTCCTGACCGAGAGCTGACCGTTCCAGCTCCGTTTCGTCCCGACTCCCTCCGAAACGGAGGAGCCGGCATCTGTTGGGAGGTCGGCGCCGCCCTCCGGGTGGCTCGGCGGGCGGCACCGCGGTTCAGCCGGAGACGGTCGCCGCCAGCCGGTCCAGGTGACGGGCGAAGTCGGCGGTCACGGCAGCTGCGTGCTGGTCGATGTAGAAGTGCCCGCCGGGGAACTCCCGGTGGCCCAGGTACCGTTCGCCGCGGTCCTTCCAGTGCGTCATCGCGTCGTCGGTCTCCTGGAGCGGGTCGGACCTGCCGCCGTAGGAGACGAACGGGCAGTCCACCGTGACGCCGTCGTCGACGTACTGCGCCGCCACCCGCAGGTCGGCCCGGAGCGCGGGCACGACCAGGGCGAGCATCTCCGGGTTGTCGTAGACCTCCGCCGGGAAGGAGCCCAACTTCTTGATCCACTCGACCAGTTCGGGGTCCGGCATCCGGCTCTGCTCCTCCGTGGGCTGGAAGAAGCCGATCGGCGACCAGCCGGAGGTGCCGAGCAGCGCCGGCGCCGGCATCCCGTCCTCCGCCAGGCGTACGGTCAGCCGGTAGGCGAGCTGGGCGCCCAGGCAGTGGCCGAAGAAGGCGAACGGACGGTCGTCGATCTCCGCCACGACCGCCTCGTACAGCGCGTCCAGCAGCGGGTCCCACTTCTCGAAGGTCTCCTCCTCCCGGCGGTTGTGCCGGCCGGGGAGGGTCACGGCCTGCGGTGCGATGGTGGGCGGGAGGAGCTCCGCCCAGTCCCGGTAGATGATCGCCCCGCTGCCCGCGTGCGGCAGCAGGAAGAGCCGGGTCTCGGCCTCGTCGGAGGGCTCGACCGGGTGGAACCAGTGGCCCGCGGTCGACATGTCCTGTGCTGGGTTGTCCCCCACGTGTGGACTCCTTGGTGTGCGTTGGAAGTGGGCTGCCGCCGCCGGCGACCCGGTTGGCATCCGGTCACGACCGCGCTGACGCGCCGGCCCCGCCGGGTCGGCCGAGGGCGCGGACGGCAGGCAGCAGCTCCTCGGCGATCTGCTTCAACTGCGGCTCGGGGTCGAGCGATCCGATCCGCAGCACGATGTGCCGGGCGCCCTGTTGCACGTAGCCGGCGAGCCACTGCGCGCACTTGGCGGGGCTGCCCCAGCCGTACGCCTGGATGGTCGCCATCGCCTCCAGGGAGCGGCCGTAGTAGTGCTCGACGTAGTGCTCCAGCTCCGCCTTGGCGCGCTCCTCGTCGTCGTTGACGGTGAGGGTCGCGTAGAAGCCGGGCGTGACGGCGTCCGCCGGGCGCCCCTGCGCCACGGTCAGTTCGGCCAGAGTGCGCCGCGCCGCCCCGTACGCCGCGGCGGTGGGCAGGAACGGCAGCCAGCCGTCGTACTCGCGCGCCACCCTGGCCAGTACGCGCGGGGTGTCGCTGCCGGCCAGCCAGAGCGGCGGTCCGCCCGGGGTGCGGGTCCGGGGCAGCCGGTCGAGCCCTTCGGCCTGCCAGTAGCGGCCCTCGAAGTCCGTGGGAGCGCCCCGCTCGTGGCTGCGCCAAGCAGTGCGCCAGAGCCGGGTGATCTCGTCCAGACGACCGGCCCGGCCGCCGAACTCGGCTCCCACCGCGGCGAATTCGGCCTCCGTCTCGGGCACCGGGAACCCCGAGCCCAGCCCCAGTACGAGCCGCGAGCCGCAGACGTGGTCCAGGCTGGCGAGCATGTTGGCGCCGATCAGCGGGTGCCGCAGCGCGGGCGTGAGGGCCGCCGTGCCCAGTGTGACGCGGCTGGTCGCGGCGCCCGCCGCGGCGAGCACCACCAGCGGGTCCAGCCGCGGCCGGGCGACGAGCGAATCGCCGGTCCACACCGAGTCGAATCCCCACTCCTCGGCGGTGCGGGCGAATTGGAGCAGCGGATCGGCGTCGAACGTGCCGGTGATGGCCTGCTCCCTGGTCGGCAGCAGAACGCCGATGTTGACCGCCCCCGTCGGCGCGCCGCCGGAGGCGGTGCGGGGAGCGTCTGATGTGGCCATGTGCGTGGGTCCCTTCGTGGCGTCGTGGTCAGCGCGACCGGGTGCGGTCCCGCCCCGGGCCGGGGCCGGCTCGGGCCGGCCTCCGGTTCGGTGCGCGGCGGGCGCGCTCCGTGCGGTGGACGCGCGTGGTGGATACGTGCGGCGGATGTGCGGTGCGGCGCGTGCGGGATGGGCGGGATGGGCGGGTGCGCGGGTCAGGGCCGGTCGGGGACGGCCGCCGCCTGCTCGCGCAGCCGCTCGCGTATCTCCCGCCGCAGCACCTTGCCGGAGGGGTTGCGGGGCAGGGTGTCGGTGAACCGGTAGTCGCACGGGATCTTGTAGTCGGCGATGCGCCCGTGCAGGAACATCAGCAGCTGGCGGGGCGTCGCCGCGGCGCCCTCGCGCAGCACCACCACGGCCTGGACCGTCTCGCCCCAGCGCGGGTCGGGCAGGCCGACCACCGCCGAGTCGGCCACCGCGGGATGCTCGGCGAGCGCCTTCTCCACCTCGGCCGGGTAGACGTTCTGACCGCCCACGATGATCGTGTCGTTGATGCGGTCGCACAGGAAGAGGTTCCCCGCCTCGTCCAGACAGCCGGCGTCGCCCATGTGCAGCCAGCCGTCGACGAGCGTCGCGGCGGTCACCTCCGGCAGCCGCCAGTAGCCGAGCATCGCCGAGGGCGTACGGATGCACACCTGGCCGATCTCGCCCGCCGGCAGCTCCTGCCCCTGCGGGTCGACGATCCGCAGTTCGTTCCCCGGGCAGGCGCGGCCGACCGAGAGCAGCAGCGGATTGCCCGGGTAGTGCTCCTCCGGGGGCAGGCTGACCGCGACGCTCCCGGTCTCCGTACTGGCGTAGATCTGTGCCAGCTCGCAGCCGAAGACCTCCATGCTGCGACGCAGCAGCGGTTCCGAGATGGGCGCGGCACCGTAGGCGATCTTGCGCAGCGAGGCGAACGCCTCGGCGGAGGCGGCGGGTTCGTCCAGCATCATCCCGAGCATCGCGGGAGCGGCGAAGGTCGTGGTCACCCGGTGCCGCTCGATGAGCTCGACCGCCTCCTTGGCGACGAACATCCGCATCACGATGTTGGTGCCGCCCGCGTTGAAGCCGTGCAGGAACCAGCCGAGTCCGGCGATGCCGAAGCCGGGCAGCGAGATCAGGTTGACGTCCTCCGGGAGCCAGTCGATCCACGCGACACCGTCGGCACGCATGGCCCGCGGCAGCGTGAAGAAGCTCCGCTGGGCCAGCACCACACCCTTGGGCAGGCCGGTGGTTCCGCTGGTGTAGATCTGCGCGACGGGGTCGTCGGGTCCGGTGCCGGGGGAGTGGTCGGTGTCCGGGTGGGCTGCGCACCAGCGCCGGAGGCCGGCCCCACGGCCGACGCGACCGGGGCCGTCACCGTCGGCGGGCTCGTCACCGTCGCCGTCACGGTCGGTGGGGCCGTCGGTGCTGACGACCTCCCTCACTTCCGGCAGCCGGGGCAGTATCCGCCCGGCGACGGCGGCGAACTCCTCCTCCACGAAGAGGAGTCGGGCGCCCGAGTCGCGCAGGATGTGGTCCACCTCGCCCCCGGTGAGCCGCCAGTTGACCGGGACCATGACTGCGCCGGCCTTGGCGCAGGCGAGGACCAGCGCGTAGTAGTCCTCGGACTCCCGGCCGAGGAAGGCGACCCGGTCCGCGCGACCCACTCCGGCCGCGCGCAGGCCGTGTGCCAGCCGGTTGCTGTAGCGGTGCAGTTCCGCGTGGGTGAGAGTGCGGTCCTCGCAGCGAACGGCGGGGTGGTCCGGCCGCAGCGCCGCGTGCTCGGCGCTGCGGGCGGCCAGCGTCCAGCCCGTCCGCGTCCCCCCGTCGGGCCCGGGTTGGGCGCCTTCCGCCGGGAGGCCCGGGGCGCGCCGGGTGGTGGTGGCTGTCGTCTCCGTCATGCGGCTGCCTCCTGCGGTACGAGCTGGCTCTCCAGAAAGTCGCTGAGCTGCTGGACCGACGGGTGGTCGAAGACGAGCGAGGCGGGCAGCGCCAGTCCGAACGCCTTCTCCAGGCCGCTCTTGACCTCCATCCCCATCAGCGAGTCCAACCCCAGCGAGACGAACTCCGCGGTGGGGTCCAGCGGATCGTCGGGGGCCATCCGCAGAGTGGCGGCCACCCGTTCGGTGACGACGCCGGCGATGGCCGCGCCGCGCTCCCGGCCGGGCAGCGCCACCAGGGCTGCCACGTCGAGAGCGTCGCCCCCCTCGGCGTCCCCGCCGGTGCCCGGCGCGACGAGCCGGGCGTACAACCGGTTGTCCACGGGCGAGAGTTGGGTGAAGCGATTCCAGTCGACCTCGCCCACGACCCGTCGTACGGCGCCCTCGCGCCACATCCGGTCCAGGGTGCGCAGCGCCCTGGAGGGCGAGAAGAAGGCGATGCCGCCTCGGACGATCTCCTTGCCGAGCGAGTCGTCCAGCCGCGCCGACATGCCCACCGCAGCCCAGGCGCCCCAGTTGGCGGAGGTGGCCGGCAGACCCTTCCGGGCCCGCCACTCCGTCAGCCCGTCCAGGAACGCGCTGGCCCCGGCGTAGTGCGCCTGGGTGGCTCCGCCGACGACGGCGGCGATCGAGGAGTAGGAGATGAAGAAGTCCAGCTCGGGGAAGGACTCGGCGGCCTCGTGCAGCAGCCAGCCGCCGTAGACCTTGGGGCCGAACTGGGTGTCGATCTCCTCCCAGGTCAGGTTGGAGACCAGCGATTTGCCGATGGCGCCGGCCGCGTGCACGATGCCGCCCACCGGACATCCGGACGCGGCGATCTCGCCGAGTTCGGCGGTCAGCCGCTTCACGTCCTCGGGCAGGGAGACGTCGGCGCGCAGCAGCCGTACCTCGGCTCGCTGTTCCAACTCCGCGAGCACCGGCGCCGCTTCGGGCGTCGCCCGGCCGCCGCGGCTGACCAGGGCCAGGTGCCGCGCCCCGAGATCCACCAGCTTGCGGGCCGTCACCAGGCCGAGGCCGCCGAGACCACCGGTGATCAGGTAGAGCCGGTCCGGACGGACGCCGACGTTCTCGTCGCCGTCGGGGGCCGGGGTCCGGGCGGGGCCGTCCGCCGCCGCTTCCGGTCGGCGGCCCGGTTCGGCGACCGGGTGGAGGCAGACCACCACGGTGCCGGGAGCGGCGCCGCGGGCGACTGCGGCGAGCGCCTCGTCCGTCTCCTCCAGCCCGTAGCAGACCACGTCGGAACGGGCGTCGCCGCCGGCCCCGGGCAGTTCGCCCGCCGGCCGGTCGGGCCCGTTCAAGTCGGCGCCGGGCGGGGAGGGTTGGGGAGCATCGAGCTCGGCGGCGTCGAGTTCGGCGGCGTCGAGTTCGGCGGCGTCGAGTTCGGCGGCGAGGGCGGCTGCCGCCTCGGTCAGCGGGGTGCCCGCGGGTACGGGCGAGACCTCGCCGGCGGGGACCGTCACCGTGCGCCGGAGCGTGCCCCCGGTCCGCAGCAACACCTGGCTGCCGACCGGCAGGCCGACCCCCTCACCCACCGCCAGCACGACGCCGCTCGCGCCGGTGCCGAGGACGGTGTCCTCGCCTTCGGAGGACCGCCGCACGTCGGCGGCCGAGAGCCCGGCGACGTACACCCGCACCTGCACCTCGCCGGCGAGCGGCGGCCGGTCGGCGGCGGGAACCGGGACGATCTCGGCGTGCTCCCCGGCTGCTGACGGCCGCAGTTCGAAGCCGCCGGGCCAGTCCGGCGAGCGGTCGCCGGGCAGCAGCCGCCGCACGTGGCGGGAGCCGTCGCGGAAGGCGATCTGGAACTCGCCCTCCTGCGGCGCCGCCCACTCGGCGACCAGACCGCCGGGGTCGCCGCCGGCCGGCAGGTCGACCAGGGTCGGACGGTACTGCGGGTACTCGTTGAGCAGGGTGTGGCCGAAGCCCCACAGGGTGCCGGCCGCCAACTGCTCGCCCGTGCCGGGCAGATCGTCGGGCAGCCACTGGGCGCGCTCGGTCACCAGCCACAGCCGGGGAGCGCGGCCGGCGGCGTCCGCCAGGGCGGCGACGGTCTCCAGCAGTCGGCGGTAGTTGTCCTCGCACTCGGCGCGCAGGGTCGCGGCCGAGGCCGGACCGCCGGTCTCGCGCTGCTCGCCCGGCCGCCAGAACCACACCACCTCCGTCACGGACGGATCGCGCAGCGCCGCGCGCAGCGCCGCGGTGTCCTGCGCGGTGCTCAGCCGGGCCCCGGCCGCCGCGGCCCGCTCGGCCAGGGGGCCTCGCGCGGGCGCGTCGGCGGGCAGTACGGCGACCGCGTGGCGCTCCGCGCCGGGCGCACCCTCGACGGGCACCGCGGCGCGCCGCAGCCAGCGCAGCCGGTGCAGGAAGTTCCGCTGCCGGTCCGGCTCCTGGGCGCGGGCGAGTTCGACGTCCGCGAACAGGGCCACCGGCTGGTCGCCCTCCATCAGCAGCAGGTCGGCGATCCGTCGTCCGTCCGCACGCGGATCGGACCCGCTGCGGGCGCCGGCGTTCTCCCGGATGCGGGCGAGCACCCGCAGGCGGTCGGCGCGCGGCTTCTTGTAGAGCCGGATCGCACCGAACCGCACCGGCGCCAGTGCCGGCGCCCCGTGGTCGGTGACGGTCAGCGCGTGCAGGGCGCCGGAGAGCGCGGCGAGCGGCAGTTGGTCCAGTGCCCCGGCCGGCGGCACGGACAGCTCACCCGTGAGGAGGCCGCCCCGGTACCTGGTGACCTGCTCCAACGTCCCCAGCCGGGCGCCGAATTCGTGCCCGGCAGCCGTGAGGTCGGTGTAGACGTCCACGCCGTCCACGGTCTCCAGCACCTCGACGGCCTCGGCCTCGGCGCGCAGCAGCTTGCGGGTTGCCAGGTCTCCCGTCTGGCTCGGCCGCAGGTCCAGCAGCGCGTCCGCGTGCAGGATCTCCTGTTCGCCGTGCCCGCTCAGGATCTCCACCTGCACCTCGGCGCCGCTGTCGGGCAACGGCACCAGCCGGGTGCGCAGTTCGACGGTGGCGGCGGTGTCCGACTCCTCGGGCAGCCGCAGCGGCCGGTGGAGGCGCAGGGCGCGGACAGCCGCGTCGGTGCGCCCGTACACCGCGTCCTGAAGCGCGAGCAGCAGCTCGACGTGTGCCCCCGGCGGCAGTTCGGCCCCGGCGGGGGTGCGGTAGCCGGCCAGCGCGGGCAGTCGGCGCGCGCCCAGTACGGCGGTGAACTCCCGTGTGCCGGCGGCGAACCGGTCCGCTTCGGGGTCGGTCGCGGTGCCCAGCAGCGGATGGGTCGCCGGTCCCGCCGCGCCGGCGTTGTCGGCCGAGGGAAGCGCGACGGGCAGCCAGTGCCGCCTGCGCTGGAAGGCGTACGTGGGCAGCGTCACCCTGTTCGGCGCGTGAGCCCCCTGGTAGCCGTCCCAACCGACCGTCAGGCCCGCGGTGTAGTAGTCCGCGAGCGAGCGGAGCAGCACGCTCCCGTCCGGCAGGCGCTTCTGCAACGAGGGCAGCCAGAGGTGGTCGTCGGCGGGCACGCAGCGTTTGGCGAGCGCGGTGAGCGCGGTGGACGGGCCGATCTCGATCAGGGCGTGCCGTCCGCGCTTGGCCACCGCGCGGATGCCGTCCATGAAGCGCACCGGCTCACCGATGTGGCGCACCCAGTAGTCGGCGTTGCCGATCTGGGCGAGCCTGGCGGGCCTGCCGGTGACGTTGGAGATCAGGGTGATCTTCGGCTCGTGGAAGGAGACACCGGCGATCGCGGCGCGGAACTCGTCGAACACCTCGGCCATCTGCGGCGAGTGGAAGGCGTGCGAGACCGTCAACGGGCTGACCCGCACGCCCTGTTCGACGAGTCCGGCGCAGACCTCGTCGACCGAGGCGCGCGCTCCGGAGATCACGCACTGGTCGGGCGCGTTCACGGCGGCGAGCGCCAGTTCGGGGTGGTCCGCGAGCAGCGGTTCGACATCCTCCGCGGGTGCGGACACCGCGGCCATCGTGCCGTCGGCGCGCACCGACTGCATCAGCCGGGATCGGGCGGCGACCAGGGTCACCGCGTCCGGCAGCGTGAACAGCCCGGCGACGGCCGCGGCGACCACCTCGCCGATGCTGTGGCCGATCAGGGCCTGCGGCCGTACCCCCCAGGAGGTCCAGAGTCCCGCCAGCGCGTACTCCAGGGTGAAGAGCGCGGGCTGGGTGTGGGCGGTCTCGCCCAGGTCCTCGGCCGTCACGTCGTGGCTGGTGACCAGCTCCCGCACCGAACGTCCGATCAGCGGCGCGAAGAGCGCGTCGCACTCGTCGACCAGGGCGCGGAAGACCGGGTGGCGCTGGTAGAGCGCGGCGCCCATGCCCGGGTACTGCGAGCCCTGTCCGGTGAACAGGAACGCGGTCCTGCGGATGCGCGGGGCGGCCGGCCGCTTCTCCTTTGCGGCCTCCTCGTCGAGGTGCGCGAGCAGGTCGTCGCGGTCGGTGAAGGGGTGCGCGACGCGGTGGGAGAAGTGCGCCCGGCCGGTCTGGGCGGTGAAGCAGAGCGCGTCCAGGTCGAGGTCCGGGCGTGCGTCCAACAGCTCGCGGTATCGGGCGAGTTGCGCGGTCAGCGCGGCGTCGCTCTTGGCGGAGAGGGCGAACAGCCGGGGCGGCGCGGCGGCGGGGGTGGCGTCGGGCGTCCCGTCGGCGGGCGGGCGCGCGGCGGCGATCGCGTCGGCGGCAGGGCGCTGGGCGTCGGTCGCGGCGGCTGCCGGTGCGGCGGCGGCGGGGCGCTGGGCGTCGGCCAGTCGGGGGGCCTCCTCCAGTACGGCGGCGCCGATGGTCCCGGCGAAGCCGAAGCTGTTGACCAGGGCCCGCCGGATTCCGGCCGGATAGGGCGTGCACTCCTTCGGCACCTTGACGGCGTAGACGTCCCAGGGGATGCGGCCCGAGGGGTTGTCGAGGTTCAGATGCGGATAGACGGTGCCGCTGCGCAGTTGCAGCACGGCCTTGATCAGGCCGACCACGCCGGAGGCCGGCTCCATGTGCCCGAGGTTGGTCTTCACCGAACCGACCAGCAGCGGCGAGTCCTTGGAGTGTCCGGAGGCGAACGCGTCGTTGATGGCGCCGAGTTCGATCGGGTCGCCCAGCGGCGTACCGGTGCCGTGCGCCTCCACGTACTGGATGTCGGCCGGCTCCAACAGCGCGGCCTCCAGCGCGCGGCGCATCACCGCTTCCTGCGCGACGCCGTTCGGCACGGTCAGACCGGCGCTGTCGCCGTCCTGGCCGACGGCGGTGCCGCGGATCACCGCGAGGACGTCGTCGCCGTCCCGGGTCGCGTCGGACAGCCGCTTCAGCACCAGGATTCCGCAGCCCTCGGCGCGCACATAGCCGTCGGCCGACTCGTCGAAGGTCTTGCAGAGGCCGTCCGGCGCAAGCATGTTGGCGTGGCTGAACATCACCGGGATGCGCGGGTGGTGCAGCGCGTTCACCCCGCCGCACAGCGCGATGTCGGTCTCCCCGTTGCGCAGCCCCTGCGCGGCCATGTGGAGCGCGGCGAGCGAGGAGGAGCAGGCGGTGTCGACGCTGACGCTCGGCCCGCGCCAGCCCAGGAAGTAGGAGAGCCGCCCGGAGAGCGGGAACATCGTGATGCCGGACGCCAACAGGCCGTCCAGCTGGTCGTACGGGAGGGCGTCCAGCTCCAGCGCGTAGTCGATGGAGCTGGCGCCGATGTAGACGCCGCCGTTGCCGCGGCGCAGGGCGGTCGGGTCGATGTTGGCGTGCTCCAGGGCCTTCCAGGCCGTCTCCAGCACCATCCGCTGCTGCGGGTCGATGTACTGGGCCTCTTTGGGCGAGATGTTGAAGAACGGGGCGTCGAAGAGGTCGATTCGGTCCAGGAAGCCGCCGCCGGAGGTCCTGATGCGCCCCTTCTCCTCGGGGTCGGCCGGGTCCTCGGGAGTGAACTGCTCGACGTTCCAACGGTCCTCGGGCAGCGGGACGATGCCGGAGCCTCCCGTGCGCAGGAAGTCGTCGAACTCGTCCAGCGAGTCGTTGCCGCCGGGGAACCGCAGCCCGATGCCGACGACGGCGATCGGCTCGTACTTGCGCTTCAGCAGCTCGTCCGCGTCCGCCTGCTCGGCACGGGCGGGGCCGGCCACCTCCCGCAGATAGGCGTCGAGAGTGCGCTCCGGGCTCCCGTGGTCGGGCTGGTGCTGGCCTTCACTCATGCGCGGGCCTCCAGAATGCCGCTCAGGTACTCGACGAGCTGCTCGACGGTGGGCTGGTTGAACAGGGCCGTGGAGTCGATCTCAAGGCCGAGCTCCCGTTCCAGGCTCTGCTTGACGTCCATCAGGCGAAGGGACGTCAGCCCGATGTCGAAGAAGCTGGCGTCCAGGGGGAGTTCCTCCTCGTCCTCCATCAGCAGGGCCGCCTTGAAGTGCCGGACGGCGAGCGTCTCCAGCACCTCCTGCCGCTCCAGGGCGGGCAGGAGTCCTATGCGCTCGGAACTCGATGCCGCGTATGTCATGGAAACCCCCGTGATGAGTGTCAGGACGTGGTGTGTGGGCCGGAGCCTGTCGTTAGGGTCTTGCCGGATCGGGGAGCGGTGGCCACCAGGCGTCGCGAGCCCGGCGAAGATCCGAACGACAGGCAGTGGGCCCAGGCAAACAGCGGGACCTGACATGCCCCTGATGCGGTGCTGATCGCGCCACGCCGCCGCCCCGACGCCGCCCCGCGGACACCGGGCGGACGGCCGCCGGTCCCGCGACGGGGCGTACGTGTCGGGGCCGGCGCCGGGCATACGTGCCCGCTTCCGCGCCCGCGCGCAGGTGTCGGGGCCGCCGCCGGGCGCGCCCGTACGGCTGCGCGCCGGAGAGCACGACGGCGGGCGCCGCGGTGCTCGGTGCACCGCGACGCCCGCCGTCGAACGTCCCTGTCGGACCGCGCCGTTGCGGCTACCCGACCGTCTCCCGGGCCGCCGGCCGGTCGTTCTCGCCGCCCTCGGCGCCCGTACCGGGGCCGTCCGCGCCCGTGCCGCCGGCTTCCGGGCCGCCCTCGGCACCGGACGGCGGCTCGCCGGCCGCACCGCCCTCGGCGGAGGCGGGGTGCATCCCGCGCCACAGCGCCGCAGCCGCCGCGCAGAAGACGACCAGCGGGGCGAGACCGAGCACGAAGGCCTGGTCGAAGGAGTCGCTGCGGGTGAGCACCGGGAAGAACACCGTGCCGGCGATCGCCACGCCGAGCGCCGCGCCGCCCTCCTGCATGGTGTTGACCGCACCCGACGCCGAGGCCGCGTGCCGCTCGGAGACCCCGGCGAGCACCGCTCCGGTGAGCGGCCCCGTGGTCATGCCCATCCCGAGGCCGGCGACGATGAGCGCGGGCACGGTCCACACCACGGAGGTGCCCTCGCCGAGGAGCAGGACCATCGTGCCGAGCAGCGCGTATCCGACGCCCAGCGTCGCCGGGCCCAGGCCGTTCGCCCGCGGGCTCAGCCGGCCGGAGAGCATCGTGGCCCCGAAGTAGCCGACGCCCAGCGGGAAGAAGATCAGGCCCGACTCCAACGGCGAGTAGCCCCTGCCCTGTTGGAGGAAGTACGCCAGCAGGAAGAAGAACGAGCCCATCGCCATGAAGTAGGTGACCATCGCCAGCAGCCCGACCGAGAAGCTGCGCTCCCTGAACAGGGCGAGCTCGATCAGCGGCGAGCGCCCCGTGGAGCTGAGCCTGCGCTGGTGCGCGACGAACAGCAGCAGCAGCGGCACCGACGCCGCCAGCACCACCCAGCCCCAGGCCGGCCAGTTGTGCTCGTGCCCGTGCACCAGCGGCAGCACGACCGCCACCAGCGCCACGGTCACCAGGATCGCGCCCAGCACGTCCAGCCGCGCCGTGCTGTCGCCGCGGGACTCCGGCACGTACTTGCGGGTGCAGACCAGCGCGACCAGGCAGACCGGCAGGTTGATCAGGAAGATCGTCCGCCAGCCGAGCCCCGCGATGTCGCTGCTGATGAGCAGTCCGCCGACGAGCTGGCCGAAGACACCGGCCATGCCGACCGCGAGACCGTACGCGTTGAACGCCTTGCCGCGCCGCTCCCCCTCGTACGTCGAGCTGAGGATGCCCAGCACCTGCGGCACCAGCAGCGCCGCGGCGATGCCCTGGGCGATCCGGGCCGCGATCAGCGTCTCCGGGTCGGGTGCGAGGCCGCACGCCAGGGAAGCCAGGGTGAACAGGGCGAGCCCGAGCGAGTACATCCGGCGGCGCCCGTACAGGTCGCCGAGCCGACCACCGGTGATCATCCCCGCCGTGAAGGCCACGCCGTAGCCGACGATCACCAGCTGGGACTGGGAGGCGGTGGCGCCCAGATCGCTCTGTACGGAGGGGACCGCCACGTTGACGATGAAGTAGTCGAGGACGGTGATGAAGGCGCCCACCAGCACCACGAACAGGGTTCCCCAGGTAGCCCCAGCGCCGGGGGGTGGTGCGGTGTTCCGGTCTTTCGCTGCCTCGGTGGTCATCAGGAGCGCTCCAAATCGCGGCGTGGTAGGGACATTCGTTCCCTCCGCACCGTGCCCGGGTCCGCTGACACGGCGTTGACACGCAGCCGGCCACCGCCCCGTGCCCGGCGCCTCGTACGCCTCGTACGCCCCGTACGCCCGCGTGCCGCCCGGCGCCCGTCTTCCCGGCGTACGCCCCCGGCGCCCGTCAGAAGCGAGTCAGCGGCGTATCAGGCCCCGAGCGGAGCGTGTCGAGGCCTCCCATCGCTCCGCCGCCCACCGGGCGCGGTGACTCAAGGAGATCACCTGTATGCAGTCAGCGCAGCACACCACAAACACCCCAGCAGGGAGCACGGCCGACGCGAAGTCGGGCCAGTCCGCCTCGTTCGCCGAGCTGCTGCGACGGGTCAAGGCGGAGGGTCTCCTTGACCTGCAACCCCGTTACTACGCCTTCAAGTTGGCGCTCAACACCACGCTCCTGCTGGCCGGCCTGGCCGCCTTCTTCGCCCTGGGCGCCAGCTGGTGGACCCTGCTCGTCGCCGCGTGGATGGGCTTCTGCGGCGGCCAGTCGAGCTTCATGTGGCACGACGCGGGCCACAAGTCGATGGTCCGCAGCAAGACTCTCGCGAACATCGTCGGCTACGCGCACGCCAACTTCGTCAACGGCATCAGCTACGGCTGGTGGGTCAACCACCACAACCGCCACCACTCCCACCCCAACCACCTCGAGCTCGATCCGGACATCGGCCGACGGACGGCGATCTTCGACACCAAGCAGTACGCCACCCGCACCCGCCGTCAGCGCTTCATCGTGCGCTACCAGAGCACGCTGTTCTTCGTGCTCCTGGTGTGCGAGCTGTTCAAGATGCAGATGACGGCCTACCGCGCCATCGCCCGCCGCGAGGTGAAGCAGCCCGTACTGGAGGCCGCGCTCATCGCCGCCCGCGCGACGCTCTACCTCGGCCTGGTGTTCTGGATACTCACCCCGCTCCAGGCGATCGCCTTCGTCGTCGTCCAACAGGCCTGCCAGGGCGTGTACTTCGGCATGATCTTCGCGCCGAACCACAAGGGCATGGAGCTGCGCGACGGCGAGGAGGAGAGCCTCGGCTGGCTGGAGCGCCAGGTCCTCACCTCGCGCAACATCCGCCCCTCGCTGCTGATGGACTTCCTCTACGGCGGCCTCAACTACCAGATCGAACACCACCTGTTCCCCGCGATGCCGCAGAAGAGCCTGCGCAGGGCACGGGAGTTGACGATGGAGTACTGCGCCGAGCGCGGCATCCCCTATCGCGAGGTGGGCTTCTTCCGTTCCTACCGTGAGGTGGCCTCGTTCCTGCACAAGGTCTCCGCACCCGTCCGGCAGGGGCAAGTGAGCTGATGTCCGCAGAGCACCGAACGGACGTCGCCCCGGGGCCGACGCCCGTCACCACACTGGAGGCCGGTACGGGCGGGCCGTCCTCGCCTGTCGAAACCGCCTCCCCCGCCGCCCCGGGCGGCAGCTCGCCCGAGGCGATCGGCGCCCGTATGGACCGGCTGCCGATCACCCCCACGCACCGGAAGCTGACGCTGGTCATCGGCATCGGCCTGTTCTTCGACAGCTTCGACAACCATCTGTCGGGGACGATCGCACAGGTCATGCAGACCGAGTTCGCGATGGACAGCACGGCGCTGAAGCTGGCGCTCGCCTCCGCGTTCCTCGGCCAGTTCTTCGGCTCGCTGCTGCTCGGCAGGGTCGGCGACAAGCTGGGCCGGCGCCGCGCCTTCATGATCAACCTCGGGCTGTACTCGTTCTTCACCCTGGCCGGGGCGTTCTCGCCGAACGCGGCCTGGCTGATCGTCACCCGTTTCATCGCGGGCATGGGCATCGGCGCCGAACAGGCCCTCTCCGACTGCTACTTGTCGGAGACCCTGCCGGCGAGGAAGCGCGGCAGGTTCATCGCCTGGGCGTACACGCTGTGCTTCTGCGGCGTGCCGGCGGTCGGCTTCGCGGCGCTGTGGCTGGTGCCGCTCGCCCCGCTGGGGATCGACGGCTGGCGCTGGCTGTTCGTGCTCGGCGCGCTCGGCGCCTTCGTGGTGTGGGTGCTGCGCCGCGGCATGATCGAGTCACCGCGCTGGCTGGCCTCGGTCGGCCGTCGCGAGGAGGCCGACCGCCTGGTCACCACGATGGAGTCGGAGGCCGTCGCGAACGGCAACCGGCTGCCCGAGCCCGAGCCGGCGGCGGCGCCCACGACGAAGCCCAACACCCGGCTGCGGGACCTGTTCGGCCGCCGCTACCGGCGGCGCACCACGATGCTGTGGGTGCTGTGCGGGCTGTCCGTCGTCGGCTACTACGGCTTCGGCACCCTCGCCCCGCTGGTCCTGGCGGCCAAGGGGTACGGAATCCTGGAGGGCATCAGCTTCGCGGCGCTGTCCTTCGTCGGCTATCCGGTGGGCTCGCTGCTCTCGGTGCCGATCATGGACCGGATCGAGCGCAAGCTCCTGGTGGCGCTCTCCGCCGTCGCCATGGCCGCCTGCGGGCTGGGCTTCGCCTTCGCCGACACGGGTGCCTGGATCGTCGCGTTCGGTTTCACCTTCACGCTGCTGAGCAACGTCTTCTCCACCGTCTCGCACGTGTATCTGGCCGAGCAGTACCCGACCAGCATCCGCGCCACCGCGGCGGGCACCGCGTACTCGCTGTCCAAGCTGAGCGCCGCGGCCATCCCGTTCGCCCTGCTGCCGGTGCTGGACTCGGCGGGGCCGGTGTGGCTCTTCGGCACCGTCGCGGTGGTGATGGTGGTCGTCGCGGCGACCGTACTGGTGCTGGGCGAGCGTACGACGGGGGTGTCGGCCGACTGGAGCTGAGCGGACCCCCGCGAAGGTAACGAAGTCTCCGTACGGCGGTGGCGGACGCCGTACGGAGACTTCATGTTGGCCGTATGACGACTGAAGCCGCACACCACGACCGGACCGCCGGCGCGACCGACGCCGCGGGGGCCGTCGAAGCCATCAAGGCGGAGGGCACCCGCCAGCTGCACCGCAACGGCGCGCTGGTGCTCACGCCGGAGTCCGTCCGCACCGCGCTCGACATGACCGAGACCGATTTCGCCCGGCACTTCGCCTCCCGCGACGCCCTGCTCACCGCACTGGTCGTCGATGCCTACGGCGGCATGGGCGAGCGAGCCGAACAGGCCGTGCGCGAGAGCGCGGCCGGCGACGCCGCACCGCTGGCCCGCTGGGTCGCGGTCTGCCGCGCCGTACGGGACTGGGCGACGGACCACCCGCAGGAGTACGAGCTCATCTACGGCACCAACATCCCCGGCTACGACGCGCCGCCCGAGACCATGGTCGCCGGCGCCCGTACCGCCATGGCCCTGATCGGCACGCTCCAACACGCCGCCGAGCAGGGCGCGTTGGAGACCGGCACGGAGGAGGAGCTGCCCGGACCGGTGGCCGACGCGGTGCGCGGGCTGGCCGAGGGCATGGCCCAGGGCCTGCCCGAGCCGGTCGTCGCGCGGCTGCTGGTCGCCTGGACGCAGCTCTTCGGCATGACCGGCTTCTCGGTGTTCGGGCACATCGCCGCCTTCGGCGAGGACCCGGCCGCCTTCGTGGACCACGCGGCGGCGGCCATGGGCCGGTACGTGGGCGTACGCGGCTGACCCCGGCCGAGGTCGTCCGGCGTTCCCACGCCCGCGGGCAGCAGCCGACAGCGCTGCCCGCGGGCGTTTCCGCACGCCGCGGGGGCGGGGGCGCCCACGGGGGCGTACGCGTCGGCTGGGGACGAGGCATCGTCTGGGGCCTGCGCGCCGCCGTACGCGCCGGCGTGGGGCTCAGGCGAAGGCGGTGCGGTGGTCGGCGGCCCACTGTGCGAAGGACGTGGGCACGCGGCCGGTCGCCCGCGCCACTCCCGGCTCCGTACCGGCCTTGCTGCCGGCGCGCAGGCGCTCCGCGCTCGCGAGCAGCGCGACCGCGACCGGCTCCGGCCAGCGGGCACGCAGTGCGGCCTCGGCCTGGGCACGGCTGAGCTCGACGAGGGTGAGCCCGGTGTCGAGCAACCGGCCCAGCTGCTCGGTCTGTTCGGCCGCCGACAGCGCTTCGGGGCCGGTGAGGTGGTGGGTCCGCCCGTGGTGCGCGGGGTCGCCCAGCGCAGCCGCGGCGGCTTCGGCGATGTCCCGCGGATCCACGCACGCGTTGCGCGCCTGCCCCCCGTACGCCCGCACGGTGCGCTCGTCCCGGATGCCGGGGGCCCAGGACAGGGTGTTGCTCATGAAGGCCCGCGGCCGCAGCAGCGTCCACGGCAGCCCCGACTCCCGGACACGGTCCTCGTTCTCGCGCTGCCAGCGGGTCAGGAGGTCGTCGGCGTACGGGTCGGTCACCGCGAGCGCGGAGAGCTTCACCAGGTGCACGGCTCCGCCCGTACCGTCCGGTCTCTCCCCGCCGCGCGTACCGTCCCGGCGGCGCGCTGCCGCCGTGCTCTCCCGGTTCGCCGCCGCCACCAGCAGTGCGTCGTGCTCCGGACTGAGCGGATCGCTGGTCACCACCAGTACGGCGCGTGCCCCGCGGAGTGCGCGCTCCAGCCCCTGCCGGTCGCCCAGGTCGACTGGCACCGCCTCGACCCCGGCGCGGGCCGCGGGCAGCAGTTCGCCGCGCAACCGCCGCAGCCCCTCCGCCCGCCGGGCGAGCAGCCTGACCGGCCTCCCCGCGGAAACGAGCCGGCGCGCGACCTCGCGACCCACTGTCCCGGTGGCCCCGGTGATCACCACCGTCATGAGGTCGGCCGGGCGCTCACGAGGCGCTCCGCAGGGCGTCCGGAGCGCGACCCTCCCGTACGACGCGCTCCATCACCCGCTCGCCGCGATCGGGCCGCAGATCCAGTCGGCCGAGCACGGAAGGCACCGCCACGGCGGGCAGGACGCTCTGGTACAGCACCGCGGCACGCTCGGCCACATCGTCGTAGTTCGTCAGCGCCTGCGACATTCCCTGCACCCCGGCGAACGCTCCGACGAAGAGCTGGGCAACCTGGTCGACGTCCGCGTGCGGCAGCAACTCCCCGCTCTCCCGGGCCCGTTCGAGCTGCTCCCCGGTGACCTCGGCCCAGCGCAGGTACGGGCCTCTGCGGTCCGGCCCCTCGTGCCCGCCGCGCTCGATGGTGAGCCGCACCGAACCCCGCACCAAGGGATCGAACTTGAGCAGATGGGCGAGCAACATCCCCTGGTCGAAGAGGAGTTGGAGGTGGATCGGCTCGTGCGGAAGCTCCGGCACGGCGTGCACCTGCTCGTCGAGCACCGCCTGCGCCAGCTCCCGTTTCGACGCGAAGTGGAAGTAGAGCGCCCCCTTGGTGACTCCCGCCAGCTTGAGGATGTCGGCGATCGTGGCGACCTCGTAGCCGATGTCGCCGAAGACCTCCGCCGCTGCCCGCACGATCGCTGCCCTGGTGCGCACCGCGCGCTCCTGCTGTGCCATCGGCACACTCCCGTCCTTCCGACTTGCCGTGCTGCCGATCGTTCCCTACCCAGCAGTCCGCTTTTCGCTCATCCAGTATCCACCAGGGTATTGAAAAAAGACCGTCCAGTTTTTAACGTACCGATCAGCTCCATGGCAGCAACCCCGCCCGCGCATCACCGTGACGCACCTCGGAGGAGCCATGACCCTTACCGCACCCACCCAGTTCGCCGTGCCCGCCCAGCCGGCAGCCCTCGCACCGACCACCGCGCCGCACCGCACCGAAAGCGGGGCAACTCCGGTGCGAGCGCCCGGTTTCAGCGCCACCGCACCCCGGGAACTCGTCCACCGGGCAGCGATCAGCGAGGTCTTCGTCACCGACTGGGAGAGCCGGGGAGACGACACCTACGAGCTGGCCGCACAGTGGCCGCGCTGCCACAGCTTCTTCACCCCTCCTTCGAGCTCCCACCACATGCCGTCGCTTGTCGCGGAAACAATCCGACAGTCCGTTTTTGTTCTGGCCCACGCCGAGTACGGCATCCCGTTCGGCCACGCCTTCGTGATGAGCGAGCTGTCCTACCGCACCAGCCGCGACGGCATCCGGGTCGGCAGCAGCCCGACAGACGTCCAACTCCAGGCCTCGTGCACCGAGTTCACACACAAGGGAAGACGGGTGGCCGGCTTCAGAACCGAGGTGACCCTCTTGCGGGACGGCCGGCCCTTCGCCGCCGGCAGCGCCTCCTTCACCGCCGTCGCCCCCGCCGTCTACCGACGGCTGCGCGGCGCCCAGCACCGCGCGGCCGGACAGGGCCCTCTCCTCCCCGCACCGGTCTGCCCCGAGTACGTCGGCCGCAGCTCGGCGCTGGACGTGGTCCTCGCCCCGACGGGCCGGCGCGACGTCTGGCACGTGCGCGCGGACACCTCGCACCCCACGATGTTCGACCACCCCGTCGACCACGTACCGGGCATGGTGCTGCTGGAGGCCGCCTGCCAGGCCGCCGCTGCCGCCAGCCACCCCGGCTCCTTCCACGCACTGCGCGTGCACGCCGCCTTCGCCCGGTACGCCGAGTACGACAGCCCCTGCGTACTGACCGCGGACCACCGCCCCGAGACCGGGTTCGCCACGGTCACCGGAACCCAGGCGGGCCGGCTGGTCTTCACCGCGACCCTCGGCAACGACACGGCCCTCGACTCGTACGCCGCTCCCGACCCGCACCGCCGACC
>NZ_JAELVF020000001.1:2017067-2184777 GCF_018101125.2 Streptomyces tardus | reverse complement strand
CCCCGGTGCACGCCGAACTCCGCGCACACCGGGGCCCGTTCGCCCCGACGAGCCCGGCCGATCAACCGGAAGCGACAGGCCGGACAGGCGAGACAGGCCGGCCGGGCCAGACCTGCTCGACGCAGCACAGCCCCGGCGCGGCCCGGCCCGGCGCACGCTCGGGGCCGGGCCCTGCGGCCGGCACTCAGCCCTCGAGGAGCCGTCGCCGCGCGGACCTGCCTGCCGGCGCCCGGCAACCGGGCCGCGCCGCGGAGCCCGACGCGGCGGCAGCACCGGGCCGGGCAGGGTCGGTGGGCTGAGCAGGGTCGGTGGGCTGAGCAGGATCAGAGGACAGGGCGGGAGCACCGGGCCGGGCGGGAGCGCCGGGCGCAGGCGCCTGCGTCGGGGGCGCGCCCGGCTCGCCAGGCGCACCCGCATCCGGCTGCCCGACGCCCTCCGCACTGAACTGCCACCCCTCGACGCTCGACGCGAGCGAGGGCAGCAGCATCGCCCAGAGTTCGGCGACCCGTCCACGGACCTCCGCATCCGCCTTGCGGTGCCTCGCGTGCGCGTACGACACCACCGAGATCGCCAGGGTCGCGACGGCCTGCGGCGCGTGACTGGGCAGCAGGCTGCGGTCGCTCTCGGCCTCGGCCGCCACCTCCCGGAAGGTTTCGTACCAGGTGCCGAAGAAGTGCATCGGCGAGGCGCAGTCCGTGTCGCGCTCGGCGGCCAACCGGACGCCGGCTCTCACCAGTTCGTCCCGCATCAGCTGGTCGGCGATCAGATGGGTCATGTCGACCAAGGTCTGCAGCGCGGGCCGCCCGCGGTCCCGCAGGCGTTCGAGGCTCTTCCTGGACGCCTCGCAGCCCGCCGTCTGGACGGTGTCGGCGAGTTGGGCCTTGTTGGAGAAGTGGAAGGACAACGCCCCCTTGCTGACGGACGCGCGCCGGCTGACGCCGGTGAGCGTCGTGCGCTCGTAGCCCTCTCTGTCGAACATCGCCGCGGCGGACAACACGAGTGCGGCTCTCGTCCGTTCGGCCCGCTCTTGTCTCATCACGCAGTCCTTCGGCCGCCGGTGGCCCCTCCGCGCTTCGCCCCCGCGCGTACCGACCGGCAGGCGGGCGAAGGACTGCGGGGCCTGAAAGAGATTGGTCCTTGCAAGAGTAAAAACAGCACGAGCGGTATGTCAATGAGCCGGTCACTCTCCTTACGGCCTCCCGGAAGGCGCCCCGCACCCTCCGCACGGCAGCGCAGACACGTCCCGTACGCACCACGCAGGAAACACCGCCGATCCACCCTTTCCCCCGAACACCGCGATGACCTGCGATTTCCCCCATATCCCCCGAAGCCTCCACCCTGCACCACCAACAACTCCTTCTTCTGGGCTTTACAAACATACGGGTTGGTTTGTTATCGTCGTCAACACGATGCCTGCGGTGTTGGCGCGTACAGCACAGAGCGGTGGTCGACTCACCGCCAGTGCTCCCACCCACCGCCGGAGGCGTCCCACCCCCCGCGGGAGAAGCGGCTGCGAGGGCCTTCCCAGATCCGCAGAAGACGGCACCGAGGGGGATGAAGTGAGCACGACGACGAGTCCGGTTCTCCGACATCTCACGCCAGACACTCCTGCCCACGAACTGAGCACCGTCGCCTTCGCCCCGCTGCGCCGGAGCGACCAGCGCCGGAAGGCCGCGAGCTACGTGCGCGGACTGCTGGAGGTGGAGGGGCGCAAGTCGATGCGCGGCATCGCCACTCTCGCCGGCGACAAGTCGCTGGAGCAGAGCCTCCAGCACTTCGTCAGCAGCTCCACCTGGCGCTGGTCCGAAATGCGCGCGGCCGTCGCCCAGTACCTCGACCACACCCTGCGCCCCAGCGCCTGGGTGGTGCGCCGGCTCGTGATCCCCAAGGCCGGTTCGCACTCCGTCGGTGTCGCCCGGAGGCCGCTGGTAGGGTCGGGCCGCGCGGTCAACTGCCAGGAGGCGTACGGGGTCTGGCTCGCCAACGAGCAGGTGGGCGTGCCCGTGCAGTGGGAGTTACAGCTGCCGCCCGAATGGCTCGACTGCCCCGAGCGCCGCAGCGGCGCCGGCATCCCGGACGACATCCACGCCCGTTCGCCGCTGCACATCGCCGTCGCCGCCGCTCGTGAGATGGCCGACGACTGGGCCCTGAGCCGACGCCCCGTGGTCTTCGACTGCGGCGAGGACGTCACCGCCGCGGTCGCGGCCCAACTCATCGCCTCCCGCCTCCCGTTCATCGCCAGGATCGGCGTGAACACCGAAACCCTGACCCCGGCGGACACCGCGCTCTCCGGCTACCGAAGACAGCTGGTGTCCGCACGGCAGGTCACGGACGCGGCGCGGCGGATGCGTCGCCCCGTGGAGTGGATCGATCCGGTCTCGGGCCTGCTGCGGACCAGCCTGGCCGCCAAGGTCCCGGTCTCTCTCGGCACCCCGCAGCCCGGCCGGACGAGAGGCGAGCTCCGTACCGCCGGCACAACCCAACTCACTTATCAGCCGGGTCAGTTCAGCCTCGTGGCCGAGTGGGAGAACCCGTACGGCAGGCTCTCGCACGCCTGGCTGACCGACCTCACGGACGCGCCCGTGGACACGCTGCTGCGGCTGACCAAGCTCGTCCGCAGGGTGGACCGGGACCTGGTCGACATCTCCTACCCCGTCGGCCTGCGGGACTTCGAGGGACGCACGTACGCCGGCTGGCACCGCCACACCACGCTCGCCTCCGTCGCGCACGGCCTCGTCGCACTGTCCGCCGACCGGGCCCGCCGGCAAGTCCGGCACGTCCCGCGCACCGTCGGTGCCGCCTTCCGCACTCCCGCACCCACGCCCGCCCCCGCCGCTGCCGCGATGCGCACGGGCTGAACCGGCCTCGCCGCGACGGGCACCGTCCCGGCCCCGGGCCGGGCCCGGGCCGGGCCGGGCCCGGGACTGCCGGCCTCCGGAGGCGGGGGCCGGCAGTGCGCGCCCCCGTCCGCCCGTCGAACGCGGTTCGTGCGAGCGCCCGCGCGAATTGCCGACTCCGCGCATCGGGGCTCGTACCGGTGGCCCCGAGTCGCCCGCGGGCCCGCTCGTCCCGTCCGTCCGCGCCGCGGGTGCCGCCGGGCACCCGCGGGCCCGGCAGGCGATCCGCGGCCCCGCGGACAACCGTCGCCGCCCGACGGCGAGAGGCACAGCCCACATGCGCCCCGCAGGCCCCCGCGGGCAACGCGGACCCCCGCGATCACAGCAGCCGTTCACAGAAACCGAAAGAGGTCCCCCGACCTGCTCGGACACAGGTAGGGGGACGTCTTTCGGAGTGGAGCCCAGGAGAGTCGAACCCGAAACAAGCGACGCTCCCACCTGCGGCTTTACCGAGTCTTTGCGGGAGAATCGGACTTTCCCACCCGTTTCAGTCCCGTTCCATCCTGCTCGATCCCACTGCCCCGACTCGATGTGCCCACTGATGGGCACACCCTCAAAACCTGTCGCGGCTGCAACTCTGATGCATTCCTCGCCCGAGAATCACAGGCTTTCGGCCCTCCACGTCCGGCAAACACGCAAAGAGAGTGTGAGCGCCGGTTCCGTGGGCGGCGAACGTTCGGCCTCCCCGTCGGGCCACCGGGACCTGGAAATGCTCTCGATCGATGACATCCCTCGTGCAACCCCGCTGTGCTCTCGCTCGTCTGACTTCTCGTAGTTCGCCACGTGTACACCGCTGCGCAAGGCCCAGCCGACCTGGGGGAGGACCCATGGAACAGCCACCCACATCGACCACACACGGGCGTTCGCGCCGTGCGCGGGTGCGCCGTACCGCCGCACTGAGCACCGGTGTGGCCACCGCCCTGGCCGCGGCGATCCTCGTGCCGACGTTCGCATCGGCCGGTTCGGAGGACGACTCGAAGCCGAAGGAGCCCCAAGGCCCCGCCGTGAAGGAGGACTTCAACGGTGACGGCTTCCAGGACATGGCCGTCGGCGCTCCCGGCAGTCCGAGCGAGGACTCCGGCAACGCCGGCTACGTCACCGTCTTCTACGGCACCCCCGACGGCCTCGACCGCGACAACGCCGTCACCGTCAGCCAGGCCACGGACGGCGTCCCCGGCGACCCTGCGCCCCACAACCACTTCGGCCAGAAGGTCGCCGGCGCGGACCTGGACCAGGACGGTTACACCGACCTCGCCGTCCATGTTCCCGGCGCCCGGCAGGTCATCGTGCTGTGGGGCGGCAAGACCGGCATCAACGGCAAGGGCTCCAGCGTCATCGAGGCCGACGAGGACTTCGGCTCCGTCGGCAGCCGGCTCACCGCGGGTGACTTCAACGGCGACGGCAGCCCCGACCTCCTCATGACCCGCGGCCACGAGCGCGGCACATACGGCGTTCTCCAGGGCCCGTTCACCCGTGACGGCGAATGGGCCGACGAGCAGCAGGTCCAGCTCACCACCGGCGACAGCGAGGCCACGGACATCCTGTCCGTCACCGCGGGCGACGTCACGGGCGACGGCGCGGACGACCTCGTCGTCCACCAGGTGTTCGAGGAGATGTCCCTCGAGAACCTCTTCTTCACCGGCGGCAAGGACGGTCTCACCCGTGCCGAGGACGTGTCCCTCCCGCACGCTGCCGCGGGCGCGATCGGCGACTTCGACGGTGACGGCCACGGCGACCTCGCCTACCGCGAGGTGCCCGGCAATCTCATCGAGAACCTGCCGTACGACGAAGGCACCGTGAAGGTCGTCTACGGCACCTCGGACGGCCTGGGCAACCGCGAGCAGACATTCACCCAGGGCACGCCGGGCGTACCGGGCACGCCCGAGGAGGGCGACCAGTTCGGCGCGGGCCTGAGCGCCGGGG
Organism: Streptomyces tardus; assembly: GCF_018101125.2. GTDB lineage: Bacteria > Actinomycetota > Actinomycetes > Streptomycetales > Streptomycetaceae > Streptomyces > Streptomyces tardus. Next base: position 2,179,957 of record NZ_JAELVF020000001.1, on the reverse strand, counting down.
ACGTTACGGGGGACGGCGTGGACGACCTCGCCGTCGCCGTACCGTTCGAGGAAGTCAACGGGCAGGACGCGGCAGGCGGTTTCGTACTCCTCAAGGGCTCGGAGTCCAACGGCCTGTCGGGCAGCGGCGCGCAGGCCTTCCACCAGGACACCCCCGGTATCGCGGGCGTCGCCGAGGCGAACGACCTGTTCGGCGGCTCCGTACGCCTGTTGGACGTCAACGGGGACGGCAAGGCGGACATCACGGCCGGTGCGCCGGGCGAGGCCATCGGTGACGTCGCCGACACAGGCGCGATCTGGTACGTGCCCGGCGCCGCCGACGGACTGACCGCAGAGGGCAGCAACGCGGTCAACCCCGGTGAGATCGACGCCGAACTGCCCGGTGTGCGTTTCGGTACGACTCTCACCAACTCGGGTTACGCGCCCCTGCCGGCTCGTTGAGGGCTGTCCCACGATTGCGAGCGGTGACCCGAACCGGTCGAGCAGGCGAGGACGGCCGGGTGCTGATCCTGGTCGCCTCGCCGGCAAGGTCGTCGTCGAAGCCCACGACCATCTCCAGCTCGGCGATCGCCTCATCTTCGAGGGCGATCGTGCGGAGGGTATGGGGCATGGAACGGGCGGCGTCCCCGATGGCGAAAGCGTCGCGGGCGACCGCGACAGGCAGGGCTCCTGCGGAGGCCGGCTGGTCGACGACCACGAGCACGGTGCCGTGCTTCGCGGTCAACTTGCCAAGAACTTCGCGGAGTTCGGGTTCGCTGTTGGGCAGTCGCTTGTCGAAGGCTTTCTTCCCGGCCGGGGTGACGGCGAAGGTCGATGTCGTCCCGGTGACCGCCGGGGCCTGGGACATCGCCCCGCCGTGGATCGCCCAGCTCAAGCAGGGCGGTCGGCTCGTGGTGCCGCTGCGGATGCGCGGCCTGACCCGTTCGATCGCCTTCACCCGGGTCACGGGCGAGTACGGCCCCTGCCTGGAGAGCGAGTCGGCGCGGATCTGCGGCTTCGTCCCGATGCAGGGCTCCACCGCCCACCGCGAAGAACTCCTTCTGGTCAACGGAACCCCGGAGATCGGGCTGAAGTTCGATGACGGGCTGCCGGCCCTCCCGCACCGGCTGGACAACGCGGTCACCCTCCCCCGCCACGAGCTGTCGGTCCGGGGTTTCCGGTCGCGGGGGTCGAGCGGAGCGAGACGACCGGCTTCGAGGTCGTTGACCCAGCCCTGGACCATGGCGCGGACGATGCTGCCTTCGCCGTCCTCCATCGAGTAGGGGCCGAACCAGGGAACCATGCTCTCCCTGATCTCCCTCTTGTACTTGCTTCGGGTGTCACCCTGAACACCAGTGAGGCGATCGACGCAGGCCAGAGCAAAGGGCTCGAACATCGTCTCCTTGCGGCGCCGGTCTACAACGAAACCGTGGCCTCGGGTCCACCCGGGCGGCCAGTGCTCCCCGTGCGCCTTCACGAGGTCACGGAACCGCTTAGCGGAAGTGAGGTCGTCGAACGTCTCCGACTCTCGGTTGCCGCTTCGGGCTCCGGCTGCACGCCGGCGGACGACGAACGTGGGGTCTCCGCCCCTTCGCTCCTTGGTTTCGATGTAGGCCGTGGGACGACGGTAATCGACCGGATGTGCCCACCGTGTGCCCACCAGAGGAAACAAAAGAGCCCTCCTGACCTGCGTTTCCGCAGGTCAGGAGGGCGTTCCTTCTGTGGAGCCTAGGAGAGTCGAACTCCTGACATCTGCCATGCAAAGACAGCGCTCTACCAACTGAGCTAAGGCCCCGAAGCACCACAAGCGTACCTGGTCCCCGGACTGATCACCGACCGGGTATCGCCCCGCACATCCGCGCTCCGTAGGATGCGGGGAAGTTCGCTGGCGCGAAGCGGACAGGGGAGACCAGGGGAGACACCATGGACGCAACGCAGCAGGACTCGACGGCGAAGGCCAGGGAGCTCCAAAGCTCCTGGTACGGCGAGCCGCTGGGGACTCTGTTCCGGCGGCTGATCAGCGACCTGGGTCTCAACCAGGCCCGGCTCGCGACCGTGCTCGGGCTGTCCGCGCCGATGCTCTCCCAGTTGATGAGCGGCCAGCGCGCGAAGATCGGCAACCCGGCGGTCGTCCAACGGGTGCAGGCGCTCCAGGAGTTGGCCAGCGAGGTCGCCGGCGGACACCTGAGCGCGGCCGAGGCCACCAAGCGGATGGAGGAGATCCGCCGGACCGCCGGCCAGAGCGTGCTGGGCAGCACCGCCGGCGCGGCCGGCACCGGACAGCAGACCACCGTCAAGCGTGCGGTGCGCGAGATCCAGTCGCTGCTGCGCGCGATCTCCGACGCCCAGGGCATCATCGAGGCGTCCCAGCTGCTCGCCGACGACCATCCGGAGCTCGCCGAGTTCCTGAAGGTGTACGGCGCGGGGAAGACCTCCGACGCGGTCAAGCACTACGAGGCACACCAGGGTTGAGCACGGTCCGCTCGGCCGGAACGTCACGGCTGAAGCGGTTCCGGCCGGATCGTCCCCAGCAGACCGCGGAGATCCGACAGGTGTCGGTCGCCCGGCGGCGATCACCGGCCCCTGCGGCGCTCCGCAGTCCCGAGCGCGACCGGCGGCACCAACAGCGAGCGGCAGTGCCTGCTGTCGGCAGCAGTAACGAACAACCCGAGCAGATGGTCGACAGTTCGAGAGGGCGGGCACAGCAGCATGGGTGAGGTCTTCGCGGGCCGGTACGAACTGGTGGACCCGATCGGGCGCGGCGGCGCGGGCGCCGTCTGGCGCTCGTGGGACCACCGGCGAAAGCGCTACGTCGCGGCGAAGGTGCTGCAGCAGTCGGACGCGCACACGCTGCTGCGATTCGTGCGCGAACAGGCGCTGCGGATCGACCATCCGCACGTTCTGGCACCCACCAGTTGGGCCGCGGACGACGACCAGGTGCTGTTCACCATGGACCTGGTCAGCGGCGGCTCCCTCGCCCATCTCCTCGGCGACTACGGGAAGTTGCCGCCCGCGACCGTGCTGACGCTGCTGGACCAGCTGCTCGCCGGACTGTCGGCCGTGCACGCGGAGGACGTCGTCCACCGGGACATCAAACCGGCCAACATCCTGCTGGAGGCGACCGGTACGGGCCGCCCCCACCTGAGGGTCTCCGACTTCGGCATCTCGATGCGCAAGGGCGAGCCGCGGCTGACCGAGACCAATTTCATCGTCGGCACGCCCGGTTACTTCGCTCCCGAGCAACTCCTCGGTGCCGACCCGGACTTCACCGCCGACCTCTACGCGGTCGGCCTGGTCGCGCTCTACCTGCTGACCGGCGTCAAGCCGGACTCGCGCGCGCTGGTGGAGACCTACCGGCGCGAGGGCGGCGTACCGGCGGCACCCGAGTACGTGCCCGAACCGCTGTGGCACGTACTCGGCACGCTGCTCCAGCCCGACCCGGCGGCGCGGTTCAAGACCGCGCTCGGCGTGCGCAAGGCGCTCGCCGACTGCGGAGAACTGATCAAGAACCCGGCCGACGGGGGCAGTTCACCGACCGTCGAGGTCTTCGACCAGATCGGTCCGCTGCCGGCGGGCTACGGACCGGACGGCCCTCAGCCGTCCGGCGCCCGGGCCCTCCAGGACGAGCCGACCAGGACAGCGGCCGGCCCGCCACCGGGCGCGCCCCCGACCGGCGCGGGTTCCACCGGCACCGCCCGCCCCGGTGCGGCTTCGGAGACCGGCAGCTTCCGCCTCGCCCCGCCGAGTTCACCGCCTCCCGCTTCACCGCACTCCCCGCCACCGGACCCCGCCGCCGTATCGCCCGGGGCGCCGTACCCGTACCCGACGGAAGGCACGTACGGGTATCCCCCGCACGGGGGCGGCGCGGCGCCGCACCCGTCCACGGGCCAACCCCCGGGCTCACACCCGCAGTCGGCCCGGAGCGCCGCACCACGTCCCGGCCCCTCGGCGAAGGTGGCCGTACCGGTGCTGATGCTGGCGTTCGTCCTCATCGCCGTCGGCGTCTGGGCACTCACCCAGAGCTGACCCGCCGCCCCGTACGCCGGCCTGCCCCGCAACTCCGCCCGCCCGCAACCGGGTTCCGCCCGTTGCCGGCCCGTCCACAGGCCGGCTCGGCAGCGCCCGTGCCGCGTGCGCCGTACTGTCCGTACTCCTGTCGGCCGCAGCTTCGTACCGCGGTACGCCCGTACCGCCCGTCGGCCCGTACCGCCGTACCGTTCGCGGGTTCGCGGCCCTCGGCGCCCGGCCCGGAGGGAGCGCGCGTCGTACCCGCCGCCGGTGCGGCAGCTCGACTCAAGTCGGGCCGGCGGGCCCGACCGCCGGATACACACGCCCTGCGCGGCCGTACCCGGGCATACGCGGGTCCGTGGCGCATCGCCGTCCCGGGCCGGTACGGTCCCCGCACCGGCCGCCGCTCTACTGCGGCGGGCCGACCGGTCCGCCGCCGCCAACGCCCGCGCCCGCGCCCGCGCCCGCCGCGGGAGTACGCCTGCGGGCGAGCGCCGCCCACGCTCCCAGCCCCAGCACCAGCGCGACGCCGGAACCGATGCCCACGATGCCGACGACCAGCATCGCCCCGCTCCCCGCAGCCTCGTCGGCGCTCAGCCCGTCCCGCGCGGCGTCCCGGTCCTCGTCGGTGACGGCGAAACCGGCGGCCCTGGCGTCCCCGTCGTAGTCGGGCGCCTCCTCGGGCGCACCGCGGAGGTTGACCCGCAGAGTGACGGCCGCGCCGTCCTCGGGGAAGTACTGCTGGAGGTCGGCGCTCATGGTGACGGCGAGGGTGTAGAAGCCGGCGGTGCTCAGCGCCCGGCCTTCGCGGTCGTAGCGGTTGCCGTAGTCGATCGGACGCAGCCCGAGGGAGGCGGCGCTCTGGCCGCCGTCGTAGGACTCGAAGTTGTCGTGGACGACCGCGCAGCCGGCGGAGGTGTAGGCGTGCAGGGCGAAACCCTTGTACGCCGTCTCCCGGCTGCTCTCCTCGCCGGCCTTCGGGGCGTTGGGCAACTCGACCCGGGCGAAGAGCTGTTGGCCGAAGTCCACCGGCACCCGGTAGTACCGCGTCTCGCCGGGCAGCACCCGGTCGCGCCAGACGCCGGCGCCGACCGGCCGGGCGGTGCTCATGCCCGTACCGCCCCTGACCTCCTTGGCCTGCCCGCTCGGCGGCGCGGGCGGCTCACTGCTCCAACTGCCCTTGGGCGGAACGGCCGGGCGGCTGCCCTTGAGACCCGGTTCGAGTGCGTAACGGATCTCGATCGGCCAGTCGCCGGGGTCCGAGCCGGATTCGTCCGACCGCGTCACCGCGAAGAGGTACTGGTCCGCCTTCTGGCACTCGTCCGAGTCCCCACCGACGCGGCGCGAAGCGTACGCCACGACCGGGTACGGCGTCGTGTCGCCCCGGAAGGAGGCGTCGTCGGAGGAGCAGGAGGTGCCGTCGGTGCCGGCCAACTCCACTTCCAGCGAGTCGTGGTCGCCGAGCTTGATGCCCGCTGCGGGATGGGCGAGGGCGGACAGGTGCGCGGTCTGCTCGGAGTCCAGATCGACGCGGTAGTGCTTGGTCTCGCCGGGCCCGAGGGAATCCTTGTAATAGCCGGTGTCGGTCAGCTCCGGGGCGTCGGTGCTGCCCTCGGTGCCCTCGACCTCCCGGGCGTCCTCCGCGACGGTGTACGCGGCGGGCTCCGCCGCACTGCCGCCCTGCTCGTCGGCCGCACGGGCCGTGGTCGCGGGCAGCGCGACGGCCGCCGTGCACAGGGCGGCCAGCGCCGCGACCGACAGGTTGGCCCGAGGCCGACCGGTCCTTGCCCCACTTCGCGTCTTCATCCGCGCCCCTCGTTCGACTCCCCTGCCCGGCCGCTCCATCGTGCCCGGGCTCCAACTCTCCCGCCGCGCGGGGGTGTTCGCTCTCCACTGAACGGCCCTCGGGCCGTCCCAAGCCGCCGGCCGTCCGTGCGCTCGGCGGCCGGACCGCCCGCACCGCGGGGTACGACGGCACCGCGGCGCGCCCGTTACGACGCGCCCCTGTCCCCTCGCCCGGCCCGCGCCGCCAGGAACACCGACCCTCTGTTGCCATCAGCAACGTTCGCGAGCGCCGGCGCTCAACTCCCCTTCTGCACCGGGCACATGAGCACGTTCCGCCTCCGGACGCGCGCGCCTCGACACACCTCGCCCACGACGTGTACGGCTCATGCCTCTTCCCCTGGTCCGGAAAGCCTGCGGTGCACCGGCGCACGGCTCCGGGCACAGACGGGGTGCGTCGGCGTTCCGGAACTGTCACGACCGTATGAGTTTGCTCTCGCACAGCTCAAGTGGAGGACCGTCACGGTCCTGCAACACGTGGGCCCCGGCGCCGCTCGCACTCCGGCGCACACAGCTCGCGAGCCGGCCCCGCGTCGCAGGTCGCACGCCCACAGCAAGCCCCCGCCAAGCCGCACCCGCACCCCCCGCACGACGGAGCCCGCACGACAAAGCCCGCACGACAAAGCTCGCACGACGAAGCCCCGGCCTGCACAGCCGGGGCTTCACCAGACTCTGGACTGCTCAGGGGCGTCAGACACCCTGACCCGAGGACGGCACGGGGTCGGTGGCCTCCGTCCACAGGTCCTGCTCGGCCCGGTCCGCCTGGATCTGGCGGTACACGAGGAGTCCACCGATGGCGGCCAGCGCGACCAGGAGAAGCTTCTTCACGGCGCTACCTCGTCCTTCTCAAAGACGTCGAAAACCATTCTGGCGCCCGATGATACCGAACGTACGCGCTCACGACGGAGGCGTGCTCCCGGCGTATCGGGCCTGTCGGCCCCACCCTCCCGGACGGCACCACGGCGGCGACAACCAGCACCGTCCTGTGCATTTCGTGTGCGCGCTGTGCGGATCTGATGAATTGCCGCGCATCCCTCTCCCCTTCGGAGCCCCTTCACCTCGACTCTGTGAACACTGACGTTCGTGAAAAACGTGGGCCCGCCCCTCAGTCCCGCGAACGCCAACCGACCGTCACCACACGCGAGATGAGGTGCGTACGTGCGCACGAGAATCCGTAACACGGCCCTGCTTGCCGGCGCCGCCCTGATACCCGTGACCGCCCTGGCGGCGAGCACGGCCCACGCCGCCGACCCGGCCGCCGCGCCCAGGGCCTGCGTCGACACGATGCTCTTCCAGGCCGGCGGCAACGGCGACGGGGAGGGCAAGGTCTTCGACGCCAGCAACGCCAAGCTCCCGGCCGGCGTCGGCTTCACCAAGATCTCCTACTCGGCGTCGATCTGGCCGCTGCCGGGCCAGACCGTCTCCCTGGACGACTCCGTCGCCGAAGGCGTCGAGAAGATGACCAAGGAGGTCAAGGACTTCCACGCGGCCTGCCCGGGTTCGAAGATCACCATCACCGGCTACTCGCAGGGCGCCCTCGTCGCCGGCGACACTCTCAAGGTGTTCTCGGACTCCGGCGCCGTCCCGCACTCGCAGATCAACGGCGTGCTCTACGCCGACGCCCGCCGTCCCGGCGTCAACGGCGGCCCCGGCGGCGTCATGACCAACCTGCCGTCCTTCATGCCCGGCATGACCATGCGCGGCCCGCGTCCGATCGAGAACATCAACGTCAAGACCGTCTGCAACAAGAACGACGGCATCTGCCACTCCGAGAACCCGATCACCAACCTGCTCGGATTCGCCAATGGCGTCGTCGGCTACCTGATGACCGACCACCAGTACGCCATCGACCCGCACAACGAGCAGGGCACCGGCAACTTCGTCATCGACCAGCCGCCGCGCATCCCGCACGGCGCACCACTGCCGATCCCGATCCCGCCGCCCTACGAGTGGCTCAACGGCGACATGCCCGCCGCCAAGGCGAAGGTCGCCGAGATCCGCAAGCTCGTGGCCGCCGCGCTCCCGGCCGAACAGCGCGACCGCCTCAACGAGTTCCCCTGGCTCTCCGTCCCCACGGACTGAGCCGACGCACCACCCCGACCGGCCAACAGCCGCCGCACGCGCCACAACCGGCCCGTGCGGCGGCCCCACCTCCCCGGCCGACCGGCGCAGCCGCACGAAACGCGCCTGCCGCCCCGCCGGATGCCTCCCGCCGGCGGGGCCGACAGCAGGGAACACGAAAAAGGCCCCCGACGGAAATCCGTCGGGGGCCTCGCTGCTGTGGGGCTAACAGGACTTGAACCTGTGGCCTCTTCCTTATCAGGGAAGCGCTCTAACCGTCTGAGCTATAGCCCCGCGCTGCACCGAAAGATTAGCGCACATCAGCCTGTGCCCCAAATCGTTTCCCGAGCGCTCGCGGGCCGCTCCCCGACGGGTGGCGGGCGCCGGCGGCAGGAGTGCCGCCGGCGCCCGCCAACTGCGAGGATCCGTGCCGGACGAGAGGTGCTACTCGTCCTCCGCCAGCGTCAGTTCCACTCCGCCGACGAAGCCGGCCGAAAGGTTGTAGACGAAGGCGGCAAGGGTGGCGAGCGCGGTCGCGAGCACCACGTCGATCGCCGCGATCACCGAGGTGAACAGCAGCACCCTGGGCAGCGAGAGGAAGGACTCCAGATCGAAGCCGCCGCCGTCCGCGGACTCGGTCGCCTCGCCCAACGTGGCGCCGATGGAGGAGAAGACGCCCATCGCGTCGAGCACCATCCACAGCACCGAGACGGCGACGATCGTGCAGATGCCGAGGGCGATGGACAGCAGGAAGCTGACCTTCATCACCGACCACGGGTCGATCTTCGCGACGCGCAACCGCGCCTTGCGCACCCGGGGAATCGTCCGCGCGTTGGTCCGAGGGCGCCGGGCGCTGGCGTGCCCCGTGTCCTCGGCCTCGTCCTCCGCGGGGACTCCGGCCGGGCCCCGGCCGGAGTCCCGGGCCGCCCGGTCCCGTTCGCCGGAGTCCCGCGGGGGGCGGGCCTGCGGAGGCTGGGGCCCCGGGCCGCCCGGCGGGGCCGGGTAGGCCTGCGGGGGATAGTGCGGCTGTGCCTGGGGCTGAGAAGGCTGGGCACTGGTCATCGTCGCTCCCGCACGGTGGGGTAGGCGCTGTACGCCGCGCGCGTGCGGACGAGCGCGGCCGGGCACACGACCCGGACCGCCTCATCCACAGTCCCGCTCACGACGTCAGTCCTCGCTGCCGGTGTTCTCGCTGCTCTCCGAGGTCCCGCCGCGCTGCTCGTCGGCCTCCGCGTCGGACGGCCGCTGCTCCGCGGCAGCCTCCACGGCCGCTTCGACGACGGCCTCGACTTCCTCGGCCTCGCGACCCTCCTCGGCGTTGCGGGCGACACCGACGACGGCGTCCCGCTTGCCCAGGTTGATCAGCGAGACGCCCATGGTGTCACGACCGGTCTCCCTGACACCGCTGACTTGCGTGCGGATCACTCCGCCGCTCAGCGTGATCGCGAGGATCTCGTCCGTCTCCTCCACCACGAGCGCGCCCACGAGTTCGCCGCGGTCCTCCACGATCTTCGCCGCCTTGATGCCGAGGCCGCCGCGGCCCTGCACCCGGTACTCGTCGACCGGGGTGCGCTTGGCGTAGCCGCCGTCGGTGGCGGTGAAGACGAAGGTGTTCGCCCGTACGACGTTCATGGACAGCAGCTCGTCGCCCTCGCGGAAGCTCATGCCCTTCACGCCCGAGGTCGCCCGGCCCATCGGCCGCAGGCTGTCGTCGGAGGCGGTGAAACGGATCGACTGGGCCTTCTTGCTGACCAGCAGCAGGTCGTCCTCGGCGGACACCGGCTCGGCGCCGATGAGTTCGTCGTCGCGGCCGTCCGCCATCTGCCGGAGGTTGATCGCGATGACGCCGCCGGAACGGGGCGAGTCGTAGTCCTTGAGCGGCGTCTTCTTCACCAGGCCGGACTTGGTGGCCAGCACCAGGTACGGCACGGCCTCGTAGTCGCGGATGGCCAGGATCTGGGCGATCTGCTCGTCCGGCTGGAAGGCGAGCAGATTGGCCACGTGCTGGCCGCGCGCCTCCCGCCCGGCGTCCGGCAGTTCGTACGCCTTGGCGCGGTAGACCCGGCCCTTGTTGGTGAAGAAGAGCAGCCAGTGGTGCGTGGTGGAGACGAAGAAGTGGTCGACGATGTCGTCCTCCTTCAGCTTCGTCCCGCGAACGCCCTTGCCGCCGCGCTTCTGCGCCCGGTAGTCGTCGGTCTTGGTGCGCTTGACGTAGCCGCCACGCGTGATGGTGACGACGATGTCCTCCTCGGCGATCAGGTCCTCGATGGACATGTCACCCTCGAAGGGCACCAGCTTGGTGCGCCGGTCGTCGCCGAACTTGTCGACCAGCTCCGTCAGTTCCTTGCTGATGATGCTGCGCTGGAGCTCGGGCGAGGCGAGGATCGCGTTGTACTCGTTGATCTTCGCCTGGAGGTCGTCGTGCTCCGCGGTGATCTTCTGCCGCTCCAGGGCGGCCAGTCGGCGCAGCTGCATCTCCAGGATCGCGTTCGCCTGGATCTCGTCGATCTCCAGCAGGCCCATCAGGCCGCTGCGCGCCACATCGACCGTGTCGCTGCGCCGGATCAGCGCGATGACCTCGTCGATGGCGTCCAGCGCCTTGAGCAGACCGCGCAGGATGTGGGCCCGCTCCTCGGCCTTGCGCAGCCGGAAGCGGGTCCTGCGGACGATGACGTCGATCTGGTGCGCGACCCACTGGCGGATGAAGGCGTCGACCGACAGGGTCCGCGGCACTCCGTCGACCAGGGCCAGCATGTTGGCGCCGAAGTTGGTCTGGAGATCGGTGTGCTTGTACAGGTTGTTCAGCACGACCTTGGCGACCGCGTCCCGCTTGAGGACGATCACCAGCCGCTGACCGGTGCGCGAGCTCGTCTCGTCCCGTACGTCGGCGATACCGGCGACCCGGCCGTCCTTGACCAGGTCGGCGATCTTCAGCGCGAGGTTGTCCGGGTTGACCTGGTAGGGCAGCTCGGTGACGACCAGGCACTGGCGCCCCTGGATCTCCTCCACCTCGATGACGGCCCGCATGGTGATCGAGCCGCGCCCGGTGCGGTACGCCTCCTCGATGCCGCGGTGGCCGACGACCAGCGCGCCGGTGGGGAAGTCCGGGCCCTTGATCCGCTGGAGCAGCGCGTCGAGCAGCTCCTCGCCGGTGGCCTCCGGGTTCTCCAGGAACCACTGGGCGCCGGCGGCGACTTCGCGCAGATTGTGCGGCGGGATGTTGGTGGCCATGCCGACCGCGATACCGGCCGAGCCGTTCACCAGGAGGTTCGGGAAGCGGGACGGCAGAACCGTCGGCTCCTGGTTGCGCCCGTCGTAGTTGTCCTGGAAGTCGACGGTCTCCTCGTCGATGTCCCGGAGCATCTCCATGGCGAGCGGCGCCATCTTGCACTCGGTGTAACGCATCGCGGCGGCCGGGTCGTTGCCCGGCGAGCCGAAGTTGCCGTTGGAGTCGACCAGCGGCATCCGCATCGACCAGTGCTGGGCGAGGCGTACGAGCGCGTCGTAGATCGAGGTGTCGCCGTGCGGGTGGTACGTGCCCATGACGTCGCCGACGACGCGGGCGCACTTGTAGAAGCCCTTCTCGGGCCGGTACCCGCCGTCGTACATCGCGTACAGCACACGGCGGTGCACGGGCTTGAGCCCGTCCCGCACGTCCGGCAGCGCACGCGAGACGATGACGCTCATCGCGTAGTCGAGGTACGAGCGCTGCATCTCCGATTCGAGCGTGACGGGCTCGATGCGCTGGGTCGGCTCCTCGGCGGTCACCGCGGGGCCGGGCTGCTCCGCCGGGGGCGGGGTGCCTGGGGTGTTCTCGTCGGCCATTGCTGTTCAAGTTCCTTTTCTGGATGCGGCTTCGGGCCGACTCAGATGTCGAGGAAGCGGACGTCCTTGGCGTTGCGCTGGATGAAGTTGCGCCGCGACTCGACGTCCTCGCCCATGAGGATGGAGAACAGGTCGTCGGCCGCTGCCGCGTCGTCGATGGTCACCTGGCGCAGCACCCGGGACTCGATGTCCATCGTGGTGATGCGCAGCTCCTCGGCGTTCATCTCGCCCAGGCCCTTGAAGCGCTGGACGGAGTCGTGCTTGATCCGCTTGCCCTGCGAGCGGCCGAGCGTGATCAGCTGGTCCCGCTCGCGGTCGGAGTAGGCGTACTGGTGGTCGTCGCGGCCCCACTTGACCTTGTAGAGCGGCGGCTGGGACAGGAAGACGTGGCCGGCCTCCACCAGCGGACGCATGAAGCGGAACAGCAGCGTCAGCAGCAGGGTGTTGATGTGCTGGCCGTCGACGTCGGCGTCCGCCATCAAGATGATCTTGTGGTAGCGGAGCTTCTCGATGTCGAAGTCCTCGTGGATGCCCGTGCCGAAGGCCGAGATCAGCGCCTGGACCTCGGTGTTCTGCAGGACCTTGTCGATCCGCGCCTTCTCGACGTTGAGGATCTTGCCGCGGATCGGCAGGATCGCTTGCCACTGCGGGTCCCGGCCGGACTTGGCCGAACCGCCGGCCGAGTCGCCCTCGACGATGAAGATCTCGCACCGCGACGCGTCGTTGGACTGGCAGTCCGAGAGCTTGCCGGGCAGCGAGGCCGTCTCCAACAGGCCCTTGCGCCGCGTCAGATCACGCGCCTTGCGCGCCGCCACGCGGGCCGTCGCCGCCTGGATGCTCTTGCGGATGATGTCCGCGGCCTCGACCGGGTTGCGGTCGAACCAGTCGTTCAGATGCTCGTGCACGACCTTCTGCACGAAGGTCTTCGCCTCGGTGTTGCCGAGCTTGGTCTTGGTCTGGCCCTCGAACTGCGGCTCGCCGAGCTTGACCGAGATGATCGCGGTCAGCCCCTCGCGGATGTCCTCGCCCGTGAGGTTGTCGTCCTTCTCGCGCAGCAGCTTCTTGTCCCGCGCGTAGCGGTTGACCAGACCGGTGAGCGCCGCCCGGAAGCCCTCCTCGTGCGTGCCGCCCTCGTGGGTGTGGATGGTGTTCGCGAAGCTGTAGACACCCTCGGTGAACTGGGTGTTCCACTGCATCGCGATCTCCACCGAGAGCATCCGCTCGGTGTCCTCGGCCTCGATGTCGACGATCGAGGGGTGCACCGGCTCGCCCTTGCGGGAGTTGAGGTGGCGCACGAAGTCGGAGATACCGCCTTCGTAGTGGTACGTGACCGTGCGCGCCTTGTCGTCGTCCGCGGAGTCCGTGGTGTCGGCGCCCGAGGTCTGCTTCGCCGACTCGCGCTCGTCGGTCAGCGAGATGGTCAGGCCCTTGTTGAGGAACGCCATCTCCTGGAGCCGCCGCGAGAGCGTCTCGAAGGAGTACTCGGTCGTCTCGAAGATGTCGCCGTCCGCCCAGAACGTCACGGACGTCCCGGTCTCCACGGTGGCCTCGTTCTTCTGCAACGGCGCGGTCGGGACGCCCAGTTCGTAGTCCTGGGTCCAGCGGTGGCCGTCCGTCCTGACCTCGACGGCGACCCGCTTGGACAGGGCGTTGACCACGGAGACGCCGACACCGTGCAGACCGCCGGAGACGGCGTACCCGCCACCGCCGAACTTGCCGCCCGCGTGCAGGACGGTCAGCACGACCTCCACCGCGGGCTTGCCCTCGGAGGGAACGATGCCCACCGGGATGCCGCGGCCGTTGTCGATGACGCGCACGCCGCCGTCGGCCATGAGTGTCACGTCGATGGTGTCCGCGTGGCCGGCCATCGCCTCGTCCACGGCGTTGTCCACGACCTCCTGCACCAGGTGGTGCAGGCCGCGCTCGCCGGTGGACCCGATGTACATGCCGGGCCGCTTGCGTACCGCGTCCAGGCCCTCCAGGACGGTGATCGCGCTCGCGTCGTACGACGCCTCCCCCGCGGCCACGGGAACTGCGTCCCCCGGCACGGAGTCGGCGGACGACGGATTCTCGTTGGGGTTGCCGGAATCGGCCACGAAGCGCCCTTTCTGGCACAGCACAAGCCGGACTCCCGGCTCCGGGAGCGGCTGCGTCGTTCGACTGGGTCCGCGAGCTCGCGGATACGAGTCAGTCTACCGCTACCGAAGGAGTGAATGGGGGTTTGAGGCCGCCTGAGTCCGCACGTGCCGCCCTGAACCTCCTTCCGCCGACTCCCCATATGGGGACCAGGGGCCGGGGACGCTCACACCGGCACTCAGCGCTTCTCACCGACAACGACTCGTCACTGTGTGCGCAATCACCCTGCACACCGCTTTGACCTGCACAGACGGCACGGTCACAGCGCCGTAGGGTCGGCCGGCCGAGGCGGCCCGCCGCTCACCAGCCGTCGGCATCCCGACGCGAGGTGCCAGGCACCCGCAGCGACCCGTACCGACGCGGCCCGCCGCCGGGCGGCAGCACCTTGATGGCGCGCACCGTGCCCCGCCCCAGCTCCTGGTTCAAGCGGCGTACGAGATCCGGGGCCATATGGCGCAGCTGCGTGGCCCACGCCGCCTCGTCGCAGCGCACCGCCAGCACCCGACTCTCCTCGTCGTACTTGTCGGGCTGCCAGTGCTCCGCGTTCTTCTCCCCAACGATCTCCGCCCAGCGCCCGGCGACCCCACCGACCGCCATCGGCATCTCCCAGCCGCGCTCGGCCTTCAGCCGCTCCAGCGCCACCCCGAGCGGCAGCGGATCCCGGCCGTCCCTGCGCGCTCCCGAGCGCGGTCCGCCGCCCTCGCGCACCTGGCGCCGCTGCCGGGCGTCCGCGCCGCGCTCCTTCGCCCGCTCCCGGGCCGCCTGGAGCGCCACCCGGGCGAGGTCGAGCCCCGAGTGGCGGGGCGCCACCGGCGTGCTCTGCCGCCCGCCGTCCGAGGGCCCGTCCGCACCACCGTCGGAAGCGCCGCCGTCGGACGGGCTGCTTCCGTCCGCACTGCTCCCGGACGTGCCTCCGGACGGACTCGGCGCACTGCCTCCGGACGGCCCGTCGGCCGGCCCCGGCCCTCGGCCCGACGCAGCCGCGCCCGGCCGCGGCTCCCGCTCGGTGCTCACGCCGGCGTCACTTCCCCGCCGGCGACCGCGTACCGGGCGCCCGCCAGGGCCCCGGGCACGTCCTCGGCGACCGCCGCCGTCACCAGCACCTGCTCACCGGGCGCCACCAGCTCTGCCAGGCGGTCCCGCCGGCGGCTGTCCAGCTCGGCGAAGACGTCGTCCAGCACCAGGACCGGCTCGTTCCCCTCCGCTCTCAGCAGGTCGTACGAGGCCAGCCGCAGCGCCAGCGCGTACGACCAGCACTCGCCGTGGCTCGCGTACCCCTTCGCGGGCAACTCGCCCAGCCGCAGCAGGAGTTCGTCGCGGTGCGGGCCGACCAGGGTCGTGCCGCGCTCGATCTCCTGCTTGCGCGCCGCCGCCAGCGCCTCCAGCAGCCAACGCGTCAGCTCGTCCCGGTCACTGCCGGGCTGTGCGCCACCGGGCAGTGCGGCCCCCGGCAGTTCACCGCCGGAACCGCGGTACGCCAGCCGTGCCGGGCCACCGCCCGGGGCCAGCTCCTCGTAAGCCTTGTCCACCAACGGCTCCAGCACATGCAGCAGTTGGAGCCGCTGGGCCAGCAACTCGGCGCCGGCGGCGGCCAGATGCTGGTCCCAGACGTCGAGGGTGGACAGGTCCATGGTGCGTCCGCCGTGCCGCCTGGCCATGGCCGCGGTCTTCAGCAGGGTGTTGCGCTGCTTGAGCACCCGGTCGTAGTCGGCCCGCACACCCGCCATGCGCGGGGAGCGGGCGGTCATCAGCTCGTCGAGGAAACGCCGCCGCTCACCGGGGTCGCCCTTGACCAGGCTGAGGTCCTCCGGCGCGAACAGCACGGTGCTCAGGATGCCCAGCACATCGCGGGGCTTGACCTGCGAAGAGCGGTTGATCCGGGCGCGGTTGGCCCGGCCCGGGTTGAGCTCCAGCTCGATCAGCTGGCGGCGTTCGCCCTGGACGACCGAGGCGCGCAGCACCGCGCGCTCCGCACCCTGGCGCACCAGCGGGGCGTCCGTCGACACCCGGTGGCTGCCCAGATGGGCCAGGTAGCCGACGGCCTCCACGAGGTTGGTCTTGCCCTGGCCGTTGGGCCCGACGAAAGCGGTGACGCCGGGGGAGAGCGCCACCTCGACGGCCGGATAGGAGCGGAAGTCGGCAAGCGAGAGGTGGGTGACGTGCATCGCCGTTCACCCACCTTCCACAGCCGGCGTCGGGAACGCTCCCGCCCGGCCTCTCACTGCCTGCTCTGATCGTCAACCTGCTTGATCCACAGGGCTGTTGACACTCTGTGGACAACGCGCGTCGGGCAACTGCCCGCCGTCGGCTACTTCTTGCCCTCCACCGCGTGGCCGCCGAACTGGTTGCGCAGCGCGGCGATCATCTTCATCTGCGGCGAATCGTCCTGGCGCGAGCCGAAGCGCGCGAACAGGGAGGCGGTGATGGCCGGCAGCGGCACCGCGTTGTCGATGGCGGCCTCCACCGTCCACCGGCCTTCGCCGGAGTCCTGGGCGAAGCCGCGCAGCTCGTGCAGGTGCTCGTCGTCGTCCAGCGCACGCACCGCGAGGTCGAGCAGCCAGGAGCGGATGACGGTGCCCTCCTGCCAGGACCGGAAGACCTCCCGCACATCGGTCACCGAGTCGACGGCCTCCAGCAGCTCCCAACCCTCCGCGAAGGCCTGCATCATGGCGTACTCGATGCCGTTGTGGACCATCTTCGCGAAGTGGCCCGCGCCGACCTTGCCGGCGTGCACCGCGCCGAACTCGCCCTCGGGCTTGAGCGCGTCGAAGACCGGCTGCACCTTGGCGACGTCCTCGGCCGCGCCGCCGTACATCAGCGCATAGCCGTTCTCCAGGCCCCAGACGCCGCCGGAGACGCCGCAGTCGACGAAACCGATGCCCTTGGCCGCCAGCTCCTGCGCGTGCTTCTCGTCGTCCGTCCAGCGGGAGTTGCCGCCGTCCACCACCACATCGCCGGGGGCCAGCAGCTCGCCGAGCTCGTCGATCGTCGACTGGGTCGCGGCGCCGGCCGGCACCATCACCCACACCACGCGCGGCCCGCTGAGCGAGTCCACCAGCTCCTTGAGGCTGTGGACGTCGGCGAGCGCCGCGTCGCGGTCGAATCCCACGACGGTGTGGCCTGCGCGGCGAATGCGCTCGCGCATGTTGCCGCCCATTTTGCCGAGACCGATGAGACCGAGCTCCATCAGCGGGCCTTTCTGAAGATCACCACGCACGGGATGCACCGCACGCGGGCGGGCGAGAACCGCACCGCCTGTGTACTGCCTGACGGAACGAGCCTACGCCCGCCCCCCGCTGCACGTCTGTGGGCTCCGCCGCTCATACGAACAGCGTGAAACCCCTGCTCGGACGGGCAGTCAGCCGCTCAACCTGACAGGCATGATCAGGTACTTGTACGTGTCGTCCGCCTCCGCGTCGACGGCCGGCTTGCCACCGAGCAGCGCGGGCTTGGTCGACGTGGTGAACGAGAGCTGCGCGACCGGCGACTCGATGGCCTTGAGGCCCTCCAGCAGGAAGCCGGGGTTGAAGGCGATCGAGATGTCGTCGCCGTCGAGCTGGGCGTCGACCCGCTCCACAGCCTGTGCGTCGTCGTTCGAGCCGGCCTCCAGAATCAGCACGCCCTGCTCGAAGCTGAGCCGCACCGGGGTGTTCCGCTCGGCGACCAGGGCTACACGCTTGACGGCCTCCTCGAAGGGGCCGGTCTCGATCACGGCCACCGAGTTGAACTCGGTCGGGAACAGCGTGCGGTACTTGGGCAGATCGCCCTCCAGCAGCCGTGTCGTCGTACGGCGGCCCGCGCCCTCGAAACCGATCAGGCCCTCGCCCGCGCCGGAGCCGGAGAGCGCCAGCGAGACGTGGTCGCCGCTGCTGAGCGCCTTGGCGGTCTCCAGCAGCGTCTTTGCCGGCACCAGGGCCACGGCGGAGGTGTCCGCCGACTCGGGCTTCCACAGGAACTCGCGGACGGCGAACCGGTAGCGGTCGGTGGAGGCCAGGGTGACGGTGTCGCCCTCGATCTCGATCCGCACGCCGGTGAGCACCGGCAGGGTGTCGTCACGGCCGGCGGCGATGGCCACCTGCTGGACGGCAGAGGCGAAGACCTCGCCCGGCACCGTCCCGGTCGCGATGGGCATCTCCGGCAGCGAGGGGTACTCCTCGACCGGAAGGGTGTGGAGCGTGAAGCGCGACGAGCCGCAGACGACGGTCACCCGTACACCGTCTGTGGAGATCTCCACCGGACGGTTCGGCAGGGCCCGGCAGATGTCGGCGAGCAGCTTGCCGGAGACCAGGACCGTGCCCTCGTCCTCGATCTCGGCCTCGACCGAAACCCGTGCCGAGACCTCGTAGTCGAAACCGGAGAGGCTCAGCGAGCCCTCCTCCGCCTTGAGCAGCAGTCCGGCGAGTACCGGGACCGGTGGGCGGGCAGGGAGGCTCTTGGCGGCCCATGCCACCGCCTCCGCCAGGACGTCTCGCTCTACCCGGATCTTCACCTTCAGCCGCCTCCTGCTGTTGCTGGTTGCCGGGGACCAGTCTGACGCACACCGCTGACACCTGTTGCTGCTCGGGGTCAAGTCATCGAGGCGGGAGCCGAGCCTGTCGAGCCCAAGTTGTGCACAGGACCTGCTTCAAACCGAATTCTGAGCTCTAACTATGTGGTCTCAGTAGTAGGTGCTGTGGAAACGGTGGAGAACTGCCTTTTCGCAGCTCAGAGGCGCTTTTTTATCCACGTCGCCTGTGGGCGGACCGGTGGATGAACAAGGGGTTTCTGTGGACAGCCGGAAGTTGTGCACATCTCGTACACAGGTGAGCGGCACTTGCCCACAGCTCCGTCCCCAGGATTACCCCGGTTCTCAACAGATCAATCTCGCGGTTCCGTGTGACGCGCTTCACTCGAACCAGTGAGAGGGCGAGTTGGGTTTCCGAACAGTGGACAGAGGTGTGGAGAAGCTGGGGACAACCGGCCCCGTCCTGTGGGCGAGCAGTGGACAACCGACTGCGGGCCCTGACGGGCTCTCAGGTTTCCCCAGGCTGTGGACAAGTTTGCTCCACAAATCCACAACCCTCCGACCTGCGATGACGCTACCTCAACTGCCTTGTATGTGGACGCAGTCTGGAAAACTGAGTACTCCCCAGGGTGTGGAAGTCCAACCCTGGGGGTTTCTGTGGATGACACCCCCTGTGAGCTGTGGATTCGAACACTTCGGAGACGCCGGACGAGGCCGTCGGACCTTCCGCTTGCTTGCTGCGGCTGGCGGATATGCGTGGAATAAGATGGTTTGCGAGTTCTGCGAACGGGCAGCATCGCGGCCCTTCAGCCCGGTTGGAGGTGCGCGTCGCGCATCAGGAGGTCGCGAGAAAGCTTCGCCGGGGCCCGTCGCGGAGCACGAGCGCTGCTGGGATCCGGCGCCGGATCCGCGTGCGGGGAGCCCTCGGCGGCACGAGCCGCACCCGCGAGCCGCACCGAGAGCCTCGCCGAGGGCCGGGGCGCAGGTGTCCCGGCCCGTGCGGTGGTTCCCGCCGCGAAGCCCTGCCCCGTCGGGCGTATGCACGACGGGGTGACACAGGGAGAGGAGCCGAGGAAGGGTGACGGGCGCCGGGCACGGCACAGGGCTGTGGCTGCCGTCCGGGGCGGGGTATGGCGGGGCAGGCACCAGTGGCGGCGCCACGGAAGAGCCCGGGCACGAGGCGGTGTCGCGGTGTCGCGCGCTGCCGGCGTGGGCCTCACTGGGCCTTCGGCGGGACCGCGCCGGGGAGGGAGTACGGCCACCGCCTCCCGAGCCGCTTCGACCGCCCGCCTACCGGGCGACGCCCCGACCGTCCGCCCACCGGCGTCCGCCCACCGGCGTCCGGCGGGGCCGGCCGCCGGTCCACCGAAGTCGCGGTGGCGCCCAAGTCGCAGGCGGTCAGCCGTTCTTGATGCGGTTGGTCAGCTCGGTGACCTGGTTGTAGATGGAGCGACGCTCCGCCATCAGGGCACGGATCTTGCGGTCCGCGTGCATCACGGTCGTGTGGTCCCGGCCGCCGAACTGCCCGCCGATCTTCGGCAGCGAGAGATCGGTCAGCTCCCGGCAGAGGTACATGGCGATCTGACGAGCCGTCACCAGCACTCGGCTGCGCGAGGATCCACAGAGGTCGTCCACGGTCAGGCCGAAGTAGTCGGCGGTGGCCGCCATGATCGCGGGAGCGGTGATCTCCGGGGTCGCGTCCTCGCCGCCGGGGATGAGGTCCTTGAGCACGATCTCGGTCAGCCCGAGGTCCACCGGCTGCCGGTTGAGGTTCGCGAACGCGGTCACCCGGATCAGGGCGCCCTCCAGCTCGCGAATGTTGCGGGAGATGCGCGAGGCGATGAACTCCAGCACCTCGGGCGGGGCGTTGAGCTGTTCCTGCACCGCCTTCTTGCGCAGGATCGCGATCCTGGTCTCCAGCTCGGGCGGCTGGACGTCGGTGATAAGGCCCCACTCGAAGCGGTTGCGCAGCCTGTCCTCCAGGGTGATCAGCTGCTTCGGCGGGCGGTCGCTGGAGAGGACGATCTGCTTGTTCGCGTTGTGCAGGGTGTTGAAGGTGTGGAAGAACTCCTCCTGTGTCGACTCCTTCTGTGCGAGGAACTGGATGTCGTCGACGAGCAGGATGTCCATGTCGCGGTACCGCTTGCGGAACGCGTCGGCCTTGCCGTCCCGGATCGAGTTGATGAACTCGTTGGTGAACTCCTCAGAGCTCACGTACCGCACCCGCGTACCGGGGTAGAGGCTGCGGGCGTAGTGGCCGATCGCGTGCAGCAGGTGTGTCTTGCCGAGCCCGGACTCGCCGTAGATGAAGAGCGGGTTGTACGCCTTGGCCGGTGCCTCGGCGACCGCGACGGCGGCGGCGTGCGCAAACCGGTTGGACGCCCCGATGACGAAGGTGTCGAAGAGGTACTTCGGGTTGAGCCGCGCGGTCGGCTCGCCGGGGCCGGTGGCCGGCGCCGGCTGTGCGGCGAGCGGACCGGGTGCGCCGCTGGGCGCGGGCAACTGCGGTGCCTCGTCGAAGCGTTGGGGGGAGAGACCGGGGCGGGTGCCGGGGTGCGTGCCCGGGTGCGGGTCGTAGCCGGTGTGGCCGATCGCGCCCCCGGTGCCGCCGGCGGGCGGACCCGGCCGCCCGGCCCCGGAGGCCCCACCCTGGTGGCCGGGGCCCGGCCGGTCGCCACCGGGGTGCGAGCGCTGGCCGGGCGGGCGGGCGTCGTAGCCCTCGTACCCGTCGTAGTTCTCGTACGTGCTCTCGTAGCCCTCGTACCCGCCGTACGAACCGTTGTCGTATCCGCCGGGTGCGTGCGTCTGGGGCGGGTGCCCGTAGGCCTCGCGCGGCTGCCAGGAGCTGCCGTCCCGGCGCGGCCACGCCCCGGGCTGGTGCTCGGGCCGGGGCTGCGGTCGCGGGGCGTGCGGGTAGTCCGGGTAGGCGGCACGCGCGGTGGGCAACTCCCGGTCCTCGTAGGTCTTCTGCTCTTCGTAGCCGCCCTGCTCGTAGCCGCTCTTCTCGTAGCCGGGCTGGGAGTCGTAGCGCTGCGGCTGCTCGTAGCCGTGCGGTTCCTCGTAGCGCTGGGAATCCTCGGGCCTGCGCCCTTCCTCGGCGCGGCCCGGATCGAAGCCCTGCTGTCGCGACTCGGGCGTGTGCCGGGCCTCCGCGGCGTGACGGGGTTCGGAGGCGTGGCGGCTGTCCGGGGAGTGCCGCGCCTCGGAGGTGTGCCGTGCTTCCGAGGTGTGCCGTGCTTCCGAGGGGTGCTGTGCGCGCGGCTCGGGAATCGGCGCGGGCGCGGGCAGCGGGTCGGTCACGGTGATCGCGAGCCGGATGGCCTGCTGGCACTCGCGGCTGAGCGCTTCGGTGATCATCGGCGCCAGACGTCCTTCGAGGACCCCCTTGGCGTACTCGTTGGGCACGCCGAGCAGAGCCGTACCGGAGACCAGGACCAGGGGCTGGCAATCCCGCAGCCACCGCTGGTCCTTGGCCTCGACGCCCTGCCCCTCGTCGAGGAGCTGGTCCAGCACACGCGGCCACACTGCGGCAAGATCGGCAGGCAGTTCAGCCACGGGGCACGCTTCTCTCAACTCGGGGGAGGACGCTTCTTCCCGGAGCCGCTGAGGGCCTCGCCGGGTCTCGTCGGGTTCTTGCTCTGGCTGTGTTCGGTGCCGTCGGGTCTCGTCCGGCTGGTCGGGTCTGTCACGGCGCGGGCCGCGCGCAGCTGTCCCGGCGTGACCCGTGGTGGCCCCGGGCGACGGGCCCGACTGTGCGGTCGGTGCTCGACGGAGGGCGGCCCACGGGACGGTCGGGAGCAGGGCGAAGTACGTCACGGTAGTGCGCCGGGCAGCGGCGCCTCAAGTCGTTGTCCACAGGGTGTGTGTAAAGGTGCCGTGCCGGCTCGCCCCTGCGGGTACGGGGTGTCGGCGCCTGACGTACGGTGTAGCCCTACTGCCGGACCGTCGGACGACGTCGGACAGTCCGGCGGGCGATGGGTGCGCTCGCGATCACCTGGCCGGGTTTGACCGGATGGAGTAGCCGCGCGTACCGTATCGAGGTCGAGTTGTCGATGGCTGCTGCCGCCTGCCTCCGATGGGCAACGATCCACTGGGATCCGAAGCGGTGCACTCGGGCGTTGCGAGCTACTCGTGGGCGCACGGTGACAGCCATTCGGCGCCCACATTCCGTCTCAACCGAGACGCACGTCTTTACTGGAGCCCCCGAGTGAGCAAGCGCACCTTCCAGCCGAACAACCGTCGTCGCGCGAAGACCCACGGCTTCCGGCTGCGCATGCGGACCCGTGCCGGCCGCGCGATCATCGCGTCGCGCCGTGGCAAGAATCGCGCCCGCCTGTCGGCCTGACAGCCTGACCCGCAGGTCATGACGTGCTGCCTACCGAGCACCGGCTGAGGCGGCGCGAGGACTTCGCGGTCGCAGTACGGCGAGGGCGCCGAGCCGGACGCCCGTCACTCGTCGTACATCTACGCAGCGGTAGAAACCCGCACGCGCCCGGGGACACGACTCCTCCCGCGCGTGCGGGTTTCGTCGTCAGCAAGGCCGTGGGGAACGCCGTTGTCCGCAACCGCGTCAAGCGTCGCCTCCGTCACCTGATACGCGACCGGCTGGCCTCGGTGCCCGCAGGTAGCCTGGTGGTGGTGCGGGCGTTGCCCGGCGCGGGAGAAGCGGACCACAGGCAACTGGCCCGGGATCTCGACGCTGCGTTGCAGCGGCTGCTTGGAGGGCCACCGTCGTGAAGTACCCGCTGCTGGGGTTGATCAAGCTCTACCAGTGGACCATCAGCCCGATGCTCGGGCCGGTCTGCCGGTACTACCCATCGTGTTCGCACTACGGGTACCAGTCGATCGACCGGCACGGAGCGGTGAAAGGGACGGCACTGACCGCCTGGCGCATCCTGCGCTGCAATCCGTGGTCGCCCGGCGGCGTCGACCACGTTCCTGCCCGGAAGCACCCGGTCTGGCATCAGCGGATTCGCAACCGCTGGCAGCATCGGACCCAGTCCAACGCCCAAGGAGCCTGATTCGTGGACACGATCCTCGGTCCTCTCTATATCGCAGTTTCCTGGATCATCGTCCAGTTCCACTCGCTGTTCAGCCTGGTCTTCCACGAAGACAGTGGTTGGGCCTGGGGACTGTCGATCGTGTTCCTGGTCGTCGTCATCCGTATCGCCCTGATCCCGCTCTTCGTGAAGCAGATCAAGGCGACGCGGAACATGCAGGCGATCCAGCCGAAGATGAAGGCGATCCAGGAGCGCTACAAGAGCGACAAGCAGCGCCAGTCCGAAGAGATGATGAAGCTGTACAAGGAGACGGGCACCAACCCGCTCTCCAGCTGTCTGCCAATTCTGGCGCAGTCGCCGTTCTTCATCGCGCTCTTCCAGGTGCTCAACAAGATCGCGCAGAACAAGGAAGTCGGCGTTCTCGACGCCGGCCAGGTCGAGAGTGCCCGTGAGGCCACCGTCTTCGGCGCTCCGATCGCCACGAAGTTCATGGACTCCGCGGACAAGCTCGCTGAGCTCGGCGCCTCGCTGACCGAGGTCCGCGTCGTCACGGTCATCATGATCGTGATGATGTCGCTGTCGCAGTTCTACACACAGCGGCAGATGATGACGAAGAACGTCGACCTCACGGTCAAGACGCCGTTCATGCAGCAGCAGAAGATCCTGATGTACGTCTTCCCTGTCATGTTCGCCGTCTTCGGCATCAACTTCCCCGTGGGTGTCCTCGTCTACTGGCTGACCACCAACGTCTGGACGCTCGGTCAGCAGATGTACGTCCTCAAGCGCAACCCCACCCCTGGCTCGATCGCCTACAAGCAGCGCCAGGAGAAGCTGATCGCCAAGGGGAAGATCAAGGTCGACCCGGCCGAGGTCGAGGCCAAGGAAGCCGCCGAGCGCGCCCGGGCCACTCGTACGCAGCCCAAGCGCCAGTCGAAGTCGCAGCGTGACTCCACCGTCTCGATGAGCAAGCCGGAAGAGAAGAAGCCCGCCCAGAGCAAGACCCACCAGGGCAAGGCGCAGGGCAAGCGCCCGAATCACGGCAAGAAGAAGCAGTCCGCGAAGAGCAAGAAGTGAGGAGTCCATCGGTGACCGACACCACCGAGGCCGCTGAGGGCACCGACACCCTGACCCGACTCGAGCAGGAGGGTGAGATCGCGGCTGACTATCTGGAGGGTCTGCTCGACATCGCAGACCTGGACGGCGATATCGACATGGACGTCGAGGGCGAGCGGGCGCTGGTCTCCATCATCAGCGACGCCCACACCCGCGACCTCCAGAAGCTCGTGGGCCACGACGGCGAGGTGCTGGAGGCGCTCCAGGAGCTGACCCGTCTCGCGGTCCACCGGGAGACCGGTGACCGCAGCCGGCTGATGCTGGACATCGCCGGCCACCGTGCGCGCAAGCGCGAGGAGCTCACCGAGCTGGGCACCAAGGCGGTCGAAGAGGCGAAGTCCGCGGGCGAGCCCGTCAAGCTCAGGCCGATGACCCCCTTCGAGCGCAAGGTGGTGCACGACGCGGTCGCGGCCGAGGGCCTGCGGAGCGAGTCCGAGGGCGAGGAGCCGAACCGCTGTGTGGTCGTCCTTCCGTGACGGAGCAGAGCGGAACGCCGCGACTTCAGGAGCTGCCTGCCGCTCCTGAAGTCGCGCGCGAGTTCTTCGGTGAGTCCTTCGGCGAGGCACAGCGTTACGGCGAGCTCCTTGCCGAGGCGGGCGTCAAGCGCGGTCTCATCGGACCCCGTGAGGTCCCGCGGCTGTGGGAGCGCCATCTGCTCAACTGCGCGGTGCTCTCCGAAGTGGTGCCGGAAGGCGTCACGGTCTGCGATGTCGGCTCGGGCGCCGGACTGCCGGGCATCCCACTGGCGTTGGTGCGTCCGGACCTTCAGATCACGCTGCTGGAGCCGCTGCTGCGTCGTACGACCTTTCTGCGGGAGGTCGTCGAGTTGCTGGGCCTGGACCATGTGACGGTCGCGCGCGGCCGGGCGGAGGAAGTGCTCGGCTCGCTGGAGCCGGTGCATGTCGTCACCGCCCGCGCGGTGGCGCCGCTGGACCGGCTGGCCGGCTGGGGCGTACCGCTGCTGCGCCCGTACGGCGAGATGCTGGCGATCAAGGGTGACACCGCGGAGGAGGAACTGCTGGGCGCCCGCGCGGCGTTGCAGAAGCTCGGCGTGGTGGAGACCTCCATCGTGCAGGTCGGCGACGGTGTGGTGGACCCGCTCTCCACGGTCGTACGAGCCGAGGTGGGCGAGAGCCCCGGTGGCGTCCGTTTCGCCGCGAAGCGCGCCAGGGCCGCCCGGGTCGGACGTGCCACCCGTCGACGTCGTACCCGCTGACACCTCACCCGCTGACCCCGGGCCGTCGAGTCCGGCGCGGGGTTCGGGGGTGTCGGAGCCGGCGCGCTGAGCCGTATGGTGAGGGGCTTGTGCTCCAAGCCACCGTCGTGGCGGTGCGGTGCGGAGTGTCGCTGCGTACGTTGTGCGGCCCAGGTGCATCGTGTTTCACGTGAAACGTCGCTCTCTGCTTCAGGGAATCATCAGTCGTGGTCGTGCGGCTGCCGCTCCTCGCGACCGTAAGCACAACCAGAGCCCCGCTGCTCCGTCGACAACGGATAGGTTGTCCACAGGTAAGCGGGGCTCTGTGGTTCAGAACCCCGAAGGCATGGCAGGCTTTGAGACTGTCAACGCGCCTTGCGAGGAGAGTGAACCGTTGCGGTCCGACGCCAACTTTGCGGGACCGATGGCCGAGCCGGTCCCCGGTCCCCGTTCCGAACTGGCGGATGTTTCACGTGAAACTCGGGAAACGCCGCCTCCGATGGACGACGCCCCCGTCGGTCGTGCCGCGCAGCAGGCTGTCGAGGCGATGACCCGCGCTGCCGGCGAGGGTCTTCCCAGACCCGAGGAGACGCGGGTCATGGTCGTCGCCAACCAGAAGGGTGGCGTCGGCAAGACCACTTCGACCGTGAACCTGGCGGCTTCGCTCGCTCTGCACGGCGCGCGTGTGCTGGTCGTCGACCTCGACCCGCAGGGCAACGCCTCGACGGCTCTGGGTATCGACCACCACTCCGATGTGCCCTCGATCTACGACGTGTTGGTCGACAGCAGGCCCCTCTCCGAGGTGGTTCAGCCGGTCAAGGACGTCGAGGGTCTGTTCTGTGCCCCGGCGACCATCGATCTGGCGGGCGCCGAGATCGAGTTGGTCTCCCTGGTCGCACGAGAGAGCCGCCTCCAGCGTGCGCTCAGCGCGTACGAACAGCCCCTGGACTACGTGCTCATCGACTGCCCGCCGTCGCTCGGCCTGCTGACGGTCAACGCCTTGGTGGCGGGTGCGGAGGTCGTCATCCCGATCCAGTGCGAGTACTACGCGCTGGAAGGACTCGGGCAGCTGCTGCGGAACGTCGACCTGGTGAAGGGCCACCTCAATCCGACGCTCCACATCTCGACCATTCTGCTCACCATGTACGACGGTCGGACCCGGCTGGCGTCGCAGGTGGCAGAGGAGGTCCGCAGCCACTTCAGCAACGAGGTGCTGCGGACCAACATCCCCCGTTCGGTACGGATTTCCGAGGCGCCCAGCTACGGCCAGACCGTTCTGACGTACGACCCGGGTTCCAGTGGTGCGCTCTCGTACCTGGAGGCCGCGCGGGAGATCGCTCTGCGGGGAGCTCACCCGCACCAGGAACAGCACAGCACGGTGGAGGGCAAGCAGTGAGTGATCGACGGAGAGGGTTGGGCCGCGGGCTCGGCGCGCTGATCCCTGCCGCTCCCAAGACGGATGACTCCGCCGGAGGGCAGACCGGCGTCAGGGGCGGCAACACGGCGGCAGGTGTGCTCGGTTCGGACCGTGGCGTGGCTGCGGCGAAGGTGGTCGCAGGCAAGGGCGGCGCTGCGGGCGGTGGCTCGGCCAAGTCCGGCGGCCGGGCGGAGGAGGCCACCACCACCGGCGAGCGCGGGACAGGCGGTACGGTGCCGGCGCAGAACGACGGCGACTCGGGCGCGGCGTCCGACGCGGTGGCGGGCGCCTACTTCGCCGAGGTGCCGATCGACGCGATCAGCCCCAACCCGCGTCAGCCGCGGGAGGTCTTCGACGAGGACGCGCTGGCGGAGCTGGTGACCTCCATCCAGGAGGTCGGTCTTCTCCAGCCGGTCGTGCTCCGCCGGCTGGGCGGTGACTCCTACGAGCTCATCATGGGTGAGCGACGTTGGCGGGCCTGCCGCGAGGCGGGGCTGGAGAAGATCCCCGCGATCGTACGGGCGACCGAGGACGACAAGCTCCTCCTGGACGCCCTGCTGGAGAATCTGCACCGGGCACAGCTCAACCCGCTCGAGGAGGCCGCGGCCTACGACCAGCTGCTGAAGGACTTCAGCTGTACGCACGACCAGTTGGCGGACCGCATCGGGCGTTCGCGTCCGCAGGTCTCCAACACGCTCCGCCTGCTGCGGCTTTCGCCGCCGGTGCAGCGCAGGGTCGCGGCGGGTGTGCTCTCGGCCGGCCACGCTCGGGCGCTGCTCTCCGTGGACGACGCGGAGGAGCAGGATCGGCTGGCTCACCGCATCGTCGCCGAAGGGCTCTCGGTGCGCGCGGTCGAGGAGATCGTGACCCTGATGGGTTCGGAGAGTGCCAGGAAGCGTCCGCGGAAGCCGCGGGCGGGAAAGCGCATCTCGCCTTCGCTGGACCAGCTCGCGGGTCGGCTGTCCGACCGCTACGAGACGCGGGTGAAGGTCGATCTGGGTCAGAAGAAGGGAAAGATCGTCGTCGAGTTCGCCTCGATGGAGGATCTGGAGCGCATCCTGACGCAGATGGCGCCCGGCGAGGGGAAGGTCCTCGACCAACTCCCCGGGCCCGAGAGCGAGGACGAAGAGTAGGAACGGTTCTCGGAGAAGCGTTCTGAGCGAAGTGCACGAGCGCCGTGCGGAGGTGATCCGCGCGGCGCTCGTCTGTACGGAGGCCGCCTGTGTGGCGGTGTGTGCCTGGTTGGAGGCCGCTCAGCCTCGTTGCCTGGCGCGAACCCCTGCCGGGGCGCGCTGCGTGCGGGACGGGCGGGACGCGGCGACTACGGCGAACGGGCTGCCGCGTGGCGCGGCAGCCCGTTTCACGTGAAACGCGAGGAGCGATGATCAGCGAGAACGCGTCGTCCCTCAGATCGCGGCGGCGGCCTGCTCGGGCTCCGCTGCCTCGGCGATGCCGTCAGTGAGCGCGGCGAGAAAGCGCTCAGCGTCGAGTGCGGCGGAGCAGCCGGTGCCAGCCGCGGTGATCGCCTGGCGGTAGGTGTGGTCGACGACGTCACCGGCGGCGAAGACGCCCGGGATGTTCGTACGGGTGGAGGGGCTGTCGACGGTGAGGTAGCCCTCCTCGTCGAGCGCGAGCACATCCTTGAACAGCTCGGTGCGCGGGTCGTGGCCGATGGCGACGAAGAGGCCCGACACCGCGAGCTCCTTGGTCTCGCCGGTCTTGGTGTCGGCGAGCGTCAGAGAGGAGAGCTTCCCGTCCGCCGAGTGGATCTCCTTGACCTCGCTGTCCCAGGCGAAGGAGATCTTCGGGTCGGCGAACGCCCGCTCCTGCATGGCCTTCGAGGCGCGCAGGGTGTCCCGGCGGTGTACCACGGTGACGGACTTGGCGAAGCGGGAGAGGAAGGTGGCTTCCTCCATGGCGGTGTCACCGCCACCGATGACGGCGATGTCCTGCTCACGGAAGAAGAAGCCGTCACAGGTGGCGCAGTAGGACACGCCGCGACCGGAGAGCTCGTCCTCGTTGGGCAGGTTGAGCTTGCGGTGCTGCGAGCCGGTGGTGATGATCACCGTCTTCGCGCGGTGGACGGTGCCCTCGGAGTCGGTGACCGTCTTGATCTCGCCGGTCAGATCCACCGCGGTGACGTCGTCCGGCACCAGCTCGGCACCGAAACGCTCGGACTGGGCACGCATCTGGTCCATCAGCTCGGGGCCCATGATCCCGTCTTGGAAACCGGGGAAGTTCTCCACCTCGGTGGTGTTCATCAGGGCGCCGCCAGCGGTGACCGAGCCCTCGAAGACCAGCGGCTCGAGCGAGGCGCGTGCGGTGTAGAGCGCAGCGGTGTAGCCCGCGGGCCCGGAGCCGATGATGATCACGTTACGGACGTCGCTCACGGGGGGTCATCCTTGTCTGCCGAGGTTTCCTGCATCTGCCGGGCGGTGCCTTCACTCCACCCAACGCGATCCTACGGGGCGCGCATTCCCGCTCGACGACGCCTCATGCCGAGTCCCACCCGCCGGCGAGCCCGGCGAGTGGGTACAGCCCGGTTTCAAGTGGGTACAAGCCCGGTTTCAGGGGCGGTCGACAGTCCGCTCGGCGAGTACCTTGCCGGGCCCGCCGTCGGCGGCGTCGGTGCAGTCGGCGCCCACGACGTAGGCGTCCACCTGACGCTGCTCGCCCGCATGCGGCAGGACGACGACGTAGGACTCCACGCCCTCGTACGTCTCGCGGCTGACGGCGAGCGGTGTCTCGGTGCGGTCGATGGCCTTGCTGACGCATTCGGGCACCTCGGCCGCGGTCTCCGCGCCGAAGGGGCTGGCGCTGGAATCCTCCTGACGGCTCGGCTGCCCGGGGTTCCTGCTGCCCTCGGCGGACGGCGGTTGTTCCCGGGAGGTGTCCTGGGGCGAGGCGTCCAGCAGCTCTCGCACCTGGGCGGCGAGGTCGGCCGCGGCGATGCCGCGCTCGCCGTCCTTCGTGGTGTCGCTCTGAGCGATGCCCGCGCTGTCGTCGTTGTCCTGCATGAGCAGCGGAACCATCAGTCCGCCGACGACGAGCGCTGCGCAGGCTGCTGCGGAGGTCAGGATCAGCCGACGGCGACGGGAGGAACGCCCCGGACCGGCGCTTGCGCCGCTGCGTGACGGTGGCCGACGGGAAGCGCCGCCGGCGCGGCGCTCGCGCAGGGGAGCGGGCTTGCCTGTTTCACGTGAAACAGGCGCTGCCGCATCAGACTCCGCAGAACCAGTCTCAGCAGAGCCGGGATCCACCGCAGGATCCGCTGCCGCCGTACGGCCGACGGCGGTTCTGCCCGGTGCGGAAGAGGCGGTGGCCGCCGACTCGGCGCGGGCCTCCGCGTTCAGCAGCGCTTCGGCGGCCAGCGCCGCGTCGATGCGCCCGGCCACGTCCTCCGGCATCCGGACCGGCCCCGGCAACGTACCGAGTGCCGAACGGATCTCCTCCAGCGACTCCCGCACATCTGCGCAGAGCGTGCAGGAGGCGAGGTGTGCGGTGACGTCGGCGGAACGGTCGGGCGGCAGCAATCCTTCGCCCAGAGCGGAGATATCGGCGACCTCAGGGTGCTCGTCAGCTCCGGACGTCGGGAAAGGCTCGGTCATGAGGGTGCACCTCCGTCCTTCACTGCTCCGGCTCCTTCGCCCTGTCCTGCCGGTGGGACGGATGTCCCCCGCGTCCGGTTCCGTTCCCGTTCCTTCACCGTGGGGGCTCTGGTGGAGCCGCGGCCGGTGGCGCCCGGCGGGCTGCTCCCCCGGTCCTCGGGGTCGCTGCCGGGACGCAGATGTCTGACGAGCGGGAGCAGCCGGGCTCTGCCGCGGGCGCACCGGCTCTTGACCGTGCCCGGTGGGATGTCGAGCATCTGGGCGGCCTCGGCGACCGGGTAGCCCTGCATGTCCACCAGGACCAGGGCTGCGCGCTGGTCGGTCGGCAACTCGTCGAGCGCTGCGACCACTTGGCGTTGGAGATCGGCCCGCTCCGCCGGTACGGCCGCAGACTCCTGCGGTTCGAGCAGCTGATCCAGCTTCTCCGTGTCGTCGGTCAGGGACATCCGGCGCGAGGCCGCCTTGCGTGCGCGGTCGATGCACGCGTTGACGGTGATGCGGTGCAACCAGGTCGTCACCGCGGACCTGCCCTGGAAGGTGCGCGCCGACCGGTACGCCGAGACCAGCGCGTCCTGCACGGCGTCCGCGGCCTCCTCACGGTCGCCGAGCGTCCGCAGCGCCACGGCCCACAGCCGGTCGCGGTGGCGGCGTACGAGCTCGCCGAAGGCGTCGGGGTCGCCGTCGACATGACGGGTCAGAAGCTCGGCGTCGGTGGCCTCGGCAGGGGCGGACGGGCCGGGTGACTGCCTGGCGGGATCGTGATCGGTCATGGTGGGGCAGATCCTAGGACCCCTTCACCACCACATGCGAGATCCCCTGCTTGTATCCGGCTGAACTGAAGCCGTCGCTGCCCGAGTGCGGCATCGCCGTCAGCCACACCAGCACGTAGCGGGACTCCACCGGCTTCTTGAGCTTCACCGCGGCCGAGGCACCGGTCGTCCTCGCGGCGCCGATCCGGGGCAGCGACCCCGGACCGCTCGACGGGGCGAGGGAATCGGGGGCGTAGAGCGCGATCTCGGTGTGCTCGCCGCTGTTGCGCAGGTTGAGGGAGACCGAGGAGATCTTCTTCGCCTTGCCGAGGTCGTAGACGATGCCGACGCCGTCCTTGTACGGGGCGGTGGCCGGGCCGTCCTGGAAGCTCTTGGTGTTCCAGTGGGTCTTGGGGTCGCCGTCGTAGCTGAGCGCCACCTTGTCGGCGGCCTGCGGGCGGCCGTCGGGGTAGTACTCACGGGCGTCCTGGATCGTCAGCCTGCTGCCGGCGGCCTGCTGCTTCGGCTTGTCGTCGGAGCCGGAGTCGTCGGCGTCCTGCTCGCCGCCGCTGGGCCCGCCGCCGTTCATCAGCGCGTCCGCCACCTGCCAACTGCCCAGGCCGAGCGCGGCGATGAGTAGCGCCGAGACACCCCACTTGAGCGCCTTGCCGGTGCGTCCGGGCAGGGTGGGGGCGGGCGCGGCGACGACAGGCTCGCGAGGAGCTGCCGCCGCTGCCGGCTTGTTCGAGTAGGCGCCCCGGGCGTACGGCGGGTACTCCCGGCGCTGGTAGGCGGCGGGGAACTCCGGCTCGGGCGCCTTGATGCGGGGCAGCTCGGTCAGCGCGGTGACAAGCTCCTGCGGCGTGGTGCAGGGCGGGTCCTGGCTGGCGGCGGTCGCGCCCTTGTTGACCAGCGCTCGCATGGCGACGTCGGACAGGCCGCGGTGCACTCCGGCGCGGACCTGGTCGGGCGGGAGGGTGCCGCCTGCGAGGCCGCCGACGCCGGTGAGCCCGTAGGCGTCCCGCTCGTAGGGCCAGCGTTGGGTCAGCGCGGCGTAGAGCAGGGCGCCGATCGCCTCGGTGTCCACCCGCTCGGGGCGGTCGTCGGTGATGCCGCGCAGAGCTGCGTTCACCGCGAGACCGCGGATGCGGTACTGGCCGGAGCCGGTGCGCAGCACGGCGCCCGGGGTCAGGCGCAGATGGGCGAGCCCCTCGCGGTGCGCCGAGGCCATGGCCTGGCCGACCTGGTGGGCGAGCTGGTACGCGTCGTACGGCTCCAGCGGCCCGGCCGCGAGCACCTCGGTGAGCGGCACCGCGTCGGGCAGCCATTCGTGGACGACGTAGACCATGTCGCCCTCCTCCACCGCGTCCAGCACCTGGACGAAGCGGGGGTCGCCGAGCAGCGCGGAGGAGCGGGCCGCGTCGAGCACGGCACGCGCTCTGCTGTGCCCCGAGGGCAGCAGGTGGACGCCCACCGCGCGCCGGAGCTTCTCGTCCACGGCACGCCAGCTGCTGAAGCCGTCGAGCCTGGTGGTGCACTCCTCCAGGCGGTACCGGCGGGCGAGCTTGTGACCGCTGTGCAGCTCGCTCGGAGCGCCTTTGGTACCTGCGGGGGTGCGATGCGGCTTTCTGCCGTCGGCCGTGGCCTTCTCCTCGGATCCGTCGGAGTCCTCGGACCTCTCGGTCGTCGTCGAGGCCTTTTCGGGCCTCGACGCACTCTTCGGTTCCTTCGGCGCGCTCGCCGGGGGCGAAGTCTCCTCGCTCCCGGCGGTCGCGCTCGCCACGTCAACGGCAGCTGTGTTTCGTTCCGCCACCGTCGCTCCTGCCTCCCCATCCGCTTGCTGCCGTCGTCGGTGCACCTCGGTCGTCGGCGCACATCGCGCGACTACCCGACACCGGGCGGCAGATTCGGCCTTTCGGCTCCGCCGCCCTGTGACCTTGGTGACCTTTCCCGCGTGGCAGTGCGGGAGAGGTCGCTGTCTCCTTGACGGATCGACAGCGCCATCGGATCCCCTGGCGGCTGAACTTCAGCCGTGAGCGGAACCCGGCCAAGACAATTGTGCCTGTAGTCCTCGACATGCACGACACATGGCCCCGGTGAAGGGTTGTATCAGCGCCCGAGCTTGGCGCGAACCATCCCCACCATCGCGGTCATCTCCTGCACACGCAGCCGCTTGGCGGCGAGTACGAAGACCACGGCGAGCACCACCGACCCGGCCAGCAGCGAGGCCGCGCCGCCCAGGAAGCCGCTGCCGACGGCGCCCAGAACGAAGTACGCGGTGGCTCCGGAGAGCGCGGCGGCCGGCACGCTGGCCAGCGCAAGACGGGTGTAGGTCCGGATGATCGGTCCCGATTCCGGGGTGGCGTTCTCCTTGCGGCTCAGGCGGCGCCAGGCGATGAGCACGCCGACCGCGTAGGCCACGCCGTAGAAGCCGGCCATGCCGACGACCGCCCAGCGGCTGGGCAGCACGATGTAGCAGAGGCCGGCGCCGGCGGCGTTTCCGGCGGCGACGATGACGGTGTTGTAGAACGGCGTGCGGGTGTCCTCGAAGGCGTAGAAGGCCCGTAGCACGACGTACTGCACGGAGAACGGAATCAGGCCGACTCCGAAGGCCATCAGGATGAAGCCCATGGACGCCGCGGCGGTCGTTCCCGCCGAGAAGAAGAGCACCATGCACATCGGCACACCGAGTGCGACGAAACCGAACGAGATGGGGACGATGGCGACCGCGGAGGTGCGCAGCCCGTGCGAGAGGTCGTCGCGCACGGCGCCGAGGTCGCCGTCGTGTGCGGAGCGGGAGAGCCGCGGCAACAGCGCTGCCATGACCGAGACCGTGATGATGGCCTGCGGCATCTGCCAGATCAGCAGGGCGTTGTTGTAGCCCATGATGCCCGCGCCCGCGTTGCCCGCCTCGGCGGCGTCCGCGCCGGCCGAGGTGGCGAGCTGCGAGATGACCACCAGGCCCGCCTGGTTGGCGAGGACGAAGAGGATCGTCCACTTGGCGAGCTTCGCGGCCTTGCCGAGGCCGTGGCCGCGCCAGTCGAAGCGCGGGCGGAAGTTGAAGCCGGCGGCGCGCAGGTAGGGGATCATCGCCAGGGCCTGCACGACGAGGCCGAGCAGCGTGCCGATGCCCAGCAGCCGTACGCCTTCCTCGCTGATCGTGGTGACGCCGAGCTCCGAACTGCTCTGCGTTCCGTACACCCAGATGAAGGCGCCGAAGGTGGCGATGATGACGATGTTGTTGAGGACGGGGGTCCACATCATCGCGCCGAATCGACCGCGGGCGTTGAGGATCTGGCCCATGACGACGTGCACGCCCATGAAGAAGATCGTCGGCAGGCAGTAGCGGGCGAAGGTGATCGCGACGTTGCTGGCGTCGTCGTTGCCCGCGATGGGCACCGAGAGCATCTTGATCAGCAGCGGGGCGATGAGCACGGCGATGCCGACCAGCGCGGCGAGCGCCACCATCACGAGGGTGAGCAGCCGGTTCGCGTAGGCGACTCCGCCGTCGTCGTCGTTCTTCATCGCCCGGACGAGCTGGGGCACGAAGACGGAGTTGAGGCCGCCGCCGATCGACAGCATGTAGATCATCGTCGGCAGCATGTACGCGATCGTGTACGTGTCGCCGAGCATCGCGGCGCCGAGCGCGGCGGTGATGACCACGGTGCGCAGGAAGCCGGTGAGGCGGGAGACGAGCGTGCCGGCGGCCATGATCGCGCTGGACTTCAGCAGCCCGCCGCCGCCTCCGCCCGACTTCTGGGCGGCTGCGGACTTCTGGGCGGCTGCGGACTGGGGGGGGGCTGCGGCCGGAGCGTGCTGAGCGGCCGGCGGGGCTGCGTTCTGGTCGCGGAACAGGTGCGCGAAGGCGTCGTCGTTGGGCAGCGCCCGGGGAACTTCGTCACCGGGCTGCTGCCCGGAGCGATCCCGGTCGCTGTCCTGGGCGTGCGCGAGGAGGTCGTCGACCCCCGTGTACTGGGCGCGCGGGCGCCGGCCGTCGTCGCCGTACGGGCGGTCGTGGGGCTCGAGTGCGGGGGGAGCAGCCCACAACTGCGGGTCGTACGCGCCGTGCGGGCCCTGGCCCGTGCCGGGGTGCGCCTGTGGGGAGTGCCCCGGTGACTGCTGCCCCAGGAGCGGGTCGCGCCGGAAGGCGTCGCGCAGATACGGGTCAGGGGCAGCGCCCTCATCGGCGCCCGGGTCCTGGCCTGGCTCCCGGTCGTACGGCACGTTCACTGGTACCCCACCTCGTCGTCCGCGGGCTTCTGCCGGCCCCACACCTCGCTCAACGGTCCACCTTCTCACCTGCGCCGGGTGAGTCGGGGTTTTCCGGCCCGGTGTCCGTGTCCGGCGTACCGGCGTCGGACGTTGCGCTGGGCGCGTCCGAGGGGTTCTCGGAGGAGGTGTCCGGGTCGGGCTGGTCCGACGTACCGGACGTACCGGCGGCGTGCGCTCCGGTGCCGGTGCCGCTGCCGGAGTCTGTGCCGGTGCCGGTCGGCTCGGGTGCGGGCTCGGGTGCGGGCTCGGGGCGCTGGTCGGCGTCGGCGCCCGGTACGAGCGGGGCGTCCGGGTCGGGTGCCGGGCCCTGCCGGCGGCGCTGGGTGTACATCCGTACCCCCGCGAGCACGACCAGCAGGACGCCGCCCGCGATCACCAGCAGCACTGTGGAGGTGATCTCGGTGACGTCGACCTGGAAGCGCATCGGCGGACCGTAGGGCTTGTTGTCCTTGGTGTAGAGCCTGGCCTCCAGCAGCGTGCGTCCGTTCGCCCTGGCGGAGGTCTCGAACTTCAGCGACTGGCTGTGGCCGCCCTCCACGACGACCTGCTGCCGCTCCTCCTCGATCTCCAGGCCGATGCGGCGCTGGGAGGTGAGCCGCAGCTCCAGCCCGTCGACCGGCTGGATGAGGTTGTTCTGCACGGTGACCGGAATGGTCGCGCTGCGGCCGGACAGCGTCATCCGGGACTTCTGCACCAGCCGTACCTGGCGGGTCAGTTCGGACAGATAGGCCTGGACGGACTCGCGGTAGGCGGCGGCCTCGTTCTCCCGGCCGCGCCAGGAGGTGGAGAGCTCGCGGCGCAGCGCGTTGCCGAAGGGCGTGACGACCCGGTCGTCCTGGCTGAGGATGACAGTGAAGTCGTCGAGGGTGCTCTGGGTGCGCTGCAGCTGCTTGAACGCGTTGGTGTCCAGCTCCTGTCGCCGCAGCCGCCCCGGGTAGGCGCCCGTGTTCGGTACGCTCTTGGCGGCCTTCGGGTCGGGCTTCGCCTTCGAGGCCTCCCCGAGCTCGGTGAAGTCGCTCCAGCCGGCGTCCTCCAGCGCCTCCACCGCTGCCGCCATGGCGCGTGCCTGGCTGCCGGAGGGCATGCGCTGCGGTGCGACGACGAGGTTCCGGGTGCCGGCGGCGTTCTGCTCGGAGAGCGCCAGACTCTGGGCGACGAACTGCTGAACCGCCGAGGTGGCCTTCTCCGCGCTCGTCATGTCGTCGCGGAACATCCTGGAGAGCCGGGCGTCGGCCGACACCGCCGTCACGCCGCCGCCGATCGGACGGGCGGCGCTCGGGGTGTAGGACAGCCCGTCCGTCTCCCGGAGGCTGTCGCTGCGGGTCAGGATGGAGCGTGCGCCGCCCGAGGTGGCGACCGAGACGACCGACGGGTCGATGGCGCCCTCGATCGGCCAGGCGAAGTCGGTGTTCGGCGTGGTGTGCAGGATCGTCTCGACGGTCTTGCGCGCTCCGTCGGTCGCCGGGCGCAGATGTCCCAGGGTGCCGCTGACCTTCTTGCCGTGGTGGGCCAGCGCGGCGAGGTCGGGGTCGCCGAACGGCAGCGCCACGACCTCCTTGTCCTCGACGGCCTCCTGGAGGTCGTTCAGCCAGCGCCTGGCGTCCGCGTTGGACCTGGTCTCGCCGGAGACGACGCCTTCGGGCGTCTCGACCTTGTACGGCTTGGTCATCGCGTCGACCGAGGCCAGCAGATCGGGGTCGACGACCCAGCTCACCGGCAGGTTCTTGCCGAGCGCGACCAGCTGCTCCAGCCGGCCGCCGGGTGCGATCTCCTTCGCCAGCCGGTCGTCACGGAAGACGGGCGTCTGGCGCCGGTCGGACTCGGTGCGGGCGGTGAGGTGCGAACCGGAGATCAAAGGCCAGACGAAGGTCATGTCCGTCTCGCTGCCCGAGCCGCCGTACTGCGGCAGGAAGGTGCGGGAGACCCCGAGGACGTGCTCGTACGGTTCCGCCCGGCTCTGGCCGGTGAGCGTCACGCTGAGCTGGTGGACCCCGTCGTCGCCGATCCCCAGACGTTCGACGGGCACGCGCAGACTGAACGACCGGGTCTGACCGGGGCGGAGGTCGTCGACCTCGACGGTGGTGCCCTTGCCGGAGACGCGGGTGCCCTCCTGGCCCGGTTGGAAGCCCGTCCGCTTGCCCGCCTGCTCGATCGCGCTGCGCGAGGCGAGGCGTTGGCCGGAGTAGAGGACGATCTCGCCGTCCGAGAGCGCGGTGCGGCTGCGGTTGGTCGCAGTGCCGCTCAGAGTGAGCGTGCCGTCGGCGTCGGGTACGGCGGGGCTCACGGTGTTCAGCGTGACCTCGGCGCTGCGTGAGCCGGTGCCGTTCTGCGGGCGGTGCGGTGCGCCCGGACGGCTCTGCGCGGCGGGGTGCACCGTGGCCTGCTGTGCGGTCGGCTGAGTGCCTGCCTGCCGGGCGGCGCCCTGTGCGGCAGGCAGGGGCGTGCCGGGTGCGGAACGGTGGGCGTCGGCGTGTGCGGCAGTCACCGCGCCGGGAGTGCTGAGAATCAGCGGTACCAGCACGCACAGGGTCGTCGTACGACGTGATCGGCTCCTGCGGGCAGACGCGCCAGAGGTACCGTGCTTGTTTGCCGCTTCGGCCACGCGCTGGTCCGTCCTGTGTCGATGCGCTGGTGCTGGTGATGGTCTTGCGCACTGCAGATGCTAACGATTGCCGCAGGCCGCGCGTGCCGCGGAGTGTTTCACGTGAATCGTCGCCCACCGTCACCGGGCGGCAGGTTGTGCACCGGTGCCGCCGACGGGTTCGGCACCGCTGCGTGCAGAGGTGCGGCAACCGGCCACGTAGGCTCTTCTGCTGTGTCGAACGCCAAGACGGGCCAGCCCGAGAACGCCGAGAATTCAGACCACCGGGACACCGAGCGGAGTGCGGGTGACGGTGCAGCGCCGGCTCCCGGGAGCAGCGAGCTCAGCGCCGTGCAGCAGCAGGCGGTGACCGAACTGCTGCGGGTTGCACCGGTCGCCGACGAGCTCGCGCGCCGCTTCGAGCGGGCAGGCTTCTCGCTCGCGCTGGTCGGCGGCTCAGTGCGCGACGCACTGCTCGGCCGGCTCGGCAATGATCTCGACTTCACCACCGACGCCCGCCCCGAAGATGTGCTGCGCATCGTCCGGCCGTGGGCCGACGCGGTCTGGGAGGTGGGCATCGCCTTCGGCACCGTGGGCTGCCAGAAAGCCGCAGGCGGCGGAGGCGACGGGGAGGGCGACGGGAGCGACGGGGAGGCGACCACCTATCAGATCGAGGTGACGACGTACCGGTCCGAGGCGTACGACCGGGTCTCGCGGAAGCCCGAGGTCTCCTACGGCGACTCGATCGAGGAGGATCTGGTTCGCCGCGACTTCACGGTGAACGCCATGGCTGTGGCGTTGCCGGGGAAGCAGTTCGTCGACCCGCACGGCGGCTTGCGGGATCTGGCCGAAAAGGTGCTGCGTACACCCGGTACGCCGGAGGAGTCGTTCTCCGACGACCCGCTGAGGATGATGCGGGCTGCACGCTTCGCGGCCCAGCTGGACTTCACGGTCGCCGAACCGGTCGTCGCCGCGATGACGGAGATGGCCGACCGGCTGGACATCGTCTCCGCGGAGCGGGTGCGCGACGAGCTGAACAAGCTGCTGCTGGCGGCACATCCGCGCAAGGGCCTCGCACTGCTGGTCGACACCGGCCTCGCGCAACGCGTGGTGCCGGAGATCCCGGCACTGCGACTGGAGCGCGACGAGCACCACCGCCACAAGGACGTGTACGAACACTCCCTGATCGTTCTGGAACAGGCGATGGACCTGGAGGAGAACGGCCCCGATCTCACGTTGCGACTGGCTGCGCTGCTCCACGACATCGGCAAGCCGAAGACGCGGCGCTTCGAGAAGGACGGCCGAGTCTCCTTCCACCACCATGAGGTGGTCGGCGCGAAGTTGACCAAGAAGCGGATGGTCGCGCTCAAGTACCCGAACGAGCTGATCAGGGATGTGTCGCGGCTGGTGGAGCTGCACCTGCGCTTCCACGGCTACGGCGCGGGCGAATGGACGGACTCGGCGGTGCGCCGCTACGTGCGGGACGCGGGCCCGCTGCTCGACCGGCTCCACAAGTTGACGCGTTCGGACTGCACCACGCGCAACAGGCGCAAGGCGAGCGCGTTGTCGCGCGCGTACGACGGTCTGGAGGAGCGCATCTCCCGGCTCCAGGAGCAGGAGGAGCTGGACGCCATCCGACCCGCTCTGGACGGCAACCAGATCATGGAACTGCTGGGTGTGGGTCCGGGGCCGATGGTGGGCCAGGCGTATCGGCACATGCTGGAGCTGCGGCTCGAGGAAGGGCCGATGACGGAGGACGAAGCGGTGGCCGCGCTCAGGAAGTGGTGGGCGGCGCAGGAGGACTGAGCTCCGCCGCGACCGCATGCGAACCGGGGGTGTGTTTCACGTGAAACACACCCCCGGTTGTCGCTCGGCCGGCCTCGGTCGGGCGGGTTGAGGCTGCCGGTCGCGACGGCATCGTCCGTCCACTGGGCCCGCAGGAGCGCGGGCCGGTCAGTGGTCGGCTGCCGTTACTTGGCAGGGCCCAGGCAGAGGACGAAGGAATCG
This sequence comes from Streptomyces tardus, assembly GCF_018101125.2. Lineage (GTDB taxonomy): Bacteria > Actinomycetota > Actinomycetes > Streptomycetales > Streptomycetaceae > Streptomyces > Streptomyces tardus. The sequence continues at coordinate 2,139,661 of NZ_JAELVF020000001.1, read as the reverse complement.
CCCTTCTTCTGCTGGGTGTAGCTGGTGACGGTGCCCTCGACGCTGTTGCACGAGAAGCTCAGCGAGCTGCCCTCGATCTTCTTCAGCACCTTGTGGGTGGCCTCCGAGTCCGAGCAGTCGAGCTTCTCGATGTCGGGTTCACTGTTGGAGCCGGTGTTCCTGAGGCAGTCGCCGGCAGCGACGTCCTCGGCGTCGTCCTTGGTCAGGAAGCCGTAGGCGGCGAGACTGAGACCTGCCACGACGACGATGCCGACGACGATCGTCTTGATCTTCTTGAACTTCTCCCACGGCGAGCTCTGCTGCGGAGGCTGCTGCCCGGGTATCCCGCCCTGGGGTGCGCCGGGCTGGCCGTACGGCTGGCCGTAAGGAGGCTGGCCGCCCTGCTGCGGGTAGCCGTAGCCGCCACCCTGGGGCGGCATACCGCCCTGCGGGGGCTGCCCGGGCTGACCGCCGTAGGGCTGGCCGGGCTGGTTGCCCTGCGGGAATCCGCCCGGGGGCGGAGGAGGTACGGACATGGGTGGTTCCCCCTGTGGTGTTCTGTACGCGCTGGTGCTCGGTACGCGTCCGTGTTCGGTACGCGCCGCGCATGTTCGAAGCGCAAAGCTAGCGAGCGGAGTTGGGCAGCGGAGAGGCAGGGTCCTCCAGGACGCGAGAGGGGCTCGGCCACTGGCGGGCCGCGCACTTCTCCACCGGGTGAACCCCCTTTCTCCGCAAGGCAGTTGGGCACAGAAGCAGAAACTGCTCTCTGGCCGCGCACGCCGGGGGTCCGACGGACGTTCGTAACCTAGCCGCAGCCACTGACAGTTGGGCAGGCGGCGGCAAGGGCTGTGACAGTGCTGATGCACATGACACACAGATGAGACCGCTGGCCGTACGGACGAGGGGCGGCGTCTGTCCCGGTCCCATCAGCTGCGTGCGAGCTCGCCACCGTCGTCGCGCGCGAAACGGCGTACTGCCAGTGCGGTGGCGCCGTAGAGCACGGCGACCAGCACCACCAGCATCGGGGAACGGCCGTCGGGCGGCAGTATCACCGCGGCCACCGCGGCGGCGCCGACGAAGGCGACGTTGTAGAGCATGTCGTAGAGCGCGAAGACCCGGCCGCGGAAACCGTCGTCCACCTCCGACTGGACGACGGTGTCGGTGCAGATCTTCGCGCTCTGGGTGGCCATCCCCACGAAGAACGCTGCCGCCAGCATGGAAGCAGGGTGGAACGGGAGGCCGAGCACCAGCGTCAACACCGCTGCTGCGGCGGCGCAGAGCGCCATGTAGCCGAGTCGGCCGAACCGCTGTGCGGCCCAGGGAGTGATCACGGCGGCGATGAAGAAGCCGACGCCCGAGAGACCGAGCGCCACGCCCAGCAGCGCCATGCCGTCGGAGACGTCGTCGCTCCAGGCGTAGCGGCACAGCATCAGTAGCATCACCGTCAACGCGCCGTAGCAGAAGCGCAGCAGGGTGACCGCTGCCAGCGATTTCGCGGCGACGGAACGGCGACGCAGATGACGCAGTCCCATGAGCAGCCCGCGAGCGGTGTCGGTCAGTGCGGCGCGCAGGCGCGGCTGGAGGAACGACGGGTCGGGGCCGAGCTGTTCGCGCTGGAGCCGCAGCGCGGCGGCGGCGCTCAGCAGATAGATCGCGGCAGCAGCCAGGACGACGAGGGCGTCGGCGGCGGCTCCGTCCGGGCTGACGACTCTGATGGCGATGGCGACACCGCCCCCGAGGGTGGCGGCGAGCGTACCCGCGGTGGGGGAGACCGAGTTGGCGATGACCAGCCGTTCCTCGTCCACGACGCGTGGCAGCGAGGCGGAGAGCCCGGCGAGGACGAAGCGGTTGACCGCGGTGACGCAGAGCGCGGAGAGATAGAAGAGCCAGGTCGGCACGGAGGCGACGATCAGGGCGGCGGTGGCTGCCGCGAACAGCGCCCGCAGCACATTGCCGTAGAGGAGCACCTGGCGGCGCTTCCAGCGGTCGAGCAGGACGCCGACGAACGGGCCGAGAAGCGAGTAGGGCAGCAGCAGGACGGCCATCGCGGCGGCGATCGCACCGGGCGAGGTCTCGCTCTCCGGCGAGAAGACGACATAGCCGGCGAGCGCCACCTGATAGATGCCGTCGGAGAGTTGAGAGGTGAGACGGACGGCCAGCAGGCGACGGAAGTCGCGGAAGTGCAGAAGTGTGCGGGCGTCGTTGATCGAACCGGTGCGCGCCTCAGCCATGCGAGCAGCTTCGCAGATCACAGGCGGAGCGTGGATCGTGGCATCCGGTTGGTGCGAGGTGCGACGCCGGGGTCGCGTGCGGGAGGCGGAATCGAGGGTTCCTGGATGCTGTTTCACGTGAAACAGGCCGCCCTGGCGTCGGAGTTGAGACGTTCGCACGGGAGAGCACGGGAGAGCACGGGAGAGCACGGGAGAGCGCGGAGGCCTGACGGCGGGGGTGTGGCCGGGAAGCTGGGGCGCCGCGGGGGTCAGGGCGCCGGGGTCGTGCCCCAGCGGACGGTCATCGGCCGCTCGTCCCGGCCTCCGTGGCTCTCCGGGTCGGTCGCACCGGCTGCCGCCGCTGAGTCGGCCCCTGCCGGGTGGCTACCTTCGGGGTACCAGGGGGTCTTCGTCGGGTCGGCGAGCGAGAAGCGGTCGGGGGTGTGGTCGAGCACTCCGCCCGAGGGGTCGTCCGAACCGTCCCAGCGGACGCAGTCCCGCTCGGGTCGCATCGCGTCCATGACCACGGCGCCGCAGAGGTACAGGGTGCCGAGGATGTGGGCGGCGATGGCGAGGTGGTACGCCTCGGGGGTCAGCCCGTGGTTGTTGTCGCCGCCGTGGTTGTAGAGCAGGTAGTACCAGATCCCGAGGAAGTAGAGGACCTCGCAGGTCTGCCAGATCAGGAAGTCCCGCCAGCGCGGGCGGGCCAGTGCGGCGAGCGGGATCAGCCACAGCACGTACTGGGGGGAGTAGACCTTGTTGGTGAGGATGAAGAGCGCCACGACCAGCAGCGCGAGCTGGGCAAAACGCGGCCGACGCGGCGCGGTGAGTGCCAGGAGCGCGATGCCGGCGCAGCCGACCAGCATCAGCACGGTGCCGTAGGTGTTGGCGTTCTCCAGTGGATCGCCCGTGCGCTGGGAGATGATCAGCCAGATCGAACCGAAGTCGACGGGGCGTTCCTGGCTGAAGGAGTAGAACTTCGACCAGCCGTCCCAGGCGACCAGCATCACCGGTACGTTCGTCGCGAGCCAGGCGCCGGCCGTGCCGGCCAGTGCGAGCCCGAAGTCGCGGAACTTCCCCGCCCGCCAGCAGAGCAGCAGCAACGGGCCCAGCAGAAGCACCGGGTAGAGCTTGGCCGCGGTGGCCAGTCCGAGCAGCACACCGAAGAGCACCGGGCGGTTGCGGGACCAGGCGAGCATCGCGGCGGCCGTGAGTGAGACGGCCAGCAGATCCCAGTTGATCGTCGCGGTCAGGGCGAAGGCGGGGGCCAGCGCGACGAGCAGCGCGTCCCAGGGCCTGCGCCGGTGCACCCGGGCGACACAGACGACGAGCAGCGCGGTGCAGGCCATCAGCATGCCGGCGTTGACCAGCCAGTACATCTGCTGGGCGTGCACCATGTTCTCGGATCCGGGCGTCAGCCAGGCGGCCACCTGCATGAACAGCCCGGTCAGCACCGGGTATTCGAGGTACTCCATCCCGCCGCTGTACTTGGTGATGCTGTCCAGGTACGGCACCGCGCCGTCCGCGAAGCCGCGTCCGGTGTAGAGGTGCGGGATGTCGGAGTAGCAGGCGCTCACGTACTGGGCGCCCTGCCCGAAGAACCAACCGCCGTTGTAGCAGGGCAGCTTCTGCACCATGCCGAGCGCGAACATGCCGAGCGCGACCAGCGCCACGACCCGCACCGGGGTCCACCAGTTGGTGCCGGTCAGTGCCCGGCGGCCGAGCGGGCCGCCGATCAGCTCGGACCCGGCCGAGGCGACCTTGTCCTGAGCGGTGGGCGGTACCGGGCTGTCGTCACGCACGCTCATGGGGGCCATCCTGCCTTACGGTGCCCGCCGGGTCCGTTGAGGAGGCGGACACCGCAAGGCGTCGGAGTCGGCGTCTGAGTCGGGGTCGGATCCGGTGTTCGAGCCGGGGTCGGAGTCGGTGTCAGTCCCGTGGGAGGGCGGCGGTGAGCTCGGCGAGATCCGGCGGGTTGGCGCCCGCGCGCGAGACGGTGACGGCGGCGGACGCGGCACCGTACCGGAGCACCTGGCGCAGGGTCGCGGTGTCGAGTGCGGCGAGCCGTTCGCGGGCGGCTGCGCCCAGCAGCCCCGCGCCGTCGAGCGCGTGCAGGGTGCCGGACATGAAGGCGTCGCCGGCGCCGACGGTGTCCACCACCTCGACCGGGGCCGAGGGCTGCTCCACGGTCAGGGTGGCGGTACGTGCGAGCGCGCCCTCGGCGCCCCGGGTGATCAGCACCAGCGCGGGGCCGGCTTCGGCGGTGGCCCACTGCGCGGCGATCGATTCGAGCGGCCGGCCCGGGTAGAGCCAACTCAGGTCCTCGTCACTGGCCTTGACCAGGTCGCTGTGGGCCACACACCGTTCCACCTGGGCGACGGCGTCCGCGTGGTCGCCCATCAGCGCGGGCCGGACGTTCGGGTCGTAGCTGATGGTGGCGGTGGGGCGCAGTTTCTCGGCGAGCGCGAGGACGGTCGTCGCGCCCGGCTGCACCGCGGCGCCGATGGAACCGAGATGCAGATGCGTCCGGCCGTCGGGAACCGGGGTCTCGCGCAACGTCCAGGCGATGTCGAAGGAGTAGCGGGCGGATCCCGCGGAGTCCAGGTGCACGACGGCGGAGGGGGTGCGTACGTCCTCGGGGCCGTCGGTGTGCAGGACGACGCCGGCGGAGCGCAGGTGCGCGGCGATGAGCTCGCCGAGGCGGTCGTCGCCGAGCTGGGTGAGGAAGTGCGCCTCGTGGCCGAGCCTGGCGAGCCCGTACGCGACGTTCGCCGGGCTGCCGCCCGGGTGTACGCGGTCCGCGAGGCCCGGCTCCTGGACGATGTCCGCGACGCATTCGCCGGTCACGAGCATGGTTGAACTCCCTTGCTGTACGGGGGGATTGGGGGCGTCCGCAGGGGTGCGTGCCCGGATGGTCAGACCGAACCGCGTTCGATGAGCGGACAGTCGAGGACGAGCTGGACGGGGGCCGGCGTTCCGGGGCGCGGGGTACGGCCGGTGGAGGCGGTGGTGTCGGTGCCGGTGGCAGGAGCGTCGGTGGTGCCGGGAGCGGCGGTTGCGGTGAGGCGGGTCAGCAGCTCCACACCGCGTACGCCCATCTCGTGGAAGGGCAGTGCGACGGTGGTCAGCCGGGGGCGGAGGCCGGTGGCGATCAGCTCCTGGTTGTCGAAGCCGATGATCGCGAGATCGTCGGGTATGCGCAGCCCGAGCTCCCGTGCGGCGTCGTACGCACCCATCGCCATCCGGTCGTTGGCGCAGAAGAGCGCGGTGGGCGCCGTGGCCGTGCCGAGCATGGCGCGGGCGGCCCGGTGACCGTCCTCGGCAGTGGTGCCCGCGGTGATCACGAGCCCCGGATCGACGGGCGACTCCGCGGCGCGCAGTGCCTGTTCGTAGCCGCGACGGCGGCCCTCCGCGGCGGGCATGGTGGCGGCGAGGTTCAGGAGTGCGATACGGCGGTGGCCGGCCTCCAGCAGACGGCGGGTGGCAGTACGGGCGCCGCCCTCCTCGTCGGGCAGCACGCTCGGCAGCCGGCCCTCGGCGTCCCGGCAGTGGACGAGGACGGTGGGCACCTCGTACGCGGCCGGCGGCAGGACGACGATCCGGTGCGAGGCGGTGGCGTACAGCAGGCCGCCGGGGCGCTGCTCCAGCAGTTTCTCGACGGCGACAGCGTCGAGTTCGTCGTGAGATGTGCGGGGGTGGTGGGTTGACTGCTGCTTTCGCGTTGGTCGACGATCACTGTGGCGCCGTCACGTCGTGCGCGCCCCGAAGGGTGGTCCAGTGGACGCGGTCGAGGCTCTGGCGATCGGTGCCGCCGCCATCGCCGCCGGCGGTATCAACGCGGTCGTCGGATCGGGCACGCTGATCACCTTTCCCACGCTGCTCGCCTTCGGCTATCCGCCGGTGCTCGCCAACGTCTCCAACACCCTCGGGCTCGTCCCCGGCACTGTCAGCGCGGCCTGGGGCTACCGGCGGGAGCTGCGCGGCCAGTTGCGGCGGGTGCTGCGGTTCGGTTCGGCCTCGCTGCTGGGCGGCCTGCTCGGCGCGCTGCTGCTGCTGAAGCTGCCGGAGTCGGCGTTCGACACCATCGTCCCGGTGCTGATCCTCAGTGCCTGTCTGCTGGTCCTGCTGCAACCGCGCATCAACCGCTGGACGCGGGAGCGGCGGGCGGCGAGCGCCCTGCAGCGCGAGGACGGCGGGCTGCCGATGTGGTGCGGTGTGCTCGGCACGGGGGTGTACGGGGGTTACTTCGGGGCGGCCCAGGGCGTCATCCTGATGGGCCTCTTCGGGAGTTTCCTCCAGGAGGACCTGCAGCGCCTGAACGCGGTGAAGAACGTTCTGGCCTCGATCGTCAACGGCGTCGCGGCCGTCATCTTCATCGCGGTCGCGCAGATCGCCTGGAAGGTGGTGCTGGTCATCGCCGTCGGCGCGACGATCGGCGGGCTGCTCGGCGCCCGGGTCGGTCGACGCCTGCCGCCCGCGGTGCTGCGCGGGGTGATCATCACGGTCGGTATCACCGCGGGTGTGACCCTGATCGTGCGCTGAGCCGCCCGGGGCCCCGGCCCGTACGGGACTTCGACGCGTACTGACGCACTGGCCTACACGCGTGCGCACCGCTTCGTGTGCGGGGCCCGGGCGGTGCGCCCGGGGCGCGGCGACGTCGAGCGGGTTCCTCAACAGCCGCCCCGGACCGGGCGGTTGGGGCGGGAATCGCCTCCCCAACACGCGGCCGGTCGTATCGACGGAAGCAACCGGGGTCTCGCTGGATCGGCGCAGGCTCGGCCCTGATGCAAACAAAATGTTCACAACGGAAAGTTGACTCTGCTGCGTTGCTCCCGCACTCTGGTGGGTATGGAGAACCCAGCGGAGCAGCAGTCCGGCGACCCCTTCGTCGCACCCCACCCGGAGCAGGTCCGGGCGGAGCGCGTGTACGCCTCCCTCTTCCGTATCGCCGAACGGCACGCGGCCACCACCGAGCAGCGCGCCCGGCAGGCGCACCCGGCCGTGCTCGGCCCCCACGAGGCGGTACGGCTGGTGTCGTTCCTGCTCAGCGGTGCCGCGATGCTCGACGAGGACGAGCCGGAGGTGGACCGGTCCGACATCACCGCCGCGCTCAGCCTCGTCCCGCTGATGCGCGGCGAGATGGACGAGCTGGAGGCGGGGTTGTTGCGGATGGCGCGCGGGCGCGGGATGACCTGGCCGGACGTGGCCTTCGGCCTCGGTCTGGCCACCCCGCAGGCAGCCCGCCAGCGCTACGCCCGCCTCGCCGAACGCACCCCTGACGCCGGAGCGGACGCCGAAGCGGGTGCTCGCGCGGACGCCGGTGCCGACGCCGGAGCGGGTGCCCCGGGCGCCGGCGCGGCGACGGAGTGAGCCCTGCCGGCGGCGCCGGCTGTCGTACGGGCGGCGCCGCGCCGGGGCCCGTGGAAGCCGGCTCAACCGGCCTGATCCCGCGGCCTGTTGGAGGCCGTGCGGCTCGGTGTGTGCGTCAGTCGCGCCGGCGGGCGCGCAGGACAGTGTCGTGGGTGTGGTGGGTGCCCTCGGGTGCGGGCGTCGTACGGGCGCGGGTCTCGTCGACGAGGACGGTCCAGCGGTCGTCCAGGAGGGCGGCGACCTCGGCGGGCTTGTAGTAGGCGTGCGGGTCGAAGCCGTGGGTGTCGTCAGCGGTGAGGCCGGCGACGTCGTGGCCGACGTACAGCAGGGTCCCGCCCGGTGCGACGGCGGCCAGCAGTGCGCGCAGGGCCGCGTGACCGGGCTCGACCTCCAGCGGGAAGTAGTGGGCGTTCACCAGATCGAAGGAGTCGGCGGGCGGCGGGGTGCGCGAGAGGTCGGCGTGGGTCCAGGTCACCCTCTCGGTGAGGCCCGCCTCGGCGGCGGTGGCGGCGGCACGGTCGAGCGCCGTGCGGGAGATGTCGGTCGCCGTCACCTGCCAGCCCCGGCCGGCCAGCCACAGCGCGTCGCCGCCCTCGCCGCAGCCGAGGTCCAGGGCCCGGCCGACCGGGAGTTCGGCGGTCTCGGTGACCAGTACGCCGTTGACGGCTCCGCTGAAGAGCTGCTCGCGGCTGCCGTAGAGCTCGTCCCAGAACTGCTGGTCCATGGTGATGTCCCCTCGGAGAGTGACGGATGTGCTGCTGCGGCCAAGGTGCCCCGAGCGGAAACGGCGCGGCAAAGTTCGTTGCGGTTTCGGCAACTCGTACGGCTGGGGCCCGCGGGGAGCGGGCGGACGCGGCGTACGTGGGCGCGGGGACGCGGGACGGCGACGTTGCGGGCGCGGGTCTCGTCGACGAGACCCGCGCCCGCAACGTCGCCGTCCCGCGTCCCCGCGCCCACGTACGCCGCGTCCGCCCGCTCCCCGCGGGCCCCAGCCGTACGAGTTGCCGAAACCGCAACGAACTTTGCCGCGCCGTTTCCGCTCGGGGCACCTTGGCCGCAGCAGCACATCCGTCACTCTCCGAGGGGACATCACCATGGACCAGCAGTTCTGGGACGAGCTCTACGGCAGCCGCGAGCAGCTCTTCAGCGGAGCCGTCAACGGCGTACTGGTCACCGAGACCGCCGAACTCCCGGTCGGCCGGGCCCTGGACCTCGGCTGCGGCGCGGTGGCCCACAACCGCAACGCCCGCCGCTACTGGGGCGGTTCGGGCGCCACCCGCGATCCAACTGTTGGTGACTGTCTCCGCCTCGGACTGGTCGGCGGCCCGTTGCAGGCGGCGCCCCTCGTTGGCGTGCCAGGTGATCAGCGCCGACCAGGCGGCGGGCAGCGCAGTCGAACTGCCCGCGCCGAAGCGGCGGACGAGCTGGTCGGCCGTCGGCCGGTCGGCGGGGCGCGGTGTGTGCGTCGGCCGCTCGTACGTGGGGCGTTCGGCGGGCTCGTACGGGTCGTCGGTGTCTGTGTCTGCTTCGGTGTCGATTGGGGTCGGTGAACCGGCTGTCGGCGTCGGGGGGTTGCCGGCGCGGTCGCCCGAGGAACTGCTCTTGTCGTTCAGGATCGGCACGAGTATCAGCACGCCGATGACGGCCGCGATGACGGCGAGCACACCACCCGCCCGGTTCGACCCCCCCGGAGCTTCCCGTGCCGCCGGCTCGTCCGGAGGCGGCACCGGACGAGCCGGCGGCACGGGAAGCTCCGGGGGGGTCGAACCGGGCGGGTGGTGTGCTCGCCGTCATCGCGGCCGTCATCGGCGTGCTGATACTCGTGCCGATCCTGAACGACAAGAGCAGTTCCTCGGGCGACCGCGCCGGCAACCCCCCGACGCCGACAGCCGGTTCACCGACCCCAATCGACACCGAAGCAGACACAGACACCGACGACCCGTACGAGCCCGCCGAACGCCCCACGTACGAGCGGCCGACGCACACACCGCGCCCCGCCGACCGGCCGACGGCCGACCAGCTCGTCCGCCGCTTCGGCGCGGGCAGTTCGACTGCGCTGCCCGCCGCCTGCGCCGCCCGGTCCGGTGTTGCGGCGGGTGGCGCCTGCGCCGCCCGCGATCCAACTGTTGGTGACTGTCTCCGCCTCGGACTGGTCGGCGGCCCGTTGCAGGCGGCGCCCCTCGTTGGCGTGCCAGGTGATCAGCGCCGACCAGGCGGCGGGCAGCGCAGTCGAACTGCCCGCGCCGAAGCGGCGGACGAGCTGGTCGGCCGTCGGCCGGTCGGCGGGGCGCGGCGCCGTGCAGTCGCCGATCACGGCGCGCAGCCCCGACGGGAGCGCGCTCAGATCGGTGGCGGCGCGGCGTACGTGGTTGAGCTGCTGCAACGGCTCCTGGGTGTCCGGGTACGGCAGCTTCCCGCACGCCGGGTAGTACAGCGTGATCCCGAGCGAGTAGATGTCGGACGCCGGAGTGCTCGCCTCCCCCTCGGCCTGCTCGGGAGCCGCGAACGCGACCGTGCCGAGCGTGAGTCGGGTGCTCGTGAGGTCGCCGGCGTGAGAGATGCCGAAGTCGATGACCCGCGGGCCGTCGGCGGTCAGCAGCAGGTTCAGCGGTTTGACGTCGCGGTGGACGATGCCCTTGCTGTGCAGCTCCTTGAGCGCACGGGCCACGCCGGCGCCCGGCCAGTGCACGGCGCGCGGGTCGGTGAGCGGCCCGCGCTGTACGACCAGCGCCTCCAGTGACGGCGCCGGTACGTACTCCATCGCCATCCAGGGGCGGGGCGCGGTCAGGTCGCAGTCGAGGATGCTGGCGGTGTACCTGCTGTTGACGCGGCGCGCGAGGCCGACCTCCCGCTCGAAGCGCCTGCGCGCCTCCGCGCTGACGCCCGCCGGAGCGAGCACGGTTTTGAGCGCCGCGATCCGGCCCGTGGTGGTGTTGCGGCCGAGGTGGATCAGGCCCATGCCGCCGGTGGCGAGCTGGGCGAGCAGCCGGTACGGACCGAGCTGTCGCAGTTCGCCGCTCAGCCCGTACACGCCGGTTTCGAATGGTTCTGACACGGTGCGCCCCCGTTCCTCAGTTCACTGGCAGGGACGCCCCGTATCGGCGAACAGTTCCGTACTCCGTTCTGGTGGCGCGCTCAACTGCCCTGTCAGTGAGGGGAGTTGGTGATCGTCCCGGAGCGGTGCGGCGGAGTCGTTTCGGCGGAGTCAGGACGCCGGAGCGCCGGTGGCCGCGGTCTCGGTCCCGCGCTGCCGCCAACCCAGAGGGCTGACGCCGTAGTGCCGTTTGAACGCGGTGCTGAACGTGAACGGGCTGCCGTAGCCCACCTCCGACGCCACCCGGAACACCGGCAGGTCCTGCTGCCGCAGCAGGTCCGCGGCGAGCGCCAGCCGCCAGGAGGTCAGATACGCCATCGGCGGCTCCCCGACGGCGGTCACGAAACGCCGCGAGAAACCGGCCCGGGACAGGCCGACCTGCTGCGCCAACGAGGCGACCGTCCACGGGTGTTCGGCGCGTTCGTGCATGAGATCCAGCGCGGAACCGATCGCCCGGTCCGCACCCGCGTGCAGCCAACCCGGCGCGCCGGAGGCGGACGAGTGGGCCCAGTGGCGGATCGCGCAGACCGTCAGACCGTCCAACAGCCGGTCCAGCAGGGCGGCTTGACCGATCCCCTCCCCCTGGATCTCGTCGGCGAGGACGTCGATCAGCCTCGTACGGTGCTCGTCCGCGCGCACCAGCACCGACGGTGGCAGCGCCCGGATGAGGCGGGCGGCGACCTCGCTGACGCGCGGGTAGCTGCCGACCAGCATCACGTCCCGGCCCTGCGCCGCGTTCCCCCAGCTCCGTACGCCCTGCCTCATCGGCAGGTCCAGGCTGCCGCCCAGCGGTGTCTCGCAGCGGCCACCGGGGTGGATCACCGCCTGTGGCGCACGGTCGGGGGAGTCGGCGAACAGATACGGATCGGGGCGGGCGATGAGCAGCAGATCGCCGGCGCCGAGGTGCACCGGATCGCCGCCTTCCGGTGCGTAGCACGCCCGGCCGCCGGTGACGGCCACCACCGCGAGCGGGGCCTCGTCCTGCACCCGTACCGACCACGGCGGCGACATCGTCACCCGGAGGAGGAACGCGCCACTGGCACGCGGGGCGTCCAGCAGTGCGGTGAGCGGGTCCATGCCCCCACGGTAGACCGCGCACAGGACGAGTACCGAGGGTTGTCCACAGCCCCGCGGGGCCTGTGCGCCCACCGGCTTGCCGCACAGTTGTCCACAGGGGTCGGTGGACATATTCACATGGACGCGAGCTTCGAAGTCATGGAGCGTCTCGGCAAATCGGGCTTTTCTGGATACATGAATGCGCCACCGCAAGACACTGAAAGCACCGCCCGTCCCACTGCGGGCAACAGCACCCTCCGCCTCCTGGTCCTCCTCGCCGCCACCCTGACCACCGGGCTGACCGCGGGCGTCTTCTTCGACTGGTCGAACGCCGTCATGCCCGGTCTGGGCGAGGTCGACGACCGTACCTTCGTCACCGCCTTCCGGGCACTCGACAGGGCGATCGTCGGACCGCTGTTCATCGGCGTCGGCTTCACCGGAGCGCTGCTCCTCACCGCCGTCTCCGCCGTGCTCCACCGCCACCGGAAGCCGCCGAAGGCGGCGGGCGCGGTGGCGGGCCCGGGGGCGCGAAAGTCGGCGCGTACCGCACTGCGCTGGATCCTCGCCGCGCTGCTGTTCCTCGTACTGGCCTGGGTGATCACCGTCGCCGTGCACGAACCGCTCAACCAGGAGCTGAGATCCTTCGGCGAACTCACCACCGAAGCCGACTGGGCCGAGGCCCGTGCGGCTCTCGACGAGAAGCTCTGGACGGTCTGGAACACCGTACGAGCCCTCGCCACCACGCTCGCCTTCGTCTGCCTCGCCCGGGCCCTGGCCCTCCCCCACGGCCCCGGCACCGACCCGGACCCGGAACGAGTCCGTCCTCGACGAGCAGACTGACCGGCCGCGCCCTCGCCCACATCGCCGAAACGCGGCCGGTCCCGGCGAACCCCGGCGATGCGACACCGACCTGCGAGTCCGGCCCACCGGGCCGCCGCCCGCGGGTCGGCGGCTGCGGGTCGCCGCCCGTGCGCCGCCCTGCCGGGTCGGCGGCAGCCCAACTCCTGCGCCACGACGGCGGGTTCACGGCGACGACGGCCGGGAGGCCGGCGCCTGGGCCGCGGGTCGCGGGCTTCTGCCCCGGTTCCTACCGCCCCGACGCCCGTATGCGCCGCCCGCCCGTACGCGCCCGTACGCGCAGGCGTGGCGCTGTGGGATGCGCGAGGGTCACACCCTCAAGGTGGAGTGACCGAAATCACATTTTATGCAATCACAGGCCCGTGGGCTCGGGAGCCTTTGAAAGTAAGGCATTGGACTCCAATGCCCGCTACCTCCACCTTGCCTTCCTAGGAAGGTAGGGGCCGTGGTTATATTTTGCTTGCTTTTGGAGTCTGTATACCTTCGATTCGAAGGTCAAAGCCCGACTCTTGGTATTCCTGCGTGTGTAAAGTGTCTCTAGCCCGGCTGTCTGGAACCGCCGCCGTATAGGTGGCGACCCCCTGCGTCAACAGGGAGCCGCCGGGGTCCCACGGTTGAGGAGAGACCCAATGACACACACTACGCGCCGCCGGTACCGCAAGTTACTGGTAGCTACTGCGTCACTCGCTACCGCAGCGCTCACGCTGCTCACTCTGACAGGCTTCATAGAGGCCGAACGCGTCTCAGCGGCGGCTGCCATCATGACTGCTGGCGTCGGCTTGGCGTTGATTGTGAAGCGCAAAGATCCTGCTCCCACATCCGAGCGCTGAAGGCGCAAGATCTTCCTGAGCGCCGAGAGCTCATGAATCCCCTACCGGGCTGCGCGCACGCTCTGCGGGGTGCCGTTCAGTTGGACGTTGCCGTGGACGCGGCGCGCGTGGACGCGGGCTGGTGAAGCGGCGGGTTGTGACGAGGCGGGCTGGCCCGTGGGGCACACGGCTGATCGCCCGCGAGCAACGCCCGTGTCCCGGGGCCCGGTTGAGGCTCGCCGGTGCGGACGGCATGCGTGCAGCCGCTGTAGGTTCCCGGGTCCGCCGTCGTGCAGGTGACCAGGTGACCGGCCGACCGGCTGACCGGCCGCGTGGAGCCGTTCCCCAACGGACGACACAGCTCCGAGTCCTCAGGGCCGTGACAGATCCTCGCCGTCGCGGTGCTGCCTCAGGACGCGATCGACGGGTGCGCGCAGGGCGGGTGAGGTCAGTTCCAGCTCGCGGTTGTCGCGGCCGTCGAGCATGTGGTCGAGCCAGCGTTCGTACCAGGCCAGGAAGTCAGTGGATGACGAGACGTCGGGGCCCCGGAAGCCGTCGGAGTTGCCGGTGACGACGCGGCCGGCCAGCGGGCCGGTGATGCCGAGCAGCACCAGGTCGGTGCATCCCGCCTCGATGATGTGCAGGAAAAGGTCACTTCGGTGAGGCGGACCGCCTGCGAACGTGAACCCCCAAGGGCGGCCGGTCTCGCAGCGGGGGTCCATCGTGAACAGCCGACACGACTGCAACGGCAGCAGGCCGTGGAACGGCGAGGCTCCGCCCCCGCCCAGCGTGGTCAGGAAGCGGCGGTAGGGATCGGGCAGTTCGATGTGATGGTCGGTCTCCAACTCGGCGACCTTCGAGTCCGACAACGGGGGTTCGAGGCGGAACCCGTGCTTCTCTTCGCCGAAGGAGTGGCTTCGCCACGCGGTGCAGGGCACTTCGGCCAGCTTGCGTCGGATGCGGGCGATCCGGGAGTCCATGCGAACTCTTCTCTCCCTCCGTCCGCGAACCACCTGCTCACCGGCGCGGATGTCACCGGTGCGATCGGCTGCCGTGAGCCGGTTGTGCCCGGTGTTGCGCGCGGTGTCCCTGCTGCCACGAGTCACCCCGGGACAGTCGGCAGCCTCTCCACGAGCGCTGCGTTCGCCTCCGCCCGAGGTTCCCACACCGGGACCGGACAGGTCACCCACCCGAACACGAACAAGCAACCAGCCGGCGACCTACAGGCCGCTCTCCATGTTGACGAAGCGGGAGTAGTGGCCCTGGAAGGCGACGGTGATGGTGGCCGTCGGGCCGTTCCTGTGCTTGGCGACGATCAGGTCGGCCTCGCCCGCGCGCGGGGACTCCTTGTCGTACGCGTCCTCGCGGTGCAGCAGGATGACCATGTCGGCGTCCTGCTCGATCGATCCCGACTCACGAAGGTCGGACACCATCGGCTTCTTGTCGGTGCGCTGCTCGGGGCCACGGTTGAGCTGGCTGAGCGCGATCACGGGGACCTCCAGCTCCTTGGCGAGCAGCTTGAGGTTCCGGGACATGTCCGAGACCTCCTGCTGGCGCGACTCGGGACGTCGGGCGCCGCCGGACTGCATCAGCTGGAGATAGTCGATGACGACGAGCCGCAGGTCGTGACGCTGCTTGAGGCGGCGGCACTTGGCGCGGATCTCCATCATCGACAGGTTCGGCGAGTCGTCGATGTACAGCGGTGCGTCGGTGACCTGAGGCATCTGGCGGGCGACGCGGTTCCAGTCCTCGTCGGTCATGCTGCCGGAGCGCATGTGGTGCAGCGCCACCCGGGCCTCGGCGGACAACAGGCGCATCGCGATCTCGTTCCGGCCCATCTCCAGCGAGAAGATCACGCTGGGCAGGTTGCTCTTGATCGAGCACGCCCGCGCGAAGTCCAGTGCCAGCGTCGACTTGCCCATCGCGGGACGGGCGGCGATGACGATCATCTGGCCGGGGTGGAGACCGTTGGTGAGCGAGTCCAGGTCGGCGAATCCGGTGGGGACGCCGGACATCTGGCCGCTGCGGGATCCGATCGCCTCGATCTCGTCGAGTGCGCCCTCCATGATGTCGACGAGCGGGTGGTAGTCCTCGGAGGTGCGCTGCTCGGTGACCTGGTAGATCTCGGACTGGGCGGAGTTGACGATGTCGTCCACGTCGCCGTCGGCCGCGTATCCCATCTGGGTGATACGGGTGCCGGCTTCCACCAGGCGGCGGAGAACCGCGCGTTCGTGGACGATCTCGGCGTAGTACTCGGCGTTGGCCGCGGTGGGAACGGCCTGGACCAGCGACATCAGATAGCCGTTGCCGCCGACCTTCGCCAACTCGCCACGCTTGGTGAGCTCGTCGGCGACCGTGATGGGGTCCGCCGGCTCGCCCTTGGCGTAGAGGTCGAGGATGGCCTGGTAGACGGTCTCGTGTGCGGGCTTGTAGAAGTCGGCGCCCTTGAGGACCTCGACGACGTCGGCGATGGCGTCCTTGGAGAGCAACATGCCGCCGAGCACGGACTGTTCGGCCGCGGGGTCCTGCGGCGGGACGCGCTCGAAGGCGCTCCCCGGGTAGCCGACCGAGTCACCGCCGGAGGGGTCGGGATGGCTGCCGTAGCCGTTCTCGCCGTAGGAGTCCGGGCCCTCGCGGTGGTCGGCACGGCGCTGCCGGGCGGGCATGCGTTCGCCGGGGTGGCCGCCGCCGGGGCCGGCCGCCCAGGGGCTCTCGAGACGCTCGGGCTGTGTCACCCCGCGCCACCTCCTCACCGGCCGACGGGCCGCACCCGGCGGTGGGCGGTGCTCGTGCGGCGCTTGTCGACTGCTGCCGTGCGGCGGTGCCGTACGGCTGGTTCGTCACGGCACATTGCTACGGCACCGTACTGACAGATCACGTCCTGCCGGCGATGTGGCCGCGCGCCGAACGGGCGGCGAAGCCGAGTCGCACACGGGGCAGGTGCCGGACAACGGTAAGGCGCGCGGGGTCAGACACCAATTCAGTTATCCACAGGCCCCTGTGGGTGATCGCACCGAACCTGTGGAGAACCCCGGTCTTCCTGTGGGCGAGTCAGGGGACAGTGCTGTGGAGAAGTTGGCGCCCAGCTCTGAACTTCCGTTCTGAGCTGGGGTTTTGTCGTCCACGCTCTGTGTAGGAGAAAAAGTTGGCCGAGCTGGTGAAGTTCTCCGCGCCGACCCGTGTCGCATCGCCCGTTCCGCGCAACTGTAATAGCCCAGTGACCATTGCGATCATTACCTGTGGATGATTGGATCAGACGCATGCCAGAGCACCGCACCGGGCCCGACGCCACGCCCGTCGGCACCACCGCAGCACCCGGGCCGAAGGGCGGGCGCAGGGCCGAAGCCCGCCGCCACGACCGCGAGATCATCGCCCTCGCGCTGCCCGCCTTCGGCGCGCTCGTCGCCGAACCGCTCTTCCTGCTGACCGACAGCGCGATCGTCGGCCACCTCGGTACGCCGCAGCTCGCCGGGCTCGGTATCGCGGCGGCGCTGCTCGGCACCGGTGTGCACATCTTCGTCTTCCTCGCCTACGCGACCACCGCCGCTGTCGCCCGCCGCGTCGGCGCCGGCGACCTCGCCGCGGCGATCCGGCAGGGCATGGACGGAGTCTGGCTGGCGCTGCTGCTCGGCACCGCGGTCGCCGCGGTGCTCTGGCCGCTCACCCCCGCGGTGGTGGATGCGTTCGGCGCCTCGGCGACGGCGGCGCCGTCCGCGGTGACCTATCTGCGGATCAGCGCGCTCGGCATCCCCGCGATGCTCGTGGTCCTGGCCGCCACCGGTGTGCTGCGCGGACTCCAGGACACCCGCACCCCGCTCTACGTCGCCATCGGCGGCTTCAGCGCCAACGCCGCGCTGAACGTACTTCTCGTCTACGGGCTCGGGTTCGGGATCGCGGGCTCCGCCTGGGGCACCGTGATCGCCCAGTGCGGCATGGCCGCGGTGTACCTCGCGGTGGTGGTGCGCGGCGCCCGGCGCCACGGCGCCTCGCTGAGGCCCGACGCCGCCGGCATCCGCGCGTGCGCCCAGGCCGGAGTCCCGCTGCTGGTGCGGACGTTGTCGCTGCGCGCGGTGCTGATGATCGCCACCGCGGTCGCCGCTCGACTGGGCGATGTGGAGGTCGCCGCGCACCAGATCACGCTCACCGTGTGGTCCCTGCTGGCCTTCGCCCTGGACGCCATCGCGATCGCCGGGCAGGCCATCATCGGCCGGTATCTGGGCGCCGGCGACGCGGAGGGCGCGCGGGCCGCGTGCCGGCGGATGGTGCAGTGGGGCGTCGCGTCCGGGGCGGTGCTCGGGGTCCTGGTGGCGGTGTCGGCGCCGTTCGTGGGGCGGCTGTTCAGCGGGGATGAAGAGGTGCGCGGGCAGTTGCTCGCCGCACTGCTCGTGGTCGCGGTGACGCAGCCGATCGCGGGCGCCGTCTTCGTCCTGGACGGAGTGCTGATGGGCGCCGGCGACGGTCCGTACCTGGCCTGGGCCATGCTCGCGGTGCTGGTGGTCTTCGCCCCGGCGGCGTTCGCCGTGCCGGCGCTGGGCGGCGGGCTGACCGCGCTCTGGGCTGCGTTGGCGGGACTGATGATGTCGGTCCGGCTGGCCACGCTGTGGTGGCGGGCGCGTTCCGGAGCGTGGGTGGTGACCGGCGCCGTGCGCTGAGGGCGAGCGCCACCCGCCCGTACGCCCGACGCGCTGCGTCGTCGACGGCGCCGTGCGCGCCTCGCCGCGTCGCGCCGCCGAGTCGGGCCCGCCGAAGCAGCGGGCGGACAGCGACCGCGAACGCCGAAGGGGCCGTGCTCTCCGTCGCAACGGAGAGCACGGCCCCTCGGGCTTGCAGCGGCAGGAGCCGCCGACCGCTTACGCGGCCTGGACCTCGATGCCGACCTTGGCGGTGACGTCAGCGTGCAGACGCACGGAGACCTCGTGGCCGCCCAGGCTCTTGATCGGAGAACCGAGCTCGATACGGCGCTTGTCCAGGTCCGGGCCACCGGAGGCCTTCACCGCGGAGGCGATGTCGGCCTGGGTGACGGAACCGAAAAGACGGCCGCCGTCGCCGGCGCGGACCTTGAGCCGCACCTTGGTGGACTCGAGCTGGCCGCGAACGCTGTTGGCCTGCTCGATCGTGGCGATCTCGCGGATCTTGCGACCGCGACGGATCTGCTCGACGTCCTTCTCGCCACCCTTGGTCCAGCGGATCGCAAAACCGCGGGGGAGAAGGTAGTTGCGGGCGTAGCCGTCGCGGACGTCCACGACGTCGCCGGCGATTCCGAGGCCGGAGACCTCGTTGGTCAGGATGATCTTCATCTGTCGGTCACCCTTTCCTTATCGCGCGGTCGAGGTGTAGGGCAGCAGTGCCACCTCACGGCTGTTCTTCACAGCCGTGGCGACGTCCCGCTGGTGCTGGGTGCAGTTGCCGGTGACCCGGCGGGCACGGATCTTGCCGCGGTCGGAAATGAACTTCCGCAGCAGGTTCGTGTCCTTGTAGTCGACGTAGGAGATCTTCTCCTTGCAGAACACGCAAACCTTCTTCTTAGGCTTGCGAGCAGGCGCCTTCGCCATTGTCTCTCTCCAGTGAAATCAAGAAGTGTGTGCTGAGCCGCACTCCCGGAACCCCTGAACGCCCTCGCCGGACGCCCTGGTTGACGGCTCTAGAAGGGGGGCTCGTCCGAGTAGCCGCCGCCCTGGCCGCCGCCGGAGCCACCGCCCCAGCCGCCGCCCTGCTGCTGGCCGCCGCCACCGGCAGGTCCGCCGGTCGCCCAGGGGTCGCCCCCCTGGCCGCCGCCGCCCTGCTGCTGGCCGCCGCCGTTCCAGCCGCCGCCCTGACCGCCCTGACCGCCCTGGCCGCCGCCGAAGCCGCCGCCCTGGCCGCCACCACGGGACCCGGTCTTGGTGACCTTGGCCGTGGCGTACCGCAGCGCGGGCCCGATCTCGTCCACCTCGAGCTCCACGACCGTACGCTTCTCACCCTGCTGGGTCTCGTACGAGCGCTGACGGAGCCGCCCCTGGGCGATCACGCGCATTCCCTTGGTGAGGGACTCCGCGACGTTCTCCGCGGCCTGACGCCAGACCGAGCTGCGCAGGAACAGCGGGTCGCCGTCCTTCCACTCGTTGGTCTGGCGGTCGAACGTCCGAGGCGTCGACGCGATCGTGAAGTTCGCGACGGCGGCACCGGACGGGGTGAAACGCAGCTCGGGGTCGTCGGTCAGGTTGCCGACGACGGTGATGACGGTTTCGCCTGCCATGGGTGAACCTCTCGGCGGTGCGGGGTGTGGCTGCTGGTGCTGGTAGCCGCGTTGCTGCCGCTACTCGCTGGACTCTTCGGCCCGCTGAACCGGAAACCCGTACGTGACGGGCCCTCGCTCAGTGGGTCGAGGGACGGAGGACCTTGGTCCGCAGAACCGACTCGCTCAGGTTCATCTGGCGGTCGAGCTCCTTGACGACCGCAGGCTCGGCCTGCAGGTCGATCACGGAGTAGATGCCCTCGGGCTTCTTGTTGATCTCGTAGGAGAGACGGCGACGGCCCCAGGTGTCGATCTTCTCGACCTTGCCGTTGCCCTCACGGACGACGGCGAGGAAGTTCTCGATCAGCGGGGATACGGAGCGCTCCTCGACATCGGGGTCGAGGATCACCATCACCTCGTAGTGACGCATGTAAAAACCCACCTCCTCTGGACTCAGCGGCCACGGTCGTTCCGTGGCAGGAGGGTCGTGATGCGTACCTGCTTCGCTGTCCACCGTTGTATCCGACGCCACTGACAACCGGCCGGCGGCTGTGGCGGGGCATCGAGGGAACGGTCGGACTTCGACGCAGACGGTACAGAGTAGCCGCCCCGACCCCTCCGCTTGAAATCCGGCCACCCCTGCACGCAATCTGGACACATCGGGTGTGAGCGGCATCGCACTCCCCGGCGCCGCGCACCCGTACGACCGGCAGGAGGTGCCCACATGGCACATGCGGTACGGGAGCGCGCCCCCGCCTCCCCCCTCGGCAGAGTCCTCAACAGCGACGGCAGAGCGCATCCGGCGGCGAACGCGTTCGCCGCGGCGGCGGCGGTGCTCGGTCTTGTCGCCCTCGCCACGGCCTTCTTCCCCGGGCTCCACCTCATCGCCTCCTGGTCGGGCCTGCTCGGCGTCGGCGCGGGGCTGTGGGGCCAGATGATCTCGTCCACCACGGGCGAGCGCTTCCTGTCCGTTCTCGGCCTGGGCGCGTCGGCGGTCGGCCTCTACATCGGCATCGCACACGGCGGCCTCTGGGGCGGCCTCCTCGGCTGAGCCCCGGCGCCGCCCGTGCGTCCGAGGGGTGCGTACCGCCCGCAGCCTGCCTGCGCACTCCTCGGGGCGTACGCACGCCCCCGGCCGCCTCCGGGTGCCCGCGGCCGGCTGCGAGGACCACACGAAAGGACGACAGCTCCGGCGTCCGGCCCCCACCGGGTCGGCGCCACGGCCGTCACCAGCCCCGCCGTCGGGCTTCGGCGGGGGCAGGTACGGCCACGCGTGGCGAGGGCCCCGCGCAGTAGGCTTCGCGCAGACCCGGCGAAGTAAGCGCGGAGGAGCGCCCCCTTATGAGTCTGACCCTGAGGACGATCAGCCGTGAGCAGCATCTGGAGTTCATCCGGAGCCAGCCCTCGGCGAGCCACTGCCAGGTCCCCGCGTGGGCGGATGTGAAGACGGAGTGGCGCTCGGAGAACCTCGGCTGGTTCGACGACCGCAGCGGGGAGCTGGTCGGCGCCGGGCTGGTGCTCTACCGCCAACTGCCCAAGGTCAAGCGCTACCTCGCCTACCTGCCCGAGGGGCCGGTCATCAACTGGTACGCCCCGAATCTGGAGGAGTGGCTCCAGCCGATGCTGGCGCACCTGAAGAACAAGGGTGCGTTCTCGGTGAAGATGGGGCCGCCCGTGGTGATCCGCAGGTGGGATGCTGCGGCGATCAAGAAGGGCATACAGGACACCGAGGTCAAGCGGCTGCGGGACGTGGAGGCGACGCACATCGAGCCCCGCGCCTTCGAAGTCTCCGACCGGCTGCGGAAGATGGGCTGGCAGCAGGGGGAGGACGGCGGCGCCGGATTCGGCGATGTGCAGCCGCGCTACGTCTTCCAGGTGCCGCTGGAGAACCGTTCGCTGGAAGAGGTCCACAAGGGCTTCAACCAGCTGTGGCGGCGCAACATCAAGAAGGCCGACAAAGCCGGCGTCGAGGTCGTCCAGGGCCGCTTCGAGGACCTGGCGGAGTGGCAGCGGCTGTACGAGATCACCGCCGAGCGCGACAAGTTCCGCCCCAGGCCGCTCAGTTACTTCCAGCAGATGTGGAAGGCCCTCAACACCGAGGACCCGAACCGGATGCGGCTGTACTTCGCGATGCACGAGGGCGAGGCCGTGGCGGCGGCGACCATGCTGGTCGTGGGCGGTCACGTCTGGTACTCCTACGGCGCCTCGGCCAACCACAAGCGCGAGGTGCGCCCGTCCAACGCGATGCAGTGGCGGATGCTCCAGGACGCCTACGCGCTCGGTGCGAGCGTGTACGACCTGCGCGGCATCTCGGATTCGCTCGACGACAGCGACCACCTCTTCGGGCTGATCCAGTTCAAGGTCGGCACCGGTGGCGAGGCTGCCGAGTACATCGGCGAGTGGGACTTCCCCCTCAACAAGCTGCTGCACAAGGCGCTGGACATCTACATGTCGCGCCGCTGACACCCCGTCGAGCCGCGGGGCTTGCCGCCTCGGCGGTGACTCCCGCGGGCGGCCCCCGCGGCCTGTCGCCGCTGAGCTGCCGGTGAGGTTCTGCACCCGCGGCTCGGTGGACTTCGTTCCCGCGAAACCCGACAGACAACAAGAGACCCGACAGACCTCAAGAAAGGTGTCCTACCGGCCATGGCGCTCACCCTCTACGTCGATACTGATCGCTGGCGGGCGCATCAGCGCGCGATGCTCCAACGGTTCCCGGGCATAGTCCCGGTCTGCAAGGGCAACGGCTACGGCTTCGGCCACGAGCGCCTGTCCGACGAGGTGTCGCAGTTCGGTTCGGACGTGCTGGCGGTCGGCACGACGTACGAAGCGGCCCGGATGAAGGACTTCTTCAGCGGCGATCTGCTGGTGCTGACGCCGTTCCGTCGCGGTGAGGAGCCAGTGCCGCTGCCGGACCGGGCGATCCGTTCGGTCTCCTCGGTGGACGGTGTCGCCGCGCTGGTGGGCGCTCGCGTCGTGGTCGAGGTCATGAGCAGCATGAAGCGCCACGGAGTGGTGGAGGAGGACCTGGGTCGGCTGCGGGCCGCGATCGAGGACGTGCGGCTGGAGGGCTTCGCGATCCATCTGCCGCTCGACCGGACCGACGGCACCGACGCGGTGGACGAGGTCATCGGCTGGATGGACCGGCTGCGTGCCGCCCGGCTGCCGCTGGACACCATGTTCGTCAGCCACCTCGGGCCGGACGAGTTCGCCCGGCTCCAGCAGCAGTTCCCGCAGACTCGTTTCCGTGCGCGGATCGGGACCAGGCTGTGGCTGGGCGACCACGATGCGACGGAGTACCGCGGCGCTGTGCTGGACGTGACGCGTGTGACCAAGGGGGACAGGTTCGGCTACCGCCAGGCCAAGTCCCCGGGCGACGGCTGGCTCGTGGTGGTCGCCGGCGGTACGTCGCACGGGGTCGGCCTCGAGGCGCCGAAGGCCCTGCACGGGATGACGTCCCGGGCGAAGGGCGTCGCGCGCGCCGGGCTCGCCACGGTGAACCGCAACCTCTCCCCCTTCGTCTGGGGGGGCAAGCAGCGCTGGTTCGCCGAACCGCCGCACATGCAGGTGTCGATTCTCTTCGTGCCCTCGGACGCACCCGAACCGCGGGTGGGCGACGAGCTCACCGCGCATCTGCGGCACACAACGACCCAGTTCGACCGGCTGGTTGAGCGCTGACGCTCCCCCGGCCTGTTTCACGTGAAACGAGCCGCCCGCGGAACCCCCGCACCCCCGGCCCGAGTTGAGCCGTCAACGCCGAACGCCGGCACACGATTGGGGCCCTTCCTCGCGTCGATCTCTCAGGATCTCGGCGAGGAAGGGCCCCACTCGGTTGCGTCCGGCGGCGGTCATCCGCCGCAGGTGCGCGGACGGATCAGCGCTCGACCTCGCCCTTGATGAACTTCTCGACGTTGGCCTGCGCCTCGTCGTCGAAGTACTGCACGGGCGGGGACTTCATGAAGTACGAGGAGGCCGAGAGGATCGGGCCACCGATACCGCGGTCCATCGCGATCTTCGCCGCGCGGACGGCGTCGATGATGACACCGGCGGAGTTCGGGGAGTCCCAGACCTCCAGCTTGTACTCCAGGTTCAGCGGGACGTCGCCGAAGGCACGGCCCTCGAGGCGGACGTAGGCCCACTTGCGGTCGTCCAGCCAGGCCACGTAGTCCGAGGGGCCGATGTGGACGTTGTCCGCACCGAGCTCGCGGTCACGGATCTGGGAGGTGACGGCCTGGGTCTTGGAGATCTTCTTGGACTCCAGCCGCTCCCGCTCCAGCATGTTCTTGAAGTCCATGTTGCCGCCGACGTTCAGCTGCATCGTGCGGTCCAGGACGACGCCGCGGTCCTCGAACAGCTTCGCCATCACGCGGTGCGTGATGGTCGCGCCGACCTGGGACTTGATGTCGTCGCCGACGATCGGCACACCGGCCGCGGTGAACTTGTCCGCCCACTCCTTGGTGCCGGCGATGAAGACCGGGAGCGCGTTGACGAAGGCGACACCGGCGTCGAGGGCGATCTGCGCGTAGTACTCGACGGCGCTCTGGGAGCCGACCGGCAGGTAGCAGACGAGCACGTCGGCCCGCGCGTCCCTGAGTGCCTGGACGACGTCCACCGGCTCGGCGTCGGACTCCTCGATGGTCTCGCGGTAGTACTTGCCGAGGCCGTCGTGGGTCTCGGCGCGCTGGACGGTGACACCGCTCGGCGGCACGTCGCAGATCTTGATGGTGTTGTTCTCGCTGGCGCCGATGGCGTCCGCGAGATCGAGGCCCACCTTCTTGCCGTCCACGTCGAAGGCGGCGACGAACTCGACGTCCTTGACGTGGTAGTCGCCGAACTGAACGTGCATCAGACCCGGGACGCGGCTGTCCGCGGCGGCGTCCTTGTAGTACTCGACGCCCTGCACAAGCG
This sequence comes from Streptomyces tardus, assembly GCF_018101125.2. Classification (GTDB taxonomy): domain Bacteria; phylum Actinomycetota; class Actinomycetes; order Streptomycetales; family Streptomycetaceae; genus Streptomyces; species Streptomyces tardus. The sequence goes on along the minus strand of NZ_JAELVF020000001.1, from coordinate 2,115,166 downwards.
AGGCGGCGCAGTTGCCCACGCCGGCGATGGCTACGCGAACCGAACCCATTCCGGTTGCTCCCTGTTCGTTCTCGGAGAAGACCCGCGGACGCGGAGTCCCTACTTGATGTCCTCGGACGAGTCCGGCCGGGCACTACCCCGATGCCGGGGCAGCCCGCCCGTGTTCTCTGACTGACGCCGACCTTCGGCGGGTCCGTCCTCGGCCCGGGCCTCCTGCGAGGAGGCTCTTTCGGGCGGGGACTGGTCCCGCTTGTCGCGCCCGGCCCGCTCGCTCTCGATGAGCTCGTTGAGCCAGCGGACCTCACGCTCCACGGACTCCATGCCGTGTCGCTGCAACTCGAGGGTGTAGTCGTCCAGACGCTCCCTGGTGCGTGCCAGCGAGGCGCGCATCTTGTCCAGGCGCTCCTCCAGGCGGCTGCGACGTCCTTCCAGGACCCGCATCCGTACGTCCCGCGAGGTCTGGCCGAAGAAGGCGAAACGCACGCCGAAGTGCTCGTCCTCCCAGGTGTCGGGACCTGTCTGGGCGAGCAACTCCTCGAAGTGGTCCTTGCCTTCGGCGGTGATCGCGTACACGATCTTCGCCCGGCGACCGGTGAGCTGTGCGGTGAGGGGCTCGGTAGTCGCGCTACCCGGCTCCTCGGCGATCCACCCCTGCTGAAGCAGTGCCTTGAGGCAGGGGTAGAGGGTGCCGTAGCTGAACGCCCGGAAGACGCCCAGCGAAGTGTTGAGTCGCTTGCGCAGCTCGTACCCGTGCATGGGGGACTCACGCAGCAGACCGAGAACGGCGAACTCCAGGACGCCCGACCGTCTGCTCATCGAGGTCGACCCATCCCTTCCGCTGTCGCTGTCCGTGTGCGGTGGACCGCCGGTCGTGGTGATGACCACCTGCGACCTGTGTCCGCCGTGTGCCCTATGCCGAGTTGATGTATCGACTCGATACATCCAGACGATAGGGCGCAGGGACACGGTCGGCAAGGTCGGGATCGGCGAAAGGGATTCAGATCACGGAATCGCCAGGCCCCAACTGCCCTGTTTGATAAGGGATGACCTGTTGAGCATCTTCTGTACGTGCGTAACCTGACGCTGTGCAGAACACCACCGGGAACCGATCGGCGTCCCCACGCGTCGTCGTCCTGGATGTAGTGCGCCCTCTTCACCTGGTGGGTCGCACTTCGGGGGGCCGGAAGTACACTGCCGCCTTCAGGCGTGGGTGCCTGACCGAGGAGTAGCTTTTCCCATGAGCGAGCACCGTCGCAAACCGCCGCAGCGCGGTCGTCGTGCCGTGCAGCCGCCGTCCGGCGGCAGGCGTGCGACACCACCCCGGGGCGGGACACCAGCCCCGGGCGGCACACCGCCCCCGGGCGGGACACCGCCCCAGGGCGCCACCACCAGTTCGTACGGTGCGGCGCCGGAGGGGCGCCCCGTCGGCGGCAGAGCCGAGGCGCGCAGAGCCGCGCAGCGCGGTCGCCGCCGCGGAGCCGAGAGCGCCGAGAACGCTTCCGCGCCCGCCTCGACTGCCGCGGCCGGTGGGCGCCGTGGCCGCAGGGCCGAACCGCCGGCAGCGTCCGGCAGGAAGCGTCTGATCGACTATCCGCGTGCGGGCAAGTCGGGGGTGCGGCGCTGGCTGCCGTCCTGGAAACAGGTCATGGCCATGTGTATCGGCTTCGTCGCCCTGCTGCTCGGTGCCGCGGGCATCGGCTACGCCTGGGTCGACGTCCCCGACGAGACCGAGGCGGCCAAGGCCCAGAACAACGTCTACTACTGGGCGAACGACCAGATCCTGGGTCGTGAGGGCGAGACGAACCGGCAGAACGTCGATATCGGCGAGATCCCGAAGTCGATGCAGAGCGCCGTGATCGCCGCCGAGAACCAGACGTTCTACGACGACCCGGGCATCGACCCCAAGGGCATCGCCCGCGCCGTGTTCAACATGGCCAGGGGCAAGGAGACCCAGGGCGGTTCGACGATCACCCAGCAGTTCGTCAAGAACTCCATGCTGAGCCAGGAGCAGACGATCAGCCGCAAGGTGAGCGAGCTGTTCATCTCCATCAAGGCCGGCACCGAGCTGAGCAAGGACGAGATCCTTCAGGGCTATCTCAACACCAGCTACTACGGGCGCCACGCGTACGGCATCCAGGCCGCGGCTCAGGCGTACTACGGCAAGGACGCGGTGGACCTGGAGCCGGACGAGTCGGCTCTGCTGACCACCGTGCTCAAGGGCGCCGACCTCTACGATCCGCACGGCGGCGTCGGGCCCAACAGCTCGGCCAAGGAGAACCGCAAGCGGGCCGAGGCCCGTTGGAAGTGGGTGCTGGACCGCCAGGTCGAGACCGGCGCGATGACCAAGTCGGATCGGGAGAAGTACACCGAGTTCCCCGAGCCGCAGCAGCGGCAGGACCAGAGCGGCAAGGTCGGCCAGGTCGGCTACCTCATGGACATCGCCCGCGCCGAGGTGCTCAACAAGACCAGCATCACCAAGGAGCGCTTCGACCGCGGCGGTTACAAGATCTACACGACCTTCGACAAGAAGAAGGTCGGGCAGCTGGAGAAGTCGGTCAAGCGGGTCCGCAAGGAGAACCTGGACACCGACAAGCGGGACGTGGACAAGCATGTCCAGTTCGGTGCCGCCTCGGTGGTGCCGGGAGACGGCAGAATCATCGCCGTCTACGGCGGTGAGGGCTTCGACAAGGGCCACTACGCCAACAACGCCAACACTCTCGGTGTACCGGTCGGTTCGACCTGGAAGCCGTTCGTGCTGGCGGCGGCGATGGAGAACGGCACCGCCAAGAGCCAGGGCCAGGGGATCTCGCCGGAGAGCAAGTACAACGGCGACAACAAGATCACCATCAAGAACCAGGACGGCTCGGAGTACCTCGACAGCAAGAACGAGAAGTTCCGCCAGGTCAACATGAACGACAAGGACTGGGGACCGATCTCGCTGCGCAAGGCCATGGAGGTCTCGGCCAACACCCCCTTCGTCCAGCTCGGCATGGACGCCGGCATGGCGGAGGTCAGAGACACCGCGATGGCCGCCGGCATCAAGAAGGAGAGCACCAACCCGCACCTCAACCCCTCCTTCGCGCTGGGCACTTCGACCCCGAGCGCGATCCGGATGGCCGATGCGTACGCCACCTTCGCCGCTTCCGGCACCCAGACCGAGCCGTACTCGGTGACCCGGGTGGTCAGCGAGAGCGAGGAGCTGGAGGGCTTCGACAAGCCGACCAAGCGCAGCGCCATCGACTCCAACGTCGCGGACACCGTCACCGACGTGCTCCAGGACGTCATCGAGGGCGAGGAGGGCTCCGGCAAGGCGGCCAGGGCGCTCGGCCGCCCGGCGGCCGGCAAGACCGGCACCACCGACCGCAACGAGTCGGCCTGGTGGGTCGGTTACACGCCGCAGCTCTCCACCTCCGTCGCGATGTTCCGCTCCGACCCCAAGGACGGCACCCCGCTGTCCATGCGCGGGGTCGGCGGCTTCGAGGCGATCAACGGTGGTGCCCTGCCCACCGAGGTGTGGACCGAGTACATGACGGCGGCGCTCAAGGGCAAGGAGGCGGAGGAGTTCCCGCAGCCGAGCCCGATCGACAACGTCGAGGACAGCGAGGGCGTACCGTCCCCGAGCCCGTCACCCGATCCGACCCCCGATCCGACGCCCGACCCGACCGAGTCCGAGGAGGAGCCCTCGGACGAGCCGTCCGAGCCGTCCGAGAGCCCCTCGCCCAGCGACCCCGCGACGCCCTGTCTCCCCTGGGAGCCGGACTGCGACGAGGACGATGCCGGCGGTACCAACGAGGGGCCGGACGGCGGTCAGGACGGCGGCCAGGACGGCGGCCAGGACGGTGGTACCGACGTCGGGGCCTCCAACGGCCAACGCGGCGGCACGCTCTTCGGGGGCTCGCGAAGCCAGGACGATTAGCCGCGAGTGGCCGTCGGGGCAGTGCCCCGCGCGGCCCCGGAGCGCGACCTGTTGACGACAGCGGGCCGGGCGGGTGTGCAGAACACCCGCCCGGCCCGCTGTCAGTCCCCCTCCGGCCGCTGTCCGTCCGCGGCCGGTTGTTCCGTCTGCGGGCCGCTGCCCGGCCCGCGTCCGGTCTGCTGCCCGGTCCGCGCTCGGTCCGCGCTCGGACCGCCGGCGTGCGTCGTGTGCGCCGCCGCGTGCCGGCACGGCGCAACGGGCCTTAGTCCAGGGGGAGTTTGAAGCCCAGGTGGGTCGCCTCGAAGCCGAGCCGCTCGTAGAAGCGGTGCGCGTCCACCCGGGTCCTGTCCGAGGTGAGCTGCACCAGCGAGCACCCGCGCGAACGGGCCTGGTCCACCGCCCAGTTGGTCAGCTCGGTGCCGAGGCCCGAGCCGCGCTCGTCGCTGTGCACCCGGACGCCTTCGATCAGTGCGCGGGTGAGTCCCTTGCGGGAGAGGCCGGGTACGAAGGTCAGCTGCATGGTGCCGACCACCCGGCCGTCGCGCTCGGCCACGGCGAGCAGCTGCTGGGGGTCGGCGTCGATCGCCGCGAACGCCGTACGGTACGGGCCGAGTTCGTTCGGGCTCTCGCGGGTGGCGCCCAGCGGATCGTCGGCGAGCATCGCCACTATGGCCTCGATGTCCTGTTCCATCGCCCGACGGAAGATGAAGTCGCTCATGTCGGAAACCCTAAGTCGCCGTCGCGAGCACCTTCCCGGTGGCCACGGCGCCGAGGAACCGTGCGGTCGTTCGCCGTACGCGCAGGTGTCCGGGAGTGACGGAGCGGATGCTTGTGCCTCTTGTCCGCTGTTGTCGTTCTTGTGAACTTTCCTCGGGATGCGCTGGGTTACCGTACCGCAGCGTGGACTGGCTGATTCCGGGTTCGTGGAGATTTCTTCCTGCGGCACTTGTGTGCGGTTCTGCTGGCGGTATGGTCGACGACGCATCGTGCCGCGCATTGTGAGAAGAGCAGCCGTCCCTGCCCGGACAAATGCACGGCACTCCAGCTGAGAAGAGATTGGGAACTACCGCACACACTTTCGTCACTCCTGTGTGCAGAACCGGTCGCATATGTAAGGGACGAGGGCAGCGCATGACCACGATGTCGGAGGATCACGACATACCGACGCGGGGCAGCAGCGGTGACGAGGGTGGCTGGTTCGCCGCCTCCGCCCGCCCCTCGCCCGCGGGTTCGGGAGCCGCGCGCACCGCACCCGCCGCTCAAACGACGGATTCAGGCCGAACTCGGGAGCGCCCGCTCACTCCCACGCCCGAACCGCACCCCGCCGACGGTGTCGAGGCCGTACCGCTGCCGCCCGTCGCAGTGCCGAGCGCGGCAGAGATCGAGCTGATCCAGCAGACGCTGGCCGAGATCGAACCGGTCGCCAACGCGGTCACCAGCCATTTCTACTCCCTGCTCTTCGTCCGGAACCCCCAGCTGCGCGATCTCTTCCCGGCCGCCATGGACACCCAACGCGACCGGCTCTTCCGGGCGTTGCTGACCACGGCTCGCCACGCCGGCAACCCGGCCGTACTGACCTCGTACCTCTCCGGCCTCGGCCGCGGCCACCGGAAGTACGGCACGAGGGCGGAGTACTATCCGGTGCTCGGCGAGTGCCTGCTCGGCGCGCTGGAGCGGTTCGCCCACTTCACCTGGTCGCCGGCGGCCGAGACCGCCTGGGTCAAGGCGTACACGCTGATCTCGCAGATCATGATCGACGCCGCGGCGGTGGACGAGCAGCGCGCGCCCGCCAGTTGGCAGGCCGAGGTGGTCTCGCACGAGCGGCGGAGCTCGGACACCGCGGTCATCACGCTGCGGACCGACCAGCCGTACGCCTTCCGCGCGGGCCAGTACACCAGCATCGAGACCCCCTGGTGGCCCAGGGTCTGGCGGCACTACTCCTTCGCGGGGGCACCGCGCTCGGACGGGCTGATCACGCTGCACGTCAAGGCCGTCCCCGCCGGCTGGGTCTCCGGTGCGCTGGTCAACCGCGCGCAGCCGGGCGACGTGGTGCGGCTGGGCGGGCCCGCGGGCACCATGACCGTCAACCACCGCAGCGAAAACGGGCTGCTCTGCCTCGGCGGCGGAACCGGCATCGCCCCGATCAAGGCGATGATCGAGGAAGTCGCCGAGTACGGCAGGCGCCGGCTGTTCGACGTCTTCTACGGCGCGCGCAGCGCCCACGAGCTCTACGACCTGGAAACCATGCGGCAGTTGGAGGCCGAGCACTCGTGGCTCTCCGTGCACCCCGTGGTCGGCGACGGCTGCCCGGTCCGCGCGAGCGTGCTGACCGGGCAGGTGCCGGACGTGATTCGCGGTTCGGGGCACTGGAGCGGGCACGACGGCTACGTCTCGGGCCCACCCGGCATGATCCGCAGCGGAATCGACGCCCTGCGCGACGTCGGTATCCCCCAGGAGCGGATACGGCACGACGCACTCGACGAACTGGCCTTCGCGGGAGATTGAGAAGTGGTAGACGACGTGGCTGACGACCGTCATCCGGAAGACACTTCGGGGCCGGCCGCCTGGCCGCTCCCGGCGCAGCACGAGGCGCCGGGAGCAGGTACGCCCAGCGATCCGCTGACCGATCCGCTGACCGATCCGCTGACCGGCCCGTACCCGGGGCCGCCGGCGGAACCGTACGCGAGGCGGCCGAGCTGGGCGTACGACCCGGCGCCCACCGGGGCGCACGCGCCGCAGCCCGGGGCGGGCGCAACGGCACCGCACGCTCGGAACGGGGCCGAAACGGTGCGTGAGCCCGCCGACCGGCCCCGGGAGCGGCCGGGCAGCGACGGCGAACACGAGGTCCAGCGAAGGCTCGGGTCGACCAAGCGGGCGGACCGCTTCTACGACACCCAGATGCTCGACCATCTCAACGCCAACATGCGGGAGTTCGTCGGCGAGCAGGAGATGTTCTTCCTGGCCACGGCCGACGCCGAGGGCGAATGCGACAACACTTTCCGCGCCGGGCCGCCCGGCTTTCTGCGGGTGCTCGACAAAAAGACACTCGTGTTCCCCGAGTACCGCGGGAACGGCGTTCACGCGAGCCTCGGAAACATCGAGGAGAACCCGCATCTGGGCATCATTCTGGTGGACTTCTTCCGAGCCAGGATCGGGCTGCACATCAACGGCAAGGCCCGGATCGTGCCGGACGCGGAACTCCGCGAGCAGCACCAGGACCTGCCGGTGGAGACCGTTCCCGGTCGGCGCGCCGAGCTGTGGGTGCAGGTCACCGTGGAAGAGGCGTACATCCACTGCGCCAAGCACATACCGCAGTTGCAGAAGGCGCCGAAGGGCACCCCGAGGGACTGGGGCACCGACGACGCCGGACGCAAGGGCGGTGACTTCTTCGGCGTGAGCCGCGACCGCACAGCCGCCGGCAGCTCGTCGAAGCCCGAGCGCGCGCCTGCCCCGGTGTCCGCGCAGGAGTCGGCGGCAGTGTCGGCGCAGGTGTCGGCGGCCGGATCGCCGGCGCCGGTGACCGCGGCGGCCACCGAGCCCGCGCCGATTGCCGCCTCCGAGTACGGGCCCGAGCCCGAGTACGGGCCAGCGTCCGGGCGGACGGCGGAAGCCGGTTCGGGTTCTTGGGCGGCGGCGCCGTCGCCTTCGGCCGGCCCCGCTCCGTCGGCCGGGAATCCGCCGGCGCCCGGATTCCCGCCGGCTCCCGTGTCGCGGCCGGTACGCGCGTTCCCCTCGGCACCGTCCTCAGCCGTCCCGCCGGCGCCGCCGTTCCCGGCCGGGCGGCCGGACGACCGCGGCGGCAACTCGGCCGGTTCGTTCGGCGAGAACGCCGCACGCGTCCGGCGCCGCGAGTGGACGGGCGCCGCGGGACCGCCCCACGTTCCCGCGCCGCCGGCCGACCGGCCCACCACCGGGTGGTCCGCCGACACCGACGCGGCTCCGAACACCCGCCCCCGCACCGGGCCCACCGACGACCGCACCCGGTCCGACGACGGGCGCACCGGGCCCACCGACGGGCGGTACGGCGTCGAGCGGTTCGGGCGGTCGGCGGAGTCGGCGGAGTCTGCGGGTACGCCGGTGCAGCCGCGCGCACCGCTCGTACCGCCGCCGATGCCCGCCGCCGCGCCCCCGCCCGCTCGGGAGCGGCGGTCGTCAGCGGCCGAACCCCCGGCGTACGCCGGGGAGTTGCCGCCCGTGGAGCCCTCCGCGCACTCGCGCCGGGCGGGGCCCGCCGAGCTGTCGGGCCCGCCCGCCGGTTCCGGACCGTGGTCCGCCCCGCACGAGTCGCCGAGCCCGGAGCTCGAGCCCGGAGTGCAGGGGCGATCGTGGGAGCACGGGCCGAGCACGGCGCGGGAACACGACCCTTCGAGCGGTTCCGGGGCCGGGCGGACGTCCGGCAGCGGGCTCGGGGATCTTCGCGTACGGGGGCCGCAGGAGCCTCCCGCCGGCCTGCCCGCGCTTCCCCCGCTGCCGCTGCCCACCAGTGGCGACCGGTCCTTCGGCCGTGGGAACCAGGCCGGGGACGCGCACCCCGGACAGTCCGCCCTGCCCGTGCCGAGGGAACACCTCGCTCCCGCCCCGGTGCCTTCGGTGTGGCAGGACCACGCCGCCTGGCAGGCGCCTTCCGACCGGCCCGCCCGGCAGGAGCTGCCCGGCCGTCGGGAGCGGGCGGCGCACGTCGACGAGTCGGCCGCCGTCGCCCGCAACCGTGAACTGATGCCGCCGCAGCCGGTGTTGGACTGGCGGGAGGAGGCGCAGCGGGTGCTCGCCGAGGCCGAGGCCCGCGGGCCGGCGACCGTACGCGACCCGCAGCCGCCGGACCCGGTCGACGGAGGCGGCGAGGAGCTGAGCGCCGACGCCGAGTTCGAGGGCTGGTTCGCCCGCACCGACTGACGGACAGCTGCTCGGCCCCCGCCCGCCGGCGTCGTCGGCGCATCCGAATCGCCGGCCGGCGCCGGCGCCGGACAGCGGACAGCCGGAAACCGGTGCCGCCCGCCCCGATCGTGCCGACGCTCAGCCGAGGTCGTCGGCGAACAGGGCCCGTACGCCCTCGATGTTGCGGCGCAGATGCGCGCTGAGCGTCGGGGGCACGACGTCGACCGAGGCGATGCCCTCGCGGGTGAACGGGATGCGGACGATCTCGTAGGAGCCGCGCGGCTCGTCGACCTCCGGGCCGTGGCGCCGCGAGGTGTCCATCGACTCCAGGCGGCAGACGAAGAAGTGCTGCACCTTCACGGCGTCGGCCGGCAGCGGGCGGCCGTCGGCCGGTTCGCCGTCGTCGGCGAGCGAGTAGGGCACCGTGTCGACGAAGGCCGGCACCACGTCGCCCACCTTGGCGCCGAGCTCCTCGTCCACCTCGCGGTGCAGTGCGGCGACCACGCTCTCGTCGCAGGGCTCCACGCCGCCGCCCGGAGTGATCCAGTACGGCGGTCGGTCGGGCTTGGTGCGCTTGATCAGCAGGAGCTCGCCGCCGTCGAGCAGGATCGCGCGAGCAGTGCGTTTGACCACGGGACGTTCAGCCGCCATGCCTGGAAATCTGCCGCACCCCGGCGGCGTCGAAACCTTTCTGCTGCCCGAACCCGGCCCCGACCGCCCTCAGCCGCGCCCGGGACGCGCCCGCCGCACGACGCGGCCCGGCGCGCGGACGCGCCCGCCGACAACTCCGCCGACGCCCCTCCCGACCCCGTGCTCAGCCCTCCCGGGCGCTGTCCCGGGCCTGCCGCAGATCGGCGATCAGATCGGCCGCGTCCTCCACACCTGCCGAAAGCCGGACGAAACCGTCGGGCACGTCGTCGCCGCCCCAGCGTCCGCGCCGCTCGGCGGTGGTGCGCACGCCACCGAAGCTGGTGGCGCTCTCCACAATGCGCGCCGCACCCAACAGCCGTTCCGCGAAGCCGAGATCGGGCAGGGTGAAGGAGACCACGCAGCCGTAGCGCCGCATCTGCCGTGCCGCCACCTCGTGCGAGGGGTCCTCGGGCAGCCCGGGGTAGCGCACGACGCTCACCTCGGGCCAGTCGTGCAGCTCCCGCGCGAGGGCGAGGGCGTTCTCCTGCTGCCGGGCGACCCGCAGATGCAGCGTCGCCAGACTGCGGTGGGCCAGCCACGCCTCCATGGGGCCGGGGACGGCTCCGACGAGCTTCCGCCAGCGTCGCACCGGCGCGGCCAACTCCCCGCCCCGGCAGGCGACATAGCCCAGGAGTACGTCCCCGTGGCCGTTGAGCGCCTTGGTGCCGCTGGCCACCGAGTAGTCGGCGCCCAGCTCCAGCGGGCGCTGGCCGAGCGGGGTGGCCAGGGTGTTGTCCACCGCGACGAGCGCGCCGGCGCGGTGGGCCGCCTCGACGACCTCGCGCAGATCGCACACGTCCAGACCGGGGTTGGACGGGGTCTCCAGCCACACCAGGGCGGCGCCCTCGACGGCCGCGAGCAGCTCGGGACCGTGCGTGGGCACCCGCCGCACGTGCGCGCCCTGCGCGGTCAGTTGCTCGCCGAGCGGGCCGAGCAGGTTGTACCCGTCGTCCGGCAGCACCACGGTGTCCCCGGGGTGCACCCGGGAGAGCAGCACCGCGGAGATCGCCGCCATCCCCGAGGAGAAGGCGAGCACTTCGACGTCCTCGCCGGGAGCCTCCAGCTCGCCGATCGCGCGCTCCAGCGCGGTCCAGGTCGGGTTGCCGTCGCGCCCGTACGTGTAGGGGGCGTCGGCGGGATCGCCGGGCAGATGGAAGTGCGAGGTCAGCACCGGGCCCGGCATGGGCGGGGCGTACGGCTCGCTCTCCGGCAGCCCGGCGTGCACCGCGCGGGTGCCCTCCCCGGCGGGCTGCGGGGCGCGAGTCGCGGCGTACGGGGTGTCCTCGGTGGTGCCGCTCATCGCGCGGTCTCCATCCGTCCGGCGTCGGCCCCGCCGGGACGCTCGTCGACCCCGGGGCCCCGGTCCGCAACGGCCTTCCCGGCCGCGCCGGCCTTCCCGCCCGCGCCGGGCTTCCCGGCCGCGTCCGTGGCGCTCCCGGCGGCGGCCCGGCGACCGGTGAGGTCCTCGTGCACGGCCCGGAGCAGTCCCGGGACGGCGGCCTCGACCTGCTCCAGCACGATGTCGAAATCCGCTCGGGTGCCGTAGTACGGATCCGCGACTTCCGGCGAACCCGCGCTCTTCGGATCGTAGGAGCGAAGCAGCCGCACCTTCGCCGCGTCGGCGGCGGTGGGGGCGAGGTTCTTGAGATCCCGCTCGTGGCCGAGGTCGAGGGCGATCACCAGATCGAGCCCGTCGAACCACTCGGCCTGAAACTGCTGTGCGCTGTGCGCGGACTCGTAGCCTGCCTCTTCCAGCACCTCCACGGTCCGGTGGTCGGCGACGCTGCCGGTGTGCCAACCGCCGGTGCCTGCGCTGGAGACGCGGACCTCGTCCGCGAGCCCGTCCTCCGCGAGCTTGGCGCGGAAGACGGACTCGGCGAGGGGCGAGCGGCAGATGTTGCCCGTGCACACGAAGCAGACGTGGTACGGGGGTTCCGGTCGGTCGGTACGGGGGGTCGATGCGTCCATGCACCCATCATCGGCGATGCGCCGACGAGCACGCCGCCCGGTGGTGTGCCTGCGGCGGGCGCCGGCTCACTTGCCGTCGGGCAGCACCATCTCCATGCCCCAGGAAACGATGGAGACGATCAGGCCGCCGAGCAGCGCGGTGCCGAATCCCTCCACGTGGAAGCCGACGTCGACCTTGTCCGCCAGCCAGGAGGTCAGCAGCAGCATCAGGGCGTTGATCACCAGGGCGAAGAGGCCCAGTGTGAGGACGAGCACAGGGAAGGACAGCACTTTGGCGACGGGCTTGACCACGACGTTGACGACACCGAAGATCAGCGCGACCAGCACGAGGGTGATGGTCCGCTCTCCGGAGGTGTCGCCGGAGACGGTGATGTCGGCCAGCAGCCACACGGCCACCGCGAGCGCGACGGCGTTGGCGATTGTCTTGAGAAGGAAGCTCTTCATGCAGCAGATCGTTTCAGAGTCGGGCGTGTGCTGGGCAGGGGGGCGGCGCCGGTGAAGGCGTTTCGCCTGGAGGAACTGGAGGCCGAGCGCCTCGCCAACGACGGTGCGTACCTGCAGTTTCTGCGGGAACGGAACATGTCGGTCGGGCTCTACGCCCTCGACCGCACCGCGCAGGACACCCAGAAGCCGCACGACCAGGACGAGGTGTACTTCGTCGTCAGCGGTCGGGCGGTGATCACTGTCGGCGAGGAGTCCACCCCGGTGGCGCGGGGGAGCGTGGTCTACGTGCCGGCCGGACAGCCGCACCGCTTCCACCACATCAGCGAGGACCTGCGGGTGCTGGTGGTCTTCTCCCCGCCCGGCTGATCCCCGCCTGATCCCCGCCTGCGCGGCCGGCTCCCGTGCGGTCGGGGCGCCGTCCCGCCCCGGGCCGTCCCGCCCCGGCGGGCCCGTCCGGCGGCGACCGGCAGACCGCCGTCCGGCGGCCGGGTGCTCACTCCCGGGTCGGAGCGCCGAACTCAGGGGCGCCTCAGGGTCGGTTCAGGGGAGGACCGGGGCAGCGGGCCCTCCCGTCCGCCCCGGTGTCCCGCTTAGCATCGAAGGCACAGCGACACAGCGGCCGACCACCGAAGCGGCGGCCGAGAAGGCAAGGCGAACGGCGCCCGGCCGACGCAGTCAAGAGGCAACACCAGGAGCCGTGCCACACGGCAACAGGAGGCAGGACACCATGAGCTCGACAGGAACCTTCGCCGGACTCCCCTCGTGGGTGAAGTGGGTCGCGATCATCGTCGTCGCGCTCCTCGTCTTCAAGGTGGTGACCTGGATTCTGACGACGGTGATCGCCCTGCTCTTCAAGGTGCTGCTCTTCGCCGCGATCGTCGCCGGACTCGTCTTCCTCGTACGCAAGTTCACCTCGTCCTCCTCCAGCAGCAGCTGGTAAGGACCGACTGAGGCCTCCGAACCTGCCGGCCGTGCCCCCAGCGGTGCCAACACCGTTGTCAAACGGGTGACTTTGAAGCATCCGGGATTGTGGGGTTTGTGGATCTTCGTAGACGATTCACCTGAGTTCCACAGCTACCGATCACGGCCGAGTACGAGAAATCGGGGGCAGCGCAATGGGTGACACGGTCCGGGCTCAGGTCATGATGAGCTTCCTGGCCTCAGAGGAGCTCGCCTTCCTCATCCCGGTCGATCTCGTCTACGAGACAGAGGATCCGTACGCCGTGCGCTTCACCTTCTGCCTGCCGGGCGACGCCCCGGTGAGCTGGGTGTTCGGGCGGGAGCTGCTGGTCGACGGAATCAGCCATCCCTCGGGCGAGGGCGATGTGCACATCGCTCCGGTCTGCGCCGAGCGACTGGCGGATCTGCACATCCAGCTGTTCGCCGGTTCGGAGCGCGCGGTCTTCCGGGTGAGTGCGCCGCCGCTGGTGGCGTTCCTCGACCGTACGGACCGCCTGGTGCCGCTCGGGCACGAGGAGGCGCAGCAGGACATCGACGCCGAGCTGGACCGGATTCTGGCCGGCGGGCGCATGCCGTAACGGTTCATCAGCAGGCGGTGCGGTTCGGGAAGTCACCCGAGCCGCGCCGCCCGCTGTCGTCCCGCGCCCGCCGGCGCCCGCCACGGGCGCCGGCGGAGACGCGGCACGGGGCTGTCCGTCCGCCGCGTTCCCGCCCCGCCGCGTTCCCGCGTGCGGGGCCTGCGGCCGGCGTATGCGCGGCCGGCGTCTCCGCGTGCCGTGTCTCCGCGTGCCGCGTCACCGTTTGGCGCGTCTGCGGCGACCGCTGCCGCCGCCGAGCCCGCCCCGTACCGATCCGGGCCCGCTCGAAGTCCCCGCGCCGGCCGGGGCGTTGCCGTCGCTCGCACCGCCGCTGCCCGGCCCGTGCCCGTCTCGCGCGCCGCCGCTGCCGCCGCCCCAGGTGTCGCCGGGCTGCCCACCGCCCGTGCCGTCGGCCCCGTCGCCGCCGGCCGGCCGGATCGGCGGTTCGCCGTCCCTGCCGAAGCCGGCCGAGACGACCAGCGCCGCCAGGACCGTGGTGACCGGTACGGAGGCGACCAGACCGATCGAGCCGACCAGCGTCCGTACGATCTCCTCCGCCACCAGCTCGCTCGTCGCCACGGTCGCGGTGTCCGCCTTGGCGATGGAGAAGAGCAGCAGCAGCGGCATCGCCGCGCCCGCGTAGGCCAGTACGAGGGTGTTGACGACCGAGGCGATGTGGTCGCGGCCGATGCGCATCGCCGAGCGGTACACCTGCCGCCAACTCGCCGACGGGTCGGCCGCCTTGAGCTCCCAGACCGCCGAGGTCTGGGTGACCGTCACATCGTCGAGCACGCCGAGCGAACCGATCAGCACACTCGCGAGCAGCAGTCCGCGGATCTCGATGTCGGGGTAGAGGCTGTGGACGAGCGCGGTCTGGTCGTCGGTGTTGCCGGAGAGGTTCGCCCAGCCGATGAAGAGCGAGCCGAGCAGCCCGATCAGCACCAGCGAGATCAGCGTGCCCAGCACCGCCACCGAGGTTCTCGCTGTCAGCCCGTGGCATAGGTAGAGCGTGACGAGCATGATCAGGCTGCCGCCGATGACCGCCACCACCAGCGGGTTCGAGCCCTGGAGGATGCCCGGCAGGATGAAGAGGGTCAGCACCCCGAAGGTGATCACCAGGCCGACGAGCGCCAGCAGTCCGCGCAGCCGCCCGACGCCGACCACCACCAGCGCGAAGATGATCGCGAGCAGCACCATCGGGAAGTCGCGATCCACGTCGATGACGCTGTACTGGAGTTCCTCGGGCGCCTGCGGTGCGTGGGCGACCACCACGTCCTGGCCGGTGGAGAGCCTGCGGGTGTCGTCCGGCGTGATGACCTCGGTGAACTCCCGCCCCTCGTGCGGTCCCGAGGTGACCTTGATCGTCGCCTGCCGGCAGAGGCCCTTCGCGGAGGTGTCGCCCTCCTGCCTGCCCTCGGCGTTGACGTCCCCGCAGTCGACCTCCTGGACCTGTACGACCCTGGCCTGCTCCATCTGCCGGTCGAAGCCGACGCCGCTGCGTCCGCCGTCGCTTCCGGGCGCGCCGCCCGGCCACATCAGGACAAGTCCGGCGAGGACCACGGCGGCGAACGGGACCAGTACGGCTGCGATGACCTTCCGCAGATGACGGGAGACGGGCGCGGCCGGTCCGTGTCCGTGGGCGTGCGCGTGGCTGTGCGCGTGTCCGTGGGCATGCGCGTGCGCGGCCGGGTCGCCGGGCCCGGACGTGTCCGCGGGCTCCGTCCTCCGTCGCTTCGGCGGTCTGGGTCCCCAGGCGGCACCGCCGCCCTGACCTGAGTTCTCGTCGCCGGGCCACTGGCCGGGGCGGTCACCGTCGTGCTCGCTGTGGGACTGGTTCACGGTCAGATCATCGCAAGGCCCCCTGGCGTGGTGGGAAGTCGAACCGCTAGCGTGAGAGTGCATTTGCACATCGCGGGAGCTCCGAGCACGGGGCTGAGAGGGCGCTGACCTCCGTACGAGCGCGTACGGGCACAGCTGCGTCGACCGCCGAACCTGTTACCGGGTAATGCCGGCGTAGGGAGTGGGTCTCATGACCATGCAGGAATCACGCATGCCCCAAGGGCCGGGTGAGGACGAGACGGCCGGGCAGCCGATCGAGATCGGCTGGCACAAGGGCTATCTGAGCGGTTCGCGCCCCGACATCCGGGTCCCGGTCCGCCGGGTGCACCTGACCAACGGCAAGGACGTGACGCTGTACGACACTTCGGGCGCGCACACCGATCCCGACATCGACACCGAGGTGCGCCGCGGGCTCGACCCGCTGCGGGAGAACTGGATCGTCGCCCGCGGTGACACCGAGGAGTACCCGGGCCGGGAGGTGCGGCCCGAGGACGACGGCGTCAAGCACACCAGCCCGCGCGGCGGTCTGCGCAATCTGGACGCGGTCTTCCCCGGCCGCCCGCGGCTGCCGCGCCGCGCCCGTACCGCGGCCGACGGGAGCCGCCCCGCGGTGACCCAACTCGGGTACGCGCTGCGGGGCGAGGTCACTCCGGAGATGGAGTACGTCGCGCTGCGGGAGGGCCTGGAGCCGGAAACGGTGCGCGAGGAGATCGCGCGCGGCCGGGCGGTGCTGCCGGCCAACATCAACCACCCGGAGATCGAGCCGATGATCATCGGCCGGAAGTTCCTGGTGAAGGTCAACGCCAACATCGGCAACTCGGCGGTCACCTCCTCCATCGAGGAGGAGGTGGAGAAGATGACCTGGGCGACGCGCTGGGGCGCGGACACCGTCATGGACCTCTCCACCGGCCGCAACATCCACACCACCCGCGAGTGGATCCTGCGCAACTCCCCGGTGCCGATCGGCACCGTGCCGCTCTACCAGGCGCTGGAGAAGGTCGAGGGCCGGGCCGAGGAGCTGAACTGGGAGGTCTACCGGGACACCGTGATCGAGCAGTGTGAGCAGGGCGTGGACTACATGACCGTTCACGCGGGCGTACTGCTGCGCCACGTGCCGCTGACGGCCAACCGCCGCACCGGCATCGTCTCGCGCGGCGGCTCGATCATGGCCGCCTGGTGCCTGGCGCACCACCGGGAGAGCTTCCTCTACACCCACTTCGAGGAGCTCTGCGAGATCCTGCGCAGCTACGACGTCACCTTCTCGCTCGGCGACGGGCTACGGCCCGGCTCCGTCGCGGACGCCAACGACGAGGCGCAGTTCGCCGAGTTGAGGACCCTCGGTGAACTGACCGGGATCGCGCGGCAACACGAGGTGCAGACCATGGTCGAGGGGCCCGGGCACGTCCCGATGCATCTGATCAAGGAGAACATCGACCTCCAGCAGGAGATCTGCGACGAGGCGCCCTTCTACACGCTCGGCCCGCTGACCACCGACATCGCGCCCGGCTACGACCACATCACCTCGGGCATCGGTGCGGCGATGATCGGCTGGTGGGGCACGGCGATGCTCTGCTACGTCACGCCCAAGGAGCATCTGGGCCTGCCGAACCGGGACGACGTCAAGACCGGCGTGATCACGTACCGGATCGCCGCGCACGCGGCCGATGTGGCCAAGGGCCACCCGGGCGCGCGGAGTTGGGACGACGCGCTCTCCGACGCGAGGTTCGAGTTCCGTTGGGAGGACCAGTTCAACCTGGCCCTCGACCCGGAGACGGCCCGGGAGTTCCACGACGAGACGCTGCCCGCCGAACCGGCCAAGACGGCGCACTTCTGCTCCATGTGCGGGCCGAAGTTCTGCTCGATGAAGATCTCGCACGAGATCCGCCGCGACCACGGAACGGACATGGGAGCGGCGGAGATCGAGGCCGGGATGGCGCAGAAGTCGAGGGAGTTCAACGAGTCCGGAAACCGCGTCTACCTTCCGATGGCTGACTGACCGGAGCAAACGTGGCTGACCGACGGCATTCCGCGGGTGCCGTCGGTCAGCCCTCGTCGATCTGTGGACCGATCGCCCGACGCTGGAGCGTCACACCGCATCTCACGAGTGGGGGGCCTGCCGGAGCCATCCGCGAGAGGGCCAGGCGGGGGCCGGGTCAGGCATCAGGGTCAACCTCGGGATGCGTGAACCGCACGGGCTTGCCCAGCGACCGGGCGTAGGCAATTTCGGCTCGGGTGCTGTCTCCGATGTAGTCGCCGACCACGAGCGCCTCGTCAGCGAGCCGGATCTTCGCCCGGTGCAGATCGTCGAGTCGAAGTTTCAGCGCCTCGGCCCCGGCCGGATCGGACCAGAGGCCGTGCGGCGACTTCAGGTCGCAGCCCGGCTTGACGACGATCTTTCCGGCTGCGGTCTCCCGCAGATCGGCCTCGCCCATCTCGGGCATGAAACGGGTGGAGCCACAGATCACCACGATCTGTGGCAGGCCCAACCGCCTCTTTGCGTCGGCGAGTTTCTCCTCAGGGGCAAGCGGTTGCGGGTGTGACACCGAGTCCTCTGGTGGTTGTGGTCCAAGGGGCGCCTGCGAAGACGCGAACGAACGCGGCGGCATGAGCAGCCTGATCACAGAGTCGGTATTGCGCTCCGTGTGCCCAGGAGCTGCGACGCATGAAGATCTCGCACGATATCCGCCGAGACCACGTAACCGACATGGGGCGGCGGAGTCGTCGCGCCGCGCCGCCCGGCCGTCCGTGGCGGCCGTCCGCCACGACGCGTGCGGAGGAGGCGGCGGGACGGGCGCGGGAGATGTCACGAACCGGTCGGAGAGGCGGGTCAACGTGGCCCGCGCGCACGGGGTTTGATACCCAGTGGGGACGAGGAGCACGGGGAGGGGCGGATCGTGCAGAACCCGCCGCAGTACGGGGTGTTGACCGAGGCGACCGAGCTGCTGGCCGAGGCCGCGGAGCAGCAGGGCGGGGCCCTGTGGAATCTCGCGGTGCGGCAACGGCAGTTGGACGCCAACCTGATCCGGCTGCCCGCCGGTGCCGAGGTCGCCGCGCACACCGAACCCGATCTGGACGTGCTGCTCGTCGTCTTCGAGGGCGAGGGCCGGCTCACCACCGTCGAGGGCGAGCAGGCGCTGACTCGAGGCGCGGTCGCCTGGCTGGCCCACGGTACGGAACGCGCCCTGGTCGCCGGGAGCGGAGGGCTGGCGTACTTCACCGTTCACCGGCGCCGCCCCGGGATGAGCATCGGGCGGCCCTCCGGCGGCCGGGTGGAGGAGGAGGGCGGCGAGGCGGCCTGCCTGCTCCAGCAGGTGTGTCCGGAGTGCGGCCGACCGGCCACCGAGCGAACCGCGCGTTTCTGCGCCCGCTGCGGCACCGAACTCCCCGCCGACTGACCGCGGTTGCGCTACCGCGCCGCCGCCCGAACGCGTGAGCGGCGCGGCCGGGCGGCGCGTCGGTGCGCGTACGCCCGACTCCGTACGTGTCCGTACGGAGCGAGGCCCGCACACGGGACGCCCTCCGAGCGAGGAGGGACGCACCGTACGCGACCTGCGTGCCGGTCACGCGCCGCACGCCGTGCGCGCCGCACGCGCCACGTGTCGGGAACGACGGCGTACCTGCCGGGAGGGCGTACGTGCTGCGTGGCGTACGTGCTGCGTGGCGTACGTGGCGCGGGCTAGCGCGAGCGGGCGTCGTCCCCGTCGGGCACCGGGCCCGGATCCTCGTCGTCCCGGGCGTCCCGGGCGTCCTCGGCGCGGTCACGGCCCGTGGAGCCGGATTTGAAGCCGGGGCTGGAGAACTTGCGGCCCTCCGAGGAGCTGTCCGTGGACCCGCTCTGGTAGCTCGGGCTGTAGAAGCGGCCCCCGGAGCTCTTCGAGCCCGAGTCCGAGGCATCGCCGGAACCCGCGCCCTCGGACTCGCCCGAAGCCGGGCCGTCCGTCGAGTACTTGGGGCTGGAGAAACGTGAACTCCCGTACTTGGGACTGGAGAAGCGGTTGCGCTCGACGGTGCTCTCCTGCGCCGCGCCGGACTTCTGCGCGGAGAAGTCCGGGCCGGAGTAGCCGAGCCGGGGCGTGCGGTGGTCGTCCTCGGGAAGTCGGGGGCCGGGGGTGCGGTACCCCTCCCGGCCCTCTGCGGCACGCTCCTGGGCGTCTCGGAGGAAGGGCAGGATGCCGCGCTGGAGCAGCGCGTGCCGCCATGCTGCGCGGGCGACGGTGATCTCGTCGGACGGGCCGTCGTTCCGTCCGGAATTCGACCCCCGCCTGGCGGTTGGTGCGTTCCTGGAAGCGGACAGCAACAGGCTGACGGCGCCGACGAGTCCGGTCGCGACGGTGATCACGGCGAAGACCCAGCCGACGTTGCGCATCGCCACGGCGAGCGCCGGTTCGGGTGAGACCACACCGAGGGCGTAGCCGACGAGCAGGAAGATGACCGCGGCCGTGCCGGAGAGCACTGGCAGCAGCAGGGAGAGCACCACGAAGACACCGGCGCCGGTGCTGTCCGTGGGGCTGTCGGCCGGCCCGGGCGCGTCACCGGGGGCGTTGCCGCCGGACGGATCGGCGTGGTCGGAGGAGGTGCCGGAGGGAGAGGTGCCGGAGGGCGGCGCGGCAGTACCGGCGGGACGGCGCAGCAGCTCGCGCACGCGGACGAACTCGCCGTACTCCTGGGAGGCGTGGGCCGCGATCGCGTCGGCGTCGGCGACCGCGAGAGTGCGCAGGTCGGCGGTGGCGAGCGGCGGCGCGGTGTCGGTTTCGGCCCTGGCCATGGTGCGGAGCGCCTCGTCGAGCACTCGCTCGAACTCGGGGCGGTCCTCAAGGCGCAGGTGCGGAGCGCTGTTCATGTGTGCATCCCCCGATGCTCCGTAGGACCGGGGCGCGGGTCGGCTCCGGAATCGGTGGGGTCGGGTGTCGGGCCCCCGACCTCAGGGGTGGTGGGCCGGGCGGCTGTGGCAGTGGGCTGTGGCACAGCGCGCGGGCGGCTGGACTGATGTTAGATCGCTTCGCGCGCGGGGTGACAGGGTGTCGTCGAAATTGCTCACGCCGTGAAGGCGCGAACGGCTGACTCCCCGTAAGTGGCTTGCCCACTGTATGGCCAGGTCAAGCGGTTTCCTCGACACCTGTGGAGAGTTCGTGCAGAGGGAGTTCCGCGATGAGTAGCTTTCCGGCCATTGTGACGCCGCCGTCCATGGCGATCGCGAGCCCGTCGGCGTAGACGTACGGTTCGTGGACCTGCACGGCGCCCTCCTCGTCCTTCTCCGCCTCCTCGGTGGCGGTCTCGCCGAGCAGGTACGGGATCGGGCTGTGCCCGTGCACGATCCGTGCGCCGCCGTAGGTGGCGAGCAGATCGCGGACCGCCCGCGGCCCTTCCTCGTCGCGGAAGGCGAAGCGCTTGGTGAACTTGCGGAACAGGTCCCAGGTGATGTCCGGGTCGCGCTGGTCCAGCGCCTCCGTGATGGCGTCGTTCACTTCCTCGATGGTGTCGCCGTAGTCGAGGTAGGCCGAGCAGTCGGAGTGGATCAGCAGGTGCTCGTCGGCGAGCGCCATCGCGTCGAGCCGGGACATCCAGCGGATGTGGTGCTCCTGCAACCTCTCCATGTCGGTGCGCTGGCCGCCGTTGAGCAGCCAGGCGGCCTGGAAGGAGGCCGTGCCCGCACCGGAGTTGATCGGGGTGTCCGCGAAGCGCCGGGCTCCGAGCAGCAGCAGCTCGTGGTTGCCGAGCAGCGCCTTGCAGTAGCCCCCTGTCGCAGCGGCCTCGGCGGAGAGCTGCATCACCAGGTCGATGACGCCGATGCCGTCGGGCCCGCGGTCGGTGAAGTCCCCGAGGAACCACAGTCGTGCCTTGCCGGCCGCCCAGTGGTCCTCCGCGTCGGTCAGGCCGGCTTCGCGCAGCGCCCGCCTCAGCTCGTCGAGGTAGCCGTGGACGTCGCCCACGACGTAGAGCGGGCCGGGCGCGCTGCTCTGCCCCTCGGCCGAGGCGGCGGGGGCGGGCCCCGGTCCGGGGACCGGCGAGACGGCGGCGGGTACGGGCGTGAGCCGTACCGCGGTGAGCGGCGCGGGCGCGGGCCGCTCCGGAACGGCTGCGGCAGCCACGGCGACGACCGGACCTCCGGGCACTCCGGCAGGAGCCCCCGGTGCGGTGTTCGCGTGTACCTGCTGCCACCCATCGGGTCCCTGACCGGCCCCCTGAGTCATCGACCCCTCCACCGTTTTCCGCCGCTGTGCACCCTGGGTACGTCCTGTGGACCGCGTCCGACGCGGATGCTGTCCGCCCATCATAGGAACGAGGGACGGGAGTTGTGACGCACCAGGGGGTGGCAATTGAAGCGGGCGCGACCCGGGTGCGCGAATTCCTCCTGAATTCTCCGTTTGTGCGACGGGAACCCGCGGTGGCGGAATCCCGCCCTCCGTCGGTCGGGCACGTCGCCCGCGGCGCGCCCTGCCCGGTCAGTCATCGCCGGACGGGGCCCTCGGCGCACTGACGGTGGTACGCCTGGTCCGGCGCTGCGAACTGGTCCGCACGATCAGGTCGGTGGGCATGATCTGCTGCCGCGGGTCGCCCGTCGTCGCGCTGTCGCCGGCCTCCGCGAAGGGGCCCGAGTCCTCGCCCTCGATCGCGTCGATGAGCAGCTGCACGACGGTGGTCCCGATGCGTCCGGGCTTGAGCGAGAGCGTGGTGATGGGGGGCTCGGTCGCGGCGTAGACGGTCGACTCGCTGCAGCACACCAGCAGCAGGTCCTCGGGCACGCGCAGGCCGTAGCGGCGGGCGGCGGCCAGCAGGTCCGTGCCGTTGGGGTCGAAGAGCCCGTACACCGCGTCGGGCCGGTCCGGCCTGGCGAGCAGGCGGTCGGCGGCGACGGCGCCCTGGCGGGGGTCGTGCGCGGGGTAGGCCTCGTAGACCGGATCCTGGCCGACCCGCTCGCACCAGCGCAGATAGGCGGTGGTGGAGAGCCGGGTGTAGGTGTCGGTGCTGGTGCCGGTGAGCAGCCCGATGCGCCGGGCGCCGGACTCGGCGAGGTGGTCCAACAGGTGGGTGACGGCCGCCTCGTGGTCGTTGTCGACCCAGGCGGTGACGGGCAGCGAGTCGGCCGGCCGGCCGTCGGAGACGACCGGGATGCCCTGCTGGACGAGCTCGGTGACGACCGGGTCGTGGTCTGCCGGGTCGATGACGACGGTGCCGTCCAGCGCGACGTTCGACCAGACGTCGACGGTGCGCTGGCGTGCGGGCGCGGGCAGGATCACCAGCGCGTAACCGCGTGCGAGCGCGGTGGAGGTGGCGGCCCTGACCATGTCCGCGAAGTAGGCGAACTCGGTGAAGGTGAAGGGCTCTTCGCCGTAGGTGGTCACCGTCAGCCCGATGAGGCCGGACTTTCCGGTGCGCAGTGTGCGGGCGGCGGCGGAGGGTCGATAGCCGAGGCGGTCGGCGACTTCGCGGACGTGCCGTCTCGTGGCGTCGGGCAGTCTGCCCTTGCCGTTGAGGGCGTCGGAGACCGTAGTGATGGAGACGCCGGCGGCTGCGGCGACGTCTCGGATCCCGGCTCGCCCCAGCCGACGGCCGCTGGAACGGCTCACCTGGTGCTTCCCTGCTGCTGTCATGGCGTGCTGATAGTAGAGCTGACTCCGAACGTTGACGGGAGCGCTCGACGGAGGGTCGAAAGTCACGATTCTGCAAGATCATAAACGATGAACTGCCTTGGAAACTACGTCAGTTGACGGTCCGACAGATTATTTGTGCGGTCCTTCGGGGCTTGGTTCCCCGTGTTCTCTGCAGGTTGCGAACAGGTCTCAACTCACCTTCACGGGTGACGAGCGCCAGGGATTGCGCTACCGGCGTGCGTACGTCGGCGTGCGCCGTGCGGAGAGAGCGCGTTGTCCGTACATGTTTTCCGGCGTGCCACGACGACGCGGCGCCCCCGCCGTCTTCGACCGGGCCGGTCAGTGCCGGGATGAGTGCTCCGCACGGGTACGCCGCCGCGCCTATTCCTCTTATGGTGGATAGGAATCGACTGCGAACGACGTCGGACGACGGCGCACCGCGTGCGGAGGCAGAGACGCCGCCCACGCCGCACGCCTTGTCAAGGAGGATGGGGATGGCCGACCAGAAGACGGACACGACGCCCAGGCTGCGTGCGGCGCTCGACGGCGTGCCGACGTACCGGCCCGGCCGGCCGGCGAACGCGGGCGAGGGCGGGCCCGTCGGATACAAGCTCTCCTCCAACGAGAACCCGCACCCTCCGCTGCCCGGCGTGCTGGAGTCGGCGGTCGCGGCGGCGTCCAGCTTCAACCGCTACCCGGACATGGCCTGCACCGAGCTCTTCGAGGAGCTCTCGCGGCGCTTCGACGTCCCGGTGGCCCACCTGGCGACCGGCACCGGATCGGTGGGCGTCGCCCAGCAACTGCTCCAGGCCACGGCGGGCCCCGGTGACGAGGTGATCTACGCCTGGCGCTCGTTCGAGGCGTACCCGATCATCACCCAGATCTCCGGTGCCACCTCGGTCAAGGTGCCGCTCACCACCGGCGAGGAGCACGACCTCGACGCGATGGCCGCCGCGATCACCGACCGCACCCGCCTGATCTTCGTCTGCAACCCCAACAACCCGACCGGCGCCTCGATCCGCCGTGCGGAACTGGAGCGCTTCCTGGACCGGGTGCCCGCCGAGGTGCTGGTCGTGCTCGACGAGGCGTACCGGGAGTTCGTGCGCGACGAGGAGGTGCCGGACGGCATCGAGCTCTACCGCGACCGGCCGAACGTCTGCGTGCTGCGCACCTTCTCCAAGGCGTACGGCCTGGCCGGTCTGCGGGTCGGTTTCGCGGTGGCGCACGAGCCGGTGGCGGCGGCGCTGCGCAAGACCGCGGTGCCCTTCGGTGTCAGCCAGATCGCACAGAACGCCGCCGTCGCCTCGTTGCGCAGCGAGGCCGCACTGCTGGAGCGGGTCGACGGACTGGTCGCCGAACGCACCAGGGTGCAGGCCGAGTTGGCCGCACAGGGCTGGACCGTTCCGGACTCGCAGGCCAACTTCGTCTGGCTGCGGCTGGGCGAGCGCACGGTGGAGTTCGGGGAGGCCGCGGACCGCGCCGGCGTCGTTCTGCGGCCGTTCCCGGGCGAGGGCCTGCGGGTGACGATCGGGGAGCGGGAGGCGAACGACATCTTCCTCAAGGCGGCTCGGGCGCCTGCTCCGACCTGCGCTTTCACCTCGGGGCCGACCCTCCCTCGGAGATCGTTGCAGGGTGCGCCATAATGGGTCTTGTGAATGCATTCACATTCACAAGCGCGGTGGCTTCCTCCGTATTCGCGGAAGAAGATCCTCTATGTCGAAGGGCCCGGCGACGGACCCGCGCATCCGGAAGGAGAACGCGACGTGGACCTCGCACTGGCACCGGAGACCCTGGCGCGATGGCAGTTCGGCATCACGACCGTCTACCACTTCCTCTTCGTGCCGCTCACGATCTCGCTGGCCTCGCTCACCGCCGGCCTCCAGACCGCCTGGGTGCGGACGGGCAAGGAGAAGTACCTCAGGGCGACGAAGTTCTGGGGAAAGCTCTTCCTGATCAACATCGCGCTGGGCGTGGTCACCGGCATCCTGCAGGAGTTCCAGTTCGGCATGAACTGGTCCGACTACTCGCGCTTCGTCGGCGACGTCTTCGGGGCGCCGCTCGCCTTCGAGGCGCTGATCGCCTTCTTCTTCGAATCGACCTTCATCGGGCTGTGGATCTTCGGCTGGGACCGGCTGCCGCAGCGGATCCACCTCGCCTGCATCTGGATGGTCGCGATCGGCACCATCCTCTCCGCGTACTTCATCCTGGCCGCCAACTCCTGGATGCAGCACCCGGTCGGCTACCGGATCGACGAGGAGAGCGGGCGCGCGGAGCTGACCGACATCGTCGCCGTACTGACCCAGAACACCGCGGTGGCGCAGTTCTTCCACACCATCGCCGCGGCCTTCCTCGCGGGCGGCGCCTTCATGGTCGGCATCGCGGCCTGGCATCTGATGCGCGGCAACCACGTCCCGGTGATGCGCAGTTCGCTGCGGGTGGGCCTGGTGACGCTGGTGGTCTCCGGGCTGCTCGTCGCCGCCAGCGGCGACCGGCTGGGCAAGATCATGTACGAGCAGCAGCCGATGAAGATGGCGGCTGCCGAGGCGCTGTGGGACACCGAGGCGCCCGCGCCGTTCTCGCTGTTCGCGATCGGGGACGTCGACAAGGGGCACAACACGGTCGCCATCGAGCTGCCCGGAATTCTCTCCTTCCTCGCCCACGACAACTTCTACGAGGCCGTCCCCGGCATCAACGACACCAACGAGGAGCTGAAGGAGAAGTACGGCGAGAAGTTCGGCATCGACGACTTCCGGCCGAACATCGCCGTCACCTACTGGGGCTTCCGCTGGATGATCGGCTTCGGCATGGCCTCGCTCGGCGTCGGCCTGCTCGGACTCTGGCTGACGCGGCGCAGGTTCCTGCTCGCGCCCGAACTGCGCACCGGCGAGGACGAGGTGCCCCGGCTCGCGCTCACCCGCGGCCGGGTACTGGGCAGCCGGCTGGAGCGCTGGTACTGGCGGCTCGCCGTCCTCACCATCGGCTTTCCGCTGATCGCCAGCTCCTGGGGCTGGATCTTCACCGAGATGGGCCGCCAGCCCTGGGTGGTGTACGGGGTGCTGCCCACCTCCTCGGCGGTCTCCCCCGGGGTCTCGCAGGGCGAGGTGATCACCTCGATGGCGATCTACACGCTGCTCTACGGGGTGCTGGCCGTCGTCGAGATCAAGCTGCTGCTGAAGTACGCCAAGGCCGGGCCGCCGGAGCTCACGGAGGCGGATCTGAACCCGCCCAAGCGGATCGGCGGGGACCATCACGACCCCGAACAGCAGGACAGGCCCATGGCGTTCTCGTACTGACCCCCGCCGCGGCGCACACCGGTGCCCGCCGCCCGTATCCGCCGGGTCGAGGACGACGGCCCGCGCCCCGCCACCTGCTCTGGAGTGTGTGATGGAACTCCCCCACCTGTGGTTCGTGCTGATCGCCGTGTTGTGGACCGGCTACTTCTTCCTGGAGGGCTTCGACTTCGGCATCGGCGTGCTCACCGGGCTCCTCGCCCGCGACCGCCGCGAGAAGCGGGTGCTGATCAACACCATCGGCCCGGTCTGGGACGGCAACGAGGTCTGGCTGCTGAGCGCGGCCGGGGCCACTTTCGCCGCGTTCCCCGACTGGTACGCGACGCTCTTCTCCGGCTTCTACCTGCCGCTGCTGGTCATCCTGGTCTGCCTGATCGTGCGGGGCGTCGCCTTCGAGTACCGGGCGAAGCGGCCCGAGGAGCGCTGGCAGCGCAACTGGGAGCGGGCCATCTTCTGGACCTCGCTCGGGCCCGCGTTCCTGTGGGGCGTCGTCTTCGCCAACCTGGTGCACGGCACACCGATCGGCGAGAGCGGTGAGATCGAGGGCAGCGTGCTCGAACTGCTCGGCCCGCACGCGCTGTTGGGCGGGGTGCTGACGCTGGTGCTCTTCACCTTCCACGGAGCGGTGTTCGCCGCGCTCAAGACGGTCGGCGAGATCCGGCTGCGGGCACGGCGCACGGCCGGCGGTCTGGGGCTTGCCGCCGCGGCGCTGGCGGTGGTCTCGCTCGGCTGGACCCAGGCGGAGCGCGGCAGCACGGCGAGCGCGGTGGCCATGGCCGTCTCGGTGGGTGCGCTGGTGGCGGCGCTGATCGCCAACGGCAGCGGCCGGGAGGGCTGGTCGTTCGGCTGGTCCGGGGTGGCGATCGCGGCGTTCTCCGCAATGCTCTTTCTCGCGCTGTTCCCCGACGTGATGCCGTCCTCGCTGGGGGCGGAGTGGAGTCTGACCGTCGAGGGGGCTGCCTCCAGCCCGTACACACTGCGGATCATGACCTGGTGCGCCGCGATCGCGACGCCGGTGGTGATGCTCTACCAGGGCTGGACGTACTGGGTGTTCCGCAAGCGCATCGGTGTGCAGCACATCGCGGAGCCGGTGCATCCGAAGACGACGGCGGAGTGAGCCGTGGGTCCCGTCGATCCGAGGCTGCTGCGCTACGCGCGCGCCACCCGCGGCTTTCTGCTCGCCTCCGTGGCGCTGGGTCTGTTGACGTCAGGGTTGGTGGTCGCGCAGGCGATGCTCATCGCCGAACTGGTCGTACGGTCCTTCCAACAGGGGTCAGGCGCCGACGAGTTGACCGGACCGCTCGGGCTGCTGGCGGCCGTCTCGGTGGGCCGGGGAGTGGTCGGCTGGCTGACCGGGCTGGCGGCGCACCGGTCGAGCGCGGCGGTGAAGTCGGAGCTGCGGATGCGGCTGCTGCAACGGGCGGCGGCGCTGGGGCCGAGCGCCCCGGCCGCTCGGCGCACCGGTGAGCTGACCGCGCTGGCCACCCGCGGGGTGGACGCGCTGGACGACTACTTCGGTCGCTATCTGCCGCAACTGGGGCTCGCGGTGGTGGTACCGGTCGCGGTACTGGCCCGGATCGTGTGGTCCGACTGGATCGCCGCGTTGACGATCGCGTTGACGCTGCCGCTCATCCCGGTCTTCATGGTGCTGATCGGCTGGGCGACCCGGGCGCGGATGGACCGGCAGTGGCGGATGCTCTCGCGGCTCTCGCACCACTTCCTCGACGTGGTCGCGGGACTGCCCACGCTGAAGGTGTTCGGCCGCGCCAAGGCCCAGGCGGAGAGCGTACGGCGGATCACCGGCGAGTACCGGCGGGCGACGATGCGCACGCTGCGGGTGGCCTTCGTCTCCTCCTTCGCCCTGGAACTGCTCGCGACGATCTCGGTCGCGCTGGTCGCGGTGGGCATCGGCACCCGGCTCGTGCACGGCCAACTCGACCTCTACACCGGCCTGGTGGTGCTGATCCTGGCGCCCGAGGCGTATCTGCCGCTGCGGCAGGTCGGCACGCACTACCACGCGGCGGCGGAGGGGCTGGCCGCAGCGGAGCAGGTCTTCGAGGTGCTCGCCGAGCCGCTGCCGGAGGACGGCGGGCACCGGGTGGCGGGCAACGGGCCGTACGCGCTCGCCGTACAGGGGCTGACGGTGCGCCGCCCCGGTCGCGGCGAACCGGCGCCGTACGACGCGTCGTTCACCGTGGCGCCCGGCGAGACGGTGGCGCTGACCGGTCCGTCGGGAGCGGGGAAGTCGACCGTGCTGAGTGCGGTGCTGGGCTTCGTGAGCCCGACCGGGGGTCGGGTGCTGGTGGGCGGCACGGGTACGGGCCCGGGCCCGGGCCCGGAGTGTGCGGGCTCGACGTCGGTGGCGGGGCCGGGCGGGGTGGCCGCAGGGGTCGAGTGGACGCCGCTCGCGGCACTCTCGCGGGAGGGCTGGCACCGCCGGGTGGCGTGGGTGCCGCAGCATCCGACGCTCTTCGCCGGAACGGTCGCCGACAACGTCCGGCTTGCGCGTCCCGACGCCGACGAGGAGCAGGTGCGCGCCGCGCTGCGGGACGCCGCGGCGCCGGAGCTGTCGCCGGACCGCACGGTCGGCGAGGGCGGCACCGGGCTGTCGGCCGGCCAGCGCCAACGTGTCGCGCTGGCAAGGGCGTTCCTCGCCGACCGGCCCGTACTCCTGCTGGACGAGCCGACGGCCGCGCTGGACGGCGAGACCGAGGCGTCGGTGGTGGCGGCGGTGCGGCGGCTGGCCGTCGGCCGCACCGTACTGCTGGTGGTGCACCGGCCCGCGCTGCTGGAGGTGGCGGACCGGGTGGTGGAGCTGCCGGGCCCGCCCCGTCGCCCGGCGCCGGGGGACCCCGTTCCAGCGGAATCCGCCGCGCGCACGGAGGCCGGTTCGCCGATCTCCTCCGTCCGCGCCGGTGCGGACGCCGCCGCGGTCGACCGCACCGGCGGGGGTCCCGCCGCCGTACGGGAGAGCGCGGCGGCCGGGATGTGCGCGGCGACGGAGACGCCTGCTGGAGTGGAGGCGTGCCCTGCCGCGGAGGCGTCCGCGGCGACAGAGACGTGCGCGCCGGACGAGCGGGGCGCGCCGGACGAGCGGGGCGAGCCGGACGAACGGGGCGAGCCGGACGAGCGGGGCGAGCCGGACGAGCGGGGCGGTGCGGCGGTGCGTCGGGGTGGCGGGGCGGCGGCGCGGCCTTCGGAACCGGCGCTGCGGCGGGTACGGGCCGGATGGCACGGGCAGCGGGGCAGGTTCGTACTGGCCGGGGTGCTCGGCGCGCTGGCGCTGGGCAGCGCGGTGGCGCTGCTGGCGACCTCCGGCTGGCTGATCTCGCGCGCCTCCGAGCAGCCGCCGATCCTGTACCTGCTGGTCGCGGTGACGCTGACCCGGGCGTTCGGCATCGGCCGGGCCGTCTTCCGGTACGCGGAGCGCCTGGTCTCCCACGACGCCGCGCTGAGGGTGCTGGCCGATCTTCGGGTCGGCGTCCATCGGCGCCTGGAGAAGCTGTCGCCGGCGGGTCTGCGCGAGAGCCGGCGCGGCGATCTGCTGGCCCGGTTGGTGAGCGATGTGGACGACTTCCAGGACTACTTCCTGCGCTGGCTGCTGCCGGCCTGGGTGGCGGCCGGCGTCTCGCTGGCGGCGGTCGCCTTCACCTCGTGGCTGCTGCCCGTGGCGGGCGCGGTACTGGCGGTGGGCCTGCTGGTCGCCGGAGTCGCCGTACCGCTGCTGACCGTGCTGGTCGCAGGGCGCACCGAGTCGCAACTCGCCCCCGCGCGCGGTGAGTTGCACGTGCGGATCGTCGATCTGCTCTCCGGCGTGGGCGAGTTGACGGTTGCGGGCGCGCTGGGCGATCGGTTCGACGCCCTCCGGGGGAGCGACACCGAGCTGACACGGCTGGCCCGGCGGTCCGCGGCGGGCACCGCGCTTGCGGGCGGACTCATCCTGCTCACCGCCGGGTTGACGGTCGCGGTGGCGGCGCTGGTCGGCGTCGCCGCGGTGGCGGACGGCCGGTTGGCCGGGGTGTGGCTCGCGGTGGTCGTACTGACGCCGCTGGCCGCGTTCGAGGCGGTGCTGGACCTGCCGCAGGCCGTACAGCACCGCCAACGGGTGCGCCGCAGCGCGCAGCGGGTGTACGAGGTGCTGGACGCACCCGTACCGGTGGCGGAGCCTGCCCGGCCCGAGCCGGCCCCGGGGACGCCGTTCCCGGTGGAGGTGCGCGGACTGTCGGTGCGTCACCCCGGCACCGCCCAACTCGTCCTGGAGGACGTGGACCTGCGGCTGGACGCCGGGCGCAGAGTGGCCGTGGTGGGGCGTTCGGGCGCGGGTAAGACGACGCTCGCCCAGGCCATGCTGCGGTTCGTCGAACCGGCGGCGGGCCGGGTGCTGCTCGGCGGCCGGGACACCCGGCGGCTGGACTCCGACGAGGTGCGGCGGAGCATCGGGCTCTGTGCGCAGGACGCGCACCTCTTCGACAGCACGCTGCGGGAGAACCTGCGGCTTGCGCGTCCCGACGCCGACGAGGCGGCGCTGCGGTCCGCCCTCGCCGGTGCGCGGCTGCTGGAGTGGGTGGACGGGCTGCCGGACGGCCTGGACACGGAGGTCGGCGAACACGGTGCCAGGCTCTCCGGCGGTCAGCGTCAGCGGCTTGCGCTCGCAAGGGCGTTGCTCGCCGACTTCCCGGTGCTCCTGCTCGACGAACCGGCCGAGCACCTCGATCTGGCGACCGCCGACGCACTGGCCGCGGACCTCCTCGCGGCCACCGAGGGACGTACGACGCTGCTGATCACGCACCGCCTGCGAGGGCTCGACGCGGTGGACGAGATCGTGGTGCTGGAGTCCGGCCGGGTCGCCGAACGCGGCACGTACGCCGAACTCCTCGCCCGGCGCGGGGCGTTCGCCACGATGCTCGCGCGGGAACGGGCACAGGACGCCCTGCTCACCACAGCCGGCCGGCCTCTCGGCGAACGCCCCGGCGTCGAGCGTTCCGGCGGTGACCGGTCCGGTGTCGAGCGGTCCGGAGGGGCGGGCGCGGATCGGGTCGCGGCGGCGAAGCCCGCCTGACGCGGGCTGTTGCGGCCGGTGAGCCGAGCCCGGCACCCGCGACCGGGTGGGCGGCGAACCGCCCGGCACCCGCGCCCGTCGGCGGTGAACTCCGCGCTGTGGCGCGATATCGACGCGACGGTATGTCGAACTCGGTTTGCGGGAAGCCCTGTTGACCGGTCGCCCGGTGTGGTGACTCGCGCATGAGGGACGTCCGCCCGGTCCTGGCGGGACCGGGCGGACGTGCGCAACTCGGTTACACCCGGGCGCCGTTGTCGTCCAGAGCCTTGTGTGCGGCGGTACGGTCCTTGGCCGCGCCGGAGGTGCGGGAGACGGGTCGCGGCGGAGGTGCGTTGCGACGGGCGGCCTCCAGCTCGATCGCCAGCGGCACGGCGGTGAAGACCGAGGAGTAGGTGCCCACGACGATGCCGATCAGCAGTGCCAGCGCGAAGTCGGCCAGCGAATCTCCGCCCAGCACCAGCAGCGTGCCCAGGATGAAGATCGCGCCCATCCCGGTGTTGACGGTGCGTGGCACGGTCTGGAGCACGGCGGTGTTCGCCACTTCGGGGAACGGGCTGCGGCGAGCGGCCCCCCACAACTCCCGCACCCGGTCGAAGACCACCACCGAGTCGTTGACCGAATAGCCGATGACGGTCAGCAGCGAGGCCAGGAAGATGCCGTCGATCGGTTTGCCCAGCCAGGCGAACACGCCGAGCAGCACCACCACGTCGTGGGTCATCGCCACCACCGAACCCGCCCCGAACGTCCAGCGGAACCGGAAGGCCAGATAGGCGAGTTGGGCGAGTACGGCGACCCCGAGGGCGATCAGCGCGTTGCGGCGCAGCTCGTCGCCGAGGCTGGGGCCGATGAGTTCGTCGTTGAGCTTGGTGACCTCGCCGCCCTCCTCGGCCAGGGCCGCGCGTACCTTCGCCTCGTCCTCGTTGCTGAGATCAGCCATCCGGACGCTGAGGTCGCTGTCGCCGGAGGTGGTGACCTCCGCATCGTCGAAGCCGGCGTCGGCGAGCGCGGAGCGGGCCGCCTCCACGTCGACGGGTTGTGCGGTGGCGTACTCGGTGAGTCGGCCGCCGGTGAACTCGACGCCCCACTCCAGACCGCGCAGCACCACCCCCGAACCGGCGACGATCACGACCACGGCGGAGACGGTCAGCAGCAGCCGCGTGCGGCGCAGCACGTCCGGTTTGCGCTTCGTCAGCCAGGTGCGGACGCGTCCGGGGAAGGCGATGCCGTTCAGCCGGGGACGCCGTACCAGGGCGTCGCGCTCGCTCGCGATCTCGGCCAGCGCACGGGCGATGACCAGTGCGGAGACCATCGAGGCCAGTACGCCGATGGCGAGCGTGACGCCGAAGCCCTTGACCGGGCCCGAGGCGAGGAAGAAGAGCAGACCGGCCGCGATCAGCGTGGTGATGTTGGAGTCCGCGATGGCGCTGAAGGCGTTGCGGAAACCGGCGGTGACGGCCGTGCGCAGGGAGCGCTTGGTGCGTTTGTTCCGCCGACCGCCCGTTCCGGCGGCGTACTCCTCTCTGGCGCGTTCGAAGACGAGGACGTTGGCGTCCACCGCCATTCCGATCGCCAGCACGAAGCCGGCCAGCCCGGGGAGGGTCAGGGTGACGCCGAGCGCCAGCAGCGCGGCGTAGGAGATCAGCCCGTACGCGGCGAGCGCGAGTGCGGCGAGCGCGCCGAAGAACCGGTAGATCACGATGACGAAGAGCGAGGTCAGCACGACGCCGATCACCGCCGCCTTGGCACTCGCCTCGATCGCGTCGGCGCCGAGTGTCGGGCCGACCGTGCGCTGCTCCACCAGGTCGACCGGTACCGGCAGCGCGCCGCCCTTGATCAGCAACGCCAGTTCCTTGGCCTCCTGTTGGCCGAAGGAGCCGGTGATCTGGGTTGATCCGCCCGAGATGCCGGACCCGCAGCGCACGCCCGGGTCCACCTGCGGCGAGGAGATGACCTCCTGGTCCAGGACGATCGCCACCCGGCGGCGGTCGTCGCCCGGCGGGTGGCAGGCGGCCTTGCCGGTCAACGCGGCCCAGTCCTTGCCGCCTCCGTGGAAGTCGAGCCCGACGAACCAGCCGGCGGCGCCCTGCTGGTCGATCTGCGCCTCCGCCTCCTTGACGGTGGAGCCGGTCATCTCCGCCTTGCCGAGCTTCAGCATCCGGCCCGACTCGTCGAGGAAGGAGCCGGCCCGGGACTGGTCCCTGCGCTCGTCGGGCTCCTCGCCGCCGCCGTCCTTTCCGTCCTTGCCGGCCTCGGCGGACTTGTCCTCGGCGTCCTTCGGGGAGCCGGGCCCTTCGACGGGGTGGAAGGTGAGCTGTGCGGTGCGGCCGAGAACCTTCACGGCTTCGCGCGGGTCCTGCACATCGGGCAGTTCCACGACGATCCGGTTCTCGCCGGAGCGGGTCAGGGTCGGTTCGGCGACGCCGAGGGCGTCGACGCGATGGCGCAGCACCTCCATCGTGCGGTCGGTGGTGTCGGCGTCGGCCTTGGTGGTACTGGTGCTCCGGGTCTCGACGACCAGGCGGGTGCCGCCCTGGAGGTCGAGCCCGAGCCGTGGCGAGCCGGTGAGGACGAGGAACGCGGAGACGAGCAGTACGACGACAGCGACGACTGCTCGCACCACGGTGGGGCGAGACATACGGGGCCTCCATCAGGCGGCGGCCACTCACCGGTTCGGGTTCGGCGCGGTTCCCGTGCGCGGCGCCCGGAGCCGGATCGGGCGTACGCCGCGTACGGGCGTACGGGCGTACGGCGTACGGGCGCGGGCCGGCGGTGCGGGGCGTGACGCCGGCGCGCTCGTAGGCCCGACTGCGGACGGAGTGCCCGCGGGGTGTCGCGCGCGTACTCGGAACCTCTGCTCACGGGCCCGGTGGAGCCGCTCGCGCAGTGGGCGCGGGTGCTCGGCCGGGGCCTCGGAGAGGGCGAACGGGGGTGGTGGCCAGGGCGGTTGTGACGTCCTGGGGTCGGGGCACCGCCCGGAGCCGCCACGACCGGCCGGTTGGCAGGGCGGGGGTTCGGTCAGTGTCCGGGCGCTCCCGGAGGCCCGCGTACGTCCGGCAGCGCGCCGCCTGCCGAACCGGGCAGCAGCGAGGGCACGTCCTCCGCGGCGATGCCGGGCTGCGCCGGAAGGTGCTGGTGCGCGGCCGGCGGCAGCAGCCCGCCGGGACCGCCGGGACCGTGCTGCTCGCGCGGGGCGTAGGGCAGCGTGCCGGGGACCGTCGTCGCCACCGGCGAGTGCCGCAGCTGCTCGCTGTGCCGCTCCGACCGCTCCTGCCCGGTGCTGTCCCGCTCAATGCGGTCCCGCTCAATGCGGTCCCGCTCCTGTGCCCGGCCCTCGTCGCCGCCGAGGTGCTGTTCGGCCGAGGCAGGCGCGGAGGCGGAGGCGGAGGCGGTTGTGGCGAGGGCCGTCTGTGCGGCGTACGCCGTCTGCGGCGCGACGCCGAGGCCGAGCAGCGCGGCGAGCAGCGCGGCGAAGGCCAGCCTGCTTCGCGCGGCGAAGGCGGGCTTCGCTCGCCTCGTCCTGTCGCCGGCGATGTTCACCACCGCACCGTAGCCACGCGCGGGCGGGCCGGGCAATGCCGCGCCCCTTCGCGCCCCCGTGGAGCGGCACGTCCCGGGCCGCTCCCCCGCGACTGTCCGCCCGCCGACACCGGCGCAGCCACCGCTTCGCCGGCGTCACTGTCGAAGGTGGGGCCGACAGCCGAGCCGGCCGCCCGCCGGTTGTGCGGTGGTCGTCGCGGGTCAGAGCGGGTCAGCGCGGGTCAGCGCGGGTCAGCGCGGGAGGTCGGCGGCCAGGAGGCGTTCGATGACGGCGGCCACGCCGTCCTCGTTGTTGCCGACGGTGCGGTGGCTGGTGGCGGCGAGCACGGCGGGGTGGGCGTTGGACATGGCGTAGGAGCGACCGGCCCAGTTCAGCATCTCCAGATCGTTCGGCATGTCCCCGAACGCGATGACGTCCTCGGGCTCGATGCCGCGCTCGGCGCAGCACTGCGCCAGGGTGCTGGCCTTGCTCACTCCCCGGCCGCTGATCTCCAGCAGTGTGGTGGGACTCGATCGGGTGATCTCCGCGAGATCGCCCGCCACCGCTCTCGCCAGCTCCAGGAACCCGTCCGGCGACAACTCGGCGTGCCGCACCAGCAGTTTGAGCACCGGGTCCCCGCACTGCCCGCCGCCGGGCTGTCCGTCGTGCTGCCCGACGGGCGCGTCCGAGGCGAGCAGCTTGTCGATGGGGGCGGTGGCGACCGGCCCGTCGTCACCGTGGAAGTACGGCGTGTACTGCGGCTCGTACGTCATGCCGCTCGTCCGTTCGAGTGCGAAGGTCGCCCCGGGCGCCGCGCTCCGAAGAGCGGCCACCACCTCGCGGGCGGTCGGCACCGGCAGCTCCCGCACCTTCACCAGGCTGCGGCCGGCGTGCAGGTCGACGACCGCCGCGCCGTTGGCGCAGATCGCCAGGCCGTGACCGTGGACGTGCTCGCTGACCACGTCCATCCAGCGCGCCGGCCGTCCCGTGACGAAGAAGACCTCCACACCGGCCCGTTCCGCGGCGGCGAGCGCGGCGACCGTACGGGCGGAGACGGACTTGTCGTCGTGCAGCAACGTTCCGTCAAGATCGGTGGCGATGAGTCGGGGAAGACGCTGTACACGGTGAGTAACGGGGAGTCGAGTCACGGTCATCATCCTCGCGCAGCACATGCACACTCGTGCGCCCTCGTGCCCGATTGAGCGCTTTCTCACGTACTGGTCTGCCCGTTCCGGACCGGGAATGCTCCCTTCCGGTGCGGTCGAGTTGCTGCGGCCCACTGTCTCCGGGTGCCGAACTGACCGCCACCGAAAGGGGTTAGGTTGGCTGGATGCGGCTCAGTACGGTGATCCTTCCGGTCAGGCGGTGGCACGAGGGCGGGCGCGAGAGGTGGCGTCGCGCCGAGGAACTCGGCTTTCACACCGCGTACACCTACGACCACCTCTCCTGGCGCATGCCCTTCCGCGACGGCCCGTGGTTCGGCGCGCTGCCGACGCTCACCGCCGCTGCGGGCGTCACCGACCGGATCCGCCTCGGCACCATGGTCACCTCGCCGAACTTCCGGCATCCGGTGACGCTGGCCAAGGAACTCCTCACCCTGGACGACATCTCGGCCGGCCGGGTCACGCTCGGTATCGGAGCGGGCGGCAGCGGTTTCGACGCGACGACGCTGCTCCCCGAGGGCGAGGAGCCCTGGACCCCGAAGGAGCGGGCAGACCGCTTCGCCGAGTTCACCTCGCTGCTGGACCGGCTGCTGTCCGAGGACGAGACCACGCACCGCGGCGCGCACTACTCGGTGCACGAGGCGCGCAACATCCCCGGCTGCGTCCAACTGCCGCGGCTGCCGTTCACCGTGGCGGCGACCGGCCCGCGAGGAATGCGGCTCGCCGCGCGCCACGGCCAGGGCTGGGTCACCACCGGCGACGGGCGCATCGGTCCGGACGCCGGCGCGCAGGAGTCGAGGGCGGCACTGCGCGGTCAGCTCGAACGGCTCGCGACCGCCTGCGAGAAGGAGGGCCGCGACCCCGCCGCCCTCAGCCGCACCCTGTTGACCGGCTTTGTGCCCGAGCGGGTGCTGGAGTCGGTGGATTCCTTCGTCGACTTCGCCGGTGCCCACGCCGAGCTGGGTTTCGACGAGATCATCCTGCACTGGCC
The DNA here is from genome assembly GCF_018101125.2 of Streptomyces tardus. Lineage (GTDB taxonomy): Bacteria > Actinomycetota > Actinomycetes > Streptomycetales > Streptomycetaceae > Streptomyces > Streptomyces tardus. The sequence continues at coordinate 2,078,284 of NZ_JAELVF020000001.1, read as the reverse complement.
GCTGCCGGGCACCCGGTTCGAGGCCGACGAGCGAGTGTTCGAGGAGATCGCGACGCGCGGTGTCCAGCAGATCGGGAGCTGACAGCCATGGGATTCCTCGACGCGATTCTCGGCCGCAAGAAGCCCGTACGGCCCGACCTCGACCGGCTCTTCTCCCTGCCGTCGGCGGCGATCACGCTGGAGGCGGCAGCCGGTTTCAAGCCGACCGGAGTGGGCTCGGTCTGCTTCGCCGGAGTCGAGGGCGGCGCCTTCAACCGACTCCAGGACGAGGTGCGAGGACTGCTCGGCGAGGCCGAGTTCACCCGCGACTCCTACGGTTACACCTGGGTCGTCTCCCGCCACGAGCCCGAGCAGTCGGGGGAGTTGGCCGCGCTCGTGAACGACCTGCACGCGGTCAACACCTTCCTCCAGGACGGCGGCTTCGGACCGCAGCTGCTCTGCTCGCTGATCACCTTCCGTGACGAGGAGCAGCGCTCGCTGGCGCTGGTCTACCTCTACAAGCGGGGCACGTTCTACCCGTTCGCGCCGTCGCCCGGAGAGAAGCGCGACAACGCGCTGGAGCTCCAGATGCGGTCGACGCTCGGTGAGGATCTGCCGATGGAGGACGATCTGAGCCGCTGGTTCCCGGTCTGGGGCGCCCCGGGCATGTAGCGCGCCGAGGCGTGCCGCCGGGCCGCGCCGCGAACCGGGCCGCGGGCCGGGCCGGGCACGCGCCGTCTCGCGCACCGGCCGTCTCGCGCACCGGCCGTCTCGCGCACCGGGCCGTATCGCGCACCGGGCCGTATCGCGGCCGATGTGCTGTGTGCCGGTGCCGCGTTCCCGGCGCTGCAGGGTGCGTCTCCGGTGCGTACAGGCGGGCGGGTGCACCGGGTGCGGGCGCGTTACGCTCCAGAGGTGAAGGGGTGACGCAGATGGCACAGACCCGGTACGCGCCCGACCGAGGGCTGACCCGCCGCATGGTGTTCACGATGTTCCTCATCGGCCTGCTGTACGTGGCCTTCATGGGGGTCCTGATCGCGCTGCTGGGCAAGGCCTGGCCGCTGATCCTGCTGTTCACCGGCGGCATGTTCATCGCACAGTTCTGGTTCAGCGACCGGATCGCGGCGTACAGCATGGGCGCCCGCGAGGTCACCCCGGAGCAGGCACCCGAGCTGCACGGCGCCATCGACCGTCTGTGCGCGCTCGCGGACATGCCGAAGCCGCGAGTGGCCATCGCCGACAGCGACGTACCGAACGCGTTCGCCACCGGCCGCAACCAGAAGAAGGCACTGGTCTGCGCCACCACGGGACTGCTGCGCCGGCTGGAGCCCGAGGAGCTCGACGGCGTGCTGGCGCACGAGCTCTCCCACGTCGCGCACCGGGACGTCGCGGTGATGACCTTCGCGTCGTTCCTCGGAGTGCTCGCCGGATCGCTCACCCGGATGGCGTTGTGGAGCGGCATGATGCGCGGAGGCGGGCGGAACAACAACACCGCGATCCTGGCGCTGATCATTCCGCTGGTGAGCGTGGTGGTGTACGTGATCAGCTTCCTGCTCACCCGGCTGCTGTCCCGCTACCGCGAGCTGTCCGCCGACCGCGGCGCCGCCCTGCTGACCGGCCGCCCCTCCGCGCTCGCCGCGGCGCTGACGAAGATCACCGGGCAGATGTCGCAGATTCCGACCCGGGACCTGCGCCAGGCCGAGCCGTTCAACGCGTTCTTCTTCGCCCCCGCGGTCTCCGGCCAGTCCTTCAGCAAGCTCCTCTCCTCGCACCCCACGCTGGAGCAGCGGCTGGACCAGCTCTCCCGCATCTCCCGGGACCTGGGCCGCCCGTAGCCCGCGCCACCGGCGCCTGGCGGGGCGGGAGCCCGGCGGCCCTGCCGGTGCCGGCGGCGGAGCGGGCGTTCGCGGTGCCTGCCGAGGTGTCCGCGGGGACGAGCAGCAGAATCGCCGTGACGGTGGTCGCGCCCACCGGGGTCAGATCCGCGCCGAGTGCGGCGAGGGCCCGCTGCGCCGCCGTGTTGCCGGTGGTCGTACTGGCCACCACGTGCCGGAAACCCAGTGAGCGAGCCTCCTCCATCAGCCCCAGCAGCACCTTGTGGGCCATGCCGCGACCGCGCACCGAACGCCCCAGCCACACCCCGAGCTCCACCGAGCCCGGCTCGTCCGGCAACCGCTCCAGACGGGCGGCGCCGACGACCGTGTGCTCGTGCAGTATCGCGAACGTCACCTCCACCGGATCCGGTGCCAGCGCCCGTTCGCGGTGGAACTGCACAAACGCCTCGCGGCGCCGTCTCGTCCAACCCGGCGGCCCTCCGACCGGAGGCATCACCTCACCGGGGTCCGCGTCTCGTACGGCTGCCTCCTGCAACTCCTGCAGCAGCTCCTCGTTCAGCTGTCGTAGCTCCACGTGCCCCCCTCTGTGAGTCTCTGCTCTGCCGTTGGTATGTATCGACGTCGGTGTGCGGGTGTGCGGGTGTGCGTGCGGGTGGTTCGGGTGTGCGGGTGGTTCGGATGTGCGGTGTGCGGTGTGCGGTGTGCGGTGTGCGGTGTCCGGTGAGCGGCGGCTGGTCCGGGACGTCACCGGGGCCGGGCTCGATCAGCACGTGCCGGACGTGGGCCCGTGTGGCCCGTGGACCGACGCGTGGGGGCGGCAGTCCGGGGGGCGGCTCCGACGTCCACCCGGATGCGGTCGGCGGGCGGGCGGTTCTGATCAGCGTGTACGGCCGGTGGGGAGGCGGTCAGCCGTCCTCCTGCCGCAGTCGGGGCCCCGTGCCCGACGGGCCGGGCACGGCGTCGTACGAGTGGTGCGTGCCGCCGTGGGTGCCGTGCTCGTACCTGTCGCGCCTGTCGCGCTCGTACCTGTGGTGTCCGTACGCGTCGCCGGTCGGGGCCTCGGGCTGGAACGGCCCGGTGCGCAGGCTCCGGCGGTCGGCCGGGTGCAGTGGGTGCCGGGTCCTCATCCACTGAACGTTCGGTGTGTGCTGTGCATTTCCTGTACCTCCCCGCGGCCGACCCGCCCTTGGAGTTGTTCCGCGGCGCTTCTACCCGGTTCGCGGCAACCCAGTCCAGCCGGTTGGAGCGTCTCGGCGGTTGCGGACTCGTCGTGGACGCGGGAGGAGCCCGGCGCCGCACACCCGCCGTGGGCGGCGGCCGGGACTCCGGGTCGCGGGGCGGGCGTCCGAGGCGCGCGTCGGGCTGGGGCGCCCGGGCTGGGCGTCGGTTCCGGCAGGGTCGACCGGCACCGGGGAGCCGGGGCGTTCAGGAGTGCCCGCGTTCAGGAGTGCCCGCGCTCAGGGGTGACCGCGTTCAGGGGTGACCGCGTTCAGGAGTGCCCGTGAGCCACCGAGGGGGCCTGGTGCGTCCTCGTCCACTCCTCCCGGCTGATCGCGTACTCGACCTCACCGTGTTCGGAGCCCGGCAACGGATGGGGCCACTCCTGAAAGAAGGTGCGCACATGGCGCATCCCGACCTTCTCCATCACGCGGCGCGAACGAGCGTTGACCGACATCGTCTCGGCGACGACCGTTTCGGCGGCCGACGCGGTGAACGCCCTGCGCAGCAAGGCGGTTGAACCCTCGGTGGCGTAACCGTGACCCCAGGCAACCCGTCCGAGCCGGTAGCCGAGCTCCAGAACGGACGCATCGCCCCCGTTCACCGGCCGCAGCTCGAACCAGCCGATGAAGCGACCGCTCTGCGACTCCTCGGCCGCGAAGTAGGCCTGACCGCCCACGCAGTGGTGGTGGCGCATCAGGTGCGGAAGGGTGCGCTCCTCGATCGTCTGCGGAGTCGCGGGCTCCGCATCATCGAGGTAGCGCATGACCTCGGGGTCGGTGTGCAGCGCGAACAGCTCCTCCGCGTCCCGGAAAACGAAGGGACGCAGCCGCAGGCGCTCGGTTGTCAGAGCGGCGCACGCCGGAGCGGCGGACGCCGGAGCGGCGAGGGACGGAGCGGTGAACGGCGGCGCGGCGAGGGACGGAGCGGTGAGGGACGGAGCGGTGAACGTCGATGGTGCGGGGTGCGGTTGGTGCCGGTCCATCTGTCGATGGTGGTACGCACGTCGGCCGGACGCGAGCGAATTGCGGACGGTTGCGGCATCGCCGGGCGAGCGCGACCCTCCGCGGTCCTGCCCCCGGACCGAGGGAAGGAACGCGGGGAGGCGTCGGTGCGCGGGAGCACCGGGCGGGGACTGCCGGGCGGGCGACGAATGTCTTCACCGGCGGGCGTTCCCTCGCGATCGCTCCGGAACGCCCGCGACGGGGTCGGTCAGCTGCGTCGTTCGATCCGCGGGGTGTTGTCGCCCAGGTGTCCGACGGACCAGTAGCCGCCTGTGGTCCCCGGGACGGCGGCCAGCGCGCTCTGGGTGACGCTGCTCCCGGTGCCGGCGTCCGGTCCGCGCTCGCTGACCCATGCGCCGCTGCCGGAGCCGGCGGGCTCCCAACAGGCGTAGTGGGCGCTGGTCTGCTCCCAGAAGTCCCAACCACAGAGCAGCTCGGGGACGCCCTGGCCGTCCGCGGTGATCGCGGTCAGCGCGCCCGGGCTGAAGGGCTTGTCCGGCGAGGACCAGCCCGTGCCGTCGTAGCGGCTGAGCACAGGCGCGGGCGGTTTGCCGGGCGGCCCGCCGACTCCGTAAGCCCAGCCGATCAACCAGACGTCGTCGGGTGCGGTGGGCACCAGCCCGGTGATGCCGGAACGTATGGAGGGGGTGAAGTCGACCGGTGTCCAGCCGCCGTCCCAACGCACGACCGCTTCGGCGCCGTAGACCCAGACACTGCCGTCCAGCGCGCGGTTGAGACCGTGCAGGCTGGGGCTGACCCCGGCGGGGAGCGGGTCCGTCCACTGCCAGACGCTGCCGTTCCACCGCAGCAGTGCGGGCTCGCTGCCCTCGCCGCGCGAGCCGACAGCCCACGCCTCTCCGCCCGCCACCGCGAGCACGGCGTTGAGCCCGCCGCCCGGGCGGCCCTCGTCCGGGTACGGGGTGTGCTGCCAGGTGGTGCCGTCCCAGCCGAGCAACTGACCGCCACCGTCCGGGCCGTGGCTCACCGCCCAGGCGTTGTCGCCGCCGGCGGAACTGACCGAGCGTATGCCGCCGTTGCGCCCCAGATGGCCGGTGTCCGTCTCGGACCAGGAGGTGCCGTCCCAGACCAGCGCCAGCGGTGCCGCCGGATTGTCGCCCTCGTCTCTGAGCTGGGAACCGACCGCCCAAGCGCGGCTCGCGCTCTGCGCCGCCACCGACTCCAGGCGGGCGCTGCCCGAGGCCGGCGGCACTGCAACCTCCGTCCAACCGCTGCTCGTTGACGAGGCTGCTGACGAGCCGGTGGACGAACGGGCCTTTGCCTGAGCCGGGTTGGCCGCGACCGAGCCCAACGTCATCCCGGCGGCACCGGCAGCTCCCGCCACACCGGTGAGGAACTGACGTCTTCGCATGGTGGATCCCCCCTTGAACGCATACGGACGTGTACGCACTGAAGGTCTTACTCTGGTCGCGCTCCTGAGCTCTGTCTACGCTGCGAAGTGAGCGTTCCGGCGACTTCGGTGCCGGGGCTTCCCGCCTCTCGCCGCTCATGTCCCGGTGCGACGGACCCACTGCTCCCGCGGTTCAACTGCCGGACTCTCCGCCCTCGTTCGCGGGCACGTTCACTGCGGTGTCAGCCGGGGGTCTGCTGAGACGGTCGAGTGTGCGTGCCTGCACCTCGCGCTCGGCGGCAGCGGCGATGAACGCCGACAGGCGTTCCTCGGCTCCTGCCTCGTCGCCGCCAACCAGCTGCCGCACTGCGCCCACGGTCGCCTCCGGCAGCACGACGGACACGGCAGGCACGGCAGGAACGGCGGATCTGGCAGGCACGGCGGATCTGGTGGAGGCGGCGGGTGCGGCAGACAGGGCGGACACGGCGGGACCGGTGGGCACGGCGGGTTCCCCCGGCAGCCCGGAAGTCGCGCAAGCCTCCGCGGCCACGGCCTCCCCGCCGTCCTGCGTCCCGCGCTGCTGAGCTATCGGCTCGCCGACAGCTCCGACAGCTCCGACAGCTCCGGCAGCTCCGACAGCTCCGGCAGCTCCGGCAGCTCCGACAGCTCCGACAGTGGTCTCGGGTGCGCCGACGCCGCGGTGACCGGCGGCCGGCGCTGCCGAAGCCGACAGTGGGAAGGGGCGTGCCCCTGCCGTCGGTCGGGGAACGGGCTCGCCGGTGAGGGGGAGCGCCGACAGGTGCTGGCGCAGCTGCTCGGAGGCCAACTGGCTCATCGCTCGGGCCAGTTCCGCTTCGACGGTCTGCTGTGCCAAAGGGCGCAGCCGGCGTACGAGGTCGGCCGCTTCGGTGACCTCGTGATCCGACGGGGTGTGGTCGAGGTACCGGGCGAACACATGGGCGTTGGTGAGGTCCAGAAAACGCCCGGCGATGTGCTCGATCTGCCCGCGCAGCTCGCGCAGATGCCCGGTGACCGCGCCCAACGGCACGCCCGCCGCGTGCAGTTCCGTCGCGACGGCCAGCTCCTGAGGGCTGGGGACGTGGTAGACGCCGGCTTTTCCGGGCACCGGCATCAACACCCCCAGCTCGACGGCCTCGGCCAACGCCTCTTCGTCCAGCTCTCCTCCTTCCGCCTCCTCTCGCTCTCCGTCCGTCGACTCCTCACCGGAGGCATCGATGGCCCCAGACCGGCAGCCCCGCGGCCCTCCGTGCTCAGGCCCCCGCTCACTCGGCTCCCCGACAGGCCGCTTCGGGCGAGACTCCTCGCGCTCGGCCACGCCGAACCGGTCGGCAAGCTCAGCCCGGGTCACCACCGTCGGGGACTCGGCCGACCACGGCCCGTCCACTTCGGCCACCAGGCCCAGGACTCCGGCGAGCCCGACTCCTGAATCCCAAGCTCCCAGCAGCTCCTTGATGCTCGCCAGCGTGAACCCGCGCTCCAGCAGAGCGCTGATCCGGTGCAGCCGGGAGAGATGCGAGTCGTCGTAGACGTTCGCCCGGCCGCGCCGCTCCGGCTTCGGCAGCAACCCGCGGTCCTGGTAGGCGCGGATCGTGCGCACCGAGGTGCCACTGTGCTGGGCCAGACCCTCGATGCGGTACGGCGCACGGGAATCGGGGGACACGAGAACTCCTGGGCTAGGTCTTCCGTTTGGATCTTTGGCGGGTCAGGGGCGGAGTCGGATGCGGGCGCCGGGCGTCGCGAGCCCGGCGGAGGACCCGAACGACAGGGCCTGGGCGAGACCGGCGAGCGTCACCGGAGAAGAACCAACCCGACGACGTACGGCCGACTCCGCGCCGCCGACTGTGCGTCACCGACTCCGCGCCGCGACTCCGCGCCGCCGACTGCGTGCGCGGGACAGCGCGCCGCGGGGCCCGCAGCAGGCGGGACGCTCGCCGGAGGGGGTCGCTCGCCGGGACGGGCGGGCCCACAGCCTCGACCTCTACAGCTGCGTTCACGGCCGCTGCCCGGCCAACCACATGCGCCTCCACCCGCCCGTGCGTCCGCCGACCGTGCCTGCCCGGTCCGCCGAAGCCCGTCCGGCCGGTCCGCCCAGGCCTGCCTGCCCGCTCGTACGGCCGTCCGGAGACGCGGAGTTGGGGCCGTTGGCTGCCGGCTGGCCGGACGATCAGACCGGAGGCTTCAGTCTGGCCATCGCCCGGAGTGCGCGCGGGGAGAGGCGGGCGACCACTCGGGCCGCCCGGGCCTCCGGGGTGACCGGCACCACTGCCTCGTCCCGCACCACGGCTCGCAGGATGGCGGCGGCCACCTTCTCCGGCGGGTACCCGCGGCGGGCGTACAGCTTGGCCGCCTTCTCCTGGCGTCGCCGCTCCTCGCCCGGGTCGGCGCCGGCGAAGGTACTGGTACGGGTGATGTTGGTGTTCACCACGCCGGGGCAGATCGCCGAGACTCCGATACCCCTGCCGGCCAACTCCGCCCGCAGCGACTCGCTGAGCATCAGCACCGCAGCCTTGGAGGTGCCGTACGCACCGAGCGCCCGGGAGGGCAGATACGCCGCTGCCGAGGCGGTGTTGACGATGTGGCCGCCCTGCCCGCGCTCGACCATCTGACGGCCGAACAGCCGACAGCCGTGGATGACTCCCCACAGATTGACGTCCAGCACCTTCTTCCACTGCTCGGTGGTGGTGTCCAGGATGCCGCCGCCGAGGCCGACTCCCGCGTTGTTGACCAGGACGTCCACCACGCCGTACTCCGCCGCGACCCGGGCGGCCAGCTTCTCCATGGCCTGCTCGTCGGAGACGTCCACCACCTCGGACCACGCCTCGCTCGCACCCGCCGCACGCGCCTTCTCGGCGGTGCTCGCCGCGCCCCGCTCGTCGAGGTCGACCGCGACGACCCTTGCGCCGGCGGCGCCGAAGGCGAGCGCGGTGGCCGCTCCGATGCCGCTGGCCGCGCCGGTGACCAGCACCAGCTGCCCGGCGAACCGGTCCGCGTGCGGGCCGGCGGCGAGGACCTGCCGCTCCGACTTCCTGCCACCCTCCCGGGCGGCGGCGAACTCCGCGATCCACCCGGCGAGTTGGTCGGGACGGGTGCGTGGAACCCAGTGCTTGGCCGGCAGCGTGCGGCGGGTGAGCTCGGGCACCCACAGCTCCAGATCGTCGTAGAGCCGCGGCGAGAGAAAGGCGTCCTCGGTGGGCGTGATCAGCTGCACGGGGACGTGGGCGTACGCGTCGGTGCGCGGCCGGGCGAGGCGGGTGCGCACGTTGTCCCGGTAGAGCCAGGCGCCGTGCGCGGCATCGGTGGGCAGCGATTTGGTGGGGTAGTCGTCGGTGGGCAGCTTCTCCATCCGCTCCAGCAGCCGGGGCCACCAGCGCTTGCCCAACGGGCCCTTCCAGGCCAGCTCCGGCAGGGCCGGGGTGTGGAGGGCGTAGACGTACCAGGACTTGGCGGTCTGACCGAGGAGCTGGCCCGCGCGACGGGGAGTGGGCCGAGCGGCTCGCTTCTTGATCCAGTGCCCGAAGTGGTCGAGCGAGGGCCCGGAGATCGAGGTGAAGGAGGCGATCCGACCCTCGGTGCGGCGCACGGTGGCGAACTCCCAGCCCTGGACCGATCCCCAGTCGTGACCGACCAGATGCACCGGGTGGTCGGGGCTGACGGCGTCCACGACGGTGAGGAAGTCGTCGGTGAGCTTCTCCAGGGTGAACCCGCCGCGCAGCGGCACGGGCGCGGTGGAGGAGCCGCTGCCGCGCACGTCGTAGAGGACCACGTGGAAGCGGTCGGCGAGGCGCGGAGCCACCTCGCTCCAGACCTCCTTGGAGTCCGGATAGCCGTGCACCAGCATCACCGTGGGCAGGGCGGGGTCGCCCAGCTCCAGCACCGCCAGCTCCACGCCCTCCTCGGTGCGCAGCCGCCGACCGGTCGCACCTTCGAGTCCGCTTCCCATGCGCTTCCCTCCTGCCCGCCGCACAGCACGCGTCACCGACGGCACCGCAACGCCGAACGGACGCGCACCGGTCACGAGTTCGACACTATGCCAGTACCCGGCCGTTGACGTCCGCCCCTGCGTCGGCTTTCTTGGCGCCGCACGTCCGAACGCGGCGTGGCGCCCCAAACCGGCCACCGCAGCGAAGTTCACATCCGGAGCCGCTCCCGGCTCCCCATCCCTCCCGACTCGCCTCCCCTCCCCACCGCTCCCGCCACCCCGGGCTCGTCCAGAACCTCACACCCCACCCGTCCCGCCGCCCGCGCCCCCGGCGGTCAACTCCCCTGCCCCGTCGAGACTTTCGTCATGGAGGTCGGCGACCAACGGGCGTCCCGGAGGGGGTAACCCCTACAACCTGAGGCGGACTTGCGGCGCCGAGAAAGCCGACGCAGGGGCGGACGTCAACGGCCGGGTACTGGCATAGCGTCGAACTCGTGACAGTGATCGCGACGGAAAGCCTCAGCAAGCGGTACCCACGGGTGACCGCACTGGACCGGCTGAACCTCGGCATTGCGCCGGGGGTCACCGGTCTGGTCGGAGCCAACGGGGCCGGCAAATCCACTCTGATCAAGATTTTGCTGGGGCTGGCGCCCGCCACGGAGGGCAGCGCCAGTGTCCTCGGCATGGACGTACGGGTCGACGGAGCCCGTATCCGCGAGCGGGTCGGCTACATGCCGGAGCACGACTGCCTGCCACCCGACGTGTCGGCGACGGAGTTCGTCGTGCACATGGCCCGGATGTCGGGCCTGCCGCCCACCGCTGCCCGCGAGCGCACCGCGGACACCCTGCGGCACGTCGGTCTCTACGAGGAGCGCTACCGTCCCATCGGTGGCTACTCGACCGGTATGAAGCAGCGGGTCAAGCTCGCCCAGGCGCTGGTGCACGACCCCGACCTGGTCTTCCTCGACGAGCCCACCAACGGCCTCGACCCGGTCGGCCGCGACGACATGCTCGGGCTGATCCGGCGCGTCCACACCGACTTCGGCATCTCGGTGCTGGTGACCTCGCACCTCCTCGGCGAGTTGGAGCGCACCTGCGACCACGTCGTCATCATCGACGGCGGCAAACTGCTGCGGTCCTCCTCGACCGCCGACTTCACCCAGGCCACCGCGACTCTGGCGGTGGAGGTGACCGACTACGCCGAAACCCCCGCGACCGCCGGCAGCAACGAGACCCCCGCCAATGCCGAGCAGCCCGCGAATGCCGAGCACACCGCGAATGCCGAGCACACCGCGAATGCCGAGGCCCACGAGCACACCGCGAACTCCGAGCAGCCCGCCCGGCTCGACGGCGCCGCCGCGCTCCGCGAGGCGTTGACCGCGGCCGGCCTGCGGGTCGCGGCGCCCGGATCCGGCGAGCAGACCCTGCCCGGCGCGGGTCATCTGGTGATGGTCGACGCCGCCGATGAGAGCACGTACGACATCGTCCGCGACACGGTCGTCGAACTCGGCCTGGGGCTCGTACGGATGGAACAGCGACGGCACCGCATCGCCGAGGTCTTCCAGGACGATCCGCAATCCGCAACGGACCCCGCCGCAACCGACTCCGCCACGACGGACCCCGCCACAACCGACCCCGCCGCGACCGAGCCCACTGCCGGCCCGACCGCCGCCGGCCGGCTCACCGAGTCCGGCGGCCGGGACGACACGGAAGGAGGCGGCAGCCATGTCCGCTGACCCCACCCCCGGCGCGTCCGGCAGCACCGCCGCGACGGGTCCCGTCGCACCGCCGCGGACTCCCGCGGCGTCCATCCACAACATCGGCTACCGCAAGTACGACGGCGAACGCCTCGGGCGCGGCTACGCCATGCGCTCGCTCTTCGTGCAGTCGCTGCGCGGAGCGTACGGACTCGGCCGCTCGGCCAAGTCGAAGGTTTTGCCGATGGTCCTCTTCGGCGTGGTGCTGGCGCCCTCGCTGATCATGGTCGCGATCGCGGTGGCGACCGACGCCAAGGAACTGCCCGCGGAGTACACCGCCTACCCGTTGATCATGCTGCCGCTGATCGGGCTCTACGTCGCGGCGATGGCGCCGCAGTCGGTCTCCCGCGATCTGCGCTTCCGCACCACTCCGCTCTACTTCTCCCGCCCGATCGAGCGTACCGACTACGTGATCGCCAAGTACTCGGCGATGTCGGTGGCGTTGCTGATCTTCGTCGGTACGCCGATGCTCGTGATGTACGTGGGCGGGCTGCTGGCCAAACTGGGCTTCGTCGACCAGACCAAGGGCTTCGCGCTCGGTCTCGTGATGGCGCTGGTCTTCTCGGTGCTGCACGCCGGTATCGGCCTGCTCGTGGCTGCCGTCACGCCCCGTCGCGGCTTCGGTGTCGCGGCGATCATCGGGGTGCTGACCATCCCCTACTTCGCCACCACCATCATGCAGTTCATCGTCTACGACGAGGGTTCGCGCGAGGCCGTCAGCTGGCTCGGCCTGGCTTCGCCGGGCACGCTGATGGACGGTTTCCAGTCGAAGTTCCTGGACGGCAGCACCGACTTCCCGGGCTCCATCGTGCCGTCGAACACGGCGGGCATCTGCTACCTGCTGGTGATCGCCGCGGTGATCGCGGGCTCGTACCTGCTGCTGAACGCCCGCTACCGGAAGGCCGGACTGTGAACCACCGGCCCGACCCCCGCACCAGCGGCCCGCGTTGCCGCACGAGCCCTACGGCTTTCCGTACGCACCGCCCGCGTTGCCGCACGAGCCCTACGGCTTTCCGCACGATTCGCCCGGCAGCCAGGATGGAGACCCCGTGAGCACGATCGACATCGAGCACGCTTCCCGCTGGTTCGGGAACGTCGTCGCCGTCAACGACGTCAGTGTCCGGATCGGCCCGGGCGTCACCGGGCTGCTGGGACCCAACGGTGCCGGCAAGTCGACCCTCATCAACATGATGGGCGGCTTCCTCGCCCCTTCCGTCGGCACCGTCACCCTGGACGGCGAGCAGATCTGGCGCAACGAGTCGATCTACCGGCGGATGGGCATCGTCCCCGAGCGGGAGGCGATGTACGACTTCCTCACCGGCCGCGAGTTCGTCCTCGCCAACGCCGAGCTGCACGGACTGGACGACCCCGGCGCGGCCGGCGCCCGTGCGCTGGCCACGGTGGAGATGGAGTACGCGGCCGACCGGCAGATCTCCACGTACAGCAAGGGCATGCGCCAGCGCGTCAAGATGGCGTCGGCGCTGGTGCACGAGCCCTCGGTGCTGCTGCTGGACGAGCCGTTCAACGGGATGGACCCGCGCCAGCGCATGCAACTCATGGAGCTGCTGCGGCAGATGGGCGCCGCCGGGCGGACCGTGCTGTTCTCCTCGCACATTCTGGAGGAGGTCGAGCAGCTCGCCGCCCACATCGAGGTGATCGTCGCCGGCCGGCACGCGGCCAGCGGCGACTTCCGGCGCATCCGCCGGCTGATGACGGACCGTCCGCACCGTTACCTCATCCGCTCCACCGACGACCGCGCGCTCGCCGCGGCGCTGATCGCCGACGACTCGACCGCCGGCATCGAACTCGACTGGAGCGAGAAGGCGTTGCGCGTCCAGGCCATCGACTTCGGCCGCTTCACCAGGGAACTCCCGCGGATCGCCCGCAGCCACGACATCCGGCTGCTCACGGTGTCCCCCTCGGACGAGTCCCTGGAGTCCGTCTTCTCCTACCTCGTCTCGGCCTGAGCGACGGACTGGTCCGTCCCGGCCTCACAAGGAGCCATGCCATGTACGACCCCACGGTCGCCCGGCTCACCTACCGGGCGCTGCTCGGCCGACGCCGTGCTCTCATCCTCATGGTGCTGCCCGCACTGCTGCTGCTCATCGCGACGCTGGTGCGTGTCTTCGACGCGTCGAGCGACGACGTCGCGACCCAGCTGCTGAGCGGTTTCGCCCTCGCCACGCTGGTGCCGCTGATCGGCGTGATCGCCGGTACGGGCGCCATCGGTCCGGAGATCGACGACGGGTCGATCGTCTATCTGCTGTCCAAGCCGCTGAAGCGGTCGACCATCATCTGCACCAAGCTCTTCGTCGCGATCGGGGTGACGCTGCTCTTCTCCGCGCTGCCCGTGCTGTTGGCCGGATTCATCCTGGTCGGGGCCAGCCAGCAGATCGCCGTCGCCTTCGCGATCGCGGCCGTGGTCGCCTCGATCGCGTACTGCGCGCTGTTCCTGCTGCTCGGCACGGTCAGCCGGAACGCTGTCGTCATCGGCCTCGTGTACGCGCTGGTGTGGGAGGCGCTGTTCGGCTCGCTCGTGCCGGGCGCCCGTACGCTCAGCGTCCAGCAGTGGGCGCTCGCGCTGGCCGAGAAGGTCACCGGCAGCGGGGTGGACGTCAGCTCCGCGGTGTCGCTGCCCACGGCCGCCGTGCTGCTGGTGGTGGTGACGGTCGGCGGCACCTGGTTCGCCGTGGACCGGCTGCGGGTGCTCAAGCTCGCCGGCGAGGAGTAGCCGTACGGGTGCGCCCGGGCCCGGAGCGGAGTTCCGGACGCCGCGGCGGGGCCCGTCGGGATCCGGAGTGCGGGAGGGGCGCGGTGAGTCGATCGCCGCGCCCCTCCCGCACTCTCGTGCCCCCTTGCGCGTTCGGGTGCTCGCCGCGCGGGGCCGTGACGGGTGGGGGTGGTGCGGCGTTATGGCGGCGTCGATCCACCGAACCCAGCGAGGGGAACCCACCCGATGTCGTTGCAGCTCCGCGCGCCGCGTGCCGTCACCGGCGCCGTACTGGCCACCGCGCTCGCCGCGGCCGTCGCCGTACCGGCCGCCGCCACCGCAGCACCGAAGGACTCCGGCTGGCAGAAGGACGGCCTGCGCCTGAACGCCCAGGAGAACAGGGCCGTCGACGCGTTCCTGGACCGTGCGAAGGACGCCGAGAAGGAGATCAGCGCCCAGGTGCGCACGGTCGCCTCCTGGAGCGACGCCGAACTCGTCGGCTTCGACAAGCGGTTGAAGACCGAGGACTCGCTCAAGCGCAAGATCGCCACCTGGCTGCGGGCGGACCCGGAGCAGAGCGTGCACGACGCACTCGGCGACATCAACGACTCGATCCGGTACACCTTCCAGTGGCCCGACGAGGCGTACACCGGTGGCGCGGAGACGGCCGCCCGCATGCTCACCGACTACGGCCACACCAACGTGCGGTGGAGCAACACCTGGAAGAACCGCGCCAGTTACAAGGCCATCAACACCGCCTGGGCCGACGCCCGGACCAAGCACAAGTTCGAGATCCAGCTGCACACCCCCGCGAGCCGCCAGGCGGCCACCGACACCCACCCGCTCTACGAGGAGCAGCGCCTGCCGGACACCCCGCCGAAGCGGGTGGAGGAGCTCGCCAGGCAGCAGGGCGAGATCTTCGCCGCGGTCCCGGTGCCCGAGGGTGCGGCCGAACTGACCGCCCCCGCCGCACGCGTCCCCGCGGGCGGCTGACCCGGGCAGAGTCCCGCCCCGCGTCGGCGGTCACGCCCTCGGCGCCCCGCCGCCCGTACCCGCCGCCCGTACCCGCCGCCTCCGCGGCCGGTACGGGCGTGCGTGCGCAACGGGTGGTGCGCACGCCCGGCGGGCCGCCCCGGCCGGTCGGATGCATACGTCACGGCATGCATACGCCACGGGCTGGGTGCGCCCACGCCCCAGCGGGCCCCGCCTGCGCCCAGCCCGTACCGCGGCTTCAGCGGGTGGGGGCGACGCCTCCGGCGGACGGGGTCGGCCCCGGCGGAACGTCGTCCTCGTACCAGGGGTCGATGGGGGCGCTGGAGAGCCGCCGGCCGAGGTCGTCCAGAATCCAGCCCTGCCGCTTGACGGTGCGCATCACCATGGCGTGGTCGGCCCGTTCGAAGGCGGGGCACGCGACCGCGACACGTTCCTCGAGGTCCAGCGCGGCGTCCAGGGAGTGCAGCCAGCAGCTGAGGAAGACGTTGGTGGAGCCGCTGGTGGTGGTCAACAGGCGTACCTGAGGCAGCCGTCCGAGCTGTTCGCAGGCGCGCCGCCAGTCCGCCGAGGGGACGCTGCCCCACATCAGCGAGGTCACCGGCCAGCCGGTGACGTGCTGCGCGACCTCGCAGCGGAACGACACGGCCCCCTCGCGTTCGAGGCGGTGCAGGCGCCGACGGGCGGCGGTCTCGTTGGTGCCGGTCAGTCGGGCGAGATCGGCGATGTTGCGCCGGGCGTCCGGGGCCAGCGCCAGCAGCAGCGCGCGGTCGGCGTCGCTCAGACGGGGCATGGGCGCGGCGCCCGCCTCTCCCGCGTACCGCTGCAGGGCCTGCTGCTGCGCGCGCGAGAGGGCGTCCAGGCGCCAGGCACTGCCCGCGGTCAGGATGCGGGTGGTGATCTGGGTCTCCACCCGCAGCACCCCGGGGATGCGACTGACCTGGTCGAGGACGAAGCGGGAGAGGCCGGGGAGGTCGCGGGTCACCGCGTTGACGTGGATGTCCGGCCCGCTGGCGAGCTCCATCACCGACTTCGTCCGCGGGTCGCGGGCGAGCGAGAGTGCGACCTCGGAACGCAGCGCCGGCTCGCAGTTCACACTGATGAACGCGTTGCACAGGGAGCGCCAGAGTTCGGGCGAACCGGTGGCCGTGACCCAGGCGACCCCGGCGTCGGTGATACGGCTCCAGCGCCGCGCCACCGTCACCGGGCTCAGCTCCAGCACCGCGCCCACGGTCGCCCACGGCGCGCGGGGAGCGATTTGCAGGGCGTGCGCGAGCGCCAGGTCGGTTTCGTCCAGCTCGACCGGCGTTCTGACGGAATCCTTCATCCGGGCCGGCCCCCTGACGGTTCCCAACGATTTGGCGGTTGTCCGATTGTGCTCGCCACGATGGAGCACCACACGACGACCTCGCAACTGCGGGCCCCGAGCGGTCCCGTCGAGGTGCTCGTCGGAACAACCGGGAGCACGATCCGAGGCAGCGACTCGGCGGAGAGGAAACGGTGCACCATGCCTCAGCAGGATGCGCAGCAGCCGTGGGAGTGGAGCGAGACAACCTGGCGCGGCCACGTCGAACACGTGCGCGCCGGCCGTTCCCTCGCCCCCGGGAGCTGGCCCGGCGGCGCGCGGTGCGCGGTGGCGGTGTCGTTCGACTCCGACCACGAGACGCCCGCCCTGAGGGACGCCGACACCAGCCCCGCGAAGATGGCCCAGGGCGAGTACGGCGCCCGCGTCGCGGTGCCGCGCATTCTGCGGCTGCTGGAGCACCACGGGGTGCCCGCCAGTTTCTTCGTCCCCGCCGTCTGCGCGCTGCTGCGCCCCGAGGAGGCCCGCTCCTGCGTCGCGGCGGGCCACGAAGTGGCGCTGCACGGCTGGATCCACGAGCGCAACACCGCCCTCTCCGAGGACGAGGAGCGCACGCTCCAGTACCGCGCCGCGGAGGTGCTGGAGAGCGTCACCGGCACCGCCCCCGCCGGCATCCGTACGCCCTCCTGGGACTTCTCCGCCCACACGCTGGCGATCACGCGCGAGATGGGTCTGCGCTACGACTCCTCGCTCATGGCCGACGACGAGCCGTACGAGCTGCTGGAGCGCGGCGAACCCACGGGCGTCGTGGAGCTCCCGGTGGAGTGGATCCGCGATGACGCGCCGTACTTCATGATGGAACGCTTCGCTTCGTTGCGTCCGTACACGCCACCGCGCAGTGTGCTGGGCATCTGGCGGGACGAGTTCGACGCCGCGTACGAACAGGGCGGTGTTTTCCAGCTGACCCTGCATCCGCACATCATCGGGCACCGTTCACGACTGCTGGTGCTGGACGAGTTGCTGACGCACATCTCCGAGCGCGGCAAGGTGTGGTTCACGACCCATCGCGAACTGGCGGACCACTGAACTCCCCTCCCCGGAACCAGGAGCAGACTTCGTGAGCACCGAACTCTCCACCTCCCAGGACCCACCCGGCGACAGCCACCGGCTCTCGCCGCGCCAGCGCAAGGCGATCATCGCCGGCACCATCGGCAACACGGTCGAATGGGTCGACTGGGCGCTGTACTCGATCTTCGCGGCCGTCATCGCGGACGTCTTCTTTCCGAAGTCCGAGGGTGCGGTCGGCCTGCTGGCCACCCTCGCCGTCTTCGCGGTCGGCTTCGTGATGCGCCCGGTGGGCGCGGCCGTGCTGGGCGCGTACGCCGACCGGGTCGGCCGCAAGAAGGGCCTCACGCTCACCATCGGTCTGATGGCCGGCTCGGGCTTCGTCATCGCGTTCACTCCGAGCTACGAGGCGATCGGTGTTCTCGCGCCGCTGGTCCTGCTGCTGGCCAGGCTGGTGCAGGGCTTCTCGGCCGGCGGTGAGTTCGGGTCCTCCTCCGCCTTCCTGGTGGAGTCGGCAGCGCGCGGCCGTCGTGCCTTCGCCGGCTCCTGGCAGCAGGTCTCGGTGGCCGGCGGTGTCCTGATCGCCTCGTTGCTGGGCACCCTCAGCACCTCGCTGCTCAGCGAGGACGCCCTGCACTCCTGGGGGTGGCGGGCGGCCTTCGTCGTCGGCGGTCTGCTCGGACTGGTCGGCCTGTGGCTGCGGGTGTCGGTGGAGGACACGGAGTCCTTCCAGCAGACCCAGAGCGCCGGACGGGCCCGCTCGAACCCGGTGAAGGCGATGTTCGTCGAGCACCCCGTCGCCGCGCTGCGGGTCGCCGGCATCACCATCGCCGGCACCCTGACGTACTACATCTGGGTCAACTACCTGCCCACGTACGCCAATCTGACCACCGGCATCCCGCTGGAGACCGCGCTGCTCTCGCAGACCTTCTGTCTGGTCATCTTCGTGATCCTGCTGCCGTTCGTCGGGCTGCTCTCCGACAAGGTGGGCCGGAAGCCGACCATGGCGGGCTTCGCCCTCGGCTTCGTGGTGCTGGCCTGGCCGATGCTGCACCTGCTCAACGACAGCTTCCTCTCGCTCTTCCTCGTGCAGCTCACCGGAATGCTGCTGATCCTCGGCTACTCCGCGAACTGCGCCGTGATCATGGCCGAGCAGTTCCCGCCGGAGGTACGGGCGACCGGTATCGCCCTGCCGTACGCGCTGGCGGTCGCGCTCTTCGGTGGTACGGCGCCGTACTTCACCACCTGGCTCAGCGACTCCGGTCACGCCGATCTGCTGTGGCTCTACGTCTCGGGCGCGGCTCTGGCATCGCTGCTGGTCTACCTGACCATGCCGGAGACGAAGGACAAGGAGTTCTCCTGATGAGCGTCCACCCGCACCGAACTCCCGACTCCCCCGGGGCCTTCGAGGCAGCGGGCGCCCCCGCCACGGCGGGCGCGGTCCTGATCACCGGTGCCGCGAGCGGCATCGGCCGGGCCGTCGCCGAACGGTACGCGGAGCAGGGCCGGCACCGGCTGGAACTGGTCGACGCGGACGGTGACCGGCTCGCCGCGGTGGCCCAGGAGCTGGACGCCCGCCACCAGTGCCTCGATCTGACGGACGCGGGCGCCCCGGCCGCGGCGGTCCGCCGGGCCGGGGCCGCCGGACCGGTGGAGATCCTGGTCAACGCGGCGGGCGTCTACCCCTCGCTGGAGATGGCCGGGGTCACCGCCGACCAGTGGGACCGGCTGTTCGCGCTCAACGTCCGTGCCCCCGTACTCGCGACGGCCGAACTCGCCCGCCTCGCCCGTACGGCCGGGCGGTCCGCCTCGGTGGTGAACATCTCCTCCGGTGCCGCGCTGCGCTCCCGGCCCGGTGGCGGGCCGTACGCCGCGTCCAAGGCTGCGCTGGAGATGGCCACCCGCGCCGCCGCGCTGGAGCTCGGGCCGTACGGCATCCGCGTCAACGCCGTCAGCCCCGGTTTCGTCCGGGTGGACAGCGACTGCAACCCGGTGACGGAGGAGTACACGGCCGCCGTCACGCCCAACCCGCTCGGCCGGCCCGGCACTCCGCAGGACGTCGCCCGGGCCGTGCACTGGATCGCCGGGCCGGAGGCGTCCTGGGTGACCGGCGAGATCCTGCGGGTCGACGGCGGCAGCAGCACCGGGGCGCCCGGCCTGCCCCGCCTCTGGCCCCCGCCCGACGAACCCGACGGACCCGACGGACGCGTCGGACCCGACGGACGCGACGGACGCGACTGACGCGCGTGCGGCGAACCCGACGGGCCGCCGCCCGAGCGACCGACCGGCCCGGCCGGCCCGACCGGACCGCTCCCCACCCCCCCCAACCGACCGACGTACCACCCCTACCCGCGCGGCGAACGAGCCGTTCACCCGCGCACGGAGGCACCGCGAATCATGAGCGTCCCCGAACAGACCGGCTACACCGTGGTGGGAGGCGGGGCCATCGGCGGCACCCTGGCCCACAGCCTCATCGCGGCCGGACACCCCGTCACCCTCGTCGACACCGACGCCGAGCACGTCGCGCAGGTGCGTGCACACGGTCTGACCGTGCTGCGCGGGCAGGAGCGCGAGACCGTCGCACCCCGGGCGGTCACCACCCCCGAGCAGTACGCGGGCCCACCGCTGGGGCGGGTGCTGCTGGCGGTCAAGGCGCAGGCCACCGAGGCCGCGATGGACTGGATCGCGCCACGGCTGGCGGAGGACGGCTGCGTGGTGTCGGTTCAGAACGGGTTCAACGAGGACCTGATCGCCTCGTACGTCGGTGTCGGTCGTACGGTCGCCGCCTTCGTCAACATCTTCGCGGACCTCGCCGAGCCGGGGGTGATCCGCTACGGCGGTCCCGGCGCCCTGGTCCTCGGCGAGGTCGGCGGCGCGCCCGTCTCACCGCGGGTCCGCTCGATCGTGGCCGATCTCCGGGCGTGGGGCCCGGCCCTGGCGAGCGACAACGTGGAGGGCTATCTGTGGGCGAAGGCCGGGTTCGGCGCGATGCTCTCGGCCACCGCCCTCGCGGACGCGCCGATGGCCGATCTCATCGACCGGCACCGTCCGGCGATGTACGCGCTGGTGCGGGAGATCTTCGCGGTGGCCGACGCATCGGGCGTACGACGCGAGTCCTTCGACGCCTTCGACGCCGTCGCGATGGGGCCGCAGTCCTCTCCCGCCGTCCGCGAAGCCGCCTGCGACGAACTCGTACGCTGGCTGCGCGGGCAGCCCAAGGACCGCAGCGGCATCTGGCGCGATCTCGCCGTCCGGCGCCGCCCGGTCGAGGTGACCACGCACTACGGGTCCGTGCTGGCCGGCGCCGAACAGGCGGGGCTGGAGGCACCTGTGCTGCGGGCGGTGCTGGAGGGTCTGCGCGCACTGGAGCGCGACCCGGCCGGCATGTCCGAGCAGCTCCTGGACGAACTCGACCGCCTCGCCGCCGACCTCGCCGCCTACACCTCCGTCGAGAGCGCCAGCGACGACCTGGACGCGCTCCGCACCTGCCTGGAGCATCTGCGCGGCTGGCTGGACCGCTCGCTGGGCGCACCCGCACAGGAGGAGCGCCGCGAACGTCCCGGCGCCGCCGACGTGTTGATACGCCGCTACGCCGGCACCGGCGCGCTGCGCGACGCCCCGCCGGTGCTGCTCCTCGCCCACTACGACACCGTCTGGCCGACCGGCACGCTGGAGCAGTGGCCGTTCGGCCGGGACGGCGACCGGATCGTCGGCCCGGGGGTCTTCGACATGAAGGCCGGCCTGGTGCAGGTGGTGTGGGCGCTCCGGGCGCTGCACGCGCTCGGCCTGCCCGCGCCACCCTGCACCCTGCTGCTCAACGGCGACGAGGAGACCGGAAGCGCCGCCTCTCAGGCGGTGATCGAGGCGGAGGCGCGGGCGGCACGCGCGGTGCTGGTCTTCGAGGCGAGCGCCGACGGCGGCGCGCTGAAGACCACCCGAAAGGGCGTCGGCCTCTTCACCCTGACCGTGGAGGGCGTCGAGGCCCACGCGGGGCTCGACCCGGCCGACGGGGCGAGCGCGGTGCTGGAGGCGGCCCACCGGATCATCGCGCTGGACCGCCTGCAGGACCTCAGCCTCGGCACCTCGGTCAACGTCGGTGTGGTCGCGGGCGGCACCCGGAGCAACGTCACCGCCGGGCACTTCCGGGCCGAGCTGGACATACGGGTGGCCACCGGCGAGGAGCGCGACCGGATCTCCCGCGCGCTGGCCGAGATCGCCCCGCTCGACGCGCGCACCACGGTGCGCCTCACCGGTGGCTGGAACCGGCCGGTCTTCGAGCGGACCCCCGGCGTAGCCCGTCTGTACGAACTGGCGCGCGCCTGTGCCCGTCCGCTCGGTGTGGACCTGCGCGAGACGGCGGTGGGCGGTGCCAGCGACGGGAACTTCGCCCTCGCCACGGGTACGCCGGTGCTGGACGGACTGGGCGCGATCGGCGGCGGGGCGCACGCGCGCAGCGAGCACGTGTCGGCGGCCGGGATGGTCGAACGCTCCGCGCTGGCCGCCGGAGTCCTCGCAGCCTTCGCCGCGGACCGCCCGGCCGAGGCGGCCTGAACCTCCCCGACGGCGTACGGGCGCGTACGGGCGCGTACGGGCCCGGCGGAGCAGCGGGAGCAGGCGGGGCAGGTCCGGGCGCCGTCGCGGGGAGGTTCTGGACGCCACCCGGCTCGCCGGTTGTGGCACGGCGCACAGCCCGCATCATGGACGGCATGGACCTCTTTGACGTGATCGTGCTCGGCGCGGGTCCGGTCGGCGAGAACCTCGTCGACCGGGCCCGCGCCGCTGGCTTGTCCGCCGCCGTCGTGGAGAGCGAACTGGCCGGCGGCGAGTGCTCCTACTGGGCGTGCATGCCCAGCAAGGCGCTGCTGCGTCCGGCGGCGGCGCTGGACGAGGCCCGGCAGGTGCCCGGTGTCGCCGGCGCCGTGACCGGCTCGCTCGACGTGTCGGCCGTGCTCGCCACCCGCGACTCCTTCGCCGCGCAGTGGGACGACTCCGGGCAGGTCGACTGGATCGACTCCACCGGCGCCGAGTTCGTACGCGGCCACGGGCGCCTCGACGGGCCGCGCCGGGTCGTGGTCGAGACGCCCGAGGGCGTGCGGCGCACCCTCACCGCCCGACACGCGGTGGCGGTCTGCACCGGCAGCGCCGCGGCGCTGCCGGACCTGCCCGGGATCGACGGTGCCGAGCCGTGGACCAACCGCCGCGGCACCTCCGCCGAGCAGGTGCCCGGCCGTCTCGCCGTGGTGGGCGGCGGCCCCGTCGGCGTCGAACTCGCCACCGCCTGGCAGTCGCTCGGCTCCGAGGTCACGATGCTGGTGCGCGACGACGGGCTGCTCTCGCGGATGGAGCCGTTCGTCGGTGAGGAGGTCCACCGCGCCCTGTCCGATGCCGGCACCGAGGTGCGGCTGGGCGTTTCGGTGACGGAGGTGCGCCGCCCGCAGCCGGACGGCGAGATGACCCTGACCCTCGACGACGGGGGCCGACTCGTCTGCGACGAGGTGCTGTTCGCGACCGGGCGCAGGCCTCGTACCGACGACATCGGGCTGGAGACCGTCGACCTGCAGCCGGGCGGCTGGCTGGAGACCGACGACACCCTCCGGGTCGGCGAGGTCTCCGGGGGCTGGCTGTACGCGGTGGGCGACGTCAACCACCGTGCGCTCCTGACCCACCAGGGCAAGTACCAGGCCCGGATCGCCGCCGCCGCGATCGTCGCCCGCGCCCAGGGCGTACCGCTGCTGGAGGACGACCGCTGGGGCGCCCACGCGGCCACCGCCGACCACGACGCCGTACCGCAGGTGGTCTTCTCCCATCCCGAGGCGGCGTCCGTCGGGCTCACCGCGCGGGAGGCCGAGCAGCGCGGCGTCAACGCGCGCGCCGTCGACTTCGACCTGGGCAGCGTCGCCGGTGCGGCCGTGCACGCGGACGGCTATCGCGGGCGGGCGCGGATGATCGTGGACGAGGACCGGCAGGTGGTGGTCGGCGTGACCTTCGTCGGGCCGGGCGTCGCGGAGCTGCTGCACGCCGCTTCGATCGCGGTCGCCGCGGAGGTGCCGATCGAGCGCCTGTGGCACGCGGTACCGGCGTTCCCGACGATGAGCGAGATCTGGCTGCGGCTGCTGGAGACCTACCGAGGCTGACCGCCCGGCCGTGCGCACCGCCCCGGACGGCGCGTACACCTGCGGGAACGGCGAACGCCCCGCTCTGCGACCGGAGTTGTACCGGCCGCAGAGCGGGGCTCCGTCGTGCGGGGCTCCGTCGTGCGGTGCGTCGTCGTGCGGTGCGTCGTCGTGCGGTGCGCCGTACGGGATCCGGGACCCGAAGGTGGGCTACTTGCCGGACTGGAGCGCGGTCCAGGTCTCGTTGCCGACCGCGCCGTCCACGCCCAGGCCGCGGGCGGTCTGGTAGTCGCGCACCGCCTGGTCGGTCGCCGGCCCGAAACTGCCGTCGATGCCCACGGTCTTGCCGAGCGCCGCGGTGAGCGCGCGCTGGACCCGGGAGACCGCCGCGCCCGAACTGCCCTGCTTCAGCGTCGGCTTGTCGCCGGCCGAGAGCAGCGCCGTCCAGGTCTGCTTGCCCACGGTGCCGTCGGCGGACAGGCCCTTGGAGCTCTGGAACGCCTTCACCGCGGCGGTGGTGGTGGGGCCGAACGCCCCGTCGACCGCGCCGGCGTCGTGGCCGTTGGTGTTCAACAGGTGCTGGACGGCCTTGACCTGGGCGCCCGAGGAACCGTCCTTCAGCGTCTCGTACGAGCCGAAGTCCAGCTCGACCGGGTCGTCCGGGTCGCCCGGGTCACCGGGGTCGCCGTCGATCAGCTCCATGTAGTAGTCCCAGTCCCAGTGCGGGCCGGGGTCGGTGTGGTCGTTGCCGGGCACCTCGACGTGGCCGACGATGTGCTGACGGTCCTTGGGGATGTTGTGCTTGGCGGCCAGGTGGCTGGTGAGCGCGGCCGACGAGCGGTACATGGAGTCGGTGAACCACGCGGCGTCGTCCACGTAGCCCTCGTGCTCGATGCCCACGCTGTGCGAGTTGGCGTTCCGGGCGTGCCAGGCGGTGTCGGCGTCGCGGACGCTCTGGGTCACCTCGCCGTCCGAGGAGCGGATCGTGTAGTGGGCGCTGACGTTGGACTCGGGGTTCTGGTACCAGCTGATGGACCCGGCGTACGAGCCCTGCGTGACGTGGACGACGACCGTGTCGATGGACTGGGTGCGGCCCGCGGTGAAGTTGGAGCTGTGCGCCGGGGCCCATTTGGCGGGGCCGTAGTCGTCGCTGCTGGGCGCGACGTCCAGGGAGTCGACGGAGGCGTAGCGGCCCCGGTCGGGCGTCGTCTCGCGGGGCGCGACCGAGACGTGCTCGCCCTTGCCGACCTCGGCGGCGAGGCCGTACTCCAGCAGCTCGTAGACGTGGTCGGCGTAGAGCTTGGCGCCGCCGTCCTCGCTCGCGCCGCTGTACTCGGCGACGACCGGGTACCAGGCGTTCACGTCGTCGCGGTCGGAGTCCGCGACGCCGAGCCGGTCGGCGGCGCTGCTCAACACCGCGGCGCTGCCGCGGATGTTGGCTGCCGGGTCGGTGCGCAGCTCGGCCTCGGCCAGGCCGGTGAGTTCGGCGGCCCGGTCGAGAGTGCGGTGGGTGGGGTTGCTGACCAGGTGCATCGGGCCGTAGCCGCCGGCCTGACTGGCCTTGCCGCCGTGGTCCTTCAGCCGGGTCTCGCCGTAGCCGACGGCCAGCAGCAGGTCCTCGGGGACCTGGTACTCCTTCGCCGCGTCGCCGAAGGCGTCGGCCACGGAGGCGGTGTCCGCCTTCGCGGGTGCCGGTGCGGCGCCCGCGAGTTGGCCGGTGACGACGAGGCTTCCGGCGGCGACGACGGCGAGCGCCGCGAGGGCGGTGCGTCTGGCTTTCGGACCGCTGGAACGGGGACGGTGGTTTGTCATCAGCTCTCCATGCCTGCGTGAGGGGGGCCGCCGGTTGTCCGGCGAACGGAGACACACGTGGTCGCCCTGTCTACCCACGAGGCATGGGCACGTCAATCATGGTTTCGTGGTACATCTCGTCCGCGGCACTGCGCGCGAACGGTCCGGGATGCCGCCCGGGGCGCGGCGCGGTGCGCTGTCGGCGTGCCCCGAAGGGTCAACGCCCCAGCTGCGCACCGCCGTTGACCTGGACACACTGGCCGGTCAGATGGCCCGCGGCGTGCGAGGCCAGCCAGTACAGGGTCTCCGCCACGTCCCCCGGGGTGCCGATGCGGCCGGTGAAGGTCTCGGCCGCCAGCTCCTCGCGCCGCTCCGACGGCATCCCCTCCGGGCCGAAGAAACCGGTGCCCTCGACGTAGCCGGGTGCGACCAGATTGACCGTGATGCCGTGCCGGCCGAGCTGCCGGGCCAGGTCGAAGGCGTACGGGTGCAGCGCCGCCTTGCTCGCGGCGTACGCGGTCGAGCCCGAACCGCGGTACGCGGCGATCGAGCTGAGGAAGAGAACCCGTCCGCCCGGGCTCGCCAGCCGGTGGCGCAGGGCCTCGGTGAGCAGCACGGCGGTGAGGACGTTGAGACGGAAGTTGGCCGTCCAGTGGTGGGCCGCGTCGGCCACCGGGCCGCTCCCGCCGACGGCGGCGTCCGGTTCGAGCAGGCCGTTCCCGCCGGCGCCGTGCACCAGCACGTCGACCGCGCCGTACTCGGCCTTCACCAACTGTGCCACCTGCTCGGCACCTTCGGCGGTCGCCAGATCGGCGGCGACCGCGTGCGCGCCGGGCACCCGCTCGGCCGCCTCCCGCACCACCCGCGCGCGGCGACCCACCAGCAGCACCTGGTCCCCGTCGGCTGCGAACCGGTGTGCGGTGGCCAGTCCGATGCCCGTCCCACCGCCGCTGATCACCACAGTCCGAGTCATACGCGGAGAGTAACCCACCGCTTCTGCCACTGTTCCGACGCGCGTGCAACGGCCGCCGGAGCGCGGGCGGTTGCCGGCACGGCGCCGTGGCGCGGGGGCGTACGCCCGCGGCGCCGGGGGGCGGGGCGCCGGACGCAGCGTCGGGCACCGGTGGTGCCGGACGCAGGTCGTACGGGCCGAGGTGCTGCCGGAACATCCGCCGCAGTGCCGCTGTCGCACCGCCGGGGCCACGGCCTGCGCCGCATGCCGAACACCGGGCAGCCGACGGTCCCCCGGGGCGTACGGCCGGTCAGCAGGCGGGCCGGCCGTACGTCAGCCGGACTCGGCGAGGAGCCGCTCCAGGACCAGCGCGATGCCGTCGTCCTCGTGCGAGCCGGTGACCTCGTCGGCGACGGCCAGCAGCTCCGCGTGGGCGTTCGCCATCGCGACGCCGTGGGCGGCCCAGCGGAACATCGGGATGTCGTTCGGCATGTCGCCGAAGGCGATCGTCCCGGCCGCCTTCACGCCCAGCCGTCGCGCGGCGAGCGACAGGCCGGTGGCCTTGCTCAGCCCCAGCGGAATCAGCTCGACGATGCCCGGACCGGCCATCACCACGTCGACCAGGTGACCCGCCAGATCGCGGCCCTTCTTGGCCAGTTCGTCGTCGCTCGTCCCGGCGCTCTGGATGTAGATCTTCGACAGCGGTTCGGCCCAGACCTCCGCAGGGTCCTCGAACCTGCGGAACGGCAGACCGCCCTCGTACGCCCGGTAGTCGGGGCTGAGCAGCACCTCGCCCTCCAGCCCGTCCCGGGAGGCGGCCACCGCGAGCGGGCCGGTGACCCGCTCGATCTCGGCGAGCGCCGAGGCCGCGACCCTGCGGTCCAGGGTGACCGAGGTCAACAGGCGGCGTTCACCGGCGTGGTAGACCTGCCCGCCCTGGCCGCAGACGGCGAGGCCGACGTGGCCGAGGTCCTCCAGTATCGGACGGGCCCAGGGGACGTTCCGGCCGGTGACGACGATGTGCGCGGCGCCCGCGGCGACGCTCGCGTCCAGCGCGGCCCTGGTGCGCGGCGAGACGGTGTCGTCGCCGCGCAGCAGGGTTCCGTCGAGATCGGTGGCGACCAGCCGGTAGGGAAAGCTCACTTGGCGACCGGCTCCAGCACCTCGCGGCCACCGAGATAGGGCCTGAGCATGGCGGGCACCCGCACCGAGCCGTCGGCGAGCTGGTGGTTCTCCAGCAGCGCGACGATGGTGCGCGGTACGGCGCAGAGCGTGCCGTTCAGCGTCGCGAGCGGGCGGACCTGCTTGCCGTCGCGGTACCGGATCGAGAGCCTGCGCGCCTGGAACTCGTTGCAGTTCGAGGCGGAGGTCAGCTCGCGGTACTTGCCCTGGGTCGGGATCCACGCCTCGCAGTCGTACTTGCGCGAGGCCGAGGCGCCGAGGTCGCCGGTCGCCACATCGATGACCTGGAAGGGCAGTTCGAGGCCGGTCAGCCACTGCTTCTCCCACTCCAGCAGCCGCAGGTGCTCGGCCTCCGCGTCCTCGGGCGCGACGTAGGTGAACATCTCGACCTTGTCGAACTGGTGCACCCGGAAGATGCCCCGGGTGTCCTTGCCGTAGGTGCCGGCCTCGCGGCGGAAGCAGGGCGAGAAGCCCGCGTACCGCTTCGGGAGCTGGTCCACGGAGAGGATCTCGTCCATGTGGTAGCCGGCGAGGGCGACCTCGGAGGTGCCGACCAGGTAGAGCTCGTCCTTCTCCAACTGGTAGACGTTCTCGGCGGCCTGGCCGAGGAAGCCGGTGCCCTCCATGGCGCGGGGCTTGACCAGCGCAGGGGTGAGCATCGGGGTGAAGCCGGCCTCGGTGGCCTGGGCGATCGCGGCGTTGACCAGGGCGAGCTCCAGGAGCGCGCCGATGCCGGTGAGGTAGTAGAAGCGCGAACCGGAGACCTTGGCGCCGCGCTCGACGTCGATGGCGCCGAGCAGCTGGCCGAGCTCCAGGTGGTCCCGGGGAGTGAAGCCCTCGGCCTCGAAGTCGCGGACGGTGCCGAGCGTCTCCCGCACGGTGAAGTCGTCCTCGCCGCCCACCGGAACCTCGGGGTGGACCAGGTTCCCGAGCCGGAGCAGCAGCCGCTGGGTCTCCTCGGCCGCCTCGTTCTGTGCGGCGTCGGCCTCCTTGACGGCGGTCGACAGCTCCCCGGCCTTCTTCAGGAGCGCGGCCTTCTCCTCGCCCTGTGCCTTGGGGACGAGCTTGCCGAGGGTCTTCTGCTCGGCGCGCAGCTCGTCGAAGCGAGCGCTGGAGGACCGGCGTCGCTCGTCGGCGCTGAGCAAGGCGTCGACGAGGTCGACGTCCTCTCCTCGGGCGCGCTGCGAAGCGCGCACACGGTCGGGGTCCTCACGAAGCTGGCGAAGGTCAATCACCGGGCCAGGCTACCGGTGCGGCACGGCGGAGAGCCATGCGATATCCCACCGCAGGCGATAGTTCCTTTTAGTGGCGAGTGTGGCTTTTTACTGCAATGAGAGGTGATTTCCGTCGGAGGGGGTTCGGTTCGGTGAACCGGTGGGGTGCGGTCCGGTGTCGGGGGAGTCGGCGCGCGGCGGAGTGGGTCGGAGCGCGTCGGAGTGCGGCGGGACGAGTCGGAGTGAGCCGTGTGGGTCGGGGCGGGTCGTGTGTGTTGTTGGTGTCGGCGCGGCCGGCGCTGCGGAGCGGAAAGGGCGCGGCGAGGCGGTGGCTCCGAAGCTGCTGAACTCACCGGACCCGCCCGGAGCCGCCGGGACCCGCCCGGAGCCCTCGGGCCTGTCGGGCCCGCCGGCTCCGGGCGGACCTGCCGGGCCCGCCGGGCCGGCTGAACCGCCTGTCGGGCCCGCTCGACCGCCGTACCCGCACCCTGTGGAAGAAGGTCGTCGCCCTGTGTTATCCACAGGCAGGGTGACGCTCGCACATTCTGTCCACAGTTCACCTGGGCAAGCTGTGGAAATCTCGAAGATCATTTCAATGGCGGCGCGATGTCCCTTTGGCGGCAATTATTCGGGCCCGGTTGGCGCGCGTTCTCCTGGGCTTTCCCCTGTGGCCGAGAGTTACTTGAAGGGAAATGATCGAGAAGTGATGACATCTCGAAGTCTGTGATGATTCATGGCTATCGAGCGGTAATGTCCCATTCTTCTTCGCGGGGAAGTCGACTTGTGCACAGCGCGCCGGTCGTCCTGTGGATAACTTTTCCGGGGGTGGCCGGTGCGGCGGAACCGTACCGGCCATGGGGCCGGAGCCCTCAGCCGCGGCCGTCCATGCAGCGCATCACCCAGTCCGCAGCCGTGCTGAACGCCTCGTCGGTGGTGCCCGCCCGTACGGTCGGTGCCTGCCGATCGGCCCGCGGGTACGAACCGAGGAAACGCACCTTGCGCGACAGCCGTTGCAGCCCCATCAGCGCGTCCGCCACCCGACGGTCCTGGATGTGGCCCTCGCAGTCGACCGAGAAGCAGTACTGGCCGATGCCCTCACCGGTCGGGCGCGACTCGATTCGCATCATGTTCACCCCGCGCGAGGCGTACTCCTGCAGCAGGTCCAGCAGTGCGCCCGGGTGGTTCTCGGTCAGCCAGAAGACCACGGAGGTCTTGTCCGTGCCGGTCGGAGCCGGGGGACGGGCGGGCCGGCCGACCAGCACGAAACGGGTCTCCGCGTTCTCCGCGTCGTGGATGTCGCTCACCAGGGCTTCCAGCCCGTAGGTCGCCGCCGCGAACTCCCCCGCGAACGCGGCGTCGTAGCGGCCCTCCTGCACCAGACGTGCTCCGTCCGCGTTGGAGGCGGCCGACTCCCAGGTGACGTTCGGCAGATGACGTGCCAGCCACCTGCGGACCTGGGGCTGCGCGACCGGATGGCCGGTCACCGTCTTGATCTCCTCCAGCCGGGTACCCGGCCGCACCAGCAGCGCGAAGGAGATCGGGAGGACGACCTCGCGGTAGATCATCAGCGCCTCGCCGGCGGCGAGTTCGTCGATGGTGGCGGTGACTCCGCCCTCCACCGAGTTCTCGATCGGTACGAGCGCGCCCGCGGCCTCGCCGCCGCGCACGGCGTCCAGCGCGGCCGGCACCGAGACCATCGGAATCAGCTCGCGCGTCGCGGCCTCGGGCAGGGTGCGGATCGCGGCTTCGGTGAAGGTGCCCTCGGGCCCCAGGTACGTGTAGCGACTGGCGGGTGACATGCCGCCACACTAACCAGCGCGTCCGCCCCCGGAAGCCGGGTCTCACCCCGCGAACGGTTGCGCTCCCCGCCCGGCCGACGGCTCCCCACCGCCCTCGGCCGACGGTCCCACCCCCGTCCGCCCGTCGGCCCGCCCGCAACCGTCCACCGGTCCGCGGCCGTCAACCTTCCAGCAGTCGCTGGCCCACGTACTCGCCCTCGCCGGGCCCGCCCGGCACCGCGAACAGCGCGCTCGCCTCGTGGCGGATGAAGCGCGAGAGCGCGTCCCCGCGGTCGAGCTTGCGCTGTACCGGTACGAAGCCCTTCTGCGGATCGGCCTGCCAGGCGATGAAGAGCAGTCCGGCGTCCTCGGCGCCGTCCTCGCGGATCCCGTCGTGGTACGAGAACGGCCGCCGCAGCATTGTGGCGCCGCCGCTGGTCTCCGGCGCGGAGACCCGGGCGTGCGCGTCGAAGGGGATGGCCAGTTCGCCCTCGCCGTTCTGCTTCTCCAGATCCATCGGGGTCCGCTCCTGCCCGCCGGAGAGCGGTGCGCCGTCGGACTTGCGGCGGCCGATGACGGCCTCCTGCCGGGCCGTGGACTGCTCGTCCCACTTCTCCAGCAGCATCCGGATGCGGCGGACGACGGCGTACGAGCCGCCCTCCATCCACGCGGGGCTGCGGGAGTCGCCGCCGCGCGGCACGAAGACATGGCCGTCGAAGTCCTCGTCAGCAGGGGCGGGGTTGTTGGTGCCGTCGACCTGGCCCATCAGGTTGCGGGTGGTGCGCGGCCGGTCGGTCGCCCCGCGGGCGCGGTTGAACCCGGCCATCTGCCAGCGCTGCCGGGCCGCGTCGCCGACCTCGCGCCGCAGCGCACGCAGCGCGTGCACGACCACCAGGGCGTCGTCCGCGCCGATCTGCACCCACAGGTCCCCGCCCGAACGCCCGCTCTCCAGCGCGTCGTTGCTGAACTCCGGCAGTGGTGCGAGCGCTGCCGGGCGTCGGTCGGTGAGTTTGGTGCGGTCGAAGAACCCCGCGCCGAAACCGAAGGTGACGGTCAGCGAGGAGGGGCCCGCATCCAGGGCGATGCCGGTGTCCGGGGCGCCGCCAGACGTCACCGGCTCGCCCGCCATCAGCTTCTCCGCCGCCGCCGACCAGCGCCGCAGCAGCGCGGCGGCCTCCTTCGCGCCCGCGCCGGGAGCGAGGTCGAAGGCGACCAACTGCCCGTGCGCCTGGAGTGGTTCGACGATTCCCGCCTGGTGCGGACCGCGGAACCCGACCCGAGTGCTGCCGACCGCCGACAGCGGTGTCGGCGGTTCGTCGCGGACCAGCGCCGTCGTCGCGGCGCCGCCCGCCGCGCCGACCACCAGCCCGGTCGCGCCCGCCGCGCCGACGGTGCCGATCAGCCGGCGGCGGGTGAGGCCCGAGGTCTCGTTGTCCGGTGCGGGGACGGGGGGTGTCTCTGCCATGGTGGTGCCTCAGCCGATCTTCACGGTTCTGGTCTCGGTGATCTGGTCGATGTCCGAGGTGCGTACGGTCACGGCGAGCTCCCACTCGCCGGGGCGGGGCAGCTGGACTCCCTCGCCGGTCCAGTGCCGCTCGCTCCCCTCCACCGGCTCGGGGGAGAACTGAAGAGGCCCGATCCCCTCCTTCGCCAGAGTGAGGGAGACCCGTACCTCCTCGGCGTCCACATCCGTGCGGACGTGCAGCACGTTGTCGCCGGTGCGGCCGGGGTCCAGCTCCACCAGCGCCGTGCCCTCGCCGTTCTCGCCCCCGGTGTCGAAGGGGACGGAGAGCTCAACCGGCCGGTCCGGTACGGCTGTTGAGGTGTCGCCGGCGCGCTCGGCCGCCTCCGCGGTGCGTCCGGGCTCGGTGCCGGTGAGCACGGTGGTCACCGCCAGCAGCACGGCCGCCACGGCCGCCTCGACGAGCACGCCGCGCCGCAGCCCGGCACGCTCCGGGTCGGCGTCCCGCTCCTTGCGCCGCCGGGCCTGTTCCACCGCCGTCGCCTGCCGGGCGAGCTGCGCCGCCCGTACGGGGTCCGCCTCCGACCGGTCGCTGCCGCTTCCGTCTCTGCCACCGGGCCGGTCGCCGTCGCTGCCGGTCGCGGCCTGCCGGTCGGTCTCCGTCGAACTGCCCTCCTCCGCCACGGAGTTCACCGCTGTCGCTGTCGCTGTCGCTGTCGCTGTCGCTGTCTCGGCGCTCGAGTCGGAGGGCCCGGCGCGCGCGTCCTCCTCGCCGCCGGGCACGGGGGCCAGCGCGGCGACCCAGCGGCGCGAGTACCGGGCGGCGACCAGCAGCACCGCCAGCAGCGCCAGCTTCGCCAGCAGCAGCCGCCCGTACTCCGTACCGGTCAGCGCGGACCAGCTGCCCAGCTGCCGCCACGACTGGTACAGCCCGGTCGCGACCAGCACCACCACGGCGCCGAACGCCACCGCGGAGAAGCGCTGCACCGCCGCGCGCGGCACCGGTGTCTCGCCGCGGTACAGCACGCTCAGCAGCGCCGCGAGCCCGCCCAACCAGACGGCCATCGCCAGCAGATGGATGACCGAGACCGGTACCGCCACCTGTGGCTGCGGGCCGGTCGAGGCGTGCTCGGCCAGCGCCCAGGTGGCCGCGACGCCGAGCGTCAGCACGGAACCGCCCAGTACGAGGCCGAAGTGCAGATCGCGCTGCTGCCGCTCTCCGCGCGCCCGGGCTCCGCTCCGGTACGACCCGAACAGCACCGCGACGAAGAGTGCCGCCACCGCGCACAGCAGCAGCCGCGAAACCAGCGCCGTACCGGTCCTGGTCTCCACGACCGCCGCCAGTCCGGACAGGTCGAACGCGTCCGGCACCCCGCCGCCGGTGGTGTACGGATGCCGCAGCAGCAGCGCCAGCAGCGTCGACACCACGAGCGTCAGCCAGCCGCCGACGACCAGCCGCCGCAGCACCGCAGAGCCCGCCCCCTCGCGCCACACCGCGAGCACGAACGCGCAGCCGCCGACCAGCAGCAGGAAGCCGCCGTACGCGAAGTACCGCGCCGCCTCGTACAGTCCGCCGACCGGACCGCCGCCGGCCTGCTGCTCCGGCAGCTCGACCGAGGTCTCCGACGGCGCGCCGATCGAGAAGGTGAAGGCGCCGGACACCGGGTGGCTGTCCGCCGAAACGGCCTGCCAGGCCACGGTGTACGTGCCGTCGGTGGCGCCGGTGCGCAGGCCGACGCCGTAGCGGATCACCGACTCGCTGCACAGGTCCTGGAGTTCACCGGTGTCGACCCGCTCGCCGTCCGGATCGAGGATGCGGATCGAGTCGTTGTTCATCGCGACCTGCTCGGAGAAGGTCAGGGTCACGGTGTCCGGGGCCGATGCCACCACCGCACCCTGCGCCGGATCGCTGCCGGTCAGCGCGGCGTGCGCGGCTGCCTCGGTGGCGGTGCCGAGCACGCCGAGCAGGGCCGCGAACACCACTGCCGCGACGGCCGACAGCCGTGCGAGCAGGGGGCGTTGAGGCGGCCCGGCGGTCGTGCCGACGGCGCGGGGTGCGGTGGCGGTCATCGTTTCTCTCTTCTGCGGCCGGTCAACTCGCGGACAGGCAGAGCCTGTTCACTCCGGCCGTGCTCAATGCGCGTGCGGGTTGTGGGTCTTGGCCTCGACCGTCATCTCGACGGTGATCGGATCGGAGTCCTCGAACTCCAGCTCCACCTCCACCCGGTCGCCCTCGGACACCTCTCGCTTGAGTTCCATGAACATCAGGTGGTCGCCGCCCCGGCTGAGTTCGAGGCTGCCGCCGGCAGGCACCTCGAAGGACTCCACCTCGCGCATCTTGTTGTCCACGGTCTCGTGCAGCTGGACGTCGTCGGAGAAGTCGCTGGAGACCCCGACGAGGGTGTCGTCCGCGTCGCCCTTGTTCTGCACGGTCAGGAAGCCGCCGGCCATCTTGTCGTTCAGCGGCTCCGGCACGAAGGCGCCGGCGACGGTCAGCTCGGCTCGCGCCGAGTCCGCGCCCGAACTGCCCGAGTCCGAACCGGAGTCCGAGTCCTCGGAGCCGCAGCCGGCCAGGACGAGCGCGGCGGTGAGCGCGAGAGCGGCGGGAAGTGCGGTACGTCGCATCACGGGGTCTCTCCCTCGACGAGCTTCGGCAGGTCCTCGGTGTACGTCTCCTGGGTCACCTTGTCGGTGTAGAGCACCCGGGCCTTGTCGTCCTTCGGCGAGAAGAACAGCACCTGGGAGCCGTGGTTGGAGACGATCTGGCCCTTCTTGTCCTTGGTGGAGGGCTCGACGGAGATGCCGAGCGTGCGGGCGCCGGCCTGGATGGTGTCGAAGTCACCGGTCAGCCCGACCGAGCCGGGCGCGGCGCTCTTGAGCCACTTGCCGAGCTCCTCGGGGGTGTCCCGGTCGGGGTCGGTGGTCACGAAGACGACCCTGAGCTTCTCCTGGTCCTTCTTCGGCAGCTCGTTCCTGGCGACGGCGATGTTGCTCATCGTCAGCGGGCAGACGTCCGGGCAGTTGGTGTAGCCGAAGTAGATCAGCGTCGGCCTGCCCCTGGTCTCCTCGATGAAGTCGTACTCCTCGCCCTCGGTGTCGGTCAGCACGAGGTCGGGCTTCTCGAACGGGCGGTCCAGGACGGTGGCCCTCTTGGTGCCGCTGTCCTGCGAACCCTCGACGATGGCGTCGCCCTTGTCGCCCGAGTCCTTCCCCGAGCCGGAGTCGGCCCCGCAGGCGGTGAGACCGAGCGCGAGCGCGGCGGCGAGGGCCGCGGCGTACACGCCCCGGCGTGGGCGTCGGCCGCGAGGTGGCGCGGCGGTGGTGCGTTGCATGGAGGTTCCTTGCTCTGGTGATGACGTGTGGTGTGGGCGCGGCCCGGCGCGAGGCACCGGTTCTCCCATGGATACCGGCGCGCACGACCGCCTTCCGGGACCCGGCCCGCGCGTACCGAACCCGCCCCCGCGCACTGTGCGAGGCACCCCGCGCACGGGACGGGCCGGCACACGGGATGGGCCGGCGCACGGGACGGACCCCGCGCACGGGAGTGGCCGGTGCTGCGTGCGGCGGTCAGCCCGTGGCGTCCCGGCGGCGGCCGGCGAGGACGCCGTACGCGACGCCGGCGACGCCCAGCGCGATACCGACGCCGCCCAGCACCCGGGCGGTGGTGTCCGTCGTCGAGGTGCTCTCCTGCGCCGAGTCCGTACCGTCCTGCTCCGCGGCGCTCTCCCGGCCGGCCTTGCCGTCCGAGTCGGCGGAGCCGCCGTGCCCGTCGTCCGCGGCCTTGCCGAGGGCGAGGACCGGCGCCGGGAACTCCGGCTCCCGGTCGCCCTCGGGCACCTCGATCCAGCGCACGACCTCCTTGTTGTCGTACGTCTGGAGCGCCTTGAACGCGATCCGGTCGGTGTCGTCGGGCAGTTGGCCGACCGAGACAGGGAAGCGCTGGAAGGTGCCGGGCTCGATCTCGCCGCCGGACCAGGTGATCCTGGTCGGCGCCTCTTCGATCCGGTTGCCGTGCGACTCGATCGGCTTGTCGAGCTTTCCGGTCTCCACCTCGATCTTCCAACCCGGCACCGGCTCGGGCATGACCGACGCCATCGGATGGTCGGTCGGCAGGGTGATCTCCAGCTTCACGGTGGAGGCGTTGTCCCTCTCGTTGGGGACCTTGAAGTTGAGGGTGGCGTAGCCGCCGCCGGGTACCTCGGCCGGATCGACGCTGACATGCGCCAACGCCGGTGTGCCCAGGGCCAGTACGGCGACGGCGGTGACGCCGCCGACTGCGGCGATGCGTCGGACAGTGGTGTTCATCTGTGGTCGTGTGCCTTCGTGGTCTCGGTTGCCGCGCACGGGTCGCGGCGCCGCGAAGGCGGCGCACGACGTGCGGAGGCGCGAACGGACGGTCGGAGCACGGCCCGCCGGCACCCCCGTACGTACGGGGCACGTGCGCTCAGGCCGTGAGGGCGAAGTCCTCCGCGTCCGACGGCGGTCCGCGACGGCTCACCGAATGCCGCAGCGCCTCCGCCTCCACCGGTACGGGCGCCCCGGCGGGCGGCGCCGGGCGTACCGGTCGGCAGCCTTTCGCGAGCCCGGCGCCGAGCGCACGCAGCCAGTGCAGCACGTCCCGCAGCGCTCGCAGCAGCAGCTCGTCGACGGCGAGCACCGACAGCCGTACCAGCCGCCACAGCGCCGCCTCGCCGCGCCGCAGCAGCACACCGGTGACCACCGCGGCGGCCAGGTGGGCGAGCAGCATCGGGCTGGTCGCGGTGGCGAACGCGGCGTTCAGGGCAGGCGCCGCGACGTCGGAGACGGCCGGATCGGCCGACCCGTGCGAGGCGTGCGCTCCGTGCGAGGCGCTCTCGGCGAGGTGACCCAGGCCCGCTTCGCTCAGCGAGCGGCGGGCGTGGGCGACGGTCAGTGATCCGGCGAGCTGGTCGTTGCACAACAGTGCCCGCGCCAGCTCGATGATCCGCCGGTCGTCGCCGGCTCCACCCGTCGCCCGTACCGACAGCGTCTGGCCGGCGGCGAAGAGGCCGTGCAGGGCCAGCTGTCCGAGCGCGAGCCCGGCGGCGATGCCGGGAAGCGCGCGTTCGCGGCCGGCCAGCGGTGCGGCGACAGTGAAGGTCAGCAGCGCGGCCAGCCCCAGCGTCCACAGCGGTACCGGGGTGCCGCCGCCGACGGTGTGCGCCGCGGCCGACAACGCCACACAGGCCGCGGTGAAGACCGCGGCCCTCAGCAGTCGCAGATCGGCGCCGGCGCGCACCACGGGCAGGTTCATGGCGGCTCCCATCTTCTCACCACCGCCAGGACCGCCCGCACCGGGCCCGCCCCGCACGGACCTGAACCGCCCCGCACCGGACCGCACCGGGTCTGACCGCCCCCGGGCCGCTGTTCCCCTTCTCCTTCTCCTCGGACGCACCCCGGGCCGGTCCTCCTCATCAGGGCCGCTGGGGCGGGCCTACACCGAGTCGGCGACCACCGCATCCGCCATCCGGGCGCTTCGGCGGCGGCGGCACGCTTACACCGGGACAACCGGGGCAATACGTAACGATATGTCGAGCCTCTGTTCGTCCAGCCGCAGCCTGGGGGCTGGAGTATGAGCATCTGGTGGTCGCTGCACCTGCGGCGCGAGGCGGCGAGCGTTCCGCTCGCCCGGCGTCTGCTGCTCGGCGCGATGGAGACCGCGGGGGTGGAGGACGAAATCGCCCACGATCTCTCCCTCGCCCTCTCCGAGGCGTGCGCCAACGCGGTCGAGCACGGGGGTGAGCCCGGCCACTCGGACCATTACCGGGTGACGGCCTTCCTCGACGGGGACATGTGCCGGATCGAGGTCACCGACCACGGCCCCGGCTTCCCGCTGCGCCGGCGGCGCGAGCTCCCGGGCCCGCCGCCGCCGTTGGAGCTGGAGTGCGGCCGGGGCATGCACCTCATCGAGACGCTCTGCGATCACGCGCGGTTCGGCAACCAGCCCGGTGACGGCGCGGTGGTCAGCTTCGACAAGATCCTCAAGTGGCGCGCCGACGCCCTGCTGCACGCCTCCTGAGCCCGTCGGAGCGGCACTGCCGGGCCCGCCGGGCGCGATGGTGACAACCAGTGATGAATCACGTGCCGTACGTGGAGGATTCGCTGGGTCGGTGGTTGGTGCTGTGTTACCTTTGGCGGCAGTTGCAGTGTGGTACTCATGAACGTGATGTGCGCCCGATGGGATGTGACCGTCGGGCGTATCTGTTTTTCCGGGTCTCCCCGGATGGGGCTTGCGGCAACAGGGAGTTCGCAGGGTGCGGACTCCGCAATTTCCCCGTATGGAGGAGATCATTATGGCTACCGGTACCGTGAAGTGGTTCAACTCGGAAAAGGGCTTCGGCTTCATCGCGCAGGACGGCGGCGGCCCCGACGTCTTCGCGCACTACTCGAACATTGCTGCTCAGGGCTTCCGTGAGCTGTTCGAGGGCCAGACCGTGAACTTCGACGTCACGCAGGGCCCGAAGGGCCCGCAGGCGGAGAACATCACCATCGCCTGAAGTGCCTGAGGCCCCCGAGGCCACGTGCACAGCACGCGTCTGACGCGTCCGGCGGGCCCGCACCCCGAGCAAGGGGTGCGGGCCCGCCGTCGTGTGCGCGGGTGTGCGCGTACTGCTGGCGCGCGCCTGCCGTACCTGCGCGCCGCCGCCGTACGTGCCCCGGGAGAGGTCCGGAGGGGGAAAACGAGCTTGCGGGCAGGGGGAGTTGAACGCCCGGAGCGCGCCGTCTGCGCGGTGCCGGGCGGAGCGCCTCAGCGCTCGGGACACCCCGCGGAGCGCGTGCGCCCGAGGTCGACGTGGAGCCGACGGCGCAGGTGGGTATGGCTGTTCCTGCCGGTCATGGTCGAATCATCGGCGGACGCGGAACCGCTCCACACGCCCCGTCTCAAGGGATGGTGCGCACGGTGCGGCCCCCCGCGCACCCGTATCCCGCACCCGGAGGGCAAGAGATGGCGCAGTCGGTCCACTTCGTACGCTTCCAGGGGGTGGAGCCGCATCCGGCCGGCCATCGCCTCGGCATCTTCGTCCTGGTGAACGGGCTGTCCCGGGAGGGCAGGCTCACCGCGGAGCAGGAGCACTTCAGGCGCACCAACAACGCCTGGTACGACGCCGCGTACACCAACCCCAGCCACGTGGACACCACTGTCTACGACCGTGCGGTCAACCCCGGAGCGGTCGCCTGGTTCAGGAACACCTCGCGCGAACTCATCGCCCGGGTCGACGGGTACCTCGACATCCTCGCCGCGCACGCCGTGCCGTGGGAGCGGCTCTCCTCGGTCGACCCCGGACGGATCGTGTACGAGGACGCGCACCAGATCGTCGTCGTACCTCACCCGCCCGCAGCCGGCCCCGTCGCCCGGTAGCTCCTCGGGACGTACCGGGGGACACGGTTCCGCGCGGCTCGGCGTACTCTGCCCGGTGCAGAGTGTGGCCGTGTCGTGAAGTCGATCCGTGAAGGTGTGAGGGGTGTGCAACGTCCTGGCAGAGTCGCGTCCGTCGCCTGCGGGGTGGCACTCGCCGTGATCGCCGCGGCGGTGACGTTCGGGGTGCTGTCGACGGACGACGCCGACGGCGGTCCGGACGGCGCGGGCGGCACGTCGCGCGCGGTCACCGGTGAGGCCCGGGAGGTGCTCACACGGATCGAGCAGGCCGGCCTCCCGATCGAGCAGCCGATACTGCACCGTCCGGAGACCGACCCGGACCATCTGCTGGGCGAACAGGACGGCTACCGCAGCAAGTTGAGCTTCGAGGACGGCCGGGTGGACGGCGGCCTGGTCGTCGACAACGACCCGGGCAGCGTCGCGCTGGGCGGGGTCATCGAGGTGTTCGACAGTCCGCGCGAGGCACGCACCCGCGCCCAGCAGCTCCAGCGCGACGCGGAGGGCATCCCGACCCGCTCCGAGCGGGCCTACGTGCTGCGCGGTGTGCTGCTGCGCCTCTCGCCCTACCTCAGCGAGTACCAGGCGGAGCAGTACCGGCGGGCACTGGACGCCTCGCCCGCCCCGAGCGCCTCACCCACCTCGGACGTCCGCGAAGCGTGAGCGAGGCGTGAGCCGGGCCGGGCCGTACCTCCGGCGCCGCACCGTACCTCCGGCGCCGCACCGCCGGCGCCGCACCGCCCGCGCGCTCGGCGCCAACCGCCCGCGGTGCGTCCACCGCTCGACGCGGGCCGCTCGCCCCGTACGAACCGTGAGGGCCGCGACGCCCGGTGTCAGGAGCGCAGGCCGCGGAAGTCGTCGCCGATGGTGAGCGTCAGCCCGCCCGGCACACCGCCGCCGGCCTTGGTGTCCGAGCCCGGCACTCGGCCGCTCAGCACGCTGGCGTGGGAGCGCAGCCCCTGCGGGTAGCTGATCGTGGTCCGGTCGGTCGGGGTGGGGGCGTTGCCCGTCGTGGCGACCTGGAAGCCTGCCGCGCGCAGCTGCTCGGCGACCTCTGCCGCCTTCCCGGCCGTGTCGGTGCCGTTGAGCACGTTCACCCGGATCTGGGAGGGCGTGAGGGCCGCGGTCTCCTCGGCGCTCTGCTCCAGCTTCTTCTTGCTGATCGGCTTGTCCTTGGCGAGCGAGGTGAAGAGCGTCTCGGCCTGCGGGTACTGCCAGACGACGTTCGCCCTGTCGGTGGGGACGTCCCGCTCGCGCGGGTAGTTGGGCACGGTCAGGAAGGTGAGCCGCTTGGTCGGGATGCCCTGGACCTCGCGGGCCAGGTCGTAGAGCGGCCGGACGCCGGCCAGCTTCGGGTCGGTGGTCAGCGAGCCGGTGAACGCCTCCATGAAGCTGTACATCGCCTTGCCGTTGGTGAGCTTGGACTTCGCCTTCGCGGCGAGCGCATCCATGAACTCCTGCTGGCGGCCGATACGGGAGGTGTCGCTGCCGTCGCCGACGCTGTAGCGGGCGCGGACGTAGCCGAGCGCGTCCTCGCCCTTGATGTTCTGGCAGCCCGCGGGGAGCTTGAGGTGGGCCTTCTTGTCGTCGATCGGCTCCTCGGGGCAGACCTCGACGCCGTCGAGCGCGTCGACCATGCCCTTGAAGCCCTGGAAGTCCATCGACATGAAGTGGTCCATCCGCAGCCCGGTGTTGTGCTCGACCGTGCGGATGGTGCAGGCGGCGGCGCCGGCGATGTCGCCGTCCATGCCGCCGATCGCGAAGGACTCGTTGATCTTCGAGTGGTGGCTCTTGGAGTCGTTGCCGTTGCCCTTGTCACAGCTGGGGATCTCGACCCAGGAGTCGCGGGGGAGCGAGACGACGCTGGCCCAGTCGCGGTCCGCGGAGATGTGGACGACCATCAGGGTGTCCGACTGCATGGTCTCGAAGCCCTTGCCGTACTTGCCGTCCGTGCCGTCGCGGCTGTCGGAGCCGACGACGAGGATGTTCTTGGCGCCGGGGCTGAGGGAGACGGGGCGGTTGTCACCGAGGCGGCCGTCGATGTCGGCCTCGTTGATGTTGCCGTCGAGCTTCTGGTAGATCCAGGTCGCGGCGCCGCCGCCGACGACCACCAGCACGGCGAGGACGGCGCACGTCCAGGCGACGATCCGGCCGCGGCGGGTGAGGCGGGTCTGCTGCGCCCGGCGTCCGCGGCGCGAACCGGCCGCGGCGCGGCCCCTGCCGCCCGCATCGTCGGCACCGCCCGCGGCACCGCCCGCACCGGACTCCGGTCGGGCCGCCCTGCGCTGGCCGCTCTCCGCACGGCGGGGCGCTCGGCGGCGGCCACGGCCCGGCCGCGGACCTTCGCTTATTCCACCCGCGCTCATGCCTGTGCACCTCCAGCCCCGCCAGGGGCACCTGTCGCCTGCTGCCTGCACTGGCGCGTGCGTACGGCAGCCGCAAGTGGGCTGTCGGCGTACGCGCGGGGTCGTCGGGGTCACGGGGATGAGCCCGACAAACCGATGCCAGAGGTCCGCCCGTCCCCTCGCGAATGGCGCGAGGCTGAGTACGGCGAGCTGACAGTACCAATAGCGCAACGATCTGCGGGAGTCCCCTAATCAAGTAGTTGACCTGCATGTTGTGACAGTGAACAACACAATGCGGAGGGTGATCGCAATCGCGCAGACAACACCCGTGAGCTCTGCCGAAGTCTTTGCTGCTCCTTTACGATGCTTTTCACCAGGAGCACCACAGTGGGTGCATCCGCGTTCGAAAGGAGTTCCAGACCCATCATGGGCGAACCTCCCAGTATCAGCCGTGCCACACCTCTCCCGAAGCTTCCGGACGGTCCACTCGGACACCGCGGAACGCGGCTCGCGGATCGGGGGTGGCACGGACTCCGGCAGACGTCCTCGCCGCTCCCCCGTCGCAGCGCCGGCCCTTCGGGCGTTCCGGGTGGTGAGCGGTGAACGCCGTTCTGGGTCTGCTCGCGGTTGTCGTGCTCACCGCGGGCACCGGCTATTTCGTTGCTCAGGAATTCGCTTACGTCGCCGCCGACCGGGTCGCGCTCGCGCGTGACGCCGACGCGGGCGACAAGCGCGCCGCGCGGGCCCTCAAGGTGCTCGGCAGGCTTTCCTTCATGCTTTCCGGCGCACAGCTCGGCATCACGGTCACCGGCCTCATCGTCGGCTTCCTCGCAGAGCCCGCGCTCGCGGAGCTGCTGCGCCCGATGCTCACCGGAATCGGTGTGCCCGACGCGGCGGTGGGCGGCGTAGCGCTGACACTCGCCTTCGTCTCCGCCACCGTGCTGCAGATGGTGCTCGGCGAGCTCGCGCCGAAGAACCTGGCACTGGCGATCCCCGAACGGCTCGCCAAGTCGCTGGCACCCTCCACCCTGGCGTACCTCAAGGTCGCCGGGCCGCTCATCCGCATCTTCGACAACTCGGCCAACAGAATCCTGCGCAGAGTGGGCATCGAGCCGGTCGAGGAGCTGCACCACGGCGCCACCCTGGAAGAGCTCGGCCACCTCGTGGACACCTCCCACGAGCACGGCCACCTTCCCCAGCACACCGCCGAACTCATCGACCACGTACTCGAGTTCGGCGAGCGCACCGTCGGCGAGACGATGGTGCCGCGGGTGGACGTCGCCTACCTGGCCGCCGCCGCACCGGCCGCGGACGCGGTGGAGCTGATCGCCCGCTACGGCCACTCCACCTACCCCGTGCACGGCGAACGGCCCGACGACATCGTCGGGTTGATCGGCGTACGGGAGCTGATGCGCGTGGACGCCGACCGGATCGCCGAGGTCACCGCGGGCGAGCTGGCCAGGCCGGCGCTGCTGCTGCCGGAGACCCTGCCGCTGCCCGACGCGGTGCGCCAACTGGAGGAGCAGGGCGACGAGTTCGCGGTCGTGCTGGACGAGCACGGCGGACTCGCCGGCATCATCACCTTCGAGGACATCGCCGAGGAGCTGGTGGGCGAGATCAACGACGAGTCCGACCGGGTCGTCGAGGTCGCGGTCGCGCTGGGCGACCGCTGGCTGGTGGACGCCCACCGCAGGCTCGACGAGGTGGCCGAGGCCACCGGCGTCGTACTGCCCGAGGACGAGGACTACGACACCGTCGCCGGGCTCGTCATCGACCGGCTCGGCCGCTTCCCGACGATCGGTGACCGGCTGAGTCTGGATCTGCCCGAGACCGGTACGGCGGAGATCGAGGTCGTGACGCTCGACCGCCACGTTCCCGGCCGGGTACGGATCGCCACCCACGGCGCACCGGCCACGCGGGAGGAAGTCGCATGAGCCCCCTGACGGCAACTTTCATCACCCTGCTGCTGCTGGTCGGCAGCGGGTTCTTCGTCGCCGCCGAGTTCGCGCTCGTCGCTGCCAAGCACCACCGCATGGAGCAGGCCGCGGCCGAGAAGAAGCGCGGCGCCAAATCCGCGCTGGCCGGTATGCGGGAGCTCTCGCTGATGCTCGCCGGCGCCCAACTCGGCATCACCGTCTGCACGTTGGGGCTGGGAAGCATCTCCAAGCCGGCGATCTCGCACCAGCTGGACCCGCTGCTGGTCTCGGCCGGACTGCCCACTTCGCTCAGCTATGTGGTCGCGTTCATCCTCGCGATGATCGTGGTCGTCTTCCTGCACATGGTCCTCGGTGAGATGGCGCCGAAGTCCTGGGCCATCGCCCACCCGGAGAGTTCGGCGATGCTGCTCGCACCGCCGTTCCGCGCGATCACCACCTTCGTGCGTCCGCTGATCTGGGTGCTCAACAAGATCAGCAACGGGCTGGTGCGGATGTGCCGCGTCACCCCCCGCGAGGAGCTGACCTCGGTGCACAACCGGGAGCAGCTGACGCATCTGATCACCGAGTCCTCGCGGCTGGGCCTGATCAGCCGGGACGACTCCACGCTGCTCACCCGCAGCCTCACGGAACCGCAGACCGAGGTCGGCGAGCTGATGGTGGCGGCCGTCCGCATCCACTCGGTCACGCCGGAGTCGGACGTGGACACGCTGCTCGCCGCGGCGGCCGAGCACGATCTGACGCGGCTGCTGGTGCGCGATGGCGACCGGGTGCTCGGCTCCGTGCACGCCAGGGACGCCATGGTGGCGCGGTCGAGGGGACGGCAGACCACCGCCGGAATGCTCGCCCGGCCGGTGCCCGAGCTCTCGCCCGGCGACACCACCGCCCACGCGATCGAGCAACTGCGCCAGCGCAGGGCCTCGCTCGCGGTCATCCGGGACGCCGAGGCCCGCCTGGTCGGGCTCATCAGCCTGGACGACCTCATCGTCCGGCTGACCGGCCCGCTGGTCGCCGACCGCGGCACCGGTGCGACCGCGGTGGCGAAGAGCTAGCCGACGCCCGGGCCGGACGCAGAGCCGACCGGCCCGGGCGCAACCGAGGAGCGGACACGAAAGCGTCCTCGTCCGGTGCGTGGGCACGGGACGAGGACGCTTTCTTTCCTCCCCGGGAGAGCGGGGCGGAGCTGTTCCGGTGCGGGTCGACGGGGGCGGGGCGCCCGTCGAGGGGCGTGCGCGTGCGTACGGGCGGGGCGCTCGTGGTCGTACGAACAGATGCGGGCCGCGCGTCTACGCGTGGTGTCGGCTCAGCGGGCGGCGGACTCGCCCGCGGGCGGCGGCTTGAGCTGCTGCTCCTCGGCCGGCCGGCTCGCGGCGGTGTCCGGCTGGGACTTGGTCGCGCCGACCTCCGACTTGAGGATGCGCAGTGCCTGACCCAGGCCGCGTGCCGCTCCCGGCAGCCTGCTGGAGCCGAACACGACAACCGCGACGAGCACCAGCAGAAGCAGGTGCCAGGGGGCGAGTCCGTTGCTTAGCATGCGATCCACTATGCCG
This sequence comes from Streptomyces tardus, assembly GCF_018101125.2. Lineage (GTDB taxonomy): Bacteria > Actinomycetota > Actinomycetes > Streptomycetales > Streptomycetaceae > Streptomyces > Streptomyces tardus. The sequence continues at coordinate 2,033,421 of NZ_JAELVF020000001.1, read as the reverse complement.
GGGGCCGCTTCCGGACATGGCAAAGCAAACGCATGGAGTTGGAAAAGACCCAGGTAAGTCTTGGTGCGGGCTGCAGGCTGCGGGCTGCGAGACCCGGCCGCGCCGGCGACGGCGAAGGCCGGGCGCGGAGTCAGCGGCGGCCGAGGCGTCCGCGGACTCGCGCCCGGCCCTTCGGAGCCGGGGAGCGGGAAGGGAGTCAGCCCTTCAGCCGGGCCATCCACTCCTCCACGTCCTGCGAACGGCGCGGGAGGCCGTCGGACATGTTGCGGTTGCCGTCCTCCGTCACGAGGATGTCGTCCTCGATCCGCACGCCGATGCCGCGGTACTCCTCGGGGACCGTCAGATCGTCCGGCTGGAAGTAGAGCCCGGGCTCGACCGTCAGGCACATGCCGGGCTCCAGGGTCCCGTCCGCGTACGTCTCGCGCCGGGCCACCGCGCAGTCGTGCACGTCCATGCCGAGCATGTGGCCGGTGCCGTGCAGCGACCAGCGCCGCTGGAGGCCCAGCTCCAGCACCCTCTCCACCGGGCCCTCCAACAGGCCCCACTCCACCAGGCGTTCGGCGAGGACGCGCTGGGAGGCGTGGTGGAAGTCGAGGTACTTCGCGCCGGGCCGGACGGCGGCGATGCCCGCCTCCTGCGCGTCGTACACCGCGTCGTAGATCTTGCGCTGGAGGTCGTCGAAACGGCCGTTGATCGGCATGGTGCGGGTGACGTCCGCCGTGTAGAGGCTGTGCGTCTCCACGCCGGCGTCCAGCAGCAGCAGCTCGCCGGAGCGCACCGCCCCGTCGTTGCGCACCCAGTGCAGGGTGGTGGCGTGCGGACCGGCGGCGCAGATCGAGCCGTAGCCGATGTCGTTGCCCTCGACGCGGGCGCGGAGGAAGAAGGTGCCCTCGATGTACCGCTCGGAGGTGGCCTCCGCCCGGTCCAGCACCTTCACGACGTCCTCGAAGCCGCGCACCGTGGAGTCCACGGCCTTCTGCAGCTCGGCGACCTCGAAGGCGTCCTTGACCAGCCGCATCTCGGAGAGGAAGCCGCGCAGCTCCTCGTCGCCGTCGGCTGTGGCGCTGCCGGCCAGCGCCGCCTCGACACCGGCGTCGTGGCCGCGCACCACCCGGACCGGCCCGGCCGCGGCGCCCAGCTCTCCGGTGAGGTCGCGGACGTCGGAGCAGGGGATGCCGTAGAGCTGCTCGGCCTCGGCCAGGCTGTGACGGCGGCCGACCCACAGCTCGCCCTGGCCGTCCAGCCAGAACTCGCCGTTCTCCCGGTCGGAGCGCGGCAGCAGGTAGAGCGTGGCGTCGTGCGCCCGGCCGCCGTCCTGCGGCTCCAGCACCAGGACGCCGTTCTCGGTCTGGTCACCGGTGAGGTAGGTGTACTCGACCGAGGAGCGGAACGCGTACTCCGTGTCGTTGGAACGGGTCTTGAGGTTGCCCGCGGGGATCACGAGGCGCTCGCCGGGGAACTGGGCGGAGAGCTTTGCGCGGCGGCCGGCCGTCTGCCCGGCCTGCTCGATCGGTTCGAGGCCGTGCAGCTCGGTGTCCGCCCAACCCGAGCGCATGTTCTCCGCGAGCTCGTCGGAAACGCCCCCGTACAGACCGTTCTTCCGCTGTTTGATCGGCTGCTCGTCTGCCGGGGTCTCCGGTGACTGCTGCTCGGCCACGTCGCTGCCTCCTTGCGTACGGACTGGAACCGCTGCCCATCGTACGAGCGTTCCCGCGAAGCTCACCCTGCCGCAGGCGCCCCGCCGCCGCGGCGTGCGGCGGCGCAGGGCCCACGCCGCCGCCAAACCCCTTGTACGGGCCCGGCGTTGGGCGCCGCGGCCGGCGCGGCCCGCCGGGCTCCGGGCTCAGAAACGGGCCGCGAGGAGGACGACGTCCTCGGGGTGCGGCTCCTCGCAGCGCTGCCGGCCGAGCACCTTGTGCAACACATGGTCGACGAGGGCGTCCGGATCGTCCCTCACGTCCGGTGCGGCCGTCGACGCGGCGGAGTGCAGCCGACTGAAGGCGCGGTCCATCGACTCGCCGGTGCGCCGCAGCAACCCGTCCGTGTAGAGCAGGAGCGTCTCGCCGGCCTCCGGCCGCACCTCCACGCTGGGCGCCTCCCAGCAGGCCAGCATGCCCAGCGGCGCCGACAGCGTCGTCTCCACGAACTCGCACCGCCGCGGACCCACGATCAGCGGCGGACAGTGGCCGGCACCGGCGATCACGATCTTCCGCGAGGCCGGTTCGGCGTACCCGAAGAGCGCGGTCGCCGAGCGCGCCGGCTCGGTCAGCCGCATCAGCAGCTCCAGATCCGACAGCACGGCCACCGGGTCCTCGCCCTCCATGACGGCGTACGCCCGCAGCGAGGCGCGCAGCCGTCCCATCGCGGCAACGGCACCCGGCCCCGAACCGGTGACCCCGCCGACCGAGAGGCCGAGCGCGGCTTCGGGGAGCGGCAGCACGTCGTACCAGTCGCCACCGCCGTGCGGACCGGCGAAGTGCCGTACCGCCAGCCGTACTCCGGGCACCCGGGGCAGCCTGGCGGGCAGCAGCTCCTCCTGCACGGCGGCCAGCGCGGACTCGGCCCGGAACAGGGACAGCCGCCGGGCGAGGTGCTCGGCGGCGCACTGGAGGTAGAGGCCCAGCAGATGGCGTTGCCGCTCGGTGGGAGCCGCCGGCTCGTCGTACAGCCAGACCACCGCACCGAGCCGGCCCCCCGCCCCGTTCGGCACGGGAACGCGGTGGACGGGCCGTGGCGGTGCTGGCCGGGGTGTGGGTTTCGGGCGGCAGGGCGGCGGGGTGGGTTGCCGCGTCGGTGCCGACGCCGATGCCGCTGGCGGCTCGGGGGTGCGGGTCGGGGTTTACCGGGTGGGCACTGTCCGGGACGCTGCGGGTGGGGACGGGCGCGGTGCCGGTACCGGTCGACGTGGCGCTCGACAGCCCGGGCGATGTCGTCGGCCCGGCAGCCGTGGCGGTGCTCTCGTCGGTGGGCCCGGTGGTGGGCTCGTCGGTGCTCTCGGCGGCGGCCCCGGGTGCGGGGCCGAGCAGCGCCGCGTGCAGCGGTACGGCGTAGCTCGCCGCATAGCCGAGCCGGGCGGCCACCTCGCGGTGGCGCGGGTCGAGTTCGTCCTGCCCGGCGATGTCGGGGTGGCTGATCTCCTCCGGCCGACCCGGCTCGGGCAGCCCCTCCAACAACCGTCCGTAGAAGGCGGAGCTGTCGGTGACGGTCTCGATCTGGCCGATGTCGGCCCTGCCCAGACCCAGCCCCAGCGTCCGGTCCGGGCCCAGCCCGTCGGCGGGTGCCAGCACGATCAGTCCCCGCTGCGCGCCGACCAGTACCGCGCCCCCGCGCAGCGTCTCGTGCAGTGCGTCCTCCAGCGTGGTGGCGCGGACGAGGCCTTCGGTGAGCTCGTGCAGGGTGGTGAGGTCGGAGATCCAGCCGGCCAGCCGGTCCTGCGCGGCGGCCAACTGCTCAACGGGCGTGGGGGCGTCGGCGTACGGAGTGTGCGGGGCGTCCGCCGAGCCGTACGCGCGGTCGTCGGGGTGGCCCGGGTCGGCACGAACGTTTTCGGACTCGGCGATTCGCTCGTGCGTACTGCCCTGTGCCGAACCTGCCGTGGGAGAAGGCGGGTTAGTGTGCTCCGCCCTGGGTAGAGAAGAACTGATTCCAGCCACTTTTGGCAGATGGTGCGTTGTCATGAGCAGCGGCTTTCGCCGGAGGGCGTATCTGTCACTAGCATCGCAAACCCCCATGTAGTGCTGCTCTGCTACCAGTGCCTCCAGAAGTACACGCACTGGTCAGAGAATGTCCAGCAATATTGTGATCCGGGCGATGGTGCCCAGGCGCGTTCCGGCGGTGGGGAGTGACAAGCCGAGTCTCCCGCAACTTGGCGTGAAAAGTACCCCAGTTGCGCCAAAACGAGGTCGACTGGATTCGTTCGGCAGCGCAACGACATCCGGGACGTCGTCCGGGCACCCCCGGCGGGTGTGCGGAGAGCGTGGACACGGGTGCGCTGCGGGGGTAGACCTCCCCGCAGGGGAACCCGATCCCGGTCCCGTGCGTCTCAATCGGGAGTCGAGGGCGACTGGTTCAGCAGTGGCGAGCAGAGATCGCCACGATCGGAAGCACACGCGCAACGCACAGCGGGGAGCACGCGCGACGCCAGGATGCGCCACCTCCCGCCAGGTTCCGCGCTCGGCCCCGAGCATGATGCGCTGCTCCGTACGCACAGTGACACGAGATCCACTCGCGGTGGACCGATGCTTGCGGTCGGTTTCGAGAAGAATGTGAACTTCGCGCTCGTTGCACCACTCTGAACGCGGTACGTCTGGAAGGTCCTGTACGCCCTGCGTACTGTTCGCGCACGCCGGTGAGTCAGCAAGTCGACACGGCACCACGTCCGTACGGCGTGCACCGGCCCCGCGAACGGTCCGCGACCAACGGAAAGGATGAGCGCTCATGCGTGAGATCCCCGGAAGGCAGCGCCTCGGCCGCTGGGCACGGCGGTCCGCCGTCCTCACCACCGCCACCCAGTGGGACTGGCCGGTGGTGCCCGGGGCGGAACTGCGTGAGCCCGTCGGCCGATACGGCTCCGGCAGCTCCTCCCGTTCCTCCGGCAGCTCCTCCCGTTCCTCCGGCGGCTCCGGCGGTGCGCAGCGGTCCGCGGCTCGCGGTGTGCGCGCACGCCTCGCCGCGGCGGCCGGCAGGGGTTCGGCGGAGGCGGAGAGCGACCCGGGCGCGGACGTCGGCTGCGAATGCGGCCGGGCGGACTGCGTGGTGCCGGGCGCCCATCCGTACGACCCGGACCTGCTCGCCGCCACCACCGACGCCCGGATGATCCGCTGGTGGTGGAGCACCCGGCCGCACGCTTCCGTGATCCTCGCGACCGGGGGGCGGGCGCCGTGTGCGCTCAGCCTTCCGGCGGGCGCGGGAGCGGCGGCGCTGCGCACCCTCGACGCCCGGGGCATCCGCACCGGCCCCGTGGTGGCCGGGCCGACGCGCTGGGCGCTGCTGGTCCAGCCGTACGGGCTGGCCGAACTCGGCGAGCTGCTGTACGCGTTGGACCATGTGCCCAGTTCGCTGCGCTTCCACTCGGAGGGCGGCTACATCGCCCTGCCGCCCTCGTCGACGACGGGTGGCCGGGTGAGCTGGGAGCGCCCGCCGCTGACTCCGCGCGGGGCGCGCACGCCGTACCTCCCGCACACGGCCACGTTGCTGGACGTCCTCGTCGAGGCCAGCGCGACCGCGCCGGAGGGCGGCGACAGGTTGACGTACTGACCCGGAGCCCAAGCGGGCGCCGGTGTACGGGTGTTGCGGCGTCCGTCACTCAAAGGGGTGGGAAGCCGCGCGACTTGTCGTGCAACGGGCGGAAGCGGGCGAACGGCACTTCCGCCGGCCCGTATGTTCGCCGCATGCCTCCGCCGAAGCACGCGCCACAGCGGCGCTTCTCCCGAGTACGCCTGGCCGCCCTCTCCGCGGCCGTCGCACTGTCCGCCGTGCTGCCGCTGACCGCGGCGAGCGCGGGGCCCGCCGACGTGCCGCGTGAGGAGGCCCGGCCTCCGGGAGCGGCCGGGGTCGAGTCGATCCACGGCCGACCGGGCGTGCCGTTGCGCGGCCCGCTGGACGGCTCGGGGGGACGGCGCACGCCGCAGGAGCCGGAGCCCGCGGGCCCCTCCGCCGGCGATCGAGAACCCGTACCCGCTGCCGCCGGGGGCCGCGGGCCGGATCCGGTCGCCGAACCGGCTGCCGGGCCCGAACCGGCTGCCGGACCCACCGCCCGGTGCGGCCCGGAGATCGAACTCCGCGAGTGGGTTGTGGCCCAGACATGCGTACTGGAAGAAGAGGACCACACCCGGGGCCGCACCTACTACCGCAATACGAGCGGCGCCCCGCTAATGGGAGTGCTGACACTGCTGCGTCCGGACGGCAGGACGCTTCAGATGAACTGTGAACTCCCGGCTTCCGGTAATCCCGGCAGCTGTGAAACTCCCCGCGAACGCACCGTGCACCCTTTGGAACACGAGGAGCCCTATACGGCGATCGCCGAGATCGCCACCGCCGACGCCGAACGCATGCTGGTGCGCGCCGGCAGCAACCCCGCCGGGGGACAGCCGCGTTGAGTCCGCGGGCGGCGCCGTGAGCCGTGCCACGGGCAGTGCGGTGAGCCGTGCCGCGGCAGGTTCGGCGTCGGGAAGCGGTCCAGGCGGGACGTGCCCCGCGCCGCCACGCGCGGGCGCAGCGCTGCGGAGGTACACCACGTACGGCGCACCCCGGCATCCGGCGCCAGAAGGTCGCTCGCGCGGGAACCCGGTGGGAATCCGGGCCCGACCCCGTGGAAAGCCGACAGGTACCCGGCACACACTCGGCCGGGAAATGGCAACGCCCGATCGCTGGCGACGGGGGATGCACCAGCGATCGGGCTTCGGAAACGGTAACAAGAGATTGGGCTCAGGCAAATTCCTGAGCGCCAATTCCCCTGCCGATTCCCGGGCCTGAATGGCTTCTTGTGATAAGCGTCACGAGTTCCCGCGGAGTATGGCCGGGAGTTCGTGACAGGTGTAATCGACTTGAATCGCGCCCGGTCAGCTGAGGGTGATCTGCCGATTCATCAGCCCGCTGCGGGACTTGCGCTCCTCGGCGGTCAGCGGCACGGTACTGCCGAGAGCCTCGGTCAGCCGCTCCTGGAAGGCGGCGGCAGGCTTCTCGCACTCTTCGGCGGTCATCGCGCTCGGGAGGTCCCACACCGGGACGAGCAGCCCGTGCGCGCGGAACGAGCCGACCAGGCGGGTGTCCTCGCCCAGCGACGAGGCGCCCGCCGCGTGCAGCCGCGAGAGAGCGTCGAGCAGCTCTTCCTCGCCGTGCGGCATGACCCAGCGCAGATGGTTCTTCTCCGGGGTCTCGCACCAGTAGGCGGCCTCGACGCCCCCGAGGCGAAGGGTGGGCAGCGCGGCGGAGTTGGCGCGCTCCAGCGACGCGGCGACCTCGCCCGAGGCGTCCTCGGCGTCGCCCAGCCAGAACTCGAAGCCGGTGTGCACCTCGGGCACCAACTGCACCTGCGCGTCCAGCACGTCCTGGAGGCGCGGGGCGTCGACCGGCGGCCGACCGGTGACGATCGGGCTGCCCGGGTCGGCGGTCAGGCCGCGCAGCAGCACATCGGCGAGGTCGCGGCTGATGTCACCGGAAGGGGTGTCGTTCTGGATGCCGACCAGGACGCTGCCGTCGTCGCGCCGCAGGCCCGGCCAGGCGAGCGGGAGGACGGTGGCGAGCGTCACCGAGGGGACGCCCTCCGGGAGGCCGTCGCGAAGCGTCAGTGAAGCGGTCGCGGCCGGCACCAGCTCGCGCATGGCGACCCAGTCGCACTCGCCCGCCAGGCCCTCGAAGGGGCGGCGCACCAGCTCGGTCGCGGCGTGGGACGCGTCGCGACCGTGACAGGCCTTGTATCGACGGCCCGAACCGCAGGGGCAGGGCTCGCGCGCACCGACGACCGCGACCTCCCCGTCGGCGAGTTGAGGCTTGGCAGCCTTGGACTGGGGGCGACGCTTCTTGGCCATGGCGCGAGTCTCCGTGTCGTGCGAACGCTGTCGCGCGCGAGCTTAGGGCACCGGCTGCCGCCCGTGCTGCGGTATCTGAACGACCGCAACCGAAGGCTGACGCACCTGCGCACGCCCGCCGGCCCCCGGGCGCCGGCGTCCGAGGGGGCCGGCCGTGGTCAGCCGTGGTGCCCCGGAGCGCCGTGCGGTCCCGAAGTGCCGTGTTGGGGCCCGGAGTTGCGCCCGCCGGGAGTGCCGCGCCGCTGAGTGCGGGCCGACGGCTCGTCGAAGCCGGTGAACTCCTCCAGCCCCTCCAGTGACTCCAACGCCTCGGTCTCCAGCGCGGATTCGGGACGGGCCTCCGGTCTGGCCGGCTCGGCCCTTCCCGGCTCGGCCCTTCCCGCATCCGGCCTGCCGGACGCCCGTACGCCGCCGTGGGCCCGCGCCGAGTGCCTCGCCCGGCCGCTGCCCGGCGCCATCGCGCGCAGCCCGCCGCGCCCGCCGCCTCGCAGGCCGAGGCCGCCGGGCAGCCCGGGGAGGCCCCGACCGGTCAGCCGTGCGCTCGGCGAGATGCTCTGCGGGGCGACCACGGCCCACACGGTGACGCTGCCGTCCTCGCCGCGGTCCTCGACTCCCCAGTCCCGCGCGAGCGAGGTGATGATCGAGAGCCCCCTGCCGCCGTGTGCGCTCACCGACGGTGTGGCTGGAAGAGGTCTGGTGGGACCGCCGCCGTCCGTGACAGAAATGGTCAGACGCCCGTCGGAGGTGTGCGCCCAGTCCGCGCGCACCGAGTCGTCGGGAGGGAGAGGGGACGCATGGCGGCAGGAGTTGCTCAGCAGCTCGGAGAGGATGAGCAGTGCGTCGTCCACCACGCTGTCGGGCGCGCCATGTGCCCGTAGTTCTTCGCGCATACGCCGCCGCGCCAGACCGACGCCCATTGGTCCATAGGGCACGGCCATGGTTGACGAAGCCGGCACTTCCTGTGCCATTACGAACGCCACCCCCGAGACCTCCTCATTGCCCCATGCCAAGAAGATGGATGCCCTTCGCGGCGCGAGGGGAAACCGACAGGCAACGGACGTTTGTCACTCACGTCATGAACTGATACGGAACGCGTCCGCAACTGTGCGACGAGTGAGGAAAAACGACCGGGTGAATGCCCCTAAAGGCGTCCAAGGTCGGACAGTTGGGACAGTACCTGTTGTGGTCTGTTCGTGATGAGCGCGTCCACTCCCAGCCGTGCGCACAGCTCGACGTCGATCGGGTCGTCCACCGTCCAGACGTGCACCTGGTGCCCGGCGCGCTGCGCGTGGATGACGTACTCCGGATGGTTCCGGACGATCCGCACGCTCGGCCCCGCGATGCCGACGCCCACCGGGAGCCGCCCGTCGCGGTAGCGCGGCAGCAGGAACTGCATCAGATAGACGGTCGGCAGATGCGGTGCCGCCGCACGCACCCGGTGCAGCGAACGGGCGGAGAAGCTCATCACCCGTACCGGAGTGGGCAGTCGGTGCTCCGCGAGCAGCTCGACCAACCGCTCCTCGACCTGCCCCGCCCAGCGGGTCGGGTGCTTGGTCTCGATCGCCAGCTCCACCGGTCGTCCGGCGTCGGCGTACTCGCGCACCAGGCGCAACAGCCGGTCGAGCGTCAACACCGAGGCGCGCTCCGGGTCCTCGGTCTCGGGCTGCTCGTCCGCGTCCTTCCAGGAACCGAAGTCCAGGGTCGCCAACTCGGAGAGCTCCAGCGTGGAGACCGCGCCCCGCCCGTTGGAGACGCGATTGACGCGGCGGTCGTGGACACAGACCAGATGGCCGTCGGCGGTGAGGCGGACGTCGCACTCCAGCGCGTGGGCGCCATCCTCGATGGCTTTGCGGTAGGCGGCCAGAGTGTGCTCGGGAGCGTCCTCGGACGCCCCTCGATGGGCGATGACGGAAAGGGGGCGCACTGCGTCATCGTGCCACTTTCGTGCACCCGCGGTCGTCGGCGCGGGGCCGCAAACCCGGCCGCGCGCGGCCGGGTTTGCGGCCCCGCGCCGACGACCGCGGGTGCACGAAAGTGGCACGATGACGCAGTGCGCCCCCGTACGGCGGCGCCCTCGGCGGAACGTACGGCGCAGGCGTTCCCGGCGGCACGTACGGCTTACGCCGCCTTGACGTGCCGTGGGAAAAGCTGACCGCAGACTGGTTCTAGGGTGAACAGCCCAGGCGTGACTGTCGTGTACCTGAGGAGAGAGCTGTGAGCACCGAGCACGAGGGTGTCGGCCGACCGTCGGACGAGGGCCCTGGCGACGAAACGGCCCCCGCCGACCGGGGCTGCGCCGGGCGGTACGGGCGAGCAGCCCGGATCCGGAACGCCGACGCCCGGCGGTGGCGGTGTCTGCGGTACGGAGGACTCCGGCCTCCCCGCCCCACCATCCGCACCCGCCCCGGGCGGCGCACCCCAGTAGTCGCCGCTGTCGCCGGAGTGGCCGGTGCTGCCGTACGGGCCGTTGCCGCCCTGGCCGCCGTAGGTTCCGTCGCCGGCGTACGGGCTGTCGGCGCCGTGTGCGCCGTGCGCGCCGCCGTACGTACCGCCCGCACCGGTGCGGGCGGTACGTACGGCGCAGGCGTTCCCGGCGGCACGTACGGCGGCGCGCACGGCGCACACGGCGCCGACAGCCCGTACGCCGGCGACGGAACCTACGGCGGCCAGGGCGGCACCGGTGGCCAGGGCGGTCACGGCGGTCAGGGCGGCAACGGCCCGTACGGCGGCGGTGGCGACAGCGGCGACTACTGGGGTGCGCCCGTACCGCCGCCGCAGCGCAAGAAGGGCCGCGGCGGACTGGTCGCCGCCGTCCTCGCCGCCGCGCTGCTGGCCGGCGGTATCGGCGGCGGCGTCGGCCACTGGGCCGCCGACCGTTCCTCCGGCAGCTCCCCCGACACCGTCTCCGCGCCCGGCAACGCCGGGGACCGCGCGGCCGATTCGGTGGCCGGCATCGCCTCCAAGGCGCTGCCGAGCGTGGTCACCATCCAGGTCAACGGCGGGACGGGCACCCAGGGCGGCGGCACCGGCACCGGCTTCGTCTTCGACAAGCAGGGCCACATCATGACCAACAACCACGTGGTGGCCGCGGGCGACGGCGACGCGGAGCTGACGGTCGTCTTCTCCGACGGCGAGAAGTACGAGGCCGAGGTCGTCGGCCGTGCCGAGGGCTACGACGTGGCCGTCATCAAGCTCCGCAACCCCGGCGACGCCAAGCTCGCCCCGCTGCCGCTCGGCAAGTCCGGCGATGTGGCGGTGGGCGATGCGACGGTCGCGATCGGCGCACCGTTCGGCCTCTCCGGCACAGTCACCACCGGAATCGTCAGCGCACTCAAGCGCCCCGTCGCCTCCAGCGACGGCGAGAGCTCCGCCGCCTCGTACATGAGCGCGCTCCAGACCGACGCCTCCATCAACCCCGGCAACTCCGGCGGCCCGCTGCTCAACGACTCCGGCGCCGTCATCGGCGTCAACTCCGCGATCCAGTCGGCAGGAGACGGCATGGGCGGCGGCTCGGCCGGCAGCATCGGCCTGGGCTTCGCGATCCCGATCGACCAGGCCAAACGCGTCGCCCAGAACCTCATCGAGACCGGCGAACCCGTCTATCCGATCATCGGCGCCACCGTCGACATGCGCGGACAGGGCAAGGGCGCCGAAGTCATCGAGGAGGCCGAGGACGGCAGCGACTCCGTCATCTCCGGCGGACCCGCGGACAAGGCGGGCCTGCGCGGCGGCGACGTCATCACCAAGCTCGGCAACACCCAGATCGACAGCGGGCCCACGCTCATCAGCGAGATCTGGACCTACAAGCCGGGCAACAAGGTGAAGCTCACGTACGAGCGCAACGGCAACGAGAACACCACCACCATCACCCTCGGCAAGCGCACCGGCGACTGACCGGCGCCCTCCCGACGCCCTCCAGGCGGCGGGTGCCCGGCGACGACAACCGCCGGACACCCGCCGATGACCGAGGAGTTAAGCTGTCGCCGTACCGCCCGCGCGGCGATACCGGGAGGTGTGCCCGAGCGGCCGAAGGGAACGGTCTTGAAAACCGTCGTGAGGTAACCCCTCACCGTGGGTTCAAATCCCACCGCCTCCGCACACGTAGGCAAAGCAGCACGTCGGAAGGGGTGACCGTCAGCAGACGGGCGCCCCTTCCGACGTTTTCTTGCGCCTCGAGTCGCTCGGATTTCGCTCTTGGGCGGTTGCTGTTCCGGGCGGGCCGGCGCCCTCGCGCGGTGACCGGTGCACCAGATCAGGAGCGGTGGACGCGTTGACGGGCTGATCAGTCCGGAGAACGGCTGATCGGCACTTCGTGGACGACTTCCCAGCGGCCGCTTGGAACCACGATGTCCGCGGTCTCGACCGGCCGATGCGTGCCTACGGGGTGTCGCTGGGGATGACGCAGTTCTCCGGTTGTTCCTTGCCGGTGGGCCAGGCCAGGCCGGCGAACTTCAAAGTTCCGCGGCCGTCCTTGCCCGGATGCAGCCGCACCACGGAGACGGGCTTGTTGTACGGATGCCCGTCGCTGGTCAGGCAGATCAGGCCGCTCGTTCCTTTGATGCGGTGTTCCGAGTGGAGCTTCGACCACTGCTGGCTGAGGTCGGTGAGGCTGGGGACCTTCGACTCGTCGGTGCCCTGGACCTTGTGCAGGGCGGTGCCGACGGTGAGGACGCCGTCGTGGACGAGCATGGTGCGCGAGTCCGCGAGATCCGGTGTGGAACCGATGTCGGTGCCCTCTCCGGCCGTGGTCGCGATCAGCTTTTTGAGTTTGTCCAGGGCTGTCTTGGGTTCGTCGAGGTACTGGGGGCGGGGGCTCGGGCCGCCCTCCTCGGTCTTCTTCCGGTTCTCGGCCCACGCGGCCAGTTCCGTGTCCCAGGCGTCGGGGTGGGCGGGAGCGGCGTACTGGACCGTCACCTTCGCGCTGCCGTCCTCACCGCGCAGCTCCGCCCAGTCCTTCTTGGTCATGTTCTGGGCCAGCGAGGCGGCGTCGGAGCCGCTGATCAGGGTGAAGTGCCGGTCTGCACAGGCCTGTTTGGCAAGGGTGAGGGCGAAGGTCTTGAGGTGCGTGTGGCGCCCCGCGAAGTACACGGTGTCGGCCTTGGAGGCGCAGATGTTGTTGGCGATCTGGTCGAACTGATTGCCGGTCGTGCCCAGTTCGTTGATCGACGGTGAGGTGAAGGGTGCGTCCGTGGGGCCGGCCGGGCCGGTCTCCTCGATGCCGCGGAACGCGCTGGCCAGCGACCTGTTGTAGGTGTCCCCGCGGGTGTCGTGCACCAGGACCGTTCTGGCGTTCTCTCGGCCCTCCTCGCCGAGGAAGCTCGCCAGGGCCTTGGCCGCGTTGTCGTTGGTGGGGAGTATTCGGGCCAGGCCGGGGAAGCGCTGCTGCTCGGCTCCCTCGACGTTCGCGATGTCGTCCCCGGTGATCCGGGAGGCCAGCACCGGCACTCCGTTTTTCGTCAGGCGCTCCACGGCCTTCTCGGTCGCTTCGAGGCTGAGGTTGAAGCCGGTGACGGCCCGCAGGTTGTCGCTGCCGGACTTCGACATGTCCAGGAGCGTGCTCACGACCTTGTCCTGATGGGCGTAGTAGCGCCCGGGGTTGGCCAGCACCAGACGCATCATGGGCTTCCTGCCGCTCGCGTTGGACTGCCGCTGACCCAGGTACGCGCCCTGGAGGTCGCTGCGCATCTGCCGTCGGAGCCCGGCCGTCTGCGACTGGAGGGGCAGCATGACCGCCACCGTGACATGGGGCTGGCCGGCGATCCTCTCGTTCTCCGCGGCGATGGCCTCGGCGACGGCGCTGATCTCGGGTGTGCCGAAGTCGTAGCCCGCGCCGTCGACTCCGATGCACTGGTCGTCGATCTTCTCGATGCCGTCGTGGCAGGTGTCCGGCTTCTGGAGCGCGGGAACGACGTACACCAGGGCGGCCAGGAGCGCCGCGGTCGCCGTCAGCGCGTAGAGGATCTTGCCCCATCGGGGCAGCCTGTTCCATCTGGGCAAAGGGCTGGGCATCGTCGCTACCTCCGTCGGGCGAGCTGGTCGGTGCAGTCGCAGCGGAGCAGCGGTTGCTCGTTCGCGGCCAGGTGGCTCCATCCGGTGGCGGTCGGGCCGAACTCCCCGGCGCCGTCGAAGTCGAGGGACGACAGCTGCCTCAGCAGCTGCTCCAGTGTGCGGGCCATCTCGCCGCCCGTCGCGGTGGTGCGCTCCTCGCACAGCCATACGGCGTGCAGCAGTTGGTCGACGGTGCGGCGCAGCGGCGGCCCGTCCACCCGTACGAGTCCCTGGGCGCGTTCGCGTCGTTCGTCCGCTTCGCTCGGGTAGGGCGCCTGGGCGATCTCCAGCAGCTCCTCGCACCAGGTGCGGGGGTCGGTGGGGAGTGTGTCGGCGAGGTGGCGGGCGACGTCGTCCACACCTCCGGAGACGAGGTGGTGGTTCATCCGGTGGGACGTCCCCGACCGGAACGCGCCGCCGCTGCGCTCGTCGCCGGCGTAGTGGTCGCGCAGCAGGTGGTGGTCGGCGTACCAGGCGGCGCCGTCGGGTTCGAGCCCGTACAACCGGTGCACCAGCAGTTGGCGCAGGCCGAAGTCTCCGATGAAGTGCCGTGTGCAGCTGGGCCATCCGGTGTCGTGGAGCAGCCGCGCGACCTCGTGCGCGGTCAGGCGCAGGACGCGTCCGGCCTGGTGGTGGCGGAGGAGGACGTCCGCGCACTCCGGATCGTGGGCCGCCGAGAGGTGGGTGAGGAGGTCGAGCCACTGGCTGTGGTGCTCGTCCGGCAGCTGGACGGGCAGTTGGTCCAGGACCAGCTCCTGGAGGAGGACGTCGGTCACCGGCTGCTCGGGAGCGCCGTCCGGGCGGCGCAGCACGGCGTCGAGGACGGCCCGGTCGTTGGCGTCCGTCTCCATCCGGTGGTCAGCGGCGGCGGTGGCCAGTTGGATCACCGTATGGGGCCGTCCGCCGCTCAGTTGGGCCACGGCGGCGGTGACCCGGCGGCGGTGGGTGCCGCCCTCCCGCTCCGCGCCCAGCTGGATTCGTTCGGTCGCGCGGCGGAGCCGGTCGCCGGTGAGGAAGGGCATCCGCAGGATGAGCACCCCGGCCGACAGCGGCCCGCGGTCCTCCTCCGGGTCTCTGCGGCGGACCCAGCCGGGCGGAACGCCGTCCGCGGGGCGGAACGTCGCCACCTCCCTCGGCGGCAGACCTCCGTGCAGGAAGTCGCCGCCGTCCGCACGGCGTGCGGTGCCGACGACCACCACGCGGTCGCGCTGCCCGTCCCGGCGGTCGGTGAGTACACCCCGCAACAGGCTTTCGCCCAGGGGCTGTTCGGCGTGGTCGAGCAGCAGCCCGGGCCGGCCGACGCGGCCGAGCCAGCCGCCCAGGCCGTTGTACGCCGCCTCCAGGTCCTCGCGCAGCGCCCGGAAGAGGAAGCGCTCCGCGTCCTCCCGCCGCTCGCCGCCGGCCCGGAAGTCGGCGGCGAGCCGGTGCAGCCCGTGCTTGGGCTGGCCGGCGGCGCCGGGGTACTCGCCGTAGATGCGGGCGAGTTCCGCCTCGCCGCGGGGCGTCAGGCGCTCGAAGAGCACGTCGAGCAGTCCGGTGAGCGCGGCGGCTCCGTATGGGCCGAGCGTCTGTCCGGCAAGCACTTCCAGCATCTTGCGCAAGGCGCCGAGAAGCGAGCCGTGCCAGAAGTCGCGTGTCCCCAGGCCGCGCAGCCGGGGCCGTTCGATCAGCTTCTCGTACCGGTCGACCTCAGCCCTGACCGCCGCGTCGGTGTCGGTCGCGACCCCGGTCGCGATCACGGCCAGGCCCGCGAAGCACCGCGGGAAGCTGAACGCCCCGCCGGTGCCCCGCCAGGTGTGCAGGAGCGTGGCGATCTCGACCAGCGCCTCCGTCACCGCGGAGCGGGCGCCGGGCTCGGGCCCGGCCCGGAAGGAGTGCACCGGTGAGGCGCAGTCCAGGTGGATCACCGGTACCTGGCGGGCGAACCGCGAGTGCACCGTCCGCAGCAGCCGGCCCTTGCCCATCCCCGGCCCGCCGGTGAGCAGCACCACGGGCAGGTCGGGGCCGTACAGCGCCTTGCAGTCGGCGCCCGAGGGCGACCGCCCCAACAGTCGAGCGAAGAACCCGTCCGCTGCGAGGAGTTCTTCGAAGCCGAGATCCTCGTACACGCATCCCCCGTGGATGCTCTACCGCCCGAAAGCGGGTGGCCGATGTGGTGGGTGGAGGTTAGCGGAGCGCAAGAGCTGTTGTCAGGGAAACGGCAATTCTTGCGGGGCGGCGGGAAGTTGACGGTGGAGTTCCGGTTATGAATTCCGCCTGGGTGTTTCGGTGGTGGTGGCGGCGCTATTGGCCAAGGGTGTTTGTTCCGGGGCTTCGGTGTCGAGTGTCGTGGCGGTACGGGTGGGGTGCGGGGAGTGTGCTCGAGTGCGCCGGGGCGCGGCGTAGGACGGGGTCGTGGCGGGGGAGACGGGGGCGCGACCGGTGGTCCCGTTGCAGGGCGCGGGTTCTTCGATGTCCGGCGAATGTCGGCCGATGGAAGGGGTCGGCGCCTCGGTGGGTGTGTTTGGTGATTGGGGCTGTTTTCGGCGGGATTTCGCGTGGCTTCGCGTGGCTTCGTGCGAGCGGTGGAAATTCCTGTGAACCGTTGCGCGTTCTGGTGGATGGCGCCGGGGTCGGAGTTGCGCGCGTTTTCCTTGTGGGCTCGTCGAGTTGTGGAGTGGGAGTGGGAGTTGTGGACTCCGGGGATTCGCGGGAATTGAGGGGTTCGTGTGCGTGGTGGGATTCGTGCGTGCCGTGGGGCCCGTGTGAATTGCCGTCGGTGGGGCCGCCGGTGGGGC
>NZ_JAELVF020000001.1:2013183-2016935 GCF_018101125.2 Streptomyces tardus | reverse complement strand
TGACAGGTGGCCCGCCTTCTCCCTTATGGTGGCTTTTGTTGTGTTCCGTGCCTGGGGAAGGGAATCGATGGCAGCCACCACCACGGTCGTCCGTTGCGCCGAGGGTCATGAGTTTCGTACCGCCACGTTTCCCATGCAGCAGCTCGGCAGTGAACGCATCGGGCCCGGACGCCTGTTGAGGTGTCCGCAGTGCGCGCGGCTGCGGCAGGCCGTGCCCGTGCGCCACCGGTCCGGCGAGAGCGGCTGAATCACGTACGAGCGTTTCCACCCGGACAGGGGCCCGGCCGGTTGAGCCGGGCCCCTGTCGTGCGCGTACGCTCGTCCCGTGCTTCTCTCAGACAAGGACATCCGGGCCGAGATCGACGCGGGGCGGGTGCGGATCGACCCGTACGACCCGTCGATGGTGCAGCCCTCCAGTATCGACGTACGCCTCGACCGCTTCTTCCGGGTCTTTGAGAACCACCGCTACCCGCACATCGATCCGGCTGTCGAACAGGCCGATCTGACGAGGCTGATCGAGCCGGACGGCGACGAGCCGTTCATCCTGCACCCGGGCGAGTTCGTACTGGCCTCCACCTACGAGGTCGTCTCGCTGCCGGAGGACATCGCCTCCCGGCTGGAGGGCAAGAGCTCGCTGGGGCGGCTCGGCCTGCTGACGCACTCGACGGCCGGTTTCATCGACCCCGGCTTCAGCGGTCACGTCACGCTGGAGCTGAGCAACGTCGCGACGCTGCCGATGAAGCTGTGGCCGGGCATGAAGATCGGCCAGCTGTGCATGTTCCGGCTGACCTCGCCGGCGGAGTTCCCGTACGGCTCGGAGAAGTACGGCTCCCGCTACCAGGACCAGCGCGGCCCGACCCCCTCGCGCAGCTTCCTCAACTTCCACCGGACGCAGGTGTGACCGCAGTGACCGCGAAGAACGACTCCGTGCGCGAGAACCTCACCTACGAGCGCTTCGGCGGCGCCGTGCGCGACCTCGCCCACACGATCGCCGACGACGGCTTCGAGCCCGACATAATCCTCTCGGTCGCGCGCGGCGGCGTCTTCGTCGCCGGCGGCCTCGGGTACGCGCTCGACGTGAAGAACCTCCATCTGGTGAACGTGGAGTTCTACACCGGGGTGGGTACGACGCTCCCGATGCCGGTGATGCTCGCCCCCGTCCCCAACGTGGTCGACTTCTCGCGGAAGAAGATCCTGATCGCGGACGACGTCGCCGACACCGGCAAGACGCTCAAGCTGATCCACGACTTCTGCGCGGGCCATGTCGCCGACGTCCGCAGTGCGGTGATCTACGAGAAGCCCGAATCGCTGGTCAAGTGCGAGTACGTGTGGAAGCGCACGGACGAGTGGATCAACTTCCCCTGGAGCGTCGAGCCGCCGGTGGTCGACCGTCCGGACCAGGTCCGGGACGCCTGAGTCCCGCGGCGGTCCGCTCCCCGCCCGGTGCGCAGGTGCGCGCGGTTGGGTGGCGTGGGCGTTCAGCGACCGGGGTTGAGCGAGTGTCCAGCGGCCGGCGGTTCGCGGCCCCGCGGCGTCGTGATTCGGCCACCCGTGGCCCCGCCCGGGTTCGGCGATTTCGGCTTTCGGCTTCCGTCGCCGACGACCGGCCCGGGCCGGCGCGTACGAGGAGCCGCCAACCCGCCGCTGCACCACGGGAGTTGCGAAGCCGGGCTCCGTACGACGCCACGGGAGTTGCGAAGCCGGCTCCGTACGTGCTCCCAGCCCGCGCCGGCGCTCATCGTGCGGCTCGGGCGATGGGCACCCGGGCGGCACGCAGCGCGGGGGCGAGCGCGCCGACCAGGGCCACTCCGCAGCTGGTGAGCACCCCGGCGACCATCGCGCCGAACGGTGGGCCGGACGGCTCCAACCGCGCCCGCCCGCCCAGCTGCTGGAGGAGCGGATCGGTCACCAGGCAGGCGATTCCGATGGCCGCCGCCGCGGCGAGCAGGGCGACGATCTGCGACTCCAGCACCACGATGCGCACGAGGTGCCCCCGGGCCGCGCCGAAGGACCGGCGCAGCGACAGCTCCTCCGAGCGTTCGCGCGTGGTCGCCAGTCCGACGTTCAGGATGCCGAGGCAGCCGACGAGGAGCACGAGCGCCGCGGCGGCGAGGAACGCCCGTCTGCCGGCGTCGAGTTGAGCGGCGTGATCGTCGACGTTGTCCAGGCGGCGGATGTCGCCGAGCTCGCCGAGGCGGCCGGTGATCTGCGCGTGCGCCTCGATCCGGGCGCGCAGGGTGTCCGCGTCCAGTGAGGGCGAGTGCAGCAGCAGTGCGACCGCGCTGCGCCGGTGGTGGACACCCGAGTTCCACGGCCCGCCCCCGGCGAGGCTGACGTAACCCTGCGGCTCGTCGCTGCCGTCGTCGACGACCCCGACGAGGCGGGCGCGGTAGCGGTCGTGGGCGCCCGTACGGCTCAGCGCGAGTGGTGTCCCGTCCGGTGGCACCTGTCGCCACGCTGCCCGGTTGAGCACCAACTGCGGTCCATAGGTGGGTGTTTCGAACCAACGGCCGCGCACCACCGGGAACGGCCGGATCAGCCGCAGCCCGGGGTCGACCCCCAACAGCGTGATGCCCGGGACCAGTTCCTCCCCGCCGCCGTCTCGCAGCCCGGTACGGGACGCCGGGCCCGCACCGCCGTCGGAGGCAACGCCCGTACCGCTGTCCGTACCGCCGCCGGGGGTGTCTGTGGGGACGGTGTCGGCCGCGTGGATGCGGGCGGTGCTGTCCTGGACGAAGGCGGCTGCCACACCGTCGCCGTCGGCGCTGAGACGGGAGAGGACGGCCTGCCAGTCGGCGACGTTCTCCCGCAGCCCGACCTCGCGCCCACTGCCGGTGACGGGCACCAGAAGAGTGGTGCTGCGGCCGTTTCCGAGCACGGCGTCGCGTACGAGCGCGTCCTCGAGGTGGTCGCCGGCGCCCTGGACCAGCACGACGCCGAGCACGCCGACGAGCAGGCTGAGCGCGGTCAGCGTGTGCCGCAGCGGACGCCGCCGTACGCCCTGCCAGGCGACCAGCACGAGCGCCGTCGAGCGGGTACGTGGTCGGTGCGGCGGCCGGTGCGGCGGGGCGTTTGCCGCGTCCCCGGCCGCGTACGGGTTCACCGCGCGCGCACCCGTCCGCGGTCCAGCACGACCGTACGGTCGAACTCCCCTGCCACCAACGGGTCGTGGGTGACGACGACCAGGGTGCAGAGCCGTTCCGCGGCCAGGCGGTGGAGCTGTCGCATCACCTCGCCACCGGTCTCCTCGTCGAGCGAGCCGGTCGGTTCGTCGGCGAGCAGTACGGCCGGTCGGCCGGCCAACGCCCTTGCCACCGCGACCCGTTGCTGCTCACCCCCGGAGAGTTCGCCGGGTCGGTGGTGGGCACGTCCGGCGAGTCCGACCTGGGCGAGGGCGCGCAGCGAGCGACTGCGGCGGAGTCTTCGGGGCTCTCCGCGGTGGATCGCGGCCGCCTCGATGTTCTCCCGGACGGTGAGGTGGTCCAGGAGTCCGAAGCGCTGGCGCACGAAAGCGAAGACGCTGCCGCGCAGAGCGTCCAACTCCCGGGCGCGCAGGGACGATACGTCTCGGCCGCCGATGAGGTAGCTGCCCGTCGTGGGGGCGTCGAGCAGGCCGAGGATCGACAGCAGCGTGCTCTTCCCCGATCCGGAACGGCCGAGCACGGCGACGCGCTCACCGGGGTCGAAACGCAGCGAAACCCCGTCCAGCGCCGTGAGTTGGCGGTCACGGCCGGCCCCGTGCCGTTTGACCA
>NZ_JAELVF020000001.1:1910598-2012988 GCF_018101125.2 Streptomyces tardus | reverse complement strand
TCGGTGGCACCGGCCAGATCCGGCCCGGGCACCCGCACCCGTTCGCCCTCCCGCACCCCGGAGATCAGCTCGACGCGGCTGCCGTCCGTGGCCCCGAGCCGGACCGTGCGGTTGTCCAGCCCGCCGTTCGGCTCGACCACCGTCACCTCGCCGCGCGAGGAGTCGCCGGCGACCGCCTCGACGGGCAGCAGCAGGGCGTCCTTGACGCTGGCGGTGCGAATCGCCATCACCCCGACCATCCCCGCGAACACCCTGGTGTCCTCCGGCACGACGCAGACCAGCCGCATCCCGGAGTTCCGGCCGCCTCCCGCCGCCGGACCGCCCCGGGCATCCGCAGCGCTCTCCGCGGCCGGGGCGTCGTATGCGTCCGCGCCGCCGTCCGGGTCACCACCCGGGCCGTCCCCCGGGTCGCCGCTCCCGCCCGTACCGCCCGTACCGCCCTTTCCGCCCGTCGTGTCGCTCGTGCCCGTCCCCGACTCCGCACGGGGAAGCGCCGGTTGGGCATCGGCGCTCGGCACGGAGTTGGCCAACGGGCAGTCGAACGGGCCGGGGCCCTCGCTGATCTGCGCGCGGGCGGAGAGCGGCGGGTCGTACACCTTGTGAAGGCTCTGACGGTCGAGCAGGGCCACCATCGCGAAGCCCTCCACCCGCCCGCGGGCGAGCGGATAGTTGGCCGGAACCCGACGGCCGACGGCCACCAGTTCCTCGACGATGCTCAGCCCGGACGGGAAGTCGACCTTCACCCGCGCTCGCGTCGTCGACCCGCCCCTGCCCCTGTCGTCGTCGCGCCCGTCGTCGCCCGCTGCCTCGTCGCGGCTGCCCCGCGTCCGGATGACGACGCCGTCCGCGTCGATCCGCTCGACGGTGCCGGCGCTCGGTGCGGTGACGTCGACCTCCGGGCCGGCGCGGACGGTCGCCGGCACCGTCGTCACCACCTCCAGGGTCTCGCGGGTGACGGGCACGGCCTTCGGCCCGCTCCGACCGTCCGACCGCGAGCGCTCTCGCGCCCGCGCGTCGTCGTCCGCCGGACCGCCGTCGCACGAGGCGAGCAGCGCCCCGAGCACCACCACCGCTGTCCCGCCGGCCAACACCGCGCGCAGCGGCGGCAGCCGGTGCCACCCGTCCAGGCTCCGGTGGCGGGCGCGCGGGCGGTCGCCGGCGGCACGAGCGGGCGAGCCCCCGTCCCGCGGACGGTTCATCGGTGCCTCTGGGAGCAGCTCACCCTGAAGTCGGAGCGCAGCGTGGAGAGATCACCCAGCTCGGCCTCGGCGAGCATGTCCTCGTACTGCCGGCGGCCGTCCTCGTCCACGAAGTGCTTGTAGCGGGGCGTCTCCCTGATCTTCTTGGCCATCCGGAGAGCCTCGGTGCGCTCGGCGGGCCGCAGGCCGTCCTCGAGCAGCCGCCGCTGCCAGGAGCAGAACCAGTAGTCGTTGGCCCAGCCGCGGCCGTACCCGGAGCCGTAGGTGTTGCCGGCCCCGTCGTCCGGATCGGAGTCGAGGATGCCGACGCCTTCCGGGGTGCGCGGCGGCCAGTTCCAACCGGGGGCCAGCGGAAGCTTCTTGGCTTCCTCCCAGTACTGCGCGCGGGTCTCCTCCGGCGTCTGTGCGCCGGTCGACGCCTCCTCCAGACCGAACCCGCAGGAGGGCGCCAGGAGGAGGGCGGCGACGCATCCCAGGATGACCTTCCGTTGTGCTCTCATGCTGCCGTGTCCGGCCTTCCTGTGGTCAGTAGTAGAGCGAGCCACTGAACGAGTACGGCCGGCAGCGGTCGCAGGCGTCGTACTGCTTGAAGGAGGCGTACATCGGCGTGAGGGTCCGCACCCTCTTCGCGAGCACGCGCGCGAGGTCCGTCTCCCGAGCGGTCCAGTGCTCGGGGTCCCCGATGGTCCGGTTGGACTTGGTGCGGATCTTGAAGGTGATCCCGCTCTTGGGCAGGTCGTCGAAGAGTGCCCGCACCGTTCCGGTGCCGACCTTCACCCGCCGGTTCGACGAGTGGTACCAGTCCTTGCCCACGCGCTTCTGGTGGACCGTGCCCTGGATGCCGTGCCAGCCGGCCGCGTGGGCCGGCCCGGTGTGGACGCCCAGGATGCCGATGGTCACCGCGGCGGAGAAGCCGGTCCGGGCGGCGATGCTCTTCAAGCGCACTTCGTTTCCTTCACCTCGGTCAGGGCGTCGTCCGTACGCGACGGGCGGCAACGCTGAGACGAAGTCGGTTGCGCCGCACGGCAGTTGGACGGGCGCCACCGCCTCGTGGTCACGCATCGTGCCAGATGTGCGACTGGCGGTGATTAGGTTTCCGCGGCGATCGATGCATATGCCACTCGAAGGAGCGAAAGACCGGTCACTCACACGAGTTCCGCCGCGCTTCCGGGGTTGCCGACTCAGGGTGAACTCGTTTGTGCGAGTGCGGAGTTGATGCGTTCGCGCGGCCTGCGACTGGTGGGTGCGCACCTCTGCCGGTGCGCCCCGCAGTCAGGCCGAAAAGTGTCGCAAGCGGGCCGGATCGCCCTCGGTGGGACGCCGATTTCCCTCCGGGGGCCACCATGGCGTAGTGTCGTATTCACCGACGCGGGGTGGAGCAGCTCGGTAGCTCGCTGGGCTCATAACCCAGAGGTCGCAGGTTCAAATCCTGTCCCCGCTACTGATCACCCGAGGCCCGGCACTGCGAAAGCAGCGCCGGGCCTCGGGTGTTTGCCGGCTCCGTGCTCTCGGAGTGACGGGTGCGGTGGTCGTCGCCCCGGAGAGGCTTTCGGATCAGCCGTGGTGCTGGGCGAGTTGGAGGAGGTTGCCGCAGGTGTCGTCGAGGACGGCGGTGGTGACCGGGCCCATGTCGGTCGGCGGCTGGGTGAAGACCACGCCGAGCTTGCGCAGCCGCTCGTACTCGGCCCGTACGTCGTCCACCGCGAACGAAGTGATCGGGATTCCGTCCGCGACCAGCGCGTCCTGGTACGGCTTCACCGCGGGGTGGGTGTCCGGCTCCAGTACGAGCTCGGTTCCGTCCGGCTGCTCGGGGGAGACGACGGTGATCCAGCTGTGGTGTTCGTCGAGCGGGATCTCGACCTTCTTCCGGAAGCCCAGGGCTTCGGTGTAGAAGCGCAGGGCCTTCGCCTGGTCGCTGACATGGATGCTGGCCAGATTGATGCGCATCAGTGCTCTCCGGGTGTTGCGGCTCTGTCGGTCGGCTCGGGGCCGTCGGGTGTTCCGGGGCCGGATGTTTCGGGACCGGGTGTTTCGGTTGCGTCCGGCGACTGCGGCCCGCCGTCGCCGGGCCCCTCGGGCGGGAGCCAGCGCGCCACGGCACGACGCAGTGGCCCGGTGTCGAGGTCGTGGAACTTGTAGCGGCCCTCGCGCCGCGTCCGTATCAGGCCGGCGGCCTCCAGGACGGCGAGGTGCTGGCTGATCGCCTGCCGGGTGAGCCCCAGGCCGTGCCTGGTGGTCAGCCGTCCGCAGATCTCGAACAGCGACTGCCCGTCCCGCTCGGCGAGTTCGTCGAGGATGCGCCGACGGGTGGGATCCGCGAGCGCCTTGAAGACATCGTCCATCACTCCACCAGGATAGGCAAGTCACCACTTGCCTATCAAGCGGGACGATCGTGCGGGGCGGCTTGGCGGCGCTCCGGTCGCGGCGGCCCGGAGGTCTGCGGCTGCGGCAGTTCGAAGCGGCGGTACGACTTCGGGTGCTTTTGCCCGGGCCGGTTGCCTTTCCGGGTCTCCGTGTGAGGTCGAATTGACGCGGAGTCATTCTGCGTGGTGAGGGAATTCAACCCGTTGCACCGCCGTTGCGGGCGCTGCTACCGTGAGCGGCTCGAAGATCAAATGCTCTGACCAGGCATTTGACGAGTTCCAGGTATCAGGGGGATTTCTGTTGTGAATATTCGACGCAAGGCGTTCTCGACGGTTGTTGCCGTGGCGATGGCCGGTGTGATGTGCGGTACCGCCGCGGGGGCGGCGCAGGCGTCCCCGGTGAGTGACCGCGAACCGGCGAATTCCGCCCCGCGGACGGCGGGTTCGGTCAACAGCGCAGCCGGTGCCGACGAGATCTGCGCGGTCCTCGGCATCGGCAGCGGGGCGGCGGGGCTGACCAAGGCCCTTGCCCGCGGCGCCTCCTGGGTGGGAATTGGTGCCAGCGTGGGCTGCTACCTCTACACCCAGGCAAAGAAGGTGACCCCCGCCGAGCAGCGGGCGGCCATGGAGAAGTCGTACAAGAACTACCAGTCGAAGAGCGCCCTCCAGAAGCTCGATGCGCTCGGCTATTACTGCAAGAAGGAAGGCGGCGGTGGCGGTGGTGGCACCGACTCGGCGCCGATGGAAGTGAAAGCGGGCTGGCGGACGATCGTCATGAAGGGAGTGGAATACAAGTGCACCGCGATAAGGGACTGACGAAAAGTCGAAATCCGGGAAACGGGGAGCGCTTCCTTTTCTCTCTCGCGTTGATCCTGGTGGGTGTGCTGTGGATCGCGAAGGGGCTGGCCGTCTGGGCTGCGGTCCTCTGTGTCGCCGCGATGGTCGGTGGCACGGCGGGCGCGCTTTTCTTCGGCGCGCGATTTGTCAGCGCGAAGAGGCGGGCCTCGTAGGCGAGTCGACGCAGGCGGGGCACGGCGTCCGAGGGCGTCGTGCCCCGCTCTTTCGACTGTGTGACCGAAACTTAGGCTAGCCTAAGTTGCATGCGGCGATTCGATGAACGTCCCGAGTTCGACCATCTGCTGCACTGGGTGCGCGGGGTCCCGGAGGCCACCGAGGCGTACCGGGCGGCAGGCGTGCCGGCGCACACCAACGAGGCCCTGGACGGTTTCCAGAACGGCGGTTGGCGCCTCGACACGCGCTACATCGAGACGCTGACGATCACCGACCCCGACGCGCTGCGCGCCTCGCGCTACGCCGATGCGCTGCGGCTGCTGCGCCCTGCCGTCGAGGCCCTGGAGGGGCCGGCCGGTGCGTTCACCTTTGCGGTGAACGTGACGGACGCCCGCGCCACCGCCGAGCGGCTGCGTGCGCAGGGGCACGAGGTCGCCGAGTTCGAGGTCGAAGTCGCCGAGCACGGCGTCTCGTTCGTCGAGATCTTCGTGCTGGACGGCCCGCCCTGGCAGCCGTTCTTCATCACCTACGATCCGCCGCGCGAGGAACTGCTCGCCGGCGTTGACCCGGCCGCTTTCGAACGCGGCCCCCACGACCTCACCGGGCTGGTCGTCACTGATCCCCAACCCCGGGAGGCCGCCCGCGCTTTGGCGCGGCTGCTGGGCCTGCGGGCCGAGAACGTGGAGGTGCCGCTCTCCGGCGCGCACATACGCTTCGAGCGCGGTGAACGCCGGGCGATCACCGCGGTCACGCTCTCCGACGGCAGCGGCGTCGCCGGGCCGAACACGGACGTGGAGGGCCTCGTCCTCCGCTTCACCGGGTAGCGACGGCGGCTTCTAGGCTGCGGGCATGGACAGTGGTGAGGCAGCGACCGACGACCCCTTCGTGTACCGGCCGGCGGACGCCGCGGACGCCGGCACGCTCGTACGGCTGCGGGACGACGCCGCGCGGTGGATGATCGCCAACGGCATCGAGCAGTGGCAGCCCGGCGAGAAGGGCGAGAAGCACTTCCTGCGGCGGATCGAGGACGGCGAGGTGTGGCTCGCCTCCCTGCGCGGCGAGGGAACGGTCGTCGGGGCCTGGGAGCTGTGGTGGTCCGATCCGACGGCCTGGGGCGAGCGGCCGGACGACGCGGCGTACGTGCACCGACTGATGGTCGATCGCGCCGCGGCGCCACGAGGCGCCGGCCGGCTGCTGCTGGCGGCGGCCGAGCGGCGCATCGCCGAACTGGGCCTGGCACACAGCCGGTTGGACTGCGTCAGGAGCAACCCGCGGCTCCGCGCCTACTACGAGTCGGCGGGGTACGTGCACGTCGGTGAAGGCGTGCAGCGCGACCGGGAGGGCAACCCGTACCCGGTCACGCTGCTGGAGAAGCGGTTGACGCACTAGCGGGGCCGAGGACGGATGCGGGGGCTGCCGAGGCGCCCCGGGGTCGCGGTCCCGGGGCTGAAGCGGCGGGCACCGCAGAGGTTCCGCGACAGCCGGCGCGAGAGGCCGGCGCGACGACCGGCGCACCCGCCGGCCCGCGCGCAGCCGCCGCACGCACCTGCTCGCCGCACGCACCTGCCGCGCGCGTACCCCGCCGCCGGCGCCAGGGGTGCCCGGGGCCCGCGGGGTTCGGCTACAGGGTGCCGAGCTTGATCAGCACCAGCATGGCGACCAGCTGGATCGAGGAGGCGCCGAGCGCCTTCTGCCAGGGCAGGTCGTGCGAGCGGCTGACCATTGAGGTGAAGAGGAAGCCCGCAGCCAACCAGGTTGCCCAGCCGAGGAGTTGGACGAACCCCGCGTCGCCGCCGAGGAAGAGCGCGAAGAGCAGCCGCGGCGCCTCGGTGAGGCAACTGATCAGCATGGCGAGCCCGACCGTCGGCGCCCAGGCGCCGTCGCCGCCGAACTGGCGGGCCAGGGTGTGGGTCACCGAACTGAGGATCAGGAAGCAGACCGTCACCGCGGCGCCGGTGATGAGCACCGTCGGTACGGCGTTGGCGAGGGTGGAGTTGAGAACGTCCTCTCGGGGCTTATCGAGGCCGAAGACGGCGAGCAGCCCGTAGAGGAAGGTGACGATCAGCGCGGTCGCCCACACCGAGTGGTCGCGCATCTGCCAGAAGGTCGGGTTCGGCCTGAGTACGATGCCGCTGAGCAGCTGCTTCCAGTGCAGCCTCGGCCCGGCGGGCGGTGCGCTGTCCCGCCCGGCGACGTAGGTGTTGCCGCCGGAGTAGCCGGGGTCGTCGTAGCCGCCGCTGTCGTCGACCCTGAACTGGGCTGTGTGACCGGGGGAGTTGGCGTACTGGCCCGGGTCGAAGCGGTGGTCGAAGTACTCCGGACCGCCGTCGTGGCTCTGCTGCCAGGGTCCCTCGTCCGCCGGTGGACGGCCGTGGCCGTACGGCGCGCCGGCGTCCGGCCCGTACCCCTGGTCCGGCCCGTGACCGGGCTGGGTCGGGTGCGGGGCGTACGGGACGTGGTGCCCGTACTGCTGTCCGCCGCCGGCCCGGTGCGGGTCGTGGGCACCGGGCGCCCCGTTCGGTGCACCCTGCTGTCCGTAGCCCGGTTGAGTGGGCTGCTGGGCAGGGGGCGCCTGCTGTCCGTTGCGCGGGTCCCGGCCGCGTCCGATCCTGAATCCAGCCACGTATTCGAACGTACCCCTTCCGGCGGCCCCGGCGAGTCCGGCTGGTCGTTCCGGGGGCCATTGTGGCTTGTTCGTCACATCCCCGCAGGGCTGACCCCTACGGGTTCACGCCGTTCGACCGGCGTGGACGTCGGGGCGTGCGCCGGTCGGCGTGTGCCGACCCGTCAGATGGGTGGGGTGGGGAGCCTGACGCTCAGTGTGACGATCGCGCCGACCGTGCCGCGTTCGACGGTGAGCCGGTCGGTGGTGATCGTCGCGAGCCAGAGGCCTCGGCCCAGCGGTGCGCCGTCCAGGCCGGGCAGCAGCTCGGGAATGACGTCGGCGCTGAAGCCGGGCCCGCGGTCGGTGACGGTGGCCTCCAGCTCGCCGCCGAGGTCGCGCAGCAGCAGCTGCCCCGCGCCGCCGGCGTGCTCGACGGCGTTGCTGGTGACGGCGTCGACGGCGAGCACGAAGTCCCCGCGCCGCGGCTCCGCCAGGCCCGCGCGGGCGGCGCACTCCTCGACGCCGTAGCGCAGCTGCGTGAGCGTACGGGCGGTGAAGTGGCGCTTGAGCAGCTGGAGTCGGGGTCCGGGAGCCGGGCCGGCGGGTGCCGTGCCCGGGCGGTCGGTCACGCGGTCTGCCAGAGTGCGCACCGGACACCCACCTCCCCTGCGACTGCGGCGGGGAGAAGGGCGCGAGGATGCGGACGGGCCGCCTGAACCACAGGCATAGACCTGAGGCTATGGCGCGCTCGCGCCGGCCGACAGACCGGAGCGAGCGCGGGCCGATTTGCCACCAGAAAAGACCGAAAGCGACCAGTCGATTTCCGGGCGTGCTCGATTTGGGGTCGATGCGTGCTCCGGACGACAGAGAACGGTCGGCCGGCCCCTCGGTGCGGGGGACCGGCCGACCGTTCTGACTTTCGTCCGGGGAGAGGCGCTACTTCGCCGGCGCCGGCTGGGGAGCGTCGCTCGGCCGCGCGCCGTCGCCGCTGCCGGCCGGGCCGTCGCCGCCCTCACCGCCACCGGGGCCCGCCTCGGGGCCGGAGCCCGGTGCCGGACCGGAGCCGCCGTCGCCGTCCTCGTCCGCGGTACCGGCGGGCTCGGACCGCACCGACTGCAGCAGCAGCTGGGAGACGTCCACGACCTCGACGGACTCCTTGGCCTGGCCGTCGTTCTTCTTGCCGTTCACCGAGTCGGTGAGCATGACCAGGCAGAACGGGCAGGCGGTGGAGACGATGTCCGGGTTGAGCGAGAGGGCCTCGTCGACGCGCTCGTTGTTGATGCGCTTGCCGATCTGCTCCTCCATCCACATCCGGGCACCGCCGGCGCCGCAGCAGAACCCGCGCTCCTTGTGCCGGTGCATCTCCTCGTTCCGCAGGCCGGGCACCTTGCCGATGATCTCGCGCGGCGGGGTGTAGACCTGGTTGTGACGACCGAGGTAGCAGGGGTCGTGGTAGGTGATCAGACCCTCGACGGGGTTGACCGGAACGAGCCGGCCCTCGTCGATGAGGTGCTGGAGCAGCTGGGTGTGGTGGATGACCTCGTAGTGGCCGCCCAGTTGCGGGTACTCGTTGGCGATGGTGTTGAAGCAGTGCGGGCAGGTCGCGACGATCTTCTTCTTCGCCGCGGGCAGCTTCGACGACTCGTCGGCGTCCTCGGAGGGGTCCTCGCCGAACGCCGCGTTCAGCGTCGCCACGTTCTCCTCGCCCAGCTGCTGGAAGAGGAACTCGTTGCCCAGACGGCGCGGCGAGTCACCGGTGCACTTCTCGTCGCCCCCCATGATCGCGAACTTCACGCCCGCGATGTGCAGCAGCTCGGCGAAGGCCTTGGTGGTCTTCTTCGCCCGGTCCTCCAGCGCGCCGGCGCAGCCCACCCAGTACAGGTAGTCGACCTCGGTCAGATCGTCGACGGTCTTGCCCACCACGGGCACGTCGATGTCCTTCTCGGCCTTGAGCTCCTTGGTCCACTCCAGCCGCTGCTTCTTGGCCAGGCCCCAGGGGTTGCCCTTCTTCTCCAGGTTCTTGAGCATCGTGCCCGCCTCGGACGGGAACGCGGACTCGATCATCACCTGGTAGCGGCGCATGTCGACGATGTGGTCGATGTGCTCGATGTCCACCGGGCACTGCTCGACACAGGCGCCGCAGGTGGTGCACGACCACAGGACGTCCGGGTCGATGACGCCGTTCTCCTCGACGGTGCCGATCAGCGGGCGCTCGGCCTCGGCCAGCGCGGAGGCGGGTACGTCCTTCAGCTGCTCCTCGGTGGCCTTCTCCTCGCCCTCCATCGTCTTGCCGCCGCCGGCCAGCAGGTAGGGCGCCTTGGCATGCGCGTGGTCGCGCAGCGACATGATCAGCAGCTTGGGGGAGAGCGGCTTGCCGGTGTTCCAGGCGGGGCACTGGGACTGGCAGCGTCCGCACTCGGTGCAGGTGGAGAAGTCGAGGATGCCCTTCCAGGAGAAGTGCTCGACCTGGGAGGCGCCGAACTTGGTCTCCTCGCCGCCGCCCTCCTCGTCGTCGAAGACCGTCTCGAAGTCGATCTCCTTGCCGTCCGAGGTCATCGGCTGAAGCGCGCCGAGCGCCGTACCGCCCTTGGCGTCGCGCTTGAACCAGATGTTCGGGAAGCCGAGGAAGCGGTGCCAGGCGACGCCCATGTTGGTGTTCATGCTGACCGTGATCATCCAGATCAGCGAGGTGCCGATCTTGACCATGGCCCAGAAGTACACGAGGTTCTGCAGGGTGCCGAGGCTCATCCCGCTGAAGAAGGCGACCAGCGGGTACGAGGCGAAGTACGCGGGCTCCCAGCCGTCGACGTGGTGCAGGGCGCCTTCGAGGCCGCGCAGCACCAGGATCGCCAGGCCGATGATGAGGATGATCGCCTCGACGAAGTACGCCTGGCCCTCCTTGGAGCCGGTGAAGCGCGACTTGCGGCCGGCCCGGCTCGGCAGGTTGAGCTGGCGGATCACGATCAGGGTGAGGATGCCGACGACCGTCATCAGGCCGATGAACTCGATGTACATCTCGTACGGCACGAAGCCGCCGATGACCGGCAGCATCCAGTCGGCCTGGAAGAGCTGGCCGTAGGCGTTGGCCAGGGTCGGCGGCAGCGTGAGGAAGCCGACGGCGACGAACCAGTGCGCCACACCGACCACGGCCCACCGGTTCATCCGGGTGTGGCCGAGGAACTCCTTGATCAGAGTGGCCGTGCGCAACTTCCAGTCGTTGGTGCGTGAGCCTGCCGGCACGGGCTGGCCGAGCTTCACGAATCGGTAGATCTCGGCGATGGCGCGCGCGAACAGCGCAATACCGACCACGCTGAGCGTCAGCGAGACGACGATCGCGACGAGTTGCATCTCGGCTCCTCGAACCTGCGGGGCGGAGCCTGCCGGGAGCAGCCGTGGGGTCCGGACACACAGCAGGCGTACTAATCAGTAACTTATCAAGTATTCCCGAGACTACCCACTAACGCTCTGCCGCTGTACCTCGGCATGCGGTGATCTGTGTCGCTCAGGCTTGGCTAAGTTGCCCCGCCCGCGCGGTGCGACGGTGCCGGACGCGCCGACACCGTCCACCGCGCGGGGCGCCCGGGCTATACCCGTACGCCGCGTTCGCGCAGCCACGGAAGCGGGCTGACCGCGGAACCCGACTGCTCGGTGACCCGCACCTCGAAGTGCAGATGCGGCCCACTGGAGTTGCCGGTCGACCCGGAGAGGCCGAGTTGCTGACCCGCCTTCACCCGCTGCCCTGCCTCTACCTGCAGAAGGCTGAGATGGGCGTACTGCGTGTGGTAGCCGCCGCTGTGCCGCACCACGACCTGCACGCCGTAACTGTCGCCGCAACCGGTCCTGGCGACGACGCCGTCGCCGACGGACCTCACCGGCGTACCGGTCGGCACGGCGAAGTCCTGGCCGGTGTGGTTGCTCGCCCAGCGACCGCCCTGGGCGGCGAAGCCGGCGGTGAGCGTGTAGCCGCCGTTCACCGGGCGCGCCCAGCCGCCGGAGCGGCCGGACGAGGCTGGTGCGGCGCCGCTCGGGCAGCCGCTGCGGTGCGAGACGTGCAGCGGCTCCGGCCGGGCCGGCTCGGCCGTACGCGTCGCGGGGCCGCCCTGGCCCGCGGCCTCCAGTTGCTGCGCGGCGCGTTGCCGGGCCGCGGCCCGCCGGGCGACCCGGTGCTCGGCGCGCACGAGTTGGGCCTGGATCGACTGCTTGATGCGCAGCTGCTCGCGCTGCCGCTCGTGCAGCTTCTTCAGCGCGGTGCGGGCGGCGCGCTTCTGGCGGTCGAGGGAGGTACGGGCCCGGTCGGCCTCGTGCATCATGCGCACCCCCGCTCGGTTGCCCTGTCGCAGCGAGGCGCTGCGGGTGAGGAACTCCTCGGGGCTGCGGGCGAGTACCAGCCGCGCTTCGGGGCCCACGCCGGAGCGGTACTGCATCGCCGCCGCGGCGCCGAGTGCCCGGCGGTGGGAGGCGTACTGTCTGCGCTTCTCGGTCAGCGCCGTGGTCAGCCGCTCGGTGGTGGCGCGCTGCCGGTCCACCGAGCGCCGGGTGCGCTCGTGCTGCCGGGACGCCGCGGCGGCCTTG
This sequence comes from Streptomyces tardus, assembly GCF_018101125.2. Classification (GTDB taxonomy): domain Bacteria; phylum Actinomycetota; class Actinomycetes; order Streptomycetales; family Streptomycetaceae; genus Streptomyces; species Streptomyces tardus. The sequence continues at coordinate 2,001,238 of NZ_JAELVF020000001.1, read as the reverse complement.
CGGTAGAGGCCACCGATCTCCGGCGAGGCGCCGGGGCTCGGGCGGCTCGCCGCCTGGGTGCGCTGGGGCGGCGGCCCGGCCGCCGGGACGGTCGCGGGCGCTGCCGAGGCGGGGCCGCCGGTCAGCGGTGACAGGAGTAGGGCGCCCAGGAACGCGGCAGAAAGCCGGTACGGGCGCGACGGACGCGGGAACACCAGCACCATCTCCGTCTGCTTCTCAATCCGTGTATGACTGAGAGTGGTCAGAAGAATTCATCCGGTCACTGGTGTCGATCTCCCGGTGTGGTGATCCTTAAAGGGGCGAAAAGAACAATCAACCCCATTGCCGGGAAAAGACAGTTGGTCTGAAGAATACGTTTCCGGGGGCGTGTGGACCGGGTTCGCGGCTCTGTGCGGCGCCCCCGTGCGCGCTCCCGGTGCGGGCGGGTGGGCCCGCCGTTCTATGCGGATGGCGCGGCGGTGCGGATGGTGCGGCTGTGCGGATGGCGCGGCGGTGCGGTCGCGCGGAGGGTCGTACGGGGTCGCGTCGGGCGCCCGACCGGTGGGGCGTCAGCTCCCGTCGGTGAGGCCGGCGCGGTCCGCCAGTACGGCCGCCTGTACCCGGTTCACCCCGCCGAGCTTGGCCAGCAGTGTGCTGACGTGGTCCTTGACCGTGCCGTGGGCGAGGCCGAGTTGTTCGGCGATGGCCGAGTTGGAGCGCCCGTGTGCGAGCAGCGCCAGCACCTCGCGCTCGCGGGGTGTGAGCGTGTCGATGGCGTCCCTGGCCTCCGGGGAGCCGGCCGTGCGGTGGAGGTAGCCGCCGATGACAGTCGGGGTGATGCTCGGGTCGAGAGTGGAGCCGCCCGCCGCGAGCACTCGTACGGTCTCGATCAGCCGGGTCGGTTCGGCGTCCTTGAGCAGGTAGCCGGAGGCGCCGAGCCGCAGCGCCGCCGTCAGGTACTCGTCGGCGTCGAACGTGGTGAGCATGCACACCGCCGGCAGGTCGGGGTCGGCCGCGGAGCCGTCCGGGCCCTCCCGGCGCAGTTCGCGCAGGACCGCGAGCCCGTCGGTGCCGGGCATACGGATGTCGAGCAGCAGTACGTCCGGTCTGGTGGCGAGGACGGAGTCGACGGCCCCGCCGCCGGCGGCCTCCGCGACCACCTCGATGTCGGGGGCGCTGTTCAGGATGAGCCGCACGCTCGATCTGATCAGCTCTTCGTCGTCGACGACCGCCACTCGAATCATGGATCTGTCTTCCCGCCCTCTTCCGGTTGTGCGCTGTTCCCGCGGGTGCCGGCTGTTCGGGCCGTCCGCTTCCTCGGACCGTCCTGGCGGCCGGACGGTTCCCGGCAGCCCCGATCCCCGGCTCGTGCCAGGACGCTACGTCACCGTGCGGATCGGGCGAACGCCCAACTCCCGTGCCCGCGGCGCGCCCTGACGGGGTGCCGCTCCCCGGGCTCCCGGTGGCGGGTCGCGGACCGGTTCGGGTGACGTGCGGCGACGGCGTGCGCGTGGTGCGCTGGAGGGGCGGGCCGTTCGGTTCTCGGGCTGCGCCCGGGGGTGGTTTCGCCGTCGTGGGGGCCGGTTCGCGGGGAACCTCACGGGCTCAGGTGGGCGTCATCGGCAGGGGTCGGGGATGTGCACTGCGTCTTTATGCGCCGTTTGCTCGCAAGCAAGTTGAGTCGAGCACACTCAGGTACGTTGACGGCTGTGTCGAAGTGGTGCATCCTTGAGCCTGTTCCACTCAGGACTTAGTTGGAGGAGATTCCGAAATGGCACGTGCGGTCGGCATCGACCTGGGTACGACGAACTCCGTCGTCAGTGTGCTCGAAGGCGGTGAGCCCACCGTCATCACCAACGCCGAGGGCGCCAGGACCACGCCGTCCGTCGTCGCCTTCGCGAAGAACGGCGAGGTGCTGGTCGGCGAGGTGGCCAAGCGTCAGGCCGTCACCAACGTCGACAGGACGGTCCGGTCGGTCAAGCGCCACATGGGCACCGACTGGAAGATCAACCTGGACGGCAAGGACTTCAACCCGCAGCAGATGAGCGCCTTCGTGCTCCAGAAGCTGAAGCGGGACGCCGAGTCCTACCTGGGCGAGAAGGTCACCGACGCGGTCATCACGGTGCCCGCGTACTTCAACGACCACGAGCGCCAGGCCACCAAGGAGGCCGGTGAGATCGCCGGTCTGAACGTGCTGCGCATCGTCAACGAGCCGACCGCGGCCGCGCTGGCGTACGGCCTCGACAAGGAAGACCAGACCATTCTGGTCTTCGACCTCGGCGGCGGTACCTTCGACGTCTCGCTGCTGGAGATCGGCGACGGCGTCGTCGAGGTCAAGGCGACCAACGGTGACAACAACCTCGGTGGTGACGACTGGGACCAGCGCGTCGTCGACCACCTGGTCAAGCAGTTCCACTCGGGCCACGGCGTCGACCTGTCCAAGGACAAGATGGCGCTCCAGCGTCTGCGCGAGGCCGCCGAGAAGGCCAAGATCGAGCTGTCCTCCTCGACCGAGACCTCGATCAACCTGCCCTACGTCACCGCCTCCGCCGAGGGCCCGCTGCACCTCGACGAGAAGCTGACCCGGGCGCAGTTCCAGCAGCTGACGCAGGACCTGCTCGAGCGCTGCAAGACCCCGTTCCACAACGTGATCAAGGACGCCGGTATCCAGCTGTCCGAGATCGACCACGTGGTGCTCGTGGGCGGTTCGACCCGGATGCCCGCCGTCGCCGAGATGGTCAAGGACCTGACCGGTGGCAAGGAGGCCAACAAGGGCGTCAACCCGGACGAGGTCGTGGCCATCGGTGCCAGCCTCCAGGCCGGTGTGCTCAAGGGTGAGGTCAAGGACGTCCTGCTGCTGGACGTCACCCCGCTGTCCCTCGGTATCGAGACCAAGGGCGGCATCATGACCAAGCTGATCGAGCGCAACACCACGATCCCGACGAAGCGTTCGGAGATCTTCACGACGGCCGAGGACAACCAGCCGTCGGTGCAGATCCAGGTCTACCAGGGCGAGCGCGAGATCGCGGCGTACAACAAGAAGCTCGGGATGTTCGAGCTGACCGGTCTGCCGCCCGCACCCCGCGGCGTACCGCAGATCGAGGTCACCTTCGACATCGACGCCAACGGCATCATGCACGTCTCCGCCAAGGACCTCGGTACCGGCAAGGAGCAGCGCATGACCGTCACCGGTGGCTCCGCGCTGCCGAAGGACGACATCGAGCGCATGATGCGCGACGCCGAGCAGTACGCCGACGAGGACACCAAGCGCCGCGAGTCCGCCGAGACCCGCAACCAGGCCGAGCAGTTGGTGTACACGACCGAGAAGTTCCTCAAGGACAACGAGGACAAGGTTCCGGCCGACACCAAGGGCGAGGTCGAGGAGGCGATCGCGGACCTCAAGGAGAAGCTGAAGGGTGAGGACACCCCGGCGATCCGCGAGGCTTCCGAGAAGGTCGCCACCACCAGCCAGAAGCTCGGCCAGGCCCTGTACGCCGACGCGCAGGCCGGGCAGCAGGCGGCCGGTGGCGCCGAGGGTGCCGCGGGCGCCGGCTCCGCGCAGAAGGAAGACGACGACGTCGTGGACGCCGAGATCGTCGATGACGAGAAGGACAAGGACAAGCGTGGAGGTGCCGCGTGACGGAGGAGACGCCGGGCTTCGACAAGGACGAGCCCGAGGTCCCCGCCGACGCCGCACAGGCTGACGAGGCTGCCGGTTCCGCCGATCAGGCGGGGCCGGCGGCCCCGGCCGGGGACTCCCAGGAGAAGGCCGCTGCCACGGGCGGGTCGGGCGCCGCGCCGGAGGGCGACGAGCTCCAGCAGGCGGGCCTCACCGCCCAACTCGACCAGACCCGTACCGCGTTGAACGAGCGCACCCAGGATGTGCAGCGCCTCCAGGCGGAGTTCTCGAACTACCGCCGCCGGGTGGAGCGGGACCGGATCGCCGTCAAGGAGGTCGCGGTCGCCAATCTGCTCACCGAGCTGCTGCCGGTGCTCGACGACATCGGGCGGGCCCGGGACCACGGCGAGCTGGTCGGCGGATTCAAGGTCGTGGCCGAGTCGTTGGAGACGACGGTGGCCAAGATGGGCCTGGCGCAGTTCGGCAAGGAGGGCGAGCCCTTCGACCCGACCGTGCACGAGGCGCTGATGCACTCGTACTCGCCCGAGGTCACCGAGACGACGTGCGTGCAGATCCTGCAGCCCGGGTATCGCATCGGCGAGCGTACGATCCGCCCCGCGCGGGTCGGCGTCGCGGAGCCTCAGCCCGGGGCGCAGCCGACGAAGGGCGAAGAGTCATCGGGGACGGACGAGGAGAACGGTGGCCCGGAAGAGGGCTGACGTGACGGCCGCACAGGTACGGAAGGAGGGACGCCGGGGATGAGCCTCAGCAGGGAAGTGCTGGAGAAGGATCTGTACAAGGTCCTCGGCGTCCCGAAAGACGCCACCGAGGCGGAGATCAAGAAGGCGTACCGGAAGCTCGCCCGCGAGAACCACCCGGACGCCAACACGGGTGACGCCAAGGCCGAGGAGCGCTTCAAGGAGGTCTCCGAGGCCAACGACATCCTCTCCGACTCCAAGTCCCGCAAGGAGTACGACGAAGCACGCACGCTGCTGGGCTCGGGCGGCTTCCGCCCCGGTCCTGGCGCCGGCGGCAACTTCAACTTCGACCTCGGCGACCTCTTCGGCGGTCAGCCGGGCGGAACGGCCGGCGGCCCGGGCGGCGCCGGCGGTTTCGGCGGCGGCCTGGGCGATGTCTTCGGCGGACTGTTCAACCGCGGCGGTACGGGCACGGGTGCGCGCACCCAGCCGCGCCGCGGTCAGGACGTCGAGTCGGAGGTGACGCTCAGCTTCACCGAGGCGGTCGAGGGCGCGACGGTCCCGCTGCGGATGTCCAGCAGCGCGGCCTGCAAGGCGTGTTCGGGCACCGGCGACAAGAACGGCACCCCGCGGGTGTGCCCGACCTGCGTCGGCACCGGGCAGGTCAGCCGCGGCGGCGGTGGCGGCTTCTCGCTCACCGACCCGTGCATGGACTGCAAGGGCCGCGGCCTGATCGCGGAGAACCCCTGCGACGTCTGCCGGGGCAGCGGCCGGGCCACCAGTTCGCGCACCATGCAGGTCCGCATCCCCGCGGGAGTCTCGGACGGGCAGCGCATCCGGCTGCGCGGCAAGGGCGCTCCGGGAGAGCGCGGCGGCCCGGCGGGCGATCTGTACGTGGTCGTCCACGTCGACGGGCACGCGGTGTTCGGCAGGCGCGGCGACAACCTCACCGTCACCGTGCCGGTCACCTTCACCGAGGCGGCGCTCGGCGGGGAGATCGTCGTGCCGACCCTGGGCGGCCCGCCGGTCAAGCTCAAGCTGCCGCCGGGCACTCCGGGCGGGCGTACGATGCGCGCCCGCGGGAAAGGAACCACTCGCAAGGACGGCACCCGCGGCGACCTTCTGGTCACCGTGGAGATCGCCGTACCGAAGGACCTGAGCAAGAAGGCGCAGGACGCGCTGGAGTCCTACCGCGAAGCCACCGCGGACGAGGACCCCAGGGCCGCGCTGTTCAAGGCCGCGAAGGGAGACTGAGGTGACGACCGGCCGAGGTGGAGGCAGGAACAATCCGTACGAGCTGACCGAGGAATCACCGGTCTACGTCATCTCCGTCGCAGCACAGCTCTCCGGTCTGCACCCGCAGACCCTTCGTCAGTACGACCGGCTGGGCCTGGTCTCGCCCGACCGCACAGCCGGCCGCGGCCGTCGCTACTCGGCACGGGACATCGACCAGCTCCGCGAGGTGCAGCGGCTCAGCCAGGACGAGGGCATCAACCTGGCGGGCATCAAACGCATCATCGAGCTGGAGAACCAGGTGCGGGCGCTTCGGGCGCGGGTTGGCGAGCTCTCCCAGGCGGTCGAGGGCGCGGCGGTCGCGCTCCAGCAGCGCGAGGCACAGGTGCACGCCTCCTACCGGCGCGATCTCGTGCCGTACCAGGATGTGCACCAGTCGGGCGCGCTGGTGGTGTGGCGGCCCCAGCGGTCGCGGGACTGACCCGCGCGCGTCCGGGGCCGACGGCCGCCGGGCGGCAGAGCGGTGCTTCGAGCCCGCTCCCGGAGTTCCGGGGGCGGGCTCGAAGCCGTCCGGGGTGCGTCGGGCCGGTGGTCCGGGACGCGAACGCGGAGGTTCCAGTGCGCCGGGCGGCTGCCTCGACCGCAGGGCGTCAACTCCGGGCGCCGGGCGTCGGCTTCGACCGCCGGGCGCGCGTTCGACCGTCGGAGTCGGAGTCGGAGTCGGAGCCGGAGTCGGAGCCGGAGCCGGTGCGGGGAGGTGCCCGTACGCTGCCTGCATGGCGAATGCGGAGACCGCGGGCGCTCCCGCGGGCGGCGGTGCGGAAGCCGTACGGGTGCGGGCGTTCTGGCAGCGGCGGCTCGGGTTGCCGGGGTTGGTGGACGTACACACTCACTTCATGCCCGCCCGTGTGATGGCGAAGGTATGGGCGTTCTTCGACGCGGTCGGCCCCTCGGGAGGCCCCGACTGGCCGATCACCTACCGCCACGAGGAGGCCGAACGCCTCGCGCTGATCCGGGAGTTCGGGGTGCGGGCCTTCACCTCGATGATCTACCCGCACAAGCCGGGCATGGCCGACTGGCTCAACGGCTGGTCCGCCGACTTCGCCGCCCGCACGCCGGACTGCCTGCACACCGCGACGTTCTACCCGGAGCCGAGCGCGGCGGCGTACGTGGCGAGTGCGGTGGACGGCGGTGCCCGGGTCTTCAAGTCCCATGTGCAGGTGGGGGATTACGATCCGGCCGACTCGCTGCTCGACCCGGTCTGGGGGTTGCTCGCGGAGGCCGGCGTGCCCACCGTCGTCCACTGTGGTTCCGGCCCGGCTCCGGGCCGCTTCACCGGGCCGGAACCGGTCGCCGCGGTGCTGGCGCGCCATCCGCGGCTGCGGCTGATCGTCGCGCACATGGGGATGCCCGAGTACGCCGACTTCCTCGCGCTGGCCGAGCGCCACGAGGGCGTCCATCTGGACACCACGATGGCCTTCACCGACTTCGCCGAGAAGCTGATGCCCTTCCCGCCCGAGCTCCGCCGGCGGCTGACGGATCTGCGCGAACGCGTGCTGTTCGGCAGCGACTTCCCCAACATTCCCTACGGCTACCCGCACGCGCTCGACGTCCTCACCCGGCTCGACCAGGACGCGGACTGGCTGCGCGCGGTCTGCCACGACAACGCCGTACGCCTCTTCGACCTCGGGCCTCACCCGGCCACCGCACCGGAGCCGGGCCGGGACCGAGTGCAGGGCCGGGCGAAGGGCCGGGCGCCGGACGGGAGCAGCTGACCCGAGCGCGCCGCGCGTACCTGCCGGTTCGAAGAGGCCCGAGGGCGGGCGGCCGTATTCCTTTACGGTGTACGACAGAATTCTTGTACGGTGTACAGCGATTGCGTCCATGCCGTCCATGCCGTCCATGCCGTACGAAGGGGCTTCCCTTGGCCGCGCCCGCAACCGCCCCCGCCGACGCGTCGTCCACCCGGGGGCACCCCCGGCGGTGGATCATCCTGGCGGTGATCTGCCTCACGCAGTTCGCGGTCATCGTGGACAACACCATCCTGAACGTGGCGATCCCGACGCTCGGCGCCGAGCTCGACGCCTCGACCGCCGACATCCAGTGGGTCATCAACGCCTACGCACTCGTCCAGGCGGGGCTGCTGCTGCTCGCGGGCAACACCGCGGACCGGGTCGGCCGCAAGAAGATGCTGCTCACCGGTCTGGCGATCTTCGGAGCCGCCTCGCTCTGTGCCGCTCTGTCGCAGAGCGCGGGCCAACTCATCGCCGCCCGGGCGGCGATGGGGGTCGGCGGGGCCCTGCTGGTGACCACCACGCTCGCGGTCGTGGTGCAGATCTTCGACGACCGGGAGCGGGTCAGGGCGATCGGCATCTGGTCGTCGGTGCTGTCGCTCGGGTTCGCGCTCGGGCCGCTGGTCGGCGGTTTCCTGCTGGACCACTACTGGTGGGGGTCGCTCTTCCTGATCAACGTCCCGGTGGTGGCCGTCGGCCTGTACGCGGTGGCCCGACTCGTTCCCGAGTCCAGGAACCCGGCGGGGGAGGCGCCCGACCCACTGGGCGCCGTGCTCTCCGTCGTCGGCATGACCACGATCGTGTACGCCATCATCGCCGGCCCGGAGCACGGCTGGTCCTCGCCGCAGGTCCTGGTCCCCGCGCTGGTGGGTGTGGTGGTGATGGCCGGCTTCGCGCTGTGGGAGCTGCGCGCTCCGTCGCCGATGCTGGACATGCACTTCTTCCGCAACCAGCGCTTCGTCGGCGCGGTCGCGGGCGGACTGCTGGTGGCATTCGGCATGGCCGGCTCGCTCTACCTCCTCACGCAGCACCTCCAATTCGTGCTGGGCCACAGCCCGTTGGAGGCGGGGCTGCGCATGGCGCCGATGGCGCTCACGGTCATCGTGGTCAACTTCGGTGGCGGCGGGGCGAAGGCCGTTCAACGGCTCGGCACTCCGCTCACCGTGCTGCTCGGCATGGGGCTGCTCTCCGGCGGCCTGGTGGCCGTCTCGGCGTTCGGCGACAGCGCTCCGACGTTGACGGCCGGGCTGGTGCTGATGGGCGCCGGAGTGGGTTTCGCGATGCCGACCATGGCGAACGCGCTGATGTCGTCCATACCGCCGGCCAAGGCCGGAGTGGGCGCCGGAGTCAACGGCACGCTCGCGGAGTTCGGCCACGGGCTGGGCGTGGCGGTGCTGGGCGCGGTGCTCAGCTCCCGCTTCGTGGCGCTGCTGCCCGCCGGTGCTGCGGGGGCCGGCTCGCTGACCGCGGCGCTGGACGGGGCGCGTACGGAGGCGGAGGCGGCAGCGGTGCTGGACGCGTTCGACAGCGGCGTGGGCACCAGTCAACTGGTCGGCGCGGCTGCGGTGTTGGCGGGCGGAATCGTCGCCTGGGCGCTCCTCCGCCGCGCCGAGGCCACCGCGGCGGCGGACGCGGTCGGGGATGCGGTCGGGGATGCGGACGTCAGCGCGTGCGTCGAGGCGGACGCGGACGCGGTTGCGGGGGGCGGCGGGCTCGGTGGGGATGCGGCGCGGGACGCTGCTCCCGTCGGGCCCGACGGCGCCGGGCCGCGCGAGCCCGGTTCGAGTGGGTCCGGTTCGCGCGAGTCCGGTTCGGCTGGGTCCGGGTCGGGCGTCGGTGGGAAGGACGGGCCCTGGCATCGTTACCCTTCGGCGGCCGAACCCCGGAGCGGGCGTACGGCCGCCGACCCGTACGCGGAACGCCCCCGTCCGTCCGTACCGCCAGCCGAGGAGCCCCGTGGCCGCTGAACGCCCTGCCGAACCCGCACCCCGGATCAGCGTCTGGCTGGACGACCGGCCCGCGCCCCGGCGTTACTCCCGTACGGGCGCCGAGCAGCCCGGGCTGGATCGGGCGGCAATCACCGCGGCGACCGTGGCACTGCTGGACGCGGAGGGCACGGCGAAGTTCTCGATGCGCCGCCTGGCCGGGGAGTTGGGCGTCACGGCCATGTCGCTCTACTGGTACGTCAACTCCAAGGAAGAGTTGATGGAGCTCGCGGTGGACGCGGTGCAGGCGGATCTGACGCTGCCGGATCTGGCGGGGGCCGACTGGCGGGAGAGCCTGCGCCTGCTCGCCGGGGCGTACCGCAGGATGCTCGTCGACCACCCGTGGGTGGCCCGGACCGTCGGCCAGTACCTCAACATCGGCCCGGAGGCGATGCGGTTCGCGGGCGCGGCGCAATCGGTACTCGGCAGCGCGGGGCTGCGGCCGGAGCAGCTGCCGGGGGCGCTCGCCGCGGTGTTCCAGTTCGTGAACGGCTTCGCTTCGGTCGAGGCGAACTGGAACGCTCGGCTGGCCGACACGGGCATGCAGCCCGACGAGTTCTACGCGATGGTCCTCGCCCGGGTCGACGGGATGCCGCAGTACGCCGATTCGCTGGAGCTGCGCGACGAGGCGGACCGCGGTGTCTCCGTGCGGCAGATGCGGCAGAACGACTTCGACACCGCGCTGGAGCTGTTGATCGCCGGAGTCGGCGCCCTGCGCGAGGGGACCCACGACCCGCCCGCACCGCGCTAGCCGATCCCCACGCGCCGTACGCGGCCTGCCCGAGTCCGTACCCGCCGGGCGGTGCCGTACGCGGTCCGTACGCGCCGTGTGCGGTCGTACGGCGCTTGTACGTGCCGACGGCCGGTGCGCGGGCGGGCCGGCGGCCGAACTCCTCGCCCCTCAGCGGGTTCTGAGGGGTACTTCCTTCACCGCCACCACCAGCGCCAGCACCAGCAGGGCCGCGGGCGCCGCGTACAGGTAGATGTCGGCGATCCCGTGCCCGTACGCGCTCTCCACCACGGCGCGCACCGGGGCGGGCAGCGCGGACAGATCGGGGATGGTGCCGTTGTCGGCGCCGCCAGGGGCGTCGCCGGCGTTGGCGAAGCCGTCGGCCATGTGGTGGCTGATCCGCTCCGCGAGCACGGCCCCGAGCGCCGAGACCCCGATGGCTCCGCCGAGCGAGCGGGAAAAGGCGATGACCGAGCTGGCGGCGCCGATCCGGTCGCTGCTGACCTGGTTCTGGGTGGCCAGTACGAGGTTCTGCATCAGCATGCCGATGCCCAGGCCCAGCACCGCCATGTACGTGCCGACCTGCCAGTACGCGGTGTCGTGGCGCATCGTGCCGAGCAGCCCGAGGCCCGCCGTCACCAGCGCGCCGCCGGTGACCAGCCACCGCTTCCACCGACCGGTGCGGGTGATGATCAGCCCCGAGCCGGTGCTGGCCAGGAACAGGCCGCCGATCATCGGGATCGTCATCACCCCCGACATGGTCGGGGACTGCCCGCGCGCCAACTGGAAGTACTGGCTGAGGAACACGGTCGCGCCGAACATCGCGATACCGATGAAGAAGGAGGCCAGCGCGGTGAGCGTGATGGTGCGGTTGCGGAAGAGCGAGAGTGGGATGACCGGTTCGGCGGCGCGCTTCTCGACCAGGACGAAGAGCCCGCCCAGCGCGATCGAGCCGCCGACCATCGCGGCGGTCTGCCAGGACAGCCAGGCGTAGGAGTCGCCGGCCAGGGTGACCCAGATCAGCAGCAGCGAGACCGAGGCGGCGATCAGCAGCGAACCGAGCCAGTCGATCCGTACGCCCTTGCGCCGTACCGCGCCGCCCGGCAGCGTCAGCGTCCGCTGGAGCACCACGAGTGCGATGACCGCGAACGGGACGCCGACGTAGAAGCACCACCGCCAGCCGAGCCCCGGGGCGTCGGTGATCACACCGCCGAGCAGCGGGCCGCCGACCGTGGCGACGGCGAAGGTGGCGCCGAAGTACCCGCCGTAGCGCCCGCGTTCGCGCGGCGGCACGAGCGCAGCGAGGATCACCTGGGCCAGTGCGACCAGGCCGCCGACCCCGATTCCCTGCACCGCGCGCCAGGCGATCAGGGTGCCGGTGGACTGGGAGAGCCCCGCGCCGGCCGAGGCCAACACGAAGATCACGATGGAGAGTTGGACGAGCAGCTTCTTGCTGTAGAGGTCGGAGAGCTTGCCCCACAGCGGGGTCGAGGCGGTGAGGGTCAGCAACGAGGCGGTGACCACCCAGGTGTACGAGCTCTGACCGCCGCCGAGATCGGAGACGATCTGCGGCAGCGCGTTGGAGACGACCGTGGAGGAGAGGATCGCGACGAACATGCCGAGCAGCAGCCCGGAGAGCACCGTCATGACCTGCCGGTGCGGCATCCGCACCTCCTCGACCGGAACGGCCTCGGTGTGGTCGGCGCTCTCGACGGCAGGCGGGTCCGGGGCGCCCCTGCCGGGGCTTGCGACCGGTGCCGAGCCGGCGATCCTCTCCGCCGGAGGTGCCGCCCCCCGGGGCGTGGTGCTCGATATGCCGGATGCGCTGGACGCACCGGATGCTGCCGGTCCTGCCACCTGCTCGTCACTCCCTTCGAAGCCACCCGAGATAGTTTGTTGCTCTAAGCAACTGTACGGGCGGGGGTGGGGGCGAACAACCGGATCCGGTCAGCGGAAGGCAAACAATCTCCGCGCAAGGCAAACAATGACTAAAGGCCGGGGTGCCTGAGGGACCCCGCATTCGCTAGGGTCGCGGCATGGCTCAGAACCCCCAGGCACCACAGGGCCCCGGCGCCCAGCAAGACCCCGCGGCGAGCACCCAGATGTTCCGCGCCTTCGTCGACGACGGCAGCAGCAGCAGTCCGAGCCGCCCGGCTCCGCCCGAGCCCGCGAAATCGCGGATCGGCCTGATCGTGGGCGTGGTCGTGGCGGTCGCCGTGCTGGCCGCGGTGGTCTTCCTCGCCGTCGGCTGACCCCGGCCCGCCGCCGAGCGAAGAGCTGACGGCCGAAGATCCGACAGCCGAAGAGGCCCGGTCACCCGTACCTTAGGTTCTAGCGGTCCTCGCAACACTCATGATCGATGGGAGTTGCGAGGACTGTGGGCGGTAAGAGGCTTGATCCGGCGTTGAAGAGGCGCTTCCTTGAACGGCTGGATGTCGTGGGGAGCGTGTCTCCCGTGGCGCGTGAGCTGGGGCTGAACCTGAATACCGCGTTCGCGCTGGCCCGTCAGGCGGGCATGAGCACCGGGCGCCTGGGGCACCCGCGGCGCGAGGAGTACGACAAGCTCCGGGCCCGGGGATTCTCTCGCCGGGAGGCCGCCAAGCAGGTCAGGGTCAACGAGCGCACTGCCAGGGACTGGGATTGCGGGATCAGGAAGAGCCGCGACGCGCGGGTCTATCCCGATGGCCGGCGTGTGGACTACGCGGCGGGAACCGTCACGATGTCCGGTGTGATCACCACGGCATCAGTGAGGCCGGTGAGCCTCAAGGCACTGGAGAAGGTGCTCCACCCGCGGTTTCTGACGCTTTCTGAGCGTGAGCGGATACGCGACCTGCACGCTGCCGGGCAGTCGCTGCGGGCCATCGGACGGGCCCTGGGGCGCCCGGCAAGCACGATCTCGCGCGAGCTGAAGGCCAACGCGGGACTCACCGGCTACTTCCCCTACGCGGCGCAGAGAGCCTCCGCCGCGCGTCGACCCCGGCCGAAGGAGCGCAAGCTACTACGCGAGAGCCCGCTGCGGAACTTCGTCCAGGACGGCCTGCGCAGACGATGGTCCCCGGAACAGATCTGCCACGCTCTGACCAAGAGCCATCCCGACGATCAGGACATGCGGGTGAGCGTGGAAACGATCTACCAGGCACTGTACTTCCAAGCCCGGGGCGGTCTGAGGCGGGAAGTTCAGGCCGCCATCCGCACCGGTCGCACGCACCGCAAGCCGCGACGCGACCCGGCCCGCCGCACTCCACGGTTCACCGAGCCGATGGTCATGATCAGTAATCGTCCAGCCGAAGTTGAGGACCGAGCAGTGCCCGGCCACTGGGAAGGGGACCTCATCGTCGGAGCAGGCGGCCGCTCCGCTATCGCCACCCTGGTCGAGCGGACCACCCGCTACACCATGCTGGTCCACCTGCCCGCCAGCTCTCACGACGCCCTGGCCGTCCGTGACGGTCTGGTCCGCACCATCCAGACCCTCCCCCGTCATCTGCGTGGCTCTCTCACCTGGGACCAGGGGGCCGAGATGGCACGACACGGGCAGTTCACCCCGGCCACCGGGATGCCGGTCTACTTCTGTGACCCGGCCTCGCCCTGGCAGCGCGGCTCGAACGAAAACACCAACGGCTTGTTGCGGCAGTACTTCCCCAAGGGCACCGACTTGAGCCTGCACAGCCCCGAGGATCTCGAACACGTCGCGCAGGAACTCAACGGCCGCCCACGCAAGACGCTCGACTGGGATACACCAGCCGAGCGTCTACGTGATCTACTCGCTGCCTGAGCCAGTGTTGCGATGATCGCTAGAACTCAAGTACTCCTGGTACGGGTGACCGGGCCTCTTCGGCTGTCGCAGGGCGCCGCAGCTCCCGATCGCCGGACGGCAGCGGCTGCTTCCCCGCCGGCGGCTACTTCCAGTCGACCTCGACGTCGGTCGTCTCGATGCTCATGCCTATCGGGACGCGCCAGCTGTCCACACAGACCGTGTAGCTCTGGTCGGCGCGTGCGCCCGCCTCGATCGGGGCGCGCAGGTTCTGCCGGGTGTCGACGTTGCCCCAGGTGCCGCCGAGCAGTCCGACGATCCTGGTCGTGAAGGTGACGGTGCCCGAACTCACCGCGGCACCACCCGAGTTCGTCACCGGGAAGGCGACGCGCTCGCACCAGCGCTCTTCGCCCGCCGCGCGCTCGTGGGCGCCCACCGAGAGCTTCGCGGGGCCGTCGGCCGTCTCACCGGGCGAGGGCGGTCCCGAGGAGTCGCCCTCGCTTCCGCCGCTCTCCCCGCCCGCTCCGGGCCCACCGGTCCCGTCCCCGCGACCCGCGGTGCCGGGGCCGTCTTCCGGATCGTCGGGATCGCCGCTCCCGCTCGCGGCGGCCCCCTCGCCGCGTTCGCCGCCGGGGGCGTCGGTCAGCGGGAGTTCCTTCTTCAGCGGGATGAGCCGTACGTCCTCGTCGGGGGCCTGTGGGCCCGAGGCCGAATCGCTCCCGGGGCCGGCCGCGCCGTCGTTGACGTAGCCGCCGCCCTCGCCCCCGCCGGAACCGCAGGCCGTGAGCAGGCCGAGGCAGAGTGCCGCCGTCGCCGCCGTGCCGAGGCGGCGCCCGGTGGTGGAGCGCCACCCCGCGGTCGCTGCCGCCTCGGTGGCCGCTGTCGGCCGGGTGGCCGCTGTCGTCGTCGCCGTAGTGTCCGTCCCGCGCATCCGTGCAGTCTCACCGGCGACGGCCTGCTTGTGAAGTGCCGACGGCGAGCAACCGGGAGCGCTTTACGGGCGCAATGCGGGCGAACCGCTGCGTTCCGCTCCGAAGTGGTACGCGTCCGTGACGCACGTCGAACCGGTGGGCCCCGGCGGGCCGTTGGGACTCGTGCGCGGCCACCCTGGGGGCGGCGGCCCGCACGGAGAAGCGACACCGTCGGACCGGCGCCGGGGCCGGCCGCCTGCGTCCGCGCAGGCTCGCTCCCGCGCCGGCTCGCTCCCGCGCAGGCTCGCTCCCGCGTCGGCTCGCTCCCGCGTCGGCTCGCTCCCGCGCCGGCTCGCTCCCGCGCCGGCTCACTCCTCCGCGATGAGGCCCTCGCGCAGCTGGGCGAGGGTACGGGTCAGCAGACGCGAGACGTGCATCTGCGAGATGCCGACCTCTTCGCCGATCTGCGACTGCGTCATGTTGGCGAAGAAGCGCAGCATGATGATTCGCCGCTCGCGGGAGGGCAGTTGGGCCAGGAGCGGCTTCAGCGCCTCGCGGTACTCCACGCCCTCCAGCGCGGTGTCCTCGTAGCCGAGTCGATCGGCCAACGACGCCTCGCTGCCGTCCTCCTCCATCGAGGGGGAGTCCAACGAGCTTGCGGTGTAGGCGTTTCCGACCGCGAGGCCGTCGACGACGTCCTCCTCGGAGACCCCGAGGCAGACGGCCAGCTCGGGCACGGTCGGCGACCGGTCGAGCTTGTGCGACAGCTCGTCGCTGGCCTTGGTCAGCGCGAGCCGCAGCTCCTGGAGGCGCCGGGGGACCCGTACCGACCAGGAGGTGTCCCGGAAGAAGCGCTTGATCTCGCCGACCACCGTCGGCATCGCGAACGTCGGGAACTCCACGCCGCGCTCGCAGTCGAACCGGTCGATCGCCTTGATCAGCCCGATGGTGCCGACCTGGACGATGTCCTCCATCGGCTCGTTCCGGCTGCGGAAGCGGGCGGCGGCGTACCGCACCAGCGGGAGGTTGAGCTCGATGAGGGTGTCGCGCACGTACACCCGCTCCGCACTGTCCGCGTCCAGCGCGGCGAGCCGCAGGAAGAGCGAGCGCGAGAGCGTACGGGTGTCGCTGGGAGCGTCGTTGACGGGAGCGGGCACGGCTTCGACGCCGGCGGCGGGCCGGCTCTCCGGCGCGCGGTCGGCCTCGGCCGGCTCCGGGGCGCCGCTCGGCGCGGAGGTCGTCATCTCGTCGGTGAGCACCTTGGAGCTGCCCAGTTCTACGGACATGCCACTCCCTTGAGGTCGCGGACGGGTCGCAGTGGCGTTGTCGCCTGAAGACAGCGCCCCCAGCTGAATACCGGAGGTGAGCCCTCGCCAAACGCGCTTCTCGCAGAATGTCACAAGTCAGCAACGCGATGTAGCGTCTTGTCGACAAACACTGCTGCTCGGAAGGGTGTTGGGCCGCTCGCGAGTCACTCGATGCGGTTACGCCTCGATGGTGTTTGCGGCGCGCAGGCGTGCGAAGCTCCGCGTGAGCAGCCGCGAGACGTGCATCTGGGAAACCCCCAGCTCCGCGCTGATCTGCGACTGCGTCAGGTTTCCGTAGTAGCGCAGCAGCAGGATGCGCTGTTCCCGCTCGGGCAGTTGGACCAGCAAGTGCCGTACGAGTTCGCGGTGTTCGACGCTGTCCAGAGCCGGGTCCTCGTAGCCGAGCCGGTCGATCAGGCCCGGCATGCCCTCGTCGCGCTCCTGGGCCGCCTCCAGCGAGGCCGGGCGGTAGGCGCGGCCGGCCTCCATGCAGGCGAGCACCTCCTCCTCGGGGACCTTGAGGCGCTCGGCGATCTCGGCAGTGGTCGGCGTACGACCGTGCTGAACGGTCAAGTCTTCGGTGGCGCCGCTGACTTGGGCCCACATCTCGTGCAGCCGGCGGGGCACGTGGACGGTGCGCACGTTGTCGCGGAAGTAGCGGCGGATCTCGCCGATGATCGTCGGCATCGCGAACGTCGGGAACTGCACGCCGCGTTCGGGGTCGAAGCGGTCGATCGCGTTGATCAGCCCGATGGTGCCGACCTGGACGATGTCCTCCATCGGCTCGTTGCGGTTGTGGAAGCGGCGGGCGACGTAGCGGACCAGCGGGATGTTCGCCTCGATCAGCGCGGACCGGGCCCGGCGGTACTCGGTGGTGCCCTTCTCGCACCCGCCGAGCCGTTCGAAGAGCGCCTGTGTCAGGGCGCGGCTCCGTGCGCTGCGCGCCTCACGTTCCTGAGTCGCAGCCACCGGCAGACCACCCCTTCGTCAGAACCGCTCCATCAGAAGCAGCCAAAGTGAAACAAAACATGGAAAAGCGGTCATAGCATCACAATTCCTGGTCGTGGTGTGCAAGCACCCGTCGGCTCCGTGTTGGCGGGCCCGACAGCCGTTCGAGGACCGCATGAAGAAGGCCCGCGGCTGGTCGGAGCGCTGCGGGCCGAGCGGTGCGGTGAAGGGGCGCAGGGTCGTGCGGGTACGCCGGGTGGCTGCCGCCGAGCCTCAGTTGACCAGGCCGGTCATGAACTCGCCGACGCCCTGCGCCGCGTCGGATATCCCCTCGAAGCCGACCTGGACCAGCTCCGCGGCACGGTCGGGGGAGTTGATGATCGTGTACAGCACGAAGACGATGAGGATGTATATCGCGATCTTCTTGATGTCCACGCGGTCACCCTCCCCGGCGCCTGCTGTCCCCGTCGGCCGCCGCAAACGGGCGATCGCGAGAGTCTAACCGGCTCCGCGCCCACGTCGACCAGTCGGTTTCCCTCCCAAACCACGGTCAACCGGGGCTCTTCGTGCACGCACCGCACCCCGAACCGCCCGTCCCCGGCCCCGGCCCGCCCCGTACGTCGCCGTTCCCGCCCCGTCCCGCTGCTGTCCCGTCCCGCTGCGACGCGGACCCTGGGCGGCGGGCTCACAGGGGAGCGCGCGGCGGACCCTGGCGGCCGCCCCGGCGCACCGCCGGTACGGCCCAGCCGACGGCCATCAGGAACAGCACCGCGCCCACGACAGTCAGCACCGCCGGGCCGGGCTGCCCGGGCAGCGACAGCCGGGTGCCCATGAAGGTGCACACCAGCACCAGTACGGTCGCGCCCCGCATGGGCACCCGCGTCGCGGCCGTTCGCAGTACGGCCGACCCTGCCGCCCCGATCGCGAACCAGGCCACCAGGTACGGCCACACCGCACCTTCGGCGAGAAGAGGTATCCCGTACTCCTCCGGCCAGAACCTGTGCAGGGAGTCGAGCCAGCCGACCGCCGTACCGGCGACCGGAACGCAGAACACCCACAGCGAGTGACGCCACCAAGGCCCGGTCCGCAGCGCGTTCTCCTCGTCGTCGATGTCGTCCACGCCACCGTTCACGGCGTCGTCCACCGGGGTGCCGGCGCCCGGACCGGCGACGTCATCGGCGACGGAGGAGCGGGCGGTGCGGTGTTCTTCGCTGGAGTCGGCCATGACCACAGAGACGGCCCCGACGCGCCTCTGGTTGCCAACCACCCGCGTGGCGGCCGTCGTTGACGATCAACCTGCGAACGAGGACGGGCCGTGCGGGCCGGGTCGGACGGTGGACCGCCGTCAGAACCTCGAAGCACCGGCCGCCGCCGAAGTCCGGGCGGGTGGGCAGCGGCCCGTGAGAACGGGCCCGGGGCGAGCAGCACGAAGGGCCGGACTCCGCAATGGAGTCCGGCCCTTCACCAGCGGTAGCGGTGGGATTTGAACCCACGGAGGAGTTGCCCCCTCACTCGCTTTCGAGGCGAGCTCCTTCGGCCGCTCGGACACGCTACCGAGAGAGATCCTAGCCCACGGGTGCCCGTGCGCCGAAATCGGTATCGGTGAGGCCCCACAGGCAGTCCGTCCGCAGTCCGTCCGCAGTCCGTCCGCAGCCTGGACGCAGTCCGGACGCGCAGTACGGCGGCCCCGGGCGGCCGTCCGAGGCGCGGCGCGTACGACGCACACCCGCCGCCGCTGCCCGTACGCCCTGCGCGCGGTTACGGCGCGGGGTTGTCCGCGGGGCCGGTGCGCGGGCGGCGGAAGAAGTCGGTGAGCAGTCGGCCGCACTCCTCGGGGAGGACGCCGGCGATCACCTCGGGACGGTGGTTGAGTCGACGGTCGCGCACGACGTCCCAGAGCGAACCGGCCGCGCCCGCCTTGGCGTCGCGGGCGCCGTAGACCACACGATCGACGCGGGAGAGCACGGCGGCGCCCGCGCACATCGTGCACGGTTCCAGGGTGACGACGAGGGTGCAGTTGGTCAGCCGCCACTCGTGGGTGGTGCGGGCGGTGCCGGGAGTCGGATCGGCGGCCGATGTGTGCAGCGCGCGGGCGGCGCGGCGCAGGGCGAGCAGTTCGGCGTGCGCGGTGGGATCGCCGGTCGCCTCGCGCTCGTTGCGGGCTGTGGCGAGGAGCTGCCCGTCCGGGCCGAGGACGACGGCCCCGACCGGTACGTCCGACTCCCGCGCGGCCTGTTCGGCTTCGGCGAGGGCCAGCCGCATCGCGGGGAGCCAGGGGTCGCGCAGCGGGTCGTCCATGGCGCCAGTCTGCCCGAGCCGGGTCGGGCCGCACTAACCCGCCGAACTCTGCTGCCCGCCGCCCTGCACCGAACGCCGCCCTGCACCGAGCGCATCAGAGCCGAACGCCGCCAGACTCCGCCTGCCGCCGTGCTCCCCGCGCCGGGCGGCTCCCCGCCGACCGCACGGCGTCGCGGTAGGGCCGCGGTCCGTACCGCCGCCGTACCGCGACTTCGCGGCCGGGCTACCGCACCGCTTCGAGGACGTCCGCGCAGCCGAGTGCCTCGGCGATACCGCTCAACGCGTCCTCCGAGCTGAGCGCGAGTACGTCCTTCTCTCCCATGCCGAGGTCCTCCAGCAACTCCGGTTCGCCGACCGGGCCCTCGGGGAGAGTCGCGGCGTCGGGCGGGGTGTCGCCGCCGTCGGAGCCCTCGTCCCGGTCGGGTTCGCCGTCCTCGGTGCCGTCGAGGTCGACGAGGCTGTCGAGGTCCTCGGGGGTGAGGGGGTCGCGGCCGAGCAGCTCGTCAGTCAGCAGCAGTTCGCCGTACGCGCTGCGCGCCGCGGCTGCGGCGTTGGAGACGTAGATGCGCGGGTCGTCCTCGCCGTCCACGCGGACGAGACCGAACCACGCGCCTTCATGTTCGATACAGACCAGCACCGTGTCGTCCTCGTCCCCGGCGACCGCTTCGCGGGCCAGATCGGCGAGGTCGGTGAGGGTCTCCACGTTGTCGAGTTCTGTGTCGCTCGCTTGCCATCCGTCAGAGGTACGCGCGAGCACTGCGGCGAAGTACACCGTGAATCTCCCACTGGTTGCCTGAGTTCCCGAGAGAGCAGAGGTCTGTCCTGGTGGATCTCGGCCCGGACCGACGGCGCCTGTGGCCGCGCTCCGCGCGTCGACTGCCTCCTCCGCCTCGCGTTGTACGGCGACGGGTTCCGCGCCCGGCCCGGCGCGGTCCGTCGGGCAGACCCCGGTGGGGAAGCTCCCCACCAATCGGAATCGTGACAGAAAGGCACCCCTGGTGAGCAGTCTTCGGGCGTGCGTCGGCGGTGCTGTTTACGGAACGGCCGGATGTCGTTGCTGTGGGGGGAGTTGGTGCGGTCGGATCTTCACCAGCGGAATGTGCGCATCCGCATCTGTCGGCGCATCCGTGCGACCCGGGCGCGCCTGGGCTGAACCCGTTCGCGCAGCGCCCGGGCCTCGCTCAGTTCCCGGAGGAACCGGGCCCGGCGGCGCAGTCGATCGCTGTCCACTGTCCCCCTGCACAGCCCGTCGTCCACCGCGGTGGACAGGACGGCGCGCGAGGTGGTGCGCCCGGACGGGGGCAGCGGCCCATCGCTGCGACCGGTCAGATCGGACATACAAGTCACCTCCGGCGTATCCGACTACCTTGCCCCGGAGCGACGGTTTCCCGCCACCCCGAGGGGGCACTGCCCTCTTGGTGCTCCGCTACTGTCGAGACATGCGGACCCACGTCGTCGACCACCCGTTGGTGGCGCACAAGTTGACTACGTTGCGCGACAAGCGCACCGATTCCCCGACCTTCCGGCGCCTCGCCGACGAGCTGGTGACCCTGCTCGCGTACGAGGCGACCCGCGACGTCCGTACCGAGCAGGTGGACATCGCCACGCCGGTCACCGAGACGACCGGTGTCCGGCTCTCCAGCCCCAAGCCGCTGGTGGTGCCGATCCTGCGGGCCGGTCTGGGCATGCTGGAGGGCATGGTCAGGCTGCTGCCCACCGCAGAGGTGGGATTCCTCGGCATGATCCGTGACGAGGAGACCCTCCAGGCCTCCACCTACGCGACCCGGATGCCGGACGACCTCTCCGGACGGCAGGTGTACGTGCTCGACCCGATGCTGGCGACCGGCGGAACCCTGGTCGCCGCGATCAAGGAGCTGATCTCGCGCGGCGCGGACGACGTCACGGCGCTGTGCCTGCTGGCGGCGCCCGAGGGCGTGGAGGTGATGGAGCGCGAGCTGGCCGGCACCCCGGTCACCGTCGTCACCGCCTCGGTGGACGAGCGGCTCAACGACCTGGGTTACATCGTCCCCGGTCTCGGCGACGCGGGTGACCGGATGTACGGCACCGCCGGCTGAGTCGCGGGTGGCGGGACGCCGAAGGGGCCGGGAAGCGCGATGCTTCCCGGCCCCTTCGCGGTGCTCGTGCCGCCGCCTGCGGACGACCGTCGTCAAAGCCGGCGGATTCTGTCGGACCGCCGACAGCCGTCGTACGGACGGACCCCGTCGTACGGACGGACCCCGTCGTACAGGCGGGGCCCCTGCGTACGGGCGGGCCCGCCGACGGACTCTGCCGACCGGCCGGGTGTCCGCCCTCGTCAGCAGGGGGACGGGGACGGGGTGGGGCGGGGCTTGGTGAGCTCGGTGACCGCACGGTCCGCGGACGCGGCCTTGACCAGGGTCTTGTACCCGTCGCCGATCACCAGGTCCACGCTCTTGGCCGCCTTGCCCTTGCGGGCGCCGTCGGTTTTGGTGTCGGCCTTGGCCAGCTGCGTGCCGAGGACGGCCAGCGAGCCGTCCTTCTGCGCGGCCGGGGCGCCCAGCAGCAGTCCGGACTTCTTGACCTTCTTGTCGAGGCCCTCCGGGGCGTTGTCGACCTCACCGATCTTGAAGCCACGTTTCTTCAGCTCGTCCGCCGTGTCCTTGGCCAGCCCGGTGCGGTCGGTGGCGTTGTAGACGTTCACGGTGATCGCGGAGGGCTTCGGAGCCTTCACCGGAGCCGCGTCGGCCCCGGCTGCGCCCGGCTTGCAGTCGCCGGAGGCCGGGCCGGACGCGCTGGACGCCTTGACCGTGTCGCCGCCGGAATCAGTGGTGAAGACATCGATGAGCTGCACCGAGCCCCAGGCGACCAGACCCAGGGCGGCCGTACTCGCGACGATCCGGAACACCAGTCGGAATCGGCGCTTCGGCCTGTGCATCTTGGGGAAACGGTTGCCCGTAATGCGGTACTTACCGCCCATGCCCGGGGGTGTCAGCATGCTCATGTTCGCAGGGTAGCCGTCAGCGCACGGCAGTCCTACAAGCTGCTCAACCGATCGTGGATCGAAGGCGCCCTGCCGGGCTTGCGCCGGGCCGCTCGCGGGCTTCTGCCGGGCCTCGCTCCGTGAAGCCGTAGGACTCCGTACGCGCCGCGAGTGAGCGGCGCGAAGGCCCTGCCGCCCCGTCAGTCCCGCCCGAGAGCCCCGCCGTGCGTGGGTCTCGGGGCGTGTGCGTGAGTCCGTGTGCGGGAGTCCGTGTGCCGGGCTCAGCCGAGCTCGAGTACGCGGGCGTGCAGCACCTGGCGCTGCTGAAGTGCCGCCCGGACGGCGCGGTGCAGGCCGTCCTCCAGATACAGATCGCCCTGCCACTTCACGACGTGGGCGAAGAGGTCGCCGTAGAAGGTCGAGTCCTCGGCGAGGAGGGTCTCCAGGTCGAGCTGGCCCTTGGTGGTGACCAGTTGGTCAAGGCGTACCGGGCGCGGGGCGACATCCGCCCAGTCGCGGGTGCTGTCCCGGCCGTGGTCCGGATAGGGCCGACCGTTTCCGATGCGCTTGAAGATCACACGGAAAGCCTACCGGGCGCACCGCCGACGGCGCAGCCTCGCCGGGGTGACGCATAGCGGGCAAGCGGAAGATTTCCTGGCACAAGTCCCCTCGCGGTGCACCGGACTTCCTCATTCCGGGGGCTGTCGGGCCGTACGTGCGGCGGGCGCCGAACCTCGTGGGTTCGGCGCCCGCCGATGCTGTCGCGGTGCCTGTGCGGAACCGAGCTGGGATCGGGGTGGCCGGATTCGGCGCTCCCGGGCGTCCCGCGGTTCGCGTACGGGGCCCGCCGCCGGTTACTTCGCGACCGGCTCCTCGTCGTGGTGGTGCTCGTGGAGACCGCCACCGCTCGGAGTGCCGCCGCTGGTGGGCGCGAACGGCACCTCGTCCTCCAGGCTGGAGGTGTCCCAGGCGTAGTGGCCGAGAGTGTGCGCGATGGCCTTGACGTTGATGTCGAGCGCCTTCTTGTCGACGTTGCCCAGGTTGTCGCACTCCTGGTGGTAGCACTCGTCGTAGTCGACGCCGGCCTTGCCGCCCCAGAGCTTCGCCTGCTCCTCGGTCTTCTTGCCCTCGGCGCCGGTGAAGGTTCCGCCGGAGGGAATGCCGACCGCGATGAACGGGCCGTAGTCGGAGCGTCCGCTGAAGTCGGTGCCCCGCGACTCCTCGCCACGAGCCTCGAAGAACTTGTTCAGCTTGTACTCGATCTGCGCCGAACCCTCCGGGCCCGGGCCCTCGCCCTCACCGTCGGAGTCGTCGCCGTCGTACACGAAGAGGCCGTAGTTGGGCGAGGCGATCATGTCGTAGTTGAGGTACAGGGCGATCTGCTCCTGCTCCTTCTTCGACAGCTCGGAGACGTAGTGCTCCGAGCCCTGGAGCCCGATCTCCTCCGCCGTCCACAGGGCGAACCGCACCTTGTTGGCGGGGTTCTTGGCGTGCTTGCCCATCCACTGCTTGGTCGCCTTGGAGTACTGGAGCGCCGCCTCCAGCACGCCGGCCGAACCGGACGCGTTGTCGTTGATGCCCGGGCCCTCGCTGACCGAGTCCAGGTGCGCGCCGGCCATCACGACGTTGTTCTCGTCGCCGCCGCGGGTCTCCGCGATGACGTTCGGGGTGGTGCGCTCCTCCTGGAACTCGATGATCTCCAGGTTGACCTTCACCTCGCCGGCCGCGATCTCCTCGGAGAGCGCCTCGCCGTCCGCCTTGCTGATGCCACCGGTCGGGATGACGCCCTCGTCCGGGTCGCCGAGGGTGCCGTTGAGCTCGCCGTCCTCGGTGTTGTAGATGATGGCGCCGGCCGCGCCGGCCTCACCCGCGGCGGACTGCTTCTCGGCGAAGGAGCAGCCACCGCGCTGGATCAGCGCGATCTTGCCCTCGAAGTCCTTGTAGTCCTCGGCGGCGCAGCCGGTGAGCGCCTCGTCGCTGTCGTCGATCGGGACCTCGGCGACCGGCGCCTCCAGCCCGCCCTCCTCGGTGCTCTTGGTGTACGTCATCAGCTTGATGCTGATGTCGCGCTCGTTGGGCGCGAGCACCTTGAGCTTCTCCTCGACCGTCTCGCGGTAGATGAAGTCGAAGTCCTGGTAGGTCACCTTGTACCCGGCGGCCTTCAGCAGGGTGCCCGCGTACTTGGCGGAGAGGTCGTGGCCTGCGGCGCCGGCGGCGCGGTTGTTCTCGTTGGCCAGCGCGATGGCCTGGAACACCCTCATGTGGTTCAGGGCGTTCTTCTTGCCGGTCTTCTTCACCAGCTTCTCGGCGAGCTTCCGACCCTCGCTCGCGGGGTCGGCGGCGCTCGCGGGGGCGGCGCTGCCGATGAGGAGCGGGGTGGCGAGGGCGGCGACGGAGAGCGCGGCGAGGGTGCGGCGTCTCCTCTTCTGCGGTGATGGCACTCGACGGAGTCCTTCCGGGCGGCGGGACGTTGCTGTTCGGCGTCGGGACAGCGGCGTCCGGGTTGCGGACGTGATGGAAGGGAAAGCTAGCGGCAGGTCGACCGGGTGGGAACGCCTGTGGCAGACATCACCGAATGTGATGACCGTATTGGGGAGATTTGGCGGAGATATGACTACTCTCCATGGGTGGAGTGTGGCAGTTTCCTGTCGATTCCTGAGGCTGAGTCAGGCGGCGCGGAATCGCTGACCTGCACGGAAAGCGACGGGCGGGTCACCTGGCGGCGTGTCGCGGAGCGGGCGGCTCGTGGGTGGGGGGTTGGTGAACCCGCCCTGACGGGAGGGGAGTTGAATGACAAGGAATGTGACGTTCCGTATCGCCGGCCTGCACCACGTGCAGATCTCTGTGCCGCCGGGCTCGGAGGACGCGTGCCGCAGGTTCTGGGGCGATCTGCTCGGGATGACCGAGGTGCGGAAGCCGCCGGCGCTCAGAGCCAAGGGCGGATGCTGGTTCCGGTCGGGCGGGCTGGAGGTGCACCTGGGCGTGGAGGCCGACTTCGTCCCCGCGCGCAAGGCACACCCCGGCATTCTGGTGCACGACCTCGACGCGCTCGCCGATCGGCTGACGGCGCACGGCCGGGAGGTCACCCGGAACGAGGACTTCCCCGGCTACCGCCGCTTCCACACCGCCGACCTGCTGGGCAACCGGCTGGAGTTCATGGAGCCGACGCGGTGACCGAGCCCCGCGGAGCTGCCGAGCCCCGCGGAGCTGCGGGGTCCGGTGCGGCGGCTGATCGGCCCGTCGGCCCGGCGGGGTCGGAGACTGCCGGCAGGTGCCCGGTGGTGGGGACGGCCGACGCGACGGGCGCCGCGGACGACTCGCTCGGGGTGCCGCGGCTACGTGGCCTTCGCTTCCTTCGCGGCGCGCTTCAACTCCTGCTTGTGCGCCCGTACCCGGTCCAGTGACTCGGGGCCGGTGATGTCGGCGACCGAGCGGTGGGCGTCCGGCGTGCCGTAGTCGCCCGCGGCCTCGCGCCAGCCCTCGGGGGTGACGCCGAGCTGCTTGCCCAGCAGTGCGAGGAAGATCTGGGCCTTCTGCTTGCCGAAGCCGGGGAGGTCGTTCAGCCGCTTCAGCAGTTCCCTGCCGCTGGTGGCGTCCCGCCACAGTGCCTCTGCGTCGCCGTCGAAGTGCTCGACGAGGTACTGGCAGAGCTTCTGCACCCGGCCGGCCATGGAGCCGGGGTAGCGGTGCACGGCGGGCTTGGCGGAGAGCAGCTCGGCGAACGCCTCGGGGTCGTACGCGGCGATCTCGTGGGCGTCGAGGTCGTCGGATTCCATTCGGTCGGCGATGGTGCGCGGGCCGCTGAAGGCCCACTCCATCGGTACCTGTTGGTCGAGGAGCATGCCCACCAGCGCGGCCAGTGGGCTGCGGCTGAGCAGCTCGTCGGCCTCGGGCTGTTGGGCGAGCCGAAGTTGAGCGTCCATGCCCCGATCATCCCCGTACGGCGACGCCCGCGCACACCCGGCCGCGTACGCTTCTGCCCCCGGCGACGACCCCGCGACGCGTGCTGCCGCGGGCCCGCCCGCCACTTGCCCGACCGGGCCCGTGAGCGGGCCTGTGCACCGGGCCCGTGACCAGGCCGTGGACCAGGGGCCTCACTCCTCGGTGCGACCTCTCGCACGGACGTCCCCCCGCCGCGCGCGGGGGCGAGCCGGATAGCGGCTGCGGGGTGCGGGTAGTCCTCGGCCGTCTGAGCACAGGCCGCCCGCTCGCATCCGACGGAGCCGCCCCCGCGTTCCGCGCCGGACCGCGGGGCGGTGCCGGACCGTACGGACCGCACCGGGTCGTACGAACCGCACAGGACTCCACAGGTACCGCCCTGGGAAAGGCCGAACAGGTGTCACAGCCATTCGAACTGCCCGACTTCTATCTGCCGCACCCCGCCCGTCTCAATCCGCACGTGGAGAGCGCGCGGACCCACACCAGAACCTGGGCGCACCGGATGGGGATGCTGGAGGGCTCGGGCATCTGGGAGGAGCGTGATCTGGAGGCGCACGACTACGCCCTGCTGTGCGCCTACACCCACCCGGACTGCTCGGACGCGGCGTTGTCGC
This sequence comes from Streptomyces tardus, assembly GCF_018101125.2. Classification (GTDB taxonomy): domain Bacteria; phylum Actinomycetota; class Actinomycetes; order Streptomycetales; family Streptomycetaceae; genus Streptomyces; species Streptomyces tardus. Next base: position 1,974,474 of record NZ_JAELVF020000001.1, on the reverse strand, counting down.
TGGTCACGGACTGGTACGTGTGGGTCTTCTTCTTCGACGACCACTTCCTCGAAACGTTCAAGCGCTCGCAGGACCGGGCCGGTGGCAAGCGGTACCTGGACCGGCTGCCCGCCTTCATGCCGATGGACCTGGCCGACGGTTTCCCCGAGCCGACCAACCCGGTCGAGGCGGGGCTCGCGGATCTGTGGGCCCGTACGGTGCCGGAGATGTCGCTCGACTGGCGGGCGCGGTTCGCCGAGAGCACCGAGCACCTGCTGAACGAGTCGCTCTGGGAGCTGTCCAACATCAACGCGGGGCGCGTCCCCAACCCCGTCGAGTACATCGAGATGCGCCGCAAGGTCGGCGGTGCGCCCTGGTCGGCCGGGCTGGTGGAGTACGCGGCGCAGGCCGAAGTCCCCGCGTCCGTCGCGTACTCCAGGCCGCTGCGGGTGCTGCGGGACGCGTTCAGCGACGGCGTGCACCTGCGCAACGACCTCTTCTCCTACGAGCGCGAGACCCAGGAGGAGGGTGAACTCAGCAACGGCGTACTGGTGTTGGAGACCTTCCTGGAGTGTTCCACGCAGGAGTCCGCCGACTCCGTGAACGATCTGCTCACCTCCAGGCTCCACCAGTTCGAGAACACCGTCGTCACCGAACTGCCGCCGTTGTTCGTCGAGTTCGGGCTCGACCCGGCGGGTTGTGCCGCGGTGATGGCCTATGTGAAGGGGCTCCAGGACTGGCAGTCCGGCGGCCACGAGTGGCACATGCGCTCCAGCCGCTACATGAACGGCGGTGCCAACAGCGGCGGCGGGACCTGGACCCTCCCCGTTCCCCGCGGCCTCGGTACGTCCGCCGCGACGGTCAAGCCGTTCACCGTACGGTCCGAGACCGCGCGCCGGCGCAGCTTCACCCATGTGCCCTTCCGGCGGACCGGGCCCTCCCAACTCCCGGAATTCGAGATGCCGTTCAAGGTCGGGCTCAGCCCGTACCTCGATGCCTCGCGCCGGGCGACCGTCGACTGGGGCGAGGCGATGGGCATGCTGGAGCCGCAGCCCGGCGTACCGCTCTCCGACATCTGGAGCCGGGACGCGCTGGCCGGCTACGACTTCCCGCTCTGCGCCGCGGGTATCCACCCGGACGCCACCCCCGAGGCCCTCGACCTCAGCTCCCAGTGGCTCACCTGGGGCACCTACGGCGACGACTACTATCCGGTGGTCTTCGGCGCGACCCGCGACCTGGTGGGCGCCAAACTGTGCACCGACCGGCTCCCGTCCTTCATGCCGCTCGACCCGGCCGAGCCGACTCCCGTACCCGCCAACGCACTTGAGCGCGGACTGCTGGACCTGTGGCTGCGCACCTCCGAGCCGATGACGCCGTCGGCCAGAGCCACGTTCCGCGCCACCATCACGGATATGACCGGGAGTTGGCTCTGGGAGCTGGCCAACCAGGCGCAGCACCGCATCCCCGACCCGGTCGACTACCTGGAAATGCGCCGGATGACCTTCGGCTCCGAACTCACCATGAGCCTGTGCCGCATCGGGCACGGGCAGAGCGTGCCGGAGGAGGTCTACCGCAGCGGACCGATGCGCTCACTGGAGAACGCCGCCTCCGACTACGCCATGCTGATCAACGACGTGTTCTCGTACCAGAAGGAGATCGAGTACGAGGGCGAGGTGCACAACGGCGTCCTCGTCGTCCAGAACTTCTTCGACTGCGACTACCCGACCGCGCTGCGCGTGATCGACGATCTGATGAAGAGCCGGATGCGCCAGTTCCAGCACGTCGCCGCGCACGAACTGCCCGTGCTCTACGACGACTTCGACCTCGACGAGGAGACCCGCGCGGTCCTGCGCGGCTACGTGGCGGAACTGGAGAACTGGCTCTCCGGCATCCTTCACTGGCACCGGGGCTGCCGCCGTTACCGCGAGGAGGACCTCAGCCACGGCAACCCCGCCACCACCCGGCACATGCCGGCCGGGCCGCTGCCGCCCGGCGCCCTCACCGCACCCGGCACCCGGGCTCTCCCCGGCGCGCTCACCGGCCTCGGCACCTCGGCCGCCAGGCTCGGCCCACTGGCCGGCCGCCCCGGCACCTCGGTCACCACCGGCGCCGTGCACCGCGGCTGAACCCCACCGCCCCCGGCGTCGTACGGCCCACCCCGGCCGTACGACGCCGACGCGACGGGGCCGAGTCAGTCGGCCCAGGCCTCGAGCAGCTCGCCGGGCCCGTACGTCGCGTCGAGCCCGGCGCAGTCGAAGCCGCTGCGGCTGACGGCGACGAGAGGGACGGCTTCCTCGGTGAGCAGTGCACGGTGTCGTTGCAGTGCCGCCAGGTCGTGACGGTCGAACGGTGAGGATTCGAGCCATTTGACGGAGCCGAGGAAGTGCAGGCTCTTGGCGATCGGTGCCCGGTCCGCGCCCACGAGATCGATCTCGACGTCGTTGCTCCGGGTCCAGTAGCCGCCGACGGCGGGGGTGGTGGGCAGTGCGCCGTCGGGCAGCAGCCGCGCGAGCGATTCCCGGACGAGCGGCTCGACGGCCCGCCCCCGCCAACTGCTCCACTGCCGCTTGATGCGCTCCAGCGTGAGGTCCCCCCGCATGCGCTCGATCTCTGCCATGTGGGGCTCGATGAAGGTGAGCCAGAAGCGCAGATACGGATCGGCCACGCGGTAGCGGCGTTCCTTGGACGGATGGAGCGAGATCGGCAGCTCCGCGGCCACCACTCGTTTCTCCACGAGCAGTTCGGCCGCCCGGCTGAGCGTGGTGTGTGCGATCCCGCCGGCCGCCCTGGCGATGTTGGTGAAGCTGCGCTCGCCCGAACCGATGGCGCGCAGCACTTCCCGGCTCATGGCTCGGGGCGGGAACTCGGCGGCGAGTGAGCGTTCGGCCGAGACGAGCAGTGCGGAGGTCGGGTTGTTCAGGGCGCCGGTCAGGAACTCCCGGACCGAGGCGCCGGGCCGCCACTCCTGGCAGATCAGGGGCAGACCTCCGGTGACCAGCGCGGCGTCGATGGCGGCGGGCGGCTCCAGCGAGAGCATCCGGCCGATGTCCGCTGGGTTGAGCGGACCGAGCACGAGCTCGGTGCCGCGTTGGTGGAAGGGGCGTTCGTAGCTGTTGAGGGCCTCCATCATGGACAGGTCGGAGCCGACCAGCAGAAGCAGCACGGGTTTGCGGCAGAGGAGCCGGTCCCAGGCGCGTTGCAGCATTCCCTCGAAGGCGTCGACCCGGTCCATGAGGTAGGGGACTTCGTCGATGACCACCACGCTGGGACTGTGGTCCGGAAGCGCGTCGGCGAGCAGGCGAAGCGCGGCGTTCCAGTTGGCCGGAGGCTCCTCCGTGAACAGGTCGCGCCGGGGCAGTGAGGAGCGGCTCACCTCGTCCGAGAGCGCGTCCAGCTCGATCTCGGCCGAGGCGCCGGAGGCGGTGAAGAACACGTAGGGGTGCTGCCCGCGCTGGAGGAACTCCTCGACGAGGCTGGACTTGCCGACGCGTCTGCGCCCGCGAATGAGGAGGCACTTGCCGGGCTTCTCGCCGCCCTCGGCGTCGCGCACCGACTCCAGCACGTCGTCCAGGATCCTCAACTCGCGGGTACGGCCGATGAATTGCTGCAAGCGGGCCACCTCCACAACCGATGCCGTGCGCTCATCCGAATCGCTCGGATACTAGCGCTGGGAATAGTATCGCTGGCGATACTATCTCTGGCGCTAGTATCCACTTCGCTTTGGGATGGTTAGGGGTGTTTTTTCGAGGGGGCTCTACTCCTCGTGTCGTATGCGTGGCCGTCGGCGGGTGCTTACCGTCGGGGCATGGTGACGGTCGAGCGGGTGGCGGGGCTGGTGCGGGGGGTCTCGCCGGTGGCCGTGGACGTGCTGGTCGTCGTGGTCGTGGGGCTGCTGACGGGGGCGGACGCCGCGGTCAGCTACCCGGGGTACGAGCCCGCCGGTCCGTTGACGTGGGTGCTGCTCGCGGTGTCGTTGGCGGCCCTGCTGGGAAGGCGCCGATGGCCGGTTCCGGTGGCCGTGGTGACCGGTGCGGCGTGCGCGGGCTGGGCGTTGAACGGGCATGTGGGCGAGCTGCTGAACCTCCCCGTCATCGTCGCGCTCTACACGGTCGCGGTGCAGGGCGATCGCCGTCGCACCGTGGTGACGGCGGTCGTCGCCTCGGTGTTGTCCGGGCTGGTCGCGCTCACGGTCGGCGGCCGGGCCAATCCGCAGGGTGCGCCGATGCTGGAGCTGGTGTGGCCGCTGGTGCCGCTGCTGCTCGGCGAGGTCGTACGGACCAGGGCCGAACTGCTTCGGGAGTACGCGGACCGCGCCGAACGGGCCGAGGCGGAGCGCGAGGCGGAGGCCGCCCGCCGGGTGCGGCAGGAGCGGGTGCGCATCGCCCGCGAACTGCACGACATCGTGGCGCACACGGTGACCGGGATGACCGTGCAGGCCGGCCTCGCACTGGACGCGCGGGAGAACCGGCCCGAGGTGGCGGCCGAGGCGATGCGGCAGGTGCGGGCGTCGGGCCGGGACGCCGTACGGGAGCTGCGGGCCACGCTCGCGGTGCTGCGGGAGGAGCCCGGTTCGAACGCGCCCACACCCCGGCTCGCCGATCTCGACGAGCTGGTGGACCGGGCGCGGGCGGACGGGCTGCTGGTGGACCTGACCCGTGAACCGGCCGCGGCGGAGGGCGAGTTGCCGTTCGTGGTGGAGCTGGCGGCGTACCGGATCGTCCAGGAGGCGCTGACCAACGTACGCCGCCACAGCCGGGCCCGACGGGTGGAGGTGACGGTCGTCGCCGGCTCGCAGGGGCGGCTGCTGGTGGAGGTGACCCGTGAACCGGCCGCGGCGGAGGGCGAGTTGCCGTTCGTGGTGGAGCTGGCGGCGTACCGGATCGTCCAGGAGGCGCTGACCAACGTACGCCGCCAGCTCCACCACGAACGGCAACTCGCCCTCCGCCGCGGCCGGTTCACGGGTCAGGTCCACCAGCTCGTCGAGATCGGCGAGCCGGGGTGTGGGCGTGGGTGTGGGTGCGGCCTCGGGCGGGGAGCAGCTTTCGGGCCCGGTCGGTGCAGGTCGTGCGGGTGAGCCGGTGGGTCAGCGCAGGTCGAGGCGCATGAGGACGCGGGGGTGGCCGGCGAGTACGGAGGTGGTGTCGGCGGCGTGGACGAAACCGGCGCGTTCGAAGTTCCGGCGCAGCCCCGGGTAGGCCATGGTCAGGTCGACCCTGGCGCCCAGGTTGTCCAGCGGATAGGCCTCGACCGCCGGGGCGCCACGTTCGCGGGCGAACTCGACCGCGCCGGCGATGAGCGCGTGCGAGACGCCCTTCTTGCGGTGGCCCGGCCGTACCCGGATGCACCACAGCGACCAGACCGGCACGTCGTCCACGTGGGGAATCTTGCGGTTGCGGGCGAAGGAGGTGTTCGCGCGGGGCGCCACGGCGGCCCAGCCGACCGGTTCGCCGTTCTCGTACGCGAGTACGCCCGGCGGCGGTTCCTCGCGGCAGAGCCCGGCCACGTACTCGCCGCGGGCCGGGCCGCGCAGCTCCTTGTTGAGCTTCGAGGGCAGCCGGTAACTCAGGCACCAACAGACGTTGGCGGCGGGGGACTTGGGGCCAACCAGCGCGCGGACGTCGTCGTAGGCGGTGGCCGGACGCACATCGAGAGGCATGGACACACCGTGCCACGGGGAACCCCGCGCTGCCCGCAGTATCGGGGCTGCTCGCCGTGCCGGGGCTGAGCGCGTTGACCGGGTTGCTCAAGCTGTCTGTCCGCTGCTCGCGGGGAGGTGCGGACGGCGTCGGAGGCGGGCGGCGGGGGCGGCGATCGTTCCGGGCGTCGGTGGGCGTCGACGGGTGTCGGTCAGCGTTGGCCGGCGGCGGGCTGGGGTGTCGCGGACGGGCTCGTTCGGGCTGTAGGGGTGTTGTCCTTCGCCGTGGCGCGTGCGACGTTGAGGGCGTGACCTCCTCCGAGACAGCACAGGACTCAGCAGGCGCGGCCGACGCGCAGGGCCGCACCCCCCGTGTGACCGGCGTGCCCGCTGAGTTGCGCGCGGAGGGTGATGAACTGGACCGCCTCGTACGGGAGTTGGCGCCCGAGGGCTGGGGCACTGCGACACCGGCGCCCGGCTGGACTGTCGCGCACCAGATCGGGCACCTCGCCTGGACGGACGAGGTCGCCCTGCTCTCGGCGACCCGGCCGGACGCGTTCCGCGCCGAACTGGAGCGCTCGATGGGGGAGTTGGAGGGGTACGTCGACCGTGCCGCTGCGGAGGCTGCCGAGCGCGCGGATCTCGCCGACCACTGGCGCGCGACCAGATCGGCGCTGGCGGAGGCACTCGCCGGGGTGCCTTCCGGCACCAAACTGCCGTGGTTCGGGCCGCCGATGAGCGCGATGTCGATGGCGACGGCGCGGCTGATGGAGACCTGGGCGCACGGCCAGGACGTGGCGGACGCACTGGGTGTGGTCCGCACACCGACCAACCGGCTGCGCAATGTCGCCCACCTCGGCGTCCGGACAAGGGACTTCGCGCACACGGTCAACGGCCGGACTGCCCCCGATGAGCCGTTCCGGGTCGAACTGCTGGGTCCCGACGGGCAGTTGTGGACCTGGGGCCCGGAGGAGGCCGGCCAGAGGGTGACCGGACCGGCGCTCGACTTCTGCCTGCTGGTCACCCGCAGGCGTCACCGCGACGACCTCGCGATGGTCGCACACGGCGAACAGGCCGACGCCTGGCTCGACTTCGCGCAGGCGTTCGCCGGCCCGCCGGGCGAGGGACGCAAGCCGTCGGCGCCCTGAAGGAGAGGCACCGCGACGCCTGCCCGGGAGCATGTACGGCCGCCGCCGACCCGCAGCCCGCGTCCCCGCGATCCCCCGTGTGCGGGGTCGGTCGCGCCGTACGCTGTGCCGCATGACCGAGCAGGAGCCGCCGGGGCCCGAGGCCGCCGAGGCTGTCGAGGCGAAACGCGTGCGGATCGTACTGGCCGACGACCAGACGGTGGTGCGGGCCGGCTTCCGGGCGTTGCTCGAACTGACCGAGGACCTGGTGGTCGTCGCCGAGGCCGCGGACGGCGTGCAGTCCGTCGAGGCGGTACGGATGACCCGGCCCGATCTGGTGCTGATGGACATCCGGATGCCCGGTATCGACGGGTTGGAAGCGACCCGCAGAATCGCCGCGGACCCCGCGCTGGACGGGGTCCGGGTGCTGATACTGACCACCTTCGAGATCGACTCGTACGTCTTCGAGGCGCTGCGGAGCGGGGCGGCGGGCTTTCTGCTCAAGGATGTCGAGCCCGACGAGCTGCGTGCGGCGATCCGTACGGTCTCGGCCGGTCAGGGGCTGCTGGCGCCGGCGGTGACGCGCAGAACGATCGAGGAGTTCGCCAGGCTCGCGGCGCCGGAAGCGGCCGGCGCCGAACGGCTCGGTGCGCTCACCGACCGTGAACGCGAGGTGATGGCGCTGGTGGCGGCCGGGCTGACCAACGAGGAGATCGGCCGTGAGCTGCTGATGAGCCAGTACACCGCCAAGACCCATGTCCACCGGGCGATGACCAAGCTCGGCGCCCGGGACCGTGCGCAGCTGGTGGTGTTCGCGTACGAGACGGGGCTGGTACGGGCCGGAGGACGGGGCGGCGCACCCGCCTGAGGCGGGCGTCGTGGCCGCCGCCGCAGAGCCGGACCGCCGGCCGCGCCACCGACCGCCACTGGTCGCCACCGGCCGCCTCCGGTCGCCGCCGGCCGCCTCCCGTGCCGGGCCGGGCCGAGGTACGTCGTGGGGTGTAGTGCTCGACTCCCGTTGGCGGATGGCAGGAGCGGCGGGCGCTTCTAGCTTCGGAAGCATGATCGAAGCAAGAGAACTCACCAAACGCTACGGCGACCACGTCGCCGTCGACCGACTGACGTTCCACGTGAAACCAGGCCGCGTCACCGGCTTCCTCGGCCCGAACGGAGCCGGGAAGACGACCACGATGCGGCTGATCCTGGGCCTGGACGCTCCCACTTCCGGCGGCGTGACGGTCGGCGGGGTGCCGTACTCCGGGCTGCCCTCGCCGCTGCGTACGGTCGGTTCGCTGCTGGGCGCCGGAGAGGTGCACGGCGGACGGTCCGCCCAGCGGCATCTGCTCGGCCTCGCGGTCAGCAACGGCATCGCGCGCGACCGGGTCGACGAGGTGCTGGAGCTGGTGGGGCTGCCCGCCGACACCGCCCGTCGGCGGGTCCGCGGCTTCTCGCTCGGCATGGGGCAGCGGCTCGGCATCGCCGCCGCGCTCCTCGGCGACCCCGAGGTGCTGATCCTCGACGAACCGGTCAACGGACTGGACACCGAGGGCATCCGCTGGATGCGCGATCTGCTGAAGTCCCTTGCCGCGCAGGGCCGTACGGTCTTCCTCTCCAGCCACCTCATGAGCGAGATGGAGCTCACCGCGGACCATCTGATCGTCGTCGGCCGGGGACGGCTGTTGGCGGACACCACGATGCGGGACTTCATCGAGACGCATTCGCAGGGCCATGTGCTGGTCCGAACGCCCGAGCCGGAGGGTCTGCGCTCGCTGGTGGAGGGGCGGGGCGCGCGGTGGCGGCCGGAGCCGCGCGGCGGCTGGCGCGTCGAGGGGCTGAGCGCGGACGTCATCGGCGATCTCGCCCGCCGGCACGGCCACGCGATCCATGAACTCACCCCGCGCCACTCCTCGTTGGAGGACGTCTACACGGAGCTGGCCCAACCCGCCGCGCGCTACCGCGCCCGGCCCGAGAAGGAGGTTGCCCGATGAGAGGGGACACCAGGACGGACAGGACGGAGCTGAGGGCCGAGCCCCGGCCGCCCGCGGGGAGAGCCGGTTTCCGGCAGGCGATCGGCCATGAGTGGATCAAGTTCACCAGTGTCCGTTCGACGCTGTGGACCGCGGTGGCTGCCGGCACGGTGACCGCCCTCGGCGCGGTGTTCGTCGCTCTCAGCGAGAGCCTGCAGCCCGACGACACCGTGCTGGGCGGCAGTCTCACGCTGGCCGTCGTCGGACAGATGCTGGCGGCCGTGTTCGGTGTGCTCGTCGTCAGCGGCGAGTACGCCAGCGGCACGATCCGTACGACGCTCACCGCCTGTCCGCGCCGCGGCACGGTGGTGGCGGCCAAGACGACGCTGGTGGCGTCGGTGCTGTACGCGGTGGGGCTGATCTCGTGCACGGCCGCATATCTGCTGGGAGACGCACTGCTGCCGAGCGGGACGTACGCGCAGGGCGAGCCGCTGCCCGCGCTCTTCGGCGCTGCGGCGTCGTTCGCCGTCTCCGGGCTGCTGGGGCTGGCGATCGGCCTGCTGGTGCGTCACTCGGCGGGTGCGGTGACCGCGGCCGTGGCGGTGCTGCTCCTGCCGTCGCTCCTCGGCCCGCTCTTCGGCGACTTCCAGGGCTGGGTGGCGGGCGTCTCGCCGACCGCCGCGCTGGAGAAGGTGATCCAGACCTCCGACGCCGGCGCGGAGGTGGTCGGCAGTCTCGGCGCCGGCGCGTCGCTCCTGCTGGTCGCCGGTTACACGGTGGGCGTACTGCTGGTGGCCGGTACGGCGTTCCGGCTGCGCGACGTGCACTGAGCCGCACGGGCCTGCACCGAGGTCGCGGGTGTGCGCTGAGCCGCACGCCCCTGGTCCGGGCTTCACGGGGCGTTCCGCGACGGACGTGGGCGCCCCGGCGTCGCGCCTGTCACCGGCGTCGCGCCCGTCACAGGTCGCACGTCGCGCGCGGGGTGCGCAACCGTTGCCGCCCGTGCCGCGTCCCCAGCCGGGAGCGGGCCGGAGCCCGCCGGAGCGGGTGTTCTCACTTTCGTCAGACCCGACGGGCGACGAAGGTGAATGGTGCGATCGGCCCCGCACGCTCTACGGTCAGCCGGGTGGGTCCTCCCGGGGCCCTACAGGACGGTTGCGCGAGCGCGGAGGGCATCACGCATGAGTGAACGGTTGGACACGATCGACGAGTCGGCGGACTCGTCGGCCGGACAGGAGTCCGGGGGTGCCCATCACGCCTCGCGAGGAGTCGGTCTGACCTCCGCGGAAGTCGCCGCACGGGTCGCCGCCGGGCAGGTCAACGACGTACCGCCGCGGTCCAGCCGCAGCGTCGGCGAGATCGTGCGGGCGAACGTCTTCACCCGTATCAACGCGATCATCGGCGTCCTCTTCGTCATCATCATGATCGTCGGCCCGATCCAGGACGGCCTCTTCGGCGGTGTGATCGTCGCCAACATCCTGATCGGCATCTTCCAGGAGGTGCGCGCCAAGCGGACCCTGGACGAGTTGGCCATCGTCGGCGAGACCCGTCCGTCGGTCCGGCGCGACGGGGAGGTCGTCGAGATCAGCCCGTCCGAGGTGGTGCTCGGCGACGTCATCGAGCTCGGGCCGGGCGACAAGATCGTCGTCGACGGTCAGGCGGTCTTCACCGACAACCTGGAGGTCGACGAGTCGCTGCTGACCGGCGAGGCCGATCCGGTCGTCAAGGAGCCCGGCGACCCGGTGATGTCCGGCAGCTTCGTCGTCGCCGGTGGGGGCGCGTTCGCCGCGACCCGGGTGGGCAAGGACGCGTACGCCGCGCAGCTCGCCGAGGAGGCCAAGCGCTTCACGCTGGTCAACTCCGAGCTGCGGCAGGGCATCAGCACGATCCTGAAGTACGTCACGTACGTCATCATTCCGGCCGGAATCGCCCTGATCATCAGCCAGTTGGCGATCAACGACGGCGATCTGCCGGAGGCCGTGCGCCGGATGGTCGCGGGTCTGGTGCCGATGGTGCCCGAGGGCCTGGTGCTGCTCACCTCGATCGCCTTCGCGGTCGGAGTCGTACGGCTGGGCCGCAAGCAGTGCCTGGTCCAGGAGCTGCCGGCGATCGAGGGCCTGGCCCGGGTCGACACCGTCTGCCTGGACAAGACCGGCACGCTCACCGAGGCCTCGATGGACGTCGAGACCGTGCACCGGCTGGGCGACGCGCCCGCCGACATCGACGTGGACGCGGTGCTCGGCGCGCTCGGCAGCGCGGACGAGCGTCCCAACGCCAGCCTCCAGGCCATCATCGACCGCTACCCGGCCCCTGCCGGCTGGTCGGTGGTCGGCGGCGCCCCGTTCTCCTCGGCGCGCAAGTGGAGCGGCGCCACCGTGCGCACCGCCGCGGGCGGGACCGAGACCTGGCTGCTGGGCGCACCCGACGTGCTGCTGCCCGCCGGCCACGCCTCGCTGGCCGAGGTCGACGAGTACGGCGCCAAGGGGCTGCGGGTCCTGCTGCTGGCCCGCTGCTCCGCCGAGCTGGACGCGCTGCTCGCCGAGCCGGCGACCGCGACGGCGGCGGCCACCCCGGTCGCGCTGGTCGTGATCAAGCAGCGCATCCGCCCCGAGGCCTCGGAGACGCTGCGGTACTTCGCCGACCAGGGCGTGGACACCAAGGTCATCTCCGGGGACAACGCGCTCTCCGTCGGCGCCGTCGCCCGCGGCCTCGAGCTCCCCGGCGCCGAGCACCCGGTGGACGCCCGCGGCCTGCCCGACGGTGCGCGCGAGCCGGACCGGCTCGCCGACGAGGTCGAGGGCAACACGATCTTCGGCCGCGTCGGTCCGCAGCAGAAGCGGGACATGGTGCACGCGCTCCAGTCGCGCGGCCACACGGTGGCGATGACCGGTGACGGCGTCAACGACGTGCTTGCGCTCAAGGACGCGGACATCGCGGTCGCGATGGGCTCCGGCAGTCCGGCCTCGCGCGGCGTCGCCCAGATCGTGCTGCTGAACAACAGCTTCGCCACCCTCCCGTCGGTGGTCGCCGAGGGCCGCCGGGTGATCGGCAACATCGAGCGGGTCGCCAACCTCTTCCTCACCAAGACGGTGTACGGAGCGCTGCTCGCGATCATCGTGGTGTTCGCGCAGACCCCGTACCCCTTCCTGCCGCGGCATCTGACCCTGATCGGTTCGCTGACGATCGGGATTCCGGCCTTCTTCCTGGCGCTCGCCCCGAACAAGGAGCGGGCGAAGTCCAACTTCGTGGGCCGGGTGCTGAGGTTCGCGATCCCCGCGGGCAGCCTCGCGGCCGTCGCCACCACCGTGTCGTATCTGATGGCGCGGTCGGTGTACGACGACAACCTGGAGGCGGAGACCTCCATCGCCTGTCTGACGCTGTTCCTGGTCGCGCTCTGGGCGCTGGCGATCATCTCCCGCCCGTACACCTGGTGGCGGGTGCTGCTGGTCGGCACCATGGCGCTGTCGTTCGCGACCGTGCTCACCGTGCCGTTCCTCCAGGACTTCTTCCAGATCAGCCTGGTCGGCACCCAGGCGCCCTGGACCGCGGTCGGTGTCGCCGTCGTGGCCGGTGTGACCCTGGAGGTCTTCTGGTACGTACTGCGTCGCCGGGCCCGGTCCGAGGAGTCCGCGGCCGGGACCTCGGCGGGGGAGAAGCTCGGCGCGGCGGCGTAACACGCGGTGCCGACAGGGCGGTTGACGCCCGTCGGCCCCGTCGGCCCCGTCGGCCCCGTCGGGCCGACGGGCGCAGCGCGGGGCGGGTCTTCGGGCCCGCCCCGCCGCCGTCCCCGCCGTCCCCTGCGTCCCCGGCGTCCCCGGCGTACACGGCGTACACGGCGGGGCGGTGGGCGTACGGGCGGTCGAGGCGTATGGGGACAAGGGCGTACGGGAGCCGAGGCGTACGGGCGTCGAGGTGTCAGCCACACCGGCGTCGGGTGGCGGCAGGCCGGCTGCCGCGGTGGCGGCGCGGCCGGCGACGGGCGCTGTCCCGCGCGGTGCTTCGGCCTGTCGGACGAGGCCGGCCTCGAACCAGCGATAGAGAGCCGCCGCCCCGATATCGCCCCACAGCCCGAGCCGTACGGAGCGGGCCCGGACCTAGCCTGGCCACGTGAAACGCGACGACGACCGGTTGCTGCCGGCTCTCCTGCTCTGCCTCCAGGCCCTGGTGTGGCCGGGCGGATCGCTGCTGCGCGGAACGGCGCCGTCCGCCTCGGCGCTGCTGGTGGCGCTGCTGGTCGCGGCAACCGTGACGGCCGCGCTCACGGTGCGCCGCTCTCGGCCCGTGCTCGCGCTGCTGCCGGCCGTCGCCGCCTGTGCGCTGGGCGCCGGGGCGCTGCCCACCGGTGGCACCGCGGTACTGGGCACGGCCGGACTCGCGCTCGCGCTGTTCACCGTGGCGACGGAACGGGACACCTTCACCGCGGTGCTGTGCGCAGCCGCGCTCTCCGGCTGGCAGTTCGTCCACGGCGTGAGTCTGCACGGGATCAGCGACCGCCACGGGCTCGACCTCGTCCTGACCGCGCTGCTCCACGCCGGCGCCTGCGGCACCGGTCTGCTGGTACGACGCAACCGGCGGGCCCGCGCGGCGGCCGAACTCCGTCTGGAACAAGCCGAGTCGGAGCGCCACCGGCTCCCGGCAGCCGAACGACGGCGGATGGAACGGGAGTTGCACGACGTCAGCGCGCACCATCTGACCGCTGTCGTCGTCACTGCCGGCGCGGCGCTCAGCCTGGGCGACCGACGCCCCGAACTCGCCGGTGAGGCACTGGAGTTCGCCGCCGGTACGGGTCGTACGGTCACCGCCGCCCTCACGGCCGTACGCTCGCCCGCGGCGTCGGCGGACGAACTCCCCACCCCGCGCGAGCGGTTGCTCGACCTCGTCACGGGCTTCGGCCGGCTGGGCGGGATCATCGAGCACGAGATCGACGCACTGCCCGCCGGCGCGGTCGCCGACGCGGCGTACGGCATCGTCCGCGAGGCGCTGACCAACGTGGCCCGCCACGCACCCGGCGCCCCCACCACGGTGGTCTGCCGGTACGGCGAGGCGCAGACCGAGGTGCGGATCACCAACGCCGCACCGCCCGCCGGCGCAACCGCGCACGCGGCGGGGCTGGGCGGCGGACGCGGGCAGGGATCGCTGCGTTCGCGGGCGCGGGAGGCCGGCGGCACGCTGCGGACCGGGCCCGGCCCGGACGGCGGTTGGGAGGTCCGCGCCGAACTCCCGGGCCACGAGGCCGCGTTGGTGGAGCGGACGGAACCCGTCGGCCACCGGGTCGCGCAGCTGGTCGCGGCCCTCGGCCTGTGCACCCAGCCGCTGCTGTCGACGCTGGTGCTCAGCACGGCGCGGACGCCGGCCGAGCCGAGCGGCGGCTGGCAGGTTCCGGCCGGGGTGCTGTTCGCGCTGCTCGCAGCCGCGCAGGCGGTCGCCCTGCTGTGGCTGCGCCGTTCGCCGCGCACGGCGCTCCTCGCGCTCCTCGCGCTGGTGCCGCTGTGGCCGGTCGCGATGGCCTTGGGGCACTGGTCCGGGCCGGTGCTGCTGCCGCCGCTGCTCAGCGCCGTCGCCACCTGTGCGGCGCTCGTCGGCCGGGAACGCCCCCGCCCCGACGGCACCGCCGCGGGGCCCGGCGGCCGGTTCGGTGTCGCCGGTGTCGCCGAACCGGACGGGCTGATCGCGCCGGCGGGCTGCGCGGCGGTGCACGCCGCGGCGGCGGTCGCCGCGGTGCTCGGACGCGGTACGGCGCTGCCGCTCTGGGCGGTGGTCGCGGGGTGCGTGGCCGGAGCCGTGCTGCTTGTCGGCGCCGCCGAGACGGCGGGTCTGTGGCGCGGTAGACGGACACACGACGCCGAGGACGCGCGCGCGGCGCGTATCGACGACTGGACCGAGGCGGCCGTACGCGACGCCTGGGCCGAACGCCGCCGCATCACCGCCGGATTGGAGACGACCGTGCTCGCACGCACCGCCGACATGGCCGCCGAGGCCGAAGCCGGGCGGCTCGAAGCGACCGCCGAACGGGCCCGCGAGGCGCTGGCGGCGATGCGCGCCCTGCTCGACTCCGTCCACGGCGACGACACCCCCGGCGACGCCCGCCCCTCGGGCGAAGCACGCCCCTTGAGTGCGGCCCGCCCCTTGGGTGACGCCCCCACAGCTCGCGACGCGCCCTCGGGCGGGGACGCGCACGACGGTGATACGACCCCGGCCGGCGATACGCATGCGCCCGGCGAAACGCGAGACGGCTCCGGCGCGACGCAGAGCAGTGCTGACGCGCACCTCTCCGGCGGCGCGCGGGGCTCCGGCGGCGTCGCCGCGCCGTGCCGCGAGGGCGCGGCGGACGCCGGTGCTCCCCGCCGTCCGCAGCCGACGGTCGACGCCCTCGATCTGCTCGCCCGGCAGACCCGCGCCACCGGCCGCGACGTACGGATCCGGCTGACGCCGCGCGTACCGCAGCGCCTGCCCGCAGCCGTCGACCTCGCGGCGTACCACCTCACCGAGACGCTGCTCTCGGCCACTGCGGCGCAGCGGCCGGCCGCCGTCACTACGGTCGAACTCGACGCGGACGAAGCAGAGTTGACGATCACGGCGACCGGAGCGGCGGGTGCCGACCGGCCCGCGGCGGCAGCGCGGCTGGCGGCCCGTGTCGACGCGCTCGGTGGCACACTGACGGCCGGATTCGACGGCTCACCGGGAGCGTTCCGCATCTCGCTGCCGCTCGGCGACGGCGCGGCGGGCCGCGAGCCGGGCACGGAGCGGGACGACGACAGGAGGAACCGGTGAGTCTGAGGGTGCTGGTAGTCGACGACCAGGGCGTGGTCCGGGCGGGGTTCGCCGCGGTGATCGACGCCGAGGAGGACATGTGCGTCGTGGGCGAGGCCGCCGACGGTGCCGCGGCGGTGCACCTCGCGCGCGAACTCGCGCCCGACGTGGTCGTCATGGACGTCCGGATGCCGGAGGTCGACGGGATCGCCGCCACCCGCATCATCACCGCCGTGCCGAACGGCCCCCGCGTACTGGTGCTGACCACGTTCGACCTCGACTCGTACGTCTTCGACGCACTGCGCGCGGGAGCCTCCGGCTTTCTGCTGAAGGACGTCCACGCGGCCGAACTCCTGCGCGGGATCCGGGTGGTGGCGGTCGGCGAGAGCGTACTGGCGCCGTCCGCCACCCGTCGGCTGATCGGCCACTATGCGGCGCAGCCGGAGTCCGGGCGCTCCCGCCCGTACGAGCGGACGCGTCCCGAGTCGGCGAACCTCACCGAACGCGAACGCCATGTGCTCGGCCTGCTCGCCACCGGACTGAGCAACGCCGAGATCGGTGGTCGGCTCGGCATCGCCGTCGGCACCGTGAAAACCCATGTCAACGCACTGCTGCGCAAGCTCGGGGTGCGCGACCGGGTCCAGGCGACGATCCACGCCTACGACCTGGGCCTCGTGCGCCCCAACCCGCCCGGCCCGCACGCCACTTGACCGCGCCGCCCCCGTACGGCACCTGCGCCGCCCCCGTACGGGTGCCGCACCGCCCCCGTACGGCACCTGCGCCGCCCCTGTACGGGTGCCGCACCGCCCCTGTACGGCGGAGTGGTGTGCGGTACGGCGACCGGATCCCGTACGGCACACGGCAGTTGGACGGTTGCTCGGGCCGCCCATCCCGAGCCGCCCGGCTCAGAACCGCCCGGCTCGGATCCGCCGGACGTGACCCGACCAATGAGGAGTTCCGCCATGAACCGCATCGCCACCCGAGTACGCCAGTTCCTCACCGACCCGGTGGCGCTCGGCTATCTGGCCCTGGTCGCCGCCCTGGTGGTCTGGGCGCTGACGGTGACCGGTCTCGACGACTCCGGGGAATCGATGGCGGGGGTCGTGCCCGTCCTGGCGACCGCGCCCTTCGGTTTCGTCCTGGTCGTGCTGCCCGATCACGCCGCGTCGTTCCTGGTGGCAGTGGCGATCGGCGGGGTCGTCAACGCCCTTGTCATCGGCTGGTGTTCGCAGACCCTGCGCAACAGGCGCAACGGCTGACAAGCGCTGAAGTCCCGACGCACCGCCCGCCCGGCCAGACGCGGGCCCCCCGGTCACTCGCCCGGCTGGGCGTCCCGCGCGAGGTACGCGGCGAGGTGCGACAGCGACGAGGAGAGCCCGGCCGCGTGGTCCTCCGCGGAGATGCCGGACGGCACGTTCTCGGCGCGGATCTCCATCAGGGCGCCGCCGTCGACGGGCGTCAGCTCCCAGGTCATCGTCATCGTGCCGCTGTACGCGGGGTCGTCCGAGACGAAGTCGATCGCCTGCACCACCCGTCGGCCCGGCACGAGTTCGACGAACCGGGACTCCACCACGTCCTGGCCATCGCCGGACTTGGCGTTGCCCTCGTCGTCGCCCAGGTAGGTGAGGACCATCCGGAAGGAACCGCCCGGCCGCGGGTCGAAGTGCTCGAACCGTCCGTGCATCCCCTCCGGCGGCAGCCACTGTGTCAGCGCGTCCGCGTCCACCAGCGCCGCGTACACCCGCCCGCTGTCCGCCGGCACCCACTTCTGTGCCCGATCCGTCCGCTTCATGCTGTCACCCTCATTTCGTCATCGTGTGTCGGTCACTGCTCGTCCCGCCGGTCCACGTACTCGCGCAGATGCTGCGCGGTGAGCGTTTTGCCGTGGTCGACCAGGTCGGCCGGGGTGCCGGTGAAGACGACCTCGCCGCCATCGTGCCCGCCGCCGGGGCCGAGGTCGATGATCCAGTCGGCGTGCGCCATCACGGCCTGGTGGTGCTCGATGACGATGACCGAGTTGCCCGCGTCGACCAACTGGTCCATCAGCGCGAGGAGTTGGTCGACGTCGGCGAGGTGGAGGCCGGTCGTCGGCTCGTCCAGGACGTAGGTGGCCGCCTTCTCCGCCATGTGGATGGCGAGCTTGAGGCGCTGGCGCTCGCCGCCGGACAGGGTGGTGAGCGGCTGGCCGAGACGTATGTAGCCCAGACCCACGTCGACCAGCCGGCCGAGGATCTTGTGCGCCTGGCCGCCGGGGAAGAAGTCGTGCGCCTCGGCGGTCGACATCTCCAGCACCTCGTGGATGTTCCTGCCGCGCAGCCGGTGGGTCAGCACCTCCGGGGTGAAGCGCTTGCCCTCGCACTCCTCGCAGCGCGACGCCACACCGGCCGTCATCGCCAGATCGGTGTGGACGAGCCCGATACCGCCGCACTTCGCGCAGGCGCCCTCGGAATTGGCGCTGAAGAGGGACGCCTTGACGCCGTTCTCCTTGGCGAAGGCGTTGCGGATCGAGGTGAGCAGCCCGGTGTACGTGGCCGGGTTGCTGCGGCGCGAGCCGCGGATCGGTGTCTGGTCGGCGACCACCACACCCTCCCGGCCCGGCAGTGAGCCGTGTATCAGGGAGGACTTGCCCGAGCCGGCCACTCCGGTGACCACCGTGAGCACCCCCAGCGGGATGTCGACGTCGACGTTTCGCAGGTTGTGCCTGCTCGCTCCGGTGATCGAGAGCTTGCCGCGCGGCTCCCGCACGGTCTCCTTGGGCCGTACGCGGTGCTCCAGATGCTGACCGGTCAGGGTGCCGGAGGCGCGCAGGCCGGCGACGTCGCCGGTGTAGCAGATCTCGCCGCCGGCGGTCCCCGCGCCGGGTCCCAGGTCGACGACGTGGTCGGCGATCGTGATGACCTCCGGCTTGTGCTCCACGACCAGCACGGTGTTGCCCTTGTCGCGGATGCGCAGCAGCAGGTCGTTCATCTGCCGGATGTCGTGCGGGTGCAGACCGACGGTCGGCTCGTCGAAGACGTACGTGACGTCGGTGATGCTGGAACCGAGGTGCCGCACCATCTTCACGCGCTGTGCCTCGCCGCCGGAGAGGGTGCCCGACGGGCGGTCCAGGCTGAGGTAACCGAGCCCGATCTCGACCAGGGAGTCCAGCAGTTCGCGCAGGTTGGACAGGAGCGGGCCGGTGTCGCCCGGCTCGATGCCGCGCAGGAAGGCGGCGAGGTCGTTGATCTGCATCCGGGAGCAGTCGGCGATGTTGCGGCCGTCGATCCGCGCGGAGAGCGCGGCCGGGCTGAGTCGGCTGCCGCCGCAGCTGCCGCAGGTCGCGAAGACCACGGCCCGGTCGACGAAGGCGCGGATGTGCGCCTGCATCGCCTCCCGGTCCTTGCTCAGGTAGGTGCGCTGGATCTTGGGGACCAGGCCCTCGTAGCTCAGATTGCTCTTGCCGACCTTCACCTTGGTGGCGGGCAGATGCATCAGCGCGTGCCACTCCTCGGCCGTGAAGTCGGCGAGCCTGGTGTCGGGGTCGTAGAACCCCGAGCTCGCGCAGACCTGCCACTGCCAGGAGTCGACCGCGTAACCGGGAGCGGTGATCGCGCCCTGGTTCAGGGAGAGTTCGCGGTCGACGAGCTCGTCGAGGTCAATGGTGGAGACCTCGCCGATGCCCTCACAGTCCGGGCACATCCCGTCGGGGGTGTTGAAACTGAAGTGGAAGGAGGGGCCGACATACGGGCTGCCGAGGCGGCTGAAGATGATCCGCAGCATCGTGTAGGCGTCCGTCACCGTGCCGACCGTGGAACGGGAGTTGGGCGTCATCCGCTCCTGGTCGACGATGATCGCGGCGCTCAGGTTGTGCAGCCCGTCCACGTCGGGGCGGCCCAGGCTCGGCATGAACGACTGGATGAACGCGGTGTACGTCTCGTTGATCAGCCGCTGCGACTCGGCGGCGATGGTGCCGAAGACGAGCGAGGACTTGCCCGAGCCGGAGACCCCGGTGAAGACGGTGAGCCGACGCTTGGGCAGGTCGACGGAGACGTTGCGCAGGTTGTTCTCGCGCGCGCCGCGGACCTGGATGACGGCGTGCTGGTCGGCAGTGGTGGGGATCGCGAGCGCGGGTGGCAGCGCGGCGGGGGCCTCCACCGCGCTCCCGGCGGCTGGGGAGTCGTGGCCGGCGGCTGTGGGCCCGGCCGTGGTGCGGTCGGAAGCCGGAGGTTCGGCGGGCATGGGTACGTCCTTCTCTGCGGGGCCGAGCCGGTGCGCGAGGAGCGGTGACAGCGACCAATGCGGCGGGAGCGACAGCGGAAAACGACTGGGGAAGACGGACCTGGAGGACGACTGGGTGCGACGGCTGAACGGGATGGGGGAGGGTCGAACGAACCGTAGGACACAGCACTGACAATCGGGCCGGGCGCGGGGCGGCGGCGGTTCGCCGGACCACTCGGTCGGAGAGGGACCAGTTGGTCTGTTACGTTCGGTCGGGCCTCGGCGGCCTGTCGGCCCCGGTCGGGACACGGCTCCGGGGCGAGCGCCGCCGCCACCCGCCGGGTCACCGGTGACGGCAGTGATCACCACCCGCGTCGCCGGGTCCGGACCCGGACCCGGACCCGTACCGGACCCGTACCGGACACGGACACGGACACGGACCCGTACCGGACCCGGACCCGTACCGGCATCGGACTCACGACAGGAGAACGCCTTGCCCCGCCCCACCCGCGCCGAGGTCGATGCCGAGATCATCGAGGCCGCCGCCGAACTCTTCCGCGCCCAGGGCTACTTGGGCACCTCCGTCCAGCAGGTGGCCGACCGGGTCGGCTACTCGAAGACCGGTCTGCTGCACCGCTTCCCCTCCAAGGAACGGCTGCTCGCCGCCGTCCTCGCTCCTCCGCTGGCGGAGTTCGCGGCGCTCCGGGCGACCTGGGCGGCTCTGCCGCCGGGGCCCGAGCGGCGGATGCGGGCCTCTGCGGATCTGGTGGACCTCGCGCTGCGGCACCGCGCCAGCGTTGGCCTGGTGCTCGACTCCGGCCTGCCGATGCTGCGCACCGAACTGCGTGCGGAGAGCGGCGTACTGACCGAGCTGGACGACCACCGCACGGAGACGCTCGCCGAGTTCAGCACGTCAGGTGAATCGGCGGCCGGTTCCTCGGCGGACACCTCGGGCTCCGCGTCCGGCGCCGCCGCGCTGCCGGAGGACGGTTCGGTGGCGGCCCAGTTGGCCGTGATGGGGCTGGTGCACACCGTCGCCTGCCGCCAGGAGCCGGCCGAGGTGCTGCGGGCACCGCTGCTCCGGGCGTTCCGCGCCGCCTGCGGCGTACGACCGGCGGCCTGAACCCCCGGCCCGTACCGCCGTACCCATACCGCCGGGCCCGCCCCGAGACGTCCGGCCCCGTCGGCCCCGCGCAACCCTCCGCACGGGCCGACGCCCACGGCGCCAACGCAGCGTACGACGCCGCGACTTGCCGCGCCCGCCGGATCAACACGCGCTTCCGCGTGATGACTTGCGCTGCCCAGAGCTGGTCGCGGTCCGCCTGGCGTGTCGGCCGAACCCCACCCGTACGGGCGCGACTTGCCCCACATGTCGGCCCGACGCCGCTCGTGCAGGGGCGACTCGTCGCAGACGTCGGCTCAACGCCCAGCCCCGCGCGGCGACTTGCGCCTTCGGGCTGCCGCGCCGAGCTGTGGGCTGCTTGTACCTGCCGGCCCGGCCCCGCTCGGGCCGGGGCGATTTGCCGACACGGCTCAAGGCGGGCCGTCGCGCGATGACGTGCCGAGGCTCGACGCCGTGCACGCAGCCCCGACTTCGCCCGCACGTTGCCTCAACGGCACATGCTCCGAGCCGACTTGCCTCATGTGCCGACTCAACACGGCGTCAGACACCGGACTTCGACCCGGCCGGTGGCGGGGACACCGCCGCTTCGGGGCTACTTGACCGATGCCTTGCAGCTGCTGTCCCCGGGGTCGTTGTCCGCGTTGTCCGAGACCGTCTTCCCGTCGACCTTGATCACGCAGCGAGCGGGCACCAGCTTGCCGTCGGGCTCCTGGACCGAGGGCGGCGTCAGCGTGACCGCCCGGCCGACCTCGGTCTCCGCGCCCCTCAGCGCGAGCGTCTCGGTCTTCGTCCACGGCAGCTTCTTGACCGTCTCGGTCTTCATTTCGTTCGTCATGTAGATGACGGCGCCGAGGACCGTTCCCTCGCCGCTCACTTCGAGGGTGACCTCGCGGGTCTCCCCGTCCGCGTCCCCGGAGCCGTCGGAGCCCTTGTCCTGCGAAGCCCCGTCGTCCGAACTGCCGGAGTCCGAACTGCTGTCGTCCGAGCCGCCGTTCGGGTCGGACGACTCCGAGGACGCCGTGTCCTTCTTTGCGCCGTCCTCGCTGTCGCCCCCGTCGCTGCCGCAGCCGGTCAGTACCAGTGCGACCGCTGTCGCGAGGACGGCCCCGTTCGCGGTTCTCCGCATGTCGTGATCCCCCTTGGTGGTGCCCTTTCGCGGCGCTCGTGCCGCGTTCGTCCGTCGAGGATAGCCAGGCGCGTACTGCCCCCGACGCCGAGGCGTGTACGGGCCCGACTACCGGGCGAGCCGGCCTTGCGCCGGCGCCCGGGCGCACCGGCTGGCTCACCGGCCCGCGTGCGGACGTGGCGACGCCCGGTACACCTCGGCCCACCCGGGAGGGCCATGCGTACCGGGCGTCGCGCGTGCGCCGCCGGCGTCGGTTGCGTCGGTCACCGGTGGCCGCTCCTGGTCGTCGAACGCCCGACGGATACGGCGGTTCGGTGCCTTGTGCTCGGTGCGAACCGGTCAGCGGCTCCTCGTCAACCTGCCTGTGGCGCGGGTCAGTTGACGAAGACCGGGCTGCCGCCCGCGGTCTCGTTCTGGATCGGGCTGTAGGTGGCGGTGAAGTAGCCCGGCGAGAAGCAGTTGCTCGGGCCCTCGCTGCGGGTGAACTCCTGCTTGCTGAAGGCGATGCTGTTGTCGGCGTTGTCCGCGCTGCCGTTGATGCCGGTCGACTCGTACACGCAGGTGATCTTGCCGATGAGGGTGTCCAGTTCGGCGCTGATCTTCATCGGTTCGCCGCTGATGGTGACGGGGTTTCCCTCGCCGCTGTCGACGCCCAGGGTGTACGGCAGGTTGTCGATGGTGATGGCGACGCTGGTGACGCCGAGGATGTTGGCGGTGCAGTCGGTCAGCGTCAGCGAGTCGAGGGAGCCGGTGGCGGTGCCGGGGGCGGTGGGGTTGTCCCCGACGGTGGCCTTGAATCCGGAAGTCGCACAGGTGACGCCGGTGCTGCCGTCCGCGCTGTCGAAGAACGTCGCGTTGGTGCCCTCCGCGAGGCCGGCGGAGAGGACGTCACCGACCGCCACCGCGGTCCCGCCCGCGCTGTCGTTGGTCAGGACGGTGCCGTCCAGGGCGGTTGCGGAGCCCGCCGAGGCGAAGAGCGCGGCGGCGACGCCGACGCTGAGCGCCGCGGAACGGAGTGCGGTTGATCTGCGCATGACATGACCTCTCGTTGGGGGTGCCGAGGCTGGTTTCTCCGACGGAGGCTGACCGTCGGAGGTCGCACAGGGTGGCGCCGTACTGGAGGGTCCTGCAGTCGGGTCCCCGCGGATTCCGGCCGGAGGCTGGTCGTCGGGGGCGAACAGGTCTTGACTGTCAGGAGCGGTGGCCGGCTTGAGGGAGTCACCGGACGCACATCGGGATGTTGCCCGGGAGTAAAGAACTCCTGAGGTTTGTAACCCGGGGTGGGAGCGCCGTCAAGGGGGAGCGCAAGAAATGACTGCCGACCGAGAGGACCGCAACGAGCAGCCGCAGACCGGCGGTTGCGTGCTCGTACCGGGTGCCAGACCGGGGCGCGACCCCGCTCGGGCGATCAAACGCGGGCCCAGCGGACTGGCCCCCGAGTCCGTCGCCGCCACCCAGCGCGACCGCCTCTACGACGGCCTCGTCCACACCGTCGCTGCCAAGGGTTACGAGGGGGCCCGGGTCACCGACATCTGCCGGGCGGCGGGAGTCACCCGACCGGTGTTCTACGAGCTCTTCCCCGGCAAGGAGGACGCTTTCCTCGCCGCCTACCGCCACGGCACCGACCTGCTGCTGAACCATATGAGCGCCGCGTACGACGCCGCTTCCGACGCCGCCGCCCACCGTGACGGCACCACGGGTGACGGCGCCACGGGCGGCGGCACAGCCGGCGGCTGCGCCAACTCACCCTGGCAGGACGGGATCTGTGCCGCGCTCGCCGCGCTCCTCGACGTACTCGCCCAGGTGCCGGTCTTCGCGACGATGGCCATCGTGGAGATCGACGCCGCGGGGCCGGCCGCCCGCACGGCGCGTGCGCGACTGCTGCGCCGGTTCCACCGGTTCTTCCATCAGGCGCCCGTGCCACCGCCGCCGGTCGACGCCGGACAGCTGCGGTCGGCGGTCGTCGGCGGGGTCTACAGCACGGTGCACGAGTACGTCGCCGCTGGTCGGGCCGACCAACTCACTGATCAGCTCGGGCAGTTGAGCTACTGCGTGCTGGTGCCCCATCTCGGCCCGACGGAGACGGCGGACTACCTCCGCCGTCGCGGGACGCCGGGGTTCGCGCGGTAAAGCCGTGGCGAGGAACGGAGTTTCCACAGCCGGTGCAACGGTTGCGGAAACTCTCGGAAACCTCTTTCGGCAGGGCCCGGGAGTAGGGCACGGCACGGGGTGCGGCACCGGTTCCGTGTGCCCCGTCGGAACCCGAACCGTCACCGGCAACTCCGCCGGTACGGAGCCTCGCTCGCGCCCGTCTCACACCCGCCCATCCACACCACGCCCCTCGGTCGCGGCAGCCGCCGCGAACCGAGGGGCGTTGACCGATCCGGTGGCTCAGGCGACGAGGGCCTGCCAGGTGAGCGGCCCGGCCTCACCGTCGACCACCAACCGGTTCGCGCCCTGGAAGGTGCGAACCGCCGTGGTGCTCACGCCACCGAACTCGCCGTCGACCACCAGCCCCGCGCCGCGCTTGTTCAGCACGACCTGCAGGCCCTTCACATGGTCGCCCTTCGCGCCCTGCCGCAGGGTGTACACGAGCACCGGCCAGGTGAGCGGGCCGACCTGGCCGTCCGCCACCAGGCCCTTGCTCTTCTGGAACGCCTTCACCGCGTCGCTGGACACCTTCCCGTAGGCGCCGTCGACCACCAGCCCGGCACCGCGCTGGTTCATCAACGACTGGACCGCGCGCACCCGTTGGCCGGAGGCGCCGGGGTTGAGCCGGCACCAGCCGCCGCGCAGGTCCACCCCGCGCGCACTCATGAACGGCACCGGGTCGACGACCGCTCCCAGCCCGCCGGTGTGGGTCTCGAAGTGCAGGTGGGGGCCGGTGACGTTGCCGGTCGCCCCCATCGTGCCGATGGGTCGTCCCGCGACGACCTTGGCGCCCTGTGAGACCGAGAACGAGTTCAGGTGGCCGTAGTAGGTGTACGTGCCGCCGCCGTGGTCGATCACGATGCCGTTGCCGGTCCGGCCGGGCAGTACGCCCACGCCGCGCCGGATCACGGTGCCCGCGGCAGCCGCGTACAGCGCGGTGCCCACCGGGTTGGAGATGTCCTGTCCGGCGTGCTTGGCGTTGCCCCTGGGGGCGCCGAAGTGCCCGCCGTTGGGGAAGGAGCCGCGGGCAGGGTCGCACCAGGCGCCGTTCAGCGACAGCGTGCTCGCCGCCTGCGCCAAGCGCGGTGCCCCGACGAGGGCGAGGCCCAGCCCGGCGCCGGCACCCGCCAGCAACCCGCGTCTGGACAGGCGGCGCCCGGACGAGGTGCGTCCGGGAGGCTCGGCCTCGGGCTGGATGTCCGTGGGCTCTCCGTGGTGTTCACACATGGTTCGACTCCTGTGCCGGCGCGGGCTCTTGGGGTGCTGGGAACGAAGTACGCGCTGTGAACGGGGCGTTGGGCAGCGTGCTACGCGCGTCGACCCCGCGCTTCGCGCTCCTCGGGATGCTCGCTACCCCCAAGTCCCCGCTCTGCACCGCCGATCGGCGACGGAAGCGCATTTAAGTACCGCTGACCGTGCCGCTGACCGCTACCGCCATCGCCTGCCGTGAGCGCCACCGCTGCCGCGACAGCCGTCGCACACCCGTACGTTCTGCCGCCGCCCGAGGACCGCCCCCAGGCGGCGGGCGGGTGAAGCCCAGCCCGCCGAACGCCAGTTGGAGCCGGCCGCCCTCCGGCCGCCCACCCGTCGAGCCTCCCGGCCCGCCGCGGGCAACACCGGCCCGTCCGGCGCAAGCGGGCAGGCGCGCGCCCCAGTCGGCGGGCGGGTGTCACTACCCGCCCGGCAGCTCCAGGCGAACGACCGTTGCGCGCGTGGGAGTTGTACCGGCACTGCCGTTCGGTGCGAGCACCGCTCCCGCGGCCAGGATGGTGGTCGTGCCGGGCACCCGGCAGGCGACGTTCCAGTTCATCTGCTGCTTGCCGCGACGCCCGCCGGGGGAGGGAGAGCCGCCTTCGGCGGGTCCGGGCACCTCGGGCGGCCAGGCGACACGGTGGAGCTTGCCGTCCGCGGTGAGATGGCGCCCGTGGTCCAGGAGCAGACCGCCGCGACCGTCGGTGACGGTCGTCCTGGTGGCAACGGCGCGGTTCAGACGGGGCAGTTTGCTCTTGGACCAGCCCGTTCCGTCCCCCGTCAGGAGGATCGTCTCCGCCTCGGGCTCGTCCTCCGCCTCGCCGTGGTTGAAGTCGTGCCGCCCCAGTGCCCACAGCCGGTCGTCGTCGGCGACGACCGCGTCCAGCCCGGCGCTCGCCTCGGGCGGTACCGGATCGGGGAAGCGGTACGCGGGCATCTCCACGGGGCTCCACCCGCCGTCGCCCCAACGTGCGCTCGCGGGCTGGGGATAGCACTCGCCGTCCTCGCACTCGGGCGCCGTCCGCCCCACCGCCCACACCTTCGGGGTGCCGCCGTCGGACGAGGGGATCACGGCCAGGTCGGTGGCGGTGAACGTCAGCGCGGGGGCCTGCCAGCCCGAGCCGGACCAGTGCCGGACCTCGCCGTCGACCACCAGCCACAGGAGATCCGACTCCGCCGCGGCCAGTGGGATGTCGGCGCCGGAGAAGTCGGGGCGGGCCGGCTTGCCCGCGGCGGTCGGGGGCAGCGCCCGCCAGGCGTCGCCGTCCCACCGGTGCGCGTGCAGCTCGCCCTCCTTCGACCGGGCGACGAGCCACACCCCGTCGCCTCGGCCGGCCGCGGCCAGCCCGAAGTGCCCGTCGCCCGGCGGGAGTTCGTCGGGAAGCTCGTGCTCCCGCCACTTCCTGCCGTCCCAGTGGTCCAGGAAGAGACGCATGCGCGCCGGATTGTCGGAGGAGAGCCCGCGTACGCCCAGCGCCCAGATGTCCTCACGGGAGGTGGCGGCGAGTGAGACGTACTCACTGTCCCAGCCCTCGGTGAGGCGGAGGTGGTCCCAGGCTCTGCCCGGTTCGGCGGAGGGCTTGCTCGGAGGATCTTCTTCCTTGCCGCTGTCTCCCGCGCAACCCGCCAGCGAGGCGGTACCGGCGACAGCGGCCAGGCCCAGCAGGGCCCGGCGGGACACGTGGCCTTTACTCATGCGCGCCGACAGTAGCCGACCGACGAAACACCAAACTCCCAAATCGCGGCATACTGCCCGTCGTTCGTCACGAACGTCCACACCGCAGACACACCGGGCCGGGTGGCCACGGCACGAACCCGTGCGTGAGCAGACCTCACCGCGACCCCGCCGCACCGCCGCTCGGCCGTCGAACGCCGTGCCGCCGCCCGGCCCACCAGCACGCAAGCGGTCGTCTCCGTCGCCGTACGCGTACGCCGTCGTCTCCGTCAGCGCGCACGCAGCCCTCCGCTCCGTCACCGCGCACGCAGCTCGCCGCTCCGTCAGCGCGAGGGCGGAGCCGTTCGGCGTCAGACCCGGCGTCACGACTTTCACATCCTCGGCTACGCGGGGTACGCGGAAGGAGGACGGCGTTCGAGACGGGTGACGAACTCGCGGCGTAGGGTGAGCTCGCCGTCATCAGGTCGACGGCCCACGGGAGTTGGGGCGCGGGGGAGAATTCCGGCCGGTTCGGCGGACGCGCCTGACGGGGCGTCCGGTCGGCACGGTCCGGCGACGAGGCGTTCGAGGGCATACCCGCCGCGACGGCGGAGACGCCGCCCGAACGCGAGGAGAACGGTACGCGGGGGCCCGAGGGTTGCCCGCTCCGGGAAGTGGGGTGGGGACGAATGCAGGGCGATGACCGCTTCGACGGTTGGCGCGAGTACGGCAGCGGGTCGGACGGCCGGGTTCCGGCCGATGGACTCCCGGCCGATGGACTCCCTGACGCCGGAGCGCCGGACGTCGCGGCCACCACCGAGCCCGAATCGGAGAGCGGGCCGGACTCCGGGCCACCCCCGCGTGGCTCCGCCGAACCGCCGGAGGACCGCCCGCCCCACCCGCGGTCATCGACGACCGGTACGAGCTGCTGTCAATCATCGGCCGGGGCGGCATGGGGCAGGTCTGGCGCGCCTACGACCGACGGCTGCGCCGCTTCGTGGCGATCAAGGGACTCCTCCACCCGAGCGCGGTGACCGCGACCACGCGCTCGGCCGCGGTGCACCGGGCACGGCGCGAGGCGGAGGCGATCGCCAGGATCGACCACCGGAACGTGGTGACGGTGCACGACCAGGTCGAGACCGCGGACCAGGTCTGGATCGTCATGAAGCTGGTCGAAATGCGGTCCCTCGCCGACCTGTTGGCCGCAGAGGAGACCCTCGCCGTGCCGCGGGTGGCGAAAATCGGACTCCAGGTCCTCAACGGACTGTGCGCGGTGCACGGCGCCTCGGTCGTCCACCGGGACGTCAAGCCGGGCAACATCCTCATCGGGGACACCGGCCAGGTGATCCTGGTGGACTTCGGCATCGCCACCTTCGACGGCGCGTCCCGGGTGACGGGAAACCACGTCATCGGCACCCCTCCGTACCTCGCGCCCGAGCTCTACACCGCCGCCGCCACCGGCCACACCCGTGTCTCCGACCTGTGGGCGCTGGGCGTCACGCTGTACGAAGCCGCCGAGGGACGACGGCCGTTCGCGGGCCGCTCGGAGTGGGAGGTGCAGACCTCCGTCAGGGAGAACCCGAACCCGCCCTACCGTTACGCCGGCCCCCTCGCGCCAGTCATCCGGGGGCTGCTCGACCCGGACCCGGACCGGCGCCTGGACGCGCCGACGGCCCAACTGCTGCTGCGCGAGGTCCTCGGCGCCCCCGGCCCCTCCCCGCTGCCGATGAGCATCACCCCCGCGGCGCCGGACGCGCGGCGAGAGGAAGCGGCCACCACCTCCCCGCCCACGCCGCCCGCCGAGCCGGACCGTGCACCCGCCGAGGCACTCGAACCACCGGAATCGGTGGAGCCGGCGGATCCGTCCCGGGCCGAGGCGCGACCCCCGACACCGGCAACTCCCGTCCCCGCGTCATCGTCGCCCTCCCCGGGAGCGGACGCGGCTGCTTCCGACTCCGCGCCTCCCACACCGCCGAACGGCAGTCGACGAGGGCTGCGAATCGCGGCGATCGCACTCGCCGGTGTACTGCTCGCCGCGACCGGCTGGGTCGTCTCCAACCTGGACCAGTCCGACGGCCAAGGAGGTGCCGAGGATGCCGCCGCCGCCGACGACGCAAAGAGCCAGGAGAAACCAGAGAAGCCAGAGAAGCCAAAGAAGCCAAAGAAGCGCTTGATCGACACGACCGAGCGTCTGATCATCGGCGTCAAGAGCGACCAGCCCGGCCTGAGTGAATATATCGCCGCGCAAGGCAAATTCGAGGGGTTCGACGTTGACATCGGCTACGCGATCGCCGAGAAGATGGGCTACTCGAAGGACAAAGTCGATTTCAGCGAGGTAACGACCCGAAACCGGAGCAGCGAGCTCCATGCGAAGCGGGTGCACCTGGTCATTGCCTCCTACAGCATCCCCGAAGAGGGCTCCACCACCTCCTCCGAATCCGACAGGTACAAGGTTGATTTCGCGGGCCCCTATTACTCTGCCGGTCGCGCTTTCCTCGTTCAAAAAACGAGCAACTTCGGTGACCCCAGCGACCTGCAGAACAACCCCGACGCGAAGGTGTGCACCGCCCACGGCTCGACCTACCAGAATCTCTCCCAATTTGGCTACTCCATGGCCAAGCACCTGCCCGCCACCTACCAGACCTGCCTAAATAGGCTCGATGATCCCGCCTCCTCGGTCTCTGCGGTCGCATCCGACGACGTCATCCTCGCTGGGTACGAGAAGGATAATCCTGGGAAATTTCGTCGGCTGCCCAACCTTGATGGCACCGAGGACTACGGCGTGGCAGTGCGTAAAGGGGAGATGGAACTCAAGGAAGAAGTCTGCAGGGCCCTCGAGTCCATCCTGACGGAGAAGAATGGGGAAGAGTGGAAAGACATTTACGCTGACCACCTGGCCGGTTTGCTGCGTACAAAATCTGCGCCTGGCCGCCCCACTCTGACTGAGTGCCGCTGACCCCTCACGGATGCGGAGAGAGGCTTTCCTCCGACCGGGCCCCGACACCTTCCCCGGATACGGATGGGCGCCAACTCTCGGTGGCGCCCGGGAGCAACCCGCCGTGACCAACTCGCGATCGGCGGGCCGCATCGAACTGCGGCCCGCCGAACTGCCGGGCTCGCTCGGCTTCTTCGTCACGGCGCTCGAACGGCCCACCTCAACTCGCAGCGGGCAGGCAGCCGACGGTGCCCCCGACCTGACCGATCGGCAAGCTGATCAGTGCGACGGATGGCGGCGCTGAGTTCGAAGCTCCCGCCGACGCCCGCACGCAGGGTTCACAAAGCGGGAGGGGGACAGCAAGACGGCATGAGCTTCTTGGCAGACGCCTCGTTGCAGGCTTTCGGATCGCTTGCCGGGACTGTGGCGGGCGGGGCCATCACGATTCTCGTCGCGAGATGGCAGACGAAGAGGACGATCGAATCGCAGATGGCTCTGATGGCGACGGAGCAACGGGCCAACATCCAATGGGAGCTGACGAGTCGAAGCCGTGTGCGTTCCGCGGAAGCGGCACAGATTCTTCTGGAACGGCTGGCCGACCTCTACGCGTGGCTCCCCTCGCTTCCCGACGTCTCAGCGGAGAGGCCGCACCTGAGCGCACACGCACGCGATCGATGCTCGGGGGCGATGGAATCCGTGCGCCGCGGAATGACCACCGATCTCCTGGGTATCAGTGACGACGAAGTGCGTTGTCGGTACCGCGAGTTGGTGAGGCTGGTTTACGACGCAGGATGGCGTGCAGCGGGCAACGAAAATCGCGAACGCCGGATACGCGACGTGAAAGGGTACTTGGCTACGTACAGCACACCCTGGCGTCGGTCATCGACGAGCAGCCCCTCCCGGCGCACGCCGAGCCTCCGGATCTTGAACGTTCCGACGGCGAGCCGTGGCGCCCGCCCGCGGTACCTCCGCATTGGGGAGACCCGGCCGACAACAGCTGACGCCACGGCGGCGCACCAAAATCCCCCGGTCGGCTGTCGCACCTCGCTGCTGTGTGGCACGAGAGAGGCCCCTTGGGGGCAATTCCAAGGGGCCTCTCATCTGCTGCGCGCTCGGCAGGATTCGAACCTGCAACCTTCTGATCCGTAGTCAGATGCTCTATCCGTTAAGCTACGAGCGCTTGTGCTTCCCTGGCCGTCTGGGCGGCCGGTCGGCGTTGCGTGGACAACATTACATGACCTGCGCCGCGAGGCGAAATCCGTTTGTCGGACCAGTGCTGAGCTGCGAAAACGAGCTTCGGGGGGTCTGCGGGAAGCGGTTGCGCGGGTGGCGGCGGCGTCCTCGCCCGGGCGGCTTCGGGTCGCCCGACAGCGCGGGGCGAGCCGGGCGCCCGCGGACCGGACGCACGCGAAAGCCCCGGCACATGCGTACCGGGGCTTCGGTGATCGGTGAGATCGAGCGGAGGCTGAGGGATTTGAACCCTCGATCAGGGGGTTACCCCGAAACCGCATTAGCAGTGCGGCGCCATAGACCAGACTAGGCGAAGCCTCCACACGCCTCGCGAGGCGAAGCGTGGACAGATGATGGCACAGGGCATGACCCGGTGACCAATCGCGGTACACGTTACCGGGCGACGAGCCCGGCGGGCAAAAGCTTTCGCACGTGCGTACGCCTGCCCCCACCTGCGTGTACGTCGGCACCGGGGTGGCGGCGGACAAGTTGCGCAACGGGTGGCGGGAAGCAGCGTTAGTAGGTGGTGGGGGTACGAACCACGTACCCCGTGACGCTGAAACCGGGAGTCCTCATGCTGCGCCGTATCGCCACCGTCGTGACCGTGACCGCCGCGCTGTCCGCTGTCGCGGGTTCCGCGCTGGCCTGCCCGTCGCCCCACGGGCCGATTGAGAAGGCGGGTGGCGCGCTGCCGACCGCGGGCACCCTGACCGTGGTCTACCAGGAGGACGCGGAGGCCAGGACCGAGCGGTTCGAGCTGAAGTGCGGTCCGGCGGGTCGTGCGGCGGGCAGCCACCCGTCGGCGTCCCGGGCGTGCGCGGCGGTGGACCAGGCGGTGCGCGGCCCGAAGAGCCCGTGGGAGCCGATCTCCAAGGACGCGGTGTGCACCCAGCGGTACGGCGGGCCGCAGACGGCGCGGGTGACCGGGACTTGGGCGGGCCGCGAGGTGTCCGCCGACTTCGAGCGCACCAACGGTTGCGAGATCGCGCGCTGGGACACCCTGACCCCGGCGCTGCCCCGGATCGGCGCCAACCCCAGCTGACCGTGCGCGGTCGCGGGCGCCCTCGCCGGTGACCTTCGAGGGCGCCCGCGAGGGCACCGGTGGGTCTGGCGGGCGGGCGGGCCGAACGGGCCAACTGCGGCGACCCGCCCGACGGTTGGGCCGACGTACGCGGCGTATGTGACGTACGCGGTGTATGTGACGTACGTGACGCACGGGCGCACGTGACGCACGGCCGGCACGGCGACGGCCCGCCGGGTCGGACCGCCGTGCGATGAGGGTCCCGGCCTCTCCCCGCGGGGCGGTGGAAGGTGTGGGGAACAGGGGCCGGGGAGTGGAGGGGTTGGGAGCAGGGGGCGTCACGGGAGTAGGTGCCCGCGCTTCGGGCAGGTGATCGACGCAGTGCCGTGACGGCCGGACAGGTGCCGGCCGCCACGGCACTGTCACGAGGTCCGGTACTCGTCGCGTCGGTCCCGCCGTGCGGGCTGAACAGGCCGCGTCGATCAGCCCGCGCCGAACAGTGGTGCTCCGGCAACGGTGCACCCCGCGTGCCTGACGGCGCGTGCCTGACGGCGCGTGCCGAGCGGTGCGCGCAGAGTGGTGCGCGGCGGTCGGCCGGGGCGGTGCGACAGGTGTCGGACCCCGTGGATCAGTAACAACTCGGCAAGGAAACACGGTTGCGGAATCCGACATTCCGCAACCGTTGGTAGAACGACCGTGGCCAAATGTCCGGCCTGGGTGCGTGCGGCTGCTTCCTCCCCGGTGTCACCGGTACCGGTACGCATCTGCCGTCCCCGGGACAAGCGCTGCCCGTAGACTCCACTCTGGTGATGAGCCCGGGGTAGAGGCAGACTGGCCGGGTACCACGTGGTCAGCAAGGAGGAACGCCGTCGTGAGCAGCAGGCCATCCCGAGGCGCTGCTCGCCTCGCCGCCATACTCGACGCCCTGCCCGATGCGCTGTTGCTCGTCAACGCCAACGGCACGGTCGTCAACGCCAACAGCATCGCCCTCGATGTCTTCGAGACACCCGGTACGGCGCTGATCGGTCGCGGGCTGCTCGATCTCGTGCCCGCGTTCGACTCCAAGCGCATCCCGGGGTCCATGCGTCGCCCCGACGACCGCATCGAGGAGCGTCAACCGCCGACCCGGATGGTCGCGCGGCGCACCGACGGCAGTGAGTTCCCGGTTGAGGTGACCAGCGCCAACCTCGAGGACGGACGCACCACCTACGAGTCGTCCTTCGAGGCCGCCTACGCCGATCACGGCGGTTACGGCGGCAACGAGCTGCTGATGCTCGTCGTGCGCGACCTCAGCGGCACCCTGGACACCGAGGCCGAACTGGCCCGGCAGCAGCGGCAGACGGAGATGATCCTGCGCGCCGCCGCCGAGGGCGTGGTGGGCACCGACACCGAGGGCCGCGTCGTCCTGGTGAACCCGGCCGCCGCGCAGATCCTCGGCTACCGGGCCAGCGATCTCGGCGGTCAGGCCCTGCACCCGCTGGTGCACCACACTCGCGCGGACGGTACGCCGCAGCCGTACGAGGAGACGCCGCTGGCGGACACGCTGCGCTCCAGCCGCAAGCACCGGGTGCGCGGCCAGGTGCTGTGGTCCAAGAAGGGCGAGCGGGTGCCGGTGGACATGACCACCGCCCCGGTCCGCGACGGTGATCAACTCGTCGGCGCGGTGCTGACGTTCACCGACCGTCGGGCCACGGACGCGCTGGAGGCGCGGCACGCGCAGCTGTTGTCGGTGGTCGACGAGGCACTGCGCGGCCCGCTGGAGGAGCTGCGCGGGGAGCTGGCCGGTCTGGCGGCGGACCCCGCCGGGCAGCTGTGGCCCGAGGCCAACCAGATCCTGCACCACCTCTCCGCCGGCTACGCGCGGATGACCACCCTGATCGACAACGTGGTGCGGT
Source organism: Streptomyces tardus (assembly GCF_018101125.2). Lineage (GTDB taxonomy): Bacteria > Actinomycetota > Actinomycetes > Streptomycetales > Streptomycetaceae > Streptomyces > Streptomyces tardus. The sequence goes on along the minus strand of NZ_JAELVF020000001.1, from coordinate 1,940,433 downwards.
ACCAGCGGCTGGACTCGGGCCGCGAGAAGCTCGACCTCAAGCAGGTCTCGCTGGACACGGTGATCGCGAACGGCGTGGAGAGCGCCGTCGAGCTGATCGGCCCGGGCCGCGCGCAGTTCGCGGTGCACGCGCCGCCGATACAGGCCGTGGTGGACCCCGACCGGCTGGCGCTGGCGATCGCGCACCTGGTCGCGGACGTCGCCGGCGTCGACGTCACCGGCAACTCCACGGTCGCCGGGGGCCCGCAGGACTCGACGATCGTCGTCGCCGCGGCCAAGCGCGGTGGCAGCGGGCGCGGCGAGGAGGCGACCGGGGAGTCGGTCGTACGGATCGAGGTGCGCGGCCCGCACAGCGGCGGCAACCCGGTGCATCTGCCGATCGCGCGCGGCGTGGTCGCCCTGCACGGGGGCGTGCTCCAGACGCACGAAGTCCCGGGCGGCGGAAGCGCGTACGTGCTCGAAGTGCCGCTCGGCGAGGTGAGCGACGAGCCGGTGGCGAGCCTGCCGAAGCGTCCCGCCCGGGGCGCGCTGCCGGCTCCGGGGCCGGCGCCGCAGGGCGAGCCGACCCAGGGCACGGGCAGCATGGCGTTCGGCAACGAGACGGCCGTGATGCCGAGGTCCGCCCGCCCTGTGCGCGGGAGGCCGGAGGCGCTGGCGCTGCCGGCCGGCAGCGAGCAGGCGCCGCAGCACCCCGGCAGTCCGGCACTGCCTCCGGGCAGCGGTGGGCCCGGCCCGCAGGCGCAGTCCGGGGGAGTCGAGCACCAGCAGTCGGCGGGACCGGAGCAGTCGGGCGGGCCGGTGGCCGCGCGGCAGGGTGCGCCGGAGGAGTTCGGCGCCGGGACGGAGTTCGGCAGCGGGGAGGTCCCCGGGCCGCGTACGGAGGGCGAGTCGGCGACGTCCGCCGGTCGGCGCTCGCGGCGGACGCTGCGACCCGTCGACGGGCGCGCTGCGGGTGAGTCGGTGCCGTCCGAGCAGGTGCCGTCCGAGCCCGCGAACCGGTTCGCACGTCCCGGGCAGCCGCAGCCCGGGCAGGCTCCGCGACTGCCGGGCGGATACCCGCAGGCCGGGCAGCCGCAGCCGGCCGGCGTCGATTCGTCGGCGGTGACGCAGGAGGAGCAGGAGGCTCAGGAAGCCGCAGAGGCGCAGGACGCTCCGGTGGCGGTACCGCACGCCTGGGGCGCCGACGCGCAGATCCCACAGCAGGTTCAGCCCGGCACCGGACGCCGCGGACGGCGGGCGAAGCCCAGCACCGGTAGCGATGAGCAGCAGGGCGTACCTCAGGCCGGCCGGTCGCCGTTCGCGCTGCCGCCCGCCGCGGCGGACCGTACGGACGACTCCGAGGGCGGCCAACAGGCGCCCGCCCACGGCGAGTCGGCGTCGGGCGAGTACCCCGCGCCGCCCCAGCGCCCGACGGGCCGGCGGCGCAAGCCGAGCCCGGCCGCAGCGGACCAGCCCGTACCGCCGGAGCAGCCCGTACCGCCGGAGCAGGCCGTACTGCCGGAGCAGGCGGGCTCTCCGGAGCAGCCGGCCGGCGAGGCCGAACAGCTGATGCGTCCCGAGGACATGGACCCCCGCGCCGCGGGCCACACGGTCGTCGCGCGCAGTCCGATCCTGGGCGGAGCGGTGCCCCCGTCGAGCGAGCAGCCGCAGCCCAAGCCGCTGCCGATGCCGGGCGCACCGCCGACGGCCGAGCACAGCGCGGTGAGCGTGCGCACCCTCGGGCAGGGGCACCCGTACGCGGCGCAGGTGCAGGCCCAGGTCGAGGCGCGGGCGGCCGAGGAGGCCCAACAGCCGGGCCACGTACCCGAGTCCGGGATGCGGCCGGAGCTGCCGCCGGGGGCGATGCCCGACAGCGCTCCGCAGTCGGCCGCCCCCGTCCGGCCGCAACCGCCCGGCCGGCAGCCCCAGCCGCAGCAGCCCGAGCAGCCTCAGCCGTCCGGGGAGCCGCAGCAGCCGGTGCAGCCCCAGCAGTCCGGGGAGCAGCCTTCGGGACAGCTTCAGCCGCAGCAGCCGTCCGGTCAGCATCCGCTGCCCCAGCACACGCCTCCGGGCGGTACGGGTCGGCGTCGCAAGCTCGCGGCGCCCCCGCAGCAGGACGACCGCGGTGAGACGGCTCCGGCGGGCTCGGCGGCACCGGCCGGTGACCCCCGTCGGGCGCTCCAGCCGCCCCGTCGGCAGCCCGCGGTCGGGCAGCCCGGCGCCCCGCAGCCGGGCGCGCACCAGCCCGTCACCCAACAGCCGGGCGCCGCGCAGCAGTCGGGCCGGCAGGGGAGCCGTTACGAGCTGCCGCCGGCGCCGCAGCCTGTTCCGCCGGCCGGGCAGATGCCGCAGGGGCAGGCCGGCCATCCGGCTTCCGACGCTCAGGCGGTGCCCTCCGGACACACCTCCCGGCAGCTGGGCAGCATGAGCGGACGGGCGGACGCGGCGCGGCAGTTCACCGTCGCCGCACCGGACGCGGAGGCCGCCGAGGGGCCCGAGCTGTTGGACGGCCCGAACGGCGCCGCCGCGATGGCCGACCCCGCGATGACGATGCCGCTGCGCCCGATCGACGTGGACGACGAGTTGCCGCCGGAGCCGTTGGACAACCCGCGCCGGCTGCTCGTCTGGCCGGAGCCGGACGTCACCACCCAGCAGGCGCTCACCGACCGCGGGTACCGGCCCGTGCTGGTGCACTCCCGCGAGGAGGTGGACGCGCAGATCGCCGCGTATCCCGCCGCGCTCTTCGTCGACCCGCTCACCGGGCCCATCACGCGTACCGCCCTGCAGTCGCTGCGGCAGGCGGCGGTGGCCGCCGAGGTGCCGGTACTGGTCACCGCCGGGCTGGGACAGGCGACCAGAGAGGCCGCGTACGGGGCCGATCCGGCCGTGCTCCTCAAGGCACTCGCACCGCGCGACAGCGAGCAGCACCCGCCGCGGGTCCTGTTGGTGGAGGGCGAACCGGTCATCGCCCAGGCGTTCGCCGCGACGCTGGAGCGGCGCGGGATGCAGGTCGCGCACGCGCCGTCGGACGGGCACGCGGCCGAGGTCGCGGCACAGATCAGGCCGAACCTGGTGGTGATGGATCTGGCGCAGATCCGTCGCCGCCGTGCCGGAGTGATCGACTGGCTGCGGGTCAACGGCCTGCTGAACCGCACCCCGTTCGTCGTCTACACCTCGGCCGGGATGGACCGCGAGCAGCTGGCCGGACTGGCGGCGGGCGAAACGGTGCTGTTCCTGGCCGAGCGCTCGACCAGCGTCGAGGTGCAGAGCCAACTCGTGGATCTGCTCGCCAAGATCGGCACCAGCTGACCCGGCGCCACCGGCAGCCGGCACCGCGTGCGCGTCCCGCGTGCGCGACCCGCGTGCGCGCTGCGTGGGCGCTGCGTGGCGGTGACCTCGGCGCGGTGCAGTGCGTGACGCGTGCGCCGTGCGCGCCGCGAGCTCCGTACGGGGCCGGGTACGGGTCGCCGGTGGCGCATGCCGGTGGCACGGCGGCGGTACGACCGTCCGCCCGGGACGGCGGCGGGTACGGCGACACGGCGTGAACGCGCCCGCCCCGGGCGCCGATCGACTCGGCACCCGGGATGGGCGGCAGCGCGCGCGTCCGCGCCGCGGCGGCTACAGGGTGGTGACGTTCAGCGCCCCGTCCGCGTACTGGGCGCGCAGCACCTTCTTGTCGAACTTGCCCACGCTCGTCTTCGGAACGGCCGGGATGACCGTCCAGCGCTCCGGCACCTGCCAGCGTGCGACCCGTTCCGCGAGGTACTCGCGCAGCTCCGGGTACGTCGCCTCCGCACCCTCGGCGAGCACCACCGTGGCGAGCGGGCGCTCCCCCCACTTCTCGTCCGGCACTGCGACCACGGCCGCCTCGGCGACGGCGGGGTGCGCCATGAGGTGGTTCTCCAGCTCCACGGACGAGATCCACTCGCCACCGGACTTGATGACGTCCTTGGCGCGGTCGGTGAGCGTCAGATAGCCGTTCGGCGAGATCGTGCCGACGTCGCCGGTGCGCAGCCAGCCGTCCTCGCTGAACTTGTCGAGCGGGCGCAGTGGTTCGGTGGAACCGGCGCCGCCGTAGTAGGCCGCGGCGATCCAGGGGCCGCGCACCTCCAGCTCACCGGCGGTCCGGCCGTCCCAGGGTGCGAAGGTGCCGTCCGGGGAGGCGAGTCGGACCTCGACGGAGGCGGGCAGCCGGCCCTGGGTGAACCGGTACTCCCACGCCTCCTCCTCGCCGACGCCCGGCGGCGCGTGCGAGACGGTGCCCAGCGGGGAGGTCTCGGTCATGCCCCAGGCGTGGACGACGGTGATGTCGTACCGCTCCTTGAAGGCGCGCATCAGGCTGGGCGGGCAGGCGGAGCCGCCGATGACGACCCGGCCGAGGGAGGAGACGTCCCGCTCCGTTGCGTCGAGTTCGGTGAGCAGACCCTGCCAGATCGTCGGAACCGCCGCGGCCAGCGTGGGACGCACCTTCTCGATCATCTCGGCGATCGGACCCGGCTGGAGGAAGCGGTCGGTCATCAGCATGCCGGCGCCGGACATGAAGCAGGCGTGCGGCAGCCCCCAGGCGTTGACGTGGAACATCGGCACCACCGGCAGCGCGAGATCGGCGCTGCCGAGGCCGAACGCCTCCGCGCTGTTGACGTGCATCGCGTGCAGATAGATCGAACGGTGGCTGAAAAGCACGCCCTTGGGGTCGCCTGTCGTACCCGAGGTGTAGCAGAGGGCCGCGCCCGCGCGCTCGTCGATCTCCGGCCACTCGTAGCGGGTCGGCTGCTCGGCCAGCAGCTCCTCGTAGTCGTGCACCTCGACGGTCGCGCTGTCCAGCGCGAGCCGGTCGCCCTCGCCGACCACGACGACGTGCTCGACGCTCGGGAGCCTGGGCAGCAGCGGGGCGAGCAGCGGCAGCAGCGTGCCGTTGACCAGGACGACCCGGTCGGCCGCGTGCCCGACGATCCAGACCAACTGCTCCGGCGGCAGGCGGAGGTTGAGGGTGTGCAGCACGGCGCCCATGGAGGGGATGGCGAGGTACGCCTCGACGTGCTCGGCGTTGTTCCACATCATCGTGCCCAAAACACTTCCGGGCTCGACTCCGAGCTTGTCACGTAGTGCGTGGGCGAGCTGCGCGGCGCGGTCGCCGATCTCGGCGAACGTACGGCGGTGCGGCTCCGCTTCGCCTGTCCACGTCGTCACTTGGGCCTGTCCGTGGACCTTACGGCCGTGCTCGAGGATGCGGCTCACTGCCAGTGGCACGTCTTGCATGGTCGACTGCACTTCGGGACCTCCCGGGTTGTGACGTGCCGCGATTGTGGCCCCGTGCCGCGCGGTATGTCACTACCCTGCAGTAGGCGTCGGCGGCTCGGCCCACGGGTCCGGCTCCCACACGGGATGAATCTGAATCTCTACGTTCTCGGAGCCTGCGCCGTGGCGGATCAGGGCTACGAGTCGAATCAGCTTCCGCAGGATCGCGTTACGCGCCCTTGTGTCGAGCGTTGGCCACTCCTCAACGATTCCTACGACCAGCGGTACAAACTCGGCGCGGTTCGGTAGCGGTTCGGCGTTCGGGATGCTGTCGAGGGTGGCTTGTGCCTCTGCCCGTTTGCGACGGATTACGTCGGCGGCTTCCTCGTACTCCCCTGGTGCCCAGTCGTCCGGGTCGGCCGCGTGCTCGGCGCGTAGGTGCGCGAGGGCTTGGCGCTGCTTGTCGACTTCTGCCTGTGCGCGTGCGCGTGCGCGTGCACGCATGTTCGCTGCCTGCTCATCGGCGGGGCTGCGTTCCGGGGCGAGTTCGGTTGGTGGGGCATCGTCGATGCCGGGGGCGGCCTCGCGCTCGAGCCACTTGTGTACTTCGCGTTCTACGATGTGGCGCGGTACGAGTACGCCCTCGCAGGCGAGGGCGCCGGCTTTGGCTCGCAGGCTGCACCGGTAGGCCCAGCCAGGCACGTTAACGCCGTTGCGGCGGGGTGGCGTCGTGCTGGTCGAGTAGTCCGCGGGCGACGTGGCTCAGGGCGAGCTCGTATCCGGCGCGGTGGCATCACACGCGTGATGAACTCTCCAGCCGCGCAACGCTTCCTGCCCACATGGCTGCGCAAGAACGAGCAGCCCGCCGGAGGCGGTAAGGAGTGACTGCCCCGACCCCGTCCGATCCGGCCGCCGTCGCCATCGAGCTCGAGCGCATCCGCCGAACGATCTAGGTCGGGTTCACCCGAACCGACGGCGCCCTCGCGCTGTTGGTGCAGCGACACGACCAGTCCGAACAGCACCTCGCCGAACAGCGCCGACAGCTCGACGACCACGACAGCCGCCTCGACACCGTCGAACGCGGCGAAGCCGAACGCCAGAAGCGAGCTGAGCAACGTCTCGAGGCTCTGGAACGGGCCAGATGGCCGCTGCCATCTCTTGCCGCCGTCGTGGCCCTACACCTAGTCGGCGTTGCCGTTTCACTCTGGACCGTCGTTACCCGCTGATAACAGCGCGCCCCGCCCCGGCTGAGCGCCGGTGGCGGGGCGCGCTTTCGTCGTTTCAGGTCAGAGTCGACCGTCGCGGACCGCGTCCGTGAAGGCAAACCAGGCCGCCGCAGAGAGGATCAGTGCTCCGCCCTCCGGCCGCTTCGAGTCCCGCACGGGGACAGCCCCGATGATCCCCGATGCCACCTCGACACAGTTCTGATTGGCGTTGCTGTAGCTCGACTTCTGCCACCGGGCCCCGGTGAGGTCAATCCTGTCCATAGCTCCTTGCCACCTCGGTCATAAGGCGTCGTGACGCCTCCTCGTCGTGCGCCGCTTCCCAGATCCCGCGGAACGCCTTGTCGTACGCCTCCAACTCGCTTGGCTTGTCAAGGTACAAGCTGCCTGTGTACCCGTCTGCGTAGACGGTCGGCGGCTCGGTGTCGGTCCCGTCGCCCGTCGTCGGAAACCGCAGGATGACGAACGCGCCTGTAGCCACCCCAGGGTGCGGCCCGGCCGAGAGCGGCACGACTCGGATCATGACATTCGACTGCATCGACGCTTCGACCAGGTGCTCACACTGAGCACGCATGACGCTTGGGGAGCCGGCTGGACGACGCAGAGCGGTTTCACTGAGGACGAGCGAGAGGGTTGGTGGTGCAGTCTGCCGAGTAAGGAGCGTCTGACGCTCGACTCGGAGTCGCACCCGTCGTTCGATCTCCTCCTCGTCCTCGTCGCTCAACGTCTGAATCACGGCTCGCGCGTAGTCCGGGGTCTGGAGCAGCCCGGGAACGAGGTCGCTCTCATACGTCGCCAAGCTGGCCGCTGCGCCTTCGAGACCGATGTATACGTCGAAACCTTCCGGGATTACGTCGCCGTAAGAGTGCCACCAGCCGCGCGCCTTCGTCTCCTTGGCGAGGCCCATCAGGGCTGCTGACAACGCCTCAGGAGCGCCGTAGACCTGACACATCAACGCTACGTCGTGACTGCGCAGACTCGTCTGCCCGGTCTCGATGCGCCACATCTTCGCTTCGGACCACTCCAGTTGCTGCGCAGCAGCCTTAACCGTGAGGCGTGCCTTGTTGCGCAACTCGCGCAGATGCCGCCCCAGTTGACGCCGCGGCACGGTCGAGCCAGTCGCCTTCTCCGCCATCCCTACCCCTTCCCTCACTCATTATGAAGCACCTCGATCACTCGAAATGAAAGCAGCGAAACGACGTACTTGCAATGCAGGTAGCTGATTTGAGTGCTCGGAGCGAATTCTTGAAATGAAGTCTTGCAGATTCGCGGAACGTGACGGCACTCTTACTCATGTGCACCCCCAACGGCTCCCGCGCCGACGGTTGGTGACGCCACGTCATCGCAAGAGGGCCTGGAGGGCTTCGTGGGCTACCGAGTTGGTGTGTGGGTCCTGGACCGACGCACACAGAACGTCGGGCAAGTGATCGCCACCGGCCCGCGGCTGCTTCGCCTGCGACCGAGTAGGGGGCCCGAATGGGCCTGCCCGCACCGCGACGCGGCCCTCGCGACGGCTACCGAGATCGCAGCTGCTCGACCCATGGAGAAGTCATGAACATCCCCCGCCGATTCATGCCCGCCTGCGGCATCGCCGGTCCCCTGCTCCTGCTCATGATCGGTTTCGGGTTCGGTGCCCTGGCGATGGTGGCGCTAACTCAAGCGGTCTGACCGACCTTCGAGCTGCAACCTACGCGGCGTCCGAGATAGCTGAATACCTCCCGTTCCGGGAGCACCCGAAGGAGACGCGACCTTGCCCACCTTGCCCGCTCCTGTACCCGGCGCCGGCTTCCTCGCCAGAACGGTCACGGCAGTGTGGATCGATTCCACGACTATCGGTGCGGTGCCGTGGCTGCTCATAAGTCACCCAGAGCCGGACCAGTGGCGCGGCGAGACACCCGAGTCTGTCGAGCACGACCTCGCAGCCCTCGCGGCGCATCTTCGCCTGTCCGTCGCGACTGACCCCCCTCCCCGACATCGGCGAGCGGCTACTCATGCGGGGAAGCGTGACGGTACTGGAGTACGGACACCCCAAGTTTCTGTTGCTGATCCCGAACGTGCCGCCGCGTTGGCGACAAGCAGCGCGCCATACCGGCGCCGTAGTGGCCGTCGGTCTTGACCCTCTGTCGCCGGGGTCGGAGCAAGACGCAACGACGAGTTACACCCGCCGCGCAGGCGAGGCGGGCCGCCTGCTGACTGGCAGGGTCCGCGTTCGATAACGCCCCTCCGCACACCACCCATGGCGACCGAACCGGGTCAGGGTCGCACCGCCCAAGCAAAGGAATCGATATGCACGAGCTGATCGTCGCACCGTTCCTGAACGAGTTCCTTGTCGTACGGCCCGGCAACAGCGCCGGACTGAAGATCCCGCAGCACCGATATCTCGAAGTCCAACAAGCCACCCAGCAGGACGAGCAGGTGCCTAAGTGGCTGACCGGCCCTGCACTGAAGCAGTGGGGCTTAGACCTCGCCGGCCGCAACGCCAGCAGTGCCCTGCTCGTGCGGTCACCCTCGCCTTACGGCTACGCGCGAGCGTCGTACGAGATCAACAAGGGCTGCGACTACGACTGTCCACACTGCTACCTCGGGCAGAAGAAGTTCGAGGGTCTGAGCTGGGAGAGCAAGGCCCGGTTGCTCGACATCATGCACGCGGCCGGTGTTGTCTGGCTCCAGATCACCGGCGGTGAGCCGCTGATCGACCGCCATTTCGCGGCCGTGTACTCCCGTGCGCACGACCTCGGCATGATGGTCGCCATCAGCTCGAACGGCTCGCAGCTCCATAAGCCGCTGATCCTCGACACGCTCACCAAGCGCCCCCCGTACCGGATCACGCTCAGCGTGTACGGCGGCACAGCGGAGACGTACGACGGGTTCACTCGCAACCGCGGGGCGTTCGACCGCTTCACCCGCGGCCTGGCCGCCGCCCGCGAGGCAGCGTTGCCCGTGCGGCTGAATCTGATCGTCTCTGCGGACAACGCGCACGAGCTCGACGCCATGAAGGCGCTCGCCGGCCGGTACGGCTTCCCGCACCAGACCTACACCAACATGTCGCCGACCATCGACGGCAGCGGCGAGCCCCTGCCCACGCAGGCCGCCGACTACCTCAAGCAGCGGAAGCCTTTCACCGGCTGCAACGCCGGACACACCTTCTTCCACTCGGACCCGTTCGGGCATGCCTCGATCTGCAAAGTGGGTCGAGACCCCTACATCGACCTCATGGCCGAAGGAGTGGAGGGCCTGCGCCGACTCGGCGGCATCGCCGATTCCCTCATGCTTCGCACCGGTGGTTGCTCCGGCTGTCAGCTCTCCGGCACCTGCTGGACGTGCCGACCGCTGGCCAAGCTCTACCAGGAGGCGAAGGCACCACTGAACGCCTACTGCCAGCACGCAGAGAGGAGGTGAACGCAGATGCCAGCCGTAGCCGTAGAGATCGCTCCCCGCCCGGCCGAGTCCGGCACCGTGGACGAGATCGAGGTCGTGGCCGATCTCGACACGGTCGTCGAGACCGTAATGTGCTCGTGTAGCGCCGGAGACGACCAGCCGTACTAGTCCGCACCTGCACGTCACATCGCACCGCCCCGGCCCTCCAGTCGGGGCGGTGTGCTGTCCACTGGAAGACCTCACCATGTCCATGCGCCGTAGCAACTGGCACGACCTTCCGCCGGCTGCCCGCGCCGCCGTCGAGCACCACGTCGGCCCCGTCAAGGAAGCCATGACGGTCCCGGCCGGGGCGAACTCAGGGATTGCCGCCCTGGTCCACGCCTCCGACGGCGCGGTGTTCATCAAGGGCGTGCCCGTCGACCACCCGCAGGCCCGTACCCAGGACCGCGAGGCCGCCATCAACCCTCACCTCCCGGCCGCGTGCCCCCGCCTGCTCGGGCGAGTGCGTGCCGCGGGCTGGGACCTGATCGTGTACGAACACCTCGACGCCCGGCACGCCACCTACGCCCCCGGCTCGCTCGACCTCCCGGCCGTCGCCGACGCCATCGAGGAACTGCAAGCCGTGCGCTGCCCCGACGGGCTACACGTCAAGGACGCTGCTCAGCGATGGGCGACGTACGCGGACGATGCCGACACGGCGCCACTCCAAGGTGATGCTCTGCTGCACACCGATCTTGCACCGCACAACGTGCTCATCACGGACCGCGCGCACCTGATCGATTGGGCGTGGCCCACCCGCGGCGCCGCGTGGATCGACCCCGCCGTTCTCGTACTTCGGCTCATGGAGGCCGGCCACAGCGCCCGGGAAGCGGACATCTTCGCTCGTCGTTTCCCGTCGTGGTCGACGGTGCCGCGGCACGCCGTCGAGGTCTTCAGCGTGGCCAACGCGCGCACGTGGGAGGAGATCGCCCGCCACGACCCGCAGCACTGGAAGAAACGCATGGCGCAGCTCGCGCACGCTTGGGTGGACTACTGGCGGGTGGGCTGAGGCACGACCGAAACCAGCGGTGCCCCTGGCAATGCCAGGGGCACCGAGCGGAACACGCAAGTCACGCCGAGAGTGTTTTACACCGGTTGTTCCACATCAGGGTGCCGACGCGGTCGCCCTCGCTCACCCCGAGCCGCTCGCGCAGCGCATGGGCGAGCTGCGCGGCACGTGCGCCGGTCTCGGCGAAGGTGCGGCGGTGCGGTTCCTCCCCGCCGGTCCAGGTGATGATCTCCGCGTCCGCGTGCACCCGCTCGCCGTGGGTGAGGATCCGGCTCACGTTCAGTGGTACGTCCTGCATCGTGCTCAGCACGTGGGGCCTCCCGGGCGTTCTGTCGAGTCGCGCGCACTCACCGGCGCAGCGCCCGTCACGAGCGGCCCGGCGACTCGCCGCGATGCCCGCACGACACGCTGCCCGTGGCGGGCAGCCTGCCACCGACCAGGCGAAGTGTCACGTGGTCGGGCACAACCGGAGGCCGGTGCGCACCCTCGGCGGCCCCGTGCCGTGCGCCGCACAGCCCCGCCGTGCGTGCAGGAGTACCGCGGCAGTGCGGCAGCAGTGCCGCAACCGTGCGCGCCCCGGCGGTGCCTCGCGCGCAGCCGTGCCGTGGCGCCGGCGCGTACTGCCGGGGCTTCCGGGAGCGCGGACCGAGGGGAGGCGCGGGGCGCTTCCGGGCGTCGCGGGCCGAGGGGCCTCAGGCGGCTTCGACGGTCTCGGGGGCCGTGGTGGTGGCGGCGTCCAGCTGGGCGTCGTTGCGGAGCTTGGCCAGCGCGCGCGAGACGGCGCTCTTGACCGTGCCGATCGAGACACCCAGCACCTCGGCGGTCTGCGCCTCGCTCAGGTCCTCGTAGTACCGCAGTACCACCATCGCCCGCTGCCGCGCGGGCAGCTTCAGCACCGCGCGCCACAGGGCGTCGCGCACGGCCTGCTGCTCGGCGGGGTCGGGGCCGGGCTGCGGCTCGGGTTCGGGAAGCTCGTCGCACACGTACTCCTCGACGCGGCGCTTGCGCCACTGCGAGGTACGGGTGTTGAGCAGGGCGCGGCGCACGTAGCCGTCCAGGGCGCGGTGGTCCTCGATGCGCTCCCAGGCGAGGTAGGTCTTGGTCAGCGCCGTCTGGAGAAGGTCCTCGGCATCGCTCGGATTTGCGGTGAGCGAACGCGCGGTACGCAGCAGCACCGGTCCGCGCGCCTGCACATACGTGGTGAACGTCAGCGGCGTCACGAGGGGCGTCACGGTGGCGGAAGTCCCAGGCGTGGTCATGCACTCAACCTAGAAGCGGGCTCCCCACCAGGGGATCGCCCGGAAGTCCCGAACGGTCTCCGCCTCAGGTTGTACGACGCGTACCCCTCCCACCTCCCTCAGGGGGAGGAGCACCAATACCGAAGTCAGGGCTCGTCAGGGGCGTATCAGGGTTGCCGGCCGGGCAGGCAGCCCCGGTGTCCCGCGCCGGTTGGGGCAGCCGTGACGGGAGGGGCGTACGGGGTCTGTGGACGGCGTACGCGCAGGGTCCGGCGATCGGCTTTGCCGGGGTCGTCGCGGCCGGGTCGGCGGACCGTCGGGGAGCGTACCGGACGTCGGCTGCCGACTGCGACCGAACCGACGCGACGGGTGACGGGCAGGGGCGGTTGACGTGCGAGGCGGCCTTCGGCGAGGCGGGACGCCTCGGGGGTACGGGAGGGCGCCGGCCGGGACGGGAACGCGACCGGGTGGCCGCGTCCTGCTGGACGCGGCCACCCGGCGTGACCCTTCCCCGGCGTCCGCCGCCCCGAGGGCGGACGCCGCTCGACTCACCAGAGCGGACTGAAAACGATGGTGGTGTTGTCCTGGTCGATGACCGTGACCCCCGAGCCGATCACATTGGCGCTGTTGGCCTGATTGTTGGCGGTGTTGCTCGAACCGGGAGCGGTGGCGAGCTGCTGGTTGGTGATGGCGTTGCCCGCGCTGTCGTCACCGAATCCGCTGCCGGACGTGCTGACGACGGTGGCCCGGGAGTCGTCCGCCGCGATGGCGCCGTTGTCGGCGTGCGCCACTCCTGTGAACATCGCCGCGGCCAGCGGTACTGCGGCGACCGCGGCGATCACACGGGCGGTACGGGTACGTGCCATAGGGGTCCTCCAGAACAACTCGGCTGATCCGCGGGGAGGTTGGCCCTTCGGCCGGCTCCCCGCGGGCGGTGCGACGTCGCGCCACCAAGCTGCCCGTCGCCCGCACCGACAATCGCCGCGCAGGCCTGATTCGCCCGCAGGTATGACGATCCGTCGCCAAACCTGCGCGTACGTTCCCACCCGCCCGTGCGGACGCGGGTACCGGCGGGGGCCGGTCGGTGGTCGACTCCCGCCGGTCGCGGGCGGGTTCAGCGCGGGGCTGCGGGCGTGCGCTCGGCGGTGAGCAGCGGACGGAGGGCGAGAGCGATGACCGACGCGAGCGCCACCAGCGCGGCGCTCAGCCACATCGGCCCCAGGCTCCCGGCCTCCGTGCGGAGCGTCGCGGCGGCGAGGAGGGGGCCCGCGGCGGCGCCCGCGTTGAGCGCCACGGTCGCGTAGGAGCCGGCCATGGTGGGCGCGTCCGCGGCCTCGTGGAGGACCCGGGCGATCAACGTACTGCCGAGCGCGAAGGAGAGTGCGCCGAGCGCGAGGACCAGGACGCAGAGTGCGGCGGGGCGGTCCGCGAGCACCGCCAGGGCCGACCAGCCGATCACCAGGAGCGGACCGGCGACGGCGAAGAGCTGCCACGGCCGTCGGTCGGAGTACCGCCCGGCGACGTGGACGCCGAGGAAGGAACCGGCGCCGAAGAGCACCAGGACGACCGGGACCCACGGTTCACCCAGGTCCGCGGTGTCGGTCACGACGGGGGCGAGGAAGGTGAAGCTGCCGAACGTCGCCGCGTTCACCACCGCGCCGAGCAGCATCACCAGTACGGGCCGGCCCTGGCGCAGCACCGCCAGCTCCGTGCCCAACTCGGGCCGGTGGCCGCCGCGTTCGTACGCACCTGTGGCCGGGACACCCCGCAGGATGCCGAGTGCCGCGGGGAGGCAGAGCAGGGCGACCGCCCAGAACGGCGCCCGCCAGTCGAGCCAGGTGCCCAGCAGCGCTCCGCCGGGCACACCGGCGACGGTCGCCGCGGTCGTACCGGAGAGCAGCACCGCGAGCGCCCTGCCCTTGCGGTCGGGTGCGACCAGGGCGGTGGCGGTGGTGAGCGCGACCGCGAGGAACCCGGCGTTCGCCAGTGCGGCGACCACCCGGGTGGCGAGCAGCACGGCGAAGTCGGAGGTGAGCGCACCCACCACGTGCGCGGCGGCGAAGGCGACGGTGAAGCCGAACAGGCAGGCTCTGCGCGGCCAGTTGCGGGCGAGTGCGGCCACCAGCGGTGCGCCGACGATCATGCCGACCGCGAAGGCGGAGGTGAGCCCGCCGGCGCTGCCGACGGTGGTGCCGAGATCGGCGGCGATGTCCGGCAGCAGACCGGCGAGCATGAACTCCGAGGTGCCCATGGCGAATACGGCCATGGCGAGCAGGTAGAGCGGAAGCGGCATCGAGTGCTCCGAGGTGTACGAGACACGGGAAGACGGAAAGGGGGTCTTCTCGTCACCGCGGTCAGCCCGTGTGCACGGAGTCGGGCGCCCGTCGACCTGCGCGCCCACGCGGCGCGGGTGCTCGGGCGGCTCGGGCGGCTCCGGTGCTGAGGCGGCGCGCGCGCACGCGCCGCGGGGGCGCGGGCACGGGCCCGTGGGGCCGGTGGCGCGCGCCGCTCGGCGGTGTCCCGGGCTCAACGGCCGTGCGGAGCGCGGGCGTTGCGGCTCGGTCCGGCGGCTCGGTCCGGGGGGCTCGGGGCTCAGCAGTACAGGGGGCTGACGGCGTGACCGAAAGCCCCCGCTCTGTCCGACTCGGGACTCGACATGGGCCGCACGCTACCCGAGCCCCCGTAGGCCCGGCAGCCCGTTTTCCCCGCGCGGCCGGCGGGCAGGCGGGCAGGCGGGCGCGCGGCCGGCGGGCCCGGCGAACCTGCCCGCCGCGCGGGGTCACTTCTTGACCCGGATCTCCTGGCGCACCTTCACCGTGGTGTCGGCGAACTCCTCCACCGAGGGCGCCTCCGAGCCGTTCCTGTCCTCCCACACGACCAGTACGAGCGTGCCGGCGTCGCCCCAGACGTAGTAGGTCGCCGTGCTGTCGGAGTCGCCGCCCCGACCGCACTTCATGGAGTCGCCGTCGAAGCCGTCCGGGGACTGCTCGGCGGCGGCGCCGTACTCCGCCAGCGACGCGGCGAGGGTGTCGACGCTGCCCTCGACGTCCTTGATCCTGCCCTCGACGCCGACGAACCCGAGCTCGATGTCGTCCGAGTCCTCGTAGGTCGCGGCGACGGTCTTGCCGTCGTCGGCGAGCTGCGGGCTGGTCGGGCCGCCGTCCTGGCGCGGGGTGTCGGAGTGCTTGTACCGGCCGTCCAGCAGGGATCCCGGCTTGGTCAGGCCGTACGAGAGCGGATCGCCGCCCTGGTCGGCCCCGTCCTTGTCGTCGGAGCCGCCGTCCTGCTCGCCGCCTGCGCTGCTGCTGCCGCCCTTGGCGGTGTCGCCGTCACCGCCCTCGTCGCTGCTGACGACGAGGAAGACACCGCCGGCGACGAGCGCGAGCGCCAGCACCACAGCGGCGACGATGCCGATCGTCCTGCCCTTGCCGCCGCTGCCCGGCGGTGGCGGCGGCACCTGCCCTGGCTGTCCGTACGCGCCGTACGCGCCGGGCTGGCCCGGCTGGCCCGGCTGGCCCGGCTGTCCGTACGCGCCGGGCCGGCCGGTGTACGGCCCGGGAGGCTGCCCGCCGTACGGAGCGCCCTGCGGCGGCCCGCCGAACTGCCCCTGCGCGGGCGGCGGTTGCTGCCCGTACCCCGGCTGGCCGGGCTGTCCGCCGTACCCGGGCTGGCCGGGCTGACCCGGTTGGCCGGGCGGCGGGCCCTGCGGCGGACCGCCGTACGGGCCGTTCGGCGGCGGTTGCTGGAAACTCATTGGCGCACCGACTCAATCAACTCGTCGTCATCCAAGCGGCCAACCATCGTTGCACGCGCCCCTGGTCGGGGAACGCCCGCTTCCACTTCCCTCTCGGCGCCCGCGTGTTCACCGCGCGGCCGGGGTCCGCAGCGCGTCCCGCCCTCCCGGCGCGCCGCTCGCCGAAGCCGATGCCCGCCCGTGGCCGGTGGCGAAGGACGGCTTCGGGGTCACCGAATCCGCTGCCGCCTGCCGCCTGCCGCCTGCCGCCTGCCGCCTGCCGCCTGCCGCCTGCCGCTCGCCGGCAGCTCAGTCCGTCCGGCGGTCGCGTCGACGGGGCAGTAGGTTCAGCCGCGACGCCAACGCCGCCACCTGCGCGATTCGTTCGGCGACACGTGCGAACCCCGGGCTGCGGGGACGCGCAGGCGGTCCGTGCCGGTCGTGGGCCTCCTCGCGGAGTGCGTGGTCGCGGGCCCCGGGGCGGACGCTCCTGTTCCGGCTCTCCCGCAGCTCCGAATCGGTCGGCGGCCGGCTCGCGTGGGACGGAGAGCGCGACATGACCGGAATGTGACCCACTATCAAACAGTGATATCCAGCCAAGTTGCCTGGACAAGTTCGACTCGCAGGGGAGACGACCGAGACGGTCGCGGCCACTGCGACGCAGGGTGACGAAGAGGCGCTCGGCACGGCCTTCCGCCCCCGCCGCGACGGGAGTTGAACGGTCCGCGTAAGGACGGTACAGGGCGTCTTCACGTCCGTACGCGGACCGGGCTCTGTGTGGTGCGCACCGCGGGGCAGGCCGAGCCGCCCCCCGCCCCGTACGACTCGGCGCGCCCCTCGGAGCGGGCGCCGCACGCGGCGCCCGGCGACGGCCGCAGGTCGGTGGCCGCTCCGCGACTGCCCCGCCGGGCACTCGGCTGACCTGCGGTGACGGTACGCAGGACGAGCTGCGGCGGCACTCCGACTCGTGGTCGTCCGCGTGGGGCCCCTGCAAAGTCCGGGAGGCACAGCCACCTCCCGGACCCTGTCCACTGCCCGCGGGGATGTGGGGCAGTGGCATTTCCCCCAGCCCGACGTGCCACGCGACGGGCTGACCCACGCACAATCCATCGAAGCCGCTCCTGTCCAGCCGAAACAGAGCGCACAGGCAGGCGCACGGCCACACGCTGGGTGCACATCTGTCCAGCGCCGGTGCACACGGCTGCACGCCGGTGCCGGGGGCGCACACCCCGCCGCACCCGCGGTCGGCGAGCAGGCCGGAAACCGTCGCCGAGCAGCCAACTCCCGTACGGCGCAAGCGATATGAGCGTGACGCGCGGGGCGCACCGCAGGCACCTCCGCTCCGCACATGCGTACGGGCATGAATCCCGCCAACCGACGACCGGCCCCTTAACGGTCGGGATCCGGCGAACTACGCTGAGTTCACGAATGCCCCGAGCATTTTCCAAAGGACGCTGCGGGGCGGCCGTCGGTGTGTGTCAGGGGTGCGCATGTCCAGGGAGCCACGCGGGCCGCATGAGAAGCGCGGACCGAACGAGAAGCTCGGTGCCGTCCTCGTCCTTGCGGGTATCAGCAACGCCGGACTCGCCCGGCGTGTCAACGATTTGGGAGCTCAGCGCGGGCTGACTCTCCGCTACGACAAGACGTCCGTGGCGCGGTGGGTGTCGAAGGGGATGGTGCCGCAGGGCGCGGCTCCCCATCTGATCGCCGCCGCCATCGGCAGCAAGCTGGGGCGTCCCGTGCCGCTGCACGAGATCGGTCTGGCCGACGCCGACCCGGCGCCGGAGATCGGTCTGGGCTTCCCGCGCGACGTGGGGGAGGCCGTGCGTTCGGCGACCGACCTCTACCGTCTCGACCTCGCCGGCCGGCGCAGCAGCAGTGGCGGTGTGTGGCAGTCGCTGGCCGGCTCGTTCTCGGTGAGCGCCTACGCGACGCCGACCTCACGCTGGTTGATCAGCCCGGTCGACAGCTCGGTCGCGCGCGAGGAGCCGAAGCAGGGCGCGGAGGACTCCGGCCAGGCCGCGAGAACGCAGGGCGCGGACGGTCCGGAGGCGGACGTTCCCGCCCCCCGGGGTGCGCAGAACGGCGGCTCGCAGCCGCAGAACGTCGAGAACGCGCCCTACCCGCGCGGTGGCCGCGAACGCCGCCGGAGCACGGAGCGCGGCACGCTCCGGGTGGGGCACAGCGATGTGGCCAAGCTCCGCGAGGCGGCGCAGGAGGCCAGGCGCTGGGACTCCAAGTACGGCGGCGGCGACTGGCGTTCGTCGATGGTGCCCGAATGCCTCCGGGTGGACGCCACCCCGCTGCTGCTCGGCGCCTACACCGACGAGGTCGGCCGCGGACTCTTCGGCGCCTCCGCCGAACTCACCAGGCTGGCCGGCTGGATGGCCTTCGACACCGGCCAGCAGGAGGCCGCGCAGCGGTACTACATCCAGGCGCTGCGCCTGTCCCGGGCGGCGGCGGACGTCCCGCTGGGCGGATACGTGCTCGCCTCCATGTCGCTCCAGGCGACCTACCGCGGCTTCGCCGACGAGGGCGTGGACCTGGCGCAGGCGGCGATCGAGCGCAACCGCCGAGTGGCCTCGGCCCGGGTGCGGAGCTTCTTCCATCTGGTGGAGGCACGCGCCCACGCCAGGGCGGACGACGCGGCTTCCTGCGGCACCGCCCTGTCGGCCGCGGAGAGTTGGCTGGAGCGCGCTCGCGACGGCGACCAGGACCCGCCGTGGCTGGACTTCTACTCCTACGACCGGCTGGCCGCCGACGCCGCCGAGTGTTACCGCGACCTGAAGGCGCCGCGCCAGATGCTGCGCTTCACCCAGCAGGCGCTCTCCCGGCCGACCGAGGAGTACGTGCGTTCCCACGGGCTGCGGCTGGTGGTGTCGGCGGTGGCGGAGTTGGAGTCCGGCGATCTGGACGCGGCGTGCGCCGCGGGTGCGCGCGCGCTGGAGGTGGCGGGAAAGATCTCGTCCGCCCGGACCAGGGAGTACGTGCGCGATCTGCTCCAGCGGCTGGAGCCCTACGGCGACAACCCGCAGGTGATGGAGTTGCGCGAGCAGGCCCGCCCGCTGCTGGCCACCTCGGCCTGACCCCGCGCGCGTCGCCCCGCGCCGCCTCGACCGCGAGCCCGCGCGGGACCGGGTCCGCGGGCGGCCTGCTCGCGCAACTCCATCACCTGCGGGTTGTCGCCGTAGGGCTCCAGCCGCTGGAGCAGATCGCGCACGTACTCCCTGGTCCGGGCGGACGAGATCTTTCCCGCCACCTCCAGCGCGCGCGCACCCGCGGCGCACGCCGCGTCCAGATCGCCGGACTCCAACTCCGCCACCGCCGACACCACCAGCCGCAGCCCGGGCCGCGCCCGGGTCAGGGCGTACGCCGTTGCGAGCCCGACGATGCCGGCGCCGACCACCAGCACATCCGCGTCGTACGCGGGCGAGTGCCGCCGCCCGGGACAGGCGCAGCGCCTGGATGTAGTACCGCTGCGCGGCCTCCTGCTGGCCGGTGTCAGTGGCGGCGGCCATGATGGACGTGTGGCGGCAGGACGGATGAGCGGAGAAGCACGGAGCGGCGTTCCGGCGAGTGCCGGGGCCCCCGGGCGGCGGCACTCGCCCGCGTACGACGCGGATGTGCTGGTGGTCGGCGCCGGCATCGTCGGGCTCGCAACGGCGTACGCCCTGACCCGGGCGCGGCCCGGGCTGCGGGTGACGGTGCTGGAGAAGGAGGCGGGCCCCGCCCTGCACCAGACCGGGCGCAACAGCGGCGTGATCCACAGCGGGGTCTACTACCGTCCCGGTTCGCTCAAGGCGCGGTTCGCGGTGCGCGGCGCCCGGGAGATGGTCGAGTTCTGCGCGGAGCGCGGCATCCCGCACGAGGTCACCGGCAAGCTCGTCGTGGCGACCGACCGCACCGAGCTGCCCCGGCTGCACGCGCTCGCCCAGCGCGGCCGGGAGAACGGCATCCCGGTCCGGGAGCTCGGGCCGGCGCAGATGCGCGAGCGGGAGCCGCACATCACCGGGCTCGCGGCGATCGAGGTGGCGTCCACCGGAATCTGCGACTTCGGCGCGGTGGCGGGGGAGTTGGCGCGGTCGGCCGAGGCGGCCGGCGCCCGGCTCCGGTACGGGGCCGAGGTGCGGGAGATCGACCGCCGCGAGAGCGTCGGGGTCGCGGTGCGAACGGCTTCGCCCGGGCAGAAGGACGACGGTACGGGCCCGGTGCTGCGCGCCCGCGCCCTGGTGAACTGCGCGGGGCTGGGCTGCGACCGGATCGCCGCCCTGGCCGGGGACGAGCCGAGCGCGCGGATCGTGCCGTTCCGCGGCGAGTACTACCACCTGCGCGAGGAGCGGGCGGAGCTGGTGCGCGGGCTGGTCTATCCGGTGCCGGACCCCGCGTTCCCCTTTCTCGGTGTGCACCTCACCCGTGGTATCGACGGCCGGGTGCACCTCGGGCCGAACGCCGTGCCCGCGCTGGCCCGCGAGGGCTACGACCGGCGTACGGTGAGCGCGTCCGACCTCGTGGAGAGCCTGCGCCGGCCAGGGGCGTGGCAGCTCGCCCGGCGGCACTGGCGGTACGGGGCGGGGGAGTTGAGACGTTCGCTGTCGCGGCGGGCGTTCACCGAGGCCGTGCGCAGGCTTCTGCCCGAGGTGACCGAGGCGGATCTGCGGCCCGCTCCTGCTGGGGTGCGGGCTCAGGCAGTGCTGCGGGACGGGACGCTGGTGGACGATTTCCTCATCGAGGAGGGCCCGCACACCGTGCATGTGCTCAACGCGCCCTCGCCCGCCGCGACCGCCTCGCTGCCGATCGGGAGGGCGGTCGCCGAGCGGGTGCTCGCGCAGCTGTGACCCGGAGCCGGTCGCCCGCCGGCCCTCGCCGCCGCCGGAAGGGGTCAACGCCCCCGGTGCGTCGGCGAGTTGGGTCGCGGCCGGCCTGCTCCCGCCCGGCCGCGCGGTACGACGTACCGGCCGGTGGCCGCCCCGAAGCACCGACCGACGCGCGTCCCGCCGGCCCGGCGCCGGGCCGGTCGCCTGACCGGCCGGTCTGTCGCGCGCCCGCACACGCCGTACGTCGCAGCAACCGCCCCGATTCCGCCCGCCGCGACCGGCAGCGACCCCGCGCCCGCCCGCTCCGCCGCGCTCCGGCAGCACCCCGTCCGCCGCTCGTCGCAGCGACCGCTGCCGGCCCGCCGGTGTCCGGGCGCTCGGCTCAGTGGTGCATGTGCGCGTGCCCGCCGTCGTCCGAGGAGCCGTCGGCAGTACCGCCCGAGGCCCCGTCCGACGCCTTGTCCGACGACGCCTTGTCCGCGCCGCCCTGCCCCTTCTTCGCGCCGCCGCCGTGCGGGTGGTCGGGGTTGTCCGGGTCCCAGCCCGGGATCGTGCCGTCCTCCTTGGCGATCAGCAGATGTCCCGCCATCCCCATGTCGGAGTGGCTCTGCACGTGGCAGTGGTACATCCACGCTCCCGCGCCGACGCCCTCGCCGGCGAGGATCTGGAAGCCGAAGGACTCGGCGGGTCCGCAGATCTTGGTGTCGATGATGCGGCTGGGGTCGTCGGGCCCGGTGAGGATGCCGGTGCGGTTGTCGGCCCAGCGGTGACCGTGCACATGGAAGGTGTGGTAGAGCTCGCTGTGCGTGATGGAGACGATCTCCAGCCGCTCGCCGACGGTCGCCTCGAAGTCGGGCGCCTGCTTCTTGTTGTTGGTGAGCATGTCGTTGAAGACGACGGTGAAGGTCTTGTCGGGCAGCGGGTCGCCCTCGCGGCGGACGACGAGCGGGCCGTAGAGGCCGTTGCGGATGCCGCCGGTGCCGTGGTCGGTGCCGACGACGTGGTCGTGGTAGTTCCAGTAGCCGGCGCTGCCCTCGCGCCAGGTGCCGTCCGCGCGCTCGCCCGGTTTGTGGGTGCGCCAGGTGTAGGTGCGCTTCTCACCCGGTTCGATGTGGCTGTTGTTCATCCGGGTGCCGTCGCTGGTGATCTCGTAGTCGACGCCGTGGACGTGCAGGCTCGCCGCGACGTCCATGGTGTTCTCGACCTCGATGTGGAGGGTGTCGCCCTCGACCAGCTCGATCAGCGGGCCGGGGATGGAGGCTTTGCCCTTCTCCAGCCCGTAGCCCATCTGCCCGTCGTCCAACTTCTCGATGTACAGGCTCATTCGGCGGGTCTCGTTCTTGGCCGTTGCGACTTTTCCCTTGGCCAAGGCCTTCGGCGGGGGCGCCGCGGCCGACATCGATGTCACGCCGACGACGGCCGCCGCGCTTCCGAAGAGGAAGCGCCGGTTGAATCCGCGCCTGCCGAACCTGTTCGCCCCGGTCTGCCCCTGGTCTGTGCCCATCCGTCGAACTCCCGTTGTACGTCGCACGGTTGACGCCCCTCTGGCCTCGTGGGCGACAGCTGTCACGAGATTGGCGGGGCCATGCCGCCCCACGGATCGACGACAACGTAGCGAGAGGATCTTCGTTTATCCATAGTAAGGACAAAGTTCGTTGAATTGCGGTCATACCTCTTGGCGAGTGAGTAAAAGCGGTCTAGCTTCGTCCGCGCTGACGCACGTGAGCGAACCAGGAGTGGGTGACCGAATGCGGCTGACACCACGACAACGGCCAAGCGCGGCTTGGCGGTTGGCGAGAAGCACGGACCGAGTACGACCCCGACCACGTACCAGCACCTCAGCGGGGTTCCGACCTCGTATGCGGTCGAGCACCAAAGTCAGGGCCTGGGCGGCGACGCTGCTGTCCGGGGCGATGCTCACCGGTGTGCTCGGTTCGCCGGCCAATGCGGGACCGCCCCCGGACTCGCGACTGACAACGATGTCGCTGCCAACTCCCCCCGGCGGCGACGATGTTGCGGTCCTGGTTTTTTACGGCTCGGACAGCGAGGAGTCCCCGGTCGTCAACGCCGGGATCGAGGCCATCGAGAAGATCGGGCTCTCCGGTCCGGCGCTGGAGCGCTTCCGGATCGAGGCCACCGACGACGCCTCCGTCTTCACCGACGAGGACCGCCTGGGCACCTACAACGCCGTGGTCTTCCTCACCGGTGGCGGCGATGTCCTGGACGGCGAGCAGGAGTTGGGCCTGGAGGCGTACATGGAGGCCGGGGGCGGCTTCCTCGGCATCCACGACGCGGCCCGCACCGAGCCCTACTCCGACTGGTTCGGCGAGCTGATCGGCGCCCGTCCCGAGGGCTCGGCCACCAGCGCGCAGACCGCCACCGTCGAGGTCGGCGACCGCAACCACCCGGCCACCGCCGAGCTCCCGCTGGAGTGGAAGCGGTCCGACAAATGGCTGAACTGGAAGGAAAACCCCTCCGGCGAGGTGCACACCGTCGCCCGGGTCCGCGAGAACAGCTACAAGCCGGGTGAGAACGCCAACGGCGCCGACCACCCGATCTCCTGGTGCCAGGACTACGAGGGCGGGCGCTCGTTCTACACCGCCATGGGCGGCACCGAGTCCAGCTACTCCGAGGCCGACTTCCGCACCCACCTGCGCGGCGCGCTGATGTGGACGACCCGGATCGCACGCGGCGACTGCCAGGCCACCGTCAACGCCAACTACGAGGCCAAGCGGCTGACCGAGCCCAACAAGCCCGGTGAGCACGACCAGATCGGTGAGCCGCACGGTCTCGCCACCGCGCCCGACGGCCGGATCTTCTACATCGGTCGCGGCGGTGCCGCAGCCGACGCCCCCGTGGTGACCGACTGGGAGGACCCGGAGGTCGGCAAGGGCCAGGGCGAGATCCACATCTGGGACCCGAAGGAGGAGAAGGCCTCCCTCGCCGGTGCGGTCACCGTCTTCGGCAACAAGGGCGGCGGTGACGAACTCACCAAGAACGAGGAGGGGTTGCTCGGCATCGCGCTCGACCCCCGCTTCGCCTCCAACAACTGGATCTACCTCCACTACACGCCGCACTCGGAGATCGACCGCGACAAGCGCATCGGTGAACGCCGCGTCTCGCGCTTCACCGTCGACCCGCGGACCAACAAGCTCGACCTCTCCTCGGAGAAGGTCCTGCTCGACTGGGACGTGCAGATCCACAGCTGCTGCCACGCCGGCGGCGGCATGGCGTGGGACTCCGACGACAACCTCTACATCGCCACCGGCGACACCAACTCCTCGCAGTTCAGCGACGGTTACTCGGGCAACAACCCGGAGCCGAACCACAAGGGCGTCTCCTTCGCCGACGCCCGCCGCACCTCCGGCAACACCAACAACCTCAACGGCAAGATCCTGCGCATCCACCCCGAGCAGGACGGCACGTACACCCTCCCGGAGGGCAACCTCTTCACGGGTGACGAGGCCGACGAGGGCGGCGGCAAGACCCGCGGCGAGATCTACGTGATGGGCGTGCGCAACCCCTCCCGGATCTCCGTCGACGCCAAGACCGACACGCTGTACGCCGGTTGGGTCGGTCCGGACGCCCCGGAGCCGAGCACGACCTGGGGCCCGGCCAAGTACGACACTTTCGCCGCGATCACCGAGCCGGGCAACCACGGCTGGCCGTTCTGCATGGGCAACAACCAGCCCTACCGCGACCGCGCCGCCGACGATCCGGAGAAGCCCGGCGACTGGTACGACTGTGACGCCCCGAAGAACGAGTCGCCCAACAACGACGGGCTCGTCAACCTGCCGCCCATCACCGGCAACACCATCTGGTACTCCCCGCAGGGCGGTGGCCCCGACTTCCCGCGCGACGAGGACGGCGTCCCCTCCTACGACATGGACGAGCAGAAGTTCCTGCTGCCCTGGCTCAAGGGCGGCGGCCAGGCCGCGATGAACGGACCGGTCTACCGCTTCGACTCCGACAGCAACAGCGGCGACAAGTGGCCGGCCTACTGGGACGGCAAGTGGTTCGTCGGAGACCTCTACGACTCCGACCAGCCGCGGCACGCGGTCGTCACCGACCCGAAGACCGTCGGCAAGGGCGGACTGCCCGTGCACGCCGAGTCGTTGAAGAAGATCGTCCCGGTCGGTGACGGCAAGATCCGCAACCTCATGGACTGGAAGTTCGCGCCCGACGGGTCGCTGTACGTCCTGGACTACGGCCGCGGCTTCTTCACCTCGGACAAGGAGTCCGCGCTCTGGCGGATCACCTACACCGGCGGCGCGCCGACTCCGGCCGCCGGCGACCTCGTCAGGAAGGGGGACTGATGCGTCCACCCAGCATCCGGCCCGGACACACCGGCCGCGCAGGCCGGCGACGGGGCGC
The DNA here is from genome assembly GCF_018101125.2 of Streptomyces tardus. Taxonomy (GTDB): domain Bacteria; phylum Actinomycetota; class Actinomycetes; order Streptomycetales; family Streptomycetaceae; genus Streptomyces; species Streptomyces tardus. The sequence goes on along the minus strand of NZ_JAELVF020000001.1, from coordinate 1,915,409 downwards.
ACTGCCCCGATTCCACCTGTGGACGGCCCTGGCGGCGGCCGTGCTGATGCTCGTCGGACTGGTGCCCTCCGCGGCGATGGCGGCCATACAGCCGTCCGCGCCGCAGGGCGGTGGTCCGTCCGCCCAGCAGACGCTGACCTGGACCGCGGACGACAGCGTCACCGACTACAAGACGGCTCCGACGACCGCGGTCGCGGGCGAGACGGAGATCGTCTTCGAGAACAGTGAGGCGACCGGCAACACCACCAACATGCCGCACACCCTCACCTTCGACACCTCCAACTCCGACTACAACAACGACGTCTCGCTCAACATCCTCGCCAACCCCAGCGACTCCAACGGCGGCAAGCACACGGCCACGGTCACCCTGACCCCCGGCACGTACCGCTACTACTGCACGATCCCCGGCCACGGGCAGATGCAGGGCACGCTGGAGGTCACCGAGGACGGCGGCGGCGAGGACACCACGCCGCCCGAGGTCACCGCCAGGGTCGACGGCACCCAGAACGAGGCCGGCGACTACGTCGGCTCCGCGACGGTCGCCCTCAACGCGACGGACGAGGGTTCCGGCGTGGAGAAGGTGGAGTACGCGCTCGGCGAGGACGGCGAATGGCAGCCGTACACCGACCCGTTCGTGATCGACGAGGTCGGTGACCACGTCGTGCGCCACCGCGCCACCGACAAGGCGGGCAACACCTCGGAGGAAGGAAGCGAGAAGCTCAAGGTCGTCTCGCCGCCCACCGACGACACCGAGGCGCCCGAGACCTCGGCCACCGTCAGCGGCGAGAAGGACGAGGACGGCAACTACCTCGGCATGGCGACGGTGACGGTCACCGCCTCCGACGAGGGCTCCGGCGTCAACACCATCGAGTACGCGCTCGGCGACGACGGCGCGTGGCAGCGGTACGAGGCACCGGTGATGGTCCACGAGGTGGGCGACCACAAGGTCCGCTACCGCGCGACCGACAAGGCGGGCAACCAGTCCGAGGCGGCGAGCGAGTCGTTCACGATCGTCGAGCCGCCGGCCGAGGACACCACCCCGCCCGAGGTGACCGCGAAGGTCGAGGGCGAGAAGAACTCCAGCGGCGCCTACCTCTCCAGCGCGACGGTGAACCTCACCGCGAAGGACGAGGAGTCGGGTGTCGCCAAGACCGAGTACTCGCTCGACTCCGGTCCGTACCTGGAGTACAAGGACTCGGTCATCGTCGACCGCATCGGCCGTCACACCGTGGCGTACCGGGCGACCGACGAGGCGGGCAACACCTCCGAGGCCAAGAGCGTCTCGTTCACCATCGCGCGCGGCGGCGGCGTACCGGCGCCCAACTGCGCCGAGTTCGACGAGCGGGGCACCGTCTTCGTCGGCGAGATCGACACCGGCATCCCCAACCGCATCACCGACAACCGGTGCCGGATCAACGAGCGGATCGAGGACGAGAAGGACTGGTCCTCCCAGGCGCTCTTCCTCAAGCACGTGAAGGAGGCGCTGGACAAGCTGCTGAAGGAGAAGGTGATCGACCAGCGCGAGCACGACGCCATCAGCAAGGCGGCCAAGGACTCCGGGATCGGCACGCCGGGCAACACCGACGGCTACCGCAAGATCTTCGACGGCACCGAGGAGTCCCTCGCGCCGTGGGAGCAGGTCGGTGGCGGCGAGTTCCTCCTGAACGAGGAGGAGGGGGCGATCACCAGCAGCACGGAGACCGAGGGCATGGGCATGCTCTGGTTCACCGAGCGCCGCTACGACGACTTCTCGCTGAAGTTCCAGTGGCGCGACGACGCCCCTGCTGACGGTCATGCCAACGCCGGTGCGTTCGTCCGCTTCCCCAAGCCGCACGATCACCCGGAGGAGGAGCGGCCCGAGTGGGTCGCGATCAAGTACGGGCACGAGATCCAGATCAACGACAGCCCGACCGGCGACATGTACAAGACCGGTTCGGTCTACGGCTTCGACCGCGTCGGCCTCGCCGGCTCGGGCGTCACGCCGAAGGGCACCTGGAACGACTACGAGGTCCGGGTGGTGAACCAGAAGTACGAGATCTACCGCAACGGTGAACTGATCAACGAGTTCCAGAACAGCGGTGGTCAGAGCTTCGTCCCCGCCAGGGACGACGACCCCGGCACCGACGGCCGCCGGTTCGCCTCGGGGTACCTCGGACTCCAGGTGCACGGCACGACCGATGTGATCTCCTACCGCGACATCCGGGTCAAGCCGCTGTAGCCGGCAGCCCGACCCACGGCAGGAATCCCGCGCTGCCCGTCGTCTCCCCACCGGGAGGCGGCGGGCAGCGCCGCTGCGTCCGGAGGCGGTGTCCACAGACTCCCTTTGCGGAGCCCTGTGGATTCGGGCCTGTGAATTCAGCCTGTGGATACCGGCCTGTGGATACCGGCCTGTGGATTCGGGCCCTTGGAGGCACGGAGCGCGTCCCCCGCTGCTTCTCCGCCGGCGGAGAAGCACGCCCACGGCACACCGCCCGAACCCGCCCCGTAGAATCCGGTGACTGTGTCCGAGAACTCCGCTTCCCCGATGTTCGAGCCCGGTGCCGGGCCCGCCGCCAACCCCGCCGCGGGCCGGCTGCGCCCGATCCGTACCTTCGAGCCGCGCCGCAGCCGGGTGACCAAGGCCCAGGGAGAGGCGCTGCTGCGACTCTGGCCGACCTGGGGCTTGGACATCGACGGCTCGCGGGTGCTCGACCTCGACGAGCTCTTCGCCACCCTCCCCGCCGGCTCCCCGGTCGTGCTGGAAATCGGTTTCGGGATGGGCGAGGCCACCGTGCAGATGGCCGCCGCCGACCGGGAGACCGGGCTGCTCGCCGTGGACGTGCACACCCCCGGGCAGGGCAACCTGCTGCGGCTCGCCGACCTCCAGGGCCTGACCAACGTACGGGTGGCCAATGGAGACGCGCTGATCCTGCTGCGCGAGATGCTGCCGGAGCGCTGCCTGACCGGGTTGCGGATCTACTTCCCCGACCCCTGGCCCAAGAAGCGGCACAACAAGCGGCGGCTCGTCCAGACCCCGTTCCTCGACCTCGCCGCCACCCGGCTCGCGCCCGGCGCGGTACTGCACTGCGCGACCGACTGGGAGCCGTACGCGGAGCAGATGCTCGAAGTGCTCAGCGCCCACCCCGACTTCGAGAACACCCAGGAGGACGGCGGCTTCGCGGCCCGTCCCGAGCACCGTCCGCAGACCCGCTTCGAGGGGCAGGGGATCAGGAAGGGCCACAGGGTGCACGACCTGCTGTTCCGCCGCCGCCCGTAGCGTTTTGCCGCATTGCCGACCGCATTGCCGACCGCACTGCCGCGGTGCCTGCCGTACTGCCGCCGTGCCTGCCGTACTGCCGCCTGCGGTGCCGTCCGCGGTGCCGTCCGCGGTGCAGTCCGCGGTGCAGTCCCGCCGGGCCGCTCCCGCGGAAGTGCGGGCGGAGACCCTGGTGCCGTGAACGGCGCGTTCCTTTAGGGTCGATCACGTGCGCGACGACTCAGCACTGCCGGGGGAGCGCTCCTCCACGTCCTCCGCAGCGCCCGGTTTCCCGCACTCCGCTGCGGCCGACGCCGCGGCGCCGACACCACTGCCCGCGCACGCTCCGGCCGGCCCGCCCGACGAGCCGCCGGACACCTCCGCACCGGGCGGGGCCCAGGGCCGCGGTCGCTGGACCGCCTGGTGGTACAACCGCCGGGTGCGCGCCGCGGCGGTCGGCGGGGCGCTCGCCGTGTGCGGACTGGCGATCCTGCTCATCGTGCGCGCCGAGACCGGCACCGAGGGCTTTCTCATCGGGCTGCTGCTCGCCGTGGTCCCGGTGCCGCTGCTGATCACCGGGTTCCGCTGGCTGGACCGGATCGAGCCGACTCCCTGGCGGAGCCTGGCCTTTGCCTTCGCCTGGGGCGCCTGCACGGCCACCCTGGTCGCGGTGGTGGCGAACACCTTCGCCACCGAGTGGCTGACCAGCACCGTCATCACCAGCCCCGACACCGACGCGGACTTCGTGGGGGCGGTGTTCGTCGCCCCGATCACCGAGGAACTGGCCAAGGTCGCGGCCATACTGCTGCTCTTCCTGCACCGCCCGCGCCAGTTCACCGGCCTGCTGTCGGGGATCGTCGTCGCCGGGGTCGTCGCCACCGGCTTCGCCTTCACCGAGAACATCCTCTACATCGGCAGCGCCTACGGGGAGGACCAGGAGTACGGCGTCGACACGGTGTCGGCGACGGCGACCACCTTCTTCGTGCGCATCCTGATGTCGCCGTTCGCCCACCCGCTCTTCACCATCATGGCGGGGCTCGGCTTCGGACTCGCCGCCACCCGCGCCGCCGACCGCCGACTGCCGCGCGTGCTCTACCCGTTGCTCGGGCTGCTCGGTGCGATCGGGCTGCACGCGCTGTGGAACGGCACCGCCTCGCTGAACGGCTTCCTCTTCCTGGCCGCGTACGCGCTGCTGATGGCTCCGCTCTGCGGCGGGCTGATCTGGCTCTCCGTGCGTCAGCGCAACAAGCTGCTGCGCACGGTGCGTTCGGTGCTTCCGCACTACGCGGCCCAGGGCTGGCTCACACCGCAGGAGGCGTACGGGCTCGGCTCGATGAGCACGCGCTGGGCGGCCCGTGACGCGGCCCGCCGCGAACGCGGCAGCGCGGCGGCGAGGATCGTCGAGGAGTACCAGAACACCGCGACGGCGCTGGCACTGCTTCGTTCGCGTGCGGCGCTGATCGCAGTCGCGGAGTTCACCGAGCGCGAGGGCGCGCTGCTCGAACGGCTGCTGGAGCAGCGGCCGTTGGGCAGCCCGTACACGACCAGAGCCTCCCAGCCGCGCCCGCTCTACTAC
>NZ_JAELVF020000001.1:1900873-1910549 GCF_018101125.2 Streptomyces tardus | reverse complement strand
GCCGTACCCCCGCCCGTACGGTTCGCCGTACGCGCCGCCATACGACCCCGGTGCGCGCCCGCCGGGCCCCGGCCAAGGGGGCCACGGTCCGGACCCGTACGGTTCCGGTCCGTCGGGGTCGTGGGGTCCGCAGGGCCTGTGGGGTTCGCAGAGCCCGTCGGGTCCGTCGGGCCAGCCGGGTTCGTGGGGTCCGCAGGGTCCGCCCGGTTCGCAGGGTTCGTCCGGTTCGCGGGGCCCGTCGGTCTCGTCCGGCTCCTGGGGGCAGGCGCCGTACGTCGCCGGCGGGTGGCAGTCGCCGCCTCCGCACGCCGGTCCGCCTCCGTACCCGCCGCACGGGCCGCCGCACGGACCGCCTCCGCACGGGCCGCCACCCGCGCCGCAGGGGACTCCGCCCCGGCCGTACATCGCGCCGCACCCGCCGGTGCAGCCCCCGCCCGGCCAGCCGCAGGCGGCTCCGACGCCGTACTCCGAGGAGCGTCCCGGTGAGTGAACGAGCCGTCGCCGACGGGCGGTTGACGCCTCCCGGGTCCGTGCACGTACGCGACTTCGGTCCCGTACCGCTGCTGGAGCCGCTCTGCTATCCCGGTCGTCCGGTCACCTCGCCGACGCTGCTCGACGGGGAGCTGCTGCACCCGCTGGACCCCTCGTACCCGGTGGCAGCCGGGCGGGTGCCGGTGCTGGCCGTGGGTTCCAACGGTTCGCCGGCGCAGCTGAGTCACAAGCTCGCACGTGCCGCCGGGGTCTCCCGCACGGTTCCGATGGAACCGGTCCTGGCACAGGGGCTGGCGGTCGGACTCTCCGGCCACGTCAGCCGGGTTGGTTACGTGGCCGCCTCGCCCTTCCTCGCCCCGGGCACCTGCGGTTCGATGCTGCTGACCTGGCTGGACCCGGACCAGCTCGCGCTCGTCGACTCCACCGAAGTGCCCAACTACCGGCGGGTGTTCCTGCCCTCCGGGGCCGTGCCCGTCGCCCGGCCGGACGGCAGCCGCCCGGCTCCCGAGGGGGCGTACCTCTACGTCAACGCCCGCGGCCTGCTCGGCCGGTCGGACGGCACGCTGCGTCCGCAGACCGACCAACACGCCCTGCTCACCCAGCTGTTGGCGGAATCCGCGGCACTTCGCGCACTGTGCGGCAGCGACCCGACGCCCCACGGCTGGCTCCGACGGGCGGCCGAGACACCGCAGTTCGCCACCGGCGCCACCCAACTGCTGCAGCGCGAGGGCCTGTTGATGGAGCGGCCGGACTTCGACCGCTTCGCCCCCGACCCGCCGCGCTGAGGCCCCGCCGCACACCTGTGCAGGCCGGTGGCCGGCGTCGCGCCTCCTCGAAGGCGTGGCGCCCGGCCCGGGTCGGGCGCCACGCAGCAGCGGTGTCGGGACGGGAGGTTCAGCAGAACCAGCCGTTCTGGACCCAGCCGCGGCGGTTGATGTCGCCGTAGGCGAAGCCGTAGACCCAGTTGCCGCCGGGCTGTTCGACCAGGAAGGTCTGGCCCTTCTTCAGCGTCCCGATCCAGGCGCCGTGGGGGGCGGTGGCGCGGACGAAGAGGTCCTCCGCGCAGACCGTCTTGCGTTCGGCGGTCGCGCCCACCGAAAGTCCTTCGGGTGCCACGGCTGCGGTCGCCGGAGTGGTCAGGAGGGTGACTCCCATTACCAGCGAGGACGCAAGAGCACCGGTGGCGAGCAACGCATTTCGCTTCATCGGTCATCCTTCCGTTTCGGAGATTCTTCCGGGATCACCAGGAACCAAAGCCGCCAAGGCATTCGACACGGACAAATCCCCAGTCATTGGGGCCGAAGTCGAATATCGCCGCCCAGCCGTTGTAGACCGGGTGCGCGCCCCGTGTGTGGCCCACCTTGTTGCCCTTTTCGAGCGTGCGCTTGAGCCCCACCGGGCCGTTGGCGCTGTCGTAGTTGGTGTACATGCTGGCGCTCTGGCAGGTGATGACCGCATGGTCCGGGACCGTGGGATCGGCCTGCGCGGTGGGCGCGGTGAGGCTGAGCGCTCCCAATGCCAGCGCGCAGACGGTGATGGTTGCCCTCTTCACGCGTACGGCCTCCTGTTTCGGTGAATTCCGTGACGACTGTTCCGGTTTCACGGTGCGGTCGCGGACGGCTCTTGCTGCGTATGGAAGTTGGTGGCGGAGGAGGAACCTATTTCGTGTATCGGTAAGTGATTTCGTTTCCGGCCTCTCGCCGAGCACACCACTACAGCAGGTTTTCCGGGCGACCGGAAGCTCTGGATGTCAGAGCATTCCGATCCACTGAAGGGAGAACCGTGGGGGCTCTTGTCTCTTCGCGTTCCGCTGTCGAAAGGTGTTGTGGCCCGATATTTTCTCGGGCAGTCGGATCGGATCGCATCGGGCCGTGAGTTGCGGGGCCGGGTCATGGGCCGGTGTGGCTGCCGCTCGTGGCGGGGTCGGTGTGCGCGGCGGCCGGTACCGGCCGGGTTGGGCAGCGGGAGGGTTGATCCGAAGCGGGCGGGGAACGGGGTGGAGGTGGTCCGGCGGCTTGCGCGACGGGGGAGTTGGAGATGACGGAACAGATCGGTTCGGGCGAGGCCCGGAGCAGGCGGAACGCCCTGCGACTGGCGGGAGGCGCGGTGCTCGCGGGCGTCGCGGGCAGTGCCTGGTCGGTGTCCCGGGCGCGGGCGGACCAAGCTCCTGCGGCTGACGGCGCACGTGCGGAGGCGGTGCGTGCGGAGGTGCCGGCCTCGCCCCGCTTCGACCTGACGAAGCCGTCGCCGGACATCTACCGGCACAAGCAGTTGCACTGCACCACCGTGCAGCAGTCGATCAGCTTCGACACCGTCAACCACCGGCTCTACGTGGTGCAGCGCAGGGACGGCACCGACAGCGCGCTGGGGCATCTCTGTGTGACGAGACTGAGCCCGACCGGCACGCGGACCGGCCACATGCACCTCAACGGCTTCGGCCACGGAGTGGCGTTCGCGGCGCAGGGCGTGGGTTCGGAGACCTATCTGTGGACCGAGGTGGAGGCGAACGGCAACGGCTACGGCAGACGGCTGGCGCGCTTCAAATTCACCGACGGCAAGACGCTGTCGAGCGGTTCGGCCGAGCTGACGAAGCTCACCCCCGTCTCGAGTGCGAGCGAGCACACCTGCTCCATCGACCCGGTGAGCGGCCGGCTGGCGGTCCGGTACCACCGCAGCGGCGCCAAGCACCTCGCGCTGTACGACCTCGCCGCCGCGCAGCAGGGCAACTTCGCCGAGCCGTTGGCGGACCTTCCGCAGCCGTCGGTCCCCGGCACGATGCAGGGATACGCGGTCTACGGCAGATACGCCTACTTCATGGTCGGCAACGCCTACTCGGGCTCCAACCCCGCGCCCGGAAACACCTACCTCACGACCGTGGACCTGAACACCGGGAAGAAGGTGCAGGGGCCGACGCTGACCAAGGCCGGGGGCACGCTGGTCTTCCGCGAGCCCGAGGGCCTGGCGATCCAGCGGACCTCGGGCGGCCAGGTCCGGCTGGTGATGGGCTTCGCCTCCGGGAGTGCGGGCGACCGACGCAGCAACCTCTTCCACAAGCACGAGCTCGTCTGAGGGCAAGCCCCGTGTTCACTTCGCACGGCAGCGCCGCCGTGCGCGAGGTGAACACGGCGTCCGGGGCGGGCAGTTCGACGGGTAGCGGCTGCGAACCCGTCCGTTGGGCGCGCAGTCGCCGCCCGCACCTCCGGGGGAGGCGAACGGGCCGTGCGCGGGCGGGGCCCGGAGCGGCTGCCGCGATCCGTGGTGCCGCCAACACAAAAGGGGTGTACGGCGGCCAACTGTGCGTGCGGGACACCGGAGCGCGGCATTCCGTCGACGAAACGCGAACGGGAGTACGTATTTTTCACCGCTTCCCCTGTGCAACACCCGCACGCCTGCTATCTCTTGGATGCTCTTCTTCTCAACCCCCCTCAATGAATGGGAACTCGATGCGTTCTCCAAGAAAGATGCTCGTCGCCGCCGCGGCGCTGACAGCCGTCGCCGCGGGGCTTCTGGCGGCTCCCGCAGCGGTCGCCGGCGAGCCCGCCCCCGCAGCCGCGGAGAAGTACGTGGCGCTCGGCGACTCCTACGCGACCGCCCCCGGCACCCGTGAGTACGACAACCCGGACGACGAGTGCCGCCGCGGCCCGCTGACCTACTCCCGGCTGTACGCGGCCGAGAACCCCTCGATGAACTTCGTCGAGGCCTCCTGCTCAGGCGCCACCGCCGCAGACCTGCTCACCACGCAGGTGCCGCAGCTGACCGCCGACACCACCAGGATCTCCGTCCAGGCGGGCGGCAACGACGTCGGCTTCGTCGAGGTGCTCAAGAACTGCATCCTCACCATCGACGACGCGGACTGCCTGGCGGGCGTCGAGGCGGCCAAGGCCGCGGCCACCAACGCCCTCCCGGCCGCGCTGGACCAGACGTACGCCGGCATCAAGAGCGCCGCGCCCAACGCCAAGGTGGTCGTGGTCGGTTACCCGCGGCTGTACACGATCGGTGGAGACTGCGGCATCCTCGGCCTCAGCGACGCCGAGCGCGCCGCGCTCAACAGCGCCGCCGACACCCTGGCGACGGTGATCTCCGGCCGCGCCGAGGCCGCGGGCTTCAGCTACCTCGACCCGCGCCCGGCGTTCGACCCGCACTCGCTGTGTTCGGGCGGCTCCGAGTGGGTCACCAGCCTGGAGTGGGACAAGCTCAACGAGTCCTACCACCCCAACCCGGCCGGCCACCGCGAGGGCTACCTCCCGGCGATCCGCGCCGCCCTGGGCTGAGCACCGCCCGCACAACCGCTGAAAGCGCGACCGCGCGCGACCTCGGAAGCGCGGAAGTACAGAAGCGCTGAACCACCGCAGTGAGGCCGTGGGGCCGGTGAGCGACAGATGCTCGCCGGCCCCACGCCGCGTACGGCCCCACGTCGCGTGGGGAGCGCTGGGGCCCGGGTGGGGCCGAAACTCACCGGCGTCGCGCACCGACGGCGGTCTAGCATGGTGGGGACATCGCGTGTCGGTCGCCGACCGGGCGAGGCATGGAGGTGTCGGGAGTTGCCTGTTGGAGGCATCCCTTGCCAGTCGAGTTGAATCACACGATCGTTCATTCCCGGGATCGCCGGGAGTCTGCCGAGTTCTTCGTGGAGCTGCTGGGGCTCGCCGCTCCGGTCGAGTTCGGCCCGTTCCTCGCGGTGCAGTTGAGCAACCACGTCACGCTGGACTTCGCCACCGTCCCCGAGGCGGACATCACGCCGCAGCACTACGCCTTCCTCGTCTCGGACGCGGAGTTCGAGGCGGCGTACGCGCTGATCGGGACGCGCGGGATCGAGCACTGGGCCGATCCGCGCAAGCAGCACCCGGGCGAGATCAACCACAACGACGGCGGACGCGGTGTGTACTTCGCCGATCCGTCCGGTCACTACATGGAGCTGATCACCGTCCCCTACGGGGGTTGGCCGCAGGGCGAACCGCGCCGGTAGTCGTGGGTGCGCGCCGCGCGGGCAGCCGCGCGGTGCGCACGTCGACCGCGGTCGAGCGCGCGGAGGTGGAGTCCCGTCCCACGGGCAGGACTTCACCGTCCGGTCGGCCCCGGGCCCGGGGCCGGCCAAAGGTCAGCTGCCCCGGTAGATCATCGTGCAGAGCAGCGTCTTGCCCTCGTTGACCTTCCACGCGTAGTAGAGGGTCTGGTCGCCCTGCGCGCGTACGCAGCTGTTGGCGTCGGTGCCCGCGGTGGCGCGGTAGACACCGGTGATGCGCATGACCTGGTTGTACGGCTTCGGCACCTTCTTCGCCTTGCAGTCGACGGCGGTCAGCTGGCCGATCCGGACGGTGGCGGACTGCCCGGAACCGTTCTGGGTGCCGAGCAGGCAGTAGTTCTTGTGGTACTGCCGGGTCAGGCAGAGGACCGTGCTGGAGCCGTCGGCGCCGTTGTAGGACCACCACGCCTTGTCGGTGCCGGTCGCACAGCTGCTCGCACTGCTGGTGACGCGCGAGACGTGCATCAGCGCGTCGGTGCTGGAGCAGTCGACGGCGGCGGGCGGTGTGTCGCTGCTCCAGGCAACGGAGCCGCTCCCGCCACGGCCGGTGTCGTACACCGTGAGGCAGTTGCCCGCCTTGACGCGCTGGAAGGCCGAGGCGGACGGGTCGGGTGCGGGCCGGTTCCGGCCGCTGCCGGCGGAGCCGCCGGAACCGGTACTGCCGTCCGGATCCGCGTCCGCGTCCGCGCCGGCGCTGTCGTCCGAGCCGCCGGCGCCGGGGTCGCGTCCGCGCCGTTCGGATTCGCCGTCGGAGGCGCCGTCCGAGGCGGCTTCAGAGGAGGCGCGGTCGTCGTTCTTGTTCTTGTCGTCGTCGAACCAGCCCGCGACGAAACCGAGCCCCAGCACCGCGAGCAGGGTGAGCACCAGACCGCCGCAGACCAGTGCGGCCACGGTGCTGCTGCTGTTGCCGGGCGGCCGGTACGGGCCCCCGGGCGGCATCGGCGGTCCGGGCAGGCCGGGCGGCGGGCCCGGAGGGCCGAAGTGGCCGGCGCCGGGAGGCCCGGGGGGTCCGGGAGGCGGTCCCGGAGGGCCCGGAGGACCGCCGGGCGGGCCGAAGTGGCCGGGTGGCGGTCCGTACGCGTTGCTCATCGGCGTCCCCCGGAAACGACGTTCTCGCGCCTCGATGCGCTGCTCGGATTGGCGTGAGCATGCTATCGGGAAGGAGTCGGGACAGCCGACGCCGCAGCCGTCCGGGGAGTCGGGAACGCGGAGGGCGGCCGGAAATCCGGAGCGCCTAGTGGATCAGGAACGCCGCCCAGAACGCAGCGACTTGGAGGAGCCGGACGCCCCGGCGCGGTCGGAGGCCTTCCCGTCGACGGGGCGCTTCCCCTCACCGGAACGCTTCCCCTCGCCCGGCTCTCGGCCGCCGGTGAGGCCCGCGGCCTCCGCGGCGCCGTGCAGACTTCGCAGCGCGAGCAGCAGCACCCCGATGTCGTCCAGCAGGATCGGGTCGGGGAGCAGGTCGACCGGGGAGATCACATAGGCGATCGCGCCCCAGAAGGTGAGCTTGTTGCTCAGCGGGATGCCGGCGTCGCTGAGCATCCTGCGCGCGCGCAGGAGCCGTGCGAAGAGGACGATCACGGCGACGACGGTGACCACCACGGCCACGCCGGCGACACCGACGAAGGTCCACATCTCGCCGCTCATGCTCTCTCCTCCCTGGTCGGAAGCCCGGCCCCCGCTCGGGGCCTGGGTGTACGGGACTCGCGGGTCCGTACGGGACCCGCGGGGTCCGCCGTCAGCGTACGTCCGCGTCCGGCTCCGTACGGGTCGCCGCGGTTCCGGCCACCCGGACCGTCCGGGCGACGGGACGACTGCGCCACTCCGCGCGGCCGACGCGTACGGTTCGGATGCCCGCATCCGCGCCGTTCACGCCCGACGAGCTGTCCGAGGAGCTGTCCGACGGGCGGCCGGGGCTCAATCGCCGGGGCGCAGTCACCGGGGCTCAACTGCCGGGCAGCGGGCGGACGGTGAGGATCTGCGCCGCCGTGCCGACCGGGCCGTGCACATCGTGCAGCACGGTGCTGGTGACGCCGTGGCCGTCGGGCCCGAAGCTGACCGAGGTGTCCAGCCCGGTCCAGTCGCCGCTCGGCTGCCGCTGCAGGTGGACGGTCAGATCGGTGTTCGGGAACATCCACTCCGTGGGCGACTGACGCACCGCGATGCCGTTCGCGGTGTCCACCAGCGCGAGGTACGACGCGAGTGCGCCGCTCGGTTCGCCCGCCACCAGATCGAGCGGGGTGCGGATCCAGGCGGCCGACCGGCCCGGAACGGCGCCCGCGCGGCGGCGGACCTCGACCGAGCCGATGTAGCCGCCCGGCCACAGCTCGTCCATCGGCCAGGGCTCGAACTCCTCGGGCGGGGCGAGGCGTTCCACGGAGCTGTCGGCGACCGAGGAGGTGTCGAGCGAGGTCAGCAGCCAGGCGCGGGCCCTGGTCACGGCCCGGCCCCCGATGCTGAGCACGGCTTCGAGCAGTTCGATGGTGCGGCCGGGGCGGATGGTTTCCACGGTGATCTCGCACTCGTCGAGCGCGATGCGGCCGAGGATGTCGTAGCTGATGCGCGCCACCGCGAGGCCGCTGCCCGGGCGGGAGTCGGCGACGTGCTGCTCGATCGCGTGGGCGATCAGACCGCCCACCGGGCTGAAGTGCTGTTCGTCGTCGGCCCAGGCACCGCCCGCGTGCGCGGTCGGCTTGAACCGCAGCTCACCGACGCGTTCGTAGTAGCTGCCGGCTGCGGTGGTGGGGGTCAACGGGGCACTCTCCTCGTCGAGTTGCGGTTACGGCGCCCGGCGCGGCGGCGGCGGTCCGACGGCATGCGGCGGACGGTACGGGTGCCGGTGCCGGTGCGGGTGCCGGTGTTGCGGGTCGTGGGTCGTGGGTCGGGTTGCGGTGCGTGGAGCTCGGTGGCTGTCGCTCGTCCCTCCGGATGGTAGGCGCAGCCGTACGCAGCCGGGGCGTCGTCGTGAGGGACGACACAGCCGGGTGGGCGGGGCTGCGGCGCGCCCGTGCGATCGACGTACGGGCGCTCGAGCCGGGCGCTCCTGGGCGGCCCGCGCTCCTCGGGCCCACGGCGGTGCGGCTTGCGACAGGCCGGGCTGCCCGCGGTGGGGGTGGTCAGCCGCGGAGCAGGTGGGTGAGCGCAGTGGCGGTGGCGACGGTGCCGAGCAGGGTGAGCAACGCCCCTTCGCCTACGCGGTGTTGGAGGCGAGCCCCGAGAAGTCCGCCGGCCAGGCCGCCCACGCCCAGCGCCAGTCCGATGTCCCGGAACGGGGCGGCGGGGGCGGTGCCGACGCCCGCCGCGTCCAGCGCGCTGTACGCGGCGAGCCCGGTGACGGAGGTGGTGAGCGTCGCCGCGAGCGCGAGCGGGGTCACCGCGCTGACCGGACGGCGGCTCAGCGCGACCAGCGCGGGCGCGAGCAGTGACCCTCTAGGAACACCGCGCCCGACACCCCGGCAGGGTGCCGACAGCGGCCACGGCGAAGCCGGCGAGCACCGCCATCGCCAGCTGGACCCACCCCGGTTCTCCGACCACAGGCGGCAGCGTGCACGAGTCGCGGCGATGCGGTGTGAACGGAGCATGTCGTCCGCGTTCGCGTTCGCGTTCGCCGTCCGGTCGTCGTCCGGGTTCGCCGTCCGGTCGCCGGGAGCGGCGGACGGGCACGCAGCGTGGCGTACACCCGGTCGGTCGGCCGCCGGTGGCCGGTGGCGGCGTGCGAGCCGAGCGTGGAGCAATGCAGCCAGACACGAGCTCGCAGGGAGCGTCCGGGATACCTCCGCGCGACCGCCCCGGCATCCTCCGGGGCATACGCGCGCGACTGGGCATCGGGGCACGGTCGGCGGCGGCTCCGGCTCGCAGCCGCCCCGCCGACGAGACGCCGAGCGGTGCAGGACGGGACGGCTCCGCCTCTGCGGCGGACCACGGCGCGGGCACACCTGAGCGTGGTCGGCGGAGCACCGAACAGCACGGCGCCACGGGGACGGGGCAGATATCGGGCGCAGCCGCGGGTGACGCACCCGCCGCGCAGGACGCAGGCAGGGCACAAGGGGCGCAAGGGGCACAGGGGCCGCAGGGGCCGCAGGAGACACGGCGCATACGCGGGATACGCGGACTGCGGTCGCGGGATTCCGGCGGGGTGCCGGAGTTGCGGGGGCCGCACGG
>NZ_JAELVF020000001.1:1818784-1900825 GCF_018101125.2 Streptomyces tardus | reverse complement strand
GGACCGCGGGGGTTGCGCGGCCCACAGGGCGCCGGTTGGCGGGGACGGGCGGTGGTGGCGGTTCTCGCGAGTGTCACCGCCATGGGGCTGCTGGTGGCGTCCGGACCGCGAGCCGCGCTGGTGGAGACCGCCGAGGCGACCGCGGCACGGGCGCGTCCCGCCCACGGCGGCGGCACGGTGGCGACGGTCGGCAAACTCGTCACCGAGCTGGGGGACGGGCAGTACGGCGCCTGCTCCGGCGCGATAGTGGACTCGCCCAGCGGCAGTGTGGTGGCGACGGCGGCCCACTGCGTCACCGCACCGGACAGCCCGCGGGAACCGGTACGGGCCTGGTTCGCGCCCGAGTACGACCGGGTCGGACCCCAGCAGGCGCTCGACGAGGGGTGGCGGGTGCTGGCCTTCCACACCCCGTCGGGTTGGGACGCCGAGCGGACGCTCGCCGAGATACTCCCGTACGACTACGCGTTCGTGACGGTCGAGAAGCGCGACGGCCGCAGCATCAGGGACACCTACGGGGCGAACACGCTGGACTTCGAGCCGATCGGCCGGGAGGGCGAGGTCGTGCCGCTGGGCTACCCGGTCAACCCGTCGAACGGCCGTCCTCCGCTGGCCAGTTGTGCCGGCGAGGTGGAGGTGCTGACCGAGGCGACCGCGCACACCGCCAACGTCGGCGGCCTGCTGCTCACCGGTTGCGACGAGCTGACGCAGGGCGCGAGCGGCGGCCCCTGGCTGCGCGATCTGGACTCCGAGCGGGGAACGGGGAGGCTGGTCGGGGTGATGTCCGTCGGCAGCGGCGACGGAGAGGTGCTGGCCCGGCCGTTCCCCGAGCGGCAGGGCCGGAAGCTGCTGGACCGTGCGGACGCCGCCGCTCGCTGAGCCCGCAGGGGCGCGCTCACCTCGCACGCCTCCGCCGCCTTCACCGAGTCGGCGGCCATCGGGCTTCTGCGGCCATCGGGCCCGAGTCCATCGGACCCGAGTCCATCGGACCCGCGGAGACCGAGCCGGCGGCCACCTAGCCGGGGTCGACGGAGCCGTGCTCCACGGGCCGGTGCCTCGGAGTCGTGTCCACGGAGTCGTGTCCACCGGGACGGCTTGCGCAAGCGCTGAAAGATATCCACCGGCTGTGGACGGCGAACCGGCCGCCTCGCAGCGCGAGTTCGCCCCGCCCGGCCCGCGGGCCAGGCCAGTCCGGGCAAGCCCAGTCCGTGCCCGGTCAGCCCGATCCCGGCCCGTGCCCCGGCCCGTGGGTTAGGCGGAGTTCATCCCGTCGGCGGCAGGAAGGTCACCTGCGGTGCGCCCGTCCGCGGATGTACGCCGATCTCGCTGTCGCCCTCGTCCACCTCTCCCGGCAGCGCGGAGAGTTCGAGGTCGCCCTCGGCCGCGCGCACCAGCTGTTCGATCGCGGTGCCGCTGCCCAGCTCCGGCCGGGCTCCGCCGCTGCGGTCGTCGTCTTCGTGTCTTCCTGCGTCATCCGGGTTTCTCCTCCGTCGGGTCGGCGACCGGACGCGGGAGTGCCGCCCGTCGCCGACTGCGGTGCGGTCAGCGGGAGTTGCTCGACCGACCGGTCGTTCCTCGGTGCGGTGAAGGGACGACGGGCGCCTCACCCGCGGCGCCCGTCGTGGCTGCGGGCACTACGCGACGCGCGCGGGGAGGTTCTCCTCCAACTGCTCTATGTGGGCGGCGAAGTCGGCGTCCGGCAGTGGGAGGTCGAACTCCTCCTCGAAGGTGACCGCGTCCGGGACGTAGTCGAGCAGGGCGTTGACCAGTGCGGTGGTGGTGGGGTGGTCGCGGCACAGGGCGCTGAGCACGCGCAGGGTGCCGTCGCAGTCGTTGACCGCTTCCCGGAGCAGATCGGTCGAGGCGGTCTGGCGGGCCCAGAAGCGTGCCTCGACCGTCTCACCCATCGACAGGTGGTGGAGGCGGAGGCAGTACGTGGCGATCCAGTCGCCCGCGCCGGCTGCGAACTGCCACCAGAACTGGGCGCTGTCGCGGCCCGCGAGGTGCAGTACGCAGCCGAGCACCCGTGCGCCGTCCGGTTCCAGGAGGCGCTGGGCGAGGAAGCACTGCAACTCGTGCGGTGCGCCGTCGCGACCGACGACGACCCGGCACAGGGCGCGCAGGCCCTCGGCGGCCTGGGCGCCCCCGCCTCCGGCCAACGCGGCGGAGATGTCCCGGAGTTGGGCGTCCGCCGAGCGCTCGTCCGGCGGTTGCGGGGTGCCGTCCCGACCGCGGTCGGGGGCCATCAGCTCCTCGAAGTCCAGGGTGCCGTTCAGGATCCGGTCGGCGACCCGGGCGGCCACGCGCAGCTCCGCGGTGTCCGTCTCCGTCGCCGAGTAGGGCTGTCGGCGCAGCCGGGCGTCGGCGAGGGCGCGCTCCACGCAGTCAGTCCGCGAGACCATCGGTCACACCTTCCTGCTGCAGGGCGCGGGCCAGGTTCTTCTTGGCGTAGCGGGCCGTCGAGCGGACTCCCGCCTCGCTGATGCCGAGGATGTCGGCGGTCTCGGAGACGGAGTGGCCCAGGCAGTAACGGTGCACGATGACGTCGTGCTGGCGCTCGGGGAGCGAGCGGATGGCCGCGTAGGTGGCGAGGCTGTCCTCCAGCTGCCCCAGAGGATCGGTCGCTCGGTGCAGTGCCACGGTCTCGAAGGCGGCCGTGTCGATGAGCCCTCGGCGGCGTCGGCCGGCCCGGCCGGCGTCGATGGTGCGGTGCTTGACGACCGTCCAGGCGTAGGCGGCGGGCTTCTCGTGGCGGAGCACGAGGGGCCAGTTCTCGGCGAGTTCGACGAAGGCCTGGTCGACCGCCTCCTCGGCGTCCGACCGGTTGCCCAGCTTGTACTCGGCCCAGCGCACGTAGGCGGGCCGTTGCATCTGGTGGAACGCCCGGAAGTCCAGGGGCAGCAGGGCGGGCAGTGTCGCCCGCGCGGTCCGCCCGCCGCTCGGCGGGATCTCCTCGGTCACAGCTCCGCCTCCCGTGTCGTTCGCGTGTGCCACAGGTGCACCGGCTCCCGCCGGCCGTCGCCGATGCACACACGCGCGGCGATCACGATCAGCAGTGCGTCGTGAGCGTGGTCGATGTTCACTGGACCGGTGGGCCCCTTCGCTGTCGGCGGGGGCGCCCGTGACCGCCCCGGAGGGCTTCGTTGCCCTCGTGCTGAGTACAGCGTGCGCCGGGGCGCGAACGTGCATTCGTGGGCGGGAATATCGTACGAAGCTACAACTACCGTACACCCGCGGCCAGTTGGCGGCACATTCTGACCGGTCGGCGAGGGGCGTACGCCGTGGTGCGGGTTGCCCGCGGCGCTGTTCGGCGGCAATGGCCGGGCGGATATACCCGGTACTGACCGGAGTTCGCGAGCCCTGCGCGAAGTATTGACACTGATTTTGCCTGCTTCTAGGTTCAGACCAAGTTCACTTCTGAGAGCGCTCTCAGAACCCCACGAACCCCCCGTCCAACGGACGTTCCCTCTCCCCACAGCCACGAGGTGCGACACGTGAGACCACAACCGCCCGGCACGCCCAGCAGCGACGGTCCGGCACGCCAGAGCTCCCGACGGGCCCGTCCCGCGCGACGCGTCGCGCTGATGGTGACCGCCGCCGCGACGGCCGTCGCAGGCGTCAGCCTCCTTCCGGGCTCGGCGAACGCAGCCGCCGAGGTACCGGTCGGACAGGGCAGCTACTCCGACACCCGGCCCGAGGGCACCAAGGGGCCCGAGGACAGCGCGGGCAACCCGCTCAAGCCGCAGCTCACCGAGCGCGTCGCCGACCAGCCCGTGCCCACCAACGACTGGTGGTCCTCGCTGGTGTTCAAGCGCGACCCCGAGGTGCCGCACTCGCAGCCGATGTACGCGCACCCGGCCACCTACCAGGCGGTCTCCGGCGGTCTGGAGGTCGGCCACCCGACCGAGGCCGCGATCGTCGGCGAGGGCCGCCAGTACGAGTACGCGCACAAGGCCGACCTGACTCTCGGAGTCGCCGGCCTGAACTCGCCCGACACCAAGGCCGACGGCTGGTCGGACTGGACCGTCACCCCGTACTGGGCGGACGACAGCCGCACCTTCCGCGCCACCATCGGCCACGGCAGCCCGTACGTGTACGCGCAGGCCGAGGGCGGGGCGGCGGAGATCGAGACCGCCTCCACCCCCGAGGTGTTCACCGAGGACGGCAACGTGCTCGGCGTGACCATCGGCGGCAACAGCTACGGCCTCTTCGCGCCGAGCGGTGTGAACTGGAACGTCTCCGGCAGCACCATCAGCGCCGATCTGGGCGACAAGGACTACTACTCCGTAGCCCTCCTCCCGAACGCCGACGCGCTGGAGGACTTCCGCAAGTACGCCTTCAGCTTCGTCACCGGCTCCGAGGTGGACTGGGACTACGACGCTCCCGGCGGCAAGATGAAGGCCACCTACAAGGTGGAGACCGAAGCCCGAGAGGGCGAGGAGACCGGCACCATCCAGGCGCTCTACCGCCACCAGTGGATGCACACGGACGACACGCTCACCGACTACGAGTACGTCTCCCCGCGCGGCACGATGAAGGTGCACGAGGGCGGGTCCTTCAGCACCACGCAGGACGTCACCGGCGTACTGCCGACGATGCCGAAGAGCGACGGCGTGGACAACGCCAAGCTCGTCGAGCACATCAAGGAGGTCGCCGACTCCGACGACCCCTTCAACGGCGCCGAGGACACCTACTGGACCGGCAAGGCCCTCGGAAAGCTGGGCCAGTTGGTCGGCATCGCCGACCAGGCCGGCGAGACCGAGTCGCGCGACAAGATGCTCGCCGCGATGAAGGAGCGGCTGGAGGAGTGGTTCACCGCAGGTGGCGCCGCCGAGTTCTCCTACGACTCGGACTGGAAGACCCTCACCGGCTACCCCGCCTCCTACGGCAGTGACGCCGAGCTGAACGACCACCACTTCCACTACTCGTACTACGTGATGGCTGCGGCCGTCGTCGCCCAGTACGACTCCTCGTGGGCCGAGGACTCGGCGTGGGGCGGGATGGTCAAGGAGCTGATCGGCGACGCCGCCAGCCCCGAGCGCGACGACTCCAAGTACCCGTTCCTGCGCGGCTTCGACGTGTACGCGGGCCACAGCTGGGCCGCCGGCCACCAGGGCTTCGCGGCGGGCAACAACCAGGAGTCCTCCTCCGAGTCGATCAACATGAGCGCGGGCCTGATCCTCTTCGGTTCCGCCACCGGCGACACCGAGCTGCGCGACCTCGGCGTGTACCTGCTGACCACCGAGGCCGAGTCGATCCGTCAGTACTGGTTCGACGGCGACCAGGAGGTCTTCCCGGAGAACTACGAGCACGAGACTCTCGGCATGGTCTGGGGCAGCGGCGGCGCGTACAGCACCTGGTGGACCGCCAACCCGGAGGAGATCCACGGCATCAACGTCCTCCCGGTGACCGGCGGTTCGCTGCACCTGGCTGCCAACCCCGACGCGATCAAGCGCAACATCGCCGAGATGGAGCGCGAGAACGGCGGCCCGGCCGAGGAGTGGCGCGACATCCTCTGGAGCTTCCAGGCACTCGGCGACCCCGCCGCGGCCAAGGAGCTGTACGACGCCGACGGCGGTGCGTACGAGCCCGAGGAGGGCATGTCGCGGGCCCAGACGTACCACTGGATCTACACCCTCGCGTCGACCGGCGCCCCGGACACCTCCGTCACGGCGGACAGCCCGACGGCGGCGGCGTTCAACAACGGTGGCACCAAGACGTACACCGCGCACAACTACGGTGACTCCGAGTCGACCGTCACCTTCTCGGACGGCAAGAAGCTCACCGTTCCGGCCAACTCCTCGGCCACCGAGGGGGGTTGAGAACCACCGCCGCACGGCGGGACGCCCCGTACGCACAGCGGGGAGCCCCTCGCCGCACGGCGGGCAAGCCCCCCGCACCCACTCCTGACGGTGGGTGCGGGGGGCTTCTCCGTGCGCGGGGCCGCGCCGTACGTGCCGTGGGCCCGTACGGCGGGGCTGTCAGCCGTGCAGCAGGACCGGGAGGGCGGCCAGGTCGTTCTGGGTGAGGACCGGCATGTTGCGGATCTCCTCCGTCGGCACCGCGAGCCGCAGCGCCGGGAAGCGCTCGTACAGGGCCGGGAGGGCGATCGCCGCCTCCAGCCGGGAGAGCGCGGCGCCCGGGCAGATGTGGGGGCCGTGACCGAAGGAGATGTGCCGGATCGGCGTCGGGCGACGGACGTTGAAGGTGTCGGCGTCCTCGCCGAAGTGGTTCCGGTCGCGGCCCACCGCGCTGTAGGACATCACCACGCCCTCGCCCCTGGCGATGGTTCCGGCCGGCTCGCCGTCGCGGCCGGGGACCTCGATGTCCTCGACGGCGAAGCGCATCAGCAGATGGGTGGAGGGTGGCTGCCAGCGCAGCGTCTCCTCGATGACGGTGTCCCAGGAGACCTGGCCTGCCAGTACGGCGTCCCGCTGCTCCGGGTGGTCGGAGAGCGCCCGTACGGCGTGCAGGATCAGCGAGATCGTGGTCTCGTGCCCGGCCGCGACCATCGCCTTGAGGTTGCCGACGACCTCCTCCTCGGTCAGCGGCTCCCCGCCCTCGTCGGCGAGGATCAGCGCACTGGTGAGGTCGTCGGACGGGTCCGCGGTCTTCTCGCGCACCATCCCGGTGAAGATGTCGTCCAACTCCGCGATTACCGCCAGCCGTTCGGCCTGAGGGGTGACGGTGGAGAAGAACGCCCTGTAGAGCACGTGCAGGCGCGGGTGCAGCGCCGGATCGACGCCCATCAGATGGCTGACCACCGACATCGGCAGCGGCAGCGCGAAGTGCGTCTTGAGGTCGACAGGGCCGCCGTCCGCGCCCTGTTCGGCGACGTCGTCCAGCAGCCGGTGGGTGATCTCCTCGATGACGGGGCGCAGCAGCTCCAGCCGGCGGGGAGTGATCGCCTGCGCGGTCTTGGTGCGCAGCCTGCGGTGCTCGGCGCCGTCCACGGTGAACATGGAGCGGTCGACGTCGACCATGCCGATCAGCGGCCACTGGTCGCCGACGACGCCCTCGCGGTACAGCGTCCACTCGTTGATGTCCTTGACCAGCCGGGTGTCGGTGAGCAGCCGCCGGGCCTGGGCGTGGTCGGTGATGGTCCAGGCCGGGACGCCGAGCAGCTCGATCCGGGCCAGCGGTCCCGCCTCGCGCAGCAACACGGTCTCCTCGTGCAGCCGCTCGACCATCGGGTCGATCGCCAGGGGGCACCCCGCGCTGCCCACCGGGTCGGCGGAGGGCGCGCCGGTCACCGGGCAGGCGCCCTCACGGGTCTGGGCTACGGGCTGGCTGCGCATCATCTGCCTCCGACTGCTGGGGTGGGCGAGAACTGGACGGGTAGTACGTTCAGACCCCGCAGGAACGGGGACGGCCGCCTGGTCAGCGTCTGCGGGGCGACGGCCAGATCGATGTCGGGGAGCCGGTCGAGCAGCACCTCGATGCCGGTCCTGGCGATGAGCTCGGCCATCTCCCGCGCGGGGAACGGGCACTGGAACTCCCCGTGGCTGAACGCGAAGTGGGCGAAGTTGCCGCTGCGCAGCCCGTCGTGGCTGGTGGCGGTCACCGCGTGGGTCTCCGGGTCCGAGTTGGCGCCCTGGAGCCCGAGCAGCAGCATGTCGCCGGCGCCGATGTGCTGTCCGGCGAGCCAGGCGTCGCGGGCGGCCCAGCGGCCGGCGAGGATCTGGGTGGGGGTGTCCTCCCACAGAACCTCGTTCATCGCCTCGTGCACGCTGTTCCGGCCGCCGGTGAGGGAAGCGGCGAAACGGTCGTCGGTGAGCATCAGGCGTACGGAGTTGCCGACCCAGTCCGCGGTGGTGAGGTAGCCCGCGGCGGTGATCGCCATCAGGTCGAGGCGGTACTCCTCGTCGGTGAAGTGCGCGGGGTGGTCGATCATGTACGAGGCGACGTCGGCGCCGGGGAACTCCCGCTTGGACGCCACGAGTTTGTTGATCAGACCGCCGAAGTGCTGGTGGGCGACGATCGCGTCGTCACCGCCGTCGGCGAGCGCGCCCATGTCCTTGATCAGCGCGGGCCCGTCGGTGTCGGGGAAGCCGAGGACGCGGGCGAGCACGAGGATCGGCAGGGGCTTGGCGAAGGCGGAGATGATCTCCGCCTGCCCGGTCGAGCAGAAGCGGTCGATCAGGCCGTCGGCCAGCTGCTCCGAGTGCCTGCGGACCTCCATCAGGCTGATGCGCTCCATCGCCGCCTGCACCATGTCCAGGTGGCGCTGGTGCTCCTCGCCGACGGTGTAGTAGATCGACGGCTGGCGGTTGCCGATCATCGGCAGCAGCGGCCAGTCCTCGGGCAGGTTCGGCCACTGGTTCCAGAGCCCGGGGTCGCGCGGGAAGAGCGCGGGATCGCCGGTGACCTGGTACATCTCGCGGTAGCCGATGACCAGCCAGGCGGGCACCTCGCCGGGCAGCAACACCGGTACCACCGGCCCGTGTTCACGCCGGATGTCCCGGTACATCGCGCCGGGGTCGGTGTGGAAGCGGGGGCCGAGGAGCGGCACCGCAGGCACCGCCGCCCGGACGCGGCGGCGGTCCGCCCGCAGCCGGCTCGCACCGCGGCGCTCCCGCGCCGGGTCGCGCCCGCTCCCCGCGCGGCAACCCGTACGGGCCGTACGGGCGGTAACGGCTGTACGGCCCGTACGGGTTGCCGCGCGGGGAGCGGGCGCGACCCGGCGCGGGAGCGCCGCGGTGCGAGCCGGCTGCGGGCGGACCGCCGCCGCGTCCGGGCGGCGCCGGGAGGCGGTGCGGCGCAGGGGGTGGGTGCGCGGTCATTCCTCGTGCCTCGCGGGTGTTCCATCGCCGGGCTCGCCAGGATGGTCACTGGATGTGGACGGTTGTTGTCGGTGAGTGGGCAAATTCGTGCACAGCCTAGGACGTTGGCGATGAGGAAGTTGCACTTTGTGGGCAGATTCGCACAACAAAAGGCCGGGCAGAGCGGGTTGATACGGCATCAAACGGTCGCCCTGTGCAGGTCCTGGCGATCTTCGGGCGGGTGCCGTGTGCGTCATGGCGGCGGGCTCGCGTTGGTGATAGGAACACGGGAATTCCGCACCCCGGGCCGCGGCGCGGTACCGAGCCGGCAGCGCGCGTCCGCTGCCGGAGTCCGGCGGGAGGTGAGGAGAGCGCGCATGTCCGCACCCGACGAGGCCTCCGCCCAACCGACCGCCGCCGCGGATGCCGCCGAGCCGGTGGTGCGCGGGCTGACGCCGTACGCCGAGAACCTCTACCGGGAGCTGCTGCACGCCCCCCACCCCGCGCACACCGACCGCGTCGCGCCCCCGAACGTCCCCTCGGTGCACGGAGAGGGCCGCTCGGCGGGTCAACGGCGGGACGCGGTGGCCGAGTTGGCCGAGCTCGGACTGGTACGGCTCGACGAGCACGGCACGCCCCGGCCGCTGCCGCCCCGTCTCGCGCTCGAAAGCTGGGCCGCACAAAGGGAGTTGGAGGCGGTGCGCGCCAGGGAGAGCGCCGATCTGCTCGCCCAGCTCTACAGCGCGCACACCGGTGCGGGCGCCCGTTACGCGGAGGTGCTGGAGGACGTCGACGAGGTCGTCCGGGTCTTCGCCCACATGCAGGACCAGGCTCGCGGGCTGATCCGCGGCTTCGACCGCGGCTCGGTGCTGGCGCCCGAGGAAATAGGCCCCAACCCTTGGCAGTTGGCCTGTATGCAGCGCGGGGTCCGCTACCACGTCGTCTACGAGTCCGACTTCCTCCAGACCGACGTGGGGCTGCGTTCGCTCCAGGTGGCGGTGAAGGCGGGGGAGGTGGCGCGGGTCTTTCCCGGAGTGCCGATGAAGCTGGCGATCGCCGACGACGACCGGGCGCTGATCTCCGTACCGCGCCCGGAGAGCGGCGACATCATGGCGCTCCTGGTGCACTCCTCGATGCTGCTGGACGCGCTCATCGACCTCTTCGAGGCGTTCTGGCGGCTCGCGGTGCCGATCAGCGCCTCGGTGGGCCGCAGCGGAGGGACGGTCGGCA
Organism: Streptomyces tardus; assembly: GCF_018101125.2. Lineage (GTDB taxonomy): Bacteria > Actinomycetota > Actinomycetes > Streptomycetales > Streptomycetaceae > Streptomyces > Streptomyces tardus. The sequence goes on along the minus strand of NZ_JAELVF020000001.1, from coordinate 1,890,836 downwards.
CCGAGCCGACGCCCACCACCCAGCGGTTGCTGGCGCTGCTGAGCGCCGGATCGACCGACGAGGCGATCGCCAGGGAGCTGGAGATCAGCGAACGCACCGTGCACCGGCGGGTGCGGCGGCTCCAGGAACTGCTGGGCGCCCGTACGCGTTTCCAGCTCGGAGTGCAGGCCGCCCGCCGCGGCTGGCTGTAGCGCGGCCTGCCCCGCTCCCGGGCTGCCCGCCCGTCCGGGCGCTGGTCCGGGCCGTCCGTCGTCCGTCCGGGTCGTGCTTCCGCGGCGTCGCCCGCCTCGGCAGGGCCCGGTGCCCCGTGCGGCTGCCCGTAGTGTGGCGGGGCCGTCTCGCCCCGGGGCGGCGCCCCGGGCCACGCGGGCCCGGGTGTGCCGGACGCGGCGGATGCACAGGACATGCACCCAGAGCCACAGTCGGACCCGGCGGTACGCACCCAAGGTGACGTCGGAGTGTCAGATACCAGTCATGGCGAGATTCTGACAACGGCCGGGTCTTCACCCCGGGTGCCCCCGCCGGTCAAGGTGACGCAACGCCTTCGAAAGCGTGTCGCGGCGCTTCGAGGGTGGAGCAACCTGCGTCACACGGCCCGACCCAGCCCCGCCTCCCCGCGGATTTTCATCAGGCTGGCCGGGTCCGGCCACGGCTCCCCCACCGGGCTCACGCCCGAGCCGTGGACAGACCGGGCCTGGCCGACGACGTCGGCCTCCGGGACCGCACGCGGTCCTGGGGGCCGACGTTGTCGCATCGGGCCCCCGTCCGTGCGCAGTGGAGGCTCGGCGCTCAGCTGTAGGGGTACAGCAGGCCACGCTCGTACGCCTTGACCAGTCGGCGTGGTACGAGAGGTGCGCGCAGGCGTCGAGGGCGACCCGTACGAGGTCGGCTGTGGCCGCCTTCCACTGCGCACGGCTCCGCCGTCGCCCGCCCCACCGCCGCGGGACCGCCCCACCGTCGCGGGACCGCCGCACCGCCGCGGGACCGCCGCACCGCTCGGGACGCCCGGTCTTCCCCGGCCGCGAGAGACGGGTTAGGTTTGCCTTGCTTTCTCGGCGGGTGGCCTTCCCGCCGTTGGCCAGCGGTCGGTCGAAGGAGTGTCGGGTGGCACGGGTTCCCAGGTTCTTCGCCAGTCTGAGCGAGCGGCGCGGCTTCTCCGCCACGGTGACCGCGGTGGAGCACCCCTCGCCGGGGCTGCTCCGAATCGCCTTCGAGGGGCCGGAGTTGAGGACGCGGCCGTTCGCGCCGTGCGATGTCACCGCGTTCCGCATCAGCTCCAACGACTTCCGGCACTACACCCCCGAGCGGGTCGACGCCGGGGCCGGCCGGGCGACGATCCTCTTCCATCGCCATCCGCTGTCCGCCGCGCCCGGACTGGTCTTCGTCGAGGGGCTGGAGGTCGGCAGCGAGGTGGTCCTGTGCGGCATGGCCTCCGCGCGCAACTTCCGCTGGACCTCGCCGGATTCGGCGCTTGCCATGGGCGACTCCACGACGCTCGGGCTGATGGTCGGGCTCACCGACCGGGCGCGTGCCGAGGGTCGTGCGCTGCGGGTCGCCGTCGAGGTCGAGGCGGGGGACCTCGCGTATGTGCGCGGCCTGCTGCCGGACGCGGTGGTGGTCGAGGAGACCGCCGAGCCGGGCGAGGCGCTCGACAAGTGGCTGGCCCGGAGCGCGCCGGAGATACGGAAGTCGGGGCCGAGCGCGGTCTACCTCGCCGGGCACGGCGGATCGGTGCAGCGGCAGCGCGCGGTGCTGCGGGAATCGGTCGGCCTGGACCGGCGGACCATCCACACCCAGCCCTACTGGGCCACGGGGAAGGTCGGACTCTGACCGGCGTGCCGTGCCGAGGGCGCTCGGCGGTGGTACGCCGTGAACCCCGACGGGCTGCGCGAGATCGACGCGTGGCTCGACCGGTTCCGCGGCCTGTGGGAGACGGCGCTCTCCTCGCTGGAGGCTGAGATCGAGCCGGGACGTCACTCCCACGACGAGCACAGGAGGCCACCGCGATGACCCTTGCCCAAGAGATCGACTCCGTGATCCGTACGGTGTCGTCGAGCGGCGCCGGACACTCGGTGCAAGCTCTCGAAGACCTTCCGCGCCCACCCGGCCGACCTCTGGGAGGCGCTCCACGCGCGCGTCCCCCGCGCCACCGCCGCGCCACCACCGGAAACTCGTCGCGAGCCCGGACCGCGCCCCGTGTTCGCAGGCCGAGCACCCGGCGCGCATCCGGCCCGGTCGGGCGCCGTACGGCGAGGTGTTGCGGACGCTGTACAGCCGGCGTGCGGCTCTCCGCCGGCGGCTCCGCGGAGGGCGGCGGAGCCCTTGCGCGCACGGTGCCGGGCCCGCTCTGCCAGTACCATCGGGAGGGTACCTGCGCGGGCGGATGTCGCCGCGCCGAGCGGGCTCGGGTCGCCGGATTGCGGCGGACCCCCTTCCACTGCGGTTTCCCGTGAGGATCTGACGCGTGAACTCTCTAGCCCTCGGGCCCGAATGGCTCGATCCGGAGTATCTGATCCAGACCTTCGGTCTGATCGGGATCCTTCTGATCGTGTTCGCGGAATCGGGCCTGCTGGTCGGCTTCTTCCTGCCCGGTGACTCGCTGCTGTTCACCACGGGCCTGCTGGTCACCACCGGCCAGTATCTGACCCAACCGCTGTGGCTGGTCTGCCTGTTGATCGTCGTCTTCGCCATCGCGGGCGACCAGGTCGGCTACATGTTCGGCCGCAAGGTCGGGCCGCCGCTGTTCCGACGGCCGGACTCCCGCTTCTTCAAGCAGGAGAACCTCGCCAAGGCCCACGAGTTCTTCGAGAAGCACGGCCCCAAGTCGATCGTGCTGGCCCGCTTCGTGCCGATCGTGCGCACCTTCACGCCGATCATCGCCGGCGTGAGCCAGATGACCTACCGCACCTTCGTCCTCTTCAACGTGCTCGGCGGCATACTGTGGGGCGCCGGCGTGACCCTGCTGGGGGCCTGGCTCGGCCAGTTCGACCTGGTGCGCGACCACATCGAGAAGGTCCTCATCGGCATCGTGCTGCTCTCGGTGATGCCGATCGTGATCGAGGTCCTGCGCAGCCGACGGAAGAAGCCCGCTCCGGAGCCGGAGCTCTCCCCGGAGCCCTGAGCACGCGCAGCCGGTCGGACGACCGCCACCGTGCCAAGAAGTGACGGCCGCCTCTCCTTCGAGAGGCGGCCGTCTTTTCGTCCGTGCCGCGGGCGCCGTGCCGGGGCGTTCGTGCTGCGGTCCGTGCTGGGCCAGTGCTGCCGTCCGTGCCGCGGGTGGGAGGCGCGCGTTCGCTCCGCCGTCGAGCGCCGTGCGCCGGGTGCGCCGCGGTGTACGGCCGTCCCGCGCCCTACTTGACCCGTACGGTCAGCTCCCGCACGCCGTTGGCGATGAAGGACTCCACCTTCTCCAGGTCGTCGGAGCCGTCGGGCACCGCCAGCTCCATGTCCGGGAACCGCTCGAAGAGCGCGGGCAGGGCGAGCCGCGCCTCCATCCGCGCCAGCGGAGCGCCCAGGCAGTGGTGGACGCCGTAGCCGAAGGACAGGTGCTCGGGAGTCGGGCGGGTGATGTCGAAGCGGTCCGCCTGCTCACCGTGCTGGGCCGGGTCGTGGGCCGCGGCGCCGTACGTCGTCAGTATCGCCTCGCCGGCGCGGATGGTCGGGCCGTCGGGAACCTCTATGTCCTCGACCGCGAACCGCAGCGGGAGGTTGGTGATGCTGGGCGCGTAGCGCAGCGTCTCCTCGATGACGTCGTCCCAGCCGCGCTTGCCGGAGCGGACCAGTTCGAGCTGGTCGGGGTGGAGGAGAAGGTTGTGCACCGCGTTGCCGATGAGGTTGACCGTGGTCTCGTGGCCCGCGGCGATGATCAGCAGCAGGGTGTCGATCAGCTCCCGCTCGGTGAGCTGCGAACCCTCCTCGTCCCGGCCGCTGACGAGCAGGCTCGTCAGGTCGTCAGCCGGCTCCCGCCGCTTGAGCTCCGCCAGACCGCCGAAGACGACGGCGACCTCCTGGTGCATCTCTGCGGCTTCCTCGGGGGTGACCGTGGTGCTCATTATCCGCCCGACGAGGTGCGCGAACCGAGGCCTGTCCTCCAGCGGTATGCCGAACAGCTCGCATATGACGCCCATCGGCAGCGGGTGGGCGTACATCGCCCGAAGGTCGACGACGGCCTCTTCGGGGTCCGTCCGGCTCGCCCGCTCGTCGATCGCGTCCAGCAACTCCTGGGTGATCCGCTCCACCCGCGGCTGCATGCCCGCTGTGCGGCGGGCGGTGAACGCCGGGGATATCAGCTTGCGCAGCCGGCGGTGGTCGGTCCCGTACGCGGTGAACATGTTCTGCACGCCGACCCAGTTGACCAGCCAGCTGTCGTGGTACTGGCCCTCGCGCCAGGCGGGCCAGTGCTGCGAGGGGTCCTTGGAGACCCGGTCGTCGGTGAGCAGCGACTTCAGCAGCTCGTGCCGGGTTATGTACCAGACGGGTATCCCGCCGGGGAGCTCGACCCGAACCGCGGGGCCCTGTTCTCGCAGCCGCGCGGCCTCGCCGAGGACGTCGGACCCTGCCGGGTCCATCGCCACCGGACCGGATGCCGAACCGCCGGCTACGCCGGTCCCGCTGTGGCTGGGCTGGTCGCGTGTCTCCGGGTGCGTGATGAGCTGGTCCATGGAGTGACTCCTGCCTGGTCGGGTGTGAGAGGTGTGAAGCTCGCCGGAAGATGCGCGAGCGCACGGTGGAACGGACCTGCGCGCCATTCCAACTCGGCACGCGGGACGGTCAGTTGGATGTCACACAGCTGATTGGCCAACCGTTCGATCGCGGTGACGGCGATCAGCAGGGCGGGTTGTTTGACCGGGCAGGCGTGCGGACCGGCCGACCACGCCAGATGGGAGCCGCCGTCGCTCGGCGCCGCTCCGGTGCGCATACCGGCCGGCTCGTGCGGACCGCCGAGCGCCGCGGCGCCGGGCAGTCCGGTGCCGGTCTGCGGCTCGGTGTTGGCGGCGGCGTACGACACCAGGACGAGTTGGTTGGCATGGATCCAGGTGCCGTGGAAGCGGACGTTGTGGCGGGGGTAGTGCGCGGAGTAGTTCGCCATCGGCGGCTCGTTGCGGAGCACGTCGTTGACGGCGTCCCTCGGAGTGAGCGCCCCGCCGGACAGGGTGCTGTAGTAGTCCGGGTTGGAGAGCATGCGCGAGAGCGCGTTGGAGGTGAGGTTGGTCGTCGGCTCGTGGCCCGCGGCCATGGTGAGCACGATCTGGTGTATGACCTCCTCCAGGCTCAGCCCGGCCGGGTGGTCCATGAACCAGCTCGTCAGGTCCGGCCCGCGCTTCTCGCTCTTGAGGGTCACCAGTTCGAGCACGTACTGCTCGAACTCCGCTCCCGCGGCGATGGCTTCGTCGGGTTCGGTGGCCTCCATCATCCCGGCGATCGTCCTTATCAGCTGCGGGCTGTGGTGGTCGGGCATCCCGAAGAGCGCGTTGAAGAGCACCAGCGGCAGCGGGCGGGCGTACTCGGTGACCAGGTCGACCGTGCCGCGCTCGGCGAAGTTCCGCAGCAGCATGTCGGACGCCTCGATGGTGCGCCGGCGCAGATCGTGCGGCTCGATGAGCGAAAAGCTGTCGGTGATCACCGAGCGCAGCCGGGCGTGCTCCGCGCCGTCGTTGAACAGCACGTTCGGCCGGTACTGGAGCATCGGCAGGATCGGAGAGTCCTTCGGGACGGTCTCCTGCCAGACGCTCGGGTTCTTCGACCAGGTGTCGGTGTCCCGCAGCAGGTCCAGCGCCGCCTGGTAGCTCAGCACGAGGAAGGCCGGCAGCCCCGGCGCGATTTCCACCTTCGCGACCGGGCCGCCCTGGCGGAGCTTGGCGTAGACGGCGTGCGGGTCGGCGGCGAAGTCCGGCCCGTAGAGCGGTACGGGTTCGAGGGCGTGGTAGCTCATATGGCGCTGTCCATGGCGGAGTTGGTGAGCAGATGGGAGACGAGCGCGATCAACGCGTCGATGCCGGAACGCGGGTCCCGGGCGTCGCAGGCGATCAACGGGGTGTCGGGCGCCAGGTCGAGGTGGTCGCGCAGGACGAGCGGCTCGTAGTTGGGCGCGTCGTCGAAGGTGTTGACGGCTATGGCGTACGGCAGGCCGGCTTCCTCGATCATGTCGATGACCTCGAAGGAGTCGCCGAGACGCCGGGTGTCGACCAGCACGAGCGCACCGAGCGCGCCACGGGAGATGTCCTCCCACAGCGGCTTGAAGCGCCGCTGCCCGGGGGTGCCGAAGAGGTAGAGCACCAGGTCGTGCGGGAGCGTACGGCGGCCGAAGTCGATGGCGACCGTGGTGGTGTCCTTGTCGCGCACGCCCTCGAGGTCGTCCACAGCCGCACCGGCCTGCGTCATCGTCTCCTCGGTGTGCAGCGGGGTGGTCTCCGACAGCGCACCGATGAGCGTGGTCTTGCCCACCCCGAACGGCCCCGCGACCAGGACCTTCACCAAGGTCTGCGCGGCGCTGTCCAGGTACGTGGCGTTAACGGATGGCGCGGAGTCCATCGAGCACCCTTTCTAGGAACTTCTGGTCGTGCTGTTCGGCCAGCGGAATCGGGGCGCGCGCGTTGAGGAACCCGGTGTCCACGAGGTCGGCGACCAGCACCCGCACGACACTCACCGGCAGCTTGAGGTACGCCGCTGCTTCGGCGAGCGACAGCGCTCCTCCCCTGACCAGCACGGCCAGTTGGCGTTCGGCCGGCGGAAGTCGGTCCGGCAGCCGGGAGGAGGCCGCGCTCAGGAGCGTCAGCCGGTCCAGGGTGTTGCGACTGGGCTGGGCCCGGCCGCCGGTGGCCATGTAGGCCGGGACCAGCCTGCGGCCCTCCCGGCCGCTCATGCGTCGGAGCCGATGTCCCGGGGCTCGGAATGCATGACCTTCCTGCCCAATGTGGCTACCTGGATCTGCATGTGATGTGCGACGACTCCCATGTCGACCTTCCGATCGGCGAAGACCGCGAGCACGCTGTTCTGGCCCGCGGGCACGGCGAATACGAATCCCGAGTCGGTGTCCACGACGACCTGTTGGAGCTTGACCGCGTCGTTGCCGGAGAACGCGGCGGCGACCGCGCGCCCCGCGCCCTGGAGCGCCGACATCATGGCCGACGCGCCCTCACCGGCTTCCCGCGTCAGGTCGGGCGAGGCGCCCTGAACCATGCCGTCCGAGGACAGCACCACCGCGTGCACGACCCCGGGCAGTACCAGGAGGGGCTCCAGCACCCAGGACATGTCCTTGGTCATCGGAGTCCTCACGGAGACAGGGCGCTTGTGGGCTGTCATTCGTCAGCTCCCTTCCTGCGGTTCGTCGGAGTGCGCGGCGGCGCGGCCTGACTCGGTGCCGGCCTGGAACGCACTCCAGACCGACTGGGTGTCCTCGGGCGAGGTGTGCGGCTCGGGGTCGGCGAGGGGCTCGGGGGAGCGCCACGCCTCACCCGGCTGCGGTTCGGCCTGCGGCCGACGCCTGCGTCTGCGCGGCAGGCCCTCGACGCCGCCGGTCGGCGGGGCGTCCGAGACGGGCGCGTCCTCCGGCGACGTCATGGGGTGGGGCACCTGGGACCGGGGTGTCGCGAGCGGGAGCTCCGCGGCGGGCGGCCCGTCGGGCGCCGACCCCGGTATCGAGCCGGGCCGGGGGCCGTCGGCGGTCGGAGCCGCCGGGGTGGCCGGTGACCGGTCGGAGATGTCCTGCCACACGTCCCGCTCCGGAAGGGGGTAGGACTCCCGCTCGGGCGCGGAGTACGACTCCGGCTCGGGCAGGGGGTACGACTCCGGCTCGGGGGCGGTGCGGTGCGGTGCGGTGCGGTGCGGTGCCGTCCGCGGCGGAGGGCTCCGGCGCGGAGACGGGCGGTTCGGGGTTGGAATCGGGCTCCCGCTCCCAGAGGTCGGCGGCGGGCAACCGGTCGGGGAACGCGGTCGGTTCGGGCGTGCCCGCGGGCGGCGTGTGGGCCTGGGGGACGGCCGCCTCGCTCGCGTACGGGTGCGGCTCGTGGGTGACCGCGGGTGCCTGCGGAGCCATGGCGGACATCGGCCGCTCGGTCTCGTTCAGCAGGGTCAGCAGGTGACCGGGGATCAGGACCACGGCTCGTACGCCGCCGTACGGCGCGGGCTTGTCCACCGAGACGGTGAAGCCGTACTGGCGGACCAGCCGGCCGATGGTGGCGAAGCCGGAGCGCGGCGGGTCGCCGAGCTCGGAGAGGCGCAGTTCGTCCCGGCCGGCCAGCATCCGCGCGGCGAACTCCAGCTCGTCGGCGTGCATTCCGACACCGGCGTCGTCGACGACGATGACCGCGCCGGATTCGGCCTGGTGCAGGCTGACGTCCACGGCGAGAGTGCCGTGCGAGTGGTGCACCGCGTTGGCCAGCAGCTCGGAGACGGTGATCGCGACCGGCTCCACCGCACGTGCCACCACCGCGACGGGGGCGTCGAGCTGGCTGGTCACCTGGACGCGGTGGTAGCCGCGCACCCGCGACTGGGCGCCGACGACCACGTCACCGAGGTGCGAGTCGACCCGGGTGAGGCCGGGCGAGGCGCCGCAGAGCACACCGGTGGCCTGGATGCGGCGCAGGTTCTGCTCGTTGAGCAGATCGAGCTCCAGCAGGTCCTGGGCCAGATCGGGCGTGTCGTACCGGTGCTGCATCGACTCGATCTTGGACTGCAGCTGGTAGCTCTGCGCCTGCACCACGGTCGTGGCACCGCGCATGACGGACTGCGCAGCCTCGTCCACCCGCTCGCGCTCGGACGCGACGGCCTTCTTCAGCTGCTCCAGGGCGGAGGCGTGGAGACTCTCGACCTCGGTGCCCGCGAACGGCTGGTTCTTCAGGCCCGGCACCGAGACGTGCTGGTGCGCGAGATGAGTGAGGAGCGCGGGCATCCGCTCGGAGATCAGATGCTGCGTCTCCTCCAGCAGCGCCGTGCGCCCGGAGTTTATGTGGTGTGCTTCAGTCCTGGCCGCGTCCCGCTCGTGGAGCGCCGTGTCTCGCTCGCTCAGCAGAGCTTGGTGGGCGGCGCGGGCGTTGTCGCGGTCAGTTCTCAGCGCGGCGTTCTTCCGCCGCGATCCAATCAGCAGCAGGACGACGCACAGGGCGATGAGCGCCATGCCCGCTGCTGCGAACTCCGGTATCGCATCCGGTAGTTCAGGCATCTAACGAATCCTCGGGATGGGGGAGGGGCGGGCGGCAGACCGCAACCCTAGCTACGTACGTCGGACCTCGATACGTGTGATGACGTAGTCGTCCTGTGATCTGTGCCGCTCTCAGCACGCACTGTGACTACGCGTCAAACGGTCACGGTGCCACAACAACTGGCCCACTCGCTACTGTAGTTACCAACGAGCTGGAGCGAGTTCGTACCCACGCGCGCCCCCCTTGGGCACCCTCACTACCGTCGGGGCGCTGTGTTCCGGCCAATGTTGGCTGTCAGGCCGCTTGACGCCGGATGAACAGACTCGTTCCGGTATCTGGTTGTCCCGCCCGGCCGCGCTCCGTACCGTCGAGGGTGCCAGCAGATCAACCCTGGAGAGTGGTGTCCTCGTGGGTGGAAGGCGAACCGTGACACGGCGCCGCGCGGCTTTCGGTGCGGCGATGGCCGCGCTGGTGCTCACCATGGGTGGCTGCGGCAGCACCGATGGTGAGGGCGGCGACGGGGGCGGGGGCGCGGGCGGCGCCGCCGGAGGCTCGCTGCCCACGGGCCCGCTGGAGCGCGACGAGGCGGCGGAGAACGGACCGCTGGAGCGCGACGAGGCGGCGGAGAACGGACCGCTGGAGGTGCGCACCGAGGAGCTGAGTGCCGAGGACGTCGACGGCTTCGGCGGCGGGACGCTCTACTACCCGGCGCGCGGGGGCAGTTACGCCGTCGTGGCGGCGGCGCCCGGTCTGGGCGCCGACGAGTCGATGGTCGCCTGGTACGGCGAGGTGCTCGCCTCCCACGGATTCGTCACGCTCACCATGAACACCGACACCGTCAACGACAGCCCGGACCAGCGCGGCGCCCAGATCCTGGACGCGCTCGACCACATCGTCGAGGACAGCGTGGCCGCGGACCGGGTCGACGGCCGGCGTCTGGGAGTGCTCGGACACTCGATGGGCGGCGGCGGCGCGCTCGCCGCGGCGCACGAACGGACCGCGATCCGGGCGGCGGTCGCACTCACCCCCTACTACGAGGGCGAGATCGACGACTGGTCCCGGGTCGGCGCCGCCGGTCTGGTGATTGGCGGCGAGGGCGACGAGATCGCCCCGGTCTCCGACCACGCCGAACCGCTCCACGACGGACTCGACGGCGCCCGCGAGCGCGCCTATCTCGTTCTGCGCGGCGATCACTTCGTCACCAACACGCCCAGTCGGATCGTCACCGAACAGGTCGTCGGCTGGATGCAGCGCTTCCTCTCGCAGCCGCCGGCCGGCGGTGGGGAGGGCGACCACCGCGGTGCGCTCTGCCCGGCGCCCGAGCACGACGACGAGGAAGTGGTCGAGTCGCGCGACAGCTGCCCGCACAGCGGAGCCGGCGACGACTGACCGCTGTTCAGTAAACGGACAGTCAAGTGCCCAGCGTTCGACGTTGGTTCGCGCGCCGGGGCGTGTGCTGCGCTACGCGCGTTACACACCATGAAAGTTACGCGTGTTGACCGCGGAACGTCGCAGGTCAGCGAAGTCGCCACTGGACTGGATCATAGGTCCCGCCGAGCGCTCTTCACATCGTCCCTACCGGCCGGTTTAGTGATGGCGTGTCTATGTCAAAGATAGGCACGAACGGCACCGCCGCGCTCCATGCCACGCATCGCGGCAATGCACCCCCACCACGCGCCGCCGCACCACGTCCCCACCGTCATACAGCGCCAGGAGGTAGCCCATGTCCACTTCGAGCCCGCGCAGACGTCTCACCCCCCGCGCAGCCCGCACCCTCGCCGCCACGGGTGCGCTCGGTGCCTCCATGGCACTGCTGCTCGGCACCGCGAGCGCCGCACAGGCGAACCCCGCCGACACGATCAAGCCCGGCGAGGCGTACATGGGCGCCGGTACCGCCCAGGAGAACGAGGGCCTCAAGAGCCGTACGATCGGCCCCGCCGACACCAGCGGTGTCCAGGGCATCGACGTCTCGCACTACCAGGGCGCCATCAACTGGGGCCAGGTCAAGGGCGCCGGCATCGACTTCGTCTGGATGAAGGCCACCGAGGGCACGACCTTCAAGGACTCGCGCTTCAACACCAACTACCCGGCGGCGCACTCGGCCGGACTGATCCGCGGCGCGTACCACTTCGCCCGGCCCAACTCCTCCTCGGGCGCGGCCCAGGCGAACTTCTTCGTCGACAACGGCGGCGCCTGGTCGCGCGACAACCAGACCCTGCCCGGCGTCCTGGACATCGAGAACAACCCCAGCGGCGCCATGTGCTACGGCCTGTCCACCTCGCAGATGCGCACCTGGATCAACGACTTCTACAACCGCTACAAGGAGCGCACCACCCGTGACGTCGTGATCTACACGACCGCCAACTGGTGGAACACCTGCACCGGCAGCTGGACCGGTATGGCGAGCAAGGCCCCGCTGTGGGTCGCCCACTGGACCACCGGAAGCCCGACCATCCCGGCCGGCTTCCCGACCTGGACCGCCTGGCAGTACACCGACTCCGGTCGGGTCGCGGGCGTGAGCGGCAACGTCGACCGCAACAAGTTCAACGGCTCCCGCGACCGTCTGGTGGCGCTGGCCAACAACACCTGATCCCGAACCGGGACTTCGCCCCGGGGGCGGGGCAACACGCGGCACACCACCGCGCGTTGTCCCGCCCCCGGGGACGTTCCCCGGCCGGGAAGCCGCGGCTGCACTGTTGTGCCCCGCCGCTGCCCGCCGCTGCCCGCCGCTGCCCGCCACGCACTCCGGCGCCGACGCGGCCGTACGGGCGTCCGCGCGCTGGTTCAGAAGTCCTGCGCGCTGTCGGCGGTGCCCGGCCGTCCGCCGCGCAGCCGTTGCAGATGGAGCTGGCGGGAGAGCCGCAGCAGCGGTCGGATCAGCAGCTCGACACTGCCGGCCAGAAAGCACCAGGTGCCCGCGGTGACGGTGTCCGAGCCGAAGAACAGCAGGCTGCCGATGATGAACCAGACGGCGATCAGCACGTCGTTGGCGATGCTGGCCACCGCGTAGCGCTGCGCGATCACCAGTTCCTCGCGGCCGATGTGCACCACCAGGGGCCCGCTCGTGTGCCCCGTGCGCCGTGCGGCGTTCGGGTCCGCGTTCCCGCCCGCGCCCCCGCCCGCCGGGTGTGCGTCGTCGGAGCCGTTGGTCATCGGGTGCCTCCTGACCGCTGTCGGCCTCCGCGCGGCGGCGTGCCGCGCCGGTTGCTGCCCGTCGGGCGCGCGGCTGCCGCCGGGCGTGGGTCAGCGGTGTTCGGGGTTGTCGCGGTCGGGTGCGCGGCCCGCGTCCCAGGTGTCGCGACGGTTTCCGTAGGTCGGTACGCCGCCGGCGTCGCGCAGCAGTGCGGCGAGGTGCAGCAGGTTGTACGTCATGAAGCTGGTGTTGCGCCGGGTGAAGTCGTTCTCGGGTCCGCCCGAGCCCGGGTCCAGGTACGACGGGCCGGGTCCGGCCTCGCCGATCCAGCCGGCGTCCGCCTGCGGCGGGACGGTGTAGCCCAGGTGCTGGAGGCTGTAGAGCACGTTCATCGCGCAGTGCTTGATGCCGTCCTCGTTGCCGGTGATCAGACAGCCGCCGACCCGTCCGTAGAAGATCGACTGGCCGTGCTCGTTCAGCTCGCCGGAGCAGCCGTACAGCCGCTCGATGAAGCGCTTCATCACCGAGCTGTTGTCGCCCAGCCAGATCGGGCCGCACAGCACCAGCACGTTCGCGTCGAGCACTCGAGGGAAGAGCGAGGGCCACTCGTCGCTGCGCGCGCCGTGCTCGGTCATGTCCGGCCACACCCCGGTGGCGATGTCGTGGTCGACCGCCCGTACCACCTCCACCGACACCCCGTGCCGGCGCATGATGTCCGCGCTCAGATCGATCAGACCGCCGGTGTTGCTGACCTCGGGGGAGCGCTTCAGGGTCGCGTTCACGAACATCGCCCGCAGCCCGTCGAACCGCACCGCCGCCCCGGTCTCCTCGTTCTCCGCCACGATCCCGGCCTCCACGACTCGGATTCCACTCTCCTCACCCACCCTGCGACCCGCCCCCGCTCGACCCTCCCCGTCCCCGTTCGTCGACCGCCACATCGGGCAGATGCTGTTCGACGGGTTGACCGGTGAGGCTGGGGTTCGACGAGGGAGAGGTGCCGTGCCGTGAGCGGACAGGACTGGGTCAGCAGCTCGACGCTGTACGTGGGGCCGGGCGGTGGTGACGTCTGGGCCGCCGAGGCGGGTTCGCGGGGCGGTCGCGGCACTCAGCACATCGTCCGTGCCGGGGAGGTGACGGCGCCGGATGCGGTGGCGTCGATGCTGGCAGTCGAGCCCGGTGCGTCGGTCGTGGTTCGGCGGAGGTTGATGTACCTCGACGAGGTGCCCTGCGAACTGACCGACAGCCACTACCCCTTGGCGATCGCCGCGGGCACTCCGCTGTCGGAGCCGGCAAAGATCCGCGGTGGCGCCAACGCGCTGTTGGCGAAGCTCGGACATGTCGGGGCCCGGGTCCGCGAGGACGTGTGCGCGTCCGCGGCCGATGCCGCCGAGCGCGAGGCGCTGGCGCTGCCGGGCGACGCGGTGGTGCTCCGGCTGGCGCGCACGACGTACGACGGCGACGGCCGCGCCGTCCAGGCGGACCTCATCACGATGCCGGCCGAAGGACGACGGCTCCGCCACGAGTTGGAGACCCGGTGACCGGGACGGGCCGAGGGGCGGACGGGGTCGACGGGCGAGCGCTCCACTCGCGCATCGCGGCGGATCTGCGGTCCGAGATCCTGTCCGGCCAACTCCCCGCCGGAGGCCGAGTCCCTTCGACCGTCCGACTCAGGGAGCGATTCGACGCCTCGAACGCGACGGTGCAGAAGGCGCTCCAACTGCTGGAGAACGAGGGCCTGTTGGTTGGACGGGCCGGTTCTTCGGTCACGGTTCGCGAGCACCGGCAGCGTGCCGTGCGGCCGGCCGACTGCATGGCTCCCGCTTCTCCCGGAGAGCCGTACCGCTGGACGAGCGAGGCCGCGAAGAGCGGAGTCAGGGGTGCCAGCCGGCTGCTGGCCGTGGGGGAAGTGTCGCCGCCTGCCGACGTTGCCGCCGTGCTGGGCCTGCCCGAGGGTGAACTCGTCGTGGAAAGGGTGCAGTTGCTGACGCTCGATGACGAGCCGGCCGAGCTGGTGCGTTCGTACTGTCCGCTTGCCGTCGCGTCCGGCACCGCGCTGACCGCACGGCGGAGGATCGAGGGCGGAACTCCGACGCTGCTCGCCGAACTCGGCCACCCACCGCTTCTCTGCGTCGACCGGGTGTCAGCGCGCACTCCCACGCAGGAGCAGTACGGTCTGCTCCAACTCACGGGCGAGACACCGGTGTTGCACACGCTGCGAGTCGTGCTGACACACGGAGACCGACCGGTCGAGGCCACGACGATGGTGAAGTCGGGCCACCTGTACGAGCTGCGGTACGAATTCGGCCAGGACTGACCCCGCCTCCGCCCCGACCGAGCACCGCAGTCGGGCAACCGATACGGGCCGACGGCCCTCCCCGGGGACCGCCTCCGACCCGGCCGACCCGGCCGGCGGTGGGGTGCGCGCGCGTACGGCGGGCGTGGGCGGATGGCGGTCAGGTGCGGTGGGGGCCGGGGGCGTCGTCGTCCCCGCCGTCGCCGGGGCCGGTGTCCTCCTCGCCCGGTGGGCGGCGGTAGCGGAGCAGCCGGTGCACGCCGAAGACGAGCAGGCCGGAGAAGGCGAGCATCACGACACCGAGCGCGCAGATCAGCAGCAGCCGCGAGCCGACCGACAGATCGCCGCCGCCGGCGAACTGGAAGCTGCCGAGGGCGAAGGTGACGGCGGTGATGATCAGCGTGACCATGCCGAGCAGCCCGAACGTCGCGGAGTCCAGTCTCGCCTCCACCGCCCGGTACTTGCGGTCCAGCCGCTCCAGCCGGGCGAGCTGCCGTGCGTCCTCGGCCGCTCGGGTGCGCGCCTCCAGGATGCGTTCGCGCAGACCGAGGTACTGCTCCTGCAACTGCTGGTGGCTGCCGCGCGAACCCGTGGCGGGCAGCAGCGCCAGTGCGAGGTCGGCCGCCTGGAGCGCCTCGTCGAACTCCCCGCACAGCCGCAGTCCGTGGGCGAGACGGTAGACGAAGATGTGGTGCTCGGGGTGGTCCGTCGCGGCCTCCTGGGCGCGGTCGCGCAACAGCGGGCCCTGGCCTTCGAAGGGCGCCGCGGCGGCGAGGGCGCCCAGACACAGGTCGACCGTGTGCGTGGTGCGGTGCGGCGAGTACCAGGCGTGGTCCAGCAGGTCCGCCGCGTGCTCGGCGGTCACCCGCCGGCTGCCGTACGCCGCGAACGCCCGCAGCGCGGTGAAGAGCGGGCCGGTGCGGCGGCTGCCGGCCGCCTGCGCGAGCAGTGAGGACTCCAGGAACTCGCGCAGTTCCTCGAAGCGGAAGTTCGCCCGCAGCTTGCCCGCCTGGTACAGCGTCGCGAAGCAGCTGATGTCGCGCGAACCCAGAAGCTCGGCGGTCGCCTCGGAGATCTCGGTCGGCGACTCGACCGAGTCGCGGGTGATGAAGGCGTAGCCCAGCGCCCACTTCTCCTCGATCTCCACCCGGAAGGGGAGGCCGGAGGCGTCGCTCTCCTCGGCGTGCTCGTACAGCCAGCGCGCGCACTCCGCGGCGGTGCGCACCGACGGCAGCTCCAGGAACCGCAGCCGCCAGTAGCGGTCCGCGCAGATCAGGAACGGGTCGGTGGCGAAGTCCGCCGAGGTCAGCCGGAACGGCGGCGGAGTCCCGGCAGCCTTCAGCGAGTGCGCCACCTCCTCGCACACCCGGTCGAGCTCGCGGGAGTCCTGCGAGTCGATCCGGCTGAGCCGCGCGGTGAGTGAATTCCCCTCCATACGTTCGTACTTACCATGCATCGGCCGAGGTCGGAGGGGTTTTCGCGAAGGTTCCGGCGAAGCGTGCGGGACTCGTGCGGGACTCGTACGGCTCTTCGCGGCGACCGCTAGTGTCGTGACCCATGCGGGTCGACGTGCTCACGGCGGTGGAGGACTCCCGCGCGGAGCATCTGCCCGCCGCGTGGGCGTCGCTGCGCGCCCAGACCCACCGCGACTGGCACTGGCTCGTCCAGGTCGACGGCCCCGGCCACCGGGAGGTGCAGGCCGCGCTGGCCGACTGCGGTGCCGCCCGCGACCGCCGGGTCCGCATCGCCGCCCATCGCACCCGTGTCGGCCCCGCCACCACCCGCAACCTCGCACTGGGACGCTCCAGCGCCTCCGTCATCCAGAACCTCGACGGCGACGACGAGTTGGAGCCCACCGCGCTCTCGCTGCTCTCCCGGGCACTCACCTCGCACCCGGACTCCGGTTACGCGGCCGGCCACGCGCGGGACCTGCTGCCCGGCGGTGAACTGCGCGTCCACGAACTGCCGTTGCGCAGCGGCCGGCTGGCCCGCGGCGTCCTGCTGGACAACTGGTCGACGGCGCCGGGCAGTTACCGGCTCCCGCTGCATCCGGCGGGGGTGATGTGGCGGCGTGCACTGCTGATGGAGCTGGGCGGCTGGTCCGCGATGGAGGGCATGGAGGACACCGGAACCCTGATGGCCGCCTCCGCCGTGGCCACCGGCGTACTGGTCGACGCCCCGACGCTCCGATACCGCAGACATCCCGGCCAGTCCTCCCGGGGGAAGACGAATTTCGCTGGGGGGGGGGGTACAGATTTCGCTGATCAGACAGCGTGCGTCGCATCTGCTCACCCAGCCGGGCTGGAACGCGCCCCCGCCGCCCCGGAGTTGAGCGCTCATCGCGGCGTACCGCTGTGGCGGGGCTGTCGCGGAGTCGGCGCGGGACCCCGCGGAGGCGTCACGGGGCCGGCGCGGGGCCGGCGCGGAGCCGGCACGGATGAGGGTGAATGCCGGACGGCCCCGGTGCCGACCTCTTGGGTTCAAGGGGTCGGTGCCGGGGCCGCCGGGTGGTGCGGGCCTGTCGGCCCCACCGATCAGTCAGTCGACTCGGTTGGCTCAGTCGAAGGGCTGAAGGGTGATGTACGCCTTCTGCGGGTCGCCGTCGTGGACGAGCGACTCGTGGTTGGCGACATCGTCGAACGCGAAGGCGTAGGCCTTGCCGTCCTCCATCGCCTCGTGGACGAGCTTGGCGTACTCGTTGGTGACCTCGTCCTTGTAGAACTCGTCGGGGCTCGAGTCCGGCTGGTCGGAGTTGGTCAGCAGGGTGGTGCGGTGGAAGCCGGCGCACAGGGTGCGGGAGAGCGGACCACGCACCTCGTCGTTCGGGGCGTCCAGCTGCTTGTGGCAGCCGAAGATGCTGTCCGAGTCGGGCTTCTCGAAGCTGGTCACGACCTCGCCGGAGCCGTCGGTGAAGTCCATCTTGTCACCGTTGACCTTGCCGAAGTACTTGGTGTCCGGCTCGTGCCCGAACGGGGTGACCGTGAGGGTGTCGCTCTTGTACTTCTCCCAGACGCGGTCGACGTAGTCGGACATCGTGTCTTCGGGGATGTCGCCGATGCCGATGCCGTGGCCGGGGGAGAGGGCGCGCAGCGGAGTGCCGTCCTCACGCTTCTTGACCAGGCCGCCCCAACCCTCGACGGACTCCAGCTTGTTGAAGAACTCCTTGTACGCACCGGCCTTGAGCACGCCGGTGGTCTGGCTCGAACCGTCCGAGCCGTCGACGCCGACCGAGTAGGGCGCGGAGAACATGTCGACCTGGGTGCTGTTGATCCACAGGCCGGAGTCGTTGAGCGTGTACTCGGTCCAGTTGAACAGGGTGTTCGCGTTCGGGTCGTCCGGGTTCTGCACGGCGGGCTGGACGAGGCCGCCCTCGGCGAGCTTGAAGGTGAGCTTCTCGCCGTAGGAGTAGTACACCCGGCCGGAGAACTTCGGCAGCTGGAAGTCCATGGACTCGCCGGCGGCCGGGCCCTCGAAGGAGGCGTCGGGTGCCTCGGTGGGCGGGTTGCCGCCGCCGGGCCATGCGGTGAAGTTGCCATCGGCGTCGGCGTAGCCCTGCTCGCCGGTCGCCAGGTTGGTACCGATTGTGTAGATGTAGATCTGCTCGTCGGTGCCCGAGTCGTTCTTGAACGTCAGCGGGATGGTGTCGGCCGCAGCGGCCTCCGCAGTGGTGCTCGTGTCGAACGCGGTGAATCCGGCGCCGACTACGGCCGCAGCGGCCAGTGTCGCGAGCAGCTTCTTCTTGGCACGCACGCAGTTCCTCCTCGTGGGGCGGGTCTGTATGTGGGGGGCACGCGAGGGTGTCGAGCGCCGTGTGTGCACAACAGGCCTCAGGGCCGCCGGAGTTGGGGATCCGGAGGGGGCCCGGAGAGCACTCCCTTGTGAGAGCGCTCTCAGAATCACGCCCACCCCCAGCCCCGTCAACCCATGGGACGCCGATTACTCACAACTCTTGAAAGGTGGACGGTGGTTGGCCGTCCCGACCCCGTTCTCACCAGGGACGACGACAGAAGGGGTGCATTGGCCGTGATGTGCCGAATTTCCGCCTCTCCGGAGAGTGTCATCCGTCCACCGGCTCCGCGTCCCCCACTGTTCGACGCTGCGCCTGTGCGCGTTCGTTGCGCGCTCTTCCCTTCAAGCGGCGAACCAATCGGCGGCGATCTCGTTCACTCGGTGAACGCAGGGTGAGCACACTGCACGCTCCGTTCAACCGATGAACGCGCCCGTTCGCCGCTCTCGTCCCCACGGCCCCCTCGCGCAGCCCCGCCCCCGTACGGCCGTACCGGCGGACGGCGTCGACCCCCGCCGGTACGGGGAGCGTTGCCCGGCCCGCTCGGGGTGCGCACCCGTGCCCGTACGGCGGTGGGCGCGCCCCGCGCGGGGCGCGCGGGGAACTCGCCGCGCGCACCGGCCCGCGGAGTAGCGTCGGAGCATGTACGCGATCACGATTACCGAACCCGGCGGCCCCGAGGCGCTCGTCTGGTCCGAGGTGCCCGATCCCGAACTCCGCGAGGGCGAGGTGCTGGTCGACGTGGCCGCCAGCGCCGTCAACCGCGCCGACCTGCTGCAACGCCAGGGTTTCTACGACCCGCAGCCCGGCACTTCCCCCTATCCGGGACTGGAGTGCTCCGGGACAGTGGCCGAAGTGGGGCCCGGCGTCACCGGCTGGGCCGTCGGCGACGAGGTGTGCGCGCTGCTGAGCGGCGGTGGCTACGCCGAGCGGGTCGCCGTGCCCGCCGGCCAACTGCTCCCCGTACCGGCCGGAGTTGACCTGGTGACCGCCGCGGGGCTGCCCGAGGTGGTGGCCACCGTCTGGTCCAACGTCTTCATGGTCGCCCACCTCCGGCCGGGCGAGACACTGCTCGTGCACGGCGGGTCGAGCGGTATCGGCACCATGGCGATCCAGCTGGCGAAGGCGGTCGGCGCCACCGTCGCGGTGACCGCGGGGAGCGCCGCGAAGCTTGCCCGCTGCGCGGAGTTGGGCGCGGACATCACCATCAACCACCGTGAGCAGGACTTCGTCGAGGAGCTGCGCGGCGCGACCGACGGCAGGGGCGCGGACGTCATCCTCGACATCATCGGCGCCAAGTACCTGGAACGGAACATCGAAGCCCTCGCAGTCAACGGCCGGCTGGCGATCATCGGCCTCATGGGCGGTGCGAAGGGCGAGCTGAACCTCGGTGCGCTGCTGCGCAAGCGCGGCGCGATCACCGCCACCACGCTCCGCGCCCGGCCGCTCGCCGAGAAGGCCGCGATCATCGCCGCCGTGCGCGAGCACGTGTGGCCGCTGGTGGACAGTGGACGCGTCGTGCCGGTGGTCGACCGGCTGCTGCCGATGGCGGAGGCGGCGGAGGCGCACCGGGCCCTGGAGACCGGCGACCACATCGGCAAGGTGCTGCTCAGCCGCTGACCCGGCACGGGCGCACGGTGCGGCGGTTTCCCCGTACCGGGCCGGGGCCGGTACGGCTCGCGGGCCTCGCGGCGCCTGCGGGTCCCGTGGCCGACCGCGGGTCCCGCAGGCACTCGCCGCTAACTCCCGCCGCCCGGACGCCCGTTACGGCGTCCGGGCGCGCTCGTTCACTGAAGTGTCGGGCTCGGTGTCCGAGATGCCGGAAGTCGCCGGTCGTGTGACGCTCGTAACAGAGCCGACGCTCCGCGCAGCGTCCAGCGAGGTTGCGAGCTGTTCCGCGTGCCGCGTGCGACGCGGCGAGGCGGGCGGGAGGAATGGTTGCGGTGAAGGCGTACGCGGTCGGACTGGTTGCCGGAGCGATGGTGCTGGTGGCGGGCTCCGCCGCGCAGGCCGCGTCGCCCGGCCCGCCGCCAAGCGCCCCCTCTTCCTCCCGGGCCCCGGACGCCGGTGACGGCGCGTTCTTCCCCGTCCCGGACTTCCCGTTCGCGGTACCGCCCGGCCTGACCCCGCCGCCCGTCGACCCGGTGCCGGACGGCGAGACGTACGAGCAGGGCGAGCCGCTCCCCGGCACCGGCGGCACCGGCACCCCGACGCCGCCGCCCTCCTCCGGCGACGAGCCGCAGACGACCGGCGCGACCCCGGAGCCGTCCGAGCTCCGCCCCCGCTCCGGGCAGCCGGAGGACGCGGGCAACGGACCGCCGCAGGGCGCACTGAACGTGCCCGAGGCGCCGAGCACGGCAGGAGCACCGTCCGTCGCCGAGGGCCCGGACGACGGCGCGGAGGACACCCGCGCGGAAGAGAGCCTGGCGATGCGCGGCGGCGAACCGCTGCTGCCCGTGCTGCCCCTGGGCGCCGGTCTCGCCTCGCTGGGGCTCGGCCTGGCCGCGCTCGGCTACCGCCTGCGCCGCAACGCCTGACCGCCACCCGGTACGCCACGTCCTGCCCCCGGTACGCCTGCGCAGCCACGTACGAGGCCTGTCCGGCACCCGGTGACGCCCGTCCGCCACCCGGTGCGTCTGCCCGGCATCCGCGACGTGCGACCGATGCCTGACGGGCCCCGGCGCGCGCGTGCCCATGGGTCCGGGCGGCGCCGCCTTCGGCGCCGGCCCCTGCTGCGGGACCATCCGGGAACAGCCGTGGACGCCAAGGTGCAGAATGGGGGTATGACACAGCCGATGCATGAACGGTCGCAGGAGAACCCCCAGGTCCTGGTGGTCGGCCCGGACGGAATGGCTCTCGGCAGCGCCTCCGCCGGGAGCGAGGGCTCCGAGGAGGACGAGCCCCGTGAGGTGCCCGTGACGGAGATGGTCGAGCAGCCCGCGAAGGTCATGCGAATCGGCAGCATGATCAAGCAGTTGCTGGACGAGGTGAAGGCCGCGCCGCTGGACGAGGCGAGCCGGGCGAGGCTGAAGGAGATCCACGCCAGCTCGGTCAAGGAGCTCGAGGACGGACTCGCGCCGGAGCTGATCGGCGAGCTGGAGCGCATCTCGCTGCCGTTCACCGACGAGGTCGTGCCCAGCGAGTCCGAACTGCGCATCGCGCAGGCGCAGTTGGTGGGCTGGCTGGAGGGGCTTTTCCACGGCATCCAGACGACGCTGTTCGCTCAGCAGATGGCGGCCCGCACCCAGCTGGAGCAGATGCGCCGCGCACTGCCGCCGGGCGCGGCCGAGGGCCACGAGGGCGTCGACGGCGTCGAGGGCCCGGTGCGTTCCGGCCCGTACCTCTGACCCGACCCGGCCCGGGTCGACGCGCAGCTCGGTCGGCATCGCGGGGCCGGCCCCGGCCCGACGCATGAGCGGACCCGCGCCACCGGGGGAGCGCGCCGGCCTTCGACAACGCCGACCCACGGCGACCCACGCCGACAATGCAGACCCACAGACTCACGCCGACAACGCCGTACGGGCGGCCCGCAGCAGGATCGCTGCGGGCCGCCCGTACGGCGTCTGTCGTGCGTCGCCACCGGACGCGGATGCGGGTCAGGTCCAGGTGATGAGCCGCTTCGGGTGCTCCAGAACCGCCGCGACGTCCGCGAGCACCCGGGAGCCCAACTCCCCGTCCACCAGCCGGTGGTCGAAGGAGAGCGCCAGGGTGGTGACCTTGCGGGGCTTGACCTCTCCCTTGTGCACCCAGGGCTGGTCCTTGATCGCGCCGAAGGCGAGGATCGCGGACTCCCCGGGGTTGAGGATCGGTGTGCCGGTGTCGACGCCGAAGACGCCGACGTTGGTGATGGTCACCGTCCCGGCCTGCATGTCCGCCGGGGAGGTCTTGCCCTCGCGGGCGGTGGAGACCAGGTCGCTCAGGGCGGTGGACAGCTCCGGCAGCGTCTTGGTGTGCGCGTCCTTGATGTTCGGCACGATCAGACCGCGCGGGGTGGCCGCTGCGATGCCCAGGTTGACGTAGTCCTTGTAGACGATCTCCTGGTTGGCCTCGTCCCAGGACGCGTTGACGTCGGGGTTGCGGCGGATGGCGACCAGCAGGGCCTTGGCGACCAGCAGCAGCGGGTTCACCCGCAGCCCGGCCATCTCCGGATCCTCCTTGAGTCGCTTGACCAGCTTCATCGTCCGCGTCACGTCGATCGTGACGAACTCCGTCACGTGCGGCGCGGTGAAGGCGCTGCCGACCATCGCGGCGGCGGTCGCCTTCCGTACGCCCTTGACCGGCACCCGGCGCTCCCGGATCGCGGTGAGCGACTGCGGCTCGACCGCCGGCGCCTGCGAGGCCGCCGTCCGGGACGAACCCTGCTCGGCTGGCTGCGGTGCGGCCGGCGGCTGCGCGGTCGGCTGCCCCGCGGAGGCGGCGGCGTGCACGTCGTCGCGGGTGACGACGCCGTCGGGGCCGGTCGGCACGATCAGCGCCAGATCCACGCCCAGGTCCTTCGCGAGCTTGCGCACCGGCGGCTTGGCCAACGGCCTGCCCCCGTCGCGCTGTTCGCCGCCCTGTGCGGGCACCGAGGGCTGCGCGGCGGGCGGGTGGCCGGTGCCGTTGAGCTCGCCCTGCACGGCCTGCTGGGCGGCTCGCGCCGAGGCTTCGGCCGGCTCGGCGGGTGCTGGGGGTGCGGCTGCTGCCGCGCTCGCGGGCTGCTTGCGCGGACGGCGCTTGGTGGACGACGCCGCGACGCCGTAGCCGACCAGCACCGGTTCGCGCTTGGCGGGCTGTGCCTCCTCGTCGC
The DNA here is from genome assembly GCF_018101125.2 of Streptomyces tardus. Classification (GTDB taxonomy): domain Bacteria; phylum Actinomycetota; class Actinomycetes; order Streptomycetales; family Streptomycetaceae; genus Streptomyces; species Streptomyces tardus. The sequence goes on along the minus strand of NZ_JAELVF020000001.1, from coordinate 1,867,694 downwards.
CGTCATCGGCGGGCTCTGCCGCCGGTGCGTCCGCCGGCGCCTGGGGGGCAGCGGCGGGACCGGCGCCGGGGTCGGTGTCGACGGTGATGATCGCCGTACCGACGTCGACGGTGGTGCCCTCGCCGAAGTGCAGATCGCTGACCGTGCCGTTGAACGGGATGGGCAGCTCCACGGCGGCCTTGGCCGTCTCGACCTCGCAGACGACCTGGCCGTCGGTCACCGTGTCGCCGGGCTTGACCAGCCAGGACAGGATCTCCGCCTCGGTCAGGCCCTCGCCCACGTCCGGCATCTTGAACTCGCGGAAGCGCTGGGCGTTTCCGGTCGGTGTACTCGTCACGCTCACGACTCTCCTCAGCCCTCTCAGTACGCCAGCGCGCGGTCGACGGAGTCGAGTACGCGGTCGAGGCCGGGCAGATACTCTTCCTCGAGCCTGGCGGGCGGATACGGGGCGTGGAAGCCGCCGACGCGCAGCACCGGTGCCTCCAGGTGGTAGAAGCAGCGCTCGGTGATCCGGGCGGCGATCTCGGCTCCGCTGCCGAAGAAGACCGGCGCCTCGTGGACCACGACCAGCCGCCGGGTCTTCTCCACCGACTGCTGGATGGTGTCGAAGTCGATCGGCGACATCGAGCGCAGGTCGACGACCTCCAGCGACTTGCCCTCCTCCTCGGCCGCCTGCGCGGCCTCCAGGCAGGTCTTCACCATCGGACCGTAGGCGGCCAGCGTGAGGTCGGTGCCGGTGCGGGCGATCTTGGCCCGGTGCAGCGGCGACGGGATGGCGGAGGTGTCGACCTCGGCCTTGTCCCAGTAGCGGCGCTTGGGCTCGAAGTAGATCACCGGGTCGTTGGACTCGATGGCCTGCTGCATCATCCAGTAGGCGTCGGAGGAGTTCGAGGGCGAGACGACCTTCAACCCCGCGACGTGGGTGAACAGCGCCTCCGGGGACTCGCTGTGGTGCTCCACCGCGCCGATGCCGCCGCCGTAGGGGATGCGGATGACGACGGGCAGCTTCACCTTGCCGAGCGCACGGGCGTGCATCTTGGCGAGCTGGGTGACGATCTGGTCGTACGCGGGGAAGACGAAGCCGTCGAACTGGATCTCCACGACCGGCCGGTAGCCGCGCAGCGCGAGCCCGATCGCCGTACCGACGATGCCGGACTCGGCGAGCGGGGTGTCGATGACCCGGTCCTCGCCGAAGTCTTTCTGGAGCCCGTCGGTGACGCGGAAGACGCCGCCGAGCTTGCCGACGTCCTCGCCCATGACCAGGACCTTGGAATCGGTCTCCATGGCCTTGCGCAGGGACTCGTTGATCGCCTTGGCGAGCGGGAGTTTGGTGATGGTGTCGGCAGCCATGGTCAGTTGACCTCCTGGTGTGCGGAGTCCTCGAAGGAAGCCATGTACGCGGCGAACTGGGCGCGCTCCTCGTCCACGAGGGCGTGACCGTCGGCGTAGATGTTCTCGAAGATGGCCATGGTGTCGGGGTCGGGCATGGTGCGGATCTTCTCCCGCACGGAGAGGCCGAGCTGCTCGCTCTCCTCCTCCAGCGCGGCGAAGAACGCCTCGTCGGCCAGACCCTCGCTCTCCAGGTAGCGACGGACCCGCAGGATCGGGTCCTTGCTCTCCCAGGAGGCGCGCTCGTCGTCGGCGCGGTAGCGGGTCGGGTCGTCGGAGGTGGTGTGCGCGCCCATCCGGTAGGTGAACGCCTCGACGAGCATCGGGCCCTGGCCGGAGCGCGCGTGCGCGAGCGCCGCGCGGGTGACCGCGAGGCAGGCCAGCACGTCGTTGCCGTCGACCCGTACGCCGGGGAATCCGAAGCCCTGGGCGCGCTGGTAGATCGGCACCCGGGACTGCTTCTCGGTGGGCTCGGAGATCGCCCACTGGTTGTTCTGGCAGAAGAAGACGACGGGGGCGTTGTAGACCGCGGAGAAGGTGAACGCCTCCGCCACGTCGCCCTGGCTGGAGGCCCCGTCGCCGAAGTAGGCGATGACGGCCGCGTCGGCGCCGTCCTTGGCCACGCCCATCGCGTAGCCGGTGGCGTGCAGCGCCTGGGAGCCGATGACGATCGTGTACAGCTGGAAGTTGTTGGTGTTCGGGTCCCAGCCGCCGTTGTTCACGCCGCGGAACATGCCGAGCAGGTTGGCCGGGTCGACGCCGCGGCACCAGGCGACGCCGTGCTCGCGGTAGGTGGGGAAGACGTAGTCGTCCTCGCGCAGCGCGCGGCCGGAGCCGATCTGGGCGGCCTCCTGGCCCAGCAGCGAGGCCCACAGGCCCAGTTCGCCCTGGCGCTGGAGGCTGGTGGCCTCCGCGTCGAAGCGCCTGGTCAGGACCATGTCCCGGTACAGGCCGCGCAGTTCCTCGGCGCTGAGGTCGATCTCGTACTCGGGGTGGGTCAGGCGCTCGCCCTCGGGCGTCAGCAGCTGTACGAGCTGCGGCTCGTCCTGCCGGTGGGGCGCCGTCGCCGCGGCGTTGCGGGCCGCCGTCTTCCTGGCGGGTGCCTTCGCGCTCTTGGTGGCGCTCTTCGACACGGGCTTGGCTGGCGTCTTGCCTGCCGTCTTGCCTGCGGTCTTGGCCGCGCTCCTGGCGGGCGACTTCTTCGCCGGCGACTTGCTCGCGGCTGCCGTCGTCGCGGTCTTGGCTGACGTGCGCTTACCGCTGCTGCGACGCGCTTCGTCGCGCGCGGCAGTGCTTTCCACGGTCACGAGTGCTCCTCCGTCGGTCCGGCCCCCGGGGTCTCCGGTTGAGCCAGTGCGGCTCGCCCGGTACCGCCACGGCGCACGGGGTGGGTGCGGCGCGAAGCGTGCCGAGCGTGACAGGTGTCCATTCACCACGGCCCGCCCCAGGCACGTTACCCAGTTTCTCCCGCGGCTGTTTACGCCTTTGACCTGCGACTTTTCTTGGAAATCCAACTAGTTTTCCGCCCTTGTCGCAGCGGCCGGGAATACCACTGGTCACAGCCTTGCAAGCCCTGTGGACTAACGCACGTTAACCTGCGCCCCCGGACGACGGGAAGAGCAGAACACGGGTCAGTATGTGAGACGGAAACCGGACCAATCGCCGCAAATGACCTGAGAGCGCGATCATTTGTCGCCCTTCGCGATCAACTGAGCACCCGCAGTTGCCAAGAAATGAGCGCGCCGCGCTCACCCGGAGGAGCGACCCGCAGCAGCAGAGCCCGGCCCCCGACAGCACGCACTGTCGGGGGCCGGGCTCTGCCGGGCAGGTCGAGCGGGTGGGGCCGGAGCTACGGCCCGGAGGCGCCCACGTCGGCGCCCTGATCGGCGCCCTGGTCCGTACCCTGGTCGGTCCCCTGGTCCGTGCCCTGGTCGGTGCCTTCGTCGGTGCCGCCGTCCGCGTCGCCGTTCTGACCCTCGGTGGGGCTGCCGTCGGTGCCCTCGATGGTGCCGCCGCCGACCGGCTCGGTGGGGGAGTCGCTGGGCGTCGGGTCCCCGGTCGTCTCGGGGTCGCTGGGGGAGAAGCTGGGCGACTCGGGCGGCTTGGGCTGCCAGGTGTCCGGGTCCTCCGGAGTCTCCTCCTCGGTGGGCTCCGGGTCCTCGGGCGGCTCCTCCGAAGTCTGCGACGGCGTCGGCGACTTGCTGGGCTCGCCGCCGCCTCCGCTACCGCCGTCGCCCGTGTTGTTCATGGCGAAGAAGACGCCGGCCGCGATGGCGAGCACCGCGAAGAAGGCGATCAGCGCGTACTTGGTGCCACCGCCGCGACCGCCGCCGGCGCGCGTGGAGCCCTCGTACCCGCCGTCGTCGCGGTCGGGGCGGCCGATCAGCATCGGGGGCTGCGCGGTGGTCGGCGCGTCTCCGGGTGCCACGGCCGGGCTGCCCATCGCGGGGGTGCCGCCGGCGTGCACCGGGCCGGTGTTCCACAGGCCGCCGGTGTGGCCGCCCTGCTCCTGGAGCTGGCGCAGCGCGTACTGGGTGAGCCCGCGCATCTCCTCGGCCGACTGGAACCGGTCGTCCGGCTCCTTGGCCAGTGAACGCATCACCAGCCCGTCCAGCTCCGGCGGCACGTCCTCCATCAGCTGCGAGGGCGGGACCGGGTCGTCCTGCACGTGCTGGTACACCACCGACAGCGGGGTCTCGCCGACGAACGGCGGGCGCTGGGTGAGCAGTTCGTAGAGCAGGCAGCCGGTGGCGTAGAGGTCGGAGCGCGCGTCCACCGTCTTGCCGAGCGCCTGCTCGGGCGAGAGGTACTGCGGAGTGCCCATGACCATGCCGGTCTGGGTCATCGTCTGGGACGCGCCGTGCAGCGCACGGGCGATGCCGAAGTCCATCACCTTGACCGCGCCGGTCTCGGTGATGATGACGTTCGCCGGCTTGATGTCCCGGTGCACGATGCCGTGCTGGTGGCTGTAGGCCAGTGCTTCCAGCACGCCGGAGACGATGATCAACGCCTGGTCGGCGGGCGGGGATTCGGCGGTGAGCAGCAGGTCCCTGATGGTCCCGCCCTCGACCAGCTCCATCACGATGTACGGCACGGTCTGGCCGGCCGCCGTGTCCTCGCCGGAGTCGTAGACCGCCACCACAGCGTGGTGGTTGAGCCCGGCGACCGACTGTGCCTCGCGGGTGAAGCGGGCCTTGGAGACCGGGTCCTCGGCGAGTTCGGAGCGCAGCAGCTTCACCGCGACCGTACGGCCGAGACGCACGTCCTCGGCGGCGAAGACCTCGGCCATGCCACCGCGGCCGAGGCGTCTGGTCAGGCGGTAACGGCCGTCCCCCACAACCCCGTTGTTGCCCCAGCTTCCAGTGTGTCCCGTGGCACCGCCGTCCGGCTCGTCGGGCCCGTCGGGCCCCGAAGCGGAGTGTGTCTGTGCCATCAGTCCTCGCCGAGGTTGGAACCCGCGGGACGCGGGCGAGCGTGTGGGGGGGAGTAACGGGTCATCCAACCCGCTTCCGGTGAGGACTGGCAAGTTCGGTCCACGGCTTGGCAGGACCGAGGCTGCCGGCTCTGTCGGCCCCGCGACGTACCATGCGCGTGCGGCAGGTCACGGAACCGGTGCGCGGCTTGACTCGTCAGACCCCTCGGGCAGACTGGGGGCCTTGGGTATACCGATCAACAGCAACCGTACATGCGCAGAGCACGGTCCGTAGGGGGCTGCGGCGCCGAGGGGGAAGCAGTCAAGATGAGCGACGTCGGCGGTCAGCCAGCCAACTTCGAGGGGCGCAGTGTCGGCGGCGGCCGCTATCAGCTGGGAAGGCTGCTGGGGGCCGGAGGCATGGCCTCCGTCCACCTCGGGCACGACAACGTGCTGGATCGCCAGGTCGCGGTCAAGACCCTGCACAGCGAGCTGGGCCGGGAGGCGGCGTTCCGCGAGCGGTTCCGTCGCGAGGCGCAGTCCGTCGCCAAGCTCACCCACACCAACATCGCGGCCGTCTTCGACTCCGGCGAGGACGAGATCGACGGCGCGATGGTGCCGTTCATCGTCATGGAGTACGTCGACGGCCCGCCGCTGCGCAGCCGGCTCGACGAGGATGTCGCCCAGTTCGGCGCGATGCCGACCGACAGCGCGCTGAAGGTCACCTCGGACGTGCTGGCGGCGCTGGACACCAGCCACGAGATGGGCCTGGTCCACCGGGACATCAAGCCGGGCAACGTGATGCTGAACCGCCGCAACGTGGTGAAGGTCATGGACTTCGGCATCGCCCGTGCCATGCAGTCCGGCGTGACCTCGATGACGCAGACCGGCATGGTCGTCGGCACCCCGCAGTACCTCTCGCCCGAGCAGGCGCTCGGCCGCGGCGTGGACGCCCGCTCCGACCTCTACACGGTCGGCATCATGCTCTTCGAACTCCTCACCGGGCGGCTGCCGTTCGACGCGGACTCGCCGCTGGCGATCGCGTACGCGCACGTCCAGGAGGAGCCGGTCGCGCCCTCGACCATCAACGCCTCGATCCCGCCCGCCGTGGACGCCCTGGTCGGCCGCGCCCTGCGCAAGAACCCCAACGAGCGCTTCCCGAGCGCCGAGGCGATGCAGCAGGAAGTCGACCGCATCCGGCACTCCGGCGCCGCCTCCGGCCTCACGCCGACGATCATCGGCACCGGCCCGGCCCAGAGCGGTGCGGGCATCGCCCAGTCGGTCTTCCCGCCCGTCGGCTCGGCCACGACCCCGCCGAGCAGCACCCCGCCGCCCGGCGGTTACGCGACCCCCTCGCCCTACGGCCAGCAGGGTTACGGCACGCCGCCGCCCGGCACCGCGCCGATGGGCCAGGTCGCCTCCTACTCCGGCAGCCAGCCCGCCTACAACCAGAACAACGGCGGCACCAAGAACCTGGGCATGATCGTCGCCGCCGCGGTGACGGCGATCGTCGTGGTGGCCGCGGTCGGCATCATCATCGCGCTCAACCGCGGCGGCGACGGCGACAGCGCGGGCACCGGCGGCGGCGACAACGGCGGCTCCAGCGCGTCGGCCGGTGTCGACCCGGGCACGGACCCCGACACCGACACCGGCGCCGACCCCGACACCGGTGCCAACGGCGACGACGAGGACGACGACCCCACCGGGAAGTTCAAGGAGGGCGACAAGACTCGGACCATCGAGTCGGAGAAGTGCACCGACGCCCGCCCCTACTTCTCGGACCGCGACAAGGAAGACCCGCGGCCGACCATGCCGGACTTCGAGATCAAGCACATCGACTCGGTGAAGGCGTGCATCGAGGCGGCGGGCTGGAAGCTTGACACCGACTACTCCGAGATGGACGAGAACACCTACGGCAAGGGCACCGTGATGTCCCAGTCGCCGCGGAAGAACGGTCCGTACGACCCGAAGACCGAGATCAAGATCACCATCTCCACGGGCAAGCCCAGCAGCTGACCCGCGAACGCCGCGACACTGCGCGCCCGGAGGCCACCCGGCCTCCGGGCGCGCAGTCGTTGCGGGGTCGTTGCGCAGCCGCTGCGGGGCGGGTTGGTCGATGGGGCACCCGGGGCGGCGGTGGGTGCGGGACACCGGCTGCGGGACTGTGCGCGGGTGTGCGGGCGCGCGGGTGTGGTCCGGGCCGGGTGGGCTCGGCCGGGCCGCTCGTCGCGGGCGCGGCGCCGCCGCGCGGGCCCTGATGGCCTGCCGTCCGGATGCTGGAAGCGGCGGTGGGTGTATGGGTCTTGTATCTAAGGTGTGTGCATGCCTTCCGCCGTCTCCGACACCTCTGCCGTGCCCGCGTCCGTGAGCCCTCCCGCACCCTCCTCCGGTCGCGGCACCGACTCCCGAGGTCGCGGCGCCGGGGGCGCCTCCGAGGCGTCCGGCGCCGCCCGTGCCGACGGCGCCGCCCGTCCGGCGCGCCCCCAGCCCGCCGCGGAGCGGGTCTACGCACACGTCAAGCAGGCGGTGCTGGAACGCCGTTACGCGGGTGGGGAGTTGCTGACCGAGGGCGAGCTCGCCGAGGCCGTCGGAGTCTCCCGCACCCCGGTCCGGGAGGCGCTGCTGCGGCTCGAGGCAGAGGGCCTGCTGAGGCTCTACCCGAAGAAGGGCGCGCTCGTACTGCCGGTCTCCGCCCGGGAGATCGCCGACGTGTTGGAGACCCGGATGCTGGTCGAGGTGCACGCGGCCCGCACGGCCGTACCGCTGGCGCCGAGCGTGCTGGCGGAGCTGGAGGAGCTGCTGGAGCGGCAGCGGCGGCTCGCCGAGGAGGGCGACCTGGCCGAAGTGGCGGTCACCGACCGGTGCTTCCACGCGACCCTGGTGCGCGCCACCGGCAACGAGATCCTGGCCCGTCTCTACGACCAGCTGCGCGACCGGCAGTTGCGGATGGGGGTGGCCGTGATGCACGCCCACCCCGAACGCATCGCCAAGAACATCGCCGAGCACACCGAGATCCTGCGGGCGCTCAGGGACAGCGACACCGAGGCCGCGGTCGCGGCCGTGCAGGGCCATGTCGGCTCCGTGGAGCGGCTGCTGCGGGACGAGGACGTGCGATGAGCCGCAAGGACCCGGTGCGCCAGGAGCTGCGGCTGCCCGGCGACCCGCCCGGCGGCGCACGGGCGGTCCGGGTCTGGGGTCTGGGCGTCGCGGTCTACTTCGTCGCGATCACCTACCGCACCAGCCTGGGCGTGGCCGGTATCGAGGCCGCCGAGCGGTTCGAGATCAACGCCTCGGCGCTCTCCACCTTCTCCATCCTCCAACTGCTCGTCTACGCGGGCATGCAGATACCCGTCGGCCTGCTCGTCGACCGGTGGGGGACGAAGAAGACGCTGGCGGTCGGCGTGGTGCTGTTCACCGTCGGCCAGTTCGGCTTCGCGCTCGCCGACTCCTACGCGGTGGCGCTCGCCTCGCGCGCGCTGCTCGGCTGCGGCGACGCGATGACGTTCATCAGCGTGCTGCGGCTCGGCTCCCGCTGGTTCCCGGCCAGGCGGGGCCCGTTGGTGGCGCAGATCGCCGCGCTCTTCGGCATGGCCGGCAACCTCGTGACCACGCTCGTGCTCGCCAGAACGCTGAGCGCGGTCGGCTGGACCCCGACCTTCGCGGGCAGCGCGCTCGCCGGGGTCCTGATGCTGGTGCTGGTGCTGCTCTTCCTCAAGGACCACCCGCCGGGCTGCGCACCGCCGCCGGTGACGTACGGCGGCGGCTACGTGCGTCGGCAGATCAGCTCCGCCTGGCGGGAGCCGGGCACCCGGCTGGGCATGTGGGTGCACTTCACCACGCAGTTCCCGGGGATGGTCTTCCTGCTGCTGTGGGGGCTGCCGTTCCTGGTCGAGGCGCAGGGCCGGACCATGGCCGAGGCCGGCACCCTGCTGACGCTGATCGTGCTCTCCAACATGGGCATCGGCCTGGTCTTCGGCCAGGCCATCGCCCGCCGCCAGGAGGCCCGTACGCCCATCGTGCTCGGTGTGATCGGCAGTACGGCGCTGCTGTGGGCCGCGGTGCTGGCCTGGCCGGGGCAGGCGCCGACCTGGCTGCTGGTGACGCTCTGCCTGGTGCTGGGGGCCTGCGGGCCCGCGTCCCTGGTCGGCTTCGACTACTCCAGGCCCGCGAACCCGGCCGACCGCCAGGGCACCGCCTCCGGCATCGTCAACATGGGCGGCTTCATCGCCTCCATGACGACGCTGCTCGCCGTCGGCGCGCTGCTCGACCTGACCGGGGACAACTTCCGGATCGCCTTCGCCTCGGTCTTCGTGCTCCAGGCGCTGGGGCTGAGCCAGATACTGCGGCTGCGGCGCAGCGCGCGGCTGCGCGAGCGCGAACGGCTGGTCGCCAGCCGGGTGACGGCCGTGCACGTACCGGCGTGAGCGGCGCCGGTACGGGGCGTCGGCCGCGGCGAACGACGGCCGCGGGCCGCTCCGGGCGCGGGCGGTGCGACGGCCGGCGCGTGAGCGGCCCGGGGGAGCCGGCCGGCACGGGGCCTCTGGCCGCGGCCCGACGGGCTGGGCAGCGACAGCCGGCGGGCGTTCGGGGTTACGGGGTGACGGCGAAGTTGGCGAGGATCGCCCTCGCCAGTTCCTCGTCGCCCTCGATCTTGACCCGGTCCCGTACCGCTTCCGGCTTCACCCGGCCGCAGGCGAGCCGCAGATAGGTCTCCCAGTCCAGCGTGAAGGTGACCGCGGGGCCGAGCGAGGGACTGCTGTTCACCGAGGCGTTCCCCTCGGCGTCGACCCGGACGGTGCGCATGAACTCCAGCGGACCGTGCACGTCGAAGACGACCGCGCAGTTGTTGGGCGCACCCGCCCGCTTGGCGACGACCTTGGGCAGCCCGTGGACCAGGATGTCGCGGGCGATGTACGCGGCGGCCGAGTCCATGTTGCCCGGGTTGCGCAGCGCGCGGCGCATGTCCTGCTCGTGCACCCACACGTCGAAGGCGCGCAGCCGCAGCAGCGTCTCCAGGGTGATCTCGCCGCCGCCGGGCAGCACCGACCGCACCTTGGCGTCGGGCGTGCGCTTCTCGTTGCGCAGCTGGCGGTTGCGGCGGATGACGGTGTACTCCAGCTCGCTGGTCATCTCGGCGGCGGTGTGGTGCCGCCGCACGTCGACCTGGACCTCCATGTGGCGGGTCGACTCGTCCGTCACGTGGTAGATGTCGCGCGGCAGGGTGTGGATCGGGCGCGGGTCGCCCAGCAGCTCGGTCTCGACGCCGATGATGTGCGACAGCACGTCGCGCACGGACCAACCCGGGCATTCGGTACGGCGGTTCCATTCGCTGTGCGCGAGCGGTTGGACGAGCTCGGCTATCGCGTCGATGGAGTGAGTCCAGGCGTCAACGTACGGTTGAAGACTCGGATGCTCGGTCACGGGGCCCCTCATGACTGCGGTACGGATCATTCGTTCGCGGTGTGGGTGCTCTCAAGTTAGTCTGCGGTCGGGCACCCGGAAGTGCTTTTGCGTGACGATCGTAGGACGTATTCCTACGAGGCGTTCGCCCCCCTTCGACCATGGACGGTGGTACCGTGCGCGCCTCCCTCCTCCAGATCGCCGTGAAGCCGGATGAATCGGTCAATTCGCGGCGGTTGCGGGCTGTTTCGCTGGTGGAAGAACAGTCCGAATCCGACCTTGTCGTCCTTCCGGAGCTCTGGCCGGTGGGTGCCTTCGCCTTCGATCGCTTCGACGAGGCGGCCGAATCGGCGGTCGACGGGCCGACCGCCGAACTGTTGGGGGCGGCTGCCGAGCGGGCCGGGGTCTGGCTGCACGCGGGCTCCGTGGTGGAGCGGGACGCGGACGGCACGCTCTACAACACCTCTCTCGTTTTCAGCCCCGCCGGTGAGTCGGTCGGCCGCTACCGCAAGATTCACCGGTTCGGGTTCGACCGCGGCGAGGCCGCGCTGATGGGCGCCGGTGCCGAGCCGGTCACCGTCGACACCGGTCGGGCGGTGCTGGGCCTCGCGACCTGTTACGACCTGCGCTTCCCCGAGCTGTTCCGGTCCCTGACCGACGCGGGCGCCCAGATCCTGGTCGTGCCCGCCGGCTGGCCCGCCAAGCGCGCGGCCCACTGGGACCTGCTGCTGCGCGCCCGCGCGGTGGAGAATCAGGCGTACGTCCTGGGCTGCGGCACGGCCGGCAGCAACGGCGGCGCCCCGCAGGCCGGTCGCAGCGCGATCATCGACCCCTGGGGCGAAACCCTCGCTGCCGCCGAGGAGTTGGACGGCGACGGCGACGGCGCGGCTGACAGTGGTGGCCGGACCGGCGCGGACGGCCGGACCGGCGTGGACGGTCGGACCGGCGGCGGTGTCGGTGGAGGGGCGCGCGAGCAGGTCGTGACGGCCGAGCTGGATCTCGCCGCGCTGGCCCGTACCCGCGAGGAGTTCCCCGCGCTCAAGGACCGCGTACTGCGCTGACGCGCCCCCGCGCGCGTCCGACGGAGAACGCCCCCCGACTGTCGCGCACCTCTTCCGTATTTCTCCCGTCCGCGCCTTCTCCTGGCCTCGCGCAATTCCTTGAAATCCGTATCGACTACCCCGTCCGGCGCCGTGTATTGGCGTGAAACAGTCTCTTTCCCGTTCTGCCCGAACGTTTCGTTGGTGTCGGGTATTGTGAGTCTCGGATACGGGATAATTCATCGACCCGGTCAGGTTCCGATCGATTCGTGTTGCTCCGGTGGCGCATGGTGCGGCAAGGGGTGATCGACGTCGAACGATGCGTTCCCGCAAAGGTGTTGTCGGCGCCCGGAACCGGGGTCGTCGGCCGGTGTCGGTGGCGGAAAGAGTTCGCCCTCCTTTTCGGTCGTCGGTTCGAATTGTCGGTGCGGATTCTGCGTCAATGCGCCCGCGGTCGGCGATTCCTCGAACGGATGACCGCTCTTTTTTCGTGAGTCCGAGGCGTGGTTGTATGCGATTCCGGCCGGAATTCTTCGACCGGATCCACCTTTTATGAGGGAGGAAACATGGAGAAGGCGACGAACGAGCAGAACATCGTCGACGAGCTCGACAGCCTCGACAGCCTCGAGGTGCTGGAGGCGGACGACCTGGACGAGGGCGTCGCATTCCACGCGTTCCGCTTCAAGAACATCGTCTGAGCCGGACGGTTCGCGAATCCGTCGGCCCGGCACCCCGTCCCGCGCGGATGCCGGGAGCCGGGCCGACGGCCTGCCTCTTCCGTCGGGCCGCCCGGCCCGGCCCTGCCCGTCCGACCGCCGACCCGTCGGCTGCCCGCCCGACCGCCGGTCGACCCGCTCCGGTCGTACGGCGCGTACCGCCCGGCACACGCCGTACGTGCGGTGCGGTGCGATGCAGGCCGGGCGAGCGGACGCTCCGCGCGAACAGCGCGCCCCGCACGACCCGTTCCGCCCGTCCCGTCCCGGACTTCGCCAACCACCCGCCACGCGTACCGTGTTGACCGCGGTCGCCGCGAGAAAGGTCTCCTCCTTCCGTGAGGATCTATCTGCGACTGCTCGGTCGTCGGCGCTTCGGCGCGCTCTGTCTCGGTCAGGCCGTCTCCCTCGTCGGGGACGCACTGTTCCCCATCCTTGTGGTGGTCGCGGCAGCGGAGTCGGGCACTCCCGCCGAGACCATCGGGGCGGTCTTCGCCGCCCGTTTCCTCGCCCTCGGTGGCGTGGTGCTCTTCAGCGGCGCGCTGCTGGACCGGCTGAACCCCGTCACGGCGGCGGTGGTGGCCGACTCCTCGCGGGTGGTGGCGCTGCTCGTGCTCGCCCTGTTCTGGAGCGGCCGGCTGGACGCGCTGGTGCTGGCGGTCGCCGTGCTCGTGGGCCTGTGCGAGGCGGTGAGCGAACCGGCGCTGCTGCTGATCGCGCCGCGTACGGTCGGGCGGCCCGTCGCCGGGGAGAACGCGGACCCAGCCGCGAAGGAAGCCGAAGTCACCGCGGTCTACGGCCTGTTGGAAGGTATGCGCAACATCGCGGGCATCGCCGGCCCGTCGATCGCGGCCGGACTGGTGGCAGCGCTCAGCCCGTCCGCGGGCGCGGTCGCGGCGGCGATCGCCTTCGGCGTCTCGGCGGTCGCGACGCGCTGGGCCGGCGCCCGTTGGACACAGAGCCGTCGTGCGGAGGCAACGGCCCCGGACGCGGACGGACCCGACGGACAGGGACCCGACGGGCAGGCACCCGACGGGCAGGCACCCGACGGGCAGGGGACCGACGACCGGACCGGGCGGAGTGACGGGGACGAGCCGCTGTGGCGTACGGCGGTGGGCGGCCTGGCCGCGCTGTGGCGGGTGCGCTGGTTGCGGCACATGCAGATCCTCGCCGTGGTGCACGTACTGCTGGCGGTCGGCCCGTGGATGGTGGCGCTGCCGGTGCTGGTGATCGAACGCGGGCACAGCGCCTCCGTGTACGCCGTGGTGCTGGGCGCGTTCGCCGCCGGGACGGTGGCGGGCGCTCTGCTCGGCGGCCGGATCACCGGCCCGCGCCGGGGGTTGTACTCCCTGGCGCTGTTGGCGCTCTTCGGGCTCACCGCGATGTCCCTGGTCCTGACCGACTTCCTCCCCCTGGTGATCGCCGCGTTCGTGGTCGGCGGCGTCGGCCAACAGGCGTTCGACGTGGTGAAGATGGCCGGGCTGCGTCGCGACATTCCCGAATCCCTGCACGGCCGGGCGTTCTCCGCCGACTTCTTCTTCTCCTTCGCCTCGCTGCCGCTGGGCCAGGCCATCGGCGCGCTCCTGCTGAGGTTCGTCAGCGCCGAGAACATCATGCTCTGGGCCGGAGTCCTGGTGGTGGTGACGAGCTGCGCGGCGATGGCCGGCGCGGACGCCCGCCGGTTCGCCTCCGCCACGTCCGCGCCGGAAGCGGACCGCGCCGCCGCACCGAGGCCCGCCGCACCGAGGCCCGCCGCACCGAGGCCCGGCGCATCGAAATCCGCCGCACCGGAGACTCCCGCGTCCGAGCCTTCCGCGCGCGGTGCGGGGGACTCCGGGAGTGCGGACGCAGCCGTCGGCGCCGAACTGCGGGAGGAGCGCGAGGATGCCGCCAGGGGTTGACCTCTTCGAGGAGCACGGCGAAGTCGCGGCGCTGTGGCCGCAACGGATCTACCACGGCCGTACGGTCGTCTGCTTCGACCGCCATCTCGATCTGAAGCCGCTCGCTCCCGGTGGCGCCGAGGCGCTGCGGGCGGCGGCCTCGGCAGGGGAGGACCCGGCCGCGCTGGTGCGCCGGCTGCCGGTCCGCGGAGTGCCCGGAGCGTTCGGCCTGGACGACTTCTGGACCGCGGCGGCGATCGCCGGCGACCTGAAGTCCCTGGTCTGGGTGCCGAGTTGGCGCTCACACCCGGGCTGGTGGTCGACGGCGACCGATGCCGTCTCACTGATCGCCGTACGCCCGACAGCTCCGTACGACGCGACCCCGCGCGACGCGTACGACGCGACCCCGCGCGACGCGTACGTCCCGCACGACTCGTACGACGACGCCGTGGACCCCGCGCCGCGTGCGCGTGCCTGCTGTCTCTCGGTCACCCTGTGCGGGGTGCGGCTGGCCGTCGTCCCGCCCGATCTCCTCGCCGAGCACCGCCGCCGGCATCTGCGCGGCGACGTCGTGGTGGACATCGATCTGGACTGGCTGGTCGACGAGCACGGGCGGCTCGACCACGAGGTGGACGACCTCGCCGAGCTGGTCTCGCTGTGCGGCGGCGAGCTCTCCGCGATGACCTGGTCGACCCGTTCGGGCTTCCTGCCCGCCGAGTTCCGCCGGGTCGGCAGGGACGTCGCCCGACGGCTGGGGCTGCGCACCCGGGAGTCCTCCTATCTGCCCGCCACGCCCTGGCCGGAGGACGTGCTGCTGAACGTGCACCGCGGCGTCGTGCCACCGGAGTTCACCACCGATTCGCAGGAGCCGGTCGCCGAGGGCGTGGCGATCGCGCTGCGCGGGCTGGCCGCCGCCGCGCACGATCCGGGCGCGGCCCACGAGGCGTACGAGCGGGCCGCGGCGCACGGCTACCGCTCCAGCTGGCTCGCCTACCGAACCGGCATCGCGCACTACCTGGCCGGCGACCACGGCTCCGCCCGCACCCGCCTGCGCCGCGCGGTGGAGATCGACCCGGCGGACACCTTGGCGATGCACGCGCGCATCCTCGCCGCGCGAGCCACCGCCCGGATCGACGGCCCGCGGCCGGCGCTGGCCGAACTGTCGTCGCTGGCACGGGAGTTGCCACTGCGCGCGGGGGTCTGGCGCACGGTGCGGGTGCTGGCGGAGGCCGTCGGCGAGCCTGAGCTGACGCAGGAGGCCGAGGGAGCGCTGCGGCGCATCCGGCGGCTCGGTGTGCCGGAGGAACCGGCGGAGAGGGCGGACCGATGACGGATGTGCTGCTGGTGATGCCGCCGGTGAGTGAGGCGGTGCAGTTCCCCTACCTGGCGCTGCCGCAGCTCACGGCGGCCTGGCGTGCCCAGGGGTACACGGTGCGGTGTGTCGATCTGAACCTGGAGTACCGCGATGCGGTGCTCCGCAGGGACGCCGACCCTGACCGGCCCGACGCGGGTCCCGTCGACCCCGGCGCAGGCCCTGCCGGGTCCGCGGACCTCCCCCGTGCCGCCGAGCCCGCCGCTCCCGAGCCCGCCGCCGAGGCCGCCGCTCCCGTGCCCGCCGCTGCCGTGCCCACTGCTCCCGTGCCCGCTGCCGGTAGCGGCGGTACGGGTCCGGGCGCGGGGGACGTCTACCGGCAGGTCAGTGAGCGCTACCGGTCCCACCACGGCGAGCGGCTGCTCGACCGTTCCCGGGACCGTTCGGCACCCGAGGTGCAGGCCATGGCGATCCGCGCGACCGGCCGGTACGTGGCCCTGCGCGCCGCCGCCGACGGCTGGCTGGTCAAGGATCCGCTGCCGCTGGGGGAGTTGGAGGAGCGGGTGCGTACGAGCCTGCACCACTGGTCCGCCCGGTGGTGCGGGCGACGGCTGCGGGAGCTGATCGACGAGCACCGGCCCAAGGTGCTGGCGTTCACGGTGCCGTTCTTCAGCCAGGTGGTGCCGGTGCTCTCGCTCGCCGTCCGGCTCAAGGAGCAGGGGGTCGCGGTGCCGGTGATGGTCGGAGGGCCCACGGTGCAGATGTGGGCGAAGCTGTTGCGCTCGCGGCTTCCGGCCGCCGCGGCGGTCGACCACTGGTGCACCGGGCACGGCGAGGCGTACCTGGCCAGGGTGATGCCGCCGGACGCCGACCGGCCGGTGGACGAGGTTCCCACCGCTCCGGGCGGCCTCGCGGACGGCTTCCGCATCAATGACCAACAGGCTCCGGAATTCCGTCAGTTCGACCTGCTGCGGTACGCCAACGAGGCGTGGCAGTTCCCCTACCGGCTCACTCTGGGCTGCTACTGGGGCAAGTGCAGTTTCTGCTCGTACGGCAACCGCTACCACGACGACCGTGCCTTCCAGCAGCTGGCACCGGGTCGAGCAGCCGATCAACTCGTCGCGCTGGCGGGCGAGTTGGGGATTACGGATGTCGCCATCGCGGACGAGAACACCGGGCTGCGGCATCTGGTTCGGGTGATGGAGGAGGTGAGCCTGCGCGGTGTCGACCTCACCTTCCGCGTACGCGCACGGCTGGAGCCGGCGCTCGCCGACCCGCTCTTCGCCCGGACGCTGCGCGAGTTGGGCTGTGTGCAGATCTCCACCGGATTCGAGTCCTCGCACCAGGAGTTGCTCGACTTCGTCCGCAAGGGCCAGGACCCGGTCGCGGCCGAGCAGGCGGTCGCCAACCTCACCGCCGCGGGAATCACGACCAACCTCTCCTTCATGGACGGCTACGACCACCCCGCCGCGGCCGAGGGCTTCCTCGCCACCTCGGGGACCATCCGGCGCAACGCCGCGACCATGGGCCTGGACACCATGCAGTTGCTGGTCGCCGAACCGGGCAGCCATCTGTGGGCCTCGCGCTGGGTCGCGCCGGACGACGAATTCCTGGTGACCAACGAGGGGTTGGCCTTCGCGGCCGGCCGTATCGGTGCCGCGCTCGGCAGCCCCGCCGAGGCGGAGGAGGCCAGGGAGCGGCTGCTGCGGATGACCGTCGAGGCGGTGCCGGACGCGGAGCGTCGCGCCAGACCCGATCTCGCGCCCGCCTCAGCCTTCCCGGCCTCCGCGTCGTCATCGCCCGCCGGCGGGCCGGACCGACCCGTGCCCACGGACTCCGACGAGCCGCTGCGGGCCTGGCCGCGTGCGGGGGTGGCGCTGGAGACGGTGCGAAGACGGCGCGTACTGGCCGATATCGCCTGGCCGCGGATGGCAGCCGTGCCGCAGGCCGTGGTGTGCACCGACGACGGCGCCCTGGAGGCGGTCGGCCCGCGGGAACGCAACTGGCTGAACCGGATGCTCCACAAACGCCTGCTGGTGACGGATCGCAAGGAAGCGGAGGTCTTCTGATGGAGAGACTGGGGCTCGGACTGGGGCTCGACCTCGTCTGGGGCGAACGCATCGGCTTCGAGCGCGAGGGCGGCGGCCGACCGACCGACCGGGTCCGCGCCCATCTGGAGCGGTACGCGTCGGAGTACGACTACATGTTCGTCGCCTTCCAGCCGATCGACTACGGGCCGCTCGACGCCGCCCGCTACCACCGGGCGTACGACAGCGTCTTCGAGCTCTTCGGCGAGGGGCGTCCGCGCGCGTTCCACCAGACGATGCTGAACACCGGCACCCCCGAGGGCTACGAGAAGAAGGTCGTCGCCGACTTCACCAACGCGCTGACCGAGCGCTACGGGTTCCGGTGGATCATCGAGGATCTGGGCATCTGGTCGCTGGCCGGGCGGAGCCTGCCCTACCCGATGCCGCCGGTGCTGACCGAGGAGGGGCTGCGGCGCGCGGTGGCCACGGTGGGCGAGTGGGTCGAGCTGCTGGACGCACCGCTGTCGGTGGAGTTCCCCGGGTTCACCGAGGGCGGCAGCTTCCTGGTGGGCACCCTGGACGCCTTCGACTTCTACGCCACCGTCGTACGTGAGAGCGGCGCGCTCGCCACCATCGACGTCGGACACGTCCTCGCCTACCAGTGGCTGAAGGGCCGCACTGGCGAACGGATGTTCGACGGATTGGAGGCGCTGCCGCTGGAGCGCTGCCACGAGGTGCACCTGTCGGGCTGTCAGATCGTGGACGGCCGCTTCCGCGACCTGCACCACGGTGTGCTGCTCGACGAGCAACTCGCCCTGCTGGAACACCTGTTGCCCAGAATGCCCCGGCTGGCCGGGGTGACCTACGAGGATCCCAAGTTCGACGCCGACGGCGAGCTGGTGGCCAAGTCCCGTCCCAACGCGGAGCGGCTCGCCCAGATCGTCCGGCAGTGGAAGGAGCCCACCCGTGACCACAGTTGACGATCCGCCCACCGGCAACCCCGCGGAGGAGCCGGGCCCGGCAGACGGCGCGGACGGTGCGAACGGCGCGGACGGTGCGACGGCCAAGGAGGTCGTGGCCGGCGCGGGCAGTGCGTCCCTGGCGGACGGTGCGGAGGCCGAGGTCGTCGCGGGGCTGCACGAGCGGACCCTGCGCGTGCTCGACCGGCTGCTGTACGACGCCCGCTTCCGGGAGACCTTCGTGAGCGGCGGCCCGCGCAGCATCGAACTCGGCCTGGAAGCGGACCTGTTGGACGCCTTCGACCTCGTCGACACCCGTGAGCTGGTCCAGGTCGGCCGCAACATCCGCAGCGACGTCACCTCCGGCGGCACCGGTACGGGGCTGGGCCTGGCCCGTACCTTTCCGCGCACGCTGCGGGCGGTGCGCGAGCGGGGCGGGGGCGGACTGAAGGAGGTGGCGGAGGAGTTCATCGCCTCGCCGTCGTTCCAGGAGTTCCGCGATGTGCCGTTCTCCCCGCGCGGACGCGGCCGTACGCTCCCGGAGTGCTTCCACCGCTGGGTGGCCGACCACCCCCGGCACACCAGGCAGGGCTCGCTGGAGCCGCTGGCGTACCACGAGGCCGCCGAGGCGGTCGTACGGACGGTCTCCACCGGAGCAGACGCCACCTTCGACGTGGGGATGCCCGGCGCCGCCCGGCACGGCGACACGCTCTGCATCTTCCGCGACTACGCGTCCGCGCCGCCGGTGTGGAAGCTGCGGCCGACGATATACCTGGCCGGGAACAGCCGCTGCGTGGTGGGCGGCGTGAGCCCAGCGGTCTACGGCGGCCTGGTCGCGGTCCTGGGCGGAAGGGCCGAGTCCCTGCCGGTACGGGTGCGGGAGGCGCTGGAGCGGCGGCTGCGGAACTGGGGGCTGCGATGAGCGACAACACCCGGGCGTTCGCGGCCACTTGGTCCGCACCGGTGCCGGAGAGCGAGCGGCTGGACATCGCCGCCTTCTACGAACACGTCTGGCGCAGGCGTCCGATGGTCTGGCGCGGCTGCGGCGCCGACTTCCTCTCGCCGCCCCTGGACTGGGAACGCGTCGCCGAGGTGGAACGGCTGCCGGTGCGCGAGCTCGGGGCAGCCGAGGCGCGGCTGAGCCCCGACCGGACCGTCCTGTTCGTGAACCAGGCCCAGCACGCGGTGCCCGAACTGGACGCCGCCTGCCTGGCGTTGGCAGAGGAGTTCGGCTGGGAGGAGTGCACCGCCGACCTCTCGGTCACCAGGGAACAGGGCGCCGGCATCGGCTGCCACTTCGACCACAGCGACAACTTCGTGGTCCAGCAGCAGGGCAGCAAGAGCTGGCGGGTCGGGCTGCCGTCCGACACCGCACCGCGCCGGCAACGTGCCCGGATGCTGGAGGCCAAGGGGTTCGTGCCCTCCGGCACGCTGCCGCCCGAGGTGCCGCAGGTGCGGCTGGAGCCCGGTGACGTGCTGTATCTGCCGCTCTTCGCCCCGCACGAGGGCGTGGAGAGCGCGTCGGAGGAGGGCTCGATCAGCGTCTCCTTCTCCTGCAACGCCCGCAGCGCGCTGGGCAGTTGGATGGGCCCACTGATGCGGCGGCTCTCCCTGGAGCCGGAGTGGTGGGGGCCCGTTCCGCTGGACGGACCCGACCCGGGCCGACTGTCCGCAGCACTGCACCGCGCCTTCGAGGACGTTCTCGGGCAGGCGGGGAGCCGGGACGGCGGCGACCGCGCGCCGGTGCCCACCGCCCGACCGGACACCTCGCCACCACCGCCCGCGCCCACCGCCGACTGACCGATGGACGAGGCCACTTCGCAGGCAGTTCCGGAGCTGGGCGCGGTGCTTGCCGAGGCCCGGGCGCGCCTCGGCGAGGGCGCACGGATCGTCTCCCGACTGCGGGACGGGCTGTACGAGGTCCATCTCTCGCTCGGCGAACCGGACCACGGCCGGGTCCCGCAGTGGGGCGTGGCCGCCCACGATCCGCGCCATGTGCTCGACCAAGTCCCGCTGGCAGCCGCGCGGTTGCTCACCGATCGGGAACTGCTGGCGGTGCGGCGTCCGCTGGAGGGCCCGCTGCACGGCCCGGCGCTGCTCACGCCCGCGGCGGCGGGAGTGCTGGTGCACGAGTGCTTCGGCCACACCAGCGAGGCCGACAACTATCTGACCCGGCCGCGTTCCGCCGGCCGACTCGGTGACCGGCTCACGCCCGCGCCGCTGACCGTCCGGGACCGTCCCGGCCTGCTCCGGTTCGCCGGAAGCTACCGCCGCGACGACGAGGGCACCCGCGCCCGCACCGTCACGCTGCTCGACCGCGGGCGCTGGGCCGGGCTGCTGACCGGCCGCTCCACGGCCTGGCTGAGCGGCGGCGCGAGCACCGGCCACGCCCGCGGCCCCAGCGGGGCGACGGCGCCCCGATGCAGTGTGCTGGAGGCCGTACCGGGCCCGTACGCACCCGCCGGGCTGCGGCGCTGGATGGGTGACGGCTGGCTGTGGGGCACTCCGATCGGCGGTTTCTCGGTGGAGGGCCGGCTGATCGTGGAGCTGCTGTGGGTGCGCCGGGTGAGGTCGGGGGCCGTGACCGGGGAGGTGCGCGGTCCTGTGGTGGTGTGCGCGGGCAAACGGGCGCTCGCCGCCGGGCTGGTGGCCGTGGGCAACGACCCGACGGTGCACAGCTCGCCGTATCGCTGCGTCAAGGCGGGCCACGAGGTGGGCTCCACGCTGATCACCCCCTCGATGCTGCTGCGCCGCGCGGTGCTGCGCCCGCTGGCGGATCTGGCCGAAGTGGTCGGGCGCTCGGGGCTGTGACCGGACGCTCCGTCAAGCACAGTTCTGTCATGGCGAGTTGAGTCGGTCGCGGTGCTCCGCGTCGAGTGCCCCGTTGTGCCGTGCCAAGTCCGACATCGGCCATGAGGTCTGGAACTCCCGTGATGTTAAAGGGAGTTGAAAATCTGATTGCGTCGGAGCATCCGGTGACGCCGTGGGAATGAGCTCTCGCGTGCGCATTCCCGTTCTCACCGTGCAGGTTTCCGAGAGTACGTATTCCCTGCGCACAGCATCTTTCCGGTATTGGTCTAGACTTTTAATTTACGGGCTCTTATGTTCAGTTCCATCGGCCGAGGCCAGGTCATAGGGTCGTGTCCCTGGCGTGCTCCCGTCACGCTGAATCCTCAGGAGATCCCCCGATGGGACAACCGCTCAGCTCCTCCCCGCGGACCACCGAAGCCCCCGACGAGTCGCGCGACCGCATCGCGAGTGTGCTCGACCCGTTCCAGCCGCACGTGCTCTCCGCCTTCCGGGTCGTCGTCGGTCTGCTCTTCGCCTGTCACGGTGCCGCCACCCTCTTCGACGTGCTCGGCGGCCCGGCCTCGGGGCAGGGGCCCGCGGTCGCGGAGTGGCCGGGCTGGTGGGCTGCGGCAATCCAACTCGGCGGCGGAATTCTGGTGTTGGCCGGTGTCTTCACCCGCCCGGCCGCGCTGCTCTGCTCCGGCTCGATGGCCTACGCGTACTTCGTCGAGCACCAGTCGGAGGGGCTGTTCCCGATCGAGAACGGTGGCAACCTCTCCGCGCTCTACTGCTGGGCCTTCTTCCTGATAGCCGTCTTCGGCCCGGGCCGCTGGACGGTCACCTCCGTGTTGCAGCGCGCACGTTCCGCCCGCTGACCCCGGCCGTTACTGCGCCGCAAGGCACGTGTTCCCACACTGCAAGGCCCGTGTGTCACGCCGATCCGCGTGGCACACGGGCCTTCGCCGTGCGGTGGGCACGCGTTGGTTCGGGGCGCGGAGACGCCGTGCGGCGCTCAGCCGGCCCCGAGCAACTGCCTGGACATGATCAGCTCCTGGATCGTCCCGTCCTCCAACTGACGCGTGCGCACACCGGAGTTGGCGAAGCCGGCCCTCCGATACAGGCGCAGTGCGGCCGAGTTGGTCGGAAGAACCGCCAACCTGAGTGTGTGCGCGCCCTGTTGTCGCGACCAGCTGCCGATCTCCTCGATCAGCAGCTCACCGGTACCGGTGCCCCGGGCCCTCGGCCCCACCCACAGCGACATCAGCTCCACCGTGCCCGGCGAATCGGTCGGCATCCCGGCGGCCATGCCGACCCGGACACCGTCCTCGGCGACCGCCGCGACGTGGTGCGAGCCCGGCGTCGCCAGACGGGCGCGCCAGCGGTCGGGCCGATCGCCCTCGCCCTGCCACTGGGCGAGCGTCGTACCGAAGGCGTACGGCGCCTCCGCGAGAGCGGCGAGCCGCAGCTCGCGCCAGACCGGCCAGTCCTCGACGGTGAGCGTGCGCACTGTGGTGACCATGCACGCCATTCTTGCAGGTCGCCGGTCGCCGGTCGCCGGTCGCCGGTCGTTGTGAGCCGGAGCGGGAGCCGGAGCCGGAGCCGGCGTGAACGTCTTCGACGCGGCTACAGCGGCTGCGGGGCTGCGCGGGTACGTCGGCCGGCGCGAGCCCGGGGCTCGGGCGCCTTGCCCCGGGCGGCGGGCCTGCCGCGCCGGCGGTGGCTGCCGGACGAGGTCGTAGCTCCGCTGAGCTGCGGCGACGGTGCTCCGAGGGCGACTGTCAGAGGCCAGGTCTAGCGTGTTCTCATGACGGATTTCGTACTTGTCGCAGGGGCGTGGCTCGGGGCGTCGGCGTGGGACGAGGTGGTGCCGCGGCTGCGTGCGGAGGACCACGGGGTGCATCCGCTCTCGCTCTCCGGGCTGGGCGAGAAGCGGGCCGACGGGGCGCGGATCAGCGCACCCATGTCCGGGACGTCACGGAGGAGGTCGACCGGCTCGGCCTGCGCGAGGTGGTGCTCGTCGGTCACAGCTACTCGGGCATCCCGGTCGGCCAGGCCGCCGTGCGGATCGGTGACCGGCTCAAGCGTCTCGTCCTCGTCGACTCCAACATTCCCGAGGACGGCGAGTCCTTCGTCTCGGCATGGCCGGACGGCCGGGCGATGGTGGAGGCGGCGATCGCCGACCACGGCGGGTGCTGGCCGCCGCCCGCCGCCCCGGACTTCGCGCCGGACGGCATGGTCGGCGACCAGGGCCTGTCCGTCGAGCAGCTGGAGCGGCTGATGGCGGACGCGGTGCCGCACCCCGGCGCCACCCTCACCGGGCCCGCGGTGCTGGAGCGACCGCTCGAGGAGCTGCCGGCCACCTATGTGAAGTGCCTGCTCGACGGCCCCGATCCGATGCCGGCCGTCGCCAACCTCCTCGCGGAGGCCGCCGATTGGAGACTGGCCGAGCTCAACACCGGCCACTGGCCGATGTATTCACAGCCCGCAGAGCTGGCGGAGGTGCTGCTCGAAGCAGCCAGGAGCTGAGCCCGGGAGGAGCGCGCCGTTACGAGCCGCCCGGCTCGTGAACCGGAGAGCGGATGCGGCGGTCGGCAGCCGCCGAACCCACGGACCGCGTTAAGCAGCCCGTGAGCCGAACCGGGCGTACGGCTTTTCACTTGGTCAGTGTGAGTGCTCGGCGAAGACGACCATCTGTTTGGGTAGCGGGCCCGCCGAAGCCCAGTGGTCGCCCTCCACGAAGTGGCGTTGCGACTTCGTGCGTTGTGGCCAGCGGTAGCCCAGGACTACCGTGGTCACCTTCGCCGGCTGAAGCCTTCGGTGCAGCTGACCTGAGTGAACATTCCGCAGGATCGGGCCCCGGGCGTTCGCGGGCCACTGCATTCGGTCACGGTAGAGGGTCGGGCCACGTCCCGGAAGGGAGAGTCAGGGCCACCGCCGTGTCCTGAACATGTCCTGCTGCGTGGCTGCTGTCGGGTTCGATGTGCCCCGGTCATCTGACGGGTCCACGTGTCGGGGCCTGCGCGGCCGTGGCCCGCACGATGAGCGTTCCAATGTGCCCTTCGTGTGGTGCATCGAGTACGTCGGCTGACGCGGAGGCGAACCCAGCGCTGGTCAGCATCCGCTCCCATACCAGGGGTCGGAAGCTGTAGCGATAAGTGAACATGGCCTTCCCGCCGAACCCGCCTTTGTACATGCCCTGTGGTCCGTACGCGCCAGGGATGGCGGGAGGCTGGGAGAACGCGAAGACACCGCCAGGGTTGAGCCGGGCACGTACGAGAGGGAAGAGACGCCCTGGGTCCGCGAACCACGCGGCACCGAACATCGAGTAGATCGCGTCATAGGTGTTCGTGTGCTCCGCGAGGTACTCCAGGACGTCCCCGTGAGCGAATGTCGTGCCAGATTCGCTCCAGCGCTCCCGGACCTTCTTGACCATGACAGGTGACAGGTCGACCCCGTGGGTCTTCACTCCTCGGCTGTCGAGATACGCCAAGGCCCGACCGGTGCCGCAACCGATCTCCAACACAGTTGTCGGGTTGCCCAGTAGCTCCTGCCCGGGGCCGTGCCCTACGTACTGCGTCCAGTTGAACGTGGGTTCGGCCTTGTCCTTGAACGCGGACTCCGCATAGCTGTCCCAGAGTTCGGTCTCTGCGGCAAGGTCGTGTGGTACGGGCATTGCGTCCTCTGCTGGTGGTCGTACGGCCGGATGCCCCTGCCCCCGGACCGGGAGCAGGGGCACTGGAGCGGGTCAGTGACTGTCTGGCGCCTTGTTGTCACAGGGCGAGCAGTTCGCCCCGTCGATGGCCCACAGTTCCTCGTCCACGTGCCAGCCGTCGGATCGAAGGAAATCAGCTGTGCGGATGCACAGGCCATCCCCTCGGCGCTCGATGAACGGCGCATGATGTGCCGGTACGCTCCGCCGTTGTACAGGTCGCAGAGGGCGAAGTAGACAGGGGTGTCCAGGAGGAGCTGGTGAACGCCGATGTCCACCAGCTGCCCCACGCCCAGGTGTCCGGGAAGAGAGCGGGGGCGTTTTGCGTCTGCGCCTCACCGCATCACCCCAGATACGGCGCCCCCCGCTCCTCCCGGAAGTGCCGCACGCGCAGCCGTTGTGTGTGATGCATCGCCAGTTCCCCGATGTCCTCCGGCGCTACGAACCTCAACTCCGTGGACTCCTGCGAGATGCGCAGCGCGCCCCCGACCACCCGCGCGGTGAAGCAGACGTTGAACTGGCGCCGTACTTCCCCGTCGCTGTACGCGATCACGTGCCTAGGATCGGTGTACGTCCCCACGAGTCCCGTGATCTCCACCTCAAGCCCCGTCTCCTCCCGTACCTCCCGTACGGCCGCCCCGGGCAGGGAATCCCCCACCTCCATACCGCCCCCGGGCAGCGCCCACAGGCCACTGTCGGCACGCCGCTGCAACAGGATGCGCCCTCGCTCGTCGGTGACCACGGCGGAAGCGGCGACCACGAGGCTGTTCGGCTCAGGGGCTGACGGGTCGTCGAAGTATTCAGTGCGCGCCACGTTCATGCCTCCCGCGCCGGCGTTGCGGTCGCCCATACCGATTCGAAGCTGCTCGCGTACCCGTCGAACATCCCGCCCCCGCCGCTCCGCCGCAGGTGCCAGACGGGCGCCGCATAGGCGTTCACTCCCCACACGTGCGCGTTCACCAGCATCTGGTCATCGGCGCGATAGATCGAGTTGTACAACGTCGTCCCGTGCGTGCGCAGTTCGATCCCCGGCACACCGAGAAGGGGGCGGTAGTGGAGCAGTGCCAGTCGGCACCGCGACTCAATGCCATGGCCGAACTGCTCCTCGCGGCCCCGCTGTTGGACGTTCTCACTGTCTGCGTCCCCTATGGCGATGCGCACCGCGCACCCCTCTGCGGCACGTTCCCGGAGAAGATCGTTGAGACGTGGGAAAGCCTCGTGTATGAACACCGCTGCATACACGAGTACGTCGATCCGCTCCTGCGCCTGTGCGAAGAGATCGGTGAACGCAGACACCGCAAGGTCCGCGCGCTGGTCATACAGCGCTACCAGTTCCGGACTCACCGCCCGCGCGGCGCGTGCTTGCCGTAGGGCCGGCCAGAGTGCATGCACGTCTTCTCCTAGAGCTTCAGATGCCTTGAGAGCGGTCTGCCTACGGGGCGTTCGGCCCAGGTTGACCCAACGCTCAACGCTCTTAGGATCGACGCCGGTCGCGTTGGCCAAGTCGGAATGTGTCCATCCTCCGGCCGCCATGGTTGCCCGCAGGCGTTCGTTCTGCATGTCAGTTTCCCCCCGATTGATGGACGTTGGTAGGGACGTTATACCCGTTGCGGGACGTCCCGAAATGGGGAACGTACGCGGTTCCGACGTCCTACGGTCTGCGGGGAATCTCGATGGATGAAGAGCACGAACTTGACGCCCCGACAGATCCCCGATGCTGACGCGCCACTACAGACGATCGACGAAATCAGTGAACGCATCCGGATGGACTGCGCCCGCGATGTGCTGGCGAATGCGCGGGCCCTCGTTGCGGAGTCGGAGAATCCGCGTGAACTCAAGTGGACCGTGCACCGCTTGATCGAATCGCTCACCGACGCGATCCGGGTAGCCGACGCACGTGGCGAACGCCTGCCGGGGAGCCGGCGGTGAACCGAACGCTCCGAGCCGTTGGCCGTCACGCCGGTCTACTGACCGCGATGCTGCTGTGGGGCAGCCCACTCTCCGTAGTGATGCTGGTCGTTACCGGGGTGCTCCGATGAGAACCTGCCCTTCATGCGCCGGCAGGGGGCGCGTCGTCCGTGCCCGCGCCTACGTGAGTGGTCCCGACCCGCTCGCGGGTGCCGTCAGAACGCTCTATGTGCTCCATGACTGCCGACGCTGCCACACCACTGGCCGCGTGGCCGGGGCTTCCCCGAGTCAGCGGCGACGGTAGCCGCAGCGCCCCCGTTTCTCTGCGGATCGGGGGCGCTGTCATGCCCTGGTCCCGTGTGCTGGCGTACGCCGATAGTCGGGTTGGAGCGGTACGCGTGGCACGCTGGACATATGACTCGACGACCGCGCGTGCGCGCCCCTGAGCTGCAAGGACGAGCCTGGATCAACACCGGCGGCAAGGAGCTGTCGCTCGCCGAGCTGCGCGGTCGCGTCGTTCTGCTCGACTTCTGGACCTTCTGCTGCGTGAACTGTCTCCATGTCCTCGACGAGCTGCGGGAGTTGGAGGAGGCGCACCGCGACTCGCTGGTGATCGTCGGGGTGCACTCGCCCAAGTTCGTCCACGAGGCCGAGCCCCGCGCGGTGCTCGACGCGGTCGAGCGGTACGGGGTGCACCACCCGGTCCTGGACGATCCCGAGCTGGCCACCTGGAAGCAGTACGCGGTCCGCGCCTGGCCGACGCTGGTGGTGATCGACCCCGAGGGGTACGTGGTCGCCCAGCACGCGGGCGAGGGCCATGCGCACGCGATCGCCGCCCTGGTCGAGGAGCTGGTCGCCGAGCACGGCGCCAGGGGGACGCTGCGGCGCGGCGAGGGCCCGTACGTACCGCCGGAGCCGGAGGCGACCGATCTGCGTTTTCCCGGCAAGGCGCTGCGGCTGCCCAGCGGCACCTTCCTGGTCAGCGACACCACCCGGCACGAGCTGGTGGAGCTGGCGGCGGACGGTGAGCGCGTACTGCGGCGCATCGGCGGGGGCGAGCGCGGGCTGGTCGACGGTGTGCCGAGCGCGGCGCGGTTCAGCGAGCCGCAGGGCATGGCGCTGCTGCCGGACGGCCGGGTCGCGGTCGCGGATACCGTCAACCACGCGCTGCGCGCCTTCGATCCGGTGACCGGCGAGACCACCACGCTCGCCGGTACGGGCGCGCAGTGGTGGCAGGGCGATGCGACGCAGGGGCCGGGGCACGAGGTGCCGCTCTCCTCGCCGTGGGACGTGGCCTGGTTCGACGGCCTGCTGTGGATCGCGATGGCCGGTGTCCACCAGCTGTGGACGTACGACCCGGCCTCCGACCGGGTGGCGGTCGCGGCCGGCACCACCAACGAGGGACTGGTCGACGGGCCCGCCGACCAGGCGTGGTTCGCCCAGCCCTCCGGGCTCGCGGCCTCGGCCGAGCGGCTGTGGGTCGCGGACTCCGAGACCTCGGCGCTGCGGTGGGTGGAGCGGGAGGGCGAGGCGTACCGGGTGCGCACGGCCGTCGGCACGGGCCTCTTCGACTTCGGCCACCGCGACGGCCCGGCCGAACAGGCCCTGTTTCAGCACCCGTTGGGCGTGACCGTGCTGCCCGACGGTTCGGTGGCCGTCGCCGACACGTACAACCACGCGCTGCGTCGCTACGATCCGGCCTCCGGCGAAGTGACCACGCTGGCAACGGACCTGAGGGAACTCTCGGACGCGGTGATCGCCACTGCGCACGGCGACGAGCCGGGTGGTGACGAGATCCTGGTCGTCGAGTCCGCCCGTCACCGGTTGACCCGGCTGCGGCTGCCGGAGGAGGCCGTACGGGTCGAGGAGATCGCGCATCGCACCCAGCGGGAGGCGACCGAAGTCGCCCCGGGCGAAGTGGAGTTGGACGTCGTCTTCCAGCCGCCCGCCGGGCAGAAGCTGGACGACCGCTACGGCCCGTCGACCCGCCTGCTGGTCTCCGCCACCCCGCCCGAACTGCTCGCCGACGGCGAGGGGCAGGGCACCGAGCTGCGCCGTACGGTGCGGCTCGCGGCCGGTGCCGGGGAGGGCGTCACCGAGGGCGTGCTCCACGTCTCGGCGATGGCCGCCTCCTGCGACGACGACCCGGAGAACGAGTACCCCGCCTGCCACATGCACCAGCAGGACTGGGGCGTACCGGTACGGGTGACCGCCGCCGGCACCGCCCGCCTCGCCCTGGTCCTCGCCGGCCTGGACGAGACCGCCGACGGCCCCGCGTAGCGGCGGCGGCGCCGAGGTGCCCGTGCGCCCGCCGTACGGGCACCCCGCCGTACGGGCGTGCCCGCGGGCGGGCCGGGTCAGTTGCGCGGTAAGGCGTTGGTGAGCGCGTGGCGCAGGCTCCGCAGGCGGGGGCCCGGGTTCATGCACAGCAGCCCCGCGCCGAAGGCGATGACGGTGGCCGCCGCCGCGTGGGGGCGGTTGGCGGGCTCCAGCAGGATCGCCCAGAAGTACGGTGAGTGTGCGGCCTTCAGCCCTGCGGTGACGGTGATGAAGAGCCATACGGCCGCCGCCGCTGTGGCGACCAGGCCGCCGAAGAACATCCGGGCGACCAGGGCGACGCCGATCAGGAAGAGCACGTTGCGGGCGGCGGCGTTCGACGACTGCATGCCGAACGTCGCCGCGAGCAGCAGACCCACGGCCAGCACGGCGGCACCGGTCGCCAGCACCAGCCCGCGATCGAGCAGGGCCACCGGGCGGACTGCCGTGGCCTCGGCCTGCCCGAGTCGCCGCTCCAGGCTGAACAGCAGGGCCGCACAGGGGATCAGCGGCAGGAAGTTCATCAACTTGATGCCCGCGCCGCCCAGCAGGGTGATCGAGGGCACGTTGACGACCTGGTCCTTCACCAGCAGAAGCAGCAGCACGAACCCGACCAGCGCGCAGACCACCAGCCAGGGGCGGCGCACCTTCCACCACAGGCTCATCGTGCGGCCTCGGTCAGCACCTCGGGGTCGCAGCTGCTCAGCAGCTCCATCTGGCCGCGTACCCAACGCAGTTGGTCCTCGCGAGAGGTCGTGCGCACCTCCGCGGCCGTCTGCCGAGCTTGAGCGCTGCCGGACCTGGCCGCCCGCTCCTCACTCACACCGGCGGCCCGCAACAGCCAGATCCGCAACGGTCCCGAGCTGGGCACACCGAAGCCGTCGGGGAGGTCCGTGCATTCGGGCGCTCGCGGAATCAGGGCGGTGGCGATCGCGTTGATCGCCCGTTGCCGGGTGACCGGCGGGTCCAGGTGGATGCGCCACGCCCGCTCGCCCAACTCGGCGTCGACCGAGGCGTTTTCGATCGAGGTCGGTGTCTCGATGCCGGCCTGGGCCAGTGCGGGAAGTGTCTGCTCGGCGGCAGCCCGGAGCGTGGGCAGCGACCCGGAGAGTTCTCCCGGCACACAGATCCGCGGAGCTTCGCCCGAGCAGGTCTGCGCCGAGGTTCGCGGCACCGTGGGGGCTTCGTAACCGGCGTCCGCCACCAGGGCCTGGGCCGGCACCGCGGCGCCCACCAGCACTGTTGCGGCGATCCCCACGCGCAGCAGCCGACTGCGCCCCGCCACGGCCAGGGCGACGACGGCCAGGGCGGCGCCCGCTGCGAGGAGAGGAGGCGCGAGGAGCACTGCCGGATCCCAGGTGTCGGTCAGAGTGGGCGCATCGGTCGGTACTCCGGTGAGGTAACGGACCCAGGGAGTCTCCAGGGTGGGTGGTAGGACCAGCCACAGTGTCACGGCGATGAGTACCAACGGTGCGGCGAGCGCACGCGGCACGACGCAGCCGACACCGAACCCCACAACGAGGAACGCGATCTGCACCACGCCGAGAGCCAGGATCATCGGCAGGTCGGCGAAATGCGGCACCGCACCCGCGTGCACGGCTGCGAGGGACAGCGCCGTGACGTCCACTACCGCCGTGAGCAGCAACACCGGCCGCAGCGCGCCGAACGCGACGGTGATGCGCCCCCGTGCCGACGTGCGACGCCACACCTGCCCGGCCCGCAGTCGTCCCGCCTCCCATGCGGAAAGGGCGGCGAGCGTACCGGTGGTGATGGCCAGCGCCCGGGTCGCGCCATACACGGCGTAGCCGCCGTACCCGACCTCGAGGGAACGCATGCCGGTCGTGAGGTAGAAGAGGGCGACCGCGAGCACCGGCAGGGCGAGCCACCGTACCGGCGAGGTCTTCAGCGAACGCGAAAGGTTCACCGTTCGATCCCCGAAGTCAGCGAGTGGTACGCGGAGTTGGCGCGCCGACCTGGCGCGGCCCCGGGCTCCGCGTGGGTCAGGAACTCGCGCACCGTGCCGCCGAAGACCAGGCAACCGGCTTGCAGGACAAGGACGTTGTCGTACACCTCGTCGAGATCCGCTGTGTCGTGGGTGGAGAGGACCACGTGGACGTCGGCGGGCAGCGCGCCCAACACCTCGTGGAAGACCTGGCGTTGGCGAGGGTCCATGCCGACGGTCGGCTCGTCCAGGAGCAGCACCTCGGCCCCGTGGACCAGGGCCTCGGCCACGCCGACCCGACGTTGCTGACCGCCGGACAACTCGGTGACCCTGCGGTCCGCCGACTCGTCCATCTCGACCCGCCGCAGCGCGTCCAGCGCCCCGTCCCATGCCTCGGCCCGGGACATCCCCTTCAGCCAGCCCGCGTAGGCCACCTGGTCACGTGCGGTGAGACCGGGGACGGTGGTCAGGTGCTGCGGCATCCAGGCGACGCGCCTGCGGTACTCGCGCAGCGTCCGGCGGTCGTCGGTCCGCATCCTCCGGTACCCCACCCGGCCCGAGACGGGCAGCAGCGCGGAGGCGCCCAGCCCCAACACCGTGCTCTTTCCTGCCCCGTTGGGGCCCAGGAAGACGGTACGGCCGGTGGGGAGGTCGCAGTCGAGATCGCGCAGCACCGGGTGCTTGCGCCGGTACCCGAAGGTGCAGGACGAGAACCTCAGCGGCATGTGTGCTCCTCGCGCCAAAGTGGTGGCGGAGATTTCGTCTCCGCCACCACCGAGGACATCAGTGTGCGATCTTGACCGTCTTCACGTTGAGGAAGACCTGGCCCGTGGACTTGTTCACCGCGTCGATCTCGAAGTACACCTTGTCACCCGACGACATGGCGGGCCAGTTGCCTTTCGACGTTCCGCTCTTGCAGGCGGTGAACGTCTTCTTGCCCTTGTTGCTGTCCGGCAGGAACGAAACGTCTTCCCACATGATCACGTCGGTACTGCTGAAATTCACTGAAGCCGTGCAGTCCGTGAAGTGGATCTTAGTGGCTCCCGTGCCCCCGTCGTCTGTCCAGCGCGAGGACTCGAAGCCTGGGAGGACCTGCGAGAGGTAGGTGGTCCTCTGGCCTGCCTGAGCCGGCGATGCCATCGCTACGGCGAGTACAGCCGCAGCCCCGCCTACACCGATCCGACGTGCCAAGATTGATCTCTTCGAGCTGTCCATTGAAGTACCCCCTGGTGTCTGGACGTCGGCTTGTCGTGCAACTCGTGAGTAGCGCGCTCGAGTTGGACTCGCCATGAAGGCGTTGATCATACCGGTGATGGAGTAGGGGTGTAGCTGGAGTGTGTAGCTCGTGTGCACATATGAAGTTGTGTCGTCCTTGTGGTCTTCTGGGTGGCGTCCGTGATCGCAGCCCTGGATGAGCGTGAAGTGTCGGTTACGGGGGAGTGATGCGCGGAGGTAACGGCCCGGATGCACGTGGGTGGGGCGTTCGAGGATGGCGTTCCGACGGGTTGCGGTGGGCCGGTGTCGTGCTGGTCGTCGCCGCTGTCGGGTACGTCCTGTGCGAGGCGCTGGCGGCGTCGCAGTTTCCCGGGTACAGCTATGCGCACCACTACATCAGCGATCTGGGCGTTCCGTACGAGAGCGAGGAGGGCCGGGGCTTCCGCTCGCGGGCGGCTCTCCTGATGAACCTGGCGTTCGTCGGGCAGGGCGTATTGCTGCTGCTCGGGGTGGTGTTGGTGCTCCGGGGAGCGCGGAACACGCCGCGTGCGCCGCTCCTCGGGCCGGGGGCGCTGTACGCGGTGGGGATGCTGCTCGTCGGTACGGTCCACGCCGGGCCGCGCGAGGCCGCGGACGGGACGAGCCTGCCGCACGCCGTCGGAGCGGGCGCGGCGATCGTGTGCGGCAACGTGCTGGCGCTCGTGGCCGCGCGGATGTCCGAACGGTTCGGCGGCGGACGGCGGTACCGGTGCGCGAGTGCCGCGCTCGGCGTGCTCGGGCTGCTGAGCCTGGTCATGTTCGTTGCGGACAGCGGCAGTTCGGCGTTCCATCTCCTGCCCGACGGGGTCTGGGAGCGGCTTGCCGTCTACCCGATCACCGCCTGGGAGCTGCTGACCGGCTGCACGCTGCTGCTCACCGTCCGCCGGCGCCGTGCCGGTGTGCGGGGCGGTGTGCGGGGCGGTGCGTACGCCGATCCGGCCGGCGGGCGCGACGGCCCGGTGTGATGGCACGGCGTGACGGCCAGGCCGACGGCAGGGCGTGACGGCAAGGCGTGACGTCGCCTCTGCGCGTACTGCGCCGCCGCGACTCCCCCGAGGTCGCGGCGGCGCAGAGTGTGCGGAGCCTGAGCGGGTCGTGCCGGGGCGCCCCTCACCGGGCCCCGGTCGCCCGCTCAGTAGGTGCGGCAGCTGCTCACCGGGTTGTTCGGGTCGTCCTTGATCGCCCGCCACTTGGTCTTGGCGTAGGTCTTCGGGCCGAAGACGCCGTCGGCGGTGACGCCCATCTGCTTCTGGGCTCTCTTCAGAGCGGCGGTGGTCCTGGGGCCCCAGATGCCGTCCACGTCGATGTTCTGCGAGTAGCAGAACTTCAACGCGTTCTGGAGCGCGGTCACATGCTTGCCGCTCGCGCCCTGGCTCATGGTGCAGCCCCGGTTGCCGTTGCTGTCGACCGGCAGCGTGTAGACGTAGCCGCTCTTGCGGAAGGTCTTGCTGGTGGTGCAGTAGCCGGCGGCCTTGGCCCCGACCTCGGCGGTCACGGTGCGCACCTGGCCGATGCGGTCGCCCTGCTCCGGTGCGGCCGTGGCGGTGGCGTGGGTGACGCCGACGAAGCTGGTGAGGGCCAGCGCGCTGGTGCCGGCGGCGGCGAGGATTCTGGTGGTCGTCTTCTGCATGTGGCTCTCCTCGGAGTGAGTGTTCCCCCTGTGCCGAATGGCGGTCCGTCCGTCCGGGTGCGCAGTTGCTGATGCACCTCGGCGGAAGCTGCCCTTCCGGCAACACCTGTTCGCTTTCCGGTGGTTGAACCGGCGGCGGTCGGTGCGCAACTCACGATGGCCGCGCCGTCGGTTGTCTGGCCAGCTGGGCAGGGCCGCTGAGACAATGTTGGGGCGTCCCAGGGCCTGACCTGCGGTTTTGTCAGGAGGGAAGGGGCGTTCGCGGGATGTGTCAGGGCCCTTCGTCGGTCCTGCGCGCTTCGCGGAACACGGAAGCGGGGGGAACTGCTTCCGGACAACGGAACACTAGGGGTGGGGACATGACCCGTTGGAAGGCGCTGCCGAGCGCGCTCGATCCGCGCACCAGGCAGCTCGTCGTACGTCTGCGCGAACTCAAGGACCACAGTGGGCTCAGCGGTTCGGCGCTGGCCTCCAGAACCGGATACAGCCGGTCCTCCTGGGACCGCTACCTCAACGGCAGGACGCTGCCGCCCGTCGGGGCGATCGAGGCACTGGCAGGAGTGTGCGGAGAGGACCCGGCCAGGCTGCTCGCGCTGCGGGACGTCGCGCAGGGTGCGCGCAGCGCGGCGGAGGCCGAGGAGGGGAGCGCGTCGGACGGGACCGGCGCCGCTCCGGGCACGACCGAGCCCGCGCAGTCGCCCGGCGGCGACACCGTCGTCCTCAACTCCCGTGCCGGGGCGGCCGGTTCGCCGGACGCGCCCGGCACGGAGGACGGCGGGGCCGAACCCGCGGCCGACTCGGGCGAGACCGGACCGTACACAGAACCGAGCGCGCACCCCGGTGCGGGGACGGCCGCGCAGGCGCGCACCGGCCCCGCACCGGGCCCCGGCGGGGACCGGGCGGAGAGCCCGGCGAGCCCGGCGCCGGCCGGGAAGCGCGGCAACGGACGTGCCGCGCAGCCGATCCCGTGGCTCGCCATCGCCCTCACCAGCGTCACCACCTCGGCGGTGATGCTCGTCGGGCTGGCGCTCATCGCGCCCTGGGACAAGGGGAGTTCGCACGACGACGCCCGGCCCGGCCCCTCCGCGCCGGAGAACAAGCCGTACACCGGGCCGGTCCACC
Organism: Streptomyces tardus; assembly: GCF_018101125.2. Lineage (GTDB taxonomy): Bacteria > Actinomycetota > Actinomycetes > Streptomycetales > Streptomycetaceae > Streptomyces > Streptomyces tardus. Next base: position 1,832,891 of record NZ_JAELVF020000001.1, on the reverse strand, counting down.
CGGAGCTGGGCGAGTTCGTCTACGAGCCGGGCAAGGAGTACGAGTGCGCGGTGAGCAAGGACGAGGACGACGGCCTGATGTACTCCGGTTACAGCCGCACCCGGCAGGAGCTGATCGAGAAGGACGCCTCCCGCTGGTCGGTGGTGGAGGCGCAGTGCCTGGTGACGTACCACGGCATGGCGCCCGGCCCGGCCGACGGCGCGTTCGGCAACAACACCGAGCGGTCGGTCAAACGTCTCCAGGAGCGGGCGAAGATCGCGGTGGACGGCAAGGTCGGGCCCGACACCTGGAAGGTGCTGCGCAGTGAGCGCTGACCGCCCCGTGGAGTACGCGCGGCTCGCGGCGCTGCTGCGGGAGCTGCGGGAGCGAACCGGACTGAGCCTGGCCGCGCTCGGCGAACGCACGCCGTACAGCAAATCCTCCTGGGGCCGCTATCTCTCCGGCAGTGCGCTGCCGCCGAGAGAGGCGGTCCAGGCGCTGTGCGCGCTGGCCTCGGTACGGCCGGGCAAGGCGCTCGCGTACTGGGAGCTGGCCGAGACCGCCTGGCGCAGCCGGGCGGGCGCGGACCGCCCGCCCTCCTCCGACCGACTGTCCACGCCCGACCGACTGTCCACGCCCGACCGCCCGGCCGTCTCCGACCGACTGCCCGCGTCCGGCGAACCGTCCCCGGGGCGGGGGCGTCCGCCGGTCGGGGAGCAGGGGCCGGCATCGTCGTACGAGGGGGCCCGCGTACGGAAGCCGGCGGCCGTATCGCCGACGGCGGAGTTCGACGAGGTGACCCATCAGGACCGGGTGGCCCAACAGCCCGTCGCACACCGCCGGTTCGGGCTCGCGGGTGCGGCGGTGGCCGCGGTGGCGGCGCTGACCGCGGCCGGCCTGCTGCTGACCGGCGCCCTGGACGGTCTCGGGGAGAGCGCCGAGGGGGCCAGGGTCTCCACGGACGGCGCTGCCGGTGGCGGCGGAACGGCGGCCTCTCCGGGCCAGGGCGCCACGGGCAGCGGGCTCGGCACCGAGGCCGAATTCCGCACCGGTTGCGCCGAGGACACCTGCACCGGCAAGGACCCGGAGGTGACGCGCTGCTCGCACGCCCGGATCCCGCCGGGCGATCTCGGGGAGCGCGGGTTCGGAGGGGAGACGGTGGTCAAGATCCGCCAGTCCATCGCCTGCGACACGGTGTGGGCGCGCGTCGACCGCGGCCTCGAAGGGGACAGGGTGTGGATCAGCGCACCCGGCCAGAAGGACCAACTGGCCGAAGTGGCCGACCGGTTCGACACGACAGCCTCGGTCTCGACGCCGATGGTCGCGGTCACGGAGTCGAACCTCGACGAGGTGCGCGTCTGCCTGATCCGCCGGGATCAGCGCGAGTGCTTCCGCCCGACCGTGTAGCCGCACGGAGCGCATCCGCATCCGCATCCGCGCAGCCGCCCGTGAGGGCATCCGCGCAGCCGTCCGCGCACGGGGATGCGGTGGTCGGCACGGGGTACAACTCCCCGTGCCGACCACCGCGTTCACCGCGGCTTGCGTGCGACGAGCAGCGTCCGGGTGGAGTGGGCGACGAACGGGCCGTCGGGGCGCAGGAGTCGGTGGAGTTCGCGCAGCCTCTCCCGGCGCTCCTCGACGGTGAAGCCCGGCACGATCCAGATCACCTTGCGCTGGAACCGGACCACCGCGCCGAGGTCGTGGAACTCCGTGCGCAGCCGCGCGGTCCGTACGTCCACCGGTTCCGGACCGGCCTGCCGTGCCGCCGCGCACTCGCCGTCCGGGTGCCTTTCCCGGCGGGCCTCCTCCGGCAGCGGGCCGAGCAGGAACTCGGCCAGTTCGATGACGCTCCCGGGCCCGACGTGCTGCGCCAGATACGTGCCGCCGGGCGCGAGCACGCGGGCGATCTCGCTCCACCGGACGGTGGCGGGGTGCCGCCTCCTCGACCAGCGCATCGAAGTCGTCCACCGAGGGACGTCCGAGGTGAGAGGCGTGACCACCGCCGCGGCCGTGCGCGTCGTGCGCGCTTCCCGGTCCGTCCGTGCTGCCCGAGGTCTCTGCGTCGGCTGACCCGTACGAGGTGTCCGAAGTGTCCATGGGGGCGTCCTGCGTCCTGCGCCCGGTGCACGGCCCCGGCGCAAACGAAGTAGCAGGCAGTCGCCCGCTCCCCGCCGTGTTCAACGTACAGCGGACAGGGGGCCTTGCGGCAAGACCCCCCTCGCGAAGCAGAATCTCCCTGCACACGAAGAAGACACAGAAATAGGGGAATTGACGTATGCGCGTGCTTCTGTCCACCTATGGATCGCGTGGGGACATCGAACCCCTGGTCGGGCTCGCCGTCCGGCTCCGCGAGCACGGAGCGTCGGTACGGGTGTGCGCTCCACCCGACGAGGACTTCGCGCGGCGGCTCGAAGGGGTCGGCGTGCCGCTGGTCCCGGTCGGTCCGTCGGCGCACGCGCTGACGGTCGCGACCCCGGCACCCTCCAAAATCCCGCAGCGCGCCGCGGAGTTGATCGCCGGACAGCTGGAGTCGGTGACCGGTGTCGCGCGGGACTGCGACGTACTGGTGGCCACCGGCATGCTGCCCGCCGCGGCCGGCGCGCTGACGGTGGCGGAGCTGCTGGGCATCCCCTCGGTCGCCGTCACCTTCCAGCAGCTCACCCTCCCCTCGCTGCTGCGACCGCCGCTGGAGTACGCGGGCAGGCCGCACCCACCGGAAGTGACCGGCATCCGCGAGCTGTGGGAGCTGGACGCCCGCGTCTGCGACGAACTCTTCGGCGACGCGCTCAACAGCAACCGGGCAACCGTCGGCCTGCCCCCGGTGGCCGGGGTGGCCGAGTACGTCGTCGGCGGCCGCCCGTGGCTCGCCACCGACCCGGTACTCGACCCCTGGCAGGGCGCTCCGCACCTGGACGTCGTACAGATCGGCGCGTGGCTGACGGCGGACGAACGCGCGCTGCCCGACGAGCTGTTGGCGTTCCTGGACGCGGGTGAGCCGCCGGTGTACGTCGGCTTCGGCAGCATGCCGCTGCACGAAGCGAAGGACGCGGGTCGAGCGGTCGCGGAGGCGGTGCGCGCACAGGGCCGCCGCCTCGTCCTCTCCCGCGGATGGGCCGATCTGTCGGCGCTGGAGACGGGGGATGACTGCCTGGTCATCGGCGAGGTCAACCACCAGCGGCTCTTCCCCCGGGTCGCCGCGGTGGTGCACCACGGTGGTGCCGGCACCACCACTGCCGCCGCGCGGGCAGGTGCACCCCAGGTCGTCGTGGCCCAGGCCGCCGACCAGCCCTACTGGGCGAAGCGGGTCACCGACCTCGGTGCGGGCGTCGCGCACGACGGTCCGGTGCCCTCCGCCGCCTCGCTCTCGGCCGCGCTCGACCACGCGCTCAGCGCGGAAACCCGCCTGCGCGCGCGGGAGTTGGCGCCTCGTATCCGCACCGACGGCGCCGAGCGCGCAGCCGCCGCGCTGCTGGCGACGGCCGGCTGATCTGCCGCACCCCCGGGCCGGCCCGTCGCCGCGGCTCCCGGCTCGCGGGCGTACGGCCCCTGGCTCGCTCGTTCGGTGCCTGTCCCGCCTGTCGGGAGCCTGCCCGGGCCGGTGCGTATGGCCGTCCGCTGCCCGGCTGCTCGGTCGGTCGGCCAACCGCCCCGTCCGCTGCCCGGCTGCTCGGTCGGTCGGCCAACCGCCCTGCACCCGGGCCTGCTCACGGGCCGTCCTGCGCCCGGACTGCCCTCCCCGCCCGGACCGTTACGTCTGCGTCCGGCGGGCGGGCGGCGGTGGCGGCGGTTCTGGCGGGTGTCGGCCTACGGGCGGCCGTGGCGGTAGCCGTGGCTGAAGGCCGAACCGAGGCTGGTCGCGAGGGCCACCGCGGCCGTGACCACGATCACCGCGGCTGCGCGCCGGGCGAACCGCCGCTTTCTGCTCCGCGTGCTTTCCGCATCGCTCATGACGTCCCCCCTTGCTCCACGAGTCTCCTCGCGGTCCGTATCGACTGTTCCGACCCGATCGCTGGTGTAGACGCCCGTGCACCCGGGAAGAGTTGACTGTTTCTCTGTTCTCTCCCCCCGGAGGTCTCCACACTCGCCGCGGGTGCCGGAGCGGCCGTGGCGCGGATCTCGCGTGGGTGCCGCGCGGGTGCCGTCCGGGGGCCCGGCGAGCGCTGCGAGGCGTCCCGTCCGGGCGCCCGCCGCGAGGGGCGCGGACGCAATGAAAGAGGGGCTCGCCGTTTCCGGCGAACCCCTCTTCCCCCGTTGCGACCACTGTGGTCGGCGATCTTCACAGAACTGTCATGGCCGGATGCCGAGCTGTCGACAGCGAGTGGAGCCACGTACTCCGGACGTCCTCAACGGAGGCCCACCCGCCCGGAGTTCGCCGCCGGCCACGTCGACAGCCGAGCCGAGCCGAGCCGCCGCCACGCCAACAGCCCCGCGCACAGCGGCAGTTCACCCCGTACGCCGCCGACTCGCCCGCCGCGCACCGCGGTTGGACTCAGACGTCGCGCAGGAACGCGGCGAGCGCACCGGCCAGCAGATGCGGGTCGTCCGAGCCGGCCAGCTCGCGCGAGGAGTGCATCGAGAGGATCGCCACGCCGATGTCCACGGTCGTGATGCCGTGCCGCGCCGCCGTGATCGGACCGATGGTCGTTCCGCACGGCATGGCGTTGTTGGAGACGAAGTTCTGCCACGGCACCCCGGCCGCCTCGCAGGCGCGGGCGAAGACGGCCCGGCCGCCGCCGTCGGTGGCGTACCGCTGGTTGACGTTGACCTTGAGGATCGGGCCGCCGTTGGGCATCGGGTGGTGCGTGGGGTCGTGCCGCTCGGCGTAGTTGGGGTGGACGGCGTGGCCGGTGTCGGAGGAGAGGCAGACCGTCGCGGCGTACGCGCGGGCCCGGTCCTCGTAGCTCCCGCCGCGCGCGAAGACCGAACGTTCCAGCACGTTGCCGAGCAGCGGGCCGTCGGCACCGGTGTCGGACTGGCTGCCGGTCTCCTCGTGGTCGAAGGCGGCGAGGACGGGGATCGCGCTCAGCTCCGCGCCGGACTGCACGGCGTCGGCGAGCGCGGCCGTACCGGCGTGCACCGACAGCAGGTTGTCCAACCGGGGGCCGGCGAACAGCTCCTGGTCGCGACCGAGGTAGGCGGGCGGCTCCACGGGGTGCGGCATCAGGTCCCAGCCGGTGATCTCGGCCGCGTCCAGGCCGAGTTCGTCGGCGAGGAAGGCCATCAGATCGCCCTCGGCAGCGTCCCCCAGGCCCCAGATCGGGGTCATGTGGCGCTGCCGGTCCAGCTTCAGCCCGTCGTTCACCTGCCGGTCGAGGTGGATCGCGAGCTGCGGCACGCGCAGCAGCGGCCGGTCGACGTTCACCAGCCGGGTGGAGCCGTCCCGCAGCGTCAACCGGCCGGCGAGGCCGAGATCGCGGTCGAGCCAGGTGTTGAGGAGCGCCCCGCCGTACAGCTCGGTCGCCAACTGCCGCCAGCCGAAGGATCCGGTGTCCGGCTGCGGCTTGACCCGCAGGTTGGGGGAGTCGGTGTGCGCGCCGACGATACGGAACGGGGTCGTCGGCGACGCCCCCTCGGGCACGTACCAGGCGATCAGCGCGCCGCCGCGCAGCACGTACCTGCCGCCGGCCGCCGCGTCCCACTCGTCCGTCTCGGCGACCTGGCTGAACCCCGCCTTCTCCAGCCGCTCGGCGGCGTTCGCCACCGCGTGGTACGGCGTCGGAGAAGCCGCGAGGTAACCCATGAGGTCATCGGTGAGGCCACGGTCGAAGCGTGGGGCTGAAGGCTGCATGAGGACCAGCATACGAACGTCCGCTCGTGCCGTACGGCACGAGCGGACGTTCGTATGCTGGTCCTCATGCAGCCTTCAGCCCCACGCTTCGACCGTGGCCTCACCGATGACCTCATGGGTTACCTCGCGGCTTCTCCGACGCCGTACCACGCGGTGGCGAACGCCGCCGAGCGGCTGGAGAAGGCGGGGTTCAGCCAGGTCGCCGAGACGGACGAGTGGGACGCGGCGGCCGGCGGCAGGTACGTGCTGCGCGGCGGCGCGCTGATCGCCTGGTACGTGCCCGAGGGGGCGTCGCCGACGACCCCGTTCCGTATCGTCGGCGCGCACACCGACTCCCCCAACCTGCGGGTCAAGCCGCAGCCCGAGTCCGGGCGGACCGAGCAGCGAGGTGTATTTGCCGACGCTCATCGCCCCGCCCATCGACAGCACGCAGACCCCTTCGTCGGCCGGGTCCCGTCCGCGTCGGGAGGCCAGCGCCTCCACGAGAACCCGGCCGTAGTGGATCTTGCGTCCCTTCTTCGTGCCGAGGAACCGTCGCAGCTGCTGCCCCGCCGACCGGGCCGCGCGTCGTCCGGCTCAGAGAGCGGCCAGCAGTGCGTCCAGCGGGTCGGGCACTTCGTCCGGGGACAGCGCCTCCACGAGAACCCGGCCGTAGTGGATCTTGCGTCCCTTCTTCGTGCCGAGGAACCGTCGCAGCTGCTGCCCCGCCGACCGCCCGCGCTGGGCCGGCTGGCGGACGAAGGTGTCCAGCGCCCGCAGATCGCCCTGCTCCTCGACCAGTTCGCGTACGCGCTCGACGCCCAGCGCCCGGATCAACTCGTCCTCCAGGTCGGCGGCGCAGACGAAGAACTCCTGGCCGACCACGCCGGCCCGCTCCCAGCCGCGGGCGTAGAAGTCGCGCTCCCGCTCGTCGCACAGACCGGTGAGCCGCAGCCCGAGTCCGGGCGGACCGAGCAGCGAGGTGTATTTGCCGACGCTCATCGCCCCGCCCATCGACAGCACGCAGACCCCTTCGTCGGCCGGGTCCCGTCCGCGTCGGGAGGCCAGCGCCTCCACCGCGGCGACGTCGCTGGGGCCCTCCAGCAGCACCGCGCCGTCAACCGGCAGCCGCGCGGCCAGTTCACCGGCCTCTTCTCCCGGGCCACCGGCCGCCCACACCGCGACAGCCCGCCGGAACGCACCCATGTCAGCCATGCACCGAGTCTGTGCCAAGCCGCCCGCGACAGACAGCGATTAACGCGCGCCCCGCCCGCGCGCCCCGCCCACGCACTCGCCCCGCCGTCCCGAGCCGGCCGAAGCCCGTACCGGAACGCGTCAGGGGCCCGCCTCCCCCGACCGGGAAGCGGGCCCCTGACCCTTGCGTGTACCGCTCGGCCGTCGCGCCCGCGCCTCAGCGCCCGCGCGAACCGGCCGGTGTCGGACCGATCAGAACGCGGCCTCGTCCAGCTCCATGACCGACAGGTCGATGCCCTCGGCCAGCTCACGCTGGACGGCGACGTTCGGCAGGACGTTGGTCACGAAGAACTTCGCAGCCGCGATCTTGCCCTGGTAGAACGCCTTGTCCTTGGCGGAGGCGCCGGCCAGCTTCTCGGCCGCCACGGCGGCACCGCGCAGCAGCAGGTAGGCGATGACGACGTCGCCGGAGGCGAGCAGGAAGCGGGTCGTGTTCAGACCGACCTTGTAGATGGACTTGACGTCCTTCTCGGTGGCCGCGAGGTCGGTCAGCATGGTGCCGACGATCGCCTCCAGGTCCACCGCCGACTTCGCCAACTGCTCGCGCGCCGGGGCCAGTTCCTCGCCGCCCCTGGCCTCGGCGAGGAACTTCTTGATCTCCTCGGACAGCGCGGTCAGCGCCTGGCCCTGGTCGCGGACGACCTTGCGGAAGAAGAAGTCCTGGCCCTGGATCGCCGTTGTGCCCTCGTAGAGGGTGTCGATCTTGGCGTCCCGGATGTACTGCTCGATCGGGTACTCCTGGAGGTACCCGGAGCCGCCGAAGGTCTGGAGGGACTGGGCCAGCTGCTCGTAGGAGCGCTCCGAGCCGTAGCCCTTGACGATCGGCAGCAGCAGGTCGTTCAGCCGCTCCTCGGCGGAGGCGTCCTCGCCCGCGTGCTCCTTGACCAGGATGGTGTCCTGGACGGAGGCGGTGTAGAGGACGAGGGCGCGCATGCCCTCGGCGTACGCCTTCTGCGTCATCAGCGAGCGGCGCACGTCCGGGTGGTGCGTGATGCTGACGCGCGGCGCGGTCTTGTCGGTGAACTTGGCCAGGTCGGCGCCCTGGACGCGCTCCTTGGCGTACTCCAGCGCGTTGAGGTAGCCGGTGGAGAGGGTGGCGATGGCCTTTGTGCCGACCATCATCCGGGCGAACTCGATGATCTTGAACATCTGGCGGATGCCGTCGTGCTTCTCGCCGAGCAGCCAGCCCTTGGCCGGGTGGCGGTCGCCGAAGGTCATCTCGCAGGTGTTGGAGGCCTTCAGGCCCATCTTGTGCTCGACGTTGGTGGCGTAGACGCCGTTGCGCTCGCCCAGCTCACCGGTCTCGAAGTCGAACTCGTACTTCGGGACGATGAACAGCGACAGGCCCTTGGTGCCCGGGCCGTGGCCCTCGGGGCGGGCGAGCACGTAGTGGACGATGTTCTCGGACATGTCGTGCTCGCCCGAGGTGATGAAGCGCTTGACGCCCTCGATGTGCCAGGAGCCGTCGGCCTGCTGAACGGCCTTGGTGCGGCCGGCGCCGACGTCGGAACCGGCGTCCGGCTCGGTCAGCACCATGGTGGAGCCCCACTGCTTGTCCACCATGAGCTTGGCCCACTTCTGCTGCTCCTCGGTGCCCTCGTCGAAGACGATGCCGGCGAAGGCCGGGCCGGAGGAGTACATCCAGATCGCGGGGTTGGCGCCCAGGATGGTCTCGGCGAAGCCCCAGAGCAGGGAGCGCGGCGAGGCGGTGCCGCCGATCTCCTCCGGGATGCCCAGGCGCCACCACTCGGCGTCCATGAACGCCTGGTAGCTCTTCCTGAACGAGGCGGGTACCGGGGCGGTGTTGGTCTCGGGGTCGAAGACCGGCGGGTTGCGGTCGGCGTCCTCGAAGGAGGCGGCCAGCTCGTTCTCGGAGAGGCGGGCGATCTCGGAGAGCACGCTCTTGGCGGTCTCGACGTCCATCTCCGCGAACGGCCCTGTGCCGTACACCGACTCGCGACCGAGGACCTCGAACAGGTTGAACTCGATGTCCCGAAGATTCGACTTGTAGTGGCCCATGGCGACAGGCTCCGTAATGACGGGGAGGGAGTGCTCCTCCGATGCGTACCAGGTAGTAGCGCCCATAGTGCTACCCGTCGGTAATAAGAAGCAACCCCAAACGCCGTCAGTGTGACGGAGCTGGCTCGTTTTCGGTTTGTTACCTCTGGTAACGCGGTCGATCGCCCTCCTCCCGCCCCTCGGGCACCCCGCGCCGCGTAACCTGGGGCGCATGTACGGCTACGACCAGACCGCGAGCGCGGGCCACCACTCCGGGGGCCACGGGCAGCACGCGCCACACGGGTCGCACGCGCAACAAGCGCAACAAGCGCAGCACGCGCAGCACGGTCAGTACGTGCCGCACCAGCCGCACGGACAGCACGGGCAGCACGGGCAGCACGGCCAGCACCAGGCCCCGCCCGACCCGTCCGGCTACGGTCAGCAGCAGCCGCTCTACCCCGAGCCGTCGCCGCCCTCTCTCGGTGAGGGCGTGCGCGCCTTCGCCACCGGCACCATGTCGCCGGAGGACTTCCAGGGCATCTTCCACAACTCCCGCGTCTACTGTCCGCGGGGCGACACCCCGGGCTTCCTGGCGCTGCACAGCACCCAGCAGCCGGTGATCCCGATGTTCAGCACGCTCAAGGAGCTGCGGGCGTACGCGGGCAAGGAGTCGCGGTACTTCGTCATCACCGGCGCCGAGGTGCTCGACCTGCTGCCCTCGGGCTACGGCTTCGTCCTCGACATAGAGGGCGACCACCGCGTCGTCTTCGACGCCAAGGCCGTGACGGAGATGGTCGACTTCGCCATGCACCGGATGTACGGCTGACGATCCGGCGGGTTGCGCGCGCAGTGCGCTAGCGGAGCAGGCTCACCACCCCTGCCACGGTCGCGCCGATGCCGCCTATCGCCAACTGGGTCCGGTTCGCCAGGATCGCGGCGTCCGAGGGCTCGTTGGCCTCCCGGTTCCGGTACTGCCAGGTGAGCGTCTGTGCGATCTTCTCCGCCGGGCGTGCTGCCAGGCTGAACAAGAGCACGGCCAGGCCGAAGAATACGATCGCCAGCATTTTTCCCCCTTGTTGAAGTCCGGTTCGTGGTCGTGCGGCGCTGGGGTGCAGCGCGGGGCGTCCCGGATGTTCGTCCCGCGGTGTGAGTGGACGCTGGTTGCTGGGTGATGGTTCCGTCGCGCACTGTCAACTGTGGCTGTTTCGGGCTCAGTTGAAGAGGGAGTAGATCCCCAGTCCGACGCAGATCAGGCCGGCCAGCAGGCAGAGGTTCTTCTGGCTGCGGAAGGCGGCCGGCGAGGGGCGGTGTGCCTCGGGGTCCCGGTACTGCCAGGAGCGCAGGGCCCACAGCCTGTCGTGCGGCAGTGCCGCCGTGGCCAGCATCAGCCCGGCCATCACGAAGAAGATGACCGCGAGCATGTGTCTCCCCTGTCGGTTCGGTGGATCTGTGGCGGGTGTGTACGGGTCACACCTGGGCAAGGGCGAAAAACAGGGCGACGGCGCCGATGAGGCAGCCGATGCGGTGAAACACGATGGCGGCGTCGGACGGCTCGTTGGCGTCCTTGTCGCTGAACTGCCAGGTCTTCATCGCCACGATCGCACCCCGCGGCAGTATCGCCATGACGAGGGCGATGATGCCGATGAGAGTGAGCAGTCCCTCCATGTGTCCCCCTGATCTCGTTCCGGTGCGCAGATGTGCGGGCGCTCGGCCCCCGGGGAGCGCCGACTGCTCCGGCTGCGCCTGAACTGCCCGCTCTCCGCGCTGCGTTCGGAGCAGACGGTAGTCGACCGGTGGACGGCGCGCCTCTCCGGGCTCCTCGCTCGAACCCGCGGCACCGGGCTCTCTCCCGGTGCGCGCGGCTCGGGGGCGCGGCTCGCGGCGCGGGCGGTCGGGGAATGGATGTACGGCTTGCAGTTGTTCAGTTTTCAACTAAGCTGGAATCCGCAGCCAAGGAGGCGAAGACATGCCCGCCATCACCGCACCCAACCCGCTCGCCCTGCCCCGCGTCGCAGCACCCGTGGGAGACGTGACCGATCGGCCCGTGCTCACGGTGACGACCGCGCCGGGAGGCTTCGAGGGCGAGGGTTTCCCGGTTCGCCGTGCGTTCGCCGGGATCAAGAACCGCTATCTGGACCCGTTCATCATGATGGACCAGATGGGCGAGGTGGAGTACGCGCCGGGTGAGCCCAAGGGCACGCCCTGGCACCCGCACCGCGGCTTCGAGACCGTCACCTACCTCATCGACGGCACCTTCGTGCACCAGGACTCCGAGGGCGGCGGCGGGACGATCAACGGCGGTGACACCCAGTGGATGACCGCCGGTTCCGGGCTGCTGCACATCGAGGCGCCGCCCGAGGAACTGGTCGTCTCCGGCGGCCTGTTCCACGGCCTCCAGCTCTGGGTCAACCTCCCGGCCGCCGACAAGATGACGAGCCCCCGCTACCAGGACATCGGCGGCGGCGAGGTCAAGCTGCTCAGCACCCCGGACGGAGGCGCGCTCCTGCGCGTGATCGCCGGCGAGCTGGACGGGCACCAGGGGCCGGGAATCACCCACACCCCGATCAGCATGGTCCACGCGACCGTGAGCCCGGGCGCCGAGGTCACGCTGCCCTGGCGTTCCGACTTCAACGGGCTCGCCTACGTGCTCGCCGGCACCGGCGGCGTCGGCCGTGACCGGCGTCCGATCGAGTCGGGCCGGACGGCGGTGTTCGGCGACGGCGACAGCCTCACCTTCCACGCCGACGCGACCCAGGACTCCCGTACGGAGGCCCTGGAGATCGTCCTGCTCGGCGGCAGGCCGATCCGTGAACCGGTCGCCCACTACGGCCCGTTCGTCATGAACAGCCGTGCCGAACTCCAGCAGGCCTTCGAGGACTTCCAGGCCGGCCGACTCGGCCGCATCCCGCCGACCCGCGCCTGACAGCGGCGCGTACCCGTCGGCGGCGCGCACGCCCGGCGGCGCCGCGCGAGGCACTCCGGGCTCCCGGGTGCCGGTCATTCCCAGACCGGTGTCCGGGAGTCCTCCCGCATCTCGAACCAGATGACCTTCCCCTCGCCGCGCGGATCGACGCCCCAGGAGCCGGCGAGCAGGTCCATCAACACCAACCCCCGCCCGGAGGACGCCAGTTCGCCCGGATCGCGGCGGTGCGGCAGCTCGTCGCTCTGGTCGGAGACCTCCACCCGCAGCACCCGGGTACCCGGCTCCCCGGTGACCTCGGCGACCATCAGCGCGTCGCCGTCGGTGTGCACGAGGACGTTGGTGAGCATCTCCGAGAGCATCAGCACCGCCCCGTCCACGGCGTTCGCCGCGGCGGCGCCCACCGAATCCGCGGCGCCCTCCACCCCGGGCATCAACTCGCTCTCGCCGGGGGAGTCGTGGGCTCCGGCGGCCCAGTCATAGAGCATCTCCTGGAGCTGGTGCCGGGCCGCGGCGACCCGCGCCGCGTCCGCCTGGGAGACGGTGAGGACCGTACGGCGCGCGCTGAGCGGGGTGGCCCGGCCGTCGTCCCGGCGCACCAGCAGCAGGGCGATGTCGTCCTCCCTGCGGTCGGCGAGCGGGCCCCGGTTGTGGTGCGAGGTCGGGCCGTGCACGGCCTGTACGAGGGCGTCGGCCAAGCCCTCCAGATCGGGCGGGCCGACGTCGTGCCCGGACCCCTCGGCGGCCTGCGCGCGGAACACCTCGCGGATGCGGGACCAGCCGGTCTCCACATCGTGCCCGCCGGTCTCCACCAGACCGTCGGTGCACAGCATCAGCGTCTCGCCCGGTTCGAGCACCAGCCGGGTCGTGGGGTAGTCGCCGTTGCCCGGCGAGTGGCGGTCACCGCCCGACGCGATGCCGAGCGGCAGCCCGCCAGCGGTCGGCCGCACCAGCAGCGTGCCGTCGGGCAGCCGTACAGCCGGGTCGAGATGGCCCGCGCGAGCGATGTCCAGGGTGCCGAGCAGCGGGTCGGCCTCGATGTAGAGGCAGGTCGCGAACCGCTCGTCGGCGGGTTCGTCCTCCGGCCCCTGCTCGACCGGGGAGGCCATCCCGGCCAGGAAGCGGGAGGCCCGGGCCAGCACCGCCTCCGGCCGGTGCCCCTCGGCGGCGTACGCCCGCAGCGCGATCCGCAGCTGGGACATCACCCCGGCCGCCCGTACGTCGTGGCCCTGCACGTCGCCGATGACCAGTGCGGTCCGGCCCGAGGGGAGCGGGATGACGTCGTACCAGTCGCCGCCCACTTGCAGGCCGCCGCCGGTCGGCACGTACCGGCCGGCGACCGTCATGTTCTTGACGTCGGGGTGCCGGGTCGGTCGCATGGTGCGTTGCAGACCGTCGGTGAACTCCCGTTCGCTCTCGTGCAGATAGGCCCGGGACAGCGCCTGCGCGAGCATCCGCGCCACCGTGGTGAGCACCGCACGCTCGTCCGGCGAGAAGGGGGTCGGATGCTCGAACGACGCCATCCACGCCCCGGTGGTGTGCCCCGCCACCACCAGCGGCAGGAACGCCCAGGCCCGGCGCCCGAACGCCTTGGCCAACGGCCAGGTCAGCGGGTAGCGGCGCTGGTAGTCCTCCGGGCTGCTCAGATAGACCGCCCGCCCGTTGCGCACCACATCGGCGGCCGGATAGGCGGTGTCGAGCGGGATCTCGGTGATCGGCAGATCGGGCCCGTGGCCGTGGCCGTGCAGTCCGACGAGGGTCAGCCGGTCGCCGTCGACCCCGAACACCGCCAGTCCCGAGGGGGTGAAGCCGGGCATCGAGAGCCCGGCCGCCACCCGGAGGACCTCGTTGGTGGACCGCGCCTCGGCCAGCGCCCGGCCCGCGTCCAGCAGGAATGCCTCCCGGGAGCGCCGCCAGTCGCCGGTGATCTGCGTCTGGCCCTGCGAGGGGTCTGGCACCTGGGAGAGGGTGCCGATCAGGCCGGAGGGCGCCGGAGCCGACGGCGAGGAGGCCGTCTCCTCGCCGTACGGGCGGATGCGGGCGCGCACCGTGCGCCGCACCGCGCCGCTGGAGTCCACCACCCGCAGCATCGCCTCGGCGATCTGCCCCTCGGCCAGCGCGAGCGTGACGATCCCGCTGAGCTCGACGAAGTCGACGACGTGGAAGCAGGAGCGAAGCGTGGACTCGAC
>NZ_JAELVF020000001.1:1807198-1818696 GCF_018101125.2 Streptomyces tardus | reverse complement strand
CCAGATGCCGGTTCCGGTGGCGGCCAGGACGTCCTCGCTGCGCATGGGGCCACTGTATGGAATACCCGCCGCTCCCGCCCGGCAGCAACGGCCAGGGCGGTAGTCTGAGGGGCGGATCGCGCCGGTATCGCGGCAACGGACGGCACCGGCCGCCGGCCAGGGCGGGAGGCGCGTCTCCACCGACGACACTGACCTGACGACTTGGATGAATGATGCACCGGTACCGGTCCCACCACTGCGGCGAGCTTCGATCGCAGGACATCGACACCGACGTCCGGCTGAGCGGCTGGCTGCACAATCGGCGCGATCTGGGCGGCATCCTCTTCATCGACCTGCGCGACCACTACGGTCTGGTCCAGCTCGTCGCCCGTCCCGGCACCCAGGCCAACGAGGCGCTCGGCTCGCTGAGCAAGGAGAGCGTCGTACGGATCGACGGCCGGGTGGTCGCCCGCGGCGCGGACAACGTCAACCCCGAGCTGCCGACCGGTGAGATCGAGATCGAGGTCTCCGACGTCGAGGTCCTCGGCGTCGCCGAGCAGATCCCGTTCACCATCAACACCGAGGACGGGGTCAACGAGGAGAAGCGCCTGGAGTACCGCTTCCTCGACCTCCGCCGCGAGCGGATGCACCGCAACCTCCTGCTGCGCACCGCGGTCATCTCCGCGATCCGGCACAAGATGACCGCCCTCGGCTTCAACGAGATGGCGACCCCGATCCTGTCCGCGACGTCCCCCGAGGGCGCGCGCGACTTCCTGGTCCCCTCCCGGCTGCACGCCGGCCGCTTCTACGCGCTTCCGCAGGCGCCGCAGCAGTTCAAGCAGCTGCTGATGATCGCCGGATTCGACCGGTACTTCCAGATCGCGCCCTGCTTCCGCGACGAGGACGCCCGCGCGGACCGTTCGCCGGGCGAGTTCTACCAGCTCGACGTCGAGATGAGCTTCGTCGAGCAGGAGGACGTCTTCCAGGTCGTCGAGAAGCTGATGAGCGAGATCTTCGAGGAGTTCGGCGGCGGCCGGGAGGCCACTTCGCCGTTCCCGCGGATCCCGTTCCGCGAGGCGATGCTCAAGTACGGCTCGGACAAGCCCGATCTGCGGGCGCAGCTCGAACTCACCGACGTCACCGACGTGTTCGCCGGCTCGGACTTCAAGGCGTTCGCCGGTAAGCACGTACGTGCGCTGCTGGTGCCGGACACCGCGGACCAGACGCGGAAGTTCTTCGACCGCATGGGCGATTTCGCGGTCGAGCAGGGCGCCAAGGGCCTGGCCTGGGTGCGGGTCGGCGAGGACCGGACGCTGACCGGCCCGATCGCCAAGTTCCTCACCGAGGAGAACACCACCGCCCTGCTCGGCGCGCTGGGCGCCGAGCCCGGTGCGGCGATCTTCTTCGGCGCCGGCGAGTTCGACGAGGTCTCCAAGATCATGAGCGCGGTGCGGGTCGAAGCCGCGCGCCGCACCGGTCACTTCGAGGAGAACGTCTTCCGCTTCTGCTGGATCGTCGACTTCCCGATGTACGAGAAGGACGAGGACACCGGGAAGATCGAGTTCTCGCACAACCCCTTCTCGATGCCGCAGGGCGGCCTGGAGGCGCTGGAGGGCAAGGACCCGCTGGACATCCTGGCCTGGCAGTACGACATCGTCTGCAACGGTGTGGAGCTCTCCTCCGGCGCGATCCGGAACCACGAACCGGAGGTCATGTACAAGGCGTTCGAGATCGCCGGGTACGACAAGGACGCGGTGGAGGAGGAGTTCGGCGGCATGCTGCGCGCCTTCAAGTTCGGCGCCCCGCCGCACGGCGGCATCGCCCCCGGCATCGACCGGATCGTGATGCTGCTCGCGGACGAGCCGAACATTCGCGAGACCATCGCCTTCCCGCTCAACGGCAACGCGCAGGACCTCCTGATGGGCGCGCCCTCCGAGGTCGACGACGCCCGTCTGCGCGAGCTGCACCTCTCGCTGCGCAAGCCGCCGCCGGCGAACAAGTAGCGGCCGGGGCCCGCCGCGTTCGGCGGCCCTCGCTCCACCGGCCCGGGCCGGTGGAGCGAGGGCCGCCGAACGCGGCGGGCCCCGGCCGCTACTTGTTCGCCGGCGGCGGCTTGCGCAGCGAGAGGTGCAGCTCGCGCAGACGGGCGTCGTCGACCTCGGAGGGCGCGCCCATCAGGAGGTCCTGCGCGTTGCCGTTGAGCGGGAAGGCGATGGTCTCGCGAATGTTCGGCTCGTCCGCGAGCAGCATCAGCGCCGCAGGCGCCAGGATCAGCAGCACCACGGACGGGTCCGTCAGCAGTACGCGCACGAGGAGCGCCAGTACGCCGTCGGCGCGCACCTCCCGCAGCGAGCCGACGAGGGAACGGCCGACCAGTACGTCGACACCGACCAGTGCGCCGAACGCCAGCATCGGAGTGAGCAGCACGCCGTGCGGCAGCGAGCGCAGCAACAGTTGCCACAGCGCGGGCCGTTGGCCGGCGCCGTCGACCAACTCCAGTCGCAGCAGGCGCTTTCCGGGGGTCGTACCGGTCGCCCACGGGGCGAGGCCGAACCAGCAGACGCAGACGAGCAGCGGTGTGCCCAGCACCACCGCCGGGGTGAGGCCGCGTTGGTGCAGCCCGACTGCGAGGCCGACCAGTGTCACCGCGCCGACGCCGATCATGTCCACGGTCAGCGCGGTCAGTCGGCGTCCGAGGGGGACCGGTCGGCGGGCCAGTGCCTTCGCGTCGAGCGACGCGATGCTCGGCAGACGCCGCAGCAGCGGGCCCGCCAGGAACCAGCCGAGGGCGGCGCCGGCGGTGTTGGTCAGCAGGTCGTCGACGTCGAAGAGCCGGTAGGGGCAGGGGTAGGCGCCCCACAGGGCGGTGCCCTGGGTGGCCTCGAAGAGGAGCGAGAGCCCGAATCCGAGCGCCACGGTCGTCGCGAGGTTCCGCCGGAAGTGGTAGCGCAGGAAGAGACCGAGCGGCAGGAGCAGCAGCAGGTTGAAGAGCGCCCCGGCGACGGCGGGGTTCTGGAGGACGAGCGTCTTCACGGTGATGTCGCTGCCGGCCTCCCGCCAGATGTCGGTGAAGGTGTGGCCCGGTGTCCACTCGGGATCGGCCTTGGCCGCGAAGCGCCGGCAGAAGTCGGGAGTGAGGCGGGGCAGCGGGATGAGCGTCAGGCAGACCGCGGTCAGCAGGTAGTACCCGAAGGCGCAGAGCGAGAGCGCCCGCCAGCGCGAGAGCACCCCGTGTCTGCGGTACAGCACCACGGCGCTCGGCAGAAAGAGCAGCACAGCGAGCAGTGGGAAGACCGTCGCGGCGGTTTGGACCGGGAGCATGTATGACTGGACCACGCAGAGGACTATACACGGCATGTATACATTGAGTGCATAGTCGTTTTCCGTCGGGCTCGACGGCGCCTGGTTGCCTGAGAGTTCCGAGGTTCCCCGCGGCGCCGCGGTGCGCGACGGTACGGGCAGGGCGGGCCGCCGAAGGCCGGCCCCGCGACGGGCACCACGACTTGGGGGAACCATGAACGGGATCAGCAGGCGGCTGCGGAGCGCGGCGGTGGCGAGCGGACTGGCCCTGTCCGTCGGCGTCGGCGTGACGGCCGGTACGGGGGTCGCGACGGCGGCGCCCGGACCGGACCGGGCGAGCGGCGGGGCGGCGGCGACCTGCTACGGCAGTGCCACGGACGTCACGTTCGCCATGGGCTCGGACGAGGCCGCGCACACCTTCGGGCCGTACTGGACCGCCAATCCGAGAAAGTGCGGCGACATCAACCTCAGGATCACCACCTGGGGCAACGCCTCGACCCTGCGCTCGCGGATCTGTTTCAAGCCGACCAGCGGCAACGACTTCTGCGTTCCCTGGAAGGGCCTGAAGAAGGCCGACACCCTGAACAAGTGGCGGGTGCTGGCGACCGATGTGATCCCGGGAACGAAGTACACGATCCAGCTGGACTTCGCGAGCGGGACCTTCAGGGGCAAGCTGGCCGACTGAGCGGGCCGGGCAGCGGATCGACTGAGCCGAGCGAGGCGACTGAGCTGGCTGTGCAGAGCGGGGGTGACGGCGTGAGGGCGGTGTCCGGTCGGCCGGACACCGCCCTCACGGCAGGCAGTTGCGGATGCGCGGGCCCGCTGCCGGGCCCGCGGGGCTCACTCCTCGCCGCCGCCGAACCGCTCGCGGTAGCCGGCCAGGTCGTCCTCGGTCAACTTGGCGAAGAGCACCGGCGGCACCGTGAACGGCGTACCGGCGGGGACCGCGTCCAGCGCGGCGGCCTGCTCGGCGCCCACCCAGGTCGCGTCGTCTGCCGGGAGGGCGAAGGCGGTGCGCATCGCCCGGGCGGCGGTCGGGATGTACGGCTCGGAGATCACCGAGTAGAGGTGGATGAGGTTCATTGCGGTGCGCAGGGTCAGCGCGGCGGTGTCCTGGTCGGTCTTGATCTCCAGCCAGGGGGCCTTCTCCTCCAGGTAGGAGTTGCCCGCGCTCCACAGCGAACGCAGCGCGTGCGCGGCCTTGCGGAACTGGAGCGCCTCCATGTGCTCCTCGTACTCCGCCAGCAGCCGGGAGATCTCGGTGCCCAACTGCCGTTCGGCCTCGCCCGGTTCGGCGCCGGCCGGCACCTCGTCGCCGAAGCGCTTGCGGGAGAAGGAGAGCACGCGGTTGACGAAGTTGCCGAGGGTGTCGGCGAGGTCCTTGTTGACGGTGGCCGAGAACAGCTCCCAGGTGAAGCTGGTGTCGTCCGACTCGGGCGCGTGCGCCATCAGGAAGTAGCGCCAGTAGTCGGCCGGCAGCAGCTCCAGCGCGGCGTCGGTGAAGATGCCGCGGCGTTGGGAGGTGGAGAACTTCCCGCCGTAGTACGTCAGCCAGTTGAACGCCTTGACGTAGTCGACGCGCTTCCACGGCTCCTGGGTGCCGAGCAGCGTCGCCGGGAACATCACCGTGTGGAACGGGACGTTGTCCTTGGCCATGAACTCGGTGTAACGCACGTCCGCCGCCGCGTCCCCGTACCACCAGGAGGCCCAGTCGCGGTTCTGGTCGGGAGCGGAGTCCGCCCACTCCTTGGTCGCCGCGACGTACTCGATCGGGGCGTCGAACCAGACGTAGAAGACCTTGCCCTCGGCGGCCAACTCCGGCCAGGTGTCCGCCGGTACGGGCACGCCCCAGTCCAGGTCACGGGTGATCGAACGGTCCTGGAGGCCCTCGGTCAGCCACTTGCGCGCGATGGAGGAGGCGAGTGTCGGCCACTCCTCGCCGACCTCGTCGATCCACGCCTCGACCTCACCGGCCAGCGCGGACTGGCGCAGGAAGAGGTGCTTGGTCTCGCGGACCTCCAGCTCGCTGCTGCCGCTGATGGCCGAGCGCGGCTCCAGCAGGTCCGTCGGGTCCAGGACGCGGGTGCAGTTCTCGCACTGGTCGCCGCGCGCCTTGTCGTAGCCGCAGTGCGGGCAGGTGCCGACGATGTAGCGGTCCGGCAGGAAGCGGCCGTCGGCCACCGAGTACACCTGCCGGATGGCGCGCTCCTCGATGAAGCCGTTCCGGTGCAGGCTGCGGGCGATGCGCTGGGTGATCTCGGCGTTCTGCGGGGAGGAGCTGCGGCCGAAGTGGTCGAAGGCGAGCCCGAAGCCGTCGTAGATCGCCTTCTGCGCTTCGTGCTGCTGGGCGCAGAACTCCGCGACGGGCAGCCCGGCCTCCTTCGCGGCGAGCTCGGCGGGGGTGCCGTGCTCGTCGGTCGCGCAGATGTACAGCGCCTCGTGGCCGCGCTGGCGCAGGTAGCGGGTGTAGACGTCCGCCGGGAGCATGGACCCCACCATGTTGCCCAGGTGCTTGATCCCGTTGATGTAGGGAAGGGCGCTGGTGATGAGGTGTCGAGCCATTGCGGCTGCTCCCAAGTCGTTACCGTCAGTGATCAGTTGTGGCCGAACGGCCGCATTTATGGTATCCGAGCCGTGCCCGCGACCGCGCCGCGGTTTCGCGGCGGGCGGCGCCGGGAGCGCAGGATTTCCGCGGTCCGTACGCCTCCGTCGGCGCTTACGGCAACGGGCGGCGCACGCACCGGAGATCGGTGCGCACGCCGCCCGTGGGGGCCCGCCGGATCAGCGGATCAGGCGTGGATCTGCGCCTCGCGAACGGCTTCCAGCCACTGCGGGAACTCCTCGGTCAGGGCGTCGTAGAGCTCCGCGTCGGAGAGCGAGCGCGGCTCCAGACCTGCGTGGAAGAAGCCCGCGTTGTCCACCGCGCGCCGCTCCGGCACCGGCAGGCCGGAGTCCAGCTTGCGCAGGAAGTTCAGACCGGCCGACTTCGGGTCGCCGAAGCCGATGAACTGCCAGAACAGCGGCTTGCTCGCCGCGTCGCACAGCGCCTTCTCGGCGGCGGCACGGCTGGTGGGGGCACCGTCCGTCTGGAAGATGACCAGTGCCGGGTCCGTGGCGCCGGACTGCTCGTAGTGCTCGATGACCGCCTCGACCGCACGGTGGTAGTTGGTGCGGCCCATGTGCCCGTAGGAGGCGTGGAGTTCCTCGACCCTGCCGGAGTAGTTCGTCAGGTCGATCTCGTCGCTGCCGTCGATCTCGGTGGAGAAGAAGACCACCGGCACCGTGCCGTCGTCGTCCAGGTGCGCCGAGAGCCCGAGGACCTGCTCGGCGAGGTGCTGGACCGTACCGTCCTTGTAGTACCTGCGCATCGAGCCGGAACGGTCGAGCACGAGGTAGACGGCGGCCCGCTGTCCGGCGATGCCGCGCTTCTCCAGCGAGACGGCGGCGGCCTTGTACAGGCTGATCAGCCCGGGCGCCGTGGCAGTGACCTTCTCCAGCGAGACCGCGGCGGCGTTCTCCGACGTCTCGGTGGTGGCCCGGGTGGTCGCCTCGGTCGGCTCGCTCGCCTGGTGCGGGACGGTCGCGGCGCGCGGCTCCGCGGCCTCGGCCCGCGCGGGCTCCGGCGCCGGGGCGGGGTCCGCCTCGGCGGTGGGTGCGGCCTCCGGTTCGGCGGCCTCCGGCTTCGCGGCCTCGGTGGCCCCGGTCTGTGTGTCCGCCGGCTCCGTGGCCTCGGACTTCGTGCCCTCGGCCTGCACGCTCTCGGCCTGCACGCTCTCGGCCTGCACGTCCGCCGGCTCCGGCATGTCGACGGCGCTCGTGACGGAGTCGGGGGCGGTGGTGGCGGCCGAAGTGTCGGCTGCCGCGGTCGCGGCAGCCGGGCGGGTCGGCTCGACGGTGCCCGGGTCGGGCGACTCGTCGTGGCCGGCGCCGGCCACGGAGTCCAGGAAGTCCGCCGAGGTCGTACGGCCGGAGGAGCTGCCGCCTTCCGAGCCGCCGTCCTGCGAACTGCCGTCCTGCGAACGGTCGTCGTCGGCGCCGGTACGGGACCCGCGCTCCCGCGAGACGTCGTCCGCCGCGAAACGGGGGGACGGTACGCGGTTGTCGTCCTCGTCGTCCTCGTCGTCCTCGGTCCGGTTCTCCGCCGAACCCGACGAGGCGTCGGCGGATTCCGTGCGGCCCGTGGCGTCCGTGGCGTCCGTGGCGTCCTTCGTGTCCGCCGCGTCCGGGGCCGGGCTGTCCGCCGCGGCGGTCGTGGCGGTCACGGGCTCGGGCGTACGGTCGGTCGCCGGCTCGGCCGCGCTCCCGCTCCGCTCGTCCGCCGCGCTCGCGGCGGGCCGGTCGGCGGTGGGCCCGGTGTCGTTCTGGTCCTTCGCAGTCTGCGGTACTGCGTCCTGCTCAGCCGGCGAGGACTCCGGCTCCCGGTTCGGTTCCGCCGAGCGGCCGAAGAGGTTCCGCAGGAGACTCCTTATACCCATGGGGAGTGCGCCTTTCGATCAGATGCGTGCGCTGGGCGGTTCGGCAAGAGTAGAGGTCGATCACGGCGGATACCGCATCGGCCACAGCTTCCCGGGTTTCATGCTGCGTTCACCGAAGAGTTGTCCACGGGACGGTCCTGACCAATAACTTCACGCCCCGTATGGATGTGATGGCGTACGGATCTGGAGGGGCCCATGCGCAAGCTGCTTCCGCTGATTAGTCAGCACCCTAGTGGTGGACGCTCTGCAATGACCTGTCACTACCGGTGTGGTGACGCTTGTTTCAAGGAAGTGCCCAACAAGAGTGACAACTCGTACTTCGGCGACATTGTCGCCGGGGCGCTGTCGCGCCGCTCGATGCTGCGCGCCGGCGCGGTGGCGACGGTCGCGGTCGCCGGTGGTGCGGCGCTGAGCGCTTGCTCGACGGCGGGCGCGGTGCCGGTGGAGAAGGCGGGCGAGGCCGGTCGTCCGGGCAGGCCCGACGGTGCAAAGGGTCTGCGTTTCCGACCCGTTGAGCCCAACACCAAGGATGCGGTGACCGTACCGTCCGGTTATGACCAGAATTTGGTCATCCGTTGGGGCGACCCCATTCTGCGCGGCGCGCCGGACTTCGACGCCGACAAGCAGTCCGCCAAGGCACAGGCGGGCCAGTTCGGTTACAACAATGACTTCCTCACTCTGCTTCCTCTTCCGGGCGAGCAGGGTCGCCAAGTTCTCTTCGCGAACCACGAGTACACCAACGAAGAGATCATGTTCCGGGGATACGACCCGGAGAAGCCGACCAGGGAGCAGGTCGAGATCGCCCAAGCGGCGCACGGGCTGAGCGTCGTGGTGGTGCAGGAGGAGCGAAAGACCGGAAAACTGAAGGCAGTTCCGCGGCACAAGCTGAACCGTCGTTTCCACAGCCGGACCGAGTTCAGGCTGACCGGCCCCGCTGCCGGTTCCGAGCTGCTGCGCACCTCGGCCGACCGCACCGGCACCAAGGTGCTCGGCACCTTCAACAACTGTGCGGGCGGCACCACCCCCTGGGGCACGGTGCTCTCCGGCGAGGAGAACTTCAACCAGTACTTCGGCAACCTCGACAAGGTGACCGACGCCGAGGCCGCCGCGCGGCTCAAGCGCTACGGCTTCGAGGAGGGGGCCACCGCCCGCCGCTGGGAGGAGTTCGACACCCGCTTCGACCTGGCCCGGGAGCCCAACGAGGCCAACCGGTTCGGCTGGGTCGTCGAGGTCGACCCGTACGACCCGGACTCGACCCCCGTCAAGCACACGGCCCTCGGCCGCTTCAAGCACGAGGGCGCCGAGCCGCAGCTCACCGCCGACGGCCGTCCGGTCGTCTACAGCGGGGACGACGAGCGCTTCGACTACATCTACAAGTTCGTCTCCGACAAGCGGGTGCGCAGGGGCAGGTCACGCGCCGACCGCGCGCACAACATGACGCTGCTGGACGACGGCACGCTCTACGTCGCCAAACTCACCGGCGACAGCCCGAAGAAGGAGATCGACGGCTCCGGAAAGCTGCCCAGCGACGGGGAGTTCGACGGTACGGGCGAGTGGATTCCGCTGGCGAGCGGCGACGAGTCGTTCGTCGACGGCATGACGGCGGAGGAGGTCTACCTCTTCACCCGGCTGGCCGGCGACAAGGTCGGCGCCACCAAGATGGACCGCCCCGAGGACGTCGAGCCGAGCCCCCGCACCGGCCGGATCTACGCCGCGCTCACCAACAACACCGCGCGCGGTGTGGACGACGGCGCGGGCCCCGACGAGGCCAACCCGCGCATCGAGAACAAGCACGGCCACGTTCTGGAGATCGCCGAGAACTGGGACGACCCGTCCTCCGACGGCTTCGTCTGGCGCCTCTTCCTGGTCTGCGGCGACCCCGAGGACGATTCGACGTACTTCGCGGGCTACCCCAAGGACAAGGTCTCGCCGATCTCCTGCCCGGACAACCTCACCTTCGACCCGTACGGCAACCTGTGGATATCCACCGACGGCAACGCGCTCGGCAACCACGACGGGCTGCTCGGCGTCGCCACGGCCGGTGAACGCCGCGGTGAGGTCAAGCAGTTCCTGACCGTGCCCAAGGGCGCGGAGACCTGCGGGCCGATCGTCCAGGAGGACCGCGTCCTGGTCGCCGTGCAGCACCCGGGCGAGCTGGACGACGCGTCCGCGGAGAAGCCCGGCTCCCAGTGGCCGGACGGGCCCGGAAAGATCAACCGGCCGTCGGTCGTGGCGGTCTGGCGCAAGGACGGACGACGCATCGGCGTCTGAACCGGGTGATCCGGTGGCCCCGCGCGGTGGTCCGCGCCGGTGGTGCGGCGGTCCGGCGCGGTGGTCCGCGCCGGTGGTGCGGTGAGGCGGCCGGGGCAGGCGCGTGAGGCGCGTGGCTCCGGCCGCCGTGCGTCGCGGTCCGGTACGCCGTCGCGGGCGTACGGAGCGTGCAGCCGTACGGAGCGTGCAGCCGTACGGAGGGCCCGGTCGTACGCCGTTGCCGCGGGGCGCGGCGCACGAGGCGCGGGTCAGCCGTACGGCGGACGTCGGTGTGCGTCGCGTCGCGGGGGCCGCAAGCCTGGCCGCATGGGAGCGCGCAGGTCTGACGAGGAGACCCGTACGGCGGGACGCCACCGCGAGCCGGGGCGTCGCTCCGGAGGACTCCTGGGAGGGGCGGTGACCCCCAGAGCCGCGTTGCTGATGTTCGGCGTGCTGCTCCTCCAACTCGCCTTCGTCGCCTCCTACATCGGCGCCTTCCACCGGCCCGACCCGCACCGCGTCCCGATCGACGTCGTCGCCCCCGACCGGTCGCGGCCGGAGCTGGAGCGCCGGCTGGACGGTCTGGACGGCCGGCCGCTGGACGTCGTGCGCGGCACCTCCGACCGGGAGAGCGCCGAGCGGCGGCTGCGGCAGCGGGAGGTGGACGGGGTGTACGTCGTGGACCCGGGCGGCCGTACTGACACCCTGCTGGTCGCCACCGCGGCCGGTTCCTCCACCGCGCAGGCGCTGGAGGAAGTGTTCGACCGCGTCCAGCGGGAGGAGGACCGACAGCTGCGCACCGAGGACCTGGTGCCGGCGGGCACCGGCGACAGCCGCGGACTCTCGGCGTTCTACCTGGCGATCGGCTGGTGCGTGGGCGGTTATCTGAGCGCGGCCGTACTGGCGATGAGCTACGGAGCGCGCCCCAGCACCGTCCGCAGGGCCGGGGTGCGGCTGGCGGCGGTGGCGGTCTACTCGCTGCTCGCCGGGCTCGGCGGGGCGCTGATCGCCGGGCCGCTGCTGGACGCGCTGCCGGGCGGCGTGCTGCCGATGGCCGGCCTCGGCGTTCTGACGGTCTTCGCGGTGGGCGCCGCGACGCTGGCGCTCCAGTCGCTGGCCGGCACCGTGGGAATCGGGTTGGCGATCCTCCTCGTCGTCGTCCTCGGCAATCCCAGCGCGGGCGGCGCGTACGGCGGTCCGCTGCTGCCGACGTTCTGGCGGGAGATCGGTCCGCTGCTGCCGACCGGCGCCGCCACCTGGAGCGCACGCTCGATCGCCTACTTCCAGAACTCGGCGCTGGGTGGGCCGCTGCTGGTGCTGGGTGCGTGGGCGGCTGCGGGCGTCGTGCTGACGCTGCTGTTCACGCTGCGGCACCGCAGACGGGCGAAGGAGGACGCGCTGAAACCGTCCTGGGCGCGCTGAGCGGCGCGGCAGGGCCCGAGCCGGCCGGGGACCGGGGCGGGACGGCGGAGAGTGAGGCGCGTGGCGGAGAAG
>NZ_JAELVF020000001.1:1706730-1807080 GCF_018101125.2 Streptomyces tardus | reverse complement strand
GTGCCGGGAGGTGCCCCGATTGCGTACAACCGTCTTCCGGCGGGTCGGTATTCAGCCACTCCCGGGGCCCCGGGCCCCGGGAGTTGGTAGCTTCCGGAGATACGGAGCGGTCCGAGTTGTCCGCTCACCTAGCTGAGGAGATACAGATGGCGCTGTGGGACCGGATCAAGGAGTCCGCATCGACGATGCAGGTTCAACTCAACGAAAAGAAGAACGAGTTGAAGAGCGGTGGTTTCCGCGACGCGAGCATGGCCATGTGTGCGCTGGTGGCGGCTGCCGACGGTTCGATCGACCCGGCTGAGCGTCAGCGGGTCTCCGCGCTGATCGCGAGCAACGACGTGCTCCGCAACTTCCCGCCGCAGGACCTCCAGAGCCGTTTCGACGACAACTGCCAGAAGCTCACCGCCGACTACGAGCTCAACAAGGTCGAGCTGATGCAGACCGTCGGCAAGCTGGAGAAGAAGCCCACCGAGGCGCGTGCGGTCATCCAGATCGGCATTGTCATCGGTGGCGCGGACGGCGACTTCGACCAGGACGAGCGTGCGGTCGTCAAGGAGGCCTGCTTCGCGCTGGGCATCCCGCCGCACGAGTTCGACCTGTGACCACGGACCCCGTTCGCAGCGCGTGAGGGGAACGCCCCGTCTCCCGCGGCCCGTTCGGCCGGAGAGGAACGGGGCGTTCGTGTTCGCCCGTGTTCGCCGGTGTGCTCGCGTCGTGCCCGCGTTCCGGCTCTGCGGGGGCGGGTCGGTTCAGGAGAGGTTGAAGAGCGGGCCGGTCATGGTCAGTCCGAGGTCGTTGCCGACGTACGCGAAGAAGGCGAAGAGCATCAGCGCCGCCCCCGCGAGCGCGAGGTCCTTCTGGAACATCAGGCTCGCGGTCGATCTCGTGCCGGGGTCCGACTCGGCCCAGAAGTTGTGCATCGTCACCGCTGTCGGCAGCAGGAAGAGCACCAGCAGCAGCGCTCCGACATCCGGCCAGATGCCGAGCAGCAGGCTCAGCCCGGCGACCAGTTGGAGCACCCCGCTGCCGAGGACGGCGAGCCTCGGGGCGGGTACGCCCTTGGACGCGGCGTACTGCGCCATGCCCTTGCTCTTCGTCAGATGCCCGACGGCCGCTCCCAGGAAGAGCGGGACGAGGAGAAGCCGTCCGATCAGTACGAGTACATCCATCACGTCCTCCGGCGGGTGCGGCGGCGACCGGTTCGGGCGCTTCGGCGCC
Organism: Streptomyces tardus; assembly: GCF_018101125.2. GTDB lineage: Bacteria > Actinomycetota > Actinomycetes > Streptomycetales > Streptomycetaceae > Streptomyces > Streptomyces tardus. The sequence continues at coordinate 1,805,862 of NZ_JAELVF020000001.1, read as the reverse complement.
TCTCCCAGCGTAGGCCGCTTCCCCTGGCCCCGCAGAGCGGCGTCGTCCCTGGTCAGTGGCGGTAAGGACGACCCCGGTGCGGTGCGGTGCGGTGCGGTGCGGTGCGGTGCGCGGGCGCGGCTCCGGCGTACGGGCGCGCGGGCCCGGAGCACAGGTGGCGGGCGCGTACGGGCGCGGAAGCGCGGGCGGTGGGCGCGGGCGGCGGGGTACGGGTGGCGAGGGCGGGGCGCGGACATGCGGATGGCGGGCGGACGCGAACACCCCCGTGTTCCGCGTCCGCCCGCCGCCCGCCCGGCGACCCGGATCAGCCGAAGAAGTGCTTGTCCCCGGCGTTGTTCACCGCGAAGTGGTACGCGGCTGCTGCCGAGTTGCACAGCTTGAGCGGGTTGCCCTTCTTGTACTTGGTCTTGCAGGCACGGCGCATCTCCGCCTTGAAGCGGGCGTCGATCCAGTTCTTCGCCGTCCTGGTGGGGTCGAGCTCGAGCCCCTTGGCGGCGGAGCCGAAGTTGCGGTAGCCGAAGTCGTGCTGGTTGCAGGACGTGGTGAAGGTCTTCATGTACGGCGCGTAGCCGGTGGGAACCGAGCAGCCGTTGTTCGTCCAGTTGAAGGGCTTGACCTTCTTCAGCCCGGCGAACTGGGTGTGGCTGAGGTTCATGTACCCCCTCGCCACGCTCAGGTTCGAGCGTGCCGAACTCTGGCTGCTCGCGGCGGTCTCCTCCGCGAGGGGTGCTGCTGCGGCGGGGGCGGCGGTGAGCAGACCTCCGCCGAGTGCCGCCGAGGCGGTGACCGCCACGGCCGCGACCGTGGTTCTGAGCGTCCTGCGCATGGGCGTACTCCCGTGGGTGGTGTACGGCGGTGGCGGCCGGCCCGAGTGTGCGGCGGCCGTCGTACGAGTCCGTGCGGCGGCCGTTGTTCGCGGGCCGTGTCCTCAAGACGCCCTCACTGTGCGGAAATTGGGGGGACCGCCACCAGCCCGATGCCGCCGCACTGGGACGACTGCCTCCCGCAGCGGGCCTGATCTGGGGTTTCGGGTCTCGTCCCAGTCGCGTCGTGGGACGCTGTGGGACGGGTGGGGGAGCGCTGGGCCCGGTGCTGTTCCGGGCGGGGCTGTCGATCTCCGCGCCCGGCACTGCTAGACATGAGCGGAACGTTGGACCTACCGGGGCGTGGGATGTCAGGCGAAGAGCACCCAGATCATGGCGTATCGGAAAGTGTTCGCGAACTCACCGAGAACATGAGGGAGTTGCGTACCCGCAGCGGGCTGACGCTGGCGGCTCTGGCCGAGCGGACCAGTGTCAGCAAGTCCTCCTGGGAGCGCTATCTCAACGGCAAGAAGTTCCCGCCGCGCACCGCGGTCGCGGCGTTCGCACGCGCCGTCGGGGTCAAACCGGACCGGCTGCTGCTCCTGTGGGACCTGGCCGCACAGGCCCGCCACCGGGCCGCCGAACGCGAGGCGGACGACGAGCAGTTGGCGGAGGACGGCCGCGAGGAGGCCGCTCCGCTCGGCCCCCGCGAGGTTCCCGGACCCACCGGGTACTCCGGCGCGGAGTTGCTCCGCGGCGGTGGCGGCGTGCGCGAGGAACGGCGCGCGCGGCGGCTGGAGAGCGCCGTGCCCGCCGTACTGCGCACCCGTCGGGCCGCGCTCGCGGGAGCGCTCGTCGCCGTGCTGCTGCTGGGCGGCTTCACCGTGCTGCGGCTCAGCTCGGCAGGGGACGCCGAGGGGAACGCGCCGGCCACCAGCGACGGTGGGCCGGTCGGCTGCGTCGGCAAGGACTGCCAGGGCAAGAACCCCGCGTCCCACGGATGTGATCTGGACGCCTACACCGCCGCGCTGCGCGAGTTCGACGGCAGCTTCATCGAGCTGCGCTACAGCCCGAGCTGCCGTGCGGGCTGGGCGAGGATCAGCCACGCCGAGGTGGGGGACATCGCCCGGGTGGTGCCGCGCAAGGGCAGCCAGAGCGAGGAGCGGGCGATCAGCTACGACCGCGACGTCTTCTCGATGATGATGAACGCGCCGTACCCCGCCTCGGTGCGGGCCTGCGGGGTCAAGATCAAGGAGGGCCGGGACCGGCCGCTCACCGTCTGCTCCGAGCCCGGCGGCGCCGAGCCGCTCCCCCCGCCGCCCGCGCCCTCCACCACCCCCGAGGACGAGAAGCCCTCCGACGACCCGAGCCCCTCCGGTGACGGGGAGGCGACGGACGACGGAGAGGTGTCGGGCGAGGAGGACGCGTCCGGGACGGAGAGCGCCGGCGACAGCGACGCGTCGGGTGACGCTTCCGACGCCGCGTACGGCGGTGCGACGCGCGACAGCGCCGCGTACGGCGGTGCCGCTCGGGGCGGTGCCGCTCGGGTCAACGCCGGGGCGGCGTAGGGCAGTCGGCCCGGAAGGCGCACCGCCGCCGGTGCCGCGCCGTTCCCTGCGCCCCGTTCCCCGCGCGCCGTCCTCCGTGCTCTGTCGTCCGCGTCGGGCCGCCGTCCGCGTCAGTGCGTCGTCCCCCGCGCTGTGCCGTCCGCGTCGTTCGCCGCGTCACCGTCGGGTCGGGTCAGCTCCTCCGCGAGGAGGTCGAGCAGCAGGCTGTCGTGCCAGCCTCTGCCGTCGGCGTTCCGCTCGTACTTGCGCAGGGTTCCCACCGGGCGGAAGCCGACCTTCCGGTAGCAGGCGATCGCGGCGGCGTTGTCGGCCGCGGGATCGATCACCAGCCGGTGGAAGCCGCGGTCCTCGACGAGGTGGCGGGCCAGCGTGCGCACCGTGTCGGTGCCCAGGCCCTTTCCGTGCACGGCGGGGGAGAGGTAGAGGTCCATCCCGGCGTGCCGGTAGTCCGGTTCGTCCTCGCTGTACCAGCCGACGGCGCCGACCACGCGCCCCTCGTGCAGCACGGCGAAGGTCTCCGTCCCTTCCTCGGCCAGGTCCTCGCGCACCGCGGCCAGGAGGTCCTCGCCGCCGCGCCAGTATGCGTACACCTCGGGGTGGCGGCGGATCTCCGCGAGTTGCGGGACGTCCGTGTCCCGCACGGTGCGCAGTGTGACCAGTGCCCCGGCGAGGGTCTTCTCCTTCGGCCTGCGCACCCGTACGTTCCCCATCGCCCGGGTGAGGGTGATCTCCACGGCGACCCGGTCCGGATTGGGTGCGGGGGTGCGCTCGTAGCGCTCGGCGTGGCGGCGCACCGCCTCGGCCACCGCCTCCTCGTCCTCGACCACCCGCGCGACGCCCTCCAGCGTCGCCCAACGCCCTTCCGACGCCTGGCAGATGGCCACCCGGGCGCCGTTCTCGCCCGCCGCGCGAATGTGGGCGGCCTTGTGGCTCCTGGTGTTGGTGATGATCCGGGCGAGTCCGGCCTCGGGGTCGTACGTGGCGTGCACGGCGACGACGTGCGGGGTGCCGTCCTGCCGCGGGGTGGTCAGCGTGCACGGCAGGTGCTCGCGCCAGAAATCGAGGTAGGCGGGGTCGGGGTCGCACACGTCTGTCGCCATGGCGCGAGCGTATGCGAACGGCCGGCCTGCGGGCAGGGGCGGGTGAGCGTCCCACCGGGCCGGGCCCGCGGGTGCCGCCGGACCGGGAAGCCGAGGGGCGAGAGGGGCGGCGGCGAGGGCGGCGGAAGCGCGGTGGGAAGCGCGGCAGGAGGCAGCCCGGGGAGGGCTGCGGAACTTTCATTGAGTGGAATGGACTCAACTTTGTGTACGTTGGAGCAGTCAGGGCAGAACGGGGCTGACATCATGGGGGCCCGTGGGGATCTCACGGGCCCCCATGGGATCGGGAGTGGTTCCGTGACCTCCGCCCGGGGCACCCGACCGCGACCGCCCCGCCGGGCCGAGCGGGTCCGGCCGGTCGGCGCGCACCGTTCAGCGCCCCCGTCCGAGCCCCGGTGGCCCGTGGGCCGGCGGCCCGCAGAACACCGACCGACACCCGACAACTGCCCGACACCCGACCGCCGCCCCGGCACCTGCCGCGGCGGGACGGCGCCGTCGAAGACATCGACGACACCAAGGAGGAGCGACCGCACGTGGAAGCCGAGCTGACCAACAAGAGCCGGGACGCGCTCGGCGCGGCGAACAACCGCGCACTCACCGACGGCCACAGCGACATCACCCCGCCCCATCTCCTCCTCGCACTGCTGGAGGGGACGGACAACGAGAACATCCAGGACCTCCTCGCCGCGGTCGACGCGGACCAGGCGGCGCTGCGCGGCGGTACGGAGCGGCTGCTCGCCGCACAGCCCCGCGTGCAGGGCGACACGGTCGCCAAACCGCAGCCCAACCGCGAGCTGCTGGCCGTCATCGCGGACGCCTCGCAGCGTGCCAGGGAGCTGGGCGACGAGTTCGTCTCGACCGAGCATCTGCTGATCGGCGTCGCCCAACGGGGCGGCCGGGCGGGCGAGTTGCTGAAGGACCAGGGCGCCACCGCCAAGAAGCTGCTGGACGCCTTCGAACGCAGCCGCGGCGGCCAGCGGGTGACCTCGCCGGACCCGGAGGGCACGTACAAGGCGCTGGAGAAGTTCGGCGCGGACCTGACCGCCGCCGCGCGGGACGGCCGGCTCGATCCGGTGATCGGCCGCGACCAGGAGATCCGCCGGGTCGTCCAGGTGCTCTCGCGGCGCACGAAGAACAACCCCGTCCTCATCGGGGAGCCGGGCGTCGGCAAAACGGCCGTGGTCGAGGGCCTCGCCCAGCGGATCATCAAGGGCGACGTGCCCGAGTCGTTGCGCGACAAGCGGCTCGTCTCGCTCGATCTGGGCGCGATGGTGGCGGGTGCCAAGTACCGCGGCGAGTTCGAGGAGCGGCTGAAGACGGTCCTCGCGGAGATCAAGTCGAGCGACGGCCGGATCATCACCTTCATCGACGAGTTGCACACCGTCGTCGGCGCGGGCGCGGGCGGCGACTCCGCGATGGACGCGGGCAACATGCTCAAGCCGATGCTGGCCCGCGGCGAGCTGCGGATGGTCGGTGCGACGACGCTGGACGAGTACCGCGAGCGCATCGAGAAGGACCCGGCGCTGGAGCGGCGTTTCCAGCAGGTGCTGGTCGCCGAGCCGTCGGTGGAGGACTCCATCGCGATCCTGCGCGGGCTCAAGGGCCGGTACGAGGCGCACCACAAGGTGCAGATCGCGGACAGTTCGCTGGTGGCCGCCGCCGCGCTCTCCGACCGCTACATCACCTCGCGCTTCCTGCCCGACAAGGCGATCGACCTGGTCGACGAGGCCGCCTCCCGGCTCCGTATGGAGATCGACTCCTCTCCCCTGGAGATCGACGAACTCCAGCGCTCCGTCGACCGGATGAAGATGGAGGAGATGGCGCTCAGCAGCGAGTCGGACGTCGCCTCGCGGGAGCGGCTGGCCAGGCTCAAGCGCGATCTGGCCGACCGAGAGGAGGAGTTGCGGCAGCTCAACGCACGCTGGGACAAGGAGAAGCAGTCCCTGAACCAGGTCGGCGAGCTCAAGGAGCGGCTTGACGAGCTGCGCGGCCAGGCCGAACGCGCCGAGCGCGACGGGGACTTCGACACCGCGTCCAAGCTGCTCTACGGCGAGATCCCGTCCGTGGAACAGCAGTTGGTGGAGGCGTCCGAGGCCGAGCAGGAGGTGTCCCGCGACACCATGGTCAAGGAGGAGGTCGGTCCGGACGACATCGCCGACGTCGTCGCCTCCTGGACGGGCATCCCGGCCGGCCGGCTGCTGGAGGGCGAGACCCAGAAACTCCTGCGCATGGAGGAGGAGTTGGGTCAGCGGCTGATCGGCCAGGGCGAGGCGGTGCGCGCCGTCTCCGACGCGGTGCGCCGCTCCCGGGCCGGGGTCGCCGACCCGGACCGGCCGACCGGCTCCTTCCTCTTCCTCGGCCCGACCGGCGTCGGCAAGACCGAACTGGCAAAGGCGCTCGCCGACTTCCTCTTCGACGACGAGCGGGCCATGGTTCGCATCGACATGAGCGAGTACGGCGAGAAGCACTCGGTCGCCCGCCTCGTCGGCGCCCCGCCCGGCTACGTCGGGTACGAGGAGGGCGGCCAGCTGACCGAGGCGGTGCGGCGGCGGCCGTACACCGTCGTGCTGCTGGACGAGGTGGAGAAGGCCCACCACGAGGTCTTCGACATCCTGCTCCAGGTGCTGGACGACGGCAGGCTCACCGACGGGCAGGGCCGCACGGTCGACTTCCGCAACACCATCCTGGTGCTGACCTCCAACCTCGGCAGCCAGCATCTGCTGGACCGGCTCGCCAAGCCCGAGGAGCAGCGGGACAGGGTGCTCGCGGCCGTACGGGCGGCGTTCCGGCCCGAGTTCCTGAACCGGCTGGACGATCTGGTGGTCTTCTCCGCGCTCAGTGGGCCGGAGCTGGAGCGCATCGCGCAGTTGCAGATCGACAGCCTGCAGCGGCGGTTGAACGACCGCCGGCTGACCCTGGACATCACGCCCGAGGCGCTGGAGTGGCTCTCGGTCGAGGGCAACGACCCGGCGTACGGTGCCCGGCCGCTGCGCAGACTCGTGCAGACCGCCGTCGGCGACCAGCTGGCCAGGAAGATCCTGGGCGGCGAGGTCCACGACGGCGACACCGTGCGGGTCACGGCGACGGGCGAGGAGGGCCGGGGGCTGCGCGTCACCGCGGTGCGCCCCGACGCGCCGGAGTGACGTCCGTGCCGGGGACGTGCCCTTTCGCACCCCGCCCGCCCTTTTCGTGGCCGGTTCGGCTTGCCACGAAGGGGCGGGGGTGAGGGAGGATGGCCGGACTCGTACGAAGGGAAGTTCCACACGTGAGCATCGACCCGTCCTCGATTCCGAATTTCGGGGGCCAGCAGCCAGAGCCGCAGAGCGGTGGCCCGGCGGGACCGGTCGTCCCGGACCAGGAGCTCGTCAAGCAGCTCCTGGAGCAGATGGAGCTGAAGTACGTCGTCGACGACGAGGGCGACCTCGCGGCGCCGTGGGAGGAATTCCGCACGTACTTCATGTTCCGCGGTGAGGAGGAGCAGCAGGTCTTCTCCGTCCGCACCTTCTACGACCGTCCGCACCCGATCGAGGACAAGGGCAAGCTCCTTGAGTCGATCGACGACTGGAACCGCCGCACGCTGTGGCCGAAGGTCTACACCCACACCCACGACGACGGCACCGTACGTCTGATCGGTGAGGCCCAGACCCTCATCGGCATGGGCGTCGCGCTGGAGCACTTCGTCTCCTCCACGGTGAGCTGGGTGCGGGCGTCCATCGAGTTCGACAAGTGGCTGGTGGAGGCCCTCGGCCTGGAGAAGGACGCCGAATCCGCCGACGGCGAGAAGGCCGAAGGCGAGAAGGCCGACGGTGCCGACGGCGAGAAGACCGATGGCGAGGGCGGGACCGGCGACGCCAAGTCCTGAGTCCGCACGTTCTTCGACGACGACGGCCGGCCCCGGGTGCGGAACCCGGGGCCGGCCGTCGTCGTGTCCCGGGCGGGCCGGAGCGCGGACGCGACGCTGGTGCGGCTGCTGTCGGCCGTGTGGCGGGGATGCGACGGGGATGCGGCTGCCGTTGCGCGGCTCGGTGGTGGTTTCGGAGGGCGGCGCTCGCTGCGGTGAGGGCCGGCCGGGGTCAGGAGATGCGGTGGACGCGCTGGTCCGCCAGCTCGTAGCGGGCGGCGACCACGGCCAGCCGGCCGTCCGCGATGCGCTCCGCCAGATCCGGCTCGGCCGCCAACTGCCGCCGTACGTTGAGCGCGTGGGCCGTCACGGTCGCGTCGACACGGGCGTCGCCGTGCTGTGAGTGGTCGATCGAGGGGAAGATCTGCTCCACCACGTACTGGAGGTGGCCGGGCAGCTCCTCGCCGCTCTCCTCCGCCTCGACCGCCGCGGCGACCGCGCCGCAGGACTGGTGGCCGAGGACGAGTATCAGCGGGATGTCGAGCTCCAGCACGCCGTAGGCGACGCTGCCGATCACGCTGCTGTCGAGCACCTCGCCTGCGGAGCGCACCGTCATCAGGTCGCCGAGGCCCTGGTCGAAGACCAGCTCGGGCGGCACCCGCGAGTCGATGCAGCCGAGCACCACCGCGAACGGGTTCTGGCCGGAGACCAGGACCTGACGTATCTCCTCCGACTCGTGCGGGTGCTCCTGGCGCATCCGGCGCCACCGCTGGTTGCCCTCGGCCAGCTCCTTCAGCGCCGCGGCCGGGGAGCCCGGCCGCTCGGTCAGCAGCCCTCGGCCGCGGGCCGGGGCCGCCACCGCGCCGCCGCCGAGCGCCAGGCCGGCGCCGACCACCGCCGTACCGCCGACCACCGCGCGCAGCAGCGCGCGCCTGCCGGTCCCGGTCACGGTTCCGGTGGTGGCGGTGGTCGGCGGTACGGCGGTGGTGCCGTTCGCCGTCGGGGCGGCGGAGTCTCCAGGACCGTGGTCCGTACGTTCGTTCCGGTTCATGAGTTGAACCTATGAACGTGCGCGGAGCCGTACGAGGCTCCTGGGGAGTCTTGGTCAAGGCTTGGGTCAACTGCGGTGAATACGCGGGCAGTTCATTGCCGACAGGGGAGCAACCCGCTCGCGCACCGCGACGTCCGGGGCCCGTTCTCCCCGTCGACGGGAGGGATCTTGTGTGCGCTTCCTCGTACACCTCCCGCAGGCGCGACTGCTCGTGCGCGGGCGCCGTGCGCGAACTCCCGTACGCGGGAGCGCCGGTGCGGGGCGGGCGGGCGTGCGCCCCGGCCTCGTGCCTCGGGGCGGGCGTGCGCCCGGGCGTCCGGGGCAGCCGTCAGTCCAGCTCGTCCACGTACCGCTTGGAGTCCAGCAGTGAGGCCTCCGGGAAGTCGGCGCGCACCACCTTGACGGCGGCCACCATCCCCTCGCCGTCCCGCACCGCGCGTATCTTCGAGCCGTCCACCGTGGCCGCGAAGTCCTCGTAGGTGGGGAACCTGCGCGAGAACTCCTCCCGGCGCTGCCGGGCCATACGGCTGGTCACCATCGTGAGGACGAGGGCGGCGACGACCACGAGCACCAGAATCAGTTTCAACATGCTTCGAGGCTACGCGGCCCCGCCGGGGCAGCAGGAGTGCGCGTCGGCGCCCGGGCGGGCAACCGCTCCCGGGCCTGGGCCGACTGGTCCCGACCGGCCCGGCGGAGGGACGCCGAAGGTGCGGGCCGGGCGGGTTCTCCGTTCTCTTTCCGTCGCCGTTCCGGTCCCTTTGCCCGTGCGTTCCGGTCCCTTTGCACGCCGGGGCGGGCCCGACTCCCGCGGACGTGCCGGGGGTTGTGAGGGGTCGGTGTGAGGTCACGAGGGGGTGTCGACGGGGACGGGCGGGCGGAGTAGTGTCCCTCGCGGCCGTCGCCCGGCCCTGTTTCCGTCGCTGCTGCGAGAGCCGACTCGCCTTTCGCAGCGGGCAGTTCGGCGAGGTCGGGCCATGTCCTTCCACCTGGTTTCAACCCCCACACGAACGAGAGTGGAGACACCGTGACAACTCAGAACACCCTGCGCGCGGTTGCCGTGCTCGGCGCGACCACCCTGCTTGCGCTCGCCGGAGGCCAGGCCTTCGCCGGCGTCGCCCCCACCGACTCCCCCGAGAAGGCCGCCACCGTCGTCACCTACGACGCCTCCGGCGCCGAGGAGTTCACCGAGGCCGTCGACGGCGGCGCCGACGTCTGGAACGAAAGCGTCACCGGCGTACAGCTGGAGCCCGCCGAGGCCGGCGAGCAGGCGAACATCACGATCGTCGCCGACGACGGCTGGCCGCGCGCGCAGACCACCTCGCTCGGCAACGGGCGCATCTGGATGGGGCGCCAGGCCGTCGAGGAGGGCCACGACACCCTGCGGATCGCCTCGCACGAGCTGGGCCACATCCTCGGCCTGCCGGACATCAAGCCCGGCCCGTGCACCAGTCTGATGTCCGGCGCGAGCGCCGGGACGGACTGCACCAACGCCTACCCGGACGAGTCGGAGAAGGCGAGCGTCGAGGACAACTTCGGCACCGCCTCGTACTTCAAGAGCGATGCGGACTTCAAGCGCATCCCGCTCACCGTCGGCCGCGTCCACCAGGACTGACGGCGCGGACGTCCGCGCGCCAGAACCTCCTTGGCGCACACGGCTGTTGAACACAGTTGGCTCCGAGTCCCCACGGACTCGGAGCCAACTGTGCAATGCGGGGCGGAGGTTGGGGCCGGACGGGAACCCGGACGCGAGGTCGAGCCCGGGCCTGGAGCCCGGAGCTGTCAGCGTCGTCGGAACTCGTGCTCCAGCGTCGGGTCGAGCGCCGAGTCGTAGATGCCCGTGCCCCGGCAGTGCTTGCACTCCGCCGGGTGGTGGACGGTCTCCATCGGGCCCTCGAACGGGTGCGGGCCGGCGACGTACGCCGTGGCACGGGCCACGGCTCCACCGCCCTGGCACCACTCGCACTGGACGCCCTCGGGCTGGTCGGCGGGGTCGTACCACTCCATACGCTGGTCCCGGCGTCTCCCGCTCGCTCGCTGCGGTGCAGCGCGGTGCGGTGACGCTGTTTCCCTTCTCCTGGCGGTGCTTCGCGGCCGGTCGCCGCGCTTCCGGTGCCGGGCCCGACCGTACCTCCGGGCCGTACGTCCGGGTCGTACGTCCGGGTCGTACGTCCGAGCCGTACTGCGCGTACCGGCGGAGTCCGCGCACCGGCCCGTGTCCGGGTTCCGGCGGGCAGGCCCAACGTAGCCCGCCGCGGTCGGCGAGCGGCCGAGGCCGGGCCGACCGGGTGCGCCGAGCCGATGCCCTTCTGCGCTCCACGAGTTGGGGCGACGGAGGACCGTGTTGGACAACATCTCTCCCGGCGTGCCGACTGTTCCGAGCGCGCGGGGCATTCGGCACGAGCGCCGCGCCGCTCACCGCCGCGCCGCCGCTCACCGTCCGGCTGGTCCGCAGGCCCGAAGCGCGCCGACAGGGGGCGGGTCAGGGCCGGTTGGCGAGGCGGGCGAGGCGGGCGCCGGCCTCCCGGATGACCTCGGGGCGCTTGCAGAAGGCGAAGCGTACGAAGTGCGCGCCCTCCTCCCGGTGGTCGTAGAAGACCGCGTTGGGGATCGCGACCACGCCGCAGCGGTCGGGCAGCTCGCGGCAGAACGCGAATCCGTCGCTCTCGCCCAGCGGGCGGATGTCCGCGGTGACGAAGTAGGTGCCGGCCGGCCGGTACACCGTGAGGCCGGCCTCCCGCAGGCCCTCGCTGAGCAGGTCGCGGGTGGCGCGCAGCCGGTCGGCCAGCTCGGTGTAGTACCGGTCGGGCAGGGCCAGTGCCTCGGCGACCGCGTACTGGAACGGTCCTGCGGAGACGAAGGTCAGATACTGCTTCGCCGTCCGCACCGCGCTCACCAGCTCGGGCGCGCCGGTCACCCAACCGACCTTCCAGCCGGTGAAGTTGTAGGTCTTTCCGGCCGAGGAGATGGTCAGCACCCGCTCTCGCAGACCGGGGAAACGGTCGGCGAAGGTCGCCAGCGGAACGTGCTCGCCGTCGTAGACGAGATGCTCGTAGACCTCGTCGGTGACCACCAACAGGTCGCGTTCGCAGGCGAGTTCGGCGATCATCGCCAGCTCGTCGCGGTCCAGGACGGTGCCGGTGGGGTTGTGCGGGGTGTTGAGCAGGATGAGGCGGGTGCGGTCGGTGACGGCGGCGCGCAGCTCGTCCGGGTCGAGGCGGTACCGCTCGCCGTCCGGACGCAGTGTGACGGGCACCCGGGTGCCGCCGGCCATGGCGATCCCGGCGGCGTACGAGTCGTAGTAGGGCTCCAGCGCGATGACCTCGTCACCGGGCTCGACGAGCCCCAGCAGCGAGGCGGCGAGCGCCTCGGTCGCCCCGGCGGTGACGAGGACCTCGGTGTCGGGGTCGTACGACAGCCCGTAGAAGCGCCGCTGGTGCTCGGCGACGGCCCGTCGCAGCTCGGGCACGCCCGGACCCGGCGGGTACTGGTTACCGCGTCCGTCCCGCAGCGCCCGTACCGCCGCCTCGCGGACCTCCTCGGGGCCGTCGGTGTCCGGGAAGCCCTGCCCGAGGTTGATCGCACCGGTGGAGGTGGCCAGGGCGGACATCTCGGCGAAGATCGTCGTCCCGAACTCGGCGAGCCGTCGGTTCAGCGGTGGTCGTCCCATACGGCTCATCCTCGGTGATCGGGTGGCCTTCCCCAACCGGCCCGGCGGGCGCGCGCCGGGCCGTTCGCGCTGGTTGACGCGGCGTTCCGACGGGGCGGCGGGGCCCGGGCCGGCGTGGCGCCGCACCCGGGCGGGAACCGCACCGGACGTCGTGGCGTCGAACTCAGCGTGCGGGCGCGGCCGTTGGAGCGGAAGGCCGGCGGGCACAGTGCGGAGCCGGACGGTCCCGAGCCGCGGCTGTACGGAACGACGTTCGAAACAGGGGGAGTTGCGATGCTGGTGACTTTGGCGGTCGTGGGAGTGATCGTGCTGGTCGGCGGAGTGGCCGGTCTGCTGATTGTTCGGCTTCAGCGGGCGCAGGGGGCGGCGCAGGCGCGGGCCGCCGGCGCGTCCCACACCTCGTTCTGGGGTGGCGGGGGCGACGACGGCGGGTCCGGAGGCGGAGGCTGCGGTGGTGGCGACGGCGGCGGAAGCAGCAGCAGTGGCGGCGGCGGTGGTGACGGCGGCGGTGGCTGCTGATCCTCCCGGTCGGTCGCGTGTGGTGAACCGGCTGGTTTCCGCGGCGAGTTGATGCGGCGCCGGAGAGCGCCGGGTCGCCTCTCGCGGCGGGTGCGGACGTACTCGCGGCGTGCGGGGCGGTGTTGCGCTGCGGCAGGGGGCGACGGGGCGCGGTCCGGGCGAAACGGCGGATGCCGTGCCAACGGCCCTGCCGTGCACTTCGGTTGAGCCGGTGTGCACCTCGCACGGGCCCGGTTCGCGGAGTCGGCGGACCGGATCAGGCCCGTTGCCGGGTTCCGCGGAGATGTTCGAGTCGTACGGCCGGTGCTCCCCGGGCAGTCACTCGATGTGATGGATTGCCTCGTTGAACACCTGACCACCCCTGCCCTCTGGCGTATGGAAACCCTACGAAGTTGGGTAAAAACGCTGTGGACTTGACGCAATTCATGATTCGGTGAAGTCCTGTCCGGACCCCAGTGGGCATGACCCGGCGATTGCTCGTCCCGAGGTGGAGACCGAGGGGTGACGACCGTTCATCCTTCACATGTGCTTGCGGAGCCGACCCATGCTCACGACCCTGAAAACCGCCTACTCCGACACCCGCTCCAGCGACCTCTCCTGGGCGCTCGGCCACGAACCGCTGCCGTCCCTGGCCACCCTGGACCTCGAACTCGACGCCACGCAGGTGCAGTTGCGCCTCCTCGGCGCCTCCCACCAGGTGCTGGTCGAGGAGAACGGCGAGGTCTGCTCCGAGACCGTCGCGTGCATGCCGGGCAGCAGCGCGCCGCTTCCGGTGGGCGTCTCCAAGCGAGTGGGCATCTGGGACTACGAGTTCGCGGCCCGCGTCGAGACACTCAGCAGCGGCTCCTTCGCCGGCCGTGCCCAGGAGCTGCTCGCGCTGGTCGCCGATCATCCGCACGGACTGGCCGGCAACTTCCCCGGCAGTCCGCACGCGTTCACGGCGCTGCTGGTGCAGCGAGCCGAGGGGCAGGTGTCCTGGCGCACCTGGCACTCGTACCCGCAGGAGGGCCGGCTGGTGGCGACGCGTACGCGGATCGCCGTACGTACGTTGGGCGAGGTACGCGAAGCGTCCATGGCGTGACGTACCCCGGCTACGGGACCTGCCTCGCGGGGCGTCCGGCCGGGGGACCGTTCGCGGGGGTCGGCGGCGCGGGCGGTGTCCGCGGCCGGCGGACGGCGTCGTCACGCCGGGTGTGCGCGGGTTGTTCGAACACGAGGGTGCGGCGTCGCCCGGAAGCAGTCGGTCGCGGGTGCGGTCGAGGTCGAAACCTGCCGCCAACTGCCCTTCTCCGCACGTGACATGACGAAGCCGGGCGTTCACGTAGCGTTCACGGCATGATCGACCAGCCCGCGCCGCCCGGGACCGCAGGAAGGACGGGCGCACCGTCGTACGAGCCGGCCGGCGCCCGCGGCGGCGCACCCCGCTCCCGGGCGGGCATCGTCCCCTCCCCGGCCCCCGTGCCGTCTTCCGCCGGCCTGCCGTCCTGCCCTCGTGACTCCGGCCCGGATGCGGGAGCAGCCGCAGCCCCGGACGCCGACGCGGAGGCCGGCTCCGCCGGTGGCCCGGGCCTCGACGGGCAGCAAGCCGAGCCGGCAGAGCAAGCGGAGTCGCCGGGGGCGGGCATCCGGCTGCCGGTACGGCCGGGCGTGGGCAGGCTGCTGGTGCTCGCCTCGGTGTTCGTCTGCGCCGCCTGCGGCCTGGTGTACGAGCTCGAACTCGTCGCGCTCGCCTCGTACTTGGCGGGCGACTCGATCACCCAGGCCTCCGTCGTGCTCTCCCTGATGGTCTTCGCCATGGGCATCGGCTCGCTGCTGGCGAAACGGCTGTGCGCCCGGGCGGCTGCCGGCTTCGGTTTCATCGAGGCGCTGCTCGCACTGGTCGGCGGCGGGTCGGTGATGGCGCTGCACGCCTGCTTCGCGTGGTTCGGCGAGTCACGCACGGCGCTGGTGGTCTTCTCGCTGCTGATCGGTGTGCTGATCGGCGCGGAGATGCCGCTGCTGATGGTGCTGATCCAGCGGATCCGGGAGCAGGACATAGGGGGTGCGGTCGCGGACCTCTTCGCCGCCGACTACGTGGGCGCGCTGGTGGGCGGGCTGGCTTTCCCCTTCCTGCTGCTGCCGATGTTCGGGCAGCTGACCGGGGCGCTGCTGGTCGGAGTGGTCAACGTGTTCGCCGGGGGAGTGGTCGTGCTGTGGCTCTTCCGGCACGAACTGAACCGCCGCACCCGCAACCGGCTGCTGCTCGCCAACGTGCTGGTGCTGGCGCTGCTGCTCGGGGCGGTCTGCGCCTCGTCCGCCTTCGAGGAGGCGGCCCGGCGGGCGGTGTACGGGAGCTCGGTGCGGGTCGCCGTACAGAGCGACCACCAGGAGATCGTGCTCACCGAAGGTGCCGCGGCCGGCGAACGTGCCGCCCACGCCGACCCGGGCAGCAGCCTCGAACTCTTCCTGGACGGCAGGCTGCGTGTGTGCAGCTCGGACGAGGCACGGCACCACCAGGGCCTGGTGCACCCCGCGATGGCGACCGGCCGCCGGGAGCGCGTGCTCGTACTGGGTGGCGGCGACGGACTCGCGCTCCGCGAGGTGCTGCGTCACCCGGAAGTCTCCCGGGTGACCGTGGTCGACCGTGATCCGGCACTCTTCGAACTCGCCCGCCGGGACCCGAAGTTGAGCACCCTCAACGAGGGCGCGCACGACGATCCCCGGGTGCGCCGAGTCAGTGCCGACCCCTTCCGCTGGCTCCGCGACCACCTGCCGGACAGCGACGGCGACAGCGGCAGCGACGGCGACAGCGGCAGCGACGGCGGCAGCGGCAGCGGCAGCGGAAGGGGCAGCGACGGCGGAACGGATCACGGCAGCAACGGGGACGGCGGTGGCGGGCCGTACGACGTGATCGTCTCCGCGCTGCCCGACCCGCGGCTGACCACGAGCACGAAGCTGTACTCGTTGGAGTTCTACGGGCTGCTGGGCCGCTCACTCGCCGAGGGCGGACGACTGGCGGTGCACGCGGGCCCGGTCGTGGCGGACCCGCGCACTTTCTGGACCATCGACGCCACTCTGCGGGCGGCGGGCCTGGCCACCACCCCGTACGCGCTCGACGGACGGCTCTCCGGTTTCGGCAACTCGCCGGACCGCCCACAGCGCCGCAGCGCGGACGACCCGCCGGGGGACTGGGGTTTCCTGCTGGGCACCCGGTCGGGCAGCGCTCCGGCCGCCGAGGGGCCGGAGCTGCGACTGTCCGGTGCGGCGCACCGGGCCAAATGCCGAGCGCCGCAACGGAGTTCACCACCCTCCGGAACGCCGTACGGCACCAGCGGGCGCGGGTGCGGGGCTCCTGCCGCGCCCCGCGCCCGCTGGTGCCGTACGGCGTTCCGGAGGGTGGTGAACTCCGTTGCGGCGCTCGGCATTTGGCCCGGTGCGCCCGTCCACAGGGGTGAGTTTCGACTCGCCTCGGTGTCCCGGTGCAGGGGCGGCGCATGTTCGGTGGGCCGTGGGTAGGCTCCGGGCATGGAGCATGAGGTGCACGTTCCGTTCCCCGTGGGTGCCGTGCGTGCCGCGCTCGCCGAGGCCGAGCGCGGGATGCGGTGCGTACCGGGGCTGACGGTTGAGGCCGCGGCCGGAAGTCCGCCCGGCGGCACGGCGATCGGCGACGCGGCGGCCGGTGCCGCGACCGGCGGCGCCGGGTCGGAGGGCTGCGTTGACGGGGTCGATGGGGTCGGTGGGGTCGACGGCGCCGACGAGGTGGTGGTGCGCGGTCGGCTGCGGGTCCGGATCGGCGGCTCCACGGTCACCTACCGCGGCACGCTCCGGTTGACCGCGCGCGAGCCCGGCTTCGTCATCGAGGCCGACGGCACCGAGGCGCGCGGCACCGGTACCGCGCGGATGGAGCTGACGGTCGTACCGCGGGAGGCCGACCCGGACGGCGCCGAGTCCGGCACCGTGCTGGCGTTCACCGGTGCGGCGAGCGGGCAGGGCAGGATCGCCGAGTTCGAGGAGAAGCAACTGCGGGCGGCCGGGCGGAGGCTGCTGGACCGCTTCACCGAGTCGCTGGCCGACAGCCTCGCCGCCGACCCGCCCGGGGACGACAACGCGCCGGTGATCCCGGCCATCCCCGCTCCGGACGCCAAGACTCCGGACGCCAAGGCCTCGGACGCCAAGGCTTCGGCGGAGGCGGCTTCGGGCGACTCCGAGGCGTCCCGCGCCCGGGGCGGCGGCGAAGAGGCGTCGGAGGAGCCCCCGGCGCCGCAGGAGGCGTCCGGCGCGGCGGGTGAGAACGGCGCGCAGGACGAGTCACCGCAGGCCGTGCAGGACGAGGAGTCCGGGCTCTCGGTCTTCGAGACCGAGATCCCCCCGCCGTCGCTGGGCCGTGCCTCCGACGAGGACGATCCGTCCGGCACCGATCCGTCCGGCACCGACCCCGATGCCGCTTCCGGTGCCGCTTCCGGCGCGGAGCAGACTCCGGCGGGCGCCCGGGACCCCTTCGGAGATCCCCTCGGCGACGATGTCGGCTCCGAGGCCCCGACCGGGCTCACCCGGGGCGCGGAGATCCCCGCCCCCGGTGCACCGCCCGCCGAGGCCGCGCACGCCCGCCGCACCATGATCGGCCGCAGCGCCGAAGAGGTCGACCATGCGCCGCCGCGCGGCCGGTACGCACCCGTACCGCCACCGGCGCCGACTGCGCCCGGTGCCACACTGCGCTGGGCCGCACCCGCCGCGGCGCTCGCGGTCGCCGGCGGTGAGTCGTACGTCAGTGGTCTGGGTCGTCACCCTTCGAGACTAGGCCAGGTCGTACGACCTGGCCTAGTCTCGAAGGGTGACGACCCAGACCACTGACGTACGACTCACCGCCGGCGACGCCGAGCTGCTGCTGCGCCCCTCCGAGGGCTGCCGGACGGCCTCGCTGCGGGTCGGCGGCAAGGAACTGCTGCTCCAGGGGCTCGAGTACGGCTCCTTCGTGATGGCGCCGTGGTGCGGCCGTACCGCGCGGGGGCGCTTCCGCAACGGCGCCGATCTGCACCAACTGCCGCTCAACGACGGCGAGCACGCGCTGCACGGCCTCGTCCACGACCGGCCCTGGCGCACCGTCCGCGCCGACGAACGCAGCGCCGCCTTCGTCTGCGAGCTGGGCGACCCCTGGCCGTGGGCCGCCACCGTCAACCAGGTGGTGGAGCTGGACGAGGACGGCAGCGGAGTCGCCTACACGCTCAGCGTCGAGACCTACGACAACTCCTTTCCCGCACAGGCGGGTTGGCATCCGTGGTTCCGGCGCAACCTCGGCCTCGGCGGCCGGGACGTGCAGTTGGACTTCGCCCCGGCCTGGCGCGAGGAGCGCGGGCCCGACCACATTCCGACCGGGCACCGCCTGGACGAGGCCGCGCTCGCCACCGAGGACGCGGGCACCGGCCGGTGGGACGACTGCTTCGGCATGCCCGACGGTGTCGACGCCACGCTGACCTGGCCGGACGAGCTGGAGCTGCGGATCACCAGCCGGGCCGAGTGGGTCGTCGTCTACGACAAGCCGGACGACGCGGTGTGCGTCGAACCGCAGTCCGGCCCGCCCAACGGGCTCAACACCCACCCCCAACTCATCACCCCCATCGCACCGTTGGAGCTCGGCTGCCGCTGGAGCTGGCGCACTCCGCAGTGACGGCCGACCCGCCCGGCGAGCCGGCCGACCCGCCCGCGCTACGCTCGGTGCCCATGAGCGAGACGAGCGACACGAGCGTGACGGGCGAGAACAGCGGTACGGGCGCGGCCGACAGCGGGCCGAGGTCCGTCCTGCTGGGGCTGATCAAGGAGAAGGCCGTCGTCCACGGGCGGGTGACGCTCTCCTCCGGCAAGGAGGCCGACTTCTACGTCGACCTCCGCCGGATCACGCTGGACGCGGAGGCCGCGCCGCTCGCCGGCCGGGTCATGCTGGACCTCACCGCCGAGCTGGACTTCGACGCCGTCGGCGGGCTGACGCTCGGCGCCGACCCGGTCGCCACCTCGATGCTGCACGCCGCCGCCGCACGCGGACGCCGGCTCGACGCCTTCGTCGTTCGCAAGGCCGGCAAGGCGCACGGGCTGCAACGTCGCATCGAGGGGCCGGACATCGCCGGTCGGCGGGTGCTGATCGTCGAGGACACCTCGACGACCGGCGGTTCGCCGCTGACCGCTGTCGAGGCCGCCCGGGAAGCGGGCGCGGAGGTCGTCGCGGTCGCGACGATCGTCGAGCGGGGCGCGGCCGGCGCGATGGCCGAGGCGGGACTGACGTACCTCTCGGCGTACGACCTGGCCGACCTCGACCTGGGCTGAACACCGCCCGGCATGCGTGGCCCCGCCCAACTGCTGGGTTCAGCGTGCGGTCGTCCCGGGCTCCCGGATGCCGTCGATGATGCGGGTCCAGTTGTCGCCGCCGTGTCCGTTGCCGATGGCCTGTCGGTAGTGGGCCTGCACGGCCAGGGGAAGCGCGAGGTCGAGGCCGAGCGAGGTGCTGGTCTCGACGATGTGGTCGGTCGTCGCGCCCATCATGGTGACGGTGCTGAGCTCTCCGGGGTGTTCTCCGGCGTCGATCGCGGAGCCGGGGTTCTCGTCGCCGGACGTCAGGATGTCGCCGATCCCGGCCGTGGAGGCGAGCAGTTCCGGCAGCGCGTGCTCGGCCTTCACCCCCGCGGCGCCCAGCATCGCGGTGGCCTGCATCAGCCCGGACAAGGTGGTGAGGAACACCGTGAGTTGGGCCTGGTACATCAGCTGGGCCAGCCCCGGGTCCTCACCCAGCGGGCGAGGCGCACCGAGCAGCGCCAGCGTGGCGAGGTGGCTCTCCGGCGGTCGGCCGCGCCCGCTGTAGTAGACGTGGGACGCCTCGGTGCCGACCATCGGCGGGGGCACCATGACGCCGCCGGTGACGAAGGTGGCGCCGTGGCCCTCCGCCCAGGCCGCCGCCTCGCGCGAGCGTTCGGGGGTGTCGGAGCTGAGGTTGACCAGTGTCCGGCCGGCGAGCGAGGCGGTGGCGCCGCCGAGGATGTCGTACATCGCCCGGTAGTCGGTGAGGCTGAGGATCACGAGGTCGCTCGCCTCGACCGCTTCGGCGGGCGTGGCCGCGAGCGCGGCCCCGTCGGCGACGACGCCGTCGGCCCGGCCCGGAGTCCGGTTCCACACGGCGACCGGATGCCCTGCGGCGAGGAGGGTGCGGACCATCGCCCGGCCCATCGGGCCGAGCCCGATCACGGTCACAGCGGTGTTCCTCGCGTCGTTGGAGTCCTGTTGTGTGTTCACACCTCCATGCTCGAAGAGTCTCGCCGCTGCCGGAAGTACCCACTATTTTCTGCGGTACTGACCAATTCGTAAGGGGGAGCAGAGATGGCCGGAGTGCCGAGACGCGGGCCCTACATCTGTGGAATCGACGCAGCGCTCGACGTGATGAACGGCAAGTGGAAGGGCCTGATCCTCTGGGAGCTCGACGGCCACCGCGTACGGCGCTTCGGCGAGCTCAGGCGCGGTCTGGCGGGGGTGAGCGAGAAGATGCTGACGCAGCACCTGCGGGAGATGGAAGCGGACGGGCTCGTCCACCGCGAGGTGTACGCCGAAGTGCCGCCGCGGGTCGAGTACTCGCTGACCGAGCACGGGCGCACCCTCAACCAAGCGCTCGGGGCGCTCGGTGACTGGGGGGAGGAGCGGATGCGGCGCGAGGGCTGCGCGACGGTCGAGGTCGCACCGACCCCGTCCCGCGCGTGGGCCGGGTCAGCGGGACGGGGTCGGTGCGACCTCGACCGTCGCGCAGCCCTCGCGCCGCATCCGCTCCTCCCCCCAGTCACCGAGCGCCCGAGGGGCCGCCCCCGTGCACCCGCCACCGACCCGGCACGACCCCGGCCACACGCCGTACCGCAGGCCGGGGTCGTGCCGGGTCGGTGGCGGGTGCACGGGGGCGGCCCCTCGGGCGCTCGGCGGCGCGTCTGGAAGGATGGCCCCCGACGATGACGTCGCCCCAACGGTCAGGGCTGGACTCAACTCACACCCCGCACACGTGCACATCTCCCAAGGAGCGGACACATGCCCATCGCAACCCCCGAGGTCTACAACGAGATGCTCGACCGGGCGAAGGCCGGCAAGTTCGCCTACCCGGCCATCAACGTCACCTCGTCGCAGACCCTGCACGCGGCGCTGCGCGGGTTCGCCGAGGCCGAGAGCGACGGCATCGTCCAGATCTCGACCGGCGGCGCGGAGTTCCTCGGCGGCCAGTACAGCAAGGACATGGTCACCGGAGCCGTCGCGCTGGCCGAGTACGCGCACATCGTCGCCAAGAAGTACCCGGTGAACATCGCGCTGCACACCGACCACTGCCCCAAGGACAAGCTGGACGGCTACGTCCGCCCGCTGCTGGAGGTCTCCCGCGAGCGCGTGGAGCGCGGCGAGAACCCGCTCTTCCAGTCGCACATGTGGGACGGCTCCGCCGAGACCCTCGCCGACAACCTGGAGATCGGCAAGGAGCTGCTGGCCCTCGCGGTCGCCGCGAAGATCATCCTCGAGGTCGAGATCACCCCGACCGGTGGAGAGGAGGACGGCGTCACCCACGAGATCAACGACGAGCTGTACACCACCGTCGACGACGCGCTGCGCACCGCGGAGGCGCTCGGGCTGGGCGAGAAGGGCCGCTACCTGCTCGCCGCCTCGTTCGGCAACGTGCACGGCGTCTACAAGCCGGGCAACGTCGTGCTCCGCCCGGAGCTGCTGAAGGACCTCCAGCAGGGCGTCGCGGCCAAGCACGGCAAGGCCGACCCGTTCGACTTCGTCTTCCACGGCGGTTCCGGCTCCACCGCCGAGGAGATCGCCACCGCGCTGGACAACGGCGTCGTGAAGATGAACCTGGACACCGACACCCAGTACGCCTTCACCCGCCCCGTCGCCGGTCACATGCTCGCCAACTACGACAGCGTGCTGAAGGTCGACGGCGAGGTGGGCAACAAGAAGGCGTACGACCCGCGCGCCTGGGGCAAGCTCGCCGAGGCGTCGATGGCCGAGCGGATCACCAAGGCCTGCGCCGACCTGCGTTCCACCGGTACGCGCATGAAGTGACGTCCCCGTCCCGGGCGTCGCTGACGTTCCCGGGGCGCGTCGGCCTCCGTGGCCCCCGGCCCCCGCGCCGGGGGCCACGCGTGTCCCGCGAGGCGTCCCGACGTTCGTCGCGTCCCGGCGCGGCGCCGCAGGTCGCCGGCCCGCGGGAGAACGTATGCTCCCTGCCCCGCTCGCGCCGAGCCGGGCAAGGCACACTTGGCACCATGGTCAATCACGAGAACCTGCTCGGGGGACCGCCCCCGACCCACCTTCCCGAGGACCCGGAGCCGCGCGACCTGCTCGCCGGCGGCACCGCTCCCGCCGATGTCGCGGCGAAGTACCCGACGTCCTGCCTCGCCTGGGCCCAGCTCGCGGACGACGCCTACGACGCCGGCCGCACCGTCGAGTCCTACGCCTACGCCCGCACCGGTTACCACCGCGGGCTGGACCTGCTGCGCCGCAACGGCTGGAAGGGCCACGGCCCGGTGCCGTTCGAGCACGAGCCCAACCGCGGCTTCCTCCGCGCCCTGCACGCACTCGCCCGCGCCGCCAAGGCGATCGGGGAGGACGAGGAGTACGAGCGCTGCTCGACCTTCCTCAAGGAGAGCTCGCCCACCGCGGCGGCCACCCTCTCCTGAGTCCGCCCCCGCGCACCGGGGCAGCCGTCCACGGGGCGGCCGTCCGAGGTGCGACGCCGGGTTCCGCGACCGGCCCGGACGGCTGCCCTCCGCACGCCGCTCCGGGCCGTTCCCGTGCCGCACGGGTCGCACGCCGTTCCGTGCCCGCCGTGCCCGTTCCCGTGTGCCCGCCCTGCCCGTTCCCGTGCCTGTTTGCGCGCAGCCGGTGCCCGTACTCCGCCCGGTCGCGGGCCGTTGCTGCGCCCGCGCTCCCGGCGGGCCGTACGCGTACCGCCGCTTGCCGGGTGTGCCCGTGCCCGGCGATGATCCGGGGGAGCCCGGGTCGCCCGGGACGGCCCGGAGACCCCGGGCACCCTTCCTCAACGGAGACCTCATGTCGGAGACCCCGAACCTGGACTTCGCCGGTACGACCCCTTACGAGGACTACGTACAGGCAGACGTCCTCACCCACCTCCAGCACCCGCTGTCGGACGACCCCGGCGAGATGGTGTTCCTGGTGACGACCCAGGTCATGGAGCTGTGGTTCACCGTCATCGTCCACGAGTGGGAGACGGCGGCGAAGGCGTTGCGCGGGGACGACGTCCCCACCGCGCTCGCCGCGCTGACCCGCTCCACCTACGAGCTGCGTTCGCTGAACGCCTCGTGGGAGCCGCTCGCCCACCTCACCCCCGCGCAGTTCAACTCCTACCGCTCCGCCCTCGGCGAGGGTTCGGGCTTCCAGTCGGCGATGTACCGCCGGATGGAGTTCCTGCTCGGCGAGAAGGCGTCCTCGATGCTCGTACCGCACCGGGGCGCGCCCCGGGTGCACGACGAGCTGGAGAAGGCGCTGCACCAGCCGAGCCTGTACGACGAGGTGCTGCGCTTCCTCGCGCGGCGCGGCCACGACATCCCGGCGGGGCTCCTGGACCGTGACCTCTCCCAGCGGTACGAGCCGCAGCCGGCCGTGGAGTCGGTGTGGACCCGCGTGTACGAGGGCGATCCCACGACGCCCGAGGCGCGGCTCGGCGAGGGGCTGACCGAGGTCGCCGAACTCGTCTGGCGATGGCGCAACGACCATCTGGTCGCCACCCGGCGGGCGATGGGGTCGAAGGTCGGCACGGGCGGCTCGGCCGGTGTGGCCTGGCTGGAGCGGCGGGCGCAGAAGAACGTCTTCCCCGAACTGTGGACGGCCCGCAGCTATGTCTGAGCACCCCGGCCCCGACGCCGGCACCCGCCCCGCCGCTCCCGCCGCGGGATCCGCCGCTTTCCCTGCTCTCGCAGCCGAACTCCGTGCGCAGGCACGGCAGTTGGACGCGACCGACGAACTCGCCCCGCTGCGCGCCGAGTTCGTCCTCGACGACGCCGACCCGGCGGCGACCGGGGCGACGGCGACCGGGGCGACGGCGGCGACCGAGACGGCAGCGCGCGCCGCGGTGCGTCCCGACTCCGCGGAGGACGGCGGCCGGGACGCGGCCGGTGTCTACCTGGACGGCAACTCCCTCGGCGCACTGCCCCGCGCGGTGGCCGAGCGGGTCGCCGAGGTGATCGGCCGGGAGTGGGGCCGGCTGCGCATCCGCTCGTGGACGGAGTCCGGCTGGTGGGAGGCGCCCGAGCGGGTCGGCGAGCTGATCGCACCGCTCGTCGGTGCCGCGCCCGGCCAGATCGTGGTCGGCGACTCCACCTCGGTGAACGTCTTCAAGGCCGTCGTCGCCGCGGCCCGGCTCGCGGGCGCGGACCGGGACGAGATCCTGGTCGACGCCGCCACCTTCCCCACGGACGGCTACGTCGCAGCCTCGGCCGCCCGGATGACCGGTCGCACGATCCGACCCGTCGCCCCGGCCGCGATGGCGTCCGCCGTCGGCCCACGCACCGCGGCGCTGCTGGTGAACCAGGTCGACTACCAGTCGGGGGAGTTGCACGACCTCCCGGCGATCACCGCCGCCGCCCACGCGGCCGGCGCACACGTCGTCGCCGATCTGTGCCACAGCGCCGGCGCCCTGCCGGTCGCGCTCGACGAGCACGGCGTCGACCTGGCCGTCGGCTGCACGTACAAGTACCTCAACGGCGGCCCCGGCGCCCCTGCCTTCCTCTACATCCGCCGCGCCCACCAGGCCGCCTTCGACTCCCCGCTGCCCGGCTGGAACTCCCACCGCGACCCCTTCGCGATGGCCTCGGCGTACGAGCCCGCCGCGGACGTCCGCAAGGGGCGGGTCGGCACCCCCGACCTGCTCTCGATGCTGGCGCTGGAGAGCGCGCTCGAAGTGTGGCGGGGCGTGGACATCGCGGCGGTGCGGGCCAAATCGCTCGCGCTGACCGACTTCTTCCTGCGCTGTGTCGAGGCGTACGTGCCCCCGGGCCGGCTCTCGCTGGTCACTCCGCGCGAGCACGCCCGACGCGGCAGCCAGATCTCGTTGCGCTGCGAGGACGCGGAAGCGGTGATGGCCGAGCTGATCGCCAGGGGCGTGGTGGGCGACCACCGCCGCCCGGGGATCTTGCGCTTCGGCTTCACTCCGCTGTACACCTCGTTCACCGATACGGAGAGGGCCGCACGGGTCCTGGGGGAGGTCGTCGGGTGAACAGCAACGAGGAATGGGCTGCGCTGAACGCGCTGGAGCGTCCCGCGCCGGTGTCGTCGGAGGTGTACGGGAAGCACCCCTCGCACATCGTCGACCGGTACGGCAGCGGCAACGGCCCACGCGTCACCGTGCTGCACGGCGGCTACTGGCGCGAGGCGTACGACCGGCGCCATCTGGCCCCGTTCGCCCATGCGTTGGGCGAGGCGGGCTTCTCGGTGGAGCTGGTCGAGTACCGCCGTCTGGGCGGCGACGGCGGCTGGCCGCAGACCGCCGACGACGTGAACGCGGCCCTCGACCACCTCGGCGGGCCGCCGAAGGTGCTGCTCGGCCACTCGGCGGGCGGCCAGCTCGCACTGTGGGCCGCCGCGCACCGCGACCGCGCGGCGGACCGGGTGATCGCCGTCGCCCCGGTCGCCGATCTGTCCAGGGCGTACGACATGGGGCTGAGCGACGGCGCAGTCACCGAGCTGCTCGGCGGCCACGCCGGGGTCACATCGCTCCTGCCGGAGGCCGATCCGATGCGGCTGCTGCCGCGCGTACCGGTGGAGGTGGTGCACGGCACCGCCGACCTGGAAGTGCCGATCGAGCTGTCCCGGCGGTACGCCAACAACTGGGGAGCGCGGCTCCATCTGCTGCCGGGCGCGGGCCACTTCGCACCGTTCCACCCCACGCGTCCGCCGTACGGCGTGCTGCTGGACCTCATCCGCAGGCCCTGACCGCGGGGCTCGTCCGGCCGGGCCCGCTCGTCCCCAGCGGCCACGTCCGCGCACGTCAGGGCGGGTACGGGCGCACGGCCGGTACGGGCCCGGCCGCCGAGCGGAGCCGGACGGCCCGGGGGAGCGGGCCCGAGTGCGGGCGGCAAACCGTGAACACAATGACCACAACCGTGACTTGACCCGGTCGCGTCGGGAGAATGGGCAGCGGTGTGTGGCGTTCCCCCGTTACGCCAAGACACCTCAAGCGGTCGCCGCCGTCCTAACCCCCGTGGGACGGCGGCGTCTTGCTGTCCGGCACCGGGCCGGGGCCGGGCCCCGGGCCTGCGGCCAAGCCGGCCCGAGCGTCTGCGGCCACCCGGCCTGCGCACAGCCCGCGCGTACCCGCCGCCGCGTCGCCCCCACCGCGCCGAACCCGTGCGCCCGCGTCCCGCACCTCGCGCCCTCCCCTGCCTGCCGCGTCCCGCCGTGCTGCGCTCCGCTGCGTGGCGAGTGACGAGTGACCAGGTGCGGGTGGCAAACGGCGAGATGCGGGTGGTGAGTGTCGGTGGCCGGTTCGTCGGGCACCCGCCGGGCATAGTGCGGGGCGGGGCACAGCACCCGTCCCGCGACCAGCCGCCGAAACCGAGGAGTACGCCGTGGCCGCCACCCCGCTCACCGATGTCGAGATCACCAACGCCCTTGCGGAGCTGCCCGGTTGGGCCTTCGAGGACAACGCCCTGACCGCCGGGTTCACGGCGGACCGGACCCTGCTGCCGCAGCTCTACGTCGCCGTGGCGGCGGCGGAGGACGACGCCGACCACCACGCCCGCGTGTCGATCCTCTACGGCACGATCTCCTTCGCGCTCAACACCCACGACGCCGGCGACGTCGTCACCGCGAAGGACACCGCGATGGCCGCGCGGATCTCCGCGATCGCCGCCGACCACCAGGCCCGGCCGGTCGGCTGAGCGTCTTCCGCCCGAGGACGGGTCGCCGCTGTGCGGGCGGTCTCACCAGACGTCGCCGGAGCGCCAGTCGCAGACCAACTCGCCGGTCCGGTCCAGGGGTTGGCCCTCCACCGGGAAGACGTGGACGAACTGCACGTCCTCGGGAGTGGGCACGATGCCGTCCGGGGTGAAGGCGGCTGCGGTGCCCTGCCAGGGCAGCCAGCCCCGGGCGCGGTAGAGCGGCGCGCCGGCGTCGGTGGCGCCGAGCGCGCCGAGGTCGTACGCGGCGGTGACGATCCGTTCGATCTCGGTCATCAACATGCCGCCGATCCCGCGGCGTTGGTACTGCCGGTGCACACCGACCCCCTCGACGTAGCCGGTCCGCAGCGGCCTGCCGCCGTGCAGGAGCCGCCGCTGGACCACGGCCGCGTGGCCGACCGGTTCGGTGCCGTCGTGGACCAGGACGTGCATCCCGCCCAGCGCGTGCTCCCAGTCGTGCGCGGAGAACTCCTCATCGAAGGTCGAGGCCACCATGGCGTGTGCGGCGGCGAGTTCGTCGCCGGAGACCTCGGAGGTGTGCGCGGTACGGAGCGTCAGCGCGCCGGAACCGCTCGTGGGGCTTGGCTGCATGGCGAGACGGTAGCAACGCACGGATCCGCCGCGGGTGCGTGGCGCGGCCGTTACACTGAGCGTTCGCCCGGGCCCGGAACGCCCCGGACCGGGCGCTGTGGCCAGGGCGTTCGAGGAGGTGGGACCGATCCGCACCAGCGCGGCACACCGGACGCCCTCCCTCGGCGACGGAAGCGACCGGCACGGCCGGCGGGACGCGCGGAACCGGTAGTACGCCGCCCGGCAGCGGCCGTCGCCGCAGCTTCGCTCGCGCCCCGCTCCCGTACGGCACTCCCGCCGCACGGCGAGTGCGACAGGCCGGGTCCGCGCCCTTCGATCTTCCTCGAAAGGCCCGATCTTGACCTTCCACCACTCCTCCGCACCGCACTTCCCGGAACCCCTCCGCCCCGGTGCGCTCCCGCCGCCGCAGGCCCTCGTCGAGCGGCTGAGAGCCGCGGGCTGCGTCTTCGCCGAGGAGGAGGCGCGGCTGCTGCACGACACCGCGCGCACCACCGAGGAGCTGGACGCGATGGCGGCCCGCAGGGCGTCCGGGCTGCCGCTGGAACACGTACTGGGCCGGGCCGAGTTCGCGGGGCTGCGGATCGCCGTGGCGGCCGGGGTCTTCGTGCCGCGCCGCCGCACCGAGTTCCTGGTCGAGCAGGCCGAGGCCCACGGGCGGCCGGGCGCGGTCGTGCTCGACCTGTGCTGCGGCACCGGCGCGCTCGGCGCCGCGCTCGCCGCCCGACTGGGCAGAGTGGAGCTGCACGCCGCCGACCTCGACCCCGCCGCCGTGCGGTGTGCCCGGCGCAACCTCGCCCCCCTGGGCGGCCGGGTGTACGAGGGCGACCTCTACGACCCGCTGCCCCGCGGGCTCCGGGGGCGCGTCGAACTGCTCCCGGCCAACGCCCCGTACGTCCCCACCGTCGAGCTCGGACTCCTGCCGTCCGAGGCGCGCGACCACGAACCCCGTACCGCGCTGGACGGCGGCGCGGACGGTCTGGACGTGCAGCGGCGGGTCATCGCGGACGCCGCGCACTGGCTGGCCCCCGGTGGTCTGCTGCTGGTGGAGACCAGCGACCGCCAGGCCGAGCAGACGGTGGCGGCCTGCGTGCGGCACGGACTGCTGCCGTGGGTGAGCCGCTGCGAGGAGCGCGCGGCAACGGTCGTACTGGCCCGTCGGCCACCCGCCACGGCCACTCCGGACGCCTGACCCCGGGGCACCGCCGCCCGTGCGCCGGTCCGCGTGCGCAGACACCGGGGGCTTCCGCGGGGCCGACCGGGTGCGGGCCCGCGCGGTGGGCCGGGCTCAGTCCTCCGCCGGCGGGGCCGGGACGGCCAGATCGGAGAGGACCTGGGCGCCGGGCAGTTGGGCGAGCACGGCGCCCGGCAGGATGAGTTTGGCGCGGCGACGGCCGCTGCCGATCAGCACGTACGGGGTGTCCGCCACCGCCGCGTCGATCAGCAGCGGCCAGCCGTCCGGCAGCCCGATCGGGGTGATCCCGCCGTACTCCATGCCGGTCTCGGCGACGGTCAGTTCCACGGGCGCGAAGGACGCCTTCCGCGCGTCGAGGTGCCTGCGCACCGCGCGGTTGACGTCCAGCCTGGTGGTGGCGAGGACGACCCCGGCCGCGAGCGCGGTGCGTCCGCCGCGCTTGGCGGCGACCACCACGCAGTTCGCCGACACCTCGGCCGGTACGTCGTACGCCGCGCAGAAGGCGGCCGTGTCGGCCCGTTCCGGATCGGTGTCGACGAGCCGGACGGACCGCACCGGCACCCCGGGCTCGGCGTCCGCCCACTCCTGGAGGGCGGCGGCCACGGGCGGGGCGAGCAACTCGGGACGTTCGACCGCGGTCCACGCCTCGTCGAAGCGGCCGAAGGGGAGTTCTGCCGATGTACTCATGGGGCCCAAGTTACGCGCCGACGCTTGTGCCGCCGCCCATGCGGGAGGAGGTGTCAGGAGCCCTCGTTGAGGCGGAAGAGGGCCCGGGGCAAGTCGGCGGAGACGGTACCGGCGAAGTCGAGCAGGACAGCGCCGTACACCGGCCGGTCGCCGCGGTCGTACTCGGCGTTGAGGCGCTCCTCCAGACGTGGGTTGAGCGCTTCGGCGTAGCCGCGCGGGGAGGGGAGCAGCTCGCCGCCGGTGGTGCTGAGGTAGTTGACCGCGAGCCGGTCGGTGTCGCCGGCCTCGGCTGCGGACGCGTCCAGATGCCGCTCGACGGCCTGCCACTTCTCCTCGGTCGGCAGCTCCCACTCGTTCTGGACGAAGAGGGAGTCGGAGCTCGGGAAGCGCAGCCCGCCGATGTCGGGCTGGGTGGTGACCAGCACGATGCGTCCGCGCGCCTCGCCGAGCGTCGGCAGGGAGTCGGACTCGCGGTGCAGCAGTCCGTCGAAGCCCAGTTCCGACATGTACAGATCGTTGAAGATGTCGGCGAACTCCCCGTCGGAGGCGTCCGAATGCTCCTTCTGCACGGCGAGCACCAGGGTCTCGCCGGTGTTGGCGGACAGGAAGTCGCGGCACTCGTTGAGCACGTCCTGGAAGTTCTTGCGCTGGTAGATCACACCGTGGTGGATCGCGAACGCGCCGTCGACCGGGCGGCAGCGGACGTCCAGGTAGCGCACTCCGGCGTTCAACAGCTCGGGCAGCGCCAGGTCCTGGCACTTCGCGGTGTCGAACGGTCCGCCCACCAGCGCGCAGGCGTTGTGCGCGCCCGGCATGGTGATGTCGTCCAGGGAGAGGTCCGCGGACAGCTCGCCCATCCAGCCGCTGGAGCGCCAGGCGGCGGAGTCAGCGGCGCGTCCGGTGCTCGGTGCGGGTGCGGCACCCGCCGCGGCGATGCCGGCCGCGCCGAGACCGATACCCAGCGCTCCGGCGGCGGCCCCGCGCAGGAAGCCGCGGCGGTCGAGGGAACGGGTGCGCAGGTGGGACATGGGAGCCTCCGGAGTGTGGGGGTGGGGTGGGGGTGTGCTCCGGGCCAGAAGCTAGCGCAAGCCGTTCCATTGGTATAGACATTGCGCGCAGAACCCGGGCGTCGTTCCGTGAACTCTCGGCCAACTCCCGTACGCGCCGGTCCTGTTGAGGCCCCGATCGCGAGGCGCGAGGTGCGAGGCGGGAGGCGGGAGGTGCGCGCCGAAGGGCGGGGGCCGGCGCCGACTGCCGGGTGCCGGCCCGGCGTTGGCCGGCCCGGATGCGCTGTCCGTGGCACTCCGCAGCCGTCCGCAGCGGGCGGTGCCGCCGCGCGGTGCCCGCCCCGGTACGGCCCTTCCCCCGCGCGGGGC
The DNA here is from genome assembly GCF_018101125.2 of Streptomyces tardus. Classification (GTDB taxonomy): domain Bacteria; phylum Actinomycetota; class Actinomycetes; order Streptomycetales; family Streptomycetaceae; genus Streptomyces; species Streptomyces tardus. Next base: position 1,775,566 of record NZ_JAELVF020000001.1, on the reverse strand, counting down.
GTCCTCCTGAAGATGGAGGCGGCAGCGTGGCACCCGGGAGGGACGCGCGCCGCCGCGTCTGCTTCGTACTGTTCGACGTATGGACGACACGACCAGGGCCAAGCCCTCAGGAGGCCGCAGGTTCGGACCCCGAGCCGGACGGCGTGCGGTACGGGACGCGTGGCGGACGTTCCGCGAGGACATGACGCGCGGCGCCTTCACCCTGCGACCGCTGCGCACGGCGCCCGAGGACGCCCCCTGGCTGCGGCGCGTTCCGGCACCGCTGCGCACCGTCGCCGGGCACTGGCGCCAGGGGCTGGTGCAGGCCGCCGCACTCCTGGTGCTGGTGTGGTACCTCGTACCGCGTCCGCTGGAGGCGGACACCATGCTGTCGGCGCTGCTGGTCGCGCTGCCGGTGGCGATGCTGGCGCTGCGGCCGGTCGGCGCGTACTGGCTGTCGCTCGCCGGGCTGGTGCTGGCGCCCACGGTGTACCCGCAGCTGGGTGCGGACTTCCCGCACAACAGCCCGGTGCTCGCGGCGCATCTGACCGTGCTGCTCTGCGTGGCGTGGCGGGCGCACAAGCGGACGGTCGTGCTGCTGTGGATGCTGACTTCGGCGGTCGCGGGAGTGGTGAGCATCAACTTCGTGCGGTCCGGTCCGGACATGACCTCCGAGCCCGGCGAGATGGCGTTCCTGTACGGCGCCGCGCTGCTGGTGCTGCTCTTCGTACGGGCCTGGCGCGGGTCCCAGATCCGGATCGCCGAGCAGTCGGCGGAGGTGCGCGAGGAGCGTTCGCTCCGCACCCGGCTGGAGGAACGCGCCGTGATCGCACGGGAGTTGCACGACGTCGTCGCCCACCACATGTCGGTCGTCGCGATCCAGGCAGAGGCTGCCCCCTACCGGGTGCAGGACCCGCCCGAGGAGCTGGTGAAGGCGCTGGCCACCATCCGGGAGAACGCCGTCACCGCGCTCGCCGAACTCCGTCGCGTCCTCGGGGTCGTACGGTCCGACCAGCCGGCCGTGCCGGAGGCCCCGCAGCCCACTCTCGCCGAGCTCGACGGACTGGTCGCCAACGTACGGGCGTCCGGACGGGACGCGGAGCTGGTGACCACCGGCTCGGTGCGACCGCTGCCGCCCGGCGTGGAGCTCTCCGCGTACCGGATCGTTCAGGAGTCGCTCAGCAACGCGCTGCGGTACGCGCCCGGCGCCGCCGTACGCGTAGAACTCGCCCATGTGCTGGGCGGGTTGGGCATCCGGGTCGCGAACGGACCGTCGACCGGGCCGGTCACCGAGCCCTCGCGCGGTGCGGGCCAGGGCATCCGCGGGATGACGGAGCGCGCCGCCCTGCTGGGCGGCGAACTCACCGCCGGCGCACGGGAGGACGGTGGCTGGGACGTCGAGGCGTATCTGCCGGTCGAACCGCAGCCCGGAGGCGGCGAACCCGTCGGACGGTCGGCCGGCGACAGCACCGCGACCGGTTCGGAGGCATGCGCATGAGCGGCGACACCGGGGCAACTCCCGTTCGCGGGCGCCCGATCCGGGTCCTCATCGCGGACGACCAGATGCTGGTGCGGGAGGGATTCTCCGTACTGCTGGGCGCACAACCCGACATCGAAGTGGTGGGCGAGGCGGTCAACGGACGCGAAGCCGTGCGCAGGGTCGCCGAACTCGCCCCGGACGTCGTCCTGATGGACATCCGGATGCCCGAACTCAACGGTCTGGAGGCCACCTCCGAGCTGGTCGCGGCCGGCGCCGCCGCGAGGGTGCTGATCCTGACCACCTACGACCTGGACGAGTACGTCTACCAGGCGCTGCGGGCGGGCGCCTCCGGCTTCCTCCTCAAGGACTCCAGCGCCCGCCAACTCGCCGACGGCGTACGGGTGGTGGCCTCCGGAGAGGCGCTGCTCGCGCCCACCGTGACGCGGCGGCTGATCGCCGAGTTCTCCCGGCTCTCGGAGCTTCCGAGCGGTCCGGCGGGCCCGCGTGGCCCGCTCCGGGCCCGTCTCGCGGAGCTGACCGAGCGGGAGACCGAGGTGCTGGCGCTGGTCGCCCAGGGGCTGTCGAACTGCGAGATCGCCGAGCACCTGTTCCTCGCCGAGTCGACGGTCAAGACCCATATGAGCCGCATTCTCGACAAGCTCCGGCTGCGCGACCGCACCCAGGCGGCGGTGTACGCGTACGAGACCGGCCTGGTCGCACCGCCCGGCTGACCCCGCCCCGCCCCGTCCGTGTCCGTCGGCGTCCGGCCCGTCCCCGTCCGTGTCCCGTCCGCGGCGCGCAACCGGCCCGTCTCACGCCGGAGGGCCGTTCCCCGTGTCGTACGGGGAACGGCCCTCCGGTGCGCGTGCCGTGTGCCGCGTGCGGGGCGCGGTGCGAGTCGCCGTCGGCGGGAGCGCGGCGCCGCGGGGCGGCCGGCGGTGGCGGATCAGTCCAGGAAGGAGTTGATCTGGATGGTCTCGTCCCGGCCGGGGCCCACGCCGATCGCGGAGATCGGCGCACCGGACATCTCCTCCAGCGCCTTCACGTAGCGCTGCGCGTTCTTCGGCAGCTCGGCGAAGGTCTTCGCCCCGGTGATGTCCTCCGACCAGCCAGGCAGGTACTCGTAGACCGGCTTGGCGTGGTGGAAGTCGGTCTGGCTGTACGGGAGTTCGGTCACCCGCCGACCGTCGATCTCGTACGCGACGCAGACCGGGATCTGCTCCCAGCCGGTGAGCACGTCGAGCTTGGTGAGGAAGAAGTCGGTCAGCCCGTTGACCCGGGTCGCGTAGCGCGCGATCACCGCGTCGAACCAGCCGCAGCGGCGGTCGCGTCCGGTGGTGACGCCCTTCTCGCCGCCGATCGTCCGCAGCGCCTCGCCGTCCGCGTCGAACAGCTCGGTGGGGAACGGTCCGGCGCCGACGCGCGTGGTGTACGCCTTCAGGATGCCGATGACCCGGTTGATCTTCGTCGGTCCCACTCCCGCACCGGTGCAGGCGCCGCCCGCGGTCGGGTTGGAGGAGGTGACGAAGGGGTACGTGCCGTGGTCGACGTCCAGCAGCGTGCCCTGGCCGCCCTCGAAGAGGACGACCCGGCCCTCGTCGATGGCGTCGTTGAGGACGAGCGTGGTGTCGCAGACGTATCCGCTGAGCCGGTCCGCGTAACCGAGCAGCTCCTCGACGACCTGCTCGGGCTTGATCGCCCGGCGGTTGTAGAGCTTGGCGAGCAGCTGGTTCTTGACGTCCAGCGCGGCCTCGACCTTCTGCAGAAGGATCGATTCGTCGAAGAGGTCCTGGACGCGGATGCCGACGCGGTTGATCTTGTCCGCGTACGTCGGTCCGATGCCCCGGCCGGTGGTGCCGATCTTCCGCTTCCCCAGGAAGCGCTCGGTGACCTTGTCGACCTCGGTGTGGTACGGCGTGATCAGGTGGGCGTTGCCGCTCAGCAGCAGCTTGGAGGTGTCGACGCCGCGCTCGTTGAGGCCGCTCAGCTCGGAGAGCAGCACGGCGGGGTCGACGACGACTCCGTTGCCGATGACCGGGGTGCAGGTCGGCGAAAGGATGCCGGAGGGCAGCAGGTGCAGGGCATACTTCTGGTCGCCGACAACGACGGTGTGCCCCGCGTTGTTGCCGCCCTGGAAGCGCACGACGTAGTCGACGGACCCGCCGAGCAGATCGGTCGCCTTCCCCTTGCCTTCGTCACCCCACTGAGCACCGAGCAGCACAAGTGCGGGCACAGGCGTACACCCCTTCCCTGCGGGGCATGTCCAACGAACGAAAGCGGCGGGTTTCGGTGACCGCCACCTGGAGAGCCGTGAACTGGTGCCCCGGATAGATGAAGCCCCTGCGCAATCGCGACAGGGGCTCTTGCACCGAGAGGCTACCTGAGGAAGGACAAAGGTGTCGGCCCCAGACCTGCTGGTTGTCATCGACCCCGCAGCCCGCCGCTACGACGCGGAAGCCGTACGGATCGCCCGTGATGTGCTGTGCGCGGGATCGCCCGGGGCGAAGGTGTGCCTGCCCGACGGGCCGGAGGCGGTGGTCCGCGCTCTGGCCAGACGCGGCCACCGGCAGCCGGTCGTCGTCGGCGACGACCGCACCCTGGGCCTCGCCGTGCGGCAGCTGCACCAGGAGCACCGCAGCGGCACACCGGCGGCGGACGAGACGTCCGTCGAAGCCGATGCGCCTCCCGTCGAGGCGACCGACTGCACGGGCGCCCCGTACCGCGAGCCGTCCGACGACCGTACGGGCGCCGCCCTTGTGCGCGACCCGGCTCCCCGCGGAAGCCGCGGCGACGCCGGCCCCCGTGGTGACGCAGATCTCGGCGTCGCCCACCATCCGGACCGGCCCCCCGCCGGAGACCTCCGCGACCGGCCCGGACGCTCCGACCGGCCCGACGGCTCCGACCGGTCCGGGCGCTCCGACGGCCACCGGTTCGGCCACGGCCACGGATACCGCGACGACGGCGGCGAGTTCGGACCCGGCGACGACGACGATCCGTACGACGAGTGCGCCGAGGGCGACAGCGCTCTGGACGACGCCCTGGGGAGCGACAGCCGGGACGGTACGGGCGGCGGTCGCGGCCGGAACGCCATGCTGCTCGCCTGCGTACCCGTCGGCCCGCCCGAGTCGTTGGAGCTCGCGCGCGGCCTCGGTCTCCCGATGGACGTGGTCAGCGCCGCGCGTGCGGTGCTCGGCGGGGGCGAACGACCGCTCGGTCTGCTGGTCGACGACCGGGACGCGGTGCTGGCGGGGGCGCTGCGCATCCCCGCCGTTCCCGCGCAGCGCGAGCCCGTGCGGGAGGAGCGGGCCGCGTCCGGGGTGCTCGGCCAGCTCAGCCGCCGCGCCGCGCTGGTGCGTCCCGCCGTGCTGCGCCATCTCGGCGGCGACGACGGCATGTTGCCGCGGCTGCGGGTGGAGGCCGACGGTGTGCTGCTCGCCGATCCCGCCCGCCCGGTCGTCGAACTGTCCGTCTCCGTGCTCGCCGATCGTGCGCGCGAGGGACTCGCGGAGGTCGTCGTACGACAGCCCGCCGCCTCGGCGCTCGGTGCGCGCGGTGCGCCTCCGTCGGAAGTGCGGGTGGCGGCGCGCACCGTCACCGTCTCCGGACCGGACGGCGACACCCGCACCTGGCGCGTCGCCCCGGCCGTGCTCCGGCTGACCGTCCCCGTCTAGGTCCTGAGCGGGGAGATTCGTCGTGGGGCTCGCGACGCCCGGCACCGGACGCCGCTCACTGATCATCCGATACCAGGATGTCGGAGTGCAGCCGGTACAGCTCGCGGCGGGAGCCCGGCTCGCGCCCGCGGCTGACGGTGTGCACTACCGCGGCTGGCGCATGCCGCCGTGGGCATCGTCCTCGCCGCCGTCGCGGCCGTGACGGCCAGTCGAGCGCGCACACCCGCGCCGCCACCGGCACGGCGCCACCTCGCCGCTCGGCAGCCGTACCGCGCGCCCCGTTTCGTCCGTTCGACCTCGAACTCCGCCTGCACCGCGGCATGTTGATTGGTTTCGCGGTCGGCCTCCTGCTGCTCGGCGCGGCGTACGGCGCCATCCTCGGCGACGTCGAGGAAGTCCTGGACTCGGTCGACTCGATGCGGCGGTCGGCCGAGGCGATGGGGGAGATGACGGAGGCCTTCGCCTCCATGCTGATGACGACGATCGCGACCGTCGGCTCGGCGTACGTCGTGCTGGCGGTGCTGCGGGCGCGCGGCGAGGAGGTGTCGGGGCGGGCGGAGCCGCTGCCGGCGACCGGGCTGTCCCGCCACCGCCGGCTCGGCGGGCATCTGACGGTGGCTCTGCTCGCCGGCCCGTTCCTGCTGCTGCTCGCCGGCCTCGGCTTCGGGTTCCTCGGCTCGGTGTCCGCCGACGAGCCGTCACTTCTGCCGAAGCTGGTCGGAGCCGCGCTGCTGCACAGCCCCGCGCTGTGGGTCACCGCGGGCGCGGCGGCGGCCGCTGTTCGGCCTGGCGCCCCGGTGGAGCACGGCGGCGTGGGTGCTGCCGATGTGCTCGTTCGTCGTCGGATACCTCGGCCAGGTGCTCGGCTTTCCGGAGTGGATGAACAATCTGTCACCGTTCGGCCATGTCCCCCAGGCGCCGGCGGAGTCCGTGGAGTGGCTGCCGCTCGCACTTCTGACGGTGTGTGCGCTCCTGCTGCCGGCATTCGGGGTGCTCGGGTTCCGCCGGCGGAATCTGGAGTCGAAATAGCGGCGGTTGATGGCTCGTCAACCCGTTCCCCGCAAGGCTCGTCAACCTCCGGAGGCGGGTCTTGACGGTCTCTCAGGGCCCCACGAGCGGCGCCCCGGTTGGCCGAACGCGGCACCCGGCGGGAGGTACAGCGGATGCGGCTCGCCCGGCGCGCTGGTCGCATGAGTCTCGACGGCGCGAAGAAGCGCGGAAGAACCGCTTCCGCACGCGTGCCGACGCCCCCCGGAGGATTCCTTCCCATGAAGATGCGTGCTCTCGCCACCGCTGCCGCCGCTTCCGCTCTCACCTTCGCCGTCGCCGGCCCGGCCTTCGCCGGCGGAGAGACCGGCGGCCAGCACGGCCTGACAGTCAGCCCCTCGCACGCAGGCCCCGGCACCACGGTCGAGGTGTCCGCCAACTGCAAGGACGGCGGCCACGGCACCGTCGCCTCGGACGCGTTCGAGACCAGCCAGGCGCACACCGACCGGCACCACGCGCAGGGCGGCGGCCACGACAAGAAGGGCCACCACAAGAAGCCCTTCGCCTCGGCCAAGGTCATGCACGAGGGCCTGACCAACGGCAAGACCTACCAGGTCACCGGCTACTGCAAGGACCACAAGCCGCTCACCGGCACCTTCACCTACAACGGTGTCGGCGGCGGTGCGCACGCCGGCCTCGGCGGGCTCGCCTCCGGTGAGCAGGGCGGGATGTCCACCGCCACCACGGCCGCCGCGGCCACCGGTGGTCTGGCCCTCGCCGGCGCTGCCGGCTACCTGATGATCTGGCGCCGCCGGGCCAACGCGGACCAGTCCTGATCCGCCCCCGGATATCCCATGACGACCCGACAGCAACGGATCGCGCTCCGCGGGCGCCGGCTGGAGTGCGCGGCCGTGGTCGCCACCGCAGTCCTCGCCGCCACGCTCTGCGGAGCCGTTCCGGCGCAGGACGCCACCGGCTCCCGCTCGGAACGCAGCAGCGAACGCACCTCCGTGGCCGCGGGCGTCTCCCGGCCCGAGGCCGTCGACACCCGACCCCCCTCTCCCGACCCCCAGGCACAGCCCAGGTCGGAGCCGAGCCGGGTGCGCATTCCCCAACTCGGCGCCGATCTGGAGGTGTTCGGCGCCGACGCGGAGAAGGACGGTACGCCTCCCACCCCCGAGGAGGAGGACGCCCACAAGGTCGCCTGGTTCCAGGGTGGCCCCTCCCCGGGCGAGCAGGGGCCGGCGATCCTCGTCGGCCACCTCGACACCCACGAGGGGCCCGCGGCCTTCGCCGGCATCGGCTCGCTCAAGCCGGGAGCGGAGATCCGGATCGAGCGCAAGGACCAGAGCACGATGGTCTTCACCGTCGACTCGGTCGAGCAGTACCAGAAGGAAAACTACCCCAACGGGCGGGTCTACGGCCCCACCCAGACCCCCCAGCTGCGCCTGATCACCTGTGGCGGCGGCTTCACCGAGAAGGACGGGTATGACGCGAATATCGTTGCCTTCGCCAGCCTCAAGAGCTGACCGGAGCGGGCCCGCAGCGGCCGGCCCGCTCCCGGTCGGCCGGGTGTCCCCGGGGCCGATGACGGCCTCGGGGGCGCCCGCCCCCCGCTGCATAGCCGACAGGGGTGAAGGAGCGGTTCACCCACCACGAACCCGCTGACGACGACCCGTGCCCGCCGCTTGTGCGGCGGCCCCGCCACGGCCCGCGCCGTGCGCGGCAGCGCACCGCCCGACGGTGCCGGCCCGCACCGGGTACGAGTCCTCCCGCGGCCTTCTCGTCGCCCCCGCCTCGCAGGTGGGGGCGACGAGGCGTGTCCGGGGGAAGGCGGCGGGGGCAGGCCGGCGGTCGACACGGTCGCGGCGCTCGCGGTGCTTGTGTGTGCGGTACGTGAGCTTTCCCGCACAGCCGGGTTCGGCGCGTACTTCCTGGCCTAGGGTGACCCGGGACCGTACGAAGGAGCACCGCCGATGACCGGCACCATCACCCGCAGCACGCTGCGCCAGCAGGTCGCGGACGCGTTGCGCGAAGAGGTGCTGGCCGGACGGCTGTCCGCAGGGACCGGCTTCACGGTCAAGGAGATCGCCCAGCAGTACGGGGTCTCGGCCACGCCCGTGCGGGAGGCGCTCCTCGATCTCACCGCCCAGGGTCTGCTCGACGCGGACCAGCACCGCGGTTTCCGGGTGCACCGCTTCGGCGACGCCGACTACGACCAGATGGTGCGGGCCAGGTCGATCATCGTCGAGGGCGTCTTCGCCCAGCTCGAGCGCTCCCGCACGATGCGCGACTTCCGCTGCACCGAGGCGATACGCCGCCGGGCCGAGGCGTCCCGCCGCGCGGCGCTCGCCGGCGAGCTGGATGTGCTGATCGGCTACGACCTGCGCTTCTGGCGCGAGCTCGCCGAGATCATCGGCAACCCGTACGTTGCCGACGTGCTGGAGCGGGTGCGTATCCACAGCTGGGTGTACGCCGTCCCCAGGCTCCGGGCCCAGGCCGATCTGCGCGGGCTGCTGTGGGCCGGGCACCTGGACCTCTTCGACGCGGTGCACGAGCGCGACCTCGACCGCGCCCGGCGCGTGCTCGGCGAGTACCACGCGCACTGCCTGGCGCTGCTCAACGGCCTTCCCGCTCGGCCCGCCTGACCCGCCGGCGCCCGGCCCGCCTTGGGGATGCCTGCGGGGGCGGGGCCCTCAGCGGTGGTGCTTCACCAGGAGGTGCCGGTCAGCCGCTCGTACGCCTCGATGTACTTCTCCCGCGTCTGCTCGACGACCTTGGACGGCAGCTCGGGCGGCGGCTGCTCGCTGCCGCGGTCCCAGCCCGACTCGGGTCCGGTGAGCCAGTCACGTACGTACTGCTTGTCGAAGGACGGCTGCGGGCGGCCCGGCTCCCAGAACTCCGCGGGCCAGAACCGCGAGGAGTCGGGCGTCAACACCTCGTCGCCCACGATCAGTTCCTCGTCGTGCGAGGCGTCCTCGGCGTAACCGAACTCGAACTTGGTGTCGGCCAGGATCAGTCCGCGCTCGCCCGCGATCTCCAGCGCCCTGCCGTAGACCGCGAGCGTGGTCTGCCGCAGCAGTGCGGCGGTCTCGGTGCCGACCCGCCGTACGACCTCGTCGTAGGAGACGTTCTCGTCGTGCTCGCCGACCTCGGCCTTGGTGGCCGGGGTGAAGATCGGCGCAGGCAGCCGCGAACCGTCCTCCAGCCCCTCGGGCAGAGCGAGCCCGCAGACCGTGCGCGACAGGCGGTACTCGGCCAGGCCCGAGCCGGTCAGATATCCGCGTGCCACGCACTCCACCGGCACCATCCGCAGCGGCTTGCACACCGTGACCCGGCCCGCCCAGTCCGAGGGCGCACCCTCGGGCACCTCGGTGGAGATCACGTGGTTCGGCACCAGATCGGCCAGCTGGTCGAACCACCACAGCGAAAGCCGGGTCAACACCCGTCCCTTGTCGGGGATTTCGGTTGGCAGCACCCAGTCGTACGCGCTGATCCGGTCACTGGCGACCATGACCAGCTCACCGGCGCCGTTCCGGTACAGCTCGCGGACCTTTCCCGTGTGCAGATGCACCAGCCCCGGTACCTGCACGGGCTCGGGCTGCTCGACGAATCCGGACACCGGTCCTCCACGGGGATCTCGACACGTAACGCTGATTCTCGCCTACCGGGGCGTGCGCAGCCGCGCCGGGTACCCGTGGGTCGGCGGCTCAATCGCGTTTGCAGATGCGGTCGAGCAGATTGGCCGTGGCCCGCTGGACGGTGCTGTTCGCGTGTCCGGGGCGGTCCAGCGCGGGCGACCAGGCGAAGGTGCCGGAGCTGAAGACCAGAGCGCCGCTCGGCGCCTCGTACAGCGAGGTCTCCTGGTGGCGCCGGACCCCGCGCCTGTCCGGATACGGCGAGTGCGCCAGCAGGATCCGGTGGTGGTGGTCGGGCAGCGCGGTGCGCGGGTAGTAGCGGTCCGCCTCGCCCGCGACCAGGCCCGGCAGTTCGTCGCCCTCGGCCGCGCCGGTGTCCTCCCACAGCCAGTGCGAGGCGTTCCGCACCACGAGCGGGTGGGGCTGCGGCACCTGGCCGGCGTACTGGATGCCCAGCAGCTGCTGCTCCGGGCGCCCCTGGTCGCGCCAGAGCTGGGAGCGACCGGGGCCGCGGCGTTTTCGGCAGCTCAGCAGCCGGTCCTGGTCGCCGGAGGGCAGCGCCTTCAACTCCACCTGCCAGTAAGCCGTGTTGGCCGAGAGGAAGACGAGCGAGGTGCCGTTGTCCCTGGCGTGCTCGGCCTGCAGGCGCATCGGTGCCGACCAGTACTCGTCGTGGCCGGGGAAGACCAGCCCGCGGTAGCGGCCGGTGTCGACGAGGCCGGCGTGCAGATCGCGGGCGTGTGCGTAGCCGAGGTCGTAGCCGTAGCGCTCGGCCCAGCGGATGAAGTCGTAGGCGTGGCCGACGTGGAGGGGGAGCCCGGCGCCGGCGTACGGACGGTCGAAGGAGACGGTGTGCGCCGCCTCGGCCTCGCCGAGCAGCCGTCCCTCCTCGTCCCAGGCGTGGTAGAGGCTGGCGCCGGTCCTGCCGTCCTCGGGAAAGAGGTTGTACGCCTGCCAGGTCACGTCCGGCAGCACCAGCAGCAGATCGGCCGGGTCCTTGCTGCGGACGGTGAAGGGGATGTGCGAGCGGTGGCCGTCCGCCGTGGTGAGGACGGCGACGTACGCGCCGCTGTTCCAGTGGCCGGGCACCGGCAGCCGCCAGGAGAGCCACCAGTGGTGACAGGAGACCGTGCGCTCGGCGCGCAGCGGTTCGGGCTGAACGATCCCCGAGAGCCGGGGACTTGTGGTGATCTTGGTGGCGCCGACGCCGCCGTAGTGGCCGATGCGGTAGACGTCCACCCCGAAGGGCTGGGGCGGGTTGACGGTGACCCGGAAGTCGATGGACTCGCCGGGCGCCACCGAGCCGGTCGAGGCGAACCCCTTGATCTGGCAGCGGACGTCGTCCGCGGTACGGGTGGTGCCGCGGCCCGCCTGCCGGGGGCCCGGGAGGATGCGTCCGTCGGCGGCGAGCACCGCGTGGTCGGCGTCGTCCACGTACCAGGGGACGACCCGGCCGCTGTCGAAGTAGTTCTCGCTGCCGCGCAGCCACGGCAGCGGGCCCTGACCGAACGGATCGGTCACCGCGTGCGCCAGCGCACCTGACTGCCATCGTCGGATCTGCTGCGTCCCCATCTGGCCCCCTCCCACTCGCGTGGGTACTCCCTCACGAGAGCCAAGCACATCACATAGTGCAGCGGCCTCATCACCATTCGTCGTGAATTAGTGGGCGCGAAATGACACGAAGTGAGTCGGAAGGGGGCAGAGGCGGCGAGAAGTTGTGACCGACGTGAACTCACGTGCCGGGACGGACGGATGGGGAGCGAGCGGATGTGGCGAGCATCACCCGGATCGGGGTGGCACGGGTGTGCGACGCGGCGCCGTGGGCCCCGCCGTGAGCGGTGGCGGAGCTTGTGTACGGGGGCGGCTCGTGCGCGAGCGTGCTCCGGGGGCGTGCTCGTGTGCGGTGTCGGGCGCGTGCGACGGGAGGGGTGCGCCGGGACGGGGCGTACGGCTCAGACCAGCCGCACCGGCTTGTCAGGGCGCACGCCGGCGGATGCGAGCCAGCCGCGCAGCGGCAGCGGATCGCCCTGCTCAGCCAGCGCGAGCACCGGCTCGGCGAGGTCCTGCCGCCGCTCGCCGTCCACCAGCAGAACGGGACCGTCCAGCCAGTCCAGCCCGGGGCGGGCGCCGCCCGCGTCCACCGCCGCGCAGCAGACGGCGGCGGTGATGTGCTCCGAGAGCACCTCGCGTCCGCTCTTGACCGGCTCCGGAGGCAGCCCTATCGGAGCCGCCTCGCCCGGACCGCCGGGCACCAGCGCGCCACCGGGTGCGGGTGCCGCCGGTGAACCGCGCTCCTCCCGCACGGCCGCAGCGCTGACCCTGGCGGCGAGCGCCGCGCGCTGCTCCTCGTCGGTCAGCCGCTCCAGGACCCGGCTCAGGGTCGGCCGACCCACCTCCTCCTGCGGGCCGGCACCGGGACGGGCCGGCTCGCCGTGCTCCTCCCGGAAGCCCTGGGTGGCGTCCAACGCGGCGAACAGGCGCGCCGCCGCCGCCCGCCAGGAGCGGTCCACGACCTCGTCCGGATAGGCCGACCAGTCGATCGGCTGCCAGCGAGGGTCGGGCGAGTGCGGCGCACCGTAGAACAGCCGGGCCGCCAACAGCGAGACCTCGCGGTCCACTTCGCCGGGCGTCTCCAGCAGGTCGCAGGCCGGACGCTCGCCGAGCCGGGCGGTGAACCCCTCGGCCAGCCGGTCCCGGCGCGAGAGCTCGGTCAGCGCCGAGACGACGCCCACGTCCAGCCGCGCGGGCCAGCGGCCCATCCGCCAGGCGGGCACCGCGACCCGGGTCAGCAGCCGGTCCCAGCCCGCGAAGGCCAGGCCCACCTGCTCCTGGGCGACCTGCCGCACGCCCTGGTCGACGGTTTGGGCGCGGATCGAGCAGGCCGTCGCGACGAGCCGCTCCATCTCCGCCGAGTGCGGTCCCGTCGGCCGCAGCAGCAACCGCGCCGGCGTACGCACCGACGGCCGCCGGCTCGCCGCGTCCAGTGCCCGGACGATCCGGCGGGCCGCGGCGATGTCCGGATGAACGGCCGGACCGGTGCCGGCGACCACCGGGGCGAGCAGCGCGCGCAGCTCGGCGACGCGCATCCACCACAGGAAGGGCGAACCGATCACCAGGGTCGGGGTCCGCGCCCCCTCGTCCTCCAACCAGCTGTCGCAGTCAGGTGTGAGCGCGATCGCGGAGGGCTCCGGCACATCCAGCCTGTCGGCCAGATCGCGGATCATCCGGTACAGGTCGGGTGCGTCCTGCTCCGCCAGCGGGACCGAGGGCGGGACCGAGGGGCGGGCGGTCGCGACGAGCGCGGTCAGGACGGCGGTGATGCCCAGCACGAGCACCGCAAGCGCCGTCACCGCCCAGCGCGGCCCGTCCCACGCGGCGTCGAACCGGCCCGTCGCCGAGCCCGTCCACAGCACCACCGCGACGGCTGCGGGAAGCAGCGCGACGGCGAAGACCGCCCCGCGAAGCCGCAGGACGGCCAGTGCGTGATCCCGTGCCGAGGCACGATCCCTGTCCGCTGTCGTCATCGAGCCGCTCACCCCCCTGCCTGTGGGACGCCGTGGACCATCCACCCACTGTGGCACCGGCGTCCGACCGCGCAATCGCGGTGAGCCAGACGACCGACGGCGTCCAGAAGCCGACGCGCGGAACGATAGTTCGGTCCGGCCGGGAGCACAGGAGCTAGGCCGGACCGTCACTCGATGGAATGGCTTTGGGCAGAGGTGTTGCACATCGGCCTCCGCCGGAGGTGTCCGACTATCGACGCATTCGATCAACTCCGGCTCGGCCCGGAGAAGTCGAGTGGGGACGGCCCCGCGCGCCTGCGCCCCGCGCACCTGCGCCGGGCGTCCCGGCGGGCTCAGCCCTCGGCGGCTGCGCGGGCGATGTCCCCCCGGTGGTGCGAGCCCTTCAGCGAGATTCGGCCCACCGCCCGGTACGCGCGCTCCCGCGCCTGCGCCAGATCCGCGCCGGCCGCCGTCACCGACAGCACTCGGCCGCCGTCGCTCAGCACCCGCCCGGTGTCGTCCGCCCTGGTGCCGGCGTGCAGGACGTACGCGTGCGGTGCGTCCTCGGCCGCGACCTCCGCCAGGCCCTCGATCACATCGCCCTTGCGCGGCGCGGACGGGTAGTTCTCGGCGGCCACCACGACGGTGACCGCGGCGCCGTCGTCCCAGCGCAGCGGCGGGAACTCGGCGAGCCGACCGGTGGCGGCGGCGTACAGCAGGCCGCCCAGCGGGGTCCGCAGCCGGGCCAGTACGACCTGGGTCTCCGGATCGCCGAAGCGGGCGTTGAACTCGATGACGCGCACGCCGCGCGAAGTGATCGCCAGACCTGCGTAGAGCAGACCGGAGAAAGGCGTGCCGCGGCGCCGCAGCTCGTCCACGGTCGGCTGGAGGACGGTCTCCAGAACCTCCTGCACCAGGCCCGGCTCGGCCCAGGGGAGGGGTGAATACGCGCCCATGCCACCGGTGTTGGGGCCCGCGTCGCCGTCGTGGGCGCGCTTGAAGTCCTGTGCGGGCTGGAGGGGAACGACCGTCTCGCCGTCGGTCACCGCGAACAGCGACACCTCGGGGCCGTCCAGGAACTCCTCGATCACCACGCGTGCGCAGCCCGCGGCGTGCTCGGCGGCGGCCTCGACGTCGTCGGTCACCACGACGCCCTTGCCCGCGGCCAGTCCGTCGTCCTTCACCACGTACGGTGCGCCGAACGCGTCCAGGGCGGAGACCGCTTCCGCGGCCGTGGTGCAGACGTAGCTGCGGGCCGTCGGGACGCCGGCGGCGGCCATCACGTCCTTGGCGAACGCCTTCGACCCCTCCAGCTCCGCGGCGCGCGCCGATGGCCCGAAGACGGGGATGCCGTGCTCGCGCACCGCGTCGCCGACCCCGGCGACCAGCGGGGCCTCCGGGCCGACGATCACCAGATCGTGTTCGGTCAGGCCGAGTTCGCCGGCGAGGGCGGCCACCGCCGCGCCGTCGAGGGCGTCCACCCGGTGGAGGGTGGCCACCTCGGCGATCCCGGCGTTGCCGGGGGCGCAGTGCAGCGCGGTGACGTCGGAATCGAGGGAGAGGGAGCGGCACAGGGCGTGTTCGCGGGCGCCGCCGCCGATGACGAGGACCTTCACGCACCGAAGCCTAGTGGTCCGCCGCGACCGGCCGGTCCGGCGGTCTGCGGTGTGGGACGACGGCGCCGGGGGCGGGCGCGAGGACGGGCCGTGGATGCGCGACGGAGGAGGGATGCGTGGCTGGTGGGCGGGCCGTGGCCGGGCTCGCCGGGTTGTGCTCGCGGGCGGCCGGCGGGCGGGGCCGTGGACTGGCCGGCGCGGGGCTGCGCGCGGGGCCGGGCGAGGGGCAGGGCGCGGCCTGCGGACGGGCCCGCCTCCCGGTCGTGGCCGGGGGCGGAGGGAGGCGCGGGCAGGCTGCCGACCGAGCTGCGGGGGCGGCCGTACCTACCACGGGTGAGCCGCGGTGGACGGTTGTTGACGCCCACTCTTTCGAGTGAGGCGCAGTCGTCGTCGCCGCCCGCTGAGCGGCGATTCTGGGCTTGACCGTTCCCGAACGCCCAAGCAGCGAAACGGTTTTGGGGGTAGAAATGAGGGTTCCGTGTGGCCGTTCGTCCAGCAGTGTGCGCGGCGGATGTGCCTCTAAGTGTGAAAAGCGACGTGCTCGGCCATCATGAGTGGCGGTGGGAGCGCGTTCTGTTGTGGGGAGTGGGCGGGTGACTCAGCCGGAGATGCGTCCCGAGGGGGCCGGCAAGGACCGCAGGGGCGAGCTGCTCGGCCAGGCGTTTCCGCTCGGCGACTGGGGGGAGCCCGCCGAGCGGCTCGACGAGTTGTACCAGTGGGTCGAGCAGCGCGCCCTGGAAACGGTCGACTGGTATCTCGCCGACCGCACCCACAAACGCCGCCTCGCCCGGCTGCTGCGAGCCGGGACCGCGGCCGGCCTCGCCGGGGGCGCGGTGCTGCCCGTTCTCGAACTGACCGGTGTCCTCGGTGCGTTGCTCACCCCGCTCGCCTGGGGCTACCTCTCGTTGGTGCTCGCCGTGCTGTGCGCCGGCGCCGATCGATGGTTCGGCGTGACCTCGGGCTGGATGCGCGATGTGGCGACCGCCCAGGCGGTGCAGCGTCGGCTGGAGGCGCTCCAGTACGAGTGGGCCACCGAGTCGGTGCGCGAGGTGCTCGGCCCGGCGGAGGGCACCGCGGCCGAGGCGGCGGAGCGCTGCCTGGGCACCCTGCGCAGGTTCAGCGAGGAGATCTCCGAGCTCGTACGCGCCGAAACGGGGGACTGGATGGTCGAGTTCAGAACGGGATCGGTTCCGCTGCTCACCCAGTCCGTCGCCAACCCCGGACCTGCCCGCAGGCCCGAGGCCGCGGGAGCTCTCGCGGCCTCGCGCTTCCCGATGCCGCCGGGCACCCGGCCCAACATGCCGCGCCAGCGCCCGCCGGAGAGCCCGCGCTGACGCACCGGCGCATGCTCGACGGCTGCTCGCGCCCGTACGCGTACGGGCGTGAGCAACCCGGGCGCCGTGCCCGGAAAGGACCGCCCCGTACGCCGCGGTCCTTTCCGGGCACGGCGCACGGACTCGCGGCAGCTCAGGAGAAGAGGATCATCGATCCCTGCGCGAGGCTGCGGGTGGCCGCCGCGTGCAGACCGAGCCAGACGTGCCGCTCGCGCGCGTACGGACCGCCCTCCTCGGTGGGCAGCGCCGGCTCCTCCAGCTCCGTCGGCCCGGGGGGCGCGGCCGGCGGTGCGGGCGGGTTGGCCGGGTCGATGCCCAGGCTCGGCGCGATGGTGTGCAGCTCGCGCAGCAGTCCGTGGCTGGACCCCAACGGCCCGCCGCCCTCCAGGAGTTCGTCGTTGCTCAGCGGCGCGGCGAAGTCCACCGGGACGTACGCGCCCGCGTGGTCGAAGTGCCAGACCAGATGGGACTGCTGGGCGGTCGGTTCGAACATCTCCAGCAACTGCTCGTAGTCGCTGCCCAGTTGGTCCACCGGCGTGACCTCCAGCCCGCAGGCGAGCAGCAGGTGCGCGCGGCGCAGCAGGTGCAGCGCGTCGTAGTCGAAACCGGCGACCGGAGCCACCTCGCCGGTGAGGCCCGGCATGTAGCCGTGCACCGGGACCGGGGGCAGCCCCGCCTCGTTCAGCGCACTGTCGTAGACCGCCAGTTCCTCGGCGAACGGATTGTCGGGGCTCTGGCACAGCACGTCGACCAGAGGTACCAGCCACAGATCACACGCCAAGGTGCACTCCCACTCCGTGAGGACAGTCGGACCAGCGTAGTGCCCGGCCTACCCGCGACGAAGAGCGTCAACCGGCCACGTCGTGCACCGGGCCGCACGAACGGCGGGTGCGGACATGCGAAAGGCCCGGTCTGCGGGAGACCGGGCCTTTCACCTCTGGAGCGGACGACCGGGTTCGAACCGGCGACCTCAACCTTGGCAAGGTTGCGCTCTACCAGCTGAGCTACGTCCGCGCGTGCGGACAACTATAGCCCTCTTTCCGGGGTGCTCCGACCAGCGCCCCGACCAGCCCACCGGCGACCCCGCACCCCGCCGACCTGCCAATCTGCCGACCTCGGATCCGCCGCCGTGCCAATCTCGGATCCGCCGCCCGGCAGCCCCGGCTACAGCCAGCCGCGTTCGCGGGCGGCGCTGGCCGCGGCGTGCCGGTTCTCCACGCCGAGCTTGGCCACGGCGGAGGAGAGGTAGTTGCGCACGGTGCCCGGGGCCAGGGACGCGCGCCGTGCGATCTCGGCGACGGTCGCCCCGTCCGAGGCGAGCTCCAGCAGCTCCGCCTCCCGCGCGTTCAGCGGGGAGTCGCCGGCGCTGATCGCGTCGGCGGCCAACTCGGGGTCGACGTACCGGCCGCCCGCGTGCACGGTGCGAATGATCTCCGCCAGGCGCTGCGCGGAGACGGTCTTCGGCAGGAAGCCGCGCGCACCCGCGGCCAGTGCCTGCTTCAGATGGCCGGGCCGACCGTGGCCGGTGACGATCATCGTGGCGCAGCCCGGGATTTCGGCACGGATCATCCGGACCACCTCGACGCCGTCGGCGCCGGGCATGTTCAGGTCCAGCACCGCCACGTCGGGCCGGTGTGCCCGGGCCATGGCCATGGCCTCGGTGCCTGACCCGGCCTCCGCGACCACCACCAGGTCGTCCTCCAGGGAGAGCAGCGCGGCCACCGCGCCCCGGATGAGGTGTTCGTCGTCGGCCAGCAGCACCCGCAGCGGCCCGCCCGTCTCCGCCTGCCCGTTCATCGCGCGTCCGTTCCAGCTCTGCCGGCCTTCGTGCCGTACCCGCTCCCGACAGCAGTATCGACGGCGCCGCTTCTCCCACGACCACCGCCACCGCCGCCCTCGCCTCCGCGGGCACCTTCGCCGGTGCCGCCGCGGCCGTCCTCGTGTGCTGCGCCGCCGGGCACCGGGATTTCGGCGCGCAGGACGAACACCTCGTCGTCCGGCGGAAGTCGGTCGTCCCGGACGCCGTGGCTCCAGCTGCGTCCGTCGCCGGTCGGCTCCGCCGGGTCGGGTGTGCTGAGGGTGCCCCGCAGCGCGCCGAGCCGCTCCCGCAGCCCGATGAGCCCCGCGCTGCGGCCGTTGCCCCCACCGCCGATGCCGCGTGCCGCCTTCACATCGCGGACACCGTCGTTGACCAGGGTCAGCACCGCGGCGTCGGGGTGCTCGGTCAACCGCAGCCGGATCACGCACCGGCTGGCGTCGGAGTGCCGCAGCACGTTCGTCGCGCCCTCCCGCACCACCCAGCCGAGCGCGGCGCGCACCGACTCGGGGAGAGCGGTGGTGGAGTCGGCGTCGATCTCGCACTCGATGCCCGCCGCGCGCAACACGCCCCGGGCGCCCGCGAGTTCGTTGAGCAGGCTGGTGTCCCGGTAGCCGCGCACGACCTCCCGCAGCTCCGACTGGGACTCCCGGGCGATCCGCTGCACCTCCACCATCTGGTCGAGCGCCGCGCCGGAAGCGGCGCCCGTGCGCTGTGCCAGCTGTACGGCCAGCTCGCTCTTGAGCGCGATGACCGAGAGGTTGCGGCCGAGCACGTCGTGCAGATCGCGGCCGAAGCGCAGCCGCTCCTCGGCGACCGCGAGCCGGGCCTGCGCGTGGCGGGCCTCGTCCAACTCCATGACCGCGGCCAGGATCCAGCCGGAGGCGCGTCCGGCGAAACCGCCGGCCAGGCCGGACCAGAGCGTCATCACGGCGTACACCGCCACCTGCCGCACAGGGCCGCCCGTCAGCAGCGCCATTGCCGCGACGATCGGCGTTGCGGCGAAAACCAGCCGCCCGAAGTCGCGGGGGCGCAGGTTCAGCGACAGCGACATCGCGGCCATGATCATCACGACGCTGGAGAGGGTCGTGACCCCGGCGGGTTCCCTGGTCATGCCCGCGGAGTCGAACGCCAGCAGCACGCCGACGATGACGGCGGCGCCGGCCGCGTTCGTCCACATCACCGCGGTGGGTCGGTCGCGCCGGTCCAGCATCCAGTCGAGGCACTGCCTGCTGGTGATCTGACAGAGCGCCGCGTGGGCGACAACGAGCAGGCAGACGACGCCGATCCCCCAGCGCGGCTCGACGACCACCGCGAGGCTGAAGCCGACCAGCACCTCCATCAGGGCGAAGAAGTTGAAGGTCCACCGGGTGTAGAGCTCGATCCGGTCCGGATCGCTCTTCCGGTCCCACCAGGCCGTCAACCTCTTCGCCGCCACGCGTCCCACTCCCTGCTGCTCCGTCGCCGTCCGCGTCACCGTGCCGGCAGACCCTAGCTGCGCGGCTCCCAGCGGAACCACCGGCGTACAGCCAACACCGAGCCGACTGCCCAGGCCAGACCGATCACCAGCGCGGCTGCGATGTCGCCGCCCTCCAGGGTTCCGGCCCAGCCGCCGCGGACCAGTTCCATGACCGGGCTCAGCGGGAGGAAGCGGCAGATCTCGGCAAGGCGGTCCGGCAGGACCTCCAGCGGTACGAAGACGCCGGAACCGAGCATGCTCACCATCATCATCGGCAGCGGGATCAGCTGGGCCGACTCCGTCGTACCGGCGAACCGGGAGGAGAGCGCGGCGAGCGCCGACATCATCACCAGGCCGAGCAGTACGCCGACCACCACCAGGTCGAACCGCTGCGGCGCCTCCAGGTCTAGTACGGCCGCGCCGCCCACCAGCAGCAGTACGGACTGCACCAGTGCCACGATCATCGAGGGCAGTGCGTTGGCCGACAGCAGCTCGGCGTCGTTCGCCTCGCCGGTCCGCAGCCGTTTGAGCACCAGCTCCTCGCGCCGTGCCACGTAGACGCCGACGAGGTTGGAGTACACCGCGAAGATCAGCACGAAGCCGATCGACGCCGGCACCAGCACCGTACCGACCGTCAGACCGGTGCCGGCCAGGTCCAGTTCGTCGGCCGGCTGCCGCATCGCGAAGGTGAAGATGACCGGCAGGAACAGGACCGTGAACAGTGACGCCTTGCTCCGCAGCAGGAGCGTCAGTTCCGCCCGCCCCAGCGCCGTGATCCTGCTCAGTGTCGAAACGCGGCCGTGTGCCACTGTCGCCGTGGTCATGCCCTCACCCCGTCCTGCGGGCCCGCGGCCCACGCCATTCCGTCGTTGTCCGCGGCGTCGCCGTTCGCGCCGCCGCCCTCGAAGCGCAGTTCGTCGCCCTGCCGGGCCAGCGACAGGAACGCCTCCTCCAGCGAGGCGGAACGTGCGTCCAGATCGGCCAGTTCGACACCCTCGTCCGACGCCCAGCCGAGCAGGATCGTCAGTGACTGCTGGAGGTGCTGGGTGCGGACCTCGGCACGACGTCCCTCGACGGCGACCGGCAGCGTCAGCGGCAGCCGGGCCGGAGCCACGTGCGCCGGCAGGGTGAAGCGGATGCGTGCGGGCTGGTTGGCGACCACCTCGGCGGGGGTGCCGGCGGCGACGATCCGTCCCTTGTGCATGATCGCCAGCTGGTCGGCGAGGCGCTCGGCCTCTTCCAGGTAGTGCGTGGTGAGCAGCACCGTGGTGCCCTGTTCCTTGAGCTCGCGCACCAACTTCCAGGTGTCCGCGCGGCCTTCGGCGTCCATACCGGTGGTCGGCTCATCCAGGAAGAGCACCTCGGGCCTGCCCATGACGGCCAGCCCCAGGTCGAGCCGGCGGCGCTCACCGCCGGAGAGGAGCTTGACCCGTACGTCACGGCGGTGGGAGAGGCCCACCAGCTCCAGGACCTCGTCCGTCGGACGGGCCCTGCTGGTGAGCCCCGCCCACATCCGGGCGGTCTCGGCGACCGTCAGTTCGGAGGGGAAGCCGCCCTCCTGGAGCATCGTCCCGGTACGCGGCCGTACCCGGCTGCGCTCGCGGTACGGATCGTGGCCCAGCACCCGGATCTCTCCGGCGGTCGGCTTCTCCAGGCCCTCCAGCAGTTCGACCGTGGAGGTCTTGCCCGCACCGTTGGTGCCCAGCAGTGCGAAGAGCTCACCCCGGCCGACGTTCAGGTCGATGCCGCGGACCGCTTCGTAGCCGGCCTCGCCCGACGGTCCGTACCGTCGACGAAGGCCGCTGACCTCGATGACTTGCTCGGTGTGTGTCATGCCTCCAGCGTCGCGGCCGGTGCGGCGCCGGGGCAGTGCCTGCTGTCACGAGCTGATCTGACATCCGTCACACGGACCGGGTGACTCGTGTCAGTCCCCGGGGGTCAGCGGCGCCGGTCGTCGTCCTCGCGTTGGCGGCCGGCTCCGCTGAGCAAGACATAAGCGGCCACCACTACACCGACAAGGAAGATGAACCAGGTCATGCTCATGGGAAAGTTCGTCCTTTCGTGCTGATCGTGGTGGCTTACCGTCGCCGGCGGTGAAGAAGCGCGGGACGGAGTGGGCGCATTTGATGAACGGAGAGTTTCACGGCTGTGGACAGACACAAAGGAACCCGATCCGAAGATCGGGTTCCTTTGGTTTTGAGCGGACGACCGGGTTCGAACCGGCGACCTCAACCTTGGCAAGGTTGCGCTCTACCAGCTGAGCTACGTCCGCACTCCACGCGACTCACGCCGGTGGTGCAGCTGCCACTCTACCTGATCGAACAGGCCATTTGAGCGGCTTGAGCGGGTGACAGGAATCGCACACTGCGCCTCCCCCTTGGAAAGAGGGCGCTCTACTACTGAGCTACACCCGCACGACCTGCGGTCCCGGGCTCCGCCCCGGTGGGCCGGTGCCCGCTCTCGCGGTGCGTTCCAGACTCTAGCGGATCACCCGGGGTGCATTGCAAGTCGGTTGCCGCACGGCTTGCGACCGACTGCCCCGGACGGGCCGCCGACGGTCAACTCGCGGCCCTGAACGCCTCGTAGACCTTGGACGGGATGCGACCGCGGGCCGGTACCTCGTGGCCGTTGGACTGGGCCCAGGCGCGGACGGCGCGCGGGTCGGGTGCGACGGCGGTGCGGGTGTACGCCTTGCCGGACCGCGTCTTCTTCCGGCCGGACCGCACGTACGGAGCGAGGGCGCCGCGCAGCCGCTTGGCGTTGTCCTTGCTCAGGTCGATCTCGTAGACCTTCCCGTCGAGGCCGAAGGTGACCGTCTCGGACGCCTCGCCGCCGTCGATGTCATCGGCAAGAGTCACTACGACGCGCTGTGCCACGAATATCGGTCCTTTCGGGAGGAACGCCGTCGGGTAATCGATCGGCGAACACCACGCTGCGGTGCGGCGATACGACTTTGCATGGAGTACGTCTGCAGAGCGGGCCGCTCATTTCTTTCTGACGCGACAATCCTTGCATGAAACGACGACCAAATTCACCCCCAAGTGCAGGGGTAATCTCAGGAGTCGGCATTCGCTGCCTCTTCCGGGTGTCGTTAATCGAGTCCCGATATCTGCCCGTGATCATGTCGAGACCATATCTACTCGCGTAGAAAATCCCGGCGGGTACGCTGAACGCGCAGCCTGGGGAGTCGAAGGGCGCTGTGCCCGGAGGCAAACGAGGCCATGGGCAACCAAGCATCAAGATCACCAGGAGTACCTGTGGCTCGCGTCGTAGTCGACGTCATGCTCAAGCCGGAGATCCTCGACCCGCAGGGCCAGGCGGTGCAGCGTGCGCTGCCGCGCCTCGGATTCGAGGGCATCGCGGACGTCCGCCAAGGAAAGCGCTTCGAGCTCGAGGTGGAGGGCCCCGTCGACGACGCCGCCCTCGCCCGTATCAACGAGTTGGCCGAGACCTTCCTCGCCAACACCGTGATCGAGGACTTCACGGTCCGCGTGGAAGAGCTCGAGGAAGAGACGGCCACCGCATGACGGCACGCATTGGCGTCGTCACCTTCCCCGGTTCTCTCGACGACAAGGACGCACTTCGCGCGGTGCGTATCGCGGGTGCAGAACCGGTGTCCCTGTGGCATCGGGACACGAGCCTGCACCAGGTGGACGCGATCGTCCTGCCGGGTGGATTCAGCTACGGCGACTATCTGCGCTGCGGCGCGATCGCCCGCTTTTCACCCGTGATGCAGACGATCCTCGAGCAGGCTCGGGCCGGGATGCCGGTCCTCGGAATCTGCAACGGCTTCCAGGTGCTGTGCGAATCGCACCTGCTGCCGGGGGCGCTGACCCGCAACGACCACATGCACTTCGTCTGCCGCGACCAGAAGCTGCGGGTGGAGAACGCCGACACCGCCTGGACCGTCGACTACTCGGCCGGCCAGGAGATCACCGTTCCGCTGAAGAACGGCGAGGGCGGCTACGTCGCCGACGAGCGCACGCTGGACGAGCTGGAGGCCGAGGGCCGCGTGGTCTTCCGCTACCTCGACGGCAACCCCAACGGCTCCCGTCGCGACATCGCCGGCATCACCAACGCGGCGGGCAACGTCGTCGGGCTGATGCCGCACCCCGAGCACGCGGTCGAGTCCCTCACCGGACCGACGACCGAGGGGCTCGGCTTCTTCACCTCGGCGATCACGACGCTCAAGAAGATGGTCCACGCCTGATGAGTTCCGACATCCACAGTTCCGCGCCGCGGACCCCTGCCCCGCCGCAGACTCCTGCCCCGCCGCAGGCGTCGAGGCTCGACACGACCGAGCACGCCGCCGCCACCCCGGACACCGAGCTTCCCTGGGCCGAACTCGGCCTGAAGGAGGACGAGTACGCGAGGGTGCGCGAGATCCTCGGCCGCCGTCCCACCGGTGCCGAACTCGCCATGTACTCCGTCATGTGGTCCGAGCACTGCTCGTACAAGTCGAGCAAGGCGCATCTGCGCCAGTTCGGCGAGAAGGCCCCGCACTCTGACGCCCTCCTCGTCGGCATCGGCGAGAACGCCGGCGTCGTCGACATCGGCCAGGGCTACGCGGTCACCTTCAAGGTCGAGTCGCACAACCACCCGTCCTACGTCGAGCCCTACCAGGGCGCGGCCACCGGCGTCGGCGGCATCGTGCGCGACATCATCGCGATGGGCGCCCGTCCGGTCGCCGTCGTCGACCCGCTGCGCTTCGGCGCCCCCGAGCACCCCGACACCCGCCGCGTGGTGAGCGGTGTGGTCGCCGGCATCGGCGGCTACGGCAACTGCCTGGGCCTGCCCAACATCGGCGGCGAGGTCGTCTTCGACTCCTGCTACCAGGGCAACCCGCTGGTCAACGCCGGCGCCATCGGCGTGATGCGGCACGAGGACATCCACCTCGCCAAGGCCGCGGGCACCGGCAACAAGGTCATCCTCTACGGCGCCCGCACCGGCGGCGACGGCATCGGCGGCGCTTCTATCCTGGCCTCGGAGACCTTCGAGGACAGCTCCGGAAAGCCCGCCAAGCGCCCCGCGGTGCAGGTCGGCGACCCCTTCCAGGAGAAGCTCCTCATCGAGTGCACCCTGGAGGCGTTCGCCGAGCGCCTGGTGGTCGGCATCCAGGACCTCGGCGCCGCCGGACTCTCCTGCGCCACCAGCGAGTTGGCGTCCAACGGCTCGGGCGGCATGCGCGTCGAGCTGGACGACGTACCGCTGCGCGACTCCACGCTCTCGCCCGAGGAGATCCTCATGAGCGAGTCGCAGGAGCGCATGTGCGCGGTCGTCGAGCCCTCGAAGGTCGAGCGCTTCCTCGCGATCTGCGAGAAGTGGGACGTCACCGCCACCGTCGTCGGCGAGGTCACCGACGGCGACCGGCTGGAGATCTACTGGCACGGCGAGAAGATCGTCGACGTCGACCCCCGTACGGTCGCCCACGAGGGCCCGGTCTACCAGCGCCCGTACGCCCGTCCCTCCTGGCAGGACGCCCTCCAGGCGGACGACGCCGGGAAGCTGCCCAGGCCGGTCGACGGCAAGGAGCTGCGGGAGCAGGTGCTGCGGCTGGTCGCCTCGCCCAACCAGGCCGACAAGAGCTGGATCACCAGCCAGTACGACCACCTCGTCCAGGGCAACACCGTGCTCGCCCAGCGCGAGGACGCCGGCATGATCCGGGTCGACGAGGAGACCAACCTCGGAGTCGCGCTCGCCACCGACGGCAACGGGCGCTACGCGAAGCTCGACCCGTACACCGGGGCGCAGCTGGCGCTCTCCGAGGCGTACCGCAACGTGGCCGCCACCGGCGCCGAGCCGCTGGCCATCACCGACTGCCTGAACTTCGGCTCCCCCGAGGACCCGGACGTGATGTGGCAGTTCGTCGAGGCCATCCGCGGCCTGGCCGACGGCTGCCGGCAGTTGGGCACCCCGGTCACCGGCGGCAACGTCTCGCTGTACAACCAGACCGGCGAGACCGCCGTCCACCCGACCCCGGTGGTCGGTGTGCTCGGCGTGATCGACGACGTCACCCGGCGCACCCCGATCGCCTTCGCGCAGGAGGGCCAGCTGCTCTACCTGCTCGGCGACACCCGCGAGGAGCTCGGCGGATCCGCCTGGTCCCAGGTCGTCCACGACCACCTGGGCGGGATGCCGCCCGCGGTGGACCTGGAGCGCGAGCGGCTGCTCGGCGAGATCCTGGTCTCCGCCTCCCGGGACGGCATGATCGACGCCGCCCACGATCTGAGCGACGGCGGCCTCGTACAGGCCGTGGTCGAGTCCTGCCTCAAGGGCGGCAAGGGCGCGCGGCTGGTCGTGCCGGACGGGATCGACCCGTTCGTCCTGCTCTTCTCCGAGTCGCAGGGCCGCGCCGTGGTCGCGGTGCCGCGCAGCGAGGAGGTCAGGTTCAACGACATGTGCGGGGCCCGGGGCCTGCCGGTGACGCGCATCGGCGTCGTCGACGGCGAAGAGGTCGAGCTCCAGGGGCAGTTCAGCATCCCGCTGAGCGAGCTGCGCACCGCGCACCGGGAGACCATCCCGGCCCTCTTCGGCTGAGCCGACGCGCAAGGCGCACCGGCGCACGCGGTGCACACGGCGAGCGGGCCCGGCCTTCGGAATCCGAAGGCCGGGCCCGCTTCGTGCGTTGCGGCGCGTGCCGTAGCCGTGGCTGCCGTGACGCTGTGTGCGGTCGCGGTCAGTATGCGGGCGGCATCATGCCGCCGGGGCCGCCCGGCCCGGGGCCGTACCCGCCGGGCCCGGGGCCGTAGCCGCCGGGCCCGGGGCCGTAGCCCATCTGCTGACTGCGCTGCTCCTCGTCGATCTGCCGGTAGATCAAGCCCTTGAACCCCTCGGGGTCCGGCACGTGCCTCAGCGTCATCATGCCCTGCTCGGAGGCGGACTGGATGTTGAGCGTGCCCTGTCGCAGTATCCGCTCCCACAGCGACGCCTTGAACGAGACGTCGTTGACGCGCGAGAGCGGAATGCTCCGCCCGGTCTTGGTCAGGAACCCGGTCCGCTTGTGCAGCCGTTTGGTGGTGAGGATGTAGAGCGTGCTGCGGAACTTCAGCAGCGGGATCAGCCAGAACCACAGAGAGGCGATCACCGCCCCGCCCAGCACCACGTACCCCGCGATGTCACTCCAGTCCTCGCTGCCCGGCACCACCCACAGCAGTGCGCCGGCGATGATCCAGATCAGACACAGGACGATGAACTCGCTGACCATCTCCGTCCAGTGCTGACGGGTCTGGTACACCAGCGCTTCGTCCTCGGCGAGGTAGCGCTCCGCATTACTCATGCCCGGAATCCTGGCACAGCCCGCGCTTCCCGCCTATGGCAGGAGAAAGCCGCTACATGCCCGTTACCCTCCTGGCATGCCTCCCGCACGTCGTACATCCCGCAGCTATGACCCGATTCGGGTACGTAACGCACTCGTCGCGCAGGTGGAGACGGTGCGCAACGCCGCCCATCAGCTGACGTCCGAACAGCTGGGCGCGCAGACCGGGTTGGCCGGCTGGGACGTCCACCGGCTGCTGGTGCACATCGCGGGCCAGATCGACGCCCTGCCCCGGCTGCTGGCCGAGCCGGCCCCCGCGGCGCAGCGGGCGGAGGTCGGGCTCACCGACTGGATCAGCTCCACCGGCCCCATCGCCGACGAGCTCGACCGCCGCACCCGCGACCAGGCCGCGGCGCGTACGGACGCCAGGGAGGCGATCGACGAGGCCGTCGCCGAGCTCGACCCCGTGCTGGAGACCGCCGTGCGCGAGGACGTGCTGCTGCCGCACCGCTTCGGCGCGATGCGCGCTCTGGACTTCACCCTCACCAGGCTCGTCGAACTCATCGCTCACTGCGACGACTTGGCACGCGCCACCCGCCACCCGCTCACACTCGACCGGTACGCCCTCGCGACGACCGTACGAGTCCTCGCCGACGCGCTCGCCGTCCGTGCGCCCGGCGCCTCCGTGGAGGTGCGGGTGCCGCCCTTCGCCGTGGTGCAGTGCGTACTGGGCCCCCGGCACACCCGCGGCACCCCGCCCAACACCGTGGAGACCGACCCGCTGACCTGGATCCGTCTCGCCACCGGCCGGGTCGACTGGAAACGGGCGGTCGCCGCCGGCGCCGTCACCGCCAGCGGCAACCGTGCCGACCTCACCGACCACCTGCCGGTGATGCACTGACCGGGTGCGGCCCCGTGACGGGAGGCGGCGGAAAGGCGGTCCGACGGCGTCGCGCACGCCGGATCCGGACCCGTACTGGTGAAAAACACATCCAGACGGTGAGCTACCTCTCGTACGAATCTGCCGCTTCGCAGGTCACGGCCGTACGCCCGGGTCCCCGGTTCGGAGCAGCGCGGCGGTCGGTCTAGACTCGTGAACGTGCCACGTGGTGACGGACGACTCAACCACGACCTGCTCCCCGGAGAGAAGGGCCCCCAAGACGCCTGCGGCGTCTTCGGTGTCTGGGCGCCGGGTGAGGCGGTCGCCAAACTCGCCTATTTCGGGCTGTACGCGCTGCAGCACCGGGGACAGGAGTCCGCGGGCATCGCGGTGAGCAACGGCTCGCAGATCCTCGTCTTCAAGGACATGGGCCTGGTCTCCCAGGTGTTCGACGAGACCTCGCTGGGCTCGCTCCGCGGCCATATCGCCGTGGGCCACGCCCGCTACTCGACGACCGGCGCCTCGGTCTGGGAGAACGCCCAGCCCACCTTCCGTGCGACGGGCCACGGTTCCCTCGCGCTCGGCCACAACGGCAATCTCGTCAACACCGTCGAGCTCGCCGAGCAGGTGGCCGAGCTCGCGGAGGGCCCCGGCGGCGGCCGCTCCTCGCGGGGCGGCCGGGTCGCCGCGACCAACGACACCGACCTGGTCACCGCGCTGCTGGCCGGGCAGACGGACGAGGACGGCAAGCCGCTGACCGTCGAGCAGGCCGCACCGCTGGTCCTGCCGAACGTCAAGGGCGCCTTCTCCTTCGTCTTCATGGACGAGCACACGCTCTACGCCGCCCGCGACCCGCAGGGCGTACGCCCGCTGGTGCTCGGCCGGTTGGAGCGCGGCTGGGTGGTGGCGAGCGAGACCGCGGCCCTGGACATCGTGGGCGCCTCGGTGATCCGCGAGATCGAGCCCGGAGAGCTCATCGCCATCGACGAGGACGGACTGCGCAGCAGCCGGTTCGCCGAGGCCCGGCCGAAGGGCTGCGTCTTCGAGTACGTGTACCTCGCCCGGCCCGACACCGACATCGCGGGCCGCAACGTCCATCTGTCCCGAGTGGAGATGGGCCGCCGGCTGGCCGCCGAGGCCCCGGCCGACGCCGATCTGGTCATAGCGACCCCGGAGTCCGGCACCCCCGCCGCCATCGGCTACGCCGAGGCGAGTGGCATTCCCTTCGGCGCCGGTCTGGTGAAGAACTCCTACGTCGGCCGGACCTTCATCCAGCCCTCGCAGACCATCCGCCAGCTCGGTATCCGGTTGAAGCTCAACCCGCTCAAGGAAGTCATCCGCGGCAAGCGGCTGGTCGTCGTCGACGACTCGATCGTGCGCGGCAACACCCAGCGCGCGCTGGTCCGGATGCTCCGCGAGGCCGGCGCGGCCGAGGTGCACGTACGCATCTCCTCGCCGCCGATCAAATGGCCGTGCTTCTTCGGCATCGACTTCGCCACCCGCGCGGAGCTCATCGCCAACGGCCTGAGCGTCGACGAGATCGGCAGCTCCCTCGGCGCCGACTCGCTCCGCTACATCTCCATCGACGGCATGATCGAGGCCACCGCGATCGACAAGCCCAAGCTCTGCCGGGCCTGCTTCGACGGCGAGTACCCGATGGAGCTGCCCGACCCCGGGCTTCTCGGCAAGCAGGTGCTGGAGTCCGACGACGAGCGGCGTTCCGGCTCCCGGCCGGACGTGGACGGCGTGCAGACCCTGCTCACCGGTCCGGGCGGTGCGGACGCCCTGCGCCGGCCGTAGCCCGCGAATCCCGCGACCCCGCGGCGACACCGTGAAAACCGCGCACCCCGCGAATCCCGCGACGGAGAGACATGACTGAGACCGCAGGCGCACCGATCACCTACGAGAGCGCCGGAGTCGACATCGAAGCCGGCGACCGCGCCGTCGAGCTGATGAAGAAGTGGGTGGGGAAGGCGCAGCGCCCCGAGTCCCTCGGCGGACTCGGCGGGTTCGCCGGCCTCTTCGACGTCTCGGCCCTGAAGCGGTACGAGCGCCCGCTGCTCGCCTCGGCGACCGACGGCGTCGGCACCAAGGTCGCCGTTGCCCAGGCGATGGACGTCCACGACACCATCGGACACGACCTGGTCGCCATGGTCGTCGACGACCTCGTGGTCTGCGGCGCCGAGCCGCTCTTCATGACGGACTACATCTGCGTCGGCAAGGTCCGTCCCGAGCGGGTCGCCGCGATCGTCAAGGGCATCGCCGAGGGCTGCGTCCTCGCCGGCTGCGCGCTGGTCGGCGGCGAGACCGCCGAGCACCCCGGCCTGCTCGGCGAGGACGAGTACGACGTGGCGGGCGCGGGCACCGGCGTGGTCGAGGCGGACCGGCTGCTGGGCGCCGACCGCGTTCGCAGTGGCGACGCGGTGATCGCGATGGCCTCCTCGGGTCTGCACTCCAACGGTTACTCACTGGTCCGCAAGGTCTTCCTGGAGCGGGCCGGCTGGGCGCTGGACCGCGAGGTGCCGGAGTTCGGCCGGACGCTCGGCGAGGAGCTGCTGGAGCCGACCCGGATCTACTCGCTGGACTGCCTCGCCCTGGCACGTACGGCCGAGGTACACGCGTACTCGCACATCACCGGCGGCGGGCTCGCGGCCAATCTGGCCCGAGTCGTGCCCGACGGGCTGCGTGCCACCGTCGATCGCGGCACCTGGGCGCCGGCCCCGGTGTTCGGCACGGTCGCGGAGCTCGGCAGCGTCGCCAGGCCGGACCTGGAACGGACGTTGAACATGGGCGTCGGGATGATGGCCATCGTCCCCGCGGACTCGGTCGACGTGGCGCTGGCGACCTGCGCGGACCGCGGCCTCGACGCCTGGGTCGCGGGCGAGGTCACGGAGCGTGAAGGCGATGAGCCGGTCGTCCTCACCGGGGACTACGCGAGCTGATCCGCCGGGGCGGGCGCCGGTCCGACGCGGCCCGGCGCCGACCCGCTCGGCACCCGGCCTCTGTCGGAAACCGCCCGGACGAGTGCCCGATCCCGATGCGTGCGGTTGACCGTCGGTTCACCCCGGTGACAGCCGCGCGCCACCGTCGACCCCTACCCACCCGACCCGGCCCCCGCGCGCCCTGTGTACGCGTCTGAGGGCGCGCCGCGGGCGCTGTGGCGTACGGCCCCGTCGGCCGCGCGCGGCGCCCCCTGAGCCAGGCCTCGGAGGCGCGGCGGCGAAAGCCCCGGCCCTTGGCACTCAGTCCGGCGCCGAGCAGCACAAAACCCGGCCCCGGGAAAACCCGGACCGGGTACGTGCGCGATCAGGACGAACGCCTGCGCATGGACAAGCCGTGCGTCAAGCCTGACGTCGTCGAGCGGAAGAGCTGTCGCTCTCGCCCTCGTCGTCGTCCCCGTTGTAACGCTCGGCGTACCGCGCGTACGGGTCGTCCTCTTCCTCTTCAAGCGGCTCACCGTTCGGCGGCTGCTGCGCCGGCGGATTTGCGCCCAGCTCTTCGGCCAGACGCGAGAGGTCAGTCCCGCCGCTGTTGTACTTCAGCTGGCGGGCGACCTTCGTCTGCTTGGCCTTGGCCCGGCCGCGCCCCATGGCTCGACCCCCTCAACGACGGGGCTCGACGGCCCCAGAGTCTTGACACGCGTTCACAGTGGAGAGCGGACCCTCAGTGAGAGCCCGGCTCTAGAACTTCAACGGTACCTGTTTCCGCCGCCGTACGGTACGCCGCACGCGCGACCCGACAGGTGACCGCACCATCCATTGACCATTTTTTCGCTGGTCAACGGCGATTTTACCTTCTTGATGCCGCGTGTCCCACAGGGGGGTGGTGAGGGATGTCTCTCCGTGAGTCGTCACTGACGGTGACGTTTCTCCGGGCGTGCTCGGCAGGTGCGCTGTCGGCGGCCCTTCGACCCCGCGTCGCGGCTCTCCCGCTCGGCAGCCCGGGCGTTCGGCGGCCGTCGGGCCGGGCGGGGGAGCGGAGCCGCCGTCGTGCGGTGCGGGGTGCGCCGCACGACGGCAGAGGCGGTCAGCCGCGTGCTGCGGCCATGCGCTGTTCGGCGATCCGGTCGGCGGCGACCGCGGGCGGCACCCCGTCGCCCGCCGCGCGCTCGAAGATCTCCAGGGTGGTGTCGTAGATCTTCGTCGCCTTCTCCTTCGCACGCGCGAAGTCGAAGCCGTTCAGTTCGTCGGCGACCTGGATGACGCCGCCCGCGTTCACGACGTAGTCGGGGGCGTAGAGGATGCCCCGGTCGGCGAGGTCCTTCTCGACGCCGGGGTGGGCGAGCTGGTTGTTCGCCGCTCCGCAGACCGCTTTGGCGGTGAGCACCGGAACGGTCGCGTCGTCGAGCGCACCGCCGAGCGCACAGGGTGCGTAGACGTCCAGCCCCTCGGTGCGGATCAGCGCCTCGGTCGAGGCCGCGACGGTGACCTGCGGATGCGAGGCCCGTACGCGGTCGACGGACTCCCCGCGGACGTCGGTGACGACGACCTCGGCGCCGTCCTCGATCAGGAGGTCGACCAGCAGCCTGCCGACCTTGCCGACCCCGGCCACGCCCACGGTGCGGCCGCGCAGTGTCGGGGCTCCCCACAGGCGCTGAGCGCTGGCGCGCATGCCCTGGAAGACGCCGAAGGAGGTCAGCACGGAGGAGTCGCCGGCGCCGCCGTTCTCGGGGGAGCGGCCGGTGGTCCAGCGGCACTCGCGGGCCACCACGTCCATGTCCTGCACGTAGGTGCCGACGTCGCAGGCGGTCACATAGCGACCGCCGAGGGAGGAGATGAACCGGCCGTACGCCAGCAGGAGTTCCTCGGACTTCAGGACGTCCGGGTCACCGATGATCACGGCTTTGCCGCCGCCGTGCTCCAGCCCGGCCATGGCGTTCTTGTACGACATGCCGCGGGCGAGATTGAGGGCGTCCAGGGTGGCTGCCTCCTCGGGCAGCGAGTGGTCCGCGTAGGCGTGGAAGCGGGTGCCGCCGAGGGCGGGCCCGAGGGCGGTGGAGTGGATGGCGATGACCGCCTTGAGCCCACTCCTGCGGTCCTGGCAGAGCACGACCTGTTCGTGGCCGCCCTGCTCCGATCGGAAGAGGGTCTGCATGACTCCGTCGACGCTGACGGAGGGACGTACGTCAGTCACGGTGGTGACTCCTGTAGTCGCGATTGACACCCTCCTGCGGGTGGGGAGGGTCTGTTGAGCAGCAGAGTACGACTTCACGGGCGCGAGAGAGCCCGGGTGTCACCATCAGAGACAGCCGGGCGCACTTTCACAGCGGCCTCCGGCAACCGCCCGAAGGCTCACGAGATGCAAGGGAGCACCTGTGTCCCCGTCGACGGCAGTCACCGTCCCGTACACGTCCTATCTGCGGGTGTACGAGCCGCTGGCGGCCTTTCCCGAGCCCGAACGCAGCCACTGGACCCGCTACGCCAAGCGCACCGACCGGCCCGGCGTCCAGGACGAGCTGCGCGGGGCGCTCACCGCGCTGGCCGCAGTGCCGCCCGTGCTGGTGCAGGCGCGGGAGAGCGCGGACGCGTTCGTCGCGGAGGTGGACGGGGTGGTGTGCGTCTGCCCCTGGCGCACCAGGTTGCGCGGCTGGCAGGCGCTGGCGGAGGCGGGCAGCGAGCTGCCGCAGCCGGTGCTGGACCTGGCGATGCCGCCTTCCCTGCGGGAGCGCGCGAGCGCCGACTACGACAGCTGGCGCCGGCGCGACCCGCAGCACACGGACGCCCGTCCGTGGATCCGTACGGCCCTGTGGCACGTGCCGATCAGATGGTTTCTGTTTTTCAGGGATGAAGAGCGTGAATTCGGGAAGACGCCGGAAGGTCTTCAGCTGCGCTATCGCACACCGATGGTTCAGGCCAGGCGTCGTATCGCTCGGGCGTTGAAGCTCCTCCGCGCAGAACTGGAGGAGGGTCCGCTGGTCGACGGGCTGGTAGATGTGGGGCGTTGGCTCGAGGACTTCCACCCGCGTTCGCTCGTCGAGCTGGATTACGGGGGGCTGGTCCACATCATTCCCGAGGACCAGCTCGCCTCCGATCACTCGGCGGCCGAGGCGGACGAGGGGCTGGACGCGCTCCGCGAGGGCGACGAGGCACGGGCGGGCGAGCTGTACGAGGGGCTTGCCGAGCGTTGGCGCTCGGTGCAGCTGCGGCAGTTCGCCAGCTAGCGCCTCGACGCCGGGTGCCCGTGCGGTGCGACGCACGGATCGGGCACTGTGCGTTCGGCGGTACGGGTGGCACCGGGAGCACGGGTGGCACCAGCGGTAAGGGCATCACAGCAGTAGGCAGTAAGGGCAGCACAGGCAGTAAGGGCAGCACAGGCAGTACGGGCGGCACAGGCAGTATGGGCGGCGCGGAGAGGTCGGGGGACCTGCGTGCCGGGGGAGCGTTGTGGGTAACCGTGGGGCTGGTGTGACCACGGTCACTGAATGAGGGTCAGGGGGAGTTGAGACCGCTCCCCAACTGGGAAGTCTCCCTTGGGGATCAACCGGCTATTACCGGTCAAATCTCGCACTCAGTGATGGATTGCACAAAGACCCCCTTGCTCTCAAGCCCACCCCTCGTGTCAAAATAGGACAAGGAGTCCTGGACGGCCTCCTTCCGCCCAACTGCGGGCGGATACTTCGGCATTGCACTACTTGCGCGCTCCTGTGACGCCTCGTCAAGGATTATGACGGATTGTCACGGCCCTGTGACTGTCCGTTGTGGCACGGTCCGTCGGGTTCCGTGGAGGTTGATTGCAAGAGGGGGCAATTCCATCGGTTTGGCCCGACGCGGCTGGACGGATGGTGTAGTTGTAGTGCCGAGGACAAGCCGTTCGTCCTATAACCGACTCGACCTGTGGGCGCCTTTTCGGGCATCACAGGTCAAGGTGCAGAATTTAGAGGAAAGAACCGCATTGGTTCGGTTCTCCCGAGGAGGCCGCTCATGACCGCTCGCACCCCTGATGCCGAGCCGCTGTTGACTCCGGCTGAGGTTGCCACGATGTTCCGCGTCGACCCGAAGACGGTCACGCGCTGGGCAAAGGCAGGCAAGCTCACGTCGATTCGTACGCTCGGCGGGCACCGCCGCTACCGCGAGGCGGAGGTGCGTGCACTGCTGGCGGGGATCCCGCAGCAGCGCAGCGAGGCCTGAACAATCGCATAGAACGGGCGTTTTCGGGCTTTCCCGGGGGCGTCACTCAGCAGTGACGACAAGTAGCCGTCCCCATGCGGCACTTCGTTGTGATCGCGTCGGACTCCGCCGGGTTCGGCGCGATCGTCGTTTCCGGGGGCCGGTCGGGGGCGCCGGATGGGCTGCCGGGACGGGCGTCCGACGGTCGGTGCGATGCTCGCGAGGTGGGCTCCGGAGAAGAGTGCCGGTTCGCGGCTCAGTGCTCCGGGCGGCTGCCGGGCGGTACGGCGGTGACGGCCGGGGAGGCCGGCGGGTCGGGTGTGTGGGGGTTTCGGTGGGCGTTCTCAACCATCGGTGAAATTGCACATATTAAATTGACTCGGCGCAGGAACGGCATAAACTCCCCCAGTTGCCTTCGGGGTTGAGTGAGTCACGTCACATTTCTTCGACTTGCCGTGATACCTACCCTGCGGTAATGCGCCACTGTGCGGCGGTAGTTGATGCTTCCATCACTTTCGCGTCGAGTCGCCCGCGACGCGCCGGCGTTCGAGACCGGTTCGACGGCCGGTTCGTCGTGCTGCCGACCGACCGCGCGTCCGGGACCGCTCCTGCGCGGTCAACGCACTGCTCCCTCCCGGGGTGAGCGGGTGGCGGGGTGCGCGCTCGGCGGAGCACGGCGGTGCGTGGAGTCGCGTGCACGGCGCCGTACGGGCCGTCAGGCGCCCCGTGATCCGTACGGCTCCTGTGTGGCGCGTACGGCCGCTGTGGCGGCCTCCGCGGTCGTGGAGTCGTCCGCTCCCCGGGGAGAGGTCAGGGCGGGAGCAGAGGGCCGTAGGGGGTGGACGGCCGGTATCTCGGCGAGTGGTGCGGTGTCGGCCGGATGCGGAGCGGTGAACCGCACGGCGTCGACGAGGCTGCCGGAGTGCCGGTCGCGCGTTCCGCTCTCCTCGCCGAGGGTTGTCGGCCCGCGGGTGACGGCGGGCGGCTGCGCGGGTCCGCGCGGACCCGTGGGCTCCGACTGCCCTGCGGGCAGCACGGGTTGGGCGGTGCCGACGGGCCCGGCGGCCCGGGGTTCGCGCCGCCCGGTTTCGCGAGGCTCGGACCCGCCGGCGCCGGGCTCGCGAGGTGCTGAGCCGCCGACCCGTTGCCCGTCGGCACCGGGCTCGCGAGGCTCGAAGTCGCCGGGGAGGGCGGGTGGTTCGGGCTGCCGCGGTGCGGGCTCCGGGCCGCGGCCGGGCGCGTCGAGGCGGGCGGAGGGCGCGGGCGGGGTGGCCGGCACGAAGGGCACGGCCGACCCGAACGGCTCGACGGGATGCTCGGCCGCCAGGCGGCGCAGTCTGTGGCAGACCGCGCAGCGCGGCGTCGAGTGCGGGCCGAGCCGCGCGGCGGCGGACAGATGCGCGCGGAGCAGGGCCTTCGTGCTGTGCCGCCGGTGCTGCCGGGGCCCCCGGGCTGTCGCCATGCTGACACCTCCTGGTAGCAGAGGTACTCGCGCTGCGTAGCCGAGTCAAGACTGCGGGTGGAAGCTCTCGTACGGACGAAGCGGACCAACCCGGTCCGTACACCGCGCAGTTGAGGGTTCGGGGGCCGTCCGACACCCCTGGGTGCGGCCTGTGCGGGGCGCCCGTTCGAGCGGATCTGCGCGGCTGCCCGTACACGCCTGAGGGGCGCCTCGCGAACGAGACGCCCCTCAGTAATGCGGTCCTGACGGGATTTGAACCCGCGGCCTCCACCTTGACAGGGTGGCGAGCACTCCAAGCTGCTCCACAGGACCAGGTTTCGCGCCGCTTTCCTTGGCGCGAAACCAGACTGTACAGCAGGTCAGCCGCCCGGCGCGAATCCGTTCGAGCGGGCCTCCCGAGCGGGGTCCGTTCCGGTCACCGGGCGGCCGGGACGGCGGCGTCCACGGCCTTCACGATCCGCTTGTCGGACACCGGATACGCCGTGCCGAGCGCGTGCGCGAAGTAGCTCACCCGCAGCTCCTCGATCATCCAGCGGATCTCCCCGGCCGCCTCCGGCACCGGTCGGTCGGGCGGGAACTGCTCCAGCAGCCAGGCGTACTCGTCCTGCATCTCCGCCACCTTCGCCGTCCGCGCGGCGTCGCGCTGGGCGTTGTTGGGCAGCTGCTGCAACCGCCGGTCCGCGGCGACCAGATAACGCCGCAGATCGGGCAGACGACGGGCGCCGTGCGCGGTCACGAAGCCGGGCGGTACGAGAGCGGTCAGCTGGGCCCGCACGTCCGCCACCGAGGGGGCGAGGGTCGTGCTGGAGACCAACGGCGGCGATTTCATGCGGCGTTCGCAGGACTGCCAGGCGGCCAGCACCTCCCGCACCTGGGCGACGGCGCCCAGGGTGGCGTCCACGACGTCCGCGCGCACCGCGTCGAACAGCTTGCGGAACGCGGCCTCGTCCCACGCCGGGCCGCCGTGCACCGCCACCAGACGGTCGACCGAGGCGGACACACAGTCGGCGAAGAGCGCCTGGACGCTGCCGTGCGGAGTGCTGGAGAGCGCCAGCTTCTGCCGGTTGTCGAGCTTTCCGAGCGCGAATCTGGCCGGGTCCGAGGGGAGGTTGAGCAGGATCAGCCGGCGGGTGCCGACCCGCATCGCCGCCAACTGCTCCTGCTCGCTGTCGAAGAGGCGAACCGAGACGGTCCCGGCCTTCTCGCCGTCGTCGACCACGGCCGGGTACGCCCTGACCGGCTGGCCCGCGCGACGGGTCTCGAACGTGCGCTCCAGGGAGCCGATCGTCCAGGACGTCAGACCGGTGCGCTGCCTGGGTGCGGGCGTCTCCTCGGCGGACGCGGGCTGCTTGCCGTCGGCGCGGCCCTTCGTGCGAGTACGGACCTCGGACGCCTCGAAGGCCCGGGTCAGTGCCTCCTGCGCCTTGGGCTTGAACCGCAGCACGAGCGTCTGGATGTCCTTGCTCTCGGCGTCGGGGCCGACTTTGCGGCGCCGCTCGTCCACCACCCGGAAGGTGACGCGGAGATGATCGGGCACCTTCTCCCAGCCGAAGTCCCCGGCGTCGAAGCGCACACCGGTCAGCCGCACCAACTCCCGGGACAGCACGGCCGTCAGCGGCTCGGCGGGAGCCGCAGCCGGGTCCTGGCCGGCGTCGGCGAGCAGCTTCAGGAAGCGCCGGGCGAAGTCCGGGGCCGGGACGAAGTTGCGGCGGATCGCCTTCGGCAGCGAGCGGATCAGCTCGGTGACGACCTGGGCGCGCAGCCCGGGGATCTGCCAGTCGAAACCGTCCGGCCGCACCTGGTTGAGGACCTGGAGCGGTACGTGCACGGTGACGCCGTCCGCGTCCGCGCCGGGCTCGAACTGGTAGGTCACCCGCAGCTTGAGCGCGCCCTGCCGCCAGGTGTCCGGATAGTCGGCCCGGCTGATCTCCCCGGCACGCTCGTTGATGAGCATGGACTTCTCGAAGTTCAGCAGATCGGGTTCTTCCCGGCGCTTGCTCTTCCACCAGGAGTCGAAGTGCGCGCCGGAGACGATCTGCTCGGGGATGCGCTGGTCGTAGAAGTCGTAGAGCGTCTCGTCGTCCACCATGATGTCGCGGCGGCGGGCGCGGTGCTCCAACTCCTCGACCTCGCCCAGGAGTTTGCGGTTGTCCTGGAAGAACTGGTGGTGGTTGCGCCAGTCGCCCTCCACCAGGGCGTTGCGAATGAACAGGTCGCGGCTGGTCTCCTGGTCGATGCGGCCGTAGTTGACCTTGCGCTGGGCGACTACCGGCACGCCGTAGAGCGTGACCTTCTCGTACGCCATCACGGCGGCCTGCTTCTGCTCCCAGTGCGGCTCGCTGTAGGTGCGCTTGACCAGATGCCCGGCGATCGGCTCGATCCAGTCGGGGTCGATCTTCGCGTTGACCCGGGCCCACAGCCGCGAGGTCTCCACCAGCTCGGCCGACATCAGCCAGCGCGGCTGCTTCTTGAAGAGCGCGGAGCCGGGGAAGACGGCGAACCGGGCGCCGCGCGCGCCGCCGTACTCGTTCTTCTCCGGGTCCTTGAGGCCGATGTGCGACAGCATGCCGGCCAGCAGCGAGCGGTGGATCGCGTCGTCGGCCGCGTCCGCCTCGTTGAGCTCGACCTTCATGGTCCGCGCGGTCTGCCGCAACTGGGCGTAGATGTCCTGCCACTCGCGTATCCGCAGGTAGTTCAGGTACTCGGCCCTGCACATCCGGCGGAAGGCGGAGCTGGACAGCTCGCGCTGCTGCTCCTTGAGGTACCGCCACAGATTGAGGAAGGCGAGGAAATCGCTGGTCTCGTCCCGGAAGCGGGCGTGCTGCTGGTCGGCCTGCTGCTGCTTGTCGCTCGGACGCTCGCGCGGGTCCTGGAGCGAGAGCGCGGCGGCGATCACCATGACCTCGCGCACACAGCCGTTGCTGTCGGCCTCCAGCACCATTCGGCCCAGCCTCGGGTCGACCGGCAGCTGGGCGAGCCGTCGGCCGGTGTCGGTCAGCACGCGGCCCTTGCGCCCGCCCTGCTGCTTGACCGGCTTGCCCGCGCTGCCCGCCTCCAACGCGCCCAGCTCCTCCAGGAGTTGGACGCCCGCCTTGATGCTGCGGTGGTCCGGTGGATCGATGAAGGGGAACCGCTCGATCTCGCCGAGCCCCGCCGCCGTCATCTGGAGGATGACCGAGGCGAGGTTGGTGCGCAGGATCTCCGCGTCCGTGAACTCCGGTCGCGCGCGGAAGTCGTCCTCGCTGTAGAGCCGGATGCAGATGCCGTCCGAGGTGCGACCGCAACGCCCCTTGCGCTGGTTGGCGCTGGCCTGGGAGACCCGCTCGATCGGCAGCCGCTGGACCTTGGTGCGGTGGCTGTAGCGGGAGATGCGGGCGTTGCCCGGGTCGACGACGTACTTGATGCCCGGCACGGTGAGCGAGGTCTCCGCGACGTTGGTGGCCAGTACGACGCGGCGGTTGCTGTGGCGCTGGAAGACTCGGTGCTGCTCGGCGTGGGAGAGCCGTGCGTACAGCGGCAGGATCTCGGTGTGCCCGAGCCGGCGTTTCTCCAACGCGTCTGCGGTGTCCCGGATCTCCCGCTCGCCGGAGAGGAAGACCAGCACGTCGCCCGGGCCCTCCGCCTGGAGCTCGTCGACCGCCTCGCAGATAGCGGTGACCTGGTCGCGGTCCGGCTCCTCCGACCCCTCCTCCAGCAGGGGCCGGTAGCGCACCTCCACCGGGTACGTCCGGCCGCTCACCTCGATGATCGGGGCGTCGCCGAAGTGCCGCGAGAAACGTTCGGGATCGATGGTCGCCGAGGTGATGACGACCTTCAGATCCGGGCGCCTGGGCAGCAGTTGGGCGAGGTAACCGAGCAGGAAGTCGATGTTGAGGCTGCGCTCGTGCGCCTCGTCGATGATGATCGTGTCGTAGCGCAGCAGATCCCGGTCCGTCTGGATCTCGGCGAGCAGGATGCCGTCCGTCATCAGCTTGACCAGCGTGGTGTCCTTCACCTGGTCGGTGAAGCGGACCTTCCAGCCCACCGCCTCGCCGAGCGGGGTGCTCAGCTCCTCGGCCACCCGCTCGGCCACCGTCCGCGCCGCGATCCGGCGCGGCTGGGTGTGCCCGATCGTGCCCTTGATGCCGCGGCCGAGCTCCAGGCAGATCTTGGGAATCTGGGTCGTCTTGCCCGACCCGGTCTCGCCCGCGACGATCACCACCTGGTGGTCGCGGATCGCGGCCAGGATGTCGTCCTTCTTCTGGCTGACCGGCAGCTGCTCGGGGTAACTCACCTCCGGCAGCGCGGCACGCCGTGCGTCGAGCCGCTGCTCGGCCCGGTCGGCCTCGGCGGCGATCTCGGACAGCACGGACTGCTGGGCCTGCGGTGTGCGGATGCGCCGCGC
This sequence comes from Streptomyces tardus, assembly GCF_018101125.2. Taxonomy (GTDB): domain Bacteria; phylum Actinomycetota; class Actinomycetes; order Streptomycetales; family Streptomycetaceae; genus Streptomyces; species Streptomyces tardus. The sequence goes on along the minus strand of NZ_JAELVF020000001.1, from coordinate 1,734,996 downwards.
GCCCTCCAGACGGCGGCCGAGCCTGCGGGAGTCCCGCGGAGGCAGTTCGGAGAGCCGCGCGGCGAGGGCGGCATGGCTGAGGGCAGGTGCGCTGGACATACGGGCCCCAGCATCCCATTCGGGCGCATGGGACCGCGAGTGGATTTGCGACGGCACCCGCCGGGGGTGCTCGACACCGGCCGCAGGAGCGGTGCCGGGCCGCGGTCGGGGGCGTGTCGGGAGCGCAGCTCGGCCGCGGCCGGGTCGCTGTCTGCGGGGCAGCGGATGGCGCGAGGTGTACGGGCGTGAGCACGGGTGGGCGGGTGCGGGCGTGAGCGCCGCTCACCGATGAGTTCGGTGCGGCTGCGGCGTCGTACCCCTGTGACAGGAGCGAATGTGACAGGAGCGAACCGAGCAGAGGGAGCAGCGCCGTGGTGATCGTCGCGGGACATGTGGAAGTTGATCCGGCGCAGCGCGAGGCGTATCTCGCCGGCTGTGCCGCGGTGGTCGAGCAGGCCCGGGGCACAGCCGGTTGCCTGGACTTCGCGATCACCGCGGACCTGGTGGATCCGGCGCGGGTGGTCGTCTTCGAGCGGTGGGATTCGGTCGAGGCGGTGGAGGCGTTCAGGGGCAGCGGCCCGGGAGAGGAGCAGACCGCGGAGATCCGGTCCGCCTCGGTGGCCGAGTACGACGTGGCCGACGTCCGCCCGTTGACCTGAGCGGGGCTCGCGAAGCCTGGCGCCGGGGGTCTTGTGCTTCCGCGCGGGGCAGGAGGACCACTCGCCACGACGGAGGCCGCACCGGCTTGCGCCCTTCAACGTTTTCCGGGCGCAGCCGGTGCCCCTCTGCGTCCAGGCGCCGCATTTCGGTTGAGCACCCGCCATGCCCCACTGCCTTCTCGGCCGGAATCTGCTGCCGCTGATTCCACAGCAGGAGTGTTCTCGTCGGCAGGGCGCAGAACAGCCGCGTGGAAGCCTTTCGCCCGTGCCGGGGGAGTGCGCTGATCGAGCCGTGCACAAGGGGAGTTGGGCGTGAGCGGGGTGCGCCGGCGAGACCGGAGTGCCACGCGCACTCCGGGTGACCGCGCGGGTCAGGCACGGCGTTCGACGGTGATCGCGGTCGTGACCAGGCTCTCGTCGGCGGTCCACCGTCCGTCGAATGAGGTGAGCGGGCGGCCGAACAGTTCGGGGCCGCTGGTGTGCAGCCGGGCTGTGAACGTGCCTTCGGGGGCGATCGTCACCGTCGCCTCCCTGAAGTGCAGCCATCTGCGGGCCAGGGGGAACCAGGCCTTGTAGACGGCCTCCTTGGCGCTGAAGAGGACGCGGTCCCACGCGATGCCCTCCGTCGTGGGCAGCGCCGCCACCATGGCGAGCTCCTCGGCGCGGGCGATGGCCCCCAGCACCCGCTCGGGCAGGGCTTCATGAGGCTCTGCGTCGATGCCGAGGGTGGCCACGTCCGCGGCGCTCGCCACCGCAGCGGCGCGGTACCCGGTGCAATGCGTCATGCTGCCGACGATGCCGTCCGGCCACTGGGGCGCGCCGTACTCGCCGGGCAGCAGCGGTACGGGCGCGCAGCCAAGTGTCGCCAGCGCGTCGCGCGCGCACGCCCGAACGGTGGCGAACTCGGCCTTGCGGCGGGCGCCGGCGCCGGCGACGACGGCTCGCTCCTGCGGTGACAACTCGACGTCGAGACAGTCCTCGAAGGCATGCGCCCAGCGCACCGACGGCGGAACAACGCGGTCGAGCATGCTTCAACCTCGATCCAGCGCGCAGCGTGGGCCTGCGGAGAGACGGACGTGAAAGTTCGGCAGGCGGTTGCGGCTGTCCGCGGCTTCGACGATTCGAATCCGAGCGAACCTGCCGGGCCGCGAAACCGACGACCACAGTTCACGCGGCAGTCGAGGTTCAGCCGGCCAGTGAGTCCTCGACCTTGCGCAGTTCTTCGGCTACCCCCAGGAGGTCGTCCGCGCAGGCTGAGAGAATCTCGGCGACAGCACTCCTGCCGTGCGTCGGAATGGCCGGGGCGAGACGTTTCCAGTCCTCGGTGCTGTACAACTGCGTCCGCAACTGGTGTAGGACGAATCTCCCGTTCTCGTTGAGCCGGAGTGACGGGTCCTTGCGGATCCGGTCGAACAGATCCATCCGTTGCGCGTGATCCGAAACGGAACTCACGGTTCGCCTGCCGACCACGGACGACAAACTCGTGCGGTCTTCCGTGTACCCATTGCGCTGTCTGTCGGGAACAGGTTTCTGGCCGTTGGCCAGGCGCTGCCGAACATCGCGCACGGTACCCACGGAGATGCCGGTCTTCCGGGCGACCTCTCGAAGAGAGGCCGTTGGGTTCTGCTGGATCATCTCGGCTGCCGCTGCCCGTCCCGCCGCCGTGCTCGACGGCCGGGCCCGGCCGTCACAACCGATCCGGACTTCCGGCCGTACGTTTCCCTCGTCGGACTGCCGCCGGACGGCCGCCACGCTCTTGGGGTTCAGACCACTCATCTTGGCGATGCTGCGGTCGGACCACTCCGGGTGATAGCGGAGGATTCGCAGCGCGGCCTGTTTTCTCTCCTCCCGTGACAGCGGAAGCCCGTGCCGCACGTTGGACTCCACTGCGAGGGTGAACGCGGCGCTTTCGTCGCCCTCGAACCACTGCGCGGCGATCGTGTCTCGGCCTCGCAGCTTCATCGCGTGGACCCGATGCGTTCCGTCCACTATGCGCAACGTTTTTCGGTGCACCAGGATCGGCTGGAACTCCGCGTCGCTCTCCGCCAGCCTTCGTACATGCTCCAGATCGATTCCGAAACGCGGCGAGTCGGCCTGCAGCAGGGAACTCATCGCGATCTGGAATCTTGTTTCCGGTTCGTGGCCTGGAGTTTCTGGCATTGGTTCTTCTCCTGGGGCGGGCAGACAACTGAGGCGTCGGATCTAGGCATTCTCATAACTGGGCCGCATCGCGCGGAGGCTGGTCACCGAGAGGAGGAGAGCCACGGCGGAGGCGCAGACGATGGCTGTCGGCACCGAGAGGTGAGACGTGACGAGGGCGATGTAGCCGCCCGCCAGCGGAAGCCCGAGCAGCGAGAGGATCATGGTGATGGAGATGGTCAGCGCGTAGTTCTCCGCCGGCATGGCCGCGTTCCGGATCACTCGCGCATGCACGGAGAAGGCCACCAGAGGCCCTGCGACGAGGCAGAACGCCAGCGCGAGCACAGGCACACCGGTGGAGAAGGCGAGCAGCATCGGGCTGGCCGGGATCACCACGGCGGCGATGACGCCCAACGGCCTGACCAGCTTTTTCTCCGCGATCTTCGAGCCTGACACGAAGTAGGCGAACGACACCACGGCCGCCAGTCCGTAGACACCGCCGAGATACACCTCGGACTCGCCCTCGATGTTCAGGACCAGGTCGGGCAGTGCGGTGTACATGAGGCCGAAGGCGAAGTTCGTCGACATCATCAGGATGCCGAGCCAGCGCAGCGTGACGCTGGTGGCGACGAACCGGAAGGCGTCCCTGATGGCGGGAAGAGTGTTCCTGAGCGACACCCGGCTCCGGTGCTCATCGCTCGGAATGCTCCTGGCCAACAGTAGAAGCGCCAGATAGCTCAGCGCCGAGACAAGGAAGAGCAGATGTGGTGCCGTATGCACGACGACCCACGCACCAAAGATGGGTACGATCACCTGCATCGCCTGCTGGTTGAACTGGAAGAAGGAGAATGTTTTCGCCACCTCGCCTTCACTGTCAAGCGTGGTGATGTGCTTCTCGAAGGCGACGTACGCGAACAGGTTGAAGAGGGAGAGAATCCCGCCGACGATGATGTAGGCAACGGCGTTCTCGGACCCCAGGAGAAGGCCGAAGAACAGGAAGCAGACGGCCAGTCGGATCGCGTTCGCCCCCACGAAGACATTCCGTACGCCGTAGCGGTCCACGATGATCCCGGTGAGTGGAAGCATCACAATTGTCGGCAGCCACTCGACTAAGAAGGCAACGCCCGACGACTGCACGCTGCCGGTGGCGCGGAACACCATGAGAGGAATGGCGAAGAGGAGAAATCGCTCAATAAGCGTCTGGAACAATAGGTATATTTTGAGCGACAAAAGGACCCCCGTGGCGGCAAGGACGTGTATCCCTCCACGCCATCAAGCAGCAATAAGTCATGGTCGATCTCAACTGGCCTGATTTTGACCGAACCACCACAGAGCTGTCAACGGGTTCACCGTAAATCGGACCCGACTCGGAAGTCAGTCATATCGGACTGTCTGCTTCGTCGGATGCGCCACGAAGTGCGGCCAAAATGGAACGAATCGAATCGCTGATGTGACGCATGTCACACTGTCTTGGATTCGTTTGCCGGTTATGGAACCCAGTCTTGCGCTTTCATGGCCTGGACTGTTCGGCAGCGGGTCGAAGCAGCAGGGAACGCCTTGAACAGCGGGAATGTGGATTTCCTCAAGCACCGGTCCCTCGCCGCGGGAAAATTACCCGGGTGACGAAGCGTCTATCCGCGCGTTCGTGCCCGTTCCGGCTCCCGGTGGAGCGGGAGCGGCCGGGCCCGGGCACGCCATCACCCGGCGCTCCCGGGGCCATGAGCAAGCTCCCGTTCCCGGTGCGAGCGCTCGGCACCTGCTCACGCGGCTCCAAGGGGCTGCGACAACAGGATCGGAAAGGCTTCGTTGACCGTCTTGACGACCTCGTCGGGCAGGACCCCGTGGGTCGGCAGCTCCTTGCCCCCCGAGACCCAGATCGTCCGCATGCCCAGCGCGGCGGCACCCGCGATGTCGTCCTCCAAGGAGTCGCCGACCATCCAGGCGCCCTCGAGCGCCGTGGCGGCACGGCGCTCGACGATCCGGAAGGACTCCGGATCGGGCTTGCTCACTTCCTCGTCATGGGCGAAGCAGAGCACGTCGAAGCAGTCGCCCAGGTTGTCGCGCATCTTGGGACGCTGCTGATCCTCCCGGCCGTTGGTCAACAGCGCGGTCCGCCAGCCGTGTTCACGCAGCCGGCGCAGGTTGTGCGGCACACCGTCGAACGTCAGGACGAGGTGGGGCCACCGCTGCCAGAACAGTCGCCGTAGTTCGGAGGGCGCTTCGGCGAACCCGAAACGGTCCACGATAGTACGGAACGTCACTTCGGGAGAGACCGGCCGCTGCTGCTCGTCGCGCAGGAAGGCCAGCCCCTCCGGGCCCAACTCCCGCTGCTCGGCCAGCTCGACGAACCAGCGGTCGATCCCGCCGACGCTGTCCACCAGCGTGTCGTCGAGATCGAATATGACGAACTTCTTCACGCGTGACCACTCACCCTCAGGACGACGACAGCGGGAACGGCATCAGGAACGGCATCGGGAACGGCAACAGCAGAGGCAGCGGCGAACCGGCTTCGGCCGACCGCGCGCACCGGCGAACGATCGGCCGAAGCCGTGGAGCGCCGTTCGAGCGGCGCCCGGTCGGATCAGACCACGTGCTTCGCGATGGTGCGGGCGCACTGCAGGGACTCGGTGTGACTGGTGTCGACCTCGACGTCGTACTCCACGCCCTCGTGTACCTTCTCGGCCTGTGAGGCCGCCATCCCGGACACGCGGTCCCCGCGGGCGGTCTCCCGCCCCGCCGCGATCTCGGCGTCGCACCGGACGCCGACCCAGATCACGTCGAGGCCCTCCAAGTGCCCGCGCAGACGGTCCTGCGAACTCCTGCCCCCCAGGAAGACGTCGTCGATGATGACCCGGGCCCCGGCCCGTGCCATGGCAGCGATGCCCGCCGTCCAGGCGGCCTCGGCCTCGCGGAAGCTCGCACCGACCTCGACCTCTCCGTCGTTGCCCAGTTCGACGCCCCCGTCGCTCTGCATCATCTTCGCCGGCAGCGCCTCGATGAGGTCGTCCACCCCGAGACTGATCCAGGGCAGCGGAAGAATGGCCTTCAGACAGCGGGTGATGCCGCTCTTCCCCGAGCTGGACCCGCCGTTGATAACGATGATCTGTGTCGTCACTTGATCGGTATACCTTCCAGGATGATGCGTTCCATCTTGCGTACGTGCGGCCAGTAGTCGGAGACCGCGTAGTGCTGGGTCGCGATGTTGTCCCAGATCGCCACGTCCCCCTCCTCCCACGGGAAGCGGCACTGGAACTCCGGCCGCCAGGCGAGCCGGTGGACCAGGTCGAGAACGCGGCGGCTCTCCTCCTCGCCGACCCCCTCGATGCGGACGCCGGAGACCTTGTTGGAGAACAGCAGCTTTTCCCCCGTCAGGGGGTGGGCGAGCACCAGCGGGTGCGACTGGGCGGGGAACCTCTCCTGCATCCGGCGGAGCTCCTCCTCCTTGTCCTTGAAGGCGGAGCGGTAGATCTGCACCCAGTCGTGCACGACCCGTAGTTCGTCGAGCTCGGACTTGACCGAGTCGCTCAGCGAGTCGTACGCCTTGGCCATGTTGGCCCAGACCGTGTCGCCCCCCTGGGGAGGGGTCCGCACCGCCCGCAGGACCGAGGCGAACGGCGGCACCTCCCGCCAGTTGAGGTCGCTGTGCCAGGCGTTGAGGTTTCCGGTGATCTTCTCGTCGTGATGGATGCCGGTGATCTCCGGATGCTCGGGGTACGGCTGGAACGGGGAGATCCCGGGGATCACGTCGGCATCCGAGCGGAAGGGGTGCACCTCCTTCTTGCCGAGCTGCCCCACCATCTCCGCGAAGGTGGCCGGGCTGAAGTGCTGGTTCTTGAAGAAAACCACCTTGTGTTGCAGCAGCAACTCCAGCACGAAGTCTCTGAATCCCGGTACTGCGGGATCCATCCGGTAGCCGTCGACGACCACACCGAGGTGTGTGCCGAGCCTGCTGCGTGCCATGGCTAGTCTCCCGCCGTCGTAGTGACTGTGTAGGTGTCGACGATCCGCCCCATGCTCTCCTCGACCGAGGCCTCGGACGATCCGCCGACCAGGAACCGGCCACCGGTGCGCCAGACGTTGCCGCGTCCGTTCAACACATCGCCCACCTCGGGGATATCGGCGCTCAGGACAGTGCTGGGCAGTTCATCAACGCCGGTGACGTCGAGGACCCGGACGGGCCCGTCCGGGTCCAGAGGCATGTACAGCCACCCGGAGGCGCCGTGGCCCGGTGTGTCCAGCATGGTCCTGGGCGTGGCCACCTCAGACGGCAAGCCCATGCAGGCCAGCACCGCCTCCTTGGCGAGGTCGACGCCGAAGACTGTGCGCTGGTGCCAGGAGATGCCCGCGCCGCCGAAGCGGTTGCCGATTTCCAGGAAGACCAGCCGGTCGTCGGGCGTGTGGAAAAGCTCCAGATGGAAAGTGCTCTCCGTCAGCGCCAGGGCGTGCAGGACCTGTGCGGTGAACGTCCGCATCCGCTCGGTGAGTTCCGGGTCGTCCGAACTCACCGCGGCCAGCGGCTGGTTGCCGTGCTGGAAGTTGAAGCAGGTGTCCAGGTAGCGGGAGGTGCAGAACCAGCGCAGGTCGCCGTCGCGCACGACGCCGTCGATGTGGTAGATCGAACCCTGCACGAACTCCTCGACCTCGTACCCCTCCTCGATGCCGCCTTCCGCGGCGAGGGCCAGCAGTTCGGTACCGCTCTCCAGGATGCGCACCCCTATGCTCGCGCCCTGGCTGCGTGGCTTGAGCACGATCGGCCCGGGCGGCAACTGCCCGACGAAATCGCTGAGTTCGTTGTTCCAGGTCCGCGGGCTCACGGCCAGGAAGCGCGGCACGGGCACGCCCGCGGATGCCAGCGCCTCCTTCATCGGCACCTTGTCCCTGCACAGCAGTGCGGTACGCACGCTCGTGCCGGAGACCTCGAAGTGTTCACGCAGCCGCGCGGCCGGCAGTGTCGTGTGCTCGTACAGCGCCACGATCGCGTCGGGGGGGCCGAAGTCGGCAGCGAGCTCGTCGACGAGCTCGCGCATGCGGTCGATGGCGCGGTCGTAGGTCTCCAGGTCCGTCGAGTCCGGCAGGTCCAGGAGGGCGATTCGGGCGAACCGAGAAGCCAGCTCGTCGGGCAGCCGCGACCTGCTGCCGCGCGCCATCACGGCCGTCACATGATCGGCGTCGAAGTCGATCGTGTGCGCCTCGGAGGCGTGGAAGCCGATGTGGACGACGTGCCGCTTGGCGGACCTCACGGGCGCACCGCGATCGACTCGTGCAGGAAGAGCCGTTTGGCGACGCCGCCTCGCTCCTCGACGTACGCGACGAGTTTGTCGCTGTCGATCATCGCCGGGTGGGTCTCGTCGTACTCGACACACATCACCGCGCCCAGCCAGGGCTCCTGGCCCATCGCGTACACGTAGACCGAGCGGGCCCGGAGAGTGTCGACGATCGCCGCCCCCTGCTCGAAGTTGCTGCCCTTGAGGCGGCGCCCCGCGTCGATCCTGCGCTCCAGCTTCTCGGGGAACAGCGGACCGTACAGCCAGCTGACCGGGGCACCGACGCTCTCCATCCCGATGAACACCGTGTCCACCCGGCCCACCGTCGCCGTGATCCGCGCGTACAGCTGCGGCGAGATGTTGGTGGAGTCGGCGGCGAACAGGACCCGCGTGCCGTCCAGGTCGAGCAGCCAGCCGCACTTGGTGCGGATGCGGATGTCGCCGTGCTCGCCGAGGAACGGCAGCGCGGTGATGGAGCCGCCGGGGGTGTCGATCGATTCGAGGTCGTCGAGCTCCACGACGTCGTGGAAGCGCAGACCGGTCAGGATCCGCTTCAGGTCCGGGTCCACGAGGCTGGAGTTGGCGGACTTCGCGATGACGACCCGCCCGACCCGGTGCCGGATCTTCAGCAGGGTCTCCAGGAGCATGTGGTCCTGATGGTTGTGGGTGATCATCACATAGTCGATTCGCTCGGGCAGGTCGTCGAAGGTGAACCTGCCGTCGCTCTCGTGCGAGTAGCCGCTGTAACTGATCACCGGGTCGACCAGGAACGTGGTCCCCTGGTGCCGGACGAACACGCAGGCGTGGCCGACGTACTCGATGGTGTCCGGGGCGTCCTGCGCGGCGGCCGGCTCGGGAGTCTCCTCGAAGAAGCCCCTGAAGGTGTCCGCGCGCTCCCCGTCGAGGCCCAACTCTGCGGCGATCCCGTCCAGTTCTCGGGGTTCGAGGCCGCCGGCGAAGACCTTGTCGAGCAGCGGCGAGTCCAACGGCACGGTCACCAGGACCTGGTCGGGCGTGTACTCGAGCACCGGCGTCGTCAGAGCGAACTGCCGGGCGTCCTGGTGGATGGTGGAGAACCGGACCTGCTGCAGTCCCGGGTCGGAGTAGGAGGAGGCGTAGAGCAACGGTTCGATGAACCGGTAGTCGGGCGTGCGGTTGTCGCGGTTGTAGAACAGCTCCACCCGGCCCGCGAGTGGCTCCGGGAGCGTGCCGTAGACCGACTCCATGGAGGCACCGGTCAGCCCGGGCAGGACCTTCTGCTCCAACTCGTCGATGGCGTCCGCGAGTTCGAGGAGCGGGCCTATCTCCTCGCGCGAGGACTCGTACCAGTCCCTGACCTTCTCGTACGAGCCCTCCTGCTCGTGCACGAAGGGGCCGCCCTGGAATCGAGGCTGCTTCAGCGCTGTGCGGTGTGCCTCGGGCTCGTCCAGGTAGGACTCGACGATGTTCCTGTAGTGGTGCTTCAGGTACTTCGCCAGCGTGTGCGGAGGCAGCAGGTACGACCACGCGTACCACCCGGCGACGGCCGGCTCCGCGATGACATTCCTCTTCAACGACAGGGGCATATCAGTCTCCGGATTCGCAGACGTAGTACTGGAACACACAGTCGTCCTGGCGTGCGGTGGCCTGCAGCACCCGAAGGCCCGCTCCCGCCAGGTCGAGGGCGTCGAGCAGAACGGGGCTGTGACCCAGCAGAACCATCGAGCCCCCCGGCCGCAGGGTGGCTGCGAGCTTCGGCAGCATCTCCCGCGCCCGAACCGTCGATACCACCTCGGAGTTGAGGAACCGGCTGAAAACGATCTCGGCGCTGCCCGGTTCGACCGCCGGGTTCACCGCATCGCCGTGGTGCACCCGCTCCAGGCGCCCCTTGGCGTACGCGACCATCTCCCGGCTCACGTCCTGGCCGACCGTCCTGATCCGCGCCGGGTTCAGCGTCGCGAAGTCGGACAGGAACCGGCCCGTCGAACAGGCTGGGTCGTAGGCGACGACGTCCTCGGTGAGCGCGCAGAACCGCGCACCGAAGCGGTCCTTGGTGTAGCGGCGTATGTGCTCCTCGCCCATGCTCAGGAAGGCATCGCGCTCATCGCTGACCAGCCACCCGTCGGACGGGCTCGTTTTCTCGACGCCCTGTTCCCGCTGCTTGGCGAAGGGGTGGACGAGCTCGGTGAGCGGGGTGATCGCGTCGAACACCGCCCTGCGCGCCGTTTCGTCCAGGGGCCGGAAAGCGACCCGCGCATCGGTGGCCGAGCTGCGGAAGGCCTCCAGCTCGCCCACGACGTTGTGCCAGTACACGCGGCTGCAGAAGATGCCCGGCATGTCCCGGTCCAGGACGTACTCGGAGATCGTCTTGTACCCGGCGTACCAGCGCTCGCCGAGCCGGAACACGAAGAGCCGTTCGGGCCTGCCGGTCAGCTCCTCCTGCAGGCAGTGGCCGCCCGGTCGCTCCCAGCGGGAGAAGACGCCCGCCTGCAGCTCCGTCCTGGTCTTGATCTCGGCTTCGAGGAATGCCGGATCGAGAGGCTGCCCTCGGGACCAGCCCTTCTCGGTGTCCATCAACTACGCTCCCAGATAGGTCTGCCGGAGTTCCCGAATGATCGCGCGATCCGTACTGCGGGCCGGTTGGGTCCAGCCCGCTGCCGCGCCCAGCTGCCGCCGGAGCGCCGCCAGGATGCGGAGATCGGCGGTGTCGGCCTCCGTCACGGTGCTGAGCCACTCCTGGGGACTCACCAACGCGCTGTCGTCGAGACCGAGTTCGTCCAGCAGGTCGCGTTGGTCGTAGGTGCGGCTCACGAGTACGGACCGGACGCCCGTGCCGTCCGATGCCGCCGCGGTCAGCAGAGCGTCCACCACGTCGGAGACGTGGCAGATCGGGACGAGGCCGTCGAGCCGTGGCAGCGTGCCCTGTTGCAGCGAGAGCCGCAGCATCTGCGCGAACACGTCCCGGTCGAGGAACTCGCCCTCCCGGGCGTTGTGTCCGTACACGAGCCCGCCGCGCACCAGGTCGACACCGCAGCCCACGCCTTCCAGCGCCGTGATGTACGCCTCGGCGACGAACTTCGACTGCGAGTACGGGTCGTCGACCGCGGCCAGCGCCTCCTGGGTGAGCGGCACGAAGTCCGGGCCGACCGAGGCGGCGGAGAGGAATACGAAGCGCGGCGCGTCCAGTGCCGCCGCCGCGCGCACCAGCGCGGCGGTCGTGGCGACACTGCCGCTCAACTGGTGCTCCAACGGCAGCAGATGGTTGACGTCGTAGCCGCAGTGCACGACCGCGCCCCACCGGACGGTGTCCGAACCGCTCGCGTCCTCGGCGAGCGTCTCGACGTCGTCGTAGCCGAGGAACTCGATCTGCGACAGCTCCTCGGGGTTCCTCCCGAAGCGCTCGCAGTGCCGTGACACAAGGCGCCGCGGGTCGCTCGTGGTGACCACGGTGATCTCCTGGCCGCCGCCGATGAGCCGGTCCAGGACGTGCCCGCCGATGAAGCCGCCGGCCCCCGTGACGGTGATGGCGTCGCGGCGGGCCGCTCCGCTCTCCGGCGCGGGGCGCAGGGCGGCGAGAGCCGCCGGAAGCCCGGCGAGCTCCCCGGCCACCTCGTCGAACACCTGTCGCTCGGGTGAGGTCTGCGCACCGGGCAGGCCCCGCAGACCGGTCACGAATCCCTCGATGGTGAAGTCGTAGTTGAGCAGGTCGAAGACGGTCTGGACGGGCTCCTCGCCGTAGATCTCGTTCAGCTCCACCTGGATCCGCACCAGTGCGAGGGAGTCCGCACCCGCGTCGAAGATCGAGACGGCGGGCTCCACAGCAGCGCCCACGATGCGTTCCACGATGGTGCGGACGACCTCCCAGTCGTCGCGGACGCCGGGCTCCGAGGCACCCGCCCCACTGCGCGCCCCGTCCGCCTGTGCCGACTGACGGGGCTCGCGGGCGAGGGCCCGCAGTGCCGCCTTGTCCGTCTTTCCGCTGGTGGTGAGTGGGAGTTCGGGCAGCGAGAGCAGCACGTCCGGCATCTCCCACGGTGGCAGCAGGTCGCGCAGCCACTGCCTCAGTTCGTTCTCGGGCCGGTCCTTCGCGGTGTGGGCCATGATCAGCGAAGTGCCGTCGGTCAGCAGCACGACCGAGGTGTCCATCAACTGCGCGAGCCAGCCGCCGAGATCGGTCAGACCGATCCGGTGGCCGAGGCGTTTGATCTGCTCGTCCAGTCTGCCCAGGTAGAACAACTCGCCGCTGCGCAGCTCGACTTCGTCACCGGTGTGGTAAGCGGTGTCGCCGCCGACCGTGACGAAAGGGCCGGCGCCGCCGGCGGGCTGCCCTTCGTAGCCGAGTGCCACCCCGGGGCCGACCAGGACGAGTTCGCCGCGTCCCGCGTCGGAGTAGGTGCCTCGCTCGGAGTCGTGGACCTTGGCTGTGTAGCCGTCAATGGGCCGGCCGATGGAGGCCGTGAAGCGGGACGGCTCGGCGACGCTGAAGCAGACCGTGCCCTCGGAGGGGCCGTAGGCGTTCAGCACCCGGCTGTGACGGGCGGCCGCGCGGAACTCCGCCTCGGTCAGGGCCTCCCCGGCGAAGACGACCGTGCCGATCGACTTGCGCGCCTCGTCGTCGAGACGCGCGTACACCGAAGGGGGCAACGTGATGATGTCGCAGCCGTTCTCCCGCAGGTGGTGGCCGACCGCGCTGAGCCAGGAGCCGCCGCCGTCCCCGGCCGGCACGACGAGCCGGGCGCCCGCGTGGATCGCCACGAGGATCTCGGCGACGGAGGCGTCGAACGACAGGGAGGAGAACTGCAGCTTGCGATGGCCGGGCTTCACCCCGAAGAGGCGGGTCTGGGCGCGGCAGAGGTTCTCAATCCCGGCATGGCCGACGTTCACCAGCTTGGGCACACCGGTGGATCCTGACGTGAAGATCGAGTACGCCACCTCCTCTGCGGGCCACACCTCGGGCACTGCCTCGGGCACCTCCCCGGCACCGTCCGGCACGGGCTCGGCGGCGGCCCGCATGACGTCGTCGGCGGGCAGCACCCGCTCCGCCGCGCTGTCCGTACCCAGAGCATCGAGCGACTCGGCCGTACAACAGACCACGAGCCGCGGCGCCGCCACCCGGACCGCCTGCCGTATTCGCTCGGCAGGCAGGCCGGGATTGAGCGGGGTGTAGACGAGTCCCGAACGCATCACGGACAGCGTCCAGATCAGCGCGTCGGCGGTGTGTTCGCCCACGACGACGACCCGGCCGCCGTCCGGGCAGAGTCGGCGCAGCTGCGCCGCGCGAGCCCTGGTGGCCTCGGCGAGGTCGGCGTACGACCAGGTTCGCGCGCCGGATTCCAGAGCCACCAGGCCGTCGTTCTGCCCGAGGTGGTGTGCGACGAGCGCAGGCAGATCCACGAAGAACACCCTCTTTCGAGTTGCTGACCAGTGGAACCGGCCGTGGGGAAGTACGCGTGACGTGGGGAACGGGCGAGGTCAGGGGCGGCCGGTCATCGGGCGGACCCGTCGGGTGTGCTGTCGGCTCCGATCCGTTCCCGGAGGTCGTCGAGGATGCTCGTGACGGCATCGGGCGGCAGGAACCTGCTCTTGTACTGCAGCCGCAGCAGTGGCGGGCCGGGCATCGACCGGTCTGCCAGGAACTTCACGTCCTCGAAGACCCGGGCGCTGCTGAGGGGGATCCAGCGCCAGAGCCTCGGCTCGGGGCGCATCAGCGTCGTGTCCGACACCACGATGCGTGGCATGCGGGCACGGGCGAGTTCGGCGCCGAACGAGGTGAGGTCGGACAGGGAGAACCGGCCGAGAGAGTCGTAGTGGTTCCGCGTCCGCAGGAAGTACTCGGGGGTGTAGTCCGCCGCCGACTCGCCGCGCACCACTAGGGGTTTGATCTCGACGAAGTACCCGCCCTTGCGCGCGAATTCCCAGCGCGAGGTCGGATATTGGAGCACAAGGCCCCCGCCGATGGTCCGCAGCACCGCAGCGGTGACGGCGCTGAGGAGATCGTCGAAAGAGCTGCCCCTGCGCAGCGGCAGCCACTGCTCGCTCGATTCCGAGATCATCGGAATTCCCTTGCGCCCAGGGACCGGCATCTCACCGAGCCCCTTCTCCACCAGCGCGGGATCGGCGGGATTCAGGGCCGCATACCTGGCGACCAGCGCCGCGTGGCCCCGGTAGCGGGCGCCGACGCGGCGGACCGCTGTGCCCTTCAGATGGGCTCGCACGGCGGCGAGGGTCGCCACCGCGTCGCCGAGGTCGACGACCAGGTGATTCAGTTTGACGAAGACAACGTGCTCGCCGTCCGCACGGGGCCAGCACGCGACGTGCACCGCCTCGTCGAGTCGCAGCGGACGGCTGTTGTGGTACGCCGACATCGGCTCCGCGAGCTGGTCGGGTTCGCCGTCCATGGGGGTCTCGTGCACGACGCAGGTCGCGGCCACATCGGTCTCGTCGATATCGAGGAGGTGCGCCAGGGCCTGCGTCAGCCCGAACTCGCGGAGGAAGGCCACGACACCGGCCGGGGCTCCGACGCGGTCCGCGTCGAGCGCGCCGATCCAGGCGGCGCAGGGGTTGATGTCGCAGTCCAGGTCCAGGTCGCGGAGGAAGCTGAAGAGGCCCCGCACACTGAGTGCGTCGGGACGCAGGGAAAGGCCGGACATCAGCGCTCAGTTCTCTCGAATGGGGGCACGTGTGGCAGGACGCGGCGTTCTCGCGAATTCGGGCCGGCAGCTTGGAGTTTGTCGATAGGAGCCGTGTTTCTCAAGTGTGTACAAATGCAGGCGGCGTGCTCTGCCGGTGAACGTGTACAACCGCGGAAACGCCTCACTTGAACGCACAGACATCAAGGCCCTCACAAGCCTGGAGGAGCAGGTGGTGACGCCGCGGCGGCCGGATCGCCGCCGCGGCGTCAGGCCCGGCTACCGGATCCTGATGTCCATCAGAGGTGTTCCGAGGAGCGACGGCGCAGGTACGCCGTACCGGAGCGCACACCCCAGTAATAGGTGAGCAGGCCGCACAGGGCCACGGCGACGGTGTCCCACGGCGCGGGGATCACACCGCTGCCGCCGAAGGTGCCGAGGCCCGACAGGACCAGCTGCCACCCCAGGAAGACGAGCAGCCAGGCGCCCGTGCGCAGTTCGGCCGCGAGGTCGTACTCGCGGCGGCGCAGCGCGACGAACAGGAGCACGGTGGCCAGGAGCACCGGAAGTGCCGTGCGCAGGGTCTGCCAGGAGGACCAGTAGACCAGCTCCGAGCCGACGATGAACCCGGCCGGCGCGATCCAGTGGAGTCCACGGATCCAGCCCGCGAGCCGTTCGGGAGCGGCAAGGCGGAAGGTGCCCGCGGCCACGGTGCACAGGCAGTAGGTGAGCAGGGCGAGCACGCCGACGACGCCGATGATCTCCTGCCACCGGCTGGCGGGGAGCAGACAGACCATGCTGAGTGCGAAGTTCAGCGCTATCGCGTTCCTCGGAACACCCGCGTGGTCGTCCACGGCGGCGAACCGGCGCGGTAGGGCCCTGTTCTTGGCCACCCCGTACGTCTCGCGGCTGCCGGTCGCGACGATCACGTACGTCGAGCCCGACGGCGAGAACACGGCGTTGGCGTAGATCAGAGTCGCCAGCCAGCCCAGGTTGAGCAGCAGGGCGAGCTCGCCGAAGGGCGAGGAGAAGTTGAGCCCGGCCCATCCCCCGGCCAGGCTGCCTTCCGGCACCGCGAGCACGAAGGCGATCTGCAGCACGACGTTCAGGAGGACGGAGAGCACGATGGCGGTCATCACCGCGCGGGGGATGTCCCGACGCGGGTTGCGTGCCTCGCCGGACAGCTCGATCGGTGTCGCGAAGCCGTTGAGGGCGTAGATGATGCCCGCGCCGGCGATCGCGGTCAGCGGGGCCGACCAGCCGTACGGGGCGAATCCGCCGCCCGCGGAGACGTTGCCGGGATTGAAGCTGGCGAGCAGCAGCGCCACCACGGTGACGACCGGGACGAGCACCTTGATCACGGTGACGGCGAAGTTCAGGCGCGCGAACAGCTTGACCCCGAACCAGTTCAGCACGACCAGGACGAACAGCAGCGCGGCACCGGCGGCCTTGCCCGATGCCGACAGGGCGTCGTCGACGTACAGGCCCGGAAGGTAGCGGTCCGCGTACTGCACGATCGCGGAAGCCTGGGCCGCCATCGAGTTGGCCACGGCGAGGAGCATGGCCCAACCGACAAGGGTGCCCGCCAACGGGCCGTTGGCCAGCATCGGCCAGCGCACCATGCCGCCCGACTCCGGTGTGCCCGCGCCCAGTTCGATGAGGACCAGCGCGACCAGCGTGAGCGCCGCGCCGGCGATGATCCATGAGAGAACGGCTGCGGGTCCCGCCGCCGCGGCGCCGTAGAAGGCACCGAACAGCCAGCCGGAGCCTATGATCCCGCCGAACGCGATTCCGGTCAGGCTCCAGAAACCCAGCTCGCGGCGGAGCTTGTGGTCCTGTCCCGGTTTCGACGACGCGGCCGGCTCAGCGGTGATCGTCACGTGATCACCGCGCGGCATATCGTCCGGGCAACGGGCCCGTACAGTCGCGGAGTTGTGGTCTCCATCTCGATCGAGTCCCCCTTGGGATTAGGTGTGGTCGGCGACGAGCGCGGCGAGGCGGTCGATACCGAGACGAATCTGTTCGGGCGTCAGAACGCTGAAGGAGAGCCGGATCTGATGGAACCCGCCGTCGCCCGCGTAGAAGTGGTGCATGGGCGTCCACAGCACGCCGAAGCGGCTCGCGGAGTACTCGAGCATGGCGTCGTCCGCGCGGAAGGGCAGGGTGACGACGGCGAACATGCCGCCCCTCGGGGTGTTCCACGAGACCCCTGAGCCGGCCATCGGGGAGCCGGCGCCGAACTGCTCCTCCAGCGCGGTGAGCACGGCTCGCAGATTTCCCCGGTAGACCTGCGCCTCCCGTACGGTGGCGCGCTCCATGCTGCAGCCGTTCTCCAGCAGGATCCCGCCGATGACCGCCTGGGCGACCGAGGAGGTGTTGAGCGTCAGCATGCTCTTGAGCTTGGCGAGCTCGTCGGCGAACAGGCCGCCGTCGACCACGGACTGGTCCGCCACCACGTATCCCACGCGTGCCCCGGCGAAGGCGGTCTTCGCGAACGAACCGAAGTAGACGACGCGTTGACCGGTGTCGAGCGACTTGAGTGTGGGCAGCCGCTCCCCTCCTGGATGGAACAGCGAGTACGGGTTGTCCTCGAGGAGGAGGACGTTCTCCCGCTCGGCCAGATCGAGCAGTCTGCGGCGGTCGGCCGCCGGCATGGTGGCGCCGCTGGGGTTCGCGAAGTCGGGAACCACGTAGCAGGCGCGCGGGCGCAGCCCTTCGGCACGGGCCTGCTGGATCTTGCCCTCCAGGTCCGCCACGTCGATGCCGTCGGGCCCCTCCCGCACGGATCTGACCGGCATGTCGACCAGCCGGGTCGCGCCGAGGAAGCCGACGTACGCCGGGTAGGCCGCGAAGACCACGTCGCGGGCATCGGTGCGCAGGGCTCTGAGCACCAGGACCATCGCCTCCTGGCACCCGGTGGTCACCAGCACGGATTCGGCCTCGACGGTGAGCTGTTCGTCGATCTCCAGATGCCGGGCGATCAGGTGGTGGATGAACCCCTTGGTACGGCCGTACTGGAAGAACGTGCGCCGCACGGCCTCGGGGTCCAGGCCCACTTCGTCCCTGAGGTGGCGCTCGAACGTGTCCAGGTGGCGACCCAGCCCGGCCACGTCGTAGAAGCCCTCGTACGGGCGGCCCGCTGCGAAGGAGACGGCGTCCGGGAACCGGCCGGCGATCTCGTTGAGCAGCGTCATGGAGGTGAGCGCGGCGTCGCTCGTGGACGCGTGCAGAGCGCCGGTGTGCAGCCGTACTCCTGGAAGTCCTCCGGCCAGGTCCATCGGGGCGCCGCCCAGCCCCTCGGACGTATGGGTCATAAGCGTGAGACCTGTTCTCGTTGGGGGATCGGCCTGTGGTCAGTCGGACAGGGCGCGGGCCCGCAGCTCGATGAGCCGCTCGGGCTCTTCGAGGTCGGCGAGGACCTGTGCCCTGTCGTCGCCGACGGCCACGATGTGGGCGTAGCGGGTCAGGAACGTGTCGGGCGGGAGCGCCAGGCGCGACCCGGGACGGGTGGTGACTGCCGTCTCGCGGATCGTCGGGCCGAAGCGGTCCTCGTGCACGAGGACCTCAACGACCTCACAGCGCTCCTCGGGCGGCAGGAAGCGGACCGAGGCGACCTTGCGGAACTCCGGTGCGGTGTCGGGCTTGTGGCCCGCCGCGACATGGGCGGCGGCGACCGTGGGGTCGGCGCCGGAGGCCAGCAGCCCGAGGTAGGGGATCAGGTCCCCGCCGAGGCGGGCGTTGACCTCCACCAGCCGCGGGCCGTTGGGGGTGAGCTTGAACTCGGAGTGGGTGGCGCCGTGGACGAAACCCAGCGCGCGGTGGATCTCCCGGAGCTGGTCGAGGAGTTCCTCGTCGTGGAGCAGCGGGTCGTCGGCATCGACGTCGTGCCCGGTTTCGACGAAGTACGGTTCGGGGCCCAGTCGTTTGCGGGCGAGGACGGTCGGCGTGACCACCCCGTCGTGGATGATCGCGTCAATGCTGATCTCCGGTCCCGTGAGGAACTCCTCCACGAGTACGTTCTCCTCGTGACGGGCCAGGCCCAGGGCGTCGGTGCCGTCCGCCGAGGCGAAGGCCGCGGCAACGTCCTCGGCGCGCTCGACGCGGATGACACCGGCGCTGCCGGCCATGGCACGTGCCTTGACGATCACCGGGTAGCCGATCTCGTCGGCGGCCGCGAGCGCGTCCTCGGCGCTGGCGACCGTGCGCGAAGCCGGTTGGGGTACGCCCGCGGCGGCGAGCAGGGAACGAGTGGTCGCCTTGTCCCGGCAGGCGCTGATGGTCTCCGGAGGGCTGCCGGGCAGCCCGAGGCTCTGCGCGAGTCGCGCGCAGAAGACGACCTGCGACTCGTCGTAGGTGAACACGCCCACCACCGGCAGCAAGTCCACGAGGGAGAGAGCCGCCTCGCGCACCGCCTCGGCGTCCCGGGTGTCGACCTTGGTGGCACCCGCGCAGTGGGCCATCTGCCAGGTCGCCTCGGCCGAGTCCAGGAGCCACAGCCGGTAGTGCTTCGAGACAGCGGCCAGGATGTACTCGCGGTAGGGGCGGTGGCCGCTGCCGACGACGAGCAGGACGGGGGCGTCCTGGGAGGCGTCTGGGCTACGGGTTTCTTGCTCAGTCATGACGATTCCTTTTGCGTGTACGGAGAAGAGCTGCATTCACCGACTCAAAAGAGAAGAGTTCGCCGGCGTCCGCTGGAATACCGGGCGAGGCCATGAACCTGGTTGATCGACCTAACTGCACGTCAAGCCGGACGAGATTGTTACCGGCTCACCAAGGGCCTGTCAACGTAGTTCAGGAAGCACATCACGCCGGCCGTACGAACGGGATCCGGCAGGCGCGGCACGGTTGCGTGCAACTGAGCAAAAGGAGCACTTGCACAACCGCGTGCACAATCTGAACAACCCTTGCGTGCCGCTCTTGCGTATGCGATAAATGACCGGGCGCTGGCTCTATGCAGCTGATTATGGTCCCTCGGAGAGGGCCTTATAGGGGGAGGCCGGTTTTGAAGGACCAAATCCTGAAGATCATCATCGATGCGATCGATGACATCAATACAATGCGTGAAGAAAAAATCTCCACCGAGAACGTACTCGACCTGTGTCTCTACGGAAATGACGGGGTATTCGAGTCGATGTACCTCGTGGCTTTCCTCTCGCAGGTGGAGGAGGGGGTCGAGGACGAGTTCGAGGTGGAGGTGACCCTGGCCTCCGAGAAGGCCGTATCGCTCCGGGTGAGTCCGTTCAGCAGCGTCCGCAGGCTGGTCGCGTTCATCGAGGAGGAGCTGCGGTTGGCCGGGGCCGGCGCGGCGTGACCGAATGATAGTCATGATCACCGGAACTCGGACCGGAATCGGCAAGGCGCTTGCCGAGCACCTCCTCGAGGCCGGGCACGAAGTGATCGGGTGCAGCAGAAAACCGTCGACCATCGACCATCCTCATTATCGGCACCATGAGGTGGACCTTGCAGAGGTCTCCGAGATCAAGAAGATGTTCCGCGAGGTGCGGAAAACACACGGCCGTCTCGACGCATTGATCAACAATGCGGGAACCTCCACGATGAACCACTTCATGACGACTCCGGACGAGGTGACCAGGGGCACCTTCGACGTCAACTTCTTCGCCGTTCTGAACTGCTGCCGTGAAGCGGTGAAGCTGCTCCGCAAGTCGGAGGAGCCGAGCCCGGCGATCCTGAACGTCTCCACGGTGGCGGTGCCCTGGGCACTTGAGGGTCACCTGGCCTACTCGGCCAGCAAGAGCGCGGTCGAACAACTTGTCCGGGTCATGAGCAAGGAACTTGCTGCCTTTGGCATCCGGGTCAACGCCCTCGGTCTGCCGCCGGTCCGCACAGTCCTCACCCGGACCGTCTCCCAGTCGAAGATCGACGCACTGGTCGCCCGGCAGGCGATAGGTCGCATGTGCACGATGTCCGACATCGTCGGCCCGGTTGATTTCCTCATCGGCCGGCAATCGGAATTCGTCACCGGTGAAATCATCTTCCTCGGAGGGGTGCGCTGAATGCGGAACGAACTGGTACGGAGGTTCGAGGATTTCGGCACCAGGGCCGCGATGTTCGACCGGGAGGTTAGTTTCACGTACGAGGATCTCGTGGACCGGATCCGCTACACACAGATCGTTCTGGACAAGCACGGGGTGGCTCCGCACGACGTCGTGATCGTGAACGGCAACTACTCGCTGAGCGCCATATCGACCCTGCTGGCCCTGTTTCTCAACAAGAACGTCGTCGTTCCCCTGGTGACTCTCAACGACAGAGAACTCGCCACCGTCACCGAGCACTGTCGGCCCCGATTCCTGGTCACCGCGGGCGACGAGCTCGCCGTCGAGGAGATCGCTGCTCCGGGCCCCGGCCCCGCGGGCATGATCGGGCACCTCGTCGACGAGGACGCCGCGGGGCTCGTTCTGCTCAGCAGCGGCAGCACCGGCGCTCCGAAGGTGATCCTGCACAACCTCGACACCCTTGTCGGCGAGAAGCTGGAGACGCGCCCCCGGGGCCGAGCGAGCAGGCTGAACATTCTGATGGTCCTGATGTTCGACCACATCGGCGGCATCAACTCCCTCCTCAGCACGCTCCTTGTCGGCGGCACTGCGGTGCTTCCCCGCAAGCGCGTTCCTGAGGAGCTCTGCGCGCTGATCGAGCGGCACAGGATCCGAGTGCTGCCCACGAGCCCGACCTTCCTCAACCTGATCATCATGGGCGGTTATCACCGCGAGTACGACCTGAGCAGCTTGCGCCTCATCACCTACGGCACCGAGCCGATGTCCGACGAACTCCTCAGGCGGATCAACCGGAACTTTCCCGAGGTGCGGCTGCTCCAGACGTTCGGAACGAGTGAAACGGGCATCGCCCGGACCACGAGCGAGTCGTCGAGCAGCACCTATTTCAAGATCTCGGACAACAATGTCGAATACCGGATCGTCGACGGAGAACTCCAGCTCAGGAGCAGGACCCAGTTCCTCGGCTACATGAACTACGCCGATGATTCCCCCTCCGAGGACCGCTGGTTCAGGACCGGCGATCTGGTCGAGGAGACCGACGACGGCTTCCTCAGGGTCATGGGCCGCGCCAAGGAAGTCATCAACGTCGGTGGCGAGAAACTCCTCCCCCTCGAACTGGAGTCCGTTCTGCTCGGCAGTCCGCTCATTGAGGACTGCATTGTCTACGGGAAAGCGAACGCGATCACGGGCCAGACCGTGTGCGTGGACGTCAAGCCGAAGGGCGAGCTGACCCGTGCGGCTGTCCGGAAGCACGTACTCGAATTCCTCGCGGACAAGGTCGAGCCGTTCAAGATTCCCTCGAAGATCAGCGTGGTCGACCGCGTCGAGGTTTCGGAACGACTCAAAAAGGTGCGGGCCCTGCCACGTGACGGCGGGGGCTGACCGGACCTTGAACACACCTGCTCACAACGGAATGCGTGACTGCTTCGGCAGGCGATTCCATCAGTCCGTACCAGGGAGAACATGATGGCACGATCGAAGGTGTCGATCATCGGCGGCGGTCCCGCTGGATCTGTAGCGGCCCTCACACTGAACAAGCTCGGCCACGACGTCGCGATCTACGAGCGAGCCAGGTTTCCGCGGTATCGCCTCGGTGAGTCGCTGCTTCCCGGCACGATGTCGATCCTGAGCCGGCTCGGGCTCCAGGAGAAGATCGAAGCCCAGAACTACGTGAGAAAGCCGTCGGCGACTTTCCTCTGGGGGCAGGACCAAGCGCCTTGGACCTTTTCGTTCGCGGCCCCGAAAGTCGCGCCGTGGGTCTACGACCACGCCGTTCAGGTCAAGCGCGAGGAGTTCGACCAGCTCCTGCTGGAGGAGGCGAAAAGCCGCGGCGTCACGGTGCTGGAGGAGGCCACTGTCACGGACGTGGACCTGTCGCGCCCGGACGGTGTGTCCGTGACCGTGCGTCGGGGCAAGGAGACGACGACGTACGAGAGCGACTTCGTCATCGACGCCGGCGGCTCGGGCGGGCCGCTGGTCCGCAAACTCGGCGCGCGCAAGTACGACGAGTTCTACAAGAACTTCGCGGTCTGGTCTTACTTCAGGAAGGAGGACCCCTTCAAGGGCGACCTGAAGGGGACGACGTACTCGATCACCTTCGAGGACGGCTGGGTCTGGATGATCCCGATCAAGGACGACCTCTACAGCGTCGGCCTCGTGGTGGACCGCTCCAAGTCCGCCGAGGTGCGCGAGATGGGCTCCGACGAGTTCTACCGGTCGACCCTCGCCAAGTGCACCCAGGCCACGGACCTGCTGGCGGGCGCGGAGCAGGTCGACGAGGTCCGGATCGTGCACGACTGGTCCTACGACACCGACGTCTTCTCCGCCGACCGCTACTTCCTCTGCGGCGATGCCGCGTGCTTCACCGACCCGCTGTTCTCCCAGGGGGTGCACCTCGCCTCGCAGTCGGCCGTCTCCGCAGCCGCGGCGATCGACCGGATCACGCACCACGAGGAGGAGCGGGACACCGTCCACGCCTGGTACAACCGCACCTACCGCGCGGCCTACGAGCAGTACCACGAGTTCCTGGCGTCGTTCTACACCTTCGCGTCCTTCACTGAGCCGGATTCCGAGTTCTGGCGCAAGCGCCGTATCACCGAGTCCGACGACGACCGTCTCAGCCGCAAGCAGTGGTTCGACAAGCTGGTCGGCAACGGCCAGGACGAGTCCGCCCCTTCGGTGGCGGACTTCCGCGACCGGGCGGCCACGATGATCTCCATCGGAAAGCACCAACGTCCCGAGCTCAGCGACGACTTCTGCGAGGAGGAGCTGAACCCCGCCCGGGTGCGTTGGATCAGCGACTTGACCAAGCGACTCAACAGGATCACCCGGCTCCAATGGACCGGCGACAAGGTTCTGTTGAAGCCGCACTATCGGGTGGAGCCGCTGAGCTTCCGCCTCGAACAGCGCGAGATCCTGGCCAACCAGGACGGTCTGGACCTGGCCCAGTACTCGATGGATGACGAGGTTCGGCAGGTCTTTCAGGACCTCGCGGAGGAGGAGTTCGGGTACAAGACCCTCGTCAACCGGCTCGGCAGCGTGGGCAGGCAGGAGCTCAGCACGCAGATCGTGCTGCGGCTCATGGAGGCCGGTCTGCTCACCGGATACGACAAGACCGGCGAACGGGTCGTCGTTCAGGGCCGGTTGCACTTCGGCGGCGTCGGCGTCGAGTACGAGGTGTGACCCGGCGCAGCCCGAGGCCGTGACGCACTGAGAGGGGCCCGCAGCCACTGCCCGACCGGCGCATGTCCCGGCGTGCGGAGACCGGACGGCGGCTGCGGGCTGCCCGGGCGGCGACGAGCGCCGTTCCGCCACCGACCGGAGCCCGGGCAGCCGGACCTGAACGTGGACGTGGGCCCGGACGTGGGCCCGGACCGAGATCTTCACCACCGGAGAGACGTATGAAGTACACCAAGCTGCGCGACCTGCAGGTGTCTCGAATCGGCCTGGGCGCCATGGGAATGTCGTTCGGCTATACCGGATCGGGCACGACGGACGCCGAGTCGATCCGCACCGTCCACCGGGCGCTGGAGCTGGGAGTCACTTTCCTCGACACGGCCGAGATCTACGGGCCGTACACGAATGAGGAGCTCATCGGCCGCGCGATCAAAGGCCGCCGTGACGAGGTCGTGGTGGCGACGAAGTTCGGCCTCGTCTCCCACGCGGGCGGCGGCCCCGGAGTGCCCGACAGCACCCCCGCGAACGTCCGCACCAGCGTCGAGGGTTCGCTGCGGCGTCTCGGCACCGACCACATCGACCTCTGCTACCAGCACCGTGTCGATCCGCGGACTCCCGTCGAGGAGACCGTCGGCGCCCTCGCCGATCTGGTCGCCGAGGGCAAGGTCCGCCACATCGGACTCTCCGAGGCCGGCCCGGGCACCATCCGCCGCGCACACGCCGTGCACCCCGTCACCGCGCTGCAGTCGGAGTACTCCCTGTGGACCCGCGACCCCGAGGCCGACGTACTGCCCGTCCTGCGAGAACTGGGCATCGGCTTCGTGGCGTACTCGCCGCTGGGCCACGGCTTCCTCACGGGCAAGGTCCGCTCGACCGACGACCTGGACGAGAGCGACCTGCGGGTGACCAATCCCCGCTTCCTCGGAGAGAACCTTCGCGCCAACCAACGGATCGCCGACGCGGTCGAGTCCGTCGCCGCGGAAGCCGGTGCGACACCTGCCCAGATCGCCCTGGCCTGGCTGCTCACCAAGGGCGACGACATCGTCCCCATCCCCGGCACCCGCCGCGTTCCCCGCGTCGAGGAGAACTCGGCGGCCGACATCCTCGAACTGACCCCGTCCCAGCTGACCCGCCTCGACAGCCTCCCCACAGCAGCGGGCGACCACCACACGGCAGAACAGATGGAACTGATGGGCCTCTGAGCTGTCGTCCCCCTCCTCCGGCCGGCGCCGCGGCCCCGAAGACCTCGAACACGTCGGCCTGGAACTCGACGACCGCCCACGCAAGAAGCTCGACCGGGACATCCCGGCCGAGCTTCTTGCGTGATCTGTTCACCACATGGTGGCTGGGGCCGGGATCGAACCGGCGACCTATCGCTTTTCAGGCGATCGCTCGTACCGACTGAGCTACCCAGCCACGAAGTTCACGAGGAACTTCAGCGGTCCTGACGGGATTTGAACCCGCGGCCTCCACCTTGACAGGGTGGCGAGCACTCCAAGCTGCTCCACAGGACCAAGCGTGTGCGCCAACAGTCTCGCACAGGTGATGCGTGCCCCCAACGGGACTCGAACCCGATGCCAGCTCACCGTGGAAGCGGGCACCGGGAAGGAGCCCGCACTCCGAACGTGAGTGCACGGGCCGAGTGGTGTCGGCAGCCGAACCGAGTGCCGCCATGGTCACTGCGCTGCAGAGTCGTCGCTGACGCCGTCGCCGGTCCGAGGGGCGTCGAAGACGAAGTCGCCCGGAACGCCGGTGGTGGCAGCGAAGGTCGGGGAAGGCAGTGGCCGTCTCAGGTCGCGGTCGGCGGATTCGCCGATTCGGCGGTGCGGCGGTGTTCGGCGTTGATGCGCTGGGCTTCTTCGAGTTGGTCTTCGAGGATGACGATGCGGCAGGCGGCCTCGACGGGAGTCCCTTGGTCGACCAGTTCCCGGGCGCGGGCGGCGATGCGCAGCTGGTAGCGGGAGTAGCGGCGGTGGCCGCCTTCGGAGCGCAGCGGTGTGATCAGACGGGCTTCGCCGATGGCGCGGAGGAAGCTCGGGGTGGTGCCGAGCATCTCGGCGGCCCGGCCCATGGTGTAGGCGGGGTAGTCGTCGTCATCGAGACGACTGAACGAGTCGTCTGCTGTCATCTGCACCTCTCTGTGGAACACGCTGGAGGGGCCCTGGTGCCTTATGGCACCAGGGCCCCGAAGAAACTGCTACACCATCTGCCGGCCCTGACACTGCACCGGCCTTCTGTGTCCGCATGCCCGACCGAGATGCTGTCGGGGGTGCGGGGATCGCGGTTGCTTGACCGGAGACCACCTCACTATCGATGTCCTGCGGTACCCGGGCTCAGGACTTCCGCCCGGGCGATCCTGCTGATGGTGTTCGGCTCCTCCGTCCTCCCTCTTGACCAACTACTTGCCAACTGCTGGTGATGCGAACTACTCGGTGACCTGGGCAAGCGTCACTCTTCGGCAGCCAGCCCCGTCGCCCGTCCTGCGTGTGCTCTGGCTTGGAACCCCACTGCCGAACCTCCCGGTGCGCGCGCCCCAGCCGGCGCCTTCACCGAGGTACTGCTCATTCATTGCTGGGTACTGCGAACTGCGGTACTGCCGGCGGCGGCCCCTGATCACTGCGAGCCACCCGGTGCGGTCGTCAGTCCCGTCGCCGTCCTGCGAGAACCCTGGCTTCGGAGCTCCACCACCGCACAGTCCTGCAACTGCGGTTAATGCTGCTCGGCAGTTCGTCTCTGCCGAGCCCTTCTGTCTTCCTTGGCTGCGAGAGAACCATAACCATCCTGCCGCCCGAATGTCTACTCTGGCCCATAGAGATTTTCGCGATCGGCGGGGAGGAATCAGCCTCGCGCGCTTCCGCGCCACTCGCACGTACGACCACAGCAGGTGAAACGACGTCGGCAGCACCGTCAGCCGTTCACCCGCCTGCGCGGCACCGTCCATCAGGCCGGCGACTCGGCCAACACTCGACCGCAGCCGCGAGCGGCCGGTTCCACCCGGTGTCGTGCCCCGAGCGGGGTCTTCAGCTCGTCGGTCACCCGCTCTACGACGGCCGGGCCGTGATCCGGCGAGGCTGGGTGTGCCCGATCAGTCCTCGGCCCCTCGTCCAGGCTCCAGGCAGTTCTTCAGAATCCGGGTCGTCTCACCCGAGCTGCCTCGCCCGCGATGATCACCACTTGGCGATCGCAGATCGCGGGCAGGCTGTGGTCCTGCTCCTGGCTGACCCGCAGCTGCTCGGGGTAGGTGATCCCGGGCGTCGCGGCTCGCCGAGCGGACCTCTGCAGCTCGCACTGCTCGATCCCGTCGTTGATCTCGCCCGGCGCGGTCTGCTGGGCTTTCGGTTTGCGAATGCGGCGGGCGCCTTCGAGCCCCGGGTGCGACTCGTTCACCGACGGCCATGTGTGGCGCGTGACGCAGGTTGGGATCCTCGCCGACACTCATCGATGAGGAGAACCTGAGAGCCACCGGCTTCAGGCTCTACGCGAACTCGCCTGCCGTCCTGCGGTACTGGGAGCTGTCGGACCTCTACATCGAGGAGGTCATCCGCACTGCGCCATCGAGCGCTTGGAGGCCTTCGGTGACCCGCCCGAGGCTGTACGGTCCGGGCTGCCGACCGCTGAGGACGGACTCGGCTTCCGCGTCACGCCACGACTCGTCGGCTACACCGACCTTGCCGCGGCCGCCGCCCGCCCGTCCGCCCGTCCGTTCGTCCGTCCGTCCGAGGCAGGGGAGCGGCGACGTGCTGTCAGCTGGTGAGGTCACCGCACGAGAAACCCCCTGCCGGATCTGACCGGCAGGGGGTTTCCCCGGTGAAACGGTGTGGCTGGGGCCGGGATCGAACCGGCGACCTATCGCTTTTCAGGCGATCGCTCGTACCAACTGAGCTACCCAGCCACGAAGTTCACGAGGAACTTCAGCGGTCCTGACGGGATTTGAACCCGCGGCCTCCACCTTGACAGGGTGGCGAGCACTCCAAGCTGCTCCACAGGACCAAGCGCCGTGCAAAAGCAGACACGACATGGATTTGGTGCGTGCCCCCAACGGGATTCGAACCCGTGCTACCGCCTTGAAAGGGCGGCGTCCTGGGCCACTAGACGATGAGGGCTGATGGCCCGCCTGCGCGCCTGTACCGGCGCGTCGGGGACGTGAGAAGCATATGGGATAGCCCGGCGGTTCGCCAAAACGGTTGGGGTGCCGGGAGGGCCCGCCCCCGCCCGGCCCGTTGCGGGTGCGCGGCGGTCACTCCTCGGGTCGCGGGGACCTGCGGTCCTGGCCCGCCGGTGGACGGGCGTGCGATCCGGATCCGTCGGCGTCCCCCGAACCGGAGTCCGAAGCACCGGAATCGGAGTCCGAGCCGGAATCGGACTCCGA
>NZ_JAELVF020000001.1:1578563-1706641 GCF_018101125.2 Streptomyces tardus | reverse complement strand
CCGGGCGGGAGACGGCGGCTGACCTCGGCGGTGGTCAGGCCGAGACCGCCGAGGGTGATCTCGTCCCAGGCCTGGAGAGTCCTGGTCTCCTGGTCGAGGTAGAGCACCGAGGCGGAGACGTTGTCGGGCTCGTCCTGCTCGACCGCGCGCAGCCCGCTGCCGCCGGTCGACCCCTCGATCATGAGCCGGGTGCCGCCGTCCAGCGTGCGCTGGCTGCGGTTGTGAGTGTGGCCCGCGAGGGCGAGCGGCACCTCGCCGTCGGCCTGCTCGGCCAGTACGGGGTTGTGGGCGGCGGCGATGTCCACCGGCTTGCCGCGGATCTTCGACGTCCGCAGCGCGGCGGCGAGTCGGCGTCCGGCGGCTTCCTGCTCCTCGTCGCCGCCGGCCTCCGCGGAGCGGTCCGGGGTGAAGCTGGGGTCCCCGAGACCGGCGATGCGCAGCCCCGCGACGTCGACCGGTTCGCCGTCGTCGAGCACGTACACGTTGTCCCGCTTCTCCAGGTAGTCCTGGGTGACACCGGAGTCGTGGTTGCCGCGCACCCACACGAAGGGGGCGCCGAGGTCGCTCGCCGCGTCGAGGAAGGCGTTCTCGGCGGAGGTGCCGTGATCCATGGTGTCGCCGGTGTCGATGACGGCGTCGATCTCGTACTGCTCGACCAGGGACTCGATGATGCGCCAGGCAGCGGGGTTCAGGTGGATGTCGGATACGTGCAGCACGCGGGTGGTGTTGGGGTCGGGCTGGTAGGTGGGCAGGGTGGAGGCGGCTTCGTAGAGCTTGGTGACGTTGGTGACCAGGCGGGCCAACTCCTGCTGGTAGGTGTCGAAGTCGGTGACGATGTTCCGTGCGTCGCCTACCAGGCTGGGAGCGCCGGCGAGCAGGCCGGAGAACTTCGGCTCCAGCACTGCCTTCGGGTTCCAGGTGACCGCGGCGGCGGCGCCGGAGGCGGCGAGCAGCGAGAGCGCGAGTCCGCCGGCGAGCAGTGCGCGGCGCGGACGGCGGTAGACGACGAGTCCGAGAGCGGTCGCCCCGCACACCACGGCGGCGGCCGAGCGCAGTGCGAGATCGCGGGTGCCGGACTGCACGTCGTGGGTCACCTCGTCCTGGAGGCCGCTGAACTGGCTGGGGTTGGCGACGAGCCGCTCGGCCTTGTCCGGGTCGAGCCGGGTGACGTCCACGTCCAGGCGCAACGGGGCGTGGTGGCTCTCCAGCGCGAGTGCGCCCAGTGGCGCGATATTGATCTTGGTGCCGCCGGAGACCGACGGCCGCAGGGTCATGGTGGTGTCCATCGGGCCGACCGGCTTGTGCACGTTGCCCACGGTGAGCAGGCCGAGCCACGCGCCGAGCACGGTGACGCCGATCAGTGCGAGGGCGCGGAGCCAGGGGCGCGGGGCGGGCGCGAGCTCGACGGGTGTCGGGGTGTCGCGAGCGCGTTCGCGGCGGAATGCGGCGAGGGCCGAGCCGGCAGCCCGGCGCAGTGCCGAGAAGCGGTTGGCACGGGACTGCCGAAGCGGTGCACGGGCCATGCCGTCCGATATGCCCAGACCGTGCCCCGGCTATGCGGGCCGGGTGCGCCGTACCCGACAATGGCCTAGTGCTGGAGATCACGCGCGAGGAATTCGAGCAGCTCGTCGCCGAGGCGCTGGACCATGTGCCGCCCGAGCTGACGCGGTTGATGGACAACGTGGCCGTCTTCGTGGAGGACGAGCCCGATCCGGCCGACCCCGAACTGCTGGGCCTGTACGAGGGCACGCCGCTCACCGAGCGCGGCGAGTGGTACGCCGGGGTGCTCCCGGATCGCATCTCGATCTACATGGGCCCCACGCTCCGGATGTGCGAACGGGAGGACGGGGGGCGGGAGATGGTCGTCGAGGAGATCGAGATCACCGTGGTGCACGAGATCGCACATCATTTCGGGATCGACGACGAACGCCTGCACGAGCTGGGCTACGGCTGAGGCGAGGCGAGGCGGCGCCCGAGTGTGGCGGCGCCTGTGTGGCGGCGGCGCCCGCGTGGGGCGGCCGGCGCGTGAAGCGGTGGCGGTGAGGTCGTGGTGAACTGGCCGCCCGCGGTGCGGCATTCACCGGGGGTGCGCAGGTGGGTGCGGGGCCGCGGCTGTGAGGGGTCGGGGAGGCGTGCGGGACGCGTACGGGGCGGGTGAGGGCTTTGAGGTGGGGGAGGTGCCGGTGGACGGAGTGGCGTTGCGCACACCGGCGGCCCTGAACGGGCCCCCTGTTTGCGTGGGCTGTCGGGGGATGCGTATGCTGGCAGATCGTTTGATCCCATTTGCCCGGCCGCCCCAAATTCTGGCGTGCCGTGTGGCGCGTTCCTACTGCTTGGCCGTGGCTGACCGCATCGAGGCGGTCGTGTGCGAACACGGAAGTCTGTGGCGCGTGCCCGATCTCCGGAAGGTTCGCATTACGCATGTCTGTTTTCACCGCTGATTCCGTCCTGCCCGAGGACGAGCAGCTGCTCGACACCGAGGCCGACGCCCCCGTCGACGAGTCCCCTGTCGACGAGCTTGCCGTCGACGAGCCCGCTGTCTCCGAGCCCACCTTCGGCGACCTCGGTCTGCCCGAGTCCATCGTGCGCAAGCTCGCGCAGAACGGTGTGACCACCCCGTTCCCCATCCAGGCCGCCACCATCCCGGATGCTCTGGCCGGCAAGGACATTCTCGGCCGCGGCCGTACCGGCTCCGGCAAGACCCTGAGCTTCGGGCTGCCGGCCCTGGCCCGGCTCTCCGGCGGCAGGACCGCCCGCAACCGGCCGCGCGCCGTCATCCTCACGCCCACCCGTGAGCTGGCCATGCAGGTCTCCGACGCGCTCCAGCCCTACGGCGACGTGCTCGGCCTGAAGCTGAAGGTCGTCTGCGGCGGCACCTCGATGGGCAACCAGATCTCCGCGCTGGAGCGGGGCGTCGACGTTCTCGTCGCCACCCCGGGCCGGCTGCGCGACCTCATCAACCGTCGCGCCTGCTCGCTGGACGACGTCCAGGTGGCCGTCCTCGACGAGGCCGACCAGATGGCCGACCTGGGCTTCCTGCCCGAGGTCACCGAGCTGCTCGACCTGGTCCCCGCCGGCGGCCAGCGGATGCTGTTCTCCGCGACGCTGGAGAACGAGATCGACAGCCTCGTCAAGCGCTACCTGGTCGACCCGGTCAGCCACGAGGTGGACGCGGCGCAGGGTGCGGTCAGCACCATGAGCCACCACATCCTGATCGTGAAGCCGCGGGACAAGGCGCCGGTCACCAACGCCATCGCCGCGCGCGACGGCCGCACCATCGTCTTCGTCCGCACCCAGCTGGGCGCCGACCGCGTGGCCGAGCAGCTGCGCGAGGCCGGAGTGAAGGCCGACGCGCTGCACGGCGGCATGACGCAGGGTGCGCGCACCCGGACGCTGGCGGACTTCAAGGAGGGCCTCGTCAACGCGCTGGTCGCCACCGACGTCGCGGCGCGCGGCATCCACGTCGACGGCATCGACCTGGTGCTGAACGTCGACCCGGCCGGCGACCACAAGGACTATCTGCACCGTTCGGGCCGTACGGCGCGTGCGGGGCAGTCCGGCACCGTCGTCTCGCTCGCCCTGCCGCACCAGCGCCGGCAGATCTTCCGGCTGATGGAGGACGCCGGCGTGGACGCCGGGCGTCACCTCATCGGTCGCGGAGACCTCTTCGAGGACGACGTCGTCAAGATCACCGGTGCGCGTTCGCTCACCGAGGTGCAGGCGGAGGCGGCGGCCGGTACCGCCCGTCAGGCCGAGCGCGAGGTGTCCGCGCTGACCAGGAAGCTGGAGCGGACCCGTCGCCGCGCCGACGAACTGCGCAACGAGGCCGACCAGTTGATTGGCCGAGCGGCGCGGGAGCGCGGCGAGGACGCGGACGAGGCGATCGCACACGCCGCCGAGGAGCGCGCCGAGGCTGCCGCGCAGGAGGAGGCCGAGGCCGCCATCCGCGAGGCCAAGGAGGCCGCCCGGGTGGAGAAGGAGCGCCGCGCCGAGGAGCGCAAGCGTGACGGCGGCGGCAGCGGCGGTGGCAACCGCCCGTTCCGTGGCGGCGACCGCGGCGGGGACCGTGGCGGCTTCCGTCGGGACGACCGCGGCGGGGACCGTGGCGGCTTCCGCGGCGGCGACCGCGGCGGGGACCGTGGCGGCTTCCGCGGCGGCGACCGGGACCGTGGGGGCAACCGCGGCTCGTACGAACGCCGTGACGGCGACCGCGAGTTCCGTGGCGGCGACCGCGGCGGCGACCGTGGTGGCTTCCGCGGCGGCGAGCGCCGGGACCGTCGCGAGGGCGGCGACTTCCGCGGTGGCGAGCAGCGCGGCGGTGAGCAGCGCGGTGGCGAGCAGCGTGGCGGTTTCCGCCGTGAAGGCGGCGGCGAGCGCGAGTTCCGCGGTGGACGCGAGGGCTTCCGTCGCGACCGCGACCGGGCCGACCGTCCGTTCAACCGCGGTGACGACCGTCGTCCGTACGGCCGTCGGGACGACCACCGGGGCGCCGCAGCCCCCGCCACCGGCGCGCGTCACCACGAGCGTTCCTTCGACAGCGCCGGCGACCGTCGCAGCGACAAGCCGCGCTGGAAGCGCAACGGCTGACGTTCCGCGGGCCGACCGCGCCGGGCTTCGCCGGGTGCGTGAGGCCGTTGCGGTGGCGGCCCGTTGAGGCCGCCGAGGAGCTGTGAGACGGCCCTCTCTTCTTCGGGAGAGGGGGCCGTTTTCGCTGTGTGTGACATGTCGCACAGGGGCGCGGTGCGCGAGCGATGCGCGGGCGCGCGGGCGGGGGCGTGCGAGGCGGTGCGCGCCTTCACCCGACGCGGCGGCGCGCCGGGTGGTGCGCGGGGTGGTGCGGTACGGGGCTGGGCGCCGGTGCGGTTCGCACGGGTCAGCGGCGGGGCCCCGCCGGGCGGCGGGCGGCGTACCGCTCGTTCCGCGCCTGCCTCCTGCGGCAATGCCTTCGAACGTGGAGCGCCCGGCCGGTTATGCTTCTCGGGCGGGCCGTTAGCTCAATTGGCAGAGCAGTGGACTTTTAATCCATTGGTTGTGGGTTCGAGTCCCACACGGCCTACCGCGCTCCCCTTCGGGAGTCGTCCGCCCCCAGCCTCTACGGCGGGGGCGGACTTCTGTGCGTTGCATGCCGTCGGCGCGACTGGGGTGCGAAGCCGTCCGCCTCCAACCCGCCGCCCCGGCCGGGCGGTACGGCGGCTGCCAGCCGGTCCGCGTGCCCACAGGACTTCCGCGCACTTCTCGAACGGCTCCGTATGTGTGTCCGTGGTTGGTGTGGTGGTGCTTCGCGTGGTTGACGTCTATGGAGCTGGTGCTCCGGGAGGCCGATGGAGGAGACCGCGGTCAGGGCTCGTGTGGGCCGGATGCTGACGGGCCTGTCGTCGTCGGGTCGAGAGGCCGGAGTCGCAGCGGGGTGACCGGACACCGATCGAGGCCACCAACGGGGGCTGTGCGGGCCGATGTTGGGTCAAGCCCCGGGGGCCGGGGGTAGCGTCATGAGTGCGCCCACACGACGGAGGACACCATGCCTGACACTCCCGACACCGTGCTCCCGTTCGGCAAGCGCGTCCGCCGGCTGCGTGAGCGCCGCGGTCTCACCCGACCCGTCCTCGGCGGGCTCGTCGGCCGCTCCGCAGAGTGGGTGAAGGCCATCGAGTGCGGGCGTCTGAGTACACCTCGGCTGCCTTTGCTGATGCGGCTGGCGGATGTGCTGGCGGTCGATGACCTGGCGGAACTCACTGGCGAGGAACGGTTGAGCGCATCCACCTACGCCAAGACCGCGCACGAGGGCCTGCCTGCGGTGAAGGCGGCGCTCACGAACTACCGCTTCGACCGCGACGAGGAGCCCGACAGCGTGGAGAGCCTGCGCGCGCGTGTCGCGGAGGCGTGGCGGCACTGGCACGCGTCGGGTCGGCACCGGACCCGTATCGCCGCACTCCTCCCGGACTTGCTCGGTGACGTGCAGCACGCGGTGCGTACTGCCGAGGGCGCCGAGCGGCGGCGTGCGCAGGCGCTGCTCGCCGAGGTGTACCACTTGGCGCAGCTCTTTCTCAGCTTCCAGCCTGCTGCCGAGCTGGTCATGCTCACCGGCGACCGCGCGATGGGGGCAGCACAGGACGCAGACAGCCCGCGTGCGATCGCAGGGGCCGCTTGGTACATGAACCATGTGTTCCGCGACGCCGGTGAACGTTCAGAGGCGCGTGTCGAGTTGGCGATGCGCGCCGCCGACCTCTTGGAGCCGGAGCGGGACGCCGACTCCCTGGCCCGGTGGGGGCTGCTCCAACTCGCCGCGGCTCTGTCGTACGCGAAGATCGGGCGACGTGGTGACGCCGAGCGCTTCTGGGAGTTGGCGGACGGCGCTGCTCGGCGTCTCGGGCCCAACTACTCGCATCCGTACCTGATCTTCGGGCGGGGGATGGTGGCCGCTTACGCGATCACGGTGCAGGCCGACCTGGTCCGGGGCCGCGATGCGGTGGAGGCTGCCGACGCTGTCGACGTGTCGGGAATGCCTTCGGCCACGCGCAGGGCGTTCCACACTCTGGAGAGCGCGCGGGCGTACAGCTTGCGCAAGGAGCCGCTTGCCGTGGTGCACCTGCTGAAGCGGGCGCACGATGAGTCGCCGGAGACGACGCGATTCAACCGGTTCGCTCGTGGCGCGGTGTCCGAACTGTCGGCCACGGGCAGCGCGTTGGTGCGCTCCGATGCCGAGGCGCTGCGGCAGCGGATGGGCGTTCCGGCAGTCGCGTAGAGGTACGACCTGTACCCCTCGGTGAGGGGGCAGCGTTCGTACCGGTGTGAACCCGCGCGCTTCATACGCTCAGTGAGTAATCAGTTACCCACTCACTGGGGGTAGATGTGTGCGCTGCACCTCTGATGCCTCACGCCGAGGCGTTCACCCCGCCGCCGGGGCCTGACGTCTGTCTCATGCAGGCCGGTGTGACCTGGGATGCGGTGCGGGTGTCCGCCTGGGTTTCCAGGGCGGTGCTGCCCGCGCTCGGCGAGCGCAGCGGGGCTGTGCTCGAGGATGGGTACTCCGGTGTCTGGTACTGGCTCATCGCGTCCGGGGCGGGCGGCGGTTGGCGGTTCGGACCTGCTGTGCAGGTGCTGGGGGCGGCCACCTGGCTGGCGGTTCCGCCGGTGCACCGCACCGAACGGCCGGGCCTGCGCTGGGTGTTGGCGCCCGGAGGGGGTACGCGGGCGCTGACGGAACCCGAGTTGCTGCACGCCGCCCTGCAGCGGCAGGTCGGCCCCCGGTGAGCCGCGCCGTGGGTGCTCCGCCACCACCGGTGGACGATCACCCCCGCTACCGAACCCGACTCCGCACAACCGCTCTTCGCGATGCGGTGCACGGTGTGCGACGCCGTCAGCGGCGACACCGAGGACCGGGACGCCGCCGCCGGCTGGGCGTTGACGCACTCCGGCCGGAACCCCGCGCACCGCACGTATCGGGAGACGCTGGTCCTGCCGTACCGCACGTACCCGGTCGGCCGCCGGTGAGCCGGGCAGGCGACGATCTCGACGCACGTCTCGCCACCGCGGTACGGGCCTGGATGCAGGCCGGCGCCACCACGCGGCTGCCGCTCGGTGTTCGGTGGGACGTGGTGTTCACCGCCGCGGGTGCGCCTGCCGCCGCGGTGCTGCGGAGCATGGATGCCGTTCAGCGAGGCGGATGCGGGCCCGTTCTCCACGACGCGGCAGCGGACCGTGTGCTCTGGCTGGTCGAGCCCGGCACAGTGCGCAACTGGCTGTCCCCGTACGGCTTGTGCGTGGGCGCTCCCGCACACCTGACCCTGCCCACCGGACCTTCGGGGTTCTGCGGTCTCTCGGAGTCCTGCGGGCCTGCGGCGGAGGTGCGCTGGGTGCGTCCGTACCGCGACGGCCACACCGTGGACGCCGCGTTGCTGCACCGCCAGCTGGACGTCGCGTGGCTCGGGCGTCCCCGGCCCGAACTACCGCTGCCGATGGGGCGATTCGGTTCGCCCCGCCTGCCGCGGGGCAGCGACGACCTCGTCCTTGGCTGAACCCGCCAGGGTCGTCGGGACCCGGATGTGGGGCGGGGTGTGCGAGGGGCGCGTGCGATGACGGATCATCGCGTGGGTGGCGGTGTCGAATGCCGTTCTTTGCACGGGAGTTGACGAGGTGTCTGCTCGCCGTGGCAGAGCACGGCGCTGCCGCCCGGAAGGTCGCAGACGGAACGGGTGCAGGGGTGAGACGCGGATGACGGAGTCGGGTGTGCCGGAGGACCGGACGGTTCGGGGACGGCATGTGGTGGTGGTCGGGGGCAGCCTGGCCGGGTTGTTGGCCGCGCGGGTGCTCGCGGAGCACGCGGAGCGGGTGACGGTGGTGGAACGCGACCGGCTGCCGGACGGGCCCAGAGCCCGGGCGGGCGTACCGCAGAGCCGGCATGTGCATGTGCTGATGGAGGGCGGTGCCGACGCGCTGGAGGATCTGCTGCCGGGCATCGTCGAGGAGTTGGTGGCGCACGGCGCACCGCGGGTGGGGATGCCCTCGGACACCGTGCACTGGCAGGGCGGCACCTTCCACCGGCGCACGGCGGCGACGGTCCATCTGATGAGTGGTTCGCGGCCGTTGGTGGAGTGGCTGGTACGCCGTCGGGTATTGGAGGACCCGCGGATCTCGGTGCTGGAGGGCACCGAGGTGGTGGAGCTGACCGGCGACGCGCGGCGGGTGACCGGAGTCGGGGTGCGCGAGCGCGGCGCGGGACGCGGTGCCGAACGCGGCGAGCTGCGGAGGCTGGCGGCGAGTCTGGTGGTCGATGCGTCCGGACGCAGCACGCGGGCGCCGTCCTGGCTGGAGGCGCTCGGCGCCGCCGCGGTGCCCGAGGAGCGGATCGAGACCGGGCTGGCGTACGCCACCGGGACCTTCGTCCCCCCTTCCGGAGAGGGGCCCGACGGTGCGACGGCGGGGTTGAGCACGGCCGGCTTCTACTTCGTCCCGGACGGGAACAACGTGCGCGGCGCTTCGGTTCTGCCCATCGAGGGCGGGAGGAGCCTGGTCACGCTCATCGGGCTGCGCGGCACCGAACCGCCCACGGACCCCGAGGAGTTCCGCGCCTTCACCGCGCGTCTGCCGCATCCGGTGCTGCACGACTGGCTCGTCGGCGCGGAGCAGGAGGGCGCGATCCACGCCTTCCGCGCGACGGGCAACGTACGGCGTCGTTACGACCGTACCGACCGTCGGACCGCGGGCTTCCTGGCCACGGGCGACGCGCTGTGCGCCTTCAACCCGGTCTACGGGCAGGGCATGGCCGTCGCGGCGCTCTCGGCGGTGGCGCTGCGGGACTCACTGTCCGACCCGAGGCGTACGCCGAGCGGTGCGCGGGTGCAGCGGGCGCTGCTCGCCGCCTCGCGGCAGGCGTGGGACATCGCGACCGGTGCGGACAA
Source organism: Streptomyces tardus (assembly GCF_018101125.2). Classification (GTDB taxonomy): domain Bacteria; phylum Actinomycetota; class Actinomycetes; order Streptomycetales; family Streptomycetaceae; genus Streptomyces; species Streptomyces tardus. The sequence continues at coordinate 1,697,243 of NZ_JAELVF020000001.1, read as the reverse complement.
GGAACTGCCGGGAGCGCGCGGCAACGCGGTGGGTGCCAGCCGTGCCGACCGTGTGCTCGGCCGCTATCTGGCCCGGGTGGTGGAGCGGACAGCACACGACCCGGTGGTGGGTACGGCCTTCCGCGCGGTGTCTTCGCTGAAGGCCCCGCCGGGAACGCTGTTCGCGCCCGAGGTGCTGCGCGCGGTGCTGTTCGGCGGCTCGCCGGGGCCGTGCACGGAGCTTCCGCTGCGTCCGGAGGAGGAGCGGCGCTGAACTGCGCGCGCCGCGCGCTGCGTTGAACGAGACGGGCCCGAACTCAAGCCGTTTACCTGCGAGTTCGGGCCCGCTCTGCTGCCGGTCGGTGGTGGTGCCAGTGGCGGTGACTGTGTTCGTGCACGTGCTGTGTACGGAAGCGCGCACGTGCTGCGTACGGAAGCGCGCACGTGCTGCGTACAGAGCGGGCACAGCGCGGGCAGGGGGTGGGGCGGCCCGGGCACGGGTGAGTGCGGGTGTGGGGCGGTCGACATGTGGTGGGGCTGTGGATGCGTACAACAGCTTTGTGTGACACGGGAATTGGGTGCACCGGCCCCCAATTCGGGCTCCGGGGGCGAGCTGTAGCGTGCGGGCTGCGACGCGGGTGAAGGGGGCGATTCGGCCCTCCCCGGCGGCCGTACCGGAAGCCGGCCGGCGTCGGCGCCACCGGGTTCGTGCCGCCGTCGGCAGCCGCGGGAGGCGAGAGAACGCGTCCCGCCGCCACAACGTTGTGTGTCGACGCCCGTCGAGTGCTCAACATGCCCATCCCCCAAGGCAGTTGACTGACAGGTGAACCCAAGAATGCATCCTCTGCGCGATATCGCCGGCGAGAGTTCGCTCGCCAACCCGTACCAGGACGTCTCCCTGCTGCGGCGCTACGAAGAGCTGGGCGGAGACCTCGACGAGGTGCTCTACCTCAGCCTCGGCGAGACCTGGAGCGAGGTCGCGCCCGGTCTGGCGCGGGCGCTGCGGGAATCGGTGCCGCTGCACGGCCACGGCTACATACTCACGCCCTACGGGCTGCCCGCGCTGCGCGAGGTGCTGCGCGGCTACGTCACCGACTCCCACCGGCTGGCCGCGGTCGCGGAACTCGGTGTCGACTACGAGGTGGCGGTGTCGCAGAGCAGCACCCGCAGCGCGATGTTCCACTACGGCCGCCTGCTGCGGGAGGAGGCGCCCGACGCGGCCGGCCGGCCGCTGGTGGTCTGCTCCTCGCCCGGGTGGGACTACGCGGGTGTCTTCACCGCGCTCGGCTACGGGATGCGGCACTTCGCCGTCCGCCCCGAGGACGAGTACCAGCCGCGCGCGGAGGAGGTCGAGGAGCTGCTGCGCCGCTCCCGCGGCGAGACGACGGGCCCGCTGCTGCTGGTGCTCAACGCCCAGCACAACCCGACCGGCGCCGACTGGGACGAGCGGACGGTGCGCCGCATGGTGCGGGCCGCCGCCGATACGGGCGCGGCCGTACTGGTCGACGACGCCTACTACGCCGTGCACGACCCGCACACCCCGCCCACCAGCGCACTGCGCGTCCTGCTGGAGGAGTACGGCCCGGCCGACGACCCGGCGCGGGGCCGCCCGTGGCTGGCGGTGCGCTCGCTGGGCAAGCAGTTCCACTGCAACGGCTGGGGCATCGGCGCGCTGACCGCCCCGCCCTGTGTGCTGGAGGCGCTGCTCGGACGGTTGCTGCCGCAGCACGGCTACGTCTCCTCGGTGCCGCTCCAGGCGGCCATGGCGGCCTGGCTCGCCGACGAGGAGAGCGAGACCTTCCTCGCGACACAGCGGGCGAACTACGCGCAGAAGCGACAGGAGATCGCCAAACGCCTTGCCGGCGACCTGGGTTACCCGGACGAGGCGTTCCATGCCGGCAGCTGCGGCGCGTACCTGCTGATGCGCACCCCGCCGTGGTTTGAGGAGCGCGCCGCTGCGGGGGCGGGCACCGGCACGCGGTCGGGCCCGCGGTCGGGTACTGGGCGCGGCGCGGAGCAGGAGCCGGGGGAGAGCTTCCGGGAGTTCTGTCTGCGCCGCACGGGTGTCCTGGTCGGCGAGGCGCACATGAGCACGCCGGGTGAGCGGGCCCGCGACCCGCAGGGCTTCGTACGGCTCTTCCTCGGGCCCCAGCAGAGCGTGGTCACCGAGGCGTTGGAACGCCTGGCAGACGCCGGGCTGGGCTGGGCGGACGAGGACGCGCACAGCTGAACGCGGCCGTGCGTGCGGGCGGGCGAGCGGGCCCGTGCGCACGCACGGGGTGGGCCCGGCGGCTTCCCCGTACGGGCCGGGGCGGGGACGCCCGTACGGCGGCGCGAGGCCCGTACGGCGGCGCGAGGAACGGCGTGACGATGCGCGCCGCAGGCCGGGGCCGGCGAGCGGGGCGGGGCCCGAAGCCCGAGGGGCGACGGTCGACGGCGGAGGGTCGGAGGGGCCATCGCACTGTGCGATGTTGAGCGATGCGGCCGTCACCGGCGCACACAAGTGCACGAATGTTCGATCCCGTGGTGCGTCAACTCACTGTGCGCAGTGCTGGGTTCGCGCTGTGCGTTCCTTTGTTCACTGCTCCTGTCCGGTGGCTCGCCCTCCGGCGGGCCGTCGGAGACGGATCGGTGTGACATGTGTCATCAATTTTCTTCACTGTTTGTGAGCTTGAAGGCGCGAAAAGGACGTATGTGACGGTGCATGAGGTGCCTGAGAGGCGCATGTGTCAGTTGTGGAATGCCCAGTTCACGCAAGGAAGTACGAAGCGCGTCCGCCGCGTCGGCGGGCGCCGGATCGTGCTCCGGCCGGTACCCGCCGCGCTGCTACGGAGTGTGAGGTCGAATACTTCATGTTCGTGAATGCTCGCTGAGTGAACGAAGTTGAGCGTTAACGTGCCTACTGGCTGCGAACTCACCTGGTATCGGGCTGAGTTGTCTGGTCACCTCCACGCCCCTCACCCCCGTAGGTTCACCTTGCCCTCGCTTCGCCCCTCAGGTGCTGGTCGGAGTCGCGTGCGATGATGAAAATCAACCGCCGACTCATCCTGCTCGTGACGGTGCCGCTCGCGGTCGCCCTCACTTTCTCGGCCCTCGCCCTGGCCCCCGCCGCGCATCAGGCGCTGCAGGCGCACCGTCTCACCGTGATGGTCGAAGCAGCTGCCGCTGCCGCCGATCTGGCCCATCACCTTCAGCGGGAACGCGCCTCGGCCACCGCTCTGGTCGCCGACAAGAGCCTGACTGCCGACTTCAAAAAGACCTCCGACGCCACCGACAGGAGCGCCGAACGTTTCGCCGACGAGCGTGAGCGGCTGACCGCTCTGCCCGCGAACGCGGACGGCGCCGTCGAACGCGTCGGAAACGCACTCAAGCAACTCCCCTCGCTGCGCGCGCAGGTGCGCTCGGGCAGCACGACCTTCTCCACGCTCGCCTTCGGCTACCGCATCGTCATCGCCGACCTGGTCGGCTACCGGGACGGCATCGCCCAGGCCGACGGTGTGGATTCCGACATCGCCGACCGCATCCGTGCCGCCGCCGCGATGTCGGCGGCGTCCGAGCACCTCGGACAGCAGCAGGTCACCGTGCTGCGTGCGCTGGACGCCGGTGGGTTCACCGACGCCTCCAAGCGCACCTTCGAGGGCACCCGGCTGGGCTACACCGAGACGACCGAGGAGCTCTTCGCCCTCGGCCTGCCGGAGTGGCGCTCCTCGCTGGAGCGGACCCTGTCGGGCTCGAAGGCCGCCCAGGCCCAGCGGCTGGAGGACTCGGTCGGACGCGCGCAGTCCAACGTGAGGCTCGAAGAGACCTCCAAGGACTGGTACGCGGCGACCACCGACCGTGCACAGCTGATGCGTTCGGTGGAGCGCGGCATCGACAAGTCCATCCACAAGACCGTGCGCGAGGAGCGCCAGTCGCTCCTGTGGATGGCCGTCGCCGAAGCCGTGCTGGTCGTGCTCGCCCTGATCGGCACCGTGATCTTCGCGCACCGGCTCGGACGCGTGATGATCCGTCGTCTGCGCGAGCTGCGGAACGCGGCGCACGACGTGGCGAACACCCATCTGCCGCGCATGATGCGCGAGTTGTCCCGTCCCGGCGCTGCCACCCGCGCGACTCCCGAGGAGATCGCCAGGGAGTCCAGCAGCCTGGTGGAGACCACCACGCACGACGAGATCGGCGAGGTGGGCGAGGCGTTCAACGCGGTCCACTACGAGGCCGTACGGCTCGCAGCCGAACAGGCGCACGCCCGCGCCGAGTTCGCCGAGACCCTGATCGGCGCGGCCCGCCGCGGCTCCCGGCTCACCAGCGTCATGGTGTCCGAGCTCGACACCGTCCAGCGCGACGAGTCCGACCCGGAGCGGATGCAGGTCCTCTTCGCCCTGGACCACCTGGCGATCCGAATGGAGCGCAACACCAACAACCTGCTGGTGATGGGTGGTTCGGGCCAGGGCCGGGTGCGTACCGAGAACGTCGCACTGCCCACGGTGCTGGTCGCCGCCGCACAGCAGGTCGAGAACTTCAAGCGGGTGACGCCCGGTTCGGTGGACGGCACGATCGTCGTCGCGGCCCGAGTGGTCCACGACCTCGCGCACATGCTGGCCGAACTCCTCGACAACGCGATCAAGTTCTCGCCGCCGGAGTCCAGGGTCGGCGTCGCCGCCTGGCGTCTGGCCGACCGTGCCGTGGTGCAGGTCGTGGACGAGGGCGTGGGGCTGAACGAGGACCGGCGCGTCGAGCTGAACGCCGACCTCGCGGACCCGCGCGGCGACGTGGGCGCGATCCAGTTCATGGGCGTGCACGTGGTCGCCAGGCTCGCGGCCCGGCACGGCATCGCGGTCGAACTGCGGGAGTCCTCGGGCCCCGGCACCATCGTCGAGGTGACACTGCCCGCGGGCGTGCTCGTCGAGGAGGGCGCCGAGGGCCTGGACGGGTCCGACATGGACGCGCTGCGCGCCGCCGGTTCGCCCCAGGCCACTCCGGTCGGCCGAGCGCCCGAGCGCCCGCAGCCCGACAACGGACGCGGCGCCGGCCCGGGTTCGGCGCGCGACGCCGGCCCGGTGCGCAACGCCGGCCCCGTGCACGACGCCGCCCCGGTACGGGACGTGCGCCGGGACCGGCCCGAGGAGCCGGTGCGCCACGATTCGCCCGCGGGGGCACCGCGTGCGGAGGACCGCGACTCCGACGAGGAGCGGGGCAGCGTCTTCGACCCGCCGGTGCGCGGTCGCGGTCGCGGTCGCGCCTTCGACCCGCCCCGAGGCCTGGCCCCGGAGCCCGGCGGCCCCGCCGGCCGGGACAGCGGTGCCGGCCGGGACAGCGGTGCCGGTCGGGACGGTCGCGAGCCGGGCCGCGACAGCGGCTTCGGCGACACCGGCGACGCGGGACAGCGCCTTGCGCCGTCCTGGGCGTCGGCCGCAGAGCCCGCCGCCGTACCTCCGCCCTCCGCGGAGCCCTCCGACACCACCACCCCCTCCGGCCTGCCCCTGCGCCGCAAGGGTGCGACCACGCATCAGACCCATCAGCCGCTGAGCAACGGCGCGGCCAACAACGGGCCGTCGGGCCGGCCGGGCACCGCGCCCGGCGCCGACAAGGCGCCCAGGAAGCGCGACTCACGGCAGGTCTCGGACGTCTTCGCCGCCTACACCAAGGGCATCAGCCGAAGCACCAACCGCCGTACCAGCGCGGGCGACTCCGCGAACCCCGCCACGTCGCAGCCCGGCACGCCAGGCAACGATGACCCACACACCCAACGGAGCTCCTCGTGAACACCACCTCCTCCGACCTGAGTTGGCTGCTGAGCGGCTTCGCCAGCCGTATCCCCGAGGTCACGACGGTCGTCGCGATCTCGGTGGACGGTCTGGCGCTGGCCTACACCGGGGTGGAGCGCGATGACGCGGACCGGCTCGCCGCCATCGCTTCGGGTGTCGTCAACCTGCTCTCCGGAGCAGCACAGTTGACGAACACCGATCCGGTGGAGCACAGTCTCACGGCCATGGACGGCGGCTACATGTTCTCCATGGCAGTCTCCAGCGGCGCGTCTCTGCTGGTCATGACCACCAGAGACGCCGACATCGGAGAGGTCAGCTACATGATGTCCGAGCTCATCAACCAGGTGGGCGACGCCCTGACCCCCGACAACCGCAATCTGCGCGCCGCGCAGCACTGACCCGCCTGCGCGCACCACCCCCGTATCAACACCGCGCGCGTCACACCGGCACCACCACCCCCCTCCGCTCCAACCGCACAGGCACGCCAAGGCGAGAAACCGCCCAACACCCCCGGGATGTCCCCATGTCCGCACAGCTGCCCCTCTCCCGACGCCAGGCCATCAGAGCCGCCGCCGCCACCGGTATCGCGGCCCTCGCGGTGCCCGCGCTCAGCGCGTGCGGCGGGAGCGCTGCCTCCGACGGGGACGGCAAGAAGCTGAAGATCGGCCTCCTCGTCTCGCTCTCCGGCACCTACAAGGAGGTGGGTACGGACATGCGCGACGGCTTCCAGCTCTACCTCGACCTGAACGACGGCAAGTTGGGCGGGCGCGAGATCGAGCTGATCATCGCGGACGAGGGCGACGGCCCGCCCACCGCGCTGCCGGCCGCGAACAAGCTGATCAAGAAGGACAAGGTCGACGTCCTCACCGGCATCGTGGGCGGCGGTTCCGTCAACGCCGTGCTGCCGCTGATCAACAAGCACAAGATCCCGCTGGTCGGCTCCAACGCGCGCCCCGAGGTCAAGGACGTGGAGCGGGTCTGGCACACCAGCTACCTCTCCGACGAGCCCGGCATCGCCATCGCGGAGTACATCAAGAAGGAGGTGGGCGGCCCGGTCTACGCGATCGGCCCGGACTACCAGGGTGGCCACGACGAACTCCGCGGCTTCACCGAGACGTTCGCCGAGGTCGACGGGGTGCTCGCCAACCCGGACGGCAAGACGACCTGGACGCCGTTCCCGGCGACCACCAACTTCACGCCGTACTTCGCCAAGATCGCGGCGACCGACGCCAAGGCCGTGTACTGCTTCTACGCGGGCAAGGCGGCGATCGACTTCGTCAAGCAGTACGCCCAGTCCGACATCGCCGACATCCCGCTGTACGCGGCCGGGTTCCTCACCGAGGGCAGCACGCTGCCGGCGCAGGGCAAGGCCGCCAAGGACATCTACTCGGTGCTCAACTACGCGGCCGACCTGGACAACGCGGCCAACCGGAAGTTCGCCGCCGCCTGGACCGCCGAGCACGACACCCAGCCCACCACGTTTGCGCTGGCCTCCTACGACGCCGCTTTCGTGCTGGACCGGGCGATCGCCGACGCCGCCAAGGAGGGCGAGGTGAACCCGGAGTCCATCAACAAGGCCATCGCCGCCCTCGGCAAGATCGACAGCCCGCGCGGCCCCTGGGAGTTCGGCGAGAAGCTGCACGCCCCCGTGCAGAAGTGGTACCTGCGACAGGTCCGCGAGGACGGCGACGCGCTCGCCAACGTGGTCATGCAGGAACTCGCCACTCTCGGGGAGTGAAGTGGGCCTGCTCGACGGGCAGTTCGTCCCCGCGCTCGACGGAGTGGCCTACGGGCTGCTGCTCTTCGTCGTAGCCGCGGGGCTCAGCCTCGCCTTCGGTACGGCGGGGGTGCTGAACCTCGCTCACGGCACCCTGTACGCGGCCGGCGCCTACACCGGCGCCGAGCTGAGCGACGGGACGTGGGGCGGACTGCTGCTCGGTCTACTGGTCGGTACGGCGGTGGCCTGCGCGGCCGGCGTACTGCTGTCGGTCGCCACGGCGCCACTGGCGCACCGGGGCCATCTGGCGCAGGCCCTGCTGACGTTCGGACTCTCCCTGATCGGCGGCACGCTGCTGATCGAGTTCTTCGGCGCAGACCAGGTGCCGGTCCGGGTGCCCGAGGCGCTGGACTCCTCGGTCACGCTGCTCGGCCACCGCTACCCGGCCTACCGGCTGTGCTTCATCGTGATGGCCGTCGCGCTGGCCGCCATCGGCACCTGGGTGCTCACTCGCACCCGTGCCGGTGCGGCGATCCGCGCGTCGGCCGACGACTCCGAGATGCTCGCCGCCACCGGGGTCAACCCCCGGCTGGTGCACACCGGGGTGCTCGCCGCGGCGGGCGCGCTGGCCGGTGCCGCCGGGGTGCTGGGGGCGCCGATCATCGGCCCCGGGCCCGGTACGGCCGAGACGGTGCTGATGCTGTCGCTGGTGGTCGTGGTCCTCGGCGGACTGCGCAACCTCTGGGCGATCGCCGGCGCTGCGATCGTCGTCGGGCAGGTACAGACGCTCGGCGTTTCGCTCGTCCCCGGGTGGGCGCCGTATCTGCTCTTCGGCGCGATGGCCGTGGTGCTGGTGGTCCGCTCGCGGCGGGCGACCGCCACGGGGACGGCCGGCTCCCAGGTGGGCGCCCGGACCGGCGCCGCCGACCCGATCGGTTGGCTGCGCGAGCAACTGCGGCTGTTCGTGGCACCGTTCGCCGCCCCGTTGGCGCAGCTCGGACGTCGGGTCGGGTCGAACACAGCGGCGGTCCCCGGCGCAGTGCGGCGGGGGCTGCCGCCGGCGGTACTGGTCGTGGCGCTGGCCGCGCTGCCCTGGATCGTCGACGCGTACGCCCTGTCCCTCGTCGGCTACGCGCTGGCGCTCGGACTGCTGGCGGTCAGCGTGACCGTGGTGACCGGGTACGCCGGCCTGCCCACGCTCGGCCAGACCGCCCCGTTCGCGGTGGGTGCCTACACCACGGCGGTGATCGCCGACGCGGGCTGGACCGTCGGACCGGTACAGATCGTTGTGGCCGCCTTCGCGGCGGGCCTCTTCTGCCTGGTGACCGGGCCCGCGGTGATCCGCGCCCGGGGAACCACGGTGCTGATGATCACGCTCGCCGTCGGTGAGCTGACGGTGGTCGCCATCGACCAGCTCAAGTCGATCACCGGCGGCACCGACGGACTCGTCGGCTTCCCCGGACCGCAACTGCTCCCGGGCAGCGCGGAGTTGATCGAGGAGATGGAGGTCTACCACTACGCCCTCGTGGTCGCCGTGATCGCCGTCGCCGTGACGATGCTGATGCTGCGCTCGCCCGCGGGCAGGCTGCTCATCGGCGTGCACGGTGCGGAGGAGCGGATGCGCGCCTCCGGCCACCCCGTCGACCGGTACCTGCTGCTGGCGTACGTCGGCGCGGGCGCCCTCGCGGGTGTCGGCGGCTCCCTGATGGCGCATGTGCGCCAGTACATCTCGCCGGCCGACGTCGGCTTCGAGATCGCTGCGTTCGCCCTGCTGGCGGCGGTGATCGGCGGCACCGTCTCGGTGCTGGGCGCGCTCTTCGGCGCCGCGCTGATCGTGCTCACCCGCGACTGGGTGGCCGCCTCCTGGCCCGGCTACGGGCCGCTGCTGCTCGGCGTGCTGTTCGTGCTGACCGTGTACCTGCTGCCGCGCGGCCTCGCGGGGCTGCGCGGCACGCCCCGCGAACGCGCCGGCGGCGGTACGGGCGGCGACGCGGACGGCGTCGCCGGGAACGGCACCGGCCCCGGTGGCGGTACGGACGACGGCGACGGTACGGACGACGGCGCCGGCGGCGCCGACGGCCTCAACTCGAAGGCGGAGGCGGTGAGATGAGCCCGTCGACACGGCCGCTGCTCTCCCTGGACCGGCTCACCCGCGCGTACGGCAGCCTGACGGCGGTCAACAACGTCAGCCTGGAACTGCCCGCGGGCGCGCGCCACGCGCTCATCGGGCCGAACGGCGCGGGCAAGACCACACTGCTCAATCTCGTGGCCGGCACCGACCGGCCGACTGCGGGCCGCATCAGCTGGGACGGAGAGGATCTGACCCGTACCGCGCCCGCCAGGCGCAGCCGTCTGGGCATCGGGCGCAGCTTCCAACACCCCATCGGCATCGGCGAGCTGTCGGCGCTGGAGAACGTGGTGCTGGCCTGCTGGCGGCACCATCCGGAACGCCGCGCGGCCTGGCGGCGGGCGGAGCGGCTGCGACGGCTGCGGGCCACCGCGCTGGAACAGCTGGACGCGGTCGGCCTCGCCGACGTGGCGCACCGCCCCGCGGGCGCGCTCTCGCACGGCCAGCGGCGGATGCTCGACCTGGCCGCGGCCCTCGCGGGCAGGCCCCGGCTGCTGCTGCTCGACGAGCCGGCCGCCGGGCTGACCGACCGCGACATCGAGCGGCTGCTGGAGGTGCTCGGGCGGCTGCCCGAGGACGTGGCGTTCGTGCTGATCGAGCACCACATCGATGTGGTCGCCCAACTGGTCGACACGGTCAGCGTGTTGGTCGAGGGGACGATGCTGCGCTCCGGCCCGACCCGCGAGGTGCTGAGCCACCCCGACGTACGCACCGCCTACCTCGGCACCACTGCGGACGACGTCGACCCGGGCGGCCCGGAAACGAACACCGGTGGCGAGCGCGTCGCCGACGAAGGGCGCAGGTGAACCGCCGCATGCTTCGCATCAACGGACTCACCGCCGGATACCACGGCAGTACGGTTCTGCACGGTCTGGACCTCACGGTTCCGGAGGGGACCGTGCACGCCCTCGTCGGCCACAACGGGGCGGGCAAGACCACCGCGGTCCACACCGTCGCCGGTCTGATCACCCCGCGCACCGGCCACATCGCGCTGGACGGCGTGGAGTTGACCGGCCGGCCCGCACACCGCATCGCCCGGGCGGGCGTCGGGCTCGTCCCGCAGGGCCGGCGGGTCTTCGCCGGACTGACCGTCGCCGAGCACCTGCGGCTCTCCCACCGGCCGCCGCCGCGCGGCGACCGCGACGGGCGGGCGCTGTGGGACCGGGACAGGGTCCTGGAACTGCTGCCGCGCCTGGCGGAACGGCGCGGAAACCGCGGCGCCGACCTCTCCGGCGGCGAACAGCAGATGCTCGCCCTCGCCCGCGCGCTGCTCGGCTCGCCCCGGGTGCTGCTGCTGGACGAGCCCACCGAGGGCCTCGCCCCGGTGGTGGTCGACCAGATCAACACCCTGATCGGCGCCCTGGCCGACGAGGGCATGGCGATCCTGCTGGTCTCACCGAGTCCGACGGTCGCCGCGCTGCGCGCCGACACCGTCACCGTCCTCACCTCGGGCCGCCTCACCGCCCGGCTGGAGGGCTCCGAGGTGCGCGCCGATCCGTCACCGTCCTCACCTCGGGCCGCCTCACCGCCGACGGCGGCTCGCGCGTCAACTGGGTCCTCTACACCGCGCCGCCGCGTGTTCAGCCGTGCACATCGGGAGTACGGAACTGTGCGTACGCCCGACACGGGGCGTACGCACAGTTCCGTACTCCCGATGTGCACGGCTGAACACGCGGCGGCGCGGGGCCCGTTGGCCGGGCCCCGTGCCGGTCAGCCGCGGCGCAGAGCGTGGCCGCCGAAGCCGCTACGGCCGTCCGGGGTGCGGTTCTGCTTCTGCCACCAGCTCTGGAACTGTTCCTCGTCCAGCGCGGCCCACTCCGGGGTCTCCTCGACCTGCGCGCGGCCGAGCCTGCGGGCCTGCGCGACCATCGCCGTGCCGATCTCGGTACGGCCGTGGTCGTAGGCGGCCATCGCGGCGTCCCAGCCGGTCGCCTCGCGCCACGCCGACTCCAGCGCTGCCGCGTCCTGGAGCGCCTTGACGCTGCCGCCGCCGATGTGCGGGCGGGCCACGGTGGCGGCGTCGCCGGCCAGGCAGAGGCGGCCCTGCGCGTAGCCGGGAACCTCCAGGTCGTAGATGGGCTGGAGGATCGTCGAGTCGGGCGGGGTGCCGAGGATGCTCTCGGCCCAGTACGGCGGGAAGTGCTTTGCGACCAACTGCCGCAGATGGGTGGTGAGTTGTGAGCTGAGGCGGCCGGGGGCCAGCGAGGTCGGCTCGTCGAGGTTCAGCTCCTCGGCGAGCTCCTCGGGCGGCGCGGTGTAGAGGACCCAGTTGACGCGCGAGCCGCCGTCGGCGGTGAGGATGCGGTAGATGACGCAGTGGCCGCCGGGGAAGACCACGGTCCGGGCCTCGCCGTCGTCCGGCCAGGAGCCGCCGACGTCGCTGCCCGCGCCGCGCCAGCCGACGTAACCGGCGTACAGCGGAGTGAGGTGCGGGAACATCGCCTCGCGCACCACCGAGCGGTAGCCGTCCGCGCCGACCACGGCGTCGTGCCGCTCCTCGCCGCCGCCGGCCAGACGTACGGTCACCCCGTCCGGGTCCTGGCTCACCGAGGCGACCGCGGCGCGGCTGCGGTAGTCGACGCCCTCGGGCACCCGGCGCCGCAACTCCTGCCAGAGCGAACCCCAGTTGTACGCCCGGAAGGGGAAGGGCTGGGTCGCCAGGCCGCGACCGAGCTCGGCGTCCCCGTCGCGCACGGTCCACACCCGGCGGTCCAGCTGCTTGTACGGCATCTCGGGCGTCACGTACCCGGCCTCGTGGAGCTCGCGGTAGCGGTCGTCGTGCAGGGAGATCCCGACGCCGCGGTCCCGCAGCTCACCACCGGCACGCTCGTAGACGGTGACGCTCTCCGCGCCGGCCCGTACGGCTGCGAGCGTCGCGGCGCAGCCCGCGATGCTGCCGCCGATGACGGCGACTCTGCTTCCCTGCATGGTCCTGTGCTCCCGGTGTCGACGACATCCGACAGCGTAGGTCATGGCCCCGGGCCGAACAGGGCCCCTGCGGAGGCCCGTTGGGCGCCCGCCGGGGCTGCTGCGGATCGGGCCGCGGGATCGGGCCGGGAGCCCCGTGCGCGGCGCCTCGCGGGCCCGGCGCGGGGGCCGCGGGGGCGCCGCCCGGCCCGGACGGCGCCCCCGCGGTGTTCGTCGCGTCGGCTGTCCGTCAGCCCGCCTTGCGCAGCCGCCCGATGATCCCGTCGAGGTCGCGCCGGAAGAAGTCGCCCCGGATGACGTGGCCGCCGCCCACCGCGTGCGACTCGTGTGCGATGCCCGCGCCGTCGAGCGCACCCTTGAAGTCGTTCTGGGTGGTCAGCACGGCGCGTTCGGTGATCTGGTCGAAGGGGTCGAACGGCGCCGGGCTGTCGCCCGCGATCATGAAGACGCGCTTGCCCCGGTAGCGCTCGACGTTCTCCATCGGGTTGTCGGCGCTCACCCTGGCCTGGTCCCACGGCACGCCGTAGACCGTGCCGCCGGCCAGCTCCACGGCGGCGGAGCTGGCGTTCGCCCAGTGGGTGACGAGGTCGCCGGAGCCGCGCAGGTTCGCCGGGCCGGAGTGGGCGCTGACCGAGGCGAAGTGGCCGTAGTACTTGGCGGCGTACTTGAGCGCGCCGAAGCCGCCCATGGAGAACCCGGAGACGGCTCGGCCGTCGAACTCCGCGTACGTACGGAAGTTGGCGTCGATCCACGGCAGCAGCTGCGCCATGTGGAACGTCTCCCAGTTGCGCGGACCCGCGTTGCTGTGGACCGGGTTGCAGTACCAGCCGGCCGGGCCGCCGTCCGGCATGACGATGATGATCTCCTTGCGGGCCGCGAGTTCGCGGATGCCCGCCCGGTCCCAGGAGATGAAGTCCTGGCCCACACCGCCGCCGTGGAAGAGGTAGAGCACCGGGTACCTGCGGCCGTTGTCGCGGTAGCCGTCCGGAACCAGGACGTTGACGTGGGGGTTCCAGCCGATCGCGTCGGTCTCGAAGCGGTAGAACCACATGTGCGAGTTGTCTTCGTTGGCCTCGATGACCTTCAGCCCGGCCGCGTTCGTGACGGTGGACTTCTGCTTCGCCGCTGAGCCCTTCCGCTCCTCTCCGGCGTTCGCCGAGCCGGCGGTGAGCAGTCCGCCCGCGGTGACGGCCAGTCCTGCGGTGAGCCCTCCGGCGGCCTTCAGCAGGCCTCTGCGGCTGGGACGGTGAACACTCAACTTGAGCTCCTTGTTGGGGGGTTGTCGGCTCGGTCGCTCGTCGTCGCGGCTTGAAGCCTGGCGCAGGCGAGCAGAGACAGGAAGTCAACAAGCACCGAAAGAGCAGGAGCGTTGACTTATGTCACCGGGCTTCTGACCTGCAACGGGAGTGCTTTCGCGGCCAACTGGACGGTACCGCGCGCTGGTTGTACAGACAAGAGTGTTCGCCGATAGGTCCGTGGTCGGCATCCCGGATGCAGGGACCATGTTTTCCCCTCGGGGTCGGCGGGATCGGGTCCGGGGAGGCCGGACCGGGGGTGGGGCTCGTGCTGCTGGTGGTCGTGACGGTGGGAGCGGCCGGCGCGGTGCTGCCCACCGTGGACAGCGCTGTGAGCGGCGCGTCAGCGGATGGCCGGCCCACGAGTTCGGCGTACGGAATACGCCCTGCGCCGGGTCGCGCTGTAGCGCTTTCGGCGGATGGCGGCGCGCGGCACCGTCGTTGACGGTGCGGAGAGGGAGGGACGCACGGCGTTGCGGTGCTGCGTGCGGCCGAACAGGGCTGCTGCGCGGGCGGGTTCGCGGGCCCGCGCTTCGGTGCCGGGAGCAACGGGAGGGGCGATCCGCCCGCGGCCCGCTCAACGCTGCGAAGCGGCCGTCGCCCCTCGCCTCACCCCTGACGCGGGCGTGGAAGTTGACGAACCAACTCAGTCCTGAGCTTCGTCCGCATCCTCTTCCATGCTCTCGAACCCGGAGCGGAAGAGCGCGAAGAAGCTGGGGTACCTGGTGGAGTCGCCGTACTTCGGCGCGACCTCGTGGGCGGCCCACTCGCCGTCCGGTCCGACGTCGGTCGGGTCGAGCAACCAGAAGTCCTCTCCCCGGGCGATCTCGATGCACCGGCGGAACAACTGAACTTCGTCCTCGTTGCCGGGTATGGACGCGTAGGTCTCGGTCATGCGTCCACCGAGCCCGCTGTCCCGCATCCAGACGACGCCGCCGCACGGATGGACGCGGTCCACGCAGTCGTCGAGGCGCGTCCATCCGTCGCTTGCCAGAAAGAACCCCCGCAGACTCGGCGGGAACCGCACTCCGAGCCGCTCCTCGGCGGCGACCAGAGATTCCTCCGTGGCCGGGGCCCCGCCCAGCCACGGCTCGATTCGCTCCCCGCGGTCCAGAGCCTCCAGCTGATCGTCGTCCAGAAGCTCGCCCAACTCCTCCTCGTCGGCGCAGACCTGCACGTACAGCTCGCTGTATCGCTCCAGAAAGAGACGCCACTCCTCCGGCGCGGTCAGCACACCGGCAACTTCGGCCTCTTCAGGGCCAGTTGACTCACTCATGCCGATCATGGTGCCAGGCGGTGACGACAGTGCCGAAGGCTCCCGACCGTACGGCGCGCGCCCGATCAGGGTGCGGCGACGTCGTCGTGGATGGCGACCTTGAACTGGGCGTGCACCACCCGCCTCGAACTGCTCGCCGTGTGGCCCACCCTGAGGCCCAGCGGGGTGTGCGGGTGGACGAAGATCTGGTGCGATTTGGTGAAGCACTGCATGCCGGGCGAGGGGCGGCGGTGGTCGGTGGCCGTGGAGTCGGCCCTGCCGTTGATGCCGAGCGGATCGCGGATGAACTGGTCGCGCAGCTCCGAGTAGTTGCCCGCCTCCCAGTGGATGTTCGCCGTCAGGGTGGCCCAGCCGCCGACCTTGGGCCAGATCAGTCCGGACCGCTGGTCGGGGTGGGAGGAGACCTTGCCGTCGGGCTGTTGTGCGGGGTGCATGTTCCACACGTCGTACGACTCGTACTCGCCGTAGGGGAAGCGCAGCAGATGGTAGCCGCCGCCGGACGGAATGACCTGCGATCTGTCGCTGATCAGTGAGCAGACATAGAGCACGCGGGCCGCCTCTCCACGGTAATGCTCCGGGTGTGCGTGCGGGAGCGTCTCGCCCCGCGTGACCAGAGTGCAACGCGCGGCGGCGGCTGGGTACTGCCAACTCGTAACAATCCGCGTTCTGTTGACAACTCCCGGCAGCGATCCGCCCGCACCGGGGAGGTTCAGCGGCACGCCCGGCGCCGCACGCCCCGGCGCCGCACGCCCCGGCACCGCACGCCACGCCACGGCACGCCACGCCCCGGCACCGCACGCCCGGGCGCAGGTGCGGCACGGCGAAGAGCGGCGCCGGGGCCGACGGAGGGTCGGACCCGGCGCCGCTCTACGGGCACGTGCCCGGAGGGGCCGGTGCGCCTCAGCCGGTGGCCGGCTCTGGCTGGGACCAGCGCAGCACGGCGCCGATTCCGCCGACCGGGACCTCCTCGTCCACCGCCTGGGCGACCGGTTCGCCCTCGGGCGAGACCTCCGAGTCCGGCCGCGGCTCGTCCACCACGACCGCCGTTCCGCCGGTGGCGGCGACGGCACGCAGCAGCGCGTCGTCGGCCCTCGCGGAGCTGGGCTCGGGGTCGCCGAGGTACTTGGTCTCCGAACGCCGCAGGGCGATCTGGTCCGGCTCCTCGCCGACCCACACCTCGGTGTTGGTGTCCGGTCCGCCCGGCCGCAGCAGCAGCGTCTCGATGCGGTGCTCACGGGCCGCCTCCAGCAGCGAGGCGACGTCCTCGACGGCGGCCTCCGCGGTGTTGGCGCCCCTGGCTCGGCCGACCCGGAAGCGTTCCAGCACGCGTGCCCCGTGCCGGTGCTCCTGCTCGGCGAGCAGCTCGGCGATCTCCTCCTCCAGCAGGTCGGTGCCGGAACCGGCGGCACGTCCGCCGCGGTCGGTCTGAGTGGTCAACGGCCGCAGGGCGACCGGGAGTTTGTCCAACACGGCGGCGCGCTGGCGGTCCTCCCCGACCAGCAGGACCGCGTCAGGGTGCGTCCGGGCCGCGACCCTGGTGAGCCGGTCGGCGACGGTGGCGGCGTTCTTCTCCCAGGTGTTCTCCACGGCCTCCTGGAAGTGGCTCTCGGACGGGTCGCCGCTCGAGGTGCGGCTGAGCGGCCAGTCCAGGCCCTGTGCCTGGCCCAGCTCCTCGGAGCCCTCGGCGCTGCGCAGTTCGAAGTCCGCGCCCTCCCGGTCGACGTACGCGACCAGGCAGCGCCGCTCCTCGCCGAGGTGCTCCACCAGCGGTGAGAGGTGCGGCAGTGGGCTCCACTGCGCCTCGGGCAGCGGCGGCGCGGCCCGCAGCGGGGTGGCGAGGCGCACCTCGCCGTCCGCGGCGAACACCGCGCGGCCCTCCTCCTCCGGGACCGGAGTGCGCAGCTCCTCGTAGACCGCCTCCTGGGTGCGCTCGTCGGCGCCCTGGCGCGAGAGCTGGTGCCTGACCTCGCGGGCGGCCAGCTCCTGCTGGTCGGCGGAGTCGGGCCCGGCTCCGGCACCGGCGACGTACGCGGACGCCCAGGGGCCGGGATGGTGAAGTACAGGGCTGAGAAAGGCGAGTTCCATGGTCTCCTCCGTTTTTCTCGGTCGGTGAAAAGTGCTTCGAAGGTCGGCCGAGGGCGCGACGCGGCGGTGGTCCGTGGCGTCAGTCGGAGGCGATCAACTCCCGTGCGGCGCCGGCGATCGCCTCCGCGTCGATGCCGGCGTCGTGCAGCTGCTCGTCGGGTGTCGCCGAGCCCGGCAGCTCGCGGACGGCGAGCCGGCGGAGCCGGGGCAGGGCGTGGCGGCCGTCGGTGAAGGCGTCCAACACCGCGTCCCCCAGGCCGCCTTCGGGGTGGTGGTCCTCGACGGTCAGCAGCCGTCCGGTGCGTGCGGCGGCCTCGCGGAGCGTGGCCGTGTCGACCGGCTTGACCGAGTAGAGGTCGACGACCCGGGCCGCGATGCCGTCTGCGGCGAGCGCTTCGGCCGCCAGCAGCGCCTCCGGCACGGTGACCCCGGCGGCGACCAGAGTCACCTCGTCGATGTCGCTGGAGCGCAGCACCTTGCTGCCGCCGATGGGGAAGCGCTCCTCCGGGTCGTAGATCACCGGCGTCGCGCCGCGGAGGGTGCGCAGATAGCGCACGCCGCCGAGCCAGTCGCTCTCGGCCATGGTGGCGACCAACCGGGCCGTCTGGTGAGCGTCGCAGGGGTGGAGCACGGTGGAGCCGTGCACGGCCCGGAAGGCGGCCAGATCCTCCAGCGCCATCTGGGACGGGCCGTCCTCGCCGATCGCCACACCGGCGTGCGAACCGACCAGGTTGATCCGTGCCCGGCTGACGGCGGCCATCCGCACGAACTCGTAGCCGCGCTCCAGGAACGCGCCGAAGGAGGAGGCGTACGGCACCCAGCCGCGGGTCTGCATCCCCACCGCGGCGGCGACCAGCTGCTGTTCGGCGATGTAGCACTCGAAGAACCGCTCGGGGTGCGCCTCGGCGAAGGCCCGGGTGCGGGTCGAGTCGCCGACCTCCCCGTCGAGCACCACCACTTCGGGGTGCGCCTCGCCGACGGCCACCAGCGCCTCGCCGAACGCGTCCCTGGTGGCGACCCGTGCGCCGCGCTCGTAGACCGGCAAACGCGGTGCGGAGCCGTCCGGTTCGGCGTCGCCGGAGGCCGCCGGGGCGGCCTGGGCGGGCGGCGCGTCGGGGGTGCGCACCGTTACGCGCAGGTTCCGTCGTCCGCCGAGTTCGGCGACCGCGGAGTGCGCGTCCGGCAGCGGCTTGCCGTGCTTGCCCTCCCGGTCGGCGACCGCGGCCACGCCCTGCCCCTTGACGGTGCGGGCCAGGATCGCCGTCGGCCGGTCGGTGACGGCGACGGCCTCGCGGTACGCGGCGTCCACCGCGTCCGGGTCGTGGCCGTCGACCTGCACCGTGTGCCAGTCGTGCGCCTCGAGCCGGCGCGCGTAGGCGTCCAGGTCCCAGCCGTAGCGGGTCGGGCCGCGCTGCCCGAGCCGGTTGACATCGACGATCAGGGTCAGCCGGTCCAACCGGTCGTACCCGGCCTGTTCCAGCGCCTCGGTCACCGAGCCCTCGGCCATTTCGCTGTCGCCGCACACCACCCAGGTGCGGTACGGCTGTTCGGCCAGCCGCGCCTCGGCCAGCGCCATGCCCACCGCGATCGGCAGCCCCTGGCCGAGCGAGCCGGTGGCCACGTCCACCCACGGCAGCCGCGGCGTCGGATGGCCCTCCAGCCTGCTGTGCCGTTTGCGGAACGTCAGCAGCTCCTCGTCGGTGATGGCGCCCACCGCCTTGTACGCGGCGTACAGCAGCGGCGAGGCGTGTCCCTTGGAGAGGACGAGGTGGTCGTTGCCCGGATGCTGCGGCTCGCTGAAGTCGTACCGCAGCTGCCGGGCGATGAGCACAGCCATCAGCTCGGCCGCGGACATCGAGGACGTCGGATGGCCGGAACCGGCCTCGGCCGCGGCGCGCACCGAATCGACGCGCAACTGCTGGGCCAGTTCGTGGAGATCGAGGTCCGGGGCGTCGGCGGGCGCTCCTCCGGGGGCGTCCGCGGTGCCGTTGTCGGCGGCTCGGGGTCGTGTGCTGTGGGTCATCGCCTGGTCACTCCAGACCGTTGCTCGACGTCGATGTCTCGCCCTCGGGGCGTCCGCGTCCGGGCCGGTTCGCACGCACCGGCCGCTTCCCTGCGTGGCGGCGGCCCGGAGGCCGGGCGGCCCTCCTCGCGCGTCCGTCCTCGTGCGTCCGTCCTCGCGCGTCCGTGCGGCTCTCCTCGCTACGCCGCCGCGCCCGCCTGGGCGCTGAACTCCTGGAGAGCCGCCGCGTTGAACGCGGGCAGGTCGTCCGGTTTCCGGCTGGTCACCAGGGGGTTGGGCCCGTCGGTGCAGACCTTGACCTCCTCGTCGACCCAGGTGCCGCCCGCGTTGCGGATGTCGGTCCGAAGACTGGGCCAGGAGGTGAGGGTGCGGGCCCGTACGACGTCTGCCTCGATCAGCGTCCACGGGGCGTGGCAGATCGCCGCGATCGGCTTCCCGAGATCGCGGAACGCCTTGACGAAGGCGACCGCCTCGCCGTCCAGCCGCAGCGCGTCCGGGTTCGCGACTCCGCCGGGCAGTACCAGCCCGTCGAACTCGGTCACCGAGGCCCGGTCGACGGTGAGGTCGACCGGAAAGGTGTCGGCGGCGGTCAGATGGTGGAACGCCTGGATCTCGCCCGCCTGCGGCGCGAGCAGGACGGTCTCGCCGCCCGCGTCGCGCACGGCCTGCCACGGCTCCGTGAGCTCGACCTGTTCCACGCCTTCATTCGCCACCAGGAATGCGATGCGCATGTGTGTGCTCCTTCCCACCTCCGCCTCCGCGTTGCCGCGGTGGGCGGGCGGTGCGATGTCGCTCGCGCCGGCGGGGGCCCGTGGCCCCGTCCGCCGTCGCCCGTGCACTGCCGGTCCGGTACGCCGGTGTCCGGCTCTGTGGGTGACCGGCTCCGTGACGTCCGGTTCTGTGCGACCGGCTCCGGGGGCCGGTTCTGTAGCCGGCTCCGTTGACCGGTTCCGTACGTACGGCGCCGGTTCGGTACGGCCGGTGCCGCCGTGTGGGCCGCGGATCTCGCTGCGGCTCTGGGGCCGCTGCTCCGGGGCGCGTACCGCGGTTGCCGGCACTCACTCCATCGTGCCGGGCGCCGGGCCGACCGGCATGTTCTGTATGAGGGACCGCCGGCGGAGGACGCCGCGAAATCCCTTGAACTGCCGGTCCTGCCCGAGCCCGCGCCGGGTTATGCGTCGAAACGCCTACGGATCCGGACCGGTCGCCGACGGATGGGGCGGAAGCGCCCGGCGGCCGTGCGGCGCGCGGATAATCGGTGTCGTGCCGCGCCGCTCGCTCGCTACCCTCGGGCCGAACCCCTCCTCCGCAGCCGTTCGCGCAGCGCACGCGCCTGCGTTGCCCCCGCGCCCCGGAACGGAACCCCACCCGCTGATGGCTGACAACCGCCCCGCCGCCTGGCCGCGCCCGGACCGGATCGGCAAGCGCTGGCGACCGCTGCCGGACGCGGCCCCCGAGCCCGAGGTGCTGGGGCCCGCCCGCTACCTGGGGTGGCTGGTGCGTCGGCAGTGGCCGCGGGTGCTGTACGCCGCCGTGCTCAGCAGCGCCTGGATGACCACGCTGATGCTGCCGCCCTACATCGTCGCCCGCGGCGTCGACGACGGTCTGCGCGGGGACGACTTCGGCGCCGTCGTGCGGTGGTCGGCCGTTCTGCTGCTGAGCGGCGCGGTCAGCGCGGTGCTGGGCATCGCGCGGCACCGCACCATGACGTTCGCGCGGATGTACGCGGGCTTCCACACGGTCGAGCTGCTCACCCGCCGCACGCTGCGGCTCGGCTCCGCCTTCGCGCGTCAGTCCAGCACCGGTGATCTGGTCACGGTCAGCGGCTCCGACGTGCAGCGCATGGGCCACGCGCTCACCCTCGCCGGGCCCGGCGTCGGCGCGGTGTTCGCCTACGGGGTCGTGACCGTGCTGCTGCTGCACATCTCGCCCTCGCTCGCGGCGCTCGTGCTGCTCGGTGTACCCGTGATCGCGCTGTCCACCGGCCCGTTGCTGGGCCGGCTGCAACGGGCCGAGACCGAGTACCGGGAGCAGCAGGGCGCGCTGACCGGGCGTGCGGTGGACCTCGCGGCCGGGCTGCGGGTGCTGGCGGGCATCGGCGGGCGGGAGCTGTTCGCCGAGCGCTACCGAGCCGCCTCCCGCCGACTGCTCACCGAGGGGTACCGGGTGGGGGCGGTCAACAGCTGGATCGCCGCGCTGATGATCGCGCTGCCGAGCGTCTTCCTCGCGGTGGTCACCTGGTTCGCCGCGCGCAAGGCCGTCGCCGGCGAGATCTCGCTCGGCGAACTCATCGCGGTCTACGGGTACATGGCGCTGCTCATCGTGCCGGTCTTCTTCCTCGTCGAGGGCACCGACCAGCTGGTCCGCGCGCTGGTCTCGGCCGGCCGCGTCGTACGCATCCTGCGGGCACGACCGCCGCAGGACGAAGGCCGCGAAGCGGTGCCGCCGCGGAGCCTGCGGCCCGAGCTGCACGACCCGCAGTCCGGGCTCACGGTGCCGCACGGCAGCTTCGTCGGCCTGGTCGCCGCCCGGCCCGCGGTGGGCGAACGGGCGACGGAGCGGCTGGGCCGGTACGGCGAGACCTCGGTGACCTGGGGAGGCGTACCGCTGACCGCGCTGCCGCTGGCCGATGTCCGCGCGCAGGTGCTGGTCGCGCAGAACGAGGCGCAGCTCTTCGCCGGTTCGCTGCGCGAGACCGTCAGCCCCGGGCCGCGTTTCGACCGGCGGCAGTACGGCGCACCCGACGACCGGGCGGTGCTGGCGGCGCTCCGGGCGGCTGCCGCCGATGACGTGGTGGAGGCCATGCCCGACGGGCTGGACTCACGGGTCGAGCCGCAGGGACGCAACCTCTCCGGCGGTCAGCGGCAGCGGCTGCGGCTCGTCCGGGCAGTGCTGGCCGACCCGGAGGTGCTGCTCCTGGTCGAGCCGACCTCGGCGGTGGACGCGCACACCGAGGCGCTGGTCGCCGCCGGCCTGCGCACCGCGCGCGAGGGCCGCACCACAGTGGTCGTCACCACCTCGCCGCTGCTGCTCGACCGCACCGACCTGGTCTGCCTGCTCGACGAGGACGGCCGACTCGCGGCCACCGGTACCCACGCCGAACTGCTGGCACGTCGTGCCGACTACCGCGGGCTGGTCCTGCGCGGCACGACCGACGAGGAGACCTCCGGCGGGCGGGCTGTGCGGGCGGGCGGGGAGACGTGGGCCGGTGCGGGGCATCCCGGCGAAGGTCAACTGCCGTACGGGCGAGGGCAGTTCGACGCACCGGACCCGGACCAGGAGCCGCGACCGTCCGGCGGGCGGCAACTCGCGGGCGAGCGGGGCCCGTTCGACGGTCGTGACGACAACGAGGTGGAAGGGGCGGGCGGTTGAGCTCTCCGACCAGGGACCGACTGCCGATCGCCGACCGCGCGGCCGTACGCGCCGCACTGCGCGCGCTGGTGCGCGGCGACCGTCGCGCCGTCGCCGCCGTACTCGTGTTCAACGCGCTCGCCGCCGGAGCCGGGCTGGCGCTGCCCATGCTGCTCGGCACGCTGGTCGACACCGTCGACTCCGGCGGCGGCACCGGCACCGTGGACCGGCTGGCACTGGCGCTGCTCGGCTGCGCGCTCGCCCAACTCCTGCTCACCCGCTGGGCGTTCCGCTCCGGTTACCGGTTCGGCGAGCGCACCGTCGCCCGACTGCGCGAGGGGTTCGTCGACCGCACGCTGCGACTGCGGGCGCCCGTGGTCGAACGCGCCGGCACCGGCGACCTGACCACCCGCAGCACCACCGACGTGGCCCAGGTCGGCCAGACGCTGCGGGACGCGCTGCCCGAGGTCTTCCTCGCGGTGACCGAGGTGACCGTCCTCTTCGTCCTGCTCTTCTTCCTGCACCCGCTGCTGGGGCTCTGCGGCGCACTCGGTCTGCCCCTGGTCGTCGCCGTCACCCGCTGGTACCTGCGCCGCGCCCGGGCCGCCTACCTCGCCGAGGGTGCGGCCAACTCCGAGGTCGCCGAGAGCCTGGCGGCCACCGCGGAGGGCGCCCGTACGGCCGAGGCGCTGGACCTCGGCGCCCGGCGCCGGCAGGACAGCGACGCCTGTGTGCGGGAGGCGTACCGGGCGCGCACCCACACGCTCAATCTGCGCTCCGTCTTCTTCCCGGTCGCCGACCTCGCGCACGCCGTGCCGATGGCGGCGATGCTGCTGGTCGGCGGCGCACTGGTGCTGGAGGGCTGGACGAGTCTCGGCGCGGTCGTCGCCGCCTGCCTGTACGCGGTGCGGGTGGTCGAACCGCTCGACACGATTCTGATGCAGCTGGAGTCGATGCAGAGCGGCTCGGCCTCGCTGGCGCGCATCAAAGGCGTCGAGCAACTCCCGGACGGGGGAGGGGAGTCGGGCGCCCGGGCGGTGGGCGGTTCGACGGTGGGCGGCTCGGATGCGGGCGCCGGGTCGGCCGCCGGTGCGGGCGCTTCCCCCGGGGGAAGCGGGCGTTCGCGGCTGCCGGAGTCGGATCTGCTGGAGGTGCACGGGCTGCGGTTCGCCTACCACCCGGGGCGCGAGGTGCTGCGCGGGGTGGATCTGACCGTGCGTCCGGGCGAACGGCTCGCTGTCGTCGGCCCGTCGGGCTCCGGCAAGTCCACGCTGGCCCGGCTGCTGGCCGGACTCGCCGAGGCGGACGCCGGCTCGGTGACGATCGGCGGCGTACCGGTGACGGAGCTGGAACCGGCCGAGCGGCAGCGGCGCATCGTCCTGGTCACCCAGGAGTACCACGTCTTCCGGGAGACTCTGCGCTTCAATCTCGCACTCGCCGCTCCCGACGCGGACGACGCGGCACTGCTGAGGGCGCTGCGGGCGGTGGACGCGCGTTGGACCGAGGAGCTCGCGGACGGCCTGGACGCCGCGCTCGGCCCCGGCGGGATGACGCCCGACGCGGCGCAGGCCCAGCAACTCGCCCTGGCACGCGTGGTGTTGGCCGATCCGCACACCGTCATCCTGGACGAGGCGACGGCCATGCTGGACCCGACGACCGCCCGCCAGACCGAGCGTTCCTTCGCGGCGGTGCTGACCGGCCGTACCGTCATCGCGATCGCACACCGCCTCCAGACCGCGCACGACGCGGACCGGGTGGCGGTGATGGAGGCCGGCGAGGTCGTCGAACTGGGCGCGCACCGGGCGCTGTTGGCCGCCGACGGCCCGTACGCCTCGCTCTGGCGCTCCTGGCACGGCACCGGCACGGGCGGCACGGGCGGCACGGCCACGGGCGCGAGCACCGGCACCGGCACCGGCACCGGCACCGGCACGGGCGACGGCGCGGGAACGGGCGACGGCGCGGGAACGGGCGACGGCACCGGCGCCGACGCCCGTGCCGGTGCCGCCGCCCGCCCGCAGGGCTGAGCGACCCGCGTCCCGTCCGGGGCGGTGGCTACCGCGCCGCCGTCCCGGCCCCGGACGCCGCCCCGGCCGCCCGTGTCGTCGAGAGGCTGCCGTCGCGCACCTCCACCACCTCGTCGGCGTCGGCGAGTTGGGACCGGTCGTGGGTGACGAGCACCGTCGCCGTACCGCGTTCACGGGTGAGCCGGGTCAGCAGCCCGACGACCGCCGCGCCGCGTTCGTGGTCCAGCGCGCTGGTCGGCTCGTCGACCAGCAGCACGTCCGGCGCGTTCATCAACGCCCTGGCGATGTTGACCCGTTGGCGCTGCCCGCCGGACAACTGGTGCGGTCTGCGGTCCGCCTGCGCGGTGAGGTCCACCGCCTCCAGCAGCCCCGCCGCGCGCTCGCGCACCCCGCGCCCGGTCTCGCCGTTCAGGTGCGCCATCACCCGCAGCTGTTCGGCGACGGTCAACGCCGGGAGCAGGTTGGGTTGTTGGAAGACGATGCCGATACGGGTGCGGCGCAGCTCGGCGAGCGCACGACGGGTCCAGCCGGTGGTGTCCCCGCCCGCGACCCGTACTCGTCCGCTGTCCGGTGCGACGAGGGTCGCGGCGACGGCCAGCAGGCTGGACTTCCCCGATCCGGACGGCCCGACGACCGCCGTGATCCGCCCCGCCGGGACGTGCAGGTTCACCGAGTCCAGCGCGGTCAGCCGGCCCGTGCCGTCCGGGTAGGTCAGCGTGACGTCGTTCAGTTCCAGGCTCATCGGGCACTCCCCAGAGCGATCAGCGGGTCCACGGAGACGACGCGGCGGATCGCCAGCGCCGCACCCAGCAGCCCCAGTACGGTCATCACGGTCGAGGGCACCAGTACGGTCGCGGGGTCGAGGACGAACGGGACGCTGCCCTCCACCGCCGCGCCGGCCAGCGCCGCCAGCCCGGTGCCCAGGCCCACGCCGCCCACCAGCAGCAGCGCCGCCTGTCCGAGCGCGTCGCGCAGGACGTACGCGGTGGACGCCCCGAGCGCCTTCAGCACGGCCACGTCCGCGCTGCGCTGAATGGTCCAGACGGTGAAGAACGCACCGATGACCAGCGCGGAGATGGCGAAGAGGAAGCCGCGCATCAGCTGGAGCGAACTGTTCTCCGCCCGGTAGGAACCGATCGCCTCCAGGGAGCCCTCCAGCGTCACCGTGCGGGTGCCGAGCCGTCGGTCGGCGTCCCGGACGGCGTCGTCGTCCCCGCCTCGCAGCGCCACCACACCGGCGTGCGCCTCCTCCGGCGCGCCGTCGCTCGCGGCGGGCGGACCGCCCAGGCTCTGCCACACCGGCAGCGGGGTCCACACCACCGGGGTGTGGCTGTACATCGCGTCGCCCTTCACCGCGCCGACGCGCAGCTCGCGCTCCCCCAGACGGAAGGTGTCCCCCTCGTGCAGCCCGCCCAGCTCCTCGGCGGCGCGGACGGAGAGGACCGCGTGGCGGTCGTCCAGCCGACCCGGGGGAGCGAGCGAAGAGCCCTCGGGCACTCCGAAGGCCGCCAGCGAACGCGCCGTGTCGCCGGAACGCGCCCTGGTCATCGCCACCCCGAGCGGCTCCGCGCGCTCCACGCCGGAGACCTCCGCCCAGGCGCGCCACGTGCTCTCGGGAACCGTCGAGTCGGTGAAGGAGAGGTCCTCGCCGTCGGCGGGCGCCGCGAAACTGATCCGGTCCGCGGACAGCCCGGTGACGGCGGAGGTGTTCTCCCGCCCAAGGCCGGCGGTCAGCCCGGACAACAGCCCGACCAGCAGTGCGATCAGCACGATGACGCTGCCCATGAGCGCGAAGCGCCCTCTGGCGTGCAGCAGGTCTCTCCTGGCGACGAACACGTCTCCTCCTCTCCCGGCGAACCGGATCTCGACGTGTCCACCCTCGGCCTCCCGGGCCGCCCCGGGCATCGGGCGGCGGTACGGTCCCCGGGCGCGTGAAGGTGCACGGCGCCGCAGCCGAAAGACGCAGCTCGGCCGACCGGAGGGACCATGCGCCGTTACACCTTTCGATCGATGCGCCGCCGCCGACGGCTGTCTACGCTGGACGTTCCGTGAACGCTCCACACTCCGCCCCAGCCCCAGCCCCAGCCGCGGCCTCCGGGCCGGCGCGCCGCGCGCCCGTTCCGCGTGCGCTGCGCGGCTGCCTCCATCTGCTGGTCGCGCTGCTCCTGGCCCTCACCGCCGTACGGGCGCTCACCGACGCCTCGTCGACCCGCGCGGACTCCTGGCTGGTGGTGCTGGCCGCCGCCACGACCGGCGGGCTCTACGCACTCGGGCCGCTCGCGGGAAGCCGCGGCGGGTCCGCGGCGGCGATCCTCTGGTGGCCCGCGGCGGTGACGGCCGCCTGGCTCGTCCTGCTGGCCTGCGCCCAGGACGGCGTGTGGATGGCCTTCCCGCTCTTCTTTCTCCAGCTGCATCTGCTCGCACCGCGGTACGCCCTGCCGGCCGTCGCCGCGACCACTGCCGCGGCCGTCGCCGGCTTCGGCTGGCACACCCACACCCTGAGCGTGGGAACGGTCGTGGGCCCGGTGCTCGGCGCGGCCGTCGCCGTCGCCTTCGTGTTCGGCTACCGGGCACTGCACCACGAGAGCGAGCAACGACAGCGTCTGATCGAGGAACTCACCGCCACCCGCGGGGAGTTGGCCGCGGCGGAACGGGCCGCGGGCGTGTCCGCCGAGCGCGAGCGGCTGGCTCGGGAGATCCACGACACGCTCGCCCAGGGCCTGTCCAGCATCCAGCTGCTGCTGCGGGCCGCGGAACGAGCGCTGCCCGCCGACCCCGGTGCCGCCGCGGGGCACGTGCAGCACGCCCGCGTCACCGCGGTGCAGAACCTCACCGAGGCCCGCCGCTTCGTGCACGAGCTGAGCCCTCCCGATCTCGAAGGCAGCTCGCTGACCGCCGCGCTGGAGCGGCTCTGCGTACGCGCCGACGCCACCGGCGAGCCGGCCGTGGGGTTCTCCACCTCGGGCACGCCGCTGCCGCTGGCCACTGCCGCCGAGGCGGCCGTACTGCGCATCGCCCAGTCCGCGCTCGGGAACGCGCTGCGGCACGCGGACGCGCGGCAGGTGCGGATGACGCTCAGCTGGATGCCCGATCCGGACCGCCCCGAGGTGGTGCTCGACGTGGTGGACGACGGCCGGGGCTTCCTGCCCGACGCACTGCCCCGGCCCGGCACCTCGCCGGACGGCGGCGGGTTCGGCGTCGCGGCCATGCGGGCCAGGGCGCGGGCGTCCGGCGGCGATCTGGTGGTGGAGTCCGCCCCCGGAGCCGGCACAGCCGTCGCCGCCACCCTCCCCGCCCTCGGCACCCGACCGACGACACCGGGCCGGGCACCGGGCGGCGAAGGGCCCGGCGGTCAGGGTTCCGGTGATCAGACGTCCGGGAGCCAGGTGTCCGGGAGCCAGGTGTCCGGAGCGCCGGCGTCCGGGGATCGGGGCCCCGCGGAACAGCAGGGCGCGCACCGCGCGGGACGGGGACAGCGGCGCCGGGCGGAGCAGGCGCGACGGGTGCGACGGGAGCGGCGGGAGCCGCAGGAGGGGGAGACCTCGGATGGATGAGCGGACGACCGGCCGTGCGGCAGGGACGGAGGCGCCGTCCGTACGGCTGCTGCTGGCCGACGACCACCCGGTCGTACGGGCCGGGCTGCGCGCGGTGCTGGAGACCGAGCCCGGTTTCCGGGTGGTCGCCGAGGCGTCCTCCGCCGAGGAGGCCGTACGGCTGGCCGGCGAGCTGGCGCCCGACGTCGTTCTGATGGACCTGCAGTTCGGCGAGCGGATGCTCGGCTCGGAGGCCACCGAACGGATCGCCTCGGTGCCCGGCGGCCCGCGCGTGCTGATCCTCACCACGTACGACACGGACACCGACATCCTGAACGCGATCGAGGCCGGCGCGACCGGGTACCTCCTCAAGGACGCCCCGCCCGAGGAGCTGGCGGCGGCGGTGCGCTCGGCGGCGGCGGGGCGCACCGCGCTTGCGCCCGCGGTGGCCTCGCGGCTGGTCGGCCGGATGAGGCAGCGGGAAGCCGCGCTGTCCCGGCGGGAGACCGAAGTGCTGAGCCTGGTCGCCGAAGGGCTGTCCAACCAGCAGATCAGCAAACAACTCTTTCTCAGCCAGGCGACCGTGAAGTCGCATCTCGCGCATATCTACACCAAGTTGGGTGTGGACTCGCGCACCTCCGCGGTTGCCGCCGCGACCTCGCAGGGCATCATCCGCCGCTGACAGCAGGCGAGTTGGGCGAACGGGCACCGCCGACGGTCACGTTCCGTAGTGAGTGTTCCGGCGACGCGTCACGGCTTGATCAAGATCAACGCATGCACCAACAAACTTTTACTCAGTCAAATGCCCGAATGCTCCCGGTCACACATCTAAAGTCCGGCACCAGTACGGGTGTTGTTCCCGGCAGGGCTTGGAATCCGCGGCCCGGAGCTATTAACGTTCGATAACGCAGCGCGGTCACCACTGCCGTCACCCAGGCGGCGCCGTGCGCCTTGGCCGAATCCCGGCCGTGTGTCACACCGTCACAAGCACCACCGACACACACAAGGGAACCGGGGAACCACCTACTTGGGGTGAATCGGGCAGCTTCCAGGCGGAAGCCGCTCGTAGGAGACCTTCCTGCTCCGAACCCGTCAGCTAACCCGGTAGGCGAGAAGGAAGGAAAGGAGAGCGCCCAAGTGGCGTCCAGCAGGTCTGCCCCCGAGGCATCGCGTACCGCCGCCCAGCAGTACGAAGCCTTCGGCCCCGAAGCCGGTGACTCGTGGGACGAGTGGAACCCCACCGCCGAGTCCATACGCCCCGTACGCGGTCGGCACCGCGTCGCCAAGCAGCGCGGCGGAATGGGCCGCAGCGGCGCCGTTCTCGGCGTCGGCATGGTCGCCGCCATCGGCGCGGGCGGTATGGCCACCGCCCAGGACAAGCCCAAGGCCCCAGTGTCCGTACCGGATCTGGGGTCTCTCGCCGAGAAGCTCCCGGACGCCTCCGAGCTGCCCGGAATCGGCGGCATGGTCGCCGACAAGGAGCCCGACACCGAGACGCTCGCCGCCCCGCTGACCCAGGCCGGCCTCAGCAGTGAGGACAGCGCCGCCGGTCAGACCGACGCGGGCGAGGCGCTGCGCGCCCGTATCCTCCAGCAGGCCGACCAGCAGCAGGCCGCCGCTGACGCGCAGGTGCGCGAGGAGGCCGCGAACGCAGCCGCCTCCGCCGCCGCGGAGAAGGCGTCCGAGGCCGCCGACGCGGAGCGCAAGGCCGAGGCCGAGCGCAAGCGCAAGGCCGAGGAGGAGCGCAAGCGCAAGGCGGAGGAGGAGCGGCTGCGCAAGCTCGCCGCCAGCTACACCCTGCCGCTCGCGGGCTTCCAGCTGACCTCCGGATTCGGCGACTCCGGCTCGATGTGGTCCAGCAACCACACCGGCCAGGACTTCGCCGCCCCCAGCGGCACCCCGGTCAAGGCCGTCCACACGGGCACCGTCAAGGAAGCGGGCTGGGCCGGTTCGTACGGCTACCGCATCGTGCTGGAGCTCGATGACGGCACCGAGATCTGGTACTGCCATCTCTCCTCGATGACCAAGACCGGCGGCCAGGTCACCACCGGCGACACCATCGGCCGGGTCGGCTCGACCGGCAACTCCTCCGGCCCGCACCTCCACATGGAGGTACGGCCCGGCGGCGGCGACGCGGTCGACCCGCTCTCCTGGCTGCGCGGCAAGGGCCAGAACATCTGACAGCGGTTCCACGGCCCGGCGCGCGACCCGCGCCGGGCTCCGCTCCAGAAGGAGCCCCGAACTCCCGCCGCCCCCGCGCCGGTCGGCGCACGGGCCGGCCAGTACGGCAGGTGTGCCGTACCCCCACGCGGCGCACCTGCGCACACCGCCCGCGGCCCTGGTGAACACCCCCGTGCACCAGGGCCGTCGGCGTGCCCGGACCCGCTCCGCGCTCCGGCGGCGCCGGGAGGTCAGTCGCCCGGCGGGGTGGTGTGCCAGGGCAGCGGTCCGGGGTGGCGTCCGCCCACGGTCAGCGTGAGCTCCAGCAGTCTGCTCGGGTCGCCCAGCGTGTCGCCGTACAACTCCCGCAGCTGGCCCATCCGGTAGCGCACCGTCTGCGGATGCACGCACAGGGCCGCCGCGATCTCCTCCCGCCGGCCCTGGTGCAGCAGCCACGCCCGCAGGGTCTCGTGCAGCCGGTCGGCCGCGGCCGGACGCAGCGTGGCCAGCGGCGCCAGCGTGCGGCTGCGCAGATCGTGCAGCGCCTCGGGGTCGGCGTGGAGGACCAGCTCGGCCAGGTGGTCCTCGCTGTCCACCGGAGTGCTGCGGCCCGGCGTCGGCTGCTTGCGGTCGGACGACTCCGACGACGGCGCCAACTGTCGTACGCGCCGGGCCCGTTCGTAGGAGGCCGCGGCGCGGGTCCACTCCCTGGCAGGGCCGGCCACCGCGTCGCAGTTGCCCAGCGCGCGCAGCAGTGCGCGCCGTCCCGCCCCTTCCGCGTCCGGTACGAGGAGTACGGCCAGCCCGTCGGCGGCCAACTCCGCGATGTCGTCGGCGGCCGAGAGCGTACGGGCGTCGAGCGCGGTCAGCGCCCCGGACGCCTGGGCGCGGGGGAGGAGTACCGCGGTCAGGGTGCGTGGCGGGTCCCAGGCGGCGGACTCCGCGGCGGACTGCAACTGCTGCTGCGTCGCCCCGGTCAGCAGAGCGGAGGCGAGCAGCTCGCGGGAACGCTGCCGGGCCCGGCCGAGCTGCGCCAGCTGTGCCGCGTGCCCGGCCATGCTCGCCGCCGACAGCTCGTCGATGTAGGCGAAGACCAGTTCCGCGAAGCGTGCCAGCATCGGCGCCGGGATTCCCCCGGCCACCGCGGCGGTGGACAGTTCGCGCCACGAGACGCGGGCGCCCACCCGGTAGGCGGCGAGCAGCGCCTCCATGCTCCGGCCGCTGCGGGCCTCGCCGCGCCCCAGCCCGTACGCGGCGTCGACGACCGGGCTCAGCGGGGTGGCCGGATCGCCGCTCAGCGGCTGGGAGGCGAGGTCGAGGAAGGCGCCGAGGGCGAGGCGTACGGCGTTGTCGATGTTCGCGCCCATCTTGCCGCTGAGGTCGTTGGCGTAGCCGGGCACGCCGACGATGATCGCGTCGACCGCCCGGCGCGACACCTCGGGCAGATGGGCACGGAGCATCTCGGTCAGCTCGGGGCTGAGCCGAAGTCCCTCGTCGCCGAGCGCCGCGGCCCGGGCCCCGTCCGGCTCCTCGGCGGGGACGGGAGTCGGCGCGGGCGTGGGTACGGGCGCGGGTGTCGCCGCGCCGGCCGGAGCGGTGCCTTGCTGCTCCGGAGTTCCGTCGAAGCCGTCTGCTGCCGCCATGCGTCCCCCCGAATTGTTCGTGTGTCACAAAATGATGCCATCGATTCACGTACCAGAGACAGGACTTTACGCCCCAGGGTGCATGAACCTGGAGGCATGTCACGTACCGAAGGACGCTCCTCGAGCCGGGGGCAGAGCCCCGCCCGTGTGGCCGGCTGGCTCAGGGGCCGGGCGCTGTCGCTCGCCGAGACGGTGACGACACCGCTGCTCCCGGACGACTACCTGGACCTGGTCAACCCGCTGCGCGCGGGCGCCCGGCTGCGCGGACGCGTTCTGGACGTCCGCAAGGAGACCGCGGACTCCGCCTCGCTGCTGATCCGGCCCGGACGCGACTGGCTCGGCCACACCCCCGGCCAGTACGTCCGGCTGGGGATCGACGTCGAGGGCGTACGGCTGTGGCGGGCGTACTCGGTGACCTCGCTCGCCGCCCCGCCCGACGGGGACGACCGGGGCCGCCCCGGGCCCGCGCCCTTCACCATCACCGTCAAGGCGATGGCGGACGGTGTCGTCAGCAACCATCTGGTGCATCGCACCCAGCCCGGCGCGATCGTCCAACTCGACCAGCCCTGCGGCGACTTCGTCCTTTCGGACCCGCTGCCGGCCAAGGCCCTCTTCCTCACCGCGGGCAGCGGCGTCACCCCGGTGATGGGGATGCTCCGCAACCACGGCCATGCGCTGCGCGACGCCGTCGTGGTGCACTCCGCGCCCACCCGGGACGAGGTGATCTTCGGCCGCGAGCTGCGCCGGATGGCCGCGGACGGCCGTATCCGGCTGCTGGAGCGGCACACCGACGCGCAGGGCCTGCTGACCGCCGACGACCTGCTCGCGCTCGTGCCCGACCTCGACGAGCGGGAGACCTGGGCCTGCGGGCCGACCGGGCTGCTGGACACCGCCGCCGGGCTCTGGGAGAGCAGGGGCGCGGCCGACCGGCTGCACACCGAGCGCTTCCGCCCCACGGTCCTGACCACGGGCGAGGGCGGCACGGTGAGCTTCACCCGTTCCGGGGTGAACGCGGAGGCGCCCGGCAACACCCCGCTGCTCGAAGTCGGCGAGGAGGCAGGGGTGTTGATGCCCTCCGGCTGCCGCATGGGCATCTGCTACGGCTGCGTCACCCCGTTGCGCCAGGGCAGTGTCCGTGATCTGCGCGACGGCAGCGTCGTGACCGCCGTCCCCGGCGACGACGTACTGGTGCAGACGTGTGTGTCGGCCGCGGCCGGCGCCTGCGAGCTGGACCGTTGACCGCACCGCGCCCCGTACGCGTCCCGTATCCGCACCGCGCCCGTACGCGTCCCGCACGTTCCGCGGGCGTGAGCACCCGCGCTCCGCACCCGCCAGCCCACCGCCCGCCGACACCGTGAGGCCCACCCCATGACCGCCCTGCAGAACAAAGAGCACAACCCCGTCGCCCACCTGACCGACGAGGACGTCGAGCAGCTCGGCGTCGAACTCGACGCCATCCGCGCGGAGGTGCTCGCCACCCGCGGCGAGCACGACGCCGCGTACATCAGGAAGGTGATCGCCGCCCAGCGCGCCCTGGAGGTGGCCAGCCGCGGGCTGCTGCTGTTCAGCGGACGCCGCTCGGCGTGGTGGATCGGTACGGCCGGCCTGTCGGTGGCCAAGATCCTCGAGAACATGGAGATCGGCCACAACATCATGCACGGCCAGTGGGACTGGATGCGCGACCCCGCGATCCACTCCACCACCTGGGAGTGGGACAACGCCTCGCCCGCCGACCTGTGGAAGCACTCCCACAACGAGCTGCACCACACGTACACCAACGTCATCGGCCGCGACAACGATCTCGGCTACGGCATCATGCGCGTCGACGAGGACCAGAAGTGGAGCACGTTCCACCTCGGCCAGCCGGTCTGGAACGTGCTCAACGCGATGGTCTTCGAGTACTCCATCGCCGCCTACGACCTGGAGATCGGCCGCTACCTCGCCGGCCGCACCGAGAAGGCCGAGTTCCGCGCCAAGGCCAAGTCGGTCCTGCACAAGATCCGTCGCCAGGCCACCAAGGACTACGTGGTCCACCCGGTCCTCTCCGGCCGCAACGCGCGCACCACGCTCACCGCGAACCTGACCGCCAACCTCGTCCGCAACGTGTGGACGCACTCGGTGATCATGTGCGGGCACTTCCCCGAAGGCGTCGAAACCTTCACCAAGCACTCGATCGAGGGCGAGACCCGCGGGCAGTGGTATCTGCGGCAGATGCTCGGCTCGGCCAACATCAGCGGCAGCCCCGCCCTGCACCTGATGACCGGCAACCTCTCCCACCAGATCGAGCACCACCTCTTCCCGGACCTGCCGAGCAACCGGTACCAGGAGGTCGCCCCCAAGGTCCGCGCGGTCTGCGAGAAGTACGGACTGCCCTACCGCACGGGTTCGTTCCCCAAGCAGCTCGGCTCGGTCTGGAAGAAGGTCTGCCGGCTCGCGCTGCCGCCCGCCGGCACCTCCCTCCG
This sequence comes from Streptomyces tardus, assembly GCF_018101125.2. Classification (GTDB taxonomy): domain Bacteria; phylum Actinomycetota; class Actinomycetes; order Streptomycetales; family Streptomycetaceae; genus Streptomyces; species Streptomyces tardus. The sequence goes on along the minus strand of NZ_JAELVF020000001.1, from coordinate 1,662,877 downwards.
CGGCTCCTCGCGGTCCTCGTCGAAGGGCAGGACCGACTCCGCCGCGCCGGCGAGCGCGGCCAAGCCCGCCACCGGCCCGCGCACCGCGGTCGGCTCCGGCGTACGGCGGGCCGCCGGAATCTCCGCGGGGCAGCGCGTGCGTACGCCCCCGCGAGCACGGAATCGGCGGTACGGGTGCGTGTGCGGCGGCTGCTCCGACCCGTTGCACGGACTCGTCGCGGACGACCCGTCGAGCCCGGGTCTCTGCCGGACCCGGTGCGTATCGCCAGCGCACAGCCCTGTTGCGGCCTCCGCGGGCCCGCGCTGTTCCTGCGTCACCCGCTGCGAGAGCAGCTGGGTGATTCCTCCCGGTTTGCGGGTTTGGATGTCACGGTGCGCAATGGGAAGTGGCGTGTCTCTTCGTCGGGGAAGGTTCCCCGCGGCGCGCGTGACGTGGAGGGCACATCTATGGCTTCCGATGACAGCGCAGGCCGGCTGACTTCTGACGAGATCAGTGGGCTGAACGTGTACGCGACCGACGGCTCGAAGCTCGGCTCCGTCGCGCAGGTCTACATCGACGACGTATCGGACGAACCCGCATGGGTGACGGTCAAGACCGGGCTCTTCGGCACGAAGGAAAGCTTCATCCCGCTGGCCGGTGCTCGTCGTGAGGGTGCAGACCTGCACATCCTCTACGACAGCGAGCGGGTGAAGGAGGCTCCGCGCATGGACGCGGACCAGCACCTGGACCCCTCCCAGGAGGGCGAGCTCTACCGGCACTACGGTCTGACGGCCTCCGGCGGCGGCCGGAACGCCGAAGGGACCGGTGGGCGCGGCGACATGGACGGTCGCAACGCCGGAATGGCCGGTACCGGAACGGCTGCCGCGGCAGGCGGTATGGGCACCAGGCCCGGCAAGGGCGACCGGAAGGGCATGGCGGACGACACCACCATGGCCGGCCGGCCCCGCGCGGACGCCACCGACGCCGACCTCCGCGGTCCTTCGTCCGAGGACACCCGGGCCGGCATGGGCGACGGCTACATGACCCTCTCCGAGGAGCAGATTCGCGTCAGCACCAACACCGAGGAACGCGAGATCGGGCGGGCCCGACTGCGGAAGTACATCGTCACCGAGCACGTGACGACCACGATCCCGGTCAGCCACGAGGAGGTACGGCTCGTCCGCGAGCCCATCTCCGAGTCCGACCGCGGTCGGGGTGTCGGGCGCATCGAGGAGGAGGAACTGGAGGTCACGCTCCACGAGGAGCGTCCGAGCGTGCGCAAGGAGGCCGTCGCCGTCGAACGGGTCCGCCTGGAGACGGAGAAGGTCACCGAGCAGCAGGAGATCTCCGCCGACGTCCGCAAGGAGCAGGTGGAGTACGACCCCGGACGCAAGGACGGGAAGGAGATGCCGGGCGAGGGCAAGGGCGGCAAGGGCCGCCACTCCTGATCCCGACGCCGCGGCCCGCAGGGGCCGCGGAACCGGAACGCACCGGCCCCGGTGCGCCCGGCTCCCCGGCGAGAAGCAGGCGGGGTACGGCGCCACCCGGCGGGGAAACTCGCCGGGTGGCGCCCCGTCGTGCGCCCGAACCCCGTCGTGCGCCCGGCCGGGGCGGGCACCGGCCGGACCCGGACGGTGGGCGGCCCGGGTGGTGCACCGTCCGGGTGGTGCACGGCCCCGTGGTGCGCGTACGAGCCGTGCCGAGCCGTACGGGGTGCGGCCGGCGTGCGGACGGCGGGTGTCGGCGCTGTCGGGCGCGGCGCCGACTGCCGTGTCGCGGGGCGGTGTCGGGGGAAAGGTGCGAGGCGGCGGACGAGGCCGGTTGCCGGTCCGCGGGGACGTACGGGTCGGGCCCCGGGAGCGGGGTGGGCACCTTCAGGGTCGATCTCAGGGACAACCCTGGTGTGCCCGGCGGTTCTTCGGGAAGATAATCCGAGCATGGGTGAGTACAGCGCAGGAAGTGCGCCGGACGGGTCGCGGAACCACCACCCCGTGGGGGGAAGGTTTCCGCCCGAGCTGAGCCATGTGCGGCTTTCGGACGCCGAACGGGACGCCATCGCCACGGAGTTGGGCGCCGCCGTCGCCGAGGGGCGACTGACGCCGGACGAGCACGTGGAGCGGCTGGACGTGCTGTTCGCCGCCAAGACGCAGGGCGAGCTGGAGCCGTTGCTCGCCGATCTCCCGTCCCCGCACGCCCGGTTCGGCCCGCGGCCCTCCGGGCCGGTGCCGGCCGCCGGGTTCGGCCCGCCGCCCGGCCCGCACGATCCGAACCGACCGCTGCACGGCGCCGAGCGCCTGGTCGACGCCCGGCCGAGCAGCCTGCACGCGAACACCTCGATGTCCTCGGTGGTGCGCAGCGGCAACTGGGTCGTACCCGGCCGCTACCCCGCCACGAGCTTCTGCGGCTCGGTCACCCTGGACCTGCGCGAGGCACGCTTCCTCTCCCGGGAGACGTCCATCAAGGCGGACACCTACTGCGGTTCGGTGGAGATCGTGGTCCCCGACGACGTGGTCGTCCGCGTCGACGGTACGGCGATCATGGGCTCGTACGGGTTGGACGGGGACCGCCCGCGCATCGACGATCCGTACGCCCCCGTCGTCAACATCACCGGTTACGCGTTCATGGGCGCCGTCTGGGCGATCTACCGGCCGCGCGCCCACCAGGCCCGGCCCCGCCGCTGGTGGCAGCGGGCGATGGGAGCGCCCGAGCAGCAGGTCGAGCAGGGCCTGTACCTGACCAAGGGGCAGAAGCAGCTGGGGTACTGACCCGCCTCGGGTCCGACGGCCGGCCGCCCCCTGTTTCCCGGGGCGCGCCGGGCTTACGGCCGCCTTAGGTACGGGCCGTAGGGTGACGCCATATGGCTACCGACAACGCGAAGAACCGCGACACCCACGACCCGAAGACCGCCGACGGGGAGCAGGCGGCCACCGACCCGGTCGCCGATGCCAAGGCCGCCGACGCCAAGCTCGACGAGGCCAGGGCGACCGATGTCGCCGAGCCCGCGGACAGCGTCGACGCCGGAGCGAAGACCGTCGACGTCGATACGAAGTCCGACAGCGCGGCGGGCGCCACTCCGGCTGCCGCAACCGCCACCCGTACCTCGCGCACCGACGCGGAGACCGACGGCAAGAGCGACGTGCGCCCGAAAGGCAGCGGTTCCGACGACTCCGAGGCGTCCGACTCCGACGAGGACGATTCCGACGAACACGACTCCGACGAACACGGCTCCGGGGACGCCGTGGACCGGGCCGGCTCCGCGAGCGCGGGATTCGGCTCCGGCGCGGCGGCGATGGTCAGTGCCGGACTCGGCCTGACCGCACTGGTGGGCAGCCCGGTCAGCGAGATGCTCCGCTCCCGCGAGGAGCTGGTCGGGCAGATCGAGAGCGGCGGCCAGGGCAGCGCGGATCAGCAGATCGACGTGCTGTACAGCTCCCCCTGGCATCTGGCAGCTCTCGTCAACGGCGTCTTCGCGCTGCTCGCGGTGATTCTCGGCGGAGTGCTCCTGGCCGCGATCTCCTCGCGCGCCGACACCCGCTCGTGGGTGAAGTCCGTCGCGCTGGCCGGCATCGTTCTCGGTGTCCTCGGGCTCTTCATGGCCCTCGGCATGTACTTCGACCTCTTCGCCGGCACTCCCACCGTTCCGGCCGCCCCGCAGGGCAGTTGACGCACCCGCGCCACCCACGGCGCGCACCCCGCCGCTTCGGTTTCGGTCGGGCGCCGGGCCTCCGCGCCCGGCGCCCGACGCTTCGAGTCGGCCCGCCTGTCGTCCGTCGCCTGTCGCAGGTCGCCCGTCGTTTCCGGCCTGCCGTCGCGGTGTCCCGGCGTTCCGGCGTTCCCGTCCGGCGGCCCGGGGCCACAGGCCGTCGGCCCGGCTGCGGCCGTTTCGGCTTGGGGCGGCGGGTGGTTGACGTTCTCACCCGGTCGTGACGGTGGCCGACCGGACGAACGCGGCCTCGGTCTCGGCGGTGGCGAGATGGGCGTTGATGTGGGCGCCGGCCAGAGCCCCCGCGGCGGCGGACTGGCCTACCTGAGCGGTCGGGTCGGCGACGTTCCCCGCCGCCCACACGCCCGGCACCCCGGTCGTACCGGCGAGCCCGGTGACGACCCTGCGGCCCATCCCGCCCGGCAGCTCCTCCATCGGGAGACGGAGCGCGTCCAGGCCGTCGGTCCGGGCGACCATCGTGCTCGCGACCGCCAGCACCCGCCGGGCCGCGAACTCGCCGCCGGCCAACCGCACTCCGGCGACGCCGCTGTCCGCGGTCCTGCCGGCCCCGGTTCCGTCGGCCGGTTCGTCACTGTCCGCGGCTTTGCGGTCCGTGGCGCTGCCGTGCGCGTCGCTGCTGCTCGCGCCGCTGTCGTCCGCGGCGCGTACGACCTCGGTCACCGGGGCGTCGACGATGCGGATGCCGCGGGCGGCGAAGCGCGCGCGGGTGTCCTCGTCCAGCTCGGTGCCGCGGGTGAAGTAGACGAGATCGTCGGTCAGTTGGCGGAACAGCAGCGCGTGGTGGGCCGAGGCGGGGCCGACGGCGAGGATACCGATGGGTGCGTCCCGCACCTCCCAGCCGTGGCAGTACGGGCAGTGCACCACCCCGTGCCCCCAGTGCTCCGCCAGGCCCGGGATCTCCGGCAACCCGTCCCGTACGCCGGTGGCCACGAGCAGACGGCGCGCGGTGAGGGCGCGACCGTCGGCCAGCGTCACCGTGAACAGCGGGTCATCCTCCGGGAACGCCGCCGAACGTCGTGCCGCGACGGAGGCCCGCTCCTCTGCGGCGGGGCCCACCGGTACGGCGGAGGCGACGGTGCCGTGCGCCACCAGCCCGCCGTATCGGCGCACCTCGGCCCTGCCGCGGCGCAGGAGTTCGGCCGGTGGTGTGCCGTCCAGCGCGAAGAGCCCGTGGACGCCTTCGGCGGGAGCGTTGCGCGGAGCACCGCTGTCCAGCACGAGGACCGAGCGGCGCGAACGGGCAAGCATCAGCGCGCCGTTCAGCCCCGCCGCGCCGCCGCCGATCACCACCGCGTCGAGCGTTCCGTCGGGGATCGCGTCGCCCGCGTCGTCGGGGTCGACGGCCCGGTCGGGGGCGGGGTGTTCCGCGGTGCCGGTGTTGTTCCCGGTGTCTGCGCTGCTCATCTGCTTCGCCTCCTGCGGAGTTGCTCCGGCGGCCGGGTACAGGTCTCGGTACCGGTGGCCGGTCGGTGCGGGTGCCGTCGGTGGTGCGACACCTCTTCTTCTTGCACGCTAGCCAGGTTTGCGATGCGCGCATAATATATTGCGCATGACGCAAGAGGATGGCGATCTCGACGGCCTCGTACGCAAACGGGTCCGTGCCCTGCGGCTGGCGCGGGGCTGGTCGCTGGAGGAGCTGGCACGACGCGCCCACCTGAGCCAGTCCACCCTCAGCCGCATCGAGAACGGCGGTCGGCGGCTGGCCCTGGACAGCCTGGTCACCCTGGCCCGCGCGCTGGACACCACCCTGGATCAGCTCGTCGAGAGCGCCTCGGACGACGTCGTCATCAGCCCCGTCGTCGACGCCGCGCACGGTGCGATGCTCTGGCCGGTGCGCAGCGACCCCGGCGTCACCGTGGTGCGCCGCCGACTGACCGAACCGCCCGCCGAGAACCCGGCGCGCATGTACGCCCACCCCGGACGGGAGTGGCTGGTCGTCCTGTCCGGCACCGCCGTACTGCTGCTGGGGAACCGGCGCCTGCGGATCGAGACCAACCAGGCCGCCGAGTTCCCCACCATGCTGCCGCACGCCATCGGAGCCGAGGGCGGCCAACCGTGCGAGATCCTCGGCATCTTCGACCGCGACGCCCACCGCGACCACACACGCCGCCACGAAGGCGACTGAACACCCGACCGGCGACACCGGTAGCGCGGCCGGTCGGTCGGGGGAGAGCGCGGCCGGCGGCGCGACCGTACGCGGGTGGCCCGGTGCGCGGCTGAGCGCGCGAGAAGACGCCGGCTCGTGCCGCCGGTGACGCTCGTGCCGGCGGCCACTCGGCCCGGCGAGGTGCAACCCCCGCCGCCTCGCGGGCCGTTGATGCCTCTCGTCCCGCTCGCCCCCGGCCCGTGTCGTCGTGCGAACTACCGGCCTGTGCCCCTGCGTTCCGCTCGACGCCGCGCGGCATCGTGCGCCGTGCGCAGCAGGGTCAGCGCCGACTCGTACGTGCGCGCCCCGGGGTTGACGATCGACACCCACCCCTGCGCCCGGTACACCGGGTGCGCGAAGACGACATCGGTGGCGGTGAAGTGCGCGGGCGCCGCGTCGGTGCGCGGACTCTCGCCGGTGAGTTCCGTGAACAGCTCGGCGCCGACGTGGATGTTCAGCCGTCGCCGGTCGGCGAGGTCGAGGTCGTTGGTGGTGTCACCGGGAAGGTTCTTGGTGACGACGGTCGCGTACGACTGTTCGCGCTGCGGGACGCGGCCGTCCGGCGCCCAGTAGAAGAAGTGGTCGCCCAGCGCGATCTCGGGATACCCGTCGCCCGCCACGGGAGCGAGTTCCAGAACTCCGGGAAACGTGCGGACACTTTCGAGGATTCGGTCCATGCTCATGGTTCAAGCGTGGACTTGAAGTGCCTGTGGAGGGTTGGATGAACCGACCGGACGCCGAGCCGGCAGCACCGAGGAAGTGGATGAGCACGTCGGCCGTGGCCGCCGCCTCCGGCTACTCGGTGCAGCAGGTGCGAAACCTGGAGGCGTGCGGCGTGCTCCCCGCCGCACCCCGTGCGGAGAACGGCTACCGGCACTTCGCTGTCGTACACCTGAAAACCCTCCACGCGTACCGTGCTCTTGCCCTGGCGGTCGGCCCTGTCGTGGCCCGGACGGCGATGCGCCGGCTCCGCGACCTGCCGTACGACCGGGGCGCCGCGTTGCTCTGCGCGTTCCACACCGGGCTCAACGAAGAACGCGAGCAGGCTCTCGCGGCCCGCCGCGCCCTGGAGACCATCAACGCCGAACGAGCGGACGACACCGACCCCGCAGCCGACACCGACCCCGCGCACGACACCGACCCCGCGCACGAGACCGGCCCCGCGCACGACACCGACCCCGCGCACGGCGGAGACGACTCCATGACCATCACGGAGCTGTCGCAGGCGCTCGGGGTCAGGCCATCCACGCTCCGCTTCTGGGAGTCGGCAGGACTGGTCGCGCCGCAACGGATCGCCACTCGCGCCGGCAGCGCCCGCCGCTACCACCTGCCCGCGATCCGGGAGGCCCGTATCACCGCGGCCCTGCGCGCCGGTGGCTACCGGGTCCCGGACGTACGTCGCGCCCTCACCGCGGTTCGCGACCTCCACGACGTACGCGACCCGCTCGCCGCACTCGACGCCCGACTGGACGCCATCGCCCACCGCTCCCTCACCCTCCTCCGCGCCGGCGCGGAGGAGGGTGAGGGAGCGGTGGGCGATGGCGTCCAGTCGGGCGTCGAGTGCGGCGAGCGGGTCGCGTACGTCGTGGAGGTCGCGAACCGCGGGTGAGGGCGAGTGGGCATGTCCTTCGGCAGGGCAACAGAGAGTCAGTGGGGAGCGACGGATCGTGCAACTGCCTTCTGTTCAGACGCTGTTGCTCCTCCTAGGGTCGCCGCATGAGCGATGTGTCAGCTGGAGTGCCGGAGCAGGCGAGCCCGACGCTGCGTCGCCTCGTGGGCGACGAGGTCTGGAGCGATCTGTTGGAGCAGTCGTATCCTCGGCGACACTCCGTTGGCGACACCCTGCTGCGACAGGGCGACCCCGGTACACATGTGCTCGCGCTGTGCGCGGGAGTGGTCAAGGTGACCCGGCGGGAGCAGAGCGGCGATCTCGCGCTCCTGGCGTTCCGAGGCCCCGGCGAGCTGCTGGGCGAAGTAGCGGTGTTGGACGACGATGTGCGTTCGGCCAGTATCGAGGCGATCTCGCACTGCTCGGTCGCCGTGCTGAGCAAGAAGGACTTCCTGCGGTTCGTCACGGAGCGCGATCTGTTTCCGGTGCTGGTGCGTTACGCGCTCGCCAGGCTGCGGGAGTCCGACCGCGCCCGCGGCGGTGGTGATCCCGCGGCCCGGCTCGCTGCCTCTCTGGTGAGTCTGGCCGACATCTCGGGTCGTTCGGCCACTGCGCCCGGACAGCGCCTGGAGCTGGCCCTGACACGAGAGGAGCTGGCGCAGCATCTGCGGGTGTCGCGCAACACGGTCACCGCGTGTCTGTCCGAGCTCGATCACGTACGGACCGGACGGATGCGTGTCTTCATCGACGATCTGCCCGCGTTGCGACGAGCGGCCGTGAAGCTCGACGGGTGAGGTCGGCACTCTCAAGCCGTGGTTCCCGGTGGTGTGACGGTCGTCACTGTTCTTCTGCACCGAGTGAGCACAACGTGACACCGCGTCCCGCGAAGCTCGTTGAAACAAGCCCGTAGGGAAGTGAAGGAGTCCCGATGTCGCAGTCGCACCAGCCGCCGTCTCTGTCCGAAACCCCCACCGTGTCCCACACCCGGAGTCAGCACCTCCCGCCGTACCGGGGGATCGTGGCCGTGGACGCGAAGGACTTCACCGGTTATCCGGCCAGCGAGCACGGACGTATCAGCGAGACCATTCCGCAGTTGCTGCAGCTGGCTTTCGAGCGCGCCGGCATCTCGGAGGTCTGGAAGCAGCAGAGATTTCCCTCGTCCACGGGCGACGGGTATGTCTTCGGGTTCGATCCGGCGTGGATGCCGTTCGTGATCCACCCCTGGCTGCACACCCTCCAGGAAGTGCTCACTGAGTTCACCGTGCACTCCACCTGGGCCGTACGCATCCGACTCCGGGTGAGCCTTCACATCGGACCGCTGCCCGATGCGGGAGGGGAGTACGACGGCAACGGCACACCGCGCAACGACACCCATCGGCTGCTCGACTCGCGCCCGGTCAAAGCGATGCTGGCGGCTTCCAACGAGAGCATTACCCACGTCGCCGCGATCCTCTCCGACCGCTGCTACCAGGACGCGGTGGCCGGTGGGTACACCGGCCGGCACCCCGACCACTTCATCGAGGTGCCGGCGAGGGTCGACGGCAAGCAGTTCGCCCAGCAGGCGTGGCTCTACGTGCCCGCACCTTCGGGCAACCTCTACGACCGCCACATTCTGGGCGACCAGGTGGTCGAGGACGAGGGAGCGCAGCGACAGACCGACCGGGACGAGAGGCGAACGCCGCAGCGCAGGTCCGGGCATCGGTCGGTGAGGATCAGCGCTTCCCGGGGCAACGTCAACCAGGGGACAGTGCACGGCGATCAGAGCGTCAGCAACATCGACGTGAACGGCGACTACGTCGGCGGAAGCAAAGCCGGCACCGTCCACGGGAATCTGGGTGACGTCGTCCATGGCGACAAGAACGAGGGCCGCCGGTGAGCGCGAAGGAACTCTCAGCCGGTACGACACCCGAGGACGGCGAGCCACCCCGGGCAGAGTCCGAACACCCGGATGACGAGGAAGAAGCCGAGGCCGAGGACGTCGGCGGTTTCGCGGGCGCCGCAGGCATGCCCTTCGTCCAGTACGTGAACGCCCCGTATGCGAACCTCAACACCGGTTCCGTGTACGGAGACCAGAACGCGCAGAACATCGGAGCTGCGGGCAACGCGGGAGGCCGACGTGTGGAGGCACACGAGGGCTCCATCCCCGCCCAGGAGATTCTTGAGGCCAAAGCAGGCTTCGCGGAACCCGACTGGTTTCCCGCCGCGCTGAAAGAACTCGACACCGGCCTTCTGTTCTTGGCCGGGAGCCCCGGCACCGGTCGCCGAACGGCTGCGCTGAATCTGTTGTTTCAACACAGCAGCGGCAGTATGGACCTGCGCGCACTCGACAGCGATGTGGACCTGCCTTCGTGGCGGCCCACCCAGGCCGAGGCGCGCGGCTATCTCGTGTACGGCCTCTTGGCCAAGCGCCCTCTCACCTCTCCGGTGATAGCCAACTTGCTCGACCGGCTGACCGAAGTGCACGCGCGCATGGTGATCCTGCTCCCCGACGACCCCGAGTTGGCGCGCACCCTCTCGCGGGAACTCCACATCACCCCCGTGCGGTGCAGGCCACCGCAGCCCGGAGCCGTGTTCGACGCGCGCCTGCGATCCGCCGTGCCGAATCCCGCCGAACGTGACCGACTGCTGGCGCGGCTCGAGCCGGGCATGCTGGACGAGTTGCTGGCTCCGGACCTGGTTCCCTCGCAGGTCGTGGAGCTGGTCGAGGCGGTCAGCCGAGCAGGCGACACGGGGCCGGGCTTCACTGATCTCCGCGACCGGCTGAGCTTCCTCGCGGCCGGTGAAGCGCCGGAACTGATCAAGCAACTCCGGGACGACTCCGACGGACTTGCCTTCCTCCTGGCAGCGTGTGTCTTCGAAGGGCTCGACCACCGCATCGTTCAGGAGGAGGCGGAACGCCTTCTTCTCCTGGCAGACGGCAGCCTGGACTCGCTGCTTCCGGAGAGTGGGAGCAGCGACGGCGAGCGCGGCCCGGCCACGAGCGGGCCGAGGCCCAACCCGAAGTTCCTCCTGCGCCGTTCGCTCGACGAGCTGTTGCGGATGGTGCGAGCAGACTGTGCGCCCACGGAGATCCGTACCGCCTCCGGATACCTCTACAGCGTGGAGCCTGTGCGGTTCACCCGGCACCGGCAGGCTGAGGAGGTGCTGCGCCATGTGTGGCGACAGTACGGTCATCTGTCGAGTCTGCTGGCGGACTGGATGGGCAGGGTCTCCGGCAACGAGCGCGAGCTGGCGGAGCCGGCCGGCCGGGTCCTGGGCATGGCCGCCGGTTGGGGAGGCGGCCGAAGAGCGCTCAGCCACATCAGCAAGCTGGCCAACTCCGACAGCGCCACCACCCGTGCCATTGCCGCGTACGCGTTGAGCATGGCGGCAGCGGACCCGATTCTTGCGAGCGAGGTCAAGCATCGCCTCCGTGGGTGGAGTTACAGTGCCGGCCCTCAGCTGCGTTCCACGGTCGCTCATGTCTGCGGCACCGATTTCGGGGCTTCCCGCCCGGATCGGGCAATCCGCCTGTTGAGGTCCGCCTATCGCGGACGCGACGGTGAGGAGGCTGCCGTCGGCGTGAAGGTTCGAGGTTCGCTGTGCGCGCTGTCCGGAGCCGGGCGCCAGCCAACTGTCGTGCGCCGTCTCGCTGAGTGGGTCGACACCGGCGGCCGTGAAGCGGAGCTGGCGCTCTGGACCTTTCCTCAGCTCTTGTGGGAGCCCGCGTGGCTACAGGAACAGCTGGTCGGCGTCAGCGAATTCACCGAGAAGATCATTGAACTGGTCCACCGTGTACTCAATGACGACGAGCATTTCGAGGCCACCCGATCCGCGCTGCTCAACTGGTGCCGTATGGCCTACGGGTACGAGCAGCAGACGACAGCCGTCGAGACCCTGCTCACCGCGCTCGCCCAAGGCATGGCCCGCGGCGAGCTGCGGTTGTTCGTCGAGATCGATCGGTACGACGCCGAGGAGTTGGCCGGCCGACACATCGCACGCCACGCGCTGGACCGTTGGCGAAACGGCGAGTCGCCGGAGCACGGCTCCGCAACTCCCCACGGAGGACCGCATGACCACTGAGACCACCAAGCCTCTCTACAGCCGTGCTGTGCACGCCCCGTGGCGGGAAATTCTGCGGCAACGCTGGTCCGGTCGACAGGACCGTGCCCTGGTGCTGCGCGATTCTGCCGGTGTCCATCACCTCGCGGGGCCCGGGCGGGGGCACCGGTCGGCGCCCCGAGCGGTGGCTTTCGAAGCGACCGAGGCTGTGGCGGAGCCGGTCGGCGCCGCCACAGACAGGATGCGGTTGCGGGGCTACGACGCCGCGTTCCACGTCCGACTCGACGAGCAGCCGGCGACCCGCCCCGTCGCAGTACCGACGCGCTACGGGACCGAGTCGATGGACGTTCATGTGTTGTGGTGGGCCCACGACCCGGTTCAGGTTGTGCGCTCGAACACCACGCATGGCTGGCTCGTGGTGCGCCGAGCGCTCGGCAGACGCCTCCGGCACCTTTGGAGGGAGCACGCCGCGAGCGGGCAGGCATTCGGCGTGCCCGCGATGATGCAGAACCTGGCTGCGCCGGACGAGCTGCCGGAATGCGGCCTCAGCTACCGGGTGGCGGACATCTCAGCCCGGGAGGACGACAGCGAACTCATGCTGGGCGAGCCGAGCACTGCCGGCCTGCCGTACTCCTGGACGGACAAGAGTCGCGAGGAGTACGAGTTCTGCAAGCAGGCAGTGTGGGACGGCCCGGTGTCACTCGTGGCCCTCTGGCTGGTCCGTCATCCGGAGCAGGTGAGCCAGGTACTCGACTGGACGGTGGGCCACGCCGACCTGATCCGGGGAGAGACCAGCTGGCAGGACGAAGTAGCCGGACTGCTGGGCGCGTTGACGTCGCAGGAACGCAAGGAACTCAGCGAACTGCTGCGCGACCGGCTCGGCTCCCTCGGCCGACGGGTGCCCGAACAACAGGGCTCGGGAACGAACAGTGAACGGAACCGGGTCAACGGCTGGGCCGGCGGCACGGTCAAAGGGCAGCCGGCGTGACGCGGACACGCACGGGTGGGGGTCCGGTGAGAGGGTTTCGCCGGATCCCCACAGGGCGGCCGAGCCCGTCCTCGCTCTCTCGTGTCCGGCTGCGACGCAGGGCCTCCCGCCGCCGTCCGGCGGTTCCGCGCCGCGCTGAACAGAGCCGGCAGACCATCGCCGTGCTGGAGCGCTTCGCGGCTGCCAACAGCGCGGAGCTCACCAGGGCGGACACCAAGGCCGCTGTGCTTCTCGGCTTCACCGGAGCGATCCTCGGCGTGTTCGTCACCATCACCGGCGGTGCTGACGGCAGGCAGGCTCCGAGCCACTGGTGGCCGGACCTGCTGTGGTGCACGGCTGTCGTCAGCGCACTGTCGGCCGTCGTTTGTTTCGTGCTCGCGATCGCGCCGCGTCGTCGTGAGAGAAGGCCAAGGACCGAAGCCGCGCCCGAGTACTTCGAACACATCGGGCCGGACCTGGACTGCGAGCGGCTGAATCCTGTTTTCCAACGGGTCGGGCGGGACCCGGCCGGTCCGCTGCTGTCCTCTCTGATCAGGACCAGCGCGATCGTGCGCGCCAAGTATCGCTGGATCGAGGTGGGTTCGGTGCTGCTCCTCACCGCGCTTCCGCAGTTCACCCTCGTTCTGCGGCCCACCTGATGAAACGGACGACCCGTAGTCCGGTCGTCCGGAGCGCCGACCGGAGCATGCCGGTTCACCGAGCCCGCCCGACCTCTCGTACGGGTGGCCCGTTGCGCAGTCGCCCGACGGGGGCGCCCTTGACGTACCGAAAGCCGACGCCTGTTACCCCACCGGCTCGCAGGTTGTCGCGCCTTTACGGACTTTTCACTCGACGGGGGGACGGGTTTCTGAGGAAACCCTGACGAGGGCGTGCTGCACATCATGATTCTCGTGGTCCGTTCGCCAGATCGAGGGGAAATGATGCGCGATATCTTCACTCTCATCACTCAACGAATTCTGCGCGACTGCGGAAGCGAGCCCTTCTGTGCGCACATCGGAGATGTCCAGTCGTGCTCAATCAAGAGCCATCCCACGTACCTGGTGCTGCGTGAGAAATCTCAGCTCGGCCGATCGAAGTCTAGTGTTCTGAGTCGGTAGTTCTTTGGCGGTTGTAGGGTTGGGGCATGCCGGGCCCGAAGCCGTTGTCATTGGAGTTGTCCGAGCGTGAACGCCGTGTACTGCGGGGCTGGTTGCGCAAGCGGACCGCGGGGCAGGCCTTGGTGCTGCGCGCGAGGATCGTGCTGGCGTGCGCCGAGGGTCGCCCGAACGCGCGGGTCGCGCAGGAGCTCGGTATCTCGCGGGAGACGGTGCGCAAGTGGCGGTCCAGGTTCGCTGCCGACCGGCTTGAGGGGCTAATCGACGCTCCGCGTTCCGGTGCCCCGCGCCAGATCACGGACGAGCAGGTCGAGTCTCTGGTCGCCCGGACTCTTGACCAGGCACCGCCTTCGGGAGATTCGCACTGGTCGACGCGGTCGATGGCCCAGGCTGCGGGTATGTCGCAGTCGGCCGTGTCCCGGATCTGGCGGGCGTTCGGCCTCAAGCCGCACATTGTGCAGACCTGGAAGCTGTCCACCGACCCGCAGTTCGTGACCAAGGTCCGTGACGTGGTCGGCATCTACCTGTCCCCGCCGGCGAACGCCCTGGTCCTGGCCGTGGACGAGAAGTCACAGATCCAGGCCCTGGACCGAACTCAGCCCGTGCTGCCGCTGACACCGGGTACGCCGGCGCGGATGACGCACGACTACGTCCGGCACGGCACCACCAGCCTGTTCGCCGCCCTGGACATCGCCTCCGGCTCGGTCATAGCCCAGCACTACCGGCGCCATCGCCAACAGGAGTTCCTCCGCTTCCTGAAGACCATCGACGCCGCCGTACCCAAGGACCTGGACCTTCACCTGGTCTTGGACAACTACGCCACCCACAAGACCGAAGCGGTCAAGAAGTGGCTGCTGCGACACCCCCGCTTCCATCTGCACTTCACCCCCACCTCCGCCTCCTGGCTCAACCTCGTCGAGCGCTGGTTCGCCGAGCTGACCTGCCGCAAACTCCGCCGCTCGGCCCACCGCAGCGTCATCGAACTCGAACGAGACATCCGCGGCTGGATCAACGAGTGGAACAAGAACCCCAAACCGTTCGTGTGGACCAAGACCGCAGACGAGATCCTCAAAACCCTCGCCGCATACTGCACACGAACTACCGACTCAGGACACTAGGGCGAGTATGCGCCTGTGGGAGTCGGTGGGAACTCTCGCCAGAGAAGGCGACCAGCGAGAGCGGGAGAAGTGGTTGATGGTGCTGCTCGACTTGCTGACGCCGTACTTCTCCGGATGGTCCAGGCAGCTCGCGCGTGAGTCGCACCATGATGTCGCTGACATCAGATCCGCAATGATGGAAGGCGCTCTGGAAGCTTGGCATTCCAAGGCAGTCGGCACGCCCGCCGGCGAACTCCTGAATGCCATGATGCGACGGGCGTTTACCGGTGCACGTGCCCAGGTGAGCGCTGGTAGCTCGGAAACCTGTGCGTTGGAAACGGAGTACTTGGTGGAGGATGCCGTATTTGGAGACGGCTTCGCGCTGCACGCATCGTCCATCGTTGATGCCGGTGCGGTGAGAGATCCGGACGCCGATGAGCGGATTCGAGGTGAGCGCACAGGTGCCCTGCTGCGGCGGATGGGGGCCATGGAGTCCGTGAGAGATCTTCACGAAAGGCTCCGCAGTGGTCGGCGAAATGAAATGGACGCCCCCATCGTTAATCCGGCGCAAATGGGGCGCTCGTGGGTGGATGGTGCAAACCTCTACTATAGGCTGTCTGATCTCTTGCCGCAGTATATTGAATTCAAGGCGGCGGCCAATGCTGTTGGTATTTCAGAATCGCAGGCTTCGAAGATGGCGCGGAAGGGTTCCCTTCCGTTTCGGTGTCTGTGGATTGGAAACAGTCGGGTCGTCGCGGTGAGGTCGCTCATGGGTGCCTTGGATGTGCAGGACTCAATTGTGCATCCCGATGACGTGGAGAACGGTGCTTTCCATGTTGGTGAAGGATAGGGATCGCCCGCTGGGTGCTCCATGCAAGTTGGCGGCATGACCGATGTGCAGAGGGAGCGGACTCGGAGGCACCCTGTTGTGCGTCGGCCTTCGTCCCTACGGTTGTGAGATGGCAAATGGGGTGTGGCACACCGGATATGACATAGAGATCAATCTGTCCCTGTCCGACCTCGGTCACCCGGGTCTTCCCGATCTGCTCCAGGAGATCACCACCAGTGTCTCCGAGCGTGACCCGCAATTGCTCGAATGTCTGGCGCACCATGAGAAGCGCGAGTGCCTGTCCGAGTCGGGCGGCAAGTCGCCCTGGATGTTCATTCGCCGAGGGCGCGTGGGTGGCCGGCGGCCTCTCGTGGCCTCGCACCTGCCGATCACGCACAAGGCGACGCCGGCGGAGAGCGCCCAGCACAAGGCCACCAAGGAACGGATCGTCGAAACCGCTGGTCGGTACGGGTTGCAAGCCGAAGCCGAGGTCCCCGTGGCCAACCGTCGGAGCGTCTCGGACGCCGTCGTCACCGGCCCCAGAGATCTCAAGATCGGTTGGGAGGTCCAGTATCACCACCTCAGCCCCAGCAGTGTGCGTCGGCGCTCGGCCAATGCCGTGGAGCACGACATCACCCCGCTTTGGGTGGCAAAGGACCGTGCCGCCTCTCTGATCGACCGGGCACCGTGGGTGCGGGTTGACGACATGCCGTGGATGGAGATCGCCGATGGCAAAGAGATGGTAATCCGCGGTGGGTACCGGCACCTTGAGGTCTGGAAGTGCGTTCCGAGCAGCGAGCGTCACTGCCTCGTCAGCGAGGGGGCCAGCCACTGTGGCGCTATTCATGCGGAATGGTTTGTGCCGGCACTCTGCCTGCCGCAGCGAAAGCACATCCGTATCGAGGACATGATCCTGCAGAGCGCTACGGGCGAGAGTGTCCCGGTCTATGTGCCCAGCAGAGGGGACGGGCGAGCCGGGCGGCACATGTGGGTTTCAGTCGAGGACTGCTCGCTGTGGCAGGAGCTCATCGGGGAGAAAACTCCTCTGCCGGCGGCTCCGGTCGAGGAGACGGACGACGTGATCACCTTCGCCGAGCAGGAAGTTGACCGCACCTGCCGGGCTGGAGAGGAGGGCCGGTTCGTCAGCGACGGCCGGCTCGTCCGCGACTTCGATCAGCCAACCGGTGGCTTCACTCTGCCCCGCATGCCGGTTCAGCGCTCCCCCGAGCCGACGCGCATCACTGCTGCAGAACGCGCCGCCGCTTCCGCCGCTTTGGGTTGTCCGCCTTGGGAGCTCGGCCCGTGCGCCGGCTGCAGCCGGCTGCAGCGGCGTTACGGGCGGAACACCGCCATGTACTGCAGCGTGTGCCGAGCCGTCCTCAACGGGCGGTAGCCGCAACGGCAGCCAAGACTGAGACCGCACAACAACGAAGGTCCCGTTCGCTTGCGCGAGCGGGACCTTCGTTAACAGCCCGGTGAGGCTGTGGCGGAGGATACGAGATTCGAACTCGTGAGGGGGTGAACCCAACACGCTTTCCAAATGTTCGTCTAGGGGTCCGGCAGAGGTCGTAGGCATCCTGACCTGCAGCGAAGCCCTCGGTGCGACCGCGATCGGACGGGGCTGGACCGGGGTGAATGAGACCAGGACTGAGACCATCGAGAGCCGTGCCGAGGAGGACGTCCAGCCGCACGGTCCCTGTTCACCAGCGCTTGCGCGATCGCGCACCTCAGCCTGACCGGCGCCGGCGCGGAGCAGGAGAAGCGGAGCAGGAGAATTGGCACGCTCCTGGGTCACTCGTCGCAGAGGCGGATGGCCAGCACTGTCCCGTCGGCTCGGATCGACACCGTGTTCCAGTCCTTCGATGTGCTGCGCTGCGGCCACTGTCCTCGCAGGCTGTGGACCTGGCGACGGTACTCGTTGACGCGCCCGTGGTGGAGATGCGTGTAGAGCCCTCTTTCGAGCCCGGAGAACGCTTCTACCCGGGTTCCGTTGAGGCGGTAGATGTGATCCGTGCCGACGAAGTCGATGTCGTGGATGCGGTGCTCCGCGTCTCGCAGCCTGTCTGTACCGGCATGGGTGTCGTGGTTGAAGTGTCGTCGCCCTTGTTCTTTGGTCAGGTACCGAGCGGTGGGTTTGCCCCCGCCGGTGAAGGCGGTGAGTGCGGCTGCTTCCGTCCGGGCCAGCACGACGCTGAACCAGGCGAAGGACTTGGGCAGTACCTGGAACCCGGGAATCGTGGTCCTGTCGCCTTCGGCGGGCAGCACGACATCGGGCATGAACTCTTGCTGCGTGAGTTCGAGGTCGAGGTCGACTCCCGGTTTCTCGCCGGACGGGCGGAGCAGAGTCGTGCCGGGAGCTTCCAGAACGTGCAGGGCGAGGCTCTCCTTGGCCGGGATCTCGGTGCCTATGAGGAGGTAGGGGACCGTGCCGTAGGGCCCGATGTGGACTGACTCCACATGGGCACTGGCGGTGCTGAGCTGCTTGTACACCTGGTGAACGCTGCTGTGGGTCCCCTTCGAGGACACCAGGAAGATCTTGGACGGCTCTCCGGGCTGCCAGGCTTCGACAAAGAAGTGGGGGCGTCGCTGCAACGGTTCCGGGCGAGGCCCGGTTCCGGTGCTGCGCAGGGTCCACGCAGCCTTCAGGGCGATGTCCGCCGGGATCACGGAAACCGAGTGGTCGGGGTACCGGGACCTGACTATGTGCTCGGCCAGCAGCGAGGCGAAGCCGGTGCCGATCTCTCCGGACTGCGTGGCCTTGTAGAAGCGCAGGAGCTCGCGCCCCTCGGACGACAGCTGCAGGAATCGACCCCGGTCCGCTTGCAGTGCCTGGCTGTAGCGCAGGCTGCCCCAGTGCTCGGCGAGTCCTCGGCCGGCTCCCTGGCGGGCCGCAGCAGCGCCGAGGCCGATGGCGTGTAGGACTTGCCACGGGGTGAGCGACAGTGATCGCGGCGCTTTCCGAACGGCCCTGTAGTCGGTTCGCCTGCGCAGCGGGCCCCGCCCGTCTTCCAGGCGCTTGTCGTCTTCGTCTGAAGCCGCCTTGTTGACCTCGGCAGCGAGTCCGTGAGACGACCGGACCTGAATGTTGGAGGTGGTGCTCAGCTCGTCCAGGATCTCGGTGACGGTTTTGGTTCCGTCCTCGTTCACCGGCGCCTCCTCTGTCGTTGCCATGTGGTGTGAGCCGTTGGACGCTAGAAAGGTGCCGGGGAGCGCAACAAGTACGCACGAGGGGCGCACAACCGGATTCGGCCATGTCCTCCGCTTGAACGCGAGCAGAGACCTTCTGCGATCAGAAGGCGATCCTGTGGCTGCTCTTTTCCAATGAGGCAGCGATGGGAACAACGGAGCTGGCTCAATAGACCCATGGAGATGGGTGAGCACTGGGCGTACCGAGCGCGGCCGAAGGAGCTGGGCAGCACGGTTCGCCGGGTCGAGATCGTGCGTGTGGGCGAGCGTGGCAGGACTGGTTGGATCCACGTCCGGTTCCTCGAAGGCGACGATGCGGGGCTGCAGGAGTGGGTCAACCCCAGCTGTCTTGTGGCGGGCTGGCAGGACGTTGAGGCGTTTCGCAAGGACGATGCGAGCGAGCTCGCACTGGCCGAGGCATCGCGGGAGGTGCGGGGGACCGCAGACTTCGAGGCTGCCCGGCTGATCCTTGGATTCGTCCGTCCGAAGAGCAAACTCCGCCTACGCCGCGGGGTCTCGGACGCGGGGATCCTGGAGCTGAGCCGCCTCGACGAGGGGGCCCGGCTTGTCGGGATGGAAGCAACGGACCTGCGAGGTGACCCAATGGTCTACGAGAATCGCGACGGTCTGTGTCTGGCCGGGTGGCCGGTCACTGAGCGCATCGCGCGTCACGTGGCCGGCCGTCGCGCTGACGACATCCTTCCGGAGGTGGACCGCAAACAGCAGGCCGTCGAGCAGGAGCGCACCCAGTCTTCCTGGTACTCCTACAGCCGCCGGGACGACCGCAAGCTGGACGCGGAAGCGGCCGTTCTGCGGACCGTCCGGGAGTGGTGCGGCCAGGACAAGGCCGAGCGCTACGACGAGCTGATCGCCCTGCGGGAAGAGGTCGTCCGGCTCGGAAAACTCGTGGAGAGGTCAGTGAAAGCCCTACGCGACCGCGGACACGGCGTCATCGCCTCCACCATTGAGCGCGACCTCGGGGTCCATATCTCCAGCCTTGGGCCAGACGTTCGTCGGTAAAGTTGCGCCGCCGCTCTGGCTCCGGCTGGGGCGGTTCGGCTTCCGCCTTGGGCTCTTCCTTTTTCGGTGGTTTCTCCTTCTCCGGCCGCTGTGGATGCCATCCGTCGAGGAACGGCCGTAGCTGGTCGCCCGTGGGCTCCGCATGGAGGTTGTGTGCAGTAAGGCCCCTGCCTGCCACGGTCGGGTCGAGCCTGTTCGCCTCTGCCTTTCCCCACGCGGACCATTCGCGGATCCGCTCGGCTTCGTGGGGGTCGTCCGAGACGGATGCGGCCTCGTCGAGCGCGGTGCAGAAGGACCGCATCTCCCCTGCGGCTCGCCACTGCGCCAGGGCGGTTCCGAACCGATCAACCCGCGCGGCATCCACTGCCTTGATCGTCGCGACGCTGATCGCCGCTTCCCACTCCCGCCGCGTGCGTTCCTTCTCCTCCGCCTCCTGCCGACGGCGCTCCTCCTGTTCCTTGGCTTCCCGCCGACGACGTTCCTCCTCCTGCCGCTCTCGCTCCTCACGCTGACGCTGCTGCTCCGCCTCACGCGCCAGCCGAGCCTTTTCCTCCGCCTCCGCGTTCGCCTTCAGCGCCCGGAAGACGGAGTCGATCTGGTCCTCCAACGGCTTCTTGGCGGTGTCGGACCACGCCTTCTTCCAGCCGTGGTAGCCGTAACCCGAGTCCTGGCTCAGTGCCAGTTCCAGTTCGCCGGACGGCTCGAGCCGGTGCGCAGGGTTGACCCGCTGCCAGTCGTACGTGCGCCGGCCCGGCTGCGTGGGCACGTACCTCGACGTCGGTGATCACACGGCTGCGGGCCAGGCGGATCCGGTTCCACTCCGTGTCGTCCTCGCCCGTCACCCGGAGTAGGCCGAGGAAGAAGTCTCCCTTGGCCCGCCCGCTGTACTTCAGGTGGTAGCCCTCCGGCGCGCACTGCCGCGCGGCGTCGAACGCCCGGCGATAGCGGGCGCGTTCTTCGGCGCTCGGATCCGGGATCCGAAGGAACCGATCGGCCTTTTGCACCTCCGCGATCAACGCCGTACCGATCTCCGCCGCCGACGGGCGTGCGGGCTTCGCGGGACGCGTCGGCTTCGCATCAGGTCGGTGCGCCGCCCGCCGGCGGGAGGGCGCAGGAGCCTTCGGCTCGGCATCCTTGGGTTTCGGCTCGGCGGCTACAGGCCGCTTCTTGCGCGGGGCTGGTTCAGGCCGGTCCGGGTGGTGGCCGTGTTCCAGGTAGAAGCGGCCGGCATCGGTGATCTCTGCCTGCCATTTCCCACTGCGTTTGGGCATGGTGATGAGACCCCGCTCCTTGAGGGCGCGGGCGGTGAGGGCGAGTTCCGGGCTCGCGGAGGTGACGGGATTCGTTCCCTCTCCGATGCGGGTGAGTAGGGACAGTTGTCGATCGTTGAGCGGCGACCATCGGTACATGAGAACCGTCGTACCGGTCCCGACGAGTGCTTACACCCGGAATGGCGATGTTCCTGGATCCTGGCACTCGGCCGTTTTCACTCCCCGGGGCGTCCTCGCGACGCACCGCTGACACCGTCGAGAGCTTCTTCGCGCTGCTGCAGAAGAACGTCCTCGGCCGCCAAGTCTGCGCAACACGGCAGGAGTTGAGGATCGCCATCGTCACTCGAACGCACCTACCACCGCTGGCGCAGGCAGAGACGCCTGGCCAGATTGGCCCCCATCGAGTACGAGACCATCATGACCCGGCCCGCAGCACTCGCTGCATAAACCCCGCTGTCACTCGATCACGAAGCAGTCCACCCACGGGTCGGTGCACGGACGAGATCGGTTGTCGTCAACAAAGCGAGGACTCCGACGGCTGTAGTCGTTCACTCTGGTCAACCGCCCGAAGAGCCCTGGGTGCCTCCGAGCTCCTTGGTGGTGGCGGCGATCTGCTGCTCTGTTCTGGCTGCGGCCTTGCGCTGACGCGCCAGTTTCGCCTCAGCTGCCCGAAGCTCGGCAGCTAAGCGCTCCCGTCGGACCTCTCCGGCAGGGTCTTCTGTGGGGCCGACATGCACGGCTTCGACCACGCCTCGCCGCTCTCTGCAGGTCGGGCACGGCACAACGGATGTCGAGAAGCTCCGGCGGTCGCGGTGCTGGGTAAGGCGAACGGTGTGGTCGCAAGTGAGTGTGAGGTCCCAGTCATCGAGATCGCGCTTGTTGGTCTCGTGGCCTAAAAGGATCTCCTTGATCACCTTCGCCTGCTCCTCACTCAGGGGAGGAGGTGGGCAGCACTGGCCGCAGTGTTGGGTGCGGGATGCGCTCACCGTCCAGCGCACCGCTCGACACTTGCCGTGGCGCTCCTTATATCGGGTCTCCTCCGCGTCGTGCTCAGCCCGCTCTTCAGACGTCATACGCAGCAGTGGTGGCCAGCCGCCGAGGCCATCGAGAATCGGCTCGCCGCAGCCGCGGCAGGGATGGCTGCTTTGAACTCCACACGGCTCAGATACGTGCCTTCCCGTTGCCACTGCTCGCGCGTCGCCTCCCGGCGCCGGTCGTCATCCTCCGCCTGCAGCGCCTCCCTGCGGTTCCTCGCTCGGGAGCGCTCTTGCCGCTGCTCCTCCGTCAGTTTGCCCACATTGACCTCCGCCACTTGCTCGCGGAATCAGTGTGAGCCAGAGGATGCGCAGACTCGTCGCCTTGACCGTCCTACGCTTCTGCTTGCCTGGACATGACTGATCGGGCAAGACAATTGACCTGAAGTGCATTTCTGGTGGGCACGTATCGGCCGACTGAGGCCGACAAGACTGCTGTCCACGTAGGGGACCGGTCTCGTAGTGGGGCCGATGGCGGCAACTCATGGGCGGTGGCCGGGATGCTTCCCAGGCTGTGACCGCAGATGTTGAGTCACGCTCTGGGGGTACGAACCATTGCCTGGTGCCAGCAGGGAGCGGACGAAAAGAGGGGCTGTCAGCGCCAGCTGCTATCTGTTGTCATATCAGATAGCCCGGATATGCGCCGGATCGCCAGGAGAAGCGATTCATGCCCTTCACCGCGTTACACCCCGATGCCGGACGACTCGACACCACCCAGCTCGATCTTGGGTGCGCGATGGACTGGACCCAGATCCACAAGTCGCGTCCCCGCGCCCCGCTCACCTGTCCGGAATGCTCCTGGGGCGTCCATGCCAAGGTCTCCCGACACGGCGTGCGGTTCTTCTGCCACGACCCGGGACGGCCGCCATCGTGCGAGCTGTCGAACGAATCGTGGGAACACCACATGCTCAAGCTGGAGTTGGCAGGCGCCATCCGCGCAGCCGGGTGGTATGCCGAATTGGAGGTCCCGGCCGAGGACGGCTCATGGCGGGCGGACGTAATGGCGTCCGCGCCAGACGGCACGCAGCGCATGGCCTGGGAGGCACAGCTGTCCCCGATAACGGTGGAGGACATCCGGGCCCGCACCGCCCGCTATCGGGCCGAGAAGATCGCGGTGTGCTGGGTCAGCCCGCATAAGAGGCCGCCGCAGTGGATGGGCGCCGTGCCAGGCATACGGGTGCGGGCACCAGAGGCCGAGGGCGCCTGGGTGGTGGACGACGGGGTAGCTGGGTTCGACTACCCCGCCGGCGGTTGGACGTTCCGAGAAGAAGAGCTGCAGACATTCGTCCGGTGGGTATTGCGCGGGCAGCTCTCTCCCTGCCGAACTCTGCGGCGCTACCGACGAGTTGCCCGTGTGGTCGACGATAGGCGCTGGGTGTACCTGCGGGACTTGTGGTGGACCTCCCAGCGTTCGGCGCGCGCCCAGACCGAACATGAGGAGATGCGCCTACGCCAGGAGAAGGCGAAGCAAGCGCGCGAAGCCCGCAAGAAACAGAAGGAGGCGGAGGCCGAGCGACGCCGCAAAGAGCTGGAAGAAGCGGATCGAATCCGCCGCGCAGAGGAGGCCGCGCTCCGACGGAAGGAACAGGAGGGCCACAACCGCGGTCTCCTGGAGCGGATGCGCGAGCGGTGGGCCGAGAAGGAAGCACTCCGCGCCCGCGAGCAGGCCGAGCAGGAAGAGAAAGAGCGGCAGGCCCTGGAAATAGGGAGGGCATGGTGGGGTCGGCTGTCGCGGCGGCAGATCGAGGAGCTGTTCGCTGCTGTCGCCGAACTGGCCTGGCGGGAGGAACAGTTGCGAGTGGAGATCCCAGATAACCCAAGCCTGGCGGCGCACTTTGCCTACGGCGTGCCGGTGTACTCCCGAAGGCGTTACCACGCGCTTTACGGCATCGTGCGCCCGTGCCCCAACCTTGTGCCGCTCTCACCGCAGCTGTCCTACCACCGAGCTTTCGTCCGCAACGCCCAGGAGGTGCAGGAGTTCGGTGAGGCGCTTGTCGGCCGCATCACACACCTCGGCCTACCCGATCACGAGCAGCTGACCATGGACTGAGACTGAGGGGCATGTCGTCTCACCTGGCAACCCGATCCAGCCATGGCGTGACGGTGCGAGCTCAAAAGGCGACCGTAGTGGCCTGAATGGGGCCAGATTCCCGAGGGAGCGAAGTTCCCCCGCTGTCGGAGTCGCCCGACAAAGTTCTGGATCACTGTCAGCGCCAGGGACACGGAGGGGCACCGAAACCGCGATCACGAACGGCCACGCGCGTGGCAGGTAGCCTCGCAGTAACCGGCGTGCAGTGGATTCCGTCAGTGAGATATCGAGGTCCCGCTGGGCCACAGCAGAGACTTGCGCACTGCACCGACCAGCGACGCCGCGCGTATGTCGTCGGTGCCACCGACGATGTGATTAATGACGTATCCGAACGCGACCCCGAGCTCTGGGTCGGCGAAGGCGAGGGAGCCTCCCCGGCCCGTGTGGCCGAAGGAGTTGGGGCCGATCATGGGGTCGCCCTTGGTCGGCAGCATGTAGCCGGAGCTGAATCGGCTCTGCGTGACGACTACTTGGTCGAGCCCGGCGGACTGTTCCTTGGTCGCCGAGGCGAGGACGTCCGGCGTCAGGAGGCGTACGCCGTCCACCTCGCCGATCACGGCCGCGTACAAGCGGGCCAGGCTGCGGGCGGTGCCGATGCCGTTGGAGGCCGGGAGTTCCGCAGCGTGTACGTCGGGGGAGTTGAAGTCGATGGCAGCCGGTTCCGTGACCTGGAAGGCCCTGTTGCTGAGGGAGTTGGGGTCGCGCCAGGCGGCCACCTGGTCGCGAAGTTCTGCCGGGATCTGGTCTTCGGGCAAGGCGGTGAGGTCGACATCTGGCTGCCGGTACGACATGCGGCTGACGCGGTCGCGTTCGCTCACCGGCAGGCCGACGTGGAAGTCCAGGCCCAACGGTTCGGCGATCTCCTCGGCTATGTAGCGGCCGGGGGTGCGGCCGGATACCCGGCGGATGATCTCGCCGACCAGCCAGCCCCATGTCCGTCCGTGGTAGCCGTGTGCCGTGCCCGGGGTCCACAGGGGGCGCTGTGCGGCCAGGGCCTTGGTCATCGGGTGCCAGGCCAACGCATCGGCCAGCGGCACTGGTTGGTCCACCGCCACCAGACCCGCCTGGTGTGAGAGCAGCCACCGCACCGGGATGTCCGCCTTGCCGTTGGCGGCGAACTCGGGCCAGTACACGGCGACGGGTGCGTCCAGGTCGAGGGCGCCTCGCTGGGCGAGGAGATGCACTGCGGTGGCGGTGACGCCTTTGGTCGCCGAGTAGACGAGTTGCAGGGTGTCCCGTTTCCACGGACGACCGGTCTCGGCGTCTGCGGTGCCGCCCCACAGGTCCACCACGGGACGGCCGTGGTGGTACACGCAGACCGCCGCGCCGATGTCGCCGTGATGGTCGAAGTTGGCCGCGAACGCCTCGCGCACCGGCTCGAACCCGGGCACGACTTCGCCGTTGATCGTCGTCATGCCGTCATCCTGGCACTCCAGTCACCCACTCCGGAGGCCCGTCCGGAGGACGGCATCTGATCAAGCTGCGGCGGGCAGCGCCTGGATCCTCTCGCGGAATTCTCGGACGGCGGCCGTGGCGGTCTTGTGGTGGGGGAACACCGCAACCCACCGGCAACCGTCCGGATCACCCTCGGGCGCAATACCGGTCGCGTGCAGAACACGCCGGGCGATCGTCGCCCACTCAACATCGGTGAAGATCCTCGGGCGCCGCGCGCACCGAGCAGTGCCACACTTGCCCCTCCGGCGCGCGGTCGGCGGCCTGCGCCTTCGGGGGCATACCGCGGTCGCAGTACGGCTGTACGAGACCGCCGTGAGGCTCGGCCTTGGGATAGCGGACGTTTGTAAGCCCAGGAGCAGGGACCTACGCAGATGCCTCCTCGTGCCCTTCGAACAGGAGAGTCGATTCGGCGAGAATGTTTCGGTTCAGCTCGCTCATGTAGATGAGGTCGATGCTGCCGTAGCGGGCCTGTTCGTAGTCGAAGCCAAGGTCCGCGACGGCCTTGCGGACTGCGTCTTCGGAGGGACCTTCGATCTCGATGAACGTGGGCAGGGCGGGCCAGGTGTCGAGGTCGTACTTGATGTCGCCGAGCTGCCATTCCTCGCGGTAGTTCTGCTGGTACCGGACCTGGCGGAGCCCAGTGGCCTTGAGGAGCTCGGCGGTCTTGTCGAGATCGTCAACCTCGATCTCGACCTCGGTGGTGCCGTTGATGGTGGTGGCGTCGCTGACCTGCTTGAGGGTGAGAGTGGTCTTGCCGCCTTCGTCGCGCAAACGCAGCCATTGTTCGCCCTGGACAGCGTCGTTCTCGAAGATCAGCCGGGTGAACATGGTCCTGTCGAAGACGAGTTGGGCGCCGGAGGTACGGAGCTGGTCGCGGACGGCGTCGACATCGATGTTGAGGAACTTGGCCTCGTACTCATTCTGGGGCATCGCTGGTGGACTCCTAGCGCGGTTCTTACTTGGTCAGGTCGTGGAAATCGCTCTCGCGAAGGTGGGCGACCTCAGCGCACGCCTCTCCCGCGACGAACTCTTCCACGGGCAGGCAGAGGTCCATGCGCTGTATGCATACTCCGACGTGGAATCTGCCTGCTGTGTCGCGGTAGAGGCGCACGCCGTAGTAGCCCTCTTCGCAGTCGGTGGGGTTGTTGAAGCGGCAGCTGGTGCAGGTTTCCGGCAACCGTAGTGGACGGATGTGCTTGACGATCAGCTCTCGGCCACTCGGTAGCTGGTAGGCCATGCGGAAGCCGGAGGTGCCGGCGATCAGCCGTACTTCTGTTAGCTCCGCCTTGAGCTCGCTCAGCAGGAGGTCGATCGCCTGGAGCGAGTCGTCTCCGTCTGCCAGAGAAGAGAGCACGCGTACGGAGAGCCTGTCGGAGTACTTGTGGAGCAGCCGGTGAATGCGTGGAACGTGTCCGCGGTTCGGTAGCACCACGTTGGCACGAGTCCCGATGCCGACGTCCATGGCGAGTTGGATCGACGCGTCGAGGGCGGCGATCTTGCGTTGCGCGAGGGCGGGTCTGCGGTAACGGGTGTTCTGGACCTGAGCGAGCTCTTCGGGTGTGGTGCCGAAGATGGAGAAGTTGACGTGGTCCAAGCCCGCGTCTGCGCAGGAGGCCAGGGTGCGTCCGCCGTTTTCCCCGTTGGAGGTGACGCTGACCTCGTAGCCGGCTTCCTTCGCCAAGGCGACGATCTGCGGCAGGCGTGGATGGAGGGTTGGTTCGCCCCCTGTCAGGTGCACTTCGTCGAAGTCGAGTGCTTGGCGTAACTGTGTCAGCGCCTGCCGAAAGGCTTCGTCGGGGAAGACCGGCGCGCTCAGGAAGCTGGAGCCGTTGGTTGCCGCGTAGATGGAGACGCGCCCTGACGGGCCTGTCGGTGCGAACGCTCCGATCTGGTGAGTGCGGTTGTCCGCGCTCACGGGGGTGCCCTCGTTGTGGCAGAAGGTGCAGGTCATGCCGCACGCGTCGATGACCTTGACGCGGAGTGTGCGGTCGGTGCTGATTGTGACGGGCACTGAGCTGTCTATCTCGGCCAGGGCAGGGTGCTGGATCATGAAATAGCCTCTCTTTCGTCGAGCGGCCCGGGCGTGGGGCACTTGGGTGCGCCCGCGCAGTCCGCAAGGAGTTGTGGCTGGTTGATGGCGAGTACTGCTGTGGGACCCGCCCGGCCGTCGAGCTCGGCTCGTAGACGGCCGGGCGGGTGAGGCCCGTCCCGGGTGGGCACGGGGGAGCCGACCCGCCGTACGCGGGTACACACTCGGGGCAGGCCGGTTCAGGGAGCGGACGTTGAGGCGAAAACCAGGCCGACGGCAAGGCCGCAGGAGGCGCTGATGCCGATGATGAAGAGAAGGCCGGCGTAGCGGCCGATAGCGCGCATCACCGCACGCGCCCGTCGGCAGTTGCGGTGCACGTGGCGGTGAACGGCCAATGCGGCGATTTGGTGGGCTCGCGTCCGTGAGTCATGCGCATCGTGGCCCACACTGTCTTGCCGACCGGTTTGCGAAGGCGTTGTCCGACGTGCAGAGCGAGTGTGCTCACGAGTTCGAGGCCACGGCCGCTTTCGTCGTCACTGCCGGCCGTGAGGACTCTGGGCGGTCGGGGGCTGCTGTCGGAGACCTCGACGAGGCAGGTGCCGTCGGATGGGACCAGTCCGACCTCGAAGAGGTGTCCGGGGAGGTGGCCGTGCATTACGGCGTTCGTCGCGAGTTCGCTCGCCACCAGGACGGCGTCGTCGATGTCGTTGCGGGCGTACCCCCGCTCGTGGAGGGCCTTGTTCACCTGGGTGCGGACAAGTGGGACGCAGCGGGCAGTCGAGGCGAACTGCATGCGCCATTGCTGGGTGGTTGCTGGGTTGTGCTTAGCCATCGCGTGCATCGCGTCCCCTCGTAGCGGGTAGTCGGGGGACTACTGCACCGCGTGAGGCCATCACGGGATCAGGTCACGGTGATTACCCAACGTGGGTAAGATCTGCTGCGGCTGACCACCCGCCCAGTACGCGCCGTCGAGACGGCCGAGGAGCGCACGTGCCCGGACCGCAGTCCTACACGGGACTCCCACCCGAGTTAGTCGCGAGCTCTGAGTTTCAACGCGTCTGCCGCGAACGCGACTTCGGGCAGGTTTTTCAGCTTGCGAAGAAGTGGGCGGGCGTTTATCCCTCGCGTATCGCGGCGTTATGCGGGATGACGCCCAGCAGGGTCGGGGAGATCATGTCCGGGCGCAGAAGCCTCGCCCATATCGACGTGATCGAACGCGTCGCGGATGGGCTGCGCATCCCAGGAGCCATGCTTGGGCTGGCACACCGACCGTGGGAGATCCCCGCCATCCCGAGGGAGTTCAAGCGCACACCCGGCCAGCCTTCAGCGTCCATAGACGAGGTGGCAGCGGTGGCAGAGGATGGCGGGGAGGCAAGCGGCATAGATGACCTGCTCACGCTTGCCGACGGGAAGGTGACTCGGTCCACGCTCGTGGCGTTGCGGTCCTCGGTGGAGGACTACTGGCGCAGAGACGACGAACACGGCGGCGCCTCACTGCGACCGGCAGTCGTCGGGCACCTGCGCTACGTATCGCAGCTAATGAACGGCGCCGACGAAGCGCTGCGTCGTGACCTGCAATCCTTGGCGGCCGAGCTCGCCCGGCTAGCTGGCTGGGCCTACTTCGACGCCCGCCAGTACAGCACCGCACGTACCCACTTCACACAGGCCCTGCGGCTCTCCCGCCTCCAGGACGACTACCTCTTCATGGCCAATGTGCTCTCCTGCATGAGCCTTCAGGCGACCTACGACGGCAACTCCACCGACGCCGTGGCGCTGGCCTGCAGGGCCCAGGACTCCGCCCGCGCAGTGGGTGATCAGCCTTTGGTCATGTCGATGCTCCACATGCGAGAGGCGTTCGCGCAGGCCACGCTTAGCGACTCGATGGCCTGCCACCAAGCCCTCGACCGCTCCCGCGACGCTTACGAACAGGCCAGAGGTCGGGAAGATGTAGCGCCCCCCTGGGTGCGCTACTTCGATGAGAGCAAGCTGATCGTGGACACCGGTATCGCCCTCGCCCGCCTCGGGGAGTCTGCACGAGCAGAGCCCCTCATCGCGGAGGGCCTGCGTCGGGAGTCGGCCGCTCAGCAGCGGGGCCGAGCCTTCCACGCCTTCTGGCTGGCTACTGCCCAGCTCCAGCAAGGCAGCCTGGATGCCGCCTGTCAGAGTGCCAGTCTGGCCCTCGACTTCACCGCATCCCTCGACTCACCACGGGTGGCAGGACATGTGCGGGAGTTTCACGGGCGTCTCGCTCCTTACGCCCGGGAAGCACCGGTGATCTCGTTCGAGCAGAAGATGCGCGAGGTTCTTGGCTAGGAACCGCCGTGCCTCTCACCTGGGCGTAAGGACGAGGCACGACAGCGACCCAGACTGCCAGTTCAGCCGATGACGCCGGTCGCCTCGTCCAGCAGTAGATAGAGCAGCCCGACCAGGCTGCCGCTGCTAACGATCTCGCGGCGGTCGATCATGCCGCGGATCTCCGAGATCGGCACCCACTCGATGCGGTCGGTCTCGTTCAGCTCGGTGGGCGGGCCGGCGTAGGCGGCCCCCTCTGCGCGGAAGACGTAGTGCTCGGAGTCCGTAATGCCGTTCGCGGGCTGCGCGTAGACCAACGGCTTCATGCCGTCCACCCGCCAGCCGGTCTCTTCCTCGACCTCGCGAGCCGCGGCCTGCTCCGGGGTTTCGTCCGCCTCGATCAGGCCCATGGGCAGTTCCCAGCCCCAGGTATCGGTGATGAAGCGGTGACGCCAGAGCATCAGCACGCGCTTCTGCTCGTCTACCACCGCCGCCACCGCCAGGTGGCGCATCTTGACGACATGGTGTTCCCAGCGTCGTCCGTCGGGCTGCTGGACGTCCGCGAGCCACAGGTTGACCCAGGGGTTGCTATAAATCTGACGCTCGCCATGAACTGTCCACCGCATGAGCCGACTTCCTTTCTCGCCCTGTGTCATCCCAGCATGTCACTCAGACGAGAACCCGTCTGCTCAGCTAGCGACTTCCCGGCAACGACCACAGATCTGGCCGGAACACAGCGCTCGCCAGCCTCCTACCGACGCCGCCGGCCGAGAGGCCGTTCCGCGGGGAGGGAGATAGGAGCGGCTGCCTGTGGGTGTGGGGCGAAGTGCGTGGCCGTCGAGCTGCGGGCCTGGGCAGCTCGCGTCCGTGCGCTGGATGCAGGGTGCTGGCGCAGGCGCTCGATGCGCCAGACCAGAACCCTTGCGGGCGAGCGTGTGTCGTCCAGCGCCCGCTGGTCGGCGGCGTGCTTCAGCAGCCGGGCGGGGTCGTGCCCTGCCACCTTGGCGTCACTCAGGACAGTTGCCAGGGCGCCCCAGTCGGAGCTTGTGAGGATGTCGTCGGCGTGTTCAGGCAGGGTCTCGCGAATGACCTCTGAGTGTCGCTCGGCCGCGCGTGGGGGCTTGCGGTTGGCGAGCGAGGTCAAGGGGGCCTTTGCGGCTTCGTTGTAGGCGGTCTGGAGAGGTGTCAGGGCCTGTTGTGCGGCGAGGGCCTGCTGCCGGTTGTGGTGCTTATCATGCCAGCGGACGGCGGCGATCACTGCGAGAACTATCGCGTCAAGGAACATCGCGAGCGCGGTCCCGTCCCTGGGCGTGGGCTCTCGCAATATGGCCCGGACGGCCGCGCGCAGTGCGCGGCTGCTCTGGTGGTCGGGGCGGATGTGGGAACGCGTAGCACGCTCG
Source organism: Streptomyces tardus (assembly GCF_018101125.2). Lineage (GTDB taxonomy): Bacteria > Actinomycetota > Actinomycetes > Streptomycetales > Streptomycetaceae > Streptomyces > Streptomyces tardus. Next base: position 1,631,593 of record NZ_JAELVF020000001.1, on the reverse strand, counting down.
AACGTGGTCGCGGCCTGGTGGAGGTTCAAGCGAAGGCTGCTCGGTGCAATGAGTGGGAGGGCGTCGAGTGCTTCGCCGAGTGTGGCGAGATGGGCCTGAGAGGCGTTGTCATCGTTCTGTTCTAGGCTGCGGGGGATGCTCTCGGCGGCGGCCGTGGCTAGGTGCCAGGGGTGGGGCTTGCCGTTCAGCTCGGGAACTTCGGTGACGTTCAGGCGTTCGCGGATCTTGGGGAACGATAGGTCGGGGGCGAGTTTGCAACCGGAGAACCACACCGGTTCACCCGCCGCGTTGACGTCACCGGGGAGGGCGACCTTGTAGCCGCGGATATCGCCGGAGGGGAAATGCTGCACCTCCACGAGGACGCCGTCCGTGTCGTGGAGAAGCCGGACGAACTCTTCGGTGGTGGTGGCAGCGGCGACGGCGGTGCGGACGGTGGTGCGGAGGCGTTCGCGGGCGGTTCGGTCGCGGCCGGTGCGATGGGCTTTCTCGTGTTCGGCGCGGGTGGGGCGTTTGGCTGCGGTGCGGTCGCTGCGTGCGACCTGGTGGAGGCCGTACTCCTTCTCGATGGTGGCGAGTTCGCGGTCGGCGGTGAGGTAGTCGTTCCAGTGGCGTGCGGTGCGCAGGTCGGGGCGGACGGTGGTGGCGGCGATGTGGATGTGGTCGGGGGCGTGGCGTACGGCGATCCAGCGGCAGCCGTCGGGGTCGCCTTCGGGTGCGATGCCGGTGGCCGCGACGATGCGGTGGGCGATGTGGGACCACTCGTCGTCGGTGAGGGTGCGGTCGCCGGGGGCGGTGCGGAGGGAGCAGTGCCATACGTGTTGGGTGGGGGTGCGGTGGTGGCGCTTGGCTTGGTTGACGTGGAGGTCGAGGTCGGCGACGAGGAGTTTCCTGGTGGCGGCGGCTTCGGCTGGGGTCACGCTGTGGGCGGGGTCGGGGGCGTAGCCGTCCCAGGAGGCGACGAGGTGGGGGTTGGTGTGTTCGTTGGCGCGGCCGGGTCCGTAGAGGTAGCGGATGAGGCCGGCGGTGTTCTTGCCGCTGCTGATCTTGGCGATCATGAGGCGGACTCGTGGCGGACGGCCTGGTTCGCGGTGTGCGCGAGGTGGCGGATGGAGGCGGCGACGCTCTGCTGAATGCGCTCGGCGTGGGCGAGGGCCGCGAGGTCTCCTGCGTGCAGAGCGGCTCCGGCGTTGAGTTTCCGGGCGATCTGGTTGGCGTTGTTGCCGATGCCGGCGAGCTCGCGGCGCAGGGCGGCGAGTTCGTCGATCAGGTCGTCGATCGAGGTGCGTTGGCCAGGGAGGGCGACGTTGAGCTTGCCGTCGAGGTGCGTCATGACGACAGCGCCGACGTAGTGCGCTGCGGCGATGTTCAGGGAGCGGGCCTTGGCGAGGATCGCGGCCTTCTCACCGGCGCTGTAGCGCACGTCAACACGGTCTCGGCGCTGCACGGGCATACGCGCGCGACGGCGCGCGACACGGCGCAGTGCGGCTTCGTCGGCTGCGCGGGACAACGGCACGGGTACGGGCGGTGGGTGCTGTTCCTGCTCGGGTGCCCCCTGGCGCCCGAGTGCCTCCGCCACCTCCGGGGCGGAGGCTCCCCCGTTCGGCCGGCCCTTGGACGGTCCAACGGCATACCTTGCTGCGCGGGTGGAGTCGGCGGTCATCTTCCTCTGGCGGGTGGGGAGTTCGGGCTGAGGGTCGTGCATGCGGGTTTTCTCCAGGACGGGGGCGGTACGCGGGCGATCTGTCATCCCCGGGCGACACTTCAGGCAGGTGCTGGGCCAGCGGCCGGGTTCAGACGCCAGCTGCTGCTGAAGGCGCGGGTTGCGAGGCGGCTTCGTCGAAGCTGCCAGGCGACTCGATCTCGACATCGTCGTCGCAGAAGTGCTGGGCCTGGCTGGTGCGTTCGGCTCGTAGGTGGTCACGCAGGGCGCGGGCGCGTTTCTGGCCGATGCGCAGCTCCCTGCGTAGACGCTCGGCAGTGAGCTGGTCGTCGCTCCAGTCGGCTGTCAGGAGCCGGGCCTCGTCGAGGGCTTCGCCGTCGATTCGGGTAGGGGCGGCAGTCGACTTGGTGGGAACCCGACCGGTTGCGCGAGGCGGGCCACCTCCGGCCGACTCGGCTCGGTTCGCCGACTGGGGTGGTCGGGCAGCGGGGGCCGACGTGTCGGCCGCGGTCGGCCTCGTCGTGGGCGGCCCCGCGACCTTCACGGGGGTCGACTCGGTCAGCTGTCCTGGGGCTGGTTTGACCAGTTCAGACGCCGACTGCGTGGGCTCCGGGCCAGCAACTTCGGCCGCAGCCTGCCGAGTCGCCTGTGCCGAGGCCGCTTGGGCGTGGTCGGCCGACTCCGGGTCGTGGTGCAGCACCTTGGCCACGAGTTCCGACCCGAAGTAGATCGACCCGACCGGGAGCGAGGTCGCCAGGAGCACGAGTGCCCAGTTCACCGGGTCCTGGTCGGCCAGTCGGCCCCACTGGGCCGACGCGGTGTGCAGGGTCGGTATGAGGCCGTGCACGTAGTTCAGCAGGAGGCTGGTGATGGTGTAGGCCGCCAGGACTCGCAGCGCGAACTTCCTGTCGGGGCCGGTCAGTACGAGCGTGGCGACCAGCGCGAGGGCCATCAGTCCGTCCACCACGATCGGGTAGAGCAGGGCGGCGGTCGAGTCGGCGCCGATTGCGCGGGCCACGTCGGAGAGCGCGTTCCACGAAACGCGGAAGGCCATGAGGACGACGCCCACCAGGCCGATCACCAGGGTGATGCGACCGTTGCGGTGCATGCGGCGCCCCATCGTGTGTGCGGGCGGCCGGTGGGCATCGCCAGGATCGCCAGGCCGGCGACCGCTGCGTCCGCGAGGGCCAGGGTGAGTGGGAGCAGGGGAGTGCAAGGCGGAGGGCTCCAGGTTCGTGGGTTTTGTGGGGCGGGCGTGCGGGGCGTTCACGGTGGGGGCGTACACGCGAGCCCCCTTCTAGAGGGGGGCTCGCGCGTGATCGCTCTGCGTGTGTACGCCGTGAACGGTCGCGTGATCGTTTGACCTGCGGGTTTGGTGCGCGGCGTGAGCGATGTGAGCGGTTCTCGGGCGGCTGCCTCGTCGGGGGCGCGTGTACGGTCCCGTGATCGCTCGGCTGCTGTGGTCGAACCGCTCAGGAGACGGCGACGATGTGGCGAGCGGAGGCGTGATAGCGGGCTTGCTGGCCGCCTCCGTTGCCGCCTGCGATGCCGTCGGCCTTGTTGGCCAGTCCGGCTTTGACGAGGGCGTCCAGGGCTCGTCGTGCCTTCTCGATGGCGGCCCGGCCTGGTGTCCTCTCGCCGGTCTGGGCGATGGCGAGGTCGCGGACGCTCAAGCCCCCTGGGTGGGCGCGAAGGATGGTGATCGGGTCGAGAGTTGGATCGAGCGTTGTGGTGCCCCGCGCGTGGTCGTGGATGAGTTGCAGCGGGCCGACTTCCCCCGTGGGCGACTTGAGGTGGTGCAGGGTGACAGCGGGGTCTCCTGCCTCTCCGGTGATGAACAGGACGCTGCCTGCGCCGGAGGTGAGCCAGGTGGAGCCGTAGACGCGGTCGAGCGAGGGGCGCGTGTCTCGTGGTGTGCCGTCTTGGGACTTTCGCTGGTGGTGCAGTTCCATCACCTCCACACCGCTGCGGATCGCACGTTGGCGGGCGTTGTTGAAGGCGACGGCGAGGGCGTCGTCGACGAGGGTGCTGGCAGCGTCCTTCAGGCTGTCGATCACGATGGTGTCGGCCCGATGGGCGGCGGCGAGGTCGGCGAGGAGGTCGGGTTCCTTGTCGAGGGGTGCGGGCAGGGGACCTTGCCAGACCGCGAGCCGCTCGCGCAGGACAGCTTCGTTGGTGAGGTTGACGCGTCGGGCCATGGCCTTGGCGATCTGCTTCGGGCGGTCCATAGCGAGATAGAGCACTCGCCGACTGGGCCTGACCGGCATGTCCAGGACACTCTCCTGCAGCCCGAGGCGGGCGAGAACGACCTGGTGGGCCAGAGTCGTCTTGCCGACGCCTGGGGCCCCGACGATCATCAGGCTCTCCCCGGACGCCCAGACGGTCTTCTCCCGCGTGCCCCACAGCGGATCGGTGTCCGCGCCGGTCTCGCTGACGAACTGCCAGCCGTCCACGAGGTAGCGGGACAGGCGACTGGTACCTGATGCCAGCGCCCGCTCGCGGCCTTCGCGCACCTCGGCTTCCATGTCGGTGCGTATCAGGTCGGGGTCGGCTCCCGGCTCCAGCGCGCGCTGAGCGGTGCGGATGCCGGCGGCTTGCAGGGTGCGCAGCTCGGCCTTGTGACGCACGATGCCGGCGTAGTAGACGGCGCTCTGCACGGCGAACGGAGCACCGGAGAGAGTGTGGAGGTAAGCCTGGCCGCCGACACGGTTGAGTTCGTCCCGCTGTCGCAGGTGGTGGGCCAGCGCGATGGGGTCGGTGGGGGCGTCCGCCGATCGCAGCTCCAGCAGTGCAAGCCAGATCGTTTCGTGTGCGGGCCGGTAGAAGTCGCGTCCTTCCAGCACGCTGCGGACCTCGTCGACGGCTTCATGGCCGTGCATGCAGGCGCCCAGAACCCCCTGCTCGGCCAGAAGGTCGTGCGGTGGTGTCACCTGGTCAGCGTGGATGGCGAACTCGTCGAAGGGCTGCGCGGGTGGCGCCTGAGCAGAAGGGGTCGTACCCTCGGGCATTGAGCTCCTCACCCTGCGGGCCATATGGGGCGGCAACCCCGGCCAGCAGGTGATCGTTCAGGGATGGGCGGTTGTGAGGTCTGAGCTTGTGCCCCTGGCGTATCGCGCCAGGGGCTTTTTCATGTGGCGGTGGTGGGCTGGCGGCCTCCTGCGGTCGGCAGCGGACGGTAGGCCGCTACTCTGCCACATCTCTGCCTGGAGCAGAAGTGCTCTGCTTCAGGCAGAGTGCATGCTACAGTTTTTCTGTCCTTGCAACCGGCAGGGACTTGCTGCCTGCGGAAGGGGCATCGTGGACGACGAGGCCGAGCACGAGGGCGTTCTGCTCAGCGGCGAAGGCAACGTGGCAGTGCGGATCAAGGTGGAGCGGGAAGCCCGGGGGTGGAGTACGACCACGCTCTCCGAGCGTCTCAACGAGGCCGGCTACGAGATGAACCCGTCCGCGGTGTGGCGCATCGAGAACGGCAAGCGTCGCATCAACCTCGACGAGGCCATCGGGTTCGCCGAGGTCTTCGGACTCTCCCTGCGCAACCTGGTCGGACCTCCGCGCCTCGCGGCCAAGGCACGTGCCATGGAACTCATCGACGCCGCCGTCGATGCCTACCGCGCGACACAGCGCGCCAACGTCGACTTCACCCGGGCCCGCGACGCCCTCGACACCTACCTCGCCGACCACCCCGAAATCCGCGAGGAGGCTGAGGTCATGGTCTCCAACGCCATCGCCAGAGAAGCCACGAACCACCTCGTGGATACCCACGGATCCCCTCCCGGCGGCGAACCCGACGCCCGAACCTGACGGGTCGACCGCTACGCCTGCAGCCATCACCGCCCATCCCGAACGATCCACCGGCCGCACGGAGTTGCCGCTCCGGCGCTGCCAGACGAGGACTTCCCTTGCCACGCTCTGCTCTGCCCGTGACTCAGATCGCCGACCTCCTCGGTGTCTCCGAAGCGGCCCTGCGTGCCCTGATCGCTGAGCGCCGTGACAGCCACGGCGATCCCACCCTCGCCGCACTCACCGTTGTCGAAGCCGCCCGCCGCCTCGGCATCGGCCGGACGAAGATGTACGAGTACGTCTCGTCCGGAGCCATCCGCTCCGTCAAGATCGGCAGCCTGCGGCGCATACCCGAGGAGGCGGTCGGCGAGTTCCTGGCCTGGCGCGACCAGGTCACGGACTTCGACACTGCTGCCTGAGCGGGGCCACCATGGCAGACGCCCCGAAGCCGAAGCCCCGTAACTCCCGCCAGCCCAACGGTGCCTCATCCATCTACCTCGGCAAGGACGGACGCTGGCACGGCCGCGTCACCGTCGGCGTCAAGGACGACGGCACTCCCGACCGTCGCCATGTCGGGCGCAAAACGCGCGCCGAAGTCACCAAGGCCGTCCGTGACTTGGAGAAGCAGCGCGACTCCACCGGCGTCCGCAAGGCCGGCCAGACCTGGACCGTCGAGACCTGGCTGACCCACTGGGTGGAGAACGTCGCCGCGCCCAACGTCAGCGAGAACACCATCGACGGCTACCGCGTGGCCGTCTACCACCACCTCATACCCGGCCTGGGCGCGCACCGCCTGGAGAAGCTGGAGCCCGAGCACCTAGAGCGCTTCTACCGGAAGATGCAGGCGAACGGCAGGGCTTCCGGCACCGCCCACCAGGCCCACCGCACGGTCAACACAGCGCTGAACGAGGCCGTCCGCCGCCGCCACCTCACCCTCAACCCTGCCTCGATCGCCAAGGCGCCCAAGGTCGAAGAGGAAGAGGTCGAGCCGTACTCGCTAGAGGAGATCCAGCATCTCCTTCTCGAAGCGGCCAAGCACCGCGACCACGCCCGCTGGGTCATCGCGCTCGCCCTCGGCCTGCGCCAGGGCGAGGTCCTCGGCCTGAAGTGGGAGGACGTGGACTTCGAGGAAGGCGTGCTCTTCGTCCGCCGAAACCGCCTGCGGCCCCGCTACAAGCACGGCTGCGGCGACAAGTGCGGCCGAAAGCCCGGCTACTGCCCCCAGAAGATCAACACCCGGCGCGAGACGAAGGACACCAAAACCCGCGCCGGCAAGCGCACGATCGGCATCCCTGAGCAGCTGCTGAAGCTGCTGCGACGGCACAAGGAGGAGCAGGCGCGCGAGCGGGCACCCGCCCGTGACCTGTGGGTGGAGAAGGACTACGTGTTCACCTCGCCGACCGGCGAACCGCTCAACCCCAACACCGACCACCACAGGTGGAAGGACCTGCTCAAGGCGGCCGGTGTCCGCGAGGGCCGACTCCACGACGCCCGCCACACCGCCGCCACCGTGCTGCTGATCCTCGGCGTCCCCGAAGCCGTCGTCGACCGCATCATGGGCTGGGAGCCCGGCAAGTCCGCCCGCATGCGCCGCCGTTACCAGCACCTCACCGGCCAGGTGCTCCAGCAGACCGCCGCGAAGGTCGGCGCCCTCATCTGGGGCTCAACACCCCAGCAGTCTCCGTCGACACCAGGAGGCCCCGTGCAGTGCTTGAGTCAGCGTCCCGCACCGACAGAGCCGGATGTGTACGTGGCCTGCCTCGGCAAGCGGTACGTTCCGTTCCTGTACAACGACCACGCTCAGGCTGTCGCATCCCAGTGGACCGCCGATCACCCCGGTAATCCAGCGCACGTGGAGAAGTGGGACCAGCCACAGTGGGAACAGCTGGGGCCCGGTGGTATCCGGGCAATCCGCGACCGGGTTCCCGACCGCCGTCTAGTCCATCACGCTTACGCCGTGTTCGAGGCCAGCGGTGAGCGGCTCAACATCGGCCGCGAGGAGCGGTGGTCCGTGGTGGCCTGGGAGTTCGAGACCGATCTCTACACGGACCTCCCGGTGCGCTGGCACACTACGCGTCGTCCCGGCCACGAGGTCGAGGCCCATGTCCGCGGCACGGACCGAGACGCTGTCGTCACTGCCTTCGACGAGGCTTGTGCGCAGGCTGTGGACCGAGCGAGGAATCCGGGGAAGCACGGAGACACCGACAGCTAGCCCGGCATCAGGAGCGGTGTACGGGAAAGTTCAGGGCTTGAGCGGCGCGATGGGCCCGGCAACCGACATAGGTTGCCGGGCCCATCGCATGACTCAGTCAACGAGGTAGTGGGCCTCGATGTAGGCGACGGTTGAGTTGTACGGCTCACCCACTGGCTTCAACGCGTACCGGCGGAAGACCGCAGCGGTGGCGCGCCGTGCACCCCGGTTGCGGGCCTCGGCGTTGTCCCATGATCGGGCGAGAGTACGCTTGACGACCTGGTCGATCTCCTCGGCCAGGTTCCGTTCTGTGACGGTGAGGCCGGACGGTGCGTGGTCGCTGATGATCCGCGACAGGACGCCTACATGGTCGTCATCCAGCACAACGGCTTCGTCGGGGTGCTTCTCGGCGTTCACGATGGCCTGGGCGACACGGAGTGCTTCGGCCAGGAACTCCAGGGCGTCCTGGGCGTTCTGGATGATCCGATCCCGCAGCTGCCTGATCCGCTCCGCCAGGGCGGTGTACTTCGCGGACCCCGGTTCGACGCCCTTCTCAAGGGCCGCCTTGATGTGGTCCAGGATCTCCGCCGCAGACGGCGGCCTCTTGTCCTCGCTGTCGTCCTTGTCGGGCTTGGGACGGACGAGGGCCAGAAGCTCTTTGAGGATTGCGATGCCCTGAGCATCCAGGACGAGCGCTTCTTCCTGGGACGCGGCCACCGAGAAGGAGTGGACGTGGGCGTTGATTATCTCCAGGACCATCGGTCCCAGCTCGCCCAGTCGCTCCTTCCTTTCCTCGTCGGAGGACTTCTTGAACAGGGTCGTGTATACAGACCCGAAGAGCCCGAACCCGTCCTGGTACTTGGTGACGCGCTGGTCCGTGTTGATGAGTGGGTACAGGCGGGCCAGAAGCCGGTAGTTCTTGCTGAAGACCTCGGCGGCGGCCGGGTCGCCGTCCAGGTAGCTGTTGATGACGCGTACGGACTCGTAACCGTTGGCGGTGAGGTCGAGGCCGTCCACGTTTGCGAGGAGGTCCTCGATGCAGGCGAAGGTGGTGCGGAACTCGGCGATCAGATCGGTCACGTCGGTGACGAATCCGCCGCCCTTGCCAGCGGACCCCTCCGAGGTGGGGTCGACGACGGCACGCTGGACCTCTTCGGCCAGGCTGATGTAGTCCACGACCACGCCAGTGGTTTTCACGAATCCGGCCGGGGACACCCAAGTGCGGTTCGGGCGGGTGATCGTCTGGAACAGGTTGTGAGCTTTCATCGGCTTGTCCAGGTAGAGGACGCCCTCGTTGGGGGCGTCGAACCCGGTCATCAGCTTGGCCGTCACGACCAGGAAGCACAGCGGGTCATCGGGAGTGAGGAACCGCCGCTTTTGGTCCTCCTCGTCGACCTCGGAGAGCCGGTAGGGCCGCATGGTCGCTTCCTCGGACTTGGCGTCCGAGACGTGGATATTTACCTCTGCGGTGATCCGATCGTGCTTGCCGACCTCGGCGAGTATCTGCGACGCCTCGAAGCTGGCCAGCAGCTCGTTGATCTTGTCCGTGTACGCCACGGCCAGCTCACGGTTGTAGGCGACGACCTGCGCCTTGAGGCCGTTGCGATAGGTGCCGGCCAGGTAGTGGTCCACGATGTCCTGGCAGACCGTGTGGATGCGTTCAGGATTGGCGAACACCGAGGTCAGGCGCCCGAACTTACGGGACAAGGTTTCACGGTCGGGGTCGTCGAGGTCGAATTCGTCGGCGAACTGGTCGAACTCGGCCTGTAGGGCCCGGTCATTCATCTCGAAGGTGACTGGGTGCGGGTCCAGCACGACTGGGACGGTTGCCTCGTCCTGGAGAGACCGGGACACCGAATACCGGTGCAGCACCCTGTTCGGGTCGGTCTCCTCACCGAAGAGGGCGAAGGTGTTGGTGGCGAGGTTCCTGACGGGTGTGCCGGTCATGCCAAAGAACTTCGCGTGCGGCAATGCTGCGCGCATCTGCCCCGCCAGGGACTCTTCCTCAGATGACTGCGTGCGGTGTGCCTCATCGACCAGCACGATGATGTTGCGGCGGGTCGACAGGTTCTTGCCGGCATCGGCGAACTTGTGCACGGTTGTGGAGATGACGCCGCGCACATCGTCAGCCAGCAAGAAACGCAACTCCTTGCTGGTGGAGGGCTGGTGGAAGTAGGCGTCGCCCATCGCGGAGGTGAATACCCCGGAGGTTTGCCGCACGAGCTGGGTCCGGTCCGAGAGCAATATGATCGTTGGCGATTCGGTGCGAGTGTCAGCCAGCAGCAGCGAAGCGGCGAACACCATGAGCAACGTCTTCCCGCTGCCTTGGTGGTGCCAGACCAGACCCTTCTTGCCGTCGGCCAGGACCCGCCCGTGGATCAGATGGGCGGCCTCCATCTGTGGGTAGCGGGGTAGGTACTTCTTGTCCGCCCCGCCTCCAGATGTGTCGAAGAGGACGAAGTTGGCGAGCATGTCCAGGACGGTGGCCGGGTTGAGCAGCAGCTCGACGGAGCGCTGCACGTCGGCCTGCCCGGACAGGTTCTCGTCGTCGTCGGTGGATCGGAACGGCTGCCACAGGTTCAGCGGCGCACCAGCGGCGCCGAACCGCAGTTTCAGCCCGTCTGAGGCGACAGCGAACACGTTGGGGGTGAAGAACCACGGGTACTCGGCGGCGTACACGTCGTTGATCTCGCGTGCGGCCTCGGCCCACCCTGACTTAGCGGTCGGTGACTTCACCTCTACGACAACGAGAGGCAGTCCATTGACCCAGTACACGAGGTCGAACCGGCGGGGGGTCTTGCCGGGGATGGTTATGGTCACCTCGTCCGACACGACCAGGGTGTTGGCGGTTGGGTGCTCGAAATCGATGACCTTCAAAGCGTGCCATACGCCGTCGGCGCCCCGGAACTCCTTGTGCCCGCGCAGCAGTTCCAGCACCTGCTCGTTGGCTCGCACCAGTCCGCCGTCGACGGCGTTGACCGCGGCGACGATCTCCTCGACCACGGCGTCCACGCCGAACCCGTCGATCACCTCAGGGTTGAGCCGGACGATGGCGTCCCGCAGATGGCCGGCGAGAACCGTTTGTGTCGTCTCACGCGGCAGTGACCTACCCGCTTCGAAGCCCCACCCTATGGGGAGGGACCACTGGATCATCAGGTTCTGGAACTCGCGTTCCGCGATACCCATCGCCATCAGGCGACCTCCAGCTCGGCTGACTCGATGGTGATTGCTCGATCCAACAGCCCTGATAGCAAACCAGCTCGAACCTGACGGAGACTTGTGGCCTCCGCGCGCAGCGTGATGACGAGTGCATCGACCGCCGCAGCACGCTCAACTAGTGCTGCCTGTTCCTCTGGCGAAGGCACGGGCACTTCGCGAGCGATATATTCCTTTACTGACAGATTAGTGATGCCAGTCGTGCGGCGTGAGTAGTTGCGGGTCAGCCCAGATACCCAGTCGTGTCGGAGTCGCCAGAACACCCACTTTGGGAGCGCCCTCTCAGGCTCTACCCGCATCAAGCGCTGGAAGTCGGTAGGAACGCACGGCGCTAGGCCGGGGCCCGCAATTGCGACTCTGCCGACGGGCTGCTCGGGTGAACCGCCAGATCGCTCCAGGATGATGTCCTGCTCCCGCACCGTTCGGGTGTCAGCCTGCTTGGTCGTAAACGACCGTACCGGTGAGCCGCCGGTTACGAAGTCGGTGGTGCCAGGCGCGTAGATGCGAGGCCCAAGCGCAAGGCGGTCAACTTCCCCTTCACCCTCAGGCTTGCCCCAGACGCCCCCGACCACATGGGAGCACAGATCAACAATCCGCTGCGGTTTGCCCATGACGGTCGCGAAGTGCTCTGCGAGCACCGAGTTGAGAAGCCTCCGTGCGGTGCTGACCTCGGATTCAAGTGCAGCAATCTGATCATCTACCGCGCCGATAATCTTGACGATCCGCTCCTGCGTCGGCCGCGGCGGAATGAAGATCGGAGCCTCTTTAAACACCGGAATAGTTGTGCGGCGACGCCGAGCGATAGAGCCGATTGCGCGACTGTCAAAGTACGGGGTGAGTACACCGCCTTCGAGGACCATTCCCCAGAACCTGGCGTCCTGTCCTTCGCGAACACGGAACACCGGGTAGACCGGAGAGGTAACGCCGGCGCTGTCGCGAAGCCATTGCCCAATGGCTCCGGTCCAGAGGAGGTATGGGTTCCAAGCGATGTCAAAGGGTTGGAGTACTTTGTATTTGCTCGTGTCCTCAGTAGCGACCCTCTTGTTGAACACCTCGCTCTGGGGAACGATGCCGCGCCCCTCGGTAACACTGAGGACCATCTCGACGGCCTTGTCCTTGTTTCGGACATCGACGTGCTCAAGGACGTCATCCAGAGTGCCTGGTTTCCACCCGGCGGGCTCAGTCATCGAAGCCCTCGATCCCTGTGGCGGTGAGGACCTGCAGCATGTGAGCTTCGGCCTGCTGCCGATCGGCCCGGGCGAGGTTGTAGGCGTCGATCAGAACGTCCAACTCCTCCTGCTCAGCTGTAGCCTGCTTGATGTACCGGCCGATATGGAGGTCGTACCCGTTCTCCGCGATCTCTGGCAAGGGAACGAAGCGGGCGGCGAGCCCTTTACCATCATCGAGTTCGGTGGGGGAGGCGTCAGCGTTGAAGGTGGAATGGTAGGCAGCCACTGTATCGGTGATGTCGGTGTCGGTGATCGTATTGCGGTTCTTTCCAGGCGTGAACCGTTCTGATGCGTCAATGAACAGCACACCTGCCCGGCGTTCCGGGGCCTTGGTGCTGGGGGCGCGGAAGACGAGGATGCAGGTCGGGATCGGCGTACTGTAGAAAAGGTTCTTTGGTAGGCCGATGACGGCTTCAAGTAGGTCGTCATCCAGGACACGCCGACGGATGACTGCTTCCTGGCCACCTCGGAAGAGGACGCCGTGGGGTAGGACGACACCAGCGCGGCCCTTCTTTGGGGCCATGCTAGCGATCATGTGCTGTACGAATGCCCAGTCCGCCGATGACTGTGGAGCGACCCCGCCTACGGCGCGCGGGTCATTAGTCCAGGGCTTCCACTTGAGGCTGTAGGGCGGATTGGCGACGATCACGTCGAATTGCTTGACGGATCCGTTCGGCCTCTTGAAGCGAGGATCCCTCAAGGTGTCGCCGATCTCGACCTTGAACTCGGTCAGATTGTGCATGAAGAGGTTCATGCGGGCCACACCCGCAGTGTCCGTCACAGCCTCCTGCCCGTTCAGGCTGAGTGTGTATCCACGCCCGCCTCGGGCTTTGAGGAAGTTAGCGGCGGCAATGAGCATGCCGCCTGAACCGCAGGTCGGGTCGTACACCGACTCGTGGTTCTTGGGATCCAGCAGTTCAATGATTAGCTCGACGACCTCGCGAGGGGTAAAGAACTGGCCGGCACGAGTACCGGACCCGTCTGAGAACCGCTTCAGGAGGTACTCGTACGCCCCGCCGAGCACATCGTGGGACATATTGCCCTCGTGCATCTTGGGGACACGGTTCATCGTCCGCATGACCGACGCCAGCACCTCCCCCGGCAGCACGGCTTCGGAGGTCCACGTCATGGACCCGAACAGACGGGAGAACTTGTCAGGGTTGGCCGACTCGATGGCCTGAAGGGAAGCGCGAACCCGCTGGCCGAGGCCGTGCTGGGCGACTGTGGCGAGGATGGATGACCAAGAGGCACGGCTCTCGGCAACGGTGCCAGGGAAGATGAGGGGGATCTTGAACGTCTGGTAGTTGCTGTACTCGACCTCGTCGGCTTCCTCGGCTGAGAGGTCGAGGTCCTCGTTCTCCTTGAGGAAGGTCTGGTGAGTGTGCTCCCAGGTATCCGACAGGTACTTCCAGAACATCAGAGGGAAGACGACCGAGGAGTACTGCGCCTCGGGCATCGCCACGCGCAGCTCGTCGGCGGCGTCCCACAATCGGTTCTCGATCTCTTGCTGGGTCACTGCCATCAGTTGGGGTCCTTGCTCGTGTCCGGGTGGCGATCTCAGGGCCGTGGAGCTGCTGCGGGGCATCCTATTTTGTCCCTCTGGCAGTGGGGGTGCGATCGACCGCTTCTGTGGCTGGTTCAGGGAACTGACTGGGCTGGGGGCCATGCACGTTGCCTCGGATCTCTATGCGGGCCTTCCAGGACCAGACGTGGCAGAGCGCCGACGAAGCCCGTCCGTGGTTGTTCACGACTGTCCGCCCGGCCAACTGAGACCTGAACTGAGACCACGCACGTCGAAGGGCCCCACCGCAAGCGGTGGGGCCCTTCGACGTATTGCCCGGTGAGAGCAATGGCGGAGGATACGAGATTCGAACTCGTGAGGGTGTGAACCCAACACGCTTTCCAAGTCTCCGTCCGGGGGTTCCAGTGAATGCGGGAACGTTCTGATCTGCGGTGCAGTCGGGGCGGGGGAAGTATCTGTACTGCGCTGTATGCCCCTGACTGCAACCAGAAGTGCAACCAGGGAGCATCGCGTCGTTCTGCTCGGCAGCACGGTGTCGCTGCCTTCTGCGACCGGTACGGACAGACTCGCAGCGCCCCGAGCATGAGGCTCGAAGCCCGTCGATCTGTTCCATAGGAGACGCCTGGCGCTGAAGACATTGCCATGAAGTCTTCCTTCAAGTTCCATGGGGCTATGCCGCTTCCCGTACGCGCGATAGCTTCCGGCCGCCTCACGGCGCTGCGGGATCGGGCCGGGCTGTCGAAGGCTGAGCTGGCACGGCGAATTGGGGTGTCGACGCGCATGGTCTTCTTCTATGAAGGGGGCAAGCACACGCCAACTCCGCAGCGGCTGCAGAAGATGGCTCAAGCGCTGCGCTGTGAAGTGGAGGACCTCACCGGAGTCCGCCGTGGGCAAGAGTGCCTGGTCGATCTACGGTTCGCTGCTGGCCTGACACTCGATCAGGCGACTGAATTGCTGCGCCGGACGACGGTGGGCCGCGACCTTCACCTTTCGGCGCCGAGGCTGTCTGCGGTAGAGCAGGGTCGCTCCGTACATGGCCGAAACTGGCGCGACCCTGAGACCGTGGGGCGGCTACCTGCTGAATTGGCCAAGGTGTACGACGTCCCCATACGTATGGTCGTGGACGCCTGGATGCGTACTCGACCCCACGACCCGGTACCAGTGCGCCCAGGACGCCGGACCAGCAAGGAGGCGAGCAGCCCGGCCGAGGCTACCTGGCGGTCTCTGAACGAGCGGCAGCGGATCTATCTTGGTGAAGCCCTGCGCGACGAGCGCATGACGGAGACGGAGATGTGGATGCGCCGGGTCCACCATCTACCTGTGCCACGCCCCGCAGAGTGGCGCAAACTTCCTCTCGCTCTCCGAGCTCCAGCGCAAGTCGTGGGCTACACACGGCTGCAGGAAAGGTTGCGGCGTAACGGTGTTCACGATCCCGGAGTCGGCGCCACGTTGCACGCCTTGAAACGCCGAGGCCTGTTGATGACCAGTGTCGACGTCTTCCATCACCCGGCAGCAGGCGAGGTGACCCGGATCCGTGTGGAGATGACGAGGCGGGGAAGGGCAGTCGCCCGTGCAGGGTTGGGCGAGTCTGCGGAGCAAAAGCCTGCGGCCCCACTGCTGTCCGAATGGCTTTGGGGAGTCTTGGCCCGCGTGGCTGGAGCGGGCCCGGACGGACTGGATCGGGATGCCCTCTCCGGACGCGCTCCGTTTCACCTGGGCGTTGGTTACAAGAACGGATCTGGAGGAAGGCCGAGCCGAGGGTTCATCGACGACGTGTCGATACTCGCTTCCGACGGAAGCTATGTCATCGGCTACCGGTGGAAGCTGACTCCGCTTGGCCTGCGGCATGTAATCGAATACGCGAGCGAATACCGTCGTCGATATCCGAAAATCGATACCACAGTTCTCTCTGTCGTCGCTGAAGAATCCTCGTAGTTCTTCCCTACGGGTGCGAAGCCAGGCGATTGTCAGTGGCGGCTATTACTCTCTGGCGTCATGAAGAATGCGACGAACGATGACGTTCGGACGGTTGACGAGCTGTGGGTGAAATCCTTGGTAGCGCGCTCTGTGCTGCGTGCCGCACATGCGATGACGACTCCCGGGGTGGATCCTTCCGTCCGTCTCGCGACCCTGATGGAATGTCACGGGTCGCTGCTGGCTGCGTGCGGTCCAGGCAGTGAGCTGTCCTTCGCTGATTTCCGGCGCCAGGTGCGTGGTGATCCCTCTCAGCTTCTGCCCGATGGTGTCCCTGGGTGGGATGTCGACGAACTACGCGCAGTCGATCCTGACGGGCACGTCACGGAAGACGCGTTCGACATCGACGCCGAGCAGGCTCTGGTACTTCGCGTTCTACAGAAAAGCAGCCGCGTTACCGGTTTGATCAGTGCGCGTGACCTGGACGATGAGGTTGCGCAGGAGACAGCCTTCGCGCAGCTGTGCAAGGCGGGGAACCAAGGGATCTATGAAAATGGGCGTACCGACCTGATCCGCTACCCGGCGGGTCCGGTGAGTGAACTAAATGAGCTGCGCCTGCCCCCGCTTATCGCGGATCTGTACGAGGACATTCCCTATGCTTCGACGTATCGCGGCTGGTGGTTCGCCTGCCCTGTGTGCAGGTGGCCGATGCGCATCGCACTGCGCCGCGAGGCCGGCCGGCAGATCGGTGTGGCTACCTGTTGGCACCGACCACACCAGGAGATGGGTGCCGCCTACCGTTTCCGGCCGGTGCAGGGGATCGTTCCGCCTGAGTTGCTACCAGAACCGCCTCCACCGCGCCCGAGTGACCGGGAGTCCGTCCTCTGGCCCGACCTGGAGCTCATCCCAGAGGCAAAACCAATCGAGGGGTACAAGGCACTGGCAAGGGGGGTGTGGCGGTACACCTGCGTCCCCGGGCTGGCGGAGTTGGCACTGCGGGACCGGCTGGTCGAGCGCGGTCTCAAGGTGGAGCTCTGGCCCGCCCTGGACGCCTACGACCTTCGCGTGCACGTCGGGCGCAAGAGGTCGCGGAAGAAGGAGCAACTACGCGTCGACGTAAAGGACTACACGTCTGGCACCGCGCTCGCGCAGCTGATCAACGCGCAGGAAGGCGATAGCGGGGGAGCAGAGTGGCTGGTAGTTCCTGACCACCGGGCCACCCAGGTCCCCCTGCTGTCGGGAGTAGGGGAGAAGTACGGGTTGAAAGTGGCGGCTGCGTCCGAGTTCGGCGAGATGGTCTGCAAACATTCGGGGGTGGCTTGGTCGTGAGCGAGCCCTCCGTGGAGACCACAGCCCTGTGCGCCGCGCTTGCGTTGGCCGCGCACTACTTCCCCGACGCCTCCGTCGATGGCGATGCTCCCGCCGCGCCCTTCCGTAAGGCGGCCTTTCTGCTGTCCGGGCAGTTCCGCGCGTGGGACCGCTGGCCGACGCTGACGAGCGAGGAGCGCCGACGTATTGCCGACGTGTTCCACAACGCCCCAGCCAGGCTCGGCGATGTACGGAACTTCACCCCGCCTGCGCGAGCAATGCTCGCGGCTTTCAGCGACGAGAACCCTAATGAGCCTAAGAAACTGCTCGCCTTCGAACCCGCGGGCGGCGACGCCCTCACTGCCGAGGCTGCGGTACCCCGGGTCGGCGGAGACTTACTGGCATATGTCGACCGCCAGATCGCCAGATTTCGGCGGCCCAGTGCGCGGCCGAAACCTCTCGAATTCGCCGGTCCCGGACGCTGGAAGACGGGAGAGATCAACGTGCAGGGAGTGGGGCAGGTACACGGTCAGCTGACCATCCCGACCTACCCCGGCTTCACAGAAGCATTTGGCCACGACCGCCTGCCGCACGTGGACACTGCACCCCCTCTGGACGACCTCCAGATCCCCACGGAGGACCTTCTCAGGCTGGCCACACAGATCGAGAGCCAGGAGCCAGAAGACAAGCGCTACCTGCGCGCCACGCTGGAAGGATTGTTCTCGGTTCTCCAGACGTCAGACAGCATCAGCCCGCAGGAGGCACTGCGGATGACCGCAGGCGGTCTGGAGATCTTTCACGCGCCGACTGGGACGGGCAAGAGCGTGATGGCGCGCGTCCTGGCTGCGTGGTTCGCTCAGCAGGAGCTTCGAGTCGCCATTGTGCTCCCCGACATCAAGGCTTGCCTGTCCATCACCCACAAGATCCGGGCTGACCTGCGAGTGCTGCAGGGTCTTGACGCTATCAAGAATGAGACCGGCTGCGCGCACCTGATGTCGTCCTCAGGCATGCACGAGCGTGCGCATAAGCTAGCCCGTCTCGTCGATGAAGATCCGCAGTCGCCGGGAGAGTGGGGCGAGTTCGGAGAGCGAGACGTGGACCCCCTCTCCTACGGATGCGCTCAGCGACCACTGCTGGAATCCAGCGCCGACTATCCACCAGGCCGCGAGCCCTGTCTGTCCTTATACAGGCAGGGTGTGGGGGCGTCCGCCTGCCCCTGGATTCCCACCTGTGGAAAGTTCGCGCCTGTCTACGAAGCCTGCTCGGCGCACGTAGTCGTGACGAACCATTTCGCCTTCCTACAGGGAAATCTGCGCATTGGCGTGAACCTAGACGGGAGACCCGTCAATGGGGTCAGCGTCGCCGAGTTGGCGTTGCGCACCTGCCACGCCGTCCTCGTCGATGAGGTGGACCAGTTCCAGTCGAGGGCGGTGGACCGCTGCGCCGGCGAGGTCATTCTGCACTCGCGGAGGCACTGGACGGCGGCCACGCAGGAGATGGACATGGACGCGAAGCGACTGCCGATCACGGATGAGGCCGGCCTGTTGCCATCGGTAGGCCAGGCTCGGCTGATGGCAGAGTTCCTACTGCTCGCAGTGTGCAGTAATGCCTTGCGCTTGGATGTGGTGGACGACGAGCGCGCAGTGGACCGTGTTCCGGATCGGACCGGGCTCCGCTGGCACATGGCCCGTGGCCGGGACCGGCAGCTCATCCGCTTGCTCTGGCCGGATCTGGACACTGCTGCAGAGACGGACCTACCAGCCGATCTCGCCGAGCGCCTCCAAGCGCTCATGCCTGCCCGCTACTTGCAGCCGCACATCGCGCAGGCCGATCCGACGGAGGTCGGCTGGGATGAGGTGCGCCGGGCGTTGGCGGCATTGGTGGCACCGCGTGGCCAACAGTTGCTGGACGCGGTAAAGCTCGATCTGCACCAGTTGCTGGAGTCACGGGTGAAGGACCCCCATCGGCGTGCTCAGGCAGTGAACCTGCTTGTCACCCGCACGGTTCTGACCGAGCTGGACGAAGCCCTGTCTGAACTGCGCGCCTCCGCACAGCACTACCGTTCCTCCGGGTTGCGATCCGCGCAGCGGATCGCAGAGACACTCAGCCGGAGTGCTGTCTCGGCCGTCTTTCCGCTCGGTCTGTTGGGACGCGCCCTCACGGGATACCGAGTGACGGGCCTTGATGACCGTGAGCGCAGTGCCGAGCTCGTCGCGCAGAGCATCGCTGGTGACCCGCACACCTTCACCTCGGAGTTGGGCGGACTCGTCTCGCTCTGCCTGGCCGGGGTCGAGCGCCCCGTCATGGGGTTGTCCGCAACGGCGTACTTTCCCCAAGCGGTGCGCGAGCACGTCCACGCACCCGTGCGCTGGTGGATGACTGACGCTCAGGCCCGCTCGATCCGTGCGCGGCGCCATCGCATCGAGTACGGCGAGGGCCACCCCCTGTACGGCGAGCCGATCAAGATCTCAGGCCAGCACTCCAGCCGTAAAAAAGGCGCCCTGATCGAGCTCGGCACGCAGTTGTACGACCAGTACATCCACCAGGAGTTGGAACGTCAGCGGTCCAAGGATAAGGACCGTGCGCACGTGCTGGTTGTGGCCAACTCCTACCAGCAGTGCGCATGGCTCGCCCGAGGCATCGCGCAGGCCGGCACCTACCGCGAAGGGCTTTGCGTCGCCGTACGGGATGGAGATCGGCACAACCCCGACCCAGACCTCCCCCGGGAGAACATCGCTACCCGACTCACGGCCGAACAGTTCGAGGACTTCCCTCAGCACGGCAACGTCTTGGTCGTCCCGCTATCCGTGATCGCCCGTGGCCTGAACATCGTCGTCGGTATTCGCTCCGCTGTGCGTTCGGTCTATCTCTGCGTCCGACCCCTGTCGCTGTTCGCCGAACCCGCGGAGATGTACGGCAGCGTCAATGCCGCCGGGCTGCACGCACTACCAGAGTGCGGTGCGGCCGACCCCGACGATGCGCTAGCGAAGGCACGTTCCGCCGCGTGGCAACGCCTCGAACTCATCCTGCGCGCCGCCCCGCAGTTCACCTCCATGCCCAAGTCGCTGCAGGAAGAAGTGGTCGCAGGCGTTGTCGTCGACCTGATCCAACTGGCCGGACGAGCCCGCCGAGGCGGCACCGAAGCAGTCCTGCACCTAGTCGACTACGCCTTCCACGAGGACACCTGGAGCTCCGATCTAGAGACCGTACTGCGCCGCATCCATGAGCAGTGGCCGCCGGCAGTGAAGCGGCAAATGAACGACCTGTATGGGGAGGCCCTGAACGCCTTTCTCTCCTACGCGGGCATCGACCCAACCGTCACCCACTAAAGAGACGAGGAAGAGTGGACGACCAGCATCTTGAGCCAGGCAAGTACCTGCATACTTTGGCCTACCGTTGCACTCCCGCACTGGTGGGTGACGCGACGGTTTTCGTGCGCCGACTGGACGTAGAGTCGGCCAAGCTCTGGAGTAACTTCACAGCCCAGTGCCGGAAGCGCTTTGGCAAGGTGGAGGCCCAGGCGCCGTACACGATCGCCACGACCGTGCTCCAAGTAATCACCGGTGGCTATGTGTATTTCGAGCCCAACGGTGCGGCCCCCTTCCTGGTCTCCCGGCAGTCGATCGACAGCAACCTGCTCTGCAAAGCCTTCGCCCTGACCCACGGCCTTGTCCTCGGGGAGCAGGTCGAGATGATCGATCTGCGGCAGCCGCCTGAGCTTGCCCAGCGAATCGCGCGCACACCTGAACGAGAACTCGTCCTGAGTGAACAGCTGAGAGCAGTGAAGGGAGCGCAGCCGGATGCCCCGAACTGGCTCTACAGAAGTGTGGGTTGGGGGCTGGCTGAGCGCCTCGCGGCCCTCCCCTTCCGACTTTCCAATGGCCGAGAGATCCAATTCCGCCCCGACACCACAGGCGGGCTGGTCGCATTGGAAGACCCCTGGGAGAACGAAAGCGGCGGGCGCTACGCCGTCTGCCGCACGGCGGTGAACCTGAAAACACTGCCTAATGTGCACCACCCCGTGCTGCTCCTAGACGCCCGAGTTTCTCGCATCTCCTCCTCACTGATCTTCAGCTCCACTGCTCTGGCGATCCAGCCTGGTAACGGCCGCCCGGTTCTGGAGGTCAAGCTCAACGGCCGTGGCGGAGCGAAGGCTATTCCGCGGCAGGCACTGCAAGCCCTCGGACGGCTGGAGATGGACTACTCAATCCTGCAATCCATCGCAGAGCGTTCTCAGCGAGAGCAACAACTCCGTGAACGAGCCAGGGCCCTCAAAGAGAAGCTGCAGTTCCCGCGCGAACACCCCGGTCAGATCTGGCCAATCCCCGCGAAGAGCTACCAGCACCCCATCGGAACCGGCGTCGGCATGCACCACTTGAGGATCCTGCATTCTCACGTTGACGCTGTTTTCGGCGATGACACCCAAGCCCTGATTTTTCGGCAATCAACAGCGATGAGTCTGCCCCGGCGACCAACTGACCCTGAGAACATCTCGTCCCAGGAGCTGAAGCGTCGTAAGGAGGAGCGGGAACGAACGGGCAGCGGAGGACCGCTGCGTCGGCGCGGGACACTCTTCCCCTCCGCGGAGTCGCTCTGCGCCTCGGTGGACCAGGCGGGCTTCAAGAAGCTCCGCATCGCTTGTCTGTGGTACCGGGACGAGACGAGGCAGCGGATGCTGCAGACATTTTGCCGCGCGTTCGGGCTCGATCCCGCCGGTCTCGACACCGAGGAAGCCGTGGAACTCGACCTCTACCAAGGTCGGATCACTGTGGTCTTCCACTACCTGCCCGACTTTTTGCGGCCAAGCCGCAGGCGGGACCGAGCCGAGGCCCTGGGGGCAGCCGGAGCCTCGCTCCGGTCTCGGGACGGCGCTCTGGTCAGTGCCTGGTGTGAGACCGAAGTCCCCGACAGCGATGATTTCCCGGACCTCGACACCCGAGACCTCGCCGAACTGGACGCCAAACCGCAGACGAAGGCAGTACTGGCACGCCTCGACATTCCGTCGCAATACCTGAAGGGCCGCGGGAAGGAAGGGGTCATCCAGCCGCGAGACGAGGACCACCCAGCCGAAATGGCGTTGCTTGACCTGTATCGCTCGCTGGGCGTCGCCGACGAGCGGATCTCCAACGCTCTACGTGCCAAAGGTGACTTTCCGGTCGACCAGATCGCCCATGTCGGTGTGCACGTGCGGCAGCAGAACCGCCGCTTCGGTGAGAAGGGTGAACCTAAGGTCGTCATTACGGCTACCGCGCTGGTACCGCCGCAAGCCTCGCAGGGGCCGTGGTCCCTGCTGGGCTGGAGCTCCACGAACCCGGTGTGGCGGCCGTACCGTTCGGCTCAGAATGCCTTCCATACCCATCCGTACCCAGAGCCCTCAGCGGAGAAGACCAGCTACCGGCAGAAGTGGGATGGCGCCGCTGACATGGTGGAACGCGCACTCGGTGATCTCGCCGACGAACTGGACGGGGTGCAGTACACGGTCACCGTGGACGCACAGTCCGCGCGGCGAATGTGGGATGGCCTGCAGAACATGCGCCTTGGGGAGCCGTCCACACGGGCGGGGGCGGCTGGAAACCGAAGCCGATACCAGCTCCCTGGGGCGCGACTCGGTGCTGACGCTCCGATCGCCGTCGTCCGCCTCAACACGGAAGACGAAGAGGTTCCACAACCCGTCAGCGTCACCCAGGTGGTCAAAAAGGACGGCGTCGACCCGAAGGAGAAGGACACTTCCACGCTGCTTTTCGAAGTCGAGACGGACTTCGGTACACCGGCATGGCTGTTGTGCAACGTTCCGCGTGCCTACGACGGCAGTGGTGCTGGTCGTCTGGGTGGCAAACGCACCAGGTGGGAGGCAGAGAAATCGGTGCAGTCAGAGGTCCGGTCAGAGCGACGCAGAGGCGAGATGCCGCACAACTTCTACGCCATGACTGCGACAGAGATCCTGCCTATCGGAGGCCCGTCTGACGAGGTGCGTGAGGCGCTGGCAGCCATGACCGCTCGCCTATGCCATCAGACCCTTTTCTGGTCCGACCGCGCTCGTTATCCGGTGCCACTGCATGCGGCACGTCAAATGGACCTCGACCACCCCCAATACCGGCGCGATGTAGCCGACACGGAGCCAGGGAGCGGAGACGGAGACGAAGGGGGAGAAACCCTGGAGTAGGAGGCTAGAGCATCGTGGGGTGCGCGGGCGGTGGCTCGTCGCCCGTCGCGCCACGCCGAAATGGAGCTGCATGGGCACGATCAGTGTCCGAAAGATCTGGCCGTTGCTCCTATGGATCCCCCGCCGAAGCTAACGTCGCGCACATCCCTGTATCCGACCTTGATGTCGATGATCATCAGCTGTAGCTCCGTCTGCGCATACCGCGGCTCCTGGCCGATGGCTGAGGACAGAGGTTGCAGCCTCGTCAGCCGCACGGTTGTGCTCACTGGGGATGGCTGCGGCATGACGGTTCGAGATGGACTTGACTGCGGTTCGGATCTCTTCCTGCGTGGACGAAGTCATGGTGGTCAGCACTCAGCTGCATATGCATAGCGGGGGGCCGGGGTTCGACGTGAGGAAGATGTGGGCGGTGGGGATGGCGATGAGGCAGATGAAGAGTGCGATGAGGGCTGAGGTGATGATGAAGGCGGCGAGGTGGCGGCGGACTTCACCGAGGCGGGTGGAGAGAAACCGGTGGATGGAGCGGGCTGAGGTCATGGGGTGTGGGGTGGGGCGGAGGGATGCGGTAGCGGGCGCAGCGTGGCGAACGGCCAGGGCGCTCGCGTGGCGGTGGTAAAGGCCGCGACAGCGCTGGAGGGGAGGTGGAGGAGGGTGCCGAGGAGGAGGGTGTGGGAGACGGCCAGGATCGGGCCGTGGCGCTGGGCAGTGTGGTGGAGGAAGGCGGCGCAGTGGGTGGCGCGGGTGTGGAGGTCGGTGAGGGACTCGCCGTCTTCGCAGCGGAGGGTGGGGTTGGTGAGGCGGCGGGTGCGCCAGGCGCGGTAGGCCGGTGGGTAGTTTTCGGCGGTGCGGCCGAGGACGATGCTCGGCGCGCGCCATTCGGCGAGGAGCCCTGACATGGCGACGATGGGCAGGCCCGTGAGCTGCGCTATGAGGGTGGCTGTCTGGCGGGCGCGGGGGAGCGGGCTGGTGACGATGGCGGTGATGTCGTTGGGGAGTGGCAGGGAGCGGCGTGTCTGGTCGCGGCCTTCCTCAGTGAGGGCGGCCTCGTGCGGGGCGTGGTGGCCGGGGCGGTGGCCTTCGTAGGCGCCGTGGCGCATGAGCCAGATGTCAGCCAAGGATCCAGCCTCCGTCGACTCGCAGGGTCTGGCCGGTGATGAAGCCGGCGTCCTCGGTGGCGAGGAAGGCGACGGCCGCGGCGACGTCGTCTGGGCGGCCACGCCGCTGGACGCATTGGCGGGCGAGTTGGCGGGCTGTCATGGGCTCCGGGTCGTCGACGACCGTGTTCTCGGCCGGGACGCGGATGGAGCCGGGGGCGACGCAGTTGGCGGTGATGCCGGCGGGGCCGAGTTCGCGGGCGAGGGCGCGGGTGAGTCCTTCGAGGCCGGCTTTCGCGCTGATGTAGCCAGCGAGGTTGTGACGGCCAGCAGCGGCGAGGACGGATCCGATGGTGATGATCCGGCCCCAGCCGACGGAGGCCATGGTGCCGGTCAGCTCATGGGCAAGGAGGTAGTGGGTGGTCAGGTTGGTGGTCAGCGCTTCATCCCAGCGGTCGGGCGTTGTCTCCGTCCACGGTCGGCGGGGGTAGGCGCCGGCGTTGCTGGCGAGGACGGCCACCGGTCCGAGTTGTGCGTGGGCCTGGTGGCAGAGAGTTCGTACGGCCTGGTGGTCGCGGAGGTCGGCTTCCAGAGGGACGGCGGTGCCGCCTCGTCGCGCGATGAGGTCGGCGAGTTCGGCTGCGGCGTGGGCGTCGTCGAGATGCGCGAGGGCGACGAGGGCGCCGTCGTCGGCCAGACGGTGGGCGATAGCCGAGCCGATCCCGCCGGTGGCTCCGGTGACCAGGGCGGTACAGCCACTCAACGGGCCGGGCATGGAGACTCCAGGAAGAGGAAGTAGGTGGTGGGGTCGAAGGCGGGGCTCATCGCCTCGGTCAGCCGGGCGAGGAGGACGAGACGGTCCTCAGGCACCAGGTCGGCGAGGTTGTAGACGCCGATGATGCGCATGGCCAGGTAGGGGCGGAGTAGGTTCGCCAGGTCCGCGCCGGGCCAGAGGCGGCCTGCGACCGGCCGTGCGAGCTGGTTCCAGTACGCGCTCACGGCGGCTTGCCGGGGGGCCGACAGGTGAGGCACGTAGTCGATATGGATGGTGCTCGTGGTGTGGTCGACGTCTGCTCGCCGGATCTCGGGGGTGTTTGCTGGGACGTGGGCGAAGGTGGCGGGGTGGTCGGCAAAGGCGCCCGGGTTGTACCTGGGAACGAGCCAGCCGCCCAGGGCGGAGGCGTACCAGAGGAAGTTGGCGAACTCGCCGAGGATGCTGTTCATCCCCGCGGTGTCGTGGTCGAACCAGGCGAGCGGGTGGGCGAGGTTGACGTCGGTGGGGTCGCCCTGGGTCAGGGCTGCCCAGACCGGCTCCGGCGCGCTGAAGTGGGAGCGCAGCCAGCGGATGGTGGCGGTCCAGTTCAGGTGGTGTCGACGGCCGTTGATTTTCAGGGTGTACGTGTCGAGGCGGGCGATCGGGACGTCGATGAGCCCGTCGGCGACCGCGAAATCTGCTCCGGCGTAGTACGCGTCGAGCCGACCGCCGGGCGCCGCCCTGTCCCAGTACAGCTTCCGGACGACGTGCGCCGGGTTGGTCGACCAGGCCGTAGCGAGGATGATCTCGCGGTATGTGGTGGTGAGTTGGTCCATGTAGGCGTGGAGGGTATGGGTCGGCTCGTCCGTGTTGAGAAGGTCGAGCAGTAGACCGCTGTCGGTGTCTCCAGGTAGACGTTCGTACGCGAGGAGGTACCCGCCGGGTACGCGCACGCGAGCGTGGAGGGTGGGGACGCGGTAGTGCGAGGCCAGCTGGGAGTGGCCACGGATCTCCGCTCGGGCCTCGGACGGCTCGCGGGTGTATTTCAGGAGCAGTGGGCGGCCGAGGAGATCGACGGGGCAGACCAGGTTGCGGGTGAAACGCCGTACCGGGCCGATCCGCAGACGGGATGGTGCGGTCATCGACCCACTCCGTTCAGCAGGCCGAGGCACGTCTGCGCCAGTGCGGAGGGTGGGAAGGCGTCCATGTGGATGTCGGTGTCCGGGACGATGGCGTCGCGGACGGGACAGAGGTCCCCTTGGTGCATGCGGTCGGAGTGGTCGGTGGCGACGGCGTGGTGATGGGGTAGGCCGGTGCGCCACTTGCTGTGGCTGTGGCGCGCGTACAGGCCGACGACCGGCGCGCGGCTGCCATCCCGGCTGCGGCTCATCGCGGCGAGGTGGGTGAGGCCGGTGTCGTTACCGAGGACGAGGTGGCAGTGCGGGAAAAGATCGACGAGGTGGCCGGCCGGAACCCCGTCGAGGCGGAGGACCTGCACGTGGCGCCGACTGCTATTCGCGGTGATGCGGAGGCCGTCCGCCGGACTGCCTCCGATGAGCAGCAGCCGGGCCTGGGTCTGCTGGGCTTCGGAGATGTGCTCGGCGAGCTCGACGTAGCGCTCGACGGTGTAGTCCTTGCGTTCTGGCCAGCTGGTGGCGGTGATGGCGGCGATGGTCGTACCGTTCAGCCAGCCCAGCGAACGGAGTTCTTCGACAAGCTTGTTCGGCCTGGCCACGAGCGCAGGTGCGAAGGGGGCCGCATCAGGCAGGCGGATGCCGAGGCGGCGCTCCAGAGCCAGGTAGTGACGGGCGGGCAGGTCCGAGTAGGCGCGATCGTCGCTCGACCAGCAGGGCGGGGCGGTCGGGTCAAGGACCAACCTCACCTCAGCTTCCGAGCCGTGTGTCTCCGCACCGGCGCGATCGCCGATCAGGGCACGTCCGGAACCAGGCACGGTGACCGGGGCCTGTGTCGTCAGCCCGGCGCGAGCGATCAACTCCGCGTAGGGGCCCGTCGCCCGGGTGATTACGCGAACTGAGCTCAACCGCAGCCAGTCGAGAACCGCCTGGACCCCGGACAGTGCGAGCAGGGTGTCCCCGAGCTTTCCTTCGAAGGCCACCTCGATTTCGCCACAACCGTTCAGTCGACGGGCGAGTTCACCGGAAGTGGGCAGGGGGAGCGGCGCGCTGACGGGAACGCTGTCACGGTCGTATCCGAGCGGAGTGGTGTGGACAGCCCCGGCGGGGGTGACCAGCGAACCGTGGTGAAACCGGATCCCCATCGGGGCCACCTCGGTCATGCCGTGCCCTTGATCGTGGTGAGGGAGACCAGAGGCACGCCGAGCTCGGTGAGCAACTCGCGGGCCCCGCGCGTCGTGTCCTCCACCAGGCAGGCCGCGGCCAGCGGGATGGCACCGGCCTCGCGGAGGCTGCGGGTGAGGTCGGCCAGGGTACGACCGGTGGTGATCTCGTCGTCCACGAGGATGATGCGTTGCCCCGGGGCGATTCCGTACGCGAAGACGTCGGTGCGCATCGCGTGCGGCTCACTGAAACGGACCGCGCCGTCGAGGGGGAGGTGCAGCTTCCAGGCGATCTTGTACGGCAGTTGGGCCGCACCAGCGAGTGAGACGGTCGGCAGGATGCCACCGGCGTCCAGCCCGAGGAGGAAGTCCACCGACCCGAGCTCGCTCGCCGTCTGTTCGTGGAGTAGGCGCCACAGGCGGGTTCCGGTGGTGGCCAGGGTGTCCGGGTGGACCGGGTCTTCCAGGCCGTCCAGGGAGTGGATGACTCGTTCGCGACGGCTGGTCGCACCGACGCTCAGGCGCTCGACGATCCGGGCGTTGAAGGACGGCATGGCAACGGTTTCGGGCATGGCGAAGCTCCTGTCGGGTGGAGTAGGGAGGAAGGGGGAGACGACCGTTCAAGCGGCGAGCTGGGTGGCGTACCAGGCGAGGACCTGGTCGACGGCCGTGCTGACAGCCTTGAGGACGCGCTCGGTGTCGCCGTCGCGCCAGCTGCTGGCAACCTCGGCCAGGGAGGGCGCGGAAAGGGCTGTCAGACCCGGCATGTGGGAGGCCGCGGTGAGGATCCGGTCGGGTCCGGACTCCCACTGATCGTGTTCGCGGAGGAGGAGTCGGCAGGCCAGTACGAGGTGCTTGTAGAGCTGCCGCAGGGTAGCCGGCGCCGCGTCAGCGCGCAGGCGGCGCATGGTCAGGACGACCTGGGGAAGTTCACGGACGGCGGCGAGTGCGAGCTCGTCACGGGTGATCATCGGGAGCTCGACGCCACGGCCGGCGTGCAGGACGGGACGCCCCTCCTGGAGCCGGTGCAGGGCGAAGGCCAGGCGTGGGGTGAGACGTCGAGCGGTCAGCTCGCCGGGGGTGACGAGCGTGGGGCCGAGGGAGGCCACACAGTCCAGGGCAGTCCGGTACTGCGCCAGGGCTTCGTGGACCCGGCCGATGGCCTCATGCTCGGCGATCACGAGCAGGTCCAGGTCGGACCAGCCGGGGATCCATGGGCCCTCGCCGGGGCTTCCGGTCAGGGCCACGAGCCGTACGCCGGGACCGTGTGCTCGTACAGCGTCGGTGAAGTCGGCCGTTGCCGAGGCGATGGCAGCCGGCAGGCCCAGACCGTACGGGGTGGCCACGCGATACGCCGTGAGAGTCGGCGGGGCGGCGATGCGCCGGAGCCGGGCGCGTAGGGCGGCGATGCTACCGGCGTTGTCGATGACGTGATCGGCGACTGCGGCGACCTGGTGGGCACCTCGACTTCTCTTGATCTCGTCCTTGGCGGAGACGGTCTGGGCCGGTGCCCCGGACCGTTCGACGCGTACGGCGAAGGAGGCGTCCAGGAAGACGATTTGGAGTGTGTCGCCCATGAGCTGCTTGAGCTCACCGATCGAGGCGTCGTCGTGGACCGACTCAATCGTGAAAAGCCGCGTGTCGACGTGGGCTTCCGCGAACCTGTTCAGCTCGCCGAGCAGCAACTC
The DNA here is from genome assembly GCF_018101125.2 of Streptomyces tardus. GTDB lineage: Bacteria > Actinomycetota > Actinomycetes > Streptomycetales > Streptomycetaceae > Streptomyces > Streptomyces tardus. The sequence goes on along the minus strand of NZ_JAELVF020000001.1, from coordinate 1,602,778 downwards.
GGCCTGGCGTCGGGCAGAGAGGATGTACGGGTCCGCGAGCCCTTCGCGGTGGGCTGCCTGTCGCAGCAGGAAGCCGATCTTGAGGCGCTGGGCGCCGCAGGTACGTCGTACGAATTCCGCGCTGGTGCTCTTGCCGCACTCGCTCAGTCCGCCGAACGCGATGACCCGACGCAGACGGCGGCTCGGCCTGATCTCCGTCGGGATGGCGTCGTCCCGGCCATACAGCTTGAAGCGGGCCGGTTGGGGAAGTCGCCGGTGCCCGGCGACGACATCGGAGACCAGAGAGTCGAGGGCGGCGCACAGTTGCTCTCGCTGCCCGTGAAGCGCGGGAACGCGGCGCCGGGTCAGCTCGTCGCTCGCCCCGGCTCGCTCGCTGTGCCAGATGCGGAGTGTCAGCACCGATAGGCGGTCGACTACAGAGGCGAGTGTCTCGGTGTGTGTCGGAGCGTCGGTGCGGCTTGCGTCCGCTAAGGAACCGAGGGCCTCGTCGGCCCGCTCGGCGAGCGCGTTGCGTTCGGCGTTGAGCTGGTCGATCTCGCGCTTGCAGTCGGCGACTTGGGCGGCGGAGAGTAACGCGCCGCGCACCCTGTCCTCGGTGTCCCACAGGCGTCCGTTGATGCTGTGGAGGCAGCTGAGGGTGTCGTTCAGACGGCGCCGGTCCTTCTCCTGGAGCGTGGCCACGGCGCGAGCCAGGCTCGGAGGAAGGGCCAGGGGCGGGGAGTTCTGAGTCATCGAGGGCTCCCGTCGGTGAGTCGGGTGAGGCCGAGGTGGCCGAGCACGGTGGCATGAATGTCGTCCAGCGAGCGGTGCTCGCAGTCCAGGACCGCTGCGTAGGCATCGTGGTCGGCCTGGTGGAGCAGGACCGTGTACAGGGTCTTCTGGTAGGCCGGGTAGACCCCAGTCCAGGCGCGGTCCTCACGGGCGCTGGTGAGGGCATAGCTGCGCTCGGGGTCCAGGGACGGCAGGAGAAGGATCGAGGTCTCCGGTGTTTCGGCCCGCGAACCGGCGATGCCTGTCACCGTCGTGAACGCCTCGCCCACCGTCAGCCCGTCCTTGATCGCGCAGGTCGCGGCAGCAACGGCGAGAAGCATGGGCAGGCCCCGATCGAGTAGACCCGTACGGCCCGCCTCGCGGTTGGCTGCGCGCTTGGCGTGGCCGACGAGGAGCATCTCGGTCAGCTCGACGGTCGTGGATGTCTCGAACCACCACCGGGCGTAGTCGTCGGCCGCCGCCCGCGCCCATGGCTCGGGGTCGTGCTCATGGACAGCGCCCAGCGGCTGGAAGTCCTCCCAACGCTCGGCCAGCCGTGAGAGCTGGGTCGTCTTGCCCACGTTGTCGGGGCCGTTGAGGCTGACGAAGTCCGTCATGTGCACCATCGCTCACGCCTCGCGGACCGGGGTGTGGAGGACGGAGCGGATTGCGTGCGTGTTCGCGGCGATGAACTCTGCCAGCTCCGGCGGCATCAAGTTCAGCTCACGCACGGTTTCGGCGGTGAACGGCACCCGAATCACCTCGTACCCGCCGCGTTCCGGATCGGCGAACTCCGCACCCGTGCGCGCACTCAGGTCCATTGACTCCAGGCGGGCGGCGAAGAGGTGCTGGACGCCGAGGCCCCCCTTCAGCTCGTCGGTGATCAGATGGACGAGCTCGGCACGCTCCAGCTTTCCGCCGAGCTCTTCGAACACCTCGCGGCGCAGGGCCGCTTCGATGGTCGCGTCGTCCTCCTCGACCCCGCCGCCGACGGTGACCCAGTACGGTTCCCTGCCCGGCTTGGTGCGCTTGATGAGGACGAGCTCATCCCCGTCGAGGAGGATGGCGCGGGCGTTGCGCTTGACGATGTCGGGCACGCTTTTTGCTCCTTCTGCTAGCGATACAAAAACGAACCAGCGGAGGGGCGTGAGGAGCCCTTCCGACTCGGTGGCCCCAGCATGGTGCAGGTTGGTGGCGGAGCGTGACGTACTGGTGCTGCAGCAATGCCGCACCGTTGCCGAACACGGTTGACTACGCTGTGCGTTCGGGCGTTCCATCGGACAACGGGCAGGGGGTACGGCTGTGGTCACGGTGCAGAGATGGTCCGGCCGGGAAGCCCGGCTGCTTCGCGACGCCCTGCGCATGAGCCTCCGCGACTTCGCCGCGTACCTCGGCGTCAGCGACCGGACTGTCTCGAACTGGGAAGGTGGGGGTGCGGGTTACCAACCCCGTGCCGAATCGCAGGCCGTCCTCGACACCGCACTGGGCCGGGCCTCCGAGGACGCGCGGGCCCGGTTCGCCGCAGCGTTCGGAGTGAACGCCGCCGCCCCGCCAGTCGCGGGCCACATCGGAGTGGACTCCCACAAGTTCCTGCCAGTGTTCATCGGCGTCGAGCGCGCCCGTCGGCTCCGCACGCACATGACTCCGGGAGCGGAAGGTCAGTGGCTGGAGTCCTCCTCGGCCCGGATAGCACACCCCGAAGCGCGGAGTTGCTTACTGCACGTCTTCGCTTGTGGGGTCGCTGTCCTCCACCTCGTTCAACCCCACGAACCCACCTCGCTCACTGAACTCGCCGTATGGCGCTACCGTTCGTACGCCGCCGACTTGCCTTGGGCTCGGGACAGGCTGCGTGACCTCTTGGAGGAGGACCACTCCGGCGTCCCCCACCCCGAGTACGTTCTCTCCCTTTACTGGCTCACGTCCGGCCCCTGGGCCGGGGGCACCTACGACACCGCACTGCGCCTGCTGTCCACGCCCTCGGTCCTGGTCGACCGCGGTGCCCTGGGTGGGCCGGCTCCCCTGGACGGCTCCGTCGAGGAGTCACTCCTCGCCACCGGGTTCGACCACCCGGACATCGTGCCCTTCGGCGTACGGGGAGTGTCCACCGGCTATGCCGGCTGGTCCGGCGTCGCCTACGCGTCCCACTCCCACGAACGCAGCCTCTCTGTCGATCAGCTCATCGCGTGCGAAATGAGCGTCCAGGCCCTCTGGTGCTTCACCCGCCAAATCCAGCAGATGATCGAGGACGGACAGGACCCTTCCGTGCCCGATCAGTACGGCTGGCGCTTCCTGCGCGCCGCCTACTCCCGGCTCACCACCGCCCGCGCCCAGGAGACCGCGCAGCACGTGCTGATGCGGGAGGCCATCATGAAGACCAGTGGGCTAGCGGACCGGCTGCGCGCCGCCCAAGACGCCCTCCGTGAGAGCGTCGGCTGAGAACAAGGGGCAGGAGGACAGCGGATGGACATCGGCAGCGCCGCGCTGATCGTGATTGACATGCAGAACGGCTTCGTGAACCACCGAAGTCGCCACGCCGTGTCTGCGGTCTCCGACCTGGTCGTCCACTGGTCCACCACGGGCCGCCCCGTGGTCTTCACCCGCTACTTCAACTACCCCGACAGCCCCTACGAGCGCTTCTTCCAGTGGAACCGGCTCCAGAAACCGCCGGAAACCGACATCGTCACCGACCTCGAACACGCAGCCGCCCACGCCCACACGATTGTCGACAAGACCGGCTACACGCTTTTCACCCCCCAAACCACCGACCTGATCCGCCAAGCAGGCTGGACCGACCTCGTCTTCTGCGGGATCGCTACCGAGAGTTGCGTCCTGAAGTCCGCCGCTGACGCCTTCGAGCACGGCCACGCGCCCTGGATCGTCACCGACGCCTGTGCCAGCGACGCCGGCCCCGATGTCCACGACGCCGGACTCGTAGTCGCCCGACGCCTGATCGGAACCGGCCAACTTGTCACCGCCGAGCACGTGGTCGAACAACTCGCTGCGTACGCCGGGACGCCGGTGCTGGAATAGCCGCATGGCTGACACACCGCCCCGCACCGGGGCACCCGCCACCCACGACACCAACCTGGTCATCATTGGTGGCGGCCCGGCCGGCTGCGCCGCCGCCCGCATGGCTGCCAGCGTAGGCATGCGCTCTGTCCTGATCGAGCCGGACACCCTCTGCCGCAACCTCTACCGCATCCCGGCTGTGAACAACGTCCTCGGCGGCTACACCAGCGGGTCCGAACTCGCCGACTCCATTGCCACGGAGCTCAAGGGCACAGAGCTTTGCCGCCTCGAACTAGGCCGCCACGTCACCGCACTTCACGCAGACGGCGACCGAGTCACGGTCACCCTCGACACCGGCACCCGCCTTACCGCTCCGTACGCGGTCGTTGCCACCGGTGTCGGCCCTCTCCAGCCCTGCGACGCTGGCTGGATCACCGCTCCCGGCGACTTGACCATGCCTCAGCTGTGGCAGGCCGAGGCGGACGATGTCCAGGGCCGCTCCGTCCTCGTCCTCGGCGGCGACCGTCCCATCGGCACCTTCCTACGCGGCCACCCGGCGACCGCCACCCGCCTGCATGTGGCGTACCCGGAAGCCGATGCGTACAAGATCGAGGAGACCAGGGACGATCCTCGCGTCACACTGCTACCCGTCGAGCACCTGACGCTGACTCACGGAGAAGGGACCGCAGTGTTGGCGGAGGCGGTGGGCCGGGACGGGAAACGGCACACGGTGGCCGCAGACATCGCCTACCTCAGCCTCGGGAACGTGCCGACCGCCCCGCCCGGCGATCTGGTGCGCGGCCCGGACGGATACTGCCCGCCCACCGGCCAGCACCGCCGCGTCATCGTGGCCGGAGACCTCCGTTCGGCACGATTCCAACGGATCATGCCCGCCCTCGGCTCCGGCAGCGAGGCCGCGCTGCACGCCTACTACGCGGCCAAGGACTTGCTTGCCAGGGGCTGACACGCGTCAGCCCCTGGCATGGGACGGAGATCCGGTAGCACCGGGCAACTGGCCCTAAGCTCATCTCGGCCAACCCGTCGGGGGAAACGGAGAGCACTGTCCGTCAGAACGTGCCGCCTTGCTGCCGGGGCTTATTTGTCGAGTTCGGCGTCAACTGAGCCAAACCCCCTGGGGTGAGACCCGGCAGGCGAGTCGCTGGCCCGCTTCACTGACCGGGGTCGACCAGGACACGTCAGCAACTTGACATCCGAAGTCGTCGGCGAGCGCTTGAACGAGCCTGGCACCGACGCCCTGGTGACGGTAGATGTCCGCGACCCAGATCAGGATGATGCGTGGGCGCAGGGTGTCGTCGGGGTCGCCGCCCAGCGGACCGTCGCTGAAGTCCCAACTGTGGTGCTCACTGGTGTCGTGGGCCATCAGGTATCCGATGACGTGCCCGTTCGCCTTCAGCAGGTAGGCTCGCACGTTGTCCGAGGTTACTTTTGGCTCCCCCAGGTGGGTCCACGAGCTGAAGTCGTAGTGCTCCTCCTTCTGCGGCATCCGCGCCACCCGATTGGTCAGCCTTCGCCACGCGATGGCTGACTGGGTCGTCACGACGGCTAAGGCGCTATGCCAGTCAAGGTTCTTGGGCGCACGGACGCCGAACGTCCACGCCGTGTGGTGAGTGGTGTGCTCGCTATCGCCGTCCGAGAGGTCGTGAAGGCTCATGCCGCAGGGGCATTTATGGCGGTCCGGTGTCGTCACTTCACGGAACTCGACGTGGGCCGCCCTGTAGCTGAGGCCCTGGTCTTGGCCGCCCACCCAGGGCCGAAACGGCATACCGTCCGGCTCGACATAGCCGGACCAGCGGTCCACCCAGCCGGGATACTGCTCGGGGAGTTGTTCCCGTATCTGCTTCTCGAATGCTGACAGCGTCGGGCGGATCCAGACGCTGCCGGCGGTGGCCCGGCCGTTGAGGCGCACTCCGTGCTGCTTGGCTTTGCGTCGCAGGAACCTCAGGAACACGCTGGGCGGTGGGTCGAAGTCGACACCACGGATGAGCTCCCGTTCGCCGGGGGCCAACCAGTCATCGACGGGCAGGGCCAGCTGGTCAGCGAGCGCCCGGAACATGCCGTAGTCGTGGTCTAGCTCGGCGACACGCAGCGCCTCGACCGTAGTCTCGACATGCCGGAAGGGAACAAACAACGTTACCCCGCCCGGACCGTTGCCCCATGTGAAGGAGTCCGTGGAGCCGTCGTACCAGATACGGTCTATGGCCACGCTGCGCGCCTCATCGACGGCTTCTGTGTAGGCGGAGGGCAGTTCGGGGTCGAGTCCCTGCCGCCGCGCAGCGTCGGCATACCCGTCACGGTCAAGGTGGACCGCGGCATACCAACGGTTGGGTCGGACACCAATCTTCCGGGAGCGCCAGTCGTATGGATCAGGGTCGAGGTGGACAGTTCGCTCGGTCATGCGCTCTGCTCCTGAGGCTGTAGACATCGGCCAGGGGACGTCTACAGGATGCCGGGTGGATCATGTGAGCCGTGCGGTATTGCGGATCTTCCGCCCCTTCCTGCTGACGCGCTTCGGAACAGGCCGGACTTCGAAAGGCTTGGGTGAGTGCGGGCTGGCCGCACTGCTGTAGAAGCCGGCCAGCTTGTGGTTCTCATCGATGAGGAGGAGCGCGAGCTGTGGGGCCGGTGTCCTGATCAGCGCCGCCGCGCTGGAGACCGCTGCTGGAGCGGAACCGTGGCCGAGGGACGGACTGGAGCACTGGAGCGTTGCGCAGTACTGCTGCGGACATTTGCTGCTTGGGCTCGGGGGCTGGGGACGTGGCGTTCGCCGAGGCGGCGGATGCGCCAGGTCAGGGCGCGGGCGGGGCTGCGGGCGTCGTCCAGGGTGCGCTGGCTGATCGCTCGGCCGAGGATGGTGGCTGTGTTGTGTCCGGTGGCTTCTGCCTGGGCGAGCACGGTGGCCAGGGCGTCCCAGGCGGGGTCGTTGAGGATGCGTTCAGCGTGTTCCGGCACGGTCGCCTGGATGTGGCGGGTGTAGCGTCGCTTGGCCTGGACGTTGGGGGTGCGTCGCGCGAGCTGTGTCAGGACGGGCTCGACGACCTGGGCGCACGCGGCATGCAGATGGACGAGGGCCTGTTGGGCTGCAGCTTCCTGTTGCGCGTGCTGGTGGGTGCGGTGCCAGTGCATCGCGAACGCGACCGCAGTGAGGGTCACGTCCAGGAGCATCGCGAGTCCGGTGCCGTCACGATCCTGAGGACGCTCGCGCCAGATGCCTTGAAGGCCGCGACGTAGTGCGCGGGTGCTGTCGAGGTCGGCGGTGATGCGGGAGCGGGTGGCGCGCTCGAAGGCGGTAGCGGCTTGTGAGAGTTCGGCCCTGACCGCACGAGGTGCGGTCTCTGGTAGCAGATCCAAAGTCATACCGAGGGCGACGAGTTGGCCCTGCGCGGACTGGTCGTCGCCATAGGCGAGGTGGTGGGGGATGCGTTCGCCGGCGGCAGTGGCCTGGTGCCAGGGGTTGCCCGGCGGGACGGTGGTCGGGGCGGGGCTGGTGGTGACGAGGCGTTCGCGGATCATGGGCAGGGACAGGTCGGGGGCGAGGGTGGAGCCCGCGTAGTAGACGGGCTCGCCTTGGTCGTTGGTGTCGCCGGGCAGGGCGAAGTTGCAACCGAGGGCGTAGCCGGAGGGGCCGCGCTTGAGGCGTACGTTCACGCCGGTCGCTTCCAGCAGAAAAAGGAACCCGGCTTCGCTGTCCGCGGCGGCAACCGCGCGGCGCACTCGCAGGCGTAGCACGTCGCGGGGGGTGGCGTCTTGGCCCAGACGCTTGGCCTTGAAGTGCTCCTTGCTGGTGGCGCGCCTGGCGGCAGTGCCGTCGCCGGCCTTCAACCTCCTGAGCCCGTAGTCGACTTCGATATTGCGGGCTGTCTTCTGAACGGCGCGCTGGTCATAGTCGCGCTTGGGACGGCGGCCGTCCTGGCGGACCAGGGTGGCGGCGATGTGGATGTGGTCGTCGGCGTGGCGGACGGCCACCCAGCGGCAGGCATCCTCGTCGCCGTCGGGTGCGATGCCGGCGGCGGCCACGATCCGGCGGGCGACCTCGGCCCACTGGTCGTCGGTGAGGATCGGGTCTTCGGGGGCGGCGCGCACGGGGCAGTGCCACACCGTGAACTTCGGGGCCTTGTCGCCCAGTATCTTTACGGGCTGGTCGAGTTGGGCGGCGAGCTGCTTCTCCACCTCTTTCGGATCGCGGTGAGGGCTGCGGCCGGGGTCGGGGGCGAAGCCGTTCCAGGAGGCCACCAGGTGCGGGTCGGTGTGTTCGTTGGCGCGGCCGGGGCCGAAGAGGTAGCCGATGGTGCGGCGTGTGGCGTCCGGCCCCTTACCGAGGATGATCTTGGGGATCACGGGCTCACCGTCCCTCTGTGACCTGGGCGATGGAGGCGTCGAGGTCTGCGATGGACGACTCGACACGGTCCAGGAGACGGCGGACGGTGGAGTGGTGGGGCCACGCTCCGTCCTGGTTGAGGTGACGGGTGAGCTGGTTGAGGTTGCTGCCGATCTTGCCGAGCTGCCCGTTGGCGGCCATCAGGGTCTTGACCATGGCGCGGTAGTCGGCGACGGCCGCGGTGGGGTCCTCGGAGCGGGCTGCGGCTAGCGAGCACTCGGCGACGTAACCGCCGGGCTGCATGTTGCTCAGGGCAGCGGCTTGGCGGACGAGGGCGAATTCGTCGTCGTTGTAGCGGGGATGGACGCGGTGCTCGCGCAGCTGCTTGTCACGCAGTCGGCGACGCGGCGCAGGCTGCTGCGGCACGTTCGATGACGGCTCGTTGCCCGCTCCCTCGGTCGGCGCCCCCGGGGCGACCGACTCCGGTGCCGCCCCGGCACCGGATGCCTCCGCCCCCTGCGGGGCGGGGGTCGGGTAAGGACTCCTTACCCGACAACTTGCTGCGCTGGTGGGCTTGGTGCTTGTCATCTCGCGTTGTTCGGTGGGCAGTTCGTGGTGCGGTTCGTGCATGCGGTACTTCTTCTCCGGAGGCGACGGGCGTGGGGCGCGACGTGCCGTGAGGGTCCTGTCGGCGGTGCGTGCAGGGGCACGCCGTTGATTCGCAGCAGCTGAGGGAGCGTGGATCTCAGACGGCGTTGTCCCTGGTGGTAGCGGTTTTTGCCTGCGCCGGGGAAGGGGCTTCGTCGAGTTCGGCTTGGACGAGTTGTTTGAGCTTGTCCGCTTCCGCTCGGCCGATGCTGAGTCTCTTGTTTCGGAAGGTGGTCTCGATGTGGCGTCGTGAGGCGCGGTCGCCGCGCCCCAGTGGCGCGGTCAGGGCGAGGGCCAACCTGTCTGGCCGAGAGGTCTCGCCAGGCCCGCCGTTGGCCTGTGTGGCTGGAGGTGTGGAGGTGGCGGCCACTTCGGAGGTGTTCGAGGCGCGGGCGGTGGCGTCGTGCGCCACGTCGGCGGTAGTGGCAGCCACCTTGGCGTCGCCGCGAGGACGAGGGAAGGGCCGCCGTGGCATATCACGCTGGCCGTTGTCGGCGGCGTGGTCTGGCGGGGTGGCTATTTGGCGTGTGGTCGGGGTGGGGTGGCGTTGGATGACGAGGTAGAGGTGGACGGCTCCCGCTAGGGCGAGTGGGGCGATGGCGGAGAGGATGCCGACGGTGAGGTCGTCTAGACGCAGGTTGTCGGCGGGAGCGGTTTGTTGGTTGAGGCGTACGGCGTGGAGGGCGTTGGCCCAGATGCTGGTGAGTGTGGCGAGTCCGACGAGTGCCCAGACGTAGAGGCGTGAGTGCGTGGGGGCGGTTCGGAGCATGAGGAGTGCGCCGATGCCGATGGTGATGAAGCCGTCGATGACGAGTGGGAAGGCGTACGTGAGGGGCCCACGTATGTGGATGGCGACGGCCATCTGCCGTAGAGCGTCGTAGGACAGGGCGAAGGCGAACGCGGCGAGCAGGGCGACCCCGGCGCGGATCGCGGATGCGCCCGAGGCCGTGGCAGGGGTGGCGCGGGAGGGCAAGGAGGGGCTCCAGGAAGATATCTCGCGGGTGGCGGCGCAGAGCGTTCACGGAGGGGCGTTCACGCGAGCCCCCTTCTAGAGGGGGCCTCGCGCGTGAGCGCCTGGGTGTGTGAAGGGCGTGGACGCTTACGTGATCGCTTGACCTGCGGCTTTGATATGGGCGTGTGCGCTGCGCGCGTCCCGTGGCGCCGTATGAGCGCAAGCGGCGCGTGTACGGTCGCGTGAATGCTTCGATCGAGTGGGGGCGGCTGGGGGTTCAGCCGACTGCGGTGAGGTAGCGGGCGGAGGCGTAGTAGCGGGTCTGCTGTCCGCCTCCGGCTCCTCCCGCGGCGCCGTCGGCCCTGGTGGCCAGCCCGGTGTCGACGAGGCGGGTCAGGTGGCGCCTGGCCTTTTCCACGTCCGCACGTTCGGGGTCACTGCCGCCGACGAGGACCGTGGCCAACTCGCGTGCGCTCAGCCCGTTGGGGGCGTTGCGCAACAGAATGGCGGGGTCCTTGGTGGGGTCGACGGTGGTGGTGCCGCGCGCGTGGTCGTGCGTGACGTCGAGCGGGCCGACCTCGCCCGTGGGGGTCTTGAGGTGGTGCAGAGTGACAGCGGGGTCACCTGCCCGGCCGGTGACGAAGAGGACGCTGCCTGCGCCTGCGGTAAGCCAGGTGGATCCGTAGACCTGGTCCAGGCTGGGCCGTTGGCCGCGTGGTGCGTCGGCGGTGGCCTTGCGCTGGTGGTGCAGTTCCAGGATCTCCACGCCGTCTCGCAGGGCGCGCATACGGGCGTTGTGGAAGGAGACGGCGAGGCTGTCGTCGACCATCGTGCTGACCGCGTCCTTGAGGCTGTCGATCACGATCGTGTCGGCTTGGTGGGCGGCTGCGAGGTCGGCGAGGAGGTCGGGCTCCTTGTCCAGGGTGGCGGGCAACGGCCCCTGCCAGACGACGAGCTGGTCGCGCAGGACCTTCTCGTCGGTAGCGAAGACACGGCGGTTCATGGCCTTGGCGATCTGCTTGGGACGGTCCATGGCCAGGTACAGCACTCGTCGGCTTGGTGCGACGGGCAGCTCCAGGACGGTCTCCTGAAAGCCGAGGCGGGCGAATATCACTTGATGGGCCAGGGTGGTCTTGCCGACGCCTGGTGCGCCGACGACCATCAGGCTCTCGCCGGGCGCCCAGAGCGTTTTCGCCCTCGTTCCCCATAGGGGCTCGGCGTCCGCGCCGGTCTCCTTGACGAAGGACCACCCGTCGGTGGCGAAGCGGGACAGGCGTCCGTGGCCGGATGCCAGCGCCCGCTCGCGTTCTGTGCGTAGCTCGGCTTCGGCCTCGCTCCGTATCGCCTCTGGATCCGCTCCCGGCTCGTCGGCGCGCTGGAGCGCCCGTACGGCGGAAGCGCGCAGGCGGCGGAGCTCGGCCTTCTTGCGGATGATCTCCGCGTGGTACTGGGCGTTGCCCACGCTGTAGTGCAGGTCGGCGAGTCCGTGCACGTAGGCGCGACCGCCGACACGGTTGAGATCGCCCTGCTCCTGGAGCACCTCACTGAGGACGATCGGGTCCGTGGGCCTGTCCTCTCGGTACTGGGTGAGGAGGACGCGCCAGATGGTCTCGTGCGCCGGCCGGTAGAAGGAATCCTCTGCGAGGACGGGGCGGACGACATCGACGGTGTCACCTCGGTGCATACATGCACCGAGCACAGCGCGCTCTGCTTCGACGGCCTGTTGAGCTTCGCCGAAGGTGTCCACCGGCGAAGGGAAGGCGCCGTCAAGGGTGTGACTGGATGGATTGTCGTCACGTGGGGCCCTAGTCTGGGCCATAGAGCTCCTCACCCGGTCCGGCCATACGGGGCGGCAACCCCGGCCGGTGCCGGTTTGGATCGTTCAGGGATGGGCGGTCATACGCGGGGCTTTGGCTTGGGCCCTCGGTGTTCGTAGCACCGGGGGCCTTTCGCGTGCATGCCTGCGTGCACCTCCGTTCGAAGGCGGACGACGACCGTACCAGGGTTTTTCGGCAGCGCAATGACTTGCATTCGTAAGCGCAATGCTGTTCACTCGTGAATCTGCCTGCACTGAACCCTGAGCTGGGAGGAAACGCGCTCATGAGCGATGAGGAAGGTGCGGCCCGTGTGGGGCCGAACCGTCCAGCCATGGAAGACAACGTCGCCGAGCGCATCAAGATGGAGCGCGAGGTGCGGGGCTGGAGCACCGTCATCCTGGCCGAGAAGATGGCTGCTGCCGGTCACTCGGTGAACCAGGCGGCGATCTGGCGCATCGAAAGTGGCAAGCCGCGCAGACGCGTCAACCTGGACGAGGCCCTCGGCTTCTGCAAGGTCTTCCGGATCACGATGGAGGACCTCACCTCAGCGCCATCCCAGATTGCCAACAGCCACGTCCGCAGGCTCGTTGGAGAGTATGTCGAGAAGTGGGTCGAGTGGCGTGAGCTGGACACGTCGATGACTCGCATCAGAAAGGAACTCGACACCTACGGCGAGCAGAACCCCGACCAAGCAGAAATGATCAAGAGCTTGTTGACGCACGAGCTCGAAGTGGCCTCAGGCGGCGAGTTCAACCGTCACTACATCGGCAACCCGCAGAAGCAGCGGAGCTGGATGGGCGACATCAGCCCCAAGTAGCCCGCTGCGACACCGTCGACGATGCGAATGCCGAGTCTTCCCACGCCCTCGCGAGGGCGACCGACCGCCCATCCTTGAACGACACCGCCGGCCCGGCCGCGGGAGTTGCCGCTTCCGCCTCGCCACCCAAGCCGGGGGAGGAGTACCCCTTGCCGCAGTACACCCTGCCCATTTCCCAGATCGCCGAGCTCCTCGCCGTACCTGAGGAAGACCTGCGCGCCCTCATGGCCAAGCGCAGCCCAAGCCAGGGCGACACGACCCTTGTCGGCCTGACCGTCGCCGAGGCCGCCCGCCGCATGGGCATCGGTCGGACCACGCTCTACAAGTACGTCGCTTCTGGCGAGATCCCCTCCGCGAAGGTCGGACGACTCCGCCGCGTCCCGGTCGAGGCGGTGAACGCCTTCCTCCAACGCCGCCTCAGTTCCGACGGCTTCGGCACTGCGGCCTGAGGGGGCGTAAATGAACACCGCCAAGTCCCGTCAGCCCAACGGCGCTTCGTCAATTTTCCAAAGCAAGGACGGTCGTTGGCACGGATACGTCAGTGTCGGCGTCAAAGACGACGGCACACCGGACCGTCGCCACGTCAGCCGGAAGACCCGACCCGAGGTCACCAAGGCCGTGCGCGAGCTGGAGAAGCAGCGCGACTCCACAGGTGTTCGGAAGGCCGGTCAGACCTGGACGGTCGAAACCTGGCTGACTCACTGGGTGGAGAACATCGCGGCGCCCCATGTCGGTGAGAACACCATCGACGGCTACCGCGTGGCCGTCTACCACCACCTCATCCCCGGCCTGGGCGCTCACCGCATGGAGAAGCTGGAGCCCGAGCACCTGGAGCGCCTGTACCGCAAGATGCAGGCGAACGGCAGCGCCTCCGGTACAGCGCACCAGGCCCACCGCACAGTCAACACGGCACTCAACGAGGCCGTACGCCGTCGCCACCTCACCACCAACCCAGCCTCCATAGCCAAGGCCCCAAAGGTCGAAGAGGAGGAGGTCGAGCCGTACACGTTGGAGGAGATCCAGTGTCTCCTCCTTGAAGCGGCCAAGCACCGCCACCACTCCCGCTGGGTCATCGCACTCGCACTCGGCCTGCGCCAAGGCGAGGCGCTCGGTCTGAAATGGGACGACGTCGACTTCGAGCAGGGCGTGCTCTTCGTACGCCGAGGCCGTCTACGGCCCCGTTACAAGCACGGCTGTGGCAACAAGTGCCGCCGCAAGCCCGGCTACTGCCCCCAAAAAATCAGCACCCGGCGCGAGACGAAGGACACCAAGACCCACGCCGGCAAGCGCACGATCGGCGTCCCCGAGCAGCTCCTGACGCTGTTGCGACGGCACAAGGAGGAGCAGCAGCGTGAGCGGATCCTCGCCCGTGACCTGTGGGCGGAAAAGGGTTACGTATTCACCTCGCCGACAGGCGAGCCGCTCAACCCCAACACCGACTACCACAAGTGGAAGGACCTGCTGAAGGCCGCCGGCGTCCGCGAGGGCCGACTCCACGACGCCCGCCACACCGCCGCCACTGTGCTCCTGATCCTCGGCGTCCCCGAAGCGATCGTCGACCGCATTATGGGCTGGGAGCCCGGCAAGTCCGCCCGTATGCGCCGTCGCTACCAGCACCTCACCGGCCAGGTGCTCCAGCAGACGGCCGCGAAGGTCGGCGAATTGCTGTGGGGGCCAGCATCGGGGCCACGAGGGATGCGGCCTGCAGCTCGGGGCTTCGCACCTCCTCACCACGGAGATGGCTGCCTACAAGGGACGGTGTACGTTGCTCGCCTTGGCGAGCGCCTCGTCCCGTTCCTGCACCGGGAGCTTGCGGATTTCCTCGTGTCGCAGTGGGGCGACGACCACGGTGAAAGCCTTGCGGAACTTGAGGAATGGGGCCGGGAGAAGTGGGAGGACATGGGCCCCGGCGGCACGCAGGCCATCCGCGATAAGATCCCCGACCGCCGGATTGTTCACCACGCTCACGCCGTGTTCCTCCCTGGTGGCGAGCGGCTCAATATCGGCTGCGATGACCAACAGTCAGTAGCCGCATGGGAGTTCGAGACCGACCTTTATACCGATCTCCCAGTCCGCTGGCACACCACCCGTCGACCTGGCCAGGAGGTCGAGGCTCAAGTCCGCGGCACGGACAAGGCGGCAGTGTTCGCTGCTTTTCCCGAGGCATGTGCACAGGCGACGGACAGGGCAAGGCATCCGGGCAATTACGGGGACCTCAACGCTTGTTAGGAGGGCAGGGCGAGTGCCGGGGAAGACGCACGCCCCGGCAGCACCGCCCCGACGAGGGACTCGGACGCTTTCGGGGTGGCCTGACCTGCAAGATCCATCTCGCCAGTGAGGGCGGGCGCCGCCCGCTGGCCCTGTTGGTCACCCCGGGCCAGTGGCACGATGCCCCGCAACTCATTCCGGTCATGGATCGCATCCGCGTCGGCCGGCCGGGCGGCGGACACCCGCGCACCAGATCGCCGGGCGGGGCGGCGATAAGGCGTACTCGTCCCGCCGTAACCGTCGCTACGTGCGGCGACGCCAGATCAAGCACACCATCCCCGAGCCGAAGAATCAGCGGGCTAACCGGCAAGCCCGCGGCAGCAAGGGCGGTCGACCCGCCGGCTACGACAAGGCGATCTTCCTCGATTGCGGTATCCCTGCGGGAGACATCCGAACAGGGAAGCCGTACTTGCCGGGGTACTACCGCGTCCGCAAGCAATGGGATCTGGTCGTCCTATATAAGGAAGTCCTTGTCGCTGCCCTTGAGTTCAGATCGCAGGTCGGTAGCGTGGGGAAGAACTTCAAAAATCGCTTCGAGGAGGCGTTGGGTAGCGCCACTGACCTGGCGGCTGCCCATAAGAAGAACAGCCCCTTCGGAGCCGTACCGCCGTGGCTTGGTTACGTCTTCGTCCTGGAAGAGGCGGAAGAAACTGAGAAGCTGAACAGGCAGTCTCACGCGCTGTTTGAGACGGATCCTGTCTTTAAGGGGATGTCGTACACCCAGCGCTATCAGGAGATGATCAGCCGCTTCGTGGGCGAGAACGTCTATGACATAGGATGGTTCATCACCACCCAGAGGGCTGAGGACGGCAGCATCACCTACAAGGAGCCTCTGCCGACGGCGACCGCGCGAACCTTGCAGGTGGCCATCGAAGGCCGAATCAAGCTGGTCAAGGCCATGCTTGCCGAGTGAGCCGTAGGCCCCTTTCGCCCAGAGTACATCTGGGCGAAAGGGCCACGTGTTTCGGCATACTCCGGCGAGCTGTGGAGCTTCAGCCGGGTATCCCGAGGTCCTTCAGGTACGTGAGGCGTGCGTTGATTGCCGCCGAGAAATGCCTCCAGTCCAGACTCTCCACCAGCTCGATGGGCTTGGGGGTCTCAGCCGAAGACGTGACGTAGCACGCGGCGTCGTAGAGCTGTTCGGCCATCAGGCGCTCGCAGAAGATTCCGAACCGGTCCTGGTACGAAGTGCCGTGCCAGATCTTTTCGGTGGGAAGGGCGCCCTTCGCGGTCTTGACCGGCCTTCTGGACCCTTCCCCGTCCTGCATGATGAAGAAGTAGCCGAGCCAGGGCTTCTCCTTCGGGTACAGCTCGGCGAGGGCTGCACGGCGAAGATCCACCGCGCTGCCGAGTGCTTCCTCGACCCGGTTGTTGTAGTTGTTGCCGAATGACGGCCCGCCGAGTGCCTTCATCTCGAAGGCTGCGACGAGTACGCCCTCGTGCACAACTACGAGGTCCCACTGCTTCTGAGGCCGGTAGTAGCCAGGCAGCTCCAGCCCTTGGGACTTGCTGACGCGGATACTCTCAGCCGGGTAGCCGGCTTCCAGGAAGAATTTCGCCAAGAGAGCAGCGATCACGTCGAAGTGCTTGCCGCCACGGACTGACCCAGCAGTTCCAGCCCCAACCGTGGCCTTGATCGCAAACTGCTCGCTCTGCAGCTGCTTGGCGCCCCAGTACGCTGCTATGGCGTCCTCGAAGTCTTGGCGGGTGACCGTCAAGATCCGTTCCTCCTAGTCAGGCAGCTCGGCCAGTCCGTATACGCGCAGGGCGGCCTCCGTGGCGGCGTTCACGTCGCGCTTGTCGAAGGCATCCCCGAGTGCGGCTCGGTCACCCTCGCTGATCGATGACGGGTCGGGCACACGGATCTTGCGGAGGTATTGAGCCTGGAACCGGAGGGTCCCCCCTCGCATCTTGACCGCGTATGCCTCCACGAACGCTTCCGCGACCTTGGACAGCAGCAGACCACCGAGCACACGCATGTCCCAGACGTCCGAGACGATGAAGTACAGGTTGTGGTGAGGATACAGCCCGCCTCGATCGAGGACCGGATGGATCGTCAGCTTCATGTCCGGAAACAGCAGCTTGGGACGTCGCGTCAGAGAGTGGTCGACCTTGTCGATCGTCTTGTACCAGCGCTGGGGTTGCTTGACCGCGACGTACCGTTTGCGGAGAGCGGCTCCGTGCTCCTCGAAGTACGCCGCGAGCTTCGGGTAGGCAGTGAGGTCGGCCAGATCACCTTTGGCTGTCCACGGATTGACCAGGAAGGTGCCGCTCCAGTTCAGGGTGCCGCTGGTGGTGTCACGGACCATGGCCATAGGCAGTAGCCGGTCGGTCTCAACCAGGGCGTCGTCGTTAGTGAGGAAGACCTTGTCGGCGCCGGTGGCGATACCGATGCCGACGCGAGTCCCGGTCTCCTTGTCCTCCAGGAGACGGAAGCGCTCGGTGAGGTCTTCGAGGACAGCCAGTCTGGCGGGAGAGGCAGCTGGCCACGAGTCCTCGTCGGGAAACCAGTGCGGCATGCGGGCGGCTTGGAAAGAGGGGGTGGTGATCGACGCCCCCTCGTTGCCTGCGCACCAGGCGGCGAAGTCGTCAGCTTGGGCACTGCCGAAGGCCCGAGTGGTGTCCGCTGCTACTGCTTCGCCCTGAGGCTTGTTCGAGATAATCGTGATCGCCGGATAGGCGGAAACTTGATCCTCGAAGGCGTCCACGTCGTGCATGACCAGGGCCAAGTCCATGCTGAAGCGGCTGGTCACCAGCTGGCGGAGGCGACGGCCGTACTGGTTTCGCATCCAACGGTCGGCACAGATGAAGCCGAGCCGCCCCCGAGGGGTGAGGCTTCGCAGCGCGACTTCGTAGAAGCCGATGTAGATGTCTGCCCTGCCCCCCATCGTGGAGCAGGCACTGCGGTAGGCCGCCATCCGGTCGTCGGGGACGTCTTCCAGGCGGATGTACGGAGGGTTGCCGACCACGTAGTCGGCTCGGTGGTCTGCATCGGGCTGGAGTAGGTAGTCACCCTGGTCGACCCAGGCGGCTGCCACCTGCCGGGTTTCTTCCGCCGGCCACCCTTCATCTACCAGCTGCTTCTCGACGATCGTGCGACTGTTTTGCACGTTGCGGTCCAGCAGATCCAGAGCGCGTACGGCCGCAGCTGCGTCCCCGAGCGGTCGATTGTGCGCACGGCAGGAGGTGCTGATCCGTGATGCGACAGCGACCAGGAAGGCGCCTGAGCCGCAGGCGGGCTCGACGAGTTTCACGTCACAGAGATCCTTGTCGGCCGTGTACCCGAGGAGGTCGAGGATCAGGTCGACCATCCAGCGTCGTGTAAAGACTTCACCGTGTTCAACAGCCTCCGTGGGAAGTGTGGGGAGGTTGTGTCGATCGATGTCTGGGATCAGGGGAGTGGCCACAGCACGGACCCTACTAGGGACGAATCCGGCCAGGTGCTGTTCATGCATGGGTGGCGCCCAGCCTGGCTGACTAGGCTCGCGAGGCTCGGTCAGTTGCGATCAAGCGCGTGTGAGAAGCACGTTTCACAGACCAGCAAACCTCCGTCATTCGGCACAATCGGGTTACTGCATGAGCTGCAGTAGTCGAGTGCCTCGAACATCTCACCGCACGTGAAGCAGAAGTGGACTGGCTGCTCACGGTGGGCTGCGGTGTACACGTCACGGACGAGGGTGTCCAACTCGCAGTTGGGGCAGCACTCGGTGGGTCGCCACTGAAGCCGGTTACAGCCTCGTAACGGGTGAGACCAAGGAAGTCGGCTGCGTACACTTCCGCTGCCCGCTCGGAGTCCCAGGAAGCCCCGCAGAAGCGGCACGCTGGCCTGCGACCATCCGCGACTACGGCCCATCGGCCGCAGGTCACACATCGTAAGGTCCACTGCGCAACGCCGTCGAGTGCCGGCTGGATGCGGTCCATGCGCGCCTTGACGAGTGCCTGTATCTGGCTGAGCCCTCGGCGCGCGATCTCCATTTGCTCGTCCAGATGTGCGAGGTCGGTGCCGGACAGTTTTGGACGCAGCTGGTCATGGACGAAATCGAGAAGGAAGTCCAGCACCAGCGCCGTACGGGATTCGATGGTGGAGGCTGGCTCGGTGAGCGCGAACTGCTGTAGGCGGTTGCGTTGCTTAGCGAGGTGGGTGATGTTGCCCTTCGCTTCAGAAGGCACCGGCACTGCTGCGCGCTTACGTAGCCGCTTGATCGTGTCGTCCAGGGTGCAGCTCAGGAAGTCCCCGCGGTTGAAGGCGTCTTGGTCTGCCTCCGTGGGCGTTCTGAAGAGCAGCTTCCAGTCGTGAGTGATGAGCCTGGCCTTGAGCAGGACCTCGGTGGCCGCCTGGAGGTGTAGGACGCGTACTTGAGGCCGCGGGGCTTTGATGAGCCGTCAAGGTGCTCTACGACACTGATCAAGTAGTCCATCCCGTTCTCTACGGGAGGGAAGCACACGTTCTGGTCGGTAGACACCCTGTACCCCTCGTATTGGTCTCCGTGGGGTGATGCTCTCTGGTTCGCCGGGCTCTGCCCAGCCTCCGTCGCCCTGGCTGGCGCCAACTGCAACCAAAACTGCAACCACCAACGACGAAGCCCCCGGCCGGCGAACCGGTCGGGGGCTTCGTGACAGCCCGGTGAGGCTGGGCGGAGGATACGAGATTCGAACTCGTGAGGGGGTGAACCCAACACGCTTTCCAAGCGTGCGCCCTAGGCCACTAGGCGAATCCTCCGCTGCAAACAGTACAGGACCCGAAGGAGTGGTCGCGAACTCGATACCGCCTCCCACCATCAGGTACTGTTGGCGCCAGCCCCTCACGTGGCGCTATCTGACTGAACTCCCCCAGGGCCGGAAGGCAGCAAGGGTAGGTCGGCTCTGGCGGGTGCGTGGGGGGCGTTGTCGTTGCCGGGGAGTTGACCTGCGGAGAGAGCCGGCGGGTCCGGGTTGTCGGTGGGCTCCGCTACGGTCGTACCCGTGTCGTCCCTCGCTCTGTACCGTCGCTACCGGCCCGAGACCTACGCCGAGGTCATCGGGCAGGAGCATGTGACCGATCCCCTCCAGCAGGCCCTGCGGAACAACAGGGTCAACCACGCGTATCTGTTCAGCGGGCCGCGCGGCTGCGGCAAGACGACCAGTGCGCGGATCCTGGCGCGCTGTCTGAACTGCGTGCAGGGGCCCACTCCTTCGCCGTGCGGGGAGTGCCAGTCCTGCATGGACCTGGCGCGCGGCGGCGGCGGTTCGATCGACGTGATCGAGATCGACGCCGCGTCGCACGGCGGTGTGGACGACGCGCGCGATCTGCGCGAGAAGGCGTTCTTCGGGCCCGCCTCCAGCCGGTACAAGATCTACATCATCGACGAGGCGCACATGGTCACCCCGGCGGGCTTCAACGCCCTGCTGAAGGTGGTCGAAGAGCCCCCGGAGCACCTGAAGTTCATCTTCGCGACGACCGAGCCCGAGAAGGTTATCGGGACGATCCGTTCGCGTACGCACCACTACCCGTTCCGGCTGGTGCCGCCCGGCACGCTGCGCGACTACCTCACCCAGGTGTGCGGGCAGGAGCAGATTCCGGTCGAGGAGACCGTGCTGCCACTGGTCGTTCGGGCCGGCGCGGGCTCCGTGCGCGACTCGATGTCGGTGATGGACCAGCTCCTCGCGGGGGCGGGCGAGCAGGGTGTGACGTACGACATGGCGACCGCGCTGCTCGGTTACACGGACTCGGCGCTGCTCGACTCGGTGGTGGAGGCGTTCGCCACGGCGGACGGCGCGGCTGCCTTCGAGGTGGTGGACCGGGTGATCGAGGGCGGCCACGATCCGCGCCGTTTCGTGACCGATCTGCTGGAGCGGCTGCGGGATCTGGTGATCCTCTCCGCGGTGCCCGACGCCGCGGAGAAGGGACTGCTCGACGTACCGGCCGATGTGCGGGAGCGGATGGAGGCGCAGGCGTCGGCGTTCGGGCCCGCGGAGCTGAGCCGGGCCGCCGATCTGGTCAACACCGGGCTGACGGAGATGCGTGGGGCGACCTCGCCCCGGCTCCAGTTGGAGTTGATCTGCGCTCGGGTGCTGCTTCCGGCCGCGTACGGCGACGAGCGGGCGATGCAGGCGCGGCTCGACCGGCTGGAGCGCGGTGTCGCGCACGGCGGTGGGGCGGTGCAGGGCGGTTCCGTTCCGGGCGGGCCGGTGCAGGGTGGATCGGTGCAGGGCGGGCAGGTTCCCGGCGGGGCAGCCGTCGCGGGGCCGCCGGCCGGCGGCCCCGGTGCCGGAGCTCCGGTGCAGGGCGGTCCCGGCGGGCCGGAGGCGGCCTCGCCTCCGCAGTCGTCGCCTCCGCAGGCCCCTGGACCCGTCAGCGGGGGCGGGGAGCCCCGCAGGCCGGGCGCGTGGCCGTCGGGTTCGGGCGCCGCGCAGCCGGACGCCCCGTCGTCCCCCGAGGCGGATTCCGCCGGTGTGCCGGCGGGTGCCGGCGCGGGTGCGGGCCCCTCCGGCGGCGGTGCGACGGCGGATCTGGCGCAGGTGCAGCAGCTGTGGCCGCAGCTGCTGGACGAGGTGAAGAGCAGACGCCGGTTCACCTGGATTCTGCTGAGCCAGAACGCCCGCGTCAGCGCTTTCGACGGCAAGACGGTTCAGCTCAGCTTCACCAACCCCGGTGCGCGCGACAGCTTCGGCAGCGGTGGCAGCGAGGAGGTCCTGGTCGCCGCCCTGCGTGAGCGCTTCCAGGTGGAGTGGAAGATCGAGACGGTGGTGGACGCGGACGGCTCGTCGGGCGGCCCCGGCGGTTCGGGTGGGTTCGGCGGTGGCCCGGGTGGCCCCGCCGGGCCTGGTGGCGGCTTCGGCGGTGTCGGAGCTCCCGGTGCCGGCTTCGGCGGCGGCCCGGCGTTCGGCTCCGGAGGGCCGCAGGGCGCTCCCGGCGGCTACCCGGAGCCTCCCGACCCCGGGCCCGCGGGCCCGCACGGCTCCACCGCGTCGGCGCCGGCACCGTCCGGCCGGTCCGGCGCCGAGGCGTACGGAGCTTCCGGGCCGCGGGCGGGCGCAGCCGAGTCGTCCGGCGGGCAGGGCGGCGGGCAGGGGGGTGGTGCGCGGGAGTCGCGTCCGGCCGCGCCCGAGCAGCCGCCCGCGTCCGGTGGCTACGGCGGCGGCGCCTCCGTCCCGCACGTCAGCGCCGAGGACGACATCCCGCAGGAGGACGACGCGGATCTCGACGAGACGGCGCTCTCCGGCCACGAGTTGATCGTCAGGGAGCTGGGCGCGACCGTGATCGAGGAGATCAGTCACCAGTGACCTCCCGGCCGTCGCGCGGAGCACGTAGGCTCGTCGTGACGGCAGCGCTGTCGTATCGGTCCTGTGATCGGGGCAGTGGCGGGGCGCGGCTGTGCGGATCCGCCCCGGCGGCGTCCGAGAGCTGTAGCTGTGCGGCGGACGCCGTGCAGCGAGCAGGTCCAGTCAAGAGCAGTCGACTTCTACAAGGAGCGAAGCCGTGTTTCCCGGTGGTGGGCAGCCCGATATGCAGCAGTTGCTGCAGCAGGCGCAGAAGATGCAGCAGGATCTCGCCGAGGCGCAGCAGGTGCTGGCCGAGACCCCGGTCGAGGGTTCGGCGGGCGGTGGCCTGGTGAAGGCCACGGTCACGGGCTCGGGTGAGCTCAAGGCTCTGGTGATCGACCCCAAGGCCGTCGACCCGGAGGACACCGAGACGCTCGCCGATCTCGTGCTGGCCGCCGTGCGCGACGCCAACAGCGCGGCCACGCAGCTCCAGCAGGAGAAGCTGGGCCCGCTGGCGCAGGGTCTCAGCGGCGGTATGCCGAACCTGCCGATGTGAGTCGCGGGGCGGCAACGCCCCGCGGTGACAGGGCGGTCGGCCTCCCCGGAGGCCGCACCGCCCGCGGCGGTGCCGTCAACGGGCGGTGCGGGAGAGGGAGTTTCCCGTGCGGCGCGGCGGCGCAGCGCTGTGCCGGCGGTGCGGGGGTGCGGAGGTGCGGTGCGGCCGTACGGCACCGGCGGAGCCCCCGTGGCGGTGCAGATGTGTGGCGCCGCAGACGTGGCGCCGCAGACAGGTGCGGGGCAGGCAGGAAAGGAAGACAGCGACCGTGTACGAAGGCGTGGTTCAGGACCTCATCGACGAGTTGGGCAGGCTGCCCGGCGTCGGTCCCAAGAGCGCGCAGCGGATCGCCTTCCATGTGCTCCAGGCCGACCCCGCGGACGTGCGCAGGCTGGCGCAGGCGCTCAACGAGGTGAAGGCGAAGGTCCGTTTCTGCGCGGTCTGCGGCAATGTGGCGCAGGAGGAGCAGTGCAGGGTCTGTCTCGATCCGCGTCGTGACGCTACCGTGATCTGTGTCGTGGAAGAGCCCAAGGACGTGGTGGCGATCGAGCGGACCCGGGAGTTCCGGGGCCGTTACCACGTGCTCGGCGGCGCCATCAGCCCGATCGAGGGCGTCGGCCCTGACGATCTGCGGATCAGGGAGCTGCTGGCGAGGCTTGCCGACGGCGCGGTCACGGAGCTGATCCTGGCCACCGACCCCAACCTGGAAGGGGAGGCAACCGCCACGTATCTGGCCCGCATGGTCTCTTCCATGGGCCTGAGAGTCACACGGCTGGCGAGTGGTCTGCCTGTCGGGGGAGACTTGGAGTACGCCGATGAAGTCACGCTTGGCCGTGCCTTCGAGGGGAGAAGGTTGCTTGATGTCTGACGCCGATACCGCCACCGCCACTGTCGAGGGGCAGGTGCGCAGCGCCGAGCGCGCCGCGTACACCGACAGCCCGGACGACTTCGCCGTGCAGATCTGCGACCAGGTGGAGAGCTTCATACTCGCTGTCACCGAGGTCGCCAAGGGCGACGATCCCGACAGCGCAGTGCCGTATCTGTTGCTCGAGGTCTCCCAACTGATGCTGGCCGGCGGCCGGTTGGGCGCGCACGAGGACATCCTTCCGGAGGAGCGGTACGAACCGGACATCGGCCCCGAGGCCGATGTGGACGAGTTGCGGGAGCGGTTGGCCAAGCTGCTCGAGCCGGTCGATGTCTACTCCGAGGTCTTCGACCCCTACGTTCCCCGCAGTACGCCGGTGGCGTGCCGGATCTCCGACGATCTGGCCGATGTGCTGACCGACCTCAGGCACGGCATGGCGCACTACCGAGCCGGCCGCGTCTCCGAGGCGCTGTGGTGGTGGCAGTTCTCCTACCTCTCCAACTGGGGCCCGACCGCCTCCGCGGCGCTCAGGGCACTCCAGTCGCTGGTCGCGCACGTACGGCTGAACACCCCGCTCGCGGATCTGGACGGTCTCGACACCGACGACGATGCCGATGGCGACGACGTCGAGCTGGAGAGGGCCGCGGGAGCGGTGATGGCCGCCGAGATCGGCGCTCCGCTCGGTATCAAGCCGCGCCGCCGCCAGGGCAGTTAGAGGCACAGCCGCCGCGCGCCGATGTGCGCCGGCCGGTCTCCGCCGCTGTACGACAGCCGCTCCTCGGGTACGAGGAGCGGCTGTCGCCGTCCGGGCCACGAGGGCCGGTACGAGCCGTGCGAGCCCGGTGGGTCTGCGCGGGCGGGTCGGGCACGGGCAATCCCGAGGAACGGCGCGGGTACGGCCGGCACGCACACGGCGCGACCGAGTGCGAGGCGGGTGCGGTGCGGCGGTACGCAC
>NZ_JAELVF020000001.1:1562956-1578346 GCF_018101125.2 Streptomyces tardus | reverse complement strand
GTGAAACACGTGGCGTCCGGGGCCCGAGTTGTGCCTGGGGCAACTGCCAAAAGGGTTTGCTCAGAACTCTAGTGGCATGTGCACCTATGCGGAGCAAAACGCGAGAAATCCTCCAAGCGGGCACCCGCGATCCGTAGCTTCGTCCTCACCGACACTCGAACGAGTGGCGGCGGGAGGGGAGTTGACGTGCCCGGGATCGACGCGTGCTTACTGGAGGCCATGAAACTGCCGGGTGCGCGCGGCGCCGCCGTCGTCGACTGGACCAGTGGGCTTGCCCTCGGCACGGTGGGGGAGTCGCCGGTCGGCGATCACGAGGCGTCCGCGGCCGAGACCGCCGAGCTCGCCAGGATGGCGGCTGAGCAACCCTCCTTCGCCGTACGGGAGTTCACCGGACGTACGCACAGTCCGCCGCCCGCGGCCGGGGTTTCCGGACCCGGCCGGGACGCTCCGGGGGGCGGGCCGCCCCCCGGTCCCGTCGGCGGGCCCGGGCGGCACGGGCTTGCGTCGGAAGGGCCCCCGTCGGGGGGTCTCCCGTCGGAGCGGGGCCGCGACCGGCACCCGAACCGGGTGCCGTCACAGGGCCCGCATCCCCCGGCCGAGGACCGCCCGGCCAACCCCGCCGACCCCGCCAACCCCGGCAGTTCGGGCAACCCCGGCGCCCGGCCGGCGGGCGCGAACGCGCACCCCGTGCCCGCCGGTGCACACGGGTCCTACGACGTGCCGCCCCTCGCCTGCGAGGACGTCATCGTCAGCGCCAGCGACAGTTACCACCTGCTCCACTTCGTTCGCACCGACATCGACAGCAGCGTCTTCCTCTATCTGTGGCTCCGCCGCGACGACGGCAACCTGGCGCTCGCCAGGCTCCGACTGCGGGACCTCGCCGACCGGTTGGTGTGGGAGTGAGACCCGCCGACGTGCGCGAGGACGGGTTGGAGGTGCTCGCCCGGTTGGCGGCCGAAGGCGCTACCGGCGCGCTGTTCGGCGAGGCGGGCGCCGTGTACATACAGGCCGGTCAGGTGGTGCACGCCGAGAGCCCGGCCGCCCCCACCGTCGGTGAACTGCTGGTACGGGCGGGCCGGACCGCCGCCGAGGCCTGGCAGTCCGCGCTGCGGCAGAGCGAACGTCGCGGCCGGGTCGCCCATGCGCTGCTCGCCGACGGACGCGTCCCGCGCGGACAGTTGGAGATCTGCCATCTCGGCGCGCTCTACGACGCCGCCTGGTTCGCGCTCGGCGGAGACCTCGGCCCGCTGCGGTTCCGGCCGGGCGCGGACCACTGGTTGGGCGCGATACGTCCGGTCCCGGCAGCGGTGGTCGAACGCGAGGTGCGCCGCCGCTGCCGGCTGCTGAACGCGCCGCCGCAGCCGTGCGCCGCCGCCACCGTCCGTCCCAGCCGTACGGCTCTGGCTGCGCGTGCCGCAGGGCGGCCCTGGCGGTCTGCCGGGCTCCCCGCCGTGCCGCCCCGCAGGCTGCCGGTGCTGACGGCCGCCGACGGGACGCGTTCGGCCACCGACATCGCGCGGCTGCTCGGCCGGCCGACCTTCCATGTCCTGCTGGACGTACGGCGGTTGGCGAACGCGGGGTATCTGGAGCCGGCGCACGCGCAGTGGCCCGCTTCGGCCGACGGGGACGCCGCCCGTCGCCCCGTACTGCCCCGGAGAGTGAAGGAGCCCACCGCCTACGCGGCCGGATGGGCCCGGTATGCCCTCCCGGGTTCCGATTCCGTGCGCGACACCGGGCCCGATTCCGTGCGCGATGGTGGGCGCGACACCGGACGCGACGGTGGGCGCGAGGCCGCGCACCGGCCGGACCACCGGCGGGCCAACGGTCATCTGCGGGTGCCCGACGCGGCGCCGAGGCCCGGGCCGGCTGCGCGCGG
This sequence comes from Streptomyces tardus, assembly GCF_018101125.2. GTDB lineage: Bacteria > Actinomycetota > Actinomycetes > Streptomycetales > Streptomycetaceae > Streptomyces > Streptomyces tardus. The sequence goes on along the minus strand of NZ_JAELVF020000001.1, from coordinate 1,576,470 downwards.
CCGAACTCCCGACCACGCCGCCGCGGTCGGCCCTGACCTCGCTCCGGACTCCGTCCGCGGCGCGGAACCCGACATCGCCCTGCTCCGCCGAGTCCGCGACGCCCTGGAGGAGAAGCTGTGAACTCCCGACCACGCCGCAGCCCGCGCAACCGCAACCGCAACCGCAGCCGCAACCGCAGCCCGCGCAGCCACCCGTACGCCCGGCGGGACGCGCTGCCGTACGTGCCGCCGCTGCCCGGGGCGCACTCCAGGCGGGACGCGCTGCCGTACTCGCGGCTGTGCTCGCGCCCGCGAAGCCGTCCACCCGTGAGCCGCTCCGACCGCCCGTTTCTCGTGCTCCGCGCGACAGGCCTGCGTGCCATGGGGCTGCGCGTCGTGGGGCTGGGCGTTCCGGCTGCCGGGCGCGGGGCCCTGCCGCCCGGCAGCGGGTGTCCCCGTGCGGCTGCCGTGTGCCGGGAATGCTGCGCGTCGTGATGCGGCGCGCTCTCAGACAGCTCACCGGGAGGAGACAGCCGATGGCCCCGCAACCCGTGGCACTGGACGAACTGCTCGACGAACTACGGCAGTTGAGGGCGCGCGTTCCCCATCTGACGGGCTCGCTCGCCGCCAGCGCCGACGGTTTGGTGCTCGCCGAGGACGCGGGCGGGGTGGAGGCCGAGGGGACGGCCGCCCTCACGGCCGCCGCGCTCGGTGTCGCGCTGCGGCTGGCGGACGTCACCGGCAGCGGCGGGTTCCGCGAGCTGGTGCTGCGCGGCGAGACCGGCTACGTGGCGACGTACGCCGCGGGCCCCACCGCCGTGCTCACCGTGCTGGCCGAACCCCGGGCGAACGTCGGCCGGTTGCATCTGGAGGCACGCCGCGCCGGCGTCCGTATCGCCGAACTGGTCCACCACGGCGCCGTGCCCGCGACGGGCCGGCCCCTGCCGGAGCCCGGGCGCACCGCCGGTACGCGCTCCCCGCTGCCCCGCCGTCGCCCGGACTCCGCCCAGGGGCCGGACGCGGCCGGCGGTTCCGTCCCGGTCGGCGGCCCCGACCCTTCCACCGCCGCCCCCGCTCCTCCGCCCCCGCCCGGTTCGGCGACCGCACCGCAGGCGCGTCCGTCGGCCCGTACGGGGGTCCGGCGGGGTGGCGGGGCGGCCGAGACCACCGCCGGCAGTCCTGTCGACGGTCCGCGCGAATCGTGAACACACCAACGCTGAAAGGAAGTTGACGATCATGGCCAATACCGAAGCCTCCCTCAAGGAGGCCATGACGATCGACGGCGCGATCGGCGCCGCTCTCGTCGACTACTCGAGCGGTATGGCGCTCGGGACCATCGGCGGCACCAAGGACCTCGACCTCGACGTCGCTGCCGCCGGCAACACCGACGTCGTACGGGCAAAGGTCCGCACGATGGAGCACCTGGGCCTCCAGGAGGAGATCGAGGACGTCCTCATCACCCTCGGCAGCCAGTACCACCTGATCCGGCTGCTCACCTCGGCCTCCGACAACGGCCTGTTCCTCTACCTCGCGCTCGACCGCGGTCGGGCGAACCTGGCGATGGCCCGGCACCAACTGAAGAGGATCGAGAACCAGTTGGAGGTCTGACCCGGCGCGCGAGCGCTCCTGTTGTCCACAGGGTGTGGACAACAGGAGCGGCGGCCTCCGGTAGCGTCGGCGGTCTTCCATCCGTACGCCGCAGCCGAGGACGATCATGCCCGCAGCCGAACCCGCACCCTCCGCACCGCGCCGCCCCTTCGCGGAGCTGGTGTGCCCGCAGTGCGCGGACGAACTCACGCCGCGCGGCGACTCCCTGGTCTGCCCTCGCGGCCACAGCTACGACCTGGCCCGTCAGGGGTACGTCGGGCTGCTCTCCGGCGGTCGCCGTGTGCCCAGTTCGGACACGGCCGAGATGGTGCAGGCCCGCGCCGACACACTGTCCGGCGGCCTCTACTCCCACCTCACCGACGCGCTCGCCCGGCTCGCAGCCGCCCACTGCCCGTCCGACTCCCGGGTGCTGGACGCCGGTACCGGTACCGGCCACTACCTCGCCGCCGTGCTCGACGCCCTCCCCGGCGCCGTCGGCCTCGGGCTCGACGCCTCCAAGTACGCCGTCCGCAGGGCTGCCCGCGCACATCCGCGGGCAGGCGCCGCGACCTGGGACCTGTGGCAGCCGCTGCCGGTCCGTACGGGCTCGACGGATCTGGTGCTGAACGTGTTCGCGCCGCGCAACGCGGCCGAGTACCACCGGGTGATCACCCCGTCCGGGGTGCTGCTCGTCGTCACCCCGGCCGACGGTCACCTGGCCGAACTCCGCGAGCCCCTGGGGCTGTTGGCGGTGGCCGAGGCCAAGAAGGACCGGCTGGAACGGAGCCTGGGCGACCACTTCGAGTCGGCGGGCGCCGAGGTCGTCGGCGGACGGCTGCCGCTCACCCGTGAGCAGGCGGTCGGGCTCGTCCTGATGGGCCCCACCGGCCACCACGTCTCCGCCGCCGAGCTGCACGGGCGCGCCGCACGGGAGCTGCCGGACGGCTGCACCGCCACGACCGCCTTCCGGCTCTCCGTCCACCGCCCCCGCGCGGGGGCGTAGGGCCTGTCGTCCGGTTCTTCGCAGGGCTCGCGACGCCCGGCACACGCAGCTGAACCCGCCGCGTCGCCGTCGGTCGCCGCGTCTCCGAAGGCCTCCCTCAGCCGCCTCGCAACCGCACGCACCGGAGGCCGCTCCCAGGCCCGACAGGTCCGGAACGACAGGCCCCGACGCCTCGGACACGGCCCCCGGGGCGGTCGTGGCCGGTCGGCGGCACTGAGGGACGCCCGGGGGAGCGCGTTCGGGAAACCTGCACGAAAATGGCCGAGAAACCACCGAACCCATCCACAAGCTCGACGATCACTGTGGTGTGACCTCCCTTACGTTCCCGTATGTCTCGCCGATATGAGGGAAGAGGAGTTCGCGGAGCGGGCTCGAATGTCACCCGGTGACAACCGGAGGAGGACATTCATCCGCTCGCTAAGCTGAGCCGACCGAGGGCCCCGGCCATGGGCCCGGTGAGACAGAGATACGAGGAGCGCACGTGAGCCTAGTCGTGCAGAAGTACGGCGGCTCCTCCGTTGCGGATGCCGAGGGCATCAAGCGCGTTGCCAAGCGGGTAGTCGAGGCCAAGAAGAAGGGCCACCAAGTGGTGGCCGTGGTCTCGGCGATGGGTGACACGACGGATGAGCTGATCGATCTCGCAAGAGAGGTGTCCCCGATTTCCTCGGGGCGCGAGTTCGACATGCTGCTGACCGCCGGAGAGCGGATCTCCATGTCGCTGCTGGCGATGGCGATCAAATCGCTCGGCCACGAGGCGCAGTCCTTCACGGGCAGCCAGGCCGGCCTCATCACCGACGCCGTGCACAACAAGGCTCGGATCATCGATGTCACGCCGGGCCGGATCAAGGACTCCGTGGACGAGGGCAACATCGCCATCGTCGCCGGCTTCCAGGGCGTCTCGCAGGACAGCAAGGACATCACCACACTCGGACGCGGCGGTTCCGACACCACCGCGGTCGCGCTGGCCGCCGCGCTGGACGCCGAGTGCTGCGAGATCTACACCGACGTCGACGGCGTCTTCACCGCGGACCCCCGCGTCGTGAAGAAGGCCAGGAAGATCGACTGGATCTCCTTCGGTGACATGCTGGAGCTGGCAAGCTCCGGCTCCAAGGTGCTGCTGCACCGGTGCGTGGAGTACGCACGCCGCTACAACATCCCGATCCACGTCCGGTCGTCGTTCTCGCCGCTGCCGGGCACCTGGGTCAGCAACGAACCGCGAGGGGACCAACCGATGGAGCAGGCGCTGATCTCCGGGGTGGCACACGACACCTCCGAGGCCAAGATCACGATCGTCGGAGTTCCGGACAAGCCCGGTGAGGCCGCGGCGATCTTCCGTGCCATCGCGGACGCCGAGCTGAACATCGACATGGTGGTGCAGAACGTCTCCGCCGCGACCACCGGTCTGACCGACATCTCCTTCACGCTGCCCAAGACCGACGGGCGCAGGGCCATCGACGCCCTGAAGAAGCAGAAGGAGGGCATCGGCTACGACTCGCTGCGCTACGACGACCAGGTCGCCAAGATCTCGCTCGTCGGCGCGGGCATGAAGACCAACCCCGGCGTCACCGCGACCTTCTTCGAGGCGCTCGCCAACGCCGGCGTGAACATCGAGCTGATCTCGACCTCCGAGATCCGCATTTCGGTCGTCACGCGTCAGGACGAGGTGAACGAGGCGGTGCGCGTCGTGCACACCGCCTTCGGCCTCGACAGCGACAGCGACGAGGCGGTCGTCTACGGCGGCACCGGCCGCTGAAACACCCGGCCCAGCACCGCCCGCCGCCGCTCGCGGCGAGCCGGCGACCGCACCCGTACGGCGTCAACGCCCGTGCGCGGCGGCGGTATGGAGCCCGCCGGTCGAACCCCGCTCCCGGGGTACGACCGGCGGGCTCCGTCGTTCCCGCCCGGGCCCGCCCCGCGCGACCCTGCCGGCGCGACCCGCTCCACCTCGACCCGTCCGATCGCCCCGGCACCGCCCGCCGCCCCGCAGTCGTGCGGTCCGCGGCCGTCGGGCGTACGACTTGTGGACCCGACTGCGGATTCGACCGCAGAAAGCATCCCCTGTCGGGTTCGGTGGACCCTGAGCGCTATTTCGCATTCGGTGGAGGCCTTGTGATCAAGTTGTGCTGAGACCGCCTTGATCTGGACCAGCCCTCTGCGTGACGATTTCCCCCACCGTCTTCTGCAACCAGTGGTTCCACCGAAGCGTCTTAGCCCCACACTGTCGTAGTCGAGACGCTGGGCCGACTGTGCCGTCCGGTCGCCGATCGACCGGCTGAAACTACTGAAAAAGTGGGGCAATTGAGGAAGAGGCGGTTTCGATGGCTGCGAATACCACGATGCCCGGCGCGAGAGCGATCGTGCCGGCCGCACCGGGCATGTCGCATCCGTCACACGCTTCGAGCGGGTCCGCGTACAACCATGACGGGGGGCAGCGTGTCCAACTGGTGTGGCAGAGGCACTGGAACTGGCAGCGGCAGGCCCCATACGGGCGGCTCGAGCGGTCATGGCGAACGGGATGCCCGTAATCGCGCCGTGGCCCGCCCAGTCGTCGACGGCGTCAGCGCCACGCGAGGGCGCTGACGACGCGATGGCTGCGGGTACCACGGTCGACCACCTCACCGAGACGTACAGCGCGCACTACCGCTCGCTGCTCGGACTGGCGGCACTTCTGCTGGACGACACGGCCTCCTGTGAGGACGTCGTCCAGGAGGCGTTCATCCGGGTCCACTCCGCGCGCAGTCGCGTGAAGGACCCCGAGAAGACGCTCGCCTACCTGCGCCAGACCGTGGTCAACCTCTCCCGTTCGACGCTGCGCCGCCGCATCCTCGGCCTGAAGCTGCTCTCCAAGCCGATGCCGGACATGGCCAGCGCCGAGGAGGGCGCCTATGAGCAGCTGGAGCGCGACGAGTTGAAGCGCGCCCTGCGCGGACTCCAGCGGCGCCAGCGCGAGGTGCTGGTCCTGCGGTACTTCGCCGACATGACGGAGGAGCAGGTCGCCCAGACCCTGGGGATCTCGCGCGGATCGGTCAAGGCGTACGGCTCGCGCGGAATAGCGGCGCTACGCGTAGCGATGGAGACACCGGTATGAGCGAGGACAGGCACGAGCGTCCCGCCGGCGGTCGCCCCGAGGAGCCCGACGAACGGACGCCCGGCACCAGTTGGGCGGTCGGCGGCGCGGACTCCGGACGAAACGGAAGCGGCCCATCCGGTTCCGGCGGGGCCGACGCGCACCGCCGGGACCCCGAAGGCCCACCGGCCGAGAGCGACCCCGGCGATGCACCGGCCGAGGGCGAGGCGCTGCGCCGGATGCTGCACGGCGCGGCCGAGGGGCTGGAGCCCCGCCCCGGCGCGCTGGAGGAGATTCGGCACGCCATTCCCGTACGCCGTGCCCGTCGCCGCAACGCGATGGTGGGTGCGGGCGCTGCCGCCCTGGTCGTCGGGGTGACGCTGCCGCTGATGCAGGCCGGCGTCGTTCCGGGGCCGCTGAACGGCGACAGCCAGAGCAACGCCGCGCACAGCGGGCCGGGCGAGAAGTCCGACCCGTACGAGGACGGCGCCTCGGTCGGTGGCGGCCTCGGCGGCGCCGACCAGGAGAGCGAGAACGGTTCGGGAGCGAGCGGGGGCAGCACGGGCAGACCGTCCGGCGACCCCTCGACCGAGGACTCGGCCTCGCCCAGCGGCGACGGCGGCCCCACCGCGGGTGCGCCCGGCTGCGGCCCCGACCAGCTCGGCAACGGCGACGTCACCGTGGGAGAGCCCGACAGCAGGGGCCGTGTCTACGGCTCCTTCGAGCTGACCAACATCTCCGACCAGACCTGCCGGGTGAAGGGCAGGGACGGGCTGAAGGCCAGCGGCGTCGGCTCGGTGCCCAGCCCCGACCTCCAGGTCCTCGACCACACTCCGGGCGGCCGGGCGACCGAACTGCCCGACCCCTCCGACCAGAACGGGCCGGTCGTCCTGCGACCGGGCGAGGCGTACCAGGTGAAGTTCGCCTGGATTCCGTCTCCCGCACGCGGCCAGACCTGCACCCCAAGGGACGAGGAGCCCGACCCGAGCGATCCGCCCCCCGGCGGTCCGGGCGGCGGCGGCACCGGGGAACCCGGCTCCGGCGACGGCGGCGACGGCGACGGCGGCGACGACGGCGGCGACGGCGGCGACAACGTGGTCGGCGGCGGCGGCGACGGCGGCGACGGAACCACCGGCGGCGTCGAACCGCAGTCCGGCGGCAGTGACGGCGGAGACGCCGACAACTCGGCCGTCCTGCTCAACTACACGCCCGCCGCCGGCGAACCGAGCCTGCCCACCGTGCACTTCGACATCGCCTGCACCGGCAAGGTCTACCGCACGGGCCCGCTCCAGACCTCCTGATCCCGCGCCGCGCGCCCGCCCCGCGCCCCCGCGGCAACCGTCGTGGCCACGGCTCCGTCCTGCCCGTGACGAGTGCCGGCCGGCACTCGCGGCACGACTTCGGCGGCTACGGGCACGCCCCGCGGCTGCGGTCGCTGCGGTCGCCATGAGGTACGGGCCGGGTGCGGGCGCGCAGCCCCGCGGTGACCGCGCACTCGTACCGCACGGCCGCGAAACCGGCCGTGCGGTACGAGTGCGCGGCGCTTCGGGGCCGGTCGGCGGGGGCGTCCAGCACGGGGCCGGGTCCGGGGCGCCGGGCGGGCACCCGTACCGTTTGCGGTGTGTACCGGTTTCTGCTGACTCCCCGCTGGTGGGCGATCAACCTCTTCCTCGTCACCGCGGTTCCGTTCTGCCTGTTCATGGGCAGCTGGCAGCTCTCCCGCTTCGAGGACAGGGCCGCGAGCCACCGGGAACGGGAGAGCCGGACCGAGCAGATCGCCCAGCAGCGTGCGAAGCCGCTCGCCCAGCTGATGCCGGTCGACAAGCAGACCTCGGGCAAGGTCGCCGAGGCACGCGGCACCTACGACACCGAGCACCAGTTCCTGTCCCCGGGCCGGACGCTGGAGGGCGAGCGGGGCAGCTACGTCGTCACTCTGCTGCGCACCGACGACGGCGGCCCGATCGAGGGCGCCGACGGTGACGGCGAACGCGTGCTGCCGGTCGTGCGCGGCTGGTTGGCAGGAGAGCCGGCGCCGGAGAACGTACCGGCGCCGCCGCGCGGCGAGGTCACGGTCAGCGGTGCGCTCCAGTCCTCCGAGACCACCGGCGGCGAGACCGGGCTGCCCGCCGGGCAGTTGGACCGGATCAGCGCGGCCTCGCTGGTCAACCTGGTGCCCTACGACGTGTACAACGCCTGGATCACCGTCGTCGACCCCGAGCAGCTGCCGCAGCCGCTGAAGGCGGTGCCGCCGGTGGCCCCGAAGGACACCGGACTCGATCTGAAGGCGTTCCAGAACCTCGGCTACACGGCCGAGTGGTTTGTCTTCGCCGCCTTCGTGGCGTTCATGTGGTTCCGCTTCTTCCGGCGCGACGTCGAGGTCGCCAGGGATGCCGCCATGGGGATCGTCACCCCGCCGCCGGGCACCGCGAAGCAGCCCGCACCGCCCGCGGAGGCCGAGACGAAGCCCGAGCCCGCAGCCAAGCCCAAGCCCGAGCCCGAGACCGAGACCGAGACCGACGACAACTCGGCCGACGCCGAGAGCGGCAGCCCGGCCGGCACAGCCAGAGGCTGACCCCCTGGCAGCACCGCCCCGAGCGGCACTCGTCCCGAGCGGCACTCGCGCCGGAGACCGCCGACCGGCCGGAGGCTTGCGACCGGCCGACGGGCGTCGGCGTCAGCGGGTCGAGCGCTCCGGAAGGTGCCGCAGCGCGAAGCTCAGCTCCATCCTGACCTGCTTGATCCGCTCCTCCACCACCAGCGAGCCGTGCCCGGCGTCGTAGCGGTACACCTCGTGCGGGTGGTCGCGCTCCTTGAGCCGGTCGACGTAGTTCTCCACCTGACGGATCGGGCAGCGCGGGTCGTTGAGACCCGCGGAGATGTACACCGGCGCCCGTACGGCGTCGACGTACGTGATCGGCGAGGACTCGCGGTAGCGCTCCGGCACCTCCTCGGGGCTGCCGCCCAGCAGCGTGCGGTCCATCGCCTTCAGGGCCTCCATCTCGTCGTGGTAGGCCGTCACGTAGTCCGCGACCGGCACCACGGCCAGCCCGACCGCCCAGTGCTCGGGCTGGGTGCCGAGCCCGAGCAGCGTCAGATAGCCGCCCCAGGAGGCGCCCGAGAGCACCAGTCGCTCCGGGTCGGCCAGACCGCTGTCCACCGCCCACCGCCGTACGGCGTCGACGTCCTCCAGCTCGATCAGCCCGACGCGCTGCTTGAGTGCGTCCGTCCACTCCCGGCCGTAGCCGGTCGAGCCGCGGTAGTTGACCCGTACGACCGCGAAGCCGTGGTCGACCCAGGCCGCCGGGTCGGAGGCGAAGGAGTCGCTGTCGTGGTGCGTCGGCCCGCCGTGCACCTCGAAGATCGTCGGGTGCGGGCCCTCGCCCTCCGGCCGCTGCACCAGTGCGTGGATGGTGCCGCCGGGGCCCTCCACCCACGCGTCCTCCACCGGCACCGAAGCCGGCGCCCGGGGGCCCGGCGGGTCGAGCACGACCCCGCCCTCGGTGGAGCGCACGACCGGCGGCTCCGCGGCCGAGGACCAGACGTACTCCACCGAACCGTCCGGCCGCGCACCGGCGCCCGAGACGGTGCCCTTCGGGGTGGGAACCGGCAGCAGCGAACCCGTGTCCGGCTCGAACCGCCACAGGTCGCTGCGCGCCTGGTGGCCGTGGGCGATCAGCAGGGCGCTGCCGTCGGGGTACCACTCGGCACTGACATCACCGGGCAGATCGATGTCGAGTTCGGTGACCTCGCCGGTGCGGGGGTCCCAGACAAGCGGCTCCCAGCGGTTGCGCCGCTGGTGGCCGACGAGCAGCCGGCTGTCGCCCGCCACGGGTACGAAGCCGAGGACCGCCAGGCCGAGTTCGCGAGTGCCGCCCTCGGTGTCGTCCAGCTCGGCGACGGTCTCGCCGTCCAGGGTGACCACCCGCAGAGCGGAGTGCATCGCGTCGCCGTGCTCGGTGTGCTCGATGACCAGCAGATCGCTGTCGTGGCTGAGATCGCCCACGCCCGCCGACTCCTGGTGCCGGTAGATCTCCCTCAACTCGCCGCCGGGGCGCAGCACATGGATCGTGCTGCCGTCGGTGTCGGTGGAGCGGCCCACGACCGTCGTACCGTCCCGGCCGATCGCCAGGCCCGAGGGGTAGGAGGGCTCCAGCCCCGCGACGGCGGGCTCGGAGGCGCTGTCCACGTCGGATCCGGAGACGAAGTCCGCGCCCGCGCCCTCCACTGCCGCGTCGAACGGCTGGCGGCGCCACACGCCGAACTCGTCCCCGTCGGTGTCGGCGAACCACCACAGCCACTCGCCGTCGGGGGAGAGGGTGCCGAAGGTGGTGCCGTTCGGACGCCGGGTCGCCTGGCTGCGGCGGTCGCTGTCGCGGTCCCAGGTGTAGAGCTCGAAGGTCCCGGTCGCGTTCGAGACGAACAGCGACCGGGACGGCGCGTCCTCGGCCCACTCGGGCAACGAGACGCGGGGGGCGCGGAAGCGCTGCTCCCAGGGCGGAATGGACGAAGTGTCATCGGTCATGCGTCCATTGTGCGGGCCCGGTGAAGACCGCCCGAACCCGCGCCGAGCCCCGCCCGCCGCCGGCTCGACCCGAAGGCTCGACCGGCCGGCTCGCCCCGGGCCGCCCGGCCCGGGGCCGGTACCGGCGAGGCGCCCCCGCCGCGGTGCGGCCGAGGCGTCCTACCGCCGGCGTTCCGCGCTGCCGGGGCGCGCCGCCGGGGCGCGGTGCCGGGTCAGTCGGCCAGCTCGACCTGGAGCTCGACCTCGACCGGGGCGTCGATCGGCAGCACCGCGACACCCACCGCGCTGCGCGCGTGGACGCCCTTCTCGCCGAGGACCTCGCCGAGCAGCTCGCTCGCGCCGTTGAGCACACCGGGCTGGCCGGTGAAGTGCGGTGCCGAGGCGACGAAGCCGACCACCTTGACCACCCTGGCGATCCGGTCCAGGTCCCCGATCGCGGACTTCACCGCGGCGAGGCCGTTCAGCGCGCAGATCGCGGCCAGCTCCTTGGCCCGCTCCGGCGAGACCTCGCTGCCGACCTTGCCCGTCTCCGCCAGCTTGCCGTCCACCAGCGGCAGTTGGCCCGCGGTGTGGACGTACGTCGGAGAGGTGCCGGTCGTCACCGCGGGCACGTAGGACGCCAGCGGTGCGGCGACCTCGGGAAGAGTCAGGCCCAGCTCGGCCAGTCGTGCCTCGACGGCACTCACTGCTTGGCCCGCTTGAGGTAGGCCACCAGCTGCTCCGGGTTCGGCCCGGGCACGACCTGAACCAGCTCCCAGCCGTCCTCGCCCCAGGTGTCCAGAATCTGCTTCGTGGCGTGTACGAGCAGCGGCACGGTTACGTACTCCCATTTTGTCATGGTCAGAGGGTAGACCGTGCCGGACCGTGGTTAGGCTCGCAGGGTGAGCAGGCTCCATGTGGTCACCGGCAAGGGCGGCACCGGCAAGACGACGGTCGCCGCGGCATTCGCGCTCGCTCTCGCGGAGGAGGGCCGGCGCACGCTCCTCGTCGAGGTCGAGGGGCGCCAGGGCATTGCACAGCTCTTCGAGACCGAGCAACTGCCCTACGAGGAGCGGCGGATTGCCGTGGGCCCGGGCGGCGGCGAGGTGTACGCGCTGGCGATGGACCCGGAGCAGGCGCTCTACGACTACCTCCAGATGTTCTACAAGCTCGGCAGCGCGGGCCGGGTGCTGCGCCGCGTCGGAGCCGTCGACTTCGCCACCACCATCGCCCCCGGCCTGCGGGACGTACTGCTGACCGGGAAGGCGTGCGAGGCCGTACGACGCCGTACCCGATCCGGTGAGTTCCGCTACGACGCGGTGATCATGGACGCCCCGCCCACCGGCCGCATCACCCGCTTCCTCGGGGTGAACGACGAGGTGGCGGGACTGGCGCGGGTCGGCCCGGTCCACAACCAGGCACAGGCCGTGATGCGGGTGATCAAATCCCCGGAGACCGCGGTGCACCTGGTGACGCTGCTGGAGGAGATGCCGGTGCAGGAGACCGCGGACGGCATCGGGGAACTGCGCCGCGCAGGCCTGCCGGTCGGCTCCGTGCTGGTCAACATGGTCAGTACGGCGCGTTCCGGCCTGCTGCCCCCGGACTTCGACCCGGCCCGGTACACGGCCGGTGCGGGGCGCACGGCGCTGGCGAAGGCGTTCGCGACCGCAGGGCTGGGCGGCGCCCGGCGGGGCGGCAAGGCCGACCGGCTGGTCGAACCGCTGCTGCGCGAGGCGCTGGAGCACACCGCCAGGGTGGCGACCGAGGCGGAACGCCGTGCCGAGGTGGCGGACTTCGGGCTGGACACCAAGGAGTTCGAGATGCTGACCGAAGGAGTGGACCTGGCGGGGCTCTACACGCTCGCCGAGCGGCTGCGGGAGCAGGGGGTGCCGCGATGACCCTCAAGCAGCCGCCGGTGCTGGAGATGGACCCGCTGATCGACGACCCCGAAACCCGGATCGTCGTCTGCTGCGGCTCGGGCGGGGTCGGCAAGACCACCTCCGCCGCAGCGCTCGGGGTGCGAGCGGCCGAACGCGGCCGGAAAGTCGTCGTCCTCACCATCGACCCCGCGCGCCGGCTGGCCCAGTCGATGGGCCTGACCGAACTGGACAACACACCGCGCAGGGTCGCCGGCATCGACGAGTCCCTCGGCGGCGAACTTCACGCCATGATGCTCGACATGAAGCGCACCTTCGACGAGATCGTCGAGGCGCACGCGGATCCCGAGCGGGCCCGCGCCATTCTGGACAACCCCTTCTACCAGTCGCTCTCCGCCGGCTTCGCCGGCACCCAGGAGTACATGGCGATGGAGAAGCTCGGGCAACTGCGCGGCCAGGAGGTGTGGGACCTGATCGTGGTCGACACCCCGCCCAGCCGCTCCGCGCTGGACTTCCTGGACGCGCCGAACCGGCTGGGCTCGTTCCTCGACGGCAGGCTGATCCGGGTGCTGTCGGCTCCGGCAAGGGCGGGCGGGCGCGCGGGCATGCGCTTCGTCAACCTCGGGATGAGCGGGCTCTCCGCGGTGACGGGCGTGCTCGGAAAGGTGCTGGGCACCGGCCTGTTGAAGGACGTGCAGACCTTCGCCGGTGCGATGGACTCGATGTTCGGCGGCTTCCGGCAGCGTGCCGAGGCCACCTACCGTCTGCTCCAGGCGCCGGGCACGGCGTTCGTCGTGGTGGCCGCACCGGAGCGGGACGCGCTGCGCGAGGCGGCGTACTTCGTGGAGCGGCTCGCGGCGGACCGGATGCCGCTCGCGGGGCTCGTGCTGAACCGGGTGCACGGCAGCGGCGCGGACGGCCTGGGTGCCGAACGGGCCCTGGCCGCAGCGGAGTTGCTCCAGGAGCCCGCGGACACGTCCCGCGCGCCCGCGGACTCCGGTGCGTCCGGCACGGAGCCCGACCCGCCACGCACCGGCGGGCCGGCGGGCAAGGACGGTCCGACGCGTACGGCCGACACGACGCGTACGGCGGATCAGGAACGTACGGCGGATCAGGAACGTACGGCCGACACGACGCGTACGGATCCGGCGGTGGTGGAGGCGGACGCGGCGGGGCTGTTGCGGCTGCACGCCGAGCGGATGCGGGTGATCGCACGGGAGCGGCGCGCCAGGGACCGCTTCACCGCGCTGCATCCGCAGGTGCCGGTGGCAGAGGTGCCTGCACTGCCCGGCGATGTGCACGACCTGACGGGCCTGCGCGAGGTGGGCGAATGCCTGGCGGACCAGTCACCTGCCGACCCGCCGCCCTCCGACCGGTCGTCGTCGGCAGCGCCGACTCGGCCGCCCACGCGGTAGCCGGCCAGGGGCGTAGGCCCGGCGGCCGTTCGCCCGGCGCCCGGCGGGCAGAGGCGCTCGCCGGGCGCCGGGCGCACTCCGTACG
>NZ_JAELVF020000001.1:1558998-1562884 GCF_018101125.2 Streptomyces tardus | reverse complement strand
CCGACATCGGGCGGTGCGTTACGCGGGGCGCACGCGGAAGCCGGTGCTCCCGTCGGGCGGGGTCAGCGAGCCGAGGCCGCGACCCGTGGGACGTCCTCCGCCGCGCACACCTCCTCGAAGGGCACGGCGTACCCCTCGTACTCGGCGCGGGCCGTCTCCAGGAGTCGCCGCCAGGAGGTGACCGTCGGACGTCGGCGCAGCAGGGCGCGTCGTTCCCGCTCGGTCATACCTCCCCACACGCCGAACTCCACGCGGTTGTCGAGGGCGTCGGCCAGGCACTCGGTCCGCACCGGACATCCGGTGCACACCGCCTTCGCCCTGTTCTGTGCCGCACCCTGCACGAATAGTTCGTCCGGATCTGTCGTACGGCAGGCTGCCTGCGTACTCCAGTCGGTAACCCAGCTGCTCATTTGCTGGTGCCGTCCTCTCCCGATTTGAGGCTCCCCCACGGCGACTAACGGCATATGCACCGTCGCCAGTTGAGGACGTTACGGAAAGCGAGCAACTGACAACACCCCCGACCGGCCCAATCTTGAATGGCCCGATCGGACTATGGGTGCGCGGCGGATCACCCACCGGAGTGAGGGTGGCGCGTGTCCAACTTCAGGTCCGGATGGGACAGTTGGGGTGTGAATCCCCGGTCGGCGCGCGTGGGTGACGGGCGTGCGGTCGCTGAAGAGCGACAATTCGGTACAGCTCTCATCACTCACTGGAGTGACGCGAAGAGATGTACGAGGCGACCCCCGGACGTGTACGCCAGAGTAGGCGAGCTGACGCACCTCTGTCCGGCGATTGAGAACGTAGGCTTGCGAACATGGCTAACAAGCGCTCCGGCGGCGGACTGTCGCCGACCCAGCAGGCGGCGAAGTTCCTGGGCGTCAGCGTGCTGGCCGGCGCGGTGGCCGCGGGCATCGCGCTCCCTGCGGTCGGTGCGATCGGCCTCGCGGCAAAGGGCACCGCGGACGGATTCGGCGACATCCCCGCCGTGATGAAGCAGCCGGCGCTCAGCCAGAAGACCCGAATCCTGGACGCCGAGGGCGGGTTGATCGCCGACGTCTACTCCCGCAACCGCACGGTCGTCCCGCTCGAGGACATGTCCCCGTGGATGCGGAAGTCGATCATCGCCATCGAGGACGCCCGCTTCTACCAGCACGGCGCCGTCGACCTCAAGGGCGTGCTGCGCGCGCTCAACCGCAACGCCCAGTCCGGCGAGGTGTCCGAGGGCGCGTCCACGCTCACCCAGCAGTACGTGAAGAACGTCTTCGTCGAGGAGGCCGGCGACAACCAGGAGAAGGTCGCCCAGGCCACCAAGCAGACGATCGGGCGCAAGATCAAGGAGCTGAAGTACTCCATCGAGTTGGAGCAGGAGCTCTCCAAGAACCAGATCCTGGAGAACTACCTCAACATCACCTTCTTCGGTCAGCAGACCTACGGCGTCGAGGCGGCTTCCCAGCGCTACTTCTCCAAGCCGGCCAAGGACCTCGAAGTCCAGGAGGCCGCGCTCCTCGCCGGGATCGTGCAGTCGCCCAGCCGCTACGACCCGATCAACGACGAGGGGGAGGGCCTCAAGCGCCGCAACGTCGTGCTGGGGCGGTTGGCGGCCAACGGGGACATCAGCCGCGCGCAGCTCGCCAAGCTCAGGGAGACCCCGCTCGGTCTGAAGGTCAGCACCCCGCGCAACGGCTGCATCACCGCCGAGTTGAACGCGGGCTTCTTCTGCGACTACGTCCGCCAGCAGTTCCTCACCAACGAGGCGTTCGGCAAGACGGACAAGGAGCGCGCCGCCCGCTGGCGCGAGGGCGGGCTGACGATCAGAACGACGCTCTCGCCCAAGGCGCAGAAAGCCGCCGGCGAGGCCGCCACCGGCAAGGTCAACAAGGAGGACGAGGTCGCCGCCTCCGTCGTCTCGGTCGAGCCGGGCACCGGGCGCATCCAGTCCATGGCCCAGTCCCGCCCGTACGGCACGGACCCGAACCAGCACGAGACCGTGCTGAACCTCGCGGTCGACAACACCATGGGCGGTACGACGCTCGGGTTCCAGGTCGGCTCCACCTTCAAGCCGATCATCGCCGCGGCGGCGCTGGAGAAGGGCGTCGACCCGGCGGACACCTACAGCAGCCCGTGGAAGACCGAGTTCGACAACGCCGACTTCCGCAACTGCGACAACTCCCGCTACGGCACCGGGAAGTACAGCGTCCAGAACGAGCGCAAGGACATGACCGGCACCTGGGACATGACCAGCGCGCTCGGCAAGTCCGTCAACACCTACTCCATCGACCTGCTCCGCAAGACCGGCATGTGCGAGACGGCGAAGATGGCGACCGGGATGGGCGTGCGCTCGGGCACCGGCAAGCAGCTGGAGCCCAAGCCGTCCATGGGCCTCGGCGGTCTGGAGAGCACCCCGCTCCACATGGCCAACGCCTACGCCACCTTCGCCAACCGCGGTACGTACTGCACGCCGGTGGCCATCGAGGGCGTCACCGACGCCAAGGGCAACCAGCTGCGTCCGCCCAAGACGCAGTGCAGCAGGGCGATGTCGGAGAAGACCGCCGACTCGGTCAACCAGATGCTCAAGGGCGTCGTC
Source organism: Streptomyces tardus (assembly GCF_018101125.2). Taxonomy (GTDB): domain Bacteria; phylum Actinomycetota; class Actinomycetes; order Streptomycetales; family Streptomycetaceae; genus Streptomyces; species Streptomyces tardus. The sequence goes on along the minus strand of NZ_JAELVF020000001.1, from coordinate 1,560,300 downwards.
GAGGACGGCACCGGCGCCACCGTCGGCCTCTCCGGCCGGGACAACGCGGGCAAGACCGGTACCACCGAGCGCCGCCGCGACGCCTGGTTCGTCGGCTACACCCCGAACCTGTCCACCGCGGTGTGGGTCGGTTCCGACGGGGCGCAGCGCGTCGAGATGTTCAACCTGACGATCGGCGGCCAGTTCTACGACAAGGTCAGCGGCAGCGGACTGCCGGGCCCGATCTGGCGCGCGGCGATGACCGGCGCCCTGGACGGCGCGGAGAAGCCCAAGTTCGAGTCGATAAAGGTCCCGCGCGGCGACAAGGACAAGGACGACGACGGCGACGACGAGGGCGACGGTGACGACGAGGGCGACCGGCGGGACCGCGACGACAATCGTCCGCCCGACCGTCCGCGCCCGCCCGGCGACAACGGTGGCTGGATCGGCGGCGGTGACGGCGGCGGAAACGGCGGTGGCGGCTGGATCGGCGGCGGCGACGGCGGCGGCCCCGGCTGGCCCGCACCCCGCTGACCGCCCGCGCCTGCCGGCGGGTCGCTGACCGGCCGCTCCCGCCGACCGGGCCGACCGGCCGAGGGGCAGGAGCGTGAAGGCAAACAGAAGGAGGGGCGTCCGCTCACCATCCGGTGGGCGGACGCCCCTCCTCTTCTTCCCGCAAGCGGTTCTCCGCCCCGCCGAGCGCCCCTGCCGGAGCGCGCCCGGCCTTCCGTACGGCCCCGGAGGAGTCCGTACGCCCCGGAGGAGTCCGTACGGCCCCGGCGGGCGCGGCGGCGGAACTCCCGTGCGGTGCGCGGCAGTCGGTCAGCCCGCGAGTGCCCGCTTCACCGCGGCGGCAACGCGACCGCCCTCGGCCCGCCCGGCGACCTTGGGGTTGACGATCTTCATGACCGCGCCCATGGCCTTGGGCCCCTCGGCGCCGGACTCCGCCACCGCGTCCGCGACCAGGACGTTCAGCTCCTCGTCGGTCAGCTGCTGCGGCAGGTAGGCGGCGAGCACCTCGTGCTCGGCCAGCTCGCGCGTCGACTGCTCCTCGCGACCGCCGTCCGCGAAGGCCTTCGCTGCCTCGCGACGCTTCTTCGCCTCTCCGGCGATCACCTTCTGCACCTCGTCGTCGGTGAGTTCACGGGCCTCGGTGCCCGCCACCTCCTGCTTGGTGATCGCGGTGAGCGTCATCCGCAGCGTGGCGGAACGGAGCTCGTCGCGCGCCTTGATCGCTGTGGTCAGGTCGTCCTGGAGTGTGGACTTGAGCGTGGTCATGGCGGTCAGTCTGCCAGCAGCCGCCCGAGCGGCGTACCGATATAC
>NZ_JAELVF020000001.1:1542392-1558856 GCF_018101125.2 Streptomyces tardus | reverse complement strand
GTCCGGGGCCGTCCCTGCTGTCGCGCGTACGGGCCGGGCTTCGCGACGTGCGCGCGGGCCGACGCCGCGTGCGGCGCGGACTGGGCAGCGCGGGCCGGTCCGCCCAGCGGTGGGCCGGTACGGGGCGCGGGGCGCCGTAGGGCGAGGCCCGGGTGCCGGGGCGCGGGGTGAGGGCACCCGCCGCTTCTGCGACCATTGACGAATGCGTGCGCGATATGGAGTACCTCTCGGCATCACGGCATTCGGCGCGGCCTGTGTGGGCTACGCGACGCTCGTGGAGCCCCGTTCGTTCCGGCTGAGGCGGGTCACGGTCCCCGTGCTGCCGCCAGGGATGAAGCCCCTGCGGGCGCTCCACGTCTCCGACATCCACATGGTCTCGGGGCAGACGAAGAAGCGCCGCTGGTTGCAGTCCCTGGCCGGCCTGCGGCCCGACTTCGTCGTCAACACCGGCGACAACCTCTCCGACCCGCACGCCGTGCCCGAGCTGCTGGACGCGCTCGAACCCCTCATGGAGTTCCCCGGCACGTACGTCTTCGGCTCCAACGACTACTACGGGCCGAGGCTGCGCAACCCCGGCCGCTATCTGGTCGAGAAGGCGAGCGGTCGCCACGGCCTCAACGGCAACCAGCCCGTCGTCGGCGCCGTCCACAACCCGTGGGAGCCGATGCGCGACGCCTTCGACGCCGCCGGGTGGGTCGGCCTCACCAACGCCCGCGGTGAACTCAAGCTCGAACACGGCCACTTGGCCCTCACCGGGCTCGACGACCCGCACATCAAGCGTGACCGCTACAGCGAGGTCGCAGGCGGACCGGACCCGGACGCGGACCTCTCCCTCGCCGTCGTCCACGCGCCCTACCTGCGCGTGCTCGACGCCTTCACCGCTGCCCGCTACCCGCTGATCCTCGCCGGGCACACGCACGGCGGCCAGCTCCGCATCCCGTACTACGGCGCGCTGGTCACCAACTGCGACCTGGACACCGCACGGGTCAGCGGCCTCTCCGACCACCGCGTCGGCGACCGCCGCTCCTATCTGCACGTCTCCGCGGGCTGCGGCGCCAACCGCTACACCCCGATCCGGTTCGCCTGCCCGCCCGAAGCGACCCTCCTCACCCTCACCGAACGACCCCGCTGACCAGCGCACGAGCGCTCCTCCACCGCCTGCGAAACCGGATTTCGCCTCAGCGCGACCGTGGGCTAAAGTAGTGCTCGTTGCTTCGGGGTGTGGCGCAGCTTGGCAGCGCGCTTCGTTCGGGACGAAGAGGTCGTGGGTTCAAATCCCGCCACCCCGACAGATGTAACACCACGTCAGGCCGGTTCTCTCTGCACGAGAGAACCGGCCTGGCGTGTGTGTGCCTCCCGTGGCGAAATGCCGGCGAAGACTACGAGTTCTTCGCCGGGCGGCCTCGTCTCGCAGCGGCTTGAGCAGGCGATCGGGGCCCGAGGGGAGGTCCGGGGGTCATTCGAGCGGCGCTCTGAACGGGTAGACCGCCACGAACGAACCCCAGCCGCGCTCCGGTCCGTCCTTCCTCGACCATTCCAGGACCGGAGAACACGTACTGCTTCCATGGCGCTGATCGGCGACGCTCGAGCCGGACGGGTGGGCCCGTCCAGGCCCGCCCCATCCGGCACTGCGTGTGTAGCGCCTCAACTGCCGCAGGAGCAGTTCGCAGCCGACGGTGCGGTCGCGGTGGCCTCCGGTTGATCGGAGCAGCAGGCGTTGCTGCCGATTGCGGCGCTCTTCCCCAGTTGGTCGGCGTCGGCCTTGACGACGTAGACCTCCCAAGGCTCCTTGCCGGGGCCGTGTACCCAGACCTTGTCCTGGAGGGCGTAGCAGCAGGAGGTGTCGTTCTCCTCGAAGGTCGCGAGTCCGGCGTCCTTGAGGCGGGTGGTGGCGGCCGTGACCTCGTCGGTGGTCTCCACCTCGACTCCGAGGTGGTCCAAGCGGGTTTCCTGTCCGTGCTCGCCCTCGATGAGGACGAGTTTGAGCGGCGGGGTGGTGATGGTGAAGTTCGCGTAGCCGGGGCGGCGTTTGGTGGGTTCGACGCCGAAGAGCTTGGAGTAGAAGGTGACCGACGCTTCGAGGTCGGCGACATTGAGTGCGAGCTGGGCACGGGACATGGCGGTCTCCCCGGATCTAGTGAATCGATGTTTGTCGATACAACCTTGCGACGCGCATCGATGAATGTCAATATAGAAGCATGTCGAAACAAGAGCTCGTGGTGCTCGGCCGGGACGGCGTCGAGGGGTGCTGCCCGGCCCTGTTGGCCGCCCCGCTGGACGATGGTCAGGCTGAGGCGCTGGCCAAGGTGTTCAAGGCGCTGGGCGATCCGGTCCGGCTGCGGCTGCTGTCGATGATCGCCTCGCGTGCAGGCGGGGAGGTCTGCGTCTGCGACCTCACCCCGGCCTTCGACCTGTCGCAGCCGACGATCTCCCATCACCTGAAGCTGCTGAAGCAGGCCGGGCTCATCGGCTCCGAACGGCGCGGGACGTGGGTGTACTACCGGCTGCTGCCGGAGATGACCGACCGGCTCGCGGCGACTCTCACCCGTCCCGCGGGACAGCCGCTGTCCGAGGCGACGCCGGCCGGGGCCGCCTCATGAACGCCGAACCGGCCGCCCCAGAGGTGCCCGAGGGGCCGGTCGCCCGGCGGCTGTCGTTCCTGGACCGGTTCCTCGCGGTGTGGATTCTGATCGCGATGGCAGCCGGCCTCGGACTGGGTCGCCTCGTGCCCGGCCTCGGCGATGCGCTCGCGAAGGTCACCGTCACCGGTGTCTCGCTGCCCATCGCGCTCGGCCTGCTCGTGATGATGTATCCGGTGCTCGCCAAGGTCCGAGCACCTCGACGCCATGAACGCCTGCGAAGGCGCCTTGGATGCGCTTGAAAAGGCGTGGAGCCGTTACGACGGGATTCGGACGTGAGGCTGGGTGGAATGTGTCCGCTCTGAAGGCCGATGTGCTGAGAAGGGTCAATCGTTCACGACGTCAGCTGAATCCTGGTGGCCCCGTTCGGCTTGGCTGATCTGCCGTTCCATGGCGAACATGGCCAACGCTGCGCCCGCCAGCGCGTGGTGTGCACCTTGAAGAGCGCTGAGCCGGGATGCCTGCGCACTCGTGGAGTCCAAGTCGTTGTAGGCGTCCTGCAGCAGCTGGACGGCTCTCGTGAGACTGGAGTGAATCGCAGGGTCGGCAGTCTCTGTGGACGGATCGGTACCTGGCTCTAGCACCTGCCTCGCGGCGCGCCAGGGCTTCACTCTCCAGGCCGGACACCGTGAGGTACTCCGAGCCCGTCGTACCGGTGCGGGCCAGATCCTGGGCTACCAGCCCCGCAATGGCCCTGTTCAGCAGATCTTGTCGCTCTTGTGAGACAGGCCAGACCGGAGCGCTCCACACATCGGCTCTGGCCGTCCATGTGCCTTGGCTAGCGGTTGACACGCACCCGAACAGCACACGAACGCTCTTGGCCTTGCGATAGGCGGCGTTGAAATCCTCCAACTTGGAGCAGTCAGGGATGAGTTCAGCAGGCAACGGTCCAGGCTTCGGCATACAACCAGTCTTGGTGATGTGGAGCCTTTCGCGCCGGGGGTATGGCGGAGCCGGCGCCTACGGAAGTAGTTCCGGTTGGCTTGTTCACACAGCTATGTGCGAAGCGACCCCAGTACGGATCGGCTCCTACAGCCGAGCGGCCACCCGCCTGGGAGAAATCTGGGAGATGATCTTCTCCCAGAGACCCCCCGAGGCCATGCCAGGCCAGCTAACTCCGAGCCTCTGACCAGTCCGTTTACCGATCCAGCCTGTTGACGATCACGCTCGGACCTCATTCGGGACGAAGAGGTCGTGGGTTCGAATCCCGCCACCCCGACAGAAGAAACAGAGATCAGGGGCCTGATCCGCGAAAGCGGGTCAGGCCCCTGACTCGTTGTCGGGGCGTGGATCGGTCGAGCGACGGGCCCGGTTCGGGCAGGCCCGCGGACGGCCCGGTACCGGATGTGCGCTGCCTGCCCGGCGCAGGGCGGTCGATGCTCGGGGCTTAACTCGTTGGCTCCCGAACTGCTGCGAATCCGACGGGAGTTGGCGGCCCTGCGGCCCTTGCGGGTGCGGACAGCTGCTCGGGTCAGCGGCGGATGGGGGTCTGGCGTGCTGCCCCGCCATCTGTCCCGGCACATCGAAGATCCGTTTCGGAGGTCCCACTCGTTCGGTCCGGGGCCCACGGCTACCCGGAGGTCGGTCGTGTCTTTCCGCGTCCGTTCGGCTCCCGGCCCCTCGCGCCGGCGACCCCCGGGGCGGCCGTTGTTCTGGCGGGTGCGCCGGGAGGAGGGACGCCGGCGGGACGTGCGGCAGCGGGACGTGCGGAAGTGGGACATGCGCCGGCAGGAGGTGCGCCGGGAGGAGGGACGCCGGCGGGACGTGCGGCAGCGGGACGTGCGCCGGCGGGACGTGCCGTTGCGGCGGGTGCGCCCGGTGGCCGGGCGGCTGCGCCCGGGGCGGCCGTTGTTCTGGCGGGTGCGGCCGTGGAGTGTGGCCGTGCTGCTGTGCGTACTGCTGCTGGCGGGGTACTTCCTGTTGCCGCTGCACCACTTCGGTCCGCACCGGCCGACGGCGAGCTGGGCGGTGTTCGTGGGGGCGCTGGGCGCGGTGGCGGGGCTCCTGGTGTGGCAGATCCGGGACGTGCTGCTGGAGCGGTCGACGGCCCGGCCCGGCTTCGTGATCCCGGTGCTGATGATGGTCTCGGTGCACATCTTCGCCGCGGGGTACTTCGCCCTGTCGCGGTACCCGGGCGAGATGAGCGGGCTCGAGACCCGGTTGGACGCGCTCTACTTCACGATGGTCACGCTGACCACTGTCGGCTACGGCGATGTCGTCGCCACGGGGCAGACGGCGCGCATCGTGGTGGTCCTCCAACTGGTGTACGGCCTGGTGTTCCTGACCGCGGCGGGTGCGGCGCTCAGTACGCAGCTGCGGGGAATGCTCGGTACGCGTGCAGCGCAGCGGGACAGCGCCTCGCTTCAGCGGGAGAGCACCTCGCGGAGGTGAGCGCCGACCTGTTCGGTCTCCGCCAGGAAGCCGTCGTGGCCGTGGTCGGAGCGCAGCCGGGCGGAGTTCGGCACCGGGTGTCGCGGCGGCCAACGCGGCCTGTTGGGCGGGCGGGTGGAGCCGGTCGGTGTCGACGCCGATCACGAGTGCGGGCGTGTGCAGCCGGCGCAGGGCTGCCGTCGTACCGCCGCGTCCGCGTCCGATGTCGTGGGTGTTCATGGCCTCGGCGAGCGTCACGTAGCTGCCGGCGTCGAAGCGGCGCACCAGTTTGTCCGCCTGGTGGTCCAGATAGGACTCCACCTGGTGGCGGCCACCGCGGGCGGGGTCCTCGCCGGGTTGGGCGGCGCGGCCGAAGCGCGTCTGGAGCTCGGGTTCGGTGCGGTAGGTGAAGTGGGCGATGCGGCGCGCGGTGCCGAGTCCGCGGTGGGGGCCGAGACCGCGGTGGGGGCCGTGGCCGGCGGGCAGTCGGTGGTAGTCGCCGCCGTGCCAGCCGGGGTCGTCGCGCACGGCGCGGATCTGGAGCGACGCCCAGGCGATCTGTTCGGCGGAGGCGGCTGCCGGGCAGGCGAGCAGGCACAGCGCGCGCACCCGGTCGGGGGCGGTCGCGGCCCACTCCAGGGCGCGCATGCCGCCCATGGAGCCGCCTATGACGCAGTGCCAGCGTTCAATGCCGAGCGCGTCGGCCAGCCGGGCCGCGGCGGCGACCTGGTCGCGCTGGGTGAGGCGGGGGAAGGAGCTGCCCCACGGTCGGCCGCCGGCGCCCGGCAGGGGGTTGGCGGAGGCGGGGCCGGGGCTGCCCTGGCAGCCGCCGAGGACGTTGGGGGCGACGACGAACCAGCGGTCGGTGTCCAGCGGGCGGTGTCCAGCGGGCGGCCCTGCCCGACCAGGGCGTCCCACCAGCCGGGCGAGGGGTGCCCCGGGCCGGCGGCTCCGGCGAGGTGGCTGTCGCCGGTGAGCTGCTCCTCGGTGAGCTGACTGTGGGTGGTGGAGGCGGGGTGGATGATCAGGCTGCGGACGTCGCCGATGTTGGCGAGATGGCTGAAGAGGCGCACAGCGTCGACGAAGCGTTTTCCGGCCTCGACGCCGTCGCGCGGTTCGAAGGAGGACCGCTCCGGTGCCCTGCGGCAGATAGCGCCGGCCCGCCTCGTACCAGCGGTTGCCCGGCAGCCCGGGTAGTGGACGGCCGCGACCTCCTCGCGCTGCTCCAGCCACTCGGCGATCCGCTGTGCGTTGGCGGAGTGCCGTTCCAGCCGGAGGCTGAGTGTTTCGACGCCCTGGAGCAGCAGGAATGCCGAGTGCGGGGAGAGAGCGGGCCCCAGGTCGCGCAGCAGTTGGACGCGCAGCTTCACGGCGAAGGCACTCGGACCGAGGTCGGGCCAGTAGCGCAGCCCGTGGTACCTGGGGTCGGGCTCGGAGAAGTCGTGGAAGCGTTCGGCGTGCCTGCCGAAGTCGAAGGTGCCGCCGTCGACGACGACACCGCCGATGGTCGTGCCGTGGCCGCCGAGGAGCTTGGTGGCGGAGTGCACCACGATGTCGGCGCCGTGCTCCTCGAAGACGTTCTGGGTGGGGTTGTGGATGCGGGTGTAGATGTTGCCGGGTTCGGCGAGCGAGAAGAGGTCGGCGGCGTGCTGCGTGCCGTCGAAGACGAACGAGGTCGTCTGGTAGATCGGAGTGGCGCGTGCGCCGGTGTCGAGCACGGCGCCGGAGTGGATCTGCCTGGTCTCGAACGCCCAGGCGGGCTCGGCCTGTTGGGGCTGGTCCGAGGTGTGGCCGCCGGTCGCGGCGTCGACGGTCTGGCTCATGTCGTTCCTTCGGTGCTGCCGCGCCGCTACGGCTCGCCGCACGGGTGGTGACCGTGGGGCGGCCTGTTCGGGGCCGGAAGGATGCAAGGAGGTGTCCATCAACCCGAAATGTGCGGGCAACATGTCGACGATCCGTCGAACACCCGCTCAGGAGAAAGACGTTCCGTGAGGGGGCGGGCACGGGGAGTCGGGGCTGTGGGGCGGAATCACCGAGAGGGGATAGGTGGCCCCGACACTATTTTGGCGTTCAATTTCTTTTCGCTCGACCGAGTGAAGGGGACTTCCTCTCGGCGGGGCTCATCGAGTTGCACGCGCGTGATTCCCGACGGGGAGACCGTCGTGCGGGTCCCTCGGGAAAGACGAGGAAATCCGCTCCGGGGTCGGTTATGGCCCTGACCGTTATGGGTGTTTTGGGGTGACCCTGGTGTGAGGTGGCTGGCATCACCATGCCGAGCGGTGGCACCGCGGCTCCGGGAGTCACTTGTCTGGTGAGGTGCGCTCGCGCGCGACCGCGGAATGTGGAATTCCGTTCCGGCCGGCGAAGGGGAGCCCGGGCTTCCGGTGGGCGGGGAGGCGAAGGGGCCGGAAAGCGATTGCCAGCGGCAGTGTTTGCTACACCTAAGTTTCTCGCGATCTCCGTCCCGTCCTCGTCGGGGGGTGCTGTTCATGATCGTTGAACCTTCGCGGTGACGCTCCGGTTCCCTGCCGACCAGCAATTTCACTCCGACTGCCCTGCTCGTCAGGTGTCTGGTGCGGGACTGGGGCGGGGTGCGGGGAGACGTTGACTGGCTACCAGCCAGTAAAAAACCGACCCAAGTGATGACACCTGTCATGTGCTGGGGTGAACGGTCGGGGCCCGGTTCCGGAGCTCGTTGGTCGGGGCCGACGGGGGTGCTCGGGGGAAGATGGCCACTTGAGGACAGTGGCGGCGTGCTCGGCCGTCGTGCGGTGGCCCGGCGCGTCGGAATCGGGCACCGGTTCCGTGCACGCCGAGGGCAGGTGCAGCTTGTTGACAGTGAAAGACCGGTAACGGTTGACTCCCGGTCAGGAGTTGCGATTCTTCGCAGCTGATTTGGTTGGGGCCATCAGGAATGTCCTCGACCGGTCGTCGCGAACCGCACTCGGGCAGCTCGTCGGAAGTTTGGTGCGAAGCAATCGCACATTCAATTCTTTTATCACTGTGTCCGGTAGTAACGGATCGGACACTGCGACGGGTTGCCGAGTGCGAGCGCGTGAGCGCAAGGCTGTGTACATCACGGGGGAGTACATGACTGAGACAGTTTTCGAACGTCCAAGGGTCGGCGTGCCGGTGCGGTCCGCGGCCCAGAGCCATGCGGCGCACCTGGAGCAAACCCTGCTCCAGGCCCGCCGGTTGATCGAGTCCACCGTCACCCTGCACCGTCGGCGCCCTTCCGCGTCCGGCGTCATGCAGACGGACGCGGGTGTGACCACGGAGACCCTGGAACAGCTCATCTTCCGGGCCCGGCGCTCGGTGAGCGTCTCCTTCAGCGGTTCGGTCGGCTTCGTCGAGGCCGTACTGCGCTGCCTCGGGCACGTACCCGACGGTGTGTCCGTGCGGATTCTCTGCACGCCGACTGCCGCCGACGCCGCCTCCGCCCAGCTCCACAGCCGCCCGGACGTACGGGTGTTCCGCCACGATCTGCGCGAAGTCGTCGTGGTGGACGGGTCGTTCGCCTTTCTGCGGTCGCCGGGAAAGGGCGCCGCGGTCGTCACGGACACCGCCACCGTCAGCGCCATGGAGATGCTCTACGTCGGCGTCTGGTCGCGCGGGCGCAAGCTCGGCGACCATCTGGAGCTGAGCCCCAGACTGCGGACCGAGCTGACCCGTCGCATCCTGGAGAGGATGCGGGCCGGTCGTACGGACGCTGCCGCGGCCCGCGAGCTGCAGGTCTCGCTGCGCACCTACCGTCGTCATGTCGCCGAGATCATGCGGGAGTTGGAGGCCTCCTCCCGTTTCGCCGCCGGAGTGCGTGCGGTCGAGGTCGGCCTGCTGCCACAGGAGCACTGAGCCCGTACGCCCGCGACGCGCCGTGCCGCACCCGATGCGCGCGGGGCGGCGTGCGCGGGGCGGCGTGCGTCCGTGCCGTGGCGCCCGTCCTGTGCCGCTCGTCCGACGGGCGCGGTGTGCCGCAGGCGCGCCCGCACCCGGCTGCCGCCGGAACCCGCCGCGGCGGCGGCCCGTGACCGGCGGCGGCCCGTGACCGGCGGCGGTCCGCGGCCCCAGTCGTAACCCGCCGCGGCAGCCCAGCAATCGACCGCATTCGACGAACAAGTGGAGTGATACGTGCACCGAAGACCGGGGGACGATTTGGAGTACGCGTTGCTGACGGTGCAGGAGCTGATCGAGTCGACGATGGTCATCCACCGCGACCGCAGCCGGCAGGAGCAGCTCATCACCGCGGTGAGCGGCAGCTACGCGAAGGTGCTGACCTACGCCCGGGAGCTGATCGAGCAGGCCGAGGACACGATCGACATCCTGCACTCCCGGGTGCCGAGCTCCAGCGAGCGGCTGGAGGGGGCCGGCTGGTCCGAGCGCGATCTGCTGAACTGCGCTCAGGACTCGGTCACCACACGGGTGTTGGTCTCCCCGGTGCTGGCCGAGGAGTCGTTTCCCCGGCAGGGGTCGGGCAAGGCCAAGCCGATCGCCGTACGGGTGGTGCGGCTGCCCTCGCTCCAGGTGCTGATCGCCGACGGTTCCACCGCGCTGGTGGTGGCCGGGCCGTCGGCAGCGCGCAGGGCTTCGCTGATCAAGGAGCCCGAGGTGCTCCAGGCGATGCGGATGTACTTCGAGAGCATCTGGAACAGTTCGCTGCCCGCGGACGAGCACAGCATCTTCGGCGATCGGGACCGCACCGTGCTCAGCCGGCAGATCCTCGGCGCGCTGCGTGCGGGCGTCACCGACGAGGTCGCGGCGCGCGAGCTGACCGTCTCGGTGCGGACCTACCGGCGCTACGTGGCCGAGATCATGGCGCTGCTCGGCGCCAACTCGCGCTTCCAGGCGGGAGTTCGGGCAGCGGAGCTCGGGCTGCTGCCCTCCTCCTCGTCCGTGCCCAGGCAGCCGAGCGGGCCACAGGGGTGAGATGTCGCCTTCCGCCCGGGATCGCAGCTTCATGAAAGCGGCGTTGCCCCCGCTGACACGGCGCAGTTGGATGAGCCACCAGTACGGGCACCTCCGCTTCCGGAGGTGCCCGTCCGGCGGCTCATTCCCCAGGCCGCCCCTCGCGGGGGCCCTGCGCGACATCCTTCGCAGCGGGCCCCCGCCTCTCGGTCCACTCCGTGCGGAAGGCACTCCCATGAGTCAGCAGCAGATCGGCCTGGTCTTCCCCGGACAGGGGACGCAGAAGCAGGGCATGGGCGAGCCCTGGAGGGACACCCCGTCCTGGGCGATCGTCGCGGAGGTCTCGGAGGTCGTCGGCGAGGACCTGTCCGAGCTGCTGCTGGACACTCCTGCCGAGACGCTGCGCCGGACCGATCTCGCCCAACTCTCGGTTTTCACCGTCTCGTTGATCGCCCATGCGGAGGCGGTGCGCCGCGACGCGCTGGGCGGTGAGGTGATCGCCTGTGCCGGGCACAGCCTCGGCGAGTACACCGCGCTCACCGCGGCCGGGGCGCTGTCGGTGCCCGCCGCCGCGAAGCTGGTCGCGGCCCGCGGCCGGGCGATGCGGGAGGCGGCACGGGACGGCGGAGGCACGATGGGCGCCCTGGTGGCGGCTCCGCTGGAGAAGGTGGAGGAACTGGTCGCCGCAGTGCGCGCCAAGGGCGAGGAGGTCTGGGTCGCCAACATCAACGCCCCCGGCCAGACGGTGGTTTCCGGTTCGGTCGACGGGGTCGGCCAGGTGGCGCTGGAAGCGCCGGAGTACGGGGCGAAGTTCATTCGGATGCAGGTGGGCGGCGCCTTCCACAGCCCGTACATGGCGCCCGCCGCCGAAGCGCTCACGCTGGCGCTGAAGGAGACCGGGTTCGCCGCCCGTCACGTGCCGGTCGTCGCCAACATCGACGCACGGGCACACGACGGCGACTGCGACTGGCCCGACCACGGCACCCGCCAACTCACCTCGCCGGTGCGGTGGGAGGAGAGTGTGCGCACGCTCACCGAGACGCTCGGCTGCCGCCGGCTGGTGGAGCTGGGACCGGGACGCGCCATGGCGGGGCTGATCCGCAGGATCGCGCCGGGCACCGAAGTGGTGTCCCTGGACGCGCCGTCGGCGATGGACTGACGGCCGGTACGGCACCACGAGCGAGTCACGGGCACCGGCGGGCCGAGAGGGTCCCGGGCCCGCGGGGAGGGGAACCGGCGCACCATGGCATCCGGCACCGAGATCCGTCGGAGCAGTCGCAGTCGCAGTCGCAGTCGCAGTCGCGGTCGCAGCCGCGGTCACTGCTGCGGGTCGGTCGTTCTCAGCGGTGGGGGAGCGCGCGGATGAGCGCACCGACCCCGGCCCGTGAGTGGGCGAGCGGAATCAGCGTCCTCGACAAGGCGTCCACGCTGCTGGAAATCGTCGAGCAGGCGCCGACGCCGCTGAACGAGCTGGTCGCCCGTTCCGGCCTCGCCCGGCCCACCGCCTACCGGATCGCGATGGCGCTGCAACGCCTCGGCCTGCTCACCCGCGACTCCCGCAAACGCTTCGTTCTCGGCCCGCGGCTGGGTTCGATGTCGGTGGAGGCGCGGCACGACCGGCTGGCCCAGGAGGCGGTGCCGGTGCTCGCCGAACTCCACGCGCTGACCGGGCTCGACGCCCGAGTGCTGCGACGCAGCGGCCGGGCACAACTCTGCGTCGCCACCTCGGACGACGCCCCCGCCCTCCGTGAGGACGCCCCCGCGTCGTTGGACGACGCCACCTCCCTCGGGGACAGTGCCGCACCAGCGGACGGGACCTCCGCGCTTGCCGACGCCCTCGCGACCGGCTCCGACGCCCCCGCGGGTCGCCCGGCACGCACGGGCGGCACGACCCGTACGGCCCGAACACCCCGCCCCGGCAGGGCAGTTGCGGCGGAGCCGACGCGCACGACGTTTCAGCCAAGCGCCACGCCCCCGGCCGTTGCCATGTCCCCCACAGCTGCGACGGACCGGGCGTTCCCGGCCGCCCGCACCGGACCGGGCGCCGGAACGCGGCCAACCGCCGGTCCGTACCGACCAGTTGCGTCAGCAGGCGCAGACCCGACCGATCGGGCCGACCGGGCGCCGGTCGGCACCGCGCGAGCTCTGACGGGCGGCGCGGTCGCGCTGGTGCTGCTGGCCTGGGAGGAACCCGAGGAGATCTTCGCCGGGTTGCGGGGCGCGCGGTTCACCGCGGCGCATCTCTCCCAGGTGCGTCGCAGGGGCTGGGCCAGAGGAGCCGACGCGATGGTTCCCGGCGAGGTCGCGTACGCGGTGCCGGTACGGATCGGCGCGGGCCGGGTGGTGGCGGCGCTGTCGGTGTCCGGCGAACCGGACCGGATGGACCCGGTCGCCTTCCGGCGGTTCGGTGCGCCGGTGTTCGACGCCGCGAACCGGCTGGGCGACCTCCTCCAGCAGAGCCACCCCGCGCCCGTACGCGACTGAAGCCAGCGTCTGTACGCGCGCCCGTACGCGACTGACGACGGGCCTGTACGCCCGTGCGCGGCCGACCCGCACCCGCCGAGGGCCGTCCCCGGGCCCGTACGCCGTCGTCCCCGGGCCCGTACGCCCCTGAGGGGGCCGCGCCGCGGAGGCCCCGGGTTGTGCGGCGTGCTTCTGCCGTCGCGGTCCCGTCCCTCGCCGGGGACGGGACCGCCCGTCACCGGTCGGTCTTGGCCACCGTGAACAGGACGCGCAGCACCAGCACCGAGCTGATCAGCAGCATGTTGTAGCCGAAGATCTCGAAGAGCCGCAGCGAGTTGGCGAACTGCGGCCCGCCGTCGGTGGAGAGCAGCATGATGCCCATCAGCCCGGCGAGCCCGCCGAGGAAGGCGAACAGCACGTCGCGCACGATGCCGCGGATGAAGCGGCGGTCGCGTTCGTCCGCGAGCAGCCGTACGCCCACGCTGAACCGGCCCTGTTCCAGGGCGCCGGTGATGCGCTCCAGCCGCCGGGGCAGCCGCATCAGCATGGGCAGGACGACGGCCGCCTCGTCCGTGAGCGATCTGGTCAGCTGCTTGGGGGAGAGCCGCCGGGTGAGCTCGTTGGTGGCGAAGGTGCGCGCCTCCTCGACGATGTCGAAGCCGGGGTTCAGCCGCTCCAGCGAGCCCTCCACAGTGGCCAGCGAGCGGAAGGCGGCGGCGATCTCCGGCGGCACGGTGAGGCCGAACCTGGCGACGATCAGGAAGAGGTCCGCGAACATTTCGTGCCCGGGGCGTGCGCCGGGGGCGAGATGGCGTGCGGCGAACCGTCCCATCGCCCGTTTGAACCGCTCCTCGTCGATGCCCTCGGGCCGCTCCACCAGCTCCAGCAGCGAATCCGAGAGCGCCAGCGGGTCGTTGCGGTCGATGGCCAGCAGCAGGCTGCGCATGCTGGTGCGCAGCAAGGCGTCGATCCGTCCGACCGAACCGAAGTCGAGCATGCCCAGCCGGCCGTCCTCCAGGATGAGGATGTTGCCGGGGTGCGGGTCGGCGTGGAAGACGCCGCCCTCCATGATCTGCCGCAGCAGGCAGTTGAGCAGGTCGCGGGCGAGGGCGGTCCGGTCCAGGCCGCGTGCCTCCAGCACCGAGTCGGCCCGGTTGAGGGTGGTCCCCTCCAACCACTCGATGACCAGTACGCGTTCGCTGGAGAGCTTCTCGAAGACCTTGGGCAGCCGTACGGGAGGGAGCCCCCGCGGCGCGGCGCCGTCCCCCTTCTCGTCGGCCTCGGAACGGGTGGTGGCCTCGTTCTTCGCGATCTGTGCGGCGACTGCCGCCGTGTTGCGTGCCTCGGTGTGGAAGTCCAGTTCCTCGTCGAGCGAGGTGGCGAAACCCTGCACCAGTTCGCGGGCGCCGATGGTGCGGCCCCAGTCGGTGTGCCGGTCGAGCATGTCGCTGAGCTGGAAGAGGATGTCGAGGTCGCGTTCGACGACCTGGCGGGCTCCGGGCCGCTGCACCTTCACCGCGACCGCGCGCCCGTCGTGCAGCCGGGCGCGGTGCACCTGGGCGATCGAACCGGCGGCCAGCGGTTCGGGGTTGAACTCGGCGAACACCTCGGTCGGCGAGGCGCCCAGCTCCTCGGCCAGCACCTGCTCGATATCGGCCCAGGGCTCCGCCGTCACCTCGTGCTGGAGGGAGCTCAACTCGTGGATGAACACGTCCGGCAGCAGGTCGTACCGGGAGGACAGCACCTGCCCGAGTTTGACGAAGGTGGCGCCCGCCTCCTCCAGCGCGAGCCGCAGCGAACGTGCCAGCGCGGCCTGTTCCCGCGGGTCGGCGGTGCCGCGGCGGAAGCGGCCGTTGAGGAAGCGGCGCAGCCGGTGCCGCACGGCGATCCGGCTCAGCTGGGTGTAGCGGCGGCTGCGCGTCACGCGGCGCCGCAGGGCGCCGGGCAGCCGGGCCATTCCCTGCATCGAGCCGCCCGCCACCGCTCCTTCGGAGAGCACCAGGAACAACATGGCCGCCAGCAGCGCGGCGCCCAACTGGACGGTCACCAGCGGGGTCTGGCCGGCGTCGGGGCCCATCGCGGTACCCACGACGGCAGCCGAGAGCAGGCCCACCAGACCGGTGAGCAGTGCGCGTACGGTGCCGATGCGCAGCCCGAGCAGTCGCCGGGCCACCACAGCCATGATCATCGGCCCGAGCAGGGCGGTTGCCGCGGCGATCAGGAGGAAAGCGACGGGATTCACCTCACCGATCGTAGGGACAGACCCGAACGCGGGGACTGTGCGCGGGCGTACGGGAGAAGGCGTCGGAGCGTCGAACCGTCGCGGGAGCACGAGCGAGGTGCAGCGGGCTCCGCGGGCGCCTCGTCGGGCTCGGGCTCGCGCCGGCGCGTCGGCCGGTGCCGCGCTCCGCGCTCCGCGCCAAGAGGTACGCACGCGCATTGTCGACCGGACGCGGCGGCCCGCGGTACGCGCTCGGCAGCTTCTGGCAGTTTGCTGCACGGCCGCCCGTCGCTCCGGGAGCCCGGGCGTCGCCCCCGCAGCGGCGGTTCGACCGGGGCGCCGGGGCCCTGGCAGCTAGCGGTCAACAGCTTGTTGGCCGCTCGGTCGGCTGCGAGTGTGGCGGCGGACCGGCCGCCCTGCGGCGGTCCTCCCCGCAGTCGTGTCACCGAGGTTGGGGTTTCCGCGTGACCGCACAGCAGCTGTACGAGGCCCTGTCGGACAGCCGCACCGACGTTGCGGACGCTGCCGTCCCTGCCGGCGGATCCCTCGAACTCCCGCGGGAAGAGCGCGAGTTCGACCTTCGGATGAGTCGGCGGCTGGCCTCCGTCGAGCAGCTGCTCCTGACGACCTGCCGGGACGTGTCCGACCCCCGGTTCGCGGATCTCACCGGACATCTGGCGGCGAACGGCGGCAAGCGGCTGCGCCCGCTGCTGGTGCTGCTGGGTGCCGAGTTCGCCGACTGCGAGCGGGCCGGGGTCGAACGAGCCGCAGTCGCTGCCGAGTTGGTCCACCTCGCCTCGCTCTACCACGACGACGTGGTCGACGAGGCCGCCACCCGGCACGGCGCCGCGACGGCCAACCGGCGCTGGGGCAACCGGATGGCCGTCCTCGGCGGTACGTGGCTGCTGGCCAGGACCGCCGGGTTGGCCGCCGGACTCGTGCCGGGCGCGCTCGCGCTGAACGCCGATACCGCTGACCGCCTCGTCGCCGGCCAACTGCGCGAGCTGGTCGGCCCGTTGCCGGGCGAACCCCCGGTCGAGTACTACTTCCAGGTCACCGCGGGGAAGACGGCCGCGCTGCTGTCGATGTCGTTGCGGATGGGGGCGCTCCAGGCCGGAGCGCAGCCGGAGGCGATCGCCGCGCTGGTCGAGTACGGCGAGCAGATCGGGATCGCCTTCCAGATCGCCGACGACATCCTCGACCTGGCACCGTCGGAGGCGGGCACCGGCAAGGAGCGCGGCAAGGACCTGCTGGCCGGGGTGCACAGCCTGCCGGTGCTGCTGGCGCGGGAGGACAGCGATCCGCGCGGTGCCCGGCTGCGTGCACTGCTGGAGGACGGGCCCGCCGCGCACGGCGTGGAATGGCACGGCCGGGTGCTGGACCTCTTCGCCCGGTCACGGGCCGTCGAACGCGCAGTGGCGCTGATGCACGAGCGGCTGGAACGGGCCCGCAAGGCACTCGCGCCGCTGCCACCGCTGCCGGCCCGCGGTGCGCTCGACGCACTCTGCGATTTCGTGGCCGCGCGCGCCGGTTGAGGTCGCCGGCACACGAGCGTGCACCCAACTGCCGGGCGGACGAAGCGGGTTGTGCGCCTCGGGCGCTGAACGACGTCGCTGGACGACGGAGTTGGGCCCAGATCCGGTGGCGTCGTGGAACCCGGCCGGCCGACGGCGACGTGCCCGACGGCGCGTACGGCAACGTGCCGTTGATGCGTACAGCGGCGCGTGCGGTGACGTACCTGGCGGTGCGAGTGATCCGGCCGCGGACGCCTGCGCGTGCGGGAGACGAGAGGCGAACGGAGAGGCGAACGGCGCGGTGAACTCCGCGGTCCGGGGCTCGAGGTCCGGGGCTCGGTGCTGTGGGTGGGTC
>NZ_JAELVF020000001.1:1515296-1542351 GCF_018101125.2 Streptomyces tardus | reverse complement strand
GGCCCGGACACCGAGGGGGCTGCACGAGCGGGGACGTCCCAACGGAGCGGAGACGTTCCCCGTACGAGCCGAACTGCCGCCGGAGGCGGCGCTGGTGGAGAAGTGCGCGCCCGGGGGGAGGGCGCGCCGGGGAGTGGTGACACTGCGCGGTTTGCGCAGGTCAGATGAGTCCTACCTGCATGGCGCGGGCGCCGGCCTGGAACCTGCTACGCGCGTCAAGTGCGTTCATGGCGGAGGCGACGTCGTTGCGCACCGTACGCACGCTGCACCCGAGTCTGCGGGCGATCGCGTCGTCGGTCAGGCCCTCTGCCAGCAGCCGCAGGACGATCTCGGTGCGCGGACGGCGAGGGGTGGGGACGCCGGGTTTCCGGCCCACCTGCCGAATCGCGGCGCCGCGTTCCCAGAGCCTTTCGGTCAGGGCGAGCAGCGGTTCCACCTCCTGGGCGGAGCGCAGCACTCGGGGACCCTCGACCTCGTCGACGGCGACTGCCACCGACCCGTCCAGGATCATCGCGCGCGGCGGGGTGGTGCTGATGGTGCGCGGCGGAAGTCCCTGTTGGGCGAGCCACTGCGCGTGCGCCATCGCGGCCGGGGGCTGGAAGACCGACGAGGCCCAGATGGCACGCACCCGTACGCCTCGGCGCAGCGCGGTGTCCACCAGCGGCCGGGAGAACTCGTAACCGCCCTCGATGTGACCGGGGACGAGGAAGATGAGCTCCCGCTCGGACTTCGCGACCATCCGCTCGATCACCGTCGAGGTGTCCTTGCGGTTGCGGCCCTCGCCCGCGGACTCCGCGACGCGCTCGGCGGCGCGCTCGTGCAGAGCGATGAAGCGGTCGATTTCCACCGGGCGGGGCTGGGGCGAACGCCCCTCCCGCATCCACCGCGCAAGCAGCGCGGGCAGAGCTATGCACGGTTCGACCGCGCGGAAGGCGGTGCTGTCGCCTTCGGAGATGCTGGCCAGACCCTCGGTCCGCAGCGTCTCCATCGCGCGTACGACTTCCTCCTGCGGCCAGTCCAGCGCGTGTACCAGATCGTGCGTACGCCAACTCGTCCTTGTGAGCAGCGTCCGGTAGAGGTGCTCCGAACGCTTACCCAGACCAATTCCGGATTCCGACACGTCAACCTCTTGGGAGTTCTCATTCCGGGGCAGTTGCCCTGACGAGCTCAAAGCTAGGTGCGAGGTCGACCGGTGTGGAACTTCCGAGTGCGGTTCCGACAGCTTGGTGCCAGAGATTGATTGGTTTGAGGCGCCTCAAGACGGGGAAGGTGGAAGAACTGGCCACTGGTGGGTAGCAAACGGCCACCGCGAGCCGGAACCGGACACGCGTTCAGCGCGTCCGACGTCTACTCAAACGCCGCGGCCCCGGCGGTCGTTGCTGCCGGGGCCGCGGCGTTCCGCGTCGGATTCACATGACGCGGAACGACTTCTTGGAGATCGGGGCACAGACTGCCACGAGCGCGGAGCAGACCAGGACGGTCAGCAGCAGCTCCATCGCGTCGGCGTTGCCGCCGACCAGACCGCGGGTGGCGTCGTTGGCGAAGGAGATCGGGTTGCCCTGGGCGATGACGCGCAGCCAGGTGGGCATCGACTCCGGGTCCACGAAGGCGTTGGAGGCGAAGAGCAGCGGGAAGGTCATCAGCGTGGTGATCATGCGCAGCACGTCGCCGTTGCGCAGGATCGCGGCCATGGCGATGAAGATCCAGCTCATCGACCAACCGACGAGCAGCGCCACGAAGATCGCACCGATGACGCCGAGCACTCCGCCGGACGGCGAGAAGCCGAAGAGCAGGGCGGCGAGCACGGCGACGGCGATCAGCTGGTAGAGACCGCGGGCCGCGTCGGCGAAGCTCCGGGCCAGCAGCACGCTGAACCGGCGGATGGGCATGGTGTGGAAGCGCGTGATGACGTCGTTGCGCAGGTCGTTGATCAGGCCGTTGCCCGCCTGGGCGCCGGCGGCGACCGAGGTGATGATCATGATCGCCGGGACCAGGTTGTCGATGTACGCCATGTCCGGGCCGCCCGCGGCGCCGCCGGGGACGTCACCGAGGACCTTCAGCACGCCGGCGAACATCAGCAGCATGACCAGCGGCTCGATGAAGGTGACGACGAGGACGCCGGTCTGGAGGTAGGGCTTGATCGAGCGGCGGGTCAGCGCGATGGTCTGGGAGACCAGGTTGCTGGAGCCCCACTGGTCGATCGGCCGGCTCCTCACCGGCGTGGGCGGCTTCGGCTGGTGACCGGCCTCGGCCTCGGTGACCGTCATCGGTGCGCTCCTTCTTCTGTGGGAATGGGACGGACGGTCATGCCGGCACCGGCTGCCCGCCGGGCTCGTGCGTGAGCCTCAAGTACACGTCGTCCAGGGTCGGTTCGGAGAAACCGAGCTCGGCGATCTCGGTGTGCGCCTCGTTCAGCGCGCGCACGATCAGCGCGAGGTCCGAGGAGACGGCGACCGGGACGCTGATGACCGCACCCGACTCCTGGGTGTTCGGCTGCGCACCGGCGTGCTCCAGCGCCTTCACCGCGAGCGGGATGTCGGCCTCGGACGCCAGCGTCACGGTCACCATGCGCTGACCGACGTCGGCCTTGAGCTCGGCGGGGGTGCCGCGGGCGATCACGCTGCCCTTGGAGAGGAGGGTGATCTCCTCGCAGAGCCGGTCCGCCTCCTCCAGGTACTGGGTGGTCAGCAGGACGGAGACACCGTCGTTGGCGAGCCGCTCCACGATCTCCCAGACGCCCACCCGGGCCGTCGGGTCGAGACCGGTGGTCGGCTCGTCGAGGAAGATGACGCGGGGGGAGCCGACGAGGCTGGCGGAGATGTCCAGCCGGCGCCGCATACCGCCCGAGTACTGGGAGATCGGCCGGGTCGCCGCCGCGGTCAGGTCGAAGAGCTCCAGCAGCTCGTCCGCGCGGGAGCGCGCCTGACGGCTGTTGGCACCGAGCAGACGGGCGATCAGGGTCAGGTTGTCGCGTCCGGAGAGCTGCTCGTCGACGGAGGCGAACTGGCCGGTCAGTCCGATGGCGCGACGGACGTCCTGGCCGTTCTTGGCCACATCGAACCCGCAGATGCGGGCGGTGCCCGAAGTCGGCTGCAGCAGCGTCGACAGGATGTGGACCAGGGTGGTCTTACCGGCGCCGTTGTGGCCGAGCAGGCCGTGAATGGAACCTTCGGGAACCGACACGTTCACGCCGTTCAGCGCCTTGACCTCGCCGAACGACTTCGTGACGTTGGTTGCCTCAATCAGGGGTTGAGCCACGTGTTGGGCCTCCGTTGCTTTCTCCGACGGCCCGGTAGCAGGCCACGGTTCGGATATGTGATCGGAAAATGCCGCCACCGCTGCACTTGAGATGCTAAGGCGGTGGTGACGCGCAGACGGTGCCGCATGCAGGTTGCTGAAGGGAGACGGAAGCGGGCCGGGAGGGTGGTCCGGCCCGCTTCCGTCAGCCGACGGGCGGTTCGCTGATGCGCGCGGTGCGCGGATTCACCACCCGCAGATAGTCCTTCGTGGCGAGAGCCATGGAGAGATCGAGTCGGGCGGCGTTGAAATAGAGAATGTCGTGGTCCAACAGGTCTTCGTCCACGAGCACTTCGAGTTCGGGATGGAAGGAGAACGGGACGATGGTTCCGCTGACCGAACCCGCGAGCTTTTCCGCGGTCTCGCGATCGGCGAAACCGGCTTTCCGTGCGTCCGCGGATTCCGCGACCCGGAGCAGGTCCACCCGGCGGTCGCCGGGGATGACGGCGAGGACGTGGCGGCGGGTCCTTTTGTCCGGACGCACCACGACCACGAGGGACTTGGCGCCGAGCGCGGGCGGGTGTCCGCGCAGTGCGCTGGCTTCGACGGTGCGGCCCTCCGGCGGATGCGCGATCAGACGGTAGGTCGCGCCGGCGTCGTCGAGCAGTGCGGTGAGGCGCTCGTTGACGGAACGTTCCTGCGGCTCGGTGGGAGCCGGTGGGCCTGCCGTGTCCGGGGGTGGCGGACCGGCGGGCGGGAGCCCGTCCCGCGGTGCGGCGGCGGTGACGGTGTGCTCGGTGTCGGCCGGGGTGACGGCCGACGCGGAGGTGGAACAGGGGGGAATCGGGGTGGATGTCGGGATCGTGGCGGCGATCGGAGCAGGAGCCGCGGCGGGGGATGCGGTGGTGGACTCGGCGGTGGACTCGGCGGTGGACTCGGCGGTGATCCCGTGCGGGACGGGAGCCGGCACGGAGGCCGCGTTCGGGGGCGTGGCACCGCCACGCCCCCTGCACTGCTTCGCGGTTCCGGAGCCGACAGGGGCGGGACGGTGTCCGCTTGTCGTCATCACATTTCCCGGAGGTGGTGTCAGACGGTCATTCCGCCGTCGATCTGGAAGACCGACCCGGTGATGTACGCGGCGCGCTCGCCGGCCAGAAACGCGACGAGATCCGCGACTTCCTCGACCTGGCCGAAACGGCGCAGCGGAACCTGCTTCGCCGCTTCCTTCTTGACCTTGTCGGTCAACTCGGCCGTCATATCGGTCTCGATGTATCCGGGCGCCACCACATTCGCGCGAATGTTGTAGCGGCCGACCTCCTTGGCGAGTGCCTTGGTGAAACCGATGATGCCCGCCTTGGAGGCGGAGTAGTTCGACTGTGTCGGATTTCCGTAGACACCGGCTATGGAGGAGATATTGATGATGGTGCCGGACTTGCGCTTCATCATCTCGAAAATCACCGAGCGGCTGACGTGGTAGACACCGTCGAGATTGGTGTCCAGAACGCTGTGCCACTCCTCGTCCGACATCAGCACCAGCGGGTTGTCCCGGGTGATGCCGGCCGAGTTGACGGCGACGTCGACCGGGCCGAGCTCGGACTCCGTACGGGCCACCCACTCCTTCACCGAGGCGGAGCTGGTCACGTCCACCTTGACGGAGAGCACTCGGCGGCCGAGCTCACCCGCCTCCTTCTCCAGCTCCAGCGCGGCCTGCTCGTTGGACTGGTAGCAGAAGCTGACGTCGTATCCCTCGGCGGCGAGCCGGAGCACCACGGCCCGGCCGATGCCGCGCGACCCGCCGCTCACCAGGGCGACAGGCGCTGCGTTCTCTGTCATGACACTCTCCTCAATGGACTGTGCTGGTCATCCGGTCGCGGGACCGGCGGCGGGGTTGAGCTGCTCGCCCGGGCGGAAGGCCATCGTGATGCGGCCGACGGTCAGCACCGGCTCTCCGGCGACCCGGCTGACCCCCTCGAAGATCATCGTGTCGTTCACCGCGCGCTCCAGACGGGCGTGGTGCTCGACGACGTCCCCGGGGTGGACGGGCCGGTGGAACTCGATGCCCGTCATGGAGCCGAACAGCATCACCTGGCCGTCCGCCTCGCTTCCCGCCAGACGCTTGGCGAGCACACCCGCGGTCTGCGTCCACGACTCGATCAGCAGGAACGGCGGGTAGGCCAGGTCCTCCTGGTCCGGGTCGGGGCCCAGACCGGCGTACCAGGGCTCGTTGAACGTGACGGCCTTGACCGCACGTATCTCCTGCTCGCCGAGTTCCAGGACCCGGTCGACCAGGAGGATCGGATAGCGGTGCGGAAGGGTTGCGCGCACCTCTGCTGAGGTGGCTCCGGCGGCGGCCGTCATGCGACCGCCTCCGGCAGATAGCGCAGACGCATGGTGGCGGCCTGTCCGTGCTGGGTGGCGACCTTGGCCTGACAGCGCCAACCCTCGCCGCGCGGCGACCAGTTGAGCTCGATCGCCAGCCGGTCGCCGGGGTGGACGGCGGACAGGAAGCGGGTCGACTCCACCGAGTCGAGTCTCAACTTCCCTGCGGGCGGGGGCGTTTCGGCCTCCGCTGCGCGGCGCACACACTCCATGACGCATACGCCCGGGAAGATCGGGAAGTCCGGGTAGTGCCCGGCGAAGACGGGCTCGCTCTCGCTGATCTCCACCGAGTACGAGCCCGACCAGCTCTCCGAGCCCTCCTCGCGCGCGAGCGGGCGCAGCCGCTCGGGCACGGCCTGGACCGGACTGATCACGAAGCCACCCGGAGCTTGTTGTGCACCAGCTCGTAGGTGCTCTCCAGCGTCCGGACGGAGCGCATCTCGGTCTCGGCGATCTTGATGCCGTACTTGCGCTCCACCACCACGACGACCTCCAGGGCCATCAACGAGTCGACTCCGAGGGCCTCCACGAAGTCGGCGTCGTCCGA
The DNA here is from genome assembly GCF_018101125.2 of Streptomyces tardus. GTDB lineage: Bacteria > Actinomycetota > Actinomycetes > Streptomycetales > Streptomycetaceae > Streptomyces > Streptomyces tardus. The sequence continues at coordinate 1,536,188 of NZ_JAELVF020000001.1, read as the reverse complement.
GACCTCGGACACGTCGGTGTCGATGGTGTCGGCCAGCAGCTTGCGCAGCTCTTCCCGATCCAGGGGAGCGACCGCGTCGATAGACATTGGGTTCCTTTCGAGTGTTCTTGGTGAGCGGCGCTCGGTCGTGCGGGGTGAGCTGTGCCCGGTGATGTGTGGTGAGCCGGTTCAGCGCACCGGGAAGCGGAGCGCCGCGCAGGAGACGACGCCGTTGTCGTCGACCGACGACACCAGCGCGACGCCGCCGGCCGGCACGTCGCCGCGCTCGGCGAGGCTCAGCAGCGAGCCGATCTGGAAGGCCGCGGAGGCGGCGGTGGTGTCGCCGATCGAGGACATCGCCGGTGCGCGGCCGAGCAGTTCGGCACCGAAGCGGTCGGTGAGCACCGCGTGCTCCTGCTCGCCGAGCGTCCCGGTCAGCGGGGAGGTGGAGACCGCGAAGACGTCTTCGCGGGAGATCTCGCCGCGCTCCAGCACCGCGTCGATGCAGCCGCCGAGCGCGTCGCGCAGGTCGTCGAAGAAGACCCGGGACTCCACGGCCGCCACCTCGGCCAGGCCGCGGCTCTCCTCGGTGGCGAAGCTGCCGGACTCCAGCATGAACATCGCGCAGCCCTCACCGAGCAGCGCACCGGAATCCGCACCGCGACGGTGGTGGTCCAGCCAGGCGCGGGCGGTGGAGAACTCCTCGGCGGCGCCGCACAGTACGGTCCTGGCGCGGCCGGAGCCGAGCAGCCCGGTGGCGTAGCTCAGCGCGGAGAGCCCGGCGGCCCGGCCGCCGGCGATGGTGGTGTTCGGGCCCTTGAGGCTGTGCCAGATCGCGCACTGGCCGGCGGCGCAGTTCATCACCGCGTTCGGCATCAGCGAGGGGTCGACGTAGAACGGCCGGTCGCCCTCCATCGAGGCGCGGGTGAAGTCCATCATCGACTGTGCGCTGCCCGTGGTGGTGCCGAGCACCAGTGCGGTCTCCTCGTCGGAGGCCGTGCGCAGGTCGCCCGAGTCGCGCAGCAGGTCGCGCACCGCGGTGACGGCCAGGCCGGTGACCCGGTCCATCGAGCGGGTGCCCTTCTTGCCGAGCACCTCGCGGAGCGCGAAGCCGGGCACCAGGCAGGCGTGGCCGTCCGGGCCGCCCGACCACTCCTCGGCGTCCAGCGCGGACGAGGTGTCCGTTCCGGCCAGCACACCGGACACGAACGCGTCCTTGCCGATACCGAAGGGCGACACCGCGGACCACGCGGTGATCACCGGTTTCGTCGCGACCGCCGTAAGCGTCATGGTCAGAGTTCCGTTCTGTTCGAAGTCCTGGGGAGAGGCGGGAGGTTGCCGGGCCGCCCGGGGGGCGGCCCGGCGGACTGCTCAGTGCGCGACGAGCTCGACGTCCGCCCGGGAGGGGTGGTGCAGTACGAGCGTGGCGACGCCGTCGTCGCTGTCGCTGCCGGCCACCAGCCACACCGGGCCGTCGGTTCCGGACTCCAGCGCGCCGACCGCTGCCGCGCACTGCACGATGCCGAGCGCTCCGGACAGCTCGCCCCAGGCGGCGGCGAGGTCGTGCCGCGGCGGGCCGGGGATGAGCTCGTCGGCGGCGGTGCCGGGGGCGAAGAAGGCCGCGGGCTTCTCGGTCTCGGTCTCCGCCAACTCGCCGACCCCGGTTGCCAGATCGCTGCTGCGGGTGTGTGCGCCGATCACCGCGCGCACCTTCGAGCCGCGCTCGCGTGCGGACTCCGCGCGCTCCAGGACCAGACCGGCCGCGCCGTCGGCGACGGGGCCGCCGACCAGGCTCCGCACGATCTCGTTGTCCGGCTCGACGCCGACCACCACGACCTGGTCGGCACGGTCGGCGCGCAGCAGGGCCGTTGCCCAGCGCACCGCGTCCAGACCGGAGGTGGGGCCGTTGCACAGCGTCAGGTTGGGACCCTTGAAGCCGTACTTGATGGCGATCTCGGAGGCCGTGATGTTGCTGGAGGCGTTCGGGGTGTCCATCGGGCTGACGCCGTAGGTGCCCTCTTCGCTGATGGTCTTCGCCACCCGGCAGACGGTGTCCACGTTTCCGAGGTTGGTGCTCACCAGCACCGCGACCCGGGTGCCCTCCACGGTCAGCTCGCCGTCCGCGTGCAGCCCGGCGTCGGTGACGGTGCGCAGCGCGGCGCACAGCCCGAGCTGGGTGGCACGGTCCTTGTAGCGCAGACCCTTCTTGCCGAGGATCTCCTTGGGGTCGACGGTGCCCTGCGGGCCGCTCGCCGCGGCGAGTTCGGCCGCCGACTCGACTCCCGGCATGGCGACTCCGACGCCGGTCACGGTAATCATCATGCTCCCTCGACAATCGCCACGGCGTTGATCCCGCCGAACCCGAATCCGTGCACCTGGGCCAGCGACGCCTCGTGCTTGGCCTCCTGACCCCGTACCAGCCGCACACCGGCGGCCTCCTCGATCGGCTCGTCGAGGTTGACCAGCGGCGGCACCTTGCCGGTCGCCATCGCCTGGAGGGTGACCACCAGGCTCAGCAGACCGGCTGAGCCGCTGGTGTGACCGGTCATCGGCTTGATGCCGGTGACCAGCGGTACGCCCGCGTCCTCGCCGAAGACCTCGCCGTACGCGGAGATCTCGACCAGGTCGTTGAGCGGAGTGCCGGTGCCGTGCAGGAGGACGAGGTCCATGTCGCCGGGGCTGGTGCCGGCGTGCCGGTGCGCCTGGCGCATGGCCTCGGCGACCTGCTCCTGGTCCGGCGCGGTGGGGTGCTTGGCGTCGCAGGTCATGCCGACGGCGCGCAGCCTGCCCCACAGCCGGCCACCCGGCCACTGGAGGTCCTCGCGGCGCAGCACCACGGCCGCGGCGCCGTCGCCGAGGATGGTGCCGCGGCGGTTGACGTCCAGAGTGCGCAGCGACTCGGGCGGGTTGGGCTGCACGCGGTCGGCCAGGCCGTGCATGCTCTCGGTGATCGCGTCGACGCCCGCGACGATGACGGTGTCCGCCTCGCCCATGGTCAGCATGTCGGCCCCGAGCGCCAGGGTGTAGAGCGAGGCGGAGCAGGCGTTGGAGATGGTGAGGCTGTCGGAGGTGCCGAAGCGCTCCCGCAGCGCGGTGCCGAAGTGCAGCTGGTCGGCGCTGAAGTCGGCGCCGTCGCGCCACCACAGCTCGGCCGAGCGCAGCTCGCGCAGTCCGGTGCCGACGAGGACCGGGATGCCCGAGAGGTCCTCGCCCAGGCCCGCGTCCGCCGCGGCCTGGCCGACGGCGTCGAGCAGGAAGCCGGTGGCGCGCAGCGTGCGGTCGGCGCCCTCGGGGCGGTTGTCCACCTCGAACAACTGGCGGCCGTTGTAGTGCTGGTGGTCGAAGCCGCGCATCGGGCCGAGCCCGCTGCGGCCCGCGCACAGGCTGCTGAAGACCTCGTCGGCGTCGCGGCCGATGCTCGCGACGGCGCCGACGCCGGTGATGGGGAGTCTCACAGCGCACCTTCCGCGTACTTGCCGAGGATCACGATGGCGTTGTTGCCGCCGAAGGCGAGACCGTTGTTCTGCACGACGCGCAGATCGGCCTCGACGGACTCGTTCGGCACGCAGTCGATCTCGCACTCGGGGTCGGTCTCGCGGTGGTTGATCGTCGGCGGTATGAAGCCGTGGTGCAGCGAGAGCGAGCAGGCGATGGTGGCCAGCGCGCTCGCGGCGCCCATCGTGTGGCCGAGCATCGACTTCAGCGAGACGGTCCGCGGCGGGCCGTCGCCGTACACGTCGTGGATCGCGCGGGACTCCGTCACGTCGTTGGCCTTGGTGCCGGTGCCGTGCGCGGAGATCAGGTCGACCTCCTCGGTCTTGACGCCGGCGTTCTCCAGGGCGATCTCCATGCAGCGGGCGACGCTGTCCTGGTTCGGCGCGACCTGGTGGTAGGCGTCGCAGTTCATGCCGTAGCCGAGCACCTCGGCGTAGATCTTGGCGCCGCGGGCGCGGGCGGAGGCCAGGCTCTCCAGCATCAGCACGCCGGCGCCCTCGCCGGTCAGGATGCCCTTGCGGTCGACGTCGAAGGGGCGGCAGACGTCCGGGGCGATGGTGCCGAGCCGGTAGAAGCCGGTGAATGTCTTGCGGCACATGGCGTCGGCGCCGCCGCACAGGGCGTAGTCCACCTCGCCGGAGCGGATGGCGTCGAAGCCCTGGCCGATGGCGTAGTTGCCGGCCGAGCAGGCGGTCGCGATGGTGACGGCCTCGACGTTGGACAGGCCCAACTCCTGGGCCGCGGCGATGGAAAGCCGGTTCGGCGAGACGCGGCGCGCGGTGGTCGGGTCCATCGCTGCGGGACCGGACGCGATCTCGGTCTCGACGAGGTTGTCGAGGTCGTAGGACTCGCCGTCGGTGGTGCCGATGGAGATCATGCCGCGCTTGGCGCGCAGGTCCTCCAGGTCGACGCCGGACTCCTCGACGGCCATCCGGGCGGCGGCGACGGAGAAGGTGGTGGCGCGGCCGAGAGTGTCGACCGGCAGGTTGTGGATCCAGCGCTCGGGCTCGGACCCGGTGATCTCGCAGCCGTTGGCGTGCGCGAAGCCCTCGGTGTCGAAGAGCGTGATCGGCTTCGCCCCGCTGCGGCCGGCCCGCAGTCCCTTGGCGAACTCATCGGCGCCCACACCGATGCTGGAGAACACGCCGAACCCCGTCAGTACGACCCGGGTTTCCGCGTCGTCGGGCATTGCGTCAGAAATGTTCACAGACATAAATCTCCCTCGGTACGGCCTGGTCGACTCGGACGGGGCCGGGAATGGAACGCCGATCTGCGGCCTCCTGGGAAGCCGCTTCCGGAGGGCCGGCGGTCAGCCGCCGGCCCTCCGAAAGGTGCGGTCCAGCCGTGCGCTTACGCGCCGGCGGCGATCGCCTCCCCGACGACGGCGTAGACGCCGTCGAGGTTGACCATGCGCTCCAGCTCGGTCTGGTCGATCGTGATCTTGAACTCCTTCTCGAGACCGGCCAGGATCTCGATGGCGCGCAGCGAGTCGGCGCCGTGGTCCTCCTTGAAGAGGCTCTCGTTGCTGACCTCGTCCTCTTCGAGCTCCAGGACGTCGCAGACGAGCTCCTTGATGCGGGCCTGGGCGTCGGCGTCGATGGCGGAGGTGGTCATGTTGATCTCTCTTTCTCTGTGCTGTGCGTGTGTGGTTGGGCTGGGTGGGGAGCGGCGGAGGTCCGGTGGGAACTCCCGGTGCTCCCCGGGCGGTTGGTCTTCGGTGGTGCTGTGGCGGCCCGGCGGAGACGACCGGCGGACCGCCGTCCGCTAGCCGGTCGTGCCGGCGAGGGTCTCCAGGCGGGACGGCTTCCTGGTGGTCCGTCGGACGCTGCCGCGGCAGACGTCCCGGGGGTCCCAGCCGTCCGCGCGCTCGGGCAGCAGGTCCGCGTCGCCGAAGACGGTGCCGCGGCGGGCGGAGGCGAGCAGCGGCTCGCCGAGGATGTCGGCGGCGCAGGAGATGCCCCCGAGCATGACGCCGGCGATGCCGTTGCCCGACTGGGTGCTGGCGCCGACGACGTGCAGTCCGTCGATGCTGGTGGCGGTGCCCGGACGGGCGGTGCCGCCCCACTCGGCCATGCCGAAGGGGGTGCCGCCGGTGGAGAGGGTGTACCGCTCGTGGGTGAGCGGGGTCGCCGCCTCCAGGTGGGTGATGTGGTCGCGCAGCGGGCCCAGGGCCTTCTCCGCGGCCCGCAGGGTGGACTCGATCAGCTCCTGCTTGCGGCGCAGGTAGATCGGGTTGCGCCGGTAGGAGAGGTCGCTCGCGGGGCCCTCGTCCACGCCCCACCAGGCGTAGTCCGGCGGGCAGAGCGTCATCACCTGGAGGTTGGCGTGTCCGGGCGGGCACAGCGCGCGGTTGTGCGGGTCCTTGAGCGAGGCGAACGAGCAGAAGAGGAAGGGGACTTCACCGGTCTCGCCGGCGCCCGCCTGCTCGAAGTAGCCGTCGATGTCGTCGGTGTCGTACCACCACAGGTTGGCGTTGGGCCGCTCGGAGAGGTCCTTGTCCAGGCCGAGGTAGAGCACCAGCCAGGGCATGCCCATCCGGGCGTTCTCGGTGCGCCTGACGACCGACTTGGAGAAGTGCTCGGAGCCGACCAGCTCCAGCACGGTGCGCGGGTAGTCGGCGTTGGAGACGACCAGGCCGCTCTTGATCAGCTCGCCGTTCTCCAGCCCGACGCCGGTGACGGCGCCGTTCTCCACCAGCACCCGGCTCACCCGGCTGCGGGTGCGCACCTCGCCGCCGTGGGCCTCGATCACCTCGACCAGTCCGGCCGAGAGGACCTGGCCGCCGCCGGCCGGGAAGTAGGCGCCGCGCAGGTAGTGGTCGGTGACGCTGGTGTGCCGCGCGACCGTGGCCTGCTGCGGCGTCAGGCCGTAGTTGGGGGCCTGGGCCGCGAGGACCGTACGGGCGCGGGAGGAGAGTCCGCAGTGCCGGAACAGGTCGTCCAGCGTCCGCCTGCCCCACTCGCGGATGGTGGTCGTACGGCCCGCGATGTCCGCGGGCGACCACTCGTGCGCCTCGAACAGGGCCGAGCGCTGCTCGTCCCCGAGCGCCGAGCAGACGTCGACGAAGGTGTTCAGGCCCGCGGCCTCGTCCGGCATGGCCGCGGTCAGCCGCTGCCGGTACTCCTGCCAGCCGGCGGGCATGTCCACGGAGGCGCCCGGCACTCGGATCTGGTCGAAGCCGCTCTGGTCCATCTCCAGGAACTCGACGCGCTTGTCGAGTCCGACGCCGGAGAGGATCGAGGGGATGACGCCGCCGGGCGCGCAGTCGCCGAGGTAGTGGACGCCGACGTCGAACTCGTAGCTCCGGCGCCGCCGGAAGACGTGGCTGTTGCCGCCGACGATCGAGAACTGCTCGAGCACCAGGACGCGCTTGCCCGCGGCGGCCAGGTAGGCAGCGGCGGTCAGTCCGCCGAGGCCGGCCCCGACCACGACGGCGTCCCAGTCGGTGCCGTGCGCCTTGCTGTCCACTGTCATCTCCTCGTTGCGTGCGCGGTGTTGGGGTGTCGGCGGTGCCGCCGGGGTGGCCGCGGTTCAGGCGCGGCCACCCCGGCAGCGGTCGTCAGCCGCAGCCGCCGGCGTGGCCCTGGTCGCCGCCGACCGGGAACTGGTCGGCGTGCGTCGCCGGGTCCGGCGCCTTCTCGGCGGAGGCCGCCGGCGCCGCGGTGGCGCCGACCGACTTCACGAACTGCTCGACCCGGTCCACGCCCCAGAACTTGTCCCGGCCGTGGATGAAGAACGGCACACCGAACAGTCCGTCGTGCGCGGACTCGGCGAGCGTCTCGGCTCCCCGTCGACGCAGCTCCGGGTCCTTGTGGGCGTTGGCCAACACATCGGCGTCCAGGCCCAGTTCGGTGGCGATCTCCGCCATCACCTCGGGCTCGGAGATGTTCCGGCCCTCCTGCCACCGGGCGCGGTGGGCGGCGGCGACGAAGTCCTTGCCGCGTCCCGCGTCCTCCGCCGCGAACCAGGCCAGGTGAGCGACCTCCCAGCACGGATCACGGTCGATCGGCCAGGTGATGTCGCTCAGGCCCCGCTCGGTGGCGAGCCTGCGCGTGTCCTGCAGGATGTAGAAGTTCTTCGCCCTGCTCATCGCGACGATGGGCAGCGTGACCCCTTCGTCGGCGAGCAGTCGCGTGGTCTCCTCGTCCGGCTCCCAGAACGGCAGCCATTCGATGCGGTCCAGAACCTCGGGGTGCTTGCTCATCAGGTCGCGGTAGGCGAACCAGGAATACGGGCTGCGGAGCGAGAAGTACCAACGCAGCTTGCGCGGGCGGGAAGCCATGAATCCTCCGGGCTGGTCGTCGGGGTCACTCGCCGCGCAGGGCGCGCAGGACCTCGTCGTCGAAGACGGCCATCTGCCACTCGGACTCCGGGGTCTCCTTGTGGCAGTAGCCGTGGGTGATCGAACCCGTGGCGGTCTTGACGAGCTTGCCGTCGCGCACGACGTAGAAGTCCATGCGCGAGGTGTAGAGCATGTCCTTGAAGATCGACTCGACCGTGTAGACGGTGTAGAGGTTCTCCTCCATGACCGTCTCGTCGGTGAACTGGATCTTGTTGCCGGTCACCACGGGGATCCAGCCGCGCTCGTCGAGCAGCCGCTTGATGCTGATGCCGCGCGAGGCGACGAAGAGGTGCTTGGCCTCTTCCATCTGGCGCAGGTAGCCCGACATCTGCATGCGCTCTGTGAAGTGGCAGTAGTAGTAGGGAACCTTCCACTTCCAGCCGATGGCGTTGGAGTCGCCGATGATCTCGGCCAGCACCGGGTCGGTGTCGGAGTTCTCACCGCGGTGGAACGCGCCGGCGAAGTCGTCGACCTCGGTGGCGGCCAGCTCGGTGGGCTCGGCGGTGGCGAAGCGGTCGACCACGAAGCGCTCGAGCTCGGCCGGCAGCGGCTGGGCGTCGGGGATGGCCGGGTCGCGGCGGAGCAGCACGCGCAGCTTGGAGGAGACGGCCTTCTTGGTCTCGCCGTCGCGCTCCACGTAGGCCGCGGTCGCGAACACCATCTCGCGGTCGGTGTCCTTGGTCTTCGGGACGACCTCGATGCGGACGTCGTCGTCCAGGGTCAGCACCGTGTGCAGGCGGGTGTCGACGCCGACCACGTCGAAGTTGACGCCGTGGTTCAGGTAGAGCTCGGTGGCGCCCAGGCCGACGGCCCGGAAGTGGTCGAGCACAGCTGCTTCGAGCAGGTAGTTGTCGCACTTGAAGCCGATCGCGGTGTTGATGTTGCCGCCCTCGTAGGAGGGGCGCATCGTCACCGAACTCGGCTCGTGCAGCAGCTTCTTGATTTCGACATCGGACAGGGTGGCCATCGGTGTTCTCCCGTACTCAGTTGACCGCCGCCGGGGTGTGCCCGGCCGACAGAGTGGTGAGGAATTGCTGGACGGCGAGCGAGAACCGCTCCGGGTGCTCGGCCATCGGTGTGTGCCCGCTGCCCTCGATCCGCTCGATCGAGGCGTTGCCGAGGCGGCCGGCGAGCAGCTCGCCCTCGGTGGGCGGCGCGATCGGGTCGCGGTCGCCGATGACGATCTGGACGGGCAGGCCGACCAGTTCGACAGGAAGGAATGGGGTGCGCAGGTAGGTGTTGAGGTAGCGAACGACCCAGTGCGGCCCGAGCTGTGCGCACGAGTGCTCGGCCATCTCTGACAGCAGATCGGAGTCCAGCGGCTTGCGGGAAAGCAGTCGGATACCCTCACCCGCGCCGAGCCGCAACCGGTCGAGGAATGCGGGCAGTTCGGCCCAGGAGAAATCGTCGGTCTGTTCCCGGAAGAAGGGCGAAACCAGCACTGCGCCGCTGATGCCGAATTCTTCCCGCGGGTCCGCGCCGCGCGCCACTGTTTCGGCGAGCAGGGTGAGAAGCAGAACCGAGGCGTAGGAATGGGCGACGACGATGTCGGGCCCGCCGGGTATCTGCCGGATCGACTCGCGTATCCAGTCGGTCTCGTCGGCCTCGGGCACCGCCTGCGGGCCGCCCGCGCGCCAGGGCAGGGCGGCGGTCCACACTTCGAGGGACGGCGGCCGGTGTGCGAGGAACGTGTCCCAGCTCCGGGTGCTGCTGCCGAGGCCGTGCAGCAGCAGTGCGCGGTGTTCCGCATTCGCGGACGCGCAATGCTGTCGAAGCACGAGCGGCTCGACATCACCGTATCGGAGCACCGGTTATCCCTTTCCGAGGAAATCGGACAGCAGAAGGTATTGCCAGGCAGTGCCGGCATTCCTTTCCCCGGCAGGGCGTGACGCTAGCAACCAATCGCTTGTCGACCCGTGTCGGGCCGCTGATTTTGCAGCGACATGCAGCCCGTCGCGGGGCGCCCCGTCCCGTGTATTGCGCATGAATCAGTAATGCCGGAGGGGCGGAGAGGGCCGGGGGTACGGAAGCGGCGTCCACGTCTGTGGTGAAAAGCCGCCCCGCACCGTCGATGATCCCGGAAAACGAGCGTGCCGAAAGAGCCGTTTCAGCAAGCTGCTACTACAAATTCTTCCAATTGGCCACGACGTCGGCGCCGCTGTCCGGGGCGGCGAGCGCGCGCCGGGCGGCCATGAGGGCCTTGGGCCAGTTCACGGTGAGTGCTGCCGCGAGTCGCGGACCGCGGTGGTAGGCGACGGCGAAGCGCCGACGAGGGCCCTCCGAGCGCACCACGGTGACCTCGTCGTCCGCCTCCGGACGGCCGAGCAGGGTGATTTTTCCGCCGTACTGGTCGCTCCAGACGAAGAACTGGTGCCGGTGCGGCTGGGGTTCGTCGCCGGCGATGGCGCGCGCCACGGTGTCGGCCTGCTCGACCGCGTTGGTCCAGTGCTCGGTGCGCAGATGCGCTCCGACCTGCGGATCCAGGCTGCGGGCGACGTCGCCGACGGCGTACACCGTGCGGTCGGCGTCGACCGCGCAGAACTCGTCGCACCGTACGCCGCCGTCTTCGGAGAGCGGCAGCCCGGAGCCGGCCAGCCAGCCGGTGCTCGGTGCCACCCCGATGCCCACCACGACCGCGTCCGCGGGCAGCGTCCTGCCGTCCGCCAACTCCACGCCGGTTACGGAGCGTTCACCGAGCAGCGCCGCGACGGGGGTGCCGCAGAGCAGCCGGGTGCCGTTGTCCCGGTGCAGCAGGGCGAGTTCGGCCGCGACGTCGTGGCCGAGAAGAGCTGCCAGCGGAGCGGACATCCCCTCCACGACTGTCACCTTCATGCCACGTGCGCGTGCGGTCGACGCCACCTCGGCGCCGACGAAGCCGCCGCCGACGACGACGAGCCGGCCGGAGCCGTACCGGTCGAGGTCGGCGCGCAGCGCACGGCAGTCCGCGAGCGTGCGCAGCAGGTGTACGCCGCCGAGCGGCATCTGGGGCAGGGCGCGCGGGGCGGCGCCGCAGGCCAGCACGAGCCGGTCGTACGGCAGCTCCTCGCCGGAGTCCAGGCGGAGCAGCCGGGCACCGGTGTCCAGCGAAGCAGCCGCGGCCACATGGCGCCGCACCTGCCAGTCGTCGGGGTTGCCGAGCGTGGCGCGGTCCTCGCTCCAGTCGCCGCTGAGGAGTTGCTTGGACAGCGGCGGCCGGTCGTAGGGGGCGTCCGGGTCCGGGTCGACCAGGTCGATGGAGCCGCGGTAGCCCGCGGCGCGCAGTTCGGCGGCGACCCGGGCCCCGGCGACCGAGGCCCCGACGATCACGGTCCGCAGGCCGGCGGTGGCGGTGTCGGTGGCGGTGTCGGTGGCGGGCGCGGTGGCGTCGGCGGTGGCGTCCCCGTGCCGGCCGGGGCCGTCGGGCATCAGAGCGCTCCGTCCGTGACGAGGCCGTCCTGGGCCGCGGCGTGCGCGACGAGCGCGCGCGGGGTGCGCAACTCCAGCACGTCGCGCAGCCCGAAGGTCCAGCCCGCCTTGCGCGCCTTGGTGGCCAGCCGGGCCGCCCGGAGGCTGTCGCCGCCGTTGCGGAAGAAGTCGTCGTCCAGGTGGACCGGATCGATGCCGAGGACTTCGGCGAACAGGGCGCAGAGCGCCGTCTCGGCCTCGGTGGAGGGGAGTTCACCGGCCGTGGTGTCGGCCGGGCCGCCCTCGTCGGTCTGGTCCTGCTCGGGCTGCGGCTCGGGGAGCGCGTCCTTGTCCAGCTTGCCGTTGGAGGTGAGCGGAAGCGCCGCGACCACCGTGACGGTCGAGGGGACCATGTAGGCGGGGAGCGTGCGGGAGAGGTCCGCGCGCACCTCGGCGGCGAAGCCCGCGCCGGCCGTCGCCCCCTCGTCCAGCACCGCGTAGCCCGCCAGGTACCTGTCGCCGGCGCGGTCCTCGCGCGCGATCACGGCCGCCTGCGAGATGCCGGGCCCGGCCGCCAACGCCGAGGTGACCTCGCCCAGTTCGATGCGGTAGCCGCGGATCTTGACCTGGTCGTCGGTGCGTCCCAGGTACTCCAGGAGGCCGTCGGGGCGGAGCCGGACGACGTCGCCGGTGCGGTACATCCGATCGCCCGCGGAGGTGGCCCCGGTGCCGGCGGCGCCCCCGAAGGGGTTGGCCACGAAGCGGTCGGAGGTCAGCCCCGGACGTCCCAGATAGCCGCGGGCGACCTGGCCGCCCGCGATGTACAGCTCGCCGACGGCACCGTCCGGCGCCGGTCGCAGGGACTCGTCCAGCACGTAGAGCTCGGTGTCCGGGGTGGCGGTGCCGATCGGGGTGGCGCCGGGCTCGATCGCGTCGTCCGGACCGATGCGGAAGACGCAGCAGCCCACGGTGGCCTCGGTGGGGCCGTACTCGTTGACGACCGCCGCGCCGGGGTGGACCTCGCGCCAGCGCTCGACCACGTCGCCGATCAACATCTCGCCGCCCACGACCAGTTCGTCGGTGGGTGAGAGGGCGCTCGGCAGCGCGGTGAGAATCGGCAGATGGGACGGGGTCGCCTTGACGAACCCCTGCCTCTCCGGGGCCTGCTCGCCGGCGGCCGGCTCCCGGTCCAGCGCCGCGACGGTCACACAGCCGCCCAGCAGCAGCGGCCCGTACAGCGCGGTGACGGTGAGGTCGAAGGCCACCGGCGAGTGCAGCAGCGCGCCCTTGGCCAGGCCCGGGTACTCCGCGCAGGCGAACGCCAGATACCGGTGCAGGGTGTCGTGCTGGACGGTGACGCCCTTGGGCCGGCCGGTGGAGCCGGAGGTGTAGATGACGTACGCCAGGTTCGCCGCGGTCAGCGGGGCGAGGCGGTCGGCGTCGGTGGGGTCGTGCTCGGGCCCGCCGGCGGCGAGCGCCGAGGCGACGGTCAGGGTCGTCAGGCCCGCGATGCCGGCCGCCCCGTCCGGCACCAGCATCAGGTCCAGCCCGGTGTCGTGGACGATGAACTCCCGCCGCTCGGCGGGGCAGTCGCTGTCGATCGGGACGTAGGCGGCCCCCGACTTCAGGATGCCGAGCAGCGCCACCACCAGTTCGGGGGAGCGCGGCAGCTGCACCCCCACCACCTGCTCGGGGCCGACGCCGCGGGCGATCAGCCGGTGCGCCAGCAGGTTCGCCCGGCGGTTCAGCTCGGTGTAGTCCAGCTCCTGCCCGCCGGAGCGGACGGCCGGGGCGTGCGGCGTACGCGCCACCTGGAGCCGGAACAGGTCGGGGAGAGGCGATTGGGCCATCGTGGATTCCTATTCCTTCGGTACGAGCCGTCGCACGACGGCTCCGCAGGTCACTCGGCGCGGTCCGCAGCCAGTTGACGGATCGTCGGGCGCAGGTACAGCTCGCGCATCGCCACGGTGAAACCGCCGCCCCGGCGCCGCAGTGCCGCGCCCACCCGCATGGCGAGCAGCGAATTGCCGCCGTGGTCGAAGAAGTTGTCGTCGGGCCCGACCGGCACGCCGAGCACTTCCTGCCACACCTCCAGGAGTACGGACTCGAAGGTCTCCCCGCCCGGTTCGGCGTCGCCGTCCGCCGCAACGCCCGCCGCGGCGCCGGGCGTTGCGGCGGACGCGTTCGGAGCGGTGGCCGGGGTCGCGGGTACGGGCGCCGCGGCCGGCTTGGGGAGTCGGCGGGTGTCCAGCTTGCCGTTGGTGGTCAGCGGCATCCGCTCCAGCACGGTGACGGTCGAGGGCACCATGTACTCGGGCAGGAACTTCGCCGCGCGGCGGCGCACGGCGGCGGTGTCTTCCGGGCCGGCGCCGTCCAGCACGACGTACGCGTCGAGCTGCGCGGTCGCCGGGTCGTCGGGGTCGGTCCGCCCGAGCACCACCACGGCGGCGGAAACCTGCGGGTCGTCCGCCAGCACCGCGCGGATCTCGTCCAGTTCGATGCGGAAGCCGCGCAGTTTGACCTGGCTGTCCAGCCGTCCCAGATGCTCGATCCGGCCGTCCGGCAGCATCCTGCCGCGGTCGCCGCTGCGGTACATCCGCTCACCGGTGCGCGTGTCGAGCCGGAAGCGCTCCTCGGTGAGCTCGGGCTTGTTCAGATAGTGCGTGGCGACGCCCGTACCGCCGACCCAGATCTCGCCGGCGACACCGATCGGCAGCGTCCGGCCCTCGGGGTCGGCGATCCGCACCCACCAGCCGGGCAGCGCGTGACCGACCGACTTGTCGCCGGTCAGTGCCTCGGCCCTGGTGACGGTCTGCGCGGTCACATGGACCGTGGTCTCGGTGATGCCGTACATGTTGACCACCCGGCACCGGCTCTCCGGGTGCCTGTCGAACCAGGGCAGCAGCATGCGCGGTTCCAGCGCCTCGCCGCCGAAGACGACCAGCCGCACCGGCACCGGCTCGGCGCCGTCGCGCTCGACCTCCACCAGCTGGGAGAAGGCCGACGGGGTCTGGCTGAGCACCGAGACCCGTTCGCGCAGCAGGAGTTGGTGGAACTCCTCGGGCGAGCGGGAGGCCCAGTACGGCACGACGACCAGGGTGGCGCCGGTCAGCAGCGCGCCCCAGATCTCCCAGACGGAGAAGTCGAAGGCGCTGGAGTGGAAGAGGGTCCAGACGTCGTCCGCGCCGAGGCCGAAGTCCTCGGTGGTGGCGGCCATCAGGCCCAGCACGTTGCGGTGCGGGATGACCACGCCCTTGGGGCGGCCGGTGGAGCCGGAGGTGTAGATGACGTACGCGGCGTCGTCCGGACCGGTCGTCGAGCGGGGCGGGCCGTCGCAGCTCTGCGGCGCCAGCGCGGCCAACTCCGCCGGGGACACCACCCGCACCGACTCCCCGCCGGGGAAGTCCTCGTGGTCGGTGACGACGGTGGTCAGACCGGCGTCGGTGGTGGTGTACGAGAGGCGGTCGCTCGGATAGGCGGGGTCCATCGGGACGTAGGTCGCGCCCGCCTTGAGCACCGCGAGCAGCGAGACGATCAGCTCCGAGGAGCGCTCCAGGCACACCCCGACCCGGTCGCCGTCGGCGACGCCGAGTTCGCGCAGCGCGTGCGCGCGCCGGTCGGCGCGCCGGTCCAGCTCGCCGTAGCCGATGCTCTCGTCCTCGAAGCGGACGGCGACGGCGTCCGGGGTGCCGGCGGCGATCGTCGCGATGGCAGCGTCGATGCGACGGGGGACCACGGGCCGCGCCTCGGCGTGCCGGCCGAGTGCGTGCACCCGGTCCAGCTCCTGCGCGGAGAGCAGCTCCAGCCGGTCGGCCGAGGTGTCCGGTTCGCGCAGCAGCGACTCGTGGACGCGGCGTACGTGCGAGAGGAGTTGCGCGGCGCTCGCGGGCGCCAGGAGACGGGGGTCGAAGTCGCAGCGCAGGTAGGGGCGTTGGCGCGTCATGTCGCGCACCACCGAGACGGTCACCGCGAACGGCGGCGCCTGGTACGGCACGTACTCGGCCGGTCGCACCCCCGGCAGGCCGGTGGCCGCGTTGCGGTCCGCGACGACCAGGCCGACCCGGGCGGCGTCGTCGAGGTCGCCGCCGGCGGCGGTGATCTCCCGGCGCAGCGCCTCGGTGTGCCAGGCGGGTCCCGCCGCCGCTGCTTCGCGCACCTGCTTGTGGACGCTGCCGAGCGTCCGGGCGCCGTCGGCGGGCACCGGAACCAGGGCGACACCGGCGGCCTCCGTCTCCGCGGGGTCGGCGGGGGCTTCCGGGTCGGCATCGGAGTCCGTCACCAACTGGGCGAGGACCGGGGCGCTCACACCGTCGTAGCGCGCCAGCACCAGGCCGAGTGCGGCGGCCCAGCCGGCCGCGTCGGAGGCGGGGTGCGCCTGGGACAGCGCGAGTTCGCAGCTGCGGGTCGTTGCGGAGCCGAACGGGTCGCCCAGCCCCCAGTCGGGGCGGCCGGCCGAGGAGCACTGCGCCAGTTCGGCGGCGAGCCGGGTCGGGTCGGGGTGGGCGGCGGCCAACGGCGCGGCGTCCGGGCGGGTTCGGCCGCGTCGGAGCCGACCAGCAGCTCGATGACGCACGCCCGCAGCGCGGCGACACCGAACCGGCGGCGGTGCGCCACCGCGACGAGGTCGGCGACCCCGTCGGCGTAGCGCAGCAGCACGACCCGTACGCATGCGTCCTGTCCGGCGGCGACCGGGCGCAGCAGCTCGCGGCTGCGGCGCTGCTGCGCGGCGGGCTCCTCCGAACCGCACGGCACCTCCTCGGACCAGCCGGCCACCGAGTGGTGAGCGGCCATCCGGTCGGCCAACTGCCGCACGGCGGCAGACTGTTGCGTGTCGGCGCGCAGCAGTCGCACGGCGAGCGCGTGGCAGTCGGCGCCCGGCACCGGGCCGTTCCCGCCGGGCTGTCCGGCGGTGCGTACGGAGGCGGCCGGTACGCGGGCGGATGCGGCGGCCGATGCGGCGGCGGGTGCGGTGGTGGGCTCCGCCGGTGCGGTGGCGGTGTCCTGCTCAGAGATCGACACGACTGGTCCCTTTGGCGTGATGGGGTGGCTCACCGGGCGGTGAAGCCGCCGTCGACGGTCAACACGGAGCCGGTCACTTGCCCGGACTCGTCCGAGGCCAGCCAGACCGCTGCCCGGGCCACGTCCTCCGGCTCGATCAGCGCGTTCATCGGCTGCGACTGGACGAACGTCTCCTCGTGCTCGCCGACCGGCAGTTCCAGCGAGCGGGCGATCTCGGCCAGCATCCGGCCCTCGACCTGGCTGTCGTCCCGGATGGAGCCCGGGCACAGCGCGTTGACCCGCACCTTGAGCGGCGCGTAGTCCAGCGCGGTCGCCTTGGAGAGCCCGATCACGCCGTGCTTGGAGGCGGCGTAGCCGGCGAAGTGCCGGTAGCCGACCAGGCCCGCGGTGGAGGCGATGTTGACGATGCTGCCGGAGCGGCGGGCGGTCATCAGCGGGCCGACGAGGGAGGTCATCCGCCAGACGCCGGACAGGTTGACGTCGATCATCACCTGCCACTCCTCCTCGGTGATCTCGTGCGTCGTACGGCCCGAAGGGGCCACGATGCCCGCGTTGTTGACCAGCGCGTCGATGGTGCCGAAGCGGGCGCACACCTCGTCGACGGCCGCGGAGAGCGCGGCGCGGTCGCGGATGTCGGCCTCGGCGGTGAGCACCGCCGCGCCCTCCGCGCGGCAGAGCTTCGCGGTGTGGTCGAGCTGACTCGTGGTGCCGAGCGGGTAGGGCACTCCGGGGACGTCGCCGCAGACGTCGAGCAGGGCCAGATCCGCGCCCTCCCGACTCATCGCCAGCGCGCAGGCGCGGCCGACACCGCGCGCGGCCCCCGTCACGACGACGGTCTTACCTTGCAGACGCACCAGGACTCCTTCTGAACGGTTGTGGACTCTCCGCGCGGGGCCGGCACCACCCGGCCCCACGACCGGGTTCCGGCGCACCGGCCGCGGGGTGCGCCCCCGCGGCCGATGCGCCGATACGGCCGGTCAGCTGCCGAGGGCGTCCGCCAGCACGCGGACCAGACCCTCGGGGTTGTCGACCAGGTACATGTGGCCGCCCTCGACCTCCTCGAAGCGGAAGTCCCGGGACGTGGCCTTGGACCACTCCATGGCCTGCTCGGTGGTGACCAGCGAGTCGGAGGTGCCGCGCACCGAGACGATCGGGACCGCCAGCGGCTCGTCCGTACGCGCCGTGTAGCTCTCGTGCATCTCGACGTCCGCCCGCAGCGTGGGCAGCAGCAGCTCACGCATCTCCGGGTCCTCCAGTGCGTCGTGCCGGTAGCCGGCGAACTCCTTGACGCGGGCGAGGAACTGGTCGTCGTCGAGTCCGCTCGCACCGTTCTCGCGGCGGGTCCACGGACCGGGCGAACCGCTGATGACCAGTGCGGTCAGGGTGACGCCCTCGGTCGCGGCGAGCCGGCGGGCCAGCTCGTAGGAGAGCACCGCGCCCAGGCTGTGGCCGAAGAGCACCACGGAGTCCGCGCCCTTGACCCGCTCCAGGACCTCGGGCAGCAGCCCGTCGGCCGCGACCTCGACATCGGTGTACGGCTCTTCCGCGAACCGCTGCTCGCGGCCCGGGAGCTGGATGGCCGCGAGCTCGAACCTGCCCTCGCTCAGCGGCACGAAGGGACGGAACACCGAGGCGCCGGCCCCGGCGAACGGTACGGAGATGACGACCGCCTTGGACATGTGTACTGCCTTTCTCTCGAATGTGGTTCGCGGTGGACGAAGGTGCGGCGCCGGGAGCGTCAGACCCCGTCCACCCGGGCGGTCGCTGCCAGCTTCTTCGCCAGCACCGCACCGATCTCGGCCAGCGGCTCGGGCCGCATCAGGTCGTTGTGCGAGGCGTCGACGGGGTGGACCTCCAGCTCGCCGCCGAGGTGCTCGCGCCAGTCCTCGGGGTCGCCGACCTGGTCGGTCGTCGCGGCGAACATCACCGCGCCCGAGCCGGTACGGCCGGTCAGCCCGCGTGCGTCGACGCGGTAGCTGTTGGCCATCACCCGCTGGAGACGCCGCAGTTGGTCGGCCGACATGCCCGCGAGGTCGTTGCCCGCGGCCCGTACGGCGGCCATCACCGTGTCGAGGTTGAGCGCCCCGCCCAGCGCGGACGGCTCCAGATCGGCGGCGGCCAGGATGCCCTTCAGGAAGTCGGCCTCGGAGAAGTCGCTCTCCTCGGCCTCCTCGGTCTGCGGGTAGGCGTCCAGCAGCGCGAGCAGCTCGACCTCCTGACCGGCCTCCTCCAGCAGCGCCGCCATGGCGTGCGCGATCCGGCCGCCCAGCGACCAGCCGAGCAGCCGATACGGGCCCTGCTCCTGGACGGTGCGGATCCGGGCCACGTACTCGGCGGCCATCGCCTCCAGCGTCCCCGGCAGCGGGTCGCCCTCGCTCAGTCCGGACGCCTGGAGGCCGAAGAGACCGACCTCCGCCGGCAGATGCTCGGCGATACCGGCGTAGGGCCAGCTCAGTCCGCCCAGCGGGTGGACGCAGAAGAGCGGCGACTGCGTGCCGCCGGCGCGCAGCGGCAGCAGCCCGCTCAGCGGGCCCGTCGCGGCGTCCTGTCCCAGCCGTACCGCCAGTGCCGCGACCGTCGGCGCCTCGAAGATCGAGACCACCGACATCTCCAGGTCCAGCCGGTCCTTGATCCGGCTGGCCAGCCGGGTGGCCAGCAGTGAATGGCCGCCCAGGGTGAAGAAGTTGTCGTCGATGGTGACCGACTCGTGGCCGAGCAGCTCGGCGAAGATCTCGCACAGCGCCGTCTCGGTCTCGTTGCGCGGAGCACGTCCCGGCTGCTGTTCCAGCTGCTCGGGCGCGGGCAGCGCCTTCTTGTCGACCTTGCCGTTGGGCGTGACCGGCACCTCGTCGATCCTCGTGTAGTGCACCGGCACCATGTGGTCGATCAGCACCGCCGCGAGGTGGTCGCGCAGCGCCGCCAGGTCCACCGGCTCCGAGGCGTCCCGGTCGGTGACGTACGCGGCGAGCTGAGTGTCGCCGGAGGGCGCCCGGTGGGCGACCACGATCGCCGAACCGACCGTCGGGTACCGGGAGACGGCGTGCTCGATCTCGCCCAGTTCCACGCGGCGACCGCGGATCTTGATCTGGTCGTCGGTGCGGCCGAGGAACTCCAGCACCCCGGCACGGGTGATGCGGGCGAGGTCGCCGGTGCGGTAGAGGCGGGAGCCCGCGGGGCCGTAGGGGTCGGCGACGAAGCGCTCGGCGGTGAGGGCGGGCCGGCCGAGGTAGCCGTGCGCCAGCTGTACGCCGCCGAGGTAGAGCTCGCCGCTGCTGCCCACGGGAGCCGGGGCCAGCGTGCCGTCCAGCACGTACGTCCTGGTGTTCCAGACCGGTCGGCCGATCGGCACCACGGGTGCGTCGGCGTCCTCGGCGCAGTCCCAGGCGGTGACGTCGACGGACGCCTCGGTCGGGCCGTACAGGTTGTGCAGCTCGGCCGGGAGCAGTGCCCGGAAGCGGTCGCGCAGACCGGCCGGCAGCGCCTCACCGCTGCACACCACCCGTCGCAGCCCGGTGCACTCGGCGGCCTCGGGCGAGGCGAGGAAGACCTCCAGCATCGACGGCACGAAGTGCGCGGTGGTGACCTCCGCCTCCTGGATCAGCTCGGCCAGGTACCGCGGGTCGCGGTGGCCGCCGGGCTTCGCCGCGACCTGCACCGCGCCGGTGATCAGCGGCCAGAAGAACTCCCAGACCGACACGTCGAACCCGGACGGAGTCTTCTGCAACACCCGGTCGTCCGCGCCGAGTCGGTAGGTGTCCTGCATCCACAGCAGCCGGTTGACGATGCCGCGGTGCGGCACCAGCACGCCCTTGGGGCGGCCGGTGGAACCGGAGGTGTAGAGCAGGTACGCGGGCGAGTCGGGCAGCGGGCCCGCGAGCGCGCCGGCGTCGGCCGGGAGCACGGCGAGCGCATGGGCGGTCGCCGGGTCGTCCAGCACGATCAGCGTCCGCGCGGCCTCGGCGCCCTCTCCCGCGTTCTCGGCCTCCTCCGGAAGCCGGTCGCGCACCGCACCGGTGGTGAGCACCACCGCGGGCGCGGCGTCGGTGAGCATGTGGGCGATCCGCTCGGACGGGTAGTCCGTCTCGATCGGCAGGTACGCCGCACCCGTCTTGACCACCGCGAGCAGTGCCACCGTCAGCGCGGCGGAGCGCGGTACGGCGACGGCGACGATGCCCCCGCGTCGTACGCCCCGGGACACCAGGTGGGTGGCGAGGCGGGTGGAGCGTGCGTCCAGCTCGGCGTAGGTGAGGTGGGCGTCCTCGGCCACGATCGCGCTGCGTCCCGGGGTACGGGCCGCCTGGTCCGCGAAGAGCCCCGCGATCGTCTCCGGCTCGAAGCCGCTGTCCCCGGTGCCGCGCGCGGGAAGCTCCAGCGCCCTCCCGGTGTCGTTCCAACCGTTCAACAGCTGCTCGCGCTCGGCAGGTTCGAGGATCCCGATCCGGCTGAGCGGGGTCTCCGGCTCCTCGGCGCCGACGCTGAGCAGGCGGATGAGCCGCTCGGCGAGCTGCTCGACCGTCTCGTGGTCGAAGAGGTCGACGCTGTACTCGATCTGCACGTCGATACCGGCCGGCTGTCCGTCTTCGTCCTTGTTCTCGATGAAGTTGAAGCCGAGGTCGAATTTGGCGGCGCCGGTTTGGGTGTTGAGGGGTTGGGCGGTGAGGTGGGGGAGGTTG
>NZ_JAELVF020000001.1:1358782-1515214 GCF_018101125.2 Streptomyces tardus | reverse complement strand
GGGTTGGAGGGCGTGGACGAGTTGTTCGAAGGGGAGGTCTTGGTGGTTGTAGGCGGTGAGGTCGGTGGTGCGGGTGCGGTTGAGGAGTTCGCGGAAGGTGGGGTCGCCTGATGCGTCGGTGCGTAGGACGAGGGTGTTGATGAAGAAGCCGATGAGGTTGTCGAGGGCGGTGTCGGTGCGTCCGGCGATGGCGGTGCCGAGGGGGATGTCGGTGCCTGCTCCGAGTTTGTTGAGGAGTCCTGTGATGCCGGTTTGGAGGACCATGAAGAGGCTGGAGCGGGTGGTGCGGGCGAGGTTTTGGAGGTCGTTGTGGAGGCGTGGGGGGAGTTGGGTGGTGATGGGGGAGTCGGGGTCGTTTTCGTTGCCGAGGGTGTCGTGTTGCCAGAGGGCGTAGTCGGCGTATTGGACGGGGAGGGGTTGCCAGTTGGGGGTGGTGCCTTGGTTGTGTGCGGTGTAGGCGGTGGTGAGGTCTTGGGCGAGGGGTGCTTGTGACCAGCCGTCGGTGGCGATGTGGTGGATGGTGAGGTTGAGGATGTGGTCGGTGGGGGTGATTTGGAGGAGGGTGATGCGGATGGGGAGTTGGGTGGTGAGGTCGAAGCCGGTGGTGGCGAGGGTGTTGAGGTCGTCTTCGAGGGTGGTTTCGGTGGTGGTTTGGGTGGTGTAGGGGAGTGTGGTGTGGGTGGTGGGGGTGATGTGTTGCCAGGGTTGGCCGTCGTGGTCGGGGTAGGTGGTGCGCAGTGTTTCGTGGCGGTGGAGGATGTCGCGGAGTGCGTGGCGCAGTGCGGTGTGGTTGAGGGGTCCGGTGAGTCGGACGGTGAGGGGGATGTTGTAGGTGGCGCCGGGGCCTTCCATGCGGTTGAGGAACCACAGGCGGCGTTGTGCGAAGGACAGGGGTATTTGTTCGGGGCGTTCCATGGGCTGGATCGCCGAACGTCCGTCGTCCACGCTGCCCGAGACCCGCTCCGCCAACGCCGCCACCGTCTGCGCATCGAAGATGTCGCGGAAGGGCAGCTCGATGCTGAAGGTCGAACGCACCCGGCTCACCAACTTGGTCGCCAGCAGTGAGTGACCGCCCAGGTCGAAGAAGCTGTCGTCGATGTTGTTGACGTGCTTGCCGAGCAGCTCGGAGAAGAGGTCGCAGAGCGTCTGCTCGATGTCGTTGCGCGGCGGACGCACCGCCTCGCGACGCGGCTCGGGAAGCTCCGCGTGGTCGATGCCGCCGTCCTCCAGCCGCGGGAAGGCGGCCAGCGAGACGTAGTGCGCGGGCACCGTGTAGTCCGGCAGCTCCTGCGCCAGATAGGTGCGCAGGGCCTCCGCCTCCGCGGGCGCGTCCGGGTCGATGGGCGTGTGGTACGCCACCAGCACGACCTCGCCGGACGGACTCGGGCGGGTGGTCACCAGCGCGACGTCCACACCCCGGTGCAGGGTGAGCACCCGCTCGACCTCGGCCGGCTCGACGTGCCGTCCGCCGATGGTGATGCGGTCGTCGGTGCGGCCGATCAGCTCGACCGTGCCGACACGGGTGATGCGGGCGAGGTCGCCGGTGCGGTAGAGGCGGGAGCCCGCGGGTCCGTAGGGGTCGGCGACGAAGCGCTCGGCGGTGAGGGCGGGTCGGCCGAGGTAGCCGTGCGCCAGCCCGGCGCCGCCGAGGTAGAGCTCACCGGCGCTGCCCGTGGGCATCGGGGAGAGCTGCGAGTCGAGTACGTACGCACGGGTGTTGCGGATCAGCCGGCCGGCGGCGGGGTACGCGCCCTCGGCGTCGCGGGCGTCCCGGGCGAGCGAGTCGAACGACGCCTCGGTTGCTCCGTACAGCAGGTGGATCTCGGCGTGCGGCAGCAGCTCCCGCAGCTCGTCCGCGGGCACGGTGGCCAGCGGCTCGCCGCTCAGGAAGACCCGGCGCAGCCCCGCGTACGTGTCCGCGCCGGCCTCGGCGAGGAACTCGCGCAGCAGCGAGGGTGCGAAGTGCAGGCAGGTGACCTCGGTGTGCTCGATCAGCGCGGCCAGTCGGGCCGGGTCGCGGTGGCTGCCCGGCTCGGCCACGATCTGGACGGCGCCGGCGACCAGCGGTGAGAGCAACTCCCAGACGGAGACGTCGAGATCGGCGGGCGCCTTGTACAACACCCGGTCCTCGGCGCCGAGTTCGTGGTTGTCGCGCATCCAGCGCAGCCGGTTGGCGATGCCGCGGTGCGGCACCAGGACGCCCTTGGGCCGACCCGCGGAACCGGAGGGGTGCAGCAGGTACGCCGGCGAGTCGGGCAGCGGCGCGGGGAACGCCGTGGGGTCGGCAGGGAGCACCGCCAGCTCGTGGGCGGTCTCCGCGTCGTCCAGCACGACGACCGGTGCGTCCGTCTCGGGAAGTGTGGCGTGCACGTTGCGGGTGGTGAGCACCGCGACGGGGGCGGTGTCGTCCAGCAGACGGGCGATCCGTCCGGCCGGGTGGTCCGTCTCCAGCGGCAGGCACACCGCGCCGGCGCGCAGCACCGCCAGATGCGCCACGGTGTGCGCGGCGGAGCGGGGCACGGCGATGGCGACGGTGTCGCCGTGCTGGACCCCGTGGGCGGTGAGGTGGGTGGCCAGGCGGGTGGAGCGTGCGTCCAGCTCGGCGTAGGTCAGATGCGCGTCGGCCGCGACGATCGCGGTGCGCGCGGGGGTGCGTGCGGCCTGCTCCGCGAAGAGCCCGGCCACCGTGTCCAGTGCCTCGTCGTCCGTACCGGCCGCGTCCTGCGCACCGGAGCCTCCGGCCGTCAACTGCTGCCACTCGTCCGGTTCGAGCAGGTCGAACTGGCTGATCGGCATCTCCGGGTCCGCCACCGCGAGCGAGAGCAGTCGGCCCAGCCGACGCGTCAATCGCTCAACCGTCTCCTCGTCGAAGAGGTCGGTGGCGTACTCCACCGTCACCTCGATACCGGCCGGCTGTCCGTCCTCGCCCTTCTCCTCGATGAAGTTGAAGCCGAGGTCGAATTTGGCGGCGCCGGTTTGGGTGTTGAGGGGTTGGGCGGTGAGGTCGGTGGTGCGGGTGCGGTTGAGGAGTTCGCGGAAGGTGGGGTCGCCTGATGCGTCGGTGCGTAGGACGAGGGTGTTGATGAAGAAGCCGATGAGGTTGTCGAGGGCGGTGTCGGTGCGTCCGGCGATGGCGGTGCCGAGGGGGATGTCGGTGCCTGCTCCGAGTTTGTTGAGGAGTCCTGTGATGCCGGTTTGGAGGACCATGAAGAGGCTGGAGCGGGTGGTGCGGGCGAGGTTTTGGAGGTCGTTGTGGAGGCGTGGGGGGAGTTGGGTGGTGATGGGGGAGTCGGGGTCGTTTTCGTTGCCGAGGGTGTCGTGTTGCCAGAGGGCGTAGTCGGCGTATTGGACGGGGAGGGGTTGCCAGTTGGGGGTGGTGCCTTGGTTGTGTGCGGTGTAGGCGGTGGTGAGGTCTTGGGCGAGGGGTGCTTGTGACCAGCCGTCGGTGGCGATGTGGTGGATGGTGAGGTTGAGGATGTGGTCGGTGGGGGTGATTTGGAGGAGGGTGATGCGGATGGGGAGTTGGGTGGTGAGGTCGAAGCCGGTGGTGGCGAGGGTGTTGAGGTCGTCTTCGAGGGTGGTTTCGGTGGTGGTTTGGGTGGTGTAGGGGAGTGTGGTGTGGGTGGTGGGGGTGATGTGTTGCCAGGGTTGGCCGTCGTGGTCGGGGTAGGTGGTGCGCAGTGTTTCGTGGCGGTGGAGGATGTCGCGGAGTGCGTGGCGCAGTGCGGTGTGGTTGAGGGGTCCGGTGAGTCGGACGGTGAGGGGGATGTTGTAGGTGGCGCCGGGGCCTTCCATGCGGTTGAGGAACCACAGGCGGCGTTGTGCGAAGGACAGGGGTATTTGTTCGGGGCGTTCCATGGGCTGGATCGCCGAACGTCCGTCGTCCACGCTGCCCGAGACCCGCTCCGCCAACGCCGCCACCGTCTGCGCATCGAAGAGCGCACGCACCGGAAGCTCGATCTCGAAGACGCTCCTGATCCGGCTCACCAGCTTGGTGGCCATCAGCGAGTGGCCGCCCAGGTCGAAGAAGTTGTCGTCGATGGAGACGGAGGCCACCCCGAGCGCCTCGGCGAACAGCCCGCAGAGCACCTCTTCGTGCGGGGTCCGCGCGGCCCGGCCGCCACCGGGAGCTGCGGTCAGGTCGGAGACGGACGAGCCGGAGGCCGCGACCGAATCGGCCGCGGCGACCGTCCAGCCCTCGGGCAGCTCCACCGCTGCGGCTGCCTCCTCGGCCTGCGCGCCGTCGTCGGTGGCGATCCGTGCCAGCAGCTGCTCCAGACCGCCGAGCAGCGCGCCCGCGGTCTCCTCGGTGAACAGGTTCTGCCGGAAGCCGAGTCGGAGCTGAAGGCGGTCACCGGGCACCACGATGAGGGTGAGCGGGTAGTGCGTGGCGTCGGAACCGGAGACACCGGTGATCGTCAGCTCGCCGAGCGACCCCTTCAGCCCCTCGTCGACCGGGTAGCTCTCGAAAGCGACCATGCTGTCGAAGAGGCCGTTGTGGCCCGCGGCCCGCTGGATGTCAGTGAGGCCCACGTAGTGGTGGTCCAGCAGCGCGGACTGCTCGTCCTGGACGCGGATCAGCAGCTCGCGCAGCGACTCGGCCGCGTCCAGCCGCATCCGCACCGGGACGGTGTTGATGAACAGGCCGACGATGCTCTCGACACCCTCGATCTCCGCCGGCCGCCCCGAGACGGTCGCGCCGAAGACCAGGTCGCGCCGGTCGGTGAGCCGGGAGAGCAGCAGGCCCCAGCCCACCTGCACCACGGTGTTGACGGTGACGCCGAGCCTGCGGGCCAGCGCGGTCAGTGCGGCGCTCTGCTCCTCGGGCAGGTCGACGGTGGTTCCGCCGGGCAGCGCCGAGACGGTGTCGGACGCCTCCGGGGCGACCTTCGTCGGGCCCGGCAGGCCCTCCAGCGCGGTGCGCCAGGCGTCGAGGGCGGCTTCCTTGTCCTGCTTGCGCAGCCACGCCAGGTACAGCTTGAACGGTGTCGCGTCCGGCAGCCCGCTCGCGTCGCCCTCGCGCTGGTAGAGCTCGAACAGCTCGCCCAGCACCAGCGGCATCGACCAGCCGTCCAGCAGGATGTGGTGGCAGCTGAACATCAGCCGCCAGTCGCGCTCGGCCAGCCGCACCACCGTGAACCGCAGCAGCGGCGGGTTGGCGAGGTCGAAGCGTACGGCCTCCTCCTCGGCGGCCAGCTCGGCCAGCCGCGACTGACGGGAGTCCTCCGCCAGTTCGGAGAGGTCGTGCACGACCACCGGGGTCTCGAACTCGCGCGGAATGACCTGGACGGGCTTGCTCAGGTTCTCCGAGAGGAAGCCGGCCCGCAGGTTGTTGCGGCGCACCAGGAGCGCGCGCACGGCCTCCCGGAAGGTGGCGATGTCGAAGGGGCCCTCGAAATCCACGGCCAGACGCACGGTGTAGACGTCCAAGGCGTCCTCGTCGTACGTGGCATGGAAGAGCATGCCTTCCTGAAGGGGCGCCAACGGAAGGATTTCTTCGAAGAGTTCGTTGCTGGTCACTGGGTCTTCCTCCACTCTGATTCCAGTACCCCGAGATCGTCGAGTTCGAGGTCGATCAGTGACAGGTCCGACGGGGAGAGTTCCGCGGAGCGCGGTGCGCTCGCGTGGTCCGCGAGCGCCTGGAGCGCCCGGAACCATCCGTCGGCGAGTTTGCGTACGTCGTCCGGGTCGAGCAGTCTGCGCGGCCAGGTCCAGTTGGCGACCAGACGCGGCCCGTTCGAGGTGTCCTCGACCAGGACATTGAGGGACAGGGCGTGTGCGGCGGGCAGTTGGGGATCGCCCCCGAGTTCGCGCAGCACGTCGCCGTCCGCGGACATGGTCCAGGCCTCGCCGGTGCCGCCCTGGGCAGCGTCGTCCTCGGCGATCGTGGTCCGGCCCAGGTAGTTGAAGCCGAACTGGGGATCGCCGAGCGCGGCCAACTGCTCGCGGGTGGCCGGGTTCAGATGGCGCAGCAGGCCGTGGCCGATGCCCTCGTCGGGCATCTCCCGCAGCGTCTCCCGCACTCGGGAGACCGCCTTGTGCAGCGCGGCGGAGTCGCTGTACACCCGGCCCCAGGAGACCGGTCCCAGATCCAGCCGCACCGGCGCCAGGCTGGTGAACCAGCCCACGGTGCGCGAGATGTCGAGCTCGAAGCCCTCCGGGATCTGCCGTCCGTGCCGCTCCACGTCCAGCAGTACGGAGGTGCCCGCGCCCAGCCCGCGCCGGCGCCGCCAGTCGGCGACCGCCAGAGTGAAGCCGGTCAGCAGCACGTCCTCCACACCGCAGCGGGCCGCGGTCGGCACCGCGGTCAGCAGACGGTCGGTGACGTTCTCCGGCAGGGTCAGCGCGAGCGCCTCCTGCGTGCTCATGGTGTCGACGTCCGGGTCCTTCGGCGCGGTGGTCACCAGCGGGTCCTCGTCCGCCAACTGCTCGGTCCACCAGTCCAGTCGGCGCTCGCGTGCCGGGTCCTGCGCCAGCTCGGTCAGCCACTGCGACCAGCGGCGCCAGGAGGTGCCGACCGGCTGGAGGCCGGCGTCCCGGGACTCCAGCGCCGCCAGCCAGGCGGCGGCCAGGTCGGGTACGAGAATCCGCCAGGAGACTCCGTCGACCGCCAGGTGGTGGCCGATCACCAGCAGCCTGCCGGGTGTGCCCGGGCCGGCGTCGAACCAGACCGCGCGCACCATCGCGCCCTCGGTCGGCGACAGCGAGGCCACCGCCTCCTGGGCGTGCATGGCCACGGTCGCCCGGACCTTGTCCCGGTCCGCCCCGGCGATGTCGACGCGGGTGACACATTCGGCGGCGTCCACCGCGCCGCGCGGGCGCACCTCGTAGGACCACTCGCCGTCGGCCGCGGACAGCTTCAGCCGCAGCGCGTCGTGGTGGTCCAGCACGGTCCCCAGCGCGGTGGTGAGCGACTCCAGGTCGACCCGGTCGGGCACCTGGAGCAGTACCGACTGGTGGAACCGGTCCATGCTGCCGCCCAGTTCGCGCAGCCAGTGCGTCATCGGGGTCAGCGGCACCTCGCCGATACCGGCGTCCGGGTCCTCCGGGGCCACCTCCTCCTCGGCACGGGCGATCCGCGCGAGAGCGGCGGCCGACTTGTGCTCGAAGACGTCCCTGGGGCTGATCACCAGACCGCCCCTGCGGACCTGGCTGACCAGCTTGATCGAGACGATGCTGTCGCCGCCGAGCTCGAAGAAGTTGTCGTCCACGCCCACCTCGGGCAGGCCCAGCACCTCCCGGAACGCCTCGGCGATGACCCGCTCGGCGTCCGTGGTCGGCTCCTTGGCGTCCTCGCGCACCGGCAACCGCGGGGCGGGCAGGGCCGCTTGGTCCAGCTTGCCGTTGACGGTCAGCGGCAGGGCGTCCAGTACGACCCAGACCTGCGGAACCATGTACTCCGGCAGTCGCCCGGCCGCCTCCGCGCGCACCGGCTCCAGCGCGGCGTCGGTGTCGGTATTGGTGCCGGCATCCGCACCGGTGCCGGAGAGCACCAGATAGCCGACCAGCTGCTTGACGCCGGGCCGGTCCTCGCGGATCACCACGGCGGCGCCCTCGACGCCCGCGCAGCCCGCGATCTGGGACTCGATCTCGCCCAGCTCGATGCGGAAGCCGCGCAGCTTGACCTGGTTGTCCCGGCGGCCGACGAACTCCAGCTCGCCGTCCGCCCGGCGCCGCACCACGTCGCCGGTGCGGTACAGCCGGGTGCCGGCCGGGCCGAACGGGTCGGCGACGAACCGCTCGGCGGTCAGGGCCGGTTGACCGAGGTAGCCGCGCGCCAGGCCGACGCCGGCCACGTACAGCTCGCCGGCAACACCGGGCGGGCACAGGCCCATGTCGGCGTCGAGCACGTACGCCCTGGTGTTGCGGATGGGGCCGCCGATGTGCGGAACGCCGTTGCCGTCCAGCGGGCCGCTGGCGGTCGCGCAGACGGTGGTCTCGGTGGGGCCGTACGCGTTGACGAAGCGGCGTCCGCGGGACCAGCGCGCGGCCAGCTCCCGCGAGCACGCCTCGCCCGCCGTCATCAGCGTCATCGCGGGGGCGTTGCGCGCCTCCGCGCTGGAGAGCGCCGTCGGGGTGAGCACGGCGTGGGTGATGCCCTCGTCGGTCAGGAAGTCGGTCAGCGCGTCGCCGAGAACCGGGCCGTCGGACGGGGAGAGCACCAGTGCGGCGCCGTTGAGCAGCGCCATCACCGTCTCGTACAGGGCGGCGTCGAAGCTCGGGGCGGAGAACTGCCCGACCCGGCTCGCACTGTCCACCCCGAACCAACTCGCCTGCCACGCCGCGAGGTTGCCCACACCGCGGTGCGGGACCACCACGCCCTTGGGGCGGCCGGTGGACCCGGAGGTGTAGATGACGTACGCGGGGTGGTCGGCGGACAGCGGCGCCCGCCGGTCGGCGTCGGCGACCTCCGCGCCCGAGGCCCGCGCCAGTTCCTCGACGGTGCCGCGCTCGTCGAGCACCAGCGGTGCGGCGGACCCCTGCGGCAGCCGGTCGACCAGGTTGGCCAGTGTGACCACCAGGGTGGGCTCGCTGTCCGCGAGCATGTACGCGATCCGGTCCGACGGGTGGTTCGGGTCGACCGGTACGTACGCGGCGCCGGCGGTCATCACCGCGAGCAGCGAGGTGGTGAGGAAGGCCGAGCGCGGCAGTACCAGCGCGACCCGGTCCTCCGGTCCGACGCCGCGCGCGATCAGCAGCCGGGCCAGCCGGTTGGAGCGGTCGGCCAGCGTGGCGTAGTCGCGGGTCAGCCCGTCGGCGACCAGCGCCGGACGGTCCGGGAACTCCGCGGCCCGGGCGGCGAAGAGCGCAGGCACGGTGGCCTCGCCCGACCGGTCCGACGAGGCCGCGGTGTCGTTCCAGCCGGCCAGCAGCTGCGCCCGCTGCTCGCCGGAGAGGATCTCCAACTGCCGTACCGGTACGTCCGGTCGGTCGACCGCGGAGCGCAGCAGCTGGACCAGGTGGGCGACGATGCGCTCGGCGCTCTCCCGGTCGAAGAGGTCGGTGCTGTGGTTCAGGATGCCGGAGACGGAGCCGTCCGCCTCCTCGGCGAAGGTCAGCTCCAGATCCACCTTGGCGACCGGCAGCAGCATCTCCTGCGCGGTGACCCGCAGTCCGGGCAGCTCGATCTCGCCGCCGTCGTTGTTCTGGTAGGCCAGCAGCACCTGGAAGAGCGGGTTGTGCGAGAGCGAGCGGTCACTGGTGACGACGTCCACCAGCCGCTCGAACGGCAGGTCCTGGTGCGAGTACGCCTCCAGCGCGGTGGTGCGCGCCCGGCGCAGCACCTCGGTGAAGTCGGGGTCGCCGGACACGTCGGTGCGCAGCACCAGGGTGTTGACGAAGAAGCCGACCAGCTCGTCGGTGGCCACATCGGTGCGGCCGGCGACCGGCGTGCCGATCGGGATGTCCTTGCCCGCGCCCAGCCGCGACAGCAGCGTGGCCAGCGCGGCCTGGAAGACCATGAACGGCGTGGTGTCGGTGCTCGCCGCCAGGGCGTGCAGCCGCTCGGCCAGTTCGGTCTCGATGCGGATCGGCACCGCGCCGCCGCGGTGGGTGGCCACCGGCAGCCGCGGCCGGTCGGCCGGCAGCTCCAACTCGCTGGGCGAACCGGTGAGTTGGTTCTGCCAGAACCTCAACTGCTCGGCGGCCAGGCTGTTCTCGTCCTGCTCGTCGCCCAGCAGCTCGTGCTGCCAGAGGGTGTAGTCGGCGTACTGCACCGCCAGCGGCTCCCAGGCGGGGGCCGATCCCTCCAGCCGGGCCCGGTACGCCTGACTGAGGTCCCGGGCCAGCGGCGCCTGCGACCAGCCGTCTCCGGCGATGTGGTGCACCACGACGCAGAGCACGTGCTCGTCCTCGGCGAGCCTGAACAGCTGTGCTCGCAGCGGGAGTTCGACGGCGAGGTCGAAACCCGTCGTGCCCGCCGCGTCCAGCGCGGCGGGCAGTGACTCCTCGGAGACCTCCACGGTCTCCACCGGTGTCCCGGCCTCCTCGACCGGAACGATCTGCTGCCAGGGCTCGCCGTCGGCGTCCGGGAAGACGGTGCGCAGCGACTCGTGCCGCGCCACCACGTCACCCAGCGCGGCGATCAGCGCCGCGGAGTCCAGGGTGCCGGAGAGCCGGACGGCGAAGGGGATGTTGTACGTCGCGCTCGGCCCCTCCATCCGGTTGAGGAACCAGAGCCTGCGCTGGGCGAAGGAGAGCGGCACCTTCTCCGGCCGCTCGGCGCGCCGCAGCGGTGCGCGGAGCGCGGTGGAGGTGTCGCCCAGCTCGGTGGCCAGGGTCTCCGCGGTCGGCTTCTCGAAGACCCGGCGGATCGGCAGTTCGACGCCGAGCACCGCACGCACCCGGCCGACCAGCCGGGTGGCGAGCAGCGAGTGGCCGCCCAGCTCGAAGAAGTTGTCGTTGACCGCGACCGATTCCAGGCCGAGCACCTCGGCGAACAGTCCGCACAGCAGCTCCTCGTGCGGGGTGCTCGGCTTTCTGGCCTCCTCCGTCGCGTGCTCGGGGGCCGGCAGCGCCTTCTGGTCGACCTTCCCGTTGGTGGTCAGCGGCAGGGTGTCGAGCGCGATGATCGGGCGCGGCACCATGTAGTCGGGCAGCCGGTCGCCGGCCCAGCGGCGCAGCTCCTCGGTGTCCAGCTCGGCGCCCGCCGCCGGTACGGCGTAGCCGACCAGCTGCTTGACGCCCGGACGGTCCTCGCGGACCACGACCGCGATGTGGCCGACGGCCTCGTGGGCGGCGAGAGCGGACTCGATCTCGCCCAGCTCGATGCGGAAGCCGCGCAGCTTGACCTGGTTGTCCCGGCGGCCGACGAACTCCAGCTCGCCGTCCGAGCGCCAGCGCACCACGTCGCCGGTGCGGTAGAGCCGGGTGCCGGGGGCGCCGAAGGGGTTGGCCACGAAGCGGTCGGCGGTCAGATCCGAGCGGCCGACGTAGCCCCGCGCCAACCCGACGCCTGCCACGTACAGTTCACCGGCCACGCCGATCGGGCACAGCCGCAGCCGGCTGTCGAGCACGTAGACCTGCTTGCCGTCCAGCGGGCCGCCGATCGGCACCGGCTCGGTCACCGCGCCGCCCGGACGCAGCGCGTACGCGGCGGCCATGACGGTGACCTCGGTGGGGCCGTAGGCGTTGACCACGGTCAGGTCGGGGCAGGCCGCCAGGGTCTGGCGCACCGAGGCGGTCGGCAGCGCCTCGCCGCCGGTCCACACCTCGCGCAGGGTGCGGAAGACCTCGGGGGACTCGGCCGCGATCAGCCGGAAGAGGCCGGTGGTGAAGAGGGTCGCGGTGATCCGGTGCTCGGTCAGGACGCGGGCGATGGTGGCCACGTCCAGATCACCGGGCGGGCCCACCACCAGCGTTCCGCCGTTGAGCAGCGGAATCCACATCTGGTACGTCGAGGCGTCGAAGGCGTGCGCGGACTGGAGCAGCACCCGCTCCTGCGCCCCGCCCGCGAACAGCCCGTCCGCAGCCAGGTCGTTGATGCCCCGGTGGGTGACCGCGACGCCCTTGGGGCGGCCGGTCGAACCGGAGGTGTACATGATGTACGCGACCCGGTCCGGGCCGGTGGGGACGGGCAGGCCGCCCTCGGGCACCGGGTGGTGGGAGGGGAGGTCGCCCTGTTCGAGGACGAGCGAGATCCCGCTGTCGCTGAGCACGTGCTCGCGCCGCGCCCGCGGCCAGCGGTGGTCCATCGGCACGTAGACCGCGCCGGCCCGGATCACGCCGAGCACCGCGAGCACGTACTCGGGCGAGCGGTCCATGGAGATGCCGACGGGCTCCTCCGGACGCACCCCGCGGGCCCGCAGCCAGGCGGCGATCTGCTCGACGCGCTCGCTCAACTCGCCGTAGGTGAGCGACTGTTCGCCCCAGACCAGGGCCTGCCGGTCGGGCCCCTCGGCGGTCCTGCGGGCCAGCATCTCGGGCAGGGTGTAGACCGGGGTGAGCGCGGGACTCGGGTTCCAGCCGCCGAGCAGCTTCGAGCGCTCGGCCTGGTTCAGCACCTCCACGCTGCCGGCCGGGACCCCGGGGTCCTTGACGAACGACTCGATCAGCGTGACCAGTTGGCCGCTGATCGACTCGATCTCGCCGGCCTCGAAGGCGTCCGAGCGGTAGGTGAAGCGCAGTTCGATGGAGTCGCCGGGGATCACCATGAGGGCGAGCGGGTAGTGCGCGCCGTCGGTGGAGAAGACGCCGTCGACCGT
This sequence comes from Streptomyces tardus, assembly GCF_018101125.2. Classification (GTDB taxonomy): domain Bacteria; phylum Actinomycetota; class Actinomycetes; order Streptomycetales; family Streptomycetaceae; genus Streptomyces; species Streptomyces tardus. The sequence continues at coordinate 1,503,011 of NZ_JAELVF020000001.1, read as the reverse complement.
GAGCCCGCCCGGCAGGGTGAGCGCGGACGGGTCGACGGGGAAGTTCTCCAGCACGGTGAGGGTGTCGAAGAGGTCGCCGTGGCCCGCCGCGCGCTGGATCTCCGCAAGCCCCATGTACTGGTGGCCCATCAGACGCTGCTGCTCGCGCTGGACCCGCTCGCACAGGGCGATCAGCGACTCCTCGCGCCGCAGCCGCACCCGTACCGGCACCGTGTTGAGGAAGAGCCCGACCATGGTGTGCACACCGGGGATCTCCGGCGGTCGGCCGGCCAGCGTCATGCCGAAGGTGACGTCCTCGCGGTCGGTGCGCCGGCCCAGCAGCAGCCCCCACGCGGCCTGGAGCACGGTGTTGAGGGTCAGTCCGCTCTCGCGCACCTGCTGCGAGAGCCGTGCGGTGGTCTCCGGGGAGAGATGCGCGCTGATCTTGCTGGGCAGCACCGAGGCCGACCGGTCGTCGGGCATCGCGGCCAGCATGGTCGGGCCGTCCAGCTCGGCCAGCTCCTCGCGCCAGGCGCGCTCGGCCGCCGCGCCGTCCTGCTTGGAGAGCCAGCCCAGGTGGTAGCGGTACGGCGTGACCGCCGGCAGCGCCGAGGCGTCGCCCCCGGCCGCGTACAGCTCGAACAGCTCGCGCACCAGGATCGGCGCCGACCAGCCGTCCAGCAGGATGTGGTGGTTGGTGACCAGCAGCCGGTGCCGCTGCGGAGCGGTGCGCACCACGGTGAAGCGCAGCAGCGGCGGGTTGCGCAGGTCGAACCGGGCGGACCGGTCGCGCTCGGTGACCTCGCGCACCGCCGCGTCCCGTTCGCCGTCCGGCACCTCGGTCAGGTCGACGACCCGCCAGGGCAGCTCGGCCGACTTGGGGATGAACTGGAGCGGACGCTCACCCTCGTGCCGGAAACCGGCCCGCAGGTTGCCGTGCCGCTCCAGCAGCGCGCGGGCCGCCGAGTGCAGGACGGGCACGTCCAGCGGGCCGTCGATGTCCATGCCCAACTGCATGACGTAGACGTCGGGGCCGGCCTGGTCGTCGTACTGGGCGTGGAAGAGCAGGCCCTCCTGAAGGGGGGTGAGAGGCAGTACGGCTTCGAGTTCCGCGTTCTGCTTCGTACTCATTCTCAGGCGCTCCAATTCGATTCGAACTGGTCGAGTTCGTCCTGCGAGACCAGCGGAATGTCCCACTCACTGAGGTCCTTGTCGGCGCTCTCGCCGGCACTCGCGTCGACCCGGGTGGCGGCTGCCGCCAGGGCCCGGACGGTCCGGTGCGCGAACACGTCCTGCGCGGTGAACTGGAGTCCCTCCGCCCGTGCCTTGCTGACCAGTTGGATGGAGATGATGCTGTCGCCGCCCTGGCGGAAGAAGTCGTCGTCCGCCCCGACCCGGCCCAGCCCCAGCACCTCGGCGAAGAGCCTGGCGATGATCGACTCGTCCGGGGTGGAGGGCTGGAGCTCGGAGGTGGCGGCCGACGCGCTCGGAGCCGGCAGCGCCTTCTGGTCGAGCTTGCCGTTCGGAGTGATCGGCAGCGCCTCCATCAGGACGAGCGCGCTCGGCACCATGTAGTCGGGGAGGTTCTTGGCCAGAGCCTCCCGCAGCTCGGTGACCAGCTCGCCCTCCTTGCGCGCGGCCAGCGGGTCGTTGGCCCAGCGCTCGGGGGACGGACCGGGCAGGTACAGGTCGCGGTAGGCGGGCAGCTCGCCGGAGCTGTCGTGCACCGCGACGAAGACCACGTCCAGCCGGCCGTCGGTCGCCTCGCCGTTCCAGGTGACCAGCGAGCGGTAGCCGGTGGCCAGGCTCATCTCGTCGATCTCGGCCTGGTTCGGGCCCTGTCGGACCTCGAAACCGGGACCCTCGATCTCCGCGACGGCCGCGAGGTCCGAGGTGAGCCGGGCGTTGGGCAGCCCGGTGACGCGCAGCACCGACGGGCGCTCGGCGCGCAGCCGCGCGGCCACCGGCGCGAGGCCGCCGACCTCGTCCCACTCCACCGTCGGAGCGGAGGCCAGCGAGACGGGCGCGGTCGGCCGCTTGTGCACGACCACGTCGTAGCGGTAGCGGTTGAGCTCGTTCTCGTAGGTGCCGCGCTTGATCCGGATGTCCACGCCGCCGAAGCCGTCCAACCGCTCGGCCAGGCTCTCGAACAGGCCCGGGTCGACGAGGAGTTCGGTCTCCCGCTCGACGGCCCGCTCGGTGCCGAACCGCAGCGCCGCGGCGCCGTCGCCGGGGTTGGCGAGTCGGTGGATGGCCGCCCGCATGCAGTGCAGCAGCCGCAGGTCGCGGATGTCGCCGAGGAATACCGAGCCGCTCTCCCCGAGCAGGGTGAACGCCTTGCCGATGACGTCGACCAGGTACTCCACGCTCGGGAAGTACTGCGCCACCGAGTTGACGACCACCGTGTCGAACGTCCCGGTGGGCAGCCCCTCCAGTACGTGCGCGGGGCAGGCCGAGAAGCGGGTGCGCTCGGCGAGCACCGGGTCCTGCTGGGTCTGGCGGCGCAGGGTCTCGATGACCGTGCCGGACAGGTCGGTGCCCCAGTAGAGGTCCACGTGGGGTGCGACCGGGGCCATGATCAGACCCGCACCGACACCGATCTCCAGCACCCGGCGCGGCCTGAGCTCCAGAATCCGCTCGACGGTCGCCGCGCGCCAGGCGCGCATCTCCTCGTCGGGCAGCACCGAGCTGTCGTAACTGCTGTGCCAGCCGGCGAAGTTCTCGCCCAGCGGCGGGCCGTCCTCGACCGACGCGGCGCCGTACACCTCGTCGTTGATGACCTGCCACTTGTCGACCTGGTCGGTCTCCAGCGAGACGTCCCGGGAGACCTCGCCGCCCTCGGTGGGCACCACGTAGCCGACCAGTCGGCGGTCGCCGGGCCGGTCCTCGCGGATGACCACGGCAGCCGAGGCCACCTGCGCCTGCTCGTTGAGCACGCTGGTGATCTCGTCCAGCTCCACCCGGAATCCGCGCAGCTTGACCTGGTCGTCGGCGCGGCCGACGAAGTCCAGCTGCCCGTCCGGGCGCCAGCGCACCACGTCGCCGGTGCGGTACATCCGGTCGCCGGGCTCGCCGAAGGGGTTGGCGACGAAGCGCTCGGAGGTCAGCCCGGAGCGGCCGAGGTAGCCGCGGGCCAGGTTGACGCCGGAGACGTACAGCTCGCCGACGACCCCACAGGGGACCGGGCTCAGCCGCGAATCCAGCACGTACACCCGGGCGTTGGCGATCGGCACACCGATCGGCGGGGTGACCGCGCCGGAGAGCGGCTGGCTCATGGTGGCGCAGACCGTGGTCTCGGTCGGGCCGTACGCGTTGATCATGCGGCGGCCCTGCGACCAGGTGCCGACCAGATCGGCCGAGCACGCCTCGCCGGCGACCGTGAGGGTCAGGTTCGCGGGCACGGCGGCCGGGTCCAGACCGGTCAGCGCGACCGGCGGGATCGTCGCGTGCGTCACCCGGCGCTCGGTCAGGAAGCGGGCCAGCGCCTCGCCCAGCAGCAGACCCTCGCCCACCGGCAGGATCAGCGTGGCGCCGCGCAGCAGCGTGATGCTGGTCTCCGAGATCGCGGCGTCGAAGCTCGGCGCCGCGTACTGCACGACCCGGCTCCCGGGCTCGATCGCGAACCGCTCGATCTGCGCGCTCGCCAGGTTGCCGATGCCCCGGTGGGTCACGACCACGCCCTTGGGGCGGCCGGTCGAGCCCGAGGTGTAGATGACGTACGCGGCGTGCGCGATCGAGGTGGGCTCGCGGCGGTCCGCGTCGATCAGCGGCTCCGAGCGGCGGCGGGCGATGCGCGCGCTGCCGGTCTCGGAGTCGATGACCAGCCTGGGCAGTTCGGGCAGTACCTCGACCGCCAGATCGGCCACTTCGGTGCAGGTGAGCAGCATCGCGGGCCGGGCGTCCCGGGCCATGAAGGTGACCCGGTCGCGCGGGTAGCCGGGGTCGACCGGCACGAACGCCGCACCGGCGGTCACCACGGCCAGCTGCGCCACGACCAGGTCGACCGACTTGGGTATGACCAGCAGGACGCGGTCCTCCGCGCCGATGCCGCGCACCACCAGCTCGCGGGCGAGCCGGTTGACGCGGGCGCTCAGCTCCGCGTACGTCAGCTGCTCGTCGCCGGCGACCACCGCGGTCGCCTGCGGGGTGCGCTCCACCTGGGCGGTGAACAGTTCCGGCAGGGTGCCGAGAGGGGTTTCGCTCCCGGTGTCGTTCCACTCCACGAGCAGCCGGCGGCGCTCGTCGGCGTCGAGCACGTCCAGCTCGCTGAGCCTGCGCTCGGGCTGTCCGGTCGCCTGGTCCAGCAGCCGCACCAGGCGGCTGATGAGCAGTTCGACGGTGGAGCGGTCGTAGAGGTCGGTGGCGTACTCGACGGCGCAGGCCATGTGGTCCGGGGTGCCGGCGGAGCCGCTCTCCTCGTCCGGCTCCTCGCCCTGCACCTCGCGGAAGTCGAAGAGCAGGTCGAGCTTGGCGGTGTGGGTCTCGGCCGGCTCGATCCAGGCATCCAGACCGGGCAGGTCGAGGACGGGGGTCTCGTTGTTCTGGAAACCGAGGCCGATCTGGATCAGCGGGTGGCGTCCGGCCGAGCGCTCCGGGTTCACCGCCTCGACGAGCCGCTCGAACGGCAGGTCCTGGTTGGCGAACGCGGCGAGGCCGTCGGTGCGGGCCTTGCCGAGCAGATCGTCGAAGCGCGGGTCACCGCTGAGGTCGGTGCGCAGCACCAGGGTGTTGACCAGGAAGCCGACCAGGTCGTCCAGCGCCTCGTCGGTGCGGCCGGCGATGGAGATGCCCAGCGGTACGTCCTCGCCGGCGCCGAGCTTGCTCAGCAGTGCGGCCAGTGCGGTCTGCACCACCATGAACGGGCTCACGTCGTACTCGCGCGAGCAGCGCATCAGCTGCGCGTGCAGCGCGGGCGGCAGCTCGAAGCGCAGCGTCTCGCCCCGGTAGGAGGCGACGGCCGGACGCGGCCGGTCGGAGGGGAGCGTGACCTCCTCGGGCAGACCGGCCAAGTACTGCTGCCAGTGCGCGAGTTGGCCGGAGATCGCGGAGTCCGGGTCCTCCTCGTCGCCGAGGATCTCGCGCTGCCACAGGGTGTAGTCGGCGTACTGGACCGGCAGCGGCTGCCAGTCCGGCACGCTGCCGCGGCAGCGCGCGGTGTAGGAGGCCTGGAGGTCGCGGGTGAGGGGCACCAGCGACCAGCCGTCGCCGGCGATGTGGTGCACCGGCATGAGCAGCGCGTGCTCGTCGTCCGGCAGCACGAACAGGTGGGCGCGGATGGGCGCTTCGGTCGCGAGGTCGAAGCCGACGCCGGCACGTTCGGCCATGGCGACGGCCAGCTCCTCGCGGCTCACCTCGGAGGACCCCATGACCGGGGTCGCCTCGGCGGCGGAGAGGATGCGCTGGCGCGGAGTGCCGTCGCGGTCCGGGAAGACGGTGCGCAGGCTCTCGTGCCGGCCGACCACGTCGCCGATCGCTTCCTGCAGCGCTCCCCGGTCCAGCGGGCCGTTCAGCCGTACCACCAGCGGGATGTTGTACGTGCCGGAGCCGCCGTCGATCTTGTCGATGAACCACAGGCGCAGCTGGGCGAAGGAGAGCGGTATCTCCTCCGGCTTCTCCATCGGGGTCAGCGACTTGCGGGCCCGCGGCACGTTGCCGCTGCCGGCCATCCAGGAGAGCATCGCGGCCGGGGTCCGCAGCTCGAAGACCTTGCGGATCGGGACCTCGACGCCGAACGACGCCCGGATGCGGCTGACCAGCTTCGTCGCCAGCAGCGAATGGCCGCCCAGATCGAAGAAGTTGTCGTCCATGGAGACCGAGGGAGCGCCCAGGATCTCGGCGAAGAGACCGCAGAAGATCTCCTCGTCGGGGGTGCGCGGCAGCCGTCCGGTGCCGCCGGCGGCGACGTCGGGGGCGGGCAGCGCGCGGGTGTCGAGCTTGCCGTTGAGGGTCAGCGGCAGCGCGTCGATCTGTACGAACCAGGACGGCACCATGTGCTCGGGCAGCGCGGCGGCGGCGTGCTTGCGCAGCTCACCGGTGTCCAGCACGGCGGTGCCCGCCTCGGCGCCCGCGCCCTCGCTGCCGGCGACGACGTACGCCACCAGCCGCTTGTCGCCCGGGGTGTCCTCGCGGACCACACAGGCGGTGTGGAGCACGTCGGGGTGGCGCAGCACGGCGGAGTCGATCTCGCCCAGCTCGATGCGGAAGCCGCGGATCTTGACCTGGTGGTCGACCCGGCCCAGGTACTCCATGTTGGTCGTGTCGTGCGTCCAGCGCGCCAGGTCGCCGGAGCGGTACATCCGCTGGCCGGGCGGACCGAACGGGTCGGCGACGAAGCGGGTGCAGGTCAGGTCGGGGCGGCCGAAGTAGCCGTCCGCGACGCCCGGTCCGCTGACGTAGATCTCACCCAGCACGCCGGGCGGGGAGGGGCGCATCGCCGAGTCGAGGATGTAGACGCGCAGGTCGTTGAGCGCGACACCGATCATGCTGCCCGATTCGGCCGCGACCTGGGCGGCGTCGAGCATCAGCTCGGTGCTGTGCACGGTCGTCTCGGTGATGCCGTACATGTTGACCAGGCGCGGCGCGTCCTCGGCGTGCCGCTCGTACCAGGGCGCCAGCCGGCCGAACTCCAGCGCCTCGCCGCCGAACACCACGAAGCGCAGGGCGAGTTCGTCGCCGAGCTCCGGGTGCTCCTGGTCGGCCTGGATCAGCTGGGCGAACGCCGAGGGGGTCTGGTTCAGGACCGTCACCCGCTCGTGGACGAGCAGCCGCAGGAACTCCTCCGGCGCCCGGCTCACCGAGAACGGCACCACGACGAGCTTGGCGCCGTGCAGCAGCGCGCCCCAGATCTCCCAGACGGAGAAGTCGAAGGCGTAGGAGTGGAAGAGCGACCACACGTCGTCCGGGCCGAAGTCCGACCAGTGCGCGGTGGTGTCGAAGAGCCGGATGACGTTCTGGTGGGCGACCACCACACCCTTGGGCCGGCCGGTGGAGCCGGAGGTGTAGATGACGTACGCCGCCTGGTCCGGGACGATCGGGCCGCCGCGGTCCGCGTCCTCGATCGGGGACGGCGAGAGCGCCGAGAGGTCCGAGGCCGTCACCGGGTCGGCGAGCGCGATCTGCGGGATCGAGGCGTCCACGTGGGCGAGGTCGCCCTTCTCGGCGGTCACCACAGCGACGGGCTTCGCGTCGCCGAGCACGTAGGAGACCCGCTCCTCGGGGTACTCCGGGTCGATCGGCAGGTACGCCGCGCCGGTCTTCAGCGTCGCCAGCACGGCGACGGCCAGCTCGACGGTGCGCGGCAGCGCCAGCGCGACGATCTGGCCGCGGCGCACCCCGCGCTCGATCAGCAGCCGCGCCAACTGGTTGGAGCGCGCGTCGAGTTCGCGGTAGGTGAGGGACTGCCGGTCGGCACCGTCCGGGCAGAGCACGGCGGTGTTGTCCGGGTGGGCGGCCACCGCGGCGGCGAACCGCGCGGTCAGCGTGGAGCGTTCGCCCGCCTCGGCCTTGGCCGTGGCACCGCGCCACTCCACCGCAAACCGGTCCAGCAGCTCGGGTTCGACCATGTCCAGCGCGCCGACGGGGCGGTCCGGCCGCGCGGCCAGCTCGCCCATCAGCCGGGTGACCAGCCGGTGGTGCAGATCGGCGTCCTCGGTGCCGTACGCGTCCGGGTTCGCCGACATGTCCAGCCGGAAGCTGCCGTCCTCCTCGGCGACCATCACCAACGAGAAGTCGTCGTCGTGGCCGGCCGTCAGCGGGTGCAGCGAGGCGGGCACACCGGCGAAGGTGACCGGCGGCGCGACGACGTGCAGGTTGGCGCGCGGGCCGAGCAACCGGCCGTCGGCTCCCAGCAGTTTGAGGTCGCGCCGGATGTCCTCGTAGCGGTAGCGCTTGTGCCGCGTCGCGGCGCGCATCCGCTGGTGGGCGTGTTTGATCAGCTCGGCGGCCGTCATCTCCGGACGCACCTTCAGCCGTACGCCGATGACGTTGGAGACCATGCCGGGCACGGCCCTGGCGACGGTGGTGTCGCGGGCGGCGACCGAGAGCGCGAGCACCACGTCGGTGCTGCCGGTGATGCGGCTGGTGTACACGCCGAGGGCGGCCAGCATCGCCGCGGGCCAGCCGACGCCGACCGCACGGGCCGCGCCGCGGATGTCCGCGCCGGTGGCGGCCGAGACGTGCTTGCTGCCGCGCAGCAGGTGGCGGGGGAGCGCGGTGGGACGCGAACCCAGGCTCGGCACCACGGGCTTGTCGGCGAACTGCTTGGCCCAGAAGTCGCGGTCGGCGGTGAAGCTCTCGGACTCGCGGTACGCCGCCTCGTCCTCCACCAGCGCGCGCAGCGGCGGGAACGCACCCGCGGAGGTGTCCGTGCCCTCGACCAGGCCGGTGTAGACCTCGGCGAGCCGGGCGGCGACCAGGTTGGCGCCGAAGGCGTCCATCACCAGGTGGTGGAAGCGGTAGTAGAACAGCGTGAGGTCGTCGGCGACGCGCATCAGCGCGAACCGGTACAGCGGCCCCTCCAGCACGTCCAAGGGGATGTCGGCGTCCGCCCACATCCACTTCTCGGCGTGCTCGCGCGGGCTGTCCTCGTCCCTGAGGTCCAGCACGTGCAGCGGCTGCTCGGACCAGTCGGTGACCGGCTCGATGGTCTGCACCGGACCGGTGCCGTCGTCGCTGAACCGGGCGCGCAGCACCTCGGTCTCGGTCACGATCTGCCGCATCGCCTCGCTGAAGCGCTGCGGGTCGACGGCCCCGGGTATCTCCAGGTACAGCGCCGCGTGGAAGGTGGCGTTCGGTCCACTGAGGCTGTGCGCGTACCAGATTCCGGCTTGGCCGGCGGTCAGTGGCAGAACCGTGGCTGACGAGTCAGACATCTGTCCTCTGTTTCTTCGGGCCAAGCCGATCTGAGATTCCGGTCGGGTTCGGTTGACGGGCAGGACAAACGTCATCGGTTGCCCTGGTCGTCTGGAGCGAGTCGGCCGGATCACCTACGGCGGGAGAAGTGGGTCGCGTTCTCGGCGTGCCCCGTACTTCGCCGGCTGGAGGTCGATCGACGTTCTCCGGCTAAAGAAATACACGATCGGACAATGACTGTCGCGAGCAGATGCATTTTCCGGAAACGCCCGGTCCTGGCAGGGGAATTCAAATTCTTCGAATCGGCTTGCAGCAAGTGGCAAGCGCCGCGGACGCGGAGGAGTCGACTCCTAGCATCTGCCGCAGCGCAAACATCGATTACTGACAAAGGGGTAACGCCATGACTGACACCGTGGAGAAGGTGGCGACCTGCCCCGTCGCCCCTCACGGTTGGCCCAACCCGCTGCTGCCGGAATACGAGCAGCTGCCGGAAGGCCGACCGTTGACGCAGGTCGAAATGCCGTCGGGCAGCAAGGCGTGGCTCGTCGCGCAGCACGAGCAGATCCAGCAGCTGCTGGCCGACGACCGGTTCAGCGTGGAGCCGCACCCCACGTTCCCGATCCGGTTCCCGGCTCCGCAGGAACTGCTGGACATGATCGCCAGGGACGCCAAGAACCTCCTGGTGACCATGGACGCGCCCCGGCACACCCGCATCCGCGGCATGGCACTGCCGGACTTCACCATCCGGGCCGCCAAGAAGCTCGGGCCCAGGGTCCAGGAGCTCATCGACGTCTACCTGGACCGCATGCAGGAGCAGGGCAGCCCGGTCGACCTGGTCCAGGCGCTGGCGCTGCCGCTGCCGGCCCAGGTCATCTGCGAGCTGGCGGGCATCCCGGAGGCCGAGCGGGACATCTTCACCAAGAACGCCGCGATCATGGTGGGCACCCGGCACTCGTACACGATGGACGAGAAGCTGGCGGCCAACGACGAGTTGATGAAGTACTTCGCCACCCTCGTCACCGAGAAGCAGGACAACCCGACCGACGACATGCTCGGCAACTTCATCACCCGGGCAACCAAGTCCGAGGAGTTCGACCACCACGGTCTGACTCTGATGACGAAGATGCTGCTGCTCGCCGGCTACGAGTTCATCGTCAACCGCATCGCGCTCGGCACCCAGGCGCTCCTGGACCACCCCGAGCAGCTCGCCGCGCTGCGTGAGGACCCCGAGGGCCTCATGCCGAAGACGGTCGACGAGATCCTGCGGTACTTCAGCCTGGTGGACGAGATCATCGCCCGCGTCGCGCTCGCCGACGTCGAGATCGACGGTGTCACCATCAAGGAGGGCGAGGGCATCCTGCTCCTCAAGGGGCTGGCCGACCGCGACCCGCAGCAGTACAGCAGCCCGGACACCTTCGACATCCACCGGGACGCGCGGGACCACCTCGCCTTCGGCTACGGCATCCACCAGTGCCTGGGCCAGCACGTCGCCCGGCTGATGCTGGAGCTGTGCCTGAAGAGCCTGATCACCCGCTACCCGAACCTTCACATGGTCGAGAGCAGCGAGCCGATCGAGCTGATCGACGGTCTGCCGCCGATCCACAAGCTCACGGTCGGGTGGTGAACCGCATGAAGATCCACGCTGACCGCGACCGCTGCATCGGCGCCGGGCTGTGCGCGCTGAACGCACCCACCATCTTCGACCAGGACGACGACGGAATGGTCGTGCTGCTCGACAGCTCACCCACTCTGGACAACTCCTCCGACGCACGCCGTCTCGCCGAGGACATCTGCCCCTCGAAGGCGATCCGGATCACGGACGGCTGAGGCCGCCGTCCACCTCAGCCGTGGGTCTGACGTCCCTCCCGTGTGGGCGTCGGACCCACGGCCTTTGCGGCGGAGCCCCGGCTCCCCGCTGCCACCCCCACTTCCACATCCACCGCGGACCTGACTGGACAGCTGACAGATGACAAAGCTCAACGGATGGAAAGTGCTGAACGAGGGCCAGGGGGGCGAGGTCGTACTCGGCGTCGACTTCGCCACCACCGGCCGCTCCGACTCGAGCTTCTCCGACCTCGCCCCGAACCTCGGCCACGGACTGGCGCTGTGGGAGACCCGGCAGCCGGACGGCGCGAGTGCGGGTTCGGCCGAGGACTTCCTCGGGCTGTGGGCCGACGGGATCGCCGCGAGCGGACGCACGGTGCGCGCGGTGCTCGGCTACTGCGCGGGCAGCGTCCACGCCGGCGAGTTGGCCGCCCGGATCGCCGAACGCCAGGGCAGCGCACCGGTCTTCGTGATGTTCGACCCCGAGGTGCCGACGCACGCCAGCCTCTACCGGGACTTCGTCGCGATGATGAACCAGTTCGCCGCGGTGCTCTCCGCTGACGAGGTGGCGGCGGCGCACCGCGAGGGCGAGGAGGCGCAGGCGCGCTTCGCGGAGTTCGCCGCCTACGGTGACGAACTCGTGCGGATCTTCCAGGAGAAGGCCGGCGTCGCCTTCGCCCGCGAGGAACTGGACACCGAGATGCTCGACGAGTTCGTCGCCGTCTTCCGGTCCTTCGTCGCCTATCTGAACGCCGCCCGGCAGATCGACCCGGCCGCCGCCTGGTCCACCGCGACCGCCGTGAACTCCGAGCACCCGACCGAGGGCGCCGCACAGGCCGCCGTCACCGTCGACATCGCCGTCGCGCACAGCGACATCCTGCGCGACAAGCGGGTCGCCGACGCGGTGAACGACGCGATCAAGGCGCCCGTCGGCTCGTAGCCGGGGCAGTGCCGAAGCACCGCAGGGCCTGTACGCGACCGGGGGAGACCTCGGTCGTGGACAGGCCCTGCGGTGCGTGCCGCGCCCGGTCGTGCGTTCCGCCGTGCGCTGCCGTTCGGTGGTGCCTCGGGCGTCAGGTGCAGGCGTCCGTCAGGCGTCGGGCGTCAGGCGTCAGGCGTCAGGCGTCCTGTGTCAGGTGTCAGGCGTCGGGCGTCCTGCGTCAGGTGTCAGGCGTCGGGCGTCCTGCGTCGGGCGTCAGGTGTCGGGGACGGCCGTACGGTCGACCTGGGTGCGGGGCCGTGCGGAGCCGATGAGGCTGCCGACCGTCATCACACAGCGGTCGCCGTCCCAGGTCCGGCCCGAGACGAAGACGTTGTCGGCCATCAGCCGCTCGATCCACACCTCGTGCCGCAGCACCGCTCCGGGCCGCACCTCGCCGTGGAAGCGGCAGTCGCGGAACGCCGCCGCCACCAGTACGCCCTCCGAGGCGTCGGAACACAGCCACAGCAGCACCGAGGACTGCCCGAAGGACTCCAGCATCAACGCCCTGGGGAACATGTACCGCGACAGCGGCAGCCCGTCGTCGAGCCCCTGGTAACAGGGTTCCGAACCGGAGATCGCCTTGGCGACGACGATGCGCCGCCCGGGTTCCAGCGCCTCCACCCGGTCCACCAGCAGCATCGGGTGGCGCACCGGCAGGAGTTCCAGGATCCGGGCGTAGTCCGGGCCCTCGACCCCGTCGGCGAACCGGCCGGCCTCGCCGCCGTGCGCGCCGTGGGCACGGGGTGCGGGCCAGTCGCCGGCGGGCGCGGCGGTGCGGTCACCGAGTACGACCTTCACCGCGGCCACCGGGGTGCCGTCCTGCCGCACCCCGTCCGCCTTCAACTGCCACAGCCCGTCCGCCAGGGGCTCCGCCGCGACGTCGAGCCGCACCTCGTCGCCGCCCTGCATCGGGGCGAGCCAGCGCGCGGACCGCACCTCGACGAGGTTCAGCGGCTCCTCGACGCCGAGCAGCGCCGTCATCGCCTGCCGCAGCCCTTCGAGGACGAAGACGGCCGGCAGCAGCGTCAGACCGGGGAAGTGCCCGGCCATGTACGGGTCTTCGGGGTCGACCGTCTTGTACAGCACGAAACGCGGATGCGGCTCGCGGGCGAGCACCTCGAGGCGGTCGACCGCGCGCAGCGGGCTCGCGTAACCGCGCGGCCCGGTCGGCCGTGTCCCGACCGATCCGCCCGGGGCGAGCAGCGGCCCGGTCACACGAACCACACCTCGTCGTACTCGGGCCAGCGCAGCGACAGTTCGGCGGAGGGCAGGCAGGTCGTACCGTCGACCAGGCGGTCGGGATCGAAGCCGAGGGCGGTGACGTCGGAGCGGTCCACGTAGACCGCGAAGCCCTCCTCGACCAGGTCCCGCACCGAACCCCGGTAGTCGGGCAGCGTGTCCAGCACCATCGTGCCCAGCCGCACCTCGGGGCGGTACTCGTCCTCCTCGACGGCCATCGTCACCGCGGCCCCGCGCAGCGCCACGTCGATCTGCTCGAACTGCTCGTGCAGATCCAGCAGTCCGTACAGGGCGTGGAAGAACTGCGCCTCGACCGCGCCGCGGTAGCCGCGGTCGAGCACGCACAGCACACGGGGGCCGCGTGCTCCGCGGCCCTTGGTGGTGGTCATCAGGCTCCCCCGAGGTAAAGGGTCTGCTTCGCGGAGGTGACGGTCGTCGCCAGCCGCAGCGGCGACCTGTGCCGCACCTGCGGAATGTGGTGCGTGGAACCGCGCTCCTCGGTGCACGCCGTACAGCTGATCCAGCCGAAACGGCCCTCGCCGTCGGTGATCATCCGTTGGACGACGGCCGAGGGCGAGGGGTAGTACCCCTCGGGGTCGCGGGTGTTCGGCAGCTTGGTGTCGCCGAAGGTGTCCTGCGTCATCATCGTCGCGTAGCCGCAGGCCCACACCCGCACCGAGCCGCCCCGGTCGAGCACGGCCTGGGAGAGGCGCAGCGCGGAGGTGACGACATCGCTGGAGTGCGGTGCGGTGGTGAGGATCAACAGCAGGTCCCACATGCGGCGTTCCATCGTGCCCGCCATCAGTGCCACACTCCCCGGCAGTCGTCCTCGGACAGCGCCGCGGCGATCACGTCCATGCCGACGAGCGAGGCGTGCGGCGAGAGCGTGGTGGCGCCGAGTGCGCGCTGCGCCGCGGAGAAGTCGTCGACCAGGATCTCGGCGCCGAGCTCGGCCAGCCGCTCGATCTCGGCGACCTCGTTGCCCACCGCGCTGAAGACCCCGTCCTCGACGAGGAAGACCCGTACCCGGTGGCCCGCCTCCGCGAGCACCACGGCATCGCGGAGGAAGGCACCTGCGGTCGGGCCCGCCCAGTTCCCCTTGCTCTCGATGAGCAGGTAGGAACCGGGGCCGGCGGGAGAGTCCCGCTCGCTGCGGGCGTTCGCCGTCTGCGCTGTCACTGACCCTGCAGCTTCCGGTTCAGCAGCGCGACGATGTCGGGGAACTTGCGGACCGCCACCAGGTCGGTCTCGGGAATCTTGATGTCGTACCGGTTCTCCAGCGTGACCGCGAGCTCGAGCGCCACGACGGAGTCGACGCCGAGCTCCTCGATGAGCAGTACGTCATCGGTCAGCGCCGCAGTCTCGACATCGAGCGTGTCCGCAACGAGATTCCGAAGTTCCGCCTCGTCCAAAGTGGTTTCGACGCTCACCGGAATTCCCTTTCCTCGGGCCAATAATGTGATTCAGTGTGGTTCCCGCGGAGTATTTCCGGGGAATGAGATGTACCACAGTGATCGGGGCCCACAGTAGGACAGTGGGCGAAAAGCACAGAAGCGCTGATCCTGGTTGCTGCAGGTACTTGCAATCTCGTGGTCACCACCTCTTTCCGAATGCACGCTGAGTAGCGTCGGCAATTTTTGTGCAGCGCTGCCGCAGCGCTACCCGGAAGCGAGGTGCGTCGGTGACGGTCGTGGTCACTGGGATGGGGTCGGTGAGCTGCTTCGGCAGCGGAACCACCGCTCTGTGGGACGGACTTCTGCGCGCGGACCAGCTGCCGGTGCCCGCGCCGGACGACTGCGGTCTGTCCTTCCGCCCGAACTTCTACGCGGGCCCCGAGACCCGTTCCCCGGACGACCCGTCCGGCTCCGCGCCCCAGGACGCCACCCACGGCGTCTCCTCGCATGCCCCCGGAGGGCGCACCAGCGCGCTGATCGCCGCCGCCGTCGCCGAAGCGGTCGGCGAGGCCGGGCTCACCCACGAGCAACTCGCCGACGCCGGCCTGTCGGTGGGCACTTCGCTCGGCGACATCGATCTGGCGGAGCCGGCGGACAGCGCAACCGCGGCAGCCGCGTCCGCGGGCAGCGGGCCCCGGGGCAGCGACTCCGCGGCAGGGCAGGCCGGGGAGGACGAGCGCGGGCTCGCCACACACCACGTCGCCTCCGTCATCGCCGCCCGATTCGGCATCGGCGGCCCCAACCACACGCTGTCCACGGCCTGTTCGGCCGGTGCGTACGCGGTGAGCTGGGGCGCCGAACTGATCGAGACCGGGCAGGCGGACCTGGTCCTCGTCTGCGGCGGCGACGCCTTCTCCCGGGTCGCGGTCGGCACCCTGGAGCGCTTCGAACTCGTCGACAGCGAGCACTGCCGTCCCTTCGACACCGCGCGGGCGGGCATGGTCACCGGCGAGGGCGCGGTGGCGATGGTGCTCGAATCGGCCGAGTCCGCCCGCCGTCGCGGCGCTACCGCGCACGCCGAACTCGCCGCACACGCCTGGAGTTGCGACGCACACCACCCCATGGCCCCCGAACCCACCGGCGAACAGCTGCGTCGTTCGGTCGCCGATGTGCTCGCCGACGTTCCGGAGGCGCCCGGCGCCGTCGTACTGCACCGCGCGGGAGTGGCGGGCAACGACACGGTGGAGGCCGACGCCGTCGGCGAGGCGCTGTCGGTGCTGATCGCACCGGCAGAGGTCGTCGGTTCGGCGCCCAAGGCGGTCATGGGCCACACGGCGGGCGCCGCCGGAGTCTTCGGCTGCGCCATCGCCGCGCTGATCCTGCGCCACGGACTCGTCCCGCCCAACGCCCATGTCGAGAACGTCGATCCCGACTGCCCGCTCGCGGTCCCGGTCGGCAACCCGGTACCACTCGCCCGGCCGTCCGTTCTGGTGAGCGGCACCGGCTTCGGCGGCAACAACGCCGTACTGCTGTGGAGGGCTGCCGAGTGAGGGTGCTGATCACCGGAGTGGGGGCGGTGGCGCAGGAGCCGCGGCCCGCCGGCGACGGAGCGGACGACGCCTGGTTCGACCCGGTGCCCCATCTGGGCCGGCGCGGTTGGAAGTACTTCAGCCCGGCCACCCGCTATCTGCTCGCGGCGGGCAACGAGGCGATCGGCCGCCGTCACAGCGACGAGGCGCTCACCGGAGCCGCCTCCGAGTGCTTCGGAGTCGTCGCCGGCACCGAGTACGCGATCGCCGGGGTCCACCGGCGGATGTACGACACCCTGCGCACCGAGGGCGTACGCGGCATCAGCCCGGCCGAGGTGCCGGCGTTCTCGATGAACACCCCGGCGAGTCAGCTGGCCATCAGCGCAGGCGCCCGCGCCTTCTCGGTCACCGTGACCAACCCGGTGACCGCCGGGCTGGAGGCCGTGCACCTCGCCGCCACCGCGCTGCGCACCGGTCGCGCCGACCGGGTCGTCGCCGCGGCAACGGACCAGGCGCCGCCCGGAGTCGAGGGCCTGGGACACGACGCGGCAGCCGCGGTACTGCTCACGGCGGACTCGACGGACTCTGCGGACTCGACGGACTCTGCGGGCGGGCCGGTGGGCGGTTCGGCCGGCGGCTCGTGCGAGGGCGCGTTGGCGTTGGCCGAGATCACCGGCGGAGTCTCCCGTTTCGTCCCGGTCGACGCGGACGGCCGGTGGAACCCGGTCGCCCTCGCCCTCGGCGCCCGTCGAATCGCCGCGCTGGCCGCGGGAGTCGAGGGTTCGGAGTCGACGACCCGCCCCCGACTGGTCGTCAGCGCGCCTGCCTCCGCACACGAGTTCGCGGTCGCCGTCCGGGAGGCCGTCGGCGACGCGCTCGACACTCCGGGCAGCGACGTGCGCGACCGGCACACGGAGGTGCAGGAGGCGCGGCACTGCGCGGTCTCCGGCCTGCTGGAGCTGGTGACACTCGCCAAGTCGGGGGAATCCGCGCTGGTTGTCTCCGTCTCCGGATCGGGCCGGCTCACCGCGATAGCACTCGGCAATGCGTCCCGTCCGGAATTCCACTAAACAGTGAGCAACTTCTGATGTTCAACGACGACTTTGACCCACCCACTTCGGCCTGGATAGCATGATGCACATGACAGCCAACCCGGGGCAGCCGGTCGATCGTTTGACGAGAATTCGCAGAATTTCGGGCAATGCGGCGGCTATCGCGGTAGCTCCGTACCTGTTCATCAAAATTCTTTGGGCTTTCGGGTTGTTCGTTCCGACGGAGGAGATGGCCGGCGCCGACTGGCGCGCCATCAACGCCGCGACCGCGGTGCTCGCCGCCGTCGGGATCACCCTGGCGATGGCCTTCTCCCGCCCCTGGGGCAACAAGCTCCCCGCCTGGCTGGTCGCCCTGCCGGTGTGGGTGGGTACGGGCCTGCTGGTCCCGATGCTCCTGCTGGCGCCGGTCCTCGGCCCCGCCGCGATGAGCAAGGACAAGGAAGCGGGCGCCCCCGACTTCTGGATCTACGAGCAGATCCTGGTGATGATCTCGCTCGTCGGAGCCGGTATCGGCCTGCCCCTCGCGCTGCTCGGCTATGCCAGGGCGCGCTGGCCCGAGGCGCTCGGCGGACCGCTGGACTGCGGGGAGCCGCACGGGAGTTCACGCGCGCTCCAGGCGATCATCGCCAAGTTGCTGGCCGTCGGCTGCGTCCTGCTCGGCGTCGTCAAGATCTACTGGGCCGCCGGCGGCACGCTCGGCATCGACCCGGACCGGCTCGACGGCCGCGACGTCTGGTGGCATCTGCTGACCCTGAGCACCGGTGTGTGGGCGCTCGCCGGAGCGTGGGGACTCGTCGTGCTGACCACCTGCCGCGGCTCCCGCCGCTTCCTGCCGCCGATGGGCGCCGCCTGGATCTCCTCCGGGATGCTCTTCGCCTACAGCGTTTACAACCTGCTCACTCTCACCGACATGCAGCAGCCCGCCCCCGAGGAACCGATCGTCGCCGCCACCACCCGCGAACTCGGCGCCGTACTCGGTGTGTTGATGGGCATCGTCATCCTGATGGTGCTGCACGACCGCCGTCGCGCGATGAGTGTCGACGGCCCCGCCCCCGCCCCCGCTCCGGACGGCCCGGCGGCCGTCCGCGTCGACGCGGACCGGGCCGGAGCCGATCCGCACGGGACCGGGACGCCGACGGCCGGGGAGTTCGGCCCCGAGGCCGGGAGCACCCGCGGAAGCCGACCGCACGACAGCAGCGTCGGCTGACGCCCGCCGCTCACCCACCACACCGACACGGGCCGAGGGCCGCGCGTACCGGATGTGTACGCGCGGCCCTCGGCCCGTGTCGGTGTACGTGCCGCCGCCGGCCCGTGCCGTACGGCCGGCCTTACGGGCTGCACACGCTGAACGCGCCGAGCCGGCTCCACGGCTGCACGGGCCGAGCGACCGGAGGACTGATCCGGCCGCGGTGGGCCGGAGTTGTGCGTCGTCCGGCGGAACGAGGAAGAGCGCCCGGCCGGCCGCTCCTCACCGGGAGCCACCGTCCGGACGCTCGTGTCCGTTCTGCCTGACTGTGCTGCGTACCTGTGCTGCGTGGTCCGTGTGCCTCGGGAGCGCCGCTGCGGGCCGCTGTCGGTCCGGGCGGACCGTCAGCGTGCCGCGCAGGAGGTCGTGTCCGGGTTCGGCACCGTGCACAACTCCGGCAGGCGCGCCCAGAGTTCAGGCGTGTAGAAGTGCCCGCCGGGCAGCTCCTCGGCCTGGAAAGGCCCGTCGGTCAGCGCCGCCCAGTTCCGCTCCAGATCCGCGAAGTCGGCACTGTCCTCGACGCCGTAGAGCACCCGTGTCGGCACCGAGATCCGGGTGCCCTCGACGTACCGGTACGACTCCGACACCTGGAGGTCGGCGCGGAGCAGCTCCACCGCGAGCTTCACCAGCTCCGGCTCGTTGGCCACGACCGAGCTCATCTGCCCGAACTCGCGCATCCACCGCACCAGGGCCGCATCGCCCTGGCTGGTGTGCGGGACGTTGGTGCGCACCTCGTGGCGGTTCTGCGGTGCCACGCCGCCCGAGACGACAAGCGCCGAGGGCGGGGCGACGCCGAGCCGCTCCAGCTGCGCGACCGTCTCGAACGCCATCCACGAACCCATGCTGTGTCCGAAGAGGGTGTACGGGCGGCCGGAGATACCGCGCACCGCGCGCACCACGTCGTCGCGCAGCGCCACCCAGTCGGTCGCGAACGGCACACCGAAGCGCGCCTCCCGGCCCGGGTAGCAGATCAGCGCCAACTCCACGTCCGGCGGCAGGACTTCCGCCCACCGCCGGAAGGGAGCGGTGCCGCCTCCGCAGTAGCTGAGGCAGACCAGCACCCGGTCGGCGTTCGGTCGGGGAAGCGGCCGTTGCACCGCCGCGGTGGAATCCGTCTGCATGATCGTCCTTCCGACGTACGTCCCTGCTGAACCTGTGTGGTCCTACTGGGAGTTCTCCATCTGCCGCACGAGGCTCAGCGGGCGCATGTCGGTCCAGTTCTCGTCGACGTAGTCCAGGCAGGCCTGCTTGCTGTCCTCGCCGTGGGCGACGGTCCAGCCGGCGGGCACCTCGGCGAAGACGGGCCACAGCGAGTGCTGGCCCTCCTCGTTGACGAGTACGTAGTACTGGGCGTCGTTGTCCTCGAACGGGTTGGTGCTCATCTCTTGTCTCCAGGTGTGTGGCGTCCGTCTGCGGTGACCCGGCCGCACGCGGCGGACGGGAGTCGAGGGCGACCGGGGCGGGGCGTGCGCGTACGCGGCCCCGGTCGGCGGTCTGGCCGGCGGCCTAGGCGGTGTCCTGCCGCACTATCGGCAGATCGGCTTCCCCCTTGGCCTCCGCGTCCTGTTCGGAACGCGTGCCGTGGGGGTCGCGAATGTTGTCGATCAGCATCAGTACGGCGCGCACCGACGGCAGAATCATTTGGCCGTCGCCGGTCAACCGCGCACCACTGGGATGTCTGGCGAAAAGCTTGTAGCCGAGCGAGCGTTCGAGGCATTTGATCTGATAGGTGATCGCCGGCTGGGAGTAGCCCAGTTGCCGCGCCGCGACATCCATTCGCCCGGCTTCCGCAATCGAAACAAATGCTCGGAACTCGCGCTCGTGCATCCTGCCCCCCGCGTATGGCCCGTACCAAGGCGAAAACTCGATCACAAACCGCCGATATCACGAACCCTACAGACGCCGAACCTCTGTTCTCCCCACTGCTTTCAGGAAGCTGCACGCCACAGCCGCGGCCCGGTGGACACCGCAGCCGCGGCCGAAAGTGCGCCTCGCGCGGCCAGGAGGTCGGGGAGCCTCAGGCGCTGTGCCAGACCGTCGTGGGATTGCAGAACTCGCGGATGCCGTGCCCGGCGAGCTCGCGCCCGTACCCCGAGCGCTTGGCCCCGCCGAAGGGCAGCCCGGGGTGGGAGGCGGTCATCCCGTTGATGAAGACCCCGCCGGCCTCCAGATCGCGCTCGAAGCGCTCGACCTCCACCTCGTCGCGCGTCCAGGCGTTGGAACTCAGCCCGAAGGGCGTGGAGTTGGCGAGATCGATGGCCTCCTCCAGATCGCCGACCCGGTAGAGCGTGGCCACCGGGCCGAAGGTCTCCTCCTGGTCGATCCGCATCCGGCCGGTGATGGAGGCGAGCACCGTCGGCTCGTAGTACCAGCCCCGCTCGAAGCCCTCCGGCCGCTTGCCGCCGCACAGCGTGCGCGCGCCCAGCCGCACCGCGTCCTCGACCAACTCCTCCAGATCCGCCCGCCCCTGCTCGCTGACCAGCGGACCAACCTGGGTCCCTTCCTGCTGCGGGTCGCCCACCACCAGCGCCGCCATACCGGCGGTGAAGCGCTCGGCGAACTCGTCGTACACCTCGTCGTGCACCAGGAAGCGCTTGGCGGCGATGCAGGACTGCCCGTTGTTCTGGGTGCGCGCCGTGACGGCGACCTCCGCCGCGCGGACGACATCGGCGGACGGCATCACGATGTACGGGTCGCTGCCGCCGAGTTCGAGGACCGTCTTCTTGATCTCGTCACCCGCGATCGAGGCGACCGAACGGCCCGCCGGCTCGCTTCCGGTGAGCGTCGCGGCGGCCACCCGCCGGTCCCGCAGCACGGACTCCACCGCACCCGAACCGATCAGCAGCGTCTGGAAACAGCCCCGCGGATAGCCCGCGCGACGGAAGAGGTCGTCGAGGTAGAGCGCGGTCTGCGGCACATTGGAGGCGTGCTTGAGCAGGCCCACGTTGCCGGCCATCAGGGCGGGGGCCGCGAAGCGCACCACCTGCCACAGCGGGAAGTTCCACGGCATCACCGCGAGGATCGGACCGATCGGCCGGTACCGCACGATCGCCCGTGCCGCACCCGAGTCCTTGACGTCCGCCGCCGCGGGGTGCTCGTCGGCCAGCGCCTCCGCGGCGTGGTCGGCGTACCAGCGCATCGCCTTGACGCACTTCTTCGCCTCCGCGCGGGCCGCGTTGATCGGCTTGCCCATCTCGGTGGTCATCGTGCGGGCAACGTCCTCGACCTCGGACTCCAGCAGATCGGCGGCGCTGTGCAGCAGTCGGCTGCGAGTGGTGAACTCGGTCAGCCGGTGGCTGCGGTAGGCGTCCGCGGCAGTGGCCAGGCACTCCTCGATCCGGTCGGTGTCGAAGGCGTCGAACGTGCGCACTGTCTCGCCCGTGGACGGGTTCACGGTGGCGATGGGCATGGTGGTGCTCCTCCCTCGGCCCCCGTTTGCGTACGCCGTGGCTCCCCCTCACCCCTGACCGTCCCGCGCCGCGGCCGTATGCGCAACACGGCAGCACCCCGTGCCGCGGACGCCGCTGCGCCGACGGCGCCCCGACGGCGTCGGGGCTGCCAACCGGCCGCAGCCGCCCGCCGGTTGGGGCGGTCGCGCGGGGCCGGCCCGCCGTACGACGCAGTCCGGGGCTCGCGTGGGTGCCTGCCTGCGTGTTGCGGTGTCCGAGGCCCGCGTGCCTGCGCGTGTGCCGAGGCCTGCGTCGTCCGCATCGCCCGTCGTGTGCCCGTCTGCACGTGGCTGCCGGCGTGCGTACGACGCGACGGCTCAGTCGCGGCCCTGCCGCCTGGCGGTCGCCCTCGCCGTCTTGCCCCGCCCCTTGGCGGCCATCGAGTGCATGTCGCGGGCCTGGTGCTCCGCCCGCTGCTCGACGGCGAGGTTCTTCTGCCGCTGCTGCTCCGCGAACCGGCTGTGCTCCTGGTGGCGTCTGGACATGTTGCCTCCCGCGACCTCCGGCGCGCGACCTTTCCGCGCACCCCTCCACTGTCGCGCGGCTGCCCCCGACCGGCTACCCGGCACCCGTACTCACCCGCCCGCTCCGGCCCGAGCGGGCCGGTAAGGTCTGCTGTCATGCCTCGTCCTTCATCCCGCGAACTCGTTCTGGACGCCTACGAGGAGCAGCTGCGGGCAGCGGGGCCCGCAGCCGTCACTCTGGAGGCGGTCGCGCGGCAGGCCGGGGTGTCCAAGGGCGGCCTCCTCTACCACTTCCCCTCGAAGGACGCCCTGCGCGACGCCCTGCTGGACCGGCTGGAGGAGCGCAACGAACACGACATCCGGCAGGCACGCGCCTCCGAAAACGACGTCGTCGGCTACTACTTGCGGACCTCCTTCACCGACGTGACGGAGGAAGGACCGCCGCACCGCACCCTGATGGCGGTGATCCAGCTCGCCGTCCACGAGCCCTCGGCACGGGCCACCCTCGCGCGGACCACCCAGGCGTGGCGGACGCTCCTCGCCGAGGAGACCGGCGACGAGCCGACCGCCCGCCTGCTCACCGTCCTCGGCGACGGCCTCTACCTGCACGCGGTGCTGGACGTCGACGAGTCGCCGCTGCTGGGCGCGCTGCCCGAACTGCTCAACAGGCTCCGTCCGCCCGCCGGTTGACCACCGGCCCCGCCCCGACCTCGTCCCCGTCCCCGGCGCCGCCCACGTCTCCGGCGTCCCCGTCCCCGGCGCCGCCCACGTCTCCGGCGTACCCCGCGCCTGCCGCGTCGCCGGCGTCCGCCGCGGGAGCGTCCGCGGGTGCGCCCTCGGGGTCGTCGTCCGGGCGCATGCCCCGCAGCAGTACGGCCGCCTGCACCGCTGCGCAGAGCGCCAGCAATAGCGCGATCACCGCCGCGACGTGCATCCCACTGACGAACGCCTCCCGCGCCGCCGACAGCACCTCCTGCGCCGGCTGAGGCGGCAGCCGCTCGGCCACCGCGAGCGCGCCGCCCAGGGTCTCGCCGGCCGCCGAGGCAGCCTGCTCCGGCAGCCCGGCGGGCAGCGCCGCGGACAGCTCCTCCCGGTACACCGAGGAGGCCACGCTGCCCAGCACGGCGACGCCCAGCGCGCCGCCGAGTTCGTACGCGGTCTCGGAGATCGCCGACGCCGCTCCGGCCTGCTCGGGCGGCGCGGCGGCGATGATCGCGTCGTTGGTGAGGGTCTCGGCGAGGCCCACGCCCGCGCCGACCAGTCCGGCGCTCAGCACCACCAGCCACAGTGCGCTCCCGGTGGTGAATCCGAGCACCACGCCGTAGCCCAGCGCCGCCAGCAGCAGGCCGCTGCCTATGAGGTGCGACAGCGGCGCCCGGCCGGCGAGTCGTGCAGCCGCGAGCGCTCCCGCGACGGCCGCGACGGCTGCGGGCAGCAGCCACAGCCCCGCCTCGACGGGCCGGATTCCGTGCACCATCTGGAGGTACTGGGGGAAGAAGAACATCAGCCCGACCAGGGCGAAGACGGCCAGCAGATTGGTGGCGACCGAGACGCTGAACCGGCGGTGCGCGAAGAGGCCGACGTCGATCATCGGCGCCGCCGACCTGCGCTGGCGCCGTACGAACAGCGCACCCACGCCAAGGCCGGCGAGCAGCCAGAGCCCGGCGGCGCCCGTCGCTCCCGTCTCGCCGATCTTCTTCACGCCGTAGACGAACGAGAGCATCCCGGCCAGAGCGAGCACCGCGCTGAGCGGGTCGAAGCGGCCCGGGGCCGGGTCGCGCGACTCCGGCAGCAGCACCGGGCCGAGCACCAGCAGCAACAGCATGATCGGCACGTTGATCAGGAAGATGGAGCCCCACCAGAAGTGCTCCAGCAGCACCCCGCCCAGGACCGGCCCGAGGCCTGCGCCGGCGGCGAACGCTGCGGCCCAGACGGCGATGGCGGTACGGCGCTCGCCCCGGTCGGCGAAGACGTTGCGGATCAGCGAGAGCGTCGAGGGCATCAGCGTTGCGCCGCCCACGCCGAGCAGCGCCCGCGCCGCGATGAGCATCTCGGCGCTGGTCGCGTACGCCGCCAGTACCGAGGCGCCGCCGAAGGCGAAGGCGCCGAGCAGCAGCAGCTTCCTCCGCCCGATCCGGTCACCGAGGGTGCCCATCAGCACCAACAGGCCGGCTAGCAGGAAGGAGTAGACGTCCACCATCCACAGCAACTGGCTGCCGGTGGGCTCCAGTTCGGTGCTCAGGGTGGGCACCGCGAAGCCCAGGATCGTCATGTCGATGCTGATCAGCAGCACCGGCAGCACCAGGGCGACCAGCGCCCCCCAGCGGCGGCGGGGGGACAGCGGCGCCGGGACCGCTGTTTCGACAGGCATGAGGGCCTCCGTGTTCGATCGATACTGCACCGTCCAGACGGTACAGTTTCACTCTAGCGGGCCGGCGGCGGAAATGCGCCCCTCGAACATCCGCCCACCGCGCCGTACGATCCGGCCATGTCGAAGAACGGCCAGTGGTACCCGCCCGAATGGCCCGACCGGATCAGGGCGCTCAGCAGGGGCGAGCTCACTCCCGTCACCCCGCGCCGGGCGGCCACCGTGATGCTCCTGCGCGACCCGCCCCCGCCCGCCTCCGGGCACGCGGCCCCAGCCCCCGCCGAGCCCGCCGGCCCGGACGTCTATCTGCTGCGCCGCCGTACGACCATGGCCTTCGCCGCCGGCGCGTACGCCTACCCCGGCGGCGCGGTCGACGTGCGCGACGAGGCGGAGGTCCAATGGGCGGGCCCCTCCCGTGCACAGTGGGCGGAGCGCCTGGGCGTCGACGCCGCCCGGGCGCAGGCGACCGTCTGCGCGGCGGTCCGGGAGACCTTCGAGGAGTCCGGCGTCCTGCTCGCGGGGCGCGATCCGCAGACCGTCGTCGAGGACGTCACCGGCGACGACTGGGAGGCCGACCGCGGCGCGCTGGTCAGCCGCGAGCTCTCCTTCGCCGACTTCCTGGCCGCGCGCGGACTGGTGCTCCGCAGCGACCTGCTGGGTGCCTGGGCGCGCTGGATCACCCCCGAGTTCGAGGAACGCCGGTACGACACCTGGTTCTTCACCGCGGCACTCCCGGCCGGGCAGCGCACCCGCAACGCCTCGACCGAGGCCGACCGCACGCTGTGGACCAGCCCCGCCGACGCCGTCGCCGGCTACGACCGCGGTGAGCTGCTGATGATGCCGCCGACCGTCACCACGCTGCGCGAGCTGGCCGCCGCCCGGCTCTCCTCCGCCTCCGACGCCACCGCCGTCGCAGCCGGGCGCGACCTCACGCCGGTGCTCGCCCGGGCGCGCCTGGACGGCGGGGAGATCGTGCTGAGCTGGCCGGGACACGAGGAATTCGAGAAGAGGATCTACGCCGTATGACGAACGCCGCACTTCCCGGCCGGCCGCGCGAGGCCGTCACCGCGGGCCGGATCACCGAGCGGGCCGTCTGCGTCCTCGCCGCCAACCCGGGCCACATGACCCTGGACGGCACCAACACCTGGATCGTCAGCGAGCCGGGTTCCACGGAGGCGGTCGTCATCGACCCCGGCCCGCAGGACGAGGAGCATCTGCGCAACGTCGTCGCCACCGCCGAGTCCATGGGGCTGCGCATCTCGCTCACGCTGCTCTCGCACGGCCACGGCGACCACTCCGACGGGCTGGCCCGCTTCGCCGAGCTCACCGGGGCCCCGGTCCGCGCCCACGACCCGGCACACCGGATCGGCGGCGTGGGCGGCCTCTCCGCCGGCGACGTGGTCACCGTCGGCGGGCTCGCTCTGGACGTCGTCCCCACTCCCGGCCACACCCAGGACTCCGTCTCCTTCGTCCTGCCCGCCGACGGCGTGCTGTTCAGCGGCGACACCGTGCTCGGGCGCGGGACCAGCATCGTCGCCCACCCCGACGGGCGGCTCGGCGACTACCTGGACTCGCTGCGGGGGCTGCGCGAACTCGTCGTCGGAGAAGGCCTGAAGACGGTGCTGCCGGGCCATGGACCGGTGCTGGACGACGCGCTCGGCGTCATCGACTACTACCTCGTGCACCGGGCCAACCGGTTGGCGCAGGTGGAGACGGCAGTGGAGTCGGGCCACCGCACCGCGGCCGAGGTCGTCGCACACGTCTACGCCGACGTGGACCCCGCCCTGTGGCCGGC
Source organism: Streptomyces tardus (assembly GCF_018101125.2). Lineage (GTDB taxonomy): Bacteria > Actinomycetota > Actinomycetes > Streptomycetales > Streptomycetaceae > Streptomyces > Streptomyces tardus. The sequence continues at coordinate 1,476,840 of NZ_JAELVF020000001.1, read as the reverse complement.
CGCCGAACTCTCGGTGCGCGCCCAGCTCGACTACCTCACCGAGCACGGCCTGATCTAGGCCGCCCACTCGGGAAGGGGCGTACGGACGTGCCCCGGGCACGGCGCGGGCGGCGCGTACGGGCGCGCGGGTCCGCACGCGATACGGGCGGGGCCACGGGGTCGAGCCCCGTGCCCCGCCCGTATCGGCGGTTGTTGTCCGGTCGTCCGCTCAGCGGCTGCGCTTGGCGAGCCGCTCCACGTCCAGCAGGATCACGGCGCGTGCCTCCAGGCGGAGCCAGCCGCGCCCGGCGAAGTCGGCGAGCGCCTTGTTGACCGTCTCGCGGGAGGCTCCGACGAGCTGCGCCAGCTCCTCCTGGGTCAGGTCGTGCACCACGTGGATGCCCTCCTCCGACTGCACGCCGAAGCGGCGCGAGAGGTCCAGCAGCGCCTTCGCCACGCGGCCCGGCACGTCGGAGAAGACCAGGTCGGACATCGAGTCGTTGGTGCGGCGCAGTCTGCGCGCGATCGCACGCAGCAGGGCCATCGCGACCTCGGGCCGCACATTGAGCCAGGGCTGGAGGTCGCCGTGACCCAGGCCCAGCAGCTTGACCTCGGTCAACGCGCTCGCCGTGGCGGTGCGCGGTCCGGGGTCGAAGAGGGACAGCTCGCCGATCAGCTCGCCCGGTCCCAGCACCGCGAGCATGTTCTCGCGGCCGTCGGGGGAGGTGCGGTGCAGCTTCACCTTGCCCTCGGTGACCACGTACAGGCGGTCGCCGGGGTCGCCCTCGTGGAACAGGGCTTCGCTGCGAGCCAGCGTCATCTCGGACATGGAGGCACGCAGCTCAGCCGCCTGCTCTTCATCGAGCGCCGCGAAGAGGGGGGCGCGCCGCAGAACGTCGTCCACGAGTTCTCTCCTTGTCGACCGGCCCTTGGGGAATACGGAACGTACCGCCCCATGATGCCGGACGTCGAAACAGTGCGATCAGTCACAAGTTTGACCTACGGGTGGCCACAGGCGTACGGCAGGGGGCTGATTGGCCGGTGAATCCACGTGGATCGGGGAGAATGTCGGTGGCCGCCCTTAGGCTGGCCGGGTGGTCGAAATCGCCGGTGCAGGCCGGTGCGAGCCCGAGAAGAGGAGCCGACTGGGTGCCACCATCACGGAATTCCGCTGTGGGCGAACGTGAGCACGACGGTGCGCGCAGGGAGTCCGCGAAGGCCCCGAAACCGGGCGCGGCGCGCAGATCGTCCGCGGCGAAGCCCGAGTCGCGGTTGGCGATGGTGCGGCGGGCCCGCCGTATCGACCGCGAGCTTGCGGAGGTCTACTACTACGCCCATCCCGAGCTGGACTTCGAGAACCCCTTCCAGCTGCTGGTGGCGACGGTCCTCTCCGCGCAGACCACCGACCTGCGGGTCAACCAGACGACCCCCGCCCTCTTCGCGCACTACCCCACGCCGGAGGAGATGGCCGCGGCGCCGCCGGAGCGGTTGGAGGAGCTGATCCGCCCCACCGGCTTCTTCCGCAACAAGACCAAGTCCCTCATCGGCCTCTCCGCTGCCCTGCGCGACAACTTCGGCGGCGAGGTGCCCGGCCGCCTGGAGGACCTCACCAGCCTGCCCGGAGTGGGCCGCAAGACGGCCTTCGTCGTCCTGGGCAACGCGTTCGGTCACCCGGGCATCACGGTGGACACCCACTTCGGCCGTCTGGTGCGCCGCTGGAAGCTGACGGAGCAGACCGATCCGGAGAAGGTCGAGGCCGAGATCGGCGAGATCATCCCCAAGCGGGACTGGACGATGTTCTCGCACCGGACCATCTTCCACGGGCGCCGCATCTGCCACTCGCGCAAGCCCGCCTGCGGAGCCTGCCCCATCGCGCACCTCTGCCCCTCCTACGGCGAGGGGGAGACGGACGAGGAGAAGGCGCGCAAGCTGCTCAAGTACGAGATGGGCGGGCAGCCCGGCCAGCGGCTCAAGCCCCCGCCGGACTATCCCGGCCGCCCCGCCCCCGCGCTGGGGGACCGGTGAGGTCCTGTGCGGAGCAGTGGGCCGTTCCGTCGGAGCCGGTCGCCTCGCCCCGCCGCCGCACCCCGCGTCGTGCCTTCGCCGTCGAGCGGAGCCGCCGATGAACGCCCCGCGGTCGCGTGGCGGCGGGGCGTGGCCGCGTTCCACCGATTCCGTTCCGCCGCCCGCGAATCGTTCGCCGGAGGACCGTCCGCCCGCATATCGGGAGCACGCGGATCCGGCGCGCCTGAATCGTGCGCACGCGGAGGGAACGTCGGAGGTGTCGTCGAAGGGCCGGTCTGCGGTGGGCCGGTCTGCGGAAGTCCGTTCGCCGGAGGGCCGGTCCGGGGCGGTCGGGCCGGGCGAGGCGCCACCGGTCGGTGACGAGGGCCTGCCCGAGTGGCTGAGCACTCTCGCGGAGGCCGTCGCCGGAGTGCGCCCCGAGCAGTTGAGCCGGTTCCTGCCGCCGCCCGGGGGCGGGCGGCAGTCCGCCGTGCTGGTGCTCTTCGGTGACGCGGCGACCGCCGTACAGCCTTCGGGCCCGTCCGCTTCCGGCGTGCCCGCCGTGTCGTCCGCCGCCGCCGGTTCTGCCGGCGGCCCCGCCCCCGTCGAACCGGAGCCGTATCTGCTGCTGATGGAGCGCGCGTCGAGTCTGCGGGCGCACGCCGGGCAGCCCTCTTTCCCCGGTGGCGCCCTCGATCCGGAGGACGGCGACCCGCAGGGCGCGGGCCCGCTGCGCGCCGCACTGCGCGAGGCGGAGGAGGAGACCGGGCTCGACCCCTCGGGAGTGCAGATCTTCTCGGTCCTGCCGAAGCTCTACATCCCGGTCAGCGACTTCGTGGTGACGCCGGTGCTGGGCTGGTGGCGGGAGCCGAGCCCGGTGGCGGCCGTCGACGCGGGTGAGACGGCCCGCGTGTTCACCGTGCCGCTGGCGGAGTTGACCGACCCGGCCAACCGGGGCGTCGCCGTCCACCCCAGCGGCTACCGGGGCGCCTGCTTTCAGGTGCACGGCGCACTGGTGTGGGGATTCACCGCGGGTGTGATCGACCGGATCCTCCACCACGGAGGCTGGGAGCGGCCCTGGGACCGCGAGCGGAGCATCCCGCTGGACTGGCACTCCTGAGCCGGTTCGGGCCGCCGGGTTCGGGCCGTCAGATTCGGACCGTCACCCCGGGCCGCCCGATGGGCACTCGCGTACGAGTGGTGGCCCCGGTGTGCGAGTTGACGGCGCGTCACACGCGCGACCTTCGTACGCGGTGACCCGTAGGGAGCACCGGAGTCCCGACCGGTGGCCCCGAAGCGAGGAATAGGCAAGGCTTGCGCGGTGAACGTGCTGGACATTCTGCTGCTGCTCGCCGCCGTGTGGTTCGCGGTCGTCGGCTACCGCCAGGGCTTCATCGTCGGCATCCTCTCGGTCGTGGGTTTTCTCACCGGCGGGCTGCTCGCGATCGTGCTGTTGCCGCCGCTGTGGAGCGAGTTCGGCGGTGACGCCTCGCCGGGCACGCTGGGCGCGGTGCTGGCCGTCGTCGTGGTGGTCGTCTTCGCCTCCGTCGGACAGGCACTCACCACGCAGATGGGCAACAGGCTCCGGGGGCGGGTGACCTGGAGGCCGGCCAAGGCGGTGGACGCGACGGGCGGCGCCCTCGTCAACGTACTGGCGCTGCTGCTCGTCGCCTGGCTGCTCGGCTCCGCCCTGGCCACCACCTCGCTGTCCACGGTCGGTCAGGAAGTGCGCAACTCCTCGGTGTTGCAAGGAGTGTCGCGGGTGATGCCGACCCGCGCCGACACCTGGTTCGCCGGTTTTTCGACCGTGCTTGCGCAGAACGGCTTCCCGCAGGTCTTCTCGCCCTTCACCAGCGAGCCGATCACCGCGGTGCCCGCGCCGGACCCGGCTCTGGCGGGAAGTGAGGTCGTGGAGCGGGCGAAGCGTTCCATCGTCAAGGTGACCGGTACGGCGCCCAGTTGCAGCAAATCGCTGGAGGGCACCGGATTCGTCTTCGACAGGCAGAGAGTGATGACCAACGCGCACGTGGTCGGCGGTGTGCCGGAGCCGACGGTCCAGGTCGGCGGCGAGGGACGCAAGTACGAGGCGAAGGTCGTGCTCTACGACTGGAAGCGAGATGTCGCCGTGCTCGACGTACCCGAACTCCGTGCTCCCGCACTGGAGTTCACCGAGGGTGCGGCGGCCACCGCCGATGACGCCATCATCGCAGGCTTCCCGGAGAACGGCGGCTTCGACGCCCGCTCGGCACGCGTCCGCGGCCGGGTGCAGGCGAAGGGCCCGGACATCTACCACCGCGGCACCGTGCGCCGGGACGTCTACTCGCTGCGCGGCCCGGTACGGCAGGGCAATTCGGGCGGCCCGCTGCTCACACCGCAGGGAAGGGTGTACGGGGTCATCTTCGCCAAGTCCCTGGAGGACGCGCACACCGGCTACGCGCTCACCAACGACGAGGTGCGGGAAACCGCGGCCCGCGGGCGTACTGCGGACGACCGGGTCGAAAGCCAGGGCTGCGCCCTGTGATCGGACACGTCTGATGGCCGATCAACAGGACGACAGCGCCCGGTGGTTGAGGTGCTGCGACGCTTCAGCCGCGGGGATGGCGCAGTCTTGCGCCCACCCAGCGCGCACGGCGCCGCAGAATCCGCGGGATACCCATGCGGGCATCGTGTGCGGTGCGAGGAGAATGTGAGACGGCCCTTGGCCCTGCGCCACGCTTTCTGACGCTGGTTTCCCGGTTCTTCTCCCGGGTGCTACGAGACACGTCACGGTGATCGTGAGTCCAGCCCATACCGGGGACTCTGCCCCGCTTCGGCGATCGGTAACCGCCCGACCCGAACTCGATCGGCCTATGCTCCGGGCACGTGTGCGAACCGGGCTCCTGGCCTGCGCTCCCAAGGGTCGTACGGCTTGCGCCGGCACTCCTCGCACGGCTCCGCCGAGCGCCGCCCCCCCCGCCGTGGGCACGTACGCGGAACCGCTGTCGGCACGTGCGCGGAACGGCCCCGGGCACGTCCGAGCGAGCCCTGCCGGGACGCGTCAGCGGTCCGGCTCGGGGTCCCGGAACCAGTCGACGAGCTCCGTGGTGAAGCCGGCCGGGTCCTCCTCGTGCGGGAAGTGCCCCAGCCCGTCGAACAGCCGCCAGCGGTACGGCGCTTCGACGTACGCGCCCGAGCCCGCGGAGCTGCGGGTGCGAAGCACCGGATCGAGTGAACCGTGCAGATGAAGCGTCGGCACCCGTACCGGTCGCTTCATCCGCCGGTAGAACTGCACGCCGTCCGGCCTCGCGAGCGAGCGCATCAGCCAGCGGTAGGGCTCCACCGAGCAGTGGGCCGCCGACGGGATGCACATCGCCCGCCGGTAGACCTCCAGGTCCTCCGGTGTGTACGTGTCGGGGCTCGGGCCCGTCCAGTCGCTGACGAGTCGTCCGACCAGCGCACCGTCGTCGGCGGTCAGCTGCCGCTCGGGCAGCCACGGGCGCTGGAAGCCCCAGATGTGGGAGCTCGCTGCCGTCTGGCGCGGATCGCGCAGCATCGCCGCGCGCCACCGCCGGGGGTGCGGCATGGACTCCACCGCCAGGCGCCGGATCAGCTTGGGCCGCATCACTGCAGCCGTCCACGCCAGGTAGCCGCCGAGACCGTGGCCGACGAGCGCCGCGTCCGGCTCGCCGAGCGAGCGGATCACGCCGGTGACGTCCAGTGCCAGGTTCGCCGGGTCGTAGCCCCGCGGGGTGCGGTCGCTGCCGCCCACACCGCGCAGGTCCATCGCCACCGCCCGGTAGCCCGCTTCCGCGAGCGCCGGCAGCTGGTGCCGCCAGGTCCACCAGAACTGCGGGAAGCCGTGCAGCAGGAGCACCAACGGCCCCTCGCCCATTTCCGCGATGTGGAAGCGCGCTCCGTTGGCGGCGACATCACGATGGGTCCAGGGGCCGTCGAGTTGAACGGCAGGCGGTACGGCGGAGGTCATACGGGAAAGTCTGTCACTGATTCTTCACCAGTCGGACCGCCTCCGGCTCGGTGCTGCGACGCGGGTGCGGCTTGGCGTTCGCCAGAACGGCGGCGGAGTCCTTGGCCGAGGCGATGGCCTTCTTCGGTGGCTCCAGCTTCTTCATCAGCCGGGCCGCGAGCCAACCGCAGACGACGGCGAACAGCAGCATCAGACCACCGGTGATGAGGAACGCGATGGCCAGCGGAATGCTCCACCACGCGTACAGCCAGTAGGCGAGCGCGAAGCTGAAGACCGGCAGCGAGAAGAGCGCCAGTACGCCCGCGACCGCGAAGAAGGCGATGCTCACCGCACCGCGGATCGCCGAGCTCTTCACCTCCGACTTCGCCAGCGCGACCTCGGCGCGGAAGAGGTTCGACATCTCCTCGGACGCCCGGGAGACGAGATCCCCCAGGCTCGGCTTGCCGTTGGCGGCTGTGCTCATCACTCACTCCCTGTCATAGGCGCGCCCGTGGAACTTACTTCGGCGTCACATCATGCCGCAGCTCCCTTCGTATCGTCGTCGCTGGTGGGTGGTTCGGCACGCCGTGGTGGCAGCGGCGTCTGCTTTCGGGGGATCTCGATGCATCTGCGTCGCCTGTGTGGCGCGCCGCCCGCGGCTGTGCGCGCCGGCCGGCTGCCGCCCGCGCCCGACTGCCGAGCACTCGGAAGCGAGGACGCGGAGACGGGCGGGTGGGACACGGCGATCCGTGCCCCACCCGCCCGTCATCCACCACCGGCACCGTCCCGGGCGAGCACCTCCGGGTGCCCGCCCCGCGCGGCTGCGCGCCTCCGCACCCGTCGGGAGGTCGCGTGCGGCTGTCGACCCGTCAGTCGTCCCCGCCGCCGGATGCCGGCAGCTGCTTCTGGATCAGCTCCATCACGGACGAGTCGGTCAGGGTGGTGACATCGCCCAGCTCGCGGTTCTCCGCGATGTCGCGCAGCAGCCGTCGCATGATCTTCCCGGAGCGCGTTTTCGGCAGCTCGGCGACCGGCAGGATGCGCGAGGGCTTGGCGATCGGTCCGAGCTGCTTGGCCACGTGGTTGCGCAACTCCGTGACCAGTTCGTCCTGTTCCGTCTCCGCCGCGCTGCCGCGCAGGATGACGAAGGCGCAGATCGCCTGGGTGGTCTGCGGGTCGGTGGCGCCGACCACCGCCGCTTCGGCGACCGAGGGGTGGGAGACCAGCGCCGACTCCACCTCGGTGGTGGAGATGTTGTGGCCGGAGACCAGCATCACGTCGTCGACCCGACCCAGCAGCCAGATGTCGCCGTCGTCGTCCTTCTTGGCGCCGTCGCCGGCGAAGTACCGCCCCTCGAAGCGGGACCAGTAGGTGTCCAGGAACCGCTGATCGTCGCCCCAGATGGTGCGCAGCATCGACGGCCACGGCTCGGTCAGCACCAGATAGCCGCCCGACCCGTCCGGCACCTCCCGCGCCTCGTCGTCCAGCACCGTCGCGGCGATGCCCGGCAGAGCCACCTGCGCGGACCCCGGCTTGGTGGCTGTCACGCCGGGCAGCGGGCTGATCATGATTCCGCCGGTCTCGGTCTGCCACCAGGTGTCCACCACCGGGGTGCTGCCGGCGCCGATGTGCTCGCGGTACCAGACCCACGCCTCGGGGTTGATCGGCTCGCCGACCGAGCCCAGCAGCCGCAGGGAGGAGAGGTCGAACTCGGCCGGGATGTCGTCGCCCCACTTCATGCAGGCACGGATCGCGGTGGGGGCGGTGTAGAAGATGGTCACGCCATACTTCTGGATGATCTCCCACCAGCGGCCCTTGTGCGGGGAGTCCGGTGTGCCCTCGTAGAGGACCTCGGTCGCGCCGTTGGCGAGCGGCCCGTAGACGATGTACGAGTGCCCGGTCACCCACCCGACGTCGGCGCTGCACCAGAAGACGTCCGTCTCGGGCTTGAGGTCGAAGACGGCGTGGTGGGTGTAGGCGACCTGGGTGAGGTAGCCGCCCGAGGTGTGCAGGATGCCCTTCGGCTTACCCGTGGTGCCCGAGGTGTAGAGGATGAACAGCGGGTGCTCGGCGTCGAACGCCTCCGGCGTGTGCTCGTCGGACTGGCGCTCGACGACGTCGTGCCACCACACGTCGCGGCCCTCGGTCCACTCGACGTCCTGACCGGTGCGCCGGACGACCAGCACGTTGCGCACGTTCTCGGTGCCGGGACGCGTCAGCGCCTCGTCGACGGCGGGCTTGAGTGCGCTGGCCGAACCCTTGCGGTAGCCGCCGTCGGCGGTGATCACGACGCGTGCGTCGGCGTCGTTGATGCGGGTGGCGAGCGCGTCCGCCGAGAACCCGCCGAAGACCACCGAGTGCGGGGCGCCGATCCGGGCGCAGGCCAGCATCGCGACGACCGTTTCCGGGATCATCGGCATGTAGACGGCGACCCGGTCGCCGGTCCGGACGCCGAGCTCCAGCAGCGCGTTGGCCGCCTTGGAGACCTCGCGCTGCAGCTCGGCGTAGGTCAGGGTGCGGCTGTCGCCGGGCTCGCCCTCGAAGTGGATTGCCACCCGGTCGCCGTTGCCCGCCTCGACATGCCGGTCGACGCAGTTGTAGGCGACGTTGAGCCTGCCGTCCTGGAACCACTTGGCGAAGGGCGGGTTGCTCCAGTCAAGGGTCTCGGTCGGCTCCGTCGACCAGCTGAGCCTGCGTGCCTGCTCGGCCCAGAAGCCGAGCCGGTCGGCGCGTGCCTGCTCGTACGCCTCGGCTGTGACGTTGGCGTTGGCGGCGAGCTCGGCCGGCGGCTCGAACCTCCGCTCTTCGCGGAGCAGATTGGCCAGGCTTTCGTTGCTCACGACATCTCCCTCGTCCCATGGCTCTCGCCCGGGGTGTGCGCTGTGTCCCAGGTCATAGCTGACCAGCTCCCGCCGGGCCCTGACAAGGGTTCACGGGCAAGTGGTGTAGACCTCTATCGGTGAGTGGCGTGCTGCCGCGCCGGACGGTTGCCGGACGGTCGTGGAACCGTTCGGCGCGCGGTCGGCGGGTCCGCCCGCACGGGCCGCCACCGGCGTCCGATCCGGAGTGCAGCTCGTACGGCCCGGGGCGCCGCTCAGGTGGACGCTGCTCTCGGTGAGGTCCCGGTACCGCGAACGTACGCCCGCGCCTCACCGCCGCGGAAGCACATCGGCCGCGGCGCCGAGGAGCGGCGGACCGCGACTTTCGCGGCCCGCCGCTCGGGCTTCGGTCGGCCGTCCGGTGCCTCGGTCGGTCCGGTCGGCTCCTCGGCCGGTCCGGTTCTTCAGCCGGCCGTCCGGCGCCTCAGTCGACCGTCCGGTGTCCGGCGGCGGATGTGGCGACGGCGTCGGATTCCGGTTGGACCGGCGTGAAGACCGGAGCGCCGCCGCTCAGTTCGGCTCCGGCGTCGGGCAGCTCCCGGTGGTCCAACACGTACGCCTGCGCCTCGCCGACGTGGAAGTACATTCCGTGCAGCTCCAGCGAGCCCTCGGCCAAGCGCCGGCCGACGCAGCTGTGTGCCCGCAGGTGCTCGAGCTGCTGCACCACGTTGGCCAGACAGAGCGCCTCGATCTCGTCCGCGGGCTCCCGTTCGGCCAGTCGCGGGCCGGCGACGGACTCCCGGGCCCGCCGCAGGCTCGGCCTGCCGTGGCGCAGCCAGCGGGAGAGTGAGCCGTCGCCGTCCGCAAGGCTGCTTCCCTCGGCGTGCAGCGCGTGCAGCGCGTACATCGCGCCGCAGCCCGAGTGCCCGCACACGGTGATCGAACCCACTTTCAGCACGTCCACGGCGTACTCGATCGCCGCGCCCACCGAGTCGTCGCCGGTCTCCCGGCCGGGCGGCGGCACCAGATTGCCGACGTTGCGGACCGTGAACAGGTCGCCGGGGCCGCTGGAGGTGATCATGCTGGTCACCAGCCTGGAGTCGGCGCAGGTCAGGAAGAGGTGCGAGGGTTGCTGGCCGTCGCGCGCCAGCCGGGCGAGTTCCGCCCGTACGAGTGGCGCGGTGGCGCGCTGGAAGTTCCGTACGCCGCCGAGCAGTTGACCGCGCCGCTCGGTGCGCGGGCCCTGCTTCTCCCGTGGGTGGGTGCAGTGGTGGTTGCGCCAGGGCGTCCAGGGTGTGCAGTGGTGGACCGTGCTCGGCTCGGCGATCCGCGCACCCGACCTGCCGGTGAGGCTGACCTCGCCGCCGTGGGTGGTGTACGCGGTCCGCCAGTCCTGGAGGGCCTCGTACGCCGCGTGGTCCATGAAGGAGCCGTCCAGCTCGATCACCACCCGGCCGCCGTCGGGAAGGCGGCCGAGCGCCCTGCTCAGTCTGGGCACCGCCAGGAACGTCAACTGCCCGCGCACCAGCACCCGGTGCTCGCCGCCCCCGGGCTGCGGGTTCTCGTGCATGATCCGGGTGTGCGTCAGCCGGTGCAGGTTCACGCCGACGGCCACCAGAATGCCGATGATCACTCCTTCGAGTACACCGAGGAGGACGACACCCGCGGCGGTCGCCACGTAGACCCACACCTCGCGGTGCCGGTTGACGGTCCGGATGTGCGTCAGGTTGACCATCTGCACACCGACCACCATCACCAGCGCGGCGAGTGCCGCCAGCGGGATCAGCTGGAGGACGGGCACCAGCAGGGCAGCGGCGAGCACCACCCAGCAGCCGTGGAGAATCGTCGAGCGCCGACTCACCGCCCCCGCCTGCACGTTGGCCGCGCTGCGCACCGCGACGCCCGTCACGGGCAGTCCGCCGAGCGCGCCGGACACGACGTTCGCCGCGCCCTGTCCGCGCAGCTCCCGGTCCAGGTCGGCGCGCGGGATGCGGGGCCCTCCCCGCTCGTTGGTGCGGCCGGCGGCCAGCTTGTCCACGGCCACGGCGGAGAGCAGCGACTCCACGCTCGCCACCAGCGTGATCGTCAGCACCGCGGCGATCAGACCGAGTACGGGCCCTTCCGGCACCTCGGGCAGCGCATGGCTGCGCCAGGACGGCAGGTCGACCCGCGGCAGGCTGAGCCCCGCCACCACGACCAGTCCGGTGGCCAGGAGAACCGCGGCGAGCGGGCCGGGGACCGTCCGCACCAGCCGCCCGGTGCGCCCGCGCAGCCGCGGCCACGCCAGCAGTACGGCGATCGTCAGCGCGCTGGCGCTGAGCGCCGCGGGGTGGGGGTTCGCCAACTGCTCCGGCAGTGCTTTCACGTTGGCGACCGCGGAGCTCTCCGGGTTGCCGCCGAGCACGATGTGCAGTTGGGCCAGTGCGATGGAGACGCCGATGCCCCCGAGCATCCCGTGCACGATGGCAGGGCTCACCGCGAGGGCCGAGCGGGCCACGCGCACGTAGGCCAGGACGAGTTGGGCGAGCCCGGCGACGACGGTGATCGCGCAGGTGGCGCGCCAGCCGTACTGCTGGATGAGTTCGGCGGTGACCACGGTGAGGCCGGCGGCGGGCCCGCTGACCTGGAGCGGCGCTCCGCCGAACCGGCCCGCGACGATCCCGCCGACGGCGGCGGCCACCAGACCGGCCTGGAGCGGAGCTCCGGTCGCCAGGGCGATGCCCAGCGAGAGCGGGAGCGCGATCAGGAAGACGGAGACGGACGCGGCGCGGGAGGCGGCTCGGCCGATCTCTCCGCGTCCGTCTCCGTCTTCCTGATCGCGCTCCCGCTCTCGCTGGGCATCGCCCTGGCGACCGGAGCTCCGCTCCAGGCCGGTCTGGTGGCCGCCGCCGTCGGCGGGATCGTCGCGGGCCGGTTCGGCGGAGCGCCGCTCCAGGTCAGCGGGCCCGCCGCCGGCCTCACCGTGGTCACCGCCGAACTCATCCAGCAGTACGGCTGGCGCGCCACCTGCGCGATCACCGTCGTCGCCGGGCTCGCCCAACTCGTCCTGGCCTACGTGCGCGTGGCCCGCTCGGCCCGGAGGGCGCCGAGGGTGGGAACGCGTGCGCAGGCGGACATCGATCTCGTTTCCGTCGCGGTAGTTCATCACGGTTTGTGTGCATTCAACTACCCCCAAGGGGAGGTAAATGAATCGTAATGACAGGTAAAGGAAGGCATGTGGTGATCCAGGGTGCTCCGTGTCGCTCTTCCGCCTTATGAGTGAACGATGAGCTGTTGTCCGCTTGTCATATCAATGTGCTTATCGGATCCATGCCACGTTGAGTCCGAATCAGCTGATTCGCTGTCAATGTGCGCGTGGGACGGCCTGTCAGTGCTGGTCAACAGGGTTCGGCAGCTGTCGCCCACTGCTCCCCGGCCGGCGCCGCACCTGTCTGCCCGCGCCGAAAGGCGAGGTGGAAACGTATGGCCAGGCCACGGACGTACCTCACGGGTGCAGCCGCGCTCGTCGCGACCGCCGTGCTCGCGACCGGGTGCGGAACCGGTTCCGACGGTCAGTCCGACCGGGACGGGAGCGCGGAGCAGGGGGAGAAGCAGGGGCAGGTGGACAAGCCGCTGCGGTCTCGGCTCATCGGTGACGGTTCGACCTCGTTCACCGGTATCCAGCCCAACCAGCCGCGGCCGAAGAAGCTCGTGCCGGGCGAGAAGCCGCCGCAGTTCGTGGTCTTCTCCTGGGACGGCGCGGGCGAGGACAGCAAGAAGCTCTTCTCCCACTTCCGCAAGCTCGGCAAGAAGTACGACGCACAGATGACGTACTTCCTCTCCGGCATCTACCTGCTGCCCGAGGGCGAGGCGAGTCGCTACAGCCCGCCCGGCCGCAAGCCGGGCGCCTCCGACATCGGCTACCTCAAGGACGAGAACGTCAGAGCGACGCTGGAGCAGGTCCGCGGCGCCTGGCAGGACGGCAGTGAGATCGGCACCCACTTCAACGGCCACTTCTGCGGGCCGAACGGAGTGGACAGCTGGAGCGTGGAGGACTGGAAGAGCGAGATCCAGCAAGCCAAATGGTTCGTCAAGAACTGGAAGAGCACCACGGGTTGGAAGGGCGCCGAGGCGCTGCCCTTCGACTACGAGCAGGAGCTGGTGGGTGGTCGTACGCCCTGCCTGGAGGGTCGCGACAACGTGGTGAAGGCCGGCAAGGAGCTGGGCTTCCGCTACGACTCCAGCGGCAACGGCAGCCAGGTCTGGCCGGGCAAGAAGGGCGGCATGTGGGACATCCCGCTGCAGATGGTCCCGATGCCCGGTCGTGCTTTCGAGACGCTTTCCATGGACTACAACTTCATGGTCAACCAGTCCGGACCCGGCAGCGGGGAGCCGGCCAAGCACCCGCAGTGGGAGAAGCAGATGCGCGACGGTCTGCTCCAGGGCTTCGACCGCGCCCACCAGGGCAACCGCGCTCCGCTGATCATCGGAAACCACTTCAACGGGTGGAACAACGGCATCTACATGAAGGCCGTCGAGGACGTGATCAAGACCGTGTGCGTGAAGGACGACGTCCGCTGTGTGTCGTTCCGTCAACTGGTGGACTGGTTGGACCTCCAGGACAAGGAGGTGCTCGACAAACTCCGCGGCCTCGGTGTCGGTGAACGGCCCAAGGGCGACTGGCAGCGCTTCCTCGCGGCGGGCCCGCCGGCCAAGTAGGCATCCGCGTCGGGTGAGAGGCGGCCACCACGGTTCGGTGGCCGCCTCTCACGTTCCGTCCCGATGGGCACCTCGCCCGTCCAGTGCGGAAGTCTGCGGTGGGCGCGGGCCCGGTGTGTTGTGCGCAAGCCTGCGGTGCGCAGGGTCGGATCAGGCGGGCTGGGGTGCGAGGAGATCCTCGCCGAGCAGGAAGTCCGGGTCGATCTGATGGGTCAGATCGGTGCCGGTGCGGGCGTTGCCCCAGCCCGTCGCGTTCTTGAGGTGGAAGTGCACCATCTGGTCGGTGTAGCGGCGCCAGTTGCGGTGGGCGTACGAGTCGTCGGCGGCGTCGTGAAGGGTGCGCAGTGCGTGCCTGTTGGCCTCTTCCAGCTGCGCCCAGGGGAGGGCTCGACCCTTCTCCCTGCCGCGCACCCAGTCCGAGTGGCCGAACGCGGCGAGCAGGTCGTCGCCCACCTCCGCGCTCAGGAAGTCCAGGTCGTCCTGGTTCTGGACCTTGTTGCCGACGACCTGGAGCCGTACGCCGAAGTCCCGGGCGTACTCGCGGTACTGGCGGTAGACGGCCACGCCCTTGCGGGTGGGTTCGGCCACCAGGAAGGTCGTGTCGAAGCGGGTGAACATGCCGGAGGCGAAGGAGTCCGAGCCCGCGGTCATGTCGACGACCATGAACTCCGAGCGCCCGTCCACCAGATGGTTCAGGCACAGTTCCACCGCTCCGACCTTGGAGTGGTAGCAGGCGACGCCGAGATCGTCCTCGGTGAACGGCCCGGTGGCCAGCAGTCTGACGTCCCCTTCTTCCAGTGTGAGCCGGTGGGCGCAGGCGTCGTAGACCGGGTTCTGTCCGGTGATGCGCAGCAGCCGCGAGCCGGCGCCGGGGGGAGTCGTCTTGATCATGGAATCGGCGGAGGCGATACGTGTGTTCGACCCCCGGAGGTAGTCCTTGATCAGGGGGAGGTGCGCGCCCATGGCCGGGATGCCGGCCGCCTCTTCGTCCGTCATGCCCAGAGCGGCGCCCAGGTGCTGGTTGATGTCCGCGTCGATGGCGACCACCGGCAGCCGGCGAGCGGCGAGATGACGGATGAACAGGGACGACAGGGTGGTCTTGCCACTGCCGCCCTTGCCTACGAAAGCGATCTTCATGTTCGTCAGGGTAGGACGGCACAGGTGGTGGAGCAGGTAGCCGAGTGGGCAAGACCACTCGATCGAGGGGCGTAGCGGCACCGCGGTGTGCGTAGGGTCGTGACCCATGAGCAACAGTCCCCAGGCACCCGGCTCGCAGCCGTCCGCCGGTGCTGATCCCTTGGTACCGCTCGGCGGCCTCCCCGGCGTGGGTGAGGCCGTCGATTCGGTGCGCCGCGCCGTCGACCTGCTCTACAAGCACCGCGTCATGCGGCGGCGGAGTACCGAGGTGACCGCCGAGGCCGTACTGCGCGGAGCGCGTGCCAGTGCGGGCCTGGCCGGCGCCGACTGGGCGCTGGAGGAGGTGCGTCGGCGCAGTGATTTCAGCGTCGACGGGCAGGCTCGGACCGTCGGTGCCGCGCTGCGTGTCACCGCCGAGGCGGGTCAACTCCTGCCGATCTGGCGGCAGTCGCCGCTCCGGGTGCTCGCACGGCTGCATCTGGTGGCAGCCGGCGGCGTGCAGCGGCCGGAGGTGCCGGGCAGCGGGGTGGACGCGATCGGTCGCCCGCGGCTGGCCGGCGAGTCGGTCGACGAGCCGACGCTCCCCTTCGAGCTGCCGTCGGCCGACGAGGTGTCCGCGCGTCTGGAGTCGCTCGCCGAGCTGATCGTTGCCGGTTCCTCCGCGCCCGCGCTGGTGACCGCCGCGGTGGTGCACGGCGAACTGCTGGCTCTGCGTCCCTTCGTCTCGCACAACTCCCTCGTCGCGCGCGCGGCGGAACGGGTCGTCCTGGTCGGCAGCGGCCTCGACCCCAAGTCGATCTGCCCGGCGGAGGTCGGCCATCAGGAGGCGCAGTCCGCCGACGGCGGCTACGCGGGCGCCTTCGAGGGGTACCTGTCCGGCACGCCGGAAGGTGTTGGCGCCTGGATCGTGCACTGCGGCCGATCGGTACGCCTGGGTGCGCGCGAATCGACCGCCGTCTGCGAGGCGATGCAGCGCGGCGCAGCCTGAGACATCTGTGACGGCGTGAGAGTCGCGAATTTTCCCGAGGCATGTGCCGGTGTGCGCAGTTGGACGTTTTCGGCGGTGCCCGTTGTCGGGTGAAACGCCGGGGTGAACGCCGGGGCGCGTTCCGGTGTGCGGGGTTCCGGTTGCCGCCTTTTGATTGAGGCGCGTCCGGTGTCGAGTCTGCCGGTGGCACGAAATTACGGCGGCACTGCTCTCGCAGTGCCGCCGCTGACATGTCCACCGGGGTACCAGTGCGTGCTCGAATCAGATCCGATCAGGTCGGGACTTTGCCCGTTACCTGGACGGTGGGCCCGTATTCGACGGGTCGGCGTCGCGTGGGTTCCCGATATTCATGCGCCGGTCCGTGGGCCTTGAACTCCTATTTCCGTCATCCTCTCGGATATCGGTTGAGGTCTCGCGGGCCGTTAAGTCCTTTGTACTCCGGTATGGGAGCGAGGGGAAGCCCGGAGGGCAACGTTGACTTTCCGCCGTTCTTGAGCCACTTGGGGTAGTCGGGTGGGCCGGTGGGCGACAACCGGGCCCGGCTCGATCAACCGGCGTACCGGTGCGAGCGGCGGGCAGAGGAATCGTGGGTGTCGTGGGTGTGCGGTGGAGGTCCGGGCCTTCTCGCGGTCCGAGCGGCCGTCCGCGCGGACCCGGCCTGCGTTGAGCCCCGCGCGGCCCCGCGCGGGACGTGGGTGACGCACTGGTGCGCGGGCCGCGACACTGCGCAGGGAAGCCGCTAAGCGGCTGACCCGGCACGTCTGCGCGCGGCGTACCAGAGCAGCCCGGCGGTCGCCGCCGCGGCTCCGACCGCTGCCGCCGCGGTGACGATCGGGCGGGGCGGCAATGAGGGCAGCCGCTGCTTGAGGCTGACCGGCCGGCTGAACGTCAGCACCGGCCAGTCCCTGGCGACGGCCTCCCTGCGCAGTGCGCGATCGGGGTTCACCGCATGCGGGTGCCCGACCGTCTCCAGCATCGGGACGTCGGTGGCCGAATCGCTGTAGGCGTAGCAACGCTCGAGGTCGTACCCTTCGCTCTCGGCGAGCTCCCGGACCGCCTCCGCCTTGGTCGGTCCGTAGGCGTAGTACTCGACCTCGCCGGTGTAGCAGCCGTCCTCGACGACCATGCGCGTCGCCACCACCCGGTCGGCGCCGATCAGTTCGCCGATGGGCTCGACGACCTCGGCGCCCGAGGTGGAGACGATGACGACGTCGCGTCCCGCGAGATGGTGCTGCTCGATCAGCGAGGCGGCCTCGTCGTAGATGAGCGGGTCGATCAGTTCGTGCAGGGTTTCGGCGACGAGCTCCTTCACGTGCTCGACATTCCACCCCTTGCACAGTGCGGACAGATAGGAGCGCATTCGTTCCATCTGGTCGTGGTCCGCGCGTCCGGCGAGGAACACGAACTGGGCGTAGGCGGTGCGCAGTACGGCCCGACGGTTGATCAGGCCGCCCTGGTAGAACGACTTGCTGAAGGTGAGCGTGCTCGACTTCGCAATGACCGTCTTGTCCAGGTCGAAGAAGGCAGCTGTGCGGGGCATCGAGTGGTTTTCCACGCTGTGGAGGATACCGATGATTGGCGCCCACCATTCGGCGTAAGCTGTTGCGTGTGGGTTTGCTCGAGAAGGCTCTCGGGTACACCATGGAAGTCACGGATCGTTCGCGACCGTGTTAACCCGGTTCGGCTCCTCCCCCCCGAGTCGACCGTGGAAGACGACCCCCGCTCTCCCCCCCCCGGCGGGGGTCGTCGCATGTCCGGACACCTTTGACCGCCCGACTCCGCCGCTGAGTGGCTGTCGGGCTGCCGGTGCACGGGCGTCGGCGCCCTACGGGGAGCCTCGGATGGGAATCACTCTGGGTAGTGGCCGGCTGCTGCGAGCCGACGGCGATGTATGACTCGGAAGCGTGAGCGAGTTATTCACAACCCGTGGGTTATCCACAGAATCTGACCAAGATCCCCAAGTTTCCCCGGACTTCTGCACGGTGAAGGCGCAAGGCGCCCCGGGCTTTGCGAATGGCCGTGGGGGCGCGCTCACCGAGCCCGAAGGGGAAGGCCAGATGGCCGAGACGATCCTGATCGTGACCGAGGACGCCGATCTCCTCGACGACCTGCTGCGACTGTGCGCAGCCGCAGGAGCGGAAGCGGAAGTGGTGCACGGGCCCCGGGTCGCGGATCCGTCCGGAGCACGGTCCTGGCGCTCCGCGCCGCTCGTACTGCTGGGAGACGACCGGGCGCGTCCGCTCGGCGCCGAACTGCACTCGGTGGCCCGCAGGGAGGGTGTGCTGCTCGTCGGCAAGGACCTCGACGACCACTCGATCTGGGAGCGGGGTGTGCGTCTGGGGGCGGAGCAGGTGGTCTTCCTGCCGGACGCCGAGCGATGGCTCACCGGCCGTATCGCGGACGCGGTGGAAGGCGTCGGGCGTCCCGCTCTCACCGTCGGGGTCGTCGGCGGTCGCGGCGGGGCGGGTGCCTCGACACTCGCCTGCGCGCTGGCGATGAGCGCCGCACGCGACGGCGAGCGGACGATGCTCATCGACGGAGACCCGCTCGGCGGCGGTCTGGACATCCTGCTCGGCGGTGAGTCCGCCGACGGCTTGCGCTGGCCCGCGCTGCTGGAGTCGCGCGGGAGGGTGGCGGCCAAGGCGCTGGAGGAATCCCTGCCTGCGGTCGCCGAGTTGAGGGTGCTCAGTTGGGACCGCAGCGACTGCGTGCTGGTCCCGCCCGAGGCGATGCGAGCGGTGCTCGGCGCTGCACGCCGGCGGGGCGGGGCGGTGGTGATCGACCTGCCCCGCCAGCTCGACGAGGCGGTCGCGGAGGCGCTGACGCAGCTGGATCTCGGCCTGATGGTCGTGCCCGCAGAGCTGCGGGCGATCGCGGCGGCCCGCCGGGTGGCGGCTCGTTGGGCGCTGCTGCTGAAGGACCTGAGGGTGGTGGTGCGAGGCCCGTACGCCGCCGGTCTGGGCGCCGAGGAGGTGGCGGCGCTGCTGGACCTGCCACTCGCCGGTGAAGTCCCGACCGAGCGCGATCTGTCCGAGGCCGCTGGCCGCGGCAGGCCGCCCGGCGCGTCGGCGGGTGGCCCGCTGGGGCGGTTCTGCAGCACCTTCTGGTCGCGGGCCCTGCCCGGGGACGGGCTGCAGGGGAGCGCGACCTCGTGAGCGGGGGACAACCGCCGTACGCCTCGGGCCCGTACGCGTCGGCGTCGTATGCGTCGAGTCTGCACGCGGGTCTTCGTGGTGTGCGGCCCGTCACGACGCCGGGCAGGGCCGGGCTCCGACAGCCCCTCGACATCGCTCGAGCGCGCGAAGGAGCGAGCGAACCGGCTGCTCCGTCCGAGGAGTTGGTCGACGCCGTCCGCCGCAGGCTCGCCGAGTCGGCGGCGGACCCGACCCCCTCACAGGTGGCCGCCGCACTGCGTGCCCAGGGCCGGTTGCTCGGCGACAGCGGCGTACTCGCCGTCGTGAACGCCCTGCGATCCGAGCTGGTCGGTGCCGGTCCGTTGGAGCCGCTGCTCGCCGACCCCGAGGTGACGGACGTGCTGGTGGCCGGCCCGCACCGGGTGTGGGTGGACCGCGGGGGAGGACTCGAGCGCACGGACGTCACGTTCACCGACGCCAAGTCCGTGCGTCGGCTCGCGCAGCGACTGGCGAGCGCGGCCGGCCGGCGGCTGGACGACGCCAGGCCGTGGGTCGATGCGCGACTCCCGGACGGCACGAGGTTGCACGCGGTGTTGCCGCCGGTGGCGGTGGACGGCCCGTGTCTGTCGCTGCGGGTCGTGCGCCACCGGGCTTTCGGCCCGGCCGAGTTGGTGGCCGCGGGCACCCTGCCGACGGGCGGTGACCGATTGCTGCGATCGGTCGTGGACGCCAGGCTCTCCTTCCTGGTCTCCGGCGGCACGGGCAGCGGCAAGACGACCCTGCTGAGCTGCCTGCTCGGCCTGGCCGGCCCGGCGGAGCGGCTGGTGCTGGCCGAGGACTCCGCGGAGCTCCGGCCCACGCACCCCCACGTCGTACGGCTGGAGGCCCGGCCGGCGAACCAGGAGGGGGCGGGCCGGGTCGATCTGCGCGATCTGGTCCGACAGGCACTGCGGATGCGTCCTGACCGGTTGGTTGTCGGAGAGGTCCGGGGCGCGGAGGTGATCGATCTGCTCGCCGCCCTGAACACAGGCCACTCCGGAGGGGCAGGCACCCTCCACGCGAACGCGGCGGCCGATGTCCCCGCCCGCCTGGAGGCTCTGGGAATGGCGGCCGGGGTGGGGCGGGCGGCGCTGCACAGCCAGATCGCTGCCGCCCTCGATCTCGTCCTCCATCTGCACCGGGACAGCGCGGGGCGCCGCCGCCTCGCGGAGGTGCACGTACTGCGCCGGGACGCCGACGGGCTCGTACGTACGTTGCCCGCCGCGCGTTGGGGCCCTGCGGGCTTCGTCGAGGCAGAGGGCTGGCCGGTGTTGAAGGACCTCTGCGCACGCGGGGGAGGGGCGGCATGAGCGCGGCACTGGTCGAAATGGCTTGGGCGAGCAGGCAGTTGGGCGGCGGCGAGATGCCTGTCGCGCTGCTGCTGTGCGGTGTGCTGGCCGCTGCGTGGTGGGGTGGTGCCGCGCGGCCGGAGGTGCGGCGGGCACGCGCCCTGTTCGGTGGCGCGGAGCTGTGCGCTTCGCCGTGGAGGCCGGGCCTCGGCGGCGGGCTGCGGCAGAGTGCTCGGCGGGACCCGGTGTCGCGGTGGGTGTTGCGGAGGTGGCCGCCTCGGTGGCGGGGTTCGCCCGGTCACAGCGCTGCCGTTGCGCCGATCGGCCGGCAGCGAGGAATCCGGCTGACGCCGCCCGACGCGTTGCTCTCCCCACGGTCGGCGCCCGAAGCGCTCGTGCTCGGCAGACTGGTTCTGTGCCTCTGCGTGGCAGCGGGTGGAGCGCTGGCGTACTGGCAGCGTTCGCCACTGCCGCTGCTCGGTTGCCTCGCGGCGGCCGTGGCGGTGCGTCGCGGGCTGGGGAGTAGGGCCCGGCGGGTTCTGGCGGACCGTCGTGAAGCGGCGGTGGTGGAGCTGTGCGTCGAGGTCGCGGCCGAGCTGAGGGCGGGCAGTCAGCCGCAGCAGGCACTGTTGGCCGTGGGCGTCACAGACCTCGGACCGCCGGGCACGGCGGTGTTGGCCGCCGCCCGATTCGGAGGGGATCTGCCCGGTGCGCTGCGGAGTGCCGCCAGACAGCCGGGCGGCGCGGGTTTGGGCGGAGTCGCCGCGTGCTGGCAGGTGGCGGCGGAGGGCGGCTCGGGTCTGGCCGTCGGCCTGGACCGCGTGGCACACGCTCTGCGCCTGGAGCGTGACCAGCGCGAGGACCTCCGAGCCCAGCTGGCGGGTCCCCGCGCGACGGTGTCGATCCTGGCGGGACTGCCGCTGCTCGGGGTGTTGCTGGGTACGGCGATGGGCGCCGACCCGTTGGGAGTGCTGCTGCACACGCCGGTCGGCTGGGCCCTGCTCGCGGCCACGCTGGGCCTGGAGCTGCTGGGAGCCCTCTGGGCGCGGGCGATCGTACGTCGGGCGGCGGGCAAGGGAGACGGGGAGGAGACGCGATGAGCATCCGGGTCGGTACGGGAGTTGTGGGGTTCGGTACGACTCCGGCGGGTTGTGTCAGTGCGGGCGTCGCAGCAGAGAGCTGGGCGGCCCCCGTCATCGGGCTGCCGGGCTGCCGGAAAGGGCAGTTGCAGGCGACCGCAGGCTTGCTGCCCGCCTGGCCGTCGGTGCTCTGGTTGTCGGTGGCCGTGGCGGCCGGCGTGGCGTTGCTGGGTCTGCGACGGTGGCGCCGCTCCCGAGGGCGGCGTGCCCGCGCAGTGCTGCTGCTAGGCCCGGTGGCGCCCGTGGTGGCGGCCCGGTCCGAGGGAGCTCGGGCGAGCTCCCGGAAGAGGTTGGCACGGCTCACGGCGCCTCGCGGTCTCGTTCCCGCGGCGGCCGGCCTGTCGGTGGCGGTTCTCCTCGAAGGTCTGCTCGGGGCGCAGTTCGGCCTGCTGCTTGGCGCCTGCTCGGCAGCGGCGGTGTGGCGAGTGCCGGGCACGCGGACCGGCCGCGGGCGCGGAGAGAAAGCGCAGCTGAGGGAAGCGGGCCGTCAACTCCCTTTCGCGGCCGAGTTGTTGGCGGCGTGCATCGCAGCCGGCAGTCGGCCGCGGGAGGCGGCGTGGGCGGTGGGCGCGAGCCTGGGCGGGCCCTTCGGAGAGCGTCTGGTGAGGGTGTGTCAGGAGCTTCGGCTGGGCGCGGAGCCCGACGTCGCCTGGCGGTGCGTCGCGGACGTCGAAGGCGGTCGCCGGCTGGCCCGCTGCCTGGAGCAGGCGGAGCAGTCCGGAGCGCCCGTGGTCGATGAGATATCGCGTCAGGCGGCGGCGGCGAGAGCCGACCGGGCTCGTACCAGCGCTGCCCGTGCCAGACAGGCGGCGGTGCACGTCACCGCGCCGCTCGGGCTGTGCTTTCTGCCCGCGTTTCTGCTGGCAACGGTCGTGCCCGTGGTGATCGGCCTCGGGCAGCGTCTCACCTAGGTCGCTCGCCCAACGGCACGCTCCCGTAAGTCCGTACCGCGTCCCGGCCGCATCGCGTTCCGTGGCTTTCCCCGCTCTGCGCCGCCCGATCCTGTGACCGGGGCGTTGCTCGGCGGGTGCCGGACAGATCGTCGGGCGGCACGGCGCTGGACGGTTGTCTTCGATTCTTTCCACCCGGATCAGTCTCAACTCCGAGGAGATAAAGCCATGTTGATGTGCCCCACCGTGCGACGGCGGCGTATCGCCGATGCCTTGCCGTATTGCGGCCGGCTTCGGCGTGCTGCGCGTTGGCCCCGTACGACCGACGCAGGGATGAGCACTGCGGAGTACGCGGTGGCAACGCTCGCCGCCTGTGCTTTCGCGGCGGTCCTGTACCAGGTGCTGACCAGTTCGTCCGTCACGGCGGCGTTGCAGGGACTGATCGAGCGTGCGTTCAGTTCGGCGGTGTGAATGCGTGGTCGCCGGGGTGAAGGCGGATGTGCGTCGGGGTCGGGCGCGGTGTCTGTGCCGGTGGCGGGATTCGGGACAGGCCACGGCGGAGACCGCGGTGGTCGTCCCGTCTCTGGTCCTGCTCACCGCGATGCTGCTGTGGGGGCTGCTCGCCGGCGCGGCTCACATCCAGTGCGTCGACGCCGCCCGCGCCGGAGCCAGGGCCGCTGCCAGGGCGGAACCGTGGCCTGGTGTGACGGCTGCGGCTCGACAGGTGGCTCCGGCCGGTGCGGAGGTCGAGGCACGTCGTGTCGGCGACCTGGTCCGCGTGCGGGTGAGAGCGCGAAGCGCCGGCCCTGGCCCGCTGTCTGTCGAGTTGAGCGCCGAAGCGGTTGCCCAGGCGGAGGACCGCCCGCCCCCGGGCGGTCCTCCGCCTGGGCAACCGCTTCGGCGCTCAACTCGACAGACAGCGGGCCAGGGCCGGCGCTTCGCGCTCTCACCCGCACGCGGTCGGCCCGGGACCGTCCGAGCCCGGGAGCCGCGTGTCGTCACCGTTGCTGCCGTCACCGCCGGTGGCGACAGCGCCGAGTGCGCCGACGATGCCGAGCGCGCCGATGCGTACGCCTCCGAGCGGTGGGCCCGAGCGGCCCGGGGAGAGCGCCGAGCCAGAGGGAGCAGCGGAAGCCGCCCGTGATGGTGGGGTGGGCGCGCCGGGGGCAGAGGGCGGGAGCGTCGGATGAGCGGAGGGGAGAGTCGGCCGGTCGGCCGGGGCCCTGGGCGGCCATTCGACGGCGCCCTCGGGCGGTGGCGCGCAGAGATGCAGGGGCCTCACCGGTTCTGCAGTTCGGCGGGTTACCGACTTCGTCGTTCGGCGAGATGCGGGGATGACGGAGGCTCCGCCACCGTGTGGGCCGCGTGGTCGGCGTTGGCCCTGTGCACCGTGTTCCTGGCGCTGATGTCGCTCTGCGAGGTTGTCGCCGTGCGCCATCGCACAGCCGGCGCGGCGGATCTGGCAGCGCTCGCGGCGGCAGCCCGGGCACCTCAGGGGCAGCGACCCGCCTGCGGCGCGGCACGTCGAGTGGCCGAGGCGCAGGGAGCCTCCGTGGTGCGGTGTGTGCTCGGGCCCGGTGGCGCTGTGGACCTCACGGCCCGGATATCTCGCGGTCCGTACGCGCCGGAGATTCGGTCGAGGGCGGGGCCGCCCGGAGCAGTTCGGTGAGCAGACGCAGCGCGCCGCGTTTGTGCAGGGGCTCGTTGCCGTTGCCGCACTTCGAGGACTGCACACAGGACGGGCACCCGCGTTCGCACTCGCAGACCGCGATGGCTTCGCGAGTCGCCCCGAGCCACCGCTGTGCGGTGCCGAAGGCACGTTCCGCGAAGCCGGCACCGCCCGGCTGCCCGTCGTAGACGAAGACCGTGGGGAGGAGCGTGTCGGGATGCAGCGGGACGGAGACGCCACCGATGTCCCACCGGTCGCAGGTGGCGAAAAGCGGCAGCATGCCGATCGAGGCGTGCTCGGCGGCGTGCAGCGCTCCGGGGAGCATCTCGGGGCCGATGCCGGCGGAGTCCAGCTGACCCTCCGAGACCGTCCACCACACGGCGCGTGTGCGCAGTGTGCGCGGCGGCAGGTCGAGTTTGGTCTCGCCCAGGACCTCGTTCGTCACCAGCTTGCGCCGCAGATAAGAGACGACCTGGTGGGTGACCTCCACCGAACCGAAGCACAGTTCGCCCTCGCCCCAGGGCACTCGGGAGGTGGTCTCCAGGATCGTGATGGCGGTGGTGTCCCTGGCCATGGTCGACCACGGCGGACTGGACTCCTCCACCAGCGCGACGGATCCGTTCGGGTCGTCCAGGTCGAGTTGTCGTACGACGTAGCTGCGGCCCTGGTGCAGATGCACGGCGCCCTCGTGGACCGTGCTGTGCGCCGCCGCGGCGTCGACGGTGCCGAGCAGTCGGCCCGTCGCCTCCTCGACGACCTGGACGGGCGCGCCGCCCTGCCCGCGGATGTCGGTGAGGTCGACGGCTCTCTCCCGACGCGTCCAGTACCAGGTCGAGCCCCGCCGCCGCAGCAGTCTGCGTCGCTCCAGCGAGGGCACCACCTCGGCCGCCGCAGGCCCGAAGAGTCCGAAGTCGGCTTCGGAGAGCGGGATTTCGGCTGCCGCCGCACAGAGGTGAGGAGCGAGCACATAAGGGTTGTCCGGGTCGAGCACGGTCGACTCGACCGGTTGTGAGAAGAGTGCCTCGGGGTGGTGCACCAGATAGGTGTCCAGCGGGTCGTCCCGCGCGATGAGGACGGCGAGGGCGTCCTGGCCCTGGCGCCCCGCCCGTCCGGCCTGCTGCCAGAGGGAGGCCCGGGTCCCGGGATAGCCGGCGATGAGGACCGCGTCGAGGCCGGAGATGTCCACGCCGAGTTCCAGCGCGGTCGTCGCGGCGAGGCCGAGCAGTTCGCCGGAGTGCAGTGCGCGTTCGAGGGCGCGACGTTCCTCGGGAAGGTAGCCACCCCGGTATGCGGCGATTCGTGCAATCCGAGAGCGATCATTTTCAGCCAGTCGTTCCTGGGCGATGACCGCCGTCAGTTCTGCGCCCCGTCGGGACCGGACGAACGCCAGCGTTCTGACGTCCCGGGCGGCGAGATCGGCCAGCAGTTCCGCGGCCTCGGAGGTTGCCGTGCGCCTTACGGGAGCGCCTCGTTCGCCCTGCCCGCCCGTCAGCGGCGGCTCCCACAGCGCGAACGTCAAACGGCCCTTCGGGGAGGTGTCCTCGGTGACCTCGCGCACGGGCACGCCGGTGAGCCGGGTCGCTGCCGCCGCTGGGTCGGCGGAGGTGGCCGAGGCGAGCAGGAAGACCGGGTCGGCCCCGTACTTCGCCGCGACCCGGCGGAGCCGTCGCAGCACCTGGGCGACGTGTGAGCCGAAGACGCCCCGATAGGTGTGGCACTCGTCCACGACGACGTAGCGCAGCCCGTGGAGGAAGGAGGACCAACGGGGGTGGGACGGGAGTATCCCGCGGTGGAGCATGTCCGGATTGGTGAGCACGTAGTTGGCGTGCAGCCGTACCCACTCACGCTCCTCGTAGGGGGTGTCGCCGTCGTACACGGCCGGACGGGCCCGGCTGCCGAGCGGGCGCGCGAGCTCCTTGAGGGCTCGCAACTGGTCGGCGGCGAGCGCTTTGGTCGGGGCCAGGTAGAGGGCGGTGGTGCCGCGGCCGTCCGGCGCCTGCGCACCTTCGAGCAGGGTGTTCAGAACCGGCAGCGTGTAGGTGAGCGACTTTCCGGAAGCGGTGCCGGTGGCGACGACGACGGACTCGCCGGCCAGCGCGTGCTGCAGTGCGGCCACCTGGTGCTCCCAGGGGCGCTCGACGCCCGCCGCGCGCACGGCTTCGATCACCTCTGGCCGGATCGGGGCGGGCCAGTCGGCATGACGACCGACCCTTGGGGGCACATGCTCCGTATGGGTGATCCGGCTGTCCCGGTCGGCCGTGCCGGCGAGCTGCTCGAAGACCGACCCGGGCGGTGACGGGGCGGGTCGGGCACCCTGTGTGTACGGGCGACGATTGCTGGCCATTGACACCGAGTGTGTCATCAGCCTGACGGACAATGGCTCAAGGCGTCGTGCACGCACGTGAGTAGGTGATTGAATGCCCCTGCGGCTGCCGATCCGTCCCTTCCGGGCAGCGGGGGATACCCATCCCCTTCTGAGGAGGGGATAGCCCAGGGGGCGACCGCTCGATAGCAAGGTGCTGGAGGATCCGTGGACCTGTCCCTGTCGACCCGTACCGTAGGCGATCGCACGATCGTCGAGGTCGGTGGCGAGATCGATGTGTACACCGCGCCCAAGCTGCGTGAGCAGCTCGTGGAGCTTGTGAACGATGGAAGCTTCCACCTCGTTGTGGATATGGAAGGTGTCGACTTCCTTGACTCCACCGGTCTGGGCGTGCTGGTGGGAGGTCTCAAGCGAGTGCGCGCGCACGAGGGTTCGTTGCGGCTGGTCTGTAATCAGGAGCGCATCCTGAAGATCTTCCGGATCACCGGCCTGACGAAGGTCTTCCCGATCCACAATTCGGTCGACGAAGCCGTCGCGGCCACCGACTGACGCGCCCTCATACAGAGGCTTCTCCCCGGGGGTCGGGCACTGCGTTGCGCCGGACCCCCGGTGAAGCACGTCCGTACGACCTCCAAGGGGATGGCATGGCCACCGTCGAACTGCGCTTCAGTGCGCTTCCCGAGCACGTGCGCACCGCTCGTCTGGTGGCGGCGGCCGTCGCTCGGCGAGCAGGGGTCGACGAAGCCGTGCTGGACGAAGTCCGGCTCGCGGTGGGTGAGGCGTGCAGCCGTGCCGTGGGTCTGCACCAGAGCGGCGGTCTGAGTTCGCCGGTGCGCGTCGCCCTCATCGAGGACGACAAGAAATTCGCCATCGAGGTGGGTGACGACGCCGCCGTGGCAGGAGAGACCGGCGGCACCGCGGTCGGTGGCGCGGCCGACGGCGCCGAGGACGAGAGCGACATGGGGCTCGCGGTGATCAGCGGCCTCGTGGACGACGTCGAGGTGCTCTCCGACGACCACGGCGGTCTCATCCGTATGACCTGGCCGACCGCTCCGGCGCCGCTCTTTTCCTGACGCCGCGGGCTTGACCGTCGGGGCCCGTTCGACGAGGTCGGGCCGGCGAGAGCCGGTCGGGTCCGTCGCCGATCCCCGTCGTGGGTCCCGAGCGGGTGTGCGGGCAGCCCGCCGGCCGGCGCACGCCGATTGGTGAGCAGCAGTACGAGCCGTGTGTGCCGTACGAGTTGCACGCGCCGCGCGTCTGGCCGCCTGCCGGTCCGTGCCGCTCCACGCCGGCGCTTGTGCGGCGTCCGTCGACGGTCGCCTCCGTCGGAACTGCTGCCCCGTACTGCGTCTGCTGCCGGGCGAACGTACAGCTGGGCCCATCGAGTTGCCGACCGAGCGCTGCCGGTGAAGCGCCGACCGAGCGCTGCCGAGGTCTTCTCGGGCGCGGCGACGCGCCAGGTTTCGCCTTCCTCGCTGGGTTTCGACCGCCGTGCCCCGTGCGCCACGGTCGGAGCGGTCAACCCGGTGACGTTTCCGGGACGCTCTTTCCGGTCGTCTTCGCCCGCTCAGGATCGCCGTGAAGACGTCCGGCAGTCGCTCGGACGTCCGGTGTGCGGATCTCCGGTGCTCCGGTCGCGGATCTTGTTCCGCGCTGCCGAGTGATCTCCTGGCGCTGCTGAGGCCTTTGTTTTTCCTGTTGGGAACCGGTGTGCCCGATCCCTGCTGATCGATAGTGAGATCATTTTCCGAGCAGTCAGGATTATGTACACACTCCCTTGTGAGGGAATTCCCAAAGAGTCGCCTTTCTGATCTTCGTCAACTCGCTGCGAATTCCTCGCGACGGCGCCCTGTTTAGTTCACAGGAAGATCTCTAGACTCCCTCGACATCTGAGCAGCAGGACGCCTGAGCGTGTGCTTGCGCGCGCCCATGTGCCAAACGTCAAGGAGGACGAATGGCGGGGCAACTCCCCACTCTGCAGGGCCATCACCTGTTGGCCGACGCCGTGCTGACAACGGGCAACAGAGGGCTGGTGGTGGTGATCGCCGTGATCGCCCTGGCCGCCCTCGTCGTTGCCGTGGTGCTCTTGCGCCAGGTCCTCGCGGCCGACGAGGGCACGGAGAGCATGAAGGAGATCGCTGCGGCTGTACAGGAGGGCGCGAATGCCTACCTGTATCGACAGTTGCGCACACTCGGCATTTTTGCCGTGGTCGTCTTCTTCCTGCTCTTCCTGCTCCCTGCCGACGATACGAATCAACGGATTGGGCGTTCACTGTTCTTCCTGGTGGGCGCTGCTTTCTCTGCGGCCACCGGGTATATCGGCATGTGGCTCGCGGTCCGCAGCAACGTCCGAGTGGCGGCAGCGGCGCGTGAGGCGACGCCCGCTGAGGGCCAACCGGCCGCCGATCTCACCGCGGTTTCGCACAAGGCGATGAAGATCGCTTTCCGCACCGGCGGCGTGGTGGGAATGTTCACCGTCGGTCTCGGCCTGTTCGGTGCTGCCTGCGTGGTGCTCGTGTACGCCGCGGACGCACCGAAGGTGCTGGAGGGCTTCGGTCTCGGCGCCGCGCTCATCGCGATGTTCATGCGAGTGGGCGGCGGCATCTTCACCAAGGCGGCCGATGTGGGCGCGGACCTCGTCGGCAAGGTGGAACAGGGCATCCCCGAGGACGACCCTCGCAACGCGGCGACCATCGCCGACAACGTGGGCGACAACGTCGGTGACTGCGCCGGTATGGCCGCCGACCTCTTCGAGTCCTACGCCGTCGTACTGGTGGCCAGCCTGATCCTGGGCACCGTGGCTTTCGGCGACGCCGGACTCGCCTTCCCGCTGATCGTTCCGGCGATCGGCGTGCTCACCGCGATGATCGGTGTCTTCGTCGTCGCGCCGCGCCGTACGGACCGCAGCGGGATGTCCGCGATCAACCGCGGCTTCTTCATCTCGGCGGCCATCTCGCTCGTACTGGTCGCGGTGGCGGCGTACACCTATCTCCCGGCCACGTTCGCGGAGTTGGACGGGGTCACCAACGAGGCCATCGCCGGCCACGAGGGCGACCCGCGGCTGATCGCGCTGACCGCGGTGGCGATCGGCATCGTGCTCGCGGCACTGATCCAGCAGCTGACCGGCTACTTCACCGAGACGACCCGCAAGCCGGTCCAGGACGTGGGGAAGAGCTCGCTGACGGGCCCCGCGACCGTCGTGCTGGCAGGCGTTTCGCTCGGTCTGGAATCGGCGGTCTACACGGCGCTGTTGATCGGGCTGAGCGTGTACGGCGCGTTCCTGCTCGGCGGTACGTCGATCATGCTCGCCCTCTTCGCCGTCGCCCTCGCGGGCACGGGCCTGCTGACGACGGTGGGCGTCATCGTCGCCATGGACACCTTCGGGCCGGTCTCCGACAACGCCCAGGGCATCGCCGAGATGTCCGGCGACGTCGAGGGCGCGGGCGCGCAGGTGCTCACCGACCTCGACGCGGTGGGCAACACCACCAAGGCGATCACCAAGGGCATCGCCATTGCCACGGCAGTACTCGCCGCCGCCGCGCTCTTCGGCTCCTATCGGGACGCCTTCGAGACGGCGGCACGCGATGTCGGCGCCGCGGCGGGGGAGATGAACCTCAGCCTGGACATCGCCCAGCCCAACAATCTCGTCGGCCTGATCCTCGGTGCAGCGGTCGTCTTCCTCTTCTCCGGCCTCGCGATCAGCGCCGTCTCGCGCTCCGCGGGCGCCGTCGTGTACGAGGTGCGGCGCCAGTTCCGGGAGCACCCCGGGATCATGGACTACACGGAGAAGCCGGAGTACGGGCGCGTCGTCGACATCTGCACCAAGGACGCACTGCGCGAGTTGACCACGCCGGGCCTGCTGGCGGTGATGTCGCCGATCGCGGTCGGCTTCAGCCTGGGCATCGGAGCGCTCGCCTGCTTCCTCGCGGGAGCCATCGCGGCGGGCATCCTGATGGCCGTCTTCCTGGCCAACTCCGGTGGTGCGTGGGACAACGCCAAGAAGATGGTCGAGGACGGCCACCACGGCGGCAAGGGCAGCGAGGCCCACTCCGCGACGGTGATCGGTGACACCGTGGGCGACCCGTTCAAGGACACCGCGGGTCCGGCAATCAACCCGCTGCTCAAGGTCATGAACCTGGTGGCGCTCCTCATCGCGCCCGCCATCGTGACCCTCTCGTACGGCGACGGCGCGAGCGCCCCGCTCCGAGCGGTGATCGCGGTGGCCTCGGTGATCGTCATCGTGGGCGCCGTCTACGTCTCCAAGCGGCGTGGAGTGGTGATGGGCGAAGAGGATGATTCGGACAACGTGAGCAAGCCCACTCAGCCAAGGGATCCGGTCGCGGCTCCCTGATCGAGACGGGTGGGTGAGGGCCGCCGGCCGTGTGGTGCGGTGGTGCTCACTGTCCGGGGTTTGTGCAGTTCAGCGGGTGGTGCGCGGAGTGCGCGCCACCCGCTTCCGCTGCCCGGGAGCAGGTGGCGGAAGTACCGCGGACCGCTGCAGAGGTCTGCGACAAAATTGCTGCTTTGGGTCCAGAAAGCATCGAACGCGTATCTTCGCCGCCTCGTGGGTGGCGCCGGGCGTGTATGTTCCGGGCCGAGTAGCCATGAAGGGATGGAACCGGTGAACAACAAGCTCGCCGCGGCGCTGTGTGGCAGCGCCGCCCTCGCTCTCGCGCTGACCGGCTGTGGCGGTGACGACGAGGACGACGGGAAGGCCCAGGCCTGGGCGAAGAAGGTCTGTGACCAGGTCCAGCCCCAGGTGAAGAAGATCCAGGGCGCCAACACGGCCATCTCCGAGGCCGCCGCCAAGGACAGCTCCTCCGCCGCCGTGCAGAAGGCCGACTCCGAGGCGTTCGGTCAACTCTCCGATGCCTACAAGTCGTTGGGCAGTGCGGTCTCGGGCGCGGGCGAGCCCCCGGTGGACGACGGGGCCAAGCTGCGCAAGGACGCGGTCAAGGAGCTCAGCGACATCTCCGCCTCCTACGCGGGCCTCAAGGTCAAGGTCGACAAGCTCGACACCAAGGACCAGGCGAAGTTCGCCGACGGTCTGCGCGAGGTGGCCAAGGAGCTGGAGACGCTCGGCAGGAGCGGCGACGCGGCGCTCAACAAGCTCGAGTCCGGTGATCTGCGCACCGCGATGAGCAAGGAGCCTGGCTGCTCCAAGACCGGCGTGGACAAGTCCGGACCCTCCAACGCCTGACGCCCTTCCACCGCCGAGAGGCGGCGTGTGCGGTGTCGGGGGCCTCCCGTGCAGGGGCGATGACGGGCGGCGCCGGAGCCGGGGCGATTCCACCGCCCGAATCGGGCGGTGCACAGAAGGCGTGCGGTCGGCCCGGTGACGCCGCGACGGCGAATCCACCGGGCCGACCCACCACAATGGAGGGGTGAGTACGAACCTCCCCATTGCCAGCGATACGACCGCCCGACTGCGTGAGGCGTTCCTGGCCGCCTCCTTCACCGTGGACGGGCTGCTTGAGCTGCTGGGCGCCCCCGCCTATGCGGCGCTCGCCCGCAGCGAGACCATCCCGGCGCTGCGCGCCACTCGCGGCGACAGCGCACTGGCCACACTGGTTCGGCTCTTCCTGCTCCAGGGCGGAGTGGACCGTGACCGTGCCGCTGCCGTGCTGCCCCTGCGGGAGGCCCTCGACGACGGCTGGCTGAGCGTTGTGCACAGCTCCCCGGGGGACGAGGTGCGCGCCACCGTCGACGTACGCCCCTACGGAGGTCCACAGGGCGAGGACTGGTGGATCGTCTCCGACCCGGGCTGCGCGGTGGGTGGCGCGAGCGGAATCCGTGGGCCCGAGAAGGACCGCGAGAACGTGGTTCTCGGCGTCGGCGGAGCCTCCACCACGCTGGCCGGCCTGGTGGTGCGCGAACCGGTCGACCGCGCCCTCGACCTCGGCACCGGCTCCGGAATCCTGGCCCTCCACCTCGGTCGGCACGCCACCGAGGTCACCGCGACCGACCTCAATCCCAGAGCCCTGCGCTTCGCAGAACTGACACTCGCCCTCTCCGACGCGCCCGAGGCCGAGCTGCGGGAGGGCTCGCTCTTCGAGCCGGTCGACAACGAGGAGCCGTACGACCTGATCGTCTCCAACCCGCCGTTCGTGATCTCCCCGGGGCGGCTCTCCGGCGAGGACAGGGCTCTGACCTACCGCGACGGCGGGCTCTCCGGCGACGCACTGTGCCGCACCCTGGTCCAGAACAGCGCTGCCCGGCTTGCCCCCGGCGGGTACTGCCAACTGCTCGCCAACTGGCAGCACATCAGCGGCGAGGACTGGCGCGACCGGGTGCGCGGCTGGGTGCCGCGCGGCTGCGACGCCTGGATCGTGCAGCGCGAGATCCAGGACGTCAACCAGTACACCGAGCTGTGGCTGCGCGATGCGGGCGCGCATCTCCTCGGCTCCGAGGAGTACGCGAGGCGCTACGACGCCTGGCTCACGGAGTTCGAACGCAGCGGCACCGAGGCGGTCGGCTTCGGCTGGATCAGCCTGCGCCGCACTGACAGCGAACAGCCCTCGCTCACGCTGGAGGAGTGGACGCACCCCGTCGAGCAGCCGCTCGGCGAGACGGTGCGCGAGCACTTC
Organism: Streptomyces tardus; assembly: GCF_018101125.2. Lineage (GTDB taxonomy): Bacteria > Actinomycetota > Actinomycetes > Streptomycetales > Streptomycetaceae > Streptomyces > Streptomyces tardus. The sequence continues at coordinate 1,444,202 of NZ_JAELVF020000001.1, read as the reverse complement.
GCCCGACAGGACTTCCTGCGCCGCCACGACGATGCCGCGCTGCTCGACACCCGGTTCGTACTGGCCGAGGGCGTGGTGCAGGAGCAGGTCGGTCCGCCCGGTGCCGAGGACCCGGAGCATGTGGTGCTGCGCCAGAGTCGCGGCATGATGCGCGCGACCAAGGTGGACACCGTGGGCGCCGGCTTCGCGGGGGTGTGCGACGGCACGCTGAGCGCGGGTCGCATTCTCGACGCGATCGCCCAACTCGTCGGCGAGGACGCGGTGGCGCTGCGGGACCGCACGCCCGACGCGATTCGGCTGCTGGTGGAGCAGGGCTTCCTGCTGCCCTCCGCGGAGGGCTGACTGCTTCTCGGCCCGGGCCGCCTGTCGCTCCCCTCTCCGCCGGCCGCGCACGTACGGCGGCGCGGCGGGAAGACGGTCGCTTCGCGGGGGAGACGGGCCGGGAGTTGTCCGGGCCCTGTCGTTCGTCTCCTGGCAGGTCGGCCGGAACTCGCCGTCGCGTGAGGGGAGTTGCGCGCCGCGCCGTGCACGCCCCGGCGAGTGCGTCGATCCGCGTCGAAGCGCCCCGGGCGCCTGCTCGCGCCACGGGTCGGCGGGTCGGCAGACAGGGGCAACGGCAGTCGACGGTGCGGCATCTCCGTCCGCGCGCGACGGGCCCGGTGCGCCGATTCCCGGCGCGACGAGGTGATACCCGTCGATTCCGGGTGACGACGAGGCTGCGCGCGACGGGCCGGATGCGGCGGCGAGTTGTACGGGCGGGCGGTCGGCGTTCACCCGGAATTGGCGGGCGCGCCGCACAGGGCTGTGAGCCTCGCCCGCATGGAGAGAGCCGCAGGGGCTGGACTGGAGGCGGGGCCTGCGTTCTTCGCGGGGACCGTCTGCGTGCTCTTCGGAGCACTGCTGCTGGTGTGGACCGTCGCGCGGATGCGCCGGGGAGAGCCGGTGGTGGCAGAGGGGAGCCCAGTCGTCGCCGCGCTGTTGACGGTCACCTTCGGGGCGTTCTTCCTCGCCGGAGGCCTGTGGCTGCTGCTCAACCTCTGAGTGCTCCGTACGGGGCCGTCGTAGCGCTCGGCACGAACGTCGGCGAGTTCCCGATTCAGCGGCGACGAGACCTCCGGCGTGGCTCCGCCGGCCCCTTCGCCGCTTCTCGGCCACCCGCGGCGTGTCTGCGCGGCGGCTTCACCCCGTCCGCGCTCGCGCTCCCCGTCCCGTCCCGTCGCGGGTCAGCCGAGCACGTTGCGGACGACCATCCAGCCGGCCGCGACTCCCACGACCGCGATGACGCGCCCCGCCCCCCAACGCGGCGCGTAGCGGCGCCCCCGCAGACCTTCCAGCAGCCACCTTCCGACCAGAAACGCGGCGAGGGGCAGGCCGAGCAGGAGCAGTACGGCGTTGTCGTGGAAGGCGGCGACCACATCGCCGTGCAGCAGGTCGTACGTCATCCGGGTGCCCCCGCAGGCAGGGCAGAGCACACCGGTGAGCAGATTGATCGGGCAGCGCGGCAGCAGCTGCCCGGGGTCGTGGGGGTTGGTGTGCCAGAGGTACACCAACCCCACGACCCCGGTCCCCAGCACGGCCAGCGGCGCTGCGGCGGGGTGTCGAAATCGACTGGCGAGGGCCACGACGACCGCGTCAGCTGCGGAGGATGCGACCCTCGGAGTCCGTCGCGTCGTCCTTCACCAGCAGCATGATGCCGTCGATGAGCGCCCAGATTCCGAGACCGCCGCAGGTCAGCAGCATGCCGATGGCCATGCCGATGTGGCCGGTGTAGAAGCGGCCGATGCCCAGCGTGCCGATGAACAGCTGGAGGACGCCCGCCACGATCTTGGACTTGGAGGAGTACGGACGGCCGTAGGGGTCGTAGCCGTGCGGCGCGTTCGGGTCGAAGCCCATCTGGGGCGGCGGCGGGGCCGCACCGGGGTAGCCGTACTGGGGTCCGGCGGGGCCGGGCTGCTGCTGCGGGTAGCCGTAACCGGGCTGCTGGCCGGGCGGCGGACCCTGCGGCTGTCCTCCGGGCTGGCCGTACGGGTTGGGTGGCGGCTGGGACATGTCTCCCCCTGAGGCTGGATAAAACGTGCTACTGACTCGCACATAGTGCCAGCTGTCACCGAGCGGCAGGAATAACGGTTGTCGGGTTACCGTTCCATTGGCGTCGCGGACTTTTCTCGTTTGACACCGGACCGGGAGGTACCGTCACACTCCGCAGCGTCAGCTGTGTCAGACGGCGTCAGGGTTTGTCCCGGACCAGCAATCCACATACGGCGTCGCCCGGCCCGGCGGAAGATCGGGTGCCGGCGGCCGTCCACCTAGCCGAGAGAAGAGCGAGAAGTTGTCCCCGACCAGCGAAACCGCAAACGGCGGGCGGAGACTCGTAATCGTCGAGTCCCCCGCCAAGGCGAAGACGATCAAGGGCTATCTCGGCCCTGGCTATGTCGTCGAGGCGAGCGTCGGGCACATTCGCGACCTGCCGAACGGCGCTGCGGAGGTGCCGGCCAAGTACAAGGGACAGCCCTGGGCCCGCCTCGGAGTGAACGTCGACCACGACTTCGAGCCGCTGTACGTCGTCAACAGCGACAAGAAGGAGCAGGTCAAGAAGCTCAAGTCGCTGCTCGCCGAGTCCGACGAGCTCTTCCTCGCCACGGATGAGGACCGCGAGGGCGAGGCCATCGCCTGGCATCTCCAGGAGGTGCTCAAGCCCAAGGTGCCGGTCCGCCGGATGGTTTTCAACGAGATCACCAAGGACGCCATCAGGGCCGCGGTGAACAACACCCGCGATCTCGACCAGAAGCTGGTGGACGCCCAGGAGACCCGACGCATCCTCGACCGCCTCTACGGCTATGAGGTCTCGCCGGTCCTGTGGAAGAAGGTCATGCCGCGGCTGTCAGCGGGGCGTGTGCAGTCCGTGGCGACCAGGCTGGTGGTGGAGCGGGAGCGGGAGCGGATGGCGTTCCGCACCGCCGAGTACTGGGACCTCACCGGGGTCTTCCACACCGGACGTGCCGGCGACGCCTCCGACCCGAGCAGTCTGACCGCGCGGCTCAGCGCCGTGGACGGCCGCCGTATCGCCCAGGGGCGCGACTTCGGCTCGGACGGCCGGCTGAAGACCGGCCGCGACGGCGCCCAGGCCCTCCACCTCGACGAGGCGGGCGCCCGCTCTCTCGCCGCCGCCCTCGCCGACACCGACTTCTCGGTGCGCTCGGTCGAGTCCAAGCCCTACCGCCGCTCGCCGTACGCCCCGTTCCGCACCACCACCCTCCAGCAGGAGGCCTCGCGCAAGCTCGGCTTCGGCGCGAAGGTGACGATGCAGGTGGCGCAGAAGCTGTACGAGAACGGCTTCATCACCTACATGCGCACGGACTCCACGACGCTCTCCGGCACCGCCATCACCGCGGCGCGCGCGCAGGTCACCCAGCTCTACGGCGCCGACTACCTGCCCGACAGCCCGCGCACCTACGCCGGCAAGGTCAAGAACGCGCAGGAGGCGCACGAGGCGATCCGCCCCTCCGGCGACCGCTTCCGCACCCCGGCGGAGACCGGGCTGAGCGGCGACCAGTTCCGGCTGTACGAGCTGATCTGGAAGCGCACGGTCGCCTCGCAGATGAAGGACGCGACCGGTCAGTCGGTGACGGTCAAGGTCGCGGGCCGCTCCGCCGACGGCAGGGACGCGGAGTTCAGCGCGTCCGGCAAGATCATCACCTTCCACGGCTTCCTCAAGGCCTACGTCGAGGGCGCCGACGACCCCAACGCGGAGCTGGACGACCGCGAGCGCCGTCTGCCGCAGGTCGCCGAGGGCGACGCGCTGCGCGCCGAGGAGCTGACCGTCGACGGCCACTCCACCAAGCCGCCCGCCCGCTACACCGAGGCGACGCTGGTCAAGGAGCTGGAGGAGCGCGAGATCGGCCGCCCCTCGACGTACGCCTCGATCATCAGCACCATCCAGGACCGTCGGTACGTCTTCAAGAAGGGCACGGCCCTCGTGCCGTCCTTCCTGTCCTTCGCGGTGGTCGGCCTGCTGGAGAAGCACTTCGGCCGTCTCGTCGACTACGACTTCACCGCGCAGATGGAGGAGGACCTCGACCGCATCGCGCGGGGCGACGCAGCCTCCGTGCCGTGGCTGCGGCGCTTCTACTTCGGTGAGGGCGAGGGCACCGAGGGCTCGGCCGCCGCCGCGGGCAACGGCGACGGCGACCACCTCGGCGGGCTCAAGGAGCTGGTGTCCGACCTCGGTGCCATCGACGCCAAGGGCGTTTCGTCCTTCCCCATCGGCGGCGGCATCATGCTGCGGGTCGGGCGCTACGGACCGTATGTCGAGAAGCCGGGCCCCGAGGGCGAGACGGGTCACCGGGCGGACGTGCCCGACGACCTTCCGCCGGACGAGCTGACCGTCGAGCTGGCGGAGGAGCTGCTGGCCAAGCCCAGCGGAGACTTCGAGCTCGGGACGGACGAGGAGACCGGCCGTCCGATCATCGCGAGGGACGGCCGGTACGGCCCGTACGTCACCGAGGTGCTGCCGGAGGGCACGCCGAAGACCGGCAAGAACGCCGTGAAGCCGCGCACCGCCTCGTTGTTGAAGTCGATGTCGCTGGACACGGTGACCCTCGCCGACGCGCTCAAGCTGCTTTCGCTGCCCCGGGTCGTCGGCCAGGACGCCGAAGGTGTGGACATCACCGCGCAGAACGGCAGATACGGCCCGTACCTGAAGAAGGGCACGGACTCCCGGTCGCTGGAGACCGAGGAGCAGATTTTCGGGATCACGCTCGAAGAGGCGCTGGAGATCTACTCCAAGCCCAAGCAGCGCGGGCGGGCCGCCGCCAAGCCGCCGCTCAAGGAGCTGGGCCCGGACCCGACCAACGAACAGCCGGTGGTGGTCAAGGACGGCCGGTTCGGCCCGTACGTCACCGACGGCGAGACGAACGCGACGCTCCGCCGGGACGACGAGGTCGAGACGATCACGCCCGAGCGGGCCTTCGAGCTGCTCGCGGAGAAGCGTGCCAAGGGCCCGGCGAAGAAGACCGCCAAAAAGGCTCCGGCGAAGAAGACCGCAGCCAAGAAGGCTCCGGCGAAGAAGACCGCAGCGAAGAAGGCTCCGGCGAAGAAGGCTCCGGCGAAGAAGACCGCCGCGAAGAAGACCGCCGCGAAGAAGACGGTCACCGCGAAGGCTCCGGCAGAGAAGTCCTCCGCGTCGGTCGGATCGCAGGAGTCGGACGCGCAGTAACCGCACGCGCAGCAGCTGCCCGCCCGTGAGGCGGGCCGCGCGGCGGGCCGCCGGGGTTTCACGGTGCCCGCCGCGCGGCGTTGCGGGCGGCCTGTCCCGGCCTCTTGTTGCGGGCCTCGGGGCGCCCTCGTGCGAGCTCTCGGTGGCGTCCGACCGGTTGCGGTGGAGCCCCCTTCGGCAGGTTCACAACGGGCGAGGCGGACATAAGCGCACACCTTGCCGCGCCCTGTGCGTTCGGGTGGGCAGTAGCCTGCTCGGCTGTCAGCGCTTGCGGATACGCTGACCGATATGACGCGTGCAGAGCAGCCGACGGTTGTGAACCCCACCTCCGAAGCCCTGGCCGCGGAGTCCCGCGAACGTGCCATTCGGGCTCTGGTCCGCCATGCTCCGTTGCGGCGCCTGTGGAGCGCCCAGTGCGTGAGCGGTGTCGCCGACGTACTGGCGTTGTTCGTCCTGACGCTTCTCGCGATGCAGGCGACGCTCAGCGTGGTGCTCACCGGCGGCGAGCCGGTCTTCGGTGCCGGATATAGCGGGCTCGCGCTGGTCGTCGCGGCCGTCTTCGGTACGCGGCTGCTGTCCACGTTCCTCTTCGGCGCGGTGCTGCTCGGGCCGCTGTCCTCGCTGGTCGCTCCGGGGAACGCGCTGGACCGCCGCTGGACCATGATCGTCACGGACGCTCTGCGCGGTGCGCTGCTCATCGTCGCGCCGCTGTGGATCACCTGGTCCCCGGACAACGCGTACGCGATTCTGCTGATCACCGTCTTCGTGACGGGTGTGGCCGAGCGCTTCTGGACCGTCGCCGGTCAGAGCGCGGCTCCGGCGCTGCTGCCCGCACCGCCGGCCGAGGGCGCCGCGGTACGGCCGCTGCCCGACCACAACGACGCACTGCGCCGGCTCTCGCTGCGCACGAGCTTCCTCGCCGTTCCTGCTGCGGCCTCGGTGCTGCTGGTGGTGACGCTGCTGAGCAACCTGCTGGGCTCCGGCATCGACTGGTTCACCCAGCACCAGGCCGCGCTGGCTTCCTACGTGGCCGCCGGTCTCTTCGCGGCATCGGTCTCCGTGCTCGTCTTCCTGCAGCTGCCGTCCACCGGCACCCCGCGTCCGCGCTCCCCGCTGGAGGGGCTGCGGCGCCCGAAGAACGCCGAGGGCACGGACAAGGGTCGCACCGGCGCGGTACCGCTGCTGGTGGTGACGGCCGCCGCCGTCGCTGCCGCGATCGCCGCCGCGGTGGCCGTCGCCGTGCTGCACGCCATGGGCCTGGGTGGCGGCCCGGTCACCTTCGCGCTGCTGGCCCTCGCGCTGACCGGCGGCACCGCCGTCGGTATCCGCTTCGCCGGCCGCATCCTGCCGACCCTCCCGCGGCGCCGGCTGCTGGGGCTCGCGCTCATCGTCTGCGCGGGTGCGCTCATCGCCGCCGGCCTCCTCGCCGACACCGCCACCGCATTGCTCACCGCGTTCCTCGCCGGTGTGAGCGCCGGTGTCGCCGCGCACACCGCGCACACCCTGATCGATCTGGAGGTCGAGGAGTTCCGCCGCCCGCGGATGGCGGAGCACCTGGCCGCGGTCGTTCGGATCGCGGTGGCGTTCGCTGCCGTGGTCGCGCCGGTGCTCGCCGCGCTGATCGGGCAGCACCGGGTGCAGAGCGGCAGCTTCGTACTCGACCAGGACGGCGCGGGATTCACCCTGGTGCTGGCCGGAGCCCTGCTGCTGCCGGTCGCGGCGTTGGTGCTCAGCCGGGTCGACGACCGGGGCGGCGTCCCGTTGCGGCGCGACCTGCTGGACGCGCTGCGCGGCGACGACCCGGCCCAGGCACCGTCGACCACGGGCTTCTTCATCGCGGTCGAGGGAGGCGACGGCGCGGGCAAGTCGACCCAGGTCGAGGCGCTCGCGACGTGGATGCGGGACAAGGGCCACGAGGTGGTCGTCACCCGCGAGCCGGGCGCGACCGCGATCGGCAAGCGACTGCGCTCGATCCTGTTGGACATCTCCTCCGAGGGGCTGTCCGGTCGGGCCGAGGCGCTGCTCTATGCGGCGGACCGCGCGGAGCACGTCGACTCGGTCGTGCGGCCCGCGTTGGAGCGGGGCGCCGTCGTCATCTCCGACCGGTACATCGACTCCTCCGTCGCCTACCAGGGAGCCGGGCGCGAGCTGTCCGCGACGGAGATCGCCAGGATGTCGCGCTGGGCCACCAGCGGGCTCGTTCCGCATCTGACCGTGCTGCTGGACATCTCCCCGGAGACCGCGCGCGAGCGCTTCACCGAGGCTCCCGACCGGCTGGAGTCGGAGTCCGCGGAGTTCCACCAGCGGGTCCGGTCAGGTTTTCTGACGCTCGCCGCCGCGGACCCGGTGCGCTATCTGGTGGTGGACGCCGGCCAGGAGGCCGAATCCGTCACCACCGTCGTAAGACACCGTCTCGACCTCGTGCTGCCGCTCTCCGAGAAGGAGCTCGAGCAGCAGGAGGAGGCCCGTCGCAAGGCCGAGGAGGAGCGCCGCAGGCGCGAGGAGGAAGAGGCCGCCCGCAAGGCGGAGGAAGAGCGCCAGGAGCGGGAGCGCCAGGAGCAGTTGGCGAAGCTGCGCGCCGACGAGGAGGAGCGCCGCCGCCAGGAGGCAGAGGCCCAGCGCCGGGCCGAGGAGGCGCGGGTGGCCGAGGAGGCTCGCCGCAAGGCCGAGGAAGCCCGCCAGCGCGCCGAGGAGGAGCGCAAGCGCCGCGAGGCCGAGGAGGCTGCCCGCCAAGCGGAGCAGGAGCGGCTGCGGCGCCAGAAGGAAGGCGAGGAGCGGCTGCGGGCCGAGGCGGAGGCGCGTCGGCTGGAGAAGCAGCGCAAGGCCGAGGAGTCGTTGCTGCTGGCCGAGCAGGCGCGGCAGGAGAAGGCCGCCCGCAGGGCCGAGGAGGAGCGTCAGGCCGAGGAGGCCCGGCAGCAGGCCGAGGCCCGTCGTGCCGAGGAGGAGCGGGGCCGTCGGGAGGCCGAGTCGGTTCTCCGGGCCGAGGAGGCCCGCAAGGCGGAGGACGCTCGTACGGCGGAGGAAACGCGGAGTGCGGACGCGGCGGATGGCGCGGGCGCGAAGCGCTCTGCGCCGAAGTCGTCCGGTTCGGACGAGGACACGGTGCAGACGCCGCAGCCGGCGGTGCCCGAGTCCACGAGCGAAGAGACCACCGTGCTGCCGCAGTTCGCCCCTGACGAGGCCGAGACCTCGCTGCTTCCCCGGGTGCAGGCCGAGGAGAGCGGTGCCGACCGCACCAGGGAGCTGCCCCAGGTGGACGAGCAGGGCCGGCCGCGTCAGCAGCGCCCCCGCTCTGACTGGGCCGAGGAGACACCGATGGACGATCTCCCCACCCTTGCGGACGAGTTGCTCGGCCCGTACGGCGAAGAGGGGAACGGCGACTCGCGGGGCGGAAGCCGCTGATCCGGCCAGGAGCTGATCCGACGCGGCGCTGAGCGGGCAGTGGCGTCGCTCGGGCGGCTCGGCGGGCCCGGGGCGGTGGCGCGGCTTCGCGCCTCGCCTCTGCCGCTCGACGTGCGGGAGGCGTTTCGTGCTGCTGCCGGAGCGCAGGAGCCTTCGTGCTGCCGCCCTCGGGCGCTGCCCCGGGCCGAGCCGTGCGGCCGGTGTGAACTCCCCGCAAGCGGGCGGGAGTTCGGCGCGCCCGCGGTGAGTGCGGCGGGATGTGTCAGTGGAGTCGCGCACAATGGACGGCGGTAGCACGTACAGCGGTGAAAGGGCTGGCCATGGCGGTGTGGGACGACCTGGTCGGGCAGGAGCGGGTGGTGGCCCAGCTGACGGCCGCCGCGGTGGACGCGGACGCGTACGTCACCGCTGCGCGCGCGGGTGAGGAGCCGCGTACGAGCGGTTCGGCGATGACCCACGCCTGGTTGTTCACCGGCCCGCCGGGTTCAGGGCGGGCCACCGCGGCCAGAGCCTTCGCCGCGGCGTTGCAGTGCGTCGATCCCGAGCGGGCCCGTGGCGGAGTGCCGGGCTGCGGCTTCTGCGACGGCTGCCACACGAGTCTGGTCGGCACTCACGCCGATGTCGAGGTGATCCGCACCGATCTGCTGACCATCGGCGTCAAGGAGACCCGCGAGCAGGTCCGGCACGCGCAGATGTCGCCGTCCGGTGGCCGCTGGCAGGTGATCGTCCTGGAGGACGCCGACCGGCTCACCGAGGGCGCGGGGAACGTCCTGCTCAAGGCGATCGAGGAGCCCGCGCCGCGTACGGTCTGGCTGCTGTGCGCCCCCTCCACCGAGGACGTGCTGCCGACGATCCGGTCGCGCTGCCGGTCCCTCTCGCTGCGCACCCCGCCGATCGAGGCAGTCGCCGACCTGCTGATGCGGCGCGACGGAGTGGAGCCCGAGCTCGCCCACGGGTGCGCGCGTGCGACGCAGGGCCACATCGGACGGGCCCGTCGGCTGGCGACGGACGCGCGGGCTCGTTCGCGGCGGGCAGCGGTGCTGCGGCTGCCGCAGCGGATGTCCGGTGTCGGGGGCTGCCTCAAGGCCGCGCAGGAGCTGATCGACGCGGCGACCGAGGACGCGAAGCAGGTCGCCGAGGAGCTCGACGCGAAGGAGACCGATGAGCTCCGTACCGCGCTGGGAGGGGCGGAGGGCAAGCGGATGCCGCGCGGCACCGCGGGTGCGATGAAGGAGCTGGAGGACCGGCAGAAGCGGCGCGCCACCCGTACCCAGCGCGATTCGCTCGATCTGGCGCTGACCGACCTCACCTCCTTCTACCGCGATGTCCTCGCCCACCAGCTCGGCACCTCCACGGGGTTGGGTGCCGGCGCCGAAGTGCAGGATGCGGTCGAGGAGTTCGCGGCGCGCGGTCGTCCCGAGGAGACGCTGCGGCGGATGGAGGCGATCCTGGCGTGCCGTCAGGCGCTGGACCGCAACGTCGCACCGCTGCTCGCGGTGGAGTCGATGACGATGAGCCTGCGCACCGGCTGACCGTTATACGCTCGTTCGGCGGCCGGGTCCGCGGAACGCGGTGCGGTCGCCGACGTGCGGGGAGTGCCAGTGCCCGAGGCCCGGCGGGGTGGAGACCGATCACGTGGCGAGGGGCCAGCATGGCAATCAGCAGGCTTTTCCGTACCTCGGGGGCGCTCGCCGCGGCGGCGGTCCTGCTCGCGGGCTGTACGTCGGGGAGTTCGGGCGGTACTGACGACGCCGGTACGCCGCCCGCGATGGAGCGGCAGCAGGGCACGGACAAGCTTCTGGAGCCGCTGCCCGCCGCGTTCCCGGCGGACCTGAAGCGCTACTACGAGCAGAAGCTCGACTGGGACGACTGCGGCAGCCAGGATTTTCAGTGCGCCACCCTCAAGGCGCCGATGGACTACGGGAATCCGCGCGCCGAGGAGGACCTGGAGCTGTCCGTCGTGCGCAAGAGAGCCGACGGCGACTCGGACAGAATCGGCTCCCTGATGGTCAATCCGGGCGGTCCGGGCGGATCGGCCGTGGACTACGTGCAGTTGGCGGCCGGCCCGAGCTTCCCTTCGCAGGTGCGGGAGCGGTACGACCTGGTGGGCATGGACCCCCGCGGCGTCTCCCGGAGCGAGCCGATCGAGTGCCTGACGGATGCGCAGATGGATCGGCACACCCGGGTCGACTCCACTCCGGACACCGAGGAGGAGGTCGCCGAGCTCGTCCGGATGAAGAAGACCTTCGCCGACGGCTGCCGCAAGCGGGCCGGCAAGCTCCTCGGCCATGTCTCGACGGTCGAGTCCGCACGCGATCTGGATGTGCTGCGGGCGGTGTTGGGGGACCGCAAACTGCACTACGTCGGCTTCTCCTACGGCACGCTCCTGGGTGCCACCTATGCCGGCCTGTACCCGAGCCGGGCCGGACGGCTCGTGCTGGACGGCGCGTTGGACCCCTCACTCGACGCGGAGCAGCTCAACCGCGACCAGACAGCCGGCTTCAACACGGCGTTCACCGCCTTCGCCGAGGACTGCGTCAAGCGCTCCGACTGCCCGCTCGGCACGAAGAGTGCGCAGGACGCGGGCCGTCAACTCGGCGAGTTCTTCGAGAAGGTCGACCGCAAGCCGCTCAGCACCGGTGACGCGAAGCGTGATCTCACCGAGTCGCTGGCCACCACCGGCGTCATCCTCGCCATGTACGACGAGAGCATGTGGGGGCCGCTCAGGGAGGCGCTGAAGGAAGCCGAGAAGGGCGACGGCAAGAGTCTCCTCCTGCTCTCGGACAACTACTACGAGCGCGAACCCGGCGGCTCGTACAGCAACATGATGTACGCCAACGCCGCCATCAACTGCCTCGACCAGCCCGCCGCGTTCCGTACCCCCGAGGAGGCGGAGAAGGCGGTGGCAGGCTTCGAGAAGGTCTCGCCCGTCTTCGGGCGCGGCTTCGCCTACGAGGCGCTGGCCTGTGCCGACTGGCCGACGAAGCCCACTGGCGAGCCGAACCGCATCGAGGCCGAGGGGGCCGACCCGATCCTTGTGGTCGGCACCACCCGGGACCCGGCCACCCCGTACGTCTGGTCGGAGAGCCTCGCCGAGCAACTCGCCTCCGGGCGGCTGCTCACCTATGAGGGCGACGGCCACACCGCCTATGTGCGGGGCGGCGACTGCGTCAACTCGGCGGTCAACGCCTACTTGTTGGAGGGGACGATGCCGGAGGACGGCAAGCGCTGCGGTTAGCCGCGCAGCCCGCCGCGTCGCAGCTCGTGGCCGGCAGCGCGCAGCCCGGCGCTTGGCGGGGCGGGGCGCAATGCACGTTTGGCGGCTGCCCGCCGGTCCTCCGAGCGGACTCGGGAAACCGGCGGGCAGCCGCCAAATCGCCGTTCGGGCCGGTCGACCGAAGCCGGACCGGCGTACGGCACTAGGCCGTGTTTTAGAACTGGTCTCCGGGTCTTGCCTTGCGGCGTGATGATCATGGTGTGGGGCGAGGGGATCTTTCTGATGAGCAGTGGTCGGTGCTGGAGCCGTTGTTGCCGGCGGTGAGGTTGGGTCGTCGGCCGCAGAACCGTCGGCGTTTGATCGACGGGGTGCGGTGGCGGGTGCGGACCGGTGTTCCCTGGCGTGATCTGCCGGGCGAGTACGGACCCTGGCAGACCGTGTATGGGCTCTTCCGCCGGTGGCAACGCGAGGGTGTGTGGGTTCGGCTGCTGGCCTCGCTCCAGGCGCGGGCCGATGCGGCCGGGCTGGTCACGTGGGAGGTGAACGTCGACTCCACGGTCTGCCGGGCTCATCAGCACGCCGCTGGTGCCCGCCGAGACGGGGTCGGGCAGAAGGAGCCGCCCGGCGGGGTCGGCCAAGAGCCGGACGATCACGGCCTGGGACGGTCCAGGGGCGGGTTCAGCACGAAGATTCATCTGGCCTGCGAGCAGGGCCAGAAGCCGCTGTCGCTGCTGGTCACGGCAGGACAGCGGGGTGACAGCCCGCAGTTCGAACCGGTCCTCGAAGCGATTGGGGTGCCCAAGGTCGGTGGCGGGCGCCCCAGGCGCAGGCCACTGCGGGTGCGGGGTGACAAGGCGTACTCGTCTCGCGCGAATCGTGCCTACCTGCGCAGACGCGGGATCCGGTGCACCATCGCCGAGCCGGCCGATCAGATCCGCCACCGCAAGCGTCGAGGCCGTGTGGGCGGCAGGCCACCGGCCTTCGATCGGGAGGACTACAAGGCCCGACATGCGGTCGAGTGCGGGATCAGCCGGCTCAAGCAACACCGGGCGGTGGCGACGCGTTACGACAAGCTGGCGGTCCGCTTCGAGGCCACCGTGCAGATCGCGGCGATCCACCAGTGGCTGTGACCCATCGGCTGGTCGTCCGGCCGTGCCATCCTGGCCACCGGTTCGATCAGCACGCACATGGGGAGGACCTGTGGCCGCCGGGCACTACTGCGCCGACAGCGAGAACGGCGACCACGTCGACGACCCGTCCGAGGATGCCCTATTCATGCTGATCAGCGATCTGAACGACAGCGACAACACCTTCATCGTCATCCAGCCCGACGAGGACGAGCCAGCCTGGTTCGCCTCTGTCTCCGTCCTAGACGAGGACGGATTCGAGATCGTCCGCCACGACACCACCTGCCGCGAGCACGACATCGCCATCGAGAACCATCGTGACCGGATCGCGGGCGACCTCACCAAATGGCTGGCCGCCCGCGACTTCTAAAACACGGCCTAATGCGACGACCGCACCGGCACGGCCCCTGTCGACCTCGGCCGGCAGGCCCGGGACCGGCCCTGTCGGCCGATCCCGCAGGCCGTCACTGGCCGATGTACTCGCCCAGGAACTTCTCGATGCCGGCCTTCGGACGGGCGCCGATCAGCTGGTTGACCATCTCGCCCTTGTGGAAGATCGCCAGCGTCGGCATCGACATCACGCCGTACTGGGCCACGGTGACCGGGTTCTTGTCCGTGTCCACCTTCACGACCTCGATCTTGTGGGACTGCTCCTCGGCGATCTTCTCCAGCGCCGGAGCGATCTGGCGGCACGGGCCGCACCAGGTGGCCCAGAAGTCCACCAGCACGGGCTTCTCGCTCTTCAGGACGTCCGCCTCGAACGATCCGTCCGTCACATCCTTCAGGGTGCCGGCCACAGTCGTCTCCTCTGCTCGTTGCGTGCACTTCCGTGGGGCGGGAAGCCGCCGTACACACGGCACAACGGAGCCCCGGGAGCAGATATTCCCCCACCCCACTCGGGGTGTCCAACACCCACCTCAGCGCCGCCCGCCCCCGGTCCGAGCACCCCCGACGACTGTGTAGACTTGTCCCGGCTGCGACCGCAAGACGGTCCCACGCCATCCGCCGCCTTAGCTCAGTCGGCCAGAGCGACGCACTCGTAATGCGTAGGTCTCGGGTTCGAATCCCGAAGGCGGCTCAGCGAAACCCCAGGACTCACTCGCCGTGACCTGGGGTTTTGTGCTTTTCATGATCCTTTTCTGTGGGCACTGCTGCCCGCCCGGCGCCTCATGATCGCCCCCGGTGGACAGCCGGTGGACAGGCGTGCAGCGGGCGTGCAGAGCGGTGGACGGGCGGTCGATCCGGTGGCCTCTCCGAGGTGTAAGCACTGAGGGGTGGGCCCGCAGCCCTGCGGTCGCGATCGACGGTGGGGAAGTTGGCCGGTTCCCACAGTGTCTGGCGCGGTGACCCGGCGTGTGGGGTGATCGCCGCCTCGACCTGAGTTGTCGGTCCCAGTTGTCGTGTGGATTCCGAGCCGTGTCGAGATTGACGCAGAAACTAAAGTGATGCAGCATGATCCCGTCGAGCGGTAAAGTCCGCTGGGGCGTTGAACTGTCCTACTAGGGGTGGGTTCCTTGACGTTGCACGGCTCTCGGTTTGATCAGTTGGTCGGGGTCTCGGCCCCACGAGTTCGCAAGCACGTGATCTGGTCCTTGAAGACGGGGACGCAAGAAGCGGTCGACGCGTACGAGTTCAGCAAGTACAGCGACGGCCACACCTTCGGGACGAATCGTTGGCGGTTCACCGTCGGGGCGCTCAAGGACCAGGACCAGCTCGAGGCCCTTCCCGAGGCCAAGCCGCTGCGGGTGCGAAGCACCTTCATGCTCGGCGTCGGAAACGCCATCCTTTACCCCGTTTGCTACGCCAGTGACTCGACGACGGATGTGCGGGGGATGAAGATCCGGACCTCGCAGATCCGCAGCGAGATGTTCGCCGCTTACGGTCAGCTCGCGCCGCAGGTACAGACCGCGCTTCGCATCAGTGACGGTATTGACGGTCAGGAGTGGGCCTTCGAAGACCTGGAGGAGACACTCGAGGAACTGCCCGAGCAGCCCAAGATGTTGTTGCTCGCCTACGCGAGTAACCGGGAGGGCGGCCTGCTCAACTGCTTCGTCGGGGAAGCCAAACTGGACTTGTCGGGCTCGGTGTCCTGGGAGTGGCTCGAACCTCTGGCCATCACAGATGCTGAAGGCGGTACCGGCGGAATCTCCGTCGTGTCGCCCATCGACCCCTCTACTCCCGGATTCGGTACCGGCGCGGAGCCCCCCATCAACCTGGAAGACGCGGACGACACCGCGAACGAAAGCAATGAGCACTAAGCGATCTTCACTCTCGGTGGCACCCGTTCTGCCACTCGACCTCTCTGCGTCAGTCGCAGCGGCCTTCGACGGCGCTCGACTCACGCAGGCCAGGCGCCTAGCTGGTTGGACCAAGAAGGAGTTGGCGACAAAGATCAACGTAACGCCCGCCGCGGTCGGTCAGTACGAAGCAGGAGCTATCCGGCCCCGGCCGGAGCAGGTCCGTCGACTGGCAGAAGCCCTCGGCATGCCCAGCGCCTTCTTCACCGCTGGCCGACCCCGAGCCGGCCTGGATACGGCAGCCGTGCACTTCCGTTCCCTGCGCTCGGCTCCTGCCCGCGAGCGTGAGCGGAGCGTGTCTTTTACGGAGCTGCTGTGGGAGCTGGTGTATGAGCTGGAGAGTTATGTCCGGCTGCCGACGGTTGACCTGCCTGGCTGGGACGGCGGAGAAACCATCCCTGACCTACCCAGCGATCCCCAACAGGCTGCGCGCGCTCTTCGTGCACGCTGGGGCCTAGGTGATGGACCGATCTCTCACCTGGTTCGATTGCTTGAATCGCGCGGCATCGTGGTGACAGCTCTTCCGTTTCCCAACGCGGACAGCAGGAAGCTGGATGGCTTCTCCACGACTAGGTTGCCTACCCGTCCTGTCGTAGTGCTCAACGACGAGCGCGACGACGTGTACCGCCATCGGTTCAGTTGCGCGCACGAGTTGGGTCACCTCCTGCTGCACGGTGAAGCGCACCCCGGAGATGTCCAGCACGAACGTCAGGCAGACGCCTTCGCGGCGGAGTTTCTCACACCAGCGGCACGGCTGACGGGCTCGCTTCCGACGCGGGTCGACTTCACGGTCCTAGGGCGGCTACAGCAGACCTGGGGCGTGTCGTTGGATTCTCTCCTGGTCCGCTGCCGAGAGCTCGGCCTCCATACTGAAGCGGTAAGCAGTCGAGGATGGAAGCGCCTCAGAACCCTGCGGGGGCAGGGGCTGTTGCCGCATACGCCGGTGCAGGGCTTTCCGGGAGAGGTTCCGGTTCTCTTGCAGCGAGCCTTCGAGATGGCTGAACGCAAGGGCATCACTGTCCAGCGGCTCGCTGATGAGCTGCGCTGGCCTGCAGACCTGGTACTCAAACTGCTCGCACAAGATCCTCGCCCGGATCTGCACCTCGGTGCAGCTCCGTCTGTGGCCAGACAGCCTTCGGCCGGGGGATAGACGCCGGCATCGGGGCTCACGGGCCCCGATGCCGGTAGCAGATGTCCTCGACTATGCGTTCCTAGAGGTCAGGCGGAACGATTCTGCTGGGCCGCGTCGTCCTTACGCGGCGGCGCCATCCTCGGCAGACGGGACGCGGGGTCTACCTGCGGCACGACGTCCGGAACAGCCGCCAGCGCCTTACGCGCATGAGGTACGAGCTGCACGACCTTCTCGGCGGCGTCGCGCGCCAGGTCGTCGAGGACCGACTGGTAGATGTCCCGCGTGATCCGCGTGTCCGAATGGCCGAGGGTCTCCGAGACGACCTTGATGTCGACGCCCGCCGCGAGCATCAGCGTCGCGGCGACGTGTCGGAGGTCATGAAGGCGGATCGGTGGAAGGCCGGCCGCCTCCACGAGGCGCTCGAACAGATCGCTGACCTTGCCCGGGTGGAGGAGGGAGCCATCCTCCTGGGTGAAGATACGACCGGTGTTCTGCCAGCCCTCACCCCACGCCTCGCGCTCGGTCTGCTGGCGAGCCTTGTGCGTGAGGAGGCCCTCGTTGGTCTCGCCGTCCAGGGCGATCAGTCGGAGGCCGCTGTCGGTCTTGGGCGCACCCTCGTGGACCTCCCAGCCGTCTTGGACGAGCTGCGTGGCGATGGCCAGCGAGCAGTGCTTCGCGGAGTAGTCCTCCCAGCGGACACCGCACGCTTCTCCTCGCCGAGTGCCTCGAAACGCAATGAGTCGCCAGAGCAAGTACAGCCGGTCTCCCGCGACGAAGTCGAGGAAGACGGCGGTCTGCTCCGGGGTCCAGACCATGACTGGCGACGGCCGCTTGCCGGTCTCCTGCCAACGAGCGATGCGCTCCTCGGTCCAGACAAGAGCCTTCGGCTTGGTACCGGGCAGCAGCTCGACGTGAGCGGCCGGGTTGAAGTCGGGCATGACCTGCTGAGCGATGGCGACGTTGAGCGCGGCCCGGAGCGTGTCGCGGATGTGAGGCTGGGTGTTCAGCCCGGTGACTCGACGGAACGGCGGCATCGCGTCGAGCTGTGCGCGGAACCACTTCCGGCGCGCCCGGTTCTCGGCTCCCTTGTTCGGGGTGGCCTTCAGCTCGTCGGCGACCGCGCGTCGCTGGGCGTTCTGCTCCTGGATCTCGATGTTCCGCTCGTTGATGGCGTCAAACATCTTGTCGATGTGGTGGACTCGGAGCTTGTCGAGGCGAAGGTGCCCGAGGTGCGGCTTGAGGTGGACGCGGATGTCGCATTCGTAGCGCGACGCACCGCCACGGCGCAGACGTTTCCGCCCGGCCAGCCAGGTGTCGAGCCACTCCCCGACGGTGGTCTTCGAGTTGAGCGACTGACCCGTCTGGAACCGGCGACGGGTCTCGTCGTAGTCCGGCAGAGGGGTCTTCTCCTTGACGCAGTCCTCCAGCAGGTCGCTGATCTGCGTCCTGCCCCATGCGTCGTCCTCTTCGGGAATCGCCATGAGGGCGCGGACCTTGCCCAGCTCCTCCTGGGCTTTGGTGGAGGTCTCGAAGCCACCACGACGGAACCGCCGTCGTCGGCCGTCCTGGGCGGGGTCCAGCTCCTGGAACACCCCGAAGGTCCCGTGCCGTCGCGACTGGAGCTTCGGGCACGACGCCCCGAGGTCCTTGCCGGTCTCGGGGTCAGTGCACCGGCACCGTCGCGTGATGGTGCCCTTCTTCATTCACGCTCCTCGGCCTCGGGGTGTATGTCGGGCTCGTCGACAAAGGCGAGTCGGTCAGGAAGGGCCGGAGGGGTGAGGCCGCGCTGACGCATCCGCTCTCGGTACGCGCGCAGCTCTTGGGCGTCCTCGAAGGCGTGCGCCTCGTATCCCTCGGCCCGCTCAAGAAGCGTGGCTCGGCGACTGCGGTCCAGAGTGGTGCTGGCTACTCGTCGCCGCTCCTGCGCCAAGTCGTACGAGGACATCGACGCGGCAACGAGGTCGCCATGGTGTCGGAAGCTGTCGAGCACGTCCCGGGGCGAGCCCTCGGGGGCCGCATCATCCAGAGGTGTCTCACCGGTGAACCACGCGACCGCGTCCCAGGTGGACAGCTCGCGGCCCGGCAGAACCTCGACCGCCGCCGAAGAACCGAGCGGGAACAACAGGGTGACCGGCGGGACGTCCAGTACGTCGGCAAGCATGACGACGTCCGCCACGCTGACGCTCGTCTTGCGTCCGGACTCCAGGTTCTTGATCGAGTGCTCGGTGATTTCCGGCATGCCGCGGGCCGCGCACTCCTGCGCGACCTCGGCCATCGTGAGGCCGGCGGCCCGGCGCGAGTCTCGTAGGCGCTGAGCGATCCGACCGGTGAACGCTGTCGACCATTGATCAGGTGTCATGGTGACACCCTAAGAAGCGAAAAGGCGCTGCCGCAACTCCGTGATACATCTTTCGCGTCACTACGGCACGCGTAAACGTCAGGAGAGCGTCATGGCAGCACCTAAGACGGCAGGAGCGGAGCGAGGACTGACGAGCGACGAGCTGCTCGCTCTTCCGGCGGTGATCGATCTCGACACCTCGAACAAGGCGCTGATGATCGGACGGTCCACCGGGTATGGGCTCGCCAAGCAGGGGGAGTACCCGGTCAGGGTGCTGCGCCTAGGGAACGCCTACCGAGTGGTCACGGCCGACCTGCTGAAGTTGCTGGGCCTTGAGCGCCAGCAGCCCGGCGGCAGTCGAGAGCCCGATGGCAGCGAGCGGCACGACCTCGCCGCGTAGGGGAGTTCCGCGCACCCCTCGGAGGCGAGCTGCGCGGTCCAGTGGGCCGAAGTCCGACGGGTACGTTCGGCCCGGATCCGGGCGACCAGCGCTTGTCGACTGCGTCAGCCCTCTGGGTAGGGTCGCGGTACCCGAGCTGGAGAGGTAGCCGCATGGACCCCGAGATCGTGATCGCGCAGACGACGAGTGACAACGAGGAGCAGGCGAAGACCCTCGCCAGAGGCGCTGTTGAGAGCAAACTGGCGGCGGGCGTCCACATCGATGCGCCCATCACCGCCTTCTACTGGTGGCAGGGGAAGGTCGAGGCGGCTCAGGAGTGGCGGATCTCCTACATGACGTCGTCGGATCGCCTCCCCGCGCTAGAGGCATGGCTGCACGAGAGGCACCCGTACGACGTCCCCCAGTGGGTCACGCTGCCTGTGACCGGAGGGTCGGAGGCGTACCTGTCCTGGGTCGTCGACGAGACGCGCCCGGGGTAGAGGTCTCCACTACAGCGCCTTGCTCTCGCTGAGCCTGTGCGCTTCGACGCTTCACAGCGTCGCGAACGTCAGCAGGTGGCTGGCCAGGTCATGCTCAGTGTCGGGGAGCCCGGCAGCGATGGCCTGAGCCCGCTGCCGGCCCATGGTGTTGGGCTTCGACTCCGCCGCTGCGGCGAACTGGTGCGCTACGTAGGCTCCGCGATCTATGTCGCCGCCGCGCAGAAGGGCGGACGCCAGGTCACCCAGGACGACCACGCCGGACTCGGGTAGTTCGCCGCCGAGGCGCTTGACTGCGGAGTCGGCCGTGGCGGTCAGCTCCTGACGCGCGAGTTCGCCATAGACCGAGAGGGTTAACGAGTCCATGCGGTATGGCGTCACGAAGCGGACCCACGCCTGCTCGCTCGTATGGTCGGCGAAGTCATAAGCGAACTTGGCCTGATCGAGAGCACGAAGGGCGCCAGCGTCATCGCCTGACTGGGCGGCTTCCTCCGCGTACCGGCCCAGAGCCCACGCTGCGGCGGTTGCGTTGCCGCGTCCGCGTACGTCCTGAGCTGCCTGCGAAAGCATCTCCAGCGCCTTCGCCGGGCTGGGGGCACCGTAGCTCGCGTAGCCCAGAGCGAGAGCGCGCAGCGGAGGGTGTCCGGCCCTTTTCGCGCACTCCGAGGTCACTCCGTAATAGGAAGTGGCCTTGTCCTGCTGGCCGAGGTCCCAGGCGACCCACCCAGCAAGAGCGGCAGTCTCCCCGGCCGCGATGGTCAGGGCTCGCTCGTGGGCTCCGGCGCGGGGAAGGGCTGCGGTGATCGCGTCCAAGTGCGCCTCGACGCGGGACTGCAGGCTGAGCGCACTCTCGTTCAGCTCGTCCACGTGCAACGTGGCGGCATGATCAATAAGCACCGCCGCGGACTCAGGGTCGATCTTGGAACCCTTGCTGAGTGCGTAGGCCAGTCGGCCCCAGGGCTCGGCAGCCGCAGCCGCACCGACGACTGCGCCTCCCAGCAGCGTTCGGCGTTTCACGTCGTCCAGGTCCTCCGCCTCGGCCTTGTTCTTCTCTCGCCGCCTGGCGCGGGCGGCTTTCGCCTCGCGCAGTAGCGGCTCCAGCGGGACGCCACAGGCCAAAGCGATGTTCCCCAGGGTGTGGTCCGTCGGAACGTTCGCACCGTTCTCGTACCGGTTCACCTCCCGGCGGGTCACCGTTGCCCGGCCGGAGGCGGCGTTGATCGCACCGGCCTGCTCGTCCTGCGTCCGATTCGCGTTACGCCGCAGGTGACGGAGCAACTCGGCAAATGGATCCACCGCCATGAGTCTGACCCCTATCCGTGGGAGAAAGCCAATACTCCCCTCAACTCCCCCCCTGATTTTCCCCCCTTGACAAAGATTTCCCCCCTCCGGTTTCCCCTGTCCCGGATCGCGCAGCCACGGTGCGATGTGCTCATGACCACGCACCGGACAGCAACGCCGCCCCGACCTCGGGGCGACGACGGTGGCGCCCACGCCGTCGGCGCCTCAACCGCTCGGTGTCCGCTGGCCTCTCACGTCTTCGAGATGGCCATGGAGCCGGTAGATGTGCACGTCGCTCAAGCGCGACGAACGACGGCCACCGTGTTGAAGCACTGGTCGTTGCCGGAGACGCCGGCAGAGGACGCCCGGCTCGTCGTCTCGGAGTTGGTGTCCAACGCGATCATTCACGGTTCCGGGGACGTCCGACTGCGACTGCGACTGCGACACGACGAGCACGAGCTTCGAATCCGAGTCACCGACGACAGCACGGCACCGGCGAGGCGGCGACGTGCGAGTGCCGCTGGCCTCGGCGGTCGAGGGCTGCACCTCGTCGCCTGCTTGTCGCTTCGGTGGGGCGTCGCGGACGGCGGCCGGACGACGTACGCGGTCATCCCCACTCTCACGGAGGCACCCCCATGTCGCCGCACAACGCACTCAAGCACGGAGCCGACGTGTTGAGCCTCGTCGCCTTTGATCGGGGGCGAGAGAAGCACACGGGCGGTGGGGCGCCGACCGCTGGCCGTGACTACCCGAGCTGGCCTCGCACCTCTGCCCAGGTGAAGCGCCGGTCCCGAGCTGGCCAACTCCGAGGCGTGCGCCAGCACTTCTACCGTCAGACCGTCGGCGCGCAGGCCGATCAGCCGCTGCGCGTGCTGGCGTACAGCCTGGTACCGAGTCCGAGGGCCCGACCTGACGAGGACTGGGGGACGCTACAGGCTGAGGCCGACCAGCTCGGTTACGCGATCACCGCCCGGCTCCACGATGTGGCGGTCCCGGTGACCACGACGTACCTCCCGGCATCCAGTGCGAGCCAGGGCGTCTACACGCCGCCTTGGGATCGACCTGGTTGGCGGGAAGCCGAGCGACAGCTCCGAGAGGGCTTGGCCGACGGCGTGCTCGTCCTCGACCGGCACAACATCAGCTCCGATGACGACGAGTACCACGCCGTGATCAAACACCTGGGCGAGCACTGCCGGGCGTTTCTCCACCTCGTGATCTCCGAGGAGCCCGTCGCGCCAACTTGAAGGCGGCCGCTGCGCTGGATGGACAGGAAGGGCTGGGGCTGGCGGCAGATCAGCGCCCAGATCGCCCTGATCGTCACCGTGAGCGTCGTGCTCGTCTTCACCTTCAAATACACCTGACCGAGGGCTGACCATGACTTTCGAGGGACACATCGATCGTGCGCCGCGCCTCCTGCCGCACCGCGAGCAGGGCGAAGCGCTCCTCGCCATCAGGGAGGCCGCCCCTTCGGCACCCAGCGAAGAGGGGATCGACCTCTTCGCCGTGCCCGCTGGTGAGGTTCAGGGGCGTGGCTTCGACCTCTCGCGCTTTCACCGGCTCGCGCGCCTGCTGGCCGTGCCGGACCGATTGACCTCGCCGTCGGCTGAGGGCCCGCCGGACGCGGCCTGACTCTCCTCAAGCGAACACGACGGCGACCACCACTGCCCCGGATGCCGCCGCCGGTTGCCGCACCGCCCCATCCATCCCCGAGTAAAGGTCGCAGATGAACCGTCCCGTTCTCGCTCTGGCCACCACCATCGCCCTCGCGTCCGCGCTGCACATCGCCCAGCGTCGCCAGCAGCACCGCCAGTCCCTGGAGTTGGCAGTGCACCAGGCTCACGGCCGCATGCTCGAAGTCGCCACCACCCACCCGGACTTGGACCCGATCTGGGTGCGCAACCACCCCGACCACGTCAAGGACGACGAATCGGGTCCGCTCCTGATGTGCCAGTGGTGGCTTGAGTTCTGGCGCACCGGCCTCAATCTCAGGGTGTTCACCCCCGCCATCCTGCGGCAGAACGCGCGGAACTTCATGCAGGACCCGACGGCCCTCAAGGCGTGGGCTTTGACCCGCCACGGGCGTGCTCTGCAGTCCCGAGGGCGATGGGACCGCTTGCACGTGGCGCTGCTCGACGCGGCGTTCGAGGAGGCCGGCGGTCCGTCCCAGTACCCCGAGTTGGAACTTGCCCCGGCTTCGGCCCTCTGAGGCACGACGACACCCTGACGAGAGGATGATCATGACCGTTCCCGCTTGCGGATCGCCACCCGCCCCGGCCGCGCCGAGCGACCACGGGTCGCGCGCTCTTCTCCTCGACCTCGACGGGGTCCTCCTCGACACGCGTCCCGTGATGCGGAGGGCGTGGCAGAGGGTCCAGGAGGTCCATGGCGTCGCGCTCCCGTTCCGTGACTACGAGCGCCACCTGGGTCGCGAGTTCGGGGACATCATGGAGCGCCTGGGCGTGACCGATGCCGAGGCGGTCCGTAGGACGTACGAGGCGGAGTCCGTGGCCACCGCGCACCTCGCGGAGGAGTTCGCCGGCATCGTCGAGACGCTCCACGCCTTCGTGGCCGCCGACTGGCGGCTGGGCGTCGTGACGTCCAAGCACGTCGACCGGGCGGCCCCGCTCCTCGCGCGCCTCGGGTGTCCCTTCGCGACCATCCGCACGCCCGCCGGCGCGGGCCGAACGAAGCCGGCCCCGGACCCGCTCCTCCTAGCACTGGTCGACCTGGGAGTCGACCCCGCCTCCGCCGTCTACGTGGGTGACATGGCGGTCGACCAGGAGTCGGCCGCACGTGCCGGCGTCCCTTATGTGCACGCTGGGTGGGGCTACGGGCAGCCGACGGCTCCCGCCCCGGAGACGGTCTGGTCCCCCAGGGAACTGCTGAGCCTCCTCCCCGCCAAGCAGCTCGTCGAGGGGAGCACGGTGTGAGCCCCCGCACCAGTGGTGGCCTCGGCCTGGTCCGCTCCTCCAACGTCGGGAAGCCGACGTGGACTCTCGTCGGAACCGGCGCCCTGGCGCACGCGCGAACCGACCACATCCACACGACGGAGCTTGATGCGACGGCCGTCGACAAGCAGTTACTGCGCTCCGGCGTCGAAGACGTCATGGAGGCCGTCGACCGCTACAGCGCCAAGTGGGCCGCCACCCCGGGCGGAGCCGACTGGCTCCACGTTCAGCACGTCCCCGTGCGACGCTTCGTCGCCGAGATCGTGCGCAAGCTCCTGGCCCTGAACTCCTGGGCACCGTTCGCCTCCGCCCCAGGGCCCCTGATCCTGGCCCCCTACGAAGGTCTCGTGGGACTGCGTTCGAGCAGCTCGCGGGAGTACCTGGCCTACACCGTGACATGGTCCGGCGTCGCGTACGTGCTCGGTGCTGCGGCACCGCACAACCCGACCCGCTCCGCCCAGCTCCGGAACCGCGCCCGGACGAGTACGGCGAACGCGGAGCCGAGGCCGCTCCCCTCGGATCTCGGACGGCAGGACGTTCTGGCGCTGTCGTGGACCTCCCGCCATGCCGCCACGCTGACCCCCGTTCTCGCCGAGCTGGCGCGAGGCGGCCAGAGGAGCCTCCTGCTCGATCTCGCCACTGATGCCGCCGAGCGATGCAGCGCGGGACCGGCAACGGGTTTCGAGCTGCGAGCGGCTCCGAGCGACCTCTTCACCATCTCGGGCACCGCCGAGGGCCTCCACCGCCCCGACGACGAGCACGTCGTCCAAGTGGAAGGCCACGGAATCCAACTTGCCCGGCTCGTACGACTCTTGTCCGTTCTCTTGGAGACCAGCGGGGGCTGCACCCAACCGTCGTGGCGGACGGTGGTGCGGGCGGAGAGCTGGCTCGACGACATCCTGTCGACCACCCGGCCGCACACCGTCCTACTGAGCAACGACACCAGCCCGCTGGGCGTGCTGGCCGCGCACGCCGCCGAGCGGCACGGAGCGAACTCGGTGCACGTCCAGCACGGGGCGTGGACGCCGGAATCGGTCGCCTGGCCGGCCCTGCACAGCCGCGACATCATCGTCATGGGCGAGCGGGACCTTGCCCTGGGCCGAGGGTGGGCGCGCCACCCCGAGGCCGAGGTGCACGTCCTCGGGCAGCCCCGCTTCGACGTCCTCACCAGCCTGAGCCGCCAGACACAACGGCGGTACCTGGAGAACCTGCTCGCTCCGGGGGGCCGACGCGCGCCGACCCGGATCGCGGTGTGGGCCTGCCAGCCCTTCAACCCCGATCACCTCAAGTCCCACGTGGACCTCCTCCTGGACGGGCTTGCCGAGGCGGACGGCGACTGGGGGCTCGTCATCGCTCCACACCCGGCGCAGGGAGCCGACGCCTTCACCGCTCTGATGAAGCGGGACGCCGGGCCGCCCATCGCGGTGGTCGATCCCCGAGTCGGAGCCCGAGGCTGCCTCGCCGGCGCGGACGTCCTGGTGAGCGCGTACTCGACGTGCGGGATCGAAGCCGCGCTGCTCGGCATCCCGGTCCTCGAAATCGGCCCGCCGGGCGAACGCACCCTGGGCCTGACCAGTCACGGACTGGCGACCCGGTGCGAGGCCGCCGATGAGGTCGCCGAAGCACTTTCCGGCTTGCGCGCGGGCCCTGCGCCGATCCCGCGGGCGGCCCTGGACGCGGTCTGCCGGTGGCGCGGCGACAGCGCCACTCGGATCGCCCGGCTCATCACCGACCGCGCCACCTCCGGCCCGAGGGCCGACGACTCCACCCACCACCACCCGGGCGCCGCTGCGTCGCCCAAGGACGAAGGAGCATCCGTCCGATGACATCCCTCACGGCCGACAGCATCGCCGAGCTGTTCTCCGGCGCCGTCACGCTGGCCAAGTCCGGCGAGAAGATCAGCCCCCGGGGCATGGCCACCCACGAAGTCCGCGATGTGCACCTGCTGCTCACCCAGCCGCGTGCTCGCCTGCTCTACGCCCCGCCCGCCCGCATCGTGAATCCGGCCTTCGCCGTGGCCGAGACGGTCTGGCACCTGTCTGGCTCCGACGCCCCGTGGATCTTCGACTACAACAACCGGCTGCGGCAGTTCGCCGACGAAGGCGTCCTCCTGGGGGCGTACGGCCCCAGGATGCGGAACTGGGGTGGCAAGGTCGACCAGCTCGCCCGCGTCGTCGAGATCCTCCAAGCCGACCCCGACTCCCGGCGAGCCCTGATCCAGCTCTACGACCCGGCCCAGGACGCCGCAGGGCACAAGGACGTGCCGTGCACCCTCGGGTTCCGGTTCCACCTGCGCGCCGGCCGCCTGCACATGGCGACCATGATGCGCGGCCAGGACGTATGGATCGGCATGCCGTACGACGTGTTCTTCTACACCGTGCTGCACGAGCTGGTCGCCGGATGGCTCGACGCCGAACTCGGCGAGTTTCACCTACACATCGGCTCGCTGCACATCTACGACGAGCACATCGAACAGGCCGACACGCTCACCTCGCTCCCGGCAAGCGGGATCATGCCCGACCTGCGAACACCCTGGAACGGCTTCGACGGCCTGCTCGACCAGGTCGAGGCCCGTGACGTGACCGGCCACCCCGGCTGGGACGCGATGGCCGAGACGCTGCGCAGCTACCGGTTGTGGAAGGACGGCAAGCGCGAGCAGGCGTGGCGGGCGGCCGACACGATCGACGGGCCCCTCGGCCAAGCCCTCACCGCCTGGTACGGAGAGCTGGAGCGGCGCTCGACCAATCGCGCCGCGACGGCAGGGGCAAGGTGACCGCCGCCATGAAGCGCACCCCCTCCGTCGTCCTCGGCCTGTGCTCGTACACCCACGACTCCTCGGCCGCCCTTCTCGTCGACGGTGAACTCGTCGGCTTCGTCGAGGAGGAACGCCTCTCCGAGCAGAAGCACACCAAGCTCTACCCGGCTCGCGCCGTGGGCTGGCTCCTCGACCAGGCCAAGCTGAGCGCCAGCGACGTGGACGCCGTCGCTTACAACTTCCAGCCCGCCCGCTACCTCGCCGAGTCGCCCGTCGCCCTGCGCATGGCGCTCTCGTCGGCCACACGCGACCGCAGCCTGGCTCGCGCCCACGGGTTCGCCAAGGTCGCCCTGCGCACCCGGCGGCGGCTGCGCGTCCTCGGCAGCCAGTTCCCCTCGGCCCGCGTCACATCGGTCCTGCACCACCGAGCCCACCAGCTCACGGCCTACGCCGCCTCCGGCTGGGACGAAGCGGCCGTACTCGTCGTCGACAGCCTCGGCGAGCGGCAGACCACCACGATCGCCCACGGCCACGGCGTTCAGCACCCCCGCGTCCACACCCTGGAAGCGATCAACGACCCGGCCTCCCTCGGCTACGTGTACGGCGCCGTCACCGAGCACCTGGGCTGGCGGCGGGGCGACGAGGAAGGCACCGTCATGGCGCTGGCCGCCCTCGGCGACCCAGCCCGCTTCCGGCACCTGTTCACCACGGCCGTCCGCACGACGGCCACGGGCTTTCGCATCCACCCCGGCTACTTCCCGACGCGCACCCTCAGCTCGGGATACCCGAGGACATCCCGGCGATTCGTCGCCGAGACCTGCCCCGAGCGGCACCCGAGCGAGCCGCTCACCGACGTCCACCGAGACCTGGCGGCTGCCCTCCAGGAACGGACCGAGCAGGTGATGGTTCACCTTGCCCGCCGCGCCCGTGTGCTCACCGGCTCCCGGCGCCTGTGCGTGGGCGGCGGCGTCGCCACGAACTGCGTCAGCATCGGGAAGATCATCGAGGCTGACATCTTCGACGAGGTGTTCGTCCCGCCGGCGCCCGGAGACGCCGGAACCGCCATCGGGGCCGCCCTCGCCGTGCATGTCGATGGGCGCAGCCCTCGCCCGGTCGCCGGCATCGCCCGCCGCTGTTACCTCGGCCCCTCCTACGAGGACCAGCCCCTCGACCTGACCCCCTGGCCCGGCCTGAGCCAGAAGACCCTCGGCATCGAGACCGCCGAGTTCCTCGCCGACCAGCTAGCCCACGGCATGATCGCCGGACTGTTCCAGGGAGGCGTTGAGGCCGGGCCGCGTGCCCTGGGCAACCGCTCGATCCTCGCCTCCCCGCTGGAGCCCGGCGTCGTCGAGCGGCTCAACGCCACCGTGAAGTTCCGCGAGCCGTTCCGGCCCTTCGCCCCCATGGTCCCGGCCGAGCGCGCCGCCGAGTTCTTCACCCTCGGCCAAGCGGCCCCGTACATGTCCATGGCCTCCGGGGTGACGGACCTGACGCACGAGCGGGTGCCGGCGATTGTGCACGCCAACGGCACCTCCCGCCTGCAGACCGTCACCCGGTCGCAGAACCCGTTCATGCACGCGGTGCTGACCGCCTTCGGCCGCCGAACCGGCATCCCCGTGCTGATCAACACCTCGCTCAACGTCAAGGGCAAGCCGATCTGCGGGACACCCGAGATGGCCCTGGACTGCCTGGCCAACTCCGGCCTCGACGCCCTGCTCCTCGAAGGGCGGTGGATCACCAAATGAAGATCGGATACAGCTTCTGGGGCTTCCTCGGCAACGGTGTCACCGACACTCCCGACGGAGGCCGCAGCCACCGCCGCCCCTTCATCGACGCCCTCCTTGCCCGCGGTCACGAGATCGTCTTCCTCCAAGCCGACCGCGACCGCCTCGAAGCCGGTGACGACCTCGGCGGCGCGTACACCTTCGACGACGGCTTGCCCGGCATCGACGCCCTGTTCCTGGAGTGGCGCTGGGCCATCCCCGGCCGCAGCACCACCGTGTGCGGCAGCGAGGGGCACACCTGCGACCTCCACCGGCAGGCACAGCTCATCAACCACTACACGGTCCGGTCCCAGACGCCCACCATCATCTGGGACAAGGACCGCACCCTGCGCGCCGAGAGCGTGTGGCGCCGTACGGCCCACACCCGCGTCTGCGAGGCCGCGCTCGCCCCGACGCTCGGCGCGCACTCGCTGCTCTTCCCCGTCGCCGAGGACCTCCTCGCCCAGGCTGATCCCCACACCCTGGCGGCGCGGCCCCGGGATCTCGCGCTCGGCTACGTGGGCAACCAGTACGACCGCGACGAGCCCTTCGACCGCTTCTTCGCCCCGGCAGCCGCCCGCGTCGAGCACCTGGTCGCCGGGAAGTGGGCGAAGACCGGCCGCTGGCCGCACGTCCGCTTCGCGGGCCGGATCCCGTTCGAGGACGCCGCCGGCGTCTACGGCCGGTCCCTGGCCACGGTACTCATGCTGCCCGAGCGGTACGCCGCCGTCGGGCAGATGACCCAGCGCATCTTCGAGGCCGTGCTCGCCGGCTGCCTGCCGCTGGCCCCGGCGGACATCCGCTTCGCCGACCGGTTCGTCCCGAAGGAACTGGTCGTGCGCTCCGGCGACGACGTCCTCGAACGCCTCTCCTACCTGAGCGAGATCGCCGGCACCGAGCAGCACGCCGCCCTGATCGCCGCATGTGTGGACCGCCTGCGCCTGTTCGGCCTGTGCAGGCAGGTCAACACCCTGGAGTCCGTCCTGCACGGCCTCCTCCAGACCACGGCGACCGAGCGGGGAGCTGCCTGATGCAGACCGCTCGATCGACCACGGCGCGCGGGTCCTCCGGGCGCGTCCCGGAGGATGGGTCCGCCGGACACCCGAACCTCTCTACGCTGGAGCACCATGAAGAAGGTCGCCATCGTCGGCTGCGGAGGCAGCGGCAAATCCCACGTGGCCCGCGAACTGGGCAGGATCCTCGATGCCCCGGTGACGCACCTGGACGCCGCGTTCTACGACGGCGAGTGGAACCCGTTGCCCATGGACAAGTTCACCGACGTCCAGCGCGAGCTGGTCGCGCAGCCGCGGTGGGTGATCGACGGCAACTACAACTCGACGCTGCAGGTACGGCTCGAAGCCTGCGACACGGTGGTCCTGATGGACGTGTCGACCGTGGCTGCGCTGTACGGGATCTTCTCCCGGCAGATCCGGCACGGGGCCGGACACAAGGGCAACGGGGTGCACAACCGCATCCACTGGGGCGTGATCAAGTACGTCGCCACGTACCGGCGCAAGATGCGGCCCCGCGTGATGGCGAAGATCGAGGAGTTCGGCTCCGGCGCCGATGTGGTGCTGCTGGCCAACCGGCGCCAGACGCGCCGCTGGCTGCGGAAGGTGGCCGCCGAGCAGTCCTGACCGGTCCGTGCCCCCGGTCAGGGGGTGCGGCATGAACGAGCCCAACCCGTTCCTGGACCCCGCCCGGCAGTCGGAGTTGTACGGACACGCCTCGCGGCTGGCCGGGCGGACCAGTGCCCTGATGCGCGCCAAGACCGCCGGACACCCGGTGCCCGAGACGATCGTCAGCCTGGTACAGACCCACCACGCCCGGCCAGACCGGCTCGGCGTGGTGCTCGACATCGGCTGCGGTCGCGGCACGAGCAGCCTCGTCATCGCCGAGCAGCTCCGGCCCAAGCACGTCGTGGGCCTGGACGCCGCCCCCTCCCTGCTCGCCCAGGCCCGCGAGCGCGCCAAGGACCTGCCCGACAGCACGGTGGAGTTCGTCGAAGGCGACTTCCATGACCTCCCTCTGCCCGACGGGTCGAGCGACGTCGTCGTCGCGGCGTTCTGCCTCTACCACTCGCCGCGCCCCGAGGACGTCGTCGGGCAGATCGCCAGGGTCCTCGCCCCCGGTGGTGTGGCCGTGCTCGTCACCAAGGGCCTCGACAGCTACCGGGAGATGGACCAGCTGGTTGCCTCCGCCGGTCTCGATCCGCGTGCCGCCCAGCACGAGAGCCTCTACACCGCAGCCCACAGCGGAAACCTCGCCGTGGTGGCAGCCTCCTCGCTCGACGTGATCGCCGCCCTGGACGAGGAGCACGTCTTCACCTTCGACGGCCACGACCACTCGGCGCAGTACCTGGCCACCAACCCCAAGTACGACCTGGCTCCCGGCTTATACGGCAACCCCAGGGCCTTGGCGGCGACCCTGCACGAGTTCCTTCCCGACCAGCCGCTGACCACCCGGTCCCGGATCACCTTCGTCGTCGCCCAGCCGAAGGAAGTAGGTGAGCCGGCATGAGCCCCGCCCCGTTCACCAAGCACTACGCGGAACCCGAGCGCGCGGCAGGGGCGGTGCGCCACTACCGGTGGCTTACCGCGCACGCCAAGCCGCTGCGGCAGCCGGCCCTCCACACCGCCGGACCGCAGTCCCTGACGTTCGAACGGATCGAGGGCCGCCCCGTACGCCCCGAGGACCTCCCGCGCGTGGCGGAACTGCTCGGCCACGCCCACGGTGCCGCCTGGGCCAGCGACCTGCACTCCGCATCGCTGGACACCCCGCACCACTTCCGGGACGGCACGCAGTTCGACGACTACCTCGGTCCCCGGAGGGTCGCTCTGCGGCGACGCCACGAGCAGGGCTACCTGCCGAACAAGACGGCACTGCACGCGATGCTCGGCCTGCTGCAAGCGACCGCCGAGGGACCTTGCGCCTTCTACAAGGACAGCAACCCGCGGAACTTCATCATCACCACGCAAGACATCGTTGCCGTCGACACCGACGACCTGTCCCTCGCCCCGCTGGGCTACGACCTCGCCAAGCTCGTCGCGACGCTCCACCTGACCTACGGGCCGCTCACGGACCAAGCCGTCACCACCGCCCTGCTCGCGTACAACGCGGCAGCCCGACGCCACGACGCCCGGCTGGGCACGACGGACCGGGGCCAGCTCGACAGCTTCCTGGGCCTGCACGCCGTGCTCACCGCCCCGTACGTCGGCCGCAACGGCTACCACTACAGCCTGCCCCTCCGTTTCAGCCACCGAGGAGCCTCGTGATCACCACCGAACTCGTCTTCGTCCGGCACGGCCAGGCCCAGTGCAACGCCGACGGCCTCGTCGGGGGCCCGCGCACCTGCACCGGCCTGACCAACCTCGGGTACGCGCAAGCCGAACAGGCCGCACGCCGCCTGGCCACCGAGCACCTTAAGAAGCCCTTCGACGTCATCTACACCGGCCCGCGGATCCGCCTCGTCCAGACCGGCGAGATCATCGCCCAGACGCTCCAGATCCCCGTGCACCACGACGACCGACTCGACGGCCCGGTCCACGGCGACGCCGACGGCCGGCCCTGGGACGCGGTGAAGACGGCCGCCGACGGCGGGCCGCACGCTCACCCCGACACGCCCTGGGCCAACGGCTCCGACACCTGGAACGGGTTCCTGGAGCGCGCCGGCAGGAACCTGAGCCAGCTCATCGAGGAGAACCACGGCAAGCGCGTCGTCTTCGCCGCCCACGGGGAGACGGTGATCACCGCCCACACCCTGCTGCTCGGCATCCCGATCGGCTCGCCGTCCGGGTTCACCCACAACCACGCCTCCATCACCCGCTGGCAGCACCACCGCAACCGCCTGGGCCAGACCCGCTGGATGCTCGACCGGCACAACGACACCGAGCACCTCAGTCTCCTCACGCCGGAGCCGACTCCGTGATCGCGACCGCGGACGACCCCCGGATACGACTGGCGCACCACCTCCTCGGCGCAGTCGACATCGCAGCGGACCCCGCGCTCCGGCCCCGCGTCGTACGCCTGGTGGCCGGTGACGGGCGTCAGTACATCGCGAAGCAGCACGCGGAGCGTGACCGGTACGCCGGAGAACTCCACGCCTACAGGGCGTGGGTCACCCATCTGACCGGCCATGCACCGGGGTTGGTCGGCCGGGATGATGCCACCCACACCCTGCTGCTCACCGCACTCGCAGGCGACCGCGCGGACACCTTCGCTCCGGGCTCGCCCGAGGAGGAGCTGGCCCACCACGAGGCCGGGCACGTGCTGGGCAAGCTGCACCGGGCCACGGCCATGCCCCAGGGCGGTGCCGTCGGCGCCTCACTCGCCGAGCGGTTCCAGGGGTGGATCGACCGGGCCGTCCGAGCCGACCTGCTCGACGCGGCCGAGGAGAACCTGCTGAAGCACCACGCGGTCATCCTGGGGACTAGCCACATGGACAGCGCGATCTGCCACCTCGACTACCAGCCGCGCAACTGGCTGCTCGGCGACACCTTCGGCATCTACGACTTCGAGCACATGCGACGCGACGCCAGGGTCCGCGACTTCGCCCGGCTCGAATTCCGACGCTGGCAGGCAGCCCCCCACCTCCGCACCGCCTTCTTCGACGGCTACGGACGCTCGCCCAACGACCTCGAACGACGCCTCCTGGAGTCCTTCGGCGCCATCGAGGCGGCCACAGCCCTGGTCAAGGGCCACCAAGAGGACGACGCCGCGCTCAGCGCGCACGGCAGAACCGTCCTGTCGCGGCTCACCTGACCAGCCCCTTAGACGACACCACTCTGGAGATCTCCGTGCCACAGCACGAGCAGCCCCCGACCAGCGCTTCGCCCCGACGGGCCGTGGTGACCGGCTCCGCCGGATTCATTGGCTCCCACCTCGCCCACGCCCTCGTCCAGGCCGGCACCACCGTGATTGGCGTGGACCGCCGAGACCCGTCTACCGACCCGACGGCCGCCGTCAACCTCGCCGCGCTGCGGGGTCGCCCGGGATACCACCACGTCACGGCCGACCTCCTCCACTGCGCGATCGACCCGCTCCTGATCGACGCCGATGCCGTCTTCCACCTCGCCGGCATCCCCGGCGTACGGCCCTCGTGGGGACCGCAGTTCGGCGACTACCTCGCGTCCAACGTGCTGGCCACCCACCGCGTCCTCGAAGCCTCCACCCGGATCGGCGTATCCCGACTCGTCGTAGCCTCCTCCTCCAGCGTCTACGGCCCGACCGACGGCGAAGCGAGTCGCGAGACCGACCGCCCCAACCCCGCTTCCCCGTACGCCGTGACCAAGCTGGCCGAGGAGCAGCTCTGTCTCGCCTACGCCGAGCGCCCCGTCGGCCCCAGCGTGGTCGCCCTGCGGTACTTCACCGTCTACGGCCCCCGGCAGCGTGCCGACATGTTCACCCACCGCGCCCTGTACGCCGCCCTGACCGGACAACCCCTGCGCCTTTACGGAGACGGTCACCAGCGCCGCGACTTCACCTACATCGACGACGTGGTCGCAGCCACGATCGCCGCCGGCACCGTCCCGAACGCGCACGGCACCATCAACGTCGGCGGTGGCTCGAGCGCGTCCCTGCTGGACGTGATCAACATCGCCAACAGCCTCACCGGCCGCGAGATCCAGCTCCATCAGGACCACGTGCGCAACGGGGACGTCCTCCTCACGCGTGCCGACCCCGGCCGTGCGGGAGAGGTCCTCGGCTGGCAGCCGCGCGTCGACCTCCACAGCGGACTGCGCGCTCACATGCAGGCGCTGGCCTCCCCGGTGCCGGACTACAGCCGTGCCGCCTAGGCCGTGTTTTAGAACTGGTCTCCGGGTCTTGCCTTGCGGCGTGATGATCATGGTGTGGGGCGAGGGGATCTTTCTGATGAGCAGTGGTCGGTGCTGGAGCCGTTGTTGCCGGCGGTGAGGTTGGGTCGTCGGCCGCAGAACCGTCGGCGTTTGATCGACGGGGTGCGGTGGCGGGTGCGGACCGGTGTTCCCTGGCGTGATCTGCCGGGCGAGTACGGACCCTGGCAGACCGTGTATGGGCTCTTCCGCCGGTGGCAACGCGAGGGTGTGTGGGTTCGGCTGCTGGCCTCGCTCCAGGCGCGGGCCGATGCGGCCGGGCTGGTCACGTGGGAGGTGAACGTCGACTCCACGGTCTGCCGGGCTCATCAGCACGCCGCTGGTGCCCGCCGAGACGGGGTCGGGCAGAAGGAGCCGCCCGGCGGGGTCGGCCAAGAGCCGGACGATCACGGCCTGGGACGGTCCAGGGGCGGGTTCAGCACGAAGATTCATCTGGCCTGCGAGCAGGGCCAGAAGCCGCTGTCGCTGCTGGTCACGGCAGGACAGCGGGGTGACAGCCCGCAGTTCGAACCGGTCCTCGAAGCGATTGGGGTGCCCAAGGTCGGTGGCGGGCGCCCCAGGCGCAGGCCACTGCGGGTGCGGGGTGACAAGGCGTACTCGTCTCGCGCGAATCGTGCCTACCTGCGCAGACGCGGGATCCGGTGCACCATCGCCGAGCCGGCCGATCAGATCCGCCACCGCAAGCGTCGAGGCCGTGTGGGCGGCAGGCCACCGGCCTTCGATCGGGAGGACTACAAGGCCCGACATGCGGTCGAGTGCGGGATCAGCCGGCTCAAGCAACACCGGGCGGTGGCGACGCGTTACGACAAGCTGGCGGTCCGCTTCGAGGCCACCGTGCAGATCGCGGCGATCCACCAGTGGCTGTGACCCATCGGCTGGTCGTCCGGCCGTGCCATCCTGGCCACCGGTTCGATCAGCACGCACATGGGGAGGACCTGTGGCCGCCGGGCACTACTGCGCCGACAGCGAGAACGGCGACCACGTCGACGACCCGTCCGAGGATGCCCTATTCATGCTGATCAGCGATCTGAACGACAGCGACAACACCTTCATCGTCATCCAGCCCGACGAGGACGAGCCAGCCTGGTTCGCCTCTGTCTCCGTCCTAGACGAGGACGGATTCGAGATCGTCCGCCACGACACCACCTGCCGCGAGCACGACATCGCCATCGAGAACCATCGTGACCGGATCGCGGGCGACCTCACCAAATGGCTGGCCGCCCGCGACTTCTAAAACACGGCCTAGGACCTCAAGAGCTTCGATGGGCTGGCCCCAGGCGTTCTCGATCATGGCCGTGGCCTGGTCGAGCATGGTGGTGGTGGGCATGGTGGAACTCCTGTTGGGCGGGGACGGTCGCGAGTGGAGTGCGGCCTGGGGTGGGAGTCAGCGTCCGCGCCGGGGCGTCGGCGAGCTGGCCGGCAGCCGGGCAGAGGTCGCGGGCGGGGGGTGTCCCGTCCGTTTCTGCGCCGCCCCCGTGGAGCGGCTCTGCGCGGCCATCACCCGGAGGTCGGCTGCTGTGCGTGGTGCCCGCGCGGCACGGTGTACGGCCTGGGTGACCGCGGTGCGGCGTACGTCCAGCGGAGTCGGAGCGCGCGAAACCTGAGCCTCGGCGATCGGCGTGGCCGAAGCGACAGGGGTCATCGTGACAAGGTGTTGCATCCGCCGGTCGACTTGGTGGCGTTCACGGACCACCGGGGTCGACTTCGCCATCACAGCGGCGGTTGCGGCGATCAAGTGGGACGGGGTGCGGGCCGTGAACGTCGCTTCGGCACGAGTGCCCCAGCCCGGCGGGCCAGCCCACAGCTCGACGGTCGTGCGGTCGGAGCCGTAGCCGCGCCGATCGATGAGGATGCCCGCTTGGTCGTCAGGAGCGATGATCTCGACGGTGCCGAGTTCAGCAGCTCCGTCAAGGTTCCAGCCGGCATCGGTCAGCGGCCGGACGGTGTCCCTCCAGGGGACGGTTGGTCCTGTCAAGAAGCGGCCGGGGGTGTCGGAGGCGATGGCTTCGTCGTAGTCCTGGACCAGTGCGGCGGTGAGGCCGGCGGCCATCTCGGCCGGGGTGACGTGGTTGAACGTCGCCGTCCAGCGAGGCGCCGAGAAGGCGTCCTCAGCTGCGCTGATCTTCCACAGTTCGAAGTCGTCGCCGAACCAGCCGATCCGAATCCGTTGGTCGGGAGAGGTCACGAGGAGCTGGCAGGGGCCCTCATCGAGGTACTGATGGGGCCAGTGGGCGACGGGCGCGAAGCCAGCCTCGCCGGTCCCGTTGGAACCAGCCAGATACATGGGGCTGACCAGTACCTCTTGGTACCGGGTCGGGTCATCAGGGGCGTACATGGTCGAGTCTCCGGAAGCGAAGGAGGAGAACGGATCCGCGTATGCAGCGGCGGGAGCCGCCGGAGCGCACGCGGATGCCGTAGTGGCGGCGAGTGGCCTCTCGTTCTCACCCCCGTCACCGGCCCCGGCCCCGGCCCGGTGCCGACTGGGCGGTCACGGCCGACGGCACCCGCGGTTCCGGCTGAGGCGCGTGGCTGAACATGACGTTCGACGCGGCGGCGCTCCGTCGTAGGGCCGCCGCGGTCCGGGCGCTGTCGGCTCCCGCCCCCAGCGGAATGCCGACGTGGGTGCGCGTGGCTGCCGCTGTCGGACGCGGTGCCGCTGTTCCACCTCGCAGCGCGAAGGGCTGGCTCCAGTGCTCGACACTCGCGTAGACGGCCCCCAACGCCTGGCCGGCATCGGTGAGCACGTACGGGTCTCCGTGCCGGGAGCCCGTCCGCGTGACCAGGCCATCGGCCTGAAGCCGGACAAGTCGCTGCCGTGCGAGGCCGTTGTCCAGACCGGCCGCCTCGGCGATGTGAACGAACCGCATCTGGCCGTCAGCCGAATCGAGGGCCTGAATCACGGCAGTTGAGTGCCGAAGATGCAGGCGGCGCAGCGCGTCCTCGACACGCTCGGCTTCGGCCATCGGTTCTTGTGTCAGGTGGGTGCGGGACCAGTCCGAGACCGTGCGGAGGACGGGGGCCAGAGACGTGCCGAGCGCGCTGAGCCGGTACGGCGCACCCCGCCGGTCGTCCTCGCGGATCACCAATCCGTCAGCGTGCAGCGTGGCCAGCCGTTTGCCGACGAACTGCTCACTGACGAAGGGGAGCTGCGCAGCAACGTCGCGGACGCGCACGGGGCCGTTCACCTGGGCCAGAGTCATCGCGGTCCAGGTGGTCCACTTGGGCCCGATCCGGGCGAGAGCCTGCTCGACGCGCTGGGCGTCGATGGAAGCGATGGAGAAGGTGGGAGGCAGGCCGGGGGTAGCCATGGTGGGGTCCTTATCGGGATGAGGTCAGCGTGAGCGGGGGGTCGCGAGGGAGGTCCTGGCGACGGGCACGGCGGCCGGGTCGGAGAGCGCGCCTGACGTGGTCCGCGTGGTGGTGCGGCCGAGGGCGGCGGACACCCGGGAGGTCGTCGCGCGACCATCCCGCAGGGCGGCTTCCCCCTGCGCAGTGAGCGAGAGGAGCTGGCCGGGCCGGTACACGTTCTCGGTGATGTCCTGATGCAGTAGCCCGTCGGCGACCAGCCGCTGCACGGTCTGCGGGAAGATCGCCGGGTCCTGCCACTGGGCCTTCCCCCGCGAGATGTACGGGTCCTCGCCGATCGCGTTGCGACGAAAGCGAACACCTCCGGCCGCAACCGCTTCGAGGGCTACCAGCCCGCGCCCCCCGGCAACGGCCCAGTCGTCGTCCCGGTGGGGCCGCGTCTTCTGGCCCTGCCCGTGGCTCCTGTTGGTCGCGCGTTGAGCAGGCTCGGGCGAGGAAAGAAGCCGGCGGTAGGCGGACAGGGACTCGACGAGCTGGCTGTACGCCCGGTCTTGCTGCGCCAGAACGTCTCCGAGTTCGGGGAGTGCTGTCCGCAGCAGCGCGTACGACACCTGGGCTCGGCCGCCTTCACCCCGACCAGTGCCTTCGAGCAGCCGCTGAGCGCGCTGGACCGCGTTGAGCACGCTCTCGTGTCGCTCGTCCAACGCCGCTGCGGCTTCGATGACGCGTGTAGCGGCCTGGTGCAGCGGCTCCTCCGGACCATGTGCGAGGGCGTGCACGCTGACATCCCCGACACCGAGCACTTCGACGACGAGATAAGGCCCAGGGTGTGTGTCTGCGTCGTACGGGTTCACTCCGTTGCCTCCATCCGGGCGAGCAGGGAGCGGACCAGAGCGGGCAGGCTCCCGGGATCGTTGTCGAGCCGAGGGCGGTCGCTCACTTCGCTGAGGAGATCGGCGTCATCGAGCAAGCCGCTGGAGATCTCCATGCAGGCGTCGGTGATCCGGGCGGCGGCGAGCAGCGACTGGGAGAGAACCTCGACGTAGTCGTCCGGCGCGAGACCGGCCACCTCGGCTGCGTTGCGGACCGCCTCCAACTCAAGTGCGTTGAAGGCGAAGTCGAACTCGTCGTCCCGCTCAGTACCACCGGGCGCGGCGACGATCGGAGCGCAAGGCTCCGTAGGGATGCCCACGCGGGTACAGATCTCATCGACCGAGGAGGTCAGCTCGGCGAACGACTCGGTGAGCCACCCCAGCGCGGAGGCGTAGGAGGCCAGAGCGAACAGGCCCGCCGAACCAGCAGGGCGGGGCTCGGTGGCCACGAAGCCCTCGAACCGGTCGTTCAGCTCGGTGATCACGCGGGGCCCAGCGGCCAGCGGACCCAAGACGGGATGCAGGTAGGAGCGGGCGGCAGCCGTCGGGTACTCGGCGGCAGGGATGCCGCCGACGTTCTGAGCGGCCTCGGTGAGGAGGTCCGCCAGCTCTGAACGAGTCAGCGCAGTACGGTCGTTGGTCATCGCTGGGCGACCTTTCGAGAAGCAGCGGCCGAGGGCGGCGCTGGTGACGGGGCAGCCGCGCGGCCCGTTGTCGGCCGTTCGGTGGTGAGCGTCGAGCGAGACCGGGCGGCCTGCACACGGGCCTCCGTGGCGGAGTCCGGGCCGACCCCTTGCTGGGGGCCAGTCCGCAGGTGGGCCGCGCGGTAGACCGCGTAGTCCTTCCGGCTGCCAGCCGCCACGAGGTAGATCTCGCGCTTGTGGGTCGAGGTCGGTGGCGCTTGACGGAACTGGATGACCAGCCGGTAAGAGACCTCCGGGTCGACGTACACCTTGTGGAAGCCGGCGAGACGGCCCTTCAACGGCAAGCAGTCGTCGCTTCCGTGGACCAGGTTCTGCAGCTCCAACAAGGCCAAATCGCGCATCTCGGGCGGGAGTTCCCGCAGGTCGGCGATGGCGTCAGGGTGCGCGGCGAAGGCGAAGCGGGCGTGGCTCACAGCAGCCTCCCCTGAACCGCGCGCTGGACCGGTGCCTCCGCTGTCGCGCGGGGCGCGTCGAGCCCGGTCTGTGGTGTCGGAGAGGTTCCGGCGGACCGGGAAAGGGCGATGCGGGCGATGCGGGCCCGGACGACAGCACCGTTGTGGTCGCTGTACTCCGGAGGCTCGGGCAGCGGTTCGCTGCGCTCGTCCAGCCAGGTCTGGGCGACGCCGACGTCGGGGAAGGCGCCTTCGCGCATCGTGTACGTGCCGGCATCGTGGTTCCACTCCTCGTAGAAGAGGCGAACCGGTGCCTGGGTGGCCTGGGAGTCGTTGACGAGTGTCCACGCCTCGCTGGGGTTGTCGTCGGAGGTGTAGGTGTCGAGGACCTCGTAGCGGGTGCCCGACTTCTGGATCTGCTGTTTCACCTGGAGGGTGAGGTCGTCGGCGGGCTCGATGTAGTCGCCACCGCGCAGTGCGATCCGTTCGAGCGGGCAGCCGCGTTCTGCCAGCCAGTTCTGTGCGAAGGACGCCGTGGCGTGGTGACTCGTCTCGAACGTGAACGCGGACTGCCGCAGATCCCGAGCGACTGCGATCGCAACGAGCTGTGGCTCGCCGGGTATCC
Source organism: Streptomyces tardus (assembly GCF_018101125.2). Lineage (GTDB taxonomy): Bacteria > Actinomycetota > Actinomycetes > Streptomycetales > Streptomycetaceae > Streptomyces > Streptomyces tardus. The sequence continues at coordinate 1,404,100 of NZ_JAELVF020000001.1, read as the reverse complement.
CCCAGGCGACCGATCGGTCGTGGGCGAGGACGAAGCTGTGCGAACCGTTGGGCGTGGTGTGGTGCTGGGACAGCACCGTCAAGTCGCCAGTCCAGAGGGCCTCCATCGCTTCCTCGGAGTCGTCGTCGACTGGCGAGAGAGCGTCGAGGCCGAAGTCGAGAATGTCGTTCATGCCGCCGCCCCCGCCTGCTCGGGCGCCGGGGTGGCCAGCACCCGGTGATTGGGGCGGGTTGCGTTGGTCGTGCAGGCCGCGAACGGTCCGTCGGGCGCACGCAGGTGCGCCAGGGTTTGGTCCAGGTGGTCGCGGTGCCAGGTCGAGGGGCCGGACAGGCCGGCCTCCGTGTCGGTGAACTGCTGCCAGGCGAGCCAGAGTGCGTGGAGCCGGGCGACGGCCTCGGGGTGTTCGTGCCAGTGCGCGCACCAGGGACGGCTCGTGCTGATCTCCCGGCCGTACACCGGCAGGAAGAGGTAGTTCACCCAGTCGCTGAGGGCAGCGAGTTCGACGGCATATTCCTTGCCGCCCAGGGCGAGGATGAACACCGAGGTGGGGCCGTCGCGCTTCTTCCCGTCAGCCGCCTCGGCTTCCGAAGCGCCGTCCGGCGGCTGGATGGCGCCGGATTCGGGCTCGGAGCCGAGGCGGTCGAGGATGACGCCGTGCTGCCTGACCTCGGCCATGGTCTTGGCGAGGGTGCTGGCGAGGTCGTCGAGGTCTGCGTCGGGGACGCGGTACGGCTCGGGGCCGGGGGAGGTCTGGCTGGTGTCGGCCATGGGGGTGTGCTCCATCTGTGAGACGGCGACATGCCCGAGAGGATCCGGAGAATCAGCGGTTTGGTCCGGCCGGAGAATCGCGGTAGTGGAGCGCTATCGGTCGGCGCAGCGGGGACAGCGGGGGAAGGGTGGTGCCAGCAACTGCAAGGCGCGCGAAGCCTGTTGTGGGACGACGCCGTTGCCGAGCGCGGTGAGCTGCGCTGGACGTCCGAGCCCCGGAGTCGCGGTGACCCAGCCGGCGTCGAGGCCCTGCATCCACTCCACGAAGTCCGCGCGGAGCCGACCGGCGCCGTCCGTGGGGGCCGGGGCCGGGCGGGTGAGGCTCTCCCATCGGGTGATGGCGGATCCGTACGCTCCCCATCGCCGGTCCGCGCCCCCGCCTCCGGCGTCTCCTCCGCCCAGAGGGGCAGGACCACCGCCGACAAGGGAGGCCGCCATCCCTTCCCGGGGCGGTGGCCCGGGGTGCCCGTGTTGCTGGCCCTCGGCGTCGGCAACAGAGACGCAGCCGCGCTGGGCAGGGTCATGTCGCCATTGCCGTGCCGCTGGTTCGGCGAACCCTTGATTCCGTCCGACGCCTTCGGGGTCGGCAGCAGCAGCCACTCGACCTCGTCGGCCAGGTTCGGACCGTGCCCCCCGCTCTTCCGCTTCGATGGATGCTGGCTGCCGCCGTTCTTCCCGATGTTGCTGGTCGGCGTCTTCAGCAGAGTGCCCGGCGGGCCATGCGGCGAGGAAGGTCCGCTCGCGGCGGTGCGGGGCCCCGACGTCGGAGGCGCGAAGCACGAGCCACTTCGCGTCGTACCCGAGGTCGGCCAGGGATCCGAGTACGGCACCGAGTGCCCGCAGAGCAGGCTGACCTGCGGTGTCTCCCAGACACCACGGGCAGGGTTCCACGTCGCCAGGGGAACCGGCGGGGGAGGTGAGGAGGCCGCGCACATTCTCGATCACAACCAGGCAGGGTCGGAGGGCTGCGACCGCACGGGCGACGTGCAGCCAGAGCCCGGAGCGGGTCTGGGCGTTGAGTCCGGCCCGGCGGCCGGCGACCGAGACGTCTTTGACAGGGGAAGCCGGCCGTCAGGACGCACACCCGGGGGACGGTGGACCAGTCGACGGCGGTGATATCGCCCAGGTTCGGGACGCCGGGCCAGTGGCGGGCCAGGATGCGTGAGGCGTTCGGGTCGACCTCGGCATGCCAGGCGAGCGTGCCGCCGAGCGCGGACTGCACACCCAGGTCGAGGCCGCCGTACCCCGAGCAGAGAGACCCGATCAACGGGGCGGCGAGCCACGGGGCCGTGGTGCGTAGGTCCGGCGCGGCTGCGGAGATGGGGTAGATCAAGGCGATTTCCAGGGGCAGAAGAGGCTGGTGGGGAGGGGGCCTCACGGGTGGCCGCGCGAGGGTGGTCGGGCTGCTGACAGCGTGGGGAGACGGCTGGCCGGGGCTGGGGGTGACGCGCCTGGGCGGGGTGTGCTGCGGGCGCGGGCGGCCTTCACTCGGTCGGACGGCGGCTCGGCCGCCGACGGAGCGGATGCCGTGGCCTTCGGAGCCGGACTGCTGTTCGCGGTGGACCAGCGGGCACGTACCTCGTCGAGCGGACCGAGTTCGTGCATGGCGTGGTTGATCAGCCGGCCGGGCCCCAGAACCTCGTCCTGGGCCAGGGTCCGGATGGCTCGCGCGGAGGCGGCGGCGGTGCGGGTGACGGAGGAGCGCATCACCCGCTGTCCGAACCAGTCAGCGCTTCCGGGGACCATGCCTTCGCAGACGGCGGTCAGCTGCTCGCTCGACACAGTGCCGTCGGCCAGCAGACCGCGTCGCTGGGCCTCCCAGAGCAGGGTGATCCGGTCGATGGGTTCGCCCCGGTGGTGCAGCGCGCCCAGGCACCGGTAGAGCTGCCCGTGGGTCGCGTCGGCAAAGTCTCCCGGCCGCAGCCAGGCCACCACCTCGCCCATGGCCCCCGGCTGTTCGGCGAGGACGGCCAGGAGGAAGCGCTCGTCCTCGGCGACCTGGCCGCTCTGCGCCGGAGGCGGGATGTCCGTGGCGGCAGAGGGCCCAGCGGTGGGTGGGACCGGTCGAGGATCGGTTCCCCAGCGTCGTGCAAGGTCGGTGAGTACGCCGGTCAGGACGTCCGCCGTGCGCAAGGCTCCCTCGACCTCGCCCTGGACGGCGTCGGCCCGAGCCGCCTGGTGGAGACGGATCGCGTGCTGGGCGACGGTGCGGTGAATCGCCCCCTCCAGCACCATGCGTCCGTACACCGGGGCGTGCTCGGTTCGGGGACACGCCTGGATCAGGGTGTGAGCGTACGCCGCGGTCAGCCCGCGCACGTGCTGTCCGGCCTCCTCGACCGCGTCGGTCACCCACGACAGCGGCAACGGACCAGCGGCCGAGAGCGCGGGATGCCCGTCGTTGCGCAGCTTGCGGAGCGCGGCGAACAGCGCCTGGTGGACGGGCCGATAGAAGTGGTCCGCAGCGAGCCACTCCAGGTGCGTGAGCTGCTCGGGGTCGAGTAGTGCGGCACCGAGGACCGCCTGCTCGGCGCTCATCAGCGGGTTCACCGCCGGCCTCCGGGATCAACGCAGGGCGCCTCGTCCTGCCGGATGAGGAGGTTGGCGACTGCCTGGTCGGCAGCGGCCATCGACAGCGCGAAGTCGTCCAGGACGGCGGTGAAGGCGGGATCGGAGGCGGGAACCGAGCCTGCCCCGCCGTCAAGCCACCACCGGCCACCGCGCAGGACGACCGGAGCGTGGGCCAACCGCCCTTGCTGTGGTGTGGGCGCGCTCATGCCGACAGTCCAAGATCGTCCTGGCCGATGCTCTTCGCGAGGGCACGCTCGGTGATGGCCTTCGTGGCGCGAGCGGAAGCCGGGCCGACCACCTTGGCGGAGGGCTCCTTGTACCAGGGCTTGAGGTTGAGCATGGCGACCCGGATGCCGGTGGCCAGCAGCAGCACCTTGCCCTTGGGCAGGGCGCGGATGGCGTCCGGCGGAAGGATCCGTTCCGTGCGCATGCTCACCGAGGTGGACTTGCCGCCCTCGCTGGTCGACACCGAGGTGGTCTGGACTTCGTGATCGCCGACCTGACGGCTGAGCCGGTCGGCGAAGTCCGCGTCGTCGATGCCAGATCCGATGATCTTGATGGTGGCGGCGGAGTACAGGGCGTCCATACCGGCCTCGCCCCAGCACCGCTGGCCCTGACGGTAGGACTGCAGGATCGTCATCGGGATGACGCCTCGGCTGCCCAGGTGGCTGTAGAGATCAGGGAGGTCCGAGATGCGGCAGACATTCGCCGCCTCGTCGAGGACGCAAAGGGCGGGCGGGTCGAGTCGCCCGCCGGAGCGCTCGGCCACGATCACGGCCGCGCGCATCACGGCGTCGGCCGCCGCCGCGATGATCGCGGACGCACTGCCGCCGCCGTCCTTGCTCAGCAGGTACAAGGTGTCGCGGGACGTGGCGAAGGCGAACGGCTGGAACTCGGGAAGGTCGTCGTTGGGGGTGACCCAGGCGGCGACGTCCGGGTCGAGCAGGCAGCTCGCGTACTGCCTCGCCGTCTCATAGATGCCGTCGCGCGTTTCGGTCGCGCCGGAGACGGTGCCCTGGAGCTGGGCGGCGACCGCATGGTGGCCGGCGTCGGTGAGCAGGTCCACCGGGGTGCGGTCGGCCGGCATCGCGAGCCAGGCCAGGACGTCGGTGATCGGCCGCCGGTGGGACGCGGCGGCGAGGAAGAGGGCACCGAGGGTGTTGCTCGCGGCGGTGGACCAGAAGTCGGAACCGCTGGACTCGTCCACGCTCGCGGTCACGAAGTGCCCCGCCAACCTCTTCGCCCCGGCGAGATCGCGGGCGTCAGCGAGGATGTCCCACCACATCTCGCGCGGGTGGTGGGCGATCTGCTGCGGATCGAGGGTCCAGATCGTGCCGACCTCGGCACGGGCGTCCACCGTGGTGGTGAAGGCGTCGTTCGCGGCTTTGTTACTGGTGAGCAGGACCGGGCCCGGTGCCGAGAGGATCGCGGGGATCGCCAGCCCGGACGTCTTGCCGGAACGCGGGGCCATGATCGCGACGATCACGTCCTCCCAGGACGCGCGGACCTCCGCACGACCGGGATCGAGGGTGCCGAGCAGGATGCCGCGGTCAGCGGGCAGGACCTCTTTTACTCTCCCGGCCGCCCAGGCTCGGGCGCAGGCTCTTCGCCTTGGCGACGATCTCCTTGTCCAGCAGCGGCGCCAGGTCCGCCTTCCGGGCGAGGCCGGACTTGGACCCGGCACGCCACCGCATCCACAGCACGGCAGCGGTGACGACCAGGGCAACGGTGAACAGGGCGGGGACGACGCGGGCGCCGACCATCAGCATGCTGGTGCTCAGGGCCGGCCACAGCACCTCCGGGTGCAGCAGCGCGTCCGTTATGCGGAAGGGGGCCCATGTCCCGCTCCCGACGAAGGTGTTGGTGAGATTTCCGGTCAGCCAGGCCAGGGAGCCGAAGGCCATGGCGGCGCCGAGGATGCCGAACAGGAGGTAGAGGAGCGCGTCCGACCCAGTGGTGGTCGAGGGCGCGCTGGTGCGCGGGGAAGGCACGGCGGTTCCTTGGGTGTGCGAGCGGGCAGGGGCGGGGCGCGCTCGGCTCTCGTGCAGAACATGGGGGTACTCCTGGACGTCTGAGGCGGAACGTTTCAGCGGGGTCGGCCGGCAGAACGAGGCGCGGGCGGAGGTGCTGCGGTGGCCGGCGGACTGCCGGTCGACGGCGATGTTCCGGCGCGCGGCGAGGAGGCGCGGGCCGCCCGCTGCCGGTCTGAATCGACGTTCTGGGCAGCGGACGGCACAGGAGCAGCCTCGGCACCGAGGACGTCGTCGAGCAACTCCCGGCTGCGCAAGACGTTGACCATCTGGTGGTGCCGGGGGTCCGTGCGCTCTGCGGGATAGGCAGCGAGACCGTCCTCGGCGACTTCCAACTGCTCACGGACGTCCTGGAGCATCCCGTACGCGGCTGCCAGTCGTGTCCACGTCTCGAAAGTCGGATGGTGATGCGGGTCGTCGAAGTCGAGACGGGCGCGAGTCCAGTCGGCGGCAGAGGCGACGAGGTCGGTCAGCTCGGGCAGAGCCCCGACCAGTGCGCCGTTGACCTCCTCGATGATGCCCGCCACCTCATCGGGCGAGGCGTCCTCGTGGAGGCGAGAGATCATTCCGCGGACCGAGTACGGATCGGCGGAAGCGCTGGGCAGGTCCCTGACCTGCAGCGGCTTGTTGGAGCCCGGTGCCGCGCTGCGGTGGGCGAGCCGGATGTTGTGCTGCATGGCCGCACCGACGGCCTCGCCGATGCTGGAGTAGTACTCGGGCACGTTTGCCTCTTCGGGTGAGTGGTCTTTGACAGGTGGGTCAAGCGGGGACGCGCGACGTTCTGGTGGCCGACGGCGAAGAGAGCCGCCGGGGTCACCGTCGGGGCGTTGCGGCGCGCGGCGGGTGACCCGTTGTAGTGAGCGGCGCCGTCTGGGAACTGGACGCCGAGGAGACCTTGGCCTGGTTCGCAGCAGGAGAAGTGGCCAGAGCGGCATCACGGTGATCACGGACGGTCCGTGCTGCCGAGTTACTCGTCGAAGCGGCGCCGACGCGGCGTAGCTCGGCCTCGGAGTCGCCGAGTTCGGACTGGGCCGAGCTGACGAACTCCGAGGCGAAGCCGAACCGGTCGGCGAGCGCATACGCGTCGTCGTCCAGGTCGTTGACCTGTTCTCCCGCTGCTTCCAGCGCCTCCCGGACACGCTCCAGCGCACCGTGCTCGGGGTGAAGCAGGTGGTCGACTGCCCGCTGAAGGCTGGCTCCGTCTTCGGCCGCACGGATCTGGTCCGTGATGCTGAGGAGTTCGGCTCCGGCGGCGTAGGGCCCCAGCGCATGCACCGGAGGGCTCATCCGGGCCGTGTCGAGGGACGGCGGAAGGGTGACGTCATAGCGAGCGGCTCGAAGCATCTCGGCCGCATGGCTGGCGATGGCGACCTGGTCGGCGAGCGGAGTGGTGGTGGGCAGGCGATGGCGTCGGCCGTGCCAGTCGTCGATCTGCTTGAAACCGGCGTGACGGAGGAGCTGCGCGGAGAGGTCATCAGTAGCGCCCTTGGCAACGACGCTGCCGCTGAACTCGGACGTGATGGTGATCGAGGTAGGCACGGAAGTCTCCGGGGCAGAGGGAGCGAAGGACCCGTTGGAGGTGGGCCAGTGGGCAGAGCGTCCGGCAAATCCGGGGTTTGGTCCGGCCGAGAAGCGCTGGTAGAGGCCGCACGGCGGCGGTCAGCCGGGCGCCCCGCCGCAGCAGGGCACCCGGTCGTTCAGACGAAGGGATTCTCTGTCGGCCGGTCGGCCCCGGTGGCGGCCATGAGCAGTTCGGCGAGGTCCTCGGGCTCGGACGACCTCTGGTCTATCCACCACCCGGCGCGGGTCACCGTACGAGCGTTCTCCTCGATCTCCGCCCACTCCGCTTCGCTGGTCGTGCCTTCGGTGACCAGTGCGGTGTAGGCGTTGGTCAGGATCTGGTGACGACAGCGCACGCCCCAGGGAACGGCCCGCTCGGTCCCCTCCAGGGGAGGCATCCGGTACTGCTCGGACCAAGCTTCGGACGCCGTCTGCTCCTCGGCGCGCTTCGCCTTGAGCCAGGCGGCCTTGTCCTGCTCGTTGCCCTCGTTCGATGCGCGCCAGCAGTCCGTGCACTCCTGCCTGGCGAGCCACTCGGCGAATCCGGCGCGGCGGTCGGCCGGTCGGTCGGACAAGTCGCGGTCGGCATGGTGACCGCAGGTGTGGTCGATGGGCCAGATCGTCTTCACGGCCATGGAAGGGCCTCCTTGAGGAGTTGGATCAGCGGTCGCGGGAGTACGCGACGCGGGGGTCAACCGGCCGGACCGCCGGTGTGGTGACGGCGGCGGCGGGGACCGGCGCCCTGCCCGGGATACCGGCACGGGCCGGGCTGGCGGCGAGCGCGGCGGCGCTCAACGGAGACGCGCGAGCGGGACCACGGCCGCGCTCACGGCCAGCGGTCGGCGCGGCAGCAGGGCGGTGCCGAGCCGTCACCTCTTGAGCGAGGCGTGGCTGCACTGCGACCTGGAGCCCCGAACGGTGCAGGGCCACCGTGGCGTCGGCGACTTTCCCCAGCGCCTCGACGCGATCGGTGGTCGCGGGGAGCGTGTAGATGTCCAGGCTCGAGTTGTGCCGCCAGCCGTCCTCCACCAGCGCGAGCCCGCTGAGGCCGGAGACACGGTCGTCGAGGGCTGCGACGATGCCGAGCTGCGGGTGATCGGCGAAGGCGACGTCTGGTTCACCGAGCGGACCGTGGTCGCGTACCTGTGCCGTTTCGGGCGCCAGCGCAGGGTCAAGGGCGACGTCCACATCGACCTGGTAGCCGGCCTTGCGCAGCAGCTCGATGGCCCGGCTCGTACGGCCGTGTCCGTCACGGTTCTGGTCGGCTAGCGCGTACAACGTCGGCTGGTCGGGGACGGGATGGAAGTCGAATCCCCTGAGCATCCAGGTGCTGGCCGCGAGGTTCTTCGGGTTCGCGGCGACGATGCCGTGGACGGGGTGGTGGCCGAAGGCCAGGTCGGGCAGCACGTCGTAGTGGCTGGGCATGGCAGATCCATCCGAGGCGGGTGCGGTTACAGGTGCGGGCGACGGGCGGATCAGTTCTGAGGGTGCGGTGCACGGAGGACTCCTGGATCGCGGTCGGTCAGAGCCGGGGAGCGGATGAGGAACTGGCCGGCGGCGGCGCGGCCCGCGCGGAAGACTCCGGCGGCGGACCGGTCGGGAGCACGCGCTGGCCGACCGACGGCGAAGAGGCGAGAGCGACCCTCGCCCGGGATGGAGCGGAGTCGGGCGGGAGCACGGTGGCGGCGCGCGCCTCGCCGGAACGTTCCTGCTCCTGGCGTGTCGGTACGCCAAGCTGGTCCAGGCGGGCGTCGACAGCGGAGAGGAGATCCGGCACGCTGCCGCCGTGACGCGCATGCGGACCGTCCGGCTCGGAGTCGTAGATCACCTCGTAGACGGCGGGCTCGGCGGACCGGTGGCGGGTGACCATCCAGCTTTCCGGGGTCTCGGGGTGCTCGGAGGGTGGCTCCTGCGGGGGCGAGATGATCAGCGAACTGCCGTCGGGAAGCTCGGCGTGGACGATGTAGTCGCTGAGGCCATACTCGACGGTGCCCTCCAGGCCGCGCTGCCCGAGTGCGGAGCAGAGGGCGGCTTGAAGGCGACGCGGATCGGACACGGCGGTCGGGGGCGGGGTTTCGTGGTGCGTGGAGTTCTCCGTTGCGAACGTCCCGCCGCACGGCGGGAGCCGACGGGGCGTGGAGCTTGAAGGAGTGCGGTGGTCCATGAGGATCTGGTGATCGGGCAGTTTGGCGCTGCCGTGACTGCGTGCTAGGGATCACCGCGAGCGACCGAGAGCTGGCGGTTGCGATGCCGGTGGGAGCTGGGGCGAAGCAGGTGATCCGGCAGGGGCGTTGTGCGTCGAGCGGGTCAGGGCGACGCGAGCCCGCTCGGTCTGCGCCGGCCGTTCGGTGTCCGCTCGGTGAGCGAGGTATTCGCCGACGCGCACCAACGCCGGTCCCTTGGAGCCGAGTTCGTGTGAGTAGTGCCAGCCTTCGGTGTTGCGGTGCTCCTCGGCACGCTCCTTGTAGAGGTGGAGCACGCTCGGCTGCGAACCGTCCATAAGCGCCATGACGTCGGCCCATTCGTGCCGCAGTTCCTCCGCCCGGAGCAGGATGGTGTCGATCCCGCGTATCCGACGGAGGTCGTCACTGATCGGCCCCTCGACGTAGTCGGGGCCGGCGGCGGCGCGGACCCCGGCCAGCACCTCGGGTCCGTGGTCGAGGAACACTTCGGCGTGCTTCCACGCTTCGGCGTCCCGCTTGACCTTCCCGTCCCCGTAGACCTTGTCGTCCAGCGGCCAGCCGTCCGCGTCGCAGAGGGAGTCCGAAACCGCGTCCCAGGCGTCGCACGCCTCGTTGATCCCGGCGGCGGCCGAGGCCAGTGCCGGGAGGTGCCGTCGCCACGCCAAAGGGTCGGTGGCCTGCGACGGCTGGTTGTCACCGGAGGAAGGAGTGGAAGAAGCAGACATGATCGATTCCCGTTGCTGTGCTGGTCGTTGGGCTAGGCGGCCATGCGGGCGTCTGTGTCGAACAGCTCCCGCTCGGCCGGGTGGAGGATGTGCTGGGTGATGAACGAGCGGCCTGCGACCTTCCACAGACCTCGGCCCTTGGTCAGGGCGGACACCGCCTGGGTCTCGACGCCGGTCAGGCCGAGCAGAGAGGCAGCGGCGGCGAGCTGGTCGGGCTCCTGGCGGTAGATGATGCGCGTGCTGCAGTCCGCGAGGAGCCCCTCGGCCAGGACTCGGCCGCGTGAACCGGCGTCGCCCGCCGAGAGCAAGTCGCTGAGCCGGTGGATCACCATGAGGTTCGCGATGCCCAGCCCTCGGGAGAGCTTCCACTGGCTCTGCATCCGCTCCAGCAGCCCGACGTGCCGCATCAGTCGCCACGCCTCGTCGTAGATCACCCAGCGCCGACCACCATCGGGATCACTGAGGGCTGACTCCATCCACGCGCTCGCGCACGTCATCGCGAGCACCAGTGCCGTGTCGTCACCGGAGCCGCCGAGACGGGAGAGATCGATGGACAGCATCGGTGTGGTCGGGTCGAACGACACGGTGCTCGGCGCGTCGAACATGCCGCTCAAGTCGCCGTGCACGAGCCGTCGCAAGGCATGGGCGAGGTCCTGGGCGGCTGAACCTAGGTGCCCCGCCTGGTGGCCGAGGGCCTGGTCGAGGCGTTCGGGGGAGCCGAGTACGTGCGCGATCTCGCCGAGCAGCGGCACCGTGCCCCGGGCGGCGGCGTCGGCGACGACCAGATCCAGGGCCAGGTCGAGGGCGGTGTGCTCCATCGGCAGCAGGTCGCGCTTCAGCACGGTGCGGGCGAGGCTGGCCAGCAGCAGCAGACGGCGCTTGCGAACCTCCGTGAACCAGTCCTCCTCGCTCACGGAGGCGGGACGGGCCGGGGCGTCCAGCGGGTTCAACCGGCCGGGGAGCCCCGGGCCCAGGGCGATGCTGTAGCCGCCGAGGGCCTGCGAGGCGCCGGTCCACTCCCCCTTGGGATCGCAGGGGATGTAGATCCGGTAGCCGTGGGCGATCGACCGGGTGGCGATCGACTTCGCCAGCGCCGACTTGCCCATGCCGATGATCCCGGCCAGGACCGCGTTGGGGTTGGTGAAGCCCTCCACCCTGCCGCTGTTGTAGAGCGAGAACGGGTCGAAGCAGAAGGCCGCCTCCGCGTGCACATCGCGGCCGATGAACACCCCTTCGGCGCCCAGGCCGCCCTCGGCCACGAACGGGTACGCGCCACTGGCTGTGGCGGTGGTCATCCGGTGGGCGGGCAGGGCGAGCTTGCCGCCGCGGGCGGAGGCCGGACCGGGGCGACCGGCGGGCGGGTAGGTGGGCCGCAGATCCGGGTCGAGGGTCTGCTCGGCGCGGTGCTTGGGCGGGTTTCCGGCGAGGCGTGCCTGGCGGCGGGCTTCGGTGAAACCGGCTCGGGCGGCTCGCTGTTCGGCGCGTGTCGTCTTACGGGGCACGAACAGGGGGGAGGCGCTGGCGCGGGTACGGGGCATGAGCGTTTCTCCAGATGAGGGGTGGGTCAGCGGCGGACGAGGCCGGTGAACGGTGCGTGCAGGTCGGCCGGGGTGGTGCGCCGCCGGACGAGATGAGCGGTGCGCTGGTGGCGCTGGCAGATGGTCAGTTCCGGTGCTCCCTCCGGAAGGCCGGCCTGGCACGCCTCCGGTGCGGGGATCTCGCTGGAGTCCGGCCGGGGCGCCGCGTGGTAGGCGGCGTGGAGGTGCTCGGCGGCCTGCCAGATGCGGGTGCGGGCGGTACGGAGCTGGTCGCCCTCGACCGCGACGAGCTGCCCGGTGCGACCGGTGTGGGCGTCGAGCAGCCCGTACAGCGAAACGAGGTGCGCGTGCAGGGCGTCCAGCTCGGCCCGGGTGGTGACCAGCGGGCCGCCCGGGATGTTGAGCGCCCGGTGGAAGTCGAGCGCGGCGGTGGCGAAGGGCACGAAGTCCTGCGCGGTCGGGCTGGCGGTGCGGGACATGAGGGTGCTCTTTCGAAGGGAAGGGTCAGGCAGCGAGCGCGAGCGGCAGGGCGGCGGCGGTGAACGCCTCGGCCTGCTGCCAGGTCAGCGGCCGGAGATCGAGCTGGGCGCCGACAGCGGCGGTCTCCACGACGGCGCAGGCGGTGCGCAGCTCGTCCTCGGTGTCGGCCGAGACGGTCAGCAGACCGGTCAGGGCGACGTCGGCGTGCCCGGCGATGAGCTGGCGTTCGCGGGACTTGATGTCCTGGTACTCGATCGAGTCCGCCTCGGAGTCGACCTGGCCGCGCCGGGCCCGTTCGGCGGCGTCGGCGATCACGCTGGACTTCTTGCGCTGCACGTCGCGCAGGGCGGCGTCGAGGTTCTTCGGCTCGTAGGAGAGCGACAGCGTGCGCCGCACCCCGCCGGTGAACAGGAGCTGGTGCAGGAAGCCGGCGCTGGTCTCGGTGCGCGGCCAGTTCTCCACCCAGTAGGTGGCGTGCACGGCGGAGTCGGTGGCGATGTGGTCCGCCTTCTCGACGACCACGACGGGTCCGGCGGCGGCGGGCTCGGCCTCAGGGCGACCGGCCGTGGACCAGCGGTCGAGTGTCGCCAGCGCCTTCGGGTCATAGGAAGTGCGCACCACGGCGGCGATCTCGCGGGCGGTGAGCCAGCCCGTCGGGGTGAGACCGGCGGTCCGCGCCGCCTGGTCGAACATGGAGGTGAGCTGGGCGAGGACGCTGAAGGCACCGGTGAGACCGCCGCCAGCCTGGTTGATCAGCCGACGGGCCGCCTTGGTGTCCAGGGACACCGCGACGTACGCCTCGTGCGGGGCGGCTGCGGGACTGGCGCTTTGGATCAGCTCGTTGTAGATCGCGCCGGCCATCGGGGTGTTGGGGCGGCCGTGCTCTTCCCAGTAGCGGCGCAGCGCGTCGCCGGAGTCGGGGATGGTGCGCTCGATCACCTGGATGCGGGCGATCTGCCCGGTACGGGCGAGAGCTGCCAGCGCGCGTCCCCAGCCGCCGACGTTGGCCTGCTGGGTGCCGGGGTCGAGCAGGGCGTAGGCGCGGGAGGAGACCTTGACCACCGCGGTCAGCGTCCCGGTGTGCGGGTTGTGGACGGCGCCGTACTTGCCGTCGGGAGCAGTGGTCACGCGCAGGCTGGCAGCGGTGCCGGGAAGGTGGAGCAGTCCCTCGCGGGTCGGCCGGCGAGAGGGCCGGGTGAGCCAGACGAGCTGGCCTCGCATCCGGCGCAGCGCGTACCGGACGACGATCGGGGCCCAGTCCGCCAGAGCACGGCCTCGGTGGCGGACGAAGACGAGCAGAGCGATCACGGCCCACAGCGGGATGAGCTGGAGGGCGCCGACCACACCGCGGGCGAGGATCACGGCGAGAAGGAGAAGGCCGGTGAGCCCGGCGACGACCAACTGCGGGACGGACAGGCCGAGCAGGACGCCGCGCCTGCTGCGGTGTGGGAACTTCACGGTGGGCGTGGAGGACTGGTGCTTGCCGGACATGGTGGTTCCAGACGGTGAGAGCGGGCGGAGGACGGGGCGCGCGGCGCTCTTCTGGACGTCATGGCGAAACCTTCCTGCTGGTGGGAGGCGGGGGCGGGCCGTGGAGTGCGGCCCGCCCCCGGGGATGTGGGTCAGGAACCCGACGGCGGCTGGGTGGGATACACCCAGTTCGTCGGCGTCGCGGAGCCGGTGGCCGACGGTCCGGACCCGGACGCCGGAGTGCCCGAGGCCGAAGGTCCGGGGTCGGCCGGCGGCATGGAGGTCATGTCGCCGCCCGGAGCCGATGCGGCTGCGAGGTGACCGGAGCCGCCCGCAACGCCTTGGGCAGCCGATGCGGACCCTTCCGGTTCGTCCTCACCAGGACGTGTGATCAGCGTCGGGATCCCGGGGCGCTGGATCAGAGCCCGGCCCTTGTCGCCGCTCGCGTCCGGGTCTTCGCCGTACCGGAAGCGGGTCTGCTGCTTGGGCGGCCCGGCGTCGATGCCCTCCTTGCTGAGGTTGCCGCCGGAGGGGTTGATGCCGGAGGCGACGCCATCGGTGCCCGCGCCGGGGACCTGGTTCGGACCCTGCGGAGCGGGGGCGCCGGTACCGGCCCGCAGCGCGAGGCTGCCTGCGGTCTTCGCGGCTCCTGCGGCGACCGCCATGCCGGCGACACCGGTGCGGTGCATGTCGTCGTGGCCGCCGCCGTCGCTGGCCCAGTGGACGAACTTGTACGTCGCGTAGGGGCAGAGCAACACCAGGACCATCACGACGATGCCGGCCATCGCGTCGGACAGAGCCGCCATTCCGTCGCTGGCGTCGGTCTTGCCCATGGCGGAGACGCCGATCAGGAAGACCACGGTCATCAACAGCTTGGAGACGATCAGGGTGCCGGTGGCCTCGATCCAGCCGCGCCGCCACCGTTTGGCGACTTCCCAGCCGCCGCCCGCCCCGGCGAACACCGCGAGCGCGACCATGATCAGGACGCCGACCTTGCGGGCCACCATCACGCCCCAGTAGAGGAAGGCGCCGATCGCGCACCCGAAGGCCACCAGCGCGGGCACACCCCAGCCGAGGCCGTACATGGCCCCCATCTGATCAACCTTGATCACACGACGGATCGCGTCGTCGATCGAGGTGTTGGCGGCTTTGAAGAGGCCGTCGGACAGCGCGTCCACCACGGTGATGGCGACGGTCGTGAAAGCGATGGCGGAGAAGCTGAACAGGACTCCGGTCATGGTGCCGAACGCCGCCTTGGCGAGGGCACGTTCGTCTCGACGCCAGGCAGCGGTCATGAGCTGGATGCAGAAGATGCCGACGGTCAGGGCGAGGCCGATGGGCAGCAGCAGCTCGTAGTTGTCGCGGAACCACCCGGCGTTGAGGTCGATGGCCGTCGTCTTGTTGACGGCCTTGGCGGCCAGGTCGGCCGCGCTGGACGCCAGCTCGCCCGCCGACTTCGCGATCCACGCGCCGAGACCGTCGGTGACTGTGCCGGCGGGGTTGGTGGCGAAGTCGACAGCGCCGCACACCTTGTCCATCAGCGGGAAGTCGCAGACTCCCATGGGTCGTACCTCCGTTATGGGGCGAGGGTCAGGGCGCGACGGACGGCATGACGCCGACCAGGGCGCAGGGGTGGTTGGGTCGGCACTGGACCGCGAGGGTGGTGGACCGGCTCTCCGCGCCGCCGGCGGCCGAGCCCTTCCAGCGAATCGACTGCTTGCCGGAGACCGTGACGGCGTAGACGTACGCCTGGGTGATCGCCCCGGGGTCGTCCTGGAGGGCCTGGGTGAAGGCGTGCGGGAAGTGCCCCTCGTTGATCTTGGCGGTGGCGACCTGCTTGTTGGCCGCCATCTCCTTCCACAGCACGGCCGAGGGGACCGCCTGGTCGACGGAGGCCGGGTCGGCGTACTTCGACTCCGTGGTCAGCCAGCCGTGCAGCGCCTTGCGCAGCTCGGGCTGCGAGTATGCGCGGGTGTCGTACGACCACAGCGCTGCGGCGGCGGCCTTCCCGTACGTGATCGGGTCGTGGGTTTTCGGCGGAACGGGCAGAGCGCGGGGCCTGATGTGTGGCCCGGACGGTGCCGCGGGTGACGAGGATGCCGTGGGCGAACTCGGTGGTGGGGAAGCGGTATCGGAGGGGCTTCGGCCCTCGCGGGTGAGGTAGGCGGCCAGGCCGGCGAGGGCGACGAGCACCGCCAGGACGGCAGTGCCGAGCAGCGCCCGGCGGCGCACGCGAGATGCGCCGCCGGGGTGGGTGGAGTGCTGAGCCATCAGTGGACCTGCGTCCCGAGCGTCGAGAAGAACGCCACTACACCGTTGGCCGCACCGAGAAGAAGGGCCGCGCCCGCGCTGACCAGCACGCCCTTCTTCCCGTTCGCCTCGGCCTGGTGACCACCGGAGTGGTGACCCCAGGCCCACACGCCGGCACTGACGGCGAGGGCTCCGACCACGGCGATGAGTCCGAACAAGTTGATCGAGCCCATCACCTGCTTGAGGACGTTGAGGCCAGGGAGCCCGCCCTCGTTGGGCTTGATTCCGGGGTCGTAGGCGAGCTGTATGACCTGTTCAGCGAGATACATGGGAACTCCAGTTCGAATGGACGCACGCCAACGCCCGGAGGGGCGAACCAGCGGTGCGAGGGGAGGTGAGGAGGGGGAGGAGCGCCGGTCAGACGACTCGGCGGGCCGCGAGAATCCGCGATTTCCAGGACGCGACGGTGGTGATCCGTACGACGTCACCGGTGTGCGGGGCGTGGACGATCAGGCCCTGCCCGATCGCCATCCCGACGTGTTCCGGTACGGCGGCCGTCCCCTCGCTGAAGAGGAGGTCGCCCGGCTTGAGGGCATCGACCGAGACGGCCTTGCCGTCCTTGACCTGCGTGTACGTGGTCCGCGTCAGGGCGACCCCGGCGGCCTTGTACGCGCCCTGCATCAGGGAGGAGCAGTCGCAGCGGCCCATCGGGTTCTTGCCGTGGGAGTCGGTGCACGTGCCGCCCCACTGATACGGGGTACCGAGCTGGCCGAGCGCCCACCGGATCGCCGTCTGTACCTTCGGCAGCGCGGAGGCGGGAATCTTGTACTCGTCCGGCAGGGCGCCCGCCGGGATGGTGCCGAAGTCCGTCCCGTCGCCGTCCGCTGAACAACCCCCCGCGGAATCGGGAGAGGGGCTGCCGGTGTCGGCAGAGCCGGACGGCGATGGGCTAGGCGATGCGCCGCCAGCCTTCTGCAGCAGGGGCTCGATGGCCTTCTGCAGGGCGGTGGCCAGCGGCTCCCATTTGGCGTACGCCTCCGGGAAGCCCGACTTCTGTACCGCCTGCGCGGCCTGGGTAACAGAGAGGGACTGCCAGCCGGAGACCTTCTTGAGCCCCTCGTAGAACTTGGTGCTGGCGTGAACCGGATCGAGGATCTGGCTGGCTGTGCCCCAGCCCATAGACGGCCGCTGCTGGAAGAGGCCCAGCGAATCGCGGTCGCCGTAGGTCAGGTTCCGCAGGCCGCTCTCCTGCAGCGCGGTCGCCAGGGCGACGACCTGCCCTCGGGCGGGGACGTTCATCGCGACGCCCGTGGCCTGGATCGTCTTGGCGTTGGGCACTTGGTCGGCAGGCGCGTCCAGACCCGGCACGGAGACCGAGCCCTTGTCGCCGCCGTCCAGGATGGCCTTCACCTGCTTGGCGACTGCGGAGGCGTCCACACCCTGTGCACCGTCGGTCGAGCACGAGGCCGAGGCGGTCCCGGCGCCGATGCCGAGGATCGGCAGTGCCAGCAGGAGCGGTCCGGTGGCGCACAGACCGACGAGGGCTCCCGTCGTCTTCTTCACGGCCGCCGCCGTTCAGCGCGACGGCGGTGCGGACGGGGCGACGGAGGTGGGTCGGGGCGCTGGTGGGTCAGGGCATGCTGCATCGCAGCGGCTCCTCGGTGTTCGAAGGAGACGCGGTGCCGACTTCTCGTGCAAAGCCGTCGGCACCGCGCCGATGTGTATCCGCCTCTCGGCGGGCCCGGGTCAGAGGAGTTGGTAGCTCCCGGACGCCGGTTTCAGGTCATGCGCGGCAGCCAGCCGCGCTCGTAATCTCAGGCAGTGCACAGGGGCCTCCTCACGGCGCTCGCGGGCAGATGGGCAACATGCCTCCGACGCTGCTCGATTGGACGAGACGGCACGGATAAGCACAGCTCAACGGGGGTGGAGCAGCGCTCCTTCCCGGTGGCACGGCGAGACAGTAGACCGGGATTCCGGCCGCACCAAACGACTGCCAGCCAGGGGCCCGAAGCAGGGAGCCGCCTCGTTAGGCGCGGCCGGAATTCGCCGTTAACCTCCGCAGCAACCTCGCACCGGATGCGCGCCGTTGAGCGCTGCCCGGAGCAGGTCCAGACTCCGCCGCGCCCGAAAAGAGGCCCTCCCCATGAGCTACACGCTGCACCGAGGCGACGCCCTGACCGTCCTGAAGTCCCTCCCGGACGAGAGCGTCCAGGCGGTGATCACCGATCCGCCGTACAACTCCGGGGGCCGCACCAGCTCCGACCGGACCGGCCGTACCGCACGTGCCAAGTACGTCACGAGCAACTCGGCGCACGACCTCGCCAACTTTCCGGGGGAGAACCGCGACCAGCGCTCCTACCGCTCCTGGCTCACCGAACTGCTGACCGAGGCGTACCGGGCCTCGACCGAGCACGCGGTCGCCATGGTCTTCACCGACTGGCGGCAGGAGCCGACCACCTCCGACGCCCTGCAGATGGCGGGATGGACCTGGAGCGGCACGATTCCGTGGATCAAGCCGTCCAGCCGGCCCCGCAAGGGCGGGCCGAAGCAGGACTCGGAGTTCATCATCTGGGGCGTCAAGGGCTCCCTCGACAACACCCGCGACCTCTACCTGCCGGGGCACTACATCGCCTCCCAGCCCCGCAAGGGCCGAGTTCACATCACTCAGAAGCCGGTCGAGGTCATGCAGCAGCTCGTCCAGGTCTGCCCCGAGGGCGGCACCGTCCTCGACCCGTTCACCGGCAGCGGCTCCACCGGGGTCGCGGCCCTGCGCGAGGGACGCCGCTTCGTGGGCGTCGAGCTGTCCGCGCACTACGCCGACGTCGCCGAGGAGCGGCTGCGGGCCGAACTGACGAAGGACGACTTCGAGCTGGCCGGACCGGAGGCATGATCGCGCGAGCGAAGAGAGGCCAGGGCCGGCGGCCCACAGACGCCAGAGGGGCGGCTGGAGCATCGACTAACCGATGCACCAGCCGCCCCTCCTGTTACGTCAGGCCGCCTCGAACGCCCGCCGGATCAGCGGCGCCGCCTTCTCCAAGTCGGCTGCCGAGACGACGCGGACCTCCAGGTCGCCGGTCCCGAGGTGTCCGATACCGCGCATGTCCCGGGTGAAGCCCTCCTCCAACTCGACCGTGTCCGGGTCGAGTCTGAGGTACACAAGGATCGCCTCGTGCTTCGGACGGAAGATCACCGACGCCACGTTCACCAACCGCCGGTAGGCGATGTAGTGCCGCAGGGACGCCACCTCCACCTCGCCCCATGCCGTGAGCGCCTCGTCCAGTTCCGCGTACAGGTCCCGCAGGCACTCCGGCACCGCTCCTCCACCCGCAGGCGGAGAGACCGCCGAAGCCGTCGGCACGCTGTCCGCCACGGGTGCCCGCTCTCGGCCCCGGCGAGACGAGGCAGCGCTCGGGAAGCCGGTCGCGGAGTCCACGAGCAGCAGCCCCAGCAGGCCACCGTCGAAGATCCGGTAGCGCACCAGGTCGATCCGCTCGGGCAACCTCTGCACCGCTACCCGGTCGTGGTGCGAGAAGCCCGCCGCGATGCAGATCATCCGCGGACGACGCCAGTCGACGGACTCGGCGGCCTCCGCCCCCAGCACCTTGCGCACGAGCGCCTCGAACTCATGGTGCGCCGACTCCAGCCAGGACAGGTAGGAGACCGCCTGGGACATCACCCCGCTGTCCGAGCCCTTCTTGAACTCGATCACCACCGGGCTGCCGTTCTCATCGAGCCCCAGGGTGTCGATCCGCCCTCGGTGCCACGGACCGGTCGGATACTCCGACGCCAGGAACCTGACGCCCAACATCTGCTCTAGGCCGGCCTCGACCCGGCGCTGCAGCTCTACCTCCAGCGTGACCGACGAACCGGGCAGTTCGACGTCCCGGTCGGCGGCGTCGAGCCGGAACAGCTTCAGGTCGCTCACCATCGTTCCCCTCCGTGATTACTACAGGAGAAGCAATCGAAACCGGCCTGCGGGTATTCCAGTGGATGCCCGCGCGATATGCCGCGTTAGGTCCTCTGGCCTCGCTGTTCTCGGCCAACGTGGAGGGCGCAGGGGAGTTCAGAGAAAATGATCAGCCGCGTCGGGATTGTCCGACTTAGACAGGCGCTGCACGCGTCACGGCGCTCGCGAAGTGAACGTAGGAGTCGTCCCTCCCCGGGCAGCGTGGTTCAGCGTCGGATTGCGACGACCTCAACTTCTGCGTTCATCGCGCGCAAGCGGCGTGCTGACTGGAGAAGGGATACCTGGGCGAAGGCGAAGAGGGAGTCAACGGTGATCTCCTTTCCGTCCTTGAGGAGGATGGCGAGCACGACCTTCAGCGTGCCGAAGTCGCTCAGGAGGCGGTGGTCGGGAGTGCGGTCCGCGACCTGCCTCAGGAAGCCGCTGCGGATGGCTTCGTCACTGCGCAGGGTTTCGACGGCGGTGACTGCCTGGGCGAAGAGGTGGTTCAGCGGCGCGGTGCCGTCGCTGCTGGTGGCCTTCTTGACGCAGATCAGTTGGTTGTCCGGGCCGAGGACATCACAGACCTCCAGTCCGCCACCGTTGAACTTGTCCGTGACGATGTTCTTCTTGTCGAAGAGGAGGTAGCCCGCCTGCTCTGCCGCCTGCTTGTTGTACCAGTCCTCATCGTGAGAGTCCCGCCCTTTGGCGTTCGGTACTCCCTTCGGCCAGGCGGGCAGTTGGACACTGGACGGCTTGCCCAGCAGCTCCCGGAGCTCTTCCTCCAACGTCTCGAGGAATCCGGCTCCCACCTCGTACCACTTGCCGTGGCCGTAGAAGTACCGCGCCGTTCCCACGGGGACGTCCGCGATGAGCCACTCCTTGCCGGTGGTCGCGGCGCTGGCCGGCGTTTTCAGGTCGTCGTCGCTGAACATGACGACCCGTACCTGGGCGAGCGCCTTGAGGCGCTCGCCCTCGGTCTTGTCCGAGACGAACTCGAGGAGGACAGGAAGGGCCAGGTCTGTGACGTCGATGCTGCGGCTGCCCGAGGTGATCCGGAACGCCTGGGCGGAGCCGAAGCCCTCCTGGCAGCTCTCCGGAACTCCCAGCGTGAGCCGCGGGTGACTCGGGTCGGCGAGCATGCGCTCAAGGACCGCCTGGGCGTCTATCGCCTTACGGCTGCGGTTGTCCAGCGTGCGGAGCCGATCGACGAAGCCCAGTTCGGGCAGCGGATCCGCGCGCGAGCAGACCTCCTCGATCGCGCGCAGGTCGCTGAGGAATTCCTCCGGAGTGGTGGCCAGCGGCAGCTTGATGGTCGACTCGGAACACTCGACTCGAACATGCTTGGAGGTTCCGGAGGGCAGTGAAGTCAACGGGATGCCGCTGACCGTTCCACAGATGCGGCGGACGACTGCGCCGAACCGGTCGAGCCCGAAGCCGTCGATACGCTCCCCGCGAGCGACGGAGTACTCGTCGACACGTCCTCGTCCGTCCATGATCTGGTTGCGCACCTTGATGATGCCGTCCTCGTCGAGGCAGCGGGTGGCGAACTCCAGACCGAACTCATCATCTCGGTAGTACGGATCCAGCATGTGCTGGCCGACCCCGTAACTCAGGGCGTACAGGCCGCGCTCGGTGCGCATGAGCACCAGGCCCGCAGCGGAGTGATTCCGTTCGTTGACGTCCAGGCCGGTGATCCGCTCGACGGCAGGGCACCAGTCTGCGCGGTCCCGGGGGATTCCCCCGTTCACCAGCAGTCCTGTGACGCCCTCCCGGGCGAACTCGCGGACTTGGTAACCGGGTCTGTCGAGATAGTGGGGGCGCACGAGAGTGCGGAGTTCTACCTCGCCGCCGTTTGGAACGGTGAGTCGGTGCAGCGTGGACTTGCGGGTGCCGGTGCTGCTCTTCTCCTTGGCGGTCACGTCAGGCTCCTTCTAAGCGAGGTGTCGGAGGTCGATGCCCGCGGGGTCGTCTTATTCGGTCCGCGTGACTCGTGCTCGTGCCCGGACCTCCCGCGCGTTGGGCGCTGCGCGGTGCGTCGGAGTTCCTGGCGCGTGATACCCAGTGAACAGGGCCGCGTTAGCGCCGTCAACTGAATGTAACTTGGCGATCAAGAGCTTCCGGTGTACGGTCGTGTCATGTCCGGAGGAAACGAGGTATCCGATGCCACGGCGACCGCTGCGGAGATCGCACGGTTGGCGGGCGTGACGCGTGCCGCAGTGTCCAACTGGCGCAGGCGCCGTTCGGACTTTCCCGCGCCTGTCGGCGGCACCTCGGCGAGTCCCCTGTTCTCGCTCGCCGAGGTACGGCAGTGGCTGGAAGGGCAGCGCGAAGGGCGAGAGGTCAGTGTGGAGGTCCGGCTCTGGCAGTCGCTGCGTGGCAGCTATGGCGAGGAAATGATCAGGGCGCTGGCTGATGTCGGGGAACATCTCCTGCGTGAGGCGGATGCACTCACCGACCAGACCGCCCGCGAGGCGGTGGACGGGCTGGTCGCCGACCGGATGCCCACCGAGGTGATGGACGCTTTGGTAGCCCGGTTGCTGGAGTCCACAGCGCGCGCCGCGTTGGACGGGGCCTCGACACTGCGGCTGGCTCGCGCGGTCCGAGAATTCGCCGGTGAGACCGCAGGCACCGTCTTTGACCCCGCGTGCGGCATCGGATCGCTCCTCGTTGCAGTGGGCGACGGTGCGGTCCAGAGCAGGCTGGGGCAGGACACACAGGCGGATGCAGCACGCGTAGCTCAGGTGCGTGCGGCCTTGGCCGCCACTGGGACGGCGGCGCCGGTTCAGGTCGCGGCAGGCGACTCGTTGCGGGCTGACGCGTTCCCCGATCTCCGCGCAGACCTGGTCGTGTGCGAGCCGCCGACCGCCGTGGCCGACTGGGGCCGCGAACAGTTGCTCGTCGATCCGCGCTGGGAGGCCGGTGTGCCCTCACGCGGGGAGAGCGAACTCGCATGGCTTCAGCATTGCTACCACCACACGGCACCCGGCGGGCGAGCCGTAGTGGCTCTGCCAGCATCGGTCGCCCATCGCCGCTCGGGTCGCAGGATCCGGGCGGAGTTGGTGCGTCGCGGCTGCGTCGCCGCGGTGGTGGCTCTACCGTCCGGCCTCGCTGCCAGTCATGCACTTCCGCTACACCTGTGGCTGCTGAGCCGTCCCTCGGGCACTGGGCGGGCGGCGGGGACCGTACGCATGGTTGATCTCAGCGCCAACAGCCCGGACGGACCGTGGGCCCCTCAGCCGCACCAGGAGGCGGAGGTGCAGCTGATCGATCTGCTGGACAACGAGGTGGACCTCACTCCCAGCCGCTACGTACGCGAGCCGGAACCCGACTACGCGGTGGAGTACGCCAAGCTGCGCGAGGAACTCGACACGCGCCTGCGCCGCCTTCGGACGCTGCTTCCCGAGCTGCCACCACGTGGCCGAGCCGACGCCCTGGACGATAGCGTCCCGGTGGCGGTGAGCGACCTGCTGGCCGCCGGCTTGGTCAGCCTGGACGGTGACGAGCTCATCTCCGTCAGCGACCAGGTGGACCCCGACTACGTGCGTGGATTCGCCCGCAGCACGGCGAACGTCCGTCGTAGCACGTCCTCCTCGGGTACGTTCCGAGCGGACCTGCAGGCGGCGCGCCTACCCCGCATGGACGTTGAGCGACAGCATCGCTACGGCGACGCCTTTCGCTCGTTGGGCGCGTTCGAGCACGAACTTGCCGAACTCGCCAAAATGGGCGACCGGGCTGCGCGGCTCGCCCGCGACGGGCTCACCGGAGGTGCCCTCGATCCGCCGCCAGCCTATGACGGCGGCAAGGCTGAACACCAAAGTATGACGAACGACGGACACGCCGCAGTGGGGCGAGAGGACAGGATGCTTTGAGCAAGAACCAGGAACTGGCTGACTTCATCTGGTCGGTGGCCGATCTGCTGCGCGGCGACTACAAGCGCTCGGAGTACGGAAAGGTCATCCTGCCGCTGACGGTGCTGCGCAGGCTGGACTGTGTCATGGCCCCGACCCGCCAGGCGGTGTGGGACCGGGCGGCCTCCTACACCGGAGAGAACATGGACGGACTGCTGCTGGCAGCCTCCAAGCTGAAGTTTTACAACCTCTCCGAGCAGACCTTCGACACCATCAGCAGCGACGCGGCCAATGTGGCGAAGAACCTCAAGGACTACATCCGGGGATTCTCCTCGGAGGCCACCGAGATCATCAACCGCTACGAGTTCCACCTTCAGATCGACCGTCTGGACAACGCCGATCTGCTCTACCAGGTGGTGCGGAAGTTCGCCGGCCTGGACCTGAGCTTCGGGGCCGTGGACAACCACGACATGGGCTACGTCTTTGAGGAACTGATCCGTAAGTTCGCCGATGCCTCCAACGAGACCGCCGGTGAGCACTTCACCCCGCGCGAGGTCATCGAGCTGATGGTCGAGCTGCTGCTCGCCCCGGACGACGACCGGCTGACGGGGGAGGGCCAGGTCGTCAAGATCCTCGATCCGGCCTGCGGCACTGGCGGCATGCTCTCGGCAGCTGAAGAGCACATCCGCAGGCTGAACCCGCGTGTGCGTGTCAACCTGTTCGGACAGGAGCTGAACGCCGAGTCGTACGCGATTTGCCGCTCCGACATGCTCCTGAAGGGCCACACGGCCAAGAACATCCGCTTCGGCAACTCCTTCAGCCAGGACGGCCACGACGGCGAGACCTTCAACTACATGCTCGCCAACCCACCCTTCGGTGTGGAGTGGAAGAAGGTCGAGAAGGTCGTACGCCAGGAGCACGAGGACCGCGGATTCGGCGGCCGCTTCGGAGCCGGCCTGCCTCGGATCAATGACGGTTCGCTGCTGTTCCTGCAGCACATGATGAGCAAGATGCAGCCTCTCAAGAAGGACGCGGCAGGCGATGAGGTCGGCGGTACCCGCCTTGCCATCGTCTTCAACGGCTCCCCGTTGTTCACGGGTGGCGCGGGGTCAGGCGAGTCGGAAATCCGTCGGTGGATCATCGAGCACGACTACCTGGAGGCGATCGTCGCCCTTCCAGACCAGCTCTTCTACAACACGGGTATCTCCACATACTTCTGGATCGTCACGAACCGCAAGCCCGCCGATCGCAAGGGGCACGTGATCCTGCTCGACGCACGCGACCAGTGGTCCAAGATGCATAAGGGCCTCGGCGAGAAGCGCAAGAGGATCACGAGGGCGCAGATTGGACACATCGGCGCGATCTACCGCGACGCGCTTAGCATCGCCAGCGACGAGAACCATCCGGACCATGGACGGGTGAAGCTATTCGCCAACCGGAACTTCGGCTACCAACGCATCACCGTGGACCGACCGCTCAAGCTCCGCTTCGAGCTGACCGAGGACAGCCTCGCTCAGCTCGGTGCGTCGGCCGCCGTGAAGAAGGCGGTCGGGAACGAGGTGGCGGTGGAGCTGTTGCTGGCCGCGCTCAAGCCGCTGCTCGGCTCGCAGTGGGCCACCAAGGCTGAGGCATGGGACGCCCTGCGGACGGCGATGGTGGCTGGCGGCGTGCTGTGGCCCTCTGCCGCGCCGTTCCAGAAGGCCCTGCGCGACGCGGTGGGCGTGACCGATCCAGAAGGCGAGGTCCAGCTTGTTAAGGGCAAACCCGAGCCTGACCCCGACCTGCGCGACAACGAGAACGTCCCGCTCGGCGAGGACATTGACGAGTACTTCGCCCGCGAGGTGCTGCCTCACGTCCCGGATGCCTGGATCGCAGAGACCCGCAACCCGAAGACGAAAGAGATGGAGCGGTTCAAGCTGGGGTACGAGATCCCCTTCACGCGCCAGTTCTACACCTACACGCCACCGCGGCCTCTGATGGAGATTAGCGCAGAACTAAAGTCGTTGGAGGCGGAAATTCAGGCACTGTTGGGAGAGGTGACAGGGTGAACTCGGCGCGAATTGATCAGTCGATTCTCTCATCCGTTGCCTGGCCCTCGGGCTGGCGCACGGTTCCTCTCTGGGCGATGTTTGACCGTATTAAAGACGTCGGGCATCCATATGAGGAACTATTGAGCGTTTATCGCGACTATGGTGTAGTGAAGCGGGAAAGCCGAGACGACAATTTCAACAAAGCTGCGCCTGACCGTAACATTTACCAGCTAATCGGCCCAGGGTGGCTGGTGGTGAATCGGATGAAGGCTTGGCAAGGGTCGGTCGGCATCTCTAAATATCGTGGCATCGTCTCCGGTCACTACATTTGCTTTCGCCCGAACCATCGCGAGGAAGGTCGTTTTCTGAACTGGCTTCTTCGTTCGGGAATCTATGCAACGGAATTTGCCTCGCTATCGCGTGGGGTGCGCCCAGGGCAGGTGGAAATCGATAATGACCTGCTGCGAGTGCTTCCAGTGAAGATTCCTCCTGTAGGCGAGCAGCGACGCATTGCTGACTTCCTCGACGCTGAGATTGGGTATATCGACGCTCTCCTCGACGCCCGTAAGCGTCAGCTCGACCGCCTCAAAGAGCTGTGGACGTCGAGCCTGGCTGCCCGAGTGGAGAGCATGATCGCGGAGCATGGAATTGTCCGTCTCCGCAGGGTCGTTCGCTCTGTTGAGCAAGGGTGGAGCCCGCAGTGCGAAGATGCACCCGCCGGGCCGGACGAGTGGGCAGTGCTGAAGACGAGCTCGGTGAGCTCAGGCGTCTTTCGTCCCATGGAGCACAAGCGGCTACCCGGTGGCCTGCACCCCGATTTGCGATACCGGATCCTTGATGGTGATCTCCTTATGACGCGCGGAAGTGGGTCGACCGAACACGTCGGGGTGTCTACAGTAGCCAATACAGAGGGGCGAAATCTCCTCCTCAGTGACCTCCTCTATCGTATCCGCACAGACCGTGAATGGAGTCCTGAGTTTGTGGCCTTGATGTTGCGTAGCCGCCCGGTGAGAGGATTTATGTCATTGCTGATGCGGGGGCAATCGGGGCAGACCATCAAGTTGAGGTCCGAAGATATCAAGGAAATCCACGTCCCATCTGTTCCTGTTGAACAACAAGTGCGAATCACGGCTGATCTCACAGCTGAGGAGCGGCGTATCGAAGCCACCAGGGCTGCGATCGAGACGTCTTCCGCGCTGCTCTCGGAGAGTCGCCAAGCGTTGATCACTGCTGCCGTCACCGGCCAGCTCGACGTCACCACCGCCCGCCCCACGCACGACCGCAACCTCTGAGGGGGATTCAGATGAACGACGCCCGCGTATACACCGAGAAGGCATTCGAAAACGCCGTGGAAGCGGCGCTACTGCGCAGCGGCTGGCAGCGCGGGTTGTCGAACACCTACAACCCCACGCTCGGCATCGACACCTCCGAGCTGGCCGCGTTCCTCGGCGCGTCTCAGAACGACGCGTGGCTGGCGCTTCAGGCAGCCTACGGCGAGGACGAAGAGCAGGCCATCGGCCGGTTCGCGAAGCGCGTGGCGCGGGAGATTGACTCGCGCGGCCTGCTGGATGTGCTGCGTCGGGGCGTGAATGACCGCAACGTGAAGATCCAGCTTGCGTACTTCCGTCCTGCGCACACGCTCGCCGCCGACGCTCTCGCCGAGTACGACGCCAATCGGCTCACCTTCGTGCGCCAGTTCCACTACTCGTCATCGCGGCCGGCCGATAGCCTCGACATGGCCTTCTTCCTAAACGGACTCCCCGTCGCCTCGGTGGAGTTGAAGAACGGGCTGACCGGCCAGACCGTTGAAGACGCCAAGCGGCAGTACCGCCGCGACCGCGACCCGAAGGAACTGTTCTTCGCAAAGCGCAGCCTGGTTCACTTTGCGGTCGATCCGACGTTGGCTTTCCTGACGACCCGCCTGGCCGGCGACGCCACCCGCTTTCTCCCGTTCAACACCGGCTCTGGTGGCCCTGGCCAGATCGGTGGCGCGGGCAACGTCCCGGCGTCGACCGATGGGAAGTACCCCACCTCCTACCTCTTCGACGAGGTGTGGGCGCGGGTCAACTGGCTGGAGTTGCTCCAGCGGTTCCTGCACGTCGAGGACGCTGCGGCGAAGGCCGGACGGGCGCCGTCGCACAAGCCGGGTAGCGCGCACACGCAACCGTTGATCTTCCCGCGGTTCCACCAGTGGGACGCAGTGCGCAAACTCATCGCGCACGCGGCTCGCCACGGGGCGGGGGAAAACTACCTGATCCAGCACTCCGCCGGCTCGGGCAAGTCCAACACCATTGCCTGGCTCGCGCACCACCTGTCCAGCCTGCACACCTCCCACGACCCTGGGCAGATCGCGCCCGCCGCGCTCGCCTCCGGTCTGGGAGTGAACAAGCTGGTCTTCGACAAGATCATCGTCATCACCGACCGGCGGGTGCTGGACAAGCAGCTTCAGGACACTATCCACCAGTTCGACCACAAGGCTGGCGTGGTCGTGCGGATCGACGAGAACTCCCAGCAGCTCGCGGACGCGCTGACCGGGCCGACTGCCCGGATCGTGATTACTACAGTGCAGAAGTTCCCCTTTGTCCTGGACAAGGTTGCAGGGCTTGGTGGACAGCGCTACGCGGTGATCATTGACGAGGCGCACTCCTCGCAGGGTGGGGAAAGCGCGGCGGCCTTGAAGAAGGCGCTGGGACGTCTCGGCTCGGACGCGGTGGACGAGGACGGCGACCCGCTGACGGCCGCGGCTTTGGCGCGCGGCAAGCAACCGAACCTGTCCTTCTTCGCGTTCACGGCCACGCCCAAGGCGAAGACGATCGACCTCTTCGGCACTCCTTACGCCAATCCCGGCTCGGGGGAGCAGGAGAAGGGACCGTTCCACGTCTACTCGATGCGGCAGGCCATCGAGGAGGGCTTCATCCTCGATGTGCTCGGCAACTACATCACCTACGCCACGTACTTCAAGCTCCAGGAAGCCGCCGCCGAGGAGGCGGAGCAGCAGGTGGACCCGCGCAAGGCCCGTTCGCGGCTAGTGCGAGCCGCGCTGATGTCGGAGGCGTCGATGGCCTCCCGCGCGAAGATCATCGTCGACCACTTCCGCGCGCACTCCAGCCCGCGACTCGGCGGCCGAGCCAAGGCGATGGTGGTCACCTCCGGCCGTGACCACGCCGTACGGCTCTACCAGGCCATGCGGGCCTACATCGACCAGCGGGGCTTCACCGACTGCGGCACGCTGGTTGCGTTCTCCGGGGCTCTGACCCTCGACGGGATCGAGTACACCGAGCCCAAGCTCAACGGCTTCCCCGAACGCGAACTGCCGGCACGTTTCGGCTACACCCGCGCGGACGACCCGAACCCGCCTTCCGTCCCCAAGCCCGAGCATCGCATCCTCGTCGTCGCTGAGAAGTACCAGACCGGCTTCGACCAGCCGCTGCTGACCACCATGTACGTGGACAAGATCCTTGCGAACCTGGCTGCGGTACAGACGCTTTCTCGGCTCAACCGCACCCACCGGCTCAAGAGCACCGAGGACCTGTTCATCCTCGACTTCGCCAACCGGCCCGAGGACATCGAGCAGGCTTTCCAGCAGTACTACGAGGCGTCGGTCAGCGAGCCCACCGACCCCAACCTGCTGTTCGACCGCGAACGTGAGGTGATGGCCTACCAGCTCCTGGTGGAAGCCGAGATGGACGCCTTCGTCACCGCTTACTTCGCAGCCTTTCAGGGCGGCTCGGCCACCGACACCGCCATCATGAAGGCCCACGCCCGCCTCTACGGCTACCTGCAGCCGGCGCTGGACCGCTTCAACGCCCTCAACGCTGCAGAACCGGACACCGCCTCCGAGTTCCGCCGCGCTCTGGATTCCTACACCAAGGCGTACGGCTGGCTCTCCCATGTGATCGGATTTGAGAACCTCGAACTGGAACGGCTCTACCAGTACGGACGCTTTCTGCTGCGCCGCCTGCCCGCGCCCGCCCGCAGCGCTGGCGCCGACATAGGGACGGCCGCCCCGAGCCACATGCGCATCGTTCAGACGGGTACTCCGGAGCTGAGCCTGGAGGCAGCGGGCGCCCAGGTATTGCCTGGCTTGGTGCCCGAGGCGGCCGGAGCGGTGGCCGAGGCGGAGGAAATGTCTCTGGCGGAGGTGATCCAGTCCGTCAACGACGAGTACGGGACCGGGCTGTCCACCACCGACCAGATCCTGCTCGGCCAGCTCGTCGTCGCCGTCAGCGAGGACCCCGAACTCCGGGCCATCGCCCTGCACCAGGACCAGGACGTCTTCGGCGGGGAGCTGGAGAAGGACCTCGACCGGATCGTCATCGACCAGGCAGCGTCCAACGACGCCCTGATGGTCCGCTACTTCGACGACACCGACGTCAACCGCCTGTTCAAGCAGGTCGCGACCCAGCAGGCGTACCAGCTCATCCGACGCCCGGTCCGACGCGAGGCCGAGCGCCGTGCCACCGAGCAGCGGGCCGCCGAGCTCAAGTCGTCCGGAAGCCGTCGGGCGGAACCGCCGACCGCATAGCCTGTGCTCTGCGACACGTCAGACAAGAGGCCGAACGGGGTGGTCACGCTCCGACCGCACAGAGAGGGACCTCGCATGGTGCAGGGCGGCACGCCGAGCTTCGACGCCGGCGTACCGGCCCGCGTGATCGCGGGCCGGTACCGGCTGCACACGCCCATCGGCGCGGGCGGTATGGGCGAGGTCTGGCAGGCGTACGACGAGCGCCTGGACCGCCGGGTCGCGGTCAAGATGATGCTGGCCGAGAGCCCGGTCCCGCCCGGATTCCAAGGCGCGGCCTTCGAGGAGACCCTGCAGACCCGCCGCGCCCGATTTCTGCGCGAGGTCCAGATCACCGCCGGCATCGAGCACCTGGGTGTGCCGGCCGTCTACGACACCGGAACCGACGAGGCCAGCGGACGGCTCTTCGTCGTCATGCAGCTCCTGCAGGGACGCGAACTGCAGACATTCATCGACGAGACCGACTACGAAAACGAGACGGTCCCCGTCTCCTGGGCCGCGGCCGTCGGGGCCCAGATCGCCTCCGTCCTTGACACCGTGCACCGTCACGACGTCGTTCACCGCGACATCAAACCGTCCAACCTGATGCTCACCCCCGGAGGCGTGGTCAAGGTCCTCGACTTCGGCGTCGCCGCCCTGCGTGGAGTCGGCACCCTGCCCCGCCTTACCCAGGTCGGCATGACCGTGGGCACCCCGCCCTACATGTCCCCGGAACAGAGCCTGGCCAACGCTGTCGGCCCCGCCGCCGACGTCTACGCCCTCGCCTGCGTGCTCCACGAACTCCTCACCGGCAAACCGCCGTTCACCCCCGACGACAGCCGCTCCCACATGTGGCACCACGTCCACACCCCGCCCCCGCTCATCCGCGCCCTGCGCCCGGATGTGCCAGCCGACATCGAGAAGCTCCTGCTGGGGATGCTCACCAAGGAATCCGAGCAGCGCATGGACGCGATGGAGGTCTACGACACCCTCCTGCCCTTCGTCCGCGCCTCCACCGGTGCCCCCGCCGCGACCGACGAGGGCATCCTCGACCCCCGTCTCCCGTTCCTGCGCCCCTTCGGGGGCCGGGTGCCCAGCCCCAGTGCCGCCGCCTCGTACACCCCCACCCTCGTCGTTCCCTCGCCGCTCACGCCCTCGTTGGCTGCCGCACCGCAGGGGTTGGAGCCAGGCCCCGCCGCACTGACCGAGCAAGAGGCGGACGTGGTCTCCGACCGGGCAGCGCGACTGGCTCAGGATGGTCAGTTCACCCAGGCGGCCGACGCACTCTCCGAAGCCATCGCGAGAGCCGCTGACCCGGAGCTCAAAGAAGACATGCAGTTCAGCCTCGCCCAGGTGAAGTTCCTGGCCGGAAGCCACCGTGAGGCCCTCGCGCTCTTCGAGCCGCTCGCCCGCCACTACACCGACCGCTATGGCGACCACGACGAGCAAGCCCAGCTGTGCTGGTACTACGCCGCGCAGTGCCGGATGGAACTCGGCGAAGCCACCGCCGCCATCCAAGCCTTCGACCGCGTCAGCGAGGCCATGCCCACGCCCGACGACGAGGACGCCGTCAACCGCTACTTGGACGCCCTCGCACGATTGATGAGTCTGCATGCCGCGGCGGAAAGCCTCCCGCAAGCAATGCACGTAGGCGACCGGCTCCGATCGGAGACCTCCCGCCTGCGGGGGAGCGACTGGCCCGGTTTGGGGCAGATCGATGCCTACCTCCATCGCATTCGCCAAGATCTGGGCTGACACGCACGTGTGCGTTTTGGACCGGGTCTTCGGGCAACCGTGGTTTGTATGGGGCCGACAAGGCGTCCGGCCGTGCCGCAGGTTCCCTGAGCAGCTAGGCCTACCACTCCGAGTGGTCTCTCTGGCGGCCCCGAAGCGGCTCCGTCGGTGGACAGCCGGTGGACAGACGCCTTTGGACCGTGCATCACGGGGTGGCACAGGTCAACCCGTCGCACATGCTCTGATCAGGGAAAACGTCACCGGACAGCGCGGCGGAGCACCACGTAACACGATCGCTCTCGGTCTCGTAATGCGTAGGTCAGGGGTTCGACTCCCCTAGGCGGCTCATACGGAAAAGGGCCGGGTCAGAGACATCTGACCCGGCCCTTTCCGTGTGTACGGGGTGTGTGGTCGGGCGGACGGGGGCGGCGGTGCCGGTCGGGTTACGGGGAGTCCGCGGGCGGGGTGGGGAGTTCGGCGACGAGGGTGTCGATGTCCTTGGCGGCCAGGGCGTCGCGGGCGGTGGTGGGCAGGCCCGCGTCGGTGACGATCGCGTCGAAGTCCTCCAGCTCCGCCACCCGGTACATGCCGAACGAGCCGTACTTGGCGCTGCCGCCGACCAGTACGGTGCGGGCGGTGCCGGCCATGGCGGCCCGTTTGACCTCCACCTTGGCGGCGGACGGAGTGGTGACGCCGTGCCGAAGGTCCCAGGAGCTGGTGGAGACGAAGGCGATGTCCAGCGCGAGTTGGCCGAGGGTGGCCGCGGCGAGGCCGCCGACCGCCGAGCGGTTCGCGGGCTCGACCCGCCCGCCGGTGTGGATGACCTCCACCTCGGGGGTGGCCATCAAGGTGGCCGCGGCGGTGAAGTCGTTGGTGACCACGGTCATGCCACGACGCCTGACCAGGTGCGGGATCAGCGCCTGGCAGGTGGTGCCGGCGTCGAGGTAGACGGTGGTGTCGTCGTGCAGGAAGGTCGCCGCCAGCTCGGCGATGGCGAGCTTGGCGGGGGTGTCCATGGTGCTCTTGTCGGCGAGGCTCGGCTCCTGGTGGAGCTGGCCCGCGATGCGTACGCCGCCGGGCACCGAAACCGCCCTGCCCTGGCGTTCCAGGGCGGCGATGTCGCGACGGACCGTCATGTGCGAGACGTCGAGCAGCTCGGTGAGCTGCTGGACGCTCAGCACGGTGTGCTCGCGCAGCAGCGTGACGAGCAACTCGCGGCGCTGGTCCGGGATGAGGGTGGCGCCGCGGCTGTCTTCGGGCGGCATGCTTCCTCCAGTGCGAGTGCGAGTGCGAGTGCGAGTGCGAGTGCGAGTGCGAAACCGGGACGGGTACGGGGGCTGCTCGGCGGTGCGGAGTTGCGGACTGTGTGGGCAGCCCCGCCGCGCTCTCCTTCGACCGAGCGGGTCGAAAGAGAGCGGGCGGCGGGGCGGCGGGGCGGCGGGTTCGCCCGATCGAGCGTCAGGACTTCGTCATATCAAGCCGAGAACGTACAGCACATAGACGATCGCGCCGCCGGTGACCCCGGAGAGGGCGGAGGCCACGCCGATCGAGCGGACGCCCTGGCCCACCGTCATGTTGGAGAGCGTGGTGGTGACCCAGAAGCCGGAGGAGTTGGCGTGCTTCATGATCTGGGCGCCGGTGCCGCAGGCGAGGTAGACGGCGAGCATCGAGACGCCGAGTCCTTCGGCGAGCGGCTCCATGATGGCCGCGGCGGTCATCACGCCGAGGATGTTGGAGCCGGTGATGGTGCAGATCGCGGCGGCGACCAGGAACGGAACGATGATCGGGGAGAGTCCCCAGTCGCTGATCATGTCGGCGACCGACTCGGCGACCTCGGTGTCGCGGATGATTGCGGCCAGTGCTCCGCCGACGCCGGTCAGGGCGACGGGCATGGCGGCGAGGCGCAGTCCCGCCTCGAAGAGGTCGTTGACGGTCTCCTTGTCGCGCCAGCGTCCGCCGAACAGGGGCAGTGCGGCCAGGCAGCCGATGAAGAGCGCCAGCGTGGGGTTGCCGACGAAGGCGACGATCGAGCCGAAGACGTTGTCGATCTCCAGCATGTCGACGACGTAGGAGCTGATGACGATCAGCACGATCGGCAGCAGTACGGGCGTCAGGGACATCCACAGGGCGGGGAGCTTCTTCTTTTCCTCCGGCTCGGCGTCGGTGCCGCCGGATCCGCCGCCCGGGGTGAGGTGGGCGACCAGCTCGGGCTTGGGGTCCACATGCGTCTTGATGGTGAGCAGGTAGAGGGTGGCGACCAGGATGCTGGGGATCGCCACGGCCAGGCCCCAGAGCATCGCCTCGCCGAAGTCCACACCGAGCATCGCGGAGGCGGCGAGCGGGCCGGGGCCGGGCGGCACGAGCGAGGTCATCACGTAGGCGCCGAGGTAGAGGATCGGGCCGAGCCGCATCATCGAGATGTTGGTGCGGTACGCGAGCGCGGAGACGACCGGGATGAGCATCACGACGGCGGTGTCCGCGATCAGCGGGATGCCGAGCACCATGGAGGCCAGGGCGACGGCCCACGGGGCGCGCTTGCTGGGGAAGAGGGTGAGGGCGCTGAGCGTGATGCGTTCCGCGGCGCCGCTCAGCTCCAGCATCTTGCCCAGCACACAGCCGAAGATGACCAGGAGGCCGACTTTCGCCAGGGTGCTGCCGAACGCCTCGGTGACCAACTCCATGGTTCTGGCGCCGCCGATGCCGAGGCAGAGGCCGAGGGTGACCACGATGACGAAGAGCGTGGCAACTGGATGGACCTTGAATCTGGCAATCAGCAGCACCAGCACCGCGATCGCCACCGCGAACGCGATGAGTGTGTAGATGTCGGACATGGCTTACCTCTCGGCGGTGCGGGAACGGGCCGGCCCGTTCCCGCACCGCCGAGAGGTAAGCCATGTCCGACATCTACACACTCATCGCGTTCGCGGTGGCGATCGCGGTGCTGGCCGGTCGCGCGGACGGCGACCTCGCCCCGGGCACCGAGCTCACCCTGTACGGCCACCACCACGAGGTACGCGGCGTCGCCCCCGCGCTCTGCGACGCCGACGCGGTCCCGGCCGACGCCGCACCCTTCTACCTCCTCGCGGGCAGCACCACCGCCACCTGACCCACCGACCGCGTGCAGGGCCCGGGGGGGGCAGGGCCCTGCACGCGGTCGGTGGGTCAGGTGGCGGTGGTGTTCCGGCCGGCCTGCCAGGCGGAGAGCAGTTCGGGGTCGACGTCGGCCAGATCGTCCAGGGTGATCAACGAGCCGTCGGCGATCTCGCGGGCGGTGGTGCTGCCCGCGAGGAGGTAGAAGGGTGCGGCGTCGGCCGGGACCGCGTCGGCGTCGCAGAGCGCGGGGGCGACGCCGCGTACCTCGTGGTGGTGGCCGTACAGGGTGAGCTCGGTGCCCGGGGCGAGGTCGCCGTCCGCGCGACCGGCCAGCACCGCGCACTGGTGCGGCGTACGGGGTGAGACGCCGGCGCCCTCGACGACCGCGCGGCGCAGCGTGGCCGGCGTCTCCACGCCCATGGCGTGGTACGGGAGGTAGAGGCAGCCGTAGCGGCCGTCCCGGCTGACCAGGTGGCCCTTGGCCCGGAGGGTCTCCCAGGTCTGCGCGTCGTGGGTGCGCACCACCGCGAAGACGCCGCCGGCGAAGCTCGCCTCGTCGGGCAGGCGCAGCACGCTGAAGACGTCCAGCACTCCGTCCCGCTCGCGGATGCCGCCGTGGTCGCGGTGGGCGTAGACGTCGGCGAGCTCGGAGACGCGGGCGACGGGGTAGTGAAGTTCGGGGCGGTCGGCGGTGAAGCCGGTGGCGGAGGCGACCACGGCCATCTCGCAGTGGTCGGCCGCCGCGGAGCGCTTGAGGGCGCGAACCGCCTCGGCCCGGGCGGCGAGGGTGGCGTTCGGGTCGTCGCCGAGGCGCAGCAGGGCGCCCAGTTCGGGGGCGGCCACGGTGGTGTCCAGCTGGGAGACGGTGCCCTGCTCGGGGTCGTAGACCAGGTCGTACTCGCTGGACTTGCCGAGCGCGACGATGTCCAGGCCGAGGCCTGCCAGGCGTTCGTACCAGAGGATCAGGTTCGCCGGCTGGTCGCCCTCGGCGGGGGTGTAGACGAGGCCGCGGTCGGCGGCGATGGCGGCGAGGCCGACGCCGGCCACCGAGTCGACCTCCTTGCTGACCATGGCGACGTGCCGGTCCTCCAACAGCGCCTGGCGGGCGGCCCGGTAGCCGGCCGCGGGGCTTCCGGTGGCCTCGACCAGGATGTCGAAGTCGGCGCCCGAGAGCAGTGCGATGTCGGCGACCACGGCGATGCGGCCGGTGGCCACCGCCTCGGCTACCTGCGCGGGCGTGTCCGCGGTGAGCAGTGCGTCCGCCGGGTGCCCGAGATCGGCGGCGAGTGCGTGGACGCCGTCGGTGTCCCGGTCGCACAGGACGGTGGGGCGGATGTCGCCGGTGAGACGGGCGGTCGCCAGCAGCGTACGGGCGAAACCGCCGCACGCGCCGGTGAGGGCGAAGGTGACCGTGCGGCCCTGCGGCGCGGTGCCCGCGGTGCCGGGGTGGAGCGGAGTCATCAGGAGCCTTTCGACGGACTCGGTGCGGCGGACCATCACGGACGGCCTCGAAGCGGGAACGTAACTTCGATTAACATCTGCGTCAACTGTAGTAACATAAATTCACAGACTTGAGCGGCTGGGTCTACCGCAGTAACGAGGAGTCCGCTCCTCCGTGCACGCCCGCGCACAGCCGTAGGACATGACAACTCTTCGTGACGAGGACGGGTGACGCATGGTCACATGGGGTGGAATCGCCGACGACTTCACCGGGGCCACCGACCTGGCCGGCAACTGGGTCGCACGCGGGCTCCGTACCGTGGTGACTCTCGGCGTCCCGGACGCCGCGGACCGGGCGGCGTTCGCCGCTGCCGATGCGGTGGTGGTCGCGCTCAAGTCCCGGACCGCCCCGGCCGGCACGGCGGTCGGCGAATCGCTGGCAGCGCTGGAGGCGCTGCGCGGGCTCGGGGTCGAGCACGTGTACCAGAAGTACTGCTCGACCTTCGACTCCACCGCGACGGGCAACATCGGCCCCGTCGCCGACGCGCTGATGGCCGCGCTCGGCACCGAACTCGCCGTGGTGGTGCCCTCGTTCCCGGCCACCGGGCGGACCGTCTACCGCGGTCATCTCTTCGTCGGCGACCGGCTCCTCTCCGACAGCTCGATGCGCCACCACCCGCTGACCCCGATGACCCGCTCCGATCTGCCCGGTCTGCTCGGTCCGCAGACCGCGCACCGGGTGGCGGCGATCCCCCTTCCGGTCCTGCGGGCCGGTGCCGACCGTCTGCGGGACGAACTGGACCGGCTGCGCAGGCCGAACGATCCGGTGCTGGTGGTGGTGGACGCCGTCGACGAGGAGGACCTCGCGGTGATCGCCCGGGCCACCGCCGCGCACCCGCTGGTGACCGGTGGTTCAGGGCTCGCCCTCGGGCTGCCGCCGGCCGCCCCCGCCCACGAGGCGATGCCGGTGGAGCAGGGGCACCCGCTGATCCTCGCGGGCAGCGCCTCCACTGCGACCAGGGCGCAGATCGCCCACGCCCGTCAAGCCGGCACACCGGCCCGCAAGTTGGACATCGACGACCTGCGTGCGGATCTCGGCGCAGCCGTCGCCCGGCTGGTCGACGAGGTCACCGCGCACTGGGTCGAAGCGACCGACGCTCCGTTCCTGATCCACGCGGTGGAGAACGCCGAGGACATCCGCCGGGAGACCCCGCAGGGCGCTCGCCCGGCTGGAGAACTCGTCGAAGAGGCACTGGCCGAGTGCGCCCGGCGGCTCACCGCCGCCGGTGCGCGCAGGCTGATCGTCGCCGGCGGTGAGACCTCCGGCAGCGTGGTGCAGGCCCTCGGCGTACGCCGCCTGGAGCTGGGCCCGCCCCTGGCCCCCGGCGTCAGCTGGGCCCACGGCGTCGCCGGTGACGGGCGCGCCTACAACCTCGCCCTGAAGTCGGGCAACTTCGGGGCCACCGACATCCTCACCGAGGGCTGGCGTGCTCTCGGCTGACAACAGGCCGCCGGTACGGGCCAGTCCCCGCCGTCGGCGCCGCGCCCCGTACCCCGACGTGCCTCTCCGCCACAGCGGCCGACAGACCGAGCACCCCCACCCAGGAGCCCGAACATGACCGACCCGCGTACCGAACTCGTGGCCGCGGGCCGCAGCCTGAGCGACGCCGGACTCAGCCCGGGCTCCTCCGGCAACCTCAGCGTGCGCATCGGCGACCGCATGTATCTCACACCCACCGGCAGCGCGCTCGACGCGCTGGACGCCGAGCGACTCTCCGTGCTGGACGCCACCGCGCCGCCCGGCACTCCGCTGGACCGGGCCCACCTGTCCGGGCCACGGCCCTCCAAGGAGTTCCCGCTGCATCTGGCGCTCTACCGCCGCGACCCGGACGCCACCGCCGTCGTCCACCTGCACAGCGCCCATGCCGCCGCTCGCTCCTGCCTGCCCGCCTGGTCGGAGCAGAGCGCGGTGCCGCCGCTGACCCCGTACTTCGTGATCCGCGTCGGTCAGGCGCCGCTCATCCCGTACGCGCCCCCGGGCGACCCGGGGCAGGCGGAGGACCTGGCGGCTCTCGGCTTTCCCTTCCGGGCGGCGCTGCTGCAGAACCACGGACCGGTGACCTGTGGGCGCGACATGGCGGAGGCGGTGGACGCCGCCGTCGAACTGGAGGAGACCAGCCGGTTGCTGCTCCTGCTCGGGGCGCAGCGGCCCCGGGTGTTGTCGCCGGCGGAGGCGAGCGCGCTCGCCGAGCAGTACGGCACCCACTGGACGCCGCCGTCTGCCGAGCCGCTCCGGGTGTGAACGACGGCCGGACGTTCGGCTCCGGCGGTCGGGGTGCCTGCCGGTTGTGGGCTGCCCGCCGGTCGGGGTGCCCGCCGGTTGGAGTGACCTGGGTGATCGGGGGTGACCTGGGCGGTCGGAGTGGTCGGGTGGGCGGTCGGCCGGGGTGGTGGTCGGGCGGTGTCTAGTGCCTGTCGGCCTGGAACGGGAGAGGAGCAGCGGAACGTGGGTGGAGTGGTCGCCGGGTTCGCGACGATCGCGCTGATCGTTCTTGTCGGCTTCGTCGCCGGCAGGCGCGACGTGCTGGGGCCGGCCGGTCCGCGGGTGCTGTCGCGGCTCGCCTTCTCCATCGCCACCCCGGCGCTGCTGTTCACGGTGATGGTGGACGCCGAACTGTCGGACGTCTTCTCCGCGCCGCTGCTGGTCATCGCGCTCAGCACGATCGGCTGCGCGCTGCTCTTCCTGATACCTGCCGTCCTGCGCCGGTGGAGCGTCGGCTACTCCACGATGGGCGCGCTCTGCGCCAGCTACGTCAACGCGGGCAACCTCGGCATCCCCATCTCCTCCTACGTTCTGGGAGACCCGTCGCTGGTGGCGCCGGTGATGCTCTTCCAGATGCTGCTGGTCTCCCCGGCGGCCCTGACAGTCCTCGACCTCACCGCGGCTCAGGGGCAACGCCCGGGCGTCCTGCGGCAGTTGACCACGCCGGTGCGCAACCCCGTGGTGGTCGGCTGCCTCGCCGGGGTCACGGTCAACGCCACCGGGCTGACCGTGCCCGACCCGGTGCTGGAGCCGATCGCGCTGATCGGCGGGATCGCGGTCCCCGCCGTACTCCTGGCGTTCGGAATCTCGCTGAACGGCCGCACCGTACCGGCGCGGGGGCCCGACCGAGTGCCGGTGCTCCTCGCGGTACTGCTGAAATCCGGGGTCCAGCCGCTGCTGGCCTGGGCCATCGGATACGGGCTGTTCGGCCTCAGCGGCTCCGCGCTCTTCACCGTCGTGGTGCTGGCAGCGCTGCCCTCCGCGCAGAACCTCTACACCTACGCGCAGCGCTACGACACCGCCACCACCCTCACTCGTGACGCCGTGCTGCTGTCCACCGTTCTGGCCGTGCCCGCCCTCTTCGCGGTAACCCTCCTGTTGAGCTGACGCGTTCCCGACAGCGGACAGGAGCGCTGTGAAGCTGCTCTGACCAGCAGATTCGTCGTATCCGGAGAGTCGGGCTTGACCTTGACACGGTGCTAACGTCTCCACTGGGCGCTGGAGGTGGTCCCGATGAACACGACCGAGGGAACCCAGCAGGGCAGCCGACTGGCCGAGGCGCTGAGCGCGGACGATTCGTCGATCCGACTGAAGGCCGCGCTCGCGACCGGCACACGACCGGACCCCGAGCTGTTGGACACGCTGGTGGAGCGCTGCGCGGTCGAACCCGACTTCTACGTACGGGACATGCTCTCGTGGGCCCTGACCCGGCTCCCCGCGGAGAACACGCTCCCCAGGGTCCGCCGCGAGCTGGACTCTCCGCGCGACCAGGCCAGGAGCCAGGCGCTGCACACCCTTTCCAAGATCGGCGACGGTCGGGCGTGGGCGTGGATCACCCGCGACATGCTGCGGGACGCCGACGACGAGGTGGCGCGTACCGCTTGGCGCGTCGCGGTCGTACTGGCTCCGGAGGAAGAGCGGGCCGAGCTCGCGAAGGAGCTGACCGGCCAGCTGGGTCGCGGTGACCGCCAGGTGCAACTGAGCCTGAGCCGGGCGCTCGTCGACCTAGGCGCGGTGATCGAGGCGGCGTTGGCGCGCGCCTCGGCCGACCGGGACCCGGCTGTCGCCGCTCATGCCCGCGCCACCGGGCTGCTGCTGCACGACCCGGAAGCCGGCTTCGACTGGGCGATCCACGAGGCGCGTCGAATCGTCAGCCTCGGCCCGGACACCGCGGTGTCGATCGCCGAGGGGTCCGGAGCGGAGTCCGCCGGTGCGGAGGGGGCCGGGCCCGGGTCGGTCGGCTCTGCGGGGGCCGGTAACGCGGGAGTGGGTGCTGCCGGTGCCTCGGGAGGTGACGGTGCGGAGACTGCGGAGGAGATGGGGTGCTGATCGGTGAGGTCGCACGACGCTCCGGCGTGAGCGCCCGGATGCTGCGGCACTACGACGCCCTGGGGCTGGTGCGGCCCACGGGTCGTACTCACGGCGGCTACCGCGAGTACTCCGACGCCGACGTGCGCAGGATCTTCCATGTGGAGAGTCTTCGGACGCTCGGTCTCTCTCTCAGACAGATTGCCCGAGCGCTGGAGGACGCGGAGTTCGCGCCGGCCGAACTGGTGGCCGACCTCATCCGCTGGACCGAGGAACGCCTGGAGCGGGAACGCGAGCTGCTCGAGCGGCTCCGAACGATCGACGCTTCGGCGCCCACCGGTTGGCTGGACGTGCTTCGCATCGTCGAGCTCGTACGGGGCCTGGACTCCACCAGCGCCGCACGCCGCCAGCAGGCAGTCCTGAACCGGCCGGAGACCGTGCGGGCACCCGCGGAACTGCTGGCCGCCGCTGCGCTCGCGGAGGTCGACCCCCACGTGGCGGGCGCCCTGCGCTGGGCGCTCGCGAGAGCGGACGGGCGGGGAACGGCGGAGCTGATCGAGGGCGTACGGGCGGACGACGCCGGGGTACGACGGCGCGCAGTGCTCGCGCTCGCCGAGCTGCCCACCGCTCCCGAGGCCACTGCCGCGCTGACGGTCGCGCTGAACGACCCCGAACCGGAGGTGCGCCGATGCGCGGCGCTTCGGCTGGCCGGCCCGGGAGTGACGGAGGCAGTGCCGACTCTGGTCGAGATGGTCGTCGAGGGAGACAACGACGTGGGCGCGGCAGAGGCGTTGGGGTCCGTTGCAGCCGACCACCACTGCACACCCGAGGTCGTCGCGGCGCTGAGCGACGAACTCGCCGCGCCCACCACGACCTCGGCGACCCGGCATCCGCCTGGTGGTGCCCGGTGCATGAGGATCTCCGAGCTCGCGGCACGTACCGGGACGCCAGCGGCCACGCTTCGCCGGCACGGGTCCGCCGAGCTGCTGCCGGCTTCGCGCACGGCCTCGGGGCACCGGCTGTGCTGCGAGGCCGTGCGCGAAGCCGGCAGCAGCTCGGCGGACCCGTGCCGGCGAAGCGTGGCCGCTGGCGTCCCGGTACGTGCCGCGAGCTCGGAGATCCTCATGCACCGGGCACCACCACGGGTTGCCGGGTCGCCGGTGGGCTCCCTGTCCGTCGGGTTTCAGCGAACCGTCCCGTCGAGCACCTTCAGGAACGCCGAGGCGACGCGGGCGACGTCGCCCGCGTCGCCTCGGCGTTCCTGAAGGTGCTCGACGGGACGGTTCGCTGAAACCCGACGGACAGGGAGCCCACCGGCGACCCGGCAACCCGTGGTGGTGCCCGGTGCATGAGGATCTCCGAGCTCGCGGCACGTACCGGGACGCCCGCGGCCACGCTTCGCCGGCACGGGTCCGCCGAGCTGCTGCCGGCTTCGCGCACGGCCTCGGGGCACCGGCTGTGCTGCGAGGAGGCGGTGGAGCGGTCGGCGTTCGTCGACGCGGCGAAGCACCTGGATCTGTCGCTGAAGGCAATCAACGTGCTGTCGGCCGTCCGGGCCCGGCGCTCAACTCCTCGCCGCGCCCTTCGGTGAACCGCCCCCGCCCGCGGGAAGCTCCTGACGGTTCGCCGTCCCAAACCCCCTGACCGTTCCCCGTCCCAAGCCTCCGGGGGCGGTTCGCCACCGATTCGTACACTGCCCGTGAACGATCCCGCCGACGAACGGTGTCCCTGCCGCGAGGAGTCCCCACGATGCCCGCGCCCGCCGACCGGCCCGAGGAGCCCGAACAGGGGTCGTCGCACGCCGTCGTCGAGGCGATGGAACGGCATCAGGTCGCCGTCTACGTCGCGGCCGTCGCGGCCGGGGTGCTGTGCGGGTCGGCCGTGCCGTCGGTCGGGCCGGGGCTGTCGTGGGCGGTGACGCCGGTGCTGGGCGCGCTGTTGTACGTCACCTTCCTCCAGGTGCCGGTGGCGGATCTGGTGCGTTCGCTGCGGGCGGGGCGGTTCCTCGCGGCGGTGCTGGTGGTGAACTTCGTCGTCGTACCGCTGGTGGTGGCTGCGGCCTTCCCTTTCTTTCCGGCGGACCGGGCACTGCGCCTGGGGATGCTGCTGGTGCTCCTCGCGCCCTGCGTCGACTACGTGATCGTCTTCAGCCGCCTCGCGGGTGGCAGCGCGGACCGGCTGCTCGCGGCCACTCCGCTGCTGCTGGTGGCGCAGATGGCGTTGCTGCCGCTGTTGCTC
This sequence comes from Streptomyces tardus, assembly GCF_018101125.2. Taxonomy (GTDB): domain Bacteria; phylum Actinomycetota; class Actinomycetes; order Streptomycetales; family Streptomycetaceae; genus Streptomyces; species Streptomyces tardus. Next base: position 1,361,347 of record NZ_JAELVF020000001.1, on the reverse strand, counting down.
TGGGCGTTCCTCGGGCCGGGGTTGGCAGAGGTGGTGGAGGCGGGGCCGTTCGTCGAGGCGTTCGTGACGCTCATCGCCGTACCGCTCGTGCTGGCCTGGGCCACCCAGGCGTGGGCGCGGCGCAGACCGGTCGGACGTCGAGTGGCTGACGGCGCCGGCGCGGTGATGGTGCCGCTGATGGCGGCGACGCTCTTCGTTGTCACCGCTTCCCAAGTACCGATTCTGGAGGGGCGGTTGGGTGAGGTCGCGGGGGCGTTGCCGTTCTTCGTCGGCTTCCTGGTGGTGATGGTGTTCGCGGGCCGGCTGGTGGCCCGGTTCTTCCGACTGGGCGCTGCGGAGGGACGGGCGGTGGTGTTCACCGGAGCAACCCGCAACGGCCTGGTGCTTCTTCCGCTCGCGCTCGCGCTGCCCGGGGAACATGCGGCGGTCGCGCCCGTGGTGATGGTGTCGCAGACGTTGGTGGAGGTCGTCGGCATGGTGGTCTGCGTCCGCCTCGTGCCGCGTCTGGTGCCGTCGCGCTGAACCGCCGGGCGGAGACCCGCCGGCGCCGGGGCAGCCGGCCTCCCCGGTCGCGTCCCCGTGCCGGGCCGCGGCACTACTCCGGACCGCGGCAGTGTTCCCCGCCGGTGACGGCAGTCCCGCCCGCCGTGCAGTCCCGCCTGTCGCGCTGCCCGACCCGCAGCGTCGTACGGCCCCGCCGTGTTCCCCGCCCCGCCGTGCTGTCGGGGGGCCGCGGCGCGACGTCGTGTCACGTGTCACACCGGCGACGGATGCGATGAAGTCTGCACGTCAAGTGTGTTAAATCGCAAGGGAGTTCAAGGACGCGCGTGAGTGAGATCCGCGGACCGCCACCCCGGTCGGCAACGGCCGGTGACGGGTGTGCGGTCCACCCGACGAGAGGATCGTCATGAGCACGTTGGAAGCCCGGCCCGCGGCCGGAAGCACGCCCGACGCCGCGCGCGGGGGTGGGTCCGCACCACTGGAGCAGGTGGTCGACACTGCCAGGTACCCGCTCTCCTCCCCGGAGAGCGACACCATGCGGTCCGTGATCGACCGCGCCGGACGGGAGTTGCGCACGCAGGGCTGCACGGTGCTGCGGGACTTCGTCCGTCCCGAGCTGCGGGAACATCTTCGCCGGGAGTGCGCCGCTCTCGCGCCCCAGGCGCACTACGACGTGGAGACCGTCAACGCCTACAACATCGCGGTCGACTCGCGATTGGCCGAGGACCATCCGGGCCGGATCGCCGTCGACCGCGGCAACGCCTTCGTCGCCAGAGACCGAATTCCGGGCGAGGCACTGATCAGCAGGCTGTACACGAATGAGTGGTTCCGCGAATTCGTCGCCCGCTGTTTCGAGTTGCCGCGTCTGCACGAGCTTGCCGATCCGCTGTCCGGGCTGGTTCTGAACGTGGTGCGGCCGGGCATGGAGCACCCGTGGCACTTCGACACCAACGAGTTCACCGTCAGCATGCTCACCCAGGAGCCGGAGAGCGGCGGCGTCTTCGAGTACTGCCCGAACATCAGGACCGTCGAGCAGGAGAACCTCGACGACGTGCGCGATGTGCTCACCGGTCGGGGCGAAAGCCTGGTCCGGCGCCTGACGCTGCGGCCGGGCGACCTCCAGCTCTTCAAGGGCCGTTACTCGCTCCACCGGGTCAGCCCGGTCGAGGGGGCAGCCGACCGCCATTCGGCGATCTTCGCCTACAGCGAGCGCCCCGGCGTCATCGGCAGCCCGGCACGGACCCGTCAGCTCTTCGGGCGGGTGCTGCCCGAGCATCTGGCCGCCGAGGAGGGCCGGGCGAGGGCCGTACGGGTCGACCAACTGCTCGACTGAGTCGTCCGGGGCGTACGGCCGACCGGCCGCCGTCGCGCCGCTGAACCACGGGCGCGTGCCCTGCTCGCGGGCTTCGGGTGCACGGACTGCGGTGCACGGGTCGGCTCGGTGGGAGTGCCGCGCACCGCGGTCCGTGGTGAACGTCCGTACCGGCGCCCGCCCGCCCGACGGACGCCCGCTCCGATGAACGCCCGTCCGGCAAGCACACCCGCGCCTGCCCCTTTCGGGGGAGCGGGCCCGGCCCACCGCACCCACCGTCCGCACGACACCGACGCGCAGTCGTCGCCACAGCTGCCCGTCCTGCCACCAACGCACCAACAAGCCGAAACGAGAGTGGACTTGAACACCAGCCAGCCGACTCCGAACACCGGCACAGCCGCCGCCACAGCCACCCCCGCCGCGACAGCCACAGCCCCCACCACCTTCGCCCACGAGGACACGCTGCCCAGGGTCCCGCTCCCCGGTCTGGAGGAGAGCTGTACGCGCTTCCTCCAGTGGTGCGCGCCGCTGCTCTCGGCGGACGAGATCGCGGCGACCGAGGACGGGGTCGCCGCCTTCCTCGCCCCCGACGGTCCGGGGCGTGCCCTGCACGATGCGCTGGAGGAGTGCAACTCGCAGGATGGCGTGCACAGTTGGCTCGACACCTTCTGGCCGTACCGCTACCTGGGCCGTCGTGACCGGATCGCTCTGAACGCGAACTTCTTCTTCCTCTTCCAGGACGAGGCCCCGCC
>NZ_JAELVF020000001.1:1334214-1358757 GCF_018101125.2 Streptomyces tardus | reverse complement strand
ACCCGCACTCGGCCGGGCCTCACCCCACTCCCGACCCGCACGCGCCCCAGATACGCCGCGCCGCAGGGCTGATCGCCGCCGCCGTGCACTACAAGCGGCAGCTCGACGAGGAGAGCCTGCCGCCCGTCACCCAGCGCGGACAGGCGCTGACGATGGAGCAGAACAAGTACCTCTTCTCCACCACCCGAATCCCCGGCGAGGTCCAGGACTCCGTCCGCTCGCCGTACTCACCGAGCTGGCCCGGGCCTTCGGGCGCGCGGCACATCGTGGTCCTCTTCCACGGCCGCATGTTCCGGTTGGAGGTGATCGGGCCGGACGCGGTGCCGCACTCGTTGGAGGATCTGGAGTCCGGTCTGCGAGCGGTGCTGAAGTCCGGTGCGGAGCCGGCCGGCCCCGGTGCCTCGGTCGGGCATCTCACCACCATGGCGCGGGCCGAGTGGGCGGCGACCAGGCAGTCGCTGCTCGACTGCCATCCGCGCAACGCGGACCTCCTCGACGACGTCGAGACGTCCCTGTTCCACCTCTGCCTGGACGATCTCGCCCCCACCGGCGAACTGGAGGCCTGCGACGCGCTGCTGCACGGTGACAGCGGCAACCGCTGGTTCGACAAGGCCGTCTCCCTCGTCGTCTTCCGGGACGGGCGGGCCGGCATCAACGTCGAGCACTGCGAGCTCGACGGTACGACGATCCTCAGCTTCACCGACGCGCTGCTCGGCACCCCGGCCGAGGAGCAGTCCAGGCTGTCCGGGGCCGCAGGGCAGGGTCAACCCGCCCTGATCGAGCTGGAGTTCGGGCTCAGCGACGACCTGCGCACCCAAGTGGTCGACGCAGCACGGGCGTTCGCGCAGTACGCCGACGCGACCGCGACCACCGCTGTCGCCCTCGACGACTTCGGCACCTCCGACGCCAAGGCGCTCGGCGTCTCGCCCGACGCCTTCGTCCAGCTCGCGTACCAGCTCGCCCACCAGCGTGCGAAAGGGCGGCTGGGTGCGACGTACGAGTCGATCGCCACGCGCGAGTGGCGGCGCGGGCGCACCGAGGCGATGCGAGTGGTCACCCCGGAGATCGTCGAGTTCGTACGGACGTTCCAGGACCCGTCCGGCGACCCGGCCGACCGCCGTGCGGCGGTGCGGGCAGCCGCCGCCGCACACGTCGCACGGGCGAAGGAGTGCAAGGCGGGCCGTGCGCCCGAACAGCACCTGTGGGAACTCCAGTTGATCCAGAAGCGCCGTGGCGCGGAGCTGGGCGTCACCGAGGAGCCGTCGCTCTTCCGTACGCCGGGCTGGACGACGATGCGGGACGACTACCTGAGCACCAGTTCGGCGCCGTCCACCCACATCCAGTACTTCGGCTTCGGCTCGACCAGCAGCCGCTGCATCGGGGTGGCGTACGTGCTGCTGCCGGACCGCTTCCATCTGTATCTGAGCACCCCCGAGCCGGTCGCCGGGCAGATGCGCGCCTTCGCTGCCGAACTCCGCACGGCGGTCGGGGAGTTGAGGGAGCTGCTGGCGGACGAGGAGCGCTGACGCCACCACCGGCTGCGGTCGGCGCGCCCCGGGCGGCCACCCCGACCCGCGCCGCCGGAACGGCAGCCCCGACCCGCGCCCTCACCTGCGCCCCCGGGACGGCAACCCCGCCCCGGGGGCGCGTTGCGTCCCGTCTGCGGGGAGCGCTGAGCCGCGGCGCGGAGCCGTCCTTGCCTCCGCGACCGGTTGGGCGCCGCCGGTGCTCGGCCGGACCCGGCGCGGAACGAGTCGCCCGAACGTCGGCACGCAGATGCCACCCGCCGTTCGGGCAGAAGCCGTCACGGGCTCGCACAAGTGGACTAGACCTCTGCTGGGGTGATGGGCTACAAGTGACGCAGGACGCTTCTCGCGCGTCCGTACTCCCTCATCCCAGGAGGCACCCCGCTATGACCGCCCCGACCCCTGCCGAAGGCGCCGCACACACCGACGAGGTGCCGGGCCGGATCATGGCGCGGGAGATCGCCGAGCAGCCGGCAGCTCTCCGCCGCCTCCTGAACGAGGGCGCGGGCGCGATCCGCTCCGTCGCCGACCGGATCGCGGCGCGCAAGCCGCGCTTCGTGCTGCTCACGGCCCGGGGCACCTCCGACAACGTGGCCCTGTACGCGAAGTACCTGCTGGAGATCAAGCTCGGGCTGCCGTGCGGGCTGACCTCGATGTCGACCACCACGGCGTACGGCGCGCAGCAGGACCTGCGGGACGTGCTGGTGATCACCATCAGCCAGTCCGGTGGTTCACCCGATCTGGTGGCCTCCACCAGGGCCGCCCGCGAGGCCGGTGCGATCACGCTCGCCGTGACGAACAACCCCGGCTCTCCGCTGGCCGAGGTCTCCGAGTACCACCTCGACGTCATGGCCGGCCCGGAGTACGCGCTGCCCGCGACCAAGACCTACACCGCCTCGCTGCTCGCCCTCTACCTGCTGGTCGAGGGGCTGCGCGGCGGCGACGGCGAGGCCGCCGCGGAACTCCCGCGCCGCGCCGAGGAGCTGCTGGCCCGCGAGGACGAGGTCAGGGCGCTCGCCGCCCGTTACCGGTTCGCCGAGCGGATGGTCTTCACCTCGCGCGGGTACGGCTACCCCACGGTCAAGGAAGCCGCGCTGAAGCTCATGGAGACCACCTACGTCCCGGCGCTCTCCTACTCCGGTGCCGATCTGCTGCACGGACCACTGGCCATGGTCGGGAACGTCTCGCCGGTGATTGCCGTCGTGCCGGACGGACGCGGCGGTGCGGCGTTGCAGCCGGTCCTGGAGCGGCTGCGCGAGCGCGGCGCCGACCTGGTCGTCTTCGGCCCCGAGGCCGATGTCGCCCGGGCATCCGCCGGGTTCGTGCTGCCGATCGAGGGGATCGCCGAGGAGCTGCAGACGATTCTGGAGATCATCCCGCTCCAACTCCTCGCCCACGAGGTCACGATCGCCCGCGGCCAGGACCCGGACACCCCCCGCGGACTGGCGAAGGTGACCGAGACGCACTGACGCGCCGCCCGTCCGACCGGCTGCACGCGACCGCGGCCCGCGCCCCGACCCCGGGGGTGCGGGCCGAGGTGTGTCCGGCCGGGACTTCGGAGGCGCGCGGCGTGAATGTGTCGGCCGCGGTCGCTCGCAGCCGGTTGCGGCGTGACCGCGTCGTGTCCGATTTCTCCTTCGATCTCGTGGAAACCACATACGCGTGATTCCGCTTTCACCCGCACTGTGCACTTACGTTCGCGAAGCCCAATCTCAGAAGTTGCTCAAATCCCCTGCAAATTCGGTCAGTCCTGCTCAAGAATCGGTAATGCTCCCTGGCGGGGATGGGAGTGGACTGAGGGGTAGTGTTCGCTGACCCTCCGTATGTGTGCCTTTGTCGGTCACACGCCGCTTGTCCCGCCGCCGGGGTTGGACGGGTGGACACGCACCTGGTGCGGTCCGCCTACATCGCGACGACGGGGGTTTGACGTTCGTGGGCATTCGAATAGTGATAGCGGACGAGCACCTCATTTTCTCCGAGGCGCTGAGCAAGTGTTTCGAGTCCGTGCCGGGATTCGAGGTGGTCGGTGCGGTGGGTGAGCGCAGCGGGGTGATCCCTGCTGCCTCCACCGGCGGAGCCGCCGTTCTGGTGGCGAGCGAGGCGCTGATCGGTCAACCGTGGGGCCTGGCGGACGAGATGCGACGGCGGGTGCCGTCCTGCGGCATCGCGCTCATCGCCTCCCGGCCCAACAAGGCCCTGGCGAGCAGGGCCTTAGAGGCCGGTGTCCTCAGCGTCGTGCCGAAGGAGGCCTCGCTTCCGCAGCTGATCAAGGCCATCCGCGGTGTCGCCGCGGGTGCCAGGACGATCAGCCCGGATCTGCTGGGACCGCCGGAGCACGTGTCGATGGCGCGCACGCTCAACGATCGCGAGCTGGAGATACTGCGTTCCACTGTCACCGGGGCGTCGCTGAAGGAGATATCCCGCGAGCTCTACCTCGCACCCGGCACCGTGCGGAACCTGGCGTCCTCGGCGATCAGGAAGCTCACCGCCCGCAACCGTTTCGACGCCGCCCGCATCGCCCGGGAGCACGGCTGGATCTGACGGCCCCTGCCTCTCCTCCGCGCGTCGGAGCGAGTCGGAGGCGGATGCGGGCACGGTACGGGCGGCACGCGAACGCATACGGGCAACCAGCGACCGGGAAGCGGTAACCCCCGGTCGTCGGCTCGCCCTGCGCCGCGTGCCGGATCATTTGTGACGTAATGGGCAGGATGTCCCGCCAGTCGGCGGGGCGCCCGTACGTCACCGGTGGTGAGAAGCGACATGCCCCACGACGACTCGGCAGCGAGCGCCGGGCCCGACACCGAGCACACTGACCGGCTGACGCCCGCGCAGGTCGACACCGCCCTGCGGCTGACGATCCGCTGGTCGTCGGCGCTGCTCCTGGGCGCGGCGGTGGTGGCGCTCTTCCTCTGGCTCGCCTATGTCCTCCGGGTCGCGCTCATCCCCGTACTGGTCGCGGTCCTCGTCGCAGCACTGGTCGCACCGTTGGACCGGCTGCTGCGCCGGGTCGGCGTTCCGAAGGGGGCGGCTGCCGGACTCTCCGCCACCGCGCTGGTGCTGGCCGTCGGCGGCGTGGTGTGGATCGTGGTCCGGGTGCTGGCCAACGCGGCGACCGACCTGGCCGGCGCGATGCGCTCGGCGGTGCACGAGGTGTCCGACTCCAAGGGGCCCGCCGCGGACCTGGTCTCGACCGCCGCCGACAGCCTCACCTCGCTCGGCCGCGGTATCGCCGGTGAGGCCGCCAAGGGTGTGCTCGGCGGACTGAGCCTGGCCGGCCAACTGCTCGCCGGTGGTGTGCTCACCCTCGCGCTGGTCTTCTTCCTGCTCCGGGACCGTGGGCGACTCGTCCGCACCGTGCGCGACCGGACCCCCGGCGGTCAGGGCACCCTCGCGCTGCGGATGGTCAGGCGGGCCTGGGAGGCGATGGCCGGCTACATGCGCGGCACAACGGTGATCGCGGCGATCGACGCGCTGTTCATCACGGTGGGCCTCGCGCTGCTCGGTGTGCCGCAGGCGTACGGGCTGGGCGCCCTGGTCTTCGTGGGCGCGTACGTGCCCTTCGTCGGTGCTTTCCTGTCCGGCACGGTCGCGGTGCTGGTCGCCTTCGCGGACCAGGGGTTGTGGATCGCGGCGGCGGCGCTGGGGGTGGTGCTGCTGGTGCAGTTCGTCGAGGGCACCTTCCTCCAGCCGATCGTGCAGAGTCGGACGGTCGCGCTGCATCCCGCGCTGGTGATGATCGCGGTGACCGCGGGCGCCTCGGTCGCGGGGCTGCTCGGCACGCTCATGGCGGTGCCGCTGACCGCCGCGGCGTTCGGGGTGGTGACCGAACTCCGGCGCGCACTGGCGGACTTGCCGACCGAACCGGCCGCCTGAGCCGCGTGCCGCGTGCGGTGCGTGCCGCGCGTGCCGTCGGCGGGTGCCGGGTGGCGAACGCCCGCCCCTCGCTCCCGGAAGCCGGAAGCCGGAAGCCGGAAGCCGGAAGCCGGAGCCCGGAAGCCCGCGCCTTGCTCCGCGGTCGCGGTGTGCCCGGGCAGCCACGAGCCCCTGCCGCCGCGTGAAGCGGTCGGCAGGGGCTCGTGGGAAAGCCGGGCGCTGCGTCAGTCGTTCACACAGACGTTGCCCGCGGCCGGGTTCAGGGCGCCGATCACGCTGACGGTGTTGCCGCAGACGTTGATCGGGATCTTCACCGGGATCTGGACGACGTTGCCGGACAGGACGCCGGGGGAGTTCTTCGCGACGCCCTGCACGCCGTCGTCGGCGACGGCGGTGGCCGCGCCGCCCAGGACGGTGACGGCGGCGAAGGCGGAAGCGAGGATGGTGGCGCGTAGACGCATGTGATGCGCTCCTTCGTAGAAAGGTGTCAGCGCCAACGTTTCACCGTCCGATGATCTCCAAAACGTACTTCACCCGATGGTGTGCAGTGCTGGGTCCGTGCGGCGCTCCCGCCCTTCCCCGGCGCCCCGAAGTGTGCGTACGCGCCCGTCGGACCGGGGCGTACGCCTGCCGATGAGTTTCCGGCCACCGGCCGGTCGGTACCCGGCGAGAGAGCGGCAGACCGCACCAGGGAGGCGTCCGCGATGCAGAAGATCACCACATGCCTGTGGTTCGACGACCGGGGCGAGGAGGCGATGGAGTTCTACGTCGATGTCCTCGGCGGCGACTCCCGCATCGAGCGGGTGCAGCCCAGCCTGCCCGCCGACCCCGGACGGGCCGACCGGCCGCTGGTCGTGTACGGCACGCTCGCCGGCCATCGGGTCATGGCGCTCAACGGCGGTGCGCAGCCTTTCGGCTTCAACGAGGCGGTCTCGCTCTCCGTGGAGTGCGCCGACCAGGCGGAGGTCGACCGGTTGTGGACGGCGCTGACCGCGGACGGCGGCGAGGAGGGCGAGTGCGGCTGGCTCAAGGACCGGTACGGGCTGTCGTGGCAGATCGTCCCCCGCCGGCTGCCCGAGCTGCTCGCCGACCCGGACCGTGAGGTGGCGAACCGAGTGATGACGGCGATGCTCGGGATGCGCCGGCTCGATGTCCGGGTGCTGGAGGGCGCCGCGAAGGGCTGAGCAGGCGAGCGCCGCGTACGCGTGCGGGGTACGAACGGCGCGGTGGCGGGGCCGGCTTGGTGGCCGGTGCCCGTCCGGTGTGGGAAGTCCGTCCGTTGTCGGGGGCCCGTCCACGGCCCGGGGTGCGCGCCCGTCCGGCGCCCCGGGTCCGAACGGGCGCTGCGTTGGGCGTGCGGGCGCCGAACCGTCCGTGTCCCGTGGCTACTTGGCGTCGAAGTCCGGAAGGGTGAGGGACCCGTCCTCGGCGAGCGGGAAGCCCTCGTTGTGCGCCACCTCCCACAGATGCCCCTCCGGGTCGGCGAAGACTCCGGCGTATCCGCCGTAGAAGGTGGTCCCCGCGGGGCGGGTGATCCGGCCGCCCGCCCGGACTGCGGCTTCCAGCAGTTCGTCCACCTCGGCCGCCGAACGCACGTTGTGCGCCAGCGCGATGCCGCCGAAGGCGACCGGGCCCGGGTCCTGCACTCCGCAGTCCTCGGCCAGCCGCTCCCTGCTCCACAGCACCATCGCCTGGCCGCTGGCCTGGAAGAAGAACGTCTCCTCGGCCTCCTGGCCGCGCCAACCCAGCGCGGTGTAGAAGGACTTGGCCGTTTCGAGGTCGGTGACTCCCAGCGTCACCAGGCTGATTCGCTGCTCCATGCGGCAACGCTAACCGGCCCGGCAGGCCCCGTGGTGCCGGCCGGGCCGACCGGGCCGACCGCGTGACGGAGCCGGGGAGCAGCAGAGCCCGGCCGGGCCGTCGGTCAGCGGGTTTCCGCCACCGCGGAGCGCAGCAGTGCGGCGACCGTACGGGCATCCTCGACGTGCAGGTGGACGACGCCGGTCGACGCCTTTCGCCCCAACGGCCTTGTGTACGCCACGGGTTCGGTCAGTTCGACGGTGAGTGTCGTCTGCCCGGCCACGCCCACCACGACCGAACCGTCTTCCTGGGACTTCCCCGTGCCGCCTCCTTCTTGGCGGTGCGCGGTGACCGAGGCGATGCTGCCGGCCGGGATCCGAATGTCGACGAGCGCGCCGTACCGGACCCGCAACGACCCGTCGGCCTCCAGAACATGGGGGCGCACCACGCACGAGGCGTGCAGTCCGACGGCGAAGAAGATGCTCCAGATGCCGAGGACCAGCAGTGTCAGGTGCACGACCGGCCACGGGATCACCAGGGCGAGCACGATGGTCTCGATCACCGAAACGAAGATCATCGTGTACATCAGGAACGCCTGCTCGGCGGCGTAGGGCAGGGCGGTCGCGCCCGCGCGGACAGCGTGCGGCCCGCGCCGGGCGACCCAGCGCACGGTGCTGGTGCAGCGCAGGGCCTCGTGCACGAGGAGCCGGCGCAGGACGGTCAGTACACGGACGATCATCGGGCACGCTCCCGCAGCAGTTCGATCGCCCGGCGCACGGCTTCGGCCTGCGCGGGTGCCTGCTCCGCGAAAAAGGCTCTGGTGAACCCGTCCTCGGACTCCGGGTCCAACGGTGTGCGGGTGAGTTCTCCGGCCAGATGGTCGGCGACTTCCGCCGGCAGCACGTCCACGATCGCCCGTGCGACCTGCGGGACGCGCGGGTCGTCCGTTGCCGCATCGGCCAACTCGTCCATCCGCGCGTACAGTTCGTAGGCCCTTCGGACCGCTTCGGGGTCGGAGCGCAGCGCCTCGGTCATCGGCTTCAGCCAGCCGCGGGCCGCCCCGGAGGGCGAACCGTCCAGCAGTACGAGCAGTTCGCGTTCCCGGCGGGCCGTCTCCGGTTCCTCGCCGGGCAGTTCGCCCGCGGTGCGTGTCATCTCACTGAGCACGGCCGCCAGTTCGGGGCTGACCGGACCTTCGGCGGGCAGCCGGTCGTCGGCCAGTTCACGCAGTGCGGCGAGCTGGGCGCGGCGGGAGCGCAGGTGCTCCTCCTGGAGGGCGAGGCTCGCGTCCAGCTCGGCGAGCACCTCCCGGAGTTCGCGGCCCGCGTCGTCCGCCAGCACGTCGGCCGCCTCGTCGAGGCTGAGTCCCAGCTCGGTCAGGCGCCGCACCCGGACGAGCAGTACGGCGTCTCTCAACCCGTAGAGGCGGTCGCCGTTGGAGCGGCGGTCGGGCTCGGGCAGCAGCCCGATCCTGTGGTAGTGCCGCACGGTCCTGGTACTGACACCGGCCAGCGCGGCGAGCTCTCCGATTCGCATGTGCCCAGTACAGACCTTGACGTCGCGACAAGGTCAAAGCGAATCGGCGCGGGTCGAAGGGGCGAAGGGTCGAAGGGTCGAAGGGGCGACGGGTCGGAGGGGCGGCGGCACGGCGGCGCGGGGCGGCCGTGGACGGCCCCGGAGGGCCGGGGGCCGCGGACAGACGTGTGGCCGGGCGGAGGACCGCCCGGCCACACGCTCTCGCGCCCGAGGTGGATCAGCCGATGTTGACGTCTATGCAGGCATAGAAGGCCATGGGGGTGTCGGCGATGTTCCAGACGGCGAGCACCTTCTGGTTGCCGCTCTTGCCGCCGAAGTCGACCGTGTGGTTCACGGTCTCGCCGGGCTGGGCACCACCGTCGTCGAACTCGGCGACCTTGTCGCCGCCGACGAAGTACTGCCAGGTGCTGGTGGCGTGCCGGGCGGTGATCTTCCAGGTGAAGTCCTGCGAGGAGCTGACCTGGTTGACCTTCCAGCCCTTGCCGTCGTCGTCCAGCTCGGAGAAGCGTCCGTTGTCGCCGCTGCAGCTGGTCAGGCCCTTGGGTCCTTCGACGCTCTGCGGCTCGTACTTGATGTCACCGCACTCCACGACGCCGGCGGCGCACTGAGCCTGACGGCTCTGCGGGGAGTCGACGTAGCCGTGGGCAGACGCCGAGCTTGCGGGGAGGGAGACCGCGATCAGCGGGGCGACGCCCGCGCCGATGAGTGCGGCGACTTTGCGTTTCCGGTTCATTCTGTCTCCTTGTGAGGAGGAGCGTTGTGCCGCGAGTCAGGGTGGGGGGAAGCTCGGCTTCCTGTACGCGGCCAGGGGGGTACACGGGTCGGGCGCCTCGAACCCGTTATTGGTCTAGACTTTAAGGCTTGGCGGCGTACCGTCAAGGGCTCGGACGCAATCCGCCCCGGGAATCCAAGAGTTGACCCGCGTTCCGACACCTCCGGTACGGCTCTCCGCGAATCAGTCGCGGTCCAGTGCACGCACCGCTTCCAGCACCTCTGCCAGCCACTCCACCCAGAACGTCTCCATCCGCACACCCCCGTGCAGCAGCACCTCGTGCAGCCTGGTCTGCTCGGCGCCACCGTCCCGCTCCCCGCGTGCAGAAACCGGCTCCCTGCGTACAGAATCCCGCTCGCCGCGCGACGAGTCCGGCTCCCCGCGTGCAGAATCCTGCGCGCCGGTGCGCGGAAAATCCCGCTCGGCCATCGCCAGGTAGGACGCCAACTGCTCGCGGTGCACGGCGAGATGGCGCTCCAGCTCCGCCTCCAGTCCGGCCGTTCCGACGACCGCCGCCGCCCGGATGCGCACCGCCAACGCGTCCCGCAGCGGCTTGGGTTCGTCGCTGGACGCCGTCCAACGGGCCAACTCCCCGCGCCCGGCGGCCAGTACCTCGTACTCCTTGCGCCGGCCGCGTGCCCGCTCGGCGCTCGGCAGGGCCCGGATCAGTCCGGCCTGCTCCAGCTTTCCCAGCTCGCGGTAGATCTGTTGATGCGTCGCCGACCAGAAGAACCCGATCGACTTGTCGAACCGGCGCGTCAGCTCCAGCCCGGAGGACGGCTTCTCCAGGAGCGCGGTCAGGATGGCGTGCGGCAGTGACATGAACCGATCCTAGAGAGCGCTGCCCGACGCCACCTCTCAGGTGCTGCCTAGGATGAACAGGGCGGCCGGCGCAACGGCACAGCCCGACAGTGCGACGAGGAGCCTTCATGCGACCCCCCGTGATCGAATCGATCAGAATCGAGAACTACCGCGCCCTGCAGAACGTGCACATCAAGAACCTGAAGCCCTTCACTGTTCTGGTCGGGCCGAACGGCAGTGGAAAGTCCACGCTCTTCGACGTTTTCGCCTTCCTGGAAGTGTGCTTCACGCTGGGGGTTCGCAGTGCAATGGATCAGCGCGGAGGTGTCAGAGAGCTCCTGTCCCGCGGCGCGAAAGGCCCGATCGCGGTGCAACTCTCCTACCGCGAGGCTCCCAACGCGAGATTGCTCACCTATCGGCTGGAACTCGCAGAGGAACGTGGCCGCCCGGTGGTGAGCCGAGAACTGCTGCGTTGGAACACGAATCCGGGGCAGGGGCGGCCGACTCATATTCTGCAGTTTGAGGCTGGGCGTGGTCATGTCGTCGACGAGGAGACCGGGAACAAGTACGAAGAGGAGCTCGACACCCCGGACACTCTGGCGGTGAACGCTCTCGGACAGTTTCGCTCACACCCCAGGGTCGTCGCACTGAGGCGATTCATTTCCGGCTGGTATCTGTCCTACCTGTCCGTTGCCGAGGAGCGTAGATCGCCCACGGCCGGTCCGCAGGAACGCCTGTCGCAGTCCGGGGACAACCTCAGCAATGTTCTCCAGTACTTGAAGGAGAACCATCCGGAGCGGTTGAACGCGATCACCCAGGCCCTCTCGGAGACGGTGCCCACCCTGGAGAAGGTCGACTACAAGACCTCGCCGGACGGCAGGCTCGTGCTCTTCGTCAAGGACGCACCGTTTCGCGACGCAGTGCTCGCGAGCAACGCCTCGGACGGGACTCTCAAGCTCCTGTCGTATCTCACGCTGCTGCACGATCCGGACCCTGCGCCGTTCATCGGAATCGAAGAGCCGGAGAACCACCTCTACCGGACGGTTCTTCCCGGGCTGGCCGAGCAGTGCCGGCAGACAAGTACCAAGTCCCAGGTCCTGGTGACTACGCACTCCCACGAGTTCATCAACTCCTGCCGTCCCGAAGAAGTCATCGCGCTGTACCGGGACGGTACGGGCTATTCGCAAGTAATTCGCCCCAGAGACATCCCCCTGGTGAACGACATGATCGACAACGGAGCGCAGCTGGGCCACCTCTGGCAAGAGGGGTACTTCGAGGAGTTGCCCGAACCTCGAACGCCGGTGACCGCAGTGGGAGACTTCGAATGAGCAGGGTGAGCAGCGGTGGCAAGCGCACCAAGACTGCGTTCGGAGGCATCGAACTGGAGGTCCTCGTCGAGGAGGAGTCCGCCGAGGAGGCGCTCAAGCCCCTGTTGTCGAACCTGCTTCAGGGAACTCGAATCCGAGTCGGTATCCGCAAGTTTCAGGGGAAGCCGGACCTGCTGAAGAAGCTTCCGCAGCGCCTGGAGGGCTATGCGCTGTCCCGCCAGCGGGGTTCGGACGTACGTGTGGTCGTTCTCCTCGATCAGGACAACGACAACTGCGCCGAGTTGAAGCTGCGTCTGGACCGAATCGCGCGGAACGCGGGGATGGTGCCGCGTGCCGACGCGCCCGAGGGCGCGTTCCAGGTGCTGAACCGGATAGCCGTACGAGAGCTGGAATGTTGGTACTTCGGCGACTGGGATGCTGTGCGGAAGGCGTTCCCCAAGGTTCCGGGTGAAGTGCCGAAAAAGTACCGACAGAACCCCGACCTCGCTGCAGGCAAAGCGTCCGACGCGTTCGGAAAGGTGCTCGGCACGAGTGGAGTGCGGGTGGCGTCGAAGCCGCAGTGGGGGAAACGAGCGGGCCCTCACCTGTCGGTGAGTCAGAGCCGTTCGCCCAGCTTTCTGACCTTTGTTCGTGGGGTCAAAGAGATCGTGGGTGCACCGTAGCCGTCTGACCGTGTCTGCCAGGAGCGCTGGTGTGGTGCCACGGGGGTGCCTCGCCGCGTCCCGTCGTGAGGGTGACGGGACGCGGCGGGCGTGGGGAAGGGGTTTCGGGTGCGGCGGGGCGGGGTCAGAGGGTGGCGGCGAGGCGGGTGCCCTGGTCGATGGCGCGTTTGGCATCCAGCTCGGCGGCGACGTCGGCGCCGCCGATGAGGTGGACGGTGTGGCCGGCCGCCTCCAGTTCGGTGTACAGGTCGCGGCGCGGCTCCTGCCCCGTGCAGAGCACCACCGTGTCGGCCGGGACGACCCTTCTGACCCCCCCGACGGTGATGTGCAGACCGGCGTCGTCGACGCGGTCGTACGTCGCGCCGGCGACCATCTCCACGCCGCGCGCCCGCAGTTCGTTGCGGTGCACCCAGCCGGTGGTCTTGCCCAGCCCCGCGCCGACCTTGCTGGTCTTGCGCTGGAGCAGGTGCACGGTGCGCCGCGGCTTGCTGCGCTTGGCCTCGGTCAGGCCGCCGGCCTCCCGGTACTCGGGGTCGACGCCCCACTGGCGGAGGAAGACCTCGGGGTTGAGCGCCGCGTGCTCCTCGTCGTCGGTGAGGTACTCCGCGACGTCGAATCCGATGCCGCCCGCGCCCAGTACGGCCACCCGCTCGCCGACCTCGGCGCCCTTCAGCACGTCGAGGTAGCTGACCACGCTCGGGTGGTCCACGCCCTCGATCTCCGGCGTGCGCGGCAGTACGCCGGTGGCGACGACGATCTCGTCGTGGCCCGGGTGGCTGCCGCCGGCCGCGAAGTCCGCGGCGGAGACGGGCGTGCCGAGCCTCAACTCCACGCCGAGCTCGTCGAGTCGGTGGCGGTAGTAGCGCAGTGTCTCGTGGAACTCCTCCTTGCCGGGGATGCCGGCCGCGAGGTTGAGCTGGCCGCCGATGCGGTCGTCCGCGTCGAAGAGGGTGACCCGGTGCCCGCGTTCGGCCGCCGAAACGGCGAAGGCGAGACCGGCCGGGCCCGCGCCGACGACCGCCAGGCGCTTGGCGCGGCGGGTGGGGGAGAGGACGAGTTCGGTCTCGTGGCAGGCCCGCGGGTTGACCAGGCAGGAGGTGATCTTCAGCGAGAAGGTGTGGTCCAGGCACGCCTGGTTGCAGCCGATGCAGGTGTTGATCGCCTCGGGCCTGCCCTGTGCGGCCTTGGCGACGAAGTCGGGGTCGGCCAGCATGGGCCGCGCCACCGACACCATGTCCGCGTACCCCTCCGCGAGCAACTCCTCGCCTTTCTCGGGGGTGTTGATGCGGTTGGTGGTCACCAGCGGGATGTCGACGGTTCCCATGAGCTTCTTGGTCACCCAGGCCCACGCGGCGCGCGGCACCGAGGTGACGATCGTCGGGATGCGCGCCTCGTGCCAGCCGATTCCGGTGTTGATGATCGAGGCCCCGGCCTCCTCGATGCGCCGCGCGAGGGTGGTGACCTCCTCCAGGGTGGAGCCGCCGGGTATCAGGTCGAGCATGGAGAGCCGGTAGATCAGGACGAAGTCGGGGCCCAGTCGCTCCCGTATGCGCCGCACGATCTCCAGGGGGAAGCGCATCCGGTTCTCGTAGCTGCCGCCCCAGCGGTCGGTGCGGTGGTTGGTGGCGGCGGCGATGAACTCGTTGATCAGATAGCCCTCGGACCCCATGACCTCGACGCCGTCGTAGCCCGCCTCGCGCGCCAGCTCCGCGGCCCGTACGAAGTCCTCGATGGTCTGCTCGACTTCGTCGTCGGTGAGGGCGTGCGGCTCGAAGAAGCTGATGGGGGCCTTGATCGCACTGGGTGCCACCAGCTGCTCGTGGTAGGCGTAGCGACCGAAGTGCAGGATCTGCATGGCGATCAGGCCGCCCTCGCGGTGCACCGCCTCGGTGACGACGCGGTGCTGCGCGGCCTCCTCGGAGGTGGTGAGCTTCGCGCCCCCGTCCCACGGACGGCCCGCCTCGTTCGGCGAGATGCCGCCGGTGACGATCAGTCCGACGCCGCCCCTGGCGCGCTCGGCGTAGAAGGCGGCCATCCGTGCGAAGCCGTTCTCCGCCTCCTCCAGCCCGATGTGCATCGAGCCCATGAGGACGCGGTTGCGCAGTGTGACGTGGCCGAGGTTGAGCGGTGCGAGGAGCCGGGGGTAGGGAGAGGCGTCGCCGGGCTGCGTCGGGTGTGCCGAAGGGGTGTCGACGGGGTGGTGGGAGCTCATCCGATTCGTCTCGTCTCTCTCGCTCTTCGGGCGCCCGCCGGGCTGCGGCGGCGGTGCGGGGTATGGAGGCTGCGGTGCTGTGCGGGGGTGCGGGGGCTCGCCACTCTGTTGTAGGTGACCGCCGAGGGTTGTGCAACAAGTTGCACAAGATTGTGGCACAGCCGACTTCGCGTCGTTCGGGCAGCTCACGGGCTCACGGGCTCACGGGCTCACGGCTCAGGGGCTGGGGGTGGGGACCGGGCTGCGGGGCGCCCTGCGGTGACTGCGGGCAAAGGGCTCGCCGGACCGCCTCGGGGTCCGTACGCTGCCGGAGGCATGGGGTCACTCACCACGCTCACCTTCGAGCGCCGTCTCGACGGTCTGCGCTACCACTTCACCCGAAACGGCGAGCGCCACGGCCGACCCGCCCATCTGCGCATCGACGGGCAGGTGCTGTGCGTGTGGTCGCCGGCAGACGGCCGGCACTGCGAGCTGCCGGACGGCACGGTTGTCGCGAAGCCGCTGGAGACCATCGGCGAGGAGACGCAGCCGCCGGCCACCGTGTGGCGCAGCTTCAAGAACGGCAAGTCCTATCTGTACGACGTGCTGCACGGCGCGCCCTCGGAGCGGTCCGAGGAGGCGGGGGAGGGATGAAGCTCAGCACGTACACCGGCACCGATCCCCAGGGGCGCACCCACGAGGTGCACATCCGCGAGGGTCGCCTCTTCACCCGCGTCCTGGAGTGCGACAGCTGCGGGCTTCGTACGGACGCGACGTTCTCCGCCCGGGCGAGGGTCGAGGACCATCTGCGCACGCACGAGGTGGAGACCTCCGAGCGGGTGGTGCACCTCGCCCGGATCGCGCTCGCGGTCATCATCGCGGTCGTGGTGACCTTCTACATCGTGGCTGCCGTCTCCAACCAGTGAGCCGGGGAGGATCGTCGGGCCCGGGATCGCGGTGGCGCCCGGATGTGCGGCCCGGGCCGGGCTGCGGCCGTGTCGGCGGCCGGTCGGCGGCGCTCTGTGAACGGCCTGCCGGCGCACGTACGCTGCGTCCATGCGTATCTGCGTCTTTCTCTCCGCCGCCGAACTCGACGAGCGCTACACGCGCCCCGCGCGGGAGTTCGCGGAACTGCTGGGCAGGGGTGGGCACACTCTGGTCTGGGGCGGTTCCGACGTCGGGCTGATGAAGGTCGTCGCGGACGGGGTGCACGAGTCGGGCGGCCGGCTGTGCGGGGTGTCCGTGGCCTTCCTGGCCGACCGGTCCCGCCCGGACGTCGACGACATGGTGATCGCCCCCGATCTCGCCGAGCGCAAAAGGCTGTTGCTCGAGAAGGCCGACGCGGTCGTCGTCATGGTCGGTGGCACCGGCACGCTCGACGAAGCGACCGAGATCCTGGAGCTGAAGAAGCACGGCCACACCGAGATGCCGGTCGTCCTGCTGAACACCGAGGGCTTCTACGACGGCCTCAAGCAGCAGTTCCAGCGGATGGAGGACGAGGGCTTCCTCCCGCGTCCGCTCACCGAGTTGGTCTTCTTCGCCGAGGAGCCTCTCGGGGCGATGGCACATCTGGAGGAGAGCCAGGGCCTGGAGTAACCGGCGCCCGCCGCGGGTGAACACGCCGCTCCCGCAACGGAGTTCACCCGCAGACCGCAGACCGCAGACCGCAGACCGCAGACCGCAGCCCGCAGGCTGGGCAGACGACCGGGCTGCCGGTGGTCAGGCTGTGGGCGGCCCGGCTGCCGGGCAGGCGTCTGGGTGCGAGCCCGCCCGGCCACCGGTGGTCAGGGACGCCGGTACGGGCGCGTCATGATCTCCATGTTGTGCCCGTCCGGGTCGTCGAAGTACGCGCCGCGCCCGCCGAACAAGTCGTTGGTGCGGCCCGGTTGGGTGTGGGGCGGGTCCGCGTAGTACGTCACGCCGAGCGCTCCGAGCCGGTCGATCATCGCGTCGAAACGCTGCTCCGGAACGAGGAACGCGTAGTGCTGGGGCTGGATGTCCCCGGTACGCACCTCGTAGAAGTCCAGCGTCACGCCGTTGCCGAGGTCGACCGGCAGGAACGGGCCGAACGGGGCGCCGACCTCGAGCTCCAGGATCGCCGCCAGGAACTCGGCGGACAGCTGCCGGTCGGACGCGTGGACGACGGTGTGGTCGAGCCGTACTGAGTCGACGCCCGCCGGCCGGGCCGCCTCGGGGCGCGGTGTGGCGACGGGCCGCGGGCCCGCCGGGGGATCACCCGGGAGCCGGGCGCCCGTCTCGTGTGTGGCCCATGGCCGACCCGGTCGTCACGGCGCCAGCCTAGCGAGTCGACCGGCGGCCGGCTCGGCCGTCAGCGCGGTCAGTACACGTCGCGGACGTAGCGCCTGTCGGAGACGAGCTGTTTGACGTGGGCGCGGGCCGCCTGCTCGTCGAGGCCGCCGTGCAGCGCGACGAGTTCGTGCAGCGCGCGGTCGACGTCGCCCGCCATCCGCGAGGCGTCCCCGCAGACGTAGAAGTGGGCGCCGTCCCGGAGCCAGGACCAGACCTTGGCGCCGTGCTCGCGCAGCCTGTCCTGGACGTAGACCTTGTTGCGCTGGTCGCGGGAGAAGGCGGTGTCCAGACGGGTGAGCACCCGGTCGTCGCGCAACTTTGTGAGCTGGTCGCGGTGGTAGAAGTCGGTGGCCTCGTGCTGTTCGCCGAAGAAGAGCCAGTTCGGTGCGGAGTGGCCCAGCGCGCGGCGTTCCTGGAGGAAGCCGAGGAAGGGCGCGACGCCCGTACCGGGGCCGACCATGATCATCGGCGTCTGCGGGTCTGCGGGTGGCCGGAAGTGCGCGGTGGGCTGGACGAAGACCTGTACGGGGCTGTCCGGGGGTGCGTCGGCCAGGAAGGTGGAGGCGACCCCCTTGCGGGTGCGCAGACCGTCCCTGGTCCCGTAGCGGACGACCGAGACGGTGAGCGAGAGCAGCCCGGGGTCGGTGAGCGGGCTGGAGGAGATGGAGTACCGCCGCGGCCGGAGCTGCCCCAACACGCCGAGCCAGTCCGCGAGTTCGGCGTCGACCGGAAACTCCTTCAGCACGTCCACCGCCTGCCGTCCCCAGATCCACTGGGCCAACTCCCCGGTGTTGTCCGGGCGCAGGAGCTTGCGCAGTACGGGACTGCCGTTGCGCTCGGCGAGCAGCCTCAGGAGGCCGGGGGTGACACGGGTGATGTCGAAGTGCCGCAGAAGCGCTTGTGACAGCGGCAGCGGATCGACGGGGTGCTGCTGCGGATCGAGCCCGAGGTCCCGCGGGCGGACCGGGGCGTTCGGGTCGGTGCGGGTGGCATCCAGCCATTCCCCCACCAACGAGGCGCAGTTGAGCGGCAGCACGCCGAGCGCGTCACCGACCCGGTGGTCGAGGCCCTCGGCGGCGAGGGTGAACTGACGCACCTCCTTGGCCGCGCCCGGCAGGCCGAGCAGGCGGTTGCCGACGAGCCGGGAGACGAACGGCGCGACTCTGGTGGGGCGTTGCTTGTCGGTGTGCTCGACAGCGGTGACGGCGACGGCAGTTGAACGGTCGGCGAGGGCGGCACGTATCGCCTCGGTCCAGCGCCCGGCGGCCTCCCGGTAGTCCGGTTCACAGTCCGCGCGGGGGGCGAGACGGCGGGCGCCCAGTTCGTCCAGAGCGGCGTCCAGGCGGCGTCCGTGACCGCAGAAGTCGGTGTAGGAGGAGTCACCGAGTGCCAGGACGGAGTACCGCACCGCGTCCAGGCGCGGGCCGTCGTGGTGCGACAGGGCCTCCCAGAACCCGTTGCCGTTGTCGGGTGCCTCACCGTCGCCGTAGGTGCTGGTGACCAGCAGAAGGTCGGCGTTGCGCGGGAGCCCGCCGGGCAGGAGGGACTCCATGTCCAGCAGTCGGGGGCGACGGCCGGTTTCGGACAGTTCGGTGTGGAGGCGCTGAGCCGCCTCCTCCGCATTGCCGGTCTGGGAGGCCCACAGGATGAGCAGTGGTCGACCGTCGTCCTCCGTGGGCGGGATCGGCGGCGCGGTCGGTGGCGCACTCGGCCGGACGGTCGGCGCCGCGCGTGAATAGTGGCCGGCCAACAGTCCGTTCACCCAGTGGACGGCGGCGGGTTCGAGCGGCGCGTCCGCCGGGAGCACGGGCACAGCACCGGTGTACGCGACCGCGGCGGGGCCGGCCGGACGGGCGGGGCCTGCGGGGTCGACGGATGGTGTGGACAGGGCGGCGAGGAAGCCGCTGAGGTAGAGGCGGGCTCGCTCGTCGAGCGCCGGTGGGGCGAGGTCGGGTATGCCCAACACGGCCTGAAGAGCGGAAACTTGGCCACTCCCGCGATGCGAGCGGCTGCCGCTGTCAGGGGCGCTGCCGCCATTGCCGGCACCGTCGCCGTCGTGGTCGGCGCGGGTTGCTGCCGAGGCCCCGGACGCCTCGACGACGCGGCCCGCCGCGCCGGCCCCCGAGGTGCCCGGGCGGGCCGCGGGCCCGACCCGGCTGAGCGCGACCGCGCACACCTTGAACTCGGGTTGGAAGGAGATCGGGTCGACCGCGTCACTGGTGACCGCGTTGATGCTCAGCTCCTCGCCGTGCAGATCGTTCCAGTGGAACGGGGCGAAGCAACTCCCCTCCTGCACACGGTCGGTGACGACCGCGGGCAGGACCGCGTGCCCCCGCCTGGAGGCGATCCGCAACCGATCGCCGTCCACGACCCGCAGGGCACAGGCGTCCCGGGGGTGGATCTCGACGAACGGGCCGGGGTTGAGGCGGTTCAGTCGCGGGACCCGTCCCGTTTTGGTGAGGGTGTGCCACTGGTGCGGCACCCGTCCGGTGTTGAGCACGAACGGGTGCTCGTCGTCGGGGAGTTCGGCGGCCGGAAGGTGCGGACGGGCGTAGAAGACCGCCCGTCCGTCGGGCGTCGGGAAGGCGAGCGCGGGGCGCGTACCGTCCTCCCGTACGAGCAGTGGGGAGTGCACACCGTCGTTGCGGTAGCGCACGGGGTTGCGGTCGGGGCCGTCCGGGGCGGCCGGCCACTGCACCGGGCCCGCGCGGAGCCGTTCGTGGCTCACCCCGCGCAGGTCGTAGCCGGTGGCCGGGTTGGAGGCGCGGGTGATCTCCGCGAAGACCTCTTCGGCGCTGTCGTAGGAGAAGCCCCGCTCGTAGCCCATCTCGCAGGCGACGGCGGCGATCAGCCGCCAGTCCGGCCAGGCGTCGCCGGGCGGGTCGGTGGCCGCCGCGGCCAGGGTGAGGCTCCGTTCGGAGTTGACCAGTACGCCCTCCGCCTCGGACCACATGGCGCCGGGCAGTACGACATCGGCGTACGCGTTGGTCTCGGTTTCGGCGAACACGTCCTGGGTGACGACGAGTTCGGCCGCCTTCAGGCCGCGTATCACCGTGTCGCGGTTGGCGATCGAGGCGACGGGGTTGGTGCAGATGATCCAGCAGGCCCGGACCTCGCCGCGCGCCATCCGCTCGAAGAGCTCGACGGTGCCGCGTCCGTGGCCGTCGGCGCGTATCGTCCCCGGCTCGACGTCCCACAACTCCTCGGTGTACGCCCGGTCTTCGGCATCGAGCGCCGAGCGCTGGCCGGGGAGCCCGGGGCCCATGTAGCCCATCTCACGTCCGCCCATGGCGTTCGGCTGACCGGTGAGCGAGAACGGTCCGCTGCCCGGCCGGCAGATGGCGCCGGTCGCGAGGTGGAGGTTGATCAGGGCGTTGGTGTTCCAGGTGCCGTGGGTGGACTGGTTGAGGCCCATCGTCCAGCAGCTGGTCCACTCGCCGCCGTTGCTCGCCTCGCCGATCAGTCGCGCGGCCTCGCGCAGCTCCGCTTCCGGTATGCCGGTGGTCCCGGCGACGCGGTCGGGCGGGTAGTCCGTCAGCATCGCCGCCAACTCCGGCCAGCCCGTGGTGTGTTCGGCGATGAACGCGTCGTCGGTGTGGCCGTTGTCGACGAGCAGCCGCAGCAGGCCGTTGAGCAGCGACAGATCGGTACCGGGCCTGATCCGGAGGAAGAGGTCGGCCTTCTCCGCGGTGGCGGTGCGCCGGGGGTCGACGACGATCAGCTTGGCGCCACCGCGCTTGACCCGGTCCATCATCCGCAGGAAGAGGACGGGGTGGCAGTCGGCCATGTTGGAGCCGATCACCAGGAAGAGGTCGGCACGGTCGAGGTCGTCGTAGCTGCCGGGTGGTCCGTCCGCGCCGAGCGAGAGCTTGTAGCCACTGCCCGCCCCGGCCATGCAGAGCCGGGAGTTGGACTCGATCCGGTTGGTGCGCAGATAGCCCTTGGCGAGCTTGTTGGCGAGGTACTGGGCCTCGATGCTCATCTGGCCAGAGACGTACAACGCCACCGAGTCCGGACCGTGTTGATCGACGAGTGCCCGCAGCCGGCGTGCGGTGTGCGCGACCGCTTCGGCGGTCGGGGTCGGTACGGGAGCCGCGCCGCGGTCCGGCAGTCCGGGGGCGTCCGCGCGGTCGGGTCGTACCAGCGCGGCCGACAGCCGGCCCGGTGCGGCCAGCATCTCGGCGGTGGTGGCGCCCTTGGTGCAGAGGCGACCGCGGTTGGCCGGATGGTCCGGGTCGCCGGACACCCCGGTGACGACGCGCGGTGCGGCCTCCCCTTCCCGCGTACGCCGGCTGCCGTCCGCAGGGTGCGGGGCGGTCGGCGGGTGCGGGGCGGTCGGCGTGGGCGGAGTGGTCGGGCGCGCGGGCGCGGAGGCCAAGTCCTGCGCGGCACCCGTGAGTTGGAGAAGCATCCCGCAGCCGACACCGCAGTAGGTGCAGACCGTTCTCACCCGGTCGGTGCCGTCGCCGGTGACCGACGTCCGCTGCGTGCGCACGGTTGGCTCCTCTCTCGCTCCGGCCCCTGCCTCTGCCCGGGCCCGGCCCGGTCCCGGGTACGGGTACGGGTACGGGCCCAGACTCTAGAAGGCTCCGATTTCCGTCGGATCACCGCCCGTCGGGGCAGGGGGTACGCGCCCCACACACCCCGGCGGTGACGGCGGTGACGGCGGTGACGGCGGTGAGGGCCGGCCGTGCCGGCACCGGCTTCCGGGGGCCGGCGGCAACGGCCCGGGCCGGACCTCAGGCCTGGCGCCCCTCGGCGGCGCGGCGGTGTCCGTAGGTGACGGTGGCGACGAACCCCACCAGGTCGAGCGGCCGACCGGCGGGCTGCTCCAGCAACTCTGCGAGCCTGTCGCTGAGCACCACCGGCGGGGCCGCCAGCGGTTCCGCCCGCGCGCACGCCGCGTGCAGGAGGTGGAAGTCGTCCGGTGCGGCGAGCAGCCGGTTGCGCACCGCGGTCGGGTCCGTGTCGTCGTCGAGGACGTCCCAGCGTTCGGCGGTGTGCGTCCAGGCGCGGGCGATTCGGTCGGTGGCGGCTGCCACGGCCTCCACGGCCTGGTCGAGGCCGAGCTTCAACTCCTGGAGCAGCGCGGTGCCGGCCGTCTCGCCCCCGAGTTCGCCCAGCACCGCGAAGAGGGCGTGTGCGGCGGCCCGTTGCTCTTCGAACGCCGCCCGCTCAGCCGCCCCGCCCGGCCGGTCCGCGCCCTCCGCCCGGTTCGCGCCCTCCGGCCCGTCCGCGCCCTCCGACCGGTCCGGCGCGTCCGGGTCGGCGGTGCAGAGGTGGAGGACCGTACCCGGCCGGCCCCGGAGCGCTCCGGTGTCACCGGCGACGAGAGCGGTGGCCGAGGTGCAGACCGCCGGTTCGAGCAGCAGGCCGGCGGCGGTGCGCAGACGTTTGCCGGCGGCGGCGACGCCCTCCGGGGTCGACCAGCCCTGGGTCTCCGCGCGGAAGGCGAGGCTGGAGAGGTCGGTGTCGAAGTCGACGAGGAACCTGCGGGCCTCGGCCGCGGTGTCGGAGGCGCGTGCACTCTGTGCCCGGGCGTCGTCGGCGTATCCCTGGCCCGCCTCCCGGAACTCCTGCCTGCCGTGCGGGGTGCCCCAGTCGGCGAGGAGCCGGTCCACGCCCTCCGGCGAGAGGCCGGCCACCAGCGCCGCGTGCCGCTGCACGCCGGTGAACAGGTCGAGCAGGCGGGGGAGTTGGGACTCGAACCAGGGTGCGGTGCTCTCCCGCACCACGACGAGGTCGTCCCCCATGCTCGACAGGGGGAGACCGGAGGCCACCGCCATGGCGGCGACGCCGGTGTTCGCCAACTGCACCGAGCGGATCAGCGCGTTGAGCGGGAAGGCGTCGACGTCGTAGAGGGAGGTGCTGCGGTGACCGGACATGTGGAGCGTCGCCAATCATCTGTGGGGAAGTGATCTTCGTCGACCATCCTGTCCCACCCGCGGCGGTGGCGCCGGTGACATTTTGGTCAGGTTCACTGCTGGGTAACATCGGTGGCCGGTATATGCGTCCGTCACGTTCGGAGTTCGGGCGCCCGAAGGGCCCCGCTGGTCGGCGTATCGGCGCGTCCTGTGTCAGCGCCGGGCGGTAGACAGGGCTGATGCCGAGCAACAAGAGCGATTTCAAGAAGACCCTCGACAGCTACCGGGCGGAACACGGCGAGTTCCGGGTCCTGCGGGTGCCGTCCACCCGCTATCTGATGATCGACGGCCACGGCGACCCCAACACCTCCGCCGCCTTCGCCGAGTCCGTGGAGTCGCTCTACCCGGTCGCCTACAAGCTCAAGTTCGCCAGCGCGCGCCGGCTCGACCGCGACTACGTCGTCCCGCCGCTGGAGGGCCTGTGGTGGGCCCGGGACATGGACGCCTTCACGGCCGCCCGCGACAAGAGCCGCTGGGACTGGACACTGATGATCATGGTGCCCGAGTGGATCGAGGAAGCACACTTCGCCGCCGCCGTCGCCGAGGCCGGAAAGAAGCGCCCGCCCCGCCTGGACGCGGTACGCCTGGAGTCGCTCGACGAGGGGCTGTGCGTCCAGACCCTGCATCTCGGCTCGTACGACGACGAGGCGCCGCTGCTCAACCGGATGCACCACGACTTCATCCCGGACGAGCGGCTGCGCATGACCGGCAGGCATCACGAGATCTACCTCAACGACTCCCGACGCACCGCGCCCGAGAAGCTGCGCACACTCCTGCGCCAGCCCGTCGAACCCCTGCCGGAGCGGGAGTCGGACCGGTAGGGCCGTTCGCGCGACGTCCCCCGAGCCGGGCCGTTCGCGGCAGGGCGGGTAACCGGTGTCGTACCCGCTGCTCGGTGCTGGACCGGGCCGCCGATCGGCACCGGAGTCGCCCGGCAGTCGTCCGGCAGGTCCCGGGCGAGCGAGATGCCGACGTCGACCAATGAGGAGCGCGCGGTTCCGCGACGCCGCGGAGCGAAGTCCACGCACGTGCCGCGACCTCACCACGTGCCACAACCACGCCCACAACCTCGGGGAGTCCGGCGACCACGCGCGGGCGGCACGACTGCTCGCGCAGGTGGCCCTCGGCAGACGGCGGGTGCTGGGTCCCGACCACCCCCAGACCCGGCTCTCCCGTCGCGAGCAACTGCGGATGCAGCGCGACACCCGGGCCGGTTGGGGCTCCCGGGCGGTGCCGGCCGCCCGGGGTGCCCGAGCGCCAAGGGTGTCGGCGCTGTGTGCCGGGAGGCAGAAACGGCACCGCCCCCGCGGCGGGTACGGACAAGTCCGTGCGCTGCGGGGGCGGTTGGCGTTGCTCGCGGTGTGCGATCGACGCCGGGCCGACGATGCGGCCGGGTCAGTCCATGACCATGTCGCCGAAGGTGACCTCGGTGACGATGGCGGTCACCGACTGGTCGATCTGTACGAACTCGGAGTTCTCGACCTCGGCCTCGGGGGCGAAGACGTCACCGACCTCGATCTCGAGCTCGTAGCTCTCCTTGTGCACCTTGCCCGAGTCGTGGGCCTGTGCGGTGGCGGCGCCGAACGCCATCATGCCGGCGACAGTCGCGGCAGCGACGAGCGAACGCATGGTGATACGCATGGGAAGTCCTCTCCCTACGGGAAACGGTCACCATGAGTGTTTCCGTGATCGCCCTCCGTGTCGCGGACCTTCCGTGGGTGTTTTCGGCCATCTCTTGGGGTGGATCGGGTCGAGCGGAGGTCGCTGCGGGTGTGGGGCGGACCCGGGGCTCAAGCCGTGCGCCGCGAGCGCTCTTTGCA
>NZ_JAELVF020000001.1:1313347-1334124 GCF_018101125.2 Streptomyces tardus | reverse complement strand
GGGTGGGTATGCGGTTATTTTTCAGGAACAACAACCGCATATGAGTCGACCCCGACAGGTGCGCCAACACCGTGCCGGGGTCTGACCACCGAGATCGCAACCGACCAAAGGACCGATCCCCATGGCTGTGGCCCAGCTTATCTGTGAGCTGCCCGCCGACACCTGCCCGAAGGCCGCCCCCGGCTTCGGAAAGCGTGCCGTACCGGGCCAACACCGCGACGCCGACCCGCACTTCGGGCACCTCCCGCCCCGCGAGGCAAGCATCGCCACCTACCTCGACCGCCTCCCCGAAGGCGCCGACATCTCCGTCAAAACCCTCGCCCGCACGACCCCCTACGGCCAATGCGCCCTGCGCACCGCCCTGCGCCTCATCTCCGAAGCCGGACACCTGCGCCGCACCCGCGAAACCGTCCTCGGCACCGACGGCTCCTACCACCACATCACCCGCACCCACTTCTCCCGCACCCCCCGCCCCGACACCTGGTGGGAGGCGTACACCCGCGGCGAACACCCCACCGAAGTGGCTGAGAATGATCGCCGGACGCCCTCGCCGGAACGTCGGCTGCTGGCGCGGCTCGGCCGCCGCGACGTACGGCTCACCCTCAGCGCCGCCGAGTGCGCCGCCCTGGCGCCACTGGCCCGCCGGTGGTACGAGCGCGGTGCGAGCGACGCGGATCTGGAGCACGCGCTGACCGCCGGTCTGCCGTCAACCGTCCACCACCCGGCGTCACTCGTCCGACGACGCCTCCTCGACAAACTCCCACCCCACGCACCCGCGCCCGACCCCGCCGGGCCCCTCATGGAATGCACCCTCTGCCAGAAACCCGGCCGCCCCCACGCCCTCCCCGGCGGACTCTGCCGCACCTGCCGAGGCGAACCCGCACCACCACCACGCATCAACACCGAACACCACCGCGCCCAGGTCCAACGCGTACGCGAAGCCGCCGGATTCGCCCTGCGACCGGCGGGCGCCCCCGTGCAGAGAGCCTGAGCCGCCGCGCGCTCAGCGGGGTGCGAACGGAGCGAGGTCCAGCCGGAAGAGGGTGCCCGGCCGGCCGTCGAACCTCGTGGCGCCCACCGGTGCGAAGCCGAGCCGCGTCAGCACCGTGCGGGAGCCGGGGTTGTCGTCGGTGGTGGCCGCGCGCAGGGAGTTGAGGCCGTACGACTCGACGGCGAGCGAGCAGACGGCGTGCGCCCCGGCGGTGGCCAGACCGCGCCCGGCCGCGGACTGCGCGATGCGGTAACCGAGTTCGGCGGTGCCCTCGCGGCGGTCGACGTCGATCAGGTTGACCCGTCCGAGGATCTCCCCGCCGTCGCCCACCAGGACGTGGAAGTGGCAGAGCCCGCGCTCCTGTTCGGCCAGGAGCGCCGCATGCCGGGCCTCGAACTCCGCGAACCAGGCGTCCCCGCGGTCCGGGACGGCAGCGGCGAAGTACACCCGGTTGCGCCGCTCGAATGCGAGCAGTGCGGGCGCGTGGTCGGGACGGAGGCGCTGGAGGTCGGGCATTGGTCCACGATACGTATCTCCGCGACGCACACGCCGGGCGGGCGAAGTGTGGGTGCGGGACACATCGGTCGAGTCCGGGGCGGCTCCTAGCCTGCGGTCATGACTTCGGATGTGGCGTTCCCAGGCGATGCTGCCGAATCAGCCGGGCCCCGCGCCCGTACCGGCGGGCTCGACGGCCGTACCGCGGTGGTGACCGGCGCGGCCGGCGGTATCGGGCGGGCCTGTGTGCTCCGGCTGGTGGCGGCCGGGGCGAGAGTGCGAGCGGTGGACCGCGACGCGGAGGGCCTGGCGGCACTCGCGCGCGAGATCGACGGGTTGGAGACGGTCGTGCTCGACCTCGCCGTCGAGCTGGACGCGGTCGAACAGGCCGCTGCCGACGCGGACATCGTCGTCAACAACGCGGGCCTCCAGGTCGTCTCGCCGGTGGAGAGCTTCCCTCCGGCGGACTTCTCGCGGCTGCTGACCGTGATGCTGGAAGCGCCGTTCCGGCTGGTCAGGGGCGCGCTGCCGGGGATGTACGAGCGGGGCTGGGGGCGGATCGTGAACATCTCCTCCGTGCACGGGCTGCGTGCCTCGCCGTACAAGTCGGCCTACGTGGCCGCCAAACACGGGCTCGAAGGACTCTCCAAGACGGTCGCGCTGGAGAGCGCCGAGAAGGGCGTCACCTCCAACTGCGTCTGCCCGGGGTACGTCCGCACACCGCTGGTCGAGCGGCAGATCGCCGACCAGGCTGCGCTGCACGGCGTACCGGAGGAACGCGTGGTCAGCGAGGTGCTGCTGGCCGACTCCGCGCTGAAGCGGATGGTGGAACCGGCGGAGGTGGCCGCGGCCGTGGCGTACCTCTGCTCGGCGCAGGCCGCGGCGATCACCGGCACATCCCTCCCGCTCGACGGCGGTTGGACGGCACACTGAGCCGCATGTCAGAGCCGAGCCCCGCTGCCGGGGAGCAGTACCCGCACGGTCCTCGACCCGCGCCCGCCGGGGCCCGGGAGCCGGGTGCGGCCGGACGCCCGGGCGGAGCCGGTTGGACGGGGGCGGAGTCCGGGCCGCCCGCCGCGGCGCGCTATCTGGAGCTGCTGGTGCGCGGCGCCCCCGTGGAGGCGTACGAAGGACCCTCCACCCCGGAACGGCTGCTCGCCCTGCGGCTCCGCGCGGAGCTGGAGGAACGGCGGCGCAGGGAAGCCGAGTTGACCGCGCTGATCGCCACCGCGCACGACCTCGCGGGGCTGCGCGACCTCGACGAGGTGCTGCGGGCGATCGTGCGCCGGGCGCGTTCGCTGCTGGGGACCGACGTCGCGTATCTGACGCTCACCGACACCGAGCGCGGCGACACCTATATGCGGGTCACCGAGGGTTCCGTCTCCGCGCGCTTCCAGCAGCTGCGCCTGGGCATGGGCGAGGGGCTCGGTGGGCTCGTCGCCCAGACCGCCCGCCCGTACGTCACCGATGACTACTCGCGGGACGCCCGGTTCCAGCACACCACCTCCATCGACGACGGGGTGGGCGAGGAAGGACTGGTCGCGATCCTCGGTGTGCCGCTGGCGCTCGGCGAGCAGATCATCGGCGTCATCTACGCCGCCGACCGCCGCGCCCGGCACTACGGGCGTGAACAGATCGCGCTGCTCGCCTCGTTCGCGGCGCACGCCGCCGTCGCGATCGACACCGCGCGGCTGATCTCCGAGACGCGCAACGCTGTCGCCGAACTGGAGGCGGCCGGGCGCACCATCGAACGTGCCGCGCAAGTGCACGACAGGCTAACCGAGTTGGTGCTGCGTGGCGGCGGAGTCGTCGAAGTGGCCGAAGCGCTGGCGGAGGTGCTCGGCGGTGGTGTGTCGTATCTGGAGCCGGAGCAACTGGAGGGCGACATCGAGGAGTTCGTGCGCGAGTCGCTGGCGCGCGGTGGCGCCGTACGGGCCGGCCAGGTCTGGGTGGCGGCCGTCTCGGCGGGCGGCGAACTGCTCGGCGCACTCGCGCTGCACGGCCACCCCGACCTCGCGCCCGTCGACCAGCTCACCCTGGAACGCGCGGCGATGGTCACCTCGCTGCTGCAACTGGCGCGCCGCAGTGCCAGTGACGCGGAGCAGCGGGTGCGCGGCGAACTGCTGGACGATCTGCTCGACGCCCCGCACCGCGACCGGGCACTGCTGCGCGAACGCGCCGGACGTCTGGGCACCCGGCTGGACGGGCCGCAGGCAGTCCTCGCCGCCCGGCTCGCGGCCGAGCCCCAGGCCGCCCAACTCCCGTCCGAGAAAGAGGAGTTCACCGCCCGCAGACGGCTGCTCTCCGCCGCGTCCCATCTCGCCGCCACCGGCCACGGGCTGGCCGCCACCCGCGACGGCGGCGCCGTGCTCCTGCTTCCGCTCGCCGACGGCGACACCGCCTCCGCCCTGGCCCGCCGCGCCGCGACGCAGCTGGGCGCCGCGGTGCACGCCAGGGTGACGGTCGGCGGTGCGGTGGTGGAGCAGGTCCTCGCCGCCGACGACGCCGACCCGGCCGACAGCCCCCTTACGGTCGCGGAACGGTACGACGAGGCCGGCCGCTGCGCCGACGCGCTGCGGCTGCTCGGTCGGGAGGGCGAGGGCGGCACCGCCGAGGACCTGGGCTTCCTGGGGATGCTGCTCGCCGACAGCGGCCCCCGCGGCCTGGACGGCTTCGTCGGCCGCACTCTGGGCCCCGTGCTGGAGTACGACCGTACTCGCGGCACGGATCTCGTCGAGACGCTCCGCGCCTACTTCGCCCACGGAATGAGCCCCGCCCGGGCCAAGGACGACCTGCACGTCCACGTCAACACCGTCACCCAGCGCCTGGACCGGGTCGCCCGGCTCCTCGGCGCGGACTGGCACACCCCCACCCGTGCGCTGGAGATTCAACTCGCTCTGCGCCTGCACCGCTTGAGCACCGCTTTCCGCCCCTGAGAACGCCGACCGGCCGCCCGCGTCACCGCCGCGGAGCGTGCGCGGGCGGGCGGACGCGGCCACGGGCGCGGGCCGGGGTGCGGGCGCTCTGGTGTGTGGCGCCCGGGGGAGGGTCGCGGCCGTCCGCGGGAAGCGGCCCCGTGCCGGACCCGGCGAACGCCGGCCCGGCACCGTGCGGAGGCGCACGGTGCCGGGCCGGGCGGATTGAGGGAACGCGCTCCGGGGGTACGGGGCTCAGGACCGGACACACGGGCCCCGGGGCGGTTCAGCGCGGGGACTTCACCGAGGTGGCCCGCCCGGCGCCACCGTCCTTCCCCGCGGATACGGGTGCCGCGTCGTCGGGCGACGGGATCGGTTCCTCCTCGCCGACGGCGGAGAGGTCCTGGTGGCGGGTCTCCCGGGCGAAGCCGAGGGCGACCGCGGTGAGCACCGCCGCCGCGATGACGTAGAGCGCGATCGGGGTGGAGCTCTCGAAATCGGCGAGCAGCGCGGTGGCGATCATCGGTGCGGGCGCGCCGGCGGCCACCGAGGAGAACTGCGCGCCGATCGAGGCGCCCGAGTACCGCATCCGGGTCGCGAACATCTCCGAGAAGAACGCCGCCTGCGGTGCGTACATCGCCCCGTGCAGGATCAGCCCGACGATCACGGCGAGCACCATCAGCGGGAATTCCCGGCTGTCCAGCAGCGCGAAGAACGGGAAGATCCACAGCCCGATGCCGAACGTGCCGAAGAGGTAGACAGGCTTGCGGCCGATCCGGTCGGAGAGCGCGCCCCAGCCCGGAATGACCGCGAAGTGCACCGCGGAGGCGATCAACACCGCGTTCAGCGCGGTCTGTTGGGACATGTCGAGCTGGTTGGTGACGTAGACGAGGATGAAGGCGGTGATGATGTAGTAGCTGATGTTCTCGGCCATCCGGGCGCCCATGGCCACCAGCACGTCCCGCCAGTGGTGGCGCAGCACGGCCAGCAGCGGAAGTTGTTCGGCCTTCTCCTCGCCGGCCCGGCGCAGCTCCGCCTGGCGCAGCGCCTCCTTGAAGACCGGCGACTCGTCCACCGAGACCCGTATCCACAGGCCGACCAGGACCAGCACTCCCGAGAGCAGGAACGGCACCCGCCAGCCCCAGGAGAGGAACGCGTCCTCGGTGAGCAGGGCCGTCATCGCGGCCAGTACGCCGGTCGCCAGCAACTGGCCCGCGGGTGCGCCGGTCTGCGGCCAGGAGGCCCAGAAGCCGCGTCGTCGCGCGTCACCGTGCTCCGAAACCAGCAGGACGGCGCCGCCCCACTCGCCGCCGATCGCGAACCCCTGGACCAGCCGCAGCAGCGTCAGCAGCATCGGGGCGGCGGAACCGATCGCCGCGTGCGTCGGCAGCAGGCCGATCGCGAATGTCGCGCCTCCCATCAACAGCAACGAGACGACCAGCAGCTTCTTGCGCCCGAGCCGGTCTCCGTAGTGACCGAAGACCAGCGCGCCGATCGGGCGGGCGGCGAACCCGACCGCGTAGGTGAGGAAGGCGAGCAGGGTGCCGACGAGCGGGTCGGAGTCCGGGAAGAACAGCTTGTTGAAGACGAGGGCAGCGGCTGCTCCGTAGAGGAAGAAGTCGTACCACTCGATCGTGGTGCCGATGAGGCTGGCGGCGACCACCCGGCGCAGCGGACCGGGACGGGTGGCGGCGCCGGTGGGGGGCGGGGGAGCGGCCATGGGGTTCACCTCGGTGTGCGCGGGGAGAGGGACAGGGCGGTTGCCACACCGTAGGAAGGCGGCGGCCTCCCACCCATGTGTCCGGCACCCACAGTTGGGGGTGCGCCTGTTAGTCCCGCGGACATGCGCGGGCGCGCGGCGGGAGGCGCCCGGAGCGCGCCGCGGGGGTTCGCACGCTGCCGAACCTGCGGTGCTGCGGGATCGGCGGTGCAGAGGTTCAGCTCCGCCGGGACGCCTGCCCTGCCGGGGTGCCGGCGGTGCCCCGGTTCAGGGGGTGCCGGGCGCGGGTGCCTCGGGGTGCCCCCGGTGGCGGGCCCACTCGGGAGCGAGGATCGACATCACCGCCGCGTCCGTCCGCCGACCCTCCCAGAGCAGCGCCTCGCGCAGCACCCCCTCGGTGACGAAGCCGACCTTCTCGTAGACGCGGCGGGCGCGCGGGTTGAAGGCGTAGACCTCCAGAGAGATCCGGTGCAGTCCCAGCACCTCGAAGCCGTGCCCGACGAGCAGCCGCGTCGCCTCGGTGCCGCTGCCCCGCCCGTGACTGCCGGGCACCAGGGCGATACGGAAGTTGCAGCTGCCGTTGTGGTGGTCGTACTCGTTGAGCACGGCCTCGCCGATGACGTTCCCGGTGGTGCGCTCGACGACGGCGAGGTCGAGCCGTCCGTCCTGGCCCCGGCGCCCGGCGTACCAGTCGCGCAGCTGGCTCTCGTCGGGGTCGGCGTCGTGGCTGCCGGTCAGCCGGGCTGCCTCGGGGTCCCGGAGCATCGGCAGCAGCGCGGGGAGATCGGACTCGGTGACGCACCGCAGCCGCACCACCTCGCCGTCGAGTATCGGATCGGTCCGGAAACCGGGGTGCTCGGCGGGGAGCGGCGCGTGTGTCATGGCCGCATTCTGTCCCGGGCGGCGCCCGACCGGGTGGCGGGGCGGCCTGATCCGGGCGGGCCGGGCCGCGTGCGATGACATTCCCGGGGGTGCGCCGTCGATGCTTCGGGAGAGCTCTCGCCACGATCTGGAGGCAGTAATGGACACACCCGTGGACTTCGGCCCGCTCGCAAGGCGGGTCGGCGAGGTGGTGACGGGAACGGCGGACGCGCAGTTGGACGACCCCACCCCGTGCCCCGACTACTCGGTGCGGGCGCTGCTCGGCCACCTTGTCGGCCTCACCGCCGCCTTCCGCGACGCCGCCCGCAAGAACTTCAGCAGCCTGACGGACACCGATCCCGGCGCCGGCACACCCGAACCCCCCACCGACTGGCGTACGCAATTCCCGCTCATGCTCGACGAGTTGGCCGCCACCTGGCGCGATCCCGCGGCCTGGACCGGGATGACCCGCGCCGGCGGGATCGACCTGCCGGGCGATGTCGCCGGAAGGGTCGTGATCGACGAACTCCTCATCCACGGCTGGGACCTGGCCGTCGCCACCGGACAGTCCTACGACGCGGACCCCGAACTCCTGAACCTCGCCCTGGAGTTCCTCAACGCCTCCACCGACCCGTCCGACCGGGAGGGCATGTTCGGCCCGGTCGTCCCCGCGCCCGCCGACGCCACCGAGCTGGACCGCGCCGTGGCCCTGAGCGGACGCGATCCCGCCTGGACGCCGTGAGGCGACAGGCTCCCGGCCCGTGCGAGCCGTCGGCGCGACCGTACGGCGGCGCAAGGGCCGGGAGCCGCCCGTCCGTCACGGGTTTCTCATGACGTCTGTCACCGCGGGCCGCCGTCGGCGGTGTCTAGCGTGGACCGCACGGAGGGCTCGCTCCCATGCCTCCCGACGCCGGCGGTTGGAGAGACCATGCGGAACGAAACGCTTCTCGTCGAGGACCTGATGCTGTTGATGACCGACGACAGGTCCGGGGCGGTCGCGGGCGCGGGGACGCTCTACTACACGCTGGGCGGGGCGGTGCTGGTGGAGCTCGGCCTCGACGGGCAGGTCGCCGCCGACGAGAACGACACGGGGCTGAACGGGCTGCGGGTGCGTGCCGTCGCCGGGGACCTGCCGACCGACCCGCTGCTGCGCACGGCCCACGACACCGTCGCCTCCCGGGTGCGCGGAGTGCAGACGCTGCTGATCGAGATCGGCACCGGACTGCACGCCACGGTGACCGACCGGCTGGTCGAGCGCGGCCTGCTGCTGAGGCGGAGCAGAACGGTGCTGGGGCTCTTCCGCACGACCTCGACGAGGGTCGCGGACACCGGCCACAAGCGCGAACTCCTCGCACGGCTGCGCGCCACGCTCGTCGACGGGGCCGAGCCCGACTCCCGTACGGCGGCGCTCGCCGGGCTGCTCGCCGCCAGTGGCACGCTGCCGACCCTGCACCGCTCCATCCCCTGGTCGGGCGAGGTATTCCTGCGTGCGAAGCAGCTGGAGCAGGACAGTTGGGCGGCTGAGGCGGTCAACAGCGCGGTGATGCGCACCATGGCGGCGGTCTCCGCCGGTACCGCAGCCGCCGTCACCAGCTGACCCGCCCCGACGGCTGCCCCCGGAATCGGCAAGATCCCGACGAACGACCCGCACCGCCCGGCTCGGCGCTCGGGTCGGGCCCGGCTCGGCGCACCGGCGGATGGAACCGTACGGGCGCTCGTGGAATCCTTCCCTGCGACCGGTACGACGAAGGGGGAGCCACATGTACACGCCGCCGCCGCTCACGATGGGCGAGGAGATCGTGCTGCTGGCACTGGACAACCGGACCGGGGCGCTGCGCTCGCGGCAGAGCGTGGGCTGGGCCGTCGCGGGTGCCGCGCTGATGGAGCTTTCGGTGCAGGGGCGCATCGGCATCGACCGCAAGAAGCTCCACCTCGTCGACGCGAGGCCGACCGGCAACGAGGCGCTGGACGAGTCCCTGCGGTGGCTGGTCGGCAAGCCCGCGCACCCCTCGCTGTTCGCCCCACGGGTGCGCGGCCTGGTCAACCGCGAGGCGCGCCGCGGGGTGGGCAAGATCCAGACCAGCCTGGTGCAGCACGGAGTCGTCCGTCTGGAGCCGGGGTTGCTGAAGCGTTACCCGGTCCTCGATCCCGGGCCGGAGAAGGCGGTGCGGGCGATGCTCGACCAGGTCGTCCTCGGCGGGTACCACCCCGACGCGCGGATCGGCGGACTGATCGCGCTGCTGCACACCACGAAGCTGCACAAGATCGCCTTCCCCGGCCACCGGCCGCGCGATCTGAAGCCCCGGATGAAGGAGATCTCCGAGGGCAACTGGGCTGCTGCCGAGGTGAAGCAGGCCATCGCAGCCGCTGCTGCCGCCGTGGCCGCCTCGGTGGCCGCCGCCTCGTCGGCGGGCAGCTGAGCGCGGGCAGCTGAGCGCGGACGGCTGAGCGCGGACGGCTGAGCGGAACGCCTGAACGCGGACGGCCGAACGGAACCGCTGAGCGCGGGCGGCGTACGAGCTCCTCCGCCGCGCAACGTGCTCGGACGGACATCGCCGCGCGACGGCGGGGGCCGCGCCGCGCAGGGCCCGACGGGGTGGGCGGGCCTATGCTCAGCACGATGTTCAGTCCCGAGGGCCCCACTGTCCGCGAACTCGCCGTGCAGGCGCTCTCCTCCGTCGAGCGCGGCTACGACCTGCTCGCCCCCAAGTTCGACCACACCCCCTTCCGTACGCCCGACCTCGCGCTCGCCGGTACGGCCCGGGTGCTGGCCGGGCTCGGGAGTCACGGCAGCGGGCTCGACCTGTGCTGCGGCACCGGCGCCGGAGTGGAGGTGCTGCGCTCGGTCTGCACGGAGGAGGCCGTCGGCGTCGACTTCAGCGCGGGGATGCTGGAGGTCGCGCGCGAGCGGCACCAGCGGCCCGCCGCCGGCCGGCACGCCGCACGCGGCGGACCGGCGGTGCGGTGGGTGCGCGGTGACGCCCGGCAGCTGCCCTTCGCCCCCGAATCCTTCGAACTCGTCGCCAGCTTCGGTGCGTTGGGTCATTTCCTGCCCGCGGAGTGGCCGGGGCTGTTCGCCGGGGTGCGCCGGGTGCTGCGCCCGGGCGGGCACCTGGTGCTGCCGCTCGCCGCCCCGCCGCGTCCGGGCAGCGCCGAGTACTGGACGCTGTACGCCTTCGACGGGGCGATGCGGGTGCGCAATGCGCTCTGGCGTCCGCCGTTCGTCATGTACTACCGCACGATGCGGTACAGCGGACTTCGACAGGCCCTGGTTCGGGCGGGGTTCGCCGTGGAGCTGCATCCGCTCGGCGAGTACGGCATTCGCGAGGACGGCAGCCCCCGTGCAGGCCTGGTCGTCGCCACCCGGCAGGCAGCGCAGGCCGGTTGAGCTTCAGCCCCCTCAACCTGGCTGCGAGCACGGGCAGTTAACGGGGCCGTCTCCTGCTGAGTCCTTGGCCTTCCCCGTCGCCCGCTCAACTTCGCAGGTCCACCACGACCTTGACGTCCTGCGGGCCCTTGTGGAGAGCCTCCGCGTAGCCGTCCATCGGGACGCGTCGGGTGATCAGCCGCTCCAGCCAGGTGCGGTCCGCCTCGGCCAGCGCCCGGACGGCCTGCTCGTAGTGGCGGCGCGCGGCGTTGACGGTGCCGAAGACCACCGAATTGTCCAGCACCAGCATCTTGTTGACCTCGTCGGCGTCGACCGAGACCTCCTTGCTGCCGGAGGCGATACCGGTCAGGCAGAGCACCGACGCAGGCGGCAGGATCTCGGAGAGTCCGAACACCAGCGGGCCGTGACCGGTGCACTCGATCACCACGTCCGGCCGCAACGGCAGCTCGGTGACCTCGCCGGTGTGGTACGTCGCCCCGAGCTGCCGCACCAGGTCCGGCTTCGGCCCGGTGTCGTTGCGGTCCAACACGTGGACGTCCAGGCCGCGTTGGACGCCCATCATCGCGCCGAAGAGCCCGATCGGCCCGGCCCCGGTGATCAGCGCGGTACGCGGGCGCAGGCTGGCCCGGGCGAGGATGCGCTCCGTCTGCTCCCACGCCTTGGCGAGGACCGAGGCGGGTTCGACCAGTACGCCGCAGTCGCCGAGCGAAGGATCGACGGGGACCGCGAACTCCGGTTCCAGACGCCAGAGTTGAGAGCCGTACCCGTGCAGCTCCTTGATTCCCCGTTCGGTGTAACGGCCGTTGAGGCAGAAGTCCCACTCGCCCTCGCCGCACGGTCCGCACGGCACCGGGTCGGGCCGACGCACGATCCCCGCCACCCGGTCGCCGGGCGAGAAGCCGCTGCCCCGTGGTGCCTCCCGCACGACGCCGAGCGACTCGTGTCCCAGCAGCAGCCGTTCCTCGCCGGGCGGCGGGCTGCCGTAGCCGTCCTCCACGATGTCGGCGTCGGTGCCGCAGATTCCCAGCAGCTCGCCCTCGACGAGCAGCGTGCGGTCGTCGGGCGGGAGGTCGGGCACTTCGGCGGTCGCCACGCTGCTCGGATCCCCGGGTACCACGGTGATGGCCTTCATACGGGCGCCCCTTCGTCGGGTGCTCTCCGGCGCGGCTCGGCGGTCCGCACCGCGTCTCCCAGCGTCACCGCGGCGGACCGGACCGTCGAGCTGGCCGCGTCCGTGCCCGGGACGGCGGGCGACGCACGGCTCGCCGCAGCCTGCGAGACCGTGCGGACGGTGCTGCTGGACCTGCTGCTGTTCGTCGGCGCGGACGCGGGCGAGGCCGCTCACGCCGTACGGGCCGATCCCCGGCAGGGCCGGCGCCGGCCCTGCCGGGGATCGGCCCGTACGGCGTGAGCGGCCTCGCCCGCCTGCGAGGGTGGGTGGGCTCAGTGGCGGCGGAAGGGCAGACGGCGTGCCGCGGGCGGCGGCTCGGCCAGATCGAGCCGGCGCCGGCCCTGCCGGGGATCGGCCCGTACGGCGTGAGCGGCCTCGCCCGCGTCCGCGCCGACGAACAGCAGCAGGTCCAGCAGCACCGTCCGCACGGTCTCGCAGGCTGCGGCGAGCCGTGCGTCGCCCGCCGTCCCGGGCACGGACGCGGCCAGCTCGACGGTCCGGTCCGCCGCACAGCGCCGCACTCCGGGGTCGCCCGGCGCGAGGGCGAGGGCGGTGACCACCGTGGCCAGGTCGTGCACCACGGGGGCGACCGTCGCGCGCCCGGGGGCGTCCAGGTCCTCGGCCGTGCGGGTGAGCATCAGGCATCCGTTGCCGAGCAGATCGAGCCGGGTCGCGTACTCGCCCTCGCGGGCGATCAGCGGCCCGCGGCCCCACCAGAGCGGGGAGTGCCGCGCCGCCCGCGAGGTCAGCACGCGGGTCCGGCTCACCTCCGAGAGGTGGCCGTAGACCGACCGCAGATGGTCCCAGGTCCACTCGCTGAGGTGGTCGCCCTCGTGCCGCAGTGCCCGGGCGGTGAGGTGGAGGGCGTCGGCGAGGTCGGCGAGCGCGGCGGCCTCGGCGCGTCGCAGCAGCGCCAACGGCTCGACGGGGAAGAGCAGTTGACTGAAGACGAGCGCGACGGCCGCCCCCAGCAGCACGTCGAGGATGCGTTCCGTACCGCTCTGCACGGTGCCGGTCGCCACGACCAGCACCGCGCTGACCGCCGCCTGGGCGATGGTGATGCGCTCACCGCCGAACAGGAGGGCGAGCAGCATGGCGAGCAGGGTCGCCCCGGCCATCACTCCGTACCCGGTGCCGACGAAGGTGATCGCCACCTCCGCGACGAGGATGCCGGCCAGTACGCCGGCCACGAATCGCACCGCGTTCGTGCCGCGTTCGCCCCGTGCGGCGTTGAGGGCGACCAGGGTGGTGATCGGGGCGAAGATCGGCTGGGGATGGTCGGCCACCGTGATCGCGAGCCACCAGGCGATGGTGGCACCGGCCGACTGCTGGAGAAGCATCCACAGCTTGTCGGTCAATCGGTCCCAGGCGGGCCGGCCGGCTCGGGCCGTACGCCGCAGTCCGCGTCCGGCCGCTGCCCGCCAGGTGCCGAACCAGCCTGCCGGTGAGCTGCCGGTGTGCGGTCTGCGACCCTCGTCCGGCGCGGGCCCCGGGGGTGTGCGCCCGTCCGGCATCGTCAGTCCGACCGCCGGGCCGAGTCGGCCGACTTCTTGCCGAAGCGGTCGTGCAGCGAGGCGTCCACCTCGTTGAAGTCGCGCCCGCGTGTCTCCGGCACGTACCGGAGGACGAAGAAGAGCCCGAAGGCGCAGATCACCGCGAAGATCCAGAAGGTCGGGCCCTGGCCGATCGCGTCCACCACCGGCAGGAAGACGAGCCCGACGACGAAGTTGGCCAGCCAGTTGACCGTCGTCGAGGCGCTGGAACCGGTCGCCCGCGCCGAGGGCGGGAACAGCTCGCCCACCAGCACCCAGAAGACGGGGCCCAGTCCGCAGGCGAAGGCGGCGATGTAGAGCACCATGCAGATGAGCGTGATCACCGAGTTCAGCTCGGCCTCGAAGGAGAGGCCGAGCAGCGTCAGTGTCACCAGCATCCCGGTGAGCGAGCCGAGCAGCAGCACCCGCCGTCCCAGACGGTCCACCAGGCGCAGCGCCACCAGGGTCATCACCAGGTTGATCAGGCCGATGAAGACCGAGTAGAAGATCGAGTTCGACGCGGTCAGACCGGTCTGCTCGATGATGGTCGGGGCGTAGTAGATGATCGTGTTGATGCCGCCGAGCTGCTGTACGGCGGCGAGCGTCAGCCCGACGATCAGCGCCGGCCGCACCGGGCCCGCGAGCAGCGAACGCCAGCCGGTGGCAGGCGAGTTGCCCCTCCCGCCGGGCTTTCGGCCTTGCTGCCCTTGCCGTCCCCACCGCTGCTGCCGTCCCCACCGCGGCCGTTCCCGCCGCTGCTGCCGTCTCCGCCGTGCGTCGCGGAGGTGTCTGCGCCGTTGCCCTCGTTCCGTGCGCCCCCGTCGTCCCGCCTGCTGCTCTCGTCGTCCTCGCTCCCGCCGCCCTGCACGAGCCGGATCAGCCGGTTGGCGCGTTCCTCGTTGGTGACCCGGGCGATCTGTCTGCGTGCCTGATCCGTACGGCCCTGAACGATCAGCCACTGGGGCGACTCCGGCAGGAAGAACAGGGCCCCCAGCACCAGCAACGTCGCCGGCACCAGCCCGAAGCCGAACATCGCCCGCCAGTTCTCGGTACTGGAGAAGGTCAGGTTCACCAGATAGGCGCCGAGGATGCCGACCGTGATCATCAACTGGTTCAGGCCCAGGATCCGGCCGCGGATCTCGGCCGGCGAGAGCTCGGAGAGGTAGATGGGTACGGTCGCCGAGGCGCCGCCGGCCGCCAGTCCCAGCACGACCCGGGCGAGCATCAACGAGCCGTACCCCTGAGCGGTCACCGCCAGCACGGTGCCGACGACGAAGATCAGGCCCTCCAGCATCAGCGTGCGCCTCCGCCCGATCCGGTCGGCCACCCGCCCGGCTCCGAGGGCGCCGAACATCGCGCCGATCAGCAGCACGCTGACGACGCTGCCCTGCTGGAAGGAGCTGAGGCCGAACTCGTGCCGGAAGAAGAGCAGCGCACCCGACACCACACCGGTGTCGAACCCGAAGAGGAATCCGCCGAGCGCCACCACCAGCGCCGACCGGTACACCTTCCGTACGCCCTTCGCGGGCAGTTCGGCGAGCGGCCCGCCGCTGCCCGACCCACGGGAGGATCCCTGACCCACGTCATGCTCCTGACTGGCAGCGCCGGGATGCCCGGCGGTAGTGGCGAGCCGATTCGCACGCACCGGAACGTCGCTGCACCCGGCTGACGTGCGCATGAGACGTACCGGGCACCGTCTGCCACTAAACCCCCGCCGAAGCCGCCGAAGCCGCTACTGAAGCGCCCGCACGACCGCCGTGAACAGCGCGGGAAACCGCCGGGCCGCCGGTACGACCAGCCGCGCGGTGCGGGGGTGCCGGGTGGTCCGTACGAGTGCCTCGGTCAGCAGCCGGTGCCGCCGAGTGGCTCCGGCCCACCGTGTCGGGTACGCCTCCGGGCGCCCCTCGGCCAGGCACTGCACCGCCGCCTCCGCCGTGGCCAGCGCCAGCGCCACGCCCTCGCCGGTGAGCGCATCGACGTACCCCGCCGCGTCCCCGACCAGCAGCACCCGGCCGGCCCGCGGCGTGCGCACCCGCTGCCGGAGCGGTCCCGCGCCCCTCACCGCTGTCGCCGGCTCGGCCCCGTGGCCGGCCAGCGTCGCGAGCAACTCCGGGAAGGCGGCCAGATGTTCGGGGTAGCCGCGACGGTGGTGGCTGAGTACGGCGACGCCCACCAGATCGCCGGCGACCGGTGTCACGTACGCCTCGCCGTACGGGCTCCAGTGGACCTCCACGAAGTCCGTCCACGGCTGTACCCGGAAGTGCCGCCGCAGTCCGTAGCGGGCCGCCGTCTGCGGGGGGAGGTCCAGGCCCAGACGCCGGCGCAGCGGTGAGTGCAGCCCGTCCGCGGCGATCAGCCAGCGCGCGGTGCGGCCCGCGGCGGCGATGTGGTCCGGGTACTGCCGTACGTCCTCGACCCGGCCGGTCAGCCGCTCCACCCCGACCGCCGCCACCCGCTCGGCGAGCGCGGAGTGCAGCTCGGTGCGCCGTACACCCAGCCCGGTGGCGGTTGCGGTGGGGATCGCGGTTGCGGGCGCTGTCGCGGTGGCGGAGGCCGCGGCGGCGGTGGCTGTGCGTGTGCTGCCGGGGGGCGCGGTTTCGGCGGCCCTGCCCGGCGCGCGGAAGCGGGCCTCGGCACGGTGCCGGCCGTCCAGGTAGCGGATGCCGCGCAGCTCACGCCCGGCGGGCAGCACCCCGAGCGAGCGCAGCGCCGCGACACCGCTGGGCATCACGCCCTCGCCGCACGCCTTGTCCACCGGCCCGACGCGGGGTTCGACGACGGCCGCACGCAGACCGGCGCGTTCCGCACAGAGCGCGGCGGCCAGGCCCGCGGGTCCGCCGCCGGCGATCAGCACGTCGAAGTCGGGAACGGCGGTCACGGCGCTGTGTCGGCCGAACGCCCGCTGTCCCCGGCGGAGTTGGCGGCCGTTTCGGTGGGACGGGCACGCCGCGGGGTACGGACGTCCGGTGCGGGGGTGTCCGGTGCGGGGGCGCCCCCGGGAGCGGTTGACCTGTCGGAGCTGGTCGGGGCCGCGGGGCGCAGCGCGTCGTCCTCGCAGCGGATGCGCACCACCATCAGGGCGGCGTTGAGCAGTGTGAAGACCGCGCCCGTGATCCACGCGCCGTGCACCAGCGGCAGCGCCAGGCCCTCGACGGCGACGGCCACGTAGTTGGGGTGGCGCATCAGCCGGTACGGGCCGCCCGCCACCAGCGGCAGCCCGGGGACCACGATGACCCGGGTGTTCCAACGCGGTCCGAGCGTGTGGATGCACCACCAGCGCAGTCCCTGGGAGGCGACCACCAGCAGCAGCATCGTCCAGCCGAGC
Source organism: Streptomyces tardus (assembly GCF_018101125.2). Classification (GTDB taxonomy): domain Bacteria; phylum Actinomycetota; class Actinomycetes; order Streptomycetales; family Streptomycetaceae; genus Streptomyces; species Streptomyces tardus. Next base: position 1,317,726 of record NZ_JAELVF020000001.1, on the reverse strand, counting down.
GCGGGGCTGAACTCACGGTCGGCCAGGCCCACTTCGAGCAGTGCGCCGAGCAGTAGCCCGGTGTGCAGCACGACCATCGGCGGGTAGTGGCCGAATCCGTGCTCCACCCCTCCGCGCTCCAGGCTCCAGCGGGTGTTGCGTTTGGAGACGACCAGTTCGACCAGCCGCTCCACCCCCACCAGCAGCACCAGCGCCGTGAACCAGAACATCGGATCTCCCACTCTCTGTGTCTCGTTGCGCGGTTCCTCGCCGGGCCGCGCCGTCCGGCGCCGTCGTGCGCTGTGCTGCGTTTCGCGGGGCTGTCGGGCTGTCGGGCTGTCGGGCTGTCGGACTGTCGGGCTGTCGTGCCGTGGTGGTGTGGTTCGCGGTGTGGGTCCCGGGCTCTGCACCGCGGGCTCCCGATCACCAGTCGAGGAGCACCAGTTCGGCGCAGAAGCCGGGGCCCATCGCCAGCAGCAGGCCGGGGGTGCCGCGCGGCGGCCGGCGTTCGGCGAGGGTGTCGCGCAGCACGTGCAGCACCGACGACGAGGACAGATTGCCGATCTCCTCCAGCGAACGCCAGGTCACGTCCAGCGCCCCCTCCGGCAGCGCCAGCGCTTCGCTGACCGCCTCCAGCACCTTCGGCCCGCCGGGGTGGCAGACCCAGGCGGTGATGTCCTGCGGCTTCAGACCGTGATCGGCGAGAAAGGCGTGCACGTCGTCGGCGAGGTAGCGGCGTACGACGTCCGGGACGGTCGCGTCCAGGACCACCCGGAAGCCGGTGTCCGTCACGTCCCAGCCCATCACGCGTTCGGTGTCCGGGTACATCCGGCTGCGGGAGTCCACAACTCGCGGCGCCGAAGGGGCAGTTGCGGTCTCCCGGTCGGATCCCGAGGACCCTGCCGTTCCCGGCGCTCGTACGCCTTGCGCCGCCGCGCCCGCGTACGCGGGGTGGTCCGGACCCACCGCGACCACCGCCGCGGCCCCGTCGCCGAAGAGTCCGGAGGCGACCAGGTTCGCCATCGAATCGTCGCCGCGCTGGAAGGTCAACGAACACAGCTCCACCGACAGCAGCACCGCCACCTGGTCGGGCCGGCCCAGCAGATAGTCGTGCAACCGAGCGATACCGGCCGCGCCCGCCACACATCCGAGCCCGAAGATCGGCAGCCGCTTCACATCGGGTCGCAGCCCCAGCCGCCCCACGAGCCTCGCGTCCACCGACGGCGCCGCGATCCCGGTCACCGAGGTGAACATCAGCAGATCCACGTCCTCGGGCCGCACTCCCGCCGCCCGCAGCGCACCCCGTACCGCCTCGGCGCCCAGCGAACAGGCCGTGTCGACGAAGACCTCGTTCCTCGCACCGAGCCCGTGCAGCCCCGCGTACTCCTCCACCGGCAGGGCGAGGTTCCGGTGCCGCACCCGTGCGCTGGTGTGCAGTCGGCGCAGTACGCGCCGATCGGCGCCCTGAGGCAGGCAGTTGCGGGCCACCAGCGCGGTGAGCTCCTCCTGGGGATAGCGGTGTGGTGCCAGTACTCCGTGGACAGCTGCGATCCGGGTCATCGATCCCCACTCGGGTCTGTGTACAGCGGTACGTCGGCGGTCACTGACGCTACGGGCATGATCGCGCTGCGTACAGGTATCCGCCCAGGGACACCGCCGAGTGCAGGACAGCCGCCGCCCGCGCGCAGTGCGTCCCGGGTGCGGCCCGCCCGTTCACGTCCCGGCGGTGCGGCGCCAGGGGGCCCGTGACGCACCGGCACTTCTGACGCCCCGACACCCCCGCTGCACTTCGGCGGCGGTGACGCGCCGTCGCGGCCCCGGCGCCCCACCGGCCGGGCCCCGAGGCCTCCGACTCCCGTGTCCGGCGGCGCCCGACCCCTGCGGCCCGACACGAGCCCGGCGCCCGACCGTCCGAGCGCCCGACCGTCCGAGCGCCCGACCGCCCTCGCGCCCTCGCGTCCGAGTCCGCGAGTCCCGCCCCGGCGACACAGCTGACGCTCCGGTAGGCGCGACGGCCCTCGGCGGTCCGCGGCGTTCCCTACGATCGGGGCGTGGACCCGCATCCGCTCCCTCCCCGCCCGCCGGCGCCGACGGCCAGTCAGCCGGCCGCCGCTGCGCGCCGTACCGGAGCGCTCCCGACAGCCCTGCTGCGCTGCTCCCATCCCGGCGCGGTGCTGGCCGTCACCGTGCTCACCACCGTCCTGGCCGCCACCGGGGATCACCCGGCCCGCAGCTCCGCGCTGGTCGCCGCCGCCGTGCTCAGCGGCCAACTCTCCGTCGGGTGGAGCAACGACGCCCACGACGCGGCACGGGACACCGCGGCCGACCGCGCCGACAAACCCGTGGTGGCCGGCGACATCACCGCCCGCACGCTCTGGACTGCCGCCGGGACCGCCCTCGCCGTCTGCGCCGTGCTCTCGCTCGCCTGCGGAACGCTCGCCGGCACCGTCCACCTCCTCGGAGTGGCCGGGGCCTGGTTGTACAACCTCCGGCTGAAGTCCACCGTCCTGTCGTGGCTGCCGTACGCGGTGGGCTTCGCCGCGCTGCCAGCCTTCGTCGCGCTCGCCGAACCGGGCGGCACCACGTCCGCGTGGTGGGCGGTGACCGCCGGCGCGCTGCTCGGCGTCGCCGCCCATCTGGCGGACGTACTGCCGGACCTGCGGCAGGATCTCGCCGCCGGCGTACGGGGGCTGCCGCAGCGCATGGGCGCCCGTACGACCCGCGCACTGCTGCCGGTCCCGCTGGTCGCCGCCACCGCGGTGCTCGCGTTCGGCCCGCCCGACGTACCCGGCGCCGCGGCCGTACTGGCACCGCCGGCGGCGGTCGCGCTGGCGTTGGGCGGGCTGGCGCTCGGGCGCCGGGTGCGGCACGCACCGTTCGCCGGTGCGGTCGGGGTGGCCGTACTGGCCGTCGGCCTGCTGGTGACCTCCGGCGCCGGCACGGGCTGACGCACGGGCCGACGGCGGAGCCGCGCGGGTCGGCGTACGGCGCGTACGGCGCGTACGGCGCGTACGGCGCGGGTCCGGCGGGCGGCGCCCGTACGCGTCGCCGGGCGGCCGGGGTACGACCGCGGCGCCGGTACCGGCCGGGGTGCGAGCCCACTTGCCGCCCGGGGAGCGGCGGCGCACTCTGAAGTCACCCGACCGAACCCGACCCGTCCCACCGTTCCGCCCACGCGACCAGCCCCACGCGACCCGCCGCAACCCGATCCGCCGAAACGCGACCCTGCCCCGGGACGCCTGCGGCCGGGAGCGGCGCGCGGGGCGCCACCGCTCTCGGAGATTGGCGCAGACCCCGATGCTGCGAGACGAAGAGCCACCGCCCGAGGTCGTCGGAGCAGAGTTCGAGCCCGAAATGCCCAAGGGGCTCCGGCTGCTCACCGCGATCCTGCCGTGGGTGATCGTGGTCGTCGTCTCGCTCGTCGCCGCGCTCAGCGCCCCGGGACTGCGCTGGGCCTCGATGCTTGCCGCCGCGCCCGCGCTCGCCGCGGTCCGCTACACACCCCGCGGCGTGCTGCTCATCGGCGGTGTCTCCGTCGCACTGGCTGCGGTGCTCGGCATGCGCAGCGACATCGCCAACGACCGTCCGCAGGTGCTCGCCGCGCTTGTCGCCGTCACTCTGGTCAGCGCGCTCGGCAGCGAGCTGCGCAGACGCCGCGAACGCACCCTGGCGGCCGTGCGGTCGGTGTCGGAGGCCGCTCAGCAGGCCGTACTGGCGCCCGTGCCCGAACGGGTCGGCGCCCTGCGCTGCGCGGTCACCTACAACGCCGCCGCGGCCGAGGCCCGTATCGGCGGCGACCTGTACGCGGTGGTCGAAACCCCGCACGGCGTACGGGCCCTCATCGCCGACGTGCGCGGAAAGGGCCTCCCGGCGGTGCGCACGGCCGCCCAGGTGTTCGGCGTCTTCCGCGAAGCGGCGTACGACGAGGAGGACCTGCTGGAGATCGTCCACCGCGTCGAACGCAGCCTCAGCCGGAGTCTGGGCGGCGACGACTTCGTGACCGCGCTGGTCGCCGGCTTCCCGAAACCGCACGGGCTGGAACTGGTCAACTGCGGCCACCAGCCGCCGTTCTGGATCCGGGACGGGCGGATCACCGTCGTCGAACCGGTCGCCACGGTGCCCCCTCTCGGCCTCGCCGCGCTCGGCGGCGACCGTCCGGTGCGCCAGGTGCTGCCGTTCGAACCGGGGGACCAACTCCTGCTGTACACCGACGGCGTGACCGAGGCACGCGACGCCGAGGGCTTCTTCTACCCGCTCGCCGACCGGCTGCCGCGCCTGCTCGCCCGCGAACCGGAAACCACGCTCGCCGCCGTGCGCACCGACCTCACCTCCCACGCCGGCGGCCGGCTGCGCGACGACGCCGCGATGCTCCTGCTGCAACGCACCACCGACTGAACCCG
>NZ_JAELVF020000001.1:1285810-1313287 GCF_018101125.2 Streptomyces tardus | reverse complement strand
CCGCACGCCCGCGCCGCCGTCCGCAGCCCGCCGTCCGCAGCTCGCCGGTCGACGGTGGGAACAGCCGCGAGGGGCCCCGTACGCACCGACTAGGCTGAGTCGCATGGCCGACGCACCGTACAAGCTGATCCTCCTCCGCCACGGCGAGAGCGAGTGGAACGCGAAGAACCTGTTCACCGGCTGGGTGGACGTCAACCTCACCGAGAAGGGCGAGAAGGAGGCGGTCCGCGGCGGTGAGCTGATGAAGGACGCCGGTCTGCTCCCCGACGTGCTGCACACCTCGCTGCAGAAGCGTGCCATCCGCACCGCGCAGCTCGCGCTGGAGGCGGCCGACCGCCTCTGGCTCCCGGTCCACCGTTCCTGGCGTCTCAACGAGCGCCACTACGGCGCGCTCCAGGGCAAGGACAAGGCGCAGACGCTCGCCGAGTTCGGCGAGGAGCAGTTCATGCTCTGGCGCCGCTCGTACGACACCCCGCCGCCGGAGCTCGCGGACGGCAGCGAGTTCTCGCAGAGCGACGACCCGCGCTACGCCACCATCCCGCCGGAGCTGCGCCCGCGCACCGAGTGCCTGAAGGACGTCGTGGTGCGGATGCTGCCGTACTGGTACGACGGCATCGTCCCCGACCTGCTCGCCGGCCGCACCGTGCTGGTCGCCGCCCACGGCAACAGCCTGCGCGCACTGGTCAAGCACCTGGACGGCGTCTCCGACGCGGACATCGCCGGCCTCAACATCCCCACCGGAATCCCGCTCGCCTACGAGCTGGACGCCGACTTCCGCCCGGTCAACCCCGGCGGCACCTACCTCGACCCGGAAGCCGCCAAGGCCGCCATCGAAGCCGTCAAGAACCAGGGCAAGAAGAAGTAGCTCTCGCGATCATGCCCCCGACCTGCGCATACGGCGCGGATCGGGGGCATTTTCACGGCCCGGGTCGCGGTGGCCCCGGTGCGGCCAATCGCTGCGGAGGCCCTCGGTACGGACGGGCGGACCGGGGTCAGGCTCTGAGGACTTCGCGGAGGCGGTGGGCGAACTCCTCGGGGCGGCCCGGGTGGCCGGTCTCCTCGCCCGCGAAGCCGCCGTGGTGGCTGGGGAAGACGACCGCCTCGCGGTCGAGCAGCGCCGCCGTCGCGAGGGACGTACGGCCGGTGAAGGTGGGGCCGGACTCCTCGGCGACCGCGATCACGACACGGGTGGGGGCGGCGAGCAGGGCGTCGAGGTCGAGTCGGTGCGAACTGACCGCGTTGGAGAGTTCGGAGAGCAGCGGATCGTCGCGGGAGCCGTCGTCCTGGGTGGGCAGCCCGTACGCCGCGGGATCGGGTGCCGGAGTCGCGAAGTACTCCTCGGTGAACTCGCCCTCCCACGACGTCATGGCGATGAAGGCGGCCATACCCGCGCCCCAGCCCCTGTCCCGGTAGACCTCCTGGAAGCCGTCGCGCGCCCGCAGCGCGGCAGGGGCGTCGGGCAGCACCGGGACGAGCGGCGGCTCGTGCGCCACCAGGACGGCCACGTCCTCGGGGTGTGCCGCGACGAGCGTCAGCCCGACCACCGCCCCGCCGCTGGAGCCGAACAACTCCACCGGCCCCGCGCCCAGCTGGCCGATCAGGGTGTGCAGGTCCCGGGCCTGGACGTTCGGATCGTGGTCGGTACGGCCGTCCTTGCGGGTACTGCGGCCGAGCCCGCGCGGGTCGTACGTCACCACGGTGCGGTCCGGGAAGTGGGAGACCAGGCTCGTGAAGCCGCTCGCGTCCATCGGCTGCCCGATCAGCAGCAGCACCGGCTGCCCGTCGGCGGTGGGCAGCGGCCCGTGTACGTCGTGGACGAGGTCGACCTCGTCGGTCACCAGCGTGTGTGTCGTCATGCCCGTACCGACCGGGGGAGCGGCGCGAACTCATCGCTGTCCGCGGGGGTTTCTCCGACGGCCGCCGCGCTTCCGGCCACCGGGGCCGGCCACCGGGGCCGGCCACCGGGCCGGCCTGCGGAGCCGGGTGAGGACCCCGCCGGCCGGGCCACCGAACGGGCCCCACCGGGCGGGGCCGGGCCCGGAAGCACTGTCAGGGATGCCTCCGGGCCCGGAGCCGTGCTCCTCGTGCGGTGAACCGGACCTCCGGTCCCGTGGTCCCGGTTCAGGCTCAGCAGCCCCCGCCGCACTGGCAGGAGCCGCCGGACTGGCAGCCGCAGCTGCAGCCGGAACCACAGCTGCAGGCGGAGAGCGGGGAAGGGGCCGCGGGGGTGCGCTTGAGCTCGGTCATTGCGTCGCTCCAGAGGGGTCGGCAGCAGGTCGTGACCGTACGCCTCCATTGCAGTCGCCTTCCGAGGGGCGCGGCAACGGCGCATCGGTGTCCGGCGAGGGCACCTCGCCCCCGCCGACCCAAGGCACCCAGAAGCCCCACCGCTGTCGCCCCCTCGACTCCGTCACCGCCCACCCGCCGCCCACACCGTCCCCGGCTGCGCCTGCCGCCGTACCGACCACCTCCGGCGCTCCGCCGAGCTGCCCGCACCCCGCCGCCGTACCGCCCGGCCGTACCGCACGCCACCGCCACCGCCACTGCCGCCACCGCCGCCGGGTCGACCGTCCGCGGCCCGCCGCGGTCGGATCCGCGACCAAAGTCGGGGTCGGGGGCGACGAACGGATGTCGTTCGGTCCGGCCGGGTTCCGTACCGTGCTCCCGTGAGTGAGTTTCCAGGCACGGGCAGGGCCGCGGGCGCGGCTGCGCGGCCCCGTACGGCGTACGCGGCGGACCCGTACGAGGGCTCGCAGGACCAGCGGGCCGGCCGTCGGGAAAGCCGTCGGGAAGAGCGTCAGGAACGACACCGGCCGGGCCCGATCACCCGGGCGGCGCGCTGGGTCGGCGGCGGCCCGGAGCCGTGGACCGCGGGGCAGATCGTCGGGGAGCTTCTGACCGTCCCGCTGCTCACGCTGCTGGCGCTGTCGGTCCAGATGATCGACGGCGGCAGTGTCACGCAGGTCGCGGCGCTGCTGCTGCTGACGCTGGTGGTCTGTGTCGTACGTCGGTCCTTCCCGGGCACGGCCCTGCTGACGGTGGCCGGTGTGTCCGCCGCCCTGCCGGGACTCGGCGCGCTGCTGCCGATCGTCGGCTGGTCGGCCGGCAAGCGGATCGTCGAACCGTGGCGGGCGCTGGCCTTCCTCGGAACGGCCTTCCTGCTCGACCTCGGCGGCAACCTGCACGGCTCCTATCTGACCGAGGGCGGTTCGCGCTCGCTGATGGGCGTCTTCGTCTCGGCGGTGTGGTTCCTGGCGATGGTGACGATCCCGGGGCTGACGGCGCGCTATCTGCACCAGCGCCGTTCGCTGCTCGCGGCGATCAGGGCCCAGCACCACCAGCTGATCCGGGAGAACTCGATCATCGCCCGGGAGACCCGGATGCGTGAACGCCAGCGCATCGCCCGGGACATGCACGACAGCCTCGGCCACCACCTCACCCTGATCGCCGTGCACACCGGCGCGCTCCAGGTGGACGCGGGACTGTCCGGGCAGCAGCGGGAGGCCGTCGGTGTGCTGCGCGAGGCGTCGGTGACCGCGATGAGGGAGCTGCGGGAGGTCGTCGGCATCCTCAAGGACGAGGAGGGCGACGGTACGGAGGCCGCCTCCGCACCGGGCGTCCCCGATCTGCCGGAACTCGTCGCCTCCTCCCACCGCGCAGGCACCGCAGTCAGCCACACCGTCACCGGCACGCCGCGCGCGCTCGCGCCGGCGGCGGACCAGGCCGCGTACCGGATCGTCCAGGAGGGTCTGACCAACGCGCACAAGCACGCCCCCGGTTCACCCGTCGCCGTCGGCCTGCGCTACGAACCCGACGTGCTGCTCGTCGAAGTGGTCAACAACCCGGCGCCCGGCGGCGATCCGGACGCGGCCGAAGCCGCTTCGGCCACCGCCGTCAGCGGCGGACGCGGCCTGGACGGCCTGGGCGAACGCGCCCGCGCCGCCGGCGGGATGCTGCACCACGGCCCGTACGGCACCGGCGGCTTCCGGCTGGCCGGAGCGCTGCCGTACGACGCGGTGACACCGGCCGTCGACGCCCGGCAGCAGCGTGCGGTGCGCGATCTGGACCGCGCCGTGGTCGGCAGGTCCCGCGGCTGCCTGCCCTCCGCGCTGGCGATCGGCGGGCTGCTGATCGCCCTGGTGGTGACCGGAGTGGTGTGGCTGGGACTGGACATCGAACGATCCCTGGTCGACCAGGACACCTACCGGGGAGTGCGGGTCGGCCAGCAGGAGGACCTCGTGCGAGAACGGCTGCCGCGGCCCAGTTCCTTCGCCGGCATCCTCGACGCCGAGCACCCCCGGCCGAAGGACGCCACCTGCGTGGTGATGTTCTCCGCCGAGGCGCTCAACAAGGACGGGACGGGGGACCTGGCGAGGTTCTGCTTCCGGGATGGCAAGCTGATCCAGAAACTGGCCTTCGACTGACCGGCAGTGGCCGGGCCTCGACCGGACACCGCAGACACCGCAGCGGACCGCCGACGTGCGCCGCGGCCGACCGGCCGCCGACCGGCCCGGCAGATCCGCGCACGCTCCCGCCGGGCGCGTGCCAACCCACCCACTTCACAAGGGAGTTCTCGTTGATTCGGGTCCTCATCGCCGACGACGAGCCGCTGATCCGCGCCGGGATCACACTGATCCTCACCTCGGCGGAGGACATCGAGGTGGTGGCCGAGGCGGGCAACGGGCGCGAGGCGATCGATCTCGCCCAGCGCCACCGCGTCGACGTCGTGCTCCTCGACATCCAGATGCCGGTGCTCGACGGACTCTCCACGCTGGCCGAGCTGCGCCGCACGGTCCCCACCGCGAAGCCGCTGATCCTCACCACTTTCGGCGAGCGGGAGAACGTACTGGCCGCGCTCCGCCAGGGCGGCGCCGGCTTCCTGCTGAAGGACTCCGCCCCCGAAGAGCTGATGCGCGCCGTACGGGCGACCGCCGCCGGCGACGCGTACCTCTCGCCCGGCGCCACCCGCTACGTGATCGACAACCTCGGCGACACCGGCGCCCAGGACGTACGCGCACAGCAGGCGCGGCGCCGGCTGGCAGAGCTGAGCCCGCGCGAGTCGGAAGTGCTGCAACTCCTCGGCGAGGGACGGGCGAACGCCGACATCGGCGAGGTGCTGCACATGAGCGAGGCGACGGTGAAGTCCTACGTCAGCCGCATCCTGGCCAAGCTGGGCTGCGGCAACCGGGTACAGGCGGCGCTGCTCGCCCGCGACGCGGGGATGGGCGGGTAGGCGCCCCGCGCCCGTACCCGCCCATCCGCATCGCCTGCCCTCGCACGCACCGCGTCCACGCCGCCGTGGCGGCCCGCGTCGCACACCCGCTCGGCCGGTCCCGGCGCCCCGCCGCCTGCGCTGCCGGGAGCCGCCGTACGCGCGCCGGACGAGCCGCCGTACGCGCGCCGCCGTGCCGTGAGCGCCGGGTCGCTCAGCTCCCGGCGGAGGAGGTGCCCGCGGCGCCTGCGGCAGCCGTGGCCGGGTCGATCTCGTCGGCGTAGTCACCGGTCACCAGGTAGACGACGCGGCGGGCGACCGAGACCGCGTGGTCGGCGAAACGCTCGTAGTAGCGGCCGAGCAGCGTGACGTCCACCGCGGTCTCCACACCGTGCTGCCAGCGGTCGTCCATCAGGTGCTGGAAGAGGGTGCGGTGCAGGTCGTCCATCTTGTCGTCGTCCTGCTCCAGCTGGAGCGCGAGGTCGACGTCCTTGGTGATGATGACCTCGGCGGCCTTCGCCATCAGGCGCTGCGCCAGTTGCCCCATCTCCAGGATCGTGGCCTGGAGGTCGCCCGGCACGGCGGAGTCGGGGAAGCGCAGCCGCGCCACCTTCGCCACGTGCTGCGCCAGGTCGCCGGAGCGTTCGAGGTCGGCGCTCATGCGCAGCGAGGTGACCACGATCCGCAGGTCGGTGGCGACGGGCTGCTGCCGCGCCAGCAGCTGGATGGCGCGGGTCTCCAGACCTCGCTGGAGGTCGTCCACCTTGTCGTCGTTGGCGATGACGCTCTCGGCGAGGTTGAGGTCCGCGTCCAGCATCGCCGTGGTGGCCCGGCCGATCGCCGAGCCGACAAGCCGGGCCATCTCGACCAGGCTGTCGCTGATCGAATCCAGCTCCTCGTGGTACGCGTCGCGCATGGCTGTCCTTCCCTCGCATGGCGTTGTGGCCCGTGGGGCCGGTTGTTCCGGTCCGCCCGAAAGCCCCACCCTGGGCGGTCAAGGCATCCGACGTTGACCCGCCAAGTGAACCACCGCCCTCACACGGGTGAACTCTGGGACACCGGAAGCGAGACGGGACCGGTCTCCGCGAGCTGCCCGGCTTTGCCCCGTTTTGCCAGGTGGGGAGTGAACCATCGCTGTCCTGGTGGTGAACTCTGCGGGACGAGTCGGCCGGTCCACCCCCCGACCCCTGCCTGCGGGTTCGCCGACCCGCTTAACCTGAGGACATGGACGTGAACGCGGCGGTCGCCGCAGTGGCAGCGATAGTCGGTGCGTGCACCGGGGCAATCGCTGTGCTGGCGTTCCGCTACAGCGAGCGGGAGCAGAACCGGCCCACCCGCTCCTCGCTGCACACCGTCGCCGCGCTGCCGCCCGGCGTCGACACCGTGCTCTCCGTCCTGCGCTCCTCGGCGGTCGTGCTGGACGAAGAGGACTCGGTCGTCAAGGCCAGCTCCGCCGCGTACGCCCTCGGGCTGGTGCGGGGCGGTCGGCTCGCGGTCGACCCCATGCTCCAGATGGCACAGGAGACCCGCAGGGACGGAGAGATACGGCAGGTCGAACTCGACCTTCCCCAGCGCGCCTCCGGGCGCGGCGATCTGCTCGCGGTCTCCGCGAGAGTGGCTCCGCTCGGCTCCCGGCTGGTCCTGCTGCTGGTCGAGGACCTGACGGAGGCCCGCCGGATCGAGGCGATCCGGCGCGACTTCGTCGCCAACGTCAGCCACGAGCTCAAGACCCCGGTCGGCGCGCTCTCCCTGCTCTCCGAGGCGGTGCTCGACGCGGCCGACGACCCGGAGGCGGTCGATCGCTTCGCCGGCCGGATGCAGAAGGAGGCGACGAGGCTCACCAACCTCGTGCAGGAGCTGATCGATCTCTCCCGGGTGCAGAACGACAACCCGATGGCCGACTCCGAGCCGGTCGCGGTCACCGAGCTGGTCGCCGAGTCCGTCGAACGCAGCCGGCAGTCCGCCACCGCCAAGCACATCACCATCGCCGCCAGCGGCACCGAGGAACTGCACGTCTGGGGCCACCCCGGACAGCTCGCCGCCGCGCTCGGCAACCTCGTCGAGAACGCCGTCAACTACTCGCCGCCCCGCACCCGCGTCGGCATCGCCGCACGACGGGTGCGCGAACCGGGCGGCGACATGATCGAGATCGCCGTGACCGACCAGGGCATCGGCATCTCGGACCGCGACAAGGACCGGATCTTCGAGCGCTTCTACCGCGTCGACCCGGCCAGGTCCCGGGCGACCGGCGGCACCGGCCTCGGACTCGCCATCGTCAAGCACGTGGCCGCCTCCTACGGCGGAGAGGTCACCGTGTGGAGCTCCGAGGGCCAGGGCTCCACCTTCACCCTGCGGCTGCCCGAAGCCGGCAGCGCACGCGAACGGGCCGAGGAGTCCCGCCGCACCCGCAACCAGCTCAGCGGCGCACTCCAGGAACCGGCCGAGGTCGACGACTTCGACGAGGACCCTCCGGCCGAGGCGCCCGACTTCGACGAGGTCCCCCGCCCCGCCGACGGCAAGGACGCCGCGGCGGACCGCAGCACCCCGGACGGACGGCTCCCGCGCCGGGAGTCCCGCCACGGGGCGTACCACCGGGGGGCCCGGCACGAGGCGCCCCGGCACCAGGAACTCGCGGACCAGGCACCCCCCGGCGGCCACCCGGCCACCGGCGCCCCGGCCCCGAGCACCCCCGCCCGTACGACCAACGGGACGCCCGCTGCCGCGCGTCCCGCCCGACGCCGGTCGCCTTCGACTTTCCCCACTGACCGCATCATCGCCCCGGAGGTCCTTCCGTGACCCGTGTGCTCGTTGTCGAGGACGAGGAATCGTTCAGCGACGCGCTGTCCTACATGCTGCGCAAGGAGGGCTTCGAGGTCGCCATCGCCGCGACCGGGCCCGACGGCCTCGACGAGTTCGAGCGCAACGGCGCCGACCTCGTCCTGCTCGACCTGATGCTCCCGGGCCTGCCCGGTACGGAGGTCTGCCGCCAGCTGCGCAGCCGAAGCAACGTCCCGGTCATCATGGTGACCGCCAAGGACAGTGAGATCGACAAGGTCGTCGGGCTGGAGATAGGGGCCGACGACTACGTGACCAAGCCGTTCTCCTCGCGCGAGCTCGTCGCCCGCATCCGCGCCGTGATGCGGCGCCGGGGCGAGGTGGTCGAGCCGACCGTTGCCGCCCTGGAGGCCGGCCCGGTGCGGATGGACGTCGACCGGCACGTGGTGACGGTCGCCGGCGCCAAGGTCGACCTGCCGCTCAAGGAGTTCGACCTGCTGGAGATGCTGCTGCGCAACGCGGGTCGCGTACTGACCCGGATGCAGCTCATCGACCGGGTCTGGGGCGCGGACTACGTGGGCGACACCAAGACGCTGGACGTCCACGTCAAGCGGCTGCGCGCCAAGATCGAACCGGACCCGGGTGCCCCGCGCTACCTGGTGACGGTCCGCGGTCTGGGCTACAAGTTCGAGCCGTAAACCGCCCTTCGCGGAGCGGGGCGGAAGGGCCCGGCAGGCGTCGTACGCGACGCCTCCCGGGCCCTTCGCCGTATCCCGCCACCGGCCGCGCCCGCGGACCGCGCACACCCGTGAGGCTGCGGGGCGGACGCCGCGCCGAGCATCCCGAGCGGACTGGCTCGCCGTCGTACACGAGGGGGCCGGAGCGGAGGCGGGGCAGTCGTCCGCCGCCGCGGAGGGGGCAGTCGTCGGGCCCGGATCGCCGCGTGCTCCCGACCGGAGGCGCACGAAGGCAGACGGGCCGACAGGACGCCGGGCGGGAGTCGTGGGGCGCGGGGACGTGCGTACGGCCCGTCCCCTCGGGAGGGAACGGGCCGTACGCAGGCTTGCGCGACGCGTGCATGCGGGCAGCGCGGCGCGCTGCGGGAACGCGGTCAGGCGGCGGGAGACTCCTCCGTGCCCTCGGACTCCTGCGCGCCCGGGGAGTCGGCGTCCTCGGGGCTCTCGTCGTCGCCGGGTGAGTCGGCGCCCGGCGACTCGGTGTTGCCGGGGCTCTCCTGGCCGTCCTCGCTCGGTGACGGCGACGCGGGCGGGGTCGGGCCCCAGTCGGCGTACTGGCCGCCGGCCGGGACCACGGTCGCGTCGGCGCTGAGGCTGCCGGTCTCGCTCAGCTTGAAGCTGACGGACTGGGCGTTGCCCTCGGTGATGCCGGAGGCGTCGGCGATCTGCGCGGAGGCGTTGCCCTCGCCGCCGAGCTTGAGGGAGCCGCCGGCCGGTACGACGAGGTCGCCCTTGTCGGCCGGCTCCAGCTCGACCTTCCCGGCCCCGCGGACGGTGATGGACGTCAGCTTCTCGTCCTTGTTCCCGTCGTTGAAGATACGGGCGGTGACGGCGACGGGGCTGCCGCTCTCCTCGGAGGTGACGACGTTGATGTTCTGGATCTTGATGTCGTCAACGCTGACCGAGGCGTTGTCCGGGCGCACTCCGCTGGTCTGCGCGTCGAACCCGGCGCCGCAGGCGCCAAGCGAAAGGGTCGAGAGCGCGATGACTGAGGCGGCGACGGCGCCGCGTCGAAGGCTGCTGCTCACGGCGGCGGCATCTCCTAGCGGTGGGTTCGGCAGCTGCTCGCAGAGTCTGGTCGCAACTGTCACAAGGGTCTGTCAGCGGCTCAGAGTACCGACCCCGGAATACGGGCCCACACGCGACCCGCACTTAGCGCCTGTCGACCGATCGCCGCCCGGCCCGCGACGGCTGCCGCAGCCCCCTGGCCGACCCGCGGACGAGCACCTCGATTACGCAAGTGCGGTGAACGGGAGTATGTCTGAGTGAGGCGTGAAGTGTGATGAAGCGGAGGAGCTGTACGGGGCGGTGGCAAGTGAATGTCGCTGCTTCGGGTGAATTGGATCTCGGGGTGTTCACGGACTCTTGATCGGGCCGTGAGTTGATCAATTAACTCCGGCCGAACAACGCTCTCTTAAAATCCGGCAAATCGGACGTACGTCACTCGTTTCCCGCTTCGGGGACGCTGTGGCGGCAGTGTTTCGTGATGCCGTGAGAAGTGTCCCGACCTGCGAATACCCGTCAGGAACGGGGGGTCTCAGCATGTCGCGGGCGCTGTTGTCAAGCCCTGAGATACGGTCTGACCTGCGAAAACGCCATTCGGGAGGCGCTGTCGCCGTGCTATCCTGGATAGCCACGGAAGGGGTACCTGTCACATGACGTTCAAGGTTGGCGACACCGTGGTCTATCCCCATCACGGGGCCGCGCTGATCGAGGCAATTGAAACTCGTCAGATCAAAGGCGTGGACAAGACCTACTTGGTTCTGAAGGTCGCGCAGGGCGATCTGGAGGTTCGCGTACCCGCGGAGAATGCCGAGCTCGTCGGAGTGCGCGACGTGGTCGGCAAGGAGGGCCTGGATCGGGTCTTCGAGGTGCTGCGCGCACCGTATGCCGAAGAGCCCACGAACTGGTCGCGCCGGTACAAGGCGAATCTCGAGAAGCTGGCGTCCGGCGATGTCATCAAGGTCGCCGAGGTCGTGCGCGACCTGTGGCGTCGTGAGCGCGAGCGCGGTCTCTCCGCCGGTGAGAAGCGCATGCTCGCCAAGGCGCGGCAGATTCTCGTCAGTGAGCTCGCGCTCGCTGAGAACACCAACGAAGACAAGGCCGAGGCCCTGCTGGACGAGGTCCTCGCGTCCTGACCCCGTCACCGGGCCGATGACAGTGCGGCCCTCGGTGATACAGGCACAGGCACGATCCGTGTGCATGCAGGGCGTACCGCGATACGCCCTGCACGGCAGACGGTGACGCGAGCGGATCGGCGCACCGCGTGATCGCGGCGGTCCGGCGTGCGGCGGTGACGCCTCGCCGGGCGCCGCGCGGCTCCGTCGCTCCCGATCGGTTCTGTCGTGCGGCGCGTACCCACCTCGAAGCCGCAGCGACAGCCCGGGGCGGGGGCGTGGGTGCTGCACCGCGCCATCAGTGGCTCGGCTCCCCGCGAGCGCGCCGCGTGTCCGCTTTCACCCGCCGTCCCCGGCCTGGGACGGGCTGTGACGGGTGAGGTGGCGCAGGGCGCGCCGCTACGGCAGTGCCGACGACGGCCACCAATCCTGTCAACCGGTGGCCGTACGTCGTACCCGCCGCGTGCCGCGGCGAGTGCCGGGCCCGGGCTGCCGACCGAGCGCTGTCACGGAAGGGCTGCTCAGTCGTGCCACCCGGCACGTTACGGCCCATACCCAAGCACCCCGCGGCCACAAACCTGGCCGTGCACACAAACCTGTCCGAGCAGCCGCACGACACGCCGAGAAGCGGTGGCGGGCGGTGTGAGCGATACGGGCCGTGAGCGCCCGAACGAGCCCCACGAGCGAGGAATGGCCGAAAAAACCAGACCCCCTGCGCGTACCGCCGCCGTGATTCCGGCGGCAGGCCTCGGCACCCGGCTGGGCCCGGGCACTCCCAAGGCGCTGCGCCCGCTGGGCGGTACACCGATCCTGGTGCACGCCGTCCGAGCGATGGCCCTGGCCCGAGCGGTCGATCTGGTCGTGGTGGTCGCACCCCACGACGGGGTCGCCGAGGTCCGTCGCCTGCTGGACGCGCACCCGCTGCCCGCCTACGACGTCACCGAGGTGCTGGTCGTACCCGGCGGCGAGAACCGGCAGGAGTCGGTCGGCCGCGGGCTGGCCGCTCTGCCCACCGATGTGGACGTCGTCCTGGTGCACGACGCGGCCCGGCCCCTGGTGCCGCTGGACACGGTTGCCGCGGTGATCGCCGCGGTCCGGGCGGGCGCTGCCGCCGTCGTGCCGGGGATGCCGCTCGCGGACACGGTCAAGGAGGTGGAGCCGGCCGCCGGATCCGGCGGCCCGGAGACCGTCACCGGGACGCCGGAGCGCGGGCGACTGCGTGCGGTCCAGACCCCGCAGGGCTTCGACCGTGCGGTGCTGGACGAGGCGCACCGCCGTATCGGCCTCGAGGGCGAGGGCGCCACGGACGACGCCGGGATGGTCGAGCGGCTCGGGCGTCCGGTGCTAATCGTGCCGGGCCACGAAGAGGCCTTCAAGATCACCCGACCTCTCGACCTCGTACTCGCCGAGGCTGTGCTCGCCCGAAGGAGGGCCACCGATGGCTTCTGATTCCCCGGCTCCCGGCACGGCCCCTGCTCCCGCGCGGCCGGGGCTGCCGCTGGTCGGCATCGGTACGGATGTGCACGCCTTCGCCACCGGGCGCGAACTGTGGTGTGCGGGCCTGCGCTGGGACGCGCGCACCCCGGAGGGCGAGCCGATCGGTCTCGCCGGTCACTCGGACGGTGACGTCGCCGCGCACGCCGCCTGCGACGCGCTCTTCTCCGCGGCGTCGCTCGGCGATCTCGGCCTGCACTTCGGTACTTCGCGCCCCGAGTGGGCGGGCGCCTCCGGCGTCGCGCTGCTCACCGAGGCGGCGCGGATCGTACGGGCCGCCGGTTTCGAGATCGGCAACGTGGCGATCCAGGTGATCGGGGTGCGGCCGAAGATCGGTACCCGGCGCGAGGAGGCGCAGCAGGTGCTCGCCGCGGCAGTCGGCGCGCCCGTCTCGGTCTCCGGCACGACGACGGACGGGCTCGGACTGACCGGTCGCGCCGAAGGGTTGGCCGCGACCGCCACCGCCCTGATCGTCCGCTCCCGGTAGCCGGCGCGCCCGCCCGGCCCCGCGCCGGACGAGGTGCGCGAGGCCGCGAGTCGGCGGCAGCGGGCCCGCTGCGGGGCGCCCCGCAGCGGGCCCCGATCCGGTCCACCGCCGGCCGGGGCGCCGGGGCCCCCGTCGCACCCGGCGGTTCGACTCGCAGCGCGACACTGCACGACGCGAAACGACGCGAAACGACGCGACACGACAGGCACCGCACCGGCCGGCACGGCATGCGCACGGTGCGCGGTGCGGTTCGGCGGCGGGCCGGGCGAAGAGCCCCGATGCCGCCGTCCGCTGAACTACCGTCGTACGGGGCGTCCGTGCCCGTGGCACCCGCCCGTACAGCGAGTACCGAATCTCACGAACAGGGGCTCATCGTGTCCGTCGTTTTCACCGACAAGCTCAAGCAATTGCTCGACAGCAAGGTCTTCGTCAACGTGGCGACGATCCAGCCCGACGGGAGCCCCCAGGTCTCTCCGGTGTGGGTGAAGCGGGACGGGGACGAACTGCTGCTCTCCACCGTCCTCGGTCGCCGCAAGACCCGGAACCTGGAGCGCGACCCCCGGATCACCGTGGTGGTGCAGCCGGCCGACGAGCCGTACTCCTACGCGGAGGTGCGCGGTTCGGTGACGATGACGACCGAGGGCGGCCAGGAGCTGATCGACGAGCTGGCGCAGAAGTACGTCGGCAAGAGCTACGTCGAGTTCAACCCGTCGGCGGCCGACGAGCCGGCGCGGGTCGTCGTACGAGTCACCCCGCGCAAGGTCGTCGGGCAGGGCGGGCTGGCCTGAGCAGCTGAACGCCGCCCGGACCGGGACGGTTGCGACTCCGCAGTCGGCCGCCGCCGGCTCCGGCGCGAGCCGGGGAGCCGGCACCGGCTCGGGTCCGCACCGTTCGGGCGGCTGGAGTCGGTGCCGGTTTCCACTACCCTTGTCGGGTGACCATTCGGCTGTACGACACCCACGCCCGCCAGATCCGTGACTTCACCCCGCTGCTGCCGGGCTGTGTCTCGATCTACCTGTGTGGCGCCACCGTGCAGTCGGCACCGCACATCGGGCACATCCGCTCGGGGCTCAACTTCGACGTGATGCGTCGGTGGTTCGGCTACCGGGGCTACGAGGTCACTTTCGTGCGCAATGTGACGGACATCGACGACAAGATCATCGCCAAGTCCGCCGAGCAGCAGCGCCCCTGGTGGGCCATCGGCTACGAGAACGAGCGGGCCTTCAACGACGGTTACGCCGCGCTCGGCTGCCTGCCGCCGACGTACGAGCCGCGGGCGACCGGCCATGTGCCGGAGATGATCGAGATGATGCGGGTCCTGATCGACCGGGGCAGCGCCTACGCCGCCGACGGCAACGTCTACTTCGCCGTGCGGTCCTGTCCGAACTATCTCTCCCTCTCCAACCAGGAGCTGGACAATCTGCGCCAGCCCGCGGGTGAGGGCGAGACCGGCAAGCGCGACCCGCGCGACTTCGCCATGTGGAAGGCGACCAAGCCCGGCGAGCCGTACTGGGACACCCCCTGGGGGCCCGGCCGTCCGGGTTGGCACCTGGAGTGCTCGGCGATGGCGCACAAGTACCTCGGCGCCGCGTTCGACATCCACGGCGGCGGCGTCGACCTCGTCTTCCCGCACCACGAGAACGAGATCGCGCAGTCCACCGCCTACGGCGACGACTTCGCCGCCTACTGGCTGCACAACGCCTGGGTGACGATGAGCGGCGAGAAGATGTCCAAGTCACTGGGCAACTCGGTGCTGATCTCCGAGATGGTCAAGCGCTGGCGGCCGATCGTGCTGCGCTACTACCTCGGCACCCCGCACTACCGCTCGATGATCGAGTACAGCGAGGAGTCGCTGAGGGAGGCCGAGACCGCCTTCGCGCGGATCGAGGGCTTTCTGCACCGGGCGGTGGAGCAGGCGGGGCCGGTCGAGCCGGACGCCGAGGTGCCCGCGGAGTTCGCGGCGGCGATGGACGAGGACTTCGGGGTCCCGCAGGCGCTCGCCGTCGTCCACAACACGGTGCGCCAGGGCAACGCCGCGCTGAGCGCCGAGGACAAGGACGGCGTCCTGCGGGCCCTGGGTGAACTGCGCGCCATGCTCGGCGTGTTGGGGCTCGACCCGCTCGACGAGAGCTGGGGCTCCGCAGGCGGCGAGCGGGGCGAGGAGCTGACCGGAGTGGTGGACGCCCTGGTGCGGCTGCTGCTCGACCAGCGGCAGGCCGCCCGTGCTCGCAAGGACTTCGCCACCGCGGACGCGATCAGGGACGAGCTGCAGAACTCCGGTCTGGTCATCGAGGACACCCCGTCCGGCCCGCGCTGGGAGCTCGGCCAGAGCTGAGCACCCGTCCCGCGCGGGAAGCGCGGCCCGTACGAGCCGTACGGGCCCTCGTGCTCCCGCCCGGATCGCCTGCGCGTCGCGGTGCGCGCCGGCCCTGAGACAATTTCTGACGTACCCGAAAGATGAGGACCTCCCATGGCGGGCAACAGCCAACGGCGCAACCGCCGTACAGCCAACAAGAAGGGCGCCCAGCTCGGCAGCGGCGGCCAGCGAAGGCGCGGCCTGGAGGGCAAGGGCCCGACGCCGCCGGCCGAGATGCGCAAGGGCCACGCCAAGCAGCGTGCCGCGCAGGCCCGCGCTCGCAAGGCCACCGGTCGGCCCGCTCCGCGCCGGGGCGGTGCCAGGGGCACCGCCGAGCTGGTCGTCGGCCGCAACTCGGTCTACGAGGCGCTGCGGGACGGCGTTCCGGCCAACACCCTCTACGTGCAGCAGTTCATCGACAGCGACGACCGGGTGCGGGACGCGCTCCGCCTGGCCGCCGACCTCGGTGACATCCACCTGATGGAGGCGCCGCGCGCCGAGCTCGACCGGATGACCGACGGGCTGAACCACCAGGGCATGGTCCTGCAGATCCCGCCCTACGAGTACGCGCACCCCGACGACCTGGTCGTCGCCGCGCACGACGAGGGCCAGGACCCGCTGATCGTCGCGCTCGACGGTGTCACCGACCCGCGGAACCTGGGCGCCGTGGTGCGCTCGGTCTCGGCGTTCGGCGGGCACGGTGTGGTGATCCCCGAGCGCCGCGCCGCCGGCATGACGGCGGGCGCCTGGAAGACCTCCGCCGGTGCCGCGGCCCGTACGCCGGTCGCCCGGGCGAGCAATCTGACCAGGGCGCTGGAGGCGTACCAGAAGGCGGGCTGCTTCGTCGTCGGCCTCGCCGCCGACGGTGACGCCGACCTGCACGAGGTCGAGGCGCTGGACGGCCCGGTCGTCATCGTCGTCGGCAGCGAGGGCAAGGGCCTGTCCCGGCTCGTCGGCGAGACCTGCGACCTGCGAGTGCGCATCCCGATGCCGGGCGGCGACGAGTCGCTCAACGCCGGCGTGGCGGCGGGCGTCGTGCTCTACGAGGCTTCTCGCCGCCGCGCCTGAACCGGCAGCTGGGGGCCCGGCGTTCGGCGTGAGCCGGGCGTCGTGGCCCGCACTTGACCGAGCCTTGACGGGTCGCGGACAGATCCGGCCCGTCAAGGCAGTGTCCTAAGCGTCCGTCACTCGGTTAGATGAGTGTGGACACCAGAACACCCCGCACGCCCACCGGGGAGAGCCCGCCCGGTTCGTACGACAGCCAGTCGGTGCTGAGCGCGGTCAAGGTGCCGTCAGACCCGGCACAGGTGATCGTCAACAACGTGAGTTTCCGGGTGCGGCTGGGCGCGCCCCCCGTCCAGAGCCGCCACGTCGCCGCGAGCGCCGTGCCGTCGAAGGCCGGTGCCGCGCCCGGGCGCACCCCGCACGCCTCGGGCCGCAGACTCGTCTCCGCGGCCGGCGCTCCCGTACCGCTGCTGAACCCCGCGAGCCCGTCCCTCGGCGTTGGCGCGGGCGGACTGCTCGGCGGCGTTCCGCGCGTTCCCGGGGGCTCGGCGCCGACCGCCGCCGGCGACCGGCCCGCCGCCCGGCGCCGTCCGCCGGTCGTCTGGAGCGGTCGCACGATGCCGGGCGACGCGGAGGCCGGGCAACTCCTGCGCGCGGTGCGGCAGTCGACCGCATCACCCGTACCGCCGGTGCTGGACGAGGAGCCGCTCGCGGCCACCACCCAGACGCTGCCGCGGCCCCAGCCGGACTGGGAGGACCCGCCCACGGTGGTGCGCCCGCGGCTGCCGGAGCCGGCGCCCCCGCTGCTGGGCAGCGCACCGCCGGCACGCGGCGCGTACGACGTCGACCCCGACCCGTCCCAGCCCTACCCCGCGTACGACCCGTACGGCACCGGACCGTACGACCCCGACGACCTGTACGACCCCGACGACCCGTACGGCGCCGCCGAGCGGTCGGCCGGCGACGGGCTCCGGGACGCCGACGGGCAGGACGCCCGCCGCCGGGCCGCGCCGCTGCCCGCCGAGAGCGGTGACTCCGGCCGCGGGGAAGGCCGTTCGACGCGCGAGGCGACCCGCCACGCGTACTACCCGGACCGCCGGATGAACCTCGGCATCGTCCTGCTGCCGCTGCGCTTCTTCCTCGGCTTCATCTCGCTCTACGCGGGCATGGGCAAGCTCACCGACCCGGTCTACTTCGACGGTGGCGAGCGCGGCTCCATGGTGACCTGGCTGCGCGGGCTCGAACCGTGGTCCATCGCCTCGCCGTTGCACGACTTCGCCGTCTCGCACCCCGTGGGCGCCGGTCTGACGGTGGCCTTCCTCCAGGTCGTCGTCGGCGTACTGACGATCTTCGGCCTCTGGCAACGCGCGGTGGCCGGCGTCGGCGCGCTGCTGTCGGTGGTGCTGCTGATGACCATCAGCTGGAACACCGTGGCGGCCTACGACGCACCGGACATCATCTACCTCGCCGCCTGGTCGCCGCTGATCATCGCCGGTGCCCCCGTCTACTCGCTCGACGCCCGCCTGGCGGGAGAGGCCTGGCGGACGCTCGGGCCGCGCTCCCGGCTGGTCGACCTGCGCCGGCGGGTACTCCGGCGGGGCGTGCTGCTGGTGACGCTGCTCGTGGGGCTGGCACTGCTGATCGGCTCGATCCTCGGCAGCGCCGTACGGTCCTCCCAGGTCGCGACCGTTCCGGAGCCCGGAGAGGCGCCGCGCAACAACCTGCCCGGTTCGCCCGCGCCGAAGGAGCCGCGTTCCGCGACGCCCTCGGCCACCGAGGGGCCCGGCGCGGAACCGACCGCCGGCCAGTCCGCCGACCCCGACCAGCGGCGCTCCGACCCGCCGAGCCAGGGGCCCGGCGCCGACGGCGGCGCCCGGAGCGGACCCAGCCAGGACCAGACAGTCCAGGCCCCGCCGCCCGAGCAGGAGCAGAACCAGCCCGCACCTCCGCAACAGCCGGAGGCACCCGCGCCCACCACGGGCGGCGGCGAAGCCCCCGACAACGGCGGTGCCGGTGGTGGCGACGGCGGCGGCGAGGCGCAGCGCGAGAGCGACGAAGGTGGCAGCTCCGGCCGCGGCGCACTCGGCGGCCTGCTCGGCCGCTGACGGCGTCCGCCGCCGCTGCCGCCCCGTGGCGTCACATCGCGGGGCGGCAGCGGCGGCTGCGCGTACGGGGCGGTCGGTGGCCCGTACGCGTACGGGGCGGCCTCGGGGCGGGATCGTGTGCGTACGGCTCGGTCGTGGGCCCGGATCGTGTCAGTACGGGTCGGCCGGTGGACGCGCCCGTGCGTGTACGGGCGCGGTGTGGCCGGCGAGTCGAACGGAGGGGCCCCGCACGGGAGTTGGACGCCGTGAGGGGCCCCTCCGTTTCGCGGCACGTGCCCGGTGGAGTCCGCCGAGCCGGCGTGCCACGGCCCCGCGCTGGGCGAGCGGAAAGCATGCGGTTGCCGTACCAGCCCTGTTCGGCGGCCCGTTGGCCCGTCCGTCGGTCAGCCGGTCAGCCGGTCAGCCGGTCAGCCGGTCGGTCGGTCGGGTGGTGGGGCCGTCGGCCGGTCAGTCGGCAGGGCGGTCGCGGGGGAGGGCCAGTTCGCGGGCGGCCTCGGTGAGGTCCTTGGCGGTGTCGATGGCCCGCCAGTACGCGCCGTGGGGCAGTGGGAAGCCGGCCAGCCGGTTCTGGCGGGCGAGGCCGGGGAAGGTCGTACGTTCGTGGTCGCCGCGTTCCGGCAGCAGTGCGGCGAACTCGGCGGCGCAGACGTAGACGCCCGCGTTCACCTCGAAGTTGACCGTCGGGGACTCGATGAAGTCGACGACGTGGCCGAAGTCGTCGGTGCGGACCGCGCCCCACGGCAGTTGCGGCCGGGCGAGGGCGAGGGTGGCGAGAGCGCCGCGTTCGGCGTGGAAGGCGGCCATCTCGCGCAGCGGGAAGCGGGTCCAGATGTCGCCGTTGGTGGCGTACCAGGGTTCGTCGGGGCGGGGGAGCGCGGCGGCGGCGTACTTGAGGCCGCCACCGCGTCCCAACGGTTCCGTCTCGACCACCGTGCGGGTGCTCAGCGGCAGTTCGGTCTCCGCCAGCCAGCGTTCCAGCACGGAGGCGAGGTGCCCGCAGGAGATGACCGCGTCGGTGACGCCCTCCTCGGCGAGCCAGGCCAGTTGGTGGCCGATGATCGGGGTCCCGGTGCCGGGGATCTCGACCATCGGCTTGGGCCGGTCGTCGGTGTAGGGCCGCAGGCGGGAACCCTGGCCACCGGCCAGGATCACCGCCTGCGTGGGGAGTTCGTGCACGCGCGGGCTCATGCCCGCACGGTAGGCACGGGGGTGCGGTCAGCGGCTCTCGGCCACGCCGGAGGCGAAGGAGGTGTCGCAGACCGGGCGGGAGAACTCCTGAGCGCGTTCCACCGAGCCGTACTTGAGCACCGCTTCGCGCCCCAGCACCTCGGCGAGGTCCTGGCAGTGCGCGGCGAGCGACGGCTTGCGGTCGACCGCTCGCTGGAGACTGGTGAGTGCGACGCCCGGGTCCTGTGCGCGGAGTTCCTCGACGAGGCCGTCCTGGAGCTTGATGTAGGCCGGACTCCGTGAGGTCGTCGACTCGTTGAGGCCTTCGTCGGCGGCCGAGGCGAGCACCTGCGACTCCGAAGGGGCCATCGCCCACGGCACCTGGGCGACTGCGAGCGTCCCGGACAGCACCAGGACAACCGGGAGGACGAGGGCGAGAGTTCTGCCGATACGGCGTACTGCTGCCTGATTCACTGGTTGATTCCTCGCGACGGTGCCCCCGGGTTCGGGGGCAGGGGCGGACAGACCCCGGTAAACGGAGCCACCAGTGATGGTAGCGAGGAGTTGCCGTCCAGCGACATTCAGTCACTCTGACGAGGTAATAATCGGCGTTTGGTGCGGGTGACGTGTTGACGCACGGGGACCGAAAAGGGGCCCTGTGTCCGCTGTGCGCGGATACAAGGCCCCTCTGCCTACCCGGAGTTGATACGGATCAGTCCCGGCGGACGTTTCGGTGCGACGAGCTGCCCGGTCTCGGGCGGCCCGGTGCTGCCCGGCGGTTCGCTCAGTCGCTCAGGCGCTCGCCGGAGGAGGTGGCGAACACGTGGGTCTCCCCGGCCCGCGGCACGACGTGCAGCTCGGAACCCTTCTCCGGCACCTCGCGGCCACCGACCCGGATCACCAAGTCCTTCTCCTGCCCGCCGACATGGGCGGTGCCGTAGACGTACGCGTCGGCGCCGAGCTCCTCGACGACGTTCACCGTGATGGCCATGCCCGCCGGCTGGTCCTTGCTGACCGTCTTGCCGGAGGACTCGCCGTCCACCAGGTCGAAGTGCTCCGGGCGGACGCCCACGGTGACCGTGGTGTCGCCCTTGTCCGCTGCCTCGGAGACGGCCGAACGCTCCACCGGCACCACGCTGTTGCCGAACTTCACGCCGCCGTCGGTGATCGGCACCTCGACCAGGTTCATCGCGGGCGAGCCGATGAAGCCGGCGACGAAGAGGTTCTGCGGCCGGTCGTACATCTCGCGCGGCGAGGCGACCTGCTGAAGCAGGCCGTCCTTCAGGACCGCCACGCGGTCGCCCATCGTCATGGCCTCGACCTGGTCGTGGGTGACGTAGACGGTGGTGATGCCCAACCGCCGCTGGAGCGAGGCGATCTGGGTACGGGTCTGGACGCGCAGCTTGGCGTCCAGGTTGGACAGCGGCTCGTCCATGAGGAAGACCTGCGGCTCACGGACGATCGCGCGGCCCATCGCCACACGCTGGCGCTGACCGCCGGAGAGCGCCTTCGGCTTGCGGTCGAGGTACTCGGTGAGGTCGAGGATCTTGGCGGCGTCCTCGACCTTCTTGCGGATCTCGTCCTTCGGCACGCCCGCGATCTTCAGCGCGAAGCCCATGTTCTGGGCGACGGACATGTGCGGGTAGAGCGCGTAGTTCTGGAACACCATGGCGATGTCCCGGTCCTTGGGCGGAAGGTGGGTGACGTCGCGGTCACCGATCCGGATCGCACCGTCGTTGACGTCCTCCAGGCCCGCGAGCATCCGCAGGGAGGTGGACTTGCCACAGCCGGAGGGGCCGACGAGGACGAGGAACTCGCCGTCCTCGATCTCGATCTCGAGCTGGTCGACGGCGGGCTTGTCGCTGCCCGGGTAGATGCGGGAAGCCTTGTCGTACGTGACCGTAGCCATGCTGTTGTACTCCTTCACCGGCAGGAACGTGCCGGACGATCCGAGTAAAGGGAGAGCCGCCCACGGACGTGGACGCCGCCTGACGCTAACCCGCCCGCACCCGGCTTGTCAGCCCCCGGCGACCTGCCGGTTTCCACCACTTCCCGGCCCGTCCCCCACCCGCTACCGCCACCGCCCCGTACCGTCCGTACCGGTGTTGCCGGGCGCGGAACGCCTTGGCCGGTGCGGCGGCGCGCGTTGTAGAGTGGTGCCGCACCGCGCGGGCGTACGCCTCGGGCACGACCCGCCGCGCGCCTCCTTAGCTCAGCTGGCCAGAGCAACGCACTTGTAATGCGTAGGTCGCCGGTTCGACTCCGGCAGGGGGCTCCTGTGGAACCCCAGGTCAGATGGTCTCTGACCTGGGGTTTTCTGCTGCTCGGGGGCTCAGTGCGCGCGTCGTCGGCGTCGACTCCGGGTCGTACGGCTGTCGGTGGTCTCAGCGGGCCCAGCAGGCGCGGCAGGCGGCGTCTCCCATGCGGCGCGGCAGCAGATCACTGCCGTCGTGATCAACAGTGGCTGTTCCGGGAAGCGCACGCATGGCCATGCTCTGGCCGGATCGCCCCCTTGTGTGCCCTTCGTGGCCATGTCACACAGTTCAGAGGCGGGAGCCGGACGAGGGGAGCACTGCATGTCGGTGTTGGGTGCCTATTCGGTAGGGCCATCGGACTGGGCTGTCGAGCGGTTCGGCCGACAAGCCGGTGCGCTTGTCTCTGCGATTCCGGCGCAGCTGGCCGAGGCGCACGGGAAGGCTCATGCTGCGCACCTCGCTGCCGGGCTGAAGAAGCGAAGTCCGTACGGTGTCGCCCTTGCCGGTGTGGTGCGCGGGAATCTGGCGGCCATGGCGCGCGAGTTGGGAGAGGTCGTCCGAGATGTGCGGGGGTACGAGTACGCGGTGATCAACGGTCACGCACTCCTCCCCTTCCGCTATGCAGCCAGCCCGAAGCCTCTTGACCGAGCGCGGCTGCCGGCCAATGCGTCACCGACTCGGCGCAGGCTGTTCCGGGCGCATGGGCCGCAACCGCCGGAAGGCCTCTTCGACGTCGACGAGGACTTGGTGACGGAGGAGTACCTCGGGCTCCACGAAGCGTTCGAGGAGCTGGGAGCTTCCACCAGGTTGGTCTGCGTGTTCTTCACGGCAGATGCGGAAGACGGCATACACGTCATCCACTGGGGGGACGCCCACCTCGAACCCGACCGCACGTTCACGTGGCCCCACAGGGAACAGCTCGCAGTCGCTCCCCTGCAGGTTGAGTGATGGCGCCAGCGCCTCCGCTCTGCAGGTTCCTCCGAGCGCTGACGGGGCGCGTGGGTTTGCGGGCGCCCAGTCAGCGCCGGCAGTAGATCCAGTTGCCCACCGAGCGACCGGCCTCCGGCAGGGGGCTCGGTGAGGACCCCGGGTCACGTTGGTTGTGGCCCGGGGTTTTCTGGTGTTCGGGGGTGGGTGGTCAGGGGGTGGTGTCGGTGGCGACGAAGCGGAGTTCCGAGGTGTAGCGGTGGCCCTGGTCGTCGGTGAGCCAGCTCTGTTCCGGGGAGGGGAGCATCTCGGTGATCCGTACGGTGCCGCCCGGGTCCTTGCGGGTGAGGCGGCGCAGTGCCTTGGCGAGGATGGTGAGGTAGACCGGGCTGTCGAAGTCCACGTAGAACGGCCGGGATTCGGTCGGGGAGACCACGAAGACGAAGCGCGGCAGGCCCAGTCGGGCGCGCCAGCGGCGGGCGAGGACGAAGCGTCGGGCCTCGTCCTTCTCCTCGGCGAAGTCGGTGGCGGACGGTGTGCGCCAGGTCTCGCGGGCGATCACCAGTCGGTCCACGGTGACGCGTGGGGTGTGGTCGGCGTCGGGCAGGACCTGGAAGAGGTCCATGGCGAGTGTGGTCAGAACGTGGGAGAACACGTCGGTGACCGGGAAGTGCGAACCGTCCGGCAGCCGGACCCGCAGAGTGCCGTCGTGGTCCTCCACGGTGGCGTCCGAGCTGCGGAAGGTGTGCGGTCGGGCGGGGTCGGCGGTGAAGTCGGCCAGGGCGACCTGGCGGTCCTGGGGGCGTACGAGGGTCTGCCGGACCCGGGCGGAGAGCCGGGAGCGGTGTTCCTTGGGGATCAGTGGCAGCAGCCGGGGGGCGGGGTGGTCCCGGTCGGTGAGTTGCAGGAGTTCGGCGATGTCGGGGTGCTGGTGGGTGAAGAGGGAGGCGCCCAGGGTGTTGGAGGCCAGGTGGAGTTCGCCGAGTACGGCGGTGAACTCGCCGCGGGCGGCGGCCTGCGGGCCGTCGGCGGCGAGCATCACGTCGGGGCTCAGAGAGCGGGCCGCGGTCCAGCTCTCGCCCGCCCCGGCGAACTCCGCGCGCACCCGCTCCTCGATGTCGGCCAGTCGTACGGTCAGCCGGCGGTGGGTGGGTGCCTGCGCGGGGGGATGCGTTGGGGCTGCCGCGGGGTCGGCGGAGTCGGGGTGCGCGGCGTCGGGGCGTGCGGCGTCGGGTCCTGCGGTGGAGTCGGGGCGTTCGGCGGTGGCGGGGTCGTCGGAGGCGGAGGGGTTGAGGATGCGTTGCCAGCGTTGGGCGAACTCCGTCTGGAGATCGGAGGCCGCGGTGCGGGCGGAGCCGTGCAGCACGGGCAGGCAGGCGAACCAGAAGGAGGCGAGGTCGACCGGGCCCTCGGCGGCGAGGCGGGCGTACACCTGGCGGGCCTCGGCGGTGACCACGGCGGTGAGGCCGGAGGTCAGCCAACGGGTGCTGTCCATCAGGGCGGTGAGGGGACGCAGGGTCTCCAGTACGGCGGGCCCCGTGGTGGCGGTGGCGGAGCGGCGCGCGTCGGAGTAGACGGTGGCGCGGCACGGTGCGGTGGTGGCGGACTTCTCCCGGGTGGCGCGTACGTCGGTCAGCTCGGTGAACTCCGCCTCCAACTCGACCATGGCGGCGACGAGTTCGTCGGCACCGCGGGCCTGTGCCACGCGGGCGCGTCCGCGTTCCAGCCGGTCCAGGGCGGCCAGTCCGCGCTCGCGGGCGGCCGGGTCGCCGACGGCGGCCAGCCAGCTGCGCAGGGCGCGGTCGGGGTGGGTGTCGGCGGGCACGTCCAGCCGCCACACCACCCAGCGGCGCGTGACCAGTTCCTCCAGCAGGGCGGGCACGTCGACCTCGGGCGCGGTGTGAGCCAGTTCGGCGGCGATGGCGCGGGCCGGACGGACGCCGTCGCAGAGGTCGAGGACGGCGGCGGTGTGTGCGGGGACGTCGATCGGGCGCCGGCCGGGGACGCGGACCGTACCGTTCGCGACGGAGACGAAGGGCACTCGGCGGGGCGCCGTCCACTCCCGCAGCACGGGGTCGGCGTCCAGGGTTTTGACCAGTGCGTCGATGGCCCAACTCGCCCAGTACACGGTGGAGTCGGAGATCAGCCCGACGCCCGGGTCCACCGCGACGCCCGGGGCGCCTGTCCGCTCGGTGTCGAGGTCCCAGCGGCCCCAGCCGACGGGGCCGAAGAAGCCGATGGTGTCGTTTTTGACGCAGAAGCGCTGCCAGTAGTGGGCGACGAGTTCCTCGCGCTGTCGCGGCATGCTGCTGCGTTTGTCGGTGGCGGGGTCCCAGCGCAGGAACGGGGCGATACCGGAGGTGAGGACCGGGCGGTTCTGCCAGGCGACCGCTTCCCGGAAGGCGGGCGTCCGGGCGATGTGCTGGAGCGTACGGGCGGTCTCCACCGCGGCCTCGTCGACCAGCCCTGCGAAGGCCGTCCAGTCGGGGCCGGTGAGCGGGTCCTGCGGCGCGAACTTGTCGGCGGCCTCGGCGAGTCCGGGGGGTGCCAGGCGCAGTACGTCCCTCGGCCGCTGGCGGCTGTGGGAGCAGTTCGCGTTGCGCGGCCCGGGCTTCCCCGCCGAGGGCGTACTGCGCCTGGCACCCCCCGGACTCGCCGAGGCCGCCGACAAGTTCGCGCCGCAGGACCCGCTCACCGGCCCCGACTGGACGGCCTTCGCAGGGCTGGTCGACGAGGCCGCGGTGGAGACCGCCCGTACGCTCCAGCACATCGCCCGGACGCCCGCCTTCCGGGAAGCGGTCGCCTGGCAGAACCGCCCGGTCCTCACCTCCGGTATCGCCCCGTTCCTGCGCTGGGACCCCGCCACCGACAAACGCAGCAGCATGCCGCGACAGCGCGAGGAACTCGTCGCCCACTACTGGCAGCGCTTCTGCGTCAAAAACGACACCATCGGCTTCTTCGGCCCCGTCGGCTGGGGCCGCTGGGACCTCGACACCGAGCGGACAGGCGCCCCGGGCGTCGCGGTGGACCCGGGCGTCGGGCTGATCTCCGACTCCACCGTGTACTGGGCGAGTTGGGCCATCGACGCACTGGTCAAAACCCTGGACGCCGACCCCGTGCTGCGGGAGTGGACGGCGCCCCGCCGAGTGCCCTTCGTCTCCGTCGCGAACGGTACGGTCCGCGTCCCCGGCCGGCGCCCGATCGACGTCCCCGCACACACCGCCGCCGTCCTCGACCTCTGCGACGGCGTCCGTCCGGCCCGCGCCATCGCCGCCGAACTGGCTCACACCGCGCCCGAGGTCGACGTGCCCGCCCTGCTGGAGGAACTGGTCACGCGCCGCTGGGTGGTGTGGCGGCTGGACGTGCCCGCCGACACCCACCCCGACCGCCACCGCCGGAACGGAGGCAACCGGCACCGAGGAACTGCTGGTCGAGATCTTCCGGGAGGTGCTGGGCGCATCCGAACTCGACGCCGACGCCGACTTCTACGAGGCCGGCGGCGACTCCCTGACGGCGTTCCAGATCACGGGCCGCTTCCAGGACGAGCGGAACATCGAGGTCCCCGTCTCGCTGGTCTTCGCCTACCCGACACCGCGGGAACTGGCCGAGGTCATCGACACGGACTTCTGACCGGCGGGCCGGGCGTGCGGGAGGGTGGTCTGCGCGCCCGGCCCGCCGGTCAGAAGTCCGTGTCGATGACCTCGGCCAGTTCCCGCGGTGTCGGGTAGGCGAAGACCAGCGAGACGGGGACCTCGATGTTCCGCTCGTCCTGGAAGCGGCCCGTGATCTGGAACGCCGTCAGGGAGTCGCCGCCGGCCTCGTAGAAGTCGGCGTCGGCGTCGAGTTCGGATGCGCCCAGCACCTCCCGGAAGATCTCGACCAGCAGTTCCTCGGTGCCGGTTGCCTCCGTTCCGGCGGTGGCGGTCGGGGTGGTGACGGTGGTGTCCGTGCTCATGGCGTGTGCTCCTGTGGGTGCTGGTGTGAGTGGAGTGGGGTCTGGTGCCCGTGGGGGCGGTCGGCGGTTTCGGGTGCGGTGCCCCGCTCGGCGCCGGTGCGGGAGCGGCAGAGGGCGGCGAGGCGTTCGGGGGTGTTGCCGCCGGAGACGACGGCCACCGCCCGCTCGCGGCGGCCCGCTCGCAGCGCCCCGGCCAGGGCGACCGCCCCGCTGGGTTCCGCGTGCACGCCGAGCCGGCGCAGCTGTTCGGCGGCGGCCAGGATCGCCTCCTCCCCGACGACGATCAGCTCGTCGACGTGGTCCCGGACGATCGGGTACGGGACGGCGCCCGGGCTCTGGCCCCGCAGCCCGTCCGCGACGGTTGTGCAGGGCGGCAGCCGCACGGGCCGGCCGGCGGCCAGCGAGCGGGCGTAGCGGGGGGTGAGAGCCGGCTCCACGCCGACCACCCGGACCGGGCGCCCGATCGCCGCGAGGCAGGTGCCCGCGAGTAGTCCGCCGCCCCCCGTCGGAACGTAGAGCGCCTCGGTCTCCGGTGCCTCGGCGAGCACTTCCGCGCCGACGGTTCCCTGACCGGCGACCACGAGGGGGTGGTCGGAGGAGGGGATCAGTACGGCACCGGTCTCCTCTGCCAGGGCGCGGGCGCGTGCCTCGCGTTCCTCGACCCCGCCCTCGGTGAGCACGGTTTCGGCGCCGAGCGCGTGGAGTGCGGCCACCTTGGCGGGCGACGCGGCGGCGGTCAGCACGACGACGAGCGGTACGCGCAGCCGCCGGGCGATCCGGGCGAGGGCGATGCCGTGGTTGCCCGACGAGCCGGTGACGATGCGCCGGGCGCCGAGCGCGAGAACGGCGTTGGCCGCGCCGCGGGTCTTGAACGAGCCGCCGAGC
>NZ_JAELVF020000001.1:1190997-1285593 GCF_018101125.2 Streptomyces tardus | reverse complement strand
GCCGGTCGATGCGGGGGCCGGCGTGGTGGTCGGGCCGGTGGTCGGGCCGGCGGTCGGCGGGGGCGACTCGGTGGCCGCGACGGCGTTCACGAGCGGCCTCCGCCGGCGGGTGAACCGCCTCCGCCGGCCAGCGCGCGCCGGTCCGCCTTGCCCCCGCGGGTGGTGGGCAGGACGTCGAGCCGCAGGAAGCGGCGGGGCATCAGATGCGGAGGCAGCAGCCGGAGCAGATGGGCGCGAAGTGCGGAGTCGGGGACGTCGTCCAGCTCACCCGCGAGGTGCGCGACCAGGTGGACCCGGCCCTGTTCGTCGTGGTGGGTGGTGACGACGGCGCCGCTGATCAGGGGGTGCGCGAGGAGCGCGCCCTCGATCTCGGCGGGATCGACCCGGTAGCCGCGGATCTTCACCTGCCGGTCGGTGCGGCCGAGGTACTCCAGTCGGCCGTCCCGGTCCAGGCGGCCGAAGTCGCCGGTGCGGTAGAGGCGGGCGCCGGGCGGTCCGCAGGGGTCGGGTACGAAGCACTCGGCGGTCCTGGCGGGCCGGTCGCGGTAGCCGCGGGCCAGGCCGGTGCCGCCGATGCAGACCTCGCCGACCTCGCCCGGGGCGACCGGGGCCAGCCGGTCGTCCAGCAGCCGGATCAGTGTCCCGGCCCGCGCCGTGCCGACGAGGTCGGGGCCGGTTTCGGCGGAGGCGCCCGACGAGGCGGAGGGGCCCGACGCGGGGGAGGCGCCGGATGCGGTGGCGGGACCGTGCTCGGCGGCGTCGGACGTTCCGGAGGGGACGGCGAACCGGGTGGTGGTCATGGTGCATTCGGTGGGCCCGTACTGGTTGATCAGCCGTCCGTGGACGAGCCCGCGTCCGCCCGCCGTCAGGAACGGCCGCAGCGATTCGCCGCTGGAGGCCACCAGGGCGACACCGGCCAACGGGTCCGTGAGGGCCGGTTGGCCCGCGAGGTGGGAGAGGAAGGACGGTGTGACGCTCAGCAGGGCGGTGACCCGGTGGGCGCGCAGGGTGCGGACGAACGCCTCGGGGCGCAGCAGTTGGGAGCGTTCGGCCAGCACCAGCCGCCCGCCGGCCAGCAGCGGAATGAGGGTGTCCCGGATCGAGGCGTCGTAGCCGAGCGGCGCCATCGCCAACGCCACGGTGTCGGGGCCGAGTTCGAAGGCGCGGGCCGTGTCCTGGAGGTACTCGTTCAGGCTGCGGTGCTCGATGAGGACGGTGCTGGGCTCGCCGGTGCTGCCGGAGGTGTGGCTGACGTACGCGAGCGCACGCGGGTGCACGGGCCCCTCGGCCTCCGCCGGGCCGGTACGGGGCCGGTCTCCGGTTCCGTACCGGCCGGTGTCCGCGGGTCGCGGGGGGAGCCGGTCGAGCAGGACGGCGGGCAACTCCAGGCCCAGCCGCGGCGCGACGCCGGAGGTGGTCAGGAGCAAGGTGGCGCCCGCGGTCCGGGTGAACGCGGCGAGCCGCTCGGGCGGTTGGCCGACGTCGACGGTCAGGAACGCCGCGCCGGCGTGGTTGACGGCCGCCATCGCGGTCACCGCGTGGGCGCCGGGTTCGACGGCGACGGCGCACACCGTCTCCGGTCCGACGCCCTCGGCCCGCAGGGTGCGGGCGAGTTCCTCGATGCCCGCGGCGAGTTGGCCGTACTCGACATCGCCGTCCGGGGTGGTGAGCGCGATCCTCCGGGGCGCCCGGGCGGCGTGGGCGATGATCCCGGCGGCGACGGTGCGCGGCGCTGCGGCCATCACCCCTCCTCCGCGGCCTGGCGGGCATCCGTACCGGGAGCACCGGGCGCACCGGGAGCACCGGGAGCACCGGGCGCGCCCGGCGTCGTCTGGTCCACGGCGACGAAGCGCAGCTCGGAGGTGTAGCGGTGGCCCTCGTCGTCGGTCAGCCAGGCCTGTTCGGGGGTGGGCAGCATCTCGCTGACCTTGAGGCGCGCGTCGGGGTCCTTGCGGGCCAGGCGGCGGATCGCCTTGGCGAGGATGGTGAGGTAGACCGGGCTGTCGAAGTCCACGTAGAACGGGCGCGGTTCGGTCGGGGAGACCACGAAGACGAAGCGCGGCAGCCCGTTGTCGCGCTGCCAGTGCCGGGCCCGGACGAAGCGCGCGGCCTCGCTCTTGGCCTCCGAGAAGTCCGCCTCGGAGACGGGGAGTTGCCAGGTCTCGCGGGCCACCGTCAGCCGGTCGATCACGATGCGCGGGGTGTGGTCCCCCTCCGGGCGGACGGTGAAGCGGTCCATCGCGCGCTGGGTCAGGGTGTTGGCGTACGCGTCGAGCACGTCGTGGGCGGTGCCGTCCGGCAGGACCGCCGTCAGCCGGCCGTCCCGGTCCTCGACGAGGACGTCGCCGCTGCGCACGGTGAGAGTGCTGAAGGGGTCGACGGTCTGGTCGACCATGGCGACGTGCCGGTCCTCGGGGCGGGCCAGCGAGGGCTGGCTGCGCGTGGACCACTTCAGCGGCAGCTCCTTGGGCAGCGTGGGCAGCAGCCGCGGGCCGGGGAAGTCGCGGGTGGTCTCGGCGATCAGCGAGTCCCGGTCCGGGTGCTGGTGCACGAAGAGGGAGGCGGCCATCGTGTTGAGCGCGCAGTGCATCTCGCCGAGGATCAGCTCCACCTCGCCCTCGGCCAGGGCCTGTTCGTCCTCGGCCAGCACCAGCAGGTCGGGGCTGAAGTAGCGGGCCAGCGACCAGCCGTCGCCCGGCTCCTCGAACTCCTGGCGCGCCCGTTCCGCGATCTCCGCGGTGGTGCGCCGCACCAGCCGGGGCTGCTCGGCGTCGGTGGGGAGGTCCAGCACCCGGGCCCATTTGGCCCGCAGCTCGGCCTGCGCGGCGTCGAGCAGGGCGTCGGCGTCCGGGTGGGGGGAGGGGAGGGTGCGCAGCCAGATGTCGCCCAGGGAGACGGCGTTGCCGCCGGCGCTCAGCTCGCGGTGCGCGGCGTGCAGCCGAGTCCGGATGCCCTCCGCGAAACGGTTGGTCAGCCAGCGGGCGGAGGTCAGGCACATCCGCAGCGGTTCCAGCTGCTCCAGCAGCCCGGTGCCGGTGGTCGCGGTGGCTGCCCGGCGGGCGTCGAGATAGACCAACCCCCGGCAGGGAGCGGTGCGTTCGCCCTTGGCGCGCTGGGCCTCGCTGTCGGTGAGCCTCGCGAAGTCGCCCTCCAGCGCGGTGATCGCCGCGGTGAGCGCCGTCGCGTCGTCGCCGGCCGCCGCCACCTCGTCCCGGCCCTTCTCGAGCACCGCGAGCGGGGCCAGCGCCCGCTCCCGGACCGCTCGGTCCGGTACCCGCTCCAGGATCTCGCGCAGCGCGGCGTCGGGGTGCGGGGAGGCGGGCACTTCCAGCCGCCGGTACAGCCAGCGGCGGGAGACGAGCCCCTCGACGGTCGCGGTCGCCTCGTCGGGGGTGACGGACAGTTCCGCGGCGATCTCGTCGACCCGTCGCGTGCCGTCGCACAGACGCAGCACGGCCAGCTCGACCGCGGTGGCCGGCTTGGCCGGACGCCCGGGAATCCGGGCCGTTCCGCCGCCCGCGGAGTCCGAGGGGTCGACCTCGCAGCGCAGGAAGGCGACCCGGCGCGGCGGTATCCAGCGCATCAGCTCGGGGTCCTCGGCCAGCACCTTGGCCAGCGCGTCGATCGCCCAACCGGAGAAGTACACCCGGGACTCGGCCAGGAAGCCCGTACCCGGCTCGATGGCCACCACTCGCTCGGTGTCGAGGTCCCAGCGGCCCCAGCCGACGGGGCCGAAGAAGCCGATGGTGTCGTTCTTGACGCAGAAGCGCTGCCAGTAGTGGGCGACGAGTTCCTCGCGCTGTCGCGGCATGCTGCTGCGTTTGTCGGTGGCGGGGTCCCAGCGCAGGAACGGGGCGATACCGGTGCGCAGCACCGCCGGGTTCTGCCAAGCCAGGGCGGCCTGGAAGCGCGGCTGCGCGGCGACCTCCTGGAGGTGGTGGGCGGTCCGCACCGCTGCGGCGTCCAACTCCTCGGTGAAGTCGGTCCAGTCGGGGCCGGTGAGCGGGTCCTGCGGGCCGAACTTGTCGGCGGCCTCGGCCAGTCCGGGAGGTGCGAGGCGCAGTACGCCCTCGGCGGGGAAGCCCGGGCCGCGCAGCGCGAACTGCTCCCAGAGCCGCCAGCCTCCGCCCGATAGTGCGACAGGTGCGTGCTCGTCCGGCATCGCCTGGCTCCTTCCGATGGTGTTCCCCAGCTCGAACTGCGGGAGCGGTCCCGAGCGCCGCCACACCCCGAGGGCTGCGACCGCACAAGGAAGGTCCCGCGCTCCGGAGTCGCCCACCAGAGAAGATTCGGCAGCAACACATGCCGTCCCGCTCAGCGCGTTCGTCCCTGCCCGGGGACTCGGGTGGCCGGGCACCCTGGAGCGGTCGGGTCCGGGCCTGGGCCCGTACCGGCCTGCGGCGGGTCCGCGGCCGGTTTCCGAATGCGGGAGGTTCCACCGTGACGCAAGACATCTCCGCGACGGGCACCGGCGACGGCCCGGCCCGTCCCGATGCCGAGGACGTCTACCTCGTCGTGCGCAACGACGAGGAGCAGTACTCGATCTGGAGGGCGGACCAGGAGGTGCCCGCGGGCTGGCACCCGGAGGGCTGCCGGGGCGCGCGGCAGGAGTGCCTGGACCACATCGGCCGCGTCTGGACGGACATGCGTCCGCTCAGCCTCCGCCGGCGGCTCGCCGGGGCGGACGCCTGACGCCGTACGGGAGGCTGCCCGGGGCCGCAGGCGGGCCCGGGCGCACCGCCGGCCCGGGCCGGGCCGGCGACGGGCGGAGGCGGAGCGGGCGGTTCCGGCGCAGGGAGAAGGGGAACGAGGAGCACGGACCGCGCGGTGACGTGCGGTCGAAAGAGACCGGCGGGCGCCGGGGAGGCGGTCGCGGCCTCCCCGGCGCGCCGTTCGCCCGCCCGGGAGCACTGCGTCGGGCGCGCCCGCGCGAGGCGGGCACCGACGTACCGGCAGCGCCGACCGGCGCGTGACACGTAGGGGATCGAGACTGTGAGCGCAGCGGAGCCGACCGTCCTGGCGACCTCCGGGGGCCATCGCGCCGACGCCCGGTCGCGGGTGCTGTTCGACGCATTGGTGTACCACGCGGTCGAGTTGGCCGGGGTGACCGGCAGACGGCCCAGGATCCTCTACCTCGGCACCGCCATCGGGGACGCCGAGCACGTGACCTCGCGGATGCACGAGGCCGCCCGGGTGGCGGGCTTCGACCTCACCCCGCTCTACCTCTTCCCGATGCCCAACGTCGAGGACCTGGAAGAGGCCGTTCTGAGCCACGACGTCGTCTGGGTGATGGGCGGCTCGGTCGTCAATCTGCTGGCGGTCTGGCGCGCCCACGGCCTGGACGCGGTGCTGCACCGCGCGTGGTTGGCGGGAGTGGTGATGGCAGGGGTGAGCGCCGGTTCCATCTGCTGGTTCCAGGGCGGCGCGACCGACTCCTTCGGTCCCGCGCTGCGGCCTGTCACCAACGGTCTGGCCATGCTGCCGTACGGAAACGGCGTCCACTACGACTCCGACGCCGGCCGGCGCCCGCTGATCCACCGGCTCGTCGCCGACGGCACCCTCCCCACCACGCACTGCACCGACGACGGCGTGGGCCTGGTCTACCGCGGCACCCGGCTGGTCGAGGCGGTCACCGAGGTCGCGGGCAAGGGCGCCTACGTGGTGACCGAGGAGAACGGCAGAGCCGTGGAGGACCGGTTGGAACCGCGCCTGCTGCGCCGCCCCGCCTGCTGAACGCCCGGTGCGCTGAACGTCCCGTGTTCCGGCGCCGGTTGCTCGCGCCCCGACGCCTCTCGTCTGACGCGCGTCGCCCCGACGCCCCTCGCCCCTCGCCCGACGGTCGTCGCGCGTCGTCCTCCTGCGGACTCGACGGCGGCAGCCCCGCCGGGCTGAGCGTCCGGCCGCGGCGCCGGGCCGGATCGACGGCATCTGCGGGACGAGGCTCTGGGCCGTTGCCCCGCCGACGTCGAAGTGCCCGCCGTCGCGGCCGAGTTCGCTGTCCGAGCCATGCCCGAGCTCACCGGATCGGCCCCGCGCCGGATGCGTGGACGGGCCCGGCCGGTGGTGCGCGCCGCCGGTGCGCACTGCTCCACGGCCCCCGCGGTGAGCCGGGCGGCACGACGTGCGGAACCGACGTACGCCTCTTCGAGTTCTTCGCCCGCCGCGCGGTGCTGATGTTTTCGCCCGTCGCGCCGCCTTCGGCTTCCGCTCTCACCGGGTCGAGACCGCGAGGCCGCGAGCCGTATCCAACTTTCGCGCGCGGGCCGGGAGTTGGCCCCGCCTCCGTGCGCCGGCGGCCCTGGGGCCGTGCTCCTCCCCCGAGCCCCGCACCCCGGCGTACACCCTGCGTACGCCCTGCGTCGAACCGCGCGCCGGCCCGCCGCCCGACTCCATGCCGCTGCCCGTTCCCGCCGCCCGCCGCCTGCCGTATGTGCGCGGGCAGGGACGGTTCGGCAGCGCAGTCTGCTCGTGGCACTGCGTCTTCTTCCCTATGGGCCCTCCGGCTGTGGCGGCACTCTGCTGGAAACACGGCTTGGAGGCGCAAGTGACAACAGGGCCGGCCCACGCAGGGGCTTCGCGGGACAGTGAGAGCGGCGGTACCCCCCACGCATCGTTCACCCAGCGTCGGCTGTGGTTCCTGGACCAGCTGAGCGGCGACTCCTCCGGTGGCATGCTGCCGCTGGTGCTGCGGATCGAGGGAGACCTCGACGCGGAGCGTCTGGCGCGTTCGCTGGAGGGGGTCGTCGCCCGGCACGAGGTGCTCCGGACCCGGTTCACGCCGGTGGACGGAGAGCCGGTCCCGGTGGTCGACCCGCCGGTGACGGGGCTGCTGGAGCGGATCACGGTCGCCGGACCGGAGGAGCTCTACGCGCGCTGCCTGGGACGGCCGTTGGACCTCGCCGTCCAGCACCCCGTGCGGGCCACCCTCGCCCGCGTCACGGACCCGCCCGCCGCGGACGCACCCGGTACGGGGGCCCGGGAGACCGAGCACCTGCTGCTGGTGGAGATCCACCACATCGCCGTGGACGGCTGGTCCTGGGGCGTGCTGCTCGACGAACTCGCCGCCGACTACCGGGGCGAGGAGGTCGTCCCGGTGGCGACGCAGTACGGCGTCTTCGCCGACGAGCGCGAACAGCGGCTCGCCGGGCCCCGCATGGAGCGGATGCTCGACCACTGGCGCACGCAGCTGTCCGGGCTGGCCCCGCTGGACCTCCCCACCGACCGGCCCAGGCCCGCTCGTTGGGACGGTTCGGGCGACGTGGTCCGCTTCGTACTGCCGGCCGAACTGGTCGAGGCCGTGGACGCCCTCGCCAGGACCCGGCGCGCGACGCGTTACATGCTCATGCTGGCCGCCTACCAGGCGCTGCTCGGCCACTGGTCGGGACGCCGGGACGTGGCCGTGTGCAGCACCATCGCGGACCGCGGCGGGCGCGGTGCGCAGGGGCTGATCGGGCCGCTGGTCAACACGGTGGTGCTGCGCACCGACCTCTCCGGCGGGCCCGGGTTCGGCGACCTGCTGGAGCGGGTGCGCGGGCGCGTCCTGGCGGACCTCTCCCACGCGCAGGCGCCCTTCGACCGGGTCGTGGGTGCGCTGGGCGGGGGTCGCGACCTCTCCCGGCACCCGCTGGCCCAGGCGTCCTTCACCCTGCTCAACAACCCGATCCGTCCGGTGGAGCTGCCCGGACTGCGGGCGCAGGTGCTCGACCCGCCGCTGAAGGAGACCCCGCTCGACCTCTTCCTGGACCTCACGCTGCGCGCCGACGGCAGCGTCATCGCGCTGCTCCAGTACGCCACTTCGCTCTTCGACGCCGAGACCGTACGGGACTTCGGCCGCGGCTACACCGAGTTGCTGCGGGCCGTCGTGGCCGACCCCGACACCCCGGTGAACGACCTGCTGCGCGCGCTGCCGGCCGGTCCGGCCGCGCCCGCCGCGCCGCGCCCGGAGTGGCACCGTGCGCCGGAGCTGCCCGTCGGGCCGGCCCCCGCGCTCGCGTTCGCGGGTCGTCCCGGGGCGACCGCGCTGATCTGCGGCGAGGAACGGATCGCCTACGCCGAGCTGGACGCGATCTCCGGCGGCCTGGCCGGCGCGCTGGTCGCCGCCGGGACCGTTCCCGGGGACCGGGTGGGGGTGCTGCTGCGCCGCGGGCCCCGATCGGTCGCCGCCATCGACGGCATCTGGCGCGCGGGCGGCGCGTACGTCCCGCTCGATCCCGAACTGCCGCCGGAGCGCCTGGCGTTCATGGCGGCGGAGGCCGGACTCGGCGCGGTCGTCACCGACTCGGCGTCGTCCGCTGCGGCAGCCGGGCTGGCGCCGGTGCTCGTCGACGTCGACGCGGTGGCGCCGGACCCGGACGGGCCGCGTACGGCGGCCGACCCGCGGGAGCTGGCGCACGTCATCTTCACTTCGGGCTCCACCGGCCGGCCCAAGGCGGTCGGCGTCGAGCACGGGGCGCTCGCCTCCCATGTCGCCGCGGCCCGGCAGCGCTTCGCGATCACCGAGGACGACCGGGTGCTCGCCTTCTCCTCCTTCTCCTTCGACGCCTCGCTGGACCAGCTGCTGCCCGCGCTGACCTGCGGTGCCACCGTCGTGCTGCGGCCCGACGAGCCCTGGATGCCCACTCGGGTGCCGGAGGTCGTCCAGCAGCACGCCCTGACGGTGGTCAACCTCCCGCCGACCTACTGGGCGGAGCTGACCCTGGCCCTGGACCGGCCGCTGACCGCCGCGCTCTCCACCCTGCGACTGCTGATTCTCGGCGGCGAGGCGGTGGCGGCGGACACGCTGGCCGACTGGCGGACGGCGGTGCCCTGGGCGCGGGTCAGCAACGCCTACGGGCCGACCGAGACCACCGCCACCGCCACCACGCACGAGATCGCGGCGGGCGGGGCCCCCTCCCCGGCGACGGTACCGATCGGCCGGGTGCTCGGCGACCGCCGGGTGTACGTGGTGGACGCGGACGGCGCGCCGGTGCCGGTCGGCCTCCCCGGTGAACTCCTCGTCGGGGGAACCGAGTTGGCCCGCGGCTACCTGGGCCGGCCTGGGCTGACCGCCGAACGGTTCGTCCCCGACCCCTTCGGAGCGCCGGGCGGCCGGCTCTACCGCACCGGTGACCTGGTGCGCTGGCGCGCGGACGGGGAGCTGGAGTTCCTGGGCCGCGACGACGACCAGGTGAAGATCCGCGGCTTCCGCGTCGAGCCGGGCGAGGTGGAACTGACGCTGCGCTCCTGCCCGGAGGTGGCCGCCGCCGTCGTCCGTCCGGACCGCACCACGGGGCAGACGTTGATCGGCTGGGTCGTCCCGGCGGCCCCCGCCGCGACCGGCCCCGGCGCCGATCCCGCCGCTCCCGCCGCGGGCCCGGACGCCGCCGCGCTCCGCGCCTGGTGTGCGCGGTTCCTGCCGCACTACGCGGTGCCGTCCGACTTCGTGCTGCTCCACGAACTCCCGGTCGGCGTCTCCGGAAAGCTGGACGTCGCCGCGCTGCCCCAGCCCGTACGGGGGCGTACCGCGGAGGACCCCGGCCACCTCGCACCGCGCGACGAGACCGAACGGATCGTCGCCGAGGTGTGGGCCGACGTGCTCGGCGTGGAACGCGTCGGTCTCGACGACAGCTTCTTCGACCTCGGGGGCCACTCACTGCTGGCCACCATGGCCGTCTCCCGCATCGCCCAACGCCTGGGCCGGGAGATCGAGTTGCGCGTCGTCTTCGAGAACCCCACGGTGCGCGGCTTCGCCCCCAGGGTGGCCGGCGCCCGGGTCCGCGAGGGTGACGGAATCGTGCCGGTGGACCGCACCGGGCCGCTGCCGCTCTCCTTCGCGCAGGAGCGGCTGTGGTTCCTGGACCGCACCTCCGACCGCGGCGACAACTATCTGCTCTGGTACTGCT
Organism: Streptomyces tardus; assembly: GCF_018101125.2. Lineage (GTDB taxonomy): Bacteria > Actinomycetota > Actinomycetes > Streptomycetales > Streptomycetaceae > Streptomyces > Streptomyces tardus. The sequence continues at coordinate 1,275,712 of NZ_JAELVF020000001.1, read as the reverse complement.
GGCGGGTGCGCGGCGGTCTGCACCGGGACGCCTGGCAGCAGGCGCTGGACGACCTGGTCGCCCGGCACGAGGTGCTGCGCACCGCGCTGGCGGAGGCCGACGGACGGCCGGTCCAGCGGATCGGCGGACCGGTGCCCGTCCCGCTGCGGTGGGAGGCGGCGCCGGGCGAACCGCAGGACGACGACGACCGGCTGGAGACGGTGCGCCGCGCGGCCGTCGCCCATGCCACCGGCCCGTTCGACCTGGCCCGGCCGCCGCTGCTGCGCTCGGGGGTGTGGGAGCTGGCCGACGACGACCATGTGGTGGTGCTCTCGCTGCACCACGCCGTCACCGACGGCTGGTCCAAGGGAGTCCTGCTGGACGAGCTGATGGCGCACTACCGCGCCCGGCTGGACGGGCGGACGGCCGAACTGCCCGCGCTGCCCGTCCAGTACGCCGACTTCGCCGTCTGGCAGCGCCGACGTGCCGACAGCGGCGCCCTGGAGCCGCAGCTCGCCTACTGGGAGGACCGTCTCAAGGCGGCCCCGGTGCTGGAGCTGCCGACCGACCGGCCGCGCCCGCCGGCGTTCTCCGGCCGCGGCGGGGCGGTCGAGGTGGAGCTGCCCACCGCGCTCGTCGACCGGGTGGACGCCTACGCCCGCGTCCACGGCGTGACGCGCTTCATGGTGCTGGTGGCCGCCGCGCAGGCGGTGCTGGCCCGTTGGACCGGCCAGACCGATGTGGTCGTGGGCACCCCCGTGGCCGCCCGCGACCGGGTCGAACTGGAGCCGCTGATCGGCTTCTTCGTCAACACGGTGGTGCTGCGCACCGACCTCTCCGGAGCGCCCGGCTTCGACGGTCTGGTGGAGCGGGTGCGCGAGGTGGTGCTGGGCGCCTTCGACCACCAGGAGGTTCCGTTCGAGCGGGTGGTGGAGCGGCTGCGCCCGGAGCGGGACCTGTCCCGCAACCCGCTGTTCCAGGTGATGGTGGATGTGCAGGACGCCAGTACGGGCGGCTCCGGTCTGGCCGGCGTCGACGCGACACCCTTCACCCTTCCGTGGGAGAGCGCCAAGTTCGATCTGACGGCGACCTTCCTGGTCCGGTCGGGCCGCTTCGCGCTGGGCGTGGAGTACGCCGCCGACCTCTTCGAACCCGGTACGGCCGCACTCTTCGCCCGGCACGTCGGCCGCGTGCTGGAAGGTGCGCTGGCCGACCCGGAGGCACGGGTGGACGGGATACCGCTGCTGACCGCCGCCGAACGCCGGCAACTGGTGGACGCGGCCGGACGGGACCTCGCCCCCGCGAGCCCCTTCACCCAGTCCGGCGAACCCGGCGCACCGGCGGTCCGCTGCGAGGGCGAGACCCTCGACCACGCCGGACTGGACGCCCTCTCGGGCGGACTCGCCGCCGCGCTCGCCGCGGCCGGTACGGTCCCCGGCGAGGCCGTCGGAGTGTGCGTCGCCCGCGGAGTCCGGTCGGTCGCCGCGATGCTCGCCGTCTGGCGGGCCGGCGGGGTCTACGTGCCGCTGGACGGCCGTCTCCCCGCCGAGCGGCTGCGGTACATGCTGCAGGAGGCGGGCGTCGGACGGGTGCTGGTGGACGCACGGACCTCGGCCGTCGTGGCCGGACTGGACGTGCCGACGGTCGCGGTCGAGACGGTCGAACCGGACGCCTCCGGCCCCCGCCACACACCGGCGCCGCAGGACCTGGCGTACGTGATCTTCACTTCCGGCTCCACCGGCCGGCCCAAGGCGGTGGGCGTGGAGCACCACGCGCTCGACGCCCACACCGCCACCATGCGGGCCGAGTTCGGGCTGACGGCCGCGGACCGGGTGCTGACCTTCGCCTCCACCTCCTTCGACGCCTCGCTGGAGCAGATCCTTCCCGCGCTCGGCTGCGGCGCCTGCGTGGTGGTCCGCCCGGACGAGATCTGGTCCCCGGAGGAGCTGGCGGACCGGGTCGGGGCCGAGGGCGTCACGGTGCTCGAACTGACGCCGTCCTACTGGTCGGAGCTGGTCGCCCGGCTCGATGTCCTCGCTCCGCGACTCGCCTCGCTGCGACTGCTGGTGACCGGCGGCGAGGCGCTGCCGGCCGCCCCGCTGCGGCGCTGGTTCGAACTGCTCCCCGGCGTACCGGTGCTGAACACCTACGGTCCGACCGAATCGGTCGTCTCCGCCACCGCGCACCGCATCGAGGGACCGGTGAACGGCCGGGTGCCGATCGGCCGCGCGCTCGGCGGGCGCCGCACCTACGTGGTGGACGCGCGCGGTGCGCTGACCCCGGACGGGGTGCCCGGCGAACTCCTGGTGGGCGGGACGGAACTGGCCCGCGGCTACCTCGGGCGGCCGGAGCAGACCGCCGAGCGCTTCGTCCCCGACGCCTTCGGGCGCAGGCCCGGCGGGCGGCTCTACCGCACCGGCGACATCGTCCGCCGCGCCGCCGCGGGTGAGTTGGAGTTCCTCGGGCGCAACGACGACCAGGTCAAGATCCGCGGCTTCCGGGTCGAACCCGGCGAGGCCGAGGCCGCGCTGCGCTCCCAGCCCGGGGTGCGGTCCGCCGCCGTGGTGGTGCGCCCGCTGCGCGGCGAACCCGCCCTCGTCGCGTACGTCGCCGGCGACGGGCTGACCGAAGACGAGCTGGCGGCGCGCTGCCGGGCCGAGCTGCCGCACTACCTGGTGCCCGCGGCCTTCGTGCTGCTGGACGCGCTGCCGATGACCGTCCAGGGCAAGCTCGACACCGCGGCTCTGCCCGAACCCGCCGTCATCCGCACGGAGTTCGTCGCGCCCAGGACGCCGGCCGAGATCGTGGTCGCGCAGATCTGGTGCGAGGTGCTCGACCTGCCGAAGGTCGGCGTCCACGAGGACTTCTTCGCCGTCGGCGGGCACTCGCTGCGCGCGGTGTCCGTGGCCTCCCGGCTGCGCACCGCCTTCGACTGCCCGATCCAGGTCCGCGACGTCTTCGAACACCCCACCGTGGCGCTGCTCGCCGCCGAGGTGGAGCGCGGACTGCTGGAGCTGATCTCGCAGATGAGCGACGACGAGATCGACCTCTCCCTGACCGTCGACTTCTGACCCCGGCTTCCGACCCCCGCTTCCGGCTCCGGCTTTGCCCCCGCTTCCGGCCCCGCTACCGGCCCCGGCTTCGGGCCATCGGCCGCGTGCACGGCGGCCACCCTCGTCCATCCGCAGGAACGGAGTACCACCATGACCACCCCCGACGTGCGCCCCGCGTCCCCCGAGCCGGGCCAGGGCCTGACCCCAGCGGCGCGGCGACTCCTGGAGCAGCGGCTGCGCGGCCGGTCGGGCGCCCGACCGGACGGTCCGGTGCGCAACCGGCCGCGCCCGCAGCGGATTCCGCTCTCGGCGGCGCAGCAACGCCTGTACTTCCTGGACCGGCTGGACCCCGGCGCGGCCACCTATCTGCTGCCCGCGGCCTGGCGGCTGCGCGGTGCGCTGGACGTGCCCGCGCTGCGCACGGCCCTGGTGGAGCTGGTCACCCGGCACGAGCAGCTGCGGACGGTCTTCCCGGAGCACGAGGGGGTGCCGTTCCAGCGGGTGCTCCCCGTCGAGGAGGCCGGCAGCACGGAACTGGACGTGGTGGACCTGACCGCCGTCGGGGCGGCGGACCGCGAGCGGCGGCTGACGGCCGCCGTGCAGGCCGCGGCGGTCCGGCCCTTCGAGCTCGCCCGTGAATCGTCCTTCCGCGCCACCCTCGTCCGGCTCGCCGAGGACGAGCACGTACTGGCGCTGGGGATGCACCACATCGTCTCGGACGGCTGGTCGCTGGGGCTGCTGGTGCGCGACCTCACCGAGCTGTACGCCGCCGGGCGGGCCGGGCGCCCGGCCCGCCTGCCCGAACTCCCGGTGGAGTACACCGACTACGCGGTCTGGCAGCGGGAGCACGACACCTCGGCCGCGCTGGCCCACTGGAAGGAGCGGCTGGCCGGGCTGACCCCGTTGGAGCTGCCCACCGACCACCCCCGCTCCGAGAAGCCGGACGGCCGCGGCACCGCCCACAGCGTCACGCTCCCGGCCGAACTGACCGAGCATCTGGCCGAGTTGGGCCGGACGCGGGGCACCACCCCGTACATGACGGTGCTCGCCGCCTTCCAGGCCGCCCTGGCCTTCCACACCGGCCAGCGCGACATCGCGGTGGGCACCGTGGTGGCCAACCGGGAGCGTGCCGAGACCGAGCAACTGGTCGGCTTCTTCGTCAACACCCTGGTGATGCGCGGCGACTTCTCCGACGACCCCACCCCCGCCACGCTGCTCGGGCGCACCCGGGAACGGGTGCTGGAGGCGTTCTCGCACCAGTCGCTGCCGTTCGAGAAGGTCGTCGACGCCCTCAGCCCCGAGCGCGAGCTGAGCCGCAACCCGCTGACCCAGGTGCTGTACACCCACACCGACTCCACCGCCGGGGAGTTCGTCCTCGGCGAGGCCCGGGGGACGACCCACCCGATCGACCTCACCACCGCCAAGTTCGACCTCACTCTCGACCTGCGCGACGGCCACGGCCGCACCGAGCTGGTCTTCGTCCACCGCACCGAGCTCTTCGAGCCGGCGACGGTCGCGGCGCTCGCCCGGCACACCGTCGCCCTGCTGGAGGCCTTCCGCGCCGCGCCGGAGGCTCCGCTCAGCACGGTGGACCCGCTGACCGCCGAAGAACGCGCCCTGCTGCTGGGCCCCGACGGCCCGGCCCGGGCCGAGCAGCCGACCGGACCCGCCCCGCGCACCGCACCCGAGCGGGTGGCCGAGCACGCGGCGCGGGCCCCGGAGGCGACCGCCGTCAGCGGCTCCGGCCGTTCGCTGAGCTACGGCGAACTCGACGCCGCGGCCTCGCGTCTGGCGGCCCGGCTGCGTGACGCCGGAGTGGCCCCCGGCTCGCTCGTCGGGGTCTGCCTCGACCGCACCCCGGGGCTTGCGGTGGCGCTGCTGGCGGTGTGGCGGGCCGGCGCCGCCTACCTGCCGCTCGACCCCTCCCATCCGCGCGCCCGGCGGGAGTTCACCGTCGAGGACTCCGGCATCGAGCTGATCGTCACCGACTCCGCGACCCGGGAGGCCGTCGCCGGACTGCCCGTCCGGCTGATCGAGGCGGACGCCCCGCAGGCCGCTCCGGCCGCCGCCGCGCAGACTCCGACCGGCTCCGTCAGCGGCTCCGTCACCGAGGACGTCAGCCCCGGCCCGGGGGACCTCGCCTACGTCATCTACACCTCCGGCTCCACCGGCAGGCCCAAGGGCGTGGAGGTCACCCACGCCAACCTCGCCTGGCTGCTGGGCGCCGCCGACCGGCACTTCGGTTTCGGGCCCGCCGACACCTGGACCCTGACGCACTCGCCCGCCTTCGACTTCTCCGTCTGGGAGCTGTGGGCGCCGCTGGCCGCGGGCGGCCGGGTGGTGGTGCTGGAGGCCGAGGAGGTGCGCGATCCGGGCACCGTGCTGCGGGTGCTGCGCGAGGAGCGGGTCACCGTCCTCAACCAGACTCCGGCCGCCTTCAAGGGGCTGCGCGGACATCTGGCCGAGGCCGGCGCGTCCTTCTCCGAACTCGCCCTGCGTACCGTGGTCTTCGGCGGTGACGCGTTCGACGTGCGGGACTACCGCGACTGGTTCACCGCGCCCGGCGCCAAGCCCGAACTGGTCAACATGTACGGCATCACCGAGACCACGGTCCACGTCACCCTGCGCACCGTCACCGAGGAGGACGTCAGCTCCGCGGCGGTGCGCTCCCCGATCGGCCGCCCGCTGTCCGGGGCGCACGGCTACGTGCTCGACCCCTGGGGCCGCCTGGTGCCGCCCGGCTGCACGGGGGAGCTGTACGTGGCCGGCGGCGGCGTCGCCCGCGGCTACCGCAACCGCCCCGAGCTGACCGCCGAGCGCTTCCCGGAGAACCCCTTCGGCCCGCCCGGCAGCCGGATGTACCGCACCGGAGACCTCGTACGGGTGCTGCCCGACGGGCAGTTGGGCTACGTGGGCCGCGCGGACAACCAGGTGAAGATCCGCGGCTACCGCATCGAGCCGGGCGAGGTCGAGACCGCGCTGCGCGCCCTGCCGCGGGTCGCCGACGTCGCGGTGGTCGCCCGGCGCGAGGGCGGTACGGCGCGGCTGGTCGCCCACGTCGTCACCCCCGAGGCCCGTCCGCTGGACGCACCCGCGCTGCGGGAGGGGCTCCGGCTGACGCTGCCGGACTACATGGTCCCGGCGCTCTTCGTCCGCCACGAGCGGCTGCCCCTGACGGTCAACGGCAAGGTGGACCGGGCCGCGCTGACCGCGGTCGTCCCCACCGCCACCACGGGCCAGGGCACCCATGTGCCGCCCGAGGGGCCGGTGGAGCAGGCGCTGGCCGGCGTCTGGTCCCAGGTGCTCGGTGCCGAACACATCAGCCGCGCCGACAACTTCTTCGATCTGGGCGGCGACTCCATCCTGGCGCTGCGTCTGGTGGGTCTGGGCCGGCAGGAGGGGATCGGCTTCTCGGTCGCCGACGTCTTCCGCGCCCGCACGCTGGCGGACCTGGCCGCCTCGTCCACCGAGGCCGTCGCCGCCCCGCCGCCGGTCGCCCCGTTCTCCCAGCTCGACCCGGCAGACGCCGACCGGCTGCCGGAAGGGCTCAGCGACGCGTATCCGCTGACCATGCTCCAGACGGGCATGCTGCACGAGATGCTCGCCGACCCCGAGCGCAGCGCGTACCACAACGTGACCGATCTGAAGATCACCGTGCCCGAGGGCTTCGACCTCGACGCCTTCCAGGCCGCGGTCGACGCGGTCGTCGCCGGCCACCCCATCCTGCGCACCTCGGTCGACCTGGTCGGATACCGCGAGCCGCTCCAACTGGTCCACCGCAGCGCCCAGTTGCCCGTCGGGTACACCGATCTGCGCGCGCTGCCCCGCGAGGAGCAGCGCGAAAGCCTGAAGCGGTTCGTGGAGCAGGAGTTCGCCGAACACTTCGAGCTGACGGCGTCCCCGCTGGTCCGCATCCATCTGCACCACCTCGCCGACCACGAGCTGCGGCTGGTGCTGACCGACTGCCATGTGGTCCTGGACGGCTGGAGCCTGACCTCGCTGATCGCGGACCTGCTCGCGCTGCACCGGGAGGCGGTCGCCCACCGCACGGCGCCCCGGGCGCCCGGCGCCCCGGCCTTCGCGGAGTACGTGGCGCTGGAGCGCGCCGCCTCGCAGAACCGGGAGTCCCTGGACTACTGGCGAGGGCGCCTGGCCGAGCTGCGGCCGGTGACCCTCAACCGGCGTGCGGACAGCTCCGGTTGGATCCGTGACGGCGAGCAGGTCCCGGTGTACGAGGCGCGGCGCTCCTACGCGCGGCTGGCCGAGGGCATCGGGCGGCTGGCCAAGAGCGCCGGGGTGCCTCGACGGACCGTCCTGCTGGCGGCCTTCCACCACACCATGAGCCTGTTCGCCGAGCGCACCGGGCAGGAGGACGGCGCCGCGGGCCACAGCATCGGACTGGTCACCAACGGCCGCCCGGAGGTTCCCGGCGCCGACCGGATGCGCGGACTCTTCCTCAACACCGTGCCGTTCGGGGTGGCCCGGCCGCGCGGCAGCCGGCTGGAGTACCTGCGCGACGTCTTCGCCGCCGAGCAGGAGATGCTGCCGCACCGCAGGGTGCCGCTGGTCACGATCTCCGAGCAGCGGACCGGCGGCGCCGGTCTGACCGACGCGGTCTTCAACTACGTCAACTTCCACCGCCTCACCCACGACACCTGGGACGAGTCGCTGGAGATCGCCCGCACGATGTTCCCGCTGCTGGTCAACGCCGGTGTCAACGAGTTCACCCTGGACGTGGACCCGCGGTGCGTGGCGCCTGCGACCGCCGAACAGCTCGCGGACGTCTACTGCGCCCAACTGGAGGCGCTGGTCGCCGAACCGGACGCGCCGGCGACCCCGCCCGCGCTCACCGGGAACGCCCGGACCACCGCGCTGGAGGTCTGGGGCCGCGGCCCGCGTACGCCGTCCTCACCGCTGCTCTTCCACGAGCACTTCGCCCGGCACGCCGCCGGCGCCCCGCACACGGTCGCCGTCGAGCACCGCGGCGCGCGGCTGACGTACGGCGAACTCGACGAGCGGGCCGCGCGGTTGGCGCTTCGACTGCGCCGCCTCGGCGTCGGGCCGGAGACCCTGGTGGGCATCTGCGTGGAGCGCGGCTTCGACCTGGTGCGCGCCGCGGTGGGTGTGCTGCGTTCGGGCGGGGCGTTCCTGCCGCTGGACCCCAGACTCCCGGCCGACCGGATGGCCTTCATCGCCGGCGACAGCGGAATGCGGGTGCTGCTCACGCAGACGGCCCTTCAGGAGCTGGTCCCCTTCGACGGGCCGGTGATCCGGCTGGACGAGCCGCAGCCGGGGGGCCGCGACGAACAACTCGGCCCGGACGCCGGGGTGTCGGCGCTCTCCGGCTCGGCGCCGGAAGCCGCCGAACCCGGCCCGGACTCCCTCGCCTACGTCATCTACACCTCCGGTTCCACCGGCACCCCCAAGGGCGTGGCCGTCCAGCACCGCGGGCTCTCCAACATGCTGGAGGCCCAGCGCGATCTGGTGGGACCGACAGCGCACGAACGCGTCCTGCAGTTCGCCTCCTTCGGCTTCGACGCCTCCGTCCTGGAACTGACCTGGTCGCTGGCGAACGGCGGGTGCCTGGTCACCGCGTCCCCGGAGGACCTGCGGCCGGGGCCCGACCTGGCCGGGGTGCTGCGGGAGCGGCGGATCACCGCCGCCATGCTGCCGCCCAGCGCGCTGGAGGTGCTGGGCGAGGACGACTTCCCCGAGCTGCGGGTGCTCCAGGTCGCCGGTGAGGCGTGCCCGGCCGAACTCGCGGACCGCTGGGCGGCCGGACGCCGCTTCCAGAACGTCTACGGACTGACCGAGACCACCGTCTGGTCGGTGGCGGCCGACCTCGAACCCGGGGGCGGCAAGCCGCCGATCGGCACCCCCGTCCGCAACACCCGGATGCACGTGCTGGACGACGCGTTCCAGCCGGTCCCGGCCGGGGTGCCCGGCGAGATCCACCTCGGCGGGGACTGCGTGGGACGCGGCTACCTGGGCCGGCCCGCGCTGACCGCGGCCACCTATGTGCCCGACCCCTACGGCCCGCCCGGCTCCCGGCTGTGCCGCACGGGCGACCTGGGCACCCACCGTCCGGACGGCTCGGTGGAGTGGCTGGGGCGCCGCGACAGCCAGGTCAAGCTGCGCGGCTTCCGCATCGAGCTCGGGGAGATCGAGCACGCCCTGCGCCAACTGCCCGCCGTCCAGCAGGCCGTGGTCCTGCACCGCACCGATCTGCCGGGCGAACCCGCCCTCGTCGCCTATCTGGTGCCGGAGGGCCGGGACCGTCCGGAACCGGAGGAGCTGCGTCGTGAACTGCGGGCCTTCCTGCCCGCGTACATGCTGCCCGCCCGCTTCGTCGTCCTGGACGCGATGCCGGTGAACAGCAGCGGGAAGATCGACAAGAAGGCGCTGCCGCTGCCCTCGGCCGACGGCGGCGACAGCGGGACCGACCACGTCGCACCGGCCACCGACACCGAGAAGATCCTGGCCGAACTCTGGCGCGAGGTACTGGGGTTGACCCGGATCGGCACCCAGGACGACTTCTTCAGGATCGGCGGCAGTTCGCTCTCCACCGTCCGGGTCTCCCTGATGGCCACCGCCCGCGGCCTCGCGGTCTCGGTCGGTGACCTGATCGAGCACCCGACGATCGCCGCCCTCGCCGCGCACGTCGACAGCAGGTCCGGCAGCGCGGTGCCCACGGCCGTCACCTCCGAGGTACGGCTGCGCGCGGGCACCGGCGAACCCCTGTGGTGCGTGCACCCGACCGGGGGCAGCGCCACCTGGTTCGTCCCGCTCGCCCGCGCGCTGCCCGCCGGCCTGCCGGTGCACGCCTTCCAGGCCCGCGGCCTGCTCGGCGGCGTCGACCCCAGCACCGTGCCCGGCATCGCGGCCAACTACGTCGCGGAGATCACCGACCGCGCGGACCGGGAGGGCGGTCGGGAGCCGATCGCCCTGCTCGGCTGGTCGATGGGCGCCAACATCGCGCTGGAGATGGCCACCCAGCTGCGGGAGGCCGGGCACGAGGTCGCGCCGCTGGTGCTGATCGAGCCCTATCTGCCCAACCCCGCCGCCCGCGCCCGGCTCCTCGGCGTCACCCAGGAGCTGCGGCGGGCCCGTCAACTGCGCGACCGGCTGCGGGAGATGCCGGCCTCCGCGCAGCGAGACCGGGCCACCGACGAACTCACCGCCTCGCTCCTGGGAGCGGGCATGAGCACCGCCGAGGCCGCGCTGGTGGAGGACGCGCCCATCGAGGTCTGGTACTCGCTGCTGGCCGCGCTGGCCGCCTACGAGCTGCGCCCCTACCCGGGGCCGGTCGAGCTGGTGGTCGGCAGCGAGGCGGCCGGCGCACCGCGCGGCCGTCACATGCCTGGCCTGGACGTGGACTACGAGACGTACGTGGAGCGCTGGCGGGAGGTCGCCGGCGGCGCGCTCGGGCTGCACCTCACCGAGGGCGACCACATGTCGATGATGGCCGAGCCCCGGGTGGCCGGCGTCGCCGCCGTACTCGGTCGCCTCACCGCGGCGGACGCCGACCCGGCCGCACTCGGCGGCGTCCCGGCAGCGCACACCGCCGGGCAGGTCACGAGCGCAGCCACCGGCGCCGCGACCGCGACCGCAGGGACCACCGCGAGTGCCGGGACCACCGCGTCCGGAACGGAGCAGAACCGATGAGCACACCCGCACCCCCGGCGGCCGTGCCGGGCACCGCGTCGACTGCATCCGTGCGAGGCGCCGCGTCCGCCTTCACCGAGCGCTATCTGCTCTCGCCGGACATGGTCGCCGACCCCTACGGCTACCTCGACCGACTGCGCGACCACGCCCCGGTGTTCTGGAGCCCGGTGCACAACTCCTGGATGGTGACCGGATACGACCAGGTCATGCGCTGCCTGCGGGAGCGGGCCGTCTCCGCAGACCGCGTCCGGCCGTTGATGGACGCGGTGCCGCAGGGCGCCCGCGACGACGCCGAGCGCGCCTTCGGCATCCTCTCCCGCTGGATGGTCTTCAACGATCCGCCGCAGCACCGCAGGTTGCGCCAGGTCTTCCAGGAGGCCTTCGCCGCCCGCACGGTGAACCGCTACCGGACCTTCACCGAGAAGGCCACGGCGGCGATCCTCGCCCGCAGGGCGACCCCCGGCCGCGAGGGCGATCTGATGGCCGACGTGGCCAAGCCCCTGCCGGCGCTGGTCTTCGCCCGCTGGCTGGGCATTCCCCGCACCGACACCGCGGCCTTCTGGTACTGGAACGCCAGAGTGGCCGATCTGGTGCTCGGCACCGCCCAGGAGGAGAGCGAGTACCGCGCCTCGCTCCAGGCGCTGGTGAGCCTGGAGGACTACCTCGGGGACCTGGTCGCCAAACGCCGTGCCGAGCCGGGCGAGGACCTGATCAGCAAGGTGCTCGGCGAGGGCCGGGTGGGCGACTCGGTCACCGAGCAGGAGTTCGTCGGGATGCTCACGCAGATGGCGTTCGCGGGAGGCGAGACCACCAGCAACCTCATCGCCAACACCGTGCTGGCGCTGGCCCGTCGGCCCGACCAACTGGCCGCCGTCCGCGCGGATCCGGAGCTCGCCCAGGGCGCGGTCGAGGAGACGCTGCGGCTGGACGGCCCGTCGAAGCTCTCGGTCCGCAACGCCGCCCGGGACTTCGAACTCGACGGGCACACCGTGCGCGCCGGCGACCGGATCTTCCTGGTGACCGCCGCAGCGAACCGGGACCCGGAACGCTTCCCCGATCCCGACCGGTTCGACGTACGGCGCACCGGCGCCACCCATCTGGGCTTCGGTTTCGGTGCGCACTTCTGCATCGGTGCCGCACTGGCCCGGCTGGTGGCGGTGGCCGCGGTGCGCAGTCTGGTCACCGGCGGCTCCGGGCTCGCGGTGAGCGATCCACACGCTGTGGAGTGGCAGCCCTCGCTGCTCAACCGCAGCCTCACGGCGCTGCCCGTCCGCTACTGACCCGGCGGCGCACCCGCCGCCCCGGCCGCCGTCCCGGCCGGGGCGGGCAGCCCTCCCTCCGGCTCCCGCCGCCCGCCCGCCCGGCGTCGTCCTTCCGGCACCCGTCATCGAAGAAGAGGCCCGCACATGAGCAGCACCCTCGCCGCCCCCGACCCAGAGGCCGACAGTCGGCCGCGGCTGTGGTCACCCGCCCGCAACCGGAACTTCCGCCTGCTGTGGGCGGGCCAGTCGCTGTCCCTGCTCGGTGACGGATTCAGCGTCATCGCCTTCTCCTGGATCACCCTGACCCTGACCGGCTCCACTCTCGCCCTCGGGTACGTGCTGGCCTTCCAGGCCGTTCCCCGGGCGCTGTTCACGCTGGTCGGCGGCACCCTCGGGGACACCTGGTCCACCCGTACGCTGATGGCCGTCTCCAGCTTCGCCCGCGCGGCGCTGATGGCGGCCGTCGGACTGATCGGGCTCGCCGACGGTCTGACGGTCTGGATGCTCTGCGCCGCCGCCGCGGCCTTCGGCACCGTGGACGCCTTCTTCCATCCCGCACGGGTCGCGATCCTGCCGTCGGTGGTCGACGAGAAGACTCTGCCGCCCGCCAACGCCCTGCTCAGCGCGGGCGCCAGGACCGCGGCGGTGATCGGCCCGGGTATCGGCGGCACCGTCATCGCCTTCACCGGGGCGCCCGCGGCGTTCCTGGTCGACGCGGTCTGCTTCGCCGTCTGCGGCTGGTGTGTGCTCGCCATCCGCCCCCGGCAGCGGAACGCGCAGGACGGCTCCGCCGACACCTCGTCGGCCGCGGTCTCGGGCCCGGACTCGGGTTCGGAATCGGGCCCGGACTCGGGAACGGGATCGGCGTCGGGTTCCCCCGACAGCGGTGCCGGCGACCGTACTTCGGGCGGCGACGAGAAGACGCTCGCCGGGGAGAGCCCGGACGCCCGGGGCTCCGTCGAGGAGAAGGCGGTCGCGGAGAAGGCCGATGGCGGGAAGACCGGCGCGGAGCAGCAGCCCGACCCCGGGCCTGCCGCCCAGCTCTCGCTCGGTGCGCGTATCCGTGAGGGCGTCGTGTACACCTGGCGCGATCCGCGGCTGCGGACGATCGTCGCCCTCGACACCGCCATCAACTTCTGTTACTCCGGGCCCTTCGTGGTCGGCTTCGCCACCCTCGCCAACGAGGTGCTCAGCGGCGGCTCGGCCACCCTCGGACTGCTCAACGGGGCGCTCGCGGGCGGCGCTCTGCTCGGTGCGCTGGCCGGCGGCGCGGTCGGCGGCCGGCTCCGGGTGGGTCTGCTGGTGGCGGCGCTGGCCGGCTGGCTGGCGATGGGGATGACGGTGCTGGGCCTGGTGGATTCCACCGTGGCGGTGCTGGCGGTGGTCCTGACCATGGGCTTCGGCATCGGCTTCCAGGGCGTCTACGGGATCAGTTGGATTCAGCGCAACATCCCGCAGAACGTGCTCAGTCGGGTCATCTCGGTGGACATGGTGCTCGGTTACGCAGTGGCCCCGGTCTCCCTGATCGTCTGCGGTGCGCTGGCGGGCCGCTCTCCGACGCTCCTGTTCTCCTTCGTGGGAGTGATCCTGCTGTTGACCGGGCTGGCGGTGCTGTCCTCCCGGTCGGTGCGGGAGATGCGCTGAGGCCGGGACCGGCGACTCGGGCGGAGCCCCGGACGCCGGTCCGGCGCGTGTTCGGCGGGTGCCCGGCGCGTGTTCGGCGCGTGTTCGGCGCCTCCCGGCACGGGCTGGCCGGCCGAGCGGGCGACGCGGGACGAGCCGGCCGAACGGCCGACGACAACGGGCCGACGACAACGGGCCGACGACGGTGGGCGGGCCGGCGCGGCGGTACCGCTGTCAGGTGCCCGAGGTCCGGAAGGCGGCCGAACGTGCGCAGAGATTGGCCCTGTTGGTGGCACCGACCTTGGCCATCAGACTGGCGATGTGCTTCTCCGCCGTGCGCGGGGAGATGAACAGCCGGTCTGCGAGGTCCTTGTTGCTGAGCCGCTCCGCCAGGAGCCGGAAGACCTCGTACTCCCGCACCGTCACGCCCTGGGCCCGCAGCTCCTCCGGGATGCCGCTGGTCCCGCTGCGGTGCTGGTGCAGCGATACGCCCAACTGCCGCAGCCCGGCCCGGCAGGCGTTGGAGACCGGCGGCACGTTCAGCTCGTGGAAGTGGTGCTCGGCCTGACGCAGCCAGCTGACCGGGTCGCCCCAGCCGTCCCGCCGCGCCGCGTCCGCGACCAGCCTCAGCCCCAGGTGCCGTGCCATCGCGTACGGCTCGGACTGGGTCTCGGCCACCCGCGCGGAGGCTCGTGCTCCCTCGCCCTCGGCCCCGAGGAGGACGGCGTCGGCCAGCGTGACGAACTGCCGGTTCCAGCGCAGCCGGGACGTGGCGGTGGCGGTCACCTCCCGGTACCGCTCGCGGCCCGCGGCGCCGGACAGCACGTCGAGCAGCAGCCCCAGTCCGTGGGTGCCGCTGAGGTGGAAGGTGGAGGGGTTGTCCGCCTCCAGGGCGCGTACGGTGCGCAGTTCCTCGGCCGCCCTTTCGCGGTTCTCCTCCAGCAGCGCGCAGAACGCCCGGGCCAGCCCGTACCCCAGCGGCTCCTCCTGTGATCCGGCGCCGTCCCACTCGGTGAGGTCCGCCAGCCGCGCCTCCATCTCCGCGCGGTCGCCGAGGTGGGCGGCGAGCGTGGCCTGCGCGGTCAACACGTAGCGCACGGTGGGCGCGAACCGCAGCCGCCGGACCACGGCCAGGCACTTGGCCGCCGCCTCCCCGGCCGCCGCGTACCCGCCGCGCAGCACGGCGTCCAGGACCAGGATGCCGTCCACGGTGTGCACCACGTTGACCGAGCCGAGCCGCAGCGCCTCCTCGCGGGCCTCGCGGAGCCCGGCCGAATCCCCCTCGGCCAGCCAGGCGTTGCCGCCGAGCCGCGTCATCACGTACATCCGCTGGAGCGGCAGTCGGTGCCGTTCGGCGGTCTCGCCGGCCTGTTCCAGCATCGCCCTGGCGCGGTCCGGATCGCGTTCGCGGACGACGGTGGCCAGCAACTGCCAGGCCTGGCAGGCGACCACGGGCAGTTTGTGGTGTTCGGCCGCGGCGGCGGCCGACAGCGCGAGCGTCTCCGCCTGCTGGGTGCGGCCCGGGCCGGGGGTGTCCAGTGCCAGGTACGCGGCGGTCACGTCGACGGCGGCGGCCTCGGCCTCGTCCGGGGCGAGGGCCAGCTCCGCCCTGGCCCGTTCGATCTGCCGGTTGCCGTCGCTCCAACGCCCCGCCAGGTGGGCCACCTTGGCCAACCGGGTGTGCACGGTGGCCAGCCTTGCCGGGCTGAGCCCGGAGCCGTCCAGCGTGCGCAGATCGTCGACGAGGTCGAAGGCGCGGGTGAAGTCCCCCGCCTCGGCCAGCGCGGGCAGCAGGTTCTCCAGCACCTCCGCACGGGCCTGCGGCCGGCCGCCGCCGGCGAGCAGCCCCTCGGCCCGGGTCAGCAGCGCGACGGCGGAGCTGAGCGCGCCCGTCGCCAGCGCCCGCGCCCCGGCCCGCGCGAAGAGGTCCCCGGCCCGCTCCCGGTCCCCGGCCTCGCCCCGCAGTCCGGCCGCGAATACGCACCAGTCGCCCTCCAGCCCGGGGTGCAGCTCCTCCACCGCCTCGGCTCCCCGCCGGGCCAGCTCGGCGCGCTGACCCGTCGTCATCTGCGTGAACAGCGCCTCGATGCTGAGGGAGTGCCGGAAGGAGTACCAGTCGGGGGCGGGCTCGTCGGGGATGACCAGCCGGGCGGCGACCCCGGCGTGGAGATGGGTGAGCAGTGCCCGGTCGTCGATGTCGGTCATGCGCTGGAGGACGGTCAGCGGGAAGCGCCGTCCGAGCACGGCGGCGGCCGAGAGCAGGGTCAGGCCCTGGGCGCCGAGCCGGTCGATGCGCCGCAGAATGCCCCGGGCCAGCGTCGAGGAGACGTCACCGCGTGCGTCGCCGACCGCCCGCCAGCCGTCCGGGCCCTGGACCAGCGCGCCGGTCCCGATGATCGACTGGAGCAACTCCTCGATCAGGTACGGGCTTCCGGCGCTGTCCTCCCACAGCCGCTGGAGCACCGCTTCGGGGACCTCCTCGGGGGACGCGACGCCCAGCTGCGCTGCGGCCATGGCGCCGGTCTGCGCGCGGGTCAGCGGCGGCAGCTCCAACAGCGCCGCCGCGCCGCGGCGCCGCGCGGACTGGGCGAGGTCGAGGGCGTCGCTGAAATCGGTGCGCACGGTGGCCAGGAGCAGCAACGGGGTGTGCTCCAGGTTGTCGACCAGGTACTCCAGGACCCCCAGGGTCTCCGGATCGGCGTCGTGCAGGTCCTCCAGCAGCAGCAACAGCCCCTGCTCCGGGGCGGAGGCGAGCAGCAGCCGCAGCACCGCCTCGCCGAGCACCACCATGGAACTGCTCTCGCGCTCGCCGGTGTACCAGTCCGGGATCAGCTGCCCCAGCGCCGGACGGTAGGGGCCGAGGAGGACGCCGTCGGGCGGGTCGCCGCTGCGGAAGAGCGACATCAGCGCCTCGGTGAGCGGCCGGAACGGCACCGCCGGTCCGGTGGTGCTGCTGCGTCCGCGCAGTACTCGCATCCCGTCGTTCAGCGCGCCGCCGGCGGCCTCCGCGCCCAGCCGCGACTTCCCGACCCCGGCCTCGCCGACGACGAAGACCACGCCCCCGCGTCCCTGTCGGGCGTCGGCGAGGGCATTGCCGAGCTGCTCCAGCTGAGGGTCCCTCCCGACCAGGGAACGCGTATGGGAGCGCATGATTGAGGATGATAAGCAGAAATCCTGCCCGGACGGCAGGGTGCGTGACACTCGTCCCGAGGTCCGGGCGCGCTGCGAGGGGTGTCCGGAGCGCACGCGTCCGGCGCCGACCGTCGAGCGGCAGGGCCACCCCGGCCGGCACAGGGCTTCCCCGGCACAACGCCGCGCGGCGCGAAGCCCGTTGAGGCCTCGCGCCGCGCGGTGTCGTCCCGGGGGACGCGCCGTGCTCAGGCACCGCCGATCGGGGCGGAGACCGAAGTGTCCACGCTGCTCAGCGTGATGACGATGCCGCTGGTCAGCACCATCCCGGCGAGCGCGCGGGCCCGGGAGCAGGCACCGTTGCGGCCCTTGAGGGTGATGCCGCCGGCGGCGTCCTGCTGCTCGGTGGCGACGGCCTCGGTCGCTCCGTGGGATCTGGCGGTGGTGGCGGCGTCGCGGTGCTGGTCCATGTCTGGCTCCTGGGTGTCGTCAATCGCGTGGGACTGCTCGTGATGGCGCGAGGGGTGGTTCGCGTGGTGGTGCGTGTGGTGCTCGGTGGTGCGTGGTCGTGCGTGTGGTGCTCGGTGGTGCGTGTGGTGCGTGGAGTCCGAAGGGACGGACGGACTCCGGGGGTTGGGCTGGTGACTGCAGGGCAGTGGGGCCCGGCGTCGGTGGGTTCAGGTGCGGGGCCGCCCGCCGGAGCGGCCCGGTGGTTCCTCCAGCGGGTGTTCCAGCAGGAGCACGGAGGGTACGGAGCGCGGGTGCGCGAGGCGGAGCAACCCGTAGCCGATGCCCGCGAGCCCGGTCAGCAGTCCGGGCGTGGGGATCCGGTCCGGTGTGGCGCAGCGGTGTCCCTGGGCCTCGACCAGGGCGAGCACGTCGCCGGTGCCGCGGGTCAGGGCCTCCCCGGCCCGGGCGGTCAGTTCCTCGTCCCGGCCACCGGGACCGGCCAGCACCGCCAGGGCCTCCAACTGCCCCAGCGTGCCGTGGCCGAGGCTGAGGTCGAAGGACGCCCCGCACTCCGCGAGCCGCTCGACGCGGCTGTCGGACGGCGCACCGGGCAGCGCCGCGGCGGCGGCGGTGATGCCGGCGATCCCGTTCGTCCAGGAGAGGTCGAGGGTGGTGCCGGGCCCGGTCTCGCGGGCGGCCTGCCGGAGCAGTGCGTGCGCGACGGCGGTGTGCGGCCGGGCGCGCTCGGGCCGCAGCTCGGCGTACCGCAGCAGCGCCCAGCCGATGCCGGCGGCGCCCTCCGCGAAGCCGGTGCCGAGGGCGCCGCGCTGCTCCGGTCCGGACAGCTGGGCGGTCAGGGCGTCGGCCAGCCGGTCGGCGAGGAGCAGGGCCCGCGCGTCACCGGTCACCCGGTGGGCGCTGACGGCGGCCGTCAGCGCGCCGGTGTTGCCGCTCGCCAGACCCGGTTCGGGGCAGTGCCGCACGGCGTGCTCCAGTGCGGTGAGCGCGTCCGGGAGGGAGTCCAGGAGCCGTTCGTCGGTCAGCCGGGAGAGCCGGAGCAGGGCGTGCACCACGCCGCCCAGACCGTGGTAGGCGCCGGGGCCGACGGGGGCGGCCAGCTCGGGTTCGGCTGCCAGGGCCCGCAGCAGCGGCGCCAGCGGCCGTACCGACTCCTGTGCGAGGGTGCCGTAACGGCCGGGGCCGGCAAGGGAATTGAGCTGGGCCAGGAAGAGCGCGACGCCGCAGTAGCCCTGTGCCAGTCCGGCGCCCATCGGGAGCACCGCCCAGTGCGGCCCCGAAACCTGTTCCAGGCCCAGCCAGTTGGCCCGGCCTCCGGCGCGGACGGCGCGGGCGGCGATCTCGTCGGCGATACCGGCCGCGGCGGCCAGCAGCCGCGAGGGGGCGGCGCCCGCCGTCGGTACCGGGACGACCGCCAGCTCCGAGCGGGGACGGGCGCCGGGGAACCCGGCGCTGCCCGCGGCGAGCGTGGCGCGGACGATCCACTCCTGGTCCAGGCAGTCGACCTCGTCCAGCCGGGCCAGTTTGCGCCGTACCGCGGTCAGCGCGGCCACCGGCAGCAGATCCGGCAGCCAGGTGCCGTCGGCCGACCGCACTCCGGTGCCGGAGGGACGGTGGACGAAGAGAGGTACGTCGCCGCGCCACATGTCGGCCGTCTCCTGCTCGATGAGCCGGCGGCGGGCGCCGTCCGCCAGGGACTCGGACCACAGGACGGAGAAGACGCTGTCGCGGGCGAGGGCGTCGCCCAGCAGGGAGGGGTGGGTGGACTCCTCCAGCAGGGTGGCGTACAGCCGGGTCGGGCGGGCGATCAGCCGGGCGGGCGAGTCCGCCCAGGTCAGCAACGGCCCGTCCGGTGCCTCCAGTTCGGCGCGGTGCTCCGCGATGGCGGCGTACCCGGTGCGGAAGCCCTCCAGCAGTACGGCCCGGTGGTCGGCGCGGCCCAGCGGCCGGTCCTCGGGCAGCGGGTGGTTCTGTGCGGCCGGGCTCAGCACCGGGCCGCGGACCACCCGCATCACATCGGTGCCGCAGTCCTGCCAGTTGAGCCCCTCGCTGGGGAAGGTGCCGTCGGCGGACCGGCCGAGCGCGGAGATGTCCAGCGCGCCCTGCTCGCCGATGAGCAGGTGCGGCAGGAGGCAGGTGCGGTGCACCGAGGCGCGCAGTGCCTCGCCCGCCGGGTCGGCGCCGGCCGTGTTCGGCTCCGGAAGCCCGGTGTGCAGCAGTGTTTCGGCGTCGACCAGGACCGGCTGGTCACCGCAGGCGATGAGGTTCTCGTAGTGCATGTCGGCGCCGTCCAGCGCGTACAGCAGTGCCAGCAGCGCGCCCTGGCGGCGGTAGAAGGCCGCGGCCTCGCCCAGCGAGCGGCACCAGCGGTGGGCCACGAACTCCAGCCAGCCGTAGCCCTGCCGGCGCACTGTGCGCGGGGTGCGCGGCCGTACTCCGGGGGCCTTGGTCCCGAACCACGCGGCCAGTTCGTCCAGCAGCGCGTGCTGGGACAGTGGGCGCGGCTTGTAGACCAGGCGCGCGCCGTCCGCGAAGGCCAGGATCGCGACCGAACGACCGCCCTGGTGCGGATCGCCCTGCCCCAGGTCGACGCCGAGCAGCGCGCCCGGGTCGCGGCCGTCGAGCAGCTCCGCGACCAGCGCGTCCCGGTCGGCCCGGAAGCGCAGCACCAGTTCGGCGGTGGCCTCCGCCGCGTCCAGCGAGGTCTGGGCGAGCATGCGGGCCAGCACGGGGTAGCGGGCCAGCAGCCGGCCGAGGCCCTCCCCGGTGCGCAGCTCCTCGACGAAGGAGCGGAACCGCCGGCGCGAGTCGGCGCCGGCCAGGCGCCCGGCGCGGCGGGCGGCGTCCAGTTCCAGGACCAGGGTGCGGCCGGCGAGCCGCACCAGCCGGTGTACGAGCCGCTGCTCGAACGCCCGCCGCCACACGTCCTGTTCGGCTGCGGGAAGGCCCTCCAGCGCGACGTCGAGCCGGTTGGCTGCCAGGGTCGTGAACGGCCGGACCACGGGTGCGAAGACCTCGGGCCCCTCGACGGCCCCGGCCCCCTCGGCGCTTTCGGCCCGCTCGGCGGCGAACACTCCGGCGGTGCCGGTGTCGTCGGCGCCGGGAAGGCGGTCCACTGCGTCGAGTGCCAGCTCCGCGTACTCCGCCCACATCGGCTTGGCCGCTCGGGCAGCCAGCCGCTCGGGAGCCTCCTCGGTCAGCGCCCGGGCTGCGGCGGTGTCCACCTCCAGGTGGGCCAGCCGGGCCGCGAAGCCCTCCGCGTCGCCGGCTTCCCACGGCGCCGGGCCGGTCGATACACCGGCCGGCTGCGGCGGGTTGGGCGCGGCGAGCCGTTCGGCGAGGGACAGCGCCCGGGCCCACCAGGCAAGCGGTAGGCCGGCGCTCTGCGGAAGCTGGAGGCTGGCTGTTTCGATCACACTACGAAGGTCGCAGACCTCCCCGCCCCCCACATGGGGGAGCAGCCCCCACATTGTGCGCGGACCCCGTGCCCGCCGGGGCGGACATGGGGGAACGGGCCCGTGCCCGGAAGCCGGTCGAGCGGCGAACATGCTGGTCGGTGGGGGTGCGCGCCACCGTCCTCGGAGCCCGGCGGGGCATGGGGGGAGCCGTACGTGTGGGTGGTCAACCGGCCGCCGTGCGCGTCCCGTTGACCCGTACGCGGCCGTGCGCGTCGCGGGAGTCGGCCCGCAGACCCGACCCGCCCCGCCCACCCCGGCCCCGTACGCGCGGGCCTGCCGCGACCGGACCGCACCCCGGCCCCACCGGCGCCGTGGCCGGCGGGCAAAGGTGGGGAACGACTACCGATGCCCGCTCCCGGCGGACCGGGGGAGTGTCTGCCCCAGGACAACAGCCCGACCCCGCCCGGACGTTCGCGGCGGGAACGACCGACACCAAGGAGAGGCAGATGGGTGCACCCGTACCGGTCAGCGTGACCGCACTCGACCCCGTGCTGGAGGCCGGCACTCGCAGCACCCTCGTCAACTGCGCGGACCTCACCGTCAGCGAGCCGGACGAGGCCCGGGTGGTGGTGCTCACCGTGGACCGGCTCGGCCCCTCGGAGCTGGACATGGTGCGCACCACCCGGGCGCTGCGGCAGGGCCCCGCGGTGGTTCTGCTGGCCGGTGCGCTGGCCTCGGGCGACGCGCTGCACGCCCTCGCCGCCGGCGCCCGCGGGCTGCTGCTGCGCCGCGAAGCCGACGCCACTCGCCTCTCGCACGCGGTACTGGCCGCGGCCCGGGACGAGTGCACCCTGCCGCCCGACCTGCTGGAGGCGGTGCTGGACCGTACGGGCGCGGCCACCGGCTGGGCGGGCAACTCCCTCACCGAGCGCGAGCGTTCAGTGCTCCAGCTGGTCGCGGACGGTCACGAGACCTCGGAGATAGCCCACCAACTCGCCTACTCGCCCCGCACGGTGACCAGCGTCATGCACGACATCACCCAGCGCTTCCGGCTGCGCAACCGCGCGCACGCGGTGGCCTTCGCCCTTCGGGCAGGTCTGCTGTGAGCACCCTGGCCCCGCCCCCGATGACCGTCGCGCCGACCGTCGCGCCCTCAACTGCCGCCGTGCTGCCGTCGGTTCGCCTTGTGCCGCCCCGCCCGGACCGCGAGGCGGTACGGGTGCGGACGCTGCTGCGCCGGGCCGGACTGCACTGCGAGTCGGGCCCGGAACCGGCCCGCCGCGCCACCGGCACGGGCCTCAGAGCCGCCGCCTCCACCACCTGCACCGCCCCCGCCACCGGCGTCCGCAGCGGCACCGTCACCGTGCTCGTGGCCGACGACGCGGAGCGGGAACTTCGCCGACTCACCGATGTGGGGCCGCTGCTGCTGATCTGCGACACCGTCACCAGGACCAGTCTGCGGCAGGCCCTGCGGGTGGGCGCCGTGGTGCTGCGCAACGCCGACCTCACCGCCGAGGGCCTGCGGGACGCCGTCCGCCGGGCCGGCAACCTGCTGCCGAGCATCCCGTACCCGATGCTCTCGCACCTGCTGACCAGGGAAGGACGCCCGGCCCGTACCGACCGTACGCAGCAGTCGGAGAAGGCGCCCTGGGGC
Source organism: Streptomyces tardus (assembly GCF_018101125.2). Taxonomy (GTDB): domain Bacteria; phylum Actinomycetota; class Actinomycetes; order Streptomycetales; family Streptomycetaceae; genus Streptomyces; species Streptomyces tardus. The sequence continues at coordinate 1,253,481 of NZ_JAELVF020000001.1, read as the reverse complement.
GGAGTGCGGCCGACCCTGACCGCCCGGCAGGTCCTCGTCCTGCGGCTGATGGCGGAGGGCCACGGCAACGCCGACATCGCCGAGTTGCTCAGCTGCTCGGAGCACACGGTGAAGAACATCATCTACGAGGTGATGTCGCGGCTCCAGGCCCGCAACCGGGCCCACGCGGTCGCCCGCGCCCTCCGCGACGGCCTCATCTGACCCCGCCGCGCACGGCAGTCGGGCCCCGGCCGCGCGGGGTGCCCCGGGCCTGCGGGCCCCCTCCCGCCGAGGAGCCACCGCCGCGGAGCTCTGGTGGTGGGGTCGCTAGGTGGTGCGGAGGGTGAGGGCGAGGAGGGCGAGGGCCAGGACGGTGCCGCCGCCGACCTTCAACAGCGGGAGCCGGTCCTGGAGTCGGTCGTCCCACTCCTCGCCGGTCCCGGCCGAGTACCGCAGCACCGGCGTGGCCGCCCGGCCGAGGGCGAAGCCGACGCCGGCCGCCAGCGCCGGTTGCGCCTCACCGGCGAGCAGCACCCCCAGGGCCAGTACGTACGGCAGGGTCGCCGACACGTACGTGCGTACGCCGGTGCCCATCTCGAAGCCGAACTGCAGCGCGCCGCGCACCAGATCGCGCTGGAGCACGTCCTGCGGGACCTGGCGCGAGTTCTGCGGCAGGGGGAACCGCAGCACGCCGGCGTCCCGGGCGACTCCGGCCGTCGCCGCGGCGACGGTCAGGGGCAGCGTCCAGGTGTCCGGGAGCGGGCTCAGCAGGCCGGAGAGCAGCCAGAGCACGGACGCGGACAGCAGAGCGCCGAGCAGCAACCCGGTGGAGAAGACCCCGAGGACGGTGGTCTGTCGATGTACGGCCCGCCAACCTGGCGAGGCAAGCGCATGTGCGCTGTTGCGCGTTCAAACGGAGCCGGAGAGCGAGTAGCCCGCGAGGCCGCCGAGCACCGCCCAGGTGAGGACGGGTGCGTACCAGGAGGCGGCGACCGCGGCGCAGACCAGTGCGAGCACGGGTATCGCGGGGTCGGTGAGCCGACCGCGCGCGCGTTCGCGACCCGTCGTCCCGCTCATGCCCCTCCCTCCGCGTCGCTGTCAGTCGCCCGGTGTCGTGCGGTTACGCGCCGCCGACCAGGGCGCGCCAGGTCTGCTGGCCGACGATGCCGTCCTGGGTGAGGCCCGCGTTCTTCTGCAACTCGCGCACCGCGGTGGTGGTCAGCGGCCCGAAGGCACCGTCCACCTCGATGGGATGGCCGTGCTTGACGCACTGGCGCTGCGCGGCGTGCACCGCCTGGCTGTTGTCGCCCTCCTTGACCGTGACCACCAGATGGGGCCAGGTCACGGGGTCGACGGTGCCGCCGGCCTCCAGGTCGACGGACGTCTGGAACTGCTTGACCGCCGCCTCGGTGTCGGGGCCGAAGATGCCGTCCGCCTCGAGGGCGAACTGGTGGTGGGTGAGCAGGTGTTGGGCGGTGTGCACGTCGGGGCCCCTGACGCCGGACTTGAGCGTCGGCCAGGTGACGGTGCCCTCGCAGCCGCAGTCGGTGGTCCAGCGGCAGATCGAACGGACCCAGCCCGAACCGGAGTTGAAGTAGCCGTCGTGGCAGCGGCGTTCGATGCCGCACGCGCAGGCACCGCAGGCGCCGGTGAAGCGCCACAGCCAGCCGTCGTACGTGCCGGAGTAGCACTGGTTGGGGCGCAGGGTCCAGGTGGTGCCGTCGTTGCGGTGGAAGCCCTCGTGCTCGCCGGAGGTCTCGCAGGCGGCGGCGTGCACGGTGCTCGGCCCGCAGCCGGGGGAGCAGTCGTGGTCGGAGGCGTACGAGGGGCAGTCGCCGGTCCAGATGTCGTACCCGTCGGCGTACGCCTCGCGGGCCACCGAGAAGACGCCGAGCGAGGCGAAGCCGACCGCGGTCGCCGCCTGGAGCGCGGTGCGCCGGGAGAGCACGAAGCGCGGCAGGCCCGTGGTGCGCCGTCGGACCGGCCGGTCCGAGCTGTCGGAGCGGCGGAGCATGGGGACGTCGTCCAGGTGGGGCATCACGCGCTCCTCGGCTGGCTGGCGGGAAGTTCGGCGAGCAGATCGTGCAACGCCTCGGGGGCGCCGAGCGGTTCGGAGCGCACGACCCGGCCGCCGGCGGCGACCAGTACGGCGAAGGGCGTGGCGATCGCGTCGTACGCGGTGAACAGGTCGGGTCGGTGGTCGAGGACGGGCACCGAGTGCGTTGCGGCGGCGGCCTCGTCGGCGTAGACGGCGCGTACGGCGGGGCCGCCGGTCCCGTCCGCAGGGTCGGCGGCGGTGTGTACGCGGTCCGCCTCGGCCAGCACCCGCACGCAGGTGCGGCAGTCGGGGCTGAGGAAGAGCAGCAGGGTCGGCCGGTCCTCGGCGAGCAGCTCCGCCGCGTGCGGCGCGGGGCTGCCGGGGGCGACGCCGACCCGCCCCGGGGTGCGCACCGCGCCGCCGCCCCGGGAGAGTTGGTGCACCTGTCGCACCAGGCCTGACACCACCAGGGCGAGCAGGGCGATGGCGACCCAGGACACGAGCAGGGCACTGGTCACGAAGTCCACGCGCGGTGTCCCCCTCTCACGGTGGGCATGGCTGTCACGGTGGTCACGTTCCGCGCGTGCGGTGCGTTGTGCGGCACGTGGGGTGTGTGCGGTACGCCGTTCCGCGCGTGCGGGTCGGGTGCCACGGAGCGGCGGGCCGGCGCGGAGCCGGCGGCGGGTTGCGCCATCGCGGCCGGCAGGACCCACAGCAGTACGGCGAGGGTCACCGCGACCAGCGCGGCGACGGCGGTCTCGGCGGCGCCCTCGGGCGGGTTCCCGGGGCCGGCCGCCAGTACCGCGCCGCCCAGGGCCAGCGCGGCGAACACCCAGGCGCGGCCGACCACCCAGCCGCTCAGCGGCACCTCGGTGCGCGAACAGCCGCAGGGGCCGCCGCGGCCGGTGGCCAGGGCGTGCCGGGTGTAGAGCGCGTAGCAGACGAAGAGCAGCGCGGTCGCGGCCAACGCCGCGGTGAGCGCGGTGCGTTGGCGGAGCAGCAGGCTCGCGACGAGGGCGGTGCCGAGCACGCCCTCGGCCAGGGTGGCCGCGACGGCGGCGAGGCGTACCGCGCGCTCGGGCACCAGGCCGTGCGCGTGCAGCGCGTCCGGCAGTGCGGCGGGGCGCGAGAGGTGTGCGGCGCATCCGGCGAGCAGCACCAGCAGCACCACCGCGGTGGTGACGGTGCCGAGCAGGGAGGTCACCGGTTCCTCACCCCGCGGTCCGCAGGTCGAGCCGGTCCACCGCGCGGGGCACCGAGGCGACGTCCACCCCGGCCAGCGGCACGATGGTGGCCCACAGGTCGGAGCCGGAGAGCACGAAGAAGGGGCTGCCGTCGGAGAGGCTGTCCCGGAAGAGCTCTCCGGAGCCGACCGACGCGCCTTCCCAGGGCGGGAGCTGGGCGCCGTGCTCACGGGTGCGCCGGGCGACCTCGACCAGGCCCAGGGAGGGGATCTCCTTGACCACGGCCGCCGGACGCGCCAGTCGGCTGCCGGCGGCGCGGTCGGGGGCCAGTACGACGCCGTCCGGGTGCTCGGCGATGTCCAGGGTGCGCAGCAGCGAGAGGACGTCGGCGAGGCGGGCGCGGTAGAGCCGGGTGATCAGGCTGAACCGGCGGCCCTCCCAGACGACCAGCGTCGGGCTCTCGACCTGTTGCGACTGCCGGTCGTACTCGCTGGTGGTCGCGGTGCGCAGGGTGCCGCCGCGGAAGGCGAGTTCGGAGTCGAAGTCGGTGACGCCGAGTGATGCGGCGACCGACTCCCCCAGCTTGCGCGGCCCCGAGGTGAACTCGTGCAGACGCCCGCCGGCGACCACCTCGACGACGGAGGTGGCCGGCTGCGTCAGGTCCAGGTCTCCGGAGAGCCGGAAGGCTGCGCCGTCCAGGGAGCGGTGCTCGACGGCTGTGGATGGAGCCACGGTGTTCCTCCCGAGAGCCCGAGTTCGGCGCCCCGCCGACTGCCGGCGACGACGAGAGCCCACCCTGTCTGTTTGTCGATGCACGGTCAATAACTCGTGTACGGGTAAGGCGGTGCGGAGGCGGTGCGGGGAGCCGTTGGGACGCGGCGGGGGCTTGCGGGGCGCGTTGGGGAAGCGGCGCGGGCCAGTGCGTCCGTACCGGGCCCGCGCACGCTCACCGGCGCACACGTACGGGGTCAGCGGACCACCACGGGGGAGGGGCCGGGGGGAAGGACCTCGCCGATCACCGGGTGGCCGGGGATCTCGCCGGTCAGCAGCAGCCCGCCGGAGGTCTGGGCGTCCGCGAGCAGCAGTCGCTCGCTCTCGGGGGCGGAGCCGAACTCCACGTGCGGAGCGACCCATTGGAGGTTGCGCCGGGTGCCGCCGCTGACGTAGCCGTCCGCCAGCGCCTGTCGGGCGTCGGCGAGGTAGGGCACCGCGGCGGCGTCGACGGCGAGCGTCACGCCGGAGGCGCGGGCAAGCTTGTAGGCGTGTCCGAGCAGGCCGAATCCGGTGACATCGGTACCGGCCGGAATGCCCCCCTCGACCGCGGCGCGCGAGGCGTCGCGGTTCAGCGCCGCCATCACCTCGACCGCCTCGGCGAAGACCGTACCGGTCGCCTTGTGCCGGGAGTTGAGGACTCCGCTGCCGAGCGGTTTGGTGAGCGTCAGCGCGCTGCCGGGGACGGCCGCGTCGACCCGCAGCATCCGGTCCGGATGCACCAGCCCGACCACCGACATGCCGTACTTCGGCTCGGCGTCGGTGATGCTGTGCCCGCCCGAGACCTGGCAGCCCGCCGCGTGCGCCACGTCCCGGCCGCCGCGCAGCACCTCGGCCGCCACCTCCAGCGGCAGCGTCTCCCGGGGCCATGCCAGCAGGTTGACCGCCGCCCAGGGCGTCCCGCCCATCGCGTACACGTCGGACAGGGCGTTGGCCGCCGCGATCCGGCCCCAGTCGTACGGGTCGTCCACCACGGGCGTGAAGAAGTCCGCGGTGGTGACCAGTGCGCGTTCGGAGTCCAGCCGCACCACCGCGGCGTCGTCCCCGCCGCCGTCCAGGCCGACCAGCAGCTCGGCGGCCGGGTTCGCGGGGGCGCTGCCGGCCAACGCGGCCACCAGCTCGTCGAGTTCACCCGGGGGAAGCTTGCAGGCGCAGCCGCCACCACCTGCGTACTGGGTCATGCGCGGAGCCGTCATCCGCCGGACGGTAGCCCGCCGCGGCGGCGCGGACCAGCCCCCGCGTCCCGGCCTGCCGGGACGCGGGGGCCTGCGGCTAGACTCCGCGCCGGAGGCGTGCGGGTGCCTGGTGGCCCCCACGGTCTTCAACACCGATGCGGTCGGGAACCCCGGCCGGGTGGGTTCGATTCCCATACGCCTCCGCTCGCCGGCTCCCGCGCGAACCAGCCGGGCCGCACCGGCCCGTACCGGTTCGCACCGACGCGCACCGGGCCGGGCCGACGCGCACCGGGCCCGGCGCCCCGCGTACGTACGGAGACCGGTCGCGGAACGGCGGTGAGGCACGACAGGACGCGGAGAGGACACCCGATGGCGGATGCCAGACGCCGCGTTCCCCGGACGGACGCGCTGCTGGCCGACCCCCGGCTCGCCGCCGCGGTCGCGCGATTGGGCCGCGAACCGGTGCGCAGCGCCGTGACGGCCGTTCAGGAACGTGTGCGCAGCGGCGAGTTGGCGCCCGAGGAGGCTGCCGACGCCGCCGCGGACGCCCTGCCGCCGACCGCTGCCGCCCTGCTCCCGGTGCTCAACGCCACCGGCGTGGTCGTCCACACCAACCTCGGCCGCGCACCGCTCTCCGAGGCCGCCCGGGCCGCGCTGGCGGACGCCGCGGGCTGTACGGACGTGGAGTACGACCTGGCCACCGGCCGCCGGGCCCGGCGCGGCCTCGGCGCCGTGGCCGCTCTCGCGGAAGCGGTCCCCGGCGCCGAGGCGGTGCACGCGGTCAACAACAACGCCGCCGCGCTGGTACTGGCCGCGACGGCACTGGCCCGGGGCCGCGAAATCGTCCTCAGCCGCGGCGAGATGGTGGAGATCGGCGACGGCTTCCGACTCCCCGACCTGCTCGCCGCCACCGGCGCCCGGCTGCGCGAGGTCGGCACCACCAACCGCACCCACCTCGCGGACTACCGGGCCGCGATCGGGCCGCGCACCGGCTTCCTCCTCAAGATCCACCCGTCGAACTTCCACACCGCCGGCTTCGTCTCCTCGGTGCCGATCGCCCAACTCGCCACGCTGGGCGTGCCGGTGGTGCACGACATCGGTTCGGGGCTGCTGCGACCGCACCCGGTGCTCCCCGACGAACCGGACGCCGCGACCTCACTCGCCGACGGCGCCGACCTGGTCACCGCCAGCGCCGACAAGCTGCTCGGCGGCCCGCAGGCCGGACTGCTGCTCGGCCGCCGCGAAACGGTGGAGCGGCTGCGCACCCACCCCCTCGCCCGCGCCCTGCGGGTGGACAAGCTGACCCTCGCCGCGCTGGAGGCCACCCTGCGCGGGCCCGACACCCCGGTCGAGCAGGCGCTGACCGCCACCGTCGCCGAACTCGCCCCGCGCGCCGAGGCGTTGGCCGTCCGGCTGCGCGCCGTGGGACTGGACGCCGCCGCTGTCGCCTCGGAGGCGCGGGTGGGCGGCGGCGGAGCACCGGAAGCGGTGCTCGACAGCGCCGCCGTCGCGCTGCCGGCCGCCCTGGCGGCGCCGCTGCGCACCGGCCGGCCGGCGGTCGTCGGCCGCCTGCACCGGGACAGGCTGCTGCTCGACCTGCGGACCGTGCCGGAGGCGTACGACGAGACCCTGCTCGCCGCCGTGCTCGCCGCCCGCCCCGCCCCGGCGGACGCCTGACCGCGGCGACGCAGGAGAGTGCCGTGACGCAGACGGGGACGAACGGGGTGAGTGGGGTCGGGACGGCCGGGGCTGGTGTGACCGGTGTGACCGGTGCGCGCGGGACGACCGGGGCCGGGACGACCGGTGCGCCCGGGATGTACGTGATCGCCACCGCCGGACACGTGGACCACGGCAAGTCCACGCTGCTGCGGGCGCTCACCGGCACCGACCCCGACCGCCTCGCGGAGGAGCGCCGCCGCGGCCTCACCCTGGACCTCGGCTTCGTCCGGACCACCGCGCCCGGCGGGCGGCGGCTGGCCTTTGTCGACGTGCCGGGCCACCACCGCTATCTGGCCACCACCTTCGCCGGCCTGGCCACCTCCCCCGCGGTGATGCTGGTGGTCTCCGCCGACGAGGGGTGGCGCCCGCAGACCGCCGAACACCTCGCCGCCCTCAAGGCGTTCGGCATCCAAGACGGGCTGCTGGTGATCACCCGCAGCGACCTCGCCGATCCGGTCGACGCACTGGCGCAGGCGCGCGAGCACACGGCCGGCACCGGGCTGGCCGACGCGCCCGCGGTGGCCGTCAGCGCCCGTACCGGCGCGGGGCTGGCGGAACTGCTGGCAGCGCTGGACGGGGTGGCCGCCGCGGCGCCGACCCCCGACCCGCGGGCGCCCGTACGGCTGTGGCTGGACCGCGCGTTCACCGTGGCCGGGGCCGGCACCGTCGTCACCGGCACGCTCGAAGCGGGCACACTCGCGGTGGGTGACACCCTGGAGCTCTCGCCCGCCGGCACCCCCGTCACCGTCCGCGGACTCCAATGCCTGGGGGAGGAGGTCTCCCGGGCTCGCGGCCCGGCCCGGGTGGCGGTCAACCTCCGTCGTGCGTCCGCGGGCGACATCCGCCGGGGCCACGCCCTCGTCGGACCGGGGGCGTGGTGGCGGACCTCCACCGTCGACGTCCGCCTCGACGTACGGACCGAACCCGGAGAGCGCGCCACGAACCCGGTTCCCCGGCTGCCCGCCGAGCCCCTGGTGCACTGCGGCACCGCGTCAACCGCCGCACGGCTGCGTCCACTTGGGCTCGACACCGTCCGCCTCGCCCTGCGTACGCCGCTGGATCTGCACGTCGGCGACCGGTTGCTGCTGCGCGACCCCGGTTCGCGGTTGCTGCGGGGCGCCGTCGTACTGGACGTCGCCCCGCCGGAACTGCGCAGGCGCGGCGCCGCCGCGGCACGGGCGCGGCTGCTCTCCGACGTCGCCGAACCCGCCGACCCCACCGGCCGGCTGCGCGCCGTCGGCTTCGCCCACCGAGCCGAACTCACCGCGATGGGCTACGCGTTGCGTTCCACCACCTCCCCGGTCGCGCCCGCCTCCGGTCCGGCCCCACCCGAGGCCGTTTCGGTCGAACCCGCCTCCGGTCCTGTGCCCATCGCCGGCCCGCCCGACGCGCGGGCGCACCTGCTCGACGCGGGCCCGTACCTGCTCGACGCGGGGTACGCGGACCGGGCGGCTGCCGCGCTGCGTGCGGAGGTCGACCGCCACGCCGCGGCGAGCCCCGACGATCCAGGGCTGCCGCTCGGCCGTGCCCGTCAGTTCCTCGGCCTGCCCGACGCCCTGCCGCCGAACGCCCTGTTCGGCCCGGAGTTGGTGGTGCGCGAAGGCCGGATCCACCGTGCCGCGAACGCCGACCGGCTGCCCCCGCAGGTCTCGGCGGCGCTGGAGCGGCTCCTTCGCCACCTGGACGACGATCCGTTCGGCGCGCCCACCCGGCGGCAGCTCGGCGAACTCGGCCTCAACGAGGCCGCTCTCGCACTGCTGGTGCGTCGCGGCCATCTGGAGCGGATCGGACCGCTCCATCTGGCCCCGGGCGCAACCGACCGCGCCGTTGCCCAACTCCGGTCGTTGAAGGGCTCGTTCGGCCCGGGGGAGTGCGCCCGTGCTCTGGGCACCAGCCGGCGGGTGGCGGTGCCGCTGCTGGAGGCGCTCGACACCGCCGGCCACACCCGTCGCGACACCGAAGGCCGCCGCACCCTCACCTCCTGACCGGCGCGCCGCGGCGGGCAGCCGGCGGTCCGCCGATGCGGACACGGCGTACGCGGCCCGGCGGCGCGTCGCCCCTCCGCAGCAGCGCCGGTGAGTCCGACCCGCCGCCCTGCCGACCCGCCGCCGTGCCGGCCCGCTCCTCGCCTCTCCGCCGGCTCGCTCCCTCGCTCCCTCGCTTCCGCCTCCCCGCCGCACCCCGGCTCCCCGCTCCGAAAGAATGAGTGGGCTGTTCCACGGGCGACCGGCAAAGGCAACGTTTGATTTCGGCCAAAGTACGGCCGGCGGGACCTGGCCGCACTTCTCTCCGCGGGTGCGGATAGCGGTAACCTGCACGAGTTCGCAGGGGCCGGTGAAGGCCGTAGGGAAGCCGCGTGCACATGCCTCCGGACTATGTTCCGTTGAAGCGGCAACCGCATTCGGTCCGGTTTCCGGAGACCCGGAATCGATGTTGCGCGGGGGTAATCGGGGCAGAATCGGACAATGCCTGCTGCCGGCGTTCTTCGTCACTGTTGACCATCGGTGTCGCTCGGGACATGCTGTGTCCCGTGGGGCACGGGGGTGTGGCTGCGACCCTTTGGACGGCGTACTCCGCCGTGCGGCGAGAAACAACGGAAACCCCTGGCGCGCCCGTACTGCCATCAGATTCGGCACGATCGCAGAAATCGCCAGAAAGGGGCCGCTCGTCATGCCGGACAACAAATCCGAGCTGAAAGCGTTGAAGGCGACTAAATACACGTCCACGGTGCGTGCTTCCAGTGCTTTCGATCAGCTGCGGGCTTCCTGTTACCGGGCGGGGCTGCGAATTCTGGACCTGACCGACCGGTTGCGCGGCCGGGACCACGAGTTGCTGCCGCCGCGCAGGTACCGCCGCTTCATCGGCAACGGCGACTTCCTGAAGGTCGGGCGCCAGATCACCGACTACATGCAGGAGGAGCTGGGGGTCGGCCCCTCGCACGACGTGTTGGACGCCGGCTGCGGCGCGGGTCGCATCGCGGTCCCGCTCACCGACGTGCTGGGCGAGAAGGGCTCCTATCTCGGCTTCGACATCGTGCCGCACGCCATCGACTGGTGCTCCTCCGCCATCACCGCCCGGCATCCGAATTTCCGGTTCGAGCATGTCGACATCCGTCAGGAGATCTATAATCCCGACGGAAAACTTTCGGCCGCTGATTTCCGATTCCCGGCCGAGGATTCCGCGTTCGACGTGGTCGCCATGGTGGGTCTCATCAGTCATCTGCTGCCGCCGGAGCTGGACAATTATCTGACCGAGGCCGCTCGTGTGCTGCGGCCCGGCGGTCAGTGCTTCGCGACGGCCTATCTCGTCGACGACAAGGTGGCCGAAAATATCGCCCAGGGGCGTACCGCGTTCACCTTCACAAATGATCATGGCGAATACTATGTGCATTCGAAGGAAGAGCCGACGTACGCGATCGCCTACCGGGTCGAGTATCTGCGCGAGGCGGCTGCGCGATATGGTCTGCACCTGCGTCGGGAACCGAAGCCGGGTACCTGGGGCACCTCCACCGAGAGGCCGGCCTCAATGGACCTGCTCATCCTTGAGCGCGACTGAGTGCACAGGGCACCGAATTCCCGCGCCGGCATTTGCGGTCGGCGATTGCGGGTTTGCTGGGTTTGCTGGGTTTGCTGAACCGCCGGCGGTCGCCGCGTTCGACGTGGTCGCCGTGCGATCGAGTACACGAGAGAGGAAACACTTCCCCAATGGCAGACAACATTCCGGGTGACGGGGGCAGCAGGGGCGTCCTCGTCCTGTCGGGCATCTCCGCGGCGGGCAAGTCGACCGTCGCACAGGCTCTGGCCGAGCGGTTGGACCGGTCTGTTCACGTGCGCGGCGACTTCTTCCGCCGCATGATCGTCAACGGCCAGGTCAACATGACCGCCGACCCGGAGCCGGAGGCCCTGGAGCAGCTGCGCCTGAGGCACCGGCTGGCAGCGGCGTCCGCCGACGCGTACTGCCAGGCGGGCTTCACCGCGATCATCCAGGACATCCTGCTCGGCGAGCACCTCCAGGAGATCACCGAGACGATCAAGAGCCGGCCGCTGGCCGTGGTCGTCCTGGCTCCCAGCCCCGACGCCGTGCTGGCGCGGGAGGAGAAGCGCGCCAAGACCGGGTACGGCCCGGACTGGCAGCCCAAGGACCTCGACGCCGTGCTGCGCGGAAGCACCCCGGAGGTCGGCCTCTGGCTGGACACCTCCGACCAGACGGTCGACCAGACCGTGGACGAGATCCTCAAGCGGGCCTGGACCGAGGGCGCCGTTTCCTGAACGTCCCGGGGCCGGGTCGTGTCCACCGAGGTGGTGGGCGCGGCCCGGCCCCGATCTCATCGCCGGAGCACAACCCCCGAACAGGAGACGTGAGTTGCGCACCACCGCCATCGGGCAGGACGGGCAGCGGGTAGGCGTCGTGGGACTCGGCTGCATGGGGATGTCCTATGCGTACGACCCCCACGGACGGGACGACACGGCCTCGATCGCCGCCGTCCACCGCGCGCTGGATCTGAGCGCGGACCTCATCGACACCGCGGACGTCTACGGCCCGCACACCAACGAGGAGTTGGTCGGCCGCGCCCTCGCAGGGCGCCGCGAGAAGGCGTTCGTCGCGACGAAGGTGGGCTTCGTCCCCGGCGAGACCAGGCTGCGCAAGGACGGCCGGCCCGAGCACATCAGGGCGGCGGTCGACGCCAGCCTGCGCAGGCTGGGCACCGACCGCATCGACCTCTACCAGCTCCACCGGGTCGACCCCGAAGTGCCGCTGGAGGAGAGCTGGGGCGCGATGGCGGAGACGGTGCGCGCCGGCAAGGTCCGTGCGCTCGGCCTCTCGGACGTCACCGTGGAGCAGATCCGCACCGCGCAGGCGGTCCACCCGGTGGCCGCGGTGCAGGCGGAGATCTCGCTGTGGACCAGGGACTCCCTCGCCGAGCTGGTGCCCTTCACCGCCCGCGAGTCCATTGCCGTGCTTGCCTACTCGCCACTCGGCCGCGGCTTTCTGACCGGCCGCTTCGCCTCCAGCGAGGACCTGCCCGCGGACGACTACCGCCTGGTCAACCCCCGCTTCCAGCCCGAGAACCTGGTGGCCAACCTGCCGCTGGCCGACGCGGTGCGCAAGGTGGCCGACGGTCGCGGTGTCGCGCCCTCGCAGATCGCGCTCGCCTGGGTGCTGGCGCAGGGAGACCACATCGTGGCGATACCGGGCACCAAGAACGCGCGTTATGTGGAGGAGAACACCGCCGCCGCCGAACTGCGGCTCACCCGGGAGGAGACGGCGCTGCTCGACGCACTGCCGGCACCCGCGGGCGCCCGGCAGTGACACCTCCGCCCCCGGCGCACTCCGCCGCAGCCGCACTCCCCGCCCACCGCCCCTGCGCGGGAGACGCGGGAACGCGCCCTCGCGCCCCGCGTTCCCGCGTCTCCCGCGCAGGGGCGGTGGGCGGGTACGGCCGTGTGCGTCTCGCAGGAAGGAAGGACATCCGTGTCCGAAGCCGACGGGCCCTCACGCCGTAAGGGCCTGCCCGTTCTCACGGCCGCCGTGCGGGAGGAGCCCTGGATCTTCGGCGCGGCACTCGCGGCCAGCGCCCTGTACGGCGTCGCCCCTGTCGCCACCTCCTGGGTGCTGGGCAGGATCACCGACCGGGTGATCCTGCCGGCGTTCGAGAGCGGGGAGACCTCGCACGCCGCCCTCGCGGCGGCGGGCGCCGCCATCTTCGCGGTCGCGATGCTGCGGGTGGTGGGAGTGATCGGACGCCGGGTGGGCGCCGGGCTGATGCAGTTCCGGCTCCAGTCCACCTACCGGCGCCGAGTCGCCCACCGCTACCTCCAGTTGCCGCTGTCGTGGCACCAACGCCACTCCGCAGGACGGCTGTTGTCGACGGTCAACTCCGACGTCGAGGCTGTGTGGGCGCCGATCATCCCGCTGCCGACGGCGCTCGGCGTGGTGATCATGCTGGTCTCGGCCATCGGTTCGCTGATCCTGGTCGATCCGGTGCTGGCGCTGGTGAGTATCGCGCTCTTCCCCGCCATCGGCCTGCTCAACGTCTTCTACCAGCGCAGACTCTCCCCGCTGGCGGCGCGTGCTCAGAGCCTGCGCGCCGAGGTGGCCGACATCGCGCACGAGAGCTTCGACGGCGCCGTGGTGGTGAAGACCCTGGGCCTGGAGGCGCACGAGTCCGCGCGGATGGCGGAGCGGGCCGAGGCGCTGCGGGACGCCAACGTGGCGGTCGGTCGGATGCGGGGGCGCTTCGACCCGCTGCTGGACGCGCTGCCCAACCTCGGCATCCTGACCGTCCTGGCGGTCGGCACCAGCCGGATGGCCTCCGGGGCGATCGGCGTCGCCGAACTGGTGCAGGTGGCCTATCTGTTCACGATGATCGCCTTCCCGGTACGGGCCTTCGGCTGGGTGCTCGCGGAACTGCCGCGTTCGGCGGTCGGTTGGGAGCGGGTGCGTGCCGTGCTGGACGCCGAGGGCGACATGCCCAGCGGCGAGCTGCGGCTGACCGACCCCGGCCCGCTCAACCTCGATGCCCGCGGGGTGAGTTACGCGTACAACGGCAGCGATGTGCTGCGCGATGTGACGCTCAGCACCGGCGCGGGCAGCACGGTGGCCGTGGTGGGGCCGACCGGCTCGGGCAAGTCCACCCTGGCGGCGCTGATGGTGCGGCTGATCGACCCGGACCGCGGCGAGGTGCTGATGGACGGGATGAACGCGCGGCAGATGCGTTCGGGTGAGGTGGCGTCCGCGGTGGCCTTCGTCCCGCAGGAGGCGCTGCTCTTCGACGACACCGTCCGCGGCAACGTCCTGCTCGGCCTGGAGCGGGACGACGCGGCGGTCTGGGAGGCGCTGGAGGCGGCCGATGTGGCCCAGGTGGTGCGCGAGTTGCCGGAGGGGCTCGACGCCGGGGTCGGTGAACGCGGCGCCACCCTCTCCGGCGGCCAGCGCCAACGCATCGCGCTGGCCCGGGCGTTGGTGCGCCGACCGCGACTGCTGGTGCTCGACGACGCCACGTCGAGCGTCGACCCCGAGGTGGAGAGCCGCATCCTCAACCGGCTGCGCACCTCCCAACTGCCCTCCACCGTCGTGGTGGTGGCCTACCGCAAGGCGACCATCGCGCTCGCCGACCACATCGTCTACGTGGACCGCGGCCGGGTCGCGGACGCCGGCTCGCACGCCGAGCTCCTCGCCCGCTGCACCGGGTACCGCTCCCTGGTCACCGCCTACGAGGGCGAGCAGAACGGCCACCGGGCCGGTGACGGCGCCGAGGACGACGGAAGCCAGGGGGACGCGGCGGTCGGCGCGTCCCCCGCAGAAGCCGAGGAGGGACGGACCGCATGAGCCGTATCGGGGGCTCCCACCACAGCGCGACCGGCACGCTGAAGCGGCTGTTCGCCACCTCGCCGACGCTGCGGCGCGGCCTGCTCGTCGTCCTGCTGCTCGCGGTGGTCGCCGCCGCGGGCCGGGTGGTGGTGCCGATCGCGGTGCAGGTGACGCTCGACACCGGAATCCAGTCCGAGGAGGGGCCGCGCACGGGCTTCGTGCTCGGTTCGGTCGGCATCTGCGCGGTGGCGGTGTTCTGCACGGCGTGGATCACCTACCGGATGAACCACCGGCTCTACCGGGAGGTGGAGACGGCGCTCGCGGAGATGCGCAAGAAGGCGTTCCGACGGGTGCACGACCTGTCCGCGCCCGCCCTCGGCGGCGAACAGCGCGGTGATCTGGTCGCCCGGGTCACCGGCGACGTGGACCAGTTCAGCATCTTTCTCCAGTTCGGCGGGATGCTGCTGGTCAGCGGCTGCCAACTGCTGGTGGGCAGCGCGGTGATGTTCGCCTACTCCTGGGCGCTGGCCCTGACCGTGTGGGCGGTCTTCCTGCCGCTCGCGCTGATCCTGCCGCGGCTCCAGCACCGTCTCTCCTTCCGCTACGCCGACGTCCGCACCCGTGCGGGCGCGATGCTCGCCACCACCGGCGAGGCCGTCGCCGGCGCCGCGGTGATCCGTGCGCACAACGCCTCGGGTCTGATCGGCGGGCGCATCGACACCGCGGTGGAGGACCACCGCAGGGCGCAGGGCAGGGCGCAGCGACTGGTGGCCGTCACTCTCTCCAGCGGGGAGATCGCCGCGGCACTGGCCATCGGTGCGGTGGTGAGCTTCGGCGTCGTGCTGGGCATCAACGGCCACATGACAGCGGGGGAGTTGGTCGCTTTCCTCTTTCTGGTGACGCTCTTCATCGGCCCGGCGCAGATGAGCACCGAGGTGCTCAACGAGCTCCAGAACGCGCTCGCCGGGCTGCGCCGCACGCTCGCCGTCATCGAGGCGCCGCGCGAGGTCGAGGACCCGGGCGAGAAGGGTGTTGAGCTGGAGCCGGGCCCGGTGGGCGTCGGCTTCGAGGAGGTGGAGTACGCCTACCCCGACGGCGGGCGGGTGCTGCACGGCGTCTCGGTGGAGATCGCCCCGCGCAGCCGGGTCGCCGTCGTCGGCGAGACCGGATCCGGCAAGTCGACCTTCGTCAAACTGCTGACCCGGCTGGCCGACCCGTCCTCGGGACGGGTCCTCCTCGGCGGAGTGCCGCTGACGGACGTGCCGCTGGAGTCGCTGCGACGCCGGGTGGTGATGGTGCCTCAGGACGGTTTCCTCTTCAACACCACGGTCGGCGAGAACATCCGGTACGGCCGCGCCGACGTCGGTGACGACGAGGTCCGTGCCGCGCTCGCCGACCTCGGGCTCACCGGCTGGGCCGAGTCGCTCCCCGGCGGGCTGGAGACCCCGGCCGGGCCGCGCGGCGAGGCGCTGTCGGCCGGCGAACGGCAACTGGTGGCGCTGGCCCGCGCATACCTCGCCGACCCCGACCTGCTCGTACTGGACGAGGCGACCTCGGCCGTCGACCCGGCGACCGAACAGCGCCTCCAGCGCGCCCTGGAGACCGCCACCCGGGGCCGTACCGCGGTCTCGGTGGCGCACCGGCTCTCCACCGCGGAGGCGGCCGACCGGGTGCTGGTCTTCGACGCCGGCCGCATCGTCCAGCAGGGCACGCACGAGGAGCTGTCCGCCCGCCCAGGCCGGTACGCGGAGCTCTACGCCGCCTGGCAGTCGGCGACGACGGGAGCCGCGGGCACGGCGGGCACGGCGGGCACGGCGGAGGCCGCCGGCCGGGCCTGAGCCGCGGGTCGCGGGTCGCGGGTCACAGTCCCGCGGGCCCGCGTCCGCCCGGGCATCGGACCGCCGAACACCGAGCCGCCTGACACGGGGAGGGGCGGCGGCCGACCGGCCGCCGCCCCTCCCCGTGTCCGCGCCGCAGGGTCAGTTGACGCCGCGCATCAGCCTGCTGAGGTGCTTGCGGGAGACGGC
Source organism: Streptomyces tardus (assembly GCF_018101125.2). Lineage (GTDB taxonomy): Bacteria > Actinomycetota > Actinomycetes > Streptomycetales > Streptomycetaceae > Streptomyces > Streptomyces tardus. Next base: position 1,237,277 of record NZ_JAELVF020000001.1, on the reverse strand, counting down.
GACCGCCCCCGCACAGGCCAGCGCCGCGCAGCCGAGGACGGCGAAGTAGGTGCCGGGCGACCAGACGGTGCCCAGCTGCACCACCTGGGAGCTGAGCGCGCTGCCCATCGCCACCGAGAGGAACCACAGGCTCATCAGCTGGTTGGCGAACCGGGGCGGTGCCAGTCGGGTCGTGACGCTGAGTCCGGTGGGGCTCAGACACATCTCGGCCATGATCTGCACCAGGAACGCCACCAGCAGCCACATCGGGGAGACGCGCTCGCCGCCCGCCGCCGCCATGCCGGCCCCGGCCATGATGAGCGTCGCCACGCCCAGACCGCCGAGCCCGATGGCGAACTTGGCCGCGGTGCTGGGCTGTCGGGTGCCCATCCGTATCCACAGCGCCGCGAAGGCGCCCGCCAGCAGGATGCTGTAGAACGGGCCGAGCGACTGGAACCAGCTGGTGGGGAACTCCCAGCCGAAGAGGTCGCGGTCCACGTGGTCGCGGGCGAACAGGCTGACCAGCGAGCCGCCCTGCTCGGCGATCATCCAGAACATGCTGGCCGCCAGGAAGATCCAGATGTACGCCCGCAGCCGGCTGCGGTCGACCTGGTCCAGCCCCGCCGTGCGGAACATGGTGACGAAGTAGATCACCGGGATCAGCACGGTCAGAGCCGTGACGGCCTGGATGATGCCCTTGGTGAACGACATCCCCCACAGCGCCACCAGGCCCAGGCAGAGCAGGACGACGAAGGCGACCGCCGCCGTGCACAGGCTCAGCATCCGGCGCAGTTCGGCGGGCTTCGCGGTGCGCACCCGTTCGCGGGTGACCGCCGGCAGTCGCCGTCCGCCGCGCAGGCAGACCAGCAGACCGATGAGCATGCCGACCGCTGCGGCGCCGAACCCGGCGTGCCAGTCGATCCGTTCGCCGAGGTAGCCGGTGATCAGCGGTGCGGCGAAGGCGCCGACGCTGATGCCCATGTAGAAGAGCGAGAAGCCGGCGTCGCGGCGGGAGGCGTCCCGTTCGGCGGCGTCCTGCTCATGGTCGTAGAGCCTGCCCACCATGGTGGAGATGCTGGGCTTGAGCATGCCGGTGCCGGCGGCGACCAGCAGCAGCCCGAGATAGGTGGCCCCGGAACCCGCCGGGACGGCGAGGGTGCAGTGTCCCGCGGTGATCACCACACCGCCCCACAGCACCGCCCGGTACGAGCCCCAGAGCCGGTCCGCCAGCCAACCGCCGGGCAGCGCCAGGAGGTTGACCAGTGCGCCGTAGATGCCGAAGATCGCCGCGGCGATGTGCGGGGCGAGCCCGAGCCCGCCCTGGTCCTCCGGCGCGGCGAGGAAGAGGACGAGGATCGCCCGCATCCCGTAGAAGCTGAACCGCTCCCACATCTCGACGTTCCACAGGATGAGCAGCCCCCGTGGGTGCCGATTCCGGGTGCGCCCGTCCTTCTGCGCGGTGTCCCCCGTTGTCACGCTGTCCTCGCCCTCGCCCGCCGGTGTCGACATCAGTGCTCAGTTCCCCGGGACCGGTCTCAGCCGGCCAGCGAGGTGGCTTCGAGTTCGTCGCTGACCAGCAGCAGCGGTATGCCGTCGACCACTCGGTAGGTGCGACCGCACTCGGCGTCGGTGCAGGTCATCGAGGCGCCCGAGGCGTCGGCGCCCAGCCGGGTCTTGCAGACGGGGCAGGCGAGGATGTCGAGCAGACGGCTTTCGATCATGAGAGGTCTTCCTTCGTTCCGTGGGTGGTGAGGTGTGCTGACCGCGGTGTCGCCACCGCGCTGAGGGACCGTCCGGGAGGGACGGGTGCCGCGGCTCCCTCGGGCCGGTTCACATCCGGTGCTGTGCCGGGACGGGAGCGGACACGTTTGTGGGTGGCCCCGCACCGGGGGCCCCGGGCCCTCCGCGCGGGGTGAACTCCTGCCGGGCCGGCTCGCGCTCCGACGCGCCTCCGGCCGGCTCGCGCCCCGCGGCACCGGCGCGCGCGGCGGCGAGTACGGCGTGCACGGGTGCGCGGGACTTGAGCCGCATCTCCTCCAACTCGGCGTACGGGTCGGAACCGAGCACGATCGCGCCGCCGGCGCCCACGCTCCAGCGCCCGCCGGTGCGGACCGCGGTGCGGATGACGATGTTCAGATCGGCGCCGCCGCCCAGGCCGAAGTAGCCGATGGAGCCGGAGTAGAGACCCCGGGGGCGGCCCTCCAGTCGGTCGATGATCTCCATGGTGCGCAGCTTGGGCGCCCCGGTCATCGAGCCGCCGGGGAAGCAGGCGCGCACGCAGGTGACCGGATCGGCCGCCGGGCCGAGCCGGCCGCGGATCGTCGAGACCAGCTGGTGCACCGTGGCGTAGGACTCCACCTGCATCAGCCGGGGCACATGGACGCTGCCGACCTCGCAGACCCGGCCGAGGTCGTTGCGGAGGAGGTCGACGATCATCAGGTTCTCGGCGCGGGTCTTGGCGTCCTCGGCGAGCGCCCGGCGGGCGCTCGCGTCCGCCTCGGAGTCCTCTTCCCGGGGTGCGGTGCCCTTGATGGGCTTGGACTCCACGGTGCCGTCGGCGGTGATGCGCAGGAAGCGTTCGGGCGAGGAGCAGGCGGCCTCCAGCTCGCCGAGCCGCAGATACGCCCCGTACGGCGCCGGGTTGATGCGGCGCAGCCTGCTGTGGACCTCCAGCCCGTCCGGGTCGCCGGGCAGACTCAGGCGGTCGGTGAGACAGACCTCGTAGCTCTGGCCGGCGCGCAGCTCCGCCAGGCACTCCTGGATGTCGGCGAGGTAGCGGTCGGCGCCCCGGTCGCCCGAGCGGGCGGGGGAGTCGGTGGGCGGTGCCTGAACCGGCCTGGACTCCGTGCGGGGAAGCGCGCGCAGGCTGTGCGCGATGCGGTCGATCCACTGCCGGGCCCGTGCGGTGTCGGCGGTGTCGGGCCGGGAGAGGCAGAGCAGGTGGGTCTCGCCGCGCTCGTGGTCGACCGCCACCAGCCGGTCGGCGAAGATCCAGCCGGCGTCGTCCGTCGCGGAGGGGCGGGCGAGCGGTGAACCGCAGTCGGCTCGCAACTCGTAGCCGAGGTAGCCGACATAGCCGCAGACGAAGTCGAACGGCAGGTCGGGGGTGGGGATGCGGCGGCGGCGCAGCTCCTCGCGGAGATAGTCGAAGACCGTGCCCGGCACCTCGGTGGTGGCGCCGTCGGAGCCGGTCACCGCCACCGTTCCGGAACCGGCGCGGTAGCGCACGGTCTCGGCCAGCGGCCCGGAGGCGTCCCCGAGGAAGGAGAAGCGCGCCCGCCCCCGTTCGGCGCGCGAGCTGTCGAGCCAGAAGGCGTGCGCGGTCGCGGAGAAGAGTTCGCGGAAGGCCGTCTCGGTGTCCGGTTCGGCGGCCAGCCGCCGGTGGTGCAGCCGGTACTCCGTCGCAGTGCGCTCGGGTGCGCGGTCCGTGGGCGCCGCGGTGTGGGCGTCCGGGGACTCAAGTGCGGTGTTCTGCCGGTGTGTTGGCGACCCGTCCCGTTCCGCTCGCCCGTCCGGCGGGTCGGCGGGACCCGTGCGGTGGAGTGCGTCCGCCGGCGCGCTCCGGAACACGGGGGCGGTCGGGCGGAGCGTACGGGGTCGGGAGACGGCGGGGCGCGGCGAACCGGCGACCGCGTGGGACCGGGCGAGCCGCACGAAGTTGGCTATCAGGCGGTCGCCGTGCTCGGTGCAGGCGGACTCCGGGTGGAACTGCACGCCCCAGCGCGGCAGTCGGCGGTGCCGCAGCCCCATCACCACGCCGTCCTCCGCCCAGGCGGTGGCCTCCAGCTCCGGCGGCAGCGGCTCGCGCACCGCCAGCGAGTGGTAGCGCACCCCGGTGAAGTGCTGCGGGATGCCGGCGAACAGCTCACTCCCCCGGTGGCGCACCGGGCTCAGCCAGCCGTGCCGCGGTTCCCATGCCTGCTCGACCCGGGCCTCACCGGCGAGGGCGAGCCCCTGGTGGCCCAGGCAGACGCCGAGGATCGGCAGCCGGGAAGCGGCCAGCAGACCGGTCAGATGCCCGAAGTCGCCGGGCACGCCGGGGTGTCCGGGGCCCGGCGAGACGACCAGCGCGTCGTATCCCGCCACGTCCGGGCGCAGCAGCACCGGGTCGTCGTTGCTCACCACATTGGGCTCGGCCCCGGTGACCGAGGCGATCAGCTGGAACAGGTTGTAGCTGTAGGAGTCGTAGTTGTCCACGAGTAGAATCCGCATGGAGGCTCCGTTGGCGGGTCCGGGGAACGTCGGGATGACCGGTGGTGCTCATACGCCCATGGCCAGACCTCCGTCGACGGGGACCACTGCGCCCGTCACGTAGCCGGCCGCCTCGGAGGCGAGGAAGGCGATGACCGCGGCGACCTCCTCCGGTTCGGCTGCCCGGCCCAGTGCACTCCCGTCGACGATCTGCGCCCGTCGTGGCGCGGGCAGATCCTCGGTGAGCGCGGTGCGCACGAAGCCGGGCAGTACGACGTTGCAGGTCACTCCATGGGGCCCCAGCTCGCGGGCCACCGTCCTGCCGAGCCCGACCAGCGCCGATTTGGAGGCCGCGTAGTTGGTCTGGCCCGCCATGCCGAGCACCGCGGCGACCGAGGAGACCAGCACCACCCGGCCCCACCCGCTGTCCACGAGAGCGGGGGCGGCCCGGCGCAGGACGCGCCAACTGCCGGTCAGATTGGTGTTGACGACGCGTTGGAAGGCGGCGGCGTCGGAGCGGATGAGGAGGTTGTCCTCGCGCACCCCGACGTTGCAGACCACGATCTGGACCGGGCCCTGTTGCCGCTCGGTGCTCTCGAACGCGCGGCCGACGTCGGCCGGTTCGGCCACATCGCACCGGACGGCGGCCAGTCCGTCGGGCGCCTCGCCGCCGCGCGAGGCCACGGTCACCCGGTGGCCCTGCTCGGCCAGCATCCGGGCGGTGGCCAGCCCGATGCCCCGGCTGCCGCCGAAGACCAGCGCCGAACGCCCGCGCCCGGCGGGGGAGTCGGGGACGTGTGCAGCGGCCGGCGCCGGGCCGGCCGGGTCGGTGGTGGCGGTGGCGCCGGTCGGCTCGGCGAGTCCGGTCGGCTCGGCGGGGTCGTCGGTGCGGTCTCGGTCGGTGGTCACGGCAGCGGCACCACTCTTTCGAGCGGCTGCATGAAGTTCAGCGCGATCGGGACCGCGTCCGGGTGCAGGGCGGCGGCCTTGCACAGCACCTGACCCGGTCCGGTGTCCACGACGGTCTCCACTCCGGAGTCCAGCACCGCGCGCATCGCGTCGTTCCAGCGCACCGGGGCGGAGAGCTGGCGCAGCAGGTCGGTGCCCAGCTCCCCGGGGTCGGTGCTCGGTCGGCCCGTGGTGTTCAGCAGCACGGGTGCGGTCGGTGCCGCCGGTCCGAGCGCGGCGAGCGCCGGGGCGAGTTCCTCCTGCACCGGGTCCATCAGCGGCGAGTGCGAGGCCACTCCGGCGGTCAACTCCCGTACGTGCACGGGCTCCTGCTCGGTGGACGCCTGGGCGGCGCGGTCCGTCACCCAGCGCACCGCGCGCTCGTCGCCGGAGACCACGGTCTGCTGCGGCCCGTTGAGGCAGCCGGTGACGGCGACCCCCGCGGCGGGCGGGCAGTCCGCGCACCACTGGGCGACCCGTGCCGGTGCGACGCCGCCGATCGAGGCCATCAGCGCGGGACGACGGCGCGACTGCTCCGCCATCAGGCGGGCACGGCGGGCCACCAGCGTCAGCGCGTCCTCGAAGGCGACCGACCCGGCGGCGACGAGCGCCGCGAAGTGGCCCAGGCTGTGTCCGCCGACGAAGGCGGGCGGCGCCAGCCGCTCGCCCAGGTGGGCGCGGAGCGCGGTGCTGCCGGCGAGCGCGGTCGCCACGACCGCCGGATGGGAGATCTCCGGCGGTGCCAGCTCGGGCGCCGTACCCGCACGGCAGAGCCGGGCCAGGTCGAGGCCGACGGCCTTCTCGGCACGCTCCAGCACCTCGACCGCCGCCGGGAACGTACGGCACAACCGGCGGGCCATGGCGGGCAGATGGGAGCCGGCGCCGGGGAAGACCAGCGCGTAGCGGCCCGTTTCGAGCGCGGTGAGCGGCGTCATGCGCGCACCCCCTGCCAGAGCCGGGCCATGTGCACCTTGCCCGAGCCGGTACGGGGCAGCCGCTCGGTCAGATGGAAGCGGGTGGGCACCTTGTAAGGGGAGAGCAACCGGGCGAGGTGGCGCCGCAGTTCGATCTCGGTGACGGCCGGCTCCGCGGCGACGAAGGCCACGAAGGCGTCGCCGGTGCGTCCCGGCACCGCGGGCGCCGCGCTCACCCGGCACTCGCTGACGCCGGACATGGACAGGACGGCGCGTTCCACCTCGTCCGGGTCGACCTTCCGTCCGGCCACCGTGATCCGGCGGTCGGTGCGTCCTCGTACCTCCACCAGACCCGGCCCGGGCAGCCGGCCGGTGTCGCCGGTGCGGAACCAGCCCTCGCGCAGGGCGGCCGGGCCGAGTTCGGGCAGGCCCCAGTAGTCGACCTCCGCGCCCTGCTGGCGCAGATGGAGGTCGCCGACGGTCTCCGGGCCGGCGTCCGCGAGCCAGCGGCCGTCCTTGTCGGTCAGCCAGTTGCCGTCCTCGTCGGAGAGCCGCGCGGTGACGCCCGGCATCAACCGCATCGGCCCTTCGGGGTCGTCGGCGGCGAAGGCGATCTGGCCGAACTCCGTCGCCCCGTACTGGTTGCGCACGGGTGCGCCGACGCGCTCGCGCCAGGCGCGCGCCAGGTCGGGCGGCAGCGGTTCACCGGCCGAGAGGCAGAACCGCAGGTCGGGAGCTTCCAGCGGTTCGCCGCACTCCAGCATCGCCCGGTAGAGGAACGGCACGGTCTGCACCACTGTCGCGCGGCTCTCCCGCAGCGCGCGGGCGAGTCCGGCCGGGGAGGGCGGGTGCGGGGCGAGTACCAGAGTGGCGCCGCTGAGCAGCGCGGGGAGCAGCGAGGCACCGAAGGCGTACGCGTGGTGCAGCGGAGTGGTGCACAGCAGCCGGTCCTCGGGGCCGTACCCGGCGCTCTCGGCGTACGCGCCGGAGTTGGCCAGGGTGACCGGCCAGCTCTTGCGCACCACTTTCGGCAGCCCGCCGGTGCCGGAGGTGACGAGCCCGATGAACGCGGGCGCTCCGTCGGGGCCCGCACCGTCCTCGCGGGTGGCAGCGGTGCCGGGGTGAGCGGTTGCGGACGTGTCGCGGGCGGACGTGTCGTGGGCGTCGGTGTCGGGGAGGGGCCCGGCCGGGGTGCCGCCGGGCTCCGTCGCGGCCGAAGCGCCGTACCAGTGGCCGACGTTGCCCAGCTCGGCGACCTGTTCGCGTTCGGCGGCGGTGGCGCGCGCGTCGTAGAGCACGACCTCCGCGGCGTTGGCGATCAGCGCGAGCAGCGCCACCGCGGTGTCCGGATGGTTGCTCGCGAGCAGTCCGGTCCGGTTTCGCTCGCCGGTGGGCGCGGGCAGGGCGGGGCGGGCGCGCTGGACGCGTGCGTACAGCTCGGCCCAGGAGAGTACGACGCTCTCGTGCTCCAGCGCCGTCCGGTCGCCGTCGTGCTCGGCGCGCTGGCGCAGCACGGAGAGCAGGTCCGGTGCGGCGGGCGCGTCGCTGCCGCCCGTGGTGCGGTGGGGCGGGGCCACGGGGGCGGTGTGGCGTGCGGTGCCGTCCGACGGTTTCATGCGCCCGCTCCCGCCACCGCGGTCAGCCGGGAGCCTCCGCAGACCAGTTCGGTGCCGCGTGCGTCGTGCGAGTCCCGCCGGTGGGCCAGGGCCGTGAACGGCGCGGTCACATCCGTGCCTCTGCCGCCCGACGCCTCGCCCGTCGTACCGGCAGCGTCGTCCCGGCGCACCGCCGGGTGGCTGCCGCCGGGGCGCCAACCGGTCACCGAGACCCGGCCGTTGACCGCGCCGCCGCCGCTGCCGAGGATCGCGGCGGCGGTGGTCAGCAGCGGTACGGACTCGTCGTCGGCCGTTGCGGGCTGCGGCCAGTGCGCGGCGGCGACCAGAACGCTGCGGCAGCGCCCGGTACGCACCATCAGCGCGGCGTAGCCGAGTGCGTCGACGCCGGCGGAGGCTCCGGTGAGGGTCACCGCGCAGCCGTCGAGGCCGAGGGCGATGCACAGTTCGCCGGTGAGGGTGTGCGGCGAGTAGTGCAGGAAGCACTCCGGTGTCAGCCAGCGCGGCCCCGGACCGGCCAGTACCTGGGCGATGTAGGTGCCGGTCGCCGCGGTGGCGCCGTTGGAGGCGGTGACGCACCCCATGTTCCGCACCTCCTCGGGGCTCAGCCCCGCCTCGGCGACGGCCGCCTCGGCGGTGGCCAGCAGCGCGGGGCGCAGCAGGTCCCGCACGGCCAGTGGGGTGCGCGGCAACTCCTCGGTGCGCTCGGGCAGTCGGGGCACGGGCTGTGGCGCGGAGCGCACGACGAGCCCGGCGAGGTTCACGGGCGCCGCGTACGAGCCGCCGGCGGGGGGCGCGGCTTCGGTGGCCGCGTAGGCGACGGAGGGGGACGCGGAGGGGGACGTGGAGGCGTCAGTCACGGCTGAACACCACCGCCACGTTGGAACCGCCGAGTCCGCAGGAGATCGTCATTCCGACCGAGGGCGGTGCCTCCGGTGCGCGGTCGCCGAGGTTCAGATGGTCCCAGCGAGGGTCGCGGTCCTCCAGCCCCAGAGTGGGCAGGACCTCGCCGCGCGCGAGCGTGAGTACGGTCATGATCGCCTCCACGGTGCCTGCGGCGCCCTGGCAGTGGCCCAGGGCGGCCTTGGTGCTCACCACCGGAACCTTCGGCAGCCGGTCGCCCAACACCTCGTCGAGTGCCCGCAGTTCGGCGATGTCGCCGTGCCGGGTGCCTGCGGCGTGCGCGTTGACGTAGTCGAGCCGGTCGGCGCCGGTACGGGCGTCGGCGAGCGCGCGCTGCACGGCCTTGGCGACGCCCTCGTAGTCCGGACGGGCGGCCTGGCTCGCCTCGTTGCTGCTGCCCCAGCCCCGCAACCGGGCGTAGCCGGAAGTGGTTTCGGCCGTTCCGCGCTCCAGGACCATCGCGGCGCCGCACTCGGAGATGCGGATGCCCGCACGACGGGTGCTGAACGGGCGGCAGCCGCGCGGATTGAGGGTCCGCAGCGAGGCCAGCCCGTGGAACGCGGTCTCGGTGACGGTGTCCACGCCGCAGACCACGACGCGTTCCACGACACCGTCCCGCAGCAGGTCCGTGGCGACTCCCAGCGCGGTGGCGCCCGCGGCACTGGCGTTGCCCACCTGGACGACGGGGCCGTCGGGGAAGGGAGCGCCACCGGGGTCGTCGGAGTCGCCGTCGCGGTCGCCGGGGGAAGCGCCGCCGGGGGCGTACGGCTCCCAACCGGCGTCCAGCCGGGGGCTGTTGCCCTCGGCCCAGGCGCGCCACACCTCGGTGCCCGGGCAGCCGCCGCTGTCGGTGGTGCCCAGTACCAGCGCGGTCGGCACGTTCCGTACGCCGGTGCGGTCCCGGGCGTCGGCGAGTGCGGAGGTGACGGCGCGGTGCAGCAGATACGGCAGCCTGGCCGCCTCGCCGGGGAGGGGAGCGCCGGGTTCCTCGGGCACGAAGCCGGCGATCCGGGTGCCGGTGCGCGAGACGTCGAAGTGGGTGACCTCGCGGAACTCGCCGTCGCCGGACCGGCAGACGCGCCACAGGGCTTCGGTGCCCGTGCCGCCCGGGGACAGCACCCCGAGCCCGGTCACCACGGGAGCGCGGCCGAGGTCCTCCCCGGCTCGCGCGCCCTCGTACGGCGCCTGCGCGGCCTGTGCGTGCGCGGCCTGTGTCTGCGCGGTCTGTGCGTTTGTGGCCTGTGCCTGCGCGGTCTGTGCGTTTGTGGCCCGCCCGCCCGTGGCGGGTGCGCCCGCGGTGCTCACGGGGTCTCCGCGGGTGCGTGGCCGTGGGCGTCGAGATAGTGGACGAGGGCGTCGATGGAGTCCGCGATGTCCCACAGCTCGCCGTCGGCGATCCGCTCGACCTCGAAGTCGCGTTCCAGCTCCGCGAGTACGACGACGATGTCCAGCGAGTCGATGCCCACGTCGTGGAACTTCTCCCCGCGGTCCAGGGCGTGGGCGAGCTCGGCCCCGAGCCGCGCGCCCAGGCGGTCGCGCACCAGCGCTTCCGTGCGCTCCGCGGCCGAAGCCTGCCGGTCGTCCTGCATAGCCTCTCCCTCTCCCTGCCCGCTGTCGCTCCGGCTTTCGCCGGTCCCGCGTCCGATGTGCTGCCTCCGGCGCCGCCGTTCGCGCGCCCGGTGCGCTCGTGCTGTCGTGTGCCGTCCTGTCCGCCGTGCCGCCGTGCCGCCGTGCCGCCGCGCCGTCGCGCCGTCGCGCCGTCGTGCCTGGGTGCCTTCGAGGGACCGGTGTCCCCGCGGGGGCCGCGTTCGCGTTCCCGGCGTCCTCAGCCGCCGTGCGCGGTGGCCTGTCCGCTCAGGGCCGCCGCTCCGCCGTTCGCGCATTCGGTGCCGGTGTGCTCGAAGTCGCCCCCGCTCAGGCGTACTTCGTGCCGGGTCGCCACCGCCGCCGCGTATCCGGACAGCCGTGCCGGCACAGTCCGCACCGACCAGCCGTCCAGCTCCCGCGGCCCGGCGACGACCAGCCGCCCGACGCCGTCCAGACGCGCTCCGACACCGGCCAGGGCGGTGCCCAGGCCGAGCCCGGTCGCTTTGGCGTACGCCTCGCCGCAGGCCCACGCCGCCAGTACGGTCGGCCGGGCCCGGGCGGCCGGCAGTGTCTGCCACCGGTCGCGGTCGGCGGGCGCGAAGACCCGTCGTGCCAGCGTCCCGAGGTCGCCGATCGAGGTGCCCGCCTCGACGTCCACCCCCACACCGCGTTCGCCGTGCGCCACCGTGACCGCGGCCAGCTCGTCCGAGTGCGCCAGCGAGAGGGCCAGGCCCACGCCGGGCAGCTCCAGCCGCACCGGCCCGTGGTCGGAGGCGCCGCAGCGGGTGCAGGTGACGCGCAACGGGACCCGGTCCGGCCGCAGTCCGAGTCCGCTGCCCAGCACCCCGCGCAGCACGCCGCGGGCGACGGTGAAGCGGGCGCGGGCCGCGTCCGTCATCGCCGCGGCTCGCAACCGCTCCTCGCGGCTGAGCAGCGAGGTGCAGCTGCGGGCCGAGCCGGGCGTGACGCGCTGCTGCCAGAGCCGGGCCCGCCCCGGCCCGGGCAGCGCCACCCGGGCGTCGGGGCCGTTCACCGCTCCTCGCCCAGGCCCAGCAGCCGCCAGACCGTGTCGGCGGTCTCCGACGCGCTCTGCTCGGAGGTGTCCAGCCAGTGGCCGATCCGGGCGGTCTCCTCGCGGAAGGTCGCGTCCAGTGCCTCTGCGCCCCAGCCGTCGTCGCCGTACGCGTGGTGCGGCCGGGCCGCGTCGCGTCCGCGCACCACTTCGGCGCGCGGGGCCAGTACGACGACGTGCGCGGTGACGGTGTCGCCGAGCATCGCGACGAACTCCTCCAGATAGGCGCCGAGGATGTTGTCCTCGGCGATCACCGGGAAGCCCGCGGCGGAGTAGGAGCGGGCGAGGCAGGCCAGGTGGCGCAGTCTCAGCCCGTACTGGAGCAGCGCCTGCGGATCCTGTTCCGGGGACATCTCGACCCGGCCGGAGACCACCATGCGGCGCAGCGTGTCGCCCTCGATCAGCGCGGCGCGTTCGAAGCGCTCGGCGAGCAGCGCGCCGATGGTGGACTTGCCGCTGCCGGGGATGCCGGTGATGACCACCACCGGCGCCTTCATGTCGACGGGCGGGCCGACGGGCGGGCCGACGCCCTCGCCGTCGCCCTCGCCGGCGGTGGGAGCGCCGCTCATGAGGCCGGGACCTTCGCGCGGGTGCGGTCGGCCGAGCCGTGGTGGACCTGCCACTGGAGCGGTTCGTCGCGGAAGGTCAGCACCTCCACCACTGCGCGGTTGAGCAGCGGTTCGACCTTCTGGAACGACCGTTTGACGACCTTGGTGCCGGATTCGCCGAGGCTGTCGGGCAGGTACTGCTTGATCTGCTCGAAGAGCAGCCACTGCCGGCCCTTGCGGTTCTTGGTGACGCGCTCGACGTAACTGGGCCTGATCCCGTACTTGTTGGCGAAGTGCCGCAGGGTGTCCTCGGTCCAGGCGTCGCTCCACCGCAGCATGAAGTACGGCAGGTCGGTCAGGGCGAAGGGCGGCGGCATCCGGTAGGTGATCACCGACTCGGGCTCGAACCAGACCGTGCCGCCGGCGTCCAGCACCCGCTGGCTGAAGTCCAGGTGCTCACGGGTGGTGAGCAGCCCCTCGTCCATCCCGCCGACCCGGTCGAAGATCTCGCGGCGCACCAGGGCGCAGTGGAACTCGATGATGTCGCACTGCTGGCGCCGCATCTCCTTCTCCGGCACCTCGGTGATGTGCTTCATGAAGTACCGCTGGGTCTGCTTGAACTCCCTGGTGCCCCAGACGCCGGAGAACTCCATGTCGCCGCCGGCCATGTGGACCACCTGCTCGTCCAGCGGGCCGTGCAGGTAGAGCGGGCCGACCATGGCGGCCTTCTCCTTGTCCGCACAGGCGACCAGCGGCTCCAGCCAACCGGGCGTGTAGTCCACGTCGTTGTCGAGGAAGACCACGTACTCGCTCTCGGCGAAGCGCAGTCCGACGTTCCGCGCGCAGTTGGGCGAGACGTACTTGTTCAGGCGGATCGCGGTGAAGCCCAGTTCGTCGCCGAGCCGCTTGAGCCGTTCCCACCGGTCCTGGGGGGAGTTGACGTCGACGTACACCACACGGCACGGGAGCTCGGTGTGCTCGTAGAAGCTCCTGAGCGACTCCTCCGCGTAGGAGAAGCGCTCCCGGCTGGTGATGATGGCGGTAACACGGGGCTGGTTGTCCATGTCTGCTCCAGATTCACCGGGGAGTGGATTCGCGCGTACGGGGCTCCGTAGCGGCGGATGACCGGGCTGCCCCGCGGGTCAGTCGGGGCGCGCGGTGATCAACGAGTAGTGGCCGTAGGCGGGGGTCGCCGCGCACTCCCCGAAGCCCGACTCCGCGAGCAGCGCGGCCAGTTCGGGCAGGGTGCGCAGCCGGCCGCCGGTCATCACGGCCAGCGCCAGCGAGTAGCCGGCCGCCGAGTCCGAGCCGTGCCGGGAGTCGTCGAGCAGTACCTGGTGGATCAGGAGCCGCCCGTCGGGCGCGAGCGCCTTGCGGGCGCGGCCGAGCAGGGCGCGGCAGCCCTCGTCGTCCCAGTCGCTGAGGACGTCGGCGAAGAGCACCAGGTCCTGGTCGCCGGGCCAGGTCTCGCCGAACATGTCGCCGGCGCGCAGCCGTACCCGCCCGGTCAGGCCCGAGTCCTCGATCAGCCGTACGGCCTGGCGCTCGACCACGGGCAGGTCCAGGACCTGCGCGGTCAGCCGCGGATTGCGTCCGGCCAGGGCGAGCGAGTAGGTGCCGACGCCGCCGCCGATCTCCAACAGGCTGGTGCAGTCGCCGAGTTCGAGGCTTGCGGCGAGCGCTGCCGCCGGTCCCGCGGAGTGTGCGTGCATGGCGCGGGCGAACAGCTCGCCGTGGTGGCGGGAGCGGTTGTGGGTGTCCCAGATCCCCTTGCCCCGGTAGCCGTACGCCGTCCCCTCGGTCACCAGGGTGCGGACGGCGGTGCAGCGCTCGTCCCAGCCGAGGCCGAGCATCGGACCCCAGTAGCGGGCGGTGCCGGGCAGCAGGAAGGCCCGCGCCGAGGCGGTCGGGTGGTACGCGCCGCCGTACACGGTCAGCAGTCCCTGTGCCGCCAGCGCGTCCAGCAGGACCGCCGTGCCGTGCGGGTGCAGCTCACGGGCGGCGGCCAGCGCGGCGGCGGCGGACGGCTGCTCGGCCAGTGCGGCGAACACCCCGAGGCGGTCGGCCACGGCCACCGCGGAGAGCCGGTACTGCGACGCCAGCACCTCCATCAGCAGGGCGTCGTCGGGAGCCGCCGCCTCCGCTTGGCCGACGGGCAGCAGCGCACTGTCGGACGTCATCGGGTGCCGGCCTCCGCGATGCGACCGGAAAGGGTTTCGACGAGCTCTCGCACCGTGCTGTAGCGCATCGGGTCGATATCGTCGTTCTCGAAAGTGAGATCGTGCTTCTGCTCGAAGTGGCTGAAGACGTAGGCCATGGTGATCGAGTCCAGTTCCAGCGCGGACACCGGGTCGTCCAGGGTGATTTCCGCCGCCCGATCCGGTGCGGTGTCGCACTGCTCCACCAGGACTGTACGAATTTCCTGGAGTATCTCGCCGTCCGAACCCATACCACTGCTCTCCTCACCGAAAGCGAACAATGATTCACCGGTGCGCCGATAGTGCGGCGCGGCCGGGCACGAGCAGACGCTATGCCCGGCGAAGAATGCTGTCAACGGTTTTACTGAGTCAAGGAAATTGCATCGGGAAACGCTTTTCGGACCCCATGGGATTTCACTCCACAGGGCCTTGGGAAAGGCGTTTCCATGAGCCGCTCGGTTATCCGATGGCGATGTTCTCCAACGGTTTTCCCGCGCCGAAGCACCACTGCGTCTCGCCGAGCAGCCGGCGGGTGATGCGTTCGCCGTCCGTCTCGGCCGCCGGGGGGCGTTCGCTCCCGTGCCAGCGGTGCATCTCGCCCAGCAGTCCTTCCAGGCTGTCCGCGAGCAGGGAGATCTCCTCGTGGGCGACGGCGTAGACCCCCTCGGCCTGGAAACGGTGCAGGCCGAGCAGGAGCAGGCCGAGCTTCTGCGCCCGTCCTGCCGCGGTCAGCGCGGCCTGCGAGACGCGCCGCACCGACTCCGTTTCCGCGCCGGCGAGGGCGTGGCCGAGCAGGAAGAGCTGAGGCTGGATGTCGCCGAGGACCAGGACGTCCATGCCCTTGGCGACCAGTACCGGCAGCGGGCCGCCGGACCACACCCGGCCGTGGAACGCCCGGAGTTCGGCGATGTCCTCGGCGAGGGCGGCCAGTGAGGAGGGGAGCAGCGCCTCGGCGACCTCCTCGGCGGGGCGCTCGCGCGGGGGCGTGACGTCCTCGACCAGCGCGACACGCGAACAGGACATCCGCAGCTCGGCGTCGACCTCGACGATCCGGCGGTACCCTTCGGCGGCCGGGGCGTCGATGTCCAGCAGATGCAGGCCCTGCTCGTCGAGGCGGTGGGCCAGCACCATGTGGTGGTGGAAGTGCTCGCGGCCCTCGTACTCGTCGCCCGGCCAGTGGAAACCGTCGGGCATCAGCACCACCGGGGCGCCGGACTCCAGCGCTTCGGCGACGAGCGGCCACTGCCGGTCTCCGTCGCCGATCCCGGCCAGGTGCCAGCGCACGGTGCACGCGGGAAACTCGCTCATCGGCCCGTACCACTCGCCGCGCCGCACCAGGTCCAGCGGTACGGCCATGCCCTGCGCGATCTCCCTCCCCCCGTAGCCGTGCCCCACCAGCACCGCCTCGACGGAGCGCAGGAAGCAGCCCAGTCCGTCCAGTCCGATGTTCTTCCAGCCCAGGGCCGCCGCCGGGTCGAAGGCGTACTCGGGTGCGCGCGGGCGCGGTGTCGCGGCCCGGGGTGCGGGACTGTGGTCGGTCACGTCGTCCTCCTGGTGTTCCGCAGTACGGTCGCCATCAGCGTCAGAGTCGGGTTGTGCGCGCCGGAGCCCGGGAAGAGGCTGCCGTCGGCGGCGAAGACGTTGTCCATGCCGTGCAGCCGGCCCTCGCCGTCGGTGGCGCCGGAGCGGGGGTCCTCGCTCATGCGCATCCCGCCGAGGGTGTGGAAGTTGCCCGGCACGAAGGCCGGTTCGTCGGGGAAGGCCGCCGAGCGGGTCTCCGGGAGCGCGGCGACGGCGTCGGCGCCGGCCGCGCGCAGCAGCGCCGCGAGCCGGGGCAGGTAGAAGCGCTGGGCCGTCGTCTCGTGGTGGTGCGGCGCCCAGCGGATGCGGGGCACGGGGACGCCGCGCCAGTCCCGCAGGTGCGGGTCGAGGGTCACCGTGTTCTCCCGCTGGGGGACGTCCTCGCCGTGCATCTGAACGCCCAACAGCCGGTCGCGCAGCGGGCTTTCGCGCATCAGCCGCTTGAACGCCGCGCCGTACGGCACCTCGGCCAGCTCCGGCAGCAGCCGCCGGTAGACCCGGCCCTCGGCCACCCGGCCCAGCGGTGTGCCGCCCAGCTCCACCACGCCGCCGCGGAAGTAGGGCAGTCCCGCGTCCTGCGCGGCGGCCCGGGCGCCGGGGTGGTCGGGGTCGGCGAAGTCGTCCAGTGCGTGGGTGATGTTCCGGCCGCGCTCGCCGCGCACCCGTTCGCCCGCGAAGAGCCCGTAGGCGACCGAGTACCAGTGGAACATCAGGTACCGGCCCACCAGCCCGGCCGGGTCCGGGAGTTCGGAGAGCAGCGCCAGCCGGCAGGTCTCCACCGCGGACCCGGCCAGGACCACCCGGCGGGCGGGCAGCTCGTGCTCCCGGCCCGCCGCGTCCCGCCACACCACCGAGCGGGCTCGCCGTCCCTCGTACCGCACCCGGGTCGCGGTGGCGTGCGGGATCACCTCGGCGCCGGCCAGCACCGCCCGCCTCAGCGGCACCAGCGCGCTGCCCCGCGACTGGTTGGGGCAGCCGTAGCCGCAGCAGGCACCGCAGTCGAAGCAGGCCGGACGGCCGTCGTAGGCGCGGGAGTTGGCGGCCATCGGCATCGGGAAGGGGCGCAGCCCCAGGGAGCGGGCCGCGTCGGCGATCCGCAGCGAGGAGGACTGGTCGGGCCCCGGCGGCATCGGGAAGTCGGCGCCGCGCGGGGCGTGCCGCAGGGTGGGGGAGTGCGGCAGCTGCGCCAGCGAGCCCTGGACGCCGAGGATCTGCTCCATCTCGTCGTAGTGCGGAGCGAGTTCGGCGTAGTCGAAGGGCCAGTCCCGTACGTCGGCGTCCGGCAGCGGGCCGAGCAGCGAGCGTTTGGCGAAGTCCAGGTCCCACAGCCGGGGAGTCTTGGCGTCCCAGTGCACCGAGCCGCCGCCCACGGTGGCCGGCAGCGCGTTGACAAAGCCGGTGTGGCGCCCGCCGCCGGGGCGGCGCTCCTCGTAGACGCGCGGTTCGGCCAGCACGTCCGGGTACTCGAAGCCCCGGACCGGCCCCTTGACCTCGTCGGAGGAGAAGCGGTGCGAGGGGACTGCTTCGGCGAGGTCGTCGAAGTGGCTGGGGCCGCGTTCGAGCACCGTGACGTCCCAGCCCCGCTCGGCCAGCACCATCGCGGCGACCGATCCGCCCGGGCCGCTGCCGACCACCACCGCACGCTCAGCCATCGTCGCCGCCCAGTACCACCCGGCGCGCGGCGGCGGTGAAGTCCCGCAGCAGCGCGGTGGTCTCCACGCCGTACGGGGCGGGCGCGGCGGTTTGCGCGGGCGCGGGCGCGGGCGCGGCGCTCTCCGAGGACTCGGTGCTTCCCGGTGCAGAGGGCGGAGGCAGGGGCGGGGTGGGGAGCACCGTGCTGCCGGGGGCCGGGCGCCCGCGGTAGACGGGATCGCCGTACGTTCCCTCGATCGCGTGGTCGAAGAGCAGTCCGCGGAAGGTGTGCGCCCGGGGGTCGCGCAGTGCGCGGTGGCGCACCTCGGGGTCGGCGTCGGCGAAGTCGCCGTCGGCGAGCCGGTCCAGGAGCGCGGTGCCCTGGCGGTAGGCGTCCTGCAACTCCCGCACCCGGATCAGCCAGCCGTGCCGCTGCTCCGGCGAGAGCGGTACGTGGGCGCTGCCGGAGCCGGCCGCGTAGATCAGCGGTGGCTCGGTGCGGAAGGCGCCGAGCAGTCGGTCGGCGTAGCGGACCGCGTCGGCCTCACGGGCGCCGGGCTCCTGTTCGCCGGGCAGGTCCGTCGGTCCGGGGACGAGGAGCGCCATCGCCTCCCGCACCACCTCCGCCTGGTTCCCGGAGAAGTGAAGCCACGTCAACTCTTCTCTTTCTGAAGTTAGTTGAGAATAATCAACCGGTACGTCCATGTTCCTCCCCCTTTGTTCAAGGAGATCCGTATGAGCCAGACCGAGACCGCCTCCCCCCACGGAGCCGAGCGCTCCGGCGGCGCCGGTACGGCGTTCTCCGTCACCCGCGGCCTCTTCGGCACCCGGGTCCCGGAGTTCACCGGAAGCCACGACGTGGAGGTGCACAGCCTGGTCTCGTCCGACCACGTGCCGCTGTACCTCTTCGCGGTGAAGTCGCTGGCCCGCTGCTGGCCGGAGGTCACGCCCGTCGTGCACGACGACGGCACGCTGACCGCCGTCGACGTCGCCCGGCTGAAGCGGCTGGTGCCCGGAGTGCGGGTCATCGAGCGCGCGGAGGCGGACGCCCGGGTGGCCGAGCTGCTGGCGGACCGTCCGGTGCTCGCCGCGGTGCGGCAGAACAACGTCCGCATCCTCCAGCTGGTCGACTACTTCCTGCTCGCCGAGAGCCGGTCGGTGGTGAGCATGGACAGCGACGTGGTCTTCCTGACCCGCCCGCAGCGGCTGATCGACTGGGCCGCCGCCCCGGTGGACGAGCGCCCCGCCTTCCTCTACTCGCCCGAGTTCGGCTGGGAGCCGCAGGGCGTGCACTGGATACCCGACCACCTGCCCGGTGTGCCCCATGTGTCGTACATGTGCTGCGGGTTCTCCGCCGTGGACCGGATCCGCTTCTTCGACGCCGACTTCCTGGAGCGCACCCTGGCCGGACTGCCCCGGGAGATCAGCTTCGCGCCGCGCTATGTGACGCAGATGTCGTACTCGCTGCTCGGCGGTCGGCTCGGTACGGCCTCGCAGAGCCTGGAGGAGCCCTACCGGTCGGGCCGCCTGGAGTGGCTCCCGGACCGGGAAGACCGTGTGATCTGCCACTACTTCGCCTCCCATGAACGTTCCACGGCGCTGGACAACCTGACCGAGGAGGCACCGCTGCTCACCCGAGCGATCGGGCTGCCTGCCGCCGGCTGAACGAAGCGGTGCGTGCCGCCGCGAGGGCGGCACGCACCGTGCTCACAGCGGCACTTCCGGACCGCCCGCGGCGGCCGAGGCGTACGCGCACTCCACGACCCGGGCGGTCTCGACGATCTCCGTCGCCGGCCGGTGCCAGGACACGGGATCGGCGAGCACGCCGCGGAACTCGCGGTACATCGGCGGGAACCACTCCAGATGCGTCTGGTCCTTGCTCGGGGAGACCAGATTCCGACGGTGGGTGCTGCCGCCCGCCGCACTCTCGACGACTCCGTCGTCGATCCGCAGCCAACCGCCGGAACCGTGCACCGAGTAGTGGTTGGAGCGCACTCCGCTGGTCCAGCTCAGCTCGATGTCGCAGTGCGAGTCGCCGAAGTCCAGCCGCAGCCGGGCCTCCTCGTCGACGGCCGCCGGATCGCCGCCGGCCCGCCCGACCGTGCAGGAGACCTGCTTGGGCGGTCTGCCGAACAGCCGCAGCGCCATGTAGACGCAGTGCGTGCCGTGGTCCAACAGGATGCCGCCGCCCGCCAGTTCGCGGGACCGTCGCCAGTCCGGCGCGAAGCCGGCGACACCGCGGGCGTGCCGGTCGCGCAGGATACGGAAGACGGCGGACTCCAGCCGGCCGATCCCGGCCTCCTCCACCGCGGTCGACAGCTCGCGCATCACCGGCGACGTCCCGTAGTTGTGGAACGGGAAGAGCAGCCGGCCGCGCGAGCGCGCCAGCTCCACCAGGCCGCGCGCCTCCTCGCCGGTGACCGCGACCGGCTTCTCGCAGATGACATGGGCACCGGCGGCCAGCGCCGCCCTGGTCTGCGGCACATGGAAGACCGGCGGGCTGCAGATGTCGACCACGTCCGGCGCGGCACCGGTCGGCGAGGCGAGCAGCTCTTCCAGGGAGCCGAACACCCGCCCGCCGTCCAGCAGTTGGGCCGCCCGGGCGCGGGCCTGCTCGCCCGGGTCCACCACCGCGACCACTTCCGCGCCGGCCACCGAGCGGTAGCCGGCGAGCCGTGCGCCGCCGGAGGTGCCGAAGCCCGAAAGGGCCACCTTCAGGGGCATGTTCACACCGCACCTCCTGTCACCGGCACGGGCGGCCGTGCGCCGCCCGCCTCCACCAGCCGTGCGTGCACCGCGGGCGCGGCGGCGACCAGATCACCGGTCGAGGGGTCGAAGGGCACACCGCCCCAACCCGTCACCGTGCCGCCGGCCTCCTCGACCAGCAGCGCTCCGGGAGCGGTGTCCCACACCTCGATGCCGAACTCCAGATAGCCGTCGTAGGAACCGCAGGCCGTACGGCACAGACCGACCGAAGCGCTGCCCGGCTCGCGGATCTCGAAGCCGCCCCGCAGCAGGCTGTCGGCGACCGAGCGCTGCGCCTCGCGCACCACCCCGGCCGTACCGAAGCCGGTACCGGTCAGCGACCGTCCCGGGGCCTCCCGGGTGACCGAGATCCGCCGTCCGTCGCGGTACGCGCCCTGCCCGGCCAGCGCGGTGAACCGCGTGCCGGAGTCGGGCAGCACGACGTGGGACAGGATCGTGCGGCCTTCCTCGACCAGGGCCAGGGCGACCGCGTAGTCCGGCAGCCCGCGCAAGTAGTTGGTGGTGCCGTCCAGCGGGTCGACGATCCAGCACGGCGCACCCTCGACGACGTCGGCGCCCGCCTCCTCCGAGACGATGCCGAACCCTGGGGTGCGGTCGCGCAGTACGCCGAGCACCAGCCGTTCCGCGGCCGTGTCGGCGTCGCTGACCAGCGAGTCGTTCTCCTTGGTCGCCACCTCGTGGACGGCGCCGCGCCGCCGCAGCAGTTCCTCGGCGGCCCCGGTGGCCGCCTCCTCGGCGACCGCCAGCAGGGCGGCCGGATCGAGTGCGCCGCTCATCGGTCCTCCCCTGCGGAGTTGAGGACCTCGCAGATGACGCCCACCGCGGTCTCGGCCCGATGTGCGTCGATCGACAGCGGCGGGTAGAGCCGCAGGGTGTTGCCGCCGAGCATGACCAGCACGCCGGCCTCCATCAGCTGGAGGTAGACGCGCTGCACCAGGCTTTTGGGCGCCGGCTCGCGGGTCTGCTTGTCGACCACCAGCTCGATGCCGATGGCCAGGCCCGCGCCGCGCACGTCACCGACCAGCGGGGCGGTCTCCGCGAGCGGGCGCAGCATGGCGAGCATCTCCCGCCCGCGCTCGGCGGCGTTCTCCACCAGCTTGTCCTGCACCAGGATGTCGGTGGTGGTGCCCACCGCACGGCAGGCCATCGGGAAGGCGCCGAAGCTGGAGGAGCTGGCGCTCGGTTCGGAGAAGGGCTCGGCCGCCATGGTCTGCGCGGAGGCGATCACCCCGGTCACCGGATAGCCGCCGCCCATGCCCTTGCCGACCGTGAGCACATCGGGCCGGACGTCCTCGTGCTGGTAGGCGAACGGAGCGCCGGTCCGGCCGAAACCGGTCATCATCTCGTCCGAGATCAGCAGGGCGTCGAACTCGTCGGCGACCTCCTTCAGCGCGGAGAGGTAGCCGGGCGGGGGAACGACGTTGCCGGAACGTCCCTGCACCGGTTCGACGACGATCGCGGCCATCGCGCCGGTGCTGTTCTCCTTGACCACCTTGCGGGCGTGGTCGACACAGGCGAACCCGCACTCCGGGGCACGGAGCTTGAACGGGCAGCGGTAGCAGTTGGCGTACGGCGTCGAGAAGTAGCCCGGCGGCAGCGGCCCGAGCCCCGAGCGCGCACCGGCGGTCAGCGCCAGCGACCCCATCGTCTTGCCGTGGAAGCCGCCCCAGAAGGAGAGGAACTCGTGCTTCCCGGTGACCGACTTGGCCAGCCGCAGCGCGGCCTCCACCGCCTCGGTGCCACCGCTGTAGAGCTGCACGGTGTCCAGGTCCTCGGGCAGGAAGTCCCGCAGGATGCGGGCCATTTCCAGCCGGGCCGGCGTGCCGAAGGCCCCCGCGGTGGCCCGGCCCAGCTCCTGCGCCATCGCCGCGACGAAGCGGGGCTCGGCGTGGCCGAGGGAGTTGACGCCGCCGGCGCCCTGGAAGTCGAGGATGCGGTTGCCGTCGACGTCCGTCAGCTCGGCGCCGTCGGCGGACTCCACACAGAGCCGGGAGAGCAGCATGACCGCCTGGAGCCCGGGGCCGATGACCTCCTGCTCCTCGGCCCAGTGGCGCTCGGTGACCGTGCGCGGGTTGCGCATGCCCCACCCGTGGTCGGCGCCCGGGGGCCCGGCTGCGCTCGAGTCCGCGGCGGCGTCCGGCAGTTGACCGGGCGCGGAGGTGTCCGGTGGGACCGGGGGAGTGGTGCCGCTCATGACCGCGCTCCCAGGGCCTCGGTCGTCCAGCCCGCGGCCACCAGCGCCTCGAACCCGCTGCGGGCGGCGTCCAGCGCCTGGTCGATGTCCGCCTCGGTGGTGGCCGCGGAGACGAACCAGTGGTGGTTGGGGTGGAAGAAGACGCCCTCGGCGATGGTCGCCGCGTAGAAGACCCGCTTCGCGCTCTGGTTGTCGTCCTCGCTGCCCATCGCGAAGTCCAGGAAGGGCATGGGCGGATGGCCCACCACCGCCACCGGGACGCCGCTCTTGGCGGTCAGTTCGCGCAGCCCGTTCTGGAGCCGCTCGCCCAGCCGCCAGATGTGGGCCAGATGGTCGCCCGACCGCAGCTTGCGGATGGTGGCCAGCGCTGCCGCCATGGCGTCGGCGTTGGAGTAGTAGGTGGAGGAGATGTGCACCTTCTCCAGCGTTCGCAGCACGTCGGCCCGGCCGGTCAGTGCCGATACGGCGTACCCGTTGGCGAACGCCTTGGAGAGCGTCACCAGGTCGGCGGTCACGCCGTAGTGCTCCTGCGCGCCGCCGAGCGCCAGCCGGAAGGCCGAGCGGATCTCGTCGAAGACCAGCAACGCCCCGTACTCGCGCGTGAGTTCGCGCACGCCCTCCAGGAAGCCGGGCTCGGGAGCCTCGACCATGAAGGGCATCATCACCACGCAGGCGATGCCGTCGGGGTGCCGCTCGAAGAGCGCCCGCAGCGAGTCCAGGTCGTTGTAGGTGAAGGTGTCGACCAGCTCGCGGCTCGCCTCCGGGATGCCGTTGTCCCACTGGGCGCACCAGTCGTGCCAGCCGTTGTAGCCCCAGCGCACCACCCGGTCGCGTCCGGTGAACGCACGGGAGAGCCGTACCGCCGCACCGGTCGCGTCCGAACCGGTCTTGAGCAGCATGCCCATCTCGGCGCCCGGGATGATCTCCAGGAGCTCCTCGACGAGTTCGGTCTGCACGGGCTTCATCAGGCCCACCGCGAAGCCGCGCCGGATCTCCCGCACCACGGCGTCGTCCACGTCCGGGTCGGCGTGGCCGAGGATGACCGTGCCGTAGGAGAGGAAGAAGTCGAGGTACTTGTTGCCGTCCACGTCCCAGAAGTGGGCGCCCGCGGCTCGTTCGGCGAAGACGGGGTAGCGGCCCTCGACCATCTGGTCGGAGGCGATGACGTTCTTTCTCTTGGCTGCCAGAGCATCGATCTGCTCGGCCTTGCGGTCGAGCTCGAAGGACCGGTCCAAACGCACGTGATCTTCCTTTCGCCGGGCAGGCCGCAGTTCGCCGCCGCCGCACGGCGACGGGCGAACTGCGGATGAGGAAGTGCGGACGAGCAGGCCGTACGGAACAACTGGCGGTGCGGGGCGGAGCTACTCCGGTCGCGCGGACCGGGCGACCTCCAGCAGCGCCTGCGAGCGCTCCCGGACGCCGGTGAGGTCCCCGCCCCGAAGGGAGTCGCCGACCAACGGCCTGCCGAGGGCCGCCGCGTGCGCGCCCACCGCGAAGTAGTCCGCGAGGTCGTCGGCGGTGATGCCCCCGGTCGGCACGATCGGGATGTCGGGGAACGCCATGGTGAGCGAGGCGAGGTAGGCCGGTCCGCCCATCCGGGCGGGGAAGAGCTTGACCAGCGCCGCACCCAGCCGGTGCGCCTCCATCACCTCCGTGGTGGTGAACGCGCCGCACACCACCGGGACTCCCAGGTCGCCCGCCGCGGCGAGCACCTCGGGAATCACCCCGGGGGTGAGCAGGTAGTGCGCCCCCGCGTCGACCGCGCGTTTGACGGTCTCGGCGTCGCGGATGGTGCCCGCGCCCACCAGCGTCGCCTCGGTGGCGACGCTCTCGCTGAGCGTGCGCAGCGCGTTCGGCGAGGTGAGCGTGATCTCCACGGCGCGGATGCCGGCCCTGCCCAACTCCTCGGTCACCGTGGGCACGGCGGGCGACTCGGGCTCGGTGATCATGGCGATCAGCGGATCGGCGGACAGCTGCTGCGCGAGGTCCGCGGGGGTGATCTGCGAGCCGCTCATGCCGGCTTCTCCAGCACCAGGATCTGCCGGCGGGTCTGCCGCACGACCGGCGCCTCCGGGTCGGGCAGCGCGCGCAGCTCCCGCACCAGCGGTTCGACCTTCTCCTCGTAGACCGAGTCGTCGACCGCCCACAGGTGGTACAACATCCGCTGCTCCAGGCCGGAGGCGATCGTCTCGGGGCTGTGCTCGTGAGTGGCGGCCTCCAGCTCGCCGACCTCCACCGCCTTGAAGCCGACCGACTCGGCCAGCGGCACGATGCGGTTCGCGCGGTCGTCCGCCTCCGCGGTGCGGGACTGGATGGTCTCCATGATCTGACTGACCGGGTGGTCGTCGAAGAGGATCATGCCGGGGATGACGACGTAGCGTCCGCCGGGCTTCAGCACCCGGTACACCTCCGACAGGCCCTTGCGCAGATCACCGACGACATGGGTGACCCAGACGCTGTACGCCTGGCTGAACGTCTCGTCGGGAAACGGAAGATCCTCCAGCGAGGCGGCGGCGGCCACCTGGCCCACCCGGCCGACTGCCTTGGTCAGCATCGAGTGGGAGAGGTCGATTCCCACCACCGGGTAGCCCTGCTCGGAGAGGGCCAGCGCGACCACGCCGGTGCCCATGCCCGCGTCCAGGATAAGTTCGCCCTTGGACGTGCGGGACGCCACGGCGGGGGCGATCCTCCGGCCCCGGGCCTCGCCGCCCCGGGTCTTGTCGTAGAAGTCCGCCGCCGGTGAGAAATTGACCGAGGACTGCATCTCCACCTGTTTCCACCTACTTGTCGTCAGTGCATGGAAAGGACTGCGTGAAAAGGCGGGGACAGTCTCCTGCCACTGCTTTTCCGCATGACGCGCAATGTGCGAGCACAGAGGAACGGCCGGCACACTGCTGGCATTTCTCCGCGCATTCTCCGAACAGCCGCGGTATCGGGCCGACGTCATTCGAAGAGGCGGGACACGGGGCACCCCGGCGGGGTTCTGGTGTACGAACGGTTCGGAGCGACCGACCGGCGGCTCACCCCCGGTCCGCCCGGGCGCCGCGTCCGGGGGTGAGCCGCCGGTCGGTCGCTCCGAACCGTTCGTACACCAGAACCCCGCCGGGGTGCCCCGTGTCCCGCCTCTTCGAATGACGTCGGCCCGATACCGCGGCTGTTCGGAGAATGCGCGGAGAAATGCCAGCAGTGTGCCGGCCGTTCCTCTGTGCTCGCACATTGCGCGTCATGCGGAAAAGCAGTGGCAGGAGACTGTCCCCGCCTTTTCACGCAGTCCTTTCCATGCACTGACGACAAGTAGGTGGAAACAGGTGGAGATGCAGTCCTCGGTCAATTTCTCACCGGCGGCGGACTTCTACGACAAGTCCCGGGTCAGCGCGATCTCCTGCCCGGACAACCTCGCCTTCGACGCCGCGGGCAACATGTGGATCGCGACCGACTCCGGCGGCCGGGGCGGCGTCAACGACGGGCTCTACATGGTGCCGCTCAGCGGCCCCGAGCGCGGCCGGGTCCAGCGCTTCCTCACCATCCCGGCCGGCGCGGAGTGCTGCGGTCCGGTGGTCGGCGAGGACCATGTGCTGGTCTCGGTCCAGCACCCCGGAGAGGTGCCCGACGCCACCCCGGAAAACCCCGCCTCCCACTGGCCCGACGGTGCCGACTCGCAGCCCAGGGCCGCGGTGATCGCCGTCCTTCCTGCGGACGGCGATCACCGCGGCCCTGGGCTGCGAGTCGGCACCGTCGGGCCAGTGGGAGGCGGGGTTTTCCGGGGTGGCGTCGGGCACCTCTCCGGGGTGCTGGACCGAGACCAGCACATGGTCCTCGCCGACCACCGGACCGCAGCACTCCGCGCCGGCCGGGATGGTGAGGAAGCGCTGGACCCGGCCGCGCTCGGGGCCGCTGAGCGGCACCATGTAGAGCCCGTCGTTGACGCCGCCCCGGCCGCCGGAGTCGGTCGCGATCCACATGTTGCCCGCGGCGTCGAAGGCGAGGTTGTCCGGGCAGGAGATCGCGCTGACCCGGGACTTGTCGTAGCCGGCGTAGTAGCTGCTCGGCGATTCGGGGTCGCCGCAGACCAGCATCAGCCGCCAGACGAAGCGCTCCGAGGTCGGATCGTCCCTGCGCTCGCAGAGCTCCAGCACGTGCCCGTCGCGGTTGTCCTTGCGGGGGTTGGCCTCGTCGGGGCCCGGTTGGCCCGCGGCGCCGCGGTAGTCGTTGTTGGTCAGCGCCGCGTAGACACGTCCCGTACGGGGGTCGGCCTCCACATCCTCCGGGCGGTCCATCCTGGTCGCGCCCGCGCGGTCGGCCGCGATCCGGGTGAAGACGTAGACCTCGTCGCTGGTCATGCCGGAGACGAAGCTGCGGTCGTTGTGGGCGAGCGGCAGCCAGTTGCCGGTGCCGTCGAACTCGCCGTCGGCGGGCAGCTCCCCGGAACCGTCGATCTCCTCCGCCGGGCTGTCGCCGGTGAAGCGCGCCGCGTACAGGGTGCCGGAGTCCAGCAGGCCCATGTTGTGGCGCTGTGCCGCCCAGTCGTCGCCCTTGCGCATCCGCCCGTCGGAGACGAACTTGTAGACGTACTCGAAGCGTTCGTCGTCGCCCATGTAGGCGACCACGCGGCCGTCGGGGGCGACGCTGATCGTCGCGCCCTCGTGCTTGAAGCGCCCGAGGGCGGTGTGCTTGACCGGCACCGAATCGGGGTCTGAGGGGTCGACCTCGACGATCCAGCCGAACCGGTGCGCCTCGTGCGGCTCCTTGCCGAGGTCGAACCGCTCGTCGTACTTCTCCCAGGCGCGCAGCGAAGCCCCTTCGGCGAACCCGTAGCGCTCCAGGCCCTCCTTCACCAGCGGGTCTGTCGGCTTCTCCGCGTGGGCGAACGGCATGTGCACGTTCTCCTCGCCGGAGAGCACGGTGCCCCACGGGGTCGTACCGCCCGCGCAGTTGGCCATGGTGCCGAGCACGGTGCGGCCGGTCGGGTCGGCCCCGGTGCGCAGCAGCGGCGAACCCGCCGCCGGGCCGCGCATCTCGAAGGGGGTGTGCAGGGTGATGCGGCGGTTCCAGCGGGAGGACGACCTGGCCCGCATCCGACCGCCCTCGCGCCGGCGGTCGACCAGCACCACGGACATCCCGTACGCCGCCCAGGAGGTGCGGACATGCTCCTCCGAGGGGCCCTCGGGGTCCCAACCGGGGAACATCAGCAGCTCGTTGACGTACTCGTGGTTGCTCACCATGAGCCATCGGCCGTCGGAGCGCAGCGGAACGAGGGCGCAGTAGTCGTTGTTCGGGCCGAACTGGCCGGACTGCGCGGCTTCCGTCTGGTTGTCGAAGTCGAAGGACGGGGCCCCGGCGAGCACCGGGTCGCCCCAGCGTATGAGCACGTCGTACTCGAAGCCCTCCGGGACGGTGACGCGGTCCCCGCTGTCGGGCGGGACCGCGGGGAAGCCCGGGTGGGCGCCGGCCGGTGATCCGGCGCTTGCGGTGCCTGCTGTGCCTGCTGAGGGGCTGGTGTTTCCCGCGCTTTCCGCCGCGGCGGCCGAGGCGGCGGGAATCAGCGGGGCGGCGAGAGCGACGGCTCCCGCGCCGAGCAGGTTTCGGCGGGAGATGGACTCGCGCAGCACGCTGCCGAAGTAGCGGTTTCCAGAGGTATTGGGTGCGTGTCCGGCGCAGGCATTACCGCATCGGAATAAACAGGTCTCCGGTGCGCGACTGGAATGCCGACCGTCCGAGAGTAAAGGTAACCGTCGCACCGACACGCCAACCGCCCTTCGGATTACACACGTGAACCGACGTCAGTATGCATGAGAACAGGGCCAGTGACAATCAAGTTCCTGAGCTGCGCTTTTGATGGAATGCGAAGTGGGTGGAGTTCCCGTAACGACAGAAGCTTCCCCGGAATCGGAGGCGTGACACCGGGCCCGGTCATGGTGGCCGAATCTGCACACTCGAATCCGGTTGACCGGCTAATTCTGATCTTTATGTTCGGCGTTACGGACAGCGCTTCCCGCTCCGTCGCCCGCCCGTCGCAGACGGGCCTCGCACTGTCGGACCGGACGGACTTCGACCGCGGCAAATGGGTCTCCCACCTGGCTTTTTGTGACCGGAGGGAGAGGTGCGCGCACCACCCTGCGGGAGGGGCGCGCAGGGCGGGAGAGGGCTTGTGGGAGTGCGTGCCCGGCGCAATTCATGGCGTGTGAATCTCCGCCGAAACGTCTGTGCGCGCGAGGTGCGGCAGGTGTTGGTGTGGCTTATCCGGTGGGTGTTCGACGACGAGTAGCGGAATCTTGCGTTCCGCAAATGGCAGCTAGCTGCCGCCTTGATTCGGGGAGCTGTGCAGATATCCCCGACGGTGTGGTAAATGCCCTCGCGCAAATCGCTTCGGGCGGCCCCGCTTTGCCGATTCGAAACGCCGTACACCGGATTGTTGAAAGAGGAGCGGGCCGTGGGTCCCGCCGGCAGGCCGGGCCGGCAGGCGGGGCGTACTTCGGGCGGCGCGCTCCGCCCGGAGCACGCCCCTCGCGCGCCGCGGTACGGCCTCCGCCGGTACGGCCCCT
Organism: Streptomyces tardus; assembly: GCF_018101125.2. Classification (GTDB taxonomy): domain Bacteria; phylum Actinomycetota; class Actinomycetes; order Streptomycetales; family Streptomycetaceae; genus Streptomyces; species Streptomyces tardus. The sequence continues at coordinate 1,208,609 of NZ_JAELVF020000001.1, read as the reverse complement.
CGCGCCGGTGGCCGGTGGCCGGTGGCCCGACCGATGCGAGGGGGCCGGTGGCCCGCGGTCGGGCGAGCCGTCAGCGGGGCGTCGGGCGCAGTGCGCGGTGGACGGTGACCAGTGCGGCGACGACCGCGACCAGCAGGGTGGCCGCCACGACTCCGACGACCGCCGGCAGGTTCAGCCGCAGACCGACGCCGACGCCGGTGAGCTGGGAGAGACCGGAGGCCATGCCGAGCAGTGGCGGCACGGCGACCGCGACACCGAGCAGCCCGCCCACGCCCACGACCAGGGCGGTCTCGGCGGCGGCCGTGCGCAGCAGTTGGCGTCGGGTGCCCCCGGTCGCGCGCAGCACCGCCAGATCGCGGCGGCGGCTGTGCGTGGCGGCGGCCGTGCCGTTGGCGACCGCGATCGCGCTGTACCCGACGGCGACCGCGACCAGCAACCACGTCAGGCTCTCGGTGAGTTCGGCGTCGACGCGGTAGTCCTCCAGCGCGAACCGGACCGCGTCGTGCACGGCGGTACCGGGGTGCGCCGACGCGGGCGCGTGCGCCGCGGGTACGAACAGGTCGTCGGTGAGCGCCGCCGGATCGTGCTCGCGCACCACCGAGCGTGCGACGACGAAGTCCCCGCGGGCGGGATCGTCGGGCAGCACCTCGGCGACCCGCAGCACCACGGTGCGTCCGTCCGCGAACCGCACCGGAGCCCGGTCGCCGGTGCGGAGTCCGAGGTCGTCGGCCGTACGGGCGCCCAGCACGGCGCTGCCCGGCGCGCTCCAGCGCGGGTCCCGGGAGCCGATCACGTCCACGACGGTCGGCTCCGCCGCGCCTTCGGGCGTGACGAAGGCACGGGTCGGGACCGCCGCCCTGCCGACCGGATGCGCCTCTACCACCTCCTCGCTGTTTCCGGGGGTTCCGTCGGGCACCACGATCACCCGGCCCGCCAGCTTCAGCGCCTCGCCGGCCGGGTACGCGACCCGCATCGTCTCCACGGTGCCGGTCAGCAGCACCGCGAAGCCGACCGCGGCGATCACCGGCGCCGCCAGCGCGGCGGCGCGCCCCGGGTGGGCGGTCAACTCCCTGCGCACCAGCAACGGTTGGGCGCTGCGGCAACGGGCGAACGGCCGGGTCAGGGCGCGGGCGAGCGGCCCCACGACCACCGGGGCCAGCAGTGCGGCGGCCACAGTCAGCACCATGGTCGCCGAGAGCGCCGCGTTCACCCGGTCGTCGGCGCTGGTGACCGCGGTGGTGCCGGTGAGTGCGCCGCCGCCGGCGAGCGCCACCAGACCGCAGACCGTACGCGCCCGGCTCAGCGGCCTGTTGGCGCCGCGGGTGGGCAGCATCGCCTCCAGCGGGGCGACCCGCGCCGCCTGCCGCGCCGCCGTCCAGGCCCCGAGCACGCACACCGCGACACCGATCCCGGTGGCCGTCAACAGCGGCCACGCCGACACCCGCAGGGCCAGGTCCGGAGCGGCGACTCCCAGCCGGCGCAGGACCGAGAGCAGCAGCGGCGCGCCGGCGAGCCCCACCGGCAGCCCGACTGCCGAGCCCGCCACCGCCACCAGCGCGGCCTCCCCGAGGATCATGCGGCGAATCCAGCCGGGGGAGGCGCCCAGTGCGCGCAGCAGTCCCAGTTCGCGGCGGCGCAGCCCGGTGGCGAGTGCGAGCGTGGCGGCGACCGTGAACACCGTGGTGAACAGCGCCAACAGGGCCATCGCGCCGAGCAGTTGGGAACCAAGGAACCGCTTGTGCGCGAGATGGGCCGGCTGGGCGGCGGACCGCCCGTCACCGACGACGACGGTGCCGGTGCCGTCGAGCACCGGCTCGGCCGCGGCGGCCAGTTCCGCGTCGGAGACTCCCTCGGCGGCGATCAGCCCGATCGCCCGTACCCCCGGCTGCTGACCGGCGGCGAAGGCGTCGGTGAACCAGTGGCCCGGCCCGTCGACGGCGCCCACCACCGTGAAGTCGCGCCTGCCCTCGGAGAGGTTGACGGTCAGCGTCGTACCGGCGGCGACGCCGAGCGCGCGGTCGACCACCACCTCCCGGTCCGATCGCGGCGCCCGACCCTCGACGGTGCGGTACGGGGCGAGGCCGGCGGCGGCGAAGCCGTGTCCGGCCTCCAACGCACCCTCGTCCTCGACAGGTCGACCGCCGAGGAACGCCTGGGCGTAGAAGGAGCGGTCCGGCACCGCCGAAGCCACCTCCTCCAGGGCCGTCAACTCCCGTACCAGCGCGGCCGATTCGGCCCGGCCCCACGGAATGCGGTCGCGTGCCCGGCCGTCGGTGTCGGCGGCCTGGCGCGGCAGGGCGAGCGCCGTCGTGCCCGAGTAGCGGTCCGGCACCCGCGGCAGCGAGGAGTCGTGGACGACCAGCGTCGCGGTGATGAGCCCGACGCCGACCAGCACGGCGAGGAAGGCGGCGAGGAAGGCACGGCGGTGCTCGCGGAGGTTGGCGAGAGCGAGCATCACGACTCCAGCCGGGTCGTACGGGCGGCGATGACGGACACCCGCTCGGTGAGGGCCCGCGGGGGCGGGGCGCCTGAGCTTCGACAAGGGGCTCCGCCGCCGTCGCCCGGGCCGCGTCCCAGGTCGAGGCGGTCGACGACCCGGCCGTCCTTGAGGAAGACCACGACGTCGGCACCGGCCGCCGCCACCGGATCGTGCGTGACCATCAGCGTCGTCCCGCCGCGGGCGTCGACCAACATCCGCATCAGCCGCAGGACTTCGGCGGAGGTCACGGTGTCCAGCGCGCCGGTCGGCTCGTCGGCGAACAGCACGTCCGGTCGGCTGACCAGCGCGCGGGCCAGCGCGACCCGCTGCTGTTGGCCGCCGGAGAGCTGACTGGGGCGGTGGTGTGCGCGGTCGGCCAGGCCCACCGCCTGCAGGGCCTCGGCGACCCGGTCGCGGTCCACCCGCCGGCCGCCGAACCGCGAGGGCAGTACGACGTTCTCCGCCGCGGTCAGCGACTCGACCAGATTGAACGCCTGGAAGACGAAGCCGACACGTTCCCGCCGCAGCCGGGTACGCGCGTTCTCGTCGAGCCCGCCGATGTCCTGGCCGGCCAGGACGATGCGCCCGGCAGTCGGCCGGTCCAGGCCCGCCGCGCACTGGAGCAGCGTCGACTTGCCGGAGCCGGAGGGGCCCATGATGGCGGTGAACGTGCCGCGGGCGAACGCGATCGACACGTCGTCGAGCGCCGTCACGGCACGTGCGCCGCTGCCGTGCACCACCCGTACCCCTTCGAGTCGTACGGCGTGGGCCGGGGCGGTCTCCGGGGCGCCGGTGCCGGGGGAGCGGGGGTCGTCGGCGGTGCAGGGGCCGTCGGTGGGTACGGCGTTGGTGGGCGCGGGGCCGTCGGTGGGTGCGGGCAGTGCTCCCGGCAGAGGTGAGCGGTGGCCGGAGCGCGGTGCGGGGCCGGTCGGTGTCGTGGGAACCATGCCGCCGAGTCCACCGCCCGACCGGCCGTGGGCGCACTGGCGCCTGTGCCACCTTCGAAGGTGGAGCCTGCTCTACTTCGCCCGGGCGGCAGCGGCGGTAGCGTCCCGACCATGCGCCCCCGGACCGCCTGGCAGGCGATGGCCCTGCACCCGCTCAGCTTTCTGACCTCCGCCTGGCCCTGGCGGTCGCTGGCGTACCTGGCCGGCGGAGTGCTGGTCGGTGCGGTGGCCGCGCTGGTGTTCGCCGCCGGTCTGGTGGCCGGCGTGGTGCTGCTGGTCGTTCTGGTCGGTGTCGCGCCGCTGGTCGGTGTGGTGCTGTCGTCGGTGACCGTGGCCGCGGTCGAACGGCGTCGGTTGCGGCTGGTCGACCTCGACGCGCTGCCCGACCCGCACCGTGCGCCCCCGGCACCGGGGTTGCGGGCGTGGGCGGCGACCCGGCTCAGGGAGCAGGTGACGTGGCGGGAGTTGCTCTTCACACTGCTGTCGGTGGCCGCGCTGTGGTGGCTGGACCTGCTGGTGCTGGCGTTCTCGCTGGGCCTGCCGGTGCTGCTCTTCGCCTCCACGGACTCCCAGACCTGGCCGTGGACGGTCTTCGGGGCGATCGTGCTGCTGGCCTCCCCGTACACGGTCACCTCCTGGGCGGGCGCGCGGGCGGCGTTCGCCCGGACCTTCCTGGCGCCGCGCGACGCCGAACTCGGCGAGGCGCTGCGGGAGGTACGGGCCTCGCGGGCACGGCTGATCGACTCCTTCGACGCCGAACGCGTCCGGATCGAAAGGGATCTGCACGACGGCGTCCAGCAGCATCTGGTGTCGCTGGGCGTGACGCTGGGCCTGATGCGTCTCGACGCCCCCGACGACTCCCCGCTCGCCACCGGGCTCGACGAGGCCGAACGCCGACTCGCCGCCACCCACGCCGAGTTGCGCTCGCTGGTCCGCGGCCTGCATCCGCCGGTGCTCACCGACCACGGACTCGCCGCCGCCGTCGAGGATTTCGCGGCCCGCTTCCCCCTCCCGGTCGACGTCGACCTCGTGCTTCCCCGGCGGTTGCCCCGCCCGCTGGAGACCGGCGCGTACTACCTGATCAGCGAGGCGCTGACCAACGTCGCCCGGCACAGCGGCGCCAACCGGGCCTGGGTGCACGGCCGTTGCCGCAGCGATCTGCTGGTGCTGGAGATCGGGGACGACGGGTGCGGCGGCGCGGAACCCGACGAGGGCACCGGGCTGACCGGCCTCGCCGACCGGCTCACCGCGCTGGAGGGCAGAATGCGCATCTCCAGCCCGGTCGGTGGTCCGACCCTCGTCCATGTGGAGATCCCGTGCCGCTGCGCGTAGCCGTCGCCGAGGACGCCGTACTCCTGCGAGAGGGCCTGGTGGAGCTGGTGCGCCGGTTCGGCCACCGGGTGATCGCCGCCGTGGGCGACGCGGAGGCGCTGGTGGCGGCGGTGGCCGCCGAGCGGCCCGACCTGCTGATCACCGACGTACGGATGCCGCCGGGCGACGCCGACGACGGGCTGCGGGCCGCTGTCGAGCTGCGCCTGGCCCACCCGGGGCTGCCGGTGCTGGTGCTCAGCCAGTACGTCGAACGCTCCTGCGCGACGCGGCTGTTGGACACCGGGGGCGGCGCCGGGGTGGGCTATCTGCTCAAGGAGCGCATCGCTGCGGTCGCCGACTTCCGTACGGCGGTCGAACGGGTCGCCGCCGGGGGCACCGTGGTGGACCCCGAGGTGATCAACCAGCTGCTCCGCCGCGGTCCCGACCCGCTGGAGCGGCTCAGCCCCCGCGAACAGGAGGTGCTGGGCCTGATGGCGCAGGGTCTGTCCAACGCCAACCTGGCGGCCCGGCTGTTCATCAGCGCGGCGGCGGTGAACAAGCACATCGGCAACATCTTCACCAAACTCGATCTGCCCGTGGACACCGACGGCCACCGCCGGGTCCTCGCCGTACTGGCCCTCCTGCGCGCCTGAGTGCGCGGTGCCCCACGAGCGCCGCCGGGCCGAGGCGCCGGTTTGTACCGCGGCGGCCGTACGGGCGCGGGACACGGCCGCGGCCGTGGGAGCGGCGGAACGTGGCCGCCCCGCCGGGAGGCCCAACCCTCGGCGGAAGCGGCGTTCTCGGTCCTCGGCTCAGTGCATGAGGGCGTCGGCGGCGGTGGACTGCCAGTAGGTGACGGTGAGGGAGCTGTCGATGTGGACACCGCCCGCCGGCAGCCGGACGTTCGTCATTCCGTCCTTCTGGAAGCCGACCTCCAGCGTGGTGGCGCGGTAGCCGTTGCTGCCGCTGCCGTCGGCGGCGGACAGCCGGATCGCCGCGTACCCCTTCGCGCCCGGCGCGAGGGTGACCACCGCCTGCGGCTTGCTGGACTCGATGGGCGGCGGTACGGACTGCGCGCCGGTGAACTTCAGGTACGGGTAGTTCTTCAGGTCGCAGTTGGTGCTGCCGGTGTTGGTGACGGTCAGCAGCACGGTGTTGACCGGCCGGGAGACCTCGGCCGCACGGACCGAGGTGTTGGCGACGGTGCAGTCGGTGCGTGCGCCACCGTCTTCCCGTGCCGGGTCGTCGGAGGCGTTCTCCTTCTGCCCGTTGGGGGCCTTGCCCGCGTTCGGGCCGTCCTGGCCGCTGTCGTTCCGGCCCTTGTCGGCGTTCTCGGCGTTGTCTGTGTCGTCGGCGTTCCTGTTGTCGGAGTCCTCCGCGCTGGTGGACGGCCCGGGGATGTTCGAGCTGCGCAGCGGCTCGTCCTCCCCGCATGCCGAGAGTGTCAGCGCGGCGAGTACGACGGTGATGGCGACCGGGAGCTTGCGGATGCGCATGGGGGCACCTTTCGAGTGCGTGGAGGCGTTTGTGGAACGTGGCACTCCGCCCGGCACCTACTGGGAGGCGAGCGGCGTGCTTGGATGACCGAAGCCTGTACCGCGTGTCGTCCCAACTGCCAGCATCTACTGCGAGGTTGGGACGCTGGAACGCTTGTACCGGCTCTGACCAGGGGGAACGCAGGTGGGCTGGAACGGTCCGCTGGGACGGAGGCATGTGTGGGGGCAGAGGAGTTCACCCGTCGGCTGGGGGAGCTGAAGGAGCGCTCGGGGCTGAGCTACGGGGCGTTGGCCAAACGGCTGCACATGAGTACGTCCACCGTGCACCGGTACGTGAACGGCGGCGCGGTGCCGCAGGAGTTCGCGCCGGTCGAGCGGCTGGCGCGGGTGTGCAGGGCGAGGCCGGAGGAGGTGGTGGAGCTCCACCGGCTGTGGATCCTCGCCGACGCCGCGCGCGGACGAGCGGGCTCCGAGGCGTCCCCACCGGAAGCAGCCCGCAGCGACCCGAAGCCGGGCAGCGCCCCGGAGGGCAGCACCTCGACCGGGGCGCGGGGGATTCCGGCCGAGGAGGGGGCCGAGGCGCCGTCGCACCCGGCTGCCGGCGCAACGGCGGACGAGGGCGGGTCGGCAGCGGATCGCAGGACGCCGGTGAAGCCGGCGGGGCCCCGGGTGGCGGCCACAGCCGGTACGGCCGCGACCGGCGCCGGTGCTTCCGCTCCGGGCGGCGGCGTTCCGGGTGGCGAGCTCGACGCGGTGGGCGACGCACCCGTCGGCCCGGGGGCGGGGCCGCCGGACCGGCGGCGGGCGCGCAGAAGGCGGTTGGCGCTCGGCTGCGGGGCGGCGACCGCGGTGGGCGCGCTGGTGCTCGGCCTCGCCTGGATCGGCGGGGACACCGGAGGCGGGTCCGAGGACATGTCCGGGGCCGCGGCGGGTGGCGGCGGCGCGCAGCGCCCCTCCACGGAGGGGACGCACGACGAGGCTGAGGGCGACAGTGGCGCGGAGAGGACGGACGACCCCTCGAAGCAGCCCGAGGACGGGCCGGACGAGTCGCGGGAGCCGCAGCCGGGAGACGGGAACGCCGACCGGCCCGACTCCGGCGGTGTGCCGGTGACCGCACGGGTGCGCCCGTACGTGTACGAGAGCCCGTGTTCCCAGCACTTCCTGGTCGACCGCGAACCAGGACAACTGCCCAAGCCGCCCGACGAGTCGGGTGCGCCCTCGTGGGTCACGGCCTTCGGAGCGGTGCCGGCGGAGCAGCAGCTGGTGGAGGTGACGCTCCAGGGCACGGGTGAGGAGACGGTCGTGCTGGAGGCCGCCCGGGTACGGGTCGCCGGGACCCGAACGCCGCTCGCCTGGAACGAGTACGCGACGGGCATCGGTTGCGGCGGCGAGGTGCGCACCCGGGCGTTCTCGGTGGATCTGGACGCAGCCCGCCCCGAGCCCTTACCCGCCAACGGGCAGCGCGACTTCCCGTACAAGGTCAGCGAGTCGGACCCCGAGGTCTTCCTCTTCAAGGCGGGCGTCCGGAAGCAGGACGTCAGCTGGTACCTGGAGTTGGAGTGGTCCAGCGGCGGTCGGCACGGGGTGCTGCGGGTGGACGCCGCGGGCAAGCCGTTCCGCACCAGCGGCACCGACGGGCGGACGCAGTACCAGTGGCCGCCCGGCTACGAGGACGGCTGGCAGCCCGCCCCCGAGGGCTGACCGTGCCCGGACCGGGCCCTTCGCAACGGAGCGGGCGGGGTGCGCCTTGCCGCGACGCCGGGCGGCGGGTGTGCGGCTCCGGGTGGTGGGCGTGCGGTGGCGTGCGGTGGTTCGGGTGGGGTGGCGTCGGGAGGTCGACCGGCTGGAAGGCGGCATGCGTGGCGGGGTGCGCCTGCCGCCCGGCGTGGCGGCAAGGCGCACCCCGCCCGGTTGACCGCCCGGTCGGAGAGGTGGTCGGGCGGGCGGTCTGGTTGGTCAGTCGGTCTGGTCCTGCCAGCGCTCGGCGCCGAGGAGGATCAGCCGGTGGCGGTCGCGTGCGGTCGCGGCGACCCTCTCCGCGTTCGGACCCTCGCCCAACTCGGCGGTGAGGAAGGCCGATCCGGTCTGCACCATCTGCTCCACCAGCATCCCCGCGAGCATCTCTCGATCGTGGCCGTCCCAGGCGCTGAACCCGGGGTCCTCGGCCAGTGCCTCCGCGGTCTCCGCCACGAACCGGTCGAAGTGCGAGGCGATCGCCAGCCGCACGGCCCGTACGCCGCTGTGGCGTTCGCGCATGACGAAGCGGATGTGCGCGGGGTGCTCGCGCACGTAGTCGCGGACCAGCCGCACCGTCCGATCCATGCGCTCGGTCTGCTCGACGGGCGCGTCCAGCACGGTCCGCACCAGGGTGTGCAGGCTGTCCAGCGCCTCCTCGACCAGCGCCACCCCGAGGTCGGGGATGTCGCGGAAATGCCGGTAGAAGGCGGCCGGTGTGATGTCGACGGCGCGGGTGACCTCGCGGAGCCCGAGGCTCGAGATGTTCTGGTCCTCCAGCAGGCCGAGTGCCGCATCGAGCATGGCCTGCCGGGTTCTCTGCTTCTGGGCCTCGCGGGACCCGGATGTAGTGCGGCTCACGGGAAATGAGTAAACACTTGTTTGCCAATCCGCACCAGTTGAGCGTAGGGTCGTCTCAGTAAACATTTGTATTACGACCGTTTACTGAGAACGAAAGGGTTCCACGCCCGCGTCGTCGCCGAGGCTCTCAGGTGCCGAGGGGTGAACGGCCCGTATGCCCTGCCCCGGCCGTCGCCGGCGTCGCGGAACCGGCGCTGCGCGGTCGCGGGAGGGCGCCAGCGACCGCCGCGGCCGACCGGCCGCGCCCATCGACCGGAAAGGAAGCCCACCATGCTTTTCCCGACCGACTTCTGGTTCACCTTCGCCCTCGTCGTGGCCGCCGGGCTGATCGGCACGATCGCAGTCGCCGCTGTCGCCGGCCGGCTCCAGCCCGGCCCGCGTCGCGGAGCCGCCCCCGAGGCCGCGCGGACGGAAGCCGCGCGGCCCGCCGAGAGCCGCGCCGCAGTCGCACGGCCGGTTGCTGTCCGGTACGCCTCCCACGAGCCGCGCCGCGCAGACCGGGCGGAGCAGGTCAAGGCGATCTGATTTCGTCCGCCGTCGCTCCGACCCGCCCCGCTCCCGTGGGAACGGTGGGGCGAGCCCGCCCGGCGTCTGTCGGTGACGAGTGGCCGGTCGTGCGTCCTCGCCGGGCAGGGCAGTCGGCCCGGCGAGGGCGCACGTGCGCCGGGGCTCGCGGGACTCCTGCGGCGCATCGTCAACGCGGCTCCGGTGAGTGCGAGTTGGGCGTGGTCTGGCCGGACGAGCCGTACGGCGTCGCAGGACTGGACGGTGCTGTCGGTGCTGTCGGCGCGGCGGGCGTCGGCGGGCCGGCAGTGCCGCTGCCGCCGAGGCCGATGATCAGCAGCAGGCCGAGGAGGAGCCCGGCCGCGCCCAGTCCGCCCGCCGTGCGCGCCGGGGCGCCGGTGCGGCGGAGGTGGGAGCGGACCGGGCGCCCGTTGCGCAGATGGGAGCGGACGCGCACGACCCGCTCGTCGTGGTGCGGCGGCGGACTCCACTGGGCGGGCGAGGGCGGTCTGCTGTGCCGGACGTGGGAGGCGACGCCGAACGGATCCGGCGGGTCGGCCTCCGGGTGGCGGCGTGGATGGGGAAGGCCGGCTCCGCCGCCCTGCCTCGGGCGGCGGCGGTGCGGCCGGACGTAGGTGCCGTTCCGACGGCGGTGCCCGCGTACGTAGGTCATCGGCGCGTTCTCCCGGAGAGGTGGCGGCCCGGAGTCGAGGGCCTGGGAAAGACGCTACGAGACGCCACTGACAATCGGTCGACCCACAACTACCCAGCGTGGTGCGGGGGTTGTGGCTGAGTACCGTGGGTCGGAAGGGGCGGGAGTGGCGGAAGGAACCGCCGCTGCCGCGCCCGCCCGGACGGGCCGGGCAGTAGCGGCAGCGGCGGTGACGAGGCCCGGCCACCGGGCCGTACGGCCTCAGCTCCGGGCGGAGGCGCGCCACTCGGCCTCGAGGAGCGCGTAGTGCAGCTCGGAACCCCAGACACCCTTGAAGATCTCGGCCTCCACGAAATGCGCCTCGCGGCGCATCCCGAGGCGCTCCATCAGACGGTAGGAGGCCTCGTTGCGCGCGTCGCAGCGGCCGATGATCCGGTGCAGTCCGAGAGATTCGAAGCCCAGGCGCAGCATCTCCACCGCCGCCTCCGTCGCGTAACCGCTGCCGTGGTGGGCCGGGTTCATCACGTACCCGAACTCGCCCTGGCGGTGCTGCTCGCTGAGCCAGGTGAGCAGGACGTACCCGATGGCGGTGCCGTCCAGGTCGACGGCGAGCAGCAGGGTGTCGCCCTCCTTGCGGAGCGCGGTCAACTCCCGGCGCGAGGCGAGGGTCCTCGCGTTGTCCTCCGGGGTGCGCGGCTCGTTGTAGAGGTAGCGCGCGACCTCCGGGTGGGACTCGAACTCCAGCATGGCCGTCTCGTCCGCCGCGGCGAAGGGGCGGAGCTGAAGGCGCTCGGTCCTGAGGGGGGTTGTTATCTCCAGCATCTGCGGTGGTCTCTCCGGTGTCGGTGGTGGGCGGTGGGGCGGTGGGGCGGTTCGGTGGCCGGATCGGCCGGATCGGCCGGGGCGGTCGGCGGATGCGGGAGTTCCGTCAGGCGGTCGGGCGCGGGTGCAGGGCGAACACCCGCGCCGGGAATCCGGAGCCGCCGAGGGGCTTGGGCCAGGAGGCGACGGCCAGTGCGCCGCACTCCGGCACCAGATGGAGGTTGGTCAGCAGCTCGATCTGCCACCGGTCGCGGCCGAGGACATAGCGCTCCAGGTCCAGGTCTCCGGCCGAGGTGGCGCGTCCCGGATCGGTGTCGGTCTGCTCGTGCCCCACGGCGGTGACCCCGGACGTCTCGACGAGGTGCCGCAGCACCTCCGCCGACCAGCCGGGCGTGTGGGAGACGCCGTCGGCGTCCCGGTTTGCCATCGCCTCGGGGTCGGGCCAGCGGCTGCTCCAGTCGGTCCGCAGCGCGACGAGACTCCCGCGCGGGACACGGCCGTTGCGCCGCTCCCATGCGGTGACGTCCTGAAGGGTGGGCACCGCGTCGGGGTCGGCCGCGACCCGCTCACTGATGTCGAGCACGACCAGCGGGAGGATCATCTCGGCGACCGGGATCCGGTCCAGGGTCCGCCCGCGCTCGGCGAAGTGCGACGGCGGGTCGACATGGGTCCCCCACTGCCCGACCAGGGAGTAGCGGTGGGTGGTGAACGGGTCGCCGCGTTCCATGTCGAAGGCGACGGTGCGCTCCTCGTCGGTGAAGCCGGTGAAGTGCGGCTGCCCGGGGTGGAAGGCGTGGGTGAGGTCGGTGTACTCCGTGGTGGCGGCCAATCGCCGCTGCAGCGCCCACAGTTCGGGCTCGCGGTGCTCGGTGCGCTCGTCCAAGGCGATGCTCTGCTTTCGGCGTTTCGGCGTTTCGGCGTTTCGGCGTTTCGGCGTTTCAGAAGGTCGGCGGTTTGCCGGGCGTCAACTGCCCCGGCCCGTCCGTGCGGACGGTACGGCGCGCACGGACCGTTGACGGTGGGCGACACGGCACCGGGCTTCCGGCTGCCGCATCGGAGCGGCGCACACCTCGTACCCCTCCGCCCGGGCGGAAGCCCCAAGCGCACGCCGCCGAGGCCGGAAGCGCACGCCGCGTGGCCGGACCGGCCGTTGTCGGCCTCCGGCGAGAGTACGTCGGGGCGGGGGTGGTTGCGCCAACGAGTTTCCGGCGGGCGCGGGGGCGGCGGCGGGCCGCCGGTCAGCCGACGCGCCGTGCCCCGGCCGCCGCGGTCGCGGTGAACGTACGGGGCGCGCGGTGCCCGGCCGCGGCGAACGCCGCCGTCACCGCCTCGGCGACGCCGGCCGTGCGCTCCTCGGGCACCAGGGCGATCACCGAGCCGCCGAAGCCGGCGCCGGTCATCCGGGCGCCGAGCGCGCCCGCCTCGACGGCGGTGCTCACCGCGAGGTCGGTCTCCGGACAGGAGACGCGGTAGTCGTCGCGCAGCGAGTGATGGCCCTCGGTGAGCACCGGGCCGAGCGCGGCGGCGTCACCGGCGTCCAGCGCCGCTGCCGCGTCCGCCACCCGGGCGTTCTCGGTGACCACGTGGCGGACCAACGGGCGGTGTTCGGACGGGAGTTGATCAAGCGCTCCGGTCAGCTCCGCGACGCTCAGATCGCGCAGGGCGGGAAGCCCGAGCAGGCGGGCGGCGTGTTCGCAGCCGCTGCGGAGCGCGGCGTACGCGCCGTCCGCCAGCTCGTGCCGGACCCGGGTGTCGACGACCAGCAGCCGCAGGCCGTGGTGATCGAGGTCCAGACGCACCTGCCGCTGGGCGAGAGTACGGGTGTCCAGCAGCAGCGCATGGCCCGACTGCGCGCACACGGACGCGAGTTGATCCATGATCCCGCAGGGGACCCCGACGAATTCGTTCTCGGCACGCTGGGCGACGAGCGCCAACCGGGTGTCGTCCAGGTCGAGTTCCCAGAGGTCGCGGAAGGCCGCGGCGGTGGCGCACTCCAGTGCGGCGGACGAGGAGAGTCCGGCGCCCGCGGGTACGTCGCTCTCGAAGTACAGGTCGGCGCCGCCGACCCGGTGCCCCTCGGCGGCGAGAGCCCACACCACGCCCGCCGGGTACCGGGCCCAGCCGGTAACGCCCTCCGGACGCAGCTCGGCGGCGTCCAACTCGACGGTCCGGCGGTCCCCGTGGGCGCTGTGCAGCCGCAGCAGCCCGTCGTCCCGGCGCCGGGCGGCGGCGCGCACGGTCTGCGGCAGCGCGAACGGCATCACGAACCCGTCGTTGTAGTCGGTGTGTTCGCCGATCAGGTTCACCCTGCCCGGCGCGGCCCAGGTGCCGGCCGGTGCCGTGCCGTACGTGGCCCTGAAGCCGCTCATGGGGCGCCCCGCTCTCTCTCGTTCCCGCTGTGGCCCGGGCCCCGGTGCGGACGCTCGTCCGGGCCGTCGTCCGTACCGGGGCCCGAGCCGTTGTCCGTACCGTCCTCCGCGTCCGGCCGGGTGCCGGCCGACGGCGCGGCCCGGTCGTTCCCGGGGGTGGTGCCGGCGCGGCGGCGGAGGGCGAACTCCCAGGCGGTGGCGACGATTTCGTCCAGCCCGGTGCGCTCGGGACGCCAGCCCAGGCGCTGTTGGGCGAGGTCGGCGGAGGCGACCAGCTGCGCCGGATCGCCCGCTCTGCGCGGCGCGCCGACGACGGGGACCTCCCGGCCGGTGACCCGGCGCACCGCCTCGATCACCTCCAGGACGGAGAAGCCGTTGCCGTTGCCGAGGTTGCAGATCAGATGCTCGCCGGGCACCGCGGCGTCCAGCGCGAGCAGATGGGCGCGGGCGAGGTCGGCGACGTGCAGGTAGTCGCGCACACAGGTGCCGTCCGGGGTCGGACAGTCCTCGCCGTACACGGCGATGTGCGGGCGTTCGCCGAGCGCGGCACCGAGCACCAGCGGGATCAGATGGGACTCCGGCTCGTGCCGCTCGCCCCAACTGCCGTACGCCCCGGCCACGTTGAAGTAGCGCAGGCTCACCGCGGCGAGCCCGTGTGCGGCTGCCTCGCCGGTCAGCAGATGGTCCACCGCGAGCTTGGTCGCGCCGTACGGGCTGGTCGGCGCGGTACGGGCGTCCTCGCGGATCGGCGTCCGCTCCGGCTCCCCGTAGACCGCGGCGGTGGAGGAGAAGACCAGCTTCCGCACGCCGCCGGCGCGCATCGCGGACACCAGTTCCAGGGAGCCCACGACGTTGTTGCGCCAGTACTTCTCCGGGTCGGCGACCGACTCCCCGACCTGTGAGGAGGCGGCGAAGTGCAGTACCCCGTCGACGGGCGGGGCGGTGCGGTCGGACAGCAGTCGCGCGGCCGTGTCCTGGACCCGGCCCGCCACGAACTCCGCGCCGGGCGGGACCGCGTCGGCGAAGCCGGTGGACAGATCGTCGAGCACCGTGACCCGGTGCCCGGCCTCCAGCAGGTGCGCCGCGACGACACTGCCCACATACCCCGCGCCACCGGTGACCAGGAAATGCGAGGCGCTCACGAGGCCACCTCCCGCAGCCGCTCGGCGGCGGCCTCTGGGGTCACGTCGCCGATGAACGCCTCCATCCCGGACTCCGTCCCCGCGAGGTACTTCAGCTTGTCGGCGGTGCGTCTGATCGTGAACAGCTGGAGGTGCAGGGCGAATTGCTCGCGGTGCCCGCGCGGAGCCTGGTGCCAGGCGGAGATGTACGGCGTGGGAGAGGGCCGGTCCGGGCTCTCCGGAGTGAGGAAGAGCCGGTCGAACCGGCGCAGCAACTCCAGGTAGAGGGAGGGGAGTTCGGCACGCTCCGGCTCGTCGAGCGCGGTCAGGTCCGGCACCCGCCGGCGCGGGCGCAGGTGCACCTCGTACGGCCATCGTGCCGCGTACGGGACGTGGGCCACCCAGTGCTCGCCGGACGCCACCACCCGTACGGGGGCGGCGAGTTCGTCGGCCAGCACGTCGTCGAAGAGGTTGCGTCCGGTCTCCCGCAGATGGTCCTCGACCCGGCGCAGCATCTTGGCGGTGCGCGGCGTCACATAGGGGAAGGCGTAGATCTGGCCGTGCGGATGGCCGAGGGTGACGCCGATGTCGGCGCCGCGGTTCTCGAAGCAGTAGACCTGTTCGACCTCGGGCCGCGCGGAGAGCTCGGCCGTGCGGTCGGTCCAGGCGTCCAGTACGAGACGGGCCTGCGACTCGTCGAGGTCGGCGAAGGAGAGCCGGTGGTCGGAGGTGAAGCAGACGACTTCGCAGCGCCCGGTGTCGCCGGAGAGCGAGGGGAAGCGGTTCTCGAAGGCGACCACCTGGTAGTCCTCGGCGGGGATCTCGCTCTGCCGCCCCTCCCGCGAGGGGCACAGCGGACACTCGTCGGCCGGCGGGTGGTACGTACGGCCCTGCCGGTGCGCGGCCAGCGCCACCGGGTCGCCGGTGAGCGGATCCCGGCGGATCTGCGAGCCGGTGTGCACCGAGGGCAGCGGGCGCGGGTCGGTGGGCGGCCGGCGGGGCGTCTCGCCGCTGTCGTAGTAGATCAGCTCGCGGCCGTCCGCGAGTCGCGTTCTGGTCCTCACCGGTTCTCCGCCTGACTGTCGGCCCGTCCGGAGCGCCGCACAACCGGGCGCACCACAACCGACATAATCAAACAACATCCGATGTGAATCAACAGGCTGATGTGGGCGGATCGCTGTGAACGGCGGGTTCGCTGTGTGATTCTGAGATGAAGGCGGTCGCGCGGGGGCGCGGCCGAGGGTGCCGGGAGGGTCCGGGTGTCCGGTGCGGCGGGAGTGGGGCATGACGGATCAGGGGCACGGACTGTTGGCCCGGCAGCGGCGCGGAATCATTCTGGAGGCGGTGCGCCGCGACGGCGCCGTGCGCGTGGCCGAACTCGTCGACCGGCTCGGCGTCTCGGACATGACCGTGCGCCGCGACCTGGACGCGCTCGCCCGCAGCGGCGAGGTGGAGAAGGTGCACGGCGGCGCGGTCGCCTCCCGCGGACGCAGTGCGGAGGAGCCCGGGTTCGAGGCCAAGTCGGGTCGTCAGTCCGCAGCCAAGGCGGCCGTTGCCGAGGCGGCGGCGGCGCTGGTCGAGCCCGGCAGCGTGGTGGCGATCGGCGCGGGCACCACCGCGCACGCCGTCGCGAGCCGGCTGCGGTCCGTACCGGACCTGACCGTGCTCACCAACTCCCTTCCGGTGGCGGACCTGCTGCGTGCCGCGGCGGCGGAGCAGGATGCGGCAGCCCCCGCACTGCTGCTCACCGGCGGTACCCCGACCCGGTCCGCGGCGCTGGTCGGGCCGTTGGCGGATCTGGTGATCGGCTCGCTCCACGTCGACCTGCTCTTCCTCGGGGCGCACGGGGTCTGTCCGGCGGCCGGCTGCACCAGCCCGAATCTGGCCGAGGCGCAGACCAACCGCGCTTTCGTGGCGGGCGCCCGCCGGGTGGCGATCACCGCAGACCACACCAAGTGGGGGGTGGTCGCGCTGAGCGGTTTCGCATCGCTCGGCGAGGTCGACTGGTTTGTGACCGACGACGGCCTGCCCGACGCGGACGCCGAACTGCTCGCCGAATCGGTCGGTGAGCTGATCCTCGCGCCACACGTCGGTGCAGGTGGGCGGGGGTAACCGTCCGAGCAGAGGCCGCGACGGCGGGGATGCCCTAGCGTGTACGGCTAATGTCCCGTTCTGAGGAGAATTGCCGTGGGTGAAGGCGCGATGGACAAGCTGATGGGCAAGGCCAAGGAGATGGCCGGAAAGCTCGGTGGCGGCGAGCGCAAGAAGGGCGAGGGGCAGGCCGACCAGCTCAAGGGCAGGGCGAAGGACTCCATGGGCGACGCCAAGGAGCGCATGAACGGGATGAAGGACTCCCTGAAGGACCGAAAGAAGGACAACTGACCTTCCGGCGAAGGGATTTCGAGCATCCGGTCGGGCACGCTCGGACCGGTGCGGAATCGGTGGCGGGCCGTGCGGAACGTTCGCGCGGCCCGCCACCGATGTGCGCGGGACCCGGCGGGCCGGTTCGCGGGTGGTTCGCGAGTGGGCGGGTGTGGTGGTGGCGGGCCGTCGCTGGGCAGTGGCGGCGGGGTCGTGCGGGTCAGTCGCCGGAGCGGCGGTCGTAGGTGAGAGGGGTGCCCCCGCTGCCGACCAGCTCGCGCCGCAGCTCGCGGTCCGGGCCGCTGCCGGAAAGGGTGAGGCGGCTCCACTCGCCCGGCGAGCAGGAACCGGACCTGCGCACGGTCACCTCGGACTCGTTCAGCTCCAGGGGCGGCCCGGCCGATCGGAGCGTCGCCGTCCAGGTGCAGTCGTGGTCGGGGCCGTGACCGTGCAGGGAGGCCACCCTGTCGCCGACCTCGCCGTCCCTGATGGTCAGGACGCGGGTGTTGCTGCCGCCGCCCGGATTGTCGAAGGTGGCTCGCCAGGTGCCGAGGTACTCCTCGGGCACTGTGCTCGCGCCGTCGTCGCCGTTCGACCCGGACAGGCCTGCGGGGGATTCGGGGTCGTCCGAACCGGTGTCGGGAACCTCGGTCGTCTCGGCGTCGGCGTCGGCGCCGGATGACGCCCCACCGTCACGGCCCTCGCTCGAACTCTTCCCGTCGCTGCGGTCGTCGGGGTCGGAGTCGTTCCGCAGGAGTTGGCCGACCAGCGCCCCTGCCAGCACGAGCACCACCACCGCGAGAGCGACCAGCCACTTGCCCGCACCGCTGCCGCGCCCGGGCGCCGCCGTGGGCGGGTAGGGATGGTGCACGAGTGCGCTCGGCCCGTGGCCGGGCCACCCGCCGCCGTGCGCGGCACGGGCGGGCGGACCGCCGTGGACGGGGTGGGCGTACGA
>NZ_JAELVF020000001.1:1142256-1190775 GCF_018101125.2 Streptomyces tardus | reverse complement strand
TGTCGGCAGGGGGCGCGGAGCCGGGTGGCGCGACGACCGGGGCCGTGTCGGGATCGTCGGCGTGCTCGTGGTTGAGCAACTCCACGGCGTGGCGGGCCAGTTCAGCGGTCAGCGCGCCAGGCAGCCAGGCGTCGGCGACCCGTCCCGCCCGGATCGCCGCCGAGGCGTCCGTACGCTCCAGGATCGCGGCGAGGGTCGGCCGTTCCGTGGGGTCCTTGCGCAGGCAATCGGTGACCAACCCGGCCAGTGACGCGGGCAGTTCGCCGAGGTCGGGCTCCTCCTCCGCGATCCGGAACATCAATGCGTGCTGGCCGCCGGCCGGGCTGCCGAAGGGCAGCTGCCCGGTGGCGGCGAAGGCGAGCACCGATCCCAGCGAGAAGACGTCGCAGGCGGACGTCAGCCGCTCGCCGCGCACCTGCTCGGGCGACATGAATCCAGGTGAGCCGATGACCGCGCCGGTCGAGGTCAGCCCGCCGTCGGTGACGTTCTCCAGCGCGCGGGCGATGCCGAAGTCGATGACCCGTGGTCCGTCGACGGTGAGCAGCACGTTGGAGGGCTTCAGATCGCGGTGGATGAGCCCGGCGGCGTGGATGTCCCGCAGCGCGTGTGCCAGACCGGCGGCCAGCACCCGTACCGAGTGCTCCGGCAGCGGTCCGTGGCCACGGGTGACGACCCGGTGCAGCGAGGGGCCGGCGACGTACCCGGTGGCGAGCCAGGGGACGGCCGCCTCGGTGTCCGCGTCGAGGACCGGAGCCGTCCAGCCGCCGCCCACCTGCTGCGCGGCCCGTACCTCCTGGCGGAAGCGGCGGCGGAACTCGTCCAGCTCGGCCAGCTCGGGACGCACCAGCTTCACGGCGACGGTGCGCCCGCGCGCGGAACGCGCCAGATAGACCTCGCCCATGCCGCCGGCCCCGAGTCGGCCCAACAGGTGGTATCCGCCGATGCGTTGAGGATCGCCCGGTCCCAGCTTCTCCATTGTTCGCCCCCGCCCCCGTAACGGCCGCGTCCCGCAGCCGTGTTCCGAGAATAGTCCCGGCGGGCGCACCGGCGCGCCGCTGTGCCGGGAAGGTGCGCGCGATCCCGCCGCGGGCCTCAACCCGCCGCATGCCGAAGGGCGTTCGACCCGCGCAGGGTCAGGAGCCGGAGCCGTCCTCCCGCTGTACCCGGTTGAACTCCTCGACGTTGCGCTCGTGTTCGGCGTGGTCGGAGGTGAAGCGCGTGTCGCCGGGACGGACGGTGACGAAGTACAGCCAGTCGCCCTCGGGCGGCCTCGCGACCGCCCGCAGCGCGTCGGGGCCGGGGTTGCCGATGGGCGTCGGAGGCAGCCCGCGCCGCTGGTAGGTGTTGTACGGGCTGTCGATACGGGTGTCGCCGTGGCTCGTGTCCAGACTGCTGCGTTTGAGCGCGTAGTTGAGGGTGGAGTCC
This sequence comes from Streptomyces tardus, assembly GCF_018101125.2. GTDB lineage: Bacteria > Actinomycetota > Actinomycetes > Streptomycetales > Streptomycetaceae > Streptomyces > Streptomyces tardus. The sequence continues at coordinate 1,189,350 of NZ_JAELVF020000001.1, read as the reverse complement.
ATCTGGAGCGCCATGTCCTGTTCGAGCCTGTTGTGCACGACCCTGGCGACCCTGCCCATGTCCTCGGGGGTGTCCGCCTCGGCCTGGACGATGCTGGCGAGCGCGACCGTCTCGTAGACGCTCAGCCCCGAGCGCTCGGCCGCCTCGCTCAGTCCCGTCTCCGCGAAGGTGCTGTTCGCGGTGTTGACCATGAAGGACAGCAGCGAGCGGACGCCGCTGTCCTCGGTGACGGGATAGGTGGCCGGGAAGAGGTACCCCTCCGGATTGCCGTCCGCCTCGGCGGGCAGCTTCAGCTTCGACTTCCGGGCGGCCCGCTCGGTGCTGCCCCGGTCCAGGCCGAGCGCCTTGTCGCCGGCCGCGTAGACCTGGCTCGCGCGCCAGCCCTCGGGAACGGTCAGACGCTCCTCGCGCGGAGCCGGATCGCGGTCCCGGGTGACCAGCTGCGTCACGATCAGTACGGCGAGCAGGATCAGCACACACAGCAGCGCCGCCCGGATCAGCCCTCTCTTGCCCATGCCGAGCACGCTAGGCCCGCGGCGCGGCGGGCGCCCCCGCGCGGACCCTGACGGGTGGAGCCGGGCGACGGCCGGCAGCCGGGACTCAGCGGGTCGCCAGCACCACCTTGCCCAGGGTGCCGCGGGACTGGAGCGCCCGATGGGCCCGGGCCGCCCCGGCGAGGGGGAAGTGATGGATCAGCGGGGTGAACGTGCCCTCCTCCAGCAGCCGCATCGCCCGGTCCTCCAGCACCCGCAGGTTCTCGATGCCCCCGATCCGCGCGAACATCGGCTCCCCGAGCACGGACTGCGAGGTGATCCCTCGGCCCGCCACCTCTGCTTCGGAGAGGCTGACCCGGCCGATCGGGTCGAATCCGGTCGAGGCGTAGCCGTAGCCGAGGTGGCTGCCGCCGACGTCCAGCAGATCGACGGCCGTGCGCGCGAGGGCGCCTCCCACCCCTTCCAGCAGATGGGTGGCCGGCCGGCTGCCCAGCTCCCCGGTGACCTGCGCCTCCCAGCGCGGCGCGGTGTAGTCCACGGCGAGGTCCGCACCCAGACCGCGTACGGCCTCGACCTTCGCCGGGCCGCCCGCGACCCCGACGACGTACGCGCCCCGGCGCTTCGCGTACTGCACCAGCAGCGAGCCGATTCCGCCTGCTGCGGCCAGCACGATCACGGTGTCGGCGGAGCCGAGCTCCGTGAACTGGGCGATGCCCATCGCCGTACGCCCGGTGCCGACCATTGCCAGGGCGTGCTCCTCCGGGACGCGGTCGGGGAGCGCGTGCAGCCGCTCCGCGCCGGTGACCGCGAGCTCGGCGTAACCGCCCCCTGGCACCATGCCCAGATGGGCGGCGACGCGGCGGCCCAGCCAGGAGGGGTCGACCCCGTCGCCGACCGACTCCACTGTGCCGGCCACCTCCCGTCCCGGGATCGCGGGGAGCGCCGCGGGCCTGGGAGCGGGGCCGAGGCGCAGCCCCTCGCGCAGGGCGGTGTCGACGAGGTGCACACCGGCGACGGTGACCGCGATCCGTACCTGTCCCGCGGACGGCACCGGGGCGGGCAGCCGCTCGACGCGCAGGTTCTCCGGAGGGCCGAACTCGTGCAGCCGTACGGCCCGCATCGTCGCCGGGGAGGGGGTCGTACCGCTGGTGCGGGGGCCGTCGGCTGGATCGCCGCGGTGAGTGTGGCGGGCGGTGTCGCCGGCCGGGCTGTCGTGGCTCATCTCGGGCTCCTTGTCGCGCGGTTCGGCGGATCGTGCGGTCGTGGCGTGGGGTGCGGCCGGTGGCTCCGCCCGAGATCCCAGCCTGCAAGTTGAAGTGAAGTTCAAGTCAAGGTGCGGGTGCGGGTGTCCACCGCTTGATCGCGCAGCCGCCGACCCGGAGTTCGGCCCGGGACCGGTTGTCAGTGGCGGGGTGCACCATGTCGGGATGACCGCGACGATCTGCAAGCCGCCGCTCTCGCCCGACGCCGTGCTGCCCGCGTTGGAGGAGTTCTCCGGAGGCGGCCTGGAGCCGGAGGGCGACTACGACACCCTGGAGTTCGCCGGTGTCGATCTCGCCGGGGAGGACGGGCGAGGCGCCCGGTTCCTGGAGTGCGCTCTGCGCGAAGTGGGCCTGGACGAGGCCGTGTTGAAGAACGCCCGGTTCCTCTCCTGCGCACTGGAGAGAGTGCGCGGGGTGGGTGTTCAGCTCGCGGGGGCGCATTTGCGGGACGTGGAGCTCGCCGAGGCGCGGTTCGGCGGCGTCCAGCTGCACGGGGCGGTGCTGGAGCGGGTGCGCTTCGTGGGTGGCAAGTTCGACTACCTCAACCTGCGCCGGGCCAGGCTGCGGGACGTCTCCTTCGAGGGGTGCGTGCTCGTCGAGCCCGACCTCGCGGGCGCGGAGCTCCGGCGGGTCAGCTTCCACGACTGCGACCTGCGGCAGGCCAACCTCGCGCAGGCGACGCTGCGGGACGTCGACTTCCGGGGAGCGGCCCGGCTGGACATCTCCGACGGCTTCGACCGCCTCGCGGGCGCCGTCGTCACCCCCGGCCAACTGCTGGACCTGGCGCCGGCGTTGGCCGCCCGGCTCGGGCTGGTCGTCGCGCCCCGGTAGCCCGACGTGCAGTGAGCCGTCCGCCGCGGCAGCCCGATCGGCCCGGCACCGATGCGCCCGGCCACGGATCCGTTCGGCCACCGGTCCGCCCGGCCGCCACTGGCCCGCGCAGGCGATGCGCCCGGCCGCCGCCCCGCCCCGGCACGCGGCGCCGCCGAGGAAGGGGCCTAGACCCTCGGGAAGCGTCCGAGCAGGTCCCAGATCGCGGGGTTGTCGCCCAGGCCTTCGTGCAGATCGGTGAGATCGGCGACCAGATCGTGCAGAAAGTCCCTGGCCTCGCGCCGCAGAGCGGTGTGGTTCAGGTTCAGCGGTGGTTCCTCGCGCGGCTGCCAGTCCGCGCCGACCTCCACCCAGCCGAAGCGCCGCCGGAAGTGGACGCGTTCGGCGGACTCGGTGAGATCCAGCTCCGCGGTCTGCGTGGTGGCGGCTCTGCTGCCGAGCGGGTCGCGGTCCAGCTGCTCGACGACGTCGCACAGCGCCCAGGCGAAGTCCAGCACGGGCACCCAGCCCCAGGAGGTGGACAGTTCGCGGTCGGTGGACACGTCGGCCAGATAGACGTCGCCGCAGAAGAGGTCGTACCGCAGCGTCCGTACGTCCGCCTGCCGGTAGTCGGTCTGTGGCGGGTCCGGGTAGCGGCGGGAGAGGGAGTAGCCGAGGTCGATCACCGGCCCGATCGTACGCACCCGGTGACGGCGCCCCGGCTCCGCCCGGCGTGCCCGGTCCGCGCACCCGACTCCGCTCGCCGCGACCGGTCCGCGCAAGCGGACTGTTCCGTGCCGCTGCCGGAACGGCAGAGGGGGCCCCGGCAGCAGCCGGAACCCCCTCTCAGCGCCGTACGCCGGCGCGAGGCGTGACTCAGACGTTGACGCCGAAGTCCTGGGCGATGCCCACGAGGCCGGAGGCGTAGCCCTGGCCGATGGCGCGGAACTTCCACTCGGCGCCGTTGCGGTACATCTCGCCGAAGACCATGGCGGTCTCGGTGGCGGCGTCCTCGCTCAGGTCGTAACGGGCGATCTCCGCCTCGCCGGCCTGGTTGAGCACGCGGATGTAGGCGTTGCGCACCTGGCCGAAGTTCTGGCTGCGGGACTCGGCCTCGTAGATGGAGACCGGGAAGACGATCTTGTCGACCTCGGCCGGCAGCAGCGCGAGGTCAATCTTGATCTGCTCGTCGTCGCCGTCGCCCTCGCCCGTGACGTTGTCACCGGTGTGGGTGATCGCCTGCTCCGGCGAGACCTTGTTGTTGAAGAAGATGAAGTGCTGGTCGGAGAAGACCTTGCCGGCCGCGTTGACAGCGATGGCGCTGGCGTCGAGGTCGAAGTCAGTGCCGGTCGTCGTCCGGACGTCCCAGCCCAGGCCGACGGTGACCGCGGTGAGGCCGGGGGCCTCCTTGGTGAGCGATACGTTGCCGCCCTTGGACAGGCTCACAGCCATGGGAAAAGTCCCTCTCTTGTCGATCCGTGCATCGGCGTCCGTGCTGCCGACGACGGTACATTCACTGTGCCCAACGCCTGTGCCGTATGCGCTGGTTCCTGTCTTTGCCCAAGAAGTCGGCGAAAAACCCGGAGACTTGGCCGGAGTCCGCTCTCGGTTAAGGGGATGCGCGGTCGCGTTGCGGGCGCAATCATGGACACATGTCCGGTCCCTACTTCATCCGTGGCTCCGTCGCGCTTCCCGAGTCCGAGCTCTCCTGGCGTTTCAGCAGATCCTCCGGGCCGGGCGGCCAGCACGTCAACACCTCCGACAGCCGCGCCGAGGTGCTCTTCGACCTCGCGAGCACCGAGGCACTGCCGCAGGTGTGGAAGGAGCGCGCGCTGGAGCGGCTGTCCGGCCGGCTGACCGGCGGTGTGCTGTCGGTGCGGTCCGGGGAGCACCGTTCGCAGTGGCGCAACCGGGAGGCGGCGTGCGTACGGATGGCCGCGCTGCTCGCGGAGGCCACGGCGCCTCCGCCGCCGCAGCGCAGAGCGCGGAAGACCCCGCGCGGGCTCGTGGAGCGCCGCCTGCGGAACAAGAAGCGCCGGGCCGACATCAAGCGCGGCCGGTCCGGTCGCGACTGGGGGTAGTCCGGTTCTGGGGCGGGTGGGCGCCGCTTTCGCCGGGAATCGCATAGTGGACTAGACCTGTGGGTCTGGGTGAGACTACCCCGGTGAGATACGTCATCGCCCTGGACGTGGGCGGCACCGGGATGAAGGCCGCGCTGATGCGCGCCGACGGTGACCTGCTGTTCCAGGACCGCCGTCCGACCCCGCGCGAGCAGGGACCCGAGGCGATCGCCTCGGCCGTCGTCGACTTCGCGGACGCGCTCCGCCGCACCGGCGTCGAGCGGTACGGCGAGAGCCCGGCCGCAGCCGGCGTCGCCGTACCGGGCATCCTCGACGAGGCCGCGGGCGTCGTGCGCTACGCCGCCAACCTGGGCTGGCGCGATCTGCCGATCCGTGCGCTGCTCGGCGAGCGGCTGGGCGTACCCGTCGCGCTGGGACACGACGTGCGCACCGGCGGGCTCGCCGAGGGGCGGCTCGGTGCGGGCGAGGGCGTGGACCGCTTCCTCTTCGTCCCCCTGGGCACCGGCATCGCGGGCGCCATCGGCCTCGACGGCCGGATCGAGCCGGGTGCGCACGGCGGCGCCGGCGAGATCGGGCATGTGGTCGTGCGTCCCGGCGGGCCGCGCTGCGGCTGCGGCCAGTACGGCTGTCTGGAGGCGATCGCCTCCGCAGCCGCGGTCGGCCGCGCCTGGGCAGCGGCGAGCGGCGAGCCGGACGCCACCGCCGAGCACGCCGCGCTGGCGGTGGCCGCCGGCGACCCCCGCGCCGAGAAGGTGTGGGCGGAGGCGGTGGACGCGCTGGCCACCGGCCTGGTGACCGCGCTGACGCTGCTCGACCCGCGCACCATCGTCGTGGGCGGCGGGCTGGCGGAGGCGGGCGAGACGCTGTTCGCCCCGCTGCGCGAGGCCGTCGAGTCGCGGGTGACCTTCCAGCAGCTTCCCTCGATCGTGCCGGCCGCACTGGGCGACGCCGCCGGCTGCCTGGGCGCGGGACTCCTCGCCTGGGACCTACTCTCCGTGGAGGTGGCGAGCCGATGACCGAGTCGGGCCGCACTTTGTTGACCGGCGCTCGTGTCGTCACCCCCGAAGGGGTGCTGGAGGACGGCGAGTTGGCGTTCGCGGGCGGACGCATCGCCTATGTCGGCTCCGGCTCGGGAGCGCCCGCGTCCGGCGCGGTCGACCTGACCGGCCACTGGGTCGTACCGGGCTTCGTCGATCTGCACAACCACGGCGGTGGCGGCGGCTCGTTCACCTCCGGCGACGCCGAGAGCGTGCTGACCGGCGTACGCACCCACCGGCTGCACGGGACGACGACGACGGTCGCCTCGACCGTCACCGGCGATCTGGACGTCCTGGCCCGTCAGGCGGCGCTGCTCTCCGAGCTGGTCGAGCAGGGCGACCTGGCGGGTGTCCACTTCGAGGGGCCGTTCATCTCGCCGTGTCGCAAGGGCGCCCACGCCGAGGAGCTGCTGCGCCACCCCGACCCGGCCGAGGTGCGCAAGCTGCTGGAAGCGGCACGCGGCACGGCGCGGATGATGACGCTCGCCGCCGAACTCCCGGGCGGACTCGACTCCGTACGGCTGCTGGCCGAGCACGGCGTGATCGCCGCGGTCGGCCACACCGACGCGACCTACGAGCAGACCCGCGAGGCGATCGAGGCCGGCGCCACGGTCGCCACCCACCTCTTCAACGCGATGCCGCCGCTGCACCACCGCGAGCCCGGCCCCATCGCGGCGCTGCTGGAGGACGAGCGCGTCACCGTCGAGCTGATCAACGACGGCGTGCATCTCCACCCGTCCGTCACCGAGTTGGCGTTCCGCTCGGCCGGCGCGGATCGGGTCGCCTTCGTCACCGACGCGATGGACGCGGCCGGTTTCGGCGACGGCACCTACCGGCTCGGGGCCATGGACGTCACCGTCGTGGACGGAGTCGCCCGGGTGCCCAGCGGCTCCATCGCGGGCTCCACACTGACCCTCGATGCCGCGCTGCGGCGCGCGGTGACGCTCGACGCACTGCCGATCGAGGACGCCGTGCGCGCGCTGTCGGCCAACCCCGCCAGGCTGCTCGGCCTGGACGACCGGGTCGGCTCGCTCGCCGCGGGGAAGGACGCCGATCTCGTGGTGCTGGACGCGGAGTTCACCCTGCGCGGAGTGCTGCGCAAGGGCGAGTGGGTGGTCGACCCGACCGGCTGAGCCCGTCGGCCGGCCGACGGGCTCAGCCGGTCGGGAGTGCCGAACGGCCCGGCGCAGCCGCCGTACAACGCGTACGAGCCGCGCGCCCTTCGGGGCGCGCGGCTCGGCTCGCAGCTGTCCGGCGGGGGCCGTCCCGCCCGTACCGCCCGCAGCCCGGGCGCGGTGCGTACGGGCTGCGGGGACGGGTTACTTCTTCACGTGGCCCTTCTCCAGCCAGATGCGGTCCATCGCGACGCTGCACTGCTCTGCCTTGTCGCCGCAGGCGATCCGGATGTCGTTGGTGCCCTTCTTGAGCTCCACCCAGGCGAACGTCTGGGTCCAGCCCTTGGCCCAGTCGCCCTCTTCGGCGCCGGCGTAGTTGCTGAAGCGTGCCGAGTAGGGGGAGGCGTCGTTGGCCGAGACCTGGAGGCTCATGTCCTTGCCCGGCACGGTGTAGCCGACGAAGACGGTGTACTCCCCGTCCTCCTCGATCTCCGGCTGCCACAGGGCGGCCGAGCCCTCCTTGAAGCCGTGGATGTACGAGCCGTCCTTGGCGCGCGAACCCTCCACGTCGCCGGCGACCACGGGGCCGTTCTCCAGCCGGAGGCTGGAGCCGTTCTCCTGGGGGAGCGGACGCTCCTCGTCCTCCTCCGGCGGGCCGTCGTCCGGGTCGGGTGCGTCGTCCTGGCCCGCGTCGGCGGACTCCGACGCCCCCGGGTCGGCCCCGGCCTTGTCGTCGTCGCTGTCGCTGAAGGCGAAGGCGGCACCGACGCCGAGGATCACGGCGCCGACGACCGCGAGGGCGCCGATCAGCAGGCCGTTGCGGCGGGCCGGCTCCTGGTTCGCGCGACCGGCCGCGCGGCGACCGGGGCCGCCGGAACCGCCCTGGCCGCCACCGGGCTGCGTCTCGGGGGCCGCGTAGTACGGGCTCGGCGACTGGTCGGGCTGCGGGCGCTGCTGCTGCCCGTAGCGGCGGTCACCGACTGCTCTGACCTCGTTGTACGACCTGCGCGGGCTGTTCGCCTGCTGTCCCTGGGCGGAGGGCGCACCGTTCTCGGACCGGTACAGATAGCCGAACGGGTCGTCGCCCTCCGGCGGGTTCGTACCGTTGTTTCCGGCGGTCATCGCCTGCTCTCCTCATACGGCATCCGGCATTCGGCTGACGCGCCGCAGCCTACCGCTTTCGGACGAACGCTCGATGCCGGTGACCGCTCGGCGGGACTCAGCCGGCACGCCGATGGGCCTTGGAACGTGACCGCTTTTCGACGTACATGCGCTGGTCAGCGGATTGCAGTACATCCTCGGCCGACATGCCGCAGGCCGCCCATCCGATCCCGAAACTTGCCCCTACGCGCACCGAGCGCCCTTCGACCCGTATCGGCGGAATGATCGCGTTGCGCAACCGCAGCGCGAGGTCGGCCGCGTCCGGGGCGCCGAGCCCGTCGGCGAGGACGACGAACTCGTCACCGCCGAGCCGGGCGACGGTGTCGTTGTCCCGCACCTGGCCCGCCAGCCGCCGCGCCACCTCGATCAGTACGGCGTCGCCGCAGTGGTGGCCGAAGCGGTCGTTGATCGACTTGAAGCCGTCCAGATCGCAGAAGAGCACCGCGAGCCCCTTCTCGGACGGGTCGTCGCTCTCCGGGGCGGTCAGGTGCTCGTGGTGGTTGTCGAAGGCGCCCAGCGCGGCCTGCGGCTGGTCGAACGCCTCGGCGGCGAAGGCGTACGTCTCGGCCTGGGCGTCGAAGAAGTCCTGTACGGAGGTGCCGGCCGGCAGCGGGCGTTCGCAGAGCCGGGCGGAGAGCCGGGCGCGCAGCTCGGCGCTGTTCGGGAGCCCGGTGAGCGAGTCGTGGCTGGCGCGGTGGGCGAGCTGGAGCTCGTGGCGCTTGCGCTCCTCGATGTCCTCGACGTGGGTGAGGAGGAAGCGGGGGCCGTCGGCGGTGTCGGCGACCACGGAGTTGCGCAGCGAGACCCAGAGGTAGGAGCCGTCCCGCCGGTTGAGCCGCAGCTCGGCGCGACCGCCCTCGGCCGAGGTGCGCAGCAGGGTGCCGACGTCCTCGGGGTGCACGAGGTCGGAGAAGCTGTAGCGCCGCATCATCGAGGCGGGCCGGCCGAGCAGCCGGCAGAGCGCGTCGTTCGTCTTGATCAGCCGGCCCCGCTCGTCGCCGCCCATCTCGGCTATCGCCATGCCGCTCGGCGCGTACTCGAAGGCCTGGCGGAAGCTCTCCTCGCTGGCGCGCAGCGCCTGCTGCTCCCGCTCCAGCCGGACCAGGGCGCGCTGCATGTTGGAGCGCAGCCGCGAGTTGTTGATCGCCACGGCGGACTGGAAGGCGTACATCTGCAGGGCGTCGCAGCCCCAGGGGCCCGGGCGGCGCCCGTCGACCGGCTTGTCGACGGATATGACCCCGATCAGCTCGCCGTCGGGGGAGAACATCGGGGCGAAGAGCCGGTCCATCGGATGCCACTCGCCGGCGAACTGCGGTGCCGGTGCGGTGTGGTGCCACTGCGGCACGTCGTCCTCGTCGAGCACCCAGCCGTCCGTGTACGGGATGAAGCGCAGCTCGCCCCACACCTCGCCCATGCTCAGCCGGCGCTCCCAGGAGGCGCGGGAGCCGACGCGGCCGGCCATCATCGCCTCGGCCGCCTGGCTGCCGCTGATGGCGGCGACCACCAGATCGCCGTCCTGGCGCACCAGGTTGACGGCGGCGAGCTCGAATCCGAGGCCGGAGACGACACCGTCCGCGACGGCCTGGAGAGTGTCGGCGAGGCTGCGCGCGCTGTTGAGCTGCGCAACCGACTGGTGCAGCTGGCGCAGTGTCGCGAGGTGAACGTAGGGCTCCGAGTCGGTGTCCATCGCCTCCCCTGTTTACCGTTCAACCGCCAGAAGTCACTCTTCCGGGTGTCTCCGCCACTGAATCACAGCGAGCTGTTCACTCGGTACACAGGGTCAACAATTAATGCGTTCTGTGACTCAAGTCACGAAACCGGTACGGGTGTTGACCATCCACCGCTCCCTTGCGGCCTGGTCGTGCGGTCCTAGGACCCGCTTCCGCCGGAGGACCGATGCGCCCGGTCGTGGCGGGGATCTACGGTGCTGGGGTGTATCCGACGACCGAGCAGCCGGCCCACCACCCCTCCGAGGCGGACACCCCCCATCCTGAGGGGGTGAGCACAGAACACTTCCGTGCCGCGATGGCGCGGCTCGCGTCCGGGGTGGTGCTGGTCACCGGCCACGACGAGGAGGACGGTCCGCGCGGTTCCGACGTCGGGATGACCGCGACCGCCTTCGTCTCGGTGTCGCTGGAGCCTCCTCTGGTGCTGCTCAGTGTGCGCACCGAGTCCCGTATGGACGAGCTGCTGGAGCGCCAACCGCTCTGGGCCGCCTCGCTGTTGACGGAGGAGCAGCGGCAGACCGCCGGCCGCTTCGCGATGAAGGGCCGGCTCAGCGACCGACTGATGTTCCAGGAAACCCCGCACGTGCGCGGCGAGTTCTCCGGCGCGCCGCTGCTCGACGGCGCGCTCGCGCAGTTGGAGTGCCGCACCGAGCAGCGGGTCGCGGCCGGCGACCACACGCTGCTCGTCGCCCGGGTGCTGAACACGGTTCTGCCCGGCGGTCAGGGCGGCCCGCTGACGTACTTCCAGGGGCGGTACCGCGGCCTCGCCTAGCTCGCGCACGGACCGCCCGCAGCGCGGACGCGGGTGACCGGCTGTCGGCTGACGGGCTCTCGGGTGCCCCGGTGACCCGTTCTCCGGTGACGGCCGATGGCCGGTTGTGCGAACCGATGCGGAAGCGCGTCAACCCGCCGCTGAGCAGGCCGGATCCGGCCCGTCCGGAACTGATCGCGGTTGTGGTCTGGACCTGAGGCGGAGCGGGCGGGAGACTCGTGCACCGCACGGGTATGTGAAGAACAGGTGTGCGCGCCGGCTCTCACGCCCGTACCAGGAGTGGCCGGTCGACCCGTTCGGCGCCGAACCGGCCTCGGTCGGAAGTCGGTGCGGCGGCGAGCCCCGGGCACGTTGCGCACGCACGGTAGTGCGAAGGAGCGATTCGCGGTGCAGCGTCGTCGGTTCACTGGTTGGGCGGCCTTCGGCCTGGTGGGCGTCATGGGTCTGGGAGCCTCGGGCTGCGGCGCCGGCCCAGGGGGCGGTGACGTCACCCTCAAGGTGGTCGCGGCCGACTACGGCGACCCCGGAAAGCCGAGCAGCTCCCAGCACTACTGGGACGAGGCCGTGGAGCGCTTCGAGAAGGAGAACGACGGGATCCGCGTCGATGTCACCGTGCTGAGCTGGAACGACGTCGAGGGCGAGGTCGCCGACATGGTCAAGGCGGGCGAGGCCCCGGACATCGCCCAGGTGGGCGGATACGCGGACTACGCCGCCGAGGGGCGCCTCTACAGCGTGTCCGAGCTGCTCTCCATACCCACCCACGCCAACCTCGTGCCCGCGCTGGCCCGGGCCGGAGAGGTCGGCCGCACCCAGTACGGGCTGCCGTTCGCCTCCAGCACCCGGGTGCTCTTCTACAACAAGAAGCTCTTCGCCGACGCCGGGCTCGACCCCGAGAAGCCCCCGCAGACCTGGAAGCAGCTCCAGAAGGCCGCGCAGGCACTCGACGCCGCAGGGGTCAAGCACCCGTACGGACTGCCGCTCGGCCGGGAGGAGGCGCAGGGCGAGTCGATGATGTGGATGCTCGGCGGGGGCGCCGGCATCACCGACCAGGTCGGCACGTACACACTGGACGCCCCGGAGAACGTCGCCACCTTCACCTGGCTCCGCGACGAACTCGTCGGCAAGGGCCTCACCGGCCCGGGCGCCCCCGCCGACCTCGACCGCAAGGACGTCTTCGAGGCGTTCGGCAGGGGCGAGGTGGGAATGCTCAACGGCCACCCCACGCTCGTCGAACCCGCGCAGAAGGCGAAGATCGACTACGGCACCGCGCCGCTGCCCGGCAGATCGGAACCGGCCGGGTCCACCATGGGCGTCGCCGACTGGATCATGGGGTTCAAGGAGAACGGCCACCGCAAGGAGATCGGCGCTTTCCTCGACTTCCTCTTCCAGGACGAACAGCACTACGAGTTCATGGACCGCTACGGGCTGATCCCGGTCACCATGAGCGCCTCCGACAAGATGCTGGCCGACAGCAGGAACAAGGAACTGCGGCCGTTCCTGCGGGCGTTGGGCGAGGCGGAGTTCTACCCGCTGAACAAGGTGTCCTGGCCCGACGTGAGCCAGGAGATCCGCAAGCGCGTGGGCGGAGCGGTCGCCGAGGGCGGCGATCCGGCCGCGGTGCTCGACGGCCTCCAACGCGGGGCCGAGGAGCGCGAGGCCGCCGCCCGCGAGGCGAGTGAGTAGCCTGGGCCCGTGACCCAGCCAGCCGACCCCGCGGACCCGTCCGCCGCGACCCGCGCGCCGTCCCGACCGGCCTCCCCCGTACCCGAGGGCGGCGACGAAAGCGCCGGGGTCGGCACCGAAGACGTCGCGGATCGTACGGGTCGGGTGGCGGATGCGCAGGCGCCGACGGACCGGACGCAGTCGCAGGCGGACCGGACGCAGGAAGACCGAGTGCACCCGGTACGTGAGCAGACGCAGGCGGCCGGCGACGAAGTTCCGGACGGGAGCGGGCCGCCGCCCGAGGGCCGCACAAGCGACGGGAGCGACGCGGGCGGCGCAGCGCTCGACGCCCGCGACCGCGCCGTTCTCGCGCTGGAACGCAGGGGCTGGCCCGGCCCGGGCGCCAAGGAACGAGCCGTCCGTGAGCAGCTCGGCCTCTCGCCGACCCGCTACTACCAGCTGCTGAACGCGCTGCTCGACGATCCCGCCGCCGCCCGCCACGATCCCGTCACCGTCAACCGGCTGCGCCGCGTACGGGACGCCCACCGCGCGCGTCGCTGACCCGCCCGCCACCGCCGTACGACGCGCCCGCCCGCGGTGGATCGAGGCGGTTGCGCCGGCGCGGCGCCGACATCGGCCCCTGTTCCTCGGACGGCTGTTCCCCGGGCCCCTGTTCCTCGGGCGACGGAGGACTTTCGAGAGGACGGGCTTCCGGAGCACTCCTGCGCGGAGCGGGGAGACGGACGTATCGTGCTTCCATGGGCCCTCTTCCGATCCCCGTGACCGCTGCCGGCCGCACCGCGCTGGACGCACTGCTGGCCCATCCCGCGGACTCCGTCCTGGCGTTCGACTTCGACGGCACGCTCTCGCCGATCGTCCCCGACCCCGCAGACGCCCGCGTCCATCCCGGGGTGCTCGACGCGCTCGCGCGGCTCGCCCCCCGGATGCGTGCCGTCGCCGTCATCACCGGACGGCCGGCCCGCACGGCGGTGGAGTACGGCAGCTTCGCGAAGACCGCGGGCCTGGAGCGGTTGACCGTCCTTGGTGCGTACGGGGCGGAGCGCTGGGACGCGGCCACCGGCGAGCTGCGCCTCCCGCCGCCCCACCCCGGCATCGACGCTGTGCGTGCCGAACTCCCGGATCTGCTCCGGCGGTTGGCGGCCCCCGACGGCACCGCGACCGAGGACAAGGGGTACGCGGTTGCCGTCCACACCCGTCGCACGCAGGACCCCGCCGGCACCTTCGACCGGCTGCGCGAACCGGTGGCCGACCTCGCCGCACGCCACGAACTCCACCTGGAACCCGGCCGGTTCGTCCTGGAAGTGCGTCCGGCCGGGATGGACAAGGGCGCTGCCCTGCGCGGATTCCTCGCCGAAGCGGGCCCGCCGCCCGACACCGGGGCGGTCCTCTACGGCGGCGACGACCTCGGCGATCTCCCCGCCTACGAGGCGGTGTTGAGCCTGCGGTCCGGAGGGCTGCCGGGACTGCTGGTGTGCAGCGGCGACCCCCACGAGATCGTCGCCCCGCTGATCGAGTGCGCCGACCTCACCCTCGACGGACCGCAGGGCGTCGCGGCCTTCCTGGCCGCTGTCGCCGACCACCTGGCCGCGCACGACTGACCCCACCGCGGTCGGGGCCACCGCGGATGCGGCCACCACGGGCCACCGCGCCGTACGGCGCCGAACCGGCGGGCTCCCGGCCGGAGTTCGCCAACCCCCGCACGCCGTGCGGTACTTGGCGAACTCCCTGCGGACGCGCGGTGCTCGGCGAACTCGCTTGCGGCGCACCGTACTTCGAACGACCGCTGTACCGGCCGCGCGCTCGGCCGGCGGCCGGAAGCGGCGTGCACTCGGCCAGTGGCCCTGACCGGCCGGGGACTTCGTCAAGTGACCCGCCACCGAGCGCCAGGCCCGCCCGGGGCTCGGCCGCAGCCCGGCGCCCGCACGGGTCGCGCACCCAGCCGATCGGCCCGCCGCGCAAGCAGCCGGCCCGGTCAGCGGGGCGTCACCGGTCGCCCGGTCGCCCGCTCCGGTCAGTCGGCGGGGCGGCCTTCGAGCGCCTCCAACTGGTCGAGGAACCACCGCTGCGGCGGCAGCGCGGTCGCCGCGGCTGCCAACCGGGCGGTGCGCGCGGCCCGTTCGTCGTCCGGCATGCGCAGGGCCGCGTCCAGCGCGCGGGCGGTGCCGCCGATGTCGTACGGGTTGACCACCAGGGCGTCCGCGCCCAGCTCCGCGCAGGCGCCCGCCTCCCGGGAGAGCACCAGCGCGACGCCTTCGTCGGAGACCACCGGGACCTCCTTGGCGACCAGGTTCATCCCGTCCCTGATGGGATTCACCAGCGCCACGTCGGCCAGTCGGTAGGCGGCCAGCGACCGTGCGAAGTCGTCCTGCACATGGAGCACCACCGGCGTCCAACTCGCGGTGCCGTACCGGTCGTTGACCTCCTGCGCGACCGCGGACACCTCGTCGGTGTAGGCCCGGTAGACCTCCAGGTCCTGGCGCGAGGGGTAGGCGAAGGCGAGATGGACCACGCGTTCGCGCCACTGCGGGCAGTCGTCGAGGAGCCGCCGGAACGCGTGCAGTCCGCGCACGATGTTCTTGGACAGCTCGGTGCGGTCCACCCGCACGATCGTCCGCCGGCCCTCGCCGCCGATCTGCTCGCGCAGTGCCGCGGTCCGCTCGTCCACGTCCGGACGCCGCGAGCGTTCCCGCAGGAAGTCGGCGTCCGCGCCGAGGCCGTGCACACCGATGCGGGTGCTGCGCCCGGCGTGCTCGATCAGCAGCTCGCCCTTCGCGCCCGTACGGACCTCCGCGCCCAGCACCTCGGCGCAGCAGTCGGCGAACGTCCGTGCCCAGCGCCGTGTGAGGAACGCCGCGCGGTCCGCGCCGAGCACCCCCTCCAGCACCGCCGCGGCCGTACTGTCCGGCAGCAGCCGGTAGTAGTCCGGCGGTGCCCAGGGGGTGTGCGAGAAGTGGCCGATCCGCAGGTCGGGACGGCGCTCGCGGAGCAGACCGGGCACCAGCGTCAGGTGGTAGTCCTGCACGAGTACGGTCGCGCCCTCGGCGGCCTCCTCGGCGAGCGCGTCCGCGAAGGCTGCGTTGTACCGCTCGTAGTGCCGCCAGCGGCTCTCGAACCCGGCGTCGAAGACCGGCTCGAAGGGCGTCTGGTAGAGCATGTGGTGGACGAACCACAGCACCGAGTTGGCGATGCCGTTGTACGCGTCGGAGAAGACCTCCAGCGGAATGTCCAGCATCCGCACCGGCTGGCCGCCGGTGTCCTCGGCCGCCAGCCGCGAGGGCTCGCGGCGCACCGCCTCCCGGTCGCCCTCACCGAGCGCGGCGCACACCCACAGCGCCCGTCCGCCGATCGAGGAGAGGCCGGAGACGAGACCGCCGCCGCCGCGTTTCGCGGTCAGGGCGCCGTCCCGGTCGAGGGCGTACGAGACCGGGCCGCGGTTGGAGGCGACGAGTACCTGCGACATGCGGCTAGGCGTATCCGCCCCGCCGCCCGCTCAAACGCCGCCGCGCCGCAGAGGCTCGTACCCGGCACCCCTGCGGCCGGTACCCGGCGGCCCCCGCCCGTCCGTTCGCTCCTGCCCGTCCCGTCCCGCGGGGCCTGCCCGCCCGTCCCGTCGCGCGGGGCTCCCGCCCGGCGACCGGTCGCGGCTCAGGCTGCCGGGCGTCGCGCGCGGTGGGCCGGGTATTCCGGCAGCTCCCGGACCGGCGGTCGTTCCAGCACGTCCACCTCATGGGTGCGCGGGGCGAACTCGCCGTCCACCCGCTCGTACTGCGTCAGCGAGGCGGCGGCGAAACGTCCCTCCGCGGCGCCCGGGCCCGCCGCCAGCCGGGTGTGGGCGGTGCGGTAGATCGCCGCCGCCATCCGGCCGAGCGCCTGGCCGTCCTGGTGCCGGTGGTGCCGTACCCCGACGTCCACCTGCGCGAGCGCATCCAGACCTGCGGTCTCCAACGCGTCGATCAGCAGGCCGAGTTCGACGCCGTAGCCGACCGGGAAGGGGAGTTGTTCCAGCAGCGAGCGGCGGGCCGCGTACTCACCGCCGAGCGGCTGGACGAAGCCGGCCAGTCTCGGCCAGTGCAGGTTGAGCAGCGGTCGGGCGACCAGTTCGGTGACCCGCCCGCCGCCGGCCGGCTGCTCGCCCAGCGGCCGGTCGTACATCGCCTTGACCAGCTGCACCGAGGGCTCGGTCAGCAGCGGGCCGAGTATGCCCGTCACGAAGCGGGTGTCGAACTCCCGCAGATCCGCGTCCACGAAGCAGACCAGCTCGCCCCCGGTCGCCAGGAGGGAGCGCCACAGCACCTCGCCCTTGCCCGACACGACCGGGAGCCGGGGCAGGATCTCGTCGCGGTGCGTCACCTTCGCACCCGCCTCGCGGGCCACCTCCGAGGTGCGGTCGGTGGACCCCGAGTCGATGACGACCAGCTCGTCCACCAGCGGCAGCGCCTCCGTCATCAGCTCGCGCCGGATCGCCTCGACGATCCGGCCGACGGTGGCCTCCTCGTTCAGCGCGGGCAGGACGACACTGACGCTGCCCGCCGCGCCGGCCGCCCGCTTGGCGGCCAGCAGCCGGGCCGGCGGCCACCGGTCCGCGTGCCACGAGCGCCGCCGAAGCCAGGTCTCGACCTCTTCCAGCACCTGCAAGCCCCTTGTCTCCGTTGTCTCCGTCTCGGGTCGCGGACGGGTGTCTTCACGCTGATGCCTGTCGGATACAGTCTTGAACAGCGCTCGTGATCACGGCATCCCGGGGTCCGGCGCCGACAAACGCGTCCGGTGGACGCCATAGCGCTCATCCAGAGGGGCAGAGGGACACGGCCCGTTGAAGCCCCGGCAACCCTCCCGCGCTACCAGTTGACTGCGACGTTCTCCTCCACGTTTTCCGTGGAGCGGAAAGCGAAGCCGGCGCGGGGCAGGTGCCAATTCCGTCCCGGGCGAAATACGTGACCGGGGAAGATGAGGAGAAAGGGCCTCGCCTCCATGGCTGTGCACACTGCGAGCACTTCCGCAGATCCCTCCGGCACCACCGATTCCCGGGTCGACCTGGGCCCGGCCGCAGCGCTCTCCTGTCGTGAGTGCGGCGAACGCATCCCGCTCGGCCCGCACTTCGCTTGTACGGCCTGTTTCGGCCCGCTGGAGATCGCCTACGAACTGCCCGACGGCGACCCCGAGGGTCTGCGCAAGCGTATCGAGGCCGGTCCGAACAACATCTGGCGGTACGCGGAGCTGCTGCCGGTGCCTGCCGGGGTCGCCGACACCCCGAATCTGAACCCCGGGTTCACCAAGCTGGTCAGGGCCGAGAACCTCGCCCGTGAGCTGGGCGTCACCGGTGAGCTGCACATCAAGGACGACTCGGGGAACCCGACGCACTCCTTCAAGGACCGTGTGGTCGCCATCGCCGTCCAGGCCGCCCGCGCCTTCGGCTTCACCACGCTCTCCTGCTCCTCCACCGGCAACCTCGCAGGGGCCGTCGGCGCCGCCGCGGCCCGTGCGGGGCTGCGCTCCTGCGTCTTCATCCCGCACGACCTGGAGCAGGGCAAGGTCGTCATGGCCGCGGTCTACGGCGGCGAGCTGGTCGGCATCGAGGGCAACTACGACGACGTCAACCGCTTCTGCAGCGAGCTGATCGGCGACCCGATCGGTGAGAACTGGGGCTTCGTCAACGTCAACCTGCGGCCCTACTACGCCGAGGGCTCCAAGACGCTGGCGTACGAGATCTGCGAGCAGCTCGGCTGGCGGCTGCCGGACCAGCTGGTCGTACCGATCGCCTCCGGCTCCCAGCTGACGAAGATCGACAAGGGGCTGCGCGAGCTGATCGCGCTGGGGCTGGTCGAGGACCGGCCGTACAAGATCTTCGGCGCTCAGGCCGAGGGCTGCTCGCCGGTGTCGCAGGCGTACAAGAACGGCCACGACGTGGTGCGTCCGGTGCGGCCCTCGACCATCGCCAAATCGCTGGCGATCGGCAACCCCGCCGACGGCCCGTACGTCCTGGACATCGCCCGTCGCACCGGCGGCGCGGTCGAGGACGTGAACGACGAGCAGGTCGTCGACGCGATCAAGCTGCTCGCCCGTACCGAGGGGATCTTCGCCGAGACCGCGGGTGGCGTGACCGTCGGGGTGACCCGCAAGCTGATCGAGTCCGGTGCGCTGGACCCGACTCTGACCACCGTCGTCCTCAACACCGGTGACGGCCTGAAGACCCTTGACGCGGTGGCGCCCACCTCGCAGGCGACCGCGATCATCCGCCCGAATCTGGACTCCTTCCGAGAGGCTGGCCTGGCATGAGTGTCAACGTCCGTATCCCGACCATCCTTCGCACCTACACCGACGGGAAGTCCGAGGTGAGCGCCGAGGGCGCGAACCTGGGCGAGGTGCTGGCCGACCTGGAGCGGAACCACCAGGGCATCGGTGCGCGCGTGCTGGACGACACCGGCAAGCTGCGCCGCTTCGTCAACGTGTACGTCAACGACGACGACGTCCGGTTCGCCGAGGGTCTGGCGACGCAGACCCCGGACGGCGCCGGCGTCTCGATCATCCCGGCGGTCGCGGGCGGCTGAACCCTCGACGCCGGACCTCTCGGCCCCGCACCGGCCAGCGCCGGTGCGGGGCCCTTCTGTTGCGGTACGGAGTCGTCGCGGTGGGCGTGGTCCGTCGCGGTCGACGTTGCGCGCCTCCGGTCGGGCCGGGCGCGGTCGGGCGGGGCCGCGGCCGGGCGCGGTCCGTGCGTCTCCCGCGGACGGGCCCGTGCACGGATCGCCCGCCCGGTTGCCGTGCGGTGCTGTCGTCCGGTGCCGTCATCCGTCGTGCGACGCCCCCGGCGCACAGTTCTGCCGTGGATCGCCGAAGTGATCTGTAAACCGTCCGGATCCGGTCATTACGGTCCCAGGTCGGCCGGGAAGTCAGTTGCACTCCTGTGGTGCGAGCCCGTGGAAGCGGTCATTCCGGCTGCCCGCTTACCGGTAAAGTGGCTTCCGCCCCGCTCGGTCGGGGCGGGATCGAATCTTCTCCCGCGCGCCAATTCCTTCGCTGCATCGCTTCCCGGAACCCCCGACGGGCCCGACAGGCCCGTGGTCGAGCCCTGACTGTGCTCGGAGAAAGTTCCGGAGAATGTCCAGAGGAAAAGCAAAGTGAAATGTCGTGCTCATCCGGTATGCCCGGCCTGAGTTGCCCTGGGTTATTCGTGAATGTGGTTAAAGTTCCGATTGGTCTAGTCCAAGATTTCTCTTCTCGGCGGCCTGTTGCAGAGGGCGTCCGTACGGATACATTCAGCGGCGGTCGACGCGTTCCGGCGCAGCCTCCGGGTCATCGCCCGGTGGTGAGGTCTGACCCGGGTCCGCGGAGCGCGGTCTCGTGTAAGGGCCAGTAATAGGGGAGTTAGGGATGGCTCAGGGCACCGTCAAATGGTTCAACGCGGAGAAGGGATACGGCTTCATCGCGGTCGACGGTGGTGCGGACGTCTTCGTCCACTACAGCGCGATCCAGATGGACGGCTACCGCACCCTGGAAGAAGGACAGCGAGTCGAGTTCGAGATCTCGCAGGGTCAGAAGGGACCGCAGGCGGACATGGTCCGCGTGGCGGTCTGAGCGGCGACCAAGAAGCGCCAACGACTGAGGATCGCGAGGCGGTCCGCGAAGGCCCGTGCCGAACCCGGCACGGGCCTTCGGTTGTGGCCTCCGGGCCTGCCTGGGCGGGCTTCGCGGGGGCGCTGCGCGCTCCGGGGGCCGGTGCGGAATGACGCCGGCGGCTTGCACTCGCAGGGGGCGAGTGCTAATGATTGCGTTAGCACTCTGAAGGTGAGAGTGACAGATAAGGACCGGTTCGGCGAGGTCCGCAGGCCCGGCGGGAAGGAACCGCCAGGCTCGCAGACCGTCCGTCGCGGGCGTCGGCGCGGTCCGGAGAAATCCACCCCAGTCTGGGAGGACCACTTCACATGGCCAAGATCATCGCGTTCGACGAGGAGGCACGGCGCGGCCTCGAGCGCGGGATGAACCAGCTCGCCGACGCCGTCAAGGTCACTCTCGGCCCCAAGGGCCGGAACGTCGTCCTCGAGAAGAAGTGGGGCGCCCCCACGATCACCAACGATGGTGTTTCCATCGCCAAGGAGATCGAGCTCGAGGACCCGTACGAGAAGATCGGCGCCGAGCTGGTCAAGGAGGTCGCGAAGAAGACGGACGACGTCGCCGGTGACGGCACGACGACCGCGACCGTTCTCGCCCAGGCCCTCGTCAAGGAAGGCCTGCGCAACGTAGCTGCCGGCGCCAACCCGATGGCCCTCAAGCGCGGTATCGAGAAGGCCACCGAGGCCGTCTCCGCCGCTCTGCTCGAGCAGGCCAAGGACGTGGAGACCAAGGAGCAGATCGCCTCCACCGCCTCCATCTCCGCTGCCGATTCGCAGATCGGCGAGCTCATCGCCGAGGCGATGGACAAGGTCGGCAAGGAAGGCGTCATCACCGTCGAGGAGTCCCAGACCTTCGGTCTGGAGCTGGAGCTCACCGAGGGCATGCGCTTCGACAAGGGCTATGTCTCGGCGTACTTCGCCACCGACATGGAGCGTATGGAGGCCGTCTTCGACGACCCGTACATCCTGATCGCCAACCAGAAGATCGGCAACGTCAAGGACCTGCTGCCGCTTCTGGAGAAGGTCATGCAGTCCGGCAAGCCGCTGCTGATCATCGCCGAGGACCTCGAGGGCGAGGCCCTGTCGACCCTGATCGTCAACAAGATCCGGGGCACCTTCAAGTCCGTCGCCGTCAAGGCTCCGGGCTTCGGCGACCGTCGCAAGGCCATGCTCGGCGACATCGCGATCCTCACCGGCGGCCAGGTCATCTCCGAGGAGATCGGCCTCAAGCTGGAGAACGCCGGCATCGAGCTGCTCGGCCGTGCCCGCAAGGTCGTCATCACCAAGGACGAGACCACCATCGTCGACGGTGCCGGTGACAGCGACCAGGTCCAGGGTCGCGTCAACCAGATCCGTACCGAGATCGAGAACAGCGACTCGGACTACGACCGCGAGAAGCTCCAGGAGCGTCTGGCGAAGCTGGCCGGCGGCGTGGCCGTCATCAAGGCCGGTGCCGCCACCGAGGTCGAGCTCAAGGAGCGCAAGCACCGCATCGAGGACGCGGTGCGCAACGCCAAGGCCGCCGTCGAGGAGGGCATCGTCGCCGGTGGTGGCGTGGCTCTGCTCCAGGCGTCCAGCGTCTTCGAGAAGCTGGAGCTGGAGGGCGACGAGGCCACCGGTGCCCAGGCCGTCAAGCTCGCGCTGGAGGCTCCGCTCAAGCAGATCGCGGTCAACGCCGGTCTCGAGGGCGGTGTCGTGGTGGAGAAGGTGCGCAACCTGACCCCGGGCCACGGCCTGAACGCCGCCAGCGGCGAGTACGTCGACCTGGTCGGCGAGGGCATCATCGACCCGGCCAAGGTGACGCGCTCCGCGCTGCAGAACGCCGCGTCGATCGCCGCGCTGTTCCTCACCACCGAGGCCGTCATCGCCGACAAGCCGGAGAAGGCCGGGGCCGGCGCCCCGGACCCGACCGGTGGCATGGGCGGTGGCATGGACTTCTGATCCTTCCAGGGATCGAGGTTCACGCCGCACAGGTGCGAACCCGAGGGCGGCACTCCGAAGCAGGAGTGCCGCCCTCGGGCATGTGCGGGCGCCCTCGCGCGGCGTCCGGGCATCCGCGCGAGCCGGTCGGCGACAGCGCGGCGGCATGTGACATTCCGCACCGCCGGGTCGGCTGTTCATCAGTGGAAACGCGCTCTCCCGCATGGAAACGCCCGACTCCCTCGTCGTCGATATCGACGACGCTTTCTGGGCCTGTCTGCTGATCCCGCTCGTCGCGATCGCCGGACTGTGGTTCACCTTCCGATCCAGGCATTGCGGCTGCGGCTGATCCCGGAGGTGTTCCCGGGTCTTCAACCGCCCGGGCGGAGCCGGCGGGCGGGCGACGGGCGAGTGGTGCATACGGCGCCGTGCACACGGGTGGGTGCGGCGTACGGCGGTGGCGTTTGTCGCTGTGACCGCCGGGTACTTCACGAATTCGCAGGACAATGCGGTGGCGGTCCTGTTCTGCGGTGAAGCGGAGCCCGCAACCGACGGGCCGAGAAGAGGAGTTCGGGTTGAGCAGTCAGAAGGAGCGCATGCTCGCCGGCGAGTGGTACCTCGCCGACGATCCTGAGCTGACCGCCGAGGCGGAGCGGGCGGCGGTGCTGAGCGAGCGCTTCAACACCGCGGACGCGCTGGACCGCGAGGGGCGCCGCAAGATCCTGGCCGAGCTGCTCGGCGGACTCGGCGAGGACGTCGCCGTACGTGCTCCGCTCCAGGTGGACTACGGGACCCACATCACCATCGGTGCGCGGACGTTCATCAACTTCGGCGCAGTGCTGTTGGACTGCGCGCCCATCACGATCGGTGAGGACGTGCAGATCGGCCCGAACGTGCAGCTGCTGACGCCGATCCATCCGCTGGAGGCGGAGCCGCGGCGGAACAAGTGGGAGGGCGCCAAGCCGATCGCCCTGGGCGACAACGTCTGGCTGGGTGGCGGCGTGATCGTCTGCCCCGGGGTGACGATCGGCGAGAACACCGTGGTCGGCGCCGGCTCGGTGGTCGCGCGCGATCTGCCGCCGAACGTCGTCGCCGTCGGCAATCCGGCCCGGGTGGTCCGCGAACTCCCCGTCCACGAAGGGGAGTTCCCGCCGCCCTCGTGAGCGGCGGCGGGACGGGCCCGCCGGCTCGCCGAGCTGCCGTACGGGGTGCGGCGGCCCTGCCCGGCCACGGTGCCGTACGGGCCGCCGCCGGCGTCAGGCCGGTCTGGTGGCGGTGTGCACGGTGGTGGCGGTGAGGTAGAAGGCGTCCGGGCGGTGCAGGACGCCCTCTGCCGCGTCCCGGTCCAGCAGCCGGTCGAGAGTCGTCAGGTCCTCCGTGTCCAGGTCCTCGGCGAGGGTCTCGCGGGCCCGCGAGAGCAGCGCGTACAGATGCTGCCTCGCCGGCTCGGCCAGCGGCGTCGGCGCCTCGACCAGGAAGGTGCGGCTGCCGCTCGGCAGGAGGCCGGCGCCGGAGAGCAGTGCGGGCCAGTGCTCGACGACGCTGGTGGAGCCGGGCAGCTCCGCCCGCATCCTGCTGAACCACTCCTCGCGCACGGCCTCCAGTCGGGTCAGCAGACCGGGCCGGCCGATGCCGATGTCCCTGGGCAGGTACCGCAGGGGCAGCCCGCGTTCTGCGACGGCGAGCAGCCCGCCGGGGAGGAGCGCCCCGCCGAGGGAGGCGAGCGCCGCCTGCTGGTCGCCGATGTGGTGGACCGCATGGCTCGTCCAGATGAGGTCGGCGCGCCCCAACGCCAGGAAGTCGTCCGGGAGTTCGGCGTGCAGAGTCCGGACCCGGTCGTCGACGCCCGCTGCCCGGGCCTGCCGTTGGGCGTGCTCCAGGAGAGCGGGCGTCCCGTCCACGGCCACCACCTCGGCGTTCGCGAACTCCTCGGCGAGGACGGCGGTGTTGACCCCGGGGCCGCTGCCGACGTCGAGCACCCGGCCGACCCGCGCGGCACGCTCGCCGAGCAACTCGCCCAGCCAGCGGGCGCTTCGGCGTACGCCGTCCGCCTGGAGCTGCGCTTCCTGGACCAGAGTGTCGGCCATCGCCTCCCAGTCCGGCTCCTCGCCCGACCCGTGGGAGTGGGTGTGGGCGTGCGCGTGATCCCGGCCGTGTGTCTGTCCGTGCTCGTGGGCGTCTCCGTCTCCGTGCGGGTGGTGTGCCTGCTCCTGTCCCGGGGTGTGCTCGGCTGCCATGGATGCTCCTGGGTGTGGTGGTGCGGGATGGGTCGGCCGATACGCGTGGTGCCGGCGCTGAGTCGTGTCCGTGCGGGTGGTGCTGGGTGGTGCGGCGGGGGTGCGTCGAGTCGTGTCGTGCCGATACGGGGAGGGTGCGTCCGACCGACCGTTTTCGGCAAGAAACGTTGCCGATCCGGCAACGGCGTCGTCTCATGGAGGGATGCCACGACACGACGCCCCCCACTCCCCGCGCCGCCACTCGCACCCGCACGGCGGGGAGGCCGCCGACGGGACGGAGGACGGCCCGGCCGCCCCCGCCGCCTCCGCCGTCGAGCCGGAGTTCGACGCCGTGCTGTCCCGGGTGGGTCCGCGGCTGCGCGCGCTGCGGCAGGAGCGCGACCTCTCGCTCGCCGACCTCTCCGAGGTCACCGGCATCTCCAAGAGCACGCTGTCCCGGCTGGAGTCGGGTCTGCGGCGGCCCAGCCTGGAGCTGCTCCTGCCGCTGGCGCACGCCCACCGGGTGCCGCTCGACGAACTGGTCGGCGCACCGGAGACCGGCGATCCGCGGGTGCGGCTGCGCGCCCAGCAGTTCGCCGGCGGCCGTACGGTCGTCCATCTGACCCGGCAGCCGGGCGGGTTGCAGGCGTACAAGATGGTGCTGCCGGGGGAGCGAAGCGAGCCGACCCCGATGACCCACGAGGGGTTCGAGTGGCTGTACGTGCTCGCGGGGCGGCTGCGACTCGTACTCGCGGAGCACGATCTGACGATGGGCCCGGGCGAGGCCGCCGAGTTCGACACCCGGCTGCCGCACTGGTTCGGCAGCGCCGACGGAGCGCCGGTGGAGCTGCTGAGCCTCTTCGGGCAGCAGGGCGAGCGGATCCACGTGAGCGCCAAACCCCGGGAGGCGGGCCGTGGTTCGGAGCGCGGGTCGGGCCGCGGGGCGGAGCCCGGGGCGGGCTCGCGTTGACTCTCACACGGTGTGAGCCGGTCGGCTGGGACTCGTCATGTTGAGTATCGGAGATTTCGCCAAGTACGGCGGTGTGTCGGTGCGGATGCTGCGGCACTACGACGCCGTCGGTCTGCTGCGGCCCGCCAGGGTCGACGAGTTCACGGGGTACCGCTCCTACACGGCCGGCCAGCTCGCCCGTCTGAACCGGGTGATCGCGTTGCGCGAGCTCGGGTTCGGGCTCCGGGAGATCGCGGAGATGCTGGACGACCGGGTGGAGGCGGTCGAGCTGCGCGCGATGCTCCGGCTGCGCCGTGCGCAGCTGGCGGCGGCGGTGGCGGCGGACACGGACCGGCTCCTGCGGGTCGAGGCGAGGCTCCGAACAATCGAGAGCGAGGGCGTCATGCCTGTCGACGATGTGGTGGTCAAGCGGATCCCGGCCCAGCGAGTGGCCCAACTCTCCGCCGAGGCCGAGGAGTTGCTGCCGCAGTACATCGGCCCGGTGGTCGGGCCGCTGTTCCGGCAGCTGTGCGGGGAGCTGGAGCGCGCCGGGTGGAGGCCGGTCGGGCCGGGGGTCGCGCGGTACGAGCGGGTGGGCGACGGTGAGTCGGGCCCGGTACGGGTGCACGTCGCGATGCCGGTCGCGGGCGGGCCGAGCGGGCCGGGCGGGCCGAGCGGGTCGGGCGGGCCGAGCGGGTCGGACGGGTCGGACACGTCGTACGGCTTCGAGGTGGTGGAGCTGCCCGCGCTGGAGAGTGCGGCGACCGTTGTCCACCGGGGGTCGATGGACGAGGTGCTGCCGACGCTTCAGCGGCTCGGCCACTGGATCGAGGCGAACGGCTACCGATCGCTCGGGGTCGCGCGGGAGGTGACGCTGGCGGCCGAGGGCGGCACCGAGAACTGGGTGACCGAACTCCAGGAGCCGGTCCGCAGAGCCGACGAGGACTGAGCCGGGCGTTCACAGGGCGGGCCGGCCCTGCCCGGCGGCGCAGTGCCGGCCTGCCGACGAGATACGACCGCACACCGGGACCACGCGGGTGGTGACAGTGCGTCACCATCCGCGCGGGCGTCGGCCGTGTCCCAACTCCCGCGCTCGGGTGGGTGGTTGGCCGGTGCGGCGCGGCTGAATGCTCACCGGGGTGAGTGTTCGCCCCCACCTTCTCCCGGCCGGTTGTCGTGTCGGCCCACCGTGCACGCCGTCGGGGAAACCGGCGCCTCCCGTCTCATTGACACGCCTTCACGGCGATCGCATTCTCCAAGCCAGAACCTACTGTTTCGTAGGTTCGCTCAGAGTCGCGACCCCCACAGGGAGTGCCCGTGAAGTCCCGCACACTTCGCCGCATGTGGGCGACAGGTCTGATGCTGGCCACCGCCGCCTCGTTCGGTCTTGTCGCCGCACCCGCCGCCCACGCTGAGGAACGACCGCCGTTCTACGAGCCGCCCGCCGAACTCCCCGCGGGCAACGGCGAGGTGATCCGAACCGAGCCCGCCGACGTGTACCTCGACCCGAACAAGGCGCTGAAGGTGCCCGCCGACGTCCACCGTGTGATGTACCGCAGCACCGACGGCCAGGGCGAACCGCTGGCCGTCACCGGCACCGTGCTCACTCCGAACACCCCGTGGATCGGCAAGGGGGAGCGGCCGATCGTCGGATACACCTTCGGCACGCTCGGCGTCGGCGACCAGTGCGCGGCCTCCCGACAGATGGCCGAGGGCACCGCGATCGAGGCGGCTCTGGTGCAGGCGCTGCTGCTGCGCGGCTACGCCGTGGCCGTCAGTGACATGGAGGGCGGCGGTACGCCGGGCGTGCACACCTACGTCAACCGCGAGGCGACCGGCAACGCGATGCTGGACGTCGTACGCGCCGCCCAGCGGCTTCCGGAGGCGAAGCTGCCGGACAACGGCCCGGTGGGGCTGGTCGGTTACTCACAGGGCGGCGGGGCCTCGGCCTCCGCGGCAGAGCTCGCGGCCACGTACGCACCGGAGTTGGACATCAGGGGAGCCTCGGCCGGTGCGCCGCCGGCGACACTCGACGCGCTGGTGGAGAACCTCGACGGTTCGGACAAGGTCGGCTTCCTCGGCTACGCCGTTGTCGGACTCGCGGCCGGCTACGACATCGATCTCGACTCGTACCTGAACGATGCGGGCCGGAAGTTCGCCAAGGACGCCGAGACGCTGTGCAACGGCGAGATGCAGGACGCGCACCAGGGAGTCCGGAGCGAGGACCTCACCGTGGACGGGCGCTCCCTCTCGCAGATCATGACCGAGGAGCCGTGGGCCGGGGTGGTCGAGAAGCAGGCGATCGGCGAACGGCCCCCGGGCTTCCCGATGATGATCAACCACAGCCGCTTCGACGAGGTGATTCCCTTCGAGGTCGGTCAGGGGCTGAAGGCGGACTGGTGCGCCGGTGGCACCACGGTGAAGCACAAGCCCAACGTGGCGCCCAATCACGTGTCGGGTGCGGTGTTCGGCTTTCCCGGAGTCCTGACCTGGCTGGAGGGCAGGTTCGCGGGCCTGCCCGCGCCGTCGAGCTGCTGAGCAGGCAACCGAGCAGATGAGCGGCCGGGCCCCGTCGTCGTCGACGGGGCCCGGTTCTGTTGTGCCGCGGCTGTTGTCCGGGCCCCGGTGGCGCGTTCGCGGCCCGGCGGCGCCGCGACGCGCGCGGTATCGGGGAACGGGCGGTATCGCGTACGAGGCCGGGGGTCGGAAGCGGTGCGCGCATGTCGGCGAAGGGCGGTGAGTGGGTGACGGTCTCGGCTGTCGACGCACCTCAGTGCGGGTTCTCGCCCCGGTCGTTGTCAGCGGAATGCAGAGTGAACGCCAATTGAAAAGCTCTGCTGTCAGATCTATTGACGGACACGTCAACGCGACGCACTCTCAAGAAACCTTACTCAAAAGTAAGGTGCTGTTCGAGCCGCCACCCTCAGGAGTGTCAGTGAAGCCACCCCGCCACGGCAGTCGACTCCGCCGGACGACCGCAGGACTCGCG
Source organism: Streptomyces tardus (assembly GCF_018101125.2). Lineage (GTDB taxonomy): Bacteria > Actinomycetota > Actinomycetes > Streptomycetales > Streptomycetaceae > Streptomyces > Streptomyces tardus. Next base: position 1,161,527 of record NZ_JAELVF020000001.1, on the reverse strand, counting down.
CTCGTCGCCACGGCAGCGTCGTTCGGCCTCGCGGGCGCCCCCGCAGCCCATGCGGAGGAGCGACCGCCCTTCTACGAGCCGCCCGTCGAACTGCCCACCACGAACGGTGAGTTGATCCGGTCGGAGCCCTCGACGTACTACCTGGACCCGCTGAAGGCCATCAAGGTCGACGCCGACGTCCACCGCCTGATGTACCGCACCACCGACGGCAACGGCGAGGGCATCGCAGTCACCGGCACCGTCATCACCCCGCGCAAGGCCTGGAAGGGCGACGGCGAGCGCCCCCTGATCAGCTACGCCGCCGGAACACAGGGCATCGGCGACCACTGCGCACCCTCCCGCCAGCTCTCCAACGGCACCGAGTACGAGGGCATCTTCATCAAGGGCCTCATCGCCCGCGGCTACGCCGTCGTGATGACCGACTACGAGGGCCTGGGCACGCCCGGCGACCACACGTACATCAACCGCGAGGTCTCCGGGAACGCCGTGCTGGACGTCGTGCGGGCTGCGCAGTCGCTGCCCGAGGCGAACCTCCCCGCGAACGGCCCGGTCGCGATCACCGGCTACTCCCAGGGCGGCGGCGCCGCCGCTGCCGCGGCCGAACTCGCCCCGGAGTACGCACCCGAGCTCGACATCAAGGGCGCGGCCGTCGGCGCGGTGCCGAGCGAACTCTCGACCGTCGCGGAGAACCTCGACCGGGGGCTGTACTCGGCCTTCCTCGGCTATGCCATCGTCGGGCTCGCCGCAGGACACGACATCGACACCGACGAGTACCTCAACGACAAGGGCCGGGACTACCTCACCAAGGTCAAGCAGGCCTGCACCATCGAGGCCGTCGCCACCCTCGGACTGCGGGACAGCCGGAAGCTCACCGCCAACGGCGAGCCGATCACCGAGTACCTGAAGGAACCGCAGTGGAAGGCGATCGTCGACGAGCAGAAGATCGGTGAGCGCAAGCCCGAGGTTCCGGTCCTGATCAACCACAGCCGGCTCGACGACGTGATCCCGTTCAAGCTCGGCAAGGAGCTGAAGGCCGACTGGTGCGCCAAGGGTGCGACGGTCGAGTTCAAGCCCAACCTCGGACCGACGCACATCGGCGGCGCGATCGCGAGCTTCCCGCGTACGTTCCTGTGGCTGGAGGGCGTGCTGAAGGACAAGCCGGCACCGTCCAACTGCTGAGCGCCGCGCCTGAGTCGGGGCACCGCGCCAGCTGAATCGCGGGCCGCGTCGAGGAGCTGACGCGGACGCAGCCCGAGCGAGGAGGGCGCCCACCGAAAACCGGTGGGCGCCCTCCTCGCCGTACTGGCAGGGTGGCCCGTATGCCCCTTCGCCCCGCCAGGAACGCGGCGAAGACCGCCTCCGAGAAGCCAACCGAGAGTCCTGCGACGCCGACCCCGGCGGGAGCCCTGGCCGGGAAGGCTGCCGGAGCCCTGGTCGGGAAGGCTGCCGGGCTGCGGCGGGGGACGGTGAAGCTGGTCGTGGACGGCGAGACGTTCCTCGTCCGGCGACGTCCCGGTGCGCGCGGAATCTACGACTTCGACTGGATCAGCGGGCGGAACCGGGACTACGGCTTCACCACCGCCGTGCACGGTGCGTCCCCGCTGAGCGAGGACCAACTCCGCGAGGAGATCAGGGAGTTCCTGGGGCAGACCGACCCCGGGACCGGCTACCTGGCCGGGAAGGCTGCCGGGCTGCGGCGGGGGACGGTGAAGCTGGTCGTGGACGGCGAGACGTTCCTCGTCCGGCGACGTCCCGGTGCGCGCGGAATCTACGACTTCGACTGGATCAGCGGGCGGAACCGGGACTACGGCTTCACCACCGCCGTGCACGGCGGTGGTGAAGCCGTAGTCCCGGTTCCGCCCGCTGATCCAGTCGAAGTCGTAGATTCCGCGCGCACCGGGACGTCGCCGGACGAGGAACGTCTCGCCGTCCACGACCAGCTTCACCGTCCCCCGCCGCAGCCCGGCAGCCTTCCCGACCAGGGCCGCGCGCAGATGTCCGCGGTGCTCCGAGAGCAGCCGCGCCGCCGTCGCACCGTCGACCTCGCCGAGCAGCATCAGGATGGCGTTCTTCACCTCGCCGTCCGTGGCCGCGAGCGCGTGCTCGATCTCGTTGTCCTCCGCGCCGGTGGCCAGCGCGACGATACGGCGTGAGCGGGCCTGCAGCTTCTCGTTGGACGCCCGTACGTCCACCATCAGGTTTCCGTAGGTCTTGCCCAGCCGGATCATGGTGATGGTCGAGATCATGTTCAGCACCAGCTTCTGCGCGGTGCCGGCCTTCAACCGGGTGGAGCCCGTGATGAGTTCGGCCCCGGTCACCACCTCGACCGCGTGCTCGGCGGCCCTGCCCAGCGCCGAGCCCGGGTTGCCGGAGACTCCGACGGTGAGCGCGCCCGCGCTCCGCGCGTGGCTCACCGCGCCGACGGCGTACGGGGTGCGGCCCGAGGCGGAGACGCCGACCACGGTGTCCTTGGCCGACAGCCCCAGCGAGGTCAGGTCTTCCGCCGCCAACTCCGCGCTGTCCTCCGCCCCTTCGGCCGCGGAGACGAGGGCGCTCGGCCCGCCGGCGATGAGGCCGAGAACCTCCGAGGGGTCGGTGTTGAACGTCGGCGGGCACTCACTGGCGTCCAGCACGCCCAGTCGCCCGGCGGTGCCCGCGCCCGCGTAGATCAACCGCCCTCCCTCGGCCATTCTGGCCGCCGCGCCGTCGATCGCACGGGCGATGACGGGGAGTTGGGTGGCGACGGCGTCGGGCACCGTGCTGTCCTCGCGGTTCATCACCCGCGCGATCTCCAGCGTGGGCAGTCGGTCGATCTCGGCGAGCTCGGGACGGAAGCTTTCAGTGGCGAGTGTGTCGAGCTGCGCGCGCAGCTCGTTGTAGGACGTCATGCGGGAGCGGCTCTTTCCGTACTGGTCCGGGTCGGATGGTCGGTCGGCGCGGGAGGTGCGTACGGGGTGGTGGTGGGCGGATGGAGTGTGCGGCGGTGCGCGGGGCGGCGGGGGCCGGCGCCGGGACGCGTACCGGGGCGAGTGCGCCGGCACACGGGGCGGTCGGCCGCGCCGCGGGAACGCCCGCGGCGGACGGCGGGTACGGGCGGATGATCAGCGGGTGGCGGGGGAGTGGCGGTGTGCGAGCGCCTCGTAGGAGGCGGACAGCGCAGGCGCCGCCGTCTCGTACGTCTGCTGCGCCACCCCGATGAACAGGCAGTCGACCGCGAGGAGTTGACCGGTACGACTGGACATCGCAGCGGGCCGCAGCTCGCTCTCGCGTCCTGTCGAAGTGGTCAGGACCAGGTCGGCGTAGCTGCATATCTCACCGTCCGGCCGGCCGGTGATCACCATGGTGGTGGCACCGCGCTCGAAGGCGGTCCTCAGCGGCTCGATGACGTCGACCGTGCGCCCGGAGTGGGTGATCGCCAGAGCTGCGTCCCCCGCGCGCAGCTGCACGGCGTTGGTCACCGCCAGGTGCGGATCGCTGTGCGCCTGGGCGAGCAGGCCGATACGCAGCAGCTTCTGCACCAGGTCCTGGGCGACGAGCCCGGAGGCGCCGACCCCGTACACGTCTATTCTTCGCGCGGTCGCCAGCGCGGACACAGCCGCCTCGACCTGAGTGGGGTCGAGAGTCGCGGCGGTGTCCGCCAGCGACTGGCGCTCGTCGTGGGCGAGCTTGGCGATGACGTCGGTCATCGGATCGTCCACCGCGATGTCCGCGGTCACGGCGGGCGCGGCACCCGACGCCTGGTGCGCGGCGAGCCCGGCGAGCGCCAGGCGCAGATCGCGGTAGCCGGGGTAGCCGAGCAGCCGCGAGGTGCGGACGACGGTGGCCTCGCTGGTGCCGGTGAGTTCGGCCAGGCCCGTCACGGTGAGCGCGGCGCACCCTGCCGGGTCGGCCGCCACGGTCTCGGCGACGCGCTGCATGGAGCGCGTCATCGAGGGCGCGAGGGTGCGCACCTTGGCGGCGAGTGCCCCCGGATCGGGGGGAGTCTGCCGGACCTCCGGCGCACGCACCCCCTGCGGCTGCCGCGGTCGGCCCTGCTGGGCCCCGGACTGGAAACCGGCCTGGAGACCGGGCTGCCCGGCCGACCGGCCCTGGTGCCGGACCGGCCCGCCCTGCTGCGGCGGTGTGCCCGGAGTCCGGGCGCCCTGTGCGTACACCGCTCCCGAGCCGCCGGCGTGCCCCGCCTGCCCCGCACCTGCCGGGCCCGCACCTGCCGGGCCTGCGCCTGCCGGGCCGGGCGGGGCGCCGCTCGGGCCACGCTGGGCCGCGGGGCCGCGGGTGCCCGTGTTCGCCCCCGGGCCGGCCTGGCGCGCAGGCTGGGCCGGATCGCCGCCCGGAACACCGCGGCCCGCACTGGAGAAACTTTCCTTCATTCGACCGCTCATGGGCGGAAAGTATTTCCGGTCGGGGCGCGCGTCAAGAGCGCGGACCGGCTTTGTGGAACCGATCCGCGCTGCTCGGCCCGCGTGTCTGGTGCAATGGACCGATGGAGTTGGAAGAGGCACTGCACACCGCGCGGGCGCTGATCCTGGCGGATCTCACCACCGCCGACGTGGCCGACGCGGAGACCGTCTCGCTGGTGGAGGAGGCGGTGGCGCACCGCCGCTGGTGGGTCGAACAGTGGCCCGAAGGAGCGAAGTTCGTCCCCGGACTGGTCGCCCAGGACGTACAGGACGCGCTGCTGGACCGCTACGGGCGCTGGCCGCTCTGCCCGCTCTGCGGCGACGGCGCCGAAGGGCACCGCAGCGGTCCGCACCCTGCTGATCCGCACGGTCCGGGGCACGGGGCCCACGGAGCAGAGCCCACCGCGGATCTGTACGGGATGCCCGACGCGCAGCCGCACGCCGACCCGCAGCCGCAGGCCGATCCGTACGGCGGCGAGGGCCCGCACGCGCTGGACGTCGAGCCCGAACTCGGGGAGGACCCGCACTGGGTGTGCGCCCGCACCGCCACCGCCGTCGCACCGGTGGGCCGCCTCCGCGCCCGCACGGAACAGCCCGGGGGCGGGACGTGACGCTCTACATCGACCCGCCGGAGTGGCCCGGCCACGGCACGCTCTGGTCACATCTGGTCAGCGACGCCTCCTACGAGGAGCTGCACCGCTTCGCCGCCGAACTCGGCGCGCCGAGAAGGGCGTTCGACCGGGACCACTACGACGTACCGGCTGTCCGCCACCCCGACGCCGTACGACTGGGCGCCGTCGAGGTGGGCAGCAAGGAGCTGGTGCGACGGCTCACCGCCGCCGGCCTCCGACGCCCAAGGGCCGCCCGCACGCCTGAGCCCCCGCACGCCTGAGCCCCCGCGCGCCTGAGCCCCCGCGCCCGGCGGACCACTCCTCGTGAACGCACGGCCCATGACGCGCGGGCCCATGACGCGTCAGCCGACCCGTACGAGGCGTGTCGAGGTCGTACCACGGCGTGGTGCGTGGTACGTGGTGCTCCAACGGTGCGGCCGTCGTACGCCGCGGTGTTCGTACGTCGTGGGGTCGTAGGGGACCGGTAAGGCCGCGCGGCCCCACGGCTTCAGCTGTGCGTCAGCCGCGTATTCGTGCGGCGCCGCTCGCGTCCGCCTCGCTCGGTATCGCCTCCCCGGCAGCGCCGGCGGAGTCGGCCGCCCCGGAGGCCGGCTGCTGGGAGGTGGCGACGACCTCCGAGTGGTGGTGGCCACTTGAGTCGCCCTCGGAACGGTGGAGTCGGGAGGCGAGCGCGGTCCCGGCGAGGGCGAGCACCGCGAGCAGAGCGCCCGTCCAGGCCACGGCGCGGTAGCCGAGGTTCGCGCTGATCACCAGGCCGCCGAGCCAGGGGCCGACGGTGTTGCCGATGTTGAACGACGCCGTGGTCGTTCCGCCCGCCAGCGTCGGTGCGGCGCCCGCGACGTTGAACATCCGGGCGTTGATGGCCGGCGCGGTGAAGAACGCCGTCACGCCCAGCAGCAACGACAGGGTCACAGCCGCGGCGGGGCTGCTCGCCGTCATCGCCAGCAGCGCGAGCACGACGGCGGAGGCGGCTATCCCCAGATACATCGTGCCGAACAGATGGGCGTCCGCCACCCGCCCGCCGATGAACGTGCCGATCAGCGCCCCCACTCCGAACAGCGCCAGCACCGTCGGCACCCAACTCTCCTCCAGGCCCGCCACATCGGTGAGCAGCGGCGAGAGGTAGGAGAAGAGGGCGAACACGGCGGCGGCGTTCAACGCGGTGATCGCGACCGCCAACCACACCTGGCGATCGGCGTAGATCCGCAGCTCGCGACGGAGTACGGGGCGGTCCGCGCCGGTCGGCGGCTTGGTGCTGGGCACCACCGTGAGCACACCGACCAGGCCTATCGCCGCCAGCACCGCCACTGCCCAAAAGGCCGCCCGCCAGCCCCAGTGCTGACCGACGAAGGCCCCGGCGGGAACCCCGAAGACGTTGGCCACACTCAGCCCGCCGACCATGATGGCCATCGCTCTGGCCCGCGCGTTCACCGGTACGAGCGAGATGGCCACCGCCGCGCCCACGGCCCAGAAGCCGGCGCAGGCGAGCGCGCTCACCACTCGACTCGCGAACAGCACGCCGTACGTCGGCGCCAGCGCGCCCGCCACCTGCCCGAGCCCGAACACCGCGAGCAGCGCCACCAGGGTCGTACGTCTGGGCAGCCGCAGCGTCGCCGCCGCCAACAACGGCGCGCCCACCACCATGCCGACCGCGAACGCCGACACCAGATAACCGGCCTGCGGAATGCTCACGTCCAGATCGCGCGCCAACGGCTGGAGCAGCCCGGAGAGCATGAACTCACTGGTGCCCAGCGCGAACACGGACAGTCCGAGGACGTAGACGGCAGCAGGGATGCGGAAGGGACGGGCAGGGGAGATCTCGGTGGTCACACCCGGGACCAACGCACCGCCCCCGCAGGAGCATTCCCACCCCGAGGGTGAATCGCCCAACGTGCCCGCCCGATCACCCAAGGTGCGGTTGCTCTGCCCTCCGGTCGACTGCTCACGCACTCCGCTCGTCAAGGGGGTGGTGTTCTGTCACGCGAAGGTCGGCAGCGTGGAGTCCCGCCCCGCTCGTGGCGGTGGGATACGGCCCGGAGCGGTGGCCCTCTCGACGCTCAGGAGCTCAACGGCCGGCGTGCGCTGCGGTTCCTGTTGCGGTTCTGGTCGAGCTTGCTGCTTGAGTGCGACGATGTCGGCTCGTGTCACGCACAGACCTTCCGGCCCCGCGGCGTCTTCGAGGCCCGAGGGTGCCTGCGCCCCGGGCGTGGGCGCGCGGTGGGCTCACGTGGGGCTGCGACTGACTGCAGTGGTCAAAGGTGCCCCGGGGGACGCGAAGATGGGGCACCTTTGGGGCGTTGCCATGTACGGGGCGGCCTTTTCCCCTTCGTCGGCGCGGTTACGGTTTGCGGCCGAGGAGGGCTACGAGTTGGTCCTGGGCCGGGGCGTCGGCGGGGACCTTCACGGGTGGGGCGAAGATGCCGTGGCCCTGCCACTCCTCCGCGTGCGGGGCGACGCGTTCGAGGAGTGCTGCGGCCAGTTCCGGGTCGAGGCGGTCGACGACGCCGATGCCTCGGGCCAGGTCCCAGGCGTGAACGGTGAGATCGATCGTCATCTGCCAGCCGTACTCCTCGGCGTCGAGGGGGCCCATGGTGGTGTCCACGCGCAGGTCGAGGGCGCCGGGGCGGTGGAACGCGGGTTGGGAGACGGCGCTGGCCGCCTCCCAGGCGCCGCGCGGGTCGTCGCCGCCGACGTCGCCGTGAAATCGGTCGCCGACCTCCGCGACGGAGGAGCCCTTCAACAAGCAGGGCGCCCACAGGTGTTCGCCGATCAGGTGGTTGACCAGATCGCGCACGGTCCACTCGGCGCAGGGTGTGTCGGCGGACCACTGGTCGTCGCCGATGTACTCCACGCGTTGGCCGAATTCCGTGAAGCCGCGGTCGAGCGCGGTGAGCAGGTCCATGCGTTCCAGCGTGCCAGTGCTCGTGCTGCTCTGCGATGCGGACGGAGGGATGCGCGGGCTCGCCGGTACGGGCGGCGCGCGGGTCGACGCGTGCCGGGCGGGGCGGGCCGGGGAAGCATGGCCGTGCGGTAGAAGACCTGAGGGGTCCGAGGGGCCCGATCCGGGCCGGCCACGGCCGCGTTCGGTGTCGGTGGGTGTGCGTACGGTGGCGAGGGCGGTTGCAGGTCGGGGGCTCGAACCGGTGTTGCCGGGGTGGGGTCGGGTTGACGGTGCTCGGGAGTTTCGGATTCAGTCGAGCAGCAGGGTCAGCTCGGCGTGCAGGTTGTGACGAGCGCGTGACTCCCAGTGTTCGGCGCCGTGTGGGGTGCGGTACAGGCGTGGCAGCGCCAGCAGTTGGCGCAGTACGTTCCCGCGGCCTGCGCGGAAGACGTCTTCGGGAACGAAGTCGTACTCCTCGCGCACTCGGGCCGCGTAACGGGCGTACTCCTCGGGTGTGCCGGCGAGCACCGCGAGGTCGGCGTCGCAGAGGGTCTCGCCGTTGGTGTCGCCGGGGGCGGGGTCGTGGGTGACGGTGAGCCGTACCAGTCGGGCGACCTCGACGGTCCGGGAGTCGGGTACGCCGGCTTCGGGGAGTGCGCGTTCGGCGAGGGCGGCGCTGCGTTCCTCGTTCTCGCTGCGGTCCGGGCGGTAGACGGCGTCGTGGAACCAGGCCGCCAGCTGGACGGCGCAGGGGTCCGACGCGTGGACGGTGTCGTGGCCCAGCTCGTCGAGCCGGTCCAGCACCGCGGCGAGGTGGTCGGTGGTGTGGTAGCGCCGCTGTGGTTCCGCCCAGCGACGCAGCAGGTCACGGGCGTACGGCTCGGGGTCCGGGCCGTGTGGGGCGTCGCGGGCGGCGAGCAGCAGCCGGTTCCAGCGTCCGGTCAGCTCCGCCGTCCGCGGGTGCTCGTGCGGCTGCTGTCGGGGGTGCTGGGGGTGGGTCCGTCCGTCGGTTCGGTCGGTTCGATCGGGGTCGACCGAGTGCGGTTCGTCCGAGTGCGGGGCTGGGGTGTCCTGGGCCGGCATGCGTCCATTGTCGCCGACCCCGGCGGGCTCGCCGGAGTCGTGGGCGGCGGGTGCTGTGGCGTGGAAGAGCGGTGAGCGGGGCGGGGCGGCGACGGTGGGGGAAGTCGGCCCGGTGTGGCCGGGGCCGGCCTCAACCGGCCCGTGGCGTGCGGGTGTTGGGGCGGGCTGCCGTGCCGGGTCGCTCGCGGTGGGGAGCCTGGTGCGCTTCCGTACGGTGGCGGTGTGTGCCACCCTGGTGCACATGTCTAGACCAATGCTCGAAGTGATCGCGCTGAGCGCGGCCGACGCGACCGCCGCCCAGTCGGGCGGCGCCGACCGCCTCGAACTGGTCACGGACATGGCCGCAGACGGCCTGACACCGGACATCGCCCTCTTCCGGGCCGTTCGCGACGCCGTGACGATCCCGGTGCGAGTCATGCTGCGCCTCTCGGCGGGCTTCACAGTCGGCGGCGACCGCGGGCTCGCGGAGCTGGCGGCCCGCGCCCGCGAGCTGCGGTCCGAGGGCGCGGAGGAGTTCGTTCTCGGCTTCCTCGACGAGGGCGGGAAGCTGGACCTCGCTGCGACGGAGAACCTGCTGCTCGAACTCGGCGGCTGCTCGTGGACCTTCCACCGCGCCGTCGACCACGCTGCCGATCGGCACGCCGTCCGCCAGGAGCTGGCCGAACTGCCCGGGCTGGACACCTACTTGACCGCGGGATCGCCGCACGGCGTCGCCGACGGTCTGCCCGTTCTCACCGCCGAGGCGGAACGCCACCTCGCGGGCGAGCCGGGCTACACCCCGTGCCTTCTGATCGGCGGCGGTCTCCGCCTCGACCAGGTGCCGCCGCTGCGCGAGGCGGGCGTCGACGCCTTCCACATCGGCGCGGCGGCGCGCCCCGGCGGCTGGACGCAGCCGGTCGACGCCGACGCCGTACGCCGCTGGCGCCTGGCCCTCGACCGCGAACCCCTGGATCACGAACCCCCGGGCGTACCGGCCCCCGCGATGTGACCCCGGGGCCCGCCGCACCCGCCTGCCGCGGTGCGGCAGCACCCACCAGCAGGCGCACCCGCCTGCTGTGTCCCGACGGTCGGCCGGCGTCCTGCACCTCGCGTCAGCACCCCCTGTCGGCGGTGCACGCCTCACTCGCGCCCTGCCGACAGCACAGTGCCCCGCACGCGACGCTCCCGGTGGACGATGCGCGCCAGGCGCGTCGCGGCGGTCAGCCGCGGATCGGGGCTGAGGGTGGTCGCGGTTGCGGTACGACCCGGGCGGGCCGCGCGGATTTGCGCCGGTACACGCCCGCGTCCTGATCGGACTGTCCCAGCACGACGACGCCGAAGGCCGTCGTCAGAAACACCTTGGTCACTCGCAGTGCGTTGCCGAGCAGGTGCCGGGGGTGGTCGCGACCGGAGAGCAGTGCGGTGGCTCCCGGCTCGGCGGACCTGTCGTCGGTTCGGCCGCCCCGGTTCTCCGGGCCGCCCATGGCAGAGGTGAACGATGCGGTACTCATGTGCCCAGCATGCGAGTCATCCTTTCGAGGCACATCCGACCTGGTGTGGATACGAGTGATCTTGACCCTCCGCCCTGAGCCGTAGGGGTCGGCCACGGCATCGACCCATGGCAGAGGCCTTCTGACAGGGGCCCTGTGACGGCGGCCCCACGACAGAGCGCCACCGCGCTCCCCGCGCTCCCCGTGCTTCGCGGCGAGGTCCGCGACCCGCGCGCGCCCGGCCGGAAAAACGGTTCGCGTCCCCGCTCGCCGCTGAGTACACTCTCGCGTCTTGCCTCCTTCCCGGAGCTTCACCCACCCCGTACCCGCCGCTTCCGTGGCCGTGTGTACGGCCCGCACCGAAGCCCGCGGCCGTCTTCAGCGCCCGCGCAGCCCATGGCCCGGTGCGCCGACGGAGCCCGGCAGGACCCCGGCCGGACGGAACCGGTCGAGACTTCCGCACGCCCGGCCCGTCCGGCGTGCCACCGTCCGCAGCCGCCCCAGGCCCGACCCGCCCGTCCCGACGTGCGGTGGCTTGTCCGTTTCCCGTAGGAGTACCGCCGTGTCCGCGCACGCGTCCGATCCACTGGCCCACGAACGTGCCCATCTCGCCGACTCCCGTGCCGCCCTGCGGGCGATGCGGGAGGAGGTCGAATCGCTCGACACCGCCGATGTGGCGGCGAGTTGGGTGAGTGCGGAGGTGGTGAGGGCAGGTGTGCAGGAGCGCATCAAGGCGCTCGCCGACCTCAGCCACGCCCCGCTCTTCTTCGGCCGGCTCGACTACGAGGACGCCCTCGCGGAGGGCCCTCCCGCGGACGGCTCCCGCGGCGGGGCCGTCCGGCAGCACGGGCCGGGGGGCGAGGCCCACCGTTTCTACATCGGCCGTCGCCACGTCCACGACCGCGAGGGCGATCCGATGGTGATCGACTGGCGCGCCCCGGTCTCGCAGCCCTTCTACCGCGCCACCCGCCGAGATCCTCAACAGGTGCGGCTGCGCCGCCGGTTCGGCTACACCCACGGCGATCTCACCGCCTACGAGGACGAGCACCTCACCGACACCACCGAGGCCGACCGCAGCAGCGCGCTGCTCCAGCGGGAGATCGAGCGCCCCCGGGTCGGCCCGATGCGCGACATCGTCGCGACCATCCAGCCCGAGCAGGACGAGATCGTCCGTGCCGCCGTCGAGGGCACGGTCTGCGTCCAGGGCGCCCCGGGCACCGGGAAGACCGCCGTCGGCCTGCACCGGGTCGCGTATCTGCTCTACGCGCACCGCGAGCGCCTCGCCCGCACCGGCACCCTGGTCATCGGCCCGAACGAGTCCTTCCTCCACTACATCGAGCAAGTCCTGCCGGCGCTGGGCGAGTTGGCCGTACGGCAGACCACCGCCGACCGGCTGGTCGCCCACTTCCCCGTCCGCGGCGCCGACGACGCGCCCACCGCGACCCTCAAGGGCGACGCGCGGATGGCCGAAGTGCTGCGCAGGGCGCTGCTCTCCCACGTCACGACGCCGACCGAGCCGTGCGTGGTGGTGCGCGGGTCCCGGCGCTGGCGGGTCCCGGCGTACGAACTCGCCGAGATCACCGAGCAGTTGAGGGAGCGCGGCATCCGCTACGGCGCGGCCCGCGAGGCGCTGCCGCAACGCATCGCACACGCCGTGCTGATCCGGATGGAGCAGGCGGGCGAGGCGCCCGACGACCGGGTGCAGGACGCCGTGGCGCGCAACCCCGCGGTGAAGGCGACGGTCAAGGAGGTCTGGCCCGCCGTCGACCCGGCGCGGTTGGTGCTGCGGCTGCTGTCCGATGCCGACTTCCTCGCCGAGCAGGCCGCCGGGATCCTCGACGACCAGGAGCAGAAGACCCTGCTGTGGGCCCGGCCCGCACGCGGTGTGAAGTCCGCCAAGTGGTCCGCCGCGGACCTGGTGCTGATCGACGAGGCGATGGACCTGGTCGCCCGTACGCCCTCGCTCGGCCACGTCGTGCTGGACGAGGCGCAGGACCTTTCGCCGATGCAGTACCGAGCCGTCGGCCGCCGCTGCTCCACCGGCTCCGCGACCGTGCTGGGCGACATCGCGCAGGGCACCACCCCCTGGGCGACCGGGAGTTGGCAGGAGGCGCTGCGGCATCTCGGTAAACCCGACGCCGCCGTCGAGGAGTTGACGCAGGGCTTCCGGGTGCCGCGCGAGGTCATCGCCTACGCCTCCCGGCTGCTGCCGGCCATCGCCCCGGAGCTGGAGGAGGCCACCTCGGTGCGCGAGGCGCCGGGCGATTTCGCCGTACGGGCGGTGCCTGCCGGGGAGTTGGACGCGGCGGTCGTCGCCGCCTGCCGCGAAGCGCTCGGGCGCGAGGGCTCCATCGGACTCATCGCCGCCGACACCCGCGTCGACCGGCTGGCGACCGCGCTGGCGGAGGCGGGGATGCCGTATCTCGACCCCGGCCGGGAGACCTCCGAGGCCGCCCGGCTCACCCTCGTCCCGGCGTCGCTCGCCAAGGGCCTGGAGTACGACCACGTCGTCCTCGACGAGCCGGCCGCGGTGGTCGACGCCGAACCGGACGACCGCACCGGGCTGCGCCGCCTCTACGTCGCGTTGACCCGCGCGGTCTCCGGCCTGACCGTCGTCCACGCGAGCCCCCTCCCGGAGGCCCTCTCCGACTGAGCCCCGCCCGGCTCGTCGCAGCCGCGTTCGTACCCGTCTGCGCCCGCACGAGCCGGTCCGAGCCGGTACAGGCCTGTGCCCGCCCGTACGAACCGGTCCGCGCGGGTACGAGCCCGTACGCGCCCGCGCCCGTGGACGCGGGGCCCCTCGGGCCGGGTCAGTCCTCGGGGGTGGCCAGGTACTCGTCGGCGTCGACGATCCGGTAGGCGTACCCCTGCTCGGCCAGGAAGCGCTGGCGGTGCGCGGCGAAGTCCTGGTCGATGGTGTCCCGCGCGACCACGGTGTAGAAGCGCGCCTCGTGCCCGTCGGCCTTGGGGCGCAGCACTCGGCCGAGCCGCTGGGCCTCCTCCTGGCGGGAGCCGTACGTCCCGGAGACCTGGATGGCGACCGTGGCCTCCGGCAGGTCGATGGAGAAGTTGGCCACCTTGGAGACCACCAGCGCGGAGAGTTCGCCCCGGCGGAAGGCGTCGAATAGCTTCTCGCGCTGGGCGTTGCTCGTCTCGCCCTTGATCACCGGGATACCCAACCGGTCGCCCAGCTCGTCGAGTTGGTCGATGTACTGGCCGATCACCAGCGTCTGGTCGCCCGAGTGCCGGCGCACCAAAGTCTCGGTCACGCGCTGCTTGGTGTCGGTGGTGGCGCAGAAGCGGTACTTCTCGTCCGCCTCCGCCGTCGCGTACGCCAGCCGCTCGGACTCGGTGAGGTTGACCCGCACCTCCACGCAGTCCGCCGGTGCGATGTAGCCCTGCGCCTCGATCTCCTTCCACGGAGCGTCGAACCGTTTCGGCCCGATCAGCGAGAACACGTCCGACTCGCGGCCGTCCTCGCGCACCAGCGTCGCCGTGAGGCCGAGCCTGCGCCGGGCCTGGAGGTCGGCGGTGAACTTGAACACCGGCGCCGGGAGCAGATGCACCTCGTCATAGACGATCAGCCCCCAGTCCCGGGAGTCGAAGAGCTCCAGATGCGGGTAGACGCCCTTCCGCCTGGTCGTCAGCACCTGGTAGGTGGCGATGGTGACCGGGCGGATCTCCTTCCTGGTGCCGCTGTACTCGCCGATCTCGTCCTCGGTCAGCGAGGTGCGGCGGACCAGTTCGTGCTTCCACTGCCGTGCGGAGACCGTGTTCGTCACCAGGATCAGCGTCGTGGCGCCCGCCTTCGCCATCGCGCCCGCGCCGACCAGCGTCTTGCCGGCGCCGCAGGGCAGCACCACCACGCCGGAGCCGCCGTGCCAGAAGCCCTCGATCGCCTGGTTCTGGTAGGGCCGCAGCGACCACTCGCGCTCGTCCAGCTCGATCGGGTGCGCCTCGCCGTCCACGTACCCGGCCAGATCCTCGGCCGGCCACCCCAGCTTGAGCAGCGTCTGCTTGATCTGGCCTCGCTCGGAGGGGTGCACCGCGACCGTGTCCGGGTCGACCCGGACACCGACCAGCGGCTTGATCCGCTTCGAGCGCAGGATCTCCTCCAGCACCGGGCGGTCGGTGGTCGCCAGCACCAGACCGTGCGCCGGGTGCTTGCTGAGCGTCAGCCGCCCGTACCGGGACATGGTCTCGGCGACGTCGACCAGCAGCGCGTGCGGCACCGGGTAGCGCGAGAACTCCATCAGCGCGTCGACGACCTGCTCGGCGTCGTGCCCGGCGGCGCGCGCGTTCCACAGGCCGAGCGGCGTCATCCGATAGGTGTGGATGTGCTCGGGAGCGCGCTCCAGCTCGGCGAACGGCGCGATGGCCCGCCGGCAGGCGTCGGCCTGCTCGTGGCCCACCTCCAGCAGCAACGTCTTGTCGCTCTGGACGATCAGGGGTCCAGCGTTCACCGGCGCCAGCCTTCCGTAGCCTTCGGGCCCGGCGGCTGCGGGCCGTCCACCAGGCTACGACCTCGGCGTACGTTGCCCGGGCGGTCGTGACCCGGCTCACGGTCGCGGCTCGCTGCTCCCCGCCCGCGTCCGGGCCCCGGCGGGGTTGGCCGACGGCCCGCGTTCGGCTCCCCGTCCGCCTCTGGCCACCGCCCGGACCTCCGGGGCGCCGCCCGTGCCCGGCTCCCCGTCGGGCCGGAGGCCCTCGGCGGGGACCGGTACCCCAGCCAGGGAGCCGGCACCACCGGCCCGGGACCGGCACCACCGGCCCCGGGCCGGCGTCGCCGCCCGGGGCCGAGGCCGCTGCCCGGCCCGGGCAGGACGTCACTCGGCGAGTTCGGCGGCGCCGGTGATGCGGTGCAGCGGGTAGGTGCGGATCTCGTCGGCGGTGTGGTCGTACGCCGTGACGAACCCGCCCTCCACCCGCACCGGGGCGATGACCCGTTGGCTTGCCGCGCCGTCGGCGTTGACGTAACCGATCCAGACCGCCTCGCCGGTCAGCACCGCGGACTGCATGGTCGCCAGGGTGTCCGCGGAGGTGCTGCGGGGCAGCTCGCCCGCGGGCGAGCTGCGCGGGGCGCGGGGCTTTCGGTGCGGGGCGGTGGCCGCGAGGTCGCCGGCGCGGATGGCGCGCACCGCGGCGGTCAGCAGACGCGCGTCCGGTCGCGGCGGGCCGTCGGGCACCGGTTCGGGAGCGGTGCGCGGCGGCGTTCGGCGGGATTCGACCCGGCTGATCAGCACATCGCCCTCGGCCGACTCGGCGGCCGGCGCATAACCCAACTCCCGCAGCTTCGAAAGGAGTTGGGAGGGGTCGAGCTGGGAGGCGAGCACCGTGGGCGCGAGCAGCCGCAGGCGCAGTGCGGCGCTGCGCCGGTCGGCGAGGATCTCGGCCAGCAGGCTGTCGTCCTCGCAGCGCACGTACGCCGACGCGACGCCGATCCGCAGCCGTCCGTGCCTGCGGGCGACATCGTCGATCAGATAGCTGAGCGGCTGCGGCACCGGGGTGCGGGAGTGCGCGGCGAGGAAGGCGTGCAGTTCGGCGGGGTTGCGGCCGGCGTCCAGCGCGCGCCGCACCGAAGCGGTGGTGAAGCGGTAGACGGTCGCGCCGCCCTTGGACTCGATGTCGGCCAGCACGTTCAGCGTCTCGGCGAGCGGACGCTCCAGCGGGCCGGGCGCCACCGCGGTCAGATCGGCCTGGAGCAGTACGTGGTCCAGCGGTTCGGGCAGCAGCGGGGCGACCAGCTGAGCGGCCTTCTCCACCGCGGCGGGCCGGTCGCCGTCGACGGCCGTGACCCACTCCCGCACCCCGGAGGCCAGCGCACCGCGGCCGGTCACTCCCAGCAGCTCGGCCTCCTGCGTCGTGGCCGCGCACAGCTGCTCGCGGAGCGCGCCGGGCGCACGCAGCGGTCGCTCCCAGCGCAGCCGGGCGGCCAGCGCGTCCGGCTCCGGCGCGGCGCCCGGGGGCAGTTCGGCCAGCAGCCGCAGCAGTCGGAGCCGCAGGCCGGGCGCCGGGCTGCGGTCCAGGCCTGGACCGAGAGCGGACAGCGGCCGGCCCTTGCCGTCCCGGGTGCCGGCGAGGCCCGGAATCCGGGTCATCGGCAACCAGGCGGTGATCAGTGCGGCCCACCGGTGGTGGTCGCGGCGCTCACGCCAACTGTCGTAGGCGGGGGTCGGTGCGTACCGCTCGTCGGCCTCGCCGTCCGAGGCCAACAGCCCCGCGGCGTACGCGAGTTCGATCCAGAAAGCGGTCTCGCCCTCGGTCAGCTCAAGCGCCGCTGCGGTGCGCGCGAGGTCCCGTACGCCGAGTCCGCCCGCGCGCAGCACGGCGGGGGAGGTGTGCTGCCACTCCTGGAGCAGGTCGTCGATCCGGCCGAGCGCGGTGTGCGCCTGTCCGGCCGCCGCCATGTCCACGCTCCGCTCGGGGTGTTGGCGCCGCAGCACGATCTCGGGGGGCACGGCCTCCAGCTGTTCGTGCGCCCTGCCCTCGCGGCGTGCCAGCGCCACCTCGCGCGGCAGTACGACGGTGCGCGGCCCGGCGGGCAGCAGCACTCCGCGGTCGAGCAGCCAGCGGGCCGGAGGTGAGGGGCTGCCGGACACCTCCCCGTACGGCGGGCCCCACAGCAGCTTGTCCACCATCGTCGCCGAACCGGCCGGGGCCTGCTCCAGCAGCTCGGCCAACCGCCCCGTATCACCGAGCAGTTCGGCCAGCGAGGCGAGTGCGCTCACCGGGTCGGCCGTGGTGGCCAGGCCGGCGCTCAGCAGCATCTCCTGGAGCCGTCCGGGCGACATGCCGACCGCCGCCTCGGTGAGCGAGGGGCCGAGCCCGGTGGGCGACGGAGCGGTGGAGGTGGGGGCGAGCAGCTCACGAGCGGTGCGCACCAGCCGCAGCCGGTCGTCGCCGCCCCAGATCACCGCCTGGGCCCGCAGCGCCCGCAGCGCCCTCGGCAGCTCGGCCTCGCCGCCGGGCAGCAGCGCCTCCAGCACGGCGTACGGGCACGGGTCCGGCGCCACCGCGAGCGCCTGCGCGGCCTGGAGCGCGAACTGGTCCAGCCGCTCCAACGCACGACTGACCGAGGCCCGGGTGCCCGCTCTGGTGGCGAGCTGCGTCAGATCGCCGGGCACCGGGGAGAGCAGGTCGGGACGGACCCGCAGCAGCTCGGCTATCGCCTCGTCGGGCCAGGAACGCAGCTCGTCGGCGAGGGTGCGCGGGGAACCGGTCTCGCTGGTCATTCGCCCCACAGTAGTACCGACCCGGGCGGTACGGGCCGGACTGCGTTTCCCTCCGAACGGACCGGCTCGAACGGCTGTCCCCGCGCCGCCGGGAGGGTACGGTCTTCTCCGTGGGGATCGAGAGCGAACGGCTCGTGCTGGACTACCTCAGCCGGGTGGGAGACCTGGCGCACGGAACGTCGATGACGGCGGCCGAGCGCGCCAAACTCATCGGGCAACTGCGGTCCACCATCGAGCAGCGACGGGCCAAGGCCGAAGGTGTCGAGACGACGTCCTCGGTGCGGAAGATCCTCAAGTCGGTCGGCAGGCCCGAGCAAGTCGTCGCCTCCATCTCCGGCAGCGAAGCAACGATCCCCGAGCCGCGTCCGAGCGACGGTTCGTCGACGACCGGCCGCACCTCCGTACGGGGCCTGGGGGCCCGCCTGTTCAAGGGGCGCGAGGGCGCCGGCGGCGCGGCTCCCGCGGGCGGCTCCGGTTCGGGCGGCCCGGCCGCCCCCGTCCCGCAGCAGTACGCCGACGCGCCGACCGACCAGGGCGCCCCCACCGCGGGCACCGGGACCGGTTTTCCCACCACCGGGTCGCCGCCGCCGCATCTTGCCGGCATGGACGAGCTCTCCGCGGCCGAGTCCGACCCGGACTGGTGGCGCAACGACCCGAGTCCGTACATCAAGAAGAGCGGCGGCGAGATAGACGGCTTCGTCGGCGGAATCGAGATCCCCGAGATGCTGAAGCCGCCGCCCAAGGAGGGTGTGGCCGGTGAGCAGCCGGGCGTGACCCGGGGGCTCCCGGCGCAGGGCGGGGTGCCCGCGATCGAGCAGGACGTCCCGGCGGAGAAGGCCGAACCCCCTGCCGGGCGGGGGCTGTTGCGTCGACTGCGCGGCGGAGGACTCACCGCCGCAGGTGTGCCGCGCGCCGGCGGGTTGGTCGAACTGGCCGCCGTGCTCACGCTCGCCGCGGGCGCGGCCCTCGGCAATCTCATCGCGCTGGGGCTCGGTTGGTTGATGGCCTGGTGGTCCCCGCGGCTGAGCCGCAACGAAGCGAAGTGGGCCGCCGCGGGCATGCCGGCACTGGTCGCCGTCGGCACCGCGGTGTGGCTCTGGGGGCGTGCGGGCGAACGCTGGGGCGAGCCGATCCCCGAGGGCGCGCTCGGCGAGGTGCTGAACGAGAGCTACCCGTGGCTCCTGCGCACCGCCGCTGCCGCCAGCGCCGCCTTCCTCCTCTGGCGCGCCCGCCGCCCACGCTGACCTCCGCGATCCGCGTCTCCGCTCGCCCTCCGTGTTTCGCCCGCGCCCTCCGCGTCTCTGCCGGGCCGCCCGCGCCGGGCCCCCGTCCCGCCGGACGTCTCGCCACCGACCGCTCGCTTCCCGAGCGCGACCCCGTGCGCCGCCGACAGCCCGCGCGCTGCCCTGCACGACTGGCTGCCCGACCCTCGGGCACGACGCGGCGACACGGCACGACCGGTGAACGTAGCGCGGCCCACCGGCGGTTGACCTGCGCCGTGACCGCTAACCGGCGGCCGAACCGCCCAGCCCGCCATCAGCCCTCGCCGCGCCGGCCGCGAGGCCGAGGAGGCC
>NZ_JAELVF020000001.1:1083886-1142246 GCF_018101125.2 Streptomyces tardus | reverse complement strand
GTATCTCCCCGCGGCTCCCGCCACCGCTTTCCCCAGGGGCCTCGTCGGCCTCCTCGGCCTCGCGGCCGGCGCGGCGCCGCCCGTCCTCGACGTGCACGATGCGCAGCTCCACGGCGTCCTGGTCCCGCTTCGCCCTCCCGCACAGCCCCACCGCGAAATCGGACTCCGGTACGTTTGCCGGCACTTCGGCGGTGGCGACATGAGTCAGCACATCGGGGTGCCGGCCGGTGACCACCCAGCCGTCCGCCTCCCGGACCTCGAGCACCCCGAAGTCCCCCGCGGGCGAACCCGGGTGCACCGGGCCGAACTCCCGCAGCACCGCGGTGGCTTCGGCGCCGGGATCCCCACCCGGGGACGGCAGGACCACACAGGTGCCGTTCTCGTACAGCACCCAGGACTTCTGCGGGTCGGCGAGAATGCTCCGCCAGATGGTGATGCGCGTCTCGGTGTCCATGCGGTCATACTGCCGCCCGCCACTGACAGTGCCCGGCTCGACGCCGCAGTCCGCGCCCGCGTCCGGCAGCCCGATGCCGGCGGCCCCGTGCCGCCAGCCCCGTGCCGGCGGCCCCGTGCCGCCAGCCCGGGAAGCGGGCCCGGGACGGGCGTCGGACGGGCTCGGTCGGCCTCGCGACCCGGCGCCGCGCACCGGCACAATGGTGCCTATGCCGATACCTTCCGCCCAGCCGGCGCACGCCCCGAAGGCGGCGCACGACACCTCGTCGACGCAGCCCGTGACCGTCGGGTTCGACCTCGACATGACGCTGATCGACTCCCGCCCGGGCATCAGAGCGGTGTACGAACTGCTGGTCCGGGAGACCGGCACGCACATCGACTGCGATCTGGCGGTCAGCCGTCTCGGGCCGCCGCTGGAGGCGGAGTTGGCGCACTGGTTCCCCGCCGAGGAGGTGACGGCGCGGGCCGACCGCTACCGGGCGCTCTACCCGGACCACGCGATCGCGCCGACGCTGCCGATGCCGGGTGCCCGTGAGGCGTTGGCGGCGCTGGCGGCCGACGGCGGGCGAGCGATGGTGGTGACGGCGAAGAACGAGCCGCACGCCCGGCTGCATCTGGACCATCTCGGCCTGCGCCCGGATCTGGTGGTCGGCTCGCTGTGGGCGGAGGCCAAGGCCGTGGCGCTGCGCGAGTACGGCGCCGCCGTCTACGTCGGCGACCACCTCGGGGACATGCGCGGTGCCAGGACCGCGGGCGCACTGGCGGTCGGCGTCACGACCGGCCCGTGCGACGCGGACGAGCTGCGCGCGGCGGGTGCGGACGTCGTACTGCCGGATCTGCGGGCGTTCGCCCAGTGGTGGGCCGACTACCGGTCCTGACCGACAGCCGACCCGACCGGTAATGGTCACCGGACCGGCTCGACGCGTGGGCGGTCGGCTCGAGGGCAGTCGACCGCCGACAGCGACCGGCCGGGGCTCGCTAGCCGGCCGAGGCCGCCCTGGTGCGGCGGCGCTGCACGGCCATCGAGCGGCCCAGGCCTGCGCCGGCGAGTGCGAAGCCGACCCCCATCAGCATCGAGACGACGTAGGCGGCGGCCGGGAACGGGTCGGTGCCGAGGAAGAACGGCACGAAGGTGATCAACGTCGCCACCGCACCCACGACGAACACGATCCCGCCGATCCGCACCAGCAGATCGCCCGGCTGGCGCCCACGCTCCGCGGCAGCGGACGTGACCTGCGGCGGAGTGGACGATTCGGCTGACAGCGGGGGCGTGCCCCCGGACACTGGTGTAGTACTCACCCCGCCAGGGTAGGCCGGGTGCAAGTACGAGGAAGAACGGGCTGGGGGATCTTGCCGGCCGCCACAGGGAGATTAATCTTGGTGACAGCGGGTCCCGGACCCGCTCTACTGCTCTTCAGGGTATTCATCGGCAGGTTTCCACGGCCGGGTCGCGACGAGGCGCCCCGGCTTTCCGGACGATTCAGGGGCGAGGACAGACGTGCCTACCGGCAAGGTCAAGTGGTTCAACACCGAGAAGGGCTTCGGCTTCCTCTCTCGTGACGACGGCGCGGACGTCTTCGTGCACTCGTCGGTGCTGCCGAGCGGGGTCGAGTCGCTGAAGCCCGGCCAGCGCGTGGAGTTCGGTGTCGTGGCCGGGCAGCGCGGTGATCAGGCGTTGTCGCTGACGCTGTTGGATCCCGCGCCCTCGTTGGCCGTCGCCCAGCGGCGCAAGCCGGACGAACTGGCCTCCATCGTGCAGGATCTGACGACCCTTCTGGACGGCGTCTCCCAGCAGTTGGAGCGCGGTCGCTACCCGGAGCGGGCACACGGCCAGAAGATCGCCGGGATGCTCCGCGCGGTCGCCGACCAGCTGGACGTCTGAGACCCGGCCGCATCCACCCGGCCCGACGCCGCTCCCTCCATCCGCACCGCACCACTCCTCCGCACCGGTCGGTCCGCACATTCGCACAGCTCGGTGAGTCCGCACCGCTCCACGAGGCCGCTTCGCGAGAGACGGGCGTTCGGCGTTACGCGCCGGGCGCCCGCAGCGCGTCCGGCGGCAGCGACGGTACGAGACCCTCCGCCGCCGCCCGGGTCAACAGCCCGCGCACCGCGGCGTATCCGCTCTCCCCGAGGTCCGCGGTGAACTCGTTCACATAGAGGCCGATGTGCTGCTGTGCGACCTCGGGCGCGAGTTCCTGTGCATGCGCCCGTACGTACCCCGCGGACGCCTCGGGATCCAGCCACGCCATCCGCACCGAGGTGCGGGCCGCCTCGGCGAGCGCGGCCAGCCGTTCCTCGCCGAGCGAGCGTTTGGCGATGATCGCGCCGAGCGGGATGGGCAGTCCGGTGCTCGACTCCCAGTGCTCGCCCATGTCGGCGAGCTGGTGCAGCCCGTACTCCCGGTAGGTGAAGCGGGCCTCGTGGATCACCAGTCCGGCGTCCACCCGGCCCTCGCGCACCGCGGGCATGATCTCGTGGAACGGCAGTACGACCACCCGGCCGACGCCGCCGGGCACCTTCTCCGCGGCCCAGAGCCGGAAGAGCAGGTACGCGGTCGAGCGCTCGCCGGGCACCGCGACCGTACGGCCCGTCAGCCCGCTGCCGTCACCGGGTTCCCGGCCCAGCACGAGCGGGCCGCAGCCGCGGCCGAGCGCGCCGCCGCAGGGGAGCAGCGCGAAGTCCTCCAGCAGCCAGGGCAGCGCCGCGTACGACACCTTGAGCACATCCTGCGGGCACCGGTCGCCCTGCTCCGCGAGGGAGTTGGTGACGTCGACGTCGGCGAACCGTACGTCCAGCGGCGGCGCGTCGGGCACCAGCCCGTGCGCCCAGGCGTGGAAGACGAAGGTGTCGTTGGGGCAGGGGGAGTAGGCGATCCGCACCGTGCGGTCGTCGTGCGGTCCGACGGAGTGCGTCATGGTCCCTCCAACTCGTCCTTGCGGTGTGCTCCGTGGTCGCCGGGGCCCGGAAGGTCCGGCGTCGGGCCCGTCCAACTGCCGAGCAGCGGCGCGGAGTCGGCGAAGACCGCGGTGAGTCCGTCGAGCGCCTCGCGGATGCGCCAGCCGCCGCGGTCGCGGGGGCCGACCGGGTTGGAGACCGTACGGATCTCCAGCACCGGCAGTGCGAGGAGGGCGGCTGCCTCGGCGACGCCGAAGCCCTCCATGGCCTCTCCGACCGCGCCCGGGTGGCGTGCGGCCAGCGTCCGGGCCCGTTCGGCGCTGCCAGTCACGGTGGAGACGGTGAGCAGCGGGCCGAACGCAGCGCCGCAGACGTCGGCGACGGCGCGTGCCAGGGGGAGCGGTACGGGGTACGAGCCGGTGCCGAAGCCGAGCCCCTCGACCGGGGTGAACCCGCCCTCGGTGCCCGGGTTCTCGGCGCCCAGATCGGCGGCGACGATCGCGGAGGCCACCACCGGCCCCTCGGTGACCGGAGCGAACCCGCCGCAGATTCCCGCCGAGACGACCAGGCCGTACGGCCGTCCGGCCAGCTCGGCACGGGTCAACTCCCGTGCGGTGGCCGCCGCGGCTGCCGCGGGGCCGACGCCGCCGGCGACGACCTCGAACCGTTCCGGGGCACAACCCGCGGCCACCGCGTCCCGCTCCTGCGGAACAGCGGTGACCACCAGGGTGCGCACATGCCGGGCGGGTTCGCTCACGCGGGTGTCGCCGGCAGTCGCGGGCGAGGTGTCAGTGGTCCTTCTTGTTGAGCGTGAAGTTCCAGACGCCGTACGGGTCGCCCTTCTCCTTGTCGCGCTCGACGACGACCAGCTCGCTCTTGTCCGGAAGCAGGCTCAGGTCCAGGCCCTCGGTGGTGGCGTAGGTCTTCTTGGTGAACTGGACCAGCTTCGCGGTCTGTTCCTGGCCGCTCTGCGGGTTCTGAATGGTGCCCAGCACCTCCCAGCCGCGCTCGGCCACCTCGGGCTCGACGCCGATCCGCAGGGTGTCGCTGCCGGTGAAGTCGATGGACTTGGACTTCGCCTCGGCGGCACAGACCTCGAAGGCCTTGCTGCCCATCTTCTTGCCGTCGTTGTCGCACATGTCGTGGCTGTGCACGCTGGTGCTGCCGACGGTAACGGTGGTGACCGGCTTGGGCTTTTCGCAGCCGGAGACGGCGACCACGACCAGGCCGGCGGCGCCCACGGCACATGCGGTACGGATGCTGCGGCGGACCCGACCGGGGGAGAGCATGCTCGTCATGGGCGCAGGTTATCGCCCGCCGATGGTCAGGCCACGCGCGGGTGGGGTGTGCCGCGGCGCGCGGCGGCCAGCAGCGCTCTGACCGACAGCAGTGCACCGGCCGCCACCAGAGCCGCGCCGACCCCGAGCCCGAGCGGGCCGAGCAGCGGCAGCGAGATGCCGACGGCGCCGCCGAGCACCCAGGACATCTGCATCAGCGTCTCCGAGCGGGCGAAGGCCGAGGTGCGGAAGTCCTCGGGGACGTCGCGCTGGATGAGGGCGTCCTGGGAGAGCTTGGCCAGCGCTTGGCAGAGACCCGCCGTACCCGCGAGCACCGCGACCACGATGCTGCCGTAGAGCAGCGCCGCCAGCACCGCCACGGTCGTGACGAGGATCAGCACGAGCACGATGTTCACCTCCGGCGCACGCCCCTTGAGCCAGGCGCCGACGGCAGTGCCCAGCGCGTTTCCCGCGCCTGCGGCGCCGGCCACCAGGGCGAGCGAGTACGCGGCGCTCATCCCGCTGAACGGCTCCTCGCGCAGCAGGAAGGCGAGGAAGAAGGTGAGAAAACCGGAGAGCGCCCGGATCGAGGAGTTGGCGATCAGCGCGTTGAGCACCGAGGAGCCGACGGTGCGCAGCCCCGGGCGGGCGGCGCGGCGCCGGTGGCCGGGGCTGTGTTTCGCCAGCCAGGGCTCGCTCTCGCCGGATGCGGCGGCGAGCTTGGCGCGGCGCTCGCCCTTGGCCGAGTCGACCATGTGCGGCAGGCTCAGCGACAGCAGCATTCCGCCGGCGAAGATCACGAACGCGCCGTACAGCGGCCACTGCGGCCCGATCTGGTGGAGCCCCGCGCCCACCGGTGCCGCCGCGCCGGTGGCGAGCAGACCGGCAAGCGTCACCCGTGAGTTGGCCTTCACCAGCGAGACACGGGGCGGCAGCAGTCTGGGCACCACCGCCGATCTCACGACGCCGTACGCCTTGGACGCCACCAGCACGCCCAGCGCCGCCGGGTAGAGCTCCAGCCCGCCGCCGGCCACCGCGCCCGCGAGCATCAGCGCCAGCAGTGCACGCGCGGCCATCGCCGCGGCCATCGCCGCTCTGCGGCCGTGCGGAAGCCGGTCCAGCAACGGCCCGATGATCGGTGCCAGCAGGACGAACGGTGCCATCGTCACGGCGAGGTAGAGCGCGACCCTGCCGCGGGCCTCGCCGGTCGGCACCGAGAAGAAGATCGTCGAGGCGAGCGCGACGGTGATCATCATGTCGCCCGCGGAGTTCACCGCGTGCAGCTCGATCAGCTTGCCGAGCCCGCTCTCGCCGGCGCCCTCGGCGTGGGTCGCCCGGCGGATGCGCCGGCCGACCGCCGCCGACGGCCGGCGGATCGCGCGCCCGAGCAGCCGGGCGAGCGCTGCCACCGGGGCGGCTCGTCCGGGCTCCCGTTCCGTCAGACGTGTGGCGCCCACGCCGTTCAGTCTGCCCCAGCGACACGTTCCTGACCCGCAAGCTGCGGCCGGGCTTCGCCGGTTGCGGGCGCGCGGACCCGTGGCAGCCCTCCGAAAAGCGCCCCGGCGTGCGTCCTTGGGTCCGCGCGGGGGCGGCGAGCGGGGCGGTGGAGCCCGTTCCGGTACGAATATGTCCGCACATCGACGGGACGGCCAGGCCACGCCTGGCCTGCCGTGGGGTAGCGTGGGAGGGCAGTGCGCCACGTACAGTCCGGCGAAGGTTCGGGTGGGCGTCGCAGCGGTCCGCCGGTCCGCTCCGCCTCCACGACTAGCCGGGTTCGGCGAGCCGGCGCACTCGCGAAACGGCGTAGGAGAAAAGATTCTTGTGAGTGCTGCGATGCGAAGGCGTACCCCGGACCGGCTGTGCGCCGAGGCCGTCGAGTTCGCGCGGGAGGCGGCCGAGGAGGTCGCGTGGCCCGGCAAGCCCGGTGACCACCTCGGTATCAGCGCCGACGGCGACCGCGTGGTCACCCATCTCTTCGAGTGCCTGGACGCGGGCTACCGCGGCTGGCGCTGGGCGGTCACCGTCGCCCGGGCCTCCCGCGCGAAGAACGTCACGCTCGACGAGACGGTGCTGCTGCCCGGTCCCGGCAGCGTCCTCGCGCCCGAGTGGCTGCCGTGGAACGAGCGGCTGCGCCCCGGCGACATGGGCCCCGGCGATCTGCTGCCCACCGAGTCCACCGACCTCAGGCTGGAGTCCGGTTTCACCGGCGACGACAGCCCGCCGCCCAACTCCGTTCTGGCGGAGGAGAGTTGGCGGCGCGCTCCGGCTGACGGGCCGTCCGCCAGGGCCGACGCCGAGCGCGCGGAGGGCACGGACACCGACGGCGCGGAGCCCGCAGACGCCGGTGCCGGGCCGACCGGGAGCGAGTCGACCGGCACCCCGCCGACCGGGGCCGAAGGCCCGCGGGCCGGTGCGGTGCCGCGGGTCGCCGAGATCGGCTACGTCGCGCAGGAGATCGGGATGACCCGGCCGCGGGT
The DNA here is from genome assembly GCF_018101125.2 of Streptomyces tardus. Classification (GTDB taxonomy): domain Bacteria; phylum Actinomycetota; class Actinomycetes; order Streptomycetales; family Streptomycetaceae; genus Streptomyces; species Streptomyces tardus. Next base: position 1,135,141 of record NZ_JAELVF020000001.1, on the reverse strand, counting down.
GCTCTCCCGCTTCGGACTGGAGCTCGCCGCGGAGCGGTGGGAGGAGAGCTACGGGGCCGGTACGCCGATGGCGCAGGCCGCGCCCGCGTCCTGCGTCACCTGCGGTTTCTGCGTGCCGCTGGCCGGTTCGCTGCGGCAGGCGTTCGGTGTCTGCGCCAACGAGTTCGCGCCCGCCGACGGTCGGGTCGTCGCCTTCGACTACGGCTGCGGGGGTCACTCCGAGGCGGCGGTCATGCCCAAGCCCGTGCGCCCGCCGGAGCCGGTGATCGACGAGACCAGGGTCGACGAACTCTCCCTCGGCGAGGGCTGATCCGGCTCTCCGACCCGGAGCAGGAGCGCGGCCCCGGCGTACGCGGGGTCGGGGCGATTGGGCGGATGTGTCCCGAAGCGCCCGCCGCCCGTGGGGCGCGACCCGGCCGCCGGGAGAGGCGTCGCGGGCCGCTGGCGGTACGGTCACCGCATGGCTGAAGACCTGTTCCGTACCGCCGCGCTGCGCCGCCGCGTGCTCGACGCGTGGGCCGCCTCGCCCGCCCGCTTCCGCGAGGACGCCAACGCGGAGGAGGACCTCGCGCTCGGCGGCTACCGGGACCGGCTGATCGTCGAGCTGGCCCAGAACGCCGCCGACGCCGCCGCCCGCGCGGGCGTTCCCGGGCGTCTGCGGCTGGAGTTGCGGGACGGCGCGCTGGTCGCCTCCAACACCGGCGCCGCGCTGGACGCGGCCGGTGTGGAGTCCCTGTCGACGCTGAGAGCCTCGGCCAAGCGCGACGAACCGGCGGTCGAGGGCTCCACCGTGGGCCGCTTCGGCGTCGGTTTCGCCGCTGTGCTCGCGGTCAGCGACACCCCCGCCGTGGTCGGCGAACAGGGCGGCGTGCGCTGGTCGTTGGCCGAAGCCCGTGCGTTGGCCGCTGAAATTCCCGAGCTGGCAGCCGAGTTGGGCCGACGGGAAGGCCATGTGCCGCTGCTGCGGCTGCCGTTGGCGACCGAGACCGGCCTGCCCGCGGACGTGCCCGGTCCGGTTGCCCAGGGGTACGACACCGCCGTGGTCCTGCCGCTACGGGACGCCTCCGCAAGGGAGTTGACCGTCCGGCTGCTCGACGCGGTGGACGACGGACTGCTGCTCTCGCTGCCCGGCCTGACCGAGGTCACCGTCGAGACGCCCGACCGCAGCCGCACCCTCTCTCGGCGCGAGGACGGCCCGTACACCCTGATCGGCGACCGGCGCTGGCGGGTGGCCCGGCAGTCCGGCTCCACCGCCGCCGAACTGCTCGCCGACCGGCCGGTGGAGGAGCGCAACCGCCCCTTCTGGTCGGTGACCTGGGCCGTACCGGTCGACGGTGCCGGTGCGCCGGTGCCCGCGCCCACTGCGCCGTACGTCCACGCGCCCACTCCCACCGACGAGCCGCTGGGACTCCCCGCGCTGCTCATCGCCTCCTTCCCGCTGGAGCCGACCCGCCGGCGCGTCGCACCCGGCCCGCTGACGGACTTCCTCCTCCAGCGCGCCGCCGAGACCTACACGGAGCTGCTGCGCGAGTGGTCGCCGGTTGCCGACGGCATCCTCGACCTGGTGCCCGGCCCGCTCGGTCGTGACGAACTCGACGGCACCATCAGGGAGTTGGTGCTGCGGGCGCTGCCCGACACCGCCTTCCTCGCGTCCGCCGCCCGCACCGAGGACGGCGAGCCCTACGCACTGCGTCCGCGCGAGGCGGAGCTGGCCGAGGGGGCGGGCAGTGCCACCGTGGCCGCGCTCTGCGATCTGCTGCCGCACCTGCTGCCCGCCGGCCTGGAACGCCGCCCGGAACTGCGCGCGTTGGGAGTCACCAGGGTCCCGCTGGGCGAGTTGATCGACCGGCTGGCCGGCGTCGAGCGTCCGGCCTCCTGGTGGTACCGGCTGTACGACTCGCTGGCCGGAGTCGACCCCGACCGGCTGACCGGCCTCCCGGTCCCGCTGGCCGACGGCCGCACCGCCATCGGCCCCCGCCAGGCCCTGCTGCCGCTGCCCGACGGGACCGGTGGTGGCGGGCACGACGGGGGCGGCCACGGTGCACGGGTCGGCCACGGCGGCTCGGACGGTCGCAGTGGCGCCCTGTCGGCGCTCGCACCCTCGCGGCTCGCCGCGCTCGGGCTGAAGATCGCGCACGCGGACGCCGCCCATCCGCTGCTGGAGAAGCTCGGTGCCACGCCCGCCGCGCCCCGCGCCGTGCTCACCACGCCGCAGGTGCGCGCGGCGGTCGCCGCATCGCTGGAGGCGGAGGAGGCCTGGGACGACGGTCTGGACGACCAAGGCGCCCCCGATCCCGAGGAGTTGGCCGAGACCGTGCTCGCCCTCGTCGAGGCGGCGACGCTCGCGCCCGGCGACGAGCCCTGGCTCGGCGCGCTCGCTCTGCCCGACGAGTACGGCGAGCTCCAGCCCGCCGCCGAACTGGTCTACCCCGGCAGCCCGTTCTCCGATGTCGTACGGGAGGGCGAACTCCCGCTCTGTGATGCGGAGTTGGTCGCCCGCTGGGGGCGGGGCCCGCTCACCGCGGTCGGCGTCCTCGCCGATTTCGCCCTGGTGCGCGCCCACGACGTGGTCCTGGAGCCGGACGAACTGGAGCCGCAGGAGAGCGACTTCCCCGCCCCCGACGACGCGGGGCTGCTGGACGCGGTCGACGTCTGGTGCGAGGACGTCCTGGACACCCTGCCCGAGACCCCGGTGCCGCCGGTCGCCACCGAAGTCCTCGCCGTGCGCGACCTCGATCTGGTGGACGACGACCGCTGGCCGCAGGCGCTGGCGATGCTCTCCCGTCCTCCGCTCCGCGACGCCCTCACCCAGCGTGTACGGGTGCTGCTGCCGGACGGCACCGCCGAGTCCGTACGTCCGTACACCGCCTGGTGGTTGCGCGGCCACCCGGTGCTCGACGGCCGCCGGCCGGCCGGGCTGCGCGCAGCGGGCGGCGATCCGTTGCTGGACGGGCTGTACGAGGAGGTGGACGCGCAGGGCTTCGACGACCCGCAGGTCCTGCACGCCCTGGGGGTACGCACCACGGCGGCGGCGCTGCTCGACGAGCCCGGGGGCGCGGCCGAACTCCTCGGCCGGCTGGCCGATCCCGAACGCCCCGTCACGCCGAACCAACTGCACGCTCTCTACTCTCTGTTGGCCCGACTCGACCCCGAAGAGGTCACGCTGCCGGACGAGTTGCGCGCGGTGCGCGACGGCAGGACCTGCGTCGTGGACGCCTCCGAAGCGGTGATCGCCGACGCGCCCGACCTGCTGCCGCTCGCGTACGGGCGGGCGCTGCTGCCCGTACGCCCCGCGCTTGCCGCGGAGTTGGCCGCTCTGCTGGAGGTCGGACGGCTCAGCCGGGAGCTGCCCACCGACGCCCCGACAGGCGGCGAGTGGCGCGAAGTACCGGAGACCGTACGGGAGTTGCTGGGCGACCGCGCCCCTGACGGCTACTGGGAGCACGAGGAGCTGGACATCGGCGGCGCCGAGCTGGACTGGCGTCTGCCGGCCGGGGGCGAGCTGCACGCCGCGACCCTGGAGGGCGTCGCCGCGGGGCTGGCGTGGGCCGCGGGCCACTGGCCGCGCCGCTTCGAGCTGGCCGCGCTGCTGGAGGACGGGTCCCGCGTCGCGGAGCTGCGCACCGCCCGCTGGTTCGCCTGACGGCACCGGCCCGCGCCCGCCCCTCCCGTTTTGCTTCCCGCTGTCCTGGGGCGGAGAGGGGCGGGGCGATCGCGCCCGGAACGCGGTGTCCCGGCGGTGAGTCGTCCCGACCACCTGTCTCATCCACCCGTCTCATCTGACGGAATCGCCGCGGCGGTGCCCTGCGCCGGTACTACGCTGCCCCCGTGGCTGAGATCCGGATTCCCGATGACATCAAGCCCGCCGACGGACGCTTCGGCGCGGGCCCCTCCAAGGTGCGTACGGAGGCGCTCGGCGCCCTGGCCGCCACCGGCACCTCCCTGCTGGGCACCTCTCACCGCCAGGCCCCGGTCAAGGACCTGGTCGGCCGGGTGCGGGAGGGCGTGCGCGAGCTCTTCTCACTGCCCGACGGCTACGAGGTCGTCCTCGGCAACGGCGGCTCGACCGCGTTCTGGGACGTGGCGACCCACGGGCTGATCGACAACCGTTCGCAGCACCTGTCCTTCGGCGAGTTCTCCTCCAAGTTCGCCAAGGCCGCCAAGCTCGCGCCCTGGCTGGCGGATCCCTCCGTCATCTCGGCGGACCCGGGCACCCACCCGCTGGCGAGGGCCGAGGCCGGCGTGGATGTGTACGCGCTCACGCACAACGAGACCTCGACCGGTGTCGCGATGCCGCTCCAGCGCCCGGCCGGCGCGGACCAGGGCGCACTGGTCCTGGTGGACGCCACCTCCGGTGCCGGAGGCCTGCCGGTCGACATCACCGAGACGGACGTCTACTACTTCGCGCCGCAGAAGTCCTTCGCCGCCGACGGCGGACTGTGGATCGCGGTGTTCTCCCCGGAGGCCATCGAGCGCGCGGAGCGGATCGCGGCGAGCGAGCGGCACATCCCGGCCTTCTTCGACCTCCAGGCCGCGATCGACAACAGCCGCAAGAACCAGACCTACAACACCCCGGCGCTGGCCACCCTCTTCCTCCTCGCGGAGCAGCTGGACTGGATCAACGGCCAGGGCGGGCTCGGCTGGGCGGTCGACCGTACGGCCGCCTCCTCGGCGACGCTCTACAGCTGGGCCGAGGCGTCCAAGCTCGCGACGCCGTTCGTCACCGACCCCGCACAGCGTTCGCAGGTCATCGGCACCATCGACTTCGACGACAGCGTCGACGCGGCGGCCGTCGCCAAGGTGCTGCGGGCCAACGGCATCGTGGACACCGACCCGTACCGCAAGCTGGGCCGCAACCAGCTGCGGGTGGCCATGTTCCCGGCGATCGACCCGGCCGATGTGGAGGCGCTGACGGTCTGCGTGGACCACGTCATCGAGCGCCTCTGAGCCGAGGCCGGAGCGGACCACCTCCGCTCGGGCGCTGACGACGCAGGGGCCGGTGTCCCGGAGCAATCCGGTACACCGGCCCCTGTCGCGCGTTCAGCGGGCACGGCCGTGCCCCGGGAGCCGCGACCGGCGTGGCCGCGGGGAGCGGAACGGCCGACCGGTGGTCACCGGCCGCGCTGCGGCCCTCTCATGCGTCGCGCCGCCGTCCCGGCCGTCCCGGCTCCTCCGGCCTCACTCGCCGATCAGCCGCAGCTCGTAGTACTCCGCGCTGTCGAAGGTGAGCGCCGAACCGACGGGCAGCACCAGGCCGTGCATGAACGGGTGCCTCATGGCCAGTCTGCGGGCCGCGTACCGGGCGTCGAGGCCCTCCAGCAGCCTGGCCCGTGCCTTCATCGGCGCCCCGGCCGGAGTGCCGCCGAGAGTCGCCGGAGTGATTTCGACCTCCGGGTAGCGGTGGAGATGTTCGATCTTCTGGGAGCGTGCCGACGCTCGTACGTAGGCCCGGTCGCCCTCTACGGCGATGGCCTGGGCCGTACCCACCGGCTGGCCGTCGCGCTGGTAGGTGGTCAGCCGTACGCGGCTCTTCCGGGCGTACATGGCGAGCCCGGTCGTGGGTGTCGTCATGGCCGCCGCATACCCGTGACCGCTGCTCCAAAACTGACGTACAGCTAGCGGTCGTACGGCCGCGGCGGCCACCCCGGCGACTGCCGGATCGGTTCGCCGGAGACCCCGTTCCGGCGAACCCCCCTACCGGCGTCCCGACCAGGCGGCCGGTCCGCACGTCCTGTCCTCTCCGCCGTCCGCTGTCCGCCGTCCGCCCGTCCGCCCGTCCGCCGTCCGGCAGGCCCGTCCGGCCCGCACGTCGCGTCCGGCCGGACCGGGCCCTGCGCCGGGCCGGTCAGCGCGAGAGCGACTGGTACTTGCGCACTGCCAGCGGCAGGAAGATCGCCGTGATGATCAGCGGCCAGACGATCGCCATCAGCATCGCGTTCTGCTCGACCCAGCTGTCGCCGAGGGCCGGCGAGGCCTGGCCGAACAGCTCGCGGATGGCGTTGGCGGTGGAGGAGACCGGGTTCCACACGGCGATCGTGCCGAGCCAGTCCGGCATCATCGACGGCGGGGTGAAGACGCTGGAGAGCATCCCGAAGGGGAAGGCGAGCGCGAAGAGGTTGCCCGCCGCCTCCTGGTTGGGGACGACCAGGCCCAGCAGCACACCGATCCAGATGAGCGCGAACCTCAGCAGGAGCAGCAGGCCGAACGCCGCGAGGGTCGCGGCCAGCCCGCCGTCCGAACGCCAGCCGATCGCCAGCGCGATCAGTGCCAACACCGCGAGGTCGAGGCCGGCCTGGATGACGTCGGAGATGCCGCGGCCGGTGACGACCGCGGAGGGCGCCATCGGCATCGAACGGAAGCGGTCGGTGACGCCGCGCTCCTTGTCGATGACCACCGAGAGTGCGGTGTTCATGAAGCCGAACGCCATCGTCATCGCGAACATGCCGGGCATCGCGAAGGTCTTGTAGTCCAGCCCTCCGCCCACCTCCATCGCACTGCCGAAGACGAAGACGAAGAGCAGCACGAAGATGATCGGCGAGCCCAACTGCCAGGCGATGTTGGCGGGTTGCTTCACCAGATGGGTCAGATCCCGCCGGACGATCGTCGCGCAGTCCGCGAAGGCCCAGTAGAGCCGGCGCTCGGGGCCGTCCAGCGGCGGCAGTACGACCGCCCCTCCGGACGCGGTGCCCTTCGAACCGCCGCGCCGGGCAGCGGACTCGGATTCGGTGGTGGTACTCATACGGCTGCTGCCTCCTTGGACTCGCCGGAATCTCCGGACTGCTCCGACGGACCGCCCCGGTCCCGTTCTCCACGGATGGTCGAGGCCTCCCCGTCCGCGGCCTCCCGCCCTGCGCGGTTGCCGGTCAGACGCAGGAACACCTCGTCGAGGGTGGGGCGCCGCAGGCCGATGTCGACGACCTCGGTGCCGTCCTCCTGGAGGGTGCGGGCCACCTCGGTCAGCGCGGCCACCCGGTCCGAGACCGGTCCGGAGACCCGCAGCGTCTCGATGTCGCTCTCCGGCTCGGCGCCGCTGACCCTGGCGATGACGCGCTCGGCCGCCGGCAGGTCCTCCGCGCGGCTGACCACCACCTCGATCTGGTCGCCGCCGATCGCCCGCTTCAGGGCGTCCGGGGTGTCGTCGGCGATCTTGCGTCCGCTGTCGATCACCGCGATGCGGTCCGCCAGTTGGTCGGCCTCGTCCAGGTACTGGGTGGTGAGGATGACCGTCGTGCCGCTCTGCACGAGCGAGCGCACCGAGGACCAGACCTCGCTGCGGCTGCGCGGGTCGAGCCCGGTGGTGGGCTCGTCGAGGAACAGCACTCGGGGAGCCAGGATCATCGACGAGGCGAGGTCCAGACGGCGCCGCATGCCGCCGCTGTATCCGCGCACCTGCTTGTCGCCCGCGTCGACCAGCTCGAACTGCTCCAGCAGCTCCGTCGCACGCGCCCGGGCGGTCCGGCGGTCGACGTGGAAGAGCTTGCCGAACATCTCCAGGTTCTGCCGGCCGGTGAGGATCTCGTCGACGGCGGCGTACTGCCCGGTGAAGCCGATCTGGCGGCGTACCAGGCGGGGTTGGGTGGCGATGTCGTAGCCGCCGACGGTGGCCCGGCCGCCGTCGGGGCGGAGCAGGGTGGCCAGTACGCGGACGGCGGTGGTCTTGCCTGCGCCGTTGGGCCCGAGCAGCCCGTGGACGGTGCCGGTCGGGACTGCCAGGTCGAAGCCGTCGAGCGCGTGCTTGACGTTGTTTCTGCGGCCGTAGCGCTTCTGTAGGTCCTCGGCGAGGACCGCGTGTTCGGACGGGTTCACGGTGGCTCCCTCTTGTGCGGGGTGCGGGGTGCGGGCGTTGCGGAGAGTGCGGGCGGTGCGCTGCGTGCTGAGGTCCGGGGCGGGTTCTGTCGACGGCGCGGTGAATGCGCCCCGCGGAGCTGTGTACGGGGCTGCGTGCGGTGGGTGGTGGCCTGCCCGGCCAATAATCTGGGTACGCTGTACTCGGTAAGAATAGCGTACGCCGTACCCAGAATGGAAACCACTCCGTAAACTGAGGTACCTATGGCGAGCGAACACACCGGCAGCGGCGACCTCACCCGCAGCCTCGAACTGCTGTGGGGCACCAAGGAGCGGTCCACCCGCGGGCCCAAACCCGGCCTCACACTGGACGCGATCGTGCACGCGGCCGTCGAGCTCGCCGACCGCGAGGGGCTGACGGCGCTGTCCATGCGCAACGTCGCCGCCGAGCTGGGCGTCGGAACGATGACCCTCTACCGGTACGTCCCCGGCAAGAGCGAGCTGCTCGCCCTGATGATCGACCACGTCAACGGGACCGCGGAGGAGGCGGAGGCGTACCGCGGCAAGGACTGGCGGGCGACGCTGGAGTGGATCGCGCGCGACAGCTGGGAGCAGTACGTCAAGCACTCCTGGCTGCTCCAGGTGAACCAGGTGCGGCCGGTGCTCGGCCCCAACATGCTGGGCACCTTCAACTCCTCGCTCGGGGCGCTGGAGGAGCTGGAACTGACCTCGCGCGAGAAGGTCTCCCTCTTCGTGGCCATCGACGGACTGGTCACCGGCCTCGCCCGCAACCACATCCTCCAGCAGCAGGCGTTCGAGCAGTCCGGCGTCACGGACGACGAGTTCTGGGAGACCCAGGAGCCGTTCCTGGCGCGGGCCATGGAGAGCGGCGACTTCCCCCTGGTCGCGGCGCTCGCCGAGGACACCTTCAACCTTCGCGACGAGGACGTGCTGGAGCTGGCCATGCGGGCCCTGCTGGACGGCTTCGAGACGCTGGTCCGCTCCCGCGCCGAGGGAGCGCCGCCGCTGCCGGGCATGGCCACCGGCGACTGACGCAGACGCCCGGCCCGCGCGGTTGGGCGGGCCGGACGGTTCAGCGCTTGCGGGAGCCGATCACGCGGCGCAGTCCGAGCCAGATCGCCACGGCGGCGGCGAACGTCGCGGCGCCGAGCAGCAGGTTGCCGTCGGCCTCCGGGCTGTCCGGGTCGGCGCCGCCGTCGGCGCCCTTCCCGCTCTCGTCCTTCTCCTGCACGTCGGCGGGGCGTTGGTCGCCGTGCAGCTCGACCGGCTTGACCTCGCTGCCTTCGCCCTCGCTGCCGTAGAGCAGCCGCTTGCCGTCCGGCGTGAACGTGACGGACTCGCCCTGGCGCTGCAACGGCACCTGGAGCCGGCTCAGCCGCTCGGGCTTGCCGCCCGCGAAGTCGTACATGATGCCGCCGAAGTAGCCGCGGACGGCGAGTCTGCTGCCGTCGGGGGAGAAGGCGGCGTCGGTCGCCCAGAGGTCGATCTCGGCGATGCGCTCGAAGGTGTTGACGCCCTCGGTGGTGAGTTCCTCCGGGCCGCGGTAGAGGCCGTCGCCGTCCTCGTTCTTGCCGACGATGTAGACACGGCCGGTCTTCGGGTGGACCGCGAGGGACTCGGCGTCGCGCTTGCCGTCGTCGTAGGCGATGCGGAACACGGTGGGTTGCAGGGTCTGGTCGACGAGCTTCTCCGGCTCGGGGAAGCGGTAGATCCACAACTCCTCCCAGCGCCCACCGAAGTTGTCGCCGATGTCGCCGATGTGGACGTTGCCGTCCGGGCCGACCGAGACGGCCTCCAGATCGCGGCCCTCGACACCGGTGAGGGTGATCGCGGCGACGGTCTCACCGGTGTCGCTGTCGACGGCGTACACCATCGGCTGGTAACCGCTGTCGTTGTGCGTCCAGTAGACGCCCTTGTGCGCCCGGCTGGCCGCCAGGCCGCTGGACTCCTTGATGCGCGGATCCTTGAGGGTGAACGCCTCGGTCGGCCCTTCGTCCTCGGCGGCAGCGGCCGTCGTGGCACCCAGCGCTCCGACGGTGAGGACGACCAGCACAACTCCCAGTGCACGCAAGCGCTTTCGCATGGCACCAGCGTGCCATGTCCGAAACAAGCACCGGTGACCGGTATCACGTCGCGGTCCCGCTGCCGCTTCCGGCAGGATGAGCCGGTGCGACTGATGTGTGTGGGCGATTCAATGACCATCGGCGGGGCCGGCGACTTCACCTGGCGCTACCGCCTCTGGCACCACCTTCGCCGAAGCGGCGCCGAGCACACCGAGTTCGTCGGTCCGCGCAGCGTGCTGCACGAAGGCTCGCAGGAGTACGCCGACCCCGCCTTTCCCGCCGCGGCGCGCGCCCACCTCGCCGGTTGGGGCGAAGGCTGGCTGCACCTGTCCGAAGTCGTCGGCGACGCCGTGCGCGAGCACCGGCCGGACACCCTGCTGATCTCCCTCGGGCTGATCGACCTCGGTTTCTACACCGGCGCCGAACAGACGGCCGCGAACGCCCGCCGTTTCCTCGACGAGGCGAGGGCTGCCCGGCCCGAGATCCGGGCCGTACTGCTTCCGGTCATTCCCAACGTACGGGCCGACACCGACGTGCTCTTCGCCGCCGAGTGCGCGCGGTTCAACGGGCTGCTCGCCGAACTGGTCGCCGAACTCACCACCGAACGCTCGCCGTTGGTCCTCACCGGCCGCCCGGCCGGCTACACCCTGGAGCACGACACCCACGACGGCACCCACCCCTCGGAGTCCGGGGAGCACCGGCTCGCCGCCGCGTTCGCCGACGCCCTGCACGCCGCCTGGTCGTTCGGCGCCCCGTACGCCGTGCCCGCGCTCCCGGCCCTCGCCCAGCCCTCCGCCCGAGCCGCCTGACCCGTGGGGGGCCCGCCCGGCCGGCGCCGGGTGCGGTCCGCGGCGCACGAAGCACTCGTACGGGGGACATCGGCGAGCGCGCCGGCGTCGGGAAACGCCCCGGGCCCCGTCCCGTCGGGCCGTGCCCCGCCGAGCCGAGACGTTGCGGACGGGCTCCGTGCGACGAACCCGCCGCGTTCCGGGCGCCCTTGCCTGGAGCGCACTCCAAGGCCTTGACTTGGCGTCATGGAATACACGCAGCTGGGACGCACCGGACTCAAGGTCAGCCGCCTCGTGCTCGGCACGATGAACTTCGGGCCGCAGACCGACGAGGCCGACAGTCACGCGATCATGGATGCCGCGCTGGACAACGGCGTCAACTTCTTCGACACCGCGAACGTCTACGGCTGGGGCGACAACAAGGGCCGCACCGAGGAGATCGTCGGCAGCTTCCTCGCCAAGGGCGGCGGTCGCCGCGAGAAGGTCGTACTGGCCACCAAGGTCTACGGGAACATGAGCGGCGACGGCACCGCTCCCTGGCCGAACCACGACCGCCTCTCGGCCGTCAACATCCGCCGGGCCGTCGACGCCAGCCTCAAGCGGCTGCAGACCGACCACATCGACCTCTACCAGTTCCACCACGTCGACCGTCGTACGCCGTGGGACGAGATCTGGCAGGCCATCGACGTGCTGGTGCAACAGGGCAAGATCCTCTACGCCGGCTCCTCCAACCACGCCGGCTGGCACATCGCGCAGGCCAACGAGACCGCCGCCCGGCGCGGCAGCCTCGGCCTGGTCAGCGAGCAGTGCCTGTACAACCTCGCCGAGCGCCGCGCCGAGATGGAGGTCGTCCCGGCGGCCGAGGCGTACGGGCTCGGAGTGATCGCCTGGTCGCCGCTGCACGGCGGGCTGCTGGGAGGCGCGATCCGCAAGGAGCGCGAGGGCGGCGGTTCACGCACCGGGCAGGGTCGTTCGGGCGACGCGCTGAAGAACACCGCGGTGCGCGAGCAGGTCCAGCGCTACGAGGACCTGCTGGAGCGGCACGGGATCGACCCGGGCGAGGCGGCTCTCGCCTGGCTGCTCACCCGGCCCGGCGTCACCGGCCCGATCGTCGGTCCGCGTACGGCCGAGCAGTTGGCCTCCGCGGTGCGCGCGGTCGAACTCAAGCTGAGCGACGAGGTGTTGGCGGAGCTGGACGAGATCTTCCCCGGCCCCGGGCCCTCACCGGAGGCGTTCGCCTGGTGACCCACCGCGCCCACTGCGCCGCTGCGCCCACCGCAGCCGGAGCTTTCCGGCGCGCGGTGGGCGCAGCGGGGGCTGAGGGGCGCGGGTCGGGCGGTCACGGGCCGGTGCGGAGCCGCGGCAGCCGACACTGCGTGCCGTGCCGCGCCGGACCGGTCGGTTCCGAGGACCCGAGCAGCCCGGGCAGCTCCGGCGGTCGGGCAGTTCCGGGCGGGGGCGGTTCCGTCGGGGTGGCCGGTTGCCGGCTCCGGCTGCGTTCTGGTGGTTCTCGCTGCTCGGCGCTGCTCGGCTCGGATCTATCGGCCGAAGGCGGCTGCCACCGCCACCACGGCGAACATCAGCACGAGCAAACCGGTCACGATCCGCGTTCTGGTCTTGGCATCCACATGGTCCACGGTAACCGCACGGTCCGGGCCGCCGGTCACCCGCCCGGTGGCAGGCCCAGGTCCACGCCGTCCCACCGGCTCAGGGCCGCCCGTCGGGGCGTGGCGCTGCCAGTGTCAGTTCCTTGCGCTCCACTGCTTCGGCCGCCGGGACGGCTCCCGTGTCCGGTTCGGGCGTCGGGCCCGTTTCCGGGTCCGGGTCCGTGTCCGGGTCCGGCGAGAGGGCGGCGGCACGCGGAACGCGCGGAACGAAGGTGACCCGGTAACCGCGTACCCGCATCCGCAGACCCGCGGCGCGGGCCAGCGCCAGCCCGACGAGTCCCGCCGACAGCAGCGAGACCAGGCCACCGCTGGCGAAGCCGATCCGGGCGCCGTAGGTGTCGGTGATCCAGCCCATGAGCGGACCGCCGATCGGAGTGCCGCCCACGAAGACCATCATGAACAGGCTCATGACCCGGCCCCGCATCGCGGGGTCCGCGGCCAGCTGCACGCTGCTGTTGGCCGTGACGTTGAAGGTCAGGCCCATGATCCCGATGGGCAGCATCAGCAGCGCGAACAGCCAGTACGTCGGTGCCGCCGCCGCGACGATCTGGAGCACGCCGAACAGCCCGGCAGCCGCGACCATCAGCCGCATCCGCGAGGAGTTGCGCCTGGCCGCGAGCAGCGCTCCGGTCACCGAGCCCGCGGCCATCAGCACGTTGAGCAGGCTGTAGGCGCCCGCGCCCTGGTCGAAGACGTGGTCGGTGAAGGCGGTGAGCCAGATCGGGAAGTTGAAGCCGAAGGTGCCTATCGCGCCGACGAGCACGATGGGCCAGATCAGTTCGGGACGGCTGCGGACATGGCGCAGCCCTTCGCGCAACTGCCCCTTGCCGCGCGGTACCGGGTCGATCGGGTGCAGCTCGGAGGTGCGCATCAGCAGCAGTCCGGCGATCGGCGCGAGGAAGGACAGGCCGTTCAGCAGGAAGGCCCAGCCGCTGCCGACGCCGGTGATCAGCACACCCGCGACGGCCGGGCCGACGAGCCGGGCGGACTGGAAGTTGGCGGAGTTGAGCGAGACGGCGTTGCGCAGCTGGTCGGGGCCGACCATCTCGGAGACGAAGGTCTGCCGGGTCGGGTTGTCCACGACCGTGACCATGCCGAGTGCGAAGGCCGTCGCGTACACGTGCCAGACCTCGACATGACCGGTCAGGGTCAGCACAGCCAGCACGATGCCGGTCATGCCCATCGCGGTCTGGGTGACGATCAGCAGCTTGCGCTTGGCGCAGCGGTCGGCGAGGACGCCGCCGTAGAGGCCGAAGAGAAGGATCGGCAGGAACTGCAGTGCCACGGTCAGGCCCACAGCGGTGGCGGAGCCGGTGAGGGTGAAGACCAGCCAGTCCTGGGCGATGCGCTGCATCCAGGTACCGGTGTTGGACACCACCTGCCCCATGGCGAAGAGGCGGTAGTTGCGGACCCTCAGCGAGCTGAACATCGAGTTGCCGGCCTTGCCGGGCGTTCGGGCGGTGGTGGTCTCCGCGTCGTCGCCCGCGGTGTCCGGGCCGGTGGGCGCGGGGGATTCCCGGGTGGTGCCACCGGGTCCGTGCGGGGTGCTGTCGGTTGTCGGGTCGGTTCCTGGTGCGGGTGCGGAGTCTGCTCCGGGTCCCGTACTCAAGGGCGGTTCGCCTCCTGGATCGGTACTTCTCGAGTTGTCGCGGCGCCCGGCCGTACGGCTGTGCGCGCGCTGTGCGGGGGAGTCCCGCGGTGTCTCATCGTGGAGGCGCGGACAGATGCGCGAGCTTGTCCAGTACGGACGTCGCCGCGCGCAGCTTCTCCCACTCCTCCTCGTCGAGCTGACCGGCGAGGTCGGTGAGCCAGCGGTCCCGTTTCTTACGACTGGCGGCGAGCATGGACTCCGCGCGCTCGGTCCGGGTGACGACCTTCTGGCGCCGATCGTCGGGATGTGCCTCCAGCTTGACCAGGCCCTTGGACTCCAGCATGGCCACGATCCTCGTCATCGAAGGCGGCTGCACGTGCTCCTTGCGGGCGAGCTCTCCCGGGCTTGCCGAGCCGCACCGGGAGAGAGTCGCCAGCACCGACATCTCGGTCGGGCTGAGCGACTCGTCCACTCGCTGGTGCTTGAGCCTGCGTCCGAGCAGCATGATCGAGGAGCGGAGGGTATTCACGGCGGCGGCGTCCTCGCCGTGGGACAGGTCCGGCATAGTCGTTAGGGTAACTCATTAGTCCCGCTAACAACCACCCGTTGGTGAGCACTGCCACGGGTCGCCCGCGAAGACGCCGTCCGATGCCACATCTCGCCGGTGGAGAGCCGCACTTCACCCTTATGAGTGAGACTACGGCCGAACCGGGCCGCGCACACCACAGCCCCCAGGAACGTGGTGGGCATGACATCGAAGGTGCTCAGCGTCCGTATCGACAGTGAGCTTCTCGACCGGCTCACCCAGCACGCGGACCGACGACGGATGACCGTGCAGGACTACGTGATCGGCATGATCGTGCGGGAGGACTTCGACGAGCGCTTCAAGGCGGCGGTCGAGGAGACCGAGCGCTTCTACAGCCGCCCGCAGGGACCGACCACCGCCGGCCGCGGCGGCTCCGGAACGACCTGACGGCAGCCCGACCGCCGGGCCGTCCGCGACGCCCCGACCGCGCGACGCCCCGACCGCGCGACGCCCCGACTGCGCGACGGCCCGACTGCGCGACGGCCCGACCGCGCGCCCGTGTACGGACTCGGCCCCGTGCCGCGCCCGTCCGTGAACCGGGCCGGTGACGGGGGTCAGACGCCCAGCAGTTGCTCGATCGGGTTGAGCAGGAAGTACACCAGGAAGCAGAGAGCGACCGCGTTGAGCAGCCACGGGATCTCGCGGAAGCGGCCGGTCGCGGTGCGCAGCACCACGAAGGCCAGCACGCCGATGCCGATGCCGTTGGTGATGCTGTAGGTGAACGGCATCGAGACCATCGTGAGGAACGCCGGCACCGCGATGGTGGTGTCGTCCCACTCGATGTCCTTGACGTTGGCCGCCATGATCAGCAGTCCGACGACCACCAGGGCGGGGGTCGCGGCCTGTGAGGGCACCACGGTGGCCAGCGGGGTGAAGACCAGTGCGAGCAGGAAGAGACCGCCGGTCATCAGGTTCGCCAGGCCCGTACGGGCGCCCTCGCCGACACCGGCGGTGGACTCCACGAAGCAGGTGTTGGCCGAGCACGAGCCTGCGCCGCCGAGCGCGACCGCGGCGCCGTCCGTCATCAACACCCGGCCCATGCCGGGCAGTTGGCCCTTCTCGTCGGTGAGCTTTGCCTCCTCGCCGACGCCGATGATGGTGCCCATCGCGTCGAAGAAGCAGGACAGCAGCACCGTGAAGACGAAGAGGCAGCCGGTCAGGATGCCGACCTCGCGGAAGCCGCCGAAGAGCGAGATCTCTCCGATCAGCCCGAAGTCCGGTGCGCTGACGACCTTCTCCGGCAGCGAGGGGACGGCCAGGCCCCACTTCTCGTCCGGGATCGAGGCCACGCTGTTGATCACGATGGCGACCGCGGTCATCACCGCGATGCCGATCAGGATCGCGCCCTTGGTCCTGCGCACCAGCAGCACGAACATCAGCGCCAGGCCCAGCACGAAGACCACCACGGGCCAGCCCTGAAGCTGTCCGCCCTGCCCCAGCCCCAGCGGCACCGTCGTGTTCGCGGCGTCCGGGTTGCGGGTGACGAAGCCCGCGTCGACCAGGCCGATCAGCGAGATGAACAGGCCGATGCCGATCGCGATGGCCCGCCTGAGGCCACCGGGGATCGCGTCCAGCACACGCTGCCGCAGACCGGAGGCGACCAGCAGCATCAGCACCAGGCCGGCCAGCACCACCATGCCCATGGCGTCCGGCCAGCTCATCTTCGGTGCCAGCTGGAGCGAGACGACCGCGTTGATGCCGAGCCCAGCGGCGAGCGCGATCGGCACATTGCCGATGACGCCCATCAGCACCGTGGTCAGGCCCGCCATCAGCGCGGTGGCCGTGACCAGCTGCGCGTTGTCGAGCTGGTTGCCGTACTTGTCGGCGCCCGAGCCGAGGATGATCGGGTTCAGCACGATGATGTACGCCATCGCGAAGAACGTCGCCAGCCCGCCGCGCAGTTCACGGCTGACCGTGGAGCCGCGTTCGGTGAGCCGGAAGAAGTGGTCGAAGCCGTTGCGGGGAGCCTTCGGTGAGCTGGCGGAGGCAGCCGAACCAGTGGCCTGAGCGGACATGCGGAACCTCGGGTGGGGAGATGCGAGGAGCCTTCGCGCCGGCCCTGCGAGCCGGGAAGACGCGGATCCTTGAGGAGGCGCTCCACATTGAGGCCGGACCCTTGAAACCGGTCCAGTATGAGCGCACCGCGGAGCCGAAAGCCAATCTCCTGCGCGGGGCAGTGGCCATCCCCACAGTGCCCTCCGACGGCGCCGCGGCGGGACCTCGGCCGTGCTCGATACGCTGGTCGCGATCCGCCCGTACCGAGAGGCTGCCCCAGACCATGCGCGTGAGTAACTGGACCGATGGCAAGCGCCAGGCGCCGCCTCCGCTGGAGGGGAACGTCGTCGCCACCGTCACGGGCGGCACCGTGGTGTG
This sequence comes from Streptomyces tardus, assembly GCF_018101125.2. Lineage (GTDB taxonomy): Bacteria > Actinomycetota > Actinomycetes > Streptomycetales > Streptomycetaceae > Streptomyces > Streptomyces tardus. The sequence goes on along the minus strand of NZ_JAELVF020000001.1, from coordinate 1,118,267 downwards.
GTTCGTCCTCTTCCTCGTCCAACTTCCCTTCTACGGCTGGTTCGCGGACCGCGGCCACACCTGGTGGGTCTGGACCCCGCTTGCCGGCACCGCCCTCGGGCTGATCGGCCTCTGGTACGTACGCCGCCGCGCCGCCGCCATCGCGCGCGCGGAACGCGCCGAGGCGGAACGTACGGAGGCGGAACGTACGGCAGCGGAACGTACGGAGGCGGACGGCGTGGAGGCGGCCGGGTCCGGCGGGTCCGGCGGGGACGCAGTGCCGGAGGCCGTCGGGCCGGACTTCGCCCGTACCGGGCTCAGCTCCGCGCAGGTCGCCGAACGCGTGGCGCGCGGCGAGATCAACGACGTACCCGTACGTTCCTCCCGCTCCACCGGCGAGATCGTCCGCGCGAACGTCTTCACCCGGTTCAACGCGATCATCGGTGTCCTCTTCGCGATCATTCTGGTCGTCGGGCCCATCCAGGACGGCCTGTTCGGCTTCGTGATCATCGCCAACACCGGTATCGGCATCATCCAGGAGCTGCGCGCCAAGCGGACCCTGGACAACCTCGCGGTCATCGGTGAGGCCAAGCCGAAGGTCCGGCGCGACGGCGCGAGCGTGGCGGTGCCGACCGGCGAGATCGTGCTCGGCGACCTGGTCGAGCTGGCCCCCGGCGACAAGGTCGTGGTGGACGGCGAGGTTGTCGGCGCCGACAACATGGAGATCGACGAGTCCCTGCTCACCGGCGAGGCCGACCCCGTCGTCAAGCAGCCCGGCGACACGGTGATGTCCGGCAGCTTCGTCGTCGCGGGCGGCGGCTCGTTCACCGCGACCAGGGTCGGCAAGGAGGCGTACGCCGCGCAACTGGCCGAGGAGGCCTCCCGCTTCACGCTCGTCCACTCCGAACTGCGCAGCGGCATCTCGCAGATCCTGAAATACATCACGTACATGCTGGTCCCGGCCGCGATCGGGCTCATCATCAGCCAGATGGTCGTGGAGAGCCGGGGCGCCGACGAGGCGATCCGGCGCATGATCGCCGGCATCGTGCCGATGGTCCCCGAAGGGCTCGTGCTGCTCACCTCGGTCGCCTTCGCGATCGGTGTGATCCGGCTGGGCCGCCAGCAGTGCCTGGTGCAGGAGCTGCCCGCGATCGAGGGCCTGGCCCGCGTCGACGTCGTCTGCCTGGACAAGACCGGCACTCTCACCGAGGGCGGCATGGACGTCACCGAGGTGCGGGGGCTCAACGGCGTCACCGAGGAGCGGGTGCGCGAGGTGCTCGCCGCCGTCGGCGACTCCGATCCGCGCCCCAACGCGAGCCTCCAGGCGATCATCGACGCCTGTCCCGCGCAGGACGCGGGCGGTTGGCGGTGCGAGAACGCGCTGCCGTTCTCCTCCGCCCGCAAGTACAGCGGCGCTGTCCTCACCGACCCGCGGGGCGAGACTGCGACCTGGCTGCTGGGCGCGCCCGACGTGCTGCTGCCCGCGGACGATCCGCGGCTGACCGAGATCGACGAACTCAACGCCCAGGGCCTGCGCATTCTGCTGCTCGCCCGAGGGACCCGTCCGCTGGACCACCCCGCCGTCGCCGACGGCGTCGAGCCCACCGGACTGGTCGTGGTGGAGCAGCGGCTGCGCCCCGAAGCCGCCGACACCCTGCGCTACTTCGAGGAGCAGGACGTCGCGGCCAAGGTGATCTCCGGCGACAACGCCGTCTCCGTGGGTGCCGTCGCCGGCAAGCTTCAACTCCCCGGCGCCGACGACCCGGTGGACGCCCGCCGGATGCCGCAGGGCAAGGAGGAGATGGCCGCCGCCATCGAACGCGGCGCCGTCTTCGGCCGGGTCAGCCCGCAGCAGAAGCGGGAGATGGTCGGCGCGCTCCAGGCCAAGGGCCACGACGTGGCGATGACCGGCGACGGCGTCAACGACGTACTGGCCCTGAAGGACGCCGACATCGGCGTCGCCATGGGCAGCGGCTCGGAGGCGGCCAAGTCCGTCTCGCAGATCGTGCTGCTGAACAACAGCTTCGCCACCCTGCCCTCGGTCGTCGCCGAGGGCCGCCGGGTCATCGGCAACATCGAGCGGGTCGCCAACCTCTTCCTGACCAAGACCGTCTACTCGGTGCTGCTCGCCGTCCTGGTGATCGCCTGGCAGATCCCGTACCCGTTCCTGCCGCGGCATCTGACGCTGCTCTCCGCCCTGACCATCGGCATCCCGGCCTTCTTCCTGGCCCTGGCGCCGAACGGGGAACGCGCCAAACCCCACTTCGTGCGCCGCGTCATGCGGTACGCGATCCCGTCCGGCATCATCGCGGCCACCGCCACGTTCACCTCGTACACGATCGCCAGGTCCTTCTACACCGGCGAGGGGTCGCTGGAGGCGGAGACCAGCGCGGCCACTCTGACGCTGTTCCTCACCGCGATGTGGGTGCTGGCGATCGTCGCCCGCCCCTACACCTGGTGGCGCGTCGGGCTGATCCTCACGATGGCGTGCGGCTTCGTGGTCGTGATGGTGACGCCGTGGTTGCAGCACTTCTTCCAGCTCAAGCTGGTCGGCCTCACCATGCCGCTCACGGCGGCGGCCATCGCCGCGGTGGCGGCGGTGCTCCTGGAGATCGCCTGGCGCGTCGTCGCCACCCGCTTCCCGGCGTAGCCGTTTGAGGCGGGTGGTGGTCGACGTTGTCGGGCCGGCCATGCCGAACGCCTGTGGCGCGTGCGCGAGTTGGTCCGGGCAGGCGGGCTCCGGTCGTTCAGAGGCCGGGGCGGTCGGTCCTGAGGTGGGAGAGGAAGGCCGTCCACTGCGAGGCGGGTACGGCGAGGGCGGGACCGCCGACGTTCTTGGAGTCGCGCACCTGCGCGACCGTGCGACCGGCTGCCACCTCGACGCAGTCGCCGCCGTTGTTGCTGCAGGAGGAGGTCAGCCAGCGGGGGACACGTTCGTGTTCGTCACGGATCGGCCTTTCGTCGCGCGCGGTGAGTTTTGCTTCCGAAGTGCCCGGCGAGAGCGGGCCGTTGAGGGGACGCACTGTTGTTGTGCCCCGGCCGGTGCGCATTCATCGGAGGGAGCACGCCGTTCCGTGGTGAACACCCCGGGTCGGTCACCACCGCTCTGAGCGCGTCCGTGCCTACCTTGGCCGGTATGGACGACATCGGAGTTGAGCTCGACGACTTTCTCGGCCGTTACGCCGGCACGCTCTCCGCGTACGACTCCCGGGGAGCGGCGGCCCTGTGGGGGAGTCCCGGCATGATTCTCACGGACCGGGAGGGCGCGCGCGGGCGTCCTTGGAGTCCCGTGAGGCCATGGCCGAAGGGCTGGAGCGGTCGTATCCCGTCTATCGCAAGCTCGGGCCGGCCTCCGTCGGGTACGAGCGTCTGGGCCACGAGTTGCTCAGCGAGGCCGTCGTGCTGGTCCGGGTGCGCCGGCTCTTCCACGCCGGTGACGGCGAGTTGATGACCGACAGCTTCGCGAGCTACGTACTGCGCCGTGACGAGGAAGGGCTGCGGGCTCATCTGTGTGTCCCCGCCGACGACATCGAGAAGTTGCAGGCTCTCGCGGATCGGAAGGGAGTCGACCTCTTCGAGTAGAACTTCCGGCGTGCGGCCCGCCGTTCACGTCGTACGGCCCCGCAGCGTCGTGCCGGCGCGGCGGGACCGTACGCGGTGTGCGTCAGTGGTCGGCCTTGAGGGTGGTGAGGAAGGCGGTCCACTGGGCGGCGGGCACGGCGAGGGCGGGACCGCCGACGTTCTTGGAGTCGCGCACCTGCGCGATCGTGCGGCTGGTTGCTACCTCGACGCACTGGCCGCCGTTGCCGCTGTAGGAGGAGGTCAACCAGCGGGGGGACTCGTTCGTGTTCGTCACGGGGTGCCCTTTCGCAGCTGGTGGATCATGGCTACGGACTCTGCTTGGGAGAGCGCTTCAGTCTGTAGCTGATGGTAGGCCATCAGAATTGGCAACACGAACGTGCTTTCGCGTTCAAAATGCCCTCGATGCGCCGATTCTGCGTAGAGCGCCACGGCTCGCTCCGGCAAGGTCAACACCGTGACAGGCAGACTGAACGGGCGCCGCGCGCCCATGCTGAATGGTGCGACCTGAAGCACGGTGTTGGGTAGCTCTGCGAACTCCAGCAGCCGTTGGTATTGCGCGTCCATGACGTCGGGTGTGCCCATCGGTCGGAGCAGGCAGCTTTCGTCGAGGACCGAGATGATCAGCGGCGATGGGGATCTATCCAGAGCGGCTTGGCGGCGTCCCACCAACTGCACACGCTCCTGAGCCTGTTCGGGAGTGATCGCTTCGCGTCGCACCGCATCTGCTTCCAACGCCGACGCGTAAGCAGAAGTCTGGAGCAACCCGGGGATCACGCCCACTTCGTAGAGTCGGATCTCTGCCGCGCGCGTCTCGTGAGCCAGGTACTCGGGAAATCCCTCGATCAGGGCAGTGTGGCGTACCGCTCGACTGTGACGTTCGAGTAGGTCGCCAGTCCCCAATGCCTTGTCAGCACCTGCTGCAAAACGGCGAGTTGGGGACCGTCTGCCAGTTTCTACTGCCGAGACATGGGTGCCTGAGCATCCAACGCGCTCGCCCAGCTCATCCTGAGTCCAACCGCGCTCGTCCCTCAGTGCGCGTAAACGCTCGCCGAATCGGGCGGTAGGGCTTTCATCGGGGTTCAAGTCCTTGCGGTTCACTGCATCACACCTCAACTCTCCGTCTGATATCCGCAAGTTGATGGATTCCGAACGCTACGCCACTCTGATGCTGTTCGGTAGCGGAATCGTCACGGAGGGGAGTCTTGATGGGGAGCGAGTGGCAACTGAAGGCGGACGGTGATGTTGAGAGTTCACCGACTCTGGGCATCGAGCGGAAGCGTGGTGGGCATTGCGGAAGTGAGCCTCAGATGGGTGGTCGGGATGAGGGCGCAGTGGAGGTTCCGCGAAAACTCGACGGAGTCGAGCTGAACGCGCGTATCGCTGGGCTGCGGGCGCGGATCGAGCAGCACTTCGAGGACTTGGAGAAGCGGTGAGTCAACGAACGTACGCCTTCAGGAAGTTCGTCGTGGTGCGGGACACCGAACCGGACCGCGAACCCACCTGCTTCGCGATGCAGTGCGCCGTCTGCGAGGAGGCCGGGCCGCTCGTCGAGTCGGCGAAGTCCTCGGACGCGCAGGGGCAGTTGAGGGCCGACGAGGCGGCGAAGAGGCAGGCGGCACAGTGGGTGCCGGTGCACCGCCGGGAGCACCCGGAGCACCTCTCGCACCGGTTGATCCGTACGACCCCGTACCGGCTGGTGCCGGGGGAGTGGGAGTGAGAAGGGCGAGCGCGTGCGGCGGGATGTCCGCCGGGCCTCCGAACGCCGAACGCCGTCGACGTGTCCCCTCACACGTCGACGGCGCGATCAAACGGTCGGCCGGTGCCTCGGGTCAGTCGAGGCAGAACTCGTTGCCCTCGATGTCCTGCATCACCAGGCACGACTCGTTGACCCCGTCGGCGACGAGCAGCCGTACCCGCGTCGCGCCGAGCGGGAGCAGTCGGGCGCACTCCGATTCCAGCGCGGCGAGGCGCTCCTCGCCCACCATGCCGGTGCCGACGCGCACATCCAGATGCAGCCGGTTCTTGGCCGCCTTGCCCTCCGGCACCCGCTGGAAGTACAGCCGCGGACCGGCGCCCGAGGGGTCGGAGCAGACGAAACCCGCGTCGCGCGACTCGGGCGGCTGCGTCTCCTCGTAGGCGTCCCAGCTGTCGAACCCCTCCGGTACGGGCGGTACGACGTAGCCGAGAACCTCGCACCAGAAGCGGGCGAGACGCTGCGGCTCCGCGCAGTCGAAGGTGATCTGTACCTGCCGGATGGGTGCCATGGCGGGATCGTAGGACGGGTGAACCTGCCGCGGCCAGTGATTATTTCGAGTGCGTGTGGGGCGTGTGGTGCGGGTGGGGTGTGTGTGGTCAGGAGACGCAGAACTCGTTGCCCTCGGGGTCGGTGAGTACGGACCACTGGCCGCCCTGGTCGTCGACGTCGTGGAGGTGGGCGGCGCCGAGCGCGACGAGGCGGGCGACCTCCGCCTCGCGACTGCCGTGCTCGGCGTGCACATCGATGTGGAGGCGGTTCTTGGCGGTCTTGGGCTCGGGGACTTGTTGGAAGAGGATGCGGCGGCCGAGTCCGATGCCGGTCTCCGCAGCGTACGGGTCGTCGGGGTGGCGTACGGCCACGACGGTCCGCCAGGAGGGGTGGCCGTGGTGCTCGGTGAGGAGCGAGTCGTCGATGGCACCGGCGGCTAGCAGCCCGTTGATGAGGACGCTGTTGTCCTCGACCAGGTAGCCGAGGGCCTGTGCCCAGAAGTCGGCGACGAGGTGCGGGTCGTGGGCGTCGACGACGAGCTTCCAGCTCAGGGCCATGGCGCGACTCCGGTGTGAGGTGGGGTGGCGTACGGCAATGCGGGCGCGGCAGCCGCCTTCACTGCGGCGGCCTTCGCCGCACCGGGCGCAGCCTGGGCCGCTCCAGCCCCCAGCAGCGTGCCTCCCGCGAGCGCGGAGACGCCCAGCGCCACCGCGGTGGCGCTGGGCGTCTCCGCGCTCGCGGGAGGCACGCTGCTGGGGGCTGGAGCGGCCCAGGCTGCGCCCGGTGCGGCGAAGGCCGCCGCATCCTCTTCCAACAAGTCCCCGAGCCCAAGACCGCCAATGGTTGTACGCACCTTTTACTCCTTTTAGCCACTCCTTCCAAAAGCGCAGCTCAACGCAGGGGACCCATTCCCGGCCGCTCTGAACCCGCCCCGAGAGCCGCGCACTTCACAGTCCGCACGCCCCCACGTCACCACCCGCGCCGCCACTCCGACCCAACCACCCCGCCACCGCCACACCGCGCGCTACGTCGACAACACCGGCACGGTCGTCACCCCGGCCGGGGTGACGACCGTGCCGGTGTTGTCGACGTAGCGCGCGGTGTGGCGGTGGCGGGGTGGTTGGGTCGGAGTGGCGGCGCGGGTGGTGACGTGGGGGCGTGCGGACTGTGAAGTGCGCGGCTCTCGGGGCGGGTTCAGAGCGGCCGGGAATGGGTCCCCTGCGTTGAGCTGCGCTTTTGGAAGGAGTGGCTAAAAGGAGTAAAAGGTGCGTACAACCATTGGCGGTCTATCTATGTCGAACTGGTGGAAAGCAGGGGGAAGGCTCGGTGAACGGGGAGAAGTATCGCGTCCCGCAGTCATGAAATATCGCCAGAAGACGGTTGATTGCGGGTGGTGGCGAACGTCCCGGGTCGGCTTTCTCGTCGAGATCTCACGCCCCGGACGGGGCACCAGGGAAGGACACGAACACCATGGCTCTGAACACGCGTCGTATCAGGATCACCGCGGTGGCGCTGGGCGTCTCCGCGCTCGCGGGAGGCACGCTGCTGGGGGCGGGAGCGGCCCAGGCTGCGCCCGGTGCGGCGAAGGCCGCCGCAGTGAAGGCGGCTGCCGCGCCCGCATTGCCGTACGGCACGGTCGTCACCCCGGCCGGGGTGAACACCAGGCAGTACCCGAGCACCGACTCCTCGGTGAAGGGGGTCCTGGTGTACGGGCAGCAGGTGGGCCTGGACTGCAAGGTCAATGCTCAGAACGTGGGCGGCAACACCGTCTGGTTCAAGCTGCGGGGTGCCGAGCAGTGGGTGACCGCGCGCTACGTCGACAACACCGGCACGGTCCTGCTGTGCAAGGACAAGTACCCGACGGCGGCGAACGGGAGCCGTGCGGCGAACGAGGCCAAGGGCTGAGCGCTGCGCGGGAGTTGACGTCCGTGGGGCTCGGCGGGGGAACGCCGGGCCCCACGGCGCACGGAGGCAACGGGCTCGATGGGCCGGGGAGTTGGTGGCCAGCCCGGTGCCGGACGTCGCGCCGCACTGCTCATCGGCTCTCGGTGGGCGGGGTAAGGGCGCGGCTCAACCGACCTCAGGGGAGAGGACGTTGAGCAGGTGCTCGACCTCGCGGGCGACGGCGGCGCGGGCCGGGCCGAGATAGGTGCGGGGGTCGGCCGTCTCCGGGCGTTCGGCCAGCTGCTCGCGCACGGCGGCGGTGAACGCCTTGTTGAGGTGTGTGGCGACGTTCACCTTGGTCATACCGGCGGCCACCGCCCGGCGCAGATCGTCGTCGCCCACTCCGGAGGAGCCGTGCAGCACCAGCGGCACCGGCACCGAGGTGCGCAACTCGCCGATCAGCGCGAAGTCCAGCACGGCGTCCCTGGTGAGCATCGCGTGCGAACTGCCGACGGCGACGGCGAGCGCGTCCACCCCGGTGGCCGCGACGAACTCGCGGGCCTCGGCCGGGTCGGTGCGGACGCCGGGAGCGTGGGCGCCGTCCTTGCCGCCGACCTCGCCGAGTTCGGCCTCCACCCAGACACCGTGCCGGTGGCAGTGCTCCGTGACGGCCGCGGTGGCGGCCAGGTTCTCGTCGTACGGCAGCTTGGAGGCGTCGAACATCACGCTGGAGAAGCCGAGTTGGACGGCCTCGTGGGCGAGCGCTGCCGACTCCGCATGGTCGAGGTGCACCGCGACCGGCACCCGGGCGGCGCGGGCGACCGCCAGTGTCGCGTGTGCCAAAGGAGCGAGGGCGCCGTGGTACTTCGCGGTGTTCTCACTGATCTGGAGAACGACGGGCCGCCGCGCCGCCTCGGCGCCGGTGACGATCGCCTCCGCGTGCTCCAACTGGACGACGTTGAACGCGCCGACCCCGCGTCCGGCGAGCGCTGCCGGACGGACGATCTCGTCGGTGGGTGCGAGCGGCGGGCGGACGCCGACGGGGTGGCGAACGGTGAGTTGTCGGCGTGCGCGGAGGTGGCCGGAGGCGCGGCGGAGGCGGTGGTGACGGTGGCGGCGGAGGGTGCCGCGGCACCCTCCGCCGCCACCGTCACCACCGCCTCCGCCGCGCCTCCGGCCACCTCCGCGCACGCCGACAACTCACCGTTCGCCACCCCGTCGGCGTCCGCCCGCCCGCCGCACCCACCGACGAGATCGTCCGTCCGGCAGCGCTCGCCGGACGCGGGGTCGGCGCGTTCAACGTCGTCCAGTTGGAGCACGCGGAGGCGATCGTCACCGGCGCCGAGGCGGCGCGGCGGCCCGTCGTTCTCCAGATCAGTGAGAACACCGCGAAGTACCACGGCGCCCTCGCTCCTTTGGCACACGCGACACTGGCGGTCGCCCGCGCCGCCGCGGGCGTCGTGGACCCCGGCGGGCCCGCCGGGGTCCACGACGCCCGCGGCGGCCGTACTGCGCCCGGTGGCGGGCGAATTCGACGTCCGCGCAGCTCGTCGTGGGCGCGGACGTCGAACTCGCCCGCCACCGGGCGCAGTACGGCCGCCGCCGAGACGGCGACCGCCTCGCTCAGCACCTCGGGCCAGCCCTCCGGGTACGCAGTACGGCCGTCCGCGATCCCTGCGGCGAGGGCCGCGACGCAGGCGTCGCCCGCACCTGTCGGGTTGCCGGCGAGTCTCGCGGGCGGCGCGGCGTACCAGGCGCCGTGCGGTGTGTCGGCGTACAGCCCGTCCGGTCCGGCAGAGGCGACCACGGCGCGGGCGCCGAGCGCGCGCAGCCGCGCGACCGCCTCCGGCAGCGTCCATCCGCCGACGTCGTGCGGACCGTCGCGGGGACGGTCCGGCGCGGCGTCGGGGCTGCCGTCCGGGCTGTTCGTGGTGTTGGTGGCGTCGCCGGGCGGGTTGGGACGGCTCGCGGTGGAGCTGTCCCGAGAGGCGTTGTGCGTCAACTCAGGGCAGTCACCAAGGAGTTCGGCGAGTTCGGCGGCGTTCGGCTTGACCAGATCGGGGCCGGCGGGCAGGGCGGTACGGAGGGCGGGCCCGCTGGTGTCCACGACGGCCGCCGCGCCCCGGCCGTCGTCGCCGTACCGGTGCGCGAGCCGTACGAGCTGGGCGTACGCGTCCTGCGGCACTCCCGGCGGGAGGCTGCCGGAGAGCACGGCGACGCGGCAGTCCGCGACGAGCGAGCGGAAGCGGTCGGTGAAGGCGTCCCATTCGGCGGGGGAGACGGTCGGACCGGGCTGGTTGAAGAGTGTGGCGTCGCCGTCCTCGGCGGAAACGATCGCGACGGTGCGGCGTGACTCGCCCCCGATGCGCAGGAGTTGCTCCGTGAGCCCCGCCGACTCCAGCTCCGCGCGGATGAGTTGGCCCGTACTGCCGCCGGCCAGACCGGTCGCGGTGGCGGGCCGGCCGAGGGCGTGCAGCACCCTGGAGACGTTGAGGCCCTTGCCGCCGGCGCGCTCGTGGCTCCGCTCGACGCGGTGCGAGGCTCCCGGGGCGAGCGCGGCCACGTCGTAGGTGACGTCGAGCGCGGCGTTCAGTGTCACGGTGAGGATCACGACGGCCAACTCTCCTGCTCTGCACGGCCGTTGGCCGTCCGGGACACCGTGGCGGCGGTGGCGTACGGGTGTGGGGCGCGGTCATCTCGTCCGCCGCCGTCAGCGCTCCTGGGCGCCCAGGACGACGGACCGGGTGAGGTTGCGCGGCCGGTCCGGGTTGTGGCCCGCGGCCTCGGCGAGCAGCACGGCGAGCCGTTGTGCGCGCACCAGATCGGCGAGCGGGTCGAGTGCGCCGGTGTCCGAGGCCGTCTCCAAGTGGCCGCCGACGCCGCGCACTTCGTCCGCGAGTCCGGCCGGCACCTCGCCGAGCACCCAGGCCACCCGGCCGGGGCCGGTGATGCTGATCGGGCCGTGGCGGTACTCCATGGCGGGGTACGCCTCGGTCCACGCCTGCGCGGCCTCGCGCATCTTGAGGCCGGCCTCAAGCGCCAGACCGTAGGTCCAGCCGGTGCCGAGAAAGGTGAACTGCTCGGCGGAGCTGAGCTGTTCGGACAGCGGCGCGGTCAGGGCGCGCTCGGCGTCCGCTGCGGCTCGCTCGATCCCGGCGACTCCGGCGGGCAGCGCGTCCTCGGCTTCCAGGTGGGCCCGGAAGAGCGCGAGTGCGGTGGTGGCGAAACGGGTCTGGACGACCGACTCCTCGTCCGCGAAGTCCAGGACGGCGACCGCGTCGGCCAGGCCCGTGATCGGGGTGTTCGGGTCGCCGGTCACCGCGCCGGTGGGGGTGTCGGTGCCCTGTACGCGCTCCAGCAGTTCGAGCACCTCGGTCGTGGTGCCCGAGCGGGAGAGCGCCAAAATCCGGTCGTAGGTGCGGCCGTGGGGGAACTCGGAGGCGGCGAAGGCGTCGGTCTCGCCGTGGCCGCCTCCCTCGCGCAGCGCCGCGTAGGACTGGGCCACGAACCAGGACGTACCGCAGCCGACCACGGCGACCCGCTCGCCCCTGCGCGGCAGGGCCGCTGTGTGATGCTCCAGGGTGCGGACGGCCTCGCGCCAGGTGTCCGGCTGGCTGGCGATCTCCACTGCGGTGCGTGAGCTGCCGGGCTCCGCCGGGGCGGCGGCGGAGGTGCCGTTGGCTGCGGACATGTGGGGCTCCCTGGGACGGCGGCGGATGCGTGGCGGCGGCGCGGGTGCGGTCGGCGATCTGGTCGGTGGTGCGGGCGGTGCGGGCGGTGCGAGTGCTGTGGGTGTTGTGAGTGGGGCGGCGGCGGTGAGTGAGCCGTGGGACGTGTGCTGTGGTGCGTGAAACTGCTCGATTGGCGGTCTGAGCAATCATAAATGAACGCACTTCCGGTGGTCCGAGTATCCACCAGGCCGCATCGCCGGTCCAGCCGTCGCGAGGGACGGCCGCCGACTGCCGGGGGCGGTGGTCACACAGAGGTACCGGCCTACGATCGAGACCTGCCCCCGCGCGCCCGCCGCACCGCGAGCCGCGCACAGCCGTGAGGAGTCCCAGGCATGTCCAAGCACGAGAGGTGGAGTGCGCTTCTGGAACTCCTGGCCACCGAGGGCCGGTTGGAGGTGGAGGAGGCCGCCCTCGCGCTGGAGGTCTCCAGCGCGACCATCCGCCGGGACCTCGACGAGCTCGCCGGTCAGCAGATGCTCGTGCGCACCAGGGGCGGCGCCATCGCACACGGTGTCTCCTACGAGCTTCCGCTGCGCTACAAATCCGCTCGCCACGCCTCGGAGAAGCAGCGCATCGCCGCCGCCGCGGCCGACCTGATCAGCAACGGAGAGGTCGTCGGGCTCAACGGCGGCACCACCACCACCGAGGTCGCCCGCACCCTGGCCCTGCGCACCAGCGGCAGCCCGGACAGCACGGCCGGAGGGCCCTCGGCGGGGTCCCCCGCGCTCACCGTGGTCACCAACGCGCTCAACATCGCGGGCGAACTCGCCGTCCGTCCGCAGATCAAGATCGTGACCACCGGTGGTGTGGCCCGGCCGCAGACCTTCGAGCTGGTCGGCCCGCTCACCCTGGGTGTGCTGAACGAAGTGGCCCTGGACGCGGTGGTGTTGGGTGTCGACGGGATCGACCCGCGACTGGGAGTGATGGCCCACCACGAGGACGAGGCGAGCATCAGTCGGCTTTTCGCCGAACGCGCCCACCGTGTCATCGTGGTGACCGACTCCTCCAAGATGGGCCGCCGCGCCTTCGCCCGGATCTGCGATCTCGACCGGGTCGACGTACTGGTGACGGACAAGGGCATCAGCGACGAGGACCGGGAACGGATGACGGAGGCGGGAGTCCGCGTACTCGCGGTCTGAACCGCCGTCCCGCCCCGAACCCCCTGCCCAGTCACGCCCGACGGCCTCCGCGCCGCGCCGGGCGACGTACGCGCCCCGGCACCGTACGCCCGCCGCGTCCCGTACGCGCCCCGGCCCGCACACGCCCCGGGGCCCGCAAGCGCGTCGCCGGGGGCGGCTAGCGTCGGACCGCGGGCATGTCGGACGGTTTGGAGTCCAGTCCCGGGCGCTTGTTGACCCACGCGCCGCGAGTGAAGTCCGGTACCTCGACCGGGCGTCCGTCCGCCTCCAGCGAGGCGACGCTGAGCGGTACCGGCGCGCACCAGGCGGCCGAGTCGTAGACGTCGATGTCCGGTACGAGCCCTGCGCGCATCTGCTGGATGGTGCGCCACTGGAGGATGTAGTCCATCCCGCCGTGGCCGCCGGCCTCGGCCTCCTCCTCCAGCTTCACCCACAGCCAGTGGTCGAACTCCTTCTGGAGCTTGTCGAAGTCGCGCCAGGCGTGGTCGGTGTGGTCCGGCTCCAGGTAGACCCGGCCGCCGGACTCGCCCTGTCCCGCGTAGTCCTCGAAGATGCCGCGGCTGCCGGCGATGCTGTTGATCCGGCTGTAGGGGCGCGGCGAGCTGACGTCGTGCTCGGCGCGGATGATGCGGCCCTTCTCGGTCTCGATCAGACAGGTGACCAGGTCGCCGTTGATGTACTCCTCCTTCCAGGAGGGGTGCGACTTGGGCACGTGGCGTGCCCGGTAGTCGGCGAGCCCCCTGGCCGGAGTGGCGGTTGCGCGCAGGGTGCGCAGCCGGTCGCCGCGGTTGATGTCCATGGCCGCCGCGATCGGGGCGAGACCGTGCATCGGGTAGAACGACGCGAGGCTGCGGGTGTGCCACAGCCGGCGCCAGGAGTCGGTGTAGTAGTCGTCGTCGAAGAGCAGTTCGCGCAGGTCGTGCAGGTAGCCGCCGTGGCCGTTGGTGACGTCGCCGAAGAGGCCGTCGTGGGTCATCTTGAGCATCGACAGCTCGTTGCGGCCGTACGAGCAGTTCTCGGCGAGGAAGAGGTGTCTGCGGGTGCGCTCGCTGGTGTCGACCAGGTCCCACAGCTCCGACAGCTCGGTGGCGACGGGGAGTTCGACGATCGCGTGCTTGCCGGCGAGCAGTGCGGCCCGGCCCTGCTCGTGGTGGAACTCCCACGGCGTGGCGATGTAGACGAGGTCGATGTCCTCGCGGCGCAGCATCTCCCGGTAGGACTTCGCGGAGCCGCCGTACGTCGCCGGGCGGGGCTTGCCCTCGGAGACGAGGGAGTCGGCGCACTTCTCGGCGCGCTCCTTGCGGATGTCGCAGACGGCGGTGACCTGCGCGCCGGGGATGATCGACCAGCCGGCGGTCATCCCGGTGCCGCGCTGGCCGAGGCCGACGCAGGCGACGCGCACGGTCTCGTGCGGCTCGTACGCAACGCCGATCATCGACTTCTGGCCGGGACGTCGGCGCGGGTCCCCGGTGCCGCGCGCGGCACCTGCGGCGCCGGTCGCCGGTGCGGCTGCGGCATGGCCCGCGAGGCCCACTCCGGCCGCCAGGGCGCCAGTGGCCACCGCTCCGCCCAACACCAACCGTCGTGATACTGCGGGCTTTTCCGTCATGGGACGCGCTCCTGGGTCCGTCGTGAGCTACTCCGGCGTCAGCACTCTGTCGGCAAGCGGATCCGGGTGTCAATAGATGCTCACGAGAGAGCTGTTTCGCGCAGAAAAAATCATCGGATGTGTGTGGCTCGGTGCCGAGGGTGCTGGGGCGACGCTCAATGGCCCGGAACGCGCGTACGGCCAGGCTCGTCCCGCGGGAGAGCCTGGCCGTACGTCGTGCGGGTGTGAACGGCCCGCTCGGGGCCGGTGGTTGAATCGCTGGTTCGAGCCGGGCCTTGAGCCGTTGGCCGAGTCGGCCGGTGAGCCCGCGGGATCGACCGGTGGGGTCAGCCGGCGGTCAGCGTCCAGACGGCGTGGGCGATGGCGTCGCTGTTGCGGTCCAGAGCCGTCTCGTTGACGTTCTCCATGGTGTCGCACGCCTGGTGGTAGCACTGGTCGAAGGGCTGGCCGGCCTCGCCGTCCCACTTCGCCGCCTGCTCCTCGGTCATCCGGTTGCTGGCACCGGTGAAGACACCGCCGACCGGGACGCCCGCACGGTCGAAGTTGGCGTGGTCGCTGCGCCCGTCCGCCTCGGTGTCGACGTCGGTCTCGACGCCCTGCCCGGCGTACCAGTCGGTCAGCACCTTCTCCAGGTCGGCGTCGTCGTCGTAGACGAAGTAGCCGGCGTTGGAGGAGGCGATCATGTCGAAGTTCAGATACGCCTTGATCTTGCCCAGTTCCTCCTGCGGCAGCTCGTCGACGTAGTGGCCGGAACCGACCAGACCGATCTCCTCCGCACCCCACCAGGCGAACCGCAGGGTGTTGTTGGTCTTCAGGTCCTCCTTGGCGACCGTCAGGGCGGTCTCCAGGATGCCGGCCGAACCGGACGCGTTGTCGTTGATGCCCGGGCCCGAACCGGTGGAGTCCAGGTGCGCACCGGCCATGACGACCTCGTCCGCGCTGCCCTCGCTCGGCCAGTCGGCGATCAGGTTGTAGCCGGTGGAACCACTGGCGGTGAACTCCTGGACGGAGGTCTCGAAGCCGGCGGCGTCCAGCTTCTCCTTGATGTAGTTGATCGATGCCTCGTAACCGGGCTGGCCGTGCGCCCGGTTGCCGCCGTTCTCGGTGGCTATGTTCTCGAAGGCGGTCAGGTGCTCCTTGACGTTCTCCACCGCGATGTCCGGAGCGGCGAGCGTCGTCGGGGCGGCGGAGGCCGGCATCGCGGTGAACGCCGCGGCGGCGAGCGCGGTGGCGACGGACGCACCGATGGCCGCGCGCCGGAAGTGCCGCTTGCGCCTGGTCTGTGGGGGGTTGACAGGCATGTGGGGGAAGCCTCTCTGGTCGAAAGAGTCGTCGTATGACGTGGCCATGATGCTCGACCCGCCCCCGGAAGCTGTCAAGGCCCATGGCCCCCGCCACAGTTGCCCCGGCCCTCGCTGGAACCCCCTCTCACGTGCGCGGGACGCGCCTGCGCTCCCTGCCGCACAGCACCACTCCCACCGCGAACACCAGGACGCTGAACACCGCCGCATGCGGCCGGTCCCACGGCTCCAGCGGCACGGCCCACGGGTACGGGTCGTCAGTCGCCCGCAGACCCACCATCGCGCACCCGAAGAGCACCGCCGTGACCACCGCCGAGGCGGCCGTGGCCCCGTACCAGTGGCGCACCACGAGTGCGAGGCCCAGCAGGAGAAGCACATTGCGCCCCGAGGCGAGTGCCGCCCCGACCTCCGCGTACCGGTGCAGCAGCGCGCCCAGGGCCAGCACCGCGACGCCCACCAGCGCGAGCATCCCCCGGTCGGCCCGCACGACCGGGCGTACGGCGGTGACCTCGGCCGCCTCCAACCGGCGTTCCAGGCACAGCAGTTGGGCCACACACACCAGCAGTGGCAGAAAGACCGCCAGCTTGATCCCGGCGCCACCGGCGAGCGTCACCGCGGGCACCTGCACCAACTCGTCGCGCACCGCCAGCAGCAGCACGCCGTACACGGCGACCGCCGCGAGCACGTACCACGGCCTGCGGACCGCCCACCACAGCCTCATCGGGCCATCGCCTCGGCACGGTCGGCCGGATCGCAACTGCCCAGTCCTCGCCGCTGGGTCTCCACCCACGCCGACTGCGCCCGCCGGCTCTGCTTCCGCACTGCCTCGACACGCTGCACGGTGCGGGAGCTGTGCCGCCGTTCCACGGTCTTGGGTTCGGCCCCGGCGGTGAGCCGCAGCCAGGCGGTGAGCGGTCCGGCGGAGGGAGACCCGGCGTCGTCGGGAAGGTTCCTGCACTCCCGGTACGGCGGTACCGCCGCGGTCACCACGCGATCGGTGAGCTGCTGCGCGCTCAGTTCGCTCTCCAGATGCAGACGCCAGGCGGACGCGGGCAGTTCGACGTCCGCGGAGACGAACGCGAGTCGATCGGGCCGCTGGAGTCCTGCGGCTGCCAGCCGGGGCAGCACCGTGCGGGCCGAGTCCCGCAACTGCGGCAGTCGGTCCTCGAACTCGACCGGCACACAGATCCTCGGCGCCTGCCCGGCGCACCGCTGCGCCGAGTCCGCCCTCGGCACCGTGGGCATGTCGTACCCCGCGTCGGCCACCAGCGAGTGGGCCGGCAGGATGCCCGCGAGCGCGCAGCACCCGGCGAGCGCGGTGCGCAGTGTCTGCGGTCCCGGCCGAGCGGCCAGCAGCACCGCGCCCACCGCGGCGAGGGCCACCAGCAGGGGCGCGAGCAGCACTTCAGGGGCCGGATCGTCCAACGGGGTCGGGCGGTCGGAGAGCAGCCCCGTCAGGTACCGGTAGCTGGGGTCGTCGAAGGACGGAGGAAGTATCAGCCACAGGGTGAGCCCGACGACGGCCAGCGGCACCGCGGCAGCGCGCGGCAGAGCGCAGCCCAGCCCGAAGCCCACGATCAGCACTGCCAGTTGCACCGTCACCATCAGCGCGACGCCGCCGAGATCGCTCAACCTCGGCAGCGCACCGAAATGCGTGGAGGTGTAGGCGAAGACCAGGAGGTCGATCGCCGCGGTGAGGAGCAGCACGGGACGCAGCGCGGCCCACGCGATCCGGTGGCGGTGCCGGACGGGCGCCGACCGCCACACACCTCCCAGCCGCAGCCGGCCAGCCTGCCACGCGGCGAGCCCGCCGAGGGGCCCGCTCGCCCCCAGCAGGGCGTACTGGGCGAAGTGGTAGGTGTCGCCGCCGAATTCGCTGACCGGGTAGGTGTCGGCGTCGCTCGCGTAGAAGAGGGCGAGCGCCAGGATCGGCAGGCCCCACCAGAGCACCGGCGAACGGTGGACCCTGCTCAGACGGTCCACGCCGTCCCCTCCCGCTCGGCGAGCCGCTGGTAGGCGGAGTCGGCCGCGCGCCCCGGAGCTGTTCCCGGCTCGGCGTGGGCGAGGAACGCCTCGCTGGTGCCACGGAACGTCAACTGCCCGCTGTTGAGCACCAGGACGTGGTGGTAGCGGCCGTCCAGATCCGCGGTGTCGTGAGTGGAGAGCACCACGTGCACGGAGGACGGAAGACCGGCCAGGATCTCGTGGAAGACGGCTCGCTGTCGCGGGTCCATCCCCGCCGTCGGTTCGTCGAGCAGCAGCACCTCCGCGCCGTGCACCAGGGACTGGGCGACGCCCACGCGGCGCTGCTGCCCGCCGGAGAGCTCTCCCACCCTGGTCTCGGCGCTGTCTGCCAGCTCCACCAGCCGCAGCGCCCGCAGCGCTTCGCGCCAGGCCACCGGCCTGGGCATGCCCTTCAACCAGCCCGCGTACGCGACCTGTTCGCGTGCGGTCAGTCCCGGCACGGGGCGGACGTGCTGGGGCAACCAGGCGACGCGCCGCCGGAAACCGTCCCGGTCCGCCCGGGCGGAGGTTCGGAGACCGTCGTACGTCACCGCTCCGGCACGCGGCAGCAGCGCGGACGCGGCGAGACCGAGCACGGTGCTCTTGCCCGCGCCGTTCGGCCCGAGGAACACCGTTCGCCCCGGCGGCAGTTCGCAGGTGAAGCGCTTCAGTACGGGTCGGCGCCGCTTGTAGGCGAAGTCGCAGGATTCGAGAACGATGGGCATGAGGAACTTTCCCGCTATACGTGAAAAGTAGGCAGGCCTTCACTGGATGGCCTGCCTACTTTTCAGAATGTCAGTAGGCTACGCGAACCTTTGACACGCTCAACGATATGTTCGTGGTCCAAGTGTTGATCTGGTCTACCTCGAAATAAAGAACGTCGCCCTTGCTCATCGAGGGGAATTCTCCCTTTGAGGTGCCGGACTTGCAGGCGGTGTACTTACGAGTCTGACCCTTCTGTGGGTCAGGGCGAAGGCTCTTGTGCTGCCACATTTTGACGTGCGTGCTGCTAAATGCGGAGGCGGATCCGTTCGCCTTGCAGGAGGTGAACTCAATTTTTGTAACGCCTGCGCCGCCGTCGTCCGTCCAGCGGGATGATTCAAATCCGGGCCTAGCGCCGGAAATGCTTGAGTTGAGTTCCCCTGCCCGCGCGTCGCCGACCATCGCGAATGGAACTATAGTCGCGGCACAAATCACGGCTGCGCGTCTGAAGCTGGACGAAGTTGTGCTGTGCCTCACGGGCCCCCCAATGAGTCGTATAAGCCTATCGGCTCCCCTTCTCGGATATTACCATGCGTCACCGTGTGAGTTCGAGAGGTCTCGGTGATCGGTGAGTGCGGTAGAGGCAAAGGTAGGGGCAGGTACCGCAGAAGCGCCCCGCCGCCGGGTAGGTGCGCCTTCTGGTCTGGCAAATGCGGAGTGGCCGAGTGGCGCTAGGCCGTGTTTTAGAAGTCGCGGGCGGCCAGCCATTTGGTGAGGTCGCCCGCGATCCGGTCACGATGGTTCTCGATGGCGATGTCGTGCTCGCGGCAGGTGGTGTCGTGGCGGACGATCTCGAATCCGTCCTCGTCTAGGACGGAGACAGAGGCGAACCAGGCTGGCTCGTCCTCGTCGGGCTGGATGACGATGAAGGTGTTGTCGCTGTCGTTCAGATCGCTGATCAGCATGAATAGGGCATCCTCGGACGGGTCGTCGACGTGGTCGCCGTTCTCGCTGTCGGCGCAGTAGTGCCCGGCGGCCACAGGTCCTCCCCATGTGCGTGCTGATCGAACCGGTGGCCAGGATGGCACGGCCGGACGACCAGCCGATGGGTCACAGCCACTGGTGGATCGCCGCGATCTGCACGGTGGCCTCGAAGCGGACCGCCAGCTTGTCGTAACGCGTCGCCACCGCCCGGTGTTGCTTGAGCCGGCTGATCCCGCACTCGACCGCATGTCGGGCCTTGTAGTCCTCCCGATCGAAGGCCGGTGGCCTGCCGCCCACACGGCCTCGACGCTTGCGGTGGCGGATCTGATCGGCCGGCTCGGCGATGGTGCACCGGATCCCGCGTCTGCGCAGGTAGGCACGATTCGCGCGAGACGAGTACGCCTTGTCACCCCGCACCCGCAGTGGCCTGCGCCTGGGGCGCCCGCCACCGACCTTGGGCACCCCAATCGCTTCGAGGACCGGTTCGAACTGCGGGCTGTCACCCCGCTGTCCTGCCGTGACCAGCAGCGACAGCGGCTTCTGGCCCTGCTCGCAGGCCAGATGAATCTTCGTGCTGAACCCGCCCCTGGACCGTCCCAGGCCGTGATCGTCCGGCTCTTGGCCGACCCCGCCGGGCGGCTCCTTCTGCCCGACCCCGTCTCGGCGGGCACCAGCGGCGTGCTGATGAGCCCGGCAGACCGTGGAGTCGACGTTCACCTCCCACGTGACCAGCCCGGCCGCATCGGCCCGCGCCTGGAGCGAGGCCAGCAGCCGAACCCACACACCCTCGCGTTGCCACCGGCGGAAGAGCCCATACACGGTCTGCCAGGGTCCGTACTCGCCCGGCAGATCACGCCAGGGAACACCGGTCCGCACCCGCCACCGCACCCCGTCGATCAAACGCCGACGGTTCTGCGGCCGACGACCCAACCTCACCGCCGGCAACAACGGCTCCAGCACCGACCACTGCTCATCAGAAAGATCCCCTCGCCCCACACCATGATCATCACGCCGCAAGGCAAGACCCGGAGACCAGTTCTAAAACACGGCCTAGGCGCGGCCGAGTGCGAGCGCAGCCGGGGGGTGTGTCAGGCGAGTGCCGCCTCGATGAGGTCGGCGGCGCGCATCGTGCCGCCCTCCGCCCTTGCCGCTGCCCGCAGTTGCGCCGAACGCTGGCTGCGCTCGGGATCGGCGACCAGCTCGTCCAGTGCGGTCCGCAGGGCCTCGGCGGTGGCGTCGGCGGTGTCGATCCGGCGGCCCACGCCCAACTCCACCAGACGATCGGCGTTCATGAACTGCTCGGCCGCCTGCGGTACGGCGATCATCGGCACGCCGGCCAGCAGGCCCTCGCCGCAGCCGCCCATACCGGCGTGGGTGACGAAGGCGTCGGCCTGCTCCAGGATCGCGCGCTGCGGGACCCAGGGATGGACCTCGGCGTTGCCGGGGATCGTTCCGAGGACCGCCGGATCGGTGTGCTTGCCGATCTGGAGGACGACGTGCCAACCCGGCAGGTCGCCGAAGGCCGCCAGGCACTGGCGGTAGAACTCCGGTTGGCGGGTGAAGGCCGAACCGAGGGAGATCAGCAGGACGTTCTCCGCGTGCGCGGGGCGCGTCCACTCCTTCGTGTCCGCGGCCGGGTCGAAGCAGGGGCCGACGAAGGTGACGGTGCCGGTGTCGACCCGGTCGACGAACGGCTGCATCGCCGCGGTGATCAGGGCCAGCGCCCGGTCGGGGCGACCGGCGAAGGCGTCCACCCCGGTCGTGGTCGCCCCGCAACGGGCGAGCCAGCGGTCGAACTTCTCCCGATGGGCCTCGGCGCCCGGCAGTTGACGTGTCTGGGCGCCGACCTCCTGCTCGTACCCCTCCCAGGCCACGAAGGTCGGGGAGAGCTGGAGCAGAGGACGGCCCTGCGCCTCGGCCAGCGCGCGGGCCGCGTAGGCGCCGATGTCGTAGAGGTAGAGATCGGCCGGGTCGTCCCGGTAGGCGTCGTGCAGCTGGGGCAGCGCCTGCACGGCGTTGTCGAGGAAGAGATCCATCGCGGCGATGGGGTCCTCGGGCCAACTGTGGTCGGCGACCGGCAGGGTGGAGGTGCAGACGACCGGTTCGGCGCCGGTGGCGGCGATCATGTCGGCCATCACCGGGTCGTTGGAGTAGGTCACCCGGTGACCGCGGGAGACCAGCTCCCGGATGATCTCCAGGCTGGGCAGTACGTGGCTGACGGCGGGAATTCCGGCCATCGCGATATGGGCACGGCGAGGTGTCATGGACGATCACTCACTTCGGTTCTACGGCGGAAAGTGACACGGCAGGCCGACGCGCCGGCGGTCCGAGCGCACGCTCGGAGGCCGGCGCGCACAAGGCGTGCCGAGGAGGGCGGACTGCGGTCCGCCGCTGTCAGCCGTAGATCTGAAGGAAGGAACTCATACGGCGAACCTAGCGGTCGGCCGTTCGGTGCGCACTCGAATTGTGCGGCGCCCCGGAGGCGTTCGCGGTGCTGCTGCTGCTGCTGCTGCTGCTGCGGTGGCTGCGGTGGCTGCGGTGCGCGAAATGTGCCTGTTCGTGCTGCTATTCCGGGTGAATCGGTCATCACGCTTTGGTCGCGTCATTGGTGTGTTCCTGTGGGGATCGGCGTCATGCCTGGCGTCGCCCGACACGCGCCCGTAGCTTCGATCCGGCAACTCGCGCGGTTTCGCCGCGAGTTGGGATCTCGTGCGCCTCCGAGGAGGCCGGGGAAAGGGGTACGGCATGGCGGGAACGAGCAGAAGGTCCCTGCTGCGGGCGGGAATCGGCGCCGCGGGCGCGGCGGCCGTCTGGGGCGCGGGAGCGTCCGCGGCGAACGCGGCCACCGCGCGTACGGGCACGCCCGCGCGTACGGGCACGCCCGCGGCGCGGCTCGCGCCCACCGGCGGGAAGGTCAAGAACCTCACCGGCCCGGCCGAGACCGGCCGTTTCGCCGCACCGTGGACGGACCTCGGCATCCCGGCGCGCACCCCGGACGGTTCGCTCTTCCTCGCCTGCGGCGACACGTTCGACGGGGGCGGTGTGGGCGGCCCCAACTGGCGTTCACCCGTGGGCCTGCGATCCTCCGGCGCCGGACTCGGCTCGATCACCGTCGACGGTGCGGTGGGCGGAAGCAGCGCCCGGCACCTCGTCCCCGAGGGGCACGAGGGCGGCACCACGGCCATCCCGTCCGACATCTTCACCATCGGCGACACGATGTACATGCACCTGATGCGCGGCGTGATCTACCAGACGCATCACAGCGACTTCTGGCGCTCCACCGACGGCGGCGAGAACTGGGAGTACCTCTGCCAGTGGCCGGGCAACGCGCTGGGCGGCCAGTTCCAGCAGAAGACGTACGCGGTCGCCGACGACGGCTGGGCCTACGTCCTCTCCACCGTCTTCAACCGGGACATCGTCTCCGGCCTGCTCCTCCACCGAGTGCGCCACGAATCGGTCGGCGACCCTGCCGCCTACGAGCCGTGGGGCTGGGACGGCGCCAACTGGGGATGGGGCGTACCCGCCACGACCGTCTCCGCGGCCCGACGATGGGGCGAGATCTGCTTCCGGGCGATGGAGGGCCGGTACGCCCTGACCTGGCTGAACATGGACGCCCTCGGCATCCGCGCGCAGATCTTCGACCTGCCGACGTCCAACCTCTTCGCCACTCCCGAGCAGACGATCATCCACCCGGTGGCGCCCGGACAGGAGGGCGACAACCGGGTGGCGCACCCGTACGGCGGCTGGATCTTTCCCGGTTCGACCTTCCAGGACTTCCACATCGCCGTCAGCCAGTGGTACGACCCGCAGAACTACCGGGTGATGCAGTACCGCATCAACGGTCTGGCTGTGTGATCACACCCGCACTCGCCACCGCCGGTGCGGCGGGGTCCTCCGCCGCACCGGCGGTGGCAGCACCGGCCGCCGTGTCCGGCACCAACCTGGCGGCGCGGGCGCGGAGTTCGGCACGGGTACGGCGGGCGTTGCGCAGCGCGTCGAAGGTCAGGATCACCAGCGCCAGCCAGACCAGCAGGAAGCCGGCCAGCCGCGCCGGCGGCATCTCCTCGTGGAAGACCGTCAGCCCCAGGACGAACATCAGCGCCGGGCCCAGGTACTGGAGCATTCCGACCGTCGACAGTGGCACCCGCATCGTCGCCGCGCCGAAGGCGATCAGCGGCAGCGCGGTGGCGATCCCGGACAGTGCCAACAGCGCCGCATGCGTGGTCCCTTCAGTCAGGAAGCCTGATTCGCCGCGAAGCGCGAGCCAGCCGAGGTAACCCAGCGCCGGCAGGAACTGGAGCGCGGAGTCGGCGCTGAAGCCCTCCACACCGTCGAGCCCGGTGCGCTTCTTCATCAGCCCGTAGCCGGCGAAGCTGAAGCTCAGCGCCAGCGAGACCCAGGGCACCTGCCCGTAGGCGAAGGTCATCACCGCGACGGCCGAGGCGCCGACGCCGACCGCCACCCACTGGAGCGTGCGCAGCCGCTCCCGCAGCAGCAGCACTCCGATGGCGATGGTGATCAGCGGGTTGATGAAGTACCCGAGGGACGCCTCCAGCACCCGGTCCGCGCTCACCGCCCAGATGAAGATGTACCAGTTGACCGAGATCAGCACCGCCGAGAACGCCGTCATCGAGAGCTTGCGCCGATCGCGGAGCAGCGGCCGGATCCACGACCAGCGCCCGACCAGCAGCAGGATCACCAGCGCGGTCGGCAGCGACCAGACCATCCGGTGGGCCAGCACCTCACCCGGTGGCGAATCGTTCAACAGTGCCCAGTACAGGGGAAGAAACCCCCACATGCCGAAGGCCGCGAAGCCGTACGCCAGCCCTGTCCGTGCCTCGCTCCTCGATGACACTTCGGCCCCTCCCTGTGCGCCGTGGGCGACGTCCGCCGCTCCCTGTGCGCAAGGTAACGCTCCCGGCGGGCGCAGTCATTCCCGTTTCGCACTATGGTCCTGACACCGGATCGTCGTGGCCCTGACGCCGGTGCGACCGAGCCGCTTCGCCGCCCGGTCGCCACACGGTGGAGACGCGACCCGGACGGGGCGCACGCACCGGTGGCCGGGACCCCGGTCGGGCCCCGGCCACCTGCGACGCAGTGTCGTACGGGCGTTGCCGCGAGGCTCTCGCGGCGCGCGGACGGGGGGTCAGCCGGCGACGGTCCAGGTGTCGTTGCCGTGGAGCAGCGAACCGAGGTCGCCCTTGCCGTTCTTGTGCACCGCCGTCTCCAACTGCTCGGTCATCAGCGTCTCGTAGACCGGCCGACGGACATCGCGCAGAACCCCGATCGGGGTCTGGTGCAGGGTGTCCGGGTCGGCGATCCGGGAGAGCGCGAAGGCCAGCGTCGGAGACTGCGCGTGCGCGTCGTGGACCAGGATGCCGTCGGTGCCGTGCTCGGCGACGTCGACCACCTCCAGCTCCCCGGACGCGGGGTCGCGCACGACGCCCTTGGAGCCCAGGCCGTCCTCGGCCGGCAGTCCGAAGCGGATCGGCTCGCCGTGCTGGAGCCGGATCACCGCCTCCTGGGCCTGCTCGCGGTCCTTGAGGACCTCGAAGGCGCCGTCGTTGAAGATGTTGCAGTTCTGGTAGATCTCGACCAGCGCCGTACCCGGGTGGTCGGCTGCGGCGCGCAGCACCTCGGTGAGGTGCTTGCGGTCGGAGTCCACGGTGCGGGCGACGAACGACGCCTCCGCGCCGATCGCCAGCGACACCGGGTTGAACGGGGCGTCCAGCGAACCCATCGGAGAGGACTTGGTGAGCTTGCCCGGCTCCGAGGTGGGGGAGTACTGGCCCTTGGTGAGGCCGTAGATCCGGTTGTTGAAGAGCAGGATCTTCAGGTTCACGTTGCGACGCAGCGCGTGGATCAGGTGGTTGCCGCCGATGGAGAGGGCGTCGCCGTCACCGGTGACCACCCAGACCGACAGATCGCTGCGCGCGGCGGCCAGGCCGGTCGCGATCGCCGGGGCGCGACCGTGGATGGAGTGCATCCCGTAGGTGCTCAGGTAGTACGGGAAGCGGGAGGAGCAGCCGATGCCGGAGACGAAGACGATGTTCTCCCTGGCCAGCCCCAGCTCGGGCATGAAGCCCTGGACCGCGGCGAGCACGGCGTAGTCGCCGCAGCCGGGGCACCAGCGGACCTCCTGGTCGGACTTGAAGTCCTTGGCGGTCTGCTTTACCTCGGTCTTGGGGACCAGCGCGAGCGGGTGCGGTGCCCGCTCCCGGTCGCCCTGGGCGAGAACGTCAGCCATGGTCGATGGCCTCCTTGAGAACGTGGGCGAGCTGCTCGGCCTTGAACGGCATGCCGTTCACCTGCGTGTGCGGCTGTGCGTCAACGAGGAACCGGGCGCGGAGCAGCGTGGAGAGCTGGCCGAGGTTCATCTCCGGCACGACCACCCGGTCGTAACCGCGCAGCACCTCACCGAGATTGGCGGGGAACGGATTGAGGTGCCGCAGATGCGCCTGGGCGACCTGTCCGCCTGCTCGCCTGACCCGGCGCACCGCCGCGGTGATCGGGCCGTACGTCGAGCCCCAGCCGATCACCAGGACCCGTGCGCCCGCGCCGTCGGGGCCCTCCGGGTCGTCGACGGCCAGGTCCGGCACCTCGATACCGTCGATCTTCGCCTGGCGGGTGCGCACCATGTGCTCGTGGTTGGCCGGGTCGTAGGAGATGTTGCCCGTGCCGTCCTGCTTCTCGATACCGCCGATGCGGTGCTCCAGACCCGGGGTGCCGGGCACCGCCCACGGCCGGGCGAGGGTCTGCGGATCGCGCTTGTAGGGCCAGAACGCCTCGGTGCCGTCCTCCAGCGTGTGGTTCGGGCCGGTGGCGAACTGCGTGCGCAGATCGGGGAGTTCCTCGACCTCGGGGATACGCCAGGGCTCCGAGCCGTTTGCCAGGTAGCCGTCCGAGAGCAGGAAGACCGGGGTGCGGTACGTCAGCGCGATCCGGGTCGCCTCCAGGGCGGCGTCGAAGCAGTCGCCCGGGGTGGAGGGGGCCACGATCGGCACCGGCGCCTCGCCGTTGCGCCCGTACATCGCCTGGAGCAGGTCGGCCTGCTCGGTCTTGGTGGGCAGTCCGGTGGAGGGGCCGCCGCGCTGGATGTCGACGATCAGCAGCGGCAGTTCGAGCGAGACGGCGAGCCCGATGGTCTCGGACTTCAGCGCGACGCCCGGGCCCGAGGTGGTGGTGACGCCGAGCGCACCGCCGAACGCGGCGCCCAGGGCGGCGCCGATGCCCGCGATCTCGTCCTCGGCCTGGAAGGTCCGCACGCCGAAGTTCTTGTGCCGGGACAGCTCGTGGAGGATGTCCGAGGCCGGGGTGATCGGGTACGAGCCGAGGAAGAGCGGCAGATCCGCCTGCTGCGAGGCGGCCACCAGCCCGTAGGAGAGCGCGAGGTTGCCCGAGATGTTCCGGTAGGTGCCGGTGGGGAACGCCTTCGTGGCCGGGGCCACTTCGTAGGAGACCGCGAAGTCCTCGGTGGTCTCGCCGAAGTTCCAGCCGGCGCGGAACGCGGCGACGTTCGCCTCCGCGATCTGTGGCTTCTTCGCGAACTTCGTCCGCAGGAAGCGCTCGGTGCCCTCGACCGGGCGGTTGTACATCCAGGACAGCAGCCCGAGCGCGAACATGTTCTTGCTGCGGGCGGCCTCCTTGCGGCCGAGGTCGTACTCCTTGAGCGCCTCCACGGTCAGCGTGGTCAGCGGCACCGGGTGGACCCGGTAGCCGTCCAGCGAGCCGTCCTCCAACGGGCTGGTGGCGTAGCCCACCTTCGCCATCGCGCGCTTGGCGAACTCGTCGGTGTTGACGATGATCTCGGCGCCCTTGGGCAGGTCGTCGATGTTCGCCCGCAGGGCTGCCGGGTTCATCGCGACCAGGACGTTCGGGGCGTCCCCGGGCGTCAGGATGTCGTGGTCGGCGAAGTGCAGCTGGAACGAGGAGACGCCGGGCAGGGTCCCTGCGGGAGCGCGGATCTCGGCCGGGAAGTTCGGCAGGGTGGAGAGATCGTTGCCGAAGGTGGCGGTCTCGGAGGTGAAGCGATCACCGGTGAGTTGCATCCCGTCGCCGGAGTCCCCCGCGAACCGGATAATCACCCGGTCCAGACGCCTGACTTCCTTGGCGCTTTCTTGGCTGACCTGCTGGGTCACTGCGGAGGACCTCCCCTTGAGGCAACGGCTCGCTGCCCATCGTACGTGCGTCGGGACGGTCGAACTCCGCCCGATCGGATGATGGACGCCCTGCTGAGACGGGGCGTCCGGGGCGTGCGGTCCGCGCGACAGGCATGGTTCGCGGACGTGAAGCGGTGGTGCCGCAGGAGCGGTCGGGTTGACCCGAACGAAGCGCCCCTCGCACGGAGTTGACTGTGGTGACCCAGGTGGCCGAAGCGTGCTGCAGGCCCGGTGGAAGGACCGCCGAGCCGTTTCACGAGTTGAGATAGGTCAGTACGGCGAGCACTCTTCGGTGATCCGCGTCACTGTGGGCGAGGCCGAGCTTCATGAAGATATTGCTCACATGCTTCTCGACCGCCGAGCCGCTGACCACCATGCAGGCGGCGATGGCCGAATTCGTACGGCCTTCCGCCATCAACCCGAGAACCTCGCGCTCACGCGGTGTGAGTCGCTCCACCACGTCCTGTTTGCGGCTGCGGCTGAGCAACTGCGTGACAACCTCCGGATCGAGCGCCGTACCTCCGTCCGCCACCCGGCAGACCGCGTCGACGAACTCCCGCACGTCGGCGACCCGATCCTTGAGCAGATAGCCGACGCCCTGCGTGGTGCCGGCCAGCAACTCGGTGGCGTACTGCTCCTCGACGTACTGCGAGAGCACCAGGACGCCCACGCTCGGATACCGGCCCCGCAGCTCTATCGCGGCCCGCACCCCCTCGTCGGTGTGGGTCGGCGGCATCCGGACATCGGCGACCACCACATCCGGCAGCGCACCGCCTGCCGCGAGGTCGGCGACGGTCTTGACCAGCGCCTCGCCGTCCCCCACCCCGGCGACGACCTCGTGCCCCCGGTCGGTGAGCAGCCGGGTCAACCCCTCGCGCAGCAGTACCGAGTCCTCGGCGATGACGACTCGTACGTTGTCCGACACTTCTCTTCTTCCCCCTGGTATCCGAAGTCAGGTGCTCAGCATCCCAGAATCCGGACGGGCGCGGCAGGCTGCCTCGGTTGCCTGCCGGTACATGCGGTCGCTGTCCCGGGCGGGGGAGCGAGGCGCCGTGGTGGTGCGGTCGATTCAGCGGGCGGCCTCGAGGCCTTTCGCTCCGGAGTCGGTGCCGGGGCGGGAGTTGGTGCCGGTGCCGGTGCCGGTGCCGTTGTCTGTACGGGTGTGGGTGTGGGTGGGTTGGGGGTCTCGCCAGGGGAGTTCGATGGTGATGGTGGTGGGTCCGCCGGGTGGTGAGTGGATGAGGAGGAGTCCGTCGACGGAGTTGAGGCGGTCGGCGAGGCCTTTGAGTCCGGTGCCGGTGTGGGTGGTGGCGCCGCCTTGGCCGTTGTCGGTGATTTGGATGAGGAGGCGGTTTTTGGTGCGCCAGAGTTCGACGTCGGCTTGGGTGGCGTGGCTGTGTTTGCTGATGTTTTGGAGGAGTTCGGAGACGGTGAAGTAGGCGATGGCTTCGATGGCGGGTGCGGGTCTGTGGGGTATTTCGGTGTGGAGGGTGGTGGGTACGGTGCAGCGGGCGCGGAGTGCGGAGAGTGCGGGTGCGAGTCCTCGGTCGGTGAGGATTGCGGGGTGGATTCCGCGGGCGAGGTCTCGGAGTTCTTGGAGGGCGAGTTTTACTTCGCCGTGTGCTTCGTCGACCATTTTTGCTGCGGCTTCGGGGTCTTCGGTGAGCTTTTCCTTGGCGAGGCCGAGGTCCATGGCGAGGGCGACGAGTCTGGCCTGAGCGCCGTCGTGGAGGTCCCGCTCGATCCGCCGCAGATCCCCGCTGGCCGTGTCCACCGCGGTGCCCCGCGCGCTCTCCAGCTTCCGCACCTCACTCGCCAGCTTCGAGGGGCCGAGCAGGCCGACGACGAGCAGCCGGTCCAGGGCGGCGAGGCCCCCCAGCACCCAGGGGCTGAACAGGACGAACACCACTCCCGTCGCCGAGGCCAGTGCGATCTCGACCGGGGCGTCCAGCCAGATGCCGCTGCCGTCGGCCTCGCCGTAGAGCTGGAGACCGGGTTCGTCGGTGTAGGTCGGGAAGACCCAGTGCCACAGCGGGTAGAGGGCGAGCACCCAGCCGTACAGCCACAGCGTCACACCGGTGATGAAGGAGAACAGTGCGAGCGGAAAGCTCAACACCGCGTGGAAGGCGTGCCGCCATGCGGCACCGTTCTTCAGGGTCGCGCCGAGCAGAGCCATGGCGCCGGTGCGCTCGACCTGGGGGCGTATCGGCTCGGGCGCGGCCACCCGCACCCCGAGCAGCGCGCGGGTGCGGGAGCGCTGCACCGTGCCCAACCCGCGGCACAGCACAAGCGTCAGCGCCAGCAGCGGCACTCCGAGAAACGTGATCAGCAGCGCTCCGCTCACCGCCATCAGCGTGACGACCAGAACGAACGCCGGCAGGGCGATGAGCAGCCCGCTCACGATGTGGAGCAGAGCGCGCCAGGTCCATCCCGCGAACGGGGCGCGCAGCACTTCCTTGAGGACACGCATGGCAGTGGTCAGCGCTCCGATCCGTTGTCTGTACGGGTGTGGGTGTGGGTGGGTTGGGGGTCTCGCCAGGGGAGTTCGATGGTGATGGTGGTGGGTCCGCCGGGTGGTGAGTGGATGAGGAGGAGTCCGTCGACGGAGTTGAGGCGGTCGGCGAGGCCTTTGAGTCCGGTGCCGGTGTGGGTGGTGGCGCCGCCTTGGCCGTTGTCGGTGATTTGGATGAGGAGGCGGTTTTTGGTGCGCCAGAGTTCGACGTCGGCTTGGGTGGCGTGGCTGTGTTTGCTGATGTTTTGGAGGAGTTCGGAGACGGTGAAGTAGGCGATGGCTTCGATGGCGGGTGCGGGTCTGTGGGGTATTTCGGTGTGGAGGGTGGTGGGTACGGTGCAGCGGGCGCGGAGTGCGGAGAGTGCGGGTGCGAGTCCTCGGTCGGTGAGGATTGCGGGGTGGATTCCGCGGGCGAGGTCTCGGAGTTCTTGGAGGGCGAGTTTTACTTCGCCGTGTGCTTCGTCGACCATTTTTGCTGCGGCTTCGGGGTCTTCGGTGAGTTTTTCCTTGGCGAGGCCGAGGTCCATGGCGAGGGCGACGAGTCTGGCCTGAGCGCCGTCGTGGAGGTCCCGCTCGATCCGCCGCAGATCCCCGCTGGCCGTGTCGGTGACCGTCTCCTTGTCGGTCCTGAGCTGAGCGATCCGCCGCTCCAGCCCGTCGGAGGGTGAGAGCAGACCGCGCACCATCACACGGTCGACCTGCGTCAACAGCCTCGCCAACCACGGCAGAAGCGGCCAGAGCACAAACAGCGACACCAGCGTGATGGCGAAGGTCAGCACTCCCCAGGGGAGTCTGATCACCGCGAAGAGCGCCGAGCGCCAGCCGACCGGATCGGACAGCGTCCGCCACAACCACGGGAAGAAGCCCGCGCCTCCGGCCCGGCTGAGCGGCGACGGCTCCTCGATCCGCAGACCCAGCAGAACCCGGGCCCGACCACGCTCCCACCGCCCCAGCGCGCGCATGCCGGTAAGGCCCGCCGCGAGCACCGGCAGCCCGATCACGGTGACCGAGAGCAGCGCAGCCGCGAACACCCACACCACCGCGCAGACGAAGGAGAAGATGCCGAGCGGGAGGTTGAGCAGCAGATGGACGATCTCCCGCCAGGTCGTGCCGCTCAGCGCCGCTCGTGGCGGAGGCAGGGCCTCAGCGGCAGCCGCTCCGGAAGTGGATCTCTCGGTCATGCCACAAGACTGCCGTGCCGTCCACGTTGCTCGCTATGAGGTCTCCCGCAACGTCTGCTGGGGTTTTCCCCAGCCCGCGGTGAGCAAAGCCGCACGGATCGCGTCCCCGCTGCGCGCCCCGCGTGCACGGCTGCCCGCCGCCGCCCGCCCGCTCCTCGTTCCGGGAACTCGGCGCAGGTACGCAGTGCCCGCCCGCGTACCGCAGTGCCCGCCCGCGAACACCCGGCCGCAGCGCCCCGGAGGCCTCCGTGCGGGCGTCAACCGGCCTGTGGTCGGCCGGTATTGGGGCCGAGCCAGGTGTAGCGGTGCTCGGGGCGGCCCGCCGACCCGTAGCGCATACGGAGCTCGGCGCGACCGTCTGCACAGAGGTGCTCGAGGTAGCGGCGGGCGGTGACGCGCGAGACGCCGGTCCGCTCACTGACGTCGACGGCCGACAGATCACCGTCGGCCTCGCGCAGGGTCCCGGCGATCAGCTCGCTGGTCGCGGCGGTCAGGCCCTTGGGCAGTGACTGGGTCGCGGTGGAGGGCCGCATCAGGCCGAACAGCCGGTCCACATCGCGCTGGCTGGCCGCCTGGCCCGCTCCGGCCATCCGCTGCCGGGCGACGGCGAACCGTTCCAGCTGGTCGCGCAGCGCGGTGAGGGGGAAGGGCTTGAGCAGGTAGTGGACCGCCCCGCCGTGCAGGGCGGCACGCACCTGGTCGATGTCCCGCACGGCGGTGATGACCAGGAAGTCCACCGGGTGGTGTCCCGCGTTCTCCGGCGAACGCTGCCTGCGCAGTACCGAGATGCCGGTGTCGTCGGGCAGATAGAGGTCCAACAGGACCAGGTCGGGGCGGAGTCGGGCCATTTCGGTCAGTGCGTCCGCGGCCGTGTGGGCGACTCCGACGACGGTGAAGCCGGGCAGCGACTGGACCAGCTCGCGGTGGTTGCGGGCCACCCGTACGTCGTCGTCGACGACGAGGACCCCGATGCGCGGGGCGGGTGGTGGCACGGGCTGCGAGGGGGTGTGGGTCGAGGCGCTCACGATCGTTCGACCGCCCCGCCGGGGCCGGAGGTGTCGGTGCGCGAGGTCGCACGCGAGGACACGGCACGCGAACGCACGGCGTCGGACGGGCCGGGAGCGGAGCCGTCGTCGCCGATGTCCGATTCATCCTCTGGCGGGGGCTGGTCGGAGACGGGTAGGTAGGCGGTGAACACGGCTCCCTCTTCGGACGTGGCGTCACCGGGAATCTCCACCCCGACGCTGCCTCCGCGACTTTCGCAGACCTGCCGCACGAGCGCCAGCCCCAGGCCCTCGCCGAGCCCGCGGGTGTTTCTGCTGTCCGCGGCCTTGGTGGTGAATCCGTACTCGAAGATCTCCTCGGCGAGTCCGGCGCCGACCCCGTGCCCGGAGTCGATGACCCGGATCTCCACCAGATCGTGGGGGAGTTCGTCGCCGTCGGCGGGGTGCACCCGGATCAGCAGCTCGACCCAGCCTTCCTCGCCGGTGCGTCCGGTGACCGCGTCGAGGGCGTTGTCCAGCAGGTTTCCCAGGACCAGCAGTACGTCGGCGCGCAGCCCGCCCGGGAGCGTGTAGGGCACCCTGCTCATCGGGGACAGCCGCAGCTCCGCGTTCTGCTCGTCGGCCTGGGCGCTCTTGGCGAGCGCGAGCGCGGCGACGGCCGAATCGGCGATGTGACCGCTGATCTGGCCGCTCGCTCTGGCGTGTGCGGCGGACAGATCAGTGAGGTACGCGCGGGCCTCCTCCACCTCGCCGAGCTCCAGCAGGCCGGCCAGGGTGTGGATGCGGTTCGCGAACTCGTGGGACTGCGAGCGCAACCCCCGGGTGACGGTACGGGCGCCGTCCAACTCCCCGGTCAACCGGTCGAGTTCGGTGCGGTCGCGCAGCGTCACCACCGCACCCGCCGCGCGGCCGTGCACGCTGACCGGCATCCGGTTGCAGACCAGCACCCGGGCGCCGATCAGCACGATCTGGTCCTCCCCCTCGGTCGCCCCGCCGATGATGTCGCGCAGCCGCGAGTCGAGCTCCAACGCCTCCAGCGCGGTGCCCTCGCAGGCGTCCGGCAGCGAGAGCAGCTGCCGCGCGGGCGGGTTGACGAGGACGAGCCGGTCGTCGTTGTCCACGGCGATCACGCCTTCGCGCACGGCGTGGAGCAGCGCCTCCCGGCTCTCCAGCAGTGCGGTGATGTCCGCCGGCTCCAGCCCGTACGTCTTCGCGCGGACCCGGCGGGAGAGCACGTACGCGCCCGCGGCGCCCAGCGTCAGCACGGCTGCGACGGTGCCCATGATCGACGGCAGCGCGTCGGTCGCCTCGGTGGCGATGTCGGAGGTCAGGACGCCGACGGAGACGTAGCCGAGCACCTCCTCGCCGTCCGGCCCGCCGGTGATCGGCACCTTCGCCCGCACGCTGGTGCCCTGGGTGCCGGTCTGCTGACCGCTCCACTCCTTGCCCGCGCCCGCCGGGCCGGGCGGCGTCGACACACGCTTGCCGATGAGCCGGTCGTCCACGTGCGACATCCGGATGCCGTCCGGGGTGGCGACCACGACGTACTCGGCACCGGTCGCGCGCCCCACCCGGTCGGCCAGCGGGTCGATCACCGCCGGCGGGTCCTGCGACCCCAGGGCCTCACTGATCTCCGGCATCGCCGCCACCGACCGTCCGATGGTCAGCACCCGCTCCGTGTACTGCCGGTCCAACTGCCGGTCGTGGTGCGCCACCCACAGCGCGCCCGTCACCACCAGCGCGAGGACCAGCAGCGTCGCGTAGCCGACGAAGAGCGAACCGGTCAACGAGAGCCTGCGCCGCCGCAGGCGACCGCGGAGCCGACGGAAGGTGCGCAGCGGCCCGCCCCGACGCTCCGGCCCGCCCCGACGCTCCGGCCCGCCCACGGCGCCGGGGTGGGCGTCGCCGGTGGCGGCGTCTCGGCCGGCAGCGTCGCGGGTGTCGGCGTCGCGGGTGTCGGCGGGGACGCGCCCGGCGACGGGATTGCGGGGCGCGGACGGGCTGTGCGGGCTGCCGGACTGGCTGTGCGGTACGGACGGGTTGTGCGGGTCGGGCGGTACGGCCTCGTCGGGGGCGGGGTGCGAACGGGCTGGGCGGCGGAGGCGCATGGGGCGGCGGTTCCAGTGAAAGGCGGAGGTGGAGCGGGACGGCGGGCATGCCCCGCACCTGGCGGAACACGACCAATACGACCACTACGACGCCAGTGTTAACAGATCTCGTACATCGCCGTAACCCCGCTCCACACTGTGGGGCACCTCGCCGGATCCGCCGAACCCGCGGGCCCCGACGACGGTCCGTCCCCGGCGGGCAGCAGCCGTCCCGCACCGTCCCGCCCCGGAGGCGGAAGGGCCTCCAGGCCTGCACC
>NZ_JAELVF020000001.1:807094-1083804 GCF_018101125.2 Streptomyces tardus | reverse complement strand
CCCCATCCGCACGTGCACCCCCGACACCTGCACGAGCAACCCGCAACCACCCGTACCGAGCTGCGGAGAATCACGGAGGAAGCCAGATGAAGGTGGCACCGACCCGGGCGGCCCTGACGCGGATCGCCGCCTGCGGCGCGGCTGCGATCCTGGTGGGCGTCGCCGTGGTCGACGTACGGCAGAGCGCCGCGTCGGGCACGGGCGAGAACGAGAAGCTGCTCCTGATCGCACCCGCGGCCCCCGGCGGCGGATGGGACATGCTCGCCCGCGAATTGCAGAACGGTCTGCGCGAGGAGGGGCTGCGCCGCAACGTCGAGGTCTCCAACGCCGAAGGTGCGGGCGGCACCATCGGACTCACCCAGACCGCCAACCGCGAGGGTCAGTCCGGCGTTCTCACCATGACCGGCCTCGGCATGGTCGGCGCGGTGGAGACGCTCGGTTCGCAGCACACCATGGCGGACGCCACCCCGATCGCCCAGCTCGCCTCCGAGTACCTGACGGTGGTCGTACCGAAGAACTCGCCCTACCGGACGGCGGACGAACTCGCCGAGGCCTGGCGGGAGAAGAAGGGCGGCCTGCCGGTCGCGGGCGGCTCGATGGGCGGCGTCGACCAGATCTTCGCCGCCCAGGTCGCGCAGAGCATGAAGGTGCCGCCGGACGGCATCAACTACCTGCCGTACGCGGGCGGCGGCGAGGTGCTGACCTCGCTCCTCTCCGGCACCGCCCAGGTCGGTTTCGGCACCTACGGCGACTTCAGCGACCAGCTGGAGTCCGGTTCCGTGCGCGCGCTGGGCATCTCCTCGCCGGAACGGCTCGACGGCGTCGACGACCTGCCCACCCTGCACGAACAGGGGTACGACGTGGAGATGTCCAACTGGCGCGGAGTGATCGCTCCGCCCGGCGTCGGCGAGGAGGAGGCGAAGAAGCTGGAGAGGGTGCTCGCCAAACTCCGCAAGACCCCCACCTGGGCCGACACCCTCAAGCGCAACCGGTGGACCGATACGTACCAGGGGCGTGAGGAGTTCACGGCCTTCCTGAAGGAAGAGGTCACTGTGGCGCGCAAGACCGTGAAGGCGCTGGGTCTGTGACGGGCGCGGAGGAGGACCGGGACGTGACGAGAAACGGACCGGCCGAACCCCGGCCGTCGGCAGCGGAAGCCGGTACGGCGGTGGGCGACCGGGCAGCCGAGGCCGGTTACGCCGCGGCGGCCGGAAGCGCCGCGGAGGAGACCACGGCGGAGGCCGGGAACGCAGCGACCCCCGCGCCCGACGCGGACCGTACGGCGGGTGCCGATGCGGACCGTACGGCGGACCGCGACGCGGATCGCACGCCGGACTCCGACGCGGACTCCGACGCGGACCTCGCGCCGGCGCCCGCGTACGACCCGGAGACCGCTCCGTGGGTCGGCCCGCGCGCCTGGGTCTTCCCGGCGCTGGTCGCGACGTTCGGCGCGATCGCCGTGTGGGGTGCGTTCACCATCCAGGCTCCGCCCAACACCGACCCGCCCGGCCCCGGAGTCGTACCCGGCGTGGTCGGCACGCTGCTGCTGGTGGTCGCCGGCTGGATGGCCGCGTCCAACGTGCGTTCGGCCCGTGCGCTGCGCGGCAGCGGTCGCACACAGCTGCCCGGCCACGCTCCCGCACCGCCGACCGACTGGCCGCCGGTGCTGCTGATCGTCGGCACGCTCGCCGTGCACGTCGCGCTGCTGGAGACGCTGGGCTGGCTGCTCGCCGGTTCGCTGCTCTTCTGGGGCGTCGCGTACGCCTTC
Organism: Streptomyces tardus; assembly: GCF_018101125.2. GTDB lineage: Bacteria > Actinomycetota > Actinomycetes > Streptomycetales > Streptomycetaceae > Streptomyces > Streptomyces tardus. Next base: position 1,082,036 of record NZ_JAELVF020000001.1, on the reverse strand, counting down.
GGTGCCCGCTCGTATGCGCGTGACGCGCTCGTCGCCGTGTCGATGTCGGCGGCGGTGCAGGTGGGCTTCTCCCTCGGGCTGGGTCTGAGCCTGCCCGGCGGCGTACTGGAATGGACGGTGTGACGTGGAAGCCTTCTCCCTTCTCGGCGACGGGCTTGTCTCCGCGCTGACCCCGGCGAACCTGCTGTGGGCGTTCTGCGGCGTGCTGCTGGGCACCGCCGTCGGCGTACTGCCCGGCATGGGCTCCGCCATGGCCGTGGCGCTGCTGCTGCCGGTCACCTTCCAGATGGACCCGACCGCGGCGTTCATCCTCTTCGCCGGCGTCTACTACGGCGGCACATTCGGCGGTGCGACCACCTCCATCCTGCTCAACACCCCCGGCCAGGCGTCCTCGATTGCCACCACCTACGAGGGTCACAAGATGGCGCTGGCAGGACGGGCGCCGCAGGCACTGGGCACCGCGGTCATCGGCTCGTTCGTGGCGAGCGTCATCGGCACGCTGGTGGTCGCGCTCTTCGCTCCGGTGATGGTCGACTTCGCGCTGAAGTTCGGGCCCGGCGAGTACTTCGCGCTGACCGTCTTCTCCTTCGTGGCCGTCGCCGCGGTGGTCTCCGGCTCGGTGGTGCGGGGCATCGCCTCGCTGCTGATAGGGCTGGCCATCGGACTGGTGGGCATCGACAGCCAGAGCGGGGCACCGCGCTTCGACTTCGGCTCGGCCGTGCTGCTGGACGGCGTGGACCTGATCATCGTGACCGTCGGGCTGCTGGCGCTCGGTGAGGTGCTCTACGTCGCCGCACAGGGCCGGCACGCGCCCGACCTGGCCTCCATCCGGTCCGGAAAGCCGTGGCTCAAGCGCCGGGATCTGCGCCGCTCCTGGCCCGCGTGGCTGCGCGGCACCGCGCTCGGCACGACCTTCGGTCCGATCCCCGGCAGCGGTGCGGAGATCCCCACCTTCCTCTCGCTGGGCGCCGAACGCAGACTGGCCAAGCGGCGCGAGCGACGCGGCGGCGAGAAGAGCGAGTTCGGCAAGGGCGCCATCGAAGGCGTCGCCGGGCCCGAGGCCGCCAACAACGGCTCCGCGGCCGGAACTCTCGTACCCCTGCTGGGGCTTGGACTGCCCACCTCGGCCACGGCCGCGATCATGCTGGCAGCCTTCCAGCAGTACGGGCTCCAACCGGGGCCGGTGCTCTTCGAGCGCAACGGCGATCTTGTCTGGACGCTCCTGGCCTCGCTGCTGATCGGCTCGGTGCTGCTGCTGGCCATCAACCTGCCGTTCGCCCCGCTGTGGGCCAAGCTGCTGAAGCTGCCCAAGCCGTACCTGTACGCGGGCATCACGCTCTTCTCGGTGCTGGCGGTCTACGCCATCAACGGCTCCACGGTGCATCTGGTGATGCTGCTCGCGGTGTCCCTGCTCGCCTTCGCGATGCGGCACTTCGGCGTACCGGTGGCGCCCGCGCTGATCGGTGTGGTGCTCGGGCCGATCGCCGAGACCGAACTGCGTCGGGCGCTCGCCGCCTCGGCCGGCGACCCCTCGATTCTCGTCAACAGCGGTATCTCGATCGGCCTCTATGTGATGGTCGTCGTCGCCGCGCTGCTGCCGCTGGCGGCGAAGCTGCGCCGACTGCGCGCCCGTCGCGCCGAAGCCGCCCGGGACAGCGGGAACGACGGGGACGGTGGCGGGGAAGAGCGCGAGCCGGCCGGTACGGCGTCGCGGTAGCTGAACCCACGCACGCGGGCGGCCTCCCCAACTGCGGGAGGACGCCCGCGTGTTCGCGTCTGCGTGCCCCGGCGCGGCAGCCGCGCGGGCCGGCCGGGCGTACGTACGCGCCGTCCGGCTGCGGCTCGACGGGAGTGACTGGTGGCGAAGGGGTCCTCCGCTTACGGGCCGAAGGCGGTGGGCAGTTCGTCGGCGTGGGGGATCGAGTCCATCGCACCGGGCCGCGTCACGGTGAGCGCGGCGGCGGCCGAGGCGCGGGCCAGGGCGGAGGCCGGCCGGCGCCGGCCGGCCGCGAGGTCGGCGGCCAGGTACCCCGTGAAGGTGTCGCCCGCCGCCGTGGTGTCGGTGGCGGTGACCGCAACGGCCGGGACGTGGGTGACGGCCTCCCCGTCTCCGTCGCCGCAGACGTACGCCCCGTCGGCTCCCGCGGTGCAGACAACCGTGCACGAGAGCGAGCCGGCCACCTGCGCGACGAGAGCGGGCAGCGCGTCGCGGCCGGTCTCTGCACGAGCCGGTTCGCCAGTCGGCAACTCGTCGATAAGTCCCAGCAGTTGGGCCACCGCGTCCATCTCGCCCCGGTTGACCACCAGGTGGTCGAGGTCCGCGCCCAGGCAGTCGGCCCGTTCCGGTGCGGGGGCGGCGTTGAGAACGACGAGAGCGCCGCGCCGCTTCCCGAGGCGGGCGGCGTGCACGACGACCTCGGGCGGGATTTCCAACTGGAGCAGCAGCACGTCGCCTTCGCCGAGGTCGCGCAGCCCCAACTCGACGTCGGCGGCGGTCAGTCGGGAGTTGGCGCCGGGCGCCACGACGATCCGGTTCTCACCGGCCCGGTCCAGCAGCACGATCGCCGTACCGGTCGGCGTACCTTCGACGGTCCGCACCGGGCGGGTGTCGACCCCGGCACCGTCCAACTCGGCGCGGACCAGCCTGCCGTGCGCGTCGTCGCCCACCGCGCCGACCATCACCACCTCGGCGCCCGCCCGTGCGGCGGCCACCGCCTGGTTGCCGCCCTTGCCGCCCGCGGACAGTCGTACGTCGGAGGCGAGCACGGTCTCGCCCGCCGCCGGGTACGCGGTCAACTCCAGGAGCTGGTCGGCGTTGAGGCTGCCGACGACGTGAACAACGGACATGGGCGTTCCTTCCTGTCCGTCGCGTCGGTCCGATGTGACACGACACGCGGCGGCTTGGCGCGTCGCAGCACGACACGGCGGGTGGTGGCGCGAGGTGCGGCGGTGGCGGGCTATGGGCGGGCGGTGGTGGCGGTGTTCAGCTCATACGTGTGGTGGAGCAGGCCAGTTCACACCAGACCACTTTCCCCACCACGCTTCCACCGACCGCACTGGACAGAAGTGCGTAGCGCCCCCACGCCCGGGCCAGCCGTTCGACGAGCAGCAGCCCTCGCCCGTGGGCGTCGTCGAACGTGACGGGTACGGGGTCGGGCAGGTCGGGGTGCTCGTCGCGCACGCTGATCCGCAGCACGCCCTCGCGTACTCGCGCCCGTACGTAGACCTGCCCCTCTGCGTGTCTGACGGCGTTGCCCACCAGCTCGCCGGTCAGCAACTCGGCGGTGTCCGCCAGCTCTCGGGGAGGCCGCAGGCCGTCCAACGCGGTTCGGAACGCCGCACGTGCCACGCGTGCGGCCCGGGGAACGTTGGTCAGTTGAAGCCCGCACTCCCACTCGTCGGGCGGGTGGAGGAGAACGGCTGTCGGTGTGAGTCGGTGCGGTTCGGAATTGGGCATGGGACCCCCAAGGTCGTTGCGCTGCTGAGGAGTTGGTCTCACCGAAGGAGAAGTGGAACGCGGCTCTTCGGGTCGGTGGCCTGCCGTGCCGCCGCGCGCAGGCAGCACGATGCACTTCCGACACCCGAAGGCGGCGAGTGAGTGACGCACTACACACGGTAGGGCACAGAGATTGCATGTTGCTACTTAATGGGGGAAGAGCTTCAACTTCCCTGGTCGGTAGATTGGTTGGTTACAGCGGAGAGGGAGTGCTTGTGGCGCCGAGGAGCAGGCCGACGGCCAGGCAGCAACGTCTTGGCGCCGAGTTGCGGAGCTTGCGTGAGACTGCCGGTGTGTCGTCGGCGACTGCCGCCAAGGCGCTTGGCGTCGACGCGACCCGTATAAGCAACATCGAAGCGGGCCGGGTAGGGGTGAACGACGAACGGTTCAGAGCCCTCGCGGAGTTGTACGACTGCGCGGACCACGCCTTCCTGGAGGCGCTCGTCGAGCTCGGGCGCACCCGGCGCGGTCGATGGTGGGACGTCCACCGCGGCACGGTCTCGCGCGGTCAGATCGATCTGGTGGAAATCGAAACCGACGCCACCGAGTTGAGGACCGCGCAGACCACACACATTCCGGGTGTGTTCCAGACCGCCGAGTACGCCCGCGCGATCTTCCGGCAGGCCGTCCCGGAGTTGCCCTCGCACGAGGTGGAGGAGCGGGTCTCCTTCCGGTTGAAGAGGCAGGAGATCCTCTTCCGTCCCCGCCCCGTTCCTTTTCTCGCGGTCGTTCACGAGGCTGCGCTCCGGATGCAATTCGGTGGGGCCGCCGCCGCGAAGAGGCAGCTCAACCATCTGCTGGAGGCCGGTGACCGTGCTTCGGTCACGCTCCTCATCATTCCCTTCGCCGCAGGCGAGTTTCCCGGGGCGGGGCAGACGATCACCTACGCGGCCGGTCCGGTCCCGCAGCTCGACACGGTGATTCTCGACGCCTCGCACGGGCCCGAAATTCTGTACTCGGAAACGGAGTTGGCCAAATACAGGGCGCTGCTCGGGCGTACCGTGGAGATCGCACTCGGCGCCGAGGAGTCCCGCGAGTTCCTGGTGGGGATCATCGAAGACCTGTGAGAGGACGCATCACATGACCCAGTGGCAGAAGTCGAGTTACTGCGCCGAGGCGAACAACTGCGTGGAGATCGCGGCCGGTTCGACGGGCGACGTTGTCCATGTGCGCGAGTCCGCCGATCCGAGCATCGAGTTGACGACGACGCCGGGCCGGTTGGCCACGCTGCTGGACGCCGCGCGCAGTGGCCGGCTGGTCGACCTCTGAAGGGCGTGGCGAATGAAGGGCGTGGCGAACATGACGTGGCAGAAGTCGAGTTACTGCGCCGAGGCGAGCAACTGCGTGGAGATCGCGGCTGGTTCGACGGGCGATGTTGTCCGTCTGCGTGAATCTTCCGCGCCCGGCATCGAGTTGACGACGACGCCGGACCGGCTGGCCGCTCTTCTGAACGCCGCACGCAGCGGTGGGTTGGCCGATCTCTGAGCCCGCGGCCGGTCGGTCGGCCTCTGTGTGAGGCCCTTTCGGTGAAGGTGCGAGTTCGGCGAAGGTGCGACTTCAGCGAAGGTGCGAGGCGCCGTTGAGGTCGAGGACGGTGCCGGAGGCCCAGATCGCCTCGGGAGAGGCGAGCCACAGGACGGCGGCGGCGATCTCCTCGGGAGCTGCGACGCGACCGAACGGGCTCTGCCCGCGCACCTCGTCGGTGAGGCGGTCGGCGACCCGTTCCGTCTCGACGAAGCCCGGCGCCACCGAGGCGACGGCGATGCCGTGCGGCGCCAGCGCCACCGCCAGGGACTGGCCGAGCGCGTGCAGCGCGGCCTTGGAGGCGCCGTACGCGGGGTGATCGGGTTCGCCCCGATGGGCGCCGCGCGAACCGATGTTGACGATCCGGCCACCGGCGCCCCGCTCGATCATCAGCCGGGCGGCGAGGTGGCTGACGTGGGCGGCGCCGAGCAGGTTGACGTCGAGGATCCGGCGCCAGGCGGCCTGCCAGTCGGCGTAGGAGGTGTCCGCGATCGGGTGGGGCTCGTTGGCGGCGGCGTTGTTGACCAGTACGTCCACGGCGCCGAGGCCCGTCGACACCGTCTCGACCAGCTCGGCGGCCCCGTCGGGGGTGCTCAGATCGCCGCGCACCAGTACGTGGCCGTCGCCGGGCAGCGCGGCGAAGGCGGCCTCGGCGGCCTCCGTGCGCGAGCCGTAGTGCAGGGCGACGCGGTCGCCGCGTTCGGCGAAGGCGTGCGCGATGGCCCGGCCGATTCCGCGCGAGGCGCCGGTGACGAGGACTGCTCTGCTCACGGAACTCTCCTTCCGGCGCGGCCGTTTCCGCCGTACACGCCTCGGCGGTGACTGCCGTCCCGGCCGATGACTCGACGGCTGACTCGACCGATGCCCGACTGCTTCCCACTCGTCGACGGCTGGTCCGTCGACTGCTTCTGCGGCGAACTGCGCGGTGCTGTCGTCGCGGTGACTGCGACTACCGCGACCGGGCGACGGGACGCGGGACGACGCTGTACGCCTGCCCGTGCCGTTCGCCTCCGTGGGATCGCACGCTACCCGCCGCCACCGGGGGATCCGGTCCCGGGCCCGTCGGGACGGCCCGGCCGGGCGGACGGCGGCGAGGGCCCGGCCGGGCGGACGGCGGCGGCTGCGCGGAGTCGGTGGGCGGAGTCGGTGGGCGGAGTCGGTGGGCGGATCGGCAGGCGGATCGGCAGGCGTGGCGGTCCGGTTCGGGCGCGGGTGGAGGCGACTTCGGGCGGGCGGCTGCCGGGAGGTCGCCGAGTGTCGCCGGAGTGTCGTGTTCCGCATCTACGTGTACTTCTCAAGAAGCCCCGGGGGCGCGAGGATTGGGGTCGCGCCGGCCGAGCCGGGCTGTCGGAGGGCGGTCCGGTTGGGGGCCGTAAAATGCTGCGGTGCAGATGTGCCGAGTACAGGGGAGTGGCCGGCGGTTGCAGTCCGGCATCACTGAGGGGATGACAGAGCGATGGTGACTGCCGCAGAGCCGGGTCCCGCCGCGACCCGGGCAGGTCCGGAGGCCGTGCCGCGCTCGTCGCACGAGACCGCGAAGGACGTCGGCCCCGACTCCGTCGAGGGGCAGACCGGCCGGTCTGCGTCCGCACCGCTCGGGGTGCGCAACTGGCGTTGGGACGAGCCCGCTCGGGCCAGGACCGCCGGGGTCGCCGCCCTCGCGCTCGGGCTGGTCGCCGCCTGGTACGCCAATCATTGGCTCGGTTCCGCCCGTGCCGGCACGATCCTGCTGGTTGTCGCCTGCCTGGCGGGCGCGGCGGGCTCGGTGCTCAGCGGCCTCGCCCACGGCGCGCGCGCCGGCGACCGACACCGCCTGGGGTACGTGCTGTTGGCGCTGGCCGGCCTCTGGGGCGTGTGCGGCGCATGGGTCGCGACGGGCACGCTCGCGGTGCGGTTGGTCGCCTTCGCCGCGGCCGTCGCGCTGACACTCGTGCTCGCCGGAGTGAGTACGCCCCTGGGCCGCACCGCGCTCCTCGGTGCGGGGGCGGTGGCGGCCACCGCCGCGCTCTGGGAGACCGGGCTGCTGCTGACCGACGCACGCGGCACCGGCGTCGTGCTCGGCGCCCTGTCGGTGTTCGTCCTCGGCTTCCTGCCGCGTCTCGCGCTCCGGGGCGCGGGGCTGCTGCGGCTGGACGACCAGCGTGCGCGCGGTACTTCGGTCAGTGCGCACGAGGTCGACACCGCGCTGGCCGCCAACCACCGGCAGCTCGCACTGGTCACCGTGACCGCCGCCGCCTCGACCGCCGCCGGCGGCTGGCTGGCGCTCGACCGGCCGTCGCCGTGGAGCGTCGGCCTGGTGGTGCTGCTCGCGGTGCTGCTGATGGCGCGCGCCCGCGCGTATCCGCTGACGGTGGAGGTGCTGGCGCTGACGGCTGCTGCTGCCGTGTTGCTGGTGCGCCTGGTGGTGGTGTGGGGCTCCCACGCGACCGTCGGCCCGTTGGCGATGTTCGCGGTGCTGCTTGCCGGAGTGCTCGTGACGCTGGTGCTGCGCGTACCGGAGCGCGCGGGTGGGATGCTGCGGAGAGCGACCGATGTGGGGGAGTCGGTCAGTGTGGTGCTGCTTCTGCCGTTCGTGGTGGGGGCGTTCGGGGTGTTCGGTCAGCTGCTCACGGCGTTCTGAGCTGTGGAGATGTCGAAGGGGCATGCGGAGATGACGGCACGGGACGAAGTCCGGGGCACAGCGCGGGAGACGGCGTCCGAAGGTGGGAGCGTTCCGCCGGCGGCGCTGGAGGCGGTTCCTCGCGAGGGAGCGCCGGAGCCGGCCGGTTCGGTCGACGGCGGCGGTGTGCAGGAGGACGTGGCGCGTACGTTCGGCGGGGAGCTGCCGCTTGCGGCCGATCGCGAGGCGGACGCTGACGCGGGGCTGCTGCCGGCGGCGGGGACGCTGCCGGAAGCGGAACCCGTCTTGCTTGCGGGCTTCGGGCCGGAGCCGTTGCCCGCGCCCGTACCGGGGCCGGAGTCGAGAGCCGCTGCCCAGTCCGAGGCAGACGCGCGCGCCGGGACTGTGGCTGAGCTCGGGCCGGAGCCGGTGGCCGACGGCGGGGCCGCTGCGGAGATCGAGCCGGAGGACGCCGTACCACCGGGGTTCGAGGCCCCACGGCGGCCGAGCGGAGCCGAGCCGAAGCCGGCGGCCGTGGCAGCAGCCGGTGCGGCGGACGTTGCGGCTGTGGCGAGTGTGCCGCCTCTGGAGGGCGGGACGCCGGTGGAGGAGACCGAGCGTGGGCCCGCGCCCCCGGCGGCAGCACCGGCCTCCGAGGAGAAGACCGAGGTCGGGGCCGAGGTGCCGTCCTTCGACGACGACCAGGACGCCGCCGTCACCCAGCACCTCGCGACCCTCGTGCCGCCGCCGATGCCGGCTCTCCCGCTCCCGCTGCCGCAGTCGGCGCCGCCCCTCGGGGAGTCGGTCGCCGCGTCCGTCGACGCCGTCGCCGCGCCGACCGGGACCGGGCCGACAATCGACCAACTCCCGCCTCCCGACGCCGTGTTCGACGTGAGCAGCCCTCCGCCTGCGTTTCCCGGCCCGGGAGCGGCCGAGCAGACGCTGCTGCTGTCGTCCGTCTCCGCGGGCCTCGCCGCCGCATCACCCGTCTCCGCCGATCCGCACGCCGCCGATCCGTACGCCGCCGCGCGGACGCTCCCGCTGCCGCCGCACGGGGTGGCCGCGCCTCCGCCTGCCCGGCCGCCCGCAGCCGGGCCGCCCGCAACGCAGGCCGGACCGCAGCCCGCGATGCCGGGCCGATCGCAGGTCGCAACGCCGGCCGGATCGCAGGCAGGGCGCCCCGACGCCGGGCTGCCGCAGAACGCCCCGTCGCAGCCGCCACAGTCACCAACTCCGCACGCGCGCACGGTGCCGACTCCCGCCAACCCGCTGCCGTCCGGGCCCTCTGCCCCGACGCCCTCCGCGCCCTCCGCGCCCTCCGCGCCCTCCGGGCCCTCCGGGCCGGTCGCGCCCTCCGGGCCGGTCGCGCCTCAGCCGTACGCTCCGCAGCGCGCCGACGGGTACGCCCAGCCCGCCCGGCAGGCGCCGAACGCCCCGAACCTCCCGTACGCGCCGAACGTCTCGTACGCCCCGCCGACTCCGCACCGGCCGTACGGCTCGGCGTCCGGAGCCGTGGCGCCGGTCTCCGTCCCCGTCAACGGGCCGGAGGTGGCCGAGGTCAAGCGCCGGGCGCGGCACGGCGACAGCATGTCCCGGCGTACCGTCCAGGCGCTGCACCGGCTCGTCTCCTCCACCGCGCGCGAGACCACGATCGCCACCGAGACCGCCCGCGCGATACAGCAACCGGTGCACAGCGGGCGTCAGTTGGCGGTCACCAGCATCCGCGGCGGGGCGGGCAAATCGACGGTCGCCGCCCTGCTGTCCCTCACCTACGCGCACTACCGCAACGACCCGACGCTGACCGTCGAGGCCGATCCGGCGCTCGGGACCATTCCCGGCCGGCTCGGGGCCTCCGAGATCCGCTGGACCTGCGCGGACCTGGCGCGGATCGTCAACCCCTCGATGCGGCTGACCGACATCACCGGCTATCTGGTGCGGCTGCCCGGTGGTGGCTGGCTGCTGCCCGCGAGCCAGGGTGCGGTCGGCGCCCAACTCGACCTGGACACCTACCGGGTCGTGATCACCTCGCTCGGCCGCTACTTCGGCACCTCGGTGGTGGACTGCGAGACGCTGCCCGCCGAGGTGGCACGCACAGCGCTGACCACCACCCAGGCGCGGGTGCTCGTCACCCCGGCCACAGTGGAGGGAGTCGCCGCGACGCGTTCCGTACTGGACTGGATGGGCAACCTCCATCCGCGGATGCTCGCCACCACCGTTGTCGCCGTGTCGCACGCGGTGCCCGACACCGCTCTCGACGAGGCGAAGGCGATCCGGCACCTGGCGGTCGGCGGCGCGACCGTCGTCCCCATCCCCTACGACCGGCACCTCGCCGCCGGCGGCGCGATCCGTACGGAGCTGCTCGGCCACCACACGCGTGCCGCCGCCGCCCGTCTCGCGGCGGAGTGCATGGGACGCGCGGTCGCGTTCGACCAGCGTTAGACGGGTTCGGGCTGCGTCGAGCAGGCCGCGACGGCGCCCGGTGGGCAGCGTCCACCGGCGTCAAGTGCCGTGCGGGCCGGGCCTGTTGGTGGCCGGCCCTTTGGTGCCCGGGCCCGTCTGCGCCGTGGCTCCCGCGCTCCTGCCGGACGGCGAGCTATGCGCACGGACGAGACGCCGACATACCGGAGCAAGACCGGAGCAAGCCGGAAGTCGCCGTGTCGCCCGTCCGGTCGGAACGTCCCGGTGGTGAGACGGGGCAGCCGGGCGACAGGGGGCAGGGCCTAGACTCCGGTGCGTACAGATCGTCGAACGCGTACGCACGCTGAGAGACGGACGTCAACACGCAGAGGAACGGTGTCGTGCCGGACTACTTCCACGGCTACTCGGTCGTCGGCCTGGTCGCGGTCCTCGGCGCGGTGTTCGTGGCGGCGGCCTTCACCGGAGGCCGGCTGCTGCGGCCGGTCGCGCCGACGCGCGAGAAGATGCTGACCTACGAATGCGGCGTCGACCCGGTGGGCGACGACTGGGCGCACACCCAGGTTCGCTATTACGTGTACGCCTTCCTCTACGTGATCTTCGCGATCGACTCGATCTTCCTCTTCCCCTGGGCGACGATCTTCGCCGCGGTCGGATTCGGTGCAGCGACGCTGGTGGAGATGTTCATCTTCCTCGGGCTGCTGGCGATCGGGCTGCTCTACGCATATAAGAAGGGCGTCCTCACATGGACGTGACACGTGCCGACCTCCCGGAACCGCGACGACTCGGTGCGCTGGCCCGACTCGCGCCCGAGCCGATGAAGGTGGTCCTCAACTGGGGCCGCCGCTACAGCCTCTGGGTCTTCAACTTCGGACTGGCCTGCTGCGCCATCGAGTTCATCGCGGCGTCGATGTCGCGGCACGACTTCATCCGGCTCGGCGTCATCCCGTTCGCCCCCGGACCGAGACAGGCCGACCTGATGGTCGTCTCGGGAACGGTGACGGACAAGATGGCGCCCGCCGTCAAGCGGCTCTACGAGCAGATGCCCGAGCCCAAGTACGTGGTGTCCTTCGGCGCGTGCTCCAACTGCGGCGGTCCGTACTGGGACTCGTACTCGGTGACCAAGGGCGTGGACCAGATCATCCCGGTCGATGTGTACGTACCCGGTTGCCCGCCGCGTCCCGAGGCGCTGCTCCAGGGGATTCTGAAGCTCCAGGAGAAGATCGCGCAGGAGTCGTTGAGCGAGCGGTACGGCCGCGGCCCCACGGCCGCGGGTCCGGCGGCGCTCGCGAGCGGCCTGGTGACGCCTCCGCCCGCGCCGGAGGAGGAGGCCAAGTGAGCGCGCCCACCCCGGAACCCGACGAGAACCCCGGACCGAGCCCGCGCCCCGCAGCAGCGCCACCCGTGTCGCCGGAGTCGCCCGTACCGCCTGCCGCCTCCGTACCGCCTGCCGCGCCCGAGGGGTGGCTGCCCGTGCCCGCGGCCGAGCTCTTCGGCGAGGGGGCGAGCGCGACCGACGCGTACGCGCTGCTCACCGTCGACGTACCCGCCCAACGCTGGCTCGCAGCCCTGCGGTTGGCGCGGGACGAGCTGGGATGCACCTACTTCGACTGGCTGAGCGCCGTCGACGAACCCGGCAGCGGGTTCCGGATCTGCGCCCATCTGGTCGCCCTGCCGAACGCCGCCGCGAACGCCGCCGCGGACGGGGCGGGCCGAAGGCTGCGCCGGCTGCTGATCCGTACGACCGTGGCGCACGCCGCGCCCGAACTCCCCACCGCCACCGAGGTGTTCGCCGGTGCGGGCTGGCACGAGCGGGAGACGTACGAGATGTTCGGCGTACGGTTCACCGACCACCCCGCCCTCGAACCGCTGCTGCTGCCGGACGGCTTCGAAGGGCACCCGTTGCGCAAGGACTTCGTGCTCGCCGCCCGGGTGGTGAAGGCCTGGCCGGGTGCCAAGGAGCCCGGCGAGAGCCACGACGGCGGACCCAAGCGGCGGCAGATGCTGCCCCCCGGCGTACCCGACCCGAACGAGTGGGGCCCGCTCAAGGGCCGGCTCCCACCTGCTCCGGCCCGGCCCGCCCGCGGCCGTGCGGGCGCTGCCGGCCGTACGGGTGCGGCGGGGCGTACGGGCGCGACCGGAGCGGGCGCGGCCGGTGAGCGTCCGCGTCGTGCCCGGAGCGCCGCCGCGGGCTCGGCGAGCCAGCAGGCCGAAAGCGCCGAGGGTGCCGCGGCGACGCCCCCGGGCGACACGGCACCCACGACCGGTACCGCCGCGAGCGGTGGCGGCGGTGCGGAAGCCCCGGCAGCACCGGCCGTCGGCCTCGGCGCGGCCTCGGCGAGGCCTCCGCGCCGCAGCCGTACGGCTGCGGACGGTTCGGCCTCGCAGGCCGCCCCGAGCCCACAGTCGGACACCGGCCCGAAGCCGCCGGGGGGTTCGGAGTCGCCGACCGACCGGAAGCCGACGGGCGACCCCGAAGCGGGCCCCGCCGCTGAGTCACCGGCCGCTCCTGAAACGGCCGCTCCTGAACCGGCCGCCGCTCCCGAGGCGGCTGCACCGGCGGCCGACAGTCGGCCCGCGCCGGCCGAGGTGTCCGAGCCGTCCGCCGCCTCAGAATCGTCGGCGCCGGAGTCCGCGGAGGAACGCGGCAGTTCGGCAGCCGGAACGTCGGGTCGCGCACGGCGCAACCGCAGCGTGAACGAGGGTTCCGCCTCGCAGCGTGCGCCCCGGGAGGACGCCGTACCGGACTCCGCGTCGAGCGGTGCGCCCGGACAGCGCTCCAGCGATGCTCCCTGGCACCACGCCCGACCCGCCTTCGACGATGCGTCCCCGCCCGGGGACGACGCTGCGTCGGGCGACGACGCGACGTCGCCGGACAACGCGACGTCCGGCGCATCCGCCGAGCGCGGCACCTCTTCGGGCCGTGACGGCGGCGCCTCGAAGCGCGGGCCGGGTCCGGAGCGGGAGACGCCGTCCGCCGCCGAGGACGAAGCCTCCGAGCGCGGCCGTACGGAGGACGAGGACTGATGGAGTTCTTCGACGTCGCCTGGCGGCTGCTGGTCGTCATGCTCGCCTTCCTCGTGCTGCCGCTGCTGGTGGGCCAGGCCGAGCACAAGGTCATGGCGCACATGCAGGGACGCGTCGGCCCGATGCACGCGGGCGGTTTCCACGGCTGGGCCCAACTCGTCGCCGACGGGGTGAAGTTCGCCCAGAAGGAGGACATCGTTCCGGCGGCGGCGGACCGCCGCGTCTTCCAACTCGCGCCCGCAGTGGCCCTGGTGCCGTATCTGATCGTCCTCATCGCCATCCCGGTGGCGCCCAACGGCGTGGTCGGCCAGGTGGTGGACGCCGGCATCTTCTTCGTCCTCGCGGTGCTGGGCGTCGGCGTGCTCGGCCAGGTGATGGGCGGCTGGGCCTCCGCCAACAAGTACTCGCTGCTCGGCGGGATGCGAACCGCCGCCCAACTCATGGCGTACGAGCTGCCGTTGCTGCTCGCCGCCGCCTCCGTGGTCATGGCCTCCGGCACGCTTTCGCTGCCCGGAATCCTCGACGTCTGGCAGTGGTGGTGGCTGCCGTGGCAGCTCGTCGGCGCGTTCGTGTTCTTCGTCGCCGGCGTCGCCGAGCTGCACCGGCCGCCCTTCGACGCGCCGTTGGCACCCGAAGAGATCATCTTCGGCCCGCTGACGGAGTACGGAGGACTGCGCTTCGCCTTCTTCATGCTGTCGGAGTACGCCGGCATCGTGGTGATCTCGGCGCTGACGTCGGTGCTCTTCCTCGGCGGCTGGCACGGCCCGTTCGCCGACCAGCTCGGCTGGCTGTGGATGCTCCTCAAGACAGCCGCTCTCTGCTTCCTGGTGATCTGGATGCGGGTCGCCTGGCCCCGGCTGCGGGCCGACCAGATCCAGCGGTTCGCGTGGACCTGCCTGGTGCCGCTGGCACTGGCCCAGATCGCGCTGACCGGCGTCGTGAAGGTGGTGTTCCTGTAATGGGCCTCCCCGGCTCGGGCCTCGCCAAAGGGCTGGCCATCACGCTGCGGACCATGACGCGGCGGTCCGTCACCGCGCACTACCCGGACGTACAGCCCGAGTTGCCCGCGCGCAGCCGCGGAGTCATCGGGCTCTTCGAGGAGAACTGCACGGTCTGCATGCTGTGCGCCCGCGAGTGCCCCGACTGGTGCATCTACATCGACTCGCACAAGGAGACCGTCCCGGCCACCACTTCGGGAGGACGGGACCGCAGCCGCAACGTGCTGGACCGCTTCGCCATCGACTTCTCGCTCTGCATGTACTGCGGAATCTGCATCGAGGTCTGCCCCTTCGACGCGCTGTTCTGGTCGCCGGAGTTCGAGTACGCCGAGACCGACATCCACGAACTGACCCACGAGCGCGAGAAGTTGCGCGAGTGGATGTGGACCGTCCCCGAACCGCCGCCGCTGGACCCCGCGGCGGAGGAGCCCAAGGAAGTGGGATCCGCGCGCAAGGCCGCCGACAAGCTCGCCGTCCAACTGGCCGAGCAGCTGGAGCAGGAGCAGCTGGAGCAGGAGCACGGGGAGGCCGCCGAGGCAGCCGATCCGGGCACCCCGGGCGCCGGCACCCCCGGCCCCGCTGCGGACAGCGGCGCCGCGGAGCCACCCACCACCGACCGGCCGGAGAAGCCCGAACGACCCGACCGATCCGAACCGTCCGACCGGTCCGACCGACCCGGTCCGCCCGAGGACCGCCGCCAGGGCCGGGAGGGCGAGGCATGAGTACGTTCCCCGCCAACGCCTCCGGCACCGTCGACGGCACGCTGCTGCTCGCCGCCGGGCGCGGTTTCCTGTCGCCGACCGGCGTGGAGATCACCTTCGTACTGGTCGGCCTCGTCACGCTCGGCGCCGCGATCATGGCGGTGACCAGCAAGCAGCTGGTGCACGCCGCGCTCTGGCTGGTGCTGGCGCTCGGCGGTGTCGCGGTCGAATACCTGCTGCTCACAGCCGAGTTCATCGCCTGGGTGCAGGTGCTGATCTATGTCGGTTCGGTCGTCGTGCTGTTGCTCTTCGGACTGATGCTCACCCGGGCGCCCATCGGGCCCTCGCCCGACGCGGACTCCGGCAACCGCTGGATCGCCCTCGCGGTAGCCCTCGCCACCGCCGCGACGCTGGTCACCGTCGTCGTGGACGCCTTCGTCTCGGCCAACTCCGCCTGGATCACTCTGGACACCCCGCAGGGCGACACGGCGACGATCGGTGAAAGCCTCTTCCGGCACTGGGTGCTGCCGTTCGAAGCGCTCTCGGTGCTGCTGCTCGCGGCGCTGGTCGGCGCGATCGTGCTCTCCCGCCGCAGATCCACCGCGTCGGGCGCCGCACCTCGAACCTCCACCCGCCCCGTCGCCCCGCCCGGGCCCGGTGCCCGTCCCCGGGCCGGCGCTCGCACCGTCGCGGGCGGCGGGCCCGCCGACGCACAGCCCGTCGCCGACGCACAGCCAGGCCCCGGTGAACAGGCCGACGCCGGTGGGCAGTCGGAGCAGAGCCCGGTCAACGAGAGCGAGCCGGAGTCCGGCCGGGGGAAGAAGGAAGAGCGCTGATGCATCTCGTCTACCCGGCCGTCCTCTCCGCCCTCCTCTTCAGCGTTGGCCTCTACGGCGTGCTGGCCAGGCGCAATATCGTCCTCGTCCTGATCTCCGTCGAGCTGATGCTCAACGCGGTCAACCTCAACCTCGTCGCCTTCGACGTCTGGTTGCGCGACGAACTGCACGCCGGGCAGTCGCTGACGCTCTTCACCATCGCGATCGCCGCCGCCGAGATCGGTATCGGCCTGGCCATCGTCCTCCTCGTGTTCCGCAACCGCGGCAGCTCGAATCTGGACGAACTCAGGGACCTCGCCGAGGAGCCGCCCGAGGGGCCGCCCCACGACGGCGACGCCGTCGAGTCGTCCGGCGACGCCACCGACCCGGCCGGCAGCGGCCACCACCCCGACGCCGCCGCGGCGAAGAAGGCGGAGGCCACCGCGTGAGCACGACCACCCTCGCCGTACTCGTCCCGCTGCTGCCCTTCCTCGGTGCCTTCGCCGGCTTCGCGGCGGGCCGTAGGGCACCCGGCTTCGTACGGCCGCTCGCCGTGCTGCCGACTCTCGCGGCCACCGCGCTGGCGGTCGTGGTCGCGCTGCGGCAGGGCGGCGGCACGGGCGAGGCAGCGGTCACCGCGGCCACCGACCTCACCCCCACCGGCAACGAGTCGCTGCCGATCAGCCTCGCCTTCCACCTCGACGGCTTCGCCGTACTCGTGGCAGTGCTGGTCGCACTGGTCGCCACCTGCGTGCAGCTCTACTCCACCGGCTATCTCCGCGACGATCCGCGCTACGCCTCCTACGCCTCGCTCGTCTCCCTGTTCACCGCCGCGATGCTGCTGGTCGTCTACGCCGACGACCTCATCGTGCTGCTGGTCGGCTGGGAGATCATGGGCATCTGCTCGTACTTCCTGGTCGGCCACTACTGGGAGAAGGCGGCGGCGCGCTCCGCCTCCCTCAAGGCGTTCCTGATCACCAAGCTCGGCGATGTGCCCTTCCTGATCGGCATCCTGGCGCTGGCCTCCGAAGCCGGTACGTTCCGCATCAGCACGATCGTCGCCCGACTCACCTCCTCGCTCTCGGACTTCGAGCTCGGCCACCCGACGCTGATCGCACTGCTGCTGCTCGCGGGTGTCGCGGGCAAGTCGGCGCAGTTCCCGCTGCACAGCTGGCTGCCGGACGCGATGGCGGGCCCCACGCCGGTCTCCGCACTGATCCACGCCGCCACCATGGTCGCGGCCGGCGTGTACTTCGTCGCCAGACTGCTGCCGGTCTTCACCGCCTCCGCCGCGGCGCTGGTGGTCCTCGCTCTCCTCGCGGCCCTGACCATGGTCGGTTCAGCCCTGGCCGCGCTGGCACAGGACGACCTCAAACGGGTGCTCGCCTACTCCACCGTCGGCCAACTCGGCTACATGCTCGGCGCGTTGGCCGTCGGAAACCGCTCGGCCGCCGTCTTCCACCTCCTGTCCCACGGCGCGTTCAAGGCACTGCTCTTCCTGACCGCCGGCGTGGTGATCACCGCGGCCGGCACCGCCTCGCTGGCGGCCATGGCCCGGATACGCGGCCTCACCCGCCGGGCGCCGGACGCGTTCTGGACCATGACGATCGGTCTCCTCGCCCTCGCCGCGCTTCCTCCCTTCAGCGGCTTCTTCTCCAAGGAAGCAGTCCTGGGCGCCGCGGAGCACGCCGCCGTCGACCCCGACCGAGGCATCCCCGCGATCGCAGGCTGGATCGTGCTCGCCGCCGGTCTGGTCACCGCCCTTCTCACCGCGAGCTACGCCACCCGGCTCTGGCTGCTCGCCTGGCGCGACGCCCCCGCCCCACCCGCGACTTCGCCTTCCGGCCACGGCGCTCCGGAAACCGCAGAGCCGACCGCCCCCGGAGCGCCGACCGCGCCCGCCGTACGCCCCGCCACGCTGCCCATGAACGCCGTGCTGTGGCTGCTCGCCGTCCCCTCCCTCGGCTTCGGACTGCTCTACTCACGTCTGCCCGACTGGTTCGACGGCGACAGCCTCGCGCCGACGCTCACCACCTCCGTCCTGGCCACCGGTGTGGCCCTCGTCGGTGCGCTGGTCACCTACGCGACCTGGCGCCACACCACGGTGCTCGGCCGCGACCCGGACCCCGGTCCGGTACTCCTGGGCCCGCTGCACGGGCCCGCCCGCGCCGGCTTCCACCTCGACGCGCTGTACGACCGGCTCTTCGTCGCACCCGTGCACAGCGGCGCACGCCTGGTCCGCTTCCTCGACCGCGAGGTCGTCGACACCTGCGTACGCGGAGCCGCCACTCTGCCCCGCTGGCTCGGATCCGCGCTGCGCAGAACCCAGACCGGCAACGCGCAGACCTATCTGAGCGCACTGCTGGCCGGCGCGATCATCCTGACCATCGCCGTCCTCGCCGCCGGAGCGTGAGTCGTGACTGCCCTGAACGCCCTCGTCCCCGGCGCGAGCGCACCGCAACTCCTGCTGGTCGCCGCGCTGTTGCTCCCGCTGCTCGGTGCCGTCGCCGCGCTGCTGCCCGCGCCGCCCGGACTGCGCGGACGCAGCCCGGAACAGGCCGTACTGCGCCACGGCGTCACCGTCACCGGCGCTGTACTGCTGGCCACGGTGGTGCTGGCCGCCGGCTTCGACTACGACAGGGCCGGCGACATCCAGGCGGAGTCGGACGTCAGCTGGATCCCGGCTTTCGGTATTCGCCTGCACTTCGGTGTCGACGGCATCTCGCTTCCCCTCCTCGTCCTCACCGCACTGCTCTGCTTCCTGTGCGCGCTCTACAGCTACTTCGTCGCACCACCCCGGGGGGCGGGGTCGCCCAAGGCCTTCGTGGCGCTGCTGCTCGTCCTGGAGACCGGGGTCCTGGCGACCTTCGCGGTCCTGGACCTGGTGCTGTTCTTCCTGGCCTTCGAGATGGTCCTCATCCCGATGTACTTCCTCATCGCCCGCTGGGGCGGTGCCGGACGCGCCCCGGCCGCCTGGAAGTTCGTCCTCTACACCCTCCTCGGCTCCGTGGTCATGCTCCTCGGACTGCTGCTCATCGGCCTTCAGGGCGGCACCTTCGACATGGTGGCACTCGCCACTGACAACGGCGCCTCGCTCACCCGCACCACCCAGCTCGTCGCCGTCCTCGCCATCGGCGTCGGACTGGCCGTCAAGACCCCGATGTGGCCGCTGCACAGCTGGCTGCCGGACGCCCACACCTCCGCCCCCACGGTCGGGTCGGTGCTGCTGGCAGGCGTCCTGCTGAAGATGGGCACCTACGGACTCGTACGGATCGTGCTGCCGATCGCACCCGAGGGGGCGGCCCACTTCGCGCCCTACCTCGGCGCATTCGCCGTCGTCGGCATCCTCTACGGATCGCTTGCCTGCCTCGCGCTCGTACGCAGGGGCGCCGGCGGCGACCTCAAACGGTTGATCGCCTACTCCTCGGTCGGGCACATGGGCTTCGTCCTCCTGGGGATCGCCACCCTCACCCGTACCGGCGTCAACGGCGCGCTCTTCGCCAACGTCGCGCACGGCCTCATCACCGGCCTGCTCTTCTTCCTCGTCGGCGCGCTGAAGGAACGCACCGGCAGCACCGACCTCGACCGGCTCGCCGCCACCGACGGGGCTGCGCTGTACGGCCGTTCGCCCCGGCTCGGCGGTCTGCTGGCCTTCGCCGCGATCGCCTCGCTCGGCCTGCCCGGACTCGCCGGCTTCTGGGGCGAGATGCTCGCCCTGCTCGGCGCGTACGACCCCGCCGAGGGTCTGAGCCGCCCGACCTACCTGGTCTTCATGGTGCTGGCCGCCTTCGGCACGCTGCTGACCGCGGCGTACCTGCTGCTGGTCGTACGCCGCGTGTGCATGGGCGATCCGAACGAGGCCCCCCGGCCGCCCGCCGACACCACGCCGTCCGCCCCCGACACCACGATTTCGAGCCCGACTTCGAGCCCGGCTTCGAGCCCGGCTCCGGCACCGAGCCCGGAGACCGGGTCCGGCGCGGCCGGCCCGGCGCTCTCGGCGCCGACGAGCGCCGCGTTCCCGGACGTTCGCGGGTACGAGTACGCGGCCTGGGTGCCGCTCGTCGCCCTCACGCTGCTCACCGGGTTGTGGCCCGGCCTCCTCCTGCACCTGACCAACCCGGCCGTGCAGAACCTGCTGCCAGGAGTCACCCGATGACCTACGCCGCCGCGGACCTCGTCCAGTCCGTCGACTGGGTCGCGCTCGCCCCGCCCACGGTCGTCACGGTGGCCGCACTCGTCCTGCTGGTCGCCGACCTCTTCGTGGACGAGCGCCGCAAACCGCTGCTCGGCTGGGGCGCGGTCCTGGCGACGGTCCTCGCCGGACTCAGCCTGCTCCCGCTCGTCGGCGAGCGGCGCAGCACCTTCTGCCTGGTCGGGGACCCCGGCTCGTGCAGCTACACCGCGGACACCTTCACGCTCACCGTCCAACTCCTCGTGCTCGGCGCCGCGTTGATCACCGCGCTGCTCTCGCTGACGCTGGTGCGGGACGCGAAGCTGCCCGCGGGGGAGTACTGGTTCCTGCTGCTCGCCTCGACCGCCGGCGCCGTGCTGCTGCCCGCCGCCCGCGATCTGGCAACCCTGGTCATCGCCCTGGAAGTCGCCTCCCTGCCCGTCTTCGCGCTGCTCGCGCTGCGGGCCGGTGATCGCCGCGGCTCGGAGGCGGCGCTCAAGTTCTTCCTCTCCTCGGTCGCCGCCACCGCCGTCACGCTGATGGGCGTCAGCCTGCTCTACGCGGCCACCGGCAGCCTCCACCTGAACCGGGTCGCGACCGGCCTGGAGGAGGTCGACCCCCAGCTGGAGACGCTGGCCGCGGCCGGAGTGGTGCTCACACTCGTCGGCTTCGCCTTCAAGACCGCGGTGGTGCCGTTCCACTTCTGGGTCCCCGACACCTACGTCGGCGCCCCGGTGCCCGTCGCCGCCTTCCTCTCGGTGGTCGGCAAGGCGGTCGGCTTCGTCGGACTGATCCTGGTCACCCTGCTCGCCTTCCCGGGCCATGCGGACACCTGGGCGCCGGCGGTCGCCGTGCTCGCCGCGCTGACCATGAGCGTCGGGAACCTCGCCGCGATGCGCCAGCGCGCGGAAACCCGCCACAGCGCCGTACGGCTCCTCGCCTGGTCCTCCGTCGGCCAGGCCGGCTATCTGATCGTCCCGCTCGCCGCCGCGGGATACATGAGCGGTGAGGAGCCGCTGCGGGTCGTCGGGGCAAGCCTGAGCTACGCCCTGATGTACGCGGCGGTGAACCTCGGCGCCTTCGCGGTGGCCACCCATGTCGCCCGCAGCGCGCCGGCCAACCGCCTTACCGACTACCGCGGTCTCTACGCCCGCAACCCGCCGGCCGCGCTGGCGCTCGGCTTCTTCCTGCTCTGCCTGGCCGGGCTCCCGCCGGGGGTGATCGGACTCTTCGCAAAGGTCGCGGTCTTCGGGGCGGCGGTGGACGCCGGACTCGGCTGGCTCGCGGTGGTCATGGCGCTGAACGTCGTCCTCGGCCTCGTCTACTACCTCCGCTGGACCGCCCTGCTCTTCCAGCCCGCAGCCGATCCCGCAGCCGATCCCGCAGCCGGGCCCGAGGCCGATCCCGCCACCCGGCCCGCGAGCGCTTCCGGAGTCCGGGCCCGTACCACCACCCCGCTGCGGGGCCCCACGGCGCTCGCCGTCGCCCTGACCGCGTGCGTGGCCGTGGTGCTCTCCGGCTTGCCCCAGCTCGCACTGCGCTTCGCCTCCACCACTCTCTTCTGACCTGCTCCGGTCGCACCGGTTCGCTGCCGACCGCCCGCCGACCCCGCCGGGAGCGTGTGCGGGACGTGCCCGCAGTGCTGAGGCGCAGCCCGTGCACGCGCTCGGGGAACCCGTGCCCCGGGACCGGCGTTGTGGGGAGTGGGGAGGGTCCGCTGGAGGGTGGAGGTACACCTGACCGCAGGTGTCCTCCCGCCGCACATCTGGAGGGCGAACCGTGCACGGCCGACACAATGGGACAAGGACTGCCCTGCTCCTGGGCCTGATGTCCGCGCTCATCATGGGCGTCGGCAGCGTCTTCGGGAGCACCGGGGTCCTCCTCGCCCTCCTCGTCGCCATCGGGCTCAACGGCTTCGCGTACTGGCGCAGCGACACACTGTCGCTGCGCGCGATGCGGGCGCGCCCGGTCAGCGAGTTCGAGGCACCCGAGCTCTACCGCGTGGTGCGGGAGCTCTCCACCGCCGCCCGTCGGCCGATGCCGAGGGTCTACCTCTCGCCCACCGACGCCCCCAACGCCTTCGCCACCGGCCGCAGCCCCCGGCACGCCACCGTCTGCTGCACCAGAGGCATCCTGCGGCTGCTCGACGAGCGCGAGCTGCGCGGTGTCATCGCCCACGAGCTCAGCCACATCCACAACCGCGACATCCTGCTCGCCTCGGTCGCCGGCTGCCTCGCCTCCGCGGTGATGCTCCTGGTCCACCTCGCCTGGCTGCTGCCCTTCGGACGCACCGAGGAGGACGGGCCCGGCCTGGTCGAGCTGCTGCTGCTCGCGGTGCTCGGGCCGCTCGCCGCCACCGTGATCCGCCTGGCCGTCAGCAGATCCCGGGAGTACGGGGCGGACGCGGCCGGCGCCCGGCTCACCGGCGACCCGCTCGCCCTCGCCTCCGCCCTGCGCAAGCTCGATGTCGGTACGAGCCGGTTGCCGCTTCCCGGCGAGCCGCGGCTGCGCACCGCGAGCCACCTCATGATCGCCAACCCCTTCGGCTGCACCGGGCGCCGTGGGCTCTTCGCCACCCACCCTCCGATGAAAGAGCGCATCGCCCGTCTCGAACGCATGGGAAGCTGATCGACGTGAAGACGATTCTGAACATCATCTGGCTTGTCCTGAGCGGCTTTTGGCTCTTCCTGGCCTACCTGCTCGCCGGTCTGATCCTGTGCATCACGGTGATCGGCATTCCCTTCGGCCTGGCCTCCTTCCGCATCGGCCGGTACGCCCTGTGGCCGTTCGGCTATGAGGCGGTCGAACGCCGCGACGCGGGTGCACCGTCGTGCGTGGGCAACGTGCTGTGGCTGCTGCTGGCCGGCTGGTGGCTCGCTCTCGGCCACATATTCACCGGCGTCGCGCTCTGCGTGACGATCATCGGAATCCCGCTGGGCATCGCGAATTTCAAGATGATCCCGGTCTCGCTGATGCCGCTCGGCCGCGAGATAGTCCCGACCCGCTGACGTACCCGCCGGCAACCCCACCCGTCGGCAACCCCCACCCGCCTGCGTCCGCCACCCGCCGCAAACCCCCGTCCGGCCCGTTCCGGCACGGGGGTCCGCGCCCTCGCCGCGGCCCACCGCGCAAGCGGCCCGAAGCGCGCCGCACGGTCGTGCCGGTGGGCCCGCCCCGTACCCCGCAGCGCCCCGGGCGGTCGTTCGTGCCCGCGCTCCCGCGCTTCGCGCTGCCCCGGCGTCGCGCGCTCCTGGGCTTCGTGCGTGCCCGCGTGCCTGCGGCGACGTGCGTGGCTGCGCCCCCGGCGTACGTGCCGTGGCCGCCCCGCCGTCGCCGCGTGCTGTCCCGGTCCTGCCGGCTGACCGCTACGCTGCTTCCGCGCCGCTGATCCAGGCCATCGCCTGCGCGAGGTCCCGCCCGTCCGGAACCGGATAGTGCTCCAGCTGCTGCTGCAGCAGCAGCCCGCCGAGCAGTGTCATGTAGAGCGAGCCGAACACCCGCCGCTGCTCCTCGGTCACCTCTTTGGCCGGAACGCCGTTCAGCAGCGCGATCAGTCCGGTCGACGACTCCGGCCAGGACGTGGCGAAGAACTCCCGGAGCGCGGAGTCGCGGTCCGCGAGCAGCACTGCCTCCATCTGCGCGCTCCACAGCGCACGGTGCTTCCGGAACAGGTCGACGATCACCGTCCAGCCCGTCTCGAAGTGCTGCCGGCGACCGGCCCCGTCGGGCAGCACGGCGGCCAGGGCCTGCTCGGCGTCATCGCCCCAGTCGCTGGTGGCGGCGAACAGTGCCTCGGCCATCAGCGCGTTCTTCGAGCCGTAGTGGTAGCCGATCGATGCCAGGTTGGTGCCGGACGCGGCCACGATGTCGCGCGCGGTGGTCCTGGCGTACCCCTTCTCCAGCAGGCAGCGCTTCGCGCCGGCCAGCAGGTCCTCACGGTGTCCCATGCGCGCAGCCTAGCCAGCGCCTGGACACGTGTCTTGGACAGGTGACTTGTACGGGCGTTCTATACGAGCGTATAAGACGCATGTATAGTCGATGCCATGCGCTCCTTCACCCAGTCCCACGCCGCACCCGCCCGTGCGGGGCGCAGAGAGTGGGCCGCGCTCTGCGTGCTTCTGCTGCCGTTGCTCCTCGTGTCGATGGACGTCTCGGTGCTCTACTTCGCCGTTCCGTTCATCGCCCAGGAACTGGGGCCCACCGCCACCGAGCAGCTGTGGATCCTGGACATCTACGCGTTCGTCCTGGCGGGGCTGCTGCTGACGATGGGGGCGCTCGGCGACCGCATCGGGCGCCGGCGTCTGCTGCTGATCGGGGCCGTGGCGTTCGGCGCGGCCTCGCTCGCCGCCGCGTACGCCGACGGTCCGGGTGAACTCATCACCGCCCGCGCCCTGTTGGGGCTCGGCGGTGCCACCCTGATGCCCGCCACCCTCGCGCTGATCCGCAACCTCTTCCGCGATCCGCGCCAGCGCGCCACCGCCATCGCGATCTGGTCGGCGGTGCTGAGCAGCGGCGTCGCTCTGGGCCCGGTCATCAGCGGAGTGCTGCTGGAGCACTACTGGTGGGGCTCGGTGTTCCTGATAAACCTGCCCGCCATGCTGACGCTCCTCGCCCTCGCCCCGTTCCTGGTTCCCGAGTCCAGGAACGAGCGGGCCGGCCGCTTCGACCGCCTCAGCTCGCTGCTCTCCCTCGCCGCGATCCTGCCCGCGGTGTACGCGGTCAAGGAGACAGCCGCCCACGGCTTCCAGGCGCTGGACGGGCTCGCTCTGGCGCTTGCCGCGGTCTTCGGAGTCCTCTTCGTGCGACGACAGTCGCGCTGCCCGCACCCCATGCTGCCGCCGGACCTCTTCCGTGTCCGCGGCGTACCTGCGGCGCTCGCAAGCCAGTTGGTGGCGATGTTCGTCATGGTGGGCAGCGCGGTCTTCACCACCCAGTACCTGCAGATGGTGCTCGGGTACAGTCCGCTCACCGCCGCGCTGTGGAGCCTGCTCCCGCCGCTCGGTGTCGCGGTCGCCGCACCTGCCGCCGTGACGCTCGCCCGCACGGTCAACCGCGCGTACCTCATCGCCGCGGGCTTCTGCCTGGCCGTCGCAGGACTGCTGCTGATCGTCCGGGTGGAGGTCGACTCCCCGCTGTGGCACGTGCTGGTGGGCATCGGCGTGTGCTCCGCGGGCCTCGCCGCGGTCATGACCCTGATGACCGACCTCGTCGTCGGCGCCGCTCCGCCCGAACGGGCCGGCAGCGCCTCGGCCACCGTGGAGTGCGCCTCGGAACTGGGCGGCGCGCTCGGCATGGCGATCCTCGGCAGCATCGGCGCCGCCGTCTACCGCGGTGAGATCAGGGACACGCTCGCCGACGGCCCCGCCGCCGAAACCCTCGGGGGCGCCGTACAGATGGCCGGCCAACTGCCCGACGAGGCAGGGCGAACGTTGCTCGCCGCAGCCCGTACGGCCTTCACCAACGGCATGAACGTCGCCGCCCTCGTGGCCGCTGTACTCGCACTGGCCACCGCGGGGCTCGCCGCACACCGGCTGCGCCACACCGGCACCACGCCCACCGGTCAGCCGGTGGACGACACCTCCGCCCCGTCGGGCGACGCTGCCGCCACCGCGCGCGACACGTTCGCGCCCGCCACCGCGCGGGGGTCGGACAGAGGTGCCACGGCGCCGGAACCGAGGGTGGCGGGCCCCGGCGAGCCCGGGGGCGTTCCCGGATCCGACCGCGGCCTCGTGCGCGACTGAAGTCGACGGCGGTGCGGCACTCGCCCGTCAGGCCGTGCCGGAGCCATCGCACTGGGCGGCCTGCCCGCGCGGCACGCGGGCCGGGCCGGTCGCGAACCGGGGCATCACCCCGCACGCGACCGGCCCGGTCGTCTGCGCCCAGCGGTCCCGGGCTCCCGGTCGCCACATCTCGTGGGACCGGTCGTCGGGCGACCAACTACCGCTGTCTCAGCGGTAGTTCACGAACTGCAGCGCGAAGTCGAAGTCCTTGCCCTTGAGCAGGGTGATCACTTCCTGGAGGTGGTCCCGGCTCTTGGAGCTGACCCGCAGCTCGTCACCCTGGACCTGCGCCTTGATGCCCTTGGGGCCCTCGTCGCG
The DNA here is from genome assembly GCF_018101125.2 of Streptomyces tardus. Classification (GTDB taxonomy): domain Bacteria; phylum Actinomycetota; class Actinomycetes; order Streptomycetales; family Streptomycetaceae; genus Streptomyces; species Streptomyces tardus. The sequence continues at coordinate 1,056,192 of NZ_JAELVF020000001.1, read as the reverse complement.
GATGATCTTCGCGACCTTCTTGGCGTCCTCCTGGGAGATGCCCTCCTTGAGGGAGGAGGCCAGGCGGTACTCCTTGCCGGAGAGCTGAGGCTCCCCGGAGTCCAGCACCTTCAGCGAGACGCCCCGCTTGATCAGCTTGGACTGGAAGATGTCGAGCACAGCCTTCGCGCGCTCCTCGGAGTTCGCCCTGATCTCGATCTGCTCGCCCGACCAGGCGATGGACGCGCCCACGCCCTTGAAGTCGTACCGCTGGGAGATCTCCTTGCCCGCCTGGTTCAGGGCGTTGTCGACCTCCTGCCGCTCGACCTTCGAGACGATGTCGAAACTGGAGTCGGCCATCGTGAGTTGGCTCCTCGTACATAGATTCCGCTGACGACGATGCCGGCCCGGCGCTCCCGTTCCGGCCGGGTCAGCCTAGCCCCGACGGATGGCCCCCTGCCCCGCAACAACCAGGTGGCGGACCACCCACGGGTATCAGGTAGTGTTTACCCCGTTGCCGCGGAGCAGGGCTCCGGGGCGGCAAATCCCAGGCGGTGTGCCCGAGCGGCCAAAGGGAGCAGACTGTAAATCTGCCGGCTCAGCCTTCCCAGGTTCGAATCCTGGCGCCGCCACATGGATGGGAAACCCCCTTCGACCAGCTGTTACAGCAGGTCGAAGGGGGTTTCGTCGTTCCGGGTGACGAGACAGCCCCGCACCCCGTCGAGTCGCCCCGTCCACCGCTGCCCCGCCACCCGACGGGGCACCCTCCGGCCCCGGAAGTCCCGGCCCCGGACGCGCCCATGCAGTACTGCCACTCCTCTCCGGGAACGGGGCTCCGGGTCACTCCACGCAACCTCGCCCGGCCCCGATTCCCCACGCATGTGGACCGGCCAGCCCCAGCCCCGGTGCAGCCCCAGCCCCAGCCACCGGACCCGTCCCTGCGTGCGGGGAGCGGGAGCCCATCGAGTACGCGATCCGACGAGACCCTGGACCGTCCCCGCCGACGCGGGGAGCGAGCCAGCTGACCCGGGGTTCCCTCCGGCGAGGGGCCGGGCTGGGCAACTTTCAGAGCACCGGACAATCCCCACGCCGGGTGTTCCGGCTGTGCGCACAGGACGGGGACGTCGCCCGGCTGCTCCGAGGCCCGGCGGGCTGCCGCCTCCGCACGCGGGAGCACAGGCAAGCACCTCCCGCTGTCGGTTGGCGGCCACCAGCGGCCCAGCGCGGGTTACTCGGCGCGGAGGAAGGCGCTGGTGGTGACCTGGCCGATCCTCCGCAACCGGCTGCCGCCGTCGGCGAGGTGCTTGTCGGTGGCCTCCTTGACGCCGGGCCACACGCGGTCGTCGTAGTCGTCGACGACGACCACCGCGCCGGGCGCGGCCAGTTGCTCGACCCATTCGAGGTCTGCCTTGACGCCCTGCGCCGAGTGGTCGCCGTCGACGACGATCACGCCGAACTCGCTGCCGGCCAGCGCGGTGTGGATCTCCGGGTCGGTGGAGTAGCCGCGCAACAGGCGGAGCCGGTCGGGGAGCACGCCGGTGTAGTGCAGGTTGGCGCGTACGACGTCCTCGTTGATCGGGGTGCCGGAGGCGTCGACGTCGATCGTCATTTCCTCCTGGAGCTGTACGGAGGCGATCGGGTCGACGATCGTCAGCTCGTACGGGATGCCGGCGCGCAGCAGCTGCCGGGCGAGGCAGCCGGCGAACAGGCCGTACAGGGTGCCGATCTCCAGCACCCGGCCGTTGGGCGGCTGCAGCAGCGGCGCGGTGGCGAGTTTGCCGAGGATGTTGGAGGTGCCGCCGGCGATCCGGCCGACCCCGCGGTTCTCCGCCTCGACGAGCGTGCGGTACGCCTGGATGACGGCGCGGCGCGCGTGCTTCTCGCCGGTGACGTCGCCGACCTGCTTCGTCACGGCCGCGATCTGGCCGGGCCCCGGGTGGCGGTTGAACCGGCGGCCGTCGCTGCCGAGCAGCAGCTCGGTGCTGTGCTGCTGCTCCCGGAGGCGCTTCAGCTCGTCCCTGGTGTCGCGCAGTTCCCTGCGCACCTTGCGGTCGATGCGTCGGTCGATGCGGTCGAGGACGGGGCGCGCGGCTTTGCGGAGGAGAAGGCTCATGTCGCGGACGCTAGTGGCGCCGGAAGTGCCGGGTCAGCAGGTTCCGGTCCGGAGTACGCACTCCTGGGACACCTTTCATCCGGTGTTCTCGACACTCTTCATCAGACGTTCAACCCGTGTGCGGTGCTCGAACGGCGCGGGCGCCCCGGAGCTGCTTCTCGGCCTCCTCTGGGAGCGCCGGCCGGGCAGGCACCTGCGCCGGGACCGCCGGGCGCCGCGGCCGGGTGCATCGGCCGCGCGCCCGGCGCGGAGCTAGCGCACCGCTGCCGCGACGGCCTCGGCGACCGGCACATCCCCGTTGACGAGCTCCAGGGTGTGTCCCACCGACAGGGGTTCGTCCAGCAGCGCGAGCAGTACCGCGGCCACGTCGTCCCGGGTCACCTCGGAGCGCCCGGTGTGCGCGGCGAGCTCTACCCGGCCGGTGCCGGGGTCGTCGGTCAGACGGCCGGGCCGCAGGATCGTCCAGTCCAGGTCGGTGCGGGCCCGGACGGCCGCGTCGGCGGCGCCCTTGGCGCGCAGGTACGTGGCGAACACCGGGTCGGCCTCGGCCGGGGGCTCGCCGTCGACGCCCATGGCCGAGACGACCAGCAGCCGCCGTACGCCCGCCCGAGCCGAGGCGTCGGTGAACAGCTCGGCCGCCGCCCGGTCGACGGTCTCCTTGCGCGCCTCGCCGCTGCCGGGTCCCGCACCGGCCGCGAACACCGCCGCGTCCGCGCCCCGCAGCAGCTCGGAGACCTCTTCGACGGATGCCGACTCCAGGTCGCAGACGAGCGGTTCGGCGCCCGCCTCCTGCACCAGGTCGGCCTTCTGCGGACTGCGGATCAGCCCGAGGGGCGTGTCTCCCCTGGAGCGGAGCAGCCGCTCCAGGCGCTGGGCGATCTGTCCGGCTCCACCTGCGATTACTGTGCGCATGCTCCGACGTTACGCCGGTGCCGGCCGCGCTGGTGCTACCCCTGCGCCTGGCGCGGCAGTTCGGGCGTGCCGGCCGCGTCCGCGTCGCAGAACTCCCGCACCGCGCTCGTTCTGGCGACCACTCGGCCCCGGTGCAGTACGACCCTGCTGTACGCCAGTGACAGTGCGCCCTCCAGCGTCTCGCCGCGCACCGCCAACAGCTCGGCGGGGAAGCCCGGTTCGACGCGTACCGCCGGCAGACCGAGCGCGGTACGGGCGCCGGCGCTGACCGCCTCGTACCCCTCCGCCGCGCTCACCGCGCCCTGGGCGGCGAGCAGGTACGCGGCCTCCAGCGGGTCTCCGCGGCCCACCGGGTTCGCCGTGTCGCGCACGGCGCCGCTGCCGGCCGCCACCCGTACGCCGGCATCCTGCAGCACGCGCAACGGCGCTGTGGCAAAGGGGAGTTGGCGGTCGGTCAGGGCGCAGCCACCCTGCGGCAGGAGGGTGACGGTCGCGTTCGCGGCGGCGAGGCGGTCGGCGACGTCCGCGACCGTGTGGCCTGCCATCCGGCCGAGACCGCCGCACGGGCCGACGGTGACGGGGGCCCCGACTCCGCCGACGGCGCCGGCCAACTCGGCCAGCCGGGCCGGATCGCGTGCGTCGGTGTGCAGGTCGACGGCGCAGCCGTGCTCGGCGGCGATGTCCAGCAGCGTGGCGGTGTACTCGGCCGGGTCCGGGTCGAGGTCGGGACAGCCTCCGATGGCCGTGGCGCCCATGCGCACCGCGTCCTCGACCATCGCCGCCGTGTCCGCGCCGGCGATCCCGCTGAGCAGCCTGGGTACGGCGACGGCGGTGAGTTCGGTCAGTCCGCGCAGGGCCCGCCGGGCGGCGAGCACGGCCTGGAGGGTGGCAAGACCGTCCCGGCCGCCGATCGGCACATGGGTGCGCACGGCGGTCGCGCCGTGGCCGAGCTGGAGCAGCGCCGCATCGGTGGTGCGCCGTTGGATGTGCGCCGGCTTGCGGGAGGGCGGCAGTCCGCGGGCGGGGGCGGTGAGTGCGGTGTCGTGGTGGGCGTGCGGTTCGGCGGGCGCCGGGAGCAGCAGATAGCCGGCGAGGTCCATCCGGGGCGGCCGGTCGGCCTCGTCGCGGGGCAGGCTGCCCGCGGCGCTCACGGCGTCGATCCGTCCGTTGCGCAGCCGTACGTCGACGGTGCGGCCGTCCTTCAGCCGGGCGCCGGTGAGGAGCAGGCCCTTGCCGGTCGGTGTGGGGCTGGGCTGGTCGGGCACTCCCGGCCCCTGCGGCTGACTGTCGGCCATCGCACTCCCGCTCGCTCTGGCGGGTGTGCGGGGGCGCGCACCCGCGCGGATGGACGCGGGACACCCTGGACGGATGCCGCGTGATCATGGAATGCGTCGAGGGTAGGACGCTCTCCGCCCGCTCCCCGGCAGGCCGGGAATAGTCGTACGGACGTGGTGTGTTGCACCTTCGGGAGCGGTGTGGAGGGCGCATCCGGCGGGGGTCGGAAGGGCCCTCGCGAGGGCCGCGGATACGGATTTCACGTTCGGCGGCAGAGCGTGTAATGTCTTCCTCGCTCGCCCCAATAGCTCAGTCGGCAGAGCGTCTCCATGGTAAGGAGAAGGTCAACGGTTCGATTCCGTTTTGGGGCTCTGATGTGCAAGGCCGTCCGCCTTAGGGCGGGTGGCCCTCGCATCGTGGCGGCGTAGCTCAGTCGGTAGAGCAAACGGCTCATAATCGTTGTGTCACCGGTTCAAGTCCGGTCGCCGCTACTCACTCTCAGTAGCCGATTGTGGGGTCGGTCCCTTCGATCGGCTACTCTTTCTGTGTTAATCACCTGTCCATCCGCGTCCAAGGAGCACTCACGTGGCTGCCACCGACGTCCGCCCGAAGATCACGCTGGCCTGCGTGGAGTGCAAGGAGCGGAACTACATCACCAAGAAGAACCGGCGCAACAACCCGGACCGTCTTGAGATGAAGAAGCACTGCCCTCGTTGCAAGGCGCACACCGCGCATCGCGAGACGCGATAAACAAGGCTCGTTTCCGGAGGCCGTCCCCGTAACAGGGGGCGGCCTCCGGGCGTTGCGCGCCGGATTCGCTGCGATCGCGTGTGTGTCCCGGCACGTTCCGGCGGTGTTGTTCGTTCATCGGACCGGTTCGTTCGCGTTCGAATCCGTTCGTTCGGACCGGTTCGTCGTTCGGCCCGGCCCGGGCCCGATCCTGTGCGGACCGGTTCTCTCAGATGACCGGCTCCGTCGGTCGGCGGAAGTATCAGGAGGCACGGGGTCATGGCGCTCGATCAGGCATTCGTCGGCCGGAGTTATCCGCCGACCGATCCCTATGAGGTCGGCAGGGAGAAGATCAGGGAATTCGCCGAGTCGATCGGGGAGGACAATCCCGTCCACACCGATCGGGAAGCGGCGAGGGCTCTCGGCTATCCCGACGTGATCGCTCCGCCCACCTTCGTCTTCGCGATCAGCTTCAGCGCCGCCCAGGACGTCGTGCACGACCCGCAACTCGGCCTGGACTACGACCGGGTGGTCCACGGCGACCAGCGGTTCGTGCACCACCGCCCGGTGCGGGCCGGCGACCGGCTGACCGTCACCTCGACCATCGAGGCGATCAAGTCCCTTGCCGGCAACGACATTCTGGACATCCGCGGCGATGTTCACGACGAGTCGGGCGAGCTGGTGGTGACCGCTTTCACCAAGCTGGTCTCGCGTTCGCTGGAGGGCAGCTGAGATGACGGCGCACACACCGATGACCGCGAAGGTCGCCTACGCCGACGTGGAGAAGGGCACCGAGCTGCCCCCGCGCAGCTTCCCCCTCACCCGGGGGGCGCTGGTGCGCTACGCGGGCGCCTCCGGCGACTTCAACCCCATTCACTGGAACGAGGACTTCGCCAGGAAGGTCGGGCTGGAGGACGTCATCGCGCACGGGATGCTCACCATGGCCTCCGCCGCCCGTGTGGTGACGGACTGGGCCGGCGACCCCGGCGCGCTGATCGACTACGGAGTCCGCTTCACCCGCCCCGTCGTCGTGCCCAACGACGAGCAGGGCGCGCTGATCGAGGTGTCCGCGAAGGTCGCCGCCAAGCTGGACGACGAGGCCCGTACGGTCCGCGTCGATCTGACCGCGACCAGCAAGGGCCAGAAGGTCCTCGGCCGCGCCCAGGCCGTCGTGCGCCTGGCCTGACGTGCCGCGCCGCCGCGTCCGTGCACCCCGTCCACCGCGGGCGCGGACACGGCGGCGCCGTAGTCTGTGCCCGTGCAGGAAGAATCCAACGCCCCCCTCGCCCCGCTCACCACATTGCGGCTGGGCGGTCCCGCCCGAGTGCTGGTGACCGCCACCACTGACGACGAGGTCGTCGCGACCGTGCGGGAGGCCGACGAGCGCGGCACTCCGCTGCTGATCGTCGGCGGCGGCAGCAACCTGGTCATCGGTGACGAGGGCTTCCCCGGCACCGCCCTGCGGATCGCCACCCGGGGCTTCCGGCTCGACGGCACCGGCCTCGAACTGGCCGCCGGCGAGAACTGGTCGGAGGCCGTCGCCCGCACCGTTGAGGCGGGGCTGGCCGGTATCGAGTGCATGGCCGGCATCCCCGGCTCGGCCGGCGCCACCCCGATCCAGAACGTGGGCGCGTACGGCCAGGAGGTCGCCGACACCGTCACCGAGGTCGACGCCTACGACCGCCGCGAGCGCCGCCTCGTCACCGTGCCCGCCGCCGAGTGCGCCTTCTCCTATCGGCACAGCCGGTTCAAGTCGGAGCCGGACCGCTTCGTCGTGCTCCGGGTCCGCTACGCGCTGGAGGACGCGGAAGGCCTCTCCGCGCCGTTGCGCTACGCGGAGACCGCGAGGCTGCTGGGCGTCTCAGTCGGCGACCGCGTGCCCGCCGCGCAGGCCCGCGAGACGGTGCTGAAGCTGCGGGCCGGCAAGGGCATGGTGCTGGACCCCGAGGACCATGACACCTGGTCCGCCGGTTCCTTCTTCACCAACCCGATACTGACCCTCGCCGAGCACGAGAAGTTCCTCGCCCGCGCCGCCGAGCGGCTCGGCCCGGACGCGGCGCCGCCCGCGTACCCGGCGGGGGAGGGGCGGGTGAAGACCTCCGCGGCCTGGCTGATCGACCGCGCCGGCTTCAGCAAGGGGTACGGCACGGGCCGCGCGCGGATCTCGACCAAGCACACCCTCGCGCTGACCAACCGCGGCGAGGCCCGCACCGACGAACTGCTCGCGCTGGCCCGCGAGGTGCGCGACGGCGTCCACGCGGCCTTCGGCGTGACGCTGGTCAACGAGCCGGTCACGGTGGGCTGCTCGCTCTGACCCCGCGCCACCGGGGCCCGCACCCAGCCTCCGGCGTACGTCTGCCCGCCGGCATACGCCTGTCCGGAGCCGTACGCCGGCACGGGCCCAGCTGCGGCCCGGTCGCTCCCGCCGCGTGCCGGTCCGGCCCGCGTCGGTGCGCCCCGGCGCGCGCCGCCCGGCCCGGCACGCGATCCGCCGGGCCCGCCGCGGGGTTTCAGCTCCCGGCCGGCTCCGCCGCGAGCCAGGCGTCGATGTCCGCCAGGATCGCCTTCCGCTCGGCCTCGTCGATACGACCGCCGCGCACCGACTGCCGCGCCAGCTCGGCCAGTTCGACGTCGGTGAAGCCGTGGTGCTCGCGCACGAGCTCGTACTGCGCCGCCAGCCGGGAGCCGAAGAGCAGTGGGTCGTCCGCACCGAGCGCCATGGGCACTCCCGCGTCCCAGAGGGTGCGCAGCGGCACGTCGGCGGGCTTCTCGTAGACCCCCAGGGCCACGTTTGACGCCGGGCACACCTCGCAGGTGACCTGTGCGTCCGCCAGCCGCGCCAGCAGCCGCGGGTCCTCTGCGGCCCGTACGCCGTGGCCGACCCGCCCGGCGTGCAGGTCGTCCAGACAGTCGCGCACGCTCGACGGACCGGACAGCTCACCGCCGTGCGGTGCGGCGAGCAGCCCGCCGTCCCTGGCGATGGCGAAGGCACGGTCGAAGTCCCGGGCGAATCCCCGGCGTTCGTCGTTGGAGAGCCCGAAGCCGACGATGCCCCGGTCCTTGAACCGCACCGCGAGCCTGGCGAGCGTTCTCGCGTCCAGCGGGTGCTTCATCCGGTTCGCCGCGACCAGCACCCGGATCGGCAGACCGGTGTCGCGGGTGGCGGCGGCGACGGCGTCGAGGATGACCTCCAGGGCGGGGATCAGACCGCCCAGGCGCGGCGCGTACGAGGTGGGGTCGACCTGGATCTCCAGCCAGCGGCTGCCGTCCCGCACGTCCTCCTCGGCGGCCTCGCGCACCAGGCGCTGGATGTCCTCCGGCTCGCGCAGACAGGACCTGGCCATGTCGTAGAGCCGCTGGAAGCGGAACCAGCCGCGTTCGTCGGTCGCCCTGAGCCTGGGAGGCTCCGCTCCGCTCAGGGCCGGCGGCAGGTGCACGCCGTACTTGTCGGCCAGTTCGAGCAGGGTGCCCGGCCGCATGGAGCCGGTGAAGTGCAGATGCAGATGCGCCTTCGGCAGCTGACGGACATCACGAACATGTGCACGGGGCTGAGGGGGACGCTCCCCGGAAAACTGCTGCTGCATTCCAGGATCTTGCCGCATTGTCGACAGGGTCGGAAGTCCGTTTCCCCGAACGAGCGCCGAACCGAACATCTCCACGCCCGGAACCGAACGCAGATCGGGGTGTTCCGGAAGAATCCGGAACACCCCGATCACGCCGGAAGGCCGGCAGGCCAGCGGTGCGACGTCAGTCGGAAGCCTCCGCGAGGAGCTTCTGCACGCGCGAGACGCCCTCGGTCAGATCGTCGTCGCCGAGCGCGTAGGACAGCCGCAGGTACCCCTGGGTGCCGAACGCCTCGCCCGGTACGACCGCGACCTCGACCTCCTCCAGGATCAGCGCCGCGAGCTCCACCGAAGTCTGCGGGCGACGGCCCCGAATCTCCTTGCCAAGCAGGCCCTTGACCGACGGGTACACGTAGAACGCGCCCTCCGGCTCGGGGCAGTCGACGCCCTCGATCTCGTTCAGCATCCGCACGATCGTCCGCCGCCTGCGGTCGAACGCGGCGCGCATCTCCTCCACCGCCGACAGATCGCCGGAGACGGCGGCGAGCGCGGCGGCCTGCGCGACGTTGCTGACGTTGGAGGTCGCGTGCGACTGGAGGTTCGTCGCGGCCTTCACCACGTCCTTCGGGCCGAGGATCCACCCCACCCGCCATCCGGTCATCGCGTACGTCTTGGCGACGCCGTTGACCACGATGCAGCGGTCGGCCAGCTCCGGAACGACGACCGGCAGCGAGTGGAACTCCGCCTCGCCGTAGACCAGGTGCTCGTAGATCTCGTCGGTGAGCACCCACAGGCCGTGCTCGGCGGCCCAGCGCCCGATCTCCTCGATCTGCTCCCGCGAGTAGACCGCGCCCGTCGGGTTGGACGGCGAGACGAACACCAGAACCTTCGTACGGTCCGTGCGCGCGGCTTCCAGCTGCTCGACGCTCGTCCGGTAGCCGACGGTCTCGTCCGCCACGACCGGCACCGGCACGCCGCCGGCCAGCCGTACGGACTCGGGGTAGGTCGTCCAGTACGGGGCCGGGACGATGACCTCGTCACCCGGGTCCAGGATCGCGGCGAAGGCCTCGTAGATGGCCTGCTTGCCGCCGTTGGTCACCAGGATGTTGGCCGGTTCGACGCGATAGCCGGAGTCGCGCAGCGTCTTGGCCGCGATCGCTTCCTTGAGCTCGGGCAGACCGCCCGCCGGGCTGTAGCGGTGGAACCTCGGGTTGCGGCACGCCTCGACGGCAGCTTCGACGATGTAGTCGGGCGTGGGGAAGTCGGGCTCGCCCGCGCCGAAGCCGATGACCGGTCGCCCGGCGGCCTTCAGCGCCTTGGCCTTGGCGTCCACGGCGAGCGTCGCGCTCTCGGAGATCGAGCCGATCCGCGCCGACACCCGGCGCTCGGTCGCGCTCACGGTGGCGGAGGACTGTGCGGGGTCCGACTGTGCGGAAGGAGTTGTAGCACTCATACAGCCATCGTTTCAGGCCGGGGACGATCCGCGCACATCAGCCCGCAGTGCGATACGCCCGGCCCGTGCTCCGATACGGGGGCCCGGTCGCCGACCCGGCCCCGCGTCCCCCGGCGCCGCAACCAAGACGCGCCGGCGGAACGTCCGAACGCCGCGGCAGGGCTCTGAGGACCTGCGCCGGTGCATCCCGGGAGAGTGCCTCGCAGCGGCTCCGAAACCGGCTCGACACCCGCCCGAACAGGGGCGAACCGGCCGTCCACAGCTACGTGTTCGACGACCGGCCCAGGACCACGTACACTCGTCCGTCGTTGGCCCCGGTCACCACGAGCAGTGCCCGTACCAGGTGTGAATCAGGTGCGGCCTGCGGATGGGGTAGGTTGGGGACACACAAAGGGTCGTAGCTCAATTGGTAGAGCACTGGTCTCCAAAACCAGCGGTTGGGGGTTCAAGTCCCTCCGGCCCTGCTCACGCATCTTCACCACGGTGCGTGCATGCGTACGTACTGAAATGCACGGCCGTGCGGCAGGGACTCGACGCTGCACGGCCATGACCCCGGATCAGGTGAGGACGAGTGGCCGAGATCACGGACACCCCCGAGGTTCCCGAACCCGGGCGGTCCTCCGACGACAAGAAGCCGCGTCGCGGGGGCAAGCGGGGCAAGAAGGGCCCGTTCGCCCGCCTCGCGCTTTTCTATCGGCAGATCGTCGCCGAGCTGCGCAAGGTCGTCTGGCCCACGCGCCGTCAGCTGTTGACCTACACGTTCGTCGTGATCATCTTCGTTCTCATCGTCATCGGCCTGGTGTTCGTGATTGACTATGGATTTGGAGAAGTCGTCAGTTTTGTCTTTGGCTGACCGCTCCGCGGAGGCGTCGGACGGCGCTGAATCCGTATGTTCCACATCCATAAAGCCAGGAAGAAGCAGCTACCGTGTCTGACCCGAACCTGAACGATGTCGTCGAGCCTGCCGAGCCCACCAAGGGCGGCGAGGCCTCGCTCGGCAACGTCGAGGCTTCGTCCTCCCCGGAGGCACCCGCAGGGGACGGCGCGGACAAGGCCGAAGCTGCCGCCTCCGCGGAAGCCGCCGAGCCGACCGAGGCCGAATCGGCGGAGTCCTCGGAGGCTTCTGCGGACGCCGCGGACGCTGCCGCCGACGCGGACGCTGCCGACAGCGAGGAAGAAGCAGCGGAGCAGGAGGAGCCCGAGCCGGTCGACCCGGTCGTCGCCCTCCGTGAAGAGCTCCGCATGCTTCCGGGTGAGTGGTATGTGATCCACACCTACGCGGGTTACGAGAACCGCGTGAAGACCAACCTCGAGCAGCGTGCCGTCTCGCTCAACGTCGAGGACTACATCTTCCAGGCCGAGGTGCCGCAGGAAGAGGTCGTCCAGATCAAGAACGGCGACCGCCGCACAGTCCGCCAGAACAAGCTCCCCAGCTACGTGCTGGTGCGCATGGACCTGACGAACGAGTCCTGGGGCGCCGTCCGCAACACCCCGGGCGTCACCGGCTTCGTGGGCAACGCCTACGACCCGTACCCGCTGACCCTGGACGAGGTCGTCAAGATGCTCGCGCCGGAGGCCGAGGAGAAGGCGGCCCGCGAGGCGGCCGAGGCCGAGGGCAAGCCGGCGCCGAGCCGCAAGGTCGAGGTCCAGGTTCTGGACTTCGAGGTCGGGGACTCGGTCACCGTCACCGACGGCCCGTTCGCGACCCTCCAGGCGACGATCAACGAGATCAACGCCGACTCCAAGAAGGTCAAGGGCCTGGTGGAGATCTTCGGCCGCGAGACCCCGGTCGAGCTGAGCTTCGACCAGATCCAGAAGAACTGAGCCTCGCAAGCAGGCATCGAGAAGCGCCCCCGACCGCTGGACGACAGCGGGACGGGGGCGTTTCTCGTTTTCGCTCTCTTCCTCATGGCCGACCCTTCGGCCCTCCCCGGGCTCCCGCCGCCCGCTCTGCCGCGCGGCGAACGCCCCTGCCGCCGCGCGCAGTTGACGACCATGCAGCGCGCTGGCGGCTGAGCGAACCGTTGACGCTCCGGACAGTCGTAGACGCAAACACATGGAACTGCGCGGATCGGCGATGGATCGGCTCAGCTACCGGCGGTTGACTGAGGGGAACCGAGCAAGAGCAGCCAGGGCCAAGGGGAATGCGATGTACACGATCACCGGATCCACCGGACATGTTGGCGCGGTCGTCGCCGAGGAACTGCTGAAGCGGGGCGCTCCCGTCCGGACGGTGGTGCGGGAGAGGGCCGGGGGAGAGCGGCCGGCGCGGCTCGGAGCCGAGGCAGCGACCGCCGACCTGGGGGACCGGGAGGCGTTCGCGGAGGCGCTGCGCGGGAGCAGCGGCGCGTTCGTCCTGCTGCCCACCGTCGTGACCGGCGGCGACGTCGAGCACCGTGCGCTGGCCGACTCGATCGCCGGCGCGGTGTCCGACAGCGGGGTGCCGCACGTGGTGATGCTCTCCTCGATCGGAGCCGAACTGGCCGAGGGGACCGGGCCTGTCCGTTGGCTCTGCCATCTGGAGAACCTGCTGCGCGGTACGGGCACCGTGCTGAGTGCGATCCGCTCCTGGCACTTCCAGGAGAAGGTCGAGACGCTGCTTCCCGCGGTGCTCGGAGCGGGTGTGTACCCGGTCTTCGGCGACACAGTCGACGTCCCCACTCGGATGATCGCCACCGCCGACATCGGCCGGGCCGCCGCCGGGGCGCTGCTGGAGCCGCCGACGCGCAGCGAGGTCGTCGATCTGGAGGGCCCGCAGTACACCGAGCGGGAAGTCGCGGAAGCGCTGGAGTCGATACTCGGCCGCCGGCTGGAGATCGTCACCATCCCCCGGTCCGGCTGGGTCGACTCGCTCGTGGAGGCCGGCCTGCCGCGGGTGTTCGCCCAGGAGCTGACGGGGCTCCACGACGCCGAGCAGCAGGGAATCCTGAAGTTCCGCGGCGACCGGCGGCACGCCTGTACGACCGGGCTGGAGGAGACGCTGCGCCGGGTGCTGGCGTAGGCCGGTGGCGCGAACACCGCGGCCTGACTCGGGCCCTGCGCGTCCCGGGCCCGCGCAGAGGTGTTCCTGCCTGCGCGAACCCGGGGCTCGTCCGTCTGTTCGACCGCACTGACCAGCCGGTTTCCTCGCGCGGTGGGGAGGGGCTATCGTTGTGCGGTATGCCTGCGACCAGCCGGTCCCTCGCGGGGCGGCACGTCGGCGGGCAGACACCAACACTCTCACTCAAGACCCGGAGAGAGCATGCCTCCCAAGAAGAAGAAGAAGGTCACGGGGCTGATCAAGCTCCAGATCCAGGCCGGTGCGGCCAACCCGGCTCCGCCGGTCGGCCCCGCGCTCGGTCAGCACGGCGTCAACATCATGGAGTTCTGCAAGGCCTACAACGCGGCGACCGAGTCGCAGCGTGGCTGGGTGATCCCGGTGGAGATCACGGTCTACGAGGACCGTTCCTTCACCTTCATCACCAAGACTCCGCCGGCCGCGAAGATGATCCTCAAGGCCGCGGGTGTCGAGAAGGGCTCCGGCGAGCCGCACGTCAACAAGGTCGCGAAGATCACCCGCGACCAGGTTCGTGAGATCGCCACCACGAAGATGCCCGACCTCAACGCCAACGACATGGACGCCGCCGAGAAGATCATCGCCGGCACCGCGCGTTCCATGGGCGTCACCGTCGAGGGCTGAAACCGCCCGTCTCTCAGTGCCCCCGTGGCCTGAACCACCGTGGCAGGGCCAAGCGCTGGCCCGTACCACGACTCCCACCCGCCTCAGCGGTCCGTCCGCGAGGCAAAGATCTGTCAGGAGCAGAAGTGAAGCGCAGCAAGAATCTTCGCAGCGCGGACGCCAAGATCGACCACACGCGGCTGTACGCGCCGCTTGAGGCCGTGCGTCTCGCCAAGGAGACTTCGACCGCCAAGTTCGACGCCACCGTCGAGGTGGCCATGCGCCTGGGCGTCGACCCGCGCAAGGCCGACCAGATGGTGCGCGGCACCGTGAACCTCCCGCACGGCACCGGTAAGACCGCCCGGGTCCTGGTCTTCGCGACCGGCGACCGTGCGGTGGCCGCGGAAGCCGCCGGCGCCGACATCGTCGGTGCTGACGAACTGATCGCCGAGGTCTCCAAGGGCCGCCTGGACTTCGACGCCGTCGTCGCCACTCCGGACCTCATGGGCAAGGTCGGCCGCCTCGGCCGGGTGCTCGGTCCGCGTGGTCTGATGCCGAACCCGAAGACCGGTACGGTCACCCCCGACGTGGCCAAGGCTGTCACCGAGATCAAGGGTGGCAAGATCGAGTTCCGCGTCGACAAGCACGCCAACCTGCACTTCATCATCGGCAAGACCTCGTTCGACGAGACCTCGCTGGTGGAGAACTACGCGGCGGCGCTCGACGAGATCATGCGTCTCAAGCCGTCCGCGGCCAAGGGCCGTTACGTGAAGAAGGCGACCATCACCACCACGATGGGCTCCGGAATCCCGGTCGACGGCAACCGCACCCGCAACCTTCTGGTGGCGGAAGAGGCTGTCTGAGCCTCGCGGTGAGCCGAGTCTCACGCATCCCGGCCCCGTTCCCCCACCAGGGAACGGGGCCGGAGTCGTTCGAGTCCGTGCGCTACGGTGACCGAACGGGACAACTCGGCCCGGCGGTCGGACGGTTGGCAGAAAGGGGCGGGCATGAGCAGCACACGCAGGGGGGCCGTGCACGCTGCCGGACTGGCCGGAGCACTGCTGCTGACCGGCTGTGACGATCCCGCGGGCTCGGGTGTCGAGAGCGCGTCGGAGAAGTCCCGTACCGCCGCTGTGAGTGCCGTGACGGCAGCGGCCGAGCGGACCAGTGAAGCGGACTCCGCGAAGGTCACCACGACGGTCAAGTCGCCGAACGGGCTCGTCGGTGACGTGCGGCTGTCCGGTGTCATGGGCTGGGGCCCGCTGGTGGCCGACCTCGAAGTCGACACCGGGGAGGCCGCGAGCTCCTTCCTCCCGGCTTCCGGGCGGCTGGTCTGGGTGGAGGACACCCTCTACCTCGGTTCCCAGAACAAAGGGGCAACGGCGCCCGGTGGCAAGGAGTGGATGAAGCTCGACCTCGGCGACGCCCTTGCGGAGGCCGGCGCGAAGGACCTCGCCGGCGGTCTGGGTGAGGTGAACAACCAGGACCCGAGCCGGATCATGGCCCTGCTGCGCTCCGCACCGAACGTTCGCCACCTCGGTCAGAAGCGCGTCGACGGTGCCACCGCCGAGCACTACCGGGGCACCGTCACTCCCGCCGAGGCCGCCGAGGCCGGCGGCGGCCTCGATTCGCTCGGCGAGTCCGAGCGGTCGGCACTGCTGAAGGATCTGCGCGATTCCGGTGTGAAGAGCTACACCATCGAGGCCTGGGTCAAGGACGACTTGCCGCTGCGCATCCACACCACTGTGGACAGCCCGGCGGGGAAGATCTCCGTGGTGCAGAAGCTCTCGGAATACGGCGTCGAGGTGAACGCGAAGGCTCCGCCCGCGGAGGAGACCTTCGATGTGGCGCCGCTGCTTGAGCGGTTCGCCGATCTCGGAGCCTGAGCCGGCGAGGTGTGAACCGCCGCCGGGACGGGAAGACTTGGCGGATTTGCCTGCGCCGCCCTGCTCCGTCTACTCTGGCGCGGTAGCCAAAGACCGCTGGTCGTCTCCGCGCACAGTTAGTGTGCGGCGTCCGAAGGCCCCGCTGGCGCGGGCGGCCCGTGCAGGTAAATGAGGTAGCAGCTCCCGGTGGAGAAATTCATCCGGTCGAGCCACGCCCCGTGCGCCTGCGCCGGGGCGTTTGTCGTGTGCGCGTGTCAGGTGGGGCGTCCTCGCTCCCGATCCGGGCGGTCCGGCTCGCAGGACCGATCGAGAGGTCGGTTGACGATCATCACCCGGAAGGAGGCCGAGGCCCATGGCGACGCCCGACAAGGTCGCAGCTGTGGCGGAGATGACGGACAAGTTCCGCAACTCCAACGCCACTGTGGTCACCGCGTACACCGGGCTTTCCGTGGCTCAGCTCAAGGAGCTGCGCCGCTCGCTCGGTGATAACGCTCAGTACCGTGTGGTGAAGAACACGCTGACCAAGATCGCGGCCAAAGAGGCCGGGGTCAACGCGCTCGACGAGTTCCTGACGGGCTCGACGGCTGTCGCTTTCGTTACCGGTGACCCGGTAGTTGCGGCAAAGGGTCTTCGTGACTTCGCCAAGGAGAACCCCGCTCTCGTCATCAAGGGCGGTGTCCTTGATGGCAAGGCGCTGTCCGCCGACGAGATCAAGAAGCTCGCGGACCTCGAGTCCCGCGAGGTGCTGCTCGCCAAGCTGGCCGGTGGCATGAAGGCGTCCACGGCCAAGGCCGCGGCGACCTTCCAGGCCCCGCTCACGAAGCTCGTCCGCACTGCGGACGCGCTGCGCGACAAGGTCGAGCAGGGCGGTGCCGGTACGCCGGCTCCCGCCGAGGCTGCCGAGTAAGAACCCTCAGCAGTCCAGCGGGCCCGTACGCCCGCCGCAATGTACATCCGGCACCAGCCGATTAGTGGAAGGATCGCCACCATGGCGAAGCTCACCCAGGACGAGCTGCTCGCGCAGTTCGAGGAGATGACCCTCATCGAGCTCTCCGAGTTCGTGAAGGCCTTCGAGGACAAGTTCGACGTCGAGGCTGCCGCTCCGGCCGCCGTCGCCGTTGCCGCTCCGGGCCAGGGCGGCGGCGCTGCCGAGGCCGAGGAGGAGCAGGACGAGTTCGACGTCATCCTCACCGGTGCGGGCGAGAAGAAGATCCAGGTCATCAAGGTCGTGCGTGAGCTGACCTCGCTGGGTCTGAAGGAAGCCAAGGACCTGGTCGACGGCACCCCGAAGCCGGTTCTGGAGAAGGTCACCAAGGAGGCCGCGGCCAAGGCCAAGGAGTCCCTTGAGGGCGCCGGCGCCGCTGTCGAGGTCAAGTGACCCTGCTGAGTCTCGCGCGGCCCGTTCTGCGAGCCGTCTGACTCGGTGCCGTTCCGTTCGGGACGGCGTCACACGAAGGGCGATCACCCGTTGGGGTGGTCGCCCTTCGGCGTTCTCAGGTGTTCGAGTGACAGTCGAGAGCGCCCGGGGGCACCGGGGGTAGGGTGATCATCGTTGCCGGTGCGAACCGCTTCGCAGCCCCGCCCGCGGTCGGCAGGGCCTTGACGAACGGCACACGGCAAGCGATTCTCAGGACGCTGCTCGACAGCGATCGGCCGGCACACAGGCGGCGCTCCTGGGTGGCGAGGACGGTCGGCGGCTGGCGGCAGCAGACGATCCACATCGATTTCGGGTCCGAGGCATGGATCGCAGAGGAAGTGGGAAGTCTTGCGGCAGACGCCGAAGGAGGCCGCTCGACGCGTAAGGCAGGGTCCTCTCGGGCCGGGTGCACAGCCCCGGCCGAGGCCCTGAAGGCAATGGAGGAACAACGAGGGAGCGATCCCTCCCGGAGGGAGAGAGAGGCACTGCGCCGATCTCCGGATATCCGCTCTGGACATCAGTGTGCCTTGTGGCTACACTGACACTTTGCGCTGCCTGTTAGTTGCCTCCTGCCGTCACCCGGGGGCACCGGTATGCGCGTAGTGAGTCCGAGCCCTCGGAAGGACCCCCTCTTGGCCGCCTCGCGCAACGCCTCGACCGTCAATTCGAACAACGGCGCCAGCACCGCCCCATTGCGTATCTCCTTTGCGAAGATCAGGGAGCCTCTCGAGGTTCCCAACCTTCTTGCGCTCCAGACCGAGAGCTTCGACTGGCTCCTCGGCAACGACGCTTGGAAGGCCCGCGTCGAGGCCGCGCTGGAGCGCGGTGAGGACGTCCCCAACAAGTCCGGTCTGGAAGAGATCTTCGAAGAGATCTCGCCGATCGAGGACTTCTCGGGGTCGATGTCCCTGACTTTCCGGGACCACCGCTTCGAGCCGCCGAAGAACTCTCTGGAAGAGTGCAAGGAGCGCGACTTCACGTACGCGGCTCCGCTGTTCGTCACGGCCGAGTTCACCAACAACGAGACCGGTGAGATCAAGTCTCAGACGGTCTTCATGGGCGATTTCCCGCTCATGACCAACAAGGGCACCTTCGCGATCAACGGCACCGAGCGCGTAGTCGTCTCGCAGCTCGTTCGTTCGCCCGGTGTCTACTTCGACTCCTCCGTCGACAAGACGTCCGACAAGGACATCTTCTCCGCCAAGATCATCCCTTCCCGGGGTGCCTGGCTGGAGATGGAGGTCGACAAGCGCGACATGGTCGGTGTCCGCATCGACCGCAAGCGCAAGCAGTCCGTCACCGTGCTGCTGAAGGCTCTGGGCTGGACCACGGACCAGATCCTCGAGGAGTTCGGCGAGTACGAGTCGATGCGCGCCACCCTGGAGAAGGACCACACCCAGGGTCAGGACGATGCGCTCCTCGACATCTACCGGAAGCTGCGTCCGGGCGAGCCGCCGACCAAGGAGGCCGCCCAGACCCTGCTGGAGAACCTCTACTTCAACCCCAAGCGGTACGACCTCGCGAAGGTCGGCCGGTACAAGATCAACAAGAAGCTCGGCGGTGACGAGCCGCTGAACTCCGGCGTGCTCACCAACGCCGATGTCATCGCGACGATCAAGTACCTGGTGAAGCTGCACGCCGGCGAGTCCGAGACGGTCAGCGCCGAGGGTCACGAGATCGTCGTCGAGACCGACGACATCGACCACTTCGGCAACCGCCGTCTGCGAAACGTGGGCGAGCTCATCCAGAACCAGGTCCGCACGGGCCTGGCGAGGATGGAGCGGGTTGTCCGCGAGCGGATGACCACTCAGGACGTCGAGGCGATCACGCCGCAGACCCTGATCAACATTCGGCCGGTCGTCGCCTCCATCAAGGAGTTCTTCGGCACCAGCCAGCTGTCGCAGTTCATGGACCAGACAAACCCGATCTCCGGGCTCACCCACAAGCGCCGTCTCTCGGCGCTCGGTCCGGGTGGTCTCTCCCGTGAGCGGGCCGGCTTCGAGGTCCGTGACGTGCACCCCTCGCACTACGGCCGAATGTGTCCGATCGAGACACCGGAAGGCCCGAACATCGGCCTGATCGGCTCGCTCGCCTCCTACGGCCGGGTCAACGCCTTCGGTTTCGTCGAGACTCCGTACCGCCGTGTCACCGAGGGTGTCGTCAGCGACGAGGTCGACTACCTGACGGCCGGCGAGGAGGACCGCTACGTCATCGCCCAGGCCAACGCCCCGCTGACGGACGACCTCCACTTCGCCGAGGACCGTGTGCTGGTCCGCCGTCGAGGCGGCGAGGTCGACAACATCCCGGGCACCGAGGTCGACTACATGGACGTCTCGCCGCGCCAGATGGTGTCGGTGGCGACGGCCATGATCCCGTTCCTCGAGCACGACGACGCCAACCGCGCGCTCATGGGGTCGAACATGATGCGGCAGGCAGTGCCGCTCATCAAGGCCGAGTCGCCGCTGGTCGGCACCGGCATGGAGTACCGCGCCGCGGTCGATGCCGGCGACGTCATCAAGGCGGACAAGGACGGTGTCGTCCAGGAGGTCTCGGCCGACTACGTCACCGTGGCCAACGACGACGGCACGTACACCACGTACCGCGTCTCCAAGTTCCACCGCTCCAACCAGGGCACCTCCTTCAACCAGAAGGTGCTCGTGGACGAGGGCGCCAGGGTGATCGAGGGCCAGGTCCTGGCCGACGGTCCCTCCACCGAGGACGGCGAGCTGGCCGTCGGCAAGAACCTGCTGGTCGCGTTCATGCCGTGGGAGGGCTACAACTACGAGGACGCGATCATCCTCTCCCAGCGTCTGGTGCAGGACGACGTCCTGTCCTCGATTCACATCGAGGAGCACGAGGTCGACGCCCGTGACACCAAGCTGGGTCCGGAGGAGATCACCCGGGACATCCCGAACGTCTCCGAGGAGGTCCTCGCGGACCTCGACGAGCGCGGCATCATCCGTATCGGTGCCGAGGTCGAGGCCGGGGACATCCTGGTCGGCAAGGTCACCCCGAAGGGCGAGACCGAGCTGACCCCCGAGGAGCGGCTGCTGCGCGCGATCTTCGGCGAGAAGGCGCGCGAGGTGCGCGACACCTCGCTGAAGGTGCCGCACGGCGAGACCGGCAAGGTCATCGGCGTTCGCATCTTCGACCGCGAGGAGGGCGACGAGCTGCCCCCGGGCGTGAACCAGCTGGTCCGCGTCTACGTGGCACAGAAGCGCAAGATCACCGATGGTGACAAGCTCGCCGGCCGCCACGGCAACAAGGGCGTCATCTCCAAGATCCTGCCGGTCGAGGACATGCCGTTCCTGGAGGACGGCACCCCGGTCGACGTGATCCTGAACCCGCTCGGTGTGCCTTCCCGGATGAACCCGGGCCAGGTCCTGGAGATCCACCTCGGCTGGCTCGCCTCGCGCGGCTGGAAGGTCGAGGGCTCCGAGGAGTGGATGGAGCGTCTCAAGGCGATCGGCGCCGACGAGGTCGCGCCGGGCACCAACGTCGCGACCCCGGTCTTCGACGGTGCGCGGGAGGACGAGCTCGCGGGCCTGTTCAACCACGCCCTGCCCAACCGCGACGGCCGTCGGATGGTCCAGCCCTCCGGCAAGGCGCAGCTGTTCGACGGGCGTTCCGGAGAGCCGTTCCCGGACCCGGTCTCCATCGGCTACATGTACATCCTGAAGCTGCACCACCTGGTCGACGACAAGCTGCACGCGCGCTCGACCGGCCCGTACTCGATGATCACCCAGCAGCCGCTGGGCGGTAAGGCGCAGTTCGGTGGCCAGCGCTTCGGTGAGATGGAGGTCTGGGCGCTCGAGGCCTACGGCGCCGCGTACGCGCTCCAGGAGCTCCTGACGATCAAGTCCGACGACGTCACCGGACGTGTGAAGGTCTACGAGGCGATCGTCAAGGGCGAGAACATCCCTGAGCCCGGCATCCCCGAGTCCTTCAAGGTGCTCATCAAGGAGATGCAGTCGCTCTGCCTGAACGTGGAGGTGCTGTCCTCGGACGGCATGTCCATCGAGATGCGTGACACCGACGAGGACGTCTTCCGCGCCGCGGAAGAGCTCGGTATCGACCTGTCCCGGCGCGAGCCGAGCAGCGTCGAAGAGGTCTGACGGGCTGGCCGGGGAGCGTTCCGCGACAGCAGGACGCTCCCCGGCTCTCCCCGGACCCCCGTTCAGACCCCTTTTTGACTCGACCCTGAGAGGGATTGACGAGAGTGCTCGACGTCAACTTCTTCGACGAACTGCGAATTGGCCTCGCCACCGCCGACGACATCCGTCAGTGGTCCCACGGTGAGGTCAAGAAGCCGGAGACCATCAACTACCGCACCCTGAAGCCGGAAAAGGACGGGCTCTTCTGCGAGAAGATCTTCGGTCCGACCCGGGACTGGGAGTGCTACTGCGGCAAGTACAAGCGCGTCCGCTTCAAGGGCATCATCTGCGAGCGCTGCGGCGTCGAGGTGACCCGCGCCAAGGTGCGCCGTGAGCGGATGGGCCACATCGAACTGGCCGCGCCCGTCACGCACATCTGGTACTTCAAGGGTGTCCCGTCCCGTCTGGGCTACCTGCTGGACCTGGCGCCGAAGGACCTCGAGAAGGTCATCTACTTCGCGGCGTACATGATCACGTTCGTGGACGAGGAGCGTCGCACCCGCGACCTGCCGTCACTGGAGGCGCACGTCTCCGTCGAGCGTCAGCAGATCGAGCAGCGGCGCGACGCCGACCTCGAGACGCGCGCCAAGAAGCAGGAGAACGACCTCGCCGAGCTGGAGGCCGAGGGCGCCAAGGCGGATGTTCGCCGCAAGGTGCGCGAGGGTGCCGAGCGCGAGATGAAGCAGCTCCGCGACCGTGCGCAGCGCGAGATCGACCGCCTGGACGAGGTCTGGACCCGCTTCAAGAACCTCAAGGTCCAGGACCTGGAGGGCGACGAGCTCCTCTACCGCGAGCTGCGTGACCGCTTCGGCACGTACTTCGACGGTTCGATGGGCGCCGCCGCGCTGCAGAAGCGTCTGGAGACCTTCGACCTGGACGAGGAGGCCGAGCGCCTCCGCGAGATCATCCGTACCGGCAAGGGCCAGAAGAAGACCCGTGCGCTCAAGCGCCTCAAGGTCGTCTCCGCCTTCCTGCAGACTCGCAACAGCCCCAAGGGCATGGTGCTGGACTGCGTCCCGGTGATCCCGCCGGACCTGCGTCCGATGGTCCAGCTCGACGGTGGCCGCTTCGCCACCTCCGACCTGAACGACCTGTACCGCCGGGTCATCAACCGGAACAACCGTCTCAAGCGTCTGCTCGACCTCGGTGCGCCCGAGATCATCGTGAACAACGAGAAGCGGATGCTCCAGGAGGCCGTCGACGCACTGTTCGACAACGGCCGCCGTGGTCGACCGGTCACCGGTCCGGGCAACCGCCCGCTGAAGTCCCTCAGCGACATGCTGAAGGGCAAGCAGGGCCGCTTCCGTCAGAACCTGCTCGGCAAGCGCGTCGACTACTCGGCCCGTTCCGTGATCGTCGTCGGCCCGCAGCTGAAGCTGCACCAGTGCGGTCTGCCCAAGGCGATGGCGCTGGAGCTCTTCAAGCCGTTCGTGATGAAGCGCCTGGTGGACCTGAACCACGCGCAGAACATCAAGTCGGCGAAGCGCATGGTCGAGCGTCAGCGGACCGTGGTGTACGACGTGCTCGAAGAGGTCATCTCCGAGCACCCGGTGCTGCTCAACCGTGCGCCGACCCTGCACCGCCTCGGCATCCAGGCCTTCGAGCCGCAGCTGGTCGAGGGCAAGGCCATTCAGATTCACCCGCTCGTGTGCACCGCGTTCAACGCGGACTTCGACGGTGACCAGATGGCCGTCCACCTGCCGTTGTCCGCCGAGGCCCAGGCCGAGGCGCGCATCCTGATGCTGTCGTCGAACAACATCCTGAAGCCGGCCGACGGTCGTCCCGTCACCATGCCGACCCAGGACATGGTGCTCGGCCTGTTCTTCCTCACCACCGACGAGGAGGAGCGCGTGGTCAAGGGCGAGGGCAGGGCGTTCGCCTCGACCGCGGAAGCGATCATGGCCTTCGACGCCGGCGAGCTGTCGCTCCAGGCGAAGGTCGACATCAACTTCCCGATCGGTTCCGTGCCTCCGCTCGGCTTCGAGTCGCCGGCGGCCGAGGACGGCGAGCCGGACTGGCAGATCGGCAGCGGTTTCCGGATCCGCACGACCCTGGGTCGCGCGCTCTTCAACGAGCTGCTGCCCGAGGACTACCCCTTCATCGACTACACGGTCGGCAAGAAGCAGCTCTCGGCGATCGTCAACGACCTCGCCGAGCGCTACCCGAAGGTGGCGGTCGCCGCGACGCTGGACAACCTGAAGGCGGCCGGTTTCCACTGGGCCACCCGCTCGGGCGTCACGGTCGCGTTCTCGGACATCGTCGGCCCGCCGGAGAAGCCGGCGATCCTCGAGAACTACGAGGGCCAGGCGCAGAAGATCCAGAAGCAGTACGAGCGCGGTCTGATCACCCGGGACGAGCGCAACCAGGAGATGGTCGTCGTCTGGAACAAGGCGACCAACGAGGTCACCGAGGCGATGCAGGCGCACTTCCCGCGCACCAACTCGATCTTCATGATGATCGACTCCGGTGCCCGAGGAAACATGATGCAGCTGCGTCAGATCGCCGGTATCCGCGGTCTGGTGTCGAACGCGAAGAACGAGACCATCGCGCAGCCGATTCGGGCCTCGTACCGGGACGGTCTGTCCGTGCTGGAGTACTTCATCGCCACGCACGGCGCGCGCAAGGGTCTGGCCGACACCGCCCTGCGCACCGCTGACTCCGGTTACCTCACCCGTCGTCTGGTCGACGTCTCCCAGGACGTGATCATTCGCGAGGAGGACTGCGGCACCGAGCGCGGCCTGAAGCTGGAGATCGCGGCCAAGGGCGCGGACGGTGTGCTGCGCAAGGCCGAGGACGTCGAGACCAGCGTGTACGCGCGCTGCCTCGCCGAGGACATCGTGGTCGACGGGAAGGTGCTCGGCCCGGCCGGTACCGACCTCGGCGACGTGCTCATCGACGAGCTGGTCCGGCACGGCATCTCGACGGTCAAGACCCGTTCGATCCTCACCTGTGAGTCGACGGTCGGCACCTGCGCCATGTGCTACGGGCGTTCGCTGGCCACCGGCAAGCTGGTCGACATCGGTGAGGCGGTCGGCATCATCGCCGCCCAGTCCATCGGTGAACCCGGCACCCAGCTGACGATGCGCACCTTCCACACCGGTGGTGTGGCCGGTGACGACATCACCCAGGGTCTGCCGCGTGTGGTCGAGCTCTTCGAGGCCCGTACGCCCAAGGGTGTCGCGCCGATCTCGGAGGTCGCGGGCCGTGTCCGCATCGACGAGACGGACAAGACCAAGAAGGTCATCGTCACCCCGGACAACGGCGCGGAGGAGGCGGCCTACCCGGTCTCCAAGCGTGCCCGTCTGCTGGTGCACGACGGCGACCACGTCGAGGTCGGCCAGGCGCTGACCGTGGGTGCGATCAACCCGCACGACGTGCTGCGCATCCTCGGTCAGCGGGCCGTCCAGGTCCACCTGGTCCAGGAAGTGCAGAAGGTCTACAACTCGCAGGGCGTGGCGATCCACGACAAGCACATCGAGATCATCATCCGGCAGATGCTGCGCCGCGTGACGATCATCGAGTCCGGTGACGCGGAGCTACTGCCGGGCGAGCTGGTCGAGCGGACCAAGTTCGAGGGCGAGAACCGTCGCGTGGTGCAGACCGGTGGCCACCCGGCCTCCGGCCGTCCCCAGCTGATGGGTATCACCAAGGCCTCGCTGGCCACCGAGTCGTGGCTGTCGGCGGCGTCCTTCCAGGAGACGACCAAGGTGCTCACCGACGCGGCGATCAACGCCAAGTCGGACTCCCTGATCGGCCTCAAGGAGAACGTCATCATCGGTAAGCTCATCCCGGCCGGTACGGGCCTGTCCCGCTACCGCAACATCCGGGTCGAGCCGACCGAGGAGGCCAAGGCCGCGATGTACTCGGCCGTCGGCTACGACGACATCGACTACTCGCCGTTCGGCACCGGCTCCGGCCAGGCCGTACCGCTGGAGGACTACGACTACGGTCCGTACAACCAGTAGGGCGCGAGCGTTCCGCCAGAGGCGGTTCTCCACTCCTTCGGGGGTGGAGAGCCGCCTCTCGGCGTTTGCCCCGTACACGGGCGCACACGATTCGGGATTCCCGCGCGCCGCCGGGTCTCGTATCTGTGACGGCTGTGTCGGCGTTCTCATACGGTCCTGCCCGGAACTCCCCACCGGGCCCAGTCGTCATGGAACATGGGGACAGTACTCGGTCTAAGGCGGGGAGGTGCTGGGGATGTCGCTCCACTGGCACGGCGCGGGGCAGGGGCAGCCCGGTCACAATCCGATGATGCGTGCATCGGATTCCGACCGTGAGCGCGCTGCCGACGTGCTCAAGGCCGGCTACTCGGAGGGTCGACTGAGCAAGGAGGAGTACGACCACCGGCTCGATCGCGTGCACCGGGCGGCCACGTACGCCGACATCCAGCCGATGATCGTCGATCTGCCGCAGGGTCCGGTGCCGATGACCGGCTACCAGCAGCAGCCGATGGCGGTGGTGCCGCAGGCGTTCCGCCCGGCCCCGATGCCGCAGCGGAACTGGGCGGCCCTGCCGCCGCCCACCTCGACGAACGGCACGGCTGTCGGGGCGCTGGTGTGCGGCGTGCTGACGCCGATGACCTGGGGGCTGACGTCGTTGCCCGCGGTGATTCTGGGCCACAAGGCCCGTGCGGAGATGCAGGGCAGGACCGAGAAGGGCGACGGCATGGCCACTGCGGGCCTGGTCCTCGGCTACCTCGGTATGGCCTTCTGGTCGCTGTTCATCCTGATCGCGGTGCTGGCGGCCTGACCCGTCGAAGCTGTCGGAGGAGGAGCATTTCTCTTTCCTGCCGGAGCGCCGAGGTTTGGTTCTGTTCGAGGCCGGGCAGAGTTGCGCCGAGTGCCCGCGGACAGGCGGGGGCTCCTTGTGCGCGTACGTTCCTCGCGCGGCCCCGTTGCACAGGGTCGCGCCCTCCGGCCGGCCCGCCGCTCCGCATCGATTTTGACCGGAGCCTGCGCGGTCGGTACGCTCTGACCTTGTGCCTGGGGTGTCCCCTGCGCTCATGCGATGGCTCGTGTCCGCGACCCCTTCCCTGGTGAAGCGGTTCTGCTGGATACGAGTGGAGACACCGGGATCACACACTCTCCAAGTCGGCGGAGTTTTCCTCGATGAGAGACGTGGTGGCTTCGACACACCCGACCGCGTGGGTCGGTGAGGTGGCCCAGGTTAGATTTACCGATACGGCACACAGAAACCGGAGAGACTGTGCCTACGATCCAGCAGCTGGTCCGCAAGGGCCGGCAGGACAAGGTCGAGAAGAACAAGACGCCCGCGCTAGACGGTTCGCCGCAGCGCCGTGGCGTCTGCACGCGTGTCTTCACCACCACCCCGAAGAAGCCGAACTCGGCGCTCCGCAAGGTCGCCCGTGTGAAGCTCAGCAGCGGCATCGAGGTCACTGCCTACATTCCGGGTGAGGGCCACAACCTGCAGGAGCACTCCATCGTGCTCGTGCGCGGTGGCCGTGTGAAGGACCTGCCGGGTGTTCGCTACAAGATCATCCGTGGTTCCCTCGACACCCAGGGCGTCAAGAACCGCAAGCAGGCTCGCAGCCGCTACGGCGCCAAGAAGGAGAAGTAAGAATGCCTCGTAAGGGCCCTGCCCCGAAGCGCCCGGTCATCATCGACCCGGTCTACGGTTCTCCTCTGGTGACGTCCCTCATCAACAAGGTGCTGCTGCACGGCAAGCGCTCCACCGCCGAGCGCATCGTCTACGGCGCCATGGAGGGTCTGCGGGAGAAGACCGGCAACGACCCGGTCATCACCCTCAAGCGCGCGCTCGAGAACGTGAAGCCGACCCTCGAGGTCCGCTCGCGGCGTGTTGGTGGCGCCACCTACCAGGTGCCGGTCGAGGTTCGCCCCGGCCGCTCCTCCACTCTCGCACTGCGCTGGATCGTGGGTTACTCCCGCGCCCGCCGCGAGAAGACGATGACCGAGCGTCTGATGAACGAGCTGCTCGACGCCAGCAATGGCCTCGGCGCTGCCGTGAAGAAGCGCGAGGACACCCACAAGATGGCCGAGTCCAACAAGGCCTTCGCGCACTACCGCTGGTAGTCGCTACCCACATCGAGACCGAGAGAAGACTGAAGCCTTATGGCTACCACTTCACTTGACCTGGCCAGGGTCCGAAACATCGGGATCATGGCCCACATCGACGCGGGCAAGACGACCACCACCGAGCGAATCCTGTACTACACCGGTGTGAGCTACAAGATCGGTGAGGTCCATGACGGCGCAGCCACCATGGACTGGATGGAGCAGGAGCAGGAACGCGGCATCACGATCACCTCGGCCGCGACCACGTGTCACTGGCCGCTGAACGATGTCGACCACACCATCAACATCATCGACACCCCGGGGCACGTCGACTTCACCGTCGAGGTGGAGCGTTCGCTGCGCGTACTCGACGGTGCCGTGACGGTGTTCGACGGTGTCGCCGGTGTGGAACCGCAGTCCGAGACAGTGTGGCGTCAGGCGGACCGCTACGGCGTCCCGCGCATCTGCTTCGTCAACAAGCTGGACCGCACGGGCGCGGAGTTCCACCGTTGCGTCGACATGATCGTCGACCGCCTCGGTGCGACCCCCATCGTCATGCAGCTGCCGATCGGCGCAGAGGCGGACTTCAAGGGCGTGGTCGACCTCGTCCAGATGAAGGCGCTCGTCTGGTCCGTCGACACCAAGCTCGGTGAGGCCTACGACGTCGTCGAGATCCCCGACACCCACAAGGAGAGCGCCGACGAGTGGCGCGGCAAGCTCCTTGAGGCCGTCTCGGAGAACGACGACGAGATGATGGAGCTGTACCTCGAGGGCGTCGAGCCCACCGAGGAGCAGCTGATGGCCGCCATCCGCCGCGTCACCCTGGCGTCCACGGGCGCCGAGGGCACGACCACGGTCACCCCGGTGTTCTGCGGAACCGCGTTCAAGAACAAGGGCGTTCAGCCCCTGCTCGACGCGGTCGTGCGCTACCTGCCGTCGCCCCTGGACGTCGAGGCCGTCGAAGGCCAGGACGTCAAGGACCCGGAGACGGTCATCAAGCGCAAGCCGTCCGACGAGGAGCCCTTCGCCGGCCTGGCGTTCAAGATCGCGAGCGACCCCCACCTGGGCAAGCTCACGTTCGTGCGCGTCTACTCCGGTCGTCTGGTCTCCGGCACCGCGGTGCTCAACTCGGTCAAGGGCCGCAAGGAGCGCATCGGCAAGATCTACCGCATGCACGCGAACAAGCGTGAGGAGATCGAGTCGGTGGGCGCCGGCGACATCATCGCCGTGATGGGTCTCAAGCAGACCACCACCGGTGAGACGCTCTGCGACCAGGGCAGCCCGGTCATCCTGGAGTCCATGGAGTTCCCGGCCCCGGTGATCGAGGTCGCCATCGAGCCGAAGACCAAGGGCGACCAGGAGAAGCTGGGTGTGGCCATCCAGCGGCTGGCCGAGGAGGACCCGTCCTTCCAGGTCAAGACCGACGAGGAGACCGGCCAGACCATCATCGCGGGTATGGGCGAGCTGCACCTCGACGTGCTGGTCGACCGTATGAAGCGGGAGTTCCGGGTCGAGGCCAACGTCGGCAAGCCGCAGGTCGCGTACCGCGAGACACTGCGCAAGTCCGTCGAGAAGCACGACTACACGCACAAGAAGCAGACCGGTGGTTCCGGCCAGTTTGCGAAGGTGCAGATCGCGATCGAGCCGCTCGAGGGCGACGGTTACGAGTTCGTCAACAAGGTCACCGGTGGCCGTATCCCCAGGGAGTACATCCCTTCGGTGGACGCCGGCTGCCAGGATGCGATGGAGTTCGGCGTGCTCGCCGGCTACCCGCTGACCGGCGTCCGCGTGACCCTGCTCGACGGTGCGTACCACGACGTCGACTCCTCGGAGATGGCGTTCAAGATCGCCGGTTCGATCGCCTTCAAGGAGGCCGCACGCAAGGCCAGCCCGGCCCTGCTCGAGCCGATGATGAAGGTCGAGGTCACCACGCCCGAGGACTACATGGGCGATGTGATCGGCGACATCAACTCCCGTCGCGGACAGGTTCAGGCCATGGAGGACCGCGGCAGCGCCAAGCTCGTCACGGGACTCGTCCCGCTGTCGGAGATGTTCGGTTACGTCGGTGACCTTCGCTCCAAGACCTCCGGTCGCGCGAGCTACTCCATGCAGTTCGACTCCTACGCCGAGGTTCCCAAGAACGTCAGCGAGGAGATCATCGCGAAGGCCAAGGGTGAGTGACCTCGGCTAGAAGCCGAAGTCACAGCCCTTAGGCTGTAGCAAAAGGCATTCGGGTTACCGGTGCGGTCCGCCAGACGGTCCGTGCCGGCCCCGGCAGCCAGCCCTTAAGAGCGAACAGGCCAAGGGCGTCCCCCTAGGGGTCCTGGCCGGTTCGGTACGACCACCTGGAACCCTCCGTAAACTGCGGAGGCGTACAGCACCAGTCCACAGGAGGACCCCAGTGGCGAAGGCGAAGTTCGAGCGGACTAAGCCGCACGTCAACATCGGCACCATCGGTCACATCGACCACGGTAAGACCACCCTCACGGCGGCCATTACCAAGGTGCTGCACGACGCCTACCCCGACATCAACGAGGCCTCGGCCTTCGAGAACATCGACAAGGCGCCCGAGGAGCGCCAGCGCGGTATCACGATCTCCATCGCGCACGTCGAGTACCAGACGGAGAGCCGTCACTACGCCCACGTCGACTGCCCGGGTCACGCGGACTACATCAAGAACATGATCACCGGTGCCGCTCAGATGGACGGCGCCATCCTCGTGGTCGCCGCCACCGACGGCCCGATGCC
The DNA here is from genome assembly GCF_018101125.2 of Streptomyces tardus. GTDB lineage: Bacteria > Actinomycetota > Actinomycetes > Streptomycetales > Streptomycetaceae > Streptomyces > Streptomyces tardus. Next base: position 1,026,270 of record NZ_JAELVF020000001.1, on the reverse strand, counting down.
GCAGACCAAGGAGCACGTGCTCCTGGCCCGCCAGGTCGGCGTTCCGTACATCGTTGTCGCCCTGAACAAGGCCGACATGGTGGACGACGAGGAGATCATGGAGCTCGTCGAGCTCGAGGTCCGTGAACTCCTCACCGAGTACGAGTTCCCGGGCGACGACCTGCCGGTCGTCAAGGTCTCGGCGCTCAAGGCCCTCGAGGGCGACGGCGAGTGGGGCCAGAGCGTTCTCGACCTGATGAAGGCCGTGGACGAGGCCATCCCGCAGCCGGAGCGCGAGGTCGACAAGCCGTTCCTCATGCCGATCGAGGACGTCTTCACGATCACCGGTCGCGGTACGGTCGTCACCGGCCGTATCGAGCGTGGCATCCTCAAGGTCAACGAGACTGTCGACATCATCGGCATCAAGACCGAGAAGACCACCACCACGGTGACCGGCATCGAGATGTTCCGGAAGCTGCTGGACGAGGGCCAGGCCGGTGAGAACGTCGGTCTGCTCCTCCGCGGCATCAAGCGCGAGGACGTCGAGCGCGGCCAGGTCATCATCAAGCCGGGCACCGTCACCCCGCACACGGAGTTCGAGGCGCAGGCGTACATCCTGTCGAAGGACGAGGGTGGTCGTCACACCCCCTTCTTCAACAACTACCGCCCGCAGTTCTACTTCCGTACCACCGACGTGACCGGCGTCGTGACCCTCCCCGAGGGCACCGAGATGGTCATGCCGGGCGACAACACCACCATGTCCGTCCAGCTGATCCAGCCGGTCGCCATGGAGGAGGGCCTCAAGTTCGCCATCCGTGAGGGTGGCCGGACCGTCGGCGCCGGCCAGGTCACCAAGATCACCAAGTGACCCCCGGCCCGTAAGGGCTCGCAGTACCAGTACCACGTGAAGGGCCTGTGCGACCTCGGTCGTACGGGCCCTTTCGCGCGGGCCCGGGCCGAGAGGCCGGTTCCACCGAGAGACCGGAGCCCCGGATGGACGTGTTCCCCGAAGTCGGCCTCTGCGCACCGGAGTTGACGGTGCGGGAGGAGGCCGGGGTGAGTCTTCCGCAATTGGTGTGGCGGCTGGGCCCCGGGCAGCGCGTGTGTTCCTCCGCCGTGCTGGGCGGCGGTCTGGGGGAGCGGGGCTGGGTGCTCAACGCGCAGGTGCCGCCCGGCTACTGCCGTACCGACCCCGCCGCGCACCTCGCCGAACTCGCCCGCACCGCGGGGCTGGAGGGGGCCGGAGCAGGCCTGATGACCGCTGCGCAGGTGGCGCGGTTCACGGAGGCCGAGGAAGCGGGGGTGCGTACCGTGGTGACCACGGGACTCGGGGTCCGCGGCTGGGCCGCAGAACGGCCACCGGGGCTGCCGGGGCCGCCTGCGGCGGGGACCGTCAACACCGTGCTCGTGGTCGCCGTTCCTTTGAGTGATGCGGCTCTGGTGAACGCCGTCGCGACCGCCACCGAGGCCAAGGTGCAGGCGCTGCTGGACGCAGGTGCGGACTGCTCGGGGACTCCGTCGGACGCGGTGTGCGTGGTCGCGCCGGTGCCGGCTGCCGGCGGGACGGCCGAGCCGTTCGCCGGTCCGCGCAGCCGCTGGGGCGCGCGTATCGCCCGCACGGTGTACGCGGCCACCCTCGACGGGGCCCGGGACTGGCGGCTCAACTCCGCACGAGCGCAAGAGATTTGAACTGTGATGCCTGTCACGGTGTGAGGAGGTCGCGGGGTGGGGACTGGGCCGATTGGCCCTCCCGGTGCCCGCTATGGCACACTAACCAGGTTGCTCGGTTGAGTGCCGATGCCGTGCGCCTCCCGCCGGGAGGACCGGAAGCGAGTCCCACGTACTCGTCGCCCCTGATCAGGGGTGGAAGTACGGGAATCTTTCGGGAAGTGCGGGAGGGGCTTCCAGCCAGGCATTCGGTGGGTTTTGCCTACCCCCAGCTCCTCCCCTTTCCAAGGGATTTCTCCGCGTGGAGTCATGCGGAGAAGTACGGGAAGGGTTGCGACACGCCCGACCGCGTGGGTCGGACAGGGGTGGAGTTCCACCGGGTTCCAGAGCTTTCACGAGAGACAGGACTACGAAGTAGCCATGGCGGGACAGAAGATCCGCATCCGGCTCAAGGCCTACGACCACGAGGTCATCGACAACTCGGCGAAGAAGATCGTCGAGACGGTGACTCGTACTGGTGCGTCGGTCGCAGGCCCGGTGCCGCTGCCCACAGAGAAGAACGTGTACTGCGTCATCAAGTCGCCGCACAAGTACAAGGACGCGCGCGAGCACTTCGAGATGCGCACCCACAAGCGCCTCATCGACATCCTCGACCCGACTCCCAAGACCGTTGACTCGCTGATGCGTCTGGACCTTCCGGCCGGCGTCGACATCGAGATCAAGCTCTGAGGGGTGTCGAGAGATGGTTAAGAACATCAAGGGCCTCCTGGGCGAGAAGCTCGGCATGACCCAGGTCTGGGACGAGAACAACCGTGTCGTCCCGGTCACCGTGGTCAAGGCCGGTCCCTGCGTCGTGACCCAGGTGCGCAGTGCAGAAAGGGACGGCTACGAGGCCGTCCAGATCGCCTTCGGCGAGATCGACCCGCGCAAGGTGAACAAGCCCCTCAAGGGCCACTTCGCCAAGGCGGACGTCACCCCCCGGCGCCACCTCGTCGAGATCCGTACCGCCGACTCCACCGAATTCACCCTGGGCCAGGAGCTCACGGCTGAGGTGTTCGAGTCGGGCATCAAGGTCGACGTGACGGGCAAGTCCAAGGGCAAGGGCACCGCCGGTGTGATGAAGCGTCACGGCTTCCGCGGCGGCAAGGCATCCCACGGTGCCCACCGCGTGCACCGCAAGCCGGGCGCCATCGGTGGCTGCGCAACCCCGGGCCGTGTCTTCAAGGGCATGCGCATGGCCGGTCGCGCGGGCAACGAGCGGGTCACCACCCAGAACCTGACCGTTCATGCCGTTGACGCGGAGAAGGGCCTGCTGCTCATCAAGGGCGCGGTTCCTGGTCCGAACGGCGGCCTCGTCCTGGTCCGTACCGCGGCCAAGGGGGCCTGAGGTAAAGATGAGCACCGTTGACATTCTTTCGCCGGCAGGCGACAAGACCGGCACCGTCGAGCTCCCCGCCGAGCTCTTCGACGCCAGGACCAGCATTCCGCTGATCCACCAGGTCGTTGTCGCGCAGCTGGCCGCGGCCCGCCAGGGCACGCACAAGACCAAGACGCGTGGCGAGGTGCGCGGCGGTGGCCGCAAGCCGTACCGCCAGAAGGGCACCGGCCGTGCCCGTCAGGGTTCGACCCGCGCGCCGCAGTTCGCCGGCGGTGGCGTGGTCCACGGCCCCGTGCCGCGCGACTACTCGCAGCGGACCCCGAAGAAGATGAAGGCCGCCGCCCTGCGCGGTGCCCTGTCGGACCGGGCCCGCCACAACCGCATCCACGTCGTCACCGGCGTGGTCGAGGGCGAGATCTCCACCAAGGCAGCGAAGACCCTGCTCGGCAAGGTCAGCGAGCGCAAGAACGTGCTCCTGGTCGCCGACCGGTCGGACGATGCCTCGTGGTTCTCCGCCCGCAACCTGCCCCAGGTGCACGTCCTGGAGCCGGGCCAGCTGAACACGTACGACGTGCTCGTCTCCGACGACGTGGTCTTCACGAAGGCCGCCTTCGACGCCTTCGTGGCCAGCCGTACCGCTGCCGGGGCTGAGCTCGAAGGGAGCGAAGCCTGATGAGCGAGGCAACCGTCACCAGCAAGACCTTCAGCGACCCGCGGGACATTCTGTTCAAGCCCGTGGTCTCGGAGAAGAGCTACGCACTGCTGGACGAGGGCAAGTACACGTTCATCGTGGACACCCGGGCCAACAAGACCCAGATCAAGCAGGCCGTCGAGTCTGTCTTCTCGGTCAAGGTTGTCGGAGTGAACACGATCAACCGCCAGGGCAAGCGCAAGCGCACCAGGACCGGTTACGGAAAGCGCGCAGACACCAAGCGCGCCATCGTGACCCTCGCCGAGGGCGACCGTATCGACATCTTCGGCGGGCCGGTCTCCTAACGGAGTCGATCCGTCCGATATCGGACGAGGACTGAGAAATGGGTATCCGCAAGTACAAGCCGACGACCCCGGGCCGTCGTGGCTCCAGCGTCGCCGACTTCGTCGAGATCACGCGGTCCACGCCGGAGAAGTCGCTGGTCCGCCCGCTGCACAGCAAGGGCGGCCGTAACAACGCCGGTCGTGTGACCGTTCGCCACCAGGGCGGTGGCCACAAGCGCGCCTTCCGAGTGATCGACTTCCGTCGTCACGACAAGGACGGCGTGCCGGCCAAGGTCGCGCACATCGAGTACGACCCCAACCGCACCGCGCGCATCGCGCTGCTGCACTACGCTGACGGCGAGAAGCGCTACATCCTCGCGCCGGCGAAGCTCCAGCAGGGCGACCGCGTCGAGAACGGCCCGAACGCCGACATCAAGCCGGGCAACAACCTGCCGCTGCGCAACATCCCGGTGGGTACCGTGCTGCACGCCATCGAGCTGCGGCCGGGTGGCGGGGCCAAGTTCGCCCGCTCCGCAGGTGCCTCCGTGCAGCTGCTCGCGAGGGAGGGCCGCATGGCCCACCTGCGCATGCCGTCCGGTGAGATCCGGCTGGTCGACGTCCGCTGCCGCGCCACAGTCGGCGAGGTCGGCAACGCCGAGCAGTCGAACATCAACTGGGGCAAGGCCGGCCGTATGCGCTGGAAGGGCGTTCGCCCGACCGTCCGCGGTGTGGTCATGAACCCGATCGACCACCCGCACGGTGGTGGTGAGGGTCGTACCTCCGGTGGTCGCCACCCGGTGTCGCCGTGGGGCAAGAAGGAAGGACGTACTCGTTCGCCGAAGAAGGCGAGCAACAAGTACATCGTCCGCCGCCGCAAGACGAACAAGAAGCGCTAGGAGCGGGTTTAGATGCCGCGCAGTCTCAAGAAGGGGCCCTTCGTCGACGACCACCTGAGCAAGAAGGTGGACGTACAGAACGAAGCCGGCACCAAGAACGTCATCAAGACCTGGTCCCGCCGCTCCATGATCGTCCCGGCCATGCTCGGCCACACGATCGCGGTGCATGACGGCCGCAAGCACGTCCCGGTGTTCGTCACCGAGTCGATGGTCGGCCACAAGCTCGGCGAGTTCGCGCCGACCCGCACCTTCCGCGGCCACGTGAAGGACGACCGCAAGTCGCGTCGTCGCTGATCGGCGGAGTGCGAAGACTTATGACTGACATCGAAGGGACAACCATGGAAGCCAGGGCCCAGGCGCGCTACGTGCGTGTCACGCCCATGAAGGCCCGCCGGGTGGTGGACCTTGTCCGTGGCATGAGTGCCACGGAGGCTCAGGCGGTCCTGCGTTTCGCTCCGCAGGCCGCGAGTGTGCCGGTGGGCAAGGTGCTCGACAGCGCCATCGCCAACGCCGCGCACAACTACGACCACACCGACGCCGACAGCCTCGTCATCTCCGAGGCGTACGTCGACGAGGGCCCGACTCTCAAGCGGTTCCGTCCGCGTGCGCAGGGTCGCGCCTACCGGATCCGTAAGCGGACCAGCCACATCACGGTGGTCGTCAGCAGCAAGGAAGGAACCCGGTAATGGGCCAGAAGGTTAACCCGCACGGGTTCCGGCTCGGCATCACCACGGACTTCAAGTCCCGGTGGTACGCCGACAAGCTGTACAAGGACTACGTCAAGGAAGACGTCGAGATCCGCCGCCTGCTCACGCAGGGCATGGAGCGGGCCGGCATCTCCAAGGTCGAGATCGAGCGCACCCGTGACCGGGTTCGCGTCGACGTTCACACCGCCCGTCCGGGCATCGTGATCGGCCGTCGTGGCGCCGAGGCGGAGCGGATCCGCGGCAAGCTCGAGAAGCTGACGGGCAAGCAGATCCAGTTCAACATCCTCGAGGTGAAGAACCCGGAGACGGACGCTCAGCTGGTGGCCCAGGCCGTCGCAGAGCAGCTGTCCTCCCGTGTCTCCTTCCGTCGTGCCATGCGCAAGAGCATGCAGTCGACGATGAAGGCCGGCGCCAAGGGCATCAAGATCCAGTGTGGTGGCCGTCTCGGCGGCGCCGAGATGTCCCGCTCGGAGTTCTACCGCGAGGGCCGTGTGCCGCTGCACACCCTTCGCGCGAACGTCGACTACGGGTTCTTCGAGGCCAAGACCACCTTCGGCCGCATCGGCGTCAAGGTGTGGATCTACAAGGGCGATGTGAAGAACATCGCCGAGGTCCGTGCCGAGAACGCGGCTGCCCGTGCGGGCAACCGCCCCTCGCGCGGCGGCGGCAACGACCGTCCGCGCCGTGGTGGTGGCGACCGTCGCGGTGGTGGCCGCAAGCCGCAGCAGCAGGCACAGCCCGAGGCGGCGGCCAAGGCCGACGCCCCGGCTGCTCCGGCTGCCGAGGCCGCTCCTTCTACCGGCGGAACGGAGGCCTGACCGTCATGCTGATCCCGCGCAGGGTCAAGCACCGCAAGCAGCACCACCCCAAGCGCAACGGTATGGCCAAGGGCGGTACCGAGGTCGCTTTCGGTGAGTACGGCATTCAGGCCGTCACCGCCGCGTACGTGACGAACCGGCAGATCGAGGCAGCTCGTATCGCCATGACCCGTCACATCAAGCGTGGCGGCAAGGTCTGGATCAACATCTACCCGGACCGTCCGCTGACGAAGAAGCCGGCCGAAACCCGCATGGGTTCCGGTAAGGGTTCTCCGGAGTGGTGGATCGCGAACGTCAAGCCCGGTCGGGTGATGTTCGAGCTGTCCTACCCGAACGAGAAGATTGCTCGTGAGGCGCTCACCCGCGCTGCTCACAAGCTTCCGATGAAGTGCCGGATCGTGCGGCGCGAGGCAGGTGAGTCGTGATGGCGACCGGTACCAAGGCCAACGAGCTGCGTGAGCTGAACGACGAGGAGCTCGTCGTCAAGCTGCGCGAGGCCAAGGAGGAGCTCTTCAAGCTCCGCTTCCAGGCGGCGACCGGACAGCTGGAGAACAACGGCCGGCTCAAGGCCGTCCGTAAGGACATCGCCCGGATCTACACCCTGATGCGTGAGCGCGAGCTCGGCATCGAGACGGTGGAGAGCGCCTGATGAGCGAGACGAATGTGACTGAAACGAACGAGCAGCGCGGATTCCGCAAGACCCGCGAGGGTCTGGTCGTCAGCGACAAGATGGACAAGACTGTCGTCGTCGCCGTCGAGGACCGCGTCAAGCACGCCCTGTACGGCAAGGTCATCCGCCGTACCAACAAGCTCAAGGCGCACGACGAGCAGAATGCCGCTGGGGTGGGTGACCGCGTTCTCCTGATGGAGACCCGGCCGCTTTCCGCCACCAAGCGCTGGCGCATCGTCGAGATCCTCGAGAAGGCCAAGTAACCTCCCTGAGTTCCTCAGGGCCAGTTCCGCCAGGCTCGGCAGGGGCGCACACCGTACGCGGTGAGGCCCCTGCCGGGAACCGGCAGACGATCAGGAGAGAGACGTGATCCAGCAGGAGTCGCGACTGCGTGTCGCCGACAACACGGGCGCGAAGGAAATCCTTTGCATTCGTGTTCTCGGTGGTTCGGGTCGCCGCTACGCGGGCGTCGGTGACGTCATCGTGGCCACCGTGAAGGATGCGATCCCCGGTGGCAACGTGAAGAAGGGTGACGTCATCAAGGCCGTCATCGTGCGCACCGTCAAGGAGCGCCGCCGTGCCGACGGCTCGTACATCCGCTTCGACGAGAACGCCGCCGTCATTCTGAAGAACGACGGCGACCCCCGCGGCACCCGTATTTTCGGCCCCGTGGGCCGTGAGCTGCGCGAGAAGAAGTTCATGAAGATCATCTCGCTCGCGCCGGAGGTGCTGTGAGCATGAAGATCAAGAAGGGCGACCTGGTTCAGGTCATCACCGGCAAGGACCGTGGCAAGCAGGGCAAGGTCGTTCAGGCCTTCCCGCGCGAAGACCGCGTCCTGGTCGAGGGTGTCAACCGGGTCAAGAAGCACACCAAGGCCGGCCAGACCGCTCGCGGTTCGAAGACCGGCGGCATTGTGACGACCGAGGCCCCGATTCACGTGAGCAACGTTCAGCTCATCGTGGAGAAGGACGGCAACAAGGTTGTCACTCGCGTCGGTTACCGCTTCGACGAGGACGGCAACAAGATCCGCGTTGCCAAGCGGACCGGTGAGGACATCTGATGACTGCCACCACTTCACCGCGCCTCAAGCTGCGGTACCGCGAGGACATCCAGGGCAAGATGCGTGAGGAGTTCTCCTACGAGAACGTCATGCAGATCCCCGGTCTGACCAAGATCGTGGTCAACATGGGTGTGGGCGACGCCGCCCGCGACTCCAAGCTGATCGAGGGCGCCATCCGCGACCTCACCACGATCACCGGCCAGAAGCCCGCCGTGACCAAGGCCCGCAAGTCCATCGCGCAGTTCAAGCTGCGCGAGGGCCAGCCGATCGGCGCCCACGTCACCCTTCGCGGTGACCGGATGTGGGAGTTCCTGGACAGGCTGCTCTCCCTCGCACTGCCGCGTATCCGCGACTTCCGCGGTCTCTCGCCGAAGCAGTTCGACGGTCGGGGCAACTACACCTTCGGTCTCACCGAGCAGGTCATGTTCCACGAGATCGACCAGGACAAGATCGACCGGGCCCGGGGTATGGACATCACCGTGGTGACCACGGCGACCAACGACGAAGAGGGCCGCGCCCTGCTGCGTCACCTCGGCTTCCCGTTCAAGGAGAACTGACATGGCGAAGAAGGCCCTGATCGCCAAGGCTGCCCGCAAGCCCAAGTTCGGTGTCCGCGGTTACACCCGCTGCCAGCGCTGCGGCCGTCCGCACTCCGTCTACCGCAAGTTCGGCCTGTGCCGCGTGTGCCTTCGTGAGATGGCCCACCGCGGCGAGCTGCCGGGCGTGACCAAGAGCTCCTGGTAAATGCCGTTTCCGTCGCCCGGCCGGCGTCCTCAACGGGCGCCTGACGGGCGACGGTTCGGAGAACCAGGGCTCTCGGTAAGCAATCTGGGCGACGGGAGCCCTCCCCGCATGGCTTAGCCTTGGGGGGTTGGGCGCCTCGTCGCCCGTGACAGCCGCGGGCGCATGCCCGCCAAAAGTCGCTTACTACGCCGTAGGTCCCCGTGCCGCACCCGTCCCGCCCCTGAGCGGGGAGAGGGATGGCGCATACAGGAAACCCCGGCGAGAGAGGCCGAAGGCCATCACATGACCATGACCGATCCGATCGCAGACATGCTGACGCGTCTGCGAAACGCGAACTCGGCGTACCACGACGACGTCGCGATGCCGCACAGCAAGATCAAGGCGCACATCGCGGAGATCCTCCAGCAGGAGGGTTACATCACCGGTTGGAAGGTCGAGGACGCCGAGGTCGGCAAGAGCCTCGTCCTGGAGCTGAAGTTCGGCCCCAACCGCGAGCGTTCCATCGCCGGCATCAAGCGCATCTCGAAGCCGGGCCTGCGTGTATACGCAAAGTCCACCAACCTGCCCCGCGTTCTGGGCGGCCTCGGCGTGGCGATCATCTCCACGTCGCACGGGCTGCTGACCGGCCAGCAGGCACAGAAGAAGGGCGTGGGCGGGGAAGTCCTCGCCTACGTCTGGTAACGGAAGGGAACGGAGGAAAAGCCATGTCGCGAATCGGCAAGCTCCCCATTCAGGTTCCCGCCGGTGTGGACGTCACCATCGAGGGCCGTACGGTCGCGGTGAAGGGTCCCAAGGGATCCCTCTCGCACACTGTTGCGGCACCCATCGAGGTCGCCAAGGGTGAGGACGGCGCCATTGCCGTCTCCCGCCCGAACGACGAGAGCAGGAACAAGGCTCTGCACGGCCTGTCCCGCACGCTGGTGGCGAACATGATCACTGGCGTGACCCAGGGCTACGGCAAGAAGCTCGAAATCAGCGGTGTCGGTTACCGCGTCCAGGCCAAGGGATCCAACCTGGAGTTCGCTCTGGGCTACAGCCACCCGATCCTGGTGGAGGCGCCCGAGGGCATCTCCTTCAAGGTCGAGTCGCCGACCCGTTTCTCGGTCGAGGGCATCGACAAGCAGAAGGTCGGCGAAGTCGCCGCGAACATCCGCAAGCTGCGGAAGCCCGACCCGTACAAGGCCAAGGGCGTCAAGTACGAGGGCGAAGTCATCCGCCGCAAGGTCGGAAAGGCTGGTAAGTAAGCCATGGCATACGGCGTGAAGATCGCCAAGGGCGACGCGTACAAGCGTGCTGCTGCCAAGCGCCGTCACATCCGGATCCGCAAGAAGATCTCGGGTTCGCCCGAGCGTCCGCGGCTGGTCGTGACGCGTTCCAACCGGCACATGGTGGCGCAGGTCATCGACGACATCGCGGGCCACACTGTGGCCTCCGCCTCGTCGATGGACAGCGCCATCCGCGGCGCGGAGGGTGACAAGAGCTCCCTGGCGCAGAAGGTCGGCGAGCTGGTGGCCGAGCGTGCCAAGGCTGCGGGCGTGGAGACCGTTGTTTTCGACCGCGGTGGAAACAGGTACGCCGGGCGCATCGCCGCTCTGGCGGACGCCGCCCGCGAGGCCGGGCTCAAGTTCTGAGCCGGTTCCGTAGCTAGCGGACAGACGAGAGAGGTATTTCCAATGGCTGGACCCCAGCGCCGCGGTGGCGGCGCCGGTGGCGGCGAGCGGCGGGACCGTAAGGGCCGGGACGGCGGCGCAGCTGCCGAAAAGACCGCGTACGTTGAGCGCGTCGTCGCGATCAACCGTGTCGCCAAGGTAGTGAAGGGTGGTCGTCGCTTCAGCTTCACCGCGCTGGTCGTGGTGGGCGATGGCGATGGCACCGTGGGTGTCGGATACGGCAAGGCGAAGGAAGTTCCCTCCGCCATCGCCAAGGGTGTCGAGGAGGCCAAGAAGAACTTCTTCAAGGTCCCCCGCATTCAGGGCACCATTCCGCACCCCATCCAGGGTGAGGAAGCAGCCGGTGTCGTGCTGCTCAAGCCGGCTTCCCCCGGTACCGGTGTGATCGCCGGTGGCCCGGTGCGTGCCGTGCTGGAGTGCGCGGGCATCCACGACGTGCTGAGCAAGTCGCTCGGTTCGTCCAACCCGATCAACATCGTGCACGGCACGGTGGCCGCTCTGAAGGGCCTTCAGCGCCCCGAGGAGATCGCGGCCCGCCGTGGTCTGCCGCTCGAGGACGTTGCTCCCGCCGCTCTGCTGCGGGCGCGGGCTGGGGTGAGTGCGTGATGGCGCAGCTCAAGATCACCCAGACCCGTTCTGTGATCGGTACGAAGCAGAACCACCGTGAGACGCTGCGGACCCTCGGTCTCAAGCGCGTCAACGACGTGGTCGTGAAGGAGGACCGTCCGGAGTTCCGTGGCATGGTCCACGCCGTGCGGCACCTCATCACGGTCGAGGAGGTTTCCTGAGATGGCTGAAGACAAGCCGCTCAAGATCCACAACCTCCGTCCGGCTCCGGGCGCCAAGACCGCCAAGACCCGCGTGGGTCGTGGTGAGGCGTCGAAGGGCAAGACGGCCGGTCGTGGCACCAAGGGCACCAAGGCCCGTTACCAGGTACCGGAGCGCTTCGAGGGTGGGCAGATGCCGCTGCACATGCGGCTGCCCAAGCTCAAGGGCTTCAAGAACCCGTTCAAGACCGAGTACCAGGTCGTCAACCTGGACCGTCTGGCTTCCCTCTACCCCGAGGGTGGCGAGGTCACGGTGGCCGATCTGGTCGCCAAGGGCGCGGTTCGCAAGAACAGTCTCGTCAAGGTGCTCGGCTCCGGCGAGGTCTCCGTGGCGCTGACGGTGACGGTTGACGCCGTCTCCGGCTCCGCCAAGGAGAAGATCGCCGCAGCCGGCGGCAGCGTCACCGAGCTCGTCTGAGAGTGACGCCGTGATGGCCTTCCGGGGATGCCCTCAACAGGGGCATCCCCGTTGGTCATTCCACGGGCGGCCCTCTCGCGGGTAAGGTGGCGGGCACTGCCCGCGGCCGTGACCATCGCTGTGGGCACGAAGAGTTGCTTTTCCGTCATATCCATCGTTTCTCAAGACCGTCACCTCTCGCGCAGGACGCGGAGGCCGCAGGAGGTACCGTGCTCAGCGCGTTCACCCGGGCGTTCAAGACGCCCGACCTGCGCAAGAAGCTGCTGTTCACGCTGAGCATCATCGTGCTCTTCCGGCTGGGATCGCAGATCCCGACGCCGGGTGTCAGCTATGAGCAAGTCCAGGTTTGCAAGGACGAGGCGGGCAGCGGGCAGTCGGGTCTGTTCGACCTGGTGAACATGTTCAGTGGTGGCGCACTGATGCAGATCACCATCTTCGCGCTCGGGATCATGCCGTACATCACGGCAAGCATCATCCTTCAGCTGCTCGTCGTGGTGATCCCGCGACTTGAGGCGCTGAAGAAGGAGGGTCAGGCCGGCCAGGCCAAGATCACCCAGTACACGCGTTACCTGACCATGGCGCTCGCAGTGCTCCAGGCGACCGGTCTGGTGGCGGCTGCCCGCAGCGGCACTCTCTTCCAGGGATGCAGCGTCGCGAACGAAGTCGTGCCGGACGGCTCGATGTTCGCCACCATCTCCATGGTGGTCGTGATGACCGCGGGCACCGCGCTGATCATGTGGCTCGGTGAGCTCATCACCGACCGCGGTATCGGCAACGGCATGTCGATGCTGATGTTCGTCTCCATCGCCTCGGGCTTCCCGGGCGCGCTGTGGGCGATCAAGCAGCAGGGTGACCTGGCGGGTGGCTGGATCGAGTTCGGGACCGTGATCCTCTGCGGTCTCGGAATGGTCGGTCTGGTTGTCTTCGTCGAGCAGGCGCAGCGCCGAATTCCGGTGCAGTACGCGAAGCGGATGATCGGGCGGCGTTCCTATGGCGGGACGTCGACCTACATCCCGCTGAAGGTGAACCAGGCGGGTGTGATTCCTGTCATCTTCGCCTCGTCCCTGCTCTACATCCCGGCACTCGTCGTCCAGTTCAGCAACTCGGACGCGGGCTGGGCGGACTGGGTCCGGCAGAACCTGGAGCGGCAGGATGCCCCGCTTTACGTCCTGACGTACTTCTTGCTCATCGTCTTCTTCGCATTCTTCTACGTCGCCATCTCCTTCAACCCCGAAGAAGTTGCCGACAACATGAAGAAGTATGGTGGGTTCATTCCCGGTATCCGGGCCGGACGCCCAACGGCGGAGTACCTGGGTTACGTGCTGAACCGCATCACGTGGCCCGGCGCCATCTACCTTGGTCTGATCGCCCTGGTGCCCACCGTCGCGCTGATCGCATTCAATGCGCAGGGTGAGTTCCCGTTCGGCGGGACAAGCATCCTGATCATCGTGGGTGTTGGACTCGAAACTGTTCGGCAGATCGAGAGCCAGCTCCAGCAGCGCAACTACGAAGGGTTCCTCCGCTAATGCGTATCGTCCTCGTCGGACCGCCTGGAGCGGGCAAGGGCACGCAGGCTGCGCTTCTCGCCCAGACTCTGTCTGTTCCGCACATCTCCACCGGCGATCTCTTCCGCGCCAACATCAGCCAGGGCACCGAACTCGGGCTCAAGGCCCAGCAGTTCATGCGCGAGGGCCAGCTGGTGCCGGACGAGGTCACGATCGGGATGGCCAAGGACCGGATGGACCAGGCGGACGCCGAGGACGGTTTTCTGCTCGACGGTTTCCCCCGCAACCTCGCACAGGCCGAAGCGCTCGACGAGATCCTCCGCGACGCGGAGCTGAAGCTCGACGCGGTGCTGGACCTGGAGGTCCCCGAGGAGGAGATCGTCAAGCGGATCGCCGGGCGGCGCATGTGCCGCCAGGACAGCAGCCACATCTTCCACGTCGAGTACACCCCCTCCAAGGAGCAGGGCGTGTGCGACACGTGCGGTGGTGAGCTGTACCAGCGCGAGGACGACCACGAGGAGACCGTGCGCAAGCGCCTCGAGGTCTACCACAGCGAGACCGAGCCGATCATCGACTACTACCGTTCCCAGGGCCTGGTGACCACGCTCTCCGCGCTCGGCGCGGTGTCCGACGTCACCTCCCGGGCGCTCAGCGCGCTCGGCCGGGCGGAAGCCGCGTAGTCGAAGCAGCTGCTCGGCAGCACTGAACACCGGTGGCCGCGAACCCGAGTGGGGTTCGCGGCCACCGGTGTTCAGTGCGTCAGACGCGCGGTCGGGGCCGGCGCACGACCTCCACCGCGGACGGCAGGCCCTCCAGACCGCTGAGGTTCTCGACGCGGCTGAGGAAGAGCGTGCGCAGCTCCGGGGCCGCGGCCAGAGCCGTCACGTCCAGCTCGGTGGCGTCGTGTATCTGCAGCGCCTGCATCGCCGGGAAGAGCTGTACCAGCCGGCGTACCCACTCGGTCGGTCCGCCGCCGCGCACACACGGGTAGGTGACGGTCGCCAGGGGCACCAGCTCGGTCTCCGTCGTGGGCAGCGCCACCGACTCCAGATGGAGCGTGCGGAGCTCGGGGAGGGCGTGCAGCGCGTTCCAGTCCGCGAGTTGGAGCGGGCGCTCGCGCTGGGCGACATGGAGCCTGGTCAGCTGCGGGCAGCGCTCGATGCCGCGCAGCCGCACCGTCCAGGAGGAGAGCCCGAGCTCGGTCAGCGGCAGGCCGAACGGGAGCACGGCCGCCGCGTCGTCGCACTGCGACATGCTGCCGAAGACCAGCTTGTTCAGCCGGTCCATGTCCTGGAGCGGCCCGAAGTCGCGCAGCTTCGGCAGCAGGTTGAGGTGCAGTGAACGCAGCGGCAGGTCGCCGATGTCGGCGAGGTCGCTCAGGCTCAGGCAGCCGGAGACCCTGAGCCGGGTGAGCGAGGTGCAGCCGCGGAGCTCGTCCAGGTCCTCGATCAGGTTGTTGTTGACGAGCTCGAACTCGGTCAGGCGGTTGCCGGCCACCGCCTCCGCGAGCTGGTCGGAGGTGAAATCGCCGGACAACCGCAGGTGGGTCACGGGGAGGCGGAGGATCTGCTCCAGCTCGGGCGCCGACCGGACGGTGACCAGAGTGGCGGGTACGCGGTCGAGCAGCGGACGCAGGATCTCGTGCGCGTAGGTCGCGGTGTCGAACCGGTCCCAGTGACCGGCGAGTTGGTAGGCGACCACGTTCGTCGGGCGCTCCAGGAAGCGCAGCAGCAGGGGCAGCGGGGCGTCGCCGCCGCGCTGGCACGCGGTGTGCACGACTGCCGAGGACTCGTCGTCCTGCAGCCCTTCCGGGCCGGGCAGCAGATCGAGGATCACCGGGCCGGCCGCGGCGAGCTCCTTGGCCTCCGCGTAGCTCCGCGGCGGCACCAGCGCGCCCGTACGCGCCTCCACCTCCACCCGGACCTCCGGATCGAGCTTCGGCGCGTGCTCGAGGCAGGCGGTCGCCAGCAGGTGCAGCCTGGTCCTGTGGATGGGCTCGCTGTCCCCGCGCTCGATCAACTGCCGCAGCAGGGCGGCGCGTTCGTCCGGTCTGGCGTGGGCGACCGCCATCCGCAGCACGTCGGCCCACTGGTCGAGGTGGGCGTGCTGGGCGAGCACGCCGAGATCGCCCTCCTCGACGGCGGCCCTGGCGCCCAGATAGTCCTGGAAGGTGCGATGGACGAAGTCGACGGCACCGGGGGCCGGCTCGCGCAGCAGCCCGGACCTGAGCAGCAGATGGTCGAACACCTCCTGGGCGTCCGCCTGTTGGGCGACGTACGGCATAGCGGGCAGGGCGCGTGCGATCAGACGGACCGCACCGGACTTGTCCAGCTCGGAGCGGCCGTTGCGGATCAGCCAGTACGCCAGCTTCTGCAGCAGCGAGGTCTGGGCCTCGTCGTCGAGCTCGAGGGAGGAGCCGGGCATGACCTCGCGCTCGACGTCCCTGCGGTAGAGGAGCGTGGAGAGCGCCGCGTCGTACAGCGCTTTGCGCCCGCGCGGGAGGTAGCCCCGGCGCTCGCGGTGGAGCGCGCAGATCAGGCCGCACATCAGGGGGTTGGAGGCCAGACCGGCCAGGTCCGGTTTGGTGCGCAGCGTCTCCAGCAGGGCGGGGGCGAGGTCCTCGTCCGCGTCGGCTGCGGTGTGCCAGCGGCCGACGAACGCCGTGACCTCGGCGCGGCTCATGGGTGAGAGAGACAGCTCGCTGAACCGGTCCTCGGCGAGCCAGCCGTCCCGTACGGCGGTGGCCCGGGTGGTGACCACCCACTGGTTCTGAGGGAAGGCGGTGAGCTGGTCGCGCAACCAGCGCCGGGTGCGCTCGCGCTCCTCGGCCGGCTGCTCGTCCACGCCGTCGATCAGCAGCACGCCGCGCCCGGCGGAGAGCACCCGCTCCACCCAGCCCTCCGGCTGGCTGCCCGCGAGCGGGCAACCGGTCGCCGCGAGGAACTGGGAGGGCAGCGGGAGCCCCGCGCCGCCCCGGGTGAGGGTGCGCAGCGGCAGAACGAAGGGCACCCGGCCGAGCAGGTGCGGCACGCCGGCGTCGGCGTCCTGGCGCGCGGTGGTCACCGCGAGCCACTGCACCAGAGTCGTCTTCCCGGAACCGGCGAGCCCGCGCAGCATCACACGTTCGTGCCCGGCGAGCGCGCGGTCCGCGGCCTGGCGCGCGCCCCCTACGGCGTGCGGGAGCGTCAACCCGTCGCCACGGCCGTCCTGCTGGTGCTGCCGCGCGTCGGGCAGCTCGTGGCGCAGCTCCGCCGACGCCTCCACCCGCAGGCTCAGGTACGCCGAGTCCAGCGGCCATTCGCGGCTCTGCCGGAGATCGAGGCCGTAGATGGTGAGCGAGTTGTACTTGCGGTCGACGAACTCCGCGTACCGGCGCTCGAACCGGGCGTCCGCGACGCTCGGCGACGGCATGCGGGCGGCGAGCTGGTCGAGCCGGTCGACGACGTCCCGCAACCGGCGGCTCTGCTCCACCTGCTGCCGCGGCACGAAGGAGGAGCGTTGGGTGAAGAAGTGCAGTATGTGCAGACAGGCAGTCTCCAGCAGCGCCTCGTAGAGATACGTCGCGTCCTGGCTCAGATCCCTGGCTGCGTCCGGAGCCGCCTCCCGTAAGCGCAGTGCGAAGGCACGGTGGCCGAGGTCGACCGCCTGGGCGTCCTCCATGCCCAGCTCGCCGAGGCCGAGCAGCGTACGGCAGAGCGCGTCGGTCACGGCCAGGTCCTGGTCGGCTCCGATCGGACGCTCGCCCGTGCTCACCGCCCGCCGCACCAGCTCACTCGCGATCCGGTGCACCTCGCGCTCGCCGACCACCCGTTTCTCGCCGCCGAACGACACCAGCCCGCTGATCCGCACCGGCGTCCTGACGAGGTCCGCCCCCCTTCCCTCCTGCACGAACAACCGTTTCACCAGCGGGCTCACCACACTCGAGGCCAGCCGGGTCCCCACCACACCGAAGTCCATGAGCACCGAGAGTAGGTGCGCACTCACGTACGTGTCGACGGTGCCGGGGGCGCCGAAGGGGTTGGCCACGAAGCGGTCGGCGGTCAGATCCGAGCGGCCGACGTAGCCCCGCGCCAACCCGACGCCTGCCACGTACAGTTCACCGGCCACGCCGATCGGGCACAGCCGCAGCCGGCTGTCGAGCACGTAGACCTGCTTGCCGTCCAGCGGGCCGCCGATCGGCACCGGCTCGGTCACCGCGCCGCCCGGACGCAGCCAGGGATCTGAGCCAGGACGCGACGTATCTCTACGAGGCGCTGCCGACCGCCTCGGTGCGCCAGACCCTGGCGGCCTGCCCCGACCTGACCGTGGTCAACGCCTACGGCCCCACCGAGGTCACCGTCATGGCCGCCGCGTACGCGCTGCGTCCGGGCGGCGCGGTGACCGAGCCGGTGCCGATCGGCGGCCCGCTGGACGGCAAGCAGGTCTACGTGCTCGACAGCCGGCTGCGGCTGTGCCCGATCGGCGTGGCCGGTGAACTGTACGTGGCAGGCGTCGGGTTGGCGCGGGGCTACGTCGGCCGCTCGGATCTGACCGCCGACCGCTTCGTGGCCAACCCCTTCGGCGCCCCCGGCACCCGGCTCTACCGCACCGGCGACGTGGTGCGCTGGCGCTCGGACGGCGAGCTGGAGTTCGTCGGCCGCCGGGACAACCAGGTCAAGCTGCGCGGCTTCCGCATCGAGCTGGGCGAGATCGAGTCCGCTCTCGCCGCCCACGAGGCCGTCGGCCACATCGCGGTCGTGGTCCGCGAGGACCGTCCGGGCGTCAAGCAGCTGGTCGGCTACGCCGTACCGGCGGCGGGCGCCGAGCTGGACACCGAGGAGCTGCGCCGCTGGGCCGGCAGCGCCTTCTGGTCGACCTTCCCGTTGGTGGTCAGCGGCAGGGTGTCGAGCGCGATGATCGGGCGCGGCACCATGTAGTCGGGCAGCCGGTCGCCGGCCCAGCGGCGCAGCTCCTCGGTGTCCAGCTCGGCGCCCGCCGCCGGTACGGCGTAGCCGACCAGCTGCTTGACGCCCGGACGGTCCTCGCGGACCACGACCGCGATGTGGCCGACGGCCTCGTGGGCGGCGAGAGCGGACTCGATCTCGCCCAGCTCGATGCGGAAGCCGCGCAGCTTGACCTGGTTGTCCCGGCGGCCGACGAACTCCAGCTCGCCGCCCGCATCTTCGCGATCTGCTCGGGGGTTTTGATCTCCACCATCTCGGCTGACGCCTCCAGCTCAGACAACAACAACTGACCGCCCGTGCCGGACGTAACCCCCAACGATACGGCTCCCCGACCGGCGGTGGGGAGAGCGGTGTGCGACCGGGCCCTGCGGGGTCTCGCGGGCCCGTACGCGCCCGCCGGTCGGGGAGCCGTATCGTTGGGGGTTACGTCCGGCACGGGCGGTCAGTTGTTGTTGTCTGAGCTGGAGGCGTCAGCCGAGATGGTGGAGATCAAAACCCCCGAGCAGATCGCGAAGATGCGGGCGGCGGGGCTGGTGGTCGCAGCCATGCACAAGGAGTGCGCCGCGGCGGCCGTACCCGGTGCGACCACCAAGGACCTCGACGAGGTCGCGGCCAAGGTGCTCGCCGACCACGGCGCCAAGCCCAATTTCCTCGGCTACGGCGGGTTCCCCGGCAACATCTGTACCTCGGTCAACGATGTCGTCGTCCACGGCATCCCGGACCGGGAGACCGTGCTGAACTCCGGCGACGTGCTCTCCATCGACGCGGGCGCCATCATCGACGGCTGGCACGGTGACGCCGCGATCACCGTCTTCGTGGGCGAGGGCCACGCACCGGAGCTGCTCGAACTCAGCCGGGTCACCGAGGAGTCCATGTGGGCCGGGCTCGCCGCGATGCGCAAGGGCAACCGGCTCGTCGACATCTCCAAGGCGGTCGAGGGCTACATCCGCCGCCAACCCCGTCCGGCCAGCGGCAAGTACGGGATCATCGAGGACTACGGCGGGCACGGCATCGGCAGCGAGATGCACATGGACCCGCACGTGCTGAACTACGTCGAGCGCCGACGCGGACGCGGCCCCAAGCTCGTACCGGGAATGTGCCTGGCGATCGAGCCGATGGTCAGCCTCGGCACCGCCAAGACACACGTGCTGGAGGACGACTGGACCGTCGTGACCGACGACCACTCGTGCTCCAGCCACTGGGAGCACTCCATCGCGCTCACCGAGCAGGGCCCGCTCGTCCTCACCGCCCCCGACGGCGGCCGGGCGAAGCTCGCCGAGTACGGCGTCGAAGCAGCCCCCGACCCGCTGGGCTGAGCGCCGCCGCTCGCGCGCCCGGGGAGGCGCGCGGCGCCGGCGGGCTTTGCCCGGGGGAGTGCGGCGTGGGCCGGGCCCTGCCCGCGGGTGCGCGAAGTGAGCGTGGAGCCCGTGGAGGCGCCCCGTTGAGCCCGGGGCTTGCTTGGTGCTGAGCGCGCTCTGAGCACTGTGTCGCCGAAGCCCAGGCTGCTGCGGCGAGAGTGCGGTGGTGCGGTGTATGACCGGGACCCGCCGTGCGTCAGCGCACGGCGGGTCCGTTGCCGTCGGGCCGGTTGCCGTGCGCTGCTCGCCCGGAGCCGTGGACACGAGCGGCTGGAACGCCCGGCGACGGCGGGCGCAGGCGAAGCCCTCCGCACAACCTCACCCGCCCTGACCACTGGCACGGCCGTCGAAGCGTGACGTTTCTGCAGGTCGAGGCAGTCAACGCGAGGTCTAAACCGATACACCAAAGCGTGGTGGTCAGACCGTTCTGTCCCGATTCGCCGCTATTGGCACGGCGAAGGCTGCCAGAGTGATCAACGCGAAGTCCCGCAGTGCTGCGCGGCGTTGAAGTGCGCCCGCGGCGGACCTCGACGTACCCACTCTCCGCCTACCTCCGAAACGAGGCCCGATGAAGCGCTTGCTCATCGCCGTACTGGCCACCACCACCGTGCTCACCGCCCCCACCATCGCCTACGCCACCGCCGACCGATCCACCCCACCGGACGCCCGCGCGGCAAAGTGGCACAAAATGAATGATCAGAGCACCTCTGGCGCACAGTGGAGCGATGCTCGATATCGCTTTCTTCCCGCAGGGCCGGAGACTCGTGGTGCCTTCAATTTCACCGGGACTCTTCGTTCGACTGACAAGAACAACGGCGTATACCTCGAGGTTGCGGTTCACGGATACGCGCCGAATGTATTTCGTGCCTCGCGCGGAACCGCCAAGAGGTACAACAAGAATGTGTTCGACGGTGCGATGCAGCGGACGCGGGACGTACGAGTGCGCGTCTGTCGGGATCGCGGAACTCTAATCCCCGACAACTGTTCCGGAAAGGAAGAGTACGTCCGTTGAGTAGCTGCGGGCCCGTCGTGAAGGTTCGAGGGCTGAATTATCAGTACAGTCCGGGTCAGCCTGTGCTACGAGATGTCGACCTGGATGTCGAAGCAGGTGAATCTGTGGCAATTACGGGCCCGAGTGGATGCGGTAAATCCACGCTGCTGCTTGCGCTGGCTGGAATTATTCGTCCGGACCAGGGGGAAATTCGCATTGCAGGAACGAATGTTCGCACGGCTGACGATGACGCGATCTGTGTCATGCGCCGTGATGCGATGGGTTTCGTGTTCCAGCTTGGGGAACTCATTGCGGAACTGACGCTGCTCGAGAATGTTGCAATCCCGCTGGAGCTGAAGGGTGTTCGGCGCCACGAGGCTCGGCGCCGCGCCCGATCTCATATGAAAGAGTTGGGTATCGAAGAGCTGGGCAATCGTTTCCCAGGTGAGGTGTCGGGAGGGCAGTCCCAGCGAGCTGCGGTTGCTCGAGCTTTGATGAATGATCCTGTGGTTGTCCTGGCTGACGAGCCGACGGGTGCATTGGATGGTGATAATGCGCGCCGAGTCCTCGATCAACTCCTGACTATGACTGCGATCCGTGGCACGTCTCTGGTAATGGTTACCCACGACCAGAACGTTGCGGTGGCAGCGGACAGGCAGATTCATATGGCGGATGGATGTGTCCGCTCGGACGGATTGGCCGCAAAATGTCTGTGACGCTGCGCCTGGGAATCCGCTTGCTTCGGGTGCGGGACCGCAGAAGGGCTATCGCTCTTGCTCTCACAGTCATCGGTCTCGCCTTGGCTGGAGTATGTGCGCTACTTGCATTCGCATCGTTCTCCGTGGTTGAACACAGAAAATCGGTTGGACTCGCGCGGAGTCCGATGCTCCTCGAAAATGAGACAGAACGCGGGCATGTCTGGATCCATAGCGAGACGCTCGCGTACGACAGGAATGTCGTCTTCCGTACCGGCGTTGCAACTGACCGAAGCGATGCTGCTAGATCTGTTACGAAGCCTCCGGGGGTGGCTGAATGGCCTGGCCCAGGAGAGCTTGTCGTTTCGCCGCGCTTTCTGGAGGAACTAGAGCGCTCGGACTTGTTGCAGGCTTGGGCAGCAGGAAGAGTGGTAGGGACCATCGGTGAGCCTGGCCTGCGCTCTCCGGATGAACTCGTGGTCTATCAGGGCCTTCAGCTTGAAGAACTGGGCGAGCAGGCGCGGGCAATTGCTGGCTATGGTGGCAGGTTCCCCATGAATATTGAGCTTCAAGAAAGCCAAGTGCAGGGACTTGCCGGCTTCTTTCTGGCGTGCCTAGGATTGCCAATTTGTGCACTACTGATGGTTGCCACTCGGCTATCCGCGACAATCCGAACGCGTAGGTTTGCTGCCCTG
The DNA here is from genome assembly GCF_018101125.2 of Streptomyces tardus. Lineage (GTDB taxonomy): Bacteria > Actinomycetota > Actinomycetes > Streptomycetales > Streptomycetaceae > Streptomyces > Streptomyces tardus. Next base: position 1,004,272 of record NZ_JAELVF020000001.1, on the reverse strand, counting down.
CGTCTTCTTGGAGTATCGGCTCGTCAAACAGCTCGCGTAAATGCGGTAGAGCAGATGGTTGTCGGTCTTTCGGCAGGCGTCGTTGCGCTTCTGCTTTATCCCCCCGTGAATTATTTCGTTGCCGGTAGCGGAGTACTATCGGTGACCTGGTTCCCTCAAGCTACTTCCACTGGGCCGCTCGGAGCTTCTACTCTCCTGCTGGGTTCTGTTGCTCTCTCTTGGTTCCTTGGTGCGAGAGTTGCGGCGGATGCCATTCGCGCACCTTGGACGCAGAGGCGCTGGATTCCTGAGGAGCGTGTCCGTTGGTGGCAGCTGCTGCCATTGGCGGTAGGTGTTGCAGGTCTGTGGTGGCAATTCTGGCGAGGCTATTTCCATGGCGATGATGGTAATGAATCCTCGATGACAAATGCGCCGGTAATGATCTTCTTCGTGTTCCTTACTGGTATCGGTATGCTTTTGGGTGCTGGTGTTCTGACGGCGGTGGTGGGACGGTGGTGGAGGAAATCGCATCGTGTGACACGCCGGATCGGAGGTGCGCGTGCAGCATTCAATGCAATTTCGTCCGGGAAGCTCGCGGCCGGAGTTATGGTACTGGTCTTCGCTGTCGGTGTTGGAATTGGGCATTCTCGTGATGCCCGCGCTACGAGCGAGCTGAACCCGGATGACCCTGCCGTCTTCTCTGTTTCACTTGAAAAACTCACCAATCGCCAGCTGTCGCAAGCCCTGGAAGTGCCAGACGCCTCCGCCGTTGCGCTTGCTGCAGGTGGTTTCGGCGAATCCTCCTCTCTGCTATTCACCGACTGTCGGGGGCTTCGGTTTGTGAGTGGGATGAAGCTTGACAAATGTGACTTGAGGTCAGGTTCTGGCTATCGAGTGTCAGAAATTAAGGCCGGGGAGCCGATGATTATCGACAATCTCTCATCCGGCAGGACTGAGTTCGCCGCGCCTAAGTCCACTCTTACGCCTCGAGGAAGCCTTGTTCCGAGGATCGATTCACCGCTCGGTGGTTATGATGCGGTGCTGCCGATCTCTGCGCCTGGTGCGCGCCAGGCAGCCGATCAATTAGTCCTAGTCCCGGACGAACAGAATATTGACGAGATGATGGCGAAGCTGTTGGCGATTGCGCCTTACAGTCAGCCTTCTGTGTATGGAGAGAATCCGGCTCAGGCGGAGATCAACTCGATGTTGGGGGCGTACATCAGATTCGCTTTTGTGCTCGGCGGTTTGGTGGCGCTGATGGCGTTGGTGGTGGCTCTGCTCGATCGCGCGGTCCAGCGCCGAAGAGTGAACGCGCGGATGCTCGCGCAGGGCATGCGTCCCGGGCAGCTGCGTGCGGTGCAGGCGTGGGAGGCAGCGGCCTCGATGGTGCCGCAGGTGGCACTGGCCTGGTTGCTCGGCATTGTGGGTGCAATGACGTGGCAGTACACCGGAGGACTGATTCGGACGCCGGACTGGGTTGCTTTCGGTTGGCTCACACTCGGCACCCTGGTCGCTGTGGCGACGGCCGTGACGATTGCCGCGTTCTCGACGCCCCGGCGAGTGGAGCCCCAGCTTTTGAGAGCGGAGTGAAGTAGAGGCCGGGCTGAGTGAGTGCCGGGCGTTGCGCAGGCCTGCACTGGATGGATCGGTGAGCGTGGCCGTGGTGCTGGCCATCGGTGGTGATCTTGAGAGTGCACGTAGGGATGCCCCCCCGTACGCCTCTCTCGCGTTGTCTTGCCTGTCCCTCTGTATCCGCTCCCCGCCCGGGCGGGGAGCGGATACAGAAGAAGGGCTGGGGTGTGACGGTTGTCGCTGGGGCTGGTTGTCGCTCCGTGACGCCCCGGCGTGCTGAAGTTGGTGTTCTGTACCCCGTAGCCCCGTAGCCCCGTAGCCCCGTAGCCCCGTAGGCGCCGTGGTCCTGGGGTGCGGCTTTGGGTGGGGGTTGCGCCTGTGCGCGGGCGGCGGAGAGGCGCGGTGTGAGTTGCGCCGCATGCCTGCTCGAGGTGCTGCTCGTGGCCGGGTATCCGGCCCAACTGGGCTTAATGATCTTCCAGTTGGGGGAGGATACCCGGATTCGTCTTTCGGGAGGCGCTGCCGTAGACTGGCTCGTCGGTCCTTGCGTATTTCTGTGCTCGGACTGATCCAGGTAGCCGATCCCGGAAGGTGAAGCGCTCAAGCATGGCCAAAAAACAAGGGGCCATCGAGATCGAGGGCACTGTCGTCGAATCTCTGCCGAACGCGATGTTCAAGGTGGAGCTTCAGAACGGCCACCAGGTCCTCGCGCACATCAGCGGCAAGATGCGGATGCACTACATCCGTATCCTTCCCGACGACCGTGTCGTGGTGGAGCTCTCTCCCTATGACCTGACGCGTGGACGGATCGTCTACCGCTACAAGTAGATCGAGCCACCATCCCGCTCCCGTGGGGTGATGGCCTGACCCGGAGAACCTCACATCCCATGAAGGTCAAGCCGAGCGTCAAGAAGATCTGCGACAAGTGCAAGGTGATCCGCCGTCACGGGCGGGTCATGGTCATCTGCGACAACCTGCGCCACAAGCAGCGCCAGGGCTGACGCGGTACCGGCACTAGCCGCTTCTTCGCACGACGCGAGTGCGCCCGCAGGGTGCGCTCACCACAAGTAGATACGCAGTCACCCGTTCTTGGCGGCCCCAGCGGCCGGCCGGGGACGACACCCCCGGACGGAGGCCGGGGACCTCGCCCGCGAGAGGCTGGGGAGAGGTGCTGCGGAAGACCTCCGACGATCATCAGGAGCCACATTCATGGCACGCCTTGAAGGCGTTGATCTCCCGCGTGAAAAGCGCATCGAGGTCGCCCTCACCTATGTCTTCGGCATCGGTCGCACCCGATCGCAGGAAGCGCTGAAGAGCACCGGTGTGAGCCCGGACGTCCGGGTGCGCGACCTCAGCGAGGAAGACCTCGTCAAGCTGCGCGAGTACGTGGACGCCAACTTCCAGACCGAGGGTGACCTCCGCCGGGAGATCCAGGCCGACATTCGCCGCAAGGTCGAGATCGGCAACTACCAGGGTCTGCGTCACCGTCGTGGCCTGCCGGTCCGCGGTCAGCGCACCAAGACCAACGCCCGCACCCGCAAGGGCCCGCGTCGCGCCATCGCCGGTAAGAAGAAGCCGGGCAAGAAGTAGTCCACACCGGACGCTGCTGCGGAGCCGCGGGACTCGTCCCACAGGTTCGCAGGACATCGCGGTCCGTGTTGTAGGACCGACCACCTCCACGGGAGTAAAACCATATGCCTCCGAAGGGCCGTACGGCCGGCGCCAAGAAGGTGCGCCGCAAGGAGAAGAAGAACGTCGCCCACGGGCACGCTCACATCAAGAGCACGTTCAACAACACCATCGTCTCCATCACCGACCCCACCGGCAACGTGATCTCCTGGGCCTCGGCCGGGCACGTCGGTTTCAAGGGTTCGCGCAAGTCGACTCCGTTCGCCGCGCAGATGGCCGCCGAGTCGGCCGCCCGCCGCGCGCAGGAGCACGGCATGCGCAAGGTTGACGTGTTCGTCAAGGGTCCCGGCTCCGGCCGTGAGACCGCGATCCGCTCGCTCCAGGCCACCGGCCTGGAGGTCGGCTCCATCCAGGACGTCACCCCGACCCCGCACAACGGTTGCCGTCCGCCCAAGCGTCGTCGCGTCTGACGCCGGGCTGACCGGGTAGTCGGGCCGGTCCGGGACATCGGGTCCCGGGTCGAGCCCCGCGGGGTACGGGCGGTACGGCACTTTCGGTGCCGTACCGCCCGTACCCTTGTAGCAATGGCCCCGGGCGCAGGTCCGGGGCTCGGCATCAAATAGCGGTTGCCGAATACTGGAGGCACATTCTCATGCTGATCGCTCAGCGCCCCTCTCTGACCGAAGAGGTCGTCGACGAGTTCCGCTCACGGTTCGTGATCGAGCCGCTGGAGCCGGGCTTCGGCTACACCCTCGGTAACTCCCTGCGTCGTACGCTCCTGTCCTCGATCCCCGGTGCGGCTGTCACCAGCATCCGGGTCGACGGTGTCCTGCACGAGTTCACCACCGTGCCGGGTGTGAAGGACGACGTCACGGACCTGATCCTCAACATCAAGCAGCTGGTCGTCTCCTCGGAGCACGACGAGCCCGTCGTGATGTACCTGCGCAAGCAGGGCCCCGGCCTGGTCACCGCCGCGGACATCGCGCCGCCGGCCGGTGTCGAGGTGCACAACCCCGACCTGGTCCTCGCCACTCTCAACGGCAAGGGCAAGCTGGAGATGGAGCTGACCGTCGAGCGCGGTCGCGGCTACGTCTCCGCGGTGCAGAACAAGCAGGTCGGCCAGGAGATCGGCCGCATTCCGGTCGACTCCATCTACAGCCCGGTGCTGAAGGTCACCTACAAGGTCGAGGCGACCCGTGTCGAGCAGCGCACCGACTTCGACAAGCTGATCGTCGACGTCGAGACCAAGGAGGCCATGCGTCCGCGCGACGCCGTGGCGTCCGCGGGCAAGACGCTGGTCGAGCTGTTCGGTCTGGCCCGTGAGCTCAACGTCGACGCCGAGGGCATCGACATGGGCCCGTCCCCGACCGACGCCGCGCTGGCCGCCGATCTGGCGCTGCCGATCGAGGAGCTGGAGCTCACCGTCCGCTCCTACAACTGCCTCAAGCGCGAGGGCATCCACTCGGTCGGCGAGCTCGTGGCCCGCTCCGAGGCGGACCTGCTCGACATCCGCAACTTCGGTGCCAAGTCGATCGACGAGGTCAAGGCAAAGCTGGCCGGCATGAGCCTGGCGCTCAAGGACAGCCCGCCCGGATTCGACCCGACCGCCGCCGCCGACGCCTTCGGCTCGGACGACGACGACCAGGGCTTCGTCGAGACCGAGCAGTACTGAGCCGGTACTGCTCACGAGCCCCGCGAGGGGCTGTGAACTCGGCTGGGCGACCGCTCAGCCGGCCTGACACCGGTACCTGATACGGCCGGTGCAGAGAACAAGGAGAGAGAACATGCCGAAGCCCACCAAGGGTGCCCGTCTGGGCGGCAGCGCGTCGCACCAGAAGGCCATGCTGGGGAACCTGGCAACCAGCCTTTTCGAGCACGGCCGCATCACCACGACCGAGGCCAAGGCTCGTCGCCTGCGCCCGGTCGCGGAGCGTCTGATCACCAAGGCGAAGAAGGGCGACCTTCACAACCGCCGCCAGGTCATGCGCACGATCCTGGACAAGAGCGTCGTCCACGCGCTCTTCACCGAGATCGGCCCGCGGTACGAGAACCGCCCGGGTGGTTACACCCGGATCACCAAGGTCGGTCCGCGCCGTGGCGACAACGCTCCCATGGCCGTGATCGAGCTGGTCGAGGCCCTGACGGTGCAGCAGGCGGCGGTCGGTGAGGCCGAGGCCGCCACCAAGCGCTCCGCCAAGGACGCCGCCGGCGACGACGCCCTGAAGGACCTCAAGAAGGACGAGGCCCCGAAGGACGCCGAGCCCGAGGACGCGGCCCCGGCCGACGAGGCCGAGGACAAGAAGGACGCCTGAGGCGCCCTTCCGTCCGGCAGAGTCCGGATACGGGCCCGCTCCCTGCTGGGGGCGGGCCCGTTCCTGTTTGCGAGGATTGCCACATGAGCGATGCGGTGGAGCCCGGCTTTGTGCGGGTGCGGCTTGATCTGGCCTACGACGGCAGGGACTTCTCCGGCTGGGCGACCCAGCACGGCCGGCGTACCGTGCAGGGCGAACTGCAGGACGCCCTGCGGGTGGTGATGCGCCGCGGCGAGGCCGACGGCCCGGTCGAGCTGACTGTCGCGGGGCGTACGGACGCGGGGGTGCACGCCCGCGGCCAGGTGGCCCATGTCGACCTGCCGGAGGCGGAGTGGGCCGTGCACGGCGAGCAGTTGCTGCGGCGGTTGGCCGGCCGGCTGCCGATGGACGTACGGGTGCGACGGGTCGTACGGGCGCCGGCCCACTTCAACGCGCGCTTCTCGGCGGTCTGGCGCCGCTACTGCTACCGCGTCAGCGACCACCCGGGCGGCGTCGACCCGCTGCGCCGCGGCCATGTCCTCTGGCACAACTGGCCGTTGGACGAGGACGCGATGAACGCCGCCGCCGAACAGCTGCTGGGCGAGCACGACTTCGCGGCGTACTGCAAGAAGCGCGAGGGCGCCACCACCATCCGTACGCTCCGTACGCTGCGCTGGGAGCGGTTGCCGGACGGTGTGCTGGAGGCGACGGTGCTGGCCGACGCGTTCTGCCACAACATGGTGCGTTCGCTGGTCGGCGCGATGCTCTTCGTCGGGGACGGGCACCGGCCGCCACACTGGCCGGCCGAGGTGCTGGCCGCCGGCGTGCGCGACTCGGCGGTGCACGTCGTACGACCGCACGGGCTGACGCTGGAGGAGGTCGGCTACCCGGCCGACGAGCAGCTGGCCGCGCGGAACCTCGAAGCGCGAAACAGGCGTACGCTGCCCGCCGGTTCGGGGGCCACCGGCTCCGGAGCCGGGGCGGCGGAGGCTGCGGCGGGCCCGGGGTCGGACTGCTGCTGAGCGGACGCCGCCAAGAGGCACGGCCAAGAGGCACCGCCACACGACGGGCCAGAGGCGCGGCCGGGCGCGGCGGCTCTGCGTGGGTGGCGGTACGGGCGCGGCCGTGCGTCGCCGCCGGAGCCGCGTCCTGCGTGCCGCCCCGTCGCCGACGTGCGTGCTTGCAGAGGACGCGCAACACGACCCGTACCGGCCCGGGTCCGCCCGGTTCGCGCCGCGCAGCGGTGGCTCAGCCGTCCTGCTCCAGCTGTTCCGCGTACGCCTTGTCGGCCTGGTCCTCGCCGCGCTGGTGGATCTGCTCGAAGGTGTACTTCGCCAGATCGCGGCCGGTGGCCTGCGCGGTGTCGCCCGCCTTCGCGTCCTTGCCGTTCTCGTAGCCGGCGACGGTGAAGTAGGCGTAGCGGCCTACGGAGTTGGCGCTGACGTGGCAGGCGGAGGTCTGGCAGAACTCGCTGACCCCGGAACCGTCGAGCGGTGAGATCTGCTGTGCCTCGCCGGCGGTGGCGCGGGCCTGCGCGCGGGTGTCGAAGAGGGCCACGCCGACCGTCACCACCCGTCCGCCGCCTATGAAGGTGGCGCGGTGCAGCTGTTTGCACGCGTTGCTCTTCAGCGCGGCGCTGAGTCCACCGCCGGCGGCGTTCTCGCAGGTGGTGGTGTTGGCGGTGCCGCGTCGCAGGTAGGTGCGCCCGTTGACGCTCACCTCGGCGGTGGAGAAGAGTCGCTTGGCGCTCAGCGGCGCGGTGTCCTTCTTCGGGTCGGTGATGAAGTCCGTGGGGTTGGGCGGCGGGGGCGGCGCCTTGGACTCGAAGGTCGGCTTGGGCCCCTGGCTGGACGGCAGCTCCTCGGGTGTCGGCAGCGCGCCCTGCGAGCCGTCGTCGTCACGGCCCTGCGCGACCACGGCGACCGCTATCACCGCCGCGAGCGCGACCGCGGCCATTCCGCCCCCGCCGAGGAACAGCAACCGCCGCTTGCGTGCGTGCGAGGCCTCCGCGTCGCTCGCCAAGGCGTTCCAGTCCGGCGTGTGTGATCCGCCAGGGCCCCAGTCAGGCCCCCCTTGCCCAAAGCTCATGCGGCGAATCCTACGGAAAACCAGTTGGTCTCCGACGCCGCGGGCGGTCACAATCCGGCCTCATGGGCCACGTGGAAGTCGCACATCTGGAATATCTGCTGCCGGACGGTCGAGTGCTGCTCGACGATGTCTCGTTCCGGGTGGGCGAGGGCACCGCCGTCGCGCTCGTCGGCGCCAACGGGGCGGGCAAGACGACGCTGTTGCGGCTGATCGCCGGCGACCTCCAGGCGGACGAGGGGAGCGTGGTCACCAGCGGCGGCCTGGGTGTGATGCCCCAGTTCATCGGCTCCGTACGGGACGAGCGGACAGTGCGCGACCTGCTGGTGTCGGTCGCCCCGCCGCGTATCCGGACCGCCGCCGAGGCGGTGGACGCCGCGGAGCTGGCGCTGATGGAACGGGACGACGAGAAGGCGCAGTTGGGGTACGCGCAGGCGCTCAGCGACTGGGCCGAGGCGCAGGGGTACGAGGCGGAGACGCTCTGGGACGTCTGCACCACGGCCGCGCTGGGCGTCCCGTACGAGCGGGCCCAGTGGCGGAAGGTGACGACGCTCTCGGGCGGCGAGCAGAAGCGGTTGGTGCTGGAGTACCTGCTGCGCGGCCCGGAGGAGGTGCTGCTGCTCGACGAACCGGACAACTATCTGGACGTGCCGGGGAAGCGCTGGCTTGAGGAGCAACTGCGGCAGACCCGCAAGACGGTGCTCTTCATCTCCCACGACCGCGAGCTGCTGGCCCGCACGGCTCGGCGGATCATCAGTGTGGAGCCCGGTCCGGCCGGTTCGGACGTGTGGGTGCACGGTGCGGGTTTCGACACGTACCACGAGGCGCGGCGCGAACGCTTCGCGCGCTTCGAGGAGTTGAGGCGGCGCTGGGACGAGAAGCACGCCCAGCTCAAGCGGCTGGTGAACACCCTGAAGAACAAGGCGGCGTTCAACGACGGCCTCGCCTCGCGCTACCAGGCGGCGCGCACCCGGCTGCGGAAGTTCGAGGAGGCCGGGCCGCCGCAGGAGCCGCCGCGCGAGCAGGACATCACCATGCGGCTGCGCGGCGGCCGTACCGGAGTGCGGGCGATCACCTGCGCGGGGCTCGAACTGACCGGTCTGATGCGCCCGTTCGACCTGGAGGTCTTCTACGGCGAGCGGGTCGCGGTGCTCGGGTCCAACGGCTCGGGGAAATCGCACTTCCTGCGGTTGCTCGCCGGTGACGAGGTCGCGCACTCAGGGGTGTGGAGACTCGGCGCCAGGGTCGTCCCCGGCCACTTCGCCCAGACCCACGCGCATCCGGAGCTGGCCGGGCGCAGCCTGCTGGACATCCTGTGGAAGGAGCACGCCAGGGACCGCGGCGGCGCGATGCCGGTGCTGCGCCGCTACGAGCTCGACCGTCAGGCCGAGCAGCCCTTCGACCGTCTCTCCGGCGGGCAGCAGGCGCGTTTCCAGATCCTGCTGCTGGAGCTGGTGGGCACCACCGCGCTGCTGCTGGACGAGCCCACAGACAACCTGGACCTGGAGAGCGCCGAGGCGCTGCAGACCGGTCTGGAGGCGTACGACGGGACAGTGCTCGCGGTGACCCACGACCGCTGGTTCGCCCGTTCCTTCGACCGCTGTCTGGTCTTCGGCTCCGACGGCCTGGTGCGGGAGACTTCGGAGCCGGTCTGGGACGAGACCCGAGTGGCCCGCCGCCGCTGAGCAAGCAGCCCGCAGCCCGGAGCTCGCGGTCCGGAGGAGCTCGCGGCCCGCAGCCCGGAGGAGTCCGTGCGGTCCGGGGAGAGCCTCCTCCGACACCGGTTCCCGGAGTTCGGCCCACGGCGTGCGCGGGGGCGGACGGGGGGCTCGGCGGTCACCCGCACGGGGGAGCGGGGACCCGCTTTGACCCTGCTGGCGGACGGACGGTAGTCTGCCTGTTTGTTATGCGTATTGGCTTGCTCCATCTCACGGTGAGAGGCCGCTACGCAGGTCCACCAGGACGATGACCAGCGACCAGCGGGCGGATGCGTCACCGCCGCGCGGTCTCGGCTGTCGTGATCTCCGGGTGGCCTTGTCAGGACCCACTCACTGAAGAAGCGAAGGCTACGACCGTGCGTACGTTCAGCCCCAAGCCCGGCGACATCCAGCGCCAGTGGCACGTCATCGACGCCCAGGACGTGGTCCTGGGGCGTCTGGCCTCTCAGGCGGCCACCCTTCTGCGGGGCAAGCACAAGCCCGTGTACGCGCCCCACGTCGACACCGGTGACTTCGTCATCATCATCAACGCCGACAAGGTGCACCTGTCCGGTAACAAGCGGACCCAGAAGCTCGCCTACCGCCACTCCGGTTACCCGGGCGGCCTGCGCTCCGTGCGCTACGACGAGCTGCTGGAGAAGAACCCGGAGAAGGCCGTCGAGAAGGCCGTCAAGGGCATGCTCCCCAAGAACACCCTGGGCCGTCAGATGTTCTCGAAGCTGAAGGTGTACGCGGGTGACCAGCACCCGCACGCTGCTCAGCAGCCGGTCCCGTTCGAGATCACCCAGGTCGCGCAGTAAGTCCGGCCACACCCCTAGACGAAGAGAAGCTGAGGAATTCCGTGGCTGAGACCGCTGAGACCGTCGAGAACACCGAGAACGCCGAGCACACCGGCGAGGAGTTCGAGGAGTACACCACCGAGACCCCCGAGGTCGCCGGTGAGTACACCTCCGAGTCCCTCGCCGCACCGTTCGGTGAGCCCCAGCCGGCAGCCGGCACCGGCCGCCGCAAGAACGCCATCGCCCGCGTCCGCATCGTGCCGGGCTCCGGCCAGTGGCGCATCAACGGCCGCGCGCTGGACGGTTACTTCCCGAACAAGGTGCACCAGCAGGAAGTCAACGAGCCCTTCAAGGTGCTCGAGCTGGACAACCGCTACGACGTCGTCGCCCGCATTTCCGGCGGCGGCATCTCGGGTCAGGCCGGCGCGCTGCGCCTGGGCGTGGCCCGTGCGCTGAACGAGGCGGACGTGGACAACAACCGCGGCCCGCTCAAGAAGGCCGGCTTCCTCACCCGTGACGCCCGTGCGGTGGAGCGGAAGAAGGCCGGTCTCAAGAAGGCGCGCAAGGGTACGCAGTACAGCAAGCGCTGACCCGGCCCCTGGCTGTGGTGGACGCCCCGGCGGCACGCTCCGTGCTCGCCGGGGGCGCCCCGATACGGGAACGCCCCGGCGAGCACGGAGCGTGCCGCCGGGGCGTCCACCACGGCCACCGGGCGCCGCTCGCCCGAGGTGGTGCGTTCCGGCGCCGGCTCTCCGCCACCGGTGGGTCCTGCTTCGGTCAGCACGTGCGCGGCGGCGACCGAGAGACCGAGCGCCATCTCGGCCGTCAGCCCGGCGTTGGCGACGCCACGCACTCCATCCGTACCGAAGAGTCGTCCCACCGTTGTCCTCCGAGCTGTCGAGCTGTGTGGTCGGCCGCCTGCGAGTGCGACGGTCGCGGGGCGCGGCCGGTTCCCCGCCCTTCCGCCGGGCCGGGGAAGTCATGTGATGTCCGTCGTGCATCGCACGGCGGACATCACATGACTTCCCCGGCCCGGCGGAAGGGCGGGGAACCGGCCGCGCCCCGCGACCGTCGCACTCGCAGGCGGCCGACCACACAGCTCGACAGCTCGGAGGACAACGGTGGGACGACTCTTCGGTACGGATGGAGTGCGTGGCGTCGCCAACGCCGGGCTGACGGCCGAGATGGCGCTCGGTCTCTCGGTCGCCGCCGCGCACGTGCTGACCGAAGCAGGACCCACCGGTGGCGGAGAGCCGGCGCCGGAACGCACCACCTCGGGCGAGCGGCGCCCGGTGGCCGTGGTGGGCCGCGACCCGCGTGCCTCGGGCGAGTTCCTGGAGGCGGCCGTGGTCGCCGGACTCGCCAGCGCCGGTGTGGACGTGCTGCGGGTGGGCGTGCTGCCGACGCCGGCGGTCGCGTATCTGACGGGTTCGCTCGGTGCTGACCTGGGCGTGATGCTGTCGGCCAGCCACAACCCGATGCCGGACAACGGGATCAAGTTCTTCGCGCGCGGCGGGCACAAGCTCGCCGACGAGCTGGAGGACCGTATCGAGGCCGTCTACCGCGAGCACTCCACGGGTGAGCCGTGGAAGCGTCCGATCGGTGCGGGCGTCGGCCGGGTGCGGACGTACGACGAGGGCTTCGACAGCTATGTCGCGCACCTGCTGGGTGTGCTGCCGAACCGTCTGGACGGGCTGAAGGTCGTCATCGACGGTGCCCACGGCGCCGCCGCCCGGGTCTCCCCGGAGGCGTTCGCGCGCGCCGGCGCCGAGGTGGTGACGATCGCCGCGGCCCCCGACGGACTGAACATCAACGACGGCTGCGGCTCCACCCATCTGGAGGGCCTGCGCGCGGCCGTCGTGGAGCACGGCGCGGATCTCGGCGTCGCCCACGACGGCGACGCGGACCGCTGCCTCGCGGTGGACGCCGACGGCGCGGAGATCGACGGCGACCAGATCCTCGCGGTGCTCGCGGTCGGCATGCAGGAAGCAGGCACCCTGCGCAACGACACGGTGGTGGCCACCGTGATGTCCAACCTCGGCTTCAAGCTCGCGATGGAGGCCGTCGGGCTGCAGCTGCTCCAGACCGCGGTCGGCGACCGGTACGTGCTCGAGGAACTCAAGCGCGGCGGCCATTCGCTCGGTGGCGAGCAGTCGGGGCACGTGATCGTGCTCGACCACGCCACCACCGGCGACGGCACCCTCACCGGGCTGATGCTCGCGGCCAGGGTGGCCGCGACCCGCAAACCGCTCGCCGAGCTGGTCACCGTGATGGAGCGGCTGCCGCAGGTGCTGATCAACGTGCCCGAGGTCGACCGGACCCGGGTCACCAGTTCGGCCGAGCTGGCCACCGCCGTGGTCGAGGCGGAGCGTGAACTGGGCGCCACCGGACGGGTGTTGCTGCGGCCCTCGGGCACGGAGCCGCTGGTACGGGTGATGGTCGAGGCCGCCGATCTGGAGCAGGCCCGCGCGGTCGCCCAGCGACTGGCCGACGTGGTCAAGAGTTCCCTGGGCTAGACCGTCTCTCGCGGCTCGGGCCCGTTGCGGCGGCCCGGGCCCGACGGCAGCTCCTGCCCGGTACGGCAGCTCCTGCCCGGTACGGGAGCGCGTGCCCGGTGCGGCGGCTCCGCCGCACGCCGTCCCGGGTTGGCCGGCGCCCGTGTGGACGCGGCCGGGTCAGAGCTTGCGCAGCGAGAGCCGGCGCACCTTGTGGTCGCCGCCCTTGCGCAGCACCAGGCCGGCCCGCCCGCGGGTGGGCTCGATGTTCTCCCGCAGATTCGGCCGGTTGATGGTGCGCCAGATGGTGCGCCCGTACTCCAGCGCCTCGTCCTCGGAGACCTCGGTGTACTTGCGGAAGTAGGACGAGGGGTCCTGGAACGCCGTACGGCGCAGGGTGCGGAAGCGTTCGAGGTACCACTGCTCGATGTCGTCGGCCCGGGCGTCGACGTAGAGCGAGAAGTCGAAGAAGTCCGCCACCGCGACGCGGGTGCGGCCGTCCCGGCCGGGCAGCGCGGGCTGCAGCACGTTCAGCCCCTCGACGATGAGTATGTCCGGGCGGGAGACGACCAGCCGCTCGCCGGGGACGATGTCGTAGATCAGATGGCTGTAGACCGGTGCGCTGACCTCCTCCTTCCCTGCCTTGACCGCGGCGACGAAGCGGGTGAGGGCCCGTCGGTCGAAGGACTCGGGGAACCCCTTGCGGGACATCAGGCCGCGGCGGTGCAGCTCCGCGTTGGGCAGCAGGAAGCCGTCGGTGGTGACCAGTTCGACCTTGGGGTGCTCGGGCCAGCGGGCGAGGAGTTCGCGCAGCAGTCTGGCGACCGTGGACTTGCCGACGGCGACGCTACCGGCGACGCCGATGACGAACGGGGTGCCGGGCTGGGCGCCGTCGCCGAGGAAGGTGTTGAGCGCGCCGCGCAGTCCGTGGGTGGCGCCGACGTAGAGGTTGAGCAGCCGGGAGAGCGGGAGGTAGACCTCGCGCACCTCGTCGAGGTCGATGACGTCGCCGAGGCCGCGCAGGTGCTCCAGCTCGGCGGCGGTCAGCGGCAGCGGGGTGCGTTCGCGCAGGGAGCTCCACTCCTCGCGGCTGAGGTCCACGTACGGCGTCGGGTCCCCCGTACGGCGGCGGCTGCTGTCGCCGCGCCGGCCGGCGGCTTCGGTGAGGGCGGCGGTCACCGCGGATTGGCTGGCCACGGCTCCATTGTGGTCAGCGGGCCGGCGGGCTTCCTCTCGGGGTGCGTGGGCATCCGCTTGGGGCGGCTTTGACCTGCTTCTTTGTCGGGGAACGGGAAACTTTCGTAGATTTGTGCGCACCTCTGTACGCACCCCGGGCGGAAGCGTAGATTCCCCTCACCGTCCGCAGCCCTGAGGGGGCCGATATGCCATCGCACTTCGACGCACTCATAGAAGAGCTCCCCGACGAAGACCTCGCCGGGGACCTTCAGCACGCGCTGGACCTGTACGTCGTCGGCAGCAAGCCGCGCTGCGAGGAGGCTGAATATCTGACCCTTCTGCACGAAGCGAAGGACGGCATGGCCGACGAGGAGGAACTTCCCTCGTCGTAGGCTGCGTGCATGTGCGGAATCGTGGGATATGTAGGAGGGCAGTCCGCCCTCGACGTGGTCATCGCCGGTCTGCGGCGGCTGGAGTACCGGGGCTATGACTCCGCCGGTGTGGCGGTTCTCGCCGACGGTGGGCTGGCCGCGGCGAAGAAGGCCGGGAAGCTGGTCAATCTGACGAAGGTGCTCGACGAGCGTCCGCTGCCCGACGGCAACACCGGTATCGGGCATACCCGTTGGGCCACCCATGGCGGCCCCACCGACGCCAACGCCCACCCGCATCTGGACAACGCGGGCCGGGTCTCCGTCGTCCACAACGGCATCATCGAGAACTTCGCCGCGCTGCGCGACGAGCTCGCCGAGCGCGGCCACGCACTGCACTCGGAGACCGACACCGAGGTCGTCTCGCACCTCCTCGCCGAGAACTTCTCCTCCTGCGGCGACCTCGGCGAGGCCATGCGGCAGGTCTGCCGCCGCCTGGAGGGCGCCTTCACTCTGGTCGCCGTGCACGCCGACCAGCCGGACACGGTCGTCGGCGCCCGCCGCAACTCGCCGCTTGTGGTGGGGGTCGGGGACGGCGAGACCTTCCTGGCCTCCGATGTGGCCGCCTTCATCGAGCACACCCGGGACGCCATCGAGCTGGGCCAGGACCAGGTGGTCGAGCTGAGCAGGGACGGCGTGCAGGTCACCGACTTCCACGGCGCCGCCGCCGAGGTGCGCGAGTACCACGTCGACTGGGACGCCTCCGCCGCCGAGAAGGGCGGCTACGACTACTTCATGCTCAAGGAGATCGCCGAGCAGCCCAAGGCCGTCTCCGACACCCTGCTCGGCCGGATCGACGGGGCGGGCCAGCTGCACCTGGACGAGATCCGCATCCCGCCGCGGGTGCTGCGCGAGGCCGACAAGGTCGTGATCGTCGCCTGCGGCACCGCGTACCACGCCGGCATGATCGCCAAGTACGCCATCGAGCACTGGACGCGGGTGCCCTGCGAGACCGAGCTGGCCAGTGAGTTCCGCTACCGCGACCCGATTCTGGACTCCCGGACGCTGGTCATCGCGATCTCCCAGTCCGGGGAGACGATGGACACCCTGATGGCGCTGCGGCACGCCCGCGAGCAGGGCGCCAGGGTCCTCGCGATCTGCAACACCAACGGTTCGACCATCCCGCGCGAGTCCGACGCGGTCCTGTACACCCATGCGGGCCCCGAGGTCGCGGTCGCCTCGACCAAGGCGTTCCTGACGCAGCTGGTCGCCTGCTATCTGGTGGCGCTCTACCTCGGCCAGGTGCGTGGCACCAAGTGGGGCGACGAGATCCAGTCGGTCATCGGGCAGCTGGCCCGGATCGGCGACGAGGTCGAGGCCGTCCTGGACACCATGGAGCCGGTGCGGGAGCTCGCCCGCAGCCTCGCCGACCGGGACACGGTGCTCTTCCTCGGCCGCCACGTCGGCTTCCCGGTGGCACTGGAGGGTGCGCTCAAGCTCAAGGAGCTCGCCTACATGCACGCCGAGGGCTTCGCGGCCGGCGAGCTCAAGCACGGCCCGATCGCGCTGATCGAGAAGGGGGTGCCGGTCGTGGTGGTGGTGCCCTCGCCGCGCGGTCGCTCGGTGCTGCACGACAAGATCGTTTCCAACATCCAGGAGGTACGGGCGCGCGGGGCGCTGACCATCGTGATCGCCGAGGAGGGCGACACCGTGGTGGAGCCGTACGCCGACCACCTCGTACGGGTTCCGGTGACGCCGACGCTGCTCCAGCCGCTGGTCGCCACGGTGCCGTTGCAGGTCTTCGCCTGCGAGCTGGCCACCGCCCGGGGCAACGAGGTCGACCAGCCGCGCAATCTGGCGAAGTCGGTCACCGTCGAATGAGCACGGGCCCGGGTCGCGTGCGGTGCCGCAGCAGAGTCGTGATCGTCGAGACGAAATGAGCGCACGGTGATCGTCGGGGTCGGCATCGATGTGGCCGAGATCGAGCGGTTCGCGCAATCCCTCGCGCGGACACCGGAGTTGGCGGATCGGCTCTTCACCAGCGGCGAGCTGTGCCTGCCCAGCGGCGAACGGCGTGGCGTCGCGTCGCTCGCCGCCCGGTTCGCAGCCAAGGAAGCGTTGGCCAAGGCGCTCGGCGCACCCGGCGGACTGCGCTGGACCGACGCCGAGGTGCACACCGAGGCCAGCGGCCGCCCGGTGCTCACCGTGCGGGGCACGGTGGCCGAGCGCGCGGCCGAGCTGGGTGTGCGCAACTGGCATCTGTCGCTCAGCCATGACGCCGGGGTGGCCTCGGCGGTGGTCGTAGCCGAGGCATGACGCCGCCGTGTCGGGGCGCACCCGTCCGGGGCGAGTCCGGAGCGTGTCCGTCCGGGGCGTGCTGTCCGGGTTCTGTTTCCGGCCCTGCCCGTCCGGCCCGTGCCTGATCGGCGGGGGCGCGCGTGCCGTCCGTACGCGCCGTCGCCCCCTGTGCGGGCCGACCGCTGGGCTGCTCCGGTGAGTTGGCGGGGCGTCAGTCGGCGACGTGCTCTCGGCCGTCGGGTAGGACTGGCGGTATGAGGACTGCCTACAGCGTCGAGACCGTACGGGCCGCGGAGCGGGAGCTGATGGACCGGCTGCCGGACGGTGCGCTGATGCGCCGCGCCGCCGCGGGGCTGGCCGCCACCGCGGTACGGATGCTCGGCTGGGTGTACGGCGCCCGGGTGCTGCTGCTCGTCGGCGGCGGCGACAACGGGGGAGACGCGCTTCTCGCCGGCGCGCTGCTCGCCCGTCGAGGCGCGGCCGTCACCGCCGTACTGCTCAGCCCGGACCGTGCCCATCCCGGCGGGCTCGCCGCGCTGCGGGCCGCCGGCGGCAGCGCCGGACCGGCGGCGGCCGTCTCCGGCAGGGCTCTGGTCGCCGACCTCGTGCTCGACGGCATCACCGGGATCGGCGGCAGCGGTGGACTGCGCCCGGAGGCAGCCGAGTTGCTCGCACGGCTCGAAGCTCGACGGCCCGGTGCCGCCGAGCCGGCCGTGCTCGCCGTCGACCTGCCGAGCGGGGTGGACGCGGACACCGGCGAGGTGCCCGGTGCGGCGGTACGGGCGACCGCCACCGCCACCTTCGGCGCGTACAAGCCGGGGCTGCTGGTCGACCCGGGTCGGCAGCGGGCGGGCACGGTCCGGCTGGTGGACATCGGCCTCGGCCCGCACCTGCCGCCGCAGCCCGATCTGCTCGCCCTCCAACACTCGGACGTGGCACGGCTGTTGCCGCTGCCCTCGCCGGAGAGCGACAAGTACCGGCGCGGTGTCGTCGGCGTCGCAGCCGGTTCCGCCCGCTACCCGGGGGCCGCCGTGCTGGCTGTCGGCGGCGCTCTGCGGGGAGGCGCGGGCGCCGTACGCTACGCGGGGCACGCGGCCGAGGGTGTGGTCGCCGCCCATCCCGAGACGCTGGTCTCCGGCGGGGCGCCGCGGGAGGCGGGCCGGGTGCAGTCCTGGGTCGTCGGCCCGGGCCTCGGCACGGGCGCGGAGGCGGAACGAGCCGTGGCGCAGGTGCTGGAGGCCGACGTCCCGGTGCTCGTCGACGCCGACGGGCTCCGCTTCCTCGACCCCGGGCAGGTGCGTGCGCGGCGTGCGCCGACGCTGCTCACCCCGCACGCCGGCGAGGCCGCCGCCCTGCTCGATGTGGCACGCGAGGCGGTCGAGTCCGAACGGCTCGTGTCGGTACGGGAGTTGGCCCGCCGCTACGGGGCGACCGTACTGCTCAAGGGTTCCACCACGTTGGTCGCATCCGGCGGCCGGCCGGTGCGGGTCAACCCCACCGGCACCGGTTGGCTGGCCACCGCGGGCAGCGGGGACGTGCTGTCCGGGCTGGCCGGCAGCCTGCTCGCCGCCGGCCTGGACGCGCTCGATGCGGCGTCGGTGGGCGCGTATCTGCACGGACTCGCCGCCCGGCTCGCCCCGGAGCCGTGCACCGCTGTCGAGGTCGCGGCGGCACTGCCGAGCGCATGGCAGCAGGTCCGAGCCACCGCCGGCACCGACTGATCCCCTCCCGCCGGGACCGACTGATCCCCTCCCACCGGCGCTTGCCGCCCCTCTCGGCGCGCACGTCGACTCCCCTCCCGCCGACGCCGGGGTCGGCTTTTGGAACCCGCGACTGTGCGCCCCGCGCGCCCGCCCGCGGATGCGCCCGCGCCGACCTGGGCGCAGGCCCGCTCGCGCGCCCGCTCGTGACCGCGCCGTACGCCCCGCGCGCCCGCGCGGACCGCGCGCCGGGGTGCGACACGAAGCGCCCGGAGCTGACGTACCGGGCGCATCGTGGCGTATCCCGGCCCTGAGACACTGGGTAGGTGAACAACGCACCGTCCTTCTGGCCGCACCGCGCCCGCGCGGTCGTCGATCTCGCCGCGCTCCGCGCCAACGTGGCCGCGCTGCGCGCCCGCGCCTCGGACGGTGTCGGCCTGATGGCCGTGGTCAAGGCCGATGCGTACGGCCACGGTCTGCTGCCCTGCGCCCGTACGATCCGCGACGCCGGGGCGGAGTGGTTGGGCACTGCGACGCCCGAGGAGGCGTTCGCACTGCGGGCCGACGGCGACCGCGGGCGCGTGCTGTGCTGGCAGTGGACGCCCGGTGGGCCGTGGCAGGAGGCGCTGCGCCAGGACATCGACGTGTCCGCGGGTGCCGAGTGGGCGGTGCGCGAGATCGCCGCGGCGGCGCGTGCCACCGGCCGTACCGCGCGGGTGCATCTGAAGGCGGACACCGGGTTGGGGCGCGGTGGTTGCCAGCCCGCCGACTGGCCGGACCTGGTGAGCTCCGCACGCGCCGCCGAGCGGGACGGACTGCTGCGGGTGACCGGACTGTGGTCCCACTTCGCCTGCGCCGACGAGCCGGGGCACCCCTCGATCGCCGCTCAACTCGACGTCTTCCAGGACGCGTTGAAGATCGCCGACGAGGCAGGTCTGGAGCCCGAGGTGCGGCACATGGCCAACTCGCCCGCCACGCTGACGATTCCGGCCTCCCACTTCGATCTGGTGCGCCCCGGCCTCTCGCTCTACGGGCTCTCGCCCTCCCCGGAGCTGGGCGTCCCCAGCGACTTCGGGCTGCGGCCGGTGATGACGCTCAGCGCGGACCTCGCGCTGGTCAAGCGGGTGCCCGGCGGTCACGGCGTCTCCTACGGCCACAGCCATGTCACCTCCGGCGACACCACGCTCGCGTTGATCCCCCTCGGCTACGCGGACGGCATTCCCCGGCACGCCTCGGGGAGCGGCCCCGTGCTGGTCGCCGGGAAGTGGCGGACGGCCGCCGGCCGGGTGGCGATGGACCAGTTCGTCGTCGAGCTCGGTGACGACAGTGCGGTGGCGGGCGAGGAGGCCGTGCTCTTCGGGCCCGGCGACCGGGGCGAACCGACAGCCGAGGACTGGGCACGTGCCGTCGGCACCATCGGGTACGAGATCGTCGCACGGATAGGGTCGCGAGTGCCCCGGGTGTACACGGGGGAGTAGCCGAGAGGGGAGCGGGCGTGACGGAGGCCCAGCGGAGGCGCGGAGTGGGTGTCGCCGGAGCCGCGATAGGCGCGGTCGCCGCCGGTGTCGCACTGGAGCGGCTGACGGTGCACCGCGCGGTGCGGCGGCGGGCGCGGCTGGCGCTGGACGCGACCGGGCCGTACGGCACGCTGCGCGGAGTCGCCGGTACGGCGGTCGCCGACGACGGCACCGAGCTGCACTACGAGGTCGAGGAGCCCGGCCATCCGGACGCTCCCGCCGCGGACGGCGGCAGCGGCACGCGGACGCGCCGCAAGTCCGGCTCACGGCGCACTTCCCGGTCTCAAACCCTCACCGTGGTTTTCAGCCACGGTTACTGCCTGACCCAGGACTCCTGGCACTTCCAGCGCGAGGCGCTGCGCGAGCTGGGCACCGTACGCGCCGTCTACTGGGACCAGCGCAGCCACGGCCGCAGCGAGCGGGGTCGTTCGCAGCAGGTCGGCGCGGTGGGCGACGTACCGGTGAGCATCGATCGCCTCGGCCGGGACCTGATGGCGGTGCTGGACGCCGCCGTCCCCGAGGGGCCGGTCCTGCTGGTCGGGCACTCCATGGGCGGGATGACGATGATGGCGCTAGCCGCCCAGTATCCGGACTGGGTGGCGGAACGCGCCGTCGGCGCCGGGTTCGTCGGCACCTCGGCGGGCGGCCTCGGCGAGGTGACGTACGGGCTGCCGGCGGTCGGGATCAGCGTGATGCGCAAGGTCGTGCCCGGGGTCCTCAAAGCCCTCGCCTCGCACTCGGCCCTGGTCGAACGTGGCCGCGCGGCCACCGCCGACCTGCTCGCCGGCTGGGTCAAGCACTACAGCTTCGGGGAGCCGCGCACGGTCGACCCGGCCGTCGCCCGGTTCGCCGAGCGGCTGATCGAGTCGACGCCGATCGATGTGGTGGCCGAGTTCTACCCCGCGTTCCACGCGCACGAGAAGGGGGAGGCGCTCGCCGCCTTCAACGACGGCCACGCCCTGGTCATCGCCGGCGAGAAGGACCTGCTCACGCCGAAGGCGCACAGCGAGGCGATCGCCGCGGCGCTGCCCGGGGCGAGCCTGGAGATAGTCCCGGACACCGGCCACCTGCTGATGCTGGAGCGCCCGGAGCTGCTCAACGAACGCCTGCGCGAGCTGATCGCCGAGGTGCGCCGGCCCTGAACGCCGGAGTTCGGCGCCCGCCGCCGGCCCCGTCCGCAGCGTGCCCAGGGGCCCGTCGTCGCGGGCCGGCGGCGGGAGCTGTGGGGTTCGGCCCGCGGAGCAGGCCGTAGCATCGCTGCATGCAGATGCGCACCACTGTCCGGACACCGGAGGAGATGCTGCGGTTCGGCCGCGGTCTGGCCGGGCTGCTGCGCGCCGGCGACCTCGTACTGCTGAGCGGTGAGCTCGGAGCGGGCAAGACGACGCTGACCAGGGGACTTGGTGACAGCCTCGGCGTGCGCGGCCCGGTGGCCTCGCCCACCTTCGTGATCGCGCGGGTGCACCCCTCGTTGGTCGGCGGCCCCGCCCTCGTCCACGTCGACGCCTACCGCCTGGGCGGAGGGCTGGACGAGATGGAGGACCTGGAGCTCGACGTCTCGTTGGAGAGTTCGGTCGTGGTGGTCGAATGGGGCGAGGGCAAGGTCGAGGAGCTGTCCGAAAATCGTCTGCACGTGACCATTGAGCGGGCAGTCGGCGAACAGCTCGACACCGCAGCCACCGTCGAAGCCGCCGAGGACGTCCGCACGGTCACCGTCGAAGCGGTCGGCGACCGGTGGCACTCGGAGGACCTCGCCGTCCTGGCCTGAGGCCTCCGCGGTTGCCGGGGCACCATGCCGCCGGGCCGCAAGATCGAATACCAGCACCGGTACATCGCAGGTCAGTGCGGTGCGCCCGGGAATCCGACAGCCTGTCGGTAAAATCTTGCGCGGGCTGACCGTGCCGTGTTCCCATGGGAGGACGCCGCGAAGTTAGGTGAGCCTAATTCGCTGTCTGAGGGGAGTATCCATGTCGGACCACCAGCGTGCGCCGCGATCCGTCAACCCCGAGGACGCGTCGAAGTCGGCCAACCCGCGATTCGAGGAGCTGCTGGCGTCCTGCGCCGCGGCCAGCGCCGTCTCCACTCCGCCGGACGCTCCCGGTGCGACCGCGCGCGACGAGGCACCCGATGCCCCGGACCTCACCGAGGGCGTCGACCGGCCCCGTGCAGCCTGACTCTCCGCGCCGCCCGACTTTCCGGCCCGCCGACCCGCTGGACGATTCGTTCCGGGCGAGGCCGCGCCGGTCGCGGAGTTGGGCGTCAGCGAGCGAAGGCGGCGGTCAGTCGACCACGACGACGCGGGTGTCCAGCGTCGCGAAGAGCCACATCGCCTCGCCGTCGGGCCTGTCCTCCCGGACTCCGCCGGTCTTCCTGCTCGGGTCGGGATTGGGCGTGGACCCGTCTATGGCCGCGCTGAAGCCGATCGAGACGCCGCCCACGTCGGCGAAGCGGACTACGTTCTCGATCGGTACGCCGTCGGTGCCGGTGACGTGTCCCGAGCGCGAGGTGACGCGGTAGTTGCCGGCCGGCGGGTCGACCGTGCCGGGGGTGACCTCGAACGTCCGGCCCGGGGTGCCGTCCTTGCCGACCAGCCATACCCGGTCCGCCTTGAGCGAGTAGACGACGCGCTTGCCCTCGCCCGTGCCGACCGGAAGCTTGGACTCGTCCTTCTCGCCCGTCGCACTGTCGTCCGGAGACGCGGGGGCGGAGGGGCTCGGCTTCGCACGCCGCTCGTCGTCCCGCTCCTTGGCGGCGGACGCCTGGACCGCCAGCACGCCGACCACAGCAAGAGCCGCGGCGGTCAGGCCGGCCACGACGATCCCCGTACTGTTGCGCGCCACCCTCGGTCACCTCTCGGACACATACGCCACACCCGACAGCCTTTGTGACCGTCGTACGAGTGACGTTAGCAGTCGCGGGAGGGCCTTCTCGGCAGCCCGGTCCGGCCTTCGCCGCCGGTCCACCGCGGTGGACCGGCACGGTCGTACGGGCGCCCGGCCGACAGTTCCGGCCCTCCCCGAGCGCGCGCCCCGGCCCCGGCGCCCGGGCGCGCGCCTGCGCAGGGGGAAGCCTGCGCCCGGGTCCGCGCCCTGCGCCCGGGTCCGCGCCCCGCGTCGCGCCCGGGGCCGCAGGACTACTCCCGCGCCAGCCGGCGTGCGGCCCGGCGTGCAGCCCGGCGCCCGGCTCGGGTCGCCGGCGGCCCGGACGCTCCGTACGGCCGGAGAGCGCCGCTGCGGGCCACCCGGCGCGGGCGGGGCCCCTGAGCGCCGTAGGCTTGGCACGTGCTGCTGCTAGCCCTGGACACCGCCACCCCCGCCGTGACCGCCGCTCTCCACGACGGAGAGCGCGTCCTGGCGTCGTTCGACCAGATCGACGCCCGCCGCCACGGCGAACTTCTGCTGCCTGCCGTGGATCGCGTCTTCACCGAGGCGGGCCGCGACCGCGGGGAGCTGACCGGGGTGGTTGTCGGAGTCGGCCCCGGCCCCTACACGGGGCTGCGGGTCGGACTCGCGACGGCGAGCAGCCTCGGCGCCGCGCTGGGAGTGCCGGTGCACGGCCTGTGCACGCTCGACGGGATCGCGTGGGCGTCCGGGCTGGACGAGCCGTTCGTGGTGGCGACCGACGCCCGCCGCAAGGAGGTGTACTGGGCGACGTACGCCGACGCCCGTACGCGCACGGACGGGCCCGCGGTCGACCGGTCGAGCGAACTCCCCTCCGAGGTCGCGGCGTTGACCGCCGTCGGCGCCGGAGCGGTGCAGTACGGGGCGGACTTCCCGCGACTGCGCGCCGATCTGCCCCAGCACCAGTCCGCCGCCGCCCTGGCCGCTCTCGCCGCGGAGCGCCTGGCTGCGGGCACCGGTGACGGGTTCCTGCCGCCGCTGCCGCTCTATCTGCGCCGGCCCGACGCGAAGGTCCCGGCCGGCTACAAGGTGGTCACCCCCGGGTGAGCGCCGCGCAGACGTCCGTGCGGTTGCGCGAGATGCGCTGGTGGGACATCGATCCGGTGTTCGCGCTCGAAAGGGAGATCTTCCCCGAGGACGCCTGGTCCGAAGGGATGTTCTGGTCCGAACTCGCCCGTGCGCGCGGCCCGTTGGCCGGCCGTCGATACCTCGTCGCGGACGACGGCGGCCGTATCGCCGGCTACTGCGGATTCGGCGCGGTGGACGGTACCGGCGACATCCTGACCATCGCCGTGGCCCCCGGCTGGGAGGGGCGCGGCCTCGGCTCGCGACTGCTCACCGGACTCCTCGACGCGGCAACGGACTTCGGCTGCCACGAGGTGCTGCTGGAGGTCCGCGTCGACAACCACCGGGCCCAACGCCTCTACGAACGCTTCGACTTCGAACCGCTCGGTGTGCGTCGCGGCTACTACCAGCCCGCAAACGTCGACGCGCTGGTGATGCGCCGCCCGCACCCGCCGAGCGCCCCCGATCCGTCCGCCTCCGATCCGAAGGACCGGTCCGCCGCATGACACTCGCCCTGATGTGGGAGGCCCGCGCCGCGGAGGGTCGCGCCGCCGAGCTGCTGGCCTGGGTCAGGGCCCAGCCGCTCGATGCCGTGCCGCGACGGCGTGAGACCTTCAGCGCTCCGGGTGACCGGGTGCTCGTCGTCACCTGGTGGGATGCCGACGCCGACAGCCGTGAGGCCGCCCGGCCCGCCGAGGACGCCGCGAGCGCGGACGCCCCGAGCACGGGCGTCCCGAGCGAGCCCGCGGCGCCCGTCGTCGCCGAACTGCCCGAACCCCCGGCAGAGTTGCTCCAGCGCCCCGTGCACCGCTGGCACTTCACCTCCCTCGGCACCGACTGACGCGTACCCCCGCGCCCCGGGCACCCGGCCCACTCCGGCGACCCGCCGTCCCCGTCCGAACGGGGCGTTCCGTCCGCCGTTCGCTCAGGTGCCGGTCACCGGATGGCCCAGGAGCATGGCCGGTGCGCCCTCCGCGCGGGTCAGGAAGACGGTCGCCGACGCGGGGCCACGAGGTTTGACCCTTCGCCGCAGCTCCTCGGGCTCGATCGGCGATCCGCGTTTCTTCACCGTCAGCGTGCCGACCTCGCGTTCGCGCAGCAGGGCCTTCAGCCGTTTGAGGTTGAACGGCAGCGCGTCGGTGATCTCGTACGCCCGCGCGTACGGGGTGGTGCGCAACTCGTCGGCGGTGAGGTAGGCGATCGTCGGGTCGATCAGCCGCGCGCCCAGGTCCCGCGCCAGCTCGGCCACGAGGTGCGAGCGGATGACGGCGCCGTCCGGCTCGTAGAGATAGCGCAGCACCGGGCCTGCCTGCGGGTCCGGGAGTCCCTCGCCGACCAGCGAGTGGCGTTCGGGCAGCAGCGTGGCGCGTACGACGGGACGGGCCGGGCCGCCCGTCCCCTCCGTGAAACCGCCGAACCAGAGCACGGCCTCCTTCACCTCGCCGTCGACCGAGATCCACTCCGCCTCCGCCTCCGGCGGGATCGCCTCGTGAGGCACTCCGGGAGCGATCTTGAGCGCGGCGCACGGCATCCGTGCGGCCAGTTCGCCGGCCCAGGAGAGGGGCGGCGAGTACGCCTCGGGGTCGAAGATCCGGCCACGGCCGCCGCGGCGTGCCGGGTCGACGAAGACCGCGTCGTACGGGTCGGGGCCGCCGAGCAGTTCGGCGTCTCCGAGGTCTGCGGCCTCGGCCCGGCGCACCTCGATGAGTCCGTCGAGGCCGAGCGCGGCGGCGTTGGCCGCGAGAACCGCGCAGGTCAGCGCGGAGCGGTCCACGGCGAGGACCTGTACCCCGGCTCGGGCGAGTGCCAGGGCGTCGCCGCCCACGCCGCAGCAGATGTCCACCAGCCGACGTACGCCCGCTGCCGCGATCCGCTCGGCCCGGTACGTGGCCACCGCCGATCTGGTGGCCTGTTCCAGACCGTCCGGGGTGAAGTACATGCGGCTCGCGTCCGCCGCTCCGAACTTGGCGACCGCCCGTTGGCGCAGCCGGGCCTGGCCGATCGCCGCGGAGACCAGTTCCGGTGGGTGCCGGCGTCGGAGCCTGGTCGCCACGGCCAGCTCCTGCGCGGGGTCGAAGTCCCGTAGCTCGTCGAGGAGTTGCTGCCCCAGTGGAGTCAGCAGCCGGGTGAAGGATTCCACGGCGTCGGGCGGGTTGCTGGTGCTGTCGGATACGGCCACACGAGCCATTTTCCCCGGCTGTCTCCGGCAGTGCCGAACCGGCTTCCGGAAAAGGGGTGCGGTCGGCTGCCAGCATCCGGCTCCATGAGACTTATCCGACAAATCACACAAATCTCGAGGAGGGGGCGATCACCGTCCCCTCCGCCGCGTGCGGACCGCCTTCTCCGTCGAGCGGGCGCCCTCTCGCTCGCCGCCCTGGTCGCCGTCTCCTGCGGCTGGGCGGAGACCGGTCGATCCGACTCCCGGGCAGGCGACCCCGAAGCCGACACCGCCCACCGCGACCCCGAAGTCGGTGCCGCCCACCGCGACCCCGACACCGCCGACCGCCTCGCCGAAGCCGGCGCCGGCGACCGGGACGCGACGGCCGGTGGAGAGGCGCGCCGGGCTCCGCTCGGCGAACCGCTCTCCGGGGCGCTCGCCGGCACCGAGGGCGGCCCTGCCGGGCGGCGGGCCGGTTCCGAGCTCACCCTGGGAGCCCGCCAGCGCGCCCAGGCCTCCCGGGCCGCCGCCGCGCTGGACGCCTACGCCCAGCGCCTGCACCGTCGGGAGCGGCTGCGTGTCGCCGCCGCCCGCACCTGGAAGGTGGCCCGCGCTCCGCTGCGTCCGCCCGCTCCGCCGGACCGCAAACCGGACCTCACCAGCGACGCCGACCACCTCGGCAAGGGGCTGCCGCCGGTCCTCAATCGCGTCCCGACCCGCGACCGGGTCGTCTTCCTCACCATCGACGACGGCTACCACAAGGATCCCGAGCTCATCCGGATGCTCCGCGAACTCGACGTCCCCTACAGCGCGTTCCTCTCGGACTACGTCGCCGCGGACGACTACGACTACTTCCGCCGCATGCAGCGAGCGGGCGCGGGAATCCACAACCACACCCTCACCCACAAGGAGCTCCCGAAGCTCTCCTACGAGGGTCAGCGCAAGGAGATCTGCGGCCAACAGGAGGTGCTCGCCGAGGAGTTCGGCAAGCCGCCGAAGTTGTTCCGGCCGCCGTACGGGGCGTACAACCGCGACACCCTGCGTGCTGCGGCCACGTGCGGCATCACCGCCGTTCCGCTGTGGGCGGAGGAGGCGTGGGCCAAGCGCTTCGACTGGCGCAGGGCGGACCGGAAGTTTCACCCGGGCGACATCGTCCTCACGCACTTCCGGGGCAGGGAGGAGTGGGGCGGCTCGATGGCGGACATGGTCCGCCGCACGCTGAGGACCGCCACCGAACAGGGCTTTGCCGTGGCCAGGTTGGAGGACTACCTCTGAGTGCCGACACCACGGACCCCGCCCGAACGGGAGTGCCACGGAACGGTTCCGACCGTGCCGGCGGGCGGCTGCGGCGGTCCGCCGGCACGCCGTGCGCGACGGTTCACTGGCACTCGGCTTGACCGAGTGCTAAGCGCGGCATAATCTCGGCACTGGCACTCTCCGCGTGGGAGTGCCAGGCATCAGCACAACGGCGCGCGCAAAACCGGGAGTGCCCCGCACTCACGGCGAGCGAGCGTCAGCGACAGGCGATCCGGCACCCGCGACGACGGATCACCAGACGTCGCACACCAAGACATGCAGACCCCGTGAGATCTCCGAAGGGGGAGGTCGGATCGTGACGACCGCCAGCTCCAAGGTTGCCATCAAGCCGCTTGAGGACCGCATTGTGGTCCAGCCGCTCGACGCAGAGCAGACCACGGCCTCGGGCCTGGTCATTCCGGACACCGCCAAGGAGAAGCCCCAGGAGGGCACTGTCCTGGCCGTGGGCCCGGGCCGCGTCGAGGACGGCAAGCGCGTCGAGCTCGACGTCAACGTCGGCGACGTCGTGCTCTACAGCAAGTACGGCGGCACCGAGGTGAAGTACAACAACGAGGAGTACCTCGTCCTCTCGGCTCGCGACGTTCTCGCGATCGTCGAGAAGTAAGCACCCACGTTTGCCGATCCGCGCCCTGGTTCTCCCGAGTCATCCATGACAACAAGTCATTCATGACAACCGGGGCCGGGGCGCGGTTCGTTTGAGAGGACTGGAGAGGACCCCAGCAGCATGGCGAAGATCCTTAAGTTCGACGAGGACGCCCGGCGCGCCCTGGAGCGCGGCGTCGACAAGCTCGCCGACACCGTGAAGGTGACGATCGGCCCCAAGGGCCGCAACGTCGTCATCGACAAGAAGTTCGGTGCTCCGACCATCACCAACGACGGCGTCACCATCGCCCGTGAGGTCGAGGTCGAGGACCCGTACGAGAACCTCGGCGCCCAGCTGGTGAAGGAGGTGGCGACCAAGACCAACGACATCGCGGGTGACGGCACCACCACCGCCACCGTGCTCGCCCAGGCCCTGGTGCGCGAGGGTCTGCGCAACGTTGCCGCGGGCGCCTCCCCGGCCGCGTTGAAGAAGGGCATCGACGCCGCCGTCAAGGCCGTCTCCGCCGATCTGGTCGACTCCGCCCGCCCGATCGACTCCAAGGAGGACATCGCCGCTGTTGCCGGGCTGTCCGCCCAGGACAAGCAGGTCGGTGAGCTCATCGCCGAGGCGATGGACAAGGTGGGCAAGGACGGTGTCATCACCGTCGAGGAGTCCCAGACCTTCGGCCTGGAGCTGGACTTCACCGAGGGCATGGCCTTCGACAAGGGCTACCTGTCCCCGTACATGGTCACCGACCAGGAGCGTATGGAGGCCGTCCTCGACGACCCGTACATCCTGATCCACCAGGGCAAGATCAGCTCCATCCAGGACCTGCTGCCGCTCCTGGAGAAGGTCATGCAGGCCGGTGGCTCCAAGCCGCTGCTGATCATCGCCGAGGACGTCGAGGGCGAGGCGCTCTCCACCCTGGTCGTCAACAAGATCCGCGGCACCTTCAACGCCGTCGCGGTGAAGGCTCCCGGCTTCGGTGACCGCCGCAAGGCGATGCTGGGCGACATGGCCACCCTCACCGGCGGCACCGTCGTCGCCGAAGAGGTCGGCCTCAAGCTCGACCAGGTCGGCGTCGAGGTGCTCGGCACCGCCCGCCGCGTCACCATCACCAAGGACGACACCACCCTCGTCGACGGTGCCGGCTCCTCGGACGACGTTCAGGGCCGCGTTGCCCAGATCAAGGCCGAGATCGACGCCACCGACTCCGACTGGGACCGCGAGAAGCTCCAGGAGCGCCTCGCGAAGCTGGCCGGCGGCGTCTGCGTGATCCGCGTCGGTGCCGCGACCGAGGTCGAGCTGAAGGAGAAGAAGCACCGTCTGGAGGACGCCATCTCCGCGACCCGCGCCGCGGTCGAGGAGGGCATCGTCTCCGGTGGTGGCTCCGCGCTCGTCCACGCCGCCAAGGTCCTCGAGGGCAACCTCGACAAGACCGGCGACGAGGCAACCGGTGTCGCCGTGGTCCGCCGTGCGGTCGTCGAGCCGCTGCGCTGGATCGCGGAGAACGCCGGCCTGGAGGGCTACGTCATCACCTCCAAGGTCGCCGAGCTCCCCAAGGGCGAGGGCTACAACGCCTCTTCCGGCGAGTACGGCGACCTGGTGAAGGCCGGCGTGATCGACCCGGTCAAGGTCACCCGCTCCGCCCTGGAGAACGCCGCCTCCATCGCCTCGCTGCTCCTCACGACCGAGACCCTGGTCGTCGAGAAGCCGGCCGAGGACGAGGACGCCGGCCACGGCCACGCGCACTGATCTCGCGCGCGCTCGTCCGCGGGCCGTCGCTCTTCCGTATCCGTACGGGAGGCGGCGGCCCGCGGCCGTTCCGCCGGCCGGTCAGTCGTCGTCGCTCGTACGTGTGGGGCCGTACTTGCGCCCGGATCTGGACGACACCCGGCCCATCAGATTGCGCGGCACCAGCTTGCTGGCCCCGATCAGCGTCTTGTAGCGCGGGTCGGGAACCGACAGGGTCCGGCCGCGCGCCAGGTCCTTGAGCGCCGCGTCGACCACGCGGTCCGCCTCCAGCCACATCCAGTTCGGGATGTTGCCGGTGCCCATCCCCGCCCGCTGGTGGAACTCGGTGCGCACGAACCCCGGGCACAGCGCGAGCAGCCGGACCCCCGAGCCCGCCAGATCCTGCGCCGCGCCCTGCGTGAACTGGACCACCCACGCCTTGCTCGCCCCGTACGTCCCGCGCGGCAGGAAGGCGGCCACCGAGGCGACGTTGACCACCCCGCCGCGACCGCGCTCGCGCATCTGCCGCACCCCCGCGGTGGTCAGCCGCAGCACAGCCTCGCAGTGCACCTTGAGCATCGTCAGTTCGTCGGCCACCGGTACGTCGAGGTAGCCGCCCTTGTTGCCGAAGCCCGCGTTGTTGACGAGCAGATCGACCGGGTGCCTGCGGTCCGACAGTCGCTCCTCGACGGCCGCGATGCCCTCGTCCGTGGACAGGTCGGCGCTGAGCACGGAGACCTCGACGCCGTGCATGTCGTGCAGTTCGGTCGCGTGGTCGCTCAGCCGTCGCTCGTCGCGCGCCACGAGTACGAGGTTGTGGCCGTCCCGTGCGAGGCGCCGGGCGAAGGCGGCGCCGAGTCCCGCGGTGGCTCCGGTGATCAGTGCAGTCGTCATGCCCGAACGGTATAGCGGCACTCGCAGTCCCGAACGGGCCGCCCGGCGCCCGATACAGGCGGTCGCCGAACCGCCGAACCGCCGCACGCCCGCGCGGGCACCGGACGCCCGCGCGTCCTCGGAGTCACGCCGAGGGGGGGGTGTGTCCGGGCGGCCGTGTCCCGGGGTGCGTCCGGGAGATTCCGGACGTGGCCGTCCTCCGGCGAGGTCGTCCCCTGGGCGCCTCTCCGGCTCCGTGCCTCAGCCCAGGTGCTTGAGGGCGCGCTCGCGTGCCTCGGGATCCAGCGCGTTCCCCGCTTCGAGGATCTCCGGCAGCAGCTCCTGCTCGGTGAGCAGCGCCCGGAAGAGCAGGTTCACCGTGACGCGGTGGGTGGGACGGTGCTCCACCCGTACGGTGTCCGACGCCCGTACGTCGCCCGGCTCCACCACGCGCAGGTAGGCACCCGGCCGTGCGGCGTGGGTGAAGCGCTTGATCCAGCCGGGCTCCCGAAGCCTGCCCTGGAAGGTGCGGCAGGGGATGCGCACCGAGCAGACCTCCAGCAGCAGCTGCTCCCCGATCCGCCAACGCTCCCCGACCAGGGCCCCGTTGATGTCGAGCCCCTCCGTGGTGAGGTTCTCGCCGAACATGCCGTTCGGCAGCTCGCGGTCGAGCTCCCGCTCCCACAGGTCGAGGTCCTCCCGCGCGTACGCGTAGACGGCCTGGGTGTCGCCGCCGTGGTGCCGCAGGTCGCCGATGGCGTCCCCGGCCAGGCCGCTGCCGCCGACGCCTTTGGGGCCGGGCGAACTCACCCGCACCGGCGCATCGACCGGCTTCTTGCCGATGCCGGTGCTGCCGCCGGGGGCTCCGGTGTGCTCACTGGGTTCGAAGGTGCCGACGTTGACCGTGAGAATGCGCATGAGGGCATGCTAGGAGCGCCCCGATCAAAGCGGCAATCGATTATTTCGCTATAGCGCCAAGGCTGTCTTATGGTCGGGTCCATGATTGAGGCTCGACACCTTCGAGTGCTGCGCGCGGTCGTCCGCGCGGGCTCCTATTCGGGCGCGGCACGGGAACTCGGCTGCACCCAACCCGCGGTCAGCCAGCAGATGAAAGCCCTCGAACAGTCCGTCGGTACACCGCTGTTGGTTCGCATCGGGCGGGAGGCGCGTCCGACCGACGCGGGCGAGGCGCTGATGCGGCACGCGGCGGGCGTACTCGCCGGGCTCGCGGCGGCCGAGGAGGAGGTCGCGGCGATCGCCGGACTCCGGGCCGGCCGGGTGCGGCTGGTCTCGTTTCCGAGCGGAAGCTCCACCCTGGTGCCCACCGCCGTGGCGCGCCTGCGCTCGGGCCACCCGGGAACCCGGGTCTCGCTGGTCGAGGCGGAGCCGCCTCGTTCGGTGGAGATGCTGCGCGCCGGCGAGGCGGACATCGCCCTCGCCTTCCGCTACCCCGGCGCTCGCGCGAGTGCGAACTCAGTCACGGAAACCGGAACGGGCGGGACCGATCCGGAGACGGAGTGGTCCGACCTGGCGATTCGACCGCTCTTCACGGACAGCCTCGTCGGCCTGGTCCCCGAGGGCCACCGTTTCGCTGACGCGGGGGAGGTGGGCATCGCCGAGCTCGCCGGGGAGCCGTGGATCGCCGGCTGTCCGCGCTGTCGCGGGCATCTGGTGGAGGTGTGCGAGGCGGCGGGTTTCACCCCGCGGATCGACTTTGCCACAGACGACTACCCCGCGGTCGTCGGCCTGGTGGGCGCCGGCCTCGGGGTCGCCGTGCTGCCCGCGCCGGCCGTCGAGTCCGTACGTCCGAGGGGTACGCGCACGGTGCGGGTCGTACCCGAGGTCAGGCGTGAGGTGGTCGCTCTGACGTTGCCCGATCTGGAACGGGTGCCCGCGGTGGCGGCGATGCTCGACCGGCTTGCCGAGGCGTCCGCGGTGTAGCCCGGCCGCCCCGCGGGGCGGACCTGCCCGCTCGCGCCTGTCGCGACGTCGAGCGCCGCGGTGCGACCGTACGTTCACGGTCGCACCGCGGCGCTCGAACTGCCGGGCGTGGGCGGCGGGTTGGGCGAGGGCGCCGTTCTGCTCGCGGCGCTCCAGCGGGGGCCGTCCGGTGAAGGTGAAGGTGTTCCGCCGGGATGTGCCGACGCACGGTGCATGGCGCACGGTGCACCGACGCACGGTGCATGGCGCGCCCAGGAGTTGCAGATACGTTTCTTCGGTCGTGTGTTGCGGCGAGGTCCTAGCCGGGGGTGCTGGTCGTGGCGGTGACGAGGCGGCTGCGGGCGCGGCCCATCAACTCCTCGCGCTCGTCCTCGGTCAGACCGCCCCAGACCCCGTAGGGCTCGCGGACGGTGAGGGCGTGTGCCGCGCACTCGGCGCGTACGGGACAGCGCATGCAGACCTCTTTCGCTGATGCCTCGCGCGCGCTGCGGGCTGCTCCGCGCTCTCCTTCGGGGTGGAAGAAGAGTGAGCTGTCCACGCCGCGGCAGGCAGCGAGAAGCTGCCAGTCCCACAGATCGGCGTTGGGGCCCGGAAGGCGGGAGAAATCTGCCATTGCTCGTTCCTCTCGGAGCTTTGCTGCCGGCTGCTGAACTGGTCTGAACTGGTCAGAAGGGGTCCTGGTGGGACCCGCCACCGTTCAGAGCGGATCAAGTCACCTCTGACGGTACATCTACGGTGTGAGTAGATGTAAATATGACTCTTTGCGAATCTAGCTACAGAGGCGACAAAGGGGAAGCAAAAGCCACCAAATAGGGCACAGTGGGGCGGCAGAAGAAGGACGAGGGTGCCCTGTGGTGTGGTGAGCCGATCACGCTGGGTGTTGAAGGCGGGTCTCCGGGCCCGTAACTCTTTTGGGTGACCGTCGTTGAGAGTGCGGAGGCGGTTGGCGGACAAGCGACTCGGGCAGATGTCCGAGAGCGTCAACCGCACAGGTGAAGACTCGTAACAGCCTGGAGGCACAAGGTGATGCGCATCAGCAGTGGGGGGCGGCCATGACTTCCGTTCTCGTTTGCGACGACTCTCCACTCGCCCGGGAGGCGCTGCGCCGCGCGGTGGCAACCGTGCCGGGCGTCGAGCGGGTGACGACCGCGGCCAACGGCGAGGAGGTGCTCCGCCGCTGGGGCGCCGACCGCTCGGACCTGGTCCTGATGGACGTCCGGATGCCCGGACTCGGCGGTGTCGAGACCGTGCGCCGGCTCCTGTCGGCCGATCCCGGGGCGCGCATCATCATGCTGACGGTCGCGGAGGACCTGGACGGTGTGGCGCTCGCCGTCGCCGCCGGAGCGCGCGGCTATCTGCACAAGGACGCCTCGCGTGCGGAGTTGCGCGCGACCGTCACCCAGGCGCTCGCCGACCCGACCTGGCGGCTCGCGCCGCGGCGGCTGCGTTCCGCCGACATGGGTGCGGCGCCGACGCTCACGGCGCGCGAGATCCAAGTGCTGGAGGGCATGAGTCACGGCAGGTCCAATGCGGAGATCGGCCGCGAGCTGTTCCTCTCCGAGGACACCGTGAAGACGCATGCGCGCCGGCTCTTCAAGAAGCTCGGCGCATCCGACCGCGCGCATGCGGTGGCGCTCGGATTCCGCTGGGGCCTCGTGCGCTAGCGAACGTCCCGATCCTGACCCGTACCCCCGCCCATCGGTCCCGGTGGGCGGGTCGGAAGAGCAAGGGTGGTGCCGCAATCCCGCGCGTGCCGCATCCTTGGGAGTATGGAGTTCCTCGGGGACCGGTCAGTCAGGCGTGAGGGGAGGGCGCAGGGCATGGGATCCAGTGCGCCCACTCATAACGCTTCAGTGCACAAGCAAGGGCTCGGTGCAACGGATGCTTCGGCTCCGGTGCACCATGGACCGATGCGCGACGACGAGACCACGGCCGCGACGGCCATCGGGACACTCGTCCAGCGAGCGGCGGACGGCGACGAGCAGGCGACACACGACCTGCTCGCGCACGTGCACCCGCTCGCGCTGCGCTACTGCCGTACCCGGTTGAGTCGCCTCCCGGGGGACGCGCGGCACTTTGTCGACGACCTCGCCCAGGAGGTCTGCCTCGCTGTGCTCTGCGCGCTGCCGCGCTACCGCGACACCGGGAAGCCGTTCGACGCCTTCGTGGTGGGCATCGCCCAGCACAAGATCGCCGATCTGCAGCGCGCCGCGATGCGCCGGCCGGGTTCGACGGCGGTTCCCTCGGACGAGATGCCGGAGCAGCCGGACGCCTCGCTCGGCCCCGAGGAGCGTGCGCTGCTCAGCAGCGACACCGAGTGGGCCAAGAAGCTGCTCGCCAGTCTCCCCGAGCACCAGCGGGAGTTGATCCTGCTGCGGGTCGCGGTCGGCCTGACCGCGGAGGAGACCGGTCAGATGCTCGGCATGTCACCGGGAGCCGTACGGGTCGCGCAGCACCGCGCGCTCAGTCGGCTGCGCGCGCTGGCCGAGCAGTAGGCACGGAGATCCGTGCGGGGTTCGTACGATCAGCCGATCGTGCGGTGGGTGTCCGGCTGGGCGTTAGCATGGTCGCCCGTGCTGGAGCAAGACCATTGGGGAAGGTGTCATGAGGGATGACGTCGGCGGCGTACCCGAGAAGTTCGCGACTCTTGGGCTGACGTATGACGATGTGCTGTTGCTGCCCGGCGAGTCCGACATGGCCCCGCACGAGATCGACACCGCCTCGTACGTCAGCCGGAACGTGCGGGTGAACATCCCGCTGCTCTCGGCGGCGATGGACAAGGTCACCGAGGCGCGGATGGCCATTGCGATGGCCCGCCAGGGCGGTGTGGGCGTGCTCCACCGCAATCTGTCGATCGAGGACCAGGCCGCGCAGGTGGACCGGGTGAAGCGGTCCGAGTCCGGCATGGTCACCGACCCGATCACCATCCGCCCGGACGCCACGCTGCGGGAGGCGGACGCTCTGTGCGGTCGCTTCCGGATCAGCGGGGTGCCGGTCACCGACGGCGGCGGCAAGCTGCTGGGCATCGTGACCAACCGCGACATGGCCTTCGAGGTCGACCGCGAGCGTCAGGTGCGCGAGGTCATGACGCCGATGCCGCTGGTCACCGGCAAGGTCGGCATCGCGCGCGACGAGGCGATGGAGCTGCTGCGGCGGCACAAGATCGAGAAGCTTCCGCTGGTCGACGGCGAGGGCCGGATCAAGGGTTTGATCACCGTCAAGGACTTCGTCAAGGCGGAGAAGTACCCGAACGCCGCCAAGGACGCCGAGGGCAGGCTCCTGGTCGGCGCCGCCGTGGGCGTCGCGGGCGACGCGTACGAGCGTGCGCAGGCGCTGGTCGAGGCCGGCGTCGACTTCGTCGTCGTGGACACCGCGCACGGTCACTCGCGCTTGGTCAGCGAGATGGCGGCGAAGATCAAGTCCCACCACCGCATCGACGTCGTCGGCGGCAACGTGGCGACCAGGGACGGCGCGAAGGCGCTGGTGGACGCGGGTGTGGACGGCATCAAGGTCGGTGTCGGACCCGGTTCCATCTGCACCACGCGGGTCGTCGCCGGTGTCGGCGTACCGCAGGTCACCGCGATCTACGAGGCCGCGGAGGCAGCCAGGGACGCGGGCGTTCCGGTGATCGGCGACGGCGGCCTGCAGTACAGCGGTGACATCGCCAAGGCGCTGGTCGCCGGTGCGGACACGGTGATGCTGGGCAGCCTGCTGGCCGGCTGCGAGGAGTCGCCCGGCGAGCTGCTGTTCATCAACGGCAAGCAGTTCAAGTCCTACCGCGGCATGGGTTCGCTCGCGGCGATGCAGACCCGCGGCGACCAGCGTTCGTTCTCCAAGGACCGCTACTTCCAGGAGGAGGTCAGCGGGGACGACAAGCTGATCCCCGAGGGCGTCGAGGGCCAGGTGCCCTACCGCGGTCCGCTGGCCTCCGTGGTGCACCAACTCACCGGCGGGCTGCGGCAGTCGATGTTCTACGTCGGCGGCAGCACCGTGCCGGAGATGAAGGAGCGCGGGCGGTTCGTACGGATCACCTCGGCGGGTCTCAAGGAGAGCCACCCGCACGACATCCAGATGACCACCGAGGCGCCGAACTACAGCCGCCGCTGACCCGTCGTCCGGCCTGCGCGAGCGGATGCGGGCGGTTCTCCCTCGCCCGCCTCCCGCAGCTCTGGGGAGGTCGGGGATACTGAGGTCGGCACACCGTACGAAAGGGCAGTGGACACGTGAGTGAGATCGAGATCGGGCGCGGCAAGCGCGGTCGGCAGGCGTACGCCTTCGACGACATCGCCGTCGTGCCGAGCCGGCGGACGCGCGACCCGAAGGAGGTCTCGATCGCCTGGCAGATCGACGCCTACCGCTTCGAACTGCCCTTCCTCGCCGCCCCCATGGACTCAGTCGTCTCGCCGGCCACCGCCATAAGGATCGGCCGGCTCGGCGGCCTCGGGGTGCTCAACCTCGAGGGCCTGTGGACCCGTTACGAGGACCCGGAGCCGCTGCTCGCCGAGATCGGCGAGCTGGACGAGGAGCGGGCCACCCGCCGTCTCCAGGAGATCTACGCGGAGCCGATCAAGGAGGAGCTGATCGGCCGTCGACTCAAGGAGGTCCGCGACTCCGGCGTCGTGACGGCGGCGGCGCTCTCGCCGCAGCGCACCGCGCAGTTCTCCAAGGCGGTGGTTGACGCGGGCGTGGACATCTTCGTCATCCGCGGCACCACGGTCTCCGCGGAGCACGTCTCCTCGGCCGCCGAGCCGCTCAACCTCAAGCAGTTCATCTACGAACTGGACGTGCCGGTGATCGTCGGCGGCTGCGCGACGTACACCGCGGCGCTGCATCTGATGCGCACCGGCGCGGCCGGTGTGCTGGTCGGCTTCGGTGGCGGTGCGGCGCACACCACGCGGAACGTACTGGGCATCCAGGTGCCGATGGCGACCGCGGTGGCCGATGTGGCCGCCGCCCGTCGCGACTACCTGGACGAGTCGGGCGGCCGGTACGTGCACGTCATCGCCGACGGCGGGGTCGGCTGGTCCGGCGACCTGCCGAAGGCCGTGGCCTGTGGCGCGGACGCCGTGATGGTGGGCTCGCCGCTCGCCCGTGCCGAGGACGCACCGGGCCGCGGCTACCACTGGGGCATGGAGGCCGTGCACGAGGACGTGCCGCGCGGCAAGAAGGTGCGGCTCGGCACTGTGGGCACCACGGAGGAGATCCTCACGGGGCCCTCCCACACCCCGGACGGTTCGATGAACTTCTTCGGCGCCCTGCGCCGGGCCATGGCGACCACGGGCTACTCGGAGCTGAAGGAGTTCCAGCGGGTAGAGGTGACGGTGTCGCCCAGCCGCTGAGGGAATCGCAGCGCAGTGTTGCAGTGCTGAACGGGCCGGTCCCGGCGAGCAGTTCGCCGGGACCGGCCCGCACTCGTGCGCGGCCCCTCGGCCGCCGAACGCGGCGCCCCACCGCCGGCTGCGACGGTGAGGCGCCGGGCGGCGGCACGGCTGCGGTACGGCGGCGGTGTCAGTGGAGCATCAGCCGGCGCACCAACCGGCAGGTGGCCGTCGACGGCGGGTGCACGCCGACGAGCGGGGCGATGGCTCGTATCCGTCGGTCGGATGCCTGAGTGGGGTGGTACACCCCGGAGTTGAGCAGAGCCGAGGCCAGGCGCATGGCCTTGAGCTTGCGGTTGTGCGACTCGTACCACTCGCGGGGCTGGCCCGCGGGCAGGCGCTTGCAGGGGATCTGAGCAGCCGGGGCGGTCGGGATGGTCAAGGCAGGAGAGGCGGGCTGGGCTGTCGGGGCAGGCGGTGTGACGACGGTCATCGGCGTCCTCCCAGGGCGTCGGCGAACCATTCGAACTGTGTTCGAGTCTACCGTCGACCACTGACAACGGCCGGGCCGACAGCGGCTGTTCGCGATGCTCCGGCGGGTGCCCGCGGAGCGGGTCAGAGCCGGTGCGCGGCACCTGCGGGGCTGGCGCCCCTGGTGTCCAGGAGGAGCTGCGCCTTGGCGCTCAGGCCCTGGAGGTCGTACACCGTGTGGTGCTGGAGCAGCAGGGTCAGATCGGCCCCCGCCGCGGCCTCGTGGAGCGAGTCGGCGCGGGGTACCGGGCGCCCCGAGACGCGCCACTGCGGGACGTACGGGTCGTGGTAGCTGAGCTGGGCGCCGAGGTCGGCGAGCCGGGTGGCGATCTCCCGCGCGGGCGCGCCCTCCTGGTCGGGGAGGTCGGGCTTGTAGGTGACGCCGAGGAGCAGGATGCGCGAGCCCCGTGCGGACTTCCCGTGCTCGTTCAGGAGCGAGGTGGCGCGGTGGACGACGTAGCGGGGCATCCGGTCGTTGACCTCGCGGGCGAGTTCCACCAGCCGCAGCGGGTGGCCGAGTGTACGGCTGCGGTACGCCAGGTAGTTGGGGTCGATCGGTACGCCGTGGCCGCCGACCCCGGGGCCGGGCCGGAAGGACTCGAAGCCGAACGGCTTGGTCTCGGCGCAGCGGATGACGTCCCAGAGGTCGACGCCGAGGTCGTGGCAGAGCACGGCCATCTCGTTGACGAGCGCGGTGTTGACGTGCCGGAAGTTGGTTTCCAGGAGCTTGGTGGTCTCCGCCTCGCGCAGTCCCCGCGCGCGGACGACCTTGTCGGTCAGCCTTCCGTAGAAGGCCGCGGCGGCCTCGGTGCAGGCAGGGGTGAGGCCGCCGATGACGCGCGGGGTGCGGGCGTACCCGTAGCGGCGGTTGCCGGGGTCGAGGCGGCCGGGGGCGCAGGCGAGGTGGAAGTCGCGTCCGGCGCGCAGCCCGGAGCCCTCCTCCAGCAGTGAGCGGATCAGCTTGCCGGTGGTGCCGGGGTAGACGGTCGACTCGACGATGACGGTCGTACGGGGCCGCAGCCGGCCGGCGAGCGTCCGGGCGGCGTCCTCGACGGCGGTGAGGTCCAGGGCGCCGTCGGTGCCCAGCGGGGTGGCGGCGCAGATGAGCGCCGTGCGCACCCGGCCGAGCTCGGTGGGCTCGGACGTGGCGTGGAAGCCGGCGGAGAGCATCCGGCGCAGCTCCGGGGTGGACAGGACGCCGTCGGCGGGCGGGCGCCCGGCGCGCAGTTCGGTGACGGTCCCGTGGCAGGGGTCGTATCCGACGGTGCCGATACCGGCGGCGGTCGCTGCCTGGGCTGCCGGCAGACCGAGATGGCCGAGTCCGAGAACTGCGAGGTCTGCGGGCATGGGGGCGGTGTCCTTCCCGGGACGACGGGGCGGCTGGTGCGGGGCGGGCCCGGCACGGCCCGAGGGAGCGCTCACCCTGGGCGCTACGTCAGGTTAAGCGCATATATGACAGATATGGTGGATTCCGGAACCGTGCCGACCCCCGGGTCAAGGCCCGGGAAATGGGGGACCATCGGCCCAGGAGCCACTCCCATCACAGCGGAGGCCGGCCCCTGGATCGACGACGGCGCGCGACCACGGGAGGCAAAGGGTGAGGACAGCGACACTGGGACCGGCGGAGCGGGCGGAGGCACTCGCCCTGATGGCCGAACGGGAGCTGGACGTACTGGTGGTCGGCGGCGGCATCGTCGGCGCGGGCGCGGTGCTGGACGCCGCGACGCGCGGCCTGTCCACCGGCATCGTTGAGGCGCGGGACTGGGCCTCGGGCACCTCCAGCCGCTCCAGCAAGCTCATCCACGGCGGGCTGCGCTACCTGGAGATGCTGGACTTCGCCCTGGTGCGGGAGGCGCTGAAGGAGCGCGGTCTGCTGCTGGAGCGGCTCGCCCCCCATCTGGTCAAGCCGGTGCCCTTCCTCTACCCGTTGCAGCACAAGGGCTGGGAGCGGCTGTACGCCGGTTCCGGAGTGGCGCTGTACGACGCGATGTCGATCTCCTCCGGGCACGGCCGCGGGCTCCCGGTGCACCGGCACCTCTCGCGCAAGCACGCGCGGCGGGTCGCGCCGTGCCTGCGCAAGGACGCCCTGACCGGAGCCCTCCAGTACTACGACGCCCAGGTGGACGACGCCCGTTTCGTGCACACCCTGGTGCGCACCGCCTCCTCCTACGGCGCGTTGGCGGCGAACCAGGCCAAGGTTGTCGGCTTCCTCCGCGAGGGCGAACGGGTCGTCGGCGCGCGGGTGCAGGACGTCGAGTCCGGCGGCGAGTACGAGGTGCGGGCCCGGCAGGTCGTCAACGCCACCGGGGTGTGGACCGACGACACCCAGGCGCTGATCAGCGAGCGCGGCCAGTTCCATGTGCGCGCGTCCAAGGGCATCCACCTGGTCGTGCCGCGGGACCGCATCAACTCCACCACCGGGCTGATCCTGCGCACCGAGAAGAGCGTGCTGTTCGTCATCCCCTGGGGGCGGCACTGGATCGTCGGCACCACCGACACCGCCTGGGACCTGGACAAGGCCCACCCGGCCGCGTCCAGCGCGGACATCGACTATCTGCTGGAGCATGTGAACTCCGTGCTGGCGACGCCGCTGACCAGGGACGACGTGGAGGGCGTGTACGCCGGCCTGCGCCCGCTGCTGGCAGGGGAGTCGGACGCGACGAGCAAGCTGAGCCGGGAGCACACCGTCGCCCACCCGGTGCCCGGCCTCGTGGTGATCGCAGGCGGCAAGTACACGACGTACCGGGTGATGGCCAAGGACGCGGTCGACGAGGCCGTACGGGCCCTGGACCACCGGGTCGCGGAGTGCTGCACCGAGCAGGTGCCGCTCGCCGGGGCGGAGGGCTACCACGCGCTGTGGAACGCGCGCGCCAGGCTCGCGGCCAGGGCCGGTCTGCACGTGGTGCGGGTCGAGCATCTGCTGGGCCGCTACGGCTCGTTGACCGAGCAGCTGCTCGAACTCATCGCCCAGGACCCGGAGTTGGGCAAGCCGCTGCCGGCGGCGGACGACTATCTCAAGGCGGAGATCGTCTACGCCTGCACCCACGAGGGCGCGCGCCACCTGGAGGACGTGCTGACCCGCCGCACCCGCATCTCCATCGAGACCTTCGATCGCGGCACCCGAAGCGCCCGGGAGTGCGCCGAGTTGATGTCCGGAGTGCTCGGCTGGGACAAGGAGCGGATCGCCCGCGAGGTCAAGCACTACGAGAAGCGGGTCGAGGCCGAGCGCGAGTCCCAGCGGCAGCCCGACGACCTCACCGCCGACGCCGCCCGACTGGGCGCGCCGGACATCGCCGCGGGCTGACCCGGCACCCCCGTACGGGAGTTGGCCCCGCGCACCGCGCGGTGGCCGACTCCCGTCGGCGTGTGTGGTGCAACGCACTGGTCTGCACCAGAGGTCACGTTGGCCCCGTACCTCAGCTCCGCTCCGCATGGGTGACAATAGGTCCGACTGCTGGGGCGGGCTGACGCGAGGGGAAGCATGGGCGAGAACGCCGAAAATGCTGCCAAGGGCAAGGAGACCGGTCGGCTCCTGGGTGGGCGCTACCGCCTCGGGGACGTGCTCGGGCGTGGCGGTATGGGCACCGTGTGGCGGGCCAGGGACGAGGTGCTGGGCCGTACGGTCGCGGTCAAGGAGCTGCGGTTCCCCTCCGACATCGACGAGGAAGAGAAGCGGCGGCTGGTCACCCGCACCCTGCGCGAGGCCAAGGCCATCGCGAGGATCCGCAACGGCAGCGCCATCACCGTCTACGACGTGGTGGACGAGGACGGCCGCCCGTGGATCGTGATGGAGCTGATCGAGGGCCGCTCGATCGCCGACATCATCAAGGAGGACGGCCCGCTGACGCCTCGCCGGGCGGCGGAGGTCGGGCTCGCGGTGCTCGGAGTGCTGCGCGCCGCCCACCGCGAGGGCATCGTGCACCGCGATGTGAAGCCGTCGAACGTCCTGGTGGAGGAGGACACCGCCCGTGTCATCCTGACCGACTTCGGCATCGCCAAGGTGGAGGGCGACCCCTCGGTCACCTCCACCGGCATGCTGGTCGGCGCGCCCTCCTACATCTCGCCCGAGCGCGCGCGCGGCCAGCGGCCGGGCCCGCCGGCGGACCTGTGGTCGCTCGGCGGACTGCTGTACTGCGCGGTCGAGGGCCACCCGCCGTACGACAAGGGCTCGGCGATCGCCACGCTCACCGCCGTCATGACCGATCCGCTCGAACCGCCCACGAGCGCGGGCGAGTTGGAGGAGGTCATCTACGGGCTGCTGCTGAAGAACCCGGAGAAGCGGCTGGACGAGGCCGGGGCGCGGGTGCTGCTCCAGGCCGTGCTGGACGGTCCCGAGGACTCCGAGCGGTTGCAGCAGGACTCCTCCTCGACCGTGGTGCTGCCCGCCCGGGGTGCCAAGGCCGCCAGGACCGCGGAGTACGAGGCCGCGGACGGCGAGCCCGCCAAGCGCGGGGAGCGCGGGGGCGAGGACAAGCCGCCACCGGTGAAGTCCGCCGCCGTACCGGCCGGCCAGGCCTCGGCAGGTGCGTCCGACGGCGGTCCGACCGCGCCGCAGCCTGCACGTGCCGGCGGCGAGTCGGGCTCCAGGCGCTCGGTGGCGCTGATGGCCGCCGCGGTCGCGGTGGTGCTGCTCGGCATCCTCGGCGCGGTGATCGCCTTCGCCAACAACGGAAACGACGACGGCGGTTCGCCCGGGAAGGGCGACAGCGCCGCGGCTGCCGGCGGCGGCGGTGAGGACGCCAAGGGCTCCGGCGGCGAGGGCGAGGACAAGGGCTCCGACAGCGGCGGCGACTCCGGGAAGGGCGACGAGGGCTCCTCCGCAGGCGGCGACGCGGACGGGAAGAAGGGCGACGAGGGCGACAAGGACGAGAAGGACGACGAGGACGGTCTGCCCCGGGGCTACAAGGAGCTGACCGACAACAGCTTCCGCTTCGGAATGGCGATGCCCGAGGACTTCTCCCGGGTCGCCACCGCGGGCCGCAACTCCGGCGGCATCTACGCGACTTCGCGCGGCAGCGTTCCCAAGATCCAGGTCGACTTCACCAACAGCCCGACCAAGAGCGCCCTGCGCGCCTGGCAGTTGCTGGAGTCAGCAGTGGCCACCGGCAGCAAGGACTACCGCAAGGTCGACATGCAGCAGATCGAGTGGCGTGACTACCCGACCGTCTCCGACTGGCACTTCGAGCGCGAGGAGAACGGCGAGCGGGTCCGCGTGCTCAACCGCGGCTTCAAGGTCGACGACGACAACGGGTACGCCATCGTCATCACCTGCAAGGCTTCGGAGTGGGAGGGCGAGGAGTGCACGACGATGCGCGAAACCGCCTTCGACTCCTTCCGTCCGCAGGGGAGTTGAGCGGCTGTCGGCGGCACGGAGACGTGGCACCGACTGACAGGTTGCGGCAGCACGTCGCCGCGGGGACACGTATCGTGAGGTACTGAGCTGTGGACGTTCTCCGCCGCAACAGGGCGGCGGAAGAGCGGATCTGACTGTTTCGCACGCTGTGGGGAGGCGCTGTGGACGCTTATGCGGGGAGGCTTCTGGCCGAGCGCTACCGTCTGCCGCTTCCGCCCGCGGAGGAGTACGAGCTCCGGGAGTCGCGCGCGTACGACACCGCCAGCGGTCAGGAAGTCCTGGTGCGCCAGGTGCCGTTGCCCGAAGTGGTCGAGGCCGAGCTGCTCGGCGAGCCGGGCTTCGGCGGCCGTACCTCGTTGGGACGGGCCACCAGGACGCCGGACGATCCGGCGGTGCGGCGCGCGATCGACGCGGCGCTCGAAGCCAGCCGTATCCCCGACCACCCGCGTCTGGACCAGGTCTTCGACGTCTTCGTGGAGGACGACGGGCTGTGGATCGTCAGCGAGCTGGTCGCCGCGCGACCGCTCGCCGCGGTCCTCGCCGAGGCGCCGCTCACACCGCACCGGGCTGCCGAGATCGCCGCGGA
The DNA here is from genome assembly GCF_018101125.2 of Streptomyces tardus. Lineage (GTDB taxonomy): Bacteria > Actinomycetota > Actinomycetes > Streptomycetales > Streptomycetaceae > Streptomyces > Streptomyces tardus. The sequence continues at coordinate 960,306 of NZ_JAELVF020000001.1, read as the reverse complement.
CCTGCTGGCCGCGCTCAGCGCCGTGCACACCTACAGCTGGACACACCGCAACATCACCACCCGTACGGTGCTGATCTGCGAGGACGGCCGGGCGCTGCTCACCGGCCTCGCCTCGGGCGCCGCGGAGGAAGCGCTCAGCGGTTACGACCCGTTGCCCACGGACGGCCCGATGGCCCCCTCGCCGCCGGTGCGCGGCCTGCGCGGCCCGGCCGAGCAGCTGCACGCCGAACAGCCCCCCGGGCAGGGCGAGTCCGGGTACGGCGGCGTTGGGTGGGGCGATCCGGAGGCCGGCGCGGAGAACGGCGGTACCGGGTACGGCGATCCGGGCGACGACGCGGTGGTGGACGCGGAGGCGGAGTTCGCCGAGGAGTGGCCAGTGGCTGCGTCCGAGGTGCGGTCCGGGGCGGCGCCCCGGGATACCGGCGACGGCGAGGCGACCGACGAGGCCCCCGCGCCGAAGGGAGCACACGGACCGTGGGGCGGCGACAAGCCGGGCCCGGCGATGGCGATTCCGGTGCAGCTCGGCTACCGCCCGCGGCACACGCCGGACAACGGCCCGAGCGCCGACGGTTCGGATCGTGACGGTGAGAACGGCGACGGCGCGAACGAGGGCTCGGAGGGCGGCCAACTTCCGCCCGCCGAGGACGAGTTGGGCCCGCTGGACTTCGAGAAGGCGCCGCACCGGGGCGTCGGGGGCGATGACACCGACGGCACCGACGGCCGCTTCGATCCGAACGACCACCGGCAGGACGCGGCAGAGGCGGAGCTCGCTCCCCCCGCCGACTCGCAGACCGCACCCGCCGACGCGTACGGCACGCCGGCCACGTACAGAACACCGGACGCGTACGCCGAGACCGATCCGCACCCCCGCGGTCGCGATGCCGAGCTTCGCGGCGGCCACGGAGGTGGCGAGGGCCGTGAGGCGGAGCGGTGGGGCGGCGGCGAGAGTGCCGCAGGCCCCTACCGCGGGCCGGTCACCTCGCTCGCCGCCGAGCGGGCGAGGCAGGCGCGGATGACGATGGTCGGCGCCGTCACCGAGCGCTGGGCGCCCGAGCAGGCCGGGCCGGTCTACGAGAACTGGCGCCTCGCCCCGCCGGTCGGGCCGCCCGCCGATCTGTGGGCGCTGGGCGCGCTGCTCTTCCGTACGGTCCAGGGTCACGCGCCCTATCCGGAGGAGAACACCGCGGAGCTGGTGCAGTTGGTCTGCGCCGAGCCCCCGGCGTTCGCCGAGGAGTGCGGCCCGCTGCGGCCGGTGATCGAGTCGCTGCTGCGCCAGGACCCGACCGAGCGTCCGAGCTACGAGGAGCTCAGCGGCTGGCTGCGTTCGCTGATCAGGTCCGCGCCGGAGCCGGACGCGGGCCGACGGGTGGTCAGCGCCGGGCTGCCGCCCGGCGGACGGCGTTCGGACCCCAGCCGGCTGCCGATCATACGGCGGCGCGGGGAGCTGGTGCGGCGACGCCGAGCGGCTCGTGAGCCGGTTCCGGTGGAGCGCCGGCGGCACCGCAAGCAGAGCGCGAAGCCCGCTCCCCGCACCGGCGGAGGTGATCCGCGCAAGCTCGGCCGGCTGATAGTTCTCGGCGTGTTCGTGCTGGTGGTCGCCGTGATGGTGGGTGCGGCGCTGTTGATGCCGAAATCGGATGGGGACTCCAACCAGCGCGGTTCCGTGGACGGTTCGAGGCCCGCGCCCTCGGAGTCCGGCGACGGCGGCACCGGCGGAGAGGACGACAAGCCGGGCGAGGGCGGAAGCGGCGGGCAGAGCGACAGCCCCGAGCCGAGTGGCGGCGCCACCGACTCCGACGAGCCCTCCGCCCCCGAGGGCTACCGGGTCCAGGACGACCCGGCGGGATTCCGGATCGCCGTGCCCCAGGGGTGGGCGCGCGGCCAGACCTCGGACGGCCTGGTCCGGTTCCGCAAGGGCGCGATGGAGCTGGTGGTCGTGCCCGGACGGGACAGCGCCGACAGGTTCGGCAGCGATCCGCGGAACTACCAGCTCTCCGACCAGCCGGAACTGGCCGACTACCGCGACGCCACGGGCTGGAAGACCAGCAGCGGGGTCCGGACCATCACGGTCGGGGACACCGCGATGGCCGAGGGCGAGTTCGGCTGGGAGGCCGGCGGCAAGCAGACGGTGGTGCGCAACCGCGCCATGCTGCTGGGCGGCAAGTACCACGTGGTGCTGGTCAAGGGCCCGCAGAGCAGCCGCGAAGAGGTCGACGAGCACTTCACCGCGGTCGTCGACACCTACCGCGCCGGCGGCTGACCCGGAACGCCCGGCGTACGGCCCCGTACGCCCCGTCGGGCCCCGTACGCCGTACCGCCCGTCGGGCCCCGTGCGCCGTACCGCCCGTCGGGCCGCGTGCAGCTGCGGTGCGCGTCCTCGCCCGCGGTGCCGGTGTCCGGCGCTCCTCCCGCGCCTCCGGGCGTTCCTCTCGCGCCGCACTCCGACCCCCGCACCCGTACTCGCGCCCCGCCTCCCGCCTCGGGCGTTACGGGCGGACCGCGCCGGCTTGGGACGTAACGTGCCAGTAATCGCTGGCAGATTTTCTGGAAAAGTGTTACCCGCGGGTACCCATCGGTTTTCCTGGGCTCTACTCTCTGCCTATGACGCAGACGCAGGACAGGAATCCGGCCGCCACGGCCCCCGCCGGCACGCGCGACGCCGCCGACGTCGTCACGCCCGAACTCCTCGCGCGCCTGACCCGCGGTGTGGCCGGCAGCGGCAAGACCGTCTCGCACACCCCGTCCACCGGCGAGAAGCTGGCCGACCTGCCCGAGGCCACCGCCGAGGACGTCGAGGAGGCGTTCGAGCGTGCCCGGCAGGCGCAGCGCGAGTGGCAGCACTGGCCGGTGCGCCGGCGCGCGGCCGTACTGCTGCGCTTCCACGACCTGGTGCTGAAGCGCCAGTCCGAGGTGCTCGACCTGATCCAGCTGGAGACCGGAAAGGCCCGGCTGCACGCGCACGAGGAAGTCCTCGCGGTCTGCGTCGCCGCCCGGCACTACGGCCGCAAGGCGCCCTCCTACCTCGCGCCCAAGCGGCACCAGGGCGCCATCCCGACGCTGACCCGGGTGAGCGAGCTGCGGCACCCGCGCGGCGTGGTCGGGCAGATCGCACCGTGGAACTACCCCTTCGAGCTGTCCGTCGGCGACGCGCTGCCCGCCTTCGTCGCGGGCAACGCCGTGGTGATGAAGCCCGACACCGAGACCTCGCTCACCGCGATGTGGGCCAGGCAGCTGCTCATCGAGGCCGGGCTGCCCGAGGACGTCTGGCAGATAGTCCTCGGCGAGGGCCCGGTGATCGGCCCCGAGGTGGTGAACCGCGGCGACTACGTCTCCTTCACCGGCTCCACCGCCACCGGCCGCCGGGTCGCGCAGCAGGCCGCCGCCCGGCTCGTCGGCTGCTCGCTCGAACTCGGTGGCAAGAACGCGATGATCGTCCTGCCCGACGCCGATCTCGACAAGGCCGCCGCCGGCGCCGTACGGGGAGCGTTCTCCTCCGCGGGACAGCTCTGCATCTCCATCGAGCGGCTCTATGTGCACGATTCGATCGCCGACGCCTTCCTGGAGCGCTTCGTCGCCCGTACGAAGGCGATGCGGCTGGGCTCAGCCCTCGCCTACGGCGCCGACATGGGCTCGCTCGTCTCCGAGCAGCAGCTGCGCAACGTCACTCGGCACGTGGCCGACGCCGTCGAGCAGGGCGCGACCGTGCTCGCCGGCGGCCGGGCCAGGCCCGACCTCGGCCCGCTCTTCTACGAGCCGACGATCCTGGACGGTGTCACCGAGCCGATGACCGTCTGCGCCGAGGAGACGTTCGGCCCGGTCGTCTCGGTCTACCGCTTCCAGGACGTCGAGGACGCCGTCGAGCTGGCCAACGCCACCCCGTACGGCCTCAACTCCAGCGTCTGGTCCACCAACGGCCGCCGTGCCCGCGCGCTCGCAGCCCGGCTGCGCACCGGCACCGTCAACGTCAACGAGGGGTACTCCTCGGCCTACGGCAGCGTCCGGGCGCCGATGGGCGGCATGGGCGACTCCGGTCTCGGCCGTCGGCACGGCTCCGAGGGCATCCTCAAGTACACCGAGGTGCAGACGGTTGCCCATCAGCGACTGCTGCCGATGGCGCCGTCGCTGGGCATGGACGACCGGCGGTACGCGGCGTTCATGTCCCGCTCGCTGAAGGCGATGAAGGCACTGCGCCTGCGCTGACCGGTGGGTGCCGGTCACGTCCCGGCGCCCACCCCCGACTTCACCCATCTGTGGGGCTTTTGAGCCGCACCCTCACTTCGGAGGTCCCCGTGTCCCAGGAAGCATCCGATTCCCGGTCGAACTCCGCGCCGAAGGCGGCGCGGACGGGCGACGAGTTCGACGTCGTCATCGTCGGCTCAGGTTTCGGCGGCTCCGTCTCCGCGCTGCGACTGGCGGAGAAGGGCTACCGCGTCGCCGTGCTGGAGGCCGGCCGCCGCTTCAGCGACGATTCGCTGCCGAAGAACTCCTGGGACCTGAAGAACTACCTCTGGGCCCCGGCGTTCGGCCTCTACGGCCTTCAGCGCATCCACCTGCTGAACAAGGTGATGATCCTCGCCGGCGCGGGCGTCGGCGGTGGTTCGCTCAACTACGCGAACACCCTCTACGTGCCGCCGCAGCCGTTCTTCGAGGACCGCCAGTGGGCCCACATCACCGATTGGCAGGAGGAGTTGAAGCCCTTCTACGACCAGGCGCAGCGGATGCTCGGCGTACGGCTGAACCCGACGCTGACCCCGGCCGACGTCCATCTGAAGGTGGCGGCCGAGAAGATGGGTGTCGGGGACACCTTCCACTTCGCGCCGGTCGGCGTCTTCTTCGGCGACGGCAAGGACGCGGACGGAGCCACCCGGACGGAGCCCGGCGCGACCGCCGCCGACCCCTACTTCGGCGGCGCCGGCCCGGAGCGCAGGGCCTGTACCGAGTGCGGCGAGTGCATGACCGGCTGCCGCAAGGGCGCCAAGAACACCCTCAACGAGAACTACCTCTACCTCGCGGAGAAGGCGGGCGTGCAGGTCTTCCCGCTGACCACCGTCACCGACATCACCGACCTGGGCGACGACACCTACCGCGTCACTGCCGTACCCACGAACAAGCGCGGCAGGGGCGCCAAGTCGCGAGGCCGTACCTTCACGGTGCCGCATGTGATCGTCGCCGCAGGTACGTACGGCACCCAGACGCTGCTGCACCGGATGCGCGACGAGGGCAACCTGCCGCGGACATCGCCGGCGCTCGGACTGCTGACCCGCACCAACTCCGAGGCGCTGGTGGGCGCCCAGACCGTCCCGCGCCGCTACCGCAAACGGCACGGCAAGGACGCGGAGCTCGACTTCAGCAAGGGCGTGGCGATCACCTCGTCCATCCACCCGGACGCGAACACCCACATCGAGCCGGTCCGTTACGGCAAGGGCTCCAACGCGATGTCGCTGATGACCACGCTCCAGGTCAACCACACCTCCCGACTGCCCCGGCTGCTCGCGCACCTGGTGACCTGCGTGCGTCACCCCCAGCTCTTCCTGCGGTCGCTCTCGGGCCGCAAGTGGTCGGAACGCGTCATCATCGGCCTGGTCATGCAGTCGCTCGACAACTCGCTGACCACGAGCCGGAAGCAGAAGGGTCTCGGCAAGGGGATGCTCACCGCCCGGCAGGGCCACGGTGCACCCAACCCGGACTACCTGCCCGAGGGAGCCGAGGCGGCACGGCACCTGGCCGAGGACATCAACGGCTTCGCCGGTTCCAACGTCGGCGAGCTGATGGGCACCCCGCTCACCGCCCACTTCCTCGGCGGCTGTCCGATCAGCGACGACCCGGAGAAGGGCGTCATCGACCCCTACCACCGGCTCTACGGCCACCCCGGTGTCTCGGTCGTCGACGGTGCGGCGGTCTCGGCGAACCTCGGCGTCAACCCCTCGCTCACCATCACGGCCCAGGCCGAACGGGCCGCCTCGCTCTGGCCGAACAAGGGCGAGGCCGACCCGCGTCCGAACCAGGACGAGGCGTACGTACGGCTCGCCGCCGTCGCGCCCAACAGCCCGGCGGTCCCGGAGGACGCGTTCGGCGCGCTCCGTCTGCCCGTACTGCCGGTGCCGGTGGTGCCCAAGCGCAAGACCGCGGCAGAGGAGTCGGTGTCCGCGGAGCGGGCGGGGTCGGCGAAGGATGCCGGGCCGAAGGCACCGACGCAGACCGGTAAGCCGAAGTCCGGTAAGTCGAAGTCCGGTAAGCCCGGGGAGTCCGGGAATCCGAAGGCGGCAGGATCGGCCGAGGTGGCGAAGGAGCGGAAGGCGTCGGGAGAGCCGCGCGAGTAGAGCGTGGACGGAACCGTTCGCGTTCCGGCGGTCCGGTCGGCTCCGGCCGGTGTGCAACACCGCGCGCTGCGCAGGGGTTTCGGCTGGAATCGCCCGTCTCGGTTAGGGTGCGGTGACGCCGATCCGCGGGCGGCCGGCCCCCGGCGTCCCGGGAACCGGCCACTGGGTAGTGACCGGGCTGCTGTCCCCTGCGTTCCGGTCACCGCACCGAAGCGAGGTCCCACGACGCGCGTTCCTCCCCGACTTCGGGAGGAGCGGCGCCTCATCGCTTCGGCAGCGATCCCCAAATCGCCGGGCCCCGGCGGACATTGGGTTACCTGGACCAACGAAGCGCACACCCGCCGGTCACGCGCCGTACGGGTGACGAGGCGTGCGCAGGTCCGCCCGTGACCTGCGGACGCCTCGTACGTGTGCGGCGCGCGCGGGCTGCGGAACCAGTCGCGACCGCGCGAGCGCTCCAGCCGGCACAGCCCCCAACGCCGTTGCGCGGTGCCCGAGTTGGGGAGCGGAGGGGGCCGGTCCGGTCGTGACCGCCGACTCGGCCCGGCCTGGGCGGGTCCCACCGGTCGTACCGGTCCTGGCCGGCCGATGCCGCGTCGGCCGGGGGAGACGACTGCCGCCCCGGGCCGGGCCGGCGGGGCGGGGCAGTGAGCGACCGCTCGGCGGCTGACGAGCAGCACCGGCCGGGCCCGCGGCGGCCGGACGGGCGGGTGCCACCGGCGAACCGGAAAGCGGGCGCCTGCTGCGGCGCGGCGGCCGGTGTGCCCCGGTCGGGCGAATCGGCAAAGTCGACGGCGGTAGACTCGGCCGCATCGTCCCGGCGCCGCAGCCGGGTGCGCGCCCTCCCGATCCACCGCCGAAAGGCAGCTCAGTGGCTTCCACCGTGGCATCGAACGCCGCCGCGTCCTCCGCTCCCGACACGGTCCTCGTCGTCGACTTCGGGGCGCAGTACGCCCAGCTCATCGCCCGCCGCGTCCGCGAGGCCCGGGTCTTCAGCGAGATCGTCCCCTCGACGATGCCGGTCGCCGAGATGCTGGCGAAGAAGCCGAAGGCGATCATCCTCTCCGGCGGCCCCTCCTCGGTGTACGCGGAGCAGGCGCCCACGCTCGACCGTGCGCTCTTCGAGGCCGGCGTGCCCGTCTTCGGCATGTGCTACGGCTTCCAGCTGATGGCCCAGCTCCTCGGCGGCACCGTGGACAACAGCGGCGCCCGCGAGTACGGCCGTACCGAGCTGCACGTCGGCCGGGCCGGTTCGACGCTCTTCGAGGGCACGCCGACCGAGCAGCAGGTGTGGATGTCGCACGGCGACGCCTGCTCGGCCGCGCCCGAGGGCTTCGCGGTGACGGCCTCCACCGACGTCGTACCGGTCGCCGCCTTCGAGAACGACGAGAAGAAGCTCTACGGCGTCCAGTACCACCCCGAGGTGCTGCACTCCACCCACGGCCAGCAGGTGCTGGAGCACTTCCTCTACCGGGGCGCGGGCATCGAGCCCAGTTGGACGACCGGTTCCATCGTCGAGGAGCAGGTCGCCGCGATCCGGGACCGGGTCGGCGACAAGCGCGCGATCTGCGGGCTGTCCGGCGGAGTGGACTCCGCGGTGGCCGCCGCACTGGTGCAGAAGGCCGTCGGATCCCAGCTGACCTGCGTGTACGTCGACCACGGGCTGATGCGCAAGGGCGAGACGGAGCAGGTGGAGAAGGACTTCGTGGCCGCGACCGGCGTGCAGCTGAAGGTCGTCGACGCCGAGGAGCGCTTCCTGGCCGCCCTGGCCGGGGTCAGCGACCCGGAGCAGAAGCGGAAGATCATCGGACGCGAGTTCATCCGGGTCTTCGAGCAGGCCCAGGCCGAACTGGTCGCCGAGGCAGGGGAAGAGGGCGCCGAGGTGGCGTTCCTGGTGCAGGGCACGCTCTACCCGGACGTCGTCGAGTCCGGCGGCGGCACCGGCACCGCCAACATCAAGTCCCACCACAACGTGGGCGGGCTCCCGGAGGACCTGGAGTTCGAGCTGGTCGAGCCGCTGCGTCAGCTGTTCAAGGACGAGGTGCGGATGGTCGGCCAGGAGCTGGGGCTCCCGGAGGAGATCGTCCAGCGCCAGCCGTTCCCCGGGCCGGGGCTCGGCATCCGGATCATCGGCGAGGTCACCAGGGACCGGCTGGACCTGCTCCGCGAGGCTGACGCCATCGCGCGCGAGGAGCTGACCGCGGCCGGTCTGGACCGCGACATCTGGCAGTGCCCGGTCGTGCTGCTCGCCGACGTCCGCTCGGTCGGCGTCCAGGGCGACGGCCGCACGTACGGCCACCCGATCGTGCTGCGGCCGGTCTCCTCCGAGGACGCGATGACGGCCGACTGGTCGCGGCTCCCGTACGACGTGCTGGCGAAGATCTCCACCCGGATCACCAACGAGGTGGCGGACGTCAACCGCGTGGCCGTCGACATCACCAGCAAGCCGCCGGGGACCATCGAGTGGGAGTGACGCGGGAGACACCGCACCGCTGAAGGACTCGCCCGGACGTCGACGACGGTGAACCCAATCGTCGGGTGTGGAACCGGCGTTGCGAAGGGGCGGGGGCGGGGGCGCTGTGGTGCCCGCCGCCCTCAGCGCTCGTCGTCGTCCTCCGCGTCGTCGTCGTGCTCGTCGAACTCGCCGTCGTCCTCGTCCTGTTCGTCGGACCCGTCGTCTTCTTCGTCGTCGTGCTCGCCGTCGTCCCCTTCCGAATCCGGCTCTTCGGCGTCATCCTCCTCGTCCGCCCTCACTTCCTCGTCGGTGCGGACCACCTCGCCGTCGCGTATCTCACCGCGCCAGCCCTCCGGCTGCTCCTCGGCGAGGGTCACGTAGCGCTGGAAGTGCTTGAAGTCCAAGCGGATGCGGCGTCCCTGGGCGCGCCACAGATTGCCGGTCTTCTCGAAGAAGCCGGACGGGCGGTACTCCACGACCAGCACCACCCTGGTCAGCGTGGGTGCCAGCTCGTGAAAGCTGACCGCTCCCTGAGTGGAGCCCTTCGGCCCCTGGGACGTCCACACGATCCGGTCGTCGGGTATCTGCTCCTGAACGGTGGCCTCGAAGCTGCGCGAGGACGCCGCGATCTTGGTGTTCCACTTGCTCACCGTGTCGTCGTCCTTGGAGACAGACTGCACGCCCTTGGCGAACTTTCCGAACTCCTCGTACTGAGTCCAGTGGTCGTATGCGGCCCTGAGCGGTACGCCCACGTCCAGGGTCTCGATCACCGTCGTCACCTTGGGGTCACCCGGTGTCATCACCGCTTCCCCTCCGGAGCCCGAGTCCGAGCCGGATCCACCCGACCCCGGGCTGTCCGAATCCGGTCCGCCGGAATCCGGGCCGTCGGAGCTGAAGCGGTCGCCCAGCCGCTGGGTGGTGTGGGAGACGCGTTTGCCGAGTCCCTCGGCGGCGCTGCCGATCTTCGCTGCCGCGTAGTCGGCCACCACACCGCGCAGTCGGTCGACCGCGGAGGGCCGAGTGTCCGACGCCTGCTGTCCCATGGCGCTACCTCCGGGGGTTGTTGCGGGTCGCCGAGCCCGTCTTCTTGGCTGCCGTCTTCCCGGCGGGCGCCGACTTGGCGGTTTTCTCCGTCCTGCTGCTCTCTCGGGCGGGAGCGGATTTCCGGGCCGGCTCGCTGCGCTCCGCACGCGGCACGCCACGGCGTCCACCCGAGGGCTCGGGCTCCCGTTCGCCCTGTTCCTCCTCCGGCTCCTCGGCTTCCTCGTCTGCTCCCTCCTCGGGCTCCTCGTCCGCTCCGTCGGCCTCCTGTTCCTCGTCGCTCTCCTCGCTCAGGTCGCCGTCGCCGTCGTCGTCCCGCTCGCTTCCCGACGCGTCATCGTCGCTGTCGGTGGCTGTCTCTCCCGGCTTGTCGCCGGGTACGGCCGTGCGGCTGCTGATCACGTCGGCGAGCGAACCGGCGCCGCGCTCGGCCAGCGAGGTCATCACATTGCGTGCGGCATCCGTGCCCTCCTGCCGCAGTTGGTCCCGCAGCTGCGCGACCTCCGGTACTCCGCCCAGCCACTCGGCCGCCTGGGACGCCAGCTGACGGGGCTGGGCACTCGCCTCGCGTCCGGCCAGCATCATTGCCAGGCTCAGCGCGAGTCGGCCCTTCTTCGTACGCCCGAGCAGGTAGCCGCCCGCGACCGCGGAGGCCAGACCGATCTTCGTCGTGTCATCCATGGGTATCCCACCTCTGAAGAGCCGTCGGGGCGGGGGAGCGGTGCGCCGACTTCTTGTCGGCGCCGCTCGGTTCCCGCGCCTGCCATCGCGCCGTGCGGGGCCGTTCCCTCACTGCACGCGCGAACGGTCGCCGGCGGTACTTGTCGAGCGGTCATCGCGCCGGGAACCGCCGGAACTCTCCGAGCCCCCGGAGCCCTCGGACTTCTCGGAGGTGTCGGGGACATGTACGTCCAACACGTAGATGTTGATCTCGACCACCTCAAGTCCCGTCATCTCCTTGACGGTTCGCGAGACCTTCGACCTGATCTGGCGTGCGGTGTCGGTGATGATCGCGCCGTACTCGACGACGAGTGAGATGTCGACGGCCGCCTGCTTCTCGCCGACCTCGGCGTCCACGCCGCGAGCGCTGTCCTCGCCCGACTGCAATCGGTTGCGCACCGCTCCCACCGCTCGGGACACGCCACCGCCCATCGAGTACACGCCGTCCGCTTCACGGGCGGCGATACCGGCGATGGACTCCACGACCACATCGGCGATTGCCGTCCGACCGCCGACGGTCTCGGCGCCCGACTCCCCGTTCTTCCGTGCCTGCGATGTTCTGTACTGATCGGTCTCCATCGAAAACCCTTCCTTGTCCCCGAGTGGGTCTCCGCCCGCGTCCCGGGCGGAGGTTCAGGGCGCGGTCGGTACGACTCGACGTGTGCGAGCGGCCGGTCCTGCGGTTGCGGTCGCACCGCCGCCGACGGGGTCACTGCGGCGGGCGACCGCGAGTGGCGCGAGGTGAGTGCGTACCGGCCGACTTCCGCCCACCGACCCCCGGGCTTCGTTCGGCCTCGCGTGCGGTGGCTGCCCTCGCGGACCGGCGGGGGTGCTTGCCCGGGGCAGCGTCGATCACCGATCCGGCGGCGCGGGACTTGTTGGTTCCCGGTTCGCGGCGAGTACGGGCCGTGGGGCGGGACGGCTGGCGGCGCTCGCCGCGTCGCCCGGCGTCCTCGACGTCCCGTTCTGCGGTTTCTTCCGCTTCCGGGAGGTCTTCGTCCCCGTCCGTGGAGTCGTCGTCCAGCCCCGCGGGGTCGTCGTCCAGCTCGTTCTCGGCGGTGTCGACCGCGTCGTCCGCGCTTTCCACGACGCCTTCGGCCGTGTCCTCGACGGCGCGGCTCGTGCTGTCGGCGGTGGTGTGCACAGCCTTTCCGGCGCTCCGTGCGATCTGGCCGGCTCCCTCGCCGGTGGCCTCGACCGCCTCGCCGGTGCCTTCACCGACCGACTCCACCGCCTCGCCGGCGCCGTGACCCAGTTCGGCCACCGCGGTTCCCGCGCTGCTGCCCAGGTCCGCCGTGGCGGTCTCCACCCCGCGCGTCACATGCTCCAGGATCTGCGGGTTCCGGTCGATCGTGGTCAGCACGCGTCCGACGATGGCAGCGACGTGCCGCAGCCGTACCTCCAGCTCCGCCTCGGCCTCGACTCCCTTGACGTCCAACTGAACCCGGCCCAGGCGTACGTCCGCTCCGACGTTGAGCTTGAGGAGGTCGAGCACTTCCGCGCTCAGGGCGACCTGCGCGGTGAGGTCCTCGACCTCGAGGTTGATCTCGTCGACGTGGAGCGTCGGAACCTCGAGCCGCACGTCGGGGGCGTCCACGGCCGGAACGTCCTCGTCCACCCGGGCCGGGAGCGCCGTTCGGTTTGCACCGGGGCCTTCGGTGGGCTCCTCCTCGTCCTCACCGAAGGGGTCTCCTTCGACCGAATGTTCGGGGTAGCTCATTCCAGACACACCCAAATAGGTAGACAGTACGCATACAGGTTTATTGTGTCATCCATCACGCTTCGGGGCGACCGCCGTCGCCTGCGGGCGGTCGGCACGGGGTTGCGATCTCCCCAGCCGCGCGCCGAGCACATCCGTGAGCCGCCGCACCGGCGCCGGCGGCGTGAGCTCGCCGCTCGCCGCTCGCCGCAGGGCCGCGTGGCGTCGGTGCCCAACGATGCGGCGCCGGCGCGAACCGGACCCGGAGGAGGCCCTGTTGGCCGGAGAACAGGGTGTGCGTGTGCCTACGGGGACCGCGCGGCCCGCCCAGCCGGCGATCGAGCCACATGAGTTGGGCTTCGCTGCTCGACAACTCGGAGCTCCCGGCGCTGCGTTCGGCCAACGTTCGGCCAACCGGACGCCAACGCGGCGGCGTTCGTCGGGCAGGTCCGCGAGCGCGGGTCCGCGCCACAGGTCCAACGCAGTGCGCAACTCGTCCGGGCTGCCGTCGAGCGCGGCCGTGAACCGGTGCGCATCGACGTCACAGGAGTCGAGGCACAGTACGTATCCGGGGTCGCGGGTCTCCACGCGCGATTCGCCGAGCAGCCGTCGGAGTGCGGAGATGTGGCCCTGCCGCGCGGCCTTCGCAGCGGCCGGCGGCTCCCCGCCCGGACGAACGAGAGCAGTGGACGGACAGGCGTCACCGCTCCTGCCTCAAGGGCGAGCGCGGCGAGCACTCCCCGTCGTTCCGGCGCTGCCATGCAGTGCAACCGGCCGCTTTGGCCGACCAGTTCGAGCAAGCCGAGCAGTCTGATTCCGGCCGCGGCGCGCCCTCGGTCAGCCGCGTGCCACGCCTCGCAGACGGAAGGGCGGGGTGTTCCGCTCGTACCCGAAGACGTCCGGCCCCAACGTCGGAGTTCACTCCACGACTACAAACGGTCACCGAACGGCAGCCCCGCCACTCCCAACGGGCACTCATCCACAACCCGTTGACCCTTGCTCTACTCCGCCTCGGTGCGCACCTTGTCCGCGATCTCGACCAGCGAGCCACGAGTGGGAACGAACCATCGGCGCGTTCCCTGCACGGCCTTGGGCCCCTTCTTGTTGGCTTCCTCGAAGAACTTCATCACCAGGGCGGTGGGCGAGTACTGCATGCCGTCCAGCTCCCACAGCAATGGCTTGCTCTTGCTCCGGGCCCAGGTCGCTCGACCTCGCCGAGGATCCTCGGCGATCCAGGCGGCGAGTGCCGAGCGTTCGGGCCCCGTCACCGGCCGGAACTCCAGCGCGGTGCCCGCCTCGATCGCCTCCGCCTCCACGATGACCGTGACGGCGTTGGCCTTGCGCGCCTTGCCCTCGCTTTCGGATGCCTGGTAGCCCTGCGCCAGATCCGGAACGGTCTCGCCGGCACGGGTTGCCTCGGCAGCGGCGCGCGCGACACGCTCATAACGCTCGCTGGACCGGAAGAGAGAACTGATGTGGCTTCCCTGGCCGATGACGGTGTCAACGGTGTGGATGGCCCGGCGGAATGCTTCCTCTGTCAGTTGGGCGACCGATGCGAGGACCTCTGTCCACTGCTCTTCGTCTACCTTCCGCCACCCGGGCAGGGACTGGTACACCAGATGCGCGACGAGGTGCCCGCCCTGGTCGGCGAGTTGCTCGGCCCGGCCCTCTCGTTCGGTGCGGGAGTCCCGCAGATGCTGCTGGATTGCACGATGGAGCTGTACGCACCGCCAGACCGTCCGGGCGTCCCCCACCTTGAAGATCTCGAAATAGGTGTCGTTGTCCCAGAGTCGCCGGCTGTCCGCGGTGGCGCGGTAGGAGATCCGGAAATCCGCGTGAGCGCAGGCCAGCGCCATGGCCGCCTCCGCCATGTCGCAGCCCTCTCGGCTGTCTTGCGGCTTATCACCGCGCTTGAGCACATAGGCCTTGTCCAGGCCGTACTGGAAGTCGTAGGCCAAACGCCGCTGAAGATCGTCCAGCGCTCGGAAGTCCTGCTGGATGACGCCGTTCTGAGTGTTCGTCGCGATGGTGACCCTGCTGTCGAACCCGGACGGGGTTCCCTGAAGCGGAATGATGCGGATGCCGAGCGCCGCCTTCTTCAGAGCCTCGGGAGCACGTGTGTGCGCTTCGTGGATCGAGGCGACGGTCTGCGCTCCGTTGACCACGCTTGCGTCGTTGAGCTGGAGGTCTCCGAGCGGTCCCATCATCGGCACCGTGTCGCAGAGAACCGTGATGCCGTTGTGGAAGTACCAGAAAAGTTCCGGGGTGTTGACCAGGCAGTCGACGATTTCGGAGTTGACCGGCGTGAGCCCCAGCGGGTGGCGGATGTTGCGCTTGAAGAGGCGGTGTCGGTACTCGGCGTGCCATGCCGCGACCTGGTCGGCGGTGATGGTGCCGTAGTACGCGGGGTAGGGCTCCTTGTGCACCTTGAGATCTTCGATCCGGGCCTGGAGTTCGATGCGGGTGTCGGAGCGCACCGCTCGCACGAAATCCGAGAGGTGCATCGTCTTGATGGTCATGAAGTCGTGGTTGATCTCGTTGTACTCGCCGGTGAGATCGGCGCAACGCTGCCGGACGTTGGGTGAGAGGCGCTCCTCGCCGGTCAGGGCGAGGAGGACGGTCAGCCGGACCCCCGGGTTGGCCAACGCATTCGAAAGATCCTCGATCAGCGGCTGCAGCTTGTTGTTGAACCTGTGGTACTCGCCCCGTTTCACCAGAAGATCGAGGCCGGCCTTGAGCGCGAACATCGACTGCTGGTCGAAACCGGCGTTTCCGTTGCTGCTGTATTTTGCCTGCACGATCCAGATGTGGGGCGATTCGGTGTCCACCGCGATGGCGTCGATGCCTTCGTCGTCGAAACCGTCGATGACGCACTTCGCCGCCCGGCCGGGCTCCCAGCCGGTGGCGTCCACCACTGCGAGCGCGGCGAGCGCTCGGGAGAGCCAGGTCTTGTCCGGATCGGAACGCTTGGCCGCTTCGTCGCTCATGTCGATGAGCCCGTCGAACCGCTCGCGGAGCTGTTTCTCCACCTGCTTGATGTACAGGTCCTTCATGTGCAGATCCTTCATGCGCCCCGCTCCCCTGTAACCGATTCCCCACGCTCAGCGATCGATCGTATCAACGCCAGTGCAGGAGCGGACCGTTGAACGTACGGGGCAGGCGGTCCGAACGGCGTCGTTCTCAGCGGCCGAGGTCGCCCAGCCAGACGTGGCGGCCCATCTCGTCCAACTCGGCCTTGAGCGACTCGCATTCGGGAATGGCCCGACGCAACAGCCGCCAGTAGTCGGGGCCGTGGCCGGAGACTCTGATGTGCGCGAGCTCGTGCGCGATGACGTAGTCGATCAGCCGTGGCGGGAGCTGGAAGAGGCCCCAGTGCAGCGCCATCACACCGGGGCTGCCGCCCGGCTCGGGCGCCGCCCGGTAGGTGCCCCAGCGCTTGCCCACATCCCGCACGACGAGACGGGGCTCGGCGACCTCCATGCGTCCCGCCCACGGCTGGAGCCGCCCCCGCGACCAGTCGGCGCCCGCCTCCCGGTACCAACGGCGCAGATGGGCGCGGGCCAGCACGGGATCCTCGGCGACGCGCGCGTCGAGCAGGAACTGCCCCGCGACCAGGCGTACCGGTGCCGGCGGAGCGGACGCCTCCGTCAGCGCCAGCCGGTACTCGCGGCCGAGATAGCGAAACAGCTCGCCCTCGGCCAGTCTCGGTGCGGAGTTGAGCGGGCGGTGCCGTCGCCACAGCTCCAGCTTCGCGTCGATCCAGCGTCGGTTCTCCCGTACGAAGCGGTCCACTGCGTCGAAGCCGGCGCCTAGCGGAGTGCGCACCACCAGCCTGCCGTCCCGCTCGATCGTCAGGCCCAGGCGTCGGCGCTCTCGGGTCACCGAGACGGTGGCCTCGCGGCCGTCGAACACTGCTCTCTGGCCGTCGGTGAGCTGATCGGATCGCTGGTCCACGATGCCACCGTAGCCGTCCGCACTGTCAGTGCCTTCACATGTTTCCCGCCTGTCTGTAGTGCGAGAGGTGGCCCTGCACATGACCGGCCAGCGCCGTGCTGAGGTCCTCCTCTGCGCTGATGTCCCGCTTTGCGCCCTGGCTCCTGAGGGCGGTCCGCAGCGTTTTCCAGATCACGTCCTCCAGTCTGGAAAGGCTCGTCGCGTCGTCCCGGTAGGAGTGCAGCGACACCTCCGCCACAATCGAGCTCTCCACGGCGATGACGACGGACCTGACCTGCTCGGCGAGGAGCGGACCGAACGGGCTCTCCTCGTGCGTGAGCTTCCCGGAGAGCTGCTTGTACAGCAGGTACTCGGTCCGGGTGAGGCCGTGCGACTCCGGATCGTCGGCGTTCTGCGCCCTGGCCGTCTCGATCAGCGGCTGCACTTGTTCGCTGATCCTCTCCCAGCGACCATCGAACTCGCGCAGCACCTCTTCGAGACCTTCGGACAACTCCCGGTAGAGCTCCGGGCGTTCGCGGCGTTCTCGCTGCTCCAGGTGGTAGCGCAGACCGTGCACCTGCTCGGCCGCCGCGAGTTCGGCGTTGGAGATCGATTCGACGGCGGAGTCGAAGCCGAGGTCGGTGATCGAGACGGGGACGATCTGCTGGGACAGCTCCGAGTGCTGCAGATGGTCGGCGATCAGGGAGCGCACCGCTCGTCCGACCGGGCGCAGCGAGAACACGCCGCCCTGCGCATCCCGGTAGAGCCTGCGCGCACGCTTCTGCAGCAGCGTCCACGCCTTGGCTTCCGCGATGTGTGCGAGGGCGGCCTCGTGCGGCAGCACGCGATCGAGCCCACGGTGGAACTCGCTCAGCAGCTCGTCGTAGCGTGCCCGCGTCTCCTCCTCTTTCAGTGCGAGCACCGCGCGGGTGAGGCCGGCCCGGTCGGCGAGCTGGGTGATGCCCTGCTGGTCGAGGAAGTTCCGGACTGCTTGTGCGCCGACTCGGAGAGCAGGCAGATCTTCGTCCAGAGCCCGAACGCTGCGCTGCACCGAGGGGTCGCCCCGGTAGGCGGCGAGAGTGACGGTGAGGTCGTCGAGCACGCCGTAGTAGTCGACCACGCGCCCGTGTGTCTTCTCCCGGGCCGGCCGGTTGACCCGGGCGACGGCCTGGAGCAGTTCGGCGTCGCGGATCGGACGGTCCAGGTAGAGCACCTGCTCGATGGGCGCGTCGAAGCCGGTCAGCAGCATCGACTTCACGATCAGGAAGGCGACCGGCTGAGCCTCCGACGCCTTGCCGACGGTCTCGACGGCCACCTCCTCCTCACCCCACGGATTGAAGGACGGCATCCGCCCCACCTGTCCCATCAGCGGCGGATTCGGCTCCGCTTCCGGTGCCGCGGCTTCCCACGGAAGGTCGGGCGGGAGATGTGGGAGCGGCTGGCGGAAGTCCTTGATGTGCTCTTCCTGCCGGGCCGGATCCGTCCATTGGCGCCAGCCGCGGTCCTTGCCGTCCCTGCCCTCGGAGATGACCGGGACGAAGTCGATGCGTCGCAGTACCGCCCGGTACTGCCAGGCGCGCAGATGCAGCAGCTCGCGCTCGGTGTACTGCGACACGTCCTTGTCCCGGAGGTGCTCGGGGTCGAAGTCCTCGATCTCGGCGAGCAGTTCCGCGCGGGCGTCGCGCAGCGCGTGCCGGTACATCACCGCGGCCCGGCGGCTGACGGCTGCCAGCTGCGCCTTGAAACCACGGTCGAGCGCACCGGTGACGTAGTGGTTCAGCATGTCCCGCGCCTTGGCGCGGATCATCGGCGCGGACTCCGCCACGTCCCGTGCGGTCGGCTGGGACCAGCGCCGCCGCAGAAGCCGCTGCTGATCGTCGGAGAGAGGCTGCAGCAGGTTGTCGAACTTCCCGTCCAGAGCGTCGGCGTCGCTCACCTCGCCCTTGCCGGTCCGGCCCTCGTAGCGGACGGGGACGACAACGCCGTCGGTCTCGGCCTCTTCCATTCGGTAGGTGTCGAGGAAGAGGTCGTCCGGCTCGGTACCGAAGATCC
This sequence comes from Streptomyces tardus, assembly GCF_018101125.2. Classification (GTDB taxonomy): domain Bacteria; phylum Actinomycetota; class Actinomycetes; order Streptomycetales; family Streptomycetaceae; genus Streptomyces; species Streptomyces tardus. Next base: position 942,086 of record NZ_JAELVF020000001.1, on the reverse strand, counting down.
GGCTGGTGTGCTTGAGGTGGTTGCCCCGCATGATCGGGGTGCCGGTGAACCCGACCCGGGCGGCGTTCGGTACGGCGTCGCGCAGGCAGGCGTGGAGGACCGAGGCGTGGGAGCGGTGGGCCTCGTCCACGAGGACCAGCACCCGGTGCGAGTCGCTGCACCGCCGGAAGACCCGCCGCCGTACGGCCTCCTCGGGTGCTTCGGGTTCCGCCGCCTGCTCCGGGTCCTCTCCGGCTTCGATCCGCTTCCGCGTACGGTCGAAGTCGCCGCGCAGGTCGCGCTCCTCGCGGTCGGCGCTGTCCAGCACGAGCCCCGGGACGCGCCCCAGGTACTTCTGGATCATCGCGAAGATCACCCGCCGACCGCCCGGCTTCCCCGCGTGCTCCAGCAGGCTCTCCACGTCCGCCTGGGAGCCGGCCGTGACCACCTCGCTGCCGCTGAGCTGCAGTGCTCCGTTCAACTGGCCCTGCAACTGCGTGCGGTCGGTGACCACCAGAATGGTGAAGCCGTTCAGCTCCGGATCGCGGTGCATGTGCAGGCGCCTGGCCAGGCAGGCCATCGTCAGGCTCTTGCCCGAGCCCTGGGTGTGCCAGACGACCCCGCCGCGCTCGTCGTCGGTGACGCCGGGACTCGTCGGGTTGCGCCCGTTCGCCAGCTTGCGGACGATCTTCTCCGAGGCGCGGTACTGCTGGTGACGGCAGACGGTCTTGACGCGTCGCAGGATCTCGCCGTCGTCGTCGGTGATCGGCAGCTCGATCACGTAGTGCCGCAAGATGTTGAGCAGATTGGCGGGCCTGAACACCAGGGCGGTCAGGACATGTTGGCCGTTCGGCTGCTGGTCCGCGACCAGCAGTCCCGGGACGCGGCGCAGCTCGCGTTGGAGCGCCGCCGGCTTGTCGTAGTCGGGCTGAACGCTGCGCCAGGCGTGGTAGTGCGCCTCGTCCGCCGAGATCGTGCCGAGTACGGCGTCCTCACCGTTGGCGGCGACCAGCAGCTGGGCGAAGGCGAACAGGCCGGGGATGCCGCGCGGTCGTTCGTGTGCGGTCCGTTCGTCGTCCTCCAAGGGATTGCCGCTGTACGCGCGCAGATCGCTGATGGCGAGGTCGAGCGGGTCCGGCGCATCGGGGCTCTTGCATTCGACGACGGCCAACGGCAGACCGTTGACGAAGAGGACGAGGTCGGGGATCTCCGTATGGCCACCGGGGCCGGCGACAGAGAACTGGCTGACCGCCAGGAAGTCGTGGGCATCCGTGTCCGCTGTCCAGTCCACGAACCGAACGAGCTCCAACTCTCCGTCCGGGCCGGGCAGTTGGGTCCCGCTGAGGAGGAGCGTGGTGGCGGTGCGGTTGGTGTCCTCCAGCGTGACGCCGCTCGCGTGGCTGGTGAGCCTGCGCACCTCTTGGACGGCGGCGTCCGTCGTCGCCTCGTCGAGCCAGGTGTCGGCCTGGCCGGGCTTGCGGTTGATGCGGCGCAGAGCACGCCGCACTCGTCCCTCCAGAATCGGGGAACCCGGCGTACGGTCCTCCGCGGACAGCTCCGAACCGCGCAGATGGGTCCAACCCATCGCCGTGAGCTGCGCGATCAGCGGTGCTTCGGCCTCGTCCAGTTCCGCCGAGTACGGTGCCATCCCCGGTTGCCCTCCCCTGCCCGTTGGCGTGCCCACACCCATTGTGCGCCGAAGACGGCGCCGGGTGTGAGTGGGGGTCTACAGGGTGTGAGCTTTGCGCAGGTGTGTGAGGAACGCGGCCCAGGCGGCGGGGGAGTGCAGGACGTGTGCGCGGCGCGGCGTCTTGGAGTCCCGCACCGCGACGGCCCCGGGAACGTTGTCGGCGACCTCGACGCACTCGCCGCTGCCGCTGCTGTAGCCGGACTTGCGGAATCTGAACTGGGACATGAGTTCACAACCCCTTGCGGATCTCATCGATGAGCGTGAGCGAGTCTCGCTGTGCAAGAGCCTGCCTTGCAGTGCGCTCGAAGAACGTGCGGTAGGTGGTGCTCAGTTCCTGGTTCTCCACCCAGACCGTCGTGCCGATCGTATCCGCGTGCGTCACATCGGCTGCCGCATCCTCGGCGAAGGAGACGATGGTGAACGAGGAAGCGGCGCAAGCATGCGCGCCCGCACGGTAAGGCAGCACTTGCAGCTGGACGTTGGGCAGCTCCGTTAGCTCGCGGACCTGGTCGAGCTGGGCGCGCATCACGCTCGGGCCTCCAACGAGTTGGCGCAGTGCGGCCTCCCAGACGACTGCGTAGACGTGCAGTGGGCGATCCCCGTGGAGGCGTTCCTGGCGTTTGAGTCGGGTGCCCACCATCTGGTCGACCTCGTCCGGGTCCTCCCACGTCCCTTCCCCGACCGCGAGCGCTCTGGCGTACTCGGCCGTCTGGAGCAGGCCCGGTACAAAGGCCAGTTGCCATGTGCGCACCCGGCTGGCGGCATCCTCCAGTGCGATGTACTCGGACAGGGCGCCGGCTCCCGGGAGTTGCTGCCACCATCCTTTTGCCCGTCGGCGTTCGCGGTCGAGCTTGGCGAGTTCGAGCAGCGATCTGAGCACCGCGTCGTCGGTCACGCCGTAGTAGGAGCACAGCGCCCGTAGATCCGGGTCACGTACGGGCACCCAGCCCCGTTCTATCTTCACGACCTTGGTTGATGTGGCGCTCAGGGTCTGTGCTGCCTGCTGCTGCGTCTTGCCTGCCGAGTCCCGCAGGTGCAGGAGTTCGGTACCCAGCTTCCGCCCAAGGACTGTCGAGACCCGACTGCTTGTGTCTGCTGACTGCTTCACGAGTCGAAGTGTGCAACTGAAGCGGTTCACGAGTCGAGTCGCCCAGGCACTCGGAGAAGATATTCCCCGGGAAGGTTGTGCCCGTGAAGTTCTGAATCTACTCTCGGTGTTGAGCTCGTCACGAATCGTGTTCGGGCGTTCGAGGTGCGCGAACACGCGTGGGAGGGAGCAAAGATGGGGCACGCCGAGTTGAGGCGGGGTACTGACGTGCTGCGGGAGGACCGGCTGAACTACACGCCGTTGCCGGGAAGTGTGCAGTTGGTTCGGCGTCGAGCGGCGCGTCTGGTCGCGGAGTGGGGCCACCCGGGGATCGCCGGTGACTTTGCGCTGGTGGTGGGGGAGTTGGCCTGCAACGCCGTGCTGCACGGCTGTGTTCCGCGGCGGCATTTCCGCGTTCATCTGAAGCTGACGCGGCTCGTTGTGCGCGCCGAGGTCACCGATCCGCGCGGCGAGCGATTGCCCCGACGTCGTCAGGCAGCGGACGACGAGATGTTCGGCCGGGGGATGGTCATCGTCGACGCCCTCGCCTCCCGCTGGGGTGTCACTCCGCTGGAAGTAGGCAAGACGGTCTGGGTCGAACTGGACCTGACGTGAGGGACGTTCGGCTCCGTGGGATCAGCTGACCGATCCCACGGGTACGCGCCCGCTCAGCAGGTCATCCGCCAACCCCTCGCGTAGAAGTCGCAGCTTGGCGAGCTGTCGCTCCACGCTTGCGCTCCTCTGCAGCTGAGCATCGAGGATCGCGATCACTTGCTCCTGTCGCGCGATCGTCGCCTCCGGAAAAGACATCGAGGCGAATCGCTCGCTGCCCAAGTGTGCGATGCTGGTCGTCTGTTTGGCGATTCCGGAGAATCTTCCTGATGCAAGCCAGTGAGTGAATACCTCTTGTGCGAAACGTGACTTGACGCGAGGGCCGGGCCGGAAACGAATGAGAGTGTTTTGGAAGAAGAATTTTCCCGGCTGTTCGTTGTAGATGGCGCTTCGCCCCACCAGCTCCAAGCTTTGCCCCTCGTTGAGGAGGATGTCACCAGGCTGTAGCTGGTATGTGTCTTTCTCTGAATTCGTGAAATGCATCGTCTTGACATCGGAGAAGCTGATTCTTCCGGCCAGGACGTTGGCGACCCTCAGGTAGGGGTATTGCTCAGGATTTTCTTTGCCTGAAGGTGAAAGCTGCTTGCCGCCCCGCACATTTCCTAGGTCCTTAACCCTTACCGCTTCGCTGTTCGAGAGTTCCTCGATCAAGCTACTACGCGCGGAAGAAGTGATGATGCTGAGCTTAGCTTTGGTGCGCGCGAGTACCCGCTCCGTCTCGGTGACGGAGTCGAGGATCTCGACGATGCGGTGCTGCTCCGGCAAGCTGGGCAGCGGAATGCGAAAGGCCCGAAAGAACTCGGCCGGCACCCGGCGTTGGCCACCGGATCCCGTCATCGTTGCTTCCGCTGCTCGGCGGAAGCGCCTGAGGCACGTCCAGTAGTGGATGAACCCCGGTAGCGCCTTCCCTGTGGGGCGCAGCACATGAAACTCGGTGCTTCCGTACCCGACTGAGTGGCCGAGACCATGAACCAGCGCGCCTTTGCCGTTCTCCATGCATGGCGTGATCTTGGCAAAGAGGATGTCATCGTCACGGAAGGTGGGTTGGCTTGTTGCCACGTCGGCTAGAGGGCGCTCCTCAACCCGTAGCAACCGGCCCTCCTCGGAGACATCCTGCATCGCCACGTAGGGGATTCGGTTGCCATTCGGCACGTCTCGTGGGTTGACTTCCGCCGCCACGGAGAACGGCACGAGTTCGGCCTCACTCCGCATAGCCGAGCTCCTTCAGGAAATGTTCCATGCGGGCGGTGGCCTCCGCGCGCTGGGTTTCGATCGAGTGCAGTGAGACCTCGTACTTGTCGAGCCAACGCTGATACGCCTGCGTCAATTCCCGCCGTTTGCGGACGACATGACCGTCGAGCTTGGCCGCGAGGTCGTCGTGGAGGATGCCGAGGACGGCAGCCGGCTCCGCGTCCGGGTCGTCCCACAGGGCTCGGCGGGCGCGGGTGAGGCCCGGTACCTGCGGGCCGTCGAGTGTGTCCTGCTGTGCGTCCCCGACCGCGCCGGGAGTGCTGACATCGTCTGCTTCGGGAGCCCTGCCATCCAACGGCCAGAAGTCGTCTTCGAGTTTCTTGACGGCCGCGGCGGCCTTGGTGCGGGCGCGCTTGAGCGCCTTGAGCTCGTCCTCGGTGGGCAACGTCCGCTCGTCCTCGGCTGCTTCCCCGTCCCCGTCTTCCGAGTCCTCCGGTACGGCGGTCGCGGCTTTGAGCTTCGCGTCCGCCTCGGCCTTCCTCGCGTCCGCCTCCGCCAGTTCTCGCAGGAAGTCCGGAGCGATGGCCTCGACGATCTTCTGTCCATACGCCTGGCGGCGCTCGGCCCCGCTGCGTTTGCTCGACTTGCCGGTGCGGGCGTCGAGCTCCGGCAGCAGCATCGTCTCGACCAACTCCACCCAGCCGTCCACCACTTCGGTGAAACCGTGCGTGGAGAGCGCCATCAGGTCGTACTTGGCCTCCTGCCACCAGCCGGCGATGGCGCCGTCCAGCGCGTACCGGTCCAGGAGTCCGACGCTGTCGAGATGTTCGCGGAAGGAGGTGAGAAGCTCGGAGCGGGCACGGACGAGTTGCGCGCGCCGTTCGCTGTCCGTGCGGTCGTCGTCCTTCCTCGGAGCGAGGGCGGTGATGACCTTGGACTCCTCGCCCCACCACTTCTCGAACGCTTCCTTGAGTCGCTGTTCCGTCGGGGCCGCCAGCTCCGCCAGCTTCTCGGCGTCGGGACGCGAGTCCTCGGGCGGGAAGTCGAGATAGTCGGGATCGTCCTCGCGTTCGGTGAACAGCGCGTCGAGCCCGATCCCGTACGCGTCCAGCAGCGCCTTGCGGGCCTCGACCTCCGCGTGCGGTACGCCGCCGACCAAGTGGGCCCGCACATCCTGCGGTTCGGGCGGGGGCGTGTTGTCCACATAACGGCGGATATTGAGGTTGTGGTCGTTGGCCGCCAGATCCTCGCGCGTGACGAACCGGGCGAAGCCGTCGACGTCCTTCCCGGCGTGGAAGGTGGAGACGATCTTCTCGACGTGCTCGGGCAGCAGCATGTTCTGAGCCCGTTCCGCGTGGAACTCGCGGTCGGCGTTGATGAACAGCACACCTCCGTGCCGCCGGGGCTTCTTGCCGCCCGGGGCACGCAACACCAGTACGCAGGCCGGGATGCCGGTGCCGTAGAAGAGGTTGGGGGCGAGACCGATGACCGCCTCCAGTAGGTCCTTCTCCACCAGTTGTGCGCGGATGCGCTGCTCCTCGCCGCCCCGGAAGAGCACGCCGTGCGGCATCACGGTGAAGACCGAACCGCTCTTCGGCCCGACCATGTGCAGCATGTGCTGGAGGAACATCAGGTCGGCCTTGCCGCGTTCGGACGTCGCTCCGTACTTCATGCGCTCGTGGCGGTGCGGGACCGCGCTGCGGGTGTAGTCGGCCGAGAACGGCGGGTTGCTGAGCACCAGGTGGTACTCACCGGGTGTGTGGAGCGGGTTGGTGAGAGTGTCACCGACCTGGAGGTTGTACTTGCTCGCGCCGTGGAAGAGCATGTTCATGGTGGCCATGACCTTGGAGCCGCTGTTGGCGTCCTGCCCGTCGAGGACCAGGCTTGCCGCGTTCTGGCCCTGTTCCTCGACGTACTCGCGTGCGTGGATCAGCATGCCGCCGGAGCCGACGCAGGGGTCGTACACACCCCAGTTCTCCTGCGGGCGGGCGAGTTCGACCATCATGCGCACCACCGCACGAGGGGTGTAGAACTCACCTCCCTTGCTGCCCGCCGAGTCGGCGAAGTGTTTGATCATGTACTCGTAGGCGGCGCCGATCATGTCGGGGAACTCGAAGTTCTCGCCGCGCAGGTTGATCCGCGAGAAGTGGCGGATCAGGTCCTCCAGCCTGCGGTCGGCGAGCTTCGCCGAGGAAGCGCCGCTTCCGCTGCCGCCACCGATGCGGTTGAAGTTGACGTGGGAGAAGAGACCGGCGAGACGGTCGTTCCCCTTCTGCTGAGTGAGGGCGTTCAGGGCCGGGTCGAGGCGGCCCGTCGCGATGTTCTCGTTGGCACTCGCCAGCCGCTCCCACCTGGCGTCCTCGGGAACGAACAGGACGCCCCGTGAGGTGTAGTTCCTGGGGAGCTCCAGCTCCTGCGCGATGATCTCCTCGGACTCGTCGTCGCGCCGCTGTTCCGCGGCGATCGCCACCCTGGCCGCGTCGAACTCGTCGTTGGCGCGCTTGAGGAAGAGCAGTACGAAGATGAAGTCGCGGTACTCGGCGGCGTCCATCGTGCCGCGCAGGATGTCCGCCGCGGCGAAGAGATGGCGCTCCAGCTGGGCGAGCGTGAGCTTGGCCACGAGATACGGCTCCCTGTGCTCTTGTCGTTCGGGGGCGGCCCGCGTCCCCAGCACATGGGTGGCAAGCCGCGCAAGAGCCTACGCTCCGCAGGAGCCCGCCATGCCCAACACCCTAGTAACCCGACAGCCCGAGCCCGTCCTCGATCAGTTCGTACACGTTTGTGTACGGATCCCAGTGGCTCTGGTCCGGGCCGGTGTGCTGCTCGTTGAGCTTCGCGGCGAACTTGCGCGCGTCCGCGTAGCCGCCCTTGATCTGGTCCAGCACGACCTTCTTGGCGCGGTCCTCCGAGACCGACCTGACGTTGTGGCCGTACGTCTTCGCGAAGCCGGGCTGGGAGCGGAGGGCGGAGCTGGCGGAGTGGCATTTGCCGCCACCGAAACCGACGGTGCGGTTCTTGTAGTGCAGCAGTCGCCAGAGCTCGAAGCACGGGTGGGAGTAGGCGACCTGCACGCCGGCTTCTCGCGCACGGCTGAACGCGGTGGGGATCTGCTTGTGATCATCCCGGTCGAAGAGCACCCACACCTGAGGCCAGGCCCAGTGCTTCTTGGTGAGCCCGCCCTGTTCGGCCTCGCGCTCCGCCTTGCGCAGCGCGGCCACCGCGAGGTCCACCAGGGGCAGCGGTTTGCGGTCTTTGGTCGCGACGGAGCTGGTGCGTACTCGATGAACCGCAGTCTCCGCCGGGTTCTTCGGTGTGCCCTCTGCCATCACCAGATCGAGGTACTGCTCTTCGGTCACCTCGCCCTCGGCGAAGATGTGAACCACACGATTACGGGCCCTGCCCCCGGCGCCCTTGGGGCGACGCCTCGTGTCGTCCTTCCCCCTCTGGCGTGCCATCAGGAACCGCTCACCTCCATCGCGTCCGCCATCAACAGCCGTCGTCCGACCTGCCCTTCGGACAGGCGGGGCACTCCACCGAAGACCCCGGTCAGATATGAGCTCGTCAGGTCCTCCTCCTCACCGGGCTCGAAGTCCGAGAGCGGGAATACCCGGGTGGCGCCGTCTGCGTCCTTCTCGGTGAGCCAGATCTGCCCCACCGCCAGCAGCCGTCCGCCGCCGGGCTCGCCCAACAGCGAGGAGTCGTGGCTGGTGAAGATGAGTTGTGCGTTGCGGGGGTTGGTCTGCGGGCGCTGGAAGAGGCGTACGACCTCGGCGGCCATCCGGGGGTGCAGGCTGGAGTCGAGCTCGTCGACCAGCAGCACCGCTCCCTCGTCGAGGGCGCGCAACACCGGGCCGAGCAGCGCATACCAGGAGCGGGTTCCGAAGGACTCGCGCTCCCATTCGATGGTTCCCCCGCCCTGCGCGGAGGTGTGCCGCAGCTTCACCACGGGCGGCCGACCGGGGCGCTGCTCCAACTCCGTGCTCTCGATTCCGAGGTCGGCGACGCGCAGCAGCTCCTCGATGCGGTGCCGGGCCTTTCCGTCGGCGAGCTGACGGGTGGTGAAGGCTTCGCGCTGCTGCCGCTCGGACTCCGGGTCGATGTCCCAGAGTTTCTTGAACCAGTCGAAGACACGGCCGAGTTGGGGGTGGTTGTCGGCCGCGGCCCGGGAGAGGAGCAGCGCGTTCGGACGCGTCGTACGGGCGAGTCTCGTACGGTCCTGGAGGCGCTCGCCGGGAAACTCGAACTCCTTCGGGCGTCCTGCCTCACGGTCGAACCAGACCTGCCTGCGTCCCTTGGGATAGGCGTGCAGCCATTCGCCCTCGACGCGGCTCTCACCCAGCTCGAACCCGTAGGTCCAGCGCACCCCGTCTCCCAGGACGAAGTCCGCTTCCCAGAAGCACGACTTGGCGGCGGCGCCGGGGTCCAGCGCGTACGGCTCGCGGGGGAGCCCGTCGTAGGAGGTCCAGGCACCGTACGAGCTGAGCACCGCCTCCTTCATCAGGCGCAGTGCGGCCAGGACATTGGACTTTCCGGAGGCGTTGCCGCCGAGGATGCCGAGAGTGGGGTAGAGCGCCAGCTCGCGTCCGTCCGACAGGGCCACAAGGCGCTCCGCGTACCCGGACTCGCCCTCCGGGACGGCGAAGGACAGCTCCTGCTCGTCGCGCAGGGATCGTACGTTCTCCACACGGAATCTCAGCAGCATGCCCACTCCCTCCTCGGTCCGATCAGGGTATCGCCCGGCTGCTCAGACCAGCCTGCGAGCGGTGGCCCAGCGGGTGAGTTCGTGGCGGTTGGAGAGTTGGAGCTTGCGGAGCACCGCGGAGACGTGCGACTCGACCGTCTTGACGGAGATGAAGAGCTGCTTGGCGATCTCCTTGTACGCGTAGCCGCGGGCGATCAGCCGCAGCACCTCGCGCTCGCGCTGGGTGAGTCGGTCGAGGTCCTCGTCGACCGGGGCGGCGTCGGTGGAGGCGAAGGCGTCCAGTACGAAGCCGGCGAGGCGGGGGGAGAAGACGGCGTCGTCGTCGGCGACCTGGAAGATCGCGTCGACGAGGTCCCGGCCGGTGATGGTCTTGGTGACGTAGCCGCGCGCGCCGCCGCGGATGACGCCGATGACGTCCTCGGCGGCGTCGGAGACCGACAACGCCAGGAAGCGCACCGGCTGTTCGGGGTCGGCCATCAGCGCGGAGCTGCGCCGCAGCACCTCCACCCCGCCGCCGCCGGGGAGGTGCACGTCCAGCAGTACGACGTCCGGTCGGGTCGCGGAGATGACGCTCACCGCCTGGTCGACGTCCCCGGCCTCGCCGACGACCTCGACCCCGGTGGCCGCGGTCTCGCCGATCTCGGCCTGCACACCGGCCCGGAACATCCGGTGGTCGTCGACGAGCACGACCCGTGCGCGCCGGCCGCCGGTGGTCTCTTCGCTCTGTTCCGCGCTCATGATTCCGCCCTCTCCATCTCCAGCACCACCTCGGTCCCCTCACCAGGAGTGGACCTGATGCGGGCGGTGCCGCTGTTGCGTTCCATCCGGCCGATGATTGACTCCCGTACGCCCATTCTGTCCGAGGGCACCGAATCCAGATCGAATCCGGGGCCGCGGTCGCGGATCGATACGAAGATCGTCGAGCCCTCCACCTCGGCGAAGACCTGGACGTGGCCGGCCTCGCCGCCGTACTTCGCGGCGTTGACCATCGCCTCGCGCGCGGCCTGGAGGGTGGCGGTCAGCCGGTCGTCCATCGGGCAGTCGCCGACGCACACCACCTCCACCGGTACGCCGTGGTGGTCCTCGACCTCGGCGACCACCGCCTTCACCGACTCGGCGAAGGTCCGCGGACTCTCGTCCGACTCCTCCTCGCTCGCGCCGCGCGCACCCTTGTAGAGCCAGGCGCGCAGATCGCGCTCCTGGGCACGGGCGAGGCGGCTGACCTCGCGGGCGTTCTCGGAGTTGCGCTGGATCAGCGTGAGGGTGTGCAGCACCGAGTCGTGCACATGGGCGGCGACTTCGGCGCGCTCCTGCGCCCTGATGCGCATCAGGCGCTCCTCGGAGAGATCCTGCGTCATCCGTACGAGATACGGGCCCGCGATCAGCGCGATACCGATGACCACGGCGAGCGCGGCCTGGAGCACGGCGCCCAACTGCCGTCCCGAGCCCTGGATCACGGCGAACCCGGCCACGCCCGCGCCGACCAGTACGACGCCGGCGGCGGTGCGGGCGAGCGGAATGAGCCGCTTGCTGCGGCTCATCTCCGTCCAGTGGGCCCGGCGGTCGTTGTCCACCTGGCGCCAGACGACGGCCACGCCGACGCCCATCAGCAGCAGCGGCCAGACATAGGCGTTGGCGGTGCCGAACTGGAGGTTCTCGCCGAGCGCGACGAGCGCGACGATCAGGACGACCGCGGCGAAGAGGTAGCCCCGGTCCGGTTTGCCCTGGGCCGGTTTGTGGCCCTCTCCGACACCGCCGGCGCCGAGCGGCACCACGAACCAGAACACCGCGTACAGCAGGGCGCCCAGACCGCTGGTGAAGAAGAGGACGATGAACACCATCCGCACCCAGGCCACCGGCAGCCCGAGGTGGCCGGCCAGGCCGCGGGCCACGCCGCCGAGGAGCCGCCCCTCGGAGCTGCGGTACAGCTTGCGCAGCGGGCGTACCGCAGGCGCCTGGGTCGGCGGCGCGGGAGGAGCTGTCGTCATTGCTAGATCGTCACACGGGAGAGGAACGCGGTACATCCGGGTAACCCCCCAGTCCCTCCCTGACGAAAGATGTCAGGGCAGCCTCCGGGGTGGCCCCGGATACCGCCGGGAGGGACGAGTCGACAGTATGGACGCATGACACAGGAGCACTGGGGCCACGACGGGCCCGCCGGCGGGAGTTCGGCGGCCGGTGCGTCGCACGGCCCGGCGGTTCCCGGCGGCGCCGAGGACCGGCGCGGCGACCCGTCCGCGTACGCGGGGGTGGGTGCGACCGGCGCGGGCTCCGCGCACACCGGCGACCCGGGAGGTGCGGACGCGCGCCCCGGCGGCAGCGGCGGCAGAGGCGCCGGCGGTCGGTCCGGGCCCGGGGGAGCCGGCGGGAGGTGGGCGCCGCCCCGCAGCGGCCGTGGCGAGAACGGCGCTTCCGGCGCTTCCGGCGCTTCCGGCGCGGACGACGGGGGCGACGGGGGCGGGGACGGCGGCACCGGTACGGGCGCCACGGACGTCTTCGGCACCGGCGTCGCCGACGGCGCGGAACGCCTGGAGCGCAGCCGGCAGCACAAGGTCGTCGCAGGCGTCTGCGGAGGACTCGGCCGCCACTTCGACATGGACCCCGTGCTCTTCCGGGTGCCGGTCGCCGTCCTCTCGGCGATGGGCGGGCTCGGGCTGCTCTTCTACGCCTTCGCCTGGCTGCTCGTCCCGCTGGAGGGCGAGGACGAGAACGAGGCCAAGCGGCTGCTCTCCGGCCGGGTCGAGGGCGGAGCGTTGGCCGCGGTGCTGTGCGCGCTCGCCGGTTGCGGTGTCGCGCTCGCCTCGCTGGACAACAGCAAGCTGCTCACCTTCGCGCTGATGGTGACGGCGGCCCTCGGCGCCGCCGCGTACTGGTCGCAGAAGACGCGCGGCGAGAAGCCCGAACTCGGCGCGGACGCACGGCCCGAGGCGCCGCCCGAGCCGCAGGCGCCGCCGACCCCGTTGTCCCCGTCCTGGTGGCGCGAACCGTCCCACACCGACGGGTACCTCTGGGGCCCGGAGGGTGCCGAGAACACGCCGTCCGGTGACGTGTGGACCGAGCAGCAGCCCTCGGGCGGCACGGCGCCGGTCGCGCAGCAGGAAGGCTGCCGGCGGAGCGCGATCTCCCTGGGCGGCGCGGTGTTCCTCGCCGCGCTCGTCTCGGCGGTGGGCAGCAGCGCGGCGGTCTGGTCGAGCCAGCCGCTCGGTACGGCGCTCGCGGTCGGGCTGACCGCGGCGCTGGCGACCTTCGGACTCGGCCTGGTCGTCGGGGCGTTCACCGGCAGGATCGGGGGCGGCACGATCGTCGGCGTCGTCCTGACCACTCTGCTGCTGGCCGGCGCCGTCAGTCTGCCGAAGGACCTCACCACCACCTTCTCCGAGCAGCTCTGGCGGCCGGCCTCGGCCGGGGAGGTGCGGGAGCACTACCGGGTGGGCACCGGCCAGGGCACCCTCGACCTGGGCGGGCTGCGGATGAAGGAGGACGACACGGTCGTCACCTCGCTCCGGGTCGCCGCCGGTGAGGCGCGGGTGGTCGTGCCGCCGAACGCGCTGGTGGAGGTCGACGTACGGGTGGGGCTCGGCGGTTACGACCTGCCGGGCGTCGGCAGCGGACAGGACGGCAGCGGCGTCAGCGGCGGCGGTTTCCGCGTCACCGAGAGCTACACCATGGGGCCGCTGGACGGCGAAGAGCCCACCGGCACCGTCGAGTTGACGGTCGACGTGGGTGCGGGCGGCGTCACGGTCGAGCGCGACATGGACGCTCCGGCCCGCACACCGGACAGCGGCGCGGACACCGACAGCGACCCGAGCGCCGACCCGAGCGCCGACCCGGGCGCGGAACCGGCAGGAGCGTCGGGCGGTCGGCCGGAGGCGGGCCGGCAGCGGGTCGAGGCCGTGGAGGCCGGCACGGGTCCGGACGCCGGGGTCGGATACGGGCCGGTTCTCGCCGGTCGCGAGCAGGAGGAGCGCTCATGAGCCGTACGACGAGCCACAGCCGTTTCGACCCCGCGAAGCTCCTGCTCGGCCTGGCGCTGCTGGCCGTGGCCGGCGGGCTGCTGATGCGGACGCTGGGCGAGTGGGATCTTTCGTACGCTCTGCTCATCCTGGCCGTACCGGCGGCACTGCTGCTCTCCGGGCTGGTCGCGGCGGCCGACCGGGTACTGCGCGTCCGCCGCGGGCGGAGCAACGAACTGCGCTGACGGGCAAGGCCGTTCGGGCGTGCTCCGGGCACCCGGAAGCGCACGGCCCGCACCGCGACCGGCCGCCGCGACCGCACCGCGGCCGGAGGCGGCGGAGCCGTCAGCCGTAGAGTCGGCGTCCGGACCGCTTGCGGCGTTTGCCGACGACGGCGTCGAGCGAGTAGATCTGCGCGCCCGCGATCAGCAGCGGGACCCAGGCCATCAGGTACGGCACGTCCTGGCTGTAGTAGTACGGGCCGACGTCCCAGCTGACGGTGAGCCAGAACGACAGCGAGATCAGCAGGCCGCCGAACGCCACCAGCCGCATCAGCAGTCCGGCCAACGCCCCGATACCGACGGCCAGTTCGCCGAGCGCGATGCCGTAGCCGAACGCCTCCGGATTGGTCAGGGCGAGGTCGAGCAGCCAGGGCGCCGCCGCGTTGGGGATCGAGTGGAGCAGGTCGCTCATCGAGGCGGGGAAGTCCGGATCGGTGAGCTTGTCGATGCCCGCGTAGGCGAACGTCACGCCGAGGAAGAGGCGCAGCGGCAGCAGTGCGAGCTGCGACGTGGTCGGTGCCGGCTGGCCGCCCTCGCCGGGGTCCATGCGGGTACCGCCCGTGTGATCAGTGAGGCCCATCGCGTCCCCTGTCCCTTTCCGTCGGCTGTGCTCCGGTCCGCCGAAGGGAGCCTTCCCTCATCACGCTCCCGCAAGGGTGTACGAACGCAGTGGGTCCTGTGTTCACCGTGTGGTGGTGCGGCAACGTACGGCACAGGCGGCGGAATCTCTTGCCTGTCCCAGGCACCTGCCATAACTTACCAATGAGTAGTGTCGGGGTCGGCCGGTTTGCCGAGGTCCGAGCGGTGCCGGGAGGAGTGCGTGATGGTGCAACGCGGCAGCGACCACCGAGCGCGCCTCGCCACCGGAACCGCCGTACCGACGTAAGGCCGCGGAGCCGCGGAGCCGTTCGGCCCGCGGCAGCCGACCGTCACGCTCGCCCCGTACGAGCCGTCCCGGCGAAGTGCGCGACCGGACGCGTCCCCGCGGGACTGACCCGCGGCGCCCGAGCGCCGCACTGCGCCGTACACCTCTCCGCCCACCCCCAAGGAGCAGTCATGCCCGTACTCGACCGCCAGGACGGCGTGTTCGTACTCGATCTCGGCGACGGCGAGAACCGTTTCCACCCGGAGTGGATCGCCTCCGTCAACGCGGCCCTGGACGAGGTCGAGCACGCCGACGGTCCGCGCGCCCTGGTGACGGCCGCGACCGGCAAGTTCTACTCCAACGGACTCGACCTGGAGTGGCTGTTCGCCCACGCCGACCAGCACGAGGAGTACGTCGTCTCGGTGCACGCCCTGTTCGCGCGGATGCTGGCGCTGCCGCTGGTCACCGTGGCGGCGCTCCAGGGACACACCTTCGCGGCCGGCGCGATGTTCTCGCTGGCGCACGACTTCCGGGTGATGCGGGCGGACCGCGGCTTCTGGTGCCTGCCGGAGGCCGACATCAACATCCCGTTCACGCCGGGCATGTCCGCCCTGGTGCAGAGCCGCCTCTCGCCGCAGACCGCGCACGAGGCGATGGCGACCGCGCGCCGTTACGGCGGTACGGACGCGGCGGCGCACGGCGTCGTCGACGAGGCCGTCGGGGCGGACGCCGTCCTGGCCGCCGCCGTCGAGCGCGCGGCGGCCCAGGTGGGCAAGGTCGGCGACACCCTCGGCACGATCAAGTCCCGGCTGTACGCACCCGCGTTGGCGCTGCTGCGCGACCCGGTCAACCCGCTCGGCTGAGGCCCCGCAGGCCGTACGCCCTGCGGGTCGGGCGGTACGTACGCGGTCGCGGGTTGTGCGCGTGCGGGGCGTGCGTCCGCGCACCCGGGGCGTGCGTCCGCGCGCGAACCGCCCGCCGGGGAACCGGGCGTACGGGCGGGGGCCGTCGAGCCGTACCGGCGGGTGCGCACCCGGCCGATCCGGCCGTGCCCGGCCCGGTTACGCTCCGGCCCATGAGCACAGTCATCAACGTCGTCGTCGCGCTGCACATCATCGGTATCGCCGCTCTGCTGGGCGGCTTCTTCGCACAGATGAAGGCGATCAGCGCCGGCGAGGGCCGGATGACGCCGGGGATGCTGCACGGTGCGCTCACCATGCTGGTCACCGGGATGGTCCTGGTCGGGCTGAACGAGGCGGACGGCGCCGAGGTCAACCACGTCAAGATCGGCCTGAAGCTCGCCGTGCTGGTGGTGGTGCTGGGCCTGGTCTACGTCAAGCGGGACGAGGAGCGGGTGCCCGCCGGAATGCTGGGCGCGGTCGGCGCGCTGACGACGCTGAACATCTTCCTCGCCACCGTCTGGGTCTGACCCGGCGCCCGACCCGCCGCCCGACCCGCCGTACCGAGAGGCGGGCCGGGGCGCGGGCGCGTGTCCCCGGGAGATGAGGGCCGGGGCGCCGCCGGTCAGGTCGGGCGCATCGCGCTGTGGAAGGGCATGTAGTCGACCGACTCGTACTTCACGTCGTCGCCCGGCTTGGAGGCGTGGATCATCTGGCCGCCGCCCACGTAGATCCCCACGTGGGTGACGTCCGCGTAGAAGAAGATCAGATCCCCGGGACGCATGTCCGACTTGGCGACCTTCGTGCCGACCTTCACCTGGTCGAACGTCGTCCGGGGCAGCTCGAGGCCGCCCGTCCGCCAGGCGGCCCGGGTGAACCCCGAGCAGTCGTAGGAGTTGGGCCCGGTGGCGCCCCACACGTACGGCTTGCCGAGCTCCTTCTTGGCGAAGGCGAGGACCTTCTGCGCCTTCGCCCCGTAGGAGTCGCCGTCGGACGGCTTCTCGGGAGCCGGCTGCTCCTTCTCCTTCTCGCGTTCGCGCCGCTCGCGCTCGGCCTGCTCCTGCTGCTTGCGCGCTTCCTCCGCACGCCGTTCGGCTGCGGCGGCGCGTTCGCGCGCCTCCTCCTGCCGTTCGCGTTCGGCGGCGGCCAGCCGGGCGCGTTCCTGCGCGGTGAGCTTGGACAGCAGCTTCCTGGCCTCGGTCAGCTTGGTCTGCACGGTGCTCTTGTCGGTCGCCAACTCCTGCTGCGCCTCGGTGAGTTCGGCCAGCCGTCCGGCCGCTGCCGCTCGCTGCTTCGCGACGCTGCGCTGCTTGTCCCGGAACGTGGTGACGGCGCGCTGCTGGCGGGCCGACATCCGCTCCATGACGTGCGTCTGGTTGAAGTAGCCCTGCGGGTCCCGGGAGAGCAGCAGGGTGGCGGTGTCCGACATGCCGCCGTCCCGGTACTGGGCGGCGGCGTAGCTGCCGAGTACGCGGCGGGCCTTGTTGAGGTCGTCCGCCCGCTCGGCCGCCTGGTCGAGCAACCGGTCGACCTGCTTGCGGCGGCTGTCGGTCCGCTCCTTGGCGGCGTTGTAGCGCTGGGTCGCCGCACCGGCGTCGCGGTAGAGCGCGTCGACCTCGGAACGGGTCTGCTCCAGCGTGGGCCGCTCGCCCTCGCGGTCGTCGTTCGGGTCGGCGCCGGCCTGCTGCGAGAGCAGGGTGACGGACGCGAGGGCTGCCGCCGTCGCGCCGATCGAACCGCGCCGGGCCGCCGGGGACAGTGCTGAGGTGCGCGGTTTGCGGTGCCGGGGGTGGGGGTGGGGGCGGTGTCGTGGGGCCACGATCCGCAACTCCTTCCGTGGACCGCCTACCGGGTTAGCTGTCGGGTTCGGGCGTCGGAAGGCTGCCCTACGGGCTCGGCTCGCGCCTGCGCCCGATTCACCCCGGTGGTGCTCAGGTGGGTCCCCGGCTCCGGCTGGGCCGGACTCGGCGGAGCAGTCCGGGCCGGCGCTTTCACCGGCGGTGACGGGCTGCTTGGAGGAGCACCGTAGTGAGTGGCCGCGGCTGTTGGGAAGACCGGTGTCCGATGTGTCGGGAAACCACTTCTGGGCCGGCGGTCGTTCGCCCGTATTGGACGTCGAATGTCGCGCACGCACGGCGCCTTGCCACCGATCGGTTGCCGGTTGCCGGTTGCCGTACCGGCGTACCGGCTGCGGCGCGTGCCTCGGCGCCGACGGGCCCGTCGGGGTCAGCTGCTGCGGAGCCAGTTCTCCCAGCGGTTGGGGTAGCGGACGCGCACGTCGCCCATCGCGGCCCGGCCGGTGAGCTCCAGGGTCGGCGAGCCGGGCGTGGGCGGCTCGGTGGCCCGGTTGCGCACCGATCCGACGCTCACCTTGAGCGAGTGCGTACGCGCCGACCAGCCGTGCGGGACGATGACGGTGACGTTCCCGATACCGGCGTTGACGTCCAGTACGACCTCGCTCTGGTGGCACTCCGCCTGACTGAAGTCGATTTTGATGTCGCCGAGTCGGGAGATCGCGTTGATCCGCGACGGCACGACCCAGTACCCGTCCTGGACGATGTCCCCCGCGCCCGTCTTCAGCTCCAACGGCTGCTCGGCGGCTGCCGCCTTCTTCTGCTGCTGGTGGGTCGCGGGCAGATCCGCCGTGAGCGGCTCCAACTCTCCGTACGTCTTCGCCGTGAGCGCCTTCTCCAGCCGCTCCTCCAGCTCCTCCAGGTCGATGCGGCCGTCGCCGGCGGCTTCGCGCAGGCGCTCCGCGACGGCCTCCCGGTCCGAGTGCGACGCACGGAGATCCGCGTCACGTCGAGGGCGGGGGGCGGGCGCGGAAGAGGAGTCCGTCATACGAGTAAGTCTAGGAGAGGCTCACGTTGTCGTAGGTGCCGCCTAGACTCGGTCAACGATGAGCAGCCTCTTCGACGACAGCTTCCTGGCCCGCCTCGAACCCTCCGAGGAGGAGCCCCCGCCGCCACCCGAGGACGACCTCGCGCCGCCGGACGAGGAGCTTCCGCCCGGGTTCTTCGCGGCGCCCCACCTGAGGGAGGACGCGCGCGGTGCGCAGCAGCACGCCGCGCGCCTCCCGGCCGACCCCGCCGCACTGCTGGAGGGGCTCAACGAGCAGCAGCGCGCGGCCGTCGAGCACCGCGGCGGCCCGCTGCTGATCGTCGCCGGAGCCGGTTCGGGGAAGACCAGGGTGCTGACGCACCGCATCGCCCACCTGCTCGGCGCCCGCGGCGTCCACCCCGGCCAGGTCCTGGCGATCACCTTCACCAACAAGGCCGCGGGCGAGATGAAGGAGCGCGTGGAGGAGCTGGTCGGCCCGCGCGCGCAGTCGATGTGGGTCTCCACCTTCCACAGCGCGTGTGTGCGGATTCTGCGGCGGGAGAGCAAGAAGCTCGGCTTCACCTCCTCCTTCTCGATCTACGACGGCGCCGACGCCAAGCGGTTGATGGCGCTGGTCTGCCGCGACCTCGACCTGGATCCCAAGCGCTTCCCGCCGAAGTCCTTCACCGCGAAGATCTCCAACCTGAAGAACGAGCTGATCGACGAAGAGGACTTCGCCGGCCGGGCGTCCGACGGCTGGGAGAAGACGCTCGCCGAGGCGTACACGCTCTACCAGTCGCGGCTGCGCGAGGCGAACGCGCTGGACTTCGACGACATCATCATGACCACGGTGCACCTGCTCCAGGCGTTCCCGGACGTCGCCGACCACTACCGCCGGCGTTTCCGGCACGTGCTGGTCGACGAGTACCAGGACACCAACCACGCGCAGTACACGCTCATTCGGCACCTCGTCGGTGTCGGTGCCGCGACGGCCGGCGGTGCGGGTGCGGGTGCGGGCGCCGCGGGTGCGGGATTCGCCGAGGAACCGGGTGGCGGCGAGGTGCCGGAGCGGGCCGAGCTGTGCGTCGTCGGTGACGCAGACCAGAGCATCTACGCCTTCCGCGGTGCCACCATCCGCAACATCCTCCAGTTCGAGGAGGACTATCCGGACGCCACCACCATCCTGCTGGAGCAGAACTACCGCTCCACGCAGACGATCCTCACCGCAGCCAACGCCGTCATCGAGCGCAACGAGAACCGCCGCCCGAAGAACCTCTGGACCCAGGCCGGCGACGGCGCCCGCATCACCGGCTACGTCGCCGACACCGAGCACGACGAGGCGCAGTTCGTCGCCGAGGAGATCGACCGGCTGACCGACGAGGGCACGGCGAAGAGCGGCGATGTCGCAGTCTTCTACCGCACCAACGCCCAGTCCCGCGTCTTCGAGGAGATCTTCATCCGGGTCGGCCTGCCCTACAAGGTCGTCGGCGGTGTGCGCTTCTACGAGCGCAGGGAGGTCCGGGACGTCCTCGCCTATCTGCGCGTGCTCGCCAACCCGGAGGACACCGTCCCGCTGCGCCGCATCCTCAACGTCCCCAAGCGGGGCATCGGCGACCGGGCCGAGGCGATGCTGGAGGCGCTGGCCTCCCGCGAGCGGATCAGCTTCGCGGCCGCACTCCGCCGGGTCGACGAGGCGTACGGCATGGCCTCCCGCTCCGTCAACGCCGTCAAGCGCTTCAACTCCCTGCTGGAGGAGCTGCGCACGATCGTGGAATCCGGAGCCGGCCCGGCGACGGTGCTGGAGGCGATACTCGAGCGCACCGGCTACCTCGCCGAGCTCCAGGCGTCCACCGATCCGCAGGACGAGACCCGGGTGGAGAATCTCCAGGAACTCGCCGCCGTGGCCCTGGAGTTCGAGCAGGACCGCGGCGAGGACGATCCGGGCACCCTGGCCGACTTCCTCGAGCAGGTCGCCCTGGTCGCCGACTCCGACCAGATCCCGGACGAGGGCGAGGGCGGCGAGGAGACGGGCGTCATCACCCTGATGACCCTGCACACGGCCAAGGGGCTGGAGTTTCCGGTCGTCTTCCTGACCGGTATGGAGGACGGCGTCTTTCCCCACATGCGGGCGCTCGGTGACAGCAAGGAACTGGAGGAGGAGCGCCGCCTCGCCTACGTGGGCATCACCCGTGCCCGCGAGCGGCTCTATCTCAGCCGGGCCGCGATGCGCAGCGTCTGGGGCCAGCCCTCGTACAACCCGCCTTCGCGTTTTCTGGAGGAAGTGCCGGCCGAGTTCCTGGACTGGCGGCGCACCGGCGGCCGGGCGTCGGGCGGCGGCTCACCGCTGGCGCCGGTCGGCGGGCTGCCCGGCGGGATGTCCGTCGGGGCGTCCGCGCCGCGCCGCGGCACGGGCGGCTTCGCCACCCAGCGCAGAGCCGGAGGGCAGCCGGTGGTCGCGCTCTCGGTCGGGGACCGGGTCACCCACGACAGCTTCGGGCTCGGCCGCGTGGTCGGGGTCAAGGGCAGCGGTGACAGCGCGGAGGCGACCGTCGACTTCGGCGACCCGAAGCCCAAGCGTCTGCTGCTGCGGTACGCCCCGGTCGAGAAGCTCTAGCGGGGCGCCGAAGACCGACGCAGTCGTGTGTCGGGCCCGATCGTGGATCGGCCCCGACACCGGGGCCCGACACCGGGGCCCGACACCGGGACCCGCGGCGGGTTCTGGCGCAGTTGCCTGCGTGGCGGCGTCGGCACGGCGCGGGCCGTGCCGACGGGTCGCCTGGATGGTGCTGTCCGGTGCGGTGGGTCGGAGCGGCGACCGGTGTCCGGGAGGTCGGTGAGGGCGCCGGGCGCTGTGCGTGGAAGCTCAGGACCTGCTGGCAGCAGCACCGCGCTGTGCGGCGGCGACGGCTGTGTGCTGTGTGTCGACGGCTGGGTGTGCTGTGGGCTGTTGGCCCACCCGGCGGGGTGTGTTACGTCGGGTCCAGGCCCTTGCCGCGGAACCAGCCGAGCGGGTCGATCGCCGAGCCGCCTCCGGGGCGCACCTCGAAGTGCAGGTGCGGACCGGTGGAATTGCCGGAGCTGCCCGCGTAGCCGATCGTGTCGCCCGCCTTGACCGGGCCGCTGCGGATCTTGCTGCTGCTGAGGTGGCAGTACCAGAGCTCGGTACCGTCGGCAGTGGTCAGTATGATCATGTTGCCGTACGAGATGTCGTACTTGGTCGAGATCATCCCGTCGGCCGAGGCCTTCACCGGTGTCCCGTAGCTGACCGGGAAGTCGATACCGGTGTGCAGCGAGAGCCAGTTGACGCCGGCCTGGCCGTAGTACGCGCTCAACCCCGGCTGGGTCACGGGCAGGGCGAACTTGGGACGCTCGGCCTCCTTGCGGGCGGCCTCCGCCTCCTTGCGCTTGCGCTCGGCCTCCTGGCGTTCCTTGAGGTCGAGCCGCTCCTGGGTACGACTGGCACGTCCGGCGAAATCGCCCGCGTCGGCGCGTACCCCATCGAGCTGGATGTCCAACTTGCTGTTGGCGTCGGACGGTTTGACCGATGCCGGGTCCGGCGCGGCCTGCTCGCCCTTGTCCTTGCTCTCGTCGCCGAGATTGCCCACCGACGCGGCGGCGATACCGGCCACACCCATCACGGCCACGGACGGCACGGCAACGGTCAGCAGCGCGGAACGCCTGGGCTTCGCGGCCCGTCGGCGGCCCCGACTGACGGGGCCCGCGGGGACGGACGGAGAGGCGCCCGGGGAGATGTCCGGAACACCGAAGTCGCCCGCGTCGTCGTCGCGCCGCGAGTCCTGGCCGAGTTCGGGGCCGTCGAAGGGGGCGCCGTCGTCGTGGGCGCGGAGCTCGTGGAGCGGAATGTCCCCGAGGGTGTCCGAGTCGACGGATCCGTTCCGGGCGTTCCCGGCCGGCTCGGTCTCGGTGCCCTGCGGGTGGCCGTTCCCGTGCGAGTGGTCCGTGAGGTGCGGAAGGCCGGAGGTGTGCGGCTGCTCGGCAGCCAACTGCTCGGCCTGCGCTGCCTGTTCGACGGAGCCGGCTGCGGCGAGCGTGGAGACCTGCCAGCCGCCGGTGTCCCATTCGCCGGTGCCGCTGGTGGTGGAGCCGGCGGAACCGGCGTCGGCGAGGTCGGCCGGGTGGTGACCGGTGACCGGCGTGCCGGGGCCGTAGTCGCCGAGGTCCCAACTGCCGGATTCGTACTGCCCGATACCGAACTGACCCGTGTCGTACTGACCCGTGTCGTACTGGCCGGCGGTGTCGTGCTGGCCCGTGTCGTACAGCCCGCTTCCGAACTGGCCGGTGTCGTGGAGTCCGGTCCCGTACTGGCCGACGGTGTCGTACTGGCCGGTGTCGTACTGACCGGCCGTGTCGTGCTGGCCCGTGTCGAACTGGCCGACGGTGTCGAACTGGCCCGTGTCGTACTGACCGGTGTCGTACTGGCCGGGGGCAACGTCGGGGTGGCCCGTGGTGTGCAGCGAGCCCGGGGCGAAGGTGCCGGTGTCGTAGGCGCCCGTGTCGTAGGCGTGGCCGGCGACGTACGGACCCCAACCCTGCGCGTCGCCCGGCATCTGCGGGTGACCGCCGTGGTTCCAGTGCCCGTTGCCGGCGTCCGCCGTCCATTCCGGGCCGGCCTGAGCGGGGATGTCGAGAGGCGAGTACGTTTCGCTGCCCCACTGTGCGCCGGCCTGGCCGGTGTCGTGACCGGCTGCGCCCATGGGGTCGTTGGCGTGGGCGCCGTTGTCGGCGGACGCGTAACCGGTGTGCTCGTACAGACCACCGGCGTAGGCGCCGGTGTCGTACGCGCCGGTGTCGTACCCGCCGGCCTGGTGGGCTCCGCTTCCGTGAGCGCCGGTGGTGTCGTGGACTCCCGTGCCGTGGAGGCCGGTGTCGCTGCCGTACGCCGTCGTCGGGTGGGCCCCGGTGTCGTAAGGGGAATACGCGGCGTGGGCCCCGGTGTCGTACATGGCGGCGCCGGTGTCGTACGCCCCGGTGCCGTACATCGCGGCGGGCTGCTGTTCCTGGCCCGGCATCGTGCCGAAGAGGGGGTCGTCGCCGTAGGCAGGGTCGAAATGCCCGGTGTCCGTGCCGTAGTGCTGCTCCGGTGGTGCGGCATAGCCGGTGGTCTCGTCGTACGACGTGTAGCCCGGGTACCCCGCGAACGAGGTGCCGTGAGGGCTGTCGTGTGAGCCGTAAGGCCCCGACGGGGAAGGGACGTTCACCACCAACTTCTCTTTCACCTCGGAGACAAGTGGGCTGGCGGAGCAGTGCGGCGACTGTACCCGGCGGTATGCGGGGACGACAATCTTCCCTGTGTTTTGTCCTCGCCCAACCCGGGCAGAAGGCCGCCTTTCGGCGGACTACGGACCGGTAGTTGACGCACTGTTCGACAACTGTTCGTCATTCGGCGCGGGTTGGGGCCGAACCGCAGGACCGAGGGGGTCCGTGGCGGTCGGGCGAAACGTGCCGCAGGTCAGGCGGCGCCTCCGGCTGCACTGCGGCGGGCGGCGCTTTCGGCCACGGGCAGCTTCGGGGGCGATTCGCCGGACCGGGCCGCGGGCGCGTCGAGATTCTCCGCCTCGCCGCCGGGCGCAGTGTCCGCCGTGACCAACTCCTCACGGACACGGGCGATGACGGCCCAGTGCGCGGGCAGGGCAAGGTGTCCGATTCCCTGCACCGGCACCTCTCGCACCCGCAGGTCCGCACGCTCGAGGCGGGCGGTCTCCGGGGGCGACATCACCGGATCGAGATCGCTGTGAAGGCTGACGAAACGGGTGCGGCACTCCGGAACCGGCTCCGCCAGCTCCGCCATCACCCGTGAGCCCGGTCGAATCTGCCGCACGATCGGGTGAAGCGAGAGAAGCGGCGCGGCGGACGTGCCCAGATGCGGAGTCCCGAGCGTCACCACGGTGTGCACCCGGGAGTCGCCGCCCAGCCGCTGCACGCAGTACCGGGCGACCAGCCCGCCCAGGCTGTGGCAGACCAGATCCACCTCTCGATGGCCGGTCCGCTCGCAGACGTCCTCGACCACATCGGCGAGCAGCCGGGCGGTGGTCGGCACATCACCCGCGAACGGGGAGTAGTTGAAGCCCGTCACGACCGGCCAGTCGTGACGGCGGAGCGAGCGGCGCATCAGCGCAAAGACGCTCCGGTTGTCGATGAAGCCGTGCACCAGCACCACCGGGCGCCGCCCGGGAAAGCGATCCGCCCTCGTCTCTACCGGGGCGTCGGCCGCCATGCCGCTCGGATAGAGAACGAGGTGACCGGCGAGCGCGGTCGCCTCCAGCACGGTGGTACCCAACGTGCTGAGCAGATCGCTCGCCAACCTCGGCATCGGAACCCGCACGGCAACCCCCGTCACGCCCCACCGCCCGGCCCTGTCCCCGGATCGGCGACTGCGGACCCTCGGTCACACGGTCCGCGAGCGCGGCAGTGGTGCAACTGGACGACCTGGACGACACTGTGCCGACCTGGAACGCAGGCGGATGAGGTCCGCCGAACATTCCCACCCTGAATGTCCCCGTTCGGCGCTGTGGCGAAACTGACGGGTAGGCGGCCACGGAGGGTTAGCTGTCCTTCGGGCTGCGCGTCGAGACGGAGCCGAGAAGGCCCGGCGAACCCAGCGGTCCGGGCGGAGATGAGGCGGCGATGACTGTGTCGGGTCCGATTCGAGTGGTGGTGGCCAAACCCGGCCTGGACGGACACGACCGGGGAGCGAAGGTCATCGCCCGCGCGCTGCGGGACGCGGGCATGGAGGTCGTCTACACAGGGCTGCACCAGACGCCCGAGCAGATCGTGGACACCGCGATCCAGGAGGACGCCCACGCGATCGGGCTCTCCATCCTCTCCGGTGCCCACAACACCCTCTTCGCCGGTGTGCTGGAACTGCTGCGGGAGCGAGAGGCCGCGGACATCAAGGTTTTCGGTGGCGGCATCATCCCGGAGGAGGACATCGCCCCGCTCCGGGAGCTCGGTGTCGCGGCGATCTTCACGCCCGGCGCCCCGACCGGTGAGGTCGTGGATTGGGTACGCGCCCATGTACGGCCCGTGGTCGCCTGACTCTCGGCGCACCGCTCCGGGCTCCCGCGCGCCGCCGTGCGGTCAGCCCGCCCGGCGCCTCCCGCAGCCCGACCCGACCCGATCCACGTGCTGCGGGCCCGCCGGCTCGTACGTGCCGCCCGCGTCCGCTCGCCCCCGCCGGCCGGGGCCCGCCCGGCGGGCCGCGAAACGCTCGCGGCCCGCACTGGCGGCCGTCAGCCCGCCGGCGACGGCCCGGGAAGCTCCAGCTCCTCCCGCATGGTGGCACGTATCCGCAGCGTCAGGACCAGCCGGTCGAACGCGTCCGACCAGTACGCCGCGGCGCCGGGACGGGCGCCGTCTTCGGCTTCGCTCCCGCCCCGGCGGGTCGCCAGCGGTACGAACTGCTCGGCCAGAGCGGGGTCGAGTGAACGCTCGGCCAGACCGAGCACGCCGCTGAAGCTCCACGGGTAGCTGCCGGCCTCGCGGGCGATCTCCAGCGCGTCCATCACGGCCTTGGCCAGCTCGACGGGCCACGGCACCGAGCAGGTGCCCAGCACCCGGAAGGCATCGGCGAGACCGTGCGCCGCGACGAAGCCGGCGGCCCACCGCGCGCGGTCCTGCTGCGGCAGCACCGCGAGCAGCCGCGCGGGGTCGCCCGGAATCTCGCCGCCGGGACGCACCGGAAGGCCGAGCAGCGCCTCGGCCCATGCCGTGTCGCGCTGGCGCACCGCTGCCCAGGCCCAGGCCGCGTGGAGCTCGTCCCGCCAGTCGTCGGCGACCGGCAGTGCCAGGATCTCCGCCGGGCTCCGGCCGCCCAGGTGCGCCGTCCACCGCGAGAGCGGTGCCGACTCCACTGTCTGGACCAGCCACCAGGAGCGCTTGCCCCGTCCCTTGGGCGGCGTCGCCACCACGCCGTCCCGCACCATCGCGGCGTCGCACTCCTGCGGCGGATCCACGGCCACGCGGGCTGCCGCTCCGTCCGCTGCTGCCCCGCCTGCCGCAGCCCCGTCCGCCGGAGAACCTGCCGGGCCGAGGCTCACGCAGCCGCTCGCGCGCTCCCACATGCGGCGGGCCAGCGCCGACTCCGGCAGGGTCGCCAGCAGCTCGGCCGCGGTGGCCCTCACGTTCTTGCTGCGGTCGCCGAGCGCCCGGTCGAGGAAGGGCTCGTCCGCGGGGGACAGCCCGCGCCGCAGGGAGTCGAGGAACATCAGGCGGTCCTCGGCCCGCTCCGAGGACCACGTGGTCAGCAGCAGCTCGCGCCCCGCCGCCGGATCGCGCCGCCGCACCGCGGTCAGCAGCGAAACCCGCTCGGCGAACAGTCCCTCCTCCCAGAGCTGCCGCACGCTCTGCTCGTCTGCCGCCGGCTCCGGGCAGGCCGCCTCCTCGGTCGGCTCCCGGCCGTCCGGCAGCGCCCGCGGGTCGCGGGGGAGGGCGCCGCCGCGCAGCGCGAACCGCCAGTCCGGGTTGAGCCGGGCCAGCCAGGGGGCGCGCGGACCCGCGAAGGTCAGCACTTCGCTGCGCAGGTCGGTGCGGGCCCGGGCGGCGTCCAGCAGCTGCGGCAGCAGCGCCGAAGGGGCCCCGAAACCCTGCGAGTTGGCGATCGCGAGCCACTCCGGCAGCAGCTCGCCCAGGTCCGGGCCCTGTCGGTTCGCGCCGTGCGAGCCGGCGCCGGACGCCGCCCGGTACCCGCCCCGCGAGGAGCGGGAGAGGAACTGGCCCAGCCGGCGCACGGCGGCCGGCGGCAGCTTGCCGCGCGGATCGTGCGGGGCGGGCTCGGGCCGCGGGCCGGCCTGCGCCGGTCGCAGCCCGGCGCGCTGCCGGACGGTCGCGACTGCCGCGAGGTCGAGGAGCGCAGTCGCCGAACCGCCGGGCGGGGGACGGCGCTCCTCGCCGAGCAGAGCCGCCGTCACCAGCTCCTCCCAGGCAACCTCGGGAGGTGCGCCGGCGTCTGTCTGCTTGCCTGTCGTCACAGCGTGATCGCCTCTCCGTCGGACCAGACCGTCTGCGGGAGGAACCCGCCGTGGCCGCACTCGCCGAACACGGTGATCGGTGTGCCGCCCGATATCGCCGCGAGCTGCCAACGGGCGCTCTCGGAAGGGAAGCTGAGCGGTACGGCCGTGTCGCTCGCACTGTCGGCGAGGCGCCAGCCGTCCTCGGCGCCCTCCCGGGGCGGCAGCGGCACGACGTCGTGCAGCACCGCGGGCCACGCCTCGATCCAGGGGTCGCTGCGCAGAGCATCGCCGTATCGCGCCAACGCCGCCTCCACTCCCACTCCTTCGGGCGCGGACGCCGGAACCGGAGCGCTGCGCCCCTCCCCGAGCACCGCCCGCAACGGGCTGCCGCCCGGGTAGTACGCCAAAGAGGCCTCGAACACGGTGCCCACCGGCAGCACCAGCTCCGGCGCCTGCCCGGCCGCGCCGAACGAGAGCACCAGAGCGAACCGCCCCGAGCCTCTCTCCATGAGCCAGACGCGGCGCACGGTCAAGCGCCCCTCCTGACTGTCGCGCTGACCGAGCACCAGCCAGTCGCCGGCCAGCCGGGCGCTGTCGTCGGCCAGCAGCGTGGCGGCGTCGGTGCTGAGCCCCACCTGGGCGCGCACGGTGGCCGCCAGCTCCTCCGGCAGCTCCTCCCGGCGCAAGTAACCCTGGGTCAGCAGGCGCAGCAGCGCGCAGTCCGCGAGCAGCCTGCCCGGCCAGCCCGGGCCCGACCCGGGTATCGAGGCCAACTCCCGCACCCGGGTGGCGAGCCCGGGGGCCTGGGCGTCGACCATGCGGGCTGCCGTCTCGTCCCACTCGGCATAGCCGAGCTGCTCGGCGCCGGCGAGGCCGGTGCGCAGAAGGTCGGTCAGCCGCTGCTCCAACTCCTCGGCGCCCGCGGTGATGCGCTGCGCCCGCCGCTCCGCTCTGCGACGCGCCGCCTCCGGGTCGGCAGGAGCCTCCCCGGCCGGTCGGGCCGTCTTGGACTCCGCGCGCTCACGCCGGCCGCTGAGCCACTTCTCGGCCCAGTCCGGCACGCTCTCCGGCCCCGCGCCGTCCGCGACCACCGGGTCCTTCTCCGCCCAGAGCAGCAGCAGCGCGAGCGCGTGCTTGCAGGGGAACTTCCGGCTCGGGCAACTGCACTTGTAGCCGGCGCCGACCAGATCGACCACCGTCTGGTACGGCTTGCTGCCGCTGCCCCTGCACAACCCCCACAGCGCCCCCTCGCCCTGCGCCGCCAGGGACCAGGGGCCCGGAGTGGCGAGCTTGCCGCCCGCCTTGCGTGACGCCGCGTCGGGCGCGAGCGCCAGCACCTGTTCCGCTGTCCAGCGGACCTGTTGTCCCGTCATGGATCGAACAGTAGATCCAGCCACTGACAGCGGCGCGCGGGTTCAGCGGCCACCGCCCCGGGCGGCCCTGTGCCCGCGCCAGGCCGTCCGCCGACACCCCGTCGGGTCCGGCCCGGGCGGGCTCCGGTCGGACGGCCACAGGTCCGGCGTTCGAATGTCAGTGGCAGGGTGCAGAGTGTGAACCAGCCGATCACCAGCGGGAATTGGCGCTGCTGAAGGCTGCCGTTCGACGACTGTCGTCGATGGCCCATCGGAACGAGGGGGATGGCGAGTGAGCAAGACGAGCGCGGCGGAGGAGAAGGCGGACTCGAGCTCCGCCGAGCAGGGCGCGCAGGCACTGCGTCCGCACGCCGAGGACGCCTTCGCGGACGAGCTGCGGGCGCTGGCCGCCGCCGACGACAGGCCGCGCCCCGAGCGCTGGAAGATGTCGCCGTGGGCGGTCTCCCTCTACCTCATGGGCGGCACTCTGCCGGACGGTACGGTCATCAGCCCCAAGTACGTGGGCCCGCGCCGCATCATCGAGGTGGCCGTGACGACCCTGGCCACCGACCGCGCGCTGCTGCTGCTCGGAGTGCCGGGCACCGCCAAGACCTGGGTTTCCGAGCACCTGGCCGCAGCCGTCAGCGGCGACTCCACGCTGCTCGTGCAGGGCACCGCGGGCACCGCGGAGGAAGCGGTGCGGTACGGCTGGAACTACGCCCAGCTCCTCACCAACGGCCCCAGCCGCCGGGCGATGGTGCACAGCCCCGTCATGCGGGCGATGTCGGACGGAATGATCGCCCGGGTCGAGGAGTTGACCCGTATTCCTGCCGATGTGCAGGACAGCCTGATCACCATCCTCTCGGAGAAGACGCTCCCGATCCCGGAGCTGGGGGACGAGGTGCAGGCCGTGCGCGGCTTCAACCTCATCGCCACCGCCAACGACCGCGACCGCGGGGTCAACGAGCTCTCCAGCGCGCTGCGCCGGCGCTTCAACACCGTGGTGCTGCCGCTGCCCGCGAGTTCGGAGGCGGAGGTGGAGATCGTCTCCCGCCGGGTCGAGCAGATAGGCCGCTCGCTGGATCTGCCGCCGGCGCCGGAGGGGCTGGAGGAGATCCGCAGGGTGGTCACCGTCTTCCGCGAGCTGCGGGACGGCGCGACCGTCGACGGCCGTACCAAGGTCAAGTCACCTTCCGGCACGCTCTCCACGGCGGAGGCGATCTCGGTGGTGACCGGCGGCCTCGCGCTCTCCGCGCACTTCGGCGACGGCCGGCTGCGCGCCGCGGACGTGGCGGCCGGAATCCTCGGTGCCGTGGTGCGCGACCCGGCCGCGGACTCGGTGATCTGGCAGGAGTACCTGGAGACCGTCGTTCGCGAGCGCGACGGCTGGAAGGACTTCTACCGCGCGTGCCGAGAGGTGAGCGCGTGAGCGACCGTCCGCTGCTGCTCGGGGTCCGGCACCACGGCCCCGGTTCGGCCCGTGCGGTGCGTGCCGCGCTGGTCGCGCACGAGCCGAAGGTCCTGCTGGTGGAGGGGCCTCCGGAGGCGGACGCGGTGGTGCGGCTGGCGGGGGAGAGGACGATGGTCCCGCCGGTCGCGCTCCTCGCGCACGCCGTGGACGAGCCGGGTCGGGCCGCGTTCTGGCCCTTCGCGGCGTTCTCCCCGGAGTGGGTGGCGATCAGCTGGGCGATGGAGCGGGGCGTGGAGGTCCGTTTCGTGGACCTGCCCGCGGCTCATTCGCTGGCCCTGCCCCGACAGCCCGGGGCGGAGCCGGAGTTGAAGCCGGAGGCGGAGCACGACGACCGTGCCGCCGGCGCCGGTCCGCAGCCCGGGCAGGCGGTGGGCGATCCCGACGGAGAGGAGGGCGAGGAGTCCTCCTGCGACGGCGGGGGCGAGTCCGACCTGCGGGTCGATCCGCTCGCCGTGCTGGCGCGCACCGCCGGTTACGACGACCCCGAGCGCTGGTGGGAGGACGTCGTCGAGCACCGGGGCGCCGCCGACCGGCGGCACTCGGACGCCGAGCAGGACGTCCGGGAGCAGACACTCGCCCCCTTCACCGCGCTGGAGGAGGCGATGGCCGCGCTGCGCGAGACCCACGACGACGGCGGCCACCGCAGGGACCTGGTGCGTGAGGCCCATATGCGGCTGCGGCTGCGGGAGGCGCGCAGGGAGTTCGGTGACGACGCCGTCGCCGTCGTCTGCGGGGCCTGGCACGTGCCGGCGCTGCGGGAGAAGCACGCGGTCGCCGCCGACCGGGGGCTGCTCAAGGGCCTGCCGAAGCTCAAGGTGGACGTCACCTGGGTGCCCTGGACGCATCGCCGGCTGGCCAGACACAGCGGTTACGGCGCGGGCATCACCTCGCCCGGTTGGTACGGCCATCTCTTCGAGACCGTCGACCGTCCGCTGGTGCGCTGGATGACCAGGGTCGCCGAGCTGCTGCGGGCCGAGGACCACCCGGTCTCCTCGGCGCACGTCATCGAGTCCGTCCGTCTCGCCGAGAGTCTCGCCGCGCTGCGCGGTCGTCCGCTCGCGGGGCTGGCCGAGACTTTGGAATCGGTGCGGGCCGTGATGTGCGAGGGCTCGGAGGTGCCTCTCGCGCTCATCGAGGACCGTTTGATCGTCGGTGACGCGCTGGGCGAGGTGCCGGACGAGGCACCCGCGGTTCCGCTCCAGCGCGACCTCACCAGGCTCCAGCGTTCACTGCGTCTGAAGCCGGAGGCCGCCGAGCGCGCCCTGGACCTCGATCTGCGCAAGGAGACCGACGCCGCCCGCAGCCTGATGCTGCACCGGTTGTCCCTCCTCGGTATCGCCTGGGGCACGCTCGACACCCACCGCAGCCGCAACACCGGTACGTTCCGCGAGAGTTGGCGGCTCTCCTGGGAGCCCGAGCTGTCGGTGCGCACCGCCGAGGCGGGTATCTGGGGCACCACGCTGGCCACCGCGGCGGGTGTCAAGGCGGTCACCAGGGCGAGCGAGGCGCAGGAGCTCGGAGAGGTGACGCTCTGGGCCGAGCGCTGTCTGCTCGCCGGGCTCGACGAGGCGCTGCCGCAGGTGATGCGGGAGCTGGCCGACCGCGCCGCCCTCGACTCGGACGTGGGCCGGCTCGCCAAAGCCCTTCCGGCGCTGGTGCGTTCGGTCCGGTACGGAGATGTGCGCGGCACGGACTCGGCCATGCTGCGGCGGGTCGCCGAAGGGTTGGCCGAGCGGATATGCGTGGGGCTTCCTCCCGCCTGCTCGGGGCTCGACGCCGACGGCGCGGCAGCGCTGCGCGAGCAACTCGACGCCGTCCAGCACTCCATCGCGATGCTCGCCGACGAGGGCCTGACCAGTCGCTGGCGTGCGGTGCTGCGCTCGCTCTCGGCCCGGGAGAGCGTCGCTCCGCTGCTGCGCGGCCGTTGCGCCCGGCTCCTGCTGGACGAGGGCGAGTTGGAGGCGGACGACGCGGAGCGGCTGCTGCGCCTGGCGCTGTCCACCGGCGCCGAGCCGGCGGACGCGGCGGGCTGGGTGGAGGGTTTCCTGTCCGGCGGCGGAATGCTTCTGCTGCACGACGAGCGACTGCTCGCCCTGATCGACGGTTGGCTGGCGAGCGTGTCGCCGACCGCGTTCGAGGACGTGCTGCCGCTGTTGCGGCGGACGTTCTCCGCTTTCGAGCCGGGCGTCCGGAGCAATCTGGGCCAGATCGTGCGCCGCGGCACGGGGGGCCGCGGCGCATCCGCCGACGATACGGCGTACCCCGGATTCGGCCCCGAGCCGGACGCCGGCCGGTCGGCAGCGGTGCTGCCGACACTGCGGCACCTGCTGGGCGGCTCCCTCGCCGTGGGCGGGTCGACCCCCGCCGCAGCAACGCCAGTCCAAGACCCAGTGGGGGCGTCCCGATGACCGACACCAGCACCGAGATCAACGCGGACACCGAGATCAACACCGACGCCGAGACCGCTGCCGCTGCCGAAGACACCGACACCGACACCGACACCGTCGCGTCGCCCCCGCCCACGGCGGAGGAGCGGGAGGAGCGGCTGCGCCGCTGGCGCCTGGTCCTCGGCGACCCGGCCGACGAGGGCACCGGGTTCCAACTCGCCGACCGAGATGTGGAGATGGACCGCACCCTGGCCGCCGTCTACGACGAGCCGCGTTCCGCGGGGCTCGGCGGCAGCGCCCCCCGGGTGGCCCGCTGGCTCGGCGACATCAGGACGTACTTCCCCAGCTCCGTGGTGCGGGTGATGCAGCGGGACGCCATCCAGCGGCTGGGCCTCACCTCGCTCCTCGCGGAGCCCGAGATGCTGGAGGCGGTGGAGGCGGACGTCCATCTGGTCGGCACTCTTCTCTCGCTGGGCCGGGCCATCCCGGAGTCCAGCAAGGAGACGGCAAGAGCCGTGGTGCGCAAGGTCGTCGAGCAGCTGGAGAAGCAGCTCGCCAGCCGTACCCGGACGACGCTCAACGGCGCGCTCGACCGCTCCGCGCGGATCCAGCGCCCGCGCCACCAGGACATCGACTGGGACCGCACCATCCGCGCCAACCTCAAGAACTACCTGCCCGAGTACGGCACCGTGGTTCCGGAGCGGCTGATCGGCTACGGCCGGGCGTCCCGTTCGGTGAAGAAGGACGTCATCCTCTGCATCGACCAGTCCGGTTCGATGGCCGCCTCGGTCGTCTACGCCTCGGTGTTCGGCGCGGTGTTGGCCTCCATGCGGTCGATCAGCACCCGGCTGGTGGTCTTCGACACGAAGGTCGCCGACCTCACGGACGCGCTCGACGACCCGGTCGACGTGCTGTTCGGCACCCAGCTCGGCGGCGGTACGGACATCAACGGCGCGCTGGCGTACTGCCAGAGCAGGATCAGCCGGCCGAACGAGACCGTGGTGGTGCTGATCAGCGACCTCTACGAGGGCGGCATCAGGCACGAGATGCTGCGGCGGGTCGCGGCGATGAAGAGCGCCGGCGTCCAGTTCGTCACGCTGCTCGCGCTGTCCGACGAGGGAGCGCCCGCGTACGACCGCGAGCACGCCGCCGCGCTCGCCGAGCTGGGGGCGCCCGCCTTCGCCTGTACGCCGGACCACTTTCCGGAGGTGATGGCGGCGGCGATCGAGCGTCGGCCGCTGCCGATACCCGCGGCGAACTGACCCTTCGCAGCTGCGAGTTCACCCGGCGGCGCGCTGTTGCCGCCGGGCGCGCGGCACGATCCGGTGCGCGGCTCTGTGACGGGACTCACCGTGTGCGGGCGAGCTGAGATTTATGTCCACCTCATGCACCGGGCTACCCTGCGAGACGGACATGCCGCGTCGACGCTGTCGCGGCCACGCGGCACGCCCACGCTCTCAACGACCGCGACAACTGATTAAGGGACGGACGCGCGTGGACCTGTTCGAGTACCAGGCGAGGGACCTCTTCGCCAAGCATGACGTACCGGTGCTGGCCGGTGAAGTCATCGACACGCCCGAGGCGGCGCGCGAGGTGACTGAGCGGCTTGGCGGTCGCGCGGTCGTCAAGGCGCAGGTGAAGGTCGGTGGCCGCGGCAAGGCCGGCGGCGTGAAGCTGGCCGCCGACCCGGCCGACGCCGTGGAGAAGGCCGGCGCGATTCTGGGCATGGACATCAAGGGCCACACGGTCCACAAGGTGATGCTCGCCCAGACCGCGGACATCGCGGAGGAGTACTACGTCTCCTTCCTGCTGGACCGCACCAACCGCACCTTCCTGGCGATGGCGTCCGTCGAAGGCGGTGTCGACATCGAAGAGGTGGCCGCCACCAAGCCCGAGGCGCTCGCCAGGATCGCCGTGGACGCGATCGACGGCGTCACCGAGGAGAAGGCCCGCGAGATCGTCGAGGCCGCTGCCTTCCCGGCGGAGGTCAAGGACCAGATCGTCGCCGCCCTGCAGAAGCTGTGGGACGTCTTCATCAAGGAGGACGCTCTCCTGGTCGAGGTGAACCCGCTGGTCAAGACCGGCGAGGGCCGGATCATCGCGCTGGACGGCAAGGTGTCGCTGGACGCCAACGCGGAGTTCCGCCAGGCCGACCACGCCGCGCTCGAGGACAAGGCCGCGGCCAACCCGCTCGAGGCCGCCGCCAAGGCCAAGGGCCTGAACTACGTCAAGCTCGAGGGCGAGGTCGGCATCATCGGAAACGGTGCCGGTCTGGTCATGTCGACCCTGGACGTCGTCGCGTACGCCGGTGAGAAGCACGCGGGCGTCAAGCCGGCGAACTTCCTCGACATCGGCGGCGGTGCCTCTGCCGAGGTCATGGCCAACGGACTGGAGATCATCCTGGGCGACCCGGAGGTCAAGTCCGTCTTCGTGAACGTCTTCGGCGGCATCACCGCGTGCGACGCGGTCGCCAACGGCATCGTGCAGGCCCTGGAGCTTCTCAAGTCCAAGGGCGAGGACGTCAGCAAGCCGCTGGTCGTCCGTCTGGACGGCAACAACGCCGAGCTCGGTCGCAAGATCCTGACCGACGCCAACCACCCGCTGGTTGAGCAGGTCGACACCATGGACGGCGCCGCTGACCGCGCCGCCGAGCTTGCTGCCAAGTAATTCCAGACGAGGACCCAAGAGGACAGACGAGGAACCGACACAAAAATGGCTATTTTCCTCACCAAGGAAAGCAAGGTCATCGTCCAGGGGATGACCGGCTCCGAGGGCCAGAAGCACACCAAGCGCATGCTGGCTTCCGGCACCAACATCGTCGGCGGTGTGAACCCCCGCAAGGCCGGTCAGACCGTTGACTTCGACGGCACCGAGGTACCGGTGTTCGGCGGCGTCAAGGAGGCCGTCGAGGCCACCGGCGCCGACGTGACCGTGATCTTCGTTCCGGAGAAGTTCACCAAGAGCGCGGTCATCGAGGCGATCGACGCCGAGATCCCGCTCGCCGTCGTCATCACCGAGGGCATCGCGGTGCACGACTCCGCCGCCTTCTGGGCGTACGCCGGCAAGAAGGGCAACAAGACCCGCATCGTCGGTCCGAACTGCCCGGGCCTGATCACCCCCGGTCAGTCCAACGCCGGCATCATCCCGGCCGACATCACCAAGCCCGGCCGCATCGGGCTGGTCTCGAAGTCCGGCACGCTGACGTACCAGATGATGTACGAGCTGCGCGACATCGGCTTCTCCACCTGTGTCGGCATCGGCGGTGACCCGATCATCGGCACCACCCACATCGACGCGCTGGAGGCCTTCGAGGCCGACCCGGAGACCGACCTGATCGTAATGATCGGCGAGATCGGCGGCGACGCCGAGGAGCGTGCGGCCGACTTCGTGAAGGCCAACGTCACCAAGCCGGTCGTCGGCTACGTCGCGGGCTTCACCGCGCCGGAGGGCAAGACCATGGGCCACGCCGGCGCCATCGTCTCCGGCTCCTCGGGCACCGCCCAGGCGAAGAAGGAGGCCCTGGAGGCCGCCGGAGTCAAGGTCGGAAAGACGCCTTCGGAGACCGCCCGCCTCGCGCGCGAGATCCTCGGCGGCTGAATCCCGCGCTGATCGTGCGTCCGTTCGTTCCGAGCGGGTGCCGGTGCGCGCGGCAGTGACACCACGCGACGACGGCCCGCCCTTCGAGGGGCGGGCCGTCGTCGCGTTTCGGGTGCGCCGCGGCGCGCGTCCGGTCCGTCGTCGGAACGTCGCGGTCACGCAACCGCCCCGGTCAGCGGGCGAGTTGGGCAACCGCGGCCGGCAGCCCGGTGGGGAGCAGATCACCGCTCTCGCCGGTCGCGATGGTGAACGAGGTGGTCAGCACCAGCACCGCGGTCAGCCCGGCGGCGGCCAGGGTGCCGCGGCGGGTGACGTGCTCGCTGGCCGTCCGTACCGCAGGGGTCCGAACCGGCCCGACCCGGTGCACGGCCGCCGCCCGGCGCAGCAGTTCGCCCAGGGCCGCGCCGCGCAGCTCGGAACCGAGGTCGTCGCAGTCCGGCCCGGCGCCGCCTCCGTCGCCCGGACTGCCGGCGTCCGCGACCTCGCGCACCAGTACGGCCACCGCCTCCCGCCCGTGCCGCAGCCTGCCGAGCGTGGCGCCGGTACTCGCCTCCGTCTCCGCCGCGGTCTCGGCCAGGCTCAGCCCGATCCCGTCGTGCAGCAGTACGGTCCGGCGGTAGTTGCGCGGCAGGCCCCAGAACGCCTCGAGCACGGCGCGATGATCGGGAGCGCCGTCGTACGGGTCCGGCCCGCTGTGGCCCGGCCAGAAGCGCAGCCACGGCGAGAGTGCGTACTCGTGGGTCGCGGCCCTCGTCCAACCTGCCGGGTCGGGATCCCTGGCGACTTCGGGCCACCGTTCCCAGGCGCTGTGGAAGGCGCGTTCGACCGCCCAGCGGGCCACCTCGCGGTTGCCGGTGAGGAGGAACGCCTGCCGGGTGAGGGCGGGGGAGTGGGTGACGTGCAGCAGATCGAACGCCGTCGCCGCCGGGTCGGAGCTGCCGGCCGCGGGGGTCTCGGGCTCCACCGGTGCGGCTTCCATGTCCTGCGGGCCCGCTTCGGCGGGCTCGACGCGCGCGGTCCGGGACGCGACGGGCAGCTCGGTCCGGGACGCGGCGGACTCGGCCGGCATCGCGACCGCCGCGTCCCGGTCGGACACGTCCTTCGGGGTGACGGCCACCGCGGCGCCGGCCTTTCCGTCGCTGCCGCTCCGGCCCCCGGAGCTCGGGCTGCCGTCCGTCGGGCCCCCGTCGTTCGGGCCCCCGCTGCTCGTGCCCTCGTCGTTCGGGGTCCTGCCGCTCGGGCCGGGGCCCTTCGGGTCGGAGTCCGAGCGGCGCGCCCACCGGGGGGTTCCCGCGCCGACGAGGCGGTCCGGGTCGGGCGCGCTCGTCCGCGGCCCCTCGAAGCCGGCGGGCGATCCGGCCGTGTTCGCGGCGCGCTTGCCCGCGCTCGGGTCCAGCCCGGCCCGCTGCTTCGCGTGCTGTTTCGCCTGCTTCCGGGCCTGCTTCTTCGCCTTGCGTGCCTTGGCCGGTCGGTCCGCACGTGTGGACTGCCGCCTGTCCGCCGGTGTGGGCGGTTCCGTGCGGTCGTCGAGCGTCATGCCTGCCCCTCGCCGTCGCGTGCATCGACGACCGCCGGGTGCGGTCGTCGGTTTGTCGGGCGCTTACCGCCCATCCGAATAAAGTGCATATCGGAATATTCAACGACACAGCGAGTAATTGCCCGCTACCAGGGCGAAACGGGTGTTGTTGGCAGCATGTCGATGTGAGCCAAACGATGCAACGCCACCTCAGAACGCTGGGTCGGCTGCGGCCCGTGACCTGGTGGGCGGAGGGCGTACTCGCCGCCGCCCTCGGAGTGGCGGCACTCGCCATGCTGGTGCTGATGCTGTGGATCAGCTCTCCCCACGCCCACGGCGGGCCCGACGACGCCCTTCGGGTGGCGGCCGGACTCTGGCTGCTCGCCCACGGCGTCGAACTCGTCCGCCCGGAGACCCTCGCCGGCGGCGCCGCCCCGCTCGGTCTCACCCCGCTGCTGCTCACCGCGCTGCCCGCGGTGCTGCTCTACCGCTGCGTACGGGCGTTGGAGGGTCCGGGGCCGCGGATCGTGGCCTGGGCGGGCGCCGGATACCTGATGGTTGCCGCCCTCGCGACCTGGTACACCCAGGGGGGTCCGTTCCGGGCCCAGCCGGGGAGCGCCGCCGTGTGCGTACCGCTGCTGACGCTGCTGTGCGTGGGCGCAGGCGTGTGGGCCGGGCGCGGGTGGCCGGCCCCGCCGTCCGGCCTGCTGCCCGGATGGCTGCCGTGGCAACGGTTGTTCACCGCGCTGCGGGCCGCGGTGCTGGCCTCCGCGGCGCTGGTCGCGGGCGGCGCGGTGCTGGCCGCGGGGCAGCTGGTCCTGCACTGGAGCGCCGCGACCGAGGCGGGTGCCCAGCTCGCGGGCTCCTGGTCGGGGCGTACGGCGGTGGCGCTGCTCTGTCTGCTGCTCGCGCCCAACGCGGCGGTCTGGGGCATCGCGTACGCGCTCGGGCCGGGCTTCGCCGCAGGGGTCGGGCACGGTGTGGCGCCGCTGGCCACCGCAGCCCCCGCGCAGTTGCCGAACTTCCCGCTGCTGGCGGCACTCCCCGCGCAGAACGCGGGCGTGACCTGGGCGCTTCTCGGCGCCGGCGCGATCCCGCTGGTCGCCGGAGCGGTCGCCGGGCTGTCGGTGGGACGCGGCTCCTCGCCGGTGCGCGGCAGTCGCCACGGCGCCGACGGGGCGCTCGGTACGGCCGGTGCGGTGCTGCTGGTGGGCGTCGGCTGCGGACTCGGCGTCGCGGCGCTCGCCGCGCTGGCCGGAGGCCCGCTGGGCACCGGTCTGCTCGCCGACTTCGGGCCGACCTGGTGGGCGGTGGGCGCTGCCGCCCTCGGCTGGGTCTGCCTCGGCGCGCTCCCGACGGCGTACGCGGTCCGCTGGTGGCGCATCCGCGAGCCGCATCCGCTGCTCGCCCTGGCCCTCGCCCGCCGCCGGGCCGTCGCCGCACTGGTCGGTCTCGTTCCGCGACGTACGCCGCGCCCGGACGGCCTCGCCGTCAACAGGGCCGGGGAGAACGGGAGTACGGAGGACGGCGCCAATACGGCGGTCGCCGCCCCGGCCGGTACGGGCACGGGCGGGACGCCGGGTGTGCAGCGCCCGACGGGCGCGGGTGCGGAGCAGCCCGACGCCGGGGACGCGACGCCCGCGTGGTGGCGCCGCTTCGGGCGTACACGCCGGAAATCGTCCGGCGAGTGGCACGCGACCCGCAGCCGGCGCACCCGCTGGGCAGCGCTGAAGGACGGGTCCGGCGGCCTGATGCCCGACCTCGGGAGCGCTGCGGGAGCGGCTCAACCCGCCGACGGTGCACGGGAATCGACGGCACCGGAACCCGCAGGATCGACGGAACCCGCAGGATCGACGGAACCCGCAGCGTCGACGGGACCCGCAGCGTCGACGGAGCCGGGGGAGTCGGATGCGAGGGCGGCTCCGCGATCCGCCGGGCCGTCGGGGGTCTCCGCGTCGCCGCTCGAACCGGTGCCGCCGGCCGTGCCCCTCGTACCGCCCGCGCCCCTGCCGCCCGTACCGGAGCCGGTGCCGGTACGTCCCGTTCCGCCGCCGGAGCCGCCGCTCACACGCCAGTCGCCCTGAACGGCGGCTCGCAGCCGCCCGGTTCACCCGCACACAGCGGTGCGTGACCACTGCGCGCAACGGCTGCTCACGCTCGACGGGCGGGTTGTCCGAGGTCTCGGCGACGGGCCGTTCGCCGTGCGACGGGACGGGTGTCCGGGATCGCGCGGAAGGGCTGTTCACCACACCGGCGGCAGGTCGCCCGGCAGATTGCCCGCCGTCGCCCGGGACGACCGTCCGGCGTCGAGTGGGACGGCCGCCCCGGCGCCGCGCTCACCGCTGCGGGCAGGGAAAGTGCGCCGTCCGGCCTCGGTCGAGGCCGGACGGCGCACTTTCCCTGCCCGCAGCGGTGAGCGCGGCGCCGGGGCGGCCGTCCCACGCGCACATTGACAGCGAATCAGCTGATTCGGACTCAACGTGGCATGGATCCGATAAGCACATTGATATGACAAGCGGACAACAGCTCATCGTTCACTCATAAGGCGGAAGAGCGACACGGAGCACCCTGGATCACCACATGCCTTCCTTTACCTGTCATTACGATTCATTTACCTCCCCTTGGGGGTAGTTGAATGCACACAAACCGTGATGAACTACCGCGACGGAAACGAGATCGATGTCCGCCTGCGCACGCGTTCCCACCCTCGGCGCCCTCCGGGCCGAGCGGGCCACGCGCACGTAGGCCAGGACGAGTTGGGCGAGCCCGGCGACGACGGTGATCGCGCAGGTGGCGCGCCAGCCGTACTGCTGGATGAGTTCGGCGGTGACCACGGTGAGGCCGGCGGCGGGCCCGCTGACCTGGAGCGGCGCTCCGCCGAACCGGCCCGCGACGATCCCGCCGACGGCGGCGGCCACCAGACCGGCCTGGAGCGGAGCTCCGGTCGCCAGGGCGATGCCCAGCGAGAGCGGGAGCGCGATCAGGAAGACGGAGACGGACGCGGCGCGGGAGGCGGCTCGGCCGATCTCTCCGCGTCCGTCTCCGTCTTCCTGATCGCGCTCCCGCTCTCGCTGGGCATCGCCCTGGCGACCGGAGCTCCGCTCCAGGCCGGTCTGGTGGCCGCCGCCGTCGGCGGGATCGTCGCGGGCCGGTTCGGCGGAGCGCCGCTCCAGGTCAGCGGGCCCGCCGGCACCACCGCCCCGCAGCCGTGGGGAGGAGTCGGCGCTCAGTCGGCCTCGCCGAGGATGGAGCGGAGCTGCGTCGGCAGGTGCTCGTCGCAGGCCTGACGGGTCGGGGTGGTCAGGGCGTTGTCGACGCAGACGTAGTAGTCCTTGTAGACCACCTGGACCGTGAAGGCGCTCATCACGAAGAGCAGCCCGATCGAGCCGACGACGATGCCCACGATCGCGGTGGCGAGCTGCGGGCGGCGTCCCGCGCCGCCGTGGGGGCCCGCCGGGTTCCGGTCGCCGTGGCCGAACCGGGTGTCGCCGCGGGCGTCGCCCGCTCCGCCCTCGGCGTTCTTGCGGGACTGGGCGCCCGGCGCGCCGCGCAGCGAACTGATGCCCCAGTACAGCGCGAGGGCGCCGAGGAGCAGGGCGACCGGCGGGATGTTGAAGAGGGCGAAGAAGACCGACCACATGCTGGAGATCAGTGCGTAGCGCGCGTGGCGCTGGGCCGGGTCCCGGGGGTCCCAGCGCAGCCGGCTGCCGTTGCGGTCGCCGCGCCCCCCGTCGTCGCCGCTGCCGCGGCTGCTGCCGAAGACGCCGTTCCCGCGTCCGGGCTGCCGGGAACTCCACTGGCTTCCCCACTTGGTGCGGCCGGAGTCCTCGCGCTGCTCGTCGCCGCCCCTCCCAGAGGGGCCCCGGCCCCAGGGGTCCCTCCCCGAGGTGTCCTGGCCGGAGGAGTCCTGGCCGGAGCCGTCGCGGCCCGATTCGTCGCGCCCCTCGCCGTTGCCTCCGTGGCCCTGCTGCCTGGGCTGCCACGGTTGGTCGGGGCGGTCCGTGGGCGGCGGCGCCCAGGGGTTGTCCTCCTGGGCGGCCTGACCTTGGGCGCGGCGTCGGTCCGTCATGTGGTGTGTGTCTTCCCCTTCGAGTGTCCCGCGACCGCCGAGACCGCCGGAGCGGCAAAGGGCGCGCAACGGCAGCGATCGGGCCACGGAGCTGTACGCCAGACGCTACCCGTTGCGTCGGCGTACCCGTCCCATGGGGGCTGCAGCTGTTCCCGGTATCGTTGCCGGTGATCGGCGGCTTCGTAGGGTCAACCGGATAGACGCACCCGCTTTGTTCGTTCGATCGCACAGTTAATGTTCCAGCTGCCGGAAAGAGCCTTAGTCGTGGCTGCTTACGTGCCCTCAGCGGGCCCCGCCCGGCTCGTCGTCCTCCTCTCCGGCTCCGGTACGAACCTCCAGGCGCTGCTCGACGCGATCGAGCGGGTCGGGGAGGAGTCGTACGGAGCGCGGATCGTCGCGGTGGGTGCCGACCGGGACGGCGTCGCCGGCCTGGAGCGGGCGCGTCGGGCCGGGCTGCCGACGTTCGTCTGCCGAGTGAAGGACCATACGGACCGGGCCGGTTGGGATGCGGCGCTGGCGGAGGCGACCGCCGCGCACGCACCCGATCTGGTGGTCTCCGCCGGTTTCATGAAGATCGTGGGCAGCGAGTTCCTGGCCCGTTTCGGCGGGCGGCTGGTGAACACCCACCCCGCGCTGCTGCCCAGTTTTCCCGGGGCCCACGGGGTGCGCGACGCGCTCGCCTACGGCGTGAAGGCCACCGGGTGCACCGTCCACTTCGTCGACGACGGCGTCGACACCGGCCCGATCATCGCCCAGGGCGTGGTCGAGGTCAGGGATGAGGACGACGAGTCCGCGCTGCACGAGCGGATCAAGGAAGTCGAGCGTCGCCTGCTCGTCGATGTCGTGGGTCGCCTCGCCCGCGACGGCTATCGCATTGAGGGACGAAAGGTACGGGTTCCGGCATGAGTGCCGAAGCGACACAGCGGCCGATCCGCCGCGCGCTGATCAGCGTCTACGACAAGACGGGTCTGGAGGAGCTGGCGCGTGGGCTGCACGCGTCCGGCGTCCGGCTCGTCTCCACCGGTTCGACGGCGGGCAGAATCGCCGACGCCGGTGTGCCGGTGACGAAGGTGGAGGAGCTGACCGGTTTCCCCGAGTGCCTGGACGGCCGGGTCAAGACGCTCCATCCGCGGGTGCACGCGGGGATCCTGGCCGACCTGCGCCTGGAGAGCCACCGCGCTCAGCTCGCCGAGCTGGAGGTGGAGCCGTTCGATCTAGTCGTGGTGAACCTCTACCCCTTCAGCGACACGGTCGCCTCCGGCGCCGGCCCCGACGAGTGCGTCGAGCAGATCGACATCGGCGGCCCGTCGATGGTCCGCGCGGCGGCCAAGAACCACCCCTCGGTCGCGGTCGTGGTCAACCCGCAGCGGTACGCGGACGTGCTGGCGGCGGCAGAGGGCGGTGGATTCGCGCTCGGCGAGCGCAAGCGGCTGGCGGCCGAGGCCTTCCAGCACACGGCGGCGTACGACGTGGCGGTGGCGAAGTGGTTCGCCGAGCCGTCGGTCGGCTACGCGGCCGACTCCGCCGGCGAGGACTCCGGCTTCCCGGACTTCCACGGGCACACCTACACCCGCGCCGGAGTGCTCCGCTACGGCGAGAACCCCCACCAGGGCGCCGCGCTGTACACCGACGGAACCGGTGGTCTCGCCGAGGCGGAGCAGCTGCACGGCAAGGAGATGTCCTTCAACAACTACACGGACACCGACGCCGCGCGCCGTGCCGCCCACGACCACGACGAGCCGTGCGTGGCCATCATCAAGCACGCCAACCCCTGCGGTATCGCGGTCGGTTCGGACGTGGCGGAGGCGCACCGCAAGGCGCACGCCTGCGACCCGCTCTCCGCCTTCGGCGGTGTGATCGCGGTCAACCGCCCGGTCACCACCGAGCTGGCCGAGCAGATCGCGGAGATCTTCACCGAGGTCGTCGTGGCCCCCGACTACGAGCCCGGCGCGGTCGAAATCCTGGCGCGCAAGAAGAACATCCGGGTGCTGCGCTGCCCCGAAGGCTCCGCCGACAGGCCGGAGTTCAAGCCGATCGACGGCGGCGCGCTGCTCCAGGTCCGGGACCGCCTCCAGGCGGCGGGCGACGACCCGGCGAGCTGGACGCTGGCCGCGGGCGAGGCGCTCCCGGTCGGGGAGCTGGCCGAGCTCGCCTTCGCCTGGCGCGCCTGCCGCGCCGTGAAATCCA
The DNA here is from genome assembly GCF_018101125.2 of Streptomyces tardus. GTDB lineage: Bacteria > Actinomycetota > Actinomycetes > Streptomycetales > Streptomycetaceae > Streptomyces > Streptomyces tardus. The sequence goes on along the minus strand of NZ_JAELVF020000001.1, from coordinate 898,459 downwards.
ACGCGATCCTGCTGGCCAGGGGCCTGGCCACGGTCGGCGTGGGCATGGGCCAGGTCAACCGGGTCGATTCCGCACGGCTCGCTGTCCAGCGTGCCGGCGAGGAGCGTACGGCCGGTGCCTACGCCGCGTCCGACGCGTTCTTCCCGTTCCCGGACGGGCTGGAGGTGCTGACCGCCGCGGGCGTCAGGGCCGTGGTGCAGCCCGGCGGTTCGGTCCGCGACGAGCAGGTGATCGAGGCCGCCGAGGCGGCCGGAGTGACGATGTACCTGACGGGGACGCGGCACTTCTTCCACTGAGGCGCTGCCGGGGCGCCCCCGGTGCGGGCCCGCCCGCTGGGGTGCGCCGGCTCGGGAGTGCCCCGGTGACTGTGGCTCTGGGTGCGGCACGGTGAAGTGACGCGTGCGGGACCGCCGTTGGCCGGCCTGCGCCCCGACTCCGGCTTCCGTGCGAGGAGTTGGGACGCAGCCGCCGGCCCGGAAACCGGCGCCGCGTCCCGACTCCGCCGTCACTGCGGGGCGTTGCGGCCCTTCTCGTACGGGTCGGCGCAGGTGACCTGCCAGCGGTGGGAGGCGAACGTCTGTTCGCCCTCGAGGTTTCTGCGGGTGCCGATCCTGATGCATCCCTCCTCCGCGCCGTACTCCTGCTCACCGAAGTAGAAGACGTCGACGTACTGCTCGCCCTGGTCGGTGTCCTTGCCGTTGTTGAAGACCGACGCCACCTTTGTGTCGGGGTGCCAGCCGCACTTGACCTCGCCCCGGTACCAGTCCCTGTCGTCGCCCCACCAGGCGCACATGTCGCCCTTGCCGTGCGGCTCGGTGAAGAAGCAGACGTTTCCCTCCAGGCAGCGTTGGTAGCCCTGGGGCTCGGAGCTCCCGGAGCGCTCGTAGACCAGTGCGGCCCCGGTCCCCGCCGTGACGGCCGTGGCGACGGTCGCGGTGAGCGCGGCCAGCTGGGCCCGGCGGCTGCGCGGCAGGCGGACCCGGCGTCCGGGTCGCCTCCCGCGACCGCCTCCCAACTCCGCTGCCCGCGCGGCGAGTTGGGAGGCGTCGTACCGTGCGCGCTCCTGGTGCGTACGGGCCAGACAGTGGCCGATCAGCGCCGCCCAGCCGTCCGGCAGCAGCGGGGACAGGCGCAGCTCCTCCTCGCCGCGCGCATAGCGGGCCGCCGCCTCCCGGCGGGCGCTCGCGGTGCCGCCCGGCATCGGGTACGTGCCGCTGAGCACGACGTGGCAGAGCACGCCGTACGCCCAGATGTCGGCGGTCGGCCTGATCTGCTGGCCGCGCGCGCTGAACTCCGACCAGAGCAGTTCGGGCGGGCTGTAGTCCGGTGTGGAGAACGCCGGCGAGTAGGCGTGGCTGCCCTCCATCTCGGCGGCGAGGTTGAAGTCGGACAGGCGTACGCCGCCGTCGTCCATCAGCAGGACGTTGCTGGGTTTGATGTCCCCGTGCACCCAGCCTTCCCGGTGCAGTTGGGCCATGCCCTCGCAGACCTCGGCCAGCAGCCGGGCCGCGCCGGGCGGCGCCGGGCCCCCGGCGTCGTCGAGCACGTCCCTCAGCGAACGGGACGCCAACTCCAGTACGAGCACGGCCGATCCGTCCAGCTCGGGATGGTGCGGATCGTCGACGGTCAGGGTCTCGTACATCCGGATCAGCCGTACGTGCCGGACCCTGCTCAGCAACTCGACCTCGCGCGCCACCAGTTCACGCAGATGACGCAGTTGTCGGGGCGTACTGGTGCCGGTCGGCAGGATCTTGAGCGCGGCCCGCGCCGGGTACTCGGCATCGCCGACCCCGGGGCCGCCGCCGGACGCACCCCCCTCTGCCGAGCGCTCGCCCGTCGGCGCCCCGGCCGTTGCGTCTGCGCCCCTCGGATCACCGCCCGTCGCGTCCCCGGTGCGGTGTGCGGCGTAGACGCTGCCGAACGCTCCTTCCGCCACGGGCGCGTCGACGACCCATCTGCCGATGCGGTAACCGGCAGGCACACAGGAGGTGTTCACCCGACCCCCTTGCGGCCGAGCAGCGCCAGATCGTCCTCGCGCACCAGGTCGAAGCGGAGCGCCAGCGAGACCAGGGTCTCCTTCTTGCCGTTCAACCGCCCGCCGCTGTCGACGGATTCGGGCCCGGGTTTGATCCGCAGCTTCACGGCCAGATAGTCGATGTTCCACTGCACGGAGCTGCGGCCCGCCGCAGGCCACACGGTGCCCAGGCGTTCGGCGACCTGTCCGGTGGTCGGCAGCGGAGCGTGCGGTGCGCCCCTCAGCCGCTGTTCGCAGAGTGCGGCGAGCACCAGGAAGTAGCGCTTGCTGCGGTCCAACGGAAAGACAGGAGCGGTGAGTTGGCCGCCGAGCAGCGGAGCCGCGGAGCTGTCGGCGTACTCGTGCCGCGGCGCCCAGACGTCGAGCGTGACGAGCCTGTCGCGGGCGGGCACCACGACGCGCGAGAACTCGAACGGCACCGGCGCCTCGAGACGGCAGGGCGGAATCTTGATGTGCTCCCCGGCACCCTCCGGGTTCTCCACCACGTACGTCTGGTGGCGGCTGAGATTGCTCAGCGACCAGAAGGATCCGGTGGCGGTGATGGTGCCCGCGAGCCGGGAGACGCCCTCGTGGTCGAGAGCCAGCCGACTTCGGTCGACCGGGTGCCCCGGCTCCGGGCCGCACGGTTGTCGGGCCCGGCGGTCGGCTCCGCGGTCGGTGGCTCCGCGGTCGTCGGCTCCGCGGTCGGTGGTGCGGCCCGATCGGCCGTCCCTGCCGGGCCGCGGTGCGGACGGTTCGGATGACGCGGATGACGAGGTGCGTCGTACGGGGCCCGGTTCGCGGCCGAAGTCCAGACGTTGGCCGGGCTCGAGACGGATCTGGTCGCGAGGTTCCGATTCGCCCCCCGGAACCACGATGATGCTGATCATGCTTTCCCCTCCCCCGAGAGTCGCCCCTTGTCGGGGCGTTCACTTCGCAGAGTAGGGATGAACAGCACGAGGGGAAGCGGTTGCTGCGGAACAGCCGGGAAAGTCGTACGAAAGCTCGCAGAATTCAGCCAACAGCCCGGTGATTCAGGACGACTCGGACGGCTGGTGGTATCCCCGCACACGACGGCCGAACGCTCCGATCGCCGCCGTCGGCCGCCGTTGTGCGCCCCCGGGTCGGCCGCGCGTTCCCGCCCGCGGCCGAGGTGCGAGCGCGGCCACCGGGGGCCGCGCTCGCGCTCCGAGGGCTCGGTTCACAGCTTCGGGCGGTTGAACCACTGACTCGCCTGCGGTCCTGAGCAGAAGACCAGCGTGACGACCGCGGTCGCCAGCCACACGAGCGAGATCAGCGGGCTGCCGGGGGAGTTGGCGGTGGAGCCGCCGTCGGTGAGCGAACCGGCCAGGCTCAGCAGAGCCACCAGTCCGTTGATCGACGCGGCCACGATTGCCACCACCCGGGTGGCGGTGCCGCCCTTGCCGAAGAGCGAGGCGGGCACGATGTGCAGGGCGGCGAGCCCGCCGAAGATCACGAAGAAGAGCAGGCCGATGCCGGCCGCGACATCGGCGAGGTCCTTGAACTCCTCCTCGGCGTCGATGTCGCCCGCGAGCAGCGCGAAGCCGATCATGAACAGCGCCAGGATCGCCCACAGCCCGCCCGCGACGAAGAGCAGCACCCGCGCCGTGATCACCATGCCCGGCATGGACGCGGGCGCCATCGGTCCGTGCGGCGGGTAGGCGTGGCCGGGCGGGCCGTACGGCTGCTGTCCGTAGGGCTGCTGGCCGTACGGCGACTGCGCCTGGGGCTGCCCGTACGCGGGCGGCGCGCCGTACGGGTCCTGGTGCGGCGGCCCGTACGGCGAGGAGCCGGGCGGGCCGCTCTGCGGCGGCGGACCGTACGGGTTCTGGTCGTAATTGCTCAACTTCGTCCCTCCTGGCGATGGTTGGCGGGTCCACGGGCCACGAGACCCAGGAGCCGCCGGGCATGTGCGGGGAGTGAACGTCGAGTGCGGCCGCGCCTTCCCCCGTCAACCGCGGCACTGGGATTCATCATCCGTCTCCCGGGCAAACAGTGTCCAGCCGGCCCCGGGAACCGTGGCAGAGCCGCAACGCGGGGCTTCCGCCGGTACGCCGACCGCGGCCCGTTCGACGTACGTCCGAGGCCCCGGCGCCGTCCGCGGACCCTTGAGTGGAGTACCGGCCCCCGCATCCGCGAGGATGGGCACATGAGCGCCAAGATTCTCGACGGCAGGGCCACCGCTGCCGCGATCAAGACCGAACTCACCACCCGGGTCGAGGCACTGAAGGCCCGCGGTGTCGTACCGGGCCTCGGCACGGTCCTCGTCGGGGACGACGCCCCCAGCCAGAAGTACGTCGCCGGGAAGCACCGCGACTGCGCCCAGGTCGGCATCGCCTCCATCCAGCGGGAGCTGCCCGCGACCGCGAGCCAGGAGGAGATCGAGGCCGTCGTACGGGAGTTGAACGAGGACCCGGCCTGCACCGGGTACATCGTCCAGCTGCCGCTGCCGAAGGGAATCGACACCAACCGCGTCCTGGAGCTGATGGACCCGGCCAAGGACGCGGACGGACTGCACCCCGTCAACCTCGGGCGCCTCGTGCTGAACGAGCCCGCCCCGCTGCCCTGCACGCCCAACGGCATCATCGCGCTGCTGCGCCGCCACGACGTGGAGATCGCGGGCGCGGAGGTCGTGGTGGTCGGCCGGGGCGTGACGGTCGGGCGCTCGCTCCCGCTGCTGCTGACCCGCCGCTCGGAGAACGCGACCGTCACCCAGTGCCACACCGGCACCCGTGACCTCGCCGCTCAGCTCCGCCGGGCGGACATCGTCGTCGCGGCGGCAGGCGTGCCGCATCTGATCAAGCCGGAGGACATCAAGCCCGGCGCGGCGCTGCTGGACGTCGGTGTCAGCCGGGACGAGAACGGCAAGATCGTCGGTGACGTCCACCCGGGAGCCGCCGAGGTCGCCGGCTGGGTCGCACCGAACCCCGGCGGCGTCGGCCCGATGACCCGCGCCATGCTGCTCGCGAACGTCGTCGACGCAGCCGAGCGGAACGCGGGCTGAGCGATGGCCGCCACCTCATCCGACGACCCCGACGCCGCCCGCGCGACGACGGGGCCCGCCTCGCCGCAGAAGCCGGCCGCGCCCGCAGAGCCCGACAAGTCCGCGGAGCCGAGCCCGCCCGCCGAGCCGGCCGCATCCACCGAGCCGAACACGCCCGCCGAGCCCGACGAGTCCGCCTGTGCCGCGGAGCCGAGCACGCCCGCCGAGCCGGCCGCACCCGCCGAGCCGATCGCGCCCGCCGGGTCTCCCGAGCCGGCTGAATCCACCGGGCCCTCCAGGTCCGCCGAGCCGGTCAGGTCGTCCAAGTCCGCCAAGTCGGCGTCCCCGGCGAGGCGTTCGCGGCGCTTCCCGACCTTCACCAGGGACACCGCCAGGCCGGAGGGCGGCGGTCGGGTCGTCGGCGGCGACGCCCCGGCACCGTACCGGCAGTGGCCGATTCTCACCGTGCTCGGCGGTGTGATGCTCGGCCTGCTGCTGACGCTCGTCGAGGCGCGCATCGGCATCCTGCTGGTGGGTGCCTTCCTGCTGCTCGCGGTGGGGCTGCGCTGGTTCATGCCGTCGGTCGGCATGCTGGCGGTGCGCTCGCGCTTCACGGACCTGGTCACCTACGGGGTGCTCGGCACCGCGATCGTGCTGCTGGCGCTGATGGCGCAGCCCGACCCCTGGCTGGAACTGCCGTTCCTGGAGGAGATCATCCGCTTCACGGTGCGGTAGTGCGCCGAGTCCGTGCTCCGGCGCAGGCCCTCTTCGGGCGGCTTCGGATGGGTGATCGATCACCGATCAAACTGATGCAACCTTCTGACCTGCGAAGACGCCGTGCGTTTCAGATGAACCGGCCGGTATGGGTTGCATGGCACGGCGACGGCTGGAGTATCTTGATGGCGAGATATTCAGAAAACCTCTGAAGGACGCGCGCGAGAGGGACACACCACACTCATGTCCAAGATCAAGGTAGCCAACCCGGTCGTCGAGCTCGACGGCGACGAGATGACGCGCATCATCTGGCAGTTCATCAAGGACAAGCTGATCCTGCCGTACCTCGACGTCGAGCTGAAGTACTACGACCTGGGCGTGGAGCACCGCGACGCCACGGACGACCAGGTCACCATCGACGCCGCCAATGCGATCAAGGAGTTCGGGGTCGGCGTCAAGTGCGCCACCATCACTCCCGACGAGGCCCGCGTCGAGGAGTTCGGCCTGAAGAAGATGTGGCGCTCGCCGAACGGCACGATCCGCAACATCCTCGGCGGCGTCGTCTTCCGTGAGCCGATCATCATGAGCAACGTGCCCCGCCTGGTGCCGGGTTGGACCCAGCCGATCATCATCGGCCGTCACGCCTTCGGCGACCAGTACCGCGCCACGGACCTGAAGGTCCCCGGCGAGGGCACCCTCACCATGACCTTCACCCCCAAGGACGGCTCCGAGCCGGTGGAGCTCGAGGTCTACGAGTTCCCGGGCTCCGGCGTGGCGATGGGCATGTACAACCTGGACGCGTCGATCCGCGACTTCGCGCGTGCGTCCTTCCGTTACGGCCTGGCCCGCAACTACCCCGTCTACATGTCCACCAAGAACACGATCCTGAAGGCCTACGACGGCCGCTTCAAGGACCTGTTCCAGGAGGTCTTCGACGCGGAGTTCAAGGACGAGTTCGAGAAGGCCGGTCTCACCTACGAGCACCGCCTGATCGACGACATGGTCGCCGCCGCCATGAAGTGGGAGGGCGGCTACGTCTGGGCCTGCAAGAACTACGACGGTGACGTCCAGTCCGACACCGTGGCCCAGGGCTTCGGCTCGCTCGGCCTGATGACCTCGGTGCTGATGTCCCCCGACGGCAAGACCGTCGAGGCCGAGGCCGCGCACGGCACGGTCACCCGTCACTACCGCCAGCACCAGCAGGGCAAGGCGACCTCGACCAACCCGATCGCGTCGATCTTCGCCTGGACCCGCGGACTGGCCCACCGGGGCAAGCTCGACAACACCCCCGCAGTCACCGAGTTCGCCGAGACGCTGGAGCAGGTCTGCATCGAGACCGTCGAGGGCGGTCAGATGACCAAGGACCTCGCGCTGCTCATCGGTGCCGACACCCCGTGGCTGACCACGGAGGAGTTCCTCGCCGCCCTCGACGAGAACCTCCGCAAGAAGATGGTCGCTGCCTGACCCGTGCACGGCCCGACGGGGCGACGTACACCGCTGTGGCCCGCTGCTCCGACTCGGAGCGGCGGGCCACGGTCGTACCCCGTGGAGGAGTTGCGGACCCCGACGCGGTGTGTTGTCGTGTCCACGACTATCAGGTCGAGTCAGGGGTCGCGGGCGTGCGGAGTTGTTACGCACCCGGATACAACCGAGTGGGCACGAGTCCCGTCGTCCCTAGTGGCACACTTGGGCCAAGCATCCCTCTTCCGTGCCAGGCGTCGAACAGGTCGCCTGGCCGAGTGACGTGAGGGGCAGTGACGACCGCACGTAGGGGGCGAAGGGGAGCAGATGCCTCGTTGGAAGGCGCTACCTGAAGAGCTGGACCCGGAGATCCGCGAGTTCGCCGGCCAGATGCGGCAGCTCGTGGACCGCGGCGGGCTGAGTCTGGCCGCCGTCTCCGACAAGACCGGCTACAGCAAGACGTCTTGGGAGCGCTATCTCAACGGGCGACTGCTGCCGCCCCAGGGGGCGGTCTCGGCTCTCGCCGAGGTCACGGGCACCGACGTACGCCACCTCGCCACCATGTGGGAGCTCGCCGAACGCGCGTGGAGCCGGGCCGAGATGCGGCACGACATGACCATGGAGGCCATCCGCATCTCCCAGGCCAGGGAGGCCCTGGCGAAGGCGAGCGCGGAGGGCGAGGGCCGCAAGCGGTCCTGGGCGGCGGGCAAGCAGAAGCCGGAGAAGCCCGGCCGCAAGGCGGTCAGCGTCGCCAAACCCGCGAACTCGGCGCCCCCCGCGGCCCCTTCGCCGGCGCCGCCCGCTGCACGGACGCCCTCCGCCGCCGTGTCCTCGTACGCGGCCGGCGGCCCGGTGGCGACCGGGGAACGGCCGTCCGGGTCGGCTCCGACGGACGCCTCCCCGCGGGTCGGAGCAGCGAGCGGGGCCGAGGGACGCGCCGGGAGCGGGCCCGGGGGCCGCACCGAGGACCGGCAGTCCGAGGAGCCGAGGAAGGCCCCCTGGCCGAGTGTGCGGGCCTCCGATTCCGATCCGGGCGCCGAGCGTCCGTCGGCGACGGTGCGCATTCCCCGAGTGAAGTCCTCCAGCGCCGAACACGACGCGCTGCTCTCGCCGTTCGACGCGGTCCGGCCGCCGCGCGACCGTACGGCGGCGAACGGACGTACAGCCGAGAGCGAGCGCGCCGAGCCGGCTGATGCGGCGGTCGGTGACCGCGGCGCCTCCGCGGCGAGCCCCGAACCGCCCGGAACGCCCGACCCCGACGAGGACCGGCACGAGCCCGGGGGTCGGCTCCGGCCTCAGGGCGCGGCCGAGCCGGTCGTGTCGGCCGCGCTCGCCGACACCGCGCCTGACGGCGCCGCGCCCGCCGACGCCGGTGCCGCCGAGCCCGCTCCGGCGGACGAGGCCGGCGCCGGTGCCCGTACCGGTGGCGGACCCGAGGGCGGCCCGCTGAGCATGACCAACACGGGACCCGCGGATCTGCGCAAGCGGCCCGGTCGCCCCGAGTGGCCGGAGAGTTGGCCGGTCCCCGAGGACGACGAGCGCGGGCCCGTCCGTACCGACGCGGCGCGTACGGCTGCGTCCACCGCCGACGCACTCCCCGGGGCGACGGCCGACCGCCCCGACCCGGCCTTCGCGAACTTCGGCCGTTCCGGCACCTTCGACGACGCGGGTCGTGCCGGAGTGCGGGACGGCCGACCGGCCGAGTCCGAGGACGGCCGCCCCGCCGGTTCGCCCGCCGACGGCAGGCCGAGCCGTCCCGAGTGGTCCGCCCGACTGTCCGGGGTGCCCGCGAGGCCGCCCGAGGGGTACGAGAGCACGACGGTTCTGCGCCGTTCGGGCGGCGGCGCGGGGGCCGGGTCCTACGCCCCCGCCGCGGCGTCCCCTGCCGCCGGCCGTCCCGCGCCTCCCGGCCCGCCGGGGCCGCCGGCGCCCGCGTCGGACGGTGGACGGCCCCCGTCCAAGGGGCGGCGTACGGCGATGATGCTGGCGGGGGCGGTGGGAGCGCTTGCGGTGATCGCCGGTGCGGTGTTCCTCCTGGACCTCGGTGGCGGTGACGAATCGGCGAAGCCCGAGGCGAGCGCCTCGCCGAGCGAGAAGCGCCCCGAGCTGCCCGACGGCGTCAAATGCGTCGGCGAGGACTGCGCGGGTGAGGACCCGGAGCTGATGGGCTGCGGCGGCCAGTACGCGGAGACCACCTCCGAGGCGATGGTCGGCAACGCCTACGTCGAGGTCCGGTACAGCAAGGTCTGCAACGCGGCCTGGGCCCGGGTCGGCACCGCGACGCCGGGTACGACCGTGACGGTCGAGGCGGGCGGTTCGTCGCAGGACGACGAGGTGGCCGACTCCAACAGCGCCTACACCAAGATGGTCGCGGCCAAGAGTGCGCGGGCCGCCGAGGCGTGCGTCGAGACCGCCGGCGGACTCACGGGGTGTACCAACCCGACCCCGTAGCGCGACGACGGTGAATGAATGTGCGAAGCGGCCCGGAGCCTCTCCGGGCCGCTTCGCCGTGCGTCGGCGTGGCCCGGGTCGGCGCCGCGGGATCTCGCGGCACCTGCGTCGACCTGCAAGTTCCGGCTCTCCTCTGGGAGTTGGCGATGGCTCGGGAATCACTGTTTCGAGGGAGATCGCGGAGTTGGCACGCATGGAACCCCATGGGCTGGGCATGTGCATAACACCCCCCACGGGTGCGGCACCCACGCCATGGCAGCCGCCTGCTCCCCCTCCTTGGCAGGCGGCTGCCGGGCGTAGGAACCGGTTCGGTCCTGCCCCGACGGCGTGGAATCCATCGCAGGGCATGCCGGCAAGCGCCGGTCGTGAGTGCACCGCCGCCCAGCGTTCGAGCGTGGGTCGCGGCACGGTAGCCTGACGGGCGGATCTCTTGATGTAGAGAGATTTCAAGGGATCATCGTGATCCAGCCGCCATCGTCAGGTTCAACGGAGACCGTCATGACTCGCACTCCCGTCAATGTCACCGTCACCGGCGCCGCAGGGCAGATCGGCTACGCGCTGCTGTTCCGCATCGCCTCTGGTCATCTGCTCGGCCCGGACGTCCCGGTCAAGCTGCGCCTGCTGGAGATCACCCCGGCCCTGGGCGCGGCCGAGGGCACCGCGATGGAGCTGGACGACTGCGCCTTCCCGCTGCTCCAGGGCATCGAGATCACCGACGACCCCAACGTCGCCTTCGACGGTTCCAACGTCGCGCTGCTCGTCGGCGCCCGTCCGCGCACCAAGGGCATGGAGCGCGGTGACCTCCTGGAGGCCAACGGCGGCATCTTCAAGCCCCAGGGCAAGGCCATCAACGACCACGCCGCCGACGACGTCAAGGTCCTGGTGGTGGGCAACCCGGCCAACACCAACGCCCTGATCGCCCAGGCCGCCGCCCCGGACGTTCCGGCCGAGCGCTTCACCGCCATGACCCGGCTCGACCACAACCGCGCGCTCTCGCAGCTCTCCAAGAAGACCGGCACCCCGGTCTCGGAGATCCGCCGGCTCACGATCTGGGGCAACCACTCGGCGACCCAGTACCCGGACATCTTCCACGCGGAGATCGCGGGCAAGAACGCGGCCGAGGTCGTGGGCGACCAGGCCTGGCTGGCGGACGACTTCATCCCCACCGTCGCCAAGCGCGGTGCGGCGATCATCGAGGCGCGCGGCGCCTCCTCCGCCGCCTCCGCCGCCAACGCGGCCATCGACCACGTCCACACCTGGGTCAACGGCACCCCCGAGGGTGACTGGACCTCCATGGGCATCCCGTCCGACGGCTCGTACGGCGTGCCGGAGGGCATCATCTCCTCCTTCCCGGTGACCACTTCGGGCGGCAGCTACGAGATCGTCCAGGGCCTGGAGGTCAACGACTTCTCCCGTGCGCGCATCGACGCCTCCGTCCAGGAGCTGGTCGAGGAGCGCGACGCGGTGCGCGGTCTCGGCCTGCTCTGATCGGAGCGGCCGGCCCACTCGGGCCGAAGCGGCGACACACGGCGGTGACCCGTCCTTCCTCCGGCCCTGCCGGCGGGAGCAGGTCACCGCCGTTCGCTGTCCGCGGCCCCTGGGCGTCCTCCGCGGCCGTCTGATCCCGACCTTCACGATCCGGTCGCGAGCGTCAACAGGGCTGCCCCGTACGCCAGTTCTGGCGCACACTGAAAGGTCTCCGGTACGCACGGTGAACCGGGGCCAGACGTGAGCGCTGTCCTGCGAGGGACGGCCGGGGGAGCCGAGGAGTGACGAACCGGATGAGAGCCGACCGGCGGATACGAACAGGCGGCGCGGTGGCGGTCGTTGCGGCCCTGCTGCTGGGCGGGTGCACCGACGGGAAGAAGGAGAAGGACGGCGCCGACTACGACAAGGTGGTCATCGCCGTCGCCCCGTGGGCCGGAGCCCGGGCCAACGGCCAGGTGGCGGCGCATCTGCTCCGCGAGGAGCTCGACGTCACCGTCGAGGTCGTGGAGATGGAGACCCGCGAGGCGTGGGACGCGATGAACGCCGGCAAGGTGCACGCCTTCCTGGAGGACTGGCTCGGCAACCAGGCCAAGGAGGACGCGTACATCGACAGGGCCGGCACCGTCGTCGAGGGCGGCGACCTGGGGGTTACCGGCCGCATCGGCTGGTTCGTGCCGAAGTACTTCGCCGACAGCAACCCGGACGTCGTCGACTGGGAGAACCTCAACGACTACACCGAGGAGTTCGGGGCGCCCGGCACCGGCGACAAAGGCCGGCTGATCGGCGCCGAGAAGAACTGGACCTCCTACGACAAGCACCTGGTCAAGAACCTCGACCTGGAGTACGTGATCCAGCCGGCTGACGACGAGGAGGAGCTTGTCGCCACGCTGGAACAGCACTACGAGGCCGAGGAGCCGTTCCTGACCTACTGGCAGGAACCGCACTGGAAGAACCTCGAACTGGAGCTGGTCGAGGTCGAGTTGCCGGAGTACACCGAGGGCTGCAACGACCCGGTGGAGTTCACCGACTGCGCGTACTTCAACACGCCGCTGCAGAAGTTCTTCAACGCGGACTTCGAGCAGTACGGCGGGCCCGCGGCGGAGCTGCTGCGCAACTTCCGGTGGTCCAACGACGACCAGAACCGGGTCGCCAAGATGATGGCCTCGGACGGACTCAAGGGCCCCGAGGCCGCAGCCCGCTGGGTGGAGGACAACCGCGGGACCTGGCGGCCCTGGCTGCCCAGGTCCTGAGCCCGGCAGGCGAGTTCACCGCCCGCGGCGCGCCGCGAATGCCTCCCGGGGCCGGCGCGGTCGGCGGGTGCGGCGCGGTGCGTGCGTGCGGTTCGGTGCGGCGCGGTGCGCGGCGTTCCCCGTCCGCCGCCGCGCACCGCCGGGAGCGGGCCGAACTCCCCTGCCCGCGGGGCCGGTTCAGCCCAGGGCCGGGGTCTTGCGGGTGGTGACGGCGATCCGGTTCCAGCTGTTGATCGTGATGATCAGCGCGATCACCTGGGCCAGTTCACCCTCCTCGAAGTGGATCGCCGCCCGCTTGTACACCTCGTCGGGTACGAATCCGTCGGTCAGCACCGTGATCGCCTCGGTCAGCTCCAGCGCGGCCTGCTCCCGTTCGGTGTAGAGCGTCCCGGCCTCCTCCCAGGCGCTCAGCAGGTGGACGCGCTCCTCGCGCTCGCCCTGCGAACGGGCGTCCCGCACATGCATGTCGAGGCAGTAGGCGCAGTGGTTGAGCTGGGAGGCGCGGATCTTCACGAGTTCCTTGAGCGCGGGGTCGAGCCCTGCTCCGGCGGCTGTGTCCAGCGCCACCATCGCCTTGTAGAACTTCGGTGCGTGGGCGAAGAAGTCCATCCTGGGGCCGTGCTGGTGTGTGGTCATGACGTCGACGCTAGTGCGCGTGGAGACGGCCGGTATGGTCCACTTCCGTGCGGGAAAAACGGGCCAGTCACGCTGCCGGGCGGGCCACTTCGGGGCTCGGAGTGGACCTGCACCTCGATCTGGACGGCGAGGGCGGGCTGCGAGCCGGCCTCACCCGTTCCCTGCGCGAGGCCGTGCGCGGCGGACGGCTGCCCCCCGGCACCCGACTGCCCTCCTCCCGGCATCTGGCCGCCGACCTTGGAATCGCCCGCAACACGGTCGTGGACGCGTACGGGGACCTCGTCGCCGAGGGGTGGCTGACCGCGCGGCAGGGCGCGGCCACCCGCGTCGCCGAGCGGCACGGGGCGAGCGCCGCTCCGGTGCCGCTGAAGCCGGTGGACCGCGGGCGGCCCGCACCCGCTCCGGTCGGGCGGCACGATCTGCGTCCGGGCCGCCCCGACGTGTCGTCCTTCCCCCGCGCGGCGTGGCTCGCCGCCGCCCGCCGGGCCGTCTCCGCCGCCCCGGCCGGCTCCCTCGCCTACGGCGACCCGCTCGGCAGGCCGGAGCTGCGCCGTGCGCTGGCCGGCTATCTCTCCCGGGTGCGAGGTGTGCGCACCGAGGCGGAGTGCGTGGTGGTGTGCGCCGGATTCTCCGAAGTGCTGGGCGTGCTGGGCGAGTTGATCGCCGGACCGATCGCCGTGGAGGCGTACGGGCTGTGGCTGCACCGGGAGGCGCTGGAACGCGGGGGTGTCCGCACCCGTCCGCTCCCTGTCGACCAACACGGCGCCCGAGTGGGGGAGTTGGCGCACGCCGACGCGAAGGCGGTGCTGCTGACCCCGGCCCACCAGTTCCCCACCGGCGCCGCACTGCACCCGAGCCGCCGGTCCGCGGTGGTGGACTGGGCGCGTGCCGACGGCGGACTCGTACTGGAGGACGACTACGACGGCGAGTTCCGCTACGACCGCCAACCGGTCGGCGCCGTACAGGGGTTGGACCCCGACCGGGTGGTCTACCTCGGTACGGCCAGCAAGGCGCTCGCGCCGGGCCTGCGGCTCTCCTGGATGGCCGTACCGCGCCGGCTGCTCGACGCGGTGCGCGCCGTCAAACGCGAGTCCCGCTCCTCCGTGCTCGACCAACTCACCCTCGCCGACCTGCTGGAGACGGGCGGCTACGACCGTCATGTGCGCGCCGCCCGCCTGCGCTACCGGCGCCGGCGCGATCTGCTGGTCGACACCCTGGGCCGCCGGGCACCCGACTGCCGTGTCTCCGGAATCGCCGCCGGACTGCACGCGGTCGTCCAACTCCCGCCCGGCACCGAGCAGTCGGTCGTCACGGCGGCCCGTTGGCGCGAGGTGGAACTGGAAGGGCTCGGCCCCTACCGCCATCCGGAGCTCCTGCCGGACGCGGGCGACCCCTCGTTGCCGCGCGACGCTCTCGTGGTCGGGTACGGAGCGCCCACCGACCGCGCTTTTCCGTCGGCACTGGACGCCCTGTGCGACGTACTCCCCTGCTAAAGTCTTCGGGCTCGCCAACCCCTCACTCCCGGGTGACTACACCTATGTCTGGTATACGCGATTCGCACAGGCCCTTTCGCGCACCCCGCGTGCGCACCGCGCTGGCAGCGGGCACGACTGCCCTGGTGCTGGTGGCGCTCACCGCCTGCGGGGCGGGCGCGTCCTCCGGCGGACAGAGCGAAGACGGTCAGAAGGTCACACTCATCGCCTCGAAGTGGGTGGGTGGCCAGGCCAACGTCGCGGTTGCCGCCCACATCCTGAAGAAGGAGCTCGGCTACGACGTCGAGATCACGGAGCTGGCCGACCCGCAGGCCTGGAAGGCGCTGGACTCCGGCAAGGCGGACGCCATGCTGGAGGACTGGGACCATCCCGGCCGCCGCGACACATATGTGCGCAAGCGCAAGTCCGTCGTCTCCGCCGGGGAGTTGGGCATCAAGGGCCGGATCGGCTGGTACGTGCCCCGCTATCTCGCCAACTCCGACCGCGATGTGACGCGTTGGCAGAAGCTCAACGACAAGGCCGAACTCTTCGCGGCCGACGGCGGCGGCGAAGAGAACAGCGAAGGCCCGGGCGACGGCGGCCCGCAGGACACCGCCACCGGCGAACCCGAGAGCGGCGGTCCCGGCAGCACCAGCACCGAAGGACCGGGCGCCACGGACGACGGCGAGCGCAGGAAGGGCCTGCTCCTCCAGGGCGACCCCTCCTACAAGTCGCACGACCAGGCGATCATCGACAACCTCGGCCTCGACCTGGAGCTAGAACACCTCGGCAGTGAGGACAAGCAGCTGGAGTTCATGCGCGAGGCCGCCAAGGACGAGAAACCTTTCCTCACCTACTGGTGGACCCCGCACTGGCTCGAGTCCGAGGTCGAGCTCGCCGAGGTCAAGCTCCCCGAGCACTACACCGGCTGCGACGCCGATCCGGAGAAGGTCGCCTGCGGCTACCCGGAGACAGACCTGGAGAAGTTCCACAACGCGGACTTCGACCGGAACGGCGGCAAGGCGGCAGCCTTCCTGCGCAACTTCACCTGGGGCCAGGAGGACCAGAACGAGGTGGCACGCCTGATCGCCGACGACGACATGTCGTTGGAGGCCGCGGGCGCCAAATGGGCGGCGGAGAACGAGGCCATCTGGAGCCGCTGGCTCTGGGACCTGGAGAACTGACAGCCGCGTACGCCGACAGGCTCCGTACGCCGACAGGCTCCGCGCCCCGACGGGCTCCGCGCCCGAAGAGGTGCGGAGCCCGCCGGCGTACAGGGCGTACGGGGGCCGGGTTCAGCCGGCCAGCACCGCGCGCAGCTGGTCGAGGCCCCAGTCCAGGTCCTCCTTGCTGATGACCAGCGGGGGAGCGATCCGGATCGTCGAGCCGTGGGTGTCCTTGACGAGGACGCCCCGGGCCATCAGCTTCTCCGAGATCTCCCTGCCGGTGCCGAACGACGGCGAGATGTCCACGCCTGCCCACAGGCCGCGCACCCGTACCGCCTCGACCTTGCCCGTGCCGGTGAGCAGTTGCAGCTCGCGGTGGAGGTGGTCGCCCAACTCCCTTGCCCGCTCCTGGTATTCGCCGGACCGCAGCATCGCCACGACCTCCAGCGCGACCGCGCAGGCGAGGGGGTTGCCGCCGAAGGTGGAACCGTGCTCGCCGGGCCGGTAGACGCTCATGATCTCGCGCGAGGAGACGACGGCGGAGACCGGCACGACACCGCCGCCGAGCGCCTTGCCCAGCAGGTAGATGTCCGGCACGACGCCCTCGTGCTCGCAGGCGAACGTACGGCCCGTGCGCCCCAGACCCGACTGGATCTCGTCCGCGATGAACAGCACGTTCCGCGCGCGCGTCAACTCCCGTACGCCCGGCAGGTACTCGGCCGGCGGGATCAGCACGCCCGCCTCGCCCTGGATGGGCTCCAGCATGACGGCGACCACGTCCTCGCCGTGCTCGTCGAGCGCGGCCTCCAGCGCGGCCAGATCGCCGTAGGGCACGATCTCGAAGCCGGGGGTGTACGGGCCGAAGTTCGCCCGGGCGTCCTCGTCGGTGGAGAAGCTGATCACGGTGGTGGTGCGGCCGTGGAAGTTGCCGGAGGCGACGATGATCTTCGCCCGGCCGTCCGGTACGCCCTTGACCTGGTAGCCCCATTTGCGGGCGGTCTTGACCGCCGTCTCCACGGCCTCGGCGCCGGTGTTCATCGGCAGCACCGATTCCATGCCGCACAGCTCCGCGAGCTGGGTGCAGAACTCCGCGAACCGGTCGTGGTGGAAGGCGCGCGAGGTGAGCGTCAGCCGGTCCAACTGCTCCTTGGCGGTGGCGATCAGCCGGGGGTGGCCGTGGCCGAAGTTGAGCGCCGAGTAGCCGGCGAGCAGATCGAGATAGCGGCGGTCCTCGACGTCGGTCATCCAGGCGCCCTCGGCGGAGGCCACGACGACCGGCAACGGGTGGTAGTTGTGCGCGCTGTGCTGGTCGGCGGTGGCGATCAGCTGTTCGGTGGTGCCGCGCGGAGCGGTGGCTCCCTGGGCGGCGGAGCCCGACACGGTGGCGTCGGTGCCGTTCGAACGCATGGTGTTGCTCCTACTCGTCAGGCGTGCAGGCGGTGTGCTCTTTCTACCGTGCGCGGACGTCCGAGCGGCACCCCGCGCGGGAGTTGTACCGGCCATCGGAGGGCGCAGAGGCGGAGGGTCGTGCCGGATGTCGTATTCGCCCCGAACCTCGGCGCGAGAACCGAACCCGCGCGCCCCGAGTCCGCGCCCCGTCGCCCAACCGCCTCCGCACGGTGGCCGGTTGACGCCGAGCGGTGCCCGTCGCCGGTACGGTCCCGGGGCGGGGAAGCCTGCCGCGGGGCTCTGAGAGAATGACCCCCATGGCTGACAATCGTCCTCGCGTGCTCTCCGGCATCCAGCCCACCGCTGGCTCGTTCCACCTCGGCAACTACCTGGGTGCGGTGCGTCAGTGGCAGCAGTTGCAGGAGACCCACGACGCCTTCTACATGGTGGTCGACCTGCACGCGATCACGATTCCCCAGGACCCGGCCACCCTCCGGCAGTCCAGCCGGCTGGCCGTGGCGCAGCTGCTGGCGGCGGGTCTGGACCCCGAGCGCTGCACGCTCTTCCTCCAGAGCCACGTGCCCGAACACACCCAGCTGGCCTGGGTGATGAACTGCCTCACCGGCTTCGGCGAGGCGTCGCGGATGACGCAGTTCAAGGACAAGTCGGCCAAACAGGGCGCCGAGGGCACCACCGTCGGGCTCTTCACCTACCCGATCCTCCAGGTCGCCGACATCCTGCTCTACCAGGCGGACCAGGTCCCGGTCGGCGAGGACCAGCGCCAGCACGTCGAGCTCACCCGGGACGTCGCGGCCCGCTTCAACCACCGGTTCGGGGAGAGCTTCACCCTGCCGGCGCCGTACATCCTGAAGGACACCGCGAAGATCTACGACCTCCAGGACCCCTCGTCGAAGATGAGCAAGTCGGCGTCCTCGGAGAAGGGCATCGTCTGGCTCCTCGACGAGCCGAAGAAGACCGCCAAGAAGATCAAGAGCGCGGTCACCGACACCGAGTCGGAGATCCGCTACGACCCGGAGAAGAAGCCGGGCGTGAGCAACCTGCTCTCGCTCTGCGCCACTCTCACGGGTAGCACTGTCGCGGACCTGGAGAAGAGCTACGAGGGCAAGGGCTATGGTGCGCTCAAGACCGACCTGGCAGAGGTGGTGACCGAGTGGGTGGCACCGTTCCGCGCGAAGGCGCTGGAGTACCTGGACGATCCGGCCGCCTTGGACGCCGTTCTGGCCAGGGGCGCCGAGAAGGCGCGCGCGGTGGCGGGGGAGACCCTCGCCCGGGCGTACGACCGGGTCGGGTTTCTGCCGCCGGTCTCCTGACCCCGCTGCCCCGGCGCGCTCCCACCGCGGTGGGAGCGAAGGGGCGGTCCCGCGGTCACGCGTGCCGGTCGTGCACCCCGGCGGCGGGAATCGCGTGACCGTCGTGTGAATCACAACCGACCGGTGCCCCCCGGGGCGCTCGATCGCGGACACTGGCCAGCAGAGGACCGGCCCCGGCGCAGCACCCGGAGCGAGAAGGGAGACACCGTGGGGACACACACGCTCGGCGTGTCCATCGCCGTTCCCGAGCCGTACGGCAGCCTGCTGCAGGAGCGGCGGGTCAGCTACGGCGACACCGCGGCGCACGGCATCCCCACCCACGTCACCCTGCTGCCCCCGACCGAGGTGGACGACGAGGGGCGCTCCCGGATCGAGGCGCATCTGTCGGCGATCGCCGAGGCGGGACGTTCCTTCTCGATGCGGCTCGCCGGTACGGACACCTTCCGTCCCATGTCGCCCGTCGTCTTCGTCCAGGTTGTCGAGGGCGGCTCGGCGTGCGCCTGGCTCCAGGAGCAGGTGCGCAGCCCCGGCGGCCCGCTCGACCGCGAGCTGAGCTTTCCGTACCACCCGCACGTGACCGTCGCGCACGGCATCGCCGAGGAGGCGATGGACAAGGCGTACGAGGAGCTGGCCGATTTCGAGGCGTCCTGGACGGCGACCGGCTTCGCCCTCTACGAGCAGGGCGCCGACGGAGTCTGGCGGCTCCAGCGGGAGTTCCGGTTCCACGACGCGGTCGACGCGCCCGCGAGCCGGGGAGCGGTGCACACCGGTCCCACTCCGGACGAGCCCGACGCCGCCGCCGGCCTGACCACCGTCGAGCGGGCCAACCGTGCCAGCGGGGCGGACCGCCGCAAGCGCCGCCCCCGGCCGACCGCGGGGGCGGGTCGCACCGAGACCTCCGAGGACGGCCACCGCGGCGCGCTGCCGGGCGCGGGCGCCCAGGGCGCCGTCGTTAGCGAAGGCATGCACGGTGGCGTCCCCGCGCAGAGCGGGCCGGTGAAGCCCGCGAGCGGGCCCCGCCCGCCCGCGGGCACGTCGGCGCAGGTTGCTCACCCCTGGGAGCCGGCGAATCGGGTAGACACTCAGCCATGGATTGGCTGACGCGACTTCCCCTGGTCGGACCCCATCTCGCTCGACTGATGCGCACCCACCCCTGGCGCGCGTACGAGCGTCTGGAGGCCACGCACTGGACCCGGCTGGCCGCCGCGATGACCTTCACCAGCTTCCTCGCGCTCTTCCCGATGCTGGCCCTGGCGGCGGCGGTGGGCGCCGCGACGCTGACCGAGGACCGGATGGGACGCCTGGAGCAGTGGATGGGCGACCAGGTGCCCGGCATCTCGGACCGGATCGACATCCAGAGCTTCGTGGACAACGCGGGTGCCGTCGGTTCGGTCGCGGCGCTGCTGCTGCTGTTCACCGGTCTGGGCTGGGTACGGGCGCTGCGGGAGTGCCTGCGCGAGGTCTGGCAGTTGCCCGAGGAGGAGGTCGGTTTTCTCGCGGGCAAGGTGAAGGACCTGCTCGTGCTGGTCGGGCTCGGCCTCGTCGGCGTGCTGTCGGTCGTTGGTTCGGCGTTCGCGGTCAGCGCCGTGGACTGGGCCGTCGACCTGCTGGGAGTGGAGTCCGCGGCGGTGACCTGGCTGCTGCGGATCACCCCGGTGCTCGCCGCCGTACTGGTCGACATGTTGCTGCTGCGCTACGTCCTGACCGAGGTGCCGGGCGTACGGCCCGAGCGCGGCTCGGTCTGGCGGGCGGCGCTGCTGGGCGCGGTCGGCTTCGAGCTGCTGAAGCTGCTGCTCGGCGGCTACCTCAGCGGCGTCGCGGCCAAGAGCATGTACGGGGCGTTCGGCATTCCGATCGCCCTGCTGATCTGGATCAGCCTGATGGCGAAGCTGACGCTCTTCTGCACGGCCTGGACGGCGACGGCCGGCCCGCAGCTGGCCAGGGAGCGCGCGGAGGCGGAGGCGGAGGAAGCCGCCGAGACCGCGGAGGCGGCGCGGGCCATGGAGGCGGTCGAAGCGGCCGGCCGCGACGCGGGCACCGTGCCCCCGTCGGACGTACGCCGCGACGCGGGCCCGGGCGGGGCAGGCCCGGGCGGGGTGGATCCGGCGGAGGATCCGGACGTGCGGGAGGCCGGGAAGGGCACCGCCTCCCCGGCCTCGCCTGCTGCTCCGGCCCCGGTCAGTCCCGCAGGCTCGTCGCCTGACCGGTCGAGGCGGAGCGGTCGGGCTGGAGAGGCCAGCGACGGTGAACGACGTAGCCGGTGAGGCCCAGCACCACCAGTGAGGCGCCGGTGACGCCGATCGCGACCCCCACGCCCCCGGAGGCGCGGTCGGCGTCCGTGGCGACCTGCTCGCCGTTCAGGGGCTCCTTGCCGTCGCCGGGCTCCCCGTCCTGCTTCTCCCGCTCGGCGCGCGGCGGCACCAACTCGCCGACGGCGTCCACCTTCTCGGCGGCCTCGAAGCCCCAGTCGAGGAGGGCCGCGGTCTCGCGGTAGACCTCGTTGCGGTCGGCGCCCTTCTTCTCCTTGTCCGGGTTCATGACCGTCACCAGCAGCTTGCGGTCGCCGCGTTGGGCGATGCCGGTGAAGGTGTAGCCGGCGTTGGTGGTGTAGCCGTTCTTGATGCCGGCCAGGCCCTCGTACGGGTCGAGGCCGTAGTCGCCGCGCATCAGCCGGTTGGTGGTCTCGACGACGAAGTGCTCGCGCTTGCCCTTCTTGCCGTACTCGCCGGGGAACTTGGCGCGCACGGTGGCGGCGTAGTCGCGGAAGTCCGGGTTCTGCATGGCGGCGCGGGCGATGAGGGTGAGGTCGTAGGCGGAGGAGGTCTGCCCCTTGGCGTCGTAGCCGTCGGGGCTGACGACGTGGGTGTCCTCCGCGCCGAGCTCGTGGGCGCGCTCGTTCATCTCGCGGACGGTCTTGGCCATGCCGCCGTTCATGGCGACCAGGGAGTGGACCGCGTCGTTGCCCGAGGCGAGGAAGACGCCGTTCCAGAAGTCGTCGACCTCGTACGGGTGGTCCTCCTTGACGCCGACCGCGCTGCTGCCCGCGCCCATGCCGGCCAGATCCTCCTGGCGCACGGTGTACTTCGTCTTCTTGTCGAACTTCGGCAGCAGGGTGTCGGCGAAGAGCATCTTCAGCGTGGAGGCGGGGGCCAGTCGCCAGTGCGCGTTGTGCGCGGCGAGGATCTCGCCCGACTCCGCGTCGGCCACCACCCAGGCGCGGGCGCTGAGCTTCTTCTTCGGCAGCGAAGGAGCACCCTTTCGAGGGGCGATCTGGGTGCCCGGTTGACCGAGTCTCTCGCCGCCGACGATGGACATCTCGGCGGGCGGCACCGCCTCGTCGGCCTGCGCGGGCACCGCGCCGACCAGCAGCAGGGGTAGCGCTGCGGCGGCGACGGCGGCTGGTCGGGAGGGGCGGGTGACCACCCGATAGACAGTATGAAGAATCTGGCGCACGGTGAGAAAGTACCGCGTGCAAGGGCAGTTGGGGACCGTGGGAGTGCTCGCAGCGTGAAGGACTGGTACCACCGGGCGACGTCTTAGCCCAGCCGACGGATCGGTGGGCCGGGCGGCATCGCCCCGGCAGCACCGTCCGGACACTACAGCCGCTCCAGTTTCCACAGGCGCCAGACGCCGCTGTTGTCGGAGAGATGCTGGCTGCCCGCGATGTCGGGCCGGGTGAGCACGTAGTCCTTCGCCTGCCACAGCGGCAGGATCGGCACCTGTTGGGCGATCCGCTCGTGGATCTTCCGGTAGTCCGCCACCGTCTGGTCGCGCTCGGGCTTGCGTCGGACCTCCGCCACCAGGCTGTCGATCTCCTTGCTGCTGTAGCCGTTGTGCGTCGCGTTGCCCGAGGCGACGAGCGAGCCGGTGTACGTGTCCGGGTCGGGGAAGTCGGCGACCCAGCCGAGGTTGTAGGCGTCGTAGCTGCCCTTGGACAAGCCCTTGAGGAAGTCGTCCCACTCGTAGCCGCGGACGTCGACCTCGAACAGCTTGGTGGCCTCCAACTGCCGCTTGATCTCGGTCGCTTCCCGCGTCGCCGTCGGCCCCTTGCTGTACGCGAGGTCGAAGTCGACCGGGGTGGTGATGTCCGCCTTCTCCAGCAGCTTCCTCGCGGCGGCGGTGTCGGGCTCGGGGTAGCGGTCGAAGAACGGGGTGCCGTGGCCGGTCATGCCCTGCGGGATGAGCGAGTACAGCGGCTCCACCGTGCCCACGTGCACCTTCCGGGCCAGCCGCTGGCGGTCCAGCACCGCGGCGATCGCCTGGCGCACCGGCCGCTCGGCGGCGGCCGAGTCCTCGCGGGTGTTGAACACCGTCATCTGGATGTCGGTGCCGGAGTGCTCGGTGAGGGTGATGTCCGGGTCGGACGGGTTGAGCTCGGCCAGCTCGGCCGGCGGCAGCCCTCCGTCGTTGACATCGATCTCGCGCTGCTCCCACGCCTTCTTGAGCGCGCCGGCCTCGGTGAACCAGCGCACCTCCACCGGCCCCGACGGCTTGTCCTGGGCTCCCCGGTAGCTGTCGTTCGGGACGAGCTCGGCGTGCTTCTTCGCCCGGTAGTCGGCCAGTTCGAAGGGGCCGGAACCGATCGCCCGGTCTCCTCTGAGCAGGCCGTCCTCGGGGTAGCTGCCGCTGGGCACGATGGAACCGGCGGCACCCGCCAGTTTGAACGGGAACGTCGCGTCCTCGGTCTTCAGCCGGAACTCGATGTCCTGGTCGCGGGTCCTGATGGTGTCGAGGGTGTCGAAAAGCTTCGCGGGGCCCTGGGCGTGCTCGATCCTGGTGATGCGCTCGATCGAGTGCCGCACGTCGTGGGTGGTGAGCCGGTCGCCGTTGCTGAACTTCAGGTCCGTGCGGAGGGTGCAGCGGTAGACCTTCGACTCCTGCCCGGCGAACCCGCAGCGTTCGGCAGCGTCCGGCACCGGCCGCGCGGAGCCCGCGGAGAAGGTCAACAGGCCCTGGTAGATGTTGCTGTACAGCGCCCAGGAGCCGTCGTCGTAGGCGGCGGCCGGGTCGAGCGAGGTCGGGTACGCGCCGGAGCCCACCACGATCGGATCGGACTTCTCGCCGTCCGCAAGCAGTTGACGGCCGGTGAAACCCGCTGCCACGAGCAGGGCCAGGCACAGCATCGTGATCCAGAGGGCGCGGCGGCCCCTTTTCCCCCGCACCGGTGTTCTCCTTCTGCCGAGTTGCCCGACGACAGTTCCTTGCAACGGGCAAGTGAACGCCGGTCAGCCAAGCACACGCGTTCGGATGCCGGAACACGGGGGCGGGGGAATTCACCAGCTTGTGACTGATGTGCGCGATGCGTCACATCACCGCCACCATGTGCGGGCCGCCTCGCGGACCGGGTCACAGGCGCCTGGCCATCCGGAACGCCTGTGCGTAGTAGCCCTCGCCGTCGAGCCGGGAGGCGCCGCCGGTGTCGCCGACGGTCGGGCCGTCGGCCTCGGCCCGGCTGGAGATGAAGACCTGGTGCCCGTCGGTGTCCCTGCCCAGGTAGAGCCCCGCGTGGTCGAGACGCCCGCCGTTGCGCCTCAGTTCGAAGAAGACCAGGTCCCCGGGGTGGAGGGTGTCGAGCGAAGCGGGCCGACCGGTGCCTCCCGCGCTGCCGGGGGCCGGTGGGACGACCTCGGCGCCGAGCCCGGAGCGTGCCATCGCGTCGGCGGTGCGCGGCAGTCCGCCGCCCGCCTCGTCGTCCGGGGCCAGCGGGTACCCGCCGCGGTGGCCGACGACGGTGCGCAGATAGCCGCTGCAGTCCAGCGAGCGGTACCGCTGCGGGTCGGGCCGGACGGTGGTGCCGTCCGGAAAGGTGTGGGGGGTCCCGAGGTAGTCGGGGACGTCGGACTGCTTCAGCCGGTCCGAGGCGTTCTGCGAGCCCTTCGGCAGCGGCCCGAACGAGGCGTCGCCCGCGTACGGGACCCCGTCGCGGTCCTTCCGGACCGCGGCGCCCGCGGTGTACTGGAAGGCGTACGCGAAGAGGTCGGCCTCGGTGCTGCCGAGCTGCTGCCGCAGCCAGGCGGTGAACCACCGCTCCCGTTCGGCGCCCTGCTCCCAGGCCCGCGGCAGCAGCCGTACCCAGTCGATGGTGACGATCCGGGCGCCGGTGTGCTCCGGTTCGGTGAAGCTGCGGCTCGGCCCGGTGAGCGTCGCCGTACGGGCGCCGTCGGTGAACGTCGCCAGCAACTCCCCGTCCGCGCCGCGCAGTACGGAACGGTCGGGGTTGCGCAGCCGCTGCCAGCTGCGGTCCAGGGGTTCGCGCTCGGCTGCGCCGGGCGCGGCGAGCGGCGCGGCGAGGGCGTTCTCGGCGAGCGCGGGGGCGGGCGGGGGGCTCCCCGCCTCCGCCTTCCGGAGTTCGAGGGTGAAGCAGGTGCCCGCCGCGAGGAGCGCCAGCGCGGTGACGCTGTGCAGTACGGGACGCGGCTTGACGGTCATCCTGGTGGTCATGCGGGTTCGCTCCGGTCTGTTCCGAGGGCGTGGGGTCCGTGGATCGACACGGCGTGGTCGTGCGGTGCGTGCAGGTGTGCGTGCGCGGGAGTGGGCCCGGGGGTGCGGTCCGTGCGGGCGGGCGCGTGGCCGTACCGCGCGTCAGGCGGTCGGCATCACACCGAGCAGGATTCCGGCCGTCAGGACCACATAGGTCATCAGCGTCACGGAGCCGGTGGCGATGACGGTGGGGAGCCTGGGCTGGCGCACGAGCTGGTACGCGATCAGTCCCGGCACGATGAAGCCCAGGGTCTGGTTGGAGAACATCAGCGGGAACTCGTGCCGCAGCACCAGGGTGAGGGTCGCCTGGAGGATGACGCCGATCAGCACCACCCCGGCGAACAGCCGCTTGCCGTACAGGATCACCCAGCGCTGGACGAGCACCGTGCACAGAAAGGTGAGCGCGGTGACGCCGACGACCATCGCCGCGTGCTGGAGGTCCTCGGCGAGCGTGAGGGCCAGCCAGCCCGGGGTGATCATGCCGCCCGGGGAGAGGTTGGTGGTCAGGTAGCAGACCAGGGAGAACATCAGGCCCAGAGCGATGCCGACGGCGGCTATCTCCGGGGTGAGCACTGCGGGGATCAACGGGGTTCTCCTGGACCGGTGGGGGGATGGTCGTACGGGCGCGGGCCGGGCCCGGGCCGCGCGGGCGGGCTCTCGGAGGGCGACGAGGGGTCCCGCGCGGGCGGGCTCTCGGCCGGGGTGTCGGGGGTGCTGTCGTCGGAGGGGAGGTCGTGAAGATGTTCCAGCAGCGCCTCGCCCTGCCCGTGGATGTTGCCGATCGAGGCCAACGAAGCGCCGTCGGGCAGCAGTTCGAGCAGTGCGGGCACGAACTCCCCGGCGTCCCGCCTGTCTCCGCCCAGGTCGACGACGAGGTGCCGCCAGTCGGCGGGCACGGCGTCCAGGGCGGACCTGGTCGGGTGGCCGATGAGGAAGACGGACTCGGGAGCGAGCTCGGGAACCAGCTGGCCCATCTGCCCGTTGCGCTCGACCCGGTCCGGACGGCAGTTGACGACCACGCTCAACGGCCGCTGGATCGGGCCGAGTTCGAGGAGCTGGTTGATGTTCATCAGAGTGGACTCGGGGTCGTTGGCTGCGAAGACGTTGGCGAAGCGCAGCCGCTTCCCCTCGGGGGTGCGGTAGCGCTCGACCGAGAGGACGCCGGGGTCCGGGGGCGCGTCGTACATGCCCCGCAGTGCGGTGGCGCGGTCGATCCCCAGCAGTTCGGCGACCTTGAGCGCGACGGCGACGTTCTCCTTGAAGGTGAACCAGCTGAAGCCGCGCAGCTCCTCGTCGCTCACCGACTCCGGGTCGGCGTACAGGAGTTGGCAGCGCCGCGCGTCCGCCTCCTGCTGGAGGATCGCGAAGCGGTCCTTCTCCGCTGTGACGCAGATGCCGTCCTCGGGCATCGAACGGCACAGCGAGCGCGCCACGTCGTCCAGGGTGGGGCCCATCTCCTCCAGATGGTCCTCGCGCACGTTGCACAGGACGCCGATGGTGGAGCGGATGAGCTTGCTCTGGTTGATCTCCTGGAGCGCGGGCATCACCGCCATGCACTCGATGACGAGGGCGTCCGGATCGCAGGAGGCCGCCCTGCGGACGATCCCGATCTGCTCGACGACGTTGGCGATGCCGAACTTGCGGTGAACGGGCTCCTCGGTGGCGTCGGGATGGATGAAACGCGCCGCGGTGCCGGTGGTCTTGGCGACGGTGGTGAGCTCCCCGCCGCGCAGCGCGCCCGCGCACAGCCGGGTGATGGAGCTCTTGCCGCGGATTCCGTTGACCAGCACCCGGACGGGGATGTGTTCGAGATTGGCGAAGTGGCGGCGCTGCTCGATCACTCCGGCGACCAGCAGGGCCGCGCAGCACACCACGAGCACGGTGTAGAGGAAGAGCACGGGCGATCAGTTCCTTCCGGCCGGGACGGCAACCGCGCCGCCCCGCTTGTGCTGTTCCTGGAGCTGCTGTCGGACGATCTCCAGGCTGCGAGTGATCGCGCCGACCTCGTCGTGGTGGCGGGGGAAGAGCACGGTGCGGCGGTCGCCGTCGGCCAACGCCTCGGCGCGGCCCACCAGTTCGCGCAACGGGCGGACGACCACGATGTGCAGCCAGCCCAGGCAGGCCACCGTGGCGGTGAGGCCGAGCAGACCGACCAGCACCGTACGGTTCTCCAACTGGTAGGCGGGCAGGGCCAGTCCGTCCGGGGCCTGCCAACTCACTGTGGACCAACCGAGATTGTCGGCGGGGCCGCCGCCGAGCACCGGAGCGGCTGCGGCGATACGGCGGTCGCCGCCCGGCCCGTGGACATCGGCGGTCGGCCGGGGCAGCCGGTCGGCCGCCGCGTTCCGGGCCTCGGCGTACGGCGCGTCCGCAGACGCGCCGTACGCCGAGGAACGCCCTGTGCCTGCACGCGAGTTCGGGGCTCTCGACTCGGCCATCAGCGCGCTGAGCCGGCTGTCGTCCAACTGCTCGAAGGCCACAAAGCCGGAGCTGCCGCCGATGACCCGCTCCGTCTCGTCGACCAGTCTCACCTGGCCGAGGCCCGGCTGGGTCAGCAGCGCGTTCAGATGGGCGATCCGGAACTCCCCGACCACGGTCAGGCCCCGCTCGCCGGCCACCGGGGCGTAGCCGGCGACGACCGGCACCCTGCCGCCCTCGCCGAGCACGGCCAGTCCGCGCTGCGCGGGCCGCCGCCCCGCCGGGTGGCTGGGCGAACTGCCCGTGTGCGCCACGGTGTTGCCGCGGGCGTCGAGCACGTAGAGCGACTCGTAGCGCTGGTGCTCGTGCATGGTGCGCTCCAGCAGCGGCACCAACCGGCTCTGCGGTGCACGACCGTCGACCAGCCGGGCGATCGAGGCCAGATCGGAGTGGCCCTCGTTGAGCGCACGGCGCACCCGGTCGCTCACGGTGCCGGTGCGATCGCGCTGGTCGCTGACCAACTGCGGCGGTACGCCGTCGGTGTCGGCCCGGTTGACGAGGGCGGCCAGCGGCGCGCACCAGACGAGCATCAGCACCCCGCACAGCACCAGCAGGGCTCGGGCGCCGGGGCAGCTGCGCGGCATTCGCGTCCGGGCCACGCCGCGGCCGTCTGCGTCCCGGCGGCCGTCCTCGCCGCGGCAGCCGTCTGCGTCGTGCTCGCCGAGGAGTTGGCGGCGCAGACGTTCCAGTGCCCGCCCCGCCCGGGCCGCCTCGCCGAAGCGCGCAACGGCCACCGGGCGGTTCAGTTCGCCGCGGGCGAGCCTGCGGCTCTCCAGGAACAGTCCCAGCAGCGGACGCTGCACCAGGCCGACCAGCAGCCAGATCGTCAGTGCGCCGACACCGAGCAGCGCCGCCGCGGCAAAGAGCCCGTACAGCGGGTCGATTCCGGCGGAAGCGGTCTCGCTGACGGCGGTCATCGCGACGACGGTCAGGCCGAGTTCACCGGCCGGCGACTTCGGGCCGTCCGGCGGGGCGGTGAGCTGGGCGTAGCCGGCGACCGCGCGGTCGCCCCGTTCGCCGTCGGTCCGCTCGCCCAGCAGATGGCCGCTGGGGCCGGGGAAGCCGACCGCCGTCCCGGTCTCGCCCGGCGCGTGGCTCGCGGTGCGTTCCACCGCCTGCCGCGAGAAGGAGGCCAGTTGCTCCGCGGACGGCGACGGGCCCTCCCCGTCCGCCCGGTCTGCGGCGTGTACCGCGGTGACGGCGTGGGGGTCGTGGTGCCGCCCGGGTGCGTGTGCCGTCCGCGGCGCCGAAGCCCCCGGCACCGCCTCCGACGGTCCCGGGGACGTGCGCTGCGGGGCCTGTGAGGCGTCCTGGGGGTCCCGGGACGTGTCCTGAGTGTCCTGCGGCCCCGGCGCGAACGCCTGGGCGTTCCGGCGGTGTTCGGCGCGGGTGTCCCGGTCTCGGGCGGGCCCCACCACTTCGCCGTGCTCGTCGACGACGGCGAGCGTACGGGCGTTCTCCTCGCTCTCGGCGGCTCCGGCGGCACAACTGTCCGGCAGCCGGAGGCTGTTGGTGGTGACGGCGAGCCTCGGCTCCTGTCCGCGCACGGCCAGCAGGCCGAAGGAGAGCAACCGGTGTTCGCCGCCCGCCAGTTCGACGAGCATCGGCCGCCACTCGTCCTGCTCGGCGAGCTCACGGGCGTCGAAGGAGTTCAGCGGTACGGTCTCGCCGCGTGCCGCCAGCAGACGGCCGGAGCCCAGTTCGACGACGGCGGCGCCGCGGCGCCGCTGGTTGGTGTCGCCGACGGCGTCGAGCACCTCGTCCGCCGAGATCTGCCGCCCGGAGCTCAAGTGGCCGGTGACGCGCCGCAGATCGGTCACGGTCTCGTCGAGCGAGGAGCGCAGCGAGACGGCCGCGTCCTCGGCGATGTGCTGCTGTGAGGTGAGGACGGCTTCGGGCAGCGCCTTGTCCTCGACCGAGCCGAGGCTGAACGCGGTGGTGCCGGCCAGAGCCAGGAGCAGGGCCGACAGCGCCGCTATGGGAGGGCGTATGCCGCCCAGCAGGGACATGTCCGCCCGTCGGCGGATCCGGTGCCGCCGCTCGGGTCGCGAAGCAGCCAACGGAGGGCTCCTCTCGGCGTCCGGTGCTCTGTCGTCGGAAGGCGCCGAAGTCCGGGACGGCTTCTGGGCAGGGCCGGCCGGGGAAGGTCGGGTGGCGTCGGGCGCCGCGGAGGGATCGGGGGCCGCGGGCGGGCGGAGGTGCTCGGGCGATTCACGGGCGTGGGGGTGGGGGCCCCGGTGCCGGGGTGCGGTGTGTGCAGACATGCCTGTCGGAAGGGGTGAGCCGGTGGTCCGGTGCCGGTGGGGCGGACGGAACTGAGGGAACTGACCGAACGGCGGCGCGGATCTCGCCGCCGTGTTCGCAGACAGGATCTTCGACAGTTGTGACTGCCGCACGACGTCCCCGTGAACCGAACATGTGGTTCACAACCACATCACATTTGCGAACGCTTTCGCCTTGGACGTCGAGTGGAAGGGAAGTACCGTCTGAGTGATATGTACGGACAACTCATGCGGGTACGCGTCGTGATCGCGGCCGCAGTGGCGCTCGCGGCGGCACTCGCGGTGATGATCCTCACAACCGGGGAGTCCCGCGATACGGACAGCGCGCTGAACGGCAGTGCCGCCACGGTCGATCTGCGGGAGCGGGTGCGGGAGTTCGCCGCGGGTGTCGCCGAACGCCGTGTCCACCACGAGCCGACCCGCGCCGAGCGGGGCGCGGTGGCGGACGGGGTCGGGCTGCTGCTGGCCGGCGAGCGCGAGCGCGCCGAGCGGCGGCTGCGGGAGGTCGGGTACGCCGTCACCGCACTCAAGGACCGGGAGAGCGGGCGGAGTTACCTGGAGGTCGCCGACGCGCGGGAGCAGGCGGACGGCAGCGGCACCCGCGGCTGGGGGAGGGTCTACCTGGACCGGAACGGGGCGCCGGGCTGGTCGGTGCAGGTGCCGCACCCGGTCGCCGACCTCGACACCGAACTGCTCGGCGCGGAGGTGCTGCGCGGCGCGCCCGGCGGGGTCCTGATCCTCGCCGGGGCACACCGGGACGCGGGCGAGACGGACGCGGCGGATGTCGCGCACCGTACCGACACGGTCTTCCATCAGATCGTGCGGGAGACGGTTCGGCGCGGGCTGCCCGGCCTCCAGTTGCACGGTTTCGCCGACGACAGTGTTCCGGGCTTCGACGCGCTCGTCTCGTCCGGGAGCGGTGGTCACGGCGAGGCGGCTGCGAAGTCGCTGGTCGCGGACCTGGCCCGGCAGGGGTTCGCGGTCTGTCGCGCCTGGTCGCAGAGGTGCCGTCTGGAGGGCCGCACCAACGAGCAGGGAATCGTGGCCGAGCGGTACGAAGTCCCCTTCGTGCACGTCGAGTTCAACAGGGACAGCCGACGCAACCCGGCTCTGCGGTCACGGACCGCGTCCGCTCTCGGAGGCATCGCCCAGCAGTGGCGGTAGGTGCCGCGCTCTGCGGTGAGCGCAGCACCTACCGCAAACCAGTACTTCTCCGTCCGGCGCCGGCGAAGGCATGTGTTCCGTCAGTTTCTTCTGGCAAACAGGGAAACATTCGCCCGCACGGTCCTCTTCCGGTGCACATCCGGCCACCTCGGGAACAACCGGAACTTACTCTTCCGCCAGCGGCAGCAGCTCGGGCAACTGCCCGTCCCGCGCCCGCGCCGCGGCCACCCGCTCCTCGGGCACCGGGCCGTACAGCGTGGTGCGGGGAACCGCCGGACGGCCCGCCAGCTCCGCGATCTCCTCCAGCCCGCGCACCGAGCGGTAGGAGCCGTACGAGGAGCCCGCCATCCGCGAGATGGTCTCCTCCATCAGGGTGCCGCCCAGGTCGTTCGCCCCTGAACGCAGCATCCGCGCCGCGCCCTCGGCGCCGAGCTTGACCCAGCTCGTCTGGATGTTGGGCACATGCGGATGGAGCAGCAGCCGGGCCATCGCGGTCACCGCCAGGTTGTCCCGCATCGTGGGCCCCGGCCGGGCGATCCCGGCCAGATAGACCGGCGCATTGGTGTGGATGAACGGCAGCGTGACGAACTCGGTGAATCCGCCGGTCTCCTGCTGCACCCGCGCCAGCGTCCTCAAGTGGCCCAGCCAGTGGCGGGGTTGGTCGACGTGGCCGTACATCATCGTGGAGGAGGAGCGCAGGCCGAGCCGGTGCGCGGCGCTGACCACCTCGATCCAGGTGGCGGCCGGCAGCTTGCCCTTGGTGAGCACCCAGCGCACCTCGTCGTCCAGGATCTCCGCCGCCGTGCCCGGGACGGAGTCCAGGCCCGCCTCCCGCGCCGCCGCCAGCCAGTCCTCGATCGACATCCCGGTGCGGGTCGCGCCGTTGACGATCTCCATCGGCGAGAAGGCGTGCACATGGATGTCCGGCACCCGCTGCTTGACTGCCCGCACGATG
Organism: Streptomyces tardus; assembly: GCF_018101125.2. GTDB lineage: Bacteria > Actinomycetota > Actinomycetes > Streptomycetales > Streptomycetaceae > Streptomyces > Streptomyces tardus. The sequence goes on along the minus strand of NZ_JAELVF020000001.1, from coordinate 866,724 downwards.
TCGAAGTACGCCGTGCCCGGCAGGTCCGGATGGATGCCGCCCTGCATGCAGACCTCGACGGCGCCCACCTCCCACGCCTGCGCGGCCCGGTCGGCGACCTGGTCCAGCGAGAGCGTGTAGGCGTCCGCGTCGGTGCGGCGCTGGGCGAAGGCGCAGAAGCGGCAGCCGGTGTAGCAGACGTTGGTGAAGTTGATGTTCCGAGTGACGACGTACGTCACGTCCTCGCCGACGGTGTCCGCGCGCAGCTCGTCCGCGATCCGGCAGAGCGCCTCCAGGGCCGGCCCCTCCGCGTGCAGCAGCGCCAACGCCTGGGCGTCGCTGAGGCGTTCGGGGTCGTCTGCGGCGCGACCGAGCGCCTCCCGCACGTCCGAGTCCACTCGCTCGGGCACCATTCCCGGCGCGGCCTGCTCGCGCAGCGCCTCCCAGTCGCCGTAGACCTCGTCGAAGTCCTCCCGGCGGTCGCCGGTGCGGCCCTCGGTGTCGATGGTGCGGTGCAGCTCGGTGCGCCCGCCGCCGGTGAACACCTCGTCCGGCTCCTGCCACGGCAGCCCGCTCGGGCGCACCCCCTCCCGGGCCAGCCCGGTCTCCGGGTCGGCCAACGCCCGTACGTGCGGCGTGAGTCGGGGATCGAGCCAGGGCTCACCGCGGCGCAGGAACTCGGGGTAGACCGTCAGCCGCTCGCGCAGCTCGAAACCCGACTCGGCGGTGCGCTCGGCCAGATCCTCGATCACCGGCCACGGGCTCTCGGGGTTCACATGGTCGGGAGTGAGCGGCGAGACGCCGCCCCAGTCGTCGATACCTGCGCCGATCATCATCGCGTACTCGCGGCCCACCAGATTGGGCGGCGCCTGCACCCGCATCGCCGGACCGAGGATCAGCCGGACGACCGCGATCGTGGCGGCCAGCTCCGTCAGCTCCGCGTCCGCGATGCCCCGCATCGCGGTGTCCGGCTTGGCCCGGAAGTTCTGCACGATGATCTCCTGCAGACCCTGGTACGAGCGCTGGATGCGCCGCATCGCGAAGATCGACTCGGCCCGCTCCTCGTAACTCTCGCCGATTCCGATCAGAATGCCGGTGGTGAAGGGGACGTTGGACCGGCCGGCGTCCTCGATCGCCCGCAGCCGCACCGCCGGCTCTTTGTCCGGCGAGCCGTGGTGCGGACCGCCCGGCTCGGACCACAGCCGGGTCGCGGTGGTCTCCAGCATCATGCCCATCGACCCCGAAACCGGCTTCAGCCGCTGGAAGTCGGACCAGCTCAGCACACCGGGGTTGAGATGGGGCAGCAGGCCCGTCTCCTCCAGCACCATGATCGAGACGGCCCGCACATAGGCGAGGGTGTCGTCGTAGCCGCGCGACTCCAGCCACTCCCTCGCCTGCGGCCAGCGGTCCTCGGGACGGTCGCCGAGCGTGAACAGCGCTTCCTTGCAACCGAGTTCGGCGCCCTGGCGGGCGATGGCCAGCACCCGGTCGGGGGAGAGGAACATGTCCTCGCCCTCTTTGCGCAGCTTGCCCGGCACGGTGGCGAAGGTGCAGTAGTGGCAGCGGTCCCGGCACAACCGCGTCAGCGGCACGAAGACCTTGCGCGAGTACGTGAGCACGCCGGGCCGGCCGACGGCCGCCAGACCCGCGTCCCGCACCCGGGCGGCGACCGCGCTGAGCGCGGTCAGATCCTCCCCCCTAGCCTGGAGCAGCACCGCGGCCTCAGCGGTGTCCAGAGCCACGCCGTCCCTGGCCCTGCGCAGCGCGCGGCGCATCGCGTTGGCGGTTGGTACCTGCGCGTGTGAGGTCATGCTTCGAGCGTACGTGGCACGCCGCCCACCTGGAACAACGCCTTTGCGACGACCGGAAGTCGGGCACCGTGGCCTGTGAGCCGGGCGTGCGCCCCCGGGATACCCGAGTGCGCCCCGCCCGCCGGCTTGGCAGTCTGTGCCCCATGAACGACGAGCACGACGCATCCGGCGCCACGCCGCAGGGCCACTGGACCAGCACAGTCCCCGACGAGACCTATCTGCACGGAGCCCTGGAACTGGAGCGGACCGCGCAGGGCCTGCGCCCCCACCGACTCCCCGCCCGCGCCCGGGCGCAGGTGAGCGACGGCTATCTGAGCGTCGCCGAGTCCCAACCCTCGGGCGTACGACTGGTGTTCGGCACCGAGGCGAGCTCTGTCGAACTGGACACCGTCCGCACCAAGATGGCGTACGAGGGCGCACCGCCGCGCCCGGACGGCCGGTACGACCTGCTGGTCGACGGTGAACCCCACGACACGGCGACCACCACGGGCGGCAACGTCCTCCTGACCGATATGAGCGGCCGGACGCCCGACCTCACCCCCGGGCCGGTCGGCACCGTCCGTTTCGCCACGCTGCCGCCGGGACCCAAGACCGTCGAGATCTGGCTGCCCTACAACGAGATCACCGACCTCGTCGCGCTGCGCACCGACGCGCCCGTCCACCCCGTCGCCCCGGGCGGGCGCCGCTGGCTGCACCACGGCAGTTCCATCAGCCAAGGCTCCGACGCGGCGAGCGCCGCCACGATCTGGCCCGCGCTGGCCGCCCGCAGCGCCGGCGTCCGGCTCACCAACCTCGGCTTCGGCGGCAACGCCGTGCTCGACCCGTACACCGCCAGGGCGATGCGCGACACACCGGCGGACGTGATCAGCATCAAGATCGGCATCAACATCGTCAACAAGGACGTGATGCGGCTGCGTGCCTTCGGCCCGGCCGTGCACGGCTTCCTCGACACCGTGCGCGACGGTCATCCGCACACCCCGCTGCTGGTCGTCTCGCCGATCCTGTGCCCGATCCACGAGGACACCCCGGGGCCGCTGGCGCCCGACCTCACCGCGATCGGTGAGGGCCGGCTCTCCTTCCTGGCCACCGGCGACCCGGCCGAGGTGGAGAGCGGAAAGCTCACGCTGAACGTCATCCGCGCCGAACTGGCCCGCATCGTCGAGCAGCGAGCCGCCGAGGACCCGCACCTGCACTACCTCGACGGGCGGGAGCTCTACGGCGAGCAGGACCACGAGCGGCTGCCGCTCCCGGACAGGCTCCACCCCGACGCCGCCGCCCACGAGCACCTGGGCGAGCGGTTCGCGAAGCTGGTTCTGGGCCCCGGCGGGAAGCTCGCCGAGGCGTAGCCGCGCGGCGCTCGGGCGGGCCTGCGCCGCGGTGCGAGAACGCCGTCCGGTCCCGTGGTTCGGGACCGGACGGCGTTCTGTGCTCCTGAACTCCCGTACGGCGGCAGGGAGTTCGTCGCCCGGAACGCCGGCGGACTCCCGCCCGGAACGCCGGCGGGCTGCTCCGCGGGGCCGTCAGAAGATGCGGGTCAGGCGTGCTCCCGTACCCGGCTCGGTCAGCTCCTCGCGCAGCGTCACCGGGACCTTCACCTGCCCCGGCCCGCTGCCGACCGTCACCCTGCCGACCGCGGTGCCTGCCTCCGCCTCCCGGGGAAGGCCCTTCTTGCCCTCGGCCAGACCGAGTTCGACCTTCAGCCCCGGCCAGCCGACGGCCGCGACCTCCTCGGCCGCGACCAGCGGCGTCCTGCCGCCCAACCCGTCGTCGACCGCTCCGACCACCGCGCCCTTCTTGAGGACGACCTCCGACTCCAGGGCGTCCTGGGCGGAGAGGATCAGATCCTTCCCGGCGGCCAACACCGAGTCGATGATGGGCGGTTGGTGCTGCGAGAGCACCGCACCGATGATCAGCTGCCGGGTGCCGCCGATCTCCTTCTCCGCGGCGAACAGGAGGTTGCCGCCGGCTGCCGTGGTGGTACCGGTCTTGATGCCGACCGTGCCGAACTCGGGCACCAGCCGGTTCCAGTTGTTCTGCTGTTTGCCGTTGCGGTCCTTGTACGAGGGCAGCCGCACCGACTCGCGGAACGCCTCGTGCTTCATCGCCGCCCTGCCGAGCTTCACCTGGTCCCGGGCAGTGCTGACCGTCTCCTTGCGGAGCCCGCTGGGGTCGGTGTACGTGGTGTTCTTCATCCCCAGCTCGTCGGCGGTCTTGTTCATCTTCTCGACGAACGCCTTCTCCGTGCCGGAGTCCCAACGGGCCACGAGGCGCGCGACGTTGTTCGCGGAGGCGATCATCACGGCGTTGAGGGCCTCCCGCTGGGTGAGCGTCTCGCCCTCCTTGACGTCGACCGTCGACTCGCCCTGCGCGCTCAGCCCGGCATCGTCCTCCGCCTGCTTGTCGACGGGGATCTTCTTGCCGTCCGCACCCGCCTTCATCGGGTGGTCGCGAAGCAGCAGATAGGCCGTCATCGTCTTGGCGACACTTGCGATCGGGACGGGTTTCTGGTCGCCCGAGGTGCCGAGCGAACCGAGCCCCTCCACCTCCAGCGCCGCCTGGCCCCGGTCCGGCCAGGCGATGGTCGGCTTCTCGCCGTCGAAGGTGTGCGTCGCCTGCGTCGTCAGCTTCAACTCGGGGTCCGGCAGCGGACGCAGCAACTGTGCCCCTATGACGACGAGAACCAGCAGGCCCAGCAGCGGAGTCCAGATCTTGACCCGGCGGACGAGGGTCCGGATCGGGGTCTCGGGCGGCGCGGGCTTGTTCGTCAACTGGGCCAGCAGATCCAGCGGACGCTGCCCCGGTACGGGCGGCAGTGGCTGCTGGCGGGTTCGCTCGGCCTCCGGCGGCTCGGCCGACGGCAGCGGCGCACCGGCGGGCGGTGCGGGCGGCTGCGCGGGCGGAGCCGGGGGCCGCGGCGGCTCGTCGAGCGACCGCAGCGGTACGAAGCGACTGGCCCGCTCCGGCTCGTCCGCCGACCCGGCGGTGCCGGGCTCGGAAGCGAGCTTGGCGTCCGGCTCGGAGTCTGGCTCGGCGCCGGGCTTGGCGCCCGGCTCGGCGCCCGGCTTGGCGTCCGCCGGTCGGGCTGCGTCGGTGTCCGGGTCGGTGCTGGAGTCCGCCGCTGCGTCGGTGTCGGCGGCGTCGGACTCTGCGGGCTCCGACTTCGCGGAGGGAGCAGGCGACTTCGCCGCCGCGGCGGCGGTCGCCGACTTCTCGGCGTCGTCCGCCTCGGCAGGCTTCTCCGTACCGGAGTCGTCGCTGTCGCTGTCCTTTTCGCTGTCGGTCGCCGAGTCGGCTTCGGGCTCGGCGCCGGCCTCGGACTTCGGCCCGGGCTCTGCCTTCGAACCGGGTTCGGGCTCGGACTTGGCTGCGGGCTTCGGTTCCGCCGCCGCACCGGCAGAGGGCTTGACGCCCGATGGGGTGTCAACCTCCACCTCGGGCTCGGAGTTGGGGGCGCGTTCGGGCTCAACTCCCGAACTCTCCGAGCTTCCGGCCTCGGCATCCGCTTCGGCTTCGGTGTCCGCTTCGGCCTCGGGCGGTGCCTCGGATGCGGAACCCGACCCGGACTCGTTTTCCGGTTCGGGGGACAGGGCGTTGAAGGCCTCTGCCGCGCCGGCCGACTCGGTCTCCTCAGGCTCGGCTACTGGTGCGTCGGTGCCGTCCGCGTCCGCGTCCTCGGACTTCGAGGCTGCCGCGGATGCGGCAGACGTCGGTATACGCAGCATGGTCGTGCGCTCGTCGTGCTTGCGGGCCGTACCGCCCGTACCGGCGGTGTCGTCGTCCGCGCCCCGCGGTTTCTCGGCCTTGGCGCCGGTTCCGGAGCCGGAGCCCGCACCGGCACCGGAACCGGAGCCCGCGCCCGAACTCGCCGTTTCCTTCGGCTTCTTGCCGCTGCTGCTGCTCGTGGAGCGCTTCGATCCCTTGGGCGCCGCCGGGCTCTCCGCGCCCTCGGCGTCGGACGAGCCGTCAGCAGCGTCCTTCTTGGCGCTCCCGGCCGGCTTCGAACTCTTCGAACCCGCTGCGCTCTTCGTGCTCTTCGTGCTCTTCGCGCTCTTGGTCTCCGTCGAGTCTTTTGCGCCCTTCGCGTTCCCGGCGCCCTTCGGCTTGTTCGAGCCCTCGGAGCCCTTCGCGCGTTCGGCATCCCGGGCGCGGAAGGTGAACGCCGTCGTCGGCTGGTCCACCGGGCTGTCTGCGGGGTGCGCCGCGCTTGTGCTCTCGCCGGCGTCCGCAGCGTCGGAGTCCGGCTCAACGGCCGGCTCCGCGTCCGGTCCGGAGTCCGCTTCGGCGCCCTTCGCGGCGTCGGAGTCCGTGCTCCCGCGTTCCTCGTCGGTGTTCCGGTCGCTCTCCCGGCCCAGCAGTGTGCGTGGGTCCGAGGGGGATTTCGCAGGTCGTGGAGGGGCGGAGGGTTCTGGCGGAACCGCGTCGCCCTGTCGCGTCGTCTCCCCCGACGACTGCTGCTGCTTCGACCTGTCGGGGGACTCGCCCGCCACCGTGCCTCCTGAAGTGCCTGCCGTACGCGTAACCAGTTAACAGTGTCCGTTGCTCCGACCCGGGTGGTGGGTGCTAACGGGCGTTATGTACCGCCTCATGGTTGCCAGACGGTAACGACATAACTGGCGGTTCCCTACATTTCGACCAGGCACTCTCGACAGAACATTGTGAGAGGGGTCACCCTGTCACTCATCCACGCGGGGAGGCATGGATGGGCAGGAGCCGCAGAACAATTCCGGAGGAGCTTCTGTTGCTCGCCCTGGACCCAGCCACGGGTACCACGGCGCAGCCGCAGTCGCTCGACCTCGGTCTCGCGGGAGCGCAGCTAGTGGAGCTGGCTCTGGCGGGACGGATAGCCCCAGATGGGGACCGCATTGCCGTGGTCATGCCACGGCCGACCGGAGATCCAACCCTGGACTCCGCGCTCGAGTTGCTGCGCCGTCGCGGCAGCCCGGTGCGCGCCGTCCACTGGATAGGCGGGCCGAGGCTCGGCCTGCGCCAGACATATCTTTCGCATCTGGAGCGGTGCGGCATGGTTCATGCCGTGAGCAGCCAGATGTGCGGAGTGCTGCCGACTACGCGCTATCAGGCGACGGAGACGGCCATCAGCCGGGAGATCAGGGCCCGACTCGATGCGGCGATCCGCACCGGTGTGCCGCCGGACCCACGGACGGCAGCACTCGCCGCCCTGGCCCACGCGGTCGGGCTCGGCAAGCATCTCTACCCGGGCAACGAGGGGCGTTCCTGCCGCTCGCGGCTGCGGGACCTGATCCGGCACGATCCGATGGGCGGCCTCGTCGCCCACGCGGTGATGGACGTGCAGAACGGCGTCGGCGTACAGCCGCGGCGCGCGCCGGTGAACGGCGGCGGAGGGCGTCCGGCTCCACCGGCCGCCGCGCCCGCGGCCACCGCCCGCGCAATGCCGGGCCAGGCCTATCGACACGGGCCGATGGTGCGGGCCGGCGCCCGCTGAGCAGCGCGCCGGACGCACTGCCCGGTACCTCCGGGAGCCGCGAGGCGTGCGGGGTGGCAGCCGGTCGCAGGAGTGCGATCGGCTGCCACCCCGTACGTGCGCCCGGGTCCGTACGCGGGTTCAGAGGTCGTGAGCGTGCGGGTGTGAGTCTGCACCCGGGTCCGTACGCGGGTGTGGGCGATGGGCGTGCGCCCGAGCTCGGGCGCGCGTATGCCCCCCGTCGGGCGCCCCCGGTGCGATCCGGTGTGCGCCCTGCGCCCCCGTTCCGGTGTTCGCCGTACACACGTACGGGTGGCCGTAAGTCGCCGTCAGGGGCGTCGGGTTGCCCGAGGCCGTCCGCCGGCCCGTTTCCGGCCGTGCCCGCGGCCCGCTCCACAGTCGTGACACAAGTACGAGTGGCCGTACGCCAGGCGCTGTCGACGTCCCGGAAGGCGGTCGTACGCCGAGTTCGTACGCATGCGCGGGACTTGACCGACCGAGAGCGGATTCTTTACCAAAGCGCCTTCGAATCCAGACAGTTACTGGCACCCTGCTGAACAGTAATCAACCCACTTCAGTGGAGGTGCGCGTCAAGTGGCGGCCCACATCAACCCCACCGTCAGAAGGCGCCGACTGGGACAGGAGCTGCGCAAGCTTCGCGAGGAGCGCGGCATGACGGCCGAGGAGGTCGCCGAACGCCTGCTGGTCTCCCAGTCGAAGATCAGCCGGCTGGAGAACGGCCGCCGCAGCATCAGCCAGCGGGATGTGCGCGACCTCTGCGGGGTGTATGAGGTCGGGGACCACCGGGTGGTGGAGTCCCTGATGCAGATGGCCAAGGAGTCGCGCCAGCAGGGCTGGTGGCACGCGTTCGGCGACATCCCGTACAGCGTCTACATCGGCCTGGAGACGGACGCGGCCTCATTGCGCATCTACGAGCCGCAGATCGTGCCCGGGCTCCTGCAGACCCAGGGCTACGCCGAGGCGGTCATCGCGGGTGCGCTGCCGGAGGCCTCGCCCGCGGAGGTGGAGAAGCGCGTCAAGGTGCGGATGCGGCGCCAGCAGCGCATCCAGGTCTCGAAGGCTCCGTTGCGGCTGTGGGTGGTGTTGGACGAATCGGCCCTGCGCCGGGTGGTGGGCGGGCGCCAGACCATGATCGAGCAGTTGGAACATCTGCTGGAGCTCTCCCAGCTCCCGCACGTCACCGTGCAGGTGATGCCGTTCGCGCTCGGCGCGCACCCCGGCGTGAACGGGCAGTACGCGATCCTCGAGTTCCCCGACACCGCGGACTCCACGGTGGTCTACCTGGAGGGCGTGACCAGCGACCTCTATCTGGAGAAGGCCAACGACGTGCACAGCTACGGCGTGATGTACGAGCATCTGCGCGCCCAGGCGCTCAACGCGGACCAGAGCCGGGATTTCATCGGTGCCGTGGCGAAGGACTATGCGAAGCAGTGAGGGCCGCGGCCGGCGCGCCGCCGGCCGCGGAGCGCTCTACTCCCTTGCCCTCGACGGGAGTTGAGGCGGTCGTTCGGGCCCGTCCGGCGTGCGGCGGGTCAAGGTACACCCGTGGGAAGTCGGTTGGAAGAGTCACGGGGTATATGCCATCCGGTCGAGTGAACGACCGTCCTGCGAGCGCGCCGATCCCAGTAGCGTCGGGTTGTGCCAGTCAGACCGCTGGTGCTCTCCCCGTAGATCCCTCCTGGGAACGCACAGGAAGACCGGAGCAAACATGGCTATTCAGCAGGGCAGGACCAGTAGTTGGGTGAAGTCGTCCTACTCCGGCGGCAACGGCGCCTGCGTCGAGGTGAAATCGCCGACGGTTCGGGCGGTCGCGGTGCGGGACTCCAAGGTCCCCGCCGGTCCGTCGATCGGCTTCGAGCCGACGGCCTGGAGCGCGTTCGTCGGCGCCGTCGAGACCGGTGACCTCCACCGTTCCTGAGCAACCCCAGCGCGCCCGTCGCCGGCGGCGGGCGCCCCGCACCCGGCCCTCTCGACCAGACCGCCGTCCCGGCCGAGAGGGCCGTCCGCTTCCCCGCGACCGCCCCGGCGCCCGTACGTCGGCCCACGCCCGTGCGCCCGTCCACGCGCCCGCGCCTGCCCCGCCCCCGTACGTCTTCCCGCGCCGCCGGTGCGCGCCTCCGCCGGCTCGTGCGCCCGGCTCGTGGCTGTGCGCGGCCGGGTCCGCTCGCGCACCCCTGCCGCCCGCAGACGGGTTCGCGGGCCGGGGATGCGTATCCTGTCGCCCATGACTCTCCGGCGCGGCGGCAGCAGCGCGCACAGGCTTCCGGCACTGTGCGTGCTGCTGCTGTCGTTGGCGGCAATCCTTCTGACAGGGCCGCTCTCCTCGTGGTCCGGGGCCGTCGGTCCGCCCGTCGCCGAAGCTCGACTCGCCGCTCCGTCCGCCGAGTTGCCGGCCGCCGCGTTGCAGGACGTCGAGCTGCAGGACGTCGAGGAGCGGGCGACACAGCGGGCCGACGTCCGCGACACCGGCGCCGGCGCCGAACAGCGTCCCGAGGCGCCGAGCCGCTGCTCCGGGGTGCTCCCTGAACCGGAGCCCGCACTCGTTCCCGCGCCCACCTCCGAGTACGGCCACGGGCCCTCCTGCCCCTCCTCGCAGGAGGCCGGCGCTGCCGACTCCGCGGCGGCAGACCGAGCCCGTGCCAACGGCTGGCGGGACCGGCCGGCCGCGACACTGAGCCAGCTCTCCGTACTGCGCATTTAAGGGTCTGGCGTTCGGATCCTCGCCCGGCGCGCGACGCCCGGCACGCGCGTCTGTCGCGTTGTCGTCGGCCGGCGCTGCCTCCCCGGGGCTGCTTCCTGCGCCTCGCAGCTGAACGCACCGGCACGCCGCCCGCGCGGCGCCGACTCCCGTACGCCTTCAGGCCGTTGGCCTTCCAGCCCGTTGCCCCTTCAGTCCATTGCCCCTCGGGCCCTGACGCTGCCGCCCGTGCGCACCTCCCCGCGCACGACCGCCGCGCGCGCCCGCCCCAGCCCGCTGCGCTCTCGTGCGCGGCCTTGGAGCGCCAGTGATGTCTCAACCAGCCAGGAACACCGGGAACACCGGGAACACCGGGAACACCGGGAACACCGGGAAACCCGCTGCCTCCCGTACGCCCGCCGCGTCGAAGCCCGCGTCGAAGTCACGGCCCTCCACCGGCGACGGGGGCGGTGGCGGTGGCGGCGGGCGGAAGCTCTCGCTCTCGCTTCTGGTGGTGGCGTTGGTGGGTGTGCTCGCTCTGGCCGCCGTGTCCCTGCTGTCCGACTCCGACAGCTCCGACTCCGCGCCGAGCGGCTCGGGGAACGAGGCGGCCGGCGAGCAGGCGGAGCCGGACGCCGAGTTGCTCGCGCTCGCCCGCCGCGACAAGAACGACCCCTATGCGCGCGGGGCCGCCGACGCCCCGGTGGTGATGATCGAGTACTCCGACTTCCAGTGCCCGTTCTGCGGGAAGTTCGCCAGGGACACCAAGCCTTCGCTGGTGCAGAAGTACGTGGACGAGGGTGTGCTGCGGATCGAGTGGCGACAGTTCCCGATCTTCGGCAAGGAGTCGGAGAACGCCGCGCGGGCCTCCTGGGCCGCGGGCCGGCAGGGGAAGTTCTGGCAGTTCCACGATGTGGCGTTCGGCGAGGAGCGGAAGAAGAACAGCGGGGCGTTCTCGCGGGACGGGGTCGAGGGGATGGCGAAGGCGGCGGGCGTCGAGGACCCGGCGAAGTTCGCCGAGGACATGAAGAGCGACGAGGCCACCGCCGCGCTGCGCCAGGACATGAACGAGGGCTACGGCCTCGGCGTCTCCAGCACCCCCGCCTTCCTGGTCAACGGCACTCCGGTGCTCGGAGCCCAGTCCGCCGACTACTTCGAGCAGACCGTCGAGCGCGCCAGGAAGCAGGCGGAACGCGCAGCCGCCCCCTCTGCCGACGAACGCGACGCCGATGAGCCCGACGCCGGCGGACCCGACTCCGACGGGACGCCCTGATGGGAGAGATCGGCTATCTCACCGCACTTCTCGGCGGCCTGCTGTCGCTGCTGAGCCCGTGCAGCGCCCTGCTGCTGCCGGCGTTCTTCGCCTACGCCTTCGGCACGCCGACCAGGTTGCTGACCCGCACCGCTGCCTTCTTCGTCGGTCTGTGCCTGACCCTGGTGCCGCTCGGAGTCGCCGGTTCGTTCGCCGGCCGGCTCTTCTACGGCAACCGGGACGCCCTGGTCGCGGTGGGCGGTTGGACCGTGATCGCGCTCGGTGTGGCACAGATCCTCGGTCTGGGGTTCGCCTCCCGCCGGATGCAGCAGGCCGCGGCCGGTATCCGCCCTTCCTCGCTGCTCTCGGTCCTGCTCCTCGGCGCGGTCTACGGACTGGCCGGCTTCTGCGCCGGGCCGATCCTCGGTGGGATCCTCACCATCTCGGCGCTGCACGGTTCGCCGGTGTACGGCGGGGCGCTGCTGGCGGTGTACGCGCTCGGCATGGCGGCTCCGCTGTTCCTGCTGGCGCTGCTCTGGGAGCGCTTCGGGCTGGGTCGGCGGCGCTGGCTGCGCGGTCGCGAGCTGCGGCTCGGCCGGCTCAGGCTGCACACCACCTCGCTGCTCTCCGGGGGGATGTTCCTGGTGATCGGCGTCGTCTTCCTGCGGTTCCAGGGCACTTCGACGCTCTCCGGGCCCCTGGGAGTGGACCAGGAGGCGCGCCTGGAGGAGTGGGTGCGCGACGCCGGTGCGGCGGTCTCCGACGTCGGTGTGCTGATGGCGATTGCCGTGCTCCTGGCGGGTGTGCTCGCGGTCCGGCTGTGGTGGCGGCCCGGCGTCCGCGAGAGCGACGACGAGGGCCCGCCCGTGGGCGAGGCCGAGCAGGAGCCCGTGGAACAGCGGGAGCCCGTGGAGTCGCGGGTGGTCGTGGAACAGCGGCCGGAGGCGGCGGAGCAGGACCGGGAGGGCTCGGCGGTCGATGCGGAACGATGAAGGCCCGGCAGGGTCTTCACGACCGAACCGGGCCAACTTCCTCGTAAACGAAAGCACTTCGTACGAACCCCCGTGGCCGTACGCATGTGCCTACTATTTCGTTTTACGTGCCATGCAGAGGGTACGGCGAAGTGGGGCCCTCTTGTCAAGATGGTTTTATGGTGAGGCGCCGGCACCGGGCGGGCGTAAACTTCAGTTGAGACCCGTCGCGGTCGACCAGTCGCGGCGCAGATGTCAGGGGGTGAGGGGATGGCCAGCGGTGCGAACGGTGCTCGACGCACGATTGCCGACAAGCTAGACCATCTGATCAGGGTGGTGCATCCGGCCGGGCGCGGACCGTTGAGCTATATGGAGATCGCCGAGGCGATCAAGGAGAAGGCCGGCGCGGAAGGGCCCACGGTCTCCCACGCCACCATTCAGAAGATCCGCAAGGGCGAGATCACCGACCCGAAGATCAGCACCCTCACCGTGATCGCCGGATTCTTCGGGGTGCCGGTGGCGTACTTCATCGACGACAGCGTCACCGAGCGGGTCGACGCGAAGATCGACAAGGTGAAGAAGCGCATCGAACTCAGCAGGGCCGAACGCGATCTGGTCGCCGCGCTCGGGGACAACGACGTGCGCGATGTGGCGGTCCGGATGAACGGCCTGTCGGTGGCGAGTCTGCACGCGATCCGCGGCGTGATCGACCAGGCCCGGCGCTTGGAGGGCCTTCCGGAGAGCCCGCCCGGCGAGGTGCCCGCTGCCGGTGCGCCCGGGGTGGCTGCCTCCCACGAGTGAGGCGGGCGAAATCCGTATCGCCGATTTCACCGGGAATTCCCCCGGCGTTCGCGACGCGCAGCGGACCGGGGAGCGGGAAGAGCGACGGGGCTCCGCCCGATCAGGGCGGCAGAACAAGCGTCAGTGACTGAATTCATCCGGGCGTTTGGGGAGTTGCCCGGTTAGCTGCCTAAACTACGGCTCCGAAGGAGACCGTATGTCCAAGACCAGTCGCCGTGCCCGCTGCGAGTCCACCGCCAACGAGGTCGACATACCCCGGCCGTTCGACCTCGACGAGCTGTGCGCGCGCATCGCCGCGCGGCGCAACCGCCCGCTGCGCCTCGTGCCGCTCGAAGGAGTGCCGGACGCCGCCACGCCCTGCGGAGTCTGGGTGGCCACCACCACCAGCGACCTGATCTTCTACGAGCCCGCGACGAGCCCGGTCCACAAGCTCCAGATCGTGCTGCACGAGCTGGCCCACCTCCTGCTCGGCCACGGTGCGACCGACCGTGAGCGCCCGAGCTACGTCAGCCGCCTGTTGCAGCGGTCCCGGACCGCCGACCCCGTACGGGGCGGGAGCGCACCGCTCGCGCATCCCGGCGAGGCCCGGAACCCCGCGACGGCCGCCGACGGCGAACCCGTCCGCACCGCCCGCCGCACGGATCCCGCGCACCCGGGCCAATCCGCGCACCCGGGCCAATCCGCGCGTCCGGCCGACCCCGCGACCGCCCCCGGCCCGGCGGGCTCCGTGGGCTCCGCGGGCCTCGGCTCCGGCCTCGGCGCGGAGCTCGAGGACGAACTCGACGACGAACTCGACCTCGACCAGCTGCTGCACGTGCTGGGCCGCACCAGCTACACGGACGAGGAGGAGCGCGACGCCGAGCTGCTCGCGACCCTGCTGAGCGACCGTGTGCTGCGGCCCGACGCCGCCACCCGAGCCACCGACGGCGGCCCGGACGGGCGCGCGGGCGTACTGGACCGGCTCAACGACGCGTTCGGTCACCCGCTGCGCGGCTGACCCAGAGTGGCCGGGCGCCCGGCCCGACCTCCAGCGGCACCGTGTCCCGAGCGGGCCGCACACTCCGGCGAGACGGTGAGGACCAACGTGGACACCCGGCAGTTCGTCGAGTACGCCGTACTGTGCCTGCTCTGGAGCATGGTGCTGTGGCGGGCGCCCGCGGCCCGGCGCATCCCGCGCCAGCGCGCCCTGTGGGTGACGTTCGCCGCGCTGACCCTCGCGATGACGCTCCGGCTGCCGGCCGTGATGGACGTCGTCGACGGCGGCACCGGCGTGAACAACCTCTCCACGCTCTTCAAGCACTTCCTCGGGATCACCGCCGCCGCGGCGCTGCTGGAGTTCGTGCACAGCATCACCCGCCCGGACAGCGCGGACGGCCGCAGACGACGCCTCGCTGCGACGCTGGTCGCGCTGGTCGCGCTGACGACCTTCTTCTTCCTGATGCCGAGGGAGAGCCAGGCCGAGGACTTCTTCGAGGCCAACGTCGGTTCCGGCGCCGCGACCGCGTATCTGATGGTCTGGTTCGGCTGCCTGGGCACCGCGATGGCGACCGCGACGGCACTGTTCTGGGGTGCCGGTCGGCAGGCCGCCGCCGGCTGGCTCCGCACCGGGCTGCGGCTGCTCGGACTGGGCTGCGCCGCGGGGGTGCTCTACTCGCTGCTGCGCGCCGGCTATCTGCTGGTGCGGCTGGTCGGCACCGCGGACGCGGGCACCGACGCGCAGGTCGCCGAGGTCACCGATCTGCTCAAGCACGCGGCGATCGTGCTGATCCTCCTCGGCACCTCCATCCCGGCCGCCGGCGTCGCCTGGCGCGGCTGGCAGCAGTGGCGGCACCTGCGGCGGCTCCGGCCGCTCTGGGGGAAGTTGACGGCCGCCGTGCCCGAGGTCGTACTCGACGAGGGGCTGCGCCGCCACGAACTGCGGCTGCGGCTGCACCGCCGCGTCGTGGAGATCCGCGACGCGCTGCTCGCCCTCCAGCCGTACGTCGACCCGGCCCGCAGGGCGGCGGCCCGCGAGACGGCGGCGGACGCCGAGACGGAGGAGTCGGAGCGGCGGATTCTCGCCGACGCCTGCTGGGTGGAGGTCGCCCGGCACGCCAAGCTGGCCGGCCGCGCACCCGGCAGCGCACCCGCCAGGGAGCCCGACGACGGTTCGACGCCGGTGTGGGGCAGCCTGGACGATCTGGAGACCGAGGCGCGGCTGCTCATCCGGCTGGAACACGCCCGGCACCGCGCGACCGTACGGGAGTTCGTGCGCGAACACACCGACCAGGAGGCGACGCACTCGTGACGACCACGCCACACTCCGCCCCGGAACCCGCACCCGCCGCCGCGTCCGGCTCCGCACCCGGCGCCGGGGATTCGTCCGGTGCAGCGTCCGTCCCGGAGCCCGGCAGCGGCACCGGAGCGAGCTCCGCAGCGGTGTCGGGCCCGACAGTCGGCGGGGAGGGTGCGGACGACGGATCGCCGTCCGAGGGGCGGGCGTTCGCCCGTCGGGTCACCGACGGGCTGGAGCCGAAGAACTGGATCGTCGCGGTCACCCTGATCGTCGGCTGGTGGGCCGACGGCCCCGCCGGTCTGGCCTGGGGCGCGTTCGGCGTGGTGTTCGCCGCAGTACTGCCGGTGCTGTTCATCAAGTACGGGATACGGCGCGGAAGTTGGGCGGACCGGCATCTGGGGGTGCGGCAGCACCGACTGGTGGTGATGCCGTTCATCGTCGGCTCGGTGCTCCTCGCGACCCTGCTGATGAGGGCGTTCGACGCCCCGTCCGAGCTGACTGCGCTGATCGCCTCGATGGTGGCGGCGATGGCGGTGCTACTGGTGGTCACCGTGTGGTGGAAGGTTTCCGTCCACTCGGCGGTTTCCTCCGGCAGCGTCGTCGTACTCGCCCTGACCTGCGGGCCGTTGCTCTGGGCCGGCTTCGTGCTGGTGGCGCTGGTCGGCTGGTCGCGGGTGTCGCTGCGGGACCACACCCCGGCGCAGGTGCTGGTGGGCACCGTGCTGGGAGGCGCTGTCGCGGGAGTGGTCTTCACCGCCCTGCGCTGACCGCCGTCTGCGAAGGCATGGTCCCCGGAAGCGCTGACTGGTTCGGACAGCGGGTGATGCGCTCCTCCGGCACCCGCACCGGCACCACGGGACTGCGCGGGTCCCGCCGACGGGGCGCACACCGAGCCGTCGCCGACCTCCGGTCCCGGCCCCACGTCGCCCGCGCCCATCGCCCGCGCCGCCCGGTGTCGTCGCGGGCGGTGGGCGCGCGGGCGCCGGACTACCGCTCGCCGCCTCCGCCCACCGGCGCCTCCTCCGTGAGGAGTTCCAGAATCTGTTCGCCGTACTTCGCCAGCTTGCTCTCGCCGATCCCGCTGATGCCGCCCAGCTGGGACAGGTCCGCCGGCGCGGTGACGGCGATCTGCCGCAGCGTCGCGTCGTGGAAGACCATGTACGGCGGGATCTCCTGCTCCCTGGCCACTCCGGCGCGCCAGGCACGCAGCTGCTCGAAGAGCGGCGCCAGCTCGGCCGGCAGCTCCACCGGCGCCTTGGCCGCCCGCTCGCCGCCGCCCGAACCTCCGCGCGCACGCGGCGCTCTGGCCGGCACCGGGTCGCGGCGCAGCCGCACCTGCTGCTCCCCGCGCAGTACGTCCTCGCTGGTCGCGCTCAGCACCAGCGTGCCGTACTCGCCCTCGACGGCGAGCAGCTGTCGGGCGAGCAACTGCCGCACCACGCTGCGCCATTCGGCCTCCGCCAGGTCGCTGCCGACGCCGAACACGGACAGCGTGTCGTGGTCGAACTGGATGACCTTGGCCGTCTTGCGGCCCAGCAGGATGTCGATGATCTGGCCGGCGCCGAACTTCTGCCGACGCTCGCGCTTGAGCCGCACCACGGTCGAGAGCAGCTTCTGCGCGGCGACCGTGCCGTCCCAGTCCTCGGGCGGCGACAGGCAGGTGTCGCAGTTGCCGCAGCCGCTCGCCGCGGGATCCTGACCGAAGTACGCGAGCAGCCTCGCCCTGCGGCACTCCACCGTCTCGCAGAGCGCCAGCATCGCGTCCAGATGGGCGAGCAGCCGCCGCCGGTGGGCCTGGTCGCCGTCCGAGCCGTTGATCAACTTCCGCTGCTGGACCACGTCCTGGAGTCCGTACGCCAGCCAGGCGGTCGAGGGCTCGCCGTCCCTGCCCGCGCGACCGGTCTCCTGGTAGTAGCCCTCCACCGACTTGGGAAGATCCAGATGCGCGACGAAGCGCACATCCGGTTTGTCGATGCCCATGCCGAAGGCGATGGTGGCGACCATCACGAGCCCGTCCTCGCGCAGGAAACGCGACTGGTGCGCGGCTCTGGTCCGGGGCTCCAGCCCGGCGTGGTACGGCAGCGCCTCGATCCCCTGGGCGGTGAGGAACTCGGCGGTCTTCTCCACCGAGGCACGGGAGAGGCAGTAGACGATCCCCGCGTCGCCCTTGTGCTCCTCGCTCAGCAGCCGCAGCAGCTGCTTCTTCGGGTCGACCTTCGGGACGATTCGGTACTGGATGTTGGGCCGGTCGAAGCTGGCGACGAAGTGCCGCGCCGCGGTCAGTTGCAGCCGTTCGGCGATCTCCGTCCGGGTCGCCTCGGTGGCCGTCGCGGTCAGGGCGATGCGCGGCACGTCCGGCCAGCGCTCGTGCAGCCGGGACAGCTCCAGGTAGTCCGGCCGGAAGTCGTGGCCCCACTGGGCGACGCAGTGCGCCTCGTCGATCGCGAAGAGCGAGATCCGCCCGCGGTCGAGCAGCGAGAGCGTCGCCTCGCTGCGCAGCCGCTCCGGCGCCAGATAGAGGACGTCGAGCCGTCCGGAGACGAACTCCGCCTGCACCAGGCGCTGTTCGTCCAGGTCCTGGGTGGAGTTGAGGAAGCCTGCCCGGACCCCGAGCGCGCGCAGCGCGTCCACCTGGTCCTGCATCAGCGCGATCAGCGGGGAGACCACCACGCCGACACCGTCGCGCACCAGCGCGGGGATCTGATAGCAGAGGGACTTTCCGCCGCCGGTCGGCATCAGCACCAGCGCGTCCCCGCCGCCGGCCACGTGCTCGACGATCTCCGCCTGCTCGCCGCGGAACTCGTCGTACCCGAAGATCCGGCGCAGCACCTCGCGGGGCTCGGTGGGCAGCTCCCGCTCCTCGGGAGCGGGTCCCGCCGCGGGACCGGCGTCCCACTCCTCCCGCGGGCCGCCGAAGTCCGGCGGGGGAGCGTCGTACTCCGGGTCCGGCGGCGGCTCGAACCCGGGCTCGCCGTACGGGTCGTACGGCTCGTACCCTGCCTCGTACGGGGCGTACGGCTCGGACGAGGGGGGCGGCGCGGAAGAACCCTGGGAAGCCATGCCAGCCACCCTAGGCGCCCCCTCCGACAGCCTCCCCACGCGCACCCGGGTCCACCCCGGCCAAGCCCCGCGGACGCCTGCCGCGGGCGCGGGCTCGTACGGGCGCGCGGCGCGGACCGCTCGGCGCGGGGCGGGAGGACAACCGAGGAGCGAGATGGTCGACGAGCGTCGGAGCCCCGGGCTGAAGGCCGGGGAGCGGGAGATGCTGCGCGGTTACCTGGAGTACCACCGCGCCACCCTCGTGCGGAAGTGCGAGGGCCTGGACGACGAGCAGTTGCGACGCACCACGGTGCCACCCTCGACGCTCTCGCTGCTGGGCCTGGTCCGGCACCTGGCCGAGGTTGAGCGGGCCTGGTTCCGCCGGACCGTGAACGGGGAGGACGTTCCGCTGGTGTGGTCCGAGGACTTCGACTTCCAGGCCGCCTACGACGCGGGCGGGTCCACCCGTGCCGAGGCGTTCGACGCCTGGCGGGCGGAGGTGGAGCACTCGCGCCGGATCGAGGGGGAGGCGGATTCACTGGATCTGGTGGTCTTCGCGCCGCGTCTCGGCGAGGAGGTGTCACTGCGGCTGGTGATGTTGCACGTGCTGCTCGAGTACGCCCGCCACAACGGTCACGCCGACCTGCTGCGCGAGGGCGTCGACGGTACGACCGGGGTGTGAGGCCGGCGCACGGCGCGTGCCGGGCCGCCGCCCGGGAGAGGGGGCGGGGCCCGGCACGCGGGCGCCGGTCGGCGGTGTTCTCGACCGACCGGCGTCCGGGCACCGTCGCCACGGTGGGTGGTGCGGCGGCGAGGGTCAGCCGCGGACCTCGGCGATCATCTCCAGCGCCTTGCCCTCGGCCTGGTCGTAGCGCTCGGGGTAGGCGGAGCGCTGGACGCTCTGCGCAAGCTGGCCGGCGGTGTAGCCCGGGTTCTTGCTGTCGTTGATGATGGCCTGGTCCAGGTACTTGTTGGTGGCGTGGACCGGGTCCATGCACTGTTCCGGCGTGCCCCAGCCCTGGCTCGGGCGCTGCTGGAAGACGCCGAGCGAGTCGCGGTCGCCGCAGTTGAGGTTGTGCATGTGCGACTCGACCCAGCCGGCCTCGAAGGCGGAGAGGAGGACCTTCTCGTTGGCGCCGCGCTGCACCGCGATGTCGTACACGGTGCGGATGATGTTCGGGTCGTGCTGGGGCGGAACGGCGCAGTTGATGCCCAGTTCCGCATTGGCGCGGTGGCGGTTGTCGTCCGCCGCCTGTGCCGAACTCGCGGACACACCCAGACTGGTGGCCGTGAGAAGTGCCGCCGCGAGAGCGATGGCGGGTCTTTTGATTCCACCGGCGGACCTGATTTTCGCCATGGGAAATCTCCTTAGACAGTTCCGCGGCCACGACGTGCGGATGTGGCCGCATGGGGGGGAGGTGTGTCCACGTGGAGCGTGTTGCGTACCGGACGGTACAAGCGGGCTTTTCGGCACGTCAACACGCGTAGATCACGAACAACGCGCCCGTAGAAGAAGGGGAATTGGTCATATCTGACTCGATTTCGCGTGCCAGTGCACGGAAAACCCGGCGCTCCGCCCGGAGTCGTACTCCGGCGGCGGGCGACTGCTGAGCACGGGCGATGTCGGCGCCGCGCGGTTTCCGTCAGTTGTCGAAACCAGTGGCAACGGCCGTTCGAGAATTTTTCGAATCCGCTGTCTCTCGGCGCCGCAATTCTCGTGCGCGTGCCACTGAATTCGCTGACCGGACACCGGGGTTGCTGTTCCGCGGATACGGAATCACGTGTTCCGGAGCAAGCGGGCGCCCGGTGGCCCCGATGCGGGTACGGGCGCGGTCGCCGGGGCGCGGTCGTGGATTCGCGGCTTCGCGGCTTCGCGAAAACACGGCGATCCGTCCGGCGTTCGGCTCCGAATACCCGAGAAGACCCGTTGTCCGTACGGTTGCCACCAGCTCCGGCTCCGCCGGCGCCCGCGGCCCCGTCGGCCGTACCGTCCGCCACCCCTCACCCCACCGGGAGAACCCGTGCCTTCCTCGCCCCGACTCGACAGCCCCGCACCGGACTTCACCCTCCCGGGCGGTGTCCTGAAGGACGGGGAGTTCGCCCGCGCCGACTACGCCTCCGCCGAACACCGGGGCGCGCCGCTGGTGTTGGCCTTCTACCCGGGCGACGACACCTCCGTGTGCACCAAGCAGCTCTGCTCCTACTCCAGCGGGCTGGAGGCGTTCACCGGACTCGGCGCACAGGTGTGGGGGATCAGCCCGCAGGACGTCGACAGCCACGAGGCGTTCGCCCGCCGGTACGACCTGCGCTTCCCGCTGCTCGCGGACGTCGACCGCCGGGTCGCCCGCGAGTACGGGATCGCGGCGCCCGGCATCGGGCTGCGGCGTGCGGTCTTCCTGCTCGCCCCGGACGGCAGGGTCGGCTGGAAGCACATCGCGCTGCTCGGCGCGACGTACCAGTCGCTCGACACCCTCACCGCGCGGCTGGCCGAACTCGCCACCGACTGAACCCGCCCCGCTCGCCCGCCCCGCTCGCCGGGCCCGGTGGGCGGGCCGTGCCGCCGCCGCGCCGTACGGGAGTGCGTCCCAACTCCCGTACGGCGTCCGGCAGTCAGTTCCCCGGCAGCGGCTGCTCGGTCCAGATCACCTTGCCGGCCTCCGTGTACCGGGTGCCCCAGCGTTCCGCGAGCTGGGCGACCAGGAAGAGGCCGCGCCCGCCCTCGTCGGTCATCGCCGCCTGCCGCAGATGCGGCGAGGTGCTGCTGTCGTCGGAGACCTCGCAGATCAGCTGCCGGTCCCGGATCAGTCGTACGCCGACCGGGCCGGCCGCGTACCGGATCGAGTTGGTCACCAGCTCGCTCAGGATCAGCTCGGTGACGAACGCCTCCTCCTCCAGGCCCCATTCGGACAGCTTGCGCACCGCCTCCGAGCGCACCCGGGCGACCGCGGAGGGGTCCGACGGAACCTCCCAGCTCGCCACCCGGTCGGAGTCCAGCGCCTTGGTGCGCCCCACCAGCAGCGCCACGTCGTCCTTCGGCCGGACCGGCAGCAGCGCCCCGAGCAGCGATTCGCAGATTCCCTCCGGCGTGCGGTCGGGATGCCCGGCCAGCGTCTCGCGGAGCTTGGCCAGCCCCTCGTCGATGTCCCGCCGCCGCTCCTCCACCAACCCGTCGGTGTAGAGCACCAGCGTGCTGCCGACCGGCAGGTCCAATTCCAGCGTCTCGAACGGCATTCCCCCGAGCCCGAGCGGCGGGCCGCCCGGCACCTCGGCGAACTCCGCGGTGCCGTCCGGGCGGAGTATCGCGGGCTGGTGGTGGCCGGCGCGGGCCATGGTGCAGCGACGCGTCACCGGGTCGTAGATGGCGTAGATGCAGGTGGCGCCGGTGACCGCGGCGTCCGGACCGGAATCCGTGCCGCCGTTGCGCAGGCCTGTCCAGTCATCGGACTCGGCGAGGTCGATACGGGTGACCAACTCGTCGAGGTGCCACAGGAGTTCGTCCGGCGGCAGGTCGAGGGAGGAGAAGTTGTGCACCGCCGTGCGCAGTCGCCCCATCGTCGCCGCGGCGTGCAGCCCGTGGCCGACCACGTCGCCGACGACCAGCGCCACCCGGGCGCCGGGCAGCGGGATGATGTCGAACCAGTCGCCGCCCACCCCGCCGAGCCCGCCCTGGCTCGCCTGCGCGGGACGGTAGCGGTACGCCGCGTCGAGCGCGTTCTGCTCCGGCAGGCCCCGCGGCAGCAGGCTGCGCTGGAGCGTGACCGCCATGGTGTGCTCGCGCGAGTAGCGCCGCGCGTTGTCGATCGCCACAGTCGCCCGGGCCGCCAGCTCCTCGGCAGGGGACAGGTCGTCCGGCTCGAAGGGGTCGCTGTCCCCGCCCCGCCACAGCATCGCGACGCCCAGGATCACCCCGCGCGCCCGCAGCGGTACCGCGATCATCGAGTGGGCGCCGCGTTCCACCAGCTCCCTGGCGCGTTCGGGGGACTGCTCGTGCCAGCCGCCGAAGGAGCGCAGGTCCGCCTCCAGCACGGCCTTGCCCTCGGACAGCCCCGCGCCCATCGGGGTGGTCGGCAGGAAGCGGATCAGCGAGCCGAGCGGGTAGCCGCCGGCGTGCACGCCCTGCCACCCGTCGCCGCTCCCCTCGCCGCTCTCGTCCAGCGAGCCGCGGATCGCGGTGCGCCGCATCTGCGGGTCGTACGCGGCGCCCGCCGGCTCCTCGCCGCGCAGCACCGCCTCGATCAGGTCCACGGTGACCAGATCGGCGAAGCGGGTCGCGGCGAACTCTGCGAACTCCTCGCAGGTGCGGCCCACGTCCAGGGTGGTGCCGATCTCGGTGCTGGCGTCGAAGAGCAGCTCCAGGCGTTCCCTGGCGATGTCCGCACGCCCGGTGAGCGCGCGCAGCTCGGTGCTGTCGCGCAGCGTGGTCACCGTTCCGGCGGGCCCGCCGGCCGCCTCCGTCTTGCGCTGGTTCACCGCGAGCATCCGTCCGCCCACCGGCAGCACCTCGTCGCTGGCGACCCGGCCCGAGCCGAGCAGCGTCGCGATGCCGGGCTCCAGCCCGAGCCGGGAGACCGGCGTGCCGTCGAAGTCCGGCGGCAGGTCGAGCAGTCGGCGCGCCTCGTCGTTGGCGAGCAGCAGCCTGCCCTCGTCGGAGACGATGAGCACCCCCTCGCGGACCGAGTGCAGGACGGCGTCGTGGTGCTCGTACATCCGGGTCATCTCGATCGGCCCGAGGCCGTGCGTCTGGCGCCGCAGCCGGTTGGTCACCAGGGCCGTACCGCCGGTGGCCAGGAGCAGGACCGCTGCGGCGGAGCCGAAGAGCAGTGGCAGTTGCTCCTCCACCACCCCGCTCACGCGCTCGATGGTGATACCGGCCGAGACCATGCCGATGACCCTGCCGCGCTCGTCCATGACCGGTACCACCGCCTGGACGAGCGGGCCGATGGTGCCGGTGATCTTCTCCGTGTGGGTCTCGCCCGCGCGGGCCCGGTCCAGATCGCCGACGAACTTCTTGCCGATCCGGTCCTCGATCGGATGCGTGTAGCGCGTGCCGTCCGGGGCCAGCACCACCACGAAGTCGACGTCCGAGCCCTTCCTGGCCCGTTCCGCGCGCGGCTGCAACTGTGCGGTGGGGTCGTCGCTCTCCAGCGCCTGCCGCATACCGGGCGAGTTCGCCAGCGTCTGGGCGACGGCCACCGACCGGTTACGCGCCTCGCGCTCGCTGGCGTCCCGCGACTCCAGCACCAGGGCCGTCATCGCCGCTGCCACCAGCAGCACCACGATGACCACCTGAAGGAGGAAGACCTGGCCCGCGACGGACCGCATCCCCAGAACCGAGCGCGGTCTGCCGAACCGTACGGCCATTTTCTTCCACGTCCTTCCACACCTCCTATTACCGTCCGACGATATCGGCGCGCGCTTCCGCCCGCCCCCTCCGTACGCCCCGTGCGCGTGGGCCGTCACCCCGTGTCACCGCGCACCCCCGGGGCGCGTCGCTACGGTTCGGGGCCGCCCTCGGCGGCCCGCACCGGCTCCGGGCCCGGAGCTCGCCCCGGGGGAGCCGCGGCGCGGCGCAGCTCGGACAGGAAGGCTTTCACCGGAGGGGTGGCGGCGCCGTCCAGGGTGGCCGCCGCGACCGTACGGCTGACCCCGGGCTCGACGGGGAGCAGCCGTACCCCGGGCGGCAGCGGGTGCGCCGCCATCTCCGGGACCAGTGAGAACGCCAGCCCGGCGCCGACGAGCCGGAGCATCGTGGTGTAGTCGGCGACCGCGTAGCGCACCGCGGGCTCGGGATCGCCGTGCGCGCGCAGCAGCTGCACCAGCGCCTCGTAGGCGTCGCTGCCCGGCGGACAACTGGCCCACGGCTGCCCACGCTGCTCCCCGAGGCGCAGCACCCGCGCGTCGGCGAGCGGATGGCCGCACGGTACGGCGACCCGCGCGGACTCCCGCAGCAGCAGGGTCGTGGAGACCCCTGCGGGCAGCCGGACCGGCCAGTGCTCCCAGCTCTCCAGGACGACGGCGTCCAGCCGCCCGGTGCTCAGCAGCGGCAGCATGTCGTCCGCCTCGCCGTCCACGAGCGCGGGCTCCAGTCTCGGGTGCCGTTCGCTGAGCTCCCTCAGCACGGCGGGCAGCATCGTACGGAGCGCGGAGGCCACCGCGCCGATCCGCAGTGGACCGGCGACCACGGTGTTCGCCGCGGCCAGCTCCCGCTGGGCGCGTTCGGCGGATTCGACCATCTCCTGCGCCGAGCCGGCCAGCAGCCGCCCCGCGTGCGTCAGCCGGATACCGCGGCCGTACGGCTCGACCAGCCGGCAGCCGGCCTCCTTCTCCAGCCGGCGCAGCTGCTGCGAGACGGCGGGCCCCGTGATGTGGAGGGCCTCCGCCGCCGCGCGGACCGAGCCGGCGCGGGCGACGGCCGCGAAGACCCGTAGCCGCTCCCAACTCAACACATAAGCAACGCTAACCGCGATCGGGTCGAAAGAGTAAGTAGTGCGACACAGAGGAAAGTGGGAGCGTCGTGGCCGTGACTGATGCAGCGAAGGCCACCGCGGCGACCCCGCCGGAGAGCGTTCTGTCCGTGTCGCCCGCGACATCTCCGCTCCCTTCCCCCGGCCCCGGCGAGCAACCCCCGGCGCCCGCACGGTCATCGAGCACCGGCGGTGCCGCGCTGGTGGTCGGCGGCGCCGCATGCCTCTCGCTCACGGCGGTCTTCATCAGCCTCGCCGACGTCGGTGCGGGGACGGCGGCCTTCCTGCGCTGCGCCATCGCGCTGGCCGTCCTGCTGCCGCTGGCACTGTACGAGCGCCGCAGGCACCGTGCGTTCCCCCGCCGGCTCCGCGGGCCCGCGCTGCTGGCCGGCGTCTTCCTGGGCGTCGACTACGTGATGTGGACGGTCAGCATCCTGGACGTCGGCGCGGCCGTGGCGACCGTACTGCTCAACATCCAGGTCATCGCCTTCCCGCTGCTCGCCCGGATCCTCGGCGGCGATCGGATTCCCCGCCGTTTCGCGTACGCGAGCCCGCTGATGCTCGCCGGTCTCGCGCTCGCCGCCGGACTGCTCGACCACAGCGACCAGGCCCGACACCCGCTGCGCGGCGCCCTGTTGGGCCTGGCAGCCGGCGTGGCCTACGCGGCGTACCTGTACCTGATCCGGCTGTGCGGTGTGGCTTCGCCGCAGCACTCGGTCACCCCGGTCTTCCTCTCGACCCTCGCTGCGGCGGCCACCTCGGGGGTGCTCGCGCTCTTCACCACCGGGCTGACGCTCGCCGTACCGCTCGCCTCCTGGGGCTGGCTGATCGCGCTGGCGCTGCTGGGTCAGGTGGCCGCCTGGATACTGATCGGCCGCGGGACCCCGCGGGTCACACCGAACGCGGCGGCGGCGCTGCTGCT
Organism: Streptomyces tardus; assembly: GCF_018101125.2. GTDB lineage: Bacteria > Actinomycetota > Actinomycetes > Streptomycetales > Streptomycetaceae > Streptomyces > Streptomyces tardus. The sequence continues at coordinate 841,072 of NZ_JAELVF020000001.1, read as the reverse complement.
GCTCCAGCCGATCATGGCGGTGGCCTGCGCGATGCTGCTGCTCGGCGAGTCGCCCACCGCGCTCCAACTGGCGGGCTGCGCGGTGGTGGTGGCCGCGGTGTGGTTCGCCGGACGCACCCCGGCCCGCCGCCGGAGCCGGCGGGCGCCCTGACCGCCGGGCGCCCTGACCGCCGGGCGCCCAGAGGTACGCGGGCGGGCGGACGTACGCGCCCCGCCCGGCCGGGCGAGGGCGCGCGGTGCCGGCGAGGGCGTGCGGTGCCGGCGAGGGCGTGCGGGTACGGGTCAGTCGCGCGGTGCGGACATCTTCCCGAAGCCGTCGACGATGTCCCAACCCAGCGTGTACAGGCCGGAGTCGGTGTCGTTGATGAAGAGGACCTTGCTGCCGTCCTCCCTGATCGACACGTCCTGCCAACCGTCGAAGCCCTCGGTCATGTCGACCGCCCACTCCGTCAGGTCGCCGGTGCCAACCGCGGCGACCGACTCCTGCGGCGGCTCGCCGTCCGAGCAGTAGAGGCCGAAGTCGGCGATCAGCGAGACCGTGCCGTTGACCTCCTCCAGCTCGACGCCCTGGCAGCGGTCCTCCTTGCTCTTGTGGAGGGTCTTCCAGGTGCTCCACTCCTGGGCGTCGGCCGCCCGGTGGCGCTCCTGCACGCCGGTGCCCTCGACCAGCCGTACATGGACCCGGCCGCCGTCGCTCAGCTCCAGCGTCGACTCGTACCAGTCCTCTTCGGCCGGGGTGCCCGGCGCGTCGGAGTCGGCGCCGGACTGTGCGGCGCCGGACTGTGCGGAGGCGCCGCTCTCGTCGTCCATCCCGTGCGCGGTGCCGAAACCGACGGCGAACAGGCCGAGTGCGGCGACGCCCGCGACGGCCGCCCGGGGACCTCTGAACCTGGCCACGAACCGGCCTCCTTCGTATCGTCTGCTGTGGTCGCGCGACTCCGCGGGACAGCCCGCGGTGATCGCGCGCATGACAAGACGAGAACTCCGGACGGCCGGTTCCCCGAATGGTCCTGTCACCAACCTGCCGTCGCACCACCGGACTCCCCGCCGGGTGCGAGAGGGTGCGCCGGTGCCGTGTCCGGGCGCGCGGGACTCGTGGCGGTGAGCGGCACACCGGTGTCCGGGGCGATGCGCCGTGTCGGGGCGCGCGGGACTGGTGGCCTGCGCAGCCGCCGGCGCCCGGCGCGGCTGTCTCAGCCCTCCGCGGCCAGCGACCTGAACAGCTCGTACACCGTCTCCTCGCTCGGTACGTGCGAGGGGTCCTGCTGCTCGAAGATCTCCGCCCGGGGCAGCAGCGCGGCGGTCGCCTCCACCGCCGCCAACGGGACCTGCTCGTCGGCCGGCGCGTGCCACAGCCGTACGGGCACGTCGACCCGGGAGAGCTCGAAGCCCCACGGTCGGACCTGGAGCTTGGCCTCGCGCGCCGGGCCGAGGAAGTCGTGTGCTCCGATCTCCTCCAACGCCGAGAGCATCAGCGGGAGTTCGGCGAAGACCTGGGCCCAGCGCGGCGCAGCCGCGGCGAACCCCGCCGCGATGTCGGACAGCGGGGCCTGCCGGTAGAACTCCCAGGCCGTCAGCGAGTCCGCCGGGTACAGGCCGCGGATCGCGTCGTCCTGGACGTACGGCAGCCCGCTCAGCACCCACAGCCGCCGCACCCGTCCGGGCAGCAGCGCCGCGAGCGCGTAACCGTACGGGGCGCCCGCCGAGATGGCGGCCACGTCGAACTCCTCGATCCCGAGCGCGTCCATCAGGCCCTCGGCGAGCTCCGCCCACTCGGCCACGGCGCCCATCTCCAGCGGGGGAGAGGCGCCGTATCCGGGGCGTTCGACCGCGATGAGCCGTACGCCCATGCCCCGCCCGTAGACGTCCCAGCGATCGGGCAGTGCGCTGTTCCCGATGAGGCCGTGGTGCAGCAGGACGGGACGTCCGTGCAGGTCACCGCATTCGGCGTACCCGAGTGTCGTCCGCCCGACGCGGACCGTCTGACGTGTTGCCACCACCGTGTACCTCCCAGTCACCGGTGCGACCACGCTAACGCCTCCGCCGGGCGGGCGGTCGGCGGACGGAGCGGCGAACCGGCGCGGGCAGCGGCGGACTGCGGTCACGGACCGCCGCGCCGAGGCCGCGGCCGGGCAACGCGACCCGGCGCGGGCAGGGGCCCGGGGTTAGCGCCCGGCGAGCAACCGGGGCCGGGGGAGTGCGGGGCGGGCGCCGGTCGAGGGCTCAGACGCGTTCCAGTGGCCGGTGGGGGCCGGTCGGCAGCGCGACTCGCACCGGATCGCCGACGCGGACCTCGCCGCCCGCGACCACCACGCTCATGACTCCCGCGAGCCGGACGATCTCGCCGGCGCCGTCCCGGCGGATCAGGCGCTTCATCAGCCCCTTGCTGAACCCGTCGATCTGGAGACACGGGTTGCGCAGGCCGGTCAGCTCGACCACGGCCTCGTCGCCGAGTCGAAGCACGGTGCCGACCGGCAGGGCGAGCAGATCGACCCCCTCGGTGGTGACGTTCTCCCCGAGCAGGCCGGGGCCCACGCTGAAGCCGTCCGCCGCGACCTCATCGAACAACTCCGAGTGGATCAGGTGCACTTGGCGCAGATTGGGCTGGGTCGGGTCCTTGGCCACCCGCGATCTGTGCTGGACGGTCTCGCCCAGATGCGCGTCGCCCTCCACCCCGAGTCCGGTCAGCAGCCGTACGCGGTCCCGCAGGGGCTTGCCGAAGTTGTGCTCCGCATCCCGTGCGAGAGCGACGATGCGGCCGGTCGTGCCGTCGGCCGCCCGGGGGCCCGCCCCGCCCTCGCGCTCCGTGAGCGATCCGGCGTCCGGTTCGCCGCCCGTACTGGTGACCGACATCCGCGTCCCCCTCCTCGTCCTCGGCCGGTCGCGTCCGTACCGGGCCTCCCGGTGGCTGCGTCCGGCCTGCTGCCTGCTGCCTGCTGCCTGCTGCCTGCGCTGTCCGCGGCTGCCTGTGTCGTGCTGCCTGCGGCTGTGCCCGTCGTGTCCGGCGCCGGCCCGCTGTCAGCACAGTACCGGCGCGGGGCCGGCGGGCGGGTCGGGCGCCCGCTCCGGCACATCCGACCCGCCCCACGGCCGCGGAGTCTCAGCTCAGCTGGACGCTCTCGTACAGCGCCTCGGCCTCGGCGCCGAAGTGCGGGCCGAACATGTTCCCCGGCAGGAAGACGTAGCCGAAGCTGTTCACCGACGCCTGGAGGCCGGTCCCGGTCTCCTCGTCGAAGTCGACCAGCCAGGGCCCGCCGCTGGAGCCACCGGTCATGTCGCAGCCCAGTCCGTGCGCGGTGGTCAGCAGCGGATCCTTGAAGGTGGTGCCGCTGCAGTAGATGAAGGTCTCGCCGTCGTACGGGTCGGCGGCCGGGTAGCCGAAGGCGTACGCGTCCAGGTCGTAGCCGGTGTTGAAGGCCAGGCCCTGGCTGCCGACGACCTCGGTGAGCAGCTCGCCGCCGGTCTCCGCCACCTTGGCGGCGCCGACGTCGTAGTTCATGTCCTCGCTCGCCTCCCACTGCGGGGTGGAGTGGGTGCTGAGGGCCGGCCACTCGCCGAAGGGGGCGCTGCCGTCGGTGTAGCCGGGCACGAAGACCCAGTCCTCGTGCCAGGCGCCGTCCAGCTTGACGCAGTGCCCCGCAGTGAGGACGGTGCTGGCGTTGCCGCTGGTCACGGCGTTGCCGGAACAGGAGGCCGCGCGCCCGTCGTAGGTGAAGAAGACGCGGCCCGCGGTGCTCTCGATCTTCTCCCCGACCCAGGGCGCTCCGGTCTGCGGGAATTCGGCGGTGCCGACGCCGCGGTTCGTCACGGCGGCCCGCCCGGAGCTTGCGGAGGTCGGTGCGACCTTCCGCGGCTCGCCCTGCGGCGTCGCGGCGGTGCCGCCCGGTCCCGCGGCGCCCTCGGCGGAGCGTTCGACCGCCGCCCGGAGTGCTTCGGGCGCCAACTCCTCGATGGGCACGGCCGCACGCATCCGGTCGGCCGTCCAGTGCGACCTGACCTGATCCTGCTGGGCGGTGGTGGTGGCGGCGGCCGAGTGGCCGACGGGATCCGGCCCGCTCGCCGGCGCCGCACCGGCCGTGCCGGAGAGGGCTCCGGTGGCGAGCAGGGCGGTTGTGGCGATCAGGGCACCGAGTACCGAACGGGGGGAACGTCTCACGCGAACTCCTTCTGCGCAGCGGCGCGCTGGGCGTACGGCTCAGCTCGCCGGCACGCCCGCACGACTCGACAGGGACACGTCACACGTTGAACCCGGAGGACGATACGCCCGCCTCTCGGAGCGGTCCAGACGGCATCTCGGCCCGGACGGCCTGCCGCACGACACGACTCCGACGGCCCGCCGCCGGCCATCGCCGGGCGCGGGCACGGCCTGCCGGCCGACGCGGTCTGCGAGTGAGGACGCCGAAGGGCGCGGCAACCGTACGGCTGCCGCGCCCCTGGCCCGTCCGTCACGGCCGCCCGTCCCCCGGGCCGCCCGCTCGGCCTCAGCCGAGGTTCTTGACCGCCTGGTAGTACGTCCACGCCAGGCTGGTGCACGCGGTCTTGGTGGCGCCGCTGTAGCTGTTGCACACCCGCTTGAGGTCCTCGTGGAAGGCGTTGTCGATGCGCGCCTTGTTGGCCGGGAAGGCGCCGATCGCCTTGTAGTTGCGGTAGCCGAAGTCGTGTCGGGCGCAGGACCGGTTGAACGGGAAGCCCAGCGGGTTGTCGGGGGACCAACTGCACAGGTCCGTCGTCCAGTTGAAGTTGTAGGCGGACCAGGCACCTCGGTTGCCGTCCGCGGCCGACCAGGCGTTGTAGCTCGACGCGCTGGTCTGGGTGAAGCTCGACATCACCTGGGGCTTGTCGGCGGGCGCGGCGTTCGCCGCGGTTGCCGTTCCCAGCACCGTGGCCAACGCGATTCCTGTGGCGGCCATTCCTGTCATCACCGTACGACGCATGTTCCCGACCTCCGGGTAAGTCTCCGCTCGCTGCCTGTCAACGAGCGGCACGCGGCAGTGGCCTCGGGAGCGGTGGGCAGCTCGGCGAGCGCGAGCACTGCGCGCCGTCGTACCCCGGCGTCGTCCGCCCGTACGCCCTCGATCAGCTCCGCCGTTCCCCGCCCGTCCGCTCTCGAGGCCACTGCCGCGCTGACGGTCGCGCTGAACGACCCCGAACCGGAGGTGCGCCGATGCGCGGCGCTTCGGCTGGCCGGCCCGGGAGTGACGGAGGCAGTGCCGACTCTGGTCGAGATGGTCGTCGAGGGAGACAACGACGTGGGCGCGGCAGAGGCGTTGGGGTCCGTTGCAGCCGACCACCACTGCACACCCGAGGTCGTCGCGGCGCTGAGCGACGAACTCGCCGCGCCCACCACGACCTCGGGTGTGCAACAGCTACAGCGGCGCCACCAAGACCGCGTGCACCAGCTCCTGCCCGGTGTTCTGGAACGACGGGCAGTACTTCGGCCCGGCGGCGATCGTCAACGCCCACCGCTTCATCTTCGACTCGCGCGACGAGGCCGGGGAGCAGCGGCTGGAGATCCTCAACGACCGTGACGGCGTGTGGCGTTGCCGCACCACGTTCAACTGCACGGACGCGTGCCCTCGCGGCATCGAGGTCACCAAGGCGATCCAGGAGGTGAAGCGGGCGCTCATCACGCGCCGCTTCTGAGCCTCCGGGCACGCACTGACCGACGGCCCCCCGCGCCGAAGCTGCGGGGGGCCGTCGGTCAGTGCGTGCCCGGAGGCTCAGAAGCGGCGCGTGATGAGCGCCCGCTTCACCTCCTGGATCGCCTTGGTGACCTCGATGCCGCGAGGGCACGCGTCCGTGCAGTTGAACGTGGTGCGGCAACGCCACACGCCGTCACGGTCGTTGAGGATCTCCAGCCGCTGCTCCCCGGCCTCGTCGCGCGAGTCGAAGATGAAGCGGTGGGCGTTGACGATCGCCGCCGGGCCGAAGTACTGCCCGTCGTTCCAGAACACCGGGCAGGAGCTGGTGCACGCGGCGCACAGGATGCACTTGGTGGTGTCGTCGAACCGCTCGCGGTCCTCGGCGCTCTGAAACCGCTCACGGGTCGGCTCGTTGCCGTTGGTGACCAGGAACGGCATGACGTCGCGGTACGCCTGGAAGAACGGCTCCATGTCGACCACGAGGTCCTTGAGGACGGTGAGGCCCTTGATGGCCTCCACAGTGATCGGCTTCTCCGGATTGATGTCCTTGATCAGCGTCTTGCACGCCAGCCGGTTGCGGCCGTTGATCCGCATCGCGTCCGAGCCGCAGATGCCGTGGGCGCAGGAACGACGGAACGTCAGCGTTCCGTCCTCCTCCCACTTGATCTTGTGCAGGGCGTCCAGCACCCGCTCCTTGGGATCGATCTCGATGGTGAAATCTTCCCAGTACGCCTCCTCCAGCTCCTCCGGGTTGAAGCGCCGGAGGCGGAAGGTGACGGTGATGTACGGGGTGGCGTCCTCGGACCGGGCGGGCCCGTCGCTCTTCTTCTCCAGGGTGGGAGTGCTCATCAGTACTTACGCTCCATCGGCTGGTAGCGGGTCACGACGACCGGCTTGTAGTCGAGCCGGATCGACTCCTCGCCGTCCTCGTCCACCTCGCGGTACGCCATGGTGTGGCGCATGAAGTTGACGTCGTCGCGGTCCGGGTAGTCCTCGCGGTAGTGGCCGCCGCGGGACTCCTTGCGGGCCAGTGCGGAGGTCGCCGTCACCTCGGCCAGTTCGAGCAGGTTGCCCAGCTCGATGGCCTCCAGCAGATCGGTGTTGAACCGCTTGCCCTTGTCCTGGATGCTCACGTTCTTGTAGCGCTTGCGCAGCGAGGCGATCTCGTCGACCGCCTCCTTGAGGGTCTGCTCGGTGCGGAAGACCATGACGTTCTTGTCCATGGTCTCCTGCAGCGCCTTGCGGATCTCGGTCACCCGCTCGGTGCCCTCGGATTCGCGCAGCCGCTCGATCTGGGCGACCACCAGGGACTCCGGCTCCTCCGGCAGCTCGACGAAGTCGGCGGTGGAGGCGTACTCCGCGGCGGCGATGCCCGCACGCCGGCCGAACACGTTGATGTCCAGCAGGGAGTTGGTGCCCAGGCGGTTGGCGCCGTGCACGGAGACGCAGGCGACCTCGCCGGCCGCGTACAGGCCCGGGACGACGGTGGTGTTGTCGAGCAGCACCTCGCCCTGCACGTTCGTCGGCATGCCGCCCATCGCGTAGTGCGCGGTCGGCTGGATCGGCACCGGGTCGGTGTACGGCTCGATGCCGAGGTAGGTGCGCGCGAACTCGGTGATGTCCGGCAGCTTGGCGTCCAGCTGCTCGGGCGGCAGGTGCGTCAGGTCCAGGAAGACGTGGTCGCCCTCCGGGCCGCAGCCGCGCCCCTCGCGGATCTCGGTGTAGATCGAGCGGGAGACCACGTCGCGCGAGGCGAGGTCCTTCATGACGGGCGCGTACTTCTCCATGAAGCGCTCGCCGTCCTTGTTCCGAAGGATGCCGCCCTCACCGCGCGCGCCCTCGGTCAGCAGGATGCCCATCCGCCAGATGCCGGTCGGGTGGAACTGGAAGAACTCCATGTCCTCCAGCGGCAGTCCGCGGCGCCAGGCGGCGGCCTGGCCGTCGCCAGTGAGCGTGTGCGCGTTGGAGGAGACCTTGAAGAACTTGCCGTTGCCGCCGGAGGCGAAGATGACCGACTTGGCCTGGAAGATGTGGATCTCCCCGCTGGCCAGGTCGTACGCCACGACGCCCGCGGTCTTCCTGACCCCGTCGACCTCGCTGAGCAGCACGTCCAGGACGTAGAACTCGTTGTAGAACTCCACGCCCTCCTTGACGCAGTTCTGATACAGCGTCTGGAGGATCATGTGGCCGGTGCGGTCCGCGGCGTAGCAGGACCGGCGCACCGGGGCCTCGCCGTGGTTGCGGCTGTGGCCGCCGAACCGGCGCTGGTCGATGGTGCCGTCCGGTGTCCGGTTGAACGGCAGGCCCATCTTCTCCAGGTCCAGGACGGCGTCGATGGCCTCCTTCGCCAGGATCTCGGCGGCGTCCTGGTCGACCAGGTAGTCACCGCCCTTGACGGTGTCGAAGGTGTGCCACTCCCAGTTGTCGTCCTCGACGTTGGCCAGAGCGGCGGCCATGCCGCCCTGGGCGGCACCGGTGTGCGAACGCGTCGGGTACAGCTTGGTGAGCACGGCGGTACGGCTGCGCTTCGTCGACTCGATGGCCGCGCGCATACCCGCTCCGCCGGCCCCGACGATGACGGTGTCGTACTTGTGGATCTTCATGAGCTCAGGTACCTCAGCCCTCAGATGTTCGGGTCGAAGGTGAAGATCACCAGCGTCCCCAGCAGGACGGTGAACACCGTCGCGGTGTACAGCAGCATCTTCAGCCAGAAACGGGTGTTCGCCCGCTCCGCGTAGTCGTTGATGATCGTGCGCAGGCCGTTCGCGCCGTGCAGCATCGCCAGCCACAGCATGACCAGGTCCCACGTCATCCAGAACGGCGAGGCCCAACGGCCCGCCACGAACGCGAAGCTGACCTTCGTCACGCCGCCGTCGAGCACCAGCTGGATCAGCAGGTGGCCGATGACGAGGACCACCAGCACGATGCCGGACAGCCGCATGAACAGCCAGCCGTACAGCTCGAAGTTGGTGCGCGTCGCCTTGGGCGTCTTGGCGGTGCGGGCGCGCGGGGGCTCGATGAGCGGCGCGGGGTTGTCCACCGAGGGCTCCGTCGGAGCGGTCGAGTCAACGGACATCAGGCATCAGCTCCCGAACACTTCGTAGAAGCCGTGCGAGAGGATGGGCCAGAAGGCGCCCGCCATCAGCACGGCCCAGACGCCCAGCACGGTGTAGAGCATCTGCTTCTGGTACTTGGCGCCCTTCGACCAGAAGTCCACCGCCACGACCCGCAGGCCGTTGAGCGCGTGGAAGAGGACGGCGGCAACAAGGCCGTACTCCATCAAGCCAACGAGTGGCGTCTTGTACACCGCGATCGTCTCGTCGTAGGCCTCGGGTGAGACCCGGACGAGGGCGGTGTCGAGAACATGCACGAGCAGGAAGAAGAAAATGAGGACGCCGGTGACTCGATGAGCCACCCAGGACCACATGCCTTCCCGGCCGCGGTACAGCGTTCCAGCCGGCACGGAAAACCCTCCGGGAACGGGGATCGGGGCCTGCCGGCTTCAGTGTCGGTCGGGCCCGGCCGGGTACGGTCCACCGGCCGGTCGCCATGGTAGCGACGGGCTGTCGGCTACTTGACGCCGGGGGCGCCGATGTGATCAATCAGGCACGGAAGGACTACCCACGGTGACGTCCCGTACGACCAGCCGCAGCAGCCGGCCACGGGCGAGGCGTCGCAGCTCGTCGGCCGTGACGGCGCGCTCCTCGTCCTGCGTGGCGTAGAGCCGGCGGCCGAGAGCGGCGAGCATTCCGTCCAGCCGCTCGGCGGGCGGGAGTTCGTCCAGGCAGATCACGAAGGTGTGGCCGAACTCGCTCTCGTACTTCGCCAGCGCGGCGCGGAGCGCGGTGTGCGCGGCGAGGACGCCGGGGCGGCCGGTCGGGGCGAGCAGGTGCTCGGGGCCTCCGTTGGCAGCCTCGCCGGCCAGCGCCTCGCCGATGTCCTCGGCGGACAGGTCGTAGCTCGCCTCGTCGGCGGCGGCGAGCAGCGACTGGGTGTCCGGGTAAGGCCGATGGGCGGCCAGGCGCGACGCCCAGCGCCTGCTGCCGCAGCAGCGCAGCAGCTCGGAGCGGGCCGCCTGCTCGGTGGCGCGATTGAGCCGGTCGAGGGGCCTGGGCGGGGTGCCTCGCTGGGACGGGAGCATGGACTCCTACTGGCGTGGGACGGGTGCGTGGGACAGGGGACCGGTGCGCGAACCGGGGCGAGGGGGCGCCCTGGGTCGGGGAGCGCCGGTCACGGTAGCGGCGCGAGGGCCCGAATTGGCCCGCAGCGCCGGGCTGTTCACCCGTACGGGTCGCTCAGGAATTCCGGGTTGACGCGACCCGTGGTGGTGCCGGGGCGGGTGTGCGCGGCCCGCTGGTCCGGCGGGCCGCCCGGGCGGATGCTCGGTCCGGTGCGGGAAGTGACCTATCACCCCACACCGGGCCGAGCCGTCATACCGGGCTTAGCGTGACTCTATGGGTTCGACGAGGCGCAAGAGGGCAGCTCTGGGCGTGATAGCCGTCACCGTCGCGGGCGCTGCCGTCGTCACCGCCACCCAGCTCGGCTGCACCGACGGCGGTGGGAGCGGCGGCGAGGGCGGAGCGACCGGCGGTGGGGAGACCGCCGATCAACCGCAGGACGCCGCCACCCACCCGCCGGGCGTACGGCCGCGGGTGATCCCGGCCGTACGCGACTGGGAGGCCGCCCGCGGCCCGGGCTGGAAGCTCGACCGGGACACCCGGATCGTCGCCGAGTCCGGCAGCGCGGTGGAGGACGAGGCGCGCAGGCTCGCCCGCGAGCTGCGCGTCGACTACGCGGACTCGGGTGCGGGCGCGGGCGATGTGGAACTCGCCCTCGACTCCGACCTGGCCGGCGGCCGGGAGGCGTACGAGCTCACCACCGCGGACGGCCGGGTGCGAATATCCGGCAGCTCCGACGCCGGGGTCTTCTACGGCACCCGCACCCTGGTCCAGTCGCTGCGCGAGCGCGATGCGGTGCCCGAGGGCACGGTGCGGGACCGGCCGGACCGTCCCCAGCGCGGCTTGATGGTCGACACCGCTCGCAAGCACTTCTCCGCGGAGTGGCTCGCCGACCGCCTGCGCGAGATGGCCGATCTCAAGCTCAACCAGCTCCAGCTGCACTTCTCCGACGACCAGGGCTTCCGCATCGAGAGCGAGACCAGCCCGGGGAGTGTCTCGGAGCAGCACCTCACCAAGAAGCAGGTGCGCGAACTGGTGCGGCTGGCCCGGTCGCTGCACATCACGGTCGTGCCGGAGATCGACTCGCCCGGACATCTGGGCGCGCTCCTGGCCGAGCATCCCGAACTCGCCCTGCGCAACGGCTCGGGGGAGCTGGTGGAGGGCGCGATCGACATCGGCAAGTCGGCGGCGGGCAGGCTCGTCGACGAGCTGCTGGAGGAGTACGCCGAACTCTTCCCGGGCACGTACTGGCATCTGGGCGGCGACGAGTATCGTCCGCTGACCGCCGAGGACCCGGAGGCCAACCACCCGCGGCTGCACCGCATCGCGCAGCGCAGGTTCGGCGAGGAGGCGACCGTCCGGGATCTGGCGACGGCCTGGCTCAACGACCGGGCGAAGGCGGTGCGCAAGCTCGGGTACACGCCGCAGGTGTGGAACGACGGGATGCACGCCGGTGGGGTTGTGACCCCCTCGAAGGGCCGGGAGGTCACCTACTGGACGGGCAAGGAGATCGGCGCCCGTCCGCCGGGGGAGTACCTGGCGGAGGGCTGGAAGTTGATCAACCTCAATGATGAGTACCTCTACTACGTTCTCGGTGAGCCGCAGCAGTTCACCTATCCGACCGGCGAGCGTATTTACCGCGAGTGGACGCCGGCCGTGCTGCGCGGCTCCCGTGCCGAGCCGGCGGGGAGCACGACGCCCTCCCGGGTGCCGGGCGCGCGGCTGGCGGTCTGGTGCGACCTCGCGGACGCGCAGTCGGTGCAGGAGGTCGCGGCGGGGATCAGGATGCCGCTGAGGGCGTTGGCGCAGAAGGTGTGGGATCCGCGCGAACCGAAGGAGTCCTGGCAGGAGTTCCGGGAGCTCGCCGACGAGGTCGACCGCGGCGACGGCTGAAGTCCCAGGTGGGTGGCTGCGGTTGGGCCGCTCGGTGTGCGGCGGCGCGGCGGCCGGCGCACGGCGGCGCGGGCGCGGAGGGCGTACGGCGGGGGCGTACGGAGCGGGACGTGAAGACGGCCGAGGTCGCCACCCCCCACAGGAGAGACCCCGGCCGTCGTCGAGTACGGGCTGCGCAGGCAGGCCCGTACTCCCTACAGCGCCAGGGCTCCACAATGTGTTACTCGGTAGCTACCCTCGCCAGCGTAAGCACACCTGCACGTACATCTGCAAGTACATCCTCGGTCGGAGAGCATGGACGAAGGGGCCTCGGAGGCCGTACGGTGCTGGACGCATCGATAGATTGTCGAAGCTTGAACTAGGCGCCGGGCAGCTGAGCCCGGGGACCGACAGGACCTCACACCTAGGGCAGGAACCGTGCAGGGGGACGACGCGGAACTGACCGCCGCCGTACGCGCGGCGCAGGAGGGCGACGAAGTCGCCTTCCGGGGCGTGTATCGCGCTGTGCACCCGCGGCTGCTCGGGTATGTCAGGACGCTGGTCCAGGACGCCGACGCGGAGGACGTCACCTCCGAGGCGTGGTTCCAGATCGCCCGCGACCTCCACCGCTTCTCCGGCGACGCCGACAGGTTCCGCGGCTGGGCCGCGCGGATCGCCCGCAACCGCGCGCTGGACCACCTCCGGGCCCGCGGCCGGCGACCGGTCAGCGGCGGCGACGAGAGCGAACTGACCACGATGCCCGACGGCGTCGACACCGCCGACGAGGCGCTGGAGGCGCTCGGCACCGGCCGCACGATGGAGCTCATCTCGCGGTTGCCCAGGGACCAGGCCGAGGCCGTGGTCCTGCGGGTGGTGGTGGGGCTCGACGCCAAGAGCGCGGCCGAGGTTCTCGGCAAGCGCCCCGGTGCGGTGCGCACCGCCGCCCACCGCGGACTGCGCAGGCTGGCCGAGCTGTTGGAGGGCGACGGGGAGCCCGCGGCAACGGACGGAACAATTCCAGATCAGCGCTGGAACCAGGCGCTCGGTGTGACGCCAAGGCCCGCGCGGACGCTGAGGGGTACGTGAGGGCTGAGGATCGATTCGGTTGGTTGGACGACGAGGCCGCGGAGAATCTGCTGCGCGGCTCCGTCGGCGACGGCGCTTCCTCCTGCCCTTCTCCGAGTGCCCAGGAGCTGGCCGGCGTGCTGGACGGGCTGGCCGAGAGCCACCGTTCCGCCGAGCGTTCGGGAGAGCTGCCCGGTGAGGCCGAGGCGCTCGCCGCGTTCCGTACCGCACGTACCGCACGGGCTCACGACTGCCGGGGCGGCCGGGCCGGTGCGCGCTCCAGACGTGGCAGGTACATGACCCGAGTCTCGGGTACGCCGCTGCACGTCGGCTTCGCCATGGCCATCGCGGGCTTCGCCCTCGGCGGCGTCGCGGTGGCCGCAAGCAACGGCGTACTGCCCGCCCCCTTCGGTGGCGGCGAGGACCCCGGCGCCTCCGGCGGAAGACCCCCCGCGGTCGAACCGCTGGAGAGCGAGAGCCCCTACCTCGACAACTCCAGCGGCGGAAACTCCGACCGCCCCGACGAGCGGCTGCCCGGCTGGGGTTCGCCCTCTGAGCGCGGCGCCGAGCGGCCCGGCGGGAGCCACCGGGACATCGCCGGCGCCCTTCGCGGCAACGGCGACCACCAGGGAGTCGGCACCCCCTCGCAGAGCGGCCCGCCCGCCGACGACAGTCCGAGCACCTGGCCGCACCGGCCCGACCCGGACGGCGGCAGCCAGTCCCCCGAGCCCGACAACTGGCCGCCCACACCGCCCAGTACCAAGCCCGGCGCCCCCGACCCCACGGTGGTCGTCGCACTGTGCAGGGCGTACGAGGGCGACAAGATCGAGCACGGAAAGCGCTGGGAGCTGGAGCAGGTCGCCGGCGGTCCGGAGCAGGTCGAGAGCTACTGCGAGGAGTACGGAGACGTCGGCGGTGGCGGCGGTGGCACCGAGGGCGGTGACAGCGGCAACGGCGGCGTCGGCATTCCGGAACAGCCGGACGAGCCCGGCACTCCGACGACACCGGGCGAGCCGGGCGACGGCTCGGGCGGCGGCTCGGGCGGCGGCGCCGGAGGTGCGGGCGGTCCGGACGGCCCGGGCGACGACACGGGCGGTGCCGGTGGCGGCGGTGCGGCCGGTGGCGCCACCGGGGGCGGTGCGACCGGCGGTTCAGGCGGCGGCAGCGGAACGGGCGGAAACGGCGACGGGGGGACGAGCGCGGGCATCGATCCGGGCACGGACCCGGCAGAGGACGGTGGTGGCGGCGCCTGACGCGCGTACGGCACCTGTGTGAACAGGTGCCCGCAACTCTCCACACCCCGCCGGCCGCACCGATGGGCACGGTCCGCGCGGGAACCGCGCGCCGTCGGCCACCTCGGCCACGAGTCGCGAAGCAGCCGCGGTCCGTTCGTCCTGCGATCGGTAATCGCGAGTCGGTAATCGCGAGAGTGTGACACTTTCCGGGTTCATGGCGCAGTATGGAGTGAGCCGACTGGTCATCGGCGAGCGCGCCACCCGAGGTTCCCCCCGTACCTACGGGTCCGCGCGATGGCGCGGGCGGGATATGTTCCCCCGATTCCGCCCGCGCCCCTTCTCTCTGCTTCTCCCTCGCGGCTCGATTCGCGCGCTTCTCGCCGCGCTTCTTGGCACTCCAGCGTCTGTTGACGCGCTCTGTCGGCTCTCGACGGCACCGCACTCCGAGCCCGTACGGCCTTCGTCGTGCCATCGATCCGGTACGTCCGTCGATCCGGTACGTCCGTCGATCCGGTTCGCGCGTCGAGTCGGTTCGCGCGTCGAGCCGAGCAGGACGTCGAGCGGGGCGGCGTGCCGGGGCGGTCCCGAGACCTCCGTGCGCGGGCCGTGGCCCAACTCCGAGCTGGGGGTGGCTGTTTGACGCTCGTCCCCCCGTGCCCGCTCTGTCCGGAAGCAGCTCCGTACGGGCGCTCGGCAGGTGTCCGTGCGGGGGTGCGGGGCGTTCCGCGAGGGCTGTGGAGCCCAGGGCGCGGCGGGCGACACTAGGGCGGCCCGCCCGGGCGCCGGATGAACGGGCGGCGCGGGGTCAGCTGTAGACGATGACCTTGTCGCCGGCCTTCACCTGGGAGAAGACCTGGGCGATCTTCTTCTTCTCGCGCACGTTCACACATCCGTGCGACGCGCCGGAGTAGCCGGCCGCGGCGAAGTCGTCGGAGTAGTGCACCGCTTGGCCGCCGCTGAAGAACATCGCGTACGGCATCGGGGTGTCGTAGAGGGTCGAATGGTGGTCGCGGCTCTTGAAGTCGACCTTGAAGGTGCCTTCCCTGGTCGGCGTGTACTGCGAGCCGAAGCGCACGTCCATCGCGGCGCGCACCTCGCCGTCGACCATCCATGCCAGGGTGCGGCTCTCCTTGCTTATGCACAGCACCCGGCCGGAGGTGCAGCGCTTGTCCGGGTCGGCGAGCGGATAGCTGGTCTGGGGGTTGAGCTGTGCGGCGCCGGGGGCTTTGGTCTGCTTGCGCAGTGCGGCCCAGGTCCCGGGGTCGGTCGTGCCGCTCTGCGCCAGGCCCGCCTTCTTCTGGAGCGCCTTGACGGAGGCAGTGGTCATGGTGCCGTAGTAGCCCGAGGGGTTGCGCTCGAAGAGGGCGAGCTGCTGGAGCCGGGCCTGGGCCTCGCGCACCTGCTTGCCCTCGCTGCCGTCCTTCAACAGCGGTGTGGGCAGGCCCGCGTTGGGGTCGTCCGGTTTCGGCTCCGGCTTGGGCTTCGGATCGACGGCGGGCTTCTGGTCGTCGGTGCCGGCGTCCTTGCCGTCTGCGCCGCCGCTGTCCGTTTCGGTGTTGTCGGTGCCGCCGGAGTTGCCGCCGGTCGCGCCGCCGCCGGAGGAGCCGGCCGAAGCGCCGCTGGTGCTCTGACCGTTGGCGTCGGTCTCGATGTGTATCTCGTCGCACCCGACGGTCAGGGAGAGCGCGGCGACGGCGACAACGCCGCACAGTGCGCGAAGTGCCCTGGTATCAGCCCTCATTGCCCGAAACCCCCTGGTGATTCACCTGTTCGTGCCTGTGGTGTGGCAGACGGCGCTCCAAGAGGAACAGTTCCCCGTATTCCGGCGGCGATACGCAGTCGTGACCGCGTTCTGGCGCGGAACCGCTGTCGCCTGGCCGAGGGTCTGCCCCAACTCCGTTCACCCGCACCTGAGTTGTGCGTGATGTGGATTCGGAGGGCGACTTCGGCGCCGACGCGGATCGCCGGACCGTGTCCCGGTGACGGGCGAGGGCTGTGACGTACACCCGGATGACGGTCACGGCCCCGGACTCGTACGGTGGGCTCGTTGACCTACTAGTCAGTAAGAAGCTCCGGACGGGGCGGGGAGAGGCGGTGGGTGATGGCGCGGGACTCTTCGTCCGCACCGGACGCGGGGCGCGGCGCGGCAGACGGCGCGGGGCACGAGCGAGCGGGCGGCGACCGGCGGGACGCGGCGCGCGGACCGGAAGGCGGCTCGGCGAGCGGCCACGGGGGCGGGCGCTCGGTGCACAGGGCGCGACCGCTGCCCGGACTGGTCGAGCAGGCCCGGATGTTGGCCGCCGGCGAGGCGGGGTCGCGGGAGCTGGTCACTCGCAGCCTGGACGCGATCGCCGCCACCAGTGGCGAGTTGAACGCGTTCCGGCTCGTCACCGCGGAACGTGCGCTCGCCGAGGCCGACGAGGCCGACCGGCGTCTGGCGGCGGGTGAGCGGCTGCCGCTGCTCGGCGTTCCGGTGGCGGTCAAGGACGACACCGACCTCGCGGGAGAGCCCACCGCCTTCGGGTGCGAGGGGTCGTTTCCGGCCAAGCGGGAGGACGCCGAGTCCGTACGGCGGCTGCGTGCGGCGGGAGCGGTCATCGTCGGCAAGACCAACAGCCCCGAGTTCGGCCAGTGGCCGGTCACCGAGGGCCCGGCGTTCGGCGACACCCGCAACCCCTGGAACCTGGACCACACCCCGGGCGGATCCTCCGGCGGTTCGGCGGCGGCGGTCGCCGCGGGCCTGGTGCCGGCCGCGCTCGGCTCCGACGGCGCCGGATCGGTGCGCATCCCGGCCGCCTGGACGCAGTTGGTGGGGATCAAGCCACAGCGGGGGCGCATCTCCACCTGGCCCGACCCCGAGGCGTTCAACGGGATCACCTGCCACGGCCCGCTCGCCCGTACGGTCGCCGACGCGGCCCTGCTGCTCGACGCCGCCGCCGGGAGCGCCCCCGGGGATCTGCACCGGCCGACACCCGTCGAGATGCTGCCCGCCGCGTACCGGGAGCCCGGCCGGCTGCGCATCGCGCTCTCCACCCGCACGGCGTTCACCGGAACTCCCAAGCGGCTGGAGCCCGTTGTGCGCTCGGCGCTGACCGCGCTCGCCGAGCGGCTGGCCGCCCTCGGCCACGAGGTCGAGGAGGCGGAACCCGCGTACGGGCCGATCGGCGTCACCTTCGTACCGCGCGCGACCGCCGGTATCCGCGAGTGGGCGGGCAGGGCGCCCGACCCCGCTCTGCTTGACCCGCGCACCCGCGGCGCCGCCCGCACCGGCGGGCTGCTCGGCGGTCCGGTGCTGCGGCTGGCCCGCTCGGCGGAGGCGCCGCTGCGCCGCCGGGTGGGGCGGATCTTCCGCCGGTACGACGTCGTCCTCACGCCGACCACCGCGACCCCGCCGCCCCGCATCGGCGCACTCGCCGACCTCAGCGGCTGGCAGACCGACCGGCGGATGATCGCGCACTGCCCGTACGCCTGGCCCTGGAACGTACTCGGCTGGCCCGGCGTGAACGTACCCGCGGGGCGTACGCCCGAGGGCCTCCCGCTCGGTGCGCAGCTGCTGGGACCGGCCGACTCCGAACCGCTGCTCGTCTCGCTCGCCGCCCAACTGGAGGCGGACCGCCGGTGGTTCGAGAGCTGGCCGGGCGGCGACGGGCAGCCCGAGGCGCAGTAGCCGACGCCTCGGTGCTGCCCGTCGCCGCCCGGCCAGCTCTCGAACCACCGGCGGTCCGCCTCCAGTTGGGCGGCGAGCGAGACGAGCAGCGGTTCGGAGTCGGCCGGTCCCAGCAGCTGCGCACCGAGCGGGAGGCCCTCGGGCGTACGCCCGAGGGCCTCCCGCTCGGTGCGCAGCTGCTGGGACCGGCCGACTCCGAACACCGGCACAGCCGCCGCCACAGCCACCCCCGCCGCGACAGCCACAGCCCCCACCACCTTCGCCCACGAGGACACGCTGCCCAGGGTCCCGCTCCCCGGTCTGGAGGAGAGCTGTACGCGCTTCCTCCAGTGGTGCGCGCCGGAGGTGAACGCAACGGCCCGGGCGGGGCGGCTGGCACCCGACCCCGCGCCCGGGGCCCCGGGCGCGTGCCCTGCTCGCGGGCTTCGGGTGCACGGACTGCGGTGCACGGGTCGGCTCGGTGGGAGTGCCGCGCACCGCGGTCCGTGGTGAACGTCCGTCGTGCGCCCGTGGTTCAGCGGCGCGACGGCGGCCGGTCGGCCGTACGCCCCGGACGACTCAGTCGAGCAGTTGGTCGACCCGTACGGCCCTCGCCCGGCCCTCCTCGGCGGCCAGATGCTCGGGCAGCACCCGCCCGAAGAGCTGACGGGTCCGTGCCGGGCTGCCGATGACGCCGGGGCGCTCGCTGTAGGCGAAGATCGCCGAATGGCGCGAGATGGACAAGCTGCGGGGCAGGGGCCGCGCGCCCGACCCGCCGCCGGGTCTCGTACCGGACCCGAACCCGGGGCCGGCGCCGGCCCCGGGTTCGGGTCCGGTACGAGACCCGGCGGCGGGTCGGGCGCGCGGCCCCTGCCCCGCAGCTTGTCCATCTCGCGCCATTCGGCGATCTTCGCCTACAGCGAGCGCCCCGGCGTCATCGGCAGCCCGGCACGGACCCGTCAGCTCTTCGGGCGGGTGCTGCCCGAGCATCTGGCCGCCGAGGAGGGCCGGGCGAGGGCCGTACGGGTCGACCAACTGCTCGACTGAGTCGTCCGGGGCGTACGGCCGACCGGCCGCCGTCGCGCCGCTGAACCACGGGCGCACGACGGACGTTCACCACGGACCGCGGTGCGCGGCACTCCCACCGAGCCGACCCGTGCACCGCAGTCCGTGCACCCGAAGCCCGCGAGCAGGGCACGCCCCGAGCGGTTCACTCCCTGCCGCCGGGCTCCCTGCCGCCGGGCTCGCGTTCGTCGCGGCTGCCGCCGGGCGGACGGCTGTGTTCCTGGACGGGCACGGGCCCCGGCGCCGGCCCCGGGTTCGGGTCCGGTACGAGACCCGGCGGCGGGTCGGGCGCGCGGCCCCTGCCCCGCAGCTTGTCCATCTCGCGCCATTCGGGCCGCAGCCCGCCGAGGTTGGTGGTCAGGAAGTAGAGCGTGCCCGCGACGACGAGCGCGGGGGAGAGGCCGATCGTGCTGATGGCCGCGCCCGCCAGCAACCCGCCGAACGGGATGCCGGCCCAGGCGACCGAGTCGCCCAACGCGTTGACCCGGCCCAGCAGTCGACGCGGTACTCGCTCGAAGGCGATGGCGCCGAGGATCGGATTGAGAAAGCCGGAGCCGAAGCCCGCGATCGCGAACACGGCCAGCATCGTCACCAGTGGCACGTCCATGGCGAGAACCAGGAAACGCGGTGCGCCCACGAGCGCGAAGCCGATGAAGAAGACGGGCCGCCGGCGCATCCGGTGGGCGATGGTGGCGGCAATGAGGCTACCGAGGACCGCGGCACCGCCCATCGTGCTGACCAGCAGGCCGAGGACCGCCGCCCCGTTGTCCGACTCCTTCGCCCACACCGGGAGCAGTACGGTGGCGAACGCCGCGTCCAGCAGGTTGGTGACGCCGACGACCAGGATGATCGCGAGCAGCAGCCGTTCGCCGCGCAGGAAGGCGAAGCCCTCCCGGAACCGTTGCCAGTAGCCGGGCTCCGGCTCCTCCCCGGTCGACTCCGGTCGGATCGGTTGGCCCATCCCGCGCGGCAGCAGCAGCCAGATCAGCAGCGAACCCAGGGCGAAACAGGCCGCGTTGACCGCGAGCCCGGTCATCGGGCCGAGCAGCGCGACCAGCGCACCGCCCGCGGCGGGGCCGATGGTGGAGGCCAGCCGCTCGGTCGTCCCGGAGAGGCCGGTGGCCCGCTCCAGCGGCACCCGGCTGCGGTCGGCGGCCTCGGGGATCATGATCTCCTTGGCCAGATCGCCCGGGCCGCGCGCCGAACCGATCACCGCGACCAGCGCCAACAGGCCCCAGAACGGCAGCAGATCGAGCCAGTGCAGCAGTGGGACCAACGCGACCGCCAACGCGCTGACGAGGTCCGTCGTCCAGGAGATCAGCCGCGGCCCGACGCGGTCGACCAGCGGGCCGGAGAACATCTTGACCAGCACGTACGGCGCCATCTCGCAGAACGCCACCAGGCCGGTCTGCGTCGCGCTGCCGGTGGTGACCAGGACGAACCAGGGCAGCGCGATCGTGGAGATCCGCGTACCGGTGATCGCCACCGACATCGCCGCCAGAACTCCCGCCAGCGGACGGAGACTTCGGCGTTCCCCGGTGTTCGCCGTCACGACGCCTCGCTCTCGGAACGAGAGGCCCGCGCGGGGCTCTCGTCGCGCTCGGTATGCGTGGCGTGGGTGGGGTGCGTGGCGTGCTCCGTGCGGTGCTGCTCGGGCTGCTCGGACTGTTCCGGCTGTTCCTGCTGTTCCGGCTCGGGGAGGATCTGGATGGCGACGGACACGTGCTCGGCGCCCGTCGCCGCGACCGGTGTCGCCGTCGCCTCGAACGGCCCCTCGGTGCGCTGCGTTTCGCCGTGCTCTTCGGCGCGGTGCAGCCCTTCGCCGGGCGGCCCTTCGCCAGCCGGCGGCTGCCGGTAGCGCGCGACGACCTCGTGCAGCTCCTCGCGCAGCCGTACCGCTTCCTCGGGGGTGAGCCGCAGCGTCCAGTCGCTCATGTCGGACGCCTTGCGCCACTTCCGCGGCAGCGTCTCGTAGTTGTTCAGCATCTGCTGAAGGTGGAGGGTGCGACCGGCCACCACGGAGTGGAGTACGGCGTTGACGGCGGCGGGGTCCTGCTCGACCAGGTCCGAGGTGTCCAGATGGGTCTCCTCGTGCAACGCGCGCCACCAGCGCTCGCGTGCGTTGCCGCGCTCGGTGTCCTCCTCGACGTAGCCGTGCGCGGCAAGTTGGCGCAGGTGGTAGCTGGCCGCGCCCGAGTTGATGGAGAGCCGCTCGGCGAGACGTGTGGCGGTGGAGGGCCCGTACTGGCGCAGCAGGCCGGTGAGCCGCATCCGCACGGGGTGCGCGAGCGCGCGCATCGCCTTCGCGTCGGGGTGGAAGGAGGAGCGCGAGGTGGGCTCGGCCCGTCCGGGGTCCGCGGATGTGATGTGCTCGGCACGTTCGGGGGCTTCGGTCACGGGAGGCAGCCTAAGACCGCAAAGGATTCTTTGCAAAGAGTTCTTTGCGGTTGATTCCGCGGTGCGGTGCCGCCGGAAAACCCGTTGCGATCCCGTCCGTCACCCTGGTTCGCTGCCCGGATGACCGACCTGCCGACGGCCGCAACCGTGGAACAGTACGAGGCTGTCGGAGCGGAGGAGCTGCACGCGGCGGTCGCCCACCTCTGCGAACGTCTGGGCCTGCCCACCGAGCGGATCGCCCGCTTTCCGCAGGGCTCGTTCCCGGTCTACGCACTCGGCCGGCATCTGGTGCTCAAGCTCTATCCCGAGGTCCACGCCGACGAACTCGCCGTGGAGAGCGCCGCGTTGCGTGCGTTGCACGGCCGACTTCCGCTCCTCACCCCCGGCGTGCTCGACACCGGGTACTCCGGGGGCTGGGGTTACCTCCTGATGGAACGGCTCTACGGCGAGAGCCTGGAGGACGCCTGGCCGCACATCCCCGAACAGGGCCGGCTCGACCTTCTCGACCAGCTCGGCCGCACCCTCGTCGCCCTCCACCGCGTACCGCCACCGGCCGAACTGGGCCCGGACGACTGGCAGTTGTTCCTCAAGCAGCAGCGGTCCGCGTGCGTGGACCGGCAGCGCGCGCTGGGTGTGGGCGAGGAGTGGCTGAGCCGCATCCCGGAGTTCCTCGACTCCGTGGCCCTCCCGGAGCCCGCTCGACCCGCCCTGCTGCACACGGAGTTCATGCCGGCCCATGTGCGAGTGGAGGAGACCGTGGAGGGCTGGACGGCGACCGGCCTTCTGGACTTCGAGCCGGCGATGCGCGGTGCGCCGGAGTACGACCTCGTCGCCGTCGGGATCTTCCTCACCCGCGGCCGACCCGTCCTGCTCCGGCGCCTGTTGACCGCGTACGGATGGCCGGACGACGAGCTCGCCGAGCTGCCGAGAGTGCTGATGGCGTACACCCTGCTCCACGCACAGTGCCATCTGCCGTGGTTCATGCGGGAGTTGCCGCCGGGTGGGGCGAGGAGCTTCGAGGAACTGGCCGAAGTCTGGTTCGGCGTCTGACAGTTGGCGCTGCGGGCGCCAAGGGCCGCCGCCGTGAACGGGGGCGGGCAGGGCTGTCGAGGACGCCTGCGAACCGCGCTCTCACTCCTCCGGCGTCAGAATGTCCAGCTCCGCGAGCGCGCCGACCGCGATCTCCCGCGTCAGCTCCTCCGCCCGCGCCGCGTCCCGCGCCCGTACCGCCTCGGCGACCCGTACGTGGAGGGTGACCGCGGCCGGATCGGGGTCCACGAACATCACCTGGTGCTGGGTGCGTCCGGTCAACACCGCCGCGACCACATCGCCGAGCTGGGCGAACATCTCGTTCCCCGAGGCGCGCAGTATCACCCGGTGGAACGCCACATCGTGCACCAGGTACGCGTCCAACTGCTGGCCGCGCGAGGTCGCGACCATGCCGAGCGCGTGCTCGGTCAGCTCGGCGCACTGCTCCGCCGTGGCGAGTTCGGCGGCCAGCCGCGCCGCGACCGGCTCCACCGCGGACCGCAGCACCGTCAGCGAACGCAGCTGCCGCGCCCGGTCCGAGCCCGCCAGCCGCCAGGTGATCACCTGCGGGTCGTAGACGTTCCACTCCTCGATGGGGCGCACGGTCGCCCCCACCCGCCGCCGCGACTCCACCAGCCGCATCGACTCCAGGACGCGCACGGCCTCGCGGACGACCGTGCGCGAGACCTCGTACCGCTCGGCCAGCTCGTCCGCCCGCAGCACCGAACCGGTGGGGTACTCCCCGGCGGTGATCGCGGGACCGAGCTGCGCCAGCAGCCGGGCGTGCAGCCCCTGTCGCGCCCCGCCCCGCTCCTGCGGCAGCTGCGGCTCGCGGCCCAGGTCGGAGGGGCTGTCGAGGGCGTGGCCGGTGGTCTCCTCGGCGTCCTTGGTGGTCACCTCGTCAGCCTACGGGGTGAGAGGGAGCGGAAAATAAGTATGACGATTTCGAGTCGAGATATTGAATACGTGTGATGTATCGGGTTGAGTGTGCGCGGCATCGAGGTCGCACGGCCCGTCCGCAGCACGACCGCCCGCCGCAAGTGGTACGGCGGCAGGGACGGCAAGCGGCCGGCAGGACAGCAGGACAGCAGGACAGCAGAGGACAGCGAGGTACCGATGCGAGCGTCAGCAGCCGAGCCACCCGAGGACGGGGACGGCGCCGGCCCGCCCCCGCACGCCGACCCCGGCGCGCACGGGCCGCCGGTGGTGGTCGTCATGGGTGTCTCCGGCACCGGCAAGACCACTGTCGGCGAACTGCTCGCCGAGCACCTCCACGTCCCGTACGCCGAGGCCGACGACTTCCACTCCCCGGCCAACATCGACAAGATGAGCCAGGGCGTACCGCTGGAGGACGCCGACCGGTGGCCCTGGCTCGACGCCATCGGCGACTGGGCGCGCAGCCGCGCCGGACACGGCGGCGTCGTCAGCTGCTCGGCGCTCAAGCGCAGCTACCGCGACCGGCTCCGCGCCGCCGCCCCCGAGCTCTTCTTCCTCCACCTCACCGGCGACCGCGCACTCATCGCCGACCGACTCGCCAACCGTCGGGGGCACTTCATGCCGCTGAACCTGCTCGACTCACAGCTCGCCACCCTCGAACCGCTCCAGGCGGACGAGCGAGGCGCCGCCGTACCGGTGAACCCCGGCCCCGCCAGCGTCACCGCACTCGCCCTCGCCGCCCTCGGACCGCAACCGCGCGCCGGCTGACCCCGGCCGGAACCGGTACGCGCGGGGGCTTCGTACGCACCCGGCGCCCGTACGCACCCGGCGCCCGTACGCACCCGGCTCGCGGGCGCGCACCCGCTCCGTACGCACCGGCGGCCCGTACGCGTCCCTCCACCACCGGAGCGCGTCGCGCCACGCACGACCCCGAGCCCGTACCACCACCCGCGAGCCCCGTACCTCCGCAACCGGGTACGGCCGATCCGTACACCCCCGCTCCCAGCCCCCATCCCTGTGTGAGGAACTCCCGTGCGCCATCTCAGTGTTGAGATACTTGCGGCCGACTCTCCCGAGATCATCACCTCGGCGGGCAATGCCCAGTTGGGCCTCGCCGTCCTGGCCGGTATCGCCGTCATCGTCCTGCTCATCACGCGAGGCAGGCTGCACGCCTTCCTCGCACTGACCATCGGCTCCCTCGTGCTCGGCGCGCTCGCCGGCGCCCCGCTGGACAAGGCCATCGAGGGCTTCTCCAGCGGACTGGGCTCCACCGTCGCCGGCGTCGGCGTGCTCATCGCGCTCGGCGCGATCCTCGGCAAGCTCCTCGCCGACTCCGGCGGCGCCGACCAGATCGTCGACACCATCCTCGCCAGGGCGGACGGCAAACGGATGCCCTGGGCGATGGCGCTCATCGCGGGCGTCATCGGGCTGCCGCTCTTCTTCGAGGTCGGCGTCGTCCTGCTGATCCCCGTCGTCCTGCTCGTCGCCCGACGCGGCGGCCACTCGCTGATGCGCATCGGTATCCCCGCGCTCGCCGGCCTCTCCGTGATGCACGGGCTCGTACCGCCGCACCCCGGACCGCTCGCCGCGATCGACGCCGTCGACGCCGACCTCGGCATCACGCTCGCGCTCGGCGTCCTCATCGCGCTGCCGACCGTGGTGATCGCCGGACCGGTCTTCGCCAAGTACGCCGCCCGCTGGGTCGACGTCAGCCCGCCCGAGGGTCTGGTGCCCGAGCGGCCGTCCGAGGAGCTCAAGCACCGTCCGAGCTTCGCCGCCACGGTGGGCACGGTGCTGCTGCCCGTCGTGCTCATGCTCGGCAAGGCGCTCACCGACGTCGTCATCGACAACCCCGACAACACCGTTCAGCGCGTCATGGACGTCGTCGGCTCACCGCTCATGGCGCTGCTCGCGGCCGTGATCGTCGGCCTCTTCACCCTCGGCCGCGCGGCAGGCTTCACCAAGGACCGCCTGGCCACCACCGTCGAGAAGTCGCTGCTGCCGATCGCCGGCATCCTGCTGATCGTCGGCGCCGGCGGCGGTTTCAAGCAGACCCTGATCGACGTCGGTGTCGGCGAGATGATCCTGGAGTTCGCCGAGAGCTGGAACATCTCCGCGCTGCTCCTCGCCTGGCTCATCGCCGTCGGTATCCGCCTGGCCACCGGCTCCGCGACCGTCGCGACCATCTCGGCCGCCGGTCTCGTCGCCCCGCTGGCCGCCGACATGAGCACCACCCACACCGCCCTGCTCGTCCTGGTCATCGGCGCCGGCTCGCTCTTCTTCAGCCACGTCAACGACGCGGGCTTCTGGATGGTCAAGGAGTACTTCGGCATGACTGTCGGCCAGACCATCAAGACCTGGTCGGTCATGGAGACGATCATCTCCGTCTGCGGCCTTGTCTTCGTCCTGCTGCTGTCCCTGGTGCTGTAGCCCCCGCCCAGCGCCTGCCGTGCGCCGGTCAACACCGAGGGCCCGCAACGGAGTTGCTCCGTCGCGGGCCCTCGGGCCGTGCGCAGGCTCAGGCCGTGGTCGACTCCTCGCGCACGGCGTCGACGAAGGCGCCCCACCCCTCGCACGAAAACGTCAGCACGGGACCCGCGCACTGCTTGGAATCCCGTACGGGCACGACCCCGCGGGCAACAAGGCCACGACTGAACTCCAGGCATTCCCCGCCGTCGCCTCCGCTGTACGACGACTTCGTCCACTCGTTGGTGTTGGTTCTCGGACAGGTGCTCACTGTCGATACTCCTCCAGTGCGGACATCAACTTGGCGCGCGATTCAACGATTCCCAGTGCATCGGCCCTCAACCGGTCGTAGGAGTCACGGTAGAGCGCGACCGTCTCCGCGGAGTCGTAGAGGCGCCCGCCCTGGGGGCCTTCGGAGTAGAGGACGGACGAGCCGTCGGCCATACCCAGAAGAGCGAACGGCCGCATCGCGTTCTGCGCGGGCGCACCGGCCGAGAACGGCAGAATCTGGATATCGATGTGCGGTGAGCGGGAGACGTCCAGAAGGTGGGCGAGCTGCCCCCGCATGGTCGCCCTGTCGCCCACCACGGTGAGCAGACTCGCCTCGTGGAGCACGATCCACAACGAGGGCGGGTTGGCTCGTTCGAACACCGCGCGACGCCGAACTCGAGCTGCGGCCTTGGCCCTGACGGTCTCGTCCTCGTCACGCGGGTTCGAGGACCGAAAGATCGCGTACGCGTACTGCTCGGTCTGCACCAGGCCCGTCACGAGGGACGCGGAGAAATGCGCTATATGCATCGCTTTCTCCTCCATGTGCAGGTACGGGACGAACCACGAGGGGTGGTCGCCCTCGTCGATCCGGCGGAGCTGCTCCTCGAAGAGGCCGTTGGTGCCGAAGGCGAGATCACACCCTCTGGCGAACTTGACGCTCGGGCGCGGCAACATCAGACCCGCCTCGACACGACTGACATACGCCTCGGAATAACTTGCCGCTTTTGCCAACTGCTTCTGGGTGAGGCTGCGCCCGAGCCTCACTCTTCTGACGTCCTGACCGAATCGCTGGAGCGGGTTCAACTGCGTGAGGACCTCTGACTCTTCCGACACCGTCACCTCTCGACACCGTGTTTTCAGGAGGCGTTCGCGCAGTTCAGAGCCTCCACGGCGCCACCGGAGCAGATCCGATACTCGGGGCGCCCGAGCTCTATGGGTGAGCGAATGGATGTAGTGGGTACCTTATTTCTGGCGCCCAACCACTTAGTCGTTCAGGGCAGTTGAGGGTTCACCGAAATCCACCACGAAAGAGTTCACTGGCCGCCGAATGAATGCGAATGCCCGATCCGGGCAGACGAGAAGTACAGGGCGTTCGGAGACCATGCCGCCACCGACTGCACCGTTCCCCTGTCCCGTCACCGGGCCGCCGTAGATCAGCTGGAGGTCGCAACCATGAAGGACCAACCAGAGGGGCCGACTGCTGCCGAGAACGAAGGTCCCCCCACCGCCGTACCGCGTACGACTCACCTGCACCGCCCGACCTGCACCCCGCCCATGCCCGGCGCCGCCGGTGACGCGCCGGTCTCTGCGGGCGCCGCGGGCTCTTTGGGCGCTGCCGGCCCTGTCGGCCCACAGAGCCCGGGGTCGAACCTCGCCCAGCTCGTCGCCGAACTCGGCGAGACCGTACGCGCACACCTGGCCAGCCTCAGACGCCCCCGCTGACCGGTGCACGGCCGGGCGGGAGCGTTCCCGCTACTGGTTCGCCTCTCGCCACCTGGCGATGACGTCGGCCGGGACCCGTCCTCGGTCGGGCACCTCGTACCCGTTCGCCCGCGCCCACGCGCGCACCTCGCTAGTGCGCACGGGAGGTTCGGGGTCGAGGCGCGGGGCCTCCTGCGCTCCGCTGCCCGGGGGCGACGAGCTGTCCGGAGATGGCGAGCTGTCCGGGGACGACGACGGGACGAACGGGGTTCCGCCGTCGAGCAGTCCGGTCGGGAACAGGTCGATGGCGAGCCGGCCGCTCAGGACGCCTGCGAGGAAGTCCGTGAGGTTGCCGTCGTGGGTGTACCAGCGAGGGCCGCGCGCTTCGTTGACCGCCACCCGCCATGTGTCGGGCCGGTCCTCGGGATCGGTGACCCAGAAGAGGTAATTGCCGTTGTCGGTGACGCCGACCGGGAACAGCAGCTGCGGATCGTGCGGCGGGCGATACGCGCTCGACGCCTGATCTCGTTCCATCTGTGCACGGACGATGGCGGGGACAGGGCCGGTGAGGTCGACCCACGGGGTCGGCGCCGCCGGATGGTGGATCCGAATGAAGCCGCCGAACGCGCCGGGACCGTACCGGGACGCCAACTCCTTGTAGTACCCGGGCAGTTCGAAATCGACAGCCTCCTCAACCGCCCTCCAGTCGACAACCGGCACAGCTGACGGGGACGGCGGCGGGCAGATCCCGGCCAGGTGTTCCAGCGATGTCATGGCTCGGCTCACCCCTGCTGCGCGTGTACGGACTGCTCAGCACAGTACCTATTAGCACGCTCCAGCCCTGGCAGTGAGATTCACTCGATGATCTCGAGTACCGAGCCGAACCTCGCTGCCAGGGACCGGTGTTGCCGGGCCATGCCGTGCTTCGAGGGAACGATTGAACCTTCGAGGACCCACCCAGGTGTCGCAGCGTCGGTGAACTCTTCCATCTCCCGCAAGTCTGCTTCCGTCAGGCGATCCCGCACGGGTACTCCCTTTTGGTTGCTCATAGCGTTCGCTCAACTGGCCTGGCCAGCCGATACTCTTGTGGGTGCGGTGGTGCATGGCGTGTTCGCCGGTGGTCGGTGGGGCAGCCGAGGGGGTTTCCAGGTGTGGGCGACGGGGCGAGGGAGCCTGCGGGGTGGTCCCGGGGCGTCGCCCGGGGCGGGGCCCGAGGTCACGCGTCCGGATTGATGGTCCACATCGGGGAGTTGCTGGGTGGGGGTTCCTTCACCTGCCACTGTGACCTGTCCGCTGCTGCTTCCCAGTACGGCACGTCCCCCACGTAGTAGATGGCGTACGCCCAGTGCTCCGGAAGTTCGTGGCCGAGCAGAATCGGCTCCTCGTCGAACGACTGCGTTCCCCACGCCTGATTGATGCGGGCCACCGCCTCCGCGCGCGAGATGTGAAAGATCGTCACCATCTCCTCAGCGATGTCGAGGAGTATTTCGTGCGCTTCTTCCCCCGCGGGCATGATGAATTCACTCACGTTGTGGGCACTTTCCCCTCAAGGATCGGGTGAACACCACCTGGCGATGATGTCGGCCAGGACTTGTCCTCGGTCGAGACGTGGGGCCTTCTGGGCTCCGCTGTCCAGGGCTGACAGGCGTGCTGAGGTCGTCACCGCCGGCCTGCTGCTTTCGCCAAATATGTACACGAACGCCTGTGTCTGAGCCGGCCGTTGACGGCTCTCGAGCGGCTCCTCTCCGGATTTGCCCCTCGTTGCGCTCAATCTTCCTTCAGCTCGGCCGTGCCTACAGCTCGAACGCCCTGTAGGTCAGCGCTGCGTCCACCACCTCTTCTGCGGATAGCTCTGGATCGGAACAGAAGATCAAACCCAGCACTCGCGGGTGCGGAAAATGCTTTTCCAGCAGCTCGATCAGCGCATCCTGCTCTTCCTCAGTGCCCTCCACGTTCATGATTCTTTCTACAATCCGCACCAGCTCTACCCGTTCCACTAAGTCCCACCCCTGTTGTCATCAACTACCCCCATGGGGCAGCCCTGCTGGAAAGGACCTGCGCGTACTCGATCAGGAGGGAATCGGGTACGGCTGCTTTGATTCTCCACGCTGTCCACATCTGAGCATTGCGCATCGGACGTGTCCCCCTCCCGAGCCGTTCGAGCATCTCGATCCCCCGGTCCGTCGTTCGCTGAGGTACCTGAATCACCGATGCTCGGGCAGGTATCGCCAAGTCCTCTGAATCGGATGTCACGGCTGGATGCCCTCGGCACCTTGCCTGGCTCTTTCGGTTAGTCGTCAGCCGGCCCATCGCCGGACGGAATTATTCTCGATTGTCAGCCAAGATCCGTCCCCCAGCGGAAGGGGGCGAGCGGAAACTTCGGATGGGTAGGAGACCCTCGCCCAGGGGATCAAGGTTTGGGCATCGAGGAGCAGGTGCTCGGACTCAGCCGACCAGGTCTCTTCGGCTACCGCAGCGAGCACCGTATTCAGGTCGACAAAACCTGGCTTTCCAACGAACTGGTGATCCGGGTATTCGTTCAGATCCGATGTTCTCGCTTCGGCTTTCTCCGGGCAGGAGCCGTCTCTGCGATGTTCGCAAAGTGTGAGCCAATCTCCGCCCACGTCGATCTTTAGGAAATGAGAACCATCGAGGCAGTTGCCGGTTAACGGGTCACCAACCTGTCCCGCCTGTGTGATATTCAAATCACCGCTGAGGGCATTGATGATGAGCGAATAGGTGTCGTTCTGGCCGTGAGCGGCGTTGAGGAAAACATGATTGGAGTGTTCCAGTGAGTGGTTGAACGAGTACACGCCGGAATACACTGGAATGATCTCCTGGCCTACGAGATCGCCCGATTCTGAATCCAGCACTGCACAAACGTCGCCTGCGTAACGGCCCTCCTCGTCGTCCGGTCCACGCAGGGTTGCAAGTACGTGAGACCCGGAGGGCGTGAGCGCACACGCGCCCTTGGCAATTGCGGAGTCTTCCCAGGGGGCGTGATCAAACTGCCATCGAATCGAACCGTCGGAATTGATGTAAGTCACACTCCCTGCGGCACTGAAAAGGAGTCCGCCTGCAGCAGGGGATGCATACCCTTGAACGTCGAGCTGAGATGATCGCCACGAACGTTCTTCTGCTACTATTCGAGCCTTGCCTGAGCTGATGCGAAAGCAAGAAACGGTTGCACCATCTCGACGAACAAGCCAATTCGTGCCCTCGCGAACCTGGAATCCATCTGGCCGATCCAGCGCATCCCTGAAGCACTCCAGTCGCTCCTCTGCGAGCATGCGTGCCGAAATTTCCCTCATCTCGGAATCCTTTCCTGCGCACTTGTTCTGCGCGGTCAGACTCGTTCCCAGACTCTTGAGCCAGCTACGGTGAAAGATGTTCGTGGTCCTGTATGAGTGGATGGCGTACCCGGGCCGCCGGTCGGGCAGGTCGATCCGTTGTCGTGTCGTCGGCTCGCCGAACCGCCAAGTGGTCTCACGTCAGAAGGTGAGCCAGTGTCTCCCCGCTTGCGGACTTGATCGGGTAAAATTTCCTGTCCCAATCGCCTGTTACCAGAGCACGTGCCGAATTCTCGAAGCCATGTGCGAACCATTGGATTCCGGCATCGGAGGCGAACAAGAAATCGCCATTGCGCGCGAGGAGCAGAGCGTCCTCCGTCTCGAAAGCGGCGCCGACCGGCAGGACGGGAATGCCGATTCGCTTGCTGTAGACACGCATGCTTCTGGGAGTCGCGTGCGGTGCCTCCAGGCAGGCTTTTACCGTCGTGGACAGCGAGCAGACTCTGTTCATGAACGGGTACCGGATGGTCAAACCTTCATATGAGTCGAGAAAAGAGCGGAGCCACTCCGTCATCTCGAATCCATCTTCCGCGTACCACCGCTCGATATTCGGTGCCGACGTGGGGTTGACCGAGAGGGAGCCGAGTGAAGCAATCGCCGCTAGCACCGAGTCGACAGACCTCGCGTGTTCTTCCTTCATCCTGTGAGTGTTACCGTCGAGTCCACCGCGCAAAGCGCTTGTTCCGCTCGTTGATCCAGCTATGGACGTCTCGTTCGATCTCGACGCCGTGGTGCGTCGAGTGGCGAAGGATGTTCGACGTGATGTCCCTGTTCAGGGCTGACACGAGAAATTCGGTGCACGACATGTCGTATGTTTCCCAAACGTGCTACTCGCGTCGGTGATGAGGACGCGCCATTCTTCCGGCGATGAGAGCTCCGGCGAACTCCTTCATGATGGCGGCCGGCATCACTACGGAGACACGTCTGCCATACTTGGCACCTCAGAAAGTGGCTCGGAGAGTCAGTGCCACGTAAAGTCATAGCAGTTCTCTGTGTGGTCGAACTCCACGGCGATCGGCGTAGGTTTCTCATCTGCTATCAGCGAGATTGCAGGGGTGTGAGTACGTCGTCCCGTTGCAGAGATTTCCAGAAGGTCAACTCGCGTCACACGGTTGGCGGTCGTAGAGGCTCAAGCCGCTGCCAATCCATACGGGTCAGGGCATCCACACCGTGCTTCCAGGCGTAGTCACGCTCTGACATGTGCAGCGGGTAAACCTGAATCAACTCAATCTCGCGAAAAGGGAACTCTTCGTCTGGGTTTTGCGAAATAGTCAGTGTGCTCGGTCCCAGCTCGCTGCTGGGTTCGCCCAGCATGCTTGCCCTCATCTGTGATCCTGGAATCAGAGGCTCCACCTGGCCGATAACCTGCCCGGGCCCAAATGGCCTGAATCCGCGCAATGCTCCAACAATCTTTGCCGGAATGCAGGCCCATTCGACTTCCCGTGAATGCATCACGATTGCCAGCTCGCAGGGCTTCCTCTTCTCCGTGCTGTGTCGAAATCCGGAAAGACCGTACGACGCACCTGTAACGTAGCCGTTCTGAGGAAAGTCCCGGTATATGAGGGAAATGGCAGGACCTTCATTCGGGTTTCTTCTCTCGGCGTCCTGTAGTTCTGGCTCCCGACCTGTTCTGGATAGCCAAGCCGCCAGATACGCATCAAATACCTCGCGCTGCCGCTTCATCTCGAACTCCCTGCTTCAGGAATTGGGTTCATCTAAGTGATCTATCTACGATTCGTGGGTGGGTAGAAGCTCCCCAGGGCGGCATCCCACCACTCCGTTCTGTCGTGGTCGATATATGAATTGAATTCGTCGAACCGGTCGGCGGGTATTCTCCATTCGGTGACGTTTTCGAGGCCGTTTTTGTTCTCCAGGGGGAATTCCAGGTCCCCGAAGGCCTCCCTGAACCCCGGTTTCATTGCGAATCGGTGGAATCCGTAGTCATGGCCGTTTCCTGCATACTGGGCAGCTCCTTCCGGCATGTTCGACAGATATGCAGTCGGGTGCTGGCCTCCGTGGTTCTCCGGTCGCAGACCGAATGCCTCACTGTCTCGATTCCCCTCTCCCGGTGAACGGTAGAGGATGTCAGGTTCTCCGTCACCTGCGCCGTTCGGCGTACAGCCGTCCGGTGCGAGTCCGAGGGGGTCGGTGACGGCGTGAGGGTTGTAGTGGAGGGCGGTTTCGGGGTCGGCGTATTGGCCGGGGAAGCGGAGTGGGGTGTGAGCGGTGGCGTCGCGGTTCCAGGTGGTGGTGCCCCAGAGGGTGGTGCGTGCGTAGGCGGCGATGTGGCCGGTGTGGTCGATGAGTTCGGTGGGTGTGCCGACGAGGTCGGTGATGATGGCGAAGAAGCGGGAGTCGTATTCGCTCTGGGTGCGGGGTTTGCGTTCGAGTTGGGTCAGGGGGCGGTGGCCCTGGTGGTCCCAGGTGAGGGTGACGCCGGTGGTGGTGTCGGTCTGTTCGGCGAGGCGGGTGCCGTCCCAGGTGAGGGTGACGCCGGTGGTGGTTGTAGTGGAGGGCGGTTTCGGGGTCGGCGTATTGGCCGGGGAAGCGGAGTGGGGTGTGAGCGGTGGCGTCGCGGTTCCAGGTGGTGGTGTCGGTCCGGCCGGCGTGTTGGATGCGGGTGCCGACGTAGGTGCGGTTGCCTCGGGCGGCGCGGTTGGGGGTGCGGTCGGGCCAGTCGGCTGAGGTTTGGTTGCCTGCGGTGTCGTAGGCGTACGTCTCCGACCAGTTCTCGGCGGTGACGGTCAGCGGGCGGCCGATGGCGTCGAGTTCGTAGGTGGTGGTGTCGCCGGTGAGGTGGTTGGTGGTGGAGGTGAGGTAGCCGTCGGCGCGGTAAGTGTGGGCGCGGTGGCGCAGGGTGTGGTCGCCGGTGGTGAGGTGTTGGTCGGTGAGGCGGCCGAGGGTGTCCCAGGTGTGGGTGAGGGTGACGGGGTCGGTGTCGGGGGAGAGGGCGCCGAGGGTGCGGGTGGTTTCGCGGCCCAACTCGTCGTGGGTGAAGGTGAGTTGGTGGCCGTCGGTGGTGAGGGTGGTGCGGTTGCCGGCGGCGTTGTGGGTGTAGGTGGTGGTGGCGCCGGTGGGGGTGGTGCGTGAGGTGCGGCGGCCGAGGATGTCGTAGGTGAAGTGGGTGGTGCGGTTGTCGACGGTTTCGGTGAGGACGCGGCCGAGTGTGTCGTAGGTGCGGGTGAGGGTGGAGTGGGGTGCGGCGGCTTGGGCGAGGCGGCCGGCGGTGTCGTAGGTGTAGGTGGTGGCGCCGTCGGGGGTGGTTTTGGTGGTGGGTCGGCCGGCGGTGTCGTAGGTGAAGGTGATCTGGTCGCCGAGGGGGGTGGTGCGGGTGGTGAGTTGGCCGAGAGGGTTGTGGCTGTAGGTCTGGGTGCGGTTGTCGAAGTCGGATTCGGCGATGAGGCG
>NZ_JAELVF020000001.1:293188-806787 GCF_018101125.2 Streptomyces tardus | reverse complement strand
GGCGGTGAGGGGGCGGCCGAAGGCGTCGCGTGTGAGGTGTGTGGAGGAGCCGAGTGGGTCGGTGAGTTGGGTGGGGAGACCGGTGGGGTTGTTGCGGGAGTGCTGTACGGCGCCGGTGGGGTCGGTGACGGTGGTGACGGCGCCGGTGGGGTCGTAGGTCAGGGCTGTGACGGCGCCGTCGGGCCTGGTGACGGTGGTGAGGTTGCCGTGGTCGTCGTAGGTGAGGTGGGTGGTGGTGCCATCGGGTCGAGTGGTGCTGGTCGGAAGGTGCAGGTCGTTGTAGGTGGAGTGGGAGGTGGTGCCGTCGGGGTGGTGGACGGTGGTGAGGTTGCGGTGGTCGTCCCATTCGAGACGGGTGGTGTGGCCGAGGGGGTTGGTGCGGGTGAGGAGGCGGTCGTCGCGGGTCCAGGTGGAGTGGGTGGTGTTGCCGAGCGGGTCCGTTTCCGCGATGACCTGGTGGAGTTCGTTGTGCTGGTAGGTGGTGGTGGCGCCGCATGCGTCGGTGTAGAGGGTGACGCCGGTGACCATGTCGTACTCGAAGCGGCTGGACATGGCGCCGTCGGGGCCGACTGTTTCGAAGACGCGGCCTTCGTGGTCGTAGAGGTAGCGGTAGGTGTCCTCGTTGCGGTCGGTCCAGGAGGTGATGCGGCGGTGTTCGTCGTAGGTGTAGACGAGGGCGAGCAGGGTGCCGACGAGCGGGTCGGAGTCCGGGAAGAACAGCTTGTTGAAGACGAGGGCAGCGGCTGCTCCGTAGAGGAAGAAGTCGTACCACTCGATCGTGGTGCCGATGAGGCTGGCGGCGACCACCCGGCGCAGCGGACCGGGACGGGTGGCGGCGCCGGTGGGGGGCGGGGCGGTTCCGTCGTCGGGAGTGGGGTCGCCGTCGGTGGTGTCGGGGTCGCCGTCGGGGTCGCTGTCGGGGTCCGCGTCGCGGTCGGAGGTGTTGTCCGGATCGTCGTTGTCCGGGGAGGTGGTGTCGTCTTGATCGGCCTTCGGATCGTCGTTGTCCGGGGTGGTGTCGTCCTGGTCGGGGCGGGTGTCGGGGTCCTTGTGGTCGTCCCGGTCGGTGGGACGGGTGTCGTCGGTGTCGGGCTTCGTCGGGTCGGTCGGGTCGCTCGGCCTGTCGGTGTCGGGCCGGGTGTTGTTGTCGTGGTTCTGGGGCTTGTCGGGGTCGAAGTCGTCGCGGGGCCGGTCGGGGGCCGGGGCGTCGGCGTCCTGGTCCGGACGGGGCTTGGTGCCGTCCGTGTCGGGTTTGGTGGGGCCGCCCTGGGGCCGGTCGGCGTTGTCGGCGTCGGGTTTGGTGGTGTCGTCCGGGCGTGGGCCGGTGTTGTCGGCGTCGGGTTTGGTGGTGTCGTCCGGGCGTGGGCCGGTGTCGTCGGGGCGGGGCTTGTTGGTGTCGTCGCTGTCGGGTTTGGCGGTGGTGTCGTCGTGGGGGCGTGAGGAGTCGTCGGTGGTGGGCCTGTCCTGAGCGAGAGTTGAGTCGCGGTCAGGAGTCGTGTCTGCGTCGGGAGTTGAGTCGCGGTCTGGGGTGGTGTCCGTGTCGGGGCGAGGCGCGCCGGAAGGGGGTGTGGTGGTTGTGTCGTCCGAACTCGGCTTGTTGGGTGGGGTGTTGCTGTCGGCGGCCGGGTTGTTGCTGTTGGGCGGAGTGGAGCTGTCCGTGGGAGGTGGAGTGTTGCTGTTGGCGGGGGCCGGGCTGGGTGTGGTGGTTGTGTCGTCCGAACTCGGTGGCGGTGTGGTGCTGTTGTCGGAGTCCTGGCTTCGTGGGGCGTCGAAGGGGTTGTCGGAGTAGGACTGGTTGCTGGTGTCGGAGGGGCGCGGGTAGTGGCTGCCGCCGTCCGAGCCGTCGCCGCTGTCCGAGCGTGTGCCGTCCGAGCCGCTGGGGGCGCTGGAGCCGTCCGAGCCGTCGCCGCCGCCGGGAGAGGTGGCGCTGGAACTGCCGTCTCCGGTACCGGAGTTGGGCGTACTGGACCCTGCGGGCGTGCCGGATCCCGACGGCGTACCCGAACCGCTGGGTGTGCCGGACCCCGAGGGCGTACCGCTGCCCGATGGGCTGGTGCTCCCGTCGCCGCCGGTTGACGTTGAACCGTCCGATCCGGTGCTGCCGTCGCCGCTCGTGGAGGTCGACCCGTCGGAGCCGTCGCCGGAGGTGGTGGTCCCGTCTGCGCCGTCCGTACCGGAGGTGGTGCCGTCGCCGGCGGAGTCGCTGTTGCCGCTGTTCTCGACGCCCTTGCGGGCCGAACTCCCGGCCTGCGAGGCGAAGTTGTCGACGAAGTTGGAACCGGCGTTCTCGTACTGGCTCTTGGCCTCTTCCTTGCCGGCCTCCACGCCCTTGTCGGCGGCGCTGCCGAAGTCGATGCCGTCCTGGGCGCCGAAGTGCTGGTTGGTGAACTGCCGCGCCAGGTCCTGGACCATGGCCTGGATGGCTTTCATCGCCGTCTGTTTCAACGCGTCGACGATCGTGTCCAGCAGCGCTTTCGCCGCCCACTTCAGGACTTGCGTCAAAATCGTGCGAGCCGCCGCGTAGAAACCACCACTGGCCAACGCCGACAGCCCGAACGTCGGCGCCGCCGCAGCCGCCGCAGCCGCCAACTGCACCAGAAACACGATGACCTGAATGATCACCGCGATCTTCAACCCGATCACGATCCCGGCCGCGACCTGCAACGTCGTCGCCAACACCGTCGCCGCCGTACGGGCATCATCCAGATAACCGCTGCCCGTCCCCGAAAACTCCCGCCACGACTCGTTGAAACCCTCGATCGAGGTACCGAAGTTCTCCGAGGTGACGTTCCCCGCCGCCTTGCTCCCCGCCACCTGCAAAGCCTCGAGATCCATCGCGAACTGGATCCACGCCTGCGCCGACTCCATCAGCTTGGACTCATCGGCCTCCGGCCAGTTGAACCCCAGCATCCCCAGGCCCTTTTCGACCTCGGCAGGCAGCATCATCCCCACGGCCGGTTTCCCCCCATTGCAACGGCACGGCAGCTCGAACCGAGCCTAGCCACGCCCCCCTGGCCCGCCACAAGAGGTGGACGCCGCCCGGCAGTTGCGTCTCGGCGCCCGCAGCGGGCTGCGCAATCGGCCGTGTACGAGGGGTGTTTCGGTCGGTTCGCCTTCGGAGGGACGACGCGGGGGAGGGCCGCCGCGGTTGCAGCCGTACGGGGCCGGGGCGCTCTTGTCGAGGTGGTCGCGACTGCCGACGGACGCCCCTCGACGGGCCCGCGCGCCCCGCCGCGACGCACGCCCTCGCCGCCGGACGCAGCCCCGCCTCGTGTCGGGACGTACGCCCTCACCGGCACGGCGCACGCCCCCTCAGCGACATCTGCCGCCCACCGGTCCGTCACCGCAGGAGCCGCGCGCGGGTGTGCGCGGGGCCTCGACCGCGTGCGGGAAGCAGCCCGCGGAGCGTCTTCGCGGCGCCTACCGGCCGGTCACCACAGGGCTCGCCCCACTGCGGCGCAACGCCACTTGTATTCCAGGTGAACGGCGACGGCAAATCGGGTTAACGCGTTTTCTCCCCGGTCCGGTTGGTTGTTCGTCGGCGCGTTGTTAACCCGCCGTTGCCATGGCGTTGGGCCGAAGAGCGGATTCCCTTTCTAGCGTCGGAGACGTGCCCACAGCTACCGAAACCGAGAACGGCGAACGCGCCCCGCGAATCGCCGTACTCGCCGATTCCGACACCCGCTGGAAATGGGGCGGTCTGACCGCCCAGCGCCTGCTGCCCGACGCCGATCCGGCGCGGGACGTGGACGGGCTGCTGCTGCGCGGGCGGGCCACCCCCACGCCCCGGCAGCTGCGCGAGGTCGGGGTGTCGGCGGCGTCGTTGGACGAGGTGACGGTGCCGGAGTTCCTCGCCCGCGCCGGGGAGTACGACCTGCTGGTGCTCTCCTGCGTCGGCGGCACGGTACAGGCGATGCTGCACGGGCTCGCGCACCGCTGGGGTTCGGCGGAGCTGCGCGAGAACGGTACGACGGCGAAACGCCCGGTGCTGGTCACCGGTTATGTCGGCGTGGTTTACGAGAAACTCGCAGACGGTCTGCTGCTGCGGAATGGCGCCGATGTCGTGTTGGCGAATTCGCGGGTCGACGCGGAGCGTTTCCGTGATGTTTACGCGGGCGTCGGACGTTCGACGGAATCCGTTGTGGAAAGCGCTCTGCCGTTTCTCGGCGGCGCCCCGTACGAGAAGAGCGGCGACCGCCCCTTCACCGTCACCTTCGCCGTTCAGCCCTCGGTGCCGGTGGACCGCGCGGGCCGGCTGTATCTGCTGAACCGCGCCGCCGACCACGCCCGGAAGCACCCGGACCGCGAGGTGCTCATCAAGCTCCGCAGCAAGCCCGGCGAGCACACCACACACATCGAGGAACTGCCCTACCAGCGGCTCGCGGACCGCCTCCCCGGCGGACTGCCGCCCAACTGCCGCCTGGTGTACGGGCACATGGGCGAGGTGCTGGACCGTACGGACCTGCTGGTCACGGTCTCCTCCACCGCCGCGCTGGAGTCGCTGCACCGCGGCATCCCCACCGCCGTGCTGGCCGACCTCGGTGTGCGCGAGGTGCACGGCAACCACCACTTCCTCGGCTCCGGCTGCCTCACCTCGTGGGACGCGCTGGACGCCGGTCATCTGCCGACCGCCTCCCCGCACTGGACGGCACGCAACGGCGTCGTCTCCGACGGCCCGTACGAGGCGGCCTTCGACCCGGCCCGCAAGCGAATCTCCGCGCTGCTCGGCCGACCCACGCTGCCGCCCGTCGAGCCGTACTACACCGCCGCCACCGCACCCGGCTATCTGCCCGGGATCCTCGCCCGTCACGGCCTGGGCCCGGACGGGGCGCCGACCGAGAGCACCGTCGAGGCACCCGGTGCCTCCGGAGTGCGCCGGGTGGTGCGCGGCGCCCTGCGGCGAGCCGCCCGCGGCGCGTACCGGCACGGCGTACAGCGCGTGGCGCCGGCCATCCGACGGATGGGGGAGCTGTGAACACCGCACCCGACCCCACCGTCGGCCCGACCGGCCCGACCGGCCCCGCACCGAACCAGCGCCAGCACCAGCACCAGCACCCCGAGCAGCAAGGAGCCCTCGTGCCTCCCACCGTCCTCGCCGTCATCCCCGCCAGGGGCGGCTCCAAGGGCGTGCCCGCCAAGAACCTGGCACCGGTTGCCGGCGTACCGCTGGTGGCCCGCGCCGTACGGGAGTCGCTGGCCGCGCGCCATGTGACCGCGGTGGTCGTCTCCACGGACGACGAGGACATCGCGGACGTCGCCCGCGCCGCCGGTGCGGAGGTGGTGCAGCGGCCCAGCGAGATCGCCGGTGACACCGCGACCAGCGAGGCGGCGGTGCTGCACGCGATGGACGTCTACGAGGCGCGGTACGAGTCCGAGGTGGACGTGGTGCTGCTCGTCCAGTGCACCAGCCCGTTCCTGACCGGCGAGGACATCGGCGGGGTCGCGGGGGCGGTCGCGGAGGACGGCGCGGACAGCGCGCTGACTGTCGCCCCCTTCCACGGCTTCGTCTGGCGCGACGGTCGCACCGACGCACCCCCGGACGTCGACACGGAACTCACGGAACCCCCCGCGCCGCAGGGTTCGTACGGCGTCAACCACGACAAGGCGTTCCGCCCGCGCCGCCAGGACCGGCCGCAGGACCTGCTGGAGACGGGCGCCGCGTACGCGATGTCCGCCGCCGGCTTCCGCACCGCCAAGCACCGCTTCTTCGGCCGTACCGACCTGGTGCGCACCGACCCGGCCCGCACGCTGGAGGTCGACGATCCGCACGACCTCGCCCGGGCCCGTGCGCTCGCGCCGCTGCTGGACGCCCCCGAGTCGTTGCGCCCGACCTTCGCCGACCTGGACGCGGTGGTCCTGGACTTCGACGGCACCCAGACCGACGACCGGGTCCTGATCGACTCCGACGGGCGGGAGTTCGTCTCCGTCCACCGGGGCGACGGGCTGGGCATCGCGGCGCTGCGGCGCTCCGGTCTGAAGCTGCTGATCCTCTCCACCGAGCAGAACCCGGTGGTGGCCGCGCGGGCGCGCAAGCTCCGGCTGCCCGTGCTGCACGGCATCGACCGCAAGGACCTCGCGCTCAAGCAGTGGTGCGAGGAGGAGGACGTCGCGCCCGAGCGGGTCATGTACGTCGGCAACGACGTCAACGACCTGCCCTGCTTCGGACTGGTCGGCTGGCCGGTCGCGGTCGCCGGCGCCCACGACGTCGTACGGGACGCGGCCCGCGTCGTGACCACCGCCGAGGGCGGGTTCGGGGCGATCCGGGAGATCGCCGCCTGGCTGCTCGGCCCCTCGCTGACCGTCCCCACCGGGCCCGCCACCACCGTCCCCGGAACCACCGGCCCCGCCACCACCGGCACCACCGGCACCACCGGGCCCGGGACCAACAGCGCACCCACCACCGGTGGTCATCCCTGACCGCTGTGCCCGCGCACACCTACAGACCCCATCCGAAAAGACCCACAGATGTACCCCCGAAAGAAGAGAAGGAACGCCTGCCATGACTGAAACCGCCGGAAACCGTCTCCGCACACTGGGCTCCAAGACCGCGGGCCCGGGCCAGCCGGTCTACGTCACCGGTGAGATCGGCATCAACCACAACGGCGACCTGGAGAACGCCTTCGCGCTCATCGACGCCGCCGCCGACGCGGGCTGCGACGCGGTCAAGTTCCAGAAGCGCACCCCCGAGGTGTGCACCCCGCGCGACCAGTGGGAGATCGAGCGCGACACCCCCTGGGGTCGGATGACCTACATCGACTACCGCCACCGGGTGGAGTTCGACGAGGACGGCTACCGCGCCATCGACGAGTACTGCAAGAAGCGCGGCATCGACTGGTTCGCCTCCCCGTGGGACGTCGAGTCGGTCGCCTTCCTGGAGAAGTTCGACGTGCCGGCCCACAAGGTCGCCTCGGCCTCGCTCACTGACGACGAGCTGCTGCGCGCACTGCGCGCCACCGGCCGCACGATCATCCTCTCCACCGGCATGTCCACCCCGAGCCAGATCCGGCACGCGGTCGAGGTGCTCGGCAGCGCCAACATCCTGCTCTGCCACGCCACTTCGACCTACCCGGCGAAGGCCGAGGAGCTCAACCTGCGGATGATCCACACCCTCCAGGCCGAGTTCCCCAACGTGCCGATCGGCTACAGCGGTCACGAGACCGGTCTCCAGACCACCCTCGCCGCCGTCGCGCTCGGCGCCTCGTTCGTGGAGCGCCACATCACCCTCGACCGCGCCATGTGGGGATCGGACCAGGCCGCCTCGGTGGAGCCCGGCGGCCTCCAGCGCCTGGTGCGCGACATCCGCACCATCGAGGAGTCCCTCGGTGACGGCGTCAAGCAGGTCTACGACAGCGAGGTCGGCCCGATGAAGAAGCTGCGTCGCGTCAAGGGCGTCGTGGCCGAGGCCGCGGAGGCCGACCGTGAGCCCGCGACGGTCTGAGATGTCGCCGCCCGCGGCCCCGCAGAACGGGGACACCCTGGCGTTCGTGGAGAGCCCGGTGCAGCTCCTGAACGTGCTGGAGTGGGCACATCGCGAGAACCCCCGCCCCGAACCCCCTTCCTCCGAGGGTGAGTTGGCTCCGCTGGAGGTACCGGCCAGCGGGCTCACGGTGGTGGTGCTCGCACCGCACGACCCGATGACTCGCGGGCAGCTGCGCCGGATGGCCCAGCTCGCCCGCGACGAGGGCCACGCGGTGGAGTGGGCCCGGGCCCGGGACGGACTGCTCGCGCCGTTCAGGACGATCGCCTCGCTGGCGGGTCCGCTGCGGCGGGCCCGCCGGCTGGTGATCGGCGATCCGTTCTCCCGCTACGTGCAGCTGCTGCTCGGCCTCTCCCGTGCGCGGGCGGAGCTGACGGTGGTGGACGACGGCACGGCCACCATGGAGTTCGTCGGCCAACTCGCCCGCGGTGAACGCTTCGTGCGCTGGCACCGCAGGGGCGCGGGCGGCTTGCGCGGTCTGCTCTTCGCGCCGGTCTCCGCTTCCGCCCGCCGTCGGCTGACGCCGGGCGAGGGGCGCGAGGTGGAGGTGTTCAGTGCGATGCCCGTCGAGTCCCCGGACCGGGTGCGGGTCACGGCCAACGACTTCGCCTGGACGCGCGAGAGGTTCGGCCCGCCGAGACTGACCCGGGGGACCGATCTGGTCGGAACCTCGCTGGTGGAGACCGGAGTCGTCGACCCTGCCCGCTATCTGGAAGCGGTGGTCTCACTGACGCGCACCCACGGAGCCACCCGTTACTTCGCGCATCGGAGGGAGAGCCCGGCGAAGCTGCACGAGATCGCCGTGGAGGCCGGGGTGGAGATCGTTCGCCCGGACCTGCCGCTCGAACTCGTCGCCCGGCGCGGGCCCATCGGCCGTACGATCCTCAGCTTTCCGTCCACGGTGGTGCACACCCTGCCGCTGGCGCTGGTCGGCACCGGGGTCCGGGTCGCCGTCTGCGAAGTGGACCCGAGCTGGCTGACAGAGAAGGCGTCACCGAGGGCGAGCGGCTTCCTCGCCGCTGTCACCGGGACTGCGAGAGACGCACAGCGCCTCGGTTCGGGACCCGCCGCAGCAGCGCCGTGACACACAGTGCGGACGTGATCGTCCGCGATATGAGACGACGCTCGAACAAGTCATGGGATATACCCAATCGGCCACGGACGTATGCACTAGACACAGAAGAAAATCTGTCGGTCTTCTTGATCACGTCCCGATAGGGCATACCCTGACTTGGGTGAGCCAATTGCTGTCGTCCCAGTCCAGCACTCGGACCATCGACGAGACGCCGCCGCTGCCCGGCACCCTGCCGACGGCGCTGCGGGCCGAACTCGTCGCGTTCCGACGGGACCTGCACATGCACCCGGAGCTGGGCCATCAGGAGTTCCGTACCACCGCCGCCATCAAGGCGCGGCTGGAGCAGGCCGGCCTCCGTCCGCGCACACTCGACTGCGGAACGGGTCTGATCTGCGACATCCACCCCAGATCCGCCGACGCGTGGGACGGCGTACGCCCCCTGCTCGCGCTGCGCGCGGACATCGACGCGCTGCCCATTCCCGACACCAAGACCGTGCCCTACCGCTCGACGGTGCCCGACCGGGCGCACTCCTGCGGCCACGACGTGCACACCACTGTCGTCCTGGGCGCCGGGCTGGTCCTCGCCGAGCTGGCCCGGGCCGGCCAACTCCCGCACTCCGTACGGCTGTTGTTCCAGCCCGCCGAGGAGGTGCTGCCGGGCGGCGCCACCGATGCCATCGACTCCGGGGCGCTGGACGGTGTCGGCCGGATCCTCGCCGTGCACTGCGACCCCAAGGTCGACGCCGGAAAGATCGGGCTGCGCACCGGCCCCATCACCTCCGCCTGCGATCGCCTGGAGATCGCACTGGAGGGCGCCGGCGGCCACACCGCCCGTCCGCATCTGACCACCGACCTGGTGACGGCCGCGGCCAAGGTGGCCACCGAGGTGCCCGCGCTGCTCGCCCGCAGAGTGGACACCCGCTCCGGCCTCGCGCTGACCTGGGGGCGGATCGACGCGGGCCACGCCTGCAACGTCATCCCGCAGCGCGCCGAACTCTCCGGCACCGTCCGCTGCTTGGACCTGCCGGGCTGGCGGGTCGCCCCCGACCTGGTGCACGGCGCGATCGACGAGATCGCCTCGCTCTACCAGGCCAAGCCCGAGATCAACTACATCCGCGGAGTTCCGCCGGTCGTCAACGAGCCCTCCAGTACGGGGCTGTTGCGGGACGCGATGACGGCGCGGATGGGTGCGGGCGCGGTCGAGTCCACCG
Organism: Streptomyces tardus; assembly: GCF_018101125.2. Taxonomy (GTDB): domain Bacteria; phylum Actinomycetota; class Actinomycetes; order Streptomycetales; family Streptomycetaceae; genus Streptomyces; species Streptomyces tardus. The sequence goes on along the minus strand of NZ_JAELVF020000001.1, from coordinate 797,024 downwards.
AACAGAGCCTGGGTGGTGAGGACTTCTCCTGGTACCTGGAGCAGGTCCCCGGTTCGATGGCCCGTCTCGGCGTGCGTCGTCCGGGCGACCGGGTCTCCCGCGACATCCACCAGGGCGACTTCGACGTGGACGAGAGCGCCATCGCGGTCGGCGTCGAACTCTTCACCGCCGCCGCCCTCCTGGACGCCCGCCGCGACTGAGCCGAGCGAGCCCGTGCGCACTCCGTCGACGACACGTGTGCACGGGCTCGCCGGCGCGTACGGCCCGTACGTGCCTGCCCGCCCGTGCCTCCTCGCCCGCGCCCGCTCTCCGAAAAGGGAACGGCGCCTGCGCGCCATTGCCGCCCCCACCGGGTTTCCGTTGTGCGCGACCGGGGTCCGCGGCGCCGGTGTCAGGGGCCTGCGATCACGCGCGACCACCCAGCGAGGCGGGTTGAAACGCAGGGTTAACACCGAATCGATAACGGAGCGATCCGCGCCCTTTACCAGCCATCTACGCGCGTTACTCTGAGCTCGGGTTTCAGCGCCGGGTAAGAGGCGCCCTGAAGAGTCGAAGGAGACCTCCCCTTGCGTCCGGTAACCAAGCTTGCCGCCGCGGTCACCGCCACCGCAGCACTCGTCCTCACCACCGCGGCGTGCGGTGAGAGCTCCACCGAGAGTGGCAGCGACAAGGGCGTCGGTCTCGCCTTCGACGTCGGCGGCCGAGACGACCACTCCTTCAACGAGTCCGCCGCCCGTGGCGTGGACAAGGCGAAGGAAGAACTCGGCGTCGACGCCAAGATGATGACCGCCAAGAACAACGAGACCGAGGCCGACCGCGAGCAGCGCCTCACCTCGCTGGCGAACGCGGGCTACAACCCCGTGATCGGTGTCGGCTTCAGCTACGGCAAGTCGATCGCCAAGGTCGCCAAGAAGTTCCCGGACACCACCTTCGGTGTGGTCGACTCCGTGGCCGAGGGCAAGAACGTCGACAGCATGCTCTTCTCCGAGCACGAGGGCTCCTACCTCGCCGGCGTCGCCGCGGCCATGAAGACCAAGACCGACAGCGTCGGCTTCATCGGCGGCGTGGACAACGCGCTGATCCAGAAGTTCGAGGCCGGCTTCGTGCAGGGCGTCAAGGACACGAACTCCAAGATCAAGGTTCGGTCGGAGTACCTCTACCCGAACAACGACAAGGGCTTCAACGACCCGGCCGCGGCCAAGGAGAAGGCTCAGGGCTGGCTCGACGACGACGTCGACGTCATCTACACCGCCGCCGGCCAGTCCGGTGCGGGCTCCATCGAGGCCATCGGCGCCAAGAAGGGCACCTGGGCCATCGGAGTCGACTCCGACCAGTACCAGCAGCCCGGTCTGGCCAAGTACAAGGACTCGATCCTGACCTCGGTCGTCAAGAACGTGGACATCGCCGTGTTCGACCTGGTGAAGAGCGTCCAGGACGAGAAGCCGATCACCGGCGAGCAGCGCTACACCCTCAAGGAGGACGGCGTCTCCCTCTCCGAGTCCGGCGGCTTCCTGAAGGACATCCAGAAGGACCTCGACAAGGTCGCCAAGGACATCGCCGACGGCAAGGTCAAGGTCAGCGAGCGCCCCAGCCGCTGAGCCGCGCGCGCGAGCGCGGAACGGCCAGGGCCAGGGCCCGGAAGACGCGTACAGCATTCTTCCGGGCCCCGCCCCTTGTCCGAGACGCTACGCGCGTAGCACAGTGATCGACGCGACAGCGGTGATCGACGCGATACCGTCGCAGCTCGTCCAGCACAGCCACCCCCCGCCACCACCCCGCTCCTTAGCCGAGGAGAGTGCGCCATCACACCGCCCACCACCAGTCCACCGACAGACGCCGGGACCCTCGCGGTCGAGCTCCATGGAATCACCAAGAGATTCCCCGGCGTGGTGGCCAACCACGACATCGACATCACTGTCAGACGCGGCACCGTGCACGCGCTCGTCGGTGAGAACGGCGCCGGCAAGTCCACGCTGATGAAGATCCTCTACGGCATGCAGAAGCCGGACGAGGGGACCATCACCCTGGACGGCGAGCAGGTGAGCCTGAGCAGCCCTGCCGACGCCATCTCCCGGGGAATCGGCATGGTGCACCAGCACTTCATGCTCGCCGACAACCTCACCGTGCTGGAGAACGTCGTACTGGGCGCGGAGAAGCTGCACGGCATCGGCGGCGGGGCCCGCCGCAAGATCCTGGAGATCTCGCAGGCGTACCACCTCAACGTCCGTCCCGACGTGCTCGTCGAGGAGCTGGGAGTCGCCGACCGCCAGCGCGTGGAGATCCTGAAGGTCCTCTACCGCGGCGCCCGCACCCTGATCCTGGACGAGCCGACGGCGGTGCTGGTCCCGCAGGAGGTCGACGCGCTCTTCGACAACCTGCGCGAGCTCAAGGCCGAGGGCCTGACGGTCATCTTCATCTCGCACAAGCTGGGCGAGGTGCTGAGCGTCGCCGACGACATCACCGTCATCCGACGGGGTACGACGGTGGCTTCCGTGCACCCCTCCGAGACGTCCCCCAAGCAGCTCGCCGAGCTGATGGTCGGCAGCGAGCTGCCCACGCCGGAGACGCGCGAGTCGACGGTCACCGACACGGCGATGCTGCGGGTCGTCGACCTCAACCTGTCCGCCACCGACTCCGACGGGGTCTGTCGGACGGTTCTGGACGGCATCGGCTTCACCATCCACAAGGGCGAGGTGCTGGGCGTCGCCGGTGTGGAGGGCAACGGCCAGGCCGAGCTGGTCGAAGCGATCATGGGCATCCGTGACCCCGACGGCGGCGAGATCGTCCTGGACACCGACGACATCAGCCACGCGCCCACTCGTACGCGGCGCGAGAGCGGCATCGGCTACATCCCCGAGGACCGGCACCGGCACGCGCTGCTGCTGGAGTCCCCGCTGTGGGAGAACCGGATGCTCGGCCACGTCACCGAGAAGCCCAACAGCGGACGCTTCCTGCTGAACCTGAAGGGCGCCCGGCAGGACACCGAGCGCATCGTGCGCGAGTACGACGTCCGTACGCCCGGTATCGAGGTCACCGCGGCCTCGCTCTCCGGCGGCAACCAGCAGAAGCTGATCGTCGGCCGCGAGATGAGCCACCGGCCCAAGCTGCTGATCGCCGCGCACCCCACCCGGGGCGTGGACGTCGGCGCGCAGGCGCAGATCTGGGACCAGATCCGCGAGGCGCGCCGCGAGGGCCTGGCCGTCCTGCTGATCTCCGCCGACCTGGACGAGCTCATCGGGCTCTCCGACACCCTGCGGGTCATGTACCGGGGCCGTCTGGTCGCCGACGCGGACCCGGCCACCATCACCCCGGAGGAGTTGGGCTCCGCCATGACCGGCGCCGCCAGCGGCCACCTGGAGCACCACCCGGAAAGCCCGGAGAGCGTGCAGGACGACGAGCACGTGCAGGACGACGAGCACGTGCAGGGCAACGAGGCGCCGGAGGACGGTGAGAGCCGGTGAACGCCGTCCGCAGGGTCAACCGCGAGAAGCTGCTGCTGCAGCTGGGCGCGCCGCTGCTCGCCATCCTCGCCGCGCTGGTCATCACCAGCGTGATCCTCGCCACCACCGGTGGGGACCCGTTCCGCGCCTACTCGGTGATGATCGAGTTCGGCTTCAAGAGCGACAGCCAGATCTGGATCATCAACAAGGCCATTCCGTACTTCCTGGCCGCGGTCGCGGTCGCGGTCGGCTTCCGGATGAAGCTGTTCAACATCGGTGTGGACGGTCAGTACCGACTGGCCGCCTTCTGCGCCGCCGCCCTCGGTGGCGCGGTCGCCTTCCCGAGCTTCATCCAGATCCCGCTGATGATCCTCACCGCGATGTTCGTGGGCGCGATCTGGTCCGGCATCGCCGGTCTGCTGAAGGCGACCCGGGGCGTCAGCGAGGTCGTCAGCACGATCATGCTGAACTTCATCGCCGCCTCCCTGATCGGCTATCTGATCCAGGAGAACCGGCTCGGCGTCGTCGAGGGGAACCTGACGCACACCGAGAACATCCCGGAGTCCGGGCACTTCTTCGAGATCTCCACCGGCCAGGAGCCGATCGGCGGCTTCGTGATCGTCGCGGTCCTCGTCGGCGTCGTCTACTGGCTGGTGCTCAACCGCTCCCGCTTCGGCTTCGACCTGCGGGCGGTGGGCGGTTCGCACTCCGCCGCCGAGGCCAGCGGCGTCAACGTCAAGCGCATGGTGGTCAGTTCCATGCTGCTGTCCGGGCTGTTCGCCGGGCTCGTCGGAATGCCGACGCTGCTCGGTGAGTCCCACAACTACGGCACCGACTTCCCCGAGGGAATCGGCTTCACCGGTATCGCCATCGCCCTGCTCGGTCGCAACCACCCCGTCGGCATGGCGCTCGCCGCGCTGCTCTGGGGCTTCCTGGAGCGCACCGGTACGCAGCTGGAGTTCGAGGGCTACTCGCAGGAGATCATCGGCGTGATGCAGGGCGTGATCGTCTTCTGCGTCGTCATCGCCTACGAGGTCGTGCGCCGCTACGGGCTGAAGCTCCAGCAGCGCAAGGTCGGCGAGGAACTCGCCGCCGAGGCCAGGGCCAAGTCGAGCAACGAGGCGGGGGCGTCCGCATGAGCACCAACATCTCCGCACTCACCGGAAAGATCAGCGGTGCGCTGAGCAGCAAGGGGAGCGGCGGACGGTCCCGGATCTCGTTCCCGGTCGTTCTGCTGATCCTCTCCGGGGCGCTGATCGTCCTCTCCACGGTCCGGGTCATCTCCGGCGACATCAACGTCACCGGCACCGGCATGTACGTCGCCGCGCTCGGCTGGGCGGTGCCGATCGGCCTCGCCGGCCTGGGCGGCCTGTGGTCGGAACGCGCGGGCGTCATCAACATCGGCCTCGAGGGCATGATGATGCTCGGCGCCTTCTGCGCCGGCTGGATCGGCTGGCAGTACGGGCCGTGGGCCGCGGTGGCCGCCGGCATCCTCGGCGGTGCGCTGGGCGGTCTGCTGCACGCCGTCGCCACCGTCGGCTTCGGGGTCGACCACATCGTCTCCGGTGTGGCCATCAACATCCTCGCGCTGGGCACCGTCCAGTTCCTCAGCAAGCTGTGGTTCGGCGCCGAGGGCAGCGAGGCCGCGCAGGCAGGCGGCAACGACAAGCAGTCGCCGCGGATCGACGACATGCCGACGATCACCGTTCCGGGACTCTCGGACTGGCTGGGGACGCTCGCGTCCAAGGACTGGTTCCTGCTGTCCGACACTGCGGGCATACTCCGTGCGCTGGTGACCAACATGTCCTGGCTGACGGTGCTGACCGTGCTGCTCTTCGTCGGCTCGTACTTCGTGCTGTGGCGCAGCGCCTTCGGTCTGCGGCTGCGGGCCAGCGGCGAGAGCCCGGTCTCGGCCGAGTCGCTCGGTGTGAACGTCTACGCCTACAAGTACTACGCGGTCGTCATGTCCGGCGCGCTCGCCGGCCTCGGCGGTGCCTTCCTCGCGGTCGGCGTCCACTTCTACCAGGACGGCCAGACCGGCGGACGCGGCTACATCGGCCTCGCGTCGATGATCTTCGGCAACTGGCGGCCGGGCGGCGTGGCGATGGGCGCCGGACTCTTCGGCTTCATGGACGCGCTCCAACTGCGCGGCGGCGGCAGCACGTTGCACGCCGTACTGCTGGTCGCGGTCTTCCTGATGGCGGCGCTCGCGATCTGGAAGCTGTGGCAGGGCCGCCGCGCGATCGCCGCGCTCAACGCCGGCATCGCGATCGGTCTGCTGATCTGGTACCTGGGCACCGACACGCTGCCCAAGGAACTGGTCGAGGCCAGCCCGTACCTGACCACGCTGCTCGTTCTGACCCTCTTCGCCCAGCGGCTGAGAGTGCCCAAGACGATCGGTGTGCCGTACCGGAAGGGCGAGGGCAAGTGAGCCGCCCGCAGCCGCCCGCCTCCGCCGTCGACTGGGAGGCCCTGCGGGAGGTGGCCCGCGGCGCGATGTCCCGGGCCTATGCCCCGTACTCCGGCTTCCCGGTCGGCGCGGCGGCCCGCGTCGACGACGGCCGTACGGTCAGCGGCTGCAACGTGGAGAACGCCGCCTACGGTGTCGCCCTCTGCGCCGAGTGCGGACTGATCTCCGTGCTCGTCGCGGGCGGCGGCGGGCGGCTGACCCACTTCACCTGCTGCGGCGAGGACGGCGAGGTGCTGATGCCGTGCGGTCGCTGCCGCCAGCTGCTGTGGGAGCACGGCGGACCCGAGCTGTGGATGGACACGGCCTCGGGCGTGCGTACCCTCGCCGAGCTGCTGCCGGACGCCTTCGGCCCCGCGGACCTCGGCCGCTGACCGCCCGCGGACCTCGGCCGCTGACCGCCCGTCGACCGCCCGTGCGCGCGGCGCCCGCCCGGGTGGGCGCGCCCGAGTGCGCCCCGGCGGGCCGGGCGCCGGTCAACTCCCCGACGGAACAACACAGTCCGCGCCCGCTCACCACCGGGTGCGGACTACTCGCAAGGAGCACCATGGACGTCATCTCCGTCATCCGCGCCAAGCGGGACGGCCACGCACTCGGCCCCGAGCAGATCGACTGGGTCATCGACGCCTACACCAGGGGCCTGGTCGCGGACGAGCAGATGTCCGCCCTCGCCATGGCGATCCTGCTCAACGGCATGGACCGGGGCGAGATCGCCCGCTGGACCGCCGCGATGATCGCCAGCGGTGAGCGGATGGACTTCTCCGTCCTGGACCGCCCCACCGCGGACAAGCACTCCACCGGCGGCGTCGGCGACAAGATCACCCTGCCGCTCGCCCCGCTGGTGGCCGCCTGCGGTGCCGCCGTACCGCAGCTCTCCGGCCGCGGCCTCGGCCACACCGGCGGCACCCTGGACAAGCTGGAGTCGATCCCTGGCTGGCGCGCACAGCTGTCCAACGCGCAGATGCTGGAGGTGCTCGGCGATGTCGGCGCGGTCATCTGCGCGGCCGGGGACGGTCTGGCACCCGCCGACAAGAAGCTGTACGCGCTGCGCGACGTCACCGGGACCGTCGAGGCGATCCCGCTGATCGCCAGCTCGATCATGTCCAAGAAGATCGCCGAGGGCACCGGCTCACTGGTCCTGGACGTCAAGGTCGGCTCCGGCGCCTTCATGAAGTCCCTCGACGACGCACGGGAGTTGGCGAGCACCATGGTCGGGCTCGGCACCGACCACGGCGTGCGCACCGTCGCGCTGCTCACCGAAATGTCCACCCCGCTCGGTCTCACCGCGGGCAACGCGCTGGAGGTCCGCGAGTCCGTCGAGGTCCTCGCCGGCGGCGGTCCCGAGGACGTCGTCGAGCTGACCCTGGCGCTCGCCCGCGAGATGCTGGACGCCGCCGGCCTGCCGGACGCCGACCCGGCCAAGGCGCTGGCCGACGGCAGCGCGATGGACCACTGGCGGCGGATGATCGCGGCCCAGGGCGGCGACCCGGACGCCGAACTGCCCGTCGCCCGCGAGCAGCACGTCCTCACCGCCACCGCCACCGGCCGCCTCACCCGCCTCGACGCGTACGACGTCGGTGTCGCCGCCTGGCGGCTCGGCGCGGGCCGCGCGCGCAAGGAGGACGCCGTACAGGCGGGCGCCGGCGTGGAGTTGCACGCCAAGCCGGGCCAGGACGTGGTCGCGGGGCAGCCGCTGCTGACCCTGCACACCGACACCCCCGAGGCGTTCGACTACGCGCTCGCCTCGCTGGAGGGCGCGTACGACATTGCCGCTCCCGGCAGCGACGAGGCAGCCGCCCACCGGCCGACCCCGATCGTCCTCAACCGCGTCAGCTGACGCCGGCGGCCGCACCGCTGCGGCGGTCCCGCTTGCTGCCCCACTGCTGCCCCGCCGCCCGCCGCGGTGGGGCAGCGGTGCGTGGTGGGGCGGGCGTCGGCGTTGTCCGCGAGGGCTCGGGGCACCGCGGTACAGCCGGGCGCACAGGGTGCCGGTGAACTCCTCGGCCCGGGCCGGCTGCGCCCGCAGCGCAGCCGCTCCACCTGCTCCGCGGCGGCCTCCCGGCAGGCCCGTACGCGCTCCACGGGGGTGCCGCGGCGTCGGGAGTGCCGTGCGCCGGAGTCGCCGTGGCGCAAGTGCCGCTGCCGGCACGGTCGTCGGCGGTGGCGGTGGCGTCGGCGGTGGCGGTCGCCCGCACCGCGCCCGCGCCGGACGGCGGATACGCCCGACGGCGGATACGGGGGTGCTACCGGGCCGGGCCGCGGTAGGTGCCGAAGGTCCAGAGGTTGCCCTCCGGGTCGCCGACCGTGCACACGTACGACGCGGCGCCCGATCCGAACACGGTCCGGTGCGGCGGTTCGAGGACCTGCCCGCCCGCCTCGACGACTCCGCGGTGCACCCGGTCCACCTCGTCCGGGTCGGCCGCGACCACGTAGACCGCTCCCGTACCGGCTCGCATTCCCCCGTGCACGCTCTCCTTGTGCCGCGTCGAGCCGAACACCAGCGTGCCGCCGCCGGGTCGGCGCAGCTCGGCGTGGGCGAGGCCGCCGTGTTCGTCCGGCGCGGCGACCACCTCCTCGAAGCCGAGCACGTCGACCAGGAAGCGCAGCGCCGCCCGGGTGTCGTCGTAGTGGAGGACCGGCCACACGGTGGAAGGGCTCTCGGATGCCATGACACCCAGCGTAGACCCGGGCAGGGGCGCGGTACGCGGGCCCGTACGGTCCCAACCGGCCTGCGCAGTCCCGAAGTCGGGAGGGCCGTCGCCCCGGCGGTCGGGCCTCGTGCGCGAGCGGGCTGCGCGGGCGGATCTGCGCGGTCGAGGCTGCGCAGCCGGGACGCCGTGGCCCGGTCGGCCCCGGCGGGGCGCGTCAGCCGGCGGCCTCCCGCACGGCGGCCCGGGAGCCGAGCAGCGTCACGCCCGCCGCGACGCCGAGCGCGGCGGAGCAGAGCGCGACCGCCCCGCCCCAGCCGACCAGGTGGTACGCGAGGGCGGCGAGCGTGCTGCCGGCAGAGGACCCGACGTAGCAGGCCACCTGGTACAGCGCCGACGCCTGCGCGCGTCCGCTGGTCGCCGTGCCGCTGACCGAACCGGAAGCCGTCGCATGGCCGGCGAAGAAGCCCGCCGTGACGAGGACGAGGCCGGCGACGACCGCGCCGAGCGAGGCGTGCAGGGTCAGCAGGAGACCGAGGAGGGTCGTACCGATCGCCAGGTACAGCGCGCCGCGCCGACCGAGCCGCGCGACGATCCGTCCCGCGCCCGCCGAGGAGACCGTGCCCACCAGATAGATCACGAACACCGCGCCCACCAGCGTCTGGGAGAGCCCGAAGTCGTCGATCAGCCGGTAGCCGACCACGGTGTAGACCGCGCCGAAGACCGACATGAACACCATGCCGAGCACGTACAGCCGGCGCAGCAGCGGCGTGGCCAGATGTCCGCGCACCGTCGCCAGCAGTACGCGCGGACGCAGCGGTGCGGGGCTGAAGTTGCGCGGTGCGGGCAGCAGCAGCCGGTAGAGCAGCGCGCAGGCCAGGGCCATCAGCGCGACGGTCAGCAGCGCCGTCCGCCAGCCCCACAGGTCCGCGGCCCAACCGGTCAGCACCCGGCCGGACATCCCGCCGATGCTGTTGCCCGCGACGAACAGGCCGACCGCTCCCACCAGCGCGCGCGGTCTGGACTCCTCGGCGAGGTAGGCCATCGCCGAGGCCGGGACGCCGGCGATGGCCGCCCCCTGGAGCACCCGCAGCACGATCAGGGTGTCCATGTTCGGGGTGAGCGGCAGCAGCAGGCCGACGGCCACCGCGACGAGCACCGAGACGGTCATCACGCGCCGACGACCGAACCGCTCCGAGAGGATGCTCAGCGGCAGCACCGAGACCGCCAGGGCGAGCGTGGCACCGGAGACGGTCCAGGCGGCGCGGGCCGGCGTCACGCCGAAGTCCGCGGAGAGTGCGGGCAGCAGCGCCTGGGTCGCGTAGAGCAGGGCGAAGGTGGCCAGGCCCAGCACGAAGAGCGCCAGGTTGATCCGCCGAGCACTCGGCGCGGTGTCGGTCGCGGTGTCGGTCGCGGCAATCCGGGGTGCGGCGCCCGTGGTGGCGGGCGCCTCGGTATCGGCGGGAGGCATGTCCCGAAGCTAGTGCGGGCCCACTCATGCGTCCAATGCACAGAAATGCGAGTATCGATCCACCCATGCATGAGCCGAGGTCGGGGACGAAGAATGCCGTCGCAGCGCAGCGAGAATGACGCCATGTCCACCCCGCTCACCCGGGAGGCCGCCGCGCCCGCGCCCGTGCGCCCGGCCGAGTTGGACGCCGACTCCTGGGCCTCGGTGCTCACTCCGCGGCTCGCGCAGTTCGCGGCGGTCGCCCGGCACGAGCATGTGACCCGGGCCGCGGGCGAGCTGGCGGTGCCGCAGTCCACGCTCAGCCGCGCGATGGTCCGGCTGGAGGCGGACCTCGGTGTCGAGCTCTTCGCCCGTCGCGGCCGTACGGTCTCGCTCACGCCGGCCGGGCGCAGATTCCTCGGCTCGGTGGAACGTGCTCTGACCTCCGTCGAGGAGGCAGCCGAGTCGCTTCGCTCCGACGCCGATCCGGCGACCGGCAAGGTGGCTTTCGGGTTTCTGCACACCCTCGGCTCGGAGACGGTGCCCGCTCTCATCCGCGCATTCCGCGCGGACCATCCGGGAGTGCGCTTCGCGCTGGTGCAGAACTACGGCGAGGCGATGCTGGAGCGGCTGCGCGCGGGCGACCTCGACCTCTGCCTCACCTCGCCGATCCCCGACGCCCCCGACCTGGTCACCCGGGCGCTTGACGAACAGCGGTTGCGGCTGGTCGTGCCGGAGGACCACCGGCTCGCCGGGCGCCGGCGGGTGCGCCTGGAGGAGGCGGCGGAGGAGCCCTTCGTCACCCTGGAGCCCGGTTACGGGATGCGCAGGATCTTCGAAACCCTCTGCGCCCGGGCGGGGTTCACGCCGCGCATCGCCTTCGAGGGGGAGGAGGCCGAGACGCTGCGCGGTCTGGTCGCCGCCGGGCTCGGCGTCTCGCTGCTGCCGCCGCCGACCGTACTGCGCCCGGGGGTGCGGGAGTTGGAGGTCTCCTCACCGCGCGCGGTGCGCGAGATCGGGGTCGCCTGGCTGGACGGGCACCGGGACACCCCGCCCGTCGCGGCGTTCAAGGAGTTCCTGCTCCGCCGGCGCGGGCACCTGCTCGCCTGAAGTGCCGCACCGAACCGGCGAGTTGGTCGAACCGGCGCGGCAGGCCGATCACCACCCTGCCGAGCGCTGTCGCGCCGAGCGTACAACTGGCTTGCTAGGTCAGCGACTTGCCGAACCCGGAGGCCAGCGGCATCCGTAGCCCCAGCGGCGGCGGTGCGGCGAACGCGTCGGCCAGCGGACGGCAGAAGTCCCCGCCGGCCAGCGTGCCGAACACGAAATCGCGTGCCAGCGCCCGCACTTCGTCCCTGCGATAGCGCAACTCGTGCCGGTCGGTGTGGACTTCGAACCGGCAGACATCCGTGTTGATCTTCTTCAGCCGCTCCGCGAGGCGGAAGGAGAGCTCGGGGTCGGTGTGCCTGTCGTCCGTCCCGTGCGCCAGCAGCACCTGGCGCCCGGTCAGCTGACGCACCGGGTCCTCGCCGGTCTCCGGAAGCCACGGGCCCAGCGCCAGCACGGAGTTGACCGCCTCGTGGCCGCCTGCACGCAGCGCGGTGCGCGCGCCGAGGTCGTACCCGGCCAGGCAGATCGGCACATCGCCGTACCGCCGCCGGACCTCGTCCGCGGCCCATACGGCGTCGGCGACCGGATGCGCCGCCTCGCCGTTCCAGCCGCGGTAGCGGTAGTGCACCGTGTGGCACACCACGGCCTCTGACTCCTCGGTGCGCGCGAGTCTGCGGGCGAGGTTCTGCGCCCGGGCGGTGGCCAGCGGGGAGGTGCGCCGGTGGGACCTCGCCTCCCCGCCGGGCAGCACGAGGACCACTCCGTGCACGGGTCCCGTCGCGCCGATCGGCCGTCCCAGTCGGGCTTCCCGTGCGGGAAGTGCTTGCTGAGCCATGGGAGAACGATGGCAGAAGCGCGGGTATACGGAACGTACGCCTCAGTCACCTTTCGATATCGAAAGCCGGTACGGGCCTCGGGGCCCCGCCGCCGCTCCTCCACTGCCCGGAGGCGGTCCGCCCGTTCGCCTCTCGACCGTTCCCCGTCCGCCTCCCGGCCTCCGCCGGTGGCGTCGCCGCGCACGGGCCCTCGCCCATCTACGCGCGTAGGTCTACAGTGTTGAGATGACGAGCGAGACCCACACCACGCTTCCGACCCGGGCCCAGATCCAGCGCGCCCCCAAGGTCCTGCTGCACGACCACCTCGACGGCGGTCTGCGGCCCGCCACTGTCGTCGACATCGCCCGGGAGACCGGGTACGACGACCTCCCGGAGACCGAACCCGAGGCGCTGGGCGTCTGGTTCAGGGAGGCGGCCGACTCCGGTTCGCTGGAGCGCTACCTGGAGACCTTCCGGCACACCTGCGCCGTGATGCAGACCAGGGACGCACTCGTCCGGGTCTCCGCCGAGTGCGCGGAGGACCTCGCCGCCGACGGGGTCGTCTACGCCGAGGTGCGCTACGCCCCCGAGCAGCACCTGGAGCAGGGGCTGACGCTCGACGAGGTCGTCGAAGCGGTCAACGAGGGCTTCCGGGAGGGCGAACGCCGCGCCCGCGAGGCCGGTCACCGCATTCGGGTGGGCGCGCTGCTCACGGCTATGCGGCACGCCGCGCGTGCGCTGGAGATCGCCGAACTCGCCAACAAGTACCGGGACAACGGCGTCGTCGGCTTCGACATCGCCGGTGCCGAGGCCGGGTTCCCTCCCACTCGCCACCTGGACGCCTTCGAGTACCTCAAGCGCGAGAACAACCACTTCACCATCCACGCCGGCGAGGCGTTCGGGCTGCCGTCCATCTGGCAGGCGTTGCAGTGGTGCGGTGCTGACCGGCTCGGCCACGGTGTGCGCATCATCGACGACATCAAGGTCGCCGAGGACGGCACCGTCGAACTCGGCCGGCTCGCCGCGTACGTGCGCGACAAGCGGGTGCCGCTGGAGCTGTGCCCGTCCTCCAACCTCCAGACGGGCGCCGCGGCTTCGTACGCCGAGCACCCGATCGGGCTGTTGCGCAAGCTCCGATTCCGGGCGACGGTCAACACCGACAACCGGCTGATGAGCGGGACCAGTATGACCGACGAGTTCGAGCATCTGGTGCGGACGTTCGAGTACACGCTCGACGACATGCAGTGGTTCACCGTCAACGCGATGAAGTCCGCGTTCATCCCTTTCGATGAACGTCTGTCGATGATCAACGATGTCGTCAAGCCCGGTTACGCGGAGCTGCGTTCGCAGTGGCTGTTCCGCCAGGCGTCCGCCGACCGCGCCGTGACCAGCGACTCCTCGCGCTACCTCGGCTGACCCCGTACGGGGCCGGCGCCTGCCGCAGTGCGGGTGCGGTCGCGCGTACTCCCGGAATATTTCCGGGCGTTAGGGGCGTTTCGGTGTTTGCGGGCGATGGTCACAGCTGGCTACGTTCGGGGGCCGCACCGTCACCCCCATGAGGACACAGCTGAGATGAAGCAGGGAACGATCAAGACACTCGGTGTCGCCGCAGTGGGCGCCGCCATGGCCGTGGGCAGCGCCGGAGCGGCATCGGCCGCGCCCCAGGAGATGCCCGCGAGCCACCCGGCCGCCGACTTCGCCCAGAGCACGGCGGAGAAGGTCGCCGAGCTCCAGGGCCAGGACCAGCAGGGCCAGCTCGGCACCGCGGGCCAGCTGCTCGGCGGGCTGCCGGTCGCCGAGAAGCTGCCGGTCGCCGGCGATCTGGCCAAGGGCGGTGTCTCCGGCGACGCGGTCGACACCGACCTCGTCGGTGGCGGACTGCCCGTCGACACGCTGCCGGTCCAGGACCTCGGGCTCCTCTGAGGAAGCCGGGCACCGGTTACGGACATGCCTCGACCCGCCTGCGAGCCCTTCGGCCACGGGCGGGTCGACGCATGTCTGCGCGCGGGCCGGCGGCCGGTCACCACGCGCTGTGGACGGCCGCCTTCTCGCTCGGCAGCAGGACCCACAGCGCGAGGTAGAGCAGGAACTGCGGCCCCGGCAGCAGGCAGGACAGTACGAAGACCATCCGCATCGTGGACGTGGAGATCCCGAACCGCACGGCCAGTCCCGCGCAGACGCCCGCGATCATGCGGCCTTCGGTGGGTCGGACGAGTGCGGACACGGTGCGCTCCTTCATGCAGCGGGTGCGGCGCGGGCCTCGCCCTGCCGCCGACGCGTCCTGTGGCCGCGTCTAACCACCAACGTAGGGAGTGCCGCTCCTGGTGACATCGACCCTCGGAGCGATACGGACCCTGGAAGTTCTCAGGGGCCCGCCCGGCGCCGGTGCAGGGTCGGGGACGGTGGCCCGGCGCGAGCGGCCCCCGACCGCCGCGCCGGCGCGCCGGAAGGCGGCCCGCACCAGCGGATAGCAGAGCAGATGCGCCAGCGCGGCACCCAGTACGTGCAGCAGCACCGCGTCGATGTTGGGTACCTGGCCGGGCACCGAACTGCGCACCGCCTCCAGCGCTAAGGCCAGCCCGCCCGTCGCCACCACGGCACGGAAGAACGAACCGGTCCGGGAGCCGAGCGAACCGGAGGCGAGCGGCAGCAGCGCGCCGAGCGGGGCGAGCAGTGCGAGGTCCCCGCCCATCGTGCGCAGCGCGTGCACCGGTCCCTCGCGGAGGTCGGTGGCGATGGTGGCGAAGGGCTGGATGTTGGCCGCCGGCACCCACGGCACCGACAGGGGACGCAGAGTCAACCAGGCGACCAGGACCAGATGACCGGCGAGAAGGAGGAAACCCGCTGCGCGGAGCCGGAAGGCGCGCGTGCTGCTGGGACGTTGGTGGTGCACAGAAGTCAGGACGCCGGGTCCGCACGTGCGGTTCCCGACAGAATCTGACTGTTCGTGTTCGCTTTCCCCGACCGGTACGGGCGGGCCCGCTTCCGCCGGCGCGCTTCTCAGAAGGGCACTCCCGCGGTCTCCGCCGTCTCCACGGTGGTACGGAGCGCCGTACCGCACTCGTAGAGCTTGAGCGGCTTGTTCGGCTCGTTGTCCGGACCGCCGAGCAGCACCTGCCGGTTGGCGTCACCGAGCGTAGTGTCCGCGAAGGTGCAGATGACCTGGGCGAGAGTGAAGGACGGCAGCTCGTTCGGATGCCGGCTCAGCCGCAGCGCGCTGCTGTCGTCGCCCGGCCTGGGGGCGACGAGCTCGAGGTCCTCCGGCACGTCACTGGTGAAGCCCGCCTCGTGCTCCTTGTCGCTCGGCGGCTTCCGCAGCTCGGCCAGCAGCCCGCGGGCGAGCGCGTACCGCGTGCCCGAGGGCGGACGGGCCTCCTCCTGCGCGAGCTCCCGGCGTACGTCCACGACCCGTCCGCTGCACACCAGCGCGATCAGGTGCTCGACGGACGTGCCGCCCTCCGGTGAGGGCTGCACGGCGTTGCCGCCCTCCAGGGCGCAGGCCACCCGCGTGGGTGCGGGCTCGGCCTTGACCGGCACCGCGGTGCCGCGGATGCCGCAGCCGGCGAGCACCGACGCCGCGACCAGCGCGAACACCCCAACCGTCGTACGCCTGCCCGCCTTGCGCCCAACCGCCGTACGCCTGCGCGCCGGGCGCGGAGGGCTTCCGGCCGGCCGGGGCTCCCGTGTGCTCACTGGACGTCCTCCTCCTCGCGCTCCTCCGGCGCGACCAGCACGCTCGCGTCCGGGGGCAGTCGCAGCGTGAAGACGGCACCGCCCTCGGGGTTGTTGCGCGCGGTGATCTCGCCGCCGTGGATGTGGGCGTTCTCCAGCGCGATGGAGAGCCCGAGGCCGCTGCCCTCCGAACGTGGGCGCGAGGCGCTGGCCTTGTAGAAGCGGTCGAAGACGTGCGGCAGTACGTCCTCGGGGATGCCGGGACCGCGGTCCGACACCTCGATGACCAGCACCTCCCCCTCGGCGCCGACGAGGTTGCCCGCCCGTGCCTCGTCGACGGCCGGCAGCCCGGTGCGCGGCGCCGAGCACATGTGGACCGACACCCGGACCGGTGAGCCGCCGTGCTTGAGCGCGTTGCCGATGAGGTTGGCCAGGATGACGTCCAGGCGGCGGGGGTCGAGCCGGATCATCAGCCCGCGGTCCGCGTCGAGTTCGACCGCGTCCAGCCAGGCGCGGACGTCGATGCAGGCGGTGACCTGGTCGGCGACGTCCACGGTGTCCAGCACGAGCCTGGCGGTGCCGGCGTCGAACCGGGTCACCTCCATGAGGTTCTCCACCAGGTCGTTGAGCCGTCGGGTCTCGCTGACGACCAGCTGCACGGCGGGCGCGATCATCGGGTCGAGGTTGTCCTCCTCGTCCTCCAGCACCTCGGACACCGCGGAGATGGCGGTCAGCGGCGTACGCAGCTCGTGCGACATGTCGGCGACGAAGCGGCGGCTGGACTGCTCCCGCGCGCTCAGGTCGGCGACCCGCTCCTCCAGGGCGGCGGCGGTCGCGTTGAACGTGCGGGACAGCTCGGCCAGTTCGTCGGATCCCGAGACTTTCAGCCGGGTTTCCAGCTTGCCCTCGCCCAGTCTGCGCGCGGCGTCGCCCAGCCGCTGGACCGGACGCAGCACCGTGGACGCGGCGGCCTGCGCGAGCAACACGCTCCCTATCAGCGCGAGACCCGTGGCGATCGCCAACGACCAGGCCAGCGACGTCAGATCGTCCTGTTCCTGGTCGAGCGACTTGCGCATGTACCCGGCAGGGCCCTCGCCGATCACTGTGGCGCCGCTGATCAGGTACGGGGTGCCGTCCAGGTTGACCCGCTGCCAGTACTGGTGGTGGGCAGCGTCGGTGCCGCCGTCCGACGGCCGCTCCTCGACCACCGCGTTGCGCAGCTTCTTCGGCACGTCCCCGAGCTCGAAGTTCTCGGAGGAGGCGACCGCGCACTGCCGTCCGTCGCGCTCGAGGTCGACCAGGACGACCTCGTAGTTCTGGGTGGAGCCCGCTATCGCGTCGGCGGCCTCCTTGAGCTGCTCGCACTTCGGCCGCGGCGGGAGGGTGCCCGCGTGGTCGCCGAGTGTCTTGTGGAAGTCCTTGAGCGCCGCGTTCTGCGCACGGTTGACCACCGCGTCCCTGGTCAGCCAGTACGCGATCCCCGAGGCGGCGACCGCCGCGCTCAGCGCGACCATGGCGAACACCACGACGAGCCGCAGCCGCAGGCTCGGCAGCAGCCCGGTGAGCCAGTCCCGTGCACGGCCGAGCCACCGCCTCATGCGTTCACCTTCACGAGGGCGAGTCCAACCGGTAGCCGACGCCGCGCACGGTGCGGATCAGTGTCGGCGAGGACGGCACGTCCTCGACCTTCGCCCGCAGCCGCTGCACACAGGCGTCCACCAGACGTGAGTCGCCGAGGTAGTCGTGCTCCCACACCAGTCGCAGCAACTGCTGCCGCGACAGGGCCTGTCCGGGCCTGCGGCTGAGCTCCAGCAGCAACCTCAGCTCGGTGGGCGTGAGTTGGAGGTCCTCGCCGTTCTTGGTGACGGTCATGGCCGAACGGTCGATGACCAGATTGCCGAAGGTGGCCGAGTCGTTGGCCTCCCGCTCGCCCCGGCGCATCACCGCACGGATGCGCGCGTCCAGCACCCGGCCCTGGACGGGCTTGACGACGTAGTCGTCTGCGCCCGACTCCAGGCCCACCACCACGTCGATGTCGTCGCTGCGCGCGGTCAGCAGGATGATCGGCAACTGGTCGGTGCGCCGGATGCGGCGGCACACCTCGAAACCGTCGATGCCCGGCAGCATCACGTCCAGCACGATCAGGTCCGGACGCTGCTCGCGCAGCAGCTTCAGACCGTCCTCGCCGGACGCTGCGGTCACCACTCGATGGCCCTGACGGGTCAGACCCATCTCCAGGGCGGTACGGACTGCGTCGTCGTCCTCGATCAGCAACAGGAAAGCCACACGCGCCATTCTGGCCCATGACCCCCCGCAAGTTCGACCGGCCGGGTGCAACCCGCCTCCGACGGGCGTCGGTGGGGGGAGCGACGCGGGCGTTCCGGTTCCTGTGACACCGCTGTGACAGTCAGGGGACCCGCTCATGAAACTGGCCCGGCAGTGTGTCTGTCACACAGCAAGCGACGGGGCTGCTCACGAAGGAGGCGCGAGATGAACACACTGCACGGAAGCAAGGTCGGCGCAGTTGCTCTCACGCGCCGCTACCCCGGTTCGGTTCCCACCGTTCCGGTTCCTTCCGCCCGCAGCACCGAGAAGTCCAGTGCCAAGGGCGTACGGGGGTGTGCCCGCGGCACTGGGCGGCAGCGGCCGAGTTACATCGCGTCGTTGCCGGGGGGAAACCCGGGTCTCCCAGGGGGAGTTGGGGAACAGGGAAACCCGGGAGCACAGGGGAACACGGGGGAACACGGGGGAACGGCGCTCCGGGGGGAGCGCCAGGGCGAAGGCGTATCCAGGGAGGGTACGGGGGAGCGGCACACCGGCGTTTCGGAGGCGGAGTTCGTCGCCTACGTCAGTGAGCGCCGCGCCTCCCTGTACGCCACCGCCTACCACCTGACCGGGGACCGTTTCGAGGCGGAGGACCTGCTGCAGAGCGCACTGTTCTCCACCTACCGGGCCTGGGACAGGATCAGCGACAAGGCCGCGGTCGGCGGCTATCTGCGGCGCACCATGACGAACCTGCACATCAGCGCCTGGCGTCGCCGCAAGCTCAACGAGTACCCGACCGAGGAACTTCCGGAGCCGGCCGTCAGCGGCCAGGGCGATGCGATGCGCGGCACCGAACTGCGCACCGTCCTGTGGCAGGCGCTGGCCCGCCTGCCCGAACTCCAGCGCACCATGCTGGTGTTGCGCTACTACGAGGGTCGCACCGACCCGGAGATCGCCGACATCCTGGACATCAGTGTCGGCACCGTGAAGAGCGGCATCTGGCGCTCGCTGCGCCGGCTGCGCGACGACCAGGTCCTGGCCCTGGGCCGGGACCAGCAGGAGTGCTTCGGCGAACTGGTCGCCTGACCGGACCACCGGAGCGCGGCCAGTACGTTCTCCCGCTCGCCGAAAGTGGTGAGGATCAGCGGCTTCGCGGTGGGGACCGTGCGGCGCAGCTCGGCCAGCGTGGAGAGTCCGTCGAGCACCGGCATCTGGCGCTCGCTGCGCCGGCTGCGCTTCCCCGACTCCGCCGTGCCGTGAGCGCCGGGTCGCTCAGCTCCCGGCGGAGGAGGTGCCCGCGGCGCCTGCGGCAGCCGTGGCCGGGTCGATCTCGTCGGCGTAGTCACCGGTCACCAGGTAGACGACGCGGCGGGCGACCGCCGCCGGCGACGCGTACCTCTCGCCCGGCGCGTACGCCCCGCGACGGGCGTCACCGTTGCGCCCCGCGCCCGTACCCGCCCATCCGCATCGCCTGCCCTCGCACGCACCGCGTCCACGCCGCCGTGGCGGCCCGCGTCGCACACCCGCTCGGCCGGTCCCGGCGCCCCGCCGCCTGCGCTGCCGGATGGGGGTCCGGCAGCGCAGGCGGCGGGGCGCCGGACGAGCCGCCGTACGCGCGCCGCACGGTCCCCACCGCGAAGCCGCTGATCCTCACCACTTTCGGCGAGCGGGAGAACGTACTGGCCGCGCTCCGGTGGTCCGGTCAGGCGACCAGTTCGCCGAAGCACTCCTGCTGGTCCCGGCCCAGGGCCAGGACCTGGTCGTCGCGCAGCCGGCGCAGCGAGCGCCAGATGCCGCTCTTCACGGTGCCGACACTGATGTCCAGGATGTCGGCGATCTCCGGGTCGGTGCGACCCTCGTAGTAGCGCACCATGCTGGTGTTGCGCTACTACGAGCGTTTCGCCGACCACGCGGTCTCGGTCGCCCGCCGCGTCGTCTACCTGGTGACCGGTGACTACGCCGACGAGATCGACCCGGCCACGGCTGCCGCAGGCGCCGCGGGCACCTCCTCCGCCGGGAGCTGAGCGACCCGGCGCTCACGGCACGGCGGCGTGGACGCGGTGCGTGCGAGGGCAGGCGATGCGGATGGGCGGGTACGGGCGCGGGGCGCAACGGTGACGCCGGCGCGTCGGGAGACGGGGGAAACGAGGCGTGGGCGCTGCCGGATGGGGGTCCGGCAGCGCCCACGCCTCTTCTTCCGTCTCCCGACGCGCCGGCGTCACTCGCCGTCCGGCGTCACCGTTGCGCCCCGCGCCCCGCGTACGCCCCGCGACGGGCGTCACCGTTGCGCCCCGGGCGTACGCCCCGCGCCCGGCGCGTACGCCCGGGGCCGACGCGCGTCCGGCTCAGACCGTGCTGCGCACGTCCTCCGCCGCGGCGATCGCCGCCAGGGCCTCGCGCTTGCCGCACGGCCGGGCACCCAGCGCCGCGAGCTCCCGTACGATCCGCGGCTCCGCACGCATCAGCCGCCAGCCGCGCCGCAGCAGTACGGGCAGCGATTTGCGTCCCTCGCGCACGTCTCGGACGAGCCGGCGGCGGAAAGTGGTCGTGGGTCGGCCGCGCAGGCACAGCGCGTCGGCGAGCAGTCGGTCCTCGGCGCACCGTGCGGCTATCTGCGCGGCGAAGATGCCTTCGGCGACGAACAACGGCGAACCCCCGAGGTCCAGTTCGGCGGTCCCCTTCTGCGCGCTGACGGAGATGTCGTACACCGGGGCGGTCGTGGTGCCGTGTGCGCACAGCTCCCGCACGGCGCGGATCGCGGCGTCGGCGTCCCAGGAGAGGGGCGAGTCCCAGTCGGTGGCGCCGTCGGGGAAGGTGGGCAGGCTGGGGTCGCCTGCGTTCTTGTAGAAGTCGTCGAGCCGCAGTACGGGCAGTCCGGTGCGGGCGGCGAGCGAGGACTTTCCGGAACCCGAGGGGCCGGTCAGCAGGATCACGCGAGCGGAATCGGTCACGGGAGTCGATTGTCGCGCATTCCTTCGTCCGAGTGACCCCCGGGGAGACGGCGAATGAAGAATGCCACATCTCAACTACGCTGCGATGTCGACCGGTTACCCGGACCACACCGATCACGGAAGTAGCAGGTGCTTCGATGGCCTCGCGCGCACGGCACGCACGACCCAGGAGGCGACGTTTGCTCAGCGCCGGCCTCACCCTCTCGGCCGCGGGCGCGGCGGCGCTGGCCGCGGCGGGTTCCGCCCAGGCGGACATCGTCACCGTGGACCCCGCCGACCCGCTCGCCACCGTCGGCCACGTCGTCGGCCCGGTGGCAGACCTCCAGCTCAACCCGATGGCCAAGACCGGAGTCGATCCGCTCGACAACGGCATCGGCACCCAGATCGCGGACTTCCGCCCGATCAGCACCAAGGACGTCACCGGGCCGCTCTCCGAGGGCGCCTCGCTCTCCGACCTCGCCGCCCCCGTCACCGGGCTGATCGCCCCCGCCCGCTGACTCTCCCGCGGGCCGCACGCGCCGGCGTACCGGGCGGGTGCGCGGCCACGCATCCCGGGCGACCGGACGTACGGCGGGTGCAGGTGGGTGCAGGTGGGCCCGGCGAAGCCGAGAGCTTCGCCGGGCCCACCCACCGCCGATCGGTGCGGTCGTTGCACGCAGTCGGTGCGCCGGGTCAGTACGCCGAGCCGGCGGCGCCGAGTGCGCCGGTGGGGTGCCAGACCGTCTTGGTCTCCAGGAAGCCCAGCATCCGGTCGGTGCCCGGGTCCGCGGTCCAGTCGACCGGGGCGGGACGGCGTACGCGCTTGAGGTTGTCCGCCGCCGCGATCTCCAGCTCCACGGCCAACTCGCCCTGGGCGCCCGCGAGATCGATCGCGTTGACGTCCTGGTGCGAGGCGAGCGGGGGGCCCAGCTCGGCCGCCCGGCCGGACAGTACGTTGACCACGCCGCCCGGCACGTCGGAGGTGGCGAGCACCTCGGCGAGCGAGAGCGCGGGCAGCGGCGAGCGCTCGGAGGTGACGACCACGACCGTGTTGCCGGTGGCGATCGCCGGGGCGACCACCGAGACCAGGCCGAGCAGCGAGGACTCCTGTGGGGCCAACACCGCCACGACACCGGTCGGTTCGGGCGTCGAGAGGTTGAAGTACGGGCCGGCGACCGGGTTCGCGCTGCCGGCGATCTGCGCGACCTTGTCGGACCAGCCCGCGTACCAGACCCAGCGGTCGATCGCCGCGTCCACCTGGGCGGCGGCAGCGGCCGGCGTGCGTCCCTCCGCGTCGGCGACCTCGGCGGCGAACTGCTCCCGTCGGCCCTCCAGCATCTCCGCGACCCGGTAGAGCACCTGGCCGCGGTTGTACGCGGTCGCCCCCGACCAGCCGCCGAACGCCTTGCGGGCGGCCGAGACCGCGTCGCGCGCGTCCTTGCGGGAGGAGAGCGGCGCGTTGGCGAGCCAACCGCCCTTGGAGTCCGTCACCTCGTACACCCGTCCGCTCTCCGACCGCGGGAACTTGCCGCCCACGAAGAGCTTGTACGTCTTCAGCACGCTCAGCCGCGGTGCGCCGCCCGAGGCGCCCTGCTCGGCGCCCGCGACCGCGGCTGCGCCCGAACGCCCGGCCGAATCGGCCGACTTGACCGCCGTCTTCCCGGGCCGGCCCGTCTTCCCGGACTTGCCCGGCTTGCCGGTCCCGCCCGGTCCGCTCGTCCCGGCTGACTTCTTCTTCGCTGCCGACTCAGACATCGAGGTAGGCCTCCAGACCGTGCCGGCCGCCCTCGCGGCCGAAGCCCGACTCCTTGTAGCCGCCGAACGGCGAGGTCGGGTCGAACTTGTTGAACGTGTTGGCCCAGACGACGCCGGCCCGGAGCCGGTTCGCCATCGCCAGGATGCGCGAACCCTTCTCCGTCCAGATGCCGGCCGACAGCCCGTACGGGGTGTTGTTCGCCTTGGCGACCGCCTCGTCGGGAGTGCGGAAGGTGAGCACCGAGAGCACCGGGCCGAAGATCTCGTCCCGGGCGACCGTGTGCGCCTGGCTGACGCCGGTGAAGAGCGTGGGTGCGAACCAGTAGCCGGAGCCCGGGAGTTCGCACTCCGGCGACCAGCGGGTGGCGCCCTCCGCCTCGCCGGTCTCGGCGAGCGCGGTGATGCGGGCCAGTTGCTCGGCGGAGTTGATCGCGCCGATGTCGGTGTTCTTGTCCAGCGGGTCGCCGATCCGCAGAGTGCCGAGCCTGCGCTTGAGCGAGTCCAGCAGCTCGTCCTGGATCGACTCCTGGACCAGCAGCCGGGAGCCCGCGCAGCAGACCTGGCCCTGGTTGAAGAAGATGCCGTTGACGATGCCCTCGACGGCCTGGTCGATCGGGGCGTCGTCGAAGACGATGTTGGCGCCCTTGCCGCCCAGTTCGAGGGTGAGCTTCTTGTCCGTCCCGGCGACGGTGCGGGCGATCTGCTTGCCGACCGCGGTGGAACCGGTGAAGGCGACCTTGTTCACGTCCGGGTGGGCGACCAGAGCGGCGCCGGCGGCACCGTGCCCGGTCAGGATGTTCACCACGCCGCGCGGAAGTCCGGCCTGGCGGCAGACGTCGGCGAAGAAGAGCGCGGAGAGCGGCGTGGTCTCGGCGGGCTTGAGCACCACGGTGTTGCCGGTGGCCAGCGCCGGGGCGATCTTCCAGGCGAGCATCAGCAGCGGGAAGTTCCACGGGATGATCTGCCCGGCCACGCCCAGCGGCTGCGGTGCGGGGCCGTATCCCGCGTGCGAGAGCTTGTCGGCCCAGCCCGCGTGGTAGAAGAAGTGCGCGGCGACCAGGGGCAGATCGGCGTCGCGGGTCTCGCGGATGGGCTTGCCGTTGTCCAGCGTCTCCAGGACGGCCAGTTCGCGCGAGCGCTCCTGAAGGATGCGCGCGATCCGGAACAGGTACTTGCCGCGCTCGGCGCCGGGCAGCGCCGACCAGGAGGCGAAGGCCCTGCGGGCGGCGCGGACGGCGGCGTCGACGTCCGCCTCGCCGGCGTCCGCGACCTCGCTGAGCACCTCCTCGTTGGCGGGGGAGACGGTCTTGAAGACCTTGCCGTCGGCGGCCTCGCGGAACTCGCCGTCGATGAACAGCCCGTAGGACGGCGCGATGTCGACGACCGACCGGGACTCGGGTGCGGGTGCGTAGTCGAAAGCCATGTGTGTCGTCAGTCCACCGTCACGTAGTCGGGACCGGAGTAGCGCCCGGTGCGCAGCTTCTGGCGCTGCATCAGCAGATCGTTGAGCAGGCTGGAGGCGCCGAAGCGGAACCACCGGCCGCTCAGCCAGTCCTCGCCCAGAGTCTCGTTCACCATCACCAGGTACTTGATGGCGTCCTTGGAGGTCCTGATGCCGCCGGCGGGCTTGACGCCGATCTGGGTGCCGGTCGCGGCGCGGTAGTCGCGCACGGCCTCCATCAGCAGCAGCGTGTTCGCCGGGGTGGCGTTGACCGCGACCTTGCCGGTCGAGGTCTTGATGAAGTCGGCGCCCGCCATCATCGCCAGCCACGAGACCCGGCGGATGTTGTCGTACGTGGACAGCTCGCCGGTCTCGAAGATCACCTTGAGCCGGGCGTCCTCCCCCTTCTCGCGGGCGCACGCCTCCTTGACGGCCCTGATCTCCTCGAAGACCTGGAGGTAGTGGCCGGAGAGGAAGGCGCCGCGGTCGATCACCATGTCGACCTCGTCGGCGCCGGCGGCCACCGCGTCCCGGGTGTCGGCGAGCTTGACCGGCAGCGCCGCGCGCCCGGCCGGGAAGGCGGTCGCCACCGAGGCGACCTTGATCCCGGTGCCGCGCACCGCCTCGGCGGCGATCCCGGCCATGTCCGGGTACACGCAGATCGCGGCGACCGAGGGGGTCTCCCGGTCGGTCGGATCGGGGTGTGCGCCCTTGGCGCACAGCGATCTGACCTTGCCGGCGGTGTCGGCGCCCTCCAACGTCGTCAGATCGATCATCGAGATCGCCAGATCGATCGCGTACGCCTTGGAGGTCGTCTTGATGGAACGGGTGCCGAGAGTGGCGGCGCGGGCTTCCAGACCGACCGCGTCGACACCGGGCAGGCCGTGGAGGTAGCGGCGCAGTGCGGCGTCGGACGCGGTGGCGTCGGCCAGCGCGGCGGTCCCGGCGGTGGCTGTGGTTGTCACGGGAGGCATGCTCACCAGACGAGCATATCTACGCGCGTAGCGACCTGTCATCCCCCGGATCGATTTCGATCCGGCCGGCGGCCCGCGCCTCAGCCGCGGGCGGTCGGCCCGGAACCGGGGGAAGCGGGCCCCGGTCCGGCCTCGGCACGGACGTCGTCGCCGTCCGCGGACGGCCGTGGACGCGGAGCCCCGTCGGCGGCCGGGCCCTCTTCGCCGACCGCCGTGGCTTCGCCGGGGGCCGGGCCCTCCGGGGCGTCGCCGGACGGCAGTACGGCGCGTACGACGAAGCCGCCGTCCTCGTCCGGGCCGGCGGTGAGGGTGCCGCCGAGCAGTTCGGCGCGCTCGCGCAGTCCGGTCAGCCCGTGGCCGCCGGCGGGCAGCGACGGGCTGCCGCCGGGCGCCACGGGCGAGTTGCGTATCTCCACGACCAGTGCCCGCCCGCCGGAGCCGGAGGACACCGCCGCCCCGGCCGCTCCTGCCGACCGCGTGGAAAGGGCCACCGCCACCGCGGCCTGCGGCGCGTACTTGCGCACATTGGTCAGTGCCTCCTGAACCGTGCGGTACGCGGCTTCGCCGACCGCGGGCGGCCAGTCGCCGGGCACCGTCGAACCGTCGTTCAGCCGGGCGTCCAGCCCGCTGGTCCCCACCAACGACGGCAGCTCGGCCAGGCCCTGCCGGCCGCGCGGTGCCCGCAGCACACCGACCAGATGCCGCAGCTCCTCCAGCGTGCTCACGCTCAGCCCGTGGATGGCCCGGCCGATCTCCTGGCTGCCCGGCTCGGCGGA
Organism: Streptomyces tardus; assembly: GCF_018101125.2. Lineage (GTDB taxonomy): Bacteria > Actinomycetota > Actinomycetes > Streptomycetales > Streptomycetaceae > Streptomyces > Streptomyces tardus. The sequence goes on along the minus strand of NZ_JAELVF020000001.1, from coordinate 771,281 downwards.
GGTCACCTGGAGAGCACCGGCCTGCAGCGAGATCATGCTGACCTGGTGGGAGACGAGATCGTGCATCTCGCGGGCGAGCCGTGCCCGTTCCTCGACGACCGCGCGTTCGGAGAGCAGCTCACGCTCGCGCTCCCGGGTGCGGGCCAGCTCCGCGAGGCGGTCCGAGAGCTGCGCGCGGGTGCGCACCAGCCGCCCCGTCGCGGCCGGGCCCGCGCTGAGCATCGCGGCCGAGAGCAGTCCGAAGAGGGCGTCCTCGAAGTTGAACGGCTCCTCCTCGGTGGGCAGCCACGGCCCGAGCCCGGCGACGAAGAGCAGCAGCACGCAGCAGACGATCGTTCGCCGCCGAGGTACCTGCCGGGCCACCTGGTAGAGCGCGGCGAGCGGCGCGATCAGCAGATAGCCGTCGAACGCCACCGGCAGCGTGAGCACGAACACCGCCAGCGGCCAGCGCCGCCGAAGCAGCAGCGCGGCCACCGTCAGCACGTGCCAGACCAGCTCCCAGGCGCTCGCGAAGCTCAGGATCGTCAGCAGTTCCAACGCCGAGGGCACCACCACGACAGCGGTCTCGGCGACGGAGGACAGCCGCCGGGTGCGGACGGGGGCAGGTCGTGGAGACAGCGGTGCGAGGCGGTCGAACGGGCCCGGTTTTCCCGCGCCGGAACGTCCGGTCCTGCCTTCGGGCCACCACCGCAGCACTCTTACCTCCACGTCAGCAGCGTGGGAGCAGCATGGTGCAGGAGCCGGAGCGGGGACAAGCGGGCCGGGTACGGGCGGGGCGAATGATGCGGGACTGAGATTCGCGCGCTCCCGGGGGTGCGGCACAATCGAAACCATGACCACTCCGGAGACCACCTACGCGGACCGCTGCTACCGCTCGGGAGCCGCGCTGCTGGGCGGGGTGCTGCTGCTGGCGCTCCTGGCCTGGCTCGGCGGCGACGCGGTGCTGCGCGGCGAGGGCCGTGCACCGCTGACCGCGCTCGCCGCGGTGCTGGCCCTGGCTCCCCTGATCGTCGCCTTCACGCTGCGCCCCGCTGTCTTCGCGGGCGACGAGCGGCTGTTGGTGCGCAACCCGTTCCGCACCATCAGCGTGCCGTGGGGCTCGGTGGACTCGCTGCGGTCCGGGTACTCCAGCGAGGTCGTCGCCGAGGGGACCACGTACCAGCTCTGGTCCGTGCCCGTCTCGCTGCGGGCCCGCAAGAGGGCCCAGCGCAACACCGCCAGGGTCGAGGCCGGCAAGAAGCCGCGCGGAGCGATGGCGGCGCTGCGCGGCGACGACCCCGAGAACTCCGGCCCCCAGCAGGCCACTTCCGACGCCACCATGGACGAGCTGCGGCAGCTGGCCGACCAGCACTCCGAGCACACCGGCCGCCTCTCGGTGCGCTGGGCGTACGAGATCCTCGCGCCCGCCGCCGTCGGCGCCCTCGGCCTGCTGCTCGTCCTGACGCTCGGCTGACCGCCGCCGTACCGGGTGCGCCGCGGTGCACCGAGGGGCCGGCCCGACTTCTCGTCGGGCCGGCCCCTCGTCGGGTGTGCGGTCCCGGGCGGTCGGCCGGGCTAGATGTCCGCGGCCGAGGCGATGTCCGTCTTCAGCCGGGCCAGGACCTCGCCGGCCTTCGTCCGCGCCGCGGGCAGTTCCGCGAGCTCCGCGACCGGCACCACGACCTCCAGGTAGCACTTGAGCTTCGGCTCGGTGCCGCTGGGCCGGACGATCACGCGCGCCGCGCTCGTACCCGAGAGCTGGTAGCGCAGTCCGTCGGTCGGCGGCAGTCCGGCGCTTCCGGTACTCAGATCGTCGGCCGCGGTGACGGTCAGACCGGCCAGGGCGCGCGGCGGGTCCGTGCGCAGCCGCCGCATACCGGCAGCGATCAGCGAGAGGTCGCTGACGCGCACGGAGAGCTGGTCGGTCGCGTGCAGCCCGTGGCGGACCGCGAGATCGTCCAGCAGATCGGTGAGGGTGCTGCCCTTCTGCCGCAGCTCGGCGGCGAGTTCGGCGATGAGCAGCGCGGCGGTGACCCCGTCCTTGTCGCGGACGCCATCGGGGTCGACGCAGTAGCCGAGCGCCTCCTCGTAGCCGTATCGCAGGCCGGGTGCGCGTGAGATCCACTTGAAGCCGGTCAGGGTCTCGGTGTGCGGCAGCCCGGCGGCGGCGGCGAGCTTGCCGAGCAGCGTGGAGGAGACGATCGATTCGGCGAAGGTGCCGCTCACGCCCTTGCGCACCAGGTGTTCGGCGAGCAGCGCGCCCACCTCGTCGCCGTGCAGCATCCGCCAGCCGTCCGGCGCCTGGGCGTCCGGGACGGCCACGGCGCAGCGGTCCGCGTCGGGGTCGTTGGCGAGTACGAGGTCCACCGGGCCGCCGGAGACCGCTGCGGCGCGCGCGGTGGCGTACGCCAGGTCCATCGCGCCGGGCTCCTCCGGGTTGGGGAAGGCGACGGTGGGGAAGTCCGGGTCGGGCGCGGCCTGTTCGGTGACGGGTACGGGCTCGGGGAAGCCGGCACGCACGAAGGCGTCGCCGACCAGCTCGCCGCCGACGCCGTGCAGCGCGGTGTGGACGATCCGCAGCTCGCGCGGCGATCCGGGGTCCACCACGGTGAGCGCACGGGCCAGGTACGCCTCCACCAGCTCCTCGCCGAGCACCTCCCCGCCGTCCTCGACCAGCGGAACCTCCGCGAGGCTGCCCACGGAGGCGATGCGCGCGGCGATGCCGGTGTCGGCGGGCGGCACGATCTGGGCGCCGTCGCCGAGGTAGACCTTGTAGCCGTTGTCGCGGGGCGGGTTGTGGCTCGCGGTGACCATGACGCCGGCGACGGCGCCGAGGTGGCGGATCGCGAACGCCAGCACCGGGGTGGGCAGCGGTCCGGGCAGCAGAGCGGCCCGCAGGCCCGCCCCGACCATCACCGCAGCGGTGTCCCGCGCGAAGTCGGCGCTCTTGTGCCGGGCGTCGTAACCGATGACGACGAGCCCGGGGTTCTCGGCGGGCGCGGTGGCCGCGCCTTCGGCGACCAGGTACCGGGCCAGGCCCGCGGCGGCCCGGACGACGACCGAGCGGTTCATCCGCATCGGGCCGGCGCCCAGCTCGCCGCGCAGGCCCGCGGTGCCGAACTGCAGTGTCCCGGCGAAGCGTTCGGCGAGCCTGGCCTGCGGCCGTACCGCCGTACCGTCGGTCGCCTCCGCCGCCTCCAGCAGGGCGGCGAGCTCCGCCCTGGTGTCCGGGTCCCGGTCTTCGGCCAGCCAGGCGCGCGCCTGCGCGAAGAGCTCGTCGTCCTGCACGGTCACGTTCGTTGCCTCTCGCGGTGGTGGTGGCCGGCGCGGGAGCCGGCCCGTTCGTGGGTGCGGACGCCCGCGGGCCGCCGGTCGGTTGCCGACGCGACGTCGAACGCGGGCCCGACCGCCACCGGGTTCCACGTCCACCGTTCCCGAACCGGCGCAACACCGACAGGGCGGGCCCCGCGGGTCCGGGGCGCCGGCGGCGACACCGGCGGGGCGGGCCCGCGGGGCCCGGAGGCGGATCAGATGCGGTCGAGCACCTGGGCGAGCAGGCTGCCCATGCGGCTGGCGGAGTCGCGGCCTGCCTGGAGCACCTCCTCGTGGTTGAGCGGCTCTCCGGTCATACCGGCGGCGAGATTGGTGACCAGCGAGATGCCCAGCACCTCCGCGCCGGCCTCGCGGGCCGCGATGGCCTCCAGCACGGTCGACATTCCGACCAGGTCGCCGCCGAGCACGCGGGTCATCTGGACCTCGGCGGGCGTCTCGTAGTGCGGCCCGGGCAGTTGGGCGTAGACGCCCTCCTCCAGGGTGGGGTCGATCTCCTGGCACAGCGTGCGCAGCCGCGGCGAGTAGAGGTCGGTGAGGTCGACGAAGTTCGCGCCGACGATCGGGGAGGCGGCGGTGAGGTTCAGGTGATCGCTGATCAGCACCGGCTGACCGGGACGCATCCCGGCGCGCAGCCCGCCGCATCCGTTGGTCAGCACGATGGTCTTGCAGCCTGCGGCCACCGCGGTGCGCACCCCGTGGGCGACGGCGGCGACGCCGCGGCCCTCGTAGTAGTGGGTGCGGCCGAGGAAGACCAGCGCGCGCTTCTCGCCCACCTTGTAGGAGCGCACCTTGCCCGAGTGGCCGGCGACGGCGGGCGGCGGGAAACCGGGCAGCTCCGTGATCGGGAACTCCAGCTCGGGCGCGCCCAGCGCCTCGGCGGCCGGCACCCAGCCGGAGCCCATGACCAGGGCGACGTCGTGGCTCTGCGCGCCGGTCAGCTCGCGCAGCCGGGCGGCAGCCGCGTCGGCTGCCCCGGTCGGGTCGGTGGAGATGTCGGATGCGTTCACCCGACGAGGGTAGCGCGAAAGCGCCTACGCGCGTAGAAGCTCTGTGCGACTGGGGCTGAAAACACAGGTCGCGGGCTCGGCGTTCGTACGATCCGCGGTACGTGCGCGCCGCCGCGTTCACGTGTCCACACCGGGAAGTTGGTGGCGGGTGCAGCGGTGGACGTGGTGCCGGATCTGCTTGCCGCCGTGCGCGTACGGGACACCCTCGCGCTCGGGTGCCGCGGGTGTACGGGCTGCGTGCGGGTGCGGGCTGATGAGCCGGTGCGTCCCGAGCGTCCGATGCGGCCGGCCGGCGGTTCAGCAGGGGCGCTTGCGCAGCTCCGTCACGTAGTCGTGGGGTGCTCCGGCGGACTCCGCCGCGTCGGCCAGCTCGCCGAGGTAGCGCGGTGAGGGCAGCCCGCCCTCGTAGCCGTTGAGCACGTACACCCAGGCCGGCAGGTCGCCGTCGAGCGTGTGCACCTTGATCCGCATCCGTCGGTAGATGTCGAGGCCGACGCCCTCCCAGCGGTCCATCGCGTCCTCGTCGAGCGGGGCGATGTCGTAGAGCGCGACGAAGACCTCGGACCGGGGCGCCTCGACGAGAGTGGCGAGCGCGCCTTCCCAGCCCATGTGTTCGCCGCCGAAGGTCAGGCGCCAACCGGTGATCCAGCCCGTACCCCGCAGTGGGGAGTGCGGGGCCCGGCGGGACATCAGCCGGGGATCGAGGTTCCCGGCGTATGCGGCGTAGAGCGACATGGCTTAGAGAGTACGGGAGCGCGGCCCCGGCGGGTGGGCCGCGCGGGTTCGAGTTGGCGCGACCCCTCGTTCGGCGCGGGTGTTCGCCGCCCGTGAGTGCGGGCCGGCGGACACGCTCCGTGACGCGGCGCGTCGTCGGGGGGTGGGGGCCCGGCCGCCGCCGCCGTACGGGACACTGGAGTATGTGACTCGGATCGTGATTATCGGCGGCGGACCTGGCGGATACGAGGCTGCGCTGGTGGCGGCGCAGCTCGGGGCGGAGGTGACCGTCGTCGACTGCGACGGTCTGGGCGGGGCGTCGGTGCTGACCGACTGCGTGCCGTCCAAGACCCTCATCGCCACAGCGGAGGTGATGACCAACTTCGAGTCCTCGCACCAGGAGTTGGGGATCACTGTCGGTGACGCCGCGCAGGAGAGCGGGATCGGTGTCGATCTCGGCAAGGTCAACCGGAGGGTCAAGCGGCTGGCGCTCGCCCAGTCGCACGACATCACCGCCTCCGTCATCCGGGCAGGCGCCCGCATCATGCGCGGGCACGGCCGGTTGGAGCCCACCCAGGCACCGGACGGCTCCCGCGAGGTCGTCGTCACCGCCGCCGACGGTACCGAGCAGCGGCTGACCGCCGACGCCGCGCTGATCGCCACCGGTGGCCATCCCCGGGAGATCCCGGACGCCCAGCCCGACGGCGAGCGCATCCTCAACTGGACCCAGGTCTACGACCTCGACACGCTTCCGGAAGAGCTGATCGTCGTCGGATCGGGCGTCACCGGCGCCGAGTTCGCGGGGGCGTACCAGGCGCTGGGCTCCCGGGTCACGCTGGTCTCCTCGCGGGACCGGGTGCTGCCGGGCGAGGACCCGGACGCCGCGGCCGTGCTGGAGGACGTCTTCCGCCGGCGCGGGATGAACGTCATGAGCCGCTCGCGCGCCGCCTCCGCCAAGCGGATCGGCGACCGGGTCGAGGTCGTTCTCTCCGACGGCCGGGTGATCACCGGTACGCACTGCCTCATGGCGGTCGGCGCGATCCCCAACAGCGAGGGAATCGGCCTGGAGGAGGCCGGTGTCCGACTGAAGGACTCCGGGCACATCTGGACGGACAAGGTCTCGCGCACCAGCGCCCCCGGGGTGTACGCGGCCGGCGACTGCACCGGGGTCTTCGCGCTCGCTTCGGTGGCCGCGATGCAGGGCCGCATCGCGATGTACCACATCCTCGGCGAGACGGTCGCTCCGCTGAACCTGCGCACCGTCTCGGCGAACATCTTCACCGACCCCGAGATCGCCACCGTCGGCTACAGCCAGGCGGACATCGACTCCGGGCTGATCGTGGCGCGCGCGGTCAAGCTGCCGCTGCTGCGCAACCCGCGGGCGAAGATGCAGGGCGTGCGGGACGGGTTCGTGAAGCTCTTCTGCCGTCCGGGCACCGGCATCGTGGTCGGCGGAGTGGTCGTCTCGCCGCGAGCGAGCGAGTTGATCCACTCGCTGGCGATCGCGGTGGACAACAGTCTGACGGTCGAGCAGATGGCCAACACCTTCACCGTGTACCCCTCGCTCTCGGGTTCGATCGGGGAGGTCGCCCGACAGTTGCACACCACCAAGGCCGCCCAGGGCTGAGCCCGTTCAGCGCCCGCCAGGCGCCCCGACCCGCCCGTTCCGGGCCCGGGTCGGGGCGTTTTTCGACGGTGAACGGGCAGCGGCGAGGGGTAGTTGTACAACACCGGACCGGGCGTATACCACGCAGTCGAAGCAGAGGCGAACAACTTCGGTAAATCACGGCAATCCGCTGAAAGCAGACGGTCGTTCGCGTTACGGTCTGTTCTGTGTTCGCAGCAGAACGTCGTCAATTGATTCTCGAAATGGTGCGGGCGAACGGGGCCGTGTCGCTCCGTGAGCTTGCCCGAGTCGTCCAGACCTCAGAAGTCACCGTGCGGCGGGACGTCCGCGCGCTGGAGGCCGAAGGCCTGCTGGACCGCCGGCACGGTGGTGCGGTCCTGCCCGGTGGGTTCACCAGGGAGTCCGGTTTCCCGCACAAGTCGCATCTCGCGACCGCGGAGAAGACCGCGATCGCCGAGGTGGCGGCCGGTCTCGTGCGCGAGGGCGAAGCCGTGGTGGTGGGCGCGGGTACGACCACCCAGGAGCTCGCCCGCAGACTCGCCCGGGTGCCCGGCCTGACCGTGGTCACCAACTCCCTGCTGGTCGCGCAGGCACTGGCGCACGCCAACCGCGTCGAGGTGGTGATGACCGGGGGCACCCTGCGCGGCTCCAACTACGCGCTCGTGGGCAGCGGCGCCGAGCAGTCGCTCCAGGGGCTGCGGGTCTCGCGCGCCTTCCTCTCCGGCAGCGGTCTGACGGCAGAGCGCGGTCTGTCCACCTCCAACATGCTCTCCGCCAGCGTCGATCGCGCGCTGGTCCAGGCGGCGGCGGAGGTGGTCGTACTGGCCGACCACTCGAAGCTGGGCACGGACACGATGTTCCAGACCGTGCCGACCGATCTCATCACCCATCTGGTGACGGACGACCCGCAGGGCGGCGAGGACCGTGCCGGCGCGGAGCTCCAGGCGCTGGCTGACCAGGGCGTACAGATCGCCATCGCGGGCCCCTCGGCCCCGGAGGGCGGCGGTGCGCGCCGGGAGGCGCTGCCGGAGCAGCGTCGCAACCCCCTCGGAGGAGGCGGCGCTTCGGCGCTCCGGGTGGCGGGGGCCGTGACCCAGGTCGCGGACCTGGGTCACCGCAGACGCTGACCGCGGAAACGTAACAGCAGGTGCGGCGCGGGCGATTCGCCTGCGCCGCCGTTTGCCGTGAACCGCGCGGCGCGGGCCCGGAGGTGCGGCCGTGCGGTGCGGGTCGCCGGGCGTGGGCCGTGCTGTGCGGCCGTGCGGGCCGGAGCTGGGGCGGTCGCGTGCTGTACGAGTGGGGTGCGACCGCGGGCGCACCCCGGCAACTGCCGTACTCGGGACGGGTGACCGCAACGGCGCAGGCGCCCCGCCGCAGGTCGCTTGCCCTGTGCGGGACGCCCGGTGCGCCTGTGCTGCGCAGATCGCCGTACGGCGGTTGTCCGAGGCCTGACCGCCGTACGGGCGAGCTCCGGCAACTCCCGTACGGCGGGCGGCGTACGGGGGGTCAGTCCTTGATCTCGCAGATGACCGTGCCGGAGGAGAGGGAACCGCCGACCTCCGCCGCGAGCCCCTTGACGGTGCCGGCGCGGTGCGCGTTCAGCGGCTGCTCCATCTTCATGGCCTCCAGGACGACGATCAGCTGGCCCTCCTCGACCTGCTGGCCCTCCTCGACCGCCACCTTGACGATGGTGCCCTGCATGGGGGAGGCGAGCGCGTCCCCGGAGGCGGCCGAACCGCCGGACTTCTTGGTGGCCTTGCGGCGTGCGGGCTTGGCGCCGCCGGCGACCGCGGCGCGGGCGAGGGGCATGCCGAGCGAGGACGGGAGCGAGACCTCCAGCCGCTTGCCGCCGACCTCCACCACCACGGTCTCGCGGCCGAACTCGCCGTCCTCGTCCTCGCCGCCCACGGTGGCGAACGGCGGGATGTCGTTGGCGAACTCGGTCTCGATCCACCGGGTGTGGACGGTGAACGGCTTGTCGCTGCCGGTCAGTTCGGGGGCGAAGGCGGCGTCGGTGACGGCCTTGCGGTGGAAGGGGATGGCGGTCGCCATGCCCTCGACCTGGAACTCGGCGAGCGCACGGGCCGCGCGCTGGAGCGCCTGCCGGCGAGTCGCACCGGTGACGACGAGCTTGGCGAGGAGGGAGTCCCAGGCGGGGCCGATGACGCTGCCCGACTCCACACCCGCGTCCAGGCGTACGCCCGGGCCGGAGGGCGGGGCGAACGTCGTGACGGTGCCGGGGGCGGGCAGGAAGTTGCGGCCCGGGTCCTCGCCGTTGATCCGGAACTCGAAGGAGTGACCGCGCAGCGGCGGGTCGTCGTAGCCGAGCTCCTCGCCGTCGGCGATGCGGAACATCTCGCGGACCAGGTCGATACCGGTGACCTCCTCGGTGACCGGGTGCTCCACCTGGAGACGGGTGTTGACCTCCAGGAAGGAGATGGTCCCGTCCTGGCCGACGAGGAACTCGCAGGTGCCGGCGCCGACATAGCCGGCCTCGCTCAGGATGGCCTTGGACGCCCGGTACAGCTCGGCGTTCTGCTCCTCGGTCAGGAACGGCGCGGGGGCCTCCTCCACCAGCTTCTGGTGGCGGCGCTGGAGGGAACAGTCGCGGGTGGAGACGACCACGACGTTGCCGTGGCTGTCCGCCAGGCACTGGGTCTCCACGTGCCGCGGCCGGTCGAGGTAGCGCTCGACGAAGCACTCGCCGCGCCCGAAGGCCGACACCGCCTCGCGCACCGCGGAGTCGTACAGCTCGGCGACCTCGGTGAGTTCGCGGGCGACCTTCAGGCCGCGGCCACCACCGCCGAAGGCGGCCTTGATGGCGATCGGCAGGCCGTGCTCCTCGGCGAAGGCCACGACCTCGTCCGCGCCGGCGACCGGGTCCTTGGTGCCGGCGACCAGAGGCGCGCCGGCCCGCTGGGCGATGTGCCGCGCGGCGACCTTGTCGCCGAGGTCGCGGATCGCCTGCGGGGGCGGCCCGATCCAGGTGAGTCCGGCGTCGAGCACGGCCTGGGCGAAGTCGGCGTTCTCGGAGAGGAAGCCGTAGCCGGGGTGGATGGCGTCGGCACCGGAGTCCTTAGCCGCCTTGAGCACCTTCGCGATGTCCAGGTAACTGGCCGCGGGGGTGTCACCGCCCAGGGCGAATGCCTCGTCGGCCGCGCGCACGTGCAGTGCGTCCCGGTCCGGCTCCGCGTAGACGGCTACGCTCGCGATCCCGGCGTCCCGGCAGGCACGGGCTACGCGGACAGCAATTTCGCCTCGGTTGGCGATGAGCACCTTGCGCACGATGGCTCCCTCCGTGAAACAAGCTGAGTTTAGGTACTGGCAACACCGCGCGCAGAGCCACCCCAGGGCGTGAGCTTGCCCACACGAGCAGTGGCAACGGGCCAGAGCGGGACTCAAATCCCCTGTGTACCAAGGTACGCCGCCCTTTCGCGTTCGCTGCCCGGTGTCGAGGCCGGGTGGGACTTCCGGCAGATTGGCGTTGGCGAAGAGCGGTGCTTTTTGTGGAATTCCCACGAAGAGGACGCCGGTTCTTTGCGGTCGCGCGATTCGGGTGCGGGCTCGCAGGAGGGCGTGAACGCCGGTTCGGGCAGGGTTCGGGTGCGGCTGTGCACAGGCGTCCGGGTTCGGGTGTGGGTGTTTCGGGTTCGGGTGCGAGCGGGGTGTGCCCGGGAGGGCATCGGGGTGCCGGTCCTGGCCGGCGGACGCGGGCCGGCGCTGCGGGCCGCCTGTCGTCGCGCGATCGGGTTCCGGCGGGTGTCCGCCGCGATCGAGTCGGGTGGTGTGCCGGCCGGGTCGGTCGTTGTGGGCCGCGAGTCTTGCCGCCCGCACTACCCGCTAGTAGCGTGCCGGTCGCAGTGGGCGTACTCGCGGTAACAGCACGGAAGTTGGGCAGGTGCCGGATGGGCCAGAGGCGCGCGACAGCGATCGTGACAGCAGTCGTCCTGCTGGTGGAGGGCGCCGTACTCGCCGCCCTGTTCTGGGTGTTGGCCGTCTTCGTACAGCGGCAGGAGATGTTTCTGGACGGGATCGGGCCGGGAACGATCGCGCTCGCTGCCCGTGGCGCGGGGGCGCTGCTCGGCCTCGGTCTGGCGCTCTGTGCGCTGCTGGTGCTGCGTGCCGGGCTGGGGGACCGCCCGCTCGGCCGGGCCGTGCGGATCGCCCTGATCGCCTGCGCGGTCACTCACGGTGTGCTCGCTGTCCTCGCCGTCGCGCTGGTCGGCTGGGGGGCGTTCCTCGTGCCGGCGGCGGTGCTCGGTCTGCTGGTCTGGACGCTGCTGGAGCACACCCCGCCCGAGCCCCGAGCCGACGCGTCCGCCCCGGGGTCGCCGCCCGTCCCGGACGCGCACGGCTCGGGTTCGCCCGGTTCGAAGGCGTCCGCCTCGGACACACCCGTTCCCGGTGTGTCGTCGAGCCCGGCGGGTCCGAGCCCGGTCGCGTGAGCCGTTGAGCGATGGCCGTCGGGTCGTCGGGCCGTCGGGCCGCTGGGCCGCTGGGCCGTCGAGCCGCTGGGCGGAACTCCCGCCCGTGGCCCGGGACTTCCGCCTCCCGGTCGGAGTCGCGCGGGAAGCGGGAGCGCGGCGGGGCGCGTACGGCGCCGACCGGGCGGTACGAGGTGCGGAGCCGCGCGGGTCAGGACGTCCAGAGGTCGGTGACCGAGATGTCCAGCTCGGCCAGGAGTCGCCGCAGCAGTGGCAGCGAGAGCCCGATGACGTTGCCGTGGTCGCCGTCGATCCCGTCCACGAAGGGGGCGGAGCGGCCGTCCAGGGTGAAGGCCCCGGCCACGTGCAGCGGTTCGCCCGTCGCCACGTAAGCCGCGATCTCCGCGTCGCTCGGTTCGCCGAACCGCACCGTTGTGGACGCCGTGGCCGCGGCTCGGCGGCCGTCCGCGGTGTCGATCACGCAGTGACCGGTCCGGAGGACTCCGCTGCGACCGCGCATGGACTTCCAGCGCGCGATGGCGTCCTCGGCGTCGTCCGGCTTGCCCAGCGCGCGACCGTCCAGCTCCAGCACCGAGTCGCAGCCGACGACCAGCGCCCCGGCCGCGGCCTCGCGTGCGGCCACCGCCTCGGCCTTCGCCTCGGCGAGCACCAGCGCGAGCTCGCCGGGGGTGGGGGCGTCCAGCGCGTCCTCGTCGACCCCGCTGACGATGACCTCGGGGGTGAAGCCGGCCTGCCGCAACAGGCCGAGGCGGGCAGGGGACTTGGAGGCCAGGACGAGACGTCGGGCGGCAGCGCTCATGCCGCCCATCGTAGAACCGGCCGGCCGCACCCGGCCCACTGCCCGGCACGGCGCCGGCGCGCGGGAACCGGGCACCCGGCGGCGCGCGCCTTCTCCCCTGCGGAGGTGCCGATCGGGAGCGCCGGAGTCAGCGGACGCCGAGTACCAGCATCACGGTGAAGATCACCGCAGCGAGCAGCCAGGCCGCCCGGTGGAGACGCTGCTGTACGGCGAGCAGCCGCTTCGAGGGGCCCTCGGGTGGGGGGTCGGACCAGAGCATGTGCACCAGCGTGCCCCTCGGAACGCCGCCGCGCCTGAGTACGCGTACTCAGGCGCGGGCCCGGATCGCACCCGGTCGGGGCGGCTCAACCGCCCGTAACGGGACGGACGGCGTGGTTGTCCGGTGCACGCAGCGAAATCCGCTGCCGCGAACCGCGAACCGGGCCGTGACGTCCGCGCAACGGCCCGGTCGCCCCGCGGCTCAGGCGGGCCAGTACGTCGTGCGCCAGGCGCGCGGCCCGGGCTCGGGTACGCGCCGCGGGACGATCCGCGCCGGATCGGACCACTCGGAGGGATCGTCCGACCGCTCCTCGACCGCCGCCGCGGCTGCGGCGCGCGCCTGGACCACTGCCAGCGCGGCGGCCAGCTCCTCGGGTGTCGGGTTGCCCCGTACGACCTTGATCATCGCGGTCTCCCTGCGTTCGGCTCGTCGTCCTCGGTCCTGCGGTGCCGGTCCTGGCCGCGCGGTACCGCCTGCGAGCTGCGGTACCGCTTCCCGGGGGCGGCTCCGCTCCCGGGTGTCCGACACCTACCCGGCGGACGCCCGGGTACGCCCGCGCCCCGCCGCGCTCCTACGCGCCCCGCCGCGCCGCTCCCGCCGGCGGGAGCCGGGCTCCGCCCGCCGGCGCGTGCCGGGTCGCGGCAACTGCCCGGCCGTGCCCGCTACAGCGGGATGTTGCCGTGCTTCTTCGGCGGCAGCTGCTCCCGCTTGTTGCTCAGCGAGCGCAGCCCGCGAGTGATGTGCCGTCTGGTCTCGGAGGGCATCACCACGGCGTCGACGTAGCCGCGCTCGGCAGCGACGTACGGGTTGAGGAGGTACTCCTCGTACTCCTGGGTGAGCTGCGCCCGCAGCGCCTCGCGCTCGGTCTCGTCCTCGACGGCGGCCAGTCGGCGGCGGTGCAGGATGTTGACCGCGCCCTGGGCGCCCATCACCGCGATCTGGGCCGTCGGCCAGGCGAAGTTGAGGTCCGCGCCGAGGTGCTTGGAGCCCATCACGTCGTACGCGCCGCCGAATGCCTTGCGGGTGATGACGGTGATCAGCGGCACGGTCGCCTCGGCGTAGGCGAAGATCAGCTTGGCGCCGCGCCGGATGATGCCCTGGAACTCCTGCTCCGTGCCGGGCAGGAAGCCGGGCACGTCCACGAAGGTCAGGACCGGCACGTTGAAGGCGTCGCAGGTCCGTACGAACCGCGCCGCCTTCTCGCTGGCGTCGATGTCCAGGCAGCCGGCGAACTGCATCGGCTGGTTGGCGACGACGCCCACCGGCCGGCCCTCGACCCGGCCGAAGCCGGTGACGATGTTGGGTGCGAAGAGAGCCTGCGTCTCCAGGAACTCCCCGTCGTCCAGGACGTGTTCGATGACGGAGTGCATGTCGTACGGCTGGTTCGCGGAGTCCGGGATGAGGACGTCCAGCTCCAGATCGCGCTCGGAGGTCTCCAGGTCCGCCTCCTCGGGAAAGGCGGGCGGCTCGGAGAGGTTGTTGGACGGCAGGTAGGACAGCAGGGTCTTGACGTACTCGATCGCGTCCTTCTCGTCGCCCGCCATGTGGTGCGCCACGCCCGAGGTGGTGTTGTGGGTGCGTGCGCCCCCGAGCTCCTCGAAGCCGACGTCCTCACCGGTGACCGTCTTGATGACGTCCGGGCCGGTGATGAACATGTGCGAGGTCTGGTCGACCATCACCGTGAAGTCGGTGATCGCGGGCGAGTAGACCGCGCCGCCCGCGCAGGGACCGACGATCAGCGAGATCTGCGGGACGACGCCCGAGGCGTGAACGTTTCGCCGGAAGATCTCCGCGAAGAGGCCGAGCGCCGCGACGCCCTCCTGGATGCGGGCGCCGCCGCCGTCGTTGATGCCGATGATCGGACAGCCGGTGCGCAGCGCGAAGTCCATGACCTTGACGATCTTCTCGCCGTAGACCTCGCCGAGCGAACCGCCGAAAATGGTGAAGTCCTGCGAGTAGACCGCCACCGGGCGGCCGTCCACCGTGCCGTAGCCGGTGACGACTCCGTCTCCGTACGGGCGGTTCTGCTCCAGCCCGAAGTTGGTCGAGCGGTGCCGGGCGAACTCGTCCAGCTCGGTGAACGAGCCCTCGTCCAGCAGAAGTTCCGCCCGCTCGCGGGCGGTCAGCTTGCCCTTCGCGTGCTGCTTCTCCACCGCGCGCTGCGAGCCCGCGTGGACAGCCTCCTCCGAACGGCGCCGGAAATCGGCGATCTTGCCGGCTGTCGTGTGGATGTCGGGCGTTTTTTCCTGCTCGGGCACGAGAGCGGCTCCTACTCGTCCTTGAGAACTACCGGCCCGTAACAGTAACGGCGGTGTGCAGGTCTCGCTGATGCGGCGTTGGCCACATCCGCGGACCCTAGGCTTGAGGCATGAAGCCGAACTCGTCGGGGAATGGGCCTCGTCCCGGGCCCGCCAAGCCGACCGAAGCTACTGCGCCGGGCCCCTGGACGGATCTCGACCGCCCTCCGCTGAACGCCGTGGCCCTGCGCCGCGCGCTGCTCTCCGGCGGCACCCGCCCGGACGCGAGCGGTGCGGACCCGCGGGCGGGAGGGCTGTGGACCGATCTGGAGATCGTCGAGGAGACCGGCTCCACCAACTCCGACCTCGTACGCCGCCTCGCGCACGAGCAGGTCGAGGAGGGCACCGTTCTCGTCGCCGAGCGCCAGGTCGCCGGACGCGGCCGGCTGGACCGGGGCTGGAACGCGCCCGCCCGCAGCGGGATCTTCGTCTCGGTCGTCCTGCGGCCGGGCGCCGACATCGAGCCGCACCGGCTCGGCTGGATGCCGCTGCTGGCAGGTGTCGCCACCGCCACGGCGCTCGCCCGCACCGCAGGCGTGGACACCGCGCTGAAGTGGCCGAATGATCTGCTGGCCGCGGTCGACGGCGAGGAACGCAAGATCGGCGGCATCCTCGCCGAGCGCATCGGCGACCGGCACAGCGGCGCCGTAGTCCTCGGCATCGGGCTCAACGTCACCCTGCGCGCGGACGAACTCCCCGTTCCGCAGGCCGGTTCGCTCCGGCTCGCGGGCGCGGTGAACACCGACCGCGACCCGCTGCTGCGCGCGGTACTGCGGTCGGTCGAGGAGTGGTACGGCAAATGGCGGGACGCCGAGGGCGACGCCGCGGCCTGCGGCCTGCTGGAGACGTACTCCGCGGGCTGCGCCACCCTCGGCCGCCAGGTCCGCGCGGAGCTGCCGGGCGGCAGTCAGCTGGTCGGCGAGGCGGTGGCCATCGACGGTGACGGCCGGCTGGTGCTCAACCTCGGCGACGGGGTGCTGGAATCGCTCGACGCGGGTGACATCGTCCATCTGCGTCCGGGCGGCTGACCGGCGCCGTTCCGCGGACCGCAGCCGTGCGGCCGGGCCCGGGGGACGGCCGACGCGTCCAGCACCGTGCCAGGTGAGGTTTGGTGCAGCTGCCGTATCGTGGGGCCGTACGCGGCGCGACGGGCGCGGTGGGAGTGAGAACGGAAGGGCAGTGCGCACGGACCTGGTAAGGGGCGGGCAGTGACCGCGAACGAACCGGAGGACTCCCCGCACGTCGCGGACCCGGAAGCGGGTGGCGGACGAGGGGGCGAATCGGGAGGCGGCGCCTCCGACGCTCGACGGGCGTCGGCACCCGGCGCCACCGGCCCGACCCCGGACGACGCTCCCGACTCCCGCACCGACCGTCGCCACGACCCGCAGGCAGAGCCGCGCGGGGCTTCCTCCGGCGAAGCCGCCCCGGACCGTGTCTTCGAGCCCGCGGATTCCACTGTCTCCGGGCTGGGCCCGGCCGCGTCCGTCGAAGCGCCGGACCGGGAGCTGATGCCCGGTGACAACCCCAACGCGCTGAAGATCGAGGAGCTCATCCTCGACGCCGGGCGCAAGTACACCGCCTTCCAGGCCGCCAGAGCGGCCGGTGTGCCGATGGAGCTGGCGTCCCGCTTCTGGCGGGCGATGGGCTTCCCCGACATCGGCCAGGCCCGCGCGCTCACCGAAGCCGACGTCCTCGCCCTGCGCCGCCTCGCCGGCCTCGTCGAGGCGGGCCTGCTGAACGAGGCGATGGCCATCCAGGTCGCACGCTCCACCGGCCAGACCACCGCACGGCTCGCCGAGTGGCAGGTCGACTCCTTCCTCGCCGGACTCACCGTCCAGCCGGAACCGGGCATGAGCCGGATGGAAGTCACCTACCCGCTGGTCGAGTTGCTCCTGCCGGAGCTGGAGGAGTTCCTCGTCTACGTCTGGCGCCGCCAGCTCGCCGCGGCCACCGGGCGCGTGGTCCAGGCCGCGGACGACGAGGAGATGGTCGACCGGAGGCTGGCCGTGGGCTTCGCGGACCTGGTCGGCTTCACCCGGCTCACCCGCCGTCTGGAGGAGGAGGAACTGGGCGAGCTGGTCGAGGCGTTCGAGACCACGGCGGCCGATCTGGTCGCGGCCAACGGCGGCCGGCTCATCAAGACCCTGGGCGACGAGGTCCTCTACGTGGCCGACGACGCCGGCACCGCCGCGGAGATCGGCCTGCGGATGATCGAGACCCTGGCGGGCGACGAGACCATGCCCGAGCTGCGGGTCGGCCTCGCCTTCGGCACCGTCACCACGCGGATGGGCGACGTCTTCGGTACGACCGTCAACCTCGCCAGCCGGCTGACCTCCATGGCGCCCAAGGACACCGTTCTGGTCGACGGTGTGGTGCGGGAGAAGCTCACCGAGACCGGTGAGGCGCCGGAGTCGGAGGTCGAGTCGCAGTGGGTCGGCGAGGAGGAGTCCAAGGCGTACCGCTTCGCGATGCGCCCGCTCTACCAGCGCCCCGTGCGCGGTCTGGGTGTCGTCGAACCCTGGCTGCTCTCCCGCCGCCCGTAGCCCTGCCGCCGCGTTGCCGGGTTCCGGCTGCCTCGCCGCCCGCTGCCGTCTGTGCTGCCCCGGCCCCTGAGCCGGCCTCCGCTTCGGGGGCGGGCCAACTTCCGTACGGGTGCGGTGAGTTCGCCGGGCCGGCTCGACGTCGGCGCGGTACGGCGGAGCCGGAGGCGTGCTCCGTACCCCCGTGAGCGACCGAACGCTAGGGTGTGAGCGACCGTTAACTGGGAGGGTACGATGACGCGCTTTGGTGAGTACGTCGAGGTCAGGTACGACGAGGAGCAGGGCGAGCGCACACATGTGGCGGAGCTGGTGCTCGACCGCCCCCGCGCGATGAACGCCGTGTCCACCGGGATGGCCCGCTCGATCGCCGACGCCTGCGCCGAACTGGGCGCGGACGAGAACGTACGGGCCGTCGTGGTGACCTCCAGCAGTGAGCGCGCCTTCTGCGTGGGCGCCGACCTCAAGGAGCGCAACTCCTTCAGCGACGCCGAGTTGGTGCAGCAGCGCCCGGTGGCGCGCGCCGCGTACACCGGCGTGCTGGAGCTGCCGGTGCCCACCGTCGCCGCGGTGCACGGATACGCGCTCGGCGGCGGGTTCGAGCTGGCGCTGTCCTGCGATGTGATCGTCGCCGACGCCACCGCGGTGGTCGGCCTCCCCGAGGTCTCGGTCGGCGTCATCCCGGGCGGCGGCGGTACGCAGCTGCTGCCGCGCCGCGTCGGAGCCGCCCGCGCCGCCGAACTCGTCTTCTCCGCCCGCCGGGTGGAGGCCGGGGAGGCGCAACGACTCGGCCTGGTCGACGAGTTGGTCGAAGAAGGGGAGGACCGGTCGGCCGCCCTCGCGCTCGGACGGCGGATCGCCTCGAACTCGCCGGTCGGACTGCGTGCAGCCAAGCGCGCCCTCCGACTCGGCTGGGGGATGGAGCTGCGAGCCGGTCTGGAGGTCGAGGACGCCGCTTGGCGCTCGGTGGCCTTCTCCGGCGACCGGGCGGAGGGCGTCGCGGCGTTCAACGAGAAGCGGAAGCCGGACTGGCCCGGCAGGTGACCCGGCCGGTCCGGTCCGGGGGCGTACCGCCGCTCCCGCGGGCGGCCCGTGTACGGAGGGCGACCGCGTACGGCGTCCGGGGCTGCGGTCCGCCGGTCCGCGTAAGGCGCCCGCGTAAGGCGCCCGCGTAAGGCGCCCGCGTCCGTGTGCCTGTGCCCGCGGTCCGTGTGCGGCGCCGGGATCTGTGTTCCGTGCACGGAGCCGGGCCCGAGGTCCGCATGTGCGGGGTACCGGTGTGCGGCGGCCCAGTCCGTTCGGAGCCCGCGTTCGGCCCGGGTCCGCCTGCGGTGTTACCTGCGCGCCGCGTCGCGCACCTCTCGAAGCACGGGGGCGCAAATCGCCATATTCTGGACGGGATGTCGGACGAGGTGCACCTCGGCGCCGTCGTGGCCCTCGCGCAGGCCATGGCCGTCGCCCCCACACTTCCCGCGGCAGCCGCACGGGCTGCCGCGGGCGCGCGGCGTGCGCTGGGTGGGGACTTCGCCGCCGTCTCCCGCTGGGACCGGGCCGGCGGCCTGCTCCGGGTGCTGGTCAACGACGGTGATCTCGCGCCCGGCGAGGTCCCGTTCCCGGCTGACGAGTCCTATCCCGTCCACGACTTCCCCGAGATCACCGAATCTTCACAACCCGGTTCCGACCGCGATTCGCCGCCCTCTGTCGTCAGCGCGCCGCCCGCCTGGGTGGAGCACGCGGGCGGGGCGGTCTCGGACCGTTCGGCGGCGCTGCACCGGCGCGGCCGTACCAGCTGCGTCGTCGCCCCACTGGTGCTGGACGGACGCGCCTGGGGCGAGTTGTACGTCGCGCGGGGCGCGGGCGGGGCCGAGTTCGCCGCAGCGGACGCGGAGTTCGCGACGGTGCTGGCGGCAGTGGCCGCCGCCGGAATCGCTCAGCACGAGCGGCTGGCCGAGGTGCGCAGGCTGGCGTTCACCGACCCGCTGACCGGCCTCGGGAACCGCAGGGCGGTCGACGAGCGGCTGGCGGAAGTGCTCGGCGGACGCCGGGACGAGTCGGTGGTGGTGAGCCTCGTCGTCTGCGACGTCAACGGCCTCAAGGGGGTCAACGACCGGTACGGCCACGCCGCCGGCGACCGCCTGCTGGAACGCTTCGGCTCACTGCTCTCCCGCTGCGGCGCCGCACTGCCCGGCTCACTGGCGGCGCGGCTGGGCGGCGACGAGTTCTGTCTGCTGGCGGTCGGGCCGCCGGCCGACGAGGTGGTCCGGGCAGCCGCCGAACTGTGCGCCCGCGCGGTCGAGTTGACGATCGGGGAGGGTGTCGCCTGCGGGGTGGCGTCCACCGGCGACCCGATCGGGCGGGTGCGGTCCGGTCGACGGCTGCTGCGGCTGGCGGACGCGGCGCAGTACCGCGCCAAGGCCGCCCGGGCGACGGGGCCGGTGGTGGCCGGCCGGGAGATCGCGGCGCTGGCCGACGCGCCCCGCCCGCCCTCCGGCGACCGCCGCCGCTTCCGGCGCCGCTGACCCCGCCGCCCGGGACGGGCCCGTACGGCCCGTACGGCCCGCGAGGCCCGTGCGACCCGTACGGCTCCCGGCCGGAACGGCTCGCAGGCCGTACGCCGGCGCCTCACCCGGCGCCCGGCTCAACCGACGTACCGGGTCGACGACGCGGGTCAGGCGCGTGGGGGCCTCGACCGTGCCGGGCGGGCGCCCTGGTGGGGCCGCCGGCTACCCCCTGACCGGCAGCGGGTCGCGGTGGCCCAGCTTGGGCGCGGGCAGGGCCTTGACGAACCCGCTCCACCCGGGTGAGGCGAGGGTGAGCGTCATCCAGGAGCCGTCCGGGAAGCCGATCTCGTGCACCCCGCCCCTGATGTCGCCGCGGTCGCGCACCCAGCTGATCCGGCTGAGGTCGGCGGCCCATCCACACTCCGTCGCGGCACCGACACGGCTGCCGATCTGCGCGGTCTGTACGTACACCAGCCGGTAGTGGGAGTTGGTCACGACCAGGTTCAGGCTCACTCCGGTGCGGGAGCGCGGACGCATCGCGAGAGCCAGGCGACCCGCCTCGCTCTCCCAGCCGCCCGACACCGCGCCCTTTCTGGGCCCGTCGTTCCACATCAGCCGCTCCATGAGCGCTTCGACGACGTTCCACGGAGCTCCCACGACGCGAAGCAGCCCGAGGCCGAGATTGGCCAGTCGGTCGCCCGGCATGCGCTGCCCGGGGAAGACCCGGGGACGCTGCCAGAAACGCGGTCCGGGCTTCAGATTGCCCGTGCCTGCCTCGTGCCGGGCCACCAACGTCTCGCCGTGCGCCAGTACCGCCGTCACCCGCTCGGTCAACGCCGAGTCCCGCTCGCTCACGCTCAACTCCCTTTGCTGTTCTGGATGTACGAACACTCTGCTGCTCGCGCTGAGCGCGCCGGAGCGACGGCCGTCAGCCGAAGGCCTCACGGACGGTCTTCTTCGCATGGTCGGGTGAGGCCTTGGTCCGTTCATCGAAGCTCTCGGGCCCTGGGCGATTGCGGTACTCAATACGTCGCTCTGCTATCCCGGGGCCCTCTTCCATGCCGACACCGGTCACCGCACCTGTCCGATCCACGCCGAGCGTCTCGTGCACGCCCGCTTTCACCACGCCCTTCGCCTGCCGGTACGCGGCGTAGCGCACAAGGTCCATCGGGTCCCGCGCCTGGCCCTCTTCCGGACGGATGAACCGTTTGAGGCCGCCCTTGAAGTGTTTCGGCCCCTTGCGCAACTCGTGCCGCACCTTGGCGAGCTTGCGCATGGCCTGCATACGTCGCGCGAGGTCGGCGAGCCGCTCAGCCAGCCTGGCGGTGATACGTGCTCCCCGCGCAACGCGGTAAGCGATGTTGGCGCCCGCGATGATCGGTCCGATGGCGGCTGCCGCTCCTGCGGTCAGCACTCCGAGGATCGCCGTGGTCGCGGCGGAGGCGATGACAGCCTGAACGATCTCCACGACGAGATCGAGCATGAGCTTCTCGGCGGCGGCACACTCCTTGGCCGCCATCTCCAGTAGTTGGGCGATCGTCTCCATGTCCTCGGCTTCGGCCAGCAGGGCCTTCTCGAAGCCGTTCATCATGGTGCCGAAGCCCTTGGCGGCAGGGCCCTTCCAGGCTTCGTTGAGGAGGTTGCGCTCCGCCTGGAGGTCGTCGACCACGCCGCGCAAGTCGCGGGCCGCCACCCGCCACTCGGTGGCCACCTCTGCCAACCGCTCGACGTCGCCGCTTACCTGCTCCAGGAGTTCGTCGACGTTGAACTGTTTGAGGATTCCGCGGATGATCTCATCCAGGGTGCTGGCCAGCGGGTTGCTCCAGTCGAGCGCGTAGCTGACGCGACTGAGAGCGTCACCGGCCTGTGCGCCGACGCCCACTACGCGCCACCGCCGAAGCGCTTTGTCTGCTCCTGCTCGTTGCTGTCGTAGTTGTCAGCAGATCCTCGCAGTGCATCCGCGATGGCGTTGAGACTCTCTTCGGCGTTCTTGAGGTCGCTCGTGGACTCCGTGTGCTGTTCGTCGTAGTCGTTCTTGAGGGAGTCCGCCTGGGGCAGTTTTCCGAATGTGCCCTGATTAAGGGTGAGTTTGCTGGTTCTGTTTCTGATGCGCTCGACGCGCTCGGCAGCTGCTTCGGCGCTCTTCCCGAAGCGGCGGAGTGCCGCGTCGTCCACGTCGTACGAGTCGGTCATGTCCCCTCCACATGAAAGAGGGCACGCGCTCTGGCTTGGTCCTGACCAGTTTCGGGCGCGTACTCGCTCAGGTGATAGAGCATATCGGTGACAGACCGTCACTTGTGCGTCAGGGCTTACTGGTTGGCCCCGCCCACGGGCGGGGTCAGGGGTGGTGGGTGAGGGTGGCCCGTACGGTCTTGCCGCTGGGTGGGTGGGAGACCGTGTCCCAGTGGTCGGTGAGGGCGCTGACGAGGGCGAGCCCGCGGCCGGTCGGGGCGAGTTCATCGGTGTCGGCCGGGGTGGGGCGGAGCTCGGGTCGCAAGTCGCCGCGGGCGTCGGTGACTTCGATCCGGAGAGGGCCGCCCGGCGGCGTGAAGCGGAGGGTGAGGCGGAAGCTGCGGCCGGGCACCCGGCCGTGGAAGGCGGCGTTGGCGGCGAGTTCGGCGATCACCGTCTCCGCGCGGGCGTACAGCTCGAACGGGACGTCCCAGGAGCGCAGTTCGGCTGTTCCGATCAGGCGGGCGAGGCGGGCGCCGCGCCGGGTGGAGGACAGCAGCTGGCTGAACGTGCGGGTGTGGGCGTCGAGTTGGGCGCGGGTGTGGTGCATGGGCGTCAGCCTGGTGCCCACGAGCGGACGGAATCGAGCGCCGCGCCCCGTACGCGGAGTCAGCGTACGGGCACGGACGGTGGACAGTGCGCGTCTAAGTCGTTCACCGTGAGCTGTGGGTGCGGAGCGCATGGCGCGCTCGTCGCGGCACGGTGGGGAAAGGGGTGGCGAATGGTCAGTGTCGATGGGGACGCGGTCGGAGTCGGCTGTGTGCGGACGGATGTGGGGGAGTGGGAACGAGAACCGGGGCCGTCGGACAGCCTGCGTACGTTCGGCGCGGTCGTCCAAGCGCTCCGGGAGCACTCCGGCCTCAGTCGGACCGAGTTCGGCGACCGTGTCCGCTACTCCAAACACACCGTGGAATCAGTGGAGTTGGGACGCCGTATGCCGGACGAGGCGTTCGTCGAACGCGGCGAGGAGGCGACCGGCAACACGGGAGCGTTGCGCAAGGCCGCCCGCCACCTCACGCGCGGCGAGGCGGGCCTGGCCGCCTGGTTCCGCCGCTGGGCCCGGCTGGAGCGGGAAGCGCTGAGCCTGTGCACCTACGAATGTCGGCTGGTCCCGGGGCTGTTGCAGTCCGAGGCGTACGCGAGGGCAGTGTTCGAGGGCACTATCCCGCTGCACACGGACGAGCATCTGGAGGCGCAGCTCAGTGTCCGGATGGAGCGGCAGACGATGTTGCGGGACCGGCCGACCGTGCCGTTCAGCTTCATCGTTGAGGAACACGTCTTCCGCCGGCGCTTCGGCGATGTGGCCGCGATGCGGGAGCTGTACGACCACGTCTTGGAACGCAGCGCCCCACGCAACGTGACGCTCCAAGTGGTGCCGCTGGACGCTGGGTTGCACGCCTGCCTGGACGGGCCGGTGCAGGTGCTGGAGACGCTGGAGGGGCGCCGACTCGGATACTCCGAAGGCCAGCAGAACGGCCGTCTGATTTCCGACCGGAAAGAGGTCAGCCTCGTCTGTCAGCGCTATGAAACACTGCGCTCGCAGGCCCTCAACCCCGTGGACTCCAGGGCCTTGCTGGAGCGATTGCGAGGAGAGCTATGACCAGCGGTGGAACGGAACTTGACTGGTTCAAGTCCAGTTACAGCGGCAGTCAGGGCGACAGCTGCGTGGAAGTCGCGATCGCCCTACTGGCTGTCCATGTGCGGGACTCCAAGGATCTGACGCGTCCGGCGTTCGCCGTTGACCGCGATGGCTGGGACGACTTCGTCCGGTTCGCTTCCGCGAGCTGAACTGGCGGACGTCGTAAGCAAGTTGCACCACCGGGGTGGCTGCCCATGCAGCCGCCCCTTTCGCGTTCGCCCATGCCGAGGCCACTCGCCGGCGGCCGATTGACGGGCGACCGAAAGTTCCCCGACTCGGCCTCCGCCGGTGGACGTTCCGGCGAACTCCGGCCTCCGCCATTCGGTCGCACTCGGTGAGCACCAGCCGCTTGGTCCGGTGCTCATCGACGTCGCGGATCTCGTTGCTCTTCAGCCCGCCGATTCGAGACCGATGCCGCGCGTCCCGATCGTCGGCGATCGACTTCGGGCCGCAGTCAAGCACCTTCACGGGCCCGTCGCGGGGCGGCATGACGTTGGCCGGCTTGAGATCCCGGTGCACTGTCCAATTCGCGCGCACTGTCCCAGCCGCGCGCACTGCACCTGCCGCCTGCGTTGCCGCGAGCCCAGCCTGCCGCCTGCCGGAGCCCGGCTGCGAGCCACCTCGTGACAGACCGGGATTCACTCTCTAGGGTGCCTGAATATGGATATGCAGAGCACCGTCGTCGTCGGCTCGGACGGCGTGACCGCCGAGGACGTACTCGCCGTCGCCCGTGGCGGCGCCCGGATCGAGCTGTCCGAGCAGGCACTGGAGCGCGTGGGCGCCGCGCGACGGTTCATCGAGGACCTCGCGGCCAGGCCGGAGCCCGTGTACGGGGTCTCCACCGGTTTCGGCGCGCTCGCCGTCCGGCACATCAGCCCCGAGCTGCGGGCCCGGCTTCAGCGCAACATCGTGCGTTCGCACGCCGCCGGCATGGGCCCGCGGGTGGAGCGCGAGGTGGTGCGGGCGCTGATGTTCCTGCGGCTGAAGACCGTCGCCTCGGGGCACACCGGAGTGCGTCCCGAGGTGCTGCGGACGATGGCCGAGGTGCTGAACGCCGGGATCACCCCGGTGGTGCACGAGTACGGGTCGCTCGGCTGCTCCGGCGACCTCGCGCCGCTCTCGCACTGCGCCATGACCCTCCTCGGCGAGGGCGACGCCGAGGGCCCGGACGGCCGGGTGCGTCCCGCGGGCGAGCTGCTCGCCGAGCACGGCATCGCCCCGGTGGAGCTGCGCGAGAAGGAGGGGCTGGCGCTGCTCAACGGCACCGACGGCATGCTCGGCATGCTGGTGATGGCCTGCGCCGACCTCGCCGCCCTGCACACCGCCGCCGACATCACCGCGGCGCTCAGTCTGGAGGCGCTGCTCGGCACCGAGCGCGTCCTGGCGCCCGAGCTGCACGCGGTGCGCCCGCACCCCGGGCAGGCGACCAGCGCGGCCAACATGCTGAAGGTGCTTGCCGGCTCGGGGCTCACCGGGCACCACCAGGACGACGCCCCGCGGGTGCAGGACGCCTACTCGGTGCGGTGTGCGCCGCAGGTCGCGGGCGCCGGGCGGGACACCCTGGCGCACGCGCGGCAGGTCGCCGAACGGGAGCTGGCCGCGTCCGTGGACAACCCGGTCGTGCTGGCGGACGGTCGCGTCGAGTCCAACGGCAACTTCCACGGCGCACCGGTCGCCTATGTGCTCGACTTCCTCGCCATCGCCGCCGCGGACCTGGCCTCCATCGCCGAGCGCCGCACGGACCGGCTGCTGGACCGCAACCGTTCGCACGGGCTGCCGCCGTTCCTCGCGCAGGACGCGGGTGTCGACTCGGGGCTGATGATCGCCCAGTACACGCAGGCCGCGCTCGTCAGCGAGCTCAAGCGCCTCGCCGCGCCGGCCTCGGTGGACTCCATCCCGTCCTCCGCGATGCAGGAGGACCACGTCTCGATGGGCTGGTCCGCGGCCCGCAAGCTGCGTACCGCGGTGGACGGCCTCACCCGGGTGGTGGCGGTCGAACTGTATGCCGCCGCAAGGGCGTTGGAGCTGCGCGCGGAGGTCGGTGCGGGCGGGAGCGCCGGCGCGGGTGCGGTCTCACCGGCCGGACGGGCGGTGGTGGACGCCGCCCGTGCCGCCGGCGTGGGCGGGGCCGGCGGAGACCGTTTCCTGGCGCCGGACCTGGCGGCGGCCGAGGCGTTCGTACGCGGTGGCGGGCTCGTCGCGGCGGCGGAATCGGTGACCGGGCCGCTGGGCTGAGACGAGTCGGCCCGGCGGCGGCCTGTGGGCGGGCTGACCGGCCCGGTGGATCAGGCGACGGAGCGGAGCTGGTGGCGGACCGAGTGCGCCACCAGACCGGCTCCCACCGCCAGGAACGCCAGTCCGCCGGTGAGATACGGGGCGGTGTCCACGCCGCCGGTGTCGGCCAGTCGCGGGCCGTGTGCGGGCTGCGGGGCGGCGTCGGCCCCGCCCGCTTCGCCGTCGGCCCGCTCGACGGTGACGTAGGAGCCGTCCGCCTCGCTCGACTCCGCGTGCTGTGCGGTGCGCACGGTCGACGGGGGAGCGGGTTCTTCGCTCTCGTACGAGGCGTTCGCCGTGGGTACGAACCACAGTGCGCAGAGGACGCCCCCTGCTATCACGGCGGTCGTCAGAGGGCGATGGTGTGCGGCCACGAGGGGCAACCCTTCGAGTGGTCAGACGGCGAATCGGCGGTGCGCAGGCCGATGTTAACGATCGCGGCGGGTCGTGCGGAAGTCGGGATTCCGCCGCCCCCTAGCCTCCGTGGCATGACGAGCGAAGGCGTGTCCAGCTATGTACGGCTTCAAGTGGAAATGGTGCTCGAAGTGTCCGACGTCGACGCCCTGATGGGTGCGGCAGTCGAGCATGTGGAGCAGGGGGACGCGCTCCCCGACGAGCAGCGCGGTACGACCCTGAGTGCGGTCGGGGACGAGCTCGACGGTGCGGCGGAGGCGGTCGCCCAGCTCGTCGATCCGATCCGGCTGGTCGACGGTGCCCCGGGTGTCGAGCTGGCCCAGGCGTCCTGGAGCAGCGAGATGCTGGACGAGTCGGCTGCCCGCGACCTCGCGGGCAGTGCGTGGTTCGAGGACGCGGACGGCTTCGCCGACAGGTTCGAGGAGGACTTCGGGGGCGGTTCGGGTCAGGGCTCGACCGGCGGTCGGGACGCCGCCGGAGAGCGCTCGGGCAAAACAGACAATGGGGACATGTAGTACGAAACTGATATGTCGTCGATCGTGAACTGCCGTCCGTGTGAAGCAGTTCTGTCCCATCCGGTCTCGAACAGGACTCAAATCTGTTCCGGCCTGTCGGTTTCCGTCGTGAGGGTCGCTCGGTGAAGCCGGTGGCCGTTAGTGTTTGGCCCACAGTGCAATTCGGGGTGGAACGCACCACAGCTGCATCGCGTTCTCTTACGTAGAACTGTGATGTCGCATGCCCGTTTCGAGCGGGAGCGCGACCCAGGGGACTCAGGGGCACGGAGTGATGGAGAAGCGTGTGAAGACTGCCAGCAAGCACCGCAACGCGCTCGCGGTGACCGCCGCACTGCTGAGTGGAGCACTCGTGCTCACCGCGTGCGGAGGCGGCGACAGCGGCAGTGACGACGACAAGAAGAACGGCTCCAAGGGGGACTCCTCGGAGACGGAGGCCGGCAAGCAGGGTGGGGACAAGGAAAGCTCTGCCGCCGAGATCGCCATCACCCCGAAGAACGGCGCGGACAACGTCGGCATCAACAGCGATGCCAAGGTCGGCGTCAAGGGCGGCAAGCTCGACAAGGTCACCATGACCGCCGTCAAGGACGGCACCGCGGTCGAGGGGGAGATATCCGGCGACGGCGCCAGCTGGGCTCCCTCCGGTGCGCTCCAGCGCGCGACCGAGTACCGCATCGAGGCGGTCGCCGAGGACGGCAAGGGCCGGGAGACCACGAACAACTCCACTTTCACCACCGTCTCGCAGGCCAACAGCTTCATCGGCCACTTCACCCCCGAGGACGGCTCCACGGTCGGCGTGGGCATGCCGGTCTCCATCAACTTCGACAAGCCGATCACCAACCGCAAGGAAGTCCAGACCGCGATCCGGGTCAGCAGCTCCGGCGGTCAGGAGATCGTCGGCCACTGGTTCAACGAGCGGCGTCTGGACTTCCGTCCGCAGGAGTACTGGAAGAGCGGCTCCGAGGTCGACGTCAAGATGGCGCTCGACGGTGTCAAGGGCTCGGAGAACGTCACCGGCGTCCAGGACCGCAGCTTCAGCTTCACCGTCGGCCGCTCGCAGGTCAGCACCGTCGACGCCAAGAGCCACCAGATGACCGTGGTCCGCGACGGCAAGACGATCAAGAAGATCCCGATCTCCGCCGGTTCCAACGAGAGCCCCACCTGGAACGGCCAGATGGTCATCTCCGAGCGGTTCAAGAAGACCCGGATGAACGGCGCCACCGTCGGCTTCACCGATGACGACGGCGAGGGCGAGTACGACATCCCGGACGTGCCGCACGCGATGCGCCTGTCCACCTCCGGCACCTTCATCCACGGCAACTACTGGGGCGCTCCCTTCGGTTCGGGCAACGCCAGCCACGGCTGCGTCGGCCTCAAGGACGTCAAGGGCGGCAACGACAAGGGCGCCGACGGCTACTGGTTCTACAAGGAGTCCATGCTCGGCGACGTCGTCACCGTGAAGAACTCCGCCGACAAGACCATCGCCCCCGACAACGGCCTGAACGGCTGGAACATGTCCTGGGAGAAGTGGAAGGCCGGCTCCGCCGTCTGATCCTTCCGGAGGCGCGGCCCTTCCGGAGGCGCAGTCCTTCCGTGCGCTGGTCCTTCCGGAAGCGACTCTCCGCGTTCCGCGACGCACCCCGTGAGGGCATCCGCGTCCTGCTCCGCATTCCGTCACCCCGTCGTTCGGCCCGAGGCCGTCGGCGGGGTGACGTCGTCGTGCCCGCCCCCTTCGCGGCGGTCCGCCCGGCGGCGCGGTCCGCCGCGCAGTGCTCGCGAGCGGCCGTCAACATCCCCTCGGGGCAGGTGAGTTCGACCGGGACCCGGTGCTGCGGGCCGGGCGGCGGGAGTCGCCGCCCGCAGGCGTGCGGCGGGTCGGCAGGGGTAGGTCACAGGGGAGGACATGCGGCGCCCGGCCGCCACCTTCCGTGAAGTGGTCGGGCCGGGTGCCGCGCCACCGCAGCAGAACCGGAGGCGAGTGACACCATGACCGACAGCAGGGCACTCTTGCTGGTGCTGGACTCCAGGGAGCCGGAGCAACTCGCGCAGTTCTACGCCGCATTGCTCGGCGGTGCCGAGATACAGGTGCAGCCCGACCTCACCCATCTGCGCGTCGTCCAGCCGCAGGGCGTTCAGTTGCTGATCCGGCGCAACGAGCAGATGGTGCCGCCCGTCTGGCCGCAGACCGGTGCCACCGGTCCGGAGGTCCGTCTCGCCGTCGCCGATGTGGACGCCGCGGAGCGCGAGATCATCAGCCTGGGCGGTCAGCCGCTCGACATCGAGTCCGAGGACTCGACACGTACTTTCGCCGACCCCGAGGGGCACCCGTTCGCCCTGGTGGAGTGGTAGGGCGGCAACGCCCGTCGCCGGCGCTCGGTGCGCCGGCGACGTTCAACTCCCGTACCGACCGGGCGAGTCGACCCGACCGCTGGACCGGGGCGGCGCGGCTGCTCAGCCCTCGGCCGGAGCGATGCCCACCGGGCAGGAGACGCCCGTGCCGCCGATGCCGCAGTACCCGTCGGGGTTCTTGTCCAGATACTGCTGGTGGTAGCCCTCGGCCGGGTAGAAGGGGCGGTCGGCGGCGGGCAGGATCTCGGTGGTGACGTCGCCGTGGCCCGCCGTGCCGAGGACCTTCCGGTATGCCTCCCGCGACGCCTCGGCCTCGGCCTGCTGCACGGGGGAGTGGGTGTGGATCGCCGAACGGTACTGGGTGCCCCGGTCGTTGCCCTGCCGGAAGCCCTGGGTGGGGTCGTGCGACTCCCAGAACAGCCGGAGCAGCTCGGCGTGGGTGACGACGGCCGGGTCGTACACCACGCGCACCGCTTCGGTGTGCCCGGTGTGGCCGGAACACGCCTCCTCGTACGTCGGGTTGGGCGTGTGGCCGCCCTGGTAGCCGACGAGCGTGGTCCACACGCCCTCGCGCTGCCAGAAGACGCGCTCGGCGCCCCAGAAGCAGCCCATGGCGAAATCGGCGATCTCCAGGCCCTCCGGGTACGGGCCGAGCAGTGGATTGCCGAGCACGGTGTGCCGCTCGGGCACGGCGAAGGCGGGCTCGGGCCGACCCGCCAGCGCCTCGTCCGGCTCCGGCAGGCGGTTCTTGAAGGGGTTGAAGAACATCGGGACTCCCCGGTCGGCGGAATGTTCGGCTTGCGCGCGGTGCACCGGCCGCGCGGTGCACCGGCCGCTCGGTGGACCGGTCTCGTGGTGGACCGGCCGCTCGTTCGGCCGGCGCGGTGGCCGGGGTGCTCAGTGGCCGGGCGGAGTGCTGGGGGCGTTGCCGCCCTCGCTCTCGTACCCGGCGACGGCCAGCGCGCGGTAGGCGGCGTACTCCCCGGTCGGGTTCTCGCTGTTCACCCAGGGCACCGCACCCACATAACCATCAACGATCCGCAAAGCTTCCATCGCTTCCTCGTACCGCTCGGCGCGCACCAGGAAGCAGATCAGCAGATGCAGCACGTGCGGACGCACCGGGTGATCGTCGGCGACGCTGTCGACGGCGAACTCGGCGGCCTCGATGGCGTCCTCGATGGTCTTGGACTGGTACATGCTGCGCACCAGGTTCGCGTCCGGCAGGTGCTCGTAGACCGCGAACAGCGGCAGCGCGGGCAGCAGGCTGCCGGCGGGTGCGGCACCGGCGGCGCTCTGCGCGAATCCGTACGCCTCCTCGCGGGATCCGTGCCACTTCTCCGACCAGTACGGCAGCGCGGCCAGATGCGCGCCCATGTGGTCCCGGGAACGCCGGGTGACCTGGTGCCACAACGACTCGAAGTCGGCTTTGCGGTAGCTCAGCGAGCGGGCGACGAACAGCTCGGTGATGTAGGGCGTCGGGTCCTCCGCGCTCAGCGCCGCGGCCTCGTGGGCGACGTTGCGCGCCTCCTCCAGCACGATGCGGTGGTCGGCCGAACCGGGGTCCGAGAGCGCCTGCCAGACCAGGAACTGCGCGTACACCTGGGCACCGCCGGGGTCCTGCGGCTGCTCGGCGCGCCAGTGCCGCAGCCAGCGGGCGTCCGCGGCCTTCGGCTCCTTGCTGAACGAGACGTTCTCGGGGCCGTCGGCGGGCGGGGCGTCCACCGGGGCGCCCTCGGCGCGCGCCTGGCGCAGCTCCATCGCCGCGGCACCGGCCAGCGACTGCACCCGCTGCCACCGCAGCTCCCAGTCGCCACCGCCCGAGGTGAGCGCGAGCAGCTGGGCCGCGGGCCGCCAGTCCTGCGTCCGCCGCACCTCGGCCAGCGCGTCGACCAGCTCCGGGTCGGGCCCCGGCAGCCGTACGTCCAACCGGTCGGTGGGCACGAATCCGTAGCTGTGCCGGTCGGTCGACCTGACCATGCCCTGTTCGGCGTCCTTCACCGCCCTGCGGCGGCGCATCATCGGGACGACGAAGAGGCCGACGACGGCCCCGACGAGGATGAGGGTCAGCAGGAACTCCATGTGTACACCGTACGGCGCATTAGGCTCGTCCCATGAGCCACCAGCACTTCGAGACTCTCGCCATCCACGCGGGACAGGAGCCGGACGCCGCCACCGGAGCCGTCGTCCCGCCCATCTACCAGGTGTCCACCTACAAGCAGGACGGAGTGGGAGGGTTGCGCGGCGGTTACGAGTACAGCCGCTCCGCCAACCCCACCAGAAGCGCGCTGGAGGAGAACCTCGCGGCGCTGGAGGGCGGCCGGCGCGGCCTCGCCTTCGCCTCGGGCCTCGCGGCCGAGGACTGCCTGCTGCGGACCCTGCTGGTGCCCGGCGACCACGTGGTCATCCCCGACGACGCGTACGGCGGCACCTTCCGACTCTTCGCCAAAGTCGCGGAGCGGTGGGGCGTGAAGTGGTCGGTGGCCGACACCTCCGACCCCAGTGCGGTACGGGCCGCGCTCACCGACCGCACGAAGGTCGTGTGGGTCGAGACCCCGAGCAACCCGCTGCTGGGCATCACGGACATCGAGCAGGTCGCGGCCGTCGCCCGCGGGGTCGGTGCACGGCTGGTCGTGGACAACACCTTCGCCAGCCCCTACCTGCAGCAGCCGCTGGCGCTCGGCGCCGACATCGTCGTGCACTCGACGACCAAGTACATGGGCGGTCACTCCGACGTCGTCGGCGGCGCACTGGTGACCTCCGACGCCGCGCTCGGCGAGGAACTCGCCTTCCACCAGAACGCGATGGGCGCCATCGCCGGACCGTTCGACTCCTGGCTGGTGATGCGCGGCGTCAAGACCCTGGCCGTGCGCATGGACCGGCACAGCGCCAACGCCGAGCGGGTGGCGGAGATGCTGGTCGGCCACCCGAAGGTCAGCTCGGTCGCCTACCCGGGGCTGCCCGGCCACCCCGGCCACGAGATCGCCGCGAAGCAGATGAAGGCGTTCGGCGGCATGGTCTCCTTCCGTCTCGCCGCCGGCGAGGAAGCCGCGGTCGAGGTCTGCAACCGGACCGAACTCTTCACCCTGGGCGAGTCGTTGGGCGGCGTGGAGTCGCTGATCGAGCACCCGGGCCGGATGACCCACGCCTCCGTCGTGGGCTCCGCGCTGGAGGTCCCCGGCGACCTGGTACGGCTCTCGGTCGGCATCGAGTCCGTCGACGATCTCCTGGAGGACCTGCGCACCGCCCTCGGCTGACCCGGTCGCGCGGCCGGCCGAGCTGATCGCCGCCGGCCGCGCGCACGCGGCACCGGGAGCACCGGGAGCACCGGGAGCACCGGGGCCGACTCCCGTCCGTACCACGGGAGTCGGCCCTTTCGCGCGCCCGCCGCGAAGCGCCGCAGGAGAGCGCCGCGAGAGGCCGCAGATGCCCCGGGAACCACCAACACCCCGCCGTCCGAAGGGTGTTCAGCGCCCTGCGGCCGACTTCACCAGCCGATGCCGGGCGGGGGCGCGGGCGTTGCGGGTTCGCGCTGCCAGGGCTGACTGTGCACGGCCCACACGGTGAACAGCGCCACCGCCAGCAGTGACGCGGCCAGCGCCAGCCGCCGCGCCAGCCGCCGGCGCCGCAGCAGCTGTCCGCCGCACACCGTCGCCTCCTCGACGAGGTTCGGGGGCACGTAGGGGTGCGGGCCGTCCAGGAGCTGCCGGACTCCTCGTTCTCTTCGGTCGGCCATCGTCGCGGCCGTCAGCCGTGCGTCCGGGCGGGGTGCCTGCCGAACCGCGCGACGGCGAGCGGGTGCATCGTCTCCAGCGCACGCTCGTGCACTGCGGTGACCCGCTCCTCGGAGAGGCCGAGCATCGCCGCCACCTGCCCCTGCGGGACGTCCTCGAAGAGCCGCAGCACCAGAACGACGCGTTCGTGCGGTGCGAGCGGGCCGAGAGTGCCGCCGCGCGAGCGCCGGTGGTGGTGCGCGGTGTGGCTGAAGCGGTCGACCAGCTCGCGTCTGGTCCGGTCGTACGGGTCCTCCTGGCGCAGCAGGTCCCAGCCGGCGTACGTGCGGGCCAGCGCGTGCAGCAGCAACTTGCGGGCGGCGGGCAGGAGTTCGAGGTCCGTGCGGTGGGCCGCGGGGCCCGTGTCCGAGTCGGTCGGGTGCGAGTCGGACGGGCGCGAGTGCGGTGAGGCCGTGCCGAACGGCTCGGTGGTCAGCAGGGCGCCCAGGTGCAGCAGCCGTCCCGACGCTCCCGCCACGAACGTGCCGAACTCCGCCGTGCGGCGCTCCTCGGCCGCTCCCCGGTCCCCCATGGGTCAAGTAGGCGCCGCACCGGGGGCCCGGTCAAGGGGCGTGCCGCAACCCGCAGGAGCGGGGGCGGGCGCGTGTCGCGGGCGCGCGGCGGCGGGCCGTCGGCCGACCGGCGGGCGGGGCCGGTGCGGACCGGTACGGGGCCGGTGTGGGTCGGTTCCCGGCGCGCTGCTGGAGGGCCGTACGCCGGGCCCGGGTGGTTGTGCGGGTCTCAGGAGGCGGAGCCGTCGCGAGGACCGAAGGGTGCGTGCACCTCTGCGAGGCCGCGGTTGAAGCGAGTCAGCAGACCGCAGAACACCTCACGCTCCTCGGGCGTCCACTCCTTGGTGAGCAGCGCCATCAAGTCCCTTCGCGAGGCGCGCACTTCGGAGAGCCGGTGGGCGCCGCGAGGCGAGAGCTCCAGCACGACGGCGCGACCGTCGGCCGGGTGCGAAGTGCGCTTGACGAGACCGGAGTCGACCAGCGGGGCGACCTGGCGCGTGACGGTGGAGGAGTCGATCCCCATGGCGGCGGCGAGCGCCTTCACACCGGTGGGGCCGTCCTGCTCCAGCCTGTTCAGCAGCAGGTAGGCGGCACGGTCCATGGAGTTGCGTGCCTGGCCCACTCCGCCGAGCCGGGTCTGTTCGGCCCGGCGCGCGAACAGTGCGACCTGATGCTGTATCGACTCGAGCAAGTCGGTGCCGCGGCCGGGGAGTTCGGCCGATTCGGCGCCCGGGTCCGAGCTGTGCCCGGTGCTCTGCTGCTGTGGAGCAAGGCCGTTGGGCTCCTGTGGAGCGACGGTGTCGGTGGTCGTCAAATCAGGGTAAGTGGGCATGTGCGGGAAGCTCACTTCTTTGATGTACGGGACGGTGGACGGATTGAGGGTGGGCCACAGAGTACGCGGCTTGTCGCTGTCTCGTACCGTGGCTTTTGTAATGACGTTCGCAGGCTGGGCGGCGTGCACAGTTCGCTGCCACACTGGGCTCCATGCGGCCCAGTGCGTCCGGTCTGACTCTTGACGCCGTGACCAGCGCCGACAAGGCGTTGGGCGGTGTGGCGCGCACTACCGCGATGGAGGGCAGCCGCCACCTCGAGGAGCTCGTTTCGGCTCCTGTACACCTCAAATGCGAGAACCTGCAACGCACCGGTTCCTTCAAGATCCGCGGGGCCTATGTGCGTATCGCCGGGCTTTCGGCAGCTCGGCGGGCCAAAGGCGTGGTGGCCGCGAGCGCGGGCAACCACGCACAGGGTGTCGCGCTCGCTGCCCGCCTGCTGGGAGTGCGTTCCACGGTCTTCATGCCGCTCGGTGCCCCGCTGCCCAAACTGGCGGCCACCAGGGAGTACGGCGCCGACGTACGGCTGCGGGGCCAGACGGTGGAGGACGCGCTGCGCGCCGCGGGGGAGTTCGCCGAGACCACCGGAGCGGTGTTCATCCACCCCTTCGACCACCCGGACATCGTCGCCGGACAGGGCACCGTGGGCCTGGAGATCCTGGAGCAGTGCCCCGAGGTGCGGACGATTCTCGTCGGGGTGGGCGGCGGCGGTCTGCTGGCAGGAATCGCGCTGGCGGTGGGTGAACTGCGCCCCGACGTACGGGTGGTGGGAGTGCAGGCCGAAGGCTCGGCGGCGTTCCCGCCGTCCCTGGCCGCGGGGCGTCCGGTCGCGCTGGACGCGCCGTCGACCATGGCCGACGGCATCAGGGTCGGCAGGCCGGGAGACGTGCCGTTCGAGATCGTCCGGGACCGCGTCGACCGGGTGGTCACGGTCGCCGAGGAGACGCTCTCCCGCGCGTTGCTGCTCTGTCTGGAACGGGCGAAACTGCTGGTGGAGCCAGCGGGCGCCAGCACCGTGGCGGCGCTCCTGGAGGACCCGGACGCCTTCGACGGACCGGTGGTCGCGGTCCTCTCCGGCGGGAACGTCGACCCGCTGCTGCTCCAGCGGGTGCTGCGGCACGGCATGGCCGCCGCCGGGCGCTATCTGTCGCTGCGGTTGCGGCTGCCCGACCGGCCCGGCGCACTCGCCTCGCTGCTCGGCGAGTTGTCGGCTCTGGACGTCAACGTCCTCGATGTGGGGCATGTCCGTACAGATCCGCGTCTCGGGCTCTCCGAAGTGGAGGTGGATTTGCAGTTGGAGACAGAAGGAGCCGACCACCGGACGCGGGTGCGGGCCGCCCTCCACGACGCCGGCTGGGTCGTGACGGGCTGAGGAACGGGACGCCGCGGCGGTACGGATCGTGCCCCTGCGCGAGCGGAGGCGCCGTACAGAGGTGTTGGGAGATTCCACATGGCAGGAGCCATCCACGCCGAGGGCCTGGTGAAGTCCTTCGGTGACGTCAGGGCGCTGGACGGCGTCGACCTCGATGTGCCCGAGGGGACGGTCTACGGGCTCCTCGGCCCGAACGGTGCGGGCAAGACCACGGCGGTGCGCGTGCTGACCACGCTGCTGCGGCCCGACAGCGGCTCGGCGACCGTCGCCGGTATCGACGTCCTGCGCCGCCCCAACGAGGTGCGGCGCAACATCGGCCTCTCCGGGCAGTTCGCCGCCGTCGACGAGTATCTGACCGGGCGCGAGAACCTGCGGATGGTCGGGCAGCTCTACCAGCTCTCCGCGCGCGACGCGAAGGCCCGCGCGGGGGAGCTGCTGGAGCGCTTCCACCTCGCCGAGGCCGCCGACCGCACGGCCAGGACGTACTCCGGGGGCATGCGCCGACGGCTGGACCTGGCCGCGGCCCTGGTGGTCAGCCCGCCGGTGATGTTCATGGACGAGCCGACCACCGGCCTCGACCCGCGCAACAGGCAGGGGCTGTGGGACGTCATTCAGGACCTGGTCGCCGGCGGCACCACACTTCTGCTGACCACCCAGTACCTGGAGGAGGCCGACCGCCTCGCGCACGCGATCTGCGTCATCGACCACGGGCGGGTCATCGCCCGCGGCACCTCCGACGAGCTGAAGGCGCAGGTCGGCGGGGAACGGGTGGAGGTCGTCGTACGCGAGCGGGAGCAGTTGCACACCGCTCGGGAGGCGCTGGCCGCACACCGCCGGGGGGAGTGCGAGGTCTCGATCGACCCGCACACCCGCCGGCTGACCGTCCCGGTCGAGGGCGGCGCCAGGCTGCTGGCCGAGGTGATCCGCGACCTGGACGCGCGCGGCATCGGCATCGACGACATCGGGCTGCGGCGCCCGACCCTGGACGACGTCTTCATCTCGCTGACCGGCCACGCGGCCGAGCAGGAGGAGGCCGGTGGAGTGCGGGGCGACCGCGCGGGCGGCGGGCGCGCGCCGGGAAGCACGGACGGAACGGGCGGGGGCGGCGCCGGCGCGCGCCGCGCCGGGGGCGAGCCGAGAGAGGTGTCCGAATGAGTACGTACAGCGGTGGGAACCCCGCGTCCGGCGGCAGTCCTGCGACCGGCGGCGGTACCGCGTCCGGCGGCCCGCTCGCCAGGACGCCCGTGTCCGGCGGCGGGCTGCGCCAGGCGGTCGGCGACTCCCTGATCGTCGCCCGGCGCAATCTGATCCGCATGGTCCGCATCCCCGAGGTGCTGATCTTCGCACTGGTCCAGCCGGTGATGTTCGTGGTGCTCTTCAGCTACGTCTTCGGCGGCTCCATCAGCGTGCCGGGCTTCGGCCTGGACGCGGCCGGCTACCGCGAGTACCTGATGGCGGGCATCTTCGCGCAGACCGTCACCTTCGCCACCGCGGGCGCCGGCGCGGGTATCGCCGAGGACATGCACAAGGGGCTGATCGACCGTTTCCGGTCGTTGCCGATGACCAGGGGTGCGGTGATGACCGGCCGCACCCTGGCAGACGCGGTCCAGACGGCGCTGACGCTGGTGGTGCTCGCTGTGGTGGCGGCGCTGGTCGGCTGGCGCTTCCACGAGGGGGTGCCGAAGGCGCTGCTCGCCTTCGCACTGTTGCTGCTGCTGGGTTACGCCTTCACCTGGATCGGCGCGCTGATCGGACTGATCGTGCGAACGCCGGAGGCGGCGACCTCGGGCGGGCTGATCTGGCTCTTTCCGCTGACGTTCATCTCGGTGGCCTTCGTGCCCTCGGAGAACATGCCGTCGTTCCTGGCGCACATCGCCGAGTGGAACCCCTTCAGCGCGACGGTGATGGCCTGCCGTGAGCTGTTCGGCAACCTCGGCCCCGGCTACCAGGCGCCGGACGCCTGGCCGATGCAGCATCCGGTGCTGGCCTCGGTGCTCTACTCGGTGCTGATCATCGTCGTCTTCCGGACGCTGGCGGTGCGCAAGTACCGGTCCGCCGCGGTCTGAGACGGCACCCGACGCGGGCGCCCGGTGACGACGTCCGGCTGACGTCGCCCGGGGGCGGATTTCGGCGATGGCGCACGACGTCGCCCGGTGGCGGGAATCCGTCGACGCACCCGGCGCGAGAGCCCGTCGCCGACGCCACCCGTCGACCCGTCTCCGCGCGAGGAGCGACCCCCGACGCCGTGTGCGCCGGGGGTCGCTGCCGCGTCTGGGGCCGGCGCGGTTTCCGCGGCCGGCCGTGGCCTCGAGCGGGCGTCAGCCGGTGAAGGGCTTCGCCTCGAGGATGCGCACCGCGGCGAGCTTGCCGTTCGGCAGCTCGTACTCCGCCTCGTCGCCGACCTTCTTGCCGTTCACGCCCCTGCCGAGGGGCGACTGCGGCGAGTACGTCTCCACCTCGGAGCTGGCGTACTCGCGCGAGCCGAGGAGGAACTTCAGGGTGTCGTCCGGGTCGTCGTCGAAGGAGATGGTGACGACCATGCCGGGCTCGACGACGCCGTCGTCGGGCGGGGTCTCGCCGACCTTCGCGCGCTCCAGGAGCTGCTGGAGCTGGCGGATCCGCAGCTCCTGCTTGCCCTGCTCCTCCTTGGCGGCGTGGTAGCCGCCGTTCTCCCGCAGGTCGCCCTCTTCCCGAGCTGCCTCGATCTTCTTGGCGATCTCGGTTCGTGCGGGACCCGACAGATCATCCAGCTCGGCCTTGAGCTGGTTGTACGCCTCCTGAGTGAGCCAGGTGACGTTGTCGCTGGTCTGGGTCACAGCTGCTCCTTGCGAGTACTCGGGATATAAAGCAACGCCCTGCCCTGAAGGTTGCTGCTGTCCAGGGCGGGCGAAACATCGAGCTTAACAATTACCGCGTGAAACGGAAGAAGGGGGAGCGGAAAGTGTTGATGCGGTGACCGTCAGTTGCTCTGTGCCGGTCGGCAGCCGATCAGTTGGGCCGAGGAGGCGCGACCGGTCGTGCGCAGCGAGACGACCTCGTCGATGCGGGTCTCGCGCTGCTCGAAGGTGAAGTCCTTGCGGCCCACCTCGCCCTTGTCCTCCGCCAGCGCCCGAACGGTGCACACGCCGGTCAGGTCCCGGTCCTTGTGGACCTCCAGCTGGGCCTGGACCTCCTCGTCCGAGATCACCTTGAACTTGATCAACTCGGCGTTCACATCGCTGCCCTTGGAGATATGTCCGAAACCGATCCACCCGATCAGGGCGAGCGCGGCAGCTCCCAGACAGGCCCCGACGATCTTCAACCGGCGGTCCGTGCGCTCCTCGTCGCTGGCAGAGCGCCCGTACCGCCCGGCGGGCAGCGGGACTTGCGGCTCTGCCATGGTCACTTCCTCGGCGGTGGTGCGGCGGGTGCGGCTCGCGGTGCCCGAGCAGCGGGGTGCGAAGTGTCGGTGGGATGCCGGAATATGTCCGTGCACTCGCTAGTCACTATAGAAGCCGTCTCCCGCGACACATCACCGAGGACTGCCTTGACTGAATCGACCGAGCAGCTGCGCATGATGGCCGTGCACGCGCACCCAGACGACGAGTCGTCCAAGGGCGCCGCGACCATGGCCAAGTACGTCTCCGAGGGGGTGGACGTGCTGGTCGCCACCTGCACCGGTGGCGAGCGCGGCTCCATCCTCAACCCCAAGCTCCAGGGCGACGCCTACATCGAAGCCCACATCCACGAGGTCCGACGCAAGGAGATGGAGGAGGCCAGGGAGATCCTGGGCGTCAAGCAGTCCTGGCTCGGCTTCGTCGACTCCGGCCTGCCCGAGGGCGACCCGCTGCCGCCACTCCCCGAGGGCTGCTTCGCCCTCCAGGACGTGGACGAGGCCGCGGGCGAACTGGTCCGGCTCATCCGCGAGTTCAGACCGCACGTGATCACCACGTACGACGAGAACGGCGGCTACCCGCACCCCGACCACATCATGACGTACAAGATCAGCGCGGTCGCCTTCGACGCCGCCGGCGACCCCGAGCGGTACCCGGAGGCCGGCGACCCCTGGACCCCGCTGAAGCTCTACTACAACCAGGGCTTCAACCGCCCCCGCACCCAGGCGCTGCACGACGCGCTGCTGGAGCGGGGCCTGGAGTCGCCGTACGAGGAGTGGCTCAAGCGCTGGGACGAGTTCCAGCGCAAGGAGCGGGAGCTGACCACCTACGTTCCGTGCGCCGACTTCTTCCCCGTGCGCGACCGTGCGCTGATCGCGCACGCCACGCAGATCGATCCCGAGGGCGGCTGGTTCCGGGTGCCGATGGAGCTCCAGCAGGAGGTGTGGCCCACCGAGGAGTACGAGCTCGCGCAGTCGCGGGTCGAGACCTCCCTCCCCGAGTCGGACCTCTTCGCGGGCATCCGGGACACTTGAGCACATGAGTACGTCTGTGCCCCTGGGCCATGAGTCGGATCTGTCGTCGCTGCTGCTCCTCGCGGACAAGCTCGACGAGAGCAAGGTGACGCCCGGTGTCCTGGGCTTCCTGGTCTTCGCGGTGATGGGTCTCGCGGTGTGGGCGCTGATGCGTTCCATGACGCGGCGGATGGACGCGGTCCAGGGCAAGCGCTTCGACGAGCCCGCCGCCGCGTCCCCCGCGGCAGCGGCGACCCGCAGCGCCGGTTCCGGGTCGGATGCCGGTTCCGGGTCGGGCGCCGGATCCGCGGCGAGCGAGGGCGACGGCGCGCGGCAGGGTGACGACGGCCGGAGCGGCCCGAGCGGGAGCTGAAGAACGACACGGCCGGAGAGTCCGGAAAGGACCCTCCGGCCGTGCGGTGTGCCCGGTGTGCCCGGCCGTGCGGTGTGCCCGGCGCGGGTGCGTCGGGCGGGGCCGCCCTCAGCCGAGGACGCCCACCACGTCGCGGGACTGCCGGGTCGGCACCATGCCGAGCTGCCAGGCCTGCCAGCCCGTCTTCAGCTCGATGCCCCGCTCCAGCATCAGCGTGTACGCCTCCGCGCTCTCGTGGAGCGAGGCGTCGCGGTTCTGGTGGTCCTCCCTCAGCAGCGTCGCCAGCTCCTCCTGCGCGACCGCGACGCCGACCGCCGAGCCGCCCGGCGAGGCGAACGGCAGCAGGGTGCAGCGCAGGAAGCGCGCCCAGTCCGCGCCCCTGCGGTCCGCCGGCTGGGGGTCCTCCTCGCCGTCCTCCGCCTGGCCCGCGGTGAACAGCCGCAGCGCCTCGTCGGAGAGAGCCAGCCCCGGGCTGAACTTGCCGTTGCCGGCCTCGATGATGGCCAGCTCCAGACACGACCAGGCCTCGCCGTGGGCGTCGCCCACGCGTTGGAAGTCGGCCTTGGCGTCCTGGAGCAGCTGACGGGCGAAGCCGCTGTTGTGCAGGGTCCCCGCACGTGCCGCGCGCTGGTCCCGGCTGACCCGGCCCAGGTTGTGCCGGGCACAGGCCAGCCCGTACACATCCCGCATCCGGCTGAAACTCGACCGCGCGCGCTCCAGCTCCTGGACGGCGCTGTCCCGGTCCCCGGACTCCTCCAGCGCAAGACCGAGGTAGTACAGCGACCACGCCTCGCCGCGCACGTCCTCGCTCTCCCGGTGCCGGGCGAGTGCGGCGTGCAGCTCTTCCACGGCCTCGCTGACGTCGCCGCCGTAGAGCTGGAGCCGGGCCAGCTGGGTCTGTGCCCACGCCTGGCCGCGGCCGTCCTGGGTGCGGCGGTAGTCCTCCAGCGCCTGGTGCAGCTCGGTGTACGCCTCCTGGAGATCACCGCTGCGCAGCAGCGTCTGGCCGAGCTGGAAGTGCGCCCACGCCTGGCCGTGCAGGGACTCGTTCTCCTCGTGCAGGCCGAGCGAGCGCTGCAGCATGTCGAGCGCCTCGTCCACCCGACCCCGGTCCCGCTGGACCGCCCCGAGCGCGTGCAGGGTCCAGGCCCGGTCGCCGCGCAGGGTTTCGCCGGTCTGCAACTCCAGCGCCTGCCGCAACTTGGCCGCGGCCTCCCGCAGTTGGCCCTGGTGGTGCAGGGTGATGCCCAGCTCGCGCAGGGTCCGCGCCGCTCCCGCCGGGTGCTCGGCCTCCAGGTAGAGGTTGACGACGGAGGCCAGCGTGGTGTGCGCGTGGTCCAGCTCGCCGAGCTGACGGGCGGCGACGCCGGTGCGCCACTGCACCGAGCGGGTCAGCAGCCCGCGGTCGACGGCCTGGGCGAGGTCGTTGAGCTCGCCCAGCCGGTAGAGGTCGCCGCGCAGCAGGCAGTAGTCGCACAGCGCGCCGAGCAGATGAAGTACGGCCGACTGGTCGACGCTCTCGTCGGCGTGCCGCAGCGCCGCGGTGATGAAGCTCGACTCGTGGTCCAGCCAACGCAGCGCCGATTCGAGGGACTTGAAGCCGTGGCCGCCGAACTCCCCGGCCCGCGTGGAGGTCTTGCCGTCCACCATCCGGATCACCGTGTCGGCCAGCTCGGCGTACGAGCGGATCAGCCGCTCCTGCGCCGCGCCCCGGTCCTCCGCCGGCTCCTCGTCGAGGAGCCGTTCCAGCGCGAAGTGCCGTACCTGGCCGTGGAGTCGGAAGCGGGTGCTGCGGACCCGCTGGATCAGCCCCGCCGCGGCGAGCGCTTCCAGCTGGCGCGTGGCCTCGCGCTCGTCGGTGGACAGCAGCGCCGCCGCGGCTGCCGCGCCCAGGCTCGCCCGGCCGGCCAGCGCGAGCCTGCGCAGCAGCCGCCGACCGGATTCGCTCTGGTCGGCGTAGCGCAGCGCCATGGCGCGCTGGACCGGGTCCAGCGCCGCGTCCGGCCCGTACGCCTGCAACTCGTCCGCCAGCCGGGCCGCGGTGCGCTGCCCGACCAGCGCGGAGCCGGCCAGGTGGAGCGCCAGCGGCAGCCCGCCGCACAGCTCCGAGATCCGCTCCAGGGCGGTGGCGTCGTACGGGTCGTCCACCGTGGAGTCGCCGCCGGTCGCCTCCGCCGCGGAGTGCGAGGCCGCGCGCAGCACCTCCTCGGAACCGGCCGAGTCCAGCGCCCCGACCTCCATGTGGTGCACCCAGGCGGTGAGTTCCTCGGGCAGCTCGATCCGGTCGGGGCTGCTGACCAGCACCAGGCTGTCGGAGCGCTCCGGCACCAGGCTCGCCACCTGCTCGGCGTCGCTGATCTCCTCCAGGACGATGGTGACCGGCACCCCGGTCAGGGTGCGCTGGAACAGGTCCTGCAGTCGGCGCAGCTGTGCCTCGCCGGCGCCCTCCCGGGCCGAACTGCCGCGGAAGAGCAGCTGCTCCCTGGGCGCGCCGAGCCGGTTCAGCAGATGCAGCAGCGCGTCGCGGGTGGAGAGCTGGTTGCCCTCGCGGGTGTCGCCGCGCATGTCCACCACGCAGGCGCCCCGGAACTGGTCGCGCAGCTCGTGCGCCGCTCGGATCGCGAGGTTGGTGCGCCCCGAGCCGGCCGGTCCGTGCAGCACGACCACGGTCGGCCGGGTCTGCGGACTGGCCCGCGCCTGGTGCACCCACTGGGCGATCTGGCTCAGCGACTCCTTGCGGCCGGCGAACACCCCCTGCGGCACCCGCAGATGACGGAAGGAGTCCTCCAGCTGACTGCGCCGCTTCGCCTCGCCGCTGCGGTCCCGGCCGCGGATCTTCGGCTGCTGCCGCCCGGTCCCGGACCCACCGGCACTGCTGCGCTGCTTGGGCAGAGTGCGCGGTGCCACCATCCGCTGCTGCTCCAGGTACGGACGGATGCCGCGGACGTCGAGCGCGGTGATCCAGGTCAGCTGCAACTGGGCGACCCCGCCCGGCTGATGACGCGCGCCCGCGCCGCGCTGGGCGGCCCACATGTGTGCGATCAGCACCTGAGCGACCGCGCCGAGGGCGCCGAACGCCACCACCACCCCGCCTGCTTTCATGGCGTCGTCGAAGCCGTGTTCGCGGTCGAAGAGCAGGATCGCCACGAAGGCCGTGAAGATCGCGCCGATGGCGGGGCCGAGCGCCTTGGTCGTGAAGCGCTCGGAGAGGTGCCGGGGGCCGGTGGCGTCGAGGGCCTTGAGGTAGGCGGCGTACTCCTCCTGCACCCGGTCCGTCATCTCGGGCAGCGAGGCGCGCGCCCTGGCGTAGAGCACCTTGCCGTCCGT
Source organism: Streptomyces tardus (assembly GCF_018101125.2). GTDB lineage: Bacteria > Actinomycetota > Actinomycetes > Streptomycetales > Streptomycetaceae > Streptomyces > Streptomyces tardus. The sequence goes on along the minus strand of NZ_JAELVF020000001.1, from coordinate 727,792 downwards.
CGTGCCGCCCGAGCGCCGGACCTCCTCCTCCACGGCCTGGGCGAGCAGCCGTTCGACTTCAGCGCGGTCAGTGTCTCTCAGCTTGTTGGCCCCCGACATGCGTACCTCTCTGTAGACCTGATGGGGGCAAGTCTTCCGCTTTACGGCCACGACCGACACCCCGCGCGTCGTGGTTGTGGGGTGGGTTGGGGGAGTTGGTCGCGTATGTGATCGGAATGGGTGACACTCAACTCGGTCCCGTGTACGCGTACTTGGGCGCGCCGGGCGTCGTCGGGCGGTGGGTCGCGCGGGGCGACGCGGGCCGGAAGCGTTCGAAGTGTGCGCGCCCGGACCGGTGTTGACGCCGGCCCGCGGTCAGCGCCGGCGCGCCCGGACGAGGGCCCACCAGAGCAGTCCCGCGGTGAGCGCGCCGAACCACAGCAGGGCGTACGGATGCGGCAGCAGCGGATACGCGGGCGTGGCGAGCAGCAGCAGTACGAGCGGTGCGCGGCAGTGCCACAGCAGCACGTTCAGCGCACCGGTGTTGCCCATCGCGGTGTCGGTGCCGATCAGCAGATGCGGGGGCATCTGCCCGCGGTACGCGCCGGCCAGCGCCGCCGCCGTACAGGCCGGTACGGCGGCGAGCAGCGTGAGCGTCGACGGCTGCGGGCCGGTGGTGACGGCCAGAAGTGCGGTGCCTGCCGCCACCGCGAGGCCCAGCACCGCGATGGGCAACGGGGCGTGCCGCAGGGCGAGTCGGCCGCGGGGCCAGGGGAGCGGGCCGGAGCGCATCGGGTCGGCGCCGTCGAGTTCCGCGCCGACGGCCGCTCTGCCGGCCGCGCGGCTGAGCAGCGCGAGTCCCAACGCCGAGGCCAGTACGCGCAGTTCGCCGGAGGTCTCGGCCGCGAACCGGACCACCGCGGTGGCGGCGAGCGCCCAGACGAGAGTGCCGGTCATCCGCCCGGGCGCCCTGAGCAGCGCCAGCAGATCGCGCCAGGGCACCAGCAGCCATCGGGTGCGCGGCGGCTCCGGCCGCCACCGTGCGGGCGCCCGGCGGTACACCCCGGAGGCCAGGCGCCGAGCGCCGCCGAGGTCGAACGAGTAGAGGGCGGCGGTGAGTTGGTGCGCCACTGTGCTCTGCAGCCGCAGTACGCGGGCGGGCACGCGCGGCGCGTCGCGCAACGCCCACCGACCCAGCAGCGCCAGGGTGGCGCCGCTCAGCAGCACTCCGGCCGCCGCCGTCCCCCAGCCCGCCGCGCCCCCGAACTGTCCGGCCGCCGCAGTGAGCGGAAGCGCCGGCCATGCCCAGGGCCCGGACCACACCAGCAGCGTCGCGGGCCAGTCCGGCCCGCCGGGCGCGAGCCGTGCGCAGGCGACCAGGCCCGCCGACACGGCGAGCAGCCCGACACCGGCGCGCAGCAGCGTGAACTCCCGCGCACCGGCCCGGGTCAGACGCTGCTGACGGCGCTGGACCCACACCCGTACCGCGGTGCAGAGCAGCCCCGTCACCGTGCCCCACCACAGCCCTGCCGACGTCGTCGCCCACCAGGGCGTCGCCGTCACGGCCTGGAGCGCGAAGCCTGCCATCGCGCCGAGCACCGCGCCGCCGGAAGCGGCGATCAGCGCGGTCCGCCGCAGCACCGGCAGCAGAACCCGCGCCCGGACGATCGGGTGCGGCAGCAGCCAGGCCGCGTCGGGTCGGCTCAGCAGCACCGGTCCGCGCCAGCAGGCCGAGCGTGCGCCCGTCAGCAGCACCAGCGCCGTCACCACGACGACCAGCGACGGCAGTACGGCGAGCGTGCGTTCGGCGATCAGCCCCTGGGCGGCGCCGCTGCGGGCCGCGTTCGCCGCGGCAGCGAGGTAGGGAACGGCCCAGATGCAGCTGAAGACGGCGAGGCAGTAGATGACGTACAGGGTGCTGCGGGCGTCCTCGCGGCGTTGCCCGCGGCGCAGTACGCGCAGATGGGCGAGGGCGAACTCGGTGCTGTCGACGGCGGGGTGGGGCTCGGCCCCCGGCGGGACGTCCGACTCGGCGGGCGCCGGGGCGGTGTCGGTGGCGGCGGCGTGCTCGGCGGGCTCGGCGTGCTCGGCGGTGGTCGCGCGGTGGTCGGCGTCGGAAGCGGAAGGGGGTGCGGCGGGTCGGTCGGTCACGGTGCGGGGTCAGCCTCTCCGCCGTCGGTCCTGCTGCGGTTCCCGTCGCCGTCGCCGTCGCCGTCGGTCGCGGCGCCCGGGGAGGTGGAGCAGAGGCGGCCGTCGTACAAGGTGTGTGTCGCATCGGCGGTCTGTTCGGCGAGTTCCGGGTCGTGGGTGGCGAGCAGGATCGCGCAGCCGTGTGCTCTGGCCTTCCGCAGCCGGGCGGCCAGTTCCGCGCGTGCGTCGCCGTGCAGCCGCTGCTCGGGCTCGTCCAGGATCAGCAGCCGGTACGGCCGTACCGCCACGGTCGCCAGCGCCATCAACTGCCGCTGTCCCGAAGAGAGTTCGTCGGGCAGGGCGTCGGTGTGGCCGCTGAGGCGGTGCGCCTCCAGCGCGGAGTCGACCAGGGCCCGTGCCCGGTCGTCGGCGCCGTGGGCGAGCGCGACCAGCATCAGGTGCTCGTGGACGGTGAGATCCGGGTAGCAGGCCGCCTGGTCGAGTACCGTCGCGATCTCGGCACGCCGGTCGGCGTCGTCCTCGTCGACCGGCGCGCCGTTCAGCAGCGCGCTGCCCGCGCTCGGCTCCTCGCGTCCCGCCGCGATCCGCAGCAGCGTCGACTTGCCGGAGCCGTTCTCACCCGTCAGTGCCACACAGCGCCCCGCCGCGACGTCGAGGCTGACCCCCGCCAGTACGCGTCGTGCGCCGTAGCGCTGCTCGATCCGGTCGAGTCGCAGCATCTCCCACCCCGTCGTCTCTCGTCCGCCCGCTGTCCGGAAGCAAGGACGCGCGGGGCCGCCCTGCAGTTGACCTCCGGCCGCCGCTCGACTCGGTGCCTGCCTCCGCCGGACTCCGCCGTCCGCCTCGTCGGTCGTCACCCCGCCGCCGCCCGTACGGGTCTCCCGCGGTGTCAGTCCGCGGACTCGTCCAGCCGGGCGACCAGACGTTTGGGGGCGGCCAACCGGTAACCCTCGGTGATCAGCTCGGCGATCTCGTCCCACGGCGGCTCGCGGTCCAGATGGACGCCGACCCAGCCCTTGGGGCCGAGGTAGGGCGGTTTGAAGAACCGGTCGGTGTCGGAGGCGATCAGCTCCTGCTGCTCCTCCGCGGTGGACTTGATCCAGACGTCCGGTCCCTCGCGGTCGGCGTGGATCGCGAAGGTCCGGTCCCGCACCTTGAAGCTCGGGTGGTGCACGGTGGTGCCCTCGTGTGCCTCGGGAAGGGCCAGGCAGCATTCGCGCAGCCGCTCCAGCGGGTCCCGCCGGTCGTCGGTGTCCATGCCGCCCAGCCTAGGGCGGAACCGGTACCCGCGGGCGCCCGCGGGTGCCGGGCCGCAGGTGCGCCGGGGTACGGACCGCGGGGTACGCGCACGGGCCCCGGGGGTACCCGCCGCGTCCGAGGGACTTCGGCGACGGGCTGCCGCGAACCCGTCGCGGACCGTCGCCGGACCTCTCCTCGCGGGCCGGGAATACGGCGCGGGGAGGGTATGTTGTGGGTGGTAGTTGAAGCATCAACAATACGGAAGGGGTGAACGCGGTGCAGTTCGGCATCTTCACTGTCGGCGATGTGACCACCGACCCGACGACAGGTCGTGCACCCACCGAGGGTGAGCGGATCAAGGCGATGGTGGCCATCGCGCGCAAGGCCGAGGAGGTCGGCCTCGACGTCTTCGCCACCGGCGAGCACCACAACCCGCCGTTCGTGCCGTCGTCGCCCACCACGCTCCTCGGGTACATCGCGGCGGCGACCGAGCGGCTGATCCTCTCCACCTCCACGACGCTCATCACCACCAACGACCCGGTGAAGATCGCCGAGGACTACGCGATGCTCCAGCATCTGGCCGACGGCCGCGTCGACCTCATGATGGGCCGCGGCAACACCGGGCCGGTCTACCCGTGGTTCGGGCAGGACATCCGGCAGGGCATCCCGCTGGCGATCGAGAACTACGCGCTGCTGCGGCAGCTGTGGCGGGAGGACGTCGTGGACTGGGAGGGGAAGTTCCGCACCCCGCTCCAGGGCTTCACCTCGACGCCGCGTCCGCTGGACGGCGTACCGCCCTTCGTCTGGCACGGCTCGATCCGCAGTCCGGAGATCGCCGAGCAGGCCGCGTACTACGGGGACGGCTTCTTCGCCAACAACATCTTCTGGCCGAAGGACCATTTCAAGCGGCTGATCGATCTCTACCGGCGGCGCTTCGCGAGCTACGGCCACGGCACCCCCGAGCAGGCCGTCGTCGGCCTGGGCGGCCAGGCGTTCATCCGGCGCAACTCCCAGGACGCGGTGCGGGAGTTCAGGCCGTACTTCGACAACGCGCCGGTCTACGGCCACGGGCCGTCGCTGGAGGAGTTCACCGAGCAGACGCCGCTGACCGTCGGCAGCCCGCAGGAGGTCGTCGACAAGACGCTGACCTTCCGCGAGAGCTTCGGCGACTACCAGCGCCAGCTGTTCCTGATGGACCACGCAGGCCTTCCGCTGAAGACTGTGCTGGAGCAGCTGGACCTGCTCGGCGAGGAGGTCGTGCCGGTGCTGCGGGAGGAGTTCGCCAAGGGCCGCCCCGCGGAGGTGCCGGACGGTCCGACGCACGCCGCGCGCCTGGCGCAGGCGTCCGCCGTCGCCACCGCGGGCGCCTGACCGCGCGGACGGGCGCGGCGTTCCCGTCGGGGCGCCGCCCGTCCGCCGCCCGCTCCCCGTTCACCCCTCGGAGAGGAGCCCGTCATGGAGCCCGTCACCCTCACTGTCGTCAGCGCCGGCCTCGGCAAGCCGTCCTCCACCAGGCTGCTCGCCGACCGTCTGGTCGAGGCGGTGGTGCGCCGACTCGACGCCCGTACGGGGGAGTTGACGCACGCCGAGGCCCAACCCCGCCCGGGCGGGGGCTCGGTGCAGGTGCGCGTCGTCGAACTTCGCGACCTGGCAACGGAGATCGCCCATCACCTGGTCACCGGTTTCCCCGGCCCCGCGCTCCGCGAGGCGCTGGAGAGCGTCGAGCGGGCGGACGCGCTGATCGCCGTCACCCCGATCTTCGCCGCCTCCTACAGCGGACTGTTCAAGTCCTTCTTCGACGTGCTGGACCGCGAGGCGCTGGACGGCACCCCCGTGCTGCTGGGGGCCACCGGCGGTACGGCGCGGCACTCGCTGGCGCTGGAGTACGCACTGCGCCCGCTCTTCGCGCATCTGCGCGCCGCACCGGTGCCGACGGCCGTCTTCGCCGCCTCCGAGGATTGGGCCGGCGGGGACGCGCACACAGCCGACCTGCCGTCCCGCATCGACCGTGCGGCAGGTGAGTTGGCCGCGCTCGTCGGTGCCGCCCCGGCGGTCCGGAAGCCGCGGGACGGGAGCCCGCGGGACGAGGAGGTCGTGCCCTTCGCCGACCAACTGGCCGCGCTCGGCGTCCAGTAGGGCCCCCGCGGGCAGTGACGCCCGTCCGGGTCGCAGCGGACCGCGTCCCGAACACGCCCTGAGCGGCGGCGTGTTCGGGACGCTCCGCGTGTGCGGGGATGCTCCGCGCGCGGGGACGTTCCGTGCGCGGGGAGAACACGTGTGGCAGTGGTGCCGGGGAGGGGCGCGGCCGGTGCAGGTGTCACCCCTCGGAAACCTGTTCGGTGCGGACCGCCTCCAGCAGCTCTTCGCGGTGTACCGGGAGGCCGGGCAGCGGCGGGACGCCGGGTCGGGCCCGCAGCCCCTCGATCACCACCTCCACGAACCGCTCCACGAGCCGGGTGCCTGTCGCCTCCGGCATGCGCGGAACCGGGCGGGCCACCGCCGAGAGCATCATCTGCAATTCGACCGGCGTCACGTCGGCCCGCAGGTGCCCGGCCTGCTGGGCGCGTTCGAAGATGTCGGCGGCTGCCGCGTACCGCTCCTCCGCGAGGGCCAGCAGCTCGGCGTCGTCCTCGACGCTCGGGGCGAGGTGCCGGGCGAGCGTGGGAACCAGCAGGCCGAAGCGCAGCCGGGCCAGCGAGCGTACAAACAGCTCCCACGCCTGCGCGGCGTCGCCGCCCGACTCCGCCCGGGCGCGCTCCGTCGCCTCGCCGATCGCCTCCAACATGTCCACGATCACCGCGCGGACGAGGTCGTGGCGCTTGGGGAACCGGCGGTAGAGCGTCGCGATGCCCACCCCGGCGCGCGCGGCGACCCGTTCCATGGCCACCGAGGTGCCCTCCTCCGTGAAGACCCAGCGCGCCGCCTCCACCACGGCCTGTCGGTTGGCGCGTGCGTCAGCGCGCATGGGGCCTCCTCGCGAGACAGGTGGAAGAAAAACTTCCACCTAGCGTACGGTGTGGACAGTCGGACCGGGCGCGTGCGGACGCCCGGCCGGTTTCGAACACCGCATGGAAGCAGGTCGCTGTGGATCATCGCGATGCGGGGGAGCGCGGCGCTCGCCCTGCGGGAGGCACCAGCCGGACGGGCGGGGCGGACGACACGGACCGTACGGAGCACGCCCGACCCGCGCAGAGCGCCGGACGGGCCGCCGAGGCGGGCCACAGCGAGGGCGCGGGCCGCAGTGAGGACGCGAACGCCGACCGCAGCGAGGACGCGGGCGCGGGCCGCAGTCCGGACACCGATGCGGACGCGGGTCGCAGCGGGAGCGCGGGGCGTACGGGCGGGAGGGTCGTGGGTGTCGCCGTCGCCATGACCTGCCTCATCACCCTGATGCTGCTCGCCTTCGCGCTGCCCGCCACGCACAGCGGGCCCGACCATCTGCGGACCGGCGTACTGCGCTCCCAGGCCGCCGCGCTGCCGTCCGGGCCGGAGGCGCAGGGCGGTCCGCGGCCCGAGCTGGTGCGGTACGAGAGTCCGGCCGAGCTGCGCCGGGCGGTGCGGGACCGCGAGATCAGCGGTGGGTTCGTCGTCGGTGAGCGGGCCGTCGAGGTCTACACGGCCACCGCCGGCGGGCCGCCCGCCGCCAACGCCCTACGGGCGATGGGCGAGGGGATCGCCGAACGGGCCCAACTGGCCACCGAAGTCACCGACTTGGCGCCCTTCCCGTCGGACGATCCGCAGGGCACCGGACTCAGCGCCGCCGCACTGCCGATGATCCTCGGCGGCGTCATCCCTGCGGTCGGCTTCCTTCAGCTCTTCCCTGGCAGACGGCGAGTCGGTCTGCGGCTGGCGGGCGCCGGGCTCTTCTCGCTGCTGGCGGGTTTCGCCGTCGCCACCGTGCTGTCCCGGGTGACCGGCACCCTGGACGGTCCGCTGGTGCCGGAGGCCCTGGGGCTGGCACTCGGCATGGCGGCGCTCTCGTACACCTTCCTCGGTCTGCACGCCCTCCTCGGCACGGTGGGGCTGGGCGCGGGCGTCGGCACGATGATGCTTCTGGGCAACCCGCTCTCCGGGCTGGCCACCGGGGGCGACTGGCTGCCCGACGGCTGGGCCACTCTCGGCCAGCTCCTGCCGCCCGGCGCCTCCGGCAGCCTGCTGCGCGGCACCGCCTACTTCGACGGAGCGGGTACGACCGCACCACTGCTCGTGCTCGTCGGCTGGGTGCTGTTCGGGCTGGCTCTCGCCCTCGCCGCCAACCTCCTGCCGCGCAGGGGGAGTTCGAAGGCCGCCTAGCCGTGCGCTGCTCCCTGCCGGCCCGCCGGCCGGCGCAGGGAGCCGCGCCCGCGGGCAGGCGTACGCTCGCGGCCCGTCGGTGGCGGACGATGTCGACCGGCCCAAGTAGCCTCGTCGCCATGCTGCTTGCCGCCACCGAACGCGCCCTCGCGCACCGTCTCGCCGTCGCCCAGTCCGAGGGGCGCACGCCGTCCGTCGTCGCCGCCGTCGTACGGGACGGGCAGACCGTCTGGAGCGGCGCGCGGAGCAGCGCCGACCCCGTACCGCACCCGGGCCCGGAAGCGCACGGTCCCGGCGCCGCGAGCGCCCACCCCGGACCGGCACCCGAGCCCGATCGCGGCCCGGAGTCCCACCGCGGCCCCGAGCCCGACCGCGGCCCCGGCGCCGACCCCGAGCCCGGTCCCCGGACCCAGTACCGGATCGGCTCCCTTACCAAAGCGCTGGTCGCGGTACTCGTCCTGCGGCTGCGCGACGAGGGCCTCATCGACCTCGCCGACCCGCTGGAGCGCCACCTCCCCGGCACCCAGGCCCCCACCGCGACGATCGCCCAACTTCTCGCGCACACCGCCGCCGTGCCCGCCGAACCGCGCGGCCCCTGGTGGGAGCGGACCCCCGGCGAGCTGCGGCCGGACATCGGCGATCTGCTCGACGGCGAGCCCAGGCCGCTCCCGCCCGGCCGCCGACACCACTACAGCAACCCCGGCTACGCCTACCTCGGGGCGCTCGTCGAACGGCTGCGCGGCGAGGGCTGGTACGAGGCGCTGCTCCGGGAGGTGCTGGAGCCGCTCGGCATGCGGGACACCACCCTGCTGCCCCGCCGGCCGCACGTACGGGGCTGGGCCGTCGCGCCCTGGGCGGACGTCCTGCTGGAGGAGCCGCTCGCCGACACCGGCACCATGGCGCCGGCCGGCCAACTCTGGTCCACCACCGACGACTTGGCCCGCTTCGCCGGCTTCCTCGCGGGCGACGGCGGCCGGGACGTACTGTCCGTCGACACCCTCGTCGAGCTGCGCACCCCCAACTCCCCGCCCGCGCACGACAATTGGGACGCGAGCCACGGACTCGGCGTCCAGCTGCTGCGTACGCCGCCGGGCTGGCCCGGTACGGAGCAGGCGTCGCGCTCGCTCGTCGGCCACGGTGGTTCGATGCCCGGCTTCCTGGCCTGCCTGCTGGTCGACCCGCAGGAGCGGGTCGGCGCCGTGGTGCTCACCAACGCCACCTCGGGTCCGGCGGTGATGGCCGCCGGCAGCGACCTGATCCGCATCGTGCTGGAGCACGAACCCCGCTGCCCGGAACCCTGGCGTCCGCTGGCCGCCGCGGACGCCGATCCGGAGCTGGTCGCCCTCACCGGCCCCTGGTACTGGGGCGCCACCCCGTTCGTACTGCGGTTGCGACCGGGGCGCGCGCTGGAGCTGGGGCCGCTCTCCGGGCCGGGCCGCCGGACCCGGCTGAGCCCCGAGGAGGACGGCACCTGGCGCGGTCTGGACGGGTACTTCTCGGGCGAGACCCTGCGGCTGTGCCGCGCGCCCGACGGCAGCGTGAGCCACCTGGACCTGGCCACCTTCGTCTTCACCCGCAAGCCCTACGACCCCGACGCCCCCATTCCCGGCGGCAGCCGGGGATGGACGGGCTGACCGGGAGGCGGTGCTGCGGCGCCCGGTGCGACCGCCCGCCGAGCCGTGCGCCCGCTGTCCGGCGGACGGCTTGAGGAGAGGAGGTGCACCCGATGTCCACGCCCGAGCCGCGCCCGGCCGAGGTGGAACCGCTGCACGAGGTCGGGTCGCCACCGGCCGCGCGCCGGGCGGAGCTGTCGGTCGTCGCGGCCGTCTCCCTCGGCGGGGCGCTGGGCGCCTGCGCGCGGTACGGCGCCGGGGTGCTCGGGCCGACCGCCGAGGGCGCGTTCCCCTGGACGACCCTGGCCGTGAACGCCGCCGGCTGCGCGGCGATCGGGGTGCTCATGGTGCTCGTCACCGAGGTCCGGTCCGTCCACCCGCTGGTGCGGCCGTTCCTCGGCACCGGGGTGCTCGGCGGGTTCACGACCTTCTCCGCCTACGCCGCCGACATCCACCACCTCTTCGCCGAGGGCCGGCCGCGTACCGCGTACGCCTACCTGGCCCTCACCCTGCTCGCGGCTCTCGCCGCGGTGACGATCGCCCTCCGGCTCACCCGCCGGCTCGTCCGGCGACGTGTGCGGCGGAAGGCGTCGGCGGACCGTCCGGCGCGCGGGACGCGGGCGGCCCTCGGCGAGGAGGGCCGGCGGCGCGCCCGAGCAGCCGCACGATTCAGGAGGACCCGATGACGCCCCCGACCGCACCACCGCCGCACACGCGCACCACCCCGGGTGCCCGGCAGCACGCGTGTGGCGCGTGTGGCGCGTGTGCGGACCGCCGCCCGTGAACTGGCTGCTCGTCCTGCTCGGCGGCGCGCTGGGCGCGCCCCTGCGCTACCTCACCGACGTCGGCGTCCAGCGCCGCCACGACTCCGGCTTCCCCTGGGGCACCCTCGCCGTCAACGTCGCGGGATGCCTGGTCCTCGGGGTCCTGACCGGTCTCGCGCTCCACGGCGCGGTCCCCGACTCGTTGCGGCTCCTGCTCGGTACGGGGCTGTGCGGCGCGCTGACCACGTACTCGACCTTCTCCTACGAGACGTTGCGGCTCGCCGAGTCCGGCGCCCGGGGCCGTGCCGTCCTCAACGTCGTGCTCAGTGTGGGCACCGGTTTCGCCGCACTCCATCTGGGGGTCGTTGCGGCCGGTTCCTGATGGTGAGGGCGGTTTAGTCTCGAATGTTCCCGGACACCCGTTGTGCACCGGCGAATTTGGCAACGGATGCATAACGGAGAGAGGTTGGGGCACCAGACAGACTCGGCGTCACAACGGACGCCGGGAACAGGGACGCTCGCCAGGGCCGGCCGCCGGCCCGAGCGTGGGAACAGCACCGGAGAGCCCGGGGCACCCCTGTACCGAACGGCGGCACACAAGCCCAGAGAAAGGGGGCCCAGATGATTATTCTCGGTGCCATCCTGCTGATTGTCGGCATGCTTGCCGGGATCTCCCTGCTGTCCACGGTGGGTGGAATCCTGCTCGTGATCGGCGCGATTCTGTGGGTACTCGGCGCGACCGGCCGTGCGGTCGGCGGCCGAAAGCACTTCTTCTGACCGAGCCCCGCGCAACGCGCGGAAACCCGTAGACGCCACGACGGCCCGCCACGCAACAGTGAAAGTCACTCACAAGGACTCTCACTGGTCCGGTGGCGGGCCGTTCGCATGCGGCGAGGCACTCCTGGCGGCAGATCCGGGCCGGACCCACGACGCGGAGCAGCCGCCGCACGGAAGCGGGCGGGCGCGAGGCGTGCCGGGCGGATACGAGCGCAGGGGCCGTGCGTCACACACGGCGCGGGGACTTCCCGACGCCGTGCGCGTGCCGACCGGCGGCGGGGGGCAGGAGACGGAGCACCCTTGTAGCAATCCACGAAGAGCAGGTCCGGGCCCGCTGGTCTCTTCATGTCTTCCGCCCCTGGCCGGTCGCGGTGGACCCGGGCGTCGGGCTGATCTCCGACTCCTCACACCCGCGGAACGCCGCGGTGCGCCGCGGGACGAGCCGCCGCGGAACTCCGTCGACACACCGGCCGCCGTGCGGCGCGACCGGTGCGCACGGAGGCCCGGGCACTCGGACCCGCCGGCGCGGCAACTCCCTCGGCCGTACGGGCCGTTCGCCCACCACGGCGCACTCCCGCCCGGCACGTCCGGCCGCGTCGTCCGTACACCCGGCCCGTACTCCGCCCCTGCCCGCCTCTGCGAAAGAAGTGACAGTGACCGCGCACACTCCGGAAACCAACGCCCAGCAGCTCGAACGCGCCTGGCTGGACGAGGCGATCAGCATCGCCACCGCCAGCGTCGCGGACGGCGGCGGCCCGTTCGGCGCCCTGGTCGCCAGGGGCGGCGAAGTGGTCGCCCTCGGCAGCAACCAGGTCACCGTGAACCTCGACCCCACCGCACACGCCGAGGTCAGCGCGATGCGCGCCGCCTGCCAGAAGCTCAACACCTTCTCGCTTCAGGGATGTGTGCTGGTCACCTCCTGCGAGCCGTGTCCGATGTGCCTCTCGTCCGCGCTGTGGGCGCGGGTCGACCGGATCGTGTACGCCGCGGACCGCGACGACGCCGCGGTGGCCGGCTTCGACGACCGCAAGTTCTACGACCTCTTCGAGAAGCGCCCGCAGTCGCAGTGGCCCACCGGGATCGAGCAGCTGGAACTGCCCAACCGCACGGCCCCCTTCGACGCCTGGATCGCCAAGCCGGACCGTATCGACTACTGAGCCCGCCGCCGCCCGGGCCCGTTCCGCCGCCCGCTGCCCGACCGGACGGCGGAACGGGCGGCGGGACCGGCGATGAGCCGAAGCGGCGGCCGAAACGAGAGGGCGGTACCGGCGCCCGACCCGGCGCCCGACCCGGCGCCCGACCCGGCTCCCGTTGCGGAGGGGGCCGGACGGCGGGCCGGGTGCTCAGGGCGTACGGCCGACGTTCCGCCGGTGCTCGCGCAGCAGCTCGTCCAGGTCGGACAGCCGGTCCAGGCCGTGCACCGGCCGGGCCATCCGCGGGTTGTGGACCAGCCGCTCGCGGTGCCGGTGCAGGAACGCCCAGTAGCCCGCCGTGAACGGGCAGGCCCGCCCGCCGGTGCGGTGGTCCGGACGGTAGGCGCAGGGCCCGCACAGGTCGGTCATCCGGTTCAGGTAGGCGCCGCCGGAGGTGTACGGCTTGGTGGTCATCCGGCCGCCGTCGGCGTACTGCGACATCCCGACGACGTTGGGGAGCATCACCCAGTCGTAGCCGTCGACGAAGCACCGATGGAACCAGTCGGTCACCGCGCGCGGGTCCCAGCCCGACTGGAGCGCGTGGCTGCCGAGCACCATCAGCCGCGGGATGTGGTGCGTCCAACCGGTGTCCCGCACTTGTGCGAGCACCGTCGACAGACAGCGCGCGGTCACCGCCTCGGCGTCCAACTCCAGGAACCAGTCGGGGAGTTCGGCCGTGTGGTGGAGTGCGTTGCGGTCCCGGTACTCCTCGCCGAAGTGCCAGTAGAGCTGCCACACGTACTCGCGCCACCCCGCGATCTGGCGCACGAAGCCCTCCGCGCTGTTCAGCGGCACCTCGCCCGCCCGCCACGCCGCCTCGGCCCCGGCCACGCACTCCCACGGGTCCAGCAGCCCCAGGTTGAGCGAGGAGGAGAGCAGGCTGTGGCTCATCACCGGGTCGGCGGCGAGCACCGCGTCCTCGTACGCCCCGAAGTCCGCCAGTCGGTGCGTGAGGAAGCGGCGCAGCGCGGTACGTGCCTCCCGGCGGTCGGCGGGGAAGAGTCGCGGCCCGTCGCGGCCGACGAACTCCACCTCCCCCTCGCGCTCCCAGCGGTCCAGATCAGCGCGCACCTCGTCGTCGATCGCGTCCTCGCGCGGCCGGTACGGCGCGGGTGTGTCCAGCCGCTCCGCGCCCGAGGGCGGCGGGAGGCGGTTGTCGTGGTCGAGGTTCCACCGGCCGCCGGCCGGTTCGTCCCCCTCCATCAGCAGCCCGTGCCGACGACGGACCCAGCGGTAGAAGTCCTCCTGCCGCAGCTGCGCGTCGGACCGCCCCGCGACCCACTGCCCGAACTCCTCCCGGGGCACCAGGAATCCGCGCGCGTCCAGCACCCGTACGTTCGGCAGCGCGGACACCAGGGCCATCGCCGCCCGCGAGGTGGGCCGGTGCACGGTGACCTCCGCGTCGCCGACGGCCTCCCGCAGCCCTTCCCGGTACGTCCTCGCCCGTACGTACCGCACCCGTTCGCCGAGTTCGGCCGCCCGGTGCCGCATCGCGGACAGCACCAGATGGGCCTTCGCCCGGTGGAAGCGCCGCCGCCGGAACACCGACCGCGCCTCGATCATCACCACCGGAGAGGCCTTGCGCGGCCCGCCCCCGCCGGGCGCGGTGAAGTGCGGTCCGAGCTGGTCGCCGAAGAGCCAGTGCGGCGTCTCCACGTGGTGTCCCCTTCCGGTCGGCGTACGGGGACGGCCCGCGCGGGGCCCGCGGCGGCGACAGTGACGCCGACGCACCGCTGCGGGCGGCGCACCACCGCCGACGGCGGTCGCGGCTCCGGGCGCGGAACCGGCCGGGTGGGCCGACACCGGGCGGAACCACCGCGTTTCCCCTGCCGCGGATACTGCCAGCCGCACCCGCCGCAGGCGCGCCTCCGCGCGGGCCGGCGGCGGATCGGGCCGAGCCGAGGGCGTGCCGGGTGCGGACCGGGCCGGGCGCCGATCGGAACGAGCCCGGGTCGGGCCGGGTGCGGACCGGCTGACGGAAGGGGCTGACGCGGCGCCCCGGTCAACCGCTCCCGGGCCCACCGCCATCGGCACCGTCGGAAGTGCCTCCCTGTGCACCGCCGTTACGCGCCCTCGGATGCGCCTCCGGACGCACCGCCGCCCGCCCCGTCGCCCGTCCCGCCGGGCTCCGGCGGCGCGGTGGCGCGCTCCTGCTCGAAGGTCCGCAGCAGGTCCGCCGCGACGCTCACGGCGATGGTCGCGGGCTCCTTGCCGGCGATGCCGGGCATGCCGATCGGGGTCCTGACCCGGTCGATGGCGGCCTCCTCGTGGCCGCCCTCGGTGGCCAACCGGCGGCGGAAACGCGCCCATTTGGCCGTCGAACCGATCAGCCCGATCGATCCGAGACCGCTGGTGCGCAGCGAGGCGTCGACCAGCGCGGCGTCCTCGGCGTGGTCATGAGTCATGATCAACACGTGGGCGCCCGGGGGGAGTTCGGACAGCACCTCCTCCGGCAGCAGCGGCGTGTGGTGCACCCGGACCTGGGCCACCGCGTCCGCCAGCACCGTGAGCCGTTCGTCCGTGAGTATTTCCGACCGGCTGTCGACCAGATGCAGGTCGAGGCTGTGTCGCGCCAGCACACGTGCCAGCTCCAGCCCGACGTGTCCGATGCCGAAGACCGCCACCGCCGGGACCACCGGCAACGGCTCCAGCAGCACGGAGACGACGCCTCCGCAGCACTGCACCCCGTGCGCGTTGCCGACCTTGTCGTTGAGGGCGAACTCCATCAGCTCCGGCTCCGGTTCGGCCGTGCCGATCAGCTCGCGGGCCCGGTCGATCGCGACGGCCTCGATGTTGCCGCCGCCGATCGAGCCCCAGGACTCCTCGCGCCCCACCACGAGTTTGGCCCCGGCCCGGCGGGGTGCGTGGCCGCGCACGGTCGCCACGGTCACGAGCACGCCGGGCTCCCGGCGTGCCCGCAACCGCGCGACTGCGGACACCCAGCTCATGTCAGGCACTGCTCAGTGCGCCGGTGCCGCTGGGCAGACCGTCGTCGGCGAGACCGACCCTCGACGGGGCCCGCCCCTCGTCGTGCGCACTGCGGGCCGACTCGACCGCCCAGTACACCGCCTCCGGAGTGGCGGGCGAGGCGAGGTCGACGCCGACCCCCGCGGGTCCGAAGGCCGCCGCTGCCTCCCGCAGCGCCTCCCGTACGCAGAACGCCAGCATCAGCGGGGGCTCGCCCACCGCCTTCGACCCGTACACCGCGCCTTCCTCGGTGGCGTTCTCCAGCAGCGCGACGTTGAACTCCTCGGGCATCTCGGAGAAGCTCGGCAGCTTGTACGTGCTCGCCGCCTGCGTCAGCAGCCGGCCTCGGTTCGGACCGTCGCCGGTGTCCCAGCGCAGCTCCTCCAGGGTCAGCCAGCCGGCGCCCTGCACGAATCCGCCCTCGACCTGGCCGATGTCGATCAGCGGGGAGATGCTGTCGCCGACGTCGTGCACGATGTCCACCCGCCGCAGCCGGTACGCGCCGGTGAAGCCGTCGACCTCCACCTCGGCCACGGCCGCGCCGATGGCGAAGTACTTGAACGGCGTGCCACGGAAGGTCTTCGCGTCCCAGTGCAGCCCCTCCGTCCGGTAGTAGCCGGACGCCGACAGCTGCACCCGCTGGAAGTAGGCCGTGCGCACCAGGTCGCTCCAGGCCAACTCCGTGTCCCGGCCCAGCGCACGGGCGACGCCGCCGGTGATGCGTACGTCCGAGGCGTTGGCGCCCAGCTGGGAGCCGGCCACCTGGAGGAGGCGTTCGCGCAGCTGCTCGCAGGCGTTCTTGATCGCACCGCCGTTCAGGTCGGTGCCCGAACTGGCCGCGGTGGCCGAGGTGTTGGGCACCTTGTCGGTACGGGTCGGGGCGAGCCGCACCCGCTCCAGCGGAATGCCGAGAGTGGTCGCCGCCACCTGGAGCATCTTGGTGTGCAGCCCCTGGCCCATCTCGGTGCCGCCGTGGTTGATGAGGACCGAGCCGTCCTTGTAGATCAGCACCAGTGCGCCGCCCTGGTTGAAGGCGGTGAGGTTGAAGGAGATGCCGAACTTGACGCCGGTGACCGCCAGCGCCCGCTTGGTGTGCGGGTGCGCCGCGTTGAAGGCGGCGATCTCGCGCCTGCGGTCGGCGACGCCGGCGTTCTCCTTGACCTGCTCCCAGACGGCCGTGATCCGCTCGGCCTGGGTGACCGGCTGCCCGTACGGCGTGGTCTGGCCGAGGCCGGGCCGGTAGAGGTTGCGCTCGCGCAACTCCGTGGCGTCCAGGCCCAGTCGGGGCGCGCAGCGGCCGAGGATGTCCTCGATCACCAGCATCCCCTGAGGTCCGCCGAAGCCCCGGAATGCGGTGTTGGAGACCGTGTGGGTCCTCGCGATGCGGCCGGCGACCCGTGCGTTCGGGATCCAGTAGGTGTTGTCGATGTGGCACAGCGCGCGGGCGAGGACCGGCTCGGACAGGTCCAGGCTCCAGCCGCCGTCGGCGGTCAGCGTCGCCTCCAGGGCCTGGATGCGGCCGTCGGTGTCGAAGCCGATCCGCCAGGTCGCGTGGAAACCGTGCCGTTTGCCGGACATCGTCAGGTCCTGCGTGCGGTTGAGCCGGAACCGCACGGGGCGGCCGGTCAGCTTGGCGCCGAGCGCCGCGACCGCCGCGAAGCCGTGCGGCTGCATCTCCTTGCCGCCGAAGCCGCCGCCCATGCGCAGGCACTGGACTGTCACCTCGTGCGCCGGAACGCCCAGCACGTGCGAGACGATCTCCTGCGTCTCCGAGGGGTGCTGGGTGCTGCTCTGGACGAACACCTGCCCGTTCTCGTCGACCTGGGCGAGCGCCGCGTGCGTCTCCAGATAGAAGTGCTCCTGCCCGGCGAACTCGAACTCACCGGTGAAGACATGGGCCGACTCGGCGAACCCGGCGGCGGCGTCGCCGGTCTCCATCAGCGGTTTGGCGCCGTGGTAGCTGTCGGCGGCGATCGCGTCGGCGAGCGTGACCAGGGCGGGCAGCTCGTCGATCTCCACCCCGACGGCGGCGGCACCGAGCCGCGCAGCCTCCAGGCTCTCGCCGATCACCCAGGCCACCGCGTGGCCGTGGAACATGACCTCCTCGGGGAAGAGCGGCTCGTCGTGCTTCATGCCGGCGTCGTTCTCGCCCGGCACGTCGGCCGCCGTCAGCACCCGCACCACACCGGGCACCGCGAGTGCCGGTTCGGTGTCCAGCGCGGTGACGCGGCCGTGGGCCTTCATCACCTGCACCGGGTAGGCGTGCAGCACGTCCTTGGTGCGGTGGACGAGGTCGTCGGTGTAGAGCGCGGCGCCGGTGACATGCAGCGCGGCGCTCTCGTGCGGCATCGACACACCCACCACGGGTGCGTCGGGGCGCTGGGAAAGATGACTCATGACGGCACCGCCTCGTTGGTCTGTGCGTACAGCTTCCGCAGGCTCTGGCCGAGCATCGCGGCCCGGTACTCCGCGCTGGCGCGGTGATCGCTCATCGGGGTCCCCTGTGATCCGAGGATCTCGGCTGCGGACTCGACGGTCGCGGCCGTCCACCGCTCGCCCTCCAGCGCCGCCTCGGCGGCCAGCGCGCGGATCGGAGTGGCGGCCACACCGCCCAGACCGATGCGTGCGCGACGTACGACCCCGTCCTCGATCTCCAGCGCGACGGCGACCGCCACGCTGGAGATGTCGTCGAAGCGACGCTTGGCGATCTTGTGGAACGCGGTCACCGGGGACAGCGGCAGCGGGATCCGCACCGCGCGGATCAACTCGTCCGGCCGGCGCACACTCTGCCGGTAACCGGTGAAGTACTCCGCCAGCGGAACCACGCGCTCCCCGTCGGCGTCGCTGAGCACCAGCGAGGCCTCCAGCGCGAGCAGCACCGGAGGGCTGTCGCCGATGGGGGAACCGGTGCCCAGATTGCCGCCGAGCGTCGCGCCGTTGCGGATCAGCCGGGACGCGAACTGCGGGAACAGCTTCGCGAGCAGCGGTACGCTGCCGTCGACGGTGCCCTCCAGCCGGCGCTCGATCTCGGTCAGCGTCAGCGCCGCCCCGATCTCGACGTGGTCGGCCTCCACGCGCATCTCGCGCATCTCCGGCAGCCGGTCGATCGCCACCACGCACTCGGCCCGGCGCGCGCGGATGTTGACCTCCACGCCCCAGTCGGTGCTGCCGGCGACCACCACCGCCTCGGGCCGCTCGCGCAGCAGCCGCAGCGCCTCGGGGAGGCCGGCGGGCCGCAGGAACGCACTGCCGTCCCGGGCGTACTCGGTGGCGACGGGCTCCGGGGGCGCCTGCTCGCGGCGCCGGGCCAGCGGATCGTCCTCCTCCGGGGCGCCGACGGCGAACGCGGCGTCGCGGATCGGCCGGTAGCCGGTGCAGCGGCAGAGGTTGCCGCTCAGCGCGTGCAGATCGAAACCGTTCGGGCCGTGCTCGCCGTCGACGGCCGGCTCGTCACCCTGAACGTCCTCGCCATCCGGCTGCGCGTGCGCGCACCGGCCGGGGCGGTAGTACTCCGCGGCCATGCTGCACACGAAACCCGGCGTGCAGTAGCCGCACTGGGAGCCGCCGCGCATCGCCATCTCCCGCTGCACCGGGTGCAGTTCGGGCGGGGCGCCGGCCTCACCGGCCGTGGCGAGACCCTCCGAGGTGACGACCTCCTGGCCGTCCAGCGCCGCGGCCGGAACCAGGCAGGCGTTGATCGGCACCCAGTCCGTCGGCTTGTCCGTCCCCGGGCGGGCCACCATGATCGAACAGGCCCCGCACTCGCCCTCGGCGCAGCCCTCCTTGCTCCCGGTGAGGCCGCGGTCCCGCAGGAAATCGAGAGCCGTCACATGCGGTGCGGAAGGGGAAAGCGGTGTCTCTTTCCCATTGACCGTGATCCGGGCCGCTACCATCGCAGATCCTCATTTCGGAGTGCGCTCGTACGGAATATTCTAGTCGCCATTCAAAAGCAGATTTCTGTTTCGGCGGCGCGGCCCGGACACGCGTCGGCGCGCGACGACAGGCCGCGGGCGATGACGGAGAACGGAAGAGGCAGGGCCGCGTACGGGCAGAGCAGAAGGCGTCGCGCGGCTAGTGGCCGTGCGCGACGCGGCCCGGAACCCAGGCGGTCTGCTGCGCGAGGCGGTGCAGGTCGGAGAGGGTGTTCATCCGACGTCGCCTCCTTCGGCAGCTCATGAACCGGTCGGCCCGAACCTAGGCCGCACCCGCCCCACCGTCAAGACCGCCCACACACCCGCACCACCCTCTGGTCGAACCTCCAACCATCACCCCCTCGGAACTCCCCGAATTGGTTCGATCGTGCAAAAGGAAATGCGCCGGCAGAATTTCGCTCTCGTCAACCCGCAACGGTCCGCCGCCCCCCGCGGGAGAACCCAACCCCGTCCCGCCCGGCCCGTCCCGTTTCCGTCCCGGTCCCGGCCCCGTCCCGTCGCGATGCACGTGCCGCACCCGCCCGTACGAGCCGCTCGGCCGCGACGGCGTCCCGTCCGCGAAGCCGTCAACGAAGCCGGCCACGGCACACCCTCCGGGCCCGGCTGCTCCGCGCCGGACGGCGGCGGCCCGAACGCCGTGGGAACGGCAGCGGGCTCGCGTTCTGCGCGTACCGTCCGGGCCGGCCTGGCAGCGGCTGCGCCCGCTGGCTACGGTGGCGTCAGCTTCCAGCCGACGCAGGCGCGTTCGCGTTCGCCGACGCCGACTCGTCGCCCACACGGAGGTGGAGCCCATGCTTGCGGTGAAGGAACGCCCGCGCGCGCTGTTCGCGGAAGCGTCGCGCCAGTGGGTGCGACTGCTGCCCTGGGGCGTGGCGTTCGTGCTGAGCGTCGCCCTGCTCCCCACCACCGTCGTGGTCCTCACCGCGGACTACGGCCTGGGCGCCGATGTCGCCGGCGTCCTGGCCGTCGCGCAGGTGGCACCGCTGCTGCTCGCTGTCGTCCGCCCGCTGTGGTCCTGGTGCGTGATCCTCGCGGCCGATGTGGCCGGAGCGTTGGTCCTGCTCGTGGCCGACTTCCCGGATCGGTTGCTGTGGCCGTTCACGCCGATGCAGATCGTCGGGTACGTGGGTCTCTGCCTCGCCCTGGGCCTGCGCGAGCGGCGCCGGACGCTGCTGCTGGTGTGGTCGCTGACGGCGGTCGCGTTCGTCGGCCTGGAGTTCGCCGTGCCCGAGGGCGCGAACAGCAACGGCACCCTGCTCGCTGTCCTCAGCGGCGTCGCACTCGTTCTTGCCGTGGCGCTGCGCGAACGGTACGAGGTGCAGCGCAGGCTGGTCGAGCAGAAGACGATCAGCGAGGCCGAGCGCGGTCGGCGGACGCTGCTGGAGGAACGCGCCCGTATCGCCCGGGAGTTGCACGACGTGGTGGCGCACCACATGTCCGTCATCACGGTGCAGGCGGACACGGCCGAGTACCGTCTCCCGACACTGCGGCCGGACGTGCGGGAGGAGTTCACGTCCATCGCGACGACCGCGCGGGAGTCGCTCGGGGAGATGCGACGTCTCCTCGGTGTGCTGCGGAGCGAGGAGGCGCCCGGCGAACTGGTGCCCCAGCCGGGCCTGACCCGGATCGGGCAGCTGGTGGAGGCGACGGCCAGGGCGGGCGGACCGGTGGAGTTCACCCCCTGCGAGGTCGAAGTGCCCGAAGCGGTGGGGCTCACGGCGTACCGGATCGTCCAGGAGGCTCTCGCGAACGTCGTGCGGCACGCACCGGGAGCCACGACGCAGGTGTCGGTGTCGGCGTCGGACCCCGCCGACGTCGGGGGCGGGGAACTGCTCACCGTCCTGGTCGTCAACGGGCCACCGCCCCAGGCACCCGCCGGGCCGCTCGAAGCGGGCGGGACCGGGCACGGTCTCGTCGGCATGCGTGAGCGGACGCGACTTGCCGGCGGCACTCTGGACGCGGGACCACTCCCGGACGGCGGATTTCGGGTGGCCGCCCAACTCCCTCTGAAAGAGAAGGACTTCACGTGACGACGCGCATCATCATCGTCGACGACCAGGCCATGGTGCGGGCCGGCTTCGCCGCGCTGCTGGCCGCCCAGAGCGACATCGACGTGGTGGGCGAGGCCCCCGACGGCGCCCAGGGCGTCGAACTGAGTCGGCGCACCCACCCGGACGTCGTGCTGCTGGACGTGCGGATGCCCGGCATGGACGGTCTGGAGGCCGCGCGCCAACTGCTCGCACCCGCCCCGGCCGTGACACACCGACCGCGAGTGCTGATGCTCACCACGTTCGACGTCGACGACTACGTGTACGAGGCGCTGCGGGCCGGAGCGAGCGGCTTCCTGCTCAAGGACGCGCCGCCCGCCGACCTCATCGCGGCGGTACGCGTCGTCGCCGCCGGTGACGCGCTGCTCGCCCCCTCCGTCACGCGCCGGCTCATCGCTGACTTCGCCAGGCAGCGGCCCTCGGCACGGAGCAGGCCCGCGCTGCGGCTCAAGGGCCTGACGGAACGCGAGACCGAGGTCCTCACCCTGGTCGCCCGCGGCCTGTCCAACACCGAGATCGCCCAGACCTTCGTACTGGCCGAGCAGACGGTGAAGACACACGTCAGCCGCGTGCTCACCAAACTCGATCTGCGCGACCGCGCCCAGGCGGTGGTCTTCGCGTACGAGTCCGGACTGGTGACCCCGGGCGAGTAGGCAGCCCCGGCCCGTCCGGCCCGTCCGGCGCGGCGGGGATCGCCCGTCCGCGCCGTCCCGCCGTCCCGGCCTCTCCGCGGGAGTGGAGGAGGTGCGGTGCTCTCCCGGCTGGGGCGCCCCGCGGATCGCGTGCGCTCGGCCTCTCCCCCACCCCCTACCGGGGTAGCACGCCCACGTTGGCTCCCCGGTACGACGCCCGGCGCTCTGCCGCTCCCGCACCCTCACTCCGTCAGCGCGAGGCGAACCGCGAACCCGGTGCGCACCCACCGCGACGACGAGGGGTTCCGTCACGACGGCCGGTTCCGCGACCGCTGGGTCGACGGCCTCCGTACGGCCCTCACCCGGCAAGGACGGAGAGGACGTTCATGACCACGATCCAGGCTCACCCACCCGGCACGGGCAGGGCCGCCATCGGAGCACTCGGCTTTCTGGCGCTGTCCACCGGCGCACTGGAATCGGTGGTGGCACCGACGATCCCGCTGCTGGAACGCGAGTTGGACCTGAGCCAGTCCGAAGGGGCGCTGCTCAGCATCGTGCTCCTGATCACCGGTGCGCTCGTCACGCCGTTGGCGGGCTCGTTCGGTGACCGCTACGGGGGGAAGAAGGTGCTGATCCGGCTGATGGCAGTGGTCGTGGTCGGCGGAACGGTGTCCTCCCTGGCGCCCAACCTGCCCGTGCTGCTGCTCGGCCAGGTGCTCCAGGGCGCGATGGTGGGGGCGCTGCCCCTGTCCTTCATCGTGGTGCGCAAACACCTCCCCGCGGGACAGTCGAAGGTGGCCATCGGCGCTGTCGGCGGGCTCTTCGTCGGGGGCGCGATGGTCGGCATGCTGTCGGCCGGGCCGGTGGCGGAAGCACTCTCCAGGCACTGGATGTTCGCGCTGCCGACGATCGCGGTGGCCGGCGCCACGTTGCTCCTGCACCGGCTGATGCCCTCCGACCCGCCCGGCCGGCCCCGCGACGCCGGAATCGACTGGCCGGGGCTGCTGCTCCTGAGCGGAGCACTGGCCACACTCATGCTCCTGCTGGCGCTGGCGCCCGAAGCCGGCTCGCAGCCACTGGTGTTCGGCTTCCTCGGCGTGCTGCTGGCCGCCCTCGTCGCCGGATGGGTGTCCGTCGAGCGACGCGCGACCGCACCGATGATCGATCTGCGCATGCTGGCGCGGCCCGCGATCTGGAAGGCGTGCGTGCTGACGTTCGTGATCTGCCTCGGCACGTCGGCGGCGGTCTTCCTCGTTCCCCAGCTGCTCGACGAGCGCGGCGACGGGTACGGGTTCGGTGCCGGCGCCACCGAAATCGGCCTCCTGCTGCTGCCCGGCGCCCTCGCCGCGACACTGGCCGGGCCGCTCGGCGGGATGGGGGACCGGCGGTTCGGGTCGCGGGCGGTCGTCAACGCCGGCGTCGTCATGATGGCGGTCTCGCTGCTGGCACTGGCAGCCGTGCACACCGAGATCTGGCATCTCGTCGTCGCCAAGGCGCTGATCGCGCTGGCCAACGGCCTGTGCGTCACGGCCCTGATGGCCAGCACCGCCACCGCCGTCGACGCGGGCGACACCGGCATCGCCACCAGCCTGATCCTGGTGAGCCGCGTGCTCGGCTACGCCGTGGGCGTCCAGCTCGCCGGTGCCCTCCTCACCTCGGCGACCCCTTCCGGAACGCGGGTCGCGGCCGAATCGGCCTATGTGACCGGTTTCCTCCTGGCCGGCGTCGTCACATCGCTCGCCCTGTTCGTCACTCGCACTCTGCGCAAGGGAGTCACCGCATGACCCACATCGACCGGCCGACGCACACCCGTTCCGCACCTCGGCGCGACGTCCTGATCTCCGGAGCCGGCATCGCGGGCTCCGCCCTGGCCTTCTGGCTCAACCGCCACGGCTTCGCGGTCACGGTCGTGGAGAAGTCCGGTACGTTCCGCAGCGGCGGCTACCCCGTCGACGTGCGCGGCACCGCACTCGACGTCGTCGAGCGGATGGGGCTCCTCCCGCGGCTCCGGGAGCAGCACATCGACCTGCGCCGCCTCACCTTCCTGAACGGCGACGGCAGTGAAGCGGCCTCGCTCCACCCCCACGCCGTCACCGGCGGGGCGGCCGGTCGCGACCTGGAGATACGGCGCGGCGACCTCGCCCACGCTCTCTGGACGGCCGTACGGGACGACGTGGAGTTCCGCTTCGACGACTCCGTCGAGACCCTCGACCAGGGCGACCACGGAGTCGACGTCACCTTCCGCGCCGGCGGCAGCCGTACCTTCGACATGGTGTTCGGGGCGGACGGTATGCACTCGGCCACCCGGGAGCTGCAGTTCGGGCCGGAGGAACGGTTCCAGCGGTACCTCGGCCACTGTTTCGCCGTGTTCACCATGCGCAACACGCTCGGCCTCTCCCACGAAACGCTGATGTGGAACACCCCGGGCAGGGCCGCGGCCCTCTACGCCGTGGGGGACGAGGACGAGGTTCACGCCTTCCTGAACTTCGCCCGGCCGGTGCCGCCCTCCGACGCCTTCGGCGGACGCGAAGCCGCGCGCCGGCTGCTCGCCGAAGTCTTCGCCGACGCCGGGCCCCCGGTCGAGGACATGCTCACCGCCCTCCGCGACGCTGACGACGTGTTCTTCGACGCGGTGGGCCAGATCCGCATGCCCCGCTGGAGCAGCGGCAGGGTCGCGCTGCTGGGCGACGCCGCCCACGCTCCCTCGTTCCTCACCGGCCAGGGCACGAGCCTGGCCCTCGTCAGCGCCTACGTGCTCGCGGGCTCGCTGGCCGGCCGCGAGCACGCGGCGGGATTCGCCGCTCACGAGAGAACCACCCGCGACTTCGTGACCCGGAACCAGGACCTCGTCGGCAAGGGCGGCGCCCTCCTCTTCCCGACCACGGCCCGCGCCCTCGCGCAGCGCAACGAACGCCTGCGCGATCTGAGCAGCGCGCCGTCACCGCAACCCCACTCGGCCCATTCGGCCCTCGTCCTGCCCGATTTCGGCGTCCGATGACCGCCGACTCCGCGCACCGCCGCGCACCGCCGCGCGCCCGTCGGGGCCGGCGAGCAGCACCATGCTTCGGTTCGTCTCGATTTGACGCCTTGTCAGCTGCCATTGATCGGTGGTGGCCACCCACGGGTCCAGCTCCCGCCTGCCGTGACCGTGCGGTCAACCGGGGGCACACAAAGGGGTGGGCGCGTATGCGGGAACCGACAACTACATCAGCTTGCTCAAGCGGGATGACGTTTGGCAGGCAACAGGTTGGCAGTTTCCGCAGCAGAGCTTCGCCGAACGCATGGACCGGGTTCGAAAGATCCGTAACAAGACCATGCACTTCCACGCAAGTGACGACGACCGCACCAGTGCGGTCCAGGAGATCCAGGTCGCTCTGCAAATGCTCAAACTGTTCAGCCGCAAGCCTGAGCGCACCCCATCTGCGCTTTCCCCTGTGTTTCGTCATGAGGGATCTTCTGGCGCTGTCAGACGGTGCCCAGGTCGACAGTGACGGGGAACGGAGCGGCAGTCTTGATCGCGCCGGTGAACATCTCGCCGTCCCGGTAAGCCTTGGTGGCGGGGTCGAGGACGTAGGTGTAGACGATCGGAACGCCGGTGGCGGCCTGCTCGATGCGCCAGTAGAAGGGGATGCCGGCCTTGGCGTACTGGTCCACCTTCACGATCCGGTCGGTGGTCTCAGAGCCGGGCGACACCACCTCGACGACCAGGAGTACGTGCTCGGGGCGGGTGGGCGTGAGGTCGATGGTTTCCGCCCGGTAGACGGTGACGTCCGGGCGGCGGTTGGTGAGGGGAACGTCCTGTAGGCGGACGTCGAAGTCTGTGTCCGCGTTCCAGTCCTGGCCCGCGGCGGTGTCCAGGGCGTTGGCCAGGATGCGGGCCAGCCGGTTGTGCCGCTTGGAGGCGCTCGGGCTCACGACGACCATCCCGTCCACGATCTCGATGCCGGCGCACTGCTCCTCGGACCAGGAGTCGTACTGCTCCGCGCTGATCTGTGTGTGCATCCACGCGGGCGCCACCATCTCGGCGGTCATGGTGTACCTCCTTCGAGAGGTCTCGGCAGGTCCGGCGCTGCTGCGTCAAGCCTACTGTTCCGAGGGTGCCGGGCTGCCCGGATCGGGCGGGAAGGACTCACCCCACCACGCAGTAACGGGTGGGGGCATTTCGGCGGAGTGAGCGGGCTCGGCGGGCTTCCTCGGTGGGTTCGAGCGCTGTGAGAGGCTGGGCGGCATGAACCGCTTGGCCGATGCGACCTCGCCTTATCTGCTTCAGCACGCGGACAATCCGGTGGACTGGTGGCCCTGGTCGCCGGAGGCGTTCGCGGAGGCGCGACGGCGTGATGTGCCGGTGCTGTTGAGCGTGGGCTACAGCAGCTGCCACTGGTGTCATGTGATGGCGCGCGAGTCGTTCGAGGACGCGGAAACGGCCGCGTTGATGAACGAGTACTTCGTCAACATCAAGGTCGACCGCGAGGAGCGTCCGGACGTCGACGCCGTCTACATGGAGGCGGTGCAGGCGGCGACCGGGCAGGGCGGCTGGCCGATGACGGTGTTCGCCACCCCGACCGGCGAGCCGTTCTACTTCGGCACCTACTTCCCGCCCACCGCCCGGCACGGGGTCCCGTCCTTCCAGGAGGTGCTGGAGGGCGTGCAGGCCGCGTGGGAGGAGCGCCGCGGCGAGGTGGACGACACGGCGGGGCAGATCGCGCGCGAGCTGGCCGGGCGGCGCATCAAGTACGGCGAGGGCACGCCGGAGCTGCCCGGCGCGGCGGACATGAGTGCCGCGCTGCTGGGGCTGACCAAGGAGTTCGACGCGATGTACGGCGGTTTCGGCGGTGCGCCGAAGTTCCCGCCGTCGATGGCGCTGGAGTTCCTGCTGCGGCACTATGCCCGGACCGGTTCGCAGGGTGCGTTGCAGATGGTGCAGTCGACGTGCGACGTGATGGCCCGGGGCGGTATCTACGACCAGCTCGGCGGTGGTTTCTCCCGCTACTCGGTGGACGCCCGGTGGAAGGTTCCGCACTTCGAGAAGATGATCTTCGACAACGCGCTGCTCTGCCGCCTGTACGCGCATCTGTGGCGTACGACCCGGGCGGAGTCGGCGCGGCGGGTCGCGCTGGAGACGGCCGACTTCCTGGTGCGTGAACTGCGCACCAACGAGGGCGGGTTCGCCTCCGCGCTGGACGCGGACAGTGCCGTCCCCGGCGCCGGGGACGGTCACCACAAGGAGGGCGCGTTCTACGCCTGGACTCCCGAGCAGTTGCGCGAGGTGCTCGGCGAGGAGGACGGCGCAGCCGCAGCCGCGTACTTCGGTGTGACCGAGGAGGGCACTTTCGAAGAAGGCGCCTCGGTGTTGCAGCGCCCCCAACGGCCCGTGGGTGCACCGGAGTTGGAGGGGGAGCGGCTGGCCTCGGTGCGCGAGCGGCTGTACGCGGCGCGGGAGGAGCGTCCGCGTCCGGGCCGGGACGACAAGGTCGTCGCCGCGTGGAACGGACTGGTGGTGGCCGCGCTGGCGGAAGTCGGCGCGTACTTCGACCGGCCGGATCTGATCGAGGCGGCGACGGGCGCGGCCGATCTGCTGGTCGGCATCCATCTGGACTCGCGCGGCCGGCTGGCGCGCACCTCCAGGGACGGCCTGGCGGGCGAGAGCGTCGGCGTGCTGGAGGACTACGGCAGCACCGCCGAGGGGCTGCTCACGCTGTACGCGGTAACCGGCGAGACGCCCTGGCTCGATCTGACCGGGGTGCTGCTGGAGACGGTGCTCCAGCGGTTCGTGGCGCCGGACGGCACGTTCTACGACACCGCCGACGACGCCGAGGAGCTGATCCGCCGCCCGCAGGACCCCACCGACGGTGCGGCGCCCTCGGGTTGGAGCGCCGCGGTCGGCGCGCTGCTGGCCTACGCCTCGTACACCGGGAGCAGCAGGCACCGCGAGGCGGCGGAGCGGGGCCTGGGCATGGTCAAGGCGCTCGGCCCGCGGGCGCCGCGGTTCGTCGGCTGGGGGCTGTCGGTCGCCGAGGCGGCGCTGGACGGCCCGCGCGAGATCGCGATCGTCGGGCCCGAGGGCGACCCGGGCCGGGCGGCGCTGCACCGCGCCGCGCTGCTGTCCACCGCTCCGGGCGCCGCGGTCGCGGCGGGGGAGGTGGGCACCGAGGGCGTGCCACTGCTGGCGGATCGTCCGCTGGTCGGCGGTCGTGCGGGCGCGTACGTGTGCCGGCACTTCGTCTGCGACGCTCCCACGGCCGAGCCGGCGGTGCTGGCCGGCATGCTCAAGTAGCGTTCGGCCGGCAGGCTCAAGTAACGCCGCGAGCTGGGCCGGAGGCGCCCGCGGGGCTTCCCGGGGTGGCGAAAAACACCGAGCGCCCGGCCCGGCCCGGCCGTATCGTGACGGACTATGCAGGTACTCCAGTCAACCAAGCTCGCCAACGTCTGCTACGAGATCCGGGGCCCGGTCCTTGAGGAGGCGATGCGGCTTGAGGCGGCAGGTCACCGCATCCTCAGGCTGAACACCGGCAACCCGGCCGCGTTCGGCTTCGAGTGTCCGCCGGAGATCCTCGAGGACGTGCTGCGCTCGGTGCACCACGCACACGGGTACGGCGACGCCAAGGGACTGCTCGCGGCTCGCCGGGCGGTGGTCCAGCACTACCAGACGCAGGGCATCCAGCTCTCGGTCGAGGACATCTACCTCGGCAACGGCGTGTCCGAGCTGATCCAGATGGCGATGCAGGCGCTGCTGGACGACGGCGACGAGGTGCTGGTCCCCGCGCCGGACTATCCGCTGTGGACCGCCTCGGTCTCGCTCTCCGGCGGTACGGCCGTGCACTACCGCTGCGACGAGCAGTCCGACTGGATGCCGGACCTGGCCGACATCGAGCGCAAGATCACCGACCGCACCAAGGCGCTGGTGATCATCAACCCCAACAACCCCACCGGCGCGGTCTATTCGCGCGAGATGATCGAGTCGCTGACCGAGATCGCCCGTCGGCACAATCTGGTGGTCTGCTCGGACGAGATCTACGACAAGATCCTCTACGACGACGTCGTCCACCACCCGACGGCCGCCGTCGCCCCCGACCTGCTCACGCTCACCTTCAACGGCCTCTCCAAGAGCTACCGGGTGGCCGGTTACCGCAGCGGCTGGCTGGCGATCTGCGGTCCCAAATCGCATGCGGAGAGCTACATCGAGGGCATGACGATCCTCGCCAACATGCGACTGTGCGCCAATATGCCGGTGCAGCACGCGGTGGCGACCGCGCTCGGCGGCTACCAGTCGATCAACGATCTGGTGCTGCCCGGCGGCCGGCTCAAGGAGCAGCGGGACGCGGCGTACGAGACGCTGACCCAGATCCCCGGCGTGACCTGTGTGAAGCCCAAGGGCGCGCTGTACGCCTTCCCTCGGCTCGATCCGAAGGTCTTCAAGATCAAGGACGACCGGCAGATGGTGATCGACCTGCTGCGTGCCGAGAAGATCATGATCGTGCACGGCACCGGGTTCAACTGGCCGGAACCGGACCACTTCCGGATCGTCACCCTGCCCGCGCCGGACGATCTGCGCGACGCGGTGGAGCGGATCGGGAACTTCCTCGACGGCTACAGCCAGCACTGAGCACGTCACTCTGCTCGTACTGACTACAACTTTAGACAGAGTCCAAGTTAGGCTGGTTTCCTGCACCCGCGCCAGGAGGCCATCCATGTACGAACAGATCCGCGACAAGTCGGTGCACACCATGACCGAGCCTGCCGCCGAGGACTTCCCGCACCGCTCCCGCGAGGAGGAGCTGGACATCCGGCTGGCCGGCTGTCTGACCGCGCTGCTGACCGTCACCGACGAGCTGCGCGCGCTGACACCGAGCCCCGAGTTCAACGCCGCCGCCAACCGGCTCGCGGTCCAGGTGGCGCGGCTCGGCGACGGACAGCCGCCGCTGCGCGCCGAGCCCTCGGTGCGCGACAGCTCGCCCGAGCACGTCGAGTCGCTGCACCGCCGCGCCCACACGCTGGCGGGCAACGCCCTGGTGGTCGCCACCGCGCGCGGTGACGTGCCGGGCGAGGCGCTGGCCGCCGCCCGGCTGAGCTACCACGCGGCGGCGCTCGGCCTGTAGGTGCAGGCCGGTCGCGGTGCGTACGGGCCGCGTGCGGCTCGTGGGGTCGCACCCGGTTGGCTCGACCGCGTACCGCGTACCGCGTACCGCGCACCGGGTGCCCGGCGGCGCGCACCGCGCCACCGCGGGTGCGGCTCGCCCCCACGGCACTCGGCGGCGCGGCCGGACGGGCCGGAGCGTCCGGACCGGGTCGGGCTCGGTCGCGGCGAAGGGCCCGCGGACGGCTGGGCTTCGGTGCGCGGCGAAGGGCTCGGACGGCGTGCAACGGCGAAGGGCCCGGGCGGTGGCCCGGGCCCTTTCTCTGCTCGTCGCGCGTTCCTCGGCCGGGGCTCAGCCCCGGGTCCGCGCGCCGTCGATCACCGCGCCGCGGCTCAGCCGCGCTCCAGCCGCTCGACGAGGGTGCGGTACTCCTCCCACAGCTCCTCCGGCGTGTGGTCGCCGAAGGTCTTGAGGTGGTCCGGGACCAGGGCGGCCTCCTCGAGCCACTCCTCCTTGTCCACCGTCAGCAGGAACTCCAGGTCGGCGTCGGAGAGTTCGAGGCCTTCGGTGTCCAGGGCCTCCTTGGTGGGCAGCACGCCGATCGGGGTCTCGACGCCCTCTGCCTCGCCGTTGAGCCGGCCGACGATCCACTTGAGCACGCGGCTGTTCTCGCCGAAGCCGGGCCAGACGAACTTGCCGGCGTCGTTCTTGCGGAACCAGTTCACGTAGTAGATCTTCGGCAGCTTGTCGCCGTCGCCGCGCGCCGCAGCGTCCTGGCCGACCTTGACCCAGTGGGCCATGTAGTCGCCCATGTTGTAGCCGCAGAACGGCAGCATCGCGAACGGGTCGCGGCGCAGCTCGCCGACCTTGCCCTCGGCGGCGGCGGTCTTCTCGGAGGCCACGTTGGCGCCGAGGAAGACGCCGTGCTGCCAGCTGCGGGACTCCGTCACCAGCGGTACGGCGGTGGCGCGCCGGCCGCCGAAGAGGATGGCCGAGATCGGCACGCCCTTCGGGTCCTCCCACTCGGGCGCGATGGTCGGGCACTGGGCCGCCGGCACCGCGAACCGTGCGTTGGGGTGGGCGGCCGGGGTCCCCGACTCGGGGGTCCAGTCGTTGCCCTTCCAGTCCGTCAGGTGGGCGGGGGCCTCCTCGGTCATGCCCTCCCACCAGACGTCGCCGTCGTCGGTGAGCGCCACGTTGGTGAAGACCGTGTTGCCCCAGAGGGTCTTCATCGCGTTGGCGTTGGTGTGCTCGCCGGTGCCGGGCGCGACGCCGAAGAAGCCGGCCTCGGGGTTGATCGCGTACAGCCGGCCGTCGTCGCCGAAGCGCATCCAGGCGATGTCGTCGCCGATGGTCTCGACCGTCCAGCCCGGAACGGTCGGCTCCAGCATCGCCAGGTTCGTCTTGCCGCAGGCCGAGGGGAACGCCGCGGCCACGTACTTCGGCTCGGTCGAACCGGAAGCGGAGGCGGGCGGGGTGAGCTTGAGGATCAGCATGTGCTCGGCGAGCCAGCCCTCGTCGCGGGCCATCACCGAGGCGATGCGCAGTGCGTAGCACTTCTTGCCGAGCAGGGCGTTGCCGCCGTAGCCCGAGCCGAAGGACCAGATCTCGCGCTCCTCGGGGAAGTGCGAGATGTACTTGGTCTCGTTGCACGGCCACGGCACGTCCTGCTCGCCCTCGGCCAGCGGGGCGCCGACGGTGTGCACGGCCTTGACGAAGAAGCCGTCCTCGCCGAGCTCGTCCAGCACCGGGCGGCCCATCCGCGTCATGGTGCGCATGGAGACCGCGACGTACGCGGAGTCGGTGATCTCCACGCCGAGCGCGGAGAGCGGCGAACCGAGCGGGCCCATGCAGAACGGCACCACGTACATCGTGCGCCCGCGCATCGAGCCGCGGAAGACGCCGCCCTGCTCGCCGTCACCGGTGAAGATCTCCCGCATCTCGGCGGGGGCCTTCCAGTGGTTGGTGGGGCCCGCGTCCTCCTCCTTCTCGGAGCAGATGAAGGTACGGGTCTCCACGCGCGCGACGTCGGAGGGGTCGGAGGCCGCGTAGTAGGAGTTGGGGCGCTTGTCGGGGTCGAGTCTGGTGAAGGTGCCGGCCTCGACGAGCTCCTCGCACAGGCGCTCGTACTCAGCCTCCGAGCCGTCGCACCAGACGACTCGGTCGGGCTGGGTGAGGGCGGCGATCTCGTCCACCCATGCGACCAGTTCACGGTGGTGGGTGGGGACCTCGGTGGTGGTGGGAGCCGCAGAGCTGCGCGCCACAATCGCTCCAGAGTGTTTGAGGGTTTTGTTGCTTTGTGTGTACGGATGCGTCCCACGTCGCGGTGGGAGTGAATCCGCGTCCTGACCCCTTGGGGGCTGCGACCCGGATGCTGCGGCGATGCTCATCCGGTGTCGACCACGCTCATCTGATCATGGCGTTCGCGCTCGTATGTGTCCAGGGGGTCGACAGGTGAGCAGCACCACTTCCCCTGTCACCCCTGCTGCCACCGGGAGTTGGTGGTGCGGGCCCCACTCCGAAACCTACGGAGGCGTAGGTAGCCTGGCCCCATGACTGCTGCCGCGCACGAACCCGCCGGAGCGTCCTCGGAGGTGACGGGTGCCGCCGACGGTCGTATCGACGCTGCTTCCGGCACGACTCAGCCTGCCGGGGGCACCACCGCTGAAATGTCCGAATGCTCGACGGGGCCCGAGCCCGCGTCCGCGGAGCCCGAGGGGTCCTCCGCCGCCGGGTCCGAGGGAGGCGCGTCCGGTTCCGCTGCCGCTGCTGCGCTTGCCGCACCCGCGGAGCGCGCCGCGCACTTCGTCCACCAGGAGATCAAGCCGCGGCTGCGCGGCTGGCTGCACGCCGGGATGTTCCCCGCCGTGCTGGTCTCCGGTGTCTTCCTCACCGCGTTCGCCGACTCTCCGCGCGGCCGTGCCGCCTGTGCGATCTACACCCTCACCGCCTGCCTGCTCTTCGGCATCAGCGCCCTCTACCACCGGGGGAACTGGGGTCCGCGCGCGGAGGCGGTGCTGCGGCGGCTGGACCACGCCAACATCTTCCTGATCATCGCCGGCACCTACACCCCGCTGACGATCCTGCTGCTCGAAGGGGCCAAGGGGCAGGCACTGCTGTGGGGGGTCTGGGTGGCGGCGGCAGCCGGCATCGCCTTCCGGGTCCTCTGGGTGGGCGCGCCGCGCTGGCTCTACACGCCCTGCTACATCGCGATGGGCTGGGCCGCTGTCTTCTTCCTGCCCGACTTCCTCCGGACCGGCGGGCTCGCCGTACTGATCCTGGTCATCGTCGGCGGCGTGCTCTACAGCGTCGGCGGAGTGATCTACGGACTCAAGCGGCCCAACCCCTCACCGCGCTGGTTCGGCTTCCACGAGGTCTTCCACTCCCTGACCCTGGCGGCCTTCTTCACGCACTACATCGGCATCTCGCTCGTCGCCTACCAGCACGCCTGAGCGCGCCTTCCCGAGGTCTGCCGGCCCCGCAGCCGCCAGGGGGGCGGCGCGGTTTGGCTACGGGAGCGGGGTGCGCCGCACCGAACGCCCGGCCAGCGCGTCGGTGCGGCGGCCCCCGTCGATCGCGAGTGCGCCGTTCACCAGCACGTACGGGATGCCGGTGGGGGGCGTGCGCGGCTGTTCGTACGTCGAACCGGCCGCCACCGTCAGCGGGTCGAAGAGCACGAGATCGGCCGCGTACCCCTCGCGCACCAGCCCGCGGTCGGGCAGCCGGAGGCGGGCGGCGGGGCGCGAGGTGAGCCGGGCGACGCACTCCTCCAGCGTCAGCACCCCCAACTCCCGCACGTAGTGGCCCAGATAGCGGGGGAAGGTGCCGTACGCGCGCGGATGCGGTTTGGCGCCGCGCAGGATGCCGTCGCTGCCCCCGGTATGGGCGCGGTGCCGCATCACCGCGCGGACGTTCTCCTCGTCGCCGACGTGCTGGAGGATCGTGCTGCCGAGGCGGTCGGCGAGCAGCAGCTCCACGGCCTCGTCGAAGCCGGAGAGGCGACGGCCGGTCCAGCCGCCGAGCGCGGGGTCGGCGACGCCGGAGATCTCCACCGTCGACCAGTCGACCGGCACACCGTGGCAGCCGTCCGAGCCGGTGACCTCCATGGTGTGCCGGACGCGGTCGCGCACGAGCGGGTCGCGCAGCCGCTCCAGGGTCGCCTCCGGACCGCCCTCGGCTGCCCAGCTGGGCAGCAGCGCGGCGAGCGTGGTGCAGCCGGCGAGGTAGGGGTAGGTGTCCAGGCTCAGGTCGACGCCCTCGGCCAGCGCCTGGTCCAGCAGTGCGAGCAGCTCGGCCGAACGGCCTCTGTTGACGGGGAAGTTGAGCGTGGCGTGGGCCAGGTGCAGCGCGCAGCCCGAAGTGCGGGCGAGCGCGATCATCTCCCGGTAGGCGGTCAGCGCGCCCGCCCCGTACGAGCGGTGGTGGGGGCAGAAGTAGCCGCCGTAGGAGGCCACCACCCGGCAGAGATCGACCAGCTCGTCGTCGCCGGCGTACATGCCCGGGGTGTACGTCAGCCCGGCGGACAGGCCCACCGCGCCCTGCTCCAGCCCTTCGGCCACCAAACGGCGCATCCGGGCGCGCTCGTCCTCCGTCGCCGGACGGTCTTCCCAACCGGCCGCGAGCATACGGATGTTGCCGTGCGGCAGGAGGTAGGCGGCGTTCAGCGCGACACCGCGGTCCAGCCGGTCCAGGTAGCCGCCGGCGTCGCGCCAGTCGAGGTCGAGGTCGCCGCCGTCGCCGTTCCAGCCGGTGATGGCCTGGCGGACCTGCGGCAGGGTGGTGTCGTCGACCGGGGCGTAGGAGAGGCCGTCCTGGCCGACGACCTCCAGGGTGACGCCCTGGGCGAGCTTGGCGGTGTGCTCGGGGTCGCTGAGCAGGGCGAGGTCGCTGTGCGCGTGCATGTCGACGAAGCCGGGCGCCAGGACCAGCCCGTCGGCGTCCAGCACTCTGCGGCCGGTGAGCCGCGCGCCGCGCCCGCTCGGCGCGAGGGCGGCGATACGGCCGTCGCGCAGCCCGACGTCCGTGCCCGGGCGGGCGGGGGCGCCGCTGCCGTCGACCAGGGTCGCGCCGCGGATCACGGTGTCGAGGCCGGTGTCCGAGCCTGGCGTGCCCGCCGTGCTCCCCGACGGGACGCGTCGGACCCGGCCGCCGGTCGGGTCGTGGTGGCCGGTTGGGCCGTTGCGGACCCGGCGGCCGGGCGGGTCGTTCGGGTCCGGCAGGTCGTCGCGGTCGGGCCGGGGGGACGGCCCTGTCGGGCTCAGAAGAAGGTCCTGACGCAGTCGGTGACGGTGCCGTCGGCCGCCACGAGCGGGATCAGCTGCCACCGGTCGAAGATCGTGCAGGGGTGGGACATCCCGAGGCCGACCCAGTCGCCGACCTCCAACTCCCTGCCCGCGCCCGTCAGTTCGGCCCAGGCGTGCTGGTCGGAGAGCTTGACGATCTCCACCCCGTCCGCGGGCCGCACCTCGCCGCCCGCGCCGGACCGTACGAACTCCGCCCGGGGCAGCCGCAGATCGTGCGCCGCGTCCCGCTTGCCCGCGTTCAGGAACGCCTGGCCGGGCTCGGGGCGGGAGACCACCTGCGACCACAGGACGAACGCGGATCGCAGCCCGCCCTCGTCGGGCACCCGGTTGAACGGCGTCAACTCCCGGTAGTGGCCCACATCGTGCGAGACGTACGCGCCCGAGCGCAGCAGCCGCAGTACGGGAGCGGACAGCTCCGGGAGCTCCTGTGCGTCCCCGAAGACCTCCGCCACCGCGTCGAACCAGGCGCTGCCGCCCGCGCTCACCACGATCTCCCGGACTCCGGCGAACCGGCCCTCGGCGTCGAACCGGCGGGCCAGCGCGGTGAGTCGGCGCAGCCACTCGCGCACCGTCTCGGGCGTCGCGCCCGGCACCTCGCCCTCGTACCCCGCGACACCGACCAGGCGGAGCGTACGGGTGCGTGCCACCGCGTCGGCGACCGCCGCGCACTCCTGTGCGGTACGCGCGCCGGTGCGGGCGCCGGCCCCGGCGCCCAGCTCCACCACCACCTCGACCGGCCGACTGCCGCCCGCCTCGCGCAGCGACTCGTCCATCAGCCGCACGCCCTGCACCGAGTCGACGAAGCACACCAGCCGGAAACCGGCGTCGGCCTCAAGCTCGCCGGAGAGCCAGCGCAGCGCCGCCCGGTCGACCAGCTCGTTGGCGAGGAAGACGGTGGAGACGCCGAAAGCCCTGGCCACCCGCACCTGGTGGGGGTTGGCCAGAGTGATGCCCCAGGCGCCGCGCGCCAATTGCTGGGCGAAGAGCTGTGGGGCCATGGAGGTCTTGCCGTGCGGGGCGAAGGCCAGCCCGTGCCGCTCGGTGTAACCCTCCAGCGCCGCGAGGTTGTGCTCCAACGCCTCGGCGGAGAGCGCCAGTACGGGCGTGGTGAAGCCTCCGGAGAACAACTCGCGGCGCTGCCCGGCGAACTCCCGGACGGTCAGGCCGTCCGCATCCGGCGGCAGGCCTTTGAACCGGTGGTCGAGCCGCTCCTCGGCGAGCGCGACCACCTGCGGCGGAGCGGCCGGACCCGAGCCGGGCGTACCCGGTCCTCGACGAGGACGTCGCCGCTGCGCACGGTGAGAGTGCTGAAGGGGTCGACGGTCTGGTCTACCATGGCGACGTGCCGGTCCTCGGGGCGGGCCAGCGAGGGCTGGCTGCGCGTGGACCACTTCAGCGGCAGCTCCTTGGGCAGCGTGGGCAGCAGCCGCGGGCCGGGTCCTGGAGGTACTCGTTCAGGCTGCGGTGCTCGATGAGGACGGTGCTGGGCTCGCCGGTGCTGCCGGAGGTGTGGCTGACGTACGCGAGCGCACGCGGGTGCACGGGCCCCTCGGCCTCCGCCGGGCCGGTACGGGGCCGGTCTCCGGTTCCGTACCGGCCCGGCGGAGGCCGAGGGGCCCGTGCACCCGCGTGCGCTCGCGTACGTCAGCCACACCTCCGGCAGCACCGGCGAGCCCAGCACCGTCCTCATCGAGCACCGCAGCCTGAACGAGTACCTCCAGGACCCGGCCCGCGGCTGCTGCCCACGCTGCCCAAGGAGCTGCCGCTGAAGTGGTCCACGCGCAGCCAGCCCTCGCTGGCCCGCCCCGAGGACCGGCACGTCGCCATGGTAGACCAGACCGTCGACCCCTTCAGCACTCTCACCGTGCGCAGCGGCGACGTCCTCGTCGAGGACCGGGACGGCCGGCTGACGGTGGCCCGCGAGACCTGGCAACTCCCCGTCTCCGAGGCGGACTTCTCGGAGGCCAAGAGCGAGGCCGCGCGCTTCTCGCACGGTGTGCGCAAGGGGAACATCTTGCAGGTCGCCGGCCAGGTCGGCTTCCTGCCCGCTGCCGAGGGCGTCGCCCCGACCCCGGCCGGGCCCGGACGAAGCGCGCGGGCGGAGTGGTGTGAGTGGCGGGCGTGTAGGCGGTCTTGGGGTGCGACATGGGGGCGTGACCTCCGAAGGCGGGCGCGGTACGGCGGCGGCCGGCGCCGGCCGTACCGACCGGAAACCGTGCGGCACAGCCCGGCACCGGCCGGCACCCGTCGACCCGCGACGGACATGTCCGGACAGCGACCGCTTGATTGATCTGGACCTTTCCCTTGATCCTAGGCGGAGTGAACTCCGCCTAGGATCAAGGGAAAGGTCCAGATCAATCAAGCGGTCGCTGTCCGGACATGTCCGTCGCGGGTCGACGGGTGCCGGCCGGTGCCGGGCTGTGCCGCACGGTTTCCGGTCGGTACGGCCGGCGCCGGCCGCCGCCGTACCGCGCACGCCGCGCCGACTCCGTACCGCGCCCGCCTTCGGAGGTCACGCCCCCATGTCGCACCCCAAGACCGCCTACACGCCCGCCACTCACACCACTCCGCCCGCGCGCTTCTCGCACGGTGTGCGCAAGGGGAACATCTTGCAGGTCGCCGGCCAGGTCGGCTTCCTGCCCGCTGCCGAGGGCGTCGCCCCGACCCCGGCCGGGCCCGGTCTGCGCGAGCAGACCCTCCAGACCTTCGCCAACGTCGAGGCGGTCCTGACCGAGGCCGGTGCGAGCTGGGAGGACGTGGTGATGACCCGGGTGTACCTGACCGACACCGCGCACTTCGTCGAGTTCAACGAGATCTTCAACGAGTACCTGGCCGACCGGGTCGAGGTTCCGGGCGCCCGTACGACCGTGTACGTCGGCCTGCCCGCCGGGCTGCTGATCGAGATCGACGCGCAGGCGGTCCTGGGCTAGGGCCCGAGCCGGAGGTTGGTCGTCGGCCGGGGCCTCCCGGACATCGGGGCCGGGCGCCGCGCAACCGGCGGCCCGTTTCACTCGTCTCACTCGGCGACATTCACCCCGTGTTCACCGGAACGCGGGGCGCAGTCGACCCTGGGGGAGGACCCATGGAACAACCTTCCGCGAAACCCGGCTCCCGCCGGAACCGCCGTACGGCCGCGCTGGTCGCCGCCGGCGCGGCCACCGCGCTCGTCGCCGCCGCTGCCGTGCCGGCGCTCGCCTCCGCCGCGCAGGACGGTTCGGCGAAGGGCGCGAAGGGCGCGAAGAAGCCCAGCGCCGCGGCCGTCGAGGAGGACTTCAACGGCGACGGCTACCAGGACATGGCTGTCGGTGCGTCCGGCAGCTCCTCCGGCGAGGGTTCCGCCGGCTACGTCACGGTCTTCTACGGAACGCCCGACGGACTGGACCGCGACAACGCTGTCACCCTCGATCGGGCCACCGACGGCGTGCCCGGCGAGCCGGCCGACGGCAACCGTTTCGGCTGGCGGATCGCCGGTGCGGACTTGGACCGCGACGGCTACACCGACCTGGCCGTACACGTGCCGGGCGCCAAGCAGGTCGTCGTGCTCTGGGGCGGCGCGGAGGGCGTCACCGGCAAGGGCTCGGCCGTCATCGAGGGCGACGACGCCGAGAACGCCTTCGACACCGGCGGGCAGCTGACCGCGGGCGACTTCAACGGTGACGGCAACCCCGACCTGCTCATGGGCCGGGGCCACGAGAGCGGCACCTACGGTCTGCTCCAGGGCCCGTTCACCCGTGACGGCCAGTGGGCCGAGGAGCAGCAGATCCCGCTCACCACCAGCTACAACGACGTCATGAGCGTCACCGCGGGCGACATCGACGGCGACGGTGCGGACGACCTCGTCGTCCACCAGTCGTTCGAGGAGATGGGGCGCGAGAACCTCTTCTTCACCGGCGGCGAGAACGGTCTGACCCGTACCGACACCGAGGTGCCGATGGGCGCCACCGGCGCGATCGGCGACTTCGACGGCGACGGCTACGGCGACCTGGCCTACCGCGAGATGCCCGGTGGCGTCGTCGAGAACCTGCCGTACGACGAGGGCACCGTGAAGGTCGTCCACGGCACCGCGGACGGACTGGGCGACCGGGTGAAGACCTACACCCAGGACACCGCCGGAGTGCCGGGTGCGAGCGAGGAGAACGACCAGTTCGGGGCGGTCCTCTCGGCCGGTGACGTGACCGGTGACGGCATCGACGACCTCGCCGTCGCCGTGCCGTTCGAGGCCATCGGCGACAGGTACGCGGCCGGCTCGGTCGTGCTGCTCAAGGGCTCCGAGGGCGAGGGGCTGACGGGTGCGGGCGCGCAGGCGTTCCACCAGGACACTCCCGGCATTGCCGGGGTCGCCGAGGCGAACGACCGATTCGGCTCCGCGGTGCGGCTGTTGGACGTCAACGGCGACGGGAAGGCGGACCTCACCGTCGGCGCGCCCGGCGAGGGAATCGGGGACGCGGCCGAGGCCGGTGCGATCTGGTACCTCCCCGGCACCGCCGACGGCCCGACCGCCACCGGGAGTTTCGACGTGAACCCCGGAACGGTCGGTGCCGAACTGGCGGGCGTTCAATTCGGTAAAGCACTCACCAATTCGGGTTACGGACCCCTCATGTCCCGTAACTGAGGTCTTCTCAGGGCGTTCTCCCGTATCGATAATGCTCACGACAATCTTCACCATCGGTACGGGAGGACCCCCCACATGGTGCGCAACGCACTCACCCGTCCTGTCCTCGGCGCGGCCACCGCGCTGTTGCTCGGAGCCGCCGCGACCGTCGGTCTCGGCGCCGCTCCGGCCTCCGCCCAGGACGTTCAACAGACAGCCGCGGCCCCGGACTTCGCCGGCATCGTCGCGCTCAACAACTGCTCGGGCTCCCTGGTCGCGCTGCCGGACTCGCAGCCCGGCGACCCGGCGCTCGTGCTCACCAACGGCCACTGCCTGGAGAGCGGCATGCCCTCGCCGGGCGAGGTCGTCGTCGACGAGCCGTCCAGCCGCAGCTTCACGCTGCTGGACGCCGACGCGGGCGATCTCGGCACGCTGAAGGCCACCAAGATCTCGTACGCCACCATGACCGACACCGACATGGCGATCTACGAGACCGACACCACCTACGAGGCGGTCAGCGCGGAGTACGGCATCGAGCCGCTGGAGATCGCGGCCGAACGCGGCACCGAGGGCGCCCCGATAGACGTCGTCTCCGGCTACTGGAAGAAGATCTACAGCTGCAACCTCGACGCGTTCGTGCACGAGCTGCACGAGGACGGCTGGGTCACCAAGGACTCCCTGCGCTACACCTCCGACTGCCAGACGGTCGGCGGGACTTCGGGCTCCCCGGTGATCGACCGCGACAGCGGCAAGGTCGTCGGCGTCAACAACACCGGCAACGAGTCCGGCGGGGAGTGCACCCTCAACAACCCGTGCGAGGTCGACGAGAACGGTGAGGTCACCGTCCGCGAAGGCATCAACTACGGCCAGCAGGTGCACCACCTGACCAAGTGCGTCACCACCGGCAACAAGGTGGACCTCTCGCTTCCCGAGTGCGCACTGCCCAAGCCGTAAACCCGGCCGAACGGTTCCGGCCCAACGGTTGCGACCGCACGGCCCTCCGCGCCCCCTGCACCCACCGTGCACGGGGCGCGGACCCGTCTGCACCCCTCCCCGGCGCCCCGGTACGTCTTCGCCCGCTTTCGGCGTCGGCGGTCCGGCTTGTTCACTGCCGCCCGCAATGCGGCCCCCGCCGAAGCGCCTCGCCCGAAACACCCGGGCACGCCCTCTTGCGCCACTCACGCACCCGGCGGTGAAATGCGCCACACCAGCGCGGGGGACGAGCACCGGAGGTCGCCGTGACCGAACTGCACGACAGGGACGAGCCGTTGCAGCTCGACCCTGCCCAACGCCCCCAACTGCGCTCCATCGGGCCCGGACTGGTCGTCGCCGCGACCGGGCTCGGCGCGGGCGACCTCGTCGCGACCCTCATCGCGGGCAGCCTCTTCGGCTACAGCCTGCTGTGGGCCGTCGTCATCGGCTGCATCGTGCGCATCGCGCTCGCCGAGGGCACCGCCCGCTGGCATCTGGCCACCGGCAGCACGCTGTTCGACGGCTGGCGGACCATCGGGCGCTGGACGCTGTACTACTTCGGCTTCTACTGCGTCGTCTGGGCGTTCGTGTACGGCGCCACCGCGATGTCCGCCGGCGCGCTGCCGCTGGCCGCGCTCTTCCCCGACGTGGTGGACCTCAAGGTGTGGGGCGTCGGTTGCGGCGTACTGGGGCTGCTCTTCGTGTGGTTCAACCGGTACGCGGTCGTCGAGAGGGTCATGACCGTACTGATCGGCGTGATGTTCCTGGTCGTCGTCGTCCTGGCGGTACGGGTCGTACCGGACGCGGGGCGCGCCTTCGCCGGGCTCGTCCCCACCGTCCCGGAGGGGGAGATCACCAGGACCCTCGGTGTGATCGGCGGTGTCGGCGGCACGATCACCATGGCCGCGTACGGCTACTGGGTCAACGCCAAGGGCTGGCGCACCCCCGGCTGGATGCGGATGATGCGCCTGGACAACTCGATGGCGTACGTCGCCACCGGCGTCTTCACCATCGCCATGATCATCGTCGGCGCGGAGCTGCTGCACGCCACCAACATCACCCTGGAGGAGGGCAACAACCGCGGACTGCTGGACGTCGGCGAGGAGTTGGAGCGCCGTTTCGACGTCTTCACCGCCAAGCTCTTCCTGGTCGGCTTCTTCGCCACCGCGTTCAGCTCGCTGGTCGGCGTCTGGCACGGGGTCAGCCTGCTCTTCTCCGACTACGTCGCCCATCTGCGCCACGGCGGTTCCGACACCGAGGAGGTGGCCGCGGGTGCGCGCGAGCGGTCGCTCCCCTTCCGCGGTTTCCTGCTCTGGATCACCTTCCCGCCGATCGTCCTGCTCTTCCTGGACCGGCCGTTCGGCCTGATCATCGCCTACGGCGTCCTCGGCTCCCTCTTCCTGCCGTTCCTCGCCGCCACCCTGCTGTGGCTGCTCAACCGCCCGGGCGTACCGGCCCGTCACCGCAACGGCCCGCTCTCCAACACGATGCTCGTCGCCGCACTCCTGCTCTTCGTCTACCTCTGCGCCGAACAGATCCGCGCCCTGCCCTGGTAGGCGAGGCGAGGCGAGGCGAGGCGAGGCCGGGGCGAGGCATGGCGTGGCGGCGCTGCCCGACCCGTCCGGCGCTGCCCGACCCGTCCGGCGCGTGGCCGGAGCCGGGCATGCCGCGAGCCCGGCCGCTGGGGGACGGCCGGGCTCGTGTGGTCATCGGCGGGTGGTGCGCTGCCGGGGGTTACGGCAGGTCGTGCACGTGGGGGGCGACCGTGTCGACCCAGCCGTCACCGTTGGACGCGTCCCAGTTGGTCGACCAGGTCATCGCGCCGCGCAGCTCGGGGTAGGTCTTCTCGGGCTTGAACTCTCCGCAGTTCTCGCCCTTGGTGAGGCAGTCGAGGGCGTCGGTGACGACCTTGGGCTCGACGTAGCCGGAGCCGGCGCCGCTGGTCGAGGCGGGCACGCCGATGCCGACCTGGTCGGCGTCGAGGCCGTTCTCCAGCTGGATGCAGGCCAGACCGGTGAGGAAGTCGACGGTGCCGAGCTGGTAGACGTTGCCGTCGCAGCCGAGCATCGAACCGCTGTTGTAGTACTGCATGTTGACGACGGTCAGGATGTCCTTGACGTCCAGCGCCAGCTTGAAGTACTCGGTGTCGGTGGTCTGCATGTCGATGGTCTGCGGCGCCATGGTGAGGACGAGGTCGTCACCGGCCTTCTCCGACAGCGACTTCAGCGCCTCGCCCATGTACTGGGCGTTGATGCCGTGCTCCAGGTCGATGTCGACACCGTTGAAGCCGTACTCCTCCATCAGGGCGTACGTGCTGTCGGCGAACTTCTGGGCCGACTCGGAGCTGTCGACGGTCACGTTGCCGAGCTCGCCGCCGACCGAGATGATGACGTTCTTGCCGGCTTCCTGCTTGGCCGCGATGTCGGCCTTGAAGTCGTCCTCGGAGCCGTAGCCGACCTCGGGGTCGAGGTTGAACTCGATCTCGCCCGCGGTGTCGGTGGAGTCGGCGAAGGCGACGGCGATGATGTCGTAGCCGTCCTGAACCTCGCCGAGCTTCTGGACGGTCGCGCCGTTGTCGAAGTTCTGCCAGTAACCGGTGACCGCGTGGGCCGGTACGGCTGCCGGGGTCGGGTCCGCCTTGGTGTCGGCGGCGCCCGCGCTGCCGGTCAGGCTGGTGGCTGCCATCAGCCCACCGGCGGCGACGGCCAGGGCTACCCCGCCGCCGAGGAGCTTCTTGCTGCGCTTCTTGCGATGCGTCCGGTCCACGAGGATCTCCAGGTGCGTGTGGGGGAGTTCGCGATGAGGGGGGAAGTTCGGTGGCCACCGATGTGCCACTGGACATTGGTTCATACCAATGCTCATGTCAACCCCTGCGACACGAACCTTCACAACCCCCGGCCGGACCCCGGCGACCGCTCGCCCGTCACTGATCCCGCGGCGCCGCGCCAACGCCACCGCCCGGTAAGGCAGTTGACGCCGAACGTGGGAGCAGGCGGCCTCCGCGTCCAGGGCCGCGACGCCCACCGGGCCGATCCCCGGCGGCTCCAGGACCGATCGCTGGCGGCTCCAGGACCGCCACCAGCTCCTCCGGCACGCCCTCCGGCGCGCCCTCCGGCGCGCGCCCGTACGCCGTCCCGCGCGCCTGCCCGCCCCGGACGTCCGGGCGAGGTCCGAACGGCTCTCCGCGGGTGCGCGGTGCGCCCCCGGCCGGTACCGTCCGCGGCCTCCCACCAGCCAGAGTGTGCCGGTCCGCTTTCCTGGGAACGGTTCACCCCCGCGCCCCGCCCGGCTAGGCTGCCAACTGACAGTCAGCGCACTCGAGGTGAAGCCGTCACAGCGCACGGAGGCGGCGCCGACCCTGGAGGAGAGGACGGACGTCCCGACGTGAGCACCGCGATAGCCGTCACCAGTTCCGAACTGGCCCTGCCGGCCGTTGATCCCCACACCCCGGCCGCCCACGTCCTCACCCCGCCCGACCGGCAGTCGCTGGACGACGCGTTGTCGCAGATACGCGTGATCCTCGACCAGCACGGCTATCTCGTCGTCCTCCACACCTCGGCCGCCTCCCGCGCGTCCGTGCAGCGGCTGTACGCGATCCGATCCGTTCTGGAGAGCGACCGGATCGCACTGGTGGAGTCCGAACTCCCGCCGCTGGCCCTGGCGGTGCTGGTGCGGCAGCTGCGTCAGCTCTCGACCGCCGACCTCAACCCCGGGGTGCTGGCCGGTGCGATCCGGCTGCTGTCGTACTACATCCACGCGGGCGCGGTGCTGAACTCGGTCAGCAAGCTCGACAACGTTCCGGTGCCGGTCTCCTCGCACGCCCGGTCCTGGCTGCCCGGCAGCCAGTTCGCCGTGCTCGCCTCGCCCACGCCGCAGCTCATCAAGATCGGCAGCGGGCCCGAGGTGCTGAAGGGGCCGGACTACACGACCTGTATGACCACCGCCGCGGGCCACTTCGGCTCCGACTGGGTCTCGGACACTCTCGCCGAGCGCTGGCGAGTCGCCGCGCTCGAACCGGCCCCGCTGCCGCAGGAGTCCGCCCGGTGGTGGGGGAGCGGCAAGCTGATCGAGTTCGCCGCGGCGATCCCGGACATCTCCATGCTGTACCAGCTGGTGTGCTCGGTGCAGCGGGCGCTCTGCCACTGGTGCGGGCTCGAACTCATCGGCGACCGCTGCGTGTTCTGCCGCGCCC
Source organism: Streptomyces tardus (assembly GCF_018101125.2). Classification (GTDB taxonomy): domain Bacteria; phylum Actinomycetota; class Actinomycetes; order Streptomycetales; family Streptomycetaceae; genus Streptomyces; species Streptomyces tardus. The sequence goes on along the minus strand of NZ_JAELVF020000001.1, from coordinate 683,071 downwards.
CGGTCACCGGGGCTGCCGCCGCACGGCAGCGCCCCCAGGACCGTACGAGCGGGCCGGCCGACCGTACGCCGCCGCCGGCCGAGCGGGTGCCGGTGACCGATCCGCGCGTACCGGCGCCGCCGCTCCCGCACGCCGAGCCGGGCGCGCAGCCGGGCGTGCACCCGGGCGCGCAGCCGGGGCGTACCGACCGTCCGGCGCTCAACCCCTCACCGCCGACGGTGCCGCCGCACGCGGCCAGCCGGCTGACCCAGGCCCGTACGACCCGACCGCTCCAGGGTGCCCGGCCACCCGAGTCCCCGGGCAGGGACGAACGCGCTGAGCGGGACGGCATGTGTTGCTGCCGAATCTTCTCTGGTGGGCGACTCCGGAGCGCGGGACCTTCCTTGTGCGGTCGCAGCCCTCGGGGTGTGGCGGCGCTCGGGACCGCTCCCGCCCCGAACGAGGTAACAGCCCCCGATGAACTCACGCCAGCGCCGCGGCGTCATCCTCATGCTGCTGTCGATACTCGGTGCTCTCGTCGTCTTCGGCGGGGTGCTGACCGTCGTCAACGACGTGGAGTCCAAGGTCGGCCCCGAGGTCACCGCGTACGAACTCGCCGGTGACGTCGAGCCGTACGCCGAGCTGGAGGAGAAGCACTTCAAGGAGGTCAGCATGCCCAAGCGCTGGCTTCCGGGGACCGCTGTCACCGATCTCGACGAGATCCGCGACAAGATCGCCGTGAACCCGCTGAAGAAGGGCTCGCTGCTCCAGTCCGACATGATCGCCGACCGTCCCGCGCTGGAGAAGGGCCAGCAGGAGATCGCGATCATGATCGACGCGGCCACCGGCGTCGCCGGCAAGATCACGCCGGGCGCCCGGGTCAACATCTTCGCCACCTTCCCGGCGGGCGACGGGAGTTCGGCCAAGGGCAAGGGCGCGGGCGGCGAGCCGGTCTCCAAGGTGCTGGTCTCCGGCGCTCGGGTCATCGACGTCGGCCGGCTCACCAGCCTCGACGAGGACGACGACCGGGCCGTCTCCGGGAACCGCCAGGCGGTCCCGATCACGTTCGCGCTGTCCACCCTGGACGCCCAACGCGTCGCGTACGCCGAGTCGTTCGCCACCCACGTACGCCTCGCCCTGGTCGCCCCCGGCGACGCCGACGGCAAGGGCGAGGGCGAGCGCGACTACCGCCTGTCCACGGACGATTGAGGAAGGGCGCCATGGTCATCCGCGTCATCCCGGCCGCCAGCGACGCCGACTCGGTGCGCGCTGTCGCCTCCATGCTCGGCCAGCTTCCCGGCATAGAGCCCGCCCAGCCGGCCGGCAACTCCACCGCACTGCTGGATCTGCTCAACCACCTCGCCGAGCAGTCCGTCGCCGAACTGCCCGAGGTCGTCCTCGTCCACGAGAGCATCAGCCCGCTGCCCGCACTGGAGCTGATCCGCGAACTCGCCCTGCGCTTCCCGGCGGTGGGCACCGTCCTCATCACCAGCGACCCCAGCCCCGCGGTCTTCTCCGCCGCGATGGACGCCGGCGCACGCGGCGTACTGGCGCAGCCGCTCGGCTACCAGGACCTCACCAACCGCGTCCAATCCGTCGCCCAGTGGGCGGCCGGCGTACGGCGGCACCTCGGGTACGGCGAGGATCTGCTCAGCGGGCCCGGCGGCACCGTCGTCACGGTCAGCGGCGCCAAGGGTGGCGTCGGCACGACCCTCACCGCCGTGCAGCTCGCGCTCGCCGCGCAGGCCGGCGGCAGCTCGACCGCGCTGGTCGACCTCGATCTCCAGGCGGGCGACGTCGGCTCGTTCGTGGACGTGCAGTTCCGCCGTTCCATCGCCGACCTCGCCGGGATCAGCGACATCTCGCCGCGGGTGCTCCAGGACGCCGTCTTCCCACACGTCAGCGGGGTCACCCTGCTGCTCGCCCCCGCCGAGGGGGAGCGCGCGGAGGAGGTCAACGAGGCCGCCGCCCGCCAGATCATCGGGCTGCTCCGCGCCCGCTACGGCACGGTCGTCATCGACTGCGGCTCCCAGCTCACCGGCGCCGGTGCCGCCGCGATCGAGACCGCCGACACCGCGCTGCTGGTCACCACCCCCGACGTGGTCGCCGTACGCGGCGTCAAACGCGCCGTACGGCTGTGGGAGCGCCTCCAGATCCGCAAGGCCGAGGACACCCTCACCGTCGTCAACCGGCACACCCGGGGAAGCGAGATCCAGCCGAATCTGGTGCAGCGCCTCACCGGCACCCGGGTCGCCCGCACCCATGTCCCCGCCAACTACAAGGAGTTGCAGGGATACGTCGACTCCGCCCGGGTCCACGAGCTGGACAGCCGGGGCGCGGTTCGGCAGGCACTGTGGGCGCTCGCCGGCGAGCTGGGCCTGGTCGCGGGCTCAGCGAACGCCGCGGGCAAGGAACGCGGTTCCGGCGGCGGTCTGGTCCGGTACGGCGGCGACCGGGGGGCAGGCGGCCGGGGCGAACGCGGCGCGCTCTCACCGCGGCGCGGCGGACGTGGCGCGGCCCGCGGCTCCGGGCCGGCTTCCGGGCCCGGCCCGGCTTCCGGACCCGGCGCGCAGGATGGGCCGGGCCCTGCGGGGAAGTACTGAAGACATGCGCAGCCGACGCGTACGGGAGCGGATACGGGATCGGGGGCGGGCCGCCGCCGGGGAGCCCGACCGGGGCCAGGCCACGGTCGAGTTCCTCGGCATGCTGCCGCTGATCCTGCTCGTGCTGGTGCTGTGCTGGCAGTTCGTCCTCGTCGGCTACACCTTCGTACTGGCCGGAAACGCCGCCGACAAGGGCGCCCGCGCGGCGGCGGTCGGTGGCGACTGCCAGGGCGCCGCGACCGAGGACCTGCCCCAGGCGTGGGCCTCCGGCGCCGAAGTCTCCTGCCAGGAAGCGGAGTTCGGACAGCTGGCCAAGGCGACCGTGGGGCTGAAGGTGCCGGTGCTCTTCCCCGGCACGGTCAGCTTCCCGATGACGGTCACCGGCACCGGCGGCGCCCCCTCGGAGGCCGAGGAATGAGCCGCCCGGCCCGCGCGCGAAAGTTGGATACGGCTCGCGGCCTCGCGGTCTCGACCCGGTGAGAGCGGAAGCCGAAGGCGGCGCGACGGGCGAAAACATCAGCACCGCGCGGCGGGCGGCGGGCCGGGAGTTGGCCCCGCCTCCGTGCGCCGGCGGCCCTGGGGCCGTGCTCCTCCCCCGAGCCCCGCACCCCGGCGTACACCCTGCGTACGCCCTGCGTCGAACCGCGCGCCGGCCCGCCGCCCGCCGCGCGGGCGCCCTTGTCGGCGGCGTTTCCGGCCAGTACGAAGGTGTAGCCGACGAGGACGAACTGCCAGCACAGCACCAGCACGAGCAGGATCAGCGGCAGCATGCCGAGGAACTCGACCGTGGCCTGGCCCCGGTCGGGCTCCCCGGCGGCGGCGCGCGCTGCAGTGCCGGACTGGACCGCGGTGTAGGCGACCAGGCCGAGTTGGACCCCGGCGAGGGCGATGAGCAGCAGCAGCGGCAGGAAGCCGATGAACTCGATGGCCGCCTGCCCCCGGTCGCCGCCCCGACGACGCGTACGGGCCGAGGGGCGGGTACGGGCCGCCGGGCGCGTACGCGCCCGGCGGCCCGTACCCGCCCCTCGGCCCGTACGCGTCGTCGGGGCGGCGACCGGGGGCAGGCGGCCATCGAGTTCATCGGCTTCCTGCCGCTGCTGCTGCTCATCGCCCTCGCCGGGGTCCAACTCGGCCTGGTCGCCTACACCGCGGTCCAGTCCGGCACTGCAGCGCGCGCCGCCGCCCGTACGGCCTCCCAGGACGCCGGCGAGAGCCCGGCGGCGGCCGGGCGCGAGGCGATCAGCAGCTGGCTCGCCGACGGTGCCGCCTTCGCCCAGGACACTCCCGACGGAGAGGTCACCGTCACCGCCACGCTGCGGATCCCGTCCGTCATCCCGGGGGTCGACCTCGGCTCCGTACAACGTTCCTCGACCATGCCCAGAGCCGACGACTGACCCGCCTCCGAACCCCGACCCGACCAGGCCCCTCGAACACAGCCGACCACCAGCAACGCCGACCAGTCCGCCGTCCAGCCGCCCACCGGGAGAGACCATGAGCCTGAAGGCCCGCCTCACCGCACCCGAGGCCGCCTCCACCGCCCACGACGAGAACCAACTCGTCGCGGTCTTCCGCGCCAAGCTGCTGGAGGAGATCGACCTCGCCGAGATGTCCTCGCTCGCCGCGGCGGACCGTCGGGACCGGCTGGAGCGGGTGCTCGGCCACATCGTCAGCCGCGAGGGCCCGGTCCTGTCCACGCACGAACGCGCGATGCTCATCCGTCGGGTCGTCGACGAGGCCCTCGGGCTTGGCATCCTCGAACCGCTCCTCGAAGACGCCTCGATCACCGAGATCATGGTCAACGGGCCGAACCACATCTACGTCGAACGGGCGGGCCGCGTCGAGCAGTTGCCGCTGCGTTTCGCCTCCGACGAGCAGCTGATGCAGACCATCGAACGGATCGTCTCCACCGTCAACCGACGGGTGGACGAGTCCAATCCGATGGTCGACGCCCGCCTCCCCAGCGGCGAGCGCGTCAACGTCATCATCCCGCCGCTCGCCCTCACCGGCCCCACCCTCACCATCCGGCGCTTCCCGAAGTCCTACCGGCTCTCCGAGCTGATCGAACTGGGCAGCCTGGACGAGGCGACGATGCTCTTCCTCGGTGCTCTGGTCCGGGCCCGCTTCAACGTGATCGTCTCCGGCGCCACCGGCTCGGGGAAGACCACTCTGCTCAACGCCCTCTCCGGCCTCGTCCCCGAGGGCGAACGCATCATCACGGTCGAGGACGCAGCCGAGCTCCAGCTCCAGCAGCCGCACGTCATCAGCCTCGAATCGCGCCCGCCCAACGTGGAGGGCAAGGGGCAGATCACCATCCGCGACCTCGTCCGCAACTCCCTGCGCATGCGCCCCGACCGGATCATCGTCGGCGAGGTGCGCGGCGGGGAGACGCTGGACATGCTCCAGGCCATGTCGACCGGTCACGACGGCTCGCTGGCCACCGTGCACTCCAACAGTGCCGAGGACGCGCTGATGCGCCTTCAGACCCTGGCCTCGATGTCCGAGGTGAAGATCCCGTTCGAGGCGCTGCGCGACCAGATCAACAGCGCGGTCGACGTAATCGTCCAGCTCACCCGTCACCCCGACGGCGTCCGCCGCGTCACCGAGGTCGCCCTGCTGGACTCCGCCGGCCGCGAGGAGTACCGGCTCACCTCCGTCTGCCGCTTCCGCACCCTCCCCGCGACCGGGGACCGCTCCGTACGGGGCCGCTTCGAGCAGTACGCCGTACCGCGCAGGGTCGCCGAACGCCTCTATCTCGCCGGTGAGGCCCTGCCGCCCGTCTTCGGGGTCGCCGACTCCGAGCTCCAACTCGCCACCCGCGAAGCCAAGTAGGAGCCGACCGACACCGTGACCACCGCACTCCTCACCGCCGCCGGCCCCACCACCGGCGCCCCCGCCGGTGCCACCGCCAGTGCGGACGCCGTGCTCCCGTACGCCGCATCCGCCGCGGACACCGTGACCACGGCTGTGCTCCCGTACGCCGCCGGGGCGGTCCGCGACAACCTCACCACGCTGGTACTGGGCGCGGCCCTGCTCACCCTGGCGCTGGCGCTCATCGGCGGCCGGCTCTACCTCTCCGGCCGAGCCCAACAGCGGGACCTCATCGCGCGGTTCGACGACCGCAGGCCGGGTTCGCCGGCAGCCGCCGAGGGCCGACGCTTCGCCGCACTCGACCGACGGCTGCGCTCCTCCGGCTACGGGCGCAAGCTCGACCTGCGACTCGCCGCCACCGGACTCGACCTCACTGTCGGCGAGTTCACCGTCTACGTCGCGACCGCGGTCGTCGGGTTGTGGCTGATCGCCGGATCGGTGCTGGCCGCCTTCTTCGGCCCGATAGCCGGACTCCTCGGCATCTGGGCCGCGTTCGCCTTCCTCAACTGGCAGCGGCAGAAGCGCATCGACCGCTTCATCAACCAACTCCCGGAGCTTGCACGTCTGTTGGCCAACGGCACCCAGGCGGGGCTGGCGCTGCGCACCGCCATCACCATGGCGGCAGAGGAGATGGACGCCCCCGCGGGCGAGGAACTGGCCAAGGTCGCCGACAAGCTGGCCCTCGGCCACTCCGTCGACGACGCCCTCGGCGAGCTTGCCGAACGCCTGCCCTCGCGCGAACTCGTCGTCCTCGTCACCACGTTGGTGCTCTCCAGTCGCGCCGGCGGCCAGGTCGTCGACTCGCTGCGCAACCTCACCACCACCCTGGAGCAGCGCAAGGAAACCCGCCGCGAAGTCCGCACCCAGCTCTCCCAGGTCAACATGACCGCCTACTCCGTACCGCTCATCGGCTTCGGCGTCCTGCTGATGATGGACCGCACCGGCCCCGGCACACTGGACCGGCTCACCGGAACGTTCCTCGGGCAGGCCGCCGTCGTCACCGCCTTCGCGCTCTACGCGCTCGGCTTCTTCGTCATCCGCCGCATGTCCAGAATCGACGTCTGACCCGCCCCGCCCGGCCCCGGCTCACGCACCGCCACACTCACGCAAGACCACACTCACGCAAGACCACACCCACGCAAGACCTCGGCTCACGCACCACCCCAGTTTCACGTACGCAGAAGGCCCGCCCGGAACAGCCGCGGCGGCCAACTCGCCCCCGAAGGGAGGGACTTCGCCCGCCATGGCGCTGCTGCTCGCCCTCACCGCCACCCTGTGCGCCGCCGGACTCGTGTTCGGCTACCGGCTCTACCGTTCCCAGACCAAGCTGCCCGCCGACCTCCAGATCGCCCTGGAGGTGGGCGCCACCCGTACGACCCCGGTCGGTTCCGCCGTCGACCGCCTGGGAATGCGCTGGGCGCCGCTGGTGCTGCGTCTGATGGGGGAGAAGCGCGTCGACAGAGTGCGCCGCCGTATCGACTTCGCCGGCAACCCCGGCGGCCTCACCGTCGACCGCTACGCCGCCCGTCGTGCCGTCTACGGCGGGCTGGGCCTCTTCGGCGCCCTCGTCATGCTGAGCGCGGGCAACTACCTCTTCGCCGTCCTCATGGTCGCCTTCGGGCTCTTCTGGGTCGAGGTCGGCATCGCCGCCTCCATCCGAATCCGCAAGGACGAGATCGAACGCACCCTCCCGGACTTCCTCGACGTCCTCGCCGTCGTCGTCTCCGCGGGCCTCGGCTTCCGCCAGGCGCTGGACCGCGTCTCCGCCCGCTACGAGGGCCCGTGGGCCGACGAACTCCGCATCACCCTGCGGCAGATGGACATGGGAGTGAGCCGGCGCCAGGCGTTCGAGGACCTGCGCCGCCGCAACGACTCCGAGCAGGTCGCGATGTTCGTCACCGCCCTCCAACAGGGCGAGGACCTCGGCGCCCCGATCGTCGACACCCTGATAGCCCTCGCCACCGACATGCGCCGCACCGATGCCCAGAACGCCCGCAGACGCGCCGCCAAAACCGTCCCCAAGGCGACCCTGGTCATCACCACGGTCATGGTGCCGGCGACGCTGATCCTCCTCGTCGCGGGCCTCTTCCTCGGCACCGACACCGACTTCAACCGCATCACCGGCGACTGACCCACCACCCCACCCGGCCACAGACGCCACCGCCTCCCGCTACCGCCCCGCAACACTGCACCGGACGCCCCCGCCTCCGACGCCACTGCACCGGACACCGCGCCCGCCACTGAGTCCCGCACCTGGGCGCAGACCTACGGGTACGGGCGCCCCTGCAAGCCGGCAACCCGGCAACCCGGCAAGCCGGCAGCCAGCAGCCGTACGGACAACCCGGCGCCCCAGCCGTACGCGGCCAACTCCCGGCCGCACAAGGCGCGTTCGAGCCGCCCGAGCTGCGTCCCGCCGGTACGCGGCGCGTCCGGCCGTACGCCGTGTGCTGCCGGTACGCGGCGCGTCCCGCTGGTACGCGATCCTCCCCCCCCCCGTACGCGAGCTGCGTCCCTCAACAGACGGTGCCGTCCCGCCCGTACGTGCTCTGTCCGGCGATACACGGGCTGTGTACCGCCGGCAGACGGTGCCTCCTGCCCGTACGCGGGCTGCGTCCTGCGATACGCGCTGCCTCCCGACCGTTCGCGCTGCCTCCCCTGCCCACGCCCCCTGGGGCCGTACCTGCCCGCAGGCCGCGGCGGTTGGACAGAGCGCCGTGCCCTCCCGCCCACCGCCCGGACACCCAGCGCCGCACCGACTCCGAGGCACCACCGGCGCGAGCGGCTCCCGCCACGCCGTGCGCGCGCACCTGGCCCGACCCGGCTGTGCAGAACACCTCCGCCCTTGCCGCCCCGCTCCCCACCGCCCTCGGCCCTCAGGCCGTCCCCCAACTGCCGTGTGGCGTACGCGACTTGTGGCGTGCGCGACTCGTTCCCGCGCGTGTCGCGTCTCCCTCGCACCGGCCCGTACCCGTGCCGCAACCGGCGCGCGGCACCGTCGCGGGCGCCGCGACCTGCACACCTCCGCGCCCCGGGGCGCGAAAGGGGCGCGTAGGCACCGCCCGAACCGGGTACCCACCCAGCCAACGAGCGTCGTTCGCCGCGCACTTGGGCGGTGGACGGGCCGCGTCACCGCCCGCACCGGCAGGTACCGTCGGGTAGTACGCGTCCGGGGCACGCCACCGCCGAAGGGATACGCGCGATGTCCGACCACAGGTCACAGGGCTCATGGCCCGAGCGCGCGGAGTCGTCCGCCGCCGGCCCCTCACTCTGGCCGCACTCGGCGTCCGGCCGCGTGGACCACCACTCCCAGCACAGCTCCTCGCACGCCTCCGAGACGTGCAGCGCGGAGCAGAGCTCCAGCCCGGCCCCGGCGCGTCCGTCGGCGGGAGCGAGCGGTTCCGGCCGTTCCGTCGCCGACCGCTCTGCCCGCGCCGACCGGCCTGCCGACCGCGCCCCCGCCGCGTCGTCGCCGCACCCGCCGGTGGCCGAGGAGACCTCGACACCGCGTCCGCAGTGCCGGGTCGTACTCGCCGACGAGAACCCGGCCGAGCGCGCCGGTATCGTCGCCGCCCTCCACGTGCCGCCGGACGTCACCGTCGTCGCGGAGACCGTGGACGCCGAACAGGCTTGCGACGCAGCGCAGTTGTACGCCCCCGACGTCGTACTCCTGGACGTGCACACCCCCAGCGGCGACGGCGTCGCCGCGCTGCGACGCCTGGTCTCGCTCGCCCCCGTGCTGCTGCTCACCTACGACCGGGACAGCGAGATCACCCGTCAGGCGCTCTGCCTCGGCGCACTCGGCTACCTGGTCCACGGCTGCTTCACCGACGAGGAACTCGTCGCCGCCGTACGAGCCGTGCGCGACACCAGGGGCGCCACCGCCGAAGCATCCGGCGCCTCAACCGTCGCAACCGCCACGCGCGTTGGCCTCCCCGCGCACAGCCTGGAGTCCTGAACCCGTCGGCACCCGCACTCGTGTCCAGAACGTAGCCCTGAGGACGTTTCGTATGCGCAAGCCGTTGTGGCACAGTCACTCTCTGGAGAGCTGAGGCGCATCCGCTGCCGGGCCGCACCGAAGCCCGACAACCTTCCGACTCACCGCCCGAGACACCGTCCGCACCTGCGGATACGGGCGGCAGACACCCCGGAAGGGCGGCACCTCGGCCGGCGGGACCGACCAGCGAGGAGGAACGGTGATGGCGCTCCACGACCACGTCGTACCCTTCAGTTCCCTCCACTCCACCGGTTTCAATGCGCGCCCGACCGTGCAGAACCACTACAGCTGGAAGAACGAGGAGTCGCCGAAGGGGACGGTCACATATGGCTGAACCCGGCAACTCGCCCCGTACGCACGGTAACTGGCAACCGGGCCGCAACCCGGGCGAAGGCGACGAGGCGTATATTCCTCGTGTCGGCAACGTGATCGGTCGACGGGCGTCCGATCACGACAGCACTTCGGCGGCTCAGGCATCGCCATCCGCTCAGCCCGGAGAGGTAGACCAGCATGCGAGACCTTCGGCAGCGATACGAGCTAAAGGACCGAGGCCAGACGGCCATCGAATACCTAGGCATCCTCGCCGTAGTCGCCGCGATCATCGTCGTCCTGCTGGCCACGAACTTCGGTGCCACGATCGTCGAAGCGATCAACGAGCAGATCTCAAAGGTGACCGGCGCAGCCGACTAGTACGCCTTCGCCAGGAAGATTCTGGGCAGGCTTTCCCGATCTACATTGTGGTGGTCGGGGGCTTGCTCTTTCTGGCGTTCGCATATTTTGCGGTCGGCCAGGCCGTGGCGAACCGCAGTGATGCGCAAGGTGCTGCCGACGCTGCCGCCCTTGCCGCAGCTGGCGCCGCACGTTCCCATATCGCAGACGAGCTGCTGGGCGACGACCTGGATCTTGAGGAACTGGAAGAGCTGATCGAAGGGCAGCTGTTTCCGACTGCTGACGGGTGCGCCGAGGCAGACATCTTCGCGAACAAGAACGGGGCAGACGCCCAGTCCTGCACGCGACTGGCACTTCCTCAGCAGGGTTTCGAGGTGGACGTAAAAGTTCGAAGGTCTGTCGGATCGTCGATCATTCCTGGGACTGAGGGAAAGCGATCCAGCGCCTCCGCAGAAGCCGTCATTGAGCCCAAGTGCACGCTGAAAACGGAGCCTGCCGACGCCAGCGACCCCATCGAGTTGACTTGTGACGGGGAAGACTTGGTGATCGATCCAGAGGAGGACGATCCCTTGCCGCGACTGGGCGATCTCTTCACTGTGCGGCTCACCAACTGATGGACTGACTTCGAAAGGCGAACCTATGGGTACCCGGCCTGCTCGCATAGCGATGCACGCTGTAGTGGCAGCTGCGCTGTCTTGCGCTCTGGTGGCGTGCGGGGGAGGGGGTGACTCCGACTCGGACGAGGAGAAGAAGCCCGGCGACGACAAGGCTGGGAACTCGGGTGGCCGAAACACTGATGATGTGGACACCGACAAGCTGTTGGGTGAGCTCAAGGGACCGAACGGAGTAGTGGTCTCAGTTCACTCAGCGCTGCGTGACGAGGGCGGGTTCGTCACGATTCAAGCAACGCTGAACAACAAGAGCGACGAAGCTTTCGACCCTGTGCGCCTCAAGTCTCAAGAGGCAAGCATCAAGTCGAAATCCGACATCTCGGGTGCAACATTGGTTGATACCCAGGGCAAGAAGCGGTACATGATCCTGCGTGACACTGACGGGCAGTGTCTGTGCACCACCGACATCCCGCTGACGAAGGCCGGAGATAGCCGGCCAATTTTCGCTCAGTTCCCCGCACCGCCGAAGGAAGTCAAGAAGGTTCAGTTCCAGCTGCCCACGATGTCGCCAGTCGGCCTCGAACTCTCGGAAGGGTGACAGGGATGCGCCTCTCCTCCAGCCGCCGATCACTTGCAACCGGAGTCGGCGTAAGCGCTGTGGCGATAACTCTCACGATGGTCGGAGCGCCGACCGCAGTAGCCGATGAGACGCCTTACGGTCCTGCGAACGACAAGCCTCCAGTCGAGATCGACACAAACTCACCGAAACTGATGATGCGTGACGGTGCCACGCTCGACAAGGCTCGTGTCATCGACATCGTGCAGGTCGTCGAGGAGGGCGGTGGAGTGGGCGGAGGCGAGCAGCAGCCGCAGCACCGCCTCGCCGAGCACCACACGCACGACCACGCACCACCACGCGAACCACCCCTCGCAGCGCGCCCGGACCTCGGGACGAGTGTCACGCACCCTGCCGTCCGGGCAGGATTTCTGCTTATCATCCTCAATCATGCGCTCCCATACGCGTTCCCTGGTCGGGAGGGACCCTCAGCTGGAGCAGCTCGGCAATGCCCTCGCCGACGACGAAGACCACGCCCCCGCGTCCCTGTCGGGCGTCGGCGAGGCGGTGCTGCGGCTGCTGCTCGCCTCCGCCCACTCCACCGCCCTCCTCGACGACCTGCACGATGTCGATGACACGAGCCTTGTCGAGCGTGGCACCGTCACGCATCATCAGTTTCGGTGAGTTTGTGTCGATCTCGACTGGAGGCTTGTCGTTCGCAGGACCGTAAGGCGTCTCATCGGCTACTGCGGTCGGCGCCGGACGGTAGGGGCCGAGGAGGACGCCGTCGGGCGGGTCGCCGCTGCGGAAGAGCGACATCAGCGCCTCGGTGAGCGGCCGGAACGGCACCGCCGGTCCGGTGGTGCTGCTGCGTCCGCGCAGTACTCGCATCCCGTCGTTCAGCGCGCCGCCGGCCGAGGACGACGACGAGGACGAGTCGGGCAGCGGAGTCGCCGAGGAGCGTCGCGAAGAGACCAACGAGCAGACCAAGTTCACGCTCCAGGCCGAAGTTCTCTTCGGAAAGAACAGCTCGAAGCTCAACAAGAAGGTCAACTCCCGCATCGCCGACATCGCTGCCGAGATCAACAAGCAGAAGGCCAGCGAGGTCAGCGTCTACGGCTTCACCGACAACCTCGGCTCGTACGAGAACGGCAAGAGGCTGTCCCAGGAACGCGCCGAAGCCGTCCACAAGATCCTGCTGAAGTCCCTCAAGGACTCCTCGCTCAAGTTCAACATCCGTGGCTACAGCGAGGACTTCCCCATCGCTGACAACTCCACGGAAGACGGCCGAGCCCAGAACCGCCGCGTCGAGATCTCCTTCCAACGCGCCGACTGAGCAACCTCAAAGCAACGAGTGAGGGGCGGCTTCGAACGAAGCCGCCCCTCACTCGTTGCTACAGCTCCAACCGCCCGTCCCGTACGGCATCCAGCAGCCCGGCGATGCGCGCCGGAGAGCTGTGCAACACCGTTCCGGGGTCCTCGGACTCCCGGACGTGAACTTCGTCCGACGTGCGTGAACGCCCCAGCTCCATACAGTTGTTGCCTTCACTGCTGTAGCTCGACTTCTGCCACTTGACGTCGCTCATCGTGGACTCCTCAAAGGCTTTCGATGACCCGCCGGATGATGCTGCGCGATGCGTGATCGTCGACGGCTACTGACTCGAACTCCCGCATGAACGTACGGTACTTCTCAAGCTGACCCTCGGCTTCGAGGAACAACGACCCGTGCTCTGAGTCGAGTTGCACGGTGTCGAGCTGAGGCACCGGCCCGTGAGCGTAGAGGACACTCTGACCCGCACCCGGGAACGCGCCAGCGGTGAACGGGATGACCAGAATCGTGATGTGCTCGCGCTCGCTCATGTCGAGGATGTGCGCGAGTTGCTCGCGTGTCACGTCGGCCCCACCGAACTGCATCCGCAGCGCGGCCTCGTGAATCACGGCTCTGTAGGCGACGGGAACGTTTCTGTACAGCAGGTCCTGTCGCTTGATCCGGTGCGAGACCCGGAACTCGACCTGTGGTGGAGGCAGGTTCGGGATTGACTGACGGAAGACGGAGCGTGCGTAGTCCACAGTCTGCAGCAGCCCGGGCAGATGCGTCGTCTGCGCCGTTTCTATGGCACTGGCGTGGTGCTCGGTCTCCGCCAGGTCGAGGAGGCCGCTGGGAAGCGTACTTGCGTACTCGTCCCACCAGTCCTTCCTGCGCGAGGTGGTCATGGCGGCGAGCGCGTCGACGTAACCGCTGTCCGCGCAGCCGTAGTTGTAGGCGAAAGTGCGAACCCGGTCAGCGCTGATCCCGAATCGGGCTGCCTCGATGTTGCTGATCCGTGACTGGTCGAGGCCCAGCTGCTTGCCTGCTTCGGTAGCGCTGAGGCCGGCACGTTGGCGTAGTTTCCGCAGCTCGTAGCCCAGCCGACGCTGGCGTGCTGTCGTCGTAGTCCTGGGCGGCATCGATACCCCTTCGTCTGGGTGCGCACCTGAGATCCTATGTAGGTACATGAATGTACCCGATGGGGTTGAATGAGTGAGACCGAATCCCCTACTGTCGGTAGCGCATCGGTAACTCCGTTTCGTCCGGTGTCGGAAGTGCACCGTGCTGCTTGCGCGCGGCGGTACGGCATCGCCACCGTCCGGACTGTGACACCAACTCAACTTCCCCACCTCGACCTTGGGAGAACTGTGGCCACTGTCCCGCCCGCGACCCCCGCCGGCCCGTTCACTCCACCCACCAACGTCCGTCCCACCACCAACCCGCCCGACACATGGGAGTGCAGCCTTCAACTCACCAACAACCCCCGCGCGGTACGCATCGTCCGCCACTCCGTCCGCATCGCCCTGCTGACCTACGACGTGTGCCAATCAGCCGTCGAGACAGCCGAGTTGCTCACCAGCGAACTCGTCGGCAACGCCGTCAAGCACGCCGACAGCCCCATCTACGTACGAGCCCGCGCCCGCGACGGCATCGTCCGGGTCAGCGTCTGGGACAGCCACCCCGAACTGCCCGAACCTCTGCCCCTCACCACCACCGACCCATTCGGCCGCGGCCTCTACCTCGTCCACCACCTGTCCCACAACTGGGGCCGCTACTCCCTCGACTCCGACTCCTCCGGCAAGGTCACCTGGTTCGAACTCACCACCTGACCCGCTCACCCACGCACCACTCACCCCGGCTGCCCACCACGCCACCACGTGGGCAGCCACACCAGTCGCCTTCTAAAGCTCCAACCGCCCGTCCCGTACGGCCCTCAGGAGCCCCTCAACCCGTTCCGGTGAGCTGCACAACACCGCCCACGGCTCATCCGACTCCCGCACGAACACAACCCCGTCCCCGCCTGAACTACCAAGCTCCACACAGTTGTTGCCTTGGCCGCTGAACGAAGATTTCTCCCAATGAATGTGCTTCGGCGACGACATGTCAGGCAACCTCTCAGCGGCTTCGAGCGATCGAGGTGATCAGCTCACGGGATGCGGTGGGGGACAGCGCCATACGCTCGGTACGCTCCAACAGCGTTCGGTACTTATCCAGTTGGGAATCTGAGAACAAGAACTCCGCACCATGCTCGGTGTCGAGTTGGACTGTGTCCAGTCGGGGTACCGGGCCCTCGGCGTAGAGGACAGTCTGACCAGAGCCGGGCATGAGCCCTGCGGAGTAGGGAACGACGAGAACTGTGATGTGGGGGAGCTCGCTCACCTCGGCGATGTGCTTGAGCTGTTCCTTCATGACCTTGTCGTCGCCGACTCTTATACGCAGCGCAGCCTCGTGGATCATGGCGATGAACGGCAAAGGCGCTTCTCGGTACAGGACCTGCTGGCGCTTCACGCGGTGTGAGGTCAGGAACTCCACGAGTGGCGGCGACGGTGTCGGGATGTTGCTCCGGAAGACATGCCGGGCGTAGTCGACGGTTTGCAGGTGTCCCGGCAGGTACAGCACCTGTGTGCTTCGTAGCGCTGCCGCGTAGTGCTCCATCTCAGCCAGGTCCAGCATGAACGCTGGCAGGATTTCCCGGTACTCCTCCCACCAGCCGCGTGATCGTCCTGTCGCCATGGCAGCCAGCGAATCCACGAACTGGTGATCGGCACAGCCAAGCTCGTACGCAAGAGTTCGAATCCTGTCCGCGCTTACAGGGATGCGCGCGGATTCTGTATTGCTGACGCGAGACTGGGTGACGCCAAGCAGCTTCGCGGCGGCGGTAGTTGACAGGTCCGCATGCTCACGCAGTCTCCGTAGCTCGTAGCCCAGTCGTTGCTGGCGAGCGGTCGGGGCAGTCCTCTGTGCCATCGAGGCCCGTCTCCCTCTGTCGTCGGTCAGGCCAGGGGTCACCTTATCGCCACGCATGGATGACACTAGTTCAATGTTCGGTAGACATATTTCATCCCGGCCGTGTACTTTCGGTAGTGCGTCACTCACGGCACGTCGTCTGGATGTCGGAAGTACACCGTGCTGCTTGCGCGCGGCGGTACGGCATCGCCACCACCCGGACTGTGACACCAACTCAACTTCCCCACCTCGACCTTGGGAGAACTGTGTCCACCGCCCCGCCCGCGACCCCCGCCGGCCCGTTCACTCCACCCACCAACGTCCGTCCCACCACCAACCCGCCCGACACATGGGAGTGCAGCCTTCAACTCACCAACAACCCCCGCGCGGTACGCATCGTCCGCCACTCCGTCCGCATCGCCCTGCTGACCTACGACGTGTGCCAATCAGCCGTCGAGACAGCCGAGTTGCTCACCAGCGAACTCGTCGGCAACGCCGTCAAGCACGCCGACAGCCCCATCTACGTACGAGCCCGCGCCCGCGACGGCATCGTTCGCGTCAGCGTCTGGGACAGCCACCCCGAACTGCCCGAACCTCTGCCCCTCACCACCACCGACCCCTTCGGCCGCGGCCTCTACCTCGTCCACCACCTGTCCCACAACTGGGGCCGCTACTCCCTCGACTCCGACCCCTCCGGCAAAGTCACCTGGTTCGAACTGACCACCTGACCCGCTCACCCACGCACCACTCACCCCGGCTGCCCACCACGCCACCACGTGGGCAGCCACCCCAGCCGCCCGCCCAACAGGACCGCGACCGCGCACAACAGCCCCCGCCCACCGCAAACCCCTACCTCCACTACCCGCGACTCCCGCGCACCCGGCGCTCCGGCACCCTGCCCGTGCGCCTCCGCAGCCGGCTTCCCCGATCCGGACAACCGAACGTTCCGGAGGCCACTGGCCTCACCAGACCCATTGGTAGCTCAAAGCGCCTACTCGGCCTCCGCCTGCGGCTTCTTCATACACCGAGAGTCGACGCTGATGTAGATCAGTTCATTCCTCGGGTCGGGGCGCTTCCATTGCCACTCTGCGAAAAACGTGTGCTCGCTCTGCGGGTGGTGTGCGACGATCTGCGGCTGCTTGGCGGATGAGTTGGCAGGCCCATCCTCGGTGATCTTCCAGCCGTTCTTGGGTAGTTGCTCCCGAAGATTCTCCATCGCGTCCCTGTAGCTGCCCTCGGTCAGGTCGTAGATCGACCAGATATGGCTCACCGTGTAGTACTCGTCTATTTCCTTGCCCGATGCGAAACACGTACTCTCCCCGGCCCGACCCCCAGTCCTCTTGCCACTGACTCCCATCCAGTCGAGAATCTGACCCGATACGCCATCGACTGTCGTTTCCTCCTTCTGCGGGGCGCTGACTCTCGGCTCATATCCAAGTCTCTGTTCTACGGTCTGCATCTCACTGCACCCTCCGCATGTGATGGCCAAGGCCGCGACAGCGGCAATCCTCGAGTGAACTGACTTACGACGCAGAATGATCCTCACCTCTACTTCCGGAAAGCTGCAAGACGCCTCGTCGTCAACTTCCACCCCCAGCTGTCGCTGCGGCCCTATGAAGTCTGCTGCGCCGATATCGGCACAAAACCGCGTGTCCTGCAGAACGAGGCTCGCCCGCCCGAAGCGCGTTTGTTACACCACCGGGCCCAGCACGTCCGGATCACGTACTCGAATCCGGTAGAGTGAACGCCATGTCTGTGGGAATAACTATCGAGCTGGACATCAAGAATCTTTCCTCTCGTGACCAGGCCGGTCAGGTGAGGGAAGCAGTGCAAGGTGTCATGGAGGACGAGGGGATACGACGGCAGGTCCCTGCCTGGACCAGGGAAGTGGACGGGGAGTTCCTTGTTCGGGCAAGAAGCGACTTCCCGGTCATGGAAGAGGGCCAGTTCTGATCTCAGCTCTCGATCAATAGCCGGTTCGAAACAGAACAGATTAATGTGTGCCTCGGTCGTCACCGTTTCCACTGCGGCCTTCACCTGTGCCTGGAGCTCTGACTCCCAGTGCGAGAAGCCCGAGACGATCGCCTCACTGAGCACCTCCGCGCCCTCAACGATCGCAATCGACCGGCCCGTTGACAATGCAACGTACTTCGAGTCAATTCTTGGCGGTGCTCACTCGGCCGACGCTCGTTGCCTCTGACCATTGTCGGAACCGTTAATGGTGGCCGAGTATCGGTCACGGAAGTTCGACCTCCAGTAGACACGCGCATCGTGTGAATCGAGCTCATGCACGTACATGTCCACGCAGCTTCTGAGACCCTCCAATTTCAGCTGCGGTCCGCTGGGATCTTGATCCCTATATGAGTGCGTACTTCGTCAAGGCTCACGTTGGCCGCCCACCGGCCGTCCCCCTCACTCCTCTTGTTGTTCTCGATGTGGACATATACCAAGAGCATCGCGCAAGCAACGCCCGCACCCGCCAACGCCGCGATAGCACGTCGCGTTCGAACCATCACAGGTCCTATCCGTCGGACGGTTTCCGGTTATACCTCTTCGCCTTCTGGTACCTTCATGCAGCGAGAATCCACAGTCACGTAAATAAGCTCATCGTCGGGGTCTTTCTGTTTCCAGAGCCATTCGATGACAATAGTGTGATTGGATCGAGTGTGTTTTGCGACGATCTGTGGTTGCCTTGAGATGGACTCTACTTGCCCATCCCGAGTGATCTTCCAGCCATTCTTTGGGAGTTCTTTCCGGAGGTTTTCCATTCCCTCGCCGTAAGATCCCTCGGTGAGATCGTATACAGACCACCTATGGCGAACTACGTAGTATTCTTCTTTGTCTTTCTCGCTCTCGTAGCAAGGGCTGACTGCGGCCTGTCCCTCAGTCGTCGTTCCGGTAAGTTTCGTCCAGTCGAGAATTCGACTGGACATTTTGTCTACCTCTGCTGTCTCGGTGTAAGTGCTGCGAATCTCCGGGGCGTACCCCAGCTTGTCTTCCACCGTGTCGCTGAAAGAACAGCCAACTGCCGTGGCAATCAGAACGAGACTCGCAGAGGCGAGAAAATACGGCGTGAGCGGCATGGGAGGTGGAGTGGTGTCGATTGATCTCGACGGGTTCATACTGGGCGCATCTCCCCGTGATTGATCCTGAAGGGCTGCTTCTGCTCGTGCCACTGCCGGGCACTCGGAAAAAATCACGACGAAATTTGAGTGGGGCGGGCAGCCCAGCGATCACGGCGGTCGGCGGTTTGTGCCCCCACGTTGCGTATCTGGTTTCGACGCCGGTCGACACGAGCGCCTCGATCCGATTAACGGGCAGTCTGGCGTGCAGGCGTTATGTTTCTCTCGGCGCTTCGTAGCATCGTGACTCAACGATGAAATTGATCAGATCAACGTTCCCGCCGCTTCTGTTCGATCGCCAGACCGCGAACACTTTGTGGCCGGTACTCCGATTGATGGCACGCAGCTCCGGAGAATTTGCCTTACTCCCATCCCGGCCGTCTTTGGTTAGCTCCCACTCAGGCCCGTGGAACCTGTCTCGCAATTCGCTCATGGCCTCGCCGAGTGTGCCCTTGGTGAGGTCGTAGATTGACCAGAAGTGGCGAGAATAGAAGTGCTGGTCGTTTGATCCATCGACTCCGCAAGGCGTTTCAGACGCACCCTCTTCGGTGACTTCGCCTTCGACCTTCATCCACCTGACAAGTTGACTCGACAGCGAGTCGATTTCGCTGTTGGCACTCAGCGGAGAGCGGGCCTCAGGCTTGTAGCCGAGTTCATCTTCAACATTCTTTACCGCGCACCCTGTAATGAAGAGCAGGGAGCTAGCGATGCCAACGGCAAGGACGCGGTTCGCCAACCGCGGCGCAACCCTCCCGGTTCCCGTTTTCGCGCGACTGGAAAACGTTGCGCTGACGGTGGGCTTCATCGACGCACCTAGTCTCAGGACGAGAAACATTTAGGTGCCACTCTCTGGTCTGCTAACACCGATTCGTCAGGCGCATACCGTCCAACCACCCCGAGCGAGGTGGAAAACTTAGTCATGACCTGCCGAGATCGTCACCGTCGGTCCCCTGCATACAGCGTGAGTCGACATTGATTTTGATGAGCTCATTTTTAGGATCGTTTCTACGTTGCGCCCATTCGATTACAATTGTGTGTTTCGACTTCTCATGCACTGCAACTATCTGCGGGTTGCGAGCGCGCGAATTTGTCGGCTCGTCCTTGGTCACGTTCCATCCGTCGTCGGGGAGCCGTTGACGGATGTTGTCCATCGCGTCCGAGTAACTCCCTTCGCGTACATCGTAGATTGACCAAACGTGGCGGATTAGGTAGTATTTTTCTCGCTGTTCGTCCACGCTGTGGCATGTATTAACAGCGGCGTCTCCACCGGAAGTTTCACCGGAAAGTGCCATCCAGTCCCGTACCTTGCTCGAAATTTCATTGACGTGCCCTCTTTCTTCTGCGGAGTTACGTACTTCTGGGGTGTATCCTAGTTTATCCTCGACGGTATCCACAGAAGAGCAGCCTCCTAGTGTGAATAGTGCAATTAGGCACGAAGGGAGAGTGGTGTAAGGGGTGAATCCCTTGCGCGTTGATTCACTTTTGATTGATTTCGACCTCTTCATACTCTCCCACAATTACTCGTGCCTGGTTCTGGAGGCTGAGGGAAGCCTGGCCGTCTTCTCTTCGCTTCCAGTAATCGCTGTGTCCGATGGTGTCAGTTGCCATGTTTGCTGATCCGAACTGTGTGTCGGATGGGACGATCCCGCCTTCTTGGAGTGCGCTTAGTCGTCCCACGCTTGGAACTATATCGCCCTCCGCGACCATTGCCCACATGTGGTCGTCCTTAATGCCCAAGTCGGTGTGATGCTTGGCCTGCATCCCCGGACTTCCAGCGACGATTACGTCGTCAGGTCGCGCACCATTTTTCGCTGCCTCTGCGACCACCGTGCTTCCATAGCTATGCCCGACCACGGTGGTGTGTCCAGATCCTTCTGATTCATTACTGTGCGCGACCTTGGCGCCTTTGAGGAATTCGTCAAGAATGGGTCCTCCCTTAATTGCGTACGAGCCGTCTCGGGCTTCAGGGATGAGAGGGCCGTCGGCGACTGGGATTGCTGACTGTGGGGCGTCGTAGTCGAGCCAGGTGATGACAGATACTTGGTCCTTGGGCTTGATTGAGTTGCTCTCGCGCCACAGTTCGCTTGCTCGATCGATGTCGCCGCCTATTCCTCCTAGTGTTCTGAGTCGGTAGTTCTTTGGCGGTTGTAGGGTTGGGGCATGCCGGGCCCGAAGCCGTTGTCATTGGAGTTGTCCGAGCGTGAACGCCGTGTACTGCGGGGCTGGTTGCGCAAGCGGACCGCGGGGCAGGCCTTGGTGCTGCGCGCGAGGATCGTGCTGGCGTGCGCCGAGGGTCGCCCGAACGCGCGGGTCGCGCAGGAGCTCGGTATCTCGCGGGAGACGGTGCGCAAGTGGCGGTCCAGGTTCGCTGCCGACCGGCTTGAGGGGCTAATCGACGCTCCGCGTTCCGGTGCCCCGCGCCAGATCACGGACGAGCAGGTCGAGTCTCTGGTCGCCCGGACTCTTGACCAGGCACCGCCTTCGGGAGATTCGCACTGGTCGACGCGGTCGATGGCCCAGGCTGCGGGTATGTCGCAGTCGGCCGTGTCCCGGATCTGGCGGGCGTTCGGCCTCAAGCCGCACATTGTGCAGACCTGGAAGCTGTCCACCGACCCGCAGTTCGTGACCAAGGTCCGTGACGTGGTCGGCATCTACCTGTCCCCGCCGGCGAACGCCCTGGTCCTGGCCGTGGACGAGAAGTCACAGATCCAGGCCCTGGACCGAACTCAGCCCGTGCTGCCGCTGACACCGGGTACGCCGGCGCGGATGACGCACGACTACGTCCGGCACGGCACCACCAGCCTGTTCGCCGCCCTGGACATCGCCTCCGGCTCGGTCATAGCCCAGCACTACCGGCGCCATCGCCAACAGGAGTTCCTCCGCTTCCTGAAGACCATCGACGCCGCCGTACCCAAGGACCTGGACCTTCACCTGGTCTTGGACAACTACGCCACCCACAAGACCGAAGCGGTCAAGAAGTGGCTGCTGCGACACCCCCGCTTCCATCTGCACTTCACCCCCACCTCCGCCTCCTGGCTCAACCTCGTCGAGCGCTGGTTCGCCGAGCTGACCTGCCGCAAACTCCGCCGCTCGGCCCACCGCAGCGTCATCGAACTCGAACGAGACATCCGCGGCTGGATCAACGAGTGGAACAAGAACCCCAAACCGTTCGTGTGGACCAAGACCGCAGACGAGATCCTCAAAACCCTCGCCGCATACTGCACACGAACTACCGACTCAGGACACTAGAGCGTTCTGGAGCATCTATGCCGATCGCATTAATGATCTCTTCAAAAGTAGCGCCATCAGCCCAACAGCACTCTTGTTCTTCTTCGAGTTTGTGATTCATGTATTCGGACAGTGCGTAGATTGAGCCTGCGATCAAGATGCCAGCAGCGACGATTCCCGCCAATGCCCTGATGGCGACTATCTTCTTCCTGCCTGTGTCAGTGGCAATCATCCTGCTTTTTCTGTGTTCCTTCATGTCCGACTCCTCCGACGCCGTGAATCGCGTCAGCCACGCCACGATCATGTCGCCCGCGACCGACTGCTACGGAACAACCGCTGAGTGCGAGAAGAGGGGGCAGCTGGAGATCGGCAGCTCACTGACGAACGGGCATTTATTTGGCCCAGAATTCGTCTTGAAAGTTCGGCGGTCGAGGGATTTCGCGACCGGAGAAGTTGGGCCCGTTGGTCTTCGATAGCTTCGGGTCGAGCTTCGACACACGGACGCACGGGCTGACAATCGTGAAGAATGCTTGCCCGCGATAGCCGATGTTGAGTGTCAGTCTGTACCCTTGATCGGTTTTAGCGTATATCGATGGCATCTCGCGGTCGCTGTTGGCGCCCGTAATCTCGAATCCCGATTTCTCCCAATGTCTCTCCACGACGCCAAGAAAGCTTCCTCTGCGCTCCTCGGAGACATCTGTCATAACTACGCGTGTAAGAGTGACACTCTCTGTCTCTACTCCGTCCGGGTCGTAACCTCCGCATCCGCCCGAACTTACAGGGGCATGGGTCCACCGAAGTTCGGGATGAATGGCAGTTAAGGTATCTTGGAGCACTGAGTCTGCATGCTCTGCTGCCTGATTGAGGTTCATGTGAGGCGCCTTCTCCTCAGTACCAGGAATACCGCCTGCGCAACTGGATAGCGCTACAGTGACTGCGATCGCCGTGACCGAATCGCTAGCTCTCACCGGTGTTCCTTCTCTAGAAGTTTGGTTATTTTTCCTGTGACGATGAGCGCCAAGTTGTCGACCGATTCCGGGGCGTTTTCTGGA
The DNA here is from genome assembly GCF_018101125.2 of Streptomyces tardus. Lineage (GTDB taxonomy): Bacteria > Actinomycetota > Actinomycetes > Streptomycetales > Streptomycetaceae > Streptomyces > Streptomyces tardus. Next base: position 660,134 of record NZ_JAELVF020000001.1, on the reverse strand, counting down.
GCCAGGTAGGTTGTGTGCCTTGCCCGTGCTTTCCGGCGCCACCCACGACATACGCGCGGACCGAGAGCTAGGTCGTCATGGACCGCTCTGAAGGAACGCGGCCTGGATAGCTGGGCCGACAAGGGCTAGCAAGGCGCCGGACGGCACCAAGCGACTGCCCTACTGGGCATGCTGGGAGACGCTCTCCGTGGATTGCTCTCTGTAGAGGCCGGCCGTCAACCACTCGCGCGCGCGAAGATCCGCGCGCTCGCTCAACAGGCCATGACGTCCGTCCCCATCCTCCGTCAGGCCTGATCGAGGCAGATCAAATAGCCTCGCTACATCGCGAGGGAGCCCTGGCGGCAGTCTGGCTGGATCGCCACTAACTGTCAGTTTGCCGCGGCTAAAAAGTAGAGGATTAATTCCCCCTTCGAAATCGGCTACACCTCTTCTCCTTCTGGTACCTTCATGCAACGAGAATCCACTGCAACGTAGATTAGTTCATCTTTGGGGTCTGGCTCTTTCCAATGCCATTCGATGACAAGAGTGTGATTAGATCGAGTGTGTTCTGCGAGGATCTGTGGCTGCTTTGAGATGGAATCTACTGGTCCATCCCGAGTGATCTTCCAGTGATTCTTCGGGAGTTCCCTCCGGAGATTTTCCATTCCCTCACTGAAAGAGCCCGCGGTGAGTTGATATATGGACCACCTGTGGCGAACTACGTAGTATTCTTCTTTGCTTTTTTCGCTCTCGTAGCAAGGACTAACTGCGGCCGGTCCTTCGGTCGTCTTTCCGGTAAGCTTTGTCCATTCGAGAATTTGACTGGACATTTCGTCCACCTTGGATGTTTCGGTGTAAGTGCTGCGAAGCTCTGGGGTGTACCCCAGCTTTTCTTCAATGCTTTTCATGTTTGAGCATCCCGTAATCAATAGTGTTGCTGTCAGGGCGGTTGATGTTAGTGCGTGAGTGGGGCGTAGGTTTGTCAATCTCATTCGAGTGTCACCTTATCGTGTTTACCCATGATGACGTTAGCCTGGTTTCTTAGACTGAGTGAAGCTTCTCCACTCGACTCGCGCTGCCAGTAGGCACTATGTCCGGTTGTATCTGTTTTCATATTTCCCGCGCCGAACTCTGGGTCTGATGGAACGATCATGCCCTCTTGGAGGGCAGTCAGCCTTCCGGCTGTTGGGACTGGGTCGCCTTCGGCTGCCATGGTCCACATGTGTCCTTCCTTGATTCCTAGTTCGGAGAAATGTTTTGCTTGCATTCCGGGGCTCCCAGCGACGATGACGTCGTCAGGTCTGGCGCCGTTCTTCGCTGCCTCAGCTACCACCGTGCTGCCGTAGCTGTGGCCAACTACAGTTGTGTGTCCGGGCCCTCCCGAACTACCTTCGCGCGCTACTCCTGATCCCTCTAGGAACTGGTTTAGAGTAGGACCACCGCTTCTGGCGTAGGAGCCGTCTCTGGCCTCAGGTATGAGTGGGCCATCTGTGACCGGGATTGCTGATTGTGGAGCGTCGTAGTCGAACCAGGTGATGACTGCCACAGATTCTGTAGGTTTCACCGCGCTGCTTTCTCGCCACAAGTCATTTCCTCGGTCGATATCTCCTTCGATCCCTTCCAGGCTGGTTCCAGTTCCGGGCACGTAAACGGCGGTGTGGTCTGCTTTGTCGGGATCTCCGTCTGCGATAATCACCTTTCCGTGGCCCTCACCTCGGGTGTCAAATCCGAGGAGGTACGCCTCGGGCAGTCCGTATTTTCCGGTCTGGTCGAAGCGTTTCTGGATGTGGCCCATGCCTGTGAGGGCGGACTCCAGGTGTTTCTTTCGTTCGCCGTACTTCTCGTTCCACTGGGTCCATTCTTCGGTCACGGGCCCTGGGCCGCTCCATTTGGCCGGTGCCTTGGGGATGGACGCAAGTTCGGTCTCGTAACTCGCTCTGGTCTGGGCCAGGTTGACCCGGTTGGCTTCGTCCCGAGTTGCGGCAGGCAGGCCGTCCAGTGCTCCGATTTTGGCCGGGTGGAGTGCGAGCATCGCTTCTCGTTCCTCGGGGGAGAGGCCTTTCCACCACTTCGAGTTCTCCTTGGGAGACCCGTCCGAGGGCGGCGGCTTGATGCCATCGAGGTAGCCGTCTGCCGCTTTGTGCACCAGACCTCTGTCCGCCGCGGTGTCGCTCCAGTCCCTGTTGGAGACGGTGAGGTCGTCGTCGGCGAGGAGTTTGCGGAGCTTTGGGGCCCAGCGGGTGTCGGCTTCGGTTGCTTCCTTGATGGCGTTGGCGATGCGGTTGGCGTACTCCTGTGCGGGCCCGCTGTGGGGGTTGGGGGCGAGGCGGGCGGCCTGTCGTTCCAGCGACTTGGCGACGTCGTTGGTCTGGCCGCCGGGGTCGATCGGTCCGCCCGAACTGTTCGCGGAGCTGCGGCCCCGGGCGGTGCCGCCTGCGGGAACCTTGCCGTCGACCTTCTCGCCGGCTGCCGGGTAGGTGACTGAGCCGTCAGCGTTGACTGTGAACTTCTCTGCGTGTGCCTCGGAGACGGCTGTCGCCAGTTTCTTCTTGGCAGTGGTCAACTCTGTGCTCAGAGCGTGCAGTGAGGTGCTGATGAGGCCGCATTCGACCTGGATGTAGTGGAAGTTCTTGCCAAGGGCAGTGAGTTGGGCCTGCGCAGCGGTAGCTGCCTTGCCCTCCACCTTGGTTCTGAGTTTCGCGGAGATGTCGCGCTCGATGCGTTCGCGGTTCACCTGGGCGACGTTGCTCGCAGAGCGGTACGACTTTGCTGCTTCGGAGAAGTCGGCGGGACGTAGCGCGGAGAGAGTTTTGTAGTCCATGGTCTGCGGTTACTTCCCCTGCTTCTGGCCGCCGAGTTCGGGGGTGTCCTTGTAGCGCCGGGAGAGGGAGGTGAACGAGTCCCGGACGTCCTGCTCGTTCCCGGACTGGTCGCTCCCCGCCTTTTCCAGTGCGCTTTCCAGAGTGGTGCAGCGTTTGTTGACCTGCGTCATGTACGTCTTCCAGGAGCGGAAGAGAGCACGTTGGGCTGCTCCGGACTCGGTTTCCGGTGTCCCGCTGCCGCCGCTGAAACCTGACTGGTCCTTCTCGAGAGAGGCGAGCGGCTTGGCTGTGTTGGAAGGAAGCCCGCCGACCGATTTCGCCGCCTGCCGCCAGGCGGCTCGGTCGGACTTCATCTGGCCCGACGTGCCCGAAGCGTCACCCGAGCCGTCGGCCGAGGCCAGTTTGGTGCGGGCGGCATCCGCCTTCAGTTGGGCCCACTCTTCCTGGAACGTGGTCATCAAATGCTCCGTGTGCCGATGTTGACGGGGCGTGGTGTGTAGCAGGCCCCGGGTGGGGCCGGTCGTGCGTTCAGAGACGGTTGCCGTGGCTCCTGCGACGGGTGTGGAGGTACACGCCCCCGCCGACCAGAAGGGCGGTGGCGGCCAGGCCGCCACCGATCAGCAGGGGAGTGCTGTTGGAGTCGTCGCCGCTGTTCCCGGTGGCGGTGCCGGAGCTTGTGTCGGAAGCCGACTCGGAACCGGCAGAGGCGTCGGAGCCGGGCGAGGAGAGCTGCGAACTGGCCTCGGGCTGGGGCGACTTGGCGTCCAGGGAGGCGTAGTACTTGGAGAAGGTGGGGTGTTTGTCGGGATCGCCGGGGTCGGCTTTGCCTTCGAGGACCAGGCGGGGGCGTACGGCGCCGTAGCCGATACGGGTGTTGGGCGGGTCGTCCGCGGTGGCGCCGGGACGTCCGGCGGTCTGGATCAGGGCACGGAGGACCTGGTTGTTGGTCCACTCCGGGTACTTGGCCCAGATCAGAGCGGCGGATGCGGACACCAGAGCGGTGGCGGCACTGGTGCCGTTGCTCGGACACGTGGTGGTGTTCTTCTTGCACCGCATGAGAATCTTCGCGCCCGGCGCAGCGAGGGCGAGATGGTCGCCGCTAGACGAGAACTTGGCGGGCTTCCCCTCCTTGTCGGTGGCGCCGATCGCGATGACACCAGGAATGGCGGCGGGGTAGGAAGTTGCGTTCGACTCCATTCCGTCGTTGCCGGAGCCGGCGAAGACGAGGGCGCCCGCACGTTGCGCCCGGTGGATTGCTTCCTGCGTGCCCCTCGGAACGTTCTCCCACAGCTGTGTTGCGAGAGAGATGTTGATGACCTTGGCTTGCTTCTCCAATGCGTAGTCAATGGCGCGAGGAATACTGCCGCCTCGCGCCATGCTGAGGTCGTCCTCGTTGATCGTGAGGGGGAGGATCCGACTCTTCGGCGCCAGTCCCTGTATGCCGGAGTCGGCACCCGAACCCGCGATGAGGGCCGCCATGGACGTTCCGTGCTGCCCGGCGTCCCGGGCGTTCTCGTCTCCGCGGGTGTAGCTCTTGCCCGGGATCATCCGGCCTTTGAGCTCTGGCACGGTGCTGTCGATGCCCAGATCGATGACGGCAACGGTCACACCCTCGCCCTGCGACACCTTCCACATCTCTTCTGCCTGCATGGCGTCGAGATACCACTGGCCGCTCGAGCGAGGTTCCGCAGCTGCCGTGGGGGTGAGTGCTGCCAGGGGGAGGGCCGCTGCGGTGAGCGTGAGCAGCGCGCGGCGCGCACCTGTCCAACGACGGGGAGTGCGTGACATGTTCGTGGCTCTTCCTCGGTCCGACCGACCGCAGCTGGGGATTATCCGATGACGGGTGGAACGATCTTCTTGAGCTGTTCCTCACTCAGCTCGAATCTGTCGCTCGCAAGACCGGGCGGGCGGTTTGACCTGGGGTTCTTTCGTTGTTCTCCCCGAGTCGTGGGTGCCGAACCGGCCGGTGCGGAAGCGCCCCCGATGACGCCGTTCCGGGGTGCTGCCGCACCACTGCCGGCGCCGGCGGGTCGTCGCAGCGGGGCAGTTCCCCCGGGCTCCGTCGCGAGCCGACGAGCGGGAACCTGCTGCTGGCTCGGAACGCCCGGACCGGCGGCGGGAGCGGCTGTGCCCGGTCGGCCTGTCGAGCCGATCGGTCCGGCCGGTCCGCCGATAACCGTGCCTCGGGCCGTGCTGGTTGGTGGCTCGGCGGGCCGCATACGTCCGCCGTGAATCCCGGGGTGGGGCGCTGGAGTTGCGGCTCGGCCCGGTGTCGAAGCTCCCGCGTTGCCGCCTGTTCCGAGTCCTCCCGTGGAGCCCGGGAACGGCTGGCCCGGGGTGGGCGTGCGGGGGGCAGCGTGGCCCTGTGCGGTGCCTGGGCCTCTTGCAGGCCCGGGAGGAAAAGCGGTGCCCGGGCGGGTAGTTGGACCGAGCGGTGGAACAGAGGCGTTCGGGCCGGGTGGCAGGCCCGAAGAGGTTCCCTGGCTCGGGGTGCTCGCCGCAGGCGTCGGCTGTGACCGCGCCTCCACGGGTGCAGGTGCGGCAACGGAATCGAGTGAGGTGCGTACGGCGTCCGCCGCTGAGTTCTCTCGTGCACCCCGTGGATCCGGAGCGGGACCGCCGGGCGGGCTCGGCGGCGCATAGGGGCGGTCCACCGGCCCGGAACCTGTGGAGCTGAACTCGATGACCGGCTGCCGCATTCCCGGGGGTTCCGGGGGGCGGAAGTTGGGTTCTTCGGCGGTGCGGAGGGTGGTGGTGGTGACGGAGTAGTAGGAGTCGAGGCGTTCGAGGGTGCGGATGGCCTCTTGGCGGGTCTTTTCGCGCATCGTGGCGGGGTCGTCGCCGATCGGGGCGTTCTGTTCGCCTTTGAGGGAGGCGTCGGCGGCGGGGCGGGGCATGGCGGCCTGGGCGTCGGTGAGTGCCTGGCCGGCGCGTTGGAGGGCGCCGCCGACGGTGTTGGCGTAGGTGCTGAGTTGGCCGCCCTCCTGGGCGAAGTGCTTGGCCCAGGCGCGGTACGCGGTGGCGGACTCGCCGCTCCAGTCGGCCTTGTCGACGGCCGCGCGTACGTGGACGGAGATCTCGGCGATGAGCCGGGAGGCGTCCTGGAGGAGCTGCGCGTGTGAACTCACCTTGGCGGGGGCGCCGTTGGCGAGCATGGCGGCGAGTTGTTCGTGCGTCCGGTCGTCGAAGGTGCCCGGGGCCATGGGGGACGTTCTCCCTGTTGTGTCGGCGGTGGCAGGTCGGCGTGGTCCGCGTGCGTGGTGCGCGGGTGCGCGGGGGCGGTGCTCTGCGCGTACGTGCGCGGCGGCGCGGGGTCTGTCAGTACGCGGCCTGCTCGTCGTCGTCCGTGGCCTTGGCGTCCTGGCCTGCGGTGGGTGCGTCCTTGGGCGCCTTGTAGTGCTCGTAGGCGTTCTGCTGGATCGCGCGCAGCCGTTGTACGGCGTCCGCCTCGACGTTCTGGAAGCCCTTCTCGGAGATCTGCGCGGCGATCCCGAGCGCTTCGATCTGCTCGCCGAAAATGCGCGAGAAGGCTTCCAGTTTCTGGTGCACACGTGCCTGGTGGGTGGCGAGTTCGCGGGCTCCCGCGAAGTCGCCGTAGGAGCCCGCCCCGACCGTGCTGGACCGGATCTCCTCCTGGACACCCCGGTTGTCCAACTCCAGGAGCAGCAGGTCGAGTTGCTTCTTGAGCGAGACCAGCGTGCCGTCGCCGACGTGCAGGTCGGCGCCGCTCCCGCCGGTGCTCCGGGAGCCGGCGCCCCAGTCCTCGGCCATGTGTGTTCCCCCACCCCTGGTCCGTCGCTGCCGGGTCCATGACAGCTCACCGCAGTTTAGTAGCTGGCAGTGACGCGCCAACGACGCCCCGCTGCTGTGGTGTTGCTCACGCAGGGGCGGCGCCGGTGGCTGTCCGTGTCGAGCGACGCTACGTCCGGAGCCGCTTCGGTGCCATGAGTACACGTACTCAACTCAGCGCATGAGGCGCGTAGTTCATCGCCCGCGATCAGGAGCTGACGTCGGTCCGTTCGGCTGTGACGAGCCGGGCGCAGCGGGCGTGGACGGCGACCCTCAGCGTGGTGCTGTCGTCGTTCCAGTCCAGTTCGATGGCGTCGCCGCTGTCGGGGTCCTCGGCGCGCAGGCTCACTTCGCGCCACTGGCTGCGGGCGCCGGCGAAGTCGCGGGTGACCTTCCAGCGCTGCTTCGCCAGGTGGCCTCGTACGCGCCGTCGGGTGTCCAGGGCGACGGCCTCGGGTACCTCCGCGACGTGCCGCCGGTGGTGGAAACGCCTGACGTCCGCTCGCGGGGAGTCGACGTGCAGCAGGCTGCTCAGGCCGCGGTGGTAGCACGGGCCCGTCCGGACCTCGCCCTGGTCGGCGGCGTCGTGGCCCGCCGCCGAGAGGTGCGCGTACACCCGGTCGGCGTGGGCTTCGAGTCGTCGCGTCACCTCCTGCGGGTCGGCGGAGGGGTACGGCGTGCCGTGCCACGCGAGCCTTCCGGCCGGGACGGCGAGCGCGAGCAGCGTCAGCACCGCGAGGCAGGCCACGGCCCACCGGACGGCCGGTCTGCGGCTGAGGAGGCGGACTCCGCGTGCGCTGAACATGTCGGCGACCGTAGGCGCAACTCACCCGTCGGCGCCTGAGTAGTCGCACCGGAAGAGGTACTCAACCCGCCCTGGGCGGCGGGGGGAGGTTGGTGCACGCGGTGACACCCGGTCCTGCGGTCCTGGCGGTCCTGGCGGCTCTGGCGGTCCTGCCAGTCCTGCCGGTCCTGCCGGTCGTGCCGGTCCTGCCGGTCGTGCCCGGCCCGTGGCGAGCCCGGTCAGCCGAAGTGGCCGATTCGGGCGCGGAGTTGGGCCACCCACTCCTGGCCGAGTCGGTGGCCGTTCGGGAGTTGGTCGGTTCGGTCCCAGCGCCAGGTGGCGATCATCGCCAGTACGAGGAGGCGGCAGTCGTGCAGCAGCTGGTGGTCGACGCCCGGGTAGAGCGCCGCGATGTCCTCGGGCGCGTGGGCGAGGTCGAACTCGGTCGGGCCGAGGCAGCAGGTTTCGAGGTCGATGAAGAGCGGCCCGTGCTCGGTGTCGAGCAGGTTGCCCGGATGCGGTTCGCCGTGCAGCAACTGCCCTGCGCCGCCGCGCTCGTCGAGGGTGCTGCGCAGATCGTGGATCGTGCCGGCAAGCAACTCGCGGTCGCGATCGGGCAGTTCGGGGGTGAGTGTGTGGTCCGCGAGGAGCTCGGCCGCACGCGCGGCGCCGTCGGTGAAACGGGGGGCGGGCACGTCGAGTAGCCGCATGCCGGCGTGCAGCCGGTGGAGCGCGTCGGCGTACTCGGCGGGCGGGAGCTTCCCGGGCGCCGACGACTCGTAATGCGTCCAGAACGTGACCACGAAGCCGTCGCGTTCGTGGACGCGGGGCTCCGCTCGGGGGTCGAGGACGGCCACCGGGCACCCGGCTTCTGCCAACCGCTGGGCGAGAGCCACCTCGAACTCGGCGACGTGGTGCGCCACCGGAGCCACCCGGGCCACGACGTCGCAGGGCAGCAGCCGCAGCGAGAGCTTGTTTGAGTTCTGGAGCACGGACGTGTCGTCCACCGGCAGTCCGAGGGACGTGGCGATCGACGTGGCCGCGCCCACGGCGCGCGGGACCTCTGAGACGTGCACCGCCGCCTGCTCAGGTCCGGGCCCGGTCCTGGGCATCCGGGTGCGGCGCCAACTCGATGACCGTCAACTCGTCGATCTGGCCCGCCGGTTCGGCGCCGGGGCTGCGGTGGCGGCGGCGGGAGTAGAGGGTCGCGGCAGCGAGGAGGAGGCCGGCGACGAGGCCGGCTCCCGCGAGAAGGGTCGCGTCGGTGTCCTTCGTGTCGGCGGTCGCTTCCGCCGCGTCGGCGTCCAGGCGGGCGTAGTACGAGGCGAAGGTCGGGTGCGTGTCGGGGGCACCGGGGTTGCCCTCGTTGTCGAGGAGGACCTTGTGCGGGCGGATCGCGCCGTAACCGAGGCGCTCGGTGGGTGCGCTTCGGGAGCGGTCCGCGGTGTGGATCATCGTGCGGAGGACCTGGTTGCCTGTCCACTGCGGATTCTCGGCCCAGATCAGGGCCGCGGCGGCTGAGGTGAGGGCGGTGGCGCTGCCGGTTCCGCCGCTGCCGGTTTGGTAGGAGCCGTCCTCGTCAAGGGTGGTGATGCCTGTTCCCGGCGCGGCGAGCGTGAGGCCTGAGCCGCTGGTGGAGAACTCGGCCTGCTCGCCGTTCTCGTCGGTGGCGCCGACGCGTACCACGCCCGGCAGCACCGCCGGGTAGTTCTCGACGAAGGCCTCGGTTCCGTCGTCCCCGGAAGCGGCGAACATGAGAACGCCTTTCCGGTGCGCCCGGTGGACGGCTGCCTGGGTCTTCCGCGGTATCAGGTGGGCTTCGGGCGTGCTGAAGGGGATGGTGATGATCTTCGCACCCTTGTCGACGGCGTAGTCGACCGCTCGCGGCAGGTGCCCGTACGCCGCGACCGCGTCCTTGCCCGCGATGTCGATCGGGAGGATCTTGGCCTTGGGTGCGAGGCCCTTGATGCCCCCGCCGGCTCCGGTGCCGGCGATGAGCGAGGCCATGGAATCGCCGTAGGAGCTCGCTGGGGACTCGGCCGAGGGGTCGAACCGCTTCGTCGGGAGCATCCGGCCCTCCAGCTCCGGGAGAGACTGCCGACCGTGGACGGTCACGACGGCGATGGTGACGCCTTCGCCCTGGGAGACCTTCCACATCTCCTCGGCCTTCATCGCGTCCAGGTACCGCTGGTCACCGACGCGGTTGTCGGCGTGCGCGGCGGGAGCGGTGACCGTTGGCAGCAGGAGTGCCACGGCGAGGGCGATGAGCGTGCGGCGGGTGCTGGGCAGCTGGCGCATACGTGCGTCTCCTCGGCTCGTACGAAGGCAGTTCGGCGAAGCCCCCCGGCGCAGGGGGCTGTTCGGAGTTGCTGCTTCGGTCGGAGCGCGTGCTGCGTGGTGCGACGTCGCGGTGTCCGGCGCGTGCGTTTTCGGGCAGCGTGTGGCCATGCGTCCTGTACCCCCGTCCAGGCCGGCGGTCAGGTCAGCGACAACCGGTTCCGCAACGGTAACGGTCCGCAGTGCCGCCGGTCGATGCCATCGCGAACGGGAGGGCGCGGTTCCGGCCGGAGACTGGACAGCCTCCAAGGTGACGTCGGATCGTTCGGGCCGGTCTCGTGGACCTCGTCGCACCCCGCTCACGTTGGCGAATGCGACGTCGCTACGCTCACCCGTATGAGCGCCTCCCTGACCGTCGCCGAGCTGCACGCGCGGGCCGGCGTCGCCCTCGTGATCGATGTCCGTACGCCAGGTGAATACGCCTCGGGTCATGTGCCCGGCGCATGCAACGTGCCGCTGGACCGCCTCGACGAGGCGCTGCCCGTACTGCGGGAGCGCGAGGCGGGCGGCGGAAGCGACACCCTCGCGGTGATATGCGCGACGGGCTCCCGCTCGGCGAACGCGGCACAGCGGCTCGCGGCTGCGGGCGTACCGGCCGCTTCCGTGGCGGGCGGCACGTCGCAGTGGGCGGACGCGGGGCACGAGCTGACGCGTACGGGGAACGCGACGGTACGGCCGCGCTGGGTGATGGACCGACAGGTACGGCTGGCGGCGGGCTCGCTCGTGGTGCTCGGCCTGCTGCTCGACTTCGTACTGCCGGGCGCGCGCTACCTGTCGCTGGCCGTCGGGGCGGGGCTGGTCCTCTCGGCGGTGACGGACACCTGCGGTATGGCGGTGGCGCTGGGGCGGCTCCCGTGCAACCGCGCTCCGGACGGCGGACCCGAACTGCGGGAGACGCTGCGGCAGTTGCGGGACGCGTAGCCGCCGCGCTCCCCGCCGGTACGTCGACCGCGGCGGTTAATTCGCTGGTGATGATCCGTTGCTTGGTGCTCAATGGGGCGACGGTTTGATGAGCAACGGCGTGCGACCCGACGGGCGGCGTCCTGAGGTGGCCGCCGAGCAGGCGTCCGGAAAGCGGTACCCACAAATGCGACCGACCTTCGTACTGGTCCACGGCGCGTTCGCGAACTCCTTCTCCTTCGCGCCGTTGCAGGCCGAGCTCGGGCTGCTCGGCCACCGTTCCGTCGCCGTCGACCTGCCGGGCCACGGTTTCGCGGCGACGTACACGCCCGCCTATCAGGTGCCGCAGGACCTCCAGGGGCTGGCGAACGCGCCCGGCGCGATCAGTGGTGTCAGCCTCGCCGACAACGTGGCGCACCTGATCGGGGTCCTGGAGCGCGCCAAGCGCAACGGGCCGGTGATCCTGCTGGCCCACAGTCGCGGAGGCGTCACGGTGACAGCCGCCGCCAACGCCCGCCCGGATCTCGTCGACCAACTGGTGTACGTCTCCGCGTGGTGCCCGGTGGCGCTGAGTGTGGGCGACTACCACGCGGAGCCGGAGATGGCCGACGTCGACAGCTCGGGCCTGGCGCTGGCCCTGGCCGGCGATCCGGCCCAACTCGGCCTGCTGCGCGTCAACTTCCGCACCGCCGACCCCGCGGCCCTCGCGGCCTTTCGCGCCGCCTTCTTCGCCGACGGCACCGAGGAGGAGTTCCTGACCTTCCTCAACACCTTCCAGCCAGACGAGAACCTGGACTTCGGCGGCTCCGACGACCGTGCGGACGCCGCGACCTGGGGCCGCGTCCCGAAGACGTACGTACGGCTGGCGGACGACGCGAGCATGCCGCCCGCGCTCCAGGACCGCTTCATCCGTGAGGGCGACGCCCTCACCCCGGACAACCCGTTCCGGGTCCGTACCCTCCCCGGCAGCCATCTCAGATGGCTCGTCGACGTCGGCCCCTCCGCGCGTCTGCTGGACGAACTCGCTTCCGCGGCAACCTAGTTGACCTCGTCCGGCCCGGGTAGTTTCGGACGGTGAAGAGAAGACGCCGACCGGCCGCGCGGGTCGTCTGCCTGGACGCGGCGCAGCGGATCCTGCTGCTCAACTGGCGTGACCCGTACGACGGTTCGTTGCAGTGGGAGCCACCCGGCGGCGGACTCGAACGGCACGAGACGCCCCTGGCTGCGGCACGCCGCGAACTGGTCGAGGAGACCGGGCTGGACGGCGGCGCGGTGCTGGAGCGCGGGGTGCCGGTGGTGCGGGACTCGCGCTGGAACGGCAGACGGTACGTCGGTACCGAGCAGTTCTTCCTCGCGCGTTTCGACGAGGAGCGCCCGGGTCTGGCCCGCGCCGGCCTGATGCCGGACGAGCGGGAGAACCTGCGGGGCCACGTCTGGGTCGAGTGGAACGAACTCGCTGGGCTGCCCGACCCGCTGCAACCTCCGCAGCTACTGGCGGTGCTGAACGCCCTGGCACCGGACGGCCCCTGGCACCCCGAGCCCGCCGCCGACGGTCCGAGATAGAGCCGACGACCCGAGCGGCGACCGGAGGAGGCGGCCCGTGCGGCCCGCGCCGGCCCCCGGGCGGCCGGTACGTGGGCTGAGTACGTGGCCGAGCCGTCCGGTGGGGGACCGCACCGGACGGGAAACGAGATGCGGGTGCAGTTCGACCTGCTGCCTCATTTGCGCGGCTATAATTGCACTTGGGGCATTTTCGAACGCGAGAACGGGCCTTTGACGAAGTAGGTGCAGGGGACTTACCCTCGATTGGCCGCTCCGTGACCTGGAGCTTTTTGCGTCGTTCTCGTTTGAATCGTCAAGAGTATAAGGCCATTTTTCGGTTGCGGTATGGGGGCGCTGACGTGCAAGGCTGCCATGTGTACAGCTCTTGTTTCTGCGGCTGTTGCCGCGCTTTCCCTTGTGGGCTCCGGTCGCCCTCGCGAATTGGCAGAGCGAGATCAAGGACTACTTAAAAGCCGCTGTGTCCCGGGCGGTGGAACGACTCACTTCCCGCAAGGCGAAGCGAGTCGATGTCAGAATGTGGCAGGGCTTGCCCTGGGCTGTTGATCCGAGTAATGGAAGTGGAGCTTTTGCCGCTTGTTTCGAGGGGCTGATTAGCGTACAGCGGAAGCTTCGGTTCGCTGGATTCCGGGGTTCGTTCCTGGTGAGTAGGTGTCAGAGTGAAGGTGTGGCCGAGGCTCAGGTCTTCGAGTGCGCTGTGGGGGGCGCCACTCGCACTCGCGGTTACCGTGTTCTATTACTTCTCGGTGACCTCTGCGTATGTCGCCGATGAAAGCTACGGGTACGCGCCCGGTATCGTTTCGTATTCGCTTTCTTCGATGTACCCCTTCGCCTACGCGGTTGCTGCCGCCTTCGGCTCCTGGGAAAGTGGACGTCTGGTAAGGGCATCCATCTGGGATGTCGGGCCCGTGCGGTCGAGGTATCGAGTTGCCTTCGATGCCCTGATCCCGGTAGTGGGTCTCTCCGTTCTGATGGTGGTCCTGCCAGTCGTTCTAGCTCTTGTGCAGTGGGGCGCGTATCCGACTTTGGGCAGCATGCGTCCGTTGTTGCTGGCCGTGGCGTTGTGCGCTGCTTATGCTGTGCTCGGCTTCGCTGTGGGATTGTGGGTTCGACCAGAGGTGGCTTCCCCTCTTCTGACGGTCCTCGTCTACCTGGCCGTGGCGTACCCGGTGGCACTGGATACCTTCTGGCTTCGCCACGTAACCGGTCAGTATCCTCATGCCCTTTCGTACGGGGAGGTCGCGACCTGGCAGTCCATGGCCGCCCACGCTCTGCCGGCTTGTGCGCTGGCAGGAGCGCTAGCAGTGCTCTGGCTTCCAGTGGGAAAGCTCGCGCAGCGGGCACTTGTCGGCGTGTTGATGGTGGCAGTGGCGTCGGTGGCTGCATGGTCGATCGCCAGGGAATGGGGTCCGACCCCGCCGGTAGAAACGAGGGCGGCCGAACTGGCATGTGTGGGCACTCGTCCGAAGGTCTGCATGCCGAAGGGATCGGGAGAGGACGCGGGCGCGGTAGGCGCTGACGTCCGGGAGGTACTGCATAGGCTGCGGAATGTCGGCATCAGCGCGTCGCCCGAGAAGGTCACTGACACGCTGATCGATGGTCGGTATCCGAAGGAATCCACGGACTCGGTCTGGCAGTTGGCGCTGACGAAGGGTAGCCGTGACGGACTTGTTCGCTATCAGACAGTGCGGCAGGCTGTTGCATTTCCCTGCACCATGCCGGACATACATGCGTCACGAATGGTCGTCGGTTGGGCTGCGGCGGCAGCGGGGGAGCAGCAGACGTTCAGGTCTCTTCTCCGAGAGGATCCCTCTCACGATGCGCGGGAGCAGCGTGCACTGGAGGAGGCGGTGTCGAGAGTCCGCAGCAGAACTGCCGACGAACAGCGTGACTGGTATCGCGTGATGAGGGCGAAAGCGTGTGCCGACCGTGGGCGTGATTCGTGACGCTGTGGCTCAAAACTCGCGGAGTACTCACCGTAATGCCGCTGGCTCTGGTGGTCTTCACAGTCCTTGCCCTGCTGCTCCACGATTCGGTCGCGGTGCTGCCCTCGCTCACTCTCACCGGCGGTACGCGAATGCAGCTTGCGATGTTCGTACCGGTGGTGGTTCTGGTTGCGCTGGGGCGCTGCCTCGATGCCCGGCTGCCTGCTCCGGAGGTCTCCGGAGTCCGCCACGTTCTCTGGCTGGACGCCGCGCTCACCGTGGTGGCTGTGCTGGCGGCGGCAGCGGTGGGAGTTGCGCTCGGGTCAGTGCTCGACTCCGAGGCGGCGTTGGTTCTCGGCCGCAACACCGCTTTCCTCACCGGAATCCTGCTGTGCGGCCGTGCGGTGTTCGGGACGGTCGCAGTTCTTCTGCCCGTGCTCTGGATCGTGACGGTGATGCTTGTCGGATTTCGAACGTGGACGGATCCGTATTTCTGGTCGGTGCTGCCGGAACCCCACGGTGAGCCGCACGCGATGGTTCTTGCTGTCACCGCACTGCTCTGCGGGATTCTCGTTCACCAATTCAGTACAAGGAGGGCGTTGTGACGCTGGTCCTCTCCGCCTGCAGCTACCGGTACGGACGCGTGCGGCCATACGTTCTGCGGGCGTTCTCCTACGAGCTCCCTGATGGTCTCACTATCCTGCTCGGCCCCAACGGCGCCGGTAAATCAACGCTTCTGAAACTTGCCGCGGCCGTCGTCGTACCGCAGGCGGGGCGTGTTTCGTACGGCAACCTGTCGTCGCGGTCCAAGGAGTTCCGCCGCGAGATCGCGTGGATGCCGCAGTCGATCACCCCGTTGCCGTCCCTCACCGCGAGGGAGTACGTGGCGTACGTCGGTTGGTTGAAGGGGCTCAGCAGGACCGATGCGTGGGAACGGGCACAACAAGCCCTGCGACGCGTTGAGTTGACCGAGCAGGAGGGCGTACGGACGACGCAGCTCTCCGGGGGGCAGATCCGGCGGGTCGGTGTGGCGGCTGCTCTGGTCCATGATGCGCGCGTGCTGCTGCTGGACGAGCCGACCGCCGGCATGGACCCCCGCCAACGGCGCCTTTTCCGCGATGTGTTGGCAAAACTCGTCGAAGACGGTGTCCAGGTCCTCCTGTCGACGCACGATGTGGCCGACCTCGCTGAGGAAGCCGACCACGTCACGGTCATGGACCGAGGACGCGTGCTCCTCTCCGGAGACACCGGTGCCTTTCTCGTCGAGGCACCCGAGGGCACTGCTCCCGGGCGTGTGGCGGAAGGGGCTTACACGGCACTGCTGGAGCGCGGCGAGCAGGTCTGAGAGCACGCAGCAGCCCGGCTCGTACGGCGGTCGTCAGCTCGTGCGCCGGTGTCGTGCGCCGGGTCCGTACGTCGATCCGTACGTCGGCCCGTGCGTCGGCCCGTGCGGCGGCCCGTGCGGCGGCGGCTGAGTCGGAGTCCCCCGGGGCTCGGCTGGTCGCGTGCGGCGGGTGACGGTCGCGCCCGGGTGGGGTTAGGGGCTGGTCGGCCGCTGTGGGCCGGGAACGGGTCGACGCCCGTACCGCGGAGCCGAGTCGGCCTCCGGGTACGGGCGTCGGTCCACAACGGGCGGGGCGCGGTCCGCCCGTGTGCGGCGGCGCGTTCGGCGCGTACGGCCCCAGCCGTCGCAGGGCGTTACGCGCGGCGGGCGGCCATCCGGGCGCGGCGGGCCTCCAGCTTCTCGTCGAGCTTGCGGGCCTCGGAGTCCAGCCCGTCCATGTACATCCCCAACTCCTCCTGGGCGCGCAGACCTTCGGGGCCGAGCCCGTCGATCTCCATGACCTTCAGGAAGCGCAGCACCGGCTGGAGCACGTCGTCGTGGTGGATGCGCATGTTGTAGATCCCGCCGATCGCCATCCGGGCGGCGGCGCGTTCGAAGCCCGGCATGCCGTGGCCCGGCATCCGGAACTGCACGACCACGTCCCGTACGGACTGCATGGTCAGATCGGGGGCGAGCT
This sequence comes from Streptomyces tardus, assembly GCF_018101125.2. GTDB lineage: Bacteria > Actinomycetota > Actinomycetes > Streptomycetales > Streptomycetaceae > Streptomyces > Streptomyces tardus. The sequence continues at coordinate 644,017 of NZ_JAELVF020000001.1, read as the reverse complement.
CGAAGGCCGCGCGCAGCAGGTTGCGGTAGAAGACCATGTGCAGGTTCTCGTCCGTGGCGATGCGCGAGAGCATCCGGTCGCAGACCGGGTCGCCGGACTGGTGCCCGGTGTTGCGGTGCGAGATGCGGGTCGCCAGCTCCTGGAAGGCGACGTAGGCGACCGAGTGCAGCATCGAGTGGCGGTTGTCCGACTCGAAGCCCTCGGCCATGTGCACCATCCGGAAGCGTTCCAGCTCGTCCGGGTCGACGGCGCGCGAGGTCAGCAGGTAGTCGCGCATCACGATGCCGTGCCGTCCCTCCTCGGCGGTCCAGCGGTGGACCCAGGTGCCCCAGGCGCCGTCGCGGCCGAAGAGGCTGGCGATCTCGTGGTGGTAGCTGGGGAGGTTGTCCTCGGTCAGAAGGTTGACGATCAGCGCGACGCGCCCGATGTCGGTGACCTTGGACTGGGACTTGTCCCAGGCTTCGCCGTCGTCGTAGAAGCCGGGGAAGTTGCGGCCGTCGGACCAGGGCACGTACTCGTGCGGCATCCAGTCCTTGGCGACCGTGAGGTGCCGGTTGAGTTCCTTCTCCACGACCTCTTCGAGGGCGTACAGCAGCTTGGCGTCGGTCCACTCCTCTGAGCTGCCGAGATGGGGAGAAGCGAGGGTCACAAGAGGCTCCTGCGAAAGACGGCGTTCCAACCTACGGGTCCGTAGGTTACGAGACCGTAGGTTACGGCCCGCCGTGCGCTGAGCCAAGCCCGGAACTTGCCTGCTTTCGTCACCCGGGGTGATTCGGGCAGTTCGTGGCACTTGCGGGCAGGGAGAAATTCACCCTCGGCGAGGAACCGTCGGCACAGCGTTCCCCGGTGACCGGTGATGCGGCGCGGCGGGTCAAGTAGCCCTAGGGCGGGGAGGGTTGGTCGGCGCCGACGACGATGGTGGACCGCGGGAGGCCCGGAGCTGTTCGCCCCCGCACGGACCGGGCGGTGAGGCGTGCGCGCTCAGCCGTGGTCCCGTCGCGACGCTCCGGCAAAGACACTCGACCGGACGCCTGCCGTGCCCCTCGTTCGGCGGACAGTTGCCGCGCCCCCGCCGCGTCCCAACGGCTCCCCGCACCGCCTTACCCGTACACGAGTTATTGACCGTGCATCGACAAACAGACAGGGTGGGCTCTCGTCGTCGCCGGCAGTCGGCGGGGCGCCGGCGTACGCGTCCGGCGCACGCAGGGGCGCGGGCTCGGTGCGAGCCGGGCGGCGGGGGCTTGCGGGGCGCGTTGGGGAAGCGGCGCGGGCCAGTGCGTCCGTACCGGGCCCGCGCACGCTCACCGGCGCACACGTACGGGGTCAGCGGACCGCTGCCGTACGCGGCGCGGGTTGCGGACTCGGCGCCGAGGTCCCGTCCGATCTGCGCGCACTCCAGGGAGTGGGTCAGCCGGGTGCGCGGGCTGGCGTCCCAGGCGTGTGCGCTCGACCCGGGCGCCACGACCTGCGTCTTGCCGGCGAGGCGGCGCAGCGCAGCGGAGTGCAGTACCCGGGCCCGGTCGCGCTGGAAGGCGGTGCGCCCGCCGGTTACGGTCATGGCATGCACGGCACATACGACCCGTCCGACACCGAGCGCTGGGAGCCGGAACCCGACAAGCGCCCCGGGCGCACCGCCTTCCAGCGCGACCGGGCCCGGGTACTGCACTCCGCTGCGCTGCGCCGCCTCGCCGGCAAGACGCAGGTCGTGGCGCCCGGGTCGAGCGCACACGCCTGGGACGCCAGCCCGCGCACCCGGCTGACCCACTCCCTGGAGTGCGCGCAGATCGGACGGGACCTCGGCGCCGCGCTCGGCTGCGATCCCGAGCTGGTCGAGGCCGCCTGCCTCGCCCACGACCTGGGGCATCCGCCCTTCGGCCACAACGGCGAGACCGCGCTGGACGAGATCGCCGGGCCGTGCGGCGGGTTCGAGGGCAACGCCCAGTCGCTGCGGCTGCTCACCCGTATCGAGCCCAAGCACTTCACCGCCGAGGGGAGCCCCGCCGGGCTGAACCTCACCCGGGCCGCGCTGGACGCCGCGACCAAGTACCCCTGGCAGCAGGGCGGCCACCCCACCGACCCGCGGTCGCCGAAGTTCGGGGTGTACGCGGACGACGTGCCCGTCTTCCGGTGGTTGCGTATGGGCGCGCCGGCCCACCGCGGGTGCTTCGAGGCCCAGGTCATGGACTGGTCCGACGACGTCGCCTACTCCGTGCACGACGTCGAGGACGGACTGCACGCCGGGTACCTCGACCCCAACGTCCTCCTCGCCGGCCCCGAGCGCCGCGAGATCTTCGCCCTCGCCGCCGGCCGGTACGCCCCGGCCGACACCCAGGAGGACGAACTGGCCGAGGCGCTCGACCGGCTCCTGGACCAGGAGTGGTGGCCGCACGGCTACGACGGCACCGCGCCCGCGCAGGCCCGGCTCAAGGACGCCACCAGCCAGCTGATCGGCCGTTTCTGCCTCGGCGCCGAGTCCGCAACCCGCGCCGCGTACGGCAGCGGTCCGCTGACCCGCTACGACGCGGACCTGCTGGTCGACCGCGGCGTACGGCTGGAGTGCGCGGTGCTGAAGGCGGTCGCCGACCGTTTCGTCATGCAGCGCCCCGACCAGGAGCGCCTGCGGGCCGAACAGCGCGTCGTGCTGCAGGAGTTGGCGCACGCTCTGCTGCTGCGGGCGCCCGACGGCCTGGACCCGCAGTTCCGCGCCGAGTACGCGCGGGCCGGCGACGACGCGGCCCGGGTGCGGGCGGTCGTCGACCAGATCGCCTGTTTGACCGACGCGTCCGCCCGCACCCGGGCCGCGTCGTCGCCGGCCCGCGCGTACTCGGCGCGGAACTGCGGGTCCAGGCCGTCGGGCGCCCGCAGCAGCAGAGCGTGCGCCAACTCCTGCAGCACGACGCGCTGTTCGGCCCGCAGGCGCTCCTGGTCGGGGCGCTGCATGACGAAACGGTCGGCGACCGCCTTCAGCACCGCGCACTCCAGCCGTACGCCGCGGTCGACCAGCAGGTCCGCGTCGTAGCGGGTCAGCGGACCGCTGCCGTACGCGGCGTACGGCTGGAGTGCGCGGTGCTGAAGGCGGTCGCCGACCGTTTCGTCATGCAGCGCCCCGACCAGGAGCGCCTGCGGGCCGAACAGCGCGTCGTGCTGCAGGAGTTGGCGCACGCTCTGCTGCTGCGGGCGCCCGACGGCCTGGACCCGCAGTTCCGCGCCGAGTACGCGCGGGCCGGCGACGACGCGGCCCGGCGGCGCGTCGCCCCGCAACTCCCCGCCACGCACCGCACCTCCCGCGCCACGCGGTTATCGCCGTGCGCCCTTCCGGTGATCGCCGTGCGCCCTTCCGGTGATCGCCCGGATGCGGGACGCTCCAGGGAGGGCCACCGCACAACGTGCCGTACGCACGGGGCTCCGGCGTGCGGCAGAACGCGGGGCGCAACAGCAGCGAGGAGGCAGCACGTGGTGGACGCACATCGGACGTTCGTCATCATCGGCGGCGGACTGGCCGGGGCGAAGGCAGCCGAGACCCTGAGGGCGGAGGGCTTCACCGGTCGCGTCATCCTCGTCGGGGACGAACGCGACCACCCCTACGAGCGCCCCGCCCTGTCCAAGGGCTACCTCAGCGGCGAGGCGGAACGCGAGAGCCTGCTCGTCCAGGAACCCGCCTGGTACGCGCGCGAGCAGATCGAGCTGCACCTCGGCCAGCCCGCCGTCCGGATCGACCGCGAGGCCCACGAGGTGACCCTCGGCGACGGGACGGTCCTGCCGTACGACGCGCTGCTGCTGGCCACCGGCGCCGAGCCGCGACGGCTGGACGTGCCGGGCACCCAGCTCGCCGGGGTGCACCATCTGCGCCGCCTCTCGCACGCCGACCAGCTGCGCGGCGTACTCGCCCGACTCGGCCGGGAGAACGGCCAGTTGGTGATCGTCGGCGGCGGGTGGATCGGGCTGGAGGCCGCGGCGGCGGCGAGGACGTACGGCGCCGAGGTGACGGTGATCGAATCCGAGCCCGGCCCGCTGCACTCGGTGCTCGGGCCCGAGATGGGCGGACTCTTCACCGACCTGCACAGCGCCCATGGCGTCCGCTTCCACTTCGGCGCCCGGCTGACCGAGATCACCGGCCACGACGGGCAGGTGCTCGCGGTGCAGACCGACGACGGCGAGGAGCACCCGGCGCACGGCGTACTGGCCGCCATCGGCGCCGCACCGCGCACCTCGCTCGCCGCCTCGGCCGGACTGGAGCTGGACGAGCGCACCGGCGGCATCGCCGTCGACGAGTCGCTGCGCAGCGTCACCGACCCCGCCGTGTACGCCGCCGGCGACGCCGCCGCGGCGCACCACCCGCTGCTCGGCACCCGGCTGCGGGTCGAGCACTGGGCGAACGCGCTCAACGGCGGCCCGACCGCCGCCCGCGCCATGCTCGGCCGGGAGGTCCGCCACGACCGGCTGCCCTACTTCTTCTCCGACCAGTACGACCTGGGCCTGGAGTACAGCGGCTGGGCTCCGGCGGGCAGCTACGACCAGGTGGTGTGCCGGGGTGACGTGGGCAAGCCGGAGTTCATCGCCTTCTGGCTGCGCGAGGGCCGCGTACTGGCCGGGATGAACGTCAACGTCTGGGACCGGACCGAGGAGATCCAGCAGCTCGTGCGGTCCGCCGAGCCGGTGGACCCGGAGCGGCTGGCCGACCACTCCGTACCGCTGACCGCGTTGCTGTGAGCCGCTGACGCGCACGCCGCGCCGCACACTTCGGGCACAAGCCGCATACGGCGGTAATTTGCTGGTGGCCTACCGGCCCGAACGCCCTCCGAGACCCGAGGTGTGCAACCGATGGCGAAACGACAGACCGTGGCCGAGCAGTTCATCGGGACCCTGGTGCGCAGCGGGGTGCGGCGGATCTACGGCGTCGTCGGCGACAGCCTCAACCCCGTCGTCGACGCGATCCGCCGCACCGCCGGCATCGACTGGGTGCACGTACGGCACGAGGAGGCGGCGGCGTTCGCCGCCGGGGCGGAGGCGCAGCTCACCGGCGCGCTGGCCGCCTGCGCAGGCTCCTGCGGCCCCGGCAACCTGCACCTGATCAACGGCCTGTACGACGCCCACCGTTCGATGGCGCCCGTGCTCGCCCTGGCGTCCCAGATCCCGAGCAGCGAGATCGGCACCGCCTACTTCCAGGAGACCCACCCCGACCGGCTGTTCCGCGAGTGCAGCCACTACTGCGAGCTGGTCTCCAATCCGCAGCAGATGCCGCGCGTGCTGCAGACGGCGATCCAGCACGCGATCGGCCGCGGCGGGGTCAGCGTCGTCGCGCTGCCCGGCGATATCGCCGGGCAGCAGGCCCCCGAGGGCCCGGAGCCGCACGCGCTCGGCACCGCCCGCCCCTGCGTGCGTCCCGCCGACGCCGAGATCGACTCCCTCGTCGAGCTCGTCGAGGGCGCCCGCCGGGTCACGCTCTTCTGCGGCAGAGGCACCGCCGGAGCGCACCAGGAGGTCATGGACCTCGCGGCCCGGGTCAACGCCCCGGTGGGCCACGCGCTGCGCGGCAAGGAACACATCCAGTACGACAACCCGTACGACGTCGGCATGAGCGGCCTCCTCGGCTACGGCGCCGCCTACGAGGCCACCCACGAGTGCGATCTGCTCCTCCTCCTGGGCACCGACTTCCCGTACAACGCCTTCCTGCCCGACGACGTCAGGATCGCCCAGGTCGACGTGCGTCCCGAACACCTCGGCCGCCGCTGCGCCCTCGACCTCGCGGTGTGGGGCGACGTCGGGGAGACGCTGCGCTGCCTGACGCCCCGGCTCACGCAGAAGCAGGACCGCTCCTTCCTCGACCGGATGCTGCGCAAGCACGCGGACGCGCTGGAGGGCGTGGTGAACGCGTACACCCGCAAGGTCGAGAAGCACACCCCGATCCACCCCGAGTACGTCGCCTCGGTGCTGGACGAGGAGGCGGACGAGGACGCGGTGTTCACCGTCGACACCGGCATGTGCAACGTCTGGGCCGCCCGCTACCTCACTCCCAACGGACGGCGGCGGGTCATCGGCTCCTTCACCCACGGCTCGATGGCCAACGCCGTGCCGCAGGCGATCGGCGCCCAGTACCTCGACCGCGGACGCCAGGTCGTCTCGATGTCCGGCGACGGCGGCTTCAGCATGCTGATGGGCGAGTTCCTCACCCTGGTGCAGCAGGACCTGCCGGTGAAGGTCGTCCTCTTCAACAACTCCAGCCTCGGGATGGTGGAGTTGGAGATGCTTGTCGCGGGCCTCCCCCCGCACGGCACCGCCAACCGGAACCCCGACTTCGCCGCGCTGGCACGGGCCGCGGGGGCCTGGGGCCGGCGGGTGGAGAAGCCCAAGGAGGTCAGGGGCGCACTGAAGGCGGCGTTCGCGCATCGCGGCCCGGCCCTGGTGGACGTCGTCACCGACCCCGACGCGCTGTCGATCCCGCCGAAGATCAAGGCCGAGATGGTGTCCGGCTTCGCCCTGTCCGCCGGCCGGATGGTGCTGGACGGCGGCGTCGGACGGATGGTCCGGATGGCCCGCTCCAACCTCCGCAACATCCCCCGCCCCTGACCCGCTGCCGTACGCGCGTACGTGCCGTGTGCGCAGCCGTACGCGTACGTGCCGTGTGCGCCCGCCGTACACCGCCGTACGCAGTCGTACGGCGCCGTATGCAGTCGTACGCAGCCGTACGGCGCCGTATGCGCGTGCGCAGTCGTACGCGCGCACACCTGCCGTGCGACGGAATCGGCCGCGAGCGCGGAGGAGCCCGCCACCGTGGCTTCGGTGGCGGGCTCTCGGGTGTACGGGCTCAGGTGTTGCTGGTGCCCCAGTCGTCCGCTTCGGACGAGGAGTTCCGGCGGCCGGTCGCGTCGCGCACCCTGTCCACGACCGAGGGCGGCAGCCGGTCGCCGACCCGGTCGGTGACGGCGTTCGCCGCCTTGCCGGCGGCCTCGCGCCCGTTGTGGGCGGCGGACTCCACGGTGTTGCGCACGGCCGGGTTCTCGGCGAATCGCTGCGCGCTGCGACGCAGCTGCTCGTACCGCTCCCGCCCGGCTCGGGTTCCGATCACGTAGCCGACTGCCAGGCCGGTGACGAACATCCAACGGTGCCGCATGAGACAGCCCTTCCCTCGGGTCCTCGACAGTGCACACAGGCCGGCTGCGCCGCGGTGCCCGATACCGATTTCAGAGCACCCCCTGCCATGCGCTAATGTATTGCCCGCAGCAAGGGAACGCCCCCGGACACCGTCCGAGCGAGCCCGAGCAGTGCAGTCCCCTGTAGCTCAATCGGCAGAGCAGCCGGCTGTTAACCGGCAGGTTACTGGTTCGAATCCAGTCGGGGGAGCGTGATCGAAGAAGGGCCCCGGGTTCGGGGCCCTTCTTCGTGTGTGGCTGGTTCCCGTGGAGAGGGCGCGCGCCGCGTGGAGTGCGCCCTCGGCGCACCACCATTCGTGGATCTTTCTCCCGACACCCCGGGAACCGTTTTGACCAAGATCGATGTCATGGAGGAGAGCAGCGGCCCCGTGCGGGCGGGAGATCGTATGAGCGGCTATGCTGCGGCAGACGGCGTGGGGGAGTGTTTCCCGACGCGCCGGACCGGGGTGGTAGCTCAGCCGGTTAGAGCAGCGGACTCATAATCCGTCGGCCGTGGGTTCGAGTCCCACCCACCCCACCGAGCGTCCCCAGGCAGAGTCATTCTGATCTGGGGAGACGCGTCTGGGGGGGGCGTGCGGGCCCCGCAACGGTGCAGCGAGTGCGGCGTTCTGTTTTCCCGTCAGCTTCCGGGCATTCGTGACCTGGGGTTGACTGCTTCTCGGCGGGATGGGCGGTTCGCGGTCCCGCGGCTGTCGCGCGCGAAACTCCGACCCGCCCCCACATCCTCGGGATCGTCGCTGTGCAAGTGGTTCGCGATTTCGAGGCACTGGGGCCCGATGTCCCCGTTACCCACCGGGAGCAGGGCGTTCCGTCGCCGCGTGGAGCGCGGCGACGGAGGCAAGCACCGAAACAGCCGCCAGCGCTGCGAACAACTGCGGGTACCCGCCCAGCGGTATCGCCAGTGCGGCCCCGGCGAAGGGGGCGAGGGCGGCGGCAGTGGTGGTCGGTGCCGCGAGGAGGCCGGACAGGCGGCCGTAGTGGGTGGTGCTCCATCGGTCAGTGATCGCGGTGGCCTGGAGCAGCGTGAGATTGCCGCGGACCATCCCGGCGACCACCGAGAGAGCGATCAGAAGGGCGTACGGGCCCGGTGCGAGTGCGAGGGCCCCGGTGGTGAGGCCGCCGAGCGCGATCAGGGTGGTCGTGCGCGCGGTGACTTCGGTACGGCGGGTGATGGCCGCGTACAGGGTGCGTCCCAGAGTCTGCCCTGCGCCGCCCAGACCGAGTGCCCATGCTGCCTCGCTCGTGGAGCAGCCGCGTTCCAGCAGGAGGGGAAACTGGGCGACGACCGCGGCCGAGACGGTGAACGCAGACAGGGTGAGCGCCACCGCGAGCATGTGGAAGGGACGACTGCGGGCCGCTGTCTTCGCGCTCTGGCCGGCGTCGGCCGTCGAGGGCAATGGTCCTGAAGGCCAGGGGGCTCTCAGTGCCAGTGCGTGGGCGGGGATCGTGACAGTGGCGAGGACGGTGGCGAGCACCGTGTAGGTCATGCGCCATGACAGGTGGTCGACCAGCGCTGCGGTGAGAGGTGCGAAGAAGGTGGACGCGAGTCCGCCCGCGAGCGTCACAATGGTCAGCGCGCGCACGTGGTCGGGGGCCCACCAGCGGGTGATGGCTGCGAAGGCGGGCTGGTAGAAGGTGGCCGCCATGGCGAAGCCCGCCAGCACCCAACCGGCGAAGAACAGCGGCAGGTTCGGGGCGGCGGCGACGATGAGGATGCTCAGCACGCCGAGGACGGAGCCGGCCGTCATGACGGTACGGGGGCCGCGGTGATCGATGATCCGGCCCACGCGGATTCCGGCGAACGCGGAGACGAGCAGGGCAAGGGAGAAGGCGGCCGTGGTCGCCCCGGCCGACCAGCCGGTGTTCTCGGTGATCTGGGGGTTGAGAACGGGGAAGGCGTAGAAGACGATGCCCCAGCTGGTGATCTGTGTGGCGCGCAGTGCTGGGAGCACTGCGCGGGGCCGCGACCGGTCCCCTGTTCCGGTCGCGGCCCCGCGGGTGTGGGGCTCGGTCACGCGCAGCAGCCACCGGCCGGCGTGGGCTCCTCGGCAGCTGCGGTTCCAGCGGGCGCGGCAGCACCGATCTGGACCACGGAGGGCTCAGGGGCGCAGCAACCTCCGCCGTCCGCCTCTTCCGTAGCAGGGGCGTCGAAGAGCCCGGCGCCGCCGCAGACTCCGGTCTCGGGGAGGGTGAGCTCGACACGGTCGGCGGCTTCGAGGTCTCCGGCGAGAGCGGCGGCAACGGAGCGGACCTGCTCGTAGCCGGTCATGGCGAGGAAGGTGGGGGCGCGGCCGTAGGACTTCATGCCCACCAGGTAGATCCCGCTCTCCGGATGGGAGAGCTCGCGGTGACCGTGCGGGTAGACCGTGCCGCAGGAGTGCTGGTTCGGGTCGATGAGCGGGGCCAGCTCCGCCGGTGCCTGGAGGCGTTCGTCCAGGCCGAGGCGGAGCTCGGACAGGAAGGACAGGTCGGGGCGCATGCCGGTCAGGACGATGACTTCGTCCACCGGGTCGAGGCGGCGCCCGTCCTCGGCCACCAGCGTCAGGCGCTCGTCGTCACCGCGTTCGATGACTTCCGTGCGGAATCCGGTGACGGCATCGGCGTGTCCGGCGTCGACGGCTGCCTTCGCCGCCAGGCCCAGGGCGCCGCGGGCGGGGAGCTGGTCGGCGCTTCCGCCACCGAAGGTGGAGTTGCTGATTCCACGGCGCAGGATCCACACGGAGTGGGTGCCGGGCTCGTCCTTCGCTACGTCGGCGAGCGAGGCGAGCGCGGTGAAGGCGGAGGCTCCTGAGCCGATGACGGCGGTGCGCTTCCCGGCGTACCGGGTGCGGACGGCGGGGTCCTTGAGGTCGGGGATGCGGTACGAGATGCGCGCCGAGGCGGCGTGCTCACCAAGGGCGGGAAGTCCGTCGGCGCCGATGGGGCTGGGGGTGGGCCAGGTGCCGGAGGCGTCGATCACGGCCCGGGCCAGGATGCGCTCCTCGGTTCCGTCCGCGGACTTCAGGCGGACGGTGAAGGGCTGCTGCTCACGGTCCGCGTCGACGATGCGGTCGCGGCCGAGGCGGGAGACGCCGGTGACGGTGGTGCCGTAGCGGACCTTGTCGCCGAGGACTTCGGCGAGCGGCTGGAGGTACTTGTCCGCCCAGTCCGCGCCGGAGGGATAGGTGCCGCCGTCGGGCGCGGTCCAGCCGGTGGGGGACAGGAGTTTCTCGGCGGCCGGGTCCACGAGCTCGGACCACGTCGAGAACAGCCGTACGTGCCCCCACTCGCGTACCGCGCTGCCCGCTGCGGGGCCGGACTCCAGGACCAGGAATTCCATGCCTCGTCCGGCAAGATGAGCGGCGGCGGCAAGGCCGGCGGGGCCCGCTCCGATCACCACGGTGGGCAGGGCGGCGGTGGGCGCGTTCACGGTGACTCCCCAGTTGTTTCGATGCCTGTCGATGACTTGTGCGGCCAGCATGGCACCTGTATTGATGGCCGTCAACTTAGACATTCATCGAACCTGAAGAGGGTGTGAGTGAGCGGTGGAGCAATTCGATGCTGTGGTGATCGGTGGTGGTCAGTCCGGCCTTGGCCGCCGCCGTGGCCGCAGTAGTACGACGGCCTCACGCTGATCTCCCCTGCCCGGTTCAGCGCCCTGTCCAGTCTGCCGTTCGGCGGGGATGGGGAACGCTACCCCCATCGGGACGAGGTGGTCGACTACCTGAGCCGCTGCCTGGACCGCCTGGGGGCGAGGTCCGCACGCGCACCCGCGGGCCCGGAGTTTCAGCGGTCCTTCGCCTCCGGCCCCTGCGGGCGTGAGTCGCGACGCCGAGTACGTCATTGCGCCCTTGGTTGCCCGTATGCGCAGGGCGCCGACCGTCGCCGGTCTCTGGGTGATCGGCCCGCCGGATGCGGACGGGGCGGGGGCGCCTTGCCGCTGCCCACCACGCCGGACCATCCGCAGGCGCTCAGGTGGCTACTCCCACCCTCGCTGATTCGATGTGTGTGAACATAGGTGTATGTCGGATACCAGGTCGCTGCCCGTGCTGGAGTCGGCCGTCGTGCCGTGCTGCCCGCCGCTGACCGAACGGCCCTTGAGCGCGGAGGAGGCCGAGCGAACGGCGAAGATGTTCAAGGCGCTCGGTGACCCTGTCCGGCTGCGCCTGTTCTCCGCGGTCGCCTCGCATGAGGGCGGGGAGGCGTGCGTCTGCGACATCTCCGACGTGGGCGTCTCTCAGCCGACTGTCTCCCACCATCTGAAGAAGCTGCGGGAAGCGGGCCTGCTCACCTCCGAGCGGCGCGGGACGTGGGTCTACTACCGCGTGGAGCCCTCCGTCCTCGCGGCCATGGGCCAGCTGCTGTCCGCCGCCTGACGCCCCGAGAAGTCGTCACCCTCGCGCATGCGGGCTTCCTGGAACAGGCCGAGCTGTACGCCTCCCGACCCGCCCGGTATGACCGTATTCGGCACCAGTCCGGCCAACTGCCCTGCGCGGGCCGCGAGATCGTGGCCGAAGCGGTGCTGCGTGTCGGTGCCGTTTCGCTGCGAGCCGCGAAGGTGCGCGAACGCCTCGGGGACCACGCGCCTCAGCTCAGTGCTTGCTGCCGTGCACAGACGGGTGCGGGACGCGGTCTGGTCCGGCCAGCCTCTCCTTCGCCCGATGGCGGACGACGACGGCACCCCGTTCCGCAGTGTGCACCGCGGCACGGTGTCCCTGGGTGATGTCCTTCGCCGAGGCAGTCACGCCGGAGCTGCCGGAGCTGCCGGAGCTGCCCGAGCGCGAGGCCCTGGAACAGCTCGCGCCTTTCAGTGTCCCGACGCGACGGGGGGACGGTGCGGGCCCTCGACCTGCCCTGAGCCCGACCGGGGGCGTCAGCGCAGCAGGGCGGCGATCTCGCGGACGGCGTCCCGTGCGGGGCGGCCGACACCGATCAGCGTGGCCGAGGCGGGCCCCGTCCAATCGCCGTAGCCGAGGAGATGCAGGCGCGGTTCGGCCACCGCCCGGGTGCCGTGGGTGGGGATGTGGCCGCGTTCGCCGCGCAGGCCCAGCGGGGCGAGGTGAGCGAGGGCGGGGCGAAAGCCGGTGCACCAGATGAGGGCTGCGGCTTCCGCTCTGCTTCCGTCCGCCCACTCCGCCCCGTTCTCGGTGAGGCGGGCGAACATCGGCTGGGCCTTGAGGAGGTCGGCATCCCGAGCGGCGCGGATCGGTGCGACGGCGACGATGTCGCCCAGTGAGGCGACACCCCCTGCGTCCGTGTCCCCGGTGTCCAGCGCTCTGCGGCGGGCGGTGGCGGCGTCGAAGAGGGCGCGGCCGTCGATGTCGTCGGCCAGGAAACGCGCAGGGCGTTGGGTGACCCAGGTCAGTTCGGTGTGCGGTGCGAGGTCGGCGGCGATCTGGGCTCCGGAGTTGCCTCCTCCGACCACGATGACCCGCCGTCCCGCGAACTCGTCAGAGTTGCGGTACTGCACGGTGTGGAGCTGGCGGCCGGTGAAGGCCGCGCGGCCGGGGACGGCGGGGAGAAAGGGCCGCCACCAGGTTCCGGTCGCCGAGACGACCGCGCGAGCGGACCAGACACCCGCGTCCGTCTCCACTCCCAGCCGCTCGCCGTCACGGCGTACGGCCTCCACCCGGACCGGTCGCTGGACCGGCAGGGCGTAGCGCTCCTCGTACGCGGTCAGGTACTGGACGACGTGATGCGCGTCCGGGTACTCCGCCCCGTCCTGGGCGGGCATCAGCCGGCCCGGCAGGGAGGAGTACGCGGCGGGGGAGAACAGGCGGAGTGAGTCCCATGCGTGCCGCCACGCGCCGCCCGGGATGGGCTGGGCATCGAGGATGACGAAGTCGAGGTTCTGACGGCGCAGGTGGTAGCCGGTGGCGAGGCCCGCTTGGCCGCCACCGATCACCACCACATCCACATCCATCGCGCGTGTCACCAGGTCACGTCCGGAGCAACGTCGGGCGTGTCGGCTCCCGCCCCACCTCCGGCACAGCTTCCGCCGTCGGGCGGACGGTGAGGCGGGCCGTCGGACGGACGTCGGGATGCGGGCGGGAGCCGAGGTGGCGCATCAGCGCTGCGTGGTGCTGGTGGTGATCGCGGACGGGGCGAACTTCTTGCGCCAGGCCAGGGCCACGTAGACGAGGGCGATCAGGACGGGGACCTCGATGAGCGGGCCGACGACGCCGGAGAGGGCCTGGCCGGAGGTGACACCGAAGGTGGCGATGGCCACGGCGATGGCGAGCTCGAAGTTGTTCCCGGCGGCGGTGAAGGCCAGCGTTGTGGTGCGGTCGTAGGCCAGGCCGATGGCCTTGCCGATCAGGAAGCTGCCGAAGAACATGATCGCGAAGTACACCAGGAGCGGAAGCGCGATCCGGACCACGTCCAGCGGCTGCGAAGTGATCGTCTTTCCCTGGAGGGCGAAGAGGATGACGATCGTGAAGAGCAGACCGTAGAGGGCCCAGGGGCCGATCTTCGGCAGGAACGACGTCTCGTAGGACTCGCGGCCCATCTTCTTCTCGCCCAGGCGGCGGGTGAGGAAGCCGGCGAGCAGCGGGACGCCGAGGAAGATGACGACGTTGAGGGCGATCTTCCACATGGAGATGTCGAGCGTCTCGCCCTCGCCGAGGCCGAGCCAGCCGGGGAGCAGGTCGAGGTAGAGCCATCCGAGCAGGCCGAAGGCGATGACCTGGAAGACGGAGTTGAGGGCGACGAGGACGGCTGCGGCTTCGCGGTCTCCGCAGGCGAGGTCGTTCCAGATGATGACCATGGCGATGCAGCGGGCGAGGCCGACGATGATCAGGCCGGTGCGGTACTCGGGAAGGTCCGGCAGGAAGGTCCAGGCCAGGGCGAACATGACGGCCGGGCCGATGATCCAGTTGATGACCAGCGAGGAGACCATCAGCTTGCGGTCGCCGGTGACTGCGTCGAGCTTGTCGTAGCGGACCTTGGCGAGCACCGGATACATCATGATGAGCAGGCCGACGGCGATGGGCAGCGAGATTCCGCCGACCTCCACCTTCGCCAGTGCGTCGTTCAGGCCCGGGATCAGCCGTCCGAGGCCGAGGCCGAGGGCCATGGCCAGCAGGATCCAGACGGCGAGGAAGCGGTCCAGGGTGGACAGCTTCCGGACGACGGAGGATTCTTCGGCCGTCGTCGCGGGTGCTTGTGTGGGGGTCACGGACAGGCCCTCTTGTTCTCGGCAGCGTTGCGGGCGGACTCAGCCAGGTCGGCGAACTGATCGGCGAGCTGGGCGATGACCTCCGGGCGGAGCCTGTAGTACGTGAAGCGCCCGCACGGTTCGGTCTCCACGACCCCGGCCTCGCGCAGGACCTTCAGGTGGTTGGAGAGGTTGGTCTGCTTCGCACCGGTCTCCTCCACCAGGTGGCTGGTGCACAGCGTCTCGCGGGCGAGCAAGGTCACGATCCGGAGCCGGAGCGGATCGCCCAGCACTCGGATCAATTCAGTGTCGACTGACGTCATCATGGGCTGATACTCTCACATCAGTGGCTACTGATGCCACCGGGTGCTGATGTCATGTGTGCCTGATTCATCGTGCGACGAGAGAGACCCCTGATGTTCGAGAAGCCCTCTGTTCTGTTCGTCTGTGTCCACAACGCCGGCCGTTCCCAGATGGCTGCCGCGTGGCTGACCCACCTGGCCGGTGATCGCGTCGAGGTCCGCTCCGCAGGTTCGAACCCTGGCGACGCGGTGAACCCGGCCGCGGTCGAGGCGATGGCAGAGGTCGGTATCGACATCTCCGCAGAGACCCCGAAGATCCTCACGGTCGACGCGGTCAAGGAGTCGGACGTCTGCATCACCATGGGCTGCGGCGACACCTGCCCCGTCTTCCCCGGCAAGCGCTACCTCGACTGGAAGCTGGAAGACCCGGCCGGCCAGGGTGTGGCAGCGGTGCGCCCGATCCGCGACGAGATCAAGGTCATGGTCGAGGGCCTGATCGCGGAGATCGCGCCGGAGGCGTCCAAGTGAGTGCCGACACGGACGTCCGGAACGTCATCGTCATCGGCTCCGGCCCCGCCGGGTACACCGCCGCGCTCTACACGGCGCGCGCCGACCTCAAGCCCCTGGTCTTCGAAGGCTCGGTGACCGCGGGCGGCGCGCTCATGAACACCACGGAGGTCGAGAACTTCCCCGGCTTCCCCGAGGGCATCGTCGGCCCGGACCTCATGGACAACATGCGGGCCCAGGCGACAAGGTTCGGCGCCGAGATGGTCCCGGACGACGTCATCGCCGCCGACCTGACTGGCGACATCAAGACGGTCACGGACAGCAGCGGAGCGGTCCACCGGGCCCGCGCCGTGATCATGGCCACCGGATCGCAACACCGCAGGCTGAACCTGGAGCGCGAGGGCGAATTGTCCGGGCGCGGGGTCTCCTACTGCGCGACCTGCGACGGCTTCTTCTTCCGCGACCGCGACATCGTGGTCGTCGGCGGCGGCGACACCGCGATGGAGGAGGCCACCTTCCTCACTCGGTTCGCCCGCTCCGTCACGGTCGTCCACCGCAGGAGCGCGCTGCGGGCCTCCCAGGTCATGCAGAGCCGCGCGTTCGCCGACGACAAGATCTCCTTCGCCTTCGACAGCGAGATAGCAGAGCTCCAGGAGGAAGGCGGCGCACTGTCCGGTCTCGTCCTGCGCGACACGTTCAGCGGACGGACGCGCGACCTGGAGGCCACGGGCCTGTTCGTCGCGATCGGCCACGACCCCCGCAACGAGCTCTTCGCCGGTCAGCTGGACCTGGACGACGAGGGGTATCTGAAGGTCGAGTCCCCCTCGACCCGCACGAACATTCCCGGCGTCTTCGGCGCGGGAGACGTGGTCGACCACACCTACCGCCAGGCGATCACCGCCGCGGGTTCGGGATGCGCCGCAGCCCTGGACGCCGAGCGCCACCTCGCGGCTCTCACCGACACCGTGGCGGACGCGGAGCCCGATATGACGCCGGCGGTCGTCTGAGCGTCCCGACAGGAACGTGCTGTCCGTCCACGGATCTCGGAGTGGCCCTTTCGAACAGCGAGGTGCGGCGAGGCCCAGCGGTGCAGCAGCGTGGAGCATTCAGCAGGTGATGGTCGGCGGCCGACCGCAGTTCTCGCCACTCGCACGGCCGCGCGGTCGCCCCTCCTGAGGTCCCGTCAAGGGGGCGGGACATTCGCGGAACGCAGGTCACGGATCCGAGAGCGAATCAGCGTCGGCGTGAGGACGCGGCCGGTTGGTGAGCTTCCTCGCGCCAGGGCCCGTTCAGGAGAGTCGCGCAGCACAGGGCTCCAGCCACGGGGCCCATCGGCGCTCTTGTATCGTCTTCCGATACCGGAGTTGGTCAAGTACGTGTCGTCGAGGAACGTGCCCATGAGCAAGCCATCGACCGCCGACCGCGCCCCGCAGCAGTTGCGGCGGACACTCGGAGTGCCCGACGCCGTCATGATCGGTCTGGGGTCGATGATCGGCGCCGGTATCTTCGCCGCGCTCGCCCCCGCAGCGCGCGCCGCCGGCTCCGGGCTGTTGATCGGGCTGGCATTGGCGGCCGTGGTCGCCTACTGCAATGCCACCTCGTCGGCGCGGCTCGCGGCCCGGTACCCGGCGTCGGGCGGCACCTACGTCTACGGGCGCGAGCGGCTCGGTGACTTCTGGGGCTACCTGGCGGGGTGGGGGTTCATCGTTGGCAAGACGGCTTCCTGCGCGGCGATGGCGCTGACGGTCGGCTCGTACGTGTGGCCCGGCCAGGCACACGCCGTTGCGGTCTTCGCCGTGGTGGCGCTGACCGCAGTGAACTACGCCGGAGTGCAGCGGTCCGCGCTGCTGGCCCGGGTCGTGGTGGCCGTGGTCCTGGCGATCCTCGCCGCCGTGGTGGTTGCCGCCCTCACCTCGGATGCCACGGACGCGGCCCGGCTCGACATCGGTTCCGACGCCACCGCCGGCGGGGTGCTACAGGCAGCGGGGCTGCTGTTCTTCGCCTTCGCCGGGTACGCGCGCATCGCCACCCTGGGGGAGGAGGTCCGCGATCCGGCTCGGACGATCCCGCTGGCCATCCCGATCGCCCTCGGCGTCACCCTCGTCGTCTACGCCCTCGTCGCGGTCTCGGTCCTGACAGTGCTGGGCCCGGACGGCCTGGCCGAGGCGGCGATGCCACTGTCGGACGCCGCGCGGGCCGCAGGCGCCGACTGGCTCGCCCCCGTGGTCCGCACAGGTGCAGCCCTCGCCGCACTCGGCTCCCTGCTCGCCCTGATCCTCGGGGTCTCCCGCACCACCCTGGCCATGGCCCGCGACCGGCACCTGCCGCATGCTCTGGCCGCCGTCCACCCCAGGTTCCGGGTCCCGCACCGCGCTGAGCTCCTTGTCGGCGCCGTCGTGGCCGTGGCCGCCGCGACCGGGGACCTGCGAGGGGCGATCGGGTTCTCCTCCTTCGGCGTCCTCGTCTACTACGCCGTCGCCAACGCCTCCGCCTGGACCCTCACCCGCGACGAGGGCCGTCCGAACCGGCTCGTGCCCGGCGCCGGGCTGGTCGGCTGCCTCGTTCTGGCGTTCGCCCTGCCCCTGTCTTCGGTCCTCGCCGGTGCCGCGGTGATCGCGCTGGGCTCCGCCGTCCACGCCGCGCGCCGGATCCTCGCCGCGCGGGGCTGACCTTCCGGGCCGACTGTGCTGCGGTCCGCCTCCGCCCGGCAGTTGCGCGGTACGGAGAAGTGCACGAACGCCAGGGCAAGGCCCGCTCTCACGCCGCATCCGGGTCGAGCACGGCATGTCGCCCACCTCAAGAACCGGCGGGCACCGGCCCGTCACCTCGGCCGACGAGAGCACATGGTCGACACCGTCCAAGCCCTCGTCGGTCTCCTGTCCCAGCAACAGAACGCAGGCGGGACCGCGGCTTGGCAGACCTGGGTGCTGCGGCTCCACCGACCCCGGCGACGTCCCACCGCTGTCTTCGGTCGAGACGGATCGTGCCGGACCGGAGCGGGAGAGCCGTCCGGCTGACTCGGCGGTGTGCGCGGTCAGCGGTCGGCGACTGAAGAGTGGCCATCGGAGCAATGTGTGCGTTAACAAAGAGCCCGCACGTATCTAGCGTAATGCTTGTCACATATGGGTTAATCCGTTGTTGAGCGCTAACCAAGCTGGTTTGCCCAGGTGTTCGCGCCGTACGCGGGACCCTGCGCGCGGCGGACGCCCGGAGCAGTCGGGGCGCCACCGACGACCCCGCCCCACGGCGGCCGGGAGTCGGGCCCGTGACGGCGCAGCCCCTTCGAAAGGAGTTGACCCGCATGCGTACCCGGATGCGCACCCTCCCACTCACCGCGGCGGCGGTCGCCGCGGTGCTGGTCGGGACGCTCACCGCGTGTGGCCAGGAGGCCAGGGGCGGGAGCCGCTACAAGCCCGACGCGGGGAAGGGGTCGACGGTCGGTCTGGCGATGCCCACGAAGTCCTCGCAGCGGTGGATCACCGACGGCCGGAACATGGCCGAGCAGTTCGAGGAGGCCGGCTACAAGACGGACCTGCAGTACGGCGACAACAAGGTGGAGAACCAGGTCGCCCAGATCGAGAACATGATCACCAAGGGCCACCAGCTGCTGGTGATCGCCGCGATCGACGGCTCCGCGCTCAACGACGTGCTGGACCGCGCGCACGACGCCGGCACCAGGGTCATCGCCTACGACCGCCTGATCATGGGCACCCCGAACATCGACGGCTACGTCTCCTTCGACAACGAACGGGTGGGCGCCCTGCAGGCCCAGTACGTCGTCGACGCCCTCGAACTGGAGAACGGCGCCGGCAGGAAGGGCAACCTGGAGCTGTTCGCCGGTTCGCCCGACGACAACAACACGCGCTACTTCTGGTCCGGCGCGATGGACGTGCTGGAGCCCTGGTTCAAGAAGAAGCAACTGACCGTGCGCAGCGGCCAGACGAAGATGAACCAGGCCACCACGCTGCGTTGGGACGGCGGCGCCGCCCAGAAGCGGATGGACGACATCCTCAGCCGGCACTACGGCAGCAGCGAGATCGACGCGGTGCTCTCCCCGTACGACGGCATGTCCATCGGTGTCATCTCGGCGCTCAAGGGCGCGGGTTACGGCACGAAGTCCCGGCCGTACCCGGTGGTGACCGGTCAGGACGCTGAGCTGGCCTCGGTCAAGTCGATCGTCGCCGGCGGCCAGACGCAGACGGTCTTCAAGGACACCCGCAAGCTCGCCGAACAGGCCGTCCAGGTCGGCGACGCGCTGCTGAACGACAAGAAGCCGAAGTACAACAACACCAAGGACTACGACAACGGCGAGAAGGTCGTGCCGGCGATCCTGCTCGACCCGGTCAGCGTCGACAAGTCCAATGTGGAGCTCCTCGTCGAGGAGGGGTTTTACAAGAAGGGTCAGATCTCGTGAGCCGGCCCGTACTCGAAATGCGCAAGATCACCAAGTCCTTCCCCGGCGTCAAGGCGCTGGCCGGGGTGGACCTGGAGGTCGGCGCCGGGGAGATCCACGCGCTGTGCGGCGAGAACGGCGCGGGCAAGTCGACGCTGATGAAGGTGTTGAGCGGGGTCCA
The DNA here is from genome assembly GCF_018101125.2 of Streptomyces tardus. Classification (GTDB taxonomy): domain Bacteria; phylum Actinomycetota; class Actinomycetes; order Streptomycetales; family Streptomycetaceae; genus Streptomyces; species Streptomyces tardus. Next base: position 624,348 of record NZ_JAELVF020000001.1, on the reverse strand, counting down.
TCCGCACGGCTCCTACGAGGGCGAGATCCTGCTCGACGGCGAGCCGGTGGCCTTCCGCGACATCAACGCCAGCGAGCGGCGCGGCGTCGTCATCATCCACCAGGAGCTCGCGCTCATCCCGCATCTCTCGCTCGCGGAGAACATCTTCCTCGGCAACGAGCAGGCGCGGCGCGGAGTCATCGACTGGCGGGCGACGCTGCGCGACGCCACCCGGCTGCTGCGCCGCGTCGGACTGCCCGACCTGCCCCAGACCCGGGTCTCCGACATCGGGGTGGGCAAGCAGCAACTCGTGGAGATCGCCAAGGCGTTGTCGAAGGAGGTCAAGCTGCTGATCCTCGACGAGCCGACCGCCGCGCTCAACGACGAGGACAGCGAGCACCTGCTCCGGCTCATCCTGGAGCTGCGCGCCCAGGGCATCGCCTGCATCGTCATCTCGCACAAGCTGAACGAGATCCGTCGCATCGCCGACCGGGTGACCATCCTGCGCGACGGGCGGAGCGTCGAGACGCTCCCGGTGCGCGAGACACCCGACGCGGAGCCGCAGATCGCCGAGGACCGCATCATCCGCGGCATGGTGGGCCGCGATCTGGAGCACCGCTTCCCCGAGCGCACCCCCTACACCGGCGCGGACGCCGGCGAGGTCGCGCTGGAGGTGTCCGGGTGGACCGTGCGCCACCCGCTCGACCACCAGCGCAAGGTCGTCGACGACGTCTCCCTGGAGGTCCGCAGGGGCGAGATCGTGGGAGTCGCCGGGCTGATGGGCGCCGGCCGCACCGAGCTGGCGATGAGCGTCTTCGGCCGCAGCTACGGCGTGTACGACGGCGGCAGCGTGGCGGTCAACGGCCGCGAGGTGCGCACCCGTTCGGTGCCGGAGGCGATCGGCCACGGCATCGCGTACGTCACCGAGGACCGCAAGACCTACGGCCTCAACCTCATCGACAGCGTCAACCGCAACATCTCCCTCACCTCTCTCCCCTCCCTCGCAGCCCGGGGCGTGGTGGACGAGCACCGCGAGCGGCAGATCGCCGAGGGGTACCGGAAGTCGATGAACATCAAGACGCCCGACGTCTTCGAGCAGGTGCAGCGTCTGAGCGGGGGCAACCAGCAGAAGGTCGTGCTGAGCAAGTGGATCCACACCGGGCCCGAGGTGCTCATCCTCGACGAGCCCACCCGGGGGATCGACGTCGGCGCCAAGTTCGAGATCTACAGCGTGATCGAGCAACTGGCCGCCGAGGGCAAGGCCGTGCTCTTCATCTCCTCCGAACTGCCCGAACTGCTGGGCATGTGCGACCGGATCTACACCATGGCCGCCGGGCGGCTCACCGGTGAGATCGACCGCGCCGAGGCGACGCAGGAAGTGCTCATGCGGCACATGACCATGGACAGGAACTGAGAGACCCCCATGACCAACGAGACCCGCACGCCTCCCACAAGCCCGGGGCGGTCCCGGTCCGTCGTCGACGTCCTCAGGGACGCCGTGCGCGACAACATGCGCCAGTACGGCATGCTCGTCGCCCTCGGACTGATCGTCGTCCTCTTTCAGATATGGACCGGCGGCACCCTGCTGCTGCCCAACAACGTCTCCAACCTGATCCAGCAGAACAGCTACATCCTCATCCTGGCGATGGGCATGATGATCGTCATCATCGCCGGCCACATCGACCTCTCGGTCGGCTCGGTCGCCGCCTTCGTGGGCGCGCTGTCGGCGGTGATGATGGTCAAACACGACATGCCCTGGGTGGCGGCGCTGGTGGTGTCACTGGTGATCGGGGCGCTGGCGGGAGCCTGGCACGGCTTCTGGATCGCCTACGTCGGCATCCCGTCCTTCATCGTGACGCTCGCCGGCATGCTGCTCTTCAGGGGAGCGACCCAGATCGTGCTGGAGGGTGAGTCCGTCGGGCCGTTCCCGCACGGGTTCCAGCAGATGGCGCAGGGCTTCATCCCCGAGATGGGGCCGTACACCCAGTACCACAACCCGACGCTGCTGCTCGGCGCACTGGTGATCGTCGTCGTACTGGTCCAGCAGTGGCGGGACCGGCGCAGCCAACTGGCGTACGAGCTGGAGCCGTTGCCGTTCAACATCTGGGTGGTCAAGTGCGTGGCGATCGTGGCCGCGGTCGTCGCGGTGACGCTGACGCTGGCCAGCTACCGCGGTGTGCCCGTGGTGCTGCTGATCCTCTGCGCACTGCTCATCGGCCTCGGCTTCGTCATGCGCAACACCGTGACGGGCCGCCATGTGTACGCGCTCGGCGGCAACAAGGCGGCGGCCAAGCTCTCCGGGGTCAAGGACAAGCGCGTCACCTTCCTGGTCTTCGTCAACATGGGCACGCTCGCGGCGCTCGCCGGCTGCGTCTACGCGGCGCGGCTGGACGCAGCCACCCCGCAGGCGGGCCTGATGTTCGAACTGGAGGCGATCGCGGCGGCGTTCATCGGCGGCGCCTCGATGAGCGGTGGCGTCGGCAAGGTGATGGGCGCGGTGATCGGCGGGCTCGTCCTCGGCGTCCTCAACAACGGCATGTCGCTGGTGGGCATCGGCACCGACTACCAGCAGGTGATCAAGGGACTCGTCCTGCTCGCCGCCGTCGGCTTCGACGTCTGGAACAAACGCAGGGCCGGTTCCTGAGCCTGCCCGGCAGCAGCGTCCCCGGCCACCGGTGCGCAGTCCAACAGCCGCTCCGCGCAGCGGAGTCGGGGACGCGGACCCGGTCGGGCCCGGGCGCGCGGCCGGCGGGACCGGTGTCGCGGGGCTGCCGGGCACGGGCGGACCGCGGTGCCGTCGCGGCCCGCCCTCGCCCGTCGGGCGCCCGCGAACGGAGCGGCGCCGGCGGGGCGAGAAGCAGCGGCGTCGCCCGCGCCCGGGCGGCGGGGTGGCCGCGGTGATGCGGAACGGCGGTGCGCCGGCTGCGTACTCTGGTCGGCGTTCGGGCCGACGCTCGGGCCGCGGGTCCGCTCGGGACCGGCGGCGGTCGGTGGGCAAGACAGGGGGAATTCGGTGGAGAACACCTCATCGGCGGTGCGCGCGGCACGTGAGCCCGCGATGACCGACGTCGCACGACTGGCGGGCGTCTCGCACCAGACCGTCTCCCGGGTCCTCAACGGGCACCCGAACGTGCGGGAGCAGACCCGGCTGCGGGTGCGCGCGGCCATCGAGGAGCTGGGCTACCGTCCCAACCGGGCCGCGCGCGCACTGGTCACGGGCCGCTCCCAGATCATCGGCGTGGTCGCGCAGAACTCCACCCTGTACGGGCCCTCCTCGCTGCTCGCCGCCTTCGAACTGGCCGCTTCCGCCGCCGGGTTCGTGGTGAGCGTACGGCGCGTACGGCATCTGGACCGGGCGTCGATCACGGCGGCGGTCGAGCACCACCGCGACCAGCGGGTCGCCGGCATCGTGGTGATCGCGCCCACGGCCGCCGCCGACGAGGCGCTGGCCGAGGTGCCTGCCGACATCCCGCTGGTCGCCGTGGACGGCGACCCCGAGCGGGGCGGCGCGCTGGTGACCGTGGACCAGGAGGCGGGTGCCGCCGCCGCGACCCGGCATCTGCTGGACGCCGGCCACGAGACCGTGTGGCACGTCTCGGGCCCGGCCGACTGGTTCGACGCGGCGGGCCGGGTGCACGGCTGGCGGCACGCGTTGGAGACCGCGGGCGCCGAGGTGCCGCCGGTCAGCGCGGCGGACTGGAGCGCCGCCTCCGGGTACCGGGCGGGACAGATGCTGGCGAGGATGCCCGAGGTGACCGCCGTGTTCGCGGCCAACGACCATCTGGCGCTGGGCATTCTGCGGGCGATGACCGAACGGGGCCGCCGAGTGCCGGACGAGGTGAGCATCGTCGGCTTCGACGACGTGCCGGAGGCCGCCTACTTCACGCCGCCGCTTACCACCGTGCGGCCGGACTTCGACGCGGCGGCGACGGACACCCTGGAGCTGCTGCTTCCTCGGATCAACGGCACCGGCTCGGGCAGCGAACACCGCGTACTCACCCCGGAGTTGGTCGCACGCTCCAGCGTGGCCGCTCCGCCGGGCTGACTGCTCACGACGGCCCCGCGGGGCCGGCTCTGCACACGGGGCCCGTCCGGGGAGCCCTCGGGAGCGCCGGTGCGATCCCTCGCTGAAGCGTCCCGCAGGAGCCCTCGCGGAGTCCCGGGCCGGCCCCGTGCCGCCTCTGTGGCCACTCCGCGGCGAGTGCCCGCGGTCTTCCTGCGTGCCTCCTGCGATCCGGGGTGACGGCACTGCTGTGTGCGCTCACACTTGCGGAACTCGCTGCGTGGGTCATGTTTTCGTCGAATGCTTTGCGACTTCTTGACGTCGTTGTTGTTAGCGATAACACTGCTGGGGCGGCAGCTCGTCCGCACCGGCCGGTTCGCCCGTACCGCGGCACTTCCCACCCCCCGGGCAGCCGGCCCCGACCGCCGCCAACCCGCGTTCCCGACCGCGACCGACGACCGACGCCCCGACCGGTGCTTCCCGGAGCCGGGGCCCGTACTGAGTGAGGTGGGCTCCCGTGGCCGACGAAACAGACCCGCTGGTGGTCGGTGTCGACTTCGGCACCCTGTCCGGCCGTGCCGTGGTGGTGCGGGTGCGGGACGGTGTCGAGCTGGGCAGCGCCGTGCACGAGTACCCGCACGCGGTGGTCGACCGGCAACTGCCCGGCTCGGGCGCGCCGTTGCCGCCGGACTGGGCGCTCCAGGTGCCTGCCGACTACGTCGACGTGCTGGGCAACGCGATACCCGCGGCCCTGGCGGACGCGGGCGTCGATCCGCGGCGGGTGATCGGTGTCGGCACCGACTTCACCGCCTGCACCATGGTCCCGGCCACCGCCGACGGCACCCCGCTGTGCGAACTGCCCGCCTTCCGGGAGCATCCGCACGCGTACGCCAAGCTGTGGCGGCACCACGCCGCCCAGCCGCAGGCCGACCGGATCAACGAACTCGCCGCGCGGCGCGGGGAGAAGTGGCTGCCGCGCTACGGCGGGCTGATCTCCTCGGAGTGGGAGTTCGCCAAGGCGCTCCAGATCCTGGAGGAGGCGCCCGAGGTGTACGCGGCGCTGGAGCGATGGGTGGAGGCCGCCGACTGGATCGTCTGGCAGCTCACCGGCTCCTATGTCCGCAACGCGTGCAGCGCCGGCTACAAGGGCATCTACCAGGACGGCGCGTACCCCTCGGCGGAGTTCCTCGCCGAACTCAACCCGGCTTTCGCGGACTTCGTCACCAGCAGGCTCGACCAGCCGATCGGCGAGCTGGGCGGCCGGGCCGGTTCGCTCACCGCCGGGGCCGCGGCGCTGACCGGGCTCCCCGAGGGGATCGCGGTGGCGGTCGGCAACGTGGACGCGCATGTCACCGCGCCCGCCGCCGGAGCGGTCGAGCCGGGGCAGATGGTGGCGATCATGGGCACCTCGACCTGCCATGTGATGAGCAGCGACGTGCTGCGCGAGGTTCCGGGCATGTGCGGGGTCGTCGACGGGGGCATCGTGCCCGGTCTGCACGGCTACGAGGCCGGCCAGAGCGGCGTCGGCGACATCTTCGCCTGGTACGTGGAGAACCAGGTTCCGCCGCGCTACCACGAGCAGGCGCGCGAACGGGAAGTCTCCGTGCACGAGTTGCTCTCCGAGCTGGCCGCCGGCCAGCGGGTCGGCGAGCACGGGCTGATCGCCCTGGACTGGCACAGCGGAAACCGCTCGGTCCTCGTCGACCACGAGCTCTCCGGGCTGGTGATCGGTCAGACCCTGGCGACCCGCGCGGAGGACGTCTACCGGGCGCTGCTGGAATCCACCGCGTTCGGCGCACGCGTCATCGTGGAGAACTTCAACGCGTCAGGGGTGCCGGTCACCGAGTTCATCGTCGCGGGCGGACTGGTGCGCAACCCGGTTCTGATGCAGATCTACGCCGATGTGCTCGACCTGCCGCTGTCGATCATCGGATCGAGCCAGGGGCCGAGCCTGGGCGCCGCGATGCACGCGGCGGTGGCGGCCGGCGCCCACCGGGACATCAGGGCGGCGGCGGAGGCGATGGGTTCGGTGCATCGGGCGGTGTACATGCCCGATCCGGCCGCGGCCCGCGCCTACGACCGGCTCTTCGCCGAATACCTCGCGCTGCACGACCACTTCGGTCGTCGGGGCAACGACGTCATGCACACCCTGCGCGCGCTGCGGCGCGACGCCGTCGAGGCGGGAGAGAACGGATGAGGGAGCACGAGGCGGCCGTGCGGGCGCTGCGGCAGACCGTGGCGGACCTGCACACCGAACTGACCAGGTACGACCTGGTGACCTGGACCGCCGGGAACGTCTCGGCGCGGGTGCCGGGCGCGGACCTGATGGTGATCAAGCCCTCCGGCGTCTCCTACGACGACCTGGGCCCCGAGTCGATGGTCGTCACCGATCTCCACGGCGAGCTGGTGGAGGGCGACTTCGCGCCCTCCTCGGACACCGCAGCCCACGCCTACGTCTACCGGCACATGCCCGAGGTCGGGGGAGTGGTGCACACCCACTCCTCGTACGCGACCGCCTGGGCGGCGCGCGGAGAGCCGATCCCCTGTGTGCTGACGATGATCGCCGACGAGTTCGGCGGCGACATCCCGGTCGGTCCCTTCGCGATGATCGGCGACGACTCGATCGGCCGCGGCATCGTCGAGACGCTGCGGGAGAACCGTTCCTCCGCGGTGCTGATGCGCAGCCACGGCCCGTTCACCGTCGGGAAGGACGCGCGGGCCGCGGTCAAGGCGGCCGTGATGTTGGAGGACGTGGCGAAGACCGTCCACTTCGCGTACCAGCTCGGTACCCCCGAGCCCATCGACCGCGCGTCGGTCGACCGCCTGCACGAGCGCTACCAGAACGTCTACGGCCAGTGAGCGGCAACGTCCGCAGCCGGTGGCCACGAGTACGAGGGGCAGAGGGATGACACGCGAGGACGCGCCGCAGATCTGGTTTCTGACGGGCAGTCAGCATCTGTACGGACCCGAGGCGTTGGCGGTGGTCGCCGACCAGTCCCGGGAGATCCGGCGGGAGTTGGACGCCTCGGCGAGCATCGTGCCCGAGATCGTCTGGAAGCCGGTGCTTACCGACTCCGCCGCCATCAGGCGTCGGCTGGAGGAGGCCAACACCGACCCCTCCTGCGTCGGCGTGATCGCCTGGATGCACACCTTCTCGCCGGCCAAGATGTGGATCACCGGTCTGGACGCGCTGCGCAAGCCCCTGCTCCATCTGCACACCCAGCTCAACCGCGCGCTGCCCTGGTCGACCATCGACATGGACTTCATGAACCTCAACCAGGCCGCCCACGGCGACCGGGAGTTCGGCTACGTCCAGACCCGGATCGGCGTCGCCCGCAAGACGGTGGCCGGCCACGCCTCGGACCCCAGGGTGACCAGGCGGGTCGGCGAGTGGGCGCGGGCGGCGATGGGCCACCGGCGGATGAGCACGCTGCGGGTGGCCCGCTTCGGTGACAACATGCGGGACGTCGCCGTGACCGAGGGCGACAAGGTCGAGGCCGAACTGCGCTTCGGCGTCAGCGTGAACACCTACGGGGTGACCGAGCTGGCCGAGCTGGTGGACGCGGTCCCCGACCCCGCGGTGGACGACCTCGTCGACCGGTACGCGCAGGAGTACCGGCTCGCGCCGGAGCTCACCCCGGGCGGCGCGCGGCACGAGTCGCTGCGCTACTCCGCACGCATCGAGGCCGGACTGCGCGAATTCCTGGAGCGCGGCGGCTTCGGCGCCTTCACCACCAACTTCCAGGATCTGGGCGGGCTCCGGCAGCTGCCGGGCATGGCGGTCCAGCGGCTGATGGCCGACGGCTACGGCTTCGGCGGCGAGGGCGACTGGAAGACCGCGGCGCTGCTCGCCGGCGCCAAGGCGATGGGCCCGCAGGCCTCCTTCATGGAGGACTACACCTACCACTTCGGCCCCGGACGGCCGAAGGTGCTCGGGGCGCACATGCTGGAGGTGTGCCCGACCATCGCGGCCGGCCGGCCCTCCTGCGAGATCCATCCGCTCTCCATCGGCGACCGCGAGGACCCGGTGCGGCTGGTCTTCGACTCCCAGCCCGGGCCCGCCGTCGTCGTCGGTCTGGTCGACCTCGGCGACCGCTTCCGACTGGTGGCCAACGAGATCGACGTGGTCGCCCCGGACGAGCCGCTGCCTCGACTGCCGGTGGCCCGCGCGTTGTGGGAGCCCCGCCCCTCGCTGCCGGTCTCCGCGGAGTGCTGGCTGATCGCGGGAGGGCCGCACCACACGGTGCTCACCACGGCCGGTGCGGAGGTGCTGCGGGACTTCGCCCGGATCACCGGCACCGAGTTCGTGCTGATCGACGGGGACACCCGCACCGAGGAGTTCGACGACCGGCTCCGCTGGAGCCAGGCGTACCACCGCCTGGCGCAGGGGCTGGGCTGACCCCGGCGGCGCCGGTCCCGCGTGCGGCGGGCCCGGCGCCGCCGGCCCCGTACGGCGGTGGGAGCGGACGGATCGGGTCCGCTCCCACCGCGGCCGTGCCGGGTGACGGTTCGACGCCCGGCACGCGAGGGTGCGGCAGCGACGGCCGGGCCGCGAGGCCCGGCAGCGGTCAGGGCTCGGGAATCTCGTCGACGAACGGCGTGCCGGAAGCGCGGTAGCCGGCGACCCGGTCGGCCACCTCGGCCGGGCTGAGGACCTGGTCCTTGACGTGCAGGACGTAGTCGACCTGCTGGTCGTAGGCGCGGGGTTCGCTGGAGGTCAGGGCCTCCAGATCGATCAGCCACTGGTTGAAGTTGATCGACATGGGGCGTTCGGGCAGGTACTCGGCGCCGTGGGTGCCGAAGTGCTGTCCGTCGACGTAGTAGGTGATCTCGCGGTCGTCGACGGTGACGACCAGATCGCGCCAGCCGGCGTGCCCCGAGCGGTCGGCCGTGTGCTCGTTCACGACTTCCCAGGGCTCCGGGTTGTAGGTGTCCCAGGAGGTGACGAAGAGGGTGTGGTCGCTCTCGCCCCACCCTCCGTTGGGCAGGTACTCGAAGTCGTACTCCGAGTAGTCCTTGGCCATCGGCGCCTTGAGGTCGTTGATGGTGAAGAACGCCTGGACGAGGCGGTCGCCGTCCGGGCCGTGCTTGGGCTCGTCGGCGAACTTCACCCGGGCCGCGTACGTGCCGTTCTTGAACTTCGTGCTCTTGGTGAGGATCTCGGTGTGCGTGGTGCTCGCGCCCGTGCCGGAGGTGGAGGTCTCCAGGTTCATCACGGAGTCGCCGCCGTCGTTGTGGAAGGTGACCTTCGAGGGGTCCCAGGTGGCGCCCGGCACTCCGGGGCCACCCGGCGAGGAGCGGACGTGCCAGCCGTTGGAGCCGAGAGCCGGGTCGGTGTGGGAGCTGTAGGAGAAGTCGTCGAACAGCGCCTCGCCCGCGCGGGGTTGCACCTCCTTCGCCTCCGGTGCGGTGGTGGACGCGGAGGCGGGCAGGGTGGCCAGCGCGGCGGCGCCGCCGAGCAGCGCGGCGCAGGCCAGCGTCGTACGCAGGTGGCGGGAGTGGGTGCGCATCGTGCGGTCCCTTCGAGTGGGGGGAGGGGGAACGGCGGTGGGCGCCCGCGAGGAAGCGGCGAGCAGGTCCGGGCCGGGCACGGCGGTTCGTCCGGGGGTGCGCCGCGGCAGACTTGACCAGTGAGGAGAGAGCGGCTTACCAGTTGGGCGCGGGCTCGACATTGGCATGGACCATTAAGGGCGTCAAGTACCCGTGCACGCCCGGTAGTTGGGGATGAGGGCGCTCTCGGCGCGGGGTTGACCAGTGGGTGGATACTGGTCACCCGGTCAACCCGGCGGTCGCCGCCGCTCCGGCTGGCTGCCGACTGGCTGGTGGCGGGTGACTGGTGACGGGTGCCGACTGCCGACTGACTGGTGACGGGTGCCGAACCGGCCGCCTGCGTCTGCCTGTTGCCGAACTGCCAGCCCCGAACGGCCCGTTGCCGACGTCCCTTGCCGAACTGCCGACCGCCGACGGCTCGTTGTCGTCGACCGAAGAGAGTGCCGGATGACGATCGACCCCGCCGCCTCGGGTGCGGTGCTCAAACGCGAACGAGTTCGCCAGGCGATCCTCGAACTCCTGGAGACGCGCCGCCCCGGCGATGCCATCCCCTCCGAGCGAACCCTCTGCGCCGATCTCGGCGTCTCCCGCCCCACCCTGCGTGCGGCCGTGGACGAGCTGGTGCGCGAAGGGCTGCTGGTGCGTGAGCACGGACGCGGCATGTTCGTCGCCGCCGAGAAGATCGTCCAGGAACTCGCCCCGGAACAGGGCGCGTTCAGCCTGCCCAGGGCCGCCGGGGTGTGGAGCAGCCGACTGCTGGAGTTCGCCTCGGTGCCCGCCGGCGCACGGGTGGGTCGCCGACTGCGGATGTCGCCCGCCGGGCGGGTGCGGTATGCGGTCAGGCTTCGGCTGGTCGACGAGGTGCCGATGGCTCTGGAGTATCTGCATCTGCCGCTGGAGCGCGTTCCCGGGCTGACCGCGGCCGAGCTGGAGCGGGGGCATCTGCACGAGCAGCTGCGCACCCGGCACGGTGTCCGCGTCCGGGAGGCGGTGCAGTCGATCGAGCCGACCGTGGCCACCCCCGAGGAGGCCCGGCTGCTGGACGTCCCGGAGCTCTCGCCCGCGCTGCTCTTCGAGCGTCTGACCACGGACACCGACGACCGTCCGGTCGAGTACGTGCACGCGCTCTACCGCGGCGACCGCTACCGGATCGTCTCCCGCCTCTCCCTGGAGCCCCCGGAGGGGTCCTCGCCGGGCGCCCCGCCCCTGCCGGACGTCGCGCCCGCGCCGGTGGAGCACCATCCCGGCATCCCGCCGGGCGACCTGTCGACGGGGGCGCCGGTCAGCTACTCGGCGCGGGGCGTGGTGCAGAACCGCGAGGGGCGGCTCCGGGGCTGACCCGTCCCGTCCCGTCCTGTTCCGTTCCGTCGTGCGTGGGCAGCGGTCCGGCTCAGGCGGGCCTGCGCCACACCGATGCGTGCTTCGGGGAGTCCCCGGTGAACGGCGCCCCGTGCCAGTCGCCCGTGCGCCGCTCCAGCTCCAGCCCGGCGATGCGTGCCATCAGGTCGAGCTCCGCGGGCCAGGCGTACCGGTGCTGCGAAGTGCCCCGCCGGAAACGGGCGCTGTCGTCGGCCCCCGGTTCGTCGGCCCCCGCGTCGCCGGTCTCCGGGTCGTCGGTGCGGGTGAAGTGGTGCGAGACGAGGAGCTGCGCGACCAGGTCGAAGGTGTCGAAGCCCAGATGCCGCTCGGAGACGTCGAAGGGCGCCGCGTCCTGGCCGGGCGGCAGGGACCGCAGCGGCGGTACGCCCAGCTCGACGACGAACCGGCCGCCGGGCGCCAGGTGCCGGGCCGCGTTGCGGAAGCACTCGACCTGCTCGTCCTGGGTGAGCAGGTTGGAGATCGTGTTGTAGACGAGATGGACCAGTGAGAACTCGCCGGGGACCACGGTGGTGGCCATGTCCCCGACGACGACCGGGAGTCGGTCCTCGCCGATCCTGCGCCGCAGCACCGCGACCATGTGCGGGGAGAGCTCGATGCCGGACACCGGTGTGCCGCGCTCGCGCAGCGGGCACCCCACTTTTCCGGTGCCGATGGCGAACTCCAGCGCCCGGCCGTCGCCGGCCAGCTCCGCCAGGAGGTCGAGCATCGGCCCGAGTGCCTCGGCGGAGGAGTTGGCACGTTCCTCGGCGTCGTAGCGTTCGGCGGTCCTTCGGCTCCACAGCTCGCTGCTCGTCACGAACGCGGACTCTGCACGCTGCCGGGCGCGCAGGCGAAGGATTTATCCGGCTTCGTCGCCCGGTGCGCCCTGCTTCGTACGGCCCCCGGCGTCGGCGTGACCTGCGCGGGTGCGGCTCTCGATGCTCTGCTCGGGCCCGGGTTGCGACTGTCGAACAGCGAACCCACCATGAGCCAAAAGGGGTAATCGGGGTCCGCGGATGCTTTTCGGGCGTCTTCGGTTCCCGATTTGAGTCGACTGGGGAGTGGTCTTTATCAGCTTTTGACCGGAGGTGTGAACTGCGTCGCCCCTCGGCGTCCTCCGGCAACCTCCGGGCTCCCGCGGGCTCTAGTCCAGTGCGAAACGCACCGGCCGAGGTGGAGCGCCCCGGCCCCGAACTCGCCTTCCCCCAGCGGTGGTTGGCGTGCGCATGGGGGACTGCTGTGAAGATTTCCTTTCTGATTTACAACCTCTACGGCATAGGCGGCACCATCCGCTCGACGGTGAACCTCAGCGCCGCGCTGGCCGCGGCCGGGCACACCGTCGAGATCGCGTCCGTCTACCGCACCGCGGCCGAACCCGCACTCGCGCTCGGCCCCGGCGTCACCGTGCGCCCGCTCATCGAGTGGCGCCGCGGAGAGCCCGGCTGCGCGCGCCGTACGCTCGCCGCGCAGCGCCCCAGCAGCATGTGGCAGGACTCCGGGGTCGCCTTCGGCCCGCTCGCGCCCTCCCGGCTGACCGACGAACGCGTCGAGTCCCATCTGCGCCGCACCGACGCCGACGTCGTCATCGCCACCCGCCCGCTCCTCAACGGCTACCTCGCCCGCTACGGGGAGCCCCGCTATCTGCGCGTCGGCCAGGAGCACCTCACGCTGGAGATGCACAACGAGCAGCAGCGCGCCGACCAGAACCGCGCGCTCGCCGAACTCGACGCCTTCGTCACGGTCTCCGAGGCGGACGCCGCCCACTACCGCGCCGCCCTCCCGGACACGGCCACCCGCATCACCTGCATCCCCAACGCCGTGCCGCGACCGCGGGTGCACCGCGTCACCGGCAACACCCGTACCGTCGTCGCCGCCGGGCGCCTGGCCAAGGTCAAGCGGTACGACCGGCTGATCGACGCCTTCGCCAAGGTCGCCCCCGACTACCCGGACTGGTCGCTGCGCATCTACGGCCGCGGCAAGCAGGCCGGGGCGCTGCGCCGCCAGATCGACCGGCTCGGGCTCTACGACCGGGTACGGCTGATGGGCGCGGTGTCCCCGATCGAGACCGAGTGGGCCAAGGGCGAGCTGGCGGCGGTCAGTTCGGACAACGAGGCGTTCGGGATGACCATCGTGGAGGCGATGCACTGCGGCCTGCCGGTCGTCGCGACCGACTGCCCGTACGGCCCCGGGGAGATCATCAGCTCCGGCGCCGACGGGCTGCTCGTCCCCCTCTCCGGTGGTGCCGACGCGCTCGCCGACGCGCTGTGGATTCTCATGGGCAGCCAGGAGCGTCGCGAGGTGATGAGTGCCAGGGCGAGGCAGAAGGCCGCGCGCTACGTACCGGAGCTGGTGGGCCGGCGCTATCTGGACCTCTTCGAGGAACTCGGCGCCCCGCGGGCCGCCGTGCCGCAGCAGTCCGCGGACGGAGGCGGGGCGGTGCGACGGGTGCGGGAGGCGTTCCGGCGCGGGCTGCCCGCCGCGGTCCCGCGCGCCCGCCGGGCGCCGCGCGAGGAGCGGACGCCGGTCGTCGACTGCGTGGTCGCGCCGGACGGTTCGCCGGTCTTCGGCCTGGACACCGACCGACTGCCCTCCGGGCACTGGGATCTGCTGCTGCACAGACGCAAGGACTCCGGGCACGAGGAGGTGCGGCTGCCGCTGCCGCCGCGTTCCGAGGCACGCGAAGGACGGCTGGACGTCGTGCTCGACCGCGGGGGCCACCGGCTGGCCGAGGGCCGCTGGGACCTCTATCTGGCTCCGGCGAAGCGGCCCGGCCGAGCCGAGAAGCAGGGGCGGCGGCTGCGGATCGAGGCGGGCGTGGTCGAGCAGGGCGAACTGCTGGCCCTGCCGCTGCGGTCCGACGCGGAGGGCGTGAGCCACTGGATCCCGTACGGCACGGTCGAGGGCAACCTCACCCTGCGCACCTGGCTGCGCCCCGCCCACGCCGAGGTCGACCGGGTGCACCTGGCGGCCGGCGGAGCAGGCGTCGGCCCGGCGGACGGTACGACCGGCGGCTGGGTGGCCGAGGCGAGCGGCGGCTCGGTGGGCGGAACGGGCAGCGAGACGCTGACGGTGGTGCTGCGGCTGTACGGCGCGGCGTGCGACGCCGCCCGGCCCCGGGTGCGTGCGGTGCCACGGGACTCCGACGCCTCCGCGGTCGACTGCCCGACCGAGTGGCTGTCCGGCAGCGCGCACCCGGGCGGAGAGCTGGTCTTCACACTGCCGCTGCGTGCGCTGCTCGCGGAGTGGGACGGCGAACGGACGCTCTGGGACCTGGAGTTCACCGCCGAGCCGGGGGCCGAGCCGGTGCTGGTCAGTCGGGTGCTCGGCGACGCGGCCGACCGCAAGGAGACCGATGTGATCCCTCCCGCCCGTATCCGCGACACCCGATTCCCGGCCCGGATACGCCCGTACTACACCCTGCGCAACGAACTGGCCCTCGTCGTCCGCACCCTCGACGTCGCGGCGCCGGCGGGGCCGTCGGCCCGCACCACCGGTGAGTCGGGGCACCCGACCGCGGCGTAGGGAGCGCGTGCCCGGTTCGACGGTACGGGCGGCCGGGACGTACGGAGCCGGCGGCGGTACGGGGGCCGGGCCCGCCCGGCGGCACGGGCGTACGCCCGGCGACAATGGGCCCATGACCGGCCGACCCCGTTCCTCCGCCCGTTCCGCCCGTTCCGCCCGCGGATTCCGTCCCGCGCACTGCCCCTGCGGCAGCGGTGCGGGGCTCCCGGAGTGCTGCGGCCCGCTGCACAGCGGTGCCGCCGCCGCGAGCACGCCCGAGCAACTGATGCGCTCGCGCTACAGCGCCTTCGTGCTGCGCGACGAGGCGTATCTGCTGCGCAGTTGGCACCCCCGTACCAGGCCGGGCACGCTGCGACTGGAGGACGGCGTGCGGTGGCTGCGGCTGGAGATCCTGGCCAGTGACGACGGCGGGCCGTTCGGCACCGGCGGCACGGTGGAGTTCCGGGCGTACTTCAGTGAGGACGGCCGTCCCGGCGAACTGCACGAGAAGAGCCGCTTCGTACGTCACCAGGGCGCCTGGGTCTATGTCGACGGTGACGTCGAGCCGGGAACCTAGCCCGTACGCCCGTACGCCCGTACGCCCGTACGCACACGCCGCATCCCGTACGCCGCGCGGTGAACACCCTCGCGGCGCCCGGTGGTTGTGCGTTGGGCATGATGTGGGCGCACTGTCCCGATCCGTCGTCCCGGAGAGCCACATGCGCAAACTCGTCTACTACGTCGCCACCACGCTCGACGGTTTCGTCGCGGGCCCCGACGGGGCCGACCCGACCGGTCCGGACGGCTTCTGGCCGATCCCCGAGGACTACGTGCGGCACATGATCGAGACGTACCCGGAGACGCTGCCCGGACCGGCTCGGCAGGCACTGGGCGTCACGGCAGGGGGAACGCACTTCGACACCGTCGTGGAGGGGCGCGCCTCGTACGGGGTCGGTCTGGCCGCGGGCGTCACCGACGCCTTCCCCCACCTGCGGCACCTGGTGTTCTCCACGACGCTGGCCGAGAGCCCCGACCCGGCGGTCGAGGTGCTCCGCAGCGACCCGGCGACGACTCTGCGCGAGCTCAAGCAGCAGGAGGGCAAGGACATCTGGCTGATCGGCGGCGGGAAGCTCGCCGGCTCGCTGTACACCGAGATCGACCGGCTGATCGTGAAGCTGGGCCCGCTGACCACCGGCAGCGGCATCCCCCTCTTCGGCCGCGACGCCGCCTTCGACCCCCGTGTCTGGACGCTCACGGACCACGTGGTTCTGGAGAGCGGGGCGCTCTTCCTCACCTACGACCGCAACTGACCCGGATACACCGCCGTGCCTGCCGCCGGCCCCGTTCCGCCTCCCGCCCGGTTCCGTCGCCGGGCCGGGTCGGACGGAGGCCGGCGAGCCCCTGGGGCCCGCCACATCGGGCCGTACGGCATCATCTCCACCCATGGGGATCGTCGCTGGACTGGACAGCTCGCTCGACAGCACCCGCATCGTCGTGTGCGACACGGACACCGGTGCCGTCATCCGGGAGGGGTACGCGGCCCACCACACCGCTCCCGCACCGGACGGCGGCAAACCGACACGGGCCGATCCGCAGGCGTGGCTGCTGGGCTTCGGCGAGGCCGCGGGCGGCGGGCTCCTGGAGGGCGTGGAGGCCATCGGGGTCTCCGCGCAGCAGCAGGGCGTCGTACCGCTCGACCACCACGGGAACGCGGTCTGCCCCGCGCTGGTCGGCAACGACCCGCGCGAGCAGGGCGCGGCCACCGACCTGGTCGACGCGCTCGGCGGCCGGTTCGCCTGGGCGCAGGCGGTCGGCTGCGTACCGGAGGCCGGGCGCGCGGTGACCAAGCTGCGGCAGCTGGCTCGTACCGAGCCCGCCGCCGCGGAGCGCGTCGCGGCCGTGGCGCAGCCGCACGACTGGCTGACCTGGCAGCTGCTCGGCCGCCCTGGCCGCCGCACCACCGACCGCGGCGACGCCTCCGGCACCGGCTACTGGTCGGCGGCGAGCGGGAGTTGGCGCCCAGACCTGGTCGAGCTGGCGCTCGGCCACCAGGCCGGGCTGCCCGAGGTGCTGGCCCCCGCGGAAGCCGCCGGGCGCACCCCCGAGGGGCTGCTGATCTCGGCCGGTACGGGCGAGACCATGGCCGCCGCCTTCGGGCTCGGCATCAGCGACGGCGACGCGGTCGTCTCGCTCGGTGCCTCCGGCTCGGTCTCGGCGATCCACCACTCCGCGCTGGCCGACCCGACCGGCACCATCACCTCCTTCGCCGACGCCACCGGCCGCCATCTGCCGGTCGTCCGCACCCAGAACGCCGTACGCGCGCTCCGGGGCGCCGCGGAGCTGCTCGGCGTCGACCTGCCCGGCCTCTCCGAGCTGGCCCTGCGCTCCACCCCCGGCGCGCACGGGCTCGTGCTGCTGCCGTACCTGGACGGCGAGCGCACCCCCGAACTCCCGCACACCGCCGGTACGTTGGCCGGGCTGCGCCGGGAGTCGATGAAGCCCGAGCATCTGGCGCGCGCGGCGTTCGAGGGGATGCTCTGCGGGCTGGCGGACGCGCTCGGCGTCCTGCGTGCGCGCGGGGTCCAGGTCCGGCGGGTCTTCCTGCTCGGCTCGGCGGCCGGACTCCCCGCGGTCACCCGGCTGGCACCGGCGCTCTTCGGCGCCCGGGTCGTGGTGCCCGAGGCGGCGGACTACACCACGCTCGGCGCAGCCCGGCAGGCCGCCTGGGCCCTCGGTGTCCACGACGGCCGCCTCGGCGCGTACGACCCGCCGGTCTGGTCGGCCGCCGCCGGTGAGGTGCACGATCCGGGCGAGGACATCCCGGTGGGCCAGGCGGTGCATCAGCAGTACGCGGCGGTGCGCGACGAACGCCATCCCGGCGCCTTCGCCGCGACCAGCGGCCAGACCGCGACGTAGCGGCGCGTCCGGCCTGGCCCGGGCGCATCCACCACACCGCCTGCCGCGGCCCGGCACCGGTGCTCGGCTCCTGTGTTTGCGGACGGCTCAGGGGATCTCGAGCACGTGCTTCCCGCGTACGCCGCCCGCCTCCAGGGCGCGGTGGGCGTCGGCGATCTCGGCCAGCGGACGGACGGTGTCCACGACGGGGCGGATGGTTCCGGTCTCCACGAACCGGGCGAGTTCGGCGAGGAGTTCGCGCTGCGGATTGCCGCTGAAGAACCGCACCCGGCGGCGGCCGTGGACCGCGGAGGCCAGGATGTAAC
This sequence comes from Streptomyces tardus, assembly GCF_018101125.2. Taxonomy (GTDB): domain Bacteria; phylum Actinomycetota; class Actinomycetes; order Streptomycetales; family Streptomycetaceae; genus Streptomyces; species Streptomyces tardus. Next base: position 606,735 of record NZ_JAELVF020000001.1, on the reverse strand, counting down.
CGAGGCCGGACAGGGCGTGCTCGGTGTCGAAGGCGATGGCCACCATCCGCCCGCCCGGGGCCAGCAGTCCGCGGTAGGCCGGGTGGCTGGTGCCGACGGTGTCGAAGACGACGTCGAAGCTGTCCAGGGCGGCGGCGTCGGTCGTGGTGTGGCTCAGGGCCTCGTCCGCGCCCAGTTCGCGGACGAAGTCGAGGCTCTTCGGCCCCGCCAGCCCGGTGACATGTGCGCCGAGCGCCTTGCCGAGCTGGACGGCGACGCTGCCGACCCCGCCGCTCGCGCCGCGCACCAACAGCCGTTCGCCCGGCCGCAGTTGCGCCTTGTCGCGCAGTGCGGTGATCGCGGTCGTAGCGGTTCCGGGCAGGGCGGCTGCCTGCACGGCAGGGACGCCGGCGGGAGCGGGGGCGATCCGTCGCGCGTCGACGGCCACGTACTCCGCCGCGCTGCCGAACTGTCCGCGCGGCAGCACGCCCCACACCTGCTCGCCCTCCCGCGGCCCGTCCGCCGCGGCACCGACCGAGGCGACCTCTCCGACGAAGTCCAGGCCGGTGCGCTGGGGGAAGCGGCGCCCGGTGACCAGGCGGACGCGCCCCGCCCGGCCGTGCAGATCGCCGCCGTTGACGCTTGCCGCACGGACCCGCACCAGGACCTCGTCGGGCTTCGGCACCGGGACGGGAACCCGGCCCACGTACAGCACCTCGGGCGGTCCGTAACTGTCGTAGAGGGCTGCCTGCATCTCGTTCACTTCGCTGTCCCGTCAGTCGGCGCGGTGGGTACCGCGGTCCTGTTTCCCCACGTTAACCAGGGAAACGGACGGGACCTTCCGGTTTCCGTTAAAGTGAGAGACATGCCCGACCAGCCTTCTCACAAGGACACCCCCGCCGCTGCTCACGGCGCTGCTGACGGCGCTGTTGACGGCGGTGCGGCGGGCGGGCTGCGCATCGACGCCCGCTACAACCGCGAGCGCATCCTGCGGGCCGCCCGTGAGGCGTACACCGCGCACGGAATCGACGTGCCCGTCGCCACCATCGCCAGACGGGCGGGGGTCGGTGTCGCCACCGTCTACCGCCGCTTCCCCACCCGCGCCTCACTGGTGACGGCGGCCTTCTCCCGCCAACTGTCGCGCTGTGCCGGGGTGTTGGACGAGGCGCTGGCGGACCCCGACCCCTGGCACGGTTTCTGCACGCTCATCGAGCAGGTCTGCGCGATGCACGCCGCCGACCGCGGTTTCACCGAGGCGTTCCTCTCCGAGTTCCCGGACAGCGGCGAGTTCGGCCGCGAACGCGCCCGGGCCGACGAGGGGTTGGCCCGGCTCGTACGGGCGGCCAAGGGGACCGGGAAGCTCCGAGAGGACTTCGAGGTCTCCGACGTCGCGCTCCTGCTGCGGGCCAACTGCGGTGTCGTCGGGGACTCGGTGCCGGGTTCGACGGCGGCGTCCCGGCGCCTGGTGGCCTACTTCCTGCACTCCTTCCGCGCCGAGCACGCAGAACCGCTGCCCCCGCCCGCGCCCCTGGACCTGCCCGGTCCCCTCCGCAGCCGGGACGGAGCGAGGGCGGCCGGGTCCGGGACGGGGGCGCGGGCCGGGACGAAGGCGCGGGGCCCGCGGGCCGCCGATCAGTCGAGGTAGCCCCGGAGTTGACCCGCGTAGGTGTGGTCGCGCAGCTTGCCGAGCGTCTTGGACTCGATCTGCCGTATCCGTTCCCTGGTCACGCCGAAGAGCCGACCGATCTCCTCCAGCGTGCGCGGCTGCCCGTCGCCGAGGCCGTAACGCAGCTGCACGACCTTGCGCTCGCGCTCGCCCAGAGTGGAGAGCACCGCCTCCAGATGCTGGCGCAGCAGCAGGAAGGCCGCCGATTCCACCGGCGAGGGGGCGTCGCAGTCCTCGATCAGATCGCCGAGGTCGACGTCCGCCTCCTCACCCACGGGGGTGTGCAGCGAGATCGGTTCCTGCGCCAGCTTGAGCACCTCGACGACGCGTTCGGCGGTGATCCCCAGATACGTCGCGACCTCCTCGGCCGGCGGCTCGTAGCCGCGCTCCTGGAGCATCCTGCGCTGGACCCGGATGACCCGGTTGATCAGCTCGACGACGTGCACCGGCACCCGGATGGTGCGCGCCTGGTCGGCCAGCGCGCGCGACATGGCCTGGCGTATCCACCAGGTCGCGTAGGTGGAGAACTTGAAGCCGCGCGCGTAGTCGAACTTCTCCACCGCTCGAATCAGTCCCAGGTTTCCCTCCTGGACCAGATCGAGCATCGTCAGTCTGCGGCCCACGTACCGCTTGGCGATCGAGACCACGAGGCGCAGGTTGGACTCGATGAGTCTTCGCTTGGCCAGCCGGCCGCGCACCACCAATCGGTCGAGATCCAGGGCGAGTTCGGTGTCGGTCTGCTGGCCGCCGCGCAGCCGCTCCTCGGCGAAGAGGCCCGCCTCCACCCGTTTGGCGAGCTCCACCTCCTCCTCGGCGCTGAGCAGCGGTATCCGCCCGATCTCCCGCAAGTACTGGCGCAGCAGGTCCGCGGACGGTCCGTCCGGGCCCCGGCCGCCCTGGGACGGCACGCGCGCCGCCCGGCCCGACGCCCTCGCGCCGATCGCGAGCGGGTCGATCCGCTCTTGCGGGGGCGCCGGTTCGGATCCGCCCTCGTCGATCGGTACGCCGTCGGGAGGCACGCCGTCGGGAGGCACGTCGACGCGCGTTGCTCCGCGCGGATCGGCGGGAGCGGAACCGTTCTGCGGGGCCGGGACGGCGGTGGCCGTACCGGTCGGGCCCAGAGTCTGCACGAGGGCGACCTCCACGGTGATCGCTGCCTTACACGGGCGACGTGCGAACCGGGAAAGGCACGAGTGGCCGTCTCGGCTCGGCGCTTGAGTCCTTCCCCGTACGGGTGCCTCTGCCACATCGGCCGAGCCACCGTGCTCCAGTGTGGGGTACGACCTACGGGGGTCAGTAGGGGTATGCGCCCATTTTCTGGGCTTCGCGCTCACCGCACGCATCGGTGGCACTGCGCGACGGAACCGGCGGTGCCGTCAACTCCGGTGCGGCGCACGGCAGTTCACCGGGTCACCCACCCTCTGAGGTCATGGCTGCCCGCACCCGGTCCGTACGGGCTCAGGCGCCGGTGCCGTGCCACCCGGCGAGCAGGCGCGACCGAAACCGGAGGACGGCGTCGGCGACCTCGTCGAGATGGCTCTCCAGTAGGAAGTGACCGCCGTCCAGTAGCAGCACCTCGGCGTCCCGGGCGTCCCGGCGGAACGCCTCGGCCCCGGCCGGCCCGAAGATCTCGTCGTTGCGGCCCCAGACCGCCAGTACCGGGACACCGCTCGATCGCAGCCACGCGTGCACCGCCGGATAGAGCGGCGGATTGCTGGAGTAGTCGGCGAACAGGGCGAGTTGGGCGCGGTCGACGCCCGGTCGCTCCAGCAGCGCCAGATCGTGTTCCCACGCCTCGGGTGCGACCAGGCTCGGGTCCGGCACGCCGTGGGTGTACTGCCACTCGACCGCCTCCCGGCCCAGGGCCGGCCGCAGGCGTTCCTCGTTCTCCGGGCCGGTGTCCTGGCCGTAGGCCCAGACCGGCGCCCAGAAGTCGGGTGTGAAGCCGGCGTCGTAGGCGTTGCCGTTCTGGGTGACGATGCCGATCACCGCTGCGGGGTCGGCCAGCGCCAGACGCCAGCCGATCGGCGCTCCGTAGTCCTGCACGAAGATTCCGTAGCGACGGATCCCGAGGGTGGCGAGAAGCTTTCGGGTCACGTCGGCGAGCGCGTCGAAGGTGTAGTCGAACTCGTCGGTGCCCGGCGCCGAGGAACGGCCGAAGCCAATGTGGTCGGGTGCGATCAGCCGGTACGGACCGGCCAGCGCCGGGATCAGCTGCCGGAACATGTGCGAGCTCGTCGGATACCCGTGGAGGAGCAGCAGCACGGGCGCGTCCGCGGGCCCCGCCTCCCGGTAGAAGACCCGCAGCCCGTCGATTTCCGCGGTCCGGTGGTGCACAGCAGTCATAGTAACCTCTTAAAGTGAAATAACCGGTTAGGTTAGGCTGATGATGCACCGACCTGCCGTGAGCGTCAAGGAGAGTGGAAGTGGCCGAGGTGGACGACGAGGAACTGCTGCTCGCCGTGCTCAACAGCTCGCCGGTCGTCGACGGTCGGCCCACCGACCTGCTGCACGGACCGGAAGCGGCGAAGCTGTCTAGGACGCTCGGCGGCTGCGGTTCGGAGCAGGAGCACGCCCGACTGCGCCAGGTGCGCGACACCCTTCAGCGGCTGATCCGCGAGGACTCCACGGAGACCGACGGGCTCCTGCCCGCGCTGGAGCGCGTCAGCCTGCGGCCCTCGGTCTCCGTCACAGGAGTCGCCTGGGAGCTTGCCGCCCCGCCGGACGACGAACTGGCCGCCCGTGTGGTGCTCGCCTGGTCGCACGTGATCACCGAACTGCCGGGACGGCTCAGAGCCTGCGCGAACGAGGAGTGCAACCTCTACCTCGTCGACCACAGCCGGCCCGGCACCGCCCGGTGGTGCTCCATGGCCGTCTGCGGCAACCGTATGAAAGCCCGGACACACGCACGCAGACGACGCGTGGAGAAGTGAACGCCGGGACACAGGAGAAGTGCCGACGCGCGGCCGTACACATCCCGTCAACTCCCCTGAGGGCGACGGGGCTTCACACGCTCGCCGGGACAGACCCGTCAGCCGGAGAGGTCCCCGGCTCTCACGGCGGAGACGAACGCGTTCCACTCGGCGGTGGAGAACACGAGTGCCGGTCCGGCCGGTTTCTTGCTGTCGCGGACGGGGAGGGTGCCGGTGTGGCCGTCGGCGACCTCCAGGCAGTCACCACCGTCGGAGTTGCTGTGGCTGGACTTGCGCCAGGTGAGTGGTGGGACGCGGAGGTGGTGGGTGTGCATGAGTGCCCTCCGGGTGATGGTGCCGGCGGTGTACTTCTCAGGCTGCCCGGTGGAGTGATGCGCCGAACCCCGTCGAGCTGTGGTGAGTTGACGGGGTTCGGCGCGGTGCGTGTCAGGCGGAGAGGTCTCCGGACTTCACGGCGTCGACGAAGTTGTTCCAGTCGTGCGCGGTGAAGAGGAGCGAGGGCCCGCTCGGGTTCTTGCTGTCCCGGACGGGGAGGACACCGACGTGCCCGTCGGCGACCTCCAGACAAGAGCCACCGTCGGAGTTGCTGTAGCTGGACTTGCGCCAGGCCGTAGTCGTCATGTCGAAGCGGAATCGCATGGCATGCCCTCCACGAGGTCGGTGATCAACGCGTGTGTCTCGGCAACGCTCAGTGCTTGGTCGCGCACACGATCGTAGCTGAGCAACAGATGCTCGACGGCTGCTGTTTCCTCCACAAGCTCGCCTCGGTGCGACGTCTCCACCCAGGCCACCGTGGCCGCCGAGGGAAGTCTGAGGAAGTCCACGTAGGTGCTGGCGAGTACGTGCGGACCGGTGCTGAGTGGTACGACCTGGAGTGAGACATCGACGGGCCCGGACGTGTCAATGAGTGCCCGCAGCTGCTCACGCCACTCCGAGCTTCCTGTGATCGGCGTGCGGAGGGCGGCTTCGGAGACGATCGCGCGAAGCTTCGGAGGCTTGCTCCCCGCGAGAAGGTCCTGTCGTCCGATCCTCGCTTTGACCTGTGCTTCGAGCTCTGCGCCCTTGAGTCCTCCGGCGCGGAGCACTGCCTCGGCGTGCGGCGGAGTCTGCAGCAGACCGGGAACGATGCCCGGTGAGTAGATCTGGATTCCGGTCGCTTCCGCTTCCATGGCCATGTAGCGGCGGTAGCGGGCGCGGAACTGGCTGGGGTCCTTCTGGGCCAACTCCCAGAGGATCAGCAGGTAGTTCGTGCGGTAGAGGCGGTCGAGGTCCTGGACCATCTCGGGGCCGCCCAGGGTCTCTCCGAGTTCCATGCGGCCGAGGTGGGAGTGGTCCCAGGTGATCTCCCTGCCCACCTCGCGGAGGGTCTTGCCCTGCTGCCTGCGGCAGGACCGCAGCTCTTCGGCGAAGCGTGCTCGGGGGTCCTGCGAGCGACCGGTGACGGCCCTTCTGATCGGCATCAAGTGCTCCTGTCGTGCGCGGTGTTGCTCAGGAATGGCCGTGGCGTTGTGAAGGGTGTCCTCGCAGGGGATTACTGCATGGGTTGCGAACGGTCACCCGCTGTTCACGATCGACACCGTAGTGCCACCCGTCGCAGCTGACAGGGGTCCTCAGCGGGTGGCCGGAAGCTAAGCAGGCGCACGCGGACGATCTTGGGGCACACGCCTTAAGTCGCTCCGGGAGCAGGGGAGTTGGAGCCGAAAGTGCAGTCGTACGAATAAGGCTTCCGTCGGCTTCGACTAAGGAGCGGAGGCCGAGTCGTCTGAGTGGGCGGCCTCTCAAACCGCGACGTGCACGCGCACAACCGCAACAACCGCCCACGCCTGCGAACTGCCCGCGCCTGCGAACCGCCCGCGCTGCAGAGCTACAGCGCTACAGCGCTACAGAGCTACAGCGCTACAGCGCTGCGGCGCCGCGTTCGCGGAGGGCGGTGGCGTACTGCTGGAGCACCCACAGCTCCTGCCACAGCGGCGCCGACCGGGCGCCTGCGCCCTGGGCGTCCAACCGGCGGGCGCTGCCCTCCAGTTCGGCGGTCCGGGAGCGCACCGCCGCCAGTCGTACGGCGACCAGCTGCTGACCGGCGTACAGCTCGTCCGGATCGCCGCTGCCGGGGCTGCGCGGGGTCTCGACGGCCAGCTCGGTGATGGTCCTGCGCACGGTGTCGTCGGGCGCGGTCTCCAGTACGCGCGAGAGGTAGTCGCGGTCCGCCCGCTCCACCCCGCCCGCGGCCTCGATGGTCTCGCGGACGGTGGCGTACGGCTGTGCGGTGAACTCGTCCGAGCCGTAGGCGTCGAAAGCGGGTGAGACCAACTGCGGGTACTGCAGGGCGAGTTTGAGCAGCTCCCGCTCGACCAACTGGCCGGGGCTGCGCAGATGCAGCGGTGGTCCGCTGATCCGCGGCGCGGTGGGCGCGGACTGCATCGAGGGGTCCTGGGCGTTTCGCGGGCCGCGGCCCTGGCCGCCGCCGTCGCGCTTCCAGCGGGCGAGCTGCCCCACCCGCCGGACCACGAACTGGGTGTCCAGGATGCCGAGCAGCCCGGCCAGCCGTACCGCGTACTCGTGCTGGAGCGAGCCGTCCTTGATCTGGGCGACCACCGGCGCTGCCGCCTCCAGTGCGGCGGAACGGCCCTCCGCGCTGTCGAGGTCGTGCTCGTCGACGATCTGGCGGAGCACGAACTCGAACAACCGCGAGCGGCCCTCGACGAGTTCGGTCACCGCGCGGTCGCCCTTGGCGAGCCGCAGATCGCAGGGGTCCATACCGCCCGGGCTGATGGCGATGGAGGTGCGGGCGGCGAACTTCTGGTCGTCCTCGAACGCCCGCCGGGCCGCCTTCTGCCCCGCGGCGTCGCCGTCGAAGGTGAAGATCACCTCGGTGCGGGAGTTGTCCATCAGCACCCGGCGCAGGATCTTGATGTGGCCCTCGCCGAAGGCCGTGCCCGAGGTGGCGATGGCGGTGGTGACGCCGGCGAGGTGGCAGGCCATGACGTCGGTGTAGCCCTCGACGACGACGGCCCGGCCCTCCTTGGCGATGTCCCGCTTGGCCAGGTCGATCCCGTACAGCACCTGGGACTTGCGGTAGATCGGCGTCTCGGGCGTGTTCAGGTACTTGGGGCCGTTGTCGTCCTCGCGCAGCCTGCGGGCGCCGAAGCCGACCACCTCGCCGGTGATGTCCCGGATTGGCCACATCAGCCTGCCGCGGAAGCGGTCGATCGGTCCGCGCCGGCCGTCCTGGGAGAGGCCGGAGAGGATCAACTCCTTGTCGGTGAAGCCGCGTCCGCGCAGATGGCGGGTGAGGTGGTCCCAGCCGGCGGGGCCGTAGCCCACCCCGAAGTGCTCCGCGTCGGCGGGCTTGAAGCCCCGCTCGTGCAGGAAGGTACGGGCGATCTGGGCCTCGGGGCTGTCCAGTTGCTCGGCGTAGTAGCGGGCGGCTGCCTTGTGCGCCTCGACCAGCCGGGTGCGTTCGCCCTGCTGGCTCGCCCGGCCGTAACCGCCCTCCTCGTAGCGCAGCGTGAGCCCGGCCTGTGCGGCCAGCCGCTCGACCGCCTCGCTGAAGCTGAGGTGGTCGACCTTCATCACGAAGGCGATGCTGTCGCCGCCCTCCTGGCAGCCGAAGCAGTGGAAGAGGCCCTTGGTGTTGCTCACGTGGAAGGACGGGGTCTTCTCGTCGTGGAAGGGGCAGAGGCCCTTCTGGTTGCCGCCGCCGGCGGGGCGCAACTGGAGATACTCCGAGACCACGGCATCGATCGGGACCGCGTCCCGCACCGCGCGTACGTCCTCGTCGTTGATCCTTCCCGCCACACGGCAAGTCTACGGTCACCGGCCGCCGACCCGACCCGGCCCCGACCACGGACGTTCAGGAAACGGCGCCCTCGGTCCAGGCCCGCTTGAGGATCTCGTCCACGGTCTGGTCGACCGTCTGGTCGGAGGTGTCCAGCCAGAGGCCGACCTCCGGGGTGCTTCCGCGCAGCACGGCGTTGAGGTCCTTGGGCTGCCAGTCCGGGCCGTACCCGGTCTTGGCGCGCTTCTCCTCCCGCGCCAGCACGGCGTCGGGGCTGGGAGCCAGGACGACCACGGCCAGCGGCCGGCTCTTGATCGTCTCGGTGATCTCCTGGAGGTGCTCGCCGAGCAGGATGTCCTGGATGATCGCGGTGAAGCCCGCCTGGCAGTACGCGTCGGCGGACGCCGCTGCCAGCCGGTGCCTCAGGCGCAGCTGCTCCAGGGCCTCCGGCTCCGGGTCGGCGGTCATGTTGACCTGGCCGTTGACGATCATGCGGCGGAAGAAGTCGCCGCGCACGTGAACAGACCGGTCCAACCGCTCGGCCAGAGCCTGTGCGACGGTCGACTTGCCCGCCGCGGAGATGCCCGACAGGACGAGGACGCCCCTGCTGCCCCCGTCACCCGGAATGTTGTCTGCCATTGGGGAAGTGTTTCCTCTCTCGTGTACTCGATCGCACGGCGACCACGTCGAACGCGGCGACCGCCGGCGGTCGCCGCGTTCGACGTGGTCGCCGTGCGATCGAGTACACGAGAGAGGAAACACTTCCCCAATGGCAGACAACATTCCGGGTGACGGGGGCAGCAGGGGCGCCCGGCTGATGTGGTGCAACGGCCGCACCGGCGCCCGCGGCTTCTACGAACGGCACGGTGTAGCCGTGCCGTTCGTAGAAGCCGCGGGCGCCGGTGCGGCCGTTGCACCACATCAGCCGGGCGCCCCTGCTGAGGGCCTCGTGCGTACCGGCCTCCAGCACGGCGGTGCCGTAGCCCTGTCCGCGCACCCGTGCGGAGCTGGCCATGCCCCGGATGCGTACGCTCCGCTCGGCGCTCAGCTCGCCGCGGCCCGGGAACCCCTCGGGGTAGAAGCTCCCGCAGCCGTACACCGCGAGGGCGCCCTCCGTGTCGACGTCGTCACCGTAAGCGGCGATGTGGAAGGCGCCCGGCTGGACGTCCTCCGCGAACTCGGCGCTCTCGCGCGGCAGTCCGGGGCGCAGGATCTCCCAGCGCAGCGGCAGAACTTCGGCGAGCGGTGCGACCGCGGTGCGTATTCCCATGGCCGTCACCATAGGCGCTGCGGTACCGCGCCACTCGCCGGGCGGGGCGGCCCGGGTGAGCGGGCGGCCCGGCTTCGCGCGCGGGCCCGGCCTGGTGCGGCCCGTCCTGGCGCGTCGACCTCAGCCGCGGTCCTGCTCCCGGCCCGGTACGCGGCCCTCGGGCAGGAAGAGCACCGAGTTCACGTACCTCGGCCGCGGCACCAGGGAGCGCCGCAGCAGGCCGTGCTCGGCGACGTGGCCCACCCGCTCCTGGTGGTCGGCCAGGTTGAAGGCGCCCAGCGGCAGCCAGTCGCGGTCGGGCAGCACCCAGGCGTCGTAGCCGTGTTCCGCCATCAGCTCCAGCACCGGTTCCAGGGGCTGGATGCGCACCTCCAACTCGACGAAGAGCGCGGGCCGCCACTTGGAGACGGTCTCCCGGGCGCCGCGCAGCACCGCCAGCTCGCTGCCGTCCACGTCGACCTTCAACACCCGTACGTCGCGGGGCTCCAGCGCGTCGACCGAGACGGTCGGCACCTCCAGCGTGGTGCTGTGCACCTCGCCCCGGCGGACCAGGGAGGAGATGCCCTGGTCGCCGCGTCCGCCCGCGGGCAGATGGAGCGTCGCGCTGCCCGGCGTCTCCGCGGCGGCGGCCTGGACGACGTCGACGTTGGCCGGGCAGGTCGCCCGCAGCGCCCGCGCCAGATGCGGTACGGGCTCGACGGTCACCACCCGGTCCACCCGCCGGGCCAGCCTGCGGGTCCACGGGCCGTACCAGCCGCCGATGTCGACAGCCGTACCGCCGCGGGGACAGAAGTCGGCGAGCCGGCGCATCTCCGGCTCGAAACGCGGATACATCAGGCCGGCCGCGCGGGCGACGACGCCGGGAGGCAGCCTGGGTCCGATCTTCGCGGCGAGGGTCATGACAGACCGACCCGGTCGCCGTACCGCGCGTGCTCCTCGTCGCTCACCGGTTCGCCGGAGGAGGGGAGCAGCTGCGGGATGTCGTCCACGATGGGGTAGCGGCGCCGCAGCCGCGGGTTGTAGAGCGCCATCTCGTCCTCGATCAGGACGAGTGCGCCCTTGTCCAGCGGACAGACCAGGATCTTCAGGAGCGGGTCGTCAGGTGACATGACGGCTGCCTTCCTCGTGCGTTTCGTGGGCCGGTCGCGTGCCGTTGACCTTGCGAGCCGTGGGCCCTGACGGGTGGGGGCGGGGTTCGGGCCGACGCGCGGTGCGCGGCCCCTGGGCGGACGGTGCGGCCGGTGGGCTGCCGGACGCACCCTGGACGGGTGAAGTGCCGTTGACGGAACGGCCGTTGGGGGAGTCGCCGCCCGACGGTGGACGGCCCTCCCCGCGCTCTGCCGCCTCCCGGCCGGGAGGCTCCTCGCCGCGACCGGGCGAGACGGGCTCGGGCGAGACGGGCCCGGGCGAGACGGGCAGGGCCGGGGCGCGTGTGGGTGGGAGACGACCGGGCGAGATCTGCGCGGGAGTGCCGGGTACGGGGGTGCCGTGCGCGGGGGTGTCGTGCGGGCCTCCGGGGACGGGGGAGCCGTCCAGGTAGAGGCCGCCGACCGGGGGACCGGTGACCGGGGTGCCGTCCAGATACGTGGGCGGCACCTGCGGCGCGCCCCCGTCGGCGTCCGGGCCGGTGCCGCCGTCCGCGTCCGGACCGGCCTCGGAACGCTCCGGGCCGTGCTGCGGGGGCTCGTCGTGCCGCGGCATGGTGAGCAGTACGGAGACCGCGAGCACCGAGCCGCCCAGCCGCAGCGCGAGCCGCAGCGGGTCCTCGGGCAGCGGCTCGGAGAAGGCGACCGTGCCCGCGGCGACGGTGTACAGGAACGTCACCGTCGTGCACACCGGCACGATCAGCGACGCGCGGCACCGCTGGAGCGCGGTCTGCGAGAGCACCAGGCCGGTCGAACCGGTGACCATCAGGATGTACGGGTACGGCGAGGTGAGCACCGAGGTGACCGAGCCGGCCAGGTCCGCGGTGTCCAGCAGCCCGGCGACGCCCTTGATGGCGAGCGAGCTGACGCCGTACAGGAAACCGACCGCCGCCCCGTAGGGCACACCCGCCGTCGGCAGGCGGTGGCGGCGTTTCGACCTGCGTTCGGCGCCCGCGAACAGCGCGAGCCCCGCCAGGATCGAGGGCACCACGATCGCCACCATGACGGCCGTCGGGGCGCTGCGGCTGATCTCCTCGGTGTCGCCGCGCAGCGACAGCACGATCATCACCAGCGCCACCACGATCGACGCCATTCCCCAGCGCTCCCGACCGCTGGACTCCTCGCCGAGGAAGACCGAGGACAGCAGCAGGAGCATCACCAGACCGGTGACGAACAGTCCCTGCGCCGCCATCAGCGGCAGCGTCCGGTAGACCGCGAGCTGCGCGAGGAAACCGAGCGCCAGCGAGGCCGCGCCCACGATCCACAACGGACTGCGCAGCAGGTGCAGTACGAGCTGCTGGGGGCGGGTCGCCGACAGCGGCGGCAGCCCCGTCAGCGCACGCTTCTCCACCACGAAGCCGATGCTGATGAGGAGGTTGGCCAGCAGTGCGGCTGCCACGCCCAGCCACACGGCTAGCTGCCTTCCCTGCGCCGGGCGTGCACGAGCAGGATCGAGGCGAGCGAGGGAGCGTGGCAGGCCAGCCGGTCCAGCGGCCGGAAGGGCCTGGGCACGTCGTGGTACGGGGCGCCGCTCATCCGCACCACCTCGAAGCCGGCGGCCGGGAGCATCTGCCGCAGCGCCCGGGCCGTGTACAGCCGCAGATGTCCGACGACCTGCTTGCCGGGACGGCCGTAGATCCCGCGCATCGAGACCTCGGAGAAGACCGGCTGGACACCGCCGAGCAGCAGCGCGCGGTTGTACCAGGCCGCCAGGTTCGGGGTGGAGAGCAGCAGGTGGCCGCCGGGACGCAGCACCCGCCGCAGCTCGTCCAGCGCCGCGTCCGGGTCGACGAGGTGCTCGATGACCTCGCTGAAGAGCACCGCGTCCGCGCTGCCGGAGGCGAACGGCAGCCCGGGATCGTCCAGCCCGCCGCGCACAGCGGTCAGATGGCGGTTGGCGCGGCGCAGCGCGTCCTGCGACCAGTCCACGCCGACCAGCCGGTGCGGGCGCAGGATCGGTGCCGCGGTCGCCGCCGCGCTGCCGTCTCCGCAGCCGATGTCGAGGATCACGCCGGGCTCGGTGCGGCCGAGGGCGCGGGCGAGGATGCGGGCCTGGCGCCGGGAGCGGTCCGGGCCCGAGGCGACCGGGGTGGCCGGGTCCTCGTAGAGCGCCTGGAGGCTGTCGCGCGGCTCGTCCGACCCGCGTGCGCGGGCCTCCCGTGCGCCGTCGGTCTCCGTACTGCCTGACTGAGCTGTCATGTCGCGGCCTCCGGGGTGGTGCGCGCGGTGGTGTGGAGCGACTCGGTGAAGATCTCGCCGAGGAGTTCACCCGCGCTGTCGTCCAGCCGGGCCCGCGACCAGCGCAGCACCAGCTGGAGCCGGCCGCCGGTGGACGTGGTGGTGACGGCCAGGCCTCTGGGCATCCTGGCCGGTGCCGAGACCCACACTGCGGTGGCCCTGCCCGCGTCGCCGAAATCCATCGGATAGGGGATGCGGCCGAGGTTGGAGAGCAGCGTCGTCGACGCCCACGGCGAGGCGGCGACCCGCAGCGCCCTGGTGCTCAACGCCCGTACGCCGACCGGCAGTACGGGGGTGGTGAGCAGTGAACCGCTCAGCCCGAGCTGCGCCCTGGGCCGGCCCTTGAGCGCCTTGGTGCGGGCGGCGGTGGCGCGCAGCAGCCGGGCGGTGTTCTCCGGGTCGCGCTCCTCGTCGCCGAAGGTGACCTCGACCAGCCGGGTGCCGTTGCCGATGGGCATGTCCTCGGTGCGCGGCCGGTCGTCCACCGGCATGGTGATCCGCACCGGCTCGACCCGCGCGCCGTGTTCGCGGTTCCAGCGCACGACGGTGAGGAAGGTGGCGACCAGCAGCTGGTCGTTGACCGTGTACGGGGCGCCCTTGGGCCGGGTGGGTACCGGCAGGTCGAGGACCGCCATCCCGTTGCCGCGACCCGCCGGGGTGCCGGCCCCGCCTTCCTGCGGGTGCTGGCCACCGCCGCCGCCGAACTGCGGCTCACCCGGGAGGAGACGGCGCTGCTCGACGCACTGCCGGCACCCGCGGGCGCCCGGCAGTGACACCTCCGCCCCCGGCGCACTCCGCCGCAGCCGCACTCCCCGCCCACCGCCCCTGCGCGGGAGACGCGGGAACGCGGGGCGCGAGGGCGCGTTCCGGCGCGGTGGCCCGGTGGGGCGGCACCGGCCAGGCCTCTGGGCATCCTGGCCGGTGCCGCCCCACCGGGCCACCGCGCCGGAACGCGCCCTCGCGCCCCGCGTTCCCGCGTCTCCCGCGCAGGGGCGGTGGGCGGGGAGTGCGGCTGCGGCGGAGTGCGCCGGGGGCGGAGGTGTCACTGCCGGGCGCCCGCGGGTGCCGGCAGTGCGTCGAGCAGCGCCGTCTCCTCCCGGGTGAGCCGCAGTTCGGCTCGGCGGCGGTGGCCAGCACCCGCAGGAAGGCGGGGCCGTCCAGCGCGGTGTGGTTGACGCACGCGACGAGCACGGTGCCGCCGCCCTCGGCCGCGTTGGGCTCGACGGCCTCGATGCGCACCGGTGGCGAGAGGTGCAGCGGCGGGATGCTGCCGATCGCCCGGCGGCGGGCCTCTTCGAGGCTGCCGCCGGGCCAGGAGACCGGATCGACGTCCGGCTCCTCGGTCAGCTCCCACTCGTACGCGCGGTGCCACCAGCGTCCCGGTGCCTGCCGGACCAGGACCCGCGGGTGGCGCCGAAGCGCCTCCCGCACGGCCTTGCTCAGCCGCTTGGGATCCATCCGGCCCGGCAGGTGGAGCTCGACGTGGACGTTCTCCGGTTCACTCGCGGAACGGGTGTGCCGGGAGATCTCGTCCACCACCGGGAACGGGATGCGCTGTGCGGTCATCGAGAGGGTTCCTCCCCGGGGGGCGCGGACGGGCCGCCGTGCTGAGGGCCGTGCTGATCCTGCTGCGCGGGGCCGTTCTGCTGGGGCTGCTGGGTCTGCTGTTGCTGACCCTGCTGCTGCTCCGGGTGGCGGTGCGGCAGCGTCGGTGCGGGCATACCGCCGGCCGAGGCGGGCGCGGGCTCGGTGTAGCTCGGCCGCTCGTCCTGCGGTTCCTCGGCGCGCTCCCGCTGCGGCACGGTGACCAGCGCCGCCGCCAGCGCCAGCAGCGCCAACGCCTGGGCGGGCCAGCCGAACGCACCGGCGTCCGCCGCGTACCCGTCGCCCGCGCCGAGCGCCACGATCACACCGGCACCCAGCATGGCAGCCGCCGACAGCGGCACCAGCCAGCGCGGACGCAGCCAGGCCACCACCGCGAGGGCCGGCACGATCAGCGCGTACGGACCGGCGATCAGTGCGAACACCAGGGTCAGCACCACACCGCCCAGCACCCAGCTCGGCGCCGGAGCAGCGTCCTGGGCACCCAGCGGCTCGCCGCCGCGGCGACGGATGAACGCCATGCCCAGCAGTCCGACGATGCCGACCCCGGCGACCGCGAGACCGCCCTGGTAGTACGTCGTCGGGGTGTACTCCAGCTTGACGGTGCCGCCCTCGCCGGCCGGGACCAGGTAGCCCTGCTGCCAGCCGTCGAGCCGCAGCGAGGTGAGCTCCTTGCCGTCGAGCGTGGCCTTCCAGCCCTTGTTGATGTTCATGTGCGTACGCAGGTACGAGGCTTCGCCGGAGCCGACCTCGACCTCGCGGGCCTCGCCCGCCCAGTCCTTGACGGTGACCGCGCGCTCGGCGCTCGCCTTCGGCGCGGTGTCACCGCGGGTGAGGGTGAGGTCGTTGATCGCCAGCGGACCGCCGCTGCCGGTCTCCAGCGTGTGCTTGCCGCTGTCCAGCTCGATGGTGCCGTTCTTCTGGTCACCCGCGCACAGCTCGACCGAGATCGGCCGCCGCTCGGTGAGATCGCTGACCTTGCCGGACGCCTTGGTGGCGTGCAGAGTGCCGTCGATCGCGACCATCGGTCCGTCGCCGCACTCCAGCTCGAACTTCCGGTCGGCCGCCGGCGCCTCGACGCGGAAGTCCTCCAGCGCCGGGACGTGCAGTTCGTTCAGACCGACCGGCAGCTGGATGTCGTCACCCGCGACCGGGTTGTGCAGCGTGGTGGGCGCGGTCTTGGTGATGGTGATCTGCATGGAGTCCGTCTCCATGGCCTCGAAGCGCGCCCAGCCGTTCTCGTCGACGGAGGTGGTGACAGCACCGTCGTCGGAGGTGATCTCCACCTCGGCCGGCTTGGCGGAGACACCGCCGGCGGCCGAGAGGACCATCGAGTCGACCTCGGTCTTCTCCGGCCACGAGAGCCGGATGACCGGCTTGTCGCCCGCGATCCAGGCGGTGGTGAGGTCACCGTCCACCAGGTTGCGCGCACTCAGCGAGACGCCGGTGGGGCTGACCGACTCGGCGCTCGCGGTGATCCGGTCGCGGGAGCCGGGGGCGATCTCGTCCAGCATGTCGTCGTACGCGCTGCCGGGCACCGGGGTGGCGCTGGCCTTCAGCGTGTACTCCGCCGACCGCTCGCTGGTGAACTGTCGGTGCAGTCCGGACTCAATGCCGGCCGGGTTCAGCCCGCCCGGGTCGGGGCTGCGGTGCATGGAGTAGATCTCCGACTCCGTCCGGTCGCCCGGGGCGTCGTTCGGCAGCGCCAGCATCCTGGTCACCTGGACGTCGGGGATCTCGATCTCCGCGAAGCCGGCGCCGGTGATCCCGGCCCGCGACTCCTGCACATCGGTGATGGTCAGCTTCAGCCACTTCGCGGTGCCCCGCGGCGCCTTGACGCGCTGGGTCCCGTCGTTGGGCTGGAGGGTGCTCTCCTCGGAACCGCGGTCGGTCTCGACCTTCACGCCGGTCACCGAGGGACGGACGCCGTCGCCCGCGAGCGGGGTCAGGTCGATCGAACCGGGGATGTCGGTCGCCCCGTCGAAGTCGACCTTGATCCACTCGCCGGTGCTGTCGCCCGCACTCGCCTCGGCCCAACCCGACTCGGGGTTGCCGTCGAAGGCGTTGACCGGGTCGAACTGCGGCATGTGGAAGAGCCAGCTGCCACTGCTGGAGGCGGTGACGTTCTTCGCGCCGCGCAGCTCGGCGACCGTCTGGTGCTTGAGCTGCGGACTCGGCAGGATCTGCTTCGGCTCCTTGCCGGCGTCCTGGAGGCTGCCCTCGTGGTTCTTCTCGTCCTTGGTGTAGGTGTACGACGTGTTGTTGTTGATCAGGCCGAAGCGGGTGTCCGCCCGGCGCAGCCCGTCACCGTTGACCTGGAGGCTCGGGTTGCCGATGCCCGGGTGGTTGTCCCCGGTCAGCACCACCGGCCGGTCGCGGAAGTTCGGGTCCGCCGACAGCGGCAGCATCGACTCCGGTCCACCGCTCAGACGCGCCGTCTCCGAGACCGGCTGCGCGGCGACCTGCGAGGGCCGCTTCGTCTCGGCGGGCTCGTAGATCTCCACCGACTTCTGCCGCGGGTAGAAGCCCTGGATCTCGATCGGGGTGTCGGCGGGGATGCGGCCGGCAGTGACGGTCGGACCGAAGTCCTTGACCTTCTTGTACCCGGACGCCTCCAGCGTCCGCTTCACCGTCTGCGGCGGCACGTAGCCGACCTGGTCCGGGTCGAGGTCGTTGCGGACGACCACGTTGTGCAGGCCCGCGCGGCCCAGGTAGTCCGACAGGCCCGGCACCTCGCCGCCGCTCATCAGCGCCTGCTCGACCGCGTCCATCATCCGGCGCTCGCCGGGAGTGCCGAACGGCACGTAGTCCCGCTGCGCCCAGGGCGACTCGGCGAGTACGTGCAGCGGCTGGTCGATCGGCGAACCCCAGGTGTAGATGCCGTGCGCGGTGGAGGGGACCACCAGCGCGCGGTTCTCGGGGGAGTTGTCCTCCAGCCAGTCGGCGGTCTGCTGCCAGTGCTTGGGCAGCTCCTTGAAGCCGCCGGGCTGGAGCACATCGCCGTTGAGGTACGGCAGCGCCATCGCCGGCAGTACCAGGGCCGCCGCGAGCGCGGGCAGGAAGCGCCGTCCGGGCAGTGGCCTGGCGCCGTCGCTGCGGGCGAACACCGCGACGAGGTGGGCCAGTCCGAGCGCCAGCGCAAGAGCCAGACCGGGCTGGAACTTGTAGATGTTCCGGAAGGGCTTGAGCGCACCGTCCAGCAGGCTCTGCACTCCCTCCGCGAACGGGGCGCCCAGCGAACCGGCGTAACCGGCGAGCATCACGGCGGTCACCACGATCGCGGTCAGCATCAGCCAGCGCCGCTCGGGCATGTCCCGCCGGGCCAGACCGGCCAGGCCCAGCGCCGCCGCCAGCGTCGTACCGATGATCGCGAGGACGCCGGTGACCAGCAGCCAGCCGGCGGGCAGCCAGGCGCTGCCGAAGTTCAGATAGCCGACCCAGTTGCCGGTGCCGCGCAGCATCTCGACGGCCGACATGGTGCTGGTGGTGTTCCACGCCTGCTCGACGTAGGCCATGAAGTTCTCGACGTACGAGCCCATCAGCATCAGCGGGATCGTCCACCACAGCGTCGCGAGCAGCGCGCCGGGCAGCCACCACAGCAGCAGCGAGGTGCGCCGGCGTCCGGTGCGGGTGACCAGGTAGAGGCCGACCGGCAGCAGCGCGCAGAGGGTGGACGCGGCGTTCACACCACCCATGAACGGGATGATCAGCGCCGAGGTCGCCGCCGCCACCCGGGCGCTCAGCCGCTCCGACATCAGCGGCAGCAGCACCCAGGGCAGTACGGCGCCGGGCAGGGCGCCGGCCGAAGTGGAGCCGACGATGATGGTGAAGGTCGGCCACAACGCGTACGCCGTGGCTCCCACCAGCCGGGTCGCGGGCGAGCCGATGCGCAGCCGCTCGGCCAGGCGCAGTGCGCCCCAGAACGCGGTGGTGACCACCAGCGCCAGCCACAGCCGCTCGGCCAGCCAGACCGGCAGACCGATCAGATCGGTCAGCGCGTAGAACGGCAGCATCGGGAAGAGGTAGCCGATGTACTGGTTGGTCAGACCGCCGAAGCCCGACTCGTCCGACCACAGTTGGCCGAGGTCGCCGAGGAACTTCCACGGGTCGAGTACGACACCGAGCTTCGTCTCGAAGGTGACCAGGCCGGGGGCCGCGATCACGAAGCACAGCAGCACGACGGCATAGAAACCAAAGAGCCACCGCCGGGAGCGCGGCCGCTCGTCAGGGCCCCGTCGCCGCCGTCCTGGCGCGAACTGGAGCGTGGAATCAGTGCTCGTCGACATGGGGACACCGCCGCAGAATGAGGAGAAGGTTCCAGGTGGCGAACTCGCGTACGCCGGGGACTCGGGTGATCGCGCTCGCCAGGAAGGGCCAGTAGCGGGACCGGGCGGTGACGAGTTCCACGTCGTCACGTGCCCTTACATGGCGCAGGGTGGGACCGATGTGCACGGCGAAGAGGTTCTCGCCGAGGGTGTGCTTGGCCGGTCGGCCGGTCTTCCGCCGGTAGCGGGCACGGGCCCGGGCGGCACCGAAGTAGTGCCAGGGTGCCGTCTCGTGCCCGCCCCAGGGGGAGTACCAGTTGGTGAAGGAGACGTAGATCAGCCCGCCGGGGCGGGTGACGCGGACCATTTCGCTGAGGAAGGTCTGCGGATCGGAGACGTGCTCCAGCACGTTGGAGGAGAAGGTGACATCCGCGGTGCCGTCGGCGACGGGCAGCAGATAGCCGTCCGCGAGGACCGAGCCCGGCGTCCTTCGACCGCCCGCTCCCAGCTCCTGCGGATCGGGCTCGAAGAGGTAGCTGCGCGCGCCGCGGCGGCGGAACTCCTCGGTGAAGTGCCCGCTGCCGCCACCGATGTCGAGCACGGTGGCACCCCGCAGTGGCTCGTACCGCTCCACCTGCGAGGCGGCGTCCCGGGCGAGCAGCTGGTAGCAGTGCTCGGGGTCCTCCTGCTCGTTCATGAAGGCGCGGAACAGCGAGACTGATCTGCGGAAGGACGGGTCTTTCACCGGGTTCCCCTCACCGCCCGGCCGCGACGGGCCGGTGCGGCGGAGCGTGCCGTGTGGGACGCGTACGCCTCCGTCGCCACGGTGCGGAACGCCTCGACCGTACGGTCCCAGCCGAAGTCCTTCGCCCGCTCGGCGGCCGCCGCGCCCATCGCCTCCCGGCGCCGGGTGGACAGCGCCAGGCTGCACCAGGCGGAGGCGAAGGAACTCTCGCCCGGGGCGAGAGTTCCGGTGTCGCCGTCGACTATGGAGTCGCGGAGGCCGGGTATGTCGAAGCCGATCGCGGGCGTACCGCGGGCCGCGGCCTCCATGACCACAAGACCCCACCCCTCGATCATCGAGGGGTGCAGCAGCAGCCAGGACTCGCACAGCAGCCGGTGCTTCTCGGCCTCCGGGACATGGCCGGTGAAGGTGACGCCGGGGCCGGCCATCGCCTCCAGCCGGGCGCGCTCGGGGCCGTCGCCGACGATCACGAGCCGGCCGCCGGTGACCGGGCGGACCCGCTCCCACAGCCGCAGCAGCAGATCGATGCGCTTGTACTCCACCAGCCGTCCGACCGCCAGGAACAGCGGCTCCCGGGACTTGGCCATCAGCTGGCCGGGGTCCTCGACGCCGTTGTGCACGATCCGGATGCGGTCGCCGGGCACTCCGATGTTCTGCAGCGCGCTCGCGGTGGAACCGGAGACGGCCACCATCAGGTTCTCCTTGTGGGAACCGGCGAGCGCCCAGTGCTCCAGCTTCTGCCCGATCCGGGCGGCGGGCGCCGGGTAGCGCATGCCCCACAGATCGGTGTGCACATGGTTGACCAGGCACAGCGTCGGGCCCCGGTGCCACAGCGGCGCCAGGTACGGCAGACCGTTGGACACCTCGACCAGCAGGTCGCATTCGCCGACCTGGCGGCGCAGCGCCCGCTTCGCCTTGAGGAAGTGGCCCGCGTCGCCGCCGGCCGAGACAA
This sequence comes from Streptomyces tardus, assembly GCF_018101125.2. GTDB lineage: Bacteria > Actinomycetota > Actinomycetes > Streptomycetales > Streptomycetaceae > Streptomyces > Streptomyces tardus. The sequence continues at coordinate 586,162 of NZ_JAELVF020000001.1, read as the reverse complement.
CCCGGTAGTCCCGGTACGCCGCGGGGCCTCCGCACAGCAGGGTGACCTGGTGCCCGTGGGCGGTGAGGCCCTGGGCGATGCGGTCGATCAGAAGCTCGGAACCGCCGGCGGCGGGGTTGTCGAGGTCTCGACGAGCGAGGAAGACGATGCGCCGGGGCACGGGCGCGCTCTCGGAGGGAGGCGTCGGGACGTTCGCCTCCGACGGCTGACGCGGAACCAGGGACGTGACGGGGAGTGCGACCGGCGGCACGTGCTGGGGCATGGGCGCTCCAACTCGTCTCAAGGTGCGAATGAGGGATGACCAGTGCGCTGGGGTGGCGCGGCGGCTCTTGCGTGGTGGACCGTGGTGGGTCCGGCGGTCCGGCTCGGTGCGGCTCGGTGCGGCTGGTGGTGCCGTGGTGGTGCGGCTGGTGGTGCCGAGGTGCGTGGTGCTGCGGTGGTGCTCGTACTGCTTCGGTGTTGCCAGAGGGTGACGAACTGGTGATCGCCGGGGGCAGCTGGCGATAGGAAACATCAGTGTTCGCTGCCGCGTTCGATGCGGCTACTCACCTGGGTGACAATTTCTGTGATCACCAACCGGTTCAGTTGTCATTCGGCCCCGATTTCGAGGCGGTCGAATCCGTTTCCTACTGGCCGGTCAATATTTCGTCCAGTGTTGCGAGGGGAAGTCTCGATCCGGTCTCGCACATCTCGCGGTGCGGTCTCGTACGTCACGCTTTCGCCCCGCGTGACCGGGCACGGCGGTGTTCCCGGTTCTCGCACCGCTACCGGGCGGGTGCGCCGAGTGCCGGACGGTGGGCGTAGGGGTCTCCGGCGGACGGCGTGAACGGGTGCGCGGTCCGGTCCGCGAGCGAGGCCCGGCGCCGTACGGAAAACCCTCTGGGAGATTTCCCGTACGCCACCGGACGCCCTTCCCGCTCGTCGCCGTTCAGCTCTTCACCTGCGCGAATTCCGTCCGCGCGAAGGGGCTTCGCGGGCCCGGCCCGCGGGCCCGGCGGACGGGTCAGGCCTGCTCGCGCCTACCCCGTACCACCAGTACGCCGCCCACGATGGCGAGCAGCACACCGGCTCCGCCGCTGGCCATCGGTACCGTCTCGCCGACCAGCTTCAGCTGCCCGCTCTGCTCCTTGGCCTGTTCGACCTGGCCGAGCTGTGTCTTCTTGTCGAAGACGATCCGCTTGCTCTCCAGGAGCACGACCTCGTCCTTGTCGCCGCCGGGAGCGCGCAGGGTCACCCGCGGCCCGATCGTGGCGCGCAGGATGCGGCCGGTCGCCTGGTCGACGATCAGCTCGATCCCGTGGTTGGCGTACCACTCCTCGGCCACCACCTGGCCCGTCTCTTCCTGGCCGACGAGGCGGCCCGGCACCTGGCGCTTGCCCGCCCTGGTCGCCTCGACCTCGCCGGTGAAGCGCATGCCCTCGTAGCCGTGCACCTTGGCGCGGCCCGAGTAGCGCAGCGGCACCGTGTCGCCCAGGGTGCCGTCCCACCAGCGGTAGGTCTTCTCCTGCACGTCGAACGGGAACTTCAGGTACGCATCGCCCTTGACCTGCACCGGAGCCTCACCGCAGCAGTGCACGGGCTTGGTGGTCTCCCGGTCCGAGACCCAGCGTTCGGTCTCCCACTGGAAGGACTTGCGGGGGTCCTTGTGCGGCAGGGTGTCGGGGTTGTCGATCGTGGTCGACACGTCCCAGACGGCGACGTCGTTCTTCTCGCTCTCGGCGACGTTCCCCAGTACCCGGCGGGTGACGGTGAGCTTCTGGTCGTCCTTCGTCTCCAGGGCGCCCTGGTCGAAGTACCTGCCAGTGCCGTTGAAGACCGTGGTCTGGTTGATGTCGATCGGGGTCCGCTGGGCGCGCGGCTCGACGTAGTAGGCCAGCATGGGCCCCAGAACCAGCAGAAACACGCCGATCCCCAGAAGGGTCAGCGAAAGGGGTGAGGCGGAACGGCGCATGGCGGGTGCTCCCAGAGGGTGTAGTGCCCGTTCGAAAAGTGAAGGCGGCGAGTAAGCCCGCCTGGGTCGGTGACCGTAGGCGAACTCTTGACAGCGAGTCAATGCCCTTTCACACTCACCTAGACGAACTGGTGTCGGGGGCGACCGCTGGTGCAGTGAATCCACACGGAGAGGCCCGCCGCGCCATGCACAGATTCCTCGCAGCCGCTCTGACCTGCGTAGCTGCGGTCCTTCTCGCCGTCGGCGCCGGTCTTGGCGCAGTGGCGTTGCTCAACGCCAGTCCCGAGCAGCCCAACGTTCCCCTGGTGCACTTCCCCGAGAACGAAGAGGCCGCCTCGGACGCGCCGGCACCCTCCGAGGAGTGACCGTGGACAGCGCGGCCGGCTCCGCCTGGCGGTCGGTACCCGCGAGTCAGACGCGGCACTTCACGGAGCAGGCCCGCAGCGAGATCCCCATCCTGGCCGAGGTCATCCTCCAGGAGATCCGCACCGAGTACCCGATGCTCCCGGTGATCCTGGACCAGAACGGCGTACCGATGTCCCTCATCGGCATCCGCCGCGCGCTGGAGCAGTTCGTCGAGCATCTCGCCACCGGCCTCGGCAATCCGCACCAGCACCCGCCCGTCTTCCAGGAGTTCGGGCGTGGTGAGCTGTTGAGCGGTCGGAGTCTGGACTCGCTCCAGGCCATCTACCGGCTGGGCGTACGGCTCGCCTGGCGGCGCTTGGCGGAGATCGGCCAGCAGGCGGACATCCCCGCCCCGGCCATGTACGAGCTCGCAGAATCCGGCTTCCAGTACCTCGACGGCCTGGTCGCCGAGTCGGTGCGTGGTTACGCCGAGGCCGCCGCGCGCAAGGCGGGCGAACGCCTCAGACTCCAGCGCGGGCTGCTCGACATGCTCTTCGCCGACCACGGCAACACCGACAGCCGCAGGTCGATGCTGACCGAAAGGGCCGCGCGGATCGGCTGGCCGCTGCCGGAGAACGTCGCGGTGGCCGTACTGCTGCGTCCCGCCCGCGAGGCCGTACCGCCCGCGGTCGGCAACGACGTACTGCTGGACATGGAGCGCGAGCAGCCGCTGATGGTCGTTCCCGAACCGGACGCCGCCGGCCGCGCCGAGCTGCTGCGCCGGGCGGTGTCGGGCTGGACGGGCGCGGTCGGGCCGCCGGTGCCGGTCGCCCAGGCCGCCAAATCGCTGCGCTGGGCGCAGTCCGCTGTCGATCTGATGGAGCGCGGACTCCTCGACAGCGGCGGCCTGTTGGACTGCACCGAGCACACCGAGGCGCTGGTGCTGCTGCCGCCGACGGAACTCATCGACGATCTCGGCCGGCGGCTGCTCGCCCCGCTCAAGGAGTGCGGGCCCTCGCACGGCCGACGGTTGGCGGAGACCCTGCTCGCCTGGCTGGAGACCAGGGGTGGCGCTCCCGAGATCGCGGTCCGGCTCGGCGTCCACCCCCAGACGGTTCGCTACCGGCTGCGGCAGATCCGCGAGCTGTGGGGCGAGGGCATCGACGATCCGGACCACAGGTTCGAGCTGGAGCTGGTCCTGCGCGCCCGCAGGCTCCGAGGCGAACTCGGCTGAGGTCGGGCGCAGGGCTGAGGTCGGGCGCACGGAGGCGGGCTGCTGCGCTCGGGCCGTGAGTGGTGTGGTGCGGGCTCCGGGGCGCAGGGTGGGGTGCGGTGCTGCGGCGGTAGTTGCTGCTGTGGCGGTTGCGGCTTGAGTGTGAGGTTCGAGGTGTCGACCGGTGCGGCCCACCCGTGGCCTGCCGGTCTGACCTGTCTGCCCGGTCTGGCCTGTCTGCCGGGTCTCTGCCTGGTCTGATCCGTTGGACTGCGGTTCGTGGTCTGTCGCCCGCCGGGCGGCCGTGAGGTGCCGTTCCGCTGATTCGCGATGTCCCGGGAGGCTCAGTCGGTGGGGTCGCCGAGCATCCGGCGCAGCAGGTCGCGCAGTGCGGTGCGTTCCTCGGTGGTCAGCCCGGCCAGCGGGGTCTGCGCGAAGTCGCCGAGTGACTCCCGGAGTCGGGTGGCGGTCTGTCGGCCCTCATCGGTGGCCTCCGCCAGCTTGACCCGGCGGTCATCGGGGCTGGGACGCCGTTCGACCAACCCGCGCGACTCCAGCCGGTCGACGATGCCGGTCACGTTGGACGGTTCGCACTTCAGCTGCTCGGCGAGCAGCCGCATGGGACTGGGCCCGGGAGCGAGCAGGGCGAGCATCCGCGCCTGGGCGCCGGTGAGGGAGTAGGCGGCGGCGGCCTGGTCGTACTCCTGGTGGTAGCGGCCCACGATCTCGCCGATCAGCTCCACTACCTCGCGGGTGAGCCGATCGGGGGGAGTGGTGCGCTCTGTCATGGGTTCAGGGTAACCATTTAGTTGACAACATGAAATATCGAGGGGCAGGGTGGGACCCGGAAATGTTTCAGATCCTGAACTAATCGGAGGTGGGTGGCCGCCGTGACCGCCGAGACCCTGCCAGAGACCAGCCGTGAGTGGCATCTGATCGCCCGACCCGAGGGCTGGCCCACTCCGGACGACTTCGCCCTGCGCACGGTGCCGGTGAAGACACCGGAAGAGGGCGAGGTGCTGGTCCACAACCTCTTCATGTCCGTCGACCCCTATATGCGGGGCCGGATGAACGACGTGAAGTCCTACGTACCGCCCTTCCAACTCGACCGGCCGATGGACGGCGGCGCGGTCGGCATCGTCGTCGCCTCGCGCGCGGAGGGCCTGGAGCCCGGAGACCACGTGCTGCACGGCCTCGGCTGGCGCGAGTACGCGACCCTCCCGGCCAAGCGCACCCAGCCCATCGACCCCGAACTCGCCCCGCTCTCGGCGTACTTGGGCGTCCTCGGCATGCCCGGGCTCACCGCGTACGCCGGGCTCGTCCGGGTGGCGGAGATGAAGGAGGGCGACACCGTCTTCGTCTCCGGCGCTGCCGGCGCGGTCGGCAGTCTGGTCGGGCAGATCGCCAGGCTCAAGGGTGCCGCCAGGGTGATCGGCAGCGCCGGTTCGGACGCCAAGGTCCAGGCCCTCACCGAGACCTACGGCTTCCACGCGGCCTTCAACTACAAGGAGGGCGACGTCTCCCGGCAACTCGCCGACGCCGCCCCCGACGGAATCGACGTCTACTTCGACAATGTCGGGGGAGACCACCTCGAGGCCGCGATCAGCCGGCTCAACCTGCACGGGCGCATCGCGGTCTGCGGCATGATCTCGCAGTACAACGAGGTCACGCCGCCCGCGGCACCCCGCAACCTGGCCATGCTCATCGGCAAGCGGATCACCATGCGGGGCATGCTCGTCGCCGACCACCAGGACCTCCAGCCCCAGTTCGTGCAGGAGCTGAGCGCCTGGCTCCGGACCGGCGACCTGACCTACCAGGAGACCGTGGAGCAGGGGATCGAGAACGCGGTCGACGCCTTCCTCGGTCTGATGCGCGGCCAGAACATCGGCAAGATGATCGTCGCCACCGACGCCCGCTAGAGCCGCTCGGGACCGTACGACGGGCCCCCGACGGGGTCTCGTGTCGGGTCCCGCCGGGCGGGCCGCGGATCCGCCGCGTGTACGCCCGGTGGCTCACGCGCCTCCGTCGAGGCTCCGACCCGGCGCGCCCGCGGGGCCGACGAACGCGCCCACGGGTGCCGGTCGCCGGCCCCGTAGACTCCGACCACTGACCGACGGGGTCGTGGGCGCGAGCCCTCCGGTCAACGTTCACCAGGGAGACATATGTCCATCCAGCCCGTCGACGTTCTCTACACCGCTGTCGCCACCGCCGAAGGCGGACGTGACGGCCGGGTCGCCACCAACGACGGCCAGCTCGACGTTGTCGTCAACCCGCCCAAGGAGATGGGCGGCAGCGGCGCGGGCACCAACCCCGAGCAGCTCTTCGCCGCCGGCTACAGCGCCTGCTTCCAGGGTGCCCTCGGCGTCGTCGCCCGCCAGGAGAAGGCGGACATCAGCGGTTCGACGGTGACCGCCGAGGTCGGCATCGGCAAGACCCCGGCCGGCGGTTTCGGGATCAAGGTGGCGCTTTCCGCGCACATCCCGAACGTCGACAACGCCACCGCCGAGGCGCTGTTGGAGAAGGCGCACCAGGTGTGCCCCTACTCCAACGCCACTCGCGGGAACATCGAGGTCACCATCAGCGTCGCCTGACGGCCACGCCTCCCACGGGCCGCTCCGGATCACTCCGGGGCGGCCCGCTGCGTACGCCTGCCCCCTGCCCCACCCGCCCCGCGCCTCGCGGCGACTCCCGCGCCGATTGCGGCCCGCGCCGCCGTACGGCTCGTGCATGGCCTGCGCGGTGAGCCGCGTTCCGCCGTACGGCTCGTGCCGCCGTACGGCTCGTTTGCACCGCGCGCGGTGAGCGTCGCGCGTTCGGGCGTACAGCCCGTGTCGGCGTACGGCTCGTGCATGGCCTGCGCCTGACATCGCGTTCCGGCGAACGGCCGCGTCTGTGTGCGGCTCGTGCCCCCTGCGACGGTCGAGTGCCGACGCAGAGCCCGTGTTGGTGTGAGGGCTGGTCTCGGCGTACCGCTGGTCTCGGCGTGACGCCGCGTACCGGGGTACGGCCCTTGGGGACGTACGGGCAGTGGTGCGGTCGGGTTCAGGGGCGGAGGAGCACCTTGGGCTGCTCGCCGCTGCCGTCCTCGTCCAACAGCGTCATCGCCCGGGCGAAATCCTCCAGGGGGAGCTCGTCGGTGATCAACGGACGCAGGTCGAGCAGTCCGCTGCGGAAGGCGCGCACCGCGTGCGCCCAGGAACGGGTGCTCGCGCCGGTCACCGCGCTCACCGTCAGCTGGCTCGCCGTCAACACCTCGGAATCCAGGCCCTGTCCGTCGGACTCGAACTCCCCGCACAGCACCACCCGCCCACCGGGGCGGGCGAGGCGACAGGCGTCCGTCGGTTCGCAGCCGCTGTCTGCCATCAAGAGCACCAGATCGCAGCGCCCGTACAGCGGGGCGCAGTCGTACGGGGTCACCGCGGCGGAGGCGCCCATCGGCAGCGCGCGCTCGGCCCGTACCAACCACGGGTCCAGCACGTGCAGCACTGCCGGCGAGTGGGCGGCGAGCAGCTGAACGGCCAGCAGGCCGCGGGTGCCCGCGCCCACCACGGCGATCCGGCTGCCGGGGAGCGGCTGCCCTGCGAGAACCGCCTCGGCGACCGCGGCGGCCGGTTCGAGCAGCGTGGCCGCGCCCAGGTCGGCACTGTCGTCGAGCAGGTGCAGCCGCCGGGCGGGGATGATCAACACGTCGGCACAGGCGCCCGGTTCGGTGAAGCCGGTCTGCGCGTACCCGCGGACGCATCCGCCGGCGACTCCCTGCCGGCACGGCTCGCACATCTGGCAGCCGTGCAGCCCCTCGCCCACCGTGCGTCGCCCCACCAGCGCCGGATCGACGCCTTCGCCGACGGCCTCCACCGTGCCGGACCACTCGTGCCCCGGGGTGACGGGATAGCGGGCGAGCTCGGGTGCCCGCGTCCCGTCGTAGAGCGCGCGGTCGCTGTGCGCGAGTCCTGTCGCGTGCACCGCCACCCGCACCTCGCCGGGACCTGGGTCAGCCACCGGGCCGGTCACCATGCGGTGTTCACCGGGCTTGTCGATGACGAGCGCGCGTACGGTCCTGGCCACGATCCCTGCTTTCGGTACGTCCGGTCTGACGCCGAGCCGGAGCGCCGGCGTCCGTGCCTGGTTCTCTTCCGCCGGTCGGTGGACCGGCGGTGTTCCGCGTCGAATGCGGAGTTGGCGTTGATTGTGCCGTCCGAGACGCTCGGGCTTAAGGCAGCATCGGGAGCGCCCGGAAGCGTGAATTCCCCTCGACCGCCCCGAACGTGCGCCCTGCCGGCGCGCTGTGCACCGCCCGTGACGCGGATGCGGGAGCGCCGGCCGCCCCAATGCCGGGAAGCGACGGCGAACGGCGGGAGGAGGGGTGGCTCAGCCCCGAGCGGTGACGGTCTTGTGCAGCACCCGGGCGAGCACCTGCTGCCCGCGCTTGCTGGGGTGGAACCAGTCCCATTCGCTCAACTCCGCCTCGGCGAACGGGTAACGGTGGACGACGCCGTTGTCGTAGCGGCAGCGCGTGTCTTCCGCGCAGACCTCCCGCAGGACCCCGTTGTACGCCCGTACCCGCTTGTCGACCTGCGCCCGTCGGGCCTCGTCCGCCGCGCTTCTGGACTCAGGCGCGCGCAGCAGCGCCTGGCAGATCCCCAATTTCCACACGTCTGCGGCGGCCTTGTGGCCCTGGCCCACCTGGTACATGCGCAGCACGTCAGGCACGCTCACCATCAGGATCTGCGTCTTCGGCGACCCCTCGCGCAGGGTGCGCACGGACTGGCGCAGGTCCTTCTCGAACTCCGCGACGGACGTCATCGACGCGGTGGTGTCGGCGCAGGCGTCGTTCGCGCCTATCAGTACGGTCGCGAGCTCCGGTTTGTCGATCACGGCCTTGGCTGCCTGCGCCGGTAGATCACCGACCACCGCACCCGATGCCGCGTGGTTCCAGGTCCTGCCGGCGGGGTTGTCGAGCAGCCTGCGGGCCAGGCTGTCGACCCGCGGGTCCGTGCCCGTCACCCAGCTTGCCTCGGGACAGTCGGACAGCGGCATGCATGCGTGGAAGGCGACCGTGATCGAGTCGCCCAGCGCGGCGATCGAGCCGGGACTGGTGTCCCACGAGGCGCCGGGGGAGGGGGCGGGACTCGACGAAGGTTTCTCGTGCCGGGCGCGGGTGTCCTCGCCGCCGGCCTGGTCGCCGCTGTCCGAACTGCACCCGGCGGCCGTCACGAGGAGCGCGAATGCGAGTCCTGCGGCAGCGCCGACCCGCGGTCGACGGCCCAGCCCGGCCCTCTTGAACCTCATCCGTCAAATTCCCTTCCCCAGCGGGCCGCTCCGAGGGTGTACTGAGCGCCCGGCCCCTTGTGGAACGACCGTACGTCAACACGCCGTTGCGGCGGAGTGAGAGCACCCGACCGCAGTCGTGGTGGTTGCTGTCGAAGTCCTGTGTTGGTGTGGAGATCAGAGGTTACGTGCCGTCACATTGCGTCCTTTTTGTGTAGGGATGAAGGGAAGTGGTGTTTACTGTTCGTAGTTCAGAGGCTGGTGTGCAGCGCCCCGATGGGGCAGAATGTCAGCCGCCGCCGACGTCTGACCGGTAGCGAGTTGAGGCCGCTGGGGAAGGCGAACCTCGAACCGCACAGGAGGCCCCCCGGTGACGACACGTGGAGTTCTGTACGTGCACTCCGCGCCGCGAGCGCTGTGCCCACACGTGGAGTGGGCAGTAGCGGGCGTTCTCGGTGCCCGCGTCACGCTCGACTGGATCAAGCAGCCCGCGTCCCCGGAGACCCTGAGAGCCGAGTTCTCCTGGCAGGGAGCGCCGAGTGCCGCTTCCAAGATGGCCTCCGCGCTGCGGGGCTGGCGTCTGCTGCGGTTCGAGGTGACTGCGGAACCCAGCACCACCACCGAGGGGGAACGCTTCAGTTCCACTCCTTCGCTCGGCATCTTCCATGCCGTCATCGGTCAACACGGCGACATCCTGATTCCCGAGGACCGGCTGCGCTCCGCGACGAGTCGTGCGGTGCGGGGCGAGACGGACCTCGTCGACGAGGTGAACAAGCTGCTCGGCAAACCGTGGGACGACGAGCTCGAACCATTTCGACACGCGGGTGAAGGCGCCCCGGTCCGCTGGCTCCACCAGGTCGTCTGACCACCCTTTCCGACTCCGGCGCCGCCGCCCGTACGCCTGAGCTCGCACGTCCCTACCGGTAAGCCCGTGCGCCCGAGCCCGCGAGGCCGTACGTCTGAGCCCTGCCCGAATCCGAACGCCTTGTCGGAGCGCCTGTCCGAAGGTTCTTGCCCGGCGCGAACCCGGTCCGGAGGCAGCAAGCGTGGCTACACGGAACATGCCAAGCGGCCAAGCGGGAACACCGCGCCCAGGCACTGAGAGACTCGCCCGAGATCAGGAGCCTGTTCGGGCCCGGCTGGGTAGCCGAACCGTTAGGGACGGCCTTGCCATCCGGCGCCGTCACGCCCTCTGCCTCGACTTCGGGCTGCGGCCTCGCGCCCTCGCCCGGCAGCCGGGTGGCCGCACGGCCCGGCGGGGCTCGGCCGCTCGGTGGTGCGCGAACGGCTTCAGCCGGCTTCGGGTCTGTCGTCGCTCTTCGTCTTCGTCTTCGTCCGAGCGCTTGCGCTCTTCTTCGGCCTGCTGCTTGCCCGGTCCTCGGTCGTCGCTCCTGCGTCGGCAACCTTCTTCGCCGTCCGCTTCTTCGCGGGACCTACGGGCTCAGCCTTCTCTACCGGCTGCTTCTCGGCGGTCGGCTTCTTGCCTGCTTGTCCGGCGGCGGGCTTCTTCCTCGGCTGACGCTCTGCGCCGGCGGGCTTCGGCGCCGCCTTTCTGCGCGGCGACTTCCGTCGAGCATCCTCGGGTCGGCGCTGTCGACCGACCGAAGCCTTGTAGGTGTCGCCGTCCCGCTCGGGCGGCTCCTCCTCGCCGGCCCGAGCCGAAGGCTTCGCGTGCGCAGAACCCGTCCCCCCTGAGTCCCCCGCCGGCGGGCTGCCCTCTGAACGGCTCATTTCCTCGGCGAAGCCGGGCAGCCAGTCGAAGAGCTCGTCCCGCATCCGCACCGTCGCGTGCAGCTGGCAGAGCACACCCACTGTGCTGAGAGTGACGCGGTGTATCAGCACGTACTCGGGCGGGAGGTTGAGCTGCTTGCCCAGCTGGTGCGCCGGTGAGCGAGGGTCGGCGATCCGGGCAGCCTGGTCCCTCATCCAGCTTCGCGAGAAGGTGAACTCCTCGACGCTCGACGGCTCGATGATCGGCAGCAGATAGTCGAGCACGGCGTCCGGGGCGAGAGTTATCGACTCCTTGACGAAGTTCTCCTCCCGCAGCAGCGCGTAGACCTGATCCGCTTCACCCTCCAGCGCCAGGCGCAGCGCCGAGCCGATCATCGGCGAGAGGCCCTCGGGCAGCCGGTCGACAGTGCCGAAGTCCATGACACCGAGGCGTCCGTCCGGAAGAAGCCGGAAGTTTCCCGGGTGGGGGTCGGCGTGGAGCAGACCGGTGCGGGCCGTACCGCTGAAGAGGAAGCGTGCGAGCAGCTGGCCGGCGTGGTCCCGCTCCTCCTGTGAGCCGCCCCGTATGACTTCGGAGAGCGGAGTGCCCTCCATCCACTCCGTCACGAGTACCTGCTCGCCCTGGTGGACGACATCGGGGACGCTCACGCCGGGGTCGCCCGTGAACTCCGCCGCGTAGGCACGCTGAGCCTCGGCCTCCAGGCCGTAGTCGAGCTCCTCGCTGATCCGCGCGCGAAGCTCGACGATCAGCGGTTTGACGTCCAGGCCGGGAACCAGCGGCCCCAGGAGCCTGGCGAACATCCCCAACTGACTCAGATCCGACAGCAGCGCCTCACCCGCTCCCGGGTACTGGACCTTCACCGCGACCTCGCGCCCGTCGTGCCAGACGGCACGGTGAACCTGGCCGATGGACGCCGCAGCGGCGGGCTCGTCGTCGAACTCCACGAAGAGCTCACGCCACCCCTCGCCCAAGCGCTCCGTGAGCACCGCGTGCACGGTGCTCGCCGGCAACGGAGGCGCCGCGTCCTGAAGCTTGGTCAGCGCCGCACGATAGGGGCCCGCCACTTCCTCGGGCAGCGCGGACTCGAAAACGGAGAGCGCCTGCCCGACCTTCATGGCGCCGCCCTTCAGCTCACCGAGCACCTTGAACAGCTGCTCCGCGGTGCGCTGCTGAATCTCGCTGCCCACGAGCTCGGCCGAATACCCGCCGAGCCGCTTGCCCAGGCCCCAGGTGGCTCGGCCGGCGTAGCCGAACGGCAGCGCGGCCAGCTTGGCGGTTCGCGTCACCGCGCGGCGCGGAAGATCTGACATCAGGCCCCTCCAACTCGCTGACAGCTCCGAGCTGCTTGCCGCCATTGTCACCTCTGCTGCCCCGGGATCCGAGGGAGAGTCCGGCGCGAAACCGAAGGAGAGGCCTCGCGGGCACCCACGGTCACTGCAGAGGCGCCGCACGGGCACTCTGCGTGTGCCGGCAGCTCCTCCTCCTCGCGCCACATATGAGGAAGCACATAGGAGACACGCGTCCCGACGGTGTCCGTGTCGTCGCCGTCGAGGAAACGCAGTGCGGCGTTGGCGGCTGCGCCGGCGACCACGCTTGCCAGTGCTCCGTCGCACGCCGGGGCGGCGGCAGCTCCCCGGGCGGAACGCCACTGGCCCACGATCAGCGGCCATGCGGGCTCGCGGCGCGTGCGATCCAGCATCATGCACTCCGCGCACGAGGAGCTGCCCGGCACCACCAGTGGCCCCACGAACCCGGTGCCCTCCACCACGCCGGCATACAGATGTGGCTGACCCGCCTCGATCAGATCCCGCGCGCTCTCAGGCCGGGGAGCGTACGCCTCGAGGCCGTCCCGAGGTGTGATCACGACCAGATCCAGACCCCGCTGCTCGCCTCTGCGCGGCTGCGGGGGACGCGACCAGGGGGTGGCCCTGCGCACCACCCTGCGCAACGCTGCGGCCCTACGCTCGCCGGTCTGCTCCGGGCCGACACCACCGGGGCAGATGTCGCCGGGGGAGACGCATCCGCCGTCGCGCGCCTCGACCTGGCCGATCCCGCCCGCCGCCAGCAGCGCTGCCACCGCCGAACCGACCCTGCCCCCGCCCCGCACCTGCACCCGACCGGCTCGGCGGGTGCTGACCCTGCGCGCGGCGCCGCCGGGCTCGGGATGCACCACTGACAACGAGGCGACATCGGGACCCAGTCGCATACCGGTCTCGGTCACGGTGTGCGACCCCGCGGCAGATCCGACGGCAGACCCCAGGGCCGAGCACGCCGGCGAGCCCGCTGTCGAGCCCAGGACCGAGCCCGCGGCACGGCCGATGGCGCGACCTGCCGTCGCATCGTCCAGCACACCCGCGCCCGCCAAGCGGTCCAGCAGTCGATCCACCAGTGAGCCGCCAAGCCCCATCAGCTGTGCGGCTTCGCGCAGCTGCACCACGCTTCTGGTGCCGTCCAGAAGCTCCAGGAAACTACCGGTCGTGTGGTCGACCGGACCCAGCTGTACGGCGTGGGCGGGGGCCACCCCGTACTGGACCGTCTGGCCGTTCCGCCAGCTGCGCCGGAGCGCAGGCTTGATCATCGGGTGCGTCAGCTGCACGACCGAACTCCTCCCGGGGGGGCAGTGGATTTGGGGCGCGGGCGCCGCTCGCGAACGAGCTGTGCCCTCTTCTCCTGCCGCCATATTGGCGTCGGAGCCCCTGCGGCGGATCAAGTTGTCCACAGGCCCGCCGTGATCGTCGTACTAGCTGAGCGCGGTCCGGTCGTGCTCGGCCCTGCCACGTCCGTTCGCTCTTCGCACGCCGCTCCTGCGGCATCACCGCGACACGCGGGCGCGCGCCCCGTCTCGCCGGACCGTCCCGTCGCGGGGCACGGACAATGTCGGACCCCGGGGGTACGGTCGGGTGGTGTCCGCAGAACCGCTGAAGGCTGCCGGCGGCAGCCCTGCCCCGCCCGCCGCCACCGACCCGGAGGCCCCGAGCGGTCCGGTGCGTCCTCCGGTCGAGGTGCGGCGCAGTTCGCGCCGCCGCCGCACGGTCTCCGCCTACCGCGAGGCGGGGCGCACCATCGTGCTCCTGCCTGCGCGGATGTCGGTGGAGGAGGAGCGGCACTGGGTGCGGGTGATGGTCGACAAGCTCGCCGCACAGGACGCGAGGAAGCTGCTGAGCGACGACGAACTCCTGGACCGGGCGGCGCAGTTGGCGGAGCGCTACCTCGCGGGCGAAGTGCGTCCCGAAGCGGTCAGATGGGTCACCAACCAGAACAGCCGCTGGGGCTCCTGCACACCGTCCGAGCGCACCATCCGCATCTCGCACCGGCTGCAGGGCATGCCGGAGTACGTCCTGGACTACGTGTTGCTGCACGAGCTGGCTCATCTGCTCGTACCGGGCCACGGGCCCGGTTTCTGGCGCCTGTTGGACGCCTACCCGCGGACCGAACGAGCCCGCGGCTTCCTGGACGGAGTCGTGGCCGCGGATCGTCTGCCGCACCGCCCGGTAGCCCCGTCGGACGGGCCGCAGTCGTACGACTGCGGCCCAGGTCCGACGGGGCTACCGGGCGGTGCGGCAGACGATCCGCGGCCACGACTCCGTCCAGGAAGCCGCGGGCTCGTTCGGTCCGCGGGTAGGCGTCCAACAGGCGCCAGAAACCGGGCCCGTGGCCCGGTACGAGCAGATGAGCCAGCTCGTGCAGCAACACGTAGTCCAGGACGTACTCCGGCATGCCCTGCAGCCGGTGCGAGATGCGGATGTACCCGGGGCCGACCTGCGACATCTGTCCGTCACCGTCGATGGTCGCAGTGAAGGAGAGGTGGCGGACGGCCTCGGGCACCAGGTCGAGGGTCACCCTGAACGACTCGGTGTCCCCGGCATGTTCGCCGAGCTGCTGGATGGACTCCTCGGGCGACTTGGGCTGGTTGTAGAAGATGAAGTAGCGGTCGTCCGAGAGCCGTTCCTCGGCGTCGAGCCCGAAGCAACTGATGTCGAAAGTGACGCCGGGGGCGTCTATTCGCACACCCACGTACAGATCGGTGCCCGCTGTCAGATCACTGAGCCTGGCCTTGTGGCCGCGCTGGAATTCCCTGGCCATGCGTAACGCCCGTCCCACGCCTGCCTACCCTGACCGTGACGCACGCCCGGTGCCAAGCGGTTGCGGTGATTGCTGCGCCAGGCTAACTCGTCCCTGTGACAGAGCCGACAGCAGCCGCCGCCGGGACGGCGCGGAAACCGGACGACGGTTGACCGTACGGCTCACGGGCAGGGCGGGGGCGGGCGCGGCGCTCTCCGAGGACTCGGTGCTTCCCGGTGCAGAGGGCGGAGGCAGGGGCGGGGTGGGGAGCACCGTGCTGCCGGGGGCCGGGCGCCCGGCCCCCGGCAGCACGGTGCTCCCCACCCCGCCCCTGCCTCCGCCCTCTGCACCGGGAAGCACCGAGTCCTCGGAGAGCGACGCGCCCGCGCAAACCGCCGCGCCCGCCCCCGCCCTGCCCGTGAGCCGTACGGTCAACCGTCGTCCGGTTTCCGCGCCGTCCCGGCGGCGGCTGCTGTCGGCTCTGTCACAGGGACGAGTTAGCCTGGCGCAGCAATCACCGCAACCGCTTGGCACCGGGCGTGCGTCACGGTCAGGGTAGGCAGGCGTGGGACGGGCGGCCGAGCCGCTCGCCAGGACATCTCAGCAAAAACGGGTTGGGGGACGGGCGTTACGCATGGCCAGGGAATTCCAGCGCGGCCACAAGGCCAGGCTCAGTGATCTGACAGCGGGCACCGATCTGTACGTGGGTGTGCGAATAGACGCCCCCGGCGTCACTTTCGACATCAGTTGCTTCGGGCTCGACGCCGAGGAACGGCTCTCGGACGACCGCTACTTCATCTTCTACAACCAGCCCAAGTCGCCCGAGGAGTCCATCCAGCAGCTCGGCGAACAGGCCGGGGACACCGAGTCGTTCAGGGTGACCCTCGACCTGGTGCCCGAGGCCGTCCGCCACCTCTCCTTCACTGCGACCATCGACGGTGACGGACAGATGTCGCAGGTCGGCCCCGGGTACATCCGCATCGTCGCGGGCGGCGAGGAAGTGGTGCGCTACCCCTTCACCGGTGCGGAGTTCAGCACCGAGCGGGCAGTGATGCTGGGCGACATCTACTACAAGAACGCCTGGCGTTTCGCCGCGGTCGGGCAGGGCTTCGACGGCGGACTCGACGCCCTCCTGCAGAACTTCGGCGGCGAGGTCCTGGAGGACGAGGAGCCGGAGCCCGAGCCGGCCGCTCAGCCCGCTGCGCCGCCGGCCTTCGCGCCGCCGTCCGGCCCGCCGCCCGTTTTCGCGCCGCCCCCGGGCGCCGCCGCCCCAGCGCCGCCCGCGCCGCAGCAGCAGACACCGCCGCCGCCCCCGCAGCAGCCGACGCCGGCACCGCAGCCCGCGCAGGCCCCTGCAGCCCCGCTGCCGCACCATGCCGCGCCGACTCTGGCTGCCGGACTGGCGGTGCCGGGTCAGGGCGGGCACCAGCCCGTGACTCCCGGCCCGCCGCAGCCTCCGCCGTCGGCACCCACTGCCGGGCACGCGCCGCAGGTGCCGCACGCGCCGCAGGCTCCGCCCGCGCCCTCCTTCGGCGGCAGCTTCGCCGCGCCCGCGTCCGGAGGCTTCGCGCCGCCGGCAGCACCCGGCCCCACCGCGCCGCCGGGTGCGCACACCCCGCCGGTCGCGGGGCAGCAGCCCGGATACGGCGTACCGCAGGCAGGTGGCCAGGGCCTCGCCGTCACTCTGGAGAAGTACCGGGAAGCTCCCAACGGCCAGCGCTGGACGCAGCAGAACGCACAGCTCGTCCGCGTCGACCTCGGAGTCGACGGCCAGCCCGTGCTCGCCAAGCAGGGCAGCATGGTGCTCTACCAGGGCAAGGCCGAGTTCGGTTACAAGGGCGCCGGGATCCGTGGCCGCATCGTCGGGAACGCCACCGGCCAGGAGATGCAGCTGATGCGGTGCAGCGGCAGCGGCCAGGTGTTCTTCGCCGAGGAGGCCGCCTATGTGCATCCGCTGGAGCTCCAGGGCGACGCCATCTGCGTCTCCGCGGAGAACGTCCTCGCCTTCGACGAGTCGCTCCAGTACGAGGTGCGCCGGATCGAAGGGCACGGCATCCCCGGCGGCGCTCTGTTCACCATGCAGTTCCACGGCACCGGCACGATCATCGTCAAGACCAGGGGCACCCCCGTCGTGCTTCCGGTCACCCCCTCCACCTACGCCGACGCACAGGCCGTGATCGCCTGGTCCGCGGCGGCGCAGGTCATCGTCAGCAGCCAGGTCCGACTCCGCCGCCAGGCCTACCCGGGCCACAGCGGCGAGAGCGTCAACCTCCAGTTCCGGGGCGCGCCCGGGAACTTCATCGTCGTCCAGCCGTACGAGGTCTGAGGGAGCCCGTCATGCACCAGCAATCCATCGCGGGCTTCGCCCCGTCGCCGCCGGCCGCACGTATGGAGTGCCACGGCAGCAGCATGCTCAAGGTCGCCATGGCCACCGGCCAGGACCTCTTCGCGCGCACCGGTTCGATGGTCGCGTACGAGGGTTTCGTCCAGTACGAGCCGAATCCTCCTGCCATTCGCAGGATGGCCTCGCAGTGGCTGACCGGGGAGGGCGCGCCGCTGATGCGCTGCCACGGCGACGGTCTGCTGTACCTCGCCGACTACGGCGCCGACGTGGTGGTGCTCCACCTCTCCGAGGACAGCCTGTCGGTCAACGGCACCAACATCCTCGCCTTCGACGCCCACCTCGACTGGGGGGTCGAGCGTGTCAAGGGCATGGCCAAGTTCGCCGGCCAGGGACTGTTCAACGTCGCGATCTCCGGCACCGGTTGGGTCGCGCTGACCTCGCGCGGCACGCCCGTCGTCGTGGACTGCGGCCGTGGCGAGGACGAGACCTATGTCGACCCCGACGCCCTGGTCGCCTGGTCGAGCGGACTGAAGATGAAGGGCAAGCGGAGCTTCAAGGCCTCCTCGATGATCGGCCGCGGCAGCGGTGAGGCGTACCAACTCGGCTTCTCCGGGCAGGGCTTCGTCGTCGTCCAGCCAAGTGAGGACAGCGCCGACCGCCTGCGGGCGCGCGGCTGAAGGGAAGCGAAGACACCATGCAGAGCCCGCTTTTCGGCCACACCGAGGTCCAGAGCCAGGAACGCTACGCGCTCCAGAACGACAAGATGCTGCGCGTGGCCCTCACCGGCCACGAGGACGTGCTCGCCCGCAAGGGCAGCATGGTCGCGTACCAGGGCATGATCGAGTTCGACGGCGAGTATCTGAGCCGCCAGCAGCAGCACGCCCAGTGGTGGACCGGCGAGGTCATCGACCTGATGCGCTGCTCGGGCCAGGGCACGGTCTACCTCGCCAACCTCGCGCAGTCCGTGCACATCATGGAGGTCGACTTCCAGGGCCTGACGGTCGACAGCTCGTACGTCCTGGCGATGGACTCCCATCTGCACTGGGACGTCATCAGTGTCGACAGCCAGTACGGCATCTCCGGCTCGGGCAAGTACAACCTCGTCATCACCGGTCAGGGCAAGGTCGCACTGATGACGTCCGGACAGCCGCTGATGATGCAGGTCACCCCCGACAAGTACGTCAGCGCGGACTCCGACGCGGTCGTCGCCTGGTCGACCTCGCTCCAGGTGCAGCTCCAGGCCCAGACGAGTTCGTCCGGTGTGTGGCGGCGCCGGGGCTCCACCGGCGAGGGCTGGGAGCTGAGCTTCATGGGGGAGGGCTACGCGCTCGTGCAGCCCAGCGAGTTGCTGCCGCCGCAGGGCGCGGAGATCGGCCAGGGCCTGCGTGCCCAGTACGGCATGGGCAACCAGGGCGCCCGCGGGGTGAACCAGGGCCAGGGCTGGGGCTACTAGCAACACCCCTCCCGAGCGGGAGTCGGACGGCGTACGTGCGCCGCGGCTCACGGCCGGGAGGGCCGAGCCGTCGGTGGCGGGCGATCCGGGGCGCTCGTCCCGCGCCGGGCCGCCCGGCCGCGGAGCCGACGGCTGGGCCCCGCCCGCGAGCCACGCGCCGATGCCGGTCACGCGCTCTGAGCAGCGCCCGGATCAGCCACAGGATCAGCTACGCCCGGGTTGCCAACGCAGAGCAGCAACGCCCGGATCAGCCGCCCCCGCTGCGGCCTGCGCCGCCGAGGCCGAGGGGCTGGGCCGCCGCGATCCGGGAGCGGGTCGCGGACACCAGGCGCAGCACCGAACCGTCGGCGACCTCTGCCAGCCGGGCCCGCCCGGCCGCGTCGCCGTATCCGTACCAGCGCAGATCGAGCGACTCCTCGCTGATCCGCTCGGCCGCGTCCGGCGGCGCCAACGCCGCGTACTGCACGTCCAGATGCACGGCGCACGGCGTGGTGTGCCGGTCCAGCCGCACAGGCCCGCCGGGCAGCAGCCGCAGGCCGACCACTCCGGACTCCTCGGTAGCCTCCCGCAGCGCCGCCGCGGCCAGGCCCTCGTCCTCCGGCTCGCAGTGCCCGCCCATCTGGAGCCACATCTTCAGCTTGCGGTGCAGGGTCAGCAGCACCCGCTCACCCACGGGGTCCACCACCAGCGCGCTCGCGGTCAGATGGCCGTCGGCGCAGGCTTTCCACATGCCGTCGCGGTGGGCGAGCAGGTGGTCCAGGTACGCGTGCCGCAGGGCGTCCTGCTCCTCGCTCGGCGCGATCCACTCCTCGAGCGACCGCGCCGCCTCGGTGTGCAGACTCACGAGTCCTTGCCGCTCCCGCCGCCAGCGTCGCCTTCGGCGTCGTCGGTGCTGCCCTCGTCCTTGCGCAGATCCGTACGGCCCTTGCCGTCGTCTCCGTCGCTCTCGGTACGGCCCTCGCTGCCGCCCTCGTCCGCGCCTCGGTCCGTACGGCGGCCCGCGTCCTTGCGACCCTCGGCGGCGTCGCCGAGCAGACGGTCCAGCTCGGAGAAGTCGACGTGCTCGCGGTGCACGAAGCCGTCCGGATCGTCGAGGTCGGCCGCGGTGGGCAGCATGTCGGGGTGCTCCCAGAGTGCGTCGCGGCCGTCGGCGCCGCGGGCGTCGGCCAGCGAGGCCCACAGCCGGGAGGCGTCCCGCAGCCGGCGAGGACGCAGCTGCAGCCCGATCAGGGTCGCGAACGTCTGCTCAGCCGGGCCGCCGGTCGCCCGCCTGCGCCGCAGCGTCTCGCGGAGCGCACCCGCGGAGGGCAGGTGCGGTTCTGCGGCTGCGTGGACCACCGCGTCCACCCAGCCCTCGACCAGTGCGAGCGCGGTCTCCAGACGGGCGAGCGCGGCTTTCTGCTCGGGGGTGTCCTCCGGCTGGAACATGCCCTGCTGAAGCTTCTCCTGAAGCTCCTCGGGGTTGTTCGGGTCGATCCGGCCGACCACGTCCTCCAGCTTCTCGGTGTCGACCTTGATGCCCCGGGCGTAGCCCTCGACCGCGCCGAAGAGGTGCGACCGCAGCCACGGCACGTGGACGAACAGCCGCTGGTGGGCGGCCTCCCGCAGCGCGAGGTAGAGCCGGACCTCCTCCTGCGGCACGCCGAGCCCCTCACCGAAGGCGGTGACGTTGCCCGGCAGCAGCGCGGCCCTGCCCGAGGGGCCGAGCGGCAGGCCGACGTCCGTGGAACCCACGACCTCACCGGCCAGCACGCCGAGCGCCTGCCCGATCTGGGTGCCGAACATTGCCCCGCCCATGGAACGCATCATGCCGAGCAGCGGGCCGGCCATGGCCTGCATCTCCTCGGGCAGCACGTCGCCCATCGCGGCGCCGACCCGCTCGGCCACCGGGTCGACGAGGTCGCGCCACACCGGCAGCGTCGCCTCGACCCACTCGGCGCGGCTCCACGCCACCGCAGACGTCGCACCCGAGGGCAGGGAGGTCACGCCGTCCAGCCACAGGTCGGCCAGGCGTACGGCCTCCTCGACCGAAGCCTTCTCGGCCGGGCCGACGCTGGCGTCCTTCGAGCCGTCCTCGGCGCCCTGGGCGACGGTCTGGCGGGCGATGTCCTTGGCCATGTCCCAGTTGACCGGGCCGCCCTCGTAGCTGAGCATCTGCCCGAGCCGCTGGAAGGCGGCGCCCAGGTCACCGGGGTTTCCGGGGCCCCCGGCGAGCGAACCGAACATCGCGGCGAGCGGGTTCTCCGCGCCCGAGCCCGTGCCGAAACCGAACGGGTCGCCCCCGCCCTGGTCCGACGAGCCGCTCTCGCGACGGCGCTTGTCCCGGCCTTCGTCGCCGTCCTCCGGCTCCTCCGGCGGGAGGTTGAATCCGAATGGGGTGTCACTCACGGGGTTCCTCGGATCTGTACGGTCGCGGATGGGTGGTCTGCCGGTGCCGGCGACACGGGCGGCGGACGCTGCCCGCAGCCCTCTCCTGTGACGAGCACTATCTCCAGCCTAGACATCCGTCGGCGCGGCGTCAGGCAGGATGGGTGCCGGTGGAGGCCGTACCAGAGACAACCGCGGGAGAAGCCTGGTGAGTTCCCAGGAGCAGTACGTTCGCGTTGCGCGAAACAACGGTGCCCACGCGACGATCGCGATCACCGGGGCGGCGACGGGGGTGGGGGCGCTGTTGACCAGGAGGCTGGTCGACTCGCCCGAGATCAAGGAGGTCCTGGCGCTGGACGACCAGCGCGGCGACGTCGCGGAGGCGCAGTGGCACATCACCGATGTGCGCGACCCTGGCATCGCCGAGCGGTTCCGCCGGGACGGGGATCCGGTCGACGCCGTGGTCCACCTGGCCGTCGACCTCGACCTCGGCACCGACCCCGCGGCCCGGACCGCCTACAACGTCCGCGGGGCGCAGACCGTCCTCACCGCCGCGGCGGCGGCCGGGGTGCGCCGCGTCGTGCTGTGCACCTCGGCGATGGTCTACGGCGCGCTCCCGGAGAACGACGTACCGCTCTCGGAGGACGCGGAGCTCTCCGCGACCGCCGACGGCACCGGCATCTCCGACCTGCTGGAGATCGAGGAGCTGGCCAGACGGGCGCCCCGCGCGCATCCGGGGCTCAACGTCACCGTGCTGCGCCCGGCGATGCTGGTCGGCGGCACGGACACGGCGCTGACCCGCTACTTCGAGTCCCCCCGGCTGCTGGTCGTGGCCGGCTCCCGGCCGTGCTGGCAGTTCTGCCACGTGGACGATCTGGCGAGCGCCCTGGAGTTCGCCGCTCTGGAGAAGGCCGAGGGCGAGCTGGCGGTGGGCTGCGAGGGCTGGCTGGAGCAGGAGGAGGTCGAGGAGCTGTCCGGTCTGCGCCGGATGGAGCTGCCCTCCGCGGTCGCGCTGGGTGCCGCCTCCCGGCTGCACCGCCTCGGGCTGACCCCCTCGCCGGCCGGCGACCTCGCGTACACGATGTACCCCTGGGTGGTCAGCGGCAGCCGGCTGCACGCGGCCGGCTGGCGGCCCGAGTACACCAACGAGGAGGCACTGGCCGCCCTGCTGGAGGAGGTGTCCGGGCACCACACGGTCGCCGGCCGCCGTCTGGGTCGCAAGGACGCCGCCACCACGCTCGGTGCCGCCGGCGCCACCGTCGCACTGGTCGGTACGGCAGCGCTGGTACGCCGTGCGCGCCGCCGCCGCGGTCTCTAGCGCACCACCCGCCCCGCCCGGCAGAGCGCCCGGCGTACGCGCCGCCTGCCGCCCCGCTGTACGGACCCCGTGCGCCCACCGGCCCGCGGCCTGGCGGCCCGGCCCGCGGCCTGGTGTCCCCGCCCCGCGCACCGGCCTCGTGGCCGCTGCCCGGCCTTGCGGCCCTGTGGTGCGCACCGGCCCGCGACCCCGCGCGCGTCCGGTGTACGGACCCGGCGCGCCTGAGCCCGGGACTCGTGCGGCAGCATTGGCGCATGGCAAAGAGTCACGACCACCCGGGCGAGCAGGCCGCCGAGCACCCGATCAAGCTGCTCGCCGTGCGCGACGCACCGCTCTCCCTGGACGAGGTCTTCACTGCTGTGGGTGACGACGCGGCCGGGGGCACCGCGCTGTTCGTCGGCACTGTCCGCGACCACGACGGCGGTGCCGACGTGGACAGGCTGAGCTACTCGGCGCATCCGACCGTCGAGGAGGAGATGCGTCGAATCGCCGAGCGAGTCTGCGCCCGTCATCCGGTCCGAGCGCTGGCTGCGCTCCACCGTGTGGGTGATCTCGAGATCGGGGATCGGGCGGTGATCGTCGCGGTCTCCTGCCCCCACCGCGCCGAGGCGTTCGAGGCCTGCCGCATGCTGATCGACGACCTGAAACACGAGGTCCCGATCTGGAAGCACCAGACGTTCGCCGACGGAACGCAGGAGTGGGTCGGCGCCTGCTGACCGTCCGAAGCGCTCCGGGAGGCCCGCCTGCGGCCCCTGTCCCGGTTGCGTAACCCCCAGTCGCGCCGGACTGTTGACATCTCCGATGGACAACTCCTTCGCCCCCGTCGACCGCGGGGGCGAAGAGCCGGGAGGAACGGTCATGGCGTCACTTGTCTGGTTGCTGATACCCGTGATGGCGGTCTGCATAGCCGGGTTGTGGTCCTCCTGGGCCACCCGCCGACGGATGAACGGCGGCGGTGACGCCGCGGGCGTCGCCGGATACGACGCGTTCCGCAGCGCGATGGAACGCCCCCGCGAAATGCGGGCAGCCGCGCCCGCGCCCGAAACAGACAGCCCCCCGCGGGCCGAGGACGAACCGCAACCGGTCTGCGACGACCGGCCGCCGGCCCGGGCCCGCCGCCGGAACCGCTCCGGGGTTGAGCTCAACTCCCCTGTGGAGCACGTCGATCGGCACTCTCCCGCCAACGCCCGCGAGGCCCGCCCCTCGCCGCCGGAAGCCCTGCGCGAGCCGGTGGCGAGCGGAGCCGCCACGGACAGCCCGTCCCGGACGGCAGACTGAAGACGCCGCCCGTTAGTGTCGGGGCATGTCACGCCGTCATGCGACGATCTTCAGCTCGCTGTTCCTTCTCATAGGTCTGCTGTGCGCCATGCTGGTGGTGCGCGTGCCGTACTCCGAGCTCTCTCCCGGCCCCACGGTCAACACCCTCGGGCACCATGGCGGTGACCCGGTCCTGAACATCGAGGACCGCAAGACGTACCCCACGAGCGGCCACCTCAACATGACGACGGTCCGGGTCACCAGCGCCGACTACCAGATGTCGCTTCCCGAGGCGGTCTACGGCTGGCTCCGGGACGACAGCGCGGTCGTGCCGCACGACACGCTCTACCCGGACGGCAAGACCGCCGAGCAGGCGGAGCAGGAGAACGCCGAGGAGTTCAGCCAGTCACAGGAGAGCGCCAAGGCGGCGGCCCTCGAGGAGCTGGACATCGAGGTGCCCACCCGCACGGTGGTGGCCGCGGTCGTCAAGGACAGCCCGGCCGAGGGCGCGCTGCGGGCGGGCGACGTGATCAAGGCCGTGGACGGCGAGCCGGTGGGCAGGCCGGGCGAGGTCGCCGAGCTGGTGACCAAGCACAAGCCGGGCGAGGACACGGAGTTCACCGTCGTACCGGTCAAGGAGGCGGCGGCTGCGGAGAAGGACGGCGAGGACCCGACCAAGGGCAGGACCAAGAAGGTCACCGTCACCACCGCGGCGGCGGACGACGACAAGCGGGCCATCGTCGGGATCCAGGCGGGCAGCGCGTACACCTTCCCGTTCCCGATCGACATCAAGCTGGCGGACGTCGGCGGTCCGAGCGCGGGGCTGATGTTCTCGCTCGGCATCATCGACAAGCTGAGCCGCACGGACCTGACGGACGGCGAGTTCGTCGCCGGCACCGGCACGATAGACGCCGAGGGCAAGGTCGGGCCGATCGGAGGCATCCAGATGAAGACCCTGGCCGCACGTTCCGCCGGTGCCTCGTACTTCATGACGCCCGAGGCCAACTGCCCCTCGGCGACGCGCAATGTGCCCAACGGTCTGAAGCTGGTGAAGGTCGGCACGCTCCAGGACGCGCTCGACGCGCTGAAGTCCGTGCGTGAGGGCACGCCCGAGGAGATCCCGGTCTGCGGCAGGGACTGACCGCCCGACGAACGGCTCCGTGCGCCGGACGCACGACCGGCTCCGACAGCCCGCGCGTCGCGCCCGCATGACAGACGCCCGCATCGCGCGGCACCCAGCATCGCGGACGCCCGCACCCCGGAGCCCGCACCCCCGACACGCCTCCGCCCGCCGGCGATCGAACCGGCGGGCGGAGGCGTGTCGGGGACCGTGCGCCGAGCGGTCAGGAGAAGGTCGCGCCGAGCGCCTCGGCGAGCCCCGGGACGAGGGAGGAACCGGTGAGGACCTCGGTCTCGCTGTCCTTCTGCTTCAGACGCAGCGCCGAGTCGCGGGTGCCGTCCCGCAGCACTGCCACGGTGATGCGTACGTCCTGGCGGTCCGGGTGCTCCGCGACCCACTTCGCCAGCTCGCCGTCGTCCAGCCCGGCCGGGATGGACTCCTCGGCGGTCGGCGGGAGCATCAGCCGCTCGATGGTCAGCGCGCAGCCCGCGACCGCGTCCGGCCAGGCGATCGTGGCGAGGAACTCGTCGAGCGGGACGCCGGCGGGAAGTTCGTCCTGCTCCACCGGGGTGAGAGGCGCCGGTGCGCTGCCCTCGTCGCCTTCGGCGTCGTCGGTGAGGCCCAACTGGTCGGCCAGCGCCGGTTCCTGGGCGCGGAGTCGGGCCGTGTCGACCAGTGCGAAAAGTCGGGCGGGCTGGTCCCAGCCCAGGCCCGAGGCGTAGCCGTCGATCTCTAGTACGGCCCTGGTCAGTGGATTGGCGGCCAACGGGGTGCCGTTGTCGGGAAGGTTGCTCATCCCCATATCGTGCCTTGCCCTACCCCGGGAACGGGAACTGAGTAAAGCTTGAGTAAGTTGATGGGGTGGGCCCTAGTATGCGGGGCCGCTTCATTTACTGCTTCACCCACTGCGATCTTCGAGGTGCGCACCTTGGCTTTCCAGATGCCGGACCGGGGCTCAGGAGGCCCCACCGGACCACGGATCAGAGTCGGCCAGCCTTCCAGGCGCGCCAAGACGCTGCTGACGACAGCAGGCGTACTGGCAGTGCTGGCCATGCTCTTTGTCATGTTTGCCGGGTTCTGGACGGAATGGCTCTGGTTCGAGTCCGTCCAGTACACGACGGTCTTCACGACGACGTTGTGGACCAAGGTGGGCCTCTTCGCCTTCTTCGGTCTGCTGATGTCGATCACCGTGGGCCTCAACATCTGGCTTGCCCACCGGCTCAGGCCGCCGCTCAGCGCGATGTCGCTCGAGCAACAGAGCCTGGACCGCTACCGGATGGGCATCGCGCCCTTCAAAAAGTGGGTGCTCCTCGGGATCACCGCGCTGGTCGGGCTGATCTCGGGCGCCAGTGCCGCGGGTCAGTGGCGCACTTGGCTGATGTGGGTCAACGGCACCTCGTTCGGCAAGACCGACGCGCAGTTCGGCAAGGACATCTCCTTCTTCGCCTTCGACCTGCCGTTCTACCGCTTCCTGCTGAGCTTCGGCTTCGCCGCCGCGGTGCTCTCGTTGATCGCCGCCGCCCTGGTCCATTACCTCTACGGCGGACTGCGGCTGACCACCCCCGGTGCGCGTGCGACCTCGCAGGCGACCGGCCATCTCTCCGTGCTGCTGGGGCTCTTCGTCGCACTCAAGGCGGTCGCGTACTGGCTCGACCGGTACGGGCTGGCGTTGAAGTCCAGCAGCATCCGCGGTACCGACTGGACCGGTCTGAAGTACACCGACGCCAACGCGTACCTGCCGGCGAAGACGATCCTCTTCATCATCGCCGTGATCTGCGCGGTGCTGTTCTTCGCGGCCCTGTGGCGTCGCACCTGGCAGCTGCCGGTCATCGCCTTCGGTCTGATGGTGCTCTCGGCGATCCTGATCGGCGGTCTCTACCCGGCGATCGTGCAGAAGTTCCAGGTCCAGCCGAACGAGCTGGTCAAGGAGACGCCGTACATCAAGAAGAACATGGACGCGACCCAGGAGGCATACGGCATCAACGACGCCGACGTCTCCGACTACAAGGGCACGACTCCGGACGACAGTGCGGAGAACGAGAAGCTGCGCGAGGCCGCGGACACCACCGCCAGCCTGCGGCTGCTCGACCCCAGCGTCGTCCCGCCGGCGTACCGCCAGCTCCAGCAGGTCCGCGGCTACTACACCTTCCCCGACACGCTGGACGTCGACCGGTACGCCGACAAGGACGGGAAGGAGCGGGACACCGTCGTCGGTCTCCGCGAGATCAACATCGACGGCATCCCCGAGCGGAACTGGATCAACGACCACTTCAAGTACACGCACGGCTTCGGCATGGTCGCCGCCAGCGGTACCGACGTGGGCAACGACGGCACGCCGGTCTTCTCCGAGCGCAACCTGCCGCCGGAGGAGACCCTCGCGGGCAAGTACCAACCGCGTGTCTACTACGGCGAGAAGACGACGCAGTACTCGATCGTCGGCGGACCCCAGAAGGAGCTGGACTACGCGGACGACGAGGGCGAGAAGACGTACAACTACACCGGCAAGAGCGGTGTGAGCATGTCCGGCCCGCTCAACCGGGCGGCGTACGCGCTGACCTTCGGTGAGCCGCAGTTCATGTACTCCTCGGCCATCGGCGACGGTTCGCGCATCCTCTACAACCGGACCCCCAAGGAGCGCGTGGAGGCGGTCGCCCCCTGGCTGACCATCGACGGCGACCCGTATCCGGCGATCGTCAAGGGCAAGATCCAGTGGATCGTCGACGCCTACACGACCTCGGACGGCTACCCCTACTCCTCGCGCACCACGCTCGGTGACACCACCGAGGACTCGCTGACCGCGGACGGCCAGCGTTCGGTGATCGCGCAGCAGGACGAGGTCAACTACATCCGGAACTCCGTGAAGGCGACCGTCGACGCGTACACCGGCGATGTGAAGCTCTTCGAGTGGGACAAGCAGGACCCGGTGCTGAAGACCTGGATGAAGGCCTTCCCCGGGACGGTCGAGGGCAAGGAGAAGATCAGCGACGAGCTGATGGACCATCTCCGCTACCCGCAGGACCTGTTCAAGGTGCAGCGCGAGCTGCTCCAGCGCTACCACGTGGACACGCCGGGCCAGTTCTACTCCGGCTCGGAGCGCTGGCAGATTCCGGACGACCCGACGCACAAGGACAACCCGTCGGTGCCGCCGTACTACCTGAGCATGAAGATGCCGGACCAGAAGGCGCAGACCTTCTCGCTCACGACGACGTTCAACCCGAACCGCCGTGAGACTCTGGGCGCCTTCATGGCGGTGGACGCGGACGCGAGAAGCGACGAGTACGGCAAGATCAGAATTCTGAAGCTGCCGTCCAACACCACCGTCGCCGGCCCACAGCAGGTGCAGAGCAAGTTCAACTCCGATCCGGACATCGCGAGGGAGATCAACATCCTCCAGCGCGGTGACTCCGAGGTGGAGTACGGCAACCTGCTGACCGTGCCGCTGGAGGGCGGACTGCTCTACGTGGAGCCGGTCTACGTCCGCGGCGCCGGCACCAACTACCCGCGCATGCGGAAGGTGTTGGTGACGTACGGCGAGGAGATCGCCTTCGAGGACACTCTGGAGCAGGCGCTCGACAATGTGTTCAACACCTCGGGCGGCGGTGACGAGGACTCCTCGGACGATCCGCCGGCCGAGGACGAGGAGGAGACCACGCCTCCGGACAACGACGGTCCGCCGACCTCCGTCGAGGACGCACTCTCCGACGCCAAGGACGCCTACGAGGCGGGCCAGAAGGCGCTGGAGGAAGGCGACTGGGAGGAGTACGGAAAGCAGCAGAAGGCGCTGCAGGAGGCCCTGGAAGAGGCCGAGGGCGCCTCGGACCCGGGTGACTGACCGGCTCCCGCCGGTGGTCTGAGCCCCTCCCCGCGCCGTGGTAATGTTTGAAACGCAACGGCGCGGGGTGGAGCAGCTCGGTAGCTCGCTGGGCTCATAACCCAGAGGTCGCAGGTTCAAATCCTGTCCCCGCTACGAAAGAAGGGCCCGGAGTTTCGACTCCGGGCCCTTCGTCGTGTGCGCGCTTCCCGTCATCGTTCCGGCAGGAACCGGGCGGTGTCCCGGAGCCGGATGTGCTGCGCCCGATGCCGCCCGTCGAGTGGTCGCACGGGAGTGACCGGGGTACGCCTGCGAGTCTGTGTTCGTCTCTCGCGGGGCCGTATCGACCGCCGCCGCGAATGCGGAGATTTGGTGACGCCCGTACTCGGGTTGCCGACGCCGGCGCTCTGAGCAGCCAGAGGGCGGGGGCGTCCCGCGAAGGTGGATGAACGCTCAACTGCCAAACCCCCAAACGTGTTTGAGCACCCGTGATGTCGGGAAGTCGACAAAACGCTGAAGTGACCTCCTGGCTGCGATATACCAGGTGTACGCGGGTTACAGGTGATGCGACGATGGAGCTTATGGGGGACAGGGCGAGATTCGACACGGCATCCTGCCCGGCCGTCCACGACGTCGACGAGACGACACGGAAGGCGGCCGAGCAGGGAGACCGCGCTGCCCAGAGCAAGTTCGGTGTCGCGTTGCTGCGCGACGGCGAGTTGGAGGGGGCGGAGGCGATGCTGCGCTCCGCGGCGCTCGCGGGTGACCGCGCCGCCGCCAACAATCTGGGGGTGCTGCTCCAGCAGCGGGGGAACACGGCAGAGGCCGCGGAGTGGTGGCGCACTGCCGCCGTCGCGGGTTCAGCCGCGGCTGCGCACGCACTGGGCCGCCACCACCGGGAGCGGGGGGACGAGCCCGCCGCCGACTACTGGCTGCGCCAGGCTGCCGAGTCCGGGCATCTGCTCGGCGCGTACGCGCTGGCCGATCTGCTCGACCATCGAGGTGAGGCGGGCGCCGAGGAGTGGTTCCGGGCAGCCGCCGAGCGCGGGCACCGGGAGGCCGCGTACCGAGTTGGCGTGCTGTTGCTGAACTCCCGCCGGGGCAAGGCCGGTGCGGGCGCCGGTTCTGCGCCCGGCGGTGCACGCGATCGGCGCGAGGCGGAGGCCGAGCGCTGGTTCCGGCAGGCCGCTGCCCGGGGGCACCGCCTCGCGGCGCTCCGTCTCGGCACCCTGCTGGAGGAGCGAGGCGATCTGCGCGAGGCCGGCCGCTGGTACCTGATCGCGGCCAACGACGGTGAGCCCAGGGCCGCTTGCGCCCTCGGCTTCCTGCTCCGCGACGCGGGCAACGAGGAGGCCGCCGAGCAGTGGTGGCGCACGGCGGCCGAGGCGGGCGACGGCAACGCCGCCAACGCGCTCGGCGCACTGTGCGCGGACCGCGGCCAGTTGCAGGCGGCCGAGCGCTGGTACCACGCGGCGCTCGACGCAGGCGACCCCAACGGCGCGTTCAACCTCGGGCTGCTCTGCGCGGGCCAGGGGCGGACCGCGCAGGCGGAGAGCTGGTACCGCAGGGCGGCGTACGCCGGGCACATCGAGGCGGCGAACGCGCTGGCCGTACTGCTGCTGCAGCGCGGCGACGCCCAGAGCGCCGAGCCCTGGTTCTCCAAGGCGGCCGAGGGCGGCAGCGTCGACGGTGCGTTCAACCTCGGCATTCTGTACGCGGGCCGGCGCGACCAGCGCGCGGCCGAGGACTGGTACGCCAGGGCGGCTGCCGCCGGTCATCCCGAGGCGGCGCTCCAGGTCGCCGTCACGATGCTGAACGCCGGTGACGCGGCGGGCGCCGAGGAGCAGCTCCGCAGGGCGGCCGAGGGCGGCAGCGTGGAGGGCGCCTTCCGGCTGGCCGACATGCTGGAGCGCGAGGACCCGGAGCTCGAGGCGCGCAGCGGCCCCGACACCATCGGGTTCGGCGGCGGCCGCGACGTGCTCGGTGCGGCCTCGCGTGCGCGGGCGGGCAGGGCGTTCGGCCGTGCCGTCGGGTCCGGCGCCGGGGCGCCGGGAGCCGAGACGGGTGCCGGCGACGGCGCCGAGGGGCGAGTCGACGGCGACGGCGAGGCGTTGGAGTCCGGATCGGCGCCTCCGGCGGAGGTGCCGGAGTACGAGCGCTGGTACCGCTCGGCGGCCGAGCGCGGCCACCGCCGCGCCCAGGTCCGCCTGGGCATGTGCGAAGCGGGCCGCGGCGACGTCGTCGAGGCCGCCCACTGGTACCGCACCGCCGCCGAGGCGGGCAGCAGCCACGGCGCGTTCAACCTCGGCCTGCTCCTGGCCCGCGAGGGTGCGGAGCCCGAGGCGGCGATCTGGTGGGAGCGGGCCGCGGACGCGGGGCACGGTCGTGCCGCGCTGCGTCTGGCTCTGCTCGCCGCCCGCCGGGGCGAGTTGACCGAGGGTCGGCACTGGTGCGAGCGCGCACAGGACCTCGGTCCGGCCGAGGTCGCGGGCCGCGCGGAGCGCCTCTGGGAGGCGCTCCGTACGGGCCTGAGCGCCTGAGCCCGGGTGGGGCGCCCCGATGGACGCCCTGCCCGTGACGGCGCCCGTGGCGGCCCGTGTGTCGAGTGCCTGCGGTCGCTGCGGGATGCGGGCTGCGGGGTCCGGGTGCGGTTCCCGCAGCGGGGTGGGGCTGCGAGTACGGCGGCCCGGGCGCGGCTCAGCGTGCTTCCGGGCGCGCCCCGGATGAGGAGTCAGGAGGGTGTGCGGGAACGGATTTGCGCTGCTCACCGCCGCCTGGATATGGTGGTCTCACCGACGCGGGGTGGAGCAGCTCGGTAGCTCGCTGGGCTCATAACCCAGAGGTCGCAGGTTCAAATCCTGTCCCCGCTACTGAAGTCGAAGGCCCGGTTCCTCACAGGAGCCGGGCCTTCGACGTGTGTGCCGCCAGTTCGGCGCGGCGGTCCCCGCGAGCCGGGCCGGAGGTCGGCGCCGTGCGTGGGGAGGGTCAATTCTCGGCGGCGTGCATACGGAAGGCCGCCGGCCCGGGTGGGGCGGCGGCCGGGTGGGCCAACGGGGGCGTTGTCAGGTGCAGTTGGGGCAGACGCCGCGGTAGGTGACGGTGGCCTCGGAGATCGCGAAACCGAAACGCTCGCTCTCCGGGAGCGTGGCGAGCGGGTCGCCGAGCGGGTGCACGTCGCGGATGGTGCCGCAGCGGGAGCAGACCAGGTGCTGGTGGCTGTGGTGTGCGTTCGGGTCGTACCGCTTGGCCCTGCCGTCCGTGCTGACCTCCAGCACCTCACCGAGCGCCACCAGCTCGCTCAGGGTGTTGTAGACGGTCGCGCGGGCGATCTCGGGAAGCCGCTCGACCGCGCGGGCGTGCACCTCGTCCGCGGTGTAGTGCACGTGCTGCCCGTTGAGCACTTCGGCGACGACTCTCCGCTGGGCGGTCAGACGCCAGCCTTGTTCGCGCAGTCGTTCCAACAGGTCACTCATCACTCCACCCATCGCTTCAGGTAAGGGTCAGCTTAGCAGCGTTTCAAGCCATAACCGGACACGGTATCTTCTTCTTCGGCGTCTTGACTTGGACAATGTCCAATGTAGGCTCGGATCCCGGCGAAAGCCAAGGGACAGGACAGAGCGCAGGAGGCTCAAGTGAGTGCAGGGAACGACACGGCCGGTCCGCTGACGACGGAATCCGGAGCGCCGGTCGCCGACAACCAGAACAGTCAGACCGCCGGGGCCGGCGGCCCGGTCCTGGTGCAGGACCAGCTGCTGCTGGAGAAGCTCGCCCACTTCAACCGCGAGCGCATCCCGGAGCGCATCGTGCACGCGCGCGGCGCCGGCGCCTACGGCACCTTCACGGTGACCGCCGACGTGAGCCGCTACACCCGCGCCAAGTTCCTCTCCGAGGTCGGCAAGGAGACCGAGACTTTCCTCCGGTTCTCCACGGTCGCCGGCAACCTCGGCTCGGCCGACGCGGTGCGCGACCCGCGCGGCTTCGCGCTGAAGTTCTACACCGAGGACGGCAACTACGACCTCGTCGGCAACAACACCCCGGTGTTCTTCATCAAGGACGCCATCAAGTTCCCGGACTTCATCCACACCCAGAAGCGCGACCCGTACACCGGCTCCCAGGAGGCGGACAACGTATGGGACTTCTGGGGTCTGTCCCCCGAATCCACCCACCAGGTGACCTGGCTCTTCGGTGACCGCGGGATACCGGCCACCCTGCGTCACATGAACGGCTACGGCTCGCACACCTTCCAGTGGACGAACGAGGCCGGCGAGGTCTTCTGGGTCAAGTACCACTTCAAGACCGACCAGGGAATCAAGAACCTCACCCAGGACGAGGCCGACGTGCTCGCCGGCCAGGACCCGGACAGCCACCAGCGGGATCTGCGCGAGTCCATCGAGCGCGGTGAGTACCCGAGTTGGACCGTGCAGGTGCAGATCATGCCGGCGGCCGACGCGGCGACGTACCGGTTCAACCCGTTCGACCTCACCAAGGTGTGGCCGCACGAGGACTACCCGCCGATCGAGCTCGGCAAGCTGGAGCTCAACCGCAACCCGGAGAACATCTTCGCCGAGGTCGAGCAGTCGATCTTCTCCCCGCACCACTTCGTGCCGGGCATCGGACCCTCGCCGGACAAGATGCTCCAGGGCCGGCTCTTCGCCTACGGCGACGCGCACCGCTACCGGGTGGGCATCAACGCCGACCACCTGCCGGTCAACCGCCCGCACGCCACCGAGGCGCGTTCCCACGGCCGGGACGGCCTGATGTACGACGGCCGCCACGGCCGCACCAAGAACTACGAGCCCAACAGCTTCGGCGGCCCGACCGAGACCGGTCGCGCACTCTGGGAGCCGACCGAGGTCAGCGGCGTGACCGGCGACCACTCCGCCCCCTCGCACGCCGAGGACAACGACCACGTCCAGGCCGGGAACCTCTACCGGCTGATGTCGGAAGCGGAGCAGGAGCGCCTGATCGCCAACCTGGCCGGTTTCATCTCCCAGGTCTCGCGGGAGGACATCGCGCAGCGCGCGATCGAGAACTTCCGCAAGGCGGACGAGGAGTACGGCAAGCGCCTGGAGGCAGCGGTGCAGGCCCTGCGCTCCTGAGTACGGAGGCGGCCCGCCCCCGAGCGGCGGCGGGCACCTCGCGCGGGCGGACTGATCACGGCGACGGAACGGCCCTGCGTCGCTGGTGATCGACCGCCGTGCCCGGAGGGGCCGGACGCCGAAAGGCTCCGGCCCCTCCGCGGTTCCCGCGCCCCAACGGCGCCCGGCCGGCCCCGCGCCCGGGACGATTCCGTGCCCGCCTGCTCCGGAGCGCCGGCCGTGGCCCGAGCGGCCGGAACACGTGCCGTGCTCGGACCCGACGGGCGCGGCGGTCAGCCTCCCAGGTACGTCAGAACGGCCTCGTGCAGCAGGCCGTTGGAGGCCGCCGCGCTGCCACTGTGCGGCCCCGGCCGCCCGTCCAGGCCGGTGTACGTGCCGCCCGCCTCCTGCACGACGACGGCCGGCGCTGCCATGTCCCACAGCGACAGCTCGGGCTCGGCGCACATGTCCACCGAGCCCTCCGCGACCATCATGTACGGCCAGAAGTCGCCGTACGCCCGGGTGCGCCAGCAGTCCCGGCTCAGCTCCAGCAGCCCGTCGAGGTTGCCGTTCTCCTCCCAGCCGTGCAGCGAGGAGAAGGCGAAGGAGGCGTCCTGGAGGCGGGCGACCCCCGACACACGGACCCTCGACGCCTGCGAGAGGCTGCGCCCGGTGAAGGCGCCGGTGCCCTCGGCCGCCCACCAGCGACGGTGCAGTGCGGGCGCGGAGACCAGGCCCACGACCGGCCGGTCGCCGCCCTCGCCGGCTTCCATGAGCGCGATCAGCGTCGCCCAGACCGGAACCCCGCGGACGTAGTTCTTGGTGCCGTCGATCGGGTCGATGATCCAGCGTCGAGGGCCGGTGCCCTCGCTGCCGTACTCCTCACCCAGGACCGCGTCGCGAGGTCTGGCGCGCTTGAGCTGACTGCGCAGCAACTCCTCGACGGCCTTGTCCGCCTCGCTCACCGGAGTCATGTCCGGCTTGGTCTCCACCTTGAGGTCCAGCGCCTTGAAGCGCTCCATCGTGATGGCGTCGGCGGCGTCGGCCAGTACGTGGGCAAGACGCAGATCATCGTGGTAGTCGGGCATGGCCGAACAGTATCCAGTGCTCAGGTGGGGTACCACCAAGCACCCCCGGGCGCCGCCGCGCGGCAGATGACTGGCATATGTCTTGACACCATCTGGCGGTGCGTCAATTCTGTGCGCGGGCCCGCCCCCAGGGGCCCGGAAAGGTAGCGATGTCCACAGCGCGCGAGACCTTGCTGAACGCGGCCCAGGCCATCCTCGAGAACCGACCGTGGTCCACGGTGCGGATGGTCGAGGTCGCGGCGGTGGCCGGCGTGTCCCGGCAGACCCTGTACAACGAGTTCAGTTCCAAGGAAGGGCTGGGGAACGCACTGGTCAGCCAGCGCGTGGAGGTGTTCGTCCAGGGCGCCGCCGCCACCGTGGCCACCGCCCGCAGGGAGGGCGGCGAGCCCGCCGTGTGCTGGGCGACCGGCGTGGTGTGGATACTCCACCGGGCGCGGGAGGAGGCGGTCGTACGGGCCGCCCTCACCGGCGGCTGGAGCGCCCGGCTGCCGCTGCCCCAGTTCTCGCCCGAGCAGCTGCTCAGCCGGCTCTGCGACCGGATGCTGGCCGCGCTGGATGCGGCGGGAACCGTACCGCTGGAGGATCCGCGGACGTGGCGCCGCGCCTGTGAGGCGGGGTTGCGGCTCGCGCTGTCCTACGTCGTCGCGCCGCCGAGGGAGCCCGAGGCGGCGGCCCGGGTCGCGGACGTCGTGACCGCACTGTGGGTGCATCTGCGCGCGGACGAAGGCGAGCGACGCATGGGCAGCGGCGCGGAGACCGCCCGGATGTCCCGCCCGCCCGAGCCGGGCCGGATCCCCGGGCCGACGCGGGGCGGCGCACAGGGGCCGGGCGCCGGACACGGGCGGGCCGGAGTGCCCGAACGCCCTCGGGAGAGCTGACCGGCCGTCGGGCCGCGGCCTCGCGCGGGAGCGCGTCCCGACGGTGACGGCGGATCGCGGCGGGGCGAGCGGACCAGGGGCGAGGCGGCCAGGGCGAGGCGGATCAAATCGAGGCGGAGAGCGGCCGGGCCGGGGCGGGCCGGCTCAGTCGCCCTCGTGGCGCTCGCGGGTGGCCAACAGCCGCCGCAGGGAATCCAGTCGGGCCGGATCGGCGTGGCCCGCGGCGACCCAGGCGTCCAGCGCGCAGTCCCGCTCGTCGTGGCTGCACGCGCGGGGGCAGCCCTCGGTGCCCGCCTGAAGCTCCGGAAAGGCGTGGATCACACGCGAGGGATCGATGTGGTGCAGCCCGAAGGAACGTACGCCCGGTGTGTCGATCACCCAGCCGTCGGAGTCCGGCAGCGGCAGGGCGAGCGCGGAGGTGGTGGTGTGGCGTCCGCGCCCGGTGACCGCGTTGACCACGCCGGTCGCCCGCTGGTTGGCCGGTACGAGCGCGTTGACCAGGGTGGTCTTGCCGACACCGGAGTGGCCGACGAAGACCGAGACCAGGCCGCTGAGCAACTCCCGCACCGCGTCCGGCTCCTCGTGGTGGTGCACCGCGACCGTACGCACCCCGAGCGGTGCGTAGGTCTCCAGCAGCGGGGCGGCGGGGGCGAGATCGGACTTGGTGAGGACGAGCAGCGGCTCCATCCCCGCGTCGTACGCGGCGACCAGGCAGCGGTCGATCATCCTGGGCCGCGGCTCGGGGTCGGCGAGCGCCGTGACGATGGCCAACTGGTCCGCGTTGGCGACGATCACCCGCTCGAAGGGATCGTCGTCGTCGGCGGTGCGGCGCAGCACGGAGGTGCGGTCCTCCACGCGCACCACCCGGGCGAGGGTGTCCTTGGCTCCGGTGAGGTCGCCGACCAGCGCGACCAGATCGCCGACCACCACGCCCTTGCGCCCGAGCTCCCTGGCCTTCATCGCGGTGATGCTGCGGTTGTCGACGAGGCAGGTGATCCGGCCGCGGTCGACGGTGAGGACCAGCCCCTCGGCCGCGTCCTCGTGCTTGGGCCGGATCCGGGTGCGGGGGCGGCTTCCCCGGCGGCTGGGACGGTGCCGGATGTCGTCCTCGTCGGTGTTCTTGCCGTAACGGCGCATGCCCCGGCCTCTCAGGCTCTCGTACCGAGCATGACGTGCCACATGTCGGGGAAGTCGGGGAGCGTCTTGCCGGTGGTCGCGATGTTCTCCACGCGGACGTCGGGCACCAGCAGCCCGAGCAGTGCCCCGGCGGTGGCCAGGCGGTGGTCGTCGTAGGTGTGGAAGACGCCGCCGTGCAGCGGGCGCGGACGGATGCGCAGCCCGTCCTCGATCTCGGTGACGTCGCCGCCCAGCCCGTTGATCTCGCGGGTGAGCGCGGCCAGCCGGTCGGTCTCGTGCAGCCTGAGGTGGGCGACGCCGCGCAGTACGGACTCGGAGTCCGCGAGCGCCGCGACGGCGGCGATGCCCGGGGTGAGCTCGCCGACCTCGCCGAGGTCGATGTCGATGCCCCGCACCCGCCCCGATCCGGTGAACGTCAGTCCCTGCTCGGTGAGTTCGCAGCTGCCGCCCATCGCGGTGAAGATCTCCCGCAGCGCGTCGCCCGGCTGGGTGGTGTGCGCGGGCCAGTCCGGCACGGTGACCGCGCCGCCGGTCAACAGGGCGGCGGCCAGGAAGGGTTGGGCGTTGGAGAGGTCGGGCTCCACGACCAGGTCGCGGCCGAGCAGCGCTCCGGGCGCGACCCGCCAGACGTCCCGCTCGCCGCCGGCCTCCGGGCTGTCCACCTGCGCACCCGCGGCCCGCAGCATGTCGACGGTCATCCGGATGTGCGGCATCGACGGCAGCTTCCCGCCGACGTGCCGCACCTCGACGCCGTGGTTGTACCGGGCGCCGGAGAGCAGCAGCGCGCTCACGAACTGGCTGGAGGAGGAAGCGTCGATGGTGACCGGCCCCCCGGCCAGCGAGCCGGTGCCCCGCACCGTCAGCGGCAGCGCGCCGCGACCGTCGTCCTCGATGCCGGCGCCGAGCGTGCGGAGTGCGTCGATGACGCCGTGCAGCGGACGCTCGTGCGAGCGCGGGTCGCCGTCGAAGTGGATCGGGCCGTCCGCCAGCGCGGCGAGCGGCGGGAGGAAGCGCATGACCGTACCGGCGTTGCCGACGTCCACGGTGACCGGGCCGCGCAGCTCGTCCGGGACGATGCGCCACGCTTCGCCGGTGCCGTCCGGGCCGATGCCCTCCTCGATGCCCACGCCCAGGGCGCGCAGCGCCTGCGCCATCAGCAGGGTGTCCCGCGACCGCAGCGGTCTGCGCAGCCAGCCCGGCTCGGAGGCCAGGGCGGCCAGCACCAGAGCGCGGTTGGTGACCGACTTGGAGCCGGGCACGGTGACGGTGGCCTTCACGGGGCCGCGGGCGAGCGGAGCGGGCCAGTGCGCGCTGTGCGTGGACTCGTCGGTCATGCCCACACTTTAGTGGGTGCGGTACGGGCCCGACCCGCCCTGTGGCGTCTCCTCGCGCCCTTCACCAGCCCAGCAGCCAGCGCGCGCCGCCGATGAGCGAGCAGAGCGAGACGGCGTGGAAGAGCAGCAGCCAGACCACGGCCGGAGCGTGGGTCAGCCGCTGCAACTGGTCGGCGTCGGAGTCCCGGGCGCCGCCGTACCGCCGCTTCGCCTGGAGCTCGAAGACCGGCCGGACCCCGCCCAGCAGCAGGAACCACACCACCCCGTAGGCGAACACCGACTGCACCTCGGGCTCGGTGAACCAGGAGACCGCGAAGAACAGGCCACCGGTCACGATCACGCTCAGGGCGCCGTAGACGTTGCGGATCATGATCAGCATCGCCAGCAGCAGAGCTGTCGCACCCCACAGCAGTGCGGTGATGTGCCCGGTGGTGAGCAGCCAGGCGCCGAACAGGCCGAGCAGCGAGGGTGCGGTGTAGCCGGAGGCGGCGGTCAGCACCATGCCGATGCCGGTCGGCTTGCCGCGCGAGACGGTCAGCCCGGAGGTGTCGGAGTGCAGCCGTATGCCGTCCAGGCGGCGGCCGGTGAGCAGCGCCACGAGGCCGTGGCCGCCCTCGTGGGCGATGGTCACCGCGTTGCGGGCGATGAGCCAGCTCGGACGGACGCTCACCACCAGCAGCGCCACCGCCGCGACCGCGAGGACCAGCCAGGTCTCGGGCGCTGGTTGGGTGCCGGTCACTTCGTCCCAGACATCCGTCATGGCTGTGATGTCCCCCTCTGCTCGTCCACGCGTCTCCGCCGATCCCCGTACCACCGCCCCAACGCTCGACGCGGCCCACGAGTGCCGTGGCAGTCTGGCACTCATGTGCGGACGGTATGCAGCCAGCCAGAAGCCGGAGGACCTGGTCCGGCTCTTCGACGTGTCCGGACGGGACCCGCAGGAGGCCCTCGCGGGCGACCACCCGAACTACAACGTCGCACCCACGGACCGCGTGCCGGCCGTGCTCGACCGCCCGCTGCGCCACAGTGGCGACCCGGTCCCGGTGCGGCAGCTGCGCGAGCTGCGCTGGGGGCTCGTACCGTCCTGGGCGAAGTCGCCGGAGAGCGCGGTGAAGATGATCAACGCCCGTTCGGAGACGGTCGCGGAGAAGCCCGCCTACCGCAGGGCGTTCCTCTCCCGTCGCTGTCTGCTGCCGGCGGACGGGTACTACGAGTGGGTCACCGCGAGCGGCGAACTCGATCTGGAGCAGCAGGGCAAGCGCAAACGCCCGCGCAAGCAGCCGTACTTCGTCACACCGGTGGACGGTTCGGTGATGGCCTTCGCCGGGCTCTACGAGTTCTGGCGCGACCCGTCGGTGCCGCAGGGCGACCCGAGCGCGTGGTGGGCGACCTGCACCGTGCTCACCACAGAGGCCGAGACCGACCTGCTGCCGGACGCGGCGGAGGGCGGTCCGCGTTCACTCGCCGACATCCACCCGAGGATGCCGGTCGCACTGCCCGCCGACCGCTGGGACAGCTGGCTCGACCCGCGGCACCAGGACCCCGACGAGCTGCGGGAGTTGACGAGCGCGCTGCCGACCGGGCGCCACCGCGCGTACCCGGTGGGCACCGCTGTCTCGAACGTCCGCAACAACGGGCCGCAGCTGAAGGACGAACTGGCCGAACCGGAGCTGGGCACGCTCTTCTGACCCGGGCGGGCTCTGGCGCGCGGGCCGGGTGCGGGCGGGATCGGCGGGGTTCGGCCCCGTCGGGACGAGTGTGGCCAACCCGCCGTACGGGCGCGGGTGTTGGTGCGCCGGCCGGCCGCGGTGCTTCGATGGGGCCATGGCCTCCGAACCCACCGCCTCCCAGGTCCCCACCCCGGCCGGACCGGCCAGGATCCACTGGCACCGTGCCGCCTCCGCGCGCACCCTGCTGGCGCTCGGCCACGGGGCGGGCGGCGGCGTGGAGGCCCGCGACCTCCGCGCGCTCGCCGAGTCCCTGCCCGCGCGCGGTGTGACGGTCGCGCTCGTCGAGCAGCCCTGGCGGGTCGCGGGCCGGAAGGTGGCGCCCGCGCCGAAGACCCTGGACTCGTGCTGGCGCGCGCTGTGGCCCGCGCTGGAGCGGGAGCAGCTCCCGATCACCGCCGGTGGGCGCAGCGCGGGTGCGCGGGTCGCCTGCCGCACGGCGGGGGAGCTGGGCGCCCGCGCGGTGCTGGCGCTCTCCTTTCCGCTGCATCCGCCGGGCCGTCCGGAGAAGTCCCGGATCGAGGAACTGACCGCGGCCCGGAAGGCGGTCGGGGAGGTGCTGGTGGTGCAGGGCGCCCGTGATCCGTTCGGGCGGCCCGAGGAGTTCCCCGCCCGGGAGCGTCCGGTCGCGGTGCCCTTCGCCGACCACGGATTCGCGGTGCCGAAGAAGGCGGACCTCTCCGAGGACGACGCGATGGCTGTCATCACCGAGGCGGTCGCCGGCTGGCTGGAGCGCCAACGGGCCTGACTCCGCCGGGGATCGGCTTTCTGTGAGCGAGGTCTCACTACGGGTTTTCGGCCGGTCCGGCGGATCGGGAATGAACGGCGGGTGAGGGCTGTTGTGCGGAGTGTCCGGCACGAGACCGGCCGGTCCGAGCCACCGCACTGAGAGGGAGCCGCAAGCATGGGTTCTGTAGCCTGCCCGCAGCGTCCCCAGGCCGCTGACCTGGACTGGGCCACGCTGGCGCTGGCCGGTGCCGCGCACATCCGGCCGGTGGACACAGCAGGCCGAGGGATGGCCGATTCGCTATTCTCCGATGCCAGCGGGTTCGCGCACGGGCTCGCCGCCGCTACCGAGGAGGTGGGTCCGGTCGCCGGTTCCGAGGACGAGGGCACCCGGGTGGAGAGCGAAAGCGAGCGCAGCGCCCGTTTCGAGCGCGATGCGCTGGGTTTTCTCGACCAGATGTACTCCGCCGCGCTCCGTATGACGCGGAATCCGGCCGACGCCGAGGACCTGGTCCAGGAGACGTACGCGAAGGCGTACGCGTCCTTCCACCAGTTCCGCCAGGGCACCAATCTCAAGGCGTGGCTGTACCGCATCCTGACCAACACCTTCATCAACTCCTACCGCAAGAAGCAGCGGGAGCCGCAGCGCAGTGCCGCCGAGGAGATCGAGGACTGGCAGCTCGCCCGTGCCGAGTCGCACATGTCGACCGGCCTGCGGTCCGCGGAGTCCCAGGCTCTGGACCACCTCCCGGACTCGGACGTGAAGCAGGCGCTCCAGGCGATCCCCGAGGAGTTCCGCATCGCGGTCTACCTCGCGGACGTGGAGGGCTTTGCCTACAAGGAGATCGCCGACATCATGGGTACGCCCATCGGCACGGTGATGTCCCGTCTGCACCGCGGTCGCAGACAACTTCGCGGAATGCTGGAGGACTACGCCCGCGAGCGCGGCATGGTCCCGGCAGGCGTCGCCGCCGGAGGGTTGGACGAGTCGCACAACCGGAAAGGCGCGGGCTCATGAGCAGCTCTGACCCGAAAGAGACGAACTGCTCCGACGCTCTGGACCATCTCTACGAGTATCTGGACCAGGAGATGCCCGACGTCGATCGGGACAAGCTGGCCGAGCATCTCGACGAGTGCTCCCCGTGCCTGGAGAAGTACGGCCTGGAGCAGGCGGTCAAGAAGCTCGTCAAGCGGTGCTGCGGCCACGACGACGTGCCCTCGGACCTGCGCTCGAAGGTCATGGACCGCATCGATCTGATCCGGGCCGGCGAGGTGCTGCCCGAGGACACCGTGGTCGACATGGCCGGCTACCGGCACTCGCCCTCCGAGGACATTGCCGAGAGCGTCCCCGAGGGGCGGAGCGAGACGGACGGTTCCGCCGCGCAGGAGGCCCCGCAGCCCGGCGGGCCCCGCAAGCAGACCCACTGAGCCCGCGGGCCCCTCGCGGGCCCGCGGCTCGACTCTTTCGCCCGGGCTCCTCGATGCGCCCTTGCACCTGCCGCGGTGGCTCCCGGACGCCGCCCGGCCCGTACGCGTGCGTCCCGGGGCCGCGTACGGCGCCACCGGCCGCGGCGCGTGGGCAGGGGCTCTGAGGGCCTGCTGCGGGCAGCGAGCCGCGGCCGGGGAGCCGCGAGTGGAGCGTTGCGGGTAAGGACCCTTGGCGGACAGCTGGACGCAGAGAAACCGGCAGGAAGCCCCGACCTGCGCGGCCCGGGCTGCGCGGCCCGCCTGCCCCCTCGCTCGTCCGTCCGCCGGTGCTCCGCGGCGTCTCCTGTTCCCCTTCCCCTCGCGTTCCCCTCGCGTGCCTCCGTGCGGTGAAGCAAGCTGATCCCAGGACGTACGGCCAACTGTCGAGCCGGTGTCCGAATCGGGCCGGACGACTACCTCGTCGCCGGACCGGATCGGTTCGACTCCTGGGTAATGAGCACACCGCGAGGTGGGCATGGTTGGATGCGGGAACAGCGGCCCGAGCGAGCGAAGCGGGGTCCTCGGCGACCTCGCGAGCCCTCGGACGGGTATCTCCACTACCAACAGGCGGGAACCAGGCGGGATCATCGTGAAGTTCTTCGGCAGGGTGCGGCATCGGCCGTCCACGGACTGGCGGTTGGCCACCGACCGCGCGTTCA
The DNA here is from genome assembly GCF_018101125.2 of Streptomyces tardus. Lineage (GTDB taxonomy): Bacteria > Actinomycetota > Actinomycetes > Streptomycetales > Streptomycetaceae > Streptomyces > Streptomyces tardus. The sequence goes on along the minus strand of NZ_JAELVF020000001.1, from coordinate 543,827 downwards.
CCCTCATCGGCGACGGCCGTTACGAGGATGCGGGCGCGCTGCTGACGCGTGCCGCCGATCTCGAACCCTGGCTGTCGGAGTCCTGGTTCAACCTCGCACTGCTGCACAAGTTCCGGCACGACTGGGACCGTGCCAGGGTCGCGGGCCTGCGAGCCGTGGCGCTGCTGGACCGGTCCGCCGGCGCCCCGGACTGGTGGAACCTGGGCATCGCCGCCACCGCGTTGCAGGACTGGCCGCTGGCACGGCGCGCCTGGCAGGCGTACGGCCTCCGGGTGCCCGGCCCGGCGCCGGCCGAGGCGTCCCCGAACGCCGAGCCGACAGGCATGGGGCTGGGCAGCTCCGCCGTGCGGCTGTCGCCGGAGGGCGAGGCGGAGGTGGTCTGGGGGCGCAGGCTGGACCCGGCCCGCATCGAGGTGCAGTCCATCCCGCTGCCGTCCTCGGGGCGCCGCTGGGGCGAGGTCGTGCTGCACGACGGTGTACCGCACGGTGAGCGCACGCTGTTGTCCGGTGCGTCGCTCTCCGCGTACCCGGTCTTCGACGAGATAGAGCTCTGGGCGCCCTCGCCGGTGCCCACCTGGGTGGTGCTGCTGGAGGCGGCGACCGAGGAGGACCGGGACGCGCTGGAAGCGCTCGCGGCCGAGGCCGGGTTCGCCGCCGAGGACTGGTCGTCCTCGGTGCGGCTGCTGTGCCGGTCGTGCTCGGAGTCGCGGATGCCCAGCGACCAGGGCGACGGCGAGTTGCGCCAGGATCCGCACGACCACAGCGCACCGGGTCGGCCCGGCCCGCTCGGGCACATGGCGCCCGGAGGACCGGGCCTGCTGTGGACTCCGGAGCGCGAGTGCGGGATCGCTGCCCCGCGCGGCCTGGTGAAGGGCCTGCTGGACGGCTGGGTCGCGGACAGCCCGGATTCGCGTGCGTGGCGTGATCTGGAAGAGGTCTGCTGAGGCGCTTCGCGCGGCCCCGTACCCTGTAGGCCGATATCTGGTCGGTTGAGGAAGGCGTACGGCGGAAATGGCCCAGCAGCAGGAGACCCGGTCTACGGACGAGACAGCCGAGGACGAGTTCATCGTCGACACGGAGGACTGCGAGGCGCGGGAGCAGGCGTACCGCGAGCGGGGCACGGCCCGTCCGATCACCGTGGTGGGGAACGCGGTGCTGCACCGCGAGTGCGCGGACGTCACGGAGTTCGGCCCCGAACTCGCGGCGCTCGTCGACGACATGTTCGCCTCCCAGCGGGCCGCCGAGGGTGTGGGGCTCGCCGCGAACCAGATCGGTGTGGACAGCAAGGTCTTCGTCTACGACTGCCCGGACGACGACGGTCTGCGCCACGTCGGTGTGGTCTGCAACCCGGTTCTGGACGAACTCCCGCCGGAGCGCCGCAATCTGGACGACAGCAACGAGGGCTGCCTGTCCGTGCCGACGGCGTACGCCTCGCTGGCACGGCCCGACGTCGCGGTCGTCCGCGGCCAGGACGCCGAGGGCAAGCCGATCGTGGTGCGCGGCAGCGGCTACTTCGCACGCTGCCTCCAGCACGAGACCGACCACCTCTACGGCCGGCTCTACATCGACCGGCTCTCCAAGCGCGAGCGCAAGGACGCGCTGCGTCAGATGGAGGAGGGCACGCCCCGCTACGAGACCGTGCCCAACGACTGAGTCGGCCTTCCGGCCCGCTGCGGTCGCCCGCGCCGATGCACGGCGCGAGGCGGCCGTACGGCTGTCACGGCCTCGCCGCTCGGGGTGCGTCTGACTGCATCGGCCATGGTGGCAGGGGTGCCAATGGTCCGCCCACTGACAGTTCTCCGCGCGTAGTTGACGCGTTGTGAGCGGTGGGCCAATCTCGGGTCCCATGTGGAGACGACGTGTGCCGAGGGCCCTTCTCGTATTTGTCATGGCCACGACTGGAATGGTGGGTTTCACGGCTGCCACCGCCGGTACCGCACAGGCGGACGAGTGCTTCACCTGGGACCGCACGCTCGCCTCGGGCGACACCGGCGCCGATGTGACCGAACTCCAGGTCCGGGTCGCCGGCCACCCCGCCTCCGGTGAAGTGCTCACCGTCGACGGCGACTTCGGGCCGGCCACCGAGGCCGCGGTCGGACGGTTCCAGACCGCGTACGGGCTGGAGTCCACCGGCGTCGCCGACTCCGGCACCTTCGACAAGATCTACGAGTTGCAGAGTCCGGACTGCTCACCCGTGCACTTCGAGTTCAGCGAGCTCAACACCTGCAACTCCGACTGGAGCGGCGGGAAGGTGAGCGCCACCGAGGCCAGGGAGAACGCGAAGCGGACCATGTGGAAGCTGGAGGCGATGCGCAGGGCGCTCGGCGACCAGCCGATCCGGGTCACCAGCGGATTCCGCTCCGTCGCCTGCAACGACGCGGTGGGCGGCGCGCCCGACAGCCGCCATCTGTACGGTGATTCGGCCGACCTCGGTGCCTCGCCGCACTCCCTGTGCACCCTCGCCCAGGCCGCCCGCGACCACGGATTCAACGGCATCCTCGGCCCCGGATACCCGGGCCACGACGACCACACCCATGTCGACCACCGGCCCGCCAAGTTCTGGTCGGCCCCAGGCTGCGGGATCTGAGCCCGGTCGGACCGGCCCTTTCAGCGAGCAGCGCGCCCGTACGAACCGTGCCGGTGTGCAGCCGCCCTCAAGACCCCACTTCACCACCAGAACCGGAAGGTACCCCCACATGAAGAAGCTCGCGAAGCGGACCGTCGCCATCGGCGCGGTGCTGGCGCTGCCGCTGCTCGTCGTCCCCGGCTCGGCCCAGGCGGACAGCGCTGCCGGCGACGTCGGCAGCGCCGCCAAGATCAGCCACTCGCAGGCCGCCTCGATGTTCCAGGGCGCCGGCATCCCCTGGACCTCCAGCGGCAACTGCTCGGACCGCAACAAGCCCAACTGCACCTCCTTCGAGCAGATCCACGACCACACCGTGCGCGGCGCCATCACGCTGAAGTCGGCCAGCGGCTGCGCCATCAACGTGACCGGTGGCACCGAGACCGGCCACGCCGACGGCCAGTACAGCCACTGGAACGGCTACAAGCTCGACATGTCGCTCTCCAGCTGCATCCAGAACTACGTGGACGCCAACTTCGCCTACATCGGCGGCAGCAAGTGGCAGTCGGGCTCCGGCAACGTCTACTACCGCGAGGGCAACCACTGGGACATCACGTTCCACAACTGCGGCGGCTGCTGACCCCGGCGGGCCCCCAGCGCGCAGCAACGCGGCCCGCCTCCCCGTGCGTCGGGGGGCGGGCCGCGTTGCCGAGCTGCGCGGGGCGCGCCCTCAGAGCCTCACAGGCCCAGGGCCGCAGACAGCCCCACAGGCTCAGAGCCCCAGCGCCTCAGAACTCGTCGTCGAAGCTGACCGAGCCCTCGACGGCCACCTGGTAGGCGGAGGCCCGGCGCTCGAAGAAGTTCGTCAGCTCCTGGACGTTCTGAAGCTCCATGAAGCCGAACGGGTTCTCCGAGCCGAACACCGGCTCCAGCCCGAGGCGTACGAGCCGCTGGTCGGCGACGCACTGCAGGTACTCGCGCATCGACTCGGTGTTCATGCCCGGCAGTCCCTCGCCGCACAGGTCGCGACCGAACTGGAGCTCCGCCTCGACGGCCTCCTTGAGCATGTCGGTGACCTCGCGTCCGAGCTCCTCGTCGAAGAGCTCGGGCTCCTCCTGGCGGACGGTGTCCACTACGTGGAAGGCGAAGTCCATGTGGCAGCTTTCGTCCCGGAACACCCAGTTGGTGCCGGTCGCCAGACCGTGCAGCAGTCCGCGCGAGCGGAACCAGTACACGTAGGCGAAGGCGCCGTAGAAGAACAGCCCCTCGATGCAGGCGGCGAAGCAGATCAGGTTCAGCAGGAAACGACGGCGGTCGGCCTTGGTCTCCAGCCGGTCCATGCTCTCGACCGAGTCCATCCACTTGAAGCAGAACTGCGCCTTCTCCCGGATGGAGGGGATGTTCTCCACCGCGGCGAACGCCTCGACGCGCTCGTCGTGGTCGGGCAGATAGGTGTCGAGCAGCGTCAGATAGAACTGGACGTGCACGGCCTCCTCGAAGAGCTGCCGCGACAGGTAGAGCCGCGCCTCCGGGGAGTTGATGTGCTTGTACAGCGTCAGGACCAGGTTGTTCGCCACGATCGAGTCGCCGGTCGCGAAGAAGGCGACGAGGCGGCCGATCATGTGCTGCTCGCCGGCCGACAGCTTGGCGAGGTCGGCCACGTCGGAGTGGAGGTCGACCTCCTCCACGGTCCAGGTGTTCTTGATCGCGTCCCGGTAGCGGTCGTAGAAGTCCGGGTAGCGCATCGGGCGCAGCGTCAGTTCGAAGCCCGGGTCGAGCAGGTTCTTCTGGCTGGACGCGGCGGAGGCGGTGTGGCCGGCGGAGGGCCTGGTCTCTTCCGGTGTGGTGGTCATTACTGGCAGGCCTCGCAGGACTCGGGGTTCTCCAGCGAGCAGGCGACGGCTTCCTCGGCCTCGGCGATCTGCTGCGCGGGGATGGGGGTCGGGGACTTCTGGCTCACGGTCGCCGCCCGCGCGGACTGGGCGATCCGGGTGGCCGGGCGCGAACGCAGGTAGTACGTGGTCTTGATGCCGCGCTTCCAGGCGTAGGCGTACATCGAGCTGAGCTTGCCGATGGTCGGCGCGGCCATGAAGAGGTTCAGCGACTGGCTCTGGTCGATGTAGGGCGTACGGGCCGCGGCCAGGTCGATCAGCGCGCGCTGCGGGACCTCCCAGGCGGTGCGGTAGAGCGTCCGTACGTCCTCGGGGACACCGGGCAGCTCCTGGGCCGAGCCGTTGGCGTCGCGCAGCGCCTGACGGGTCTCGTCGTTCCACAGCCCGAGCTGCTTCAGCTCGTCCACCAGGTAGGTGTTGACCTGGAGGAACTCACCGCTGAGCGTCTCGCGCTTGAAGAGGTTGGAGACCTGCGGCTCGATGCACTCGTAGACACCGGCGATCGAGGCGATGGTGGCGGTCGGGGCGATCGCCAGCAGCAGCGAGTTGCGCATGCCGGTCTTCGCGATCCGGGTGCGCAGCGCCTCCCAGCGCTCGGTCCAGGCGGGCTCGGCGTCGGGGTAGTGGTCCGGGTGCAGCACGCCGCGGGCGGTACGGGTCTCGCCCCACGCGTCGTGCGCACCGTGGCGCTCGGCGAGGTCGGCGGAGGACTCGTAGGCGGCGAGCATGATGCGCTCGGAGATCCGGGTGGACAGCTCCTTGGCCTCGGGGGAGTCGAAGGGCAGCCGCAGCCGGAAGAAGACGTCCTGGAGCCCCATCAGGCCCAACCCCACAGGCCGCCAGCGGGAGTTGGAGCGCTCCGCCTGCTCGGTCGGGTAGAAGTTGATGTCCACCACGCGGTCGAGGAAGGTGACGGCGGTGCGGACGGTGGCGTCCAGCCGCTCCCAGTCCATCTCGCCGTCGTCGCCCAGGTGGGCGGCGAGGTTGACCGAGCCGAGGTTGCAGACGGCGGTCTCGCCGTCGTTGGTGACCTCGAGGATCTCGGTGCAGAGGTTGGAGGAGTGGACGACCCGGCCGGACTCCGCGGTCTGGTTGGCGGTGCGGTTGGCGGCGTCCTTGAACGTCATCCAGCCGTTGCCGGTCTGCGCGAGGGTGCGCATCATCCGCGAGTACAACTGGCGGGCGGACACCGTCTTGTTGGCCAGCCCGGCCTCCTCGGCCGCCCGGTAGGCGGCGTCGAACTCGGCGCCGTACAGGTCGACCAGCTGGGGGACGTCGGCGGGGGAGAAGAGCGACCACTCGCCGTCCGCCTCGACCCGGCGCATGAACTCGTCCGGAATCCAGTGCGCGAGGTTCAGGTTGTGGGTGCGCCGCGCCTCCTCGCCGGTGTTGTCCCGCAGCTCCAGGAACTCCTCCAGATCGGCGTGCCAGGTCTCCAGGTACACGCAGGCCGCGCCCTTGCGACGGCCGCCCTGGTTCACCGCGGCGACCGAGGCGTCCAGGGTGCGCAGGAAGGGGACGATGCCGTTGGAGTGCCCGTTGGTGCCGCGGATCAGCGAACCCCGGGCGCGGATGCGCGAGTAGGAGAGGCCGATGCCGCCCGCGTGCTTGGACAGCCGTGCGACCTGGTGGTAGCGGTCGTAGATGGAGTCCAGCTCGTCCAGCGGCGAGTCCAGCAGGTAGCAGGAGGACATCTGCGGGTGCCGCGTACCGGAGTTGAAGAGTGTGGGGGAGGAGGGCAGATAGGAGAGCGTGCTGGTGAGCCGGTAGAGCTCGGCGACGTCTCCGAGCGCCTTCTCGCTGTGGTCCTCGGCCAGTCCGCAGGCCACCCGGAGCAGGAAGTGCTGGGGCGTCTCGATGACCTGGCGGGTCATCGGGTGGCGCAGCAGGTAGCGGGAGTGGACGGTCCGCAGGCCGAAATAGCCGAAGCGGTCGTCGGCGCCGTCGGCGAGCGCCCGGTCGACCAACGCGTCGAGCGAGACAGCGTGTTCTGCCACGAACGCGGCGGTGCTGTCACCGATCAGGCCCTCGCGGTGGCCCGCCGCCACGGAGGCGGCGAAGGACACCGCGCCCTGGCTCGCGGCCTCGTCCCGGATGGCCAGGGTCAGCAACCGCGCGGCGAGCCGGGAGTACTCGGGCTCGTCACCGATCAACGCGGCGGCGGCCTCGGTGGCCAGCGACCGCAGTTCGGCGTCGTCCGAACCGGCGTTCCGACCGCGCAGCGCGGCGGTTGCCACCCTGTCGGGGTCGACGGCGGTCAGATCGGCCGTGAGATCGGTCAGCGTACGCAACAGCGTTGCTGATACGGGCTCCGTGGGGGCGATGGTCACGGGGCGGTCTCTCCCTCGCTCGGCAGTGGGCTCGAGGGATGCGGACAGCAGGGGCGCACACGGAAATGACGGCGGGGGGCCGTGGATTCACATGGCGTCCCGGAGTCCAACCCACGAGACCCGGACGTCTTGAGATGCTGCCGACAGGTCGTCGGACTCGCGCGCCCGGCCGTTTCTGGGCCCGCGCACACACCGTTGCGGGACAGTCCCGGATTCGCACCGGGTTCCCCTGCTGCGGCAGCGAGACCGAGCATACATCTTGTGGTGCGTGATTCGCGTACCCCCATATGTTGTGTCTGTTGCTGACCCGGGGTCATCGATTTGCTGCTGCGTGCTCGGACCGCGACAAGCCCGGAAGCGGCGCCCGAGGAGGGTTCGGGAAGTGTTTGCAGTGTCCTTCCGGACCGTTGTCGAGCCTCGGCGTGTCGTCCGCGGGCCGGCTTCCCGGGTGGCGGCGGCGGTGCGTACGGCTGCGGGGCCCGCTCCGGTGGAACGGGCCCCGCGGGCCGAGGTGTTGCGCGGAACCGGACAGCGCCGGTTCCGCGCGGCGAGAGGCTCAGCAGCAGCGGAAGCCCTCGCGGGGGTCGTCCTCCGCGGCGTCGGTGCGCCGTCGTTCGAACTCCCGGCGGCTGAGCGGAGAGGCACCCGGATCGTGGGCGCGGGCATGGGCGAGGTAGCGGTCGTACGCGGACTCGCCGGTCAGCTCGCGCCAGTACCAGCGCAGCTTTCCGGCCAACTCGCGCAGCCGCCCTGTGTGTTCTCTCACTTCCCTACCCGTGTCCTCGTGCTTCCTGGTGGACTCCCGCGTCGGCGGGGGCCGTTCGCCCCCGCCGACGACAGGACTGCGAACCGGCGGCGTTCAGCCGGCCCGATGGCTGGGTCACCGTGCGCCGGTGGCCGGGTGACCGCGATCGGACCGGGAAGCCTCGGCGAGCTCGGCCTTCTCCTCCGCCGTCGGGAAGAACCCGGCCGGCGCGACGATCCTGGACTGCTCGAACTTCGCCTCGTGCAGCACGACCTGCTCCGGGTACCGGATCGCGCGGTAGCAGACGCGTCCGGCGTCCACCAGGATCACGATCACCAGCAGTGCGAAGAAGGCCGCCAGTACGCCGTTCACGGTCGAGTTGAGCACGACCGTGTGCATGTCGTCCATGTCCTTGGCCGGCGCGATGACCTTGCCCGCGTCGATCGCGTCCGCATACACCTGTCGCTGGGCGAAGAAGCCCACCGCGGTGTCTCCGGAGAAGATCTTCTGCCAGCTCGCAGTGAGGGTGACCGCCACGTCCCAGGCCAGCGGAACCGCGGTGACCCAGGCCCATTTGAGCCGCCCGGACTTGACCAGCAGCGTGGTGCACACCGCGAGCGCGACGGCGGCCAGCAGCTGGTTGGCGATACCGAAGAGCGGGAAGAGCTGGTTGATGCCGCCGAGCGGATCGTGCACTCCGGCCCAGAGGAAGTAGCCCCAGCCGCCGACCACGACCGCACTGGCGATCCACACTCCGGGCTTCCAACTGACCTCGCGGAACGGCTTGTAGACGTTGCCCAGCATGTCCTGGAGCATGAACCGGCCGACCCTGGTGCCGGCATCCACGGTGGTGAGGATGAACAGCGCCTCGAACATGATCGCGAAGTGGTACCAGAACGCCTTCATCCCTGCGCCGCCGATCACGGCGGAGAAGATCTCCGACATTCCCAGCGCGAACGTCGGTGCGCCGCCGGTGCGCGAGAGCAGGCTGTCCTCCTCCACCGCCTCGGCCGCGGCTGTCAGATCCTGCGGGGAGATGGTGAACCCGAAGTTCGCCACCGCCTCCGAGGCGGACTGGACGGTGTCCCCGATGGCCCCGGCGGGCGCGTTGATCGCGAAGAAGAGACCGGGGTCGATGATGCAGGCGGCGACCATCGCCATGATGGCCACGAAGGACTCGGTCAGCATGGCGCCGTACCCGACCATCCGGACCTGGGTCTCCTTCTGGATCATCTTCGGCGTCGTGCCCGAGGCGACCAGCGAGTGGAAACCGGAGAGCGCACCGCAGGCGATGGTGATGAAGACGAAGGGGAAGAGCGAGCCGGCGAACACCGGTCCGTCACCGCGCGAGGCGAACTCGGTGACCGCGGGCATCTTCAGCGACGGCATCGCGACGATGACACCGATCGCCAGCAGCGCGATGGTGCCGACCTTCATGAAGGTCGACAGGTAGTCGCGCGGCGCCAGCAGCATCCAGACCGGCAACACCGAGGCCACGAAGCCGTAGATCACCATCCACACGACCAGCGCGCCCGGCGAGAGCGTGAAGGTCTCCGCCCAGGAGGACTCGGCCACCCAGCCGCCGGAGACGATCGCCAACAGCAGCAGCATCACGCCGATCACCGACACCTCGGTGACCCGGCCGGGCCGCAGCACCCGCAGGTAGAAGCCCATGAAGAGCGCGATCGGGATGGTCATCGCGATCGAGAAGACGCCCCACGGAGACTCGGCGAGCGCGTTGACGATGACCATCGCCAGCACCGCGAGCAGGATGATCATGATGGCGAAGACCGCGATCAGCGCCGCCGCTCCACCGACCGGGCCGACCTCGTCCCTGGCCATCTGTCCCAGCGAACGCCCGTCGCGCCGCGTGGAGAAGAAGAGCGTGACCATGTCCTGCACGGCGCCGGCGAAGATCACGCCGACCACGATCCAGATCGTGCCGGGCAGATAGCCCATCTGCGCCGCGAGCACGGGGCCGACCAGCGGCCCGGCGCCGGCCACCGCCGCAAAGTGGTGCCCGAAGAGCACCCGGCGGTCGGTGGGATGGAAGTCGACGCCGTTGTTGAGGCGTTCGGCGGGGGTGGCGCGGTTCTTGTCGACCTTCAGGACCCGGTGGGCCAGGAAGCGCGAGTAGAAGCGGTAGCCGATGGCGTACGTGCCGAGGGCGGCGACCACCATCCAGGTCGCCGACACCTCCTCGCCGCGCGCGAGGGCGAGCATCGCCCATCCGACGGCACCGGCGATGGCGACCAGGGTCCACACGACGATCGACCTCGGACTGAGCCGGCCACCGGAGGACTGGCGCTCGTCGGGTGGTGCTGCGGCGGTTCTGACATGGTGACGACTCCGTTTCCTGCGACTCCGGGGGTGACTCCTCAGTCGAACGCGCAGGAAATCTAAGGCAGAGCGCGCCGATCGTCACCAGGCCGTCCGTCGAGTGGGAGCCGAGCGGTCGCGATGTGCGCCGAACGGCGGCGTCACGGCGCGCCGTCGGCCGCGTGCCGTCGGCGCGGCGAACCGGTCGCCACACCTTCCCGGGCGCCGCCGCTACCGGTCCGGCCGCCTGAGCCGGGCCACGAACTTGTACCGGTCGCCGCGGTAGACCGAGCGCACCCACTCCACCGGCTTGCCCTCCTTGTCGAAGGAGTGCCGGGAGAGCAGCAGCATCGGCAGCCCGACGTCGGTGCCGAGCAGGCCCGCCTCCCGCGGCGTGGCGAGCGAGGTCTCGATGGTCTCCTCGGCCTCCGCGAGCTGAGTGTCGTACACCTCCGCGAGGGCGGTGTAGAGCGAGGCGTACTTCACCAGGCTCCGCCGCAGAGCGGGGAAGCGGCGCTGGGAGAGGTGGGTGATCTCGATCGCCATCGGTTCGCCGCTGGCCAGCCGCAGGCGTTCGATGCGCAGCACCCGGCCGCCGGTGTCGATGTCGAGGAACCCGGCAAGCCGGTCGTCGGCCGTGACGTAGCCGATGTCGAGCAGCTGCGAGGTGGGCTCCAGGCCCTGGGCGCGCATGTCCTCGGTGTAGGAGGTGAGTTGGAGCGCCTGGGAGACCTTGGGCTTGGCGACGAAGGTGCCCTTGCCCTGAATGCGTTCCAACCGGCCCTCGACGACCAGCTCCTGGAGCGCCTGGCGCACGGTGGTGCGGGAGGTGTCGAACTCGGTGGCCAGGGTGCGTTCGGGCGGTACCGGGGTGCCGGGCGGCAGCGTCTCGGTCATCTCCAGCAGATGCCGCTTGAGACGGTAGTACTTCGGCACCCGGGCCGTACGGCCTGCGGCACCGGCCTCCGCCGGGGCGCGGCCCACGCCGTCCTCGCCGGCCCGTACGCGTCCGTTCGGCCCCTGCTGTGCTGCTGCGGTCACCGCATCCTCCGACTTCCCTGCCCGGCCGCCAGTTGCGACGCCGTCCGTTGCCCCTGTGCGGCGAGTCCTCCACCGTGCCCGGCGCGGGCGCGGTCGCCCGGTGCCGGAGCGGCTCCGGGCAAGGGAGGCCCGGCGCGGGCGGGCGGGTCGCCCCTTCTTATACACCTCGGTGACCGCCCGGGTCTTCCCCAGGCCCCCCGGGGCCGCCGACGGGCCACCATTCTGGTCTAAACCATTAAAGAGCTCCAGCCTGCGTGTGGCCAGGGGATACGCGAGTTTCCCGGGATCGCTCCGTGCGGCGCGGGTCGGCGGCGGCAGCGGGTCGGGCCGCTCGCACGGGGCCGCGAGGGCGGAGCGCAAGTCGGTGCCCGCCCGGGGGAGTTGGCTGCCCGGGTCGCGTTGGTGTCGTTCCCGTAACGGACATCGGAGCCACTCACCGGCACTCTTGACACCCTTAAAGGTCTAGGCCAGAGTGCGGGCACTGGTCCAGACCATTTGGGGCCAGCGCCCCAAGTTCCCCGCGGTGCCAGTGCGTTGACCGTCCGGTAGGGAGGGGCCATCCGACATCCTTGAGGAGGGTGTGACGTGCGGCGGAAGCTCACAGCGACCATTGGTTCCATGGCGATGCTCGCCACGCTCGCGGCCTGCGGTGGTTCAGGCAGCGACAATTCGTCGAAAGACCCCGCGGACCGGGACGACACGCTCACGGTCTGGCTGATGAACGACGCGGAGAGCACCTGGCCCGAGCTGGTCAAGGACGTCAACGCGCAGTTCAAGAAGAAGTACCCCAAGGTCAACGTCAAGGTGCAGTTCCAGCAGTGGGGCGACAAGGCCAAGAAGCTGGACACCGCGCTCGGCGGCAGCAAGTTCCCCGACGTCGTCGAGCTCGGCAACACCGAGACGATGACCTACATACTCAACGGCGCGCTGGCCGAGATCGACGAGAAGAAGTACGACAACAGCGACACCTGGATCCAGGGGCTGAAGGACACCTGCACCTTCGAGGGCCAGATGTACTGCGTGCCCTACTACGCGGGCGCCCGGGTCGCGGTGATGAACACCGAGATGTTCGAGAAGTCCACCGGCTCCAAGGAACTCCCGGAGACCGAGGACGACCTGAAGAAGGCCCTGAAGAAGGTCGAGCAGGAGTACGGCTCCGACAGGGCATTCTCCGCCCTCTACCTGCCGGGCAAGTACTGGTACGCCGCGATGTCCTACGTCGCCGGGTACGGCGGCCAGATCGCCGAGTTCGACGAGGGCGCCAAGGAGTGGAAGGGCAGCCTCAGCAAGCCCGAGGCGCGCAAGGGCATCCAGCACTACGTCGACCTGGTCAAGGACTGGAACAACGCCGACAAGACCAAGGACGAGCAGGACCACGCCAACGTGATGGCCAACGGCAAGGCCGCCGTGATCTACGGCAACGGCTGGGAGGCCGAGTCCGTGGTCAAGGGCGAGAGCGGCAACCCGAAGATGGAGGGCAAGGTCGGCATCGCGGGAATGCCCGGCCCCAACGGCAAGCCGCTGCCCTCCTTCATCGGCGGTTCCGACCTCGCGGTGATCGAGAAGTCCAACGTCAAGGACCTCGGCGAGGAGTGGATCTCCCTCTTCACCAGTGAGAAGTCCATGAAGGTGCTCTCGGCCAAGAACATCCTGCCGAACAACACCAAGCAGCTCGAACCGCTCCAGAAGGACCCGAAGACCGCGCCGATCGCCAACGCGGTGCCGGACGCCTGGTTCACCCCCATCGCCCCCGGCTGGACGGCAGTGGAGAAGCAACTGGTGCTGGAGAACATGCTGCTGGAGATCGTGCGCGGCGGTTCGGTGGAGTCGGCGACCAAGAAGGCCGACGCCAAGATCAACGAACTGATCAACACCGAAGCCTGAGCCTCCCCCCCATACGTACGCGCCGCGGGCCGGAACCGCACCCGAGTCCGCGGCGCGTACCCCACGCGGTCGGCCGGCGTGCGGTTCAACCGCCGCCGCCCGTACCGCGCTTGTGGTGAACTGATCGAACGGAAGGCCGTACAGTGACCGCCGCTGACACCGAAGCCGCCGCACCACCGGCCGACAGCGAACCCCCACCGCCCACCGGACGGAAGTCCGGCCGGCCCAAGGGCGGCGGCAGAGCCACCGCCCGCACGGGCGGGGCGCTGCTGCCGTATCTGCTGATCGGCCCCGCGATCGTGGCCATCGCCGCGATCTTCGCCTGGCCGCTCGTCCAGACCGTGATCATGTCCTTCCAGGACATGGGCCGCCGGGAGCTGTGGACCGGCGACTCACCGCCGTGGGTCGGCTTCGAGCAGTTCAGCACGATCCTGGGCGACTCCCACTTCTGGTCCGTGACGTTCAAGACCGTCCTGTTCATGGTCGTCTGCGTCAGCCTCACCATGTCGCTGGGTCTCCTCATCGCCATGTCGATGCAGCGCATGTCCCCCTGGGTGCGGCTGCTGCTCACCGGCGCACTGATCGCCGCCTGGTCGATGCCGCTGCTGGTGGCGACCTCGGTCTTCCGCTGGCTGTCCGACTCCGACTACGGCGTCATCAACAGCACGCTGAGCAGGATCCCGGGGCTGGACTTCCAGGGCCACAACTGGTTCCTCAACCCCTGGCAGGGCTTCACCATCATCGGGGCGGTGGTGATCTGGGGCGCGATCCCCTTCGTCGTCATCACCCTCTACGCGGCCCTGACCCAGGTGCCCAAGGAGCTGGAGGAGGCCGCCAAGCTGGACGGCGCCAACTCCTGGGGCGTCTTCCACCACGTGGTCTTCCCGGTGATCAAGCCCGTCTTCCAGATGGTCGCGACCCTCTCGGTGATCTGGGACTTCAACATCTTCGGCCAGGTCTTCCTGATGCGGGGCAACAAGCCGGAGCCCGAGTACGAGCTGCTGGGGATCTACTCCTTCCAGAAGGCGTTCACCAGCTCCTCCTTCAGCCAGGGCACCGCCATCGCCCTCATCACCGTGCTGCTGCTGTCCGGCGTCGCCGCGTACTACCTGCGTCAGCTGCTCAAGACGGGAGAAGTCGAGTGAGCACCACCACGACCGCGCGCACCTCCGAGGGCGCGGACACCGAAGGGGCGCAGACCCCGCCGAAGAAGCCGGCGCCCCGCAGGTACCGGGCCGAACGCAGGCCGAACCGCATCGGCTTCAACATCTTCGGGCTGGTCGCCTTCGTCGTCATGGCCTTCCCGGTCTACTGGCTCGTCCTCAGCGCCTTCCGTCCCAACAGCGAGATCCGCAGCTACGACCAGTCGCTCTTCCCGACCTCGATCACCTTCGACAACTTCGTACGTGCCACCGAGACGCGGTTCTTCTGGACGGCGATCCAGTCCAGCCTCATCATCTGCGTCACCGCCGTGCTCGGCGCGATGGTGCTCGGCACGATCGCCGCCTTCGCCATCGGCCGCTTCAACTTCGTGGGCCGCAAGGCGTTCATGATGGTCCTGATCGTGGTGCAGGTGCTGCCGCCGACCGCGATGCTGATCCCCATCTACGTACAGCTGAACTCCATGGGCGCGCTCAACGAGTACTGGGGCGTCATCGTCGTCTACCTGGTCTCGGTGCTGCCGTTCAGCATCTGGATGATCCGCGGCTTCGTGATCAACGTGCCGAAGGAGCTGGAGGAGTCCGCGATGGTGGACGGCTGCTCCCGGATGCAGGCGTTCTGGAAGGTGATGTTCCCGCTGCTCGCGCCGGGCATCGCGGCGGCCTCGATCTTCTCGCTGATCACCGCCTGGAACGAGTACCTGTTCGCGTACGTCATCATGCAGGACAACGACAAGTACACGCTGAACGTGTGGCTGATGAACTTCACCACCGACCGCGGCACCGACTACGGCGGGCTGATGGCCGGCTCTGTGATCGTCGCCGTGCCCGTCGTCATCTTCTTCATGATCGTTCAGAAGAAGATGGCCGCGGGTCTCACCTCCGGCGCAGTGAAGGGATAGCTCGACCGATGACCACCCTCACCTCCTCCCAGTCCACACTCACCAGGAACGCGCTGGCGGTGCTCCAGCCCGGCTTCGTCGGGACCACGGCCCCCCAGTGGCTGCTGCGCTGTCTGGACGAGGGGCTCACCGCGGTCGGCCTGTTCGCCCGCAACATCGAGTCTTCCGCCCAACTCGCCGAGCTCACGGCCCAGTTGAGGGCGGTACGGCCCGAGGTGCTGGTGGCCATCGACGAGGAGGGCGGGGACGTCACACGGCTGGAGGCGCACACCGGCTCCTCCTTCCCGGGGAACCTCGCACTGGGCACCGTCGACGATCCCGACCTCACCCGCGACGTCGCGGCCGAGCTCGGCCGCCGGCTCGCCGAGTGCGGCGTCAACCTCAACTGGGCGCCGTCCGCGGACGTCAACTCCAACCCGGGCAACCCCGTCATCGGAGTGCGCTCCTTCGGCGCGGACCCGGAGCTGGTCGCCCGGCACACCATCGCCTACATCGAGGGCCTCCAGTCCGTCGGAGTCGCCGCCAGCACCAAGCACTTCCCCGGACACGGAGACACCTCCGTCGACTCCCACCACGCGCTGCCCCGCATCGACGCCGACCTGGAGACGCTGCACGCCCGCGAACTCGTCCCCTTCCGCGCGGCCGTGGCCGCCGGTACCAAGGTGATGATGAGCGCGCACATCCTGCTGCCCGCCCTGGACGAGACGCTGCCCGCCACTCTCAGCCCCTCCGCGCTCACCGGGCTGCTCCGCGCGCCGATCACCGAGGGCGGCCTGGGCTTCGACGGGCTGATCGTCACCGACGCGGTGGAGATGAAGGCCATCGCCGACCACCACGGCGTCGAACACGGCACCGTGCTCGCCATCGCCGCGGGCGCCGACGCGATCTGCGTCGGCGGCGGGCTGTCGGACGAGGCCACCGTGCTGCGACTGCGCGACGCGCTGGTCGCCGCCGTGCACAGCGGCGAGCTTCCCGAGGAGCGCCTCGCCGAGGCGGCCGGCCGGGTGCGCGCCCTGGCGGAGTGGACGTCCGCGCACGCCGGTGCCGCGGCGCAGCGGCCGGTACGGGCCGACGTCGGCCTGGCCGCCGCCCGTCGCGCCCTGCACGTCACCGGTGCCCGCAGCGGTGACTCCGAGCTGCACGTGGCCGCCTTCACGCCGATGCGCAACATCGCCGTCGGCCACGAGACGCCGTGGGGCCTGGCCAACGAGCTGGAGCCGCTCCTGCCGGGCACCACCACCGCCGACTACCGTCGCGAGCACGCCGAGGCGGAGGGCACCGAGGCGCTGGCCACCCGGGTGCTCGCCGAGGCGGGCGGGCGCACCATCGTCGGGGTCGTACGGGACGTGCACCGGCACGCGTGGATGGCCGAGGTGCTGGCAGCCGTCGTCGCGGCCGAGCCGGACACCGTGGTGGTGGAGATGGGGGTGCCGCAGGCGCCGCCGACCGGCGCCCTCCACCTCGCCACACACGGCGCTGCCCGGGTCTGCGCCCGTGCCGCCGCGGAGGTCATCGCCGGTACCGCAGAAGGGAGTTGAGCCCCGTACGCGGTGCGCCGTGACACGTATTGAAGGCTTGTGGCGAGAGTCTGTTCAGAGCATGGACAGACAAGCCTGGTCTAGTCCACAATCGTGGGCACGCACAGCCCTTCCGCTCTCCCCGCACAGGAGGGCGGAACGAGATCGCGGTCACTTTCTGCCCTGACGGTGCCGAGATCTCCGATCGCTCCGGGCTGCGGTGCCGGACGGGCTGAGGGTCCCGTTCAGGCGCCGCGGCCCGAAGTGCGTTCCGGGCCCGATCCGGCGCGTGCCCGCGCCGCCCGCGCCGGTTCCTCCTGCGGCCCGTCCCGGCGTCCCGGTCCGACGGCCCGCCGCTTCGGAAGCCGAACGGGAGCCCCGGGGCAGGACACCCGACCCCGACGCCGCTCCCACCGCGCCCGCGCGTGCCGCCGGCCCGTCCGTACGTGTCGCACGGGTCCGTACGTGGCTCGCCGCGTCCGCAGCGCCCGTAGCGGCGTACCGGGCTCGAGGGCGGGCGGTACGGGGCTCGGCGACGGCAGCGACTACGCTCGTCCGTGTGCCCTCCATGAACGATCTCGTACGGCAGCACACCGCCCTCGGCGAGGCCGACCTCGACTGGCTCCATCTGCTGGTCTCCGAGTGGCAGTTGCTCTCGGACCTCTCCTTCGCCGACCTCGTGCTCTGGGTGCCGACCAGCGACGGCACCCGGTACGTGTCGGTCGCGCAGATGCGTCCCAACACGGGCCCGACCTCCCACCAGGACGACATGATCGGCCATCTGGTGCCGCGCGGTCGCAGGCCGCTGCTGGACTCCGCGCTCGACGGGGGCCGGATCGTCCGCGAGGGCGACCCGGAGTGGCGGGAGGAGGTGCCGGTGCGGGTCGAGTCCATTCCGGTGCGCCGGGCCGGCCGGGTCCTCGGTGTCATCGCGCGCAACACCAACCTGCTGACCGTGCGCACCCCCAGCCGGCTCGAACTCACCTATCTCCAGAGCGCTTCCGACCTGGCGCAGATGATCGCCGCGGGGGCGTTCCCGTTCGTCGACCAGCAGGCCGACACGGATGTCTCGCCCCGGGTGGGCGACGGACTGATCCGCCTCGACGCCGACGGACTGGTCCAGTACGCCAGCCCCAACGCCCTCTCCGCGTACCACCGGTTGGGCCTCGCGGCCGATCTGGTCGGCCTCCACCTGGGCCGCACCACCGCTCAACTCGCTCCGGTGCGCGGCCCGGTGGACGAGTCGCTGGTCAAGCTTGCGAGCGGCTGGGCACCCCGCGAGACGGAGATCGAGGGGAACGAGTGTGTGATCCAGCTGCGCACGATCCCGCTCAACCCCAAGGGCAACCGCATCGGTTCGCTCGTACTGCTGCGCGATGTGACGGAACTGCGCCGGCGCGAACGCGAGTTGCTCACCAAGGACGCCACCATCCGGGAGATCCACCACCGGGTCAAGAACAACCTCCAGACCGTCGCTGCGCTGCTGCGCCTCCAGGCCAGGCGGATCGACTCGCAGCGCGGACGCGAGGCCCTGGAGGAGGCCGTACGGCGCGTCGGCTCCATCGCCATCGTGCACGAGACGCTGTCCCAGAACCTCGACGAGCGCGTGGAGTTCGACGCCATCGCCGACCGGGTGCTGGCGATGGTCGCGGAGATCTCGCCCGGCAGGGTGGAGGGGCGGCGCAGCGGCAGCTTCGGCATTCTGGACGCGGAGGTCGCCACCCCGCTGTCCATGGTGCTGACCGAGGTGCTCCAGAACGCCCTGGAGCACGGTTTCGGCCCCGGGGAGCAGGGCGCCGTCGAGGTGGGTGCGGTGCGCGGTGCGTCCTCGTCCGCGGCGCACTCCGCGCACTCCGGGCGTTCCTCGCATCCGCGGCTGATCGTCACGGTGCAGGACAACGGCAAGGGGCTGCCGGAGGGTTTCGACCTGGAACGCACCAGCAGTCTGGGGCTTCAGATCGTCCGCACGCTGGTGGAGGGGGAGTTGGGCGGGCTGTTCACCATGGCGCCGGGGGAGGACGGCGGTACTCGCGTCACTTTCGACATTCCGCTCACCTCGGAGAAACGTTGATCCCCGTCCCGCTTCGCACTCGCGGGAAGTGACGTTTCCGCGCACTCGCGGGAGAAACGGTGATCACCCGGTGAAAGGGCGTCGGAACGCGGCAGAGCCCCGTCGTGAAATTCACGACGGGGCTCAACTCGCGTGAGTGTGTCGGGCGTTGTTCTTCACCCTGGCACTGCGTTGCTGCGGCTCGGGGGGCAGCGGCGCGAAGGGGGCGGTGGGCGTCAGGCAGTTGCCTTACGAGCCCGGTTGCGGGCGGCGCGGCGCTTCATCGCGCGGCGCTCGTCCTCGCTGAGGCCACCCCAGACACCGGAGTCCTGACCGGACTCCAGGGCCCACTGCAGGCACTGCTCCATGACGGGGCAGCGGCGGCAGACGGCCTTGGCTTCCTCGATCTGCAACAGCGCAGGACCGGTGTTGCCGATGGGGAAGAAGAGCTCGGGGTCTTCCTCGCGGCAAACGGCGCGGTGACGCCAGTCCATGGCTGCTCCATCTCCTACGTATTGCGGTAAGTAACGTGTGCTTGTGAATGTGAACGCTTTCACGAATCCCCCAACAACGGAAGGTCCCGCAGTCGAATGTGACGCGGGTCCCAGGTGTTGGTAAGGGGGGTTGTGGCTCTCAAGGGGCCCGGTGAGGGGCTGTCCCGATCGCCATGAAGAGACTCGCAAACCTCGGCGTGGGATACAAGCCCTTCCGGCAATCTTTTTTTGATTCCTTGGTGTCGCCTCGCTCACAGCCGTACTTCTAGTGGGTGGAGCATGGCCTAAACGTTCGAGTAGAAGGACTTTGGGTGCTTCTACTTACACAATCACACGCAGTGCGCGGCGTACGCCTGTGAAGGTAACGCTGCTTCGCAGTCCCAGGTGGTCGCCGTCCATCTGAAAGGGCAAAGGTGCCTGCGATTCCAAGGTGAAGTCGGTCAGGTCGTGACGGGTGACCGCGTGCTTGCCGCGAGGGCCCCGCTCGGGCGAGGAAAGCAGTAGTTGAGTGCCGTAACGCGTCACCGCGGCGGTGGACATACTGGTCAGACCGAGCACGTCCAGAGCGGTGTCGAAGGAGGCCCGCGGGGCCGCGTACACCGGACGATTGCCCAGGTAGGTCCAGGGGGAGGCGTTGCAGACTATCGACATCGCGAGCTCGTCCACCGGCTCCTCGCCGGGCTGCGAGAGCGTGATCGTGCCGCGGCGGCGATGCGGCTCGCCGGCGAACTGGCGCAGCGCCTGACGGATGTAGAGCGCGTGGGTGGAGCGCTTGCCGCGTTCCCGTTGCTGTTCGACCCGGCCGACCACTCCGGCGTCGAACCCGAATCCGGCGCAGAAGGTGAACCAGCGGCCCGGCACCTCCGCGTCCGCGGTGTCCGGGGTCCCGGTCGCCAGGCCGAGGCCGATCGTGCGCGAGCGCCGCTCGGCTATCGCGTCCAGCAGAGCGCCCGTAGCCTCCACCACGTCGTTGGGCATCCCGAGGGCGCGGGCAAAGACGTTCGTCGAGCCGCCGGGCACGACGGCGATGCCGGGCAGGCGGTCGGGGTCGGGCCCCTCGTGCAGAAGGCCGTTGACGATCTCGTTGACCGTGCCGTCGCCACCGAGGGCGATCACCAGCTCGATCTGTCCCCCGTCGGCCGCGCGGCGGGCGAGGTCGCGGGCGTGGCCGCGGTGCTCGGTGGTGGCGACCTCCAGCTTGAGGTCGCTGGCGAGCGCGTGGGTGAGCACGTCGCGGGTCCGCGTACTGGTGGTGGTGGCTTTCGGGTTGACCACAAGGAGCGCACGCATGAGGTGCAGGGTACCCACCTGCGCGGGGAGCCTCCCAGCCCGACCGTGGGAGGCCGCTCCCGACCCGGGGGTGGACCGGCAGCGGTGGATCGGCCGGCGCGGGCGGGGGAGGGGTTCGGCCGTCGGGCTACGCTGGCCGGGTGAGTAAGGAAGCCGCCGCCCCCGCGCCCGCCGAACCCGCCGAGCCGGGGCCGATCCGACCGACCCGGGTGATCGTCGCCGCCGTCCTGGTCGCGATCGAGGGTCTGGCGCTCGCCGGCGTCGGGCTCCAGACGCTGGTGATGCTGCTCGCGGGTTCCGAGCCGGACAGCGTCACCCAGGCCGTGACCGGGGCGATCACGCTGCTGGTGCTCGCGCTGCTGCCGCTGGGCACCGCGCGCGGGCTGTGGGTGCTGAGCAAGTGGAGCCGCGGGCCCGCGATCTTCCTGCAGCTGCTCGCGCTTCCGGTCGGCTGGCAGATGGCAGGCAGCGAGGGAGTGCTGTACGTGGCGGGGATGGCGACCGCAGTGGTGGCCGTTGCCGCGCTGGTGTGCCTCTTCCACCCGAAGACGCACGCCGTGCTCCGGTCCGAGCCGGGGCCCGCGGACGCGGGCTGAGCCGGGTGCGTCGGGCCGCGCGTACGCCCGTGCTGCGGGTCGCGGGGAGGCCCATGCGTCGGGCCGCGCGTACGCCGCGCTGAGCCGTGCGCGGGAGGGACTGCGGTGCGGGAGTGGCCGTTCGCTGTGGCCGGGCGCCGGAGAAGCCGAGGGGTGAACATCGGCTCGGCGGCGGCCTGTTGGGTCGCTGCGGGTGGGCACGCCGTTGTGCCCACGACACGCCTCGGCGGCACCGTGCCCGCTCGCGCGGCGGTCCTCCGGCGGGTGCCCGTGTACGACCGGTACGGGCCCTGCAGGATCGGTCCTGCGAGGCCCGTGGTGGTTACTCCTCCACGAGCAACCGGTCGCGCAGCTGGGCGAGCGTGCGGGCGAGCAGCCGGGAGACGTGCATCTGGGAGATGCCGACCTCCTGGGCGATCTGCGACTGCGTCATGTTCCCGAAGAAGCGCAGCAGCAGGATCTTCTTCTCGCGCGGCGGGAGCTGCTCCAGCAGCGGCTTGAGCGACTCCCGGTACTCCACGCCCTCCAGCGCGACGTCCTCGGAGCCGAGGGTGTCGGCGACTGCCGGCGACTCGTCGTCGGTGTCCGGGACGTCCAGCGAGAGGGTGCTGTACGCGTTCGCGGACTCCAGCCCTTCGAGTACGTCCTCGTCGCTGATGGAGAGCCGTTGTGCCAACTCGTGCACGGTGGGGGCCCGGCCGTGCTGCTGGGAGAGCTCGGCCGTGGCGGTGGAGAGCGACAGGCGCAGCTCCTGGAGCCGGCGGGGGACCCGCACCGCCCAGCCCTTGTCGCGGAAGTGCCGCTTGATCTCACCCACGACGGTCGGTGTCGCGTAGGTGGAGAACTCGACACCGCGATCGGGGTCGAAGCGGTCCACCGACTTGATCAGGCCGATGGTGGCCACCTGGGTCAGGTCGTCGAGCGGCTCGCCGCGGTTGCGGAAGCGGCGGGCGAGGTGCTCGACCAGCGGGAGATGCATCCGGACCAGACGGTTGCGCAGCTCGGCGCGCTCGGGCGACCCGTCGGGCAGCACGCGCAGCTCGATGAAGAGCGCCCGCGCACCGCTGCGGTCATGAGGGTCGACGGGGTGCCGACCCTCATGACCGGACCGGCCGTTCGGGCTGCCGCGGCCGTCCGTGGGGTGCTGGTCCTGGTCCATCGTTTCTGCCCGCTCCGGCTGCTCGGCTCGCTGACTCGGTTCGGCCGGGTGCGGCCTGGCCTGCTCCGGGATCGCCGGATCGGCGGCCATCTCGTGGCGGCCGACAGCCGAGTCATGCTCCAGGTCGTTCATACCGGCCCCCTCGTCCGGTGCTGGCCCCTTGGCATTTGTCACGATGCCCCTGGGGCAGCGCCGCGCTTCTTGTGCAGGCTGATGCTGACCGTACGGTCCTCGGCCACAGCCGAGTCCACTTCGCCGGCCAGTGCGGAGAGCACCGTCCAGGCGAAGGTGTCGCGCTCGGGGGCGCGACCGTCCGTCGTGGGAGCAGAGACCGTCACTCTGAGTGAGTCTCCGACGAGCTTGAAGACACAGCTGAGGACGCTCCCTGTAACGGCTTGCTGGAGGAGGATCGCGCACGCCTCGTCGACCGCGATGCGTAGATCCTCGATCTCGTCGAGGGTGAAGTCCAACCGAGCTGCCAGACCGGCCGTGGCCGTCCGCAGCACCGAAAGATAGGCACCCTCCGCGGGCAGGCGGACCTCGACGAAGTCCTCCTCCCCACCTGCGATCTGGGACACCCTCACCTCCAAGGTGGCACACACTGGCGGAGCCGCCCGGGCGCGATCACCCGGCAACCCCGTGCGGGAGGCCGGCTGCGAGCCGAGGCAGCTGGTTCAGCTGCGACGCTATCGCGATCCACGGCATGCTGTCGCCCAGATGGAAGCAGCTCACCCCATACCGTGAACGTCACCCATAGTAAACACATATATACAGTGCGTGGCTAGGGGGGTGGAGGGACCAATTCCCGGTGGATTACCCTGCGTTGCGGCTTTGCCGCCCTCATGGGGGTTCCGTGAAGGTCACCCGAGGCGCGTTCGCCGCTCGTACGCTCTTCCCGACACCGGTTGATCGACGCCGCCGCACTCAACTCCCGCGGTGGGTGCCGCCCGCGCCCCCGCCGTCGTACGTGCTGCGCGCCGCCAGCGCCCGCAGCGGGGCGCCGCTGAGCCGGAAGACGGTCCACTCGTCCATCGGCTCCGCGCCGAGCGACGTGTAGAAACCGATCGAGGGCTCGTTCCAGTCAAGTACCCACCACTCGAAGCGCTCATAGCCGTGCGCCTCGCAGATTTGCGCGAGCGCGGCGAGCAGTGCCCGTCCGTGGCCGCCGCCCCGCGCGTGCGGACGCACGTAGAGGTCCTCCAGAGAGACGCCGTGGGTGCCGGTCCAGGTGGAGAAGTTCCGGAACCAGAGGGCGAATCCGACAGCCTCCGGTTCGGTGCCCGGTTCGGTGGCCGAGTCGACCGCAGGCTCCTCGGCGATCAGGGCGAAGACTGCGGGGTGCGGGCCGAAGAGGGCGTCGTGCAGCTGCTGCACGGTGGCCAGCGCGTGCTCGGCGGCGCGCTCGTACTCCGCCAGCTCGCGGACCATGGCGAGCAGGGCGGGGACGTCGGTGGGGACGGCGGCGCGGATCATGCCGTCGACTACAGGAAGCGGGAGCCGGCCCTGCGGGCGGGCACGGCGGCGGACGACGCGGCGCGGGCGCAGCTGTCAGCGCGACGGCGGTTCGGGCGGTGCAGGCGGTTCGGGCGGCGGGGCGCCGGTGACGACGGCGGCGAGTGCGGTGCCCGGGGCGAAGCGGCCCGCCTCGGCGAGCGCGGTGAGGCCGAGAAGCATCTTGGCGACATAGACCCGCTCCAGCGCGATGCCGTGCCGCTGCTCGAAGTCCTCGGCGTACGCGAGGAGTTCGGGCGTCGTCCGGGCGTACCCGCCGCAGTGGAAGCCCTCCACGAGGCGCCAGTCGCCGCGTGGAGCGCCGAACGCGGCCTGCTGGAGGCCGGACACCTCCGAGGTCAGGAAATCGCCCCTGAGGACCGGGAAACCGAGCGAGGGGGGTCCGGTGGCGGCCATACCCGCGAGGGTGCCGCCGGTTCCGCAGGCCACCGCGGCGAGGTCGGCCTGTCCGCGCAGCTCCGCACCGAGCGCGGTGCAGCCGTGCACGGCCGCCGCGTTGCTGCCGCCCTCGGGTACGACGAGTACGTCCCGACCGAACAACCCCCGCAGCCGGGCGGTGAGTTCGGGTGTGGCACGGTCCCGGTACTCGGCCCGGGTGACGAAGTGCAGCCGCATGCCGTGCTCCCGGCAGCGGGCGAGCACCGGATTGAGCGGGCGGTCGGCGAGCTCCTGGCCGCGCACCACGCCGATGGTGGGCAGCCCGAGGAGCCGACCGGCGGCGGCGGTGGCGCGCAGGTGGTTGGAGTACGCGCCGCCGAAGGTGAGGAGCGCCGAGCGCCGCTCGGTGAGCGCGGTACGGAGATTGGGCGCGAGTTTGCGCCATTTGTTGCCGCTCAGCTCGGGGTGGATCAGATCGTCCCGCTTGAGCAGCAACCGCAGCCCGCGCCCGTCGAACCGCTCGTCCCGCACCTCCTGGAGCGGAGACGGGAGTCGGGGGTCGAGGGCGTGGAGCTGCGGAAGCATGGCCCGATTGTGGCGGATCCGGCGCTCGGACCAGGAGTCCCGCACTCGGACCCGGCGCCAGGGACTCGGAGTTCCGGTGCTCGGCCCCGGGCCCGGTGCTCGGTGCCGGTGTTCGGTGTCGGGCCCGGCTCTGTGGCCGGGTGTCGGTCGGCCCCGGTGGGGGCCGGGGTCAGGAGAGCCGCTTGCGGATGCGGTCGCGCATGGAGTCCATGGTGAAACCGCGGGGGTCGACCTTCTGGTTGGTCCACTGGAGGTGGCCGATGACCGACATCTCGTTCCAGCCGTGGTGGCGGCAGATCGCCGCCGCGGCACGCTCGATCGCCTCCAACTGGGCGTCGGGCCACGGGTCCTTGCCGTCGCCGAGGTTCTCGCACTCGAACCCGTAGAAGCGGGCGTTGCCGTCGATGTCGTGCTTCGTGGGGGCCGGCGGGCGCTTCTCGGCGACGACCGCGGCCATCACGTCGCTGTCCCCCAGACCCGCGTGGTTCGCGCGCCCGTGGCCGACGAGATGGACTCTGCCGTCCTTGGTGATCACGCCGTGGCACAGCGGCCCCGGCAGGGACGAGTAGCCGTCCCGGCAGATCTGCACGGTACGGGCGGAGCCCTTGGTGACGGTGTGGTGGATCATCACGCCGTTGACCCCGCCCCACGCGCCCACGTGGTTGCGGTTGTGCGTGCGCCAGTCGCCGACCTCGACGACGGTGACGCCCTCGTCGCGAAGTGCCGTCAGGAGTTTGCTCGCTGTAATCGGTGTCGCCATAACTCCTGTGTACCCACTTTGCCGCCGTTGCCTCCACCCGAACGGCAGTACTGCCCACCGCACTTGGGAGGGAGTCCGACGATCCGGACGCGCGGGCGCCGGGCCGCGGACGGTGCGCGCGCCCCCGACGGCCGCCCCGCGACCACGGTGCGTGAGGCCGCCCGTGTGCGCCGGGGCGAGCCGCGGCCCGTACAGTCCTGCTCATGCCCGCACCCTCCGCCCCGCCCCCCGACCCGGCCGATCTGCCGCCGGAGGCCCGTCCCCGACTGCTCTCGCTCAGCGCCGCCCCCGCACCGCGCCGGGTCGTGGAGGTGGACGACTTGCTGCGTGCGGACGCCGCGTTCAAGCTGGTCTGCGAGGGGACGGCGCTGCTGTGGCGCGGCGACTTCCACGGGGCGCGGCAACTGCTCACGGCGCTGGGCCGCAGGGCCGACCGCAGCCCCGCCGGGACGGGCGAGAGCGCCCGGGAGACCTTCCATCTGCACCGCCGGTCCCAGGGCCGCCGTGCGCGGCTGCTCGGCATGCTGCTGGTGCCGCTGGAGTCCGACCACAGTGTCCCGCTGCGCCGCGCGCCCGATGTGCGGGAGGCCTGCGCGCACGCGTACGGACCGCTGCCGCAGGTGGGTGGGGACGGCGAGCCGGCCGGATACGCCGTGGCGCTGCGGGAGTTGCTCGGTGCCGTCGGCGGATGGGAGTGGCGGCGCAAGGGAGTGGAGGTGCCGGCGCTCGGCGGCGACCGCATCCACCCGTACCACGGCGTCTTCTCCCCGATGCGGGGCGAGTACGTCGATCTGGTCGCACGGGCGCCGCTGCCCGCCGACCGCTCCCTCGCCCTGGATCTGGGCACCGGCACCGGGGTGCTGGCGGTGGTGCTCGCCCGTCGCGGGGTCCGGCGCGTCGTCGCGACCGAACTGGACCCGCGGGCGCGGGAGTGCGCGCGGGAGAACGTCGAACGGCTGGGCGCCGCGGACCGGGTGGAGGTGCGGGAGGCCGACCTCTACCCGGACGGGCGGGCCCCGCTGGTCGTGTGCAATCCGCCGTGGGTGCCGGCGAAACCGACCTCGCCGATCGAGCACGCGGTGTACGACCCGGGCAGCCGGATGCTGCGAGGCTTCCTGTCCGGACTGCGCGGCGCGCTCCTGCCGGACGGCGAGGGGTGGCTGATTCTCTCCGACCTGGCCGAGCACCTGGAGCTGCGCAGCCGCGAGGAGTTGCTTGGCCTCTTCGAGCAGTCGGGGCTGGAGGTGCTGGACCGGCTGGACGCCAGGCCCCGCCACCCGAAGGCGCGGGACGAGGGCGATCCGCTCGCTGCGGCGCGCGGCGCCGAGGTCACCTCGCTGTGGCGGCTGGCCGCGGCGCCTGCCTGACCGACGGCCCGGTCGTCGCCGTACGGCGACCGAGCCTGCGAGCGTCCGCGCCCGTACCCCGCGAGCGACCGAGCCTGCGACCGTCCGCGCCCGTACTCGCGACCGTCCGCGCCCGTACCCGCGCCCGAGCCCGTCCTCGCCCGCGCGGAGCGCGAGAGGCTCGGGGCGTCCGGGCCGGGGCCGCCCGTTCTGCGGTGTGCCGCTTCGCGGGTGCGGCGCCGGGTCAGCGCCAGCCGGTCAGCAGCAGCCGGCGCTCGCCCGCGCGGTAGAGCCGGGTAGCCTCGAACGTCGGTGCCACGGCGTCCTCGGGCACCTCCTCGAACGGCACCCAGCACACCCGGGAGTGCTTGGCGGGCTCGGCGTTCACCGGCTCGCCGCTCCAGCGGTCGGCCGCGAAGACGACGGTCAGATATCCGTTCGGCGACTCCGCGCCGTGTGCGCCGTGCACGACGTGCACCAGCGCGAGGTCCTCCTCGCGCACCAGCAGCCCGGTCTCCTCGCGCAACTCCCGCACGGCCGCGGCGGCAACGGACTCGCCGGGGTCGCACTTGCCGACCGGCAGGTCCCAACTGCCCCTGGCGAAATTGGCGTTCGGTCCGCGCTGAAGGAGTACCAGCCGGTCGCGCGCCCGGTCGTGCACGATCACCGCCGCAGCCAGCAGGGTCATGGAGTCGGTGGCGGGCGGCAACGGATTCACGGGCGGTGTTCCTCGCGGCTGGTGACGGTCTCGGTCTGCCACCCTCGCACCGCCGGTCCCTCCCGGGACACCGGTTTTCCGCCACGTGCCCACGGGCCGGGCCCGTCCACCACGTGGGTGGACGGGCCCGGCCGGCGCAGGGTCGGGAGGGCCGAACGGCCCCCGCCTCAGCGGAACTTGACGTCGAACTTCTTGGCGAAGGCGGAGACGCCGTTCGCCCAGTGCTGGTTGGTGCGGTTGATCTCGTTCTGGTCCGGCTGCGCGTTGGTGCAGGACGTGCCCGGGCCGCCACCGGACATCAGCTCGCTGCACGGGCCGGAGTAGTTGTCCGGCAGGCCGAGGACGTGGCCGGTCTCGTGGGTGGTGACGCGAGTGGAGTCGTACTGCTGGTTCTGGGCGTAGTCCAGGAAGATGTAGCCGCTGCCCTTGCCGTCGGTGTAGGCGTACGAGCCGCGCGGGTCGTTGCCCTCGCGGTACTCGAAGTCGGCGTTGCCGCCCTCGGTCAGCTGGACGTTGCTGACGGAGGCGTTCCAGATCTGGGTGCTGCGGGCTATCTCGCCGGCGAAGGTCGGCGCCTGGCTGGCGTCGTAGGTGACGGTGACGGCCTTGGCGCTCGGGTTCTCGGCGTGCTTCTCGAGTGCCGACTCCATCACGGCCTCGAAGAACGCCTTGTTGTTGGCGTCATTGGCCTCGGACTGGCTCCACGCCGTGTAACCGGCGAAGGACTCGTCGGCGGTCTGTGCCGAGGCGGTGGCCGGCACGGCGGCGAGCGCTGCGGCGAGGCCGAGACCGAGTGCGGCCGAGATCGCGGTTCTGGTGCGCTTCATGGGGGTCCCTTCTTCCGGCTACCGAGAGGACGCACGGGGTGGGGGTGCGCGTCCGGGGCCGACCGGATGAACGTTGTCGCACTGAGTCTCGGTCAGGCCAAAGGTCCTGTGCACGATGCCATTTGGCGATAGCACTGGCCAATACCCCCGTGGGGCGATCGAGTTCTGTGGACAAAGCGCAGGTCGGGGCCCCTGTTCGACCGGTGTGCGACGTGGATATCCTCACGCGGTGGAGCTAGAGGTGAGGCATCTGCGCGCACTGTGCGCCATCGCGGACAGCGGGAGCGTGCGCAAAGCCGCCCGCCATCTGGGCGTGACCCAGCCCTCGCTCACCACCCAACTGCGCCGTATCGAGCAGGCGTTGGGCGGCCAGCTCTTCGTGCGGGAGCGCACCGGCAGCGAGCCGACGGCGCTCGGCCGCACCGTGTTGAGCAGGGCGCGGCCGATCGTGGCCGAGATGAGCGCGCTGGTCACCGAGAGCCGGTACGCCGCGCTGCGGACGAAGAGCGGGCGGCTGCGCATCGGCAGCACCGGAAGCACGGGCAGTCGCGCGGTCGCGGGCTGGCTGCGGCGGCTGCACGGCCGCTATCCGGACTGGGACACCACCATCCACATCGACGTCTCCGCCAACAGGCTCCTGAGGATGGTCGGTTCGAACCAGCTGGACGCGGTGTTCGTGCACGAGGTCGCGGGCTGCCCGCTGGCGTTCCCGCCGGGAGTCGAGCAGTGGGTGCTGGTGGAGCGCGAGCCGCAGTTCGTCGCGCTCGCCGAGACCCACCCGGCCGCCGCCCGCACCGAGGTGCGGCTGTCCGAGCTGGCCGACGCGCGGTGGATGGTCGAGCCGCTCGCCGACGGCGAATGGGACGGCCTGCGCCGGGCGTTCGCACTGTCCGCGCTCAATCCGCGGATCGTGCTGGGCGACTACATGACGGCCACCGACCTGGTCGCTGCCGGCGAGGTGGTGATGCCCTGCCAGCCGACCTCCGGCCCGCGTCCCGGCGTTGCCATCCGTCCGCTGGCGGGCCAGCCGCTCACCGTACGGCTGCTGCTGGCGTTCCGCGCCGGCGGCCGGGCGGACACGCGTGTGGACGAGGTCTTCGGCGAACTGTCGTCCGCCTACCGGGAGGTGGCCGCCGCGAGCCCCACGTACCGCGACTGGCAGTCCCGGCACGGGGGTTCGCTTCCCGGCTGAGCGCCGGTGCAGAGCGGCTGACGGGTTTCCCGGCCGGCCGGCCGGCCGAGCGGACTGACCGGCCGAGCGGACTGACCGGCCGAGCGGACTGACCGGCCGAGCGGACCGGCCGCCCGCGCGCCGGCCGACGGGGGCGGTCAGGAGTCGCGGAAGAGGGTCTCGTACTCCTTGAGCAGCTGCGACTGGCGCTTGCCGACGGAGGACTTCGGCGGCTCGTCCGCGAGCGTGGACTTCAGCAGGTCCAGACAGATGTGCCAGCCCGCCGCGTTGCGTACGGCCCAGTCGCGGCCCTCGAAGGAGGCGATGAGCACCAGCTGCGTCTTCTCCTCGCCCTCCTCGGTGAGTTCGAGCCGGATGCGGTCGCCGTCCCAGGTGAACGCGAACACCGACGGCTCGACGACCTCGTCGACCGTACCGGTGGACGGCGGGCCGTCGTCGCCCTCGAAGGTGAAGGTCATCGGTGCGCCGGCGACGGGTTCCGGACAGTCCACACGGGCGGGGAACCAGGCCGCCATCAGCTCGGGGTCGGTCACGGTCTGCCAGACGTCGGCGGCGGGCCGGCGGTACACGCGCTCGAAGCGCAGTGTCTGCTGGTCGCCTTCGCTGTGCAGCGTCGCGGTCACGGTGCCTACTTTCGTCGCGCTCGGCTTCGGGTACGGGTTCCGCGGTCTGGTCCGACCCTGCTGGTGAACGGTCCACCCTAGGCGGTGCCGGACGTGCCGCCGCGCGGCGGTCGCGCGCCCGCCCCTCGTCCCCCCGGTCGGACGCGCGACAACGCGGACCGGGGCCGTATCGGCGTCCGGGCCCGCGAGGCGGATGCGGTCGGCCGGCTCGTGGCGGGCCGGTCAGCCGTCGGCCTGCTCGCGGCGCTTGCGGGCGCGGTAGGCGGCGACGTTGGCGCGGGTGGCGCAGCGGTCGGAGCAGTAGCGGCGGGAGCGGTTGGTGGAGGTGTCCAGGTAGGCGTTGCGGCACGGCTCGGAGCGGCAGATGCCGAGCCGGTCCACCCCGAGGTCGGCGAGGCTGAACGCCAGGCCCATACAGGCGATGGCGGCGTAACCGGCGCCCGCGTTGGCCGGGTTCTCCGCCAGGTGCAGGTGCCAGCGCGGATTGCCCTGCTCGTCCCGGTAGTCGTGGCCAGCGATCTGCGGGCTGGCCGGGTACTCCATCAGCAGCGAGTTGAGCAGGTCGACGGCCCGGAACTCGTCGCCCTCGGAGGCGGCGGCGAAGACCGCGCGCAGTCGGGTGCGCACCGCACGCAGTCTCGGCACATCGGCGTCCGAGGCGCGACGGGCCGCCTGTTTGCTGGCGCCGAAGAGCTCCCGGACCGTCTCGACGGTGGTGAGGACGTCGGTGCCCCGGTGCGGGTCCTCGGTGTTCACCAGTCGTACGGCGAAGTCCGCGTAAGAGGTGAGCTCCACTTGTAGTCCTTACGAAAGAGGCGTTACAGTCGCTGGCAAGTAAGGGCTCAGCACTGTGTCAGGCTATTACATCTCCGAGGGGGAGACATGACCGATACCACCACACCTCCGGACTGGCAGGCGTGGCAGCGCAGTTGGGACCGCCAGCAGGAGTTCTACCTGCCCGACCGCGAGGAACGCTTCCGCGTCATGCTCGACACGGTCGAGGCTCTGGTCGGCCGGGAGCCGAGAGTGCTGGACCTCGCCTGCGGTACGGGGAGCATCACCGCACGCACCCTCGACCGCTTCCCCGGGGCGCGGACCACCGGCGTCGATCTCGACCCCGCGCTGCTGACGCTCGCGCGCGGCACGTTCGCCGAGGAGGAGCGCGCCGCGTTCCTCACGCTCGACCTGCGCGACCCGAACTGGCGGGAGGCGCTGCCGCACCACGAGTACGACGCGGTGCTCGCCTCCACCGCGCTGCACTGGCTCCCGACCGGAGAACTGGCAGTGCTCTACGGCCGGTTGGCGGGCGTGCTGCGCCAGGGCGGGGTCTTCCTCAACGTCGACCACATGCCCGACCCGACCACACCCGCGATCGACGGGGCACTGCACGCCCTGGACCGCGCGCGCCGCGAGCGCGAGAAGGAGCAGGGGGCGCAGGACTGGATCGGCTGGTGGCAGTCGATTGCCGCCGAACCCGCGTTCGCGGAGGTCGTTGCCGAGCGCTACCGGATCTTCAACGATCCGGCCCTGGGCGACCACAGCAACGACCATATGCAGTCTCCCTCCTGGCACACCGAGGTGCTGCGCAACGGCGGCTTCCGCGAGGCACGCACGGTCTGGTCCTCCCCGCTGGACGCCATGGTGCTCGGTCTGCGCTGAGCGCGCCTCCGGCCGGCCTCCGCCGCCTCTCCGCCTCCGCCGCCTGCTCCGAACCGCGAGCCGCGCAACGCGCTGGGCGCCACGCGTCCGGACCCGTCTCCGGGGTCGGGGCGGCGGCGGAGGTGCTGGCGACGGCGGCGGCGTACGGCGTACGCGCCGTGGGCGCGTCCGGCGGAGTGCCGGGCGCGCCCACGGGGTGCCGGTGCGAGTGTCGTCGTGCTGCGGGAGGAGTCCGCAGGCTCAACGGCGGGTGGCGAGAGGGGGGTTGTCGCGGTCGGGCGCGCACCGCGCCGTACCGCTCGCCGGGAGGGGGCGGCCCTCGATGGCCGTCGAGGGCCGCCCGTCAGGGAGTCAGCCGAGGTTGCTGACGTTCAGGAGCAGGTTCGGCGAACCGGCACCGGGGTTGCCGACCACGCCGGACTGGGCGTTGCCCGCCAGGGCGTCAGCGACCTGCTGGGGGGTGGCGGAGGGGTTCGCCGACAGGTAGATCGCACCCGCGCCCGCCGCGTGCGGCGAGGCCATCGACGTACCGCTCATGATCTGCGAACCGCCGCCGTTGGCGGTGGAGTTGATCTGGCCGCCGGGCGCGAACAGGTCGACGCAGGTGCCGTAGTTGGAGAACGAGGAGCGGCCGTCGCCCTGGTCGGTGGAGCCGAGGGTGACCGCCGCCGGCACCCGTGCCGGGCTCGAACTGCAGGCGTCGGAGTTGTTGTTGCCGGCCGCTACAGCCATCTGGACGCCGGCGTCGATCGCACCCTGCACCGCGGCGTCGACCGAGTCGTTGGCGCCGCCGCCGAGGCTCATGTTGCCGATGGAGGGGCCGCTCGCGTTCTGCGCGACCCAGTCGATGCCGGCGATGACCTGCGACCACTGGCCCGAGCCGCCGCAGTCCAGGACACGCACCGAGACCAGGTTGACGCCCTTGGCGACACCGAAGGAGGCGCCGCCGACGGTACCGGCGACGTGGGTGCCGTGGCCCTGGCAGTCGCTGGCATCGGCGTCGTTGTCGATGAAGTCGTAGCCGCTGGTGGCGCGTCCGCCGAAGTCCGGGTGCGTCATGTCGATGCCGGTGTCGAGGACGTAGGCGGTGACGCCCGCTCCCTCGTTGGGGTAGGTGTAGCTGCTGTCGGCCGCACCGTCCACCCGGTCCAGGCCCCAGGAGGGCGGGCTGGGCTGCGTGCCGGAGATCCTGGCGACGCCGTCGGCCTCCACGTAGGCGACGTTCGGGTCCGCCGCGAGCTTCTTGGCCTGCGCCTCGGTGGCACTCACCGAGAACCCGCGGAACGCCGCCGAGTACACCTTCTCCACATCGCCGCCGTGTGCCGAAACCAGGTTCCTGGCCTGGGAGTTGACCGCGGTGCGCACCGAGGACTCGGCAGCCGCCTCGCCCTTCAGCGAGACGATGTACTGGCCCTCGACCGCGCCCGGCGCCTCCGCGCCCCGGATGGTCCCTTCCGCCGCACCGGGCTCCGCGGCGCCCGCCATCGCGACGCCACCGCCCAGCGACAGAACCAGGGCTGCGGCGGCACCGATGCCGGTCACTCCGAGCTTTCTCTTCCCTGCGCGCATGCTCGCTCCTCTGTGGGGGTCCACCGGTCCGGTACCTGTCCGGGCCGGTTGAGGACACACCTTCGACGGGAAGCGCCCGGGAAACAATCCGGGATTCGATACGTAGGTACCCGTAGCTCTGCGGTCGGTGCCGCGCCGACGGGCGTGCGCCGCGCACCGGTCGCACCGGACACGGAGCGACCGACGGACCGCCGACGGCCGGGCCGGGCAGGGGAGTTGTGCACTCTCCCGCATCGCGCCGCCCTGCCCCGTGACGCGCCGCCCTGCCCGTGACGTGGCGCCGGGGGCGGAGTCGGTCGGGCGATCCGCTGCGTGCTCAGTCGCGCGGGACCTCCGCGCGCGAACGCACTCCGAGTTTGCGCAGCACCTTGGCCACGTGCTGCTCCACGGTGCGAGGCGAGAGGAAGAGCACGTCGGCGATCTCGCGGTTGGTGTGCCCCACGGCGACCAGATGGGCCACCTCCCGTTCGCGCGGCGAGAGTTGGTCCCCGTAACCGCGTCGGCCGCGGCGCGAGGGCAGGGTCGCGCCCGTACCGCGCAGCACCCGGCGGCAGCGGGCGGCGTCCCTGGTGGCGCCGAGCGCGCCGAACTCCTCGACGAGCGCGACCAGTTCGCCCGCGGTCTGCGGTGTCACCGCACCGGCGGCGAGCGCGCAGCGCACGGCCGCCTCCTTCGCCCTCGCGGCGTAGTACGGCTGCGGAAGAGCCCGGTAGGCCGCCGCCGCCCGCTCGAACTCCCTCACCGCCGCCACCGGTTCACCGGCGCCCGCCGCGACGGTGCCCCGGCAGGCGGCCAGCGCCGCCTCGGCCAGCGGCGCGTCGCGGCCGGCGATCCCCTCGGCGAAGTCCGCGAGCACGTCCTCGGCGCGCTCCTGCTCGCCGGTGCGCACCAGCACGGCCAGGGCGTCCGGCAGCAGATTTCCCGCGCACGCCCACAGCCCCTTGCGCCCCGCCCGCCGCAGTGCGCGCAGCGCGAGCGACCGGGCGGCGGCGTGTTCGCCGCGCGCCAGGTGCAGCCGCGCCATCGCCCCGCTGCCCGCGGTGAGGACCGGGTCCATGGCGTTCGCCGGGTCTGCCAGCCCTGCGCGCTCCAGCCGGTCGGCGGCCTCGTCCCACTCGCCGCCCGCCGAGGCCAGCAGCGCCAGAACCAGATGCGCGTCCGAAGCCAGGCCGGGTGCGTCGCGCGCCAACTCCAGGGTGCGGCGCGCCCGTTCGGCCAGGCCCTCCCAGTGGCCGGTGTACCAGGCGATCCGCAACGCGGTGCCCTCGACGATGCCCTCCAGATACGTCGCCCCGCAGGCCGCGGCGAGCCGGCGGCCCTCCTCGCGGAACCGGTGCGCCGCCGCGTAGTGGCCGGTGCAGGTGGCCGCGTCGGCCAGATTGGCGCAGGTGCGGGCGAGTTGCAGACGGTCCTGCTCGCCGGCGCGGGAGCCGAGCAGCTCCTCCGCCGCCTGCCACACCTCCGGATCGCCGGCGGCCACCAGCAGTGACAGGTGGTTGCCGCGCACGGCGGTGCGCAGCGCACTGTCCGGCTGCCCGGCCGCCAGCTCCTCCGCCCGTTCGATCCACCGCTCGTAGACACGGTGGGGGTGGTCGCCCCACATCGGCATCGCCAGTGCCGCCATCGCACGGGCGGCGAGCGCCGGCCGCTCGCGCAGCTCCTCGACCGCGAGCTCGGTGTCGACGCGCCCCTCCTCGTACCGGCCGGCCTGGTTGTTCAGCAACAGCCCCAGGTTCAGCCGGATCTCGCCGCGCACCCCGTCCGGCAACTGGGAGTCGCCGACGACGCGCCGCAGCAGCGCGGTGACCCGACGATGGGTCAGCCCGACCACCGCGTCACGGCTGAGCTCCACCGCGAGCCGTGCGTACTCCTCGCGTCCCAGCCGCTCGTCGCTGAGCAGCTGCTCCAGCAGCTCCACCGCGAGCGCCAGGTCCCCCATGGACCGGGCCGCCGACGCGGCCTCCTCGGTGAACCGCCGCCACTGCGCGGGCGCCCCCGACTGCCGCGCGTGGTGCGCCAGTTGGACGTACGGCCTGGGGTCCTCGCGGCGCAGCGCGCGGATCGCCCTGCGGTGCAGGGCCCGGCGGTCGGGGCCGGGCAGCCGTCGGTAGACGGCCTGCTGGGCGAGCGCATGCCGAAAGCCGTAGGTGTCCTCGCCGCACTCGTAGAGCACGCCGGCTCGCAGCGCCTCACGCAGCGCCCGGGAGCAACTCCCGGTGGGCAGAACGGAGTTCGGTCCGGACACGTCGTCCGCGCCGCCGGTGCTGCTCGTGCCGCCGCCGCCGTTCTCCAGGACGGCGGCGATCAGCTCCTCGCGCGCGGGCAGTTGGAGCACGGCGACGGCGTGCACCACCCGGGTCGCGGCGGCCGAGAGCCCCGCCATCCGCTCGGCGATCGCCTCCTGGAGGAGAGTGGGTACGGCGAGCGTGTCCAGCGCCGTACGGTCCAGCCTGCGGCCGTCCCGGCCGTCCGCGGGCAGCGTCCGCACCACCTCCTCGATCACGAACGGGATACCGGCCGTACGACGGTGCAGTTCGGCGGCGAACTCCGTGGAGGCGTACGGACTCTTGGTGATCGCGGCGACGAGACTGCGCACGGCGTGCGCGTCCAGCGGACGCAGCGGAATCAGCACGCTGGTGGTGCCCGGCGGGTGGCGGTACGCGCGCCCCAGCGGCAGCCCGCTGCCGGGAAGGTCCTCCCGGCGGTAGCTGAGCACCACCGAGAGCCGGGCGGGCGGGTCGTCGACGAGGAAGCGCAGCAGATCGCGGGTGCCGTCGTCGGCCCAGTGCAGGTCCTCCACCACCATCACCGTCTCGCCGAGCGCTTCCAGCAGCGCCCGCACCGCCCGGAAGAGCCGGTGTCTGCCCGCCCCGGCGTCCGGCAACGGCTCGGGGGCGGGCGGCAGTTGGTGGGCCAGCTCGGGCAGATACGGACGCAGCGCACCGCAGACCGGACTCAGCCCGCCGGGCAGCGCGTCGGCGAGGTGACGCAGCAGATCGAAGACCGGCCCGTAGGGGAAGGGTTCGCGCAGCGGACGGCAGTGCCCGAGAACGATCTGCCGTCCCCGTACCAGCGGATGGGCCAGCGCCTCGCGGATCAGCCGGCTCTTGCCGATACCGGCCTCGCCCTCGACCAGCGCGACCGACGGCGGATGCGTCACGGCGTCCAGCAGGGCGTGCAACTCTCCGGCTCGGCCGGCCAGTACGGGCGCCTCGGACGGCCGCGGGCCGGGCGCGGACGCGTCGGCCCGGTAGGAGTGCGGCTGGGGCTGGTGCCCGGGAAGCAGTGAGGACATGGGGGCAGCGGCCAGGTGGGGGCCGTGACATGTGCCCTGCGACATGGGGACAGGGCTGTGCACCACCGTGCCGGAGTGAAGTCTTGCCCAGCGGCTCTTCGTTGGACAAGACCCGTATCACCGCACGGACATCCGCGACGACTCTGCGTACGGTCGCGGCGAGGCGTGCGCGGGGAGTGCGGGCGAGCGTGCGGGCCGAGGCGTGCGCGCCGCCCGCGTCGG
Organism: Streptomyces tardus; assembly: GCF_018101125.2. Taxonomy (GTDB): domain Bacteria; phylum Actinomycetota; class Actinomycetes; order Streptomycetales; family Streptomycetaceae; genus Streptomyces; species Streptomyces tardus. Next base: position 507,199 of record NZ_JAELVF020000001.1, on the reverse strand, counting down.
GCCCGCAGGCTGCGCCGGAGGGCCTGCGGACCTCGCCGCCCACCGCCCACGACCCACGACGGGGGCCGGCGCGGGGGAACGCGCGTGAGTCGGCGGGGGAGTGCGGGTGCGCGGCGGGCGGGACGAACCGTGTCCGCCCCGCCCGCCGCGCACCCGCTCCCGGGTCAGCGGCGTGCGACGCCCTCGGCGCGAGCGGCGGCGGCGACCGCAGCCGTCACTGCGGGAGCCACCCGCTCGTCGAACGGCGAGGGGATCACTTTCTCCGCGCTCAGCTCGTCGGACACCACGGCGGCAAGCGCCTCGGCGGCGGCGAGCTTCATGCCCTCGGTGATGCGCGAGGCGCGCACCTGGAGCGCACCGGCGAAGATGCCGGGGAAGGCCAGGACGTTGTTGATCTGGTTCGGGTAGTCGCTGCGCCCGGTGGCGACGACCGCCGCGTACCTGCGCGCCACGTCCGGGTGGATCTCCGGGGTCGGGTTCGCCATGGCGAAGACGAAGGCGCCGGGTGCGAGCCGGGAGACCGCCCCCTCGGGCACCGTGCCGCCGCTGACGCCGATGAAGACATCGGCACCGGCCAGCGCGGACTCCAACGAACCGGAGAGCCCCGCCTTGTTGGTGAAACCGGCCACCTCGCGCTTGACCTCGGTGAGGTCGGTGCGTTCCGAGGAGACCACGCCCTTGCGGTCGCAGACCGCGACATCGCCGATACCGGCCTCGGTCAGGATCTTGGCGATCGCCACTCCGGCCGCTCCCGATCCGGAGATGACCGCGCGCAGCTCGCCGAGTGAACGGCCGCTCAGCAGGGCGGCGTTGCGCAGCGCGGCGAGCGTGACGACAGCGGTGCCGTGCTGGTCGTCGTGGAAGATCGGGATGTCCAGCTTCTCCTGGAGCCGCCGCTCGATCTCGAAGCATCGCGGTGCGGAGATGTCCTCGAGGTTCACCCCGCCGAAGGAAGGCGCGAGACGCACAACGGTGTCGACGATCTCGTCCGTGTCCTTGGTGTCCAGCGCGATCGGCACGGCGTCGACGCCGCCGAACTGCTTGAAGAGGATCGCCTTGCCCTCCATCACCGGCAGTGACGCCTCCGGGCCGATGTCGCCCAGGCCCAGCACCGCGCTGCCGTCGGTGACGACGGCCACCACCTGCGACTTCCAGGTGTAGTCGTAGACCAGCTCCGGATCCTCCGCGATGGCGCTGCACACCTTCGCGACACCGGGCGTGTAGGCCAGGGACAGATCGTCGGCGTCCTTGACCGGGACCGTCGCACGCACTGCCATCTTGCCGCCGCGGTGAAGCGCGAACGCCGGGTCGATGGCGTCCTCGTCCAGTTCACCCTGCGGATTCACAATCTCCGCTGCCACTTTTGACCCCTTTATCCGTGTATCTACCGAGGGTTACCGCTGCCAGGTTGAGGAGCGGGCGGGCACTGCGTTCGTGTCCTGTTCGGCGGTTGGGCCGCCGTCCAGGGGGAGGACGAACGCCGGGCGCGCCGCACACGCGCCCTGTGTCCCCGGGTGAGGGGTGTAACTGCCCTTTTTACCGGATGCCCGGGGCTCAGCACGAGTGAGTTGTGACTCTCGTCGATCACCGGCCGGGCCGCCCGGTGCGGCTCTCCGTCGCTCGTACCGTAAACGGGCAGATGAGAGCGGCTTCGGAGCCGAAGCGGGCGTGGCAGGAAGCTGCCCGGGCGGACCGGCCGCTCGTGACGAAGGTCTCAGGGCTTTGTCGGACATCCACAAATGATCGATCGGCGGCGGAAGTTAATCGCGGGAAGACCGCCGTTATCCGATTTTGATATCGCTGAGCCCCAAGGAGCGTGTGTCCGGATGGCAAGATTCGGGCACTACACAGGGTTGCGGTACTCGAAGGTGTGTACCTGCAGCCCACCCCTCTTATGCCCCACCCCCAAGCAGGAGGCCCCGCATGACCGCACGCTCGATCCACCGCATGCCCCGGCGCCGCAGGATCGCCGCCGCCGGAGCCGTCGCGGTGGCAGCCTCCCTGCTGCTCAGCGCCTGTGGCGACCAGACCAACGACGCCGGCGACGGCGACACCAAGACCAAGGGGTCGGACGCCAAGTTCTTCGACCAGCTGCCGAAGAAGATCCAGAACGAGGGCGTCATCAACGTCGGCTCCGACATCGCCTACGCCCCCATCGAGTTCATGGACGAGGGCAACAAGATCGCCGGTATCGACCCGGACATCGCGAAGGCGCTCGGCAAGGAGCTGGGGGTCGAGCTGAAGTTCAACAACGGCAGTTTCGCGCAGCTCGTCGTCGGCCTGAACTCCGGCCGCTACGACCTGGTGATGTCCGCGATGACCGACACCAAGGAGCGCCAGGAGGGCGTCAGCAAGGACGCCGAAGGCGGTGCGGACTTCGTCAACTACTTCCAGGCCGGCTCGGCAATCCTTGTCCAGAAGGGCAACCCGAAGAAGGTCGAGTCGCTGGAGGACCTCTGCGGTCTCTCGGTCGCAGCCCAGCGCGGCACGGCGAACGAGAGCCTGATGGAGCAGCAGGCCAAGAAGTGCGACGACAAGATCAAGCCGTTCGTCGCCGACAAGGACACCGACACCATCACCCAGCTCCAGACCAAGCGCTCCGACGCCGTGATCACCGACTACCCGGTCGCGGTCTACAACGAGCAGACCGCCGGCGACGGCAAGCTCTTCGAGGTCACCGGCGACCAGATCGACGCCGCTCCCTACGGCATCGCCGTGAACAAGAAGAACCAGCAGCTGCGGGACGCGGTCCAGAAGGCGCTGCAGGAGATCATCGACAACGGTGAGTACGAGAAGGTCCTCAAGAAGTGGAACGCGCAGGACGGCGCCATCGAGAAGGCGACCGTCAACGCAGGCAAGTAGTCCCCGGAGAAGGCCCCACAGTTAAGGCAACCCCTCGTGACCGAACCGACTGAACCGTCCGCACCCAAGGACACCGGAAAGGGCCTCACCAAGGGCCCGGACACGCGCAAGGGCCCGGGTGCCGGCAGTGTCCCGACCGCCACCGCCTCCGGGGGCCGGGTCCCGCCGGCGGCGATCACGGCCATCCCCGTACGGCACTACGGGCGCTGGGTCAGCGCCGCCGTGGTGCTCGGGCTGCTGGCCGCCCTGCTGTACGCGTTCGCCGGCGCCAAGATCAACTGGGACGTCGTCGGCGAGTACCTGACCGACGGCACCGTCATGCGGGGCGCCTGGGAGACGCTGAAGCTCACCGTGCTGGCGATGGTCATCGGCGTCGTCCTCGGCATGGTGCTCGCCGTCATGCGACTGTCGAAGAACCCGGTGCTCAGCGCCGTCGCCTGGGGCTACATCTGGTTCTTCCGCGGCACTCCGGTGCTGGTCCAGCTCTTCCTCTGGTTCAACCTGGCGCTCGTCTTCACGTATCTCGACCTCGGCCCGTTCTACAAGGACGAGATGAACGACGTCATCACGCCGTTCGTCGCCGCCCTTCTCGGTCTCGCGCTCAACGAGGCCGCATACATGGCGGAGATCGGCCGGGCCGGCATCCAGTCGGTCGACCAGGGCCAGACCGAGGCCGCGCAAGCGCTCGGCATGAGCTCGGCGAAGACCACACGCCGCATCGTCCTCCCGCAGGCGATGCGCGTGATCATCCCGCCGACGGGCAACGAGTTCATCAACATGCTCAAGACCTCGTCGCTGGCGTACGTGATCGGGTTCAACGAGCTCTTCAAGGCCAGTGTGGACATCGGTGCCCGCAACCTGGCAATCGTCGAGATGCTCATGGTGGTGACGATCTGGTACCTCGTGCTGACCACCGTGTTCAGCATCGGCCAGTTCTACCTGGAGCGGCACTTCGCGCGCGGCTCCGACCGTGAGCTGCCACCGACGCCGATCCAGCGGATCAAGGCGCAGCTGACCTCGTTCCGTACTCCGAGCAAGGTGGGAGGCACCACCGTATGACCGCCCGTCCTGCCGAGCAGTCCGGCAAGCAGTCAGCACAGCCGATGGTGAAAGCCGAGGCCGTGCACAAGTCCTTCGGCCCGGTCGAGGTGCTCAAGGGCATCGACCTGGAGGTGGCGCCACAGGAGGTCTTCTGCCTCGTCGGCCCGTCCGGCTCCGGCAAGTCGACCTTCCTGCGGTGCATCAACCACCTGGAGCAGATCAACGCCGGCCGGCTCTCGGTCGACGGCCGCCTCGTCGGGTACCGCGAGAAGGGCGACAAGCTCTACGAGCTGAAGGAGAGCGAAGTCGCGGCGCAGCGCAAGGACATCGGCATGGTGTTCCAGCGCTTCAACCTCTTCCCGCACATGACGGCCCTCGGGAACGTCATGGAGGCCCCGGTCCAGGTCAAGGGCGAGTCCAAGGCCGCGGCCCGCGAGCGCGCCGAGAAGCTGCTCGACCGCGTCGGGCTCAGCGACCGCAAGAACAACTACCCCGCCCAGCTCTCCGGCGGGCAGCAGCAGCGCGTCGCCATCGCCAGGGCACTGGCGATGGAGCCGAAGCTGATGCTCTTCGACGAGCCCACCTCGGCGCTTGACCCGGAGCTCGTCGGCGAAGTGCTCGACGTGATGCGCGACCTGGCAGAGTCCGGCATGACGATGATCGTCGTCACCCACGAAATGGGCTTCGCTCGCGAGGTCGGCGACGCGCTCGTCTTCATGGACGACGGCGTCGTGGTCGAAGCCGGCCATCCGCGCGACGTTCTGAACAACCCGCAGCACGAGCGCACCAAGGGCTTCCTCTCCAAGGTGCTCTGAACAGCGGCCCGCAGCACGCCATCCTCTGCGGGTCTGCGGGTCTGCGGGTCTGCGGGTCTGTGGGTCTGTGGGGCGCGCTCCGCGACGATGTCGGCGACCCCGCCGGGTCGCCGACATCCGCGAGGCGACGAGGGCGCTGGGACGCGGGGGCAGGCAGCGGCGATGTGGCTTCCGGCATCGTGCACCGGTGCCGGAAGCCAGGGTTCTCCGACGACACGGCCCTCCGAACGCCGGGCGGCGACCTCCAGCCGGCGACGTCCAGCCGGCGACGGCGCAGTCGCGACGGCGCAGTCGCGACGGCTGGGTGGCCACGGCGGGGTGACGGCCTTCGACGGCCCGCCACCCCGCCGTTGCGCATTGCGGGACTCCGGCGGTCGCGCGGCGGGCCGGCCGACGCTCCCCCTGCGGCCCAGGCCACACACGCCGCCCCTGCCTCCGTACGCGTCGGCCGGTCGCCCGTGCCGTCGGGCGACCGACGCCCGGAGCGCACCGGCGAGTGGTGTGACGCCTCGGTCTACCCGTGGGTAGCTTGGGTGCATGTTCGCTGCCTACGCCGCCAGGACCGACCGCGATGCACCTCTGAACGGGCTGGAGCTCGGAGAGCGCCCGGAACCCGAAGTGCCGCCGGGCTGGACCGTCATCGACGTCCGGGCCGCCTCGATCAACCACCACGATCTCTGGTCCCTGCGCGGCGTCGGCCTCGGCGACGAACAGTTGCCGATGATCCTGGGATGCGATGCCGCAGGAGTGGATGCCGACGGGAACGAGGTCGTCGTCCACGGCGTGGTCGGGCAGAGCGGCCACGGTGTGGACGCCCGCGAGACCCCGACGATCCTCACCGAGAAGTACCAGGGCACCTTCGCCGAACGCGTCGCCGTACCGCAGTGGAACGTGCTGCCCAAGCCGTCCGGGATCACCTTCGAGGAGGCGGCCTGTCTGCCCACCGCCTGGCTCACCGCGTACCGGATGCTCTTCACTCGGGCGAGGGCGCGGCCCGGCCAGAGCGTGCTCGTCCAGGGGGCGGGCGGCGGAGTCGCCACTGCGGCGATCGTGCTCGGAGCGGCCGCGGGCGTACGGGTCTTCGCCACCAGCCGCGACGAGGCCAAACGGGCACGCGCCCGGGTGTTGGGCGCGGAAGACGCCTTCGAGACCGGCGCACGGCTGCCGCGCCGGGTCGACGTCGTGCTGGAAACGGTCGGTGCGGCCACCTGGTCGCACTCGGTGAAATCGCTCAGGCCCGGCGGCACGCTCGTCGTCGCCGGCGCCACCACCGGGCCCGACCCGCAGAATGCCGAGCTGAACCGGATCCTCTTCCAGCAGCTGAACGTTCTCGGCTCGACCATGGGCACCAGGGACGAGCTGGCCGATCTGCTCAACTTCTGTGCCACCACCGGGGTACGGCCCCTCATCGACTCCGTGCTGCCGCTGACGCGTGCGCGCGACGGACTGGCGAAGATGGCCGCCGGCGAGCTCCTCGGCAAGCTGGTCCTGACGCCGCAGCAGTGACGCCGCAGCGCCGCAAACGTCGTGACGCCGCAAACGCCGTGACGCCGCAAACGTCGCAAACGTCGTGATGCCGCGAGGCGGTGACGCCGTGACGTCGTAACGCCGTAGTGCTGTGACGCCTGACGCCTGAGGTCTGACGCCTGAGGTCTGAGGCGGTGACGTCGTGACGTCGCGAGGCGGTGACGTCGCCCGTGGGGCCGTGAGGCGGTGGGGTGGCGAGGTCGCGAGGCGAGGCCGCCCGGTGGGCCTCTGGACCGGTGGACCGCTCGGTGGGCCTCTGGACCGGTGGACCGCTCGGTGGTCGGGACGCGGCGGGGGCTCGGTCTTGCTGCGCGGACCTGAGGGACCGAGGTGCCGCGACGCCGTGGGGCGAAGGCTTCGCGGTCGCCAGGGACTGAGCGGGGCTCTGACGCACTGATCGCGACCGCGGGAGCGAAGGAAGTTGCGCGGCTGCTGATAATGGCCGTATGACCTGGAAAGTGACGCCGGTCGACATCGACTCGCAGGCGGCGCAGGGCGAACTCCGCGCCTACTACGCCGAGTTGGTCTCGCGCTACTTCGACCGCCCTGCCACTCCGGAGTCCGTGGACGCCGCGATGGCCGACGAACCGAGCGGCGACCTGGCCCCGCCGACCGGGCTCTTTCTGCTCGCCGAGTACGGCGGAACGGTCGGCGGCTGTGTCGGCGTACGCCTCATCGAACGCGCTGGGCAGCTCGAGCCGCATCTGCGCCGAGGAACGGAGGCGCTGCGCGAGCCGCAAGTCGCCGAACTGACCCGGCTGTTCGTACGTCCGGAGTGCCGGGGGAGCGGCGGCGGTGCGGCGCTGCTGGCCGCTGCCGAGGAAGCAGCCCGAGTGCTGGGTGTGCACCTGCTGCGGATGGACACTCGCAAGGACCTCGTGGAGGCGCGGGCGCTCTACACCCGGCACGGTTACACCGAGGTACCCGCGTTCAACGAGGAACCGTACGCCGACCACTGGTTCGCCAAGCACCTCGCCTGACCTCGCCTGACCTCGCCTGACCCCGACGGGCACGCGGAACCGGCGGGCGGAACCGCGCGTCGAGCAGGACCGCCCTCCGGGCCGGCGGGGAAGACCGTTGCGTCGGGCGGGGCCGTCTCGTGCTGCGCGGGAGAGTGGAGGGGCGTCGCGCCGACTCGGTGCGGCACCCCTCCACCCTGCGGCCGGCGCTCAGTCCTTCGGACGCAGCACGCTTCCGATGTGCACTGCCGCGCCGGACAGTTCGCGACGGATCTCGTGCAGCTGCTCGCGGGTGACTCCGTGGTCCCGGGAGGCGTCCCGGACGTCGTCCCGGAATCGGTCGAGCAGCCGCTCCAGCGCTCGCGTCGGCTCCTCGTCCTCCCGAAGCGGCTCCGTGGCCCACTCCGGCTGGGGTATCTCCGGGGCGGCCGAGCTGTCCGCATCGGCTGCCGCCTCGCCGGGGGCGCTCTCGTCCGGCGAGGTGCCGTCCGGTCGGCCGCGGTAGGTCTTGCTGCTCCAGCCACCGCCGAACGGCGGCCAGGCGCTGGCCTGCCCGGTTATACGGCCCAAGGTGCCCATTTCCTTGGCGAGTTCGGCCATGCCCTCGCGCACCGCCCCTTGCCAGTCGCCGGTCCTCGCGCGCTCCTGGACCTGGTCCTGTACGGTCCGGGCAATCCGCCTGACCTCCTCCTCGGCGGCCTCCCGGGCCTCCTTGTGGGCCTCCTGGCGTGCCTTGTGGTGGGCGCGGTCGGCCTCCTCCTCGGCGGCCTTGGCCTGCTGCCGCGCACGGCGGCTCTCGTCCCGTGCGCGCCGTGCCTGGCGCTGCAACTCGCGCTTGGCCTGCAGCAGTTCGTCCTTGGCCCGCTGCCAGCTCTCCTGGTCGGGCCAGGAGGAACGGGCTCCCGCGTCCTCCCTCGCACCGCTGCTCGCCGAGTCGCCGTCCGCCGGTGCGGCGACGTTCCGGGTCGCTTCGAACACCTCGCGGCGCAGCTCGCTCGCGCTGTCCCGGACGTCCTCGCGTATCTCGTCGGCGAGCGCGGTCAGCGACTCGTGGATCTCCAGCTCCAGATCGGCCAATTCGCCCTGGCGGTCGGCCAGCTCGGCCAGACCCGCGGCGGTGATGCTGTAGACCTTTCGGCCGCCCTCGGTGGCGTGCTCGATCAGCCCCTCGGCCTCCAGCTTGGCCAGCCGCGGATAGACGGTGCCGGCGGAGGGCGCGTAGAGCCCCTGGAAGCGCTCTTCCAGCAGCCGGATCAGCTCATAGCCGTGGCGGGGCGTCTCGTCGAGGAGCTTGAGGAGGTAGAGGCGCAGTCGGCCGTGGGCAAAGACTGGGGGCATGTCAGAGGTCCTTACCGGGAGTCGCGTGGTCCTGGGCTGCGTGGGCCGGTTCGGCCGGCGGGCGGCGCAGCAGGGTGACGGAGCCGGAGACGCTCTTGGCCTGCAACCTCCCGCTTCCGCTGCCGAGCTTCCCGCTGATGCGGCGACCGGCCCACTCGGAGGCGACGGCCAGCTCCCCGAAGGCCGACCGGACGGAGCCGCTCGCGGTGCTCGCGTCGACGGCGAGGTCCGGCTGGTCGGGCAGCCGCACCGAGATGGCGCCCGACACGTTGGTCAACCGGAAGTCCGAATCGGCACCGATCTTCGCCAGATCGAGCACAAGATTGCTGTCCACCGCCTCGGCCCGGACGCTGCCGCCGCTCTCCACGGCGGTGAGCGCGCCGGAGACGGAGTGGAAGCGCAGCGGGCCGGACAGCTGCTGCGTCTCCACATCGCCGGAGACGGTGTCGGTGCGCACCTCGCCGCCGAGCCGAACCAGGGTGGTGTCGGCGCTGACCGCACGCACCTCGGTGCCCGCGGTGATCCCGGAGACCACCGCGCGTCCCGTCACCTGGCCGAGCTTCAGCTCGCAGTCGGCCGGCACCGCGAGAGTGAGCACGACACGGCGCTGCCAGTTCTTCGGCTCCAGCAGCTTCAGAAAGCCCTGCCAGGGCAGATCGGCGTGGGTGACCGTGAGGGTGCCGTCCTCGACGCTCACCCGCAGCGGCTCGCCCTCGATCGAGGTGACCTCCAGACTGGCCTCGGTGATGCTCTCGCTGCCCACGACGTTCACCGTGCCGCCGACGACCCGGATGCGCGCCCGGCGCACAGGCGGCGGGATCGTGAGCTTCTGTGGTTCGCTGACGGACCACTCTGACCGGTCGGGCACTTGCGGCCTCCCTGACTGGGCTTGTGACGCGCGGAGTTGAGGCCGGCGGCAGAAATGCCGAGAACCGGGCCACCCGAGAACGCAACATATCGCGTCTCGTGGAAAACACGATACATCGCGTATCGCGAGCGTCAAGGGGCGGTTCTCACGGCACGGGTGCGCGAGTGCGGCGGCTCGGTGCAACGACCGGTGCGCGGTCGGGGGTGAGCGCCGGTCGCGCTTGCCCGCCGGCTCGTACTGCCGGGCGGGCGGCGGCGCGTCGCGTTCGAGCGGGGAGCCACTCAGGCCGCGAGCCCACGGGGCGCACGCCCTCAACCGTTCGTCGACCGCTCGTCGCGAACAGGGCGAGCCGACGGGGAGCTTGGCCGCGAAGTACGCGGCAGACGAGCCGGTGCGGACGGTCACCGACCGGTGGACGACCACCTGGGCGGGGGTCTGCGCGTCGACTGCAGCGAGCACCGTGCGGGCCGGTTCCGCGGCGGACTGTCCGCCGCCCGCGTCGATGCGCGCCGAGCCCAGCCTGTCGAGGGCATCGGTCGTCAGTGCCTGGTAGCGCTCGGTGCGGGCCAAGAACCTGTCCATCAGGGCGCGTTCCTCGCCCGTGGCCGTTTCGTAGCAGCCCGCAGCGTGAACAGGGGCGCGGATCAGGAGTTGTCGGCGGTCAGCCCCACAGCGGCCGTGCGTGGAGCCCGCAGCTCGCGCACGCCGAGGACTCAACCGAACCCTCCGAAACGGTGTCCGCAGCCGGCGGAGGCAGCGGTCCCCGCCCCACGCGTCCACGTGCGGTTCAGCCGGCAGGGCACCGGGCCGACGGCGCTCGGCCGCCGGCCCCGGTTCGGGCAGGAGCCGCTACTCCTCGTCGTCCTCGTCGTCCAGACGTGCCAGCCAGGTGGCGAGCCGTTCGACGGGCACCTCGAAGTCGGGGTTCAGGTCGACGAAGGTCCGCAACTGCTCGGCGAGCCAGCCGAGGCTGACCTCCTCCTCGCCGCGCCGGCTCTCCAGCTCCTCGATGCCGCGATCGGTGAAGTACAAGACGTGCTCCGGTGGTTGTGACGAATTCTCGGCAACTGCCCGCGGCCCGCGAGAGCCGCACCGGGAGGGATTCTCCCGGACCGTGCCCTCGGACGAGCGGCAGCCCCCACACGTACGAGTGATCCGCGCCCTCGGCCCTCGGGCCGGCGGTGCCGGGGGACGGCTACGGGCCAACCGCCCGTACCGCACGGACCACCCCGCGGCACGGACCACCCGCACCGCTCGGACCGGCCGCCCACACCGCGCAGCACGGACGGTACCGGCCGCCGCGAGCGTCGGCGGACCAATCGCGCACCCCGCGCACCCATCGCGCCCGCTCACGGCACCACACGAACGAGTGGCCCGGGCCGAAGATCCCGGCCCGGGCCACTCGTCTGCAAGCGGTGCACGCGCCCACCGGCGCGCTCGTTCACCGCACTTCACTGCCTCAGAGGTCGAAGACCTCTTCGACCAGCGCCTGCTGCTGGGCCTGGTGGCGCTTGGCCGAACCGACCGCAGGCGAGGAGCTGGACGGGCGCGACACCCGGCGCAGCCGGTCCGCGTTGTCCGGCGCCGCACCCAGCACCAGGTCGAGGTGGTCGATCAGGTTGAGCGCGATGAACGGCCAGGCGCCCTGGTTCGCCGGCTCCTCCTGGGCCCACACGTACTTCTGCGCCTTGCTGTACTTGGCCAGCTCCTCCTGGAGCTCGTGGCCCGGCAGCGGGTACAGCCGCTCGATGCGCACCAGCGCGGTGTCGGTCAGACCCTGCTTGGCCCGCTCCGCCTCCAGGTCGTAGTAGACCTTGCCGGAGCAGAAGACGACCTTGCGGATGTCGTTGGCGCTGACCTCGCCGCGCTCGACCATCGTGTCGCCGATGATCGGCCGGAAGCCGCCCGTCAGGAACTCCTCCGTCTTGGAGGCCGCCGCCTTGAGACGCAGCATCGACTTCGGGGTGAAGACGACCAGCGGCTTGTGGTGCGGGTTGTGCACCTGCCAGCGCAGCAGGTGGAAGTAGTTCGACGGGAGCGAGGGGTTGGCGACCGTCATGTTGTCCTGGGCGCACACCTGGAGGAAGCGCTCGATCCGCGCCGAGCTGTGGTCCGGACCCTGGCCCTCGTAGCCGTGCGGCAGCAGCAGCGTGACGCCGGACGTCTGGTTCCACTTCTGCTCGGCGGAGGAGATGAACTCGTCCACCACGGTCTGCGCGCCGTTGACGAAGTCGCCGAACTGCGCCTCCCACATCACCAGTGCCTCGGGCCTGGCGAGCGAGTAGCCGTACTCGAAGCCCATCGCCGCGTACTCGCTCAGCAGCGAGTCGTAGACGTTGTAACGGGCCTGGTCGTCGGAGAGATAGAGCAGCGGCGTGTAGTCGTCCCCGGTGTTCTGGTCGAGGATGACCGCGTGCCGATGGCCGAAGGTGCCGCGCCGCGAGTCCTGGCCGGACAGGCGTACGGGGGTGCCCTCCATCAGCAGCGAGCCGATGGCGAGCGTCTCGCCCATGCCCCAGTCGATCGTGCCGTCCTCGACCATCGCCATCCGCCGCTGCAGCTGCGGGCGCAGACGCGGGTGCACGGCGACGCGGTCGGGGATGTTGACCTGGGACTCGGCGATCCGCTTGACGACCTCGGAGCTCACCGCGGTCTCCAGCGGCACCGGGAACTCCGCCTGCGGAACCGGCACTTCGGTCGGGGAGGCGGACACGTCCGCCTCCCGCACCTCGGTGAAGACCTTCTCCAGTTGCCCCTGGAAGTCCTGGAGCGCCTGCTCGGCCTCCTCCATGGTGATGTCGCCGCGACCGATCAGGGACTCGGTGTAGAGCTTGCGCACCGAGCGCTTCTTGTCGATCAGCGTGTACATCTGCGGCTGTGTGAAGTACGGGTTGTCCGTCTCGTTGTGGCCGCGGCGGCGGTAGCAGACGAGGTCGATGACGACGTCCTTGTTGAACGCCTGCCGGAACTCGAAGGCCAGGCGCGCCACCCGGGCGACGGCCTCGGGGTCGTCGCCGTTGACGTGGAAGATCGGCGCTTCGATCATCCTGGCCACGTCGGTGCAGTACATCGACGAGCGCGCCGCCTCCGGCGCGGCCGTGAACCCGACCTGGTTGTTGATGACGATGTGCACGGTGCCGCCGCAGCGGTAGCCGCGCAGCTGTGACATGTTGAGCGTCTCGGCCACCACGCCCTGGCCGGCGAAGGCCGCGTCACCGTGCAGCTGGATCGGCAGGACCGTGAAGTCCGTACCGCCCTTGCCGATGATGTCCTGCTTGGCGCGGGCGACACCCTCGACGACCGGGTCGACCGCCTCGAGGTGCGAGGGGTTGGCGGTCAGCGAGACCGTGATCTGCTCGCCGTTGAGACCGGTGAAGGTGCCCTCGGCGCCCAGGTGGTACTTCACGTCGCCGGAGCCGTGCATCGACTTCGGGTCGAGGTTGCCCTCGAACTCGCGGAAGATCTGGGCGTAGGACTTGCCGACGATGTTCGCCAGCACGTTCAGCCGGCCGCGGTGGGCCATGCCGATGACGGCCTCGTCCAGCCGGGACTCGGCGGCCGAGTCGATCACCGCGTCGAGCAGCGGGATGACGGACTCGCTGCCCTCCAGCGAGAACCGCTTCTGACCCACGTACTTGGTCTGCAGGAAGGTCTCGAACGCCTCGGCGGAGTTGAGCCGCCGCAGGATGCGCAGCTGCTCCTCGCGCTCGGGCTTGGAGTGCGGACGCTCGATGCGGTCCTGGATCCACTTGCGCTCCTTGGGATCCTGGATGTGCATGTACTCGATACCGGTGGTGCGGCAGTACGAGTCGCGGAGCACGCCGAGGATGTCGCGCAGCTTGAGCATCGACTTGCCGGCGAAACCGCCGACGGCGAACTCCCGCTCCAGGTCCCACAGGGTGAGCCCGTGCGAGGCGATGTCCAGGTCGGGGTGCTTGCGCTGCTTGTACTCCAGCGGGTCGGTGTCGGCCATGACGTGGCCGCGCACCCGGTAGGAGTGGATCAGGTCGAAGACGCGGGCGGCCTTGGTGACCTCGTCGTCGTGACTGACGTCGATGTCCTGGTTCCAGCGGACCGGCTCGTATGGGATCCGCAGCGCTTCGAAGATCTCGTCGTAGAAGTTGTTCTCGCCGAGCAGCAGCTGGTGCATGATCCGCAGGAACTCGCCGGACTGCGCACCCTGGATGACCCGGTGGTCGTAGGTGCTGGTCAGCGTCATGACCTTGGAGATGCCCAGCTTGTTCAGGGTGTCCTGGGAGGTGCCCTGGAACTCGGCCGGGTACTCCATCGCTCCGACACCGATGATCGCCGACTGGCCCGGCATCAGCCGCGGGACCGAGTGCACGGTGCCGATGCCGCCGGGGTTGGTCAGCGAGCAGGTGACGCCGGTGAAGTCGTCCATCGTCAGCTTGTTGGCGCGAGCGCGCCGGACGATGTCCTCGTACGCCTGCCAGAACTCGAAGAAGCTGAGCGTCTCGGCCTTCTTGATGCCGGCGACGACGAGCTGGCGGTCGCCGTTCGGCTTCACCAGGTCGATCGCCAGGCCCAGGTTGACGTGCTCGGGCTTGACCAGCGTCGGCTTGCCGTCCTTCTCCGCGAAGGAGTGGTTCATCGACGGCATGGCCTTCATCGCCTGCACCATCGCGTAGCCCAGGAGGTGGGTGAAGGAGACCTTCCCGCCACGGGCGCGCTTGAGGTGGTTGTTGATGACGATGCGGTTGTCGAAGAGCAGCTTCACCGGCACGGCGCGGACCGAGGTGGCGGTCGGCAGCTCGAGCGAGGCGTTCATGTTCTTCACGACGGCGGCGCCGGGGCCGCGCAGGGTGACCAACTCGGGGCCCGCGGGGGCCTCCTGGTCAGCCTTGTCCGCGCCGTTGTCGCCGGTGCCCTTCGCGGGCTGCGACTTCGCGGCCTTCGGGCTCGCGGCGGGCTTCGCCTCGGCGGGCTTCGGCGCGGCCTTGGCGGCCGGCTTCTGCTGCGCAGGCTTCGCCTCGGCCGGCTTGGCTTCGGCGGGCTTTGCCTCCGCCGACTTGGCCGGTGCGGGCTTCGTTCCGGCAGCGCCGGCCGAACCGGACGGTGCGGTGGGAGTCGGAGCGGGTGCCGGCTCAGCCGCGTCGGCGGCTGGCTGCGGGGGCTCCCCGTCCGTCTTCCCCGGCTTGTAGTCGGCGAAGAAGTCCCACCATGCCCGGTCTACTGAGTTCGGGTCCTGGAGGTACTGCTGGTAGATCTCGTCGACGAGCCACTCGTTCGGACCGAAGGCGGCAGCGGGACTCTTCCCTTGCCCGTCCTGGTCGGTCGAGATGCTCGAGGTCTTCGGGGACTGTGACGACACGGCGGCAACCGCCCTCTTCCGCTTCACATGGTGATGGACAGCGGGAATTAAGGCTACGCCCCCCAGACGGTTCGGTGCAGTCCGCATGGGCCACACGTCACGTACATCACACAAAATCGTGGGTTTCAGCGGTGCGGCCGCCGGGAATTCCAACCAGTTTTGCCTTGTCAGGGAACGCGGAGCCGAGGCTCGGGCGCATCTTTGCGCGAGCCTTCCCCCTGTCCGTCCCCCTACTGACGCGTAGCGGGGGCGGAAAGGTTCCGTCCGGTTCGACTCTATGCCGTGCGTCACTCGGCCCGACGCCCACCCCCGGCGTCGGACCCGCCGAGGTGGCCGGGAAGGGCGACCGGCGCACGAGGGAACGCGCAATCGACGTGAAACGGGCGCGACAGGACGCGGTGCGGTGTGCGGTACGACGCGGTGAGCCGGTTGAGCCGGTTGAGCCGGTTGAGCCGGTGAGCCGGTGAGCCGGTGAGCCGGTGAGCCGGTTGAGCCGGTTGAGCCGGTCGAGTCGGTGTGCGGTACGACGCGGCTGGACACGGTGCGGCACGGCAGCCGTGCGGCGCCGATTCAGTCCGCGGGCCGGGGCGGGCCGGGCAGAGTGACGAGCATCCGGCAGCCCGTCGGCGATTCGGCCACACGCACCCGACCGCCGTGCAGATCGACCGCCCAGCGCGCGATGGCCAGGCCGAGCCCCGTACCGCCGTCCTTGCCGTGCGAGGCGATCGCCGCCCTGCCGAACCGCTCGAAGACCCGGTCGCGGTCGCACTCGGGGATGCCGGGGCCCTCGTCGATCACTTCCAGCTCAAGTCCCCGCGCCTGCCCGGTGCCTCGCGCCCGCAGCGTGACCCGGCCGTGCGGCGGGCTGTGCTTGACCGCGTTGTCGACCAGGTTGGCCACCACGTGGTGCAGACGTTCCACATCCGCGTGGGCGGTGAGATCGGGCGGGTGCACGTCCAGATGGAGGTGGACATCCGTGCGGGAATGTGCGGGCCCCTTCGCCGAGTTGGCCTCGCCGAGCACGTTCGACAGATAGGGCCAGACCTCGAAACGACGAACGCGCAGGGGCACGACACCGTTGTCCAGCCGCGAGAGGTCCAGCAGGTGTTCGACCAGTCTGCTCAGCCGCTCGGTCTGGCGCAGCGCGGTGCGCATGGTTTCCGGATCGGCGTCCGAGACGCCGTCCACGACGTTCTCCAGCACCGCGCGCAGGGCCGCGATCGGGGTGCGCAGCTCGTGCGAGACGTTCGCGACCAGCTCCTTGCGGTGCCGGTCGACCGACTCCAGATCAGCGGCCATCCGGTTGAACGTGGCGCCCAGCTCGCCCAGCTCGTCCCTGCGGTCGAAGCGGACCCGCCGTGCGTAGTCGCCCCTGGCCATGGCGCGGGCGGCGTCGGTCAGCTCGTTGAGCGGGCTCACCAGTCCGTGCCCGACGAACTGCGTCACCAGCAGCGAGGCGATCACCGCGAGGATCACGATCACCTGGAGCTCGATCGCCGCGTGGAAGGCGACAAAGCTCAGAAAAGTGGTGAGCGAGACGGAGACGACCACCATGCTCGCCAGACCCGCCTTGACCGACCGCAGCGGGTCGAAGGGGCGCAGCGCCTCCCAGAGGCGGGCGAGCAGCACGAACCGGCCGGGCCGTCCGCGCGCCTCGTCCCGTTCCTGATCGGTGCGCGGGCCGGAGCCCTCAGGCACCGTCGGCGGCAGGTGCGGGGGTCTCCAACGCGTAGCCGACCCCGTGCACGGTGCGTATCCGCTCCGCGCCGATCTTGCGGCGCAGCGCCTTGATGTGGCTGTCGACGGTACGGGTGCCGGAGGCGTCCGCCCAGTCCCACACCTCGGCCAGCAACTGCTCCCGGGAGAGCACCGCGCGCGGTGTGTGCGCCAGGCACACCAGCAGGTCGAACTCGGTCGGCGTCAGGTGGACGTCCTCGCCGTCCACCCGAACCCGGCGCTGCGCGTGGTCGATCTCCAGCTCCCCGAAGCGCAGCGTGCCCGCCCGCGGCGAGGTCACGGCTATCGCGGCGCGCTCGACGCGGCGCAGCAGCACATGGACGCGGGCCACCAGCTCCCGCATCGAGAACGGCTTGGTCATGTAGTCGTCCGCGCCGACGCCGAGGCCGACCAGCATGTCCGTCTCGTCGTCGCGCGCGGTCAACATCAGGACCGGCAGCGGACGTTGAGCCTGCACCCTGCGGCACACCTCCAGGCCGTCGAAGCCCGGCAGCATGACGTCCAGCACCAGCAGGTCGGGCTGCCAGCTCTCGGCGGCCTCCACCGCGGCGGGGCCGTCCGCCGCGGTCTGCACGGCGAAGCCCTCGGCGCGCAGTCTGGCCGCGATCGCCTCGACGATCGTGGGATCGTCCTCCACCACCAGAACGCGGCGTTGTGCGCCCGGGGTCACCGTGGTGTCCCCGCCCTGGGTCTGCGCCGTGTCCGTGTGCTCCATACGCCCCGCCCTGTGCCTGTCACGTGAAGTATCAGGGCAGCAGAGTAAGGGGCGGGCCGCCACGGCGGCTACGCAGGATCTACGCGGGTTTGACTGCGAGGTGCACGGCGTCGGGGACGCCTCGGACGACGGCGACCTCTTCGGTGCGAACCCCGCTGAATCCGGAATTCCGCATAGCTTCCTCGAAGTTCGGGGACGGACGGGCGGACCAGACGGCCAGTACACCGCCCGGTGCGAGTGCGGCTGCGCAGGCGGCCAGCCCGGCGGGGGAGTAGAGCGCGTCGTTGCCCTCGGTGACGGTCCAGTCCGGTCCGTTGTCGATGTCGAGGCAGAGCGCGTCATAGCCGCCGTCCGGCAGCGGCCGGGCCCGTCCGCGCAGTTGGTCGAGCAGGTCGGCGTGGAGCAGTTCGGTGCGCGGATCGGCCAGCGCCCGCGCGGACAGGCTGCCCAGCGGGCCCGAACGGTGCCAGTCGATCACCGCCTCTTCGCGTTCGACGACCGAGATGCGGCCCCAACTCGGCTCGGCGGCGGCCTCGATCAGCGAGAAGCCGACACCCAGGCCGCCGATCAACAGCCGGGGTGCGCGGGCCGGCGGGCCGACGCGAAGCAGTTCGGTGCGGGCCGCGCGCACCAGCAGGCGTTCGGAACGGCCGTCCGAGGTGTCCATCAGGAAGCAGCCGTTGGCGATGATCTGGAGGCGTCCGCCCTGTCGCCGCAGCGCCACCTCGCCGTACGGTCCGTGGCGGCGGTCGAGGATTTCGGACTCGGCGGCTGCGTACTTCGGCCCCGGGCCGGCAGGCGGAGGAAGCGACATCCGCACATCCTGCTGCAAACGGTGCGCGAGTGCCGTGCACTGCCCTGACATCGAGCAGGGTCGGCGTGATTGAATCGGTACGGAACATTCACGTGCTGTCGGGAACCCCGGCCGTACGAGGAGCGACCGCCGCAGTTCGGAGGGAGCCGGGCACATGGGTACCTGGGTACGGACACCGCGTTCGCACACAGTCGCTACCCTGTCGCACTCCGCGGCCGGGGACGCCCCGGAGCGCGGGCAGGCGCAGAGCGCCGCAGCCGACGGACCTCCTTCGGGCGAGGAGGGTCGCGCCGGCATCCGTCCGTCCGGCGGCCGGGACGCGGCGAGCGACTCCGGCTCGGGCCCGAGCCCCGGTTCCGCACCACAGACCGGCTCCTCGGGCGACGGCGGGGCGCCGCCGCCGCACGTGTGGGCACGCCGGCTCTTCCCGACCCCGCTCGGCACGCCCTTCACCTTCTGCTACGCGCTGACGCTGGTCGCGACCACGCTCTTCATCACCTTCGGCGACCCCGCCGTGGTCACCCGCTGGCTCGCCGGCTCCAGCGCGGACGTGAAGAACCTCGCGCAGGAGCCGCTCTTCGTGCTCTTCGCAAGTGCGCTCTTCTACAAGGGGGCGCTGCTGTCGGTCTTCACCGTGGGCTTCGTTCTGGTGCTGACCGCCCTGGAGCGGCGCATAGGCGGCTGGCGCACTGCCGCCGTCTTCATCGCCGGGCACCTCTTCGCCACGCTCGCCACGCAGTTGACGGTCGCGGCGGCCGTCGCGCTCGGCCGGCTGCCGGACTCCTCGCGCAGCCGGTTCGAGTACGGCATCGACTACGGCGTGCTCGCCTGTGCCGCCGCGCTGGCCGGCGTGGTGCACCTGGTGTGGCTGCGCTGGGCGCTGATCGGCGGTATCGGGACGATGGTCCTGTCCAACCTGGTCACGCTCACCGACCCCGTTGTCGACTGGGGCCATCTGCTGGCCTTCGCCCTGGGCATCGCCCTGTGGCCGCTGCTGCGCCGCTACCAGCGCAGGGGTTCGGCGGTGGGCGGTCACTCGGCCCCGCTGCGGGGTCCGCGCGCCCAGCCCGGCGGCGCCGGCGCGTAGCGAGCCGCTCGCCGGTTCGTACCGCGTCGCTCCCCGGCTCCCGGTGCCGGGCCCGTGACCTGTCTCCATGACGCCGTGTCCGCGGCGCTGTGTCCGCGAGGCCGTGCCCGCGGCGCTGTGTCCGCGGCGCCGGACACACGACGAAGCGCCCCGCCGAACCGCTCACCCGGTTCGGCGGGGCGCTTCTCGTCAGCACCGGTCGGCTGCCGCCAGGAGCGGACCGGTACTTCCCCCGTTGGCTCTCGGAGTTGAGGCACGCGGTGTGCGGGGAGGCGGTCACCGCGTGCGTCGAACTGCGGCCCCGACGCGGGGGCCGCGTGCGGCGCCCGTCCCGGGGGCCCCGACCGTACGCGCGTAGAACTCGGGCCGGAAGGGGCTTCGGGCACCGCCTATGGTCTACTCCTGCGAAAGACTGGAAAAGCTGCGGATACGGGCACTTCGCCGGGAAACTTTCAGCCGACGAAAGGCGTCGCCGGACGCGGGAACCGATTTGGGCACCGCATCCCGCCGGGTGGTGGGGCCGGTTCGGCGGCCGAAGGGCGCTGCGCGGTGGCACTGTGCAGCCGATGAGCACTTCGCGTATCCGGAAGGCGAGGACGGGCATGACCGAGGACGGGCCGCATTCCGAGACCGTGCCGAGGCGGCCGGCGGCGACCGCCGGTCGGCTCCATCCGGAACTCCTCGACCTCGAACGGGAGTTGTCGGTCTTCCTGCGCCGGGCTCGGGCGGCCTCCGGCGGGCTCGCCCGCGAGGTGCACCCCGAACTCGAACCGGCCGCGTACGGACTGATGATGCGGCTGGACGACGCCGGCGCCCAGCGGGCCACCGACCTCGCGGCCTTCTTCGGCGTCGGCAAGGCGACGATGAGCCGTCAGCTCCGCGCGCTGGAAGGTCTCGGGCTCGTTGTGCGGGCCCCCGACCCGGACGACGGCCGCGCCTCCCTGGTCGAGCTGACCGAGGAGGGCCGGGCGCGCTTCACCGTCGTCCGGCAGGCCCGCCGCGAGACCTTCGTCGCCCGGCTCGCCGGTTGGGACCGGGGGGACGTGGCGGAGCTGGCCAGACTGCTGCACCGCTTCAACACCCCGCCGGACGCCGAGGGATGACGTCCCCGCGCTCCGACCCCGTCGAGGCCGAGAGCCCGGGGTCCGAGGCGCCCGGTCCGCAGTCCCGGGGTCTGAGGCGCCCGGTCCGCAGTCCCGGGGTCTGAGGCGCCCGGTCCGGGACGCGCCCGGTCCGCAGCCCGCCCTCCACTGAGCAGCGACGTCTCCGCGGGGCGACATGGGGCGAAGTGGGCGATGCCCGCGGTCGGCTCGGCCGTTCAGCGCGCCAGATAGACGGCCGTCGCGTCGTCGTGGGCCTTGCCGCGCGGATGGCGCTCGCCCAGCGGGTCGGCCCGCTCCGCCGTACGCACCTCCTCCAGGAGCGCACCGGGCCCGGCGGCGCGTACCCGGGCGAGGAGTTCGCCCCAGTCGCCGCGCTCGAAGACCTCGGTCCACCGGCTCGCCCCGTCGGTGAGCGCGAGCAGCGAGCGGACCCGGTCGAACGGCAACGAGCCGGTCACCGCGCGGGAGACGACCGCGGGATCGGCCGCGGCGGTGTGGAAGCCGTCCTCGGCGTTGCGCAACGACTCGATGTACGCGGCGCGTTCGGCGCGCGGCCGGCTACGGGCTCGTCGCCGCACCTCGTCCAGGGAAGCCTCCCGCACGGCGCTGACCCGGCCCCCGAAGGACTCCAGCAGGAGGACCGAGTCGGAGAGCACCAGGTACTCCAGCAACCCGGCGGCTCCTTCGGCTGCCGGTTCGGGACCGTGGCCGGGGGATGCGGCAGCACCGGCCGCGGGGTCGGAGCCGACGGTCGCGTCCGGCGGCGGTACGGGTGCCGTCACCGGTTCGCGTCGGGCGACGGGCGGGCGTGCGTCGGCTCCCCAGCGAACGAGGACGACAGTCGCCTGCGGGGTGCGTTGGTGAGAAAGGTCACAGGTTTCGCGATGAACCTCTGCGGTACGGGAGATGGCGTCGGCCAGGCACTGGGGGAGCGTCAGATCGCGCCGGGAAACGGTCAGTTCGAGAAGCGCGCCGCCGAGGTTCGCCACGAACCACGGCACTCCGTGGATACATCCGTCGGGGGCTGTGGGAGGGGTGACGCCGTCCAGGAGCACGAGCGCGCCACCCAGTCCTGAGGCGGGTGCGGCCATGGCCGCGTAGTCCTCGCTGGCGGCGTGCGGGAGGCCGGGCTCGGTGGCCAGTTCCATTCGCATGACGGCAGTCTGCCGGAGCTCGCGCGAACTCCGGCGGTGGCCGGAAAACATCGGTACGGGGCGCGCCGTGCCGAGGGCGCTCGAGTGGTCGACGCGGTGCGGATTCACCGGAATTGGGGCATTCGCACCGCGGGGGGCGAGCATCTTGCCATGCGCCGGGCGTGCTTCCAACCCCCGGCCGACACCGATGTCCGACACCGCTCTCCCCGGGTTGTTCTGCCGCTCCTGAGTGATGTTCACTCCTTCAGGTGGCGCGGCGAGCGAAGTCCGTCCACCTCCTCTCGGCGCTTGAAAGGCTGCGGTCTCACAGAAGACCTCGGGCGGCCTGGCAGGTCGATGCGCCGCGGGTGAGGCGGGGCCGCACTGATGCCGCACAACTGCCGCTCAACTGATGGTCGTCGGCTGGCGCACCCGCCAGTCCGCGGTAGCGAGAATGCGAGCACGGGTGGGGACTAAGCGACTCCGCGAAAGCAGCCAGCACCAGCAGGACCAGCCCACCGGCGGCCGAACACGGCGCGCACGGGTACGGAACCGGCTTCTGGTCTGCGTCCTCATCGGCACCCTCGCGGTTCTCGCCGCGGGCACGCCGATGCTGATAGCCGCCTCCTCGGACCTGTCCGAGTCACAGGGGCTGGTCGAACGCGCCGAAACCGGCAAACGGGCCGTATCACTGGCCCACGCGCTGGCGGACGAGCGCGATGCCCAGGTGCGGCGTCTGGCCGCCAAGGGCGCCACCGCCGATCCCGAGCCCCCGACCGGGCTCCCGGGCGAGCAGCCGGCCGAGGAGCCGCCCGCCGAGCCCGTCGACGTCGGCCCGCTGGAGAAGCAGGTCGACAGCCGGGTCCGCGAGTTGCAGGCCGAACTCCCCGACGAGGTGGCCGAACTCGTCGACGCCGTCCCCGGCCAGCGACGGCAGGCCCGCGGCGCCAACGGCAGCGCGGACTCCGTGCTGACCGTGCACGCCGCGTACACCGACGCCATTCAGGCGCTGGGCGGACTCACCGAGGACACCGCCCGCGACCTTCCGCCCAGGGCGACCGAGGACTCCGACCCGGCCGACCCGCACGCCCTGCCCTACCTCGGACGCGGAGTCGAACAGGCCGCGGCGACCAGGGGGCTGCTGCTGGCAGCGCTCACCGCGGGCGGCCCGCAGCCGGCGCTCACCGCCGCCGCCCAGCAGGCCCGGGTGCGCGAGCAGGCCGCCGACGCCGACTTCGAGCAGGCCGCGCACGAGGACACCCGTGAGCGGCTGAGCACCACCGTGACCGGCAGCGAGGTCACCACCGCCGAGCGGTACCTCGACCGGCTGACCGCGAACTCCCGCCTGAGCGAGGCCGCCCAGCGGGTCAGCGCCGACCGGGTCGAGACCAATCTGACGGCCCGGGTGGACCGGATGCGCAGTGTCCACTCCTCACTCGCGGGCGAGGAGGTCGAGCGGCTGGAGACGCTGCGCGACGACGATGTGACCGCGCTCCAGCTGGGCTTCGTCTGGGTGGGCGGAGTGCTGTTGCTGGCGATTGCCGCCGGCGTGTACAGCGCCCGTTCGATGACCAGGCCGCTGGCGGTCCTCCGGCTCGGTGCGGCACGTCTGGCCGGCGACCCGGCGAACGAGCCCGAGGTGCGGTTCACCGGCAGGAACGACGAGTTCGCCGAAGTCGTACGCTCCCTCAACCAGGTCTGCGAAGTCACCGCGGAGCTGCGCGAACGTGCCGAGAAGGCCGAGGCGGACGCGGTGCGCCAGGCCGCCGGACGCAAGAAGCTCGCCGCCGACCGGGAGGCGCTGCGCACCCGCACCGCCGAACTCGAGGCACGGCTGGCCGAGTTGGACGGCGCCGTGCACGGCGCGTTCGTCCAGCTGGCACTGCGCAATCTGAGCCTTGCCGAGCGACAGCTGAGCCAGCTGGAGGCTCTGGAGGAGCGCGAGCACGAGCCGGCCCGCCTTTCGACGCTCTTCAGCCTCGACCACCTCGCCACCCGGATGCGCAGGCACGGCGAGAACCTGCTGCTCCTCGCCGGAGCCGAGCACGCCACGCACCAGCACCCCGAACCGGTGTCGCTGCTCGACGTGGTGCGGGCCGCGATCAGTGAGATAGAGCGCTACGAGCGCGTCGAGCTCGCCACGACTCCGCCACACATCCAGGTGGCGGGCTTCGCCGCGGACGACGTCAGCCACCTGATCGCCGAACTTCTCGACAACGCCACTGCCTTCTCCCCGCCCGAGTCCGAAGTCCAGGTCTCCGGCTGGATGTTGGAGAACGGAGAGCTGATGCTCTCGGTCGCCGACACCGGGATCGGCATGACAGCCGAGCGGCTCACCACGCTCAACGAACGGCTGAGCGAGCCCGAGAAGCAGGACCCGCCGACCGCCGACGGCGGGGGCGCGCTCGGCGTCGGACTGTACGTCGTGGCCAAGCTGGCCGAACGACACGGAATCCGGGTGCAGTTGAGGGTCCAGAAGCAGGGCGGAGTGACGGCGGTCGTCGTCCTGCCGCGTGCGCTGCTGCCCGACCGCCCGACCCCCGGACGGATCGCTCCGACGACGACCGGAGCCGTCGGCGGCCAGTCGTTGCCGGGCACCGAGGCCGAGGCCAACTCCCACACGCTGCCCGCGCGTCGAGGCCGTCCGCTGGTGGTCCGCGAGGCGAGCGCGTCCGCGGAGGAGCGCACGCCGGACGCGGACGCGGACCCGGCGGAGAGCGGACCCGCCGAACCCGCCGAACCCGCCGAACCCGCCGAGTCCGCCGGGGATGCCGAGTCCGTCGAGGGCGTCGCACGGTCGGAAGCCGATCGTGAGGGCGCCGAGCCGGAGGTGGCGGCGCAGGAGCCGGTCGACTCCGGGGTTCCGGCCGCTCACGCCGGTGACGCGGCCCCGGGCACTGCTCCGAGCGAGTCCCGCTCCGCCGACCATGACATAGAGGCCAGTCACCCGGCCGAGTCGGCAGGAGAGGTCGGGACGGCCGAGGGCGGAAGCACGGCCGAGGGCGCCGCGATCGCGGACGGCACCGCGGACGAGGCCGAGGGCGAAACCGAAACCCCGTACACCGGGGCGACTTCGGACGCTGCCGGCGCCCAGCCGGTCGTGCATCCCGAAGGCCCGGACACCCGCCCCGAGGCGGCCCCGCGGGAGAGCCCGGCGGCCGACTCCGCCTCGGGACCCGACACTGGCCCCGGCTCGGGAACCGACTCCGACTCCGACTCCGACGCCGAGTCCGACTCCAACGCCGACTCCGACCCGGAGTCCGGCAGCGGCGTCGGGGAAGCCCCGGCAGCGGACCGACTGCCGCGTACTGCGCTGGGGTTGGCCAAACGAACCCCGCACGTCAACCCGGTGCCGCCGCCGGCGTCCGCTGTACCGGCGCCGCGGGTCGGCGACGACCGGGCCGACGAACTGCGAAGGCGCATCAGCGGCTTCCGTTCGGGCACCCAGCGGGGACAGAGTGACGCGGCAGCCCTGCTTGCCGCTGAAGACAAGAGCGAGGCCGCCCGCGGCAGTTCGCCGGGCACGCCGAGCTCCGGTGCCGGTGGGCGTCCGAGCACCGACGGAACCGGCACCGGTGCCACGCCCGCCGATGCCACCGCCACCACCGCCCGCGCCACGAGCGACACCGACACGTACGAGACCGACACGACCGGCACCAACACGACCGGCACAGACACCGGCACCGACACGACCGGCACCGACAGCACGGCCGTGACCGGGCCGACAGAGAATGGCGACGACCACACCACACGTGACCACGGGAACCACCAGTCGGGGGCGGACGAAGTGAGCCAAACCGCCGAGGAGGCACGTAAGTGAACGCGTCGAGCGCCGCACAACCAGCGGGCACCACCGCAGGAAAGGCGGACAGCCTGCGCTGGCTGCTGCCGAACCTGATGGAGGAGGTTCCCGGTATCCGCTCGGTCGCGGTCGTCTCGTCGGACGGTCTGCTGCTTCTCAGCTCGGACACCGACGCCGGTACCGAGCAGGCCGGCAGCGAACGCGGGCCGCGCGGTGCGAGCGCCGATCTGGCGACGATCATCTCCGGCCTCGCCTCGCTCACCAGCGGCGCCGCGGGTCTGATGGACGGCGGCGAGGTGAGGCAGACCATGGTCGCGATGGACTACGGCACCGTCTTCGTCATGGCCATCAGCGACGGATCTCTTCTCGGCGTACACGCCGCGGCAGACTGCGACATGAGCACGATCGGCTACCACATGGCGCTCTTCGTCGGCCGGGCCGGCCACGTACTCACTCCCGAACTCCGTAATGAACTGCGACTGTCGATGGAGCAGGAACAGTGAACGCGAACCCTCCCTTGCCCAGCCGAACCGCCGCCGACCGCAAACCGGCGCGGGTGCGGCCCTACAGCATCACCGGCGGGCGCACGCGCTTCGGCCATGTGCTGCTGGTGGAGACCTTCGTCGCCGCCGTGGAGCCGCCCGCGCTCCAAGCGCCCCCGGAGCGCGGCGAGTTGCCCGGCCGCGGGTCCTCCGGGCACCGCGACCGGGTGATGCCGGAAATGCGGGCGATCATCGAGCTCTGCCGCCAGATGCGCACGGTCGCCGAGATCGCCGCGCTGCTGCGGATGCCGCTCGGTGTCGTACGGGTCCTGCTGAGCGATCTGGCGGACCAGGGGCGGATTCGGGTGTACGGAACCGGTCGGGAAGCCACGGGCCGTCCCGACCGCGCATTGCTGGAGAGGGTGCTGGATGGTCTACGCCGGCTCTGACGACAACGTGACGCAGGCATGGCAGCAGGACACCGGCAGAGCACCGATCGCCACCAAGATAGTGGTGGCCGGCGGCTTCGGTGTCGGGAAGACGACGCTCGTCGGCGCGGTGTCCGAGATCGAACCGCTGGTCACCGAGGCGGTGATGACGCAGGCCAGCGAGGGCACCGACGATCTCGCGGCCACGCCGGAGAAGACGACGACCACGGTCGCCATGGACTTCGGCCGGATCACCCTGGACGCCGGCCTGGTGCTCTACCTCTTCGGCACGCCGGGCCAGCGCCGCTTCTGGTTCATGTGGGACGACCTGGTGCGCGGCGCGATCGGCGCCATCGTGCTGGCCGACACCCGCCGCCTGGAGGACTGCTTCCCCGCGCTCGACTACTTCGAGAGCTGCGGACTGCCGTACATCGTGGCGGTCAACCACTTCGAGGGGACGACGCGGTACGAGCCGGAGGACGTGCGCGAGGCGCTGTCGGTGCCCCCGCGGGTGCCGATCGTGGTAGTGGATGCCCGGGAGCGCGAATCGGCGCTCGCCTCGCTCACCGAACTGGTGGGCCACGCCGTCGAACTCAGCCCTGCGTGACGGGGCCGGACGAGCGCCCCGCGGTCGCGATCGCGTCACCGCCGGGGCATCGTCCGGCCCAACCTCCGCCGGCTGCCTGCCGGTTGGTGTCGGCGCGGCGCGGCTGCCGGTGCACGAGGCCGGGCGCACGGTGGCCGCAGCCGCCCCGCACCCGGGCCCGTCCCGCCAGGGCCCGCCGTGCCTGCCACAGTTCACCCTGCCGCCTGCCGCCTGCCGCCTGCCGCCTGCTGCCTGCTGCCTGGCGAACGCTGTGCGCTCACCCGACTACCGTCACTCGAACTGACGTTGGATCATCTAGGTCGGGCGCGGGTCCGCGTCCGATGCCACCGAGGAGCGTGAACCATGCGCAAGATACTGATCGTCGGGGCCGGCCAGTCCGGTCTCCAACTCGCCCTGGGCCTGCAGTCGCAGGGGTACGAGGTGACGGTGATGTCGAACCGCACGCCCGACGAGATCCGCGGCGGGCGGGTGATGTCGACGCAGTGCATGTTCGACCGGGCGCTCTCCCACGAGCGCGATCTGGAGATCAACTTCTGGCAGAACCAGGCGCCGAAGATCGAGGGTGTCGGCATCTCGGTGGCCGGCCCCGACGGTTCCCGGCCGATCGACTGGCTGGGACGTCTGAAGGGTTTCGCCCAGTCCGTCGACCAGCGGGTCAAGATGGCCGGCTGGCTGGAGACCTTCGCCCAGCGCGGCGGCCAACTCGTCATCCACGGTGCCGCCGTCTCCGACCTCGACTTCTTCGCCCGCACCTACGATCTGGTCCTGGTGGCGGCCGGGAAGGGCGAGCTGGTGTCGATGTTCGCCCGGGACGGTGAACGGTCCCCCTACGACGCTCCCCAGCGTGCGCTCGCCGTCTCCTACGTCAACGGACTCGGGCCGCGTCCCGAGCACCCGGAGACCGAGGCGGTGCGCTGCAACCTGGTGCCGGGGGTGGGGGAGCTGTTCATCATGCCCTCGCTCACCAACAACGGCCGCTGCGACATCCTCTTCTGGGAGGGCATACCCGGCGGCCCGCTCGATGTCTTCCAGGACATCCGCGATCCGGCCGAACACCTCGCCACCACACTGGAGTTGATGGAGCGCTTCCTCCCGTGGGAGTACGCCCGCGCGACCAAGGTGGAGCTCACCGACGCCGGCGGCACCCTCGCGGGCCGCTACGCGCCCACCGTGCGCAAGCCGATCGGCAGGCTGCCCGGGGGCGGCGCCGTGCTCGGTGTGGCCGACGTGGTGGTGGCCAACGACCCGATCACCGGCCAGGGTTCCAACTCCGCCTCCAAATGCGCCGCCACGTATCTGGACTCGATCCTCGAGCACGGGGACCGCCCGTTCGACGAGGAGTGGATGCAGGCCACCTTCGACCGCAACTGGGAGAGCGTCCGGCACACCACCCGCTGGACCAACGCCATGCTCGCCCCGCCCCCCGAGCACGTGCTCAACATCATTGGCGCAGCAGGGCAGTCGCAGCAGATAGCCGACCGCTTCGTGAACGGTTTCGACGACCCCAGCGACCTCGAGGACTACTTCTTCGAGCCCGAGAAGGCGAACGCCTTCCTCGCGGAGGCAACTGCCGCCGCAGGGCCCGCCGACAGCTGAGCCTCGCCGAGGAAGACCAGCACGTACAAAAGCCGCCTGTACAAAGCGAGTTGATGCCCCGTCGGTGAACGCCGCAGCGGCGGTGGCGGCGGTGGCGGCGGTGGCGGCGGTGGCGGGGTCTCCCGCCGCCACCACGGCCGGGGGCCGTCGCTCAGGGTGCGGCGGCCCCCGAGTGGCCGGTGTCGTCGCCGTCGGTGGCGCCCTTCGGCAGCGTCGGAGGCGTGTAACGGTCGAGCGCGGCGGCGTGCGGATCGGGCCGTACGGCGCCGAGCACCGGGTTCGCCGCGACCGGTGAGACCTTCACCCTGCTGCCGGGGCGCGGTGCGTGCACCACCTGCCCCTTCCCGAGGTAGAGCGCCACATGTGAGGCGTCCTCGAAGTAGACCACCAGATCCCCGGGGCGCAGTTGGGAGAGTTCGATCCTGGTCAGCGCCCGCCACTGCTCCTGGCTGGTGCGCGGCACCGCCCCGGCAGCCGTCCTCCCGCGGGCCGCGGGTGTGCCGTCCTCGGCCGCCGCGGACCAGGCCCTGCTGGTGAGCCCCGAGCAGTCGAAGGACCGGGGCCCGGTCGCGCCCCAGCGGTAGGGCTTGCCGATCTGCCGCACCGCGAACTCCACCGCCGCGCCGCCGGCCGCCGACGGCGTGGAGCTTCCGCGCAGCAGTCCGGTGGCGAGGAACTTCTTCCCTCCGCCGCCCGAACGCTGCGGTTTCAGTTTCGCCATCTCGGCCCGTTCACGCTCGCTGAACGACCCCAGCAGCTCGGCGACCGAGTCGAGCCGGTCCCGCACCGTGTCCCGCCGCGCCTTCTGCTCGGAGGCGAGTGCGCGCTGTCGGGCAAGTGCCTTGCGGGCGCGCGCAGTCGAAGCACTCAGCCGCTGTTCACCGCCCCTCAGCCGACTGAGCGCCAGCGCCTGCCCGTTGGCCGCGCGGCGCAGCAAGTGCCGCTGTTCCAAGGCGCGTTGGGGATCGTCGGTGAGCGCCATGCGCAGATACGGAGTGAGGCCGGCCGTACGGTCCCGGTACTGCGCACGGGCCAGTCGTCCCGCGTCCACCCGGCGCAGGCCCAGATCCGAACGGGCGCTCCTGAGCTGCTTGTCGAGCCGGGCCACCTTGGCGCGCTGGGTACGCAGCCGCACCTGCGCGGCGTGGTACGCCCGGGTGGCGGCGCCGGCCGCCCGGTGGCGATGGCGGAGCTCGCCGAGCAGCTCGGTGACCGGCCGGTCGGGCAGTTCGGCGACCGGCCGGTCCGGCGGTGCGGCGTGCGCCCGGTCGGGCAGCGGGCCGCCGTGCGCCACAAGCGCCAGCAGCATCGAAGCCGCGGCGCCGCCGACCACCGCGGTACGCCGTCGGCCGCCCCGACCACGCAGCCGACGCCCTGCCCGCGCCTCGCCCCGGCGCCCGCGGCCGTACCCGCAGTTGCACGCGGGGCCGGGCTCGTGCGCGGGGCCGGGGCCGTGTACGGGTTGCGGGCCGTACGCACGGTCGGGTTCCGGGCCGTGTGGGCAGCTGTGCTCGTGTGCGGGGCCGTGCTCGCAGCCCGTACCGCACCGGGCCGCGCACGGGCCGACCGCGCCTTCGTCCCGACGTCGGCCGGTGGCCGCACTGGTCGCTCTGCTCGCTGACACGTCATCACCTCCGGTCACGCCGGTGATCGTGACAGGGGCGACGCCAGAGTTGTCGTATTTTCTGCTCGGATTGGGCCGAACCGCTCGCCCGCTCACCCGATGGCGCCCGTCCTCCGGTGCCGACGGCGAGGACCGCACCTCCGACCCCGACCCGGGGCCTCACCCGGCCCGCCTCTCCGGGGCCGCCCTCCCGGGCCGCTCGTTCCGGGGCCGGCCTGTCCGGGAACGGCCTGTCCGGGAACGGCCGGGCAACGGTCGGGCCCGGGCCGGGTCAGTCCATCCGGGACCAGGGCCAGCGGAAGCGGCGCGGCCGGCCCTCCGGGACGTAGACGTACCGGAAATCGCGCGGCAGCCGCAGCCGGGGCGTGACCGTCGCCGGCTCCAGCCGGTAGATGTACACCGTGGGCTCGCCGCCGTCCGGGTCCGGCACCGGCAGCTCGTAGACCGTGGGTGGTCTGCCCGTCGCGCCGACCAGCACGGGCAGTACGCGCCCGTCCATCGGGCCGCCCTCGAACCGTGTGTCCTCGCTCCTCATCGCCGCCCGCTCACAGTAGGCGCGCGGCCGGCGTCACGACCGGGAGGACCCGGTGGGCGAGCTGCGCGAGCGGACCGCCGGGCTCCTCCAGGTCGACGGCCAACTCGATGCAGGCGGCGGCCTGTTCGTCCCGAGAACCGGTCGTCACCAGCGTGCACATCAGCTGGTCGATGAGCCAGTCCCGCAGCTCCTCGCGGGGCATCGGGCGGCCACCGTCCAGCCAGATCAGGGAGGCGGCCTCGACGGAGGAGATCCACGTCCGCACGGCCGTGCTCAGCAGCGGGCCGGGATCGGACACCTCCAGATGCGAAAGAATCTGCACGGCCGCCTGCCGGCGCACCTCGTCGACTATGGCGCTCGTGCTGGAGGTCTCCACCACGCTTCCGCCGCGCAGCAGGGCGCTGAACCCCGCGTCGTGCTCGTCGATGAACAACAGATAGCGCCCGAGTGCGCGTTGCAGCCTCTCGGTCAGCGAACCGACCTTCGGCTCGTTGAAACACGTCTCCAACTCGTCGGCGGCGCTGCGCAGCGCCGCCTCGTACAACTGCTGCTTGCCGCCGGGGAAGTAGCGGTAGACGAGCGGCCTGGACACCCCCGCCGCGGCGGCCACGTCCTCCAGCGAGACCTCCTCCGGCGCCTGGCCGGAGAACAGGTTGAGCGCCGTGGAGAGCAGTTGGCTGCGTCGTTCTTCCACGCTCAGTCTTCGGTACGCCGGGACGGTCATGCCAGGCAGCGTAACCGCACCCTGGTCCGTACCGGGGGTCAGATACCGACGTCATCGCACGGAACCGGGCGCGCGGACCGACGGCCGGGACGTGGCCGGGACGGGGGTCCGGCCCCGAGGCCCCGCTCAGGCCAGGAGGCCGCTGCTCTTCCACATCCGCCGACCGACGCCGCGCAGGATGCCGACGTCGTCGAGGAAGTCCGTGAGCCGTTTCGCCCCTGCCTGCATCACCTCGCGGCGATGGCCGCTCGCCTTCACCTGCGCCACGGCCTCGCGACGGTCGAGCCCCACGTTCGTGTAGACCTGCGGATTGACGAACGCGACGGAGAAGACGCGGGCCGCCTCGCCGCAGCTGATTCTCGTCATCTCCTGCTGCCAGCGCGGCGCGGTCACCATCTGGCGCCGCAACTCCTCCCGCGCGTACCGCACATGCCGCGCCTCCTCCACCACGTGGATGCGCGTCACGCCGCGCACCAGCGGCTGGACGCGCTCGTCCGGGAAGGTCAGCCGCTGCATCCAGTCCAGCACCTCTTCGCCGAGCAGTGTGCAGGCGAACGAACCGGGCGTGGTCGAGACGGTCTTGAGGACCCGCGCCAGATTGTGGTTCAGTCGCGAGACCGGGTATGCGGGCGTACCGCTGTGGGTGATCATGCGCGCGAACATCATCGAGTGACGGCACTCGTCGGCGATCTCGGTGAGCGCGTACCGCACATGGGAACTCGTCAACGACTTGTCGTAGATGTGCCGCACCAGCAGCTGCATCAGGATGATCTCGAACCAGATGCCCAGCGACGCCAGCGCGGCGGCCTCGTGACGGGCCAGCTCCATCCGCTGCTCCTGCGACATCCGCCGCCACAGCGGGGTGTCATAGAGCGAGACCAGCTCCGGCGGCCAGAACCACTTGTCCGCGGGCATCGGAGCCTCCCAGTCCAACTCCTTGTCCGCGTCGAAGGAGTGGCGGCGGGAGGACTCCAGCAGGCGCTCGGCGACCTGCTCGCGGTCCTTGAGCAGCCCCAGCGCGTCGCGCAGCGCCTCGGCGGATCCCGGTGCGGGCTGAGGGGTAGTGGTCATGGCACCTCGCTGACGTGGACGGGCCGCAGGGCCGGGCCGCGGCGGGCGGACGGCCGCCGGGCGGTCGGCAAGCTCACCCGCTTTATGAGACTGCGCGTCAGCAAGTCCGTCAATCCCCCGGACGCGACTTGTTGTGGACGCCGATGTGCCGGCCCTGCCCGGAGGGGCCCAACGGTCGGTGGAGGCCGGGTACTTGGTGGTGGCCGGACCTGCGGCGCAGAGTCGCCCCCCGGCTGCTTCCCCGGTCGCCTCCCCGGCGGCGTCGCACGGGCACGGGGCCGTTCCGGATCCGGTAGCCCGAACACAGCCCGTGCCCGGGTTCAGCAGCCCGATCCCGGGGTCGGGCTGCTGAAACCGTCGCTGTGCCGGCCGGTGCGGGATCCGTGTCGGCCGGGTCGGCGCCGGTCCTGCGCCGCTTCCGCGGGGCCCGGCCCGGACGTGTCCGCCGGCTCTGTGCGTTCCCGGAAGGGTCGTACGGCTGTGCACCCGCAGTTCGGGAGTTGGGCGACATGTAGCAGGATGGGCGTCCGCACCCACGTTCGACAGAACGCCACACAGGTCCGAGGACTCACGATGACGACGCCCCCGTTCCCGCCGCCACCGCAACAGGGCCCGGGAGGGCCGCAGTTCGGCGGTCCGCCGCAGCAGCCGCCCGCCGGAGGACCCCAGCCGCCCTACGGGGCGCCGCAGCAGCCGTACGGCTCGCCGCCGCCGGGCGGGCCGACCGGTCCGGGCGGCCCCGGCGGCCCGGGCGGCCCCTGGGGCGGTCCGCCGCAGGGCCCGTACCCGCCAGGGCCCCAGCAGCCCGAAGGTGGCAAGGGCAAGGGCCCGCTGATCGCCGTCATCGCGGCCTGTGTCGCGGTCGTTGTCCTCGCGGTCGCGGTGACCTTCTTCGTCCTCGACGACCCCGACGACGAGGGCAAGGACGCCAAGGCCAGCGAGTCGAGCGAGGTCACCCCCTCCGACGACGCGTCCGACGACGCGGACGCCGAGGACGACTCCGACGACACGGACGCCACCCCGGACAAGGAGCCCGGCGCCAAGGAGCTGGGCCTGCCGAAGACGCTCCTGGACCGCGAGTACCGAATGCTCCAGGACATGTCCGACCAGTTCCAGCGGGAGGCGCCCTCCGAGGACGTCACCGGTCTCGGAGGCACCTTCGCCGCAGGCGGCGGCGACACCCTCGTGGTCGCCGCGTACGAGGGCAACCTCGGCAACACTGCTGTCGCCAAGCGCGAGTTCCTCCAGGGCACCGGCTCCGGCGCGGGCGCCAAGATCACGGTGCAGCCCAAGGACTTCGACGTCGACGACTCGGACTCGCCCGTCACCTGCCAGGTGGTCACCCAGACCCAGTCCTCCGTGCAGGTCCAACTCCCCACCTGCGTATGGGCCGAGGGCGAGATCCTGATCTCGGTCATCCACAGTGACCCGGCGCAGGTCGGCACCGAAGCCAAGAGCATCCAACTCCAGCCCCAGGCGGACCGGCTGATGAAGGTCCTCGACGAGTTCCGCGACGCCGCGGCCTGACCGTCCCACCGCTTCCGGACGGCGCCCCCACCACGCAAAACCCGGTGCTGGGCACCGTCCGGAAGCTGGTAGTGTTCTACCCGTCGCCGCAAGGTGACAGCGCCCCCGTAGCTCAGGGGATAGAGCAACGGCCTCCGGAGCCGTGTGCGCAGGTTCGAATCCTGCCGGGGGTACTTCCGGGTCAGCGACGCGAAAGCCGCTTCGACCGGGTTCGTACTCATTCGGGAACGGGCGGGACTCAGTTCGACTGGGTCCCGCCCGTTCCTGTTTTGTCATGTCTGCATGCGGTCTGCGAGTGAGCGCCGAGTGGGTCCGCCGTTGTGCTCGGGCCGGCCGGAGTGGGTCGGGGCGGGATGGGGGCGTGGGAGCGGGTACTCGGTGGGCGGAACTGTGGAGGGTCGGCGGAGTTACCGGTCGGCCCCGTACGTGTGCGAGGGACGGAGGAGCCTGTGACCAGCGAGAACATGGGTGACGAGGTCTATCAGCCCACCGGGGGCAACGAGGAGCAGGAGGACGCCGCTCCGTTGGACCTCCAGGACGCGGTGGACGAGCCCGACTACGACGACCTGCTCGACGAGGGGTACTCGCCGCCGGAGAAGCCGTTCGGCGTGGACAAGCCGGGCACAACCGCCGTGGAGCAGCAGGAGGGCGAGTCGCTGGACAGCCGGCTGGCCGAGGAGGTCCCGGACGTGACGGACGGGCTGAACGAGGAGTTGGACGCGGCGGACCGGGTCGGGGACCTGCCCGGCGGCGAGGGCGAGCCCGTCGACCCGGAGGCGGGCGGCGAACGCGCGGGCCGCCTGGTCGCGCCGGACGGCGGGTTGCACCAGGACCGCGAGAAGGACCTGTTGGCGACCGATGTGGGCATCGACGCGGGAGCCGCGGGCGCCGAGGAGGCCGCCGTCCATGTCCAGGACGACGGGGAACAGCCCGACGGACCGCCCGTACGCCCGAACGAGTCCGGGGAGGCGAACGAGTCCGGAGGGGCCGGCGGACACGGGTAGGCGGGCGAGAGACGGGGACGGTCGGCTCGACGGCCTGCCCTGAGAGCCTGCGGTGAACCGACCCGTCTGCCCCTGTCCGGAACGACCCGCCTGCCCCCTGTCCTGAACGGGCCGCCTGTCCTGCGGTGCACCGACCTGTCTGACCTGTCCCGAAGCGGTTCGGACCGGCTGGCGGCGGCCGGCTGCCGCGCCTCGGCCGGTGTGCGGGGCGTCGGCGGGGTACGGGATCGGCGCACCGCTTGTCCGGTCCGGCGGGTGAGGTGATGATCGGGCTGAGGAGCAGTGCTGGGCACGGGTGTGGCCCGGGCAGCGGGCGCAACGGAGTGTGTCGTTGCGTCGGCGTCGTCCCCGCCGTTGAGCGGCAGGCTCCGTTCCTCGTCGGGAACGCTTCGGCGGCCCCGAACGTGGTTGATGAGTGTGGTTTCGAATTCCGCTCGACCGGAGCGGGCGGACAGAGGTGGGAGGGAAGGGATGCCGGCAGAGGATCTCGTTTCCCGTCCGGCCCCGAAGAACACGGCGGGGGAGGTCTCGCTGGTCGCGGGGGTTGTCGCCGTGGTCTGTTCGATCGTCCCGATCGTCGGTGATCTGGTGGCCCTTCCGGCGGCGTTCCTCGCCGTCGTCCTGGGTGTGGTCGGGATCGTCCGCAGCGAGCGGGGGCGGGCGACGAACTTCGGTCACTCGCTCATCGGTGCCACGCTCGGGGCTCTCGCGGCGTTTATGGTGGCGCTGATGTTCTTCGTCTCCAGCGGATAGCGCCGCTCGTCCGCCCCCTTGGGCGCTGTACAGGTCGCCGGGCCCCGGTGCCGCTCGTCCGCGTGGACCTCGTACCCGGGGTCGCGGCGCAGGCGCAACGGCCCGTTGCTGCGCTTCCTCGTCGAACGGCCGCAAGGCGGTACGCCCCGCTCGCCCGTACGTCCGCAAGCCCGTACGCCCCGCTCGTCGAACTTCCGCAAGCCCCGCTCACCGGCAGGCCCAGCTCGCCCGCAAGCTCGTATGCCCGCCGGGGCGTCGCGCCCGTCGGTGCGCGACGGGGTTCATTCGCGGCGGATTGTGCGGGTCCGGGCGGGTGGTGGGGTGGTGGGGGAGTCGGTCTCCAGCGGGACGGCCCCGGCGGGTATCAGGCCCAACTGCACCGCGTGGCGCGGCAGTACGGCGTCCAGCAGCCAGTCGGCCGAGACGCGGGCACGGTTGCCGGGCTGTGAGAACAGGTGGTACGCGCGGGTCACGGCGGCGGCCGGCAGGCCGGAGAGCGGTACGTGCAGCGGGTTGGCCGCCGCGTCCCTGCCGCCGAGGTCGACCATGAAGCCCAGATCGTGGTGGCTGTAGCGCTCGGGTCGGCCGCGGCCGAGTGAGGCCAGTACGTTGTGGGCGGCCAACTTGCCCTGCCGGTGGGCGTGTTGGGCGGTCATCGCGGTGTGGCTGCCGGGGTTGGTCGCGTCCGGGACCGCAGCCGTGTCGCCGCAGGAGTAGATCTCCGGCTGCTGCGGGACCCGCAGCAGGGGGTCGACGCACAGTCGTCCCTTCTCGGTCGGCAGTCCGAGGGAGGCGACGAACGGGTCCGGTCGTACGCCCACGCACCACACCAGCGTGCGGCTGGGCACATGGGTGCCGTCGCTCAGACGTACGCCCTGGGGGCCGGCCTCCTTCACGGAGACGCCGGTGCGCACCTCCACACCGCGTTCGCGCAGCACCCGGTCCGCCTCGGTGGAGAGCCGCTCGTCGAGTTCGGGGAGGATGCGGTCGGCGATGTCGACCAGGATCCAGCGCGGTTTGGGGCCGGCGCCCAGCGCGGTGTTCTGGCGGTGCAGCGCGTCGGTCAGCCGTACGCCCTGGGCCGTGACCTCGGTGCCGGTGTAGCCGGCGCCGACGACCACCGCGGTGGTACGTGCCTGGCGCTCGACCGGGGAGACCGCGGTGGCGGCCATCTCGGCCTGGCGCGTGAGGTGGTCGCGCAGGTAGAGCGCCTCGGCGATGCCGCGGAAGCCGAGTGCGTGCTCGGCGATACCGGGGATCGGGAGCAGCTTGTTGACGCTGCCGACGGTGAGCACCAGCCGGTCGTAGCCGATCCGTCCCCGGGTGCCCTCGGGATCGGTGTAGCTGACGGTGCGTTGCGCGGGATCGATCCCGTCCGCCTCGCCCAGCACCAGCTGCACGCCCGGCAGGGTCGCCGGCAGCGAGACGGTGACGCGTCGTGGCTCCAGGCCGCCGCCGGCGACGTCGGGGAGCAGCGGCAGGTAGAGGAAGTAGTCGTTGGGGTTGATCATCACGACCTCGACCGCGCCGCGGGTGCGGCGCAGCAGGGTTCGGGCGCACTGGTAGCCGGCGAAACCGGCGCCGACGATCACGATGCGCGGACGCCTTGCCGCCATGGGGGCTCCTTCGCTTCGCCGCGTTCCCGGGCCGGCACCGGGCAGGGCGGCTTCCCGCCGCGTGTCGACGTGACCGTACCGACCCGCTCGACGCCCGCCGGGTGGCCCGTACGCGCACCTCCCAAACACACGCGGACGGCCGGGGGCGCGCGGGGAGGTGGGGCGCCGGAGGCGGAAGGAACATGCGCCGCGGAGATGTGTAGCCCCCGGCCGGTCGAGGAACCCGGCTGCCCGTACGTCGTTCGCGGCAGCCGTGCCAGCGGCGCGGAAACCGACACCGGGGGCGGACGGTGGGAGCGCGGGCGCCGGCAGAAACCGGGCGTCGCCGACAACACGGAACCAGCCACGGAGGTGCACGATCATGAAGGCAGCGGTGTGGAACGGCCGGCACGACGTACGGGTCGAGAACGTCCCCGACCCCTCGATCGAGAAGCCCACCGACGCGGTCATCCGGGTCACCTCCAGCGGACTGTGCGGGTCCGACCTGCATCTGTACGAGGTCCTGGCCCCGTTCATGACGCCCGGCGACGTCCTCGGGCACGAGCCGATGGGAGTGGTGGAGGAGACCGGATCGCAGGTCACCGGGCTGGCGCCGGGCGACCGGGTGGTGGTGCCCTTCCAGATCTCCTGCGGGCACTGCTTCATGTGCGAGCGCGGGCTCCAGACGCAGTGCGAGACGACTCAGGTGCGTGATCAGGGTTCCGGCGCCGCGCTGTTCGGCTACACCAAGCTCTACGGCGCGGTACCGGGAGCGCAGGCGGAGTACCTGCGGGTGCCGCAGGCCCAGTACGGGCCGATCAAGGTCCCGTCCGGCCTGCCGGACGACCGCTACCTCTTCCTCTCCGACGTGCTGCCGACGGCGTGGCAGGCGGTGGAGTACGCGGAGGTGCCCGACGGCGGCACGCTGGCCGTGCTCGGGCTCGGGCCGATCGGCGAGATGGCCTGCCGGATCGCGCTCCACCACGGGGTCTCGCAGGTCATCGGCATCGACCTGGTCCCCGAACGACTCGCTCGCGCCCGCTCCCGCGGCGTCCACACCCTCGATCTGCGGCAGCACGAGGGGAAGGGCGAACTGGGCGACGCGGTACGGGAGTTGACCGAAGGGCGCGGAGCCGACAGCGTGGTCGACGCGGTCGGCATGGAGGCTCACGGCAACAGCGCGGCGCGCCTGGCCCAGAACGCCGCCGCGGTACTGCCCGGCAAGGCGGCGGAGAAGGTGGCGCAGAAGGCGAGCGTCGACCGGCTGGCCGCCTTCGAGGCCGCCATCGACATGGTGCGCAGGGGCGGCACGATCTCGCTCAGCGGGGTGTACGGCGGCACCGTCGACCCGGTGCCGATGCTCACCCTCTTCGACAAGCAGATCCGACTGCGCATGGGCCAGGCCAACGTGAAGCACTGGGCCCCCGACATCCTGCCGCTGCTCACCGACGACGACCCGCTGGGCGTCGACGACTTCGCCACGCACCATCTGCCGCTCGACGAGGCCGCCCGGGCGTACGAGATGTTCCAGCGCAAGGAAGACGGCGCGATGAAGGTGGTGTTCCGGCCCTGAACAGGACCGACGGGTACGGGAGTTCGGGGCGTACCGGGGTGAACGTCGTCGCGGTGCTCTTCCCGGACAGCGAACGCGCGGGCTGCGAGGACGTGCCCGCCACCGCCGGCAACGTATCCGACTCGGCCTGAGGCCCTTCCTGGAGGAGCGCGGACACACCGTCGTCGGCATCTCGGACACGGGCGAGGAGCTGGACCGTGAACTGGCCGACGCGGAAGTGCTGATCACCACCCCGTTCTGGCCGCTCCACCTCGACGAGGAGCGGGTGCGCGGTGCCCGGCGGCTGCGGCTCGTCATCACCGCCGGTATCGGCTCGGACCACATCGACGAGGAGGTGGCGCGCCGCCACGGCATCACCGTCACCGAGGTCACCGGAAGCAACGTGGTCAGCGTCGCCGAGCACAACCTGATGGCGATCCTCGCCCTGGTACGCGGCTTCCTGCCCGCCCACCGCCAGGTCGCCGACGGACAGTGGGACGTCGCCGCGGCCTCCTGCGAGGCGGAGGACCTGGAGGGCAAGACCGTCGGGCTGGTCGGCCTCGGCGCGATCGGCGCACGTACGGCGCTGCGGCGCGCTCCGTTCGACGTCACGCTCCTCTACCACGCGAGGCACCGACGCACCGCGGCCGAGGAGGCCACCCTCGGAGCGCGCTACGCCCGGCTCGACGACCTCGTCGCCCGCTGCGACGGCATCTGCCTTGCGCTGCCGCTGAGTTCGGGCAGCCACGCCCTGTTCGACGCCGAGCGCCTGGCCGCGATGAAGCCCGGCAGCCACCTGGTGAACACCGCGCGCGGCGCCATCGTGGACCGCGACGCGCTCGTGGAAGCCCTGGAGCGGGGGCGTATCGCCGGGTACGCGGGCGACACCTGGTACCCGCAGCCCGCGCCGCCCGACCACCCCTGGCGCACCATGCCGCGCAACGCCATGACGATCCACTACTCCGGCATGACGCGCCAGGCTCAGCGCCGCATCGCGGACGGCGTACGGGAGATCCTCGACGCCCACCTCACCGGCACCCCACTGCCCGAGGACTACGTCCTGGTCGAAGGCCGCACCGCCTGACCGACACCCCCGCGTGCGCGGGGAGCAGAGCGCCTCAAGGAGGGGCCCCTCGGGCCATCCGGGGTCATCCCCGCGTGTGCGCGGGGAGCAGTGCGGCTGCGCAGCATCGGCTACCGCCCTGGCCCACCCCGGCCCGGCGTGCGATGGCCGACAGCGGCGCCTGGAGGCCGTGCTCCCCGAATACCTCCCTGGCGGCGGCGACCAGCGCGGCCCGGTTGCGGGCCGCGGCCTTCGGCCCCGGGTTCGAGGGGCGCCGCACCGGAGCCCCGGTGTGCTCGGCTTGCTCGGTGTGGTCGGTCACCCGGGCAGGTTACCGCCGGTCCCGGCCACCGCCGCCGCCCGTCGGGCCGCGCGGTGGGGGCCCGGTACGTCCGTACCGGTTTCGTCGAGGTCCGGAAGGTCAACCCGGTCCCCGGACCGGCCGTACGAGTCGATCCGCCGCGACCGAGGACCCTCGCGGATCGGCTCGTACGGGCCGGACGGCCGCCGCGCCCCGCCGGGGCGCCGACCCAGGGAGCAACCCGTGCAGCGACAGAGTGACAAACACAGCGCCCTCCGCGACGACGAGCTCAAGCAGGAGGTGGAGGGGCGTATGCGCTCGGGCCATCCGACCCGCGCCGACGAGGGGCTCGACGCCGAGCCCCCGGCCGACGACGACCCCGTACTCGCCGAGGACCCCGTGCACGGCGCCGGTTCCGACCAGATCTCCACCGACCCCGGTACGGATCTCCGGCTCGAACTCGCCCGGCACCTGTCGCCCGACGGATTTCCCGCCGGGCGGCCCGAGTTGGTGGACCGGCTGGAGAGGGCGGATGCCCCCGAGCGGCTGCTCGCCCGGGTGCGGGAGCTGCCCGCGGGACAGCGCTACACCGATGCCCAGGATGTCGTCACCACGCTGGAGCGACAGTGGGACGGCTGATCCGCACGCTGGTCCGTCTCGTCCTCCACGGCCTGCGCAGACGCGGCCGGGGGAGGGCCGGCGGGCCGCCGGGCGGCGCGGGCACGAAGGGAGCAGGGAGATGAACGACTCCGAACGGATGTCGCTGGGTGCGTGGGACCAGCAGCCGCTGGGCAGCATGGAGCACCGCATCCGCAGCATGGACGCGAAGCAGCTGCGCACCCTCGAGCACCACGAGAAGACGCATGCGGCCCGTCCGGCGGTGCTGCGCCTGCTGGAGGAACGCCAGTCGCAACTGGCGCACGGCGCCAAGCCGAGCCCCGGCGGCGAGGGCCCGCCCAGCGACAGCCCCGAACGACGCCGCGCCGGTTCGCCGGTGACGCCCTCCACTCAGGCACCGCCGCGCCACGCGCCCCCGCACGGCACCCCCGACCAGCCCGGCCGGGGCGACCGGATGGGCCCCGGCGCGTAGCACGCGCCTGCGAGGCTGCGGCGGTCAGCGGTAGCGGTGGTCGGCTCGGGGAGGGGCGCGCCAGGCGGTCGGCTCAGGCAGTGCTCGGAGCGTCCCGGGAAGCCGGTCGGCGACGGCGCCACCACCGGGTGAGCGGGCCCGCGAGGCTCCGGCCCGCGCGCCGTCGCCACTCGTGCCCGGGCGCGCGACGGACAGCCCCGTCCGGTCCCAGCCGCCAGCGGGGCCCGGACGGGTGATCCGCCCACTCAAGAGACATCGAGAACTCGAAGACGCCCTCGTCGTTCGGCATCAGCAGGGGCGGGGCGCAGCAGGAGGCGTGCCCGGCGCGTCGCTCTCCCCAGTCATCCACCGAGGTCTCGCCGGGACCCAGCGGGTGCCGGAGGTACTTCTCGTTGAAGCAGCCTTTGGCGAGGCG
Source organism: Streptomyces tardus (assembly GCF_018101125.2). Classification (GTDB taxonomy): domain Bacteria; phylum Actinomycetota; class Actinomycetes; order Streptomycetales; family Streptomycetaceae; genus Streptomyces; species Streptomyces tardus. The sequence goes on along the minus strand of NZ_JAELVF020000001.1, from coordinate 465,699 downwards.
GCGCTCGTCGAGGCGGGCCTCCAGGCGCAGACGGACGTCGAAGAGCGGGGCGTTCGACCAGTTCCCGACGGTGCTGGTGCCGAGCGTGGCGTGCGGCCCGTCCGGGCAGGTGTGGTGGGGGATGAGGCGCGGCGCGGTGAGGACCACGCGGCTGCGCTGTCGCCGGGCGTCCCACCACCGGAAGGCTCCTGTGGTCGCCGGGGACACGAAGGCCCTCGCGGCGGAAACCGATTCGATCATGCGCCGATTCTGCGGCCGCGTGCTCTGCGGGGACGAGCTCTGGACGCCCCTGTCACCCGTACGGGGAGCGTCAACTCCCCGTACACCGCCGCGACTTCGAGCGGAGAGCGACCGAAGTGCGCCAGTCCGAAGTGCCTCGGCGTACGGGGAGGGCGGCGCGTCGGCGGCAGCGGCCGTCAGGGCAGCGGAGTGCCGCCGGTGGCGTTGACGATCTCGGCGGTGACGTAGCTCGCCTCCGAGGAGGCGAGGAAGACGTACGCCGGTGCCATCTCTGCAGGTTGGGCCGCGCGGCCCAGCGGGGTCGAGGCCCCGAACTCCTCCGTGTCCGGCAGCGTCGCCGGGATCAGCGGCGTCCACACCGGGCCCGGCGCCACCGCGTTGACCCGGATTCCGCGCTCGGCGACCGCCGCGGCCAGGCCCTGGGTGAAGGTGACGATCCCGCCCTTGGTGGTGGCGTAGTCCAGCAGGGGCGGGCTCGGCTTGTAGCCCTGCACGGAAGCGGTGTTGATGATCGAGCCGCCCCCGGGCAGATGCGGCAGCGCGAACTTCGACATCCAGAACAGCGCGTAGAGATTGGTCTTCAGCACCCTGTCGAACTGCTCGGTGGTGATGTCCTCCAGCCCGCCCGGCTGTGCCATCTGGTACGCGGCGTTGTTCACCAGCAGGTCGAGTCCGCCCAGCTTCTCGACGGTGCGGTCCACCACCTCGCGGCAGACCTTCTCCTCCCTGAGATCCGCGGTGAGCACGAGCGCGGTGCGACCGGCCGCGCGCACCAACTCGGCTGCCTCCTGCCCCTCTTCCTCCTCCTCGGGCAGGCAGGTCAGTGCCACGTCGGCGCCCTCGCGGGCGAAGGCGAGCGCGACGGCCCGGCCGATACCGGAGTCCCCGCCGGTGACCAGGGCTCTGCGGTCGAGCAGCCGGTCACTGCCGCGGTAGCTGTGCTCGCCGTGGTCGGGGCGCGGCGAGAGGTTCCCGGTGTGCCCGGGGTACTGCTCGGACTGGTCCGGGAACGGCGGGCGGGGGTGCAGGGTGGTCGGGTCGTTCGGTGCGTTGTCGTCGGACATCGCTCTCCTCCCGTTGAACGGGCGTCGTGGTCGGGTGAATCGGCGGCGGTGCGGCCGGCGCGGCACGCGCTCCCGCGCAGGCAGCGCCGCGGGCTCTCCCCCCGGGGGCGTCCCGCCGCCGGTCCGTTCGGACGGCCGATGCGTCCACCTGCGTGCGGCCGTACTGCCACCGACCGGCCTTACCGGCCCGTCGAGCGCCCCTTGTCCGGCGCGTCTGTCGGCCGCCTGTCCGGGTCCGTCGGGGCGTACGTCTCCCGCCGGCGGGGCGGACGAGCGGACCGTACGCCGGGTCAGGGCGCCGCGGTGCGCCGCGGAACCGTACGGGTCTGCCGGACGCGTCGCGTCGCGCGCCGTCCCGGTGGCCGGGCCTCGGGCGGTCCGGCGCCGCGCGGCAGGCTGTCGGGCGTGGAAACGGGCGGCCGGGTGCGCCCGTGCGCACGGAGACACGCACCGATGCGTCGGCTGAGGACCAGCGCCGCGGCCTCGCGCACCGCGACCGGTCTGCTGTCGGCGCCGGGCCCGACGTTCGTACGGCGGCGGAGTCGGTACGGCTGGAGCGCGACCGGTGGCGGTCGCAACCGTTGCGCCGAGTCCGCTGGGAAGCCGCCGGGCTCCGGTCCTGTGGCAGCCGTGCCGCCTCCCGCTGGTCCGGGCGTTCGGCCTGCGCCGCCCTTCCCCGCTGTGCCGTGTCCGGTCGGGCGCGGTCCGCCGACCGCCTGCGCGGCCCGTGGCGCACGGCACCGGAACTCGTCGGCCGCGTAACCGGGTTGGCCACGTGGCCTCGGCTTCAGGCCTACGGGCGGCGGGAGTTGGCTGCCGCGCTGCGTACGGACTCCGGTTCGGGCGCCGGCCCCGGCGGTGCTTGCCTGAGGGAGTGGCGGGCAACGGGCGGGGAGTGAACTCGCCTTCCCCCGGGGCGAGTCGACGGCCCCGCGAGCGTCGGCGCTGCCCGCGTACGGGCGACGAGCGGGCTCCCGCCCGCCGACCCGCGCACCGGTCCGCCCGCCGACCCGCGCGCCGGTCCGTCGACCGCCACCGGCGGCAGTGGCGACCGACGCCGGACCCGCCGCGAGCGGCTCCGCCACCGCCCCGGCCGCCGCGGGCTGCGCCGCGCGCGGCACCGGGGTGGGCCGGGGTCGGGCAGTCGCGGGCGCGGTGACGGATTCGGGGGCCCGGCCGGGTTCGGGGAGTCCGGCGTCGCGGCGCACCCGGGTGCAGATGCTGCGCAGGATGCGGGAGATGTGCATCTGGGAGACGCCGAGTTCGCGCGCGATGTGGCTCTGTGCCATCTCGCGGTAGAAGCGCAGATAGAGGATGTGCCGCTCGCGCTCGGAGAGTCGGCGCAGCGCGGGGGTCACCGCCTCGCGTTCGACGACCAGTTCGTAGCCGGGCTCGGTGGTGCTGAGGGTGTCGGCGAGTGGACGGCGGTCGGTGTGTTCCGCATCGGAGCCGGCGTCCAGGGAGAGCGAGCGGAAGCTCTCCATCGCCTCCAGTCCGCGTTCCACCTCGGACTGCTCGATGCCGAGGTGGTGGGCGATCCGCTCGGGCGTCGGTGCGCCGGACTGCGGATCGGCCTCCAGCTGCCGGACGGCCGTGCGCACGGCGTTGCGCAACTCCTGGACGCGGCGCGGTACATGGAGATCCCAGGCGTGGTCGCGGAAGTGGCGTTTGATCTCGCCGGTGATGACGGGCACGGCGTAGCTCTCGAAGGCGTGGCCGAGGCCGGGGTCGAAGCGCTGGACGGCCTTGATGAGGCCGAGCGAGGCGACCTGTTCGAGGTCTTCGAGGTCCTCACCGCGTTCGCGGTAGCGGCGGGCGAGCCGTTTGGCCATCGGCAGCCATGCGCGGATGACGCGGTCCTCGGCGCGGGCGCGTTCCGCTCCCTGGGGGAGGACGGCCAGCAGGTCGAGGTCGGCCTCGGTGTCGGGCCGGTCGGGGTGTGGCCTGCGCGTGGTCTGCCGGGTGCGCTGTGCGTTCACAGTTGATCACTCACCAAGGGTGGCCGAGGTCGGTCGGGCGGCGCCGTGTCGGTTGTCCCGCGGAACGTGCGACTTCGCGGGCTGTGGCGACTGGCGCTCCTCTCGCTCGGGTGCTCCGAGGGTTGCGGTCCCGGTGCGGGCCGGTGGCCGCCCGGTTCGGGAAGGCCGGCCCACATGGTTCGCGTTGCCGGGTGCGCCCGGCGGGAACCCGCTGCGGGCCCCTGTCTCGGGCGCCCGTCCCCCGTGCCTACCGCTGCGTCGAACCGGAATCGGATACGTATCGCCTGCGGCGGGTTCCCGCACCGGGCACGGCCCGGAACCGGAATTCGTTCTCCGAACAGCGTCCCCGTTATCGTCGCGATCCGCGAGGCGTACGGGAAACCAGGCGGGAAACAGGAGGTCAGATGCCGTCGGTCGGCACTTCGGACGGCCCGGGCGACCACGAGCCGCGCCGGCACGAGCAAAGCAACGACGAGCCGCGCAACGACGAGCCGCGCAACGACAAGCCGCGCAAGGACAAGCAGCGCAAGGACAAGCCGCGCAACGACGAGCAGCACCACCCCGGTCCGCGCAGGCGTCAGGCGCGCGGTCACGAGCGCAGCGCATCCGCGCCCGGCGCGGTGCGCACGGCGTGGTACGCCGTGCGCCAGGACCTGGGCCTTGCCAGGGCCGCGGCGGTACGAGCGGTACGCCGGCCCGGCCGCGAACGCGATCTGGCGGCGCAGTCGCTCAAGAGCGCCTTGGCCGCACTGATCGCCTGGGTGCTCGCCGGGTGGCTGTTCACCGACAGTCTGAGCCTGATGGGCCCCTGGGTCGCCGTGGTCCTCGTTCAGTCGACCGTCTACCAGTCGCTGTCGCAGGGGTTGCGGCAGACGGTGGCGATCGTGATCGGTACGGTGCTGGCGACCGGCACCGCGCTCGTGTTGGGAAGTCAGGTCGCCGCGCTGCTGCTGGTGCTGCCGGCGGCGCTGCTGCTGGGGAATCTGCGGCAGTTCGGAGCGCAGGGCATCACCGTGGCGACGTCGACCCTTTTCGCGCTGGTCGGCAGCCCGGTCACGCTCCAGATCAGCGCCGAGCGGGTGGGTGCTGCCGTGATCGGTGCGCTGGTCGGCATCGCGGTCAACGCGCTGGTCCGGCCCCCGCGTTACCTGCGTGACGCGCGCGCCGCGGTCAGGGACGCCACCGACACCGTCGCCCGTACGCTCGACGAGCTGGCGGACGCGCTCGTCGAGGGGGTCGACGAGGAGCTGGCGCGTTCGCGCCGCAGAGAGGCCGACCAACTGCCCGCCCGGGTGGAGGCGGTCAGGGCCGCGCTGGCGTGGGACCGGGAGAGCCTGCGGCTCAACGTCCGCAGGCGCAGCACCTCCTCGCTGCTGCCGTCGGACTACACCACCCACGACGTCGTGCACACGGTGGACCAACTCGCCGACACCACACGCGGGTTGACGCGGATCGTGGAGGCGAGCGCCGAGCGCTCCGGCAGCGAACCCGCGATCCCCGACTGGCTGGCCCACGACTGCGCCCGCTGCCTGCGCGAGGCGGCCAGGGCCATCGAGGCGTACGGCCACTATGTGACCGGGGCCGAGAGCGAGGTGCAGCACGAGCTGTCGGACGGGGTGTACCGCGCGCGCACCGGGCTGGACCGGCTCGCCACCCGTGTCGACCTCACCGCGGTACCGGACGTCGGGGCGATGGAGATCCTCGGCCCGCTCCTCGCCGACACCCGCCGGCTGGTGCGCGCCCTGGACACCGAGTGAGCACACCTTCCGGGGCCGTCTCCCGAGGCGGCACCCGGAGGCAGCGGTCGCAGCGCTCCTCGCACGCGCGTACGGTTCCCGGAGAGGGGCGGTGTGCGTCCCCGTGCGACGCCGCCGCCCGCCACCCTTCCGAGGAACGGGGTGTGCCATGGCCCGCCCGATCTGGACGGGAGCGCTGTCCTTCGGCCTGGTCAGCCTCCCCGTCAAGCTCTACGCAGCGACCCGGAGCCACACGATCCGCTTCCACCAGCTGGAGCGCGGCACCGGCGACCGGGTCCGCAACCGCCGGGTGAACGAGCGCACCGGCGAGGACGTCCGGCCCGACGACATCGTCAAGGGGCTGGACGTCGGCGACGACCAGTACGTCGTCGTGGAACCCGAGGAGCTGGACGACATCGCCCCTGGCCGCTCCAAGGCGCTGGAGATCAGCGGTTTCGTGGACCTCGACGAGGTCGAGCCGATCTACTTCGACCGCACCTACTACCTCGGACCGCAGGGCGAGGAGCACCAGAAGGTGTACGCCCTGCTCCGCGACGCGCTCGCCGAGTCCCACCGGGCCGGTATCGCCACCTTCGTCATGCGCGGCAAGGAGTACCTCGTCGCGGTGAAGGCGGAGGAGGGCATCCTCGCCCTGCACACCCTCCACTGGGCCGACGAGGTCCGCGACCCCGGCCGCGAGGTGCCGGAGCTGCCCGGCCGCACCGAGCCCGGCAAGGGCGAACTGCGCACCGCGCTCCAGCTGGTGGAGACGCTCACCGTCGACTGGGACCCGGAGGAGTACGAGGACACGTTCCAGGAGTCCGTACAGCGGTTGGTCGACGCCAAGAAGCGCGGCGAGACGGTGGCGAAGGCCGAGAAGGCGCCGGAGTCGACCAATGTGGTCGACCTGATGGACGCGCTGCGGGCCAGCGTGGACGACGCCGAGGGGCGCGGTGGGAAGAAGGGCTCGCGTCGCGGACGACGTTCCGCGAAACGGTCGGGGTCCGCCGCGAAGCAGGAGCGCGGCGGCGGCACGGACGCCGCGCTCGAAGAACTCACCAAGGACCAGCTCTACGAACGTGCCACCGAAGCGGGCGTACGGGGCCGCTCGCGGATGACCCGTGACCAGCTGCTCGCCGCGCTCGCCGAGGACGACGGCCGCTCCCGGGCGAAAGCCTCCTGACCACCGGGCCCGGGCGCCCGGCCCCCGCTCGCCCGCGCCCCGCTCGTACCCCCGCACCTCCGGCCACGACAGAAAGGCGCCAGAGGTGGACGACGACCGGCTCTCGACCTACCGGGCCAAGCGCCGCTTCGGCCGCACCCGCGAACCGCGCGGCCGGGCGCCGGCCGGCGGCGACCGGCCCGTGTTCGTGGTGCAGATCCACGACGCCCGCCGGATGCACTTCGACTTCCGACTGGAGGTCGAGGGCGTGCTGCGGTCGTGGGCGGTGCCGCGGGGCCCGTCCGCCGACGTGCGGGAGAAGAGGCTGGCCATGCCGACCGAGGACCACCCCATGGAGTACCGCCACTTCGAGGGCGTGATCGCCGCGGGCGAGTACGGCGCCGGGCCCGTCATCGTCTGGGACGAGGGCACCTATGAACCGCTGCCGGGCAGCACCGACGACCGGGGCCGTACGTTCCCCGAGGCGCTCGACCACGGGCACGCCACCTTCGTCCTGCACGGAGCCAAGCTCCACGGCGCCTACGCGCTCACCCGCTTCCGCGGCGGCCACGACTCCGGTGAACGCGATGCGTGGCTGCTGGTCAAGAAGAAGGACGCCCGCGCCGACGGCGGCGACGCCCCTGACCCACAGCGCGCCCGCTCGGTACGCACCGGACGCACCCTGCGCCAAGTGACGCGGGACGGCGACGTGGCGCGGGACGGCGACGGGGAGCACGGCGATGGCTGAGACACCGTCCCCCCGCCGGGCCGTCGCGCGCCGTGCAGCCGGCGGTGGCGTCGCGGGCCGCCGAGCGGCCCAACTCCCGCCCTCCGTAAGGGAAAAGGCGCCTCGCGACAGTCTGCTGGCCACGCTCGGGCCCGAGGAGGCGGCGCTGCTCGCGCCCGCGTCCGGCCCGTCGGCCTCCGCCTCCCGGCCGATGCTCGCCACCCCCAGCGAGCGGCGTACCTTCGGTCCCGAGTGGCTCTTCGAACGAAAGCTGGACGGCGTACGCACCCTGGCCACCCGTGACGACGGCGAGGTGCGGCTGTTCTCCCGCACCGCCCGTCCGGTGGACCGGAGCTACCCGGAGGTCGCCGAGGCACTCGCCGGGCAGCACGCCGACGGGTTCACCCTGGACGGGGAGATCGTCGCCCACGACGACACCGGACGCACGGACTTCGCGCTGCTCCAGCGCCGGATGCAGCTCACCGACGCCCGAAGGGCCCGGGCCACCGGCGTGGAGATCACCTACCACGTCTTCGACCTGCTGCGCCTGGACGGCGTGGACCTCACCCGCCTCCCGCTGCGAACCCGCAAGTCCCTGCTGCGCCGGGCGCTCGACTTCGACGATCCGATTCGCTTCACCCCGCACCGCAACGAGGGCGGGCAGGAACTGCTCGACGAGGCGTGCGCCCGGGGCTGGGAGGGCCTGGTCGCCAAACGCGCCGACTCCCGCTACCAGCACCGCCGTTCACCGGCGTGGTTGAAGCTCAAGTGCGCGGTCGGCCAGGAGCTGGTGGTGGGCGGCTTCACCGAGCCCTCCGGCTCCCGCGCGGGCTTCGGCGCACTGCTGCTCGGCTACTACGAACAGGGCGAACTGCGTTACGCGGGCCGGGTCGGCACCGGCTTCGACCACACCACCCTGCGGCTGCTCCGCGACGGACTCGACCGCATCGCACGGCCCACCTCCCCGTTCGCGACACCGCTGCGCGAACGCGGCGCCCACTGGGTCGAGCCCGTGCTCGTCGCCGAGATCGGCTTCACCGAGTGGACGCGCGACGGCCTGCTCCGCCACCCCAGGTTCCTGGGCCTGCGGCAGGACAAGAAGGCGCGGGACGTCGTACGTGAGCGGCCCGGCCGGGCCTGACGCCGCCGTCGCCCGCGGGCCCGGCCCTGCCCGCCCGCGGCCGACCCCGGGGTCCGGCGCCTGCGGGCCCGCCGTGCGCCCGCAGGTTCGCGGCCCGTGCTCAGGAACCGCCGTGCCCGCTGCCGGAGGCGGTGCGGGCGTCCTCGACGGAGCCCGCCACGGACCTGTCCAGGGCGGCCCGTACCAACGCCGCGGCGAACCGCGCCAGCTCCTCGCCGCCGACCAGCTTCGCCAGCCGGGCGGGCTCGGTCGGCAGGCCCAGCCGTTCGGCGCCCTGCGTCGCCTTGGTGTCCAGATGCGGTCTGAACTCGGGCCAGACTCCCTGCACCTCGCGCAGGAAGATGTCGGCGCCGGTCGGTCCGAGACCGGGTGCCTCCCGGAGCAGGCGCCGCATTCGGCCGGGGTCGCCGTCGGCCTCCTCGCGCAGACGGCGCAGATCACCGCCGCAGCGTTCCCCGACGAACTCGGCGCCGTTGCCGAGGGTGGTGGCGGTGCTTTCGTCGTAGCGGCGGTAGTGGCCCCGGCCCAACGCGTCGACCCGCTGCTGCCAGGTCGCCTCCCGCATCCGGTGCGGTGTGCTCATACCGGCGTCGTACAGCGCGCGGGCCGCGTCGACCGCGACTCCGGCCCTGATCGGGGCGCTGAGCAGACACGTGAGGACGAGCAGCTGGTAGAGGGGTTTGGGGGTGTCGCGCAGCCGGATCCCGGCCTCGGCCGCGTACGTCTGCCCGTGGGTTCGCAACAGTGCGCGTGCGGTCTCCTCGCGGGTGGTGGTGGCGCTGCTCATCTCTCTCGCTCCTTCGCGGACGGTTTCCGGTTCCCGCGGGCGGGCCGACGGCCTCACGGGTGGTCCGCGGCGCCGTGGGGCCGCTCGCCCGAGCGGCACGGGCCCGGCCCCCGAGCGGCACGGGCCCGGTACGGGAGCGCGCGGGTACCCGGGAGCCCGGGCGCCGCACCGGCGGCGCGGACGGGAGCCCGGTTCCGTCGGTTGTCCACGGAGGCCCGCTGCCGAGCGCAGACTCCTCCACCTCCTCCGTTAGACCTCACCGGACCGGGGCACTCGGCTTCCCTCGGGCCCAAACCGGACCAAACCGGAGAGGAAAGTGGCTTCGATGATGAATCTGCACACCGACCCGACAGTTCTCGCCGTCCTCGCGGACGACGACGGCGGCTGGTCGGCGGGGAACTGGGCATGGCTGATCGCCGGTCTGGTCGTGCTGGCACTCGTGATCGGCCTGCTGTCGTGGCTGATGCGCCGCGGCCGGCAGTCCCGTCACGACGACCACACGACGCGCCGTTCGGGAGCGACCCCGCAGACCGACGCCCGCCACACCCAGGACCCCCGCAGGGGCGACGACCTCGGTGGCGAGATCCGGGGCCAAGGCAAGGGCGGCGGAAAGCGAGGCATGGGCGGGCCCCGTCACGGCAGGGGACGCCCCCACACTCCGTGACACGGGGGACGTGACACGCGGAAGGCGGACGCACGACCGTGGCCCCCGGGGTTACGGTCGCCGCCCCGCGTACACGGGCCGCACCGCACCACCGCGGCCCGCCCGGCCGCACCGCACCACCGCCATGGAACGAGCCGCGACAGGAGGACACCATGCCCGCAGGCTCCAACAGGAAGCGTGAACGGCAGTACGAGCACATCAAGGAGGGCGCCGAGAAGCGCGGCACCTCCGAGGGGCGCGCCGAGGAGATCGCCGCTCGTACCGTCAACAAGCAGCGCGCCCGCTCCGGCGAGTCACGACGGGCCTCCCGCACTTCGACGCGGGACCCCAAGTCCGCCTACGAGCGCGGTGGCGAGCACTCGCACAGCGGCCCGCAGGGCCCGACCAAGGACCAGCTGTACGCGGACGCCCAACGGCAGAACGTCCAGGGCCGGTCCTCCATGAGCAAGGACGAGCTCCGCAAGGCGACGGGGCATTGAGCCCGGGAGCAGGTGGTGGGGATGCCGGCGCAGAACCCGGACCCGGACCCTCGTAGCTCGACGGGTCTGGAGCCCGGCGGCGGCGTACCGCCGGGTGAGACCCCGCCGGGGGAGGCCAGTACCTCCTCGGGGGCGGGCCCGTGGGAGCGGCGCCGGCGCGGCTGGACGAAGGGGCCGCTGTTCGCGATCGTACTGATCACGCTGATGTTCGCGGGTTTCTTCCTCGGCTACGCCTTCTTCCTCGCCCGCTGAACGGGCGGGTGCCGCCGAGCGCCCGGCAATCGTCCGCCGTCATCACCGTCACGCGGTGATGGCGGCGGACGCGTGTGCGCGCCGGCCCGCGCCCGACCCGCCTGTCCGACCCGCGCCGACCAGCGTTCCGTCGTGGTCCGCGTACGGATCCTCGCGATTCCCGCGGGGTGCGGCTGCGTTTCGCGCGCGTTCCGACCCCCGTGGGCGAGGCATGATCCAACTCCTGATGGGGGAGGGACCTGTGGGCAGATCCGGATGACTGGCCGGACACTCCTCGGGGACGGGGAGATCACGGCGCGCTCACGAATGAGTGCCGAGACGTGTGTACCGCACCACGAGGGGTGGACGAGCGGCGGAGGTATCCGGATAAAGTTCGGCGACCCGGGTGATGGCTGGGCCGCACCCCTGAGTGGATCACCTGGAGCTGGCAATGGCAGTGCGTACCCGGATAGCCGTGGTCGGGGCCCTTCTCGCCCTGCTGGCGGCGGGCTGCGGTGACGACTCGGATTCCAAGGACAAGTCGATCCAGGTCGACACCGACGCCAGCTTCCCGGCCGGTTCGACGATGGCCGAGCTGAAGGACAAGGGCACGGTCCGCATCGGGGTCAAGTACGACCAGCCGAACGTGGGCTTCCGCGAGTCCGAGGACAAGGCGCCCGAGGGGTTCGACGTGGAGATCGCCAAGATCCTCGCGGGCCGGCTGGGGATCGCGCCGAGCGAGATCACCTGGGTCGAGGCGCAGTCCAAGGACCGCGAGTCGATGTTGAGGGAGGGCCGGGTCGACCTGATCGTCGCCTCGTACTCGATCACCGAGGACCGGCTGAAGCAGGTCGGCATGGCGGGCCCCTACTACGCGACCGGGCAGCAGCTGCTGGTGCGCAAGGGCGAGGGCGACATCAACGGGCCCAAGGACATCGCCGACAAGAGCATCTGCGCCGCCAGCGGCAGCACCTCTCTCGCGGCGCTGGAGAAGAAGTACGGGGCGGAGTCGAGCCCGGCGAACACGTACGGGCAGTGTGTGAACCAGCTGCTGGAGAAGAAGGTCGACGCGGTCACCACCGACGGCGCGATCCTGCTCGGCTACGCCGCCGACCGGCCGGACGAGCTGGAGGTCGTGGGCGAGCCGTTCTCCGAGGAGAACTACGGCGTGGGCTATCGGCGCGGCGACTCCGCGATGTGCGAGTTCCTCACGCACGCCATCAAGCGCACGCACCGGGACGGCAGTTGGGCCCAGGCGCTCTCGCGGACCCTGTGGAAGTCCACCGGCGGCACCCCCGAGCCCGGGGTCGAGCCCTGCCCCGAGGCAGCCGCCCAGTAGCCTCCCCGGCCGCGTACGGGCGCCCGCCGCCCTCGGCGGTGGTACGGCACGGGACCGGCGGAGCGGGCCGCAACGTACGCCTCCCCGTGCCGCCCTCGCCCGCGCCGCCCCGGGTCGGACGGTCGTACGCCGGCGCCCCGGGCCGTCCGCCGCCCCGCGCCCGCCCCGCCCGCCCGGGTCCGGTTCCGGGGCGGGCGGGGCTACATGACGCGTCTGCGCCGGGCGAGCCAGGTCTGTACGACGACCACCACGATCAGGAAGACACCGCTGACGACCTGTTGGTAGGCGGCTTCCAGCGAACCGATCTGGTTGATGATGTTCTGGATGACCTTCAGCAGCAGCACGCCCACCAACGAGCCGCTGACGAAGCCGAGTCCGCCGGTCAGCAGGGTGCCCCCGATGACGACGGCGGAGATCGCCTCCAACTCCATGCCCTGGCCCAGGATGGTGATGCCGGAGGTCAGCCAGCCGGCGTTGAGTGCACCGGCCAGCCCGGCGAGGAGCCCGGAGAGCACATAGACGGTGATCTTGGTGCGGACGACGGGTGCGCCCATCAGGGACGCCGCGTCCTCGTTGCCGCCGACCGCGTAGACGTGCTGGCCGAAGCGGCTGCGGCGCAGCGCCAGTCCGCCGACGGCGAAGAGCCCGACGGTGATCCAGATCGGGAGCGCGATGCCCAGCAGCGAGCCGCGGCCCAGTTCGCCGATGAAGGAGCCCTCGGCGACGAGGTAGGTCTCGTTGCCCTCGTCGGTGATGTTCAGCATCAGCCCGCGGGCGCCGAGCATCGAGGCGAGGGTGACGATGAACGGCGCGAGCCTGGTGCGGGCGATCAGCAGCCCGTTGATCAGACCGAAGCCGCCGCACACCAGCAGCGGCAGCAACAGCGCGACGAGAAAGCCGTGTTGGGAGCCCCAGGCCGCGAGCACCCCGCCCAGTGCGAAGACCGAGCCGACCGACAGATCGATTCCGCCGCTGATGATCACGAACGTCATGCCCAGCGCCACGATCGCCAGGAAGGCCGAGGAGAGCGCCACGTTCTCCAGGTTGGCGCCGGTCGCGAAGGTCTCGAAGGTCAGCGAGGCGACCGCCACCGTCAGCACGAGCGCGACCAGCGCACCGTGCCGCTGGGCGAAGGCGCTCAGCTGCTCGTTGCGCCGCGCCTTCGGCCGGTCGACGCCCCGGGGCCGGTCGGGGCCCGGCAGCCCTTCTCCGCTCCGACCGGATGTCGGATCGGCCACCGTGGTGCCCGAACTTCCGCGCGAGAAGACCGAGTTGAGCGCGTTCACCGCTTTCCCCTCTCCCGCGCCGCGTAGACCGCGAGCACGATGACGGCGGCCTGAGCCATCTGCGTCCAGGACGGCGGCAGATCGTGTTTGATCAGCGTCGCGGTCAGCAGCTGGATCAGTACGGCGCCGGCGACCGTCCCGGCGATCCGCACCCGGCCACCGGCCAGCGACGTACCGCCGACGACCACGGCGGTGATGGCGGACAGCTCCATCAGGTTGCCGAGCGCGGTCGGATCGGACGCCCCCAGCCGCGCGGTGGCGAGAAAGCCGGCGGTGGCGGCCAGCACACCGGAGCAGACGTAGACGCAGATCAGCACCCGCCGTACCGGAAGTCCCGCCAGCTCGGCGGCCGGTCGGCTGTCGCCGATCGCCAGCAGCTGCCGCCCGAAGGTGGTGCGGCGCACCGTGAACCCGACCACCAGCACCAGGGCCAGCGCGATCAGCGCCGGATACGGGACGCCGAGCAGGTCGCCGGAGCCCAGCGAACGCATGCCCTCGTCCCGCACGTCCCGCAGCTGGGGAAGCAGTACGAGCGCGAGCCCCTTCGCGCCGACCATCAACGCCAGGGTGGCGACGATGGGTTGCACCCCGATGAAGGCCACCAGCGAACCGTTCAGTACGCCGACCGCGATACCGCCGACGATCGCCACCAGCAGCGCCAGCCACGGTCCGTAGCCGAGATAGAGCGCGATCAGCGAGGTGGAGAGCGCCATGACCGAGCCGACCGACAGGTCGATGCCCTCGGTGCCGATCGCCAGCGCCATGCCCAGCGCCACGATGAGGATGGGCGCGACCTGGACGGCCTGGGTGCGGAAGTTCTCCGCCGACAGGAAGTGGTCGGTGAAGGCGGTGTTGAAGATCAGCAGCACCGCGACGCCCGCGTAGACGCCGTACGTCTGGAGCCAGGCGGTGGCCGCTGCGCGCCGCGCGGCGCCGGGCGGGGGGCCGGCCGCCCCCAGCCCGGCGGTTGCCTGCTCTGCCGTTCTGGTCGTCAAGACCGACCACCCTCTCGTGACCTCTTCTCGTGCGCGGAGCCGGTCCGCGCCGGGCCCGTGTCCCGTTCCCCGGCGGGGGGCCGACCGGGCACACCGGATTCGGCGGGGACGGCCGTTCCGCCGCCGGGTTCGTCCGGCCCGGCCCGCGGCCCGGTGTGCGCCGCCTCCTCGGCGGCGGAGGCGATGGCGCGCATCAGCCGGTCCTCGGTGACGTCGTCGCCCGCCAACTCCTCCACCACCGCGCCGTCGCGCAGCACCACGACCCGGTCCGAGCCCTCGATCAGCTCCTCCAGATCGGAGGAGATCAGTACGACACCGAGGCCGCCCTCGGCGAGTTCGTCGATCAGCTTCTGCACCTCGGCCTTGGCGCCGACGTCGATTCCCCGAGTGGGCTCGTCGAGCAGCAGCACCTTCGGCTCGGCGGCGAGCCAGCGGGCGAGCAGCACCTTCTGCTGGTTGCCGCCGGAGAGTTCGCCGACCGGCTGGCGCGGCGAGGAAGCCTTGATGCGCAGCCGCCGGACGAAGGTGTCGACGATGGCGTCGATACGCGATTCGGAGACCAGGCCCGCGCGGGAGAGCCGGGGGAGGATCGCCAGCGCGATGTTCTCGCGCACCGACAGTCCGGGCCAGATCCCCTCGGACTTGCGGTCCTCGGGCAGCAGCGAGATGCCCGCTCCGATGGCCGCGGCGGTCGAACCGGTGCGCAGCGGCCTGCCGGCGACGGTGACGCGCCCGGCGGCGAGCGGCAGCGCGCCCGCGATGGCCTTGACCGTCTCGGTGCGGCCGGAGCCCAGCAGCCCCCCGAGTCCGACGACCTCGCCGGGCCGTACCGCGAGGGAGACCTCGTGCAGCTTGTGCGGGACGGTCAACCCCGCGGCGTCCAGCACCGGTTCGCGACCGGCGCTGTGGTCGGCCCCGAACCTGGTGGCGCCCTCGGCGCGCACCTCGCCGATATCGCGGCCGAGCATCAGCGAGACGAGTTCCAGGCGTTCCAGCTCGGCGATCGGCCCGGTGTGCACCCGGCGGCCGTCGCGCAACACCGTGACCCGGTCGCAGACGGCGTACAGCTCGTCCAGCCGGTGGCTCACGTACAGCACGGCGACGCCCGCGGCCCGCAGCCGGCGGATGACACCGAACAGCGTCTCCACCTCGCGCGGTTCCAGCGAGGAGGTCGGCTCGTCCATCACCACGACGCGGGCGTTGACCGAGACGGCCCGCGCCAGCGCCACCATCTGCTGGGCACCGACGCCCAGTTCGCGCAGCGGGCGCCGTACGTCGGTGTGGACGCCGTACTCGCGGAGGGTGTCGGCGGCCTCGCGGTGCATCCGTGCGAAGTCGATCAGCCGGAAGCGGTTGAGCGGTTCCCGGCCGAGGTGGAGGTTGCGGGCCACGCTCATCAGGGGGACGAGGTTGACCTCCTGGTAGATCGTGGAGATGCCCGCACCCTGCGCCGCCAGCGGGGTGGCGAAGGCGGCCGGCTCACCGTGGTGCAGCAACTCGCCCTCGTCGGGCCGGTACACACCGGTGAGCACCTTGATCAGGGTGGACTTGCCGGCGCCGTTCTCGCCGATGAGCGCGTGCACCTCGCCCGGCCGCAGGGTGAAGTCCACGTCGTCCAGGGCGAGTACGCCGGGGAAGCGTTTGGTGAGCCCGCGCACGGCGAGCACACCGGTGCCCGCCTCGGAGGGCTGCGGTCCCGGCTCTGGGGTTCGCGGACGTGTCCCGGGGGATTGCGGGCCCGGCCTCGGGGCCTCGGACGGCTGCGCGGACTTCCGCGGTTCTGCGTCGGGGGCGGGATCGGTCACGGCACGCCTTCCGTACGGTCTCGTCTGCGGCCGGTCGTGCTCAACCGGCTGTCTCCCACTGCGCCGCCTCCGGTTCCTGGGCGCACGCCGGTGCGGTGGCGCACGCCCGGGAAGTTCGCGGTGCACTGCCGGGCCGGCCGACTCCCCGGGTCCGGGGGAGGTCGCCGGGCCTGCGGCAGCGGCGGCGGAGGTGCGGGTCAGTACGCCCGGGACAGACCGTCCTCGGCGTTGTCCCGGGTGTAGATGGTGTCCTCGATGAGGATGCTCCGGCCGACCTCGTCGCCCTCGGTGAAGGTCTCCAGCGTCTGGAAGGCGAGCGGACCGAAGCGCGGATTGGACTCCACGACGCCGTAGATCCACTTGTCGACGATGCCCTGGACCGCGTTCTTGGTCCCGTCGACCGTGACGATCTTGACGTCGCCGGCCTTCTTGCCCGCGCCCTTGAGCGCGTTGACCGCGCCGAGCCCCATCTCGTCGTTCTCCGCGTAGACGCCGTCGACGCCCGGCCGGGACTGGATCAGCTGCTCGGTGACCTGCTGGCCCTTCTCTCGGGCGAACTCGCCGGTCTGCTCGAAGACCACCTTCAGCTCGGGCGCTTTCTCCTTGATCCGGTCCTTGAATCCCTTGGTGCGCTCGGTGGTGACGTTGTTTCCGGGGCTGCCGAGCAGGATCGCCACCTCGCCCTTGCCGCCGGTCGCCTTGATCATCTGGTCGGCGGCGTGGCCGCCCTGGGCGACGAAGTCGGAGCCGATGAAGGAGACGTAGTCCTTGCACGCCTCGGCGTTGATCTGGCGGTCCACGGTGACGATGGGGATCTTGCGCGCCGCCGCGGACTTGAGCACCGGGCCCCAGCCGTCGCTGTTGAGGGGGGCGATGACCAGCAGGTCCACGCCTTTGGCGATCAGATCCTGCACATCGCTGATCTGCTTGGAGAACTGCGACTGCGCGTTGGCGGTCAGCAGTTTGACGCCGCGCTTCTTCGCCTCGGCCTTGATCGAGGCGGTCTCGGCGATCCGGAAGGGGTTGGCCTCCTTCTCGGACTGGGAGAAGCCGACGGTGGCGTTCGCGAGGTCGATCTCCTCGCCGCCGTAGCTGTCGATGGTGCAGCCCTTGGCGCCGGGGGAGGGCTCCACCGCCACCTGGCCGCCCTGGTCCGCGGAGTCGGAGGCCGAGTCGGAACCCGAGCCGTCGCTTTCGGACTTGGCGCAGCCGGCCGCCAGCACCAGACTCGCGCTGAGGCCCAGCGCGAGAAGCACCCGGGAGCGCCGGGGCACGCCGGGGCGGCCCCCGGGCGCGGCGGAGGCGTCCGCTGCGGTGCGGACGGTGTGGCGACGAGCGTGCGGCTTCATGGCTACCCCACTGTGGAAGGTCTGCTGAGGACGACTTCTGAGAGGGTTTTTACATCGTTGGAAGACGCGTGTAAACACTTCGCGCACGATCTCCCGTACCCCGGGCGGGGGTTGGGCACACTGCCGCACGTCGCCCCGTACGCCCCGGTGGCCCCGATCGCCCCGCTGTGCCCGGGTCGCCGCCTTCGCCGGCGGCGCACGCACGGTGCGGCCAGGGCGCTCGGCCACCGGCGTTCCGCCCCCGGAACGCGGCCACCGGCCCCTGCGCCCGTCGACGGCGTCAGCCGGACGTGGCCGCCCGTACCCGGCCCAGCGTGCTCTCCCGCTCCACCAGCCGGAATCCGGGATCGATCTCCCGGCCGGCCCGGCCGTTGCCCACCCTGCCCGGGGCGCCCGCCCTGCCCGGCTGCCCGGTGGTTGCGTCCTGGGTCTCCGCCGTCCCGGAGGTCGCCGACTCCGCTTTCCCGTCGGCCAGTTGGTGCACCACCGACTCGACCGCGAGACGCGCGATGGCCTGTTTGTCGGGCGAGACCGTCGTCAGCGAGACCGTTCCGAAACGGCCCTCGCTGAGGTCGTCGAAGCCGACCACCGCGATGTCCTCCGGCACCCGCAGTCCGCGCTCGGCCATCACCCGCATCGCGCCTATCGCCACCAGGTCGTTGTACGCGAACACCGCGTCCGGGCGCTGCCCCGCGTCCAGCAGCGCCGCCATGGCCGCCGCCCCGTCCGCCCGGCTCCAGCCCTCGACCGAGCCGATCAGCGCCTGGTCGGCGGTCACCCCCGCCGCGGCCAACTCCGCCTGCCAGCCGAGAAGTCGCAGATGGGAGGGTTGGCTCGGCCGGTCGCCGCGCGAGCCGAGGAAGGCGATCCGCCGCCTGCCCAGGTCCAGCAGATGCCGTACGACGGCGCGGGCGGCGGAGATGTTGTCGATCGCGATGTGGTCGTAGGGCAGGTCGTAGCTGCGTTCGCCGATCAGTACCAGCGGGGTGTCGTCGGCGCGGGCGGCCAGATCCTCGGCCTCCAGCTCCAGCGGGTTGAGGATCAGCCCGTCGATCACCCGCGCGCGGAAGCCCTGGGTGACGAGGAGCTCCCGCTCCCTGCTGCCCTGGGTGTGGTCGAGCAGCACCGTGTAGTCGTGGCGGGCGGCGGCGTCGATCACCGCTCCGGCGAGCTCGGCGAAGTAGGGGTTCTCCAGCTCGGGAACAGCGAGCGCGATGATGCCGGTACGTCCTTTTCGCAGGTGGCGGGCGGTCAGGTTGGGCTGATAGCCGAGTTCGTCGATCGCCTGCTGAACCTTCTGGCGCGTCGCCGGGGTGACGTGCTTGAAGTTGTTCACCACGTTCGAGACGGTCTTGATCGAGACCTCGGCACGCACCGCTACGTCCTTGAGACTGACCCTCACCTGGACTCCTCCGTTGTGGCCCGCCGTCGTCCGGCTTGTGGCTGTCGTGCACCTGGACAGGGCGCAGGAGGCGTGCTGTCATGCCAACTGCCCTTGTTTCTAACGTTATACAAGAGGGATCGAAGCAAGGGCAGAGCTCGTCACCGCCTCTCCCACACTCCTCCCGGAGGTACCGTGAGACGTGCACGTACCTGGTTGACGGCCCTGACGGCCGTCCTCGCCCTCCTCGCTCTCGCCCTCGGCGCCGGCCCCAGCGCGACCGCCGCCGACGAGGACCAGAGCACCAAGAAGAACCAGCGCAAACCCGACCGGAGCTCCGTGACCAACGGGCTGAAGGGCGAGTACTGGACCCAGTCGGCCCCCGGCGCCTACGACTTCGACAAGCTCCAGGCCACCGCGTACGACCCGGCCCTGGCCTTCAACGACCTCGCGCCCCGCCTCCAGGAGCGCGCCACCCGCACCGACCACACCACCGCCCGCTGGACCGGCAGCCTCACCCCCGAGTCCGACGGTGAGCACGTCTTCCACCTGGTCGGTGACAACGGCTTCCGCCTCTGGCTCGACGACGAGCTCCTCATCGACCACTGGGTCGGCGACTGGGACAACGAACAGTCCTCCGAGCCCGTCGAGTTGACCGGCGGCGCCGCCCACGACCTCAAGGTCGAGTACTTCAACGAGACCGGCGGCTCCAGCCTCACCCTCTCCTGGTCGCCGCCCGGCGCGGAGAAGGCCAAGGTCCCGGCCTCCGCGCTCAGCCTGCCTGACGACTTCGAGTACGACGGCCCCACCACCGCCGACGTCGGGGCCACCGGCCGCACCCTGGAGCTGGACTTCGGCCGTCCGATGGCCGCCCCGCCCGCCGACCTGACCGAGCACCTGAACGCGGTCATCGGTGGCGCGAAGTGGCCGCTCGCGGGCGTGACGCAGGACCCGAAGGACTCCGGACGACTGCTGGTCGCCCTGGAGCAACCCGTCGTCGGCCAGGGCGGATTCGCCGATCTGCGCTACGACGGCAAGGGCGGCCTCGCCGACGCCGAGGGCGAGGAGATCGGCGACTTCTGGACGTCCGGCGAGAACAACTCCACGTACCAGCTGCGCACCGAATGGGCCGACGAGGTCGGTCCCGACAACGCGCTGCCCGAGTACCCCCGCCCGCAGCTCAAGCGCGAGCAGTGGCAGAACCTCAACGGCACCTGGCAGTTCTCCGGCGCCGAGGAGGGCGAGGCCCCGCCGATCGGCAAGAAGCGGAAGCTCGACGAGGAGATCCTGGTCCCGTACCCGGTCGAGTCCGAGCTGTCCGGCATCGAGCGGCACGAGGAGCGCATGTGGTACAAGCGCTCGTTCGAGGTGCCCGAGGGCTGGGAGGTCGGCTCCGGCAAGCGGCTGAAGCTGCACTTCGACGCCGTCGACTGGCAGACCACGGTGCATGTCAACGGCAAGGAGGTCGCCACCCACAAGGGCGGGTACGACCGCTTCAGCGTCGATGTCACCGACGCGCTCAAGGGTGACGGACCGCAGGAGCTGGTCGTGGGCGTCTACGACCCGACCGACTCCGCCGACGGTGAGAACCCGCCGGTCGGCAAGCAGCGCCTGAAGCCCGAGGGCATCTGGTACACCCCGTCCTCCGGCATCTGGGGAACGGTCTGGATGGAGCCGGTCGTCGAGAACCACACCACCCATGTGAAGACGACGCCCGACATCGACGCCGAGCGGGTCGCCGTACAGGCCAGGGGAGTTGCCGAGGGCACGACCGTGACCGCTGTCGCGCTCGACGGCGAGAAGGAGGTCGGCCGCGCCACCGGTACCGGCGACGGGTCCTTCGACGTGCCGGTGCCCGAGCCCCGGCTCTGGTCGCCGGACGACCCGCACCTCTACACCCTGAAGGTGACCGTCGGCGAGGGCGATTCGGCGGACACCGCGGAGAGCTACTTCGGGATGCGCAAGATCACCGTCGAGACGGTCGACGGCGAGAAGCGCACCGTGCTCAACGGCAAGCCCGTCTTCTCCATGGCCACCCTCGACCAGGGCTTCTGGCCCGAGGGCCTGCACACCCCGCCCACCGACGAGGCGCTCGCCTACGACCTGGAGGTGCACAAGCAGCTCGGCTTCAACTCGGTGCGCAAGCACATCAAGGTCGAGTCCGACCGCTGGTTCCACCACGCCGACCGGCTCGGCCTGCTCGTCTGGCAGGACATGCCGTCGATGCGTTCGGACCGGGAGCCCGACGAGGCCGCCCGCGCCCAGTACGAGACCGAGCTGAAGCGCATGATCCAGCAGCACGACAGCTCGCCGTCGGTGATCATGTGGGTCACCTTCAACGAGGGCTGGGGCCAGTACGACCAGGCCCGGATCGCCGACTACGCCAAGGAGTTGGACCCCAGTCGCCTCGTCAACAACATGAGCGGCCACAACTGCTGCGGCGCGGTCGACGGCGGCAACGGCGACATCTCGGACGCCCACGGCTACCCGAGCCCGCTCCTGCCGGACTCCGACGGCACCCGGGCGCTGGTCACCGGTGAGTACGGCGGTCTCGGTCTGGCCGTCCCCGGCCACGCCTGGCCGGTCCGCCACACCTACGTGGGTGTGGAGAAGGACATCTTCACCGAGGAGTACCTGACCAAGCTCGGCGAGGTGGAGCAACTGGCCGCCTGCCGGGCCAGCAGCGGCGCCGTCTACACCCAGATCTCCGATCTGGAGGGCGAGTTGAACGGGCTCCTGACCTACGACCGGAAGGTGCTGAAGGGCGACACGGAGAAGTTGAAGGCGGCGCACGAGGCCCTGATCAAGGGCGCATCCGAGGGCACCCTCGACTGCACCGACTCCTGACCGACTCCTGAGGAAACGCTCCGCGGCGCGGGGCCGGACCGAGTGTCCGGGCCCGCGCCCACCGGGGCTGACCGTTTGTCCGCGACGCGCCGAGCGGTCGACGCACAGGGACGGCTCGTACCCCGCCCGGGTACGAGCCGTCCGTCGTGCGCGGTGAGGTCGTGCGCGGTGAGTGGCGTCTCGAGAGGCGCCCCGCGGACGGGGCGTGTGGGGAGAGTGCGCCCCGTCCGGTGGCGCGCGGCTACTCCGCGGGCGGCGGGGGCGGGGCGGGAGCGCCGGCCGGCGGCGCGATCCGTACGGCCGTACCCGTCACGCCGCCCCGCCCGGCCGCCGACCCGTCGGCGCGGCCCCCGCCGTCGTACGCCCCGACGTCCCCGCCCGCGCCGGTGTTCGCGCTCCGCGCGGGGGCGAGCGCGTCGCGGTGCGCGCCGGGGTCCCAGCCGGTGTCGACCACCCTGCGCTGCATCCAGATCGCCGCGCCCAGGATCACCGCTCCCAGCAGCAGCATCAGCACGACGCCGCCGACGGTGCCGGCCTTGGCGGCGTACCCGGTGAGCGCGCCGAACCAGCCGAAGTCGGCGTCGCCGAAGGTGGTGTTCTCCTTGCCGAAGGCGCCCAGCACCTTCAGCAGCAGCGCGGGCAGCATGGTGATCAGCACACCGTTGAGGAAGGCGCCGAGCACCGCGCCCCGCCGGCCGCCGGTGGCGTTCCCGTAGACGCCGGCGGCGCCACCGGTGAAGAAGTGCGGCACGAGGCCCGGCAGCACCAGCGCCAGCCCGAACGCCGGCTCGAAAACCCAGGTCAGCAGTGCCAGTGTGAAGAGGCCGCCGGTGAAGCTGGAGAGGAAGCCGACCAGTACCGCGTTCTGTGCGTACGGGAAGACGATCGGCGCGTCCAGCGAGGGCACCGCGCCCGGCACCAGCTTGGCCGCGATGCCCTGGAAGGCGGGCACCAGCTCTCCCAGGATCGTCCGGACGCCGAAGAGGATCACCGCGACCGCGATGCCGAACTGGAGCCCCTGCATCACCGACATCATCAGGTAGTTGCCGATGTCGGTCGCCTGCGCGCCGCCCGCCTCGGCGAAGACCGCCAGCGCCTCGGACTCGCCGACCCTGACCAGGTAGACGATCGCCACGGTGAGATAGATGACCAGCATCGAGAGCGCCGTCGCCACCATGGAGTCGCGCAGGAAGCGCAGCCCCTCGGGGAGGTTCATCTCCTCGGTGCTGCGGCTGCGTCTGCCGACCAACTGCCCGGTGGCGCCCGCCAGCACGTACCCCGCCGTGCCGAAGTGGCCGATCGCCACGGTGTTGTTGCCGGTCACGCGCTTGGTCCACGGATGCGCGAAGGCCGGCATCGCGACCAGCATGATGCCCATCAGCACACCGCCGACCGCGACCACGATCCACGACTGGTGGCCGGCCGCGGCCAGCACCACCGTGAGCAGCGTCGCCATGAACAGCATGTGGTGCCCGGTCAGGAAGACGTACCGCAGCGGGGTGAAGCGGGCGAGCAGCAGACTGATGCCGAAGCCGAGAATCATCAGCCAGGCCACCCGGGCGCCGAACTCGGCCTGGGCGATGCCGACGATCGCCTCGTTGGTCGGGATCACGCCCTGGGCGCCGGTCGCGCCGAGGATCATCTCGCCGAGCGGGGCGAGCGCGTCCACCACGAGCGTGGCGCCCGCGCCGATCAGCAGGAAGCCGAGCGTCGCCTTGATCGCGCCGCCGAGCACCTGCCCGGTGGACTTGCGCAGCGCGATCAGACCGGCTGCGGTGATGAGGCCGATGAGGTAGGCGGGTTCGCTCAGTACCTCGTTGACGATGAATTGTGCGGGTGTGACCAGCCAGTTCAAGAGTGGGGTTCCGTTCTGCTCCGTGGTGTGTGCCCGCCCGTCGCGGGGCGTGGTGCCGACGGGCCGGGGAGAGGCGGTGCGGAGTGCTTCGTTCGCCCGGGAGCTTCCGGCTCTCCCGAGCAGCTGGTTGCCCCGCGCGGTGCGCCGTCGTGCGCACGAGACGCCGCAGGGCCGGGACTTGACGCCGGACGCCGGACGCCGGACGCCGGGCGCCGGGCGCCGGATGCCGAATGCCGGACGCCGGGGTCGGGACGTGGTGCGAGGCCGGGGGTGCTGCCGGGCCGCCGCGCTACACGTCGTAGGTGTCGCGGAGTACGGCGTCGACCTCGCGGGTGCTGGTGAAGTCCTCCACGACCTTCACCGGCACGCCGAGGTCACCGAGCGCGCGGGCGATCTCGCGCGAGGTGTAGAGGGCGACCGCCTCCGAGGCCTTGCCGCGCGCCGAAATGGTGTCCGTGGCCTCGACGTTGACGTACGGGCTCCAGCCCCAGCGGTCGAGCACCTGCTCCAGGGTGTTCTTGAGGAAGAGGCTGGTGCCGACGCCGTTTCCGCAGACGGTGAGGATCTTGTGCACCCCTGCGGGTGACTGTGCGGAGGGCCGTGGCCCGCTCCCTCCCGCCGGGCGGGCGTCGCTGTCCGCCGAGTCCCCGTGCGCGGCGGGGCTTTCGGCAGCCGGGCCGGTCCGCACCGCGCCGTGGTTCGCGCCGGACGCCGGCCGGCTCGCGTCCGCCCCCGGGCGGTCCGTGCCCTCCTGTCCGCTCAGCAGCGCGTGCAGTTCCCGCGGCGTACGGGCCGCGCGCAGCTGTGCGGCGCGTCCCTCGTCGGCGAGCAGACGGGCCAGACTGCCCATGGCGGCGGTGTGTTCGGACGCGTCCCGGGCCGCCAGCGCGACGACCAGTTCCACCGGATCATTCGATTCGTGGCCGAACTCCACCGGCTCGTCCAGCCGTACCCAGGACATCCCCGTACGGAGCACCGCGGGGGAGGGGCGGGCGTGTGCGAAGGCGAAGCCGGGAGCGATGACGATGTACGGGCCGTTCTCCTCGACGTTGCGGATCATCTCCGCGGTGTACTCGTCGGTGCTCGTACCCGTCAGCGTCAGCAGCTCGCCCGCCGACTGGACGGCATCGCGCCAGTCCCGGGACGAAACCCCGAGCCGTACGGCCTCGACCGGAAGGATCTCACTGAGTGTCACCATTCCCCGATGGTGGCACGCGCCTGTTGCCCGGGCCCAGAGGTGCCACCGGGCGGGACGGGACGCGGGGAACCTCTCCCGAGACGTTCCCGACCGCTAAGACGCGGCATCCTCGTGGTGGTGCCGCGGGCAGCCGAGCCCCGTCCACAACGGGCGACACAAGCGCCAACTCGGCCATTTCGCACCTGCGTTGAAACTCTGTCCTGCCCTTGTCAGCTGCTTGTCGCAGTCCACATAATCCAAGGGCGCGTCGGAAGTCCGCCCCATCGGGCTTCCGGTCACGACGTGTCCGTTTCTTTCCGGATTGGCATGAGCGTGACATTTGCGTGCAACCCCCCACGAGAGGAATGCAAGTGGCCAAGACCCGGAAGTACCTCAAGAGAACTGTCGCCGTCAGCGCTGCCGCCCTGGCGGCCTTCGCGCTTCAGCCCGCCTCCGCGGGTGCGGCCGAGGGCCCGGCAGGCAACGGCGGAGTCGACACCAAGATCGTCGGTGGCACCCCCGCCGAAGAGGGCGAATTCCCCTTCATGGTGCGCCTGTCCATGGGCTGCGGCGGCTCCATCTACGCCCCGGACCTCATCCTGACCGCCGCGCACTGCGTCGACGGCAGCGGCCCGGACGACTCCATCACCGTCACCGCCGGTGTGAACGACCTGGAGGACTCCAACGCCGTCACGGCGCAGTCGACCGAGGTCACCGTCGCCCCCGGCTACAACGGCCAGGGCAAGGACTGGGCCCTCATCAAGATCGACAAGGAGCTCGACCTTCCGGCGCTGAACATCGCGAAGGACGCCAGCTTCAACGAGGGTGACTTCGAGATCGCCGGTTGGGGCGCCGACAGTGAGGGCGGCAGCCAGCAGCAGAACCTGCTGAAGGCCACCGTTCCGTTCGTCGACGACGCCACCTGCGGCTCGGCCTACGGCAGCAGCTTCATCGCCGAGGAAGAGATCTGCGCCGGTCTCGTCGGCGAGGGCGGCGTGGACGCCTGCCAGGGCGACTCCGGTGGCCCGATGTTCCGCAAGGACGACAACGACGCCTGGGTCCAGGTCGGCATTGTCAGCTGGGGCCAGGGCTGCGCCCGCCCGGACTACCCCGGTGTCTACACCGAGGTGAGCACCTTCGCCGGTGACATCGAGGAAGCCGCCGCCGGTCTCGGCTCCTGAACCGTGGTGACCCGCTGACCCCGTCAGCACTGCACCGAGAGGGTCCCGTGTCCGCCTCGCGGCCGACACGGGACCCTTGCGCGTTCCCCACCGCCGAGAACCGCTTGCACGGACGGCCTGCGAGAACCGCTTGCGCGGACGGCCTGCGAGAACCGCTTGCGCGAACAGAGTGCGGGGCCGTCTCCGTGAGCCGTCTGCGCGAAGGGCCTGTGCGCACGGTCTCCGAGGACCGCTTCTGCGGACGGTCACGCCCGCAACCCCGCCCCGCCCGGTCGGCGTTCGGGCGCCGGACGGGCCGCGTTTGCCCGTGCACGGGTGGCCGGTAGCCTCGGCGGGATCACGACCCGAGGACGGGCACATGCATCCCGATGTCGAGCGCATCCTGCACCACGAGTGCGACACGCCGAACGAGACGCCGAACGAGGACGAACGTCGTCGCATCCACGCCGAACTCCCCGAACGCGTACGGTCGCTGGCCGACGAGACCCTGCTGTGGGAGCTGATGAGCGCCCACAACTGGGACGACGGTTTCGCCGTGCCGCTGGCCGTGGTGCGACACCCCCGCTGCGACCGGGCACTGGCGCTGCGGATGTTCTGGGAGCTGGACGACGCCGCCCGCATCCACCACGCTGACGAACAGCACGCCCTCCGTGAGCAGTACGCCACCGAAGTCACCCACCGGCCGGAGGAGTTCGAGCACCTCCTCGGCTACTGCACCACCCTGGTGGAGCGCCTGCGAGACGGCTCCTTCCCGCTCGGCGCCAACTCCTGTGACACCGGCTTCTTCGGCCTCGACGATCCGGCACTCGGCCCGCGCGCCGGCGAGAGCTCCGGTGCGAGCCCCGGACCCGACCTCGGTCTCGAACTCACCCCGGGCGCCCGCCGGTTGAGAGTCGCCCGCACCAGGGCCGCCCGCCGCGAGTACGAGAACGCGTTCCTCCTCCCGGTCGTCGGCACGACAGGCACTCCGGCGGCGGATTGAACCGGGCGAGTAGGCGCCGCAGGCGCGGGAGTTGACTCCCCGAGGACGTTCAGCCGCGCGACCCCCGCCGTGACGATGAGGCGTCTACGACGGGTCCGACTCGGTCCGCGGCGTGACGGGGCAGTCGGGCGGCACGTCCGCCGTGATGCTCGCCAGGGCGTTCCGCAGTACCTGCCCGTCGATCCGGTTGGCCGGTCCGGGTCTCTCGCCGGCCGCGCACTCGTGGACCGAGTGGTCCAGCCCCTCGACCAGGTCGAGCGTCGTCCGCAGGCTTTCGGCGACCGCGGCGCCGTCGTTGCCGAACAGCTCCAGCTCGACCAGCGGCTCCTCGGCACCGACGCGCTCGCGAACCTCCGCGATCCCCAGCCCGAGCAGCCGGTGCAGGGCGAACAGCCCTCGCAGGTCGGGTACTTGGCGCAGCACGATGCACGCCCGTACCGCACCCGCGTCCACACCAGGCCGGTGCTCCATCCGTGCTCTCCTCGTCCTCAGTGCGCCGCGGACCCTCTTGTGCCTCGGCTCAGTCCCAGACCAGCGACAGTACGCGGTGCCCCGCAGGCACCTCCGGCATCCCGCAGAAGTCCTCGAGCGGGTAGGCCAGGCCCTCGAACACACCCTCCGACATGAGGAGTTCGACATCGAGGCGTGCGTCGACCTGCTCCTCGGCGAGGGCGGTGCACATCGTCACCCCCTCCGCCGAGAGCTCGCCGCTCTCGCTCCAGAACATCTCCTCGTGCGGCTGCACCCGTGTCCAGGCCACCGCCGGGTCCTCGGCGAACGACCACAGCCGGCTCCCGATCTCCGCCAACTCCGGCCTCCCGAAACCGTACTGGTTCGGAGCGATCGACTCCTCGGCGTCGTTGCCCCGGAAGAACTCCTCGACGGTCAGCAGCGGGTAGCGCTCGCCGCCCGCCGTGAAACGCGCCCGCACCTCGTCAGCTCCGATCACACCCGAACGCTAGCGCGACCCACTGACAACCGCGGCCCGCCGTGCTCCGCTCCCACCGGACCGACCCCGCGGGCCGGCCCGCCCCACCCGGAACACGTGCGCGAGGTGCGCTTATGGCGAGCTTCGGCGGCCGGTGAGTTCAGCGTCCGGTGCGACGGCGGTGGAGCTCCTCGGCGGCGTCGAGGAGGCGGTCGATATCGGTGGCGACGGCGGGGTCCGTGTTGTTGACGTACCGCACGACCGCCCCGCCGGCGGCCGACACGGCGTACTCGGGGACCGGCCGCGAGCAGAAGAGGGTCGGCACCCCGTGGACCCGGCGGAGGACCTCCTCCACCACGAAGTCGTTGACGGGCCGCCCCTCGGCGCGGTGCCGGTGGGCGACCTCGCTGCTGAACGCCGCGAGTTCACCGACCCCGCACCGTTCCCCCAGCCGCGGCGAGAGCAGCACGGCGACCACCGAGACGAGGAAGTCGTTGAAGGCGACCCGGTCCTCGGGGGAGAGCGCCTGGTCGAGCGCCTTCGCCCTGCGAACCTTGCGGACGAGGCAGCTGATCTGTTCGCGGAACCGCGGTTCGACACGCACTTCGGCGCCTCCTACTCGACGTGGGTGAAGCTCATGAGGACATCGAGAACGGCGTCCTCGAACGACTCGTACCGACCGAACTCCTCCGTGCGGAAGAGCCCGCCCGGCCGTACGACGGCGTACGCGGTCCACAGCCCGCGACGGTGCCCCACCCAGCCCGCGTGGAAGGTCTCCGTGCCGTCGTCCAGCACGAGGTGGACCTTCTCCTCGCCGGGCCGCGTGTCGGGCTCCGGCCGGAGTGAGAACCGGTGGCTTCGGAGGGAACTCCGCAGTGCCGAGTTGATCTCCGGGATCGTCATGTCACTACTCCCGTGTCCGGTGGTTCGGTTGGGGTTGACCTGCGCGGTCCGGCAGCCGAGCGGCGTGGGCGCGCAGGTTGCCCGGGCCGACGGCCTCGTAGTACCGGCGGGCGGTGCGCGCGAGCTCGGACCGGCGCGGCAGCTGCGCGAGGAAGTCGGCGAGCACGCGGGCCCCCTCCGCCTCGCCGAGCGTCGACCACTCGCCGAACGCCCCTCCGCAGGCGTCCGCGAGGACGTCGAGGCAGTCGGCGGTCGCCAGCGGTGCGCTGCCGTCCCAATCGGCCAACCACCGCTGGTGCAGCACCTCTTGGGCGATTCCGGCAACGGTGCCGCGCCCCCCGGCCGCCGGCTTCTGTGCCGTCCCCGGCGCCCGTGGGGCTTCCGTTTCGCCCGCCCGCTCCCGTACTCTCTCCGATCCCCGCGCGGTCGCAGCCCCGGCCGTCCGGTCCGCGTCGTCTCGGCCGCCGGGCCGCCGGGAGACGTCGATCCCGAGGCGAAGGCGCTGCTCCAGCCCGGTCATCTGCTCACGTGCCGCGCTGTTGCCCCGGCGGGCGGCGAGCCCGTTCCAGTACAGCGCCTGCTCGCCGTCCCCGTACTGCTCCTCGTAGAGCTGCCCGAGATGCAGCGGGCCGACCGGGTCGCCGGCCTCGGACGCCCGGGTGTACCACTGGGTGGCGCTCAACAGCGCCGCCCCGTCGATCGGGCCCGGTTCCGATCCCTGCATCCTCGCCTGCACCCGGCCCTCGTCGATCTGCCCCAGCCGGTTCATCGAGGGAGCATGCCCGGCCTCGGCGGCTGCGCGGTACGTGGCAGCGATCACCGGTAGTTGCTCGACGCCCTCCTCGGTCTCCCGGCGGTACGCCTCCCGGTAGACGTCCGCCGGGTCCGCGCCCGGATCCGGCTGGCCGACGGGGGCGTTGTTGCGGGCGAACACCCAGCCCGCCGCGTGGTCCGCGATGCGGCGTCCCGGTTCGGGTCTGCCGTCCTCGACGAGCCGGTCGGCGACCACCCGGAAGAGGTGGTCGAGTGTCAGGCCCGCCGGTGCGCCGGGGATGCCTTCCCGCACGGTGTCCACCAGGGCCCGGGTGAAGTACGTCTGTGCGTCCGCGACCTCCTCCAGCTGGTGCCAGGACGCCTCGTACGCGCTGCTGCTCATCAGCAGATACGCGCCGGCCACCGGAGGCACCCGGGTCGCGGAGAGGCGGCCGTACTCCTCGGTGGCGAGCCCGGCCGAGCAGCAGTCGAGCACCGCGATCTTGACGGTCGCGTCGCTGGAGCGGAACGCGTCCCGCACCGCCTCGAACGGCAGCGAGGTGGCGGCGGTGAAGGGGGCGTCGATCCTGCTGTCGCCGACGGTGAGACAGAGCCGCTCGCGGTGGTCGTAGATCCCGTGGCCGACGTAGTAGAAGAACGCGACGTCCTTGGCGTCGAGGAAGGCCTCGATGAGCTTCACATGGGCGGTGCCGAGCGTGGCGAGGTTCTCGAACGTCACGAGGGACTCCTCGGGCCACGGCCCGCAGACCGGGTCCAGGAGGAGGCTGCGCATCCGGTCGAAGCTGCGCTGCACCGCGAGCACCCGGTCGAAGTCCCGGTAGTCCCAGGTGCCCATGAGGACGGCGCGCGACCGGGAGAGGTCCCCGGCTTCCGAATCAGTCACGGGGCAGCAGCCGGTTGGCGAACTCCAGGGCCTGGGCGGGGTCGTGGAGGTTCGTGCCGGTCACGGTCACCGTCTCGTCCCCCCTGGTCATCGTCACGGTCACGGACGACCGCCGCGAGCGAATGAACGCCGGCAGCGTGCGGATCGCGACCGCGAGCACCGCGGAGGAGGGCACCAGAAGCTGAAGCACCTCGGCGACGCCCAGCTCACCCGCAGCGGGACGGGCGCGCTGCCGGACCACGGTCAGATCCGGAAGGCCGCGCAGCCGGCGGTACAGCGGACCGACCTCGCCCGGCGCCGATACCGTCAGGGCGACCTCGTGGGGTGCTGTCGCTCCTCCGGGGCCCGGCGGAGAAATCCGTTCAGTCACAGAGCCTCCCCGCTCGACCTACGTCTCTGCTGGCCCGTTGGCCCGTTCCGCCTTGGGGCCCGTAGGTTCGGTGCGCCGTAGCGCTGCTGCTCGTTCGTGCGTGGCCCCCGTTGCGCGGAACGCGCGCTCAGACCTCAACCTGCCGGTCCCGGTTGTAGTAGATGCCGACGTCGCCGGGAGCGCACAGGCGCTGGTCCGCGCCGTCGTTGCTCACCATGCAGACCCATCCGGGTGGTGCGGAGGTGGGCTTGACGAGAGTGAAGGGGCCTTGCCCGTTGATCGCCCACACCCTGCTGCCGAAGCTCACGGTGTGGCCGTCCTTGGTGCGGTAGCTCTTCATGCGGCAGTGGTACCACGGCCCCGAGTCGCCGTACATCCCTGTTCGCCTACCCCCAACGGTGCTTCTCACAAGCGGAGTTGACGAGTCAGCCGGCTACCGACAGACGCAACTGCCGCCTGTCGAGCGGCAGGTGCCGCGCAGTGCGCAGGAGTAGACAAGGGGCGGGCTGCCGGGCGTGAGCAGCCAGTACGCCGTGGGCGTCGCTCGCACCAGCGTTCCTCGGCGACCAACAGGCTGGTCCCGCAACGCGGTTCAGCGTGAAGGCCGACCGCTGCGCCGAGGCGGCGACGGGTCGTACCGCGGGTGGTGCGGCCGGGGGATCCGCCGGTGGTACGCGTGCGGAGGTGCCCGTACGCGTACCACCGGAGCCGCGGCCCCGACGGCTGTATCGGCGGTTCGGCCGCGGACTGCCGGACTGCCGGACTGCCGGACTGCGGATCTCGGGTGACGGACTACGGACCGCAGGACGGGTGGCGGCGGCGGATCAGTCGCGCTGCACGCCGCGCGGCAGCAGCCGCAGCTCCAGCGGCGAGGCGGTCTTCTGCTTGAACGCCCAGTCCAGCATCCGCGTCGCGTCCCGGTAGCGGTCCTTGCCGTTGAGCACCACGCCCACCATTGTCCGCTGCCCGCGGGTCGCCGCGAACACCAGGCACGGGCCCGCCTTGCTGCCGGTACCGGTCTTCACGCCGACGACCCCGTCGTACGCGCCGAGCAGCTGGTTGGTGTTGTACCAGGTGTACGTACGCCCGTTGGTCGCCTTCTGGCTCGTACGGGTCGCGCCGGTGACCTTCCGCAGGTTCTTGCTGCCGAGCGCGTAACGCGTCAGCTTCGCCAGGTCCTGCGGTGTGGAGTAGTTGTTGCCGGACTTCGAGATGCCGTCGAAGGAGTCGAACTTCGTGTCGCGCATGCCCAGTTCGGCGGCCTTGCGGTTCATCTGCGCGATGAAGGACTTGGTGCGTGCGCCCCGGCTGCTGCCCTTGCCGAACGTGTCCGCCAACGCGTACGCGGCGTCGCAGCCCGAGGGGAGCATCAGCCCGTACAGCAGCTGGCGCGCGGTGAGCTTGTCGCCCGTCCGCAGATCCGCCGTGCTGGCACCCCATTTGGCGACGTAGTCCCGGTGCTCCTTGCGGATGGTGATCCGGCGGCCCAGGTCCACGCCCTTGGCGGTCACCACGACCACCGCCGTCATGATCTTGGTGGTGCTCGCCATCTCCCGCTTCGCGCCCGCACCCTTGCCCCACAGCGCACGGTTCGCCGTCCCGTCCAGCAGGAACGCCCCGCTCGCCGTCACCCCCGAGGGGCCGCTCTGCTGCGCCGCGCGCTCAAGTCCGGTCGTACGCAGGGGAGTTGGCGCCGGTGCCTGCTCCTCCGGCCCCTGCGCGTACGCCGGCAGCGCTCCGGACGCGACGACGGAGCCGGCTGTCAGCGCCACCGCCCCCGCACGGCGCGAACCGGTACCAAGAAGTCTCACGAATCCTCCGTCGTCCCACGTCAACGCCCTTGCGGCGCCGACCCGTCTGAAGCAACGCGGCCGGCCCCGGCCCGACGGCACGACATCCCGTCACGACCCGGCTCGACCACCCGCACGGACCAACGGTCCGCCCGCTGCGCCCAGTACGACGTCCCCGGGCCTGCGATGGATGTACCGGTTCACCCGCACGAGCGACCCCGCTCGCACACCTCTCGGACGACCGGCCCGCCGAGCGCCGCCGCCGGACCGCTGCCGCCGAGGACGAAGGGCCGACCGAGACGGCCTCCAGATCGCGGCCCTCGACACCGGTGAGACCGTCGCCGCGATCACCCTCACCGGTGTCGAGGGCCGCGATCTGGAGGCCGTCTCGGTCGGCCCTTCGTCCTCGGCGGCAGCGGTCCGGCGGCGGCGCTCGGCGGGCCGGTCGTCCGAGAGGTGTGCGAGCGGGGTCGCTCGTGCGGGTGAACCGGTACATCCATCGCAGGCCCGGGGACGTCGTACTGGGCGCAGCGGGCGGACCGTTGGTCCGGGCGGGTGGTGGGGCGTGAGGGCTCGTACGTCCAGTTGCGTCCGCTCGGCGGTGGTCGCGAGTGGGACGCGGAGCCTCGCGAACTGCGGGCGATGAGCCAGACCGAAGTGCTGAGCGCGCTGGTCGCCGAGCTCAACGCGCGGAGCAGACGCGGCATTTGAGGCAACAGTCCGGCGCCCCGACCGCCCGCCGCGTCGGCTGCCGGACTGTTGCCTCAAATGCCGCGTCTGCTCCGCGCGTTGAGCTCGGCGACCAGCGCGCTCAGCACTTCGGTCTGGCTCATCGCCCGCAGTTCGCGAGGCTCCGCGTCCCACTCGCGACCACCGCCGAGCGGACGCAACTGGACGTACGAGCCCTCACGCCCCACCACCCGCCCCACCCGCTCACGGGCGATGTCGCGCACGACCTCGCCGACGACCGCCACCTCACTGCACAGTGGGCAGATCACGACGCCCTGGTGGTCGCCGCGGGCGATGCTCTCGCGGTCCGGCGAGGGCCGGTCGGTACGGGATACGCGATCGGTGCGAGACCCGCTGGACGGCCTGCCGACGGGTGCGTCGTTGCCGGTCACCGGACGGCGCCCCGGGCGATCACCTCAGCGAGTGCGTGGGCCACGGGCGCGGCGCAGACGCCGAGTTGTACGAGCGCGTACGGGGGCTCCCCCGCGCGCACGTCCAGCCACGGTGTGCGGATGTCCATCGCGGGCAGTTGGATGCCCGCCTCGGTGAGGGCGGCAGCAAGGGCGTCTCGCGCGCTCAGGGCTTCGTGGACCTTGGTGGACGGTGGCGCCGGGTGGGGTGCAGGGTTCGGGTCGCTGCCTGCCCGTGGCCGGTGGGGGAGGCCGGGTGTGGTCGTCATGAGAATCCTTTGCCGATGAGTTCCGCTGTTCTTCTGCGCCGCACTGCGCACGTCGAACTACGCTGCGTAGTGCGGGCGTTACGAGAATGCGCCCCGGGTGACCGGCCTGCGGTGTGGGGCGGGGCGTGCTGCCGCACCGCACCGGGTTGGTTCCACGAGTTCCACATCGACAGCTGTGCCATTGACCGGGCGACCAGCTCAGAGGGGAAGCGGTATGTCGCAACGACGCGTCATCACCGGCCGCAGTCAGGAGCCGCGCCAGCGGTTCGCGGAGGAACTGCGCAGACTGCGGACCGCCCACGGAACCAGCCTGCGCAAACTCGGCGAACGCCTGGGCTGGGACTGGTCTCTCTTCGGAAAGATGGAGAAGGGCGAGACGCTGGGCAGCCCTGAGGTCGTCCAGGCGCTCGACACCTTCTACGAGACCCCCGGACTCCTGCTCGCGCTCTGGGAGTTGGCGGCAGGCGACCACACCCAGTTCCGCGAGCGCTACCGCCGCTACATGGCGCTCGAAGCCGAGGCGAGGAGTCTGTGGCACTTCGCGGTCAGCGTGCTGCCGGGCCTGTTGCAGACGCCCGGGTACGCGCGCGAGGTGCTGGCGGTGGGCGGTCTGAAGGGCAAGGAACTGGACCAGCAGGTCGAAGCCCGCATAGGGCGCCGCGAACTGCTGGAGGCTGAGAACGCACCACCGTTCCGCACGATCCTCTCGGAGGCGGTGCTCCGCACGCCACTGCGGGACGCGGGGGAGTGGCGCGAGCAGTTGGAGTACCTGTCGAAGATCGCCCAGCGGCCGGGTGTCGTCGTGCACGTACTGCGGCAGAGCGCTGGCATGCACGGTCTTATGGGCGCCGACATGTGGTACCTGCTTCTCCCTGAGGGCAGGACCGTTGTGTACGCCGAGAACGGCTACAGAGGTGAACTGATCGAGGAATCCAGCTCAGTTGTGGGCTTGCAGAAGGCGTACGATGCGGTACGCGACTTGGCGCTGACACCGGCCGAGTCGCGGACGTTCATTCTGCGGATGTTGGAGGAAGTGACGTGCGATCCATCGATCTGAGTGCCGCCTCCTGGTGTAAGAGCAGCCACAGCAACCAGGACGGCGGTGCATGCGTGGAGATGTCTTACGACTTCGCCGCTGTCGTCCCCGTCCGCGACAGCAAGGTGCCGCACGGTCCGGTGCTGGTGTTCCCGGCGAGCGGCTGGTCCTGCTTCGTCGCCTCTCTCAAGAGCGAGTAGCCGCCGGCCTGCACCGGACGTTGGCCCCCGTCGTTGCATTCATCGACGGGGGCCAGTATCTCCTCCGGCCGCCGCACAGCACCTCCTGAGCCGATCTTCGGCCCCGCCCCGAACCGCACCGTGGCTCAACCCGGTCCGGACGCAGAGCAGTTCACGCCACCGGGCGGCGCGCCTGGTTACAGGACGGAGCCGTGGTGGCTCAGCGCCGCGTACGCTGCCTCGGCAGCCCTACCAGGAGCTGTGCCGTCCGGCGCGTAGGCCAGGAAGCCAGCCGTTGTGCCCGTGTAGGTCACGGCTCCGCTGTCGAGAACAGTTACGTTGTCGGCTTCCTCGGCGAGATCAGCCACGTCGTGCGTCGACATCAGAACACGGACCTCCTTCGACAGCTCGCCCAACAGGTCCCGGAACACCCGCCGTTGGCGCGGGTCCATGCCGGCGGTCGGTTCGTCGAGGAGTAGGACGCGGGCATCGTGGACGAGCGCCGCAGCCACTCCCACTCGACGCAGCTGACCGCCCGAGAGCCGGGTGGTCCTGACGTCGGCCCGGTCGGAGAGTTCGACGCGGGCCAGCGCCCGCGTGGAGGAGTCCCAGGCGTCGCGGCGCGACATGCCCTTGAGCCACCCCACGTAGGCGACCTGTTCGCGTGCCGTGTGCGCGCGCATGGCGGTGATCTGTTGGGGCATCCACGCGACGTCCCGGCGGTAGGCGCGGTCGCCGGCAGGGATGCCGTCGAGAGTCACCGACCCCTTGGCGGGGCGCCGCACCGAGGCGGCAAGCCCGAGGAGTGTGGACTTCCCGGCGCCGTTGGGGCCGAGCAGGACGGTGAGACCGTCGGGCATCCGGTAGTCCAGACCACGCAGGACAGGGGGTGACCAGCGCCGGTACGAGTAGGTGCAGGCAGTGAGTTCGAGGGTCATGGGGCGATCCTTCCCGATTCGTGCCGTGCCGCGTACGTCTGGAGCGCCAGACCCGCGACCAGTGTGAACGTGGTGATGGCCAGGGCGTACACGTCGGTGAGTGGGCGCGGGAGCACGGTCCACGGGTGGGCGTGGCCGAACCGGTCGTACCCCATGAGGGCGACCACGACGATCCAGCAGACCGGGACCATCACGGCGCGGCTACCGGCCAGCGGGCGTACGCACAGCATCAGGCCGACGAGGAACACGGAGTTGCGGCCAGCTTCCAGGACCGGCGAGGAATCCAGCAGCATCCCCACTGTCAGGCTAAGGAACAGGGCAGACGCCAGTGCCGCCAGCACGACACCGGTGTCCAGGAGCCGGATCGGACGGACCCCGGTGTCCTCGGCGGACGGGAGGCGGGATTCCAGGCACAGCATCAGCGCCGCGCACAACGGGACCGGTGCCGCCAGTATCAGCACGACGGACGCAGAGGAGGCGAAGAATGAGGGCAACTGGGCGGTACTTTCCTGGAACAGCAGGAGCAGTAGAAGAAATGCGGCCACTCCGCCCGCCAGAACGGTGTGGAGTTGTCGTGCGGTGCTCCACCAGAGCATCAGTGACTCCCCACTTCCGACGTTCCCGAACACGCCTTTTCGGAAGTTTCTTGGTACCAGGTGGTCTGATCTTTGTGCGAGCGGGCGTGGATTTGCCGCACGGCGGCACGAGATTTTCTGAGCGTCTGCTTCTCAACTTCTGTGACCAGCTCCTCCTGCTGTCGCTGTAGAGCGAAACCCTCCGTGTCAGTGGCAGCTGACGCCCAGAGAGTTAGGCGCTGTACTGCTTCTCCATCGGGCCGATCGCAGGGTAGTGCAATAGCCTTGCGCATCACTGAGTAACGAAGTGTCTCGCCGTTGGTGGCGTCGGTTAGACGGAGCCACCAGGTGCTCTCTGTGGAGCGGTAGGAGAAGCGGCCACCGACGATGCTGTCCTGGAGTTCTGCAGGCTTGGCGAAGTCAACACCAGTTTTCGAGAGAGCAGCGAAAACTGAAGCTGCCTCAGCCTGCACCCGGGGCAGTTCGGAACTCAGAGGCTGTGGGACGCATACGGTTGGATTCTTTCCCTGGCAGGACATCGAGACATTCCCGGTGGACAATTTCGGATTCGGTCCCCAGTCATGCACCATGGAGGAGGGAATGAAAGTCCCCGTCAGCGCCAACGTCAAGGGTAGTGCGATTCGCGTCGTAAAGTTCCGCAGTAGGGTACACAGTGCTGCGGCTAGCGCAATGCTGCCGGTGAACATCACGTGGGGCGCCAGCGAATGAAGCGTCGGCAGTTCCCCGTACATCAATTCGACCGGAAACTGCCCGGAAATGTGACGCGGCCAGATCGTATATCCGGAGGACCACGAGGATGCTACCAGGAAGAAAACACTGACTGCCAGTATTGGAGCCGCCAAAATCCGCGGCAGTACCAGTCCTGCGCAGAAGCCAATGACGAGGTGTGCAACGCACACGGTCATCGCCATTGCGGGGAGCCGTAGTGAGTTCACCGTAGGTACCGCACCCGCTTGGTACAGCGCCGCGATGAGCGGAAGGAGAAGCATGGACCACGTCAGCAACAGCACGGGAACGAGTGCGTCAGCCGCGACACGTATTCGTGAGCGGACCGGGGCCGATTGCCAAACACCGTAATGGCGCAACCGTGCGCTCTCCCAGACTCCGAGGCCGGCCGCGACTGCGTACGTCAAGGCATAGAATGAAGACATAGTCCACGAAACCACCGTAGGTGCGTACCCGTGGTGTTCGCTTTCCTTGAGTGGCGGATTGCCGAAATAATAGACTGCTACGAGGCCCAGAGCTATGGGAGCTGCCCACAGGACGCTGCTGGTCCTCAGTCGTACAGGCACGCTCAACGTTTTCTCCCGGATGGTATCGTCGGCCGGGGCACCTTGAGGTGCCCCGGCCGTGCACGTGTTAGTTCTGGTCGGCCTTAGAGGTGTCCACCGTCACCTTTCGAACATCAAGTGCAACGCCGCCTCCACGGCCATCGATCTTGGTTATCTGGAAGAAATGTTGACCATTGGCGAGATTGTGCCACTCGCCGTTGCTTTTTCCGCTGCCGAAGCATGCAGTGTACTTCTTTACGCCCCATGATCTATCGGGCTGGAATGATCTGTCCTGCCTCAGGTCCACGTGCGTGCTGCTGCTCGTATAAGTGCTGGAACATCCAGTGAACCAGATCTGTGAGTACTGACTGTCGCTCCAGCGACGTGACTGGAATCCAGTAGCTACGCCGCTCATTGAGCTGCTCCAGTTCATCAGTTGAGGACCCTGCCCCGCTGATGTGGTGGTCTGCGCCGAGGCGATAGGGGCGCCGCCGATTAGGGACGCGGCGAGGATACCGCTGACTGCAGCGATACGTGCCTTGAAAACCTGGATTCCCATGCGTGTGCTTCTCTTCTCGTTTGATCCTGCTTGGGCAGGAGGTCGGCCGGGTGCTGTAACTGCGCGAGGCGCACCTTGTGAAGATTTCGCGTACTTGCGGGCGTCTTGTGAATTTTCCGAGGGTGAGCTTACATGTTTGTAACTCAAAAAGACAACGCTAGGCGTTATGCTCATCACTGAGGGTTGGGGAGTGTGTTAATCGACCTAGCTATGCCATGAAAGTCACGTGTGTCGCACATACTCCTTATGTGTAACCACGGGGCGCGCGAGGTGCCTTTGCGAGGAAGTGCAGTGGTCGACAGCCGAGGCTCCGACATGTCTTAGCCAATCCCGGTGCTGTCACCAGGGTCGGAGTGGGTAGTGCTGGCCAGGACTGTCGGGGGCGGGTGCAGGTGCGGGCCTGAGCGAAAAGGCTGGCTACGCTAGCAGCTCGCCAGCAGCGACAGCATCGCGCCGATGACCTGGGTCGAGGTTGCCACCATGCGACGGGCCGAACCCGCCCCGTACTGGGCGGAGGCCAGCAGTCGGTGGAAGTCGTCGCTCTCGATGGCCGTCAGCTCCACGCGCGCCGCGTGGCCGAGAAACCGTTCCGACGCCACCCGTTCGACCTTCGGCTGCAACCGCCCTGTCGCGGGCGTGGAGACCGCCCGCAGTACGGCCCCGACCAGCCCGGCCCCCGCCAACAGCAGCAGTACGGGCAGAGTTTGGCGCAACCGTTCGGTGATCTCACCCGAGGCGAGCAGCGTCGCCAGCGCGCTGTTGGTCGCCACCAGCGCGACTGCCTGCGCGGCACCGCGTCCCAACTCGGCCCCCAGCACCTGCCGCGCCGCGGCCCAGGCCTGCCGGGCCTGCTCGCGAGCAGGCCCGGCAGGCGCAGCACGATCTGCCACAGGCTCAGCCGGTAGGCCCCGCTCGCGTGTCGCGCGAATCCGCCGGCGTAGACCGACTCGCCGCCCCGCAGGAAGAGTTGGGACTCCGAGAGCGGTGCGCCCTCCTCGGCGCCGCCACCGCCCCACTTCCGCCATCGGCCCATCGCCAACCGCCCCCTGTCCGGGGCGCCGTTCCTGACGTCGTTCTGGACAGTCAACTGTCGAGCCGCATCCCCGGTGACGCCCGAAACAGGCCACGCCGGAGCGCGCCGCCCGCCTGGGGCGGCTTGATCCGGCGGTGGCACGACGTGGGCGGCGGCCCGCCCCCGTGGGGTGGACCGCCGCCCGGTGCCGGGTGTGCGGGAGCGGGGCCGGATGCCCAACTCGCCGCGTTCACACGGCTGTTGCTCAGTCGCGCTGGGCTCAGGCGTCGGGGTCGACTTCGGGGTGAGTGAAGCGCAGGAGCCTGCCCAGCGACCGGGCGTAGGCGATCTCGGCTCGGGTGCTGTCTCCGATGTAGTCGCCGACGACGAGCAGCTCATCAGCGAGCCGAATCTTCGCCCGGTGCAGATCGTCGAGCCGAATCTTCAGCGCCGCGGCCTCGACAGGGTCGGACCAGAGCTCGTGCGGCGACTCCAGGTCACAACCCGGCTTGACGACGATCTTTCCGTCTTTGGTCTCCCGCAGATCGGCCTCGGCCATCTCGGTCATGAAACGGGTGGAGCCGCAGATGACGACGATACGCGGCAGGCTCAGCTGCTTCTTCGCGTCGGCAAGTTTTCCCTCGGGGGCGAGCGGTTGCGGGTAGGACACTGGTTCCTCCTGGCGGTGTGCCTCAGCAGCGATGGCGCTTTGTCCCCGCTCGCACGCCGGGGGCGTGAGCTTCCCGAACGATGAGACACCCACGTCCGGGACACCTTGACAGAAGGCATTGCGGTGCACCGCCAGCGTTCGAAGTTCTGCGCCACGAGACCGCTGCGGCTGAAGAGTCCCCGTCCGCGACAGCAAGGTGCCGCACGGTCCGGTGCTGTTGTTCCCGGCGAGTGGTTGGGCCTCCTTCGTCAGTCACTCAAGGGCGAGTAGGAGCCGGCCTGCGCAGACGTCGGCCCCCGTCGACAAATGCATCGACGGGGGCCGACGGCGTCCTCCGGCCGTCCACACCGCCGCCTGAGCCGACCCTCGGCTTCCCGCCCCGAAGCGCCGCTTGGCTCAACCGGGCTGGGACGCAATGCAGGGCTGCCTTTCGTCGGCTGAAGTTCGTGCCGCAACCGGCGCGAGCCTCAGGTGAGCTGGCGCAGCAGTCGGACGAACTGCCGTAGCTCTTCGGCGTACTGCGGGGGCAGCGGCTCGGGATCGAAATGGGCGATTCGATTGCGGATGTCGCGCACCCGGTCCAGCTGGTAGACGAACTGGTTGCGGCTCACCGCCCAGCCCAGTTCGGTCCAGTTCTCTGCTGCCTTTGCGCAGAGTGCCGGGTCCTGCTGTCCCGTGTGCAGCAGCTTCACGTAGCCGTTGAACATCAGGTCGGTGATCAGACCGGTCTGCTTGTTCTTCCACTGAACCGCACGGATGTTGTCGGGGTCGAGTCTGGCGCCCAGACACTTGCGCAGCCTGTACTCGATCTCGCCGACCATGAAGAACGGCCAGGCGGTCGCCTCGAAGCGCTCGGTGATGTCGGAGGCGGTGACGATTCCGCTGAAGTGGCCGTTCCCACCGCGTACCAGCAG
Organism: Streptomyces tardus; assembly: GCF_018101125.2. Classification (GTDB taxonomy): domain Bacteria; phylum Actinomycetota; class Actinomycetes; order Streptomycetales; family Streptomycetaceae; genus Streptomyces; species Streptomyces tardus. The sequence goes on along the minus strand of NZ_JAELVF020000001.1, from coordinate 425,061 downwards.
GTAGCCGTGCTCGCTGACCATCGGGAGCAGCGAGAAGAAGTCCTGGTGCGCCTCGGCCACCGGAGGGTCGTCGATCATGGCGTTCGCCAGAGTTGAGCTCTTCCCGAGCTCGTACATCAGGGAGATGGACTCCCAGCTGACCACCCCGCGCAGCGTGGAACCGTTCTCCAGCACCGCGAGCTGGGAGTAGTTCTTGGCCCGCATGTGGTAAGTCGCCTCAGTGAGCGGGGTGTTGGGCAGTATGGAGTCGACACCGTTGTTCGCCGCAGGCACATCCGCGATGCGGAACGACTGGGTCGGCAGGGCGCCCCGGGTCAGGTCGTCGTCGGTCTCCTCCGACTCCTCTTCCGGCACCACCGGTTCGTCCGCTTCGATCGCCAGCAGGTGGATATCCGCGCGGGAACCGCAGTGGGTGAAGTCCGGCAGAGTCGTCAGTCCGACCCCCCTGAGCGCCTGGTTGATGCCCAGCGCGATCTGGTCGTTGCGCACGCGAGTGCCGAAGAGCGCCAGAAAGTCGGGGAGCGGCAGCTTCTTTCCGGCCAGTGTTCGCAGCTCGTCGTTGGTCGGTGTCTGCATGGCCGCGCTCACCAGTTCTCCGAGTCACGAAAGACGGTGCGCTTGCCCATTGCCGCCCGCACCAGCTCCAGCAGCTGTTTCGAGCGGTTCTCGTAGAACCGCTCGAAGTCCGCCTCGTGCAGTGTGGCCGGGTCGATCAGATGCGTCGCGATGACATCGTCGAACCATTCGGGACGCATGCCCGACTCCAGCATCAGCGACTTCAGATAGGAGGCGGGCGAACCGGTCATGCCCTTGCTGACCCGGAGCGAGAGGGGAGTCTTGTTGACGATCGAGTGAGCTCTCGGCTCGTTGGCGGGGTCCTGCCTGAGGACCCAGGCCCTGGGGAAAACCTGCCGCACATCGACGTTGTGCTCGACCAACCGGCCCGAGTCCAGCGGTCGTTCGGTGTGGTGCCAGTCCACCGCACCCTGCTTGACGAGCAGGGCGTAGATGCCCTTGTACGCCGCGCTGTTGCGCGTGGTCAGCGAGTTGAGCCGGTCGTCCAGGAACGCGGCCTCCGCGACGGTGTCCGGCACCGTTCGCTGGGTTCCCCGGATCCAGCCGATCAGCTGCTCGACGTCCCGGGGGATCCGGCTCTCCGTCGATCCCCCGTACATCTCCCCGAGTACGCCGCACCAGTACCACTGGGAGATCCGTGCCTTCGCGTCATTCCGGTCCGCCTCCTCGCCGAGAATCGCCAGTACGGCCGCGAGCGGTACGAGCTGCGTGTTGTAGGGGAGGTCCCTGGTCCGTACGATGCACTGCTGCTCCAGGAAACTGCCCACCCACGCGTACGCTTTGGCAACCCGGGGCGACAGTCTGCCGAAATCGGCCAGTGGCAGGTCGAGAAGATCCCTGCGCTTGCAGGACACCGAGAGCCCGTGTCCTTCCTGCTTGCGCTCCCAGGTCCGTACGAGCGTGACGGCCTGCAGGAACTCGCTGCTGCTCAGGCCGTGTTCGACGCCTTTCTCCGGGTCCCCGAACACCGGGTAGGCCGAGGTGAGTTCCTTCTTGATCTGCGTCCACTCGACCGGAAGCCGGTAGTAGTCGCCGTGGGCGGCGACATGGTTCTGGTCTCCCGCGTACGTGGCTGTCAGCAGCTCGAAGACGTTGAGCGGAATGCCTCCGGTGTTCACGCGCTCGAAGACCGCGCACACGGCGTCCATGGTGGTGGAGGACGAAAGCCTGATCATCGGCACCTGAAACGAGCGCACCTTGTGGAGCACCTGCTCCGTGAACCTCGACCACAGGTCCCAGTGCGAGTCGTCGATCTTGACGAACTCCCGCTGCCACGCACTGACCTGGCTCTCGTCGAATACCGAGTGCAGCGGAAAGTGGCCGGCCGCGCACTCGGCCTCCCGGGTGCTGAGGTCCAGCACCACCGTCCGGGCGAAATCCCTCTTCAGGAGGCGGTCGGTCGGGACGGAGATGATCGCCTCGTCGCGCTCGGAGGGCTGGCCCACCGCCTTTGCGATGTCGACGTAGTACCACCGCTCCAGCCGCTTGCCGCGCGAATCGATGGTCTCCACAGGGGCGTTCTTGTGCAGGGCCTGGAAGAGCGAGGTGAGTCGCTGCTGGCCGTCGAGCAGCAGCAGATCGGGCATGCGGTCGCCGGCGTCCTCGGCGCCGTGCAGTGCCCGTGCCTTGAACTGGGAGGTTCCTCCGGTCTCCAGTGCCATGGCCACCCCGAGTGGATAGTCCAGAGTCACCGTGGCGATCAGTTCCCGGATGCGTTCGTCGTCCCAGACCCAGTTCCGCTGGAAATCCGGTAGCTGGAGGACGCCGGAAGCCACGTCCTGTAGCAGGTCTTTGAGTCTTGGACTGTCAAGCGCCACGCTGGGTCATCTCCGCTGAACGGTCGAATGGTCAACAGGCCATTAGAGCAGTGAATATGACGTCGCGTCAGCTCGTTCGTCGAGATTGCTGTCGGAGCCGCCGCGTCGTAGAGCTGACCGGGGCGGGGCCGGTAGCTGAGCAGCTGAGGGTCAGCCTGTCTGCTTCGGGCCGGGGCGGTGCGCGGGGTCGGGCTGTGGCTGCTGCTGGGTGGGTACGCCGGTCGGCGGTCGGGTCGGGTGCCCGGTGAAGGTGCGGGCCTGGAGGGTGTAGAGCTCGGCGAAGTGGCTGCCCGGTGTGGCGAGCAGTTCGTCGGGGGTGCCGGTCTCGACAAGGCGGCCCTTGTCGAGGACGTGGACGAGGTCGGCGCTGCGGACGGAGGCGAGCCCAGCCCTGCTCGTAGACCAACTCGGTGCCCCAAAGGAAGCGCTGGGACGGCGACAACGGCGCGGTCTCCGTGTTTCCGCCGACCCAACTTCGCCACTTGCCCATCCGCAGCCGCCCCTCGGTCCCTTGTGTGCCCGTTTCCCACCCTGGCAGCTCAACCCGTGTGCACCGCGGCCGGTGACGCCCGGAACGAGCCAACTTCCCGGGCGTCGCCGCGCGCCGCCGGGCGTCGCCGGGCGTCGGCGTACGGCCACCGGCCCCGGTCCGCCGCCGTCGGTCATCACCGGTCACCCCCGTTCGCAACGGCAGGCCGTGCCGGCCACCCCCGGCGGCGACAGTTCGCGCATCTCGGCCTGCTCAGCCGGCGTGAGCAGGTGCAACCCGTCGGCCAGGACGTCGAAGTAACGTTGCCGACTCCAGGCGCCGTGGTCGCCCACCACGAACAGCCGCCGCCGTGCCCGGCTGGCCGCGACGTTGAGGAGGTTGGGCGTGCCGGCCGCCCAGCCGCGTGCGCCCCGCCCTGCTGCGCCACCCGAGCCCAGTACGAGAAGTACGACGTCGGCCTCCTTGCCCTGGGTCGTGTGCACCGTTCCGATCCGGGCGCGGTCCACGGCCGCGCACAGCCGGCGGCTCAGCCCCCTCGCGACATCGCGGAACGGTGCGATCACGAACAGCTCGGCGGGGTCCAGCCCCCGGTCGAGCAGGCGGTGCACGATCACGTTCGCGGCCTCGCCCTCGGCGGCCGACCACTTGCCCTCGCCGTGGTGTGCGACGTCCCACCACACACTGCGCCCGGCGACCGGGTACGAGCCTCGGTCGGGGGTGCCCTGCACCATCAGGTCCTCGTACGCGATCCGGTTGCTGATGTCGAACATCGGGGACTCGCACCGCCGGTGGACCCGCAGAGGTGAACCGACCCAGACACGCTCGGCGCTGTCGTCGGGGGAGGGCAGCCACGTGCCCCAGGTGTTCGAGCGGTCCGCCACGCGCTGCGCGGAGTTGCGGCCGGGCGTCCACTCCTCGTCGACCCCGAAGCTCCGACGCAGCGCCTGCTGCCCGCTGCGGGGCAGGGTGACGACGGGTTCCAACTGGAGCGGGTCGCCGACCAGCACGGCCCGCCTGGCCCGCCAGAGCGCTCCCACCGGCATCTGCGGTGTGGCCTGGCCGGCCTCGTCGACGAGCATCCAGCCGATATCGCCCGCGCCGAGGCCGCCGAACATCCGGTCCAGGGAGGCGAACGTCGTGGAGACGACGGGCACGGCGAGGAAGAGGTTCTGCCACGCGGCGAGAACAGCCGCGGCGGGCAGGGTCGGCGGGGCGTTGCCGGAGAGCACCTCCATCGCGGCATCGAGGTTCTTTCGCATCCGGTCCGCGGCGCCTTCGAGGAACGCGCGGTGCAGGGCCGTCGCGGCGAGGAAGAGCCGGGTGCGTGCGGCGGTGAACTCGGGGTCCGACCACGGGGAGGACAGCTCGCGGCGCTCGGAGACCTCCCGGGTGTCCTGCGCGGCCGCGGCCTCGGGCAGGGGAAGCGACTCCGGGTGGCGACTCCGGGCCTCGTCGAGGACTCGCTGGTGGGCCTCCGCGGTGTCCGCGGCAGCACGGAGCGCGTTCTGGGCCCTGGCGAGCCGGGCCCGGGCCGACTCGTGGGCGCGGCGTACGTCGGTGGCGGTACGGGTGTGCTCCTCGTGCTGCGCCTGTGCGGAGCGTTCCGCACGAACGAGGTTCCCCCGCTCCTCGTCCCAGCGGCGTGCCGAACCGAGCCGGAGGGTACGGGCCCACCAGCCGGGGCGGCGGCGGCCGTGCTCCGCCACGCGGTCACGCGCCCGGTCGAGTTCCGCCGCTCGGGTGGCCGACGCCGCCTCGGCCGCGTCGAGTTCGGCCCGAGCGCGCCGTACCTGCGCCTCGACCGGGGGTACGCCGGCCGCCGCCGCCTCTGCCGCACGCAGGGCCGGGGCGAGCTCGGCGAGCGCCCGCGCGACGCGTTGCCGTTCGTCGCGCAGCCGCCGCACGGTGTCGGAGGCCTCCTTGAAGCGCCCGACCGCGCGGCGCCAGTCCTGCGGGGAGTACGGCCGTTTCGCGGCGTCCACCAGCACCTCGCGCATACCGGGGGCCGGGGGCGCGTCGCCGTCCTGCCGACCGGCCGGGCGCCGGCCGCCTGCGGTGGGCCCGAACCAGTAGTCGCTCCGGAAGGCGGAGCGGTTGCCCTTGTTCCCCAGCTTGGCCGCCAACGTGCCCCACGCCGGTTCGCCCCGGAGCAGGAGGCTGCCCTGGGCGGCGAAGAAGTCCGCCTCGCTCCGCCATTCCTCGGCGACGGCGCCGAGCGCGGGCAGCTCGACCGAGATGTTCTCCACCGCGCCGTTGTTCGCCGAGGCGATGACTATCTCGTGGCCGGTGAGCTCCGGCCTGAGCGCGAGCACCGAGCGCTCGTAGCCCTCGTTCTTCCACCGTCTGGCGGTGCCGGTGAACGCGTCCACGGGCCGCGGCAGCGCTGCCAGCTGCTCGGCGCGCCGGACCAGTACCGCCGCGATGAGGTCCCTTAGCTGGGTGGTCTTGCCCGTGCCGGGCGGACCGTTGACCGCGTACAGGCCCTCGCCGTCGCCGAGCTGTTCGAGGATCGTGTTGACCGCGAACTGCTGGCTGAGCACCAGGGGATGCTCGGTCCTGGCCGGCCAGCGCCCGCCGGGGAACCGCGCGGGCTGGACGCCCTCGTACACGGCGGCGGTCCGCTCGCGTACGTCGACACGGCTGTGTACGGGGATGCCGTCGGCGGCGGCGAGGTAGGCGCGAAGCGCCGCGGGCGGATCCTCTCGCTCGATCCGGGCCGCCACCAGATCGAGGTCGGAGGCGATGAAGCTGTTGAGGAAGAGCGAGCCGACGGCCGTGCCGGAGTCGCGTTCCGGGACGAAGCGGCTGTGCACCCGGACGGCGTCGGGAAGCAGCGCCTCGGACACGTGGAACCGGTTCGCCACCCAGCGGGTGAGCGCGGAGAGTTCGCGCACGGTCAGAGGCTGGTCGCCGAGCTGCGGTGCGGCTGCCTCGTCCAGCTCACCGCCGTCGCCGTCCGTACCGGTGCCGGAACCGTCGCCGCCCGTACCGCCGGGCGTACTGTCCAGCCGCGCGCGTACCGCCTCGTTGGCGGCGTCCGCCGCCGCGTCGGCCGCTCCGGACACGGCTCCTCCGGCGACCTCGCCGAGCAGCGCCTGCGCCGCCGGCCCGATACCCCCGGTCGCCGCTCCCAGCACGATCTCGCAGGCGATGCCGGCGAAGGGGCGCAGCCGGTCCGCGGTCGTGTCGGCGATGCGCAGCCTGCCGTCGCCGACCTGGCGGATGACGTCCTCGCAGTCCTGCGCGTCCTGCTCGAAACCGTCCAGCCAGCCGGGTTCCGCGGGGCCCGGTGAGAGCGCGCGTCCGGTGGCCCAGGCACAAGAGGAGAAGACGAGCGAGTCCTCGATGAGTCGGCCCTCGTCGTTGACCTCGAAGGCGAGCAGCGCGCTGTCGCCGTCCAGGCGTGCGTCGTGCTCCTCCTCGTCGGCGTCGAAGACCTCCAGCAGGATGTCCCGCACGCGCTCGACGGCGTAGACCCCGCAGTAGACGGTGTGCTGCCGCCGCTTGCCCGCCGGCCGGCGAACGCGGTTGAACCGGTGGCCCTCCTCCCAGGGCAGGGGTTCGCCCGCGTCGACCCGGTACCGGTGCTGCTGCGGTTGCACCCTGTCGACCTTCTGCGGGCCGAACAGCTCGACCGCCCGCCAGTACCGCAGGATGTCCGCCCTGCGCTTGCGCTCCGCCCTGTCCGTACGCGACACGATCCCTCGCCCTCCCCGAACGCCCGTCCCTGTGAAGATCGTTGACCTCGGAACCGTAGTCGTGCGATCGCAGGTTGTGACAGTGTGCCTCCGCTCGGGTGCCCCGGTGCGCCGGAGTGCGCCCCGTGCGGCCGTACGGCGTACGGCGGGCGGCGGGCGGCGGGGTTGAACGTGCGCGGCGCGGCGGCGAACGGCGAACGGGGCGGGCCGGCGCATCGGTCCGCGCCGCCCCGCCCCGCCTGGATCGTTCGTCGGCGGCCCTAACTCCCTTCGACCGTGAAGGAGTCGCTGGTGCCCTCGATGGGGGTGACGGTGCCGGTCAGGCTCTTGGCGTGGCCGTTGTAGCGGATGCGGTACTCGCCGGGCTCGGTGTCCGCCGGGATGTCCCAGCTGAGCGTTGTGTGCGAGGCGCTGACGCCCCGGCGCTTCCACTCGAACCTGGTCGACCAGTCGCCGTCGTCGGCGACCCGGGCCCAGCGCTCGCCGTCCTTGCGCTCGACGGTGAGGTAGGTGCCGCCGTGCTGGAGGCCGTTGTTGGGGTGTGCGCCGGCGAAGACCGCGGAGGCCCGCTGTCCGGTGCCGTAGGAGGCTTCCGGCTGGGTCAGCACGTCACCGAACTTCCTGCCGAGCGGCGGACTGTCCAGGACGACGCCGGGGGGCCGGATGATCTGCTTGTCGGAGAGGTCCGGCGGCTTCGGGCCGTCGGGGGAGGGCCTGCCGTCGCGCATCCTGGTGGCGAGGTCGGCGGCGGTCTGCTCGATCGCCGGCAGCTGCCAGCGTCCGAACATGGTGCTGCCTCCCTCGTACTGCTGCTTGTCGTACTCCTCGGGCGTGGTGAGGTAGTGCCCGTAGGCGTTGGAGTGCCCGGCGACCAGTACGTCCTTGACGTCGCTGCCGGTGATCTCCGCGACGGTCCGGCGCAGCCGCAGTCCGGAGACGATGCTGACCTCGTTCGCGACGCCGATCAGATGGAGGTCGCCGATCCGCAGCAGCTGGACGGGGAGTTCCTCCTGCATCCACGGCATGATCTTGTTCATCTCGCCGAGCGGGAGCAGTACGCCCTTGGGGGACTGGCACTCCTTGAGCTCGGGGGAGGCGTTGTAGAGGATGCTGTGCGAGATCCAGTCGAAGAAGGGGTTCTCGCCCTCCTGGAAGACCGGCAGTGCGGGCCCGTCCTCCGTGCTGCCCGCGGCGGCGGCCGTACCGTACATGGCGCCGCAGGTGCGGTGGGTCTGCCCGTCGCCGGTGAACTCGGGGGAGACCTCGACGTCGGAGAAGTCGACGTGGGTCAGGCGGGAGTCGACGCCGCCGGTGAGGGCGCGGCCCGGGTCGTCCAGCTGCTTCGCGGCGGCCTCGTACTGGCGCTCGCCGACCTTGGCGGTGTTCTCGAACTCCTTGGCCGGCAGCTCCTCCGGCGGAGCGAGGTCGAGGTTGGGCGAGAGGTCGCCGGTGTTGGTCTGGGCGAAGGCGGCGACGAACTTCGGCGGGCCGTCGGCGTGGTAGTCGACCTTCTCCACCTCGCGCTCCCAGTGGAGCGCGGCGTACCCCTTGTTGTCGCCGCTGATCAGGGTGTTGGTGTTGGTCATCGAGGTGTTGTGGGTGGGGAACCAGTTGATGACGCCGACCGGTCGGCCCTCGCGTTCGATCCGCAGCAGAGAGGTCTGCGGGTCGATGCCCTCGGGGAAGAAGTCGCGGTCCTCGGAGGGGTTGCTGTCGAACGCCTCCTTGGAACGGTTGACGCTCGCGTTGTGCAGTTCGCCGTGGGTGAGCTTCAGGGAGGAGGGGGCGAGGTCCTCGTGCGCCTGGGCGACCGACTTCAGCATTCCCTCGGTGGTCGCCCGGAAGGTCTCCTCGCGGAAACCCATGGTGGTGACGTTGTAGAGCGCGTGGTGTGAACCGCCGCCGGGGCCTGCGTGGCTGTGGGTGGCGGTGATCATGACGTTCTCTTCGCCGTACAGATCGCCGTAGCGCTCCTTGAGGCCCTTCAGCACGGCCTGGCGCTCGCTGTCGAAGATCATCGCGGAGTCCATCACGATGAGCAGTACGCGGTCGTCGGTCTCCCGGTCCTGGATGACGAACGAGCGGGCGCGCTGCCGGGTGTGGATTCCGGAGGTGCGCTGATCGGGCTTGGCGTAGCCCATCATTCCGGCCTCGGCGACACCTCCGGTGGCGTCGGCGATGCCTCGGCCCACCAGATAGGGCGCATCGGAGTCCCGGGGCTGCGCGTCGGCGTGCGACCCGCTGCCGTGGGCGGTCATGGGGGTGAGGAGGAGCGCGCCGGCGAGGGCAGTCGCGAGCGCTGTCCGTCTGTATGTGAGGGGCACACCGAATGTCGTACCAGTGGTAGCGCCCGTTGGGTATGCATGTACGTGACAAGACCGTGGCGTACGGTGAAGTCCGGGACATTTGGCCGGACCAGTGCGGGGAGGACGTCAACTCGCGCTGGACCGCGCGGAGTTGGGTGTGCGGTGCAGCTTCCGGCGGGCGCTGGTGGTTCGACCAATGCCCGTTACTCGTTCGTATTGTCGTGGACTTGGCAAGCCTTTTACTCTGGCCCCACCGCCCGTCCGGTGCGCGTCCCGGAGCAGTGGGGGCCGCTCCGGCCTTCGCTTCCTCCACCTCAAGGAATCCGATGAGACGCAGACGCACCCTCACCGCTGTTGTCGCCGCCCTCGGCATCGCCCTCGCGGGCCTGACCTCCGGCACCGCACAGGCCCGAGAGACCGCGACCGACGACGCCACCGCCCTCGCCCCGAACTTCAAGGCACCCTTCGCCTGCGGCGAGAAGTGGACCTACAGCCACCACTCCGCCGAGGTCCGCCGCGCGCTGGACTTCGTACGCTCCGACGGCGGGACCACCGCAGGCAGCGCCGTCACCGCCTCCGCCGCCGGTACGGCGACCCGCCACTCCCAGCCCAGCGGCGCCGGGAACTACATCGTCATCGACCACGGCGGCGGCTGGCAGACCTACTACTTCCACCTCCAGGCGTTCTCCGTGCCCAGTGGCGCACAGGTCGCCCAGGGCCAGCAGATCGGCACCACCGGCAGCACCGGCAACTCCTCCGGCGCGCACCAGCACTACGAGCAGCTGCTGAACGGCGTCGGCCAGAACATCCACATCAACGGTGCCGCGCTCCCGTACCCGCCGGTCTACGGCCAGCAGCACCTGACCAGCGACAACTGCGGTGGCGGCGGCGAGACCAACTTCAGCACCTGGGGCAGCGGCGTCAACGTCCGCGCGGACGCCTTCCTCAACTCCCCGGTCGTCGGCACGATCGGCGGCCCGACGAGGGTCTTCGTCGAGTGCCAGAAGGAGGGCGACACGGTCAACGCCGAGGGCTACACCAACCACTGGTGGAGCAAGCTGCGCGACCAGGGCGGCTTCATCTCCAACATCTACATCGACGATCCGGCCGCCAAGCTGCCCGGCGTGCCGATCTGTTGAGCAAGCCGGTTCGTTGAGGAGGCCGGTCTGTTGAGCAAGCCGGACTGTTGAGCAAGCCGGTCTGACAACGACAGCCGGGGGCGGTCCCGTTGAGCGCGTGGTACGCGCGACGGGGCCGCCCCCGGACGTGTCTCACCGGACGTGTCCCACCGGCTGAGGGCGCGCGCCGGTCTCGGCCGCCCGTGCCGGCGCGGGCGCGGGCGGTGCCCGTGTGGTGCCCGTGTGGCGAAGACGCCGTCGGCGCCGTCCCCCTCGTACGCCGTCCCTCCCCGTACGCGGTCCCGTCACGGCCGCCGTCACCAGCGGCAGTGGACGGCGGCAGGCGAACGAGGCGGAGGTCTCGGCTGTCGAGGGTGTGGGGGCTTGGTGCGTCCGTCATATCGGCTGGCGCTGCCGAATCGGGTGTGGTGTTCCGCGTACCGCTCTGTGCGTTCTCGCGGTTCTCGCTGATTCGCGTTCCTACCGCGGCGAATGTGCGGCAGATCACCCCGTTCGCCCAACTGGCGGGCAGATAAAGGGATTTGGCGCAACCCCGGAGTGACGAGGGACGCACCCTCGGCACCCCCGGTGACGGAAAGTCCTTTGGTAGGCTAACTATTAACGTATCCTTGACGGGTCGCCCCCCACCCATGCTCCGGAGGAGATCTTCAACTCGTGTGTGTCCCATGACTAACCGCTCCCATTCGCATACGGAACGTCGTTCTCGAGAGGTAGTAGATGGGTCACGCTGAGACACTGATCGCCATGGGTGGTGCCTTTGTCGCCGCCGCCGTTCTTGCCCGACTGGGCGCCCGAATCGGCCTTCCCACCATTCCGCTCTTCATCCTCGCGGGCATTCTGCTGGGGCCGAACACTCCGGGCTTCGTGCTGATCGAGGACGCCCACGACCTGGAGATGCTCTCCGCGCTCGGGCTCGTGCTGCTGCTGTTCTACCTCGGCCTCGAGTTCCACGTGGACGACCTCAGGACCGGCGGCAAGAAGATGGCCATCGCCGGCGCCATGTACCTCCTGCTGAATGTCGGAGTCGGCTTCGCCTTCGGTCTCGTTCTGGGCTGGGGGCTGTCCGAGGCGTTGGTGCTCGCCGGCGTGCTGGGAATCTCGTCGTCGGCGATCGTCACCAAGGTCCTTGTCGATCTTGGTCGAATCGGAAACCCGGAGACGAAGCCGATTCTCGGCATCATCGTCGTCGAGGACATCTTCCTCGCCCTCTATCTGGCCGCGCTGCAGCCGGTGATCTCCGGGTCCGAAGGTCTGGCCGGGACCATGGCCCAGATCGGCAAGGCGTTCGCGTTCCTTCTGCTGCTGGCCGTCGCCGCGCGTTGGGGCACCACGTACATCGGCCGGCTGTTCCGCATCAAGGACGACGAACTGCTGGTCATCTCCTTCCTGGGAGCAGCGGTCCTGGTCGCCGGTATTGGTGAGCAGTTCGGTGTCGCCGACGCGATCGGCGCGTTCATGGTCGGCCTCATCCTGGGCAACACGACTTCCGGCGAACGCATCCGGGAGCTGGTGCACCCGCTGCGGGACGCCTTCGCGGCGATCTTCTTCTTCGCCTTCGGCCTCTCGATCGACCCCGGCGTACTGCCCGCCGTGCTGTGGCCGGTGCTCGCCGCCGTGGCCATCACCATCACCATGAACATCATCGCCGGCCTGGTCACCTCGCGGATCTACGGCTTCGGCCCCGGCCAGACGGCGAACGTGGCGACCACGCTGCTCGCCCGCGGCGAGTTCGCGCTGATCCTCGCCACGATGGCCGCGGCGGCCGGCCTGGACGACAGGCTCTCGCCGTTCATCGCCGGGTACGTGCTGATCCTCGCCGTGGTGGCCCCGCTCGTCGCGGGCCGCTCGTACTGGCTCGCCAAGATCCTGCCCGGCAGCCGCCCCACCAGGAAGGCTGACGCCGCCGCGGCAGCGGAGACCGACGCGGGGGAGACCGGCGCGGGGGAGACCGACGCCGACGAGGGGGAGCCGGTCAGCGCCAACCGCTGACCCGCGCCGTACTCGCCCGTGCCCGCGCCCGCGCCCAGCCCCGTGCCCGCGCCCGCGCCGTAAGGCGAGGGGCCGTACGTCAACACCGCCCGCGCCCGTTCGGGACGCGTCGAGGGCGGCAGGACCGAGTTCCGGCCTGCCGCCCTCGACGCGTTCGCCGTCCGCGCCTGTACGTCCCCGAGTGCGCCGCGCGCCCCTCCGTGCGCCCCCGGAGCGGGGAACCGGTTCGGGGAGTCTCCGCAGCTGGCGAGCGCGCGCCAGGCTGGAAATAGCCAAAACCCGGACGCGCCCCCTGAGCCCCGCCTAACCTTTGCCATGTGGCGGGAATGTCCAGCCGAGTCCTTGTCGTCGACGACAGCAAGGTCATTCGGCAGCTGATCAGGGTCAATCTGGAGCTCGACGGCTTCGAGGTCCAGGTTGCGGCCGACGGTGCCCAGTGTCTGGAAATCGTCCATCAGCTCTGCCCCGACGTCATCACTCTCGACGTCGCGATGCCGCGTCTGGACGGTCCGCGCACCGCTGAGCTGTTGCGCCAGGACCCCCGTACGTGCCATATCCCGCTGGTGCTCGTCAGTGGCAGCGTCGCCGGGTGCGACCGGTCGAGGTTCGACGCCGTGCTGTCGAAGCCGTTCGACCCGCTGGAGCTGGTGCGGACGGTGCGCCGGCTCGCCCACGGGGACGCGGGGCGGTCGGGTTGCCCGGCCTCACGCTCGGTGACCGGCGGTGCGGACAGCGTGCTGGGCCATTCCTGAGTGCGATACGGATTCGCCTCGTCCCGCCTCCGCTCCCTAGGCTTCCCCCGTGACCCCGAACCAGCTCCAACGCGTTCTGCTCCAGGCGCTGAGTCACGCGATTGCGGACGGGGAGCTGCCGGCCTCCGCCGCGACGGGGCCCGAACGGGTCACACTGCGTAAACCACCGCACGGCGACGCGGACTTCGCCTCCCCTCTCGCTCTGCGGCTGGCGCCGGTGACCGGCCACTCCGCCCGTGAGATCGCCGAGATCCTGCGCGACAGGCTGGCGCAGGAGGAGGAGATCGGCCGCGCGGAGGTGGCCGGGCCCGGCTTTCTGAACATCACCCTGCGCCGGTCCGCCCACACCGAGCTGGTGCGCACCCTGCTCACCCGGCGCCCCGACGGCCGTACGGCGCACGGCACTTCACCGACCGAGGCGCCCGATCAGCGGGACGTCCCCGATCAGCGGGACACCCCCGATCAGCGGGACGTCCCTGAGCAGTGGGATGTCCCCGAGCTGCCCGTGCCTCCTGAGGACCCGGCGGCGGACGCGGCCCGCTGGGCAGCTCTCACCGGCAGTGCGATCAGCTACGAACGCCGCGACAGCCAACCGCTGTTCCGAATCCAGTACGCACGCTCCCGCAGCTGGGCGCTGGTCGAGGGCGCCCGGGCGCTGGGCTTCACCGCCGAGCCCGGCGACTACCGCCGCAGGTCGGAACTCGCCCTGCTCACCCTGCTCGCCGACACCGCGCACCTCGCGGACCGCACCCGCACCCGCGCCGACGCCCGCGCCGACGCCCGCGCCGCCACCCACGCCCGCGACGGGCGCCCCTCCGGCGCCGACGAGCCGCCCGTCGGCGGGCCGGCGCTCGCCCACCACCTCCGGGCCGTCGCCGACGCCTTCCTCACCTTCACCTCCGCGCCCGGCGCCCCCTCGGTCCTGCCCCGCGGGGACGAGAAACCCGAGGCTGCCCACCGCTCCCGGCTGGCCCTCGCCGAGGCCACCGGGACGGTGCTGGCCGGCGGCCTGTCCCAGCTCGGCATCAGCGCACCCCACTACCTCTGACCTCTGAGGGGATTCTCGACCCATGAGCCGTTCCGCCCACCCCGCCGGGCCCCGTCACGCCGACGTACTGCCCGAGGGCCACTACAGCCCGCCGCCGGCCGACCTGAACGCGCTCGACCCGCGCGTCTGGGCCGGTTCCGTACGCCGCGACAAGCGCGGTGTGCTCACCGTCGGAGGCCGGGACGTACTCGCGCTCGCTGAGGAGTTCGGCACCCCCGCCTACTTCCTGGACGAGGACGACTTCCGCGCGCGCTGCCGCGCCTGGCGCGACGCCTTCGGCGAGGGCGCCGACGTCTACTACGCCGGCAAGGCGTTCCTCTCTCGCGCCGTCGTGCGCTGGCTGACCGAAGAGGGCCTCAACCTCGACGTCTGCACCGGCGGGGAGCTGGCCACCGCGCTCTCGGCCGGAATGCCCGCCGAACGCATCGCCCTGCACGGCAACAACAAGTCCACCCAGGAGCTGGAACGCGCCATTGAGGCCGGCGTCGGCCGTATCGTCCTGGACTCCTTCCAGGAGATCGCCCGCGCCGCGCACATCGCCCGCCGGCTCGGCCGCCGGCAGCCCGTCCAGCTGCGGGTGACGGTCGGCGTCGAGGCGCACACCCACGAGTTCATCGCGACCGCGCACGAGGACCAGAAGTTCGGCCTGCCGCTCGCCGAGGGCCAGGCCGCGGAGGGCGTACGGCGCGTGCTGGGCCTGGATTCGCTGGAGTTGACGGGGATCCACTCCCACATCGGTTCGCAGATTTTCGACACCTCCGGCTTCGAGGTCGCCGCACACCGGGTCGTCGGGCTGCTCGCGCAGACCCGCGACGAGCACGGCGTGGAACTTCCCGAGATCGACCTCGGCGGCGGCCTCGGCATCGCCTACACCTCCGCCGACGACCCCGCAGAGCCGAGCGCGATCGCCCGTTCACTGGCGCAGATCGTGGACCGCGAGTGCGCGTCGGCGGGGCTGGCGGTGCCGCGGCTGTCGGTGGAGCCCGGGCGCGCGGTCGTCGGACCCACCGCCTTCACGCTGTACGAGGTCGGCACGCTCAAGCCGCTGGAGGGGCTGCGCACCTACGTCAGCGTGGACGGCGGCATGTCCGACAACATCCGCACCGCGCTGTACGACGCCGAGTACTCCGTCGCGCTCGCCTCCCGCACCTCCGAGGCGCCGCCGATGCTCAGCCGCGTCGTCGGCAAGCACTGCGAGAGCGGCGACATCGTCGTGCGCGACGCCTTCCTCCCCGCGGACCTGGCGCCCGGCGACCTGCTGGCGGTGCCCGCGACCGGCGCGTACTGCCGGTCGATGGCGAGCAACTACAACCATGTGCCCCGCCCCCCGGTGGTAGCGGTGCGCGACGGCGAGGCGCGGACGATCGTGCGGCGGGAGACCGAGGAGGACCTGCTGCGCCTCGACGTCGGCTGAGGCGCAGCAACGTGCGTCCGGGGTGCGCGGTCGGTCGGCCCGCCCGGCCGTCGCGGTCGCCGAACCCTGGTCGTAGCCTTGGGATCTCCGTCTCACGCACCGGACCGGCGCCGGTTTTCGCTGCCCGGTGCGTGAGACTTGGTTGACACAGAATGACGAGAATCGAGGTCGGATGATGCGTACGCGTCCGCTGAAGGTGGCGCTGCTGGGCTGTGGAGTGGTCGGCTCAGAGGTGGCACGCATCATGACGACGCAGGCGGACGACCTCGCCGCACGCATCGGGGCCCCGGTGGAGCTCGCCGGTGTCGCCGTGCGCAGGCCGGGCCGGGTCCGTGACGGCATCGACCCCGAGCTGGTCACCACCGACGCCACCGCGCTCGTCAAACGCGGCGACATCGACGTGGTCGTCGAGGTCATCGGCGGCATCGAACCCGCCCGTACGCTGATCACGACCGCCTTCGAGCACGGCGCCAGCGTCGTCTCGGCCAACAAGGCGCTGCTCGCCGAGGACGGCCCGACGCTGCACCGGACCGCCGAGGAGCAGGGCGCCGACCTCTACTACGAGGCGGCCGTCGCGGGAGCGATCCCGCTGGTGCGCCCGCTGCGCGAGTCCCTGGCAGGCGACAAGGTCAACCGCGTCCTCGGAATCGTCAACGGCACCACCAACTTCATCCTCGATCGGATGGACTCCAGTGGCGCCGGCTATGTCGAGGCGCTCGACGAGGCCACCGCGCTCGGTTATGCGGAAGCCGACCCGACCGCCGACGTCGAGGGTTTCGACGCCGCCGCCAAGGCCGCGATCCTGGCCGGAATCGCCTTCCACACCCGGGTGGGCCTGGACCAGGTGCACCGCGAGGGGCTCACCGAGGTCACCGCGGCCGACATCGCCTCCGCGCGCCGCATGGGCTGCACCGTCAAACTGCTCGCCATCTGCGAGCGGGCCGTCGACGGCCGTTCGGTCACCGCGCGGGTGCACCCGGCGATGATCCCGCTGACGCACCCGCTGGCGTCGGTCCGAGAGGCGTACAACGCGGTCTTCGTCGAGGCGGAGGCCGCCGGGCAGCTGATGTTCTACGGGCCGGGCGCGGGTGGCTCGCCCACCGCCTCGGCCGTCCTCGGCGACCTGGTGGCCGCCTGCCGGAACAAGGTTCGCGGCGCCCGCGGCCCGGGGGAGTCCGCCTACGCGCAGCTGCCGGTCAGCCCCATGGGCGGGGCCGTCACCCGTTACCACATCAGCCTCGACGTCTCCGACAAGCCGGGTGTGCTCGCCCAGGTCGCGATGATCTTCGCGGAACACGGTGTCTCCATCGACACCGTGCGCCAGCAGGGCAAGAGCACGCCCGAGGGCGGAGCACCGCCCGCGGGCGGTGGCGAGGCGTCGCTCGTCGTCGTCACCCACCGGGCCACCGACGCCGCGCTCAGCGCCACCGTCGAGGCCCTGCGCAAACTGGACACCGTACGCGGTGTCGCCAGCACCATGCGGGTCGAAGGGGAATGAACGCCATGCCGGGAACCAGCCACACCAGCGCCCAGTGGCGCGGCATCATCGAGGAGTACCGGGACCGGCTCCCGGTGAGCCCGGGGACCGAGGCGGTGACGCTCCGGGAGGGTGGTACGCCGCTGGTGTCCGCGCAGCTCCTCTCCGAGATGACGCGCTGCGAGGTCCACCTCAAGGTCGAGGGCGCCAACCCCACGGGCTCCTTCAAGGACCGCGGGATGACGATGGCGATCACCCGCGCAAAGGAGGAGGGCGCCAAGGCCGTCATCTGTGCGTCCACCGGCAACACCTCGGCCTCCGCCGCGGCGTACGCGGTGCGCGCGGGCATGGTCTGCGCGGTGCTCGTGCCGCAGGGGAAGATCGCGCTCGGGAAGATGGGCCAGGCGCTCGTGCACGGCGCCAAGATCCTCCAGGTCGACGGCAACTTCGACGACTGCCTCGACCTCGCACGCGGGCTTTCCGACAACTATCCCGTGGCGCTGGTGAATTCGGTCAACCCGGTTCGCATCGAGGGCCAGAAGACCGCAGCCTTCGAGATCGTCGACATGCTCGGCGACGCCCCCGACATCCACGTCCTTCCCGTGGGCAACGCGGGCAACATCACCGCCTACTGGAAGGGGTACGGCGAGTACGCCGCCGACTCCGACGCCGGCCCCGCCCGGGCCCGCCGCACCCCCCGAATGTGGGGCTTCCAGGCGTCCGGATCCGCGCCCATCGTGCGCGGCGAGCCGGTCAAGGACCCGCACACGATCGCCACCGCGATTCGCATCGGCAACCCGGCCTCCTGGCAGCAGGCCGAGCGGGCGCGCGACGAGTCGGGCGGCTTCATCGACGAGGTGACGGACCGTCAGATCCTCGCCGCGTACCGGCTGTTGTCGGCCCAGGAAGGCGTCTTCGTCGAGCCCGCCTCGGCCGCCTCGGTGGCCGGGCTGCTCAAGGCGGCGCAGGAGGGCAAGGTCGATCCGGGCCAGCGGATCGTGTGCACCGTCACCGGCAACGGTCTGAAGGACCCGGACTGGGCGGTCGCCGGTGCTCCGCAGCCGGTGACAGTGCCGGTCGACTCCGCCGCGGCGGCCGAACGGCTCGGTCTGGCCTGACCCGAGCCCGTGCAGAATCTCCGCGCGTACGGCCCGCCCCACCTGTGGAGCGGGCCGCAGCGAAGCCGAAGGCCGGGCGGCAGCCGGACCCGCGGCGAGCGGAAGCACAGAGTGCGCACGACACGCCTCGTGCGCCCGTCGTGCGCCCTGTGTCGCCGTTCACGCATCCACCGATAGGCTGGTCCCAGCCCCCACCCAGTACGCACGACATGTGTCGTGGCCTGCCCGTCGGCATCTTCGCCGTAGCAGCCGCCCGGGGACGCTTCGTGCGACCCCGCCCGCCTCGGCCCGGCACCTTTTCCGCCCCCCCCGGGGACGGGCAGGTGCCGGTTCCGCGCAGCCGGCCGCCCGTCATGTCCGTGCAACTCCGAGCAAGGAGAGTCATCGAGCGATGGCCGGTCCAGCATTCCGAGCCGCCGCGGTACGGGTACGCGTCCCCGCGACCAGCGCCAACATCGGCCCCGGCTTCGACGCCTTCGGCCTCTCCCTCGGCCTCTACGACGACGTCGTGGTCCGGGTCGCGGAGTCCGGACTGCACGTCGACATCGCGGGTGAGGGCGCGGACAACCTCCCCCGCGACGAGAGCCACCTGCTGGTGCGCGCACTGCGCACCGCCTTCGACGTGCTGGGCGGTCAGCCGCGCGGGCTGGAGGTCGTCTGTGCCAACCGCATCCCGCACGGCCGCGGCCTGGGCTCCTCCTCCGCCGCCATCTGCGCGGGCATCGTGGCCGCCCGCGCGGTGACGACCGGCGGCGCGGAGCGGCTCGACGACACCGCGCTGCTGGAGCTGGCCACCGAGATCGAGGGACATCCGGACAACGTCGCGGCCTGCCTGCTCGGCGGCTTCACGCTCGCCTGGACGGACTCCGGGGCTGCCCGGGCGATCCGCATGGACCCCGCGGACTCGGTGGTCCCGGTGGTGTTCGTGCCCGCGCGGCCGGTGCTCACCGAGACCGCGCGCGGGCTGCTGCCGAAGAGCGTTCCGCACGTCGACGCCGCGGCCAACGCCGGCCGTGCGGCGCTGCTGCTGGAGGCCCTGACCAGGCGCCCCGAGCTGCTGCTGCCCGCGACCGAGGACCGCCTCCACCAGGACTACCGCGCGCCGGCGATGCCGGAGAGCGTCGAGCTGGTCAACAGGCTGCGCGCGGACGGAGTTCCGGCAGTCATCTCCGGTGCGGGGCCGACGGTGTTGGCGCTCACCGAGGACGGCTCGGCGGAGAAGATCGCACACACGGCGGGCGAGGAATGGACCGCCAACAGACTCGCGCTCGATCTGCGCGGCGCTGGAGTGCTGCCGCTGAAGGGCCCGGATGCGGGCAGTTGATGTTGTCGCCGGCCGTGGATTGCCGGTGATGGAGAGGGGGAATGTTTGTTACGTCCGGTAGTGTTAACCTCAAGCCAGCACTCGCAGCCCTTTGCGGTGTGGTGCTTGGAGTCCCCAATCGGGGCAACTCATCCTTCCGGGAGCTTCCCACGCTGTCTGAGCTGCATGCCGAGCAGTGTTGACCACATCCCGGAGCGGCGTGAATGACGCACACCTCTCACGCCATTTTTGAACCGACCTCTCCGCCGTACGCACAGGCGGGACTTACCGCCACGGCGCGGTCTCAGCAAATCACGGACCGCAGCCGGACAGCACAACCGGTCGCCGAGCCAGACAGGCCGACGCCCGCTCCAGGGAAGGACCCTTCGTGAGCGACACCACCGATCTGATGGGCGTGAACGCCGACGCGCCTGCCAAGGACGCCTCTGCCGCGCCTGCCTCCGGTGCTGCCACCGGCACCACCGGGCGGCGCCGCCGCACCGGTACCGGTCTTGAGAGCATGGTCCTGGCAGAGCTTCAGCAGATCGCTTCCGGCCTCGGCATCAAGAGCACGGGCCGGATGCGCAAGAGCCAGTTGATCGAGGTCATCAAGGAAAAGCAGACCGCCTCGGGCGGTGGCGATGCGGGCGGCGCCAAGGAGAGCGAGCCCGCCGCCGACACCAAGAAGACCGCAGCCAGGTCGGCCGGCCGCAAGAGCGCCGACGCCGATCGCGGCGACGAGGCCGAGGCCGAGGCCAAGCCGAAGCGGCGCAGCACCTCGCGGGCCCGTACGGGCGACGCGGAGGGCGCGGGCGACGCGGGGCAGGTCGAGATCCCGGGCCAGCCCGCCGGCGCTGCCCAGTCCGAGCAGAACGGCGAGGGCGACAAGCGCGGCCGTTCCGCGAGGGGCGAGGGTCGCGGGGACTCCGCCAACTCCGGTGCGAGCAGGGGCGATTCAGCCTCCGAGAGCGCCGACTCGCGCCAGGACGGCAAGGACGGCAAGCACGACGGCGGTCGCGGTGACGGCCGTCAGCAGGACCGCCAGAGCAAGCGTCAGCGCGGTCGCCGGGGCGAGAACCAGGGCGGCCAGCAGAACGACCAGCAGGGCGGTCGCCACAACCGCGGCGACAACCGGGACAACAACCGCGGCGACAACCGCGGCGACCGCGACAACCGTGGTGACCGCGGCGACCGGGACAACCGCGGCGACCGCGACAACCGTGGTGACCGTGACGACGACTTCGACGGTGGGCGCCGCGGGCGCCGCGGGCGCTACCGCGACCGTCGGGGCCGCCGCGGTCGTGACGAGTTCGAGCCGCAGGTCAACGAGGACGATGTGCTGATCCCGGTCGCGGGCATCCTCGACATCCTCGACAACTACGCGTTCGTGCGCACCACCGGCTACCTGCCCGGGCCGAACGACGTGTACGTCTCCCTCGCCCAGGTCCGCAAGAACGGCCTGCGCAAGGGCGACCACGTCACCGGCGCGGTCCGTCAGCCGAAGGAGGGTGAGCGCCGCGAGAAGTTCAACGCGCTCGTCCGGCTGGACTCGGCCAACGGAATGGCGCCCGAAGAGGGCCGTGCGCGCGCCGACTTCAGCAAGCTGACGCCGCTCTACCCGCAGGAGCGCCTGCGGCTGGAGAGCGACCCGGGTGACCTGACGACGCGGATCATCGATCTCGTCTCGCCGATCGGCAAGGGGCAGCGCGGTCTGATCGTGGCACCGCCGAAGACCGGCAAGACCATGATCATGCAGGCGGTGGCCAACGCCATCACCACCAA
This sequence comes from Streptomyces tardus, assembly GCF_018101125.2. GTDB lineage: Bacteria > Actinomycetota > Actinomycetes > Streptomycetales > Streptomycetaceae > Streptomyces > Streptomyces tardus. The sequence continues at coordinate 404,152 of NZ_JAELVF020000001.1, read as the reverse complement.
CAACCCCGAGTGCCACCTGATGGTCGTCCTTGTCGACGAGCGTCCGGAAGAGGTCACCGACATGCAGCGGTCGGTCAAGGGCGAGGTCATCTCCTCGACCTTCGACCGCCCCGCCGAGGACCACACCACCGTCGCGGAGCTGGCGATCGAGCGGGCCAAGCGGCTCGTCGAGCTGGGCCACGACGTGGTCGTGCTGCTGGACTCGATCACGCGACTGGGCCGTGCGTACAACCTCGCGGCGCCGGCCTCCGGCCGAATCCTCTCCGGCGGTGTCGACTCGACCGCGCTGTACCCGCCGAAGAAGTTCTTCGGCGCCGCGCGGAACATCGAGGACGGCGGCTCGCTGACCATCCTGGCCACCGCTCTGGTCGAGACCGGCTCGCGGATGGACGAGGTGATCTTCGAGGAGTTCAAGGGCACCGGCAACATGGAGCTCAAGCTCGACCGGAAGCTCGCCGACAAGCGCATCTTCCCCGCGGTCGACGTGGACGCCTCCGGCACCCGCAAGGAGGAGATCCTGATGGGCAGCGAGGAGCTGGCCATCGTCTGGAAGCTCCGCCGGGTGCTGCACGCCCTCGACCAGCAGCAGGCGATCGAGCTGCTGCTGGACAAGATGAAGAAGACCGGCTCCAACGCCGAGTTCCTCATGCAGATCCAGAAGAACACCCCGGCGCCCGGCAACGGCGACTGAGGTCGCGGGCGGCCGGGGACCCGTTCCCGGCCACCCGGCCCCGCGCCCGCACGGGCGCCAGGATGTGCGCACCTCCCGCCGGAGGTGCGCACATCTCTGTCGTGGGGCAGCACCCGGGAGGCGTCCTCCCGGGTGCGGAATAATTACGGCCGTCCCCCGGTTTTGGGAGGTACGGCCAGTAATGGCAGACTGGTACGTCGGTTCCGGTTCACGCCCCGCAAACCCGCGCGGGCGACCCGGCGCCCTCCCGAACCTAGGAGACACCTTGAAGCGCGACATCCACCCGGAGTACGTGGAGACCCAGGTCAGCTGCACCTGTGGCGCCTCGTTCACCACCCGTAGCACCGTTGGAGAGGGCGCGATCCGCGCAGACGTCTGCTCCGAGTGCCACCCCTTCTACACCGGCAAGCAGAAGATCCTCGACACCGGTGGCCGTGTGGCCCGTTTCGAGGCTCGGTTCGGCAAGAAGGCCGGGACCAACTAGCGACCCGACAGCGCCGGTTTCCGGCCGCCCTGCCCGGCGGTGCGGGACCGGCGCTTTGTCGTCCACGCCGTTCCATTCCGGTCCCGCCGGTGCGTACGCCCCGTGCGGCCTCCGGCCCACTCCCTAAGGACAACCGATGTTCGAGGCGGTCGAGGAACTCATCGGCGAACACGTCGACCTCGAGAAGCAGCTCGCAGACCCGGCGATCCACGCCGACCAGGGCACGGCCCGCAGGCTCAACAAGCGCTACGCCGAGCTGACGCCGATCATCGCCGCCTACCGGGGCTGGAAGCAGAACGAGGACGACATCGCGACCGCGCGCGAACTCGCCGCCGACGACCCGGACTTCTTCGCCGAGATCAAGGAACTGGAGTCCGGCCGCGAGGAGTTGACCGAGCGGCTGCGCCTGCTGCTGGTCCCGCGCGACCCGAGCGACGACAAGGACGTCATCCTGGAGGTCAAGGCGGGCGAGGGCGGCGACGAGTCCGCACTGTTCGCCGGTGACCTGCTGCGGATGTACCTGCGGTACGCGGAGCGGCAGAACTGGAAGATCGAGCTGATCGAGTCCACCGAGTCCGACCTCGGCGGCTACAAGGACGTGCAGATCGCGGTGAAGGCCAAGAGCGGCCGGACCGAGCCGGGCCAGGGCGTGTGGGCGCGGCTGAAGTACGAGGGCGGCGTGCACCGGGTGCAGCGCGTACCGGCGACCGAGTCCCAGGGGCGTATCCACACCTCCGCCGCCGGCGTACTGGTGCTGCCCGAGGCCGAGGACGTCGACGTGGAGATCAGCGCCAACGACCTGCGGATAGACGTGTACCGCTCCTCGGGCCCGGGCGGCCAGTCGGTCAACACCACCGACTCCGCGGTGCGCATCACCCACCTCCCCACCGGAGTTGTGGCCTCCTGCCAGAACGAGAAGAGCCAGCTCCAGAACAAGGAGCAGGCCATGCGCATCCTGCGAGCGCGGCTGCTCGCGGCCGCCCAGGAGGAGGCCGAGCGTGAGGCGTCGGACGCGCGCCGCAGCCAGGTCCGCACCGTCGACCGCTCCGAGCGGGTGCGCACGTACAACTTCCCGGAGAACCGCATCTCCGACCACCGGGTCGGCTTCAAGGCGTACAACCTCGACCAGGTGCTCGACGGTGAGCTCGACCCGGTCATCCAGGCGTGTGTGGACGCCGACGCCGCGGCAAAGCTGGCTGCGGCACAGTAATCCGGGGGAAGCGAGTCCGATGGGGTGGGCAGGTAGTCGATCATGAACCTACTGCTGGCAGAGGTGGCACAGGCCACCAGGCGCCTGGCGGACGCCGATGTGCCGTCGCCGCGTTTCGACGCGGAGGAGCTCGCCGCCTTCGTGCACCGGGTCAAACGCAGTGAGCTGCACCGCGTCGGCGACAGCGACTTCGACGCCTTCTACTGGGAGGTCGTCGCTCGTCGCGAGGCCCGGGAGCCGTTGCAGCACATCACCGGCCGCGCCTTCTTCCGCTACCTCGAACTCCACGTCGGCAGGGGCGTGTTCGTGCCCCGCCCGGAGACCGAGTCCGTCGTGGGCTGGGCGATAGACGCGGTGCGCGCCATGGACGTCGCCGAGCCGCTGATCGTCGATCTGTGCACCGGCTCCGCGGCCATCGCCCTCGCGCTCGCCCAGGAGGTGCCGAGGTCGCGGGTGCACGCGGTCGAGCTGGACGATTCGGCGATCGTCTGGGCCCGCAAGAACGTCGAGGGCTCCCGGGTGCGGCTGCACCACGGCGACGCGCTCGCCGCGCTGCCCGAGCTGGACGGCCAGGTCGACCTCGTCGTCTCCAACCCGCCGTACATCCCGCTCACCGAGTGGGAGTACGTCGCCCCCGAAGCGCGCGACCACGACCCGCAGTTGGCGCTCTTCTCCGGCGAGGACGGGCTGGACCTGATCCGCGGGCTGGAGCGCACCGCGCACCGCCTGCTGCGGCCCGGGGGCGTGGTCGTCGTCGAGCACGCCGACACCCAGGGCGGCCAGGTGCCGTGGATCTTCGCCGAGGACCGTGGGTGGGCGGACGCGGCCGACCACCCCGACCTCAACAACCGACCCCGATTCGCCACAGCACGCAGGGAGGTGCCGTAATGGCACGGCGGTACGACTGCACAGAGGCCACCGACCGCAAGACCGGTCTGCGCGAGGCGGCTTCGGCCGTGCGCCGCGGTGAGCTCGTCGTCCTCCCGACTGACACGGTCTACGGAGTCGGCGCCGACGCCTTCAGCGGCGAGGCCGTCGGCGACCTGCTGGAGGCCAAGGGCCGCGGGCGCGGCATGCCCTCGCCGGTGCTGATCGGCTCGCCCAACACCCTGCACGGGCTGGTCACCGGGTTCTCCGAGGCGGCCTGGGACCTGGTCGACGCCTTCTGGCCCGGCGCGCTCACGCTCGTCGCCAGGCACCAGCCCTCGCTCACCTGGGACCTCGGCGAGACCGGCGGCACCGTCGCCGTGCGAATGCCTCTCCACCCGGTGGCGATCGAACTCCTCACCGAAGTCGGCCCGATGGCCGTATCCTCGGCGAACCTCACCGGGCACCCCGCGCCCCAGGACTGCGACAGCGCGCAGGACATGCTGGGCGACTCGATCGCCGTCTACCTCGACGGCGGTCCGACCCCCGACATCGTGCCGTCCTCCATCGTGGACGTGACCGGGGAGGTACCCACCCTGCTGCGGGCCGGGGCGATCAGCGCGGAGGAACTGCGCAAGGTCGTACCCGAGTTGAAGGAGGCCAGTTGACCGCGCCGCCGAGGCGCGAAGGAGGGGGCCACGCCCCCGCCGACACCTTCCGTATCCTCCATGTCTCCACCGGCAACGTCTGCCGCTCGCCGATCACCGAGCGGCTGACGCGCCATGCCCTGGCCGCGAGGCTGGAGGACGGGCTGAGCAACGGCCTGCTCGTGGAGAGCGCGGGGACCTGGGGCCACGAGGGCGCCTCGATGGAGGAGCACGCGGCCACCGTGCTCGGCGAGTACGGCGCCGACGCCTCCGGGTTCGTCGGCCGCGAGCTGCTGGACGAGCACGTCATCCGCGCCGATCTGGTGCTGACGGCCACCCGAGACCACCGCGCACAGGTGATCTCCATGGGCCACTCCGCGGGCCTGCGGACCTTCACGCTCAAGGAGTTCACCAGACTGGTGCGCGCCATAGACTCCGCCACCCTGCCCGCCGCGCACAGCGCCGACTCCGTCGCCGAGCGGGCCCGAGCGCTCGTGCAGGCCGCGGCGGCGCTGCGCGGCTGGTTGCTGGCGCCCACCGCGGACGCCGACGAGGTCTACGACCCGTACGGCGCCCCGGTCTCGTACTTCAGACTGGTCGGCGCCGAGATCAGCGCGGCGCTCGATCCTGTGGTCACCGCGCTGACCGGGGTGCCGGCGCCTGCCTGACACCGCGGAACCGTTCCACCACCGGCCCGTGTCCTAAGGTGTGGGCCAAGGATGCTCGAAATACCTCTGGGGAGCCCGTGCGGGAGTATCTGCTGACGCTGTGCGTCACGGCCGCCGTCACTTATCTGCTGACCGGCCCGGTACGGAAGTTCGCGATCGCCGCCGGAGCGGTGCCGCAGATCCGCGCCCGCGACGTGCACCGTGAGCCGACGCCTCGGCTCGGCGGCATCGCCATGTTCGGCGGGCTGTGCGCGGGTCTGCTCGTCGCCTCCCAACTCGAGAACATCAGCGACGTCTTCACCCTCTCCGACGAGCCGCGGGCCCTGTTGGCCGGTGCCGGCATCATCTGGCTGCTCGGTGTGCTGGACGACAAGTGGGGCGTGGACGCGCTGGTGAAGCTCGGCGGCCAGATGATCGCCGCGGGCGTGATGGTCTGGCAGGGCCTGACCATCCTCTGGCTGCCGATCCCCACCGTGGGAATGGTCGCCATCACTCCGCTCCAGGGCACCCTGCTCACCGTGGCGCTGGTGGTCATCACCATCAACGCGGTCAACTTCGTCGACGGCCTCGACGGACTCGCCTCGGGCATGGTGTGCATTGCCGCGATGGCGTTCTTCATGTACGCCTACCGCATCTGGTACAGCTACGGCATCGAGGCCGCGGCCCCCGCGACGCTCTTCGCCGCCGTACTCATGGGCATGTGTCTGGGCTTCCTGCCGCACAACATGCATCCCGCACGAATCTTCATGGGTGACTCGGGGTCGATGCTCATCGGCCTGGTGCTCGCCGCCGGCGCGGTCTCCGTCACCGGCCAGGTGGACCCGGACGCGCTCAAGCTCTTCAGCGGCTCGGAGCGGGCCGCGGTCCAGGCGACCGTGCCCGTCTACATGCCGCTGATCCTGCCGCTGACCATCCTCGCGGTGCCGACGGCCGACCTGATCCTCGCCGTCGTCCGCCGTACCTGGAACGGGCGTTCGCCGTTCGCCGCCGACCGCGGCCACCTCCACCACCGGCTGCTGGAGATCGGCCACAGCCACAGCCGTGCGGTGCTGATCATGTACTTCTGGTCGGCGCTGATCGCCTTCGGCGCGGTGGCTTTCTCGGTGCAGTCCTCCAGCCTGGTGATCGTCCTGACGATCATGCTGCTGAGTGTGGTGGGGCTGGTCGTCCTGCTGCTGCCGCGCTTCAATCCCCGGGTTCCGACGTGGGCCCAGCGCTTCACTCCGCCCCGCTACCGCATCCCCGCAGCGGCGGCCCGAAGGAACGGCGGGAAGTCCCCCGGCGGCGCGGGTGCGGCAGGGGAGAGCGGCGCCGCGGAGTCGGGAGCCGGGGAGGACGACGCGCAGAAGTCCGTCGAAGAGGCCGGGAAGCCCGGCGAGGGTGCACCCGGCGAGGCCGGTGCGGGGTCCGTGAAGGCCGAGAGCGGCCCGGAGGCGGCCAGGGCCGCTGGGCTGAACGGCGCAACGGCGGTGGGGGAGCGGCACCGCTTCCCCGGGCGCGACCGGATCGAGAGCAACTCGTCCTGACGGGCCCCAACGAGCTGCTGGGACACGGCAGTTGGGGCACGAGTGACACTCGGTGCGAAGTCAACGCTCAGTTGATGAGGTTCGCTCTCAGGTGTGATTGTTGGCACTCGATGTAGGTAAAGACCTCATCAAAAAGTTTGTGATAGCGTTCACGAGAACCGGCGAGGGAGTCGGAGAGTCGTGGTGCGACGGCTCTCGCCCGCGTGGTCACGCAACCGGTACTGCTCACTGTTGTGAGCCCCCTGACCTTCCGTTTCCTGTGCTGGAGCAGCCTTCATGCAGTCGAACGACGCCCGGATTCTCCGCGGCGCCGCGATTCCCGCCGCCGCGGTCGGCCTGGTGGCCGTCGTGGTAGCCGGATTCGTCGCGGGCGGCAAGGGTGCGCTCGGTGCCGCTCTCGGCGCGGTGGTGGGCATCGCCTTCTTCGCCGCCGGCCTGCACGGTCTGCGGGTGGTCGGCCAGCGATGGCCCGAACTCCTCATGAGCGCCGGGATGTTGGTGTACGTGACTCAGGTCGCGGTACTGCTGATCCTGCTGCTCGTCTTCCGGGACGCCACGTTCATGAACGGACGGGCTTTCGGTCTCGCCGCACTCGCCTGCGCGGTGGTGTGGCCGATCGGTCAGGCGTGGATGCAAAGTCGCGTCAAGACGCTCTACGTCCAGCCGAGTTCGGAGGACAAGCCCTCCGAAGAGGGGCCTCGGTGATGAAAGCTACTCACGAGTGCTCCGAAGGTAGGGGCGACATAAACCCCTCGCGGTCGGACTGCTATGGTCCGACGCCGAGAGTGCTACTACGAGCCAAGCGGCGCGCGCTGAGCGGGACGGCGCCGCGTACTCACCACTCCGCCTCGAGCCGCCGTGCCGACCTCGTCGGACGGCTCGGCTCTTCCCGCGATATCCAGTCCAGTGCCGCTACGTGGCCCTGTGCCACGCAGACACATCGAGGTAGCCGTACCTATGCGTCAGACCGAAGGAGCTCGCGGTGAGTAGTGACCAGATGCTCGCCCTCAAGGTCGACTGTCACCTGTTCCAGGGCTGTGGCTTCGCGGAGTCGGCGCCGGGTGTGCACTCGTTCTTCTTCAAGCCGATCGCCACCGTTGCCGGCGTGGAACTCACCAAGCCGATGCTGCTCGCGGTGCTCGGCAGCGCCCTGATCATCGGTTTCTTCTGGGCCGCCTTCGCCAAGCCGAAGGTGGTTCCGGGCAAGTTCCAGATGATCGCCGAGGTGCTGTACGACTTCGTGCGCAAGGGCATTGCGCGCGAGGTGATGGGCAAGAAGGGCGAGCCCTTCGTCCCGCTGCTGGTCTCGCTGTTCTTCTTCGTCTGGATGATGAACCTCTGGGCGCTGATTCCGCTCGCCCAGTTCCCGGTGACGTCCGTCATCGGCTACCCGGTCGCGCTCGCGCTCATCGTCTGGGTCACCTACATGACGGTGACCTTCAAGACGAACGGGTTCGTCGGCGGCGTCCGCAACCTGTGCGTCCCCAGTGGGCTGCCGAAGCCGATCTATGTCATCCTCACGCCGATCGAGTTCGTGTCGAACATCTTCGTTCGTCCGTTCACGCTCGCCGTGCGACTCTTCGCCAACATGTTCGCGGGTCACATCCTGATCCTGATCTTCACGATCGCGACCTGGTACATGCTCGGCACCGTGCTCGGCACCGTCTACGCCTCGGCCTCGTTCGCGCTCACGCTGATCATCACGGTCTTCGAGATGTTCATCCAGGCGCTTCAGGCCTACGTCTTCACGGTGCTGACCGCCACCTACCTCTCCCAGGCGCTCGAAGAGGCGCACTGAGAGTTCTCTGAGCCACCACGGACCGCTCAACCCTGAAACGTCCGGTGGACCAACCACCCACCGGCCCACCAAGAGAAGGAACCACGGAATGTCTGCTCTCGAGACCCTCGCGGCTGTCAACGGCAACGTCGGCGCCATCGGTTACGGCCTCGCCGCGATCGGCCCCGGTATCGGCGTTGGTTACATCTTCGGTAACGGTGTTCAGGCCATGGCCCGCCAGCCCGAGGCTGCCGGCCTGATCCGCCAGAACATGCTGCTCGGCTTCGCCGTCGTCGAGGCCCTCGCCCTGATCGGCTTCGTCGTCCCCTTCATCCTGCCCACGGACTGATCCGGGCGACCGGCGGACAATCACTCCACGAGAGGCAACCATGGACCTGCTGGCAGCAGACAAAATGGATCCTCTGGCGCCTTACTGGCCCGAGATCCTCATCGGTACCATCTGCTTCGGCATTATCTTCTTCGTCTTCTACAAGAAGCTGCTGCCGTCGATCAACGCGGCACTGGAGAAGCGCCACGACGAGATCGTCGGCGGTATGGAGCGTGCCGAGCAGGCGCAGGACGAGGCCCAGCAGACGCTCGAGGAGTACCGCGAGCAGCTGAAGGACGCCCGTCACGAAGCCGCGCGTCTGCGCCAGGAGGCGCAGGAGCAGGGCGCCGTGCTCATCGCCGAGATGCGTGCGGAAGGCCAGCGGCAGCGCGAGGAGATCGTCGCCACCGGTCACGCGCAGATCGAGGCCGACCAGAAGCAGGCGTCGCTGGCTCTGCGCCAGGACGTCGGCAAGCTGGCCACCGAGCTCGCGAGCCGGATCGTCGGCGAGTCCCTCGAGGACCACGCCCGGCAGAGCCGTGTCATCGACCGCTTCCTCGACGAGCTCGAGGTCAGCGCCAACGACTCGGCCTCCGACGCGCAGTCCCACGGCTCGACGAACGCCGAGGCACGCTGATGAACGGGGCGAGCCGTACGGCACTGGCCGCAGCGAAGGAGCGTCTGGACGCGCTGACGGACAACACCTCCGTCGACGCCGTCAAGATCGCCGACGAGCTGGCCGCCGTCACCGCCCTGCTCGACCGCGAGGTGTCGTTGCGTCGGGTCTTCACCGACCCGGCGCAGCCAGGCGAGGCCAAGGCCGAGCTGGTCGCCCGACTGCTGGGTGACAAGGTCGGTGGCGAGACCGTCGACCTGCTGTCCGGCATGGTCAGGTCCCGCTGGTCGCGTCCGCGCGATCTGGCGGACGCGGTCGAGGAACTGGCGGATGTTGCCGACCTCACCGCGGCCGAGCGCGACGGCAGTCTGGACGACGTGGAGGACGAGATCTTCCGCTTCGGCCGGATCGTCGGCACCTCGCCCGACCTGCGTGCGGCGCTCAGCGGCAAGGGCGACCAGCCCTCGTTCAAGAGCGCGCAGACCGAGCTGCTCCACCGGCTCCTCGGCGGTCGGGCCCGGCCCACCACCGAGCGTCTGGTGATCAGGCTGGTCGGTCAGCCGCGGGGACGTAGCCTGGAGGGTGGCCTCGAGGCCCTCTCCAAGCTGGCCGCGGAGCGCAGGAACCGCTCGGTGGCAGTCGTCACCTCGGCGGTGCCGCTCAGCGACGAGCAGAAGCGGCGTCTCGGTGCGGCCCTCACCCGGCTGTACGGCCGTGAGGTGCACCTGAACCTCGACGTGGACCCCCAGGTCCGCGGCGGAATCCTGGTGAAGATCGGCGACGAGGTCATGAACGGCACCGTCGGCGACCGAATCCAGGACGTCGAGCGGCGGATGGCCGGCTGAGCCGGCCACACCAACTCAACAAGCAGTACTTAGCGGCCCGAGTTGGGCCGTAGCAGATATATACGGGCCCAACAAGGAGAGCAGGGAACCCAGATGGCGGAGCTCACGATCCGGCCGGATGAGATCCGGGGTGCGCTGGAGGACTTTGTCCAGTCGTACTCGCCGGACGCGGCCTCGCGCGAAGAGGTCGGCACGGTCAGCTATGCCGGTGACGGCATCGCCAAGGTCGAGGGTCTTCCCTCGGTCATGGCGAACGAGCTGCTGAAGTTCGAGGACGGCACCCTCGGTCTCGCCCTCAACCTCGAGGAGCGCGAGGTAGGCGCGGTCGTCCTCGGTGAGTTCAGCGGCATCGAGGAGGGCCAGCCGGTGCACCGCACCGGCGAGGTGCTCTCGGTTCCGGTCGGCGACGGCTACCTCGGCCGCGTCGTGGACCCGCTGGGCGCCCCGGTCGACGGCCTCGGCGAGATCGAGACCACCGGTCGTCGCGCGCTGGAGCTGCAGGCCCCCACGGTCATGCAGCGCAAGTCGGTGCACGAGCCGATGGAGACCGGCTACAAGGCCGTCGACACCATGACCCCGATCGGCCGCGGTCAGCGTCAGCTGATCATCGGCGACCGGCAGACCGGCAAGACGGCGCTCGCGGTCGACACGATCATCAACCAGCGCGCCAACTGGCGCAGCGGCGACCCGAAGAAGCAGGTCCGCTGCATCTACGTCGCCATCGGCCAGAAGGGCTCCACCATCGCGTCCGTGCGCGGTGCCCTGGAGGAGGCCGGCGCGCTGGAGTACACGACGATCGTCTCCGCGCCCGCGTCCGACCCGGCCGGCTTCAAGTACCTGGCGCCGTACACCGGTTCGGCCATCGGCCAGGAGTGGATGTACCAGGGCAAGCACGTCCTGATCGTCTTCGACGACCTGTCCAAGCAGGCCGACGCCTACCGCGCCGTCTCGCTGCTGCTGCGTCGTCCGCCGGGCCGTGAGGCGTACCCGGGTGACGTCTTCTACCTGCACTCCCGGCTGCTGGAGCGCTGCGCCAAGCTCTCCGACGAGATGGGCGCCGGTTCGATGACCGGTCTGCCGATCGTCGAGACCAAGGCGAACGACGTGTCGGCGTTCATTCCGACCAACGTCATCTCCATCACCGACGGCCAGTGCTTCCTGGAGTCGGACCTGTTCAACGCGGGCCAGCGGCCGGCGCTGAACGTCGGTATCTCGGTCTCCCGCGTGGGTGGTTCCGCCCAGCACAGGGCGATCCGGCAGATCACCGGTTCGCTCCGTGTGGACCTGGCCCAGTTCCGTGAGCTGGAGGCGTTCGCCGCCTTCGGTTCGGACCTGGACGCCGCGTCCAAGTCGTCGCTGGAGCGCGGTCAGCGGATGGTCGAGCTGCTGAAGCAGCCGCAGTACAAGCCGTTCCCGACCGAGGAGCAGGTCGTCTCCGTCTGGTCGGGCACCAACGGCCTGATGGACGAGGTCCCGGTCGCCGACATCCGTCGCTTCGAGACCGAGCTGCTGGACTTCATGCGCCGCGAGCACAAGGACCTCATGACGAGCATCCGCGAGGGTGCCAAGATGTCCGACGACACGCTCCAGAAGCTGCGTGAGACCGTCAACTCCTTCAAGCAGCAGTTCGAGACCGCGGACGGCAAGCTGCTGGGCGAGGGCTGACGATGGGTGCCCAGATCAGGGTCTACAAGAGGCGGATCAAGTCCGTCTCCGCGACCAAGAAGATCACCAAGGCGATGGAGATGATCGCGGCTTCGCGCATCATCAAGGCGCAGCGGAAGGTCGCGGCGTCCACTCCGTACGCCGACGAGCTGACCTCCGCGGTCACCGCGGTGGCGCACGGTGCGGACGTCAAGCACCCGCTCACCACCGAGGTGGAGAACCCGAAGCGTGCGGCGGTGCTGCTCATCACGAGCGACCGCGGTCTGGCCGGCGGTTACTCCAGCAACGCGATCAAGGCCGCCGAGCACCTGACGAGCGAACTGACACACGACCGCAAGGACGTGCAGACGTACGTCATCGGGCGCAAGGGTGTGGCGTACTACAACTTCCGTGAGCGCCAGGTCGAGCAGACCTGGACCGGTTTCACGGACAGCCCGTCGTACGCCGACGCCAAGGCCGTCGCGGCGCCGCTGATCGAGGCCCTGAAGCAGGACACCGCAGAGGGCGGCGTGGACGAACTCCACATCGTCTTCACGGAGTTCGTCTCGATGATGACGCAGACCCCGGTCGAGCGCCGGATGCTGCCGCTCAGCTTCGAGAAGACCGCCGAGGAGTCCGCCCAGGTCTTCATGAGCGACCGGGTGCACGCCCTGTACGAATTCGAGCCGTCGGCCGAGGAAGTACTGGACGAGCTGCTTCCGCGCTACGTCGAGAGCCGTGTCTACAACGCCCTTCTGCAGTCGGCTGCCTCCGAGCACGCCGCCCGCCGCCGGGCGATGAAGTCGGCGACCGACAACGCGGAAGATCTCATCAAGTCGCTGAAGCGGCTTGCCAACGCGGCCCGTCAGGCCGACATCACCCAGGAAATCAGCGAGATCGTCGGCGGAGCCAGCGCGCTCGCCGACGCGTCTGCGGGGAGTGACCGATAACTATGACCACCACTGTTGAGACGCCCGTCGCCACGGGCCGCGTCGCGCGGGTCATCGGCCCGGTCGTCGACGTGGAGTTCCCCGTCGACGCGATGCCCGAGATCTACAACGCGCTGAACGTCGAGGTCCCGGACCCGGCCGAGGAGGGCAAGCTCAAGAAGCTGACCCTCGAGGTCGCCCAGCACCTCGGCGAGGGCGTGGTCCGCGCCATCTCCATGGAGCCCACCGACGGTCTGGTCCGCCAGGCCGCGGTGACCAACACCGGCGAGGGCATCACCGTGCCCGTCGGCGACGTCACCAAGGGCCGGGTGTTCAACACCCTGGGCAAGATCCTGAACGAGCCCGAGGCCGAGTCCGAGGTCACCGAGCGCTGGCCGATCCACCGCAAGGCCCCGGCGTTCGACCAGCTCGAGTCGAAGACCGAGATGTTCGAGACCGGCCTGAAGGTCGTCGATCTGCTGACCCCGTACGTCAAGGGCGGCAAGATCGGTCTGTTCGGCGGCGCGGGCGTCGGCAAGACCGTGCTCATCCAGGAAATGATCATGCGTGTGGCCAAGCTGCACGAGGGCGTTTCCGTCTTCGCCGGTGTCGGTGAGCGCACCCGTGAGGGCAACGACCTGATCGAGGAGATGGCCGAGTCCGGCGTTCTCCCGCAGACCGCGCTGGTCTTCGGTCAGATGGACGAGCCGCCGGGGACGCGTCTGCGCGTGGCCCTGGCCGGTCTGACCATGGCGGAGTACTTCCGCGATGTGCAGAAGCAGGACGTGCTGTTCTTCATCGACAACATCTTCCGCTTCACCCAGGCCGGTTCCGAGGTCTCCACGCTGCTCGGCCGCATGCCCTCCGCGGTGGGCTACCAGCCGAACCTGGCCGACGAGATGGGTGTGCTCCAGGAGCGCATCACCTCCACCCGCGGCCACTCGATCACCTCCATGCAGGCGATCTACGTGCCGGCGGACGACCTCACCGACCCGGCTCCGGCGACGACCTTCGCCCACCTGGACGCGACCACCGTGCTCTCGCGTCCGATCTCGGAGAAGGGCATCTACCCGGCGGTGGACCCGCTGGACTCCACCTCCCGGATTCTGGACCCGCGCTTCATCAGCCAGGAGCACTACGACACGGCCTCCCGTGTCAAGGGAATTCTGCAGAAGTACAAGGACCTCCAGGACATCATCGCCATTCTCGGCATCGACGAGCTCGGCGAGGAGGACAAGCTCACCGTCCACCGCGCCCGTCGTATCGAGCGCTTCCTGTCGCAGAACACCCACGCGGCGAAGCAGTTCACCGGTCTCGACGGATCGGACGTACCGCTGGACGAGTCGATCACCGCGTTCAACGCGATCGCCGACGGCGACTACGACCACTTCCCCGAGCAGGCGTTCTTCATGTGCGGTGGCCTGGAGGACCTGAAGTCCAAGGCCAAGGAGCTGGGCGTCTCCTGACTCCCGCTTCCGGTCGGGGGCGGGTCCGCCCGCCCCCGACCACGGCACACCCCCTATCCTGTGACAACCCCAGTAACACCCCTGTAGAGGAGCCACTGTGGCTGAGCTGCACGTCGAGTTGGTCGCCGCCGACCGCAAGGTCTGGTCGGGCAAGGCCAGCCTGGTCGTCGCGCGCACCTCGTCGGGTGAGATCGGCATCATGCCCGGCCACCAGCCACTGCTGGGTGTGCTGGCGTCCGGCCCGGTCACCATCCGTACGACCGGTGAGGACCAGCTGGGCAAGGACGGCACCGTGATCGCCGCGGTGCACGGCGGGTTCATCTCCTTCGCGGACGACAAGCTCTCGCTTCTCGCCGAGATCGCCGAGCTGTCGTACGAGATCGACGTCGAGCGCGCGGAGCGTGCGCTGGACGCCGCGAAGGCCGATCAGGACGCCGCCGCCGAGCGGCGCGCGGATGTCCGTATCCGGGCTGTGGCGGTCGCACGCTGAGCCCGAATCGAGTCGTCACTCAGCCGCGGACGGGCCTGGAACACTGTTCCTTGCCGGTCCGCGGCTGAAGCCATCACAGATGCGTTCCGCACCGGGCGTGCGGATGCGCGGGATTGAGCGAGGAGGTCAGTGAACGATGGTCCTCGCTCTGCTGCTGTGCGGACTGTTCCTGCTGCTTGTGGTGCTGGGACTGTTCGTCTTCGGTCTGCGCCGCCGGCTCATCCAGCGTTCCGGAGGAACGTTTGACTGCAGTCTGCGCTGGGACATCCCCGCCGAGCACTCCGTCGACTCCAAGGGCAAGGGCTGGAGCTACGGCGTTGCCCGCTACCGGGGCGACCGGGTGGAGTGGTTCCGCGTCTTCTCCTACGCGCCCCGCCCGCGACGGCTGCTCCAGCGCGAGGCGATCGAGGTGCTGGAGCGTCGTACCCCGCAGGGCGAGGAAGAGCTGGCGCTCCTGTCCGACGCCGTCGTGCTCGCCTGCCGCTTGCAGGGCACGCGGGTGGAGCTGGCGATGAGCGAGGACGCGCTCACCGGTTTCCTCGCCTGGCTGGAGGCGGCCCCGCCCGGCCAGCGCGTCAACGTCGCCTGAACCGGGGGGTTTCCGGACCGCCGCAGCCGCCCTGGGTCGCCGGCGTCGGCCGTACTGCTCGGGGCGCTCGCGCGGGCCGCTGGAAGTCGGAGTGGAGCGAGAGCGCCATGGTGTCCGCGTCGCCGTCAGCGCGCACGGTGGTGAACCCCTCGGAGAGATAGAGCTCGCGCGCCCTGTTGGCCCGTTCGACGCTCAGCGAGAGCTCCTGGTGGCCCGCCTCGCGGGCCAGCCCCCGCAGCCCCCTCAGAAGTGCACGTCCCACGCCCCGCCCACGCCACGGCGGCACCACCCCCAGGCTCAGCTCCGGCACGTCCGGGCCGACGAAGCCGTATCCGGCGTCCTCCGCGGGGAAGAGCCGCAGCCAGGCCGCGCCCACCGGCTCCTGCTGCGCGGTCTCGGCGATCAGCCCGAGGTCGCCCGTGCGCGGCCAGCCTTCGACATAGCGCGCGGTGGCCCGGTCGGCGAGCAGATGGACGCGGCTGACCTGCTCCCGCTCCGGTGACCAGTTGGCCGCGGCGCCCAGCATCTCCACGAGGAACGGGCTGTCCTCGCCGACCGCTTCGCGCAGCCGTACCGCGGGCGGCGCTGTGCTGTCCGTGTCCACTGGCGGTCCGCCTCTCAGTCGCCGCGTACGCCCCATTCTCCGGCAAGCACCGCTGCCTGCGTACGGCTTTTCAGGCCGAGCTTGTGCAGCAGCCTGCTGACGTGGGTCTTCACGGTCGCCTCGGCCATCGACAGCGCGCCGGCGATCTGCGCGTTGGACAGGCCCTCGCCGAGGCGGGCGAGCACCTCGCGCTCCCTGGCCGTGAGGGTGGCCAGCTCCGGCGGAGGCGTACGACCGGGCGCTGCCGCGGGGGAGGCGAACTGGCGGATCAGACGCCGGGTGACGGCGGGGGAGATCATGCCGTCGCCGCGTGCCACCGTGCGCACCGCCTCGACGAGGGTGGCGGCGTCGGTGTCCTTGAGGAGGAAGCCGGCCGCGCCCGCGCGCAGCGCCCCGAAGACGTACTCGTCGAGGTCGAAAGTGGTGAGCACCAGCACGTCGCAGACGGCGTCGGCGGTGAGCGCCCGGGTGGCGGCGACCCCGTCCAGCCGGGGCATCTGGACGTCCATCAGGACCAGGTCCGGACGCAGTCGGCGGGCGAGTGCGACCGCCTCCTTGCCGTCGGCGGCCTCGGCGACCACCTCGATGCCGGGCGCGTTGTCGAGGATGAGGACCAGCCCCGACCGGACAGCCGCCTGGTCCTCCGCGACCAACACCCGTACTGCGCTCACCTGTGTCCAGCTCCTTCGTCCAGCGGAAGTACCGCACGCACCAGCCAACTCCCCTGCTGCGGACCGGCGTTGAAGTCGCCGCCCAGCAGGGCCACTCGTTCCCGCATGCCTACCAGGCCGGTGCCCGTACCCGGTACGCGCGGTGCGGCGTCCGGGCCCAGCGGGTTCTCGACGGTGACGACGAGAGCCTCCGCGGTCGTGCCTGCGCCGCCGCCCGCCGTCCCGTTCGGTGCCGTGCCCGCCCCGGTGCGTTCCCGGACGAGACGTACGGTGACCGTGCCCGGCCCGGAGTGCTTCAGGGCGTTGGTGAGCGACTCCTGGACGAGTCGGTAGGCGGCCAGTTCGACCGGCGCGGGCAGCCGCGGCGCAACCGCGGCGCCGTCGCGCTCGTGGTCGAGCACGAAGCGCAGCCCGTGCTCGGCACCGCTGCCGCGGGCCCGTTCCACCAGGGCGGGCAGCCCGGCGAGGGTCGGTACGGGCGCGGGCTCCCCGTCCTCGCCGCCGGTGGTGCGCAGCAGCTCGATCAGCCGGCGCATCTCGGCCAGTCCCTGCACGCTGTTGTCCCGGATGACGCCGAGGGCGCGTTGGGTCGCGGCGTGGTCGTCGAGGGTCTGGGCCGCGGTGGAGTGCACGGCGATGGCCGACAGGTGCCCGGCCACCACGTCGTGCAACTCCCGTGCCATCCGGGCCCGTTCGGCGTTCACCGCCTGGGTGCGGTCCATCTCGGCCAGCAGCGCGGTCTGTTCGGCGCGCAGCCGTTCGTACGCGGCCTCCTCGCGGTGCCGGCGGACCAGCAGCCCGGTGCCGGCCGGGAAGGTGGTGACGAGGCTGACCACCAGGCCGATCAGGAACGCCTCCGGATCGCCCAGCGCGGCGAGCGCCCCGATGGTGGTGGCCAGTGTCAGGGCGACGCTGGCGGGGACCATGGCACGGGAGAGCCGCGCGTTGCCGTACATCACCGCGGCGTAGACGAGGTCGGAGAAGAGCAGGATCGTCACCAGCAGCGAGGCGGTGAACAGATCACCGACCAGGGCGAGCAGCCCGACCAGTACCGCCCACGGTTGGGCAGTGCGTCGGCCGAGCACCGCCAGGCACATCACCGCGAGCGGGATCAGGCTGTGGACGCCGTACCGGTCGGCCTGCTGGACGTTGTTGAAGAGGCCGAGGGACCAGAGGAAGAGCCCGCCGACCGCACCGGCGAGCGCGATCAGCACATCGTCGCGGTGCGGGCGCAGCCGCGGGTGTCGGTGCTCGGCGGGCGGGGCACCGTCCGGTGCGGGGGTCGCGACAGTCACATGGTCCATCCCAGCATGCCGCCGGTAGAGTCTCCGACGTTCCGCACGGCACTGGGGGAGGCACCATGGCGATGATTCTGATCGGGCTGGCCGCGCTGGCGTTCGGAGCCCTGGTGGCGTGGAAGGTCCGGGGGACCAACGAGCGAATAAACCGGCTCGAGCGCACCGAGACCGTGACGATCAGCGATCTGCGTGCCATGCAGCAGGCCGCCGCGGAAGCCGCAGGGCCGGGCCACTTCCGCTACCCGTGCGAGGTGGTCGGGGTCGCCCTGGCGCACCGGGACGGGCTGATCACCTCGCAGCTCAAAGAGATCCCGTGCGTGTGGCACCGACACAAGATCACCCGCAAGTACGAGGAGTACCGCAGGGACGGCAAGGGGCGCCGCCGCAAGGAGACCCGTCACGAGGTCGTCTCCCAACACCGCAGCGGCACCGCGTTCTTCGTCGAGGACGCGAGCGGCAAGGTGGTGGTGCGGCCCTCGGGCGCGGACGTCGTCGGGGCGTCGAAGCCGCTGAACAAGTTCGTCCAGCAGCAGGGGAGCAGGGGCGGCGTCAGCGTCGGCCCGCTCACCTTCGGAGGCGACGGCGGCACCATCGGCTTCAAGCACGAGGAGTGGGTGCTGCGCGAGGGCGTGCAGCTCTTCATCCACGGCGAGGCGAGCGACGTCAACGGCTATCTGGAGATCGGCAAGCCCGCCGAGGCCGGTGAGTACATCGTCTCCGCCAAGTCCGAGCGGGAGCTGCTGAAGGACGAGACGCGCGAGCTGATGATCGGCGGCACGATGGCCGGAGTGATCCTGCTGGGCGGCGCGGTGCTGCTCGTCCTCGGCATCGTGCTCTGAGCCCGGGCGCCGGAGTCGAGGCCCGGCCGGCGGGGTGCCGCAGGACTGCCGGGCCGCCGGTGCCGGGAACACCGCACACCCGGCCCGACGGGTACATCGAAGGATGCAGTACGGGATCGTCGCCGGTGACGACGGTTTCGGCCCGTCCGCGGAGGAAGCTGGAGACAGCAAACCGACTCCGCGGGAAGGGCTGAAACCGACGTGATCGTCGCTCTGATCGTCATCTGCGAGGTCGCCTTCTGGGTGCTCCTCGCCGCCGGGCTGGCGCTTCGCTATCTGGCACGGATGCCACGCCTGGGCGCCGCCGTTCTGCTCTGCGAGCCGCTGCTGGAAGTGCTGCTGCTCGCCGTCACCGCCGTCGACCTGCGCAACGGCGCGACCCCCGGCTTCAAGCACGGGCTGGCGGCCGTCTACATCGGCTTCACCGTCACCCACGCCCACTACTTCATCCGCTGGGCCGACGGCCACTTCGCCCACCGTTTCGCAGGCGCCCCGCGTCCGGTGAAACCGCCCAGGTACGGGATGGCACGGGCGCTGCACGAGTGGAAGATGGCGGCGCGGGCGATCCTCGGCGCGGGCATCGCGGCGGTGCTGCTCCAGGCCGCGATTCTGTACGTGGGCGACGACGGCCGGTCGACGACGCTGCGGGAGTGGCAGGCCAAGATGGGCTTCGTCACGGTCATCTGCGTGATCTGGGCCGGGAGTTACACGCTCTGGCCCAAGCGCGGCCCGGAGCCCGCACCGGTAGCGGCGCCGCAGGCCGGGCAGCCCGCCCACCGGCAGGACCGGGAGCCCGCCCACCGCGTCGACCGGTACGCCGACCCGGATCGGGATCGCGCCGAGGAGTCGTACCCCGGGCCGGGCGGGCGCTGAGGGCGGCCCGGGGCACGGGTGTCAGCGGTTCTCGCCCGGCACCCACAGCACGTCCCCGACCGACTTGTTGGCGGTGCGGGCGAGGATGAACAGCAGGTCCGAGAGGCGGTTGAGGTAGGTGGCGGTGAGGGCGTTCATGCTCGCTCCGTGCTCCTCCATCGCTTGCCAGGTGGAGCGCTCGGCACGGCGTACGACGGTGCATGCCTGGTGGAGCAGGGCGGCGCCCGCGGTGCCTCCGGGGAGGATGAAGCTGCGCAGCTTCTCCAGCTCGGCGTTGTAGGCGTCGCAGTCGGCCTCCAGCCGGTCGACGTAGGTCTGTTCCACCCGCAACGGTGGGAACTCCGGTTCCGCGACCACCGGGGTGCTGAGATCCGCGCCCACGTCGAACAGATCGTTCTGCACCCGTACCAGGACCTCTCGCACGCCCTCGGGCAGCTCGCCGAGTGCCAGTGCCACCCCGATCGCGGCGTTGGCCTCGTTGGCGTCGGCGTACGCGGCGATCCGGGAGTCGGTCTTGGCGGTGCGGCTCATGTCGCCCAGAGCAGTGCTGCCCTTGTCGCCGGTACGGGTGTAGATGCGCGTCAGATTGACCATGCTTCGAGACTACGCCCGCCCCCGGGGCCGGGCCCGGCACCGCGCAGATGGCCGACCGCGGCCAACACGGCACGTGGAAGCCGGACTTGGGCGGCCGGCCGACCACTCACGGCGTTCACGGCAACACGGAGGGGACCAGCGGTCCGCTCGCGGGTGTGATGTCCATCTGGTGAGACGTGACGCGCATCTCTTCGTTCCCCACCGAGCGCCCACGGACGCTAGTCTCCGCCTGAGAGCACTGACGCTCCGTCGCCCGGCCGCAGATCGTGCGGGACCGGCGGACGTCGTGCACCGGGTCCCGCGCACGCGTGCGGCGGGCCGGCCAAGCCAGCACCACACCGGGCAACCGCCCCTGGCGCACCCGGTGTTGTGCCCGACCCCGCGAGCCGGCGGGGACACGTAGAGGGGACGCACACGTGGCCAGGAAGCTTGCCGTCATCGGAGCCGGACTGATGGGCTCGGGCATCGCCCAGGTCTCCGCCCAGGCGGGGTGGGACGTGGTGCTGCGGGATGTCACCGATGAGGCGCTGGCTCGCGGCAGGAGCGGCATCGAGGCGTCGTACGCCAAGTTCGTCGCCAAGGAGAAGCTGAGCGAGCAGGACGCCTCGGACGCCCTGGCGCGGATCACGACCACCACCGACCTCGACGCGGTGTCCGACGCGGACATCGTCGTGGAGGCGGTGTTCGAGAAGCTCGAGGTCAAGCAGGAGATCTTCCGGGCGCTGGACAAGCTGACCCGGGAAGACGCGGTGCTGGCCTCCAACACCTCGGCCATCCCGATCACCAAGATCGCGGCGGTCACCGGGCGTCCCGAGCAGGTCGTGGGCGCGCACTTCTTCTCGCCGGTCCCGATGATGAAGCTCTGCGAACTCGTGCGCGGGCTGAAGACGAGCGACGAAACTCTCGCCACCACAAGGGAGTTCGCCGAAAGCGTGGGCAAGACCTGCATCGTCGTCAACCGTGATGTCGCCGGCTTCGTCACCACCCGCCTGATCACCGCCCTGGTGGTCGAGGCGGCCAAGCTGCAGGAGTCCGGCGTCGCCAGCGCCGAGGACATCGACGTCGCCTGCCGCCTGGGCTTCGGTCACGCCATGGGGCCGTTGGCCACCGCCGACCTCACCGGCGTCGACATCCTGCTGCACGCGGCGGACAACATCTACGCCGAGTCGCGGGACGAGAAGTTCGCCGCGCCCGAGCGGATGCGTCGGATGGTCGACGCGGGCGACCTGGGACGCAAGAGCGGCGAGGGCTTCTACCAGCACTGACCGGGCACTTCGGGCTCACCCGCCCGCCTGCGCGGACCGCCCGGACGTTGCGGACCGCGTGAAGCCGCGGACCGCGCGGTCCCGCCGTCGCCGAGCCGCGGCCGGTGCGGGTCCGCTCTGCCGTACCCGGTGGTGTTCGCGGGGCCGTGGCTCCGGCGACGGCGAAGCGATCGCCAAGGCCCTACCGGCAGTGGCTGCAGCCCGTACGAGATCTCACTCGCGCGGGTGATTTCGGCGACGGTTCCGCCCTGAACAGGAACTTCGTCGGCTGAACGGCAGTCAGTCGGGTGGAGCCGCGCAACTGTCCGTGCGGCGCGATCCGTCGTGGTGCGGGCCGCGCGACAGTGGCACGAAGGCCATCCAGAGACGACAGAACGAGAACGCACAGGGAGCGTATATGCACATCAGGGGCGACCACGCCGAGTTGGTCGTCGGGGGGCGCCTCGACGTCCGCAGCGCAGCGGACGCCCGTACCAGCCTGCACACCGCGCTCGACGGAGGTCAGGGCGACCTCGTGCTCGATCTGGGCGCACTGGACTCCTGGGACGCCACCGGGCTCGGCGTGATCATGGGCGCCCACCGCAGAGCGGGGCGGTGTGGGCGCCGGCTCGTGCTGCGCTCCGTGCCGCCGCAGATGCAGCGGCTCCTGGTGGCGACGCGACTGCACCGCATCCTGGCCATCGAGGGCGCCGCCATCGGCGCACCGCGTGACGGCGGTGACACGGTGGGCGGGATGTATCCGGGCGAAGTGCGCGAAAACCAGCAGCACTTGGGCCAGGCGTACGAGAGCCGGAGCAACCGGCCCGAACGGTACGAGCGGTACGAGCGGTACGAGCGGCACAACCGGTACGAAGGCACACATGCGCACCCCGCCGGTGTGCACGAACGGCAGCGACCCGAGTACCCAGCGCTGGACGACGGCGGCCAGGACGGCGGAACGCTCACAAAGCCGTGACGATTCCGGTCGCCGCCCGGGGGTGCCCTGTGGTCGAACCGAACAAAGGTCTAGGGTTCGGTTGACTGTCGCAGAAGGTGGCCCGGGAGTACGGCGACCACCACGTCTGGGGGGCTTGGAACCATGGACCCGACGCACCGGGGCCCGCAGAGTCGGGACGGCCGGGACAGCGGTGCGCTGGCCAGGACCGTGCAGCTGGTCGCGGACGAGTATCTGCTGACCGTCAACCCCGTCGACGGCAGTGAGATCGAGATCTGCCCGCCCGCGGACCTGCCGGCGCCGCCGGAGCGTCACACCGCCGAGGCACGCGAGGCGTTTCAGCGTGCCGCGGCTCCCAGTCCGCCGGTCGGCCCCTCGGCCCGGATCACCGAGCAGCTTCCGCTGCTGGAGCGGCAGGACGAGCGCGAGCGGGTGGTGCGGCTGCTCTCCCGGGGCCGTTCGGTACGGCTCGTGGGCCGGCCCGGATCGGGGCGCACCGCACTGCTGAACGCCGTCGCCGAGGACTGCGCAGGCCTGGCGCCGGACGGAGTGATCCGGCTGGGCGGCCACCGCCGTACTCCCTCCGACCTGCTGCACGAGCTGTACGCGGCCGTCTACCACGCCCCCTGGCACCGGCTGGGACGCAGTGAACTCCTCGCCGCCGTCAGCGGTATCGGTGCGGTCGTCGTCCTCGACGACGTGGCCTTCGGCGGCGCCGCGCTCGACGAGCTGCTCCGGCTGACTCCCGAGTGCGCCTTCCTGGTCTCCGCCGCGCCCGACATCCCGGCGGGCTCCACCGAGGGCACGCTCACCGAGGTCGTACTGCCCGGGCTCAGCCGCGAGGCGAGCACCGGGATACTGGAGCACGCCGTGGGGCGCCCGCTCCGGCAGGACGAGTCCGACTGGGCCGCGGACCTGTGGTTCGAGTCCGAGGGCCTGCCGCTGCGGTTCCTCCAGGCCGGCGCGGTGCTGCGGCACCGCGATGCGCTCGGTGCGCCGGACAGGCCCGACGAGGCACAAGCGGCCTCGGGTGGGTATGCGGAGGCGCAGGAGCCCTTCCCGACGGTCGAACTCCCCGCGCTCACCGTGGGGTTGACCCCGCTGGCGGTCGCCGGGACGCTGAGTCCGCTCGGCCGCGAGTCGCTGCGCTACGGCGTCGCGCTGGACGGCGAGATGCCCCACCAGTCCCATCTGCCCGCCCTGGTGGACGATCCGCAGGGAGACGCGGCGCTCGCCGAGCTGACCGCCGCGGGACTGGTCACCGCCACCGGCAGCGGATACCGACTCTCCGGAGACCTCGCCGGGCAGCTGGCCGACGAGGGCTTCACCGACGCGGAGGCCGACGCCGATCGCGCGCTTCGTGCCGCCCAGCACTACGCATGGTGGGCGGGCCACCCCTCGGTCACCCCGGATCGGGTGGCGGCCGAGGCCCCCGCCGTGCTCGCGGCGATCCGCGGGACCAGGGCCGGTGGCCACTCGAGCTCCGCCGCGCTGCTCGCGCACACCACCGCTCCGGTGCTCGCCGCCGCCCTGCACTGGTCGGCCTGGGAGCAGGCGCTGCGCGGTGGTCAGGAGGCGGCGCGTCTTGCCGGTGAGGTGGCCGAAGAGGCGTACTTCCACCACGAGTTGGGCGTGCTCGCGCTGTGCCTGGGCAATGTGGAGCGGGCCCGTTCGGAGCTGGAGGCGTCGATCGGGCTGCGCGGCGCGCTGGCCGACAAGCGCGGTGCGGTCGCGGGCCGCCGTGCGCTCGCCCTGGTCGAGGACCGTTCCACGCTCGCTCTCGGCACGCCCTCCGTCGCGGGCGCGGCCCTGCCCCCGGCGTTCGCCGGTGCGCGCGAGGACAGTACAGCCCCGACGGCCGTCGCCGCGGCGGTGCCGTTCGCGGGCGACCCGGGCGAGCCGGGTGCGTCGGACGCCACCGTGGTGGGTGCCGCCGTCCCCGAGCGGGAGCGGCGGGCGCCGGTGCTGGGCACCACGAAGCGCAACGTGGCCGCGGTGGGAGCGGGCGCGCTCTTGGCGGTGGCGCTCGGCGCGATGCTCACCGTCGGGAACGTCTCCGGCGGCGAGGACCCCGGGGACACCGTGAAGCCCGACACCTCTTCCTCCCAGGACGCCGACGACGTCCCGGTGGAGGGGCCGGAGGACGATCCGACCTCGCGGGACCCGAAGCCCGAGCCCTCCGAGTCCGACGGTTCGCCGTCGCCGAGCGGGTCCCCCTCCTCGGACGACCCCACCTCGCCGACCCCGTCGGACGACCCGACCACTCCGACCGACGACCCCACCACGCCGTCGGACGAGCCGAGCGACCCCGAGCCGACCGACGATCCCAGTACGCCGACGGACGAGCCGAGCGACCCGGAACCGACCGACGACCCGAGCGAGCCGACGGACGAGCCGACCGACCCCGAGCCGACCGACGATCCGTCGGAGAGCGAGTCCCTGCCGGGGCCCAGCGCTCCCTCGGGCCCGAGCCCGTCGTCCTCGCAGCCCGAGCGGACCGGCCCGCAGGCTCCTCCGGCCGGCGACGGCGGCCTCACCATAGGCTGAGCCGCAGCCGCAGCCGCAGCCGCAGCCGCAGCCGCCGATCGGTGGCTGCCGCTCCAAGTGGTCGGCGGAGAAGGGGAATTGTGCACCCGCGTGCCGGCGTCCCCGTCGGTTCCGGCGGCAAGGCCCGCTCGAACGGCAGCGCGGGCAAGGACCGTTTTGGGCGGCGGTGGGGAGCCGGCGCCACTGTCGGTGAAGGCCGTATCGACGGAGACCGCGGTGGGCGCGGACGCCCCGCCGACGGAGCCGCCTCCGGCGACCTGCCCCGGCTCGATCAGTGACGGTGCGTCCGCCGGAGCGGTGCCCGTTCCGGGCGCCGGAAGAAGCCCCGGAGGGGGCGTCAGAAGAGGCGCAGCTTGTCGTCCTGGATACCGCGCAGCGCGTTGTAGTCCAGCGTCACGCAGCTGATGCCGCGGTCCGTCGCCAGCACGCGTGCCTGCGGCTTGATCTCCTGCGCCGCGAACACGCCCTTGACCGGCGCCAGATGGGGATCGCGGTTGAGCAACTCCAGGTAGCGGGTGAGCTGTTCGACGCCGTCGATCTCGCCGCGCCGCTTGATCTCCACGGCGACCGTCACGCCGTCCCGGTCGCGGCCGAGGATGTCCACCGGCCCGATCGCGGTCGGGAACTCCCGGCGGATCAGCGACCAGCCCTCGCCGAGCGTCTCCATCCGGTCCGCCAACAGCTCCTGGAGGTGCGCCTCCACGCCGTCCTTGATCAACCCCGGGTCGATGCCCAACTCGTGGGAGGAGTCGTGCAGGACCTCCTCCATCGTGATGATCAACTTTTCGCCGCCCTTGTTGACCACCGTCCACACGTTCTCCGCGCCGTCTCCGTCGCCCCCGCCCTCCTTCAGAGTGCACGGCGGGGACATCCAGTTGAGCGGTTTGTACGCGCGGTCGTCGGCGTGAATGGAGACCGATCCATCGGCTTTGACCAGGATCAGCCTGGGAGCGGAGGGCAGATGGGCGGTGAGCCGGCCGGCGTAGTCCACGGAGCAGCGGGCGATGACGAGACGCATGGTCGGCCACGCTACTTCAACCTCGGCGCGGCACGCGATTCGCCCCTGCTTCGCCCCGTTCATGCGTGGCTTGTAGACGCCACAACCACATGAACCGGCCACTGTGGGTGGCCAGTTGTGCGCGCAATCGTATGGTCGGCCGGGCAATCCGGTCTTACCGTAGGTAGTGGAGGAATTGCCGAGTGAGACGGCAGCCGCCTGTCAGGCGTGCCCTCGTCTCACTTTGCACCCTCTGCCCCATCCGTGAGGCCCCGTCAGGTCGGGGTCGCGAGAGGAGAACCACATGTCGCTCGACGTCTCACCGGCGCTACTCGAGCAGGCCGAGCGAGGCGAGGTCGACGAAGCCGCGTTCGTCGACTGCGTCAAGAACTCTCTCCCGTACGCCTGGGAGATGATCAGCTCCCTGGTCACCCGACTGCAGGTCGACGGCGGGGAGTTCGCCGACAACCAGACGCCGCCTCCGGACGAGCAGGCGCGCGGCCAGCTCCTGCGCGCACTGGCCAGCGACGCCATACGCGGCGCGCTGGAGCGGCACTTCGGGGTCCGACTGGCGTTCCAGAACTGCCACCGTGTGGCGGTCTTCCTCCTGGACAACTCCGTCGACGACCGTCACGCCCGCTTCACCTCGGTGCGCGGTCAGCTGCTCAACCAGTCGCCGGTGCTGCGCGACTGCTGACCGTCCTGGACGCGTCGTTCGCAGCCATCGCCGAGCCCGCGGCGTCCCGTGGCCGCGGTGAACCGAGCGACGCGTCCGAGGTCGTCAGCGCTCCGTGCCGACGAGGTCCTCAGCCCCTGCGCCGCCATCGAGCAGCGGCAGCACCTCGCCACCGAGGCGCCGCAGATTGAGCTCGGTGGCGGCCAGATCGCCGGTGCCCTCGGCAAGCAGGGCGAAGTGCCGGATGCCGGTGCGTTCGGCCGTCGCCGAGAGCCGCTGTGCGCACAACTCCGGTGTACCGACCGGATGCAGCTCGCTGAGGAGACCGGTGTAGGCGAGCGGGTCGCGCATCGCCCGGGCCCTGCCGTCCACGGTGACGTACGCGCCCAGGCCGTCCCGGAACCAGCCCGGCATCGCCTTGGTCAGTGCCTCGACCGCGTCCTCGCGGCGGTCGGCGATCTGCACCACTCCGACCGAGACATGCGGAGCACCGAGCACCAACTCGGGCGGGTGCCCCGCCGCTTCGGCCTCGCGCCGCCACAGCGCGACCATCCCGGCCTTCTCCTCGTCCCCGCAGTGCATACCCAGCAGCATCGGCAGCCCGCGCCGCGCCGCGACCCGTACGCCCCGCGGCGAGATGCAGGCGACCGTCACGCCCGGGCCCGAATCCGCCTGCGGATGCCCGCTGTTGACGAGGTCACCCGCCCGGGGCACGACGCTGACGTCCCGGAAGCGGTACCGCCCGCTCCGCGAACCGACGGACTCCTCGCGCAACCAGCGCAACAGCAGGTCCAACTCCTCGGGGAAGTCCCGCTCGTAGGCGTCGACGCCGCCGCCGAAGACCTCCAGGTCGACCCATGGGCCGCCGCGTCCCACCCCCAGCCGGAAGCGGCCTCCGGACACCAGGTGCAGCATCGCGGTCTGCTCTCCGAGCGCCACCGGGTGCAGATTCGGCAGCACGCTCACCGCGGTGCCGACGGTGATCCGCTCGGTGCGGCCGAGGAGGTAGCCGGCCAGCGTGGCCGCGTTCGGGCAGGTGCCGTACGGGACGAAGTGGTGCTCGGCCAACCACACCGCGTCCAAGCCGGCTCTCTCGGCCGCCTCGGCGCTGCGCACCGCCCGGTGCAGGGCCTCGCCGTGCCCCTGACCGGGAAACTGTCCTGCCAGAACGAAGGCTCCCAGTTGCATTGTCAGCTCCTTCGGCCCGGCCCTGGGCCGGAGTGCTCACTCGCTGCGGACGGGAGGCGCCGGTCCCGGACGCGTGGCCGTTCTCCTTGCATCCCCTCGCACACGTACGCGGTCGCGGGCGCCCGCAGTCATGAGACGTGCGGCGCCAACTCCCGTTCCCTCTACGGCACTAACGGCTGACACGTGCCCAGGGCACGGCTTCGCCGCCGGGTTGTTGTGATCATCGGGCGCGTCCGGGGGTCCGTTCGGTGCGTACCCTGGAGGGAAGGCGGACGGAGCGGTGGGGGAGCGCTGCGTCCGCGCAGCAGCCAGGAGCCCCGGCTCCCGAGGACGATCGAGGTGTCGTGTGTCTCCCCGTCGCAACCGCCCGCGCGGTGCCGTCAAACCCGGTGGTGCCGAACCGGCCGTGCGCCACGGCCTGGAGCGGTCCGAGAGCTGGCAGGGCGACGCCTGGGCGGTGCGGCACATCAGCGGAGCCGCAGCCGTCAAGCACTACCGGTGCCCGGGGTGCGAGCAGGAGATCCCGCCCGGAGTGCCGCATGTGGTGGCCTGGCCGCAGCACGGGGACGGTGACGACCGCAGGCACTGGCACAAGGGGTGCTGGAACGCCCGGGACCGTCGCGGCGCCCGCCACGGCCGCTTCTGACCCGGCAGCCGGCGCAGGCGGGCCGCCCGCCGCGCACCTGGACCGTGCTCGCCCGCATCCGCACCGTGTTCGCGCCCGCGCCGTGCCCCGCGCCGTGCCCCGCGCCGAGAGTCGGCCGACACGGCTGAGGCCGGACGGTTCGCCGTGAACCGTCCGGCCTCAGCCGTGAGTTGAACCCGCCCGGGGGGCCGCGTCCGGGCTCAGACGTCGCGAATGGCCAGCCGGGTGTACGCGGCTGCCAGTACCACGGCAGTTGCCCCGGCCAGCAGTCCGAGCAGCGGCCAGCCGGTGGCGTCGATGTCGCCGGCCATCGAGAAGCGGTGCAGCGTGGAGAGGCCGTTGAGCGGCGAGTACTCGCGGAATTTGTCGCTCAGATCCGTGGTCTTCTCGGAGATCAGCAGGAAGAACGAGATCACGATCGGCATCAGCACCAGCCCGATCATGATGGTGATGGCGGCCGGCGCACTGCGCAGCAGCGCACCGAAGGCCAGCGCCAGCACCCCGAGAAGCGCCACGTACAGGGAGGCGCCGACGGTCGCGGCGAGCCACTCCGCACCGGTCGTGACGGCTTCGCCGGCCTCCTCGGACGCCTCGTTCGCGGCGAATCCGTCCAGCGGTTTGCCGCCCAGCATCATGTTGTTGAGCAGTCCGGTGATGCCTGTGGCCAGCAGCGTCATCAGGAAGGACAGCAGGAAGAAGACGGTCGCCTTCGCGGTCAGCACCCTGGCGCGCTGCGGGCAGGCCGTCATGGTGGTGCGGACCATCCCGGTGGTGTACTCGGAGCTGATCACGAGCACACCCATCGAGATGATCGCCAACTGGCCGAACATCAGGCCGTAGAAGTTGGGCCCGAGCACCGCCATGATGGCGTGCTCCTCGGTGTTGACACCCACTCCGACCAGGAAGCCGATGCCGACGGTGAGCAGGAACATCGTGACCAGCGCCCACACTGTCGACCGCACCGAGCGGATCTTGGTCCACTCCGAGGCCAGCGCATGGCCCAGGTGGGTCTTGGGAATCGCCATCGAGGACTGGTACGGCGCCACAGCACCGGCGTAACCAGGCTGCTGCGGCACGGCGTTGGGCTGCTGTCCGCCGTGCGGGAACCCGGCGCCGGGGGGCTGGTCGGCCGGCGATCGGCCGCCGTCGGTCTGCTGCGGCTCCTTCGTCAGAGTCGCAGGAGCGCTCTGCCCCTGGCCTCCGTACCCGCCCGACTGCGGTGCGGGTGGCTGCTGTGGGGCCGCGTACGGCTGGGCGGCTGCCGCCTCCGGTGCCATGGGCGCGTGCGACGGCGGCTCCTGCGGCGGTGACCCCGGCGGGGGACCGTGCGGAGCGGCCGGCTGCGGGGCGTACGGCTGGTGTCCGTACGGCTGCGGGGCGTGCTGCTGTTGCGGGGCGTACTGCTGCGACGGGAGCTGCTGCCCGTACTGCTGCGGCGGCGCCTGCGGCGGTGCGTACGGGCCCGACGGGGGCGGTCCCGGCGGGGGAGTGCCGGCGCCCTGCGGCGGGGCCGGAGTGTCGAACGGGCTGCCCTGCGGCGGCGCCGGGTGCTGCTGCGGTGCGTGGGGCGGTGCGCCGGGCTGCGGGTGCTGGGGGTGCCCCTGCTGGTGCGGGTGCTGCTGCGGCGCGCCCTGCTGCGGGTGTTCGGGCTGCTGGGGCGTGGTCATCGGGCGGCCTCGCTGTCGGACGTGGGGGCACCGGGCGTCGGTGCGGCGTACGGCTGGGTGCCGGGGGCGCCACCGGGCCAGGGCTGCTGCTGCGGCGGGTGCCCGCCGGGCGCCGGTGTGCCGTAACCGGTGCCCGGTTGCTGCGGCATCGGCTGCGGGGCGTACCCCTGCTGCGGATACCCCTGAGCGCCCGGTGCCGGGTGTCCGGGGCCGGCCGGGTAGCCGTGGCCCTGCGGGGCGTGGCCCTGCGGGGCGTGGCCCTGCCCCGGCATCCCCTGCGGAAGCGGCTGGAGCGAGCTGCGGGTGTCGACCGTGGCGCGGTAGTCCACCGCCCCCTGCGTCATCTGCATGTACGCCTCCTCCAGGGAGGCGTGGTGCGGCGACAGCTCCCAGAGTCGTACGTCCGCCTCGTGCGCAAGGTCGCTGATCTGCGGCAGCGCGAGCCCCGTCACCCGGAACCCGCCGTCCTCCTCGGGCAGCAACTGGCCGCCGGCGCGGGCGAGTGCGGTGCGCAGCTTCTCCGGGTCGTCCGGACGGTCCTCGGGGACCCGGACGCGGGCGTAGCCCTGGGAGTTGTGCGCGATGAAGTCCTTCACCGACATGTCGGCCAGCAGCTGGCCGCGGCCGATCACGATGAGGTGGTCGGCGGTCAGTGCCATCTCACTCATCAGATGGCTGGAGACGAGCACGGTGCGGCCCTCGGAGGCCAGCTGCTTCATCAGATTGCGAATCCACAGGATGCCTTCGGGGTCGAGGCCGTTGACCGGCTCGTCGAAGAGCAGCACCGGCGGGTCCCCGAGCAACGCCCCCGCGATACCGAGCCGTTGGCCCATGCCGAGCGAGAAGCCCTTGGACCGCTTGTGCGCGACCTCGCCGAGGCCGACGACGTCGATCACCTCGTCCACCCGGGAACTCGGCACTCCGGAGAGCTGGGCGAGGCAGAGCAGATGCTCGCGGGCGCTGCGTCCGCCGTGCACGGCCTTGGCGTCCAGCAGCGCGCCCACCTGGCGAGCGGCGTTGGGCAGCCGACGGTACGGCAGCCCGTTGACGGTGACGGTGCCCGCGGTCGGTTCGTCGAGCCCGACGGTCATCCGCATGGTGGTGGACTTGCCCGAGCCGTTCGGCCCGAGGAAGCCGGTCACCACACCGGGACGCACCTGGAACGACAGCTGGTACACCGCCGTCTTGTCCCCGTAGCTCTTGGTCAGGCCGACGGCCTCGATCATCTCTCTCCGCCCCTGTGCCGCTCGCGGTCCGCCGGGTATCGGCCGACGGGTGGCCAACCCGGTTTCCGGGCCTCGGGGAGCGTACTCCAGACGTGTGACAGCCGCTCCGACCGGCTTGGCGGGGAGCGGCTGTCAGCTGTGCGAGATGGACCGTGACGCGCGAATCGTCGGAAGTGCCCGCCGGTCCGGGGGCTCAGGCGTCCCGGCGCTTGAGCATGACGTAGCCGCCGATCAGCGCCGCCGCCACCCAGGCGAGCATGATGAGCAGCGCACCGCCCGGACCGTACGCCCGGTCGAAGTCGGTGAGGTCGTTGACCGCGAGCATCGTCATCCCTGCCTGGTCGGGCAGGAACTGGGCGATCTTGCGGGTCGCCTCCACCACTCCGAGGATGCCGGAGACGATGAAGAAGAAGGGCATCAGAATGCTGAACGCAAGCAGCGGACTGCGCAGCATCCAGGTCACGCCCATGGAGAAGAGCGCCATCAGCGTCATGTAGAGCCCGCCGCACACCACCGCGCGCAGCACGCCGTCGTCGGTGATCGACGCCTTCTCCTCGCCCAGCACCAGCTGGCTGCCGAAGAAGGTGGCCACGCTGGTCAC
Source organism: Streptomyces tardus (assembly GCF_018101125.2). Taxonomy (GTDB): domain Bacteria; phylum Actinomycetota; class Actinomycetes; order Streptomycetales; family Streptomycetaceae; genus Streptomyces; species Streptomyces tardus. Next base: position 372,749 of record NZ_JAELVF020000001.1, on the reverse strand, counting down.
CATGCCGACCAGGAGCGCCAGCGCGGTGCAGGCGACGAGCTTGGCGGCCATGAAGACACCGCGCTGCGGCACCGCGCCGAGCGAGGCCCGGATCATCCCGGTGCTGTACTCGCCGGAGACGACCAGCACACCGAAGGCGACCATCGCCAGCTGACCCATGCTCATGCCGCTGAAGCTGACATAGGTCGGGTCCAGCGGCCCGCCGCGCTCCTCGTTGGAGAGGTTCTTCAGCAGGGCGCTGAAGGCGATGCCGATGGAGACGGTCAGGAAGAAGGCGAGGACAAGCGTCCACAGCGTGGAGCGGACGGTGGTGACCTTGGTCCACTCCGACTTGAGTACCCGCGTCAGATGGGCCATGGCTCTCAGAATCCTTCCTTCTGCTGCTGCGGTCCCCAGCCCTGCTGCTGCCCCGGCGGCGGTGCCGCGGCCGGTTCTCCGGGGCCGGGCAGTGCGGTGTGCGCGTGGTACTCGACGGTCTGGGCGGTGAGCCGCATGAACGCCTCCTCCAGCGACGCCTGTTGGGGGCTCAGCTCGTGCAGCACCAGCCGGTGCTCGGCGGCGAGCTCACCGATCCGCACCGCCTGCGCGCCCTCGACCTCGATTGCTCCCTCGGCGCCCTCGGTGGGTGCCAGCCCGTCGGCGACCAGCACGTCCCGCAGCCGCTCGGGCTCCGGAGCGCGCAGCCGTACGTACGTACGGGAGTTCTCCTCGATGAAGCTCTCCATCGTGGTGTCGGCGAGCAGTCTGCCCCGGCCGATCACCACGAGGTGCTCCGCGGTCAGCGCCATCTCACTCATCAGGTGGCTGGAGACGAAGACTGTGCGGCCCTCGGAGGCCAGATGCTTCATCAGATTGCGGATCCAGTGGATGCCCTCGGGGTCGAGGCCGTTGACCGGCTCGTCGAACATCAGGATGCGCGGATCGCCGAGCAGCGCCGCGGCGATGCCCAGACGCTGACCCATGCCCAGCGAGAAGCCGCTCGGCCGCTTCTTCGCGACGCTGCCCAGCCCCACCAGGTCCAGCACCTCGTCCACCCGCCGGGTGGGGATGCCGTTGGACTGCGCGAGGCAGAGCAGGTGGTTGCGCGCGGTGCGTCCGCCGTGGATCGACTTGGCCTCCAGCAGCGCGCCGATGTGGTTCAGCGGGTCCTTCAGCTGGTCGTAGTGCTTGCCGTCGATCCGGACGTCACCCGCGGTCGGCCTGTCCAGGCCGAGCATCATGCGCATGGTGGTCGACTTGCCGGCGCCGTTGGGCCCGAGGAAGCCGGTCACCACCCCCGGACGCACCCCGAAACTGAGCCGGTCGACGGCGGTCTTGGTGCCGTACCGCTTGGTCAGCCCCTCTAGCTCGATCATGCGCCGACGCTAGTCGATGCAACGGACACCGTGCCAGCGGAACGTGTGCCTCCGAACCGCCGGAACCGGGCCCCGTCCCTCCGGAACGGCGCGCGGCGCCCGGCACCGCCCCTGAACGGGCGGACCGGGCGCCACAGCGCGGGACCGACGAGCGGGCGTCAGCGGGTCTGCTGAGCCGGAACGCTCTTGGTGGCGCTGTCGTCCTCGTCCTCGGTCTCGACGCCGAGGCTGGCGGCGACCGAGGCGCCCGTGACGCTCGCGAGCATTTCGCGGACGTTGGTGAGCTGGGCGTTGATGCTGTCCCTGCGGTTGGTCAACGCGGTCAGCTCGCGCTCGGACTCGCTGCGCACGCGGTCCGCCTTGGCGTTGGCGTCGGCGACGATGTCCTCGGCCTGGCGCTGCGCGGTCTCCACCGTCTGGCGCGCACGCCGCTCGGCGTCCGTACGCAGCTTCTCGGCCTCCAGGCGCAGCTGCTCCGCCCGGTGCTCGATCTCGGCGAGCCGCTTCTCGGCCTTGGCCTGACGGGAGGCCAGGTCCCGCTCGGACTGCTCCCGTCGCTTGGCGAGGTTCGTCTCGAAGTCGGTGGCGGCCTGGGCGGCCTTGGCGCGGGTGTCCTCGAAGAGGGCGTCGGCCTCCTCGCGCTTGGACAGGGCGTCCTTCTCGGCCTCGGCGCGCAGCGAGGCGGCCTCGCCCTTCGCCTTCTCGGCGATCCGCTCGCCCTCTTCCTCGGCCTTCGCCCTGCGGTCGGTGGAGTACGCCTCGGCGTCGTCCCGCACCTGCTGCGCGGCGCTCTCGGCGAGCTCGCGGTGCTGCTCGGCGGCCCGACGGGCCTCCTCACGCAGGTCCTTGGCCTCCTCCTCGGCGAGGCGGAGGATCTTCTCCACGCGGGCACCGAGGCCGGCGTAGGAGGGCTCGGAGTCGTTGACCTGGGCCTGGGCGTTCTGCGTTTCGAGGTGGAGCTCCTCGATGCGCTTCTCCAAGGACGTGATGCGCGCGAGCGCGTTGTCCCGGTCGGAGATCAGCTTCGAGATGCGCTCGTCCACCTGACCGCGGTCGTAACCACGCCGCACCTGCTCGAAGCCGTAGGGGGAGGAAGTGTCGCTCATGGGAATCCTGTCGAATGAGACCGGTGAGGTGATCGGGGAAAGGGGGTGAGCCGTCGCGGGGTCCCGCGGGCGTGCGCTGCCCGGTGCTGAAAGCTCAGGCCCCGGGCGGGAGTTGCTCCAGGCCGCTCCTCACCCACCACGGCGACTGACGGAATGGTCGGCCGCCCGGGGGCGGGAGGGAGCCGGCGATGCGCCGCGCCCCTCCTCGCGCCGGGAGGCGTACCCGCTCCGCGTCGGGTCGTGGCCCGCGAGGGGAGGTCCGTGGTGTCGTGAGACATCGATCATGAAGTGCTACCTGCGCTGCTGCCGTTCTGCATCTGACGCTGAAGCACCTCCGCGCGCTCGTCCAACAGACCCGTGCGGACGGGGGGTTGGTCCCGCTCGGACGCCGACCGCACTCCATGCCTGTCCACCCGCTCGCGGTCGTATCCGCGCCGCGGGGGCGCGAATTCGGCAGCGAAGGTGTCACTCATGGGCTTCCTGTCGGAGAGAGCGTTGAGGGCTTGGGAGAATCCTAGGGGGATGGACGGCGTGTCATCGAGCGGATGTCCGTTTGATGTGGAGAATGCTCGCTCTTTCGGGTGGCTGCGAGGTGACTGGCACACTTACGAGCCCTTTCCACCCTTCGCCGGACGACCGTTCTTCCCGCTGCCGGCGCCCGCACCGACGGCCTCTTCGCCCTCGGACCCGCGATCCGCGCCGCCCGTGCCGGACTTCTCGGCCGCACCGCTCTTGCCGCCCAGATCGCCGCCCACGCCCAGCGATTCGAGCATCGCCTGGACGCGTGAGATCTCCGAGTTGATGTCCTCGCGGCGCCGGGCGAGCACGTCGAGCTCCTTGCGGCTCTGCTCGACGGTGCGCTCCGCCTCCTGCTCGGCCTCGTTGCGGATCCGCTGGGCCTCCGCCGCGGTCTCCGCACGCTTCTGCTCGGCCTCGTTGAGTAGTCCCTCGGCCTTCCGAACCGCCGCGATACGGATCTTGCCCGCCTCCGAACTCGCGTCCGAGAGCTGCTTCTCGGCCCGCTCCTTCGCCTCGGCGAGCTGCTCCTCCGCGGCCTTGACCAGCGCGTCGCAGCGCTCGCCGGCCGACTTCATCGCCTCGGCCGACTCCCTGCGCGCCCGGGAGTGCAGGTCCTCGACCTCGCTCTCGGTGCGCTCGCGCAGCTCCTCGGCCCGCTCCCGGATCGCGGTGGCGTCCCGACGCGCTTCCTCCAGCATGGTGTTGGAGTCCTCGCGGGCCCGCTCGACCAGCTCCGTACCGCCGGACCTCGCCTCGCGCTCCAGCCGCTCGGCCTCGTCGCGCGCGGCGCCGACCATCGAATCGGCCTGCTTCTCGGAGCGGGCGGCGGTCTTGAGTGCCTCCTCCTGCGCTCCGCTGACCAGCTTGTCGGCCTGCTCCGCCGCTTCGGAGAGCTTGCGGGCGGAGTCCCGCCGAGCCTCGTCGCGCATCCGGTCGGCTTCCGTCCGGGCCCGCTCCGCGTCGGCCTCGGCGCGCGCACGCTGCTCGGCCGCCTCCTCGATGGCCTCCGAAACGGTGCGCTCCGCAAGCGACTTGGCCGCCGCCGACTCCTCGTCGGCCTCGCGGCGCACCTTGAGCGCGGCCTGCTCGGCCGCCGAACGCTGCTCGGCGATCTCGGCCGCGGCCTCCTCGCGCAGCCCGGACACCGCCTGCCGTACGGAGGCGGCGTGCTCCTCGGCGGCGGAGACCAGCTCCGCGCCCCGACGCTCGGCCTCCTCCACCAGCCGCGTCGCCTCGGTCTGCGCCTCCTCGACCCGCTTGTGCGCGGAGGACAGCAACTCCTCGCTCTGCTCCCGCGCCTGGGAACGCTCGCGATGCGCCTCCTCGCGCGCGTCGGCGAGCAGGTCGTCGGCCTCCCGCCGCCGCCGTGCCGCTTCCTCCTGGGCGTCGGAGAGCGCCTCGGCGGCCTCCGCGCCGGTCCGCTCCGCCGCCGCTGCCGCCTCGGTGCGGATACGGTCCGCGGTGTCCTGCGCCTCGGCGCGCAGCTGCTCGGCCTCCGCCGCCGCCTCCGAACGCAGCCGTACGGCCACCGACTCGCCCTCGGCGCGTGCCGTGGAAGCGTCGGCCGCGGCCTCGGTGCGCAGCCGTTCGGCCTCCTCGGACGCCTGCTGCTGGAGGGTGCGCACCCGGTCGGCGATCTCCGCGCGCTGCCGCTCCGTCTCGCTCCTGGCCTCCTCGCGCAGCCGCTCGGCCTCGGTGCGCGCCTCCCGCAGCGACTGCTCGGCCGCGGCGACCTTCGCCTCCGCGTCCTCGCGCAGCGCGGTGAGCTCCTCGGCGGTGCTCGTCCTGACCTGCTCGGCGGCCTCCTCGGCCTCGGAGCGCAGCCGCTCGGCGGCCTCGGTCGCGTCCGTCCTGGTGCGCCCAGCGGCCTCCTCGGCCTCGGTGCGCAGCTGTTCGGCCTCGCTCCGCGCCCGCTCCAGCGCCTCCTCGGACTGCCGACGCAGGCTGGTGGCGCGCTCGATCGCCTCGGTGCGCACCCGCTCGCCGTCGGTGGTGGCCGAGCTGCGGGTCTCCTCCGCGTCGGAGTTCGCCTGGCCGATCAGCTCCTCGGCCTGGCTCGCGGCCTCCTCGATCTGCTGGACGGCGTCCTTGCGGGCCTCGCCGCGGATCCGCTCGCCCTCCTCGACGGCCTCGGCGCGCAGTTGCTCGGCCTCGCCGCGCAACCGCCGTGCCTCCTCCTGGAGTTCGACCGTCTTGGCGCGGTACTCCTTGGTGTCCGCCTGGGCGGACCCCTTCAACTCCTCGGCCGTGTCGTGTGCTTCGGCGCGCAGCCGGTCGGCCTCTTCCTCGGCGTCCTTGCGCAGCCGCTCGGCGTCCTCGGAGGCGCTCTTGGTGGTGGTGCGCGCTTCCTCGGTCGCCTTGCTGACGATCTCCTCGGCCTTGCGTGCCGCCTCCGCCAGCTGCGCGGCGGACTCCTCCGCGGACTTGGTGCGACCGCTCTCCCTGGCCTCGGCGAGCAGGCGGTCGGCCTCGGTACGGGCGTCGACGAGCTTCTGCTCCGCCTCGCTCTTAAGAGTCTCTGCATCCTTGGTGGCGTCGCCGACCATCCGCGCGACCTCGGCCTTGGCCGTGCGCACCCGCTGCTCGTTGGTCGACTCGGTGTCCGCCGACTCCTTGGCGGCGGCGCTCCTGGCCTCCTCGACCAGACGCTCCGCCTCGGTCCGCGCCTCGCGCACGGACCGGTCCGCCTCCGCTATCCGCTCCTCGGCCCGGGACTTGAGGGTCGCCGACTCCTGACGGGAGGCCTCGGACTCCGAACTGGCCGACTGCCGCAGCCGCTCCGCGTGCTCGGCGGCCTCCTGGGCCTGCTCCGAGGCGGCCTTGAGCAGCCGCTCCGCGTCCGCCCTGGCGCGACGGATCACCGCGTCGGCCTCGGAGCGCGCGGTCTCCGACTCGCTCGCCAGCCGCTGCCTGGCCTGCTCGACGAGCCGCTGGGCCTCGGTACGGGCCTCGCTCAGCGACTGCTCGGCCTCGGTGCGGCTCTCCTCCACCAGCCGGCGGGCCTGCGACTCGCTGCGTGCGCGCAGTTGCTCCGCCCAGGCGACGTTCTCGTTGACGTGGGACTCGACGGTCGAACGGCGCTCGGCCAGCTCCTGGTCGAGCTGCTGGCGGCGGCGCACCGCCTCGCTGTGCAGATCGGACTCGAGCCGGGAGCGTGCCTCGGACTCCTCCTGCTGGAGGCGCTGGGTCCGCAGACGTACGTCGTGCACCTCGCGCTCGGCGTCGGCGCGCAGCTGCTCGGCCTGCAACTGGGCGTTGCGCAGCAGCTGTTCGGCCTGACTGGAGAGGTTGTCGTACCCTGCCGGGCGCGAGGCAAGGCTGCGCCGCGCCTCGTGCAGCTTGGCACGGAGCACTTCGACCTGGTAGCCGAGGTCGTCGGCGTGGTCGACGGCCTTGTCCCGCTCCTTCTTCAGCCGCTCCATCTCGGCCTCGAAACGCGAGAGGTGGTCGTCAGCCTCGTAGCGGTCGTAGCCCCGCACTTCGCGGTCCCATCCGTCCCCTGGTCGACAAGGTGTGAACGTCCAGTCTTCCTGCTAGAAGCGTCGCCATCCCGAAGGATGTGAAGAACATCCCGGCGAGACGTTCCGAGGAAATGGTGTCAGATCATCGGCGGGAGGCGGAACGGGTGTGGAGAGCCTGTTCGTGCCGTACGCCGCTTCGCCACTCTACCGATGTTCACGGCGGCCGGTCGCGCCTTGTTCAGACCCGCGGCCGACCCGATACCCCGCGGTGCACAAGGCGTAGTGGTGCGACCGCATTTGGCGACTGTCCGTCACGTTCCGTACCGGATCGGGCGTCCTTCACCGATCGGTCGCCGATTCGCTGCCGTGCTCGGGCGCCGCGGGCTTCTCCGCACCGGCCGAGGTCACCAGTTCGGTGAGGACCCCGTGGCAGTCCTTCGGATGCAGAAACGTGATCCGCGAGCCCATCGACCCTGTCCGCGGCTCGTCGTAGAGGACCCGCACGCCCTTGTCCCCGATCTTCTGTGCATCGCCGTCCACGTCGGCCGTGCCGAAGGCGATGTGGTGGACGCCCTCGCCGTTCTTCGCCAGCCACTTGGCGACCGCGGAGTCCTCCCGGACCGGCTCCAGTAGCTGGATCCAGGAGGCGCCGCCGTCGTCGGTGCCGTTGATCCTGAGCATGGCCTCGCGCACGCCCTGCTCCTCGTTCACCTCGCGATGGAACACCTCGAAGCCGTAGGTCGCCCGGTAGAACTCGACGGTCCGCTCCAGGTCGTGGCAGGCGATCCCGATGTGGTCGATACGCGTCAGCATGGGACCAGGACATCGGTACACGGCCGGTTGCGCAAGGTGCGCACGGTCACACCTCCAGGACGATGACCGGGCTCAGTACCGCTCAGTAAGCTGGAGGTTAACCCTCATTCACTTTTCCACCGAAGGGGCCTCGGCATGAGTGGCACGACCGGCACCACCTCCGTGATCGTCGCGGGCGCGCGTACACCCATGGGACGTCTGCTCGGCTCGTTGAAGCCGTTCTCCGGTGCCGACCTCGGCGGCTTCGCGATCAAGGCGGCACTGGAGCGCGCCGGCGTCACCGGCGACCAGGTCGAGTACGTGATCATGGGCCAGGTCCTGCAGGCGGGCGCCGGCCAGATCCCGGCCCGCCAGGCGGCCGTCAAGGGCGGTGTCCCGATGAACGTCCCGGCGCTGACGATCAACAAGGTCTGTCTCTCCGGGCTGGACGCCATCGCCCTCGCCGACCAGCTGATCCGCGCGGGCGAGTTCGACGTGGTCGTCGCGGGCGGCCAGGAGTCCATGACCAACGCGCCGCACCTGCTGCCCGGTTCGCGCGCCGGCCACAAGTACGGCGCGATGGAGATGCTCGACTCCATGGCCCACGACGGGCTCACCGACTCCTTCGACGGAGTGCCCATGGGCGAGTCCACCGAGCAGCACAACACCCGCCTGGGCATCGGCCGCGAGGTGCAGGACGGGATCGCAGCCGCCTCCCACCAACGCGCCGCCGCCGCCCGCAAGAACGGGCTCTTCGAGGCCGAGATCACCCCCGTGGAGATCCCGCAGCGCAAGGGCGAGCCCGTCGTGGTGGCCGAGGACGAGGGCATCCGCGCCGACACCACCGTCGAGAGCCTCGCCAAGCTGCGTCCCGCCTTTGCCTCCGACGGCACCATCACCGCCGGCACCGCCTCCCAGATCTCCGACGGCGCGGCGGCGGTCGTGGTGATGAGCCGCGCCAAGGCCGAGGAGCTGGGCCTGGAGTGGATCGCCGAGATCGGCGCCCACGGCAACGTCGCCGGCCCGGACAACTCGTTGCAGTCCCAGCCCTCCAACGCGATCCTGCACGCCCTCGGCAAGGAGGGGGCGCAGGTCGCGGACCTGGACCTGATCGAGATCAACGAGGCGTTCGCGGCAGTGGCGCACCAGTCCACCAAGGACCTCGGCGTCAGCGAGGACCGGGTGAACGTCAACGGCGGCGCGATCGCTCTCGGCCACCCCATCGGCATGTCCGGCGCCCGGCTCGTGCTCCACCTGGCGCTGGAGCTGAAGCGGCGCGGCGGCGGTCTGGGCGCGGCGGCGCTGTGCGGCGGCGGCGGGCAGGGCGACGCCCTCCTCGTCCGCGTCCCGCGGGCCTGAACCCGGCGGCGCCCGGGCGCGGTCGTCCCCGCGGCGGCCCGGCCCGGCCCGGTCATCGGCCATCGGGGCGTCCGGTGTTTCGATCGGAACGCGACACCCGGCGGGCCGGTGCTCCGCCACGGTACCGCCGCCCGTCGCGGCGTCACCGACTCTCGTGACGGACCGCCCGTACCCTGCTCTCACCCAGGGGTGCGGGCGGTCCGCCGCGTACGGCCGCGGCCCGGCGCCGCACCCCGCCCCGACGGCGAGGAGCACGCGGCGATGGTGGCGCAGCACACGGAGATCGCCCGACTCGTGGAGCAGGCCCGTGCCGGGCGGCCCCGCGCCGTGGCCCGACTGATCACCCTGGTCGAGAACGCCTCGCCGCTGCTGCGGGAGGTCATGGCCGCGCTCGCCCCGCACGGTGCCGGCGCACACGTCGTCGGGCTCACCGGTGCGCCGGGAGTGGGCAAGTCGACCACCACCTCGGCGCTCGTCTCCGCCTATCGGGCCACGGGCGCGCGGGTCGGAGTGCTGGCGGTCGACCCGTCCTCACCGTTCTCCGGCGGTGCGCTGCTCGGCGACCGCATCCGGATGTCCGAGCACGTCGGCGACCCGGGCGTCTACATCCGCTCGATGGCGACCCGCGGCCACCTCGGCGGGCTCTCCCGCGCCGCTCCCCAGGCGATCCGGGTGCTGGACGCGGCCGGCTGCGACGTGGTGCTGGTGGAGACGGTGGGTGTCGGCCAGTCCGAGGTCGACATCGCGGGCCTGGCGGACTCCTCGGTGGTGCTGCTGGCGCCGGGGATGGGCGACGGGGTGCAGGCGGCGAAGGCGGGCATCCTGGAGATCGGCGATCTGTACGTCGTCAACAAGGCCGACCGCCAGGGTGCGGACGCCACCGTGCGGGAGCTGAACCACATGCTCGGCCTCGGCGAGGCCCGTGAACCGGGGGACTGGCGGCCGTCGATCCTGCGCACCGTTGCCAGCCGGGCCGAGGGCGTCCCCGAGCTGGTGGCGGCGCTCGACCGCCACCGGGAGTGGATGGCGGAGCACGGGGTCCTGGCCGGACGGCGACGGCGCCGTGCGGCCCGCGAGCTGGAGTCGCTGGTGGTCGCCGCGCTGCGGCAGCGCCTGGCGGAGCTGCCGTCTGGCGGCCGGTTGGAGTCGCTGGCCGAGGAGATCACCGCCGGCCGGCTCGACCCGTACACCGCGGCCGACCGGCTGCTCGACTGCCTCACCGCCGCAGCCGCACCCCCGCACTGAACGACGTACGGGCCGCCCCTCCCGTACGGCTCGTACGCGTGCGTACGAGCCGTACGGGAGGGGCGACCCGGCGGGCGTCGGACCTCGGAAGCGGAGCGCGAGGCGATCAGTCGTCGTCGCGGTCGTCGCGGTCGTCGTCCCGGTCGTCCCGGTCGTCCCGGTCGTCATCGCGGTCGTCGTCGTGGACCGTGGCCTTGCCCGACTCGACGTTGACGCGCAGCTCCACGTCGTCGTCGTCATCGCGGCCGTCGACCTTCTCGAAGTCGACCTTCCACACCGTTCCGCGCTTCTCCAGGTCGATCTCGTCGATCGTGCCGGGGACCCGCTCGTTGGCGATGCGCGCCGCGTCGGCCAGCGAGGTCTTGGCGTCCGCCAGAACGGCGCGCACCTGCTTCGCGGTCCGTTCGTTGCGGTCGTCGTCGTCATCGGTCCGGCTGGAGACGACCTCGCCGCCCTTCCTGGCGACGTCGACCCGGCGCCACTCGCCGTCCTCGGTGAGGATGTCGACCTCCCAGACCCGGTCGTCGTCCTCCAGCTCCAGCTTGTAGGCGTGGCCCGGCTCGGCCTTCAGCGCCTGGCCGACTGCCTGCTCGGCGCTGATCCACGAGCCGCCGTTGCCCTTGCCGTCCTTGCTCCCACCGCGGTCGTCCCGGTCGTCCGAACCGGCGTCGTCCGCACCGGCGTTGAGGGTGCGGGACGCGGGCTTGCGGTCGTCGCCGTCGTCGGCGAAGGCGGTGCCTGCGAGCACCGCACCCCCCGCCACGCCCGCAGCGGCCAGGGTCGCGATGATGACGTTGCGCTTCATGGTGTGCCTCCACAAGAGTCTCGCCCCCGAGCGGGGCTCCCGTCCGGCCTCGTCGACCGGACAGCACTCACACTGCCCGGTGCTGCCTGAAGGCTTCCTGAAGCAAGCTGAAGAGGGCTTCAGGAAGCGTCTGCCACTCTTGCCCCATGCGCGTGCTGATCGTGGAGGACGAGCGGAGACTTGCGACGTCACTGGCCAAGGGCCTGACGGCGGAGGGCTTCGCGGTGGACGTGGCACACGACGGCCACGAGGGGCTGCATCTGGCCACGGAGAACCCGTACGACCTGATCGTGCTGGACATCATGCTGCCCGGCGTCAACGGCTACCGGATCTGCGGCATGCTGCGCGCAGCCGGGGACGAGACGCCGATCCTGATGCTCACGGCCAAGGACGGCGAGTACGACGAGGCCGAGGGACTGGACACCGGCGCCGACGACTATCTGACGAAGCCGTTCTCCTACGTCGTGCTGCTCGCCCGCATCCGGGCGCTGTTGCGCCGACGCGGCACCGGCGCCTCGCCCGTGCTGCGCATCGGCTCGCTCACCGTCGACCGCGCGGCGCGCACCGTCGCCCGCAACGACGTCCAACCCACGCTCACCGCCAAGGAGTTCGCCGTACTGGAGCAGCTCGCGGTCCGCCCGGGCGAGGTGGTGTCCAAGTCCGAGATCCTGGAGCACGTGTGGGACTTCGCCTACGACGGCGACCCGAACATCGTCGAGGTCTACATCAGTACTCTGCGTCGCAAGCTCGGCGGCGGGCTGATCGTGACCGTGCGCGGCGCCGGATACCGGTTGGTCTCCGATGACCGGTAAGTTCTTCGCCTCCGTCAAGGCGCGCGCGGCGCTGGGCGCCACCCTCGTGGTCGCGGTGGCACTGGCCGCGGCCGGCGTCGCGGTGGTCTGGCTGCTGGAGACGAACCTGATCCGCGAGGTCGACCTCCAGGCGGAGGTGCGGGCCCGGGACGTGGCCGGCCAGATCGCCACCGGCACGGCGCTCGGTTCGATCGAGGTCGGCGACCAGCCGGTGCAGATCCTGGACGGCAACGACCGGGTGCGTGCCGTCAGCGACGGGCTGGACTCCATCACCGGTACGCCCGCCGGAGGCGTGAAGGCCGTCGGCCCCGCCGCCTCGCCGACACCGACCCGACCCTCGCCGGAGAAGTCCGCGCCCTCGAACCCGGACGACGACGATGACGACGACGATGACGACGACGATGACGACCGGGAACGCCCGCGCAACGGCGACGGCAACGGCGACAACGACGGCGAGGACCCGCTCGGCCCCGGGGAGGTGGACGACGACCTGGACTTCGTCCGCGGCAGCGCCGTCGTCGACGGCAGCGGCGGCGACTACCGCTTCGCGGTCGCCGAGGCCAAGACCCCGCGCGGTGAGACCCTGACCATCTACGCTGGCGCCCCGCTCGATCTGGAGCGTGCCGCCGTGGACACCATCCGCAACGCCCTGCTCATCGGCGGTCCGCTGCTGCTGGCGATCGTTGCGGTCACCACCTGGCGCGTCACGAGGCAGGCCCTCCGGCCGGTGGACGGCATCCGCCAGGAGATGTCCGAGATCACCCGCTCCACCGACCTCAGCCGCCGGGTTCCCGAGCCGCAGGTCGAGGACGAGGTCGGCCGACTCGCCCGTACGACCAACGAGACCCTCACCGCGCTGGAGTCCTCCGTCGAGCGGCAGCGCCGCTTCGTCGCCGACGCCTCGCACGAGCTGCGCAGCCCGATCGCCTCACTGCGCACCCAGCTGGAGGTCGCCGAGGCGCACCCGGAGCTGCTCGATCTGCCCGGCGCCGTCCACGACACCGTACGGCTCCAGGACCTCGCCGCCGACCTGCTGTTGCTCGCCCGCATCGACGCGGGTGAACGGCCGGTCGGCGCGCGGCTGGACCTCGCGGCGCTGGTCGACGAGGAGCTGGACCGCCGTACCACCGATCCCCACCCCCTCACCGCTCAGCCATTGGAGTCGGCCGAAGTGACCGGATCCGGTGGGCAGTTGGCGCGCATCCTCGGCAACCTGCTGGACAACGCCCAGCGTCACGCCACCGGACGGGTCCGCGTCTCGGTGCGCACGACCGCGACCGAGGCGGGCGGGAACCGGCTCGCCGAGCTGGAGGTCGCGGACGACGGCGCGGGTGTGCCCGAGGCCGAACGCGACCGGGTCTTCGAACGCTTCGTACGCCTCGACGACGCCCGCAGCCGGGACGACGGCGGCGCGGGACTCGGCCTGGCCATCGCCCGCGAGGTCGCCACCCGGCACGGCGGCACCCTGACCCTCACGGCGGCGCCGGAGGGCGGAGCGCTCTTCACCCTCCGCCTGCCCCTGGCCGACTGACCGAGCCGGGCCCCGCCTCCGGCCGCCGGCACCCACCCCGCTCAGAACCGCCCGCGCCGCTCCCGCAGGCGGTCGACGATCGGGGCCATCGAGTCCTCCAGGGCACTGAGGGCACTCGGCGGCAGCAGGTCGATGAAGTGCCTGCGCACCGAGTCCACGTGGTGCGGAGCCACCTGCCGCATGGTCGTCCAGCCGTGCTCGGTGAGCACCGCGAACAGCCCGCGTTTGTCGGTGTCGCAGTGCTCCCGGCGCACCAGCCCGGCTTTCTCCATCCGTGTGATCTGGTGGGAGAGACGACTCTTGGACTGGAGCGTCGCGGTCGCCAGATCGCTCATCCGCATCCGGTGCTGGTCCGACTCCGAGAGGTTCACCAGGATCTCGTAGTCGTTCATCGTCAGATCGAAGGGCTGGAGGTCCTTCTCCAGCTGGTGCGTCAGCATCCGGCTGGCGTCCAGGTGCGCCCGCCAGGCCCGTTGCTCAGCCGGGGTGAGCCACCGAGTCGCACCCTGCTCGGCTTTCGCGCCGTGGCCGTTTTCCATGTCCATAACGCGACTTTACCCAGCTCCTGACGGTCCTCGGACCGCCGCGGTCCGTGACCACCCGCAGCGACCCGGCAGGGATCCGAACGTGGGCACCTGAGACCGGGACAACCCCGCGACCTGCTCCGGAGCCCGGATCCACCGCCCCGCCGCGCCCGCGCTACGGCTGCGGTGGGCCGCCGGGGACACCCTGCTGCTGCGGTGTGCCGCCGACCGACTGCTCGTCCAGCATCTTCTCGGTCGACTGCACCAGCACCGTCCCCGCACCGGTGAACTCGAACTGGTGCTCCTCGCCGGACGCCCCGCCGATGCCGGTCAGATGCCGTACGCCGCCGAGGAAGCCGCGCAGGTACTGGTGGTCGTAGTGGTGGCACGGCGAGGGGCAGTCCGCCCAGCCGACCAGCGCCTGCGGGTCGACCCGGATCGGCGGTTCGACGAAGTGCACCTGGCCGTTGGAGGCGGCGACGAACTTGCCGGTGCCGATCAGCGTGACGAAGCCCGGGATGATCGACTGCTTGAGCGACAGGCTCGGCTCGAAGGCGAGCAGATTGCCCGAGCGGACGGTGAGGTTGCCGTCCTCCAGGTCGTAGGAGTTGATGTCGTACGCGCGGTCGGCCAGCAGCAGCTTGCCGTGGCCGTTGGCCACCACCCAGTCCGCGGCGTGCAGCGGGCTGTGGAAGCTGGAGGCGATCAGGCCGTCCAGCGGGCCGTGGCCGATCCCGTCGAAGCTGATCTGCCCGTAGTAGGCGATCATCTTGCCCTTCTGGAGGAACCACTGCCCCGCCAGCTCCACGCTGAAGGCGTACGGATTGGCGTTGTCGTTGGACGGCAGGGTCCGCACGTCGTACTCGACGGGGTCGCTCACAGCTTCTCCTCACTCGCCTGCACGAAGACCGTCCCCTGGCCGGACAGCTCCAACTGGAACGCCTCTCCGGACCCGCGGCCGACCATGTCCCGCCAACTCAGCGCTGTGGTCAGCCGGTTGGTGAGTCGGCCCCGGTGGCCGACGTACGCCTGCGGGTCGACGTTGACCGGACGGTCGGAGGCGACGCTCAGCTCCAGCACCCCGCCGTGCGCGAGCACCGCGACCGAGCCCTGCCCCTCCAGAGTGGTGGTGAACAGCCCCTGCCCGGTGGCCTGTCCGCGCACCATGCCCATCACTCCGCCCTGCGAGCCGAGGAAGACGGTGCCCTGCCGGAGGGCGCCGTCGAAGGCGAGCAGCCGGTCGGCCTCCACGTGCAGCAGTTCGCCGGTCAGATCGATCACATGCACCTCGTGGCCGCCGTGCCCGAACATCACGGTGCCGTTGCCCTCGACGGTCATCAGCGGTGCCGCCTCGCCGCGCACCCGGCGACCGATGGCCGACATGACGCCGCCCTGGCCGCTCATCAGGTTCGGGGTGAAGCTGAGCTCGCCGCGGTAGGCGATCATCGCGCCCCGCTGGCTGAAGATCCGCTGTCCCGGCGCCACTTGGGCCTCGACCATCTTGGTGCTCAGCCGCTGGAACCCCATCAGAGCTCGCCCCCGATCGTGTTGCGCTCACTGGGCTGGACGTAGACCAGGCCCTCGCCCTCGAAGCGGATCTGGAACGCCTCGCCCGACCCCTCGCCGATCACCGTGCGGAAGGTGACACCGCTCTGGAGCTTCTGCGTCAGCTTGCCGGTGTGCGCGATGTACGCGCCCGGGTCGACCTGGAGCGGGTTCTGCGCGTCCACTCGCAGCGCGAGGGCCGGGCCGTCGGACATCACCGCTGCCAGCCCCTGGCCCTCGACGGTCGTGGTGAAGAGCCCGTTGCCCTGCGAGGTGCCGCGCAGGCCGGTGAACGTCGTGCCGGTGCGCAGGCCGCCCTCGGTGGCGAGCAGGTTGCTCGCCTCCACGTGCAGCTTGTCGCCGCCGAGCCGGACCAGGCTGATGTCGCGGGCCCCGTCGGCGAAGTAGCAGGTGCCCCGGCCGGTGACTTCCATGACCGCCATCTGCTCGCCGGTGAGTCTGCGGGTGACGATGCCGCGCAGGCCGTTCCCGCCGCCGGTCAGCTTCTTGAAGGACATCTGCCCCTCGTACGCGACCATCGAGCCGTTCTTCGCCCGAACCGCGTCCCCGGCCAGATCGACCGCCAGGACCTTGCTGCCCTCAACCCGGAAATGCGCCACAGCCCACAACCTACCCCGGTCGGAGCAACGCCCGGGAGGCTGTCACAATGACAGTGCTTGTGCATTCGTTCACAAACCCGAGGACCTCCCATGGACCCCAAGACCAGCGCCGCGCTCAACCGACTCCGACTCGTCAGCTCGCCCGAGGCCGTCTCCTTCCTCCTGCTGCTGGTCTGCTCCGTGCTCAAGCGCACGACCGACTTCAACGCGGTCCCGGTGGTGGGCGCCGTTCACGGTGTGCTCTTCATCATCTACGTCCTCTTCTGGGCCGACGCCTGGAACCGCACCAAGTGGCCGCTGGGTCGTGCCGTCCTCTGCTTCGCCCTCTCCGTACTGCCCGCCGGCGGCTTCTACGCGGAGAAGCTGCTCCGCGAGGAGATCAAGTCCGGTGCGATCGCCGAGCGCGCCCGCAAGGAGCCGCAGCGCGAGGAGAGCGTTTGAGCAACGCCCCCGCCCCGGGCGTTTTCCGGGGCGCGGAGCCAGCGGCGAGCGGCGCCCCGGGCTGCTGCCGGTGCCTCAGCTGACGCACCGGCAGCCCCGTACCCCCTCGTTCCGCGTCGAGTGGCCCAGCGGATCTGACGCTGGGCCACCTTTGCATCACCAACATTCGACACCCCGCCCGCTGTCCCTTTTGCTGAGGAATGTCATCTATCTCGGCTGAGCGGAGGGACCCGTGCGGCTGTCTGGCTACGACTACGAGACCTACAGCCGTCTCGCGGGACCACTCGCGCCGGCGGAAACCCCCTACCGAGTCAGGTACCAGAGCCTGCTCAGCGCGGAACCCCACCGTGTGCGCGCCGTACTGCTGATGACCGCGGCACCGCTGCTCTCCGGAGTGCTGCTGCTCTTCCTGGTCTGGCCCTCGCACTGGACCGACCGCGACAACGCCCCGGCGTATCTGCTGGTCGCCGACGCGGTCATGCTCGGCTGCATCGGGCTGATCGAGTTGTTCCGGCTGATCAACGTCATCTCTATCGCCCACGCCACGATGGTCGCCCGCGACCCCGTGCCGGTACACCCCGAGGCCGGGACCCGGGTCGCCTTCCTGACCACCTACGTGCCGGGCAAGGAACCGATCGCCATGGTGCGCGCGACGCTGGAGGCGGCGGTCGGGATGCACCACGACGGGCTGCTGCACGTCTGGCTGCTCGACGAGGGCGACGACCCGCAGGCCCGCGAACTCTGCGCCGAGCTCGGCGTCCACCACTTCACCCGCAAGGGCGTCCCCGAGTGGAACCGGGAGACCGGCGTCCACCGGGCCAAGACCAAGCACGGCAACTACAACGCCTGGATCGCCATGCACGGCGACTCCTACGACTTCTTCGCCTCCGTCGACACCGACCACGTACCGCTGCCCAACTACCTGGAGCGGATGCTCGGTTACTTCCGCGACCCGGACATCGCCTTCGTGGTCGGGCCCCAGGTGTACGGCAACTACGTGCAGCCGGTGACCAAGTTCGCCGAGAGCCAGCAGTTCCTCTTCCACGCGCTCATCCAGCGCGCGGGCAACCGGTACGGCTCGGCGATGTTCGTCGGCACCAACAACGCGGTGCGCATCAGCGCGATCAAGCAGGTCGGCGGCCTGTACGACTCGATCACCGAGGACATGGCCACCGGTTTCGAGCTGCACCGCACCCGCAACCCCCTCACCAACCGGCACTGGCGCTCGGTCTACACCCCGGACGTGCTGGCCGTCGGCGAGGGCCCTGAATGCTGGACGGACTTTTTCACCCAGCAGATGCGCTGGTCGCGCGGCACCTACGAGACCCTCATCCAGCAGTACTGGCGCCGCCCCCAGCGGTTCGCGCCCGGCAAGCTGCTCAACTACTCGCTGATGCTCGCCTACTACCCGATGAGCGCGATCACCTGGATGCTCGGCGCGCTGAGCTGCACCCTCTTCCTGTGGCTCGGCGCCTCCGGCACACAGGTCACCGCGGCCGTCTGGCTGATGCTCTACAGCGATGTCGCGGCCCTCCAGATCGGCCTCTACATCTGGAACCGGCGCCACAACGTCTCACCGCACGAGCCCGAGGGGTCCGGTGGCCTCGCGGGCATGGCCATGTCGGCGATCTGCGCCCCGGTGTACGCGCGTTCGCTGATCGCGGCGGTCTTCCGGCGCACCTGCCGCTTCGTGGTGACGCCCAAGGGCGGGTCGGCCAGCCCCGACCGGCTGAGCACCTTCCGCATCCACCTCTTCTGGGCCGCGCTGCTCGGCAGCGGCTTCCTCGCCTCCGTCGTCCTCGACCACACCCATGTCGCCATGCGCACCTGGACCGTGCTCGCCCTGGTCATCACGGTGGCGCCGATCGCGATCTGGGCCTTCACCGAGTACCGCAGCAGACGGGGCAGCAGCGAGCCGCCCCAGGACGAGCCCCAGAAGGAGCTCGTCATGACCTCGACCGGGAGCTGATCCATGCCCTACCGTCCGAGCGCCAGGCTGAAGAAGACCGCGATAGGCACAGGAATCACCGTCGTCCTGGCCGCGCTCAACGCACCGGCGACCATCGGCTTCGCCTCCGAGCGGTACGAGGAGTACCGGATCTCGCGGCCGGAGTACAAGGCGGAGTACGGCTCGTGGTCGATGGCCGACGTGCCGAAGGAGTTCCGCAGCAACTCGATGCACGCGGCCCTGCTCCACACCGGCAAGGTCCTGCTGATCGCCGGCTCCGGCAACGACCAGAAGCAGTTCGACTCCGGCACCTTCGACAGCATCCTGTGGGACCCGGCGAACGACTCGTTCAAGAAGATCGACACCCCCGAGGACGTCTTCTGCGCGGGCCACGCCCAGCTCGACGACGGCAAGCTGCTGGTCGCGGGCGGCACCGCCCGCTACGAGCAGCTCGGCGACAGCGTCAAGAAGGCCGGCGGCGGGATGCTCATCAAGAACGAGAACCCCGCGAAGCCCAAGACGCTTCCCGAGGGCACCCGTTTCCGCGGCCCGGACGGTGCCGAGTACGTCTCCGACTTCCCCGTGGTCGTGCCCCGGGCCGAGAAGGACGAGGACGACGACGGCAAGATCGACATCACCGCGAGCGAGGTGCGCGTCTTCGTCGAGGCGGTGGAGGAGGGCGAGGAATCGGTCAGGGACGAACCCGCCCAGTACGAGATCCTCGGCCTGAAGGGCAAGGAGGCCGACGATCTCTACGGCCTCGCGGAGAAGATCACCCTGGACGACCAGGACTTCCAGGGGATCAAGGACACCTTCGAGTTCGACCCGGTGGCCGAGAAGTACGTCCGGGTCGACCCGATGGCCGAGGCGCGCTGGTACCCGACGCTGGTCACGATGCAGGACGGGAAGGTCCTCTCGGTCTCCGGCCTCGACGAGATCGGCGACATTCTCCAGGGCGACAACGAGATGTACGACCCGAAGACCAGGAAGTGGTCCACCGCGCCCAAGCGCTACTTCCCCACCTATCCCGCGCTCTATCTGACCGGGGACGACAAGCTCTTCTACTCCGGCTCCAACGCCGGTTACGGCGACGCGGACAAGGGCCGGGAGCCGGGCACCTGGGACCTGAAGGACAACACCTTCACCAAGATCGAGGGCATGACCGACACCGACCAGCTGGAGACCTCCAGCTCGCTGCTGCTGCCGCCGGCGCAGGACCGGAAGGTGATGGTGCTCGGCGGCGGCGGAGTGGGAGAGTCCGAGAAGTCCACTCCGCGCACCTCGATCGTCGACCTCAAGGCCAAGGCGCCGGAGTACAAGGACGGTCCGGACCTGCCGCAGGGCACCCGCTACCTCAACAGCGTGATCCTGCCCGACGACACCGTCTTCACCACCGGCGGTTCGAAGGACTACCGGGGCCGGAGCAGCAGCGACATCCTGAAGGCGCAGTTCTACGACCCGGCGAAGAACGAGTTCACCCCCGCCGCTGATCCGAAGGTCGGACGCAACTACCACGCCGCGGCGGTGCTGCTGCCCGACGGACGGGTCGCCACCTTCGGATCCGACCCCCTCTACAGCGACAGGGCCAACACCAGGCTCGGCACCTTCGAGAAGCGGGTGGAGATCTACACCCCGCCCTACCTCCAGGGCGAGCGGGGCGAGAACCGGCCGGTGATCGGAGAGGGCCCCGGGAAGCTCACGCCCGGGCAGGACGCCACCTTCGCCACCGAGGACGCGAAGCGGATCGACAAGGCCCGGCTGATGCGTCCCAGCGCTGTCACCCACGTCACGGACGTCGAGCAGCGCTCGGTGGAGCTGCCGGTGGAACGGAAGGCGGGTGCGGTGTCGGTGAACGTGCCCGAAGACCGTTCCACCGTGCCGCCCGGCTACTACATGCTCTTCCTGGTCGACGAGGACGGAACGCCGTCCGAGGCGAAGTGGGTGCACCTGCCCTGACCCCGCCGTCCGCGCGGAACGGTCACCGGCCGAAGCCGGGAGACGCGTCCTGCGCGCCTCCCGGCTTCCTGCGTCCCGGCACCCGTATCGCGGGGCATCGGCCCCCGGCGGCGGGCTGCCGTTGGGTAGGGTCGGACGGTGCCCAAGCCGCTCAGTCTCTCCTTCGACCCCATCGTCCGCGCCGACGAGCTGTGGAAGCAGCGCTGGGGGTCGGTGCCGTCGATGGCCGCGATCACCTCGATCATGCGCGCTCAGCAGATCCTGCTGGCCGAGGTGGACGCGGTGCTCAAGCCGTACGGGCTGACCTTCGCCCGGTACGAGGCGCTGGTGCTGCTCACCTTCTCCCAGTCCGGTGCGCTGCCGATGTCGAAGATCGGCGAGCGCCTGATGGTGCACCCGACCTCCGTCACCAACACCATCGACCGGCTGGAACGGGCCGGTCTGGTGGACCGCCGTCCCAACCCCAACGACGGCCGCGGCACCCTGGCTTCGGTCACCGACCGGGGGCGCGAGGTCTGCGACGCCGCCACCTCCGACCTGACGGCGATGGACTTCGGGCTGGGCACCTACGACGCCGAGGAGTGCGACGAGATCTTCGCGCTGCTGCGTCCGCTGCGGGTCGCCGCCGGGGACTTCCAGGAAGGCTGAGCGGCGCCTACGGGGCGCCGACGGTGCTGTCGGAGGGCCCGGTTACGCTCGTGTGCATGAAGCAGAGTGTGCTGACCCGGTACCGGGTGATGTCCTATGTCACCGCTGTGTGGCTGCTGGTCTTCTGCGGGTTCATGGTCGCCAAGTACGGCTTCGACACCGGCGACACCTTCGTCGTCTCCCAGATCCACGGTGTGCTCTTCATCGTGTACGTCGTCTTCGCCTTCGACCTCGGAAGCAAGGCGCGGTGGCCGTTCGGGAAGCTGCTCTGGGTGCTGGTCGTCGGCTGTATTCCGGTGGCCGCGTTCTTCGTCGAGCCCCGCATCAGCCGGGAGGTCGAGCCCCTGATCGAGCGGGACGAGCCCGAGCCGGTCGAGGTCTGAGGCCCCGGGTCGGTCTTGGCCCGGCTCGGTCTGGGCCGGGTCGGTCTGGCCCCGGGTCGGTCTGGGCCCGGCTGGGTCTGGGGCTGAGCCGAGCCCGCCCGCACCCGAGTCGTTTCCCGGTCGAGGGCCGGTCGGCGGCGGCTCCGGTGGTGAATCAGGACATCCGCGTACATTCGGTTCATGGATGCTGAAGCCATGGCCGAGGCGCGTCGGCGCTGGCAGGAACGCTACGACGCCGCGCACAAGCGGGAAGCGGACTTCACCACGCTGGGCGGCGATCCGGTGGACCCGGTCTACGGTCCGCGTCCCGGCGACGTCTACCGGGGCTTCGAGCGGATCGGCTGGCCCGGCGAGTACCCGTACACCCGCGGTCTGCACTCCACGGGCTACCGCGGACGCACCTGGACCATCCGCCAGTTCGCCGGCTTCGGCAACGCCGAGCAGACCAACGAGCGCTACCGAAAAATCCTGGAGCAGGGCGGCGGCGGGCTCTCCGTCGCCTTCGACATGCCGACGCTGATGGGCCGGGACTCCGACGACCCCCGTTCGCTCGGCGAGGTGGGCCACTGCGGCGTCGCTGTCGACTCGGCCGCCGACATGGAGACCCTCTTCGCGGGCATCCCGCTCGGCGAGGTCACCACCTCGATGACCATCAGCGGGCCCGCGGTGCCCGTCTTCTGCATGTACCTGGTCGCCGCGGAGCGCCAGGGAGTGGCGCACGAGGTGCTCAACGGCACGCTCCAGACGGACATCTTCAAGGAGTACATCGCCCAGAAGGAGTGGATCTTCGGGCCCGAGCCGCATCTGCGTCTGATCGGCGACCTGATGGAGCACTGCGTGCGCGCGGTGCCCGCGTACAAGCCCGTCTCGGTCTCCGGCTACCACATCAGGGAAGCCGGATCGACGGCCGCGCAGGAGCTGGCCTACACCCTGGCGGACGGCTTCGGCTACGTCGAACTCGGTCTCAGCCGCGGCCTGGACGTCAACACCTTCGCCCCGGGCCTCTCCTTCTTCTTCGACGCGCATCTGGACTTCTTCGAGGAGATCGCCAAGTTCCGCGCCGCCCGTCGCATCTGGGCGCGCTGGATGCGCGAGGTGTACGGGGCGAGCAGCGAGAAGGCGCAGTGGCTGCGCTTCCACACCCAGACCGCCGGTGTCTCGCTGACCGCGCAGCAGCCGTACAACAACGTCGTGCGCACCGCGGTCGAGGCACTGTCGGCGGTGCTGGGCGGTACCAACTCCCTGCACACCAACGCGCTCGACGAGACGCTCGCCCTCCCCTCGGAGCGCGCCGCCGAGATCGCGCTGCGCACCCAGCAGGTGCTGATGGAGGAGACGGGCGTGGCCAACGTGGCCGATCCGCTCGGCGGCTCCTGGTACGTCGAGCAGCTCACCGACCGCATCGAGGCGGACGCCGAGCGGATCTTCGAGCGCATCAGGGACCGCGGCGCCCTCGCGCACTCCGACGGGAGGCATCCGATCGGTCCGATGACCTCCGGCATTCTGCGCGGGATCGAGGACGGGTGGTTCACCGGCGAGATCGCCGAGGCCGCCTTCCGCTACCAACGCGCGCTGGAGAAGGGCGAGAAGAAGGTCGTCGGGGTGAACGTCAGCACCGGTTCGGTGACAGGGGAGTTGGAGATCCTCCGGGTCGGCCACGAGGTGGAGCGGGCACAGGTCGCAGCCCTCGCCGGACGGCGCGAACGGCGTGACGGGGCCGCGGTGGAGGCGGCGCTTCGCGGGATGCTGGAGGCGGCCCGCGGCGGCTCCAACATGATCGAACCGATGCTGGAGGCCGCTCGCGCGGAGGCCACCCTCGGGGAGATCTGCGGGGTGCTGCGCGAGGAGTGGGGCGAGTACGTGGAGCCGCCGGGCTTCTGAGCCGGCCGGCCCCTCCTGTCCCGCCCGCCCCGCACGGAGCGGCGTGCGACCGGCGTGCCCGACACGGTCCGCGCGAGGCACGCCGGGGCGCTCGGCTCCGGTGCCGTGCGGGTGCCGGCGGGAGCTGCGGAGCGCACGGTCCTGCCTCCCGGCGGTGCGGGCCGGGCTCTGCGTCCGGGCCCGGCCCGGCTGTAGGGACTGCAGGGCCGGGGGCGGGGGTTACGCGGTGGTGGGCGGCTCGCCGCGGTAGTGGCCGAAGGACCAGAGGTTGCCCTCCGGGTCGGCCATCGAGAACTCCCGGCTGCCGTAGGGCTGTTCGGCGAGTTCGCGGACGATGCGCGCTCCGGCGCGCTGTACCCGCTCGTAGATCTCGTCCACCCGGTCGGTGACCACGTAGCTGCCGCAGGTGCCGGGCGGCTGGGCGATGGCGGAGCCGTCCGGTCGGTGGGAGCCGAGCATGATGCCGCCGCCCTCGGGCCAGTCCAGCTGGGCGTGGGCGACCAGGTCGCCGTCGGCGTACACGGCGGTTCTGACGAAGCCCACCGTTTCCACCAGGAAGTCGATGAGCGCGTGGGCGTCGTCGGCGAGCAGGGTCGGCCAGACGGTGGGGGCGGGGGTGCTGTTCTGTGTGTTCATGTGCCCCAGTCTTCGCTGCGCTGGTGTGCTCCGGCTTGGATGTTTCGGCGCTCTTCGGCCAGCCAGCCGGTCGGGCTGGTGCCGGTGTACTGGCGGAAGTCGCGCACCAGGTGGGAGTGGTCGTAGTAGCCGGTGGTGTGGGCCACCTCGGTGAGGTCCGGAGCCGCGCCCCGGCCGAGTGTGCGGACGATCTGCTGCCGGGCGTACTCGAAGCGCATCAGCCGGGACGCCGCCTTCGGGGTGACGCCCAGCTCTGCGCGGAAGAGCTCGGTCAACTGCCTTCTGCTCAGCAGGACATGGCGAGCCAGTCCCTCCATGGAGCCGGCGCCCCGGTGTCGGGCGATCCACTGCCACGCCTCGGTGATCTCCGGACGGGGGCCGGGACGGCGGGCGGCCTCCTCGCGTCGTCGGCGCAGAAAGGCGGCCAGCAGTACGTACCGCTCGGTCCAGTCCTGCGCCTCGTGCAGCTGCTCCCGGAGACGGTCCGCACCCGACCCGAGCACCGCCCCGACGTCGTTGCCCAGCATCCCCAGCTCGCTTGCGGGCAGTCCGAGCAACTCCCGTGCCGCGCACGGCCGTACGGCGAGCTGGATGCCGGCCTGCCGGTGGGGCTGGGCGATGAACGCGGGACCGGTGTGCAGCCCGCCGAGGACGATTCCCTCGCGGTGCGCCTGCGGCCCGGTGGCGTGCGCGGGGGAGCGGCCGGTGACGATCGGCTCGTCCAGGCTCAGTACGAGGGTCAACGCGGGGGAGGGGAGGCCGCGGTGCACGCGGGGGGCCGAATCGGCCATCCGGTAGCCGACGGCCGAGACCACCGCGCCCGGCAGCAGCCCGGGCAGCGGGACGAACTCGTTCCGCGCGGCGTCGGCAGCCATGGGACCAGTATGGGCGCTCCGGCGCAGGGACGCTTCGGCCCGGTCGGCCCGGTCGGCCCGGTCGGCCCGGTCGGGCGTGCGGGTGGGCGTCTTGGTCGGGGCCGGTGGTCGGGCCGGAAACGAGGCCGGGTGTCGACGTACGGCCGGGGGTGCCGGTCCGGACGGCGGCGCGGCGCGTACGCCGGATCGGGCGGCCCGGTCAGCCGCTGACCGCGGTGATGCCGCCGACCAGCAGGAGCGCGAAGGCTGCGGCCCACTGCTCGTCGACGGGCTCGTCGCTCACCAGCACCCGGTGGACGACCGCGCCAGCGACCACGTCGAAGGTGAGGTCGATGAGCTGCTCGTCCTCGGCGGAGTCGGGGCGGTCCGCGGGGAGCTCGCCGCGTTCCTGGGCGCGCAGCCTGCCCTGGCGCACCAGACGCTTCTGCCGGTCGACGACGGCGGTGCGGATGCGGTCGCGCAGCTGGGGGCTGTGGGTCGACTCCGCGACGACGGCCATCAGGGCGGTTTTGGCCTCCGGGCGGCTCATGAGCGAGGCGAAGGACAGCACCACGCCCTCGATATCGCTCTGGAGGCTGCCCCGGTCGGGGAGTTCGAGCTCGTCGAAGAGCACGGCCACCGCGTCCACGACCATCTCGCTGCGTCCCGGCCAGCGGCGGTAGAGCGTGGTCTTGGCCACACCCGCACGCTCGGCCACGGCCGCCATCGTCAACTTCGACCAGCCCTTTTCCACCAGTTCGGCGCGGGTTGCGTCCAGGATCGCCAGGTCGGTGGCGGCGTTGCGTGGTCGGGCCATGCGGTGACCTTATCGAGTACATCAGTTACGCTACGACTCGTAGCGAAAAGCTTTGCCTCTCGCTGCGACGACCACAGGTGCCGGGTGGGGACCCGGTGCACCGAACGACCCGCGACGGGCCTGAGTGGCACACCCGGCGCGGCAGCACCAAAGAGCACCAAAGAGCACCGAACAGTGCCCGAGCAGCACCGGCTCGCGGCGGCGTCGGCCCTGCGGGCGAGCGGCGGGCCGTACGGCGGCAGAGGGCAGCGGCAGGCGGCTCGCGCCGGTCGGCAGCCGGTCGACCGGGCGGGGTGGCGGCCCGGGACGACGGCGGTGGCGCCTGCGTTGCGCCCGCTTCGGCACCGGCTTTCGGTTCGGCTACCACTTCGCGCCCGGAAGCAGGGAGACTGGACCCATGCAGCCAAGGAACATGCCCATGAGCGGAGTGGTCGACCTCGCTGCCGTGAAGGCGGCGGGAGAGGCCCGACAGAAGGCGGAGGAGACGCGCGAGCGGAACGCCGCATCCGGTGAGCAGGGTGCACCGGCACCGAGCAGCCTCGTGATCGACGTGGACGAGGCCGGTTTCGAGCGCGATGTACTGGAGCGCTCGGCCGAGGTTCCGGTGGTCATCGACTTCTGGGCCGAGTGGTGTGAGCCGTGCAAACAGCTCGGGCCGATCCTGGAGCGTCTCGCGCAGGCGTACGCGGGCCGTTTCGTGCTCGCGAAGGTCGATGTCGACCAGAACCAGGCGCTCTTCCAGCAGTTCGGGGTGCAGGGCATTCCGGCGGTGTTCGCGGTGATCGCGGGCCAGGCGCTGCCGCTGTTCCAGGGGGCGGCTCCCGAGGCCCAGATCCGCGAGGTGCTGGACCAGTTGATCCAGGCGGCCGAAGAGCGCTTCGGTATCGTCGGCGCGCCCGTCGACCCCTCCGCCGAGGCGGAGGTCGAGCAGCAGGAGCCCGAGGCGCCGGTGGACCCGGTGCTCGCTGCCGCGGAGCAGTCGCTCGCGGCCGGTGACGCGGAGGGCGCAGCCGAGGCGTACCAGCGCGCACTTGACGCCAACCCCGCCGACGCCGAGGCGAAGCTCGGCCTCGCGCGCGCCGAACTCATCCGTCGGGTACGGGAGTTGGACCCCGCGGCGGTGCGCAAGGAGGCGGCGGACAACCCCGGCGACGCGACGGCGCAGCTGCGGGTGGCGGACCTGGACCTGTCCGGCGGCCATGTCGAGGACGCCTTCGGGCGCCTGGTGGAGACCGTGCGTCGCGGCGCCGGGGACGACCGGAACGCCGCGCGGGTGCGGCTGCTCGAGCTCTTCGAGGTGGTCGGCCCCGAGGACCCGCGCGTAGTGGCCGCGCGCAGTGCGCTGGCCCGGGTGCTCTTCTGACATTCGAGTGGCCGCTTGCCGGGCCCGGCGCCGAGTGCGCGGCCTCCGAAGCGGTGCGAGGGGCCGGGTGTTGAGGTGACCGGTGCGGCGTTTCCGTGCGAGCCGTTCCCGCCTCCCGGTCCCGCTCTTCGTGTCCCCGTGTCCCTGTTGGTCAGGGGCGCGGGGACGCCTTGTTGACAAAGCCATGTTGCGCCTGGGTTTTGCCAAAATTTAGCCGTCACGGAACGTTGTTACTCGCGGTAAACAGAAACCGGCATTTCGCCCGCCGCCCGTCCGGTTTCACCCCCTGTGGGGCACTGTGCCGGGGCGACCCTGTGTGCTCGTTCACAGGAGCGGCGAGTCCGCGGGACATCCGGCCGTTACTCATAGGTAACGAGCCCCTTGTGCGACACCGGGTAAATAGACGACGATCGCCACGCTCGGTCCGTTTCCCTGCCCCGACATCCAATCGGTGCCGACGGAGGGCGGAACCCCACCGAGTGCACCGCGAACCGCAGTTGACGGTTCACGGCTGCGGGCAGTGCTCACTCACCCGTGGGCACCGCCCGTCCGGTCGCGTCACCGTGCGCGGCCATGTGGTTGTCGCTCGGGGGGTGAGTGTCGTCGGCCGAGATGACCGGATGTCATCCCTCGGCGGGCGGCGATCTTTCTCCCGAGGACGTAGCGCTTCTCCTGTCCCCGCCGGCCAATCCGCGTCAGAGAGCCGGCTGGCAGATGTACGTCCGAGATGGAGGAAAGTCATGGAGTCTGTGGCTCGTGGCAAGACCAAGTGGCGGCGGTTCGCCGTCGTGATGGTCCCAAGCGTGGCGGCGACGGCGGCGGTTGGCGTCGCACTCGGCCAAGGTGCTTTGGCCGCGTCGTTCAGCATTTCCGGTCAGCAAACCAAGATCGCCGTCGACCGGCTCGAAGGCACCGGCTTCGTGCAGTACGGCACCGTTGTCAAGCAGCACGGCGGGAAGACCGTCCCGGTTGCGGTCTCCGCGTTCAAGAAGGCCGAGATATCGGGTCTTTGTCAGTCCGTCGTGATACCCGTGCCGGGCTTCGGCGACATGTCCCTCACACTCAACGCCGGCGGCGGTTCCAAGAAGGTCGAGGCGTCGAACCTCTACATCGACGCCGACTCGCTCGGTGCCGAGGCCGAGTTCCGCAACATCAACATCGGTGTGGCCGCCGGTGACGCGACGAAGGGCCCGGCCATCGGCAAGGGCGACAACGTGCCCGGTGGGAACTTCGCCCAGGAGGCGGACTCGGCCGTACTGACCGACGTGCAGCAGAACGCGTGGGCGACCAACGCCGGCACCTTCAAGCTCACCGGTCTCAAGCTCGACGTCAAGAAGGGCAAGGACGAGTGCTTCTGAGGCATTGACGGGGAGGCGGGCACGGTCCGCCTCCCCGCCGGTACCTCACGAACCTCTACTGCCCGGCCCGAGGGAGCTGTATTTCAATGAGTGCCGAGTCCCTGGCAGCGCGTGAGCGCCTGGCCCGCTGGCGCGTGTCGTTTCGTCACTGGCGCTGGCAGCGCCCGTTCTGGGCGGGCCTGCTCACCCTGCTCGCCAGCGTGCCGATCGTCTACATCCCGTACGCCGATCCGAGCTTCAGCGACTTCTCGCTGCGACTGGCCACCACCACCGGATCGGGCTCGCTGATCATCGGCGTGCTGCTCATCGTTCTGGGCTTCACCTTCTGGTTCCAGCGGCACGCACGGGTGTTCGCCGGCGTCGCCGCCATTCTGCTGGGACTGGTGTCCCTGGTGGTCTCCAATTTCGGCGGGTTCCTCGCAGGGTTCCTGCTCGCACTGATCGGCGGTGCCATGGGCATCGCCTGGGTGTCGGGCGAGGACCAGGACGCTCCCGCCAACAAGCACCGCCGCAACGGTGGCGAGGAGCCGACCACGTCCGCGTCGGACTCCGAGGGCTTCAAGGACTCCGAGACTTCCGAGGAGTCCGGGGCGCCGACGGAGAAGGCCGACGCGCGCGCCGAGGCAGGCCAGTTGGACGGGGGATCGCGTGCCGGGTGAGGACCGCATGGCGAAGGGGCCGCGGCACGCGGCGCCCAGGAAACCGCTGCTGACCCGACTTCCCTCGGGCGGCCGGATCGCGTTCATGGCCATGCCGTCGGCGCTGCTGCTCGGGGTCGGCCTGAGCCCGCAGCTCGCGCAGGCCCAGCCCGGCGGCCAGAACCCGTTCCGCGACGGGCCCTGCGTCTCGGCGCCCGACCGGGATCCGGAGGGGGCCGACGACCGGAAGGACGCCGACGGCAGCGAGAAGGACGGCGAGAAGTCCGGCAAGGACGGGCCCGAGGAGTCCGACGGCAGCGGCGGCTCCGCGGGCGACCGGCCCGACGGCGGGGACGCGGACGGGCCGGAGCAGAAGCCCTCGCCCGGCAAGGACAAGCCGCAGGACGAGCCCGGTCAGCCGCAGGACGAGCCCGGCGACTCGGACGAGGAACCCGAGGACGAGCCGAAGCGCAATCCGCTCGACCCACTGGGCATCGGCGACAAGCTCCGTGACCTCTTCAACCCGGACCGCGACAAGGAGTCCGAGGAGAAGAAGGAGTCCGACTCCGGTTCCGGGGACTCCGCCGCGGGCGAGGACGAGGGCTCCGACGGGAAGTCCGGCGACGGGAAGTCCGCAGCCGAGAAGGTCGAGGAGAAGGCGGCCGAGGCGAAGAAGAAGCGCGAGGCCACCGAGAAGAAGATCAAGGAGGCCGCCGAGGAGGCGGCCGAGGCCGACCGCAAGGAGCGCGAGGCCGAGGACGCCGAGAAGGCTGCCGAGGCCGCGAAGGACGGGGAGGCCGGCGAGGACGCGTCCGGCAAGAAGCCCTTCCCCTGCCCGGAGTTCGACAAGGATGCCTTCGACGGTGCCGAGCGGGAGGAGACTCCCGCACTGGTGCCGGACGAGCCCTTCAAGCTGAACACCACGCGTCTGGGCCTCGGCGGACTGAAGTACCACGGCATCGTCAAGGTGCGCACGTACAGCGGCATCGAGAAGCGGGTGCTGAAGTTCACCGCGGAGAAGGTCGACATCAAGGACCTGCACCAGGTCGTGGTCGGGCCCGGCGGCACGGACCAGCACATCCGCAGCCGTGAGGGCAGCACCTCCACGTTCCGCGACAGCACCGTGACGATGTACACCGAGGAGCTCAAGGGCAACCTCTTCGGGCTCATCCCGGTCACCTTCAGTCCCGAGTCGCCCCCTCCGCTGGACATTCCGGCGGCCGTCTTCACCGACGCGCAGGTGACCCAGGCGGGTCAGTTCGGCGGCACGCTGAAGGTGCCCGGCCTCCGTCTCGGCCTGGAGTGACGTCCGGACGCAGCTGACAGGAGACGCCTCGGGCCGTACCGCGCACATGCGGTACGGCCCGAGGCGTTTCGGCCGGATCCCGGCGGCGCCGTACGGACGCGGCCCGCTCGGCCGGCGTCGTACGGCGGCCGGTTCAGCTCTCCTGGCCCAGGTGCAGGATGCGCACCATGTTCGTGGTGCCGACCACGCCGGGCGGCGAGCCGGCGGTCATGATCATCACGTCGTCCGCGTTGTACCGCTGGAGCTTCAGCAGTTCCTGGTCGACAAGGTCGACCATCGCGTCGGTGTTCTCCACTCGCGGCACCACGAACGTCTCCACGCCCCAGGCCAGCGTCAGCTGGTTCCGGGTGTGGGGGTCCTCGGTGAAGGCGAGGATGGGCTGCTCGGTGCGGTAGCGGGCCAGCCGCAGCGCGGTGTCACCGGACTTGGTGAAGGCCACCAGCGCCTTGGCGCCGAGGAAGTCCGCCATCTCGCACGCCGCGCGCGCCACCGAACCGCCCTGGGTGCGCGGCTTCTTGCCCGGCACCAGCGGCTGGAGCCCCTTGGAGAGCAGCTCCTTCTCGGCGGCCTGGACGATCTTCGACATCGTCTTGACGGTCTCGATCGGGTACTGGCCGACGGAGGACTCCGCGGAGAGCATCACCGCGTCCGCGCCGTCCAGGATCGCGTTGGCGACGTCGGACGCCTCGGCGCGCGTGGGACGGGAGTTGGTGATCATCGACTCCATCATCTGGGTCGCGACGATCACCGGCTTGGCGTTCCGGCGGCAGAGGCTCACGAGGCGCTTCTGCACCATCGGCACCAGCTCCAGCGGATACTCCACCGCGAGGTCGCCGCGCGCGACCATCACACCGTCGAAGGCGAGGACGACCTCCTCCATGTTCTCCACGGCCTGCGGCTTCTCGACCTTGGCGATCACCGGAACCCGGCGGCCGACCTCGTCCATCACCCGGTGGACGTCGCGCACGTCGGCCGCGTCCCGGACGAAGGAGAGCGCGACCATGTCGCAGCCCATCCGCATGGCGAACCGCAGATCGTCGATGTCCTTCTCGGAGAGCGCGGGGACGTTCACCGCGGCGCCCGGCAGGTTGATCCCCTTGTGGTCGGAGATCACGCCGCCCTCGATGACGATGGTGCGGACCTGCGAGCCCGCCACCTCGACGACCTGGAGCGCGACGTTGCCGTCGTTGATGAGGATCGGATCGCCCTTGGACACGTCTCCGGGCAGCCCCTTGTAGGTGGTGCCGCAGATGGTGCGGTCACCGGGGACGTCCTCGGAGGTGATGGTGAACTCCTCGCCGCGGACCAGCTCCACCGGTCCCTCGGCGAAGGTCCCCAGGCGGATCTTCGGTCCCTGGAGGTCGGCCAGCACGCCGACCGCGCGGCCGGTCTCCTCGGCGGCCTTGCGGAGACGGTCGTACCGCTCCTGGTGCTCCGCCTGGGTGCCGTGGCTCATATTGAATCGGGCCACGTTCATACCGGCTTCGATCAGCGTCTTGAGCTGGTCGAAGGAGTCGACGGCGGGGCCTAGGGTGCAGACGATTTTGGAACGACGCATGGGGGCGATCCTATCGTTTTGTTTAGACGCGAAACGTAACTGGGGTGACCCGGCTCACCGATCATGACCTGACCAGGGCGTACGTCTGGGCTGCGATCTCCAGCTCCTCGTCCGTCGGGACCACGGCGACGGCGACGCGAGCGTACTGCGGCGACACCAGGCGGGCGCGGTCGCAGCGCTCGGAGTTCAGCTCCGTGTCGAGTCCGAGGCCGAGCCCCTCCAGCCCTTCTATCGCCGCCTGCCGAACGGGTGCGGAGTTCTCCCCGACCCCGGCGGTGAAGGCCACCGCGTCCACCCGGCCGAGGACCGCCGTGTACGCGCCGATGTACTTCCGCAGGCGGTGCACGTAGATGTCGAACGCCAACTTCGCCCGGGCGTCGCCCTCGTCGCGGCGGCGGACGATCTCCCGCATGTCGTTGTCGCCGCACAGCCCGACCAACCCGCTGCGCTTGTTGAGCAGTTCGTCCACCTCGTCGGTGGACATCCCGGCGACCCGGGAGAGATGGAAGACGACCGCCGGATCGATGTCGCCCGACCTGGTGCCCATCACCAGGCCCTCCAGCGGTGTCAGGCCCATCGAGGTGTCCGCGCACTCGCCGCCGCGCACCGCGGAGGCGGAGGCGCCGTTGCCCAGGTGCAGGACGATCACGTTGGTCTCGGCGGGATCCCGGCCGAGGAGCCGCGCGGTCTCCCGCGAGACGTACGCGTGCGAGGTGCCGTGGAACCCGTACCGCCGCACCCGGTGCGCGTCCGCGGTCTCCACGTCGATCGCGTAGCGAGACGCGTGCTCGGGCATCGTGGTGTGGAAGGCGGTGTCGAAGACCGCCACCTGGGGCAGCTCCGGGTTGAGCGCACGCGCGGTGCGGATTCCCGTGAGGTTGGCCGGGTTGTGCAGCGGCGCGACCGGGACCAGCCGCTCGATCTCGGCGAGCACCTCCTCGTCGATGACGGTCGGCGCGGTGAACCGTTTGCCGCCGTGCACCACCCGGTGCCCGATCGCCGCCAGCCGGGGCGAGTCCAGGCCCATGCCGTCCGCGGCGAGTTCGGCCGCGACGGCGGTCAGGGCCGCGCCGTGGTCGCCCATCGGCGCCCGCCGCTCCCGCCGTTCGCCGTCGGCCGGGGTGTGGACCAGCCGCGAGGACTCCTCGCCGATCCGCTCGACGAGCCCCACGGCCAGCCGGGACCGGTCGGCCATGTCCAACAGCTGGTACTTCACCGAGGACGAACCGGAGTTCAGCACCAGCACCCGGTTCGCCGGGCTCGTGTTCCGGCCGCTCATCGGCTGTCGTTCCTCTCGGTGCGCGCCGCGGTGCGCTCGCCGCCGTCGGTCCTGCCCTGCGACTGGATCGCGGTGATGGCCGCGGTGTTGACGATGTCCTGTACGAGTGCGCCGCGCGAGAGGTCGTTGACCGGCTTGCGCAGCCCCTGGAGCACCGGCCCGACCGCGACGGCGCCGGCCGAACGCTGCACCGCCTTGTACGTGTTGTTGCCGGTGTTCAGGTCGGGGAAGATCAGCACGGTCGCCTGCCCGGCCACCGGGGAGCCGGGCAGCTTGGTCGCCGCCACCGAGGGCTCCACCGCCGCGTCGTACTGGATCGGCCCCTCCACCAGCAGGTCCGGCCGCCGCTCGCGCACCAGCTCGGTCGCCCGCCGCACCTTCTCGACATCGTCGCCCGAGCCCGAGGTGCCGGTCGAGTACGAGAGCATCGCGATCCGCGGCTCCACGCCGAACTGCGCCGCCGTTGTCGCCGATTGGATCGCGATGTCCGCCAACTGCTCGGCGCCCGGGTCCGGGTTGACCGCGCAGTCGCCGTACACCAGGACCCGGTCGGCCAGGCACATGAAGAACACCGAGGAGACGATCGAGGCGTCCGGCTTGGTCTTGATCACCTCGAAGGCGGGCCGGATCGTCGCCGCGGTGGAGTGCACCGCGCCGGAGACCATGCCGTCGGCGAGGCCCTCCTGGACCATCAGCGTGCCGAAGTACGAGACGTCGGCGACCACGTCGTACGCCAGCTCGTGGGTGACGCCCTTGTGTGCGCGCAGCCCCGCGTACAGCTCGGCGAAGCGCTCGCGCAGCGGGGAGGTCGCAGGGTCGACGACGCGGGCGGTGGCTCCGGTGTCCTCCGTGCCCCACCCGACGTCCTCGGGGCCGAGCAGGTTGAGATCGACGCCGAGGTCGGCCGCCCGCTTGCGGACGACGGCGTCCTCGCCGAGCAGGGTCAGGTTGCAGATGTTGCGCCGCAGCAGCACCTCGGCGGCGCGCAGCACGCGCTCCTCGCTCCCCTCCGGCAGGACGACGTGGCGCCGGTCGGCCCGGGAGCGCTCGATCAGCTCGTGCTCGAACATCATCGGGGTGACCCGGTCGCTGCGCACCACCGAGATGCGCTCCGTCAGCTGGCCGGTGTCCACGTGCGACTCGAAGAGGCCGAGCGCGATCTCCGCCTTGCGCGGGTTGGTCGCGTTCAACCTGCCCTTGAGCGTGTGCAGTTCACCGGCGGTGGGGAAGGAGCCACCGGGCACCGCGACCACCGGTGTACCCGGGGCGAGACGGGCCGCCAGCGCCATGGTCTCCTCGCCGGGACGCTGGTCGAGGGTGAGCAGTACACCGGCGATCGGCGGCGCCCCGGCCGAGTGCGCGGCCAGCGCTCCGATCACCAGGTCCGCGCGGTCCCCGGGCGTCAGTACGAGGCAGCCCTCGGTGAGCGCCGGGAGGAAAGTGGGCAGCATGGCGCCGCCGAAGACGAAGTTGCGGCAGTCGCGCGCCAACCCCGCCGGGTCTCCGAGCAGCACCTCGGCGCCGAGCTCGTCCACGACCTGCTGCACCGTCGGAGCGGAGAGCGCCGACTCCTCCGGCAGCACGTACACCGGCTCCGGCAGATGGCCGCCGAGCTCCTTGGCGGCCTGCGCGGCGTGCGCGTCGTCGACGCGGTTGGCGAGGGTGGCGATCACCTCGCAGCCCAGCGAGGCGAACGCATGGCGGGCGTTGCGCACCTCGTGGACGACCGACTCGGCGCTCTGCCGCAGCCCGCCCACCACGGGCAGTACGGCGGCGCCCATCTCGTTGGCCAACCGTGCGTTGAGGGTCAGCTCGGCGGGAAGGTTGGTGCCGACGTAGTCGGTGCCCAGGACGAGTACGGCCTCGTAGTCCCGGGCGATCAGGTGGTAGCGGTCCACGAGCCGGGAGACCAGCTCGTCGTTGCCCTTCTGCGCCTGGAGGGCGGCGGCCTCGTCGTAGCTCAGGCCGGTCATCGCGGCGGTGGACTGGCCGAGCCGGTAGCGGCTGCGCAGCAGGTCGAGCAGCGGGTCGGGGCCGTCGTGGGCCAGCGGACGGTACACCCCCACCCGGTCCACCTGCCGGGCCAGCAGCTCCATCACCCCGAGCTCGACGACCTGTCTGCCGTCGCCTCTTCCGACGCTGGATATGTACACGCTGCGGGTCACGCGTGCTCGCTCCTTGGCTTGGGGGCCACCGGGGCGGCCGGAGAACCACCCGGGGCCCGGCTGTGAGCGGGAGTTCGGCGGTGGCCGGTTCCCACGGGGTGCGCCCGCGGTCGGCAGCCGTCCGGAACCCTCCACTTCTCGTACCGAACCACTTCTCGACCGTACCTGCGCGCGGCTCCGCACCTGGTGCCGGGCCACAGCATATGGACAGGGTCACATCCTGCGTTCAACACATGAAACAATCCCTCCGCATCCGGACCGTCCCCCGATCAGGAGCAGGATCAGCATGCGCATCGGAGTCCTCACCGCCGGCGGCGACTGCCCCGGTCTGAACGCCGTGATCCGGTCGGTCGTGCACCGCGCCGTCGTGGACCGTGACGACGAGGTCATCGGATTCGAGGACGGCTTCAAGGGCCTCCTCGAGGGCCGTTATCGGCCACTGGACCTCAACTCCGTCAGCGGCATCCTCACCCGCGGCGGCACGATTCTCGGCTCGGCCCGACTGGAGCGGGACCGGCTGCGCGACGCCTGCGACAACAGCGAGGAGCTGATGGCGCGGCTGGGCATCGACGCACTCGTCCCGATCGGCGGCGAGGGCACGCTGACCGCCGCGACGATGCTCTCCGACGCGGGCCTGCCGGTGGTGGGCGTGCCGAAGACCATCGACAACGACATTTCGGCCACCGACCGCACCTTCGGCTTCGACACCGCGGTCGGCGTCGCCACCGAGGCCATGGACCGGCTCAAGACCACCGCGGAGTCCCACCAGCGGGTCATGGTCGTGGAGGTCATGGGCCGGCACGCGGGCTGGATCGCGCTGGAGGCCGGAATGGCCGGCGGCGCGCACGGCATCTGCCTGCCGGAGAAGCCGTTCGCGGTGGACGAGCTGTGCAAGATGATCGAGGAGCGCTTCAGCCGCGGCAAGAAGTTCGCCGTGGTCTGCGTCGCCGAGGGCGCCCGCCCGGCCGAGGGATCGATGGAGTACGGCAAGGGCAACATCGACCAGTACGGCCACGAGCGCTTCGTCGGTATCGGCAACCGGCTCGCCACCGAGCTGGAGCACCGCATCGGGACCGAGGCCAGGCCCGTCATCCTCGGCCACGTGCAGCGCGGCGGGACCCCGACCGCCTACGACCGGGTGCTCGCCACCCGCTTCGGCTGGCACGCGGTGGAGGCCGCCCACCGGGGCGACTTCGGCATGATGACCGCGCTGCGCGGTACGGACATCGTGATGACGCCGCTCGCCGATGCCACTCGCGAGCTCAAGACCGTTCCCCAGGACCGGATGGACGAGACCGAAGCGGTGTTCTGAGCAGCTGCCGACGGCCCGGTGACGGTGTGAGCGGGGGCGTGCGGTGGCGGTGAGCCGACCGCCCGCGCTCCGTCGCCGGGCGGTCAGGCCCGGTCGATCAACTCCCAGAAGTGGGCGTCGATTTCGTCCAGGTAGCGGTGCCCCGCGTCGGCGGGCCCGCGGGCGGTCTCGCTGTTGGTGTCGATCCAGCTGAGCGAGACGAAGCTGCGCCGGTGGTACTCGTCGTGCAACCGCTCCAGGACCCGCTCCACGCGCCGTTTCGTCAGGCTCGGCAGCATCCGGTGGACGGGCCGGACGTACGCCTGCCAGCGCACGCTCGCCGCGCTCCGCAGCAGCCCGGCGAGCTCCGCCTCCCGTCCGGTCAGCGCGATCCGCGCGCGCGGCGGCAGCCGCAGCAGCTCGGCGAGGACCGCCGCCTGGCGGTCGGTCCCGGTCCAGCGCCCGGTGCGTTCCACCCGCTCGTACTCGGCGAACGGCATGCCCAGCCGCATCGCCACGTCGGGCTGTGGCACCCCGGTGGCCAGGCGGTGCTCGCGCAGGGTGCGCGGGGTGCCGATCAACTCCGACGGGTCGCACCACAGCGCCCCCGCGAGTGCGGTGAGTTCGGCGGACCCGGGGGTGCCGTCGCGGTTCTCCCAGGCCCGTACCGTCTCCGGGCCGACCCGTACGCCGTAGGAGGCCGCCATGCCGTCGGCGACCTGGGCCTCGGTCATCCCGAGCGCCCGCCGCAGTCGGCGGGCGGCGTCGGCGTCGAAGGGCGGGGACTGGCGCATCCGTTCACGCTAGGCCGCTACCGGTCGGGAACGAGCCGGTGCGTTCCGCCGAAGCGCGACCCCCTCGGCCCGCCCGAGCTCGTAGGACCGCACAACAGCCGGCCGCCCCCGGGTCCTGCTCGCGCAGGGGCCGTCCCGCTCACGCAGGGGCGGTACGGGCGGGTGTGTCCGTTCACCCCTTCACCGCGCCGCCCAGTGCGAAGCCCGAACCCAGGCGGCGCGCGATCAGCACGTAGAGCAGCACCGCGGGCGTCGAGTAGACCACCGAGAACGCGGCGAGCTGCCCGTACGCCACCTGCCCGGTGTTGCCGAAGAAGGTGAAGATGCTGACCGAGGCCGGCATCCGGTCGGGGCTGAGCAGCAGCATGAAGGGGACGAAGAAGTTCCCCCACATCGCCACGAACGAGAACACCGTCACCACCATCACCCCCGGCGCCATCAGGGGCAGCACGATCCGGCCGAGCGCCTGCATCGCCGACGCCCCGTCGGTCCACGCCGCCTCCTCCAGCGAACGCGGCACACCGTCCATGAAGTTCTTCATCAGCCAGACGGCGATGGGCAGTTGGGCCGTGGCGAGGAAGAGCGAGGTGCCCCACACGGTGTCGATCAGCTCGACCTGCACGAAGAGCCCGTAGACCGGCACCATGATCGCGGTGATCGGCAGGCTGGTGGCGAAGAGGATCGTCAGGAGGTACGGGCGGCTGAAGCGGGCCCGGTAGCGGGAGAGCGGGTACGCCGCGAGCGCCGCGCAGCAGACAGTCACCGCGGTGGCGCTGCCGCACAGCAGCAGCGAGTTGAGCATCGGGGTGAAGGTGATCTCGTCGGTCAGCACGGCGCTGTAGTTGTCCAGCGTGGGGTCGGTGGGCAGACGCACCCGCAGGTCCGCGCCGCCGTCGACCGAGGAGAGCACCAGCCACACCAGGGGCAGCGCGAAGGCCGCCGCCACTGTCAGCAGCGCGACGTTCGCCTGCCAACGGCCGTTGCGCGCAGGGGCGTTGCGTTTCCGTGGGTGGCCTGCCGGCGCCCTGCGGCGCGGCTGCGGCCGGGTGCCGGCGCGACCCCGGGGGTCGGTCGTGGTCATGACGGGCTCCCCTCCTCGTCCTCGCGCAGCAGCCGCAGGTAGACGACGGCGAACAGGCCGCCGACCACGAGCAGCAGCAGCGCCACCGCCGTGCCGTAGCCGATCAGGCTGTTCTTGAAAGCCTGTTCGTACATGTACAGCGGGAGAGTCTGGCTTCGGTTGCCCGGCCCGCCTCGGGTCATCGCCCAGATCAGCCCGAACACCGAGAGCGTCTGGAGGGTGTTGAGCATCAGGTTGGTGCCGATCGCACGGCGGATCATCGGCAGCGTGAGGTGCCACAGCCGCTGGAGCGTGCCGGCTCCGTCCAGCTGCGCGGACTCGTTCACCTCGTCGGGTATCTCGGAGAGCGCCGCCGAGTAGACGAGCATCGAGAACGCCGTGCCCCGCCAGACGTTGGCGAAGGCCACCGCGAGGATGGGCAGGGTGTAGAGCCAGTTCTGGCCCGGCAGCCCGAGGAAGGCGGTGACGGCGTTGAGCGTGCCGTCGTCGCGGAAGAAGGCGTAGAGCAGGAAGCCCGCGACCACCTCCGGCAGCACCCAGGCGGCGACCACGATGCCGCCGGTCAGGGACCGTACGGGCCGGGAGGCGCGCTGCATCAGCGCGGCGAGGGTCAGCCCGAGCACGTTCTGCCCGAAGACCGAGGAGACGAGCGTGAAGACCAGGGTGAGCCAGACCGCGTTGCGGAAGCCGTCGTCGGCGAAGGCCCGGCGGAAGTTCTCCAGCCCGACGAAGGACGCCGACTCCTGTCCGGTCAGCTGCATGTCGGTGAAGGCGATGTAGGCGCAGTAGCCGATCGGGCCGGCCAGGAAGACCAGCAGCAGCGCCGTCGCCGGCCCGATCGGCAGCCAGCGCAGCCCTCTGCCCGGGGCGCGCGGCCGGCCCGCCCCGGGGCCGGCCGCGGCCTTCGGGGACGCCCGGCGGGGCGGCGGACTCCCCGTGCGCGTCGACGAGTTGGTGGTCACTTCCCGGTGACCGCCCCGTCGGTGATCGAACGCACCCGCTCGTCGTACGCCTTCGCCGCCTCCCGCGCCGTGGCGTCGCCGGTGGTGACGGACTCCATCGCCTCCTGCGCCGCCGTGGACACCTGCGGGTAGGCCGGCAGCGCGGGCCGGTAGTGGGTGTGCTCGACCAGCTCGGTGAAGAAGTCGATCCCGGGCATCGACTTCAGGTACTCCGGGTCCTCGGCGACGTCCTCGCGGACGGCGATCCCGGCGTTGCTGACGTGCCAGTCCACGGAGTTCTGCCTCTTGCCCATCGTCTCGATGAAATCCCAGGCCAGGTCCGGGTTCCCGGCCTTGTCCGGGATCGCCCAGGTCCAGCCGCCGGACATGCTCACCGCTCCCGGACCCTGGCCGTCGCGGGTCGGCATCGGCGCCTGGCCGAGCACCTTCTCCCACTCGGGCCACGGCGTACCGCCGTCCTCCACCCAGTTGTTGCCGAGCCAGGAGCCGTCCAGCGCGATGGCCATCTTGCCCTCCGGCAGCCATTCACCCGGCACCCTGACCTGCACGTTGGGGTCCAGGGCCGCCGAGGGTTCGGGGCCCAGCCGCTCCTCGAAGACCGTCTCGACGAACTCCAGGGCGTCCGTCATGCCCCGGCTGCCGGTCACCCATTTTTTGCTCCGCGGCTCGTAGACCGGATCGGCGCCGGTGCCGTAGAGCAGCATCTGGAGCCCCTGCATCGTGGCCGCCTCGCCCGCTCCCTTGCCGGTGAGCACGTTGAGCGGGATGACGCCGTCGACCTCCTTCTTGACGGTCCGTGCGGCGTCCAGCACCTCCTTCCAGGTCCGGGGCTTCCAGTCGGTCGGCAGTCCCGCCTTCTCGAAGATCTCCTTGTTGAACCAGAGGCCGCGGGTGTCCGTGCTGTCCGGAACGCCGTACGTCTTGCCGTCCTGTGCCTTCGCGGCCTGCTTGGCGCTGTCGATGTAGCGGTCCCAGGCCGGCCAGCCGTCCAGGTACTCGTCCAGCGGACGCAGCAGCCCGGCGGTGATGTCCGCGTTGATCATGAAGGTGTCCTCGTAGACCAGGTCGGGCGCCGTCTTCGGGGAACGCATCATCTGCTGGAGCTTGGTGTAGTAGTCCGCGTCCGGCGCCTTGATGGGGAGGAGTTCGACCTTCTTGCCCGGGTTCGCCTTCTCGAACTGCTTCTTCATCCGGGCCAGATGGTTGTCCATGATGCGTACGTTGTTGTCCATCGACTGTTTGAAGGACACCCGGACCGTGTCCGGATCGCTCCCCGAACCACCGCCGCACGCGGTGAGGGTACTCGCCGCGAGGGTGGCGACGAGCGAGACGGTGGTCAGCCTGGCGTTGATGCGCACGGGACCTCCTGGAACTGCGTGAGCAGAGTTGGAGGGAAGGTACGAGCCGACCGAGAGCCGGTCAATGGCGCCTGTAGCAGCCGGTGTTGGCGTTCCCCGAGGTGCCGGCGGTGCGCACGTGGGTGTCTCTCCACGAGTACGTCACTGGACCAACGCACTGTGTTCACACCTCGGTGCCCCCTGGCGTGCGACGCTCCGATAGTCGAGTTCATGTCATCCGCGTGCCGCAGTGCTTCCCACGCCCTGCGCTACGCGCGTCAACCCGGAGGACACCCCCACATGGTCATCTCCAAGCCCAGGC
Organism: Streptomyces tardus; assembly: GCF_018101125.2. Lineage (GTDB taxonomy): Bacteria > Actinomycetota > Actinomycetes > Streptomycetales > Streptomycetaceae > Streptomyces > Streptomyces tardus. The sequence continues at coordinate 332,057 of NZ_JAELVF020000001.1, read as the reverse complement.
ACTGGAAGGCGATAGCGCTCGTGTCGAGCGCAGTGCTGGTAGCCGGCATCGCCCCGCAGGCCCTCGCCGGTGAGAACGCCCCGAAGGGCGCCACCGCGTCGAACGTCGCACCGGCCGACGCACCCGCCGGCTACTACGACGCCGCCGAGGGCAAGACCGGCGACGAACTGAAGACCGCTCTGAGCGGCATCATCAGCGAGCAGGAAGTCCTCTCCTACAGCGACGTCTGGGACGCACTCAAGCAGACCGACGAGGACCCGGCCGACTCCAGCAGCGTCGTCCTGTTCTACAGCGGGGAGTCCTCCTCCAAGGACAACAACGGCGGCGACCAGGGCAACTGGAACCGTGAGCACGTCTGGGCCAAGTCCCACGGCGACTTCGGCACCTCGCCCGGCCCGGGGACGGACATCCACCACCTGCGTCCGACCGACGTCCAGGTCAACAGCATCCGCGGCAACAAGGACTTCGACAACGGCGGCGAGCCCGTCGAGGGCGCGCCGGGCAACAGCACCGACAACGACTCGTGGGAGGCGGACGACGAGGTCAAGGGCGACGTCGCCCGCATGATCTTCTACATGGCCACCCGCTACGAGGGCACCGACAGCCACCCCGACCTGGAGCTCAACGACCAGGTCGAGAACGGCTCCGCGCCGCTGCACGGCAAGCTCTCGGTCCTCAAGGAGTGGCACGAGGCCGACCCGCCCAGCGACTTCGAGAAGAACCGCAACGACGTCATCTTCGACATCCAGAAGAACCGCAACCCCTTCATCGACAACCCGGAGTGGGTCGGCGAGATCTTCTGATCGCCCGCTTCCTCCTCGGTGCACAGCCGCCCCGCCCGACTTCCGGGCGGGGCGGCTGTGCACCGAGGAGGAAGCGGGCGATCAGAAGATCTCGCCGACCCACTCCGGGTTGTCGATGAAGGGGTTGCGGTTCTTCTCGAAGTCGCTGGGCGGGTCGGCCTCGTGCCACTCCTTGAGGACCGAGAGCTTGCCGTGCAGCGGCGCGGAGCCGTTCTCGACCTGGTCGTTGAGCTCCAGGTCGGGGTGGCTGTCGGTGCCCTCGTAGCGGGTGGCCATGTAGAAGATCATGCGGGCGACGTCGCCCTTGACCTCGTCGTCCGCCTCCCACGAGTCGTTGTCGGTGCTGTTGCCCGGCGCGCCCTCGACGGGCTCGTCGCCGTTGTCGAAGTCCTTGTTGCCGCGGATGCTGTTGACCTGGACGTCGGTCGGACGCAGGTGGTGGATGTCCGTCCCCGGGCCGGGCGAGGTGCCGAAGTCGCCGTGGGACTTGGCCCAGACGTGCTCACGGTTCCAGTTGCCCTGGTCGCCGCCGTTGTTGTCCTTGGAGGAGGACTCCCCGCTGTAGAACAGGACGACGCTGCTGGAGTGCGGCCGGGTCCTGTCCGTGCGGCGGCACGCGGGTGTCACGCGTACGGGTGGCGGAGGTGTGGCACCGCCACCCGTACGGGGTGCCGTCGAGCGCGCGCGCCGTACGACCGGACCGGGTTGGTTGCCCCGGGCTCCGGAGGCAACCGGACCCCGTTCGGCCGCGTCTGCCCACGTGGCGACGCACCCGGTCTCACTTGGTCACCGACGCGTTGCGGGCAGTCGCGATAAGTGCGAGAAGTGGCTGCTTCTCGCAAGCTGAATTCCGCTTGCAGTACGTCACTTGTGGGCAGCTTGACTAGTGCGTAGGAAAGGCGGACAGTGATGCCGGTTCGTCACTCACTCAAGGAATCTGCGGAGCCATGAACAAGGGATATCGCATCTTCAAGGGCAGCCGGCGCGAAGCAGTGGCCGAGATGCCTCAGGCGCACGTGTGTCCCACCTCCTTCGGCCAGGCCGTTTACGATCGCCGTGCTCAACTGGGCTGGTCCCAGGGCGAGTTGGCGGAGCGTGCCGGGCTGACGGTGGCCGCGATCGACCGTATCGAGGAAGGTGGCGCGACCCCCAGCCTCCACCTCCTGTGCCTCCTCAACGGGGCTATGGGCGACCAGTTGACCCCCTCCTGACACGCAGGTGCGGGCAGCCGCTCGGATGGGCACGTTCCCTTTCGTGCGCAACTTCGGAATTCCTTCCAGGGTGAGGCGCTAAGAAAGCGTTAAAAAAATCTACCGGGGTGTGCCGGTCACGGGCGCGGTCAAGTGACCTGAGCCACAGAAATTCCCCCCACATGCTTCAGAGGCAGGCCTCGCCCACCTGCCTCTTTTTTGTGCCCGCGGCCCCCGAGGCCCGGCGCGTACCCGCGGCCCCCGCCGCCCTGCCCCGCCCCGACCGCCTCCGTTCCTGCTTCCCGGCTGCTCGCGCCGGTCCCGCGGCACGCTCTTCCGCCGACGAAGGACCAGCCACTCGCCTCGCGCCCCGGATGCCGTGCCCGGACGCACCGCGGGGCGCCCCGGCCTCGCAGTGCCCGGGGCGCCCCGACAGGATCGGCGTGCCGGCTACGGCTGTCCGTCGTCCAGCCGGAAGCCGACCTTCAGCCCCACCTGGTAGTGGGCGACAGCGCCGTCCACGATGTGCCCGCGCACCTCGGTGACCTCGAACCAGTCCAGCCCCCGCAGCGTCTGCGAGGCCCGGGCGATGCCGTTTCCGATCGCGGCGTCCAGCCCCTCGGGCGAGGTGCCGACGATCTCGGTGATGCGGTAGGTGTGCTCACTCATCTGCTCTCTCCAGTGCTCGCGGTCCGACCCGATGCCGTGCCGGCGCCGGTGCGCCCGCACGGCGCCGGCACTTGCGCGCGTTCTGCGGCACGTACGCGTTCCACCGCCCCGGCCTCCACGGTGCCTCAGCGGCTGCCGCCCCGCGAGGCGACGGCTCTGCCCCACGGACGGCGGGTGCGCGCCGGCAACGCCGGTGCGCACCCGGGCCGGCACCGCCGCTCCGGCCGCCGGGTCAGGCCGGCTGGTACCAGACCGTCGCCAGCGGGGGCAGGGTGAGCGAGAGGGACGCCCCCCGACCGTGCTGCTCGTGCTGCCCGTGCTGTTCGGCCGGTACCGGGCTCGGCTGGACGACACCGCTGCCGCCGTACCTCTCGGCGTCGGTGTTCAGCACCTCGCGCCAGTGCGACGGACCGCCGGGGACGCCGATCCGGTAGTCGTGGCGCACCACCGGGGAGAAGTTGCAGGCCGCCAGCAGCGGGCTGCCGTCGGCGGCGAAGCGCAGGAACGCCAGTACGTTGTCCTCGCCCGCGTCGGCCACCACCCAGCTGAAGCCGGCCGGTTCGCAGTCCTGCTCCCACAGTGCGGGCGCGGCGGTGTAGCGAGCGTTGAGGTCGGCCACCAGGTCCCGTGTGCCGCGGTGGTCGGCCGCCGCGCCGTAGGCCGGGTCCAGCAGCCACCAGTCCGGTCCGTGGGACTCGGCCCACTCCGCTCCCTGCGCGAACTCCTGTCCCATGAAGAGCAGTTGCTTGCCCGGGTGGGACCACATGAAGCCCAGGTACGCGCGGTGGTTGGCGCGCTGCTGCCACCAGTCGCCCGGCATCTTGGACACCAGCGAGCCCTTGCCGTGCACCACCTCGTCGTGCGAGATCGGCAGCACGTAGTTCTCGGAGTGGGCGTACACCATCGAGAAGGTCATCTCGTTGTGGTGGTACTTGCGGTGCACCGGCTCCTTGGACATGTAGACCAGCGAGTCGTGCATCCAGCCCATGTTCCACTTCAGGCTGAACCCCAGGCCGCCGTGGCCGAGTTCGCCGCCGGGCAGATGGGTGGGGCGGGTGACGCCGTTCCAGGCGGTGGACTCCTCGGCGACGGTGACCACGCCGGGGCAGCGGCGGTGGAGGACGGCGTTCATCTCCTGGAGGAAGGCGACCGCGTCGGGGTTGTCGCGCCCGCCGAACTCGTTGGGGCACCACTCGCCCTCCTCGCGCGAGTAGTCCAGGTAGAGCATCGAGGCGACGGCGTCGACCCGCAGCCCGTCGATGTGGAACTCCTCGCACCAGTACACCGCGTTGGCGACCAGGAAGTTGCGGACCTCCCTGCGGCCGTAGTCGAACTCCAGCGTCCCCCAGTCCGGGTGCTCGGCCCGCCGCGGATCGGCGTGCTCGTAGAGCGGTGTGCCGTCGAAGCGGGCCAGCGCCCACTCGTCCTTGGGGAAGTGCGCCGGCACCCAGTCCATCAGCACACCGATGCCGGCCCGGTGCAGCGCGTCCACCAGGTACCGGAAGTCGTCCGGGCCGCCGAGCCGCGCGGTCGGTGCGTAGTAGCCGGTGACCTGGTATCCCCAGGAGCCGCCGAAGGGGTGCTCGGCCGCCGGCATCAGCTCGACATGAGTGAAGCCCAACTGCGCCACGTACGCGGGGAGTTGTTCGGCCAGCTCGCGGTAGCCGAGCCCCGGACGCCAAGAGGCGAGGTGCACCTCGTAGACCGAGAAGGGGGACCGGTGGACCGGCCGGGCGCCGCGCCCGCTCATCCACTGCGCGTCGTTCCACTCGTAGGCCGAGTCGGTCACCACCGAGGCGGTCGCCGGCGGGCACTCGGTGCGGCGCGCCATCGGGTCGGCGCGCAGGGTGCGGACACCGTCCGGCCCGCACACCTCGAACTTGTAGAGCGCGCCCTCCCCGACACCCGGCAGGAACAGCTCCCACACCCCGCTGGAGCCCAGCGAGCGCATCGGGTGCGCCCGGCCGTCCCAGTAGGTGAAGTCCCCGGTCACCCGCACTCCGCGGGCGTTCGGCGCCCACACGGTGAATCGGGTCCCGGTCACGCCCCGGTGGACCATCGGACGGGCGCCGAGCGCCTGCCACAGCTCCTCGTGCCGTCCCTCGCCGATCAGATGCAGATCGAACTCGCCGAGGCTGGGCGGCATCCGGTACGGATCGTCCACCGGCAGCGGGCCGTCGCCGTAGTCGACGAGCAGCCGGTGGGCGTCGGGCGCGGTGCCCGGCAGCACGCCGGCGAACAGCCCGTCGCCCAGCGACGGCAGCTCGGCTTCCACCCCCTCGGCGACGATCCGCACCGATACGGCGTGCGGTCGCAGTGCCCGGAAGAGCGTGCCGTCCGGGGCGGGGTGTGCGCCGAGCAGCGCATGCGGATCGTGATGGGCGCCGTCGAGCAGCCGGCGGCGCTCGTCCTCGGAGAGCGGCGGCGCGGGGCGCAGGGCCGCGGGCTCCGGGTGCGGCGCCCGGGAGGGACGGGCGGGTTGGGCGGTACGGGCGGCGGCTCCGGTGGTCGACGGTGCTGCGGTCGCCGGTTCGTCGCCCCAGTCCCCGGTGCCGGCACCGCGTGCAGGGGCGACCGCGTCGGGGCTTCCCGCCGGCGCCGGGTCTGCCGCGGGTACGCTCTCGGCCGAGCGCTTCCGGTCCGTCGTACGCGTCCTGCGGCCGGTTCCCGCGCGGGGAGCGGGCGGGGTGGGTTCGGAGGTCTGCGGGGCCTTCGGGCGGGCGGTCACGGGGTACTCCCTGGGTTCGGCGTCGGCACGGCGTCAGTGGTCGCGGGCGGTACGGGGACCGGGTGTTCGGGAACGGATCCTTCGGGGCCGAGCGCCGCGACCCGTGCCGCGCACGGCGGCTGCGTCACCGCTTGCGGCGGGGTCGGCGAACATCTCATCCGGGGCCTCCGGCCAGGCGGCGGACGGCGGCCATCGGGATCGGCAGCCAGCTGGGCCGGTGCCGGGCCTCGTACAGCACCTCGTACACGGCCTTGTCGGTCTCGAAGACCCGCAGGAGCGCGGCCTGGGCGCGCAGTTCGGTGCCGGCCGCCTCCTCGTACCCGGCCCGGTAGGCGCGGCGGTTGGCGCGCGCCCACGCGCGCGAGGCGGCGGTGGCGCCGCGGGAGTGAGCGGCGTAGTCGAACGAGCGGAGCATGCCCGCGACATCGCGCAGCACCGGTTGCGGGGTGCGCCGCTCGGCCAGGGACTTCGCCGGCTCGCCCTCGAAGTCGATGAGCGCCCAGCTGCCGCCGCCGGCCGAGGCGCCCGTGCGCAGCACCTGCCCCAGGTGGAGGTCGCCGTGGATGCGCTGGACGGGCACCTGGTGACCTGCGCGGGCCATGTCGACCACGGCACGGAAGGCGTCCCGCAGGGCGGGCCGGTAGCGGTCGAGTTCCGGCACGGCCTCGGTGGCCCGGTCGAGACGTTCGGTCATCTCCTCGGCCAGCGCGGCCAGTTCGCCGCCTGCCAGTACGTCGGTGGGCAGGGTGCGGGCGAGCGCGGTGTGCACGTACGCGGTGGCCCTGCCGAGTGCGTGGGCGGGCCCCTCGAAGCTCTCCCCGTCCGCCAGGGCGCGCAGCGCAAGCTGCCATCCGTCGCTGCTGCCGGTCAGATACGGCTGAAGGATGCCGAGCGTGAGCGGGCCGCCGCCGCTGGGCGGTTCGGCCGACTCGAACCAGGCCGCCGGGGCCGGTACCTCCCGGCATCCGGCCCTGGCCAGTGCGAGCGGCAGCTCCAGATCGGGGTTGGAGCCGGGCGCGACACGTCGGAAGAGCTTCAGGATGAAGGCGTCGCCGTACACCACCGAGGAGTTGGACTGCTCGGCGTTGAGCGGGCGCGGGCTCAGCCCGGAGCCGATCGCGGTCCCGGCCTCTCGCAGGAAGCGCAGCGCACCCAGGCGGCCGGGAGCGCGGAGCCGTTCCAGCAGCACGGCGGTCAGCCGCGGGTCGGGTACGGCGTCGTACACCGCGCAGCCGCGCAGTGGTCCGGTCTCGGGACGGCCGATCAGCGCGGGGACGAGCGCGGGAGGCAGTACGGCCCGTACACCGAGCAGCAGTTGGTAGCAGTCGGTGTCGCGGCCCTGGTGGGCGGTGACGAGCAGATGCAGCAGCCCCGGGGTGGCGCTGCCGGGACGGCAGGGGAGCAGTTCGGTGGCGGCGGCGAGAGTGAGCCCGTCGAGGGGGCGCCCCTTGCCGGCGAACCAGCGTTGGTTCGGCAGCCACCTGGTCAGCAGCGAGCTGAGCGAGCTGAGCAGCGTGGAATCGGCCGTCTCCGGCAGAGCGACACCGAGCGGGACGCTGTCCGGGATTACGGTCATGGCACCTTTCACCGGGCTTCCTCCGGACACGACGGTGATACGCGGAACAGCCCCGTCGCCTCCGGCCTGGGCCGGCCGCCACGGGACGCGCGTTGTGGGTTGGGACGTACGAGGTCATGCGGGGAGCGGGGCGAGGCCGGCGGCCCGGCGGGTGGCCGGGCCGCCGGTGTGCTCAGAGAGCGGTCGAGGCGTCCGGGCACTCCTGCGGCTTGCGCAGCCGGAACCAGTAGAAGCCGTGCCCCGCCAGGGTGAGCAGGAACGGCAGTTCGCCGATCGCCGGGAAGGTCACCCCGCCGATCAGCTCGACCGGATGGCGGCCGACGAACTCGCGCAGATCGAGCTCGGTCGGCTGGGGGAAGCGCGAGAAGTTGTTGACGCAGAGCACCACGTCGTCCTCGCTCGCGCTTCCCTCCGGCAGTTTCAGGTGCCGGATGTAGGCGAGCACCGCCGAATTGGAGGACGGCAGTTCGGTGTATTCGCCGAGCCCGAACGCGGGGTTCTGCTTACGGATCTCGATCATTCGCCGGGTCCAGTGCAGCAGCGAGGAGGGCGAACTCTTCGATGCCTCCACGTTGGTGACCTGGTATCCGTAGACCGGGTCCATGATCGCGGGAAGGCTGAGCCGTCCTGGATCGCTGGACGAGAAACCGGCGTTGCGGTCGGGCGTCCACTGCATCGGGGTGCGCACCGCGTCCCGGTCGCCCAGCCAGATGTTGTCGCCCATTCCGATCTCGTCGCCGTAGTAGAGAATCGGCGAGCCCGGCAGCGAGAGCAGCAGGGCGGTGAAGAGCTCGATCTGGTTGCGGTCGTTGTCCAGCAGTGGTGCGAGCCGACGCCGAATTCCGATGTTGGCCCGCATGCGCGGGTTCTTGGCGTACTCCGCGTACATGTAGTCGCGCTCTTCGTCGGAGACCATTTCCAGCGTCAACTCGTCGTGGTTGCGCAGGAAGATGCCCCACTGGCAGCTTGCCGGAATCGACGGGGTCTTGGCGAGGATCTCCGAAACCGGGTGGCGGGACTCCCGGCGCACCGCCATGAAGATACGCGGCATGACCGGAAAATGGAATGCCATATGGCATTCGTCGCCGCCCTTGTCGTAGTCGCCGAAGTAGTCGACGACGTCCTCGGGCCACTGGTTGGCCTCGGCGAGCAGCACGGTGTCCGGGTAGTGCGTGTCGACCTCGGCGCGCACCCGCTTGAGGAATTCGTGCGAGGCGGGGAGGTTCTCGCAGTTGGTGCCCTCCTGCGCGTACAGGTAGGGGACCGCGTCCAGCCGGAAGCCGTCGATGCCGAGGTCCAGCCAGAAGCGCAGGGCCGCGATCATCTCCTCCTGCACCTGCGGGTTCTCGTAGTTGAGGTCCGGCTGGTGCGAGAAGAAGCGGTGGAAGTAGTACTGCTTGCGCACCGGGTCGAAAGTCCAGTTGGACTGCTCGGTGTCGACGAAGATGATGCGCGCGTCCGCGTACTGCGAATCGTCGTCGGCCCACATGTAGTAGTCGCCGTACGGCCCGTCCGGGTCGGTGCGGGACTGCTGGAACCACTCGTGCTGATCGCTGGTGTGGTTCATCACCATATCGATGATGACCCGGATTCCGCGGCGGTGCGCGGCGTCCACGAATTCTACGAAGTCGGCGAGGTCGCCGAATTCTGGGAGCACCGATGAGTAGTCCGACACATCGTAACCGCCGTCTTTCAGTGGCGACTTGAAGAAGGGCGGCAGCCATACGCAGTCGATGCCGAGCCACTGGAGATAATCGAGTTTGGCAGTGAGGCCGCGCAGGTCGCCCACGCCGTCGCCGTTGCTGTCCTGGAAGGAACGGACCAGAACTTCGTAGAACACGGCCCGCTTGAACCACTCGGGATCGCGGTCCTTCGCGGGTGTGTCCTCGAACGTGTCGGGGACAGGCTCATTGACGCTCATCAAAGGGTGACCCTCCGGTCGGTGGGGACGGTCGCAGAGAAAAAATGTGCGCCGGGGCCGGAACGTCGGCTCTGCCGGGCTCCAGGCGCACATAGTTGTCCCTGCCCCAGTGGTAGGTCTCGCCGGTGAGCTCGTCGCGCACCGGATACGGTTCGGCGCCACGTGCCTGAGCGGGGGTGAGGCCGAAACCTTCGAGTTCCTCGGTATCCAACGACACCGTTGCCTCGTGGGTGTGTTGCGGATCGAGGTTCACGACCATGAGTACCGAGTCGGCGTAGGGGATGTTGCTGCGCTTGGAGTAGGCGAGGACCTGCTCGTTGTCGGTGCGGTGGAACCGCACGTCGCGCAGCTGTTGGAGCGCGGGGTGCTCGCGGCGGATGCGGTTGAGTGCGGTGAGCAGCGGCGCCAGCGAACGTCCCTCCCGCTCGGCCGCGGCCCAGTCGCGGGGCCGCAGCTCGTACTTCTCGGAGTGGAGGTACTCCTCGCTGCCCGGGACGGTGGGCTCGTTCTCGCAGAGTTCGAAGCCGGCGTAGACGCCCCAGGTGGGGGAGAGGGTGGCGGCGAGCACCGCACGGATGCCGAAGGCGGCGCGTCCGCCGTGGCGCAACGAGGCGGGCAGGATGTCCGGGGTGTTGACGAAGAAGTTCGGGCGCATGTACGCGGCGGCCGGACCGCTCAGCTCGGTGACGTAGTCGGTGAGCTCCTGCTTGGAGTCGCGCCAGGTGAAGTAGGTGTACGACTGCTGGAAGCCCACCCGGGCCAGCGCGTGCATCATTGCGGGTCGGGTGAACGCCTCGGCGAGGAAGATCACGTCCGGATCGTTCTTGTTGATGTCGGCGATGACCTTCTCCCAGAAGGCCACCGGCTTGGTGTGCGGGTTGTCGACCCGGAAGACGCGTACGCCCCGCTCCATCCAGAACCGCAGTACCCGTACCGTCTCCTCGACCAACTCCCGACAGGACTCGCGGGAGTTGTCGAATTCGATGGGGTAGATGTCCTGGTACTTCTTCGGCGGGTTCTCGGCATGGGCGATCGAGCCGTCGGCCCGGGTGCGGAACCAGTCCGGGTGCTCCTTGACCCAGGGGTGGTCGGGGGAGCACTGGAGGGCGAAGTCGAGCGCGATCTCCATGTCGAGGCTGCGTGCGGTGGCGACGAAGTGCGCGAAGTCCGCGAAGTCGCCGAGGTCCGGGTGGAGGGCGTCGTGGCCGCCGTCCAGCGAACCGATCGCCCAGGGCGAGCCGACGTCGTCGGGGCCGGCGCTCAGGGAGTTGTCCGGGCCCTTGCGGTACGCCTCGCCGATGGGGTGGACCGGCGGCAGGTACACCACGTCGAAACCCATCGCGGCGACCGCGGGCAGCCTCTCGGCGGCGGTGCGGAACGTGCCGGAGCGGGGCGGCCGGCCCTCCTCCAGCACGGCGCCCTCGGAACGCGGGAACAGTTCGTACCAGGAGCCGTACAGCGCCCGGCGGCGCTCGACCTGGAGCGGCAGCGCCCGGGTGGCGGAGACCAGTTCGCGCAGCGGGTGGTGGTCGAGGAGCGAGAGGACCTCGGGGGTGAGCGCCGCGGCGAGGCGCGCCTCGGGTTCCAGGTTCTCCGCCCGCAGTGCGCGGGCCGCCGCGCGCACGGTGGCGCGGCCCTCGTTCTTCGGGACCCGGCCGGCGGCCCGGTCCAGCAGCCGGGCGCCTTCGGTGAAGGTGAGGTCGACGTCGACCCCGGCGGGGATCTTCACCGCCGCGTGGTGGAGCCAGGTGGCCACCGGCGCGCTCCACGCCTCCACGGTGTACGTCCAGCGGCCCTCGCCGTCCGGGGTGACCAGCGCGCCGAACCGGTCGGTTCCGGGCGCCAGTTCGCGCATCGGGGTCCAGGGGGCGGTGCGACCGTCGGGTCCGCGCAGCACCACGTTCGCGGCGACCGCGTCGTGCCCCTCCCGGAAGACGGTGGCCGAGACCTCGAACGTCTCGTCCGTCACCGCACGCGCCGGCCTTCGCCCGCAATCGACGAGGGGCTGGACGTCCAGGATGGGAATACGGCCGATCATGGGCTCACCTGCGGTAGTTGGGGGAGTTTCGTCCCTTTTGTAGCCGCTTGGGGGGTGGGCCGTCCGGGTGCGTGCGGGTCCGGTGCCCCCACGTCACTCGTGTGGAGGTTCGAGGACTGTCGGCCCACTCGGACGCGAAAGGCGAACGACTCCGGAGTACGGGGTCGTTCGCCTCGGCCGTGGAGGGTCGGTCAGTCCTCGACCTTCCAGACCACCGGATCCTCGCGGAAGTTGCTCTGGTACGCCACGTTGGCGGCCTTCTCGCTCTTGCCGACCAGGAAGACGCGGCAGCTGGTGAAGTCCTCGCCCTTGGCCAGCTGCTGCGGCCGGCTGTTGACGCACTGTGCGACGTCGTCGTCCGTGGTGAAGATGCGGTCCGCCTCCTCGCCGCGGCCGTCCCGGAGCTTCGGGGTCACCCCGAGGGAGGGCACGCGCGGTGCTTCGCCGTCCACGTACCGGTAGTTGACCGTGACGTAGTACGGCACCATCTCGCGCTCCTTGCCGTCCAGGCGCACGTCCTCCAGCTCGGCGACCTCGCCCTTGACGACCGTTCTGGTGGTGACCTCCATCGTGGTCTTGGAGGTGCCCGAGTCGTGGGTGACCAGCGTGGTCTCGCCGAGCTTCAGCGTCTTGCCGAGGTCGGCGTCGACCTCCTTCCCCGGGGTCTCCGGCGTCTCCGGCTGGTCGGGCTTCTCGGGTTGGTCGGGCTCCTCCGGCTTCTCGGGCTGGTCGGGCTCCTCCGGCTGGTCGGAGGCGGGTGGCTTGGCCGGTGTGTCCGCCCCCGGGTCCTCGCAGGCGGTCGAGAGGGCCGCCATTGCGGCGACGGAGACTAGTGCGGCGATGGGCCGGATGCGCATGGTGTTCCCCCGTGAGGTGTGGCATAGGTGCGACTCGTGCGCGGGAATGCTCGCGGAGCGGACCCGGCGCGCAGACATCATCATCCGACCTGTAGACCCCGATCCATGGCCCAAGGTTGTCTGGTACAGCCCTGAGACACCGCTGTTGCCGGGCAACGGGCCCGTTTCCAGGGCGAGATGAGTGATCGGCGGCACCGATCCCGTACGACGGAGCAGCGCTGTGCCTCCACCGAGTGAAGTAGTACGAAACGCCACGGACCCGCACGGACCGGAAGAATGCGCCGTTACCTTCGAGGAGTGAAGGCCATTCGTCGTTTCTCCGTGCGTCCCGTACTTCCCGAACCGCTTCGACCGCTGGGTGAACTGGCGCGCAATCTGCGCTGGTCCTGGCACAGCGGCAGCCGTGACCTCTTCCGCCACGCCGACCCCCAGGGGTGGCAGGCCGCCGGGGGCGACCCCCAGCGGCTGCTCGGCTCCCTCTCGGTGTCCCGCCTGGCGGCCCTCGCCCACGACCGCGGCTTCCTGCGCCGCCTGGAGGTCGCCTCCGGCGATCTGCGCGACTATCTGAGCGAGCCCCGCTGGTACCAGCGCAGCGTCGCCGAAGGCGCCGAACTCCCCGCCGCCGTCGCCTACTTCTCGCCCGAGTTCGGCATCGCGGGCGCCCTTCCGCAGTACTCCGGCGGCCTGGGCATCCTCGCCGGCGACCACCTCAAGGCCGCCAGCGACCTCGGGCTGCCGCTGATCGGCGTCGGCCTGCTCTACCGGCACGGTTACTTCTGCCAGACGCTCTCCCGCGACGGCTGGCAGCAGGAGCGCTACCCGGTCCTGGACCCGGACGAGCTGCCGCTGTCCCCCTTGCGGGAGGCCGACGGCACCGATGTCGAGGTGAGCCTCGCGCTCCCCGGCGGTCGTACGCTGCGCGCCAGGATCTGGCAGGCCCAGGTCGGCCGGGTGCCGCTGCTGCTGCTGGACTCCGGCGTCGTGCACAACGACGCCGCCGAGCGCGACGTCACCGACCGCCTGTACGGCGGCGGGCGCGAACAGCGGTTGCTCCAGGAGATGCTGCTCGGCATCGGCGGCGTGCGTGCGGTGCGCGCGTACTGCCGTATCACCGGGCACGCGGAGCCGGAGGTGTTCCACACCAACGAGGGCCACGCCGGCTTCCTCGGGCTGGAGCGCATCCAGGAGCTGATCCGCCGGGGCAGCGACTTCGACGGGGCGCTGGAGGCCGTGCGGGGCGGGACCGTCTTCACCACGCACACCCCGGTGCCCGCCGGCATCGACCGCTTCGACCGGGAGCTGATCGACCGGCACTTCGGCGAGGACGGCGAGCTGCCCGACATCACCGCGGACCAGGTGCTGGGCCTCGGGACCGAGGACGCCCCGGAGACCGCCGGCCTCTTCAACATGGCCGTCATGGGGCTGCGCCTGGCCCAGCGCGCCAACGGCGTCTCCACCCTGCACGGCGCGGTCAGCCGGCAGATGTTCGCCGGTCTGTGGCCAGGCTTCGACGCCGCCGAGGTGCCCATCACCTCGATCACCAACGGCGTCCACGCGCCCACCTGGGTCGCCCCCGAACTCGCCGCCCACACCGGCCCGTTGCCCGACAGCAGGTTGTGGGAGCTGCGCCGTACGCTGCGCGAGCAGCTGGTCCAGGACGTGCGCGAGCGACTGCACCGCTCCTGGCGCTCCCGCGGCGCCGCAGACGCCGAACTCGGCTGGATCGACAACGTGCTCGACCCCGACATCCTGACTGTCGGCTTCGCCCGACGCGTGCCGTCCTACAAGCGGCTGACGCTGATGCTGCACGACCGCGAGCGGCTGATGGAGCTGCTGCTCCACCCCGAGCGGCCGGTGCAGCTGGTCGTCGCGGGCAAGGCTCACCCGGCCGACGACGGCGGCAAGAAGCTCATCCAGGAGCTGGTGCGCTTCACCGACGATCCGAGAGTGCGGCACCGCATCGTCTTCCTCCCGGACTACGGGATGCGGATGGCGCAGAAGCTCTACGCCGGCTGCGACGTGTGGCTGAACAACCCGCTGCGTCCGCTGGAGGCGTGCGGCACCAGCGGGATGAAGGCAGCGCTCAACGGCTGCCTGAACCTCTCCGTCCTCGACGGCTGGTGGGACGAGTGGTACGACCCGGACTTCGGCTGGGCGATCCCCAGCGCGGACGGTTCGGCCGCCGGCGACGACCGGCGGGACGCCATCGAGGCCGCCGCGCTCTACGACATGCTGGAGGCGCAGGTCGCACCGTGCTTCTACGAACGCCCCCAGCGCTGGCTGGAGATGATCCGCCAGACCCGGGAGCGTCTCGGACCCAAGGTGCTCGCCGACCGGATGGTGCGCGAGTACGCCGAGACGCTGTACGCCCCGGCCGCCCGCTCCCACCGCGAGCTGGACAGCGCCGCCGCCCGTGAGCTGGCGCGGTGGAAGTCGGTCGTACGGGCGCAGTGGCCGAGCGTACGGGTGGGCCACATCGAGGCGCAGGGCCCGGGTGAGGACAGCCTCGAACCGGGACCTGAGCTGGGAACCTCGCTCTCGCTGCGGGTGCAGGTCTCCCTCGGCGAGCTCCGGCCCTCCGACGTGGAGGTGCAGGCGGTCGCCGGCCGGGTGGACGGCTCGGACGACATCGCCGACCCGGTGCGGGTGCCGCTGAAGCCGGTCGGCGGCGCGGATCTCGCGGGCAACTGGACGTACGAGGGGCCGCTGGCGCTGGACCGCACCGGCCCCTTCGGCTACACCGTCCGCATCCTGCCCTCGCACCGACTCCTGGCCCACGGCGCCGAGTTGGGCCTCGCGGCGGGTCCGCAGGAGGTGTCGGCCCGGGACGAGGTCGCCGAGGTGGTGACGCCGTAGCGCCGCACCTCCCGCAGCCGAGCGGGGCCCGGCCACCGTGGTTTCGGTGGTCGGGCCCCGCCGCTGTGTTGCTGTGCTGCTGTGGGGTGGTGCTTGTGGTGCCGTGGTGCCGGATCAGCCGTTGACGTTGACTCCGGCCCAGGCGGCCTCCACGGCGGTGACCTCGGCGCTGTCCGCGCCGTAGAGGTCGGTGGCGGCGGCGACGGTGGCCCGGCGCGCGTCCGCGTAGTCCGAGGTGGAGGTCATCTGCTCGGTGAGGGCCTTGAACCAGATGTCCGCGGCCTTCTCGATGCCGATGCCCTCCAGCGTCGAGCCGTCGGAGGTCGGCGAGTTGTACTTGACGCCGTTGATCTCCTTCTCGCCGCTGCCCTCGGCCAGCAGGTAGAAGTAGTGGTTGGCGATACCCGAGGAGTAGTGGACGTCGACGTCACCGGCGCCCTCCTCCCAGAAGTCCAGGGACTTGCCGTCCTTGGAGGGCTCGTCCATGTAACGCAGCGGGGTGCCGTCGCCGTTGATGTCGATCATCTCGCCGACCATGTAGTCGGCGACGTCGGCCTCGCTGTCGACGTGGAACTCGACCGCGGCGGCGAAGATGTCGGAGGTGGCCTCGTTCAGACCGCCGGACTCGCCCTGGTAGACCAGGCCCGCGGTGGCGGAGGTGACGCCGTGCGTCATCTCGTGCGCCGCGACGTCCGTCGAGGTGAGCGGCTTCTCGTTGTTCTCGCCGTCGCCGTAGGTCATGCAGAAGCAGGCGTCGGACCAGAAGGCGTTGACGTAGTTGTCGCCGTAGTGGACCCGGGTCAGGGCGCCCTCGCCGTCACCGCGGATGCCGTCGCGGCCGTGGACGTCCTTGAAGTAGTCCCAGGTCGCGGCGGTGCCGAAGTGCGCGTCGACGGCCGCGGTCTCGCGGTTGGCGGGGGTGCCGTCGCCCCAGACGTCCGAGTCGTTGGTGAAGAGCTCGCCGTCACCGGACTGGCCGTTGTTGAGGTCGGTGGTCCGGCCGCTGCCCCGCTCGCCGTCGGTCAGCGTGAACTTGCCGTCGGCCTCGGTGGTGCCGAGCTCCACCTCGCCGCTGTACTGGCCGGTCCCGGTGCCCTTGTGGATGCCCTGGTACTCGAAGAGCTTCTTGCCGGTCTTGGCGTCGGTGAAGACGTGCAGCTCGTTGGGGGTGCCGTCCTTCTGGACGCCGCCGTTGACGGTCTCCCAGGCGAGCACCGGCTTGCCCTTGACGGCCAGTACGACCTGGCGCGGCGCCTCGCTGCCCTTGGCGGCGGACTTCTTCGGCTTGTGCGCGGCGACGGCGGCGTCGGTGTCGACGGCTATCTTCGCGTCGTTGGCCTTGGTGACGCGCTCGGTGTCGCCGCCCTTGGTCTTCTGGACGACCAGGTCGCCGCCGATGACCGGCAGACCGTCGTAGGTGCGCTCGTAACGGGTGTGGGTGTCCCCGTTGTTGTTCTTGATGACGCTGCGGACCTCCAGCGCCTCCTTGGAACCGAGCTTGAGCTCCTTGGCGACAGCCTTCTTCGCCGCGGGGGCGTCGGCGGCCTTCACCAGGCTGAGGTAGTCGCCGGCCGAAAGGCTGGCGGGCAGGGCGCCCTTGTTGGCGTCGGACGGCGCCGCGCCGGCGGTGCCGGTGCTGATGCCGGCGGCCAGCAGAGCGGCCGAACCGGCAAGCGCCGCGCCGATCGTGACGGCGCGGCGGGAGGTGCGGTGTACGCGGTGGGGTCTCACATGGGCTCCTTGAATGGGAGTGGGGGGTTTCCCAGTGCTTGGCGGCAGCCTGCCATGTGGGCCGCGTACATGTCAGGGGGGTAGCGGGCAGGGGAAAGGAATTCGTCCGTTCGCACAACTGCGCCGTATGCAGGGAGAATTGACCAAACCTTGACCGGATCAAGGGCGTCCACGGGGTGTTCCGAGACCGGTCCGAGCCCTGCTCGCCGATCCCGCGGCGGTGGTCGCATCGTGACCCACCTGCCCCGAGGGGCCGGTGGGTCACTCGGGGCAGACGACGTCGAGGAGTTCGCGCACGAAACGGTCGAGATCGTCGAGTCCTGCTGCGGCGAGAGTGGCGGGGCCGCCCGCCAGCAGGTGGGTGATCGCCCCGTGCAGGGCAAGGGTGACGGTGCGGGAGGCGGCCGGGGTGAGGGGCAGCCCGGCGGCCCGCTGGGCGAGCTCCATACCGGGGAAGTCCGAGGCGGCGATCGGGTCCAGGATGTCGGAGAGTGCCGGCCTGCGCGCTGCCTCCGCCTGGAGCTCCAGGCAGGCCAGCAGCCGGGCCCGGCCCGGCCCCGCGACATCGGCGAGCAATCCGGTGAGCTGCGCGACCAGCGCCCGGCGGCTGCCGGGGGCGGGGCCGCGGGCCGCCAACTCCTCGGTGATCGCCCGGTATCGCCGCACGCAGTGCTCGGCCGCCGCGCGCAGCAGGGCGTCCCTGCTGGGGAAGTAGTTCTTCGCGGTGCCGGGCGGCACGTCCGCGACCGCGTCGACCGCGCGGTGGGTCAGCCCGCGTCCGCCGTGCTCCGCCAGCACCTCCATCGCCGCGTCGCCGAGTCGGGTCCTGCGGTCGGTGTTCACCACGTCGTCTCTCTCCTCTGTCGTGCGGACATCATCCACGTTGCCCGTGCCACCCCAACCGTGGTACCACGTATGTGGTGGTTGCTCGGCAGGGCCAGGCCCGTCGGGACGGAACGCGGAAGTTCGGAGGGGCCATGACACGAACGACAGGCAGCACGGGCGAGCCCGGAAGCGCCGTCATCGTCGGCGCCGGTATCGGAGGACTGGCCTGCGCGCTCGGCCTGCGCCGCGCAGGCTGGCAGGTGACGGTCCTCGAACGGCGCCCCGAACCCGCCCGGTACGGCACGGCGTTCGGCATCCATCCGACGGCCCAGAGCGCACTGGAGCGGCTGGGCGTCGGCGCCGAACTGCACGCCCGTGCCGTCCCGTACCGCGAGGCGTACATCCGCTCGCCGCAGGGGCGACCACTCGCCCGCCTCCCGCTGGAACGCATCGAACGCCGCGAGGGCCGCCCCGAGCTGCTCCTCTCCCGCCACTACCTGCTCGACGCGATGCTCGGAGCGCTCGACGACTTCGGCGACGTCCGGATCAGCCACGGCGAGCGGGTCACCGACGCCCTGGGCCTCGCCGACCGGTACGACGTGGTCATCGGCGCCGACGGCATCGGCAGCACCGTGCGCACCGCACACTTCGGGGAGCGGAGCGCCCCGAAGGCGGCGGGGAACACGGCCTGGATCGGCATCGCCGACTTCGAGTCCCCGATCCACGGCGAGACCTGGGGCGCGGGCAGCTTCGTCGGCATGACCCCGATCGAGCCCGGCTGTACCAACTGGTACGCCGTGGTCCCCCGCAACACCACGATCGACGAACTGCCGGGCCGGTTCCGAGGCTGGCACCACCCCGTGCCCCGGCTGTTCGCGGAGACGGACCGGAGCACCTGGATCCGCTACGAGATGCGCCATCTCGCTCCGGCGTTGCGCTCGTTCGTCAGTACCCGGGGCCCCTGTGTCGCCCTCCTCGGGGATGCCGCGCACGCCATGACACCCAACCTCGGCCAGGGCGCCTGCACCGCGGTCCTCGACGCCGAGGCACTGGCGCGCGCCCTGGCCGTCCACGGCCGCGGCGCCCGCGCCGCCGCACTGCACGCCTACGACAGCGAACGCCGGCGCAGCGCCCAGCGGATCGCACTCGGATCCCGCACCCTGCACCGCGTGATGTCCACCCGACATGTGCGACTGCGCGACCGGGCACTGCGCCTGCTGCCCTGAACCGGCACGCCGTGGCCGTCCGTCGGAGCCGCGGCGGCGGGGTGGGTGTGTGGCGCGGGCTGCGTGGGGCGGTCGTGCAGGCGCTTGGCGTGAACTCGATGGGAGGCTCGCGGTCCGGAGGGAAGTACGGGGCCGGAAGTGTGGGCTCGACCGCAGGGCCGGACGGCCCCTAGCGGAAGGAACGGCGGTAGGCGTGCGGGCTGACGCCCGTGGTGCGCTTGAAACGGTCCCGGAAGGCGGTCGAGGAACCGAACCCGACCTGCGCGCCGACACGTTCCACCGCATGGTCGGTGGTCTCCAGCAGATGCTGCGCCCGGCGTACCCGTGCGCGGTGCAGCCACTGCAGCGGGGTGATGCCGGTCTGCTCGCGGAAGTGCCTGATGAGCGTACGGGTGCTGGTGCCGGCGCGGTCCGCGATGTCGGGCAGGGCCAGTTCGCGGCCGAGGTTGTCCTGGAGCCACTCCAGCAGCGGCTCCAGCCCCTGCCCGCGCGGAGTGGGCGGCAGGTCGTGGACGATGAACTGCGCCTGCCCGCCCTCCCGTTCGAGCGGCATGACCGAGAGCCGGGCCGCGTCCGCGGCGACCGCCGAACCGTAGTCGCGCCGGATCATGTGCAGACACAGGTCGAGCCCGGCGGCGGCGCCGGCCGAGGTGAGGAGGTGCCCGTTGTCGACGTAGAGGACGTCGGGGTCCACGTCGATCTCCGGGTGGAGGTCGGCCAGGGTCTGCGCTGCGGCCCAGTGGGTGGTGGCCCGCAGCCCGTCCAGCAGTCCGGTCGCGGCCAACGGGAAGGCGCCGGCGCAGATCGAGGCGATACGGGTGCCGCGCGCCGCCGCGTCGATCAGAGCCGCCCGGACGGCGGGCGACGGCGCGGCGAGCGTAGCCGTACCCGGTACGACGACGGTGTCCGCGCCCTTGAGTCCCTCCAGTCCGTGCGGCGCACGCAGGGCGAAGGCGTCGGCGTCGATCTCCGGCTGCTCCGCGCAGACGCGGACCTGGTAACCGGGGCGGCCGTCCGGCAGCCGGGTGCGGCCGAAAACCTCGATCGGGGTGGACAGGTCGAAGGGTATGACCTGCTCCAGGGCGAGGACGGCGACCGTGTGCATGCGTCGTAATTTACGCGGCCGGTCAAGAGCGGAAACCGGTGGTGGACGCGGCGATGTGGGGCATCGACGCAGGTCGGAGCGGAGTGTGTGGTTTCTGCGGGATTTGGCGGAAAGCCGTTGAAGGGTGTCGCTCCTGCCACTGGGAAGGCCGGGGGTGTGCGGCCTACGTTCGAGGCAGCCGCAGCCGCAGCCGCAGCCGCAGCCGCAGCCGCAGCCGCAGCCGGCAGCCGCAGCCGCAGCCGCAGCCGCCTGTGCGGTCGCCCGCGTAGCGTCGAACCACCGGAAGGCCCTTCCATGCATGCGCAGATCGTTCTCTTCGACGGCTTCGATCCGCTCGACGTCATCGGGCCGTACGAGGTGCTCCACGCGGGGGGCGCGGCTTCCGGCGGGGCCGTCGAGGTGGAGTTGGTGTCCGCGGAGGGGCCGCGCGAAGTGGTCAGCGGGACCAGCGGGGTGACGTTGCGCGCCACCGCGCGACTCGACCCCGAAAGTGTGGATCTGGTGCTCGTCCCCGGCGCCTCGGGCCGGGTGGGGCCGCCGGGGGAGCGGCCGGACGACGGGCTTGACGGCCCGGGCGGGCACCAGCCGCCGGAGTCGGTGCCGGTGCTGCTCGGCCGGACGCTGGAGACCGAACTGCCCGCACTGCTGGAACGAGCCGTGCGCAGCCCCCGGACCACCGTCGCCACGGTCTGCGGAGGCTCGCTCGTACTCGCCATGTCCGGCCTGCTGGAAGGCCGTTGGGCCACCACCCACCATCTCGGCGCCGATCTGCTGGACGCCACCGGTGCGCGTGCGGTGGAAGCCCGACTCGTCGAGGACGGCGACCTCGTCACCGCCGCCGGAGTCACCTCCGGGCTCGACCTCGGGCTGTATCTGCTGGAGCGCGAGGTGGGCCCGCGGATCGCACACGCCGTGGAACAGCTCTTCGCCCACGAGCGCCGCGGCACGGTGTGGCGCGACCGGGGGCCGGCTCCGGTGCCGCACTGAAGCACCGGGTCGCTGATGGTGACGGCGGCTGCGACGAGCGGCGCGCCGCGTCGTACACCTTCGCTCGCGGTTCGGATCCGCCTCACCGCGAGCACGTTGAGGGAAAAGAGGGAGACATGCCCGCAGAAGGCAGCTGGGACCCGGTCGTCGTCACACCGATCGGGAGGGTGGACGCCGTCGTCGAGTTCCACCGCGACGAGGGGCGGCTCCGCGGCACTGCGCAGGGGGCGGGGGAGCGGGTCCCGCTGGAGGACCTCGTCGAGCGGGGCGAGTAGCTCGCGTGGAGACAGGCGGTCACCCGCCCGTTGCGGCGCAACCTCGCCTTCGACGTCACCGTCCGGGGTGACACCCTGGCAGGTTCGTCGCGGGCCGGGCGCCTGCCGGCCTCCGCCGTCACCGGCACACGTCGCGCACCCGACGCCTCCGGCTCCTCCGCCACCTCCGGCTCCGAAGGCGAGTGCCGGCCGTGACCAAGCTGCTGCTGACCCTGCACGTGATCGCGGCCGTCGTCGCCGTCGGGCCGGTGACCGTCGCCGCCAGCATGTTCCCGCCCGCGCTGCGCCGTGCCGCCGCGGCCGGCAACCGGACGGCAGAACACGGGAGTTCCCCGTACGGGAGCGGGCAGGACCACACCGCGGATCGGGACGGGCTCGTCGTACTGCGGCTGCTGCACCGGATCTGCCGCGTGTACGCGGTGTTCGGAGTCTGCGTGCCAGTCTTCGGACTCGCCACCGCGAACAGCCTCGGGGTGCTCGGCAGCGCCTGGCTGATCGTCTCGATGGTGCTCACCGCAGCAGCCGCCGCGGTGCTCGGTCTGCTGATCCTCCCCGCCCAGGAACGCGAACTCGACGCGCTCCAGGGGGAGTCCGCCGACGTACGGGGCGACGGGAGCGACGTGCCAACCCGTCCGCAGGCACCTACGGAGATCCGTACCGCGGCCGTTCCGGAGGCGCGTTCGGTGCGGCGGGCGGCGGCCCGGTTGGGCATGGTGACCGGGATCTTCAACCTGCTGTGGGTCACGGTGACGATCCTCATGATCGTCCGTCCCGGCTCCACGACGAGCGTCTGACGGGCCGCCGGCCGTCGCTCCGGACACGTGCCGGGCGGCCACGCCGTCGTGGGCTCGGCCCGTCGGACGGGCCTGCCCCACGACGGCGGTGGCGCTCAACTCCCGCTGCGAACCCGGTCGTTGTCCGCCCCGGTCGAGGCATCGCCCGGGCCGACGTCCGCGCTCCGGAGCGGCCCGGCGTCCGTCCCTGCACCCGGCGCCGTGTCCGTCCCCGCACCCGGGCCGCCCGGGAGCGCCTGCTGCGGGGCGGGTGCGGCGGTGTGGGTGTGCGGGATGAGGGCGGCGATGGCGGCGGAGGCGAGCGCCAGTACGCAGCCGATGATCAGCGCCGTGCGGAATCCGCTCTCCGAGGTGAAGGTGTGACCGCCGGCGGTCGTGGTCATCTGGGCGAGCACGACGCCGACCACGGCTGCACCGACCGAGGTGCCCAGCGAACGCATCAGGGCGTTGAAGCCGTTCGCCGCAGCGGTCTCGCCGACCGGCACCGCGCTCATGATCAGTGCGGGCATCGCGCCGTAGGCGAGCGCGACACCGCTGTTCATGATCATCAGAGCGGCCATCAGCCCCACCGCCGTACCGGCGAGCAGAAGCGAGGCGAGGTAGCCGGTCGCCAGGACGAGCGCGCCACTGATCAGTGTGGTCTTCGGGCCGCGGGCGTTGGTCAGCATCCCGCCGAGCGGCGAGACGACCATCATCATCAGTCCGCCCGGCAGCATCCACAGCCCGGCGGCGAGCATGGACTGACCCAGCCCGAATCCGGTGGCCTCCGGATACTGCAACAACTGCGGAACGACGAGCATGCTCGCGTACATGCCGAAGCCGATGAGTATCGAGGCGAGGTTGGTGAGCAGTACGCGCGGACGGGCGGTGGTGCGCAGGTCCACCAGCGGCTCCCGGGTGCGCCATTCGAAGAAGCCCCAGGCGATCAGAGTCACCGCGGCGAGGGCGAAGAGCGTGAGGGTGGTGGTCGAACTCCAGCCCCAGTCGGCGCCCTTGGAGACCGCCAGCAGCAGGGAGACCAGGCCGACGGCGAGCCCGACCGCGCCCACGAAGTCGAAGCGCTGCCCCTTGGCGGTTGGCGGCGCCTGGGGCACCAGCAGATAGATCATCACCGCCACCAGCGCGGCGAGCACGGCCGAACCCCAGAACAGCGCGCGCCAGCTGGAGTACTGGGCGACCGCCGCGGCGACCGGCAGCCCGATACCGCCGCCGATCCCCATCGAGGCGCTGACCAGCGCGATCGACGAGCTGAGCCGCTCGGCCGGCACGACATCCCTGAGCAGGGCGATCCCCAGCGGGATCATGCCCATTCCGACGCCCTGGAGGCCGCGGCCGACGATCATCGGCACGACGCTGCTGGACAGCGCACACACCACCGAACCCGCCATCAGCGGCACCGAACAGGCCAGCAGCATGCGCCGCTTGCCGAGCATGTCGCCGAGCCGACCGATGATCGGCACGCAGCAACCCGCGACCAGGAGCGTCGCGGTGATGACCCAGGCGGCGTTGGAGGGTGAGGTGTCGAGTATCCGGGGCAGTTCCGGCAGCAGCGGGGTGACCAGCGTCTGCATCACCGCGGCCGTGACACCGGCCAGGGCGAGCGTCGCGACCACTCCGCCGGTCCGCGGGCTCGTGGACGGTTGGGACATGGAGGTTTCCTCGGGTGTGTGACGGGCGGCGCTTCGGTCGAGGCGCCGAGGTCTCGGCTGCGGCGGTGGCCGCTCCGCGCGGCTGCCGACCGGCGTGTCGGTGCGGGCGGCGGGTCCGTGCGGTGCGGGCGGTGCGGGGCGGGCGGTGTGGTGCGGGCGGTGCCGGTGTGGAGCTGTACGGGCGCGGGGTTGTGCGGTTGTGGTCCTACGGGTGCGGTGCGGTGCGGTGCGGTGCGTGCGGGTCGTGCTCGTGCGGGTGCGTGGGACGCGCTGGCGGTGCGGGTCGTGGTCGGGCAGGTGCGGGTCAGGGCGTGCTGGTCGTGGCTGGGCGGGCTGCTCGGGCGGCCGGCCCGTCTGCACGGCCCGGCGGTGCGCCGACGTCCCGGACCACGGGGTTCGAGTCGTGCGGGGTCAGATCGCGCAGGTCGGGTCGCGACGGCGACGGCTTTGGATACGGAAGCCAACCAGTAGCCAACTCTCACTTCGAGGGGCCGGCGAGTCAACTCGAAAAGATGGTGAACTATCACTTGTTAGGGTGGACGCATGCCCACAGGGACCCCCAGACCGTTGCGTGCCGACGCCGCCCGCAACTCGGAGAAGATCCTCCGCGCCGCCCGCGAGGTCTACGCCGAGGTCGGTCCGGACGCCTCGCTGGACGCCGTCGCCCGCCGCGCCGGAGTGGGCATCGCCACCCTCTTCCGGCGCTTCCCGGACAAGAGCGCGCTGCTGCGCGCCGTGCTCGACCGGCAGTTCGCCGAGCAGGTGGGCCCCGCGCTCGACCGCGCCCGCAAGGACCCCGACCCGCTGCGCGGCGTCGCCCTCATGCTGGAGACGGCGCTCGCCTCCGCCATCGCCCACCACCACGTACTCGTCGCCGCCCGGAACACCGGTGTCCTCACCAGCGGCGCGGGTGACCGGTTCTTCGAGGTGCTCGACCCGGCGGTGCGACGCGGCCAGCAGGCCGGAGTGATCAGGCAGGACCTCGTGCCGGAGGATCTGCGCCGGATCATGACCATGCTGATCAGCGTCACCTGGACGATGGAGCCCGGCGAGACCGGATGGCGCCGGTACGTGGCCCTGATTCTCGACAGCCTCTCGCCGGCCGGCGCCGGCACGCTGCCTGAACCCGCGCCACCGATCCGGCGCCCCGACTTCTGAGCGGCCCCGGCCCCGGCCCCTGAGCGCCGGCGACGCCTGAGCGCCGCGACTGCCGCCGCAGCGCCGCGATCGCCGCCGGGAGCGCCCAGGGCCCGGGATGCGGAGACAGCACGTCGCTCAGCCCGCCTCGCAGCCGCTCCGAACCTAGCCCCGCCGACACCTCCGGCCGCCGCCTCGCGGTGCTCCGGGGAGCACGCGCGTCGGGGCGGCGCCTGCGCCTCAGCTCAGGCTGTCGCGCCAGGCACGGTGGAGATCGGCGAACCGGCCGCTGCCCGCGATGAGTTCGGCGGGCGGACCGTCCTCGACGATCCTGCCGTCCGACATCACCAGCACCCGGTCCGCGATCTCGACCGTGGACAGCCGGTGGGCGATCACCATCGCCGTACGCCCGTGCAGCACCGTGTCCATCGCCTGCTGAACCGCCCGCTCTCCGGGCACGTCCAGCGAGGACGTCGCCTCGTCCAGGATCAGCACCGACGGGTCGGCCAGCAACGCACGGGCGAAGGACACCAACTGCCGCTGGCCCGCGGAGATACGGCCGCCGCGCTTGCGCACATCGGTGTCGTACCCGTCCGGCAGCGTGCGGATGAAGTCGTGAGCGCCGATCGACCGGGCCGCGTCCTCGATCTGCTCGCGGGTGGCGTCGGGACGGCCGATGGCGATGTTCTCGGCGACCGTGCCGCTGAAGAGGAACGCCTCCTGCGTCACCATCACCACCCCGCGTCTGAGCTCGGGCACTGCCAACTCCCGCAGATCCACGCCGTCCAGCAGCACCCGGCCGTGGCTCGGATCGTAGAAACGGGCGAGCAGTCTGGCGAGCGTCGACTTGCCGGCGCCCGTGGAACCCACCACGGCGACCGTCTCGCCGGCGGGAATGCTCAGATCGAAGCGCGGCAGCACCTCGCCGCCTCTGCGGTAGCCGAAGCTCACTCCCTCGAACTCCACCGATCTGCCCGGCTTCCCCTCCTCCCGCTCCGGCAGCTCGCGCGGTTGGGCCGGGTCGGGCACCGAGGGCTCCTGCGCCAGCAGACCCGCGATCTTCTCCAGCGAAGCCGCCGCCGACTGGTAGGAGTTGAGGAACATGCCCATCCGGTCGATCGGGTCGTACAGCCGCCGGATGTACAGCGCGGAGGCCGCGAGGACGCCGAGCGCCAGCGTGCCGTCCGCCACCCGGTACGCGCCCCAGACCACGATCGCGGCGACCGCGACGTTGGCGGTGAGCCGGGAGAGCACCACGTAGCGGGCCATCTCCAGGATCGAGTCGCCGTTCACCCGCATGTGGTGGGAGTTGAGCTCGGCGAACGCCGCGTCGTTCGCCCGCTCACGACGGAAGGACTTCACCGGGCGGATGCCGTTCATGGTCTCGGCGAACTTCACGATCACCGCCGCGATCGCCGTCGAACGCTTGCGGTAGACCCGCATCGAACGCTTCTGGAAGTTGCGCACCAGCATCAGCAGCGGCACGAACGACAGCACCGCAGCCCCGCCCAGCCCGACGTCCAGCACCAGCAGCATCGCCGTGATGTAGACGATCGACAGGACGACCTGGATCAGCTCCTGGAGTCCCTCGTCCAGCAGCTCCCGCAGCGCCTCCACGTCCGTGGTGGAGCGCGAGATCAGCCGGCCGGAGGTGTAGCGGTCGTGGAAGTCCACGCTCAGCGCCTGGGAGTGGCGGTAGATACGGCCGCGCAGATCCAGCAGCACCCGCTGGTTGATCCGGGCCGCGACCCTGATGAAGACGTACTGCAGGCCCCCCGAGGCGACCGCCGCCACCAGGTAGAGCGAACCCAGCAGCACCAGCGGGCCGTAGTCGTCGCCGCGCAGCGCGGGCACCGCCCGGTCGATGGCGAACGCCACCAGCAGTGGCCCGGCCTGCATCGCTGCCTGCTGGAACATCAGCAGCACCGCGGCCAGCGCCACCCACGGCTTGTGGTACCGCAGCAGTGAAACGAGCAGCCGACGCGGCGCGTCCTTCGGCGCCGGCAGCACGTCCCGGTCGAACGGGTCGGAGGAGGCCCCCTCCCCGGCGTCGGCCGCCGGGCCCCCGGCGTCGGCCGCCGCTTGTACGCCGGCGGGCGCCTCGGTGCCGGGGCCGTTCTCCGCGTCCTGACGTGCCTCGGTGCCGACGTGCGCCGGGTCCTGCGTACGCTTCCGCGCGTCCGTGCGTGCCTCGGCGTCCGACGGTGAAGTGGTGCTTTTCGCCTGAGAGTTGGCGGTCGAGGGTGTGGTGGTCACCGTGCTCCCCGTAGTTCTGGCTCACTCGGCGCCTGCTCGGGCGCGCCTGACATCAGATGGCGGTACTCCGCGTTGTCCCGCAACAACTCGTGGTGGGTGCCGACGGCCGTCACCCGCCCGCCGGACAGCAGTGCCACCCGGTCGGCGAGCAGCACCGTCGACGGGCGGTGCGCCACCACCAGCGCGGTGGTGGTGGACAGCACCTCGCGCAGCGCCGCCTCCACCCGCGCCTCGGTGTGCACGTCCAGCGCCGACAGCGGGTCGTCGAGTACCAGGAACCGCGGTTTGCCGACCACCGCCCGCGCCAGGGCGAGCCGCTGACGCTGCCCGCCCGACAGGCTCTGGCCCTGCTCGCCGACCTGGGTCTCGACGCCCTGCGGGAGCGCCGAGACGAAACCGTCAGCCTGGGCCACCCGCAGCGCGCGCCAGACATCCTCGTCGCTGACCTGCCCGTCGGCGTCCGCACCCGCGCCCATCGCGACGTTCTCCCGCACGCTCGCGGAGAAGAGCGTCGGCTCCTCGAACGCCACCGCCACCCTGCGCCGCAACTCCGCGCCGGGCAGTGTCGCGACGTCCGTGCCGTCCAGCAGAATGCGACCGCCGGACAGCTCGTGCAGCCGCGGCACGAGCGCCGTCAACGTCGTCTTGCCGCTGCCGGTCGCCCCGACCAGGGCCATCGTCTCGCCCGGACGTATCCGCAGATCGACGCCGTCCAGCACCGGCGGCGCGGACTCGGGCGCATCCGCGAACCGGAAGATGACGCCCTCCAGCCGCAGACCGTCCCCGCCCTCCCGCTCGGTGGGCTTGTGCTCCGACGGCTGCTGCTCGGATTGCTGCTGCCCGGACGGTTCCTGCTCGGTGCGCTCCTGCCCGGACGTCTTCTGCTCGGATTGCTGCCGTGTCGCGGCCTGCTCGGACGGGTCGTCCGTGCCGCGGGCAGCTCCTGACTTCGCGGGCAGGGTGTCCGGCGCCACGGGGGCGTCCAGCACCTCGTAGAAGCGATCCGTGGCCGTCGCCGCCTCGTTGCTCATCGCCAGCAGGAAGCCGATGGAGTCGATCGGCCACCGCAGCGCGAGCGCCGTCGACAGGAAGGCGACCAGCGTCCCCGCGGACAACTCCCCGTCCGCCACCTGCACGGTGCCGAGCAGCAGCGCAGCGCCGAGCGCCAGCTCCGGCAGCGTCATGATCAACGCCCAGATACCGGCCAGCAGTCGGGCCTTGCGCAGCTCGGTGCCGCGCAACCGGTTCGCCAGGTCGCGAAAGGCCCTCGCCTGGCTTCGGTGCCGCCCGAAGCCCTTGATGATCCGCACACCGAGCACCGACTCCTCGACGACCGTCGTCAGATCACCGACCTGGTCCTGCGCCAGCCGGGCCTGCACCGCGTACTTCCCCTCGAAGAGGGAGCAGAGCACGATCAGCGGCACCACCGGCAAGAGCAGCAGCAGCCCCAGACCCCAGTCCAGCGCGAGCAGAATCCCGCAACCGACCAGGATGGTCACGCCGTTGACCAGGAG
Organism: Streptomyces tardus; assembly: GCF_018101125.2. Classification (GTDB taxonomy): domain Bacteria; phylum Actinomycetota; class Actinomycetes; order Streptomycetales; family Streptomycetaceae; genus Streptomyces; species Streptomyces tardus. Next base: position 303,920 of record NZ_JAELVF020000001.1, on the reverse strand, counting down.
GAAGGTCATCGGAAAGGCCAGGAACAGCCGCAGCAGCTGGAGGTCGGTCGTGCCGCGGGAGAGCAACTGCCCGCTCGCCCAACGGTCGTGAAAACTCACCGGCAGCCGCTGAAGACGCTCGTACAACTGCGCCCGCATCGACGCCTCGACCCCGGCCAGAGGCCGTGCCACCAGCCACCGCCGCAGGCCGAAGAGCAGCGCCTCCGCCACCCCGACCGCCAGCAGCAACCCGCCGCCGAGCCACACCCCTGCGGTGTCCCGATCGGCCACGGGGCCGTCCACGATCCACTTCAGCACCACCGGCACCAAGAGCCCCGTGCAGGAAGCGATGATCGCGATGAACGCGGCCGTGAAGAGCCGCGCCCGCACCGGTTTCACAAAGGGCCACAACCGCAGCAACGACCGCACGGCCGACCGCGACGGGTCGGCTTCCTGCTGGTCGGCGGCTTGGTCGACGGCCGCCTTCGCGACCTCTTCCGCCTCCACGGCGGCTGTCACGGCTGGGGGTTCGGTAGACGCGTTCATCAGCACCGAGCCTACGGTTCACCACTGACAACTCTCACTCGGTTTTTCGGCCTAAGACCTCAGCCCGATGTCGCTCTCCGGGGTCGAGCACCCCCAGCGCCGAGGTACGGCGTGCGTCGCGCGCCGGCGTACGGAGCTGGCCGCGGTGCACCGTGGCACGGATGGCGGATGGCGGATGGCGGATGACGAGTGCGTGCGTACCGGTGGCCCCCGAGGGCAGCGGGCACCGGCCGACTGCGCTGCCCGCTGCCCGGAGGGGCGTAGAAACCTGCCCCGCCGACACCTCACCGAGCGGCGGCGACTGTGGGTGCCGGGAGCGCGCGGGCGGTGAGGGTGTAGAGGACGTCGGTGTCCGCCGCGGTGACCGACACCAACTCGCGTATCCGCAGCCCGCGCAGCAACTCCTCGTGCGCCGACCGGTCCTGCGCCCAGAGGCGCAGCCGAACCCCCGGCGACGGAGCGTCGTCCGGTGCCGGGCGGAGAGCGGCGGTCGGCCACGGACCCGCTCCGGGCTCGAGGTCAAGCGCGCGGGAGAGCCGTACCGCCCGGCCCTTCAGCCAACGCAGTACCAATCGGGGGGAGTTGAGGCGGGCCGACGCCAGCAGGTACAGCGGCGAGGCGTCGAGGGGTTGGGCGTACACCTCGCACAGATAGCCCTCGCCGCACGGCTGCCGGGGCCGCTGCGTCACCGCTTGTTCGCCGTACGGGCGCGAGTCGGTACTCACCGGCGCAGCCGCGCCAGATGCAGACGCACCCGGGCCCGGAGAGCCGCCACCTCCACGGCCAACTCGTCCCCGCCGAGCACCCGTTGCCCGGTGGGTGCCGCAACATCACCGCCGTCCCCGGCGCTTGTGGTGGCAGTGCCGTGGGCGGCATCCGTGGTTGTTGTTGTCGGTGATGGCGGTAGCGGTGGCGGCGCGGGAGGCGTCGGTGGCACGGGTACGGCCCCGTCGGCGTCGAACCCGTCGTCGCAACTCCGGTGCGGACTGCTCACGGACGTCGCACCGCCTGATGCTCCGAAACCATGTGCCGTTGCAACAGAACCGTCCAATCGACCTCGCGCGACAGCTCGCCCGTCAGGCTCGCTGCCTCCCGCTCGCGCCGCAGCCGTACGCACTCCGCGCACCCGGCGACCTCCGACTCGTTGGAACTGTTCACGTCTCCCACCCCCTGCGCACTGCACCAGTCAACTCCCGTGCGGAGAAGGGGTGCACGGCTGCGAGCCCGACCAGCAGCACCGGCTCATGAGCAGGGAACTCCCAGATCTCCGACCACTCATGCGCCCCGGACATACCTACCCAGTTGTGGGCCGGCTCGGCCCCCAACTGCCTTATTCCGTCCGCTGTTCCACTCATGCGCCCCTCCGCGATCACGTGCGCCTGCCTTAGCTCCCCGTTCCGGTCGCCAGAACCGGTCCGTCGAGGGGGTTCGTGGCGCTACGTTTACGAGGGTGCGCGTCGAGTGACCGTTCGCACCAGCGCATGACGCGCTGTGCCGACGTCCTCCGCGACACGTTCCACAAAACCAACAACACGGCGTAGAAAAGGGAGCACCCGATGCCGATCAGAAGGGCCGTCACCGGCCGCTCGCAGGAACCCCGCGCCCGATTCGCCGAGGAACTGCGGTCCTGTCGCAGGCGACACGGAAAGACGCTGCGCGAGGTCGGGGCGGCGATCACCTGGGACCACTCGCACCTCGGCCGGATGGAACTGGGGGAGACCCTCGGCGGCCCGGAGATGGTCCAGGACCTCGACCGTCTCTACGGCACCGACTACCTCCTCATTCTCTGGGAGATCGCGCAGAAGGACCCCAGTCAGTTCCGCGCGCGATACCGCCGCTACATGGCGATGGAGGCCGAGGCCACCAGCATCCAGATCTACTCGCCCGCCGTCGTGCCCGGTCTGCTCCAGGTCGAGTCGTACGCGCGCGCTCTGCTCTCCGCCGGAGGTCTCACCGGCAGCTCGCTGGAGACACAGGTCAAGGCGCGCTGCGAACGCAGGCACCTGCTGCACGCCCCGAACGCACCGTTCCTGCGCGTCATCCTCTCCGAGGCCGTACTCCGCACCCCGACGAAGGACCCGGCGCACTGGGCGCAACAACTGCACCACCTGTTGCGCACCACGGAACTGCCCAACGTCTCCGTCCAACTCCTGCCGCTGGCAACGGGTTTCCACGCCCTGACCAACATGTACGTGGACTTTCTGCGTCTGCCCGACGCGAGAACAGTCGCCTGGATCGAGTCCGGCTACTCCGGCGAACTGGTTGAGGAAACCAGCCCGGTTGAGCGGCTCGTCCTCAGCTACGATCGACTCCGCGACGAGGCACTGCCGGTCGCCGAGTCGCTGAAGCTCATCGCCGATCTCATCAAGGAGCCGCCGTGCGACCCGACTTCCACCTGATGCCCGTTTCGTGGCGCAAGTCCAGCTACAGCAACCAGGACGGGGGCTCTTGCCTCGAAGTCGCCGACGGTTTCGCCGGCGTCGTACCCGTCCGCGACAGCAAGGTGCCCTCGGGTCCCGCGCTCGTACTCGCGCACGACGACTGGACGACGTTCCTCACTGCCCTCAAATCGGGCTCACTGAGCGACTGACCCCCGCCGCCCCGGACGCCGCACGAGCACTTCCATCACGCCTGTCACCAGCGGATTTGCCCTACGGTGTAGTTTTTTGGCCGTGCCGCGTCCGGAGCTGCGCCTGGGATCGACCACCACCGGAGATAGCCATGTCGTCCAAGTGGACCGGAGCTTCTGCCGAACCCGGCTACTCGGGTGAACTGGTTGACCCGGTTGAGCGCCAGTAGCTCAACTGCGATCGTCTCTCTGGTGAAGCATTGTCGGCTACCAAGTCGCTGAAGCTCATCGCCGATCTCATCAAGGAGCCGCCGTGCGACCCGACTTCCACCTGATGTCCGTTTCGTGGCGCAAGTCCAGCTACAGCAACCAGGACGGCGGCGACTGCCTCGAAGTCGCCGACGGTTTCGCCGGCGTCGTACCCGTCCGCGACAGCAAGGTGCCCTCGGGTCCCGCGCTCGTACTCGCGCACGACGACTGGACGACGTTCCTCACCGCCCTCAAATCGGGCTCACTGAGCGGATAGCCGTCGCCGTCCCGGGGCCCGCGCGACCACTTCCGTCGCGCCTGTCACCAGCGGATTTGCCCTACAGGGCCCGGGCGGATGGGATTGAGCCGAGTACGGGACGTCACCTGCCGGGCTGTGCCGCGGCCGGAACGACGTCCGAGATCGACCACGACCGGAGGTAGTCATGTCGTCCAAGCGTCGCCGTAAGAAGAAGGCTCGTCGCAAGAACAGCGCGAACCACGGCCGTCGCCCCCAGTCCTGAGGGGAGCGACGCGCGCCGGGCAGTAGCCCGCACGGAGGGGGTTGGAGCCGCACCCCGCGCCCCAACCCCCTCCGCGCACCCGCCGCACTCCAGCGGCACCGAACTTCCGCACTGCCGGAATCGTCAACTATGTCGCGATCCTCGGTAGTTGCGTCAAAGCCCTCTCCGCCGCCATAAGCCCAGGTCAACAAGACTGCTCCCCGCGCACGCGGGGATGGACCTCCCGGGTCGTACGCGACGAGGACGCCGGACCTCTGTGGCCGGCGCGCGCAGGAAATATCGCCGACTGCGCCCCGTGCGCGCGGGTGTTGGGGCGAGGGCTGGGTTGTGGGTGGGGGTGAGGTCGGTGGCGTCGCCGGACGACTCGACGGCGAGGGTGGTCGTGCTCACGCGGTGGCCGCGGTGACCGCTGCCTCGCCCGTGCCGCCGCCCTGCCGCAGCGCGACCACGACCGCCAGCGCGGTGGCGATCGTCGCCCGACTCACCTCCTCGCTCTCGGACTTCGAGCTCGGCAGGTGGTGGACGGCAGGTTCCGGCTCACCGTTCGGCGGGAGGGTCGGGAGGGTGACGCGGCCGAGGGGTCGGGGGACGGTGGCGAGCTCGGCAGGTGGGACGCGTACGACGTGCGGCGGAAGCGGCCGGTGGTCGTCGAGTTGGCGGAGCACACGCCGGGTCGGGCGGAGCGCGCGGTGGCGATCGTCGCGGCGTACGCCACTGTGCGGCCGCCGCAGTCGGTCGTGGTGGGTGACCAGGGCGAGTGGGTGGTCGGGGAGCGGCGGCTTTGCTACCTCGTCGAGGAGCCGTCGTCGTACGGGACGTTGGCCGCGTGGCTGGCTGCCGAGAGTCCGGTTCTGCGCGAGGTGGTGGCCTGGGGGCTCGACCTCGTTCGCGGGCTCGCGGTGCTGCATCGTGCGGGCGTCGTCCACGGTTCGGTGCGCCTGGACCGGGTGCTGCTCGACGGCGAGGGCGCGGCCGTACTGTCCGCGCCCGGCCTGACGGTCGCTGCCGACGCGACGCCGGATTTCGATCTGTACGCCTTCGGGCAGCTGCTCTACACGCTGGTCACCGGCCGCCCACCGGACGCGGAGAGCCCCGAGCCGGCGTGGCGCTACGCGTCCCGGGTGCCGCAGCGACTGGACCATCTGCTGCGGGAGCTGCTGGATCCGGTGCCTGAGCAACGGCTGCGCAGTGCACAGGAGTTGGAGCTGCGTCTGCGGGAGATCGCAGAGAGCACGCTGCCGGTGTCGGCGTTCGCGTCGGCTGCGCAGAACGCGCAGAACGCACTCGGCGGGGCAGGGGACGACGGGGTACGGGTTTCGAGAGCGGCGCGGAACGAGGCTGCCAGACGGGCGGGTGTGCGGCGTCCCCAGCTGCGCGAGCCGGGGGAGCGGCCCCTCGCGGTTCAGGCCGGTGCGGTCGCGCTGGTGACGGCGGTTGCTGCGGGGCTGCTCCTGGCGCTGGCCACCGGGCTGTCGGCGCCGCTCGTGGTCGGCGGTGCGGCGCTGGTGGTGGCAGTGCTTGCGCTGGTGTCGGTGGTCGTGGTGGAGGGCCAACGGGGTTCCCACAGCAAGGAGTTGTACGGTGCGCTCACGCTCGGCAGCGTGCTGGTGTGGGCGGCGGCCGCCGGGGTGGCGCTGCCGGTGCCGTGGTGGGCGGCGCTCGTACTGGTTCCGTTGGCCGGGATGGCGGGAGCGGTGGCGTCGGTGCTCGCGCTCTCGTTCATGGGCGCCGTGCCCCTGCGGATGGCGGCGTCCTGGCGGTACCCGCTGGTCGCGCGTTCGTGGATGACGGCTTCCGGTGTGGTCTTCGGTGTGGTGACCGGCGCCGTGCTCGGCGCGGGCGGGCACCTGTCGTGGCCGCCGGCGGTGGTTGCGGCGCTGGTGGTGCCGTGGGTCTACACACTGGTGCTGCTGCCCTGCCTGCTGCCGTTGCGACGGCGGCGGAGCTGACCGGTAGAGCTGACCGGCGGAGCGCAACAGCAGAGCTGAACAGCAGAGCGAAACCGCTGAGAGGCGAACGGCGAGAGCTGAACAGCAGAGCGCAGCGACGGTCGCGCTCGGGCGGTAGGGCTGGTCAGGTACGGGTGGTGGACCGCCGGGACAGGTGCGCGGTCTGTCCGGGCTGGGATCGAACTCCCGCGTGGCCGGGCCGGGTTCGCGGCGCGACGGCAGGATCGACGCTCGCCAGGCGTCGTTCGGGCGCGACAACCGAGCGGCGCCGCCGACGAGTTGCCGTTGAATGGCGCAGGCTGTCGAAGTAGCTCGGGCTGTCGGGCGGTGCGAATTGCCAGGCGGAGCGCCCGCCCCACGCCAGCCGGCCGGTCGGGACCGAACTCCCCGTCGCGTTCCGCCGTGTCCGAACGCTCGTGGCGCGCGAGTACCGCGCCGGGCGTCCCGTCGAGCGCCCGCATCGTCCTGGACGCGGTCGCCGGCTGCCGAGCAGGCGGCCCGAATGTGCGCGCCTACGCCGGGCCCGGGCGTCCGGTCGGAGGGCGCGACGCCTCCCACGTCCGTGCTGTGGTGCGCAGTCGGGCGGACGTCACGGCGTCCTGGCCGTGGTGGAGTTCGGCGTCGGCGAGTGCGTGGCGGAGCATCGCCGCGCCGCGCTCGGTGTCGCCGGTCGCCGCGTAGGCGCGGGCCAGGACGCTGCGGGCGTACAGACTGTCGGTGCGCAGTCGTCCGCCGTACTGCTCCAGCAGGCTCAGGGTGTGCTCCGCGAGGACGACGGCGCGTTCCGCGTCGCCGGACTCCAGGTAGGCGAGGGCGAGTTGATGGCGTACGGCGGCGAGCAGCGCGCCTACGTCCGCGGAGCCGGGGGCGTCCTCCAGGTCCGAGGCCAGTTCCTCGTGGGCGGCGACGGCGCGTGGCCAGTCGCCGGTCCGCCCGTACAGCTGGTTGCGCAGGGCCTGATGGTCGCGGGTGGCGGGGTGGTCGCGTCCGAGGTGTTCGCGCGCGAGGCGGACGTTCTCCTCCTGCAGGGTGAGTGCCCGTGCCGCTTCGTCGGCGGCCAGGTGTGCCCGTACGAGGTCGGCCCGCGCCGACAGGGTCGCGGGCTCGCCCGTGCCGACGGTCTCCTCCCAGCTCCGCAGGATCTCTGTCAGCAGCGCGCACGCTTCCCCGTGCTCGCCGAGACCGGACAGCACCTCCGCCAACTGGACGTGTGCGACGCGCACTTCGGGATGGCGGGTGGCGAAGGCCGCGCCCATCTCGGCGAGGTCGCGTTTCAACTGCTCGCGTGCGCCGGTGAGTTCGCCGCGCAGGAGGCGGTTGTCGACAAGCGCCGCGCCGATGTCCCTGGTGATCGGGTGGAGTGGCCCGAGCAGTTGTTCCGCCTCGGCGACGGATGTGGCCAGCAGGGATGCGGCGCGGAGCACGTCACCGGTGTCGTGGAGGGCTCGGGCGAGGTTGGTGCGGGAGACGAGAGCGTCCCGAATCGAGTGCCCGCCGTCGAGGGCGGTACGGCCGATGGGGCTCGTACCGCCCTCGGAGCCCGTAGCGCCGTCGGGGCCGGTGCTGCGCGTACCGCCGTGGGGGCTCGTAATGCCCGTACTGCGGTCCGGCTCCGCACTGCCCGTGCCGCCCGACCCGTCCGGCTTCGTACCGACCGTACCGCCCGTGCCGCCCGACCCGTCCGGCTTCGTACCGACCGTACCGCCCTCGACGGCGGCGTGCTCCGCGGCGCCCAGGACTGCTTCCTTGGAGAAGAAGCCGCTGAAGGGAGGAAGCGCGGCGAGGGCGAGTCGGTATCGGCCGACGAGGCGGAACGCGAGGGCCCGGTCGTTGCGGGCGGCACGGGCGGTACGGTCGGTACGAAGCCGGACGGGTCGGGCGGGCCCGTGCAGCGGGCCCAGGAGTACCGGACCGGGGTCCGGGTCGCGGCCGAGCACCGTGGTGTGGCGCCAGGTCGCGTAGGTGACCAGCGCACCGACGAGGGCCACACCGGTGGCCAGGACGGAGGTGGTGAGCGTCGGCGCGAGGCTGTCGCCGTCGAACCAGTCGGGCAGACGTGAGTAGAGCAGTCCGAAGCCGAGGGAGGGGACGGCGAGCAGCCACAGCACGGCGTTCATGGGCAGCGTGGCGGGGCGTACGGCGGGCGCGGTCGGCGCTCCGGAAACCGCTCGGCCGCCGTCTTCCACCTCCTGTCCCACGGCGCGTTCAAGGCACTGCTCTTCCTGACCGCCGGCGTGGTGATCACCGCGGCCGGCACCGCCTCGCTGGCGGCCATGGCCGCCAGCGAGGCGGTGCCGGCCGCGACCATCAGGCCCTGCGCAACCAGCTGTACGGGCGGACTGTGGCAGATGTGTCGGGGCGACGGTGTGCGCGGCCACCAACTCGTGCTCGGCGAGGGCGAGTCGGTATCGGCCGACGAGGCGGAACGCGAGGGCCCGGTCGTTGCGGGCGGCGAGCGTCCGGCTGTGCAGCGGGCCGTGCCGCGCGGTACGGCCCGCCACGGCGCGTTCCGCCCACCGCACCGCCTCCGCGCCCTGTCCGGCGTGGACGTGGGCGAGCGCGAGTGCGCCGGTTTCGGCGAGGTCGGGTTGTCGCGCGAACGGGATCCGGCTGTCGGCCGGCCCGTTGAAAACGTTCTCCTCGTGGAGCGCGATCGCCTCGCGCAGCCGGCCGGACTGCATCAGCGCGTCGGCGAGCAGCGTACGAGCGGCCCGGGCTGCCTCGCGTCGCATGCCCGGCAGCACCACGTCCCGCTCCAGTGCGGAGACGGCCCGCTCCAGCAGGCTCGCGGCTTCCTGGGCGCGCAGCTGCTCCGTGAGCAGGTACTGCGCCGCGTGCCGCAGCACGACGGCGGTGTCGGCGCGGTCCCGGACCGGGTCGGTGTGCCGGGCGTACGCCTCGATCTGCGGCAACAGGCTCTGCCAGTACGGCTGTTGGGCCGGATCGTCGTGGCGGTGTGTGCTGACCGCGGTGAGCAGCAGGTCGACGGCCTCCTGCCGCGCCGCCTCGACGGCAGAGGGGTTGCGGTGGGGGTCGCCGGGTTGCGGTGTGCGCATCACCGTGCCCACCAGCGGATGCACCGCGATGCTGTCGCCGTCGAGGCGGACAAGCCCGTAGGCGCGCAGCCGGCTCACCGCCCGTTCCCAGCCGGGGAGCGCGGTGTGCGCGGCGGACCAGGTGCCGGCGCCGCGCGGACGCCGCCAACCGACGCGTTGCGCGAGGCGTCTGCGAGCGTACGGGAGGGTCCAGCGCACCACCGTACGGGCGAGGAGGCGGCGCGAGGGGCGGGAGCGGTCCTCGCGCAGCGAACGCAGCAACCGCCGCGGAATCCGTTCCGCCGAGAACCAGCTCAGCACCCTGAGTACGTGCGCGCCGCGGGGGTCCTGCTCCTCGACCGCGGTCAGGGACTGCCGCAACACCTGGACGAGAGTGGTGCTGTGCGGGTCGTGCGGGCCGAGTGCCTGCGCGGGGTGCGCGCGCAACAGGCGCAGATAGTCCGCGGGTTGGAGCTGTTCCTGCTCCAGGTACGCGGCGGCCTGTTCCAGCGCGAGCGGCAAGTGGCCCAGCGCGTCGGCCACTTGGGCGAGCCCGGCGGTTTCGCGGTCGAGGCCGGAGAGGGCGGAGAGCATGGAGACAGCCGCGTTCGGCGGGAGCACGTCCAGCGCGAGCGTACGCGGCAGATGGTTCCAACCGGTGCCGAGACGGCTGGTGACCAGGTGGTGTCCGCCGGTCAACCGGCCGAGTATCGGGTCGAGTTCGGCGGGCTGCTCGACGTTGTCGAAGACCAGCAGCCAGTCCGAGAAGCTCTGGAGCCAGCCGATCGCCCATGCCGCACGCTGCTGCTCGTCCAGTCCGCTCAGCCTGAGGTGGCCCTGGGTGCGGTCGGCGAGAGCGGCCAGACCGGAGGTGATCTGCCGCGGGCTGTCGGCGCGCATCCAGTGGATGAGCCGGTAGCGACCGGCCGGGCCGCGTCGGCGACGCGCGTACTCCAGCGCGAGGGCGCTTTTGCCCACGCCGCCCAGACCGTGCACCACCTGGATACTGTGGCCCGCCTCGAACGCCGCCTCGATGCCCGCCAACTCCCCTTCGCGCCCGGCGAATCGGGCGTTGCCGGGGTGCGGCAGATCGATCCGGTCGACCGGCGGCGGCACCTCGGCCGGCGGCCGGACGGTGTCCGCGGGCAGGACGTAGGTGTCGCCCGTGCTGATCCGGCCGTGGTTGTCCCCGCCGACGTACACCGAACGCGAGCCGAAGGCGCCCACCGGCCCCGCGGGCGTACGGTCGGCGTCCCCAGCGCGGCCCGGCTGCGTCGCCCGGGCCTTGGCACTGCCGCGGTCCGACGGCGTTCCGCGCTCGCGTCGTCGGGGCATCAGCTGCGCGGGTCCCGCTCGATCCTGGTGTTGTCACCGGTGGCGATGACGCCGTTGTTGGTGGCCACTGCCACCGAGCGGTCGCCGGTGGCACGGAAGCTGTTCGCGGGGGCCGGGGGTGCGTCGCCGAGCAGCGCGGCCAGGTCTCGCCGCAGCGCCTCGTCGTCCACCAGCATCCGACGCAGCTCCTCCAACAGGGCGGTGCGCGCAGCTTCGTTGGCGGGATCGTCCGCCACGCCGCCGAGCTGACGCAGCAGGAACGGACGGGTCTCCTCGCGCCGCCACAGCCGGTTCAGCAGGCGGCGGCCGAAGGCGACGGCGGCGTCGGCGCTGTCGTCGCCCACGCGGGTCACCACCGCGGTGCCGTACGCGCCGACCGCCGCGCCGATGTACGGCCAGCTCTGCTGCACGACCCCTGCGACATCCAGCTCCACGCGACCCTCCCCGGCGCCACATCGCCGCAGAGCGCGGCGAGTCGACCTCCCATCATGCCAGGGGCCGGTGACTCGCCGCGCTCTGCGAGGGCGCGGTTGCCGGAGGGTCAGACGG
>NZ_JAELVF020000001.1:0-293122 GCF_018101125.2 Streptomyces tardus | reverse complement strand
GTCGAAGGTGTCGAGAGTGCGGGCGAAGTCGCGGGTGGAGAGCAGCAGTTTGTAGATGATCGCGAGTTCGAAGGCGAGCAGCAGCCCGCCGGCGACGAGGGCGACCGGCAGTACGGCGTCCACCAGCGGGCCGACGATGAAGACGGCCATCTGGAACTCGATCCCGCTGACCAGGTGCGGACGTATCCGGTGCCGCAGCAGCGCCGAGCGGAACCGCAGATAGAGCGGGAAGCGGCGGCGGAACTCCTGTTGCAGGTCGACTACTTGGGTCTTCTTCGCGGGCGCGGCGGGGGTCTCGTCAGCCTCGGGCGCGGTCGGCTGCTGCTGCTCCTCCGGGGTGCGGGCCCTGGTGAGGTCCTGCTCGATGTCGGCGGAGGGGTTCTCGCGGAGCAGGTCCTCCATGAACGCCAGGGAGTCGGCGTCCTCGGCCTGCCGGGCGGCCCTGATGCGCGACTTGATCTGCTTGCGCATCGTGTGGCGGGTCTTGAAGATCTCCAGTGAGTTGATGTAGCGCAGGCCGTCGAGGAAGACGACGAGTCCGGCGAGCCAGATGAAGTGGGTTTCGCCGGTGCGGTTGTACTGGCCCGCCCCGAGTGCGAAGGCGCAGGCCATGACCCGTATCCGGTCGAAGACGAAGTCCAGCCAGGCGCCGAAGACGGAGCCCTGGCCGGTGAGGCGGGCCAACTTCCCGTCCATGCAGTCCAGGACGAAGCTCAGGTGGTAGACGACCGCGCCGGCCACCAGCCAGCGCCAGTCGCCGAGCAGGAAGAGGCCGGCGGAGACGAGCCCCAGGAGGAACGCTCCCCAGGTGATCTGGTTCGGCGTGATCGACGTCCGTCTCGCCAGTAGTCGTACCAGCGGGGTGGCGACCGGATCGACCAGCATCACCGTCCACCAGGCATCGCGCTTCTTCTCCGTGATCCGACGCACCTCGGCGAGCGGCAGGCTCTCTGTGGGCATTGTCAACTTCCCAGACGTTTTCAGTGATTTCACTGAAACTCTGTGAGTTGTTCATTCAAGAAACAAGACGACCCTCGTACAACCTTTCGCCTCCGGTGGGGGCTTCGCGCGCTCTGCTCGTCGCTCCCTCCTCTCCCGTCTCTCCTGCCTCTCCCGTCGGGTGTGCCGGGCTCAGCGGGGGAGGGGGCTGAGGGTCATGAGTCCGCAGCCGTAGGCCTTGGCCTTGCCGAGGCCGCGCGTGAGGGTGCGGCGCAGCGCCTCGGGGTCGGTGACCTCCAGCCGCCCGTCGAAGGTCGTGGTGACGAGGGTGGTCTTGGGCTGGGAGCGGGTCGGTCGGGCCGGCGCCGACGAGGGGTGGGCGAAGGAGAGCTGGCGACGGCTGTGCACGGTGACGGCGTACCGCTCCTCCAGGTGCAGGGCCTGGGCATCGGCGCTGTGCAGTACGCGGAAACCGCAGTGTTCCTGGCGTTGGAGCAGCCAGCGGAGCTGGTGGCGGGGGGTGAGGTGCGCGGTGCGTTTGGCGCGTTCGCCGGGGTGGCGCCGGACGCCGTGCACCGGGTTCGCGGTGAGCCGGAAGGTCCAGTTCTCGCCCTTGGTCAGACGGGAGAGGAACGGTGCGTACGGGCAGGTCTGCCAGCCGGTGGTGTGCTGACCTGCCCGCTGCGGCCAGCCGGCCTGCTGTACGAGGTGCCCGAGGTCGGGTTCGGTGGGGCTGACGATGTGGAGGTGGGTCTCCGCGCGTGCGTTGCGGTCGGTTCGCCACAGGACTCTGGGCGAGCCGGCGCCTTCGTCCGGCAGTATTTCGGCGCTGGGCGTCGCTTCCGGGGAGGCGGTCGTCCTCGGTGAGGGGAGAGACGCCCCGGCGGCGGGGAAGGACGTCATCACTGCCGCGTGCAGCGCCCGGGGTGAGGAGAGAAGCCGCTTGGCTCCGCCGCGGGTGGTGTTCACACGGAACCGGGTGAGATACATCGTTCGCCCTCCAGCGCCTCGCGCGCGTTGTGTCCGGCCGGTGGGCTGCGCGGTCGGCGGCTCTCAACCGCCGCCGGGCGTCGGCCTGTTCGTGCCCCGGGCACAGTTCAACGCAGCGTCGGGGCAGGTGCCGCGTTTTTGTGGAAAACGGACGGTGGGCCGCAGTTGATCACTAAGATTGACTTTGCGGTGATGTAAAGACGAAACGATTCTGGGGAGGTCGTCGCGGCGCTCGGGGGTACGGAGTGCCGAGAACGCTGGTACACGTCCGGGGCAGCGGTGGTGCACGGGGTGGCGGTGGCGTACGGGAGCGGAGTTGCGCGGGAGTGGAGTTGCGCGGGAGTGGAGTTGCGCGGGTGTCGGCCGGGCACTGCGGTGGGAGACGAAAGCCTCCGTGCGCGGTGAGGGTGCGACACCTCCACCGCGCACGGAGGCCTTCGCTGTGATCAAGCCCCAGGGACGTCGGCAACGCTCGTGATCGCTACGGCCGGCGGGCCACGCGCCAGAGGTGGACGGTGCGGGGCGGCACCGTCACCGTCGTGCCGGCGGTCACCGCTCGTTCGGGTTCGGGGCGGGGCGACTCCGTATCGGTGTCGACCAGCAGCTCGTACGCGTCGGCCCAGGGAGTGCCGGGCAGCGGGAAGTCCAGCGGTTCGTGGCCGGCGTGGAGCAGCAGCAGAAAGCTGTCGTCGGTGATCTCCTCGCCGCGCACATCGCGGCCGACGATGTCGTTGCCGGAGAGGAACATCGCGACCGTGGTGCCGGGTGTGTACCAGTCGTCCTCCGTCATCTCCGCGCCCTCGGCGGTGAACCAGGCGAGGTCGCGCAGCCCGTCCGGGCCCTGCGGTCGGCCGGAGAAGAACGCTTTGCGGCGCAGCACGGGATGTGCGCGGCGCAGCGCGATCAGTCGCGCGGTGAGGTCCAAGAGGCGGCGCCAGCCGGGTTCGCGCAGCAACGACCAGTCGACCCAGCCCAGTTCGTTGTCCTGGCAGTAGCCGTTGTTGTTGCCCTGCTGGGTGCGGCCGAACTCGTCGCCGGCGACGAGCATCGGCACGCCGGTGGAGAGCAGCAGGGTGGTGAGCATGTTGCGCAGCTGGCGGCGGCGGAGCGCGTTGATCCGCTCGTCCTCGCTCTCGCCCTCCGCGCCGCAGTTCCAGGAGCGGTTGTCGTCGGTGCCGTCGCGGTTGTCCTCGCCGTTGGCCTCGTTGTGCTTCTCGTTGTAGGTGACTAGGTCGCGGAGGGTGAAGCCGTCGTGCGCGGTGATGAAGTTGACCGAGGCGTACGGGCGCCGGCCGCCCCAGGCGTAGAGGTCGCTGGAGCCGGAGAGGCGGTAGCCGAGGTCGCGCACGTCGGGGAGGGCGCCGCGCCAGAAGTCGCGGACGGCGTCGCGGTAGCGGTCGTTCCACTCGGTCCACAGCGGGGGGAAGGCGCCGACCTGGTAGCCGCCGTCGCCGACGTCCCAGGGCTCGGCGATGAGTTTGACGCGGCGCAGCACCGGGTCCTGGGCGATGACGGCGAGGAAGGGGGAGAGCATGTCCACGTCGTGCATCGAGCGGGCGAGTGCGGCGGCGAGGTCGAAGCGGAAGCCGTCGACGCCCATCTCCTGGACCCAGTACCGCAGTGAGTCGGTGATCAGGCGCAGGACCTGGGGCTGGACGACGTGGAGGGTGTTGCCGCAGCCGGTGTAGTCGGCGTAGCGGCGCGGATCGTCGCCGAGGCGGTAGTAGCCCCGGTTGTCGATGCCGCGCAGGGAGAGGCTCGGGCCCAACTCACCTGCTTCCGCGGTGTGGTTGTAGACGACGTCGAGGATCACCTCGATACCGGCGCGGTGCAGTGCGCGCACCATGTCGCGGAACTCGCCGACCTGGCTGCCGCGGCTGCCGTGTGCGGCGTAGCCGGCGTGCGGGGCGAAGTACCCGATCGAGTTGTATCCCCAGTAGTTGCGCAGGTCGCGGCGGAGAAGGTGGTCCTCGTGCGCGAACTGGTGGACCGGCAGCAGTTCCACGGCGGTCACGCCGAGCCGGGTCAGGTGCTCCAGCGCGGCCGGGTGGGCGAGCCCGGCGTAGGTGCCGCGCAGCTCCTTCGGCACGCCGGGGTGGCGCTTGGTGAAGCCGCGCACGTGCAGCTCGTAGAGGACGGTGTCGGCCCACGGGGTCTTCGGGCGGCGGTCGTCCAGCCACTCGTCGCCGGGGCCGCTGGTGTCGCCGCTGTGCACGACGACGCCCTTGGGTACGTGCCGCGCGGAGTCGCGGTCGTCGCGGACGGTGTCGGCGAGGTGCTGTTCGGGCCAGTCGCGCACGTGGCCGTACACCTCGGGCGGGAGGGTGAAGTCGCCGTCCACGGCGCGGGCGTAGGGGTCGAGGAGGACCTTGGCCGGATTCCACCGGGCGCCCGACCAGGGGTCCCAGCGCCCGTGCACCCGGTAGCCGTACCGCTGGCCGGGGCGTACGTCGGGCAGGAAACCGTGCCAGATCTCGTGGGTGAGCTCGGTCAGAGGGTGCCTGGTCTCGTGGCCGTCGTCGTCGAAGAGGCAGATCTCGACGCCCTCCGCGCCGCCCGCCCAGAGGGCGAAGTTGGTGCCGTGCACTCCGTCGGGGCCGGTGTGGTAGCGGGCGCCGAGCGGTTGCGGGCTGCCGGGCCACACGGGCCGGGACCGCGGGGACGCGTGCTCGGCGGGGGCGGTGGGACGCGTGCCGGGGGTCGTGGCGGGAGGCTCGGAAACCTGGCCGGGGGCCGGGCGTGAGGGACGAGCGGGGTCCGCGGGATGGCCGGTGGCCTGCGTCATGTGCGTCCTTGCCGGTGAGGTGCTCCGTGATGCTTTCCGGAGATTGTCCCCATACGTGACGTCTCACCCGCACGTACGAGCCGTACGTTTCTCGCCACCTGTGTGGTCGTTGGTGCGGATGTGATGGAACGAAGGCTGGGCGGTTCGATGCTGGTGGTGGCGCTGTGGGCGCTTGTCGGGAGCGGCCTGTCCGGCTGCGGTGCGGCCCAGGAACGCAGGGCGCCCGCGGACGCCGTTCGGGTGAGCCCGGCGGACGGTGCCCGGGGGGTGGCGGCGGGCGAGTCGCTGGCGGTGACGGTGCCGGACGGACGCCTGGAGCGGGTGGTGGTGCGGCGCGAGGACGCGGAGTCGCTGGGGGGCCAGCGCGGTCCCGCCGAACGCGTCGCGGGCCGGCTGTCCTCCGACGGCCGGACCTGGCAGCCGACCTCCGGGCAGCTGCTCCTCTCCAGTCGCTACGAGATCCGCGCCGAGGCGGTGGACGGCCACGGGCGGCGTACGGTCCGGCGCACGACCTTCGCCACCCGTGAACCCGGCCCGCGGTTGATCGGCCGCTTCACTCCGGAGGACGGCCAGACCGTCGGCACCGGCATGATCGTCTCGCTGAACTTCAACCACCCGGTGGTCGACCGGGCCGCCGTCGAGCGCGCGGTGACGGTGAGCTCCGAGCCCCGGGTGCCCGTGGTGGGCCACTGGTTCGGCAACCGGCGGCTGGACTTCCGGCCGCGGGAGTACTGGCGTCCCGGCACCGAGGTCACGCTCGACCTGCGGCTGCGCGATGTCCGCGGCGCCAGGGGCTCGTACGGGGCGCAGTACAAGAAGGTGCGGTTCACCGTAGGCCGCGACCAGCACAGCCTCGTCGACGCCGACGCGGGCACGTTGACCGTACGGCGCGGCGGTGCGCATGTCCGTACGGTCCCGATCACCGCGGGTCCGCCCGAGTTCGCCACGTACAACGGGGCCATGGTGATCAGCGAGAAGCACACCGAGACGCGGATGAACGGGGCGACGGTGGGCCTGGCGGGGGAGTACGACTATCCGGACGTGCCGCACGCGATGCGCCTGACCAGCAGCGGGACCTTTCTGCACGGCAACTACTGGGCGGACGCGGGGGTGTTCGGCACACAGAACACCAGCCACGGCTGCGTGGGGCTGGAGGACGTGCGGGGCGGCAGCGAGGAGCTGCCCGCCGGCTGGCTCTTCCGCAGCTCGCTGATCGGCGACGTGGTGGAGGTGCGCGGCGGCGGTGGTGAACTCGTCTCGCCGGACAACGGGTTGAGCGGCTGGAACCTCGACTGGCCTTCCTGGAGGGCCGGTTCGGCGCTGGATCCGGAAGGCCGGAAGAAGTCCACCTGGCAGCAGTGAACGACCGTTACCCTGCCGCCATGACAGCTGCCACCGTGAGCCTCACCGTCGCCGACCGGGTCGCGACCATCCGTCTCGACCGCCCTCCGATGAACGCACTGGACACCGCCGTGCAGGACCGTCTGGGCGAGCTCGCCGCCGAGGTGAGCGGGCGCGAGGACGTCCGCGCGGTGGTGATCACCGGTGGCGAGAAGGTGTTCGCGGCGGGTGCGGACATCAAGGAGATGCGGGAGATGGACCAGGTGGCGATGGTCGCCCGGGGGCGCGACCTCCAGGCCTCCTTCTCCGCCCTGGCGCGCATTCCCAAGCCGGTGGTCGCCGCGGTCAACGGCTATGCGCTGGGCGGCGGTTGCGAGCTCGCGCTCTGTGCGGACTTCCGGATCGCCGCCGAGGACGCCAGGCTCGGACAGCCGGAGATCCTGCTCGGGCTCATCCCCGGCGCGGGCGGCACCCAGCGGCTCGCACGGCTCGTCGGCCCCTCGAAGGCCAAGGACCTGATCTTCACCGGCCGGCAGGTCCGCGCCGAGGAGGCGCTCGCCATGGGCCTGGTGGACCGGGTGGTGCCGGCCGCCGAGGTGTACGAGCAGGCGCACTCCTGGGCGGCGCGACTGGCGGCGGGCCCGGCGATCGCGCTGCGGGCGGCCAAGGAGTCCATCGACGCGGGGCTGGAGGTCGACATCGACTCCGGACTCGCGATCGAACGCACCTGGTTCGCCGCTCTGTTCGGCACCGAGGACCGCACGATCGGGATGCGCAGCTTCGTGGAGGACGGCCCCGGGAAGGCCAACTTCCGCTGAAGGGCGGTGAGTTGACGTCGTTCGGCTGGGTCGGGGCGCGGCGCGCGGGCTCGGTGGCGCGCTGAGCTGGGACGAAGGCGGCGCGGACGGGGGAGGGGCGGACGCGGTCCGCGGCCGGGTCGCCGTAGAGGCAGCATTTCCTTGTGTCACGGTTCTATCACACGGATGTTCGAGAGGTGAACCCCGGCTGACCGCCTCCCCTCTAATCCCGCGCAACATCCGAACAGACGACACAAGGAGTTCGTACATGCCTCGAAAGCGCTCACGTCTGATCGCCGTGGCCGTGGCAGCAGCTGCCGTGCCCCTGGCGTTCGCCGGCTACCAGGCCGGTGCCACCGGGACGAGCGACGCGAAGGGCGACTCCGCCGCCTCGACCGCGCCGTGCCTGGCCGACGCCACCACGCTGCTCGGCGACCTCGACGGCGACGGCCACGCGGACAAGATCGTCAACCCGGGTCACTCCGGCACCGCGATGACCGTCCAGTGGGGCAGCGCGGACGGCTCGTTCAGCGAGAAGC
This sequence comes from Streptomyces tardus, assembly GCF_018101125.2. GTDB lineage: Bacteria > Actinomycetota > Actinomycetes > Streptomycetales > Streptomycetaceae > Streptomyces > Streptomyces tardus. Next base: position 285,731 of record NZ_JAELVF020000001.1, on the reverse strand, counting down.
ACAGCGTCAACGAGCTCGTGGGGGCCGAGGAGGCCGAGATCGCCACCGCGGCGGTCGCCGACTTCCAGAACGACGGCACCCTGGACCTGGTGGTCAACCTCGTGGAGCCGTCCCCCGGTGACGACTCCGAGACCGCCCGCCTCTCCGAGTACCGCCCGGGCCCGCTGAACCGCGCGGACCTGAGCTCCGACAACTCCCGCCACCTGGACATCGGTGACCGCGGCGAGGCGGAGGAGCTGCGCATCGCCAACTACGGCGACGACGAGTACCCCGACCTCGCGATCCTCAACGCCGCGGGCGACGGCCAGCTCGACCGGAGCGTCCGGCTGACCGAACCGGGCACCGGCCCCGGCGAGTTCGACCGCGAGGCCATGGAGGAGTACGGCGAGTGGGGCGCCAGGCCGCAGCCGCCGGCCATGCCCACCGACGGCTGGAAGCACTTCTACAAGCCCTGCTCCTGATCCGCGGCGGGTGCCGCCGGCCCCCCGCTCGGCGGCATCCGCTCCCGGCCGTGTCCGGCCGACACGACTCTGCGGTCGACACGTGTTCCGGCCGACGCCGGCGTCCTCTCGGGCGCCGGCGTCCGGCGTATCGGCGGCGTCCGGCGTATCGGCGGCGTCCGGCCCCATCGGCGGCGTCCGCCCGATCGGCGCTTGCTGTGGGCTGACGCGGGGGCGGGCCGGAGACGGTGGGGCCCGCGGACGGCGCTTGCTGCGACGAGCGAGCCGGCGCCGGTGCGGCTGCGGGCGTGGGGTCCCCGGGAAGGGCGCCGGCGACGGGGCCGACGGCGTGCCCGCGTGATCAGTTGTTACCGCGGGTAAAAAATCTTCGGACCGTGAACGACCGCTGGTGATCACGTGTGCGCGGAGTGTCCCCCGGTGTCGCCGCAGGTCGTACGCCGTGTGCGGGGCAACCGCCCGGCGTGCGGGCCCGGTTGGCGCGCCGGGGCGCACTACGGGACCTGCAGGTGAATACATCCGTCCGGCCGCGAGGAGTGTGTGGAACGGTCATCATGGTGGTCGTCGCAGGACGTGGGGCCGAGCCGGAAAGTGGGGCGGAACGGGTGTCAATCCTCGATCGTGAGGCGGGAATCCGCCTGCCGGCTCTGCTGGCGTCGCCCGACAGCGACCCCAGCGTGGACGAGGTACGACTGCCCAACCGTCCGGAGTCCGCCAAGACGGCACGGATGCTCGCCGAGGCCGTGCTGCGCGGCAAGTGGAACCTCCCGGCCGGGCTGACGGATCACGGCGTGCTGCTGGTCTCGGAGCTGGTCGGCAACGCCGTCTGCCACACCGGCGCGGTCCGCTTCGGGCTGCGCATGTACCGGGGCCGCGGGCGCGTACGGGTGGAGGTGCGCGACCCCTCGCGCGGACTGCCCTGCCTCCTGCCGGTGCAGGACCTGGACACCAGCGGACGAGGACTGTGGCTGGTGGAGCGGCTCTCCGACCGCTGGGGCGTGGACCTCCAACCGCACGGCAAGACCACCTGGTTCGAGATGCGGGTCGTCGAGCCGTCCTGAGGGCGCGCCCGAAGTCCGCCCCGCCCGAAGCACCCGGAACCCGCGCCAGGCCGGGAGGTACGTGTCGGCCACCGGTACCCGTGAAAGCGGCCGGAAAGGGGTCGGTCACAATGGCCCGGTGGACTACGCAGCTCTGTTGACCCGCGCCCGGGAAGCCGCCCTGCCCGCACTGGACCGGGGCCGACCGGCGGGGTACATTCCGGCGCTGGCCTGCGCGGATCCCCGCAGTTTCGGAATGGCGCTGGCGACGGTCGACGGCGAGGTGCACGGGGTCGGCGACTGGCGGAAGCCGTTCTCGATACAGAGCATCTCCAAGCTGTTCGCCCTTGCGCTCGCGCTCCACCACGGCGGCCCGTCGCTGTGGCGCAGGGTGAACCGGGAGCCCTCGGGCAACCCGTTCAACTCGCTGATCCAGTTGGAGGCCGAACAGGGCGTCCCCCGCAACCCGTTCATCAACGCCGGCGCCCTCGTCGTCACCGACGCGCTGCTCAGCCTCACCGGCGACGCCGGCGGCTCGGTGCTGGACTTCCTGCGCGCGGAGTCGGGCAGCCCGGGCATCGCCATCGACGGGGACGTCGCCGCCTCCGAGGCCGAGCACGGCCACCGCAACGCGGCACTCGCCCACTTCATGGCCTCCTTCGGCAACCTCGAAAATCCCGTCGAGGAGGTGCTGGCCCACTACTTCGCGCACTGCTCCATCAGCCTCGACTGCCACGACCTGGCACTCGCCGGTACGTTCCTGGCGCGGCACGGCATACGCGCCGACGGGAGCCGGCTGCTCGGCCGCAGTGATGCCAAGCGCGTCAACGCCGTGCTGCTGACCTGCGGCACCTACGACGCGGCGGGCGACTTCGCCTACCGGGTGGGACTGCCCGGCAAGAGCGGCGTGGGCGGCGGCATCCTGGCGATCGTGCCGGGCCGCGGCGCGGTCTGCGCCTGGAGCCCGGGGCTCGACGCCATCGGCAACTCGGTGGGTGCGCTCGCCGCACTGGAGGACTTCACCGAACGCTCCGACTGGTCGGTCTTCTGAAGCCTGTCGCAGCAGCAGCAGCAGCAGCAGCAGCAGCCGCCGCCACCGTCGCCGCAGCGGCGGTGCGGGCGCCGATCGGGCCGCTTCCGAGCTGCTCCGCCCGTACCGGCCGCCGTGCAGGTCGCCTGCCCGGCCCGCTCTCTCCCAGCGCTGCGCCTTCTGCCGAACGCTTTCCGCACTCTCAGCGGTAGCGTCTGCCGCGGGCCGAACCGGCCTTGCGGCGGCGGTCGTTGCACAGCAGGCACTTGCCCCAGCCCGGCGGCAGCGGGTCGTCCCTGTCGCCGTACAGCGGATCGACCGCACCGCGCGGGTGCTCCCGGCAGCCGGTCGACCCGCCCAGCTCGGACTCCATGGCGCGCACCGAGGTCAGGGCGCGCTGGAGCGCGTCGGAGAGGGCGTCCAGCTGGTCCATGGGCGGGGTGCCCTCCCAGCTGTGCGACGCGATGTCGTTGGCCGTGCGCAGCGCGTTGTTCAGCTCGCGGAGATCGGCGTAACTCATGCGTCCGAGCCTAGACCGTGGCACCGACAACGCCGTTCGCCCGGTGCGGAACCGGGCGAACGGCGCTCTCGTCGATCACCGGACGTGCGCGAGGGCCCGTCGGTGTGCTCGGCGGACCACAGGCGTCAGCGGTGGCGGAACTCCGGGTCGCGCTTCTCGACGAAGGCGGCCATGCCCTCCTTCTGGTCCTCGGTGGCGAACGTCGCGTGGAAGAGCCGGCGTTCGAACCGGACACCCTCGGTGAGTGTCGTCTCGAAGGATCGGGCCACGCTCTCCTTGGCCATCATGGCGACCGGCGCCGACATCCCGGCGACGGTCCCGGCCACCTCCATCGCGGTGTCGAGGAGCTCGCCGGCCGGTACGACCCGCGAGACCAGGCCCGCGCGCTCGGCCTCCTCCGCGTCCATCATCCGACCGGTCAGGCACAGGTCCATCGCCTTGGCCTTGCCGACCGCCCGGGTCAGGCGCTGCGAGCCGCCGATGCCGGGGATGACGCCGAGCTTGATCTCCGGCTGCCCGAACCTCGCGGTGTCTGCGGCGAGCAGGATGTCGCACATCATCGCCAACTCGCAGCCGCCGCCGAGCGCGTACCCGGAGACTGCGGCGACGGTCGGCTTGCGCACAGCGGCGAACTGGTCCCAGGCGGTGAACCAGTCGCTGACGTACATGTCCATGTAGCCGCGCGGCTGCATCTCCTTGATGTCCGCGCCGGCGGCGAACGCCTTGGCCGAACCGGTGAGCACCAGGCAGCCGATGTCCGGGTCGCGGTCCAGCTGCCGGGCAGCGTCGACGACGTCGTTCATCACCTGGAGGTTGAGCGCGTTGAGCGCCTTGGGGCGGTTGAGGGTGATCAGCCCCGTACGGCCCCTGCGCTCGACCAGGATCGTCTCGTACTCGTGGGTCATGGCTTGCTCTGGTCCTTTTCCTCGCCTGTGCGGTCGGCCGATCCGGCCCGTACCTCGTGGATGATCGCGGAGAAGTCCTTGCCCGCGCCGGAACCCTCGGCGAAGGCCGCGTACACCTCCGCGGCGCGCCGGCCCAGATCGGCGGCGACCCCGCCGGCCTGCGCCGCACTCGCGGCCAGGCCCAGGTCCTTGGCCATCAGTGCGGCGGCGAAGCCCGGCTGGTAGTCGCGGTTGGCGGGGCTGGCGGGGACCAGCTCGGGCACCGGGCAGTACGAGGTCAGCGACCAGCACTGGCCCGAGGCGGTGGAGGCGACGTCGAAGAGCGCCTGGTGGGAGAGGCCCAACTCCTCACCGAGCACGAAGGCTTCACTGACCGCGATCATGGAGATTCCGAGGATCATGTTGTTGCAGATCTTCGCGGCCTGGCCGGAGCCGGCGTCTCCGCAGTGGACGACCTTGCCGCCCATCACGTCGAGCACTGCCCGCGCGTCGGAGAAGGCCTCCTCCGAGCCGCCGACCATGAAGGTCAGGGTCCCGCCGGCCGCGCCCGCCACACCGCCGGAGACCGGTGCGTCCAGCGAGCGGTGGCCGGCTGCCGCCGCGGCCTCGTGGGCGGCACGTGCGTCGGCGACGTCCACGGTCGAGCTGTCGATGAAGAGCGTGCCGGGCTTCGCGGCGGCCAGCAGGCCGCCCTCGCCGGTGTAGCACTCCAGCACCTGCCGCCCGCTGGGCAGCATGGTGACGACGATGTCGACATCGGTCGCCGATTCGGCCGCGGAGGCGACCACCGTGACGCCGTCCGCCTCGGCCTGCTCCAGAGCGGCCGGCACCAGGTCGAAACCGAGGACGGTGTGGCCTGCCCTGACGAGGTTGGCCGCCATGGGTCCGCCCATGTGCCCGAGCCCCGTGAAACCTATCCTGAGGGGGGAGTTGTCACTCATCGGCTCTCCTTCGGTTCTGTCGCCGGGACGAGCCCGAGCTCGCGGCCCTCGCCCAGCGGGGCGAAGTACTCCTGGACGTGCGCCTCGGTCACGTCCTCCAAGGAGGGCGGCGACCAGCTCGGCGAACGGTCCTTGTCGATGACCTGTGCGCGCACTCCCTCGATCAGGTCGTGGGAGCGCAGCGCCGCGCAGGAGGTGCGGTACTCCACCTCCAGCACCTGCTCCAGGGTCTGGAGCCGGGCGGCGCCGCGCAGCGCGCGCAGCGTCGCCTTCAGAGCGGACGGGGACTTGCCGAGGATGCGCTCCGCGGTCGCCTTCGCCGCGGTCGAACCCAGGCCCCGCAGCGCCGCGACGATGTCCTCGACCCGGTCGTGGGCGTAGGCGCCGTCGATCCACTCGCGCTGCGCGGCGAGCCGGCCCTCGGCCGGTTCGGTCGCGAACTCCGCGATCACCTCGTCCACTTCGCGCTCCCCGAACGCGGCGAGCAGCTCCTCGATCCGCTCCGAGCGGACGTGGTGGTCGGCGAGCCCGCACAGCAGCGCGTCCGCCGCGCCGATCTGGTCGGAGGTGAGGGCGAGGTGGGTGCCGAGCTCGCCGGGCGCGCGGGCCAGCAGATAGGTGCCGCCCACATCGGGCACGAAGCCGATGCCCGTCTCCGGCATGGCGATCCGGGACCGCTCGGTGACGATCCGGACGCTGCCGTGTGCGGAGACGCCGACACCGCCGCCCATCACGATGCCGTCCATCAGCGCCACATAGGGCTTGGGGTAGCGGGCGATGAGCGCGTTGAGCCGGTACTCGTCGCGCCAGAAGTCGGCGCTGGCGGTGCCGCCCTCGGCGGCGTCCTGGTGGATGGCGCGGATGTCGCCGCCCGCGCACAGCCCGCGCTCACCGGCACCGGAGAGGACGACGACCTTCACGGTGTCGTCCCGCTCCCACTGCCCGAGCACCTCCTCCAGGCGGCGGACCATGGCGCGGTTCAGCGAATTGAGCGCCTTGGGTCGGTTGAGCACGAGGTGGCCGGCGTGCCCCTCGCGGCGTACCAGCACCTCTGCCTCGGGGCCCTCGGACTCCTCGGCGGGGGGACGCGGGGTCGGGGAAGCCATCAGGCGGCTCCCACGAGCCCGCGGGCGACGATGACGCGCATGATCTCGTTGGTCCCTTCCAGAATCTGGTGCACGCGGAGATCTCGGACGATCTTCTCCACGCCGTACTCGCTGAGATAGCCATAGCCGCCGTGGAGTTGCAAGGCCCGGTTGGCTACCGAGAAGCCCGCGTCGGTGGCGTACCGCTTGGCCATCGCGCACTGCTCGGCGGCCTCGGGGACGCCCGCGTCCAGGGCCGCGGCGGCGCGCCAAAGCAGCGCGCGGGCGGCCTCCAACTCGGTGGCCATGTCGGCGAGTTCGAACTGGAGCGAGTCCCGCCGGATCAGCGGGCCGCCGAAGGCGTGCCGGTCCCGGAGGTAGCCGAGAGCGCCGTCCAGCGCGGCCTTCGCCCCGCCGACCGAGCAGGCCGCTATGCCCAGCCGGCCGCCGTTGAGACCGGACATCGCCATCCTGAAGCCCTCGCCCTCACGGCCGAGCAGCCGGTCGGCGGGCAGTCGCACGCCCTCCAGGATCACCTGGCGGGTGGGCTGGGCGTTCCACCCCATCTTCTGCTCGTTGGCGCCGAAGGACAGGCCCGGGTCGTCGCGGTCGACCAGGAAGGCGGAGATGCCGCGCGGGCCGTCCTCGCCGGTGCGGGCCATCACCAGATAGACCTGTGCGGCACCCGCGCCGGAGATGAACTGCTTGACGCCGGTCAGCACGTACTCGTCGCCCTCGCGCACCGCGCGGGTGCTCAACCGGGCGGCGTCCGAGCCGGCGCCCGGTTCGGTCAGGCAGTAGCTGGCCAGCGAGCGCATGGAGCACAGGCCCGGCAGCCACCGGGCGCGCTGCTCGGCGCTGCCGTAGCTGCCGATCATCCAGGCGACCATGTTGTGGATGGAGGTGTAGGCGGCTATCGAGGGGCAGCCGGTGGCCAGGGCCTCGAATATGAGCACCCCGTCCTGGCGGCTCAGCCCCGAACCGCCGTCCTCCTCGCGGACGTAGACGCCACCGAGGCCCATCTCGGCGGCCTTGGCGAGTACGTCGACGGGGAAGTGCTTGCGCTGGTCCCACTCGACCGCGTGCGGCGCCAGATGCTCTCTGGCGAAGTCCAGCGTCGCCTCGAAGATCGCGCGCTGGTCGTCGTTGAGCGTGTGCATCGGCTTCAGTCCATCGTGGGGATCGTGAAGCTCGCGCCCTCCTTGACCCCGGAGGGCCAACGGGAGGTGACGGTCTTCGTCTGGGTGCAGAAGCGGACGGCGTCCGGGCCGTGCTGGTTGAGGTCGCCGAAGCCGGAGCGCTTCCAGCCTCCGAAGGTGTGGTACGCGACCGGGACCGGGATGGGCACGTTGACGCCGATCATGCCGGTGTTGACGCGGCGGGCGAAGTCGCGCGCGGTGTCGCCGTCCCGGGTGAAGATCGCGACGCCGTTGCCGTACTCGTGCTCGCTGGGCAGCCGCAGCGCCTCCTCGTAGTCCTCGGCGCGCACGACACAGAGCACCGGACCGAAGATCTCCTCGCGGTAGATCCTCATGTCGGAGGTGACGCGGTCGAAGAGCGAGGCGCCGACGAAGTAGCCGCCGGGGTCGCCGTGATGGGCGGCGGTGCGGCCGTCGACCAGCAGCTCGGCGCCCTCGGCGACGCCGATGTCCAGGTATCCGAGCACCCGGTCCAGCGCGTCCTGGCCGACGAGCGGGCCGAAGTCGGCGTCCGGGTCGTCGGAGTTGCCGACGTGCAGGCCGGCGATGCGCTCGCGGAGCTTGGCGATCAGCGCGTCGGCGGTGGCCTCGCCGACCGGCACGGCGACCGCGATGGCCATGCAGCGCTCGCCGGCCGAGCCGTAGCCCGCGCCGATCAACGCGTCGGCGGCCTGGTCGAGATCGGCGTCGGGCATCACGATCATGTGGTTCTTGGCGCCGCCGAAGCACTGGGCGCGCTTTCCGTTGGCGCTGGCGGTGGCGTAGATGTACTGGGCGATCGCGGTGGAGCCGACGAAGCCGACGGCGGCGACGCGCTCGTCCTCCAGCAGCGTGTCGACCGACTCCTTGCCGCCGTTGACGACGTTGAGCACGCCCGGCGGCAGCCCCGCCTCCAGGAACAGCTCGGCCAGCCGCAGAGGTACGGACGGGTCGCGCTCGGAGGGCTTGAGCACGAAGGAGTTGCCGCAGGCGATGGCCACGGCGGCCTGCCACAGCGGGATCATCGCCGGGAAGTTGAAGGGGGTGATGCCCGCGATCACGCCGAGCGGCTGACGCAGCGAGTACACGTCGATCCCGGTGCCCGCGCTGTCGGTGAACTCGCCTTTGAGTAGGTGCGGCACACCGATCGCGAACTCCACGACCTCCAGGCCGCGCTGGAGGTCGCCGGCGGCGTCCGGAACGGTCTTGCCGTGCTCGCTGGAGAGCAGCCTGGCCAGGGAGTCCCGCTCCTCGTCCACGAGCTGGAGGAAGCGCATCATCACCCGGGCGCGGCGCTGGGGGTTCCACGCCGCCCACTCGACCTGGGCGCGCGCGGCGTCGGCGATGGCGGCCTCGGTCTCTGCGCGGCCGGCCAGCGGAACGCGGGCCTGCACCTGGCCGGTGCTCGGGTTGTAGACGTCGCCGAACTCCCCGGAAGTGCCGGGGACCTGCTTGCCGCCGATGAAGTGTGTCAGCTCGCGGATCATGGGGGACCTGTCTCTCGTCGGGGGTGGGACGCGCGGACGAGCCCGGGGTTGGCGGGCTGCGGCGGTCGGGCTCCGGCGTGGTCGACCCATGGGTGTGCGTGGCATCGAGTGTCGCTGCCACCCGCCGTGGGCCGAGCACGGATTGGGCTCAATCGGGCACTGTCGAGGGCGCCTTCGTGGGTGGTGAAGTGCACCCTGCACTGCGTCGCGAAGGTCACTCCGACCATATAGTTGGACGTCCAAGTAAGTCCAGGGGTCCCCGTGCGCGTTCTGCGCCGCGCGTTCTTCCCGTGCGCCGCGCCACGCCGGAACGGCGGGTGGGCGCCGGGCGATTGGGCCCGCTGGGCGAGGTCGCACGGGCCGCTGGCGGGTGCGGGAGTCGGGTGGGCGTACGCCCCGGCGCCCGAGGTCCGAGTGCGGATCGGCCCGGATCGGGTGAACCTCCGACCGCCGCCGGGCGCGCGACCGCCGAGGCGCACCGGCGCTCCGCGGGGGTGCGCGAGGGGCGTGCGGACGAGAGGCGGGCGGCAAGTGCGAAGGGAGCGCAGGAGGGGCGCCGGGGCTTCCCGACACCCCTCCTCCCGGCGGGAAGCGCCGTGGCCGTCGGCTTCTCAGCCGACGCCGGCGGCAGTACGGCGCTGGGGGTTGACCCGCCTGTTCGGAGAGCGACCGCCCGAACCCGTACAGGCGGGCGGCACGCTGAGGTCGGCCACCACTCTGGTGCCCTGCGGCGAGGGGTACGCCCGGGTGCTCGACGCGTACGCGGCGACCAGGGTCAGCCCGCGTCCGCAGGCCGCCCCCTCGTCCAGCGGCTCCCGGCGCGGTGTCTCGCGCGGACGCCATCTGCCCGAGTCCCGCACTTCGACCGAGAGCGTCGTGCCGTCCAGACCCAGCCGCAGTGACACCTCCGGACTCCCGGAGTGCAGCACGGCGTTGGTGACCAGCTCCGTGACGATCACCGCGAGTGCGTCCTCGACATCTGTGTCGAGCAGCCACCGGCGCGCCACCCCTCTTGCGAAGGTGCGCAGGAAGGGCGGCGCCTCGGTGGTCGCCGCAAGACAGCACGACGCCCGTGTGACACCCCCGTCGGATCGGACTGCCTCACCGCCGAGCGACGCGCCCTCGTGGGGGAAGGGCGCGGCGCTGCGCGGCGGCTGTGCGGTGGTGCTCATACAGGCTCCTCCGAGCTGGGTCGGCAGCTCTCGGCACATGACGCACCGTGGTGAGCGGTGTGCCGGACCGGAGGCTCCGTCGTCCCCCGCCGAACCTGCTCGGGGCACGGGGGAAAACGTCACCGCCGGTAGTGCCAAGCTGGCGGCTGCGGGGGACACTGTGCAATCAGGGAGCCGTGAAGTACGGATACGCAAAGAAAGCGGATCGCCCCGTATGACTGCACAGGAACGTGGAGTGAACACGAAGGGTGAGCAAAGTCTGCGTGCGCTGTCGGAGGCCCTGCACCGCGCCGCGCCCTCCCCGGTGCTGTTGCTGTGGGCCGGTGCGGCCGGGACCGGCAAGACCTGGCACCTGAGGCTGCTGCTCGACGAGCCGGAGCTCCGCACCGTGCGCACCGTGGTGTTGCGCTGCACGGCCGGTGGCCTGGTGAGCCGACAGCCGGGCGTGGACAGACGCCGTCCCGTACCGCGTCCCGTACCGCGCCCCGGGTCGCAGCCCGTCGCACACCCGATCGCGCACTCCGCGGCCCGGCCCTCTGCGTCGCCGCCACCGTTGCCGCCGCCTTCCGTACGGACGGCCGGGGCCGGAGTGGACGCCGGGAGCGCCGTGAGCGCCGTGAGCGGAAGGGCGGCGGGCGTCGAGGCGAGTGGTGCCGCGCGGCTGGAGGAGGTGCGGGCGACAACCGGCCCGCTGCTGCTGGTCGTCGAGGACCTGCACCGGGCGGGTGCCGACGAACTCGCGGCGCTGCGGGCCCTGTTCGAGCAGCCGCCCGCGAGGCTCGCGGCTGTGCTCACCTACCGGCCCGAGGAGCTGGTCTCGCCCGGACTGCCGCTCGGCGCCGCCACCGACTACTCCTCCGAACTCCTCGTACTGCGCCGGCGCTTCGAGCCGCTGGACCTCGCGGAGGTGGAGGAGCTGGCGGTGACGAGCCTCGGCGAGGATGCCTGCGGCCCCGGCTTCGTACGGAGGTTGCACGAGCACAGCGGGGGAGTGGCGCGGGTCGTGGTCGACCTGCTCGCCGCACCCGTGTTGCGGCAGGAGGGCCGCCGCCGCGCCGCACGCCATGTGGATCGGGCCGAAGTACCCGTACGGCTCGCGGAGTTGGTGCTCGGCCGCTGTGCCCCGCTGTCCGAGGCGGCCCGGCACCTGGTGCTCGCCGCGGGCGTGGTGCGCCAGCCCGCCGGCCGACGGGAGCTGACCGAGATCGCCGGGCTGTCGACGGAGCGGGGGAGCGCCGCCCTGGCCGAGGCGCTGCGAGCGGCGGTGCTGGTACCGCTCGGCCCCGACCGCTACGGCTTCGCCGTGCCGCTCGCGGCCCGTGCGGTCTACGAGGACCTGCCGGGGCCGCTGCGCCAGGAGCTGCACGTCCGGGCAGCCGAGGTGCTGGCGCGCCGACAACCCGCCCCCTGGGCCGAGTTGGCCGCCCACCGCCGCGACGGCGGACAGCTCGGTCCCTGGGCGAAGGCGGTCGAACGTGCCGCCCGCGACTCCGCCCGCAAGGGCGAACACCAGGTCGCGGCAGGGCTGTTGGAGGAGGCGCTCGCCCATCCGCAACTGCCCTCCGCCACCCGGGTGCGACTGGCCCCGCTGCTCGCCCGCAGCGCCGTGGTCGGCCTGCGCTCGGACCAGACAGTACGGGTGCTGCGCGGCATCACCGACGACGAGGCGCTGCCGCTGGTGGTCCGTGGCAAGGTGCGGCTGGACCTCGGGCTGCTGCTCTCCAACCAGTTGGGCAAGGCCGCCGACGGCCGCCGGGAGATGGAGCGCGCGGTCCAGGAGCTGCACGACCAACCGGCCCTGACCGCACGGGTGATGTCGGCCCTGGCCATCCCGTACTGGCCCACCGCCTCCCTCTCGGTCTGCCTGCGGTGGCTCGCCCGCGCCGAGCGCGCCGCCGCGGACAGCGGCGACCCCGCCATCCGGCTCGCGGTGGCCGCCAACCGGGTCTCCGTGCTGCTCGGCACCGGCGACCCCGACGGCTGGCAGCTCCTGGCGGATCTGCCGCGCGACACCGAGGACCCCGTCCACCTCCAGCACGTCGCCCGCGGACTGTGCAACTGCGCCGACTCGGCGGTGCTGCTCGGCTACCACGACCACGGTGCCGCGCTGCTGGCCGAGGGCCTGGACCACGCGCGCCGCAGCGGGGCCTTCTACCAGGAGCAGACCGGCCGCGGCACCGCGCTGCTGGTGGACTGGCTGACCGGCCGCTGGGCCGGACTGGCCGCGCGCTGCGAGGAGTTGGTCGACGAGTCCGGCCGGATGCCGGTCATCGCCGAGGACGCCAGAGTGGTGCTCGGGCTGCTGGCGCTCGCCAGGGGCGACTGGGCGCAGACCGCCAACTGGCTCTCCGGCGAGGACTTTCCGACGCTGGAAGAGGGCTCGGTTCCGCTGGTCGCCGCCGCCTCGGGTGCGCTCATCCGGCTGGCGCTGGCGCGGTCCGACCTCGAAGGCGCGCACGAGCAGGCGGTGGCGGCCTGGGAGCGGATACGCAGGTCCCAAGTCTGGGTGTGGGCCGCCGAGTTGGCGCCCTGGGCGATCGAGGCGATGGTCAGGTCCGAGCGCGCGGAGACCGTACGGGAGATGGTGGCGGAGCTGGAGTCCGGGCTGCGCGGCCGGGACGCACCTGCTGCGAGCGTCGCGCTGCTGTGGAGCCGGGCGCTGCTCGCCGAGTGCGAACAGCGGTGGGAGCGCGCCGCCGTGCTGTTCCGCGAGGCGGGTCTGGAGTACGGAAAGCTCGACCGGCCGTATCCGCGGGCGCTCGCCGTGGAGGCCGCGTTCCGCTGCTCGCTGGAGACGGGCGCGGAGCCGGAGACCGCCGAACTCGCGTACGCGGTCGAGCAGTTGACCGAACTCGGCGCCACCTGGGACGCCTCGCGCGCCCGCGCCGTGCTGCGCGCCCAGCAGCCCGTCACCGAGGAGCGCCGCTCCCCGGGCCGTCCGGGTTACGGCGATCGGCTCTCTCCCCGGGAGCGCGAGGTCGCCGACCTCGCAGCCGCGGGGCTCACCAACCGCGAGATCGCCGGCACCCTGCACCTCTCGCCGCGCACCGTCGAGCAGCATGTGGCGCGTGCGATGCGCAAGCTCGGCTCGCCCTCCCGCCAGGATCTCGGTGAGGTCGGGGAGCCCGAGAACGCCTGACCCGGCGGCGCGACTCCCGGCTCCGGCTGCCCAGTTGCCTCCCGGGTGCCTGAACGCTGGTTGCCCGCTGTCTGTCCGCCTGCTTGTCGTCCGGCTGCCGGCCGTGTGTCTCCCGGCCGGGGCGCCCCTCTTCGTGCGCGGGGTGCGCCCTGCGGTCCTCCGGGCCGGGGCTTGTCCCTCGTCCCGAGCCGGGCCGGGTCGCCCCGACGGCTCGCGAGTTCGCCCGAACCGTGTGCCGGTGACAGCGCGTCCGGCGAGAACACTCACGCGCGCCCATTGTCCCTGCGTGCCGCCGGCCCTACTGTCCACACCTGACCGGTCAGTAAGAACGCCGCCCGCGCGACGGCGATGCCGTCCTGCCCTGTTCCCGCCCCGCCCGTGCCGCCGCCTCGCCGTGCGAGCGAGCGCGGTCTGCGCCGTGTCGTCCCGCAGGCACCGTCCCCGCTTCGACCGAGGTGTCGAGCCCTCGGCCGAACCGACGAAGCTGGAGTGAGTTCCGTGAACCCTCGTCACACCGAGCACGCCGCCGTCCCGGAGCCGGCAGCCCTGGAGCCCGCCGACCCCGCGCACCCGTCCGCCTCCGCGCCCGGCCGCGCCCGTCCGAGTGCGCGCCGCCGAAAGGGAGTTGCCGCCGGCCGTACGCTGCTCGCGGCTGCCATGGTGGCGACCGCCGGGGTCGCCGTGCAGACGACGACCGCGGGCGCCGGTGAACGCGCCGAGCCCGCCGCCTCCGCCGAGCCCGCCGCCTCCGCCGAGTCCGCCGCCTCCGCCGAGTCCGCCGCCGAGCCCGCCGTCTCCGCCGGCGATCCGGGCTTCTACCGGCCTCCGGCCGAACTCCCGGGGCGCAACGGCGAGTTGGTCCGTACGGAGGAGCTGCGGCTCGGTCTCAGCCTGCCGGGGATCGACGGCCCGCTGCCGGGCAGCGCCACCCGGCTGATGTACCGGTCCACCGACTCGCGCGGTGAACCGGTGGCGGTGACCGGCGCGTACATCGAACCGGCGGCGAAGTGGATGGGCGGCGGGGAGCGTCCGCTGGTCGCGCTCGCCCCGGGGACCATGGGCCAGGGCGACCAGTGCGCCGCCTCGAAGGCGTTGGAGAAGCCGCTGTCGCTGGATTCGGGCTCGGTCTCCGTCGGCTACGAGAACCTGGCGATCTACCGATTCCTCGCCAGGGGCGTCGCGGTCGTCGTCACCGACTACGTGGGTCTGGGCACCACGGACCGCACGCACACCTACGTCAACCGCCTGGACGCCGGGCACGCCGTGCTCGACGCGGTACGCGCTGCCCGGGCGCTGCCGGACACCTCACTGACTCCCGCCTCGCGGGTGGGCCTGTACGGCTACAGCGAGGGCGGGGGAGCGACCGGCTCGGCCGCCGAACTCCAGCCCGGCTACGCCCCCGAGATCGAACTCGCCGGTACCTACGTGGGCGCCCCTCCCGCGGACCTCGCCAAGGTGCTCGCCGCCGTGGACGGCAGCACCCTCGCCTCCGCGCTCGGCTGGTCGATCAACGGGTTCCTCGACTCCGACTCCGAACTCGCCCCGATCCTGGACAAGTACACCAACGACAAGGGCAAGGACGCGCTGGAGAAGCTGTCGGACGCCTGCGTCGGCGACGGCATTCTCGGCTACGCGGGCGCCCGCAGCGCGGACTGGACGAAGAACGGGGAGTCGATCCCGGAGATCGTGGCCGCCGAACCGGAGGTCGCGGCGATCCTCGACCGCCAGCGCATCGGCCGGCTCGCACCGGCCGGTCCGGTACGGGTGGCAACCGGCACCAAGGACAACCTCGTCACCCACGAGCAGGCCCGCACCCTCGCCGCGGACTGGTGCGCGAAGGATGCCCGGGTCACCTACGTGCCCGTCGAACTGCCGGACACCGGCGAGAAGTTGGTCAACCACTTCCTGCCGCTCATCACCGACCAGCGGGCGGCGATCAACTGGGTCACCAACCGTCTGTCGGGCGAGCCGGACAGCCCCGACTGCTCCTCGGTGCGCCGCTGACCGACCCCCGGCGGGGCCGTGCCCGACGGCGGGCCCCGCCCAAGGGCGCTGCCCGCACCGCCCGGCCCACTGCTGCCCATCGCCCCGCTCTCGGACGCGTACCTCCCTCGCCCTGCCGCCCCCTGCGGACCGCGTCCTGCCGCGCCCCCTTCCCTCCCTGCCGTACCGCTCCCGGCGGTGCGGCCGACGGGCCGGCTCCCGGGTGTGGTCAGCGGGCGCGGTCGGCGGGGGCGGGGCTGGTGCCGACCAGGCCCGTCTCATAGGCGATGACGACCAGTTGGGCGCGGTCGCGTGCCCCGAGCTTGAGGAAGAGCCGGGAGACATGCGTCTTGGAGGTCAGCGGTGACAGGACCAGATGCTCCGCGATCTCCTGGTTGGACAGACCGCGCCCGACGAGTGCGAGGACCTCGCGCTCGCGCGGTGTGAGCGCCGCCAGTCGGTGCGCGTCCGGTGCGACCGCCGCGGGCCCGACCGGAGCCCCCCGGTCCGCACCCGGTGCCGGCACGGGATGCGCGCCCGCAGTCGCCCGGTCGGTGGCCTGCCGGTCCGTCGCCACGTACGCCTCGATGAGGCGTTTGGTGACCCTGGGCGCCAGCAGCGCCTGCCCGTCGTGCACCAGCCGCACGGCGTCCAGCAGCGCCTGCGGTTCGACGTCCTTGAGCAGGAAGCCGGCCGCACCGGCACGCAGCGCGGCGAAGATGTACTCGTCCAGCTCGAACGTCGTCAGCACCACCACTCTGGTGTCCGCGAGCGAGGGGTGCGCGGTGATGCTGCCGGTGGCCCGGAGACCGTCGAACTGCGGCATCCGAATGTCCATCAGCACCACGTCGGGCGACCTCTCCACGGCCAACCGGACGCCCTCGGCGCCGTCCACCGCCTCGCCCACCACCTCGATATCCGGTTCGGAGTCGAGCAGGGCCCGGAAACCCGCGCGGACCAGCGTCTGGTCGTCGACCAGCAGTACACGGATCGGGGCGCTCACGGACGACCCACCGGCAGCGACGCGGCGACCCGCCAGCCGCCCTGCTCGCGCGGGCCGGCGGTGAGTGAACCGCCCACCGCGGCAGCTCTCTCGCGCATACCGCGCAGACCGTTGCCCGAGCCGGTGGTGGTGAGCGCAGTGGGGCCGAGCCCCCGGTCGTTGTCCACCTCGATCTCCAGCACACCGGCGCGCAGGGTCGCGCGGACCTGCGCGGAGGTGGGTCCCACATGGCGCATCACGTTGGTCAGTGCCTCCTGGACTATGCGGTAGCCGGTCGCCCCCACGGCGGCCGGAAGTGCCTCGATCCCCTCGTCCAGACGGATCTCCAGCTCCACCCCGGCGGCGCCCAGACTCTCCCGCAGCTCTTCCACTCCGCTCATGAGGCGGGTGGGCCGTGTTCGGGCGGACGGGTCGCAGGAGTCGGAATCCTCGCGCAACAGGCCCAGCACGGAACGGAGTTCACCGAGCGCCTCACCGCTGACCCGCTTGATGTCGCGCAGTGTGCCACGGGCTCGCCCGGGGTCCCGGTCGGCGAGGTGGGCCCCGACGCCTGCCTGGACGTTGATGGCGACCATGGCGTGTGCCACGACGTCGTGGACGTCCTGGGCGATGCGCAGCCGCTCCTCGCCCACGCGGCGCAGCGCCTCCTCCTCGCGGCTGCGCTCGGCCGCCTCCGCGCGTTCGACCAGGGCGGCGGTGTGCGCGCGACGGTCGTGCGAGGCGACACCGAGGGCGAGCGGCAGACAGACGAAGGACAGGTTCTTGGCCGTGTCCCAGCCCAGGAGGGGGTACGGGCTGTAGAGGTCGAGCATCAGCAGCACCGTGGGCATCGCCGCGAGCGCTGCGAACGCCGCGACCCTCCGGCCGCGTGCGCCCGCCAGCACGTAGGCGCAGAGCATGGCGGGACACGCAACCGTGGCGTAGATCCCGGCGAAGCTCAGAATTCCGAAGATGAGCGCCATCGCCAGCGCGAACGCCCCGATCGGCGCACGCCGGCTCTGCATGATCGGCAGCGCCCCGGCGACGATCGAGGCGAAGCCGGCGGCGGTCGCCTCGGTCTTGTGCGAGAGCACCATGTCGGTCGTCATCACGGCGACGCAGGACACGACCGCGGCGACGTCGACCAGCAGGGGGCGAAGGTCGCGGACCGGTGGCGCGGAGGGCGGGGTCGACACCTCGCCCAAGGTAGTGAGCGCGGCGCACCCGGACATCCTCCCGGGGGAGTACGTGCACGACGGCGCGGGCCACCGGCCCGGCGGGCCGGAAGCCGAAGTCGGGCCGCGGAACGTGTGGTTCACGTCCGCGGCCCGGCCTCCCCCCGTGCGCCGACCGCACACCGGTGCGCTCAGGCGGGCGTCCGGACCGGCGGCGGTGCGGTGGACCCGTCGGACTCGGTGAGTCCGACCCGGTCGTGCACCCTGCGCAGCCACATCGGTGACCACCAGTTCCACTTGCCCATCAGGCCCATCAGCGCCGGAACGAGCAGGGAGCGCACGACGAACGCGTCGACCAGTACGCCGACCGCCACGGCGATGCCGATCTGCTGGATGAACGAGACCTCGCTGACGCTGAACGCCCCGATCGCCACCGCCAGCAGGATCGCCGCCGCGGTGACCACGCTGCCGGTACGGCCCAGCCCGACCGCGACCGACTCGCGTTCCGGCAGCCCGGTGTCGCGGGTCTCCTTTATCCGGCCGAGAAGGAAGACGCCGTAGTCGGTGGAGAGGGCGAAGACGACTGCCGCGGAGATCAGGAAGTTGGTGGGTTCCACGCCGCCGTTGGGCGTGTAGCCGAGCAGACCGGTCAGCCGGCCGTCCTGGTAGATCCAGGTGATCGCGCCCAGGGAGACCCCGACCGTCAGCACGTTCATCAGCACCGCCTTGAGCGGCAGGACGACCGAGCCGGTCATCAGCCACAGCACCAGCAGGGTGAGCAGCACCAGCAGGGCGACGGCCGGCAGCAGCGTGGCGGCGATGGCGTCCTGCTGGTCGACGAACTCCGCGGCGGGGCCGGTGGTCAACGCGTCCGTGTCGCTGTCCGCGGCCAGCTCGCGGACCTCTGTCACGACGGTACGGGCCGCCTCACCGGCAGGGTCGCCGTCGACCTCCAGGTCGATCCGCCAGATGCCGCCGCCCAGCTCCTCGGCGCGTGCCGGAGCGGCCACGTGCCCCAACCCGGAAGCACGCGCGGCCAGTTCGGCGGCGCCGCGGTCGCCGGGGCCCGAGGCGGCGACGACCACGGTGACCGCGGTGGTGCCGGGGTCCTCGTAGTCCTCCGCGATCACATCGGTCACCTGCCGGGCGCTGAGGCTCTGCGGCACGACACTGTCGTCGACAGGGGTCCACTCGCTGCGCAGGGCCGGTGTGCTGAGGGCGAGCATCACCAACGCGGTCGCGACGGCGAAGAGCCCGGGACGGCGCATGACCGTGTGCGCCAAGCGGTACCACCGACGCTCGGCCCGTCCGCCCTCCCGGCCGTTCCCGGCGTCGTCCTCCCCGCCGAGGTCCCGGCCGTCCCGTCCCGCGGATGCCGAACGCCGCTGCGGACGGGCCAGTTTGACGCCCCACAGGGCGAAGAACACCGGGCTGACGACCAGCGCGGCCACCGCCGAGACCACTGTGACGACCACACCGGCCAGCCCCATCGAGGTCAGGAAGCGCAGGGGGAAGAGTGTGAGTGTCGCCAGGGCGACCGCCACCGTCGCAGCGGAGAAGACCACCGTGCGACCGGCCGTGCGCATCGTGGCGGCCACCGCCTCGAAGGTCGCGCCACGCCGCCCCAACTCCTCGCGGTAGCGCGTCAGCAGGAACAGCGTGTAGTCGATCGCCAGCCCGAGCCCCAGCCCGATCACCAGGTTGAGGGCGAAGACGCTGATTCCGTAGAACTGGTGGACACCGGTCAGTGCGAGGAAGGTACCGAGAACCGTCGTGAGGCCGACGACGACCGGCAGAACGGCGCCGCGGCCGCGGAAGAACAGCAGCGAGAGCAGCACCAGGGCCGGGAAGGCGAGCAACTCGGCACGGGCGAGGTCCTGTCCGATCTGCCCGCCCATCTGGAGACCGGCCACCGCACCGCCCCCCACGGTGATGTCCGCCCGGTCACCGAAGACCTCGACGGCCTCCTCGGCCACCTCCGCGGGGGTGGCCCGCGCGTCGAGAGTGCCGACGACCAGCGCCGAGGAGCCGTCCGAGGCAGTGCCGGCCGGCTCCGCCCCGGCGATGCCGTCGATACCCGCCAGTTCCTCGACGGCCCTTCCGACCGCCGTACCGCCGGAGTCCGAGGCCGATCCGGAGTCCGAGGCCGATCCGGAGTCCGATCCGGAGCCGGAGTCGCGGTCCGAGGCGGGGTCCGAGCCGGAGGGTGTTCGGACCACGAGGACGACTCCCGGCGCGGGTTGGCGGCCGGTGGCCTTCTCGATTCTCTCGACCGCGCGCACCGACTCGGCGTCGGCCGGGGTGAACCCGCCGTCGCTCTCCAGTGCGCCGACCACCGGTCCTCCGACCGCACCCGCCACCGCGACGAAGAGGAACACTGCGACGAGCGCTCGTCGCGGCCGGGCGCAGAGCATCCTCAACAGCCGCCCCAGGGGCCCGGGTCGGGCTCGTCCGGTGCGAGGCGGCGGGGTGTTCTCGGGTGTCGTGTTCATGCGCCCACCCTCGTCGCGGAGGGGGCGGTCGGCGTCCGGCCCCGGGAGTAACCGGGCGGCGGATCGCGGCTGTTCTGCTCCCGGCGGTGTAGCCCCCGCGGACGACACCGCCCCTCGTCGGCGCATGCGCCTCGTACGGCGTGCGCCGCGTACGGCGCGTACTTCGTGCGCCGCGTACCTCGTACGGGTACGCCGTAGAGCCCGCACACCGGTGACGGCGTACGGGCTCCGACGGCGTACGGGCTGCGACGGGCTGCGGGCTGCGACGTGGTCGGGCTCCGGCGGGACGGGCGGGCCCGCCGGCGGCTCAGCTTGCCGCGCGGGCGCCCACCAGCAGTTCGGTCACCGCGGTGCCGGAGGCGGTGGAGGCGCCGTGGGTGCAGATGCCGACCGCGCCCGGCAGTTCGCCGGGCAGGCCCATCTCCACCACGATCGCGTCCGGGCGGGCCCGGGTCAGCTCACCGAGAGCACGGGACATCCAGGAGTGGCGGGCCGCGTCGCGGACCACGACCACCAGCGGACGGCCCGTTGCCCGGGTGAGCCCGCAGACCTCCGCCGTGGCCGCCGAGCCGAGGTCCTCCTGCCGCACCCGCACCGAGGTGGTGCTCGGCAGGTGCCGCAGCAGCGAGTCGGCGACGCCCCACGGCGTTTCCTGGGCGATGGCGAGATGGGTCAGCGGGGCCAGCTCGACGACGTGCGGGGAGTCGGCCAGCGGCAGTGCGCTCCGGGCGGCCCCGGTGAGCCGGATCGCGCGCCGCGCTCCGGTGAGGCCGATGCTCTCGATGTTCTCGGCCGGCGGCGCGGGAGTGCGGGCGAGGCGGGTGGACCAGTCGGCGAACTCCGCGACGCGGGCCGCCGCTTCGGCCAGCCGCTCCTCCGTCAGCCGGCCCGAGGCGACCGCGTCCACCAGTGCGTCGGCGATGCGGGCGGGGGTCTGCTCGTCCGCGTTCTCGCCGCCCACGCAGAGCGCGTCGGCGCCGGCCGTGACGGCGCGCACCGAGGCGCCCTCGATGCCGTACCGCTCGGTGACGGCAGCCATTTCGATGGCGTCGGTGACGATGAGCCCGTCGAACCCCAGCTCACCGCGGAGCAGATCGCCCAGCACCCGTCGGCTGAGGGTGGCCGGGACCTCCGGGTCCCAGGCCGGTACCAGCAGATGGGCGCTCATCACGGCGCGCGCACCGGCCCGCAGCGCGGCCAGGAACGGGGGCAGTGCGTGGGCGGCGATCTCGGCGCGGTCCGCGTCGTAGCTCGGCAGCCCGTGGTGGCTGTCGACGGCGACGTCGCCGTGGCCGGGGAAGTGCTTGGCGCAGGCGGCGACGCCGGAGGACTGGAGTCCGTCCACCCATGCGGCGGCGTGCCGGGAGACGACCTCGGGGTCGGTGCCGAAGGACCGTACGCCGATGACCGGGTTGTCCGGATTGGAGTTGACGTCCACGCTGGGCGCGTAGTTGAGGGTGACGCCTGCGGCCCGCAGATCGCGGCCGAGGTCCCTGGCGACCTGTGCGGTCAGCTCGGTGTCGTCCACATGGCCGAGGGCGAAGTTGCCCGGGCGCGAGGAGCCGGTGGCGGACTCGATGCGGGTGACGTCGCCGGACTCCTCGTCGATCGCGACGACGAGCTCGGGGTTCTCGGCGCGCAACCGCTCGGTGAGAGCGGCGACCTGCTCCGCCGATTCGATGTTGCGGGTGAACAGGACGACCGAGCGCAGCCCGTCCTGAATGTCCCGCAGCACCCAGTCCGGGGGCGTGGTCCCCACGAAACCGGGCTGCAGGAGGGAGAGCGCGAGTCGTCGTACCTCACTGCTGCGCCTGCTGGACACCATCGGCCCGCCTTTCGCACGGAAGTGCTGGGCCGGCCGTGAGATCGTCGCGGCTACCCAACGGTAGGGATTGGTCTGTGCCAATACTATTCCGCCTGTACGGAGCCGCTCTGTCAAGTGATCCGGTGTCATCGCTCGTACATCTGTGAGCCGTTGTCGCATTTACCGCGGCGGGTTCCCGTGGGTCGCGTCGGCGTCGTCCGGTCGGTGGTCCGGGGTGCTGTGGCGGCGTCGGTGCGGCGAGTGGTAGGGGTGTCCGGTCGGCCGGGCCCGCGTCAACCGGGCTCCGGGTGCATGCAGTTGACACCGGTGCCGGGGCTGTGAAAGATGAGCCAACCTTGGTCTAGTCCAATGTGCCGGACGGAGCCTCCGACCTCTCGGAGGGGCGTGCCACCGCCTCGTCCTGCCCACTTCCCAACGGAGCCGCTCTGATGTCATCGGCTGACGCACACCTCCACCGGGCCGCCTCCGAGGTCCCCTACTTCAGTGCCGACGGCGAGACCTACCTCGCCCGCACCCGGCTGCGCGATCTGCACAAGACCCGGCCGCTGCGGGTGTTCTCGCCGGAGCAGTACGCCTTCTGGCAGACCTACGGGTACGTCGTGGTCCCCGAGGCGGTGAGTCCCGACCACGCCCGCGAACTCCTGGACTTCGCCTGGGACTTCCAGGGCCTGGACCCCGCTCGCCCGGAGACCTGGTACGAGGAGCGCACCTTCCGCTCGGACCTCGACCGCGAGCTGCACATCTACGGCTTCGTCGAGGCGTACCACCACCAACTGCTGTGGGACAGCCGCCAGTCCCGGCGCGTGTACGACGCCTTCGTCGACGTCTGGGACTGTGAGGAGCTGTGGGTCACCCTGGACCGGCTCAACCTCAACCCGCCCAACATCCGCAACCGCGACCGCGCCCTGATCGAGCACCGCGAACGCGGATTCGACATCAACCTCCACTGGGACGTCGACACCACACTCGGCATCCCCCCGCAACGGGTCCAGGGCATCATCGCCCTCAACGACACCACCCCCGAGCACGGCGGCTTCCAGTGCTGCCCGGAGCTCTTCCGCACCTTCGACCGCTGGGCCGCCCTCCAGCCGGAGGACCGCGACCCGATCAGGCCCGCCGTCGACCACGGCGAAATGCCTGTCGTCAGGCCGGAGTTGAAGGCCGGTGATCTGCTGATCTTCAATGGCCACCTCGCCCACGGCGTCGCGCCCAACACCGCGGGCAGGGGTGCCCGAGCCGTCCAGTACCTGGCGATGATGCCCGCGCTGGAGGGCCATGCGGAGCTGCGCCGCTCGCGCGTCGACTCCTGGCACGACAACACCACGCCGACCTGGAACGCCACCCTCCTCGGCGACGCCGACCGCCCCGAAGCCGAGCGGTACGGGCCCGCGGAGCTGACCGAACTGGGCGAGAAGCTCCTCGGCCTGCGTCCCTGGCACCCCGCCCCGGCCACCGGGCCGGAGACGGCGCACACCGGATCGGGCGCCGCCGTCGAACCCGACGCGGCCCGCGCCGACTCCGGCGTCGTACCCGTCGAGTCCGGCGTCGTACCCGCCGAGTCCGGCGTCGTACCCGTCGAGTCCGAGGGGGGCCCGTGCGTCGCATCGCGCTGACCCTGCCCACCAACCGCCCCTGCTCCCCGGCGCTCACCGCGCTCGGGCACGAAGCCGCGTACGCCGCCGACCACTTCGGCGTCCACGTCGAACTCCTGGTCCTCGACTCCTCCGACGGCAGCAGCGCCGGCCCCGTCCACGCGGATCACGCCCGTACCCTGCGCGCGCTGCCCGACCGTCCCCGCGTCACCGTCCGACACCTGGACGAGGAGCGCCAACGCGCCTTTCTGGCAGCGGTGTCGGAGGCGAGCGGGGCCACCGGCGCCGGCTCGCTGCTCGCGCTGCTGCTGCCCGCGCGGCTGTCCTACGGCGCCTGCACCAACCGGGCGTTCCTCATCGCCGCTGCGCTCGGCTGCGAGTCCGTGCACCGCCGGGACTCCGACAGCCGCTACCAGCAGGACCCCGCCGGGCGTACCGTCTTCCCGGTCCACCACGAGCTCGCCGCGCTGGGTCGGCCGGCCTCCGCGGTCGGCGAGAGCGTGTCGAAGACGGTGCTCGCCGAGGAGTTGGCGGAGCGCCCCGTGGCGCTGGTGGGCGGTTCGTTCATCGGCGAACCCTCGGTGGACATCGAGGAGATCGACCGGCTGGACCCGGAGGTGTACCACGAGGTGGTGAGCCTGTGGGCGCCGATGGACTGGTCTGCCGGACGCAAGCGCGCGCTGGTGGAGGAGTCCTTCCGGGGCGCGGGCAAATCGCCCTTCGTGGCCGACGACTCGACGCTGACCCTGGTCGACCCGATGCGGGTGGACATGTGCAACGTCGCCTTCCACGGCGTCCACGAGCAGGTGCCGCTGCCGCCGGCGACCGAGACCATCGGCAGCGACTACTTCCTGCTGCACCTGGTGCGGCACACCGGGCTCCCCGGCGTCCTGCACAACCGCGACATCGTCAACTTCCACACCCCGGAGCGTCGGACGGACCGCGGATTCGCCGCCTACCAGCTGCGTTTCGTGAAGTTCCTGCTCTCGATGCTCTATCTGAACCACCTCTACGACCGGCTCGCCGAGGAAGGCCCCTCGCTGACCGACGGCGCGGGCCGTCTGCGCGCCCCCGCGGTGGCCGACCTCGTCCGGCGCAGCACCGCCCTGGACCGGTCCGAGAACCGCGAACGGCTCGCTCGCGTCGACGCCGCCTACCGCCGACTCGGCGGCAGATACGCGGAGTTCGCCGACAGCCTGCTGCCCCGGCGCTCCGTGCTCCTGGACGAGGCACGGACGGACATGGCCGAGTTCGCCGAACTCATCGCGCACTGGGGCGCGTTGATCCACGCCGCCCCTGGCTGCGCCGCGCTGCTCGACCGGCCGGTGGCCGAGGACCGGACCGGGCAGGCGGACGGATGACCGACGGGCTTCTCGCGCCGCCCGCCGCCCTTCCCCGCCCCGGCGGCGAGGAGCGGGAGGCGGACCGGATCGTCTACGACCTGGACGGCATCCGGCATCGGTACGACACCCTCCGCCGCGAACTGCCGGGTGCCGACATCCGGTTCGCGATGAAGGCGTGCCCGGTCGACGACGTGCTCCGCGCGCTGCTCCACCGGGGAGCGGGGATCGACGCGGCAAGCGTGCCCGAGCTGCACCGGGCGCAGCGGCTCGGTGCGCCGCGGTCCCGTACGCACTACGGCAACACCGTGGTCTCCGACCGCGACATCGCCGACGCGCACCGGCTCGGCGTCACCGACTTCGCCGCCGACAGCCTGGAGACCGTCGCCGCCCTTGCCCGTCATGCCCCCGGCGCACGGGTCTACTGCCGTCTGATGACCACCGGACGCGGTGCACTCTGGGCGCTGGGCCGCAAGTTCGGCTGCTCCCGCGAGGAGGCCGTCCGCGTACTGGAGGCCGCCGACCGGGCCGGGCTGCGGCCCTCCGGGCTGTCGGTGCACGTGGGTTCGCAGCAGACCGACCCCGCCGCCTGGCGCGCGGCCTTCGACTCCCTCGACGCCGTGCTGACCGCGCTCGCCGGCCGGGGCCCGGTCCCGGACCACGTCAACCTGGGCGGCGGACTGCCCGCGCTGGGCGGCCTGGACCGCGACGGCGAAGCCGCGGCCCCGCCGATCGAGGCGATACTGCGCACCCTGCGCGAAGGCGCGGCCCGGCTGCGCCGCCACCACGGCGAGCGGCTGCGGCTGGTGATCGAACCGGGCCGCCACCTCGTCGCCGACCACGGCACCATCCACGCCCGGGCGCTGCGGCTGACCAGGCGTCGGCTCCCGGACGGCAGCAGCCAGGCGTGGCTCTACCTCAGCGTCGGCCGGTTCAACGGGCTCTACGAGATGGACGCCCTGCGCTATCCGCTGCGCTTCCCCACCCACCCCGCGGACGCCCCGACCGTCCCGGCAGTGGTCGCGGGCCCCTCCTGCGACAGCGACGACGCCTACCCCGCCACCCACGCCCCCGCGCAGGTGCCCGTGGATCTGGCCTCGGGCGACCCGGTGCATGTCCTGCACTGCGGTGCGTACGCCGTCAGCTACATGACCGAGGGATTCAACGGCTTCGCGCCGCTGCCCCGCCACTGCACCGGCGGGGTCGGGGGATGAGCGCCGGCTGCGCGATCGGGCCGGTCCAACCGCGGCACTGGCCGGCGCTCGCGGACCTGGAGCACGAGGTGTACGCGGCCTCGGGCCTCTCCGAGGGCGGCGAACTGTTGCGCGCCCGGGCCGGGGCCTCGCCCTCGACCTGCTTCGCACTGGAGCGGCACGGCCGACTCGCGGGCTACGCACTGGCGTTCGCGCACCCCCACGGCCACTGCCCGGAGCTGCGGCGGCACCGAGCCCCCGACGACGGCGGCACCCGCAACCTCCATCTCCACGATCTGGTCGTCGCCCCGGCCCACCGGCGCGTCGGGCTCGGCCCGCGGCTGCTGGCCCGCCTCGCCGACGCCGCACGGACGGACGGCTTCGAACGGCTCTCGCTGGTCGCGGTCGAAGGCGGTCGGCGCTTCTGGGCCGCGCAGGGCTTCACCGCCGACCCCGCGGTGGTGCCGCCCGCCGTGTACGGCCCCGACGCCGTCTACATGTCCGCTCCGGTCACGGCCACCGCCGTGGAACCGTCCCCGCAGTGCGAAGTGAGGTAACACAAGGTGGCCCGTATCGACGATCCGTTCCGCAGAGGCCAGTTGGCCACCGCGGCGCTGTTCTGCGCGCTCGGATTCCAGTACGCGACCTGGGTCTCGCGCATCCCGGCGCTCAAGAGCGACCTGGGGCTCTCGCCGGCCGAGGTCGGCGTGCTGCTGATGGCCGCGGGGGTGGGCGCCTCGGTGTCCTTCCCGGTGGTGACCCATCTGATGGGGCGGCTCGGCTCGCGGCAGCTCGCGCTGCTGTCGACCGTCGGGCTGGCGGCGGTGCTCCCCGCGCTCGCCCTGGCGCCCAACTACCCGGTCGCGCTGCTGGTGCTGTGCGTGGACGGAGTTCTCGTCGGCTGCCTCAACACCGCGATGAACGCGCAGGGCGCCGCGTTGGAGGAGCGCCACGGCCGCGCCACGATGGCCAAACTGCACGCCACCTTCAGTGCGGGTTCACTGCTCGCCGCCCTCCTGGCGTCCGCCCTGCACACCGTGACCTCCTCCGTCACCGCGCACTTCGCGGTGGGCGCCGCCCTGCTGGTGCTGCTCTCGGCCGGCGCGCGCGGCGGGCTGATGGCCGACCACGGCCGGCGGCCGGCAGCGGAGGCACAGGAGAAGAAGACGCGTGCGGCGCGGCGGCTGCCGAGCCGCCTGACGCTGTGGATGTGCGGCGCGATGGCCTTCGGCACCGTCACCGAGGCGTCCATGAACGACTGGTCGGCGCTCTACCTGGAGGACATCGCGGGCGCCTCCGAGCAGATCGCCCCGCTGGGCATCGCGGTGGTCTCCGGAATGATGCTCATCGCCCGGCTCTTCGCCGACAGTTGGCGCAGCCGCTGGGGCGACGGCCGGGTCGTGCTGGTGGGCAGTGTGCTCGCCGCCGCCGGGCTGGCGTTCGCCCTGCTGACGGGCGGTGTGGTCACCGCGCTGCTGGGCTTCGCCTGCGTCGGTCTGGGCATCGCGGCGGTGACCCCGTGCGTCTACGTCGCCGCGGCACGGCAGGAGGCGAACGTACTGCCGCTGGTGGCCGCCACCGGTACCACCGGACTGCTGACCGGCCCGCCGCTGATCGGTTTCGTCGCGGGGGCGAGCAGCCTGGTGTGGGGTTTCGCGCTGGTCGGCGTCTCCGCGCTGATCGTCGCGGTGTGCAGCACCCGCATCCGCTGGGAGCCGGCCGCCTCCGACGCCGAGCGGGACAGGGAGGAGGGCGACGGTCCGCAGCGCGGCGACGCGCCGGACGAGGGCGGTCTCCCGGACGGGAGCGACCGGCCGGGTGACGGGCAGCGCGCCGCCGCGGACGCTCCCACCAACGTGGCCGCCGCCAAGTCCGCGCCCGCCGCGGGCACGTCGGAGCACCCACGCTGACTCCGTTCACTGCCGTTCGCTGCCGTGGGGGCGGCCCGCTCCGTGCCGCCCCCGTGCGCGGTACGGAGCGGGCCGCCCCCACATCGTCTAGGAGGCGTCGGCCGCCACCCGGGCCAGCACCGCCTCGCGCAGGCGGTCCGGCTCCGTGCCGAGCGCCGCCAGCACCTCGGCGCCGCGGCCCTCCCGCACGGTCAGCAGGCCCAGCAACATGTGTTCGGTGCCGAACCTCTCGTGGCCCAACTCCCGTGCCTCGGCCAGGGTTTGCTCCAACACTCGCTTGGCCCGCCCGGTGTAGGCGGGCCGGGGGAAGTGGAACGACCCCTCGCCGAAGTTCTGCTCGGCCCGACGCTTGATCTCCTCGACGTCGATACCGATGGAGGACAGCGCGTCCTTCTCGGCCTGCCCGTCCGTGGCGACGACTCCGGCGGCCTGCTGCACCCGTACCGTCTCGGCCCGGGCGCGCTCGAGGTCGATGCCCTGCTCCCGCAGGACGTCCCCGGCGGTGCTCCGGTCGGTGCCCACCAGCCCGAGCAGGATGTGCTCCGTACCGATGAAGTCGTGGCCGAGCGCGACGGCCTCGTCCTGCGACAGCACCACGGCGTGCCGCCCGCGGTCGGTGAAGAACTCGAACACGTTACTTCTCCTTGCCTTCGGCCTTGCGCCTGCTCGCGTGCTTCTCGTGCACGGACTGGCGGCTGACGTTGAGTGAGGTGGCGATGGCCTGCCACGACCAGTTCTGCTCGCGGGCGTTGTCGACGTGGACCCGCTCCAGCTCCTCCAGGAGTCGGCGCAGGGCGAAGACCGCCCCGAGCCCCACGGCGGGGTCCTTGTCGGTCACCTGTCCGGCCAGCGAGGCCGGTGTGTCCTCTGCTCCCATGTTTGTCAGGTTGCCCTGACAGAGTGGGTGGTGTCAAGGATGCCTGACATTGGGGTCGTCGGCCGCACCGCCAAGCCGAGGGCGAGTGCGGACGTGGGCGGGTGCGCGGGTGCGCGGGTGGCGACGGGCGTGGCGTCGAACCGGCAGGGCGAGGGCATGGGGCGGGTCGGCCGCGCACGGGACCGGCCGGCAGGTGTCGCCGCGGTCGACCTGCCACCGTTCACGAACGCGCCCGACCGGCAAGGCGGCAGGAAGAGCAGGGTCAGGGCGTCGGCCACGAGGGGCGCCCGGCCGCGCACGGGAAGCTGCGCAGGAGGAGCGACTGCCACGGTGCGGTGCGAGAGGAGTCGCGTACGGGTGCGTGCGGAACGTCCACTTCTCGGTGGTGGCCTCGGCGTTGGGCCCCGGCTTTGACGATCTCCCTGGGCCGCGGCGGGTCCGCCCGGCCGCCCCCGTACCGGGCGGCCCCCTCCGCGGCCCGGTACGGGGTGCGGTGTCAGCGGGGCAGGGGCGCCGATCCGGACCCGCCCGCAGCGACGTCCGCGACGTCCGCGACGTCCGCAGCGCCGGCCTCGGCGGGGCCGCTGGCTGGGACGGCCAGCACCCCGTGCCACCGCTGGAGGGTCTCGGTCAGTACCTCGTGGCCGTCCCGTGCCCAGAGCTGCTCGTTGAACAGCTCCACCTCCACCGGCCCGATGCAGCCGGCCCGCGCCACCCGCTCGGCGAACCACCCGAAGTCCACGCTGCCGTCGCCGAGTTGGCCACGACCGGTCATGACGCCGCGGGGGAGCGGAGTGACCCAGTCCGCCAGTTGGAAGGAGTGCAGCCGACCCTCCCGGCCCGCCCGGGCGATCCCCTCGGCGGCCCGGTCGTCCCACCACAGGTGGTAGGTGTCCACCACCACGCCGACCTGGTGCGAGGGGAACGGGGCGGCGAGGTCCAGTGCCTGCTCCAGAGTGGAGACCACACAGCGGTCGGCCGCGTACATCGGGTGCAGCGGCTCGATCGCCAGCCGTACGCCGTGCCCCTCCGCGTACGGCCCCAGCTCGGCCAGCGCCTCCGCGACGCGGGCGCGTGCCCCGGGGAGGTCGCGATCCCCCTGCGGCAGTCCGCCGCTCACCAGTACCAGGGTGTCGGTGCCCAGCGTGGCCGCCTCCTCGATGGCGCGCCGGTTGTCGGCCAACGCCTCGCGCCGCGCCGCCGGTTCGGCGGCGGTGAGGAAACCGCCGCGGCACAGGGTGCTGACGCCGAGCGCGTTCTCGCGCATCAGCGCCGCGGCTGCCTCCACGCCGTACTCGCGCACCGGCTCCCGCCACAGCCCGACGTGCTCGACCCCCAGGGTGCGGCAGCTGCGCACCAGCTCCGGCAGGGAGAGCTGTTTGACGGTCATCTGGTTGACGGAGAAGGGGCCGAGCCGCCCCCGCGCGCTCATCCGCGTATCCCGTGGACGGCCAGCAGTGTGCGCATGCGGTCCTCGGCCGACTGCGGATCGTGGAACAGCCCCAGGTCGTCGGCGAGTTCGTAGGCGCGGGCCAGATGGGGCAGGGCCCTGGCCGACTGCAGCCCGCCGAGCATGGTGAAGTGCTCCTGGTGGCCGCCGAGCCAGGCGAGGAAGACCACGCCGGTCTTGTAGTAGCGGGTGGGCGGGCCGAAGAGGTGGCGGGCCAACTCCACTGTCGGGTCGAGGACTTCGCGGAACCCCTGGCTGTCGCCCGTGTCCAACCGCTTCAGTGCGGCGGCGGCCAGCGGCGCCAGCGGGTCGAAGACGCCCAGCAGCGCGTCGCTGGCGCCTGCCTCGTCCCCCTCGATCAGCTCGGGGTAGTGGAAGTCGTCACCGGTGAAGCAGTGCACGCCAGTCGGCAGCCGGCGCCGCAGTGCGACCTCCCGCCCGGCGTCCAGCAGCGAGACCTTGACCCCCGCCACCGCCTCCGGGCGGCTCGCGATGAGCGAGAGGAAGGTCTCGGTCGCCCGGTCGAGATCCCCGCTGCCCCAGTAGCCCTCCAGTGCCGGGTCGAACATCGGGCCCAGCCAGTGCAGTACGACCGGTTCGGCGGCCTGGGCGAGCAGCGGTTCGAGCACCGCGAGGTAGTCCTCGGGCCCTCGGGCGCGGGCGGCCAGCGCGCGGGAGGCCATCAGCACCGCCTGTCCGCCGGCCTCCTCGACCAGCGCCAACTGCTCCTCGTACGCCTCCCGCACCGCCTTGAGCGCGGCGGCCGGCTCCTCGGGCAGGTCGTCACCGAGCTGGTCGGTGCCGACGCCGCAGACGATCCGCCCGCCCTCGCCGCGCGCCTCGGCGCAGGAGCGGCGCACGAGCTCCGCGGCGGCCGGCCAGCCCAGGCCCATCCCGCGCTGGGCGGTGTCCATCGCCTCGGCGACGCCGAGCCCCAGCGACCACAGGTGCCGTCTGAAGGCCAGGGTGGCGTCCCAGTCCACCGCGGCCGGACCGCCCGCGCCGGACGCCGCTGCGGCCAGCGGATCGGCGACCACGTGCGCGGCGGCGTACACCGTGCGGGAGGTGGCCGGGCCCGAACTCCTCGGCAGCGTACGGCCGTTGCCCGGCCGGTGGGTGCGCAGTGCGCCGCTCGCGTCCGGGAGCCGGATCATCGCGGCAGCTCCGGCACGTCCAGGCGGCGGCCCTCGGCGGCCGAGCGCAGCCCGAGTTCGGCGAGCTGCACTCCGCGCGCGCCGGCCCGCAGGTCCCAGTGGTAGGGCTCGCCGCGGGCCACATGCCTCAGGAACAGCCCCCACTGCGCCTTGAACCCGTTGTCGTACTCGGCGTTGTCGGGCACCTCCTGCCACTGCTCGCGGAAGGAGGTGCCGACCGGCAGGTCGGGATTCCAGACGGGTTTGGGGGTGGAGGCGCGGTGCTGGACGCGGCAGGAGCGCAGCCCGGCGACGGCCGAGCCCTCCGTGCCGTCGACCTGGAACTCCACCAGCTCGTCGCGGTTGACCCGTACCGCCCACGAGGAGTTGATCTGGGCGACGATCGGGCCGTGCGGGCCGGCCAGTTCGAAGATGCCGTACGCGGCGTCGTCGGCGGTGGCGTCGTAGGTGCGGCCCTGCTCGTCCACCCGGCGCGGGATGTGGGTGGCGGTGTGCGCCTGGACGGAGGTGACCCGGCCGAACAACTCGGCCAGCACGTACTCCCAGTGCGGGAACATGTCGACGACGATGCCGCCGCCGTCCTCCGCGCGGTAGTTCCACGACGGGCGCTGGGCCTCCTGCCAGTCGCCCTCGAACACCCAGTAGCCGAACTCGCCGCGCACCGACAGCACTTGGCCGAAGAAGCCGCCGTCCAGCAGTCGCTTGAGCTTGCGGAGCCCGGGCAGGAAGATCTTGTCCTGGACGACGCCGTGGCGCACGCCCTGCTCCTCGGCCTGCGCGGCCAGGGCGAGCGCGGCCTTGGCCGAGACCGCGGTCGGCTTCTCGGTGTAGATGTGCTTGCCGGCGGCTATCGCCCGGCCGAGGGCGTCCTCGCGGGCCGAGGTGACCTGGGCGTCGAAGTAGATCTCCACGCTCGGGTCGGCGAGCACGGCGTCCAGATCGGTGTGGACGGCGTCGGCGTCGAGGCCGTGGCGCTCGGCCAACTCCCGCAGGGCGTACTCCCGTCGGCCGACGAGCACGGGTTCGGGCCACAGCGTCTCGCCGTCGCCGAGGTCGAGGCCGCCCTGCTCGCGGAGCGCGAGGATCGAGCGCACCAGGTGTTGGCGGTATCCCATCCGGCCGGTCACGCCGTTCATGGCGATCCGGACGACTCTCTGTCCCATGGGCGGGCCCTTCGCGTGGAGGTCTGAGGCTGAGGAGCATGGGGTGATAGAAAGCGCTTACTAGTGCGCTGAAGGGTAGTCTGCCTGTGTCCCTGTGTACAAGGGAGAGCAGCAGGCAAGCGCGGTCTCCGCCGCTGAGCGGGGAGGCGGAACGAACGGGGGACGGGCATGGCGGCGACACTCGCCGACGTGGCGGCACGGGCCGGGGTCTCCACAGCCACGGTCTCGCGCGTGCTGCGCGGGAACTACCCGGTGGCGGAGGCGACCCGGTCGCGGGTGCGCCGCGCGGTCGCCGAACTGGACTACGTCGTCAACGGCCCGGCCAGCGCGCTGGCGGCTGCCAGCTCCGACCTGGTCGGCGTGCTGGTGCACGACATCGCCGACCCCTACTTCGGCATCCTGGCCGGCGCGGTCCAGGAGTCCCTGGGTGAACCCGGTGTGGACGGCGGCCGGTTGGCAGTCGTCTGCGGCACCCGCTCCTCCCACGAACGCGAACTCGCCTGCCTCACCCTGCTGCTGCGCCAGCGCGCGGCTGCCGTCGTGATCACCGGCAGCGCCCGGGACGACCCCGAAGCGGTGCGCGCCGTCACCACGCGGCTGCGCCGGCTCACCGAGGCCGGCACCCGGGTGGTGCTCTGCGGACGACCGCCGCTGCCCGAGGACATCGGCGCCGGCACGCTGACCTTCGACAACCGCGGCGGCGCCCGCAAACTGACCGAGCATCTGCTCCACCTCGGCCACCGCCGGATCGGATACCTGGCCGGGCCCCGAGGGCGTTCCACCAGCCGCCACCGGCTGGAGGGCCACCAGGAGGCACTGGCCGCCCGCGGCGACGCCGACGGACCGGTGGTGCACGTCTCCTTCGACCGGGCCGCCGGATACGACGGCGCCCGCGCGCTGCTCCAGAAGGACCCCCGGCTGACCGCGGTGGTGTGCGCCAACGACAGTGTGGCGCTGGGCGCCTGCGCCGCGCTGCGCGACCTCGGACTCCAGGTGCCCCGCGACGTGTCGGTGACCGGATTCGTCGATCTCCCGTTCAGCGGCGACGCCATGCCCCCGCTGACCACCGCGCGACTGCCGTTGCAGCAGGCCGGCGCACGGGCCGGCCGGATCGCGACAGGTGCGGAGGAACCGCCGCCCGGCGGTCGGGCGAACGTGTCGGCCGAGCTGATCGTCAGGTCCTCCACCGCGCCGCCGCCCTCCTGAGCGCGCCTTCCCGCACACGGTGCCGGACGGGCCGGTACGTGCCGGGTGGGGTCCCCCGCTGTCCGCGCAGCGGTGAACCGGTGCGCGGACAGCGGGGGTTGCGGCCGGTCGAGCGCTAGCCGAGATCCTTGACCTGGACATCGCGGAACCACACGTCCGAACCGGTGTGGTGGTTCTGGAGTCCGATGCGGCCCGAGCCGAGGTCCCGGTCCGGGTCGGCGCCCTTGCTGTCGTAGTCGTTGATCAGCACCTCGTTGAGGTACACCTTCACCCGCTGGTCCTCCACCACGATCTCGTAGGAGTTCCACTCGCCCGGCGGGTTGAGCGCCTTGTCGCGGGCCTCGATGTCGGCGCCCTGGAAGTTGTAGATCGCGCCGGTGGTGCGCTCCGGCTCGTCCGTGGCGTCGATCTGCACCTCGAAGCCCTTGTTGCGCGCCTCGGCGTCGCCCTCGGGGTCCGGCAGGCCGAGGTGCACCCCGGAGTTGTCGTCACCGCCCATCTTCCAGTCCAACTTCAGGCTGTAGTCGGTCAGTTCGTCGGGATGGGTGGTCAGGCCGAGGCCGCCGACGGAGCGGATCGTGCAGTCGGCCTGGGTGATGAAGTCGCCGGGCCCGGCCGTCTCCCAGTCGGCGAAGCTCTCCTCGGTGCCGTCGAAGAGCATCCGGTAGCCCTCCTCGGGCTTCGCGGGGGTGCAGGCTTCGCGCTGGAGCCGCAGATGGTCCCAGTTGACATGGCGGTCGTCGTCCTCGCCGGCCGAGACCGTGATGGTGTTCTTGCCCTCCTTCAGGTCCAGTTGCTCGACGTGGTCGGCCCAGCGGTTCCAGACCTCGGTGGTCTTCATCTCGATCTGGCCCTTGTCCTCGCCGTTGACGTCCAGCGAGATCGTCTTGGTGCCGACGTAGGGGTTGGGGCCGTTGGCGTAGCGCAGGACCACCGGCTGGGTGCCGGCCCGTTCGGCGTCGACGGTCCAGGTGACCGAGGAGCCGATCTTGTCGAAGCCGTCGACGAAGCCCTCGCCGGTGTGGTGCGCGTGCTCGTTGTCGATGTCTGCCTCACCGCCGAGCAGGGCTTCCTCGGCCTCGTAGAGACCGATCGGGTTGGGCGGTTCGGTGTAGTCGGGGATGTTGTGGACGGTGTACCAGGCTTCGGTACTCCACAGTGCGGTGCCGTCGGCCGCGGCGAACGGCCGCGGGGAGCGTACGTGCGCCACCCGGTCCTCGCGCAGACCGTCGATCTTCAGGCTCACCGTGGTGCCGTCGTCCGAGACCGTCGCGCCGCTGACCCGCAGCGTCTCCTGATTGCGCTTGGGGCCGCCGTACTGGGAGGTGGGGTTGTAGGACCACTGCTGCACCTCGTACCGCTCGGCGAGGTTCTCGACCACCTCCTCGGAGACCGGCTTGGTGTACGTCAGGTCGAAGCCGGAGGAGGTCACCTCCATCGAGTGAAT
The DNA here is from genome assembly GCF_018101125.2 of Streptomyces tardus. Classification (GTDB taxonomy): domain Bacteria; phylum Actinomycetota; class Actinomycetes; order Streptomycetales; family Streptomycetaceae; genus Streptomyces; species Streptomyces tardus. The sequence goes on along the minus strand of NZ_JAELVF020000001.1, from coordinate 250,987 downwards.
GTCCATCGCGTCCTCGGAGGTCTGCTTCAACTTCTGCAGTCCGTAAGGCAGTTTGCCCGGCTGCTCCCAGTTGCCGCCGCCACCGATGCCGCCCACGTAGAACGCGCCGTCCGGACCGAGCGCCAGCCGGCTCACGCCGGACTCCAGGCCCTGGGTCATCCGGAAGACGGCGCCCTGCTTCTTCCCGTCGACCTCCTCCAGGTACGCGCGCTGGAGACCGCCGTAGGTGACGTCGCCGAAGACCATCTGGCCCTTGAAGGGGCCCTTCTCCATCAGCACGGGATTGGTCGGGGAGTTGGAGATCTCGCCGTGCGGCAGCCAGAGCACCGGATCGGTGACGGGCTGGTCGTCGAAGGGACCGGCCGGAGTGGTGTGGTGGTTGTAGAAGCCGTCCTTCTTGATCTCCACCATCTTCGAGGACGGCAGCCAGTCGCCCTGGTTGTCCATCACGAAGACCTCGTTGTCCGGACCCCAGCCGATTCCGTTGGGGGTGCGCAGACCGCCGGCGACGTACTCGACCTCGCCGTTCTTCTTGTCGATCTTGATCGAGGTGCCGCGGTTCTCCACGTGCTGGGGGACCGTGGTCCTGCCGCCGGGGGTGATGGCGACCGAGAGGTTCAGGTAGTAGTGGTCCTCGTCGGCCAGCAGTCCGAAGCCGAACTCGTGGTACGTACCGCCGCTGGGCCAGGTGGCGATGGCCTCGGTGTCCTCGTAGAAGCCGTCGCCGTCGGCGTCCACCAACCTGCTGAGCTGGTGCTTCTCCGCGACGACGACCTCGCCGTCCTCGACGAGCACGCCCTGCGGCTCGTTCATGTCCTCGGCTACCACCTTGGTGGTGATCTTCTCCGGGTCGGCGTCGTCACCGACCGTTCCCTCGACGATCTCCACTGCACCGTCGAAGCTCTCGCGGCCCGCCCAGGTGGTCAGCACCATCCGGTCGTCGTCGAACCAGTCCATCCCGGTGACCTTCGGCTCGAAGCCGCCGGGTCGGAGGTCGGTGAGGGTGAAGTCCGGGTGCAGCTCGGCCAGCGGTGCGCCGTCGCCGGGGCTCTGGTCGCCGTCGACGCACGACTTCACACCCGGGGAGGTGACGCGGGTGACGCCCGAGTCCGTGGTCAGCGCGGACTCGGGAACGAGGGAGAACCCGTCCGCGCCCGGCGGGCTCCACTCCAGCCGCAGCTCCTTGCCGTGCGCGCCCTGGAAGTAGTCGACCCGCAACGCGTGCGCGCCTTCGGTGAGTTCGGCGGTGCCGTCGGCCGGCGTCGGCGGCTGGCGCTGGTCGTTCTCGATGATCTGGTCGCCGTTGAGGTAGAGGCGCGAGCCGTCGTCGCTGATGATCCGGAAGTCGTAGCTGCCGTCCTCGGGGACGTGGATGTTGGCGATGACGTGCGCCATGAAGTTGTTGGCGATGCCGCCGAAGTCCTCGTCGGTCTTCCAGTCGACGGTCTTGCGCAGCACGTCGATGTTGGGGGTCTGCCCCTCGGTCAGTGCGCAGATCTTCTGCGGCTCGAAGCCGACATCGAAGGCGCGCAGCGTCACCCCCGGCTCCTGGGGCGGCAGTTCGTCGTCGGGTGCGGCGGCGACCGCCGTACCCAGGGGGATGGTCAGGGCGGCGACCAGGGCGAGCCCCAGAGTCGTCGCCGGATATCGGCGTGATCGGCGTGGTCCTGGCAGCATGCGATGCGCTCCTTCGGTGAGCAGTGATCGATCTGCTGTGTGGTGTGTGCTGTGTGGTGTGCGGTGTGCGGTCCGCGACTCGCGGTGTGCGGTGTGCGGTCCGCTCGATTCGCGGTCTGTGGCCCGACGTTGGCGGTCTGCGCTGATCCGGGCGGGTGGAACGGGGTGCGCGGGAGGGATCGGAGCGCGGGCAGGGGTGAGCGACCGAGTGCCCGGAGCCGTCCGGGTGCGGTACGGGTGCGGTACGGGCGTCGGCGAACAGGGCCGTCGGGTGCGGTGGTGGGACGCGGTCGGCGTTGCGGCGGTGGGGCAGGGCGTGCTCGCGGTGCGGCTGCGCGGTCGTGCGCGCCCAGCCGCCGGCGGGGCGGAAGCGCGCGGGCAGCCGCTCGCACGGTTGCGCTGTACGCGTCGGGGGCGGGTGTGCTGCACGCGCCGCAGCGGCGTACCGCCGGGGCGGCCGGGTACGGAGCGGCGGCTCGTACCCCCAGAGCGGTCAGACGATCCGGGTGACGCCTTCCCGGCCGTACTTGTCGAGCCGTCCGCACATCCCCCAGGCCGGGGACGGGTCACCGCGGTGGACGGCCGCGGACTGCAGATGGGAGGTGTCGCCGGTGGCGAGTGCGTCGAGGTGGGAGGAGGTACGGGCGACTTCGGCGGCCGGCCCTTCGGCGAACCGGGCGCGCCAGTCCGGGAGTCGGTCGCGGACGATCCGCAGGGCCGCGTGGTGGAATTCGGTCAGCGCCGCCGGGTCGCCCGCGTCCAGCCGGCGGCGCAGTTCGGTGAAGCCGGTGAGGGCGAGATCGCGCCGATTCCTGGCGTCGTGCGCCGGGTCCTCGCGACCGAGAGCCGCGGCGCGTGCGTAGGCCTCCGGGTCGGCGAGCACTTCGCTCGGAAAGGTGAACACCGCGTCGCCGGCCTCCGGCAGGCCGGAGTTCTGCATCAGCACCAGGATGCGCAGACCGCCGTCGTTGACCAGGCGGTGCACGGTCCCCGGGGTGAACCACACCAGATCGCCCTCGCGCAGCGGCGTCGAGGCGAAACCCCCGGCGGCGGTCAGGGTCTGCACCGCCCCCCGGCCGCCCACCACGGCGTACGCCTCGGTGCAGGCCAGATGCATGTGGGGAGTGCCGCCGCACACGCCGTCGGCGCCGGGCGGGGCGGGCCAGTCGTAGACCCGCAGCCGGGACAGGCCGATACCGCCCGGCAAGGCTGCGCCGGGGTCGTCCTTCTCGGGGTCGGCGGTCATCTGCGCTCTCCCTCCCTCGCACTTCCTGTGTCCGCGCCGCGCTGTTCCCGGTCGCGATGTCGGTGTCGGGGCCCGTGCCCCGGAGGGCGGGGTTACGGAGGGCCGAGGCTGCGGCGGGGGCGAACGGCGGCGCTTCCGGCGGTGCGCACGGCGCTACCGGTGCACCGGGGGAGGCCGGTGCGGGCTGGCGATGGTGGATGCATGGGGATCCTCGATCGCTCGTAGAAAGCGTTTACTGTCGAGGAAAGTACGGACGCGCCCCAGTCGTTGTCAATGACACGGACACGCAAGGTTCTGACACGTGCTCAGAAGTCGCACGAAAGCGGTCGCTGCCCGGGCGGTCGAAGAAGTCGACGGCAACTGCCCGCCCGCTTGCCCGCTGCCCGCGTGCTCCCGTGCTCCGCCGACTCCCGTGTCCCGCAAGGGAGTCGGCGACCGCTCGCTACGCCGTGCGGTGCGGGGTGCGCGGCGGGCATGAGGCGCGCAGGATCACCTCGCCCGGTACGCAGATGTCCTCGGTGAGCGGAGTCGACGGGTCGAGCGCGAGGTCCGCGCCGCGCCGTCCGATCTCTGCGAGCGGGAAGCGCACCGTCGTCAGCTGCGGGGTGACGTCCGCCGCCGTCTCGATGTCGTTGAACCCGGTGATCGCGACGTCCCGGCCCGGCTGGATGCCGCTGTCCCGCAGCGCCGTCATCGCGCCGACCGCCATGAAGTCGTTGCCCGCGCAGAGCACGTCGACCTCCTCGATCCGGCCCGACTCGATCAGTCGCCGCGTCGCCCGGTAGCCGCCGGAACGGTCGAAGCTGTCGCCCTCCACCAGCGCGATCTTGCCGCCGCCGGTCGCAAGTCCCCTGCGCAGCCCCTCCGTTCGCTCCGCGACGCTCTCCAGGTGGGCGGCGCCGGTGACCACCGCCGCCCGGCGGTATCCGAGCCGGGAGACCGCGATCCCGAGGTCCTGGGCGCCGGTGGAGTTGGCCGGTCGCACCGCGCCGAGCCCGCCCACCGACTGGCTGAGGAAGAGCGTCCGACCGCCGCCGGCGGTGAACGCCCGCAGCTCCTCCAGGAGTTCACCGGTGTGCGGGTTCCCCGAGATGCGGCTGCCGCTGATCAGGATGGCCCTCGGTCGCTGCCCCCTGATGGTGCGCACCGAGGTCAGCTCCCGCTCGCTGTCGCGCGCGGTGATCGCGATGGTGACGATGACCCCGTGGGCGTGCGCCGATTCGGCGACGCCCTCCGCGATGGCGGAGAAGTACGGGTCGTCGATGCTGCTGACGAGGAGCGCGAGCACCGGGGCGCTGCCGCGCGCGATCGCCTGTGCCGAGAGGTCGGTGCGGTAGTTGAGCTCCCGGGCCGCGCGGACCACCCGCTCGCGGTGCTCGGGTCCGACCTTCCGGGTGCTGTCGTTGAGCACTCGGGAGGCGGTCGCCAGGGAGACCCCGGCGCGGGCGGCCACGTCCGCGAGCGTCGGATTGCCGCTGCTGGATGCCCTGGGCCTCGTCCTGCGCACATCACTTCCCATCCTTCGCGGGGGCATTGACGCCCCCTTCGCGTCAACTTAATATCCCCGAAACGGGAAAGCGCTATCCCATTCTTCCAGCAGTTCGAGTAAGCGCTTTCTAACAAGCTGTGGCTTCCCTGTCTTTTCCCCCGAGGCGCGACGCGAGGTCCGCATGGCTCCACAGGCACAGCACGTATCCGATCCTCCGTCCGCAGCCGTCGCCGACGACGACCGGACCGCCACCAAGCCCGTACGCCGTCGCCGTCCGCCGAGTGCGGTCACCGGCGCGGTCTACCCGGTCACCTTCCTCGCGCTGCTGACGGTCGCGTGGTTCGTGGTGACCGCCACCGAGCTGGTGCAGCCGTACATCATCCCGTCGCCGGGAGACACCTGGAGCACCTTCACCGACCACGGGGCCTACCTGTGGGAGCACACGCTCGTGACGACGGGGGAGACCGTCGCCGGCTTCGTGATCGCCGCCGTGGTCGGCATCCTGGTCGCCGTGCTGATGGTCTACTCACCGGCGCTGGAGAAGACGTTCTACCCGCTCATCCTCTTCGCCCAGGTCGTGCCGAAGATCGCGATCGCCCCGCTGTTCGTCGTATGGCTCGGCTTCGGCACCAGCCCGAAGATCCTCGTCGCCGTGCTGATGGCGTTCTTCCCGGTGGTGATCTCCGGGATCAGCGGACTGCGCTCGGTCGACCCCGAACTCCTCGAACTCACCTCCACCATGGGCGCGTCCCGGCTGAAGACGTTCTGGAAGGTCCGCTTTCCCGCCGCGCTGCCCGAACTGCTCTCCGGCCTCAAGGTCGCCGCGACCCTGGCGGTCACCGGCGCGGTCGTCGGCGAGTTCGTCGGCGCCAACTCCGGTCTGGGCTACGTGATCCTCCAGGCCAACGGCAACATCGACACCCCGATGCTCTTCGCCGCGCTCATCATCATGTCCGCGCTCGGCGTCCTGCTCTTCGCGCTGATCCAGCTCGCCGAGATGCTCCTCATCCCGTGGCACGCCTCGCGCCGCAACCGGGTCTGAACCCACCGACCGAGCCAACGGAAGGTATCCGTCATGGCCACACGCGCCCCCCGCACCGCACGCTCCTCCCGAACCGCCCGCCGCACCACGGCCGTTCTCCTCGCCGGCGCCTGCACCTGGACGCTGACCGCCTGCGGAGGCGGTGGCGACGCGGCCCAGAACCCCGATCTCGACCAGGTCAGCCTCCAGCTCAACTGGTACCCCTACGGCGAGCACGCGCCGTTCTACTACGGGGTCGACGAGGGGATATTCGAGAAGCACGGCATCGCCCTCAAGGTCGAGGCCGGACAGGGCTCCGCCAGGACCGTGCAGTCCGTCGGCCAGCGGGACTTCGACTTCGGCTGGGCGGACACCCCGGCTCTGCTCGCCAACGTCGACCAGGGCGTGAAGGTCAAGTCCGTCGGCGTCTTCCTCCAGTCCACCCCCTCGGCCGTCCAGGTCTTCAGCGACACGGGCATCAAGTCGCCCAAGGACCTCAAGGGCAAGAAGATCGCCACCTCCGCGGGGGACGCGGTCACCCTCACCTTCCCCATGTACCTCGACGCGGTCGGCCTGGCCAAGAGCGACGTCACCCAGCAGAACCTGGACTCCGCCGGCAAGAACGCCGCGATGATGCACGGCCGGGTGGACGGGCTCATCGGATTCGCCCACGACCAGGGCCCGAAGATCTCCGACGAGAGCGGCAAGAAGGTCACCTATCTGCGGTACAGCGACGCCGGGTTGAACTTCTTCAGCAACGGTCTGCTCGCCCACACCTCCACCATCGCCAAGGACCCCGACCTGGTGAAGCGCATGGTCGCCGCCACCTCCGAGTCCTTCGCCGCCGCACAGAAGTCGCCCGAGGACGCCGTCGAGTCCATGGCGGGCGACGATCCGCAGATGCCCGGCACCAAGGTGCTCCTCCAGCAGTGGCAGGAGACGATCCCACTGCTCACCACCGAGAACACCAAGGGCAGCGCACCGGGCAACGCGGCCGAGAAGGACTGGCGGGAGACCGTCGAGGTGCTCGCCGAGGCCGGACTGATCAAACAGGCCAGGGAGACCGACACCTACTACGACGCCGGCTTCACCACCGAGGGGAAGTGAGCATGTTCGCCAAGACCGGGGAGGGCGCCGGAAGCGGCGCCGAACCCGCAGCCCACCGCCCCGGCGGCCCGATGGTCGAGATCCGCGGCGTGGACGTCGCCTTCCGCACCGGGGACCGTACGGTGCAGGCGCTCAGCAGCATCGAACTGACCGTGGAGCGCGGCGAGTTCCTCAGCATCGCCGGGCCCTCGGGCTGCGGGAAGTCGACGCTGCTGCGGGTCGTCGCCGGGCTCACCTCGCCGACCGCCGGCGAGGTGGCGCTGCGCGGCAGCCCGGTGCTCGGGCCCCGCCGCGATGTCGGCTTCGTCTTCCAGCGTGCCGCGCTGCTGGACTGGCGCACCGCCCGGGGCAACATCCTCTTCCAGGCCGAGATGCGCGGACTGCCGAAGGCCTGGGCCCGCAAACGCGCCGACGAACTCATGGAGCTGACCGGCCTCACCGGTTTCGAGAAGGCCATGCCCTTCGAACTCTCCGGCGGGATGCAGCAGCGCGTCTCGCTCTGCCGGGCCCTGCTCCACGAACCCGATGTGCTCCTCATGGACGAACCCTTCGGCGCCCTGGACGCGCTCACCCGGGAGAACATGAACATCGAGCTGCGCCGCATCTGGGAACGGACCGGCATGACCGTCGTCCTGGTGACCCACTCGGTCGCCGAGGCCGTCTATCTCGCCTCCCGCACCGTCGTCATGGGGCCCCGCCCCGGCCGTGTGATCGAGGAGTTCCCGGTCGAGCTGCCCGGCCACCGCGACTACGAACGCACCCTGAAGAACGCGGAGTTCCAACGCATCACCAGCCGCGTCCGCGAACTCCTCGGCTCCACCGCCCCCGCAGACTGACCACCGAGCCACTCGCCCGGACCGGACCCGCCCGCGTACGGTACGGGCGCGTACGGGCCCGTACGGGCACCGGGACGCGGGTACGGCGCGCGGGGGCACGGCGGCGACGTACGCCCGTGCACGCGCACCGGCCGCGCGGTGGTCAGCCGGCGCCGACCGAGAAGAGAAGGAAGAGGAAGCCGGCCAGCACGTGTCCCGCCACGATGTAGGCGAACAGTCGCAGCGGCAGCCCGCGGGGGAACCGCCCGTCGCCGCGCTCCAGCCCGGTGTCCCTGCTCCAGCTACCGCCCATGTCGCCCGTCCCTCCAGCCCTTGTCGCCCGACGGCTCGTCGGCGACGCACAGTTCGTTCGCCGCACCGCGCAGCAGGGTGTGCACGAAGAGCAGCTCCGCGCCCTCCGCCGACACCGCGCTCAGACGGTGCGGGGTGAGGCTGTCGTAGTGCGCCGAGTCGCCCGGCTCGAGCAGGTACGAGGTCTCGCCCAGCACCAGCCGTACGCGCCCCTCCAGCACATGGAGCCACTCCTCGCCGGGGTGGGTGCGGACCAGTTCGCGCTGGGTCTGCGGGGCCAGGCGCAGACGCAGCGCCTGCATGGCGCGACCGCGCCGGGAGACCTCCCGGTAGTGCCAGCCCGCGGCCGACGCCTCGGCGGTGCTGCCGCCCCGCACCACCGGGGAGCCCTCCGGCGGCGTCTCGCCGAGCAGGTCCGAGACCGTGGTGCCGTACCCGCGCGAGAGCGTGAGCAGCAGCGGCAGCGACGGCTGCCGACGGCCGGTCTCCAGACGGGAGAGGTGCGCGGGGGAGAGGTTCAGCCGCCGGGCGGCGTCCTCCAGCGTGAGCCCGGCGCGGCGGCGCAGCTCCCGCAGCCGCGGTGCGACGGCGGGGACCTCCTCCGGCCGGTCGGTCGACTCGGTAGCCATGCCCCCATTGAAGTGCCGCCCTTCCACCCGGGCAACAAACTTGCCTCGGAGGTAAACGCGCAGGCGACACCGGGTTTCCCGCCCCGGGCTGAACGTGCCCGTCGACCTGGAAAGTCGTTTGCCTCCGGCCGTCGCGGCACCCAGGATGCGGACCCAGGCCCACACCGAGCCGGGCCCGGAAACGGGCCCGGCGTGACGCGGCAGGCCGGGTCGACGCACAGTCGCCGTGCTCGGCCGACGCGGGCCCGGTCGACGCGCACTCGGCGTGGGCTCCGCAGCGACCCGCGTGCAGACGCTGCTCCGGTCCCGCACAGCGTCCAGTGCGCAGACGCCCCTTCGGTACAGCCTCTCGGTTCGGTCCTGCGTTTTGCTGCGGTCGCGCGTCCCGGTTCGTTCGGACGTCTCGCTCCGGTCACGTGTCCCGATCCGGTCCTGCACCCCGATCCGGGTGTACACCCTGCTCCGGCCGTGCGTCCTGCTCCGGCCGTGCACTCTGCTCCGGTCCTGCGTCCTGTCCGGCTTTCGGGCCTCGCTACGGTCGTATGCGCCTGAGCGGCGGTCCGAGATGACGGCGGCTGGGGAGGGCACCGGCATCGGCGTGGTGGCCGGGCTGCGGCTCGCGATCCTGGCGCTCGGCACCTTCGTCATCAGTACCGGCACATTCGTGCTGGCCGGCCTGTTGCCGGCCATCCAGCGGGAGTTGGACGTCAGCGCCGCCCAGGTCGGTCGGCTGACCTTCGCCTTCACTCTGGCGTACGCGGTGTGGGCGCCGCTCTCCGGTGTGCTCACGCGCCGCTGGGACCGCCGCCTGACGCTGGTCGCCGGCCTGACCCTGTTCGCTGCGGGTACGGCGCTGACCGCGATGGCCTCCTCGTACTCCGACATGACGCTCTCCCGCGTGCTGGCGGGCGCCGGCGCCGGAATGTTCACCCCGGCGGCCAGTGCCTCGGCGGTCGAGCTGGTGCCGGTGCGGTGGCGGGCACGTGCGGTGGCGGCGGTGATCGGAGGACTGGCGGCGGCCACCGTGCTCGCCGTACCCGTCGGCAACGTCGTCGGCGAACTGGCCGGCTTCCGGCCGGTGTTGTGGTCGGTCGTCGGCCTCTCGGCGGCGGCCTGCCTGGCCCTCGCCGCGCTGCCCGCCCTGACCCCCGCGCCGGGAAGCGGTGCGAGAGCCGAGGTGGTGGACTGCGCCCGGGTCGCAGGCCCGCTGCTGCTCGTCTCGCTGCTGCTCTCGGTGGCCGACTTCGCGGTGTACACCTACGTCGTGCCGCTGCTCGACCACCTCATCTCCGCCGGTCCGGCCGTGGTCGCCGGGCTGCTCTTCCTGTACGGCTGCGCGGGCGTGGCGGGCAACCTGCTGGGTGGCCAACTCGCCGACCGCTGGGGGCCGCGCCGCACCGTGGTCACCTCGCTGGTGCTCCTCGGTCTGTCCACGGCGGCCATGCCAGGCGCCCGGCATCTCGCGCCGGTCGCCGTGGTCGTGGTGGTCTGGGGCGTCAGCGGCTGGATGGTCGTACCGGCGCTGCAGAGCGAGCTGTTGACGCTCCGTCCGGCCGCGGCCGGGCTGCTCGCGACCGCCAACGCCTCGGTGATCTACGCCGGCATGGCCCTGGGCAGTCTCCTCGGCGGCGTCGTCCTCTCCGCCGGCTCCGCTGCGGCGCTCGGCCCACTCGGGGCTGCCTTCGCCCTGGCCGCCCTCCTCCTCCACCTCACCGGCCACCGCCGCGCCACACGAGCCCCGGGCCCGACGGCCGGCACCCCGGCCCCCGGTCCCCTCGCAACCGACCGCGCGGTGCGCTGAACCGGCGCCCCAGCAAGGAGGTTGGTCGCCGGGCGGACGGTCGCGACAACGGTCGAAGCGAGTCAGGGGCTTCCCAGCCTGCCGCAGGACGCGTTGGGGGAGCAGAAGTGCTCTGCGGCTGAGGTTGCCCTCCACCTCGCCCGTTGCGCGTCTCCACCGTCGTGTTCCACGAGCACCCGGTAGAGGTTCCCGTCGTCCGCCTTGAAGTGGATGTCGACGCGGTGGGGTCTCGGGCCGCTCGGCTCGGTGAGCACGTACTCCATCCGTTTGCCGTGGAGGGCGCCGGAGTGGAACGGCTTCGGATCGGGAGGTGAACTGAAATTCCCGGCGAACTCGGTCAGGTCCTTGACGGATTCATCGACGGTGGGCTCGCTCAGACGGAGGACTCGGAGCACCTGATTCGCCTCGACAAGTTTGCTGACAGCGCGGTCCTTGTACGTGACAGTGAAGAGATCGCTTCCGGGCACGTAATGCTCGACCCGTCTCCAGCCCTGGGGAATCACAGTGCTGAACCCCTCTGTCGGGTCCGCGACCGCTTCGTATCCGTCGGGAACACCGGGAGCGGGAGGTGTGGAGGGCAGGGAGGACGGATCGCCGCCGGGAGGCGGCCCGGTGGCCGAGGGGGACGGCGAGCCGGAGTCGGTCGGGAGCGGAGAGTCGGAGGGGGAAGGAGAATCGGAGGAGGCGGGCTTCTTCGACTCCTCGCCCGACGGGCCCTTTGTGGCCAGCGCGACGACCACCACCACGACGACACCGATGGCCACGACCGCAGCCACCAACGCTCGGAGGTCAACCGAACGGGAAGCGCCGAGCCGCCCCTTCGAAGCCGTTGTGCGGGACGCGTCCGTGACGACGGGCGTGCCGCGACCGCCGCGCTCCTCCCACTGCTGCGCGTCCTCGTTCCAGTAGCGCTCCGACTCACTCATCCCGCCGGCTCACAGACCCAGCAGACCTGCGACGGCCCCCGCCGACGCCAGCACGGTGGCCAGGGAGGCTTCGGAGCTCAGCAGCTCCCGCAACCGCGCCAGACGACCCTCGCCCGCGCTCCCGGTGCGGGCGATCTCCTCCTCCGTGTCGGCCAGGGTCGCGTCCAGGTCGGCGGTCTGCGGACTCGCCCGAACACGGGTCAGGTCCGCCCTCAACTCCCGGACCGCAACGAGGAGCTCCTCGCTGCTCTCGTCGCGTGTTCCGGCGCCGTGATTGGTCTCGGCCCGTGCGTGACTGCCGATGGCGAACGTACTGCCGGAGACGTCGCCGATGTTGACGTGCGGCTGGGTGTGGTCACTGGCCACTGCTGGCTCCCCTCGGGGACGGCGACTGCGCGCCGTCGGTGGTGGCGTGCGCGTGCGTGCCGACGGCGAAAGTGCTGTCCACGACGGAGTCGATGTTGACGCCGCCGTTGCTGACGTGGATCACCTTCTGCGTGAACTCGTCCGTCTCGTAACCGGCTTCTGCGAGTGCGGTCTTCACTCCGTAAGCGATGCGGTCCTGAATGCTTTTCAGATACCGATCGACGTCCATGGTCTGGAACAGCGAACCCTTCGGCTCCGAGGCGAGTTCGCGCACCGAGAGGGCAGGCCCGTCCGTCTGCGACCGGTCGTCCTCACCGGTCATTCGACGCCAGGCGCTGAGACCTTGATGGCCCAACGTCATCAGGGCACTTCCCGGCGCGCCGGCCACCATGGTGAAGATGTGGACCGCTTTGCCGAACCTGTTCACGTCGGCGAACCGGTAGAGCAGATGGTCGGCGTCCTTGAAATCGGCCCGCACCGGCAGAAGCGTGTGCGGCGCGACCTCGAGCATCAGCATCCTGCCCTGTGTGTGGACCCGTACGAACACGGTGACGACCAGGCCCTGTTCCCACCCGCTGACTCTGATCCGCAGAAAGTGACGGCGCATCTCGCCGCCCTCCTCGGTCGCGCGTGCCCGGTGCTCCTCGAACGAGGCACGGTCGTACGGCGCCTCCTCACGGCGGCGCAGCCCCTCCATCGGGAGGAAGACGCACTCGTCGATCTCCAGCTGACGCAGGCGGTCCCGGACGGGATGGCCGTCCCTCTGCGAGGAGCCGGCCACCTCGCGCAGCTGCTCGATGTACGGCCGCACCGCCGCGAGGACGGCGGCGTTCCCGATCGGTCGGCCCGCGCCCGGGCGCTCCTGCCGCAGTTCGACCGCCAGGGACCAGGGGTCACGGGCGACGCCGGCGCCGCAGAAGGGGCGCGCCTCGTGGTACATGACCAGCGGCGAGTGCTGCTCGCTCCGGATGCGGCGCAGAACCCAGGACAAACGGGGTTTCCGGGCCCGCTCCGCGGGATCTGCGGAGACGTCGGAGAACACCCGCGCGGAGAGGTCGCTGCGGAGCAGCTGGACGAACTGCAGCTGCCGGCCGGCGACACACGCCCCCAGCGCCAGCAGCACCAGCAACCCGAGCCACGCTTCCAACTGGTCGGGAGGTAGGAGCGCTTCGGGGAACAGATCCCCAAACTCGAAGCCCGTTTCCTGTTCGTCGTTCTGCAGAGTGCCCGTACCGTCCGCACCGGCATTGTTCGCGTCGATATCACTCGTTTTGGTCTGCTCCGCGTCCGCGCTCTTCCCCTCGGAGTCCTTCACGTCATCATCCGTTGACACGCCCAGTGCCTGCCACACCGTGACGAGTACCAGCCAGGTGAGGAGCAGCCGGCTGAACCAGCGCAGAGCGAAGGACGACAGGCGGCGGCGACGGCCCGGCGAGCTGAGGGCGAGCCGATCGGCATGGGCGCTCAGTGTCAGCAGCAGTCCGGGAAGGATCAGGATCAGCATCCAGGTGCCGGTGGCGGCCACTCCGATGGCCATGAGGGCGGTCACCGCCAGGGCCCAGGCCGTTGCCACCCGCCGCGCCTTGAGTGCGTGGGTCAGGACGCGGGAGGCGTCGAAACCGAAGGAGGGCGCCACGACTCGGTGGTCGTTGCGGTACAACGTGTCGATCACCCGGTCGCGGTACCGGTGATCCAGATACGTTCCCGCGCACAGCAGCCTGCTTGCTTCGCTTCTCCGTGCAGCCTCGGCCTCTGCGGGGGTGCCCGCCGGTGAGGGGGCCTGCGGCTGTGGCGGAACCTGGTGGGTACGCAAGGCGCTCCCTGTCGGCCTCGATGCGAAATACCTGACACGACAAGGCTATTCAGAGCGCAAGAACCGAAGGGCGAATTCGAGCAGCATCATCTGTGCGCTCTTCTGCGAGCGGGTCGGTAAGTCGATCTGGTGCTCCAGGGGCGGCCGAGCACTCCTGTGACGTGGCCGGCCCGCGGAGTGCGGAATTGCGCCGCGATCGAGTTTCTTCATTTGTGTCATTCAATGATGATCGCCAATACGAAGACGGCCCCGCGACAGCAAAGAAGGCCAGGACCGCTTCTCTGTTGCACCGCGACAATGGTCGAGACTGGCGCAAGCGGGAACGCGGGGTAGTCCGAGGGCGAGAAAGCGGCGCCCAGCGCTCCACGGGCGGCGGACCCAGCCGACTTCGGCGGTCTCGGCCGGCCTCGCCGGTCTCGGCCTGTCGACTGCGCGCACTCAACGTGCTTGCCACACCGGCCGGTTGAGGGATCGTCACCCGCAGAGCGGCGCGCCCCTGCGCGGGCTTCACCCGGCGTACTCAGCCCCGCCCGTCTGTCGAGAGGCGGTGTCGACGGCGGTGGTCGCTGGGCAGTGATCCGGTTTCGCGGCGGAAGCCGATGCGGAAGTTGGCGGCGGTGCCCAGGCCGGAGGCCGCCACGATGCGTTCGATGGACCTGCCCGAGGTCTCCAGGGGGCGTCGGGCCACCAGCACTCGCTGCAGCGTGAGCCGGCGCACGGGCGGAACCCCGGTCCTCGCCGAACCGGCGAATGAAGGTGCGTCGCGACATCGCCGCGTGGCAGGTGGCCCGGTCCACGGTCAGCGGCTGTTCCCGACGCCGCGGGGCCCAGGTGTGCGTCTCGGCCAGGTCCGCGCGGGGCGGGCTGAACACGTCCACGTACTGCAACTGCTGCTTTTTTCTAGCATGGTGGTGCTAATATAGCTCCACGCGGGTCCGCCGGCCGTGCTGCACGCGGCCGGCGGACCCGCGGGTTCAAGGGGGCCGATCGACTTCAGTTGCTGGGGGAGGAACGCTCGTCGGCTCCACGACAGCGCACCCACCATCTCGCGCGGCGCATGCCGTACGAGTCGAGGAGAAGCACATGCCACGAGACCACCGCCGTCCCCGCTCATCCATACCCGCGACGAACGGGAGCGTCGTTGACGGCGATCGCGAGGGCTCGGAGTCCCTGCCTTCGGGGCCGACCGAATACCATCGGTTCCTGCTCGCCCCTGACTACCGCTGGTGGAAAGCGGTGCTGGCGATCGTGCTGATCCCCGTCGCCTATGTCGTGAGCACCTTCACGCTCACCTGGGGACTTGTCTTCGTCTCGGAGTCGTTCGACCTCGGCCTGGTGCCGCCGGAGACGCCGGGCGACGGAGTGGTGACGATGAGCCCGGCTCGGCTGCTCGCCAGTAATCTCGCCATCGCACTGATGGTCCCGGTTTCCCTCGGTCTGCAGCGGCTCCTGTTCGGGCAGTCCGGGCGATGGATGCACTCGGTGCACGGCCGTTTCCGGTGGAAGCTCGCGCTGACCCTGGCCGGCGCACTGGTGCCGGTGTGGATCGCGTACGGCATCGTCTGGACCACCCTGAATCGCGAGGCGGCCGGTGTCAGCGGGCCGCCGGCCACGCTGATGAGCACCTTTGTTCTGTTCGTGGTCGTGCTGCTCACCAGCCCCCTGCAGGCCGCCGGTGAGGAGTACGCCGCGCGCGGTCTCCTGGCGCGAAGCTTCGGCTCCTTCGCCAAGCAGCCCGCACTCGCCCTGCTGTTGGCTCTGCTTGTGCCGAACCTGATGTTCACCGTGATTCACGGTCTGGCAGACCCGTGGCTGGTCGTCTACACGTTCGTCGCAGGGTTTGCGTGTGCGGTGATCACCTGGCGCACCGGCGGAATCGAGGGGGCCGTCGTGCTGCACGCAGTGAACAACACCATCCTGTTCCTGGTCGCCTCCTTCTTCTCCAGCGAGGTCACCATCGACCGCAGTTCCGGACACGGTGAGGCGATGGTGCCCGGAATCATTCTGATGGTGCTGGCCACCGCAGGGGTCTGGCTCTGGGCGCAGCGCCGTGCTGTCGCCCGGCTCCGCGGATCCGTCCGCCGACCACCCGGCGAGCCGGTGAACTCCCGGATGCATTGATCGGCTCTGCCCATATGACACAAGGCGCTGCTGCAAGCGTTCAGTTCGCCGTCGGACAGTGCGTCGACAGGGTGGCTCATCGGTCATCGATCCCCGGAGATCCGTCAAGCGGCGGGAGGACGCCCGTGGTTTCCAACTTTCCGGACCGTACGGGGCTCTTCGGGTCCGATGTGCAGCCGGTGCGTCGTCGGTGGGTCGGGGTGAGTGTCGAGGCGTTCGGGCCAGCGGTTCCCACGCCTTCTCGCTGAAGGGCCTCGGGCGTGCGGCCCGTCGTCGGCGGCGACGACGGGCCGTCAGGAAGTCGGGGCGGACCGGTCGGTGATCGGATACGCGTCGCGGAGACGCTGTACGGATGACGTCACCACGGCGCGTACGTCGGACTCCTGCAGGGGCGCTGAGAGCAGTGCGGAGCTCAGTGAGAAACCCTCGGTGAGGGTGACCAGGAGGAGCGCTTCCCGTCGGAGCGCTTCCTCGTCGACTGCGCGGTCGGCCAAGAACTCGCTCAGGATGGAACGAATCGCCGCTTCTGCCGCGACAGATGCCGCAGCGATCTCTGCTCCGATCTCCGGGTCGGTGCGCCCCAGCACTCGGTATTCGACGAGGGCGGTGTTCTCTTTGCGTTCCTGTTCGGTCGTCGGCGCGGCGAAGGTGATCAAGTTGATCATTCGGGTCGCCGGGTCGCTGGGCAGCTCGGGGGCGCGATTCTGCGCGCGCTGGACCAGGACGCTCAGCGTGAAGCGCATCACCTCGGTCAAGGTGTCCCCGAAGTAGTGCCGGATACTCCCGATCGCGAAGCCGCTCCGGGCGGCGATGCGAGCGAGGGTGATGGATCGGAGGCCGTGCGCGGCGATCTCCTCGATCACTGCGTCGGCGACTTCTTCCCTGCGAACGTCCGGATCAACTCGTTTGGGCACGCCTCCAGTTTAGCCGAAGCCAGCATGGGCGTGCTAGTTTTATAGCATGACCATGCTACAAGGTGTGTGCCTTCCCTCGCTGACTCGCGCGTGTGCGTCGTGAGCGGCCGTACCCGTCACGCAGAGGACCCGTGGGGGCTTGAGGCAACCGATGGGAGCTCGGAGGAGGAGTGGTGTCCCGCCCCGGCTCCGGGGGCGGAGCTTCCTCCGTTTCGCCCGTCCCTTTCGTTGCAGCGCACGCGATTCACGGCCGATCTCGCTGACGAGTCGATCGCGACGGTCGATATCGATCACGCGTCGGGCCGCGCGTCCCTCTACCGAAACAACCGGCATGTGCGCACTGCCGAGATGCCGACGGGGTTCACTCTCGGATCGGAGCGGATCGAGGTGGCCGTGAGTCCGTACGGCATGCGCAGGATCTGTCTGACCCGTGCCGATGGCGCTCAAGAGCGTCTCGACCCGGCGCCGGGTACTCCCGAGCACTGGCGCGAACGCCTCTCCCAGCGGCACCCGAAGGTCAGTCGCGCGACGGCCGTTGGTGCCGTGGCGGTGCTGGTGGTGAACCTGGTCCTGCTCGCACCGCAGCTGCTCGAGGTGGTCGCCCACCTGTCGGTCCGGTCCGATCGGTTCCCGCCATCTGTCTCTCCGGTCAGTCTGCCGGTGTGGTTGAACACGATCCTCACCGTGACCGCGGCGCTCGCGGCGACCGAGCGAGCGCTCACATTCCGGCACCACAGGATCGTGGACATCGAGACCGAGGGACTCAGCCCCTGACCTCGCGAAATCGAGGGTCCGCGCAGGGGGTCGGCGATCCCCCGTCCGGCCGGACGGCGCGTGTCGAGGGGCCGGACCGTCCCCGTGCGCGGATGGAGCGGCAAACAGCGGACGCATCACGGGACTTCTCAGGCACTTCCGTGTCTGTTCCGGAGAGCGCCTCCGGGGCCTTCTCTGCTGTGCGAGCGGAGGCGGCCCCGGTGGCGGGAAGCGGTGAACGCTTCCCGCAGAATCCTTTGTTCAGCACTCGATGATGTTCACCGCGAGGCCGCCGCGGGCGGTCTCCTTGTACTTGACGCTCATGTCGGCGCCGGTTTCCTTCATGGTCTTGATCGCCTTGTCCAGGCTGACGTGGTGGCGTCCGTCGCCGCGCAGGGACATACGGGCGGCGGTGACGGCCTTGACGGCTGCCATGCCGTTGCGCTCGATGCAGGGGATCTGCACCAGGCCGCCGACCGGGTCGCAGGTGAGGCCGAGGTTGTGCTCGATGCCGATCTCGGCGGCGTTCTCGACCTGTTCGGGGGAGGCGCCGAGGGCCTCGGCGAGGGCGCCGGCGGCCATCGAGCAGGCGGAGCCGACCTCGCCCTGGCAGCCGACCTCGGCGCCGGAGATGGAGGCGTTCTCCTTGAAGAGCATGCCGACCGCGCCCGCGGTGAGCAGGAAGCGGACCACTCCGTCGTCGTCGGCGCCGGGCACGAAGTTGGCGTAGTAGTGAAGGACGGCCGGGATGATGCCGGCGGCGCCGTTGGTGGGGGCGGTGACGACGCGTCCGCCGGCGGCGTTCTCCTCGTTGACGGCCATGGCGTAGAGGGTGATCCACTCCATCGCCAGCGCGTCGGCGCGGCCCTCCGCGCGCAGCTGCCGGGCCGAACTCGCGGCCCTGCGGCGGACCTTGAGACCGCCAGGCAGGATGCCCTCCTGGCTCATGCCGCGGCTCACGCACTCCCGCATGACCCGCCAGATCTCCAGCAGACCGGCCCTGATCTCGGCCTCGGAGCGCCAGGCCTTCTCGTTCTCCAGCATTAGCGCGGAGACCGACAGGCCGGTGTCCCGGGTGAGTCGCAGCAGTTCGTCGCCGGTGCGGAAGGGGTACTTCAGCGGGGTGTCGTCGAGCTTGATCCGGTCCTCGCCGACCGCGTCCTCGTCGACGACGAAGCCGCCGCCGACCGAGTAGTACGTCTTCTCCAGGAGCGGGCGTCCGGCCTCGTCGTAGGCGAAGAGCGTCATCCCGTTGGCGTGGTACGGCAACGAGCGGCGGCGGTGCAGGATCAGGTCGTCCTGGAAGTCGAAGGCGATCTCGTGGCTGTCGCCTATGTCGGCGGCCAGCAGCCGAAGCCGCCCGGTCTCCTTGATGCGCGCCACCCAGGTGTCCGCCGCCAGCACGTCGACGTCCTGCGGTGCGTGGCCCTCCAGCCCCAGGAGTACGGCCTTCGGAGTGCCGTGGCCGTGCCCGGTGGCGCCGAGGGAGCCGAACAGCTCGGCGCGTACCGAGGAGGTGTGGGCGAGCAGGCCCTCGTTCTTCAGTCGGCGGACGAATATCCGCGCGGCGCGCATCGGGCCGACCGTGTGAGAACTGGAGGGGCCGATGCCGATGGAGAAGAGATCGAAAACGGAGATGGCCACGGGGGACTCCTTCGTCGGCTCGTGGACCGCAGGGGTGGTGCGGGGCGGTTCGGTGGTCCGGGCCCGGGTCGCTCCGCGCGAGAGGCGGAGCGACCCGGAATGGTCCCGGCCGTCAGGGAGTCGACGTGTCAGCGTCCCTGGACGAGGTCCGGGTAGAGCGGGTGCTTCTCGGCGAGCGCCGAGACGCGGCCGGCCAGCGACTTGGCCTTGGCCTCGTCGAACCCGGGCTTCAGCGCCTCGGCGATGACGTCCGCGACCTCGCGGAAGTCCTCGGCCGCGAAACCGCGGGTGGCCAGTGCCGGGGTGCCGATCCGCAGACCCGAGGTGACCATCGGCGGCCGGGGGTCGTTGGGGACGGCGTTGCGGTTGACCGTGATACCGACCTCGTCCAGCCGGTCCTCGGCCTGCTGACCGTCGAGCTCGCTGTGGCGAAGGTCGACCAGGACGAGATGGACGTCGGTGCCGCCGGAGAGGACCGAGACGCCGGCGTCCACGGCGTCGGGCTGCGTCAGCCGCTCGGCGAGGAGCTTGGCGCCCTCCAGCACCCGCTCCTGCCGCTCCTTGAACTCCTCGGTCGCCGCGATCTTGAAGGAGACCGCCTTCGCGGCGATGACGTGCTCCAGCGGGCCGCCCTGCTGGCCGGGGAAGACCGCGGAGTTGATCTTCTTGGCGTGCTCCTTCTTGGAGAGGATGACACCGCCGCGCGGGCCGCCGAGGGTCTTGTGGGTCGTGGTGGTGACCACGTCCGCGTACGGCACCGGGTTGGGGTGGAGCCCGGCGGCGACCAGACCGGCGAAGTGCGCCATGTCGACCATCAGCAGCGCGCCGACCTCGTCCGCGATGCGGCGGAAGGCGGCGAAGTCCAACTGGCGCGGGTACGCGGACCAGCCGGCGATGATCAGCTGCGGGCGCTCGGCCCTGGCCAGGCGCTCGACCTCCTCCATGTCGACCAGGTTGGTCTTCTCGTCGACGTGGTAGGCGACCACGTTGTAGAGCTTGCCGGAGAAGTTGATCCGCATGCCGTGGGTCAGGTGGCCGCCGTGTGCCAGGTCCAGGCCCATGATCGTGTCGCCCGGCTTGAGCAGCGCGAACATCGCGGCGGCGTTGGCCGAAGCGCCCGAGTGCGGCTGGACGTTGGCGGCCTCGGCGCCGAAGAGTTCCTTGACCCGGTTGCGGGCGATGTCCTCGATGACATCGACGTGCTCGCAGCCGCCGTAGTAGCGGCGGCCGGGGTAGCCCTCGGCGTACTTGTTGGTGAGAACGGAGCCCTGCGCCTGGAGGGAGGCCACCGGAGCGAAGTTCTCCGAGGCGATCATCTCGAGGGTGGACTGCTGGCGGTGGAGCTCGGCGTCGACGGCGGCGGCGACGTCCGGGTCCACCTCGTGGAGTGAACTGTTCAGAAGCGACATCAGAACTTCGAGTCCGATCTGGGTCGGCTGGACGGACGGGTTCGGCGAAGGCGGTCAGCCACCGGTGAGGAGGCCGAGGTGCCGGCGGACTGGGTCAGCCCCCGGCGAAGGCGGTGTACTCCTCGGCGGAGAGCAGGTCGTCCGGCTCGCCGCTCACCTTCACCTTGAACAGCCAACCGCCCTCGAACGGGGCGGTGTTGACCAGCGCCGGGTCGTCCACCACGTCCTGGTTGATCTCCGTGATCTCGCCGGTGACGGGCGAGTACAGGTCGCTGACGGACTTGGTCGACTCCAGCTCGCCGCAGGTCTCGCCCGCGGTGACCGTGTCGCCGACCTCGGGGAGCTGCACGAAGACGACGTCGCCGAGCGCGTTGGCGGCGTGCTCGGTGATGCCCACCGTCGAGACGCCTTCCGCGGCGTCCGACAGCCACTCGTGCTCCTTGCTGTAGCGCAGCTGCTGGGGGTTGTTCATGTCTGGATTCTCCCGGAAGAAGGATGGTGAGGGTGGAACGGTCTGCCTGCTGGGACGACCGCGTCGGTCGGCACGCACACCCGCACGCGGGCACGACGGACGGCACCAGTCTGGCTCAGTGACCGCGTCCGTGTGACGCGCAGGTGCGCGGGACCGGTCGGCCCGGTTCGTCCCCGAAGCGCGGTGGTTCAGCGCTGACGCTTGTAGAACGGCAGCGCGACGACGTCGTACGCCTCGTGGCTGCCGCGGATGTCGACCGCGACGCGGCTCGCTCCGTCCTCGTTCGGCTCGGCGAAGGCGGCGTCGACGTAGGCGATGGCGATCGGCTTGCCGAGGGTGGGGGAGGGGGCGCCGGAGGTGACCTCACCGATGACCGTGCCGTCGGCGGCCGAGACGACCGAGTAGCCGGATCGGGGCACCCTGCGGCCCTGTGCGACGAGACCGACCAGCTTCCGCGGCGGGTTCTGCTCAGCCTGCCGGGCGGCCTCCTCCAGCGGCCCGCGGCCGACGAAGTCACCGCCGTTGGTCTCCTTCTCGAACTTCACCACCCGGCCCAGCCCCGCGTCGAACGGGGTGGTGGCGCGGGTGAGTTCGTTGCCGTACAGGGGCATTCCGGCCTCCAGCCGGAGTGTGTCCCGGCAGGACAGCCCGCAGGGCACGACGCCCGCGTCCCGGCCCGCGTCCAGCAGCGCCGCCCAGACCTTGTCGGCGTCACCGGGGGCGAGGAACAGCTCGAAGCCGTCCTCGCCGGTGTACCCGGTGCGGGCGATCAGCGCCTCGACCCCGGCGACCGTTCCCGGCAGCCCGGCGTAGTACTTGAGACCCTCCAGATCCGCGTCGGTCAGCTGCGCCAGCACACCGGCGGCCTCCGGCCCCTGGATCGCCAGCAGCGCGTACGCGTCCCGGTCGTCGCGCACAGCGGCGTCGAAGCCGGCCTGGCGGGCGACCAGCGCGTCCAGCACGGTCTGTGCGTTTCCGGCGTTGGCGACCACCATGTAGCGCGGGGTGTCCTGCTCGTCGGCCAGGCGGTAGACGATCAGATCGTCCATGATGCCGCCGCGCTCGTCGCAGATCATGGTGTAACGGGCGCGGCCCTGCGCGAGCCTGGAGAGGTTGCCGACCAGCGCGTGGTCGAGCAGCAGTCCGGCCTGCGGGCCGGTGACCGCGATCTCACCCATGTGGGAGAGGTCGAAGAGCCCGGCCCTGGTGCGTACGGCCTGGTGCTCGTCGCGCTCGCTGCCGTACCGCAGCGGCATGTCCCAGCCGGCGAAGTCGGTCATGGTCGCGCCGAGGGCGCGGTGCACGGAATCGAGCGCGGTGAGACGGGGATTTTCAGTCATTTTCAGGCTCCCAGGCAGGGGGCGGACATGTCCTCCCCATCTGTCATCGGAACCTGAGAGGTTCGCCTGATCCCCTGTACGGGGCCCGGCTTGCACCTTGGGTGGGACGCCCGGGGGACGCCCGCTTTTCAGATCTGCCTCGCCCGCGCGGTACGGGGCCTGAGAGATTCAAGGGAGGACTTGCTCCTTCGGCGCCCCCGGTCCACTGGCGGTGCCAGAGGCGGTGGGGGACTCTCCCGCGCGGATTCGAACGGCCGGTATGCAGTTGGCCGCTTCATCATGACACGGAGACGCACTGCTGCGGCACCCCCGGCCTGTGGCACTCTGCCCGAGGTCGACTGCAGCGGTCGGACACCGGGTCCGGCAGGCCACAAGCGCGACGCCCAACTCGTGCGTGGGCGGCGGGAATCGGCGGTGCGCATCATGCGAGCGGTGGACGGGCGAGGACAGGACCGACACCCGGACAAGGGGCGTGCTCACATACGGCGCTCGGACGTGCCCGACCGCGCCGGGCGGCAGGCGGACGCCGGCGATGCCCGCCCGGCGCTCCGCGGCGAGGTCCGCGCGGCAGCGGTCCGGGAGGTTGCGGTGCGGGACGTCAGAGGCGTACGCGGTGCCGAGCTGTGCTGGCCACCGGGCGACATCGTGATCCTCTCCGGGCTGCCGGGAGGGGGGAAGTCGACGCTGCTGCGCCGCTTCACCGCACCGACGGGGCCGCTGCACCTCATCGACTCCCAGGATGTGCGCGAGCGGCTGGAGCGGGCGGTCGGGCGGATGCCGTACGCCCTGCTCCGGCCGCTGGCGCGGGTGGCGCACTACCTGCGCCTGTGGTGGGTGCTGCGACTGCCGGGAGCCGGCGTCGCGGTGCACGACTGCGGGCAGTGGGGCTGGGTGCGACGCTGGCTCGGCAGGGAGGCCGCTCGACGCGGCGGGCGGGCGCATCTGCTGCTGCTCGACGTCAGCGCGCAGGAGGCCCGGGCGGGGCAGTGGTCCCGCAGCCGCGGAGTCTCCGAAGGGGCGTTCGACCGTCATGTACGGGCGATGGCCGCGCTCCACGCCGAGCTGTCGGCGGGACGGCTGCCCGTAGGCTGTTCGTCGGCGCTGCTGCTGGACCGCACCGCCGCCGCGACGCTGCGCCGGGCCGCGTTCGAGAAGGGCGCGCACGCGGTCGGCGGGCCGCCGGGCCCCTCCCTGGCGCTGCCACCCGTCGACAGGCGGCCCGGCGGTCCTTCGCTGCCCGGCCCGCGCTGCTCCCGCACGCCCTGAAGGACGGCCTCCGGCACCCGGCACCCGCGCCCGGGCAGCCGCGCGTCCCGAGGGCTGCGGCTCCCGGCTCCCGCGGGCGGCCGTCAGTCGCCCGGCGGAGGCGGGGGAGTGCGGCCCGCCGTGCGCCTCCTGCGGTGCGCACGGGAGCCGGCCGAGCGCCCGCCGGGGGTGCGCCCGGCGGGCGCACCCCGTGCCCGAAGGCACTGCGCGCGGGCTAGGGTTTTGCCCATGACCGCATCTCCGCAGCCCGCGCAGCCGCACCAGCCACACCCCGTCGGACCGGGGCACGGTGGCGGCTGGCCGGGGAACGAGCTGGAGGAGACGCTCGCGGCGGCGCTCGGTTCCGCGCACGCGGGCGGGCGTCTGCTGGAAGTGCTGGGCCGCAGCAGTTTCTGGGTGCCGCTGCCCGAGGGCGGAGGCCCGGAGAGCGAGAACCTGGAGCTGCCGACCGTGGAGCTGGACGGCAAGCCCTATGTGCCGGTGTACAGCTCGCTCCAGCAGTTCCAGGCGTGCGTGCGGATGGACATGCCGTGTGCCGTGGTGCCGGCCCGGGAGTTCGCCCGAGGGCTGCCGCCGCGGCTGGGCGTCGCGGTCAACCCCGAGGGTGCGGTGGGTGTTCCGCTGCCGCCCGAGGCGGTCGCCGAGCTCTGCAAGGAGGGCGGCGGGGACGTACTGACCGGTGCCCGCGGCGGCGCGCGGGTGCGCCTCTTCGAGCCCGACTGGCAGGACGACCCGGTCGACTTCCTCTCCGCGGCCGGCCGGGAGTTCGCCGGGGTGGCCCAGGTGCGCACCGCCCGGCGGGGGTTGGCGAGCGTCGAGGGCGAGGCGCCGGCGCTTTTCGTCGGCGTGGAGCTCGACCACCTGGAGCCCGGTGTGCGCCAGCAGGCCCATGACGCGCTCGCCCGGGCGTTGAACCTCCACCAGATCAACTGGACCGTGCAGCTCGTGCTTCTCGACGCCGCCCACGACCCGGTGGTCGACTGGATGCGTCAGTGCGTACGGCCCTTCTACGTGCGCGCGGACTGAACCGGTGCGGGTGGAGCGGGACTTCACCGGCCGACCGGGTCGGGATGCTCAGGCGCGGATGAGTATCCGAATGAGTACCCCGGGCCCGCGCCTCGCGCCTCGTAAGCTGGTTGGATGTCGGGGCGGGGGCACGCCGGTGCCCGGTGGCAGGTACGAAGCGGAGAAGGGCGGCCGACGTGAGCGCGGGTGAGAGCGTCGAACAGCTGCTGCACCAGGTGACTCCTGGCAGATACGACGCGTACGAAGCGCTGCTGGGCGCGTTGGGCGCCGGCAGGCTCTGGATGCTGCTCTGGCACGGCAGCCCCGGCACCCCGGACGCCCAGTTCGGCAACATGGAGGTGGCCGGCCACGGCTACGTCCCCTGTGTGACCTCCGCCCAGGAGCTCGCCGTCTCCGGCTGGAGCCGGTCCCACGAGGTGTCGACCGGTGCGGAGATCGCCGCCGCGCTCTACCCGGGGCGGTGGGGCCTGTGGATCAACCCGCACGCACCCGGCGGCGGCGTCGGGGTGCCGTGGCTGGATCTGCGCCGGATCCACGGCGGCCTCGACCTGCTGCCCGCCGGACCGCTGCGGATCAGTGAACCGAGCCTGGAGATCCCGCACTTCTACGCCCAGCTCACGCACGGCGCGCAGTACACGCCCGCGGTGCGCAGCCTGCGTCGCGCCTGGGTGCAGCCGGCAGTCGGCGCCGCGTACCTGGCCATCGGACTGGACCTGTACGACAGCGGCCACCAGTCGGTGGAGGCCGTGCGGCAGATGATGCGTCAGGCGGTCGCCTCGGTGCCCGAGGGGCTGCCGGTGTCCACCGTGGTGATGTCGGACGAGTACGACCAGGTGGCCATGTGGCTGCGGGCCAGCGCCCGGCCGTTCTTCGACCGCGACGCCCAGGGCGCGCCCGCCACCGCCGCGGCGCCCGGATACGGGTACGGCTACCCGCGCGCGTACTGAGAGCGGACGGCATCTCCGGCGACGGGGCGCCCGGCCAACTTCCTTGCGCGGGGCACGGGTCGGGAATTCCGTGGCTTTCGTCCAGGGGCGTTCGGGCGACCCGAAGGGCCTTTCATAACGGCTTCATTACTGCCCGGCGCCTTGTTCATGACGGTCCGAATGGGCGGTATGGGCAGGTAAACGACAACTCTGCGCGGGCCTCTGGTCTCAGCTCGGTATCACCGACATGCGGACGGTTCACACCTATGTGGATGCACAGTAATGTGCGGGCGACTAGAGCTCCTGCACCACCACTGACCCCTGAGGTGGACCCATGCGTAAAACCAGATCGAGGGTGGCCCGTACGCTCGCGGCAGCCCTTGCGGTCGGTGTGATCGCCACTGGTTGTGCCAGTGAACGAGGCGACGACAACGGCGACAAGCCGTTCGTGTTCGGCGCCGCTGGCGACCCCGATTCTCTTGACCCGTCCATCTCCAGCGATGGCGAGACCTTCCGGGTCACACGTCAGTCTTTCGAAGCCCTCATCGAACACGAGCCCGGCGGCACGGAGTTCAGTCCGGGCCTGGCCACGAAGTGGTCGAGCAACAAGGACGCCACCGAGTGGACCTTCGACCTCAAGAAGGACGTCGAGTTCCACGACGGCGAGAAGTTCAATGCCGACGCGGTCTGCGCCAACTACGACCGCTGGTACAACTGGACCGGCACCTACCAGTCCGACCTGCTGTCGTACTACTGGCAGAAGGTCTTCGGCGGCTTCAAGAAGAACGAGAACGACAGCCTCCCGGCGTCGAACTACGTCGGCTGCGAGGCCAAGGACGAGCACACCGCCGTCATCAAGGTGAAGAAGGCGACCGCCAACCTTCCCGGCGGCTTCTCGCTCCAGGCCATGGCGATCCACTCGCCGAAGGCCATCGAGAAGTACGAGAAGGAGAACGCCTCCGGCAGCGGCGACGCGATCAGCCGGCCCAAGTACACGCAGGAAGCGGGCACGGTCGCGGGCACCGGTCCCTTCGAGGTCGAGAAGTGGAACAAGGGCAACAAGGAGATCACCCTCAAGAAGTTCGACGGGTACCACGGCGACAAGGCCAAGACGGACACCCTCGTCTTCCGGACCATCGACACCGAGGACGGCCGCAAGCAGGCCCTCGAGTCCGGTGGCATTCAGGGGTACGACCTGGTGGCGCCCGGTGACGTGGCGAGCCTGGAGAAGGAGGGCTTCCAGGTTCCGGTCCGCAAGGTGTTCAACCTCTTCTACGTCGGAATGGCGCAGGAGAAGAACCCGGCGCTGAAGGATAAGAAGGTCCGCCAGGCCGTCTCGCAGGCCATCGACCGGCAGAACATCGTCGACACGCAGCTGCCCGAAGGCGGAAAGATAGCCTCGCAGTTCGTGCCCGACACGATCGAGGGCTACTCCGACAAGGTTCCGGAGATCAAGCACGACCCGGAGAACGCCAAGAAGCTTCTGAAGGAAGCCGGCGAGGAGAACCTGACGGTCGACTTCTGCTACCCGACCGAGGTCACCCGCCCCTACATGCCGGCGCCGAAGGACATGTACCAGATCATGCAGAAGGATCTGGAGAACGTCGGCATCAAGGTCAAGACCCACCCGATGAAGTGGAACCCGACCTACTCCGACAGTGTCCGCGACGGCAAGTGCGGTCTGTACCTGCTGGGTTGGACCGGTGACTTCAACGACGCGTACAACTTCCTCGGCACCTGGTTCGCCGAGCCCCTGAAGGAGTGGGGCTTCAAGGACAAGAAGGTGTTCGACGCGGTGAAGGACTCCGGCTCCGAGCCGGACCTGGAGAAGCGCGTCGAGCTGTACAAGAAGGCCAACGAGGTCGTCATGGACTACCTGCCCGGCCTTCCGGTCTCCTCCTCGCCGCCGTCCATTGCGTTCGGCAAGGACGTCAACCCCCCGAAGGTCTCCCCGCTGACGCAGGAGAACTTCGCGGAGGCCTCCTTCAAGTAACAGCAGATTGCGCAGGTCCGCCCGGCCACGGCACCACTCGTGGCCGGGCGGACCTGCCTTATGACGAAAGAAAGGGGGAACGAGCGTGCTGCGTCTTGTGATCCGAAGACTGCTGCAACTCATTCCCACCCTGGCTGGCCTGTCGATCCTGCTGTTCCTCTGGGTGCATCGGCTTCCCGGCGGACCCGCCGCGGCCATGCTGGGGGAACGCGCCACCGCCGAATCAAAGGCGAGGATCGAGGAGCAACTGGGCCTCGACAAACCCGTGATGGAGCAGTACTGGCTGTTTCTCCAACGAATA
Source organism: Streptomyces tardus (assembly GCF_018101125.2). Classification (GTDB taxonomy): domain Bacteria; phylum Actinomycetota; class Actinomycetes; order Streptomycetales; family Streptomycetaceae; genus Streptomyces; species Streptomyces tardus. The sequence continues at coordinate 223,620 of NZ_JAELVF020000001.1, read as the reverse complement.
GTCCAAGGTGATCTGGGCACGTCGAGCCAGACCGGGCAGCCGGTTCTCGACGAACTCCTGCTTCGTTTTCCGGCGACTGTCGAGCTCGCTCTCTCCGCGATGCTCCTCGCCGTTGTGGTCGGAATTCCGCTCGGCTATTTCGCCGCCCGCAGACGCGGTGGCTGGCTCGATGTCGCGGCCGTTTCCGGCTCTCTTCTCGGTATCTGCATCCCGGTGTTCTTCCTGGCCTTCCTGCTGCGCGCCCTCTTCGCGGTGAACCTCGGCTGGTTCCCCGCGGGCGGTCGCCAGGAGACCGGGATGAACGCGACGGAAGTCACCGGGTTCTACGTCCTCGACGGCCTGCTGACCGGCGAGTTGGACGCGGCCTGGGGGGCCATCAACCACCTGGCGCTGCCGGCGATCGCGCTCGCCTCCATCCCGCTCGCCATCGTGGTGCGCATGACCAGGGCCAGTGTTCTGGAGGTGCTCGGCGAGGACTACATCCGCACCGCCGAGTCCAAGGGCCTCAACAAGAGCGTGGTCCGCATCCGGCACGTCCTGCGCAACGCCCTGCTGCCGATCGTCACAGCGATCGGTCTGCTCACCGGTGGTCTGCTGTCGGGAGCGGTGCTGACCGAATCGGTGTTCTCCTTCGGCGGGATCGGCTCCTTCCTCAAGGATGCGATCGACAACCGTGACTACCCCGTGCTCACGGGCTTCATCATGTTCATCGCCGCCACGTTCGTCATCATCAATCTGCTGGTCGACGTGGCGTACAGCCTGATCGACCCGAGAGTGCGGGTGCACTGATGAGTCTCGACACGAAAGCAGCCAAGATCGACCGGCTGGCCGAGCTCACCGCGAAGCAGGAGACCAGCACCGGCGCCAGCCTCTGGGTGGAGGCGTACCGACGTCTGCGCACCAGCAAGATGGCCCTCATCGGTGCGGTCGTCATCGGCCTCTTCGTGGTGCTGGCCGTCGTCGGCCCGTGGGTCGCACCGCACGACCCCACCCAGATGTGGCGGGGCGAGGTGTTCCGCAACAGGGGCATCTTCGTCGGCCCGCGCGACGGCAACTGGTTCGGACTCGACCAGCTCGGCCGCGACGAGTTCTCCCGAATGCTGGTCGGTGCGCGCCAGACCCTGATGGTCGGCGTCGTCGCCACCCTGCTCGGTCTGACCGTCGGCGCGATCCTCGGTGGACTCTCCGGCGCGGCCCTCACCCTCGGTGGCAACACGGGGCGCAAGGTCGACACCGTGATCATGCGTGTCATCGACATGATGCTCGCGATGCCCTCGCTGCTGCTCGCGGTCTCCATCGCGGCGGTGCTCGGACAGAGCCTCACCACGGTGATGATCGCCGTGGGTGTGGTCCAGATCCCCATCTTCGCCCGGCTGTTGCGCGGTGCGATGCTGGCGCAGGGCGGTGCGGACTACGTGCTCGCAGCCAAGGCACTGGGCGTGCGCAAGCGCCGGATCGTCTTCTCGCAGATCCTGCCGAACTCGCTCAGCCCCGTGATCGTCCAGGCGACGCTCTGTCTGGCGACCGCCATCATCGAGGCGGCGGCGCTGTCGTACCTCGGACTGGGCAACCCCAACCCGGCGACCCCGGAGTGGGGCGTCATGCTGGCGGAGTCCCAGGCGTTCTTCGACGACGCGCCCATGCTCGCGGTCTACCCGGCGGTGGGCATCATCATCACCGCTCTCGGCTTCACCCTGCTCGGTGAGGCCATGCGGGAAGCACTCGACCCGAAACTGCGGAGCTGATGACATGGCACTGCTTTCCGTGGACGAACTGAGCATCACCTTCACCCGTCGCGGGCAACGCGACGCGAAGGCGGTGTCCGGGGTCTCCTTCGACATCGATCCCGGCCAGGTCGTCGGTCTGGTGGGGGAGTCGGGCTGCGGCAAGAGCGTCACCTCGCTCGCGCTGATGGGCCTGCTCCCCGACAAGGGCGTACGCATCGGCGGTACCGCCGACTACGACGGCACCGACCTGCTCTCGCTCAGCAAGAACCGCATGCGCGACATGCGCGGCACCCAGCTGGCGATGATCTTCCAGGACCCGCTTTCCTCGCTGAACCCGGTGGTCCCCATCGGTGTCCAGGTCACCGAGATCCTCAAGCGGCACCGGGGGATGAAGGGTGAGGCCGCGCGCAAGGAAGCGGCCGATCTGCTGGACCGGGTCGGCATCCCCGACCCGACCAGGCGGCTCAAGGAGTACCCGCACCAGCTCTCCGGCGGTATGCGCCAGCGGGCGCTGATCGCGATGGCCGTGGCCTGTGCGCCGCGGATGCTCATCGCGGACGAGCCGACGACCGCCCTCGACGTCACCATTCAGGCCCAGATCCTGGAACTCCTCAAGGAGTTGGTCGACCAGGAGGGCACCGGACTGCTGATGATCACCCACGACCTCGGCGTGGTCGCCGGGCTCTGCGACAAGGTGAACGTGCTCTACGCGGGTCGTGTCGTCGAGTCCGCCGAGCGCAGGCCGCTCTTCGCGGCGCCGACCCACCCGTACTCGCACGGGCTGCTCGGATCGATTCCCCGGCTCGACGCCCCGCGCGGCGAGAAGCTGAACCCGATCCGCGGCTCCATCAACGACAACATCGAGTGGGCGGACGGCTGCGCCTTCGCCCCGCGGTGCGACTACTACACGATGGAGTGCCTGACCGGTACGCCGCAGCTCACCGAGCCGCTGACCGCCGGCCACCAGGTCCGCTGCGTGAACCCGGTGGTGGAGGGCTCGACCCCGAACGACGACGGGGACGCGGGCCGGGCGGAGTCCGCGGGCGAGGACGCCGTGGGCGACGCCCGCGACGGCAAGTCCGCGGACATCGAGAAGGCGGACACAACGGAGGCCAGCTCATGAGCCTGCTCGAACTGAAGGGCGTGAAGGTCCACTTCCCGGTCAAGAAGGGCATCTTCTTCGACCGGGTGGTGGGGCACGTCTACGCCGTCGACGGAATCTCCCTGTCGGTGGAGGCCGGGCAGACCTACGGTCTGGTCGGCGAGTCCGGCTGCGGCAAGACGACGCTCGGCCGTGCCGTGCTGCGCCTGAACGACATCACCGAGGGCGAGGTCGTCTTCGACGGCACCGACCTGGCGAGCCTCCCCGAGGAGGAGATGCGCCGTCAGCGCCAGCGCCTCCAGATGGTCTTCCAGGACCCGCTGGGCAGCCTCAACCCGCGGCAGAACATCGAGTCGATCCTCTCCGAGGGCATGGCGGCGCACGGTATCGGCGCCAACCAGGACGAGCGGCGCGAGAAGATCAAGGAGATCCTCGCCAAGGTCGGCCTGCCCACCAACGCGCTGGCGCGCTACCCGCACGAGTTCTCCGGCGGACAGCGCCAACGCATCGGTATCGCCCGGGCTCTGGTGCTCGAACCGGACGTCATCATCTGCGACGAACCGGTCTCCGCGCTCGACGTCTCCATCCAGGCCCAGGTCCTCAACCTGCTGGAGGAGATCCAGGACTCGATGGGGCTGACGTACGTCGTCATCGCCCACGACCTGGCCGTGGTCCGGCACATCTCCGACGTGATCGGCGTGATGTACCTGGGTTCGCTGGTCGAGGAGGCGCCGAGTGACCTGCTCTACGCGGAGCCCAAGCACCCGTACACCAAGGCGCTGATGTCGGCCGTACCGGTGCCGGACCCGGAGGTGGAGGACAACCGCGAGCGCATCCTGCTCACCGGGGACCTGCCCTCGCCGGCCAACCCGCCCTCCGGCTGCCGCTTCCACACCAGGTGCCCGTGGAAGCAGGACACGCTCTGCGCGACCGACCGGCCCGAGCTGAAGGACCTCGGCGACGGCCACCGGGTGGCGTGCCACTACGCGACCGAGATCGCCGAGGGCAGGCTCCGGCGTTCCGGCGAATCGGTCCCCGCGACGCTTCCCGGCCCGCCCTCGCTCACGCACGAGATGCACGAGATGCACGAGCGCGAGGAGCAGGAGGAGCAGGAGGAGCGCGCGGTGGACACGGCGCAGAAGGTGCAAAAGGGGCAGAAGGGGCCGGGCTCCGGAGCTTCCGGGGGCGACGAACCCGCCCCGGCGCGCGAGGGATAGCCGTTCGCGACCGCGGCCCGGCAGCCCTTTGGGGGTGCCGGGTCGCAGTCGTGCTCAGCTGTTGCCGTGCTCGTCCTCGCGGTGCGGACGGGGCAGCGAGAGGCCCAGGAACATCGCGCCCAGCCGCAGCGCGAAGACCAGCCCCGCCGAGACGACCGTCGCCGGGGTCCGAGCCACGTCCAGGGTGTCCAGCAGCAGGTAGCAGAGCGCGCCGGCGAACGCTGCCGTCGCGTAGACGTCCTCGCGGAGCAGCAGCGGGGGGAACTCGCCGCACAGCACGTCCCGTACGACTTCGCCGGTCACCCCGGTCAGCACCGCGAGGATGAGGACGGCCACCGGCGTTACCCCGGAGTCGATCGCCGCGCGGGCGCCGATGACGGTGACCACCGCGAGCCCGATCGCGTCGACGACCAGCAGCGAGCGGTGCGGAAGCTTCCAGAACCGCAGATAGCAAATGGTGCCGACACCGACGCCGGCCACCACGGTCAGCAGCACCCAGTCCTGCGTCCAGTAGAGCGGGTGACGGTCCAGGATCAGGTCGCGCAGGGTGCCGCCGGAGACGGCCGCGGCGAAGGCGAGCACCAGACCCCCGAAGGGGTCCATGTTCGCCCGGTGCGCGGCGAGGACGCCGCTGGCGGCGAAGGCGGAGACACCCACCAGGTACAGGACGTGCAGCATGACGAAATCATCCCACTCGGCTGTGCGGGCACCCTTGCTGACCTACCCGTCAGTAAGGCGAGCGGGTACCGTCATCCGCATGACCCAAGCAACGATCGGATCGAGCGAGTTCGACCGTGACACCCGGGTGCGGCTCCGTACGGACGGAGTCTTCGACGCGGACCTCCCCGAGGGCTGGAGCGTCGGAGCCGGGCTCAACGGCGGATATCTGCTCGCCCTCCTCGGCCGGGCGCTGGGCGAGGCGCTGGAGCGGCCCGACCCCTTCACGATCACGGCCCACTACCTGAGCGGCACCACCCCCGGACCTGCCGTCATCCGCACCGATGTGGCGGCCCGCAGGCACAGCACGGCCACCGGCTCGGCCCGGCTGCTCCAGCCGGACGCGGACGGCAACGAGGTCGAGCGCGTACGGGTGCTCGGCACCTGCGGCGACCTCTCCGCGCTGCCCGCGGACGTCCACACCACCGCCAAACCGCCGGAGATCCCGCCCTGGGAGCACTGCGTCGGCGCGGAGCACAGCCCGCACGACGCGGAGCGGATGCCGCCCATCGTGCACCGGCTCCGCCTGCGGCTCGACCCGGCCACCCTCGGCTGGGCGATCGGCGAGCCCAGCGGCAAGGGGGAGATGCGCGCCTGGTTCGCGCTCCCCGACGGTCGGGACCACGACCCGCTCTCGCTGCTGCTGGCCGTGGACGGACTGCCCTCGGTGGCCTTCGAGTTGGGCATCGACGCCTGGGTGCCGACCGTCGAGCTCACCGCGCACGTACGGGCGAGGCCGGCGCCGGGCCCGGTACGGGTCGCGCTCACCACCCGCAACGTGGCCGGCGGTTACCTCGAGGAGGACGCCGAGGTGTGGGACAGCGAGGACCGACTGGTCGCCCAGTCGCGGCAGTTGGCGAAGATCAAGCCGAAGCCCTCGCACTTCCGCAGCCAGTGACCGTACGCCGACGCGGGCCGCCGAGCAGGCGCCCGCGTCGGCCCCGTGTGCGGTGCGTCGGCCCCGTGTGCGGGGGTGCGTCGGTCGGGCGGCGCGAAGTGCCGTGCGCGGCAGGGGAGTTCAGCCGCCGACCCGCTCCGGGCGCCGGGTGCGGGCGATGGTCGCCGAGCCGACGACCCGGGTGCCGTCGTACAGCACGATCGCCTGGCCGGGTGCGACCCCGCGCACCGGCTCGGTGAAGTCGACCTCCAGCCGCTCCGCCACCAGCTCCGCCGTCACCGTGGTCTCGCCGCCGTGCGCGCGCAGTTGGGCGGTGTAGGTGCCGGGGCCCTGCGGCGGCGTGCCGCACCAGCGTGGGCTGATCGCCGTGAGCCCCACGACGTCCAGCGCCTCCCGCGGGCCCACCGTGACGGTGTTCTCCACCGGGGAGATGTCCAGCACGTAGCGCGGCTTGCCGTCGGCGGCGGGATGGCCGATCCGCAGCCCCTTGCGCTGGCCGACGGTGAAGCCGTACGCACCCTCGTGGCCGCCGACCCGGTTGCCGTCCTCGTCCAGGATGTCGCCCTCGGCGACGCCCAGCCGCCGGGCCAGGAAGCCCTGGGTGTCACCGTCGGCGATGAAGCAGATGTCGTGGCTGTCCGGCTTCTTCGCGACCGCGAGGCCGCGCTGCTCGGCCTCCGCCCTGATCTCCTCCTTGGTGGTCAGGGTGTCGCCGAGCGGGAACATCGCGTGCGCCAGCTGCCGCTCGTCCAGCACCCCGAGCACGTACGACTGGTCCTTGGCCATGTCCGACGCCCGGTGCAGCTCGCGGGCTCCGTCCTCGCCCGTCACGACGGTCGCGTAGTGGCCCGTGCACACCGCGTCGAACCCCAGGGCCAGCGCCTTGTCCAGCAGGGCAGCGAACTTGATCTTCTCGTTGCACCGCAGGCACGGGTTGGGAGTACGGCCCGCCTCGTACTCCGCGACGAAGTCCTCGACCACGTCCTCGCGGAAGCGCTCGGCCATGTCCCAGACGTAGAACGGGATGCCGAGCACGTCCGCGGCGCGGCGGGCGTCCCTGGAGTCCTCGATCGTGCAGCAGCCCCGTGCGCCGGTGCGGAAGGACTTCGGGTTCGCCGAGAGCGCCAGGTGCACCCCGGTGACCTCGTGCCCCGCCTCGGTCGCACGGGCGGCGGCGACGGCGGAGTCCACGCCGCCGGACATGGCGGCCAGTACGCGTAGCCGCCCGGGCGGCACAGTCGAATCAGTCATAGCCACTCAAGGGTACGGGGCCGTCCGGGGAACCCTGGGGGCGGCGCAGACGTCCTGCTTGCAGGAAGCACCAACACCACCGGCACACCATCAGGGCAGGGGCGCGAGCCATGACAGCGGAGCCCGGAACGACCGAGCCCGAATCGGCCCGGTCCGGCAGCGCGGGACCGCCCTCCGAGCAGGGCGCTCGCAGCGGCCCCAGCCGCCGAGGGCTGCTGCTCGGCGGCGGCGCCGCACTGCTGGCCGGTTCCGCGGCCTACACCCAGCGCGACACGCTGCGGCGCTGGTGGTGGCGGCTGCCGGGAAACGAAAAGCCGCGCAAGGAGGGCGAGGTCGACCACCGGGGCGCCGAATGGGTCGCCGCCTCCTCCGCCAACTGGCGCCGCGCCAACCGTCCGGACGACTACGGGATCGACCGAGTGATCGTCCACGTCATCCAGGGCGACTACGCGGTCGCGCTGAAGGTCTTCCAGGACGCGGGCCACGGCGCCGCCGCGCACTACGTGCTGCGCACCTCCGACGGCCGTGTCGCCCAGACCGTGCGGGAGTTGGACGTCGCCTTCCACGCGGGCAACCGCGAGTACAACGAGCGCAGCATCGGCATCGAGCACGAGGGTTTCGTCGACCGCCGGGAGGGCTTCACGGAGGAGATGTACCGCGCCTCCGCGAAGCTGACCGCCGACATCTGCGACCGGCACTCCATACCGAAGGACCGCCGCCACATCATCGGCCACCACGAGGTGCCGGGCGCCGACCACACCGATCCGGGGGAGCACTGGGACTGGGAGCGCTATCTGCGCCTGGTCAGGGCCGTTCCGCCGCGCTCCGGCGCCGGTCCGGGCGCGGCCGGCGGCGGAAAGGGCTGAGCCCCGCGCCGCCGGACGTGCGCCGGGGCGGCGGTGCGTGCCCGCCCGGTTGCGGCCGAGTGGTGTGTGCGCGGGTGGTATGGGCTCGGGGGTGTGGGCGGGCTCGGTGCGCGCGGCTTGATGGCGTGCGCCCGGGTGAGTGTGCGGCCGTTCGGCGCTTGGCCCGGGGCGTACGCGGTGGGTGCCGGCTCAGCTCAGCCCCGCCGTGCGTGCGCGCTCCACGGCCGGGCCGATCACCTTCGCCACTTCGGTGACGTCCTCGGCGGTCGAGGTGTGCCCCAGCGAGAAGCGCAGCGTGCCGCGCGCCAGCGTCGGGTCGGCGCCGGTGGCGAGCACCACGTGGCTGGGCTGCGCGACCCCCGCGGTGCAGGCCGATCCGGTGGAGGCCTGGATGCCCTGGGCGTCCAGCAGCAGGAGGAGCGAGTCGCCCTCGCAGCCGGGAAAGGAGAAGTGGGCGTTGGCGGGCAGCCGGCCGGCCGGGTCCGGATCGCCGCCGAGGACCGCGTCCGGCACCGCGGTGCGCACCGCCGTCACCAGCTCGTCACGCAGCCCCGCCACCCGCGCGGCGAACTCGCCGCGCCGCTCGGCGGCCAGCTCCGCCGCCACCGCGAAGGCGGCGATCGCGGGCACGTCGAGCGTTCCGGACCGTACGTCGCGCTCCTGGCCGCCGCCGTGCAGCAGCGGCTCCGGGGTCTGGTCGCGGCCCAGCAGGAGCGCGCCGACGCCGTAGGGGCCGCCGATCTTGTGGCCGCTGACGGTCATCGCCGCCAGCCCCGGATGGTCGAAGCCGACCTCCACCTGGCCGACCGCCTGGATCGCGTCGGAGTGCAGCGGGATGTCGAACTCGGCCGCCACCGCGGCCAGTCGGGGCACCGGCAGCAGGGTCCCGATCTCGTTGTTCGCCCACATCGCGGTGATCAGCGCGATCTCGCGCGGGTCCGCGTGTTCGACGGCCGCGCGCAGCGCCTCGGGACGGACCCGGCCGTGGCCGTCCACCTCGATCCACACGATCTCCGCGCCCTCGTGATCGGCGAGCCAGTGCGCCGCGTCGAGCACCGCGTGGTGCTCGACCGGGCTGACCAGCAGCTTCCTCCGGGCCGGATCGGCTGCTCGCCGGGACCAGTACAGGCCCTTGACCGCGAGGTTGTCCGCCTCGGTCCCGCCGGCGGTGAAGACGACCTCGGAGGGGCGTGCGCCCAGTGCGGCGGCCAGCCGCTCGCGCGACTCCTCGACCGCGCGGCGAGCCCTGCGCCCCGCGCTGTGCAGGGAGGAGGCGTTGCCGGCGAGGGGCAGTTGGGCGGTCATCTCCCGTACCGCCTCCGGGAGCATCGGCGTGGTGGCGGCGTGATCGAGGTAGGCCATGATTCCTCGATTCTACGGTTCCGCTTGGAGCCGCCGCGGGCACCCGTACGCGGAACGGCGAGGGAGAGAGCGGGTGTTGCTGACGAAGCGTCAGTTCCGGGCTGCGAGGGGTCGGGGCCACTTGGGGCCGGCTGCCTGCGGTCGGCCCGACTGCCCCGGTGGTCGACCCGCCTCGGCTGTGGCGGTCCGCGGTGTGGAGAGACGGGGCGTGGCTGACCGGGTCGTGACGGTCAGGGTTTCGGCAGGGAGTGCGCCGTGGTCTCGTCGGACAGCGGCGCGCAGAGGTCGCCGAACTCCTCCAGTCGCTCGGGAACCGAGCGGATGTCGAAGCTCAGCTCGCCGGCTTCGGTGCAGTCGGCAACCTCGTCCCAGGTCACGGGGGTGGAGACGGTGGGTGCGTGTGCGCCGGCGCGCACGGTGTACGGGGCGGCTGTCGTTTTCGCGCGGGCGTTCTGGCTGTAGTCGATGAAAACCCGGCCGCGCCGCAGCGATTTGTCCATTCGGTGCACCGCGAGTCCGGGCAGCGCGGCCTCCGCCTCCTGCGCGAGGCCGCGCGTGTACGCCACCACCTCCTCCGAGGGGGTGGGGTCGATCGCCGCGAGCAGGTGGAGCCCGGCCGAGCCGGATGTCTTGGGAAGTGCAGGGATGCCGTCCGCGGCCAGTCGCTCCCGCAGCCAGAGCGCGACCGTGCAGCATTCCACGATCGTCGCCGGACTACCGGGGTCGAGGTCGACCACGAGCCGGTCGGCCGTCTCCGGCGCCGCGGCCCGCCACTGCGGTACATGCAGCTCGGTCACCAGATTGGCAGACCAGATCAGGCTCGGCAGATCGTTGAGCAACACCTGTCGTGCGTGCGGGGCGTCCCGCCTCGGCACCGGCGCCGTCGCGACCCAGGAGGGTGTGCCCGGTGGCACGTTCTTGGCGAAGAAGCGCTGGCCGGAGGGGCCGTCCGGGAAGCGCAGAAAGCTGACCGGCCGCCCCGCGAGGTGCGGCAGCACCGCCCAGGCGCAGGCAGCGTGGAAGTGCAGCAGCTCCCCCTTGGTGGTGCCGTCCGGATACAGCACCTTGTCCAGGTTGCTCAGCGCTACCCGCCGACCCTCCACGACCGTCATTGGCGACATACCCTGAGAATCGCACAAAGCGGTCAAGTGAGGTGATCTCGTGCGATCGATCTGGAAGGGGTCTCTCTCCTTCGGGCTGGTCAGCATCCCGATCCAGCTGTACGGCGCCACCGAGAACCATCGGGTCAGCTTCCACCAGGTGCACACCAAGGAGGGCTGCGGCGGCCGTATCCGCTACCGGAAGTTCTGCGACCTGGAGGACGTCGAGGTCCAGTCCGACGAGATCGGCAAGGGCTACACCGCGGACGACGGTTCCACCGTCGTGCTCACCGAGGAGGACCTGGGCTCGCTGCCGCTGCCCACCGCCAAGACCATCGAGATCCTGAGCTTTCTGCCGGCCTCCGAGATCGACCCGATCCAGCTGGACAAGCCCTACTACCTGGCGACCGACCACGCGGCAGCGGCGAAACCGTACGTGCTGCTCCGCTCGGCCCTGACCCGCTCGGGCAAGGCCGCCGTCGCCAAGTTCGCGCTGCGCGGCCGGGAGGCGCTCGGCCTGCTGCGGGTGGTGGACGACACGCTCGTACTGCACTCCATGCTCTGGCCCGACGAGGTCCGCTCCGCCGGCGGGATGGCGCCCGATGCCTCGGTGACCGTGCGTGAGGCGGAACTGGACATGGCGGAGACGCTGATGGAGTCGCTCGGCGAGCTGGACTGGAGCGAGCTGCACGACGAGTACCGGGAGGCGGTGCGGGAGCTTGTCGCCGCCAAGCAGCAGGGCCGCTCGCCCTCGGAACCGGCAGCGGCGCCGAGCGGGGGCAAGGTGATCGATCTGATGTCCGCGCTGGAGAGCAGCGTCGCCGCCGCCCGGGAGGCCAGGGGAGAGTCCGAGGCGACCGTGACAGAGCTGAAGTCGCCGCAGAAGAAGGCGACTTCGGCGCGCTCCTCGACCGGAAAGTCGAGCGGGGGCGGCGAGAAGGGGACGGCCGCGAAGACGGCCAAGCGGCAGGCGGGGAAGGCGGCCAAGAAGTCGGCGGCGAGCGGCGGCGCGGGACGCTCCGCGACCGCCAAGAAAACAGCTGCTCGCGGCGGTACCAAGAAAGCCGCGGCCAAGCGCGCCGAGCCGGCGAAGAAGACCGCGAGCCGCAAGCGGGCCTCCTGACCGCGCCGCCGCGGCGTACGTCCTTCGAGGCCGCCGAGAGGGTGCCCGGCGGGGCGCCCCGTCGGGTCGTCAGCACTGCCAGAGGAACGCGGCCTCGCCGCACGGCGCACAGAAGAACGCGTAGCCGCACCCGCCCCCGCCGAACCCCAGCTCCGCCTCGTGGTCGTGCCCCTCCTCGAGCTGCGCCGCGAAGGACATCCGGCGGTCGCACGCCGGGCACTCGGGTACTTCCTCGCCCTGGAGCCAACTGGGCTCGCCGCCCCAGGCCCCGAGTACCTGCCGCGGCGAAACGCCTCGGCTCTCGGCCCAACTGCCTCTCGCCTCGTCGTAGTTGTCGGCCTCGACCTGCTGGTACGCGATGCCGCTGCTCGCGGCCACCAGCGTCTCCCCCTGCGGCGGCTCGGCGGCCGTGAGCGCCGCCTCGGCGGGGAAGAGCCGCGCAGTGTTGCCACCCGAGTCCGGGTCCCACTCGTCGCACATGCCCGGGTCGTTCTGGCACATCCAGACGGCGAGGGTGCCGCTGCCCTCGGCGGACCCCTTCGGGCCCTGCTCCGCCAGCTCGTCCAGGCGCAGTTGGGCGATAAACCGCATGGGCAGCCCGCACTCGCCACAGGCCGGCCACTCGAACCCCGGGGGCACCAGCGGGACACCGCCGGTGCGGGTCGCACGTGCGGTGTCCTCGGGGCCTGCGTAAGTCATCAGTGTGAGCACGCGACCCAACCTAGCGACCGCCACTGACAACGGTGCCGCCGGGCGGCCGGCCCCGCCGTCGCACCGACCTGTCGCGCACTGTCGCACCGCGCCCCGCACCGCACTGCCGGCACGACCGCGCCCGGCGCCCGTGGTGTGTGCACGGGCGCCGGGCGCGGTCGGATCGGTCGGGCCGCTCTCGGTATGACCGAGAGCGCGGCGTCAGCTGCCGTTCTCGGCCTGGAACATCCAGTGGTGCTTCTCCAGCTCGCCGGTGAGGCTGATGAAGATGTCCTCGGTGACCGGGTCGGCCTTGCCCGCGGCCTTCATCCGGTCGCGCATGCGGCCGACGATCCCGCTCAGCGAGTCGACCATCGCGCCGACCGCGTCGGTGTCCCGCTGCCAGCCCTCCGCGACGGTGCTGATGCCCGTCGTCGCGGCGACGGTCCCCACTCGGCCGTCGGGGGGCACTCCGAGGGCCGAGGCGCGCTCGGCCACGGTGTCGCTGTACTGGCGTGCGGTGTCGACCACCTCGTCGAGCTGGAGGTGGATCGAGCGGAACCGCGGGCCGACGATGTTCCAGTGGGTCTGCTTGGCGACCAGTGACAGGTCGACGAGGTCGACCAGCGCGCCCTGCAGGGCCCCGGCCACCACCCTGAGGTCTTCGTCCGGAAGCGTGCTCTTGACGGCGTACATCCTTGGACCACTCACTTTCGTGCTGCTCGTGGATTCTCGGACCCCGTTCGCCAGCGTACGACCTGTCGACGGCACCCGCGTGTGCGCGGCTCGCGCACCGGACGCGGGGCGGCCGGACCGGGCGGCGGAGGCTCAGGCGGCGTGTGCCAGCAGGCGCGGGCGACCGAAGAGGGCGGCCAGCTGGTCGTACTCGGCGAGGCAGCGCGCGGTGCCCAGAGCGACGCAGGTCGTCGGGTCGTCCGCGACCACCACCGGCATTCCGGTGGTGCGGGAGATGCGTTCGTCCAGGCCGCGCAGCAGGGCGCCGCCGCCGGTGAGGACGATGCCGCGCTCCATGATGTCGCTGTAGAGCTCGGGCGGGCACTCGTCGAAGGCGGAGGTGACCATCTCGGTGATGGTCTCCAGCGCCGGCTCGATGACCTCCAGCAGCTCGGCGGTGGTGAGGTCCGCGTACTTGGGCATGCCGGTCGACTTGTCGCGTCCGTGCACCTGGACGCCCGCGCCCCGGCCGAGTTCCAACTTGACGCGCTCGGCGGTGCTTTCGCCGATGGTCACGGAGTGCTCGCGGTCTGCGTGAGCGACGATCGCCGCGTCCAGCGAGTCGCCGGCGACCCGGCAGGAGCGGGAGACGACGGTGCCGCCCAGCGAGATGATCGACAGTTCGGTGGAGCCGCCGCCCAGGTCGACGACCATTGAACCCTGCGGCTCGTACACCGGCAGGCCGGCGCCGATCGCGGCGGCCATCGGCTGCTCCACCAGGTGGACGGACCTGGCCCCGGCTCGTGCGGTGGTCTGGAGCACGGCTTGTCGTTCGACCTCGGTGATGCCCCGGGGAACCGAGACGATTGCACGGGGTGCGCGGGCGCGGGCGGTGCGGGCCCTGCGCAGACAGCGCCTCAGCAGTGCCTCCGCGGCGTCCAGGTCGGTGATGACTCCTTTGCCGAGGGGACGGGTCGCGACGACCGAGCCCGAGGCGCGGCCCACCGCGTCCGCCGCTTCCCTGCCCACGGCCCTCACCTTGCCGTTCGCGGAGTCGACCGCGACGATGGACGGTTCGTTCAGGATGATTCCTCTGCCTCGGCTGCAGACCAGGGTGTTGGTGGTGCCGAGGTCTATGCCGATGTCCCGAGTGCTGAACGACGTGCGCTTTGCCATTTCGACCCCGCTACTCCGTGGGATTTGCGCTTTATGTCGGAACTGCTCGTGCAGCATACCGAGCGGGCCCGCGACGCGCTGGCTGACCAGCGAGATGTGCCGCCTCCCGCAATCGGGCGCCGCACTGGCATATGGGTGCCGGGCGCCACGACGCCTGCCGGTGCGTCATCATGTGGGCATGGCAACGCATCTGATCACGGGAGCCGGCTCGGGCATCGGAGCGGAGGTGGCGCGCGCACTGCTGGAGCGGGGTGATGAGGTCTGGTTGCTCGCCAGGAACGCCGGCCGGGCGAAGGAGACGGCGGCGCAGTTCGCGCCGGTGGCCGAGGAGCACGGCGGGCGGCTGCGCACACTCGTCGGCGACCTGGCCCAACCGTCCCGGCTCTCCTGGGCGTTCGGACACCAGACGATGCCCGCCGAGCTGGACTCGCTGCTGCACATCGCGGGAGTCGTCGACCTCGGCCGAGTGGACGAACTCACCCCGAAGGTGTGGGACGCGACGCTTGCCGCCAATCTGGTGGCGCCGGCCGAGCTGACCCGGCTGATGCTCCCGCAGGTGCGCCTGGTGCGCGGGCACGTCGTGTTCGTCAACTCCGGCGCCGGCCTCCACGCAAACCCGCACTGGAGCGCCTACGCCGCGAGCAAGCACGGGCTCAAGGCGCTCGCCGACTCCCTGCGGGGCGAGGAGGCCGCGGCGGGCGTACGTGTCACCAGCGTCTATCCGGGCCGCACCGCCACCCCCATGCAGGTCAAGGTGCACCGGCAGGAGGGCAAGGAGTACGACCCGCAGGCGTGGATCGACCCGGCTTCGGTGGCCAGGACCGTCCTCGCCGCGATCGACCTGCCGCGCGACGCGCACCTGACCGACCTCACGGTGCGCCCCGGCTCCTGACGGCGGGCGACGGACACGGCGGCCGGAGACGACGGGCGACTGACGACGGGCGACGGGCGACTGACGGCGGCCGGCGGACGGCCACCGGCCGCGCCCGGCCGTCGGAGCAGGCAGGCGGGAGCGGGGGCCGGTACGGGATTCCGTAGGCTTCGGGCGTGAGTGAGACAGGGAAGTTCAGCTGGGGCCCCGGCACCGCGACCGGGATCGGTTCGATGCCCGGCGAGGACGTCAGGGAGTCGGTCAAGACCGTCGTCGAGAGCCTCGATGCGCTGCCGTATCTGCCCGAACTGCCCGCCCGGGGGCCGGGCGCCGACATGGTCGGCCGCACTGCGGGGCTGCTGGTGGAGCTGTACGCGCACCTCCAGCCCAGCGGTTGGCGGATCGCCGACCGGCCCGGCCGGGACACCCGGCGGGCGCGCGCCTGGCTGGGCGAGGACCTGGACGCGCTGGAGGAGTTCACCCAGGGCTACCGGGGCCCGCTCAAGGTCTCGGCCGTCGGACCGTGGACGCTCGCCGCCTCGATGGAGCTGCGCGGCGGGGAGGCGATGCTCTCGGACGCCGGTGCCTGCCGCGACCTGGCCGGTTCACTCGCCGAGGGACTGCGCGGCCACCTCGCCGAGCTGCGGCGCCGGGTCCCCGGCGCCGAGCCCGTACTCCAGCTCGACGAGCCCTCGTTGACCGCGGTGCTGGCCGGCCGGGTGGCGAGTGCGAGCGGCTACCGCACCCACCGTGCCGTGGACCGCGCGGTGGTGGAGGGCGTGCTGCGGGACTTCGTCGCGGTGGCCGACGGGGCGCCCGTGGTGGTGCACTCCTGCGCTCCGGACGTGCCGTTCGCGCTGCTGTGCAGAGCGGGGGTCACGGGCATCTCCTTCGACGCGGCCCTGCTGACCGAGCGTGACGACGAGACGCTGGGCGAGGCCGTCGAGGGCGGCACGGCGCTGTTCGCGGGCGTCGTACCGGGCGCCGGGAGCGACGCGGCGGAATTGTCAGACCCGGACGGTAGCGTCTCGGGAGTCAGGTCGCTGTGGCGCAGGTTGGGCCTGTCGCCGGGGCTGCTCACCGAATCGGTGGTGGTCTCCCCTTCGTGCGGGCTCGCCGGGGCCTCTCCGGCGTACGCCCGGCGCGCCCTCGCCCACTGCGCCCGGTCGGCGAGATCCCTCGCCAACGACCCTGAGTAACGGGAGGAACTGACGGTGGCTGCCGAAGAGACAGGCGTACCGGCCGAGGCACAGCAGCGGCACGCGGCCCTGGCCGAGGAGGTCGACGAGCACCGCTTCCGGTACTACGTGAAGGACGCCCCGGTCGTCAGCGACGCCGAATTCGACCGGCTGCTGCGGGAGTTGGAGGCGCTGGAGGAGCGGTACAGCTCGCTGCGCACTCCGCAGTCGCCCACCCAGCAGGTGGCCCGCCGCTACGAGACGGAGTTCACCGAGGTCGCCCACCGCGAGCGGATGCTCTCGCTGGACAACGCCTTCGACGAGGACGAGCTCGACTCCTGGGCCGACCGGATCGCGCGTGAGCTGGAAGGCCTGTCCTACCACTTCCTCTGCGAGCACAAGATCGACGGGCTCGCGGTCAACCTCACCTACGAGCAGGGTCGGCTGGTGCGGGCCGCCACCCGGGGCGACGGCCGCACCGGCGAGGACATCACCCCCAACGTCCGCACGCTGGAGGACATTCCGCACCGGCTGAGCGGCGAGCGGGTGCCCGACCTCGTCGAGGTGCGCGGCGAGGTCTACTTCCCGATGGAGAGCTTCAGCGAGCTCAACGCCCGCCTGGTCGGCGAGGGCAAGACCCCCTTTGCCAACCCGCGGAACGCCGCGGCCGGTTCACTGCGCCAGAAGGACCCGAAGGTCACCGCCACGCGCCCGCTGCGCATGCTGGTGCACGGCATCGGCGCGCTGGAGGGCGAGAGCATGAGCCGGCTCTCCGAGGCGTACGAGCTGCTGGCCGAGTGGGGACTGCCGACCTCTCGGTACAACCGGGTGGTCGATTCGCTCGAAGGTGTACGGAAGTTCATCAAGGACGCCGCCACCAACCGGCGCGGTATGGCGCACGAGATCGACGGCGCGGTCGTCAAGCTCGACGAGATCCCGCTCCAGGGGCGGCTGGGTTCGACCTCCCGGGCGCCGCGTTGGGCGATCGCCTGGAAGTTCCCACCCGAAGAGGTGAACACCGAACTCGTCGACATCAGGGTCGGTGTCGGCCGGACCGGCAGAGTCACGCCCTACGCAGTGGTGGCGCCGGTGACGGTGGCCGGCAGCGAGGTGGAGTTCGCCACTCTGCACAACCAGGAAGTGGTGCGCGCCAAGGGTGTGTTCATCGGTGACACGGTGGTGCTGCGCAAGGCGGGCGACGTCATCCCGGAGATCCTCGGGCCGGTGGCGGACCTGAGGGACGGCAGCGAGCGCGAGTTCGTGATGCCCTCCCACTGCCCGGACTGCGACACCGAGCTGCGGGCGATGAAGGAGGGAGACATCGACCTCCGCTGCCCCAACGCCCGTTCCTGCCCCGCCCAGTTGCGCGAGCGGCTCTTCTACCTCGCCGGGCGCAAATCGCTGGACATCGAGCATTTCGGCTATGTCGCAGCCGCCGCCCTCACCCAGCCGCTGGAGCCCGGGGAACCCCCGCTGCGCGACGAGGGCGGGCTGTTCGACCTGACGGTGGAGCAGCTGCTGCCCATCAAGACCTACGTGCTCGACCAGGACAGCGGGCTGCCCAAGCGCGATCCGGAGTCCGGCGAGCCGAAGGTCGTCACCCTCTTCGCCAACCAGAAGGGCGAGCCCAGGAAGAACACCCTGGCGCTGCTGGAGAACATCCGCGCGGCGAAGGAGCGCCCGCTCGCGCGGGTCATCACCGGTCTGTCCATCCGGCACGTCGGCCCGGTCGCCGCCGAGGCGCTGGCGCGCAAGTTCCGATCGCTGGAGCGCATCGCCGAGGCGGAGGAGACGGAGCTCGCCGTCACCGAGGGTGTCGGCCCGACGATCGCGGCGTCCCTCAAGAGCTGGTTCGCGGAGGAGTGGCACCGCGAGATCGTGGAGCGCTGGCGTGCCGCCGGAGTGCGCATGGAGGAGGAGGGCGGCGAGGACAGCGGGCCGAGACCGCTGGACGGCCTCACCGTCGTGGTGACCGGCACCCTGGACTCCTACACCCGCGACGCGGCGCGGGACGCGCTTCAGGAGCAGGGCGCGAAGGTGACCGGATCGGTGTCGAAGAAGACCCACTTCGTCGTCGCCGGCGCGAGCCCGGGATCCAAGTACGACAAGGCCGTCCAGCTCAAGGTGCCCCTCCTGGACGACGCCGGTCTCGGCGTCCTGCTGGCCGACGGGCCCGATGCGGCCAGGGAAAGTGCGGTAAACCCGACTGAATAGCCTGGGCAGTTGGGTAACGTTCGACTGAACGGCCGTACGGAGCGCCCTGGTTGACTCGCCGTCACCTTTCCGGTGGACGCGGGAGAGGGGCCTGGTGGGGCGGTGTCCGGGTCCGCGGGGCCGGGCTTTCGGCCACCCGGCGACTGCTGCCGCGAAGCGGGCGCCACCAGCAGCTTCCGCGCGCCCGCCGTGGCATGGCACTGAAGGCCGGGAGAGGGACGCATGCAGCAGAATCCGCAGGACCGGGCGGCGCGAGCGAGAACTCGCCCTCCCCGTCCCGGTTTCGCGGGTCCCCAGGAGCGGCACTCACAGAGAGTGAAGCCTTCTCGGTTGTACGGTGCGCGGGAGGACCAGCGCTTCGCGCTGCCCGCTCTGGCCGTCGTCGGCGCGCTCCTCGCACTGCTGATCGGTGTCTACCGGGTGCTCGACGACGGCCGGGCGCTCTTCCCCGGCAGCACGGTCGGTTGGGGCCTGGCCATCCTGACCGGCATCATCGTCGGCCATCTCGTCGCGCTCGGGCGCGACCGCTGGTGGGGCGGCACCGGTTCGGGTGCCGCCCTCACTCTGGCGGTGCTGCTGCTGTACGGCTGGGTGCCGGCCGCGCTCGTCAGCCTCGTCCTGGTCGTCCTGGTCGCGGTCGCCCGCCGCAGCCGTCGCCGGGAGGCGCTGGTGCACGGCGCCGCCGACATCCTCGGCATCGGCGCCTCGGCGCTCACCATGGCCGCCTTCGGCACCTCCCACTCGGTCGAGTCACCCTGGACGCCGGGGGACTGGCAGCCGGCGGCGGTTCCCGAGGTGCTCATCGCCGCCTGCACCTATCTGCTGGTCACCCGGCTGCTGTTGTGGTTCTGCCTCTCACCGCGCGGCGGCGGCCTGCCGACTGCCACGCGGGGCGCCCTGGTCCGTCAGGCCCTGCTCTGCGTCGCCCTGCTCGGGCTCTCGCCGCTGATCGTGGTGGTGGCGGCCCATATGCCGCTGCTGCTCCCGCTGTTCGCCATACCGCTGATCGCCGTCGACTCCACCCTGTGGATGGCGCGGGCGCGCGCCGAGGAGCAGCTGCGCGACCCCCTGACCGGTCTGCCGAACCGCATGTGGCTCCTGGAGCGGGCCCGCGTGGCTCTGGACGAGGCCGAGCGGCAGCAGGCGAAGTCCGCTCTCGTCCTGATAGACCTCGACCGGTTCCGCTCCGTCAACGACACCCTCGGTCATCTCGCCGGCGACCGGCTGCTGTTGCAGATCGCCGACCGGCTCCGCCTCGCACTGCCCCGGGGCGCGGAGGCGGCCCGTCTCGGCGGCGACGAGTTCGCCGTACTGCTGCCGCAGACCCACTCGGCCACGAGCGCCCAGCGCTCCGCCCGCACCCTGGTGGCCGCGCTCGGTTCACCGCTGGACCTGGACGGGCTGACGCTGGTCCTGGAGGCGAGTGCCGGCGTCGCGGTCTTCCCCGACCACGCGGACGAGGCGGAGGGGCTGCTGCGCCGTGCCGACGTGGCCATGTACGCGGCGAAGCGGGACCGCAGCGGCGTGGAGGTCTACGACAGCCACCGCGACGGCAACACCCCGGACCGGCTTGGCCTGTTGGGCGATCTGCGCCGCGCCCTGGACGCCGGCGAGGTGGAGCTGCACTACCAGCCCAAGGTGCGGTTCAACGGTGAGGTCGCAGGGCTGGAGGCACTGGTGCGGTGGCGGCACCCGGAGCGCGGCAGGGTACCGCCGGACGAGTTCATCGCCATAGCGGAGAGCTCCGGGCTGATGCCGCGGCTGACCGAGTACGTGCTGGAGACCGCGCTGCTCCAGGTCGCCAACTGGCGGGCGGCCGGCCTGGACGTCCCGGTCGCTGTCAACGTCTCCCCGAGGGATGTGCACAGCCCGGGCTTCGCCGGTTCCGTCGCAGCCCGGCTCGCCCGGCACGGCGTACCGGCCTCCGCGCTCCAGTTGGAGATCACCGAGCACGTGCTCCTGGAGGAGCCCCAGCAGGCGGCGGCCACCCTGGCCGCGTTGACCGGCCACGGCGTCAAGATGTCCCTGGACGACTTCGGCACCGGATACTCCTCGCTGGTGCATCTGCGACGGCTGCCGGTCAGCGAGTTGAAGATCGACCGCTCCTTCGTCGCCCGGCTGGCGATCGACACCCAGGACGCCGAGATCGTCCGCTGCACCATCGACCTCGCCCACTCGCTCGGCCTGCTGGTGGTGGCCGAGGGCGTGGAGGACGACGAGACCTGGGAGCGCCTCCGGGACCTGGGCTGCGACGCCGTACAGGGCTGGCTGGTCTCGGCCGCGCTGCCGCCGGCCGAGGCGACGTCCTGGCTGAGGGCCCGCGACTCGGTGCGGGCGCCGGCGCCGGCGCCGGCGCCGCCAGCGCTCGACCAGGACCCGGAGCGGGCCGAGCCCGCGTCGGTTCCGGCCCCGGCCGAGCCGCCCGCGGAGAGCACGGGCGCGGAGCGGGACCCCGCCGAGACCCAGCCGATGCGCAAGCCGCTGTCGCAGCAGGGCAGAGCGGGCCGCGGCCGGAGTTGAGGCCCGCGCCGGCTCCTGCCGCGGCCCGCTCCCCACGGGCGGGCGGCATCCAGTGCGCCGCGCGCCATAGGATTGGGCAACCGATCCGGAGCCACTCCGGACCAGACTGCCGAGAACCCCTAAGGATCGCCGCATGCCTGGCATTACGCGCGAGGAGGTCGCTCACCTCGCCCGGCTGGCTCGCCTGGAGCTGAAGGACGAGGAGCTCGACCACTTCGCCGGACAGCTCGACGACATCATCGGAGCGGTCGCCGCCGTCTCCGAGGTCGCCGACGAGGATGTTCCGCCGACCTCGCACCCGCTTCCACTGACCAACGTGATGCGCCCGGACGAGGTCCGGCCGAGTCTCACCGCGGACCAGGCGCTCTCCGGCGCCCCCGCGCAGGAGCAGCAGCGTTTCAAGGTCCCGCAGATCCTGGGCGAGGAGTGACCGGCATGGCTGATCTGACCAGACTGACCGCGGCCGAGACCGCGGCGCGCATCGCTGCCGGCGACGTCACCGCCGTCGAGGTCGCCGAGGCCCACCTGGCCCGTATCGAGGCCGTCGACGAGAAGGTGCACGCCTTCCTGCACGTCGACCGGGAGGGCGCGCTGGCCGCCGCCCGCCGGGTGGACGAGAAGCGGGAGCGCGGCGAGAAGCTCGGCCCGCTGGCCGGCGTCCCGCTGGCGCTGAAGGACATCTTCACCACCGAGGGAGTGCCGACGACGGTCGGCTCCAAGATCCTCGAAGGGTGGATCCCACCGTACGACGCGACGGTCACCCGCAGGCTCAAGGAAGCCGACGTGGTGATCCTCGGCAAGACCAACATGGACGAGTTCGCGATGGGCTCCTCCACGGAGAACAGCGCGTACGGCCCCACCGGCAACCCCTGGGACCTCACCCGCATTCCGGGCGGCTCCGGCGGCGGTTCCTCTGCCGCGCTCGCCTCCTTCCAGGCCCCGCTGGCGATCGGCACCGACACCGGCGGATCCATCCGCCAGCCGGCCGCCGTGACCGCGACCGTGGGTGTGAAGCCGACGTACGGCGGTGTCTCCCGCTACGGCATGGTCGCCTTCTCCTCCTCGCTCGACCAGGGCGGCCCCTGCGCCCGTACCGTCCTTGACGCCGCGCTGCTGCACGAGGCGATCGCCGGACACGACGCGATGGACTCCACCTCCATCGACGCCGCTGTCCCGCAGGTCGTCGCCGCGGCGCGGGAGGGCCGTGAGGGCGGCGTCGGCGGTATGCGCGTCGGCGTCGTCAAGGAGTTCGCCGGCGAGGGCTACCAGGCCGGCGTGATGCAGCGGTTCGAGGAATCGGTGGAGCTGCTGCGGGAGTTGGGCGCCGAGATCGTCGAGATCTCCTGCCCGTCCTTCACCAAGGCCCTGGCCGCGTACTACCTGATCGCGCCCAGCGAGTGCTCCTCCAACCTGGCCCGCTTCGACGCCATGCGCTACGGCCTGCGGGTCGGCGACGACGGCACGCGTTCGGCCGAGGACGTCACCGCGCTCACCCGTGAGGCGGGCTTCGGTGACGAGGTCAAGCGGCGCGTCATGCTGGGCACCTACGCGCTCAGCTCGGGCTACTACGACGCGTACTACGGCTCGGCGCAGAAGGTCCGCACCCTGATCACCCGGGACTTCGAGCGGGCCTTCGAGTCGGTGGACGTGCTCGTCTCGCCGACCACCCCGACCACCGCCTTCCCGATCGGTGAGCGGGCGGACGACCCGATGGCGATGTACCTCGCCGACCTGTGCACCATCCCGTCCAACCTGGCCGGCAACGCGGCGATGTCCCTGCCGTGCGGTCTGGCGCCCGAGGACGGGCTGCCGGTGGGGCTGCAGATCATCGCCCCCGCCATGGCCGATGACCGCCTCTACCGTGTGGGTGCGGCCGTGGAGGCCGCTTTCCAGGCACGGTGGGGACACCCGCTGCTTGAGGAGGCACCGTCACTGTGAGCAAGATCAACAAGGCCAAGAGCTTCAAGAAGTCCAAGGCCGGCACCTACCTGTCCATCGGCACCACGCTGTTCGGCGCGGTGAGCGTCGCGAAGCAGCTGAAGACCGCCCGCTACGAGCACGACAGGCTCCAGCTCGTGGACGCGGTCGTCTCCGCGGCGGCCATCGCCACCGGTATCGCGCTGTTGGTGCGTGAGCTGCGCCGGATCAGCAACGAGGGCGACCTCGATGTACTCGCGGACTGAAACGCACGGCGCGAGGGGCACCCGCCCCGCGCTGAGCGCTTCGAGCAAGGTGAAAGGCAAACTTCCGTGACTGTCACTGACCTGGTGTCGTACGAGGACGTGCTCGCGTCCTACGACCCCGTCATGGGCCTCGAGGTCCATGTCGAGCTCGGCACCAACACCAAGATGTTCTGCGGGTGTTCGACGACGCTCGGCGCCGACGCCAACACCCAGACCTGCCCCACCTGCCTGGGACTGCCCGGCTCGCTGCCGGTGGTCAACGCGACCGGGGTCGAGTCCGCGATCCGTATCGGCCTCGCGCTGAACTGCGAGATCGCACAGTGGTGCCGCTTCGCCCGGAAGAACTACTTCTATCCGGACATGCCGAAGAACTTCCAGACCTCCCAGTACGACGAGCCGATCGCCTTCAACGGCTTCCTCGACGTCCAGTTGGAGGACGGCGAGGTCTTCCGCGTGGAGATCGAGCGCGCCCACATGGAGGAGGACACCGGGAAGTCGACGCACATCGGCGGTGCCACGGGCCGTATCCACGGCGCCTCGCACTCGCTGCTCGACTACAACCGGGCCGGCATCCCGCTCATCGAGATCGTCACCAGGCCGATCGTCGGCGCGGGCGCCCGCGCGCCCGAGGTGGCCAAGGCGTACGTCGCCGAGCTGCGCGAGCTCATCAAGGCGCTCGGAGTCTCCGAAGCGCGCATGGAGATGGGCCAGATGCGCTGCGACGTGAACCTCTCGCTGCGGCCGATCGGCCGGGAGAAGTTCGGCACCCGCAGCGAGACGAAGAACGTCAACTCGCTGCGCAGCGTGGAGCGGGCCACCCGCTTCGAGATGCAGCGCCACGCGGGCGTGCTGAACGCCGGCGGCACCATCCTCCAGGAGACCCGCCACTTCCACGAGGAGGACGGCTCCACCACCTCGGGCCGGATCAAGGAGGAGGCGGAGGACTACCGGTACTTCCCCGAGCCCGACCTGGTGCCGGTGGCGCCGAGCCGGGAATGGGTGGAGGAGCTGCGCGGCACACTGCCTGAGCTGCCGCGTCTTCGCCGCAACCGGCTGCGCGAGGAGTGGGGCATCTCCGAGCACGAGATGCAGTCGGTCCTGAACGCCGGGGCGCTGGACCCGATCCTCGCCACGATCGACGCCGGTGCGCCGGCCGACCAGTCCCGCAAGTGGTGGATGGGCGAGCTCGCCCGCCGTGCCAACGAGGACGGCGTCGACCTCGGGTCGTTGCCGATCACGCCCGAACAGGTCGCGCGGCTCTGCGAGTTGGTGGCAGAGGGCTCGCTCAACGACAAGCTGGCGCGGCAGACCATCGAGGGCGTGCTGGCCGGAGAGGGCACGCCCGACGAGGTCGTCGACAAGCGCGGCCTGAAGGTCGTCTCCGACGAGGGCGCGCTCGGCAAGGCGGTGGACGAGGCCATCGAGGGCAACGCCGCCATCGCGGACAAGATCCGCGGGGGCAAGGTCGCGGCGGCCGGAGCCCTGGTCGGAGCTGTCATGAAGGCCACCAGGGGCCAGGCGGACGCCGCGCGGGTCCGGGAGCTGATCCTGGAGAAGCTGGGCGTCGAGGGCTGAGGCCGCTGCCGGGACAGTGGTCTCGGAGCACGGTCGGCGAGGGCCGGGCGGTACGTCGCGTTGCGGCGTACGGTCCGGCCCTCGTGGTGTGGTGTGGGGGTGGGGGAAGGCGGTGATCGCGGGGGTCTCGTTCATCGACTAAGGAGGAGAAACGCCTGAATGCCTAGGCATCTAAGGAGGCTTGCTTAGTTGAGGCGCCTTCTCTAAGGCATATCGGGTCGATAGATCAGGCAGTCGCCCGATGTGACCAGGCCACCTCAGAGGGGATTCTTGAGTCATCACAACGAGGAGCCGGTGAATCCGGTGAAGAGGAGAGCCCGTCATGCAGCAGCACACGATCGTCTACCAGTCCCGTATCGCCGACCTGCACGCCGCGGCAGAGGCAGACCGGCTTGCCCGTGAGGTCGTGCGGGCCGAGGCGGCCCAGTCGCTTGCCGACCGCGTGGCAGAGCGCGTTGCCGAGCGCGCCCGTCGCTGGGTGAAGGCTGCCTGACCGGCGGTCCGGCAGCTCACCCGCGACAGGCCCTGCCGTGTTTCCTGTGCCCCATGCGATGCTCGGACCTGTGCAGGCATCGAGCATCAGCCCCGTATTCGTCGGCCGCCAGGCCGAGTTGTCCACCCTCGAACGAGCCCTCTCCCGTGCCGGCACCGGTGAGCCACAGCTCCTGGTCGTCGGTGGCGAGGCTGGAGTGGGCAAGAGCCGGCTCATCGAGGAGTTCCTCGATGTCGTGCGGGAGTCCGGTGCGGTCGCCGCTGTGGGCGGCTGCATCGAGATCGGAGCCGAAGGGCTGCCGTTCGCGCCGGTGTCGACCGTGCTGCGTTCACTGCACCGAGAGCTGGGTGAAGAGCTCACCGACGCCGCCGCCGGACAGGAGGGCGAGCTCGCGCGGCTGTTGCCCGAGTTGGGCGACGCCGCCCGGGAGTTCCGCGAGGAGGACGGTCGTGCGCGACTCTTCGAGTTGAGCGGTCGGCTGCTGGAAGCCCTTGCGCAGGATCGAACCCTGGTTCTCGTGATCGAGGACCTGCACTGGGCGGACCGCTCCACCCGCGAGATGCTCGCCTACCTCCTCCGATCGCTGCACCGTTCGCGGCTGGTGCTCGTCGCCACCTACCGTTCCGACGACATCCACCGACGGCACCCGCTGAGGCCCTTCCTCGCCGAGCTCGACCGACTGCGTTCCGTGCAGCGGATCGAGCTGCCCCGGCTCAGCCAGGACGAGGTGCGTGCTCAGATCGCCGGTATCCAGGGGGTGCGCGAGCCCGAGCCCGAGCTGGTGGAGCAGATATTCGAGCGGTCCGAGGGAAACCCGTTCTTCGTCGAGGAGTTGGCCACCAGCCGTGGCGACTCCGACATCAGCGATTCGCTGCGCGATCTGCTGCTGGTCCGGGTGGAGGCGCTGCCCGAGATCGCCCAGCAGGTGGTCCGGCTGGTGGCCGAAGGCGGGTCCACTGTGGAGTACCAGCTGCTCGCCGAGGTGGCCGAGGAGACGCAGAGCGAGTTGATAGGCGCCCTGCGCGCAGCCGTCGAGGCAAAGGTGCTGGCACCCACGGAGGACGGCGAAGGCTATCGCTTCCGCCACGCCTTGGTCCGTGAAGCGGTCTGCGACGATCTGCTGCCGGGCGAGCGCAGCGCGCTCAACCGCAGATACGCCGAGGCTCTCGCCTCAACTCCCGAGCTGGTCAGGACCGATCAGCGCGCCGCTCGTCTCGCCAGCTACTGGTACTACGCGCACGACGTCGCCAAGGCGCTGCCTGCGGTGCTGGAGGCCGCAGTGCAGGCGAGGCGCCGCTATGCCTTCGCCGAGCAGCTGCGCCTGCTGGACAGGGCGCTGGAGCAGTGGGAGGACGCGGACTGGGAGACACGTCTGGATGTGCGTCCGCCGGACCAGGTCGGCGCTTACCCGGTCTGCGGCGCGACGGACGAGTCGGTTCGCTATCTGGATCTTCTCGCGGAGGCCGCGCATGCGGCGCTGATGGCCGGAGAGCGCAAGCGTGCGCTCGCTGTGATCAAGCAGGCCCAGCGGCTGCTGGACAAGCACGACGATCCGCTGCGCAAGGCGTGGTTCTGGATTCAGCGCTCGAAGTTGATGGAGGGCACCGGAAAGGGTGACGGCTGGCCGGAGTTGAGCCAGGCGCAGGATCTGGTGCACGGGCTGGACCCGTCCCCGGTGCACGCCGAGGTGCTGGCCCATACGGCGGCCTGGGAGGCCAATCACAACCCCCGCGCCGACAATCTGGCCACCGCGCAGCGCGCGGTCGAGCTCGCCTCCGTCGTCGGGGCCGAGAGCGTCGAGCTGCACGCCAGGCTGACCCTCGGCGGGCGGATGGTCGATTCCGGGGACATCACCGAGGGCCTGGAGGTGATGGCGGAGGCGGTCAAGCGGGTCTGCGAGCGCGGCTATGTGGCGATCCTGGGCCGTGCCCACATCAACTACGCGGGCACCCTGGACCACGTCGGCCGCTACGAGCAGGCGCTGGAGGTCCTGGAGGACGGCATCGCGCGCGCCCACGAGTACGGCCTCCAGGACACCAAGGCATGGCTGCACGGCAACCGCGCCGCGACGCTGTGCATGCTCGGTCGGTGGGACGAGGTGACCGAGGCGATCGAGCAGATCCGTCGGCTTGCCCAGGGGGTCAAGCCCCGCGCCTTCGCGGCGCTGCGTGCCGGCCAGCTCGCCGTCTACCGGGGAGACACCGGCCTCGCCTCACAGGAGCTCGCCGAGGCGCGCAAATGGTACGGCCCGCACGATCCGCAGCCGCAGTACGTCATCCCGCTGGCTCGGCTGGAGTTGGAGATCGAGGCGGCCAGGGGGAGGGTCGAGGAGACCCGGGCCATCCTCAGGCAGGCCGTGGAGAACGGCTTCCCCATGGGCATGGAGGGGTACGGCTGGCCGTTGCTCTTCGCCGCCGCGTCCGCCGAATCCGACCTGCGGGGCCTGCCGTCCGCTGAGCCGGCGCGGGCGGAAGTGCTCGAGCTGATCGAAGAGGCGGCCCGGCGGCTGCCCCGGCTGGTCCCGCTCTCCGCCGCCTACGGACTGCTGACCGACGCGGAGTTGCTGCGGGCGGCCGGGAAGTCCCGTTCGGACCGCTGGGCGGAGGCGGTGGTGGCGTTGGAGGCGATGCCCTGTCCGTTCCCGCTGGCCCAGGCCCGGTACCGCCTGGCCGAGGCGCTTCTCGGGGAGAAGGAAGGGCCGGAGTGGCGCGGGAAGGCGGCGCGGGTGCTGGTCGACGCCTACCGCGTCTCGTCCCGGCTGGACGCCCGTCCACTGAGCGAGCGGATCGAGCAGCTCGCACTGCGGGCCCGTATCTCGCTGGCGGAGCCGGAGCACGGCGCCGCCGAGCAGGTCACCGAGAGCGCCTGCGAGCAGGAGGAGGACGCCGTCGAGGAGCGGGAGAAGGAGCTGGAGGCGTTCGGCCTCACCCGCCGGGAGCGGGCGGTGCTCGCGCTGGTGGCCGTCGGGCGCACCAACCGCCAGATCGCCCAGGAGCTCTTCATCTCACCCAAGACAGCGAGCGTGCACGTCTCCAACATTCTGTCGAAGCTCTCGGTGACCGGCAGGGGAGAGGCAGCCGCGATGGCGCACCGCCTCAGACTGCTTCCGGGTCCCGCTGCCGAGGCGCCTGCGCGGAGTCGATCGGCAGGTTCTCCGAGTGGCGGTGCCTCGGCGGCAGCACCGCCTGCTGCTCGGGCAGAGAAATGAGAATGCGGCCGGAGTCCAGATCGACCTGACCCCTCGCCGGGTCGTTGCTGCCGTCCTCGTAACGCGTGTGCTCCAGCTGCTGCTTCTCGTCCTCGGCAAGCTGGGCGCCGGGGTTGAACACTTCCTCCATGGGACCGAACACTCTCGGGCTCCTTCCCGGTCGAGGGCAGCGTGGCTGTCCACCGTGCGCGGCCGGGCCGGCGGGCCGAAATCGGAGTCAGCGCACCTTCAGCTTCAGAATACGGTCGTCGCCCTTCTCGGGGTCCCCGCGGCCGTCTGTGTTGCTGGTCACCAGCCACAGACCGTCGCTGCCGTCGGACACCACGGTGCGAAGCCGCCCGTGATCACCCTCGAGGAACGCCTCGGGCTTCGCCAGCGGCTTTTCGCCGTCCAGCGGGATGCGCCACAGCCGTTCGCCGCGCAGGCCCGCCATCCACAGCGATCCCTTGGCCCAGGCGAGCCCGCTGGGTGAGGCCTCTTCGGTGGTCCACTGCGCCACCGGGTCGGTGAAGCCCGTCTGCCCGCCCTCGCCCTTGCCCTCGACCTCGGGCCAGCCGTAGTTCTTGCCGGGCTTGACGAGGTTCAGCTCGTCCCACTCGTTCTGCCCGAACTCCGAGGCCCAGAGCCGCTTCTCGCGATCCCAGGCGAGCCCCTGCACGTTGCGGTGGCCGAGCGAGAGGACGACCGAGTCGTCCTCCGCGTTGCCGTCCTCGGGCGGGGATCCGTCCGGCTGCATCCGCAGGATCTTGCCGGCGGGGGACTCCTTGTCCTGAGAGCGGTCGGGAGCCCCTGCGTCCCCGGTGCCGACGTAGAGCATCTCGTCGGGGCCGAAGGCGATACGGCCGCCGTTGTGTGTGCCGGACTTGGGGAGGTCGCTGAACACCTTGCTGGGGGCGCCCAGTTGCTGGCCCTGCGACTTCTTGGGGTTGTAGAGCATCCGCACGATGCGGTTGTCGGAGGCGCTGGTGTAGTAGGCGTAGACGTAGTTGTCGTTCACCGCGAGGCCCAGCAGGCCGCCTTCGCCCTCTGCCTCCACACCCGGGACCTCGCCCAGCTCGGTCTTCTTGCCGCTCTCCCCGTCGACCCGGACGATCTTGCCGCTGTCGCGGGAGGAGACCAGCAGATCCCCTTCCGGCAGGGCGGCGAGCCCCCAGGGAGAGTCGAGACCGGTGGTGACCGTGGTGGTGACCTCCACCTTGCCCTTGGCGGGGGGCAGACGCCGGCCGGCGGAGGGGGAGTTCTCCGAGCTCGCCTCCGGGCTGCTCTGCTGCTCGGAGGGTGTGGTCGGGCTGCCGCTCCCGGCCTCGCCGTCCTCGTCCTTCGCGGCCGGGCCGCCGGCGCACGCGGTGGCGGCCAGCATGACGGTGGCGGCCAGCAGCGCGGTCGAACCAGAGCGTCGCACAGCGTGATCCTCTCCTCGGGCGGTGGCCTCCAGCACACCACACGAGGGGTACGTCCGGCAGGCCCGCGGAAGTTCCCGAACCGCGTCGCGCTCTCCCGCCCTCCTTGCCACGGGGCCCCGTGTCGCAAGGGCCGCCCGTACGCTCCGTCCGCCGTGTCCTGCCCCGGGCGGGCGCCCCCCCACCCGACCCCACCGCTCATCCGCCCGGACGTGTCGCGCGCCATCGGGGTCGCGCGCCATCTGGATCGCGCCCCATCGGGGTCGCGCCCCATCCGGGCGGGGCGGAGGGCGAGGCGGCTCAGTCCCAGGAGCCCCGGGCGGCGGGGAGTTCGGCTATCTCGTGCAGATCGGCTTCGTTCAGCCGCACTGCGGCGGCCCTGGCGTTCTCGCTCGCCCAGGCCGCTTTCTTGGTGCCCGGTACGGGGATGACCGCCGACCCCTGGGCCAACAGCCACGCCAGCGCGATCTGCGCGGTGGTGGTCTCGGCGCCGGCCGTGCTGTGCCGTTGGGCGATGCGCCGCAGACCGGCAACTATGGGCTGGTTCTCGGCCATCATCTCGGCGGTGAAGCGCGGGTGTCGGGCCCGCAGGTCGTCGGGTTCGAAGCCGCTGCCGGGTGTCAGCCGGCCGGTGAGGAAACCGTTGCCGAGCGGCATCGCGGCCAGCAGCGTCACGCCGCGCGCCGAGCACCAGGGCAGCAGCGCTCCCAGGGCGTCCGGTGACCACACCGACAACTCCGCTTCCACGGCACTCACCGGGAACACCTGTTGGAGCCGCCCGAGCAGCCGTACGGTCGGGTCGTGCAGCGTGCCACCTCGTGCGCGACGGTGCGCACGCGCACCGACCGCGCACAGGCCCAGCGCGCGCACCTTGCCGGCCTGTACGAGTTCGGCCATCGCACCCCAGGTCTCCTCGACCGGTACCTCGGGGTCGGCCCGGTGGAGCTGGTAGAGGTCGATGACATCCGTGCCGAGCCGTCGCAACGAGGCGTCGCAGGCGCGCTTCACATGGCTCGGACGGCCGTCGGCGACCAGATGCTGCTCGCCCACCAGAAGCCCGACCTTGGTCGAGACGAACACCTCCGTCCGGCGCGCCCTCAGCAGCCGTCCGACCAGCAGCTCGTTGGTGAACGGCCCGTACATGTCGGCGGTGTCGAGGAGGGTGGGTGCCACGACCCCCGGCCGCATCTCCGCGTTGGTGTCCAGGACCGCGTTGAGCGCGCGCAGCGACTCCTCACCGCTCTGCTGCGAGGTCGTGTACGCCCAACTCATCGGCATGCAGCCCAGACCGATCGCCGCCACCTCCAGCGCCCCCGCGCCGATCGTTCTGCGCTCCACCTGGACGTGCTCCCTCCCTGGCCGTTCGAGGCCCCAAACTAACCGGTCGTCCCGCGCCGTCCCGTGGTGCCCTGAGGAGAGCTCGGACGCCCGCCCCCGCACGCTCCCGTGCAGCCCTGCCCGCTGTCGGCAGGGACGGCTAGCCTGCTGGTATGTCCCCACTTGACGTATGGCTTCCGTTCCCGGCCTCTGAGACAGAGGGTCTGCCGTCCTCCTTCCAGTACCGCTTCTGGGACGGCTCGAAGGACTTTCCCGCGGACCCCGCGGAGTGCGCGTTCTATGTCGTCCCCTACATGAAGGGGCCGGATGTCGCGGTGCGTCCGCTGCCGGAGATGAAGCAGCTCCGGGTGATCCAGACGGTGACCGCGGGCATCGACCATGTCACGCCGGGGCTGGCGGGGTTGGCGCCGGGGGTGCGGTTGTGCAACGCGCGAGGTGTGCACGACGCGAGCACCTCGGAGCTCGCCCTCACTCTCACTCTCGCCTCGCTGCGCGGGGTGCCCGGTTTTGTGCGGGACCAGGCGGAGAGGCGCTGGCAGGCGGTCAGGCTGCCGGCCCTGGCGGACAAGCGGGTGCTGATCGTCGGTTACGGCTCGATCGGCCGCGCGGTCGAGGAGAGGCTGATTCCCTTCGAGGTGGCCCGGGTCGACCGGATCGCGCGCACATCCCGCGAGTCGGAGCACGGTCCGGTGCACGGGTTGGGTGAGTTGGCCGGCCTGCTGCCCTCGGCGGACGTGGTGATCCTGGTGACTCCGCTCACCGAGCAGACGCGGGGGATGGTGGACGCCGCGTTCCTCGGGCGGATGAAGGACGGGGCGCTGCTGGTGAATGTCGGCCGCGGCCCCGTGGTGGACACCGGCGCGCTGCTTGCGGAGCTGGGTTCCGGCCGGCTGCGGGCCGCGCTGGATGTGACAGATCCTGAACCACTCCCCGCCGACCACCCGTTGTGGGATGCGCCGGGTCTGCTGCTCACTCCCCATGTCGGTGGTCTGTCGTCCGCGTTCATGCCTCGTGCGCGGCGGCTTCTGGCTGCCCAGATCGGCCGGTTCGCAGCGGGGGAGGAGCTGGAGCATGTGGTCGCCACGACCTGACAGACCTGACAGACCTGGCAGGCCTGACAGACCTGGCGGGCCCCGGACTTCGGCTGTGACCCGGACCCGGGCCGGCCGCTCGGCGGCCCGGGCCGGGGCGTGCGATCGGCCCCGTGTTGAGGCCCCGGACGTGTGACGGACGATGCCGGGCTCTGTTGACCCGGTACGCGCGGTGACGACCCGCGCTCTGCCGGGGAGCCGTGCGCCGAAGCCTCGGCGGGCCGGTGCAGCGCGCTGACATGGGGGCGTACGGGGTCTTTGGGCCGCTCATACAGCACGCTTCGAACGCGGATGTGTGCGCTGCGTAGCAGAATACCCCGAGTAAGTCACGCTGCGTAGAGGTGCTATGTCCCTGAGTGACGGATCTGGTGTATCGTCCGGACGGGTCGATACCGGGACACCCAGGGGGGCGACGGGCGAATGTGCGGTCAATGGACGAACTGCCGGATAAGGGCGGGCGGTTGGGTGACGCCAAGCGCACGTCCACCATGCGGGGAGGCGACGCGATGAGTGCTCAGCAGCCGGCAGTGGTGCGCCACGCCGTGGGCTTTCCGCCGCAGCTCGCACTCCAGTGCGTGCTGATCATCGCCTGCGCGGGCTACGCCGCGGGCGCCTCGATGGGCTGGGGATCGGACCGACTCGCCCTGGTGATGGGTGACTTCGGCCTCGCCGCCGCGGCCATGGTCGCCGCGTGCTCCTGCCTGCTCTACGCGCGCAGGTCGCGCGACCGTCACCGTACGGCGTGGCTGCTCTTCGGTCTCTCGTCCTCGATGGTCTGCCTGGGCAATGCGGTGTGGGGCTGGTACGAGGTGGTCCTCGGCCTGCCCGTACCCACCGTCTCGCTGGCCGACTTCTTCTTCCTGGCCTTCGCACCCTCGGCGGTCATCGGCCTCCTGGTGCTCGCCAAGCGTCCGGCGAACAGGGCGGGTTGGCTCTGCCTGGGCCTCGACGCCTGGCTGATCGCCGGCTCCCTGGTCACCCTCTCCTGGAGCCTGGCGCTCGCGCACGGCGACACCTGGCGGCACGGCTCGATGATGCACGCCTCTCTTCAACTGGCCTACCCGCTCATGGACATCGCACTGGTCAGCATGGTCCTGGCGCTGCACTTCCGGCGCACCGGCGCGCACCGCTCGGCGATCAACACCGCGATCGGCGCGCTCGCGCTCACGGTGCTGTGCGACGCCCTCTTCACCACGCCGCTGTTCCAGCAGAGCTACCAGTCCGGGCAGTTGCTCGACGCGGGCTGGTTCGCCGGTTCGCTGCTGCTGGCCTACGCGCCGTGGGCGGGCGGGCCCGCCGGCGGCTCGGGCGCACCGGCCGCCACTCAGCAGGGCGAGGTGGGCCCGGGTGATCCCCGGCTCGCGACCAGCCCGCTGGCCGCGCTCACTCCGTATCTCGCCGCCGCGGTCTGCACCCTGGGGGTGCTCTACAACTTCGGCGACGGCCGCGAGGTCGACCACGTGGTGATCGTGGCGGCCTGCAGCGTCGTGCTCGCGCTGGTGGTCCGACAGGGGGTGATGCTGCTCGACAACGTGCGGCTCACCCGTGAACTGGCCCAGAAGGAGAGCCACTTCCGTTCACTGGTACAGGGTTCGAGCGATGTGATCATGATCGCCTCCTCCGACGGTGTCCTGACCTATGTGAGCCCCGCCGCCGCCGGCGTGTACGGTCGACCGGCCGACGAGCTGGTGGGCTCTCCGCTGTCCGCGCTGATCCACCACGAGGACCTGGGGCGCTTTCTGCACGAGGTGCGCCGCTACCTGACCACCCCGCCCGAGCGGGAGACCTCCGCCCGGATCGAGTGCCGCTTCCAGCACGGCAACGGCAGCTGGCTCAATGTCGAGTCGACCGTCAGCCGCTACCGGGACGGCCTGATCTTCAACAGTCGGGACGTCACCGAACGGGTCCGCCTCCAGGCCCAGTTGCAGCACAGCGCCTCGCACGACGCACTCACCGACCTGCCCAACAGGGCGCTGTTCACCGAGCGGGTCAAGCAGGCGCTGAGCGGGCGCAGAGGCAGCGACGGCCCCGACCGGGACGCCGCCGTTCTCTACATCGACCTCGACGGCTTCAAGGCAGTCAACGACACCGTCGGCCACCAGGCCGGCGACGAGCTGCTGGTGCAGGCCGGCCGTCGGCTGCTGGACTCGATCCGCGCCCAGGACACGGCGGCCAGGCTCGGCGGGGACGAGTTCGCCACCCTGATCCTGGGTGAGGGCGAGTACGACCGGGCCGAGCGCGAGATGCGGGTTCTGGAGATCGCCGACCGGCTGCGGGTCAAGCTCAGTGAGCCGTACCGTCTGGAGGGCGACAACGAGGTGCGGGTCGCCGCCTCGATCGGCGTCGCCTTCGCCGAACCCGGTATCGAGCCCGCGGAGCTGACGCGCAACGCCGACCTGGCCATGTACCGCGCCAAACAGGCCGGCAAGGGGCGGGTGGAGCTCTACGCGCCGCAGCTGCAGGCCGAGATGGCCCGTCGCACCCAGCTGACCAGCCGGCTGCGCACCGCGCTGAGCGAGGGCGAGTTCGTACTGCTGCACCAACCGGTGGTCTCGCTGAACAGCGGCGAGGTGTCGGCCGTGGCGGCCCAGGCGCGGTGGCGCTCCTCGCAGGGAGTGCTCTTCACGCCGGCGGAGTTCCTGCGGGAGGGCGAGCGGCGCGGCAGCTCGGGCCGTGCGGCGGACCGTATCGCCGAAGTGGACCGCTGGCTGCTCCGGGAGGCGGTGGCGATGGCCGCCGCGCGTCGGGGCAGGGGCGCCGAGGTCCCGGTCGCCGTGCGGGTGCCCACGGCGCGGCTCGCCGACCGGGCGCTGGACCGTGCCGCCTTCGAGCAGCTGCTCACCCGCCACGGACTGGCTCCGGAGTCGGTGATGCTGGAGCTGTGCGAGCACGATCCGCGGGTCCCGCTGGAGGACCTGGAGTCCAGGCTGACGGCGCTGCGCCGGCTCGGGGTCCGTATCTCCGTGGACGCGCTGGGCAGCGGCTATGGCACCGTGGCCGCGCTGCGGGCACTGCCCGTGGACGTACTGCGGCTCGACCGCGACCTGGTGCAGGGCGTCATCGAGTCGCCGCGACTGCGGAAGCTGACGTCGGGGCTGCTGAGGATCGCCGGCGAGCTGGGGGTGGACTCCTATGCCGACGGCGTCGATCTGCCCGAACAGGCCGCCGCGCTGCGGGCGATGGGCTGTACGCACGCGCAGGGCGAGGTCTTCACCGGGCCGCTGGACGAGCATCGGCTGCGGCGGGCGCTGACTTCGGGCGTGTATCCCCTGCCGCCCGTCGGAGTGCCCACGCAGCCCGCCCGCGGCGGTGGCCGCTCGGTGGTGGTCGCGGGCGCGCTCCCGGTCCGCCGCGGGGGCGCGGCCAGCCCCGATCCCGTCATCCATTCCCCGCTGCGCCCACATTCTGAGACGCCGGTCCCACCCACTTGACACTGAGTGCCTGCTCGGAGGAAGGTCTGTGGCATGCGCACCCGACTTCTCGTAATTGGAAAGCGCGTCGGCTGAGCCGGACACACCCGTCTGGATCTCACAGCGGACGCGCTCCCCTCGCTTGCCTCACGGCACGAGGGGTTTTTTGTTGCACCAACGATCTGGAGCAACTACCCCAAACCACCATCCTTCACCCAGGGTTGGTCTCGAGGAGCCGTACGGTGCGTGACACTCGGTACCGGAGTTGTGCCTCACCGCGGTTTCGCGGTGGGCGGTTTCGGGAGAGCAGCTCGGCAACGACAGCTCCCGTAGTGCGGGTTCCGGTACCGGTGGCCCGAACCGACGGTTTCACACCGGCGGTTCAGGAGCAGCGGAGCCATCGCGGCAGCGTCCCCCGCAGCGCCGGCGGGCACGCACCACCGCAGCGCCCAGGCACACCGCCCGACCGCAGAGCACCGAAGAGCACCAGAGAACACCGCAGCACACCGCAGGACCGAAGCGTCACCACCCTCACTCAGCCGGGAAGAGAAAAGCGATGACCGAGCAGGCCACCGGGGCACCGAGGCCGCAGCCGCGGGCCCGTAGCGGCGGACATCAGTCCGCCCCCCTCGAGCACCTCACGGGCGCCCAGTCCCTCATTCGTTCTCTTGAGGAGGTCGGCGCCGAGACCGTATTCGGCATTCCGGGCGGGGCGATCCTGCCCGCCTACGACCCGATGATGGACTCGGCCAAGGTCCGTCACGTCCTCGTCCGGCACGAGCAGGGCGCAGGGCACGCCGCCACCGGCTACGCGCAGGCCACCGGCAAGGTCGGTGTGTGCATGGCCACTTCGGGCCCCGGCGCCACCAACCTCGTCACCCCGATCGCGGACGCGCACATGGACTCCGTCCCGCTGGTCGCGATCACCGGTCAGGTCGCGTCCCGGGCGATCGGCACGGATGCCTTCCAGGAAGCGGACATCTGCGGCATCACCATGCCGGTCACCAAGCACAACTTCCTGGTCACCGACCCGGCCGACATCCCCCGCACGATCGCCGAGGCCTTCCACATCGCCTCCTCGGGACGCCCGGGCCCGGTGCTGGTCGACATCGCCAAGGACGCCCTCCAGGCCCGTACGACCTTCAGCTGGCCGCCCACCCCGGACCTGCCGGGGTACCGGCCGGTCACCAAGCCGCACGCCAAGCAGATCCGCGAGGCGGCCAAGCTCATCTCCGAGGCCCGTCGGCCGGTCCTCTACGTCGGCGGCGGAGTGCTGAAGGCGCACGCCACGGCGGAGCTGAAGGTCCTGGCCGAGCTGACCGGCGCGCCGGTGGTCACCACGCTGATGGCGCTCGGTGCCTTCCCCGACAGCCACCCGCAGCACGTCGGAATGCCGGGTATGCACGGCGCGGTCGCGGCGGTCACCGCACTGCAGAAGTCGGACCTGATCATCGCGCTCGGTGCCCGGTTCGACGACCGGGTGACCGGAAAGCTCGACTCGTTCGCCCCGTACGCCAAGGTCATCCACGCCGACATCGACCCGGCGGAGATCGGTAAGAACCGGGTGGCGGACGTCCCGATCGTCGGCGACGCCCGCGAGGTCATCGCGGACATCGTGGTCGCCGTGCAGACCGACCACGCGGCGGACGGCCCGGCGGACTACACGCAGTGGTGGGCGCTGCTCAACCGCTGGCGCGAGACCTACCCGCTCGGCTACGACCAGCCGGAGGACGGCTCGCTCTCCCCGCAGCAGGTCATCCAGCGCATCGGCCAACTCGCCCCGCGGGACACGATCTTCGCCGCGGGCGTGGGCCAGCACCAGATGTGGGCGGCGCACTTCATCAACTACGAGCAGCCGGCGACCTGGCTGAACTCCGGCGGCCTGGGCACGATGGGATACGCCGTGCCCGCGGCGCTCGGCGCCAAGGCGGGCGCGCCGGACCGTACGGTCTGGGCGATCGACGGCGACGGCTGCTTCCAGATGACCAACCAGGAGCTGGTCACCGCCGCACTGAACAACATCCCCATCAAGGTCGCCATCATCAACAACGGCGCTCTGGGCATGGTCCGCCAGTGGCAGACCCTCTTCTACAACCAGCGCTACTCCAACACCGTGCTGCACAGCGGGCCGGGGGCGGATCAGGCCGCCGAGGCCCCGCCGCAGGGCACCCGCTGCCCGGACTTCGTCAAGCTGGCCGAGGCCATGGGCTGCGTCGGCATCCGCTGCGAGAGCCCGGACGACCTGGACTCGGTGATCGAGAAGGCGAACGCCATCAACGACCGTCCGGTGGTGATCGACTTCATCGTCCACGAGGACGCGATGGTGTGGCCGATGGTCGCGGCAGGCACCTCCAACGACGAGGTCATGGCCGCCCGGGGCGTGCGCCCCGACTTCGGCGACAGCGACGACTGACAGCGAGCGAGAGAGCAGACCGACATGTCCAAGCACACCCTCTCCGTCCTGGTGGAGAACAAGCCGGGCGTCCTGGCCCGCATCACCGCGCTCTTCTCCCGTCGCGGCTTCAACATCGACTCCCTCGCGGTCGGTACGACCGAGCACCCGGAGATCTCCCGCATCACCATCGTGGTGAACGTCGAGGGCCTTCCGCTGGAGCAGGTGACCAAGCAACTCAACAAGCTGGTCAACGTGTTGAAGATCGTGGAGCTCGAACCGTCAGCCGCCGTCCAGCGTGAACTCGTCCTGGTGAAAGTGCGCGCGGACAACGAGTCCCGTTCCCAGATCGTGGAGATCGTCCAGCTCTTCCGCGCCAAGACCGTCGACGTCTCCCCGGAGGCGGTGACCATCGAGGCCACCGGCAGCAGCGACAAGCTGGACGCCATGCTCAAGATACTGGAGCCGTACGGCATCAAGGAACTCGTGCAGTCCGGCACGATCGCCATCGGCCGCGGCGCGCGTTCCATCACCGACCGCTCGCTGCGCGCCCTGGAGCGGACCGCATAGCGAGACCTTCGACCGCGTCCGCCGCAGCCGGGCATACGGTGTCCCCAAGCGGCGGACGCGGTCGGGAATCTCGCGCCTCCCTCGCGCACCCGTGCCCGCGCGGCGCCCGGTGCACGAGGTGAACGAGCCTCACCAAACCCCGTGCAAGACGGGCACGACAATCAAGGAGACATCCCAAGTGGCCGAGCTGTTCTACGACAATGACGCCGATATCTCCCTCATCCAGGGACGCAAGGTGGCGGTTCTCGGCTACGGCAGCCAGGGCCACGCCCACGCGCTCTCCCTGCGCGACTCAGGCGTCGACGTCCGCGTCGGGCTCCACGAGGGCTCCAAGTCCAGGGTGAAGGCCGAGGAGCAGGGCCTGCGGGTGGTCACCCCCGCCGAGGCCGCGGCCGAGGCCGACGTGATCATGGTGCTGGTCCCGGACCCGATCCAGGCCAAGGTCTACGAGGAGTCCGTCAAGGGCAACCTCAAGGACGGCGACGCGCTGTTCTTCGGCCACGGTTTCAACATCCGCTTCGACTTCATCCAGCCCCCGGCCGGCGTCGACGTCTGCATGGTCG
This sequence comes from Streptomyces tardus, assembly GCF_018101125.2. Lineage (GTDB taxonomy): Bacteria > Actinomycetota > Actinomycetes > Streptomycetales > Streptomycetaceae > Streptomyces > Streptomyces tardus. Next base: position 184,710 of record NZ_JAELVF020000001.1, on the reverse strand, counting down.
CGCCGAAGGGCCCGGGCCACCTGGTCCGCCGCCAGTTCGAGGAGGGCCGCGGCGTTCCGTGCATCGCCGCCGTCGAGCAGGACGCCACCGGCAACGGCTTCCCGCTCGCCCTCTCGTACGCCAAGGCCATCGGCGGCACCCGCGCGGGCGTCATCAAGACGACCTTCACCGAGGAGACCGAGACCGATCTCTTCGGCGAGCAGGCCGTGCTCTGCGGTGGCACGGCGGCGCTGGTCAAGGCCGGCTTCGAGACGCTCACCGAGGCGGGCTACCAGCCCGAGATCGCCTACTTCGAGTGCCTGCACGAGCTCAAGCTCATCGTGGACCTCATGTACGAGGGCGGCCTGGACAAGATGCGCTGGTCCATCTCCGAGACCGCGGAGTGGGGCGACTACGTCACCGGTCCGCGCATCATCACCGACCAGACCAAGGCGGAGATGAAGAAGGTCCTCGCCGAGATCCAGGACGGCACCTTCGCCCGCGAGTGGATCGCCGAGTACAACGCCGGTCTGCCGCGGTACAACGAGTACAAGAAGTCCGACAGCGAGAGCCTCCTGGAGACCACGGGCAAGGAGCTCCGCAAGCTGATGAGCTGGGTGGACGACGAGGCCTGAGCCTCGTACGTCAAGCCCCGCACGGCCATGTGGCCTGTTCGTGCGGCGGTCCGCGGAATGCGTTCCGCGGACCGCCGCAGCTGACTACACTGCCCCCGTAAAGCGCGTCACAGGCCCACAGCGTCGTGCGTCTCCACGCGGCTGCCAACCTCCACCGCCTTCGGCCGTCGGGACGGCGGCCGTCCGCAGAGGACTGAGTGAGGACTGAGACCGAAGTGAGCAAGCCTGTAGTTCTGATCGCCGAGGAGCTCTCCCCGGCCACCATCGACGCCCTCGGCCCCGACTTCGAGATCCGGCACACCAACGGTGCCGACCGAGCGGAGCTGCTCACCGCCATCGCGGATGTGGACGCCATCCTGATCCGCAGCGCCACCAAGGTGGATGCGGAGGCCGTCGCCGCCGCCCGTCGCCTCAAGGTGGTCGCCCGTGCCGGCGTCGGCCTGGACAACGTCGATGTCGCCGCCGCCACCAAGGCCGGCGTCATGGTCGTCAACGCGCCGACCTCCAACATCGTCACCGCCGCGGAGCTCGCCTGCGGGCTGATCCTGGCGACCGCGCGCAACATCCCGCAGGCCAACGCCGCCCTCAAGGACGGCGAGTGGAAGCGCAGCAAGTACACCGGCGTCGAGCTCTCCGAGAAGGTCCTCGGCGTCGTCGGCCTCGGCCGCATCGGTGTGCTGGTCGCCCAGCGGATGTCCGCGTTCGGCATGAAGGTCGTGGCCTACGACCCGTACGTCCAGCCCGCGCGCGCCGCGCAGATGGGTGTCAAGCTCGTCTCGCTCGACGAGCTGCTGGAGGCCTCGGACTTCATCACCGTGCACCTGCCGAAGACCCCGGAGACGCTCGGTCTGATCGGTGACGAGGCGCTCGCCAAGGTCAAGCCCTCGGTCCGCGTCATCAACGCGGCCCGCGGTGGCATCGTCGACGAGAACGCGCTGGCCTCGGCGCTCAAGGAGGGCCGGGTCGCCGGTGCCGGCCTGGACGTCTACGCCACCGAGCCCTGCACCGACTCACCGCTGTTCGCCTTCGACCAGGTCGTCGCCACCCCGCACCTCGGCGCGTCCACCGGCGAGGCGCAGGAGAAGGCCGGTGTCGCGGTCGCGCGTTCGGTGCGCCTGGCGCTCGCCGGTGAGCTGGTGCCGGACGCGGTCAACGTCCAGGGCGGGGTCATCGCCGAGGACGTACGCCCCGGGCTCCCGCTCGCCGAGAGGCTCGGCCGGATCTTCACCGCGCTCAGCGGCGAGGTTGCGGTCCGGCTCGACGTCGAGGTGTACGGCGAGATCACCCAGCACGATGTGAAGGTGCTCGAACTCTCCGCGCTCAAGGGCGTGTTCGAGGACGTCGTGGCCGAGACGGTCTCCTACGTCAACGCTCCGCTCTTCGCGCAGGAGCGCGGCGTCGAGGTACGGCTGACCACCTCCAGCGACTCGCCGGACCACCGCAACCTGGTCATCGTGCGCGGCACCCTGGGCAGCGGCGAGGAGATCTCGGTCTCCGGCACGCTCACCGGCCCCAAGCACTGCCAGAAGATCGTCGGTGTCAACGAGCACGACATCGACCTCAACCTCGCCGACCACATGGCGTTCCTGCGCTACACCGACCGGCCGGGAGTTGTCGGCACGCTCGGCCGAGTGCTGGGCGAGGCCGGGTTGAACATCGCGGGGATGCAGGTCTCCCGTGCGGAGGAGGGCGGCGAGGCCCTCGTCGCGCTCACCGTCGACGATGACATTCCGCAGCCGGTGCTGGCCGAGATCGCCGAGGAGATCGGCGCCACCTCCGCCCGTGTGGTCAACCTGGACCGCTAGGCGCGCGTACATCCCGCCCACCGCCCCGGAGCCGAGAGGCACCGGGGCGGTGGCGTGTGTCGTGGCGGAACGGGCGCCCCCAACCCCGGGCGGGGAGCGGGTGGTTGGGCGGGCGTCCGCGTTCCGTGTGCCGGCGCGCTACTGTCGCACCGAGGCACCAGAACCGGATCCCGTTCGTACGCTCCAGGAGTGACATGTCCGTCTTCGACGTCGAGATCGATTCCCTCACCGGCGGCCCCGCCCGCCTCGACCAGTACCGGGGCAAGGCCGTACTGGTCGTCAACGTCGCCTCCCGGTGCGGTCTGACCCCGCAGTACGCCGCGCTGGAGAAGCTCCAGCAGGCCTACGCCGACCGCAGGTTCACCGTCCTCGGCGTGCCGTGCAACCAGTTCATGGGCCAGGAGCCGGGCACCTCCGAGGAGATCGCCACCTTCTGCTCCGCCACCTACGGCGCCACCTTCCCGATGACCGCGAAGACGGACGTCAACGGCGAGGACCGGCACCCGCTCTACGCCGAGCTGACCCCGGCGGCCGACGCCGAGGGCCACACCGGCGACATCCGCTGGAACTTCGAGAAGTTCCTGGTCGCTCCGGACGGGACCGTCGCCGCCCGGTTCGCGCCGCAGACCGAGCCCGACGCTCCCGAGCTGGTGCGCGCCCTCGAAGACGTCCTGCCCGGCTGACTCTTCACGCTGCACCCGGCGGGTCGTGCCTGCGGCCCTCAACCGCGTTGCAGCCGGGCCGACTTGAGCGCCATGTGGAGCAGCAGCCGCGCCTCGCCGTCGGACAGGTCCAGGTCGGTCAGCTGCTCGACGCGTGAGAGCCGGTAGTACAGCGTCTGCCGGTGTATCCCCAGCTGTGCGGCGGTACGTCCGGCCCGGCCCGCACAGTCCAGATAGACCTCGGCGGTACGGGCCATCTCGCGGTGCGCGGGCTCCAGCAGCCGCGCCACCGCGGGGTCCACGGCGCCGACCGTGGGCAGCGCGGTGAGCATCCGGTACGCCCCGAGCTCGGCCCAGCGCGCCACCGGGCCGAGCTGCGGTTCCGCCCGTGCCGCCCGTGCCGCCGAACGTGCCTCGCGCCAGAGGGCGCCCAGCTCGCCGAGCCCCTGGCGGGGCGCGCTCACGCCGGCGAACGCCCGTACCGCCGCGGGCTGTTCGGGTGTCTGCACCGCTCGCAGCAGCCGCTGCGCCGCACCCTGCGCCGCATCGAGCGCGCCCGGAGCACGCAGCCGTACGAGCGCGGCGACCAGCCGCGGCTGCTCCCGCGCGGCAGGAAGCACGGCGAGCACCGGGACCTGCGGTACGGCCGCCGGGCTTGCGGTTCCCGCGGCGGGCGGCCACGGCCCGACAGCCAGCGCCGCAAGCGGGCCGTCCGCCACCGAACCGAGCGCGCGCCGCAGCTCCTCCCGCGCCTGCTCCGCCTCCTGGCGGTCGGCGGCGGTCAGCGCCGCCCGCAACAAATCGCCGAGTCGGGCGCCGGTGCGTGCCTGGGAGGCGAGCAGTGCGCCGATCCGGGCGGCGAGGTCCATGGCGTCGAGCAGTCGGGGGTCGTCGGGGGTGGGTGAACCTTCGTCGAGCAGCCACACATAGCCGTGGACGACCCCGCTGTGGCGGGCCGGCAGGCAGATCCGGCCCTTGACCACCCCGGCCGCGGGATCTGCCGGGATGCGCACCGGGGCGGCGGCACGGGTGATGCCGAAGCGTTCGAACCAGGCACGCACCGCCGCGGTGGACCGCCGCTGCATGATCGTGCGGGTGCGCACCGGATCCTGTACGAGCTCTGCGTCGTCGCCCGCGCTCTCGTGCGCGCCGAAGGCGATGAGCTCGAAGTCCCGGTTTTCCAGTGTCGCGGGGGTGCCGAGCAGCGCCGACACCTCGTCGATCAGGGTCTGGAAATCCTCGCTCATGGCCTGCGTCTCTTCCTGCCGGGGTGCTTCGTCGCGCCGTGCCGCTCGACCCATTCTCATACAGGTGTCTGAGATCGGGGACACGGATGCGTGACAGCTGTCGATGGCAGTCCGGCGGCGCGATCCTTAGGTTTCACGGTGGCTGACCTTGGCCGTTCCCGCTCGATCCTGGAGGTGCCCCGTGCTGGGTCCCGTGCTCCTCGCGGCCGCGCGCAGCGACAGCATCCGCCGACTGGTCTCGGCCGCACCGATCACCCGTCCCGTGGTCGACCGCTATATCGCGGGCGAAAGCCTCGACCAGTGCCTGGAGTCCGTGCGTACGCTCGCCGACCGCGGCATCGAGGTCACCATCGACTTCCTGGGCGAGGACATCACCCAACGCTCCGAGGCGCTGCGCAACCGCGACGCCTACCTCGCCCTGACCGAGGCGCTGGCCGCCGAGGGCCTGGGGGAGCGGGCCGAGATGTCCGTGAAGCTGTCCGCCTTCGGGCAGGCGCTGCCGGGCGGGCACGAGCTCGCCCTCGCCAACGTGGTCCCGGTGGTCGAGGCCGCCGCCGAGGCCGGCACCACGGTGACCCTCGACATGGAGGACCACACCACCGTCGACTCCACCCTCGCGATCCTCTCCGAGCTGCGGCGCAGCCACCCGGAGACCGGCGCAGTGGTGCAGTCCTACCTCTTCCGGACCGAGGACGACTGCTACGCGCTCGCCGGGGAAGGCTCCCGGGTGCGGCTGGTCAAGGGCGCGTACAACGAGCCCGTCGAGGTCGCCCACCAGGACAAGCGCGAGGTCGATCTGGCGTTCGTCCGCTGTCTGAAGATCCTCATGGCGGGCAAGGGCTACCCCATGATCGGCTCGCACGACCCGCGGATGGTCGCCATCACCGAGGAGCTCGCCCGCCGCCACGGCCGCAAGCCCGGCGAGTACGAGTTCCAGATGCTGTACGGGATCCGCGAGGCCGAGCAGGACCGCCTCGTCGCGGAGGGACACCGGATGCGCGCATACATTCCCTACGGCACCGACTGGTACGGATACTTCATGCGACGCCTCGCGGAGCGCCCGGCGAACCTCGCCTTCTTCCTCCGCTCGCTGGTCAGCAGGGGCTGACCGGGGCGCCCCGCACCCGTACAACGGAACATCCCCGCCGGGACACCACACTGGCCCCGCCGGGACCGCGCAAGATCTGCTCGCACCCCTTCCCGACCCCGAAGGAGACACGGCAACCATGGACGCTGTGACCCACGTCCCCGCTCCGTACAACGAGCCGGTGCACTCCTACGCACCCGGCAGCCCGGAGCGCGCCCGCCTGGAGCGCAAGCTCAAGGAGCTCGCGGACAACCCGATCGATCTCCCGATGACGATCAACGGCGAGAAGCGCATGGGCGGTGGCGAGAGGTTCGACGTCGTACAGCCGCACAACCACCGCGCGGTGCTCGGGACGTACGCCAACGCCACCCGCAAGGACGCCCAGGACGCCATCGACGCGGCGCTCGCCGCCGCCCCGGCCTGGCGCGCCACGTCCTTCGACGACCGTGCGGCGATCCTGCTCAAGGCCGCCGACCTGCTCTCCGGTCCGTGGCGCGAGACGATCGCCGGCTCGACGATGCTCGGCCAGTCCAAGACCGCGCAGCAGGCGGAGATCGACGCCCCCTGCGAGCTGGTCGACTTCTGGCGCTTCAACGTGCACTTCGCCCGCGAGCTGCTCACCGAGCAGCCCCCGATGCAGCCCCACGGCATCTGGAACCGGATGGACCACCGTCCGCTGGAGGGCTTCGTCTACGCCATCACGCCGTTCAACTTCACCGCCATCGCCGGCAACCTGCCGACCGCGCCGGCGCTGATGGGCAACGTGGTGGTCTGGAAGCCGTCCCCGACCCAGACCCACTCGGCGATCCTGCTGATGGAGCTGCTGGAGGAGGCCGGGCTGCCCAAGGGCGTCATCAACCTGGTCACCGGCGACGGCAAGGACGTCTCCGAAGTGGCCCTGCCGCACCCGGAGTTGGCCGGTGTCCACTTCACCGGTTCGACTGCCACCTTCCAGTACCTCTGGCAGCAGGTCGGCAACAACATCTCCGGCTACCGCTCCTACCCGCGCATCGTGGGCGAGACCGGCGGCAAGGACTTCATCGTCGCCCACCCCACCGCCGACCCGGCGATCCTGAAGACCGCCATCACCCGCGGCGCCTTCGAGTACCAGGGCCAGAAGTGCTCGGCCGCCTCGCGCGCGTACGTGCCGCGTTCGATCTGGGAGAGCGGGCTGCGGGACGAGCTGGCGACCGAGACCGACAGCCTGACCATGGGTGACGTCTCGGACCTCAGCAACTTCGTCGGCGCCGTCATCGACGACCGGGCTTTCGCCAAGAACAAGGCCGCGATCGACCGCGCCAAGCAGGCCCCCAACTGCGAGATCATCGCGGGCGGCAGCTGTGACGACTCGGTCGGCTACTTCGTCCGCCCGACTGTCATCACCTGCTCCGACCCGGACGACGAGCTCTTCAAGCAGGAGTACTTCGGCCCGATCATGGCCGTCCACGTCTACGAGGACGAGGACTACGACCGGGTCGTGGACCAGATGGAGTCCGTCTCGGCGTACGCGCTGACCGGCGCCGTGCTGGCCAAGGACCGGGCCGTACTGGCCAGGACCTCGGAGAAGCTGCGCTTCGCGGCGGGCAACTTCTACCTCAACGACCGGCCGACCGGTTCCATCGTCGGCCAGCAGCCCTTCGGCGGCGGCCGTGCCTCCGGCACCAACGACAAGGCCGGCTCGAAGTTCAACCTGATCCGCTGGATGTCGCCGCGCGCCATCAAGGAGACAATGGTGGCGCCGACCGACTACCGATACCCGCACATGGGCTGACCCCCCGGCCCGGTGCGTTCCGAGGCCCGCCGTCGTGCGCACCCCCCCCGTGCGCGGCGGCGGGCCTCACCTTTTGCCGCCTCGCCCGCCCTCCGCCTGCCCGGCGCGTCTGTCCGGCGTGCCTGCCCGCTCTCGCCGTCACCCATCGTGCGGGCGGAGCACGACGACTTGTTCGTCGTCCTCCCACTCGCCGGTCGGGACGAAGCCCAGCGATGGGTAGAGCCGGTCCGCCGCCCGGTTCGCCGGGTGGTAGGTGAGCCGTATCTCCCGGCAGTCGGGCCGCTCCGCGAGCAGGCGCAGCAGCAGCCGCAGCGCGGCACGCCCGACCCCGTCCCCCTGGCACTCGGCGTCGACCATCACGCCACCGATCCAGTACGTGCCGTCCGTCGGGTCCCGGCCCCACATCAGGTGCCCGACCACCTCGCCGTCGGCCAGGACTCCCAGGGAGTTCCACACCTCCTCGCGCAGCGAGAGCAGCACGTAGCGCGCGGCCAGTGCCGCCACGTGCCCCCGCTGGTCGTCGCGGGGGCGCACATCGGCGACCGCCCGCCAGTTGTCCTCGTCCACAGGGGCGAGCGTCACGGTCCTGCCGAGCCGGTCGCGCAATGCGCCGGAGAAGTCGTCGTACGCGGTTGTCTCTGTCACGGCGAGGCATACGATCACAGGGGGAGCTCGTACGCATCTGCTTTACGAAGGGCGGCCAGACCTCCATGCCGATTCGCGCTGTGCTGTGGGACGTTGACGACACCCTCTTCGACTACACCAACTGCGACCGGGCCGCGGCCCTGGAACATCTGGCCGCCGAGGAGCTGCTGCCGCGCTACCGCTCGGCGGACGCGGCGCTGGGCCACTGGCAGGAGGTGATGCGGGAGTGCTGGGCCCGCTTCGTCGCCGGTGAGCTGAGCTTCGCCGCGCACCGCCGTGAACGCGCCAGAGGTGTGGCGCGCGGGCCGCTCACGGACACCGAGGCGGACCAGTGGTTCGGCCGCTACGTCGAGCGGTACGAGGCGTGCTGGGCGCTCTTCCCCGACGTGCTGCCCGCGCTGGACACGGTGGCCCGCACCTGGCGCCAGGGGGTGCTCTCCAACTCCTACGCCGCGAACCAGGACCGCAAGCTGCGTCGGCTGGGCATCAGGGATCGCTTCGAGGTGCTGGTCTGCTCCGCAGAGCTGGGCTGTGCGAAGCCGGCGCCGGAGGCGTTCGAGGCGGCCTGCCTTGCACTCGGCCTGGAGCCGGACGAGGTGGCGTACGTCGGCGACCGGCTGGACATCGATGCGGGCGCCGCCTCGGCGGCGGGCCTCAGCGGGATCTGGCTGGACCGGTGCGAGTCCTCGCGCGAGCCTGTGCCGGCGGGCGTTCGACGCATCGGGACGCTTGCCGAACTGCCCGCACTGCTGGGGGAGTTGGACGCCGATCAGAGGGCTGCCGCGGTGCTCGCGGACGGCTTCTCCGCCCGTACGGCCCCTTCGGGCGCGGCGGGGCACGTCGAGGCCTCCGGGATCGCTGCAGGTCAGCCGGGGTCGCGTCTCACATAGTAGGAAGGCCAACTATGTGGCGAGACATCGCGGCGATTCGCTTCTACCTTTGGAGACAGCCGAATGGCTCGCTCCACCAGCGACTGGCGGTCGAGGCGCGGTGCTCACGCAGGTGACCCCTGCCGCACCGCACGCCCCCGCCCCTTTGCGGCACGAAATGAACCGCTAGTTCTCCGGTCCTTTCTGCTGAAGGAGCTCCTCATGGATGCCACCACCCGTCGTCGTACCCGCCGCGTTGCCCGTACCGACCAGGCCGACCGCAAGAACGCCGCGGCGGCGCTGCAGCGGGCGCTCGACCGTCGCGACAACGGCGGCTCCACCGGCCACTGATGCCGCGCGGCACGTCGCCGGCGTAATGCCGGCGCGGCCCCGCCGCACCGCAAGGTCCGCAAGCACCGACGCCGTGCGTCCGTATCGCGGACGCACGGTGTCACCACCTGGGACGAGGAGTAGGGTCGCCGCATGGCGCGCAGCATCAATCTCGCAGTAATTCCCGGCGACGGCATCGGCACCGAGGTCGTGTCCCAGGGGCTCAAGGTCCTCCGTGCGGTGCTTCCGCAGGAAGTGAAGCTGGAGACCGAGGAGTACGATCTCGGGGCGCGCAGGTGGCACGCCACCGGCGAGACCCTGCCGGACTCCGAGCTGGAGCGGCTGAAGGCGCACGACGCCATTCTGCTCGGCGCCATCGGCGACCCGTCCGTCCCCTCCGGAGTGCTGGAGCGGGGGCTGCTGCTCAGGCTCCGGTTCGCCTTCGATCACTTCGTGAACCTGCGGCCGTCCAGACTGCTTCCGAACACCCCGACTCCGCTGGCCGGCGACCCCGAGATCGACTTCGTGGTCGTCCGCGAGGGCACCGAGGGTCCGTACGTCGGCAACGGCGGCAGTCTGCGCACCGGCACTCCCGCCGAGGTCGCCACCGAGGTCAGCCTCAACACGGCACACGGCGTCGAGCGGGTCGTGCGCGACGCGTACGAGCGGGCGAACGCCCGCCCGCGCAAGAAGCTCACGCTGGTCCACAAGAACAACGTGCTCGTGTACGCGGGCCACCTGTGGAAGAACACCTTCGACCGGGTCGGCCGGGAGTACCCCGAGGTCACCACCGACTATCTGCACGTCGACGCGGCGACCATCTTCCTCGTCAACGACCCCGCACGGTTCGACGTGATCGTCACCGACAACCTCTTCGGCGACATCCTCACCGACCTCGCGGCAGCCATCACCGGCGGCATCGGCCTCGCAGCCTCGGGCAACATCAACCCCACCGGCGAGTTCCCGTCGATGTTCGAGCCGGTGCACGGTTCCGCGCCGGACATCGCGGGCACCGGCAAGGCCGACCCGACTGCGACGATCCTCTCCGTGGCGCTGCTGCTCCAGCACCTGGGGCTGACCGCCGAGGCAGCCCGGGTCGAGGAGGCCGTCACGGCCGACCTGCACGAACGTGCCGCGCTCGGCACGCGCACCACCGACGAGATCGGTGACGCGCTCGCCGTACGGGTATCCGGCTGACGCCGGCGCCGTACTGCGAACCCCGTACTGATCGACGACAGATCACGTATCACTCACAGCACAGCAGCCGGAACCACGCCCTCCGGGAGGGCGTACGCATCCGGCTGCTGTGCTATTCGGCGGTTGGGTGCGACCATCGACCCGGGACCGCCACCCCACTCCCGTATGCGACCACCGGCGCGCGATAATCGAACCGCGGGCCGCGGCAACAGGAGACTCCCGGACGCCGAACACACGTGAGCGGTCCACAGGAACACGGAAGTGAAGGACGCGCTCATGACGACGGCCCGTATCGGATTCGACCTCAAGCCCTCCGCGCAGCCGCTGCCGGATGCGGAGCGGGAGGCGATCCTCGCCAACCCCGGCTTCGGACGCCACTTCACCGACCACATGGTCACCATCAAGTGGAGCGAGGGCAAAGGCTGGCACGACGCCCAGCTGGAGCCGTACGCACCGCTGCGGATGGACCCGGCCAACATGACGCTTCACTACGGGCAGTCGATCTTCGAGGGTCTCAAGGCGTACCGGCAGACCGACGGTTCGGTCGCGCTCTTCCGCCCGGACGCCAACGCCCAGCGCTTCCAGCGCTCCGCCCGGCGGCTGGCGATGCCGGAGCTGCCGGTCGAGGCGTTCATCGAGGCGTGCGAGCTGCTGGTGCGCCAGGACCGGTCGTGGGTCCCGGGAGTGGGTGAGGAGTCGCTGTACCTGCGGCCGTTCATGTTCGCGAGCGAGGTCGGGCTCGGGGTGAAGCCGGCCAACGAGTACCTCTTCATGGTGATCGCCTCCCCGGCCGGCGCGTACTTCCCCGGCGGCATCAAGCCGGTCTCGGTGTGGCTGTCCGAGGAGTACACCCGGGCCGCCCCCGGCGGCACCGGCGAGGCCAAGTGCGCCGGAAACTACGCCGCTTCGCTCGTCGCGCAGGCCGAGGCCGCGCAGCAGGGCTGCGACCAGGTCGTCTGGCTCGACGCGGTGGAGCACCGGTACGTCGAGGAGATGGGCGGGATGAACCTGTACTTCGTGCAGGGCTCGGGTGCGGACGCCCGTATCGTCACGCCCCGCCTCACCGGCACGCTGCTGCCCGGCATCACCCGCCACTCGCTCCTCACCATCGCCGAGGACCTCGGCTACGCCACCGGCGAGGTCCAGCTCTCCACCGAGGACTGGCAGCGGGGGAACGCCGACGGCAGCATCTCGGAGGTCTTCGCCTGCGGCACGGCGGCCGTCATCACCCCGGTCGGCACCGTGAAGTCGGCTCGGGCGCAGTGGACGGTCGGCGACGGCGAGCCGGGCGAGCTGACCCGCAAGCTCCGCGAGACGCTGCTCGCCCTCCAGTCCGGTTCGATCGAGGACCGGCACGGCTGGCTGCACCGGGTGGGCTGAGCCCGATCCGTCCGTGCGGGCTTTCCCGGAGCAGGTGTGCCGGGAAGCCCGCGCGTTCGGGGCCGGCTGTGCCGCTCCTCGTCCGCGCCCGCCTCGCGCCGGCCCGGCCGCGTTCCGGATGATGAGACGTCGTCCCCGGTGCGGGTGCGGTGTGCAAGAATCCCCGTGTGCTTTCGACCGTCATGATTATTGGCGACAGCGCGCCGGTCCGCAGTGACCTCTGACCGCCGGGAATCCCAGGCGGCAGCGGACACCGTGCCCCAGACCCGCGCGCAGACCTCTCGCACCCGCGAGGGGTCTTTTCGTTTTACGGCCCACCTTCGCCGTACCGGGAAGCGCGCGGGATGATGGGGCAAGTGGAGCCATCTATTCCGGTCCCACTCTCATCCGTAGGAGCCAGAGCAGCATGACCACGGACGTCACCGACTCATTCCACGTCTTCGACACCACGCTTCGCGACGGCGCGCAGCGCGAGGGCATCAATCTCACTGTCGCGGACAAGCTCACCATCGCCCGCCACCTCGACGACTTCGGCGTCGGGTTCATCGAGGGCGGCTGGCCCGGCGCCAACCCGCGCGACACCGAGTTCTTCCAACGGGCCCGCCAGGAGATCGACTTCCGGCACGCCCAGCTGGTCGCCTTCGGCGCCACCCGCAGAGCCGGTACGCGCGCGGCGGACGATCCGCAGGTCGTGGCGCTCGCGGACTCCGGCGCCCCGGTCGTGACCATCGTCGCCAAGTCCCACGACCGTCATGTGGAGTTGGCGCTGCGGACCACGTTGGAGGAGAACCTGGCGATGGTCGCGGACACGGTCGCCTATCTCCGCGAGCGCGGCTGCCGGGTCTTCGTGGACTGCGAGCACTTCTTCGACGGCCACCGGGCCAACCCCGCGTACGCCACCGAGGTCGTCGCCACCGCGCACCGGGCCGGCGCCGACGTCGTCGTCCTGTGCGACACCAACGGGGGGATGCTGCCCTCCCAGGTCCACCGCGTCGTCGCCGAGGTGCTGGCGGACACCGGCGCCCGCCTGGGAATCCACGCACAGGACGACACCGGCTGCGCGGTCGCCAACACCCTCGCCGCGGTCGAGGGCGGCGCCACCCACGTCCAGTGCACGGCCAACGGCTACGGCGAGCGGGTCGGCAACGCCAACCTCTTCCCGGTCGTCGCGGCGCTCCAGCTCAAGCACGGCCGCACCGTCGTGCCGCCGGCCGCACTGCCGGAGATGACGCGCATCTCGCACGCCATCGCAGAGGTCGTCAACCTCACCCCCTCCACCCACGAGCCGTACGTCGGCGTCTCCGCCTTCGCCCACAAGGCCGGCCTCCACGCCTCCGCGATCAAGGTCGACCCCGACCTCTACCAGCACACCGACCCCGAGCTCGTCGGCAACTCGATGCGCATGCTGGTCTCCGACATGGCCGGCCGCGCCTCCGTGGAGCTCAAGGGCAAGGAGCTCGGCTACGACCTCACCGGCGACCGCGACCTCGTCGGCCGCGTCGTCGCCCGGGTCAAGGAACAGGAGCTCAAGGGGTACACCTACGAGGCCGCCGACGCCTCCTTCGAGCTGCTGCTGCGCGACGAGGTGCACGCGAGCCCGGAGAGCGGCGGCAGCCGCCACGGAGGAGCCAAGCGCTACTTCAGGGTGGAGTCCTGGCGCGCCATCGCCGAGGAGCGCCCCGACGGCTCGCACGCCAACGAGGCGACCGTACGGGTGTGGGCGAAGGGCGAGCGCGCGGTCGCCACCGGGGAGGGGAACGGCCCGGTGAACGCGCTGGACCGCGCCCTGCGCGTGGCGCTGGAGAGCGTCTACCCGCAGCTTGCGCGGCTGGAGCTGGTCGACTACAAGGTCCGCATCCTGGAGGGCAGGCACGGAACCAACTCCACGACCCGGGTCCTCATCTCCACCAGCGACGGAAGTGCGGAGTGGTCCACTGTCGGCGTCGCCGAGAACGTCATCGCCGCCTCCTGGCAGGCGCTCGACGACGCATACACCTACGGGCTGCTGAAGGCCGGCGTCGAGCCGACCGAGTGAGCGCAGGGGCCGGGCGTCGCGGGCGTCGCCGGGGAGAGGAGACGACATTTGTCAGTCCGTACCGCGGCTGGGAGTACCGGGCGCGGGGTCGAGCGGCTTGTCGGGCTCGGACAAAGGGCCGTCCGTCCAGGCAGGTACGGCGGCCCGGCCCGGCCCTCGGTGCGCACCCCGTATCCCGGGGCGCGGACCGAGCCCGCTCGGCGTACCCGACCAGGCAGAACCGTGGGTTACGACCCGGCGAGCAGCAGCTGTGGAACCCCTACAGCGCAGATGACAGCGAATCGCAGATGTCCGGCATCGGATGCCTGCCCGCGCGGCGGTTCTGTGCAGCACAGCCATGAAAGCCCGGCCGAGACTGTACGAATCTGACGAGGGCGTTTGGCGGGCCTGTTTCGTAGGGTCTGTACATGACCGATCTCGCCCAGGACACCGCCGCCCCGATCGACGCCCGTGGCCGCACCGCAGAGCTGCACGCCATTCGCGCGCAGGCCGTCGCTGGGCCCGGCGAGCGCGCCACCCAGGCGCAGCACGCCAAGGGGAAGCTGACCGTTCGGGAGCGGATCGCGCTGCTCCTGGACGAGGACTCCTTCCACGAGGTGGAGGCCCTGCGCAGGCACCGGGCGACCGGTTTCGGCCTGGAGGACAAGAAGCCGTACACCGACGGTGTGGTGACCGGCTGGGGCACCGTCCACGGCCGCACCGTGTTCGTCTACGCCCACGACTTCCGCATCTTCGGCGGCGCGCTCGGCGAGGCGCACGCGCAGAAGATCCACAAGCTGATGGACATGGCGATCGCCGCCGGCGCACCGCTGGTCTCGCTCAACGACGGAGCGGGCGCCCGTATCCAGGAGGGCGTCTCCGCGCTCGCCGGTTACGGCGGCATCTTCCAGCGCAACACCCGCGCCTCGGGCGTCATTCCGCAGATCTCGGTCATGCTCGGCCCCTGCGCGGGCGGTGCGGCCTACAGCCCGGCGCTGACCGATTTCGTCTTCATGGTGCGGGACACCTCGCAGATGTTCATCACCGGCCCGGACGTCGTCCAGGCGGTGACGGGCGAGGAGATCTCGCAGAACGGACTGGGCGGCGCCGACGTCCACGCCGGCACCTCGGGTGTGGCGCACTTCGCCTACGACGACGAGGAGTCTTGCCTGGAGGAGGTGCGCTTCCTGCTCTCGATGCTGCCGCAGAACAACCGCGAGAACCCGCCGGTCGTCGAGAGCGAGGACCCGGCGGACCGCAGCGGCGACTCCCTGCTGGAGCTGGTGCCGGCCGACGGCAACCGCCCCTACGACATGCACAAGGTGATCGAGGAGCTCGTCGACGACGGCGACTGTCTGGAGATCCACGAGCGCTGGGCCACCAACATCATCTGCGCGCTGGCCCGGATGGACGGCCAGGTCGTCGGCATCGTCGCCAACCAACCGCAGTCCCTGGCCGGGGTGTTGGACATCCACGCCTCGGAGAAGGCCGCGCGTTTCGTACAGATGTGCGACGCCTTCAACATTCCGATCCTGACCCTGCTGGACGTGCCCGGCTTCCTGCCCGGTGTCGACCAGGAGCACGGCGGCATCATCCGCCACGGCGCCAAGCTGCTCTACGCGTACTGCAACGCCACCGTGCCTCGTATCTCGGTGGTCCTGCGCAAGGCGTACGGCGGCGCGTACATCGTGATGGACTCCCAGTCCATCGGCGCCGACCTCACCTACGCCTGGCCGACGAACGAGATCGCCGTGATGGGTGCGGAGGGCGCGGCCAACGTGATCTTCCGGCGGCAGATCGCCGCCGCCGATGATCCGGACGCGATGAGGGCGCGGATGGTCAAGTCGTACAAGGCCGAGCTGATGCACCCGTACTACGCGGCCGAGCGCGGCCTGGTGGACGACGTGATCGACCCGGCGCAGACCCGGCACGTGCTCATCAACTCGCTGGCGATGCTCCGCAGCAAGCACGCGGATCTGCCGTCCCGCAAGCACGGCAACCCGCCGCAGTGAGCCCGTCCGGGGCAACCCCGCAGGAACAGGCAACAACGATCAGCACCAACAGCGATCAGCTGTACAGCTGAGAGCAGTGACCGCCGCGGCGCTCGGAGCGTCGCAGCACCGAGCACCATCACCGCCGCGCGAAGGAGAGCCGAAGTGAGCGTTCAGCAGACGTCCAGCCTGGTCCGGGTCGAAAAGGGCACTGCGAGCGACGAGGAGCTCGCCGCGGTGACGGCGCTGCTGCTCGCGAGGGCGGCGCACGGTCAGCCGACCGAGCCGCAGGGTCCGCACCGCCGCAGCGTCGCCGGCTGGCGTCGGCTGGAGCGTGCACGCGGCTTCCGGGCACCGCACAGCTGGCAGGGCTGAGCACCGGGACCACACGAAAGAGCGGTGTGCGACGGCTTCCCCGCAAGGGGCCGTCGCACACCGCTCTTTCGTGTTCCGCGAGCTCTGGGGCGCGGAGCCGAGGAGCTCTCAGCTGTCCGCCGGAGCCTCCATGAGTATGGTGCGCTCGGGGTTGGCCGTGGCGGCCGGCAGTACGACACCCGGGGCCTCGTACGGGCTCTGGTGCGGGGTGAGCTCGTCGGCATCGGTGAGATGGGCCAAGGTGGTGCGCCGGGGGTTGGCCGTGTTGCGCATGATCATGGTCGTCTTCACTGGGAGTTATGCCTTCGCTTGTCTATGCTGGGCGAGCTGTAAATCTCGAGAATATGCCCGCTTTCCCGCTCGCCGGGCGGCGCGGACGAATCCCCGTCTGTGAGCTTCCTCACCTGCACACGGGCATTCACGTCATTTCGGACGGTATCCCGGCGAGGTCAAAGCGACATCCCCATATCAATGCGCGCAGAACGCCGAGCGGTGTCGCTGCCGGGGCAGCTTGCCGTGCCGTCTGGTCGGTCGCAAACGCCCGAATTGCTCCTGGTTCCTATTGACTTAATGTCACGCTGTGACCTCGCAGGGTCACCTATGTCACAGGTCGATTCCCGGCCCTTGTTGGACATCCGGCACTGTGCTGGAATTCCACGGACCGCCGTGGGACATCAGTCGGCGCGCACGGGGCGCAGAGCAGCGCCGCGCGGCGGCCCTGGGGAAGCACGTAGGTCACTCACGACCGCCGGAAGGCCCTGTGAAAGCTTCCGGCTCAACACCGTCCTGCCGCACTCCGGCGGGACGCCCGGTCCAGAGGTTGCGACGCTAGTGCAGGGACGTTTCAAAAGGGACAGCAAGGCTGCAGCGGCTTCGGAGCTGCGCGGGTCCAACGACCGCGGCTCTGCTCCACAGCGTGCGCAGGACGACGACCAGTCACCGCTCGTGCGGAACCTCGACGGTGCGGGCGCGGAGAGCGCCGCTGCCGAGGAGGAACCCCAGGACGGCGCCACGGCCGAGGCGGAGCCCAGCGCGGGCTCCCGGCTTCTGCTGCGCAATTGGCGGATCAGTACCCGGCTCGTCTCCCTCCTCACACTGCCGGTCGTCGCAGCGACCGCCCTCGGTGCCTTCCGGGTCGTCGACGCCAACGAAGAGGCCGCGCAGCTCAAGAACATGCAGCTGCTGACGGAGATGACGCAGCAGGCCACCGCGCTGGCCGCCGCCCTCCAGGAGGAGCGCGACCGCTCCGCGGGCCCGATGACGGCGCACGGCAACGCCAAGGACGACGCGGTCGCCGCCCCCAGGGAGCGCAGCGACCAGGCGAAGAAGGCCTTCGACGAGAAGAGCAAGGAGTTCTCGGGCGACAGCGAGGAGCTCGCCGGCGTCCGGGCCACGGTCGTGAGCATCGGCAGCCAGCTGGGCCTGCTGAAGGACATCCGGGACCGCTCCTACGAGAACGACGACGCGATCGCCGAGACCGTCAGCGACTACAACCGCATCATCGAGTCCCTGCTCACGCTCTCGCAGGACATGGCGCAGGCCACCAGCAACCCCGACATGATCAACAGCACCCGGGCGCTGGCCGCGTTCTCCACTTCCAAGGAGTACGCCTCCATCCAGCGCGCGATCATCAGCGCCGGACTGGCCAACCCCGACGGTGCGAAGCTCTCGGAGAACGACCGCCGTTTCGGCGGCACCGCCAAGGACAACGAGGACGCCGCTCTGGCGCGGTTCACGGTGATCTACGGTGACGGCGCGGAGCAGCTCATCAAGTCTCTGACCGGCGGAATCGTCAATATCGTCTCCGCGGACGCGTACGCCAGCCGGGTCTTCAAGAGCGCCGACGGCATCAGGGCCGACCAGCGCTCGTACATGGACTGGTACGACCAGGACCGGACGAAGATCGACGAGATGGAGAAGATCGAGACCACTCTCCTGACGGAGATGGAGCAGCAGGCCCGTCAGCTGGGCAAGGAGGCGGAGCGGGAAGTCATTCTCAACATTGCCTTCATCGTCCTGGTCCTCGGTATCTCGCTCATCGGCGCCTTCGTGGTGGCCCGCGCGATGGTCAAATCGTTGCGCCGTCTCCAGGACACCGCGCAGGAGGTCTCGCGCAGGCGGCTGCCCGAGCTGGTCAAGCAGCTCTCGGAGTCGGACCCGCAGGAGGTCGACACCACCGTCGAGTCCGTCGGCGTGCACAGCAGGGACGAGATCGGCCGGGTCGCCGCGGCCTTCGACGACGTGCATCGCGAGGCCGTGCGCCTCGCCGGTGAGCAGGCCCTGCTGAGGGGCAACGTCAACGCGATGTTCACCAACCTCTCGCGCCGCAGCCAGGGGCTCATCCAGCGCCAGCTCTCGCTGATCTCCGAGCTCGAGTCCCGCGAGGCCGACCCCGACCAGCTGGCCTCGCTGTTCAAGCTGGACCACCTGGCGACCCGTATGCGCCGGAACGGCGAGAACCTGCTGGTCCTCGCCGGCGAGGAGCCCGGGCGCCGCTGGACCCGTCCCGTACCGCTGGTCGACGTGCTGCGCGCCGCAGCATCCGAGGTGGAGCAGTACGAGCGCATCGAGTTGAGCGGGGTGCCGACCATCGAGGTCGCCGGGCGCGTGGTCAACGACCTCGTGCACCTGCTCGCCGAGCTGCTGGAGAACGCCACCTCGTTCTCCTCGCCACAGACCAAGGTGAAGGTCACCGGGCACGCGCTGCCCGACGGGCGGGTGCTGGTGGAGATCCACGACACCGGCATCGGCCTCTCTCCCGAGGACCTCTCCGCGATCAACGAGCGGCTCAACAGCCCGCCCACCGTGGATGTTTCGGTCTCTCGTCGCATGGGCCTGTTCGTGGTCGGCCGGCTCTCGCTGCGGCACGGCATCCGCATCCAGCTCCGTCCCTCGGACTCCGGTGGTACGACGGCGCTGGTCATGCTGCCCGTCGACGTCACCCAGAGCGGCCAGGTGGCCAGGGACAAGGGCGGGCCCGGCGGTGCCGGCGCGCCTGCGCCCCGGCTCCAGAAGCCACAGGGCGGCACCCCCGGCACCAGCCGGCTCGGCGCACTGCCCACACGCGGCCAGGTCGGCGGTGGCGGAGCGCGCCCCGCGCTGCCCGGTGCGGGACGGCTCGGTGGTGGTCCCGGTGGCCCGGGCGGGCCCGGCGGGCCGCAGCGTCAGGGCGGCGGGAGCCAGGCGGCGCCGCTGTTCGGCGGCCGTCCGGCCGGCAACACTCCGGCGCCCGCCACGCCGTCTCCCGCGGCCCCGGGCCCCGCGCCCGCGATGCCCAGGGCCGACCAGGGCGTGGACAGGCCGCGGCTGCCCGCCCGCGGCGGGCCGGCAGGCGAGCTGCCGGCCAGGCTGCCGCAGCGCGGCGGGGCGGACGAGAGTCAGAGGCAGGAGACCGCGCGGAACGCGGAGTCCGCTCCGCTGCCCGGAGCGGGTGAGCGTCCCGGTCTTCCCGCGCCGTCGCAGGGCCGCCCGCAGCTGCCCCAGCGCGCCCAGAACGCCCGTCCTGCTCAGCCGCAGCATTCCGACGAAGCTGCCGGTGGCGCCCAGCGCCCCAGCTGGGCCAGTGGTGAGGCCACCGCCGAGCAGCAGCGGGTACGGGCCGCGGACGACCGGCCGCGCGGCCACGAGGAGTCGGTGTTCGACGGTGGTTTCGGTCGCCCCGGGACCAACGGCGGTGCTCCGGCAGGGCCGCCGCAGCCCGACTCCTACGCGCGCCAGGACCCGCTTTCGCCGCACGGGTACGCGCCTCAGCCGGTGCACGACGACACCACCGAGCTGGACATCCCGATTCCGGCGACCGCCACCGCGGAGACCCGTACGCCCATCTTCGAGCAGATGGAGACGAACTGGTTCAGCCGCGACCCGCAGTCGGTCGAGCCCGCCCCGTCGGAGCCGGGCCCGCAGCAGACGCGCCCGTCCGGAGCGGCCTCACCGATCGCACCCCAGCGGCAGGCGGGGCCGGAGGAGACCGGGCAGCAGCCCCAGGCCTCCGTCGGCAACGGCTCGGCCAACGACGAGCTGTGGCGCAGAGCCGAACGACTGCGTACACCCGCCGCCGGCGGCGTCACGACCTCGGGCCTGCCTCGGCGGGTTCCCAAGGCAAACCTGGTGGAGGGGGCCGCGCAGCAGCAGTCCGTGCAGGTGTCGGGGCCGCAGGTTTCCCGCGCGCCCGACGCGGTGCGCGGTCGCCTCACCAACCTCCGTCGGGGGATCGCGCAGGGCCGTCAGGCCGGCGGGGCCCCCGGCAGCAACGACCGGGGCAACCGCCCCACCTACCAGCAGGAGCGTTAGTTGAGTCCGATGAGCCAGGCGGCGCAGAATCTGAACTGGTTGATCACCAATTTTGTGGAGAACACCCCTGGGGTGTCGCACACGGTGGTGGTTTCCGCCGACGGTCTTCTTCTGGCGATGTCGGAGGGTTTTCCGAGGGATCGTGCCGATCAGTTGGCGGCGGTTGCTTCGGGTCTGACGTCGTTGACGCAGGGGGCTTCGCGGATTTTCGAGGGTGGGGCGGTGAACCAGACCGTGGTGGAGATGGAGCGTGGTTTCCTCTTCATTATGGCGGTTTCGGATGGTTCGTCGTTGGCTGTTCTCGCTCATCCGGAGGCTGATATCGGTCTTGTCGGTTACGAGATGGCGCTGTTGGTGGATCGGGCGGGCACTGTTCTGACCCCGGAACTCCGCTCGGAACTGCAAGGAAGCCTCCTCAACTGACCGCAAGCTCCCCGTACTTGAGCTCGAGCACGTCCCATCCGTCTCGTCGACCTTCTGCTTCGCCGGAGGAGCCATGACCACCCCGCCCCCCTCGCCCGGATCGTACGGAGCCGCTGATCACAGCGCGCCGTACGAAGGCGAGGGCGACCAGCCGCTGGTGCGCCCGTACGCGATGACGGGCGGCCGCACCCGGCCGCGCTATCAGCTCGCGATCGAAGCGCTCGTCAGTACCAGTGCCGACCCGACCCAGCTGCCCGGCCTGTTGCCCGAGCACCAGCGCATCTGCCACCTCTGCAACGAGGTGAAGTCGGTCGCCGAGGTGTCCGCGCTGCTGGCCATACCTCTGGGCGTTGCCCGAATCCTTGTCGCCGACCTTGCCGAGGCCGGGATGGTGGCCATCCACCAGCCGGGCGGCGGCAGTGAGCCGGGCGGCGCACCGGACGTGACTCTGCTTGAAAGGGTGCTCAGTGGACTTCGGAAGCTCTAGCGGTGCGGCCCGCTCCACCACCTCCGCGAAGATCGTGGTGGCGGGTGGGTTCGGCGTGGGCAAGACGACCTTCGTGGGCGCCGTGTCGGAGATCAATCCGTTGCGTACCGAGGCGGTGATGACGTCGGCGTCGGCGGGCATCGACGATCTGACCCACACCGGCGGCAAGACCACGACGACGGTGGCGATGGACTTCGGTCGGATCACCCTCGACGACGACCTGATTCTGTATTTGTTCGGTACGCCGGGTCAGGATCGTTTCTGGTTCATGTGGGACGACTTGGTGCGTGGTGCGATCGGTGCGGTGGTGTTGGTGGACACGCGTCGGTTGGCGGACTGTTTCCCGGCGGTGGATTACTTCGAGAACAGTGGGCTGCCGTTCGTGATCGCCCTCAACGGCTTCGACGGCCACCAGCCGTACAGCCCGGACGAGGTCCGCGAGGCCCTGCAGATCGGACCCGACGCTCCGATCATCGTCACCGACGCCCGCCACCGCGCGGACGCCAAGACCGCACTGATCCAGCTGGTGGAGCACGCGCTGCTGGCCCGGCTGCGCTGACCCCGCAGCCTCGGAGGCAGGCCCGTCCGCTTGGGCGGGCGCGCCGTAGACCGGCAACCGTGCGGCTGCCTGCCCGCAGATGCCCCGTCAGTCGGCCCCGCCGAAGTGCCCACCCGAGCGATCAGCCGCGGGGGCCGGGCGGCAGACCGTGGCGCGCAGGGGGCGGAGAGCACGGGGAGCCAGGAGCACAGGAGCACAGGAGCACAGGAGCACAGGACAGGGTTCATCAGATCGATGCACCCTGTCCTGCGAGTTCATAACGGTTCGACAGAGATAGCACCCACACCGAACACGAACAGTGGGTGAATCGTTGCGTTCTGCATCCAAGCTCGGTCGCTTTGGTGGAGATTAAGGGATATGTCCTATTGAGTCTCTCCGCTACGTGCTGGTCATCTCACTTTCAAGTGCTTGGAATGCGCCCGTCGGTCGTGCTGGAATTCGCTGAACTCAGCAGTAGTTAAGGCACCACAAGCAGTCGGTGCCGACGCCGAGAGGGTTTGGTCGAGTGAGGCGAAGCAAGACGGCATCTCCGCCGCCGGAGTCGCGGGGAAATTTCACGCCGCCGCGCGGTTCGGCGACGTCAGCCGAGCCTCCGGGTGCGCAGGAGGAGGGCAGCGGCAGCCGGTTCGCGCTGCGCAACTGGCGCGTGGCGACCAGACTCAACGCGATTCTGCTGATCCCCGTCCTGGTGGCGCTGATCTTCGGCGGGCTGACTGTCCGCAACTCCGTCCAGACTCTGAACGCCGCCGAGGACGCCGAGAAGACCGCCGAGCTCGTGCGCGCCGCCACCGCGTACGGCCACGCCCTCCTCGACGAGCGAGATCGCACCGTCGCTCCGCTGCTCAAGGGTGAGCAGGACGCCGCCGAGGTCGTTGAGTCGCGCAAGGCGACCGACGAGGCCGCCGACGCTTTCCACGCCGCCGCCGATCGGGCGCCGAAGACCGCGAGCCTCCAGCACCGGCTCGACGGCGTGGCCGAGGCGGAGCCCAAGCTCGACGAGCTCAGGCAGGGCGCCTACACCAAGGCCCTGAGTGGTGTGAAGACGCAGCTGGGCTACGTCGAGGTGCAGCACCCGCTGATGAACCTCGCCAACGAACTCAGCCTCGACTCCGGCAACATCACCTCCTACGGCCGCACCGTCTACGCCGTCTCCCTCGCCAAGGCCGCGGAGTCGCTCACCCGCTCCATCGGCACCCATCTGCTGGTGAAGCCGGGGCCGGGCGAAGAGGCGAAGAAGGAGCAGGTCACCGCCTTCGGCTCGTACGCGTACCTGGAGAACATCGCGCTCACCGAGGCGTTCGCCGCCGGTACCGAGGAGGACAACGCCCGACTGCGCGCCGACCTCGAAGGGCTGCAGAAGAAGGCCGAGGAGGAGAAGGCGAAGGCGGAGGAGGCGGACGAGGACGTCGTGGCGCCGCCCGGCATGCAGGCCATGACCGACCTCATCGCCACCGGCGCCTCGCCCTCCGCGCTCGCCAAGGACGGCGTCACCTCCGAGGTCTGGTACACCGCAGCCACCGCCAAGTTCGACGTGTACCGCACCGTCGAGCGCGATCTCGCCGACCGGGCGGTCAGCGAGGCCGGCGACATCGCCGCAGACGCCAAGCGTGAGGCGATCATCAACGGAGCCATCGTGCTCGCCGCGCTGCTGATCGCCTTCCTGGTCGCCGGTTTCATGGCCCGTGCGATGAGCCGCAACATGAACCGCCTGCGCAACGCCGCCTTCGACGTCGCCGAGCAGCGGCTGCCGTCGCTGGTCGAGCAGCTTTCGCGCACGGACCCGGGCAAGGTCGACACCGATGTGCGCCGGATCCCGATCGACAGCCGGGACGAGATCGGCGAAGTCGCCCGCGCCTTCGACCAGGTCCACCGTGAGGCTGTGCGGCTGGCCGCCGAGCAGGCCCTGCTGCGCGGGAACGTCAACGCGATCTTCACCAACCTCTCCAGTCGCAATCAGGGCCTGATCGAGCGCCAACTCGGCCTGATCACCGATCTGGAGAACAACGAGGCCGACCCGGACCAGTTGGAGAACCTCTTCAAGCTGGACCACCTGGCGACCCGTATGCGCCGCAACGGCGAGAATCTGCTGGTCCTCGCCGGAGAGGACTCGGTGCGCCGCTGGAACGAGCCGGTACCGCTGGTGGACGTCATGCGCGCCGCCTCCTCGGAGGTGGAGGCGTACGAGCGCATCGAGATCACCGGTGTCCCGGAGAGCGACATCCACGGCCAGGTCGTCACCGACCTCGTGCACCTGCTCGCCGAGCTGCTGGAGAACGCCACCTCCTTCTCCTCGCCGCAGACGAAGGTCAGGGTCACGGCGACGAGGCTTCCCGACGGCCGGGTGATGATCGAGATCCACGACAAGGGCATCGGTCTCACCGCCAAGGATTTCGCGGACATCAACCACAAGCTGGCCGATCCGCCCAAGGTGGACGCGGCGATCTCGCAGCGGATGGGCCTCTATGTGGTCGGCCGGCTCGCCGACCGCCACAGCATCCGCGTCCAGCTGCGGCCCTCCGGTGAGCAGGCGGGCACCACGTCGCTGGTCATGCTGCCCGAGGCGATCACCCACGGTGGAGGCGGCCAGGGGTACGTGGAGGAGGGCTTCAGCGTCTCCCGCATCGTTCCCGATCAGTCGTCCCCGGCCGGTTCGCCCCCGCAGATCGGAGGCCCGCACGTCGCCGGGGGGCAGGCGCCGGGCGATACCGCTTCGCTGGAGGCGGGGGGACCCGCGGCGCCCTTCGCGAACGGCGGCAGGGCCGCACTGGATCCCGGCGCGGGAGACCCCTTCGGGGCGGGCGTCCTCGGCGGCGACGGCCCGGATCCCGGCGGGTACGGCGACGGCCTCGAGGACGACCCGGACCACTACGACGCCTTCGCGCCGCCCCAGCGGCGGGGCTCGCCCCCGGCCGGGGGCGACGGCGGCGGCCGGGGCGAGACGTTCGCAGCCTTCGGGCAGTCGGACGCCTTCGGCAGCGAGTCGTACGGAGCCGGAGCGCAGAGCGGCCCGTACGCGTCGGAGCAGTCGTACCCCGGCGGGTACGCGCCGGACGAGCAGGGCCGGGGGTACGCCCCGTACGAGCCGGACCAGACGTACGCGTACGAGCCGGACCAGACGTACGCGCAGGGGCCGGACCAGACCTCTCCGCAGGGGCCGGACCAGACCTACGCGCACGGCCAGGGGTACGGCGATCAGCAGCACGGTGGGGGGCTCCCTCCGCCGCCTTCCGGCGACGGGCTGCCGCACGGCCCCGGAAGCGGCGACCGCGGCGGCTCGCAGGGCGCCCACCAGGGTCTGGGGTTCGATCAGGGCCTGGGGTTCGATCAGGGGCAGGACGGTGGTCAGGGCCCGGAGGGGCGGCATTACGACTCCGATCCGCTGACGGCCCGCGGGCTGCACACCCGGGTTCCCGGCCGAACCCTGGGTCAGAGGCCGGGCGGGCCGGTCACCGGAGAGTCCTTCGACGCCTTCGGTCAGGGCAGCCCCGCCTTCCGTGCCGGATCCGGCCTTCTCAGTGGCTCCACACGTCAGGGCGAGGGCCTCAACGCCCCCTGGAGTGCGGGAAGTTGGGCTGCGCAAGGAGTCCCCGAAGGCGGGGTACAGTCTGGCGGAGCAGGTGCCGCCGACGGGTCCGCGCGCGAACCTGGCCCCGGCGCTCCCGCTGACGGTCGGGAGCGCGTAGGCTTTGATCGTCCGGGATCTTCGTCGGACACTTCACCCTCTTTGACGAACGCGGGTCTGCCGCGTCGGGAGAGTGGCGAAGAGTCCCTCGAAGAGCCCGAGGCACCGCAGGTCCAGCCGGAGTCGGCCCCGGAGCCACCGCGGGAGTCCGGTTCCGACGAAGGCGAATGGCGCTCGACGAACGACGAGCGTTGGGAGCGGGCGGAAAGCGTCCGTCACCCCAAGGCCGGGGGCGTCACCATCTCGGGTCTGCCGCGCCGGGTACCCAGAGCCAATCTGGTCGAGGGCACCGCGGAGCAGACCCTGCAGGGAGGCCCCCAGGTGTCCCGTTCCCCCGAGGACGTCCGGGGCAGGCTCAGCAACCTGCACCGCGGTGTCCGTCAGGGACGGGCCGGCAGCCAGGGAGCAAGCCAGACCGACCAGCCGGGATCCAGCACCGGCAGCACCTACGATCAGGAGCGTTAGTGTGAGCCCGATGAGCCAGGCAGCGCAGAACCTGAACTGGTTGATCACCAATTTTGTGGAGAACACCCCTGGGGTGTCGCACACGGTGGTGGTTTCCGCCGACGGTCTTCTTCTGGCGATGTCGGAGGGTTTTCCGAGGGATCGTGCCGATCAGTTGGCGGCGGTTGCTTCGGGTCTGACGTCGTTGACGCAGGGGGCTTCGCGGATTTTCGAGGGTGGGGCGGTGAACCAGACCGTGGTGGAGATGGAGCGTGGTTTCCTCTTCATTATGGCGGTTTCGGATGGTTCGTCGTTGGCTGTTCTCGCTCATCCGGAGGCTGATATCGGTCTTGTCGGTTATGAGATGGCGCTGTTGGTGGATCGGGCGGGCACTGTTCTGACCCCGGAACTCCGCTCGGAACTGCAAGGAAGCCTTCTCAACTAGCAACCAACCCAGTGCTTCTTGCGTCCTCGCACCTTAAAGTGCGGTCACGCGAACGGCACTTGGGAGCGCCTCACGGGGGACGCTCCCGTTCATCGGCAGTCGGAGGAGGAGACGTGACAACGCCCCCAGGCGGTCCGTTCGGCAGCGCACAGCAGCCGCAGAGTGACCCGCAGTACCAGCGCTTCAACTTCCCCTCGACGCCGAGCCACCAGCAGGCCACACCGCCGCCCAGGCAGCGACAGGAGCCGCCGCGGGGCCGGCAGTCGTACCAGGGCGGTTCCGGTGAGCCAGCGGGCCAGGATGGCCGGCTCGGCCAGAACGGCCAGAACAATCAGAACAGCCAGAACGGCCAGGGCAGTCGACCGGCGCAGAGCGGCGGCAGCAGCGGCGGGCAGTCGCCGCTGGTGCGTCCGTACGCGATGACCGGTGGCCGCACCCGGCCGCGCTACCAGCTCGCCATCGAGGCGCTGGTGCACACCACGGCGGACGCGATGCAGCTCCAGGGCCAGCTCCCTGAGCACCAGCGCATCTGCCGCCTGTGCTACGAGATCAAATCGGTCGCCGAGATCTCGGCACTCCTCTCCATTCCCCTCGGCGTAGCCCGGATCCTCGTCGCCGACCTCGCCGAGGCCGGGCTAGTCGCCATCCATCAGCCCGGCGGCGACGAGTCCGCCGGTGGACAGCCAGACGTGACACTGCTCGAAAGGGTGCTCAGTGGACTTCGGAAGCTCTAGCGGTGCGGCCCGCTCCACCACCTCCGCGAAGATCGTGGTGGCGGGTGGGTTCGGCGTGGGCAAGACGACCTTCGTGGGCGCCGTGTCGGAGATCAATCCGTTGCGTACCGAGGCGGTGATGACGTCGGCGTCGGCGGGCATCGACGATCTGACCCACACCGGGGACAAGACCACGACGACGGTGGCGATGGACTTCGGTCGGATCACCCTCGACCAGGACCTGATTCTGTATTTGTTCGGTACGCCGGGTCAGGATCGTTTCTGGTTCATGTGGGACGACTTGGTGCGTGGTGCGATCGGTGCGGTGGTGTTGGTGGACACGCGTCGGTTGGCGGACTGTTTCCCGGCGGTGGATTACTTCGAGAACAGTGGGCTGCCGTTCGTGATCGCCCTCAACGGCTTCGACGGCCACCAGCCGTACAGCCCGGACGAGGTTCGCGAGGCCCTGCAGATCGGACCCGACACCCCGATCATCACCACCGACGCCCGCCACCGCGCGGACGCCAAGAGCGGTCTGATCACGCTCGTCGAGCACGCGCTGATGGCGCGGCTGCGCTGACGCCACCGGCCTCGCAGGCCGGCCGCAGAACCCTTGGGCCCGCAGGGTGCCGGAACACTTGAGTCCCGGTGCCCTGCGGGCCCGATACGCTGGAGTGTCAGTTTTCAGCGGTCAGTGCTGTGTGCAGCACCTCAGTTAGGGGCAGGCAAGCCGTGCGCATCGCCAGATTCTCCCTGGACGGAACCGTCGGTTTCGGCGTCCTGGAGGGAGATGCCAACACCGAGGGCGGCCCCGTCCTCGACATCATCAAGGGCCATCCTTTCGCCGAGTTCGAACGCTCGGGCCAGAAGATCCCACTGGACAAGGTGCGGCTGCTCTCCCCGACGCTGCCGAGCAAGGTGGTGGCCATCGGGCGCAACTACGCCGAGCACGCACGGGAGTTGGGCCAGGAGGTGCCCGACACTCCGGTGGCGTTCTTCAAGCCCTCCACCTCCGTCGCAGGCCCGGGCGACCCGGTCGGTTACCCCGCCTTCTCCTCGGAGGTGCACCACGAGGCCGAGCTGGCGGTGGTGATCGGCCGAATGTGCAGCCAGGTGCCCAGGGAGCGCGTTCACGAGGTGGTTCTCGGCTACACCTGCGCCAACGACCTCACCGCGCGCGACATCCAGCGCAGCGAGGCGCAGTGGGCTCGCGCCAAGGGTTTCGACGGGTCCTGCCCTCTCGGCCCCTGGGTCGAGACGGAGGTGGACCCGAGCGATCTGGCCGTGATGTGCACCGTCAACGGCGAGCAGCGACAGCTCGGGCGCACCAGCGAGATGATCAGGTCCGTGGAGGACCTGATCGTGCACATCACCGAGGCGATGACGCTGCTGCCCGGGGACGTCGTCCTCACCGGCACCCCGGCGGGCGTCGGACCGGTGAATGTGGGTGACGAGGTCGCTGTCACCATCGAAGGTATCGGCACTCTCACCAACAAGGTTGTCAAGCGTGGCTAGCGCACCCAACTCACCGTCCACGGACCAGAATTCGGCATCCGCGGTACGCGTGCGATTCTGTCCCTCCCCGACCGGCAACCCGCACGTCGGGCTGATCCGCACCGCCCTGTTCAACTGGGCGTTCGCTCGGCACCACGGCGGCACCCTCGTCTTCCGCATCGAGGACACCGACGCCTCGCGCGACTCCGAGGAGTCCTACGAGCAGCTGTTGGACTCGCTGCGCTGGCTCGGCCTCGACTGGGACGAGGGCCCAGAGGTCGGCGGCCCGCACGCGCCGTACCGGCAGTCCGAGCGCATGGACCTCTACCGCGACGTCGCCGAGCGCCTTCAGGAAGCCGGGCACGCCTACCGCTGCTACTGCACCGGGGAGGAGCTGGAGGCCCGTCGAGAGGCAGCCCGCGCCGCCGGCAAGCCCTCCGGGTACGACGGCAAGTGCCGCGACCTCAGCGCCGAGCAGCGGGCCGCGTACGAGGCCGAGGGACGCACCGCGATCGTCCGCTTCCGGATGCCGGACGAGTCGATCACCTTCCAGGACCTGGTGCGCGGCGAGCTGACCTTCAGTCCGGAGAACGTCCCGGACTTCGGGATCGTGCGAGCAAACGGCGCTCCGTTGTACACGCTGGTCAATCCGGTCGACGACGCGCTGATGGAGATCACCCACGTCCTGCGCGGCGAGGATCTGCTCTCCTCCACGCCCCGGCAGATCGCGCTCTACCGGGCGCTCGCCGAGCTGGGCGTCGGCAACGGCAGCACCCCGCTCTTCGGGCACCTGCCGTATGTGATGGGGGAGGGCAACAAGAAGCTCTCGAAGCGCGACCCGCAGGCCTCGCTCAATCTCTACCGGGAGCGGGGCTTCCTGCCTGCCGGCCTGCTCAACTACCTCTCGCTGCTCGGCTGGTCGCTCGCCGAGGACCGGGACATCTTCACGATGGACGAGATGGTCTCGGCCTTCGAGATCACCGCGGTGAACGCGAACCCGGCCCGGTTCGACCTCAAGAAGTGCGAGGCGATCAACGCAACGCACCTGCGTGAGCTGTCCGTTGAGGACTTCGTCGAGGCGTGCCGACCCTGGCTGCGCGCTCCGCACGCCCCGTGGAAGCCGGAGTCGTTCGACGAGTCGGCGTTCGTCGAGCTCGCTCCGCTCGCCCAGACTCGTCTCACGGTGCTTTCGGACATCACCCAGAACGTCGACTTCCTCTTTCTCGAGGAGCCGGTGTCGGACGAGGCATCCTGGAAGAAGGCGATGAAGCCGGGCGCCGCGGACCTGCTGCGGACCGCCCGTGCAGGCCTCGCCGAAGCCGCTTGGGACGCCGAGTCGTTGAAGGACGCGGTGCTGGCGGCCGGCGAGCAGCACGGGATGAAGCTGGGCAAGGCCCAGGCACCGGTTCGGGTCGCCGTCACCGGTCGCACGGTGGGGCTGCCGCTCTTCGAATCACTCGAAGTGCTCGGCCGTGAGCCTTCGCTGGTCCGGATCGATGCCGCCCTGGCGCGGCTGGAGCAGCAGGACTGACGTCACGCTGGGGGAGGGTGCGAGCATGGCTTCGGGGCTGTGCCGACGCCCTCCCCTCTGCTGTTCAGTGCCGGCTCCGCATCGGGGCGGTCGGGCTCAGCAGCGCTCTCCCCCTGGACGGTTTCGGGGTCGCGGAACGGCTGCGCGGCGCTCTGGGACCCCGTCGCTCCGGCGGCCCACGGGTGTGTCGGCAGCGGCCCGTGCGACCGCCCTGGAGTCGGCCGTTTCGTTGCTTCCCGGTAGGCCTTCGGGAAGGGGCAAACCAGCTTCGGTGCAGCCGCGTTGACGGAGCGGGGAGGGGGTGCGGGGGGTGGGGGCGGTGTCGTGGGGCCACGATCCGCAACTCCTTCCGTGGACCGCCTACCGGGTTAGCTGTCGGGTTCGGGCGTCGGAAGGCTGCCCTACGGGCTCGGCTCGCGCCTGCGCCCGATTCACCCCGGTGGTGCTCAGGTGGGTCCCCGGCTCCGGCTGGGCCGGACTCGGCGGAGCAGTCCGGGCCGGCGCTTTCACCGGCGGTGACGGGCTGCGTGGATACCCGTTTTGGAGCACCGTCCACCATCGGGTAATGTTCTTCCTGTCGCCGAACGGGACAGGCCGAAAGCCGAAACCGGGAAGCGCACACTCGGACAGAAGGCCCGGAAGGGCTTGATTCCCAGTGGGCTATGGTGTAATTGGCAGCACGACTGATTCTGGTTCAGTTAGTCTAGGTTCGAGTCCTGGTAGCCCAGCACGATCTTCGCTCAGAAGATCGAAGGCCCCCGTTGTGTAGCGGCCTAGCACGCCGCCCTCTCAAGGCGGTAGCGCCGGTTCGAATCCGGTCGGGGGTACTCGATCACCGAGCGGGGCCCGACATCCTCAGGGATGGCGGGCCTTCTCTGTTTCGCGGCGCTTCCGGAGATGTCGGCTGTTTCTCGGACTTTCCGGCTCAGATGCGCGACGGTTCACGAACGTCGGCCTGTTTCTCGCGGCTTTGACGGGCAGGCTCCGCGCAGCGTCGGGCGCCTGTCCGGCGCTGCACTGTGGCGCCTCCCCCTGCCCCTGCGGTCGGCGTGGGATCTACCCGCCCTCGGGCTCGCGGTAGCGACTGTCGGCCTCTCTCGCGTGTGCCAGCCGACGCAGACTGAGCAGCACCGGCTCGTAGAGCACGGTGAGAGCCACGGCGGCTTCCAGCCGAGTCGTGCCCTCGAACTCGGCCATGAGGTCCATGTCGCTGGTTGCCAGCTCGCTCGCCAGGCGGCCGTACGGGAGCAGGTGCGCGACCTCGCACGGGTAGCCGAGGCTCTCCAGGGCTGTGATCGCCGAGACGAGCGAGAGGTGGGACGGATCGTTTGGGTGCGGATCTTCCCAGCCGAGTGCGGTCAGCAGCTCGCGTGCGCGCTGCTGCGCGGACGTCGAGACGGGCTCGGCCTTCTCCTCCCGCACCACCGGCGGCAGTGAGCTCACCGCGGTGCCCAGCCGGCGGCTGAGGTCCAGCGATTCGTCGTCCACGGCCCGAAGGACTTCCCGCGCGGTGGCGACGGGGACCCGGCCGACCTGTATCAGCGCCCGCGCCAGGCCGAGTCTGCGCAGGTGCTCCTCGCCGTATCGGGCCTGGGTGGCGCTGATTCGCTCTCCGGGCGGCAGCAGGCCTTCCCGCAAGTAGTACTTGATCGTCGCGAGGGGAACGCCGCTGCGCTCGCTCAACTCCGCCAGCCGCACTGCCGATCCCTTCGACTCTCGCGGGCGCGCTCCGCGCTCCCACGGTCCTTGCGCGGTCCGGCGCTCGCCGCGGGACCGGTCACCGAGCAGGAGCCGAGATTTCTCGGATGCCCTCTTGCGCTTCGCTTTGGTGAGTGCCAGTATCCAATCATGGATAGCGCCGCTCTCCAATGGGTGTCGATGCAGCGAGTTCGGCGAGGGCTTGGGGCCCGGTGGGGAGATTGCTGTGAGCGTCGCGATCGAGGAGGGCCGGGTCGGCTTCTGGTACGAGACGTATGTGGTGCCTGCCGGTGCCCATGAGGCGGTGTACCTGAACATGCCGCGCTCCGGGCTGGGTGGGGCGCTCGGCGTCATACCTGTCGGGCGGCGTGGCGAGACGGCGGCCGGGCGGATGCGGGCGGCGCGGATGCGTGTGGCCGGCTGACGAGCTGACGACGCTGTCAGTGTTCGTCGGCGCGGCTGGGTGGGAATCGGGGGAGCGTCAGCCTCGGCGCAGCGACTCCGAGAGTCGGTTGGCGGCCTCGAGGATGGCCTGGGCGTGCATGCGGCCCGGGTGGCGGGTCAGTCGCTCGACCGGCCCGGAGACGGACACCGAGGCGACGACGCGATTGGATGGCCCCCGGACGGGTGCGGAGACCGAAGCGACCCCCGGCTCCCGCTCGCCGACCGACTGGGCCCAGCCCCGGCGCCGTACGCCCGAGAGCGCGGTCGCGGTGAAGCGGGCGCCCTGGAGGCCGCGGTGCAGCCGCTCCGGCTCCTCCCACGCCATCAGTACCTGGGCTGCCGAGCCGGCTTTCATCGGAAGCGTCGAGCCGACGGGCACGGTGTCCCGAAGGCCGGATAGGCGCTCCGCCGCAGCGACACAGATGCGCATGTCGCCCTGGCGTCGGTAGAGCTGCGCGCTCTCCCCGGTGACGTCCCGGAGGTGAGTGAGCACGGGGCCGGCGGAGGCGAGCAGACGGTCCTCTCCTGCTGCTGCGGCGAGCTCGGAGAGTCGCGGTCCGAGGATGAACCGCCCCTGCATGTCCCGGGCGACGAGGCGGTGGTGCTCGAGTGCGACCGCCAAGCGGTGAGCGGTCGGGCGCGCCAGTCCAGTCGCTCCGACCAGTCCGGCGAGTGTTGCCGGACCGGACTCCAGAGCGCTCAGTACGAGAGCTGCTTTGTCGAGAACGCCCACACCGCTTGAGGCGCCACTAGAGTTGTCCATGCGTCGATACTCACGTCTCACATTACGAAACGCAAGCTCAATTTCGGGAAGAAAGCGCCAGGCTTGAGTGACGGCCACCACCCGGCGTGATTACGAGGGGGTTTGGGTGGGGCGAAGGTCTCTACATGTGGTTGGCAGAGCTGCCGGCCGGAGGGAAAACGATGGGACGGACACTCGCAGAGAAGGTCTGGGACGACCACGTCGTCCGGCGAGCCGAGGGTGAGCCTGACCTCCTCTACATCGACCTCCACCTGCTGCACGAGGTCACCAGTCCACAGGCTTTCGACGGATTGCGGAAGAGCAACAGGACGGTTCGTCGCACCGATCTCACGCTGGCCACCGAGGACCACAACACTCCGACGCTGGACATCGACAAGCCGATCGCCGATCCGGTCTCCCGCATTCAGCTGGAGACCCTGCGGAAGAACTGCGCGGACTTCGGTGTCCGGCTCCATCCGCTCGGCGACGTCGAGCAGGGTGTCGTCCACGTGGTGGGCCCGCAGTTGGGACTCACCCAGCCGGGCACCACGGTGGTCTGCGGCGACAGCCACACCTCCACGCACGGCGCGTTCGGCGCCCTCGCGTTCGGGATCGGCACCAGTCAGGTGGAGCACGTGCTCGCCACCCAGACGCTGCCGATGTCGCCGTTCCGGACCATGGCGATCACCGTCAACGGGGAGCTGCCCGAAGGCGTGACGGCCAAGGACCTGATCCTGGCGGTCATCGCCAGGATCGGTACCGGCGGCGGTCAGGGCTATGTGCTGGAGTACCGCGGCGAGGCCATCGAGAAGTTGTCGATGGAGGCGCGCATGACGATCTGCAACATGTCGATCGAGGCGGGCGCCAGGGCCGGCATGATCGCGCCCGACGAGACCACCTTCGCCTATCTGCGCGGCCGTGAGAACGCCCCTCAGGGCGAGGACTGGGACGCCGCGGTGGAGTACTGGAAGACGCTGCGCACCGACGCCGACGCGGTCTTCGACCAGGAGGTGGTCATCGAGGCCGGCGAGCTCGCACCGTTCGTCACCTGGGGCACCAACCCCGGTCAGGGTGCGCCGCTCAGCGCCTCCGTGCCGGACCCGGCCACCTTCGAGGACGCCGGTGAACGCCTGGCGGCGGAGAAGGCCCTGGAGTACATGGGACTCTCGGCCGGGCAGCCTCTGCGGGACGTGGCGGTGGACACCGTCTTCGTCGGTTCCTGCACGAACGGCCGTATCGAGGATCTCCGGGCTGCCGCCGAGGTGTTGCAGGGTCGAACGGTCGCGGACAGCATCCGGATGCTGGTGGTGCCGGGCTCCGTCCGGGTGTCGCTCGAAGCGGTGGCGGAAGGACTGGACAAGGTGTTCACGGCGGCGGGCGCCGAGTGGCGCCATGCGGGTTGCTCCATGTGTCTGGGGATGAACCCCGACCAGCTGGCCCCCGGCGAGCGTTCGGCCTCGACCTCCAACCGCAACTTCGAAGGCAGGCAGGGCAAGGGCGGTCGTACCCATCTGGTCTCACCGCAGGTGGCCGCGGCCACTGCGGTCCTCGGGCACCTCGCCGCTCCCTCCGACCTGTCCGCACTGTCCGACGCCACGCCCGCGGGAGTCTGAACCGCCATGGAAGCCTTCACCACGCACACCGGCCGGGTCGTTCCGCTGCGCCGCAGCAACGTCGACACCGACCAGATCATCCCCGCCCACTGGCTGAAGAAGGTCACCCGGGACGGCTTCGAGGACGGCCTCTTCGAAGCCTGGCGCAAGGACCCGGAGTTCGTGCTGAACCAGCCCGCGCACAGCGGTGCGACCGTTCTCGTGGCCGGTTCGGACTTCGGCACCGGCTCCTCGCGGGAGCACGCCGTGTGGGCCCTCCAGAACTACGGCTTCAAGGCCGTCATCTCTTCGCGCTTCGCCGACATCTTCCGCGGCAATTCCCTCAAGAACGGCCTGCTCACGGTAGTTCTGCCGCCGGAGACGGTGGAGAGACTCTGGGAGCTGACCGAGGCCGACCCGACGGTGGAGGTCACCGTCGATCTGGTGGAGCGCAAGGTCCTTGCGCCGGGTGTTGACGCGGCCTTCGAGCTGGACGAGAACGCGCGCTGGCGCCTGCTCGAGGGGCTGGACGACATCAGCCTCACGCTGCGGGAGGCCGACTCCATCGCCGAGTACGAGGCCAACCGGCCTGTGCACAAGCCGAGAACACAGACTGTGTGAGACCTGAGCAGCTGCACTGGGTCTCACCCCGCGCCAACCACAGCGCCCCCGACCGTCGCGGTCGGGGGCGCTGTCGCGTGTCGCTCCACTAATCGCGCCCTGGCTTGAACTAGTCTGAAAACAGAGTGAGTTGGCGCGTAATCGGCTGGCGTCCTCCCGCTCCGACTCTGTGGTCGGAGGCGGTGTTGGTCCCCTCCTGAGGCGACAACTCGCCCTAGATGACACAATCGGTGCATGGAAGGCGACAGTCAACTCGAGTTGTACGACGCCGTCGCCGCCGGCTTGAAGGAGGCGCACCGCAAGGTGTGCAGGCTGCATCTCCCGGACCGTGAACGGGAGGTGCTTGTCCGGAGGCTGCTGGTCATCACGGCCGCGTCGAAGCACGATCTTGCCGCGGCATCTCGGCGACTTGATCGGCTGATGAAGGAGCTCGAGGAGATTGCGAGAGGCCGCTTCCCCTCTGCGTAACCGGCAGTTCGTTGCGGCACTAGGGTGATATGCCCGTTTCGTGTTTGATTTGCTGTGTATATCTGCCTACCGTGCGAAAAAGCTTGAACACATTCGTTCCGGCAATGTCTCCGAAGGGGAAGACGTGAACAAGGCGCAGCTCGTTGAAGCAATCCAAGACCAGCTGGGCGGCCGTCAGCAGGCAGCTGAGGCGGTCGATGTCGTACTGGACGCGATCGTGCGTGCGGTGTGCTCAGGTGACCGCGTCTCGGTCACGGGCTTCGGCTCGTTCGAGAAGGTCGACCGCCCTGCCCGCTACGCCCGGAACCCGCAGACCGGAGAGCGGGTGCGGGTCAAGAAGACCTCCGTGCCGCGATTCCGTGCGGGGCAGGGATTCAAGGACCTGGTCAGCGGTACCAAGAAGCTCCCGAAGAACGATGTCGCGGTGAAGAAGGCACCCAAGGGCACCCTCTCCGGCGGTACTTCCACCAAGAAGGCCGCCGCCAAGAAGGCGGCGAAGAAGGCGGCGGCGAAGAAGACCACCAGCACTGCCCGCAAGGCCGCGGCGAAGAAGACGACTGCCAAGAAGACCACCGCCAAGAAGGCGACCGCCAAGAAGTCTCCGGCCAAGAAGACCACGGCCAAGAAGACGACTGCCAAGAAGGCCACCGCCAAGAAGGCTCCGGCCAAGAAGAGCACGGCCAAGAAGGCTCCGGCTCGCAAGGCCAGTGCGCGCAAGACCACTGCGAAGAAGGTCACCGCGCGCAAGCGGTGACCGCCAACTCGTCATCGCCGGGTCGGACTCCCCGCCGGGGGGCCCGGCCCGCGGTGTGTCCGCACCACCTCAGGTAGCGTCGCGGTTGCGGCGCTCTGTGCCGGGCTGTGCAGGACTGCGTCGGGTGCGCAGCTACGTGAACAGTGGGGCGTGTGCTGCCAGACGGAAGCGCCGGAACGTCGGGCGGCCGGCTGTCGAGCGGATTGTCGGTCTGTCAGTCCGCCTTCTGTCCCTGCCCCGCCCGCCCGGTGGGACGGGGCGTCTGCCGGGCCCGGCCTGCGGCTAGGCTCTTTGCATGCAGGCCACCGCGTACACCTTCGACGCGCACACCCGTTCCGGCAGTGTGCTGCTCGACGACGGCACCCCGGTTTCCTTCGATGCAGCCGCTTTCGACGCCGGGGGCCTTCTGTTGCTGCGCCCGGGGCAGCGCGTGCGTATCGAGGTCGAGGACGACGACGCTCCCGCCAGGGAGGCCGTACGGGGGCGTGTCACCGTGGTGACGCTCCAGACGTTCTGAGCGTGTGCGGCCCGACGCCCAGAGCGAGGGCTGCGGTGAGGTCCTCTCCGGTGTCCACGTCGTGACGCACGCTCGCCACATCCGTCAGGTCCAGCTCCCGCGCGCCCGAGGCGAGGTGCGACAGCCGCGAGTTCGCGCCGAACGCCGGCACGAGGGGCTCGCCGGAAGCGGCCGACAGCAGCGTGGTGCCGCTGCCCGCCGCGTCGGTGAGGAACGAGCGCGGCGCCTGTGCGGCGGCGTTCAGTACCCGGCCGAGCTCCGCGGGACGCAGGGCGGGGAGGTCCGCGTTGAGCGTGGCGAGCGGCGCCCTCGGCGTGCGGGAGCGTACGGCGTACGCGCCGTGGGAGAGAGCGGCGTTGAGGCCGAGTCGTGGGGTGTCAGGTTCCACCCGGGCGCCCAGCGCGGCGAGTTCACGGCCCGCCAGCTCGTCGTCGGTGACCACCGTCACAGCTGCGACCTCCGGGCACTTCAAAGCGGCTGAGACGGTGTCGAGCGCGAACGCGAGGGCGAGCGCAGGGCGCAGCACCTCGTCAGCGGCGGTCGAGAGTCTGGACTTCGCCCTGGTCAGTGGCTTGAGGGGGACGATCAGAGTCCAGCCGGTCGCGACCCCCGCCTGTGCGTCACGAAGCATCGCGCCCATTCTTACCCGCGTCCGGCGCCCGGCGTTACCGTGAGGTCGACAGCGTGGGGTCGGAGCGCCACACTTGTGCGGTTGTCCTCGACCCGTTCGGTGGCAGCGGAAGCGCAACCTCAAGAGGAGATGGTGTTCGGGTGGCCCGCCGGAGAATCGGCTTCTGGTTCCGCTTTGCCGCGGCTTTGGTGAAGCCGCCGATGAACCTTCTCTTCAAGCGTGTCTGGCGGGGAATGGAGCATATTCCGGCCGAGGGCGGCTTTATCGCTGTCGTGAATCACAACTCGTATCTCGACCCGCTCTCCTACGCCCACTATCAGTACAACGCGGGACGGATGCCTCGCTTCCTTGCGAAGGTCAACCTTTTCGGCAGAGGCTTCGTCGGCAGCATGATGCGCAGAACGGGCCAGATCCCCGTCTACCGCGAGACTGCCAGTGCCATAGGCGCCTTTCGCGCCGCGGTCGAGGCCATCGACCGTGGTCAGGGAGTGGTGTTCTATCCGGAGGGGACGCTCACCCGAGACTCCGACCTGTGGCCGATGGACGGCAAAACCGGGGCTGCGCGCGTTGCGCTCCGAACCGGGGCGCCGGTGATTCCGGTCGCGCAGTGGGGTGCGCACGAGGTTGTGCCGCCTTATGCGAAGAGCAGGCGCGTATACCTGTTTCCCCGCAGGACGTTGCAGGTCAAGGCCGGTCCACCGGTCGACCTCTCCGCGTTCTGCGGCGTGGAGCCGACGGCCGAGGTACTGCGCGAGGTGACCGACCTGATCATGGAGGCGATCACCCGGCAACTGGCGGACATCCGCGGTGAACCCGCGCCCGCGAAGCGTTTGTCGGTCCACCGGGCCGAGGCGGCGGAACAGCACGGCGGCACCGCTCCGGAAGACGTGGACGCATGGGGCGTCGGACGGCGCCGGGAGCCGGGCAGCGACGGCAGTCGCAGCGACGGTGGCGACAATGACAGCGACAGCGACAAGAACAGCAGACACCGGAGCAGGACCTCCGAGGAGGAGAAGGCGTGACGAAGGCGGCCGTATTCGGCAGCGGTTCCTGGGGGACGGCGTTCGCGATGGTGCTCGCGGACGCGGGGTGCGACGTGATGATGTGGGGGCGCCGCGGCGAGATCGCCGAGGCGGTCAACTCGGAGCGCACGAACCCCGACTACCTCCCCGGTATTGAGCTCCCCGAGAACCTGCGAGCCACCACCGACCCGGCGGAGGCCGCCCACGAGGCCGAGTTCACCGTCCTCGCGGTGCCCTCCCAGACCCTGCGCGGCAACCTCGCGCTGTGGTCGGGCGAACTGCCCGCCGACACCGTGCTGGTCTCCCTGATGAAGGGCATCGAGCTGGGTACGGCGAAGCGGATGAGTGAGGTCGTCGCGGAGAGCGCGGGGGCCGACCCGAGGCGCATCGCGGTGCTCTCCGGTCCCAACCTCGCCAAGGAGATCGCCGTTCGCCAGCCCGCCGCCTCGGTCGTTGCCTGTCAGGACGAGAGCGTGGCCAAGCGGATCCAGGCTGCGTGCCACACCCCGTACTTCAGGCCGTACACGAACACCGACGTGGTGGGGTGCGAGCTCGGCGGTGCGGTGAAGAACGTGATCGGCCTTGCGGTGGGAATCGCCACCGGCATGGGGCTGGGCGACAACGCCAAGGGTTCGCTGATCACGCGAGGGCTGGCCGAGACCACTCGGCTGGGACTCGTGCTCGGTGCGGATCCCGCGACGTTCGCCGGATTGGCGGGGATGGGCGACTTGGTCGCGACGTGTTCCTCGCCGTTGTCGAGAAACAACACCTTCGGCACCAACCTCGGCCGCGGGATGACCCTGGAGGAGACGATCGCGGTCACCCGGCAGACGGCGGAGGGCGTCAAGTCCTGTGAGTCCGTGCTGGATCTGGCGCAGCGGCACGGGGTGGACATGCCGATCACCGAGACGGTGGTGAGCATCGTCCACGAGGGCAAGTCGCCGAAGGCCGCGCTGAAGGATCTGATGTCGCGTTCGGCCAAGGCCGAGGTGCGCTGAGCCCGAACCGTACGAGCGGCAGTTCGCGCAACGGATCCGCCGTTCGCGGCTCGCGGCCGGGTCGCGAGCCGCTGCGACGCGGACTTCGCGGTGCGCCCGGTTCCGGTTCCCGTGCCGTGACTGCCGAAGAGGCCCGGCGGGGCGGTAATCTCGAGGCGATGAGCACGTCTAACGCCTCCAGTCAGCCGTCCAAGCCGCGCGTCGCCGTTGTCTTCGGCGGGCGCAGCTCAGAGCACGGGATCTCCGTCGTCACCGCGGGCGCGGTACTCAACGCCATCGATCGGGACAAGTACGACGTGCTGCCGATCGGCATCACGAGGGACGGCCGCTGGGTGCGGGCCGTTGACGACCCCGCCGGAATGGCCATCGGCGGCGGCAAGCTGCCGGACGTCGACCGCCTGCCGACCCAGGGCAGCGGCAAGGTGCTGCTGCCGCTGGAGCCGACCGGCCGCGAGGTGCTCGCCTGCGAGCCGGGTGCCGTGCCCGAGGAGCTCGGCGACGTCGACGTCGTCTTCCCCGTGCTGCACGGTCCCTATGGCGAAGACGGCACGCTCCAGGGGATGTTGGAGCTCTCCGGAGTGCCGTACGTCGGTGCCGGTGTGCTCTCCAGCGCCGTCAGCATGGACAAGGAGTACATGAAGCGCGTCTTCACCTCCTACGGGCTGCCGGTGGGGCCTTACACGGTGCTCAGGCCCCGTGAGTGGGAGCAGGACCGGGCGGCGGCGCGCAAGAAGGTCGTCGACTTCGCCGGCGACCACGGCTGGCCGGTCTTCGTGAAGCCCGCCCGCGCCGGTTCGTCGATGGGCATCACCAAGGTGGAGGACGTCACCGGCCTGGACGAGGCGGTGGAGGAGGCGCGGCGCCACGACCCGAAGGTCCTGGTGGAGTCGATGCTGCACGGCCGCGAAATCGAGTGCGGTGTCCTGGAGTTCGGCGACGGGCCGCGCGCCAGTGTCCCTGCGGAGATCCCGCCGCCCGGACAGCACGACTTCTACGACTTCGAGGCGAAGTACATCGATGCCGCGCCGGGTGTCATCCCGGCTCCGCTGAGCGAGGAGCAGACGGCGGAGGTGCGCCGGCTCGCGGTGGACGCCTTCGAGGCGGTCTCCTGCGAGGGCCTGGTGCGCGCGGACTTCTTCCTGTTGGACAACGGGGAGTACGTGATCAACGAGGTCAACACGATGCCAGGCTTCACCCCCACTTCGATGTACCCGCAGATGTGGGGGGCGACCGGAGTGGGCTACTCGGAGCTGGTCGACCGTCTGCTGCAGGCTGCGCTGCACCGTTCCACCGGTCTGCGCTGAACCCGGTCCGCTGCCCCGTCCGCTGCTGGGGCGGTCCGGTTCCGGCCTGCGCACGGCTGGGTACGGTCTGCGCACGAGCGGCGAACGGGCTGCGCATCGCCCGTACTCGGGGCCGGGTGCGCGCTGTGCACGGGCCGGGGGCGTGCGGCTTTAGGCGGCGCGCGGGCGGAGTCACACCGGCGCGAGCCCCCGGGGGACCGCGTTCGCGCGGGGACTTGGGGGCGAGTGCCGGTCGGGGGTTGTAGTCTCACTGCCGGGCGCGAGTCGTGGCCGCCGAAGGGCAGCCGTACAGCGACACCGAGGCCCAACTGCCGAGCCGGTGTGCGTCGGTGCCGCGACCGCGGCGCCCGCCACCCGTACGAACCGGCGGGGCGGTCTCGCGACCGCCTGCTCCGGGGGCGACGCGGACCGCGTACCGCCCCGTCCGCGGGTCGTGGAAAGCGGACCGACCGCCCGCCTCGCACGGGCCGGCGAATGCGGCAGGCAGGCCATCCGGCGAGAGGGAGCTCACCGGGCGAACACGCGGGGAGCTACAGATGGACGACCGGGCAGGTCAGCGTGCGGGTGATGCCGTTCACCTGCTGGATCTTGGCGACGACCAGACGGCCGAGCTCGTCCACCGACTCCGCCCGGGCACGCACGATGACGTCGTAGGGCCCGGTGACGTCCTCCGCCTTGACCACACCCGGCACCTCGGCGATCGTCTCGGCGACGGTCGAGGCTTTGCCGACCTCGGTCTGGATCAGGATGTACGCCTGTACCACGGGGCCTCCAGGGCGGCTTCACGGACCATGGGTGGAGAAGGGACGCCACGTTATCGCGTCGCCGCCACCAGCGGCGAGTGTCTCCCCGCCGTGAACCGGGGCGGGTTTGCGTACGACCGGCGCGCGCACCGGCGGTCGGCGCCGCCGGCCCGTACGGGTGTGCCGACGGCGTACCCGCCCCGAGCGGTACGAGTCCGCTGCGACCCGCACCACGCCGCCGCGCCGAGCCGTGGGAGACCGGAAGCCGGCACCACACGGTGGTTGCTCCGCCCGCGGTCGCCC
This sequence comes from Streptomyces tardus, assembly GCF_018101125.2. Taxonomy (GTDB): domain Bacteria; phylum Actinomycetota; class Actinomycetes; order Streptomycetales; family Streptomycetaceae; genus Streptomyces; species Streptomyces tardus. The sequence goes on along the minus strand of NZ_JAELVF020000001.1, from coordinate 142,818 downwards.
CTGCGGCGGACGACGCAACCGCGACGACCGCCGCACCCATCGTGACCACCGCACATCTCGCGCACCAAGTCGCGCGCCACACAGCCGAAAGGGCAGACGGATGCTGAGTTCCACCGGGGGGCACCCCCGGACTCCCGCGACGGTCGGTGAACTGGGGGAGTTCGGGCTCATCCGGGAGTTGACCTCCCGGGTCACCGCCACTCCGGCCGTCCGGCTGGGCCCCGGCGACGACGCCGCCGTGGTCGCCGCTCCCGACCGCAGGGTGGTCGCGAGCACCGACATCCTCCTGGAGGGACGGCACTTTCGCCGCGACTGGTCCACGGCGTACGACGTGGGCCGCAAGGCGGCGGCGCAGAACCTCGCCGACATCGCCGCAATGGGCGCGGTGCCCACCGCGCTGCTGCTCGGGCTGGTCCTGCCGGCCGAACTCCCGGTGACTTGGCCCGCGGAGCTGATGGACGGCATCAGTGACGAGTGCAGGGTGGCCAGCGCTTCTGTCGCGGGCGGGGACGTGACCCGGGGAGACCTGATCACGGTCTCCATCACCGCGCTCGGCGATCTCCAGGGGCGTGAGCCGGTGACCCGCTCGGGCGCGCAGCCCGGCGACGTGGTCGCGGTGACCGGCTGGCTCGGCTGGTCGGCGGCCGGCCACGCCGTGCTGGCCCGGGGCTTTCGCTCTCCGAGGGCGTTCGTCGAGGCGCACCGCCGGCCGGAGCCCCCGTACCACGCGGGGCCTGCGGCGGCCGGGCTCGGAGCGACCTCCATGACGGACGTCAGCGACGGGCTCATCGCCGACCTCGGCCACATCGCCGATGCCAGCAGAGTGCTGATCGACGTGCGCTCGGCGGATTTCGACATCCCGGCGCAGATGCACGACATCGGCCAAGCGGTGGGCGTCGACCCGTTGCAGTGGGTGCTCACCGGGGGAGAGGACCACGCGATCGTGGCCACCTTCCCACCCGACCGCAAGCTGCCCGCGCGCTGGCGCAGGATCGGCGAGGTACTGCACCCCTCCGCCCAGTCGAGGGTCACCGTCAACGGGGTGGCCTGGGACAGGGCCGGAGGCTGGGACCACTTCGGAGAGGACAGGACATGAACACCACACCCGTACCCCCGCGGGTGCTGACCGTCGCCGGCTCCGACTCCGGAGGCGGCGCCGGCATCCAGGCCGACCTCAAGACGATGCTGGCGCTCGGCACCCACGGAATGAGTGTGCTGACCGCGGTGACCGCGCAGAACTCCCTGGGCGTGCAGGGGGCCTGGGAACTTCCTGTGGCGGCGGTGCGTGCTCAGTTCCGCAGCGTGGTCGACGACATCGGGGTGCATGCCGTGAAGACCGGGATGCTCTCCTCGTCACCGGTGGTGGAGGCCGTGGCGGAGCTGCTCTCGGAGTTGACGGTGCCGGTGGTCGTCGATCCGGTCGGCGTCTCCAAGCACGGGGACCCGCTGCTGGCGGCCGACGCGCTCGAAGCGGTGCGCGGCAGGCTGCTTCCCGCTGCGACTGTGGCGACCCCCAACCTCGACGAGGTGCGGCAGCTCACCGGAATCCGCGTCGAATCGGAGGAGGACATGAGGCGTGCGGCCGACGCCGTACTCGCCTTCGGGCCCCGCTGGGCGCTGATCAAGGGCGGCCATCTTGCCGACGGGGACGCGACGGACCTGCTGTGGGACGGTACGGCCGAGCACTGGCTGCGCGCGCCGCGTCACCGCGTCCGGCACACGCACGGTACGGGCTGCACGCTGGCCTCCGCGGTGGCGGCGGAGCTGGCGAAGGGGCAGGAGGTGCCCGAGGCCGTGGCGGCGGGCAAGGAGTACGTCACCGGTGCGATCGCCGCCGGTTTCCCGCTGGGGGCGGGGATCGGCCCGGTCGATCACGGCTGGCGCGCCCGGGGCTGAAGCGGTTCCCCGCCGGCCCGCCCGGCGGGGCCGCGTCCGGCGGCGGCGGAAATGACGAAGAGCCGGTCCACTCGAGGTGGACCGGCTCTTCGGCGACCGGAGAGGCTGCGCTGCGGAAACCGCTTCAGCGCGAGACCTTGCCGGCCTTGATGCACGAGGTGCAGACGTTGAGGCGCTTCGGCGTCCGACCGACCACGGCACGCACGCGCTGGATGTTGGGGTTCCAGCGACGCGGGGTGCGGCGGTGCGAGTGGGAGATGCTGTTGCCGAAGCCCGGCCCCTTGCCGCAGACGTCGCAGTTGGCAGCCACGGGTCACTCCAAAGACTTCAGATGCACGTACGGTGAATTCCGAGCGCGGCCGAGAACTCTTCCCGATGATCGGGAGAGACCAACAGCCCCGGGGTGGAAAGCCTGAACGGTGTCAGGCAACCGGAGCAGCATACAACGGCGAGCTCCCAACACCGAAATCAGGTCCGGTGACCCGTACCCGGGCCCGCCACCGGACGCGTACGGACGCCCGGACGGGTGCTCCACCGGCCGGCGGACGAAGCCCGCTCGCGCGCACCGACGCACCCGGGTTCGCCGCCGCGCCCCGCCGCGTCCGATCTGCTGCCGGATTTCGACGCACTGCCGTGCGACGGCGACCTTGCGGGCAGACTGACGGGACGAGAAGTGCCCCCGCGTCCAGCAGTTCAGTCCGCCAGGAGGTCCGAGACCCGTGCCGCACCCGCTCGACGCCCACACCGTGCGCACCTGGTGTGCCGAGGCACTGGAGGATCTGGGCCGGGCGCGCGAGACCATCGACGCGTTGAACGTCTACCCGGTCGCGGACGCCGACACCGGCACCAACCTCTATCTGACGATGGAGTCCGCCGCGCAGGCCGTCGAGGCCGCGTGGGCAGGGGAGCCGACCGCATCCGAGGCGCTGGGCGCGATGGCCCACGGAGCTCTGATCGGTGCGCACGGCAACTCCGGCACGATCCTTGCCCAGTTGCTGCGCGGTGTCGCCCGGACCGGCGCCGACGGCGGCACCTTCGCCGACGCGCTCGGAGGTGCGGCGCGCGCGGCGGCGGCTGCGGTGGCGCACCCGGTGGGCGGCACGATCCTCAGCGTCGCCGAAGCCGCCGCCGAAGCCGCCGCCGAAGCCGCCGCCGAAGCCGCCGCCGAAGGCGCTGCGGAAGCCGCTGCGGAAGCGGAGGGCGAAGCCGTCGGCCGGCCCGCGGGCCCTGTCGGCAGGGGAGCGGAGGACGTCGTGCGAGCCGCTTTCGAGGGGGCGCGCAGGGCCCTGGACGCCACCCCGGGACAGCTGGACGTACTGGCCCGTGCGGGCGTGGTGGACGCCGGTGGGTACGGGCTGGTCGTCGTTCTCGGCGCGCTGGTCAAGGCGGTCACCGGCAGCCGGCCCGACGGACCCGTCACCCACCACGTCTCCTGCCCGGGCCACCGGCAGGACGCGGCGGCCGACCCGACCGGCCCGCAGCCCGGGAACGGGAGCGGCGGCGCGGCGGCGAGCGGCCCCGCGTACGAGGTCATCTATCTGCTGGACGCCTCGGACGAGGCGTTGGAGCGGCTGCGCGGTCGGCTGGACTCGCTCGGCGACTCGCTTGTCATCATCGGCGGCGACGGGCTGTGGAACGTCCATGTGCACGTCGACGACGCGGGCGCCGCGATCGAGGCCGGGGTGGAGGCAGGGCGCCCGCACCGCATCAGGGTGACCCATTTCGAGGGGGTCGGTGCCGCGGTGGAGCCGGTCGAACGCGCGGTGGTGGCGGTCGTGCCGGGGGAGGGCCTGGCGGCGCTGTGTTCCGAGGCGGGCGCCACGGTCGTGACGATGGGCCCCGACGAGCCGCCGTCCAGCGGGGAGTTGGCAGCGGCCGTCGGGCGGGCGCACGCGCGGGAGGTGGTGCTGCTGCCGGGCAGCTCGGAGTTGCGGCACACCGCTGCCGCTGCCGCCGAGCAGGTGCGCGCCGAGGGCGTGCGGGTGGCGATCGTGCCTACGCGTTCGGCGGTCCAGGGGCTCGCCGCGCTGGCGGTGCACGAGCCCGGCCGACGGTTCGACGAGGACGTGGTCGCCATGACGGCGGCGGCCGGTGCCACCCGATTCGGTGAACTGGCCGTCGCTGAACGGGAGTCCTGGACCACCGCCGGCGTCTGCCAGGCCGGTGACGTGCTCGGTCTGATCGACGGGGACGTGGCCGTGATCGGCGCCGAACTCGCGGCCACCGCCGGCGAGATACTGGAGCGGATGCTCGCCTCCGGAGGTGAGTTGGTGACCCTGGTCCTCGGCCGGGACACCCCCGAATCGCTCGCCACGGAGTTGGAGAAGCGGGCCCGCGCAGGACATCTGGGCGTCGACACCGTCGTCTACCACGGGCACCAGAGCGCGCCTCTGCTCATCGGGGTCGAGTAGCGCTCCTGCGGATTCAGCGGTGTCCGTGCACGCCCGGCCCGCGGCGGCTCGTCCCGACTGTCAGTGGCGTACGCCAAGATGGACCCCGTGTCCGTACTGGCTGATCCCCTGCACAAGGTCGTGGGCGGCAGCACCGCCAAGGTCCTCGGCGAGCACCTCGGTCTGCACACCGTCGGTGACCTGCTCCACCACTACCCCCGCCGCTATGCCGAGCGCGGTGAGCTGACCAGACTCGCCGAGCTGCCGCTGGACGAGCACGTCACGGTCGTCGCCCAGGTCGCCGACGCCCGCATGCTGCGGTTCAACAACGGCAGAGGCCAGCGTCTGGAGGTCACGCTGACCGACGGCAGCGGGCGGCTCCAGCTGGTCTTCTTCGGGCGCGGAGCCTTCGCGCACGAGAAGAAGCTTCTGCCGGGCAGCCGCGGCATGTTCGCCGGCAAGGTCTCGGTGTTCAACCGCAAGCTCCAGCTCGCGCACCCCGACTACAAGCTGCTCGACGCCGAGAGCGGCCGGGACACCGTCGAGCGGTTCGCCGGCGAGCTGCTGCCGCTCTACCCCGCCTGCCGCCAGCTGAGCTCCTGGCAGATCGAGCAGGCGGTGGGCACGGTCCTCGACTCGTGGGAGGCGATGGGCTGGGAGGGCCTGGCGGACGCGCTGCCCGCCTCGCTGCGCGAGTCGCAGGGGCTGATCCCGTTGTCGCAGGCGCTGCGTGCGGTGCACCGGCCGTGCACCTGGGCGGAGGTCGCAGATGCCCGCGCCCGGCTGAAATGGGACGAGGCGTTCGTGCTCCAAGTCGCTCTGGCCCGCCGCAGGTTCGCGGAGCAGCAGCTGCCTGCGCTGCCGCGGCTCGCCCGCGCCGACGGTCTGCTCAGCGCCTTCGACGCCAGGCTGCCGTTCACCCTGACGGAGGGGCAGCACCGGGTCAGCGGCGAGATCTTCGAGGAGCTGGCGGGCAGCCACCCGATGCACCGGCTGCTCCAGGGGGAGGTGGGCTCGGGCAAGACGATGGTGGCGCTCCGGGCGATGCTCACCGTGGTGGACGCGGGCGGTCAGGCGGCGATGCTGGCCCCGACCGAGGTCCTCGCCCAGCAGCACCACCGCTCGATCGTCGAGATGATGGGGGATCTGGCCGAGGCGGGCATACTCGGCGGCTCCGAGCACGGCACCAAGGTGGTGCTGCTGACCGGGTCCATGGGCGCCGCGGCCAGACGCCAGGCGCTGCTGGACCTCGCCACCGGGGAGGCAGGCATCGTGATCGGCACCCACGCCCTGATCGAGGACCGGGTGGGCTTCTTCGACCTCGGGCTGGTCGTCGTGGACGAGCAGCACCGCTTCGGGGTCGAGCAGCGCGATGCCCTGCGGTCCAAGGGAAGACAGCCGCCGCATCTGCTGGTGATGACGGCGACCCCGATCCCGCGGACCGTGGCCATGACGGTCTTCGGTGATCTGGAGACCTCGGTGCTCGACCAGCTGCCCGCGGGCCGGTCGCCGATCGTCACCCATGTCGTACCGGCCGCCGACAAACCGCACTTCCTCGCGCGCGCCTGGGAGCGGGTCCGCGAAGAGGTCGGGGCGGGCCACCAGGCATACGTCGTGTGCCCCCGGATCGGGGATGAGAAGGACGGCGAGAAGCCGACGAAGGCCGGACATCGGGGCGGTTCGGAGGGTGGCGGCGAGGAGGTCGCGGACGGCGCGGAGGAGTCGGGCGAGGAGCGGCGCCCGCCGGTCGCGGTGCTGGAGTTGGCCGAGCAGTTGAGCGGCCCGCTGGCGGGGCTGCGGGTGGAGGTCCTGCACGGTCGTATGCACCCGGAGGCGAAGGACGACGTGATGCGTCGCTTCGCGGCGGGTGAGGTCGACGTGCTGGTGGCCACCACGGTCATCGAGGTCGGGGTGAACGTCCCGAACGCCACCGTCATGGTGATCATGGACGCGGACCGCTTCGGCGTCTCTCAGCTCCACCAGCTGCGCGGCCGGGTGGGACGAGGCGCCGCAGCAGGGCTCTGTCTGCTGGTGAGCGAGATGCCCGAGGCGAGTCCGGCGCGCGCCAGGCTGGCAGCCGTCGCGCAGACACTGGACGGCTTCGAGCTCTCCCGGATCGACCTGGAGCAGCGCCGGGAGGGTGATGTGCTAGGGCAGGCCCAGTCGGGTGTGCGGTCGAGCCTGAGGATGCTCACAGTGATCGAGGACGAGGACGTCATCGCCGAGGCGCGGAGGGAAGCGACCGCGGTGGTCGCCGCCGATCCGACTCTGGAGGCGTACCCCGAGTTGCGCACGGCGCTGGACGCGCTGCTCGACGAGGAGCGGGAGGAGTACCTCGACAAGGGGTGAACTCCCGCGTCGGCAAGAGGGGGGAACTCTCCGGCGAGAGGGGCGAACTCCCCGCGCCCGCAAGGGGGTTGACCCCAGTGCGGATGCGGGGGCATGCACCGTGGCGGACGGTGCCCCGGCGCGGAGAGGCTGAGTCGCACAGCCGAGAAGGGGGAAGAACATGCGGCTCACACACGGTCGTGCGGGGATCGTAGGTACTGCGCTGGTGGTCGCTTCGACGGCCGCGGCGTTGCTGGTGAGCGACGCCGGCGCGGGCGTCTCGCCGGGCGGCGCGCTGCAGCGGGACGCCGATGCGGTGCGCGACGCCGGCGCCATCGGGGTCCTCGCCGAGCTGCGGCACGACGGCGGCAGCGCCCGGGTGCGCAGCGGTCGCGCGGCTCTGGGCAGCGACGCACCGCCGCCGCCGCGTTCGCCGGTGCGGATCGGCAGCGCCTCCAAGACCTTCACCGCCACCCTCGTCCTGCAGCTGGTGGGCGAGGGCAGGATCGGACTGGAGGACACCGTCGAGAGCCACTTGCCCGGCGTCGTACGGGGCAACGGCAACGACGGACGCCGCATCACGGTCCGCCGGCTGCTCCAGCACACCAGCGGACTGCCCCAGACCTTCGACCTGCCGGGTGGCGAGAGCGAGGCCGAGTACACGAAGCACCGGTTCGACTTTCACTCCCCGCGCCACGCGGTGGACCTGGCGATGAAGCACCCGCCCAGCAGCAGGCCGGGCACCGGGTGGGAGTACTCCAACACCAACTACGCACTCGCCGTGCTGCTCGTCGAGAAGGTCACCGGGAACACCTGGGACCAGGAGCTCAGCCGCCGCATCACCATCCCGCTCGCCCTCACCGACACCTACGCCCCCGGCAACACCCCGTACCTCCCGGGTGCGCACATGAGGTCCTACCGCCAGTTCGCCGAGGGCGGCCGATGGACCGACACCACCGACCGCGTCGTGCGCCACATGGACGGCGAGGGCTCGCTGGTCAGCACCCCCTCGGACGTCAACCGCTTCCTCCGCGCGCTCCTGGACGGCGAACTCCTGCGCCCCGCCGAGCTGCACGAGATGCAGCGCACGGTGAAGGTGACGGGCCAGCCGATGCTGGAGGAGCTGGGAATGCGGTACGGGCTCGGTCTGATGCGCTTCGACCTCTCCTGCGGCGGCCACTACTGGACGCACTTCGGTGACGTCCTCGGCACCTCGACCCGGGGCGGCGTCACCGAGGACGGCGACCGCGCGGTCACCGTCGCCGCGACCGGCAACGGCGACCATCTCTACGAGGAGATGCATCGCGACGCCTTCGTGCCGATGATCGACCGCGCCCTGTGCGGCGCCGCGGAGTGACCGCAGGGCCATAATCGTCGGTGGGCGCCCGCGGGTGCCCGTCCCGCCCGTCCACCGACCGAAGGCGCCTCTCCATGCCCCGTGTGATCGCCGGCACCGCCGGTGGCCGCCGCCTGTCCGTACCGCCGGGCAACGGCACCAGGCCCACCTCGGACCGCGCGCGGGAGGGGCTGTTCTCCAGCTGGGAGGCGCGGTTGGGCTCCTGGGCAGGTGTACGGGTGCTCGACCTGTACGGCGGATCCGGCGCGGTCGCCCTGGAGGCACTCTCGCGGGGCGCGGTCGCGGCCCTGCTGGTGGAGGCGGACGCACGCGCGGCGAGGACCATCAAGGACAACATCCGCACGCTGGGGCTGCGCGGCGCCGAGGTGCGCACCGGGCGCGCCGAGCAGATCGTGGGCGGCCCCGCGCCCCTGGAGCCGTACGACGTGGCGTTCCTCGACCCGCCGTACGCCGTCGGCGACGCCGAGCTCGGCGAGATCCTGCTCACACTGCGTCGCGGGGGCTGGCTGTCGCCGAGGGCGCTGGTCACCGTGGAGCGCAGCACCAGGGGCGGCGATTTCGGCTGGCCGAGCGGCTTTCGGCCGCTGCGCTCCCGCCGCTACGGCGAGGGAACCTTTTGGTACGGTCGCGCGGCCGACGAAGTTGACGACGCGGTCGAGGAAGTCACCGACGCTGTCGACGACGAAGCCGATGTGCAGTGAGCCGTTCGGAGAGCGAGGAAAAAACAGTGCGCCGTGCCGTCTGTCCGGGGTCCTTCGACCCCGTCACCAATGGCCATCTGGACATCATCGCCCGGGCTTCGAAGCTGTATGACGTCGTTCACGTCGCCGTCATGATCAACAAGAGCAAGAAGGGACTCTTCACCGTCGACGAGCGGATCGAGATGATCCGCGAGGTCACCGCCGAGTACGGCAACGTCGAGGTGGAGTCCTTCCACGGCCTGCTGGTCGACTTCTGCAAGCAGCGCGACATCCCGGCGATCGTCAAGGGCCTGCGCGCCGTCAGCGACTTCGACTACGAACTGCAGATGGCTCAGATGAACATCGGCCTCTCCGGTATCGAGACCCTCTTCGTGCCGACGAACCCGACGTACAGCTTCCTCTCCTCGAGCCTGGTCAAGGAGGTCGCCGCCTGGGGCGGTGACGTGTCCCACCTGCTGCCGCAGTCCGTCCACCGGGCGTTGTCGGAGCGGCTGGCCGGCAAGTAGCAGCCGGCGCGGGGGACTTGTGCGGCGTTCCTCCCCGGGCGTCCGTTGTGCGCAGCGGCTGTCGCGTCGGGCGCGGCTGCCCGTACAGTCACCCCCGTGGACGTACAGCAGAGACTCGACGACATCGTCGCGACCGTCGAAGGCGCCCGTTCCATGCCCATGTCGGCCTCCTGCGTGGTCAACCGCGCGGACCTGCTCGACATGCTCGGCGAGGTGCGTGAGGCGTTGCCCGGCTCGCTCGCTCAGGCCCAGGAAGTCCTGGGAGGGCGGGAGCAGGTGGTCGCCGAGGCGCAGCAGGAGGCCAGGCGGATCATCGACGAGGCGCACCGCGAACGCGCCTCGCTGATCTCGCAGACCGAGGTCGCCCGGCTCGCGGAGCAGGAGAGCGACCGCATCCTCACCGAGGCGCGCAGGGAGTCCGAGGAGATCAGGGTCGAGGCCGACGACTACGTCGACAGCAAGCTCGCCAACTTCGAGGTCGTCCTCAGCAAGACCATCGGCGCGGTCGACCGCGGGCGCGACAAGCTGCTGGGCCGCGCCCCGGCCCCGCACGACGGTCCCGGGGGCGAGGAGTTCGAGGAGTCGCCGGACGCCCGAGCCCAGGACCCGGAGACGCGCAAACAGCAGGCGGAGGAGTACATCGAGGCGCAGTTCCGCGCCTTCGAGGCAGTGCTCGCCAAGACGCTCCAGGCAGTCGGGCGCGGGCGGCAGAAGCTCACCGGCCACCAGCCCATCGATGATCTCGCCGCACACATGGCCGCCCAGCCCGACGCGGCGCCGGACAACCGGCTGCGGGGCACCGACGAGGAGTACCTGGCCGGGCTGGTCGACAACTCCGAGGCTGCGGCGCCCACTTCGGTCCGGCCGCCTGCTCCGGCCCGGCCCGGCGGCGGTTCCGCCGGGTACCCGGCGCCGCAGCCCGCCGCGTACCCGCCGCAGCCCGCCGCGTACCCGCCGCAGCCCTGCGCGGACTACACCGAGCAGCCCGCGGCCCTCCCGCCCGGCGCGCCGAGCCCGTACGGTCACCCCGCGGACCGGATGCCCCCGGGAGGAACCGACGGCCAAGGCATGCCCACGCCGGACTACTACGCACCCACCGGCCACCAGGACCAGTACGCCGCGCAGGGCCACCAGGATCAGTACGCCGTGCAGAGCTACCAGGACCCCGGGTACGCGTCGCAGCACGACCCGTACCGGGACCCGCAGGGCTACCGGCCGGAGGGCTGGCCGAACCAGTACGACGCTCCCCCCGCCTACGAGACTCAGGGCCAGTACGGCTACGGCGATCAGCTCGGCGATCCGTCCCCCTACGGTGACCCCGGCGCCCCGCACGGCTATCAGGACCAGGGCATGTACGCCCCCGCGCCCGACCCGTACGCCCCGCAGCAGTCCGGCGAGTACTACCCGCAGCCCGACCGGCACGGGCACGGTCAACAGCACGGGCAGGGCCAGCAGCACGGCTCTCCCGCCGCCCTGGACGAGACCAGCTTTTTCGACACCAGCATGATCGACCTGGAGCAGCTGCGCCGCTACGAGCAGGGCCGGGAGTAGCCGGCGGAGGAGCCGGGAACCGGATTGGGCCGATCGGATCCCTTCCAGTACCCTGGCTCTTCGGCCGCGTGTATGTCCGCGGCTCTCGGCTGCCCTGGCGCGTCAGCCGTCCGTCGGCCCGAAGCCCCCGGCTTCCACCGGCGACGTGCGTGCCGTGGGTGGACCGCAGCACCACCTCACACTTCACAGAAAGCAGGAAGCCCTGAACGCCGCCCTGGATCACCGTGCCCCTCTCGTGTTCGACACACGTGAGCTGGGGCGGAGGCCCGGCGTGCACAAGCGGCTCTCCCGCACGGTGGAGGCCCCGAAGAACCTCGGTATCGAGGTCATCGGGGTGCCGCTCGGCGCCGAGGTGGAGATCGACCTCCGACTGGAGGCGGTCATGGAGGGTGTGCTCGTCACAGGCACCGGCCGTGCACCGCTGAAGGGGGAGTGCGTAAGGTGTCTGGAGCCGCTGGAGCAGCAGTGCGAGGCGGAGTTCCAGGAGTTGTTCTCCTACCCCGACGCCGACGACCGGAGCCGCCCCGCGGATACCGGCGACGACGCCGAGGACGAGGACGCCGAGGAGATGTTCTTCCTCGAGAACGACCTGTTCGATCTCGAACCGGTGCTGCGCGACGCGGTGGTTCTGTCACTGCCGATGCAGCCGGTGTGCCAGGAAGGCTGTCCGGGGCTGTGCGCCGAGTGCGGTGCGCGCCTCGCGGACGACCCGGACCACCACCACGAAGACGCCGTCGACATTCGTTGGGCGGCTTTGCAGGGACTCGCCGGCACCATCCGGGACGGCGAGAAGGACGACCATGACGGCGTCGTACGCGACGTCGGCGAGAAGCAGGAGAAGTAGCCGTGGCTGTTCCGAAGCGGAAGATGTCGCGCAGCAACACGCGCCACCGCCGGTCGCAGTGGAAGGCTGCGGCCCCCACCCTGGTGAAGTGCGAGCGTTGCCAGGAGCCGAGGCTTCAGCACATCGCGTGCCCCAGCTGCGGCACGTACAACAAGCGTCAGGTCCTCGAGGTCTGATCGGCGGGTGACAGACTCCATGTCAGACGCCGGCACGCCGGACACCGCATCCCGGGCATCCGGGGGTGGCAGGGCAGCGGCGGACCTGGGGTCCGCGGGGACGGACGCTTCCTCCCCCTCGGTTCTGGAAGGGCGGCTCGGGTACCACCTTGAGTCCGCCCTTCTGGTGCGTGCGCTCACCCACCGCAGCTACGCGTACGAGAACGGCGGTCTGCCGACCAACGAGCGGCTGGAGTTCCTCGGGGACTCCGTGCTCGGCCTGGTGGTGACCGACACTCTCTACCGCAACCATCCGGACCTGCCGGAGGGGCAGCTCGCCAAGTTGCGAGCGGCTGTGGTGAATTCCAGGGCGCTCGCCGAGGTCGCACGCGGGCTCGATCTGGGTGCGTTCATCCGCCTCGGGCGCGGTGAGGAGGGGACCGGCGGACGGAACAAGGCATCCATCCTGGCCGACACCCTCGAAGCCGTGATCGGCGCGGTCTACCTGGACCAGGGCCTTCAGGCCGCGGACGCGCTGATCCACCGGCTCTTCGATCCGCTGATCGTGAAGTCGTCGAGCCTCGGCGCGGGCCTCGACTGGAAGACCAGTCTTCAGGAGCTGACCGCTGCCGAGGGCCTGGGTGTTCCCGAGTACGTGGTGACCGAGAGCGGACCCGACCACGAGAAGACCTTCACGGCTGCTGCCCGCGTCGGTGGTGTCGCGTACGGCACCGGCACCGGCCGCAGCAAGAAGGAAGCCGAACAGCAGGCGGCGGAGGCGGCGTGGCGGGGAATCCGCGCCACGGCCGACGAGGCGGCGCGCGAGCAGCCGCCGTCGGACAGCGCCGTCGACGCCGGCTGAAGCAGTACCACCGCGCGCCTCACCGCATGTGCACTGTGCGGTGGGGCGCGTTCTTCGTCCCCGCTCACCGCGTCCTGCTTTGCCCACCGCAGCCCGCAGCCCGCAGCCCGCAGCCCGCAGCCCGCAGCCGTCAAGCGCCGGGCACTGCCGAGGAGTTGAGAGACCGATGCCAGAGCTCCCCGAGGTGGAGGTGGTCCGGCGCGGACTGGAGCGCTGGGTTGCCGGTCGTACGGTCCGCGAGGTCGCCGTGCTCCATCCTCGTGCCGTGCGGCGCCACGAGGCCGGCGGGGCCGACTTCGCCGCCCGGCTGAGCGGCAGCCGCATCGCGGAGGTACGCCGGCGGGGCAAGTACCTGTGGCTGCCGCTGGACAGCGGGACGGACGGCCCGGACTTCGCGGTCCTCGCCCATCTGGGGATGAGCGGTCAGCTGCTGGTGCAGCCGTCTGCCACCGAGGACGAGCGCCATCTGCGCATCAGGGTCGGATTCGCCGACGAACTCGGCACCGAACTGCGGTTCGTGGACCAGCGCACCTTCGGCGGACTCTCGCTCCACCCGCTCACGGCCGACGGACTGCCCGACGTGATCGCGCACATCGCCCGCGATCCGCTCGACCCGCTCTTCGACGAGACCGCCTTCGGCGGCGCACTGCGGGCCAAGCGCACCACGGTCAAGCGGGCCCTCCTGGACCAGTCGCTGATCAGTGGTGTGGGCAACATCTACGCCGACGAGGCGCTCTGGCGCAGCCGGCTGCACTACGACCGCCCGACCGCGGCGCTGACCCGTCCGAGGACCGCCGAACTGCTGGGACACGTGCGGGAGGTGATGCTCGCCGCGCTCGCGGAGGGCGGGACGAGCTTCGACAGCCTCTATGTGAACGTCAACGGCGAGAGCGGCTACTTCGACCGCGCCCTGGACGCGTACGGCCGCGAGGACGAGCCGTGCCGACGCTGCGGCACGCCCGTGCGGCGGCGGGCCTGGATGAACCGGTCGAGCTACTTCTGCCCGCGCTGCCAGCGGCCTCCGCGTTCCACCGAAGCCGCGTGATCCCGGTACGCGCGCGGTGTCCGCGGGCCGCGCGGAGCAGCCGGAACCGTGTGCACGGGAGGCCTCGCGCGTACCGCGCCGGGTGGTACGGCGCACCGTCGAGCCGCGGTCTGCGCTGCGGACACCGGGCGGCGGCCCGCGGGGACGGCTCAGAAACCGAACGCCTGGGTCCACCAGGGGCCGCCGGGCGCCTCGTGCGCACCGACGCCCAGGGTCTTGTAGTCGCAGTTCAGGATGTTGGCGCGGTGGCCGGGGCTGTTCATCCAGGAGTCCATGACCGCTCTGGCGTCGGCCTGACCGCGGGCTATGTTCTCGGCGCCGAGGTTCGTTATGCCGCGCGCGGCGGCACGGTCCCACGGGGTGTTCCCGTCGGGGTCGGTGTGCGAGAAGTAGTCCCGCTCGTCCATGTCCCCGCTGTGGTCGCGGGCGAGCGAGGCGAGTTCGGTGTCGGCAGTCACGGGCTGGCAGCCCGCCCTGGCGCGCTCCTGGTTGACGAGGTTCAGCACCTCGGCCTCGGAGGGGGAGTGGTTGTCCGGGGCGGAGGGCGGACGTGTGGGAGTCGGCGGCGTGGTGCGGTCCGGCGTGCTCGGGGAGGGCGACGGAGTGCTCGAAGGAGTGCTCCTGGGCGAGGTGCTCGGCGAGGAGGAGGGCTTGTCCGAAGCCTTGTCGCTCGCCTTCTTCTCCTTGCCGTCCTTGTCCTCGGAGGCGTCGCCGTCCTCGGACGCCTTCGGGTCGGGGGAGGCGGACCGCTTGTCGTCACGGCCGGCAGGGCTGTCGTCGTCCCGTTCCAGGGGCGGGCCCTGAAGCTCGAGTTCGGGTGCGGAGTCGGCCTGTACCCGGGTGCTGGCCTCGTCGTCCTTGAACGGGAAATCGCTGCCGACGCCCGGCACCATGCCGGAGGCGACCGCGACCGCGCCGAGGGCCAGCGCTCCGGTCGCGCCCAGCAGTCCGGTGCGCATCGGCGCGCCCCGGCGCTTGCGGCGGCTGCCCTGCGACCCCTCGTTCGAGGTGCTCGATGTGCTCGCGGCGAGTCCTGCCCGTCGGTGGCGTCCCATCGGCTGCTGTCCTCACATCTCGGCGAAGGGGTCCGCGGGACGTCACCCGAATGGGTGAGTCCGCTGTTGTCGGGTGACTGTAGAGCATGTCCGGGCGGCTTGAAGATCGTTTACGGGAATTGTCCGAATGGCGCTGAAAGCGCGCCGCCTGCACAAGGAGCACTGCACATAACCGGCGGAGAGGGTCGAAGCGGTGGCCCGGCCGGCTCCGGAAGGAGGGCGTGAGAAGGATGAGTGAAGGCGAAGGGTGGGCGCCGCGGGAGGGCGTGACGCCGGAGGGCGCCGTCGGTGGATCCGCGACCCCGGAGAGCGCCGGGGGCGCGGTACGGATGACGGCGTGGGTGCGCGGTCGGGTCCAGGGCGTCGGCTTCCGCTGGTTCACCCGGGCGAGGGCCCTGGGGGTCGGCGGCCTGAACGGCTTCGTCTCCAACCTGGAGGACGGCCGGGTCCAGGTGGTGGCCGAGGGGCAGCGGCGCGACTGTGACGCACTCCTCGATTGGCTTCGCACGGGCGACACGCCGGGGCGCGTCGACGGCGTCACGGAGATCTGGTCGGCGCCTCGCGGCGGCTACCCGCCCTTCGAGATTCGCTGAGTCGCAGATCGGGCTCGTCGCCGAAGCGTGGTCGGTGACCTGGAACTCTTCCCCGATACCGGTTGCCAATCGTGGCATTGACATGCAAGGCTGCGGCGGAAGTGATCTACCCCGCCCTGCGGGCCGCAGCTCCGGGACGTGCATGGTTTGGTGCCATGGGCCGACCGTTCAGAGCAGAGCCGCCCGTGCTCACGGCGTGTGATCGTGTTGACCGTCAAAACTTTTGGTGAGACGCTGGTTTCTCGGCGCACCTTGGTTGTTTGACCCTGAAAACCCAGAAATCTGGACACAGGCATTTTGGTGTGCTCATCGCTAGCGACCATCACCGACACGGTCGGTCACGTCACTGTGGAGGACCATCCATCATGGCAAAGGCGCTTCTCGGATACGTCGGCGGCTCAGACCCCCGAGTCCTCGCCGAGATGCGACGGCTGCAGCAGCGTGTTCAGGACCTGGAATCCGAGCTCGTACGGATGCAGGCCGAGAACGACGCACTGTCTGTAGCCGCGCGTCACGGCGACTCGCTGCTTGACAGCATCGACGTAACCAAGGGCGAGCCTGCTCTCACCTGACCGGTTCGGCCCTGCGGGGCCGTCCAGTTACGCGAGGGTGGACCACAGGCCCATCAAGTGCAGCACCGCGAGGGACGCTTCGGCGTCCCTTCGTCATGTCGTCCCCCGTCCGTCGGTCTCCGGTTACCGTCTGATGTGCCCCACGCCCTCAGAGGTGAAACCGCACTACCCCGGTAAAGTCACTCGCCGTGCACCTCAAGAGCCTGACCCTGCGAGGGTTCAAGTCCTTCGCCTCTGCCACGACGCTGCGCTTCGAGCCCGGCATCACCTGCGTGGTGGGGCCGAACGGCTCCGGCAAGTCCAACGTCGTCGACGCACTGTCCTGGGTCATGGGCGAACAGGGCGCCAAGTCCCTGCGCGGCGGCAAGATGGAGGACGTCATCTTCGCCGGTACCACGGGGCGTTCGCCGCTCGGTCGTGCCGAGGTCTCGCTGACCATCGACAACAGCGACGGCGCTCTCCCGATCGACTACTCCGAGGTGACGCTCACCCGGATCATGTTCCGCAACGGCGGCAGCGAGTACCAACTCAACGGTGACACCTGCCGTCTGCTCGACCTCCAGGAGCTGCTGTCGGACTCCGGCATCGGCCGGGAGATGCATGTCATCGTCGGCCAGGGCCAGTTGGACTCGGTGCTGCATGCCGACCCGATGGGCCGCCGCGCCTTCATCGAGGAGGCGGCGGGCGTCCTCAAGCACCGCAAGCGCAAAGAGAAGGCGCTGCGGAAGCTGGACGCGATGCAGGCCAACTTCGCGCGGGTGCAGGACCTCACGGACGAACTGCGCCGCCAGCTCAAGCCGCTCGGCCGTCAGGCCGCGGTGGCGCGGCGGGCCGCGGTCATCCAGGCGGATCTCCGCGACGCGCGGCTGCGGTTGCTCGCCGACGACCTGGTGACGCTGCGCGGTGCGCTGCAGGCCGAGCTCGCCGACGAGGCCGCGCTCAAGGAACGCAGGGAAGAGGCGGAGAGTGCCCTGAGCCGGGCCCAGCGCAGCGAGAACGAGCTGGAGCAGCGGGTGCGGTTGCTCACCCCGCGGCTGGAGAGCGCGCAGCAGACCTGGTACGAGCTCTCCCAGCTCGCCGAACGGGTGCGCGGCACCGTCTCGTTGGCCGACGCGAGGGTGAAGAGCTCCGCCGCCGCTCCCGCAGAGGAGCGCCGTGGACGTGATCCCGAGGAGCTGGAGCGCGAGGCGGCCAGGGTGCGCGAGCAGGAGGCCGAGCTGGAGGCGGCACTGGAGGCCGCCGCCGTCGCGCTGGACGACACGGTGGAGCACCGGAGCCGGTTGGAGGGTTCGCTCGCGGAGGAGGAGCGCCGTATCAAGGACGCCGCTCGCGCGGTGGCCGAACAGCGGGAGCAGCTGGCCAGGCTCGCCGCGCAGGCCGGCGCCGCCCGATCGCGGGCTGCTTCCGCGCAGGCCGAGATCGAGCGGCTGGGCCAGGCGCGGGAGGAGGCCTCCGCGCGGGCGAGCGCCGCACAGGAGGAGTTCGAGGTTCTGCGCGCGGAGGTGGAGGGGCTCGCGGGCGGCAGCGAGGAGTCCGCCGAACGGCTCGCCGCGGCCAAGGAGGAGTTGGCCGCTGCCGAGGCGGCGTTGGGCGAGGCGCGCGAACAGCTCACCGCGACCGACCGCGAACGGGCCGCGACGTCCGCCCGCCACGACGCGTTGGCGCTCGGGCTGCGCCGCAAGGACGGCACCGAGACGCTGCTCGACTTGCGCGGCCGGCTGGGAGGTCTGATCGGTCCGGCGACCGAACTCCTCACCGTTTCCCCCGGATACGAGGTGCCTGTCGCCGCGGCCCTCGGTGCCGCCGCGGACGCTCTGGCGGTCGGCGGCACGGCGACGGCGGCCGAGGCGTTGCGGCTGCTGCGCAAGCACGACGGCGGTCGGGCGGCGCTGCTGCTGGAAGGGGCGCCCGAGCCGCAGCCACCGGCCGAGGAGGACGGCCTGCTCCGGGCGGCCTCGTTGGTGGCGGCGCCCGAGGAACTGCTGCCCGCGCTCCGGCGTTTGCTGCGCGATGTCGTGGTCGTGCGCACACTGGAAGACGCCGAGGAACTGGTGGCCGGACGCCCGGAGTTGACCGCGGTCACCGCCGAGGGTGACCTGCTGGCCGCGAACTTCGCACACGGTGGTTCGGCCGGGGCACCGAGCATGCTGGAGACCCGGGCCGCGGTGGACGAGGCAGCCGCAGAGCTGGCGCGGCTCGCTGCGCGCTGCGAGGAATTGCGTACGGCCCAGCAGCTCGCCTCCGATCGGCGGGAGGCCTGCGCGGCCGGGGTCGAGGAGCTGGCGGCGGCGGGCAGCGCGGCGGACCGGGAGCGTTCCAGGGTGGCCGGACAGCTGGGACGGCTGGGTGGGCAGGCCCGAGGGGCGCAGGACGAGGCGGAGCGGTGCGCCACCGCTGTCGACAAGGCGCAGCAGGCCCTGGAGGGCGCCACCGAGCAGGCTGCGGAGCTGGCCGAACGCCTCGCGGTGGCCGAGGAGTTGGCGGAGGAGCAGGAAGAGCCGGACACCGCGGTGCGCGATCGGCTCGCGGCCGACGGAGCCAACGCCCGGCAGACCGAGATGGAAGCGCGACTCCAGCTGCGTACCCACGAAGAGCGCGTACGGGCGCTCGCCGGTCGCGCCGATTCGCTGGACCGCGCGGCCCGCACCGAGCGGGAGGCCCGGGCCAGGGCGGAACGCCGGCGGGCACGGATGCGGTACGAGGCGGAGGTGGCCACCGCGGTCGCCTCCGGGGCCGGGCAACTGCTCGCGCATGTGGAGCTGTCGTTCGGGCGGGCGCAGGAGGAGCGTGCGGGGGCCGAGGCGGACAAGGCCGAACGGGAGCGTGAACTCGCCGCCGAGCGGCACCGCGGCAGGGAGCTGAAGTCCGAGCTGGACAAGCTGACCGACTCGGTCCACCGCGGGGAGGTGCTCGGCGCGGAGAAGCGGCTGCGGGTCGAGCAGTTGGAGGGCCGTTCGCTGGAGGAGCTGGGGGTGGAGCCCGCGGTGCTGGTCGCGGAGTACGGCCCCGAGCAGCCGGTCCCGCCCTCGCCGCCGGCCGAGGGCGAGGAGCTGCCCGAGGACCCGGAGCATCCCCGCAACCAGCCGGTGCCGTATCTGCGGGCGGAGCAGGAGAAGCGGCTCCGGGCCGCGGAGCGGGCGTACAACCGGCTGGGCAAGATCAATCCGTTGGCGCTGGAGGAGTTCGCGGCGCTGGAGGAGCGCCACCAGTTCCTCAGCGAGCAGCTGGACGATCTGAAGAAGACCAGGACCGATCTGCTCCAGGTGGTCAAGGACGTGGACGAGCGGGTGCGCGAGGTCTTCACCCAGGCGTACGAGGACACCGCCAGGGAGTTCGGGGGCGTCTTCTCGCGGCTCTTCCCCGGAGGTGAGGGGCGTCTTGTGCTGACGCAGCCGGACGACATGCTCACCACCGGGGTGGACGTCGAGGCGCGCCCACCGGGCAAGAAGGTGAAGCGGTTGTCGTTGCTCTCGGGCGGCGAGCGGTCGCTGACCGCCGTGGCGCTGCTGGTGTCGATCTTCAAGGCGCGACCGAGTCCGTTCTATGTGATGGACGAGGTGGAGGCGGCACTCGACGACACCAACCTCCAGCGCCTGATTCGGATCATGAAGGAACTCAAGGACAGCTCACAGCTGATCGTGATCACTCACCAGAAGCGCACCATGGAGGTCGCCGATGCGCTGTACGGCGTCTCCATGCAGGGCGACGGCGTCTCGAAGGTCATCAGCCAGCGGTTGTCCTGAGCCGGGGTCTGCTTCGTGCGGAGACGTCCGGAATCCATGCAATGGGTTCAGGTTTTGAAGTTTCGCGCTGGGCTCGTTCGCGTATTCCCTGTGGTTGTTCCTTCTGCGAGGAGCTATTGACTTCGCAACTTGAAGGCATAGTCTCTGCAGCGTCGCTTTCACCTTCAACTGGTGGTGCACGGTCAGGCGTGTGCCACTGGAGGAGTGACGTCCCCAAGCTCGGCACTGCCGCCGGGTCTCGCAGGAGAGCACCTTGACCAGCACGACACCGACCGGGGCACAGCCCGCAAGCGGCCGGCCCCCACACCTCATGTTCGTCGTCTTCATCGCCGCCTCCGCAGCGATGGGCGGTTTCCTCTTCGGTTACGACAGCGCGGTGATCAACGGCGCGGTCGAAGGAATCAAGGGCCGGTTCGACGTCGGATCGGCGACGCTCGGCGCCGTCATCGCGATCGCGCTGCTCGGCGCCGCGATCGGCGCGATGCTCGCGGGCCGACTGGCCGACCGGCTCGGCCGCCCCCGCGTGATGCAGATCGCGGCCGTCTTCTTCGCGATCAGCGGCCTCGGCTGCATGTTCCCCTTCTCGCTGTACGACCTCGCCGCCTGGCGGGTGCTCGGCGGCATCGCCATCGGTATGGCGTCGGTGATCGCACCCGCCTACATCGCGGAAGTCGCCCCGGCGAAGTACCGCGGCCGGCTCGCCTCCTTCCAGCAGGCCGCGATCGTGCTCGGTATCGCGGTCTCCCAGCTGGTCAACTTCGGACTGCTCAACTCCGCCGACGGAGACCAGCGCGGCACCCTGCTCGGCGTCGAGGCGTGGCAGCTCATGCTCGGCGTGGAGGTGCTGCCCGCCGTTGTCTACCTGCTGCTGGCGCTCCGGATCCCGGAGTCGCCCCGCTGGCTGGTGGCGCAGGGGCGCTACGAGGACGCCAAGGCCGTTCTGAAGGACGTCGAGCCCGCCGGCACCGATCTGGACGCCGAGGTGCGACGGATCGACGAGCGCATGAGCAGCGAGCACAAGCCGAAGCTGTCCGATCTGCTCGGCGGCCGGGCCGGGTTGCTGCCCATCGTGTGGATCGGCATCGGCCTCTCGGTCTTCCAGCAGCTCGTGGGCATCAACGTGATCTTCTACTACAGCTCCTCGCTGTGGCAGTCGGTCGGAATCGACCCCGAGAGCTCCTTCTTCTACTCCTTCACCACCTCGATCATCAACATCATCGGCACGGTCGTGGCGATGCTGCTGGTGGACCGGATCGGCCGCAAGCCGCTCGCCCTGATCGGCTCCGGCGGCATGGCGGTGTCGCTGGCGCTGGCCGCCTGGGCGTTCTCCTTCAAGAAGGAGGTGGACGGCGACTTCACCCTGCCCGATGCCCAGGGCACGGTGGCGCTGGTCGCGGCTCACTCGTTCGTGCTCTTCTTCGCGCTGTCCTGGGGCGTCGTCGTCTGGGTGATGCTCGGCGAGATGTTCCCCAACCGGCTCCGGGCCGCCGCGCTCGGCGTCGCCGCGGGTGCCCAGTGGATCACCAACTGGCTGATCACGGTGAGCTTCCCGACGCTCTCCGACTGGAACCTCGCCGGTTCGTACGTGATCTACGCGTTCTTCGCCCTGCTCTCGATCCCGTTCATCCTCAAGTGGGTGCCGGAGACGAAGGGCAAGGCGTTGGAGGAGATGGGCTGACCCACCCCGCCGCCCAACTCCTCGGGCACGACTGCCGCCCCGGCTCACCGAAGGTGCCGGGGCGGCAGTCGTTCGGACGCGGTGGCCGATACTGGTCGAGTCCCGCATCCGCAGGGGTGCGGGACCTGCCCACCACATCTGGCAACGCACTAGGGAACCGATGGAAATCCTCATCCTCGCTGTAGCCATCGCCGTGATCGCGGTCGCCGCGATCGGCGGGCTCGTGATCAGCGGACGCAAGAAGAAGGAACTCCCGCCCGAGCAGCGGTCCGCGCCACCGAGGACGAAGGCGCCGCCCGCCGAACCGTCGGTGGGCGAGGAGGCGGAGGGCCGGCCCGAGGCCCCCGGCCGGCCCGTCGAGGAGGTCGAACTTCCCCCCTCCGAGGCTCCCGACGAGGACGGCGCCACAGCCACCGCCCCGGCGCCCGAGCTGGAGACGCCCGAGCCGAGCGCCGGGCGGCTGGTACGGCTGCGCGCCCGACTCTCGCGCTCCCAGGGCGCGTTGGGCAAGGGACTGCTCACGCTGCTCTCCCGCGACCGTCTGGACGAGGACACCTGGGAGGAGGTCGAGGACACGCTGCTGACCGCCGACGTCGGCGTCGCGCCGACCCAGGAACTGGTCGAGCGGCTGCGTGAGCGCGTACGGGTGCTCGGTACTCGTACGCCCGACGAGCTGCGCACGCTGCTGCGCGAGGAGCTGCTCGCCCTGGTCGACCCGACGTTCGACCGGATGGTGCACACCGAGACCACCGGCGGCGAGGACCGGCCGGGCGTGGTGCTGGTCGTCGGCGTCAACGGCACCGGCAAGACCACCACCACGGGCAAGCTCGCGCGAGTGCTGGTCGCCGACGGCAAGTCCGTGGTGCTCGGCGCCGCGGACACCTTCCGTGCCGCAGCCGCCGACCAGCTCCAGACCTGGGGCGATCGCGTCGGAGCGCGTACGGTGCGCGGTCCCGAGGGCGGCGACCCGGCGTCGGTCGCGTTCGACGCCGTCAAGGAGGGCACGGCGGCGGGCGCCGACGTCGTGCTGGTCGACACCGCGGGGCGGCTGCACACCAAGTCCGGCCTGATGGACGAGCTCGGCAAGGTCAAGCGGGTCGTGGAGAAGCAGGGCCCGGTCGACGAGGTGCTGCTGGTCCTGGACGCCACGACTGGTCAGAACGGACTGGTGCAGGCCAGGGTCTTCGCCGAGGTCGTGAACATCACCGGCATCGTGCTGACCAAGCTCGACGGGACGGCCAAGGGCGGCATCGTCATCGCGGTCCAGCGCGAGTTGGGCGTACCGGTGAAGCTGGTGGGGCTCGGTGAAGGAGCGGACGATCTGGCGCCGTTCGAAGCCGAGGCCTTCGTGGACGCGCTCGTCGAGGGCTGAGCCGCGAGTCCGCAGGGCGGTTGACGGGGCGCGCCGCAGTGGTGGTGCGCCCCGTCAGACCGAGCGGTGGCTCACGTACGCGAGCGCGCCCAGCAGCAGCCTGGCCTGCGGCAGTCGGCCGGCGGCGTCCAGCGCGGGCGGCCGCAGCCACCGGACGGGCCCGAGCCCGGCGAGATCCGAGGGCGGCGCCGTCACGTAATGGCCGGGGCCCGGGCAGCGCAGGTCGAGTGCGGCGTCGTCCCAGCCCATCCGGTAGAGGAGCGCGGGCAGTTCGGCGGCGGCGCCCGCTCGCACGAAGAACCACGCCCGGCCCTGCGGCGTGACCGCGACCGGGCCGAGCGGGAGCCCCATGCGCTCCAGCCGCACCAGCGCCCGCCTGCCCGCGGTTTCCGAGACCTCCAGCACATCGAAGGCATCGCCCACCGGGAGCAGCAGCGCGGCGCCCGGGAAACTGCCCCAGATCGCCGCCGCCTCCTCCAGCGGGGTCCCGGCGACGATCCGCGCATCGGCGTCGAGCGGGTGCGCACCGGGCTCGGGGCAGTGCGCGTCACCGCAGGAGCAGCGGGTACGACCGCCCTCGACGACAGCGCGGGCACCGGGCGTGACGTCCCAGCCCCACAGCCCGGTGTACTCGGCGACGGCTGTGGCCTGCGAGTCGGCGGTCTGCCGCCGGGGGCGGCCGGAGCGGCGCTGGCCCAGACGCAGTTCTGCGAGATCCCGGATGCCGCCGATGGTGAAACCCATGCCCGTGAAACCCATGCCCTCTCCAACGGGTTCGGTGCGTCCCGGGTGACGCGATTCGGTGCCGGACTTGGTGGCCGGCAGGTCCCGCAGCCCGGTT
The DNA here is from genome assembly GCF_018101125.2 of Streptomyces tardus. Lineage (GTDB taxonomy): Bacteria > Actinomycetota > Actinomycetes > Streptomycetales > Streptomycetaceae > Streptomyces > Streptomyces tardus. The sequence continues at coordinate 119,329 of NZ_JAELVF020000001.1, read as the reverse complement.
CGGCGCGACCGTGACCACCGTGGACCGCGTCGGTGGTCGGAGTGCCGACCGACACTCGGGGTGGTGCGCCGGTGCGAACGCGCCCCCGGAGTGCTCCGCTTCACCTGTGGTCGTTCGCCACTTCCCAAGTGAAGCGCCTGCGCTCGCGGTTAGGTTCATGGGCGGGGGTGGCGAATGGTGGCGTTTACCGATTCCTCGTCGCGGACACCGTGATCGTAAGATTACTTTCGGTGCATGACGGGAGTTCGGGTCCGCGTTCGCCAACAGGCCCCGCAGCGGGCCGAGTTGGGGAGCGCCCCGGCGGCCGGCGACCGGTGGTCGAGCGCGCGGAGCGCGCGCGTCGGCGAGCAGCGGCCGGCACCGGCGAACGACCACGACCACTGGCACGGACCGACAACGGAAATCCGAGGGCGGACAGCCCCGGCCGGCCGTACGAAGAAGACAGATGCGTAGAGGTCCCGGGCGCGAGTGGGATGCCCGGCCGACCGACCGCGAGCGATGGAGTGGGGGCCTTCTGGTGGGCGGCAACGACAGCGGCAGCGTCGGTGAGAAGCGCCCCAACGAACAGCTGACGTCCTGGTTCGTGCGCAGCGGCTGGTCGAAGGGCGAGCTGGCGCGCCAGGTCAACCGCAGAGCGCGGCAGATGGGGGCCAACCACATCAGCACCGACACCTCCCGGGTGCGGCGCTGGTTGGACGGCGAGCAGCCAAGAGAACCGATTCCGCACATCCTCTCCGAGCTCTTCTCCGAGCGCTTCGGCGCGGTGGTCCCGGTCGAGGACCTCGGACTGCGGGCGGTGCGGCACAGCGCCGCGTCCTCCGGTGTCGATCTGCCCTGGGCCGGCTCCCACACGGTGGCGCTGATCAACGAGTTCACCCGTTCCGATCTGATGCTGGGCCGGCGCGGCTACCTCGGCACCTCGCTGGCAATGGCCGCCGGACCGGCGCTCGTCGACCCGATGCAGCGCTGGCTGGTGCCCGCGCCCCTCGGCCCGCTGGACCCGCCGACAGCCACGGCCACCGCCGGGCAGGGCGGCAGGCGGTCCGCGCCCCTCTCGGACCCGGAGCTCTCTCAGCTGGAACAGACCACGGAGATGTTCCGCGCCTGGGACGCACAGTGCGGCGGCGGGCTGCGGCGCAAGGCAGTGGTGGGTCAACTCCACGAGGTCACCGACCTGTTGAGCGACGCCTTCGCCGAGCCGGTGCGCCGCAGGCTCTTCTCCGTCACGGCCCAACTCGCGGAGCTCGCCGGGTGGATGAGCTACGACGTAGGCATCCAGCCCACCGCGCAGAAGTACTTCGTGCTGGCCCTGCACGCGGCCAAGGAGGCGGGGGACCGTCCGTTCGGGGCGTATGTCCTGGCCAACATGGCCCGTCAGATGATCCATCTGCGCCGCCCCGAGGACGCCCTGGAGCTCGTCCACCTCGCCCAGTACGGCAGCCGGGACGCCGCCACCCCCCGCACCCAGGCGATGCTGCACGCAGTGGAGGCGAGGGCGTACGCCAACCTCGGCCAGCCCAAGCAGTGCCACCGGGCCGCGCGGTTGGCGGAGGCGACGTTCGAGGACAGCGAGGCGCCGGGCGAGGACCCGGACTGGATCGGCTTCTTCTCGGAGGCGGAGCTCAACTCCGAGAACGCGCACTCCTACCGCGACCTCGCCTACGTCGCGGGCCGCAGCCCGACGTACGCCTCGCTGGCGCAGCCGGTGATGGAGCGGGCGGTACAGCTCTTCGCCCAGGAGTGCGCGGGCGCGGGGCCCGGCGTACACCACCGAAGCTACGCCCTCAACCTCGTCGGGATGGCGACGGTGCACCTGCTCCAGAAGGAGCCCGAGCGCTGCGCCGCCCGCACGGTGGACGCGATGCAGATCGCCAGGAGGCTGCGCTCGGAGCGGGTGAACACCAGAATCCGCAAGACTGCCGCGAACGTCGCGCGGGAGTACGGGAACGTCGCCGAGGTCATCGAGCTGAACGACCGGCTGCACAGCGAACTGCCCGAGGAGCCCGCGCTCGCCGGCTGACCGCCTCGGCGCGCTCCCGGCTGTGCCCTGCTGCTTCCTGCTGCTTTTCACGGCCGGCAGCCGGGAGTTTTCGCTGCTCGGTCACCTGCCGGGCGAACGACCAGGTGATTGGCGGAGGACAGGCAGCACGGAGCGGATTCCCCGGCACGCAATTCGAACCGGGATTCACGAACGCGTAACACGGACCGGCTCATTGTCACGTACGGGAAACAACGCCCGCCATCGAAGGAAACCGGCCTTCGGGAGTGTGTGCTCACCCGCACTTCAGCACCTGCCCGCAACAGGTCGTGACTTCGAGGAGACGTCCATTGAACGGCGCGGACACCGCATTCGTACTGATCAGCGCAGCGCTGGTCATGTTGATGACGCCGGGCCTGGCCTTCTTCTACGGAGGAATGGTCCGGGTCAAGAGCGCACTGAACATGCTGATGATGTCCTTCATCGCTCTGGGCATCTCCAGCGTTCTCTATGTTCTCTACGGCTACTCCCTTGCTTTCTCGGGCGACAACGCAGGACTGATCGGAAATCTCGATCTCGTCGGTCTGAAGGGAATCGGTGCGGAGACGCTCACCGGTGACGACGGAATCCCGGTGTTCGCCTTCGTGCTCTTCCAGATGCTCTTCGCGGTGATCACTCCCGCGCTGATCAGCGGGGCGCTCGCCGACCGCGTGAAGTTCAGCGCCTGGGCGGTGTTCGTCGCGCTGTGGATCTCCCTGGTGTACTTCCCCGTGGCGCACTGGGTCTGGGCCGAGGGCGGCTGGCTCTACGAGCTGGAAGTCATCGACTTCGCCGGCGGCACCGCCGTCCACATCAACGCCGGTGTCGCTGCGCTCGCAGCCGTCCTGGTGGTGGGCAAGCGGATCGGGTTCAAGAAGGACCCGATGCGCCCGCACAACCTGCCACTGGTCGTACTGGGCGCCGCCCTCCTGTGGTTCGGCTGGTTCGGCTTCAACGCGGGCTCCGCGCTCGCCGCCGACGGCACCGCCGCGAACATGGCACTCAACACCCAGGTCGGCACCGCCGCCGCCGTACTCGGCTGGCTGGTGTACGAGCGCATCCGGCACGGCGCGTTCACCACGCTCGGCGCCGCCTCCGGAGCCATCGCCGGCCTGGTCGCCATCACTCCCTCCGGCGCGCACATCAACGCCCTGGGCGCGATCGTCATCGGACTGGTCTCCGGACTGGTCTGCTCCTGGGCCGTCAGCCTCAAGTTCAAGCTGGGCTACGACGATTCACTCGATGTGGTGGGAGTCCACCTCGTGGGCGGCCTCATCGGAACCCTGCTGGTCGGCTTCCTGGCCACCGAGGGCGCCGGGCTGACCCAGTTCGGCAAGCAGGCACTCGGAGCGGGCTCCGTGATGGCCTTCACCTTCGTGACCACCTGGCTGCTGGCCAAGCTGATCGATCTCACCATGGGGTTCCGGGCCGCCGAGGACGACGAACTCGCCGGCGTCGATCAGGCGTACCACGCGGAGACGGCGTACGACTACAGCCAGGCGGGGCGCTCCTCGGGCGGACAACACACCGAGGCCGCAACCACCGGCGAGCAGAAGAAGGTTGACGCATGAGGCTCATCACCGCGGTCATCAAGCCCCACCGCCTCGACGAGGTGAAGGACGCGCTCCAGGCGTTCGGCGTACAGGGTCTGACAGTCACCGAGGCCAGCGGCTACGGGCGCCAGCGCGGGCACACCGAGATCTACCGGGGAGCGGAGTACACCGTCGACCTCGTACCGAAGATCCGTATCGAGGTCCTGGTCGAGGACGAGGACGCCGAGCAGCTGCTGGACGTGGTGGTGAAGGCCGCCCGCACCGGGAAGATCGGCGACGGCAAGGTGTGGACCAGCCCGGTCGAGACGGTGGTCCGGGTCAGAACCGGCGACCGGGGACCCGAAGCGGTCTGAAGCGGTGTGCAGCGGTACTCCGCAGTCTGAGGCGTGTGCGGCCCTCCCGATGGCGGGGAGGGCCGCACACGCGGCAGTTCCGGTGACCACCACCCGCCCGCCACGGGGGAGTGAACGCCCCGCAGGGGCAAGGGAGTTGAAGCCCATGAGCAGCGCCGTCGAACCCGGGGCCGAGGAGCTCGCCCACGCTGCACCCGAACGTGCCGGCGACTCCGACTCCGACTCCGGCTCCGGCTCCGGAGCCGTCCGGGCGGACACCCACCGCGCCGACGCCCACACCCGCACCGTGGAACCCGATTACGCGGAGGCCCGACTACGGCTGTTGCGGCAGCAGGACGACCCCCTCCCGCAGGGACGCGCCCGCCGCGCCGCACTCGCCGCACTGACCGACCGTTGGCTCGCCTCGCTGCTCGAACGCAGCCCCGTCGGCGGAGTCGCACTGGTCGCCGTCGGCGGATACGGGCGCCGAGAACTCTCTCCGCGCAGCGACCTCGATCTGCTGCTCCTGCACGACGGCACTCTGCCGACCGGAGAACTCACCGCGGTGGCCGACCGGATCTGGTACCCCGTCTGGGATCTGGGCCTCGACCTCGACCACTCGGTGCGCACCCCCGAACAGGCACGAGGGCTGGCCGCCGTCGATCTGAAGGTCCAACTCGGTCTGCTGGATGCCCGGCACCTCGCGGGCGACGCCGGTCTCACCGCCCGGCTGCGCACCGAAGTGCTCGGCCAGTGGCGCAACCTCGCCGCGCAACGCCTCCCGCAACTGCGGGAGTTGGCTCTCGAACGGTCCGAACGTCATGGAGAGCTCCAGTACCTGCTCGAACCCGATCTCAAGGAGGCCCACGGCGGCCTCCGCGACACCACCGTGCTGCGCGCCGTCGCCGCCTCCTGGCTGGCCGACGCCCCGCGGGCGGGGCTGCCGCAGGCCGGCGACACGCTGCTCGACGTGCGTGACGCGCTGCAGCTCACCACGGGGCGCGCCGGCAACCGGCTCGGGCTGCATGAACAGGACCAGGTCGCTGCCGCCCTCGGCCTGCTGGACGCCGATGTGCTGCTGCGCCGGGTCTACGAGGCCGCCCGCGCCATCTCCTTCGCGAGCGAGGTGACCTGGCGCGAGGTCGGCCGGGTGCTCCGCGCCCGCCGACCTGCCCCCATTCCCTCCGCCACCGCGGACCTCGCCCCGCACGCCCCGCCCTCCTCGGCCCCGGATCCGAACACTCCCTGCGCCCCGTACGCCGTCCCTGTGCCGCTGCGGGACCGGTGGCCGTACGTCGCCGGGGGCGACGGGCGTCCGCCCACCGGCGGGCGCGGTCGCCGCCCGGCCATCGCCGTGCCGCTCGCCGAGGGTGTCGTCGAGCAGGACGGCGAGGCGGTGCTCACCCGTACCGCCCGGCCCGGACGCGACCCGGGCCTCGTACTGCGGGCCGCCGCCGCCGCGGCCCGGGCCGGGGTCCCGCCCGCGCTCGCCACCGTTCGTCGGCTGGCCCGGGAGGGCGCAGCGCTCCCGACGCCCTGGCCGGCCGAGGCGCGCGAGAATTTCGTCGCGCTGCTCGGTGCGGGCCGGGCACTGCTGCCGGTCTGGGACGCCCTGGAGTCCGAGGGCCTGGTGTGCGCCCTGCTGCCGGACTGGGAACGGGTGCGGTGCAGGCCCCAGCGGAACGCCGTCCACCGCTGGACCGTGGACCGCCATCTGGTCGAGACGGTCGTGGAGGCCTGCGCTCTGACCCGTCGTGTGAGCCGGCCCGACCTGCTCCTCGTCGGTGCGCTGTTGCACGACATCGGCAAGGGCTGGCCGGGGAACCACAGCGTCACCGGCGAGACCATCGCTCGGGACATGGCGGCCCGAATGGGTTTCGGCGCAGCCGACACGGAGGTGCTCGGGAGGCTCGTCCGACACCATCTGCTGCTGGTGGAGACCGCGACCCGGTGCGATCCGGACGACCCCGGAACGGTCGCCGCTGTCGCCCAACCGGTCGGCGACCGCGGCACGTTGGAGCTGCTCCACGCTCTGACCGAGGCGGACGCGCGGGCGACCGGCCCCGGTGCCTGGTCGAAATGGCGGGCGGGCCTCGTCGCCGACCTGGTCCGCCGAACCGCCGCCTCGTTCGACGACCGCCCGGCCGAGGAGGCCGCCGTGTCCGGGCCTGGTCCGCACAGTCGCCGTCTGGCGGCGGAGGTCGGCAGGACGGGGCGTCCTGCGCTCGTACTGCTCACTCCGGAGCAGCCGGAGTCCGTGGCACCGGACCCGTCCGGTCCCGGTCGCTCCGCGCCCGCCGCCACCCCTCCGGGCCCCGCCGGTGTAGAGCTGCTGATGGCCGTGCCCGGCCGGCCCACGGCCCTGTCCACCGCCGCGGGAGTGCTCGCGCGCCACCGCATCACCGTGCGCTCGGCCGAATTGACCGTGTCGGACGCGGTCCGCGGGACCGCGGTGACGCTGCTGAGCTGGCGCGTCCTTCCGGAGTACGGGGCGCTGCCCCCGCCCGCGCGGCTGCGCGCCGATCTGGTGCGGGCCTGGGACGGCAGCCTCGACGTCGCCGTCGAACCGGCCGACCGCGGGCACTCCGGGAGCACCGTGGGGCGCGCGCGTCCCGCACCACGGGTGAGCGTCCTGACCGGCGACACCGACACGGTGGTCGAGGTGCGAGCCGCGGACGGCACCGGGCTGCTCCGTCGCCTCGCAGCCGCCCTCGAGACGTACGGCGTCGTGGTCCGCGCCGCGTACGTCAGTACGCTCGGCGCCGACGCGGTCGACACCTTCCGGGTGACGGGCCGGGGCGGTGCGCCTCTGTCGCCCTGCGGGGCACGGGCGTTGGCGGAGGCGGTGGAGCGGGCCGCAGCGGTCTGAGGCAGGTGTGGTCCAGGCTCACCGGACCCGCGGGGGCCAGATACCCTTGGGGGTCACCGTCGACTTGACCACCCAGACCGACAACGCGAAGGATCCGCGACCGCCGTGTTCGACACTCTCTCCGATCGCCTGGCAGCGACGTTCAAAAACCTCAGGGGCAAGGGCCGCCTGAGCGAGGCGGACATCGACGCCACGGCGCGCGAGATCCGTATCGCCCTGCTGGAGGCGGACGTCGCGCTTCCCGTCGTGCGGGCCTTCATCAAGCAGGTGAAGGAGCGTGCGGCCGGCTCCGAGGTCTCCAAGGCGCTCAACCCCGCCCAGCAGGTCATCAAGATCGTCAATGAGGAGCTCGTCGGCATCCTCGGCGGCGAGACCCGCCAGCTCCGGTTCGCCAAGAAGCCGCCGACGGTGATCATGCTCGCGGGCCTCCAGGGCGCGGGCAAGACCACCCTGGCCGGCAAGCTCGGCCGGTGGCTGAAAAACAAGGGCCACACCCCGCTGCTGGTCGCCTGCGACCTCCAGCGCCCGAACGCGGTGAACCAGCTTTCGGTCGTCGCCGAGCGCGCCGGTGTCGGGATCTACGCTCCGGAGCCGGGGAACGGCGTCGGCGACCCGGTCCGGGTCGCCCGCGACTCCATCGAGTACGCGAGCACCAAGCAGCACGACGTGGTCGTCGTCGACACCGCGGGACGCCTGGGCATCGACCAGGAGCTGATGGAGCAGGCCGCCGACATCAGGGACGCGGTCAGCCCGGACGAGGTCCTGTTCGTGGTCGACGCCATGATCGGCCAGGACGCGGTCAACACCGCCGAGGCCTTCCGGGACGGCGTCGGCTTCGACGGCGTCGTCCTCTCCAAGCTCGACGGCGACGCCCGCGGTGGTGCCGCGCTCTCCATCGCGCAGGTCACTGGCCGTCAGATCATGTTCGCCTCCAACGGCGAGAAGCTGGACGACTTCGACGCCTTCCACCCCGACCGGATGGCTTCGCGCATCCTGGGCATGGGTGACGTCCTCAGTCTGATCGAGAAGGCCGAGCAGACCTTCGATCAGCAAGAGGCCGAGAAGATGGCCGCCAAGCTGGCGAAGGGGCCCAAGGAGTTCACGCTCGACGACTTCCTGGCCCAGATGGAGCAGGTCCGCAAGATGGGCTCCATCTCCAAGCTGCTCGGGATGATGCCGGGCATGGGCCAGATGAAGGACCAGATCAACAACCTGGACGAGAAGGACGTCGACCGCACCGCCGCGATCATCAAGTCGATGACCCCGGGGGAGCGGCACGAGCCGACCATCATCAACGGCTCCCGCCGCGCCCGTATCGCGGCCGGTTCCGGAGTGGACGTCAGCGCCGTGAAGAACCTGGTCGAGCGGTTCTTCGAGGCCCGCAAGATGATGTCGAAGATGGCCCAGGGCGGCGGAATGCCGGGCATGCCGGGGATGCCGGGCATGGGTGGCGGCCCGGGCAAGAAGAAGGGCAAGCCGCAGAAGAAGGTCAAGGGCAAGCGCCGTTCCGGCAACCCGATGAAGCGCAAGGAAGAGGAGCAGGCCGCCGCGGACCGCAAGGCGGCCTCCGGCAGCGGCGCCTTCGGGCTTCCCGGCGGCGGCGAGGGGCCGGAGTCCTTCGAACTGCCCAAGGAGTTCCGGGACATGCTCCCGCCGGACCAGAAGTAGCGCGCGCACGCCGCCCCGCCGTCGTACCGGCCCCCGCCCTCGTGGTGGGGGCCGCCGCGTTCTCGGCCCACCAGCGGGGCAGCGGCGCGCGGCGAAGGCAGAGTGGAAGCCCGGGGTCAGGCGGCGCGTGCCACCACGTAGTGGAAGAGGTTGGAGAGCCACACCGTGCCGTCGGGGCGCCGCTGCTCCCGCAGCACCTCTGCGAGTTCGCGGCCCACCCGTTCCTCGTCGGCCTCCTGTTCGAGCCGTCGGTGCACCCCGGTCGACAGCAGCCCGCGCACGGCACTGTCCACATCGGCGTATCCGAACGGGCACTGCACCTCGCCGCTGTCGGCGATGTCCAACCCGGCGCCGGCGGCCAAGCCCTCCAGCGCGTCGCGACCGTTCGTCGGCTGGTGGGTGCCGTCCGGATCGGAATCGGAGAGCCGGTGTGCGCGGCGCAGCGCGTCAGTGGCCGCGCACTCCTCGGCCGTGCCCCAGCCGGCGAGGACGACGGGGCTGCCCGGCTGCGTTCTGGCCGCCGCCTCCTGCAGTGCGCCGGCGGAGGAACCCGTGTCGAAGACGGTCACCAGGTCGTAGCTGCGGCCCTGGGGCAGCCGGTCGGGCCCGCCCGGCAGCAGCTGCACCGACCAGGACCGGGCGCCCCACTGCGGTGCGGGGGCGAGCCGGGCACGTGCCAGGGCGAGACGGGCGGGATCGATCTCGGTGCCCACCACCCGGGCGCCCCGTGCCGCGGCCAACAGCAGTGCCAGCCCGGAACCGCAGCCGAGGCCGAGCATCCGGGTGCGGGCGCCGACGCCGAGATGCTGGTACACGGCTTCGTACAGCGGCACCAGCATGCGTTCCTGGATCTCGGCCCAGTCCTTGGCGGATCGCAGGTGCTGGGGGGTGAGCGTTGACATCATGGCGGGCGCCCCAATCGCGGAGGACGGATCTTCGGAACGTGCGTGCCCCCGGTGCCGGCGTACGTCCTCCGGGACGGTCTGCCCGCTCAGCCAGGGAACGTCCATATCCGGGCCCCGTCCAGCGGGACACGGTCGCTCCGGCGGCCTTGCGGTGGGTGTGGTCGGCACGCAACGGTGGGGCGGTGTGGGTGAGACGGTGGTCTCGCCGTAACATGCTTGCCATGCACACGTTCGTTTGAGCGGTGCGTCGCCCGCTCTCCACGGGCGACGAGGCCGAACGGAGATCCGCGGCGGAGCCCGGACGTCCCGGCGGAGCGGCACGCCCTCCCCGGTACGGGTGGCGAGTCGTGAACCGGCGGAGCAGCCGGAACGGTCTTCCCCTGCTCGAGTGAACCGATCTGTGCGCAGGGGGCGACGCGAGAGCGTTCGCGACGGACGGCGGCGGTGCACGGCATCCCGCCGCGCTCCGGCGGGAGCCGATCGCGCCGAGGTGCCGATGTACCGATTCGGCACTACGTCCCGTACTGGGTCAGCTGTGCGAGTCCTCCCGGGATGCTCGCGAACTGACTGGTACGTGCAAAATATTCGATCTGCTCGGGAATCGGAACACTGGGGGCCCTAGGCTCGTTATGTACGACGTGAGCACGACACCACCTGTCCTGGCCGCCGAGCTGGCAGCCGCCTGGGGCGACATTCAGCGCAATCACCCCGAGCTGCCCGACCTGGCCGCGCCCGAATCACTGATCGGAGAGTCCTCGTCCGCCTGCGGCGCGGAGCTCTCTTTCGAACGGCTGCTGCACGAGGCAGTCCACGGCATCGCCGCCGCGCGCGGAATCCGGGACACCTCGCGGGCGGGCCGTTACCACAACCGTCGATTCCTTTCCGTCGCCGAGGAGTTGGGCCTCCAGCATGTGGAGGAACCGCACCCGAGCAGCGGGTTCTCGCTCGTGGCGATGACGCCGGAGTGCCGCAAGCGGTACCGGTCCACCGCCGACCGCCTGCGCCGAGCGCTGCGGGCGCACTCGGTCGCCACCCGCGGTGACACCCCTCGCAGTTTCCGCGGCCCTGCCGCGCGGCACGGCTCCTCCGGGGGTGGTGTGCGGGTCAAGGCCGTCTGCGACTGCGGTCGCAACGTCCGGGTCGTACCGTCCGTGCTGGAGCAGGCGCCGATCATGTGCGGTGCCTGCGGCAAGCAGTTCCGCATTCCGCCCGAGCGCGAGCCGGTCGCGGTGGCGTGAGAGGTCGCGTGAGAGTGAGTGCGCGGACGGTGTCGGCAGTCGTCGGTGACGTCCGCGCCGGGTCACCGGTTCGATGTGATATCGACCGGTGACCGGGCGGGTCCGGCGGTGTGGCACAATGGGCGGCTGTACTCGACAGCCGCACGGACCCCTCTCTCCTCCGGCTGACGCGTCCATCGGACACCTCGGGTACCACAACCCCACGTGGCACCCACCGTGCTCCACCACGTCAAGACCAGGAGACACCACAGCTGTGGCAGTCAAGATCAAGCTGAAGCGTCTGGGCAAGATCCGTTCGCCTCACTACCGCATCATCGTCGCCGACTCCCGCACCCGCCGTGACGGCCGTGCGATCGAGGAGATCGGCCTGTACCACCCGGTGCAGAACCCTTCGCGCATCGAGGTCGACTCGGAGCGCGTGCAGTACTGGCTGGGTGTCGGCGCGCAGCCGACCGAGCCGGTGCAGGCGATCCTCAAGGTCACCGGTGACTGGCAGAAGTTCAAGGGTCTGCCCGCCCCGGAGCCGATGAAGGTCGCCGAGCCGAAGGCCGGGCACGAGGGTCTCTTCGAGTCCCTGACCAAGGCCGCCGGTGACGAGCCCAAGGGCGAGGCCATCACCAAGAAGGCCAAGAAGGCCGACAAGTCCGCCGACGCCGAGGAGACCTCGGCCGAGTCGACCGAGGCCTGAGGATGCTCGAGGACGCCCTCGAGCACCTGGTCAAGGGCATCGTCGATCATCCCGACGAGGTGCAGGTCGAATCCCGCAACCTCCGTCGTGGACGGGTGCTGGAAGTCCGGGTCCACCCGGACGACCTGGGGAAGGTGATCGGCCGCAACGGCCGTACCGCTCGTTCCCTGCGCACCGTCGTGGGCGCGCTCGGAGGCCGTGGCATCCGCGTCGACCTGGTCGACGTCGACGCCATCCGCTGACGCGGAACACAGCACGTCACCGGCACGGGCCGGGGACCGAAGGCCGTTTCGGCCCGCCGTCCCCGGCCCGTGCCGCGTTGTTACACCGGCGCGCGCATCCGGCGCCGCAGGAGACGCGAACCCAGCAGACGCGAAGGACAGACAGTGCAGCTCGTAGTCGCGCGGATCGGCCGTGCTCACGGGATCAAGGGCGAGGTCACCGTGGAGGTGCGCACCGACGAGCCGGAGCAGCGGCTCGGCCCCGGCGCCGTACTGCACACCGACCCCGCCGAGCGGGGCCCCCTCACCATCGAGACCGGCCGGGTGCACAGCGGGCGTCTGCTCCTGCGCTTCGAGGGGGTGCGGGACCGCACGGGCGCGGAGGCGATCCGCAACACTCTGCTGATCGCCGACATCGACCCGGAGGACACCCCGGAGGACCCCGAGGAGTACTACGACCACCAGCTGATCGACCTCGAGGTCGTCACAACCGAGGGCGTCGTCGTCGGGCGCATCGAGGAGATCGCCCATCTCCCGGCGCAGGACCTGCTCATCGTGCGTCGTGCCGACGGCGGCGAGGTGCTGGTGCCCTTCGTCACCGAGATCGTTCCGGAGATCGACCTGGACGAGCAGCGCGCCGTCATCGATCCGCCACCCGGCCTGCTCGCAGAGGATGGCCCGGAGTGAGGCTGGACGTCGTCACCATCTTCCCCGAGTACCTGGAGCCCCTGAACGTCTCGCTCGTCGGCAAGGCGCGAGCGCGCGGTCAGTTGGACGTGCGGATCCACCATCTGCGGGAGTGGACCCACGACCGCCACCACACGGTCGACGACACGCCCTACGGAGGCGGCCCCGGCATGGTGATGAAGCCGGATCCCTGGGGCGAGGCGCTGGACGAGGTCATCGGGTCGGGCGAGGGCGAGCCGGTGATCGTCGTACCGACCCCCAGCGGCCGGCCGTTCACCCAGCAGCTGGCCCAGGAGCTCTCCGAGCGCCCCTGGCTGGTCTTCACCCCCGCGCGGTACGAGGGCATCGACCGCAGGGTGATCGAGGAGTACGCCGAGCGCCACGACGTGCGGGAGATCTCCATCGGCGACTACGTGCTCGCGGGCGGCGAGGCGCCGGTGCTGGTGATGGTCGAGGCGGTGGCCCGACTGCTCCCCGGAGTGCTCGGCAATGCCGACTCCCACCGGGACGACTCCTTCGCGAGCGGCGCCATGGCCAGTCTTCTCGAGGGCCCCGTCTACACCAAGCCGCCGCTGTGGCGGGACCGCGGGATCCCCGAGGTGCTGCTCAGTGGCCACCACGGCCGGGTCGAACGCTGGCGCCGGGACCGCGCACTGGAGCGCACGAGCGCCCACCGCCCCGATCTGATCCGGGAGTTGGGCGCCGGGACACTCGACAGACACGACCGGGCGACTCTTGCCGAGCTGGGCTGGCAGGAGGACCGGAACGGCCGATTTTGGCGACCGGACGTCCCCGTGGAAGAATGACCGGCTGTGCCCGGCGTCGGCGCGCGACCCTGCCACAGGGGGACCAACGCCGCCGGATGTGGGGCAACTCCATCATCATCCACACACTTCCGCCGATGACCTGTGGCATGGGCGAGGAAAGCAGACGAGCATGTCCAACCTTCTCGACTCCGTCGACTCCGCATCGCTGCGCAGCGACATCCCGAACTTCCGGCCCGGCGACACGGTCAACGTGCACGTCCGCGTCATCGAGGGTTCGCGCTCGCGTGTCCAGCAGTTCAAGGGCGCCGTCATCCGCCGCCAGGGCTCGGGCGTCCGCGAGACCTTCACGGTCCGCAAGGTCAGCTTCGGCGTGGGCGTCGAGCGCACCTTCCCGGTGCACACCCCCGTGGTGGAGAAGATCGAGCGCGTGATCCGCGGTGACGTGCGTCGCGCGAAGCTGTACTACCTCCGTGACCTGCGTGGCAAGGCCGCCAAGATCAAGGAGAAGCGCGAGAACTGAGGCCCTTCGCGAGGCCGTGCGCCTCGCGGAGACCCATCGGGTCCGGGTCCGCGAAGAGCTGGACCCACCGTCCGATGGACACCGATCCGATGGACACCTCCGCTCAGCAGCCGGAACGCGACCGCTCGCCCGACCCTTCGCGGGGACGGGTCGGACGGTCGCGTTTCGTGCGTGCGGCCCTGGTCGGGGGCGGGCTGATCGCGGTCCTGATGCTGTTCAGCGGCCTGGTGGCACAGCCGTACGCGATCCCCAGCGGCTCGATGGCGAACACCCTCGAGCCGGGCGATCGCATCCTGGTGAACAAGCTCGCCTACCGATTCGGCAACCTTCCGCAGCGCGGAGACGTTGTTGTCTTCGACGGGACCGGGTCATTCACCGAGGCGACCGAGTCCGATCCGCTGGGTGACCTGGTGCGCTCTGCGGGCGCCGTAGTTGGACTCGCGTCGCCTCCGGGTAGTGACTACGTCAAGCGCGTCGTCGGCACCGAGGGCGACCGCATCAAGTGCTGCGACTCAACGGGGAGGCTCGAGGTGAACGGCAAGCCGCTGGAAGAGCCGTACATCCACCCGCAGGACCGGCCTTCCGAAGTGCCGTTCGACACGGTGGTGCCGATCGGTCGGCTGTGGGTGATGGGCGACCACCGCTCCGATTCCCAGGACTCCCGGCACTTCCTGGGACACCCCGGTGGCGGGACCGTGCCGGTCGACAAGGTGATCGGCCGGGTGGAGCGGGTCATCTGGCCGATCGGCCGATGGGCGGACATCGGGGCGTCCCGTGGGTAAGCGCGGAAAGCCCACATCGGGGCAGAGCCGTGTGGCGGCCCACGGCCGTCACTCCTCCGACGGGGAGCAGCCGCCCGTGCCCACACCCGTCGGCCCGACCCTGCGCGGTCCGGGCGAGGGGCGCGCCGCCCGGCGTCGTGCCGCCAAGCGCATCAAGCGTCGGCGTCGGCTCTCCGCGACCAAGGAGATCCCGATCCTGATAGGGGTGGCGCTGCTGATAGCGCTGTTCCTGAAAACGTTCCTCGTGCAGGCGTTCGTCATCCCGTCGGGCTCGATGGAGCAGACGATCAAGATCGACGACCGAGTGCTGGTCGACAAGCTCACCCCGTGGTTCGGCTCGCGGCCGGAGCGCGGCGACGTCGTCGTCTTCAAGGACCCGGGCGGATGGCTGGAGCCCGGCGAGCTTCCCACGGCCAACGATCCGCCGGTGATCAAGCAGCTGAAGCAGGGGCTGACGTTCATCGGGATCCTGCCGAGCGACGACGAGCAGGACCTGATCAAGCGCGTGGTCGCCGTCGGCGGCGACAAGGTGAAGTGCTGCGACAAGAGCGGCAGGGTGTCGGTCAACGGCGAGCCGATCGACGAGCCCTACCTGTACCCGGGCAACAAGCCCTCCACGATGAACTTCGAGGTGGACGTCCCCGAGGGCCGCATCTTCGTTCTGGGGGACCATCGCGAGAACTCGGCGGACTCCCGCTACCACCTCAAGGACTCCGGGAAGGGGACCATCTCCGAGGACCTGGTGGTGGGCAAGGCGGTCGTGATTGCCTGGCCGTACAAGAACTGGGGCAGCCTGGAGGAGCACGGCGCGTACGCCTCGGTCCCCGACGGCGGGAGCAGCGGCCCCGAGGTGACCAGCAGCAGCGCCGCGCAGCCGGGCAGTATACGCGACGGGCCCGGGCCAGGAGTGGGAGAGAATCTCCTGGTGACTCTCCCGAGCCCTGCGGAACTCCCGCTCGTTATGGGAGTGGTGGGCCTGCGTCGGTTGTCGACCAGGCGGCGAAGCAGCGTGAGGAGTGGATGTGGGGGACTTGGCGGTTGGCGCACGGTCCGGTTCTGGCGGAGACGAGCCCGAGGGGCGACTCGACGACCGGAACGGCGGGCGACTCGGGGCCGAGCACCGCGAGCCGGCCGAGGCGGAGAAGCCGACCGGGACCGAGGAGGCCGAGGACCACGGGACCGGTGGTGACGACGCCGGGCGGCACGCGAAGCGCAAGAAGCAGCGTTCGTTCTGGCGGGAGCTCCCGCTGCTCATCGGTATCGCCCTGATCCTGGCTCTGTTGATCAAGACCTTCCTGCTGCAGGCGTTCTCGATTCCCTCGGACTCGATGCAGAACACCCTTCAGCGCGGGGACCGGGTGTTGGTCGACAAGCTGACACCGTGGTTCGGTTCGACGCCGGAGCGGGGCGAGGTCGTCGTCTTCCAGGACCCGGGCGGCTGGTTGGACGGCCCGGAGGTCTCGGAGAACTTCATCCAGAAGTCGCTGAGCTTCATCGGCCTGATGCCGTCGGCCAACGACAAGGACCTCATCAAGCGAGTGATCGCCACAGGAGGCGACACCGTCGCCTGCGAGGAAGGCGGTCAGGTCACGGTCAACGGCCGGACGCTGGACGAGTCGTCCTACCTCTTCCCGGGCAACATCCCGTGCGAGCGGGACGGGTTCGGCCCTGTCAAGGTGCCCGAGGACCGGCTCTGGGTGATGGGCGACCACCGCCAGGACAGCCTGGACTCGCGCTACCACCAGCAGCTCCCGGGCAAGGGCACGATCTCCGAGGAGGACATCGTGGGCCGCGCGGTGGTCATCGGTTGGCCGCCCAACAGGTGGAGCACGCTTCCGGTGCCCGACGCCTACGAGCAGAACCTCTCGGCTGCCGGAGCGGCGACGCCTGCCGCCCTCGGGCTGCTCGGTGCGCTGCCGATCGTGCTGGTGCGCAGGAGGCGCCTGTTGCGCACCGACCAGGGCGACTGAGCGGGAGCATGCGGCGGGCCGCACGGCCGGTCCGGCCGATTCGTCGGCCGCCGGCCAGCACGCGGTGAGTGATGTGACTCGGCGGTAGGGTGCGCCCAGACCGGCGGATCTCGGGAGCTGTGATGAGCACTGACACGGAAGAACGAGCGGGACGGCAGGCCCGTACGGGACACGCGATCTCCTCGGTCGCGGTGGCGCTGGGCTGCGTACTGTTCCTCGGCGGCTTCGCCTGGGGCGCGTACCAGTACCAGCCGTACACCGTCCCGACGGACTCGATGACTCCGACGGTCTCGGCAGGGGAGCGCGTGCTCGCCCAGCGCATCGACGGCTCGGAGGTCCGCCGCGGTGACGTCGTCGTCTTCGAGGACCCGCAGTGGGGCGACATGCCGATGCTCAAGCGGGTGGTGGGTGTCGGCGGCGACAAGGTCGTCTGTTGTGACGGGCAGGGCCGCCTCACCGTCAACGGCACTCCGGTCGAGGAGCCGTACCGCAGCGGCGGCAAGCGTGCCTCGCCGACCGATTTCAGCGCCACCGTCCCCTCCGGCAGGCTCTTCCTGCTCGGTGACAAGAGGGACAGTTCCCTGGACTCGCGCGAGCACCTCGAGGACAGCGCGGAGGGCGCGGTGCGGCGGGACACCGTACGGGCCAGGGTCGACGCGACCGTCTGGCCGATGGGGGACGCGGGGAAGGTCGGCCGGCCGCCCGCGTTCACCGAGCTGCCGGGAGGCGTCTCTGCGCCGGGTCCGCTGGAGCCGGTGCTGTGGACCTCCGGGGTGGGCGTGGTCCTGATACTGGCGGGCGCCGCGTACGGCCCGTTTGCGCGGCGGGGCGGACGGCAGGCTGCACCCTGACGCACAATGGGGGAACGCACGGCTGAAGGGGAACACCGCCATGAGCGCCGAGGATCTCGAGAAGTACGAAACCGAGATGGAGCTGAAGCTCTACCGGGAGTACCGGGATGTCGTCGGTCTGTTCAAGTACGTGATCGAGACCGAGCGGCGTTTCTATCTCACGAACGACTACGAGATGCATGTCCACTCCGACCAGGGCGAGGTCTTCTTCGAGGTCGCCATGGCGGACGCCTGGGTCTGGGACATGTACCGACCCGCCCGCTTCGTCAAGCAGGTACGGGTGCTGACGTTCAAGGACGTGAACATCGAGGAGCTCAACAAGAGCGACCTCAATCTGCCGGAGGACTCCGGCTTCGGCACCTGACGCCGCAGTCCGTGCCGCCGGCCCGGGCGCCGCAGGGCGTCCGGGCCGGCGGCACGGACTGCGCTTCGGTCCGGGCGGAGGTCGTCATGGGTGCCCCTTCGCCTGCCGGTGAGTTCGCTCGTGCCTGTGCCTTGCCTGTACCGCGCGGGTCCGTGGGGCGCGGTTCTGTGCCGTGTCCGCGTCTCGGCCGTGCTCGGAGTCGAAGGTATCTCCAAGATCACCGCAGCGCGACGGTCGTCCGGCCGAATCACCCGATGACGCGAATCCTCCGCTTTCGCCGGTGCGACCCGGGGCGGATCAGGTAGGGGCGCCCGGGTGCGGTCGTACCGCAGAGAGGTCTGCCTCCCGGCGTGACTTTTCCCCGCCGATGGTGTGGCCCTCTGCCCGAGTGTTGTTGCATCGGCCGCACACAACACCACCGGCCAGTACGGCGTCCGGTGGTGCGAGCGGCGGCGGGTGGCGCACGGCGAGGTGCACCGTTGAGCCGTCGGAGCCGTCGGAGCCGTCGGAGCCGTCGATCGGCGCGTCCGCGGACCGGTGGCTGCCCTCAGGGAGCAGAACGCCCCTTTCGGGTGGCGGAGTTGTCCACAACTGGTGAGTTGTCCACAGAAATTCATCAAGATCCACTTCCTCCTGATTCCTCGTCCAGAGTTCGGCGTGGAGGTGGTGCAGATGAACATGCGCAATGCAATCGGCCGCTATGGAGAGGACCTCGCGGCGCGACGGCTGCGGGAGTCCGGGATGGCGATCCTGGAGCGCAACTGGCGTTGCCGGGAAGGGGAGCTGGACATCGTTGCCCGCCAGGCGGACGCACTGGTGGTGTGCGAGGTGAAGACCCGCCGGCTCGGCGGCTTCGAGCATCCGTTCGCAGCCGTCACTCCGCGCAAGGCTGAGCGACTCCGCAGGCTCGCCTCGCGCTGGCTGTGCGAGCGGTGGATCAGCCGGTACGGCCGCCCGCCGCACGGCGGGGTGCGCATCGACCTGGTGGGCGTTCTGCTCCCCGCGGCGGGCGCGCCGCTGGTCCAGCACGTCAGGGGGATCGCCTGATGGGCTTTGCCAGGACCTGCTCGGTCGCTCTGGTCGGTGTCGAGGGCGTGTTGGTCGAGGTTCAGGCGGATCTGGAGCCGGGCGTCGCGACCTTCACTCTCGTCGGACTGCCCGACAAGTCGCTTGTCGAGAGCCGGGATCGGGTGCGCGCGGCGGTGGTGAACTCCGGTGTCGACTGGCCGCAGAAGAAGCTCACCGTCGGGCTCAGCCCGGCAGCAGTGCCCAAGGGCGGCAGCGGCTTCGACCTGGCGGTCGCCTGCGCTGTGCTCGGGGCGGCGGAGCGAATCGACCCGCGTCGGCTGACCGATCTGCTCATGATCGGGGAATTGGGGCTCGACGGCAGGGTGCGGCCGGTTCGGGGCGTGCTGCCCGCGGTGCTGGCGGCCGCCGATGCCGGGTACCGGCAGGTCGTCGTGCCGGAGCAGACCGCGGCAGAGGCCGCGCTCGTGCCCGAAGTGGCGGTGCTCGGAGTGCGGAGCCTGGGTCAGCTGATCGCGGTGCTGATGGACGAGGCTGTGCCGGAGGAGGAGCCGGCTGCGTCCGACGGCTTGCCCGACCTGGGCCTGGCCGGGCTCGCCGTGCCCGGGGGCGGGCTGTCGGCCGGGGGCGGCGGTGAGGTCGACCTCTGCGAGGTCGCCGGCCAGCACACCGCCCGCGCCGCGCTGGAGGTGGCGGCCGCAGGTAGGCACCACCTCTTCCTCAAGGGGCCTCCGGGTGCCGGCAAGACGCTCCTCGCTGAGCGGTTGCCGGGGATCCTGCCACCGCTCAGCAGGCAGGAGTCGTTGGAGGCGACCGCGGTGCACTCGGTTGCCGGGGTGCTGCCCCACGGTCAACCGCTGGTCTCGCGGCCGCCGTACTACGCGCCGCACCACTCCGCGAGCATGGCCTCGCTCATCGGCGGCGGCACCGGTCTGCCGAGGCCCGGGGCGGTGTCCCTCGCCCATCACGGGGTGCTCTTCCTCGACGAGGCCGCGGAGTGCGCACCGAGGGTGTTGGACGCGTTGAGGCAACCGCTGGAGTCCGGCCACGTCATGATCGCCCGGTCCCAGGGGATGCTGCGGATGCCGGCGAGGCTTCAGCTGGTGCTGGCCGCCAACCCCTGCCCCTGCGGCAGGCACGGCACCACCGCGGGGGAGTGCGAGTGCCGTCCTGCGGCCGTGCGCCGCTACCGGGCGAGACTGTCCGGGCCGTTGCTGGACAGGGTCGACCTTCGGGTGCAGGTCGAGCCGGTGAGCCGGGCGGAGCTGCTCGGAGCCGTTCGCAGCGCGGAGAGCACGGCGACCGTCGCGGCGAGGGTGGCGGTGGCGAGGCAGCGCGCGCAGGAGCGTCTGACCGGCACACCCTGGCGCACCAACAACGAGGTGCCCGGGCACGAGCTCAGAACTCGCTGGCCGCTGGAGCGAGGCGCGCTGAGCACGGTGGAAAGCGATATGGAGCGGGGCTTTCTCACCGCGCGGGGTCTGGATCGGGTGCTGCGGGTCGCCTGGACCCTGGCCGACCTTGCGGACCACGCGCGTCCTACCAAGGAGGATGTCGATCTCGCGCTCGAGTTGCGGACGGGGGTGAGCCGTGGAGCGGTGGCCACCGGAAGCGGCGCGGCGCGGTGAGTGCCGAGGGCGTGGGGCTGCCGGCACGGGGCGAGGGCGGCGGTGTCGGGCTGCCCGCGCAGGGCGGTGTCGCCGGTGAGCCGGACACCTCGCGGCACGAAGACCCCGCGGAGAGCGTCCTGTTGGCCGAGCGCTGTGCCCGTGCCGCGTTGACGAGGGCGGCGGAGCCGGGGGACGTACGGCTGGGACAGCTGCTGGCTGAGCAGGGGGCGCAGTGGGTCTATGGCGCATTGTGCGAGGGCCGGCCGCTTCCGGGGGTCGGTGAGCGTCGACTGAGCACCTGGCAGACGCGTATCGAGGAGGCCAGGCCCGAGGAGGAGCTGGCGGAGGTCGCCGCGCTGGGTGGCCGGTTCCTGTGCCCGGGAGACCGGGAGTGGCCAGTGCAGCTGGACGATCTGGGCGAGGCACGGCCAGTGGGGCTCTGGGTGCGTGGCAGATGCTCGCTGCGGTTCGCCGCACTGCGGTCGGCCGCCGTGGTGGGCGCGCGTGCCTGTTCCGGGTACGGGTTGCAGGTCGCCGCGCAGCTCTCGGCCGAGCTGGCCGACCGCGGTTGGTGCGTGACGTCCGGTGCCGCCTTCGGCGTCGACGGCGCCGCGCACCGCGGGGTGCTGGCAGCGGAAGGGCTGACGATCGGAGTGCTCGCCTGCGGAGTCGACCGTGCCTATCCGGCGTCCAACGGCGAGCTGATCGCCCGCATCGCCGAGAGAGGCGTGCTCGTCGCAGAGCTCCCGCTCGGCGCTCACCCCACCCGGAGCCGGTTCCTCGAGCGCAACCGGCTGATCGCGGCGCTCACCCGCGGGACGGTGGTGGTCGAGGCCCAGGTGCGCAGCGGCTCGCTGGTGACCGCCCGCCGAGCCGCGGAGCTCGGGAGGTATGTGATGGGAGTGCCGGGGCCCGTGACCTCCCAGCTCTCGGCGGGAGTGCACCGACTGCTGCGCGAGGAGGGAGAGTTGGTCACCAGTGCGGCGGAGGTCATCGAGCTCATCGGGGACATCGGCGAGCTCGCGCCCAGGCAGGAGGGTGCTGTTCTGCCTCGGGACCTGCTGCATCCGCGCTGCCGGGAGGTCCTGGAGGCGCTGCCCGCCCGTACGGCCGTTACAGCGCTGAGCCTTTCCCGGCGGCTTCGCATGGTCGAGCCGGAGGTGCACGCCAGGCTGCTGGAGCTCGGCACCCTCGGTTTTGTCGAACGCCAGGGAGGTCACTGGCAGCTCACACGTACGTGCGAGGACCACCAACGGGTGACCGAACGGTCCTTGAACTGCGGCGATTCAGTGAAAAGGTGAGGTCATGCACGCAGTTCGGTGGACTTCGGGACCGCGCGGACGAGGTCAGCCGGCTTGCGTGTACCACCAGGGTGCGGGGCGAAGAACGTATCTGCGGATGTCGGATGGAAGGTTCCTCGCCGGTTGTGGTCGATTGATCACGTTACGCTCACGTGGTTCCCCCACCACGTCAGCCCCTGGTGAATGACCCCGGCGTCAGACCACCGGCCCGCCGATGCCGCCGCCCGGTACTCCGGCACCCTCCGCTGACGCCTCAACCACGGCAGAACTGCTCCAGGTGACGAATGCCCCACCAGACCCCCGTCTCCACACGTATGGCGCCAGCAGCCGCGCCGCGTCCCGCGCCCACCACGTTGGAGGAGCTGTGGGAGCGGTACAAGGGCACCGGGGACGAGAATCTGCGCGAGCAACTGATCCTGCACTACTCGCCGTTGGTCAAGTACGTCGCCGGGCGGGTCAGCGTCGGCCTCCCGCCCAACGTCGAGCAGGCCGACTTCGTCTCCTCCGGAGTGTTCGGACTCATCGACGCGATCGAGAAGTTCGATCTCGATCGCGCCATCAAGTTCGAGACCTACGCGATCTCCAGAATCCGCGGCGCGATGATCGACGAGCTCCGCGCGATGGACTGGATTCCCCGTTCGGTGCGGCAGAAGGCGAGGGCGGTCGAGCGGGCGTACGCCACGTTGGAGGCCGCCCTGCGCCGGACGCCGAGTGAGGCGGAGGTGGCGGCCGAGATGGGGGTCGGCGTCGAGGAGTTGCACAGTGTCTTCAGCCAGCTCTCGCTGGCCAACGTGGTGGCGCTGGAGGAACTGCTCCACGTCGGTGCGGAGGGTGGTGACCGGCTGAGCCTGATGGACACGTTGGAGGACACCGCCGCCGACAATCCCGTGGAGATCGCCGAGGGGCGAGAGGTGAAGAGATTGCTCGCTCGGGCGATCAACACTCTTCCCAACCGGGAGAAGACCGTCGTCACCCTCTACTACTACGAGGGTCTGACGCTCGCGGAGATCGGTGCCGTCCTCGGTGTCACAGAGAGCCGGGTGAGTCAGATCCACACCAAGTCGGTGCTTCAGCTGCGCGCGAAGATGGCCGATGTGGCGGGGTGACGCTGTCGGTGCACTGCGGTGCGGCAGGACTGCGTGCAGGGTGCGGCAGTGACGTGTGTGCTCCGGGGCTTTCGTCGAGCTGGTCGCTTTATCTAAGGTGGGAGCGTGCCCAGGATTCGAGCGGCCTCGGTGGCCGAGCACCGGACGATGCAGCGCGGCGCCCTCCTGGACGCTGCGAGGTCACTGCTGTCGGAAGGCGGCACGGAGGCGCTGACCTTTCCGGCGCTCGCCGAGCGTACGGGCCTCGCCCGCTCCTCCGTCTACGAGTACTTTCGCTCGCGCGCCGCTGTCGTCGAGGAGCTGTGCGCGGTCGATTTCCCGATCTGGGCCGCCGAGGTGGAAATGGCGATGCAGTCGGCCACCAGCGCCGAAGCGCAGATCGAGGCGTATGTTCGCACCCAGCTCGCGCTGGTGGGCGACCGACGCCACCGGGCAGTGGTCGCCATCTCCGCCAGTGAGCTGGACCAGGGCGCCCGGGAGAAGATTCGCGCCGCACACGGCGGGCTGATCGCCATGACCGTCCAAGCGCTGGAGGAACTCGGCCATCGGCAGCCGAGGCTTGCGGCGATGCTGCTGCAGGGCGTGGTGGACGCGGCCGTGCGCCGTATCGAGCTCGGTGTCGCGGAGCCAGGCTCCGAGGTTACGGAGGCGGCCGTGGCGATGGCGCTGCACGGCGTGCGGGGCGAGCGCCCCGGGGCGGCGGGCTAGAGGTCCGCCGGACTCTGCCCCGCCTTCTGGTACGAGACGGTTCGGTGTCCTTCGTTGGCCGCGTGGTCTCGGCGCGGACTCGGGAGCCGGCCCACAGTGCGGCAACCGTGAGGGCCAGAGCCGGCCCGGCCAGGGCGAGGCTCTCCGAGCTCAGGCGGCGTTGGCCGCCGGCCTGTTGTCTGCGATCCAAGATCGCTCCGACGGGCTCCGACGGGTCTTCGCCCGCCGGTCGGCGCCGGTCGACACCGCCGATACCGCCGGCAGAGCCGCCCTCCCCAAGGTGCCCGCCCTCCGCGCGACGCCCGGCCTCTCCAAGGTGCCCGCCCTCCCCGCGACCCCGACCCCCGCCCTCGGCTCCTGAGCCGCCCGCTGCCTGTGTCGGCGCATACTCGGGCAGTGCCGGCCCGGACGAAGGCACCGGTAGCAGGACGGGGCGGACGGGCCGTACGTGCGCCAGTGGATCGAGGTAGCGCTTCCCGCGGAGCAGGCCCCAGTGGAGGCAGACGCGACGGCCGCAGTGAGCGGCTCCGGCCTGCAGCGTGCCGACGGGCTGTCCTGCCGACACCCGCTCGCCCGCGCTCACTTCGGGCTCCACCGGCTCGTACGTCGTGCGCAGCGGAGGGCTCCCGCTGCCGTCGAGCACCAGCGAGACCACCCCTCGGTTTGCCACTGTGCCGGCGAAGGCGACAGTCCCGGGGCCTGATGCGAACACCTCCTGCCCTGCCGGGCCCGCCAGATCCACTCCCCGGTGACCCGCGGCCCACGGCTTCGGAGGCGGCTCGAAGCGGCGCTCGACCCGGACCTCGGACAGCGGCCAGACCAGGGAGAACGCCGCGCTGAGGGCGGCAAGAAGAGAGAGCCACATGCCCAGCACTCTGACACTGCCTCAGATGACTTGGGCGGTTCGGGTGGAATCTGTGGACAACTGCCCAGTTGTGGAAAACTCACCGTGGCGTCAGGTGCCGCGGGGGTCCCGTACACTTCTGAAGGCGACCCGGGTCATCGGGTCGACTTCGCGCGCCCCGCCACCTCGCGAAGGTGGCCGCGTCGCTCGGTCCCTCGAATCGCCCTCACTCCGGGCGGTATCGCGGGCAGCCACGCGCAGGGGCGCCAGGAGCGCTCGCCATCCCGGCGGCGCTGACAACCGAGTACCACAAGGAGAACGGCCATGGCCGTCGTCACGATGCGGGAGCTGCTGGAGAGCGGCGTCCACTTCGGTCACCAGACCCGTCGCTGGAACCCGAAGATGAAGCGGTTCATCTTCACCGAGCGCAACGGCATCTACATCATCGACCTGCTCCAGTCGCTGTCGTACATCGACCGCGCCTACGAGTTCGTCAAGCAGACCGTCGCCCACGGCGGTTCGATCATGTTCGTCGGCACCAAGAAGCAGGCCCAGGAGGCCATTGCCGAGCAGGCCACGCGCGTGGGCATGCCCTACGTCAACCAGCGCTGGCTCGGCGGCATGCTGACCAACTTCTCCACCGTCCACAAGAGGCTGCAGCGCCTCAAGGAGCTCGAGCAGATCGACTTCGAGGATGTGGCCGCCTCCGGCCTCACCAAGAAGGAGCTGCTCGTCCTCTCCCGTGAGAAGGCGAAGCTGGAGAAGACCCTCGGCGGTATCCGCGACATGGCCAAGGTGCCCAGCGCCGTGTGGATCGTGGACACCAAGAAGGAGCACATTGCCGTCGGTGAGGCGCGCAAGCTCCGCATCCCGGTCGTCGCGATCCTCGACACCAACTGCGACCCGGACGAGGTCGACTACAAGATCCCGGGCAACGACGACGCGATCCGCTCCGTCACGCTGCTCACCCGTGTGATCGCGGACGCGGTCGCCGAGGGTCTGATCGCCCGCTCCGGTGCCGCCGAGGCCAAGGGTGGCGAGAAGGCCGCCGAGCCGCTGCCGGAGTGGGAGCGCGACCTGCTCGAGGGTGAGGGCGAAGCCAAGAAGAGCGAGGACGCTCCGAAGGCTGACGAGGCCAAGGCCGAAGACGCCCCCAAGGCTGAAGAAGCTCCGAAGGCTGACGAGGCGAAGGTCGAGGACGCCCCCAAGGCTGACGAGGCTGCCGAAGCCCCGAAGGCTGACGAGGCGCCCAAGGCCGACGAGGCCGAGAAGCCGGCTGAGCAGGCCTGATCTGCGCGTTGGGGCGGGGCACCCGGTGGTGCCCCGCCCCACTCGAACCACTTTCCTCCGCCGAGCGGACTCCGGCAGGCGCCACTCTGCGCCAGACGCCGCCCCCCCCGACCGGGGAGGCGGCCGTCCAGCCGACCGTGACGGCGACCTCATGACCGACGAGCCCATCGAGCGCCGAGCGCCGTACGGGCCCAGTGGACACCAAAGGAACTGAAGGATGGCGAACTACACCGCCGCTGACGTCAAGAAGCTCCGTGAGCAGACCGGCGCCGGCATGATGGACTGCAAGAAGGCCCTCGACGAGGCCGACGGCAACGTCGACAAGGCCATCGAGGTCCTGCGGGTCAAGGGCCAGAAGGGCGTCGCCAAGCGCGAGTCCCGCACCGCCTCCAACGGCGCCGTCGTCTCCCTCATCGCCGAGGACGCCACCTCCGGTGTGCTGGTCGAGCTGAAGTGTGAGACGGACTTCGTCGCCAAGGGCGACAAGTTCCAGGCTGCCGCGAGCGCCCTCGCCGCGCACGTGGCCGCCACCAAGCCGGCCGACCTCGCCGCGCTGCTCGCCTCGGAGCTCGACGGCCAGACCGTGCAGGCCTACGTCGACGCGAAGAACGCCGAGCTCGGCGAGAAGATCGTGCTCGACCGCTTCGCCCAGTTCTCCGGCGGCTTCGTCGCTTCCTACCTGCACCGCACCATGCCCGACCTGCCGCCGCAGGTGGGTGTGCTCGTGGAGCTGGACAAGGAGAACGCCGAGATCGCCAAGGACGTGGCGCAGCACATCGCCGCGTTCTCGCCGAAGTACCTCTCCCGCGAGGACGTTCCGGCGGAGACGCTGGCGCACGAGCGTCACGTCGCCGAGGCGACCGCCAAGGAGGAGGGCAAGCCCGAGGCTGCTCTGCCCAAGATCGTCGAGGGTCGTGTCTTCGGCTTCCTGAAGGAGAACTGCCTTCTGGACCAGCCGTTCGCCAAGGACAACAAGAAGTCGGTCCAGAAGGTTCTGGACGAGGCCGGCGTTTCGCTGAAGCACTTCGCCCGCTTCCGCGTCGGTGCCTGACCGTCTCGCTTACGCCGTAGCCGGTGAGGTGATCGGAGACCGACCCGATAGGGTCGATCCGGCAGCTCTGACCGGGCCGGACACCGCGTCCGAGCCCGTGCGGAGCGCCACAGCTGACACGAGCTGAACCGAGGAGGCCATTGCCCGAGGGAGCCGCGAGGACCCGAGGCAGTGGCCTCCTCGCATGTGCACGAGGAGATCTTCATGAGCAGCAACGGCAGGAACAGCAAGGATGCGGGCGATGCCCACGAGGCCGACGGCGACAGTTCCCGCCGTTTTCTGCTGAAGCTCTCCGGGGAGGCGTTCTCCGGCGGCGGAGGTCTGGGCGTCGACCCCGACGTCGTGCACAAGATCGCCCGCGAGATCGCCTCCGTGGTGCGTGACGGTGTGCAGATCGCCATCGTCATCGGCGGCGGCAACTTCTTCCGCGGCGCGGAGTTGCAGCAGCGCGGGATGGAGCGGGCGCGCTCCGACTACATGGGCATGCTCGGCACCGTCATGAACTGCCTCGCGCTTCAGGACTTCCTGGAGAAGGAGGGCATCGACTCCCGGGTGCAGACTGCGATCACCATGGGGCAGGTCGCTGAGCCGTACATCCCGCTGCGCGCGATCCGGCACCTGGAGAAGGGCCGTGTGGTCATCTTCGGCGCCGGCATGGGAATGCCGTACTTCTCCACCGACACCACCGCCGCCCAGCGCGCGTTGGAGATCCACGCCGAGGCCATGCTGATGGGCAAGAACGGAGTGGACGGGGTCTACGACTCGGACCCGGCGAAGAACCCCGAAGCGGTGAAGTTCGACGAGCTGACCTACGACGAGGTCATCGTGCGCGATCTCAAGGTCGCCGACCTGACGGCGATCACGCTCTGCCGGGACAACAAGCTGCCGATCGTCGTGTTCGAGCTGCTGGCCGAGGGCAATATCGCGCGGGCGGCCAAGAGTGAGAAGATCGGCACGCTCGTGGGCGCCCAGTCGTCCCGCGGCTGACGCCACGAGCCGTACCACAGCGGCAACTTGGGGCCGGTGCCGCCTTCGCGGTTCGGTTCCGAGCGACTCGCCCGCCGGCCGGACACCGCGCGGGTACGGTCTACGAACGGTCGGCAACCGAAGTGTCCCGCAAGGGACGTGGCCGGTGCGTGACCCCGCCGTCCGACCCGAGTCACACCTTTCCTACCCGCTCAGTCATCGAACCCAGGAGCACGTGGTGATCGAAGAGACCCTCCTCGAAGCCGAGGAGAAGATGGAGAAGGCGGTCGTCGTCGCCAAGGAGGACTTCGCCGCGATCCGTACGGGCCGTGCCCACCCGGCGATGTTCAACAAGATCGTGGCGGAGTACTACGGTGCCCCGACCCCGATCAACCAGCTGGCGTCGTTCTCGGTGCCCGAGCCGCGCATGGCCGTGGTGACCCCGTTCGACAAGAGCGCGCTGCGCAACATCGAGCAGGCCATCCGCGACTCCGACCTCGGCGTCAACCCGTCCAACGACGGCAATATCATCCGGGTGAACTTCCCCGAGCTGACCCAGGACCGCCGCAAGGAGTTCATCAAGGTCGCCAAGGCGAAGGCCGAGGACGCCAAGATCGCGATCCGCAGCATCCGTCGCAAGGCCAAGGAGACCATCGACAAGGCGGTCAAGGACGGCGACGTCGGCGAGGACGAGGGCCGCCGCGCCGAGAAGGAGCTGGACGACACCACCTCGAAGTACGCGGCGCAGGTGGACGAGTTGCTCAAGCACAAGGAAGCAGAGCTGCTCGAAGTCTGAGGCGACTCGGGCTGCAAGAGATTTAGGGCTGCCATCAAGTGAACGACTCATCCTGGGGAGCGAACCCGCCCGCCGGATTCCGGGGTCCCCCCGACCAGGGTTCCGCACAGCCGACGGCAGTCTCGCCCAGCGCGCGAGGCACCGCGAAGCCCTGGTCAGGAGGACCCATGTCGACCCCGTCCGACGGCGGAGCCCGGGACGGTCACGAGAGTGACAGCCGGCAGCCCGCGCCCGGCGGCCCGGTCGGCGCCCCGCTCGGCGGTGGCGGCGACCGGAGCCCGCGCGTGCCCGACGGTGCGGCCACCCCCCGGCCGGCCGCCGGGAAGCCCGGTGGCAAGAAGCGCGCGGGCCGTGATCTGCGGGCCGCGATAGGGGTCGGTGTCGGTCTCGGCGTGGTGATCGTGGCCTCGCTCTTCCTGGTGAAGGAAATTTTCGTCGGGGTCCTCGTGGTCGCCGTGGCGGTCGGACTCTGGGAGCTCACCAGCCGGCTGGAGGAGCGTCGCGGCATCAGGGCGCCTCTGATCCCGCTCGCCGTCGGCGGTGCCGCGATGGTGATCGCGGGGTACGTACGGGGCGCCGAGGGCGCCTGGGTGGTGATGGCGCTCACCGTGCTCGCGCTGCTGGCCTGGCGCATGGCCGAGGCGCCGGAGGGGTTTCTCAAGGACGTGAGCGCGGGGGTCTTCGCCGCGTTCTACGTCCCCTTCCTGGCCACCTTCGTGGCGCTGATGCTCGCCGCCGACGACGGCCCGTGGCGGGTGATGACCTTCCTGGTGCTGACGATCGTCAGCGACACCGGCGCGTACGCGGTGGGTTGGCGCTTCGGCAGGCGCAAGCTCGCGCCGCGCATCAGCCCCGGCAAGACCCGCGAGGGACTGCTCGGCGCGGTGACGTTCGCCATGGTGGCGGGTGCGCTCTGTATGCATTTCGCCATCGACGACGGCCGGTGGTGGCAGGGACTGCTGCTGGGCTTCGCGGTCGCCGCCAGCGCGACTCTCGGTGACCTCGGCGAGTCGATGATCAAGCGTGACCTGGGCATCAAGGACATGGGGACACTTCTTCCGGGCCACGGCGGGATCATGGACCGGTTGGACTCGTTGCTGCCGACCGCTCCGGTGGTGTGGCTGCTGCTGGTGATCTTCGTCGGATCGGGCTGAGCCCGACCGGTTACCCTGGTGAGGCCCGCCGCTCCAGTCGGCGGGCCTTGTCGCTCCTCGCGGGTCGCGGGGAGATTCTGAGGGGTCCACCGGCATCCACCGCCTCGACGGCGCCCGCGAAGGCGCCGCGTGAGGGATGCCGGGTCGCAGCGCGGTAGGGCCTCGTTCGTTGGAGGAGTTTTCGTTCATGGCCCCGCCGAAACCCGGAGAGCTCACGTTTGTCGCGCCCCGCGGCGCGAAGAAGCCCCCGCGGCACCTCGCCGATCTGAGTCCTGCCGAGCGCAAGGAAGCCGTCGCCGCGACGGGCGAGAAGCCGTTCCGGGCGAAGCAGCTCTCGCAGCACTACTTCGCCCGGTTCACCCAGGACCCCGAGCAGTGGACGGACATTCCGGCCGGCGCGCGTCAGAAGCTCGCGGACGAGCTGCTGCCCGAGCTGATGAGTGTGGTGCGGCACGTCTCCTGCGACGAGGACACCACCCGCAAGACGCTTTGGCGCCTGCACGACGGCACCCTCGTCGAGTCGGTGCTGATGCGTTATCCGGACCGGGTCACGATGTGCATCTCCTCGCAGGCCGGCTGCGGGATGAACTGCCCGTTCTGCGCGACCGGCCAGGCCGGCCTCGACCGCAACCTCTCCACCGCCGAGATCGTGCACCAGATCGTCGACGGCGTACGGGCGCTGCGGGACGGCGAGGTCCCCGGCGGCCCCGCCAACCTCTCCAACATCGTCTTCATGGGCATGGGCGAGCCGCTGGCCAACTACAAGCGGGTGCTCGGATCGATCCGGCGGCTGACCGACCCCACCCCCGACGGCCTCGGCCTGTCCCAGCGCGGTATCACGGTCTCCACCGTCGGCCTCGTGCCGGCGATGCTGCGTTTCGCCGACGAGGGGCTGAAGTGCCGCCTCGCGGTGTCCCTGCATGCGCCCGACGACGAGCTGCGCGACACCCTCGTCCCGGTGAACACCCGCTGGAAGGTCCGCGAGGTGCTCGACGCGGCGTGGGAGTACGCGGCGAAGTCCGGTCGCCGGATCTCCATCGAGTACGCCCTGATCAGGGACATCAACGACCAGGCGTGGCGCGCCGACCTGCTCGGCCGGCTCCTCAAGGGCAAGCGGGTGCACGTCAACCTGATCCCCCTCAACCCCACTCCCGGCTCCAAGTGGACCGCCTCCCGGCCGGAGGACGAGCAGGAGTTCGTACGGGCACTGCGTGCGCACGGGGTGCCGACGACGGTTCGCGACACCAGAGGGCAGGAAATCGACGGGGCCTGTGGTCAGTTGGCCGCGTCCGAGCCGACCGAGTAGGGATCTCGCCGCCCCCGACGTCCGCCGGGGGCGGCTGATATCGTTCGAACGTACAAGCTCATGCCATCCGACAGGGGAGCGCGCGCAGCGCTGAGAGTGCGGCACCGTCAGGCCGCAGACCCTCGAACCTCGCCCAGGTCATGCTGGGTAGGAAGTTCGGTCTCTCTCGTGCTGCCGCCGTGCGCCCGTGAGCCGAAAGCAGCACGATGAAGCGCCGCACCAACGCCGTTGCCCTCGTCACCGCCCTGGGAGTGGTGGGCCTGACCGCCTGTGGTTCCGGCGGTGGCGAGTCGGATGCGGAGAAGAAGGACGTCACTCTGGTCACGCACCAGTCCTTCGAGGTCTCCAGGGACGTGCTCAAGGAGTTCGAGCGCGAGAGCGGCTACCGAGTGAAGGTGCTTCGGGCCGGGGACGCCGGCGCCGCGGTGAACCAGGCGGTGCTCAGCAAGGGCAGGCCGCAGGGTGACGTCTTCTTCGGTGTGGACAACGCGATGCTCTCCAAGGCGTTGGACGAGGGCGTTTTCGCGCCGCACAAGACCAAGGGCCTGCACAAGGTGCCCGACGAGCTGCGCCTGGACGCCGGCCAGAACCGCGTCACCCCGATCGACACCGGCGACGTCTGCGTCAACTTCGACCGGAGCTACTTCCGCGACAAGGACATCGAGCCGCCCAGCACCCTCGACGACCTGGTCAAGCCCGAGTACAAGGATCTGCTGGTCGTGCAGAACGCCGCCACCTCCTCGCCGGGGCTCTCCTTCCTGCTCGCCACCGTCGGCAAGTACGGCGAGGACGGCTGGCAGAGCTACTGGAAGAAGCTCAGGTCCAACGGGGTCGCAATGGTCGACGGCTGGGAGCAGGCGTACAACGACCGCTTCACCGGCTCTGCGTCCGGCCGGGAGAAGGGCGACCGTCCGCTCGTCGTCTCATACGCGAGCAGCCCGCCTGCGGAGGTCCACTACAGCGAGGGCAAGGCCCCCAAGGAGGGCCCGACCGGCGTGGCCGAGGGCACCTGCTTCCGGCAGATCGAGTTCGCGGGTCTGCTGGAGGGGGCGGGCAACACCGAGGGCGGCAAGGCGCTGCTGGACTTCCTGCTCACCGAGGAGTTCCAGGAGGACCTCCCGCTGAACATGTTCGTACGCCCGGTGCACGAGGACGCCGAGTTGCCCGAGGTCTTCACCCGCTACGGCGTGGAGATCGACGAGCCGCACAACGTGGCTCCCGAGCGCATCGCCGAGAACCGGGACCGGTGGGTCAAGCAGTGGACAAGTCTGCTCAAGTAGCCACCGCGCGGAGCGCGCCGCCGGACACGACGCGTCCGGACGGCCTGCCGGGCTCGCCGGAGCGCGGGACGCCGCGGCGCGCGCTCCGGCGTACGCGGCGCGACTTGTCTGTGCGCCTGGGGCTGATGGCCCTGCCGGTCGCCTTCTTCGGGCTCTTCTTCGGCTACCCGGTCGCCACTATCGTCGGGCGCGGGCTGCGGGAGGACGGGCGGTGGCAACTGGCCCGCGCCGCCGAGGTGGTGACCTCCCCGGACACCGTGCAGGTGCTGTGGTTCACGCTCTGGCAGGCCGCCGCCTCCACCGCGCTCACGCTGGCGATCGCGCTGCCCGGCGCGTACGTCTTCGCCCGCTTCGACTTCCCCGGCAAACGCCTGCTGCGCGCGGTGGTGACGGTGCCCTTCGTACTGCCGACGGTGGTGGTCGGTTCCGCCTTCCTCGGGCTGCTGGGGCGCGGCGGGCTGCTCGATGACCACTTCGGAGTCCGGCTGGACACGGGGGTGTGGGCGATCCTGCTGGCCCACGTCTTCTTCAACTACGCCGTGGTGGTGCGCACCGTGGGCGGGCTCTGGGGGCAGCTGGACCCCCGGCAGGAGGAGGCCGCCCGAGTGCTGGGCGCGAGCCGGTTCGCTGCCTGGCGCAGAGTGACGCTGCCCGCCCTGGCGCCCGCCGTCGCCGCCGGTGCACTGATGGTTTTTCTCTTCACCTTCACCTCCTTCGGCGTCATCCAGATCCTGGGCGGCGCCCGCTACGCGACGCTGGAGGTGGAGATCTACCGGCAGACCGCGCAGCTCCTGGACCTCCCCACCGCGGCGGTGCTCAGCCTGCTCCAGTTCGCGGCCGTCGGCGGGCTGCTGGCCGTGCACGCCTGGACGGTGCGGCGGCGGGAGGGCGCACTGCGGCTCGTGGACGAGCGCCATGCGGCGCGCAGACCGAGCGGCGCGGGTCAGTGGGCGCTGCTGGCCTCGCAGCTGGTCGTCATCGCGGTGCTCCTGGTGGGGCCGCTCCTGGTGCTGGTGGAACGTTCACTCGCGGCTCCGGGCGGCTACGGACTGGACTTCTACCGGGCGCTCAACGCCCCGGTGGACGCCGCCAGCACCTTCGTCGTGCCGCCGCTCGCCGCCGTCGGCAACTCCCTGTCCTACGCCGCGGTGGCGACCCTGATCGCCGTCACCGTCGGCACGCTCGCCGCTGCGGCGCTCACCCACCGGGCGGGACCGCTGGTGCGAGGGTTCGACGCGCTGCTGATGCTGCCGCTCGGGGTGTCCGCGGTGACGGTCGGCTTCGGTTTCCTGATCACGCTGGACGAGCCGCCGCTGGACCTGCGCGCCTCCTGGATTCTGGTGCCGCTGGCCCAGGCGCTGGTCGGAGTGCCGTTCGTCGTCCGCACCATGCTGCCGGTGCTGCGTGCGGTGGACGATCGGCTGCGGGAGGCCGCCGCGGTGCTCGGAGCATCGCCGCTGCGCGCTTGGCGGGAGGTGGACTTCCCGCTGGTTCGCCGCGCGATGCTGGTTGCGGCGGGGTTCGCGTTCGCAGTCTCGCTCGGCGAGTTCGGCGCGACCGTCTTCATCGCCAGGGCGGACGAGCCGACGCTGCCGGTGGCGGTGGAGCGGCTGCTGGGCCGGGCGGGCGAGCTCAACTACGGGCAGGCGATGGCGCTCAGCACCATCCTGATGCTGGTCTGCGCGGTGACGCTGCTGGCGCTGGAGAGGGTTCGTACCAACCGTTCGGGAGAGTTCTAGATGGCCGCGCTCAGAGTCGAGTCCGCCACCGTGCGCTTCGGTGACCGCACCGTGCTCGACGACGTCGACGTCGGGGTCGAGGAGCAGGAGACGGTGTGTGTGCTCGGGCCGAGCGGCAGCGGCAAGTCGACGCTGCTGCGGGCGGTCGCGGGTCTCCGGGAGCCGGACAGCGGGCGGGTGCTGCTCGACGGAGCGGACCAGCGGGGCGTACCGGTGCACCGCCGGGGGCTGGGGCTGATGTTCCAGGACCACCAGCTCTTTCCCCAGCGCGACGTCGGCGGGAACGTCGCTTTCGGGCTGCGGATGCACGGTGTGTCGAAGCAGCGGGCCGCGGCACGCGTCGCCGAGCTGCTGGAGATGGTCGGGCTGCCGGGCGCCGAACATCGCGCCATCGCCTCGCTCTCCGGCGGCGAGCAGCAACGTGTGGCGCTGGCCAGGGCGTTGGCGCCGCAGCCGCGGCTGCTGATGCTGGACGAGCCACTGGGTCAGCTCGACCGTTCGCTCCGGGAGCGACTCGCACTGGAACTCCAGCAGTTGTTCGCGGAGTTGGGCACCACGGTGCTGGCCGTGACCCACGACCAGAGCGAGGCGTTCGCGCTCGCGGACCGCGTACTGGTGATGCGCGAGGGCCGGATCGCTCAGAGCGGCACCCCGCTGGAGGTCTGGCAACGGCCTGCCTCCGCCTTCGTCGCCCGCTTCCTGGGGTTCGACAACGTCGTACGGGCGACCGTCGCTGAGGGCGTCGCGCGTACGCCGTGGGGGCCGATTGCGCTGCCCGGCACGCCTGCGGGCGAGGGGGCTCTGCTGGTGCGGCCGACGGGCGTACGACTGCGCGCGGCCGGCAAACTGGCGTGCCGGGTGCGGGCGCGCACCTTCCGCGGCGACCACGTCGCGCTGCTGCTCGCCCCCGAGCGCGGACCGGAGCTCCAGGCGTCCTGCGCGCTGCGTGAGGCGCCGCGGCCGGGCGAGGCGGTGAGTGTGGACCTCGATCCGGCGGAAGCGGTCTGGCTGGGCGCGGACGAGGAACTCCACCCGCGAGAGGGCGCCCGCTGGGAAGACGGTGACCGCCGGGAAGACGGTGACCGTCCGGACGAGGGTGACCGCCCGGGCTCCTAGCCGAGCTGCGCGGTGAGTGCGGCGGTGGTCGGCAGGAAGACCGCCAGCAGGGCTCCGGCCCGCAGAAGGGCCGCCCGGCGAGGCAGCCCGGCGGGCGCACCGATGCAGTGCAGCGCGGCCCTGGTGGCGGTGCGTCTGGGAGTGCGCCGTCGCGCTGCGAGTACCAGACCGGCCAGCGCGCAGAGCAGCACGACCGCGCAGGCCAGACCGATGTGCGGGGCGGCTGGGTCGGCTGGGGTGAGACGCTGCCGCACTGCCGTGACCGTGTACAGCAGGGCCGTCAGCCCGCCCAACGGGGCTCCCAGCACGCTCGGTTCGGCGAGCAGCGCACGGCCGGCAAGCAGTCGGGCCGGGCCCGGGCGGGCCTGAGTGAGGAGGTGCCCGGCCGCGGCGGTGAGTCCGGGACCGGAGGCCAGGAGGCCGAGCGCGACCAGCGCGGCCCCGGGACGCGAGGCGGTGCCCAGCACCAGCGCGGCCGTGATCGCCACGCCCCCGCACCCCAGCAGGATGAGCGAGCCGCGAAGGGCGGGAAGCGGGCGGCCGACGGTGCGCGAACGCGTCGCCAGGGCGGTGGCGCAGCCGGTGGCGCAGGGCAGCACCAGCAGCAGCGTCAGGGCGGCCGGCAGCGGCAACACTGCGCCCTCGACGGCCGGTTGGGCCGACGCACCGATCACCGTCAGCCCGCCTCCGCCGGTGCCCGTACGCGGCGTCGTTTGGAAGGCGAGCGCCGCGGCACTTCCGAGCAGCGCCGCGGCGGACAGGCAGCGCCAGGAGGCGAGCGCCGCCCGCCCGCGGCTCTCCGCGCCGGACTCCGCAGGGCCGGATGCGGTGGCGGAGCTGCTGCCGGACGCCGTCCACACCGCCAGGGCGACCACAGCCGTCAGCGGTGGAACGCACCACAGCAGTCGCGCGGTTGCGGCCTCCCCGGGTTCGCGCACGGCCTGGGTGAGAGCCGCCAGCAGCAGTACGCCCACCGCGGCGGAGGCGGCGGCGACGAGCGCCGGCGGTGCCAGGGTCGCCAGCCGGGCGCCGCGGATCAGACGGAGGGCGAGCACGGAGCCGCATCCCGTCGGGGGCCGGTGACAGCGGGGCGTACGGGCTCTGGGGGAGCGGGGCGTGCGCGCCCGGTCGGCGTGGGGCGTGCGCGCCCGGCGCGCGCCTGCCCGCCCTCGGCGCGCGGTCGACCGCCGTCTGCGCGCGGTCGACCGCCGTCTGCGCCGGGCCGGCCCTGCTCGGGCGCCCGACGAACCTCCGTGCACCGGCCGTCGACCAGGCGTACCGTGCGGTCGGCCAACTGCGGCGCCTCGTACGGCAGTTGGTCGATCTCCTCGGTCGGCGACGCACCGGCAACCGGTGCGTCCGGACCGGAGAGCACCACGGTCAGACCGTGTGAGCGGGCGGCGGTGGCGAGGGTGCGGAGCAGCAGTCCGCGGTCGCGGCGGTGGAGCGCGGCGGTGGGTTCGTCGGCGAAGAGCACGGACGGTTCGCGGACCAGAGCGCGGGCGAGCGCGACTCGTTGACGCTGCGCCGGGCTGAGTGCGGCCGGGCGCAGATCGGCGAGTTCCGCGACGTCCAGCCGAGCCAGCCAGTCGTTGGCCTGCTTCCGTGCCTGCCGCCCGCGGTGGCCGTCCAGCAGCAGCGGCAGTGCGGTGTTCTCCAGGGCGGTGAGCTCCGGTACAAGATCGGCGCGGCTGCCGACCCACCCGAACCGTTCTCCGCGCAGCCGGTCGAGTGCGGCGGTGCGCAGGGTGTGCAGCGGCCTACTGTTGAACCACAACTCACCGGTGGCCGGGCGCAGTTGACCGGCCAGGCAGCGCAGCAGCGTGGTCTTTCCGCTGCCCCTTGGGCCGACGACGGCGAGGATCTCCCGGTCGCGTACGGCGACGGTGACCCCGGTGAGTACCGCAAAGCCGTCCTGCACATGGTTCAGCGCGAGGGCGCGGAGCACATCGTCGTCGGGGCGGTTGCGGGCGGTCCCGCACGGGTGGCCGCCGCGCGGGACCCGGCCGGCGCTCCTCGACGGCCCGGTGCTGCTGTGCACTGCCCTCACCTCCGCGGCTCGACGTTCCCCCGGCAGAGTGAACGAGCCCCCGGCGCTTCGGTCACTGCGGGGCGCCCCGAGGGGCAGTCAGGTGCGGCGCTCGCCGGGCCGAGCGGAGGGCCCGCCGAGCAGTCGGTCCCGCCGCCCGAGGTGGACGAAGGTCTCGGTGGCGCGCACCCCGGGATGCGTGCGGATGCGGCGGTTGACGATCTCCAGCAGATGGTCGTCGTCCTCGCAGGCGATCTCCACCAGCAGATCGAAGGAGCCCGCGGTGACGACCACGCACTCGACCTCGGCGAGTTCCGCCAGGGCGTCCGCGACGGGCTCCGGGTCGCCCTCGACGGTCAGCCCCACCGTCGCCCGGCGCCACAGCCCCAGCGCCCGCGGGTCGGTGACTGCCGCGATCCGCGTCGCACCCTGCTCGACGAGGCGCTGCACCCGCTGGCGCACCGCGGCCTCGGAGAGCCCGACCGCCTTGCCGATGGCGGCGTAGGGGCGGCGGCCGTCCTCCCGCAACTGCTCGATGATCGCCAGCGACACATGGTCGACGGGCGCCGGCCGGGGGGCTGTTCTGCGGTTGCGGGGCACGGGCCCCACAGTGCATGAGGACTCCTCTGTCACACAAGGCAGTTGCGAGGTGATCCGTTGCGCGGAAGCCCGTTCGCAACGGTATCCGTGGCACCTGGTTCCATAGCCTGTCGAATACGTGAGGAACCCGGTTAGGGTGGATGTCTCACCCATCGGACAACGGAGCAGGAGGGTGCCACGTGACCACTGAGCTGCGTCGACTGCGCAACTACATCGACGGTGAGTTCCGGGACGCCGTGGACGGGCGCACCACGGACGTGATCGACCCGACGACGGGCGAGACCTACGCTCGGGCCGCGCTCTCCGCCGCCGCCGACGTCGACGCCGCCATGGCTGCCGCCCGGACCGCGTTCCCCGGCTGGCGCGACGCCACGCCGGGCGCTCGTCAGCTCGCGCTGCTGAAGGTCGCCGACGCGCTGGAGGAGCGCGCCGACGAGCTGCTGGAGATCGAGTGCCACGACACCGGCAAGCCCCTGGAGCTGACGCGCCAGGAGGAGCTGCCGATGATGCTCGACCAGATCCGCTTCTTCGCGGGCGCTGCCCGCATGCTGGAGGGCAAGTCCGCCGGCGAGTACATGGAGGGGCTCACCTCCTTCGTCCGCCGCGAGCCGGTCGGCGTCTGCGCCCAGGTCGCGCCGTGGAACTACCCGATGATGATGGCCGTGTGGAAGTTCGCCCCGGCCATCGCTGCGGGCAACGCGGTCGTGCTCAAGCCCTCGGACACCACCCCCGCCTCCGCGGTGTTCCTCGCCGAGGTGCTGGGCGGCATCCTGCCCAAGGGCGTCTTCAACGTCGTCTGCGGCGACCGTGACACCGGCCGGCTGATGGTTGAGCACCCCGTCCCCGCCATGGTCTCCATCACCGGTTCGGTGCGTGCCGGCATGGAGGTGGCCGCCTCCGGCGCCAAGGACGTCAAGCGCGTCCACCTGGAGCTCGGCGGCAAGGCGCCCGTCGTGGTCTTCGACGACGTCGACCTCTCCGCCGCCGTCGAGGGCATCCGGGACGCCGGTTTCTTCAACGCGGGTCAGGACTGCACCGCGGCCACCCGGGTGCTGGTGCAGGAGGGCGTGCACGACGAGTTCGTGACCGCGCTCGCCAAGGCAGCGGCCGAGGTCAGGACCGGTGACGTCACCGACGAGGAGTGCGCGTACGGCCCGCTGAACAACGAGGTCCACCTGGAGAAGGTGCGCGGCTTCATCGACCGCCTTCCGGCCCACGCGAAGGTCGAGCACGGCGGCGAACGGGTCGGCGAGAGCGGCTACTTCTTCGCCCCCACCGTCGTCTCGGGCCTGCGTCAGGACGACGAGATCATCCAGAACGAGGTCTTCGGCCCGGTCATCACGGTCCAGAAGTTCAGCGACGAGGACCAGGCCGTCGAGTGGGCCAACGGCGTGGAGTACGCGCTCGCCTCCTCCGTGTGGACCCGTGACCACGGCCGGGCGATGCGGCTCTCCAAGAGCCTGGACTTCGGCTGCGTGTGGATCAACACCCACATCCCTCTGGTCGCCGAGATGCCGCACGGCGGCTTCAAGAAGTCGGGATACGGCAAGGACCTCTCGGCGTACGGCTTCGAGGACTACACCCGGGTCAAGCACGTCATGACGGCGCTCTAGCTGTAGTGATTACGAGCGTTGTCGACGTCCGCGCCGTGACCCGACGGAGGCGCACCGGACACCTCGGGTGTCCGGTGCGCCTCCGCGTTTCGGGGGAAGACCCGGCGACGGGCGACGGGCACTCGTCGACCGCTGAACCGGCGTCGGTGCGCGTGCCGTTGGTGCGCCGGCGGTCCTCGGCCCGGTGCGCCGACGTTCCGAGCTCGGGGCGCCGGCCTCCGAGAGGGCCCGCCGTCCGCGCGGTTCAGCCGTCGTGCGCGGCGAGGTGGGCGTCGATCTCGGCGTTGAGCCGCTTCGCCTCGTCCCGCTCCATGAACGAGGCGGTCACCGCGTTGCGGGCGAGGTCCGCCACCCCGGCCGCGTCCAGCTCCAGCAGCCGCGCGGCGATGGCGTACTCGGTGCACAGGTCGGTGCCGAACATCGGCGGATCGTCGGAGTTGATCGTCACCAGCACGCCGGCGTCCACCATGCTGCGCAGCGGGTGGTGGACGAGATCGGGCACCGCCCTGGTGGCCACGTTGGAGGTGGGGCAGACCTCCAACGGGATGCGGTGCTCGGCGAGATGGGCCAGCAGCGCCGGATCCTGCGCGGAGCTCGTACCGTGGCCGATGCGCTCGGCCCGCAGCACGGTCAGCGCGTCCCACACGGTCGCCGGCCCGGTGGTCTCACCGGCGTGCGGCACGCTGTGCAGCCCCGCGGCGATGGCCCGGTCGAAGTACGGCTTGAACTGCGGTCGCGGTACGCCGATCTCCGGTCCGCCGAGGCCGAAGGAGACCAGCCCCTCGGGCCGGTGCTCGCACGCCAGCCGTACGGTCTCCTCCGCGGCCTCCAGCCCGGCCTCGCCCGGGATGTCGAAGCACCAGCGCAGCGAGAGCCCGAACTCGCGGGCCGCTGCCGCCCGTGCGTCCTCTATCGCCTCCATGAACGCCTGCGGGGCGATACCGCGCCGGGTCGAGCTGAAGGGGGTGACGGTCAGCTCGGCGTAGCGGATGTTCTGCGCCGCCATGTCCCTGGCCACCTCGTAGGTGAGCAGGCGTACGTCCTCCTCGTCCTTGATGAGGTCGACGACGGAGAGGTAGACGTCGATGAAGTGGGCGAAGTCGCGGAAGGTGAAGTAGTCCCCCAGCGCCTCCGCGTCGGCCGGGACCTTCGACTCGGGGTGCCTGGCGGCCAGTTCGGCGACGATGCGCGGCGAGGCGGAGCCCACGTGGTGGACGTGCAACTCGGCCTTCGGCAGCCCGGCGATGAACGCGGTCAGATCGCGGCGGTCGCCCCGGCCGGCCCGGTCGGTGGTGTCGGTGTGTGCGGTCAACGAAGTGCCCTCCCTCGGCAGATCCCACATCGTAGGCGGCGGCTGCGCGGGGGAGACGCTCGGCCGAGGGGCGGTGGCCCGGGGCCGGGGCGTTGACCGACGCCTGACTGTGCGTCCGCCCGGAGTGGCCGGTATCGCCCCAGGTGGGCGACGGCCCGGCCGCACCTCACCCCCTACGATGGAACAGCAGCGCTAGCGGGAGGGGCACCATGACGCACGAGCACGAGCACGAGCCGGACGCGCAGCCGGAGCAGTCCGGCCGACCGGACGCACCGCAGGCGAAGCAGCGACCGGTACGGCTGGACAAGCCCGGCGGCGCCTCTCTCGCGGAGCAGCCGACGCTCGCGGGCGACGGACCGCCGCCCGGGCAGGGCGGGTATCCGCAGGCCGGGTACGCGCAGCCCGGGCCCGCCGCCCACCACCCGTGGCCGGCGCCGGCGGGCCACGGGGGCCCGGGCTGGGCCGGCCCGCCCCCGCGCACCGGCGGAGTCGGTACCGCGGCGATGGTCGTTGGCATCATCTCCGGCGTGCTGGCGCTGACGGTGTACGGGCTGGTGCTCAGTCTCGTGCTCGGCCCGATCGCGCTCGGGCTGGGTATTTCGGCCAGACGGCAGATCGCACGCGCACGGGCCGACGGTGCCGGCCGCCCCGACGGTTCCGGTCTGGCGACCGCGGGATTCGTCCTCGGCATCGTGACCACCGCGATCTCCTGGCTCCTGCTGGTGGTCGTGCTGATCGCGGTGTCCAACACCTAGGTGTACCTGGCAGGGACGTCGCTCGGATCTTCGCCGGGCTCGCGACGCCCTGCACGCGCATCCGCCACGCGGCCGTCAGTCGCCGCCGCTCCGCGGGAGACCCCTCCGCCCGTACTGCACGCACGAGACGCCTCCTCCTGATCCAGAGGGATTCACACGACATATTCGAGGCCGGGCGGCGGGCTGATCCGTGCCCGGCCCGGTGCCCCGTGCGGGGTGCATCGAGCCAGGAACAAACTCGTTCCCCGAACCCGCGTAATAACTCGTGCCCCCGTCGCTCTCCCCTTGGACAACCTGCCCGGACCGTGGGCAGCGCCGAGGGAAGGCAGCAAGCGATGAACGGCGACGCGGGGGCGAAAGCAGCGGTGGAGTGGCTGGCGGCAGCCGCCCCGGATCCGGTGGTCTGCAGGCAGGAGTGGGAGAGCAACCCGCTCGCCGTGACGCTGCTGCCGGCCGGGCGCAGATGGGACGTGCTGATCCTCACCGGCACACTCGGTTGCCCCACCCTGACCGCGCTCCGCCGCTTCGCCGAGCAACCGGGGCCGGTGCTGGGCGACTTCGGGCAGTCGCGCACCGGCTTCTTCGTCCCGCCCGGCACCGCGGACCGCTGGGTCGGCACCGGAGTGCGGGCCGCGGGACGCGGGTCCTGGATCGTGGTGCCCTATCCGGGCCGCCGCACCGGAGGGGTCCGCTGGCTGGTGCCGCCGGACGGCAGCGGAAGGCTCACCGATCCGGTGGCCCTGGAGCTGGCAATGCACGAGGCCGCCGGCGGTCCGATCGGCGGCTGAGGTGTGCCGTCCAGCGGTCGCTGAGGGCTGCCGCCCACAGCAGCAGCCCGCCGAGCGCGCAGCTGGCGACCACGTCCAGTGGCCAGTGGTACCCCCGTACGACCAGCCCGGTTCCGGTGGCCGCCACCAGTGCGAGCGCCGCGACCGAGGCGCACCACCGCGCGCCTCGACGACGCAGCGGCGCCCCCAGCAGCAGCGCCGCGCCGCCGTAGGCGACCACCGCGGTGGCGGTGTGCCCGGAGGGGAAGAAGCCGCTGCCGCCGAGCGGCCCCGGCCGGTCGAAGAGCAGCTTCAACGGGCCCACCAGCAGCGGTACACAGGCCATCGCCAGGGCGCAACCGGCAACCGCCGCGCCCGCCCGCCTCCGCAGCAGCGCCAGGCACATCGCGACGGCGAGGACCGGTAGTGCCACCTCGATGTTGCCGAGATCCGCGGCGAGTTCGGCCGGCCCGTCGGTCACCGGGACCTGCTGTCGGTACTGGCGGGAGAGCGACTCGTCGAAGGTGCGCAGCGGCCCGTCGACCGCCAACTGCCAAGCGGTCAGGGCGAAGAGGAGCACCGAGAGCAGCGGGAGGAGGAACGTGGGGGGCCGCCGCACCGGCTCCTGCGCCCGTCCGGGGCGGGGCATCACCGCGTGCCGGGCGCGGGATCCGCGGAGAGCGGGACGAGCGGGACGGGGGCGAGGCGCCCGGCGAGCGGCTCCCGGACCGGGCGCGCGGAGGCACGGGTTCGAGGGCCGAGGCGTGAGCGCGGCAGCGTCGCGCGGCGTACCGCCGGGGGTGAGCTGGACATCCGGCACACGTTAGTCGGCTGTCCGGTGCGGTGGCCCGTCCGGTGCGGTGGCCCGCTGCCCGGGAACGGCGGCGCGGGGCCGACAACAGTCGGTCGCCGGCCCCGCGCCGAGGGCCGGGTGCGCCTGGACGGAGGCCGTCCGGCGTACGGGCCCCACCGCGAACGGGTCCTACCGCGTACGGGTCCCACCGCGAACGGGCCCCGTCCGGGCCTGGCGACCCGGACGGGGGTGGATCAGCCCACCGATGCGAGGGCGTTCTCCAGGATGTCCAGTCCCTCGTTCAGCAGGTCCTCGCCGATGACCAGCGGCGGCAGGAAGCGGACCACGTTGCCGTACGTGCCGGTGGTCAGGACGAGCAGGCCGTTCTCGTGGCAGGCCTTGGCCACGGCGGCGGTCGCCTCGGGCGAGGGGTCCTTGGTGCCGGGCTTGACCAGCTCGATCGCGATCATCGCGCCGCGTCCGCGCACATCGCCGATCACCTGGTACTGCTCGGCGAGCTTGTGGAGACGCGGCTTCATGACCTCCTCGATGCGCTTGGCCCGGGAGTTGAGGTCCAGCTCGCGCATCGTCTCGATGGCGCCGAGGGCGGCGGCGCAGGCGACCGGGTTGCCGCCGTAGGTGCCGCCGAGACCGCCGGCGTGTGCCGCGTCCATCATCTCGGCGCGGCCGGTCACCGCGGCCAGCGGGAGGCCGCCGGCGATGCCCTTGGCGGTGGTGATGAGGTCCGGCACGACGCCCTCGTCCTCACAGGCGAACCACTGGCCGGTGCGGCAGAAGCCCGACTGGATCTCGTCGGCGACGAAGACGATGCCGTTGTCCTTGGCGAACTCGGCGATTCGCGGCAGGAATCCGTTCGCCGGCTCGATGAACCCGCCCTCGCCCAGCAGCGGTTCGATGATGATCGCGGCGACGTTCTCGGCGCCGACCTGCTTGCTGATCTGGTCGATGGCCTGTGCCGCGGCCTCCTCCGCGCAGTTCTCCGGACCCGTCAGCCAGCGGTACGGGTAGGCGACCGGCACCCGGTAGACCTCGGGCGCGAACGGGCCGAAGCTGTGCTTGTACGGCATGTTCTTGCTGG
This sequence comes from Streptomyces tardus, assembly GCF_018101125.2. Classification (GTDB taxonomy): domain Bacteria; phylum Actinomycetota; class Actinomycetes; order Streptomycetales; family Streptomycetaceae; genus Streptomyces; species Streptomyces tardus. The sequence goes on along the minus strand of NZ_JAELVF020000001.1, from coordinate 75,636 downwards.
TGAGCGCCATGGTCAGGTTGGTGCGTCCGTGGTAGCCGTGGTCGAAGACCACCACCGCCTGGCGCTTGGTGTAGGACCGGGCGATCTTGACGGCGTTCTCCACCGCCTCCGCCCCGGAGTTGAAGAGCGCGCTCTTCTTGTCGTGGTCGCCCGGCGTCAGCTCGGCGAGCTGCTCGGCGACCTCCACGTACCCCTCGTAGGGGGTGACCATGAAGCAGGTGTGGGTGAAGTCCGCAAGCTGCGCGCTCGCCCGGCGCACCACGGCCTCGGCGCTGTTGCCCACCGAGGTGACCGCGATGCCGGAACCGAAGTCGATCAGCGAGTTGCCGTCCACGTCCTCGACGACACCGCCGCAGGCGCGCTTGACGTAGATCGGCAGGACGTTGCCGACGCCGTTGGCGACGTACTTCTGCTTGCGCGCGGCCAGTTCCTGCGACTTGGGGCCGGGGATCGCGGTGACGACCCGCCGCTCCTGGGGCAGGGCGTGGGGGCTCGGGGACGAGGTCGAAGGGGAGGTCATCGCGCACTCCTAGGGTCGGGCTGGTGCTGCTCGCTCCTCGCAGGCTAGGGGCAGCGCGAGGGGCGAGACATGCACCGCCCTGGAGAAGTGCCCGTGTCGTGTTGGCCGGGACGGACAGTGGCGTCGCCGCCCTCGCGCACCGACCATCGGCCCGTACGCGAGTTCGCGTCCGGCGAGTGCCACCCGAACGTGTACGAGCAGGACCGTTCGAAGCCGTGCGCCCGCTCCACCCGAAAGTGTGAGGCCCAGAACGCCCGGCCGGGCTCTCCCGCGCTCGCGCATCGGGGCGCACGGGGCTGTGCGCCGGTACCCGTCCCGGGCCCAACACCCCTTCCCCTCCTCTACATTGGGACCGCCGCACACTTCACACAGCGGGTACGCACCCGCAGGTCGGTCAGGGGGCAGGGCGCCATATGAGCACGGACGGTTCCTACAGCGGATACAGCAGCGAAGCCGTACCGCGACCGCCCGCGCAGCCGCCGACACCGCCGCTGCCGCAGCAGTTGCCGGGCACCCGGCTTCCCGCGCTGATCCGCTGGCTGCGGGACCCCAGGCCGGTGGCCGAGCCGGGCGTCTGGCGCCAGGGGTACGAGGCCAGGCCGGAGGAGGAGCCCGAGAAGATCGGCGACCGTCACCTGCTGGGGGCCGCGCTGCTGTCGCTGCTGGTGGGCATGCTCCTCTGGTCGCTGTGCTGGAACGGCTACATCAAGGCCTGGCTCTGGCCGCTGCTGTGGTTCACCCCGGAGAGCTGGCGCGAGGCCGGCGGCAATGTGGCGGCTTTCGATCTCGCCTCGCGCTTCTACTATGTGCTCTTCGGCACGTTGCTCGCGGCGGTCTGCGGCCACTACGGCCGCTGGCCGCGGGTCTGGCGCCGTTTCGCGCCGCGGGAGTGGCAGCGCAGACTCCGCCCGCCGGCCACCGCCCTCGCGCGGACGAAGCCGTACATGCGCGCGGTGGTGGCCCTGCTGTTCGGGGTGCTGGTCGCGCTGCTGTGCGCATCCGGTGCCTGGACGTTCTGGCTCACACCGGGCTGGACGGTCACCCCGGACGACTGGCACACCATGGAGCCGGTCGCCGGACTGGTCTTCTTCAACGTCTACTACCTGCTTGCCGGAGGGCTGCTGCTGGTCCTCACGGCACTGGTCGGCGGCTGGCCCGCCCTGTGGCGCAACCGCAGCGGCGCGAAGAAGGACGGTCAGCCCTGGACCCCGATGCCCGACCGGGCGCCCTCCTCGCAGCTGGAGCACTGGCCCGAGCTGCGCGCAGCCGGCTATCCGGACGCCGCCGACCTGCTCCAGCGCGAGGCGTTCGCCGGTCGGGTCGGTGATCTGGACTACGTCCGGATCGAGCGCGAGTGGCGCAACGTGCGTTCCCGCCCGTCCGCGCTCCCCGAATTCGCCGACGAGGTGCTGAGGGAGGGCGCTGCCGCGTACATCCACCCCTCCGGCGACCGCGATCTGTCCGCACGCATCGCCAAGCACGATCTGCTCACCGGGCAGGTCCGGATCGGCACGGCGGCCGACGAGGAGCGCAACCCCTATCGCTACCGGGGCCACGCCATGGGTCTGGATCCCTCGGTGCTCGGCACCTCGCTGCTCGCGGTAGGCCCGCCCGGCTCCGGCAAGACCGGCCGCATCGTGCGACCCGTCGTCGAGGCGCTCTGCCTCCAGGCGCTGAGTCGGCAGGCGGCGGTCGTCGCCGTCGGCACCCCGCGTGCGGGCCTGGGCCCCGATGACGCCTTCGACGTGGTCCTGCGCCTCGGCGACCGCCGCTCCACCCACGATCTGGACCTGTACGCCGGCATCACCGAGCCCGACGAGGCCGCCGGACTGCTGGCCGAGGCGCTGCTCGGCGCCGAGCTCGGCGACACCCGCGAGGCGACCCGCGCGCTGGCACAGCTGCTCGGCCCGTACCAGGCGGCGTACGGCCGATTCCCGACCGTGCGCGAGCTGCGCGAGCTGCTGGACGACTCGCCGGTCGCGCTCGCCGAGCTGCGCCAAGCTCTCGACGACGCGCGGGAGTTCAGCCAGCAGCGCGAGCTGGATTCCCGCGAGCGCTCCGCCGCGCGCGCCGGCGACCTGGGCCGGCTGCTCGCCGACCGGGTGAGCCTGTTGACGCGGCCGGCTTTCGACGGCTTCTTCGGCGCGGGCGACGGCTCGCCGGGGCAGGGCCCGCCGCCGTTCTCGCTCAGCACCCTCCAGCACCCGATACGGGTCCGGATCGACCTGCCCGACCGCGGCAACGCGGAGGCGTGCCGCATCCTCACCCGGCTGGTGCTGGCGCAGTTCAGCGCGAGCGTCACCGCCCGGCAGGACCGCTCGCTGTTCGCCGTGCTCGTCCTGGACGACGCCACCCATGCCATCACCCCCGACGCCGTCCGCGGACTGCGCGAGCTGAGGGCCGCCAACGCGGGTGCAGTGCTCACCCTGCGCACCCTCGACGAGGTGCCCAAGCGTCTGCGCGCCACCCTGGTCGGCACCGTCGGCTGCAAGGTCGCGCTCTCGGGCGTAACGACGTGGGACGGCGAGGTCTTCGCCCACGGCTGGGGCGAGGACTGGGTCAAGACCGAGGAGCACACCCACAACCCCGACTTCTCCGGCGGCCTGGTCAAGCGCGCCCTGCGCGGTGTGCGCTCGCTGTTCACCGGCGTACGGGCCACGACGACCTCGGTGACCGTACGCTCCGAGCAGCGCGCCCGTTGGTCGGCCTCCGACCTGGCGCACAAGGTGCCGCCGGGCCACGGTGTGCTCTCGCTGACCTCGGTGCGCGGCGAGGCCGCACCGCCCGTCCTCACCCGCCTCGGCCACGAACCGCCGGGAGGGCGGCAAGCCCCGCCCGGGTGAGCGAAGGGAGTACCACCGCCCGCCGCGCTCCGCTCGATCCGCTCCGCTCGATCCACGTGCACGGGTCCTTCCTCCCGCCGTTCAGTCACCCCTGCCACGGCCCTGCGCACAGGCGCCCGGGCTGCGCGCGCCCGAGCCGCGCGCCCGAGCCGCGCGCCGAGCCGCGCCGCGTGCCGGAGGCCGTTCCTGCTGCCCACGCTCAGCTTCTTCCCGTGCACCCGCACGCCTGTACGCTGTGGAGGGTGAGTGCGAGCGCTCGCTCCAACGCGGCGAAATCCTTCTTCACGGCAGCCGCAGAAGTCATCCACAGCCGGCCACACCCGGAACGCCACTCTGGAAGGTCATGCCGCCCACTCTTGCCTCCCTGGTTCAGCACTCCGCGCTCCGGCTGACGGTGCGCGCGGGGGAGGACCGCCTCGGAGCGTCGGTGCGCTGGGCCCAGGTCAGCGAGCTGGCCGACCCCGTCCCGTACCTCGACGGTGGTGAGCTGCTGCTCGTCACCGCGTTGAAGCTGGACGCCGAGGACCACGCGGCGATGCGCGGCTACGTCGCCCGCCTCGCCGACGCCGGGGTGGTCGGGCTCGGATTCGCCGCGGGTGTCAACTACGAGGAGATTCCGGCCGCGCTGGTCGATGCCTGCGCCGAGGCGGATTTCCCGCTTCTGGAGGTGCCCCGCCGCACCCCCTTCATCGCCATCACCAAGGCTGTCTCTGCTGCCATCGCCGCCGAGCAGTACCGCTCGGTCACCGCCGGTTTCGCAGCGCAGCGCGAGTTGACCCGTGCGGCGCTCGCGGCCGAGGGCCCTGCTTCGCTGCTCGCCAGGCTCGCCGTCCACATCGACGGCTGGGCCGCCCTCTACGACGTGTCCGGCGCGGTGGTCGCCGCGGCGCCGACGTGGTCGTCCAGGCGCGCGAGCCGCATCATCGCGGACGTGGAACGCCTCCAGGACCGCCCCGCTCCCGCCAGCGCGGTGGTCAGCTCCGAGGAGAACGACGACCGGGTGGAGCTCCAGACGATCGGCAGCGGTCGCCGCGCCCGCGCGGTGCTCGCGGTCGGTACGGGCTCGCCGCTGGGCACCGCCGAGCGGTACGCGGTCAACTCCACCGTCGCGCTGCTCACCCTCACCACCGAGCGGTCCCGCGCTCTCCAGGAGGCCGAACAGCGCCTGGGCGCGGCGGTGTTGAGAATGCTGCTGACGGGGGAGGCGGGCCACGCCCGAGCGGTCGCGGGCAATCTCTACGGCGGACTGCTCGACATACCTCTTCGGGTGATCTTCGCCGAGGTGCTGCCGCACTCCGCCGCCGCCGAGCGCGCCGAGCGAGAACGCCCCACTCCGCTCCAACTCCTCGCCGACACCGTCGAGTCGGTCGCCGCCCGGAGCGGCGAGTCCGTCCTCGCCGTACCGGACGGGGCACGTCTGATCATGCTTGCCGGTGACGCGGGCGCGGGGCTGGCAGCCTGTGCCGACTACGCGCGCAACGCCCCGGAGGGGCTGGCGATCGGAGTCTCGGCACCTGCGGGCATCGCCGCCGCGGGCTCCGCCTTCAAGCAGGCGGAGCAGGCCCTCTCGGTCGCCCGGCGGCGCGGTGCGGTGCTGGTGGAGCACGAGGAGATGGCGGCCGGCTCCGTACTGCCACTGCTCGCCGACGAGGCGGTCAAGGCGTTCGCCGACGGTCTGCTGCGTCCGCTGCGCGAGCACGACGCCAGCGGACGCGGCGATCTCGTCGCCTCGTTGCGCGCCTGGCTCTCGCGGCACGGCCAGTGGGACGCCGCTGCGGCCGATCTCGGCGTGCACCGCCACACCCTGCGCTACCGGATGCGCAGGGTCGAGGAGATCCTGGGCCGCTCCCTGGACGACGCCGACTCCCGGATGGAGCTGTGGCTCGCGCTCAAGGCCACCCACAGCGCGGAGGCCGAGAACCGGATGCCCTCCCCGGACCGTCCCGACCACGGCTGAGCGCGCGCCCGTCCTGTACCCATCGCGCCGGCCCCGCTCTCACCGGCCCTGCGCAAGCCGGCCGACCTCGTCCGAGCAGCCTCGCTGTCACCGCGTCCGGGAGTCGCGTCCCGGCACTGCCGGGCGGCCGGGAGTGCCGGGCGAGCCGGAGCCCGGCGCCTCCCGAAGGTGTACGAGCAGACGCCCCGCCGACCGCCGCCCCGCGCGTATCCGCGGCGGCTCTCCGGTACCGCCGACCGCCGCCCGGTACCGCGGACGAGTCCCGCCCGGTACGCCGCCGACCGCTCGCCGCCCGGTACGCGGACGGGCCCGCCGGCCGGTCGTGTGACCGGTCGGCGGGCCCGGGAGGCGGGGTTTCGGCGGCTCAGCTGCCGCAGTACTCGGCCTCCTTGCCGATGGAGCGGTACATGCAGTCGGCGTTCTCCAGCAGGATCAGCTGGGCGTCCTTGTTCCGTGAGGTCTCGCGGTCGATGACGCTGCCGGGCGGGTAGAACCCGTCGGGGGAGCCGGAGCCCGGGTACATCTCGAAGGTGTACGAGAAGATGCCCTGGTCGGCCCACATCCAGTCGTTGATGGTGCCGTCCGTGATGTACAGCTCGCTGGACTGCTCGGCGGTGTAGCCGTTGCTGTCGGCCATGGTGGTGCCGACGGCCGCGTGGGCGTCCCGGTCGTCCTGGCTGAGCCCGGGGGCGGTCTCGTCGTAGGTGAAGCCGTACGGCCAGAGGATCAGCTCGCCGTAGGTGTGGAAGTCGATGTGTGCGGTGATCTGCTGCTCACCGCCGACGACCCGGCTGAGCACGAAGTCCTGGACGACCTTGGTCTCCTTGGCGGAGCCGGCCGAGGGGCCGCGGTAGGTCTCGCTGGACGGGTTGTCCGACGAGCCGCCGCAGCAGCCCCACTCGTAGGGCCAGTTGCGGTTGAGGTCGGTGCCGACTGCGCTGCTGCCCTCGTTGGGCTCGCGGTTCTTGCGCCACATCTTGAACTCGCCGGAGTCCTGGTCGAACACCTTGCCGTCGGGGTTGACCGACGGGATGATCCACAGCTCGCGCTCGTCGAGCATCTTGGTGACGCGCTCGTCGGTGCCGTAGCCGCCGGCGAACTCCTCGAGGGTGTACAGCGCCATCTCCACCGTGAGGTGTTCCCTGGCGTGCATGTTGTGGGTGAAGAGGACCTCGGGCTTGTCCCGGTCCTCGGCGACGTCGGCGCTGAGCTTGACCGCGATGATGTCGCGACCCTCGTGGGAGGTGCCGATGACTTCCTTCTTCAGAAGGTCCGGGTACTGCTCGACGAACCCGTCGACGGCCGTGTTCATCTCGTCGTAGCTGTGGTAATCGCCGGGTGCCGCGGCCTTGGCCGACCGCTCGCCCGGTGCCGGTCGGGCCGTCAACTCGTAGCCCTTGTCGCGGAGTTCGGCCGCCTCGGCCTTCCCTGCGGTGATCACGACGGTGTCCTTGCCGACCTCGTCGATCGCCACTCCGGTCCGGGCGAGCCGGGTGCGCTCGGGTGCGGTGCCGATGTCGGCGACCTCGTACTGGCGGGCCTTCCCGGCGTCCTGCTCCGCCGTCGCCGCGGGCCTGTCGCTGCCGGTGGAGTCGGAGGGGGAGGCGATGGCCTGGGCGCCGAGGGGTACGGCGAGCGCGAGGGCGAGGATCGCTGCCGCGGAGGCCTTGCGCCTGCCGCGTTTGGTGGTGCGCATTCGCATCTCCTGGTGGTCCAGAGGTGAGACGGGTGGGGGGTGTCGCACACGCGACCGCCGGCAGGTCTCCCTGCCGAATGGGGCGGTCGCGCTGCGTCATCGTTGCGCGATGTCATGGCGTGGTCAATGACTTCGGGGTGTGGTGCGCCAAAGCGGAGCGACACACCACCGGACTGCTACGCGCAGGACAAGACCTCTCCTCGGACGCGGGCCCTACCGTGGGCACTGTGCGCGGCCCTGTACACGGGTCCGCGCGGCACCGCGCACCACCACCCACGACATCGGAAGGCCGGGTCCCGCAGTGACTGAAGCGACTTCCCCGCACCCGTTCTGGCTCGCAGGCCGCGAGGCGACCGGCGATGACACCCTCGACGTCACCTCACCGTGGGACGGCCGGACCGTCGGCCGCATCAGCGTTCCGACCCCGGACCAGGTCGAGGAGGCCGTCGCCGCAGCCGCGGCGGCCACCGAGAAGTTCTCCGCGACCCCCGCGCACGTACGCGCCGCCGCGCTCGACCACATCGGCCGCCGGCTGGTCGAACGCACCGAGGAGATCGCCCGGTTGATCTCTGCCGAGAACGGCAAGCCGATCAAATGGGCGCGCGGCGAGGTCGGCCGCTGCATCTCCGTCTTCCGCTGGGCCTCCGACGAGGCCCGCCGTTTCAACAGCGGCGAGGCGCAGCGACTGGACTCCGATGCGGGCGGAACCGGCCGGCTCGCCCTCACCCGCCGCTACCCGCACGGCCCGGTGCTGGGCATCGCGCCCTTCAACTTCCCGCTCAACCTCTGTGCGCACAAGGTGGCCCCGGCCATCGCGGTCGGCACCCCGATCATCCTCAAGCCCGCGCCGGCCACCCCCCTCTCCGGACTGCTCATCGGTGAACTCCTCGCCGAGACCGACCTGCCCGCCGGCTCCTGGTCCGTGCTGCCGGTGCCCAACGACGCGATGCCCGCGCTGGTGCAGGACGAGCGGCTGCCGATCATCTCCTTCACCGGCTCCGCGCCGGTCGGCTGGTCGATCCTCGACTCGGTGCCGCGCAAGCGCGTCACCCTCGAACTCGGCGGCAACGGCGCCGCCGTCGTGCTCGGCGACTACTCCTCGGAGGCCGACCTCGACTTCGCCGCCCAGCGCATCGCCACCTTCTCCAACTACCAGGGCGGCCAGTCCTGCATCTCCGTCCAGCGAGTGATCGCCGACGCGAGCGTCTACGACCGGCTCGTGCCGAAGGTCGTGGAGGCCATCGAGGCGCTGGCCACCGGCGACCCCGCCGACGACGCCACCGACGTGGGCCCGCTGGTCAGCGAGGACGCCGCCCAGCGGGTCGAGTCCTGGGTGCAGGAGGCCGTCGACGCGGGTGCGCGCCTGCTGACCGGCGGCAAGCGCGACGGTGCGACCTACGCCCCCACCGCGCTGGAGAACGTTTCCTCCGAGACTCGCCTGGGCCACGACGAGGTGTTCGGACCGGTCGTCTCGTTCACCAGGGTCGACGGTGAGCGGGCCGCCTTCGAGGCTGCCAACGACTCCCAGTTCGGGCTCCAGGCAGGCGTGTTCACCCACGATGTGCAGGCTGCCTTCCGGGCCCACCGTGCGCTGGAGGTGGGCGGCGTGATCATCGGCGACGTGCCGTCCTACCGTGGCGACCAGATGCCCTACGGCGGCGCCAAGCAGTCGGGTGTGGGCCGCGAGGGCGTGCGGTACGCGATGGAGGACTACACCTACGAGCGGGTCATGGTGCTCACCGGCCTCGATCTCTGAGCCGGCTGCCCTGAAGGGCGTCGGATCCGAGCAACTCCGGTACGGGCCACGGCGGAACTTCCGTCGCGGCCCGTACGCGCGGGTCGGCCACTTCTGTCGAACCACCGCACGACGTACGGCAGTGACGACGGCAGGTCCGCGGCTCCTAGCGTCTCCTCCCCTGACCACGCCTCCCGGCCGCTCCACACCATCCGGCAGCCCCACCCGGCGCGGAGGGCCGGCCTCCACCGACGGCCCCGCGTCGGGCGACCCCTCCACGCCACCCCGCGCCGCCGTCCCGCACACCGCGCCCGCGCCGGCGCCCGGGTCGCCTCTCGCGCCGCGATCCGCGCCGCCTCCCGCGCCGGCGCCCGGGTCGCCGGCGGTTCCGTACCCTGCCGCCGTCCGGGTCGCCGCCGCGCCGCCATCCGCAGCGGTCCCCGGTCGGCGCGCGAGCGGGCCCGCGCGCGGTGGTGTGCGCCCCGACGGGCGTGCGCTCGCGCCCGACTTCGCGCGCGGGGTGATGCTGCTGCTCATCGCGCTGTCGAACACCGCGTTCCACCTCTGGAACGCCGAGCGCGGCCCCGACGGCTGGCACCCGGTCGACGGCTCGGCCCTCGACTCCGGCGTTCAGTTCGCGATGATCATCGGGCTGGACATGCGCATCAACCCGCTCTTCGCGTTCCTCTTCGGCTACGGGATGATGTGGATCCACCAGCGCCAGTTGGCGGCCGGCGCCGACAGCGGCACGGCGGTGCGGCTGCTGCGGCGCAGGGGCCTGTGGCTGATGGTGTTCGGCGCTGCGCACGCCCTGCTGCTGATGGCCGGCGACATCGTCGCCTACTACGGCCTGCTCAGTCTCCTGATGTGCTGGCTCTTCGTGCGCCGCCCCGACCGGGTGCTGGTCCGCCGGTGCTGGATCGGCCTCGGTCTGATGCTGCTCTGGGTCGCGGTGGCCGCGCTGCCGTACCTGGTCGACGGTTTCGACACCGGGGGCGGACCCGCCGAACCGTCGCACGAGGCGTACGGCGCCCACCAGAGCGACTGGGCGAGCGCCGCCGGCACCCGTGCGGTCACCCACCTGATCGTCGGCTACGTCGGCCCGTTCGCCGCGCTGCGCTCCGGCACCTTCGTGGTGTTCGTCCTCGGCATGCTCGCAGCCCGGCACCGCGTACTGGAGGAGCCGTGGCGTCATCTGCGGCTGCTGCGCGGCACCGCTGTCGCCGGTCTGGCGCTCGGCTGGCTCGGCCCGCTGCCGCTGGCCCTCGCGCACGTGGGCGCCCTCGACCTGTCCGACGCGATGGTCTCCGACCTGGGCCCGTTGGTCGCGCTGCGCGACGCCACCGGCCAGGCGGGCGGCCTGGGTTACGTCGCCGTCCTCGCTCTCCTCTCCCACGCCCTCGTCACCCGCGGGGCTCACCGTTCCCGGCCGGTCGTGGCGGTCAGCGCCGTCGGCAAACGCTCGCTGTCCTGCTACTTCGCCCACTCGCTGCTCTTCGCCCCGCTGCTGGCCGCCTGGGGGCTCGGCGTGGGAGAGCATCTGGGCAGCGCGACGATGCTGCTGGCCGGCGCCGGCGTCTGGCTGGTGACGGTGGCCGGTGCGTACGCCTTCGAACTGCGCGGCAGACGCGGACCGTTGGAGGTGCTGCTGCGCCGCCTGATGTACGGACGCGCGGCCTCCTCCGCGGTGCGGCAACCGGTGTCCGACGGGCGCACCGACCGGTCCGTGCAGTGCGGGACGCCCGTCCCGCAGCAGGGTTCGGGGGACGCCGGGCCGTAGGCCGCGACGCCCCGCCACGGGGCTGAGCGCTCGGCACCATCGCGCTCCGCACCATCGCGCTCCGCACCATCGCGCCGGGGCACACCGGCACCGTGGGTCCCTGCCCGTTCCGCGCCCCGCCGCAGCGGAGGCCCGGGTGATCGGCACCCGCCTCGACGGCAGGACGTCCTCGTCACCGGGGGCTCCGCCAACATCGGCGCGGCCGTCAGCCGGGCCTTCGCCGCGCAGGGCGCGCGGGTGGCGACCCATCACCTCACCGGAGAACGCCCGCCTCCCGAGGGCACGCGGTGGTCACCTCCGGCACATGCGTCCGAGCGGACAGCGTGCGCACGCTGTCCGAAAATCACCGCAGCAGGCCGAGCCCGTCCCGGGATCCCGCTCCGGGCGGGCCGGCCGCGAAGGCCGGCCCGCACCGTGCCCAACTGCGGCGGAACAGCGTCGAGTTGTCCCGGCCGGTGCGCTCGTGCCGCTGTACCCGCCGGACAGGACTCCCGCACTGCCCGCGAGATTCGGCCGTACACCCTCAACTCCCGTACGGCGGCAGCTGCCCCGGAGCTTGCGAGGACCGCAGGGCGCCGCCCGGGTACGTCCATGCGCCGTCCGACTCCCGAACCGGAGAGGCCACAATGGACCGCATGACGGAATCCCCCCAGGCCCTCGCCGACCCGCACACCAGCTACCGGTCGGCCCACGGCGACCACGACGGACCACGTGACCTCGTGATCCTGGGGTCGACCGGTTCGATCGGCACCCAGGCCGTCGACGTGGTGCTCGCCAACCCCGACCGCTTCCGGGTCACCGGGCTGTCCGCCGCGGGCGGGCGGATCGAGCTGCTGGCCGGTCAGGCACACCGCTTGCAGGTGCGGACCGTCGCAGTGGCCCAGGAGGACCGCGCCGCCGCTCTGCGCCAGGCGCTCCGCGCGCAGTACGGCGCCGGTGAACCGATCCCCGAGGTGCTGGCCGGCCCGGACGCCGCCACCGAGCTCGCCGCCTCGCCCTGCCACACCGTGCTCAACGGCATCACAGGCTCCATCGGCCTGCGCCCCACGCTCGCCGCGCTGGAGGCCGGCCGGGCGCTCGCGCTGGCCAACAAGGAATCCCTGATCGTCGGCGGCCCGCTGGTCAAGGCGCTGGCCGCGCCCGGGCAGATCATCCCGGTCGACTCCGAGCACTCCGCGCTCTTCCAGGCGCTGATGGGCGGGGCCCGGGCGGAGGTGCGCAAGCTGCTGGTCACCGCTTCCGGCGGCCCGTTCCGCGGCCGCACCCGGGCGCAGCTCGCCGATGTCACCCCGCAGGAGGCGCTGGCCCACCCGACCTGGGAGATGGGCCCGGTCATCTCGATCAACTCGGCGACCCTGGTGAACAAGGGACTTGAGGTCATCGAGGCCCACCTGCTGTACGACATCCCCTTCGAGCGCATCGAGGTCGTCGTCCACCCGCAGTCCGCGGTGCACAGCATGGTCGAGTTCGAGGACGGCTCGACGCTGGCCCAGTGCGGCCCGCCGGACATGAAGCTGCCGATCGCCCTCGCGCTCGGCTGGCCGGCCCGGGTGCCGGACACCGGACCGGTCTTCGACTGGCGCAAGGCGATGAGCTGGGACTTCCTGCCACTGGACCACAAAGCGTTCCCCTCCGTGTCGCTGGCGGCGCACGTCGGCGGGCTCGGCGGCACCGCGCCGGCCGTCTTCAACGCCGCCAACGAGGAGTGTGTCGAAGCCTTCCTCGCCGGACGGCTGCCCTTCACCGCGATCGTGGATACGGTGGCCGCTGTGGTTGAGGAGCACGGTGTGCCGGACGGAACCGGTCTGACACTCGACGGTGTCCTCGCATCCGAGGAGTGGGCCCGCGCCCGCGCCCGCGAACTGGCGGCCGAAGCCGCCCGAGCACGTACGGCGGAGGCCCGCGCATGACCATGTTGATGACCCTGATCGGCGTGGTGGTCTTCGTCGTCGGGCTGCTGTTCTCCATCGCCTGGCACGAGCTGGGGCACCTCTCCACGGCCAAGCTCTTCGGTATCCGGGTGCCGCAGTACATGGTCGGCTTCGGGCCGACGATCTTCTCCCGGCACCGGGGCGAGACCGAGTACGGGATCAAGGCCATCCCGCTCGGCGGCTACATCCGGATGATCGGCATGTTCCCGCCCGGCGACGACGGCAAGATCCGCAAGCGCTCCACCTCCCCGTTCCGCGGCATGATCGAGGACGCCAGGGCCGCCGCGTACGAGGAGCTGCAACCGGGCGACGAGAAGCGGCTGTTCTACACCCGCAAGCCGTGGAAGCGCCTGATCGTCATGTTCGCGGGCCCGTTCATGAACCTGATCCTCGCGGTGGTGATCTTCCTCGGGGTGCTGATGACCTTCGGCATCAACACCCAGACCACCACGGTCGGGAGCGTCTCCGACTGCGTGATCGAGGCCGGTGCCGAGACCGACACCTGCCCGAAGAACGCCCCGGACACCCCGGCCAAGGCGGCCGGGCTGCGGGCGGGCGACAAGATCGTCTCCTACGACGGCAAGCCGATCACCGAATGGGGCGCACTCCAGTCCTCGATCCGCGACTCCTCGGGGCCGGTCACGCTCGTCGTCGAGCGCGACGGCGAGCGCCGCGAGCTGCAGGCCACCCCGATCGAGAACAAGGTCGCCAAGAGCGACGGCGACGGCGGCTACGTCGAGGGCGAGTACGTCACGGCCGGCTTCCTCGGCTTCGCCCCGGCCTCCGGCATCCAACAGCAGTCCTTCCCGCAGGCCGTGGACCGCATGGGCGAGATCATGGAGAACGGCTTCGAGGCGCTGATCGCCCTGCCGTCCAAGGTCCCCGACCTGTGGAACGCGGCCTTCGCGGGCGGCGAGCGGGCAGACGACTCCCCGGTGGGTGTCGTGGGCGCGGCCCGGGTCGGCGGCGAGATCGTCACCCTGGACATCCCGCCGAGCCAGCGGGTGGCCACGATGCTCTTCCTGGTCGCGGGCTTCAACCTGTCCCTGTTCCTCTTCAACATGCTCCCGCTGCTGCCGCTGGACGGTGGCCACATGGCGGGAGCGCTCTGGGAGTCGGTGCGCCGCCGAGCCGCCAAGCTCTTCCGACGGCCCGACCCCGGCCCGTTCGACGTCGCCAAGCTGATGCCGGTGGCGTACGTCGTGGCGGGAGTCTTCGTCTGCTTCACCCTGTTGGTGCTCGTGGCCGACGTGGTGAATCCGGTCAGACTGGCCGGCTAGGTCCCCGCAGGGCGTGAGCGGCCACCTGTCGTGCCGCCCACGCCCCGGCCCCTGCCGAGCAGGACCGAGTGCTCCTCGCGCCCCGCCACGGGCCGGGCACGGGGAGCCGCATCGCACACGGCTCGCCGGATTTCCGTTCAGCCGAGTGCCGTACTCTCGTCAGCCGGAGCCCGGCCGATCTCGGGCCCGCGATACACACCTTGGGGTTACGCCTGATGACAGCGATCTCGCTGGGAATGCCGTCCGTACCGATCAAGCTCGCCGAACGGCGAGTCAGCCGACAGATCCAGGTGGGGTCCGTCCCCGTCGGCGGGGACGCTCCGATCTCCGTGCAGTCGATGACGACCACCAGAACCTCGGACATCGGCGCCACGCTGCAACAGATCGCCGAACTCACCGCCTCCGGCTGCCAGATCGTCCGGGTGGCCTGCCCCACGCAGGACGACGCCGACGCGCTCCCGGTCATCGCCCGCAAATCGCAGATCCCGGTGATCGCCGACATCCACTTCCAGCCGAAGTACGTCTTCGCCGCCATCGACGCCGGCTGTGCGGCGGTGCGCGTCAACCCGGGGAACATCAAGCAGTTCGACGACAAGGTCAAGGAGATCGCCAAGGCGGCCTCCGACGCCGGTACCCCGATCCGTATCGGAGTCAACGCCGGCTCCCTGGACCGGCGGCTGCTCCAGAAGTACGGTCGTGCGACCCCCGAGGCGCTGGTGGAGTCCGCGCTCTGGGAATGCTCCCTCTTCGAGGAGCACGGCTTCCGGGACATCAAGATCTCCGTCAAGCACAACGACCCGGTCGTCATGGTGAACGCCTACCGGCAGCTCGCCGCGCAGTGCGACTACCCGCTGCACCTGGGAGTCACCGAGGCCGGGCCCGCCTTCCAGGGCACCATCAAGTCCTCCGTCGCCTTCGGCGCGCTGCTCTCCGAGGGCATCGGTGACACCATCCGGGTCTCCCTCTCCGCGCCGCCCGCCGAGGAGATCAAGGTCGGCAACCAGATCCTGGAGTCCCTCGGACTGCGCGAGCGCGGACTGGAGATCGTCTCCTGCCCGTCCTGCGGACGCGCCCAGGTCGACGTCTACAAGCTCGCCGAGGAGGTCACCGCCGGCCTCACCGGCATGGACGTGCCGCTGCGCGTCGCGGTGATGGGCTGCGTCGTCAACGGACCCGGCGAGGCCCGCGAGGCCGACCTCGGAGTCGCCTCCGGCAACGGCAAGGGCCAGATCTTCGTCAAGGGCGAGGTCATCAAGACCGTCCCCGAGTCGAAGATCGTCGAGACCCTGATCGAGGAAGCGATGAAGATCGCCGAGCAGATGGAGAAGGACGGCGCCGCCTCCGGCGAGCCCGAGGTCTCCGTCAGCTGAACCGCTCTTCCCGTCAGCTGAACCGCTCTTCCCGACGGCGTACGGCGTCGGGCCCGACCTTTCCGGGCCCGGCCGTGCGCCGTCGGCGTGTGTCCGCCCCGTCCGAGGCGTGCGCAACGGGCCGCACGCGCAGCGCGTTGCGTCGGCCGGGGCGGCGTGAGGGCGAGTGGAGGTGCCGGGTCGTGGCTGCGGGGTACAGTCAAAGCCCGTCACGTCGCCCCGCCGCCGCCTCGCGGGCCGGACGACCCCTCCAGCGACAAAGGCTCCTCCGCGCGTGCTGACCACCACCTCCACCCGGGCTCTCGACCCCAGTGATCTGGACGAGGCGTTGGCCGTGCTGGACCGGGAACCGGTGAACAACGCGTTCGTCGCCGCCCGGGTGCACACCGCGGGCCTGGACCCCTGGCGGCTCGGCGGCGAGATGTGGGGCTGGTACCGCGAGGGTCGGCTGGAGTCGCTGTGCTACGCGGGCGCCAACCTGGTCCCCCTCTGCGCAGGGCCCGAGGCGGTCGTCGCGTTCGCCGCGCGCGCCCGCCGCCAGGGCCGCCGCTCCTCCTCCCTGGTCGGCCCCGCCGGTCCGACGGCCGCGCTGTGGTCGCTGCTGGAGCCGCACTGGGGCCCGGCCCGCGAGGTCCGCCCGCACCAGCCCCTGATGGTCACCTCCCGCCAGACCGAGGAGGTGGTGCCGGACCCGTACGTGCGACGTGTGCGCAAGGACGAGCTGGAGGACGTCCTCCCGGCCTGCGTCGCGATGTTCACCGAGGAGATCGGCATCTCGCCGCTGGAAGGCGGCGACGGCGGCCTGATCTACCAGGCCCGCGTCGCCGAACTCGTCGGCACCGGCAGGGCGTTCGCGCGGTTCGAGGACGGCAGTGTGGTCTTCAAGGCGGAGATCGGCGCCGTGACCCCGAAGGTCTGCCAGATCCAGGGCGTCTGGGTCAGCCCCGAACGCCGCGGCGAGGGCCTGTCGGAGACCGGCATGGCCGCCGTGCTGCGCTACGCGCTCACCGAGGTGGCCCCGCTCGCCAGCCTGTACGTCAACGACTACAACACCGCGGCCCGCGCCTCCTACCGCAGAGTCGGCTTCGAGGAGTCCGGCGCCTTCATGAGTGTGCTGTTCTGATCCTCGCGGCAGTAGGCTCTGTGCCCATGCAGTACGAAGTCGCGGTGGGCCACCTCGACCTGGCCGCACGCGTCGACGAGGCGCTCGCCGTCCAGGCGCTCGCGTTCGGCCTCACGGACGAGGAGATCGCCGTACGGCGGCACATCGTGCTGCGCCACCTCGCCTTCCCCGGCGCCCGCGCGCTCGGCGCGACGACCGCCGAGGGGCGGCTGGTCGGCTTCGTCTACGGCCTGCCGAACAGCAGAAACCAGTGGTGGTCGAGCGTCGTCGAGCCGTACCTTCTGCGCAACGGCGCCAGCGGCTGGCTCGACCGCTCCTTCACGATCACCGAGCTGCACGTGCACCCCGCGTTCCAGCAGCGCGGTGTCGGGCGGGAGTTGATCACCCGGCTGACGGACGCCGCCGCCGAGCCGCGCTCGCTGCTGTCGGCCGTCGAGGCCGAGAGCCCGGCCCGCGCCCTCTACCGGCGCCTGGGGTACCGGGACCTGGCGACCGGGGTGAGCTTCCCGAGTGCGGCCACCCCGTACGTCGTCATGGGGGCCGAACTGCCGCTGCACCGCTGAACCGACTAACCTCCAGACCTCACCAGCCCAACCACGCGACCCCGTATGCCGCGACTCGCCCCATACGGTCCGCAACAGGAGAAACCTCATGGCAGCCCGAGTCCAGCGCCTGTCCCGCTCCATGCTGAAGACGCTGCGCGATGACCCGGCCGACGCGGAGACGCTCAGCCACAAACTGCTCGTACGGGCCGGCTACGTACGTCGCACCGCCGCCGGCATCTGGACCTGGCTGCCGCTGGGCAAGCAGGTGCTGGACAACGTGAGCCGCGTCGTCCGCGAGGAGATGGACGCCATCGGCGCCCAGGAGGTCCTGCTGCCGGCGCTGCTGCCCAAGGAGCCGTACGAGGCGTCCGGCCGCTACGAGGAGTACGGCCAGCTGCTCTTCCGCCTCCAGGACCGCAAGGGCGCCGAGCTCGCGCTCGGGCCCACGCACGAGGAGATCTTCACCCAGGTCGTCAAGGACCAGTGCACGTCCTACAAGGACATGCCGGTGATCCTCTACCAGGTGCAGACGAAGTACCGCGACGAGGCCCGTCCCCGCTCCGGTGTCCTGCGGGGCCGCGAGTTCCTGATGAAGGACTCCTACTCCTTCGACGTCTCGGACGAGGAGTTGGCGCAGTCCTACGCCCTGCACCGCGCCGCGTACACCCGCATCTTCGAGCGTCTGGGCCTGGACTACCGCATCGTCTCCGCGGTCTCAGGCGCCATGGGCGGGTCCGCCTCCGAGGAGTTCCTGGCCCCCGCCGCAGCCGGCGAGGACACCTTCGCCGACTGCCCCAACTGCGACTACGCAGCCAACACCGAGGCCGTCACCACCGAGTTGACGACGGTCGAGGGCGCCGACCAGCCCCCGCTGGAGGAGCTGGACACCCCGGACACCCCGACGATCGACACCCTCGCCGCGTACCTCAACGTGCCCGCCTCGGCCACGCTGAAGAACCTGCTGGTCAAAGTCGACGGCGAGATCGTGGCGGTCGGTGTGCCCGGCCACCGCGAGGTCGACCTGGGCAAGCTCGGCGAGCACCTGGCGCCCGCCGAGGTCGAGCTGGTCACCGCGGAGGACTTCGTCGACCGTCCCGAGCTGGTGCGCGGCTACGTCGGACCGCAGGGCCTGGCGGAGCACGAGATCCGCTACCTCGCCGACCCGCGCGTCGCCCCCGGCACCAGCTGGGTCACCGGCGCCAACAAGGAGGGCAAGCACGCCCGCAACGTGGTCTGCGGCCGTGACTTCACCGTCGACCAGTACCTCGACGTCGTGGTCGTCGAGCCCGGCGACCCCTGCCCCAAGTGCGGCACCGGGCTCAGGCTCGACCGGGCCATCGAGATCGGCCACATCTTCCAGCTCGGCCGCAAGTACGCCGACACCTTCGGCCTCGATGTGCTCGGGCGCGACGGCAAGCCGGTCCGGGTGACCATGGGAAGCTACGGAATCGGCGTCTCCCGCGCCGTCGCCGCGCTCGCCGAGCAGACCGCCGACGAGCAGGGCCTGTGCTGGCCCGAGGAGATCGCCCCCGCCGACGTGCACGTGGTGGCCGCCGGCAAGGCCGCCCAGATCGAACTGGCCGTCGAGGTGGGCGACAAGCTCGGCGCGGCGGGCGTACGGGTCCTGGTCGACGACCGTCAGGGCGTCTCGCCCGGCGTGAAGTTCACCGACGCCGAGCTGATCGGTGTGCCGCAGATCCTCATCGTCGGCCGCGGAGCGCCCAAGGGCCTGGTGGAGCTCAAGGACCGCCGCAGCGGCGAGCGCGTCGAACTGCCGGTGGAGGAAGCGATCCAGCGGCTCACCCGCTGATCCGAAACCCGCACCGCGCTGCCCCGCCGCCCGCACCGGGCCGCGGGGCAGCGCCGTCGGCAGGGGCAGGCCCGCCGACAGGGGCAGCGGGACCGGTACGGTACGCGGCCGTCGGGCGGGACGAGTGCGTACGTCGCCCGGTCGTACGGGCGCTGTGGCCCTCAGACCCAGCCGGCGAACTCCAGCAGCATCTCGCCGTCCTCGCGGTCGCCGGTCAGCACCTGCCGCACACCGGACTCCACCGCCCGGTAGAGGGTCCAGCCGCGCAGCCGCTCCCGGTCCAGATCGAGTGAGTCCGCCAGCTTCCGGATGCGTCGCCGCACCTGTGCCGGGGCGCCGGGAGAGGCCATCAGATCGTGCAGCCGGTCCCGCACCAGACGAGCGAGGTCGTACTCCGGCTCGCCCACCAGCGGCTGCGGGCCCGCAGCCAGCCACTGCGCTCGGGGATCGTCGGTGGCGAGCACCACGCCCTGCCGGAAGTCGCCGTGCAGCAGCACCATCGGCGCGGGCGTGCCGAGCAGTTCCTCGCGCGCCGCGATCGCCTCGCGCACCAGCGGGCGCACCTCCTCGGGCGCGGACCCGAGCACCCGGTCGACCTGTACGCCGGTGTGGTCGTCCACTGTCGTGAAGGGGTGTTCGCCGGGCGGCACCCAAAGCCGCCGCACCGTCGACATCGCCTCCAGCGTGGCCTTCGCGTCCGGCAGCGAGCGCAGAGAGGTCTCGCCGTGCAGCCGTTCCAGGAGCAGCGCGCCGGCCCGCGGGTCGGCCCGGAGCAGCCGTACGGCGCCCAGCCCGTCCCAGCGCCGCAGAGCCGCGGCCTCGTCGGCGACCAGGCGCTCGTCCGCGGCGAGCAGCTTCAGCGCCGCCGGCGTGCCGTCCGCCCGGCGCACCAGCGCCACCGTGCTCTCCCTGCCGCCCGGTGCCACCACCCGCTCGAACGTCAACTCCCAGTCGTGCAGGAGGCGTTCGGCGAGTTCCGGCAGTCTCGCGAGCCAGGGGTGCCCGGGGCCCAGGGTGCGCACCAGCCGCTGCGGAGGTTCGTAGCGGGGGAGATCGGCCATGCCTTCGCGCGCCTTCCCTCGAACGGCTATCGGTCGGCGGGCCCGTCCTCGCGATCGA
Source organism: Streptomyces tardus (assembly GCF_018101125.2). GTDB lineage: Bacteria > Actinomycetota > Actinomycetes > Streptomycetales > Streptomycetaceae > Streptomyces > Streptomyces tardus. The sequence continues at coordinate 55,927 of NZ_JAELVF020000001.1, read as the reverse complement.
CCAGCCCAGGGAAGGCTACGCCGCGACCGCGCCAGCGCGCGGACCGGACCGCCGCTTCACGCAGCGCCGTTGCCGCGTCCCGCCGCCGCCGACCGTCCGCTGCCCGTACGAGGTCCGCGTACGCCCCGGCGAGCCGGTCCTCCAGCTCGGCGGCCAGGCGCAACGCGCTCGCGTGGTCGGGCACCGGGAACGGCAGCGCGTACGCGGCCTGCGCCTGCACCGGTTCACCGCCCAGGTCCAGCACCGCGCGGGCCAGCGCGTCCCGGCGGGCGCGGTGCGCGTCGTACGCCTCCCGGGCATCGGGACGGCGGCCTTTGTCGACCCGGCCACCGACGACGCCGTACCCGTAGATCGCCGCGTGCTCGGCGGCCAGGGCAGCGCGCAGCGCGTCCAGCGCCTCCCCGTCCGAGGCCGGGCGCGCCGGTGCGGGGCCGTGTGCGGACGTACTCATCTCGGCCCACCTCTGCCGGACGTACTCATCTCAGTCCACCTCCGCGCGCAGTTCGGTCAGCAGATATCCGTGGGCGGCGCCGGCCGCCGCCACCGAGGCCAGCACCATCGCGGCCTGCGGTGGCGCTGTGTCCAGCGCCTTCGTCCTGGCGTCCACGGTCCGCCGTTCGGCCTTCGCCAGTGCGGCCAGTGCGGCCCGCGGCTCTCCCGGCACCTTCCTGGCGCCGGCAGCCGCACTGTCCGCCTTCTCCCGGCGCTCGGTGTCCGGCTGCCTGCGACCGCTCCGGCCGTCGAACTCGGCCAGGTGCCGCGCCACCGCGGCTCGCAGCGGTGCCAACGGCTCGGCGAGCGAGGGATGCGCGCGGACGGTGGCGTCGTACCGCTCCAGCAGCTCCCGGCTCTGCCGCGCGGCCTCGCCCCGCACCTCTTCCGCCGGGGACGCCTTCGGCGCACTCGGCGGCTCGTCCGCGCCGCCGCCCGTGCACGCCGTGGCGAGCAGGGCGACGGCTCCCGCTGCTCCTGCGGTGACGAAGGTCCGACGCTGAGGGGTGGGCGACACGTGAACACTCCACGAGGGTCGGGCCGGCCGCGGGCACGGGGGCAGCGACCCCTTCGAGCCGGACGACCTGTCCCCTGCCGAGGAGCTGGCGGCCCGGGCGACTGTGGCGATCGACAACGCGCGGCGCTACTCGCGCGAGTAGCGCCGCGCGTTGTCGATCGCCACAGTCGCCCGGGCCGCCAGCTCCTCGGCAGGGGACAGGTCGTCCGGCTCGAAGGGGTCGCTGCCCCCGTGCCCGCGGCCGGCCCGACCCTCGTGGAGTGTTCACGTGTCGCCCACCCCTCAGCGTCGGACCTTCGTCACCGCAGGAGCAGCGGGAGCCGTCGCCCTGCTCGCCACGGCGTGCACGGGCGGCGGCGCGGACGAGCCGCCGAGTGCGCCGAAGGCGTCCCCGGCGGAAGAGGTGCGGGGCGAGGCCGCGCGGCAGAGCCGGGAGCTGCTGGAGCGGTACGACGCCACCGTCCGCGCGCATCCCTCGCTCGCCGAGCCGTTGGCACCGCTGCGAGCCGCGGTGGCGGGGGAGGAACAAGCGGTGAGGGGCGCCGAGTTGGCAGGCGTGAGCGACACCGGAACAGGTGATCAGTGCTGCGACGAGCGTACCCGTCACGAACAACCGTCCTGGTCGCCCGCCCCCGACGCGCTGGCCGCTGCACCCGTGCGGCGGCCTGGTCAGTGCGACCCGACGCAGGCGCTAGGCTGTATCGGGCATGCCGGGAGGTGTTTTCCGGTGCTCGGCACCGGGTCTGGACTTGCCGCACCCCGCATCGCAGGCGCGGCAACGCACGCCGAGCGTCCCGTACCTGACAACAGCACACGCGGCCGAGGAGTCATTCGGATGAGCACCACCCAGATCGACAGGCTGCGAGGGCTGTTGGAGCCGCTGGTCTCCGCGCATGGTCTGGATCTCGAGGACGTCACCGTCACTCCCGCCGGCAAGCGCCGGGTACTGCGGGTCGCTGTCGACTCCGACGAGGGTGTGCAGCTGGACGCCTGCGCCGAGCTGAGCCGCGAGATCTCCCCGGTCCTGGACGACAGCGACGTGATGGGCGGAGCGCCCTACGTCCTGGAGGTCACCTCGCCGGGTGCGGACCGGCCGCTCACCGAGCTGCGGCACTACCGCCGCGCTGTCGAGCGTCTGGTCAAGCTCCAGCTGCACGAGGGCGGCGAGCTGGTCACCCGCATCCTCGCGGTGGACGACGACGGCCTCGACACCGAGGTGCCCGGCGTCAAGGGGCGCAAGCCCACCGCGCGCCGTGTCTCCTTCGACGAGATCGCGAAGGCCCGGGTGGAGATCGAGTTCAGCCGCAAGGACGGCAAGGACAACAAGGACAAGAAGGAAGAGGAGGAGGCGTAGCCGTGGACATCGACATGAGCGCCCTGCGGGGACTCGTACGGGAGAAGGAGATCTCCTTCGACCTGCTCGTGGAGGCGATCGAATCCGCTCTCCTCATCGCCTACCACCGCACCGAGGGCAGCAGCAGGCACGCCCGTGTGGTGCTCGACCGCGCCAGCGGCCATGTCGTCGTGTGGGCCAAGGAGGACCCGGCCGACCTCGAGGAGGGCCAGGAGCCCCGCGAGTTCGACGACACCCCCTCGGGCTTCGGACGGATCGCCGCGACCACCGCCAAGCAGGTCATCCTCCAGCGTCTGCGGGACGCCGAGGAGGAGGTCACCTTCGGGGAGTACGCCGGACGCGAGGGCGACGTCGTGACCGGTGTGGTGCAGCAGGGCAAGGACCCCCGCAGCGTGCTGGTCGACATCGGCCGGCTGGAGGCCATCCTGCCGCCGCAGGAACAGGTCCCGGGCGAGGAGTACCAGCACGGCACCCGGCTGCGCACGTACGTCATCCGGGTCGCCAAGGGCGTGCGCGGGCCGTCGGTCACGCTCTCGCGCACCCACCCCAACCTGGTGAGGAAGCTCTTCGAGCTGGAGGTCCCCGAGATCTCCGACGGCTCGGTGGAGATCTCCGCCATCGCACGCGAGGCGGGGCACCGCACGAAGATCGCCGTACGGTCCAACCGCTCCGGTCTCAACGCCAAGGGCGCCTGCATCGGCCCGATGGGCGGCCGGGTCAGGAACGTGATGAGCGAACTGGCCGGTGAGAAGATCGACATCGTCGACTGGTCCGACGATCCGGCGGAGTTGGTGGCGAACGCGCTCTCCCCGGCCCGGGTGACAAGGGTCGAGGTGGTCGATCTGGCCGCGCGGTCCGCCCGTGTCACCGTGCCGGATTACCAGCTGTCGCTGGCGATCGGCAAGGAGGGGCAGAACGCCCGTCTCGCTGCCCGCCTCACCGGCTGGCGGATCGACATCAGGCCGGACCAGGAGGCGGACGCGGGCCGGGAGCCGGACGCGGACGCACAGTAGGGCCGTTGCCCGCTCGTCGACCGGATGTCGTCGAGCGGGGGAGCGGCGGGCGCACGCTCGTACCCCGTGGCGGGATGCGGTGCGTGCAGGGAGGTAGACTGAAGCAGTGTCTGGCCGGACGCGTTCCCGCGCACGTCCCGAACGTACCTGTGTCGGGTGTCGGAAGCAGGCGGCCAAGGCCGATCTGCTGCGTGTGGTGTTGGTCGAGGGGCGAAGTGTTCCCGATCTTCGCGGTACGCTGCCCGGCCGGGGAGCGTATATCCACGCTGTCCCCGGCTGTCTTGAACTGGCGGTTCGCCGCAGGGCGTTCCTGAGAGCCTTCCGTGTCAGGGGAGGACCGGGTCCGCCGGACACGACGGAGCTCGAGCGCCACCTGCGCGGAGCACCGAGCAATGAACCGTAAGACGACCCGCACGGATTCCCTGTGCGGGAGCTAACTCGCGAGTCGGAAGCAGGTCGAGATTGCGATGAGCACTCGATGAGTACGCGATGAGCGCCCATGCATAAGTAGCGAAGGTCCGGCGGAAGCCCCCCGGACCAGAAGGAGCGAAGTGGCTAAGGTCCGGGTATACGAACTCGCCAAAGAGCTTGGTGTGGAGAGCAAGGTCGTCATGGCCAAGCTCCAGGAGCTCGGTGAGTTCGTTCGTTCGGCGTCCTCGACAATCGAGGCGCCGGTCGTTCGCAAACTGACTGACTCATTCGGCACGGGCGGTGCCCCCAGCGGCGCCAAGAAGTCCGCGGCGAAGCCGGCGGCCCCCAAGAAGGCCGTCCCCAAGCCGGGAGCACCCAAGCCGGGTGCGCCCGCAACCCCCTCCCCCTCTCCGGCCCAGGAAGCACCGAAGCCCGGTGCGACCCCCGGCCCCCGTCCGGCAGCGCCGAAGCCGGCAGCCGCCGAGGAGCCGAAGGGCGGTGCGCCCAAGCCGGGTGCCGCGCCCAAGCCCGGCGCCTCCGCGCCGCGCCCCGGCCCGGCTAAGCCGGAGTTCACCGCGCCGCCCGCTGAGCAGCGTCCCGCTCCGAGCCGTCCCGGCCCGCAGGGCGGACCCGCCAAGCCGGCTGCCGGTGGCGCCAAGCCCGCCGCCGGCGGTGCCAAGCCCAGCAGTGCCCCGAAGCCGGGTGCACCGCGTCCCGCGGCTCCCAAGCCGAGCGGTCCCCGCACTGCGGGCCCGCGTCCGGGCAACAACCCCTTCACCTCCGGTGGTTCCACCGGCATGGCCCGTCCCCAGTCGCCGCGTCCCGGCGGCGGTGCGCCCAAGCCCGGCGGTCCCCGTCCGGGCGGTCCGTCCGCGGGCCCGGGCGGTCCCCGCCCGCAGGCTCCCGGCGGCAGTCGTGCCACTCCGGGCAACATGCCCCGTCCGCAGGGCGGCGCAGCCCCGGGCGGTCCGCGTCCCGGCGGCGGCGGTGGCAACCGTCCGAACCCGGGCATGATGCCGCAGCGTCCCGCTGCCGGCCCGCGTCCGGGTCCCGGTCGCGGCGGTCCCGGCGGCGGTCCCGGTCGTCCCGGTGGCGGCGGCGGTCGTCCCGGTGGCGGTGGCGGTCGTCCCGGTGGTGGCGGCGGTTTCGCCGGTCGTCCCGGCGCCCCCGGTGGCGGTGGCGGTTTCGCCGGTCGTCCCGGTGGCGGTGGCGGTCGTCCCGGTTTCGCCGGTCGTCCCGGCGGCCCCGGTGGTCGCGGCGGCACACAGGGCGCGTTCGGTCGCCCGGGCGGTCCCGCGCGCCGCGGTCGCAAGTCGAAGCGGCAGAGGCGCCAGGAGTACGAGCAGATGCAGGCGCCGTCGGTCGGCGGCGTGATGCTGCCGCGCGGCAAGGGCGAGGTCGTACGCCTCTCCCGCGGCGCGTCGCTCACCGACTTCGCGGAGAAGATCAACGCCAACCCGGCGTCGCTGGTCCAGGTCATGTTCAACCTGGGCGAGATGGTCACCGCGACCCAGTCCGTCTCCGACGAGACTCTGAACCTGCTCGGCGAAGAGATGAACTACGTCGTTCAGATCGTGAGCCCGGAGGAGGAGGACCGCGAGCTGCTCGAGTCCTTCGACATCGAGTTCGGTGAGGACGAGGGCGGCGAGGAAGAGCTCGCGGCCAGGCCGCCGGTGGTGACCGTCATGGGTCACGTCGACCACGGCAAGACGCGTCTGCTGGACGCGATCCGCAAGACCAACGTCATCGAGGGCGAAGCCGGCGGCATCACCCAGCACATCGGTGCGTACCAGGCCTCCACCGAGGTCAACGGCGCGGACCGGAAGATCACCTTCATCGACACCCCGGGCCACGAGGCGTTCACCGCCATGCGTGCCCGTGGTGCGAAGTCGACCGACATCGCGATCCTCGTGGTGGCGGCCAACGACGGTGTGATGCCGCAGACGATCGAGGCGCTGAACCACGCCAAGGCGGCCGAGGTGCCGATCGTGGTCGCGGTCAACAAGATCGACGTCGAGGGTGCGGACCCGACCAAGGTCCGCGGCCAGCTGACCGAGTACGGCCTGATCGCCGAGGAGTACGGCGGCGACACGATGTTCGTCGACATCTCCGCCAAGCAGGGCCTGCACATCGACAGCCTGCTGGAGGCCGTGGTCCTCACCGCGGACGCGGCTCTGGACCTGCGCGCCAACCCGACGCAGGACGCCCAGGGCATCGCGATCGAGGCGCACCTGGACCGCGGTCGCGGTGCGGTTGCCACGGTGCTGGTCCAGCGCGGCACGCTGAAGGTCGGCCAGACCATGGTCGTCGGCGACGCGTACGGCCGTGTCCGGGCGATGCTCGACGACAAGGGCAACAACATCCAGGAAGCGGGTCCCGCGACCCCGGCCCTGGTGCTCGGTCTGACCAACGTCCCCGGCGCCGGCGACAACTTCCTCGTTGTCGACGAGGACCGCACCGCCCGGCAGATCGCCGAGAAGCGTGCGGCCCGCGAGCGCAACGCCGCATTCGCCAAGCGCACCCGCAGGGTCTCCCTGGAGGACCTGGACAAGGTGCTCAAGGCGGGCGAGGTCGAGCAGCTCAACCTCATCATCAAGGGCGACGCGTCCGGTTCGGTCGAGGCTCTGGAGTCCTCGCTGCTCCAGCTCGACGTCGGCGAAGAGGTCGACATCCGCGTCCTGCACCGCGGTGTGGGTGCGGTCACCGAGTCGGACATCAACCTGGCCTCCGGTTCGGACGCCATCGTCATCGGCTTCAACGTCCGGGCCGAGGGCCGCGCGACGCAGATGGCCGAGCGCGAGGGTGTCGACGTCCGGTACTACTCGGTCATCTACCAGGCGATCGAGGAGATCGAGGCGGCCCTGAAGGGCATGCTGAAGCCGGAGTTCGAGGAGGTCGAGCTGGGCACCGCGGAGATCCGCGAGGTCTTCCGCTCCTCCAAGCTCGGCAACATCGCGGGTGTTCTGGTCCGCTCCGGCGAGGTCAAGCGCAACACCAAGGCGCGCCTGGTGCGTGACGGCAAGGTCGTCGCGGAGAACCTCAACATCGAGGGTCTGCGCCGCTTCAAGGACGACGTCACCGAGATTCGTGACGGCTACGAGGGCGGTATCAACCTCGGCAGCTACAACGACATCAAGATCGACGACGTCATCGCCACCTACGAGCTGCGCGAGAAGCCGCGCGGCTGAGGCGAAGCACAGCGGTGAACGCGGTCCGGGGCCGGTCGGTGAAGCTACCGACCGGCCCCGGGGCCGTCCCCGGCCCGGGCAGCCCGGCCCCGGGCGCCCGCAACCCCCCACCGGGCGAAAACGCGTCGATACCGTCCCGCCCGGACGTGTACCGTTCTTGTGTTCCACCCCGAGTCCGCAGCACCACTGAGGCCTTCCGGGTCGGCCAGACCCGTACTGCATGTATGTAGGGACACTGTCCTTCGATCTTCTGCTCGGCGACGTGCGTTCGCTCAAGCAGAAGCGCTCCGTCGTCCGTCCGCTCGTCGCCGAGCTGCACCGCACGTTCGCGGTGAGCGTCTCCGAGGTCGGCGAGCAGGATCTGCTCCGCAGAGCCACCGTCGGGCTGGCCGTCGTCTCCGGTGACGTCGGCCGGGTGACCGACGTGCTGGACCGCTGCGAGCGTCTTGTCGCCGCCCGCCCCGAGTTGGAGCTGCTGTCGGCGCGACGGCGTCTGTACGGCGAGGACGACGAATAGCGCGCCCGGCCACGCGTTCCTGCCGGGGCGGCTCCGCGCCGTACGCACCGCGGGGCGGGCGCCCGTACGGGCAGGCCGGCACGGGCATCCGTGCCGCGCCCCCGCCCCGACCGAAACACCGACCGACAATCACCGACCGACCGAAACACCGACTGACCGAACAGAGAGAAGTGAGCCGCATGACCGACACCGCGCGGGCACGCAAGCTGGCTGACCGCATCAGGGTCGTCGTCGCCGAGACTCTTCAGCGACGCATCAAGGACCCGCGGCTCGGCTATGTGACCATCACCGATGCCCGGGTCACCGGCGACCTGCGGGAGGCCACGGTCTTCTACACGGTCTACGGCGACGAGCAGGAGCGAGAGGCCTCGGCCGCGGCGCTGGAGTCCGCCAAGGGCGTGCTTCGCTCCGAGGTGGGCCGCCAGACCGGTGTCCGCTACACGCCGACGCTCGCCTTCATCCCGGACGCCCTGCCGGAGAACGCGAAGACCATCGACGATCTGCTGGCCCGCGCGAAGGCGTCGGACGAGCAGGTGCGCGAGGCGTCCTCGGGCGCCGAGTACGCCGCCGGCGCCGACCCGTACCGCAAGCCCGCCGAGGACGACGAAGAGGACGGGGCGGACGGCGACGTGCCCGCGGACGCCGCGGACCGCCCGGCCGCCGGTTCCGCGGAGGTCTCCGCCGGCGGGTCCGCCGACGGGTCCGCCCGGGGCAAGGACGACTGAGCGTGGGATCAGCGAAGGACAGCGGGGGGCCGGACGGCCTGATCGTCGTCGACAAACCGGCCGGCTTCACCTCTCACGACGTGGTCGCCAAAATGCGCGGTATCGCCCGCACCCGCCGGGTGGGGCACGCCGGGACGCTCGACCCGATGGCGACCGGGGTGCTCGTCCTCGGCCTCGGCAGAGCGACCCGACTTCTGGGGCATCTCGCGCTGACCGAGAAGGAGTACGTCGCGACCGTGCGGCTGGGCCAGGCCACCGTGACCGACGACGCCGAGGGCGAGATCACCTCCAGCACGCCCGCCGCCGGGCTGGACCGGGTGGCGGTGGACGCCGCCGTCGCCCGGCAGACCGGTGCCATCCAGCAGGTGCCGTCCAAGGTCAGCGCCGTGAAGATCGACGGCAAGCGGGCCTACGCCCGGGTGCGGGCCGGGGAGGAGATCGAGCTCGCGGCGCGTCCGGTGACCGTCTCCTCCTTCGTCGTGCACGACGTGAGCGAGTCCGAGGCGGAGGACGGGACCGCCGTCACCGACCTGCTGATCTCGGTCACCTGCTCCTCGGGCACCTATGTGCGGGCCATCGCGCGCGATCTCGGCGAGGAGCTGGGCGTCGGCGGGCACCTGACGGCGCTGCGCAGGACAAGGGTCGGGCCGTACGGGATGCGTGAGGCGCGGACGCTGGACCAGCTCCAGGAGTCGCTGGACATGCTGCCGATCGCGGAGGCCGCGGCCCGTGCGTTCCCGCGCTGGGACGTGCCGGAGAAGCAGGCCAGGCTGCTGGGCAACGGCGTTCAACTGGCGATGCCCGAGCTGCCGGCGGGACCGATCGCGGTCTTCGGCCCGGGGGAGCGCTTCCTCGCGCTGGTCGAGGACCGCAAGGGCAAGGCGAAGAGCCTCGCGGTGTTCGGCTAGGCGGAGCCCGAGGGCAGGCAGAAGGGACGGACGTCGCGCGGCGCGCGGGTCCGTCCCTTCTGCCGTTCCCGTTACCGGTTCGGAGGTGGCCTGTTCCCGTTCGGCGGGCGGGGCCGGACGTCGATTCAGGGGTGGCGGCGTGCTCCCGTCGGGCAGCGAGTGGCCGACCGGTTTCGCTCAACCGTCCGGGCGCCGGGGGGAGTTCACCCCATCGAGCGGGCGCTGGAAGTGAACAGGGGGCGCGCGGGGGCGTGTTCGCCCTCGGTGTGCCCCTGCGGCCCGCGGCTGGACATACGGTCTGGAGACAGGCACAGGAGGTTCAGCGCACATGGCAGTACCCGCGGCGCCCGGGTTGATCCAGATCTGCGACCTCGCAGGCCGGGCTCGGGGCACCGGTTTTCTCGCCGACGACCGGGGCACCCTGCTCACCAGCCACGAAGCTGTCGACGGGCTCAGCAGGCTCGTGCTGCGCACCACCGAGGGCGACACCGTGCTCGTGGAGTCCGACGGCATCACCCCGCTGCCCGGTTGCGACCTCGCACTGGTCGCCGCGCCGGAGCTGACCGGTCTCCCGCTGGTGATAGCGACCTCGCGACTGCCCGGGACCCGCGTCCTCGTCCGTACCGGCGAAGGCTGGCTGGACACGGTCGTCGGGGCGACGGCCGACGTCACCTACACCGCCACCGACCGCTTCCACACCCTCGAGGGCGCGTTGGAGCTGGAGCTGCCCGAGCGGGTGGGCGATGCGCTGCGGCTCAGTCCGCGGGTCACCGGAGCTCCGGTGCTGGACGCGGTCACCGGCGCGGTGGTCGGTGTTCTCGGTACCGCGCTGCACAGCCCGAGACGGGCCTGCGGGTACGCGGTGCCGCTGCGGCCGGACCCCGCCGCCGTGGCCACGCACGAGTACGCACCGCTCGCCGCGCTGCTCGCCCGCAACGCACTGGCCGCGCCCGGATACGGCGCCGACCTCAACCTCGCCGGCGCACTGCTGCTCACCGGTGCCTCCGTCGCCGCTGCTGCGGTGCCGCCGCCGGCCGCTCGTACACCGCGGCGCAGGCCGGCGACCGAGAGGGCCTTCGAGGACTTCCTCGACACCCCCGCCTGCCTGCTGGCGCTGGTCGGCGAGCCGGGCGCGGGGCGCAGCACCGAGCTGGCGGGCTGGGCCGCGCGCCGTGTTTCCGCCGCCGAGCCCCGGCCGACCCTCTGGCTGCGCGGCGCCGACCTGCGTGCCGGGGACAACGGGGTACAGGACGCCGTACAGCGGGTACTGGCCGACGCGGGCAGCCTGCTCGGGCGGCGGGACAGCGATGCTCCGGGGCCGGTGACCATCCCGCCCCCCGCCCACCCCGACGTGGTCGCCCGGCTCGCCGCCGAGGCCGGCCGACCGCTGCTCGTCCTGCTGGACGGGCCCGAGGAGATGCCTCCGCATCTGGCGCACGAGCTCCGCCGCTGGTGCCTGGGCACCGCCAACTGGCTGAGGGTCTCCGGGGCACACCTCGCGCTCGCCTGCCGCCCGGAGTTCTGGGACCGGGCGGGCCGGTACTTCCCCGAGGAGCTGCTGTACGGATCGAGCGGGGTCAACTCCTCGCCCCCGCAGCCCTCCTGGGGGCTGCAACTGCGCCCGCACGTGCCGCTGGAGGCCTTCCCCGGAGGCCACCCGTTGACCGACCGGATACTCGCTCAGCTGCGTCCCGTGGACACCCCGAGCCGTCCGCCGGACCGCCGGGAGGTGTACGAGGCGTGGGTGGCGCTGGTCTCACTGCGGATCGCCACCAGCCTCGGCGCGAGCCGCCGACCGCCGGTGGCGGACGCGGCACTGCGCCGCCTCGCGGCGACCGCGTCCGGCCGACTGCATCTGGCGGCGCGCCGCTGCCTGGGGCCCGGCCAGGGCGGGTTGAGCCGGTCCGAGTTCGAGGCGGTCTTCCCGTGGAGCGGCGGGTGGGCGACCGCGGTGCTCTCGATCGGGGTGCTCCAACCCGCCGGAGAGGGCTACCGGTTCAGCGACGAGGCGCTGGGGGACTGGTTGCAGGGAGCCCATCTGGAAGTGGACGCGGCGCTGGACGCGCTGGTGCACCACCCGCGGCAGAGCGAGGCCGTACCCGTTCCGCGGCACCGAGTCGGCCCGGTGGCCGAGGCGCTGCTGCTCTGCCACCACACCATGGGGCCGCGAGGGCTCGGACCCCGGCTGCGGGAGCTGATCGATGCCGTCGACCGCGGCGGCGACGAGGGCTGGTGGGCCTGCCGACTGCTGCGCCAGACCCTGCTGAGAGTGCCGGATGCCCGCCCGTACCTGCCGGTGCTGCGGGTGCTCGCGACGCGTCTGCTGCACGGTGGCGGACACCCCGCGTTCGGCCCCTCCTTCTGGGCCCGGCTCACGCTGGAGACCAGCCAACTCATCGATCTCCTGCGGCAGTTGCTGCCGCTGGACGACGCGCCGCCGGCCGCGGGGGAGCGGTACATGGACGTGGTGGCCCGGCTGCTGGCCGAGCGGCCCCGGGCGGTCACACCGCTGCTGTGCCGCTGGTTCAGCGACGGACGCGAGTTGCGTGCGCCCGGAGCCACCGTGGCGGGCGCGGCGGGCGCGCTGCTCTACGCGCACCGCCGGGTCGCCACCGACGAACTGGCCGATTCGCTGGTTGCCGCGCTGACCACGGTCGGCGGAGGTGCGGCCCGCGGCCTGCTGGAGGAGCTGGTCCAGGACGAACCGGTCGGCCTCGGCCGAGCCGTGCACCGGTGGTCGCGGGATGCCCGGGAGGACCGCCGCAACGCCGCCGCCCGCTATCTGCCGGCCCTCGCCGCCCGAACCGAGGCGGACCGGGGCGAACTCGCCGCCGCCGCACGCCAGTTGCTGCGCGGGCCGGACGAGGCGGGCAGACTGCACCCGGCCGCGTACGCGGTGCTGGTGCAGGACCGCTCCACCCGCGCCTCCTACCTCTCGGCCGCCCAACTGCGGTTCGCTCGCGAGCCGTTCGACCAGGACCTCGCCCGCGCGCTCGTCGGCGCACTGCACACCCACCCCCGGCAGGTGCTCGCCGCGCTTCGGCACCGGCTGTGCGGACCGGCTCCCGCGCGGCCGGAGACCGCGCGCGGGCTGCTCACCCTGCTCGGCGACGTCCACACCCCCGCGCTGGCCCGGCCGCTGTCCGTGATCGTCGGCGAACTCGCCCGCAGACGGCCGGAGTCGGCCGCCGAGCCCATCGCCCGCTTCGTCGACCGCAGGCTCGGCGCGGGCGCCTCGGCGAGAGCCGGCCTTCGCCCGCTGGTCGGCGAGCTGCTCAGCCTGCGCGCCACCGCCCCCCGTACGGCGCTGGCGCGCGTACTCGCCGCACATCGCGAAACGGGCGCTCTCGCGGAGGAGTTGGCGCAGGCGATGCTCGCCGTGGAGCGGGATCCCGCGGTACGGGGCGCCCTCGAAGGGGCGAGAGCCGTCCCCGCGCTGCCGGTTCCCACTCACCGGGTCGTCAGGCCCCGCGACCCGGTGCCCGGCGACCCGGCGACCCGCGACGCGGCATCCGGCGATACGGCGTCCGGCGGTACGGTGCCCCGCGACGCGGCCGGGCGCTCGTCGAATCTGCCGCCGGGCGCACCTGCGCCGTCCGCACCTGCGCCGTCCGCACACGCTCCGGGCGCGCACCTGTACGGTTCCGGCGCCCCGGCCCCCGGCAGTGCCTGGGGCGGTCCGGAGCTGCTCGGGGGACGGCCACCGGACGGGCTCGCTCCGGCACCGGGCCGGCCCGCGGTCGTTGCGGAGGAGTGCCCGAGTCCGTCCCCGCGTGAGGACGCGGCGCGCCCGAGCCCCTCCCCGCACGCGGACCGGACGCCGCCGCAGGCCGAGGAGAGCGGTGCGGAGGCGGAGGCCGGGCGCGTTCGTGAGCGCCTCGCGCTGGACATCTCCTGACGGGCCCGCCTGCGGAGTTCCACCCGACTCCCCGGCCCGTACCGGCCGCGCCCGCCCGGTGGGGGCGCGCGCCGCGGGCCTTCCCCGACATGGCAGGCTGGGGACCGTCAGGAACAATGCGCATTTTGGGCGAGGAGCGGGCACAGTGCAGCGCTGGCGCGGTTTGGCGGACATCCCCGATGACTGGGGGCGCAGTGTCGTCACCATCGGCTCGTACGACGGAGTCCATCGCGGGCACCAGCTGATCATCGGAGAGGCGGTCGCACGCGGCAGGGAGCTCGGACTGCCCACTGTCGTGGTCACCTTCGACCCGCACCCGAGCGAAGTGGTGCGCCCGGGTACGCACCCGCCGCTGCTCGCCCCGCACCCCCGCAGGGCCGAACTCATGGCCGAACTCGGGGTGGACGCGGTGCTGGTGCTGCCGTTCACGGCGGAGTTCGCCAAGCTGCCGCCCGAGGAGTTCGTCGCCCGCGTACTGGTGGAGAAGCTGCGTGCGCGGACCGTGGTGGAGGGGCCCAACTTCCGTTTCGGCCACCGTGCCGCGGGCGATGTGGCCCTCCTCGCCGCGCTCGGCGAGAGCGCGGACTTCGACTTCGACGTGCTCGTCTTCGACCTGTACCAGCGGGGCGAGGCGGGCGGCGGAGACGCGTTCTCCTCCTCGCTGGTGCGCCAGCTGGTCGGTGACGGCGACATGACGGCGGCCCTGGAGGTGCTGGGCCGTCCGCACCGCGTCGAGGGCGTCGTGGTGCGCGGCGCGCAGCGCGGACGCGAGCTGGGGTACCCCACTGCCAACGTCGAGACCCTGCCGCACTCGGCGATCCCGGCGGACGGCGTCTACGCCGGATGGCTGGGCGTCGAGGGCGAGTTGATGCCCGCGGCGCTCTCGGTGGGTACGAACCCGCAGTTCAACGGAGTCGAACGGACCGTGGAGGCGTACGCGATCGACCGCGTGGGACTCGACCTCTACGGGCTGCACGTCTCGGTCGATTTCCTCGCGAGGCTGCGCGGCCAGGAGACCTTCGACTCCCTGGACGGGCTGCTGGAGCGGATGGCCGAGGACGTACAGCGCTCGCGGGAGCTCGTCGCCGCGCACGGGGCGCCGCTGCCGCGCTGAACCCGGCCCGCGCCGCGATGGCGCCCGGCCGGACGGGATACGAGAAGGGGCGGGACCTCGACCGAGGTCCCGCCCCTTCTCGTTATCACCGAACTACTGCGGCGGGGGCTGCTGCTGCGTCCAGGAAGCGGGCACGGCGCCCGACTGCTGCTGCCCGGCCGGCGGCGCCTCCTGCTGCTGCGGCGGCCAGGGAGCGTGCTGCGGGTACGGCTGGCCCGTCCGCGGATCGATCTGCTGCTCGCCCTGGCCGTACTGCTGCTGCGCCGGCGGGTACCCGCCCTGGCTCTGCTGGCCGGGCTGACCGTACTGCGGCGGTGCGCCCTGGCCGGGCTGACCGTAAGGGTCGCCCTGACTGTAGGCGTCGCTCTGGCCGTAGGGGTCGCCCTGGCCGGGTCGGCCGTAGGGCTGCTGCTCGGGCGCGCCGCCCTGGCCGTACTGCGGGGGCGGGCCCGGCTGACCGTACGGGCCCGGCTGGCCGTACTGCGGCTGTCCCTGCTGGTCGGGTGCGCCGTAGGGCTGCGGCTGGCCCGGCAACGGGGGAGCGACCTGCGGCGGGTGGGCCGCCTGGCCCTCCGCGGTCCAGAGCCCTTCGGCCTGCTGCGCGTGGGAGAAGTCCTCGGCGACCAGCGAGGCGAGGTGGAAGTACGCCTCTCGCGTCTTCGGCCGCATCATGTCCAGGTCCACCTCGGCGCCTGCCGACAGGTGCTCGTCGAAGGGGACGACCACCACTCCGCGGCATCGCGTCTCGAAGTGCGACACGATGTCCGCGGTCTTGATCATCTTGCCGGTCTCCCGGACACCGGAGATCACCGTGATGCTGCGCTGGACCAGGTCGGCGTAACCGTGTGCCTGGAGCCAGTCGAGTGTGGTGCTGGCGCTGCTCGCCCCGTCGACCGACGGGGTGGAAATGATGATCAACTGCCGGGCGAGGTCGAGGACTCCGCGCATCGCGCTGTACAGCAGGCCGGTGCCCGAGTCGGTGAGGATCACCGGGTACTGGCGGCCCAGCACCTCGATCGCCTGCCGGTAGTGCTCGTCGTTGAACGTGGTGGAGACGGCCGGGTCGACGTCGTTCGCCAGGATCTCCAGACCGGACGGGGCCTGGGAGGTGTAGCGCCGGATGTCCATGTAGCTGTTCAGGTGCGGCAGCGCCTGGACGAGGTCGCGGATCGTCGCGCCCGTCTCGCGACGCACCCGGCGGCCCAGTGTGCCGGCGTCCGGGTTGGCGTCGATCGCCAGGATCTTGTCCTGCCGCTCCGAGGCGAGGGTCGCGCCCAGCGCGGTCGTGGTGGTCGTCTTGCCGACGCCGCCCTTGAGGCTGATCACCGCGATGCGGTAGCACGACATCACCGGAGTACGGATCAGGTCCAGCTTGCGCTGGCGCTCTTCCTCCTCCTTGCGACCGCCGAGCTTGAAGCGCGAGGGCTGGTTGATGTTGGCGCCCGGCTTCTTCTTCTTGGGCTGGCGCTGGAGAAGCCGGTCGGAGCTGAGCTCGACCGACGCCCCGTAGCCGAGCGGCGCACCGGGAGCGGCCCGCTGCGGCTGCTGCTCGCCCGGCTGCGCGAACCCGTAACTCCCGGCGCCCTGCGGCTGGTTGGGGTTCGGGTTCAGCGGGGCGGGCTGCTGGGGGTTCGGCTGCGGAGGCTGCGCGGGCCCGGCGCTGTGCGGTGCGAACTGCGCGGGGTCCTGGCCCTGCGCGGGCTGCTGCTGCGCGTACGGGGGCTGCCCCGGCGCCTGAAGGCCCGGCGCGGGCTGCTGGGCGGCCTGCTGAGGCGGTGCCTGGTCGGGCTGCGGATAGCCGTAACCCTGCTGCTGGGCGGCCTGCTGCGGGTACCCGTAACCCTGCGGGGTCTGCGGCGGGTACTGGCCGGGCTGCTGGGTGTGCGGCGCCTCGGGTGCCTGCGGTGCGGGCTGCTGCGGTGCGGGCTGGGGCTGGGCCTGCTGCGCGGGCCGGGGCTGCGCCTGCGGGTAGCCGTAGCCGGACTGCGGGGGCTGTTGCTGCGGGTAGCCGTAGCCTCCCTGCTGCGGGAACTGGCCCTGCTGCTGGACCGGTTGCGGGTATCCGTAGCCGTCCTGCGGAGCGCTCGGCTGACCGGCCTGCTGGCCCTGCTGGGGCGGTGCCGCGTGCTGCTGACGGGGGTCGGCGGCCTGGTAGTTGGGCGGCAGCGGAGGCAGCGCGCCCTGCTGGGGCTGCGCACCGGCGCCCCACGGCTCCCCGCCGGCGGGCGGCGCGCTGTGCGCCTGCTGCGGTGCAGCCGCCGGGTTCTGCGGGGCCTGCTGGTGCTCGGGCTGGTACGGCGCCTGGGGGTGCTGCGGTGCCGATGCCTCGGGTGCGGGCTGGGCCGGCTCGGGCGCCGGGGGCTGGGCGGCGGCCGGCGGCACACTGTCCGGCTGCGGTACGGAGTCGGGCTCGGGCTGCGAAGCCGGTGCGGCCTGCGCCGCCTCCTGCTGCGGTGCCTGCGGAGCTTCCGCCGTGGCCCGGACCGGCTCGGGATGGGCCTGGACCGGCTCCGGACGGGCCGGCTCGGTGGTCTGGGTCTGGTGGTCCTGGTGCGGTGCGGACTGCGACACCTCGTCCGCCGCGATCCGAGCAGCCGCTCCGTCCGAGCCGTGGTCGGTGCTCTCGGCCCGGGGGCTCAAGTGCGCGGCTGCAACGGGCTCATCGTCGTCATCGTCGTCGCCCCACACGTCCGCGGAGGGGTCGACTCCCGTACCGCTGCGGAACCGTGCGCTCTGCTCGTCGCCCGCGGCCGATCCGGCAGGCTCGGGCCCGCCGGCGGGCTGCTCCTCGGCAGGGGCGGCGGCTGCCCTGTCCTCCGTCGCTGCCGAGACCGGAGCGGCGGCGGGCTGCTCGTCGGCCGGCTGCAGTGTCGGGAAGGCGGGCGGCGCCGGCGCACCTGCTGAAGGCGCACCTGCTGAAGGCGTACCGGCTGCTGGGGTGCCGGTGGGCGGTGCCGGGGGAGCGGGCTCGGAGGCCTCAGCGGGCTGGAGCGTGGGGAAGGCGGGCGGCGCCGCGCCGTCCACCGGTGACTGCTGTGCCTGCGGTGTCGGTGCGTCGGACGGCGGTGCGGGTTGGCCTGCGCCCTGCGGGGGTGACTGCGGGGGAGCGGCTGCCGGGAAGGCTGGGCCCGACGGGCCGCCCGGGCCGCCCGGGCCGGTCGCGTGCAGCGGGGTGCCCACCGGTGGCGGGGGCGAGGAGGAGGCCCGGCCCGCGGAACTGCCGACGCCGCTCTCCTGCGAATACCAGGCAGGCGCGGTGAAGTCGAGCTGGAACTCGCCCGTCAGCTCGATGTCCCCGTCGTCCTCTTCCGGACGGAACTCGTCCCGATCGCGGTTCACTGTGCCTCCTGGACTGAAACGCACCTGAACGGCTTGACCGGAAACAGGCGGATCATGCGGTTGTCGCTGGCGCGGCTGTTCACGAGGTCGTGCCTCACCGTCGTACTCTCCCCCGAAGTGGCGTTCCTGCTGTGGTTCCTGCCGCTCGGAAGACAGCCTAGTCATTCGCGCCGACGGCCCGGCAGCTGAGTCTGCCTCGTTGCCGGTTCCGGCTGAGCGCTTGAAGTATGTGGTTGCGTGCGGCCCGAACACCCCAGTCAATCTCTTCCTTACTGTCGGGTCAATGTGTCACTCCCGCCGCTCGTCCAACGCCCCCGGCGGCACAGCCGGTTGGCCGGGCCGTCCCTGTCGGAGGCCCCGGAAGGCGTACGGCGCGCGGTGCGCAGCACGGACTCCCCGCGAGGGTGCCGTTGGCCCCCGTGTGGGGTAAATACCCGATCGTGTGCGGCTGTTGGCGACCGGTGGTGTGGAATCGGTCACAACCCGGCGCGCACGCCCCGTCACCCGCCCGGGGTGCGCCCGGCGCCCGCCCGGCCTCTGTCGTCCGGACAGAGGAACGCCCCGTTCCCGGACAGCGGTTGCTGCCGAAAGACGGGGCGCACTCGGGGCGCGTACGGCCGGCGGCTCGTGTCGTGTTCGCGCACGGCTGGATCGGTGCGGGGCGCGCCGGTTCGAACCGGTGGCGGGCCGTCGCCTCAGTCCATGCGCCGGGGCGCGCCCAGCAGGCCCGTCTCGGCGTCGGTGGGCTCCGTCAGAACGAACTGCTGGTGGTCCTTGGTGCACCACAGCAGGGCGTTGTCCGAGAGCGTCGGTATCGTCGCCGCGACCTGCCGCGGCAGCCGCATGACGCGTGCCACGATCTCCGTCTCCTGCGGCGAGAGCCGCTGAAGCCCCACCAGGTCCGCGCGGTTGAGCAGCCGGGGCGCCTTCGGGCCGAGGAAGGGCAGCACGGTTGCCACGCCCTGCCAGGGGCTGGGCGCGAGCTGGTTGCGGGGCGGCTGCGCGCCGCAGTCCCGTACGACCAGCACCGGGCTGGACACCGACGGCCCCTGCGGCGCGATCTGCCGCACATCGTGCACGGAGACCGACTGCTGGCCACCGCCCGCGGCCTGCGCCATCTGCGTCCACGCGGGAGTGCGGGCGGTCTCCACCGCGACCCTGGCGCCGACCGCCACCGCGCGCAGCGCCAGCAGTTGGGCGATCCACAGGCTTCCCACCAGCAGGACGTCCAGCGGCTTGGGCCGCAGCAGGCTCAGCACCGCGGGCTGGTTCTGCGGGTCGACGCCGATGACGATGCCGTCGTCGCCCACCGGGAGACTGAGCTGCCCGAGTGACTCCGCCGGCAGCAGGTGCCGGTCGCCGCGCGGCCCGCGCAGTCCGAAGCCCGCGTGCGAACGGCGCTGACCGGGCAACTGCGCGGGGGCCGCGTCCGGTTCGGGACTGGGCAGGTGCGAGGGGCGCCCCGGCCGGGCCGCTCCCCAGCCGCCGTCGCCCGTCCAACCGCCGGCCTGCGGAGGGTACGTGGGAGTGGACATCAGCGGGTACCTCCGAGCGGCAGCGTGGCGAGCAGACCGGGCAGTTGCTCACGGTCCAGCCGTACGAGCCCCGCCTTCGCGGAACGCGCCCGGCCCTCCAACTCCTGCTGCGCCGCCTCCAGTTCGTTCTCACTGCGGGAGGCGAGGCGTACGTGGCCGGCAAACGCGTGGGCGTTGTGGGTGCCGCGCGTCGCGGTCAGGCTGAACACGCTGGCCATCGCCCTGCTCCCGGAGAGCAACTGTGCGACGCCCGCCAACGGCGCGGCACCGACGCCCAGTTGGGGCCAGCCGCGCACCCAGTACGTGGTGTGCCAGCGGTCGTCGCAGCGCCAGGCGCGGGCGGCCTCCTCGGTGCGCCGACGGGTCTGGTTGTCCCGGCCCGCCGCGACGTTCGCGCGCGGACTGGCGCAGACGGCGATGCCGAGCGCGTTGACCAGGTCCCGCTCCTCCAACACCCGCGCATCCAGGCCGTGTCCGCTGAGCCGACTCACCAACTGGTCGGCAGCCCGCAGCAGCGAGCGCTGCGCGCCGCCGAGATCGCCGCCGCGCGCCTCCACCGCCTCGGGACACAGCTCCGGGTCGAGCTTCAGCGCGATCCAGGTCATCTGCACCGCGGGTGTCTGGGTCTGCGCCTGGATCGGCGCGTAGGAGATCGCCGCCACCGCCCGCTCGGGCAGGTGCGGCGCGGGCGCGGGCTGGGTGTACTGCACGAACTGCGCGGACTCCAGCCGGATGTCCTCGATCTCCAGCGCCGAGTGCAGCAGGTCCAGCGGCACCGTACGGCTGCCGCGCGGCGGACGCAGCGGCTCGTCCTCGGCCTCCACCTGCACCAGCGCGGTGAGGAACGTGCCGTCGCCGACGAAGCCGACCGGACGCCCCTCGCGGTCCATGTACTCGTACGTGCGCAGGCTCGGGTCGCACTCCACGATCGGCGCGAACGCCGACTCGACCCCGGGCGGCACGGACGTGACCGCCTGGCGGCGGCGCTTCATCGCCCGCACCGTCGCGAACCAGTCGGGCAGCGGGATCTGCCGCCAGCGGCCGAGTGCGGCGATCAGCAGGCCGGCGCCGAGAATCGTCATCAGCGCGGCGACGATCAGGTGTACGGCGAGACCCACCAGCACCAGCGCGACCGCCACCTGGATCAGTACGATCTGCTGCACCCGCACCACACCCAGGCTGCCGGTCTGCGCCCGGAGCCGAGGTGTGACGGGCCCGGTCGGCTGCGGCGCGCTCTGGGCCGGCGGGTGTGGGCCGCCGCCGTGGGCCGGCGGGGCCTGCCGCGCTCGGCTGCGGCGTCGTGACCTGGTGGCGGTGGACATCCCCCGGCCTGCTCCTTAGTTCTGGGCGTCCGGCGCTGACGCGGATGCGCGCGCCGCGGACGCCGATGTGGCGTGTGCGTGCCCGGTCGGTCTTCCCCCGCCCGTATCGGCCCAACCCGTCGTGGTTCGGGCCCTGCCGGGCCGTGGGACCGGTCCCACCGATGACGGTACGCCGCGCATGTGTGCACCGGACACCCTTGCGGAACAAGGCAGTTCGCACGAGGCTCGCTGTACGGGATCGCTCGGCCGCCCCGCTTCGTGCGATGCGAGACCCGGACCGTACGGACCGATCATCACACGGCATAGTAGAGGGCGCGCCGGCACCGCCGGACAGTGGTCACCCGACAGAACTTGGGACACGGGGAGTCAACGCAACCATGGCATCACGCCGGGACGAGCTGAACGCCTACAACTTCGCGCGCAAGCGCACAGTTGCCGCCTTCCTGAAGCCGCTGCCGAACGGCTCGGTGGAGAGCGCCCCGCGTCCCGTTCGCGCGCTGGTCCCCACCATCGTGCTGTCCGTGCTGATCGTTGTCGGCTTCGGCGGCTGCGGACTCCTGAAGCCCGCAGCCCCGCAGGGGTGGAACGCGCCCGGCGAGAAAGTGATCGTGGGCGACAAGTCCACCACCCGCTACGTGGTGCTGAAGAGCAAGGAGAAGGGCCCGGACGGCAAGGCGAAGACGCTGCTGCACCCGGTCCTCAACCTCAGCTCGGCCCGACTCCTGCTGGACCCCTCCAAGTTCGAGGTGGTCAAGGTCAAGGAGTCCATCCTGGACGGCGGCGACGCACCGCCGCAGGGCCCCACCATCGGCATCCCCTACGCCCCGGACCGGCTGCCGGACTCCAAGGACGCCGGCGCCAAGAAGACCTGGGCCAGTTGCGAGCGCCCGGCCAGCAGCGAGGGGGGCCGCATCCAGCAGAGCACCTTCGTCTTCAAGGACGGCGACGAGCACCTCGGAAAGCTCACGGCGGGCGGCAAGGGCAAAGTGGGCAAGCGCAGTTCGCTCTTCGTCCAGGACCCCAAGGGCGACGACTACCTGGTCGACGACCGCGGCGTCGCCCACCCGCTGGACGCCACCGCGGCCCGGGACCAGCTCGGCGACAGGGCGACCCCCGAGGAACGCGAGCGCATGAACGGCCTGCTGCGCGGCATCCTCTTCGGACAGAAGGGCGAGCCGCAGAAGGTCAGCGAGGAGTGGATGGACACGCTGATCAAGAGTGAGCTGCCCATCTTCTTCCCGCCGGTGCCGGGCGCGGGCGAGACGGCCGACACCGAGGGCGTGCCGCAGGAGCACCGGAAGGTCGGCCGGATCGTCGAGGGCGACGGCGCGTACTTCGTCGTACTGAAGGACGGCGTGGCCAACGTCTCGCCGTTCGTCGCGAAGCTGCTGCTCCAGGGCGAGGTGGGGGAGTTGGCCTACCCCGGTCAGGCGCCCGAGCCGGCCGTGCTGCCGCTGGCCAGCATCGAGGCGGAGGAGCCCGAGTTCATGGGCAAGCTCCCCACCGGCCAGGAGGTCGTCTGGCCGGAGGAGCAGACCCAGCAGGCCAACAACGCCCACGAGGAGGACGGCAAGCGCGTCGTCTGCAGCGTCTACCACGGCGGCAACCAGAAGATCGCCGGACAGGAGCTCTCCGTCCCGGAGATGACGACCTGGGCCGGCACCGGCAACCCGGCGCCCATCGTGGACGGCAGCGGCAGCACGTACGTCTCGCCCGGCAGCGGACTCCTCTACCGCGAGGTCACCGGCAAGGCCAAGGACAGTGGTTCGCTCTTTCTGGTGACGGACACCGGACTGCGCTACTCGGTGCGCGTCAACAACGACAGCTCCGAGAAGGCCGGCAACGCGGAGAAGGACCAGAACCAGGCCCAGATCAGGCTGGGTTACGGCGATCTGGCACAGCCCCTGGCCATTCCCCGGGTCTGGTCCAGGCTGCTGTCGGCCGGCCCCAGCCTCAACACGGCCGACGCCAAGCAGCCGCAGGGCTCCTGAGGCCGAGCGCCCAGGGCGCGGTCAAGCACCCACGGTCGGCGGGCGGTTGCCCCGCCGGCCGTTCGGGTTCCCGCCCCCGGTGCCGGTGCCGGGGCCACGCATCGGCGGTGCGGGGGTCGGCCACGCATCGGTGGTGCGGGCGGTGGCCATCGGGTCGTTCCCGGCATCCCGGACGGAAGATCGAATGTGTCCCCGGGGAAAGCGGAGCGGTTCCGTCCATCGTGTCCGCATTGGCGTTTCGATGGGCTAATTCGCTTGCTTTCCTGGGTAGTTGGGAAGTGTAGTGAACGCGTCACAATAGGCAGCCCTCTCATTGGGTGTGTCGGACCCAGTGGTTACAGTGGCTGTTATGGGCACCGACAAGGGGGTGCCACCACGGCAGCGCTGGCCTCGGCGGCACCGTGGTCAAGGTGCGAGTCTCATGGGGGACGTTGACTTATGGGCGGAAAATTCACGACGACCGAAGAAGAGATGGTTGCGTTCAGCAACAAGATCTCTTCTGTCAACAGCTCGATCCAGGGCGAGATCAAGCGACTTCAGACCGTCGTCGACACGGTCACCGGTGGCTGGCAGGGTGCTGCGGCGACCTCGTTCAACACCATGCAGAGCCAGGTGAACACCGACGCCACCAAGCTCAACCAGGTGCTCGGCGAGATCAAGGAAGCCATCGACTCCACGACGAAGAACTACGCCGCCTCCGAGGAGGAGCAGCGTCAGATCGTCACCAAGTCGGCCGGCGAGTCCTCGCCCTTCGGGTGATCCGCCCCCGTTGATCTCCCGCGCCCCGTGAGGGCCGCGCGGGACTTCACCGCACCCAGATCACTTCAACTCCCCGAGGAGACACCATGTCCGGCAGGATTCTGGTAAACGTCCAGACCATCAAGCAGGCTTCCAGCGATGTGCGCACCACCGCCGGAAACGTCCGCTCCCAGCTCGACGAGCTGGAGAGCGGCGTCAAGAAGATCGCCGCGAGCTGGGAGGGCTCCGCGAAGGAGGGCTACCAGCAGCGTCAGCAGGAGTGGGACAAGCGCGCCGCCTCCCTGCACGCCACGCTGCTCTCCATCGCCAAGGCCCTCGACACCGCGGCGGACAACTACGACGCCACCGAGCGCAAGAACGCGGGTATCTGGAGCTGAGGCACTCCTCGGACTTCGGATCGGCCCGCCGCGGCGTCGTATGCACGCCGCACGTCCGGGCCGCGGGGCGGACGCGCTGGGACAGTGCGTCCGCCCTCACCCGGGTCGGGCACCGTCGCGGACCGCACGACGCCCGTCCGGTGCGCGCGGTCGCCTTCAACGGACCGCCGCCCGCGCGAAGTTGAAGCCGTACGGCAGTGGTGATCCGTTCGGCCCGGGGCTCCGGCCCGGTGCCGGCACGCAGGAGCACCGCGCTCGCCACCACCGGGTCCGCCTCGGCGGGTCCGGATCACTACTCGCCAACGGAAGAGCGGAACACTCGTGGGACACCGAGCCACAGGACAGCGAGCCGGGCGGCTGCGCCGCAGCGCGCGCACAGCGGTGATCACACTGTGCGTCACCGGCCTGTTCGGTGCGCCCGTTCTGCCGGCCCAGGCGGACGAGGGGCCGAGCGCGCAGGACGACAACCCCGGCACCGTCCTGAACAACGGCGAGTGCGATTTCCCCGCCGACCCGATCGCAGGCACCCCGTGGGCTCTCCAGCGTCTCCTCTTCGACCAGATCTGGGAGGAGACCAAGGGTAAGGGCGTCGAGATCGCCGTCATCGACAGCGGCACCGACAACCAGCACCCGCAGCTCAAGAGCGCGGTGTCCAAGGGCCGCGACGTGATCACCAAAAAGGGTGACGGCACCTCCGACCAGGCCGGTCACGGCACCAAGGTCGGCGGCATCATCGCCGCCCGCCCGGCGGGCGGCACCGGCTTCGTCGGCATCGCGCCCGAGGCGACCCTCTTCCCGATCCGGCAGAACGACAACGAGGTCAAGGGCACCGTCAAGACGATGGTGCAGGCGATCGACGCCGCGATCAGCCGCAAGGTCGACATCATCAACATCTCGCAGGGCACCAGCGCCCAGCTCGCCGACGACTCGCCCCTGCACCGCGCCGTGGCGCGTGCGCAACGGGCCAACATCCTCGTCATCGCCTCCGCGGGCAACGACGGCGCCTCCGGCGAGGAGAAGGACAACTTCCCGGCCTCGATCCCCGGCGTCCTCGGCGTCGCCGCCTCCGACCGCAACAACGAGCGTGCCGGCTTCTCCCAGTCCGGCGAAGCCGTCGACATCGCCGCGCCCGGTGTCGACATCGTCTCCACCGTTCCCGGCGCCGGCCACTGCGTCGACAACGGCACCAGCTTCGCCGCACCGTACGTCGCGGGCGTCGCCGCCCTCGTACGCGCCAAGTACCCCAAGTGGGACTACAAGCAGGTCAGTTGGCACCTCCAGGAGACCGCCGACCGGGTCAGCCTCAACCGCGACAAGAACGTCGGCTGGGGAGTGGTCGACCCGATGGCCGCGCTGGGCGGCGACGGCGAACCCCCCGCCGGGCCCCCCGCGCCGGACAAGGCAGAGAACACCGGCGTCAACGCGGACAACATCCTCCCGGCCCCCGTCGTCCTCGGCGAAACCCCCCAGGAGCGCCGCGTCCGCTACGGGCTCTACATCTTCACCGGCGGCGTACTCGGTGTCGCCGTCGTCGTCGGCACATCCATCGCCATCCGCGACTGGCGCCGCAAGACATCACACAACCTTCACGGGGAGGCCATCAATGGCTAAGGGCGACTACCGCGTTGACCTGAGCTCACTGGAGCAGGTCATCAAGGAGCTGAACGGAGTACTTAAGTCCCTCAGCGGCGCTGATTCGGATGCGAAGTACAAGACCAACCTTCCGCCCGGCGCACTGGGTTCGGACTCCGGCGGATTCATCTTCCAGGAGGCCGAGGGGCTCACCAAGGCGCACTCCGTGATGAAGACGCACATCGAGGAAGTGGTGCAGCACCTCAACGACGTGACGGACAAGTTCGGCAAGAAGACGTCCAAGGCCCACGGCGCGTACCAGGACCAGGACGCCGACGTCGTGAAGAGCATGCGGGGCTGACGTGGCGGGCTCTGCGGACAGCGCAAGCAACGGAACCAGTGACACCAGGGGGCTGCAATCATGAGTGACGGTCCGAGGTACAACTCGACCTACAACCCGGCTCAGCAGTGCTTCAACGAGAAGCACACCACCAACTTCGTCCACCTCGAGACTCCGGTGCTCAAGGGGATGATCACTTCGGCCAGCCCCAGCCAGGTCGCGACCGTGGCGGAAGGGTGGTCGGGGCTCTACACGAAGCTCGTGGGCGGCAAACCGAGTGACACCGAGGTCGCGGGTGGCGGAATCCTGAAGGATTTCGAACGCGCGGTGGACAAGGTCCTCGAGGACTGGCAGGGCGACGCCGCGGACAAGTTCAAGGCCGAAGCGGCAAAGATTAAGAAGAAGATCTCCGACGGTGCCCAGTACGCGAAGTACACGCACATCGCCATGGACAGCACCGCCCGGGTACTTGGAGACATCAAGCCCAAGATCGTCAACGCGGAAGCACCCGACAAGGGGAGCAGCGCGGGCGACTTCGTGAAGGACCTCGGCAGCCGCGACGACAGCGGCTTCCGCAGCGACATCGCAGCCGGTATGTCCACCCAACAGGCGCTCGACAAGCACCGCGGCGACCTCTCGAAGGGCAAGGAGTTCCACGTCCAACTCGCCATCGAGATGGAGCGCTTGGGCTCGCTCTACAACTCCCAGGCCAAAGCCATGGGCTCCTGGGAGCGGCGGAGTGCGCGGCTGGACGGCGAGGACTACCCCGGAGACCCCGGGGGAATCCTGCCTGTAGCAGCGGTGCTGCCGCCGAACAGCTCGGGCGGGAACCCCGCTGGTCTGGACGCCGGGAAGCTGGGACAGAAGGGGCCTGCCTTCGATGGTGGCGGGCTCAACTCGCCGCGCCCGGACGGCATCGCGGGTGGTATCGGTACCGGGGGGCCGGGATCCGGACCCTCCTCGCAGGTGGGGACCGGCCTGAACAGCGCAGGCGTGGGCTCCGGCATCTCCGGCGGCGGAGGTCTGGGCACCCTGGGCGCGGGTAACCCGGGCGGCCCTCCCGCCGGTGGTGGTGGCGGGCCTTCAGGCGTGGGCGCCCTTCCTCCCGGTGGCATTGCCGGCGGTTCTGCTCGTGGCGGTGGTGCGGGAACGAGAGGCCGCATGGGCGGCGTCCCCGGCATGGGCGGCGCCAATGCTGGAGCAGGTGGCGCCAAGAAGGGCGGCACCGGCAAAGGTGGCATCGCAAAGGCCAAGGGCGGGGTCGTCGGCGCGAGCGGGAAGAATGCGGCCCGAGCGCAGGGGGGGGCAGGGCTGCATCGGAGCAGAGGAGGGTCCCAGAAGGGGAAGCCCGCTGGGCGTGGCGCAGGCATGGTCGGTGCACCTGGAGCTCGCGGCAAGGTGGACGAGAAGAACGGCGAGGGGAAGCGCCCTGACTACCTCGTGGAGGACGAGGAGACCTGGGTGCCCAAGAAGAACGTATCCCCTCGCGTAGTCGAATGACCTGAGGCGTGCAGTCGGGCACTCGGGGGCGGCCCACGCATTCAATAGCTTTCTGTTGAAAGGAATGAGTATGAATGTCTCGCGCACCTGGCGTGCGGTGACTGGCATCGTACTGGCGAGTGGGTTGCTCCTTGGTGCCTCCTCTACAGCTTCCGCTGATCAAGTCAGGGACGATCAATGGCCGCTTGAAGCCTTTGGTGCTGAGGACATCTGGAAGGTCAGCACCGGGAAGGGCGTGACAGTAGCCGTCATCGATGACGGTGTCTACGCCAAGCATCGTGATCTGCGCAACAACGTAATAGAGGGTAAGGATTTCATCGACGATAGAGGCGCGACCAACCCCGACGGGAATCACGGAACCGGAATGGCCGGTCTTATTGCTGGTCACGGGCACGGTCCCAGCGGATCCGAGGGAGTGAAGGGACTCGCGCCTGATGCTACCATTCTCGCGATTCGCGACATGGGATTGAGTGGTAAAGGCCTCAGCGAGTCCATTCGCTATGCCGTAGACGAAGGCGCTGACGTCATCAATATGTCGATTGGTGGCACGCCGAACTCGCATGACGCTGCCGCAATCGAGTACGCCCTGGATAATGACGTATTGCTGGTTGCGGCCTCGGGAAATACAGGCGAAGGGCCAGGTGGCGATAACTACCCGGCTCGCTATCCAGGTGTTTTGGGTGTGGGGGGTATTAAAAGTGATGGCGAGCTCTGGGAGAGTAGCAATTTTGGTCCGCATGTTCTGTTGACTGCCCCAGCTAAGAGTGTGGTGACCACTGGCGGAGAAGCGGAACTCGGTGAGTACGGAAAAGGTTCCGGAACTTCGAGCTCTACCTCCTACGTCTCAGCAACCGCGGCGCTCATCAAGTCGAAATTTCCTGACCTGACTCCGGGGCAGATCGTCAACCGCATGGTCAAGACGGCAGGTCTTCCCGACTCGGCGAAGGGTCTTTCGTTGCCCGACCAGAAGTACGGTTACGGCTACATCCAGCCGCTCGCCGCGCTCACCAAGGACATTCCTGCCGGTTCGAAGATGGGGCAGCTCAAGTCCCCCGAGGTGCCGAGCTCGGAACCTTCTGCTCCTCCAGCGGGCGGGGCCGAGCCCGGGGCGGACGCCAGCGCTTCGGAGAACAGCGGCTCCGACAGCACGAACATGTTGCTTCTCGGTGGTGGGGTCGTCGCCTTCCTGGCGGTCGCGATTGGCGCAGCCGTCCTGTTCATGCGCCGTCAGACGAGGCGTGCGGCCGTGCCCTCCGGCAACGCCGCACATGGAGCAGGGATGTACGGCGGGCCCGGCCTTCCGCATCAGCCGCCACCCGGCCCTCCGCCCGGGAGCAGCTACCCGCCCCCTCCGGCGCAAGGCCCGCACAGGCCATAGCCGCTCACCCATGAGGGCCGCCTCGCACAGCCAAGAAGCGGTGCGAGGCAATGGCTAGGTGAATTCTGAAAATTGTGCAGAGTAATCTAATTGGGTCCACAGGTGTTTCGGCTGGGCCAGTGAACTGAAAGGCAGAATGTGTCTATCTCTCGCGCGCGGCGGGTGGCGCGGCATGTGCGGGAGCGGCGCTCTTGTCAACTGCTACGCCAGCTGTCGCAGACGAAACTCGAGACAAGCAATGGGCCTTGAACTATCTCAATGCCGCAAAGGCATGGGAGGAATCCACGGGCGAGGGAGTTACTGTCGCGGTCATCGACGATGGCGTTGACGGGAGCCACCCAGACCTAAAGCGGAACGTGCTGAATGGGCGGAACTTCACCGGCAGCGCCGGGGAGGCCAATGCTGAGACGAAGAACGACCACGGTACTGCTATGGCTGGGCTGATCGCAGCTCATGGCAGCGGGGCTGATGGTGAGAACTGAATCAGGGGTATCGCTCCTGATGCCAGAATTCTTCCGATCAAGGATTCGGACTCGGAGGACGAGGGTACCCGGTCGTATCTGGAAGCAGTGATGTACGCTGTCGACCAGGGGGCAAAAATGATCAATATGTCCTTCGCTACCCCCGGCGAACCTCGCAGCGATGATCAAGAGGCCATCGAATATGCCGCTGAGCGCGACGTCCTCCTTGTCGCTGGTTCTGGCAATGTTGGCTCGGAAATTCCAAATCATCCAGCTGTCGCTCCGGGTGTCGTCGCAGTTGGAGCGGTAGACAGGAACGGAAAGATCTGGGAAGACTCCAGCTATGGCGAACATCTGATGCTGGCTGCCCCGGGCGTAGATATCCAGGTTCCAACTGTAACCAGTCCTTACGGTCGAGCTTCGGGCACTTCTAACGCCACCGCCTACGTGTCAGGCGCTGCTGCGCTTGTTCGCGCCAAGTACCCCGATCTGACTGCCGGACAGGTTGCCAATCGCCTTGTCAAGACTGCCAAGCGGGCGGGAAGTGCGACGGAGGACAAGGCGGACCCGAAGTACGGCTACGGGATCATCCAGCCGTACGAGGCGCTGACCGCCGACATTCCGGCCGGCTCGAAGCAGGGTCCGCTGAAGACCCCCGACGGCGGCCTGTACGACGACGAGGCGCCCAAGTCACCCGACCAGGCGTCCGGTTCGAGCTCGGACGACGACGACACGCTGTTCATCGCCGCTGCCACCATCGGTGTCTTCCTGCTCGTGGTCCTCGGTGTCGTACTCCTCGTGGTACGGGCCAAGCGCAAGAAGCGTGAACGCCAGCTGCACGGGGGCGGTCACTATCCGGGTCCGCCGTCCGGTCACTACCCGCAGCCCGGTCAGGGCCACTACGGCCCGTAGACCTGAGGCGATAGCTCGAGCATTCCGCAAGGCCGCGTTCGGTGCACAGGCCAAGCACCGGTCGCGGCCTTGGTGTGTGTTGGCGGGCCGGCTTACCGTCACATCCGGCAAAGAGTGCAATCCGACCTCATTCTCAACTTCACTTGCATAGCGGGCAGTTGCTGTAGTGAGCGCGTCACAATCGGGCACACCCATATTGGGTGGCATCAAGCTGACGGCTACAGTTGTCTTCAGGTGCGCTCGCCTCGTGTGGCGCCGAAAGGGCGTCGGTCGACGCGGCTTGCACACGTGGGCAGTGCCTCAGAACACGTCATCGGGGAGGAAGCTTTGTCCGGCGATCAGTACGGGGTGGACCTGGACGCCCTTGACCAGGTGGTCAAGGAACTCAACCAGGTGATCAAGGACATGGGCGGGCCCAAGTCGAAGGCGAAGGACTCCACTTACCTCAAGCCTGGTTCGCTGGGTAAGGGGTTCAAGGAGGAAAGTGACCTACGCGACGCTCACAGCGAGGTCAAACGAGACATCGAAACGATTGTGGACAAGATCGAGGATCTCGTCGACGACTTCGGAAAGAAGTCCAATCAGACGATGGGCGCGTATCAGAACGCCGAAGCCGACAACAAGGTCAACCTGGCCTGAGGAATGCTGGTTTCGAGCCTGGGTCACATGGACCAGGGGGCTGAGCAACAGGGGAGAGCTGATGTCTGATTCCGACTTGAGGTACACACCTGCAGAGGTCGGGCAGGGCGGTGAGAGTGGCAATCCGTACGGTTCGCAGCAGCCGTATGTACCTCCGCCACCGCCTCCCGCCGGCGGCGGATCGGGCGAGTACTCCGCCCGGCCACCCACGGCGGGTGGTGGACCTGAGGCAGGCGCGGACCTCGTCAGCCGTCAGCAGTTCATCGACAAGGGGCTCGGCGAAGTCAAGGAGATGGTCTCGGGAGCGGATCCTGGCCACGTCCGGACGGTGGGGGAGAACTGGGTAGAGCTTCACGATGACTTGGTGGGCAGAGACGGCGACGGCGGGTTGAAGAAGAAGTTCGACGACGCCGTCCTGAAGGTGCTTGATACCTGGCACGGCAAATCTGCTGAGAAGTTCGCGAAGCGCGCGCAGAAGATCAGCGAAGAGTTCGCCAAGGCTTCGTACAAGCCTTCCGCGGTCGGGAGTGTGCTGGAGCAGACCGCGCAACGTCTCTACGAGGTGATGGACTTCGTCGACTCGGTGAAGGAGCCGAGCCGATTGGAGCGGCTGAAAGACCGGGGCAGCGACATGTTGGGCTCTGGTCCTGTCGGCGCCGCATCAGTCCTTAGCCCCGCCATCGCAGGTTTCAACCTCGCCACAGGCGCAGGCAGGGACGACAGCGGCCTGGATCGTGATCTGAACAACCCCGCTATCAGTATCGCGCAGGCGGTGAACAACAACGCGGGCAGCCTGTCAATCGGCCGTGAGCGTCAGCTCGAGGCAGCGCACTATGTAGAGCAGTTGGCGGCCGTCTATCGGTCAGCCACGAAGGAGATCGACGACGCAAGGCGGGAAGTCACAGGGCCCGATATGCCGAAAGGGCCTGGAGGTCCCAACGGGCCCGGTGGCCCCGGTGGCGTGCCGGACATCTCGCCCTTCAAGCCCGGCGGGGGCGGTCCGGGTGCGGGTCCAGGCGCTGAGATGCCGACGGCCGATGTGCCGGGCTACGAGGGTCAGAGTCCGGGATTCAAGCCGGGCACGGGCGATTTGGACCGGATCGGTGGCCCGAAGCCGGGCAGCGAGGTCGGTACCGGGCTCGAAGGAATCGGTGCGGGCGCGGGGGGCGCCGGTTCCGGCGCGGGCAATCTGGGTGGCCTCTCCGGCTCCGGCTCCGGCGGCGTCGGTTCGGGTACAGGTGCCGGAAGCGGTGGTGGAGCAGGTGCAGTCGGCGGGCTACCTGGCGGCATATCCGGAGCTGGTGGCGCGGGTGCTGGTGGTGCGGGGCGAATGGGAGGCATGCCGGGCATGGGAGGTGGTGCCGGTGGCGGTGCGGCAGGCAAGGGCGGGGCTGGGCGTGGCGGGCTCGCCAAGAAGAGCGGCGGCGCCGTGGGCACTCCTGGTCGTGGCGGCGCTGGGGCTCAGGGCGGCTCAGGTTTGCATCGCAGCCGTGGCGGATCCCAGGCGGGCAAGGGCACCGGGCGCGGTATGGGCATGATGGGCGCCCCTGGCTCACGCGGTGCCGGAAGCAACGACAAGAATCGAAGTGACCGTCCCGACTACCTGGTTGAGGACGAGGAATCCTGGACACCGAAGAAGAACGTCGCTCCTCGCGTCATCGAGTAAGGCGGCGTGTCGTCAGCGGCTGTGACCAGAAGTCATCTGCCAACCGGTAAGGCGGGCGCCTTCGTGAAGGGAACGTCAGAGGATGAAGCTCGTGTACTCAGTGCGTGTCGTAGGCAGCGTGACACTGGCTGGAGCATTGCTGGCGGGAACCGCGCCGACGGCCGCGGCAGACAGCACCCGCGACAGTCAGTGGGCGTTGGAAGCATTCGACGCCGAGAAGGTCTGGCAGGAGTCCCAGGGGCAAGGTGTCACGGTTGCCGTGATCGACAGCGGTGTTGACGGCAGCCATGCTGACCTTCGGGACAACGTGCTGCCTGGCTGGAACGCTCACAGCGGTGGCCCGGGCAACGTGAATGGCAAGGATCACGGCACCGGTGTCGCCTCGCTCATCGCGGGCCACGGCCACGGACCGGGCAACCGGGACGGAATTGTCGGCCTGGCGCCGAAGGCCAAGATTCTTCCCGTGAAGGCCGACCGTCCTGACGGCAAGTACAGCGGCCACACGCTGGGTGCCGCCATTGACTACGCGGTCGAGCAGAAGGCTGACATCATCAACGTGTCGATCGCCGGAAGCTTCGCTTCATCTGCTGAAGAAAAGGCGATCAAGCTTGCCTGGGAGAACGACGTGGTCGTCGTCGCCGGTGCGGGGAACGACGGAGGGCGGGGAATCGCTTATCCGGCGAATTCCGATGGAGTTGTTTCCGTCGGTGCTGTCACCGAGGCCGGTAATCTATGGGAGGAGTCCAATTACGACGACGGGCTGACTCTGACCGCGCCGGGAGTGGATATCAACACCGCGGCGGTCAGGAAGGATTACGAGTCGGCGAACGGTACTTCCCTGGCCACTGCTTACGTTTCCGGTGCCGCCGCGTTGCTGAGAGCCAAGTTCCCTGATCTCACTGCAGGCCAGATCGTCACTCGGCTGACAGAAACCGCATTGCTGCCGGAGAAGATGGGCAAGGCGCCCAACGAGTACTACGGCTACGGAATGATCCGTCCGCTGCGAGCGCTCACCAGCGATGTTCCCGCGGGGTCGAAGGACGGCCCGCTGACCGCGCCGGAGGGGGCCGGCGAGCCCGGCTCCAGGGACACCGGGGGCCGGGCTGAGCGTGAGGCAGAGGCTGCGGACGCGATCCGCAACGGGGGCGACGACACCAACCCCTACAAGCTGCACGGGATTCTGGGTCTCGTGGGCTTTGGAGCGATCGCCGTCCTGGCCACCGTGTTCGCCCTGGTGTCCCGGAACAGGCGTCGGCGGAACAATCCGCCTCCGCCGCCGGGCTGGGGCGGGCCGGGTGGCCCGCCGGGGCCGTTCCCGCATCAGGGGCAGCCGCCCATGCCGGCCAACTACCCCCAGAGCCTGCCCAGTCACCATCCGCCCGGGCTGCCCGGCCATCATCCGCAGGGCCCGTCGCCGGGCGGCCCGCGAGGACACTGACGTACACGCAGTGGTGCCCCGAAGTCACACGGCTTCGGGGCACCACTGCGTGTACGGGTTGCTGTTCAGCTGTCAGGGCGTCCCTTCCGAGACGAACGTCTCCCGCTGCGGTACGAGTGATCCCGTACGTCGCAACGGTCGGGACCGCTGCCGGCCTTCTCCTCGGCCCGTGGGTCGAGTTCGCCGAACGGGCGGGGCAGGCGCAGTGATGACGGCGCCGTACTGCCTTGGCTGCGACCCGCCCTGTGAACCGGACGCGGTCGAGGTCGCCGAGGTCTGGACAGCAACCTTCTCCGGGCACGACTCGAGCCCCCAGCCCCAGCTCTGTGACCCCGACGCCCGAGACGTCCGAGGCGGTCCCGTGCCCGTGGCTAGTCGTTCTGGGTGGCGAGTTGGCGCAGTGCGGTGGCGTGTTCGGTGAGGCCGTCTTCCGTGAACGCCGCTTCCAGAAGCTCCGCGCGACGCGTCGGCGGGACGTCGCCGTCGATGAGTGCGGGGGCGGTGCGGAGGTACGTACGGGCTGCCGCGCCGAGGGAGTCGGCGGGTACGGAGGCGACCGCGGCGTGCAGACACACCGGGTCCGCGTAGGTGAACAGGCCCGGGTCGGTGAGGAGTTGGGGGAGCAGACCGGCGGCCAGGGTGTGGGAGGCGATGTGGTCGCGCACGTACGGGTCGGCCTTCGACCAGTCCTGTTCCGGCACCTCCTCCAGGAGTGCCATCGCTGTCCGGGTCTGTGCGGTGCCCACGTCCTGGAGACCGGCGCGGACGGTGTCGGCGAGGGCCGGGTGGACCAGGCGCAGCAGCGTCCGCGTCCGGTCGCCGTCGTGACCCTCCACGCGTTCGACGAACGGCTCGGTGAGCGCGGCGAGTTCGGCCACCGTGGTGTTCATGTCGCGTCCTGCGACGGCGCTCGCGAGCGGGCCGTGCAGCTCGGCCGGCAGCCCCTGGTGTTCGGCCAGGGCAAGCGGTGTGAGTACGGCGCGCAGGGTGGCCGGCGCGACGCCCGCGCGAGTGGCGTGAAGGTCGAGTACGGCGGAGAGGTCGGTCGGCAGCGTTTCTGCGAGCGCGGTGACGGGATCGGCCGGGGTCCCCGCCGAGGCATCGGGTGCTGGTTCCGCCCGGACGACGTTTCCGCGATGGGCGAGGAACCAATCGGCCTGGGTCAGCGCGGAGCTGAGCGCAAGGCGCACGGTCAGCCGGCTCTCCGCGCCTGGGTCGAGGCGGGCGACGTACGCCTCCGCGAGCTTGCGGCGGTGCGTGGCCCCAGGGCCGAGCAGCGGGTGGACCGCCCCGCTCATGGTGCCTGCAATGCCCGTCGCCCCCGTGCCACCCGCCGTGCCACCCGCCGCGCCACCCGCCGCGGCGGCGGCCGTGTCCAGGTGGCTCGCGGCCTGGTTGACCAGGCCCTCCAGGTCGGACCAGCGTTTCTCGTCCAGGTCGATCAACAGGGCGGTGCCCGGCGTCGGTTCGCGCTTCAGCTCCGTCGCGAGGGCGCGCGGCACCGCTGCCACCAGTCGTACGGTCGGCAGCGCGGCCAGCGGTTTCAGCAGCTCTCGCACCAGCCGTACGGGTTCCTCCGCCGCCGCGACCGGGCCCGCACGGTCGACCTCCGGTACGACGAGCGCCAACGGCTCCGTACGCGCGGCGAGTTCGGCGAAGACGCGGTCCGGCTCGGCGGAGGGCAGACTGAGCACTCCCGCAAGGTCGGCGAGGAGCTGGCCGGTGGTGCGTCCGGCGGGGGAGAGGACTGTCGGCGGGGGAAGGTCGGGCGGCACGGTCGCGGGGTCGAGCGAGTCCGGGTCGAGCCGGGCCCGTTGCTCGGGGTCGCCGAACATCAGAAAGCCCTCGAGGATACGGGTGCGGCCGGTGCCGGGGCTGCCAGTGAGGACGACGACGCGGGGCGCGCCCGGCCAGTCCATCTGCCAGGCGGCGAGGGTGCGCAGCACGGCGTTGCGCCCACCGATGTAGGGGTGGGGCCGGTGGGGCTGCGACGAGCCGGTCATGGTCTCCCCGTCCTCCGCTGTCGCGTCGACGCCGACGGCGGAGCGTGGCTCCGGGGCGCTGTCGACCGTTCGTGCCGTACGCGAACGTCAAACCGTACGTGGGAAATCGTATGTGCGAGCCCACTGGTGGGGACGAGTGGGCCGGGTACGGCGGGGTCGAGCGCTGACGAACCCGGTGCGGACGCACGGCCGTTCGTCGCGGGTTGTGATCAACTCCCCGCTCCGTGGATGCAATTGACACCCCGTCATCGCGTCCGCCGTACGCGGTCGGTGCAGTTGCCGAGCTATCTGCCCGAGTTCTCCGCAGCTGTACGCCGCCTTGCGCGGCCGGACGGGTGCGCCGTACGAGGCCGCCGTCGCACGCCCCTTCACCGCAGCAGAGGGGCTGCGGTCGCCACAGCGGGCGGGAGCTGCGGTCGCCGTAGCCCCCAGGCCACCGCAGCTCCCTCCCACCGCAGCCGTCGCAACAGCAGCCGTCGCAACGGAAGCCGTCGCAGGAGCGGCGACCGGTGTGCGCAACACCGCCCGCACGCGGCCGCTCGGCGTCCGGACCGGACACCGAGCGCGGGAAGGCGAATGCCCGTCGGTTCAGAGGCTCCCGCATACCTGGCTCGCCGCATCGCTCGGGGCCCTCAGCCCCTCAACCGGACAAGCGGCGGCCCCTCGGGCGAGCAACTGCGGTTCTCACGCGGACAACCGCGGCTCTCGGGCGAAGAACCGCCGCTCCTCACTCGCACAACTGCGGCTCTCAAGCGGCCGACTGCGTCTCCCACGCTGCCCAACCCCGCCCCACACGCGTACACCCGCACGCGCAGCCGTGCGCCGTCGCGCCCGCCGTCGGGGGGTCAGCCTCCGCCGGGCCCCGCCGCGCGTCACACCCGCCGCACCGCCGCCCGCCACGCGTCACTGCCCGCCGCACCGCCGCCCACCGCCCGCGGCGCCGACCGCCCGCCGGAACCGCCGGCCGGGGTCAGCCGCCGCCGAGGTGGGGGATCTTGCCGATGCCCAGCTTCTCGGCGCGGGCCTCCTCCGCCTTGACGAGCGAGTCGTTGAAGTCCTCGTTGACCTCGTGGTTGTCGCCCATCCCGGTCATGCCCTTGCCGATGTCGTCCACCCGGCCGACCAGGTGCCCCATCGACTCGTACATGCCGTCCCGGAACCCCTCGTACAGGGCGCCGAAGCTGCTGCCGATGTCGTCGCCGCCCCAGGGCGGGCGGTCGCCCGTCTCGATGCCGGTCAAGGTGTTCTTGAGTGTCGTCAGCGCGGTGTTGAAGTCCGTGCTGACCTGTTGCATGTTCTTGCCCTCGGTCTGAAGGACCGCCGGCTTGGACTGCAGGCTCTCGTTCGACATGGCCACCCCCGATTCTCCCGCGCGCTGTCACCGGACGCCGCGCGCTGCCACTGGTGCTGCTCGCCCGTCCACCGTCGCACAGTCGGCGAAAGGCGTCATCGGCCAACTCCCGTGTGGGACAGGGTCGTCACACAGGAGCCGCTGTTCACTGACCGCCGCGGTGGCGCGGTTTCGGGCCGTTCTCCCTGGCCTCCCGAGCCGCCTGCTCGCGCTCGGCGTCCTCGCGGGCCGTGTCCTCCTCCTGCTGCCGGAAGAACTCGGCGGCCTGCTCCTTGGAACGTTCGCGCTCCTCGGGGGTCATCCGGTCGTCCCGCTCCTGGAGTTCGCGCATGTTGTCGCCGAGTGCGGCGAGGTAGCGCGGGTTCTCGATGATGTCCTTGAGCCCCGTGCGGCCGGAGAGCAGTTCGCGTGCCATCTCCTGGAGGCGCGGGTCGACGCCGGGAATGGTGCGCAGCTGCTCCAGCGACCTGCGCACGTCGCGGGCCTGCATCGGGTCCTCGAGATCCTCCATGAGGTTCTCTTCCTGAATGTCCCGCTCGTCCTTCACCGGGCTCCCCTCCCTCGCGTCGTTGCCGCGGCCCGTGCTCCCGGCCGCTTCCTCATATTCTCAGCCCTCGCCGCCGCTGCCCACCAGAGGGTTGGCCGGGCCGGGCACGGTCGGGCGGGAGCCTTCACCAACCGGCAGTGGTGTGCGGCACGTTCCCAACCGTCGTAGGGCCGCCCGAACCGGGGTAGGCGGAGGGAGCAGGGTCTGCGCGGACCTTTGTCGGATGATGTGTGTTACATCTGTGAAAGCTGTACGGCGGCCGATGCGGGAGAAGAGATGTCCGACAGACTCCATGTGAACACCGAAGAGCTGGGGCAGCTCGGCAACTCGCTCGCGCACCACGCCTACGACCTCGGCAGCTACGTGTCGGACTTCCGCCGCAGTACGGACCTGGAGCCGGTGCGCGAGGTGCTGGAGCGGTTGGACTCCGTCTCCTACGAGCAGTTGGCCGAGGCCGTCGAGCTCGCCGGGTCCGTGGTGGGCAAGCTCCAGGACCGGCTGGACGAGGCGTCCAGCGGCGTCAAGGAGGTCGTGCGCAACACCTCCTCCGTCCAGGACGACTTCGCCGACGACATCAGGGACCTGCTGTGAGCGACCGGAACGAAGCTGTACAGGCGCTGCGGGAAGCCGCGCGCGGCTGGCGCGAGCTCGGCGCCAGGGTCGACGAGACCGTGCAGGCGCTCGACCGGCAGGTGGGCGGCGTACTCACGGGCGACTGGCGCGGCTCGGGGGCCGAGGGGTTCGCCGGTCAGTGGGCGCTGCTGTGCTCCGCGGTCCAGGAGGCCGTGCCCGCCTTCGAGTTGGCCGCGGGCGACCTCGAACAGGCGGCGGACGCCGCCGAACAGCTCGCCGGCGACCACACCGGGGCGGGCGACGCCGGCATCGGCGGCGACCAGCTCGCGGGCAACGAGGCCGGCGGCTCGGACGATTCGGTGTCCGCGAGCAGCCTCTCCCGTACGGAGGCGCACGGCGCTTCGGACGGGAAGCCGGACGGCGCTGCGAGCACCGGCGGCGACTCCACGAGCGCACTCGACGGCTCCGTCGGCCAGCAGTTGGGGGCGGGGCTCACCCACGGCAGCCTGGCGCTGGGCAGCGACCTCTCCTCCACCGGTGCGCCCGCGGAGAGCCCGTCGGGTCCCTCAACAGCCGCTCCGGCGCCGGGAGTCGGCGCCGGAGCCGGGCCCGGGGGCAGTGACGGGGACGGCCCGGCGGCCGGTGTGCTGCCGACTCCGATGAACACCGAATCCGTCGTCTCCGCCCTCGCCAAGCTGGCCGCCACCATCGCCACCGTCTTCGAGCGCACCGGCGGCGGGGGCGCCGGTGCGGGCGTTCCCGCGCTGCCCACCACGCCGTACGACCCGGCCTTCCTGCGCCGCTCGGAGGGCATGCTCGGCGAGAGCACGGGGGCCGAACCGATCGAGGGCGGCGACCCCGGCGACGGCGCGGGCGAAGGTTCCGGGGACCGCGTCCCCGGCGAAGGGCGGGACGGCAGCGCGGGCGGAGGAGATTCGGCGGGCAGCCGGATCGACAGCGACCTGTTCCCGGACACCGGCACCGATCCCGGCACCGGCGCGGGGGACCGCGATCGCCCGGACGCGGGGAACGTGGACCCGGAGGGCGCGGACCCCGAAGGTGTCGATCCGGCTGCCCGCCGAATCTCCTCCGCCCGCGCTGCCCACCACGCCGTACGACCCGGCCTTCCTGCGCCGCTCGGAGGGCATGCTCGGCGAGAGCACGGGGGCCGAACCGATCGAGGGCGGCGACCCCGGCGACGGCGCGGGCGAAGGTTCCGGGGACCGCGTCCCCGGCGAAGGGCGGGACGGCAGCGCGGGCGGAGGAGATTCGGCGGGCAGCTTGTACAGACCGGTTGGCTGCCGCCGCGGAGCTGAGGGGCGTGTGA
Source organism: Streptomyces tardus (assembly GCF_018101125.2). Lineage (GTDB taxonomy): Bacteria > Actinomycetota > Actinomycetes > Streptomycetales > Streptomycetaceae > Streptomyces > Streptomyces tardus. The sequence goes on along the minus strand of NZ_JAELVF020000001.1, from coordinate 16,760 downwards.
CAGGCGGAGGGCGGGCCCGGTGAAGACTCCACCGGGCCCGCCCTCCGCCTGTCACACGCCCCTCAGCTCCGCGGCGGCAGCCAACCGGTCTGTACAAGCTGCCCGCCGCCCTTGCGGGTGACGAACTGCCCACGGCCCGGTGTCAGCCTGGTCGCCTTGAAGTTGCCCATCAGCGGGCCCTCCGCCGGGTCGCCGGACAGGATCAGGCCCTGCGCGCCCAGCTCCTTCGTACGCTGCATCACCGGTTCGAAGGACGAACGCGACGCACCCGCCGAGCTGCGCGCCAGGATCAGCCGCAGGCCGACGTCGCGCGCGAACGGCAGGTACTCCAGCAGCGGGTTGAGCGGGTTCTGACCGCTGGCCACCAGGTCGTAGTCGTCCACGATGACGAAGGCGTCCGGCAGGTCGTACCAGCTGCGGTTGCGCAGCTGCTCGGGCGTCACGTCGGGTCCCGGCATCCGGCGTCCGAGCGAGCCCGCGAGACCCTCCAGGACCTCGTGGAGCTGCGGTCCGGCCGCGCAGTACTTGTAGACGTGGCTGTCCGGCAGTTCGCCGAGCAGCGCACGGCGGTAGTCCGCGACGACCAGGAGCGCCTTGTCCGTCGCGTACCGTTCGGCGATCTGCTTGGCGAGCAGCCGCAGCACGGAGGACTTGCCCGATTCGCTCTCGCCGAAGATGACGAAGAGCGGGTCGCTCTCGAAGTCGATGAACGCGGGGGAGAGCGTCGTCTCGTCGACGCCGAGCGCGACACCGCGGTGCGGTTGGTCCCCGCCGGCCGGGATCTCGTTGACCGAGAGCATGGTCGGCAGCATCCGCACCTTGGGGGCCGGGCGGGCCTGCCAGTGCTCGGAGACGGTCGCGACGAAGTGCGCCATGCCGTCCGAGAGGTCCTCGGCGTTGCCCGAGCCGTCCATCCGCGGCAGGGCGCCGAGGAAGTGCAGCTTGTCGGGGGTCAGACCGCGACCGGGCTGGCCGGTCGGGACGTTCTCCGCTCGCTTGCGGTCGAACTCGGACTCCATCGGGTCGCCGAGCCGCAGCTCGACGCGGTTGAGCAGCTGGTCGCGCAGCGCGGGGCGCACCTCGGTGTAGCGGGAGGAGGTGACGACCAGGTGGACGCCGAAGCCCAGACCGCGACTGGCGATGTCCAGGATGACCGGGTCCATCATCTCGTAGTCGGTCTTGAAGGTGGACCAGCCGTCGATGAGCAGGAAGACGTCGCCCCACGCCTGGTCCGGGTACTGGCCGGCGTTGCGGCGCTGCCGGTAGGTGCCCATGGAATCGATGCTGTTGTCCCGGAAGAACTCCTCGCGGGCGTTGAGGATGCCGACGACCTCGGCGACCGTGCGCCGCACCTTCTCCGCGTCGAGCCTGGTCGCCACACCGCCCACGTGCGGCAGGCCCTCGAAGGCGAGCATGCCGCCGCCGCCGAAGTCCAGGCAGTAGAACTGCACTTCGAACGGGGTGTGGGTGAGCGCGAAGGCGCCCATGATGCCGCGCAGCATCATCGACTTGCCGGACTGCGGACCGCCGACCACCAGGCCGTGGCCGAGCTGGCCGGAGAAGTTCATGTACATCACGTCGCGGCGCTGCTCGAACGGCTTGTCCACGATCGCCGCCGGCACCACGAGCTTGCCGGTGGCGGTGTAGTCGGCGGCGTGCACTCCGCGTTCGGGGGTGACCGCGAGTGCGGGCAGCAGCCGGTCCAGCGACGGCGAGTCCTCCAGCGGGGGCAGCCACACCTGGTGGGCGGGCGGGCCCTGGCCCTGGAGCCGCTGGACGATGACGTCCAGCACCGTGTCGGCCAACGCGTCGTCCTCGTCGGGCTGTTGGTTCTGCGGCTCGTCCGGCTCCTCGATGACGTACCGCTCGACGTGCGAGGCGGTGAAGAGCACCGGCAGCCGGTCGGTACGGCTGCCGCCCCCGCCGCCGCCCCCGCTGCCCGCGCGGTAGGGGCCGGAGACGTACGCCGCCTTGAACTGCACCATCGTCTCGGTGTCGTACTTCAGGTAGCCCGCACCCGGCACGTTCGGCAGGTGGTAGGCGTCCGGGACGCCGATCGCCGCCCGCGACTCGGCCGCGGAGAAGGTCCGCAGACCGATGCGGTACGAGAGGTAGGTGTCCAGACCGCGCAGCCTGCCCTCTTCCAGGCGCTGCGAGGCCAGCAGCATGTGTACGCCCAGGGAGCGGCCGATCCGACCGATCTGGATGAACATCTCGATGAAGTCCGGCTTGGCGCTGAGCAGTTCGGAGAACTCGTCCAGCACCATCACCAGCGAGGAGAGCGGCTCCAGCGGTGCGCCGGCCGCGCGCGCCTTCTCGTAGTCGGTGATGTTGGCGTAGTTGCCCGCCGAGCGCAGCAGCTCCTGCCGGCGCTGGAGTTCACCGGTGATCGCGTCGCGCATGCGGTCGACCATGGTGAGGTCGTCGGCGAGGTTGGTGATGACGGCCGCGACGTGCGGCATGTCCGACATACCGGTGAAGGTCGCGCCGCCCTTGAAGTCCGCGAGGATGAAGTTCAGCGTCTCCGAGGAGTGCGTCACCGCGAGGCCGAGCACGAGCGTGCGCAGCAGCTCCGACTTGCCGGAGCCGGTGGCGCCGACGCACAGGCCGTGCGGGCCCATGCCCTCCTGCGAGGCCTCCTTGACGTCGAGCATGACCGGCATGCCGTCCTGGCCGACGCCGATCGGCACTCGCAGCCGCTCGTGCAGCGTCCGCGGACGCCAGGTGCGGGAGACGTCGACCGAGCCGGCGTCGCCGATGTTCATCAGATCGGTGAAGTCCAGGTTGGCCAGCAGCGGTTCGTCGCCGTCGGCGCTGCCCGCCCGCAGCGGGGCCAGCTGCCGCGCCAGGGACTCGGCTTCCGAGACGGAGAGCACGTCGGGCACACCCTCGTACACCGCGCCGCCCGAGGACTCCAGCTCCAGCCGTCCCGGTCGCACCATCACGGCCAACGAGCTGCGCAGCTCGTCGAGTTCACCGGGTACGACCTCGATGATCGTGACGCCCTGCAGCCCTTCGGAGCCGGCGATCACCGAGTCCAGCGGCACATTGCCGCCGTCCAGGACGACCACCACGTGCTGGGTGTCGGCGACAGGGGCGCTCTTGGGGTTGAAGCGCGTACGGCCGTCCAGCGCGTCGCCGAGCAGCTCCTCGATCTCGCCGAGATCGTCGGTGATCAGCCGGCTGGTGCCGGCGCCGTCCAGCGCCGAATGCTGCGTGTGCGGGAGCCACTTGGCCCACTCCCACTCGGCCAGCGCACCGGGTGCGGCGACCACCGCGACGGTCAGGTCCTCCGGCGACTGGAGCGTGCACAGCTGCGCGACGATCGCCCGCGAGGTCGCGTACACGGTGTCGGGCTCGCCGGAGACGGTGATGTGGTAGAAGGCGCGCAGCGAGACGGCGAGCGGCAGGCCGTCGAGAGTGCCGTGCACCGCGAGGAACTGTTTCATCGCGTGTGCGGTCAGCGGCTCCAACTCGTCCAGCGGCGCGGTCTCCGGGGCCTTGAGCGGGGTGGCCAGCTGCTGCGGTCCGAGCCCCACCCGGATCTGGGCGAAGTCGGCGTCCGAGGCGCGGCGTTCCCACACCCGCCGGCCCTCGGCGACGATCGACCACAGCTGGTCGGGCGCGGGGTGGAGGAAGAGCTGGTTGTCCCGCTGCCGGTGCGCGGTCCGGCGGATATCGCGCCGCTTCTGGGACAGGTACTTCAGATAGTCCTGGCGGTCCTGCGTCATCTGACCGGACGGTCCCTGCCGGGCCTTGACGATCTGCGCGACCACCATCGCCAGCGTGGACGCCATCATGATCACGCCCATGACCTTCATAAACGGGTTGCCCATACCCGGCATGAAGAAGAACGCGGCCGAACTGCCCATTCCCAGCATGGGAAGGAGGTTCATCAGCATGTTGTTGTCGGTCTCGCGCGGAATCTCCGGCGGAGGTTCGAGCGTGACCTCCTCATCGGGTATTTCGGGCGGAAGGGCCCGAGGAGGGCGCTTGACGACAATCACGCTCACCGGCGCACCAGTCCTTCAGCTTCTCGCAAGTGTCGGACCGCTCCCGTGTGTAGCGATCCCCCCGACCCACTGCCACCACCCACGTGTCACATACACCGCACTGGTACCGACAGACACGCGTCGATCGAAGTTGGCCCTGCCCGTGATCCTACTGACATGCAACAACACCCGGGGTGGGTGGGGCCGTTGCCCTGTCCGACGGTACGCTGACGCTCCGCCGCCGCACATCCCTGCAGGCGTTCGGACGACACCCAAACTTCAGGCCGAGGGGGCACCGCCAGGTGAGTACGACCGCAGGTACCGGCTTCTGCCGGGTCACCGTTGCCGCGCCGGACGCACGGATAGACGTGGCGCTGCCCGAGGACGTGCCGCTTGTCGATATCTATCCGGAGATCCTCCAGCTTTCCGGACAGTCACAGAATGAGGGAAGTCCGACCGGATATCACCTCGTTCGTCGTGACGGCACCGTGCTGGACGCCGGACGCTCCCTCGCGGAACAGCGCATTCTCGACGGAGATGTACTGCTGCTGCGGCCTTTCGCGGAATCGCTGCCGCCCGCGGTCTTCGACGATGTCTCCGACGCAGTCGCCTCCACCGTCCGCCGCGACCGCCGGCGCTGGAGCGACGACCTGATGAACCTCGCGGGGCTCACCGCCGGTGTGCTCCTGCTCAGCATGATGGCGTTCGTCCTGTGGTTCTCCAACCCGCTCGAGCGCGACATGCACAGCCTGGCAGGCATCATCGCCGGCGTGACCGGTGTCGCGCTCGTCGCGCTCTCCGGTGTACGAGCCCGGGTCTACGACGACCGCGGCTCCTCCATCGCCCTCGGCCTCGCCTCCCTCCCGCATCTGATGCTCGCGGGCTCCGGCGTCTTCGGCCTGGACGGCGGGGAGGGCCCCGGCCGGCTCCACCTGCTGGTCGGCTGCGTCGTCGTACTGATCGCCTCGGTGCTCCTGGTCGCGCTGCTGCCGCACGGCGACTCCCCGTTCGTCGCCGCCGCGTTCCTCGCCGCGGCCGGCACCGTGGCCACCTTCGTCGGCATCCTGACCGACGCGCCGCCGCGCGAGGTCGCCGCCGTCACCGCCGTCGTGGGCATCGCCCTGGTGGCCTGGCTCCCCGGCCTCTCCGCCCGCTTCGCACGCCTGCCGATCGGCTACCGCTCGCCCGACCAGATCGCCCAGGGCCGCGAGTACGACAGCAAGAACCAGAACCACGACGAGGCCGTCGACTTCCTGCGCATCGGCGCCCAGGCCCGCCGTGGCCACGAGCTGCTCCTCGGCCTGGTCGCCGGCTCCTCCGCGCTGGTCGCGATCGCCGCCGGCGTCATCCTCGGCTTCACCGACAACACCTGGGCCCAGCTGCTGGCGCTCTCCTGCGGTCTGGCGCTGATACTGCGCGCCCGACTCTTCGACTACACCTCCCAGGTCGCCTGCCTGATGATCGGCGGCCTGGTGACCATCCTGCTGCTGCTCCTGGGCATGACGCTCGACCCGCCCGTCGAGGCGCTCCAGTCGCTCTACCGGGACGGCGACAGCGGCCCGCTCAACGTCCACACCGTCTGGTTCGCCAGCAGTATCGCGATCGGCGCCGCGGTCATCGTCGGTGTCGGTCTGATCGTGCCGACCAAGGGCGTATCGCCGTTCTGGGGAAGGCTGTTGGACATGTTCGAGGGGCTGGTGCTGCTCTCGCTCCTGCCGCTCGCCCTCGCAGTGCTCGAGGTGTACGCGGCGGCCAGGTCGATGACGAGTTGACCCCGCCGGGCCCGGCTCCCGCCCGCCCGAGACCCCCGAACGGCCGCCCTCCGGCCTCGTGTACCCTGAGGGCGGCCGTTTGTGTACGCACCCCGGACCCGCCGAAGCGCGGAGATCCGGTGGAAGCGCCCAGCGCGCCCGCCTCCCGAGTTACGGAAGCTCCCCTGTGAACGAGACCAGGGGCACTCGAAGGCTGCCCCACCAGGGCAAACGACTCACCAAGGAGTACGCGTGTCGTCTCTCGATGCTGCCACCAAGACCAAGATCATTTCGGACTTCGCCACCAAGGAGGGTGACACCGGCTCCCCCGAGGTCCAGGTTGCCCTGCTCACCCAGCGGATCACCGACCTGACCGGGCACCTGAAGACCCACAAGCACGACCACCACTCCCGCCGTGGTCTGCTGCTGCTCGTCGGCCAGCGCCGCCGCCTGCTGCAGTACCTGGCGAAGAAGGACATCCAGCGCTTCCGTGCCCTGGTCGAGCGCCTCGGCATCCGCCGCGGTGCGGCCGGCGCCCGCTGAATGACATGCAGGGAGCGGTTCCCGACCGGGGACCGCTCCCTTCGTCGTACCTCGCTCATCCCGACGGGCCGCGCCGCCCCGGGAGCGGAACCTTTGTAGGCTGGTTCCAGCTCGTCACGAGGTACGGCCTCGGCCCGACGCAGGCGCACGCGCCGCACACGGGCCCGACGGACCGACGAGCACGGCAAGCACAACACCACCACTGACGGCAGACCGGACACATCGAGTCCCGGCCTGCACCACGAGGCGGAGCGCACCCCCTCGACGCCGGTCCTCGGTAGTGGCGCTCGGACACGCACACCGCGTCCGGGTGCTTCGATCGAAGACCGGCCCGCACCGGGGGCGCTCCACCGCTGAGGAGTCCGCGGCGACACGCGTCGCGGACACAGACGAGGAGAAACACCTAGTGGAGAACGAAACCCACTACGCCGAGGCCGTTATCGACAACGGTTCCTTCGGCACCCGCACCATCCGCTTCGAGACGGGCCGCCTGGCCAAGCAGGCCGCCGGCTCCGCCGTCGCGTACCTGGACGACGACACCATGGTGCTGTCGGCCACCACCGCGTCCAAGAACCCCAAGGACCAGCTCGACTTCTTCCCGCTCACGGTGGACGTCGAGGAGCGGATGTACTCCGCCGGCAAGATCCCCGGCTCCTTCTTCCGCCGCGAGGGCCGCCCCTCCGAGGACGCGATCCTCACCTGCCGCCTGATCGACCGTCCGCTGCGCCCCTCCTTCAAGAAGGGCCTGCGCAACGAGATCCAGATCGTCGAGACGATCATGGCGCTCAACCCCGACCACCTCTACGACGTGGTCGCCATCAACGCCGCCTCCTGCTCCACGCAGCTCGCCGGCCTGCCCTTCTCCGGCCCGATCGGCGGCACCCGTGTCGCGCTGATCAAGGGCCAGTGGGTCGCCTTCCCGACCCACAGCGAGCTGGAGGACGCCGTCTTCGACATGGTCGTCGCCGGCCGTGTCCTGCCCGACGGCGACGTCGCGATCATGATGGTCGAGGCCGAGGCCACCGAGAAGACCGTCGAGCTGGTCAAGGGCGGCACCCAGGCGCCGACCGAGGACGTCGTCGCCGCCGGACTGGACGCCGCGAAGCCCTTCATCAAGGCGCTCTGCAAGGCCCAGTCGGACCTCGCCGCCAAGGCCGCCAAGCCCACCGGCGAGTTCCCGATCTTCCTCGACCACCAGGACGACGTCCTGGAGGCGCTGTCCGCCGCCGTCCGCGACGAGCTGGCCCAGGCGCTCACCATCGCAGGCAAGCAGGAGCGCGAGAGCGAGCTGGACCGCGTCAAGGGTCTCGCCGCCGAGAAGCTGCTCCCGCAGTTCGAGGGTCGCGAGAAGGAGATCTCCGCCGCGTACCGCGCGCTCACCAAGCAGCTGGTCCGTGAGCGCGTCATCAAGGAGAAGAAGCGCATCGACGGCCGCGGTGTCACCGACATCCGCACCCTGGCCGCCGAGGTCGAGGCCATCCCGCGGGTGCACGGCTCGGCGCTGTTCGAGCGCGGCGAGACCCAGATCCTGGGCGTCACCACGCTGAACATGCTGCGCATGGAGCAGCAGCTGGACACCCTCTCCCCGGTGACCCGCAAGCGCTACATGCACAACTACAACTTCCCGCCGTACTCCACCGGTGAGACCGGCCGCGTCGGCTCCCCGAAGCGCCGCGAGATCGGCCACGGCGCGCTCGCCGAGCGTGCGCTGGTGCCGGTGCTGCCGACGCGCGAGGAGTTCCCGTACGCGATCCGCCAGGTCTCCGAGGCGCTGAGCTCCAACGGCTCGACCTCGATGGGCTCGGTCTGCGCCTCCACCATGTCGCTGCTGAACGCCGGTGTGCCGCTGAAGGCCGCCGTCGCCGGTATCGCCATGGGCCTGATCTCCCAGGAGATCGACGGCGAGACCCACTACGTCACCCTCACCGACATCCTCGGTGCGGAAGACGCCTTCGGCGACATGGACTTCAAGGTCGCCGGCACCCGTGAGTTCGTCACCGCGCTCCAGCTGGACACCAAGCTGGACGGCATCCCCGCCTCCGTGCTCACCGCCGCCCTCGGGCAGGCGCGCGACGCCCGGCTGCACATCCTCGACGTGATGAACGAGGCCATCGACGTCCCCGACGAGATGTCCCCGAACGCACCGCGGATCATCACCGTCAAGATCCCGGTGGACAAGATCGGTGAGGTCATCGGCCCCAAGGGCAAGATGATCAACCAGATCCAGGAGGACACCGGCGCAGACATCACCATCGAGGACGACGGCACCATCTACATCGGTGCCGCCGACGGCCCGGCCGCCGAGGCCGCCCGCACCACGATCAACGGCATCGCCAACCCGACGATGCCCGAGGTCGGCGAGCGCTACCTGGGTACGGTCGTCAAGACCACCACCTTCGGTGCCTTCGTCTCGCTGCTTCCCGGCAAGGACGGTCTGCTGCACATCTCGCAGATCCGCAAGCTCGCCGGCGGCAAGCGCGTGGAGAACGTCGAGGACGTCCTCGGTGTCGGCCAGAAGGTCCAGGTCGAGATCGCCGAGATCGACCAGCGCGGCAAGCTCTCGCTGATCCCCGTCCTGGAGGACGAGGACGGCGAGCAGGCCGAGGACTCCGCGGACGACTCGAAGGACGACGCCGCCAAGTGACGCACCCGTCCTTCCCGACGGCCCGTCCCACCGCACAGGTGGGGCGGGCCGTCGCCCGTCAGCCGCTCACCGGTACGCCCTCCGCCCAGACTCCGGTCGAGGGCAGGGACGGCGTCGGCACCGTCCGCAGAACCGTGCTGCCCGGCGGCCTGCGCGTGGTCACCGAGAGCCTGCCGTCGGTCCGATCGGCCACCTTCGGCATCTGGGCACACGTCGGTTCGAGGGACGAGACGCCCGCGCTGGCCGGGGCCACCCACTGTCTGGAGCACCTGCTCTTCAAGGGCACCGAGCGACGCAGCGCGCTGGACATCTCCGCCTCCCTCGACGCCGTCGGCGGTGAGATGAACGCCTTCACCGGCAAGGAGTTCACCTGCTACTACGCACGGGTCCTGGACACCGACCTCCCGCTGGCCATCGACGTCGTCTGCGACATGCTCACCGGTTCGCTGATCCGCGCCGAGGACCTGGACGCTGAACGCGGCGTCATCCTCGAGGAGATCGCGATGACCGAGGACGACCCCGGCGACTGCGTCCACGACCTCTTCGCCGCCACGCTCTTCGGTGACACTCCGCTCGGCCGCCCGGTGCTCGGCACCGTCGATTCGGTGACCGCGCTCACCCGCGACCGGCTCACCGCGTTCCACCGGGAGCACTACGACCCCACCAGGCTGGTCGTGGCCGCCGCCGGCAACGTCGACCACGACACCGTGGTGCAGCAGGTGCAGGCCGCGTTCGCGCGGGCCGGCGCCTCCACCGACCCGGAAGCCGTACCGCTGGCGCCGCGCGCCGGCAGCCTGCACATCCCGGCGCAGGGTCGCGTCGAGGTGGTGCGCCGCAGCACCGAGCAGGCACACGTCGTGATGGGAATGCCGAGCATCTCCCGCACCGACGACCGGCGTTGGGCGCTGTCGGTGCTCAGCGCGGCGCTGGGGGGCGGGATGAGTTCACGGCTCTTCCAGGAAGTGCGCGAGAAGCGCGGACTGGCTTACGCCGTGTACGCCTACAACTCCGCCTTCGCCGACTGCGGCCACTTCACCGTCTACGCAGGCTGCCGCCCGGGCCAGGTGTACGACGTGCTGCGTCTGTGCCGGGAACAGCTTCACGAGGTCGCCGGCAACGGACTGTCCGGCGAGGAGCTGCGCCGCGCAGTGGGGCAGCTCTCCGGTTCCACCGTGCTCGGGCTGGAGGACACCGGCGCGCTGATGCACCGCATTGGCAAGGGCGAGCTGTGCTTCGGCGACCAGCTGTCGGTGGACGACATGCTCGGCCGCATCGCGGCGGTCACCCCGGACGAACTGCGCGAGGTGGCGGCCGACATCCTGGAGCGCACCCCCTCGGTCTCGGTCATCGGCCCGCTGACGGACCGGCAGACCGCACGGCTCGACCGGATCGTCGCCTGACCACTCCCGTCCCCGCACCACCGGAACAGCGAAGGAACACCCACGAGATGAGCAAGCCGCGCGTCGCCGTCATCGGAGCCGGGGGCAGGATGGGCGCCGAAGCCGTACGGGCCGTGGAGTCCGCGGAGGACCTGGAGCTGGTCGCCGCGCTCGGTCGGGGCGACAGCCTGGACGCACTGACCGGGGCCGGCGCCGAGATCGCCGTCGAACTCACCCATCCCGACTCGGTGATGGAGAACGTGGAGTTCTGCGTCCGCAACGGCATCCACTGCGTGGTCGGCACCACCGGCTGGACCGACGAGCGCCTGGCGACCCTGCGCGAGCTGTTGCCCGGATCGCCGGGCACGGGCGTGCTCATCGCCCCGAACTTCGGCATCGGCGCCGTCCTGACCATGCGCTTCGCCCAGCAGGCGGCCAGGTTCTTCGAATCCGTCGAGGTCGTCGAGCTGCACCACCCGAACAAGGCCGACGCCCCGAGCGGTACGGCGGCCCGTACCGCGCAGCTGATCGCCGCCGCCCGGGAGGAGGCCGGCTGCCCGCCCCAGCCCGACGCCACCAGCACGGCGCTGGAGGGGGCCAGGGGAGCGGACGTGGACGGCGTACCCGTGCACGCCGTACGGCTGCGCGGCCTCGTCGCGCACCAGGAGGTCCTCTTCGGCGGTGAGGGGGAGATCCTCACGATCAGGCACGACTCGATGAACCGCGGCTCCTTCATGCCCGGAGTCCTGCTCGGCGTACGCCGGATCGCCCAGTCCCCGGGGCTGACCTTCGGACTCGAGCACTTCCTCGACCTGGACGGCTGAGCCCAACGATGCGAGCGAAGATCACCTACTTCGTCCTGGCCGCCCTGCTGCTGGTGTACTTCCTGCTGGTCGGCGGCCGGGGCGTGGCCCTCATCCGGCACGGCACCGCCGCGACCGTCGCCTTCGGCGTCGCGGTGCTGGTGCTGCCGCTGATCGGGCTCTGGTTCCTCTGGCACAGCACCCTCTTCGCCCAGCGGGCGGGGCAGCTGTCCAAGCAGCTGGAGGAGGAGGGCGGTCTGCCTGTCGACGAACTCGAGCGCACACCCAGCGGCCGTATCGACCGCGCCTCGGCCGACGCGGTCTTCACCCGCCGCCAGGCGGAGACCGAGGAACAGCCGGATGACTGGCGCAGCTGGTTCCGGCTCGCGGTGGCGTACCACGACGCCGGCGACACCCCGCGCGCCCGCAAGGCGATGCAGCACGCCATCACCCTGCACCGCCGACCCTGACCCAACGCGCCCGTACGCCCGGCTCCCCGAACGGCGCCGGCCGCCCCCGGGAGGCGGGCGTACGGGGTTCGCGCGCGGGGCTGCTCAGACGGACTCGGCCCGGTAGTCCTCCGCCCAGCTCTCCAGTACGTCAGCGGCCCGGTCGAATGCCGCGGGCTTCCCCAGGAAGTCCGCGCTGTGGTCGGAGAGCAACACCCGCAGCGGGTCGCCGTCGCGGCGGTGCACCACCAGAGCCTGGCCCTGCACCGTGCGCGGCAACCCGAGCCAGCGCACCGGCTGCTGCACGGTGCGCACCGCGGCAACACGGGTCCAGTCGAGCGTCGTGGTCCAGAAGAGGCCGACCTGACGGATCCCCTGGGAACTCACCCAGATCCCCACGCGCAGCATCCGCAATGAGCAACCGATCACCAGGACTCCGAGCGCCAGGCTCAGCCCGGCCGCGGGCAGACTGCCGGCAAGGGTGCTCAGCACCGCGGTCATCAGCAGGAACGCTGCCAGAAGCAGCAGCACCGCGGAGCGCGCCACCCGCCACGGCCCGGGGCGGTAGGGACGACGCCAGCGCCCCCGGTCCTCGTACGGCAGGGGGATGTCGGCGGGCTCGGACGGCGAGTGCAGCTCACGGTCGGCCGTCAGGAAGGGCATGGGCACGGCGGATCCTCGTTCACGGTCGCGATCTCGTGGCAGGCCGAAGCCTGTGACGGGTGAGGCTAGCGGTCCGCTCGCCGACTCTCCAGGCGGTCGGGCCGAAGCCCGCACCACCGTGCCACCTCAACGCCCACGGACGAAGCGCGACTTGACCGGGTACGCCCGATCACGACACCTCCGCGCGTCTGCCTCCCACCGGCCGCCCGCCGTACCCGACGAACTGCCCGTCCGCGCCCACGGACGGCGCTCAGCGCTCGTGCCCCGCCTGCTCCTGTTCCTGGATGCGCTCGCGCTGCTGCTCCGCGTCGAGCGCGGGCATCCCGAGCAGGAGCGAGCCGACCAGCCCGGCGACCACGACGAGTCCGGTCAGTGTCCGCCCGGCCACCTGACCCAGCGAGGCGCGCTCCCTGGGCGGCGGCGCGACGTTGTCCCGGAACTGCTCGCCCTCGGCGACGAAGGAGAACGGAACCCTCTCGGAACGCCTGAACATCTCTTACCTCTCCCCAACCACAACTTCCTGTGCTATGGGTTCAGACGAGCGAGCGATCCCGTTCGTTGCCCGTTTCCGGCAACGTTCTGGTCACACCGCCCGTTTCGTGTCACCCGATCGAGCGGGAGGCGGGCCGGGGCTGTCACCTCCCGGCCGTAGGCTGTACGCCGCACGCACCGCTCCACCTGGGAAGGACCCCACCGGTGACCGACGCCGACACTCCACGCTTCCGCAGTGACATGACCGTCGAGCTGGTCAAGCACACCGCCACCGACACGGACGTGCTCTGGGCGGCCCGGGTCTCCACGGCGGGGGAGCAGTCCCTGGAGGAGCTGGACAAGGACCCCGCGCGCTCCAAGGGCCTGATCAACTACCTGATGCGGGACCGCCACGGCAGCCCCTTCGAGCACAACTCCATGACCTTCTTCATCAGCGCCCCGCTGTTCGTCTTCCGCGAGTTCCACCGCCACCGCGTCGGCTGGAGCTACAACGAGGAGAGCGGGCGCTACCGGCAGTTGGAACCGGTCTTCTACATTCCGGACGCCGCCCGGAAGCTGGTGCAGCAGGGCCGTCCGGGCAAGTACGAGTTTGTCGAGGGCACTCCGGAGCAGCTGGAGCTGGTCGGGCGCAGCATGGCGGACTCCTACCGCCGGTCCTACGAGGCGTACCAGGAGATGCTGGCCGCCGGGGTGGCGCGCGAGGTCGCCCGTGCGACGCTGCCCGTCGGTCTGTACTCCTCCATGTACGCCACCTGCAACGCCCGCTCGCTGATGCACTTCCTCGGTCTGCGCACCAAGCACGAGCAGGCGAAGGTGCCGTCCTTCCCGCAGCGCGAGATCGAGATGGTCGCCGAGCTCATGGAGGAGCAGTGGACCAAGCTCATGCCGCTGACCCACGAGGCGTTCAACACCAACGGTCGCGTCGCTCCGTAGCGCGCCCTACCCGGCAGCGGGCGGCGAGTGCACGGATCGCGGTGTCCGAATTGCGGCTTTTCTCCATTTTCATCTAGGCTGAAGTCCGGACCCGGTACTGCCTGAACCCCCGAGCAGGCAGTACCGGGCTCCCTCATGACCTCCCCCGAGGGAGCGCCGAACAGCCTGCTGCGAGTAGCGTGGGATCCATGGCTCCGACCTCCACACCGCAGACGCCCTTCGGGCGGGTTCTGACCGCGATGGTCACCCCGTTCGCCGCCGACGGCGAACTCGACCTCGACGGCGCGCAGCGTATCGCTGCCCACCTGGTGGACGCCGGCAATGACGGCCTGATCGTCAACGGCACCACCGGCGAGTCTCCGACCACCACGGATGCGGAGAAAGCCGCGCTCGTGCGCGCCGTGGTGGAGGCGGTCGGTGACCGTGCCCACGTCGTCGCGGGCGCCGGGTCCAACGACACCCGGCACAGCCTGGAGCTCGCCCGCGCCGCCGAGGCCGCGGGTGCGCACGGACTGCTGGCCGTGACGCCGTACTACAACAAGCCTCCGCAGGAGGGCCTGCACCGGCACTTCACCGCGATCGCCGACGCCACCGAGCTGCCGGTGATGCTCTACGACATCCCTGGTCGCTCCGGTGTGCCGATCAACACCGAGACGCTCGTGCGGTTGGCCGAGCACCCGCGCATCGTGGCGAACAAGGACGCCAAGGGCGACCTGGGCAGGGCGAGTTGGGCCATCGCCACGAGCGGCCTCGCCTGGTACTCCGGCGACGACATGCTCAACCTCCCACTGCTCTCCGTCGGCGCCGTCGGGTTCGTCTCGGTGGTCGGCCACGTCGTCACGCCCGAGCTGCGTGCCATGCTCGAAGCCCACCTGAGCGGTGACGTCACCAAGGCGACGGAGATCCACCAGCAGCTGCTGCCGGTCTTCACCGGCATGTTCCGCACTCAGGGCGTGATCACGACCAAGGCGGTGCTGATGAGCCAGGGCCTGCCCGGCGGACCGCTGCGCCTCCCCCTGGTCGAGCTCACCGACGAGGAAGCTGAGCAGCTCCGTCGCGACCTGACCGCCGGTGGCGTACGCCTGTCACCCGCAGACTCCACAACTGCATAGCGAACGACCCACAACTGCAAGCGCACAAAGATCGCACGCGCCACGGCCCCTTGGACGGGTGCGTGGCGTGTGCGGTGAGGAGAGTCTTTTGAGTCACCCACACCCCGAACTCGGCCCGCCGCCCAAGCTGCCCGAGGGCGGTCTGCGCGTCACACCGCTCGGCGGCCTGGGCGAGATCGGCCGAAACATGACCGTCTTCGAGTTCGACGGCCGTCTGCTGATCATCGACTGCGGCGTTCTCTTCCCCGAGGAGGAGCAGCCCGGCATCGATCTGATCCTGCCCGACTTCACCACTCTGCGGGACCGCCTCGACGACATCGAGGGCATCGTCCTCACACACGGCCACGAGGACCACATCGGAGCCGTCCCCTATCTCCTCCGGGAGAAGGCGGACATCCCGCTGATCGGCTCCAAGCTGACGCTCGCCCTCATCGAGGCGAAGCTCCAGGAGCACCGCATCCGGCCGTACACGCTGGAAGTCGAGGAGGGGCACCGCGAGCGGATCGGCCCCTTCGACTGCGAGTTCGTCGCGGTCAACCACTCCATCCCCGACGCACTCGCCGTGGCCGTGCGCACTCCCGCCGGTCTCGTCGTCCACACCGGCGATTTCAAGATGGACCAGCTGCCGCTCGACGGGCGGCTCACCGACCTGCGCACCTTCGCCCGCCTGGGCGAGGAGGGCATCGACCTGCTCCTGTCGGACTCCACCAACGCGGAGGTCCCCGGCTTCGTCGCGCCTGAGCGGGAGATCTCCCAGGTGCTGCGCCAGGTGTTCGCCGACGCCCAGAAGCGCGTCATCGTGGCGAGCTTCGCCAGCCACATCCACCGCATCCAGCAGATCCTGGACGCCGCCCACGAGTACGGCCGCCGCGTGGCCTTCGTCGGCCGGTCGATGGTCCGGAACATGGGCATCGCCCGTGACCTCGGCTATCTGAAGGTGCCCGGCGGCCTGGTGGTGGACGTCAAGACGCTGGACGACCTCCCCGACCACGAAGTCGTTCTGGTCTGCACCGGTTCCCAGGGCGAGCCGATGGCCGCGCTCTCGCGGATGGCCAACAGGGACCATCAGATCCGGATCGTCCCCGGCGACACGGTGATCCTGGCCTCCTCGCTGATCCCGGGCAACGAGAACGCGGTGTACCGCGTGATCAACGGACTGACGCGCTGGGGCGCACACGTGGTGCACAAGGGCAATGCCAAGGTGCACGTCTCCGGCCACGCCTCGGCGGGCGAACTGCTGTACTTCTACAACATCTGCCAGCCGAGCAACCTCATGCCGGTGCACGGTGAATGGCGCCACCTGCGCGCCAACGCCGAGCTGGGCGCGTTGACGGGTGTACCGCACGATCAGGTGGTCATCGCCGAGGACGGCGTGGTGGTCGACCTCGTCGAGGGCAAGGCAAAGATCGTCGGCAAGGTCCAGGCCGGCTATGTGTACGTGGACGGCCTCTCGGTCGGTGACGTCACCGAGACCGCCCTGAAGGACCGTCGCATCCTGGGCGACGAGGGGATCATCTCGATCTTCGTGGTGGTCGACAGCTCGACCGGGAAGATCACTGCAGGTCCGCACGTCCAGAGCAGGGGATCCGGCATCGACGACGCGGACTTCACCGCTGTCATCCCGAAGCTGGAGGAAGCCCTCAACCGCTCTGCACAGGATGGCGTGACCCAGGTGCACCAGCTCCAGCAGCTCGTGCGCCGCACGCTGGGCAAGTGGGTGTCGGACAACTACCGCCGCAGGCCCATGATCCTGCCCGTGGTCGTCGAGGTCTGACGACCCCTCAGCAGCCGGGAACCGGAGCGGGGCCCTCGATTTGCAATCGAGCGCCCCGCTCCAGTACGTTTACGAACCCGTCGACGGGGCCGCGCCGCAGACACTGCGAGCAGCCTGGCTCCGAGGGGCAAACCAGATCCACATCTTCCGATGCGGAACGGTGCGCCCGGCGACGGACGGGCTTTCAACCGCCCGCAGAGCAGATTCGATCCGATGGAAATCGGG
>NZ_JAELVF020000010.1 GCF_018101125.2 Streptomyces tardus | reverse complement strand
CCGCTACGACTTCACCTACGACCCCGAACTTCGCCTCACCGGCGTCCGCAACCCTGGGGGCCTGGTCTGGGACTACCGCTACGACCCGGCCGGTCGGCTCATCGCCGAGTCCGACTTCGACAACCGCACCCAGCAGTACGCCCACGACGCCGTCGGCCATCTGGTCTCACGGAAAACCCCTCTCGGTGAGACCGTCAGCTTCGACTACGACGTGCTGGGCCGCCCCACCAGCAAGAACGCCGCCGGCGCCCTCACCACCTACGCCTACGACATTGCCGGCCGCCTCACCGAGGCCGTCTCTCCCCACTCCACCCTCACTCGCGACTACGACACCCTCGGCCGTCTCACCGCCGAAACCGTCGACGGACACACCACCCGCTACACCCATGACATCCTCGGCCGCCGCACCTCACGCACC